>NZ_CM184193.1:0-5587500 GCF_059579345.1 Pseudomonas sp. FSO-7 | reverse complement strand
CGGGTATCACGTAAGTGATGCGGTAGAGGAGCGTTCTGTAAGCCTGTGAAGGTGAGTTGAGAAGCTTGCTGGAGGTATCAGAAGTGCGAATGCTGACATGAGTAACGACAATGGGTGTGAAAAACACCCACGCCGAAAGACCAAGGTTTCCTGCGCAACGTTAATCGACGCAGGGTTAGTCGGTCCCTAAGGCGAGGCTGAAAAGCGTAGTCGATGGAAAACAGGTTAATATTCCTGTACTTCTGGTTATTGCGATGGAGGGACGGAGAAGGCTAGGCCAGCTTGGCGTTGGTTGTCCAAGTTTAAGGTGGTAGGCTGGAATCTTAGGTAAATCCGGGATTCTAAGGCCGAGAGCTGATGACGAGTTACCCTTTGGGTGACGAAGTGGTTGATGCCATGCTTCCAAGAAAAGCTTCTAAGCTTCAGGTAACCAGGAACCGTACCCCAAACCGACACAGGTGGTTGGGTAGAGAATACCAAGGCGCTTGAGAGAACTCGGGTGAAGGAACTAGGCAAAATGGCACCGTAACTTCGGGAGAAGGTGCGCCGGTGAGGGTGAAGCACTTGCTGCGTAAGCCCACGCCGGTCGAAGATACCAGGCCGCTGCGACTGTTTATTAAAAACACAGCACTCTGCAAACACGAAAGTGGACGTATAGGGTGTGACGCCTGCCCGGTGCCGGAAGGTTAATTGATGGGGTTAGCTAACGCGAAGCTCTTGATCGAAGCCCCGGTAAACGGCGGCCGTAACTATAACGGTCCTAAGGTAGCGAAATTCCTTGTCGGGTAAGTTCCGACCTGCACGAATGGCGTAACGATGGCGGCGCTGTCTCCACCCGAGACTCAGTGAAATTGAAATCGCTGTGAAGATGCAGTGTATCCGCGGCTAGACGGAAAGACCCCGTGAACCTTTACTATAGCTTTGCACTGGACTTTGAATTTGCTTGTGTAGGATAGGTGGGAGGCTTTGAAGCGTGGACGCCAGTTCGCGTGGAGCCATCCTTGAAATACCACCCTGGCAACTTTGAGGTTCTAACTCAGGTCCGTTATCCGGATCGAGGACAGTGTATGGTGGGTAGTTTGACTGGGGCGGTCTCCTCCTAAAGAGTAACGGAGGAGTACGAAGGTGCGCTCAGACCGGTCGGAAATCGGTCGTAGAGTATAAAGGCAAAAGCGCGCTTGACTGCGAGACAGACACGTCGAGCAGGTACGAAAGTAGGTCTTAGTGATCCGGTGGTTCTGTATGGAAGGGCCATCGCTCAACGGATAAAAGGTACTCCGGGGATAACAGGCTGATACCGCCCAAGAGTTCATATCGACGGCGGTGTTTGGCACCTCGATGTCGGCTCATCACATCCTGGGGCTGAAGCCGGTCCCAAGGGTATGGCTGTTCGCCATTTAAAGTGGTACGCGAGCTGGGTTTAGAACGTCGTGAGACAGTTCGGTCCCTATCTGCCGTGGACGTTTGAGATTTGAGAGGGGCTGCTCCTAGTACGAGAGGACCGGAGTGGACGAACCTCTGGTGTTCCGGTTGTCACGCCAGTGGCATTGCCGGGTAGCTATGTTCGGAAAAGATAACCGCTGAAAGCATCTAAGCGGGAAACTTGCCTCAAGATGAGATCTCACTGGGACCTTGAGTCCCCTGAAGGGCCGTCGAAGACTACGACGTTGATAGGCAGGGTGTGTAAGCGCTGTGAGGCGTTGAGCTAACCTGTACTAATTGCCCGTGAGGCTTGACCATATAACACCCAAGCAATTTGTAACTCCGAGCTCAAAGGCGAAGGAGACCAGATTGCGGTGTGTGAAGACGAAACGAACCGAAAGTTCGAGATACTCACAAACAGCACCAAACTATCGCATACCCATTCGCTGGAACGTGACCGCAAGGCACGCGCTGGCTACCGAATTTCTTGACGACCATAGAGCATTGGAACCACCTGATCCCATCCCGAACTCAGAAGTGAAACGATGCATCGCCGATGGTAGTGTGGGGTTTCCCCATGTGAGAGTAGGTCATCGTCAAGATTAAATTCCGAAACCCCTATCTGCTGACGCAGGTAGGGGTTTTGTTTTGCCCGTCATAAAAGTCTGCGAGAGCTCGTGATAAATTTGCACAGTTATTTTCGAGCTGGAGCACTAGAATAGCCCCACCTTAGCTGAGCCAGAGCTGTTTATGCCCGATCCGTCAGACACTGATAGGTTGCCAGATCTACCCTTGAACGATCTGGTGGCGTGTCATGAATGCGACCTGTTGATGCGCAAGCCTCAACTGGCCCACGGCGAAAAAGCCGAGTGCCCCCGCTGCGGTTATGAGCTTTATGCTCACCGGCACAATGTAGTCGAGCGCAGTCTTGCGTTGGTGATCGCCGCCCTGCTGTTATATGTGCCGGCCAACTTCTTACCCATCATGCAACTCAATCTGCTCGGGCAGTCGTCCCAGGACACCGTTTGGAGTGGGGTAGTGGGTCTGTTCGATACTGGCATGCAAGGCGTCTCGGTGGTCGTGTTCCTGTGCAGCATGGGCATTCCGTTACTCAAATTGCTTTGTCAGTTGGCTGTGCTGCTGACCATTCGCTTGGACGTTGGCCGTAGCTACGGTTTGTTGCTGTACCGCATGTATCACCATCTACGCGACTGGGGAATGCTTGAGGTTTACCTCATGGGCGTGCTGGTGGCCATCGTCAAGTTGGCAGACATGGCAGCTATCACCGTAGGCCTGGGCTTGGTGTGTTTCATCAGTTTGTTGCTGGTCCAGATCTGGCTGGAGGTGGTGATGTCACCGCATCAGATCTGGCAGGCGTTATCAGGAGAAAATGCCCATGCGGGCGATTGATGCCGGCATTCTGGTTTGTACGGAATGCCATGAATTGAATCGGCAGGACGCTGAAGCCGACCAACAAACCTGCACTCGCTGCGGCGCGCTGGTCCATCCCCGTCGCCCGAACAGCTTGATGCGCACCTGGGCATTGTTGATCACGGCCGCGATTCTTTATATCCCGGCCAATATGCTGCCGATCATGACCATCAACTCGCTGGGCCAGGGCGCCCCGAGCACTATCATGGCCGGCGTCATCGAGTTGGTTCACCACGGCATGATTCCTATCGCTGCCGTGGTGTTCATCGCCAGTATCCTTGTGCCCACCTTCAAGCTGGTGGGCATCGCCTTGTTATTGTTTTCCGTGCAGCGGCACCAGCCCATGTCGGCACGGCAACGCATCTTTATGTACCGTTTCATCGAGTTCATCGGTCGTTGGTCGATGCTGGATATTTTCGTGATCGCCATTCTGGTGGCGGTGGTGAATTTTGGCCGGCTCGCCAGTGTCGAAGCCGGTCTCGGCGCGATTGCTTTCGCCAGCGTAGTGATTTTGACAATGATTGCCGCAGTAACCTTCGATCCCCGACTGATTTGGGATAACACGGAGTCGGATAACGACCATGACTGATTTGCCTACCGCTAAAACCCGACCGGCTTCGAACTGGTCGGCCATCTGGGTCTTGCCGCTGATCGCATTGATCATCGGCGGCTGGCTCGGCTGGCGGGCTTATAACGAGACCGGAATCGAGATCACTGTGCGCTTTGAGAGTGGCGAGGGCATTCAGGTCAACAAAACCGAAGTCGTCTACAAAGGGATGACGGTCGGTAAAGTGAAGGCGCTCACCCTCGATGACGAAGGCAGTTCCAAGGGGGTGGTCGCGACCGTCGAGATGAATAAGGACGTCGAGCAGTATCTCAAGACCGGCACACGTTTCTGGCTGGTCAAGCCGAGCGTGAGCCTGGCTGGGATCACAGGCCTGGAAACCCTGGTATCGGGTAACTATGTGGCGATCAATCCGGGTGAAGGCGAGCCGACGCGCAAGTTCAAGGCCTTGGCCGAAGAGCCACCGCTGTCGGACGCCAAGCCGGGTTTGCACCTGACCCTCAAGGCTGACCGCCTGGGCTCGCTCGACCGTGGCAGTCCGGTGTTCTACAAGCAGATCCAGGTCGGTCAGGTGAAAAGCTACCTGCTGTCCGAAGATCAGCGCACTGTCGAAATCAAAGTCTTCATCGAGCCGACCTACGCCAGCCTGGTGCGTAAACACACGCGTTTCTGGAACGCCAGTGGCATCAGCATCGATGCCAACCTCTCTGGCGTCAAAGTGCGCAGCGAGTCCTTGGCCAGCATCGTGGCGGGAGGTATCGCGTTTGCCACGCCGGAAAACCGTAAAGACAGCCCACCTACGGACCCAAGCCTGCCGTTTCGTCTGTACGAAGATTTTGATGCCGCCGCCGCGGGGATTCGCGTCAAGGTCAAGCTCAGCGACTTCGAAGGGTTGCAGGCTGGCCGTACGCCGGTGATGTACAAGGGTATCCAGGTCGGCAGCCTGAAGACTTTGAAAGTCGACCCGGACCTGTCCAGCGCCAGCGCGGAGCTGACCCTCGATCCGTTGGCCGAAGATTATCTGGTGGCCGGCGCTCAGTTCTGGGTCGTCAAGCCATCGATTTCCCTGGCGGGCATCACTGGACTGGAGGCGCTGGTCAAGGGCAACTACATTGCCGTGCGTCCCGGCGACAAGGGTGGAGCGCCGCAACGCGAGTTCGAAGCCAGGGCGAAGGCACCACCGTTGGACCTGCGTTCACCGGGACTGCATCTGGTCCTGTTGACGGAGAACCTCGGATCGCTGGAGGTCGGTAGCCCGATTCTCTACAAGCAGGTCAAGGTCGGATCGGTGCAGAGCTACCAGTTTTCTCGCAAGAAAAAACAACTGATCATCGGCGTGCATATCGAGAAGGAATACGAAGGACTGGTCAACGGTTCGACGCGATTCTGGAACGCCAGCGGCGTTACCCTCACGGGCGGCTTGACCGGCGGCATACAGGTCAAGAGCGAGTCCCTGCAAAGCCTGATGGCCGGCGGGATCGCCTTCGAAACGCCGGAACCGAACGTGCCATTGAAAAGGCGCATCCCACGGTTTCGTTTGCATGCAGATCGCGAAGCCGCACAGCAGAAGGGCACGGTCGTGACGATCAAGGTCGACCGCGCCGATGGCTTGCGCAGCGGTACGCCGATCCGTTTCAAAGGCCTGGATGTGGGCAAGATCGAAGATGTCGATCTCAGCGCCGACATGCAATCAGTGCTGCTCACGGCGCGTATCACCGAAGTGCCGGAGCGCATCGCCCGGGTCGGGTCCCAGTTCTGGGTGGTCAAGCCTGAGTTGGGGTTGATGAAGACCTCCAACCTGGAGACGCTGGTCACAGGCCAATACATTGAAGTGCAGCCTTCGGCGAAAAACCTCGGGCCACAGAAAAGCTTCGTGGCCCTGGCCAACCCACCGGAAAGCGCGGTGCCCGAAGCGGGATTGAGCCTGGTGCTGAGCGCGGCCCGCCGTGGTTCGTTGAAGATCGGTGTGCCGGTGACCTACCGCGAGATTACGGTGGGCAAGGTCACCGGTTATGAATTGGGCCAGACGGCGGACCGGGTGCTGGTCCATATCCTGATCGAGCCCAAATATGCGCCGCTGGTGCGCAGTGGCACACGCTTCTGGAATAGCAGTGGCTTCGGTCTGGACTTCGGTTTGTTCAAAGGGGCGACGGTGCGGACCGAGTCTTTGGAAACGCTGATCCAGGGTGGCATAGCCTTCGCAACGCCGGATGGCGAAAGAATGGGCGCCCCGGCGCGGCCGCAGCAAACCTTCCCGCTGTTCGATAAGTTTGAAGACGAATGGCTGACCTGGGCGCCGAAGATCAGTCTCGGTAAGTAAATGGAATGGCGCTCGTCTGTTCTGGCGCCATCGCGAGCAAGCTCGCTCCCACAGGGATGCAGGATCGTCTATCCAAAACATTCCAATGTGGGAGCGAGCTTGCTCGCGATGAGGCCATCCCTCGCACTGAAGACTCAAAACTAGCGCAATAAAAAAAGGCCGCGGTCCATTTGGATCGCGGCCTTTTTCATGCCCGGTTATTTACCTCACACCGGATCCAGCTCCGGCTCATCGGCCTGTACATTCACCGTGGCCTTCACCGCATCGTGACGCCGGATGTATTTCCAGTCCGCTTCGTCGATGTAGATGCCGTTCGGGCCGCTGCCGCCTTCCAGGTCGATGGCGACACTGGCGCAGACTTGCGGCTTCACGCTCGCCAGGATCGGCACGAAGCCCAGTTGCAGGCTGGTCTCCAGCAATGCGGCCTGGTTTTTTTCGTCGATGTCCGCCGCTTCGTCCAGGTAGTACGGCAGGCGCACGCGGCCGGCCTGTTCGCGGTCCATCAGGTGCAGCAACAAGTACATGTTGGTCAGCGCCTTGATGGTCATGGTGGTGCCGTTGGACGCCGCGCCGTCGATGTCGGTGTGGATCACGGGCTGGCCGTTGACCTTGGTGATCTCGAACGCCAGTTCGAACAGGTCCTTGAGACCGAGCTGGTTGTGGTTCGCGGCCACCAGCCGCGCCAGGTATTCCTTGGCCTCTTCGTTCTTGTTGTCCTGCTCGGCGCTCTGGCTGAGGTCGAACACCGACAATGTCTCGCCTTCCTCGTACTGGCCGGCACTGTGGATGATCTGGTCGATGTGCTTGAGCGCTTCCTTGTTCGGCGCCAGGACGATACGGAAGCTCTGCAGGTTGGACACCTGACGCTTGTTGATCTCGCGGTTGAACAGCGCCAGTTGATGCTCGAGGCTGTCGTAGTCGCTGCGGATGTTGCGCAGGGTCCGAGCGATGTCGGTCACGGCCGCACGGCGCGCCTTACCCAGGGTCAGGGCTTCATCGGTGCGGTGGGCATAGGCGTTGATCAGCAGTTGCAGGCGCCGCTCCATGTCATCTTCGCTGTCGAACTTGGCCACGCCCTTGAGGCGGACCTGGGCATACAGCGCTTCGATCTGGCCGTCGACCCGCAGCAGCCCTTGCCAGCTGTCCTGATAGTCATTGAGCAGTGGCAGCAGGTTGTCCATGGAGTCGTCGACCGGATCCATGAACGGCGTGCCGAACGGCAGGTCCGCCGGCAGCAATTGACGACGGCGCAGGGCGTCGTCGAGGGTGCGTTGCTTGGCTTCCATGTCGGCGATCTGCCGGCCCACCAGTTGCAACTTGGCGGACAACTGCTGGACGCGTTCGGTGAAGGCATCGCTGGAGCGCTTGAGTTCGTCCTGGGCGGCTTCCATCTGCGCCAGTTGTTCGAGCTTCTCGCCTTCCTCGGCGCTCAGGGTCTGGCTGCGGCGGAAGTCTTCCAAGGCTTTTTGCGCATCCAGCACCTGTTGGTACAGGGCTTCGGTCTGGGTCTTGCTCGCGGCGCGGTCGGCGGCCACGGCTTGCTGAGTCTTGAGCTGCTTGAGTTCTTTTTCCAGGCGCTCTTTCTGGTCGCGCAGCGCGGCACGGTCGGCCAGGGCCTGCAGGGCGGGCGGCTCGATGTGGGACAGGTCGATGGACAGCCCCGGCACTTCGAAACGCTCACCCTTGAAGCCGTCGAGGATCAGCTCCATGGATTTGACCCACTCGCCGTTCTCGTCCAGCGCGATGCCGTGTTCGCCCAGCGGCAGGCTGAACAAGGCGCTGTTGAACAGGCGCATCAGGCGTTCGACGTCCTGTTGCGAGAACTCTTCGCGCAGGCGGGCGTAACTGTTGTTGTCGGCGTGATCGAGTTGTTGCTTGACCGACTTCAAGCGTTTTTCCAGGTCCCGCAGGCGCTCTTCCAGGTCTTCGGCGCTGAATTGCCGGGACTGGGCCAGGGCACCGGCCAGTTCGTCGTGGGCGTCCTTGGCGGCGAGCAGTTGCTGCTCCAGGACCTTGACGTCATCCACCAGGGCAAAGCGATGCTTGAGCACCGACAGCTCGCCGAGCCAACGTTGGATGCCACTGATTTCCCGCTCCAGGCGCATCAGCTCCTGGGTGCCACCACGCTGGTCGTTCTGCAGCGAATCCTGTTCGTTGCGGTAGTGTTCGGCCTGAATGGTCAGCTCTTCCTTGCGCGCACTGGCGTAGTCCGACCAGGTGCCCAGCAACGAATCGAGCAATGGCGAGAGGCGATGCAATTTGCCGCGCAGGATATCGCGCTGCTTCACGCCATTGGCCAGGGCTTCCACCAGCGGGCCGGCGGCGACGAGGGAGTTGTAGTCCTGCTCCATGCGGCGTACGTCGCGGAAGGCTTCTTCGCACGCGGCGATGTAGTCCACGCTGCCGGAGCGCAGGCTGTGCTCGAACGCATCGAGGAACAGTTGCTTGAGCTTGGCCGCAGTGATTTCACGCATGTGCAGCAGGTTGATGAATAGCGCGCGGAAGGTCTTGAGGCTTTGCTCGCTGGTGGAACGCAGCGGGATCAGCGTCAGGTCCAGCGGGATCGAGGTGTGACCACCCACCAGCAGGCGTCGCAGTTCATCAGGCTTGAGTTCGTAGGCTTTCAGGCCTTCGCGTTCCAGGTTGGTGAACAGCTCTTTCTGCCGCAGGCAGGTGTCATTTTTCTGATAATGGGCCAGGTCCAGTTTGCCGGCGTAGGCAAAGAACTGGTGACCGAAACCGCCGCCCGGGCCGCGACCGACCACGCCAATCACGTGCGGGCCGTGGGGGAGGGCGACTTCCACCAGGATGTAGCTGGTGTCCGAGGCAAAGTAGAAACGCCGGGATTGCTCCAGGCTGTACTTGCCGAAGCTCATGTCCGACATGCGCGCCAGGATCGGGAACTGCAAGGCGTTGATCGAGGCGGATTTACCCAGGTTGTTCGCGCCGTACACCGACAGCGGTTCTTCCAGCGGGAACAAGCCGAGGCTGTAGCCGGCGGTGTTCAAAAGGGCAAAGCGGCGGATGCCGTAGCGTTCCTTGCTCATGCGTCGGTCTCCTGTTCTTCGGCAATGGCGCGGGCCAGTGCGTCTTCTTCGCTTTCACCTTCGAATTCGCTGAGGTCCAGCGGATCGTCGGTCTGCAGCAGCTTCTCGTCGCTGTCTTCGTCGATCAATACCGGTGCCGGCAACGGCAGCACGCTGTGCAGGCTGGCGGCCAGGTCACGGTCCTGCTGGACCGACAGGCAGACGTCGAGGAAGCGGTGCATCGGCGGCAGGAAGCGGTACACACCGTTTTCTTCGCTGGCAAAACCCAGTTGGGTCATGCGGCGCATGATTTTTTCTTCCAGCTCTTCCTGGGTCTGCACTTCGGCCTGGATGAACAGGTCGCGATATTTCTCCAGCAACGAAGGCAGCTCATCGCGGCCCAGGCTGCCGCCGTCGAGCACGGCGATCGGGTCGCGGCCCTGGTCGGCCAGGTGCTCCACCAGGATGAAGGTGAACAGGGCCAGGCGCTGGGCGGTCTTGTTCACCGCCGCGGCGGCCAGGTCCGGCACGAAGTAATAGAAGCCACGGGTGTCGCACACCAGCTCGAAGCCCAGGGCCTTGAACAGCGTGCGGTACTGGTCCTGGAAGTTCGACAGTTGCGCGTACAGCTCCGGGTCGCGGCGGCTGACGTGATAGCCCTTGAACAGCTCGCGGAAGATCGGCGCCAGCTGGGACAGTTCGGATAGATCAAGATGCATGGGGGATGCTCGCAGAATCCTCGGCGGCGGTGTCGCCGGCCGAGAGCAGGGCGAAGGAGCGCAGGCTGACCTGATGCTCGTGAGTGTGATAATCGCGGCGCTCCAGGCGCTCGCGCTTGAAGCGTTTTTCCCGCGACAGGCGCGAGAACCAGTACAGCAATTCGTCGGTGGCGCCGTCCGGTTCCTGCTCCAGCAGCCAGGTCATCAGGTCCGGCATCGGCAGGGCGTCTTCGCAACGCTCGACCATCTCGCGCACGGTGCGTGGCGCACGCGGCGCTTCGCCACCCTTGTGGGTCTTGTGGGACTTGGGGAAGCGCGCCGGTTTCGGCTCGAAACGGGCCAGGGCGTAGACATAGGCCTCGACCTGACTGGCGCTGCCCAGGAAGGTGCTCTGCGGCCGGGTGAACAGTGGCATGGCGGCCTGTGGCACGGCGTCGATGCCTTTGCGCCGAATGGCGGCCAGGGCCAGGGCGGCGCCACGGGTCACGGCGTTGTGGCGGCGGGCTTCTTCGCGCAATGGCAGCAGCAGTTCGCGGGCATGGCGCAGGGTCAACTGGGCGCTGGTCTGCATCTCGAGGATGCGCGCGTGGGTGCGCAGCAGCATGTCGTCGTCCACCAGGTGCCCGAGGCGCTGCTGTTCGGTGAGCATGCGCAACAGCACGTTCTCGACCTTGCGCACGCCTTGCTCGAAGGCGCCGTCGGCGTTCACCAACTGGATCATCGGTTCGACGTATTCGTCCCAGGTCGCCAGCACTTCGGCGTAGCGTTGACGCAGCGGGATCTGCCGGTCGCTGGTCTTGGCCCGTTCGGCCACGGCGACAAGGGCCTGTTCGTCGTTGGCGAGTTTCTTGAGCACGTCGCGCACGCGCATGTCCAGCAGGCGCAGCTGGCGGGCCAGGTCGTTGCCGTCACGCACGTCGAAGGCGTCCTGGATGTAACCGGCCAGGCGCTCGAGGTGGCGCAGGTAGGCTTCGATTTCCAGGCACAGGCCCAGGCGGTGTTCGCGGCGCAGGTAGGCGAGGAAATCATGGATCTGGGCGTTGAGCTCGAAACGGTTCGGGCTTTTCGCCACCGGTACGAGGATATCCAGGCGGATCCACACGTCCAGCAGGTTGGTGATGTCCTGGGGCGTGCTGTCCAGTTGTTGGGCGGCCAGTTGTGAACGCAGTTCGTTGAGGCTCAGGGTGCCCTGGTCGAAGTGCTCGCACAAAGGTTCCAGCAATGCCCAGTGTTCAGCGAGGGCGCGCAAGACGCGCTTGGGTTCGATCATCGCAATGGCCGTCGGGTTGGCAATTAAAAGCGGCGATTGTACTGCATCGAGCCAGCTGCGATTCACCCCTTGGACGGACTGTCATGCTCTATCGATCAACTATTGCTCCGACAGGGAAGCGATCCGCGTCGAAGGGCGGTAGAATCGCTCCCACTTTCAGTTATCCACAAGTGGCCGACCCTTGCTTATCGAGTCCCGTCGCCGCGCCTATTTGACCGCCATGCAGGTGGTCAACTGGCTGCCGCGTACCGAATTGCCGTTCGCCGCCCCGTCGCGGCCCGAGCTGCTGGAAATGCCCGAGCCCGAATCCATCGCGCCGGCCGTGACGGCGCCTGTGGCCAAGACCGTCGCCGAGCCGCCAGCGCCAGCCGCCGAGCGGCCAAAAATCGAAGTGCCGCGGCCGAGCCTGGCCTCGACCCGCACCAATGCCAAGCCGGTGGAAGAGGTGGTGGAGGCGCCGCCCAAGGCCCCCTACGTCGCCCCGCCGCGTTTCGCCCTGCAACTGCTGCGGGCCGGGCGTTGCCTGCTGTTGGTGGAGTTGCCCACGGGCGAGCCGTTCCAAAGCCGCGATCCAGCCTACTTGCTGCTCAAGGACATGCTGCGCGCCGCCGGTCTGCCGGACAGCCCGCAAATCATCGGCGAACCGGTACGTTGGCCGCTGTTGTCACGCGGCACCATGGACCAGGGGCCGGAAGCGGCGCGGGATTTCGTCCAGGGCTTCGTTTCGGCGCGGCTCGAAGACGAGCCCTGCGTGTGCCTGTGGCTGATCGGAATGCCGGCGGTGAAGTTTGCCGGCGAGGCGGATGCCGAAGCGTTCAATCGCGAACTGCAGGTCGAAGGCCTGGGCTCGGCCTGGGCGCTGCCCGGGCTGGAACTGTTAATGGAAACGCCACAGCGCAAGGCTGATGTCTGGCAAGCCATGCGCCGGCTGATGGCGCGCTGGAAAGAATCGAATGAGTGACGCTGTATCGTTCCGCCCGATGACCGAGGCGGACCTCGACGCTGTACTGAAAATCGAATACGCGGCCTACAGCCACCCCTGGACCCGCGGGATTTTTCTCGACGGGCTGGGCAAATACCAGATCTGGCTGATGTTCGAAGGCCAGCAGCAGGTGGGCCATGGCGTGGTGCAGATCATCCTGGACGAGGCGCACCTGCTCAACATTACCGTCAAGCCGGAAAATCAGGGCCGTGGCCTGGGCTTGCGCCTGCTGGAGCACTTGATGTCGATTGCTTACAAGGCCGAGGCCCGGGAGTGTTTCCTGGAAGTGCGCGACAGCAACCGCACGGCGTTCCGGCTGTATGAGCGCTATGGCTTCAACGAGATTGGCCGGCGCCGGGATTACTACCCGGCGGTGGGTGGACGCGAAGATGCGGTGGTCATGGCGTGTACCTTGGTGGACTGAACTTGCCACATCGAGGTTAACCGCAACGCCGTCATCGCGAGCAAGCTCGCTCCCACAGGGAGCTTGGCGGTGTGCATCAAATTTGCGCTCGAACACAAAACCCTGTGGGAGCGAGCTTGCTCGCGATGACGGCGGCACATTCAACCCCAGTGCAAACTGATCCACCGCATCGCGAGCAGCTCTATCGACACTTACCGCTTGCCATCCAGCGGATCGATATCGGCCATTTCCGCTTCATCCAGCCCATCGCCCCCACCAATGTCATTTTCATCCACCACGCTCAGGTCCCAGTCCGCCTGCTCGTCGTCCCCGGCCTCGCGGGCATCCCGGGCACCGTCTTCGCGAATCAGTGTTTCCGGGCTCAGGTCGTCGTCGGTCGGTTCGTGATCATCCGTCGAGGCGCCCGTCATGCCCGCTTCACGGACGCGTTCACGCGGCATCAGCTGTTCGCGTTCGTTTTCCGGCAATTCGTCGCCGATTTTCGCGCTGGGCTGCTCGTCGTCGAACTCCAACTCATGCATCGAGCCCATGCGGTCTTCATTGTCGTCGATGGGTTCCGGTTGCGTCGCATCGAAGGGGCGTCGTGAATCATTCATGGCAATTCCTCGTACTGTGGGCCTTACTGGTGTCGACCGGAAGCGCAGCCAGGAATTCCAATGCATCGCCGACGTGACCTCGACCGGCGGTCGTCTGTCACAGTTGCGCACTCTCTATCGAGGCTAGACAGCATGAACGAATTACAAGATCTGATTGATAACAACGCGCGCTGGGCCGATGCGATCAAGCAGGAGGATCCTGACTTTTTCGCCAAGCTGGCTCGTCAGCAAACCCCGGAGTATCTGTGGATCGGCTGTTCCGATGCGCGGGTGCCGGCCAACGAGATCGTCGGCATGCTGCCGGGTGATCTGTTCGTGCACCGCAACGTGGCCAACGTGGTGCTGCACACCGACCTCAACTGCCTATCGGTCATCCAGTACGCGGTGGATGTGCTGAAGGTCAAACACATCCTGGTCACCGGCCATTACGGCTGTGGCGGTGTGCGGGCCTCGATGCAGGACCGCCAACTGGGCCTGATCGACGGCTGGCTGCGCTCGATTCGCGACCTGTACTACGAGCATCGCGAAGCGTTGGGCCAGTTGCCGACCGAAGAAGAACGGGTCGACCGCCTGTGCGAACTCAATGTGATCCAGCAGGTGGCCAACGTCGGCCATACCAGCATCGTGCAGAACGCCTGGCACCGTGGGCAGAAACTGTCGATTCATGGCTGCATCTACGGCATCAAGGATGGACGCTGGAAGAGCCTGGACACCACGATCAGCGGTTTCGAGCAATTGCCGCCGCAGTATCGGCTGCGTCCGGTCGGCGCGCCCTGATGCCGGCTCGTCAGTCGCGGTGACACCGACGACGCCAGTGCCGTAGAAATGTCATTCCCTGCTCATTGGGCGGTTCGTCATAGCCGGTAATCCAGCCATGACAGTTGTACGAACCGCACCGGCAGGCGAACTGGCGGTAGAGTTTCTGTTCGGTACTGGCGTAGTCCATCGTCAGGCTATCGCCTTCATCGATCTGGGCCAGTGACCACAGCCACAGTTCGCTCATGTCGAGGAATACATTCGGGTTGCAGGAGTGCAGCAGCAATCCGGCGAAGCATGGGTCATACATGTGCACGTCCGGCAGGATCTGCAATGTGTGCAGGCGCCGTCGGCTTACCAGCAACCCCGACACCCTGCACATCCGCGTCATGGGCGCGAATGGCTTGCGGGCAATGATGCCGTTGCCGCGCCCGTCGGTCGTCTGGTGCACTTCAAAATCGCGCACAGAGGGATAGCCCAGGCGTGTGCTGAGTTGTTTTTCCGGATAAATGCAATCCCGGCGTTGTGAACAGGCGCTATCGCGGATGAACAGGCTCATGACAGTCCTTGTCGGTGATGGACACTCGACTTGCTGGCGCTGGCGGTCCTGCCAGCGGTCGTTGAAAAAGCTTTTGATAGCTTCGCCCAAGTCAAGGGCCGCATCTACTGTCGAGTCTGACAGGAGCCAAAGGCGCTTTCCCGTGTCAGCGCAAGCTTACGCGGGAAGGCGCCTCAAGGTTTACACCGCCTCGGCAGGCAGCGGCATAGGCACCTTCAGTTGCGGAAGTTGCGACTTGATCGCCGGCGTTTCGCATTTTTTCGCTGCATCAGCCGGCGTCAGGTTGCGAATCGACGTGTAGAACAGCTCGCAGGTCTTTTCCTTTTGCGTGACCTGCCAGGTTTGCGTGCACTGGTTCAGCAGGGCGCTCGGGTCGGTGCCCGGCTTGCTGCCCATGCCGGCCTGCCAGCATGAAGCACTCAGGTCCTGGCCCATGACCTTTAAGCCGGCGGCATCAGCCTTGGCCTCGTCACCGTCGTAGCTGTCCTTGTCGGCGGCGTACCAGATGTAGCTCGGATGGTTGGAGCCCAGCACCGGAACCTTCACCCCGCTGCCGGTCGTGATGGTCGCCAGACCGAGTACGTTCACGGTCGGGCCGTACTGAGTCTTGATCCAGTCCCGGACGGGCGCTCCGAAGGCCACCATCGGCAATGCGGCGCCGCTGGCGGTCTGGGTGACCTGCGTGACCATGGTGGTCTGGTAATCGTTGAAGTAGCTGTAGAGCCCCTCTAACGTGCTGCCAGCATTGGACGGTGCCGCGATGGGCGCGATGTCGATGATGGTCTGGTAGGCCGGGGTTTGTTCAGCGGCAATGCCGTTGGCGGTCAGCAGCGTGGCCCAGCGATCAGTGGTCGCCGACTCCAGGTAATCCTGGGCCTGGGTCAGGGAATAATCTGGCGGGAAGTGCAGCAACTCGACACTCTTGCGGTTTTCCAGGGCCATGCCCAGCGGCAGGAACAGGTACCAGTTGTAGGACCATTTCTTGTCGCTGTTGAGTTTCGAGGCACCGTTGTACGCAAGGTCCCCTGCGTCGAGCAGCGCTTTCAGCGGTTGGCCGTAGCTCTTCGGCACCCCATCGATGTTGGCATAGACCTTATCGTTGTCGATTGTGACCTGGACCTTGGCCTTGGCGTAGCCGTCGCGCTGCACACTTTGGGTCAGGTAATGCTCGACGGTCTGTTCCAGGGTCCAGTCGCGAAAACAGATGACGTTGCAGTTGTTGGGGTAGGCGAAGAGGCGCGTGACGCGCTCGGTGCTGCCCAGCTGCACATCGATCTTGGTCACGTCGGCGGCGTGGACGGTGGCGCTCAGGGTAAGGGCGGCAAGAGGAAGTACGGCGAGTTTGAACATGCTCAGATCCTTTTCAGCGTGAGGGACCCTCAAAAGCAGGGCGTATCCATACTGAAACAGACCGAGCCGAAGAAAAAGTGGGCCGATGGAAATATCGGCCCTTTTTATGGCTTTATGGCATCACCGGTGGCAAATAACTCAATGTCGTCCCCAGCGCCCACAGCAGCGCCAGCACCAACGGCGTATGCACCAGCAACTGCACGAAGGAAAAACCGATCAAATCCCTGGCCTTCAACCCCAACACCCCCAACAACGGCAGCATGTAGAACGGATTGATGAGGTTCGGCAGCGCTTCGGCGGCGTTGTAGATCTGCACGGCCCAGCCCAGGTGATAGTTCAGGTCGTTGGCCACCTGCATGACGTAGGGCGCTTCGATGATCCACTTGCCGCCGCCGGAAGGAATGAAAAAGCCCAGCACCGCCGAATAGACGCCCATCAGCAAGGCGTAGGTGTCATGGGAGGCGATCTGGACGAAAAAGGTCGAGATATGGTGGGCCAGGGTCTGGGCATCGCTGCCCTTGACCGTGGTCAGCAGCGCGGCGATCGAGCCGTACAACGGGAACTGGATCAACACGCCCGTGGTGGTCGGCACCGCGCGGGCCACGGCGTCGAGAAAGCTGCGCGGCCGCCAGTGCAGCAAGGCGCCCAGCATGATGAACAGGAAGTTATAGGTGTTGAGCCCGGAAATGGCGCTGATCGCAGGTTTGGTCGAAAACTCATGGAACAACCAGCCGGCGGCCAGCAGCACCAGCGCAATGGTCAGCAGCGGACTGTGCTCCAGCCACTCCCCAGGGCGGGTGCGGGGCTGCAACGCCGGCATGCTGAAACTCGGATCGATCCCGCAAGCGGCGGCGTCACGGGCGCTGTTGGGGCCGGGAGCGGTGGCGTAGGCGACAATCAACGAGATCACGATCAGCGCCAGCAGCATCACGCCAGACTGCCAGAGGAAAATCGTCTGGGTGAACGGAATGACGCCGGTAATCGACAGGATCGAAGGCGGCAGGCTGGCCGGGTTGGCCTGCAATTGCGCCGCCGACGAAGACAACCCCAGCGCCCACACCGCGCCCAGGCCCAGGTACGCGGCGGCACCGGCGGCGCGGTAATCCATCTTCAGGTCGGTGCGGCGGGCGAGGGCGCGCACCAGCAAACCGCCAAATACCAACGACAGACCCCAGTTGAGCAACGACGCCACCATGGAAATCAGCGCCACCCACGCCACGGCGGAGCGGCCGTTGGTCGGAATACGCGCCAGGCGATCGATCAACTTGACGGCGGGCGGCGAGCTGGCAACCACGTAACCGCCAATCACCACGAAGGCCATTTGCATGGTGAACGGGATCAGGCTCCAGAAACCGTCGCCGAACGCCATGGCCGCTGCGGTGGGTGTGGCGCCGATGAATTGCGTCGCCACGGCGACCACCAGCACCGCCAGCGCGGCGAAGACCCAGGAGTCTGGGAACCAGCGTTCGGCAAAACTGGAACAGCGCAAAGCGAAGCGGGCGGAACGGCTGTCTTCGATGTCAGTGGTCACGGCAATTACCTCGTTTTTATGGTTATGGGTATTCATGGCGGCAGGGCTTCAAAGGTCAGGCGCAACAGTAGAACAATCCAGTGACCATGGGAGGCTTGTCGGGTTCGAGGACGCCCAGGAATATTTTCGATGCGGGCGCGTGACGCTCTTCAGAAAAAAAACGCTGCGCCGATGGCAAGGGAACAAGCCACTTATTCTCCTGTTGTCGGAGCTGCCCCATGTTCAACCACCGCCTGAAGCAGGAGCTGCTGGCTCTTCGCCAAGAATTGTCCAGCCTTGTGCAAGTCAAGGAAAGCCTGGACCGTGAAATGCTGGGGCTCACCCTGGATGCCGAGGGGCGGATTCAATCGGTCAATCAGAATTTTCTCGACGAGATGCGCTACAAGAGCCAGGACCTGATCGGCCGGCCTGTGGAGGAGCTGGTCCCCGCCTATTTGAAATCCAATGAATTCCAGGTTCGCTTCACGTCGGCGCTGACCCGTGGCGGGCACTTCTCCGGCGCCGTGCGCCTGCTGCGGGGCAATGGCCAGGAGGCCTGGCTGCGTTCGATCCTCCAGCCCGTACGAAATGCTGACGGGCGGATCCGCTTTTTTTCGATGTATGCCAATGACCTGACCCGCACCATCGAGGCTTCCCGGGAACATGAAAACCTCATCGGCGCGCTGGTGCATTCAACGGCGGTGATCGAGTTCGATCTGGGCGGTCACGTACTGACGGCCAATGATCGCTTCCTCAATGCCATGGGGTACAGCCTTGCGCAGGTCAAGGGCAAGCACCACCGTACGTTTTGTGAGCCTGAGGAATACAACAGCGCGGCCTACCAGCAGTTCTGGAAGCGGCTGACCAGCGGTGAATTCGTCGCTGGCCGTTTCAAGCGTCTCGACAGCAATGGTCGTGAGGTCTGGCTGGAAGCCTCCTACAACCCGGTGCTCGACGCCAACGAGCGACTGTACAAAGTGGTCAAGTTTGCCACCGACATCACGGACCAGGTCAACCAGGAAAAAGCCGTCGCCGAGGCGGCCAACATCGCCTACAGCACCTCGTTGCAGACCGACAACAGCGCCCAGCGCGGCACGACGGTGGTGACCCAGGCCGTGGACGTGATGCGCGACCTGGCCCGGCACATGCAAACCGCCGGCGAAGGCATCGAGGCGTTGAACGAGCAATCCCTGGTGATCGGTACCATCGTCAAGACCATCAGCGGCATCGCCGAACAGACCAACCTGCTGGCGCTCAACGCCGCGATCGAGGCAGCCCGGGCCGGTGAGCAGGGCCGGGGCTTTGCGGTGGTGGCCGACGAGGTGCGTCAATTGGCATCGCGTACCAGCCAGGCGACCGATGAAATCGTCGGCGTGGTCCGCCAGAACCAGGACATGGCCCGCAACGCCGTGGCGCTGATGACCGACGGCCAGCACCAGGCCGAGCACGGCCTGGCCCTGGCCGCCGAGGCGGGGACGGTGATCGTCGAGATCCAGGACGGGGCGAAGAAGGTGGTCGATGCCGTGAGCCAGTTTGCCAATCAGCTCTCCACCTAGAGCGTAATTATTGTTTTTTACATATTAATTATTGTTTTGCGATAATTTAATGGCTATGTTCTGGGCTCCCTTATTCTATTGGAGCCTCACATGCACTCGAATCGTCTTGCCTTGTACAGCCAACGGATGGCAGCCATCACCCTGGTTTTCATGGTCGCGATGATGGTCGTCAACGCTGTGGCCTGGCTGTATCCTGAAGCGGCCTCCCGATACGGCCTGGGGTTTGCCCTCACCGAGCGGCAATTGTCGAGTCTGCCTGAAGAGGCGATGGGATTGACGGGGTGGCAGTGCCTGGGTGGGATACTGTTGACGAGCATTCCCTTGCTGGCCTTGGCGGTCGGGCTCACCAACTTGCGCAGGCTCTTCAAGCACTACGCCCAAGGGCAATACTTTTCCACCGCCGCAGCGGTTCACCTGGGAAATGCGGGGCGCGCGGTGGCGTTGTGGGTGCTGCTGGACTTCATCTGCGAGCCGTTTCTCAGCCTGCTGGTGACGATCTATGCGCCGGTCGGCCAGCGATTGCTGACCTTCAGTATTACCGCGCCGTCTTTCGTTGCTTTATTTCTTGCCGCCTGTATTGCGATCATTGCCCGGATACTGTCCCAAGCCAGTGAAGTCGATTCAGAAAACAGAACATTCGTTTGAGATTCTCATGCCCATCGTTATTCAACTCGATGTGATGCTGGCCATACGCAAGGTCAAATCCAAAGACCTTGCCGCTGCAATCGGCATTACTGAAGCCAACCTTTCCTTGTTGAAACAAGGAAAGGTCAAGGGTATACGCCTGGCGACCCTCGAAGCCATTTGCAGCTATCTGCAATGTCAGCCCGCGGATCTGCTGGTCTATCAACCGCAGAGCGAGCTCGATCAGTCGCCCAGTGCTTGACCCTCGCGCCGTGGATCCGCACCGCCGGCCAGTGAGGTTTTCCCTTGCGCATCACGCATCCGGACAATGGCTTGGGTGCCGCTGTTCATGTCGATCTCACTCACCACGTGGCCCTTGTCTTTCAGCGCCTGGATCAGCGTCGGGCTGAACTGTCCTTTCTCCAGTTCGGTGGGGCCGTTGCGGCTGCCGAAGTTGGGGAGGTTGATGGCGGTTTGCGGGTCCAGGTTCCAGTCCAGCAGGCCGATCACTGACTTGGCGACGTATTCGATGATCTGCGAGCCGCCGGGGGAGCCGACAGCGGCCACCAATCTACCCTGCTGATCGAAGATCAGCGTCGGTGCCATGGACGAGCGAGGGCGTTTGCCCGGTTCGACGCGGTTGGCGACTTTTTGCCCATTCTCTTCGGGGATGAACGAGAAGTCGGTCATCTGGTTGTTGAGCATGAAGCCTTGAACCATCAAATGGGAGCCGAACGCCGATTCCACCGTCGTGGTCATGGACACCGCGCCACCCTGGTCATCCACCGCCACCACTTGCGAGGTGGAAATACGCAGGGGGGAGCGGTCCGGGGCGTAGGCCACCTGGATGCCCGGTGGTGTGCCGGGCTTGGCGACACCCATGCTACGAGGGCCGATCAGGCTGGCGCGGCTGGCAAGGTAACCTTGATCGACCAGGCCTTTGAGCGGCACGGCTACAAAATTCGGATCGGCGATGTATTGGGCGCGGTCGGCGTAGGCCAGGCGCTCGGCTTCGGCGATCAAGTGCACCGCTTCGGGGGTAGGTTCAATGCCAGCGGGCTTATCGGTCTTGAGAGGTTTCAAGGGGGCGAGGGCGGCGTTGCTGTCGCGCTGTTCCAAGGCCTGCAATGTCCCGAGGATCTGCGCCACGGCAACCCCACCCGAAGACGGTGGTGGCATGCCGCAGATTTGCCAGCGCTTGTAGTCGGTGCACAACGCGGGCCGCTCCCGTGCGGTATAGCCCTTAAGGTCGTTCAGCGAAAGACTGCCGGGGTTGGCGTGGCCCTGCACCTTGGCGACGATTTCCTCGGCAACCGGCCCTGTGTACAAAACATCGGGACCTTCGTTGGCGATGCGCTTGAGTACGCCGGCCAATGCCGGGTTTTTCAGCACGGTGCCGACTGCTTTCGGGCTGCCATCGGCATTGAGAAAATACGCGGCCATGTCTGGCGAGCCCGGCAACGACGGGTCGGACGCGATCAAGGCGTGCAACCTTGGCGAGATCGCGAAGCCCTGTTCCGCCAACGCGATGGCCGGCTCGAACAGCGTCGCCCATTCGAGACGGCCATGTTTGCGATGGGCCAGTTCCAGTCCGCGCAATACCCCTGGTGTACCCACCGAGCGACCGCCGATCTGCGCGGCGGTAAACGGCATGGGTTGGCCGTCGGGTTGCAGGAAAAGTCTTTCAGTGGCGCCGGCCGGTGCCGTTTCGCGACCGTCATAGGTGCGCACGGCCTTGCCATCCCACAGCACAATGAACGCACCGCCGCCGATGCCTGAAGATTGCGGTTCCACGAGGGTCAGCACCGCTTGCATCGCAATGGCCGCGTCGATGGCCGAGCCACCACGTCGCAACATCTCCCGCCCGGCCTCGGCCGCCAACGGATTGGCTGCGGCCGCCATGTGCTTGTCGGCGTAGCGGGTCTGTAGATCGGTGCGGTAGCCGGAGACGATCTCCGGTGGGGCAGGCAATGCAGGCGTGGCGGTGGAGGAGGGTGGGGCCTTGCAGGCGACGAGTGCCAGGGCGACAGCCAGCAACGAAACGGCTGACAGGTGACGAAGGTTCGGTTTCAGATCTGTAGGCACGTGTCGCTCCATCCGTGGGCCTGGGAGATAGAACCGACTGTAGCGACGCGAGGCGTGGGGCGCAAATCAACATGAGATGGGTCACCTTGATTGCCGGCTTGCCAACTGCCTTCACTGTGGCGAGGGAGCTTGCTCCCGCTTGAGTGCGAAGCGCTCACAAAAAAGGGGCTGCTGCGCAGCCCAGCTACAGTGCTTTTCGCGAGGCATAAAAAAACGGCCTATCTTTCGATAGGCCGTTTTTAGTACTTGGTGGCTACACAGGGACTTGAACCCCGGACCCCAGCATTATGAATGCTATGCTCTAACCAACTGAGCTATGTAGCCAAGTGGCGCGCATTATTCGCCGGTAACGAAGATGTGTCAAGCGTAAATCTGAAATATTTCTCTGCGCTTTCAACCGCTTAACAATCCTCGCTGCAAATCCCTGTCAGCCGAGCTGAAATCTCCCTGTGTTGGCACTCAAGGCCTTGCTTCCCTGGCTCAGGGTATCCGCGGCCACGTTCACGGCCCGTGCGCCTTCGAGCAGGCGCATGGCCGCCTGGTCGACCTGCTGGATATTGCCACTGACTTCGTCGGCGGTGCTGGCTTGTTCATCCACGGCGGTGGCGATTTGCGCCAGGGTGTCGGTGACGCTTTGCACGGCGCTGGCGATTTCTCCCAGCCGTTCGCCCAGGCCGGTGACGGCTTGGGCGTCGGTCTGGGCCTGGTCACAAGCGGCTTCCATCAGGCTGACGGCCTCGTTGACCGTGGCGCGCAGGCTGTCGACGGTGCCGGCAATCTGTTGCGTGGAGGACTGGGTGCGTTGTGACAGGCTGCGCACTTCATCGGCCACCACGGCGAAACCACGGCCCTGTTCCCCGGCGCGAGCCGCTTCGATGGCGGCATTGAGGGCCAGGAGATTGGTCTGCTCGGCGACGCCACGAATGGTATCGACCACCAGTTGGATCTGCTGCCCCTGTTCGCTGACCCGGCCCAGTGCGGCGGCGGTTTCGTTGAGCCGCTGGTTGAGCTGCTGGATGCTCGCCGTGGTGCGCTGGCTGTCGCGGCTGCTGTCGGTGGCGATGCGGCGGGTCTGCTGGGCGCTGCCGGCGGCTTGTTCACAACTCTTCGCCACACCCTGGGAGGTGGCGGCCAGTTGTGTCGCGGCGGCGGCGATCTGGCTGATCTGCATTTGCTGGGCCTCGACTTCGCCCAGGGCGCCGCTGGAGTGTGTATTGAGGGTGCGCACGGCATTGCTCAACTGCAATGTTTCGTGATCCACCCCCAGCAGGCTGTTGCGCAGTTGCACCACGGCGACATTGAGAGCAGTGCTGATGGCCGCCAGTTCATCGCGCCCTTGTACCGGCACTTGCAGGCTGAGATTGCCGTCGCGCAGGGCCTCGGCCAGCACGGTGATGCCGCTGGCGCTGCGCCGGATCGACGCTTGCAGGCACACAAAAAGATACAGCGCCGCCAGCAGCAGGCAGCCCAGCACCGTCGCTACCAGGGTGAACTGGCGAATCGCCGAACCGTGGTAGTGCTCCAGTCGCGTATCCAGTGCCACCAGTGATTGTTGTCGCAGGGTCGCCAGGTCAGTGAGGAGGGCGTCCATGTGTTTTTCGAAGTCTTCCGGCTTCAGGTTGATGGAGCCGCCGAACACGCCGTCATCCAGCACTTTCAGGCCGGCGTCCAAGTGCTTGAGGCTGCCTTGGAATTGTCCGGCCCAAGTTTGCAATTCGCTGGGCAGGCGGGTTTCCAGCAGTGCTCCGGTCTTGACCAGTTGATCCCGGGCGTCACCGATACGGCTGCGCAGGTCCCGCAACTGCAGGCGACTCTGCAGTGTGAACTGGCCTGACACCACGGAGGCCTGGCCAACGCTGGCCAGGCGGCCGACCCGTTCGATCAGGTCCGGCGTCTGTTGGGTGGAAATCTGGGTCAGCAGGTAAGTTTCCAGCCAGGAGGCGAGGGTCAGGCGGTTGTCCATGACCATCTGCTCGCGCAACGCTTGCAGGGCGCTGAGGGCTGTGGTGAAGCGGTCATAGCCATCCGGCCACCAACCCACGCTGCCCAGGCTTTTCGAATCCAGGCCGTTGAGGCTGGTTTGCAGGGTTTGATAGCGGGCGAGGGTATCGGCTTCGGCCCCTTCGGTTTGCAGGGTATTGGCCAAGTCACTGGCGGCCTGGTTGAGGGCCGGTTGCACGGCATCGTACGCCGCCATGGCGGCCAGCGTCGCGGGTGTCGGCTGCCGATTGGTCTCGGTGGCACGCCAGCGGGCGGCGCGGTTGCGCTGGGCGGTGAGCAGGTTGTCGAGGTTATCCAGTGCCAGCAATTGACGAACCCCGGCGCGTTCCCCGGAAATCAGGCTGAGCTTGTCGCGATAGTCCTGGCCGATGAGCCACAGGCTGCCCATGAGCGGCAGGATAAAAAGCAGGAACAGCAATTGGAATTTACGGGCGAAGCCGAAATGCCCCAACAACCTGATTCCCGGTGATAAAAAAGCCTGCATGCCCATACTCCCCTGAACACCCTTGCACTGTTTTTGTGCGTTTCTACACAAGTGCCAAAACGGGTGCCCTTTTAAAAGGCTTCGAAAGTTTGTCCAAATCGGCTCGGTAGGCCAGCTCTGTAGCGAAACTTCCCATTCTCGGTCTCCTTTGTAAGGAGCCGCGTTGTAGGCCATTAACAAGGCAAGATTCAGACCATGGCGTTGGGCTATCACCTTGGAATTCGACAATTTTTCAAGGTCGATAGCAAGCTAAGGGGATAGCCTTGTTGCACCGAAAAATGGCACATTGACGCACCTGCCCGTGTGCACCCTCTGTCGTATGGAAACTCCTATGGCTATCAGCAATACCCAGGCCGCCACCCCATCCGTTGCCGCCTCAGCGCAAAGCAGCCCGTTGGTCATGCGCATCATCGGCGCCGTGGCGCTGGCGCACTTGATCAACGACTTGATCCAGGCGGTGCTGCCCTCGATCTACCCGATGCTCAAGGACAGCTATGGCCTGACCTTCACCCAGGTTGGCCTGATCACCCTGACGTTCCAGTTAACCGCATCTTTGTTGCAGCCCTGGGTCGGCTATCACACGGATCGACATCCCAAGCCCTGGCTACTGCCGGCGGGGACGGTGTGCACGCTGATCGGCATTGTGATGATGTCCATGGTCGGTAGTTTTGCCTTGATCCTGTTGGCGGCGGCGTTGATCGGCATCGGCTCGTCGACCTTCCACCCGGAAGCATCGCGGGTGGCACGACTGGCCTCGGGTGGCCGCTACGGGCTGGCGCAATCGACGTTCCAGGTGGGCGGTAACGCCGGCTCTGCCTTCGGCCCGCTGCTGGCCGCGGCGATCATCATTCCCTACGGGCAAGGCAATGTGGCCTGGTTCGGGCTGTTCGCACTGTTTGCGTTGTTCGTGCTGTACCGCATCAGCCGCTGGTACGCCAACCACTTGAACCTGTTCAAGCTCAAGCAAGGCCAGGCGGCCACCCATGGTCTGTCCAAGGGCCGGGTCTTGAGTGCGCTGGTGGTGCTGGGGCTGCTGGTGTTTTCCAAGTACTTCTACATGGCCAGTTTTACCAGTTACTTCACGTTCTATCTGATCGAGAAGTTCGACCTGTCGGTGGCTTCTTCGCAGTTGCACCTGTTCCTGTTCCTCGGCGCGGTGGCGGCGGGGACCTTTTTTGGCGGACCGATTGGCGACAGGATCGGGCGCAAGGCGGTGATCTGGTTCTCGATCCTCGGCGTGGCACCGTTCACCCTGATCCTGCCTCACGTCGACCTGCTGTGGACCAGCATCCTCAGCGTGGTCATCGGCTTCATCCTCGCCTCGGCGTTCTCGGCCATCGTCGTGTACGCTCAGGAACTGGTGCCGGGCAATGTCGGGATGATCGCCGGCGTGTTCTTCGGGCTGATGTTCGGTTTCGGCGGGATTGGCGCTGCGCTGCTGGGGCACCTGGCGGACATCCATGGTATCGAGTACGTGTACTGGTTGTGTTCGTTCCTGCCGTTGTTCGGGGTGTTGGCGATATTCCTGCCGAGAACTAAAAAAGTCTGATCTACATTCAGATGGCCGTGACCGATGAGTATCTGATTTTATGCTGAAAAATCTTTGGATCAGAACGGTGGCCGCCGCCATGGGTAAGCGTAAACGCAAGACACTGCCGAAGGATTTCGGTCAGTTGCTGGAGCAGGCCTCGTTTGCCGAACTGGTCGCCGTGTTCGATGCGTGCGAGCTTGAAGCCATCGGGGGTTACAGCAAGAGCACCGCGCTGGGGTTCTACAACTGTCCCGACGAACTGGTCCGTTGGCTGGTGGAGCAGGGCGCCGACATTAATGCCCGTGACACTTACCAACGAACGCCCCTGCACCATCGCAGTTCGAGTTGGATCGGTGGTGTCGATCTGCTGCTGGATTTGGGCGCCGATATCGAGGCGCAGGATTACCAGGGCTACACGCCACTGCATGCCGCGGCCAACAGCCACAAGGCCGAGGCCATTGCTGCCCTGATCCGCCGTGGCGCCAATGTCGATGCCAAGAGTCGGCAGGGACAGGGTGTGCTGCACATTGCCCTGGCGACGACCCGCAATGCCGATATCGAGGCCACCGCGAAAATCGCCCAGACGCTGCTGGCGGCAGGGCTGCAAGCCGATGACGGCATGCTCGCTGAAGTGCAGCGCATCGGTCGTGAGTTCGAGTTTCACCGGGCCTCCTTCAACCCGGACTACCTCGAGACAACAGACGCTGCCCTGGCCAGTCTTTATCGTCTTTTCAACGTCACTCCCGTTGCCCCTCGCAAGGTTCACGACGGTCAGGCCGCTATCGTCGTAGCGGCCAGTGACTGGCGTGACCAGCATCAGCAACTGTGGGAGCTGCTGGTGCCATCCTCTGGCGCCGCAGCGACGGCGCAGGGTGAGGTGATCCGCATCAGTGGCCGTATTTCCCGAGAGATTCACCACAACGGCTCGGCCAACTGGGACGCGGATTTCAAAGCGATGTTGGCGGCTCTGGTTGACCATGTGGGCAGCGCCGTGCCCTTGCCTGTGGCCGAGCTCGCTGAAGCACGGGCGCTGGCTGCCCTTCTGCGCAATGGCAACGATAACGCCGAGCAGACCGAGCGTCTCTGTGAATTGGCTGTGCGTTGGGTCATCGCCAACCCGCAGCCGGTGCCATTGGCGATGCCCTCCTACAGCCGATAACGCGACGGCCTCTTTCAGGATCGAATAGCCCGGCGTGACACCTCGCGCGCGGGCACTTTCATCCTGGGCGTCGGGCATTTGGTGAATTAAGACTAAAGTACTGTTTTGTATAACGCCTAAGTTTGATTTTGTATAAAACCTGGTCGTGTTAATTTGCTCTCGTGGTTATTGGTCTGAATGGATTCTGCGGCATTATTCAAGGGTAACCTTGTGGTGACTGGACAAGCAGGCTTCGCATTCTTTCCACCTATCGCCCTTACTGTCCTGGACATAAGGCCTTCGGTTCCTGACTTGAATACCTCTACCGGTTTTGTGCCCCCACCTGCCACGTTTCAAATACCTATAAAGCAGCTGTATCGCCGTGCCCTTTCAAGGCGATTGCCTCGTGGGCCGCGTAAACAGCCGTGATTGATTGTTATTCGCCGCGTCGTGCACAAGTTAGAGGCCTTCGTCTTTAACGTTGGCAATAAATAGAATCAGGCAGGGGATGATATGAAGTTCAAGTCATTGCAGGCACGCATTTGTGTCACGGCAGGCGTTTGCCTGTTTGTTTCATCGGTCAGCCTGATTATCTACGGGCTCTTTACCGCTCGGGCCAATGAGCAATATGTGGCCACCGAAGTCTCGGCGCTGGTTGAAAAGTCAACGATCCGGGAAATTCAGAACCTGGCCGAGTCCCGGGCCAATGCCATCCAAGCCAAGTTGCAGAATGCCCTGGATGCGGCCCGCACCATGGCCAATACCTTTGCCGCCAGCAAGACCACGCAAAGCTCCTTGGCATTGGGTCGAGAACAGATCAATACGGTGTTGCTCAGCGTCCTCAAGGACAACCCTGATTTCAATGGCACCTATTCCTGCTGGGAACCGGATGCGCTGGATGGACAGGATCTGGCGTTGCGCAATGCCCAGGATGGCAATAATCCACTGACAGGGCGCTTCACGCCTTACTGGACACGCAGCGCCGGTGGCCATGTCGCGGTGCAGCCGTTGGTCGAGTACGACTCCCTGGACCGTCACCCTAACGGTGTGCCCAAAGGTGGCTGGTACAGCGGCCCGCGCGACACTCTGAAGGAAAGCGTGCTGGATCCCATTCCTTATGTGGTCCAGGGTAAAAACGTTTGGCTGACCACGTTGTCGGTTCCGATCGTCGCCAATGGCAAGTTCTACGGTGTGGTCGGGGCTGACTTCGACATCGCCTTTATCCAGAAACTCAGCGAGCAGATGTCCGCCGAGCTCTACGGCGGCAAAGGCACGGTTTCGATCTTGAGCAACCAGGGCCTGGTGGTCGCGGACAGCCAGCGTACTGACTTGATTGGCCAGCCCATCAAGGCGTTGTTACCTGAGTCCTGGGAAAACGTACTGCGCGACATCCAGAGCGGTCGTGGCAACGGCCTGCTCAATCCACAAACCCAGCATATCGAAGTGCTGATGCCCATTACGCTCGGTCGCACAGGCAAGCCCTGGGCGGTGCTGATTCGCCTGCCCAAGGCCGTGGTCATGAGTCAGGCCATTGCCCTGGAGCAGGAGTTGCAGGCGCGCAGTATCAGCAACAGCATCTGGCAAGTCTCGGTAGGCTTGGCCATTTCGCTGCTGGCCCTGGCCGCCCTGTGGTTTGCCGCTGCGAAAATCGTCGGGCCGATCCGCGAGGCCGCGGCCTTGGCCGCCAGCATCAGCCTGGGGGATTTTTCTCGTCGCCTGGTGCAGAAATCCGAGGATGAGGTCGGGCAATTGTCTGTGGCGCTTAACGACATGTCTGAAAGCCTGCAACGCCAAGTTCGTGTGGCCGAGCGTATTTCCGAAGGTGATCTGGACCTGGAGGTCCGCTTGTCTTCACCCCAAGATACCCTTGGCAAGTCACTGGAGAAGATGGTCAGCAACCTGAACCAGCTGATTTCCGAGGTGCAGACCAGCGCCACCCAGATTACCGGCAGCTCGGCGCAGGTCACTGATCTGAGCCAGTCGTTGTCCGATGGTGCGTCGAACTCTGCGTCGTCCATTACCGAAATCAGCGCGGTGATGACGCAAATGGCTGCGCAGACCCGGGACAACGCCGCCAACGCCAAGAAAGCCGACGAGCAATCCCAGGCATCACGGGCCGATGCGGGGGAGAGCGATAAATTGATGAGCGAGCTGATTGCCGCGATGGCTGAAATCGACAACTCGGGCAAGGACATCACCGCGATCATCACCACCATCGACAATATTGCCGCACAAACCAATCTGTTGGCGCTGAACGCGGCCATCGAAGCCGCCCGGGCGGGTGAGCTTGGGCGCGGTTTTGCCGTAGTCGCCGACGAGGTACGCAGCCTGGCCGCCCGCAGCGCCGAGGCCGCCCAGCAGACGGCGGCATTGATCGCCGATTCATCGAGCAAGACGCAGCGCGGCATGATCATCGCCGGCCGGACCGCCGAATCGCTGAAAAACATCGTCACGGGAACCAGCGCGGTTTCCAACCTGGTTTCGCTGATCTACCAGGCCTCCAGCGAGCAGGCTTCGGGCTTGCAGCAGGCCAGCATCGGCTTGGAGCAGATCGATGAAGTGACGCAAAAAAACCAGTCCAACTCGCAAGAGTGCGCGGTGGCGGCCAAGGACCTTTCGGAGCGGGCATCGCTGATGCAGCGTGTGTTGGGCCGTTTCAAAGTCAAAAGAGGCTAATGGGTTTTCCAGCCAGGGGGCACTGTGGCGAGGGGAGCAACCGCCCTCGTCACGGATTCGATCCGGTTTTTAATACGTGCAATTGCATTGCTTCATGCAATGGTGACTCGATAACGGCTGTGAGGGTGTAGTATCAAGGCTTGCCCATCGGATATCAGTTAGCTATGTCCACGCTAAGCGAAGAGAGCCGTCAGATCGTAGCTTCTCTGACGCACCGCGTTGGCCCCAACGCTGACACTGCAAGGATCGCTCACGCGATCATTTCAATTTTGCAGGATATAGAGGCGACCCTTACGCCCGTCATTGGTCAGCAAGGGGTCGCCGCACTGTATCGCCGCAGCCTGCACTTGTGTGGGTCTACTCATCCGCGCCTGACCAGCACCTGCGACAGGGTGCAGCCAGGCCTGGTTCTGACTGCTCTTAAATCGGTACTTGTTGAGCAAAGCGAAGCCGATGCGCTGTTTTTCGGTGAAGCGATGCTGACTGTCTTCTACGAGTTGCTGACCACGCTGATCGGGCCCTCGCTCACCGCACGGTTGCTTCGTGACGTGTGGGAGCCTTCCTTGAGCGACACCCCTTCGCAGGAAAATTCGCCATGAACACCAAAGTGACTATCAACCGCTTGGCTACCGGCGTGCCAGGGCTGGACGAGGTCTTGGGCGGAGGATTGCCGGAGTTTTCGTTCAACCTGATCGCCGGTCCCCCCGGTTGCGGCAAAACTACCCTCGCGCACCAGATGATGTTTGCCCTGGCGACTCCGGAGCGTCCCGCGCTGTTTTTTACCGTGCTGGGCGAGCCGCCGCTGAAGATGCTGCGTTATCAGCAGCAGTTCGATTTCTTCGACAGCGAAGCGATCAATCAATCGATCCGCTACGTCAATCTGGCTGACGACACCCTGGCCGGGGATCTGGACGAAGTGCTGCGGCGCATTGTCAGCGAGGTGGAGGCTCACTCCCCGGCGCTGGTGTTCGTTGATTCGTTCCGTTCGGTGGTGCTGGCCAGCCAGACCCAGGACAACCCCAATAACAACCTGCCGCAGTTCGTCCAGCAACTGGGCATGTTGATGACCACCTGGCAGGCCACGACTTTCCTGATCGGCGAGTATTTCACCGAAACCGATACCAACCCGATTTTCACCGTGGCCGATGGACTGATCTGGCTGCGCCAGAGCGTTCAGCGCAACTCCATGGTGCGCAAGATGGAGATCATGAAGATGCGCGGCCAGCCAACGCTGCCAGGCCTGCACACCTTCCGTATTGCCTCTTCGGGAATCAAGGTGTTTGCCCCCGCCCCCTTTCACCCGGGCGAAGCGCCGCTGGAGTTCCCCATCAAGCGCTTGGCAATGGGCGTGCCGCAGCTTGATGAAATGCTCGGCGGTGGTCTGCCGCGCGGGTATTCCTTGTTAGTGGCAGGGCCGTCCGGTTCGGGCAAAAGCATATTGGCGGCGTCCTTTCTCGCCGAAGGCGCGCGCAACGGTGAAACCGGCGTGATCGCGGTGTTTGAACAACGTCCCAATCATTCCCAGAACGCCACGCTTGCCGACTTGATTCAACGTGGAAAAGTCGCGTTGGTGGATAGCCGGGCGGCGGACCTGTCCATCGACGAAATCGTGCACTTACTGCTGGGCGAGATCGCCCGCCTGAAAGCGACTCGCGTGGTCATTGATTCGTTGTCGGGCTTCGAACTGGCGCTGGCGCCGACCTTTCGTGAGGATTTTCGCGAATCGCTGTCGCGCATGGTGACTGCGTTGACCAGCGCCGGTGTCAGCGTATTGCTGACGTCGGAGCTGGAAGACCGCTACACCGACCTGCGTTTCAGCCCTTACGGCACGGCTTTTCTCACCGACGCCATTATCGTTCAGCGCTACATTGAAGTGCAGAGCCGTTTATTGCGCATCATGGCGGTGGTCAAGGTGCGGGCCAGTGCTCACTCCGACGAGCTACGCCTTTATCGCATCGACGACAACGGCTTGCAGATCGGCGAAATGTTGCCGGATCGGGAGGGGTTGCTCGGCGGTCGGCCGACCCTGCAGCTTTCCGGCAACGGCGCCGGATGAGTCGCGACCATGGATAAGGCCAATGGCAAGAATGAGCAAGCGAAGGCTTCGGCCGCTCGCGAGCTGTTCCTGCTTGGCCAGAAAACCGTCGAGGCGCGGGCGGTGCTGGCGGCGTTGCATAAGGAGCTGCGCGACGCCAACACCCAACTCGCCGATAAGCAACATATCGAGCAGTTGATCGAGGCCAACCAGCAATTGGTCCTGGCGATCCTGTCGGCTCAGTCCAAGGCTGAAAAGCCAAAAAACACGCAGGCGCTAGAACAACAACAGTTGTATCAGGATATGCGCGAAGCCAATGAGCTATTGGTCATCGCCGCCCTCAGCGCGCAACACCTGAAGGCCTCGGCCGAGCGCGCACTGGAGCGCCAGCGTAGTGTCCTCGCCCTGGTGGCCCATGAACTGCGCAATCCACTGAACCCCATCAGTATGATTGCCGGCCGACTGGCACGGGCGCCCAGTGAGGAACTGCCGCGCATGCAGAAACTGATCGAAGGCCAGGTGCGGCACATGTCTCGGTTGGTCGAAGACCTGCTCGACGTCTCGCGGGTCAAGACCGGCAAGTTTCGCCTCGATTGCCAGATTGTCGATATCGTTCAGATCATTCATGAGTCCATCGACAACTGTCGACCGGTCATGCTCTCTGGCGACTTGCACTTCAGTGCCGAATTACCCGCGTGTGCCTTGTCGATGAACGGCGACCCGGTGCGGCTCGCGCAGATTTTCGGCAACTTGTTGGGCAATGCCGCCAAGTACACACCTGCCGGCGGTACGATCAGGCTTTGGGCCACCGTCGAGGTCGATAGGGTGGAGATCAGCATCCGCGATAGCGGCATAGGGATCTCGCCCAAGGCGCTGCCGTTCATCTTCGAGCCATTCGTGCAGGACGTTCACGCCGTCGGTTTCAACGGCGTTGGCCTGGGCATTGGTCTGACGGTGGTGCGCGAGTTGGTCGAAAGCCACGGCGGCACGGTAATCGGCAAGAGTGCGGGGGATGGGCAGGGTAGCGAGTTCGTGGTGAGGTTGCCGTTGGTGAGTCAAGCCACGTAAGGGGGATAGGATATCGCGAGGGTTTCTTGATACCCTGATCTTCTTCTTTCATGGATGAATACTGAGACACGCCATGGCTAACGACACCCCGTCACGCATCGGGACGATTCTGCTGGGCCTGCTGTTTGCCCTGATTGGCATTGGCTTGTTGGGCATTGCCGTCAATCTCACCCTCGACCGGCGCGACTTCCTCGCCCGGGCACAGACCGCCGATGGCATCGTCAGCCACTTGAATGCCGGTGGTTCCCATCCTGAGATCGCCTTCACCACTGTCAGCGGTGAAAAAATTTCCTACCCCCAGGGCGGCTTTATCTTCGGTTATCAGAAGGACCAACCGGTGCGGGTGCATTACCTGCCCGAGCAGCCGGCTGGCAGCGCGATTGTCGATGCCCCGGCCGCACTGTGGGGCACCTCCGGGGTGTTGGGGTTTATAGGCCTGGTGTTCACCCTTGTCGGCCTGCTAAAAGCTTTGCGTCAACGCGGACGCGGTGCGGTTCATTCATATAAAGGACTTTGAACGTATGAGCTACAACATCCCACTCCCGGTCAATGAAAGTCGCTGGCAGTACCAGACCGCCAGCGGCGGAGGCCTGACCGTGGTCATGGTGGCGGGCAGCGGCGGCTCGATTATCCTGCGCTCGCCCCAGGGGGAAGACGTCAGCTACCGCTATGGTGGTGTCGGCGTGGGTGTCGGGTTTGGTGCACGGCTGCCGCGCTTCGGCAAGATCAATATCCAGATCAAGGGCAAGGGTGTGGCCGCGGCCGGTGCGGCGGAGGCATTTCCCAGCACCGGCAAGGTGTTTGTCAGCGATGCCCTGGTCAATCGCGACCTGACCAGCGACGACATCACCGGTCCTTGCATGTACACCGAAGTAGGCGTGGGCCTGGTGGTCGGCGGCTCGGCCACGGCCCTGCTGTTCGGGCTCGATCCCAAGTTGCTGGCGTTGTCGGTGGCCCTGAGTTCCAACCCGGCAACTTCGCTCATCGCGTCGACCACGGTCAATCGGCAACTGGCGCGCTCGGCCAAGGGGGCGGTGGTGATGGCGGGTGTGAACGCAGGTTTGCAGGCCGGTGGTGGCGCGGCGATCTATATGGGTTATCTGTTCTAGTGAGATTTGGGAACGAGCTTGTTCCCACACCAATAACGCCGATCTGATCGATACAACAAGGCTGCATGAATAGTGAGAATGTTAGTCATTGCTTCGCTAGGGATTCTGTTGCTCATTCAAACGTCACTGTCCTTCGCGGAAAATGCCAATGGGAAAAGTATTTATTTGCAGCGATGTGTCATGTGCCATGGAGTGGACCTCAAGGGAACAGGGCCATTGGCTCATAAAAGCAGTCCTCCTGCGCCTGATCTTACGACTGCCGCTTTCAAGGAGCGCTTGAGGGTTTATCCGGGGGTTATTGTGTCATCGGTAATACTTCGTCCCAATGGAGACTTGATTCCCAGGACGTTGAAAGAGAATGGGGTGAAGTTAGCGCCGTTTTCTTGGGGGGTTAAGGACTTTCGCGATTTGAATCAATACATGAGTGGTGTGATTTCAAGAAGCCGATGATTTTTATGGGTTTTTTTTCTGCGTGTGGTTGATCGTGTGAGTGCCTTATTTGAAGGGCTTAGATACGTTTTTGGGTTTGTGTGTATATCCGTTATTTAGGTAACGGCTACTTAGGGTTCCGCTCTTACAGCGGGTCACTTTTGGAAGAGCGCCAAAAGTAACCAAAAACGCTTTGCCCCACCACTTGGTGCCTCGCTTAGGCTCGGCATGCCCTCACTCCGGCATTGCTCCGTGGGCCCGCCGCGAAGGGCCATCCATGGCCCAGCGCGGCTAACCCGGCATCCATGCCGGGTTGCCCACTACGCAATGCCTGCGTTCGGCCAGCGTGGTTTAACGGGGCGTCCAGATCAAGATCAAGAGCCAAAGCAAGAGCAAGAGCAAGAGCGGGACGCAGGCCGGCATCTAGGTGACTGAACCACCGCTATCGCGAGCAAGCTCGCTCCCACAGTGGATTTTCAGCAGGCATAAAATTCATATGGCGCCACGTCCCCCTGTGGGAGCGAGCTTGCTCGCGAAGAGGCCAGTACATTCAACAACACCATTGGCTGTGATACCGCCATCGCGAGCAGGCTCGCTCCCACAGGAGAAACGCGATCCCCCAGAATCAGGTCGGCTCTCAGGCCGCCTCGCGGTGGACGTTGATCTCGGGCGCCCCGTTAACCACGCTGGCCGAACGCAGGCATTGTGGAGTGGGCAACCCGGCATGGATGCCGGGTTAGCCGCGCTGGGCCATGGATGGCCCTTCGCGGCGGGCCCACGGAGCAATGCCGGAGTGAGGGCACACCGAGCCTAGGCGAGGTGCCGAGTGGTGGGGCAAGAGCGTTTTGGTTACTTTTGCGCTTTTCAAAAGTGACTCGCCGTAAGGGCGAAACCCTAAGTAGCCGTTACCTAAATAACGGATATACACCCCATCACCCCATCACCCCATCACCCCATCACCCACAACACCACCTGCAACTTAGACGTTAGAGAATTGGGGACAGCCCCTTTTCTTAGGCTTCAACAAACCACCGGTCGAACTCTGCTCGTGCCAACGCCGGGGCAGCGTGCAAATCCTTACTGCTCTACTAGAGTGACGGATCCAGCCCCCGTTAAAGGATTAACCCATGGCAACCAGCGATAGCACGATGGCAAGTACCCATACCGTGAGAACTGGCCCGGGCACTGTCCAAGTCGACCTCACCGGCCAGTTCGACGATAACCAGAGCATCATTATCCAACCAGACGGCAAGATATTGGTTGGAGGCTATACCGAGTACCTGGCATGGGGATACCCCGGCGCGCCAGGCGAGGAAAGCTACGGTTACGAACAGAACCACTCCGTTGTCCGGCTGAACGCCGATGGTAGCCTGGACACCAGCTTCCATGAAGGTGGCATCGACATCGTACCTGCTGCGATAGCACCGGCGTCGCGCTACGAGCTGACGGCGGTGCAGTCCGATGGCAAGGTGCTTGTCGCCGTCGCGCTGAACACCGGCGTACAGGTGGAGCGCTTCAACAGCGATGGGACACGCGATGCCAGCTTTGGCCAAAATGGCGCTATTACGGTCGACATCAGCCACGACTTCAAGGACATCGACCTGACGGCGAGTACGGATGGCACATTCCAGATCAGCGCCCGTGGGTTTGACCAGGCCACAGTGACCAGGATCGGCAATGACGGCACTGTCGTCGATGGCTTTGGCGACAATGGTGTGCTGACGGTCAATATTCCCGAAGACGCCTACTACAACGGAGGGATTTCTACTGCGGTGCTGGCAGATGGAGGGGTTGTGGTCGGGGCTGCGTACAATGCCTCCGGCGTGGGTGATCCGACGTACACCCTGCAGCGCTTCAATTCCGACGGTCAGCTGGATACCCGTTTCGGTGATGACGGTGTCCTCTCCTTGAGCGCTGCCACGGGTTTTGGCGAAGACTCAGTGGTCACCGTGCAGGCTGACGGCAAGATCATCGTGATGGGCCATGGCGAAGGCGGTACTTTGGCTACTGTCGCGCGACTTAACGCCGATGGCATCCTTCGATGCGAGCTTTGGCTCCAATGGTAGGGTGACCTTCGAGGCCGACACGCCTGTGGCTTTGACGGTACAAGGCGACGGCAAGATCCTTGCCGCTGGCACGAGCAACGGGGATTTCAGCGTCATCCGTTTGAACGCGGATGGCAGTGTGGATACCGGCTTCGGCAGCCAGGACGGCAAGCTCCACGTGGACGGATACGCCGGCGAAGAAATCCTGCTGGGGAGCGATGCCGCCGAAATCATTCACGGCTTGGCGGGTGATGATGTGCTCCAAGGCAACGGCGGACGCGACTTTCTGCAGGGCGGCGCTGGCGCTGACATTTTCCGCTTCACCGAACTGGGCGACAGTTTCCGCACGATCACGCAAAACCACAGCGACCGGGTCATGGACTTCGACGTCTCTCAGGACCGCATCGACCTGATTGGCCTGGGTTTCACCGGCATTGGCGACGGCCATGGCGGCACCTTGGCTGTGATGGCGAGCGCAGACGGTACTCGCACCTACCTCAAGAACTACGATGCGGATGCCTCCGGACAACGGTTTGAACTGGCCTTGGACGGCAACCTGGTGGGGCAGTTGGACAGCACCCACCTGGTGTTCACCGCACCCACTGTCGAGGGGGCGTCTGGTAAAGATACGATTACCGGTTCAGCCTTGTCGGAAATCATCTATGGCCTGGATGGCAATGACCGTATCAACGGCGGTGCTGGCGCTGATGTCATCATCGGTGGCGCCGGCGCAGACCGTCTCAATGGCGGAGATAGAACCGACATCTCGTTGTGGACAGATAACCACCAAAACGACGACGTGTTCCGCTATCTCTCTACCGAGGACAGCTATCGTACGGACAGCCAGAGCTTTGCCGATCTTATCGAAGGCTTCACCGTTGACGACAAGATCGATGTATCGGCCCTGGGCTATACCGGCTTTGGAGAGGGGACGGGCACTACGCTGGAGATGGTTTACAACAACGAACTGGATCGCACTTACCTGAGGGATGTGGAAGCGGACGCACAAGGTCACTGGTTCCAGGTCGCGCTTGCTGGGGACTGGCGAGAAAGCCTTGATGAAGATGACATGATCTTTGCTCCCGACGCCAAGATAGGGCTGATCGGGGTAGCGCCCGAGGCTGATCCAGGGCATCTGCTGACCTGATGTCGGCTTCAGAAGGTCGCGTGGCAGCGAGTCGCTGCCACGCGATTGGGTCATGAAGACGTTGATCGCCTCCAATGACCTGATGCGAGAAAAACGTTAGACGTTGAAGCGGAAGTGCATCACATCACCGTCCTTGACGATGTATTCCTTGCCTTCCAGACGCCATTTACCCGCTTCCTTGGCGCCCGCTTCGCCCTTGTACTGAATGAAATCCGAATAGGCGATGACTTCGGCACGAATAAAGCCTTTTTCGAAGTCAGTGTGGATCACACCGGCGGCTTGCGGTGCGGTGGCACCCACGCGGACGGTCCAGGCGCGGACTTCTTCGACACCGGCGGTGAAGTAGGTCTGCAGGTGGAGCATCTCGTAGCCGGCGCGGATCACGCGGTTCAGGCCAGGCTCTTCCAAGCCCAGGGCCTCGAGGAACATGTCTTTCTCTTCACCGTCGTCCAGCTCGGCGATTTCCGCTTCGATCTTGTTGCAGACCGGAACGACCATGGCGCCTTCTTCTTCGGCAATGGCCTTGACCACGTCCAGGTGCGGGTTGTTCTCGAAACCGTCTTCGGCGACGTTGGCGATGTACATGACCGGTTTAGTGGTCAACAGGTGGAAGCCCTTGATCACCAGCTTCTCGTCGGTGCTCATGCTCTTCATCAGGCTGCGCGCAGGCTTGCCTTCGGTGAAGTGGGCGATCAACTGCTCCAGCAGGCCTTTCTGGACGACCGCGTCCTTGTCGCCGCCCTTGGCGTTGCGGGCAACTTTCTGCAGTTGTTTTTCGCAGCTGTCGAGGTCGGCGAAAATCAGTTCCAGGTCGATGATCTCGATGTCGCGTTTCGGGTCGACGCTGTTGGAGACGTGAATCACGTTCTCGTCTTCGAAGCAGCGCACCACGTGGGCGATGGCATCGGTTTCACGGATGTTGGCCAGGAACTTGTTACCCAGGCCTTCGCCTTTCGACGCGCCAGCCACCAGGCCTGCGATGTCGACGAATTCCATGGTGGTCGGCAGGATGCGCTTGGGGTTGACGATGGCCGCCAAGGCTTCCAGCCGCGGATCGGGCATCGGCACGATGCCGCTGTTCGGCTCGATGGTGCAGAAGGGGAAGTTCTCGGCCGCGATACCGGATTTGGTCAGGGCGTTGAACAGGGTGGACTTGCCGACGTTAGGCAGGCCGACGATGCCGCAATTGAATCCCATGGTGTTTCCCCTCGGATAAGTGTCAGGCCTTCTGGCTGTGCAGGTTTTTCATCGCGCGGTTCCATTCACCGGCGAGGATATCCGGCAGCACGCCGAGGGCAAAGTCGATGCTGGCATCGAGTTTTTCCTGTTCGGCGCGAGGCGCACGACCCAGGACAAAGTTAGAAACCATACTGGCAACGCCCGGGTGGCCGATGCCGAGCCGCAGGCGGTGAAAGGTATTCTGATTACCCAGTTGCGCGATGATGTCGCGCAACCCGTTGTGACCGCCATGACCGCCGCCCTGCTTGAGCTTGGCAACGCCCGGAGGCAGGTCGAGTTCGTCGTGGGCCACCAGGATTTCTTCAGGCTTGATGCGGAAGAAACCGGCCAATGCCGCCACGGCCTGGCCGCTGCGGTTCATGTAGGTGGTGGGAATCAACAGGCGAACATCCTGACCCTGGTGCGAGAAGCGCCCGGTCAGGCCGAAATACTTGCGATCGGCCGCCAGGCTGACGCCTTGTGCGTGCGCGATGCGCTCAACAAAAAGGGCCCCTGCGTTATGCCGGGTCTGTTCGTATTCAGCGCCTGGATTTCCCAGGCCAACGATCAGTTTAATGGCAGTCACGATAGGGGCCCTTCCTGGAGTGTGGATAACGATGTCGCAATCAGGCGGTGTTGCGACAGTGGACGAAAATGGCGGATTTACCGTTAAGTAAACTTCGCGTTCTCGCCCGCTGTCTCGCTACGTTCCAGTCCGCGATGTTTCCGGTCACTCCGGCGACAGAGTGAAATTACTCTGCAGCGCCTTCTTCAGTGGCTTCTGGAGCAACACGTGGAGCGTGGACGTTGGCAACAGCCTTGTCATCGCCGTGTGCCAGAGCAACAAACTCAACGCCTTTAGGGGCCTTGAGGTCGGACAGGTGAATGATCGTGCCGATTTCGGCGTCAGCCAGGTCGACTTCGATGAATTCAGGCAGGTCTTTCGGCAGGCAGGACACTTCCAGTTCGGAAGTCACGTGCGAGATTTCGCCGCCTTTCTTGACCGGAGCAGCTTCGTTGACGAAGTGCACTGGAACAACAGCAGTCAGCTTCTGACCGGCAACAACGCGGACGAAGTCAGCGTGCATCACGTGGCCTTTGGCCGGGTGACGCTGCAGGGCTTTGATCACGACGTTTTGCTTGGTGCCACCAACGTTCAGCTCGATGATGTGGCTGTAGGCCGCTTCGTTTTCGAGCAGTTTGGCAACTTCTTTGGCCAGCATGCTGATGGACTCAGGGGCTTTGTCGCCACCGTAGACTACAGCTGGAACCAGGCTTGCGAGACGACGCAGGCGGCGGCTCGCACCTTTCCCCAGGTCGGAACGCACTTCAGCATTCAGAGTAAAATCGTTCATGTTGTATCTCCAAAATAGCCATTTCCGAATGACGTCTGCGACCGACGCCAAAGCGGTATGGGCAAAAAAGCCCCGCCCCAACATGAGTGTTGGGGCGGGGCGCTTTTCGTCAACGAGAGGTCCTGGAAAGGGCAGGGCCCTTAGCGGAACATCGCGCTGATCGATTCTTCATTGCTGATGCGGCGAACCGCTTCGGCAACCACCGGGGCGATATCCAGTTGACGGATACGCGCACAGGCTTGTGCTGCAGCGGACAGCGGGATGGTATTGGTCACCACCAGCTCGTCCAGCACGGAATTTTCAATGTTTTCGATCGCCCGACCCGACAGCACAGGGTGTGTGCAGTAGGCAAAGACCTTGGCAGCGCCATGCTCTTTCAGGGCCTTGGCCGCGTGGCACAGGGTGCCGGCGGTATCGACCATGTCATCGACCAGGATACAGGTGCGCCCTTCGACGTCGCCGATGATATGCATCACTTCGGAGTGATTGGCTTTCTCACGGCGTTTGTCGATGATCCCCAGATCCACGCCCAGGGATTTGGCAACAGCCCGTGCACGCACGACGCCGCCAATGTCCGGGGACACGATCATCAGGTTTTCGAAGCGCTGATCTTCAATATCATCCACCAGGACCGGGGAGCCGTAGATGTTATCCACGGGAATATCGAAGAAGCCCTGAATCTGGTCAGCATGCAGATCAACCGTGAGGACACGGTCGATGCCGACTACGGTGAGCATATCAGCCACGACTTTCGCGCTGATCGCCACACGTGCGGAACGCGGACGGCGATCCTGACGGGCATAACCAAAGTAAGGAATAACAGCAGTGATACGAGTAGCCGAGGAACGGCGGAAGGCATCAGCCATCACGACGAGTTCCATCAGGTTATCGTTGGTCGGAGCACAAGTCGGCTGAATAATGAAGACGTCTTTACCGCGAACGTTTTCATTGATCTCGGCAGTAATTTCGCCGTCGGAGAACTTACCGACAGAAATGTCACCGAGAGGGATATGCAGCTGACGTACGACACGCCGAGCCAGATCGGGGTTAGCGTTCCCCGTAAAGACCATCATCTTGGACACGCGCAGTACCTGAAGGCTGAGGGTATACCTGGATGAGTATAGGAAAATGGCAGGGGCGGCTGGATTCGAACCAACGCATGGCAGGATCAAAACCTGCTGCCTTACCGCTTGGCGACGCCCCTGTATCTGTTGCTGCGAGTGCCCAGCACTCGATTCCTTTTAGAGCAGGTCTTGCAGCTTGCGATGCAACATCGAAACGTTGCTTCCTTTTGCTACAAACCCTGTAAGGGTCTCTGTCAGAAGGGCCGAGACTTTATCAGCTTCAGCTTTGCTTGGGAAGCCCCCAAACACACAACTTCCAGTTCCGGTGAGTTTTGCTTCGGTAAATTTACCTAACAAATTCAAAGCGTTACGAACATCTGGATAACGCCTTGCTACCACCGGTAAGCAGTCATTTCGACTGTTTCCCTTGGGAACGGGGCGCACTTTAATGGGAGGAGAGTTACGTGTCAACAGTGGATCTGAAAAAATTTCTGCTGTACTTACAGATACTTGCGGCACCAGCACCAAGTACCAGGGTTCCTCGGGGTCCACCGGGGTGAGTTTTTCCCCGACGCCCTCGGCGAAAGCGGCGTGGCCACGCACGAAAACCGGCACGTCGGCGCCCAGCGTCAGGCCCAGGGCCGCCAGGCGATCGATGTCCCAGCCAAGCTGCCACAAATGGTTGAGGCCCAACAAAGTCGTCGCCGCATTCGAGCTGCCGCCACCGATACCACCGCCCATGGGCAGGATTTTTTCGATCCAGATATCGATGCCCAGCGTACACCCGGATTGCGCCTGGAGTTGTTTCGCGGCCTTGACGATCAGGTTGCTGTCGTGGGGGACGCCTTCGAACTCGGTATGCAGGCGAATCACGCCGTCGTCGCGCACGGCGAAGGTGATGTCGTCGCCGTAGTCCAGGAACTGGAAGATCGTCTGCAGCTCGTGGTAGCCGTCCGGACGACGGCCGAGGATGTGCAGCATCAGGTTGAGCTTGGCCGGGGAGGGCAGGGTCAGGCGTGGAGCGGTCATGTCATTGCCCCAGCTTGCGCGGCTGCCACTGCTTGATCACCAGCGTGACGTCGAGGTTGCTGCCGTGCAACTTGATGCGTTCGGGCAGCCAGTAGCCGTTCTGCTGGGCATAGCTGAGGTATTCGATCTGCCAGTCGTCCTGTTCCAGGTTGGACAAGCGACTGTCGGCGTCGAGGGTCAGGCGGCTTTTACTGTCCGGCGCCGGCAGCCCGCGAACCCACCAGGTCAGGTGGGAGACCGGCAGTTTCCAGCCCAGTTGTTCTTCCAGCAGCGCTTCGGGGGTCGGGGCCTCGTAGCGTCCCTGGTTGGCGACTTCCAGCGAAACCTGGCCCGGCCGGCCGGTCAGGCGGGCCGCACCGCGACCCAGTGGGCCCGACAGGCGAATATCGTAGTAGTCCTGGCGTTGCAGCCAGAACAGCGTGCCACTGCCCGAGTCTTTCGGGGCGCGGATGCCGATCTTGCCGTCGATCTGCCAGCCGTCGAGGCCGCTCAGTTGTTGCTTGTGCTCGCGCCACTGGGCCTGGTTGCCCTGGCCCTGGACGGATTCACGGGCGCCGAAGCCCGCGCAACCGGCGAGCAGGGCAATGAAGCTGAAAACGATGAGATGGCGCAAAAACATAATCTTAAAGAGTCTCGGATCCGGTCAGGCGTTTGATGGTGCTGCGCAAGATGGCGCTGTCAGGCTGTTCCTTGAGGAATCGGCTCCAGATCTGCCGCGCTTCGCGTTGTTTGCCGTTGGCCCACAGGACCTCGCCCAGGTGAGCGGCGACTTCCTGGTCGGGAAAGCGCTCCAGGGCCTGGCGCAACAGGCGTTCGGCTTCGTCGAGATTGCCCAGGCGGAAATTCACCCAGCCAAGGCTGTCGAGGACCGCCGGGTCTTCCGGATTGATCTGGTGGGCCTGTTCGATCAGCAGCTTGGCTTCGTCATAGCGGGTGGTGCGATCCGACAAGGTGTAGCCCAGGGCATTGAGGGCCATGGCGTTGTCCGGGTCACGCTGGATGATCAGGCGCAGGTCTTTTTCCATCTGGGCCAGGTCATTGCGTTTTTCCGCCAGCATGGCGCGGGTATACAACAGGTTCAGATCGTCCGGGTACTGCTTCAAGGCTTGCTGCAGTACGTTCCAGGCCTTGTCGCCCTGATTGTTGGCCGACAGGGTTTCGGCTTCGATCAGGTACAACTGGATGCCGTAGTCGGGCTGGGAGTCGCGTTGTACGGCGAGGCGGCTCTGGGCATCGGCGGTCTTGCCATTGCTGATCAGGATATCGGCCTGGCGCAACTGCGCCGGCAGATAGTCGTTGCCCGGGCCGACCTGGGCGTACTCGATCAGTGCGCTCTCGGGGTCGTTGCGTTCTTCGGCGATGCGACCCAGGTTCAGGTGGGCCGAGTCGACGTGGCTTTCCCGGGCGATCAGGTCTTCCAGGTAACCCTTGGCCTCTTCCCAGGCCTTGGCTTCCAGGCAGACCAGCGCCAGGGAATAGCGCAACTCGTCGTCTTCCGGGTATTGCTGGACCAGGCTGGCGAACTCCACCTTGGCGTCATCCATGCGGTTGTTTTCCACCAGCATGCGGGCGTAGGTGAGGCGCAGACGTTTGTCGTCCGGATACTTCTTGATGCTTTTTTCCAGCAGTGGCAAGGCTTCGTCGCCACGGTTCAAGCCTTGTAGCAGGCGGGCGCGCAGCAGGATCGGCGCCACTTCGCCGGCTTCCGGCGGGTTGTCTTCCAGCAGGGTGAGGGCCCCCTGGGTGTCGCCATCCTGTTGCAGCAGCAGGGCCTTGCCGAAAATCAGCTGGCCGTTATTCGGGTGGCGCTGCAACAGGCGATCGAAGCTTTTCATCAGACCGTTGCGGGTTTCCTGGTCGGTATCGGCGGCGGACAGCGCCAGGAAGTCGAAATGGGTGTCGCCCTTGCCCAGCAGGACTTTCTCCATATAGACCATGGAGTCGTCGTAACGCCCGGCCCGGGCCAGTTGCACGGCGGCGGCGCGCTGCGCTTCCAGGTCATCGGGGGCATTCCTGGCCCAGATCAACGCGGTATCCAACGCAGGCTGGTCGGCGCCCAGGTATTCGGCAATGCGAAATGCCCGCTCGGAGATGCCTGGGTCCTGGGTATTGATGGCCTGGGTCACGTAGTTGTCCAGCGCAATGTCGAAGCGATTGCGCTGGCCTGCCAGTTCGGCGCTCAACAGGCTGAAGATGGTTTCTTCGCTGAATGAGCCATAGACCTTGGGTTTTTCAGGGGCCTGCACGCTGTCTTCGACTGGCGGCGTACCGTCCGTCGAAACGGGGGCCATGGACTGGCAGCCGCTGAGCAAGGCAAGGGCGAGGAGCAACGCGGAAGATCTATTCATATAGGAAGAGGACGACTAACCTGCGGTCGGATCATCATGACACAAGCCTTGGGTCAAACATAACCGCCCCGTCGATTTACAACCCAGGGCCGGGCGATAGAGATCGAGTGGTTGTTCTGAATCTGACGAAGTAGGACAATTGCCGGCTTCACGTCACCATCAGCGACCTTGAATGGCCTTCCTTGCACTCGGTATTAACCACAAGACTGCTTCAGTAGACGTCCGCGAGCGCGTGGCCTTTACGCCTGAGCAGCTGGTTGAGGCCCTGCAGCAGCTCTGCCGACTCACCGACAGCCGCGAAGCTGCGATCCTCTCCACCTGCAATCGCAGCGAGCTTTATATAGAACAGGATCACGTTTCAGCCGATTCAGTGCTGCGCTGGCTGGCCGAATACCACGATTTGAGCCTTGAAGAGCTGCGCGCCAGTGCCTATGTGCACGAAGACGATGCGGCCGTTCGTCACATGATGCGCGTCGCCTCGGGGCTCGATTCGCTGGTGCTGGGCGAGCCGCAGATTCTCGGCCAGATGAAGTCGGCCTACGCCGTGGCCCGCGAGGCCGGCACCGTCGGCCCGCTGCTGGGGCGCTTGTTCCAGGCCACATTCAATGCCGCCAAGCAGGTGCGCACCGACACCGCCATCGGCGAGAACCCGGTGTCCGTGGCGTTCGCCGCCGTCAGCCTGGCGAAACAGATTTTCAGTGATTTGCAACGCAGCCAGGCGCTGCTGATCGGTGCCGGCGAGACCATCACCCTGGTCGCTCGCCATCTCCACGACCTGGGTGTGAAACGCATTGTCGTCGCCAACCGCACCCTGGAACGGGCCAGCACCCTGGCCGAACAGTTCGGAGCCCATGCGGTGCTGCTGTCGGACATTCCCGCCGAGCTGGTGCACAGCGACATCGTCATCAGTTCCACCGCCAGCCAGTTGCCGATCCTCGGCAAGGGCGCCGTGGAAAGTGCCCTGAAGCTGCGCAAGCACAAGCCGATTTTCATGGTGGACATCGCCGTTCCCCGGGACATCGAGCCGGAAGTCGGCGAGCTGGACGACGTTTATCTTTATAGCGTCGACGACCTGCACGAGGTGGTGGCCGAGAACCTCAAGAGCCGGCAGGGCGCAGCCCAGGCGGCGGAAGAGATGATCAGCGTCGGCGCCGAGGACTTCATGGTGCGCCTGCGCGAGCTGGCTGCGGTGGATGTGCTCAAGGCGTATCGTCAACAGAGCGAACGCCTGCGCGACGAGGAGCTGCAAAAGGCCCAGCGCCTGTTGGCCAACGGCGGCAGCGCCGAAGAGGTGCTGGTGCAACTGGCCCGTGGCCTGACCAACAAGTTGCTCCACGCTCCCAGTGTCCAGCTCAAGAAGCTGACCGCCGAGGGCCGCCTCGATGCGCTGGCCATGGCCCAGGAACTCTTTGCCCTCGGTGAGGGCTCACCGGATAGCTTTTCGGATAAAAAACCGCAATGAAAGCGTCACTGCTCAACAAACTGGACATCCTCCAGGACCGTTTCGAAGAACTGACCGCCTTGCTGGGCGATGGCGAGGTCATTGCCGACCAGAACAAATTCCGCACCTATTCCAAGGAATATGCGGAAGTCGAGCCGATTGTCGCCACCTATAAACAACTGCTTAAAGTGCAGGGCGACCTCGAAGGCGCCCAGGCGCTGCTCAAGGACAGCGACCCGGACATGCGCGAAATGGCCGTGGAGGAAGTGCGCGAAGCCAAGGAACAGTTGCTCGAACTGGAAAGCAGCCTGCAACGCATGCTGCTGCCCAAGGACCCGAATGACGGGCGCAATGTGTTCCTTGAGATCCGTGCCGGCACCGGCGGCGACGAGGCGGCGATTTTTTCTGGCGACCTGTTCCGCATGTATTCGCGTTATGCCGAGCGTCGCGGTTGGCGGGTAGAGATCCTTTCGGAGAACGAAGGCGAACACGGCGGTTATAAAGAAGTCATCGCCCGGGTCGAAGGCGACAATGTCTACGGCAAGCTGAAGTTCGAATCCGGTGCCCACCGCGTACAACGCGTGCCGGCCACCGAGTCCCAGGGACGTATCCATACTTCGGCCTGCACCGTGGCGGTATTGCCCGAGCCGGACGAGCAGGAAGCCATCGAGATCAACCCGGCGGACCTGCGGGTCGACACCTACCGTTCCTCCGGCGCGGGCGGCCAGCACGTCAACAAGACCGACTCGGCGATCCGCATCACGCACTTGCCCTCGGGCATCGTGGTCGAATGCCAGGAAGAACGTTCCCAGCACAAGAACCGTGCGCGGGCCATGGCCTGGTTGTCGGCCAAACTCAATGACCAGCAGACCAGCGCCGCCGCCAACGCCATCGCCAGCGAACGCAAATTGCTGGTGGGCTCGGGCGATCGTTCCGAACGGATTCGTACCTACAACTTCGCCCAGGGCCGGGTCACCGACCATCGCGTCAACCTGACCCTGTATTCCCTCGACGAGATCCTTGCCGGTGGTGTCGATGCGGTGATCGAGCCGTTGCTGGCCGAATACCAGGCCGACCAGTTGGCGGCGATTGGCGAGTGAGCACAGGTGAATAAATGACCATCATCGCCAGTCTGTTACGCGCCGCCGAGCTGCCGGATTCGCCCACGCCACGGCTGGATGCCGAGTTGTTGCTGGCCGCTGCCCTGGGCAAGTCCCGCAGCTTCCTGCACACCTGGCCCGAGCGGATCGTGCCCAGCGAGGCCGCATTGCTGTTCTCCGAATACCTGCGCCGCCGTCGCTCTGGCGAGCCGGTGGCCTACATCCTCGGGCAACAGGGTTTCTGGAAACTCGACCTGGAGGTTGCGCCCCACACGCTGATCCCCCGTCCCGACACCGAGCTGCTGGTGGAAACCGCACTGGCCCTGCTGCCTGCGGCACCGGCCCGGGTCCTGGACCTGGGCACCGGCAGCGGCGCGATTGCCCTGGCATTGGCCAGTGAGCGCCCGGCCTGGAACGTCACGGCGGTCGACCGGGTGTTGGAGGCCGTGGCCCTGGCCGAACGCAATCGCCAGCGCCTGGACCTGCGCAACGTCACGGTGTTGAGCAGCCACTGGTTCAGTGCTTTGGAAGGCGAGCGTTTCCAGTTGATCATCAGCAACCCACCGTATATCGCGGCCAGCGATCCACACCTGGCCGAGGGCGACGTGCGTTTCGAGCCGGCCAGTGCCTTGGTGGCGGGGCCGGACGGGCTTGATGATCTGCGCCAGATCGTGGCTCAGGCGCCGGCGCACCTGGAACCGGGTGGCTGGCTGATGCTCGAGCACGGTTACGATCAGGCCGAAGCGGTGCGCGATTTGCTGAGCGCCCAAGGGTTTGTCGAAGTCCACAGCCGCAAGGACCTGGGCGCTCATGAACGCATCAGCCTGGGGTGCCTGCCGTGCTGAACGATCAGGAGCTGTTGCGCTACAGCCGGCAGATTCTGTTGCAGCACGTCGACATCGACGGCCAATTGCGGCTCAAGCAAAGCCGTGTGTTGATCATCGGTCTTGGCGGGCTCGGCGCGCCGGTGGCGTTGTACCTGGCCGCTGCCGGCGTGGGTGAGATGCACTTGGCGGATTTCGACAGCGTCGACTTGACCAACCTGCAACGCCAGGTCATTCACGACACCGACAGCGTCGGCCTGAGCAAGGTCGATTCGGCGATGCGGCGCCTGGGGGCGATCAACCCCGAGGTTCGGCTGGTGCCTCACCGGGTGGCCATGGACGAAGACAGTCTGGTCGCGGCGGTCGCGGCGGTGGATGTGGTGCTCGATTGCTCGGACAATTTCTCGACCCGCGAAGCGGTGAACGCGGCCTGTGTCGCAGCGGGTAAGCCGTTGGTCAGCGGCGCGGCGATTCGCCTGGAAGGGCAGTTGTCGGTGTTCGATCCGCGCCGCCCTGAAAGCCCTTGCTACCACTGCCTCTACGGCCACGGCAGCGAAGCCGAGCTGACCTGTAGCGAAGCCGGTGTGATCGGGCCGCTGGTGGGATTGGTGGGCAGCCTGCAAGCCCTTGAAGCCTTGAAGTTGCTGGTCGGTTTCGGTGAGCCGCTGGTGGGGCGCCTGCTGTTGATCGATGCCTTGGGCACGCGATTCCGTGAGTTGCGGGTCAAGCGTGATCCAGGTTGCAGCGTGTGTGGTGATCAACATGAGTGAAGCGCCGGTCGGTGTGCTCGACTCGGGTGTCGGCGGGCTGTCGGTGCTGGGGGAGATCCGTCGGCTGCTGCCCAATGAGTCGCTGTTGTACGTGGCTGACTGTGGGCATATTCCCTACGGCGAGAAGACCCCGGAATACATCCGACAACGTTGCGCGATCATTGCCGACTTTCTCCTGGGCCAAGGTGCCAAGGCCTTGGTCGTCGCCTGTAACACCGCAACGGTCGCTGCCGTCGCCGACCTGCGCCGCGATTTCCCCCACTGGCCCATCGTCGGCATGGAGCCGGCGGTCAAGCCCGCAGCCGCCGCGACCCGCAGCGGTATCGTCGGCGTACTGGCCACCACCGGCACCTTGCAGAGCGCCAAGTTCGCCGCGTTGCTCGACCGTTTCGCCACCGATGTGCGGGTCATCACGCAACCGTGTCCGGGGCTGGTGGAATTGATCGAAGCGGGTGACCTGCACAACCCGGCCTTGTATCAATTGCTGCAGCATTACGTCGACCCCTTGCTGGCGGCCGGCTGCGATACGCTGATCCTGGGTTGCACGCACTATCCGTTCCTCAAGCCATTGCTCGCGCGGATGATTCCTGAACACATCAGCCTCATCGACACCGGGGCCGCAGTGGCCCGGCAACTTCAACGCCTGTTGATTGAACGAGGGCTGTTGGCTGAAGGACCGGCCAGTGAAACGCACTTCTGGACGAGTGCTGACCCGGTACATCTAAGAAAAATCCTACCAACCCTATGGCATTCGTCTGGCGTTGTGCGAAGCTTCGGTCTGTAAAAAAAACGTGAAAATTATGTAAATCGCGCTGAACTTCTGTTTTGGCGCGGATTTCTATAGCTTTGAATGTTTGTAACAAAATCAACTAAGTCTGTTCGGAAAAGGATGTTTCTAATGAAGCGCTTATTCTGCTTTGCCGCGTTTGCGGCTGCGTTGTTGGGGCACACTTACACTGCGCAGGCAGCCGGTGTGGAATTTGGGGTTGGCCAGACCAGCGACTCGACCATGACCTATCGCCTGGGCATGCAGTTCGACTGGGACAAGAGCTGGCTGCAAAGTGACGTCGGTCGCCTGACCGGCTACTGGAGCGGCGCCTATACCTATTGGGAAGGGGATGAGACGTCCAGCAACCATAGCCTGTCGTTCTCGCCCGTGTTTGTGTATGAGTTTTCCGGCCAGAACGTGAAGCCTTACATCGAGGCGGGTGTCGGCGTTGCGCTGTTCGCCAATACCGAAGTGGAAACCAACAAGTTGGGGACGGCCTTCCAGTTCGAGGATCGCATCGGGTTCGGCCTGCGCTTCAATGGCGGCCATGAAGTGGGCATTCGCGCCACTCATTACTCCAACGCGGGTATCAAGTCGACCAACGACGGTGTGGAAAGCTACGCGCTGCACTACACGATGCCGTTGTAACACCTGAACAACAATTGTGGGAGCGAGCTTGCTCGCGAGAGTGATAGACCAGCCACCCTGAAGTTGTCTGACCTACTGCTATCGCGAGCAAGCTCGCTCCCACAGTAAATCAGGTCTGCCAGATCATTCTTTTAGCGATACGCCGTCGCAATGCCCTGGCGCTCTTCCAGGCATTCCGGCGCGCCCATCTCGAACTCGCGGCAGATCAGCGGGCGCTTTTCGTAGATGGTGCACATCATGCTGTCGCGATCCAGGGCCGCGCACCAACCGTCGTCGAGCCGCAGCATCACTTCCCCACCCCAATCGTCCGTGTCGATAAAACGCTCCGGGACCCCGGTGTCGGTGATCAGCATCACTTCCAACTGGCAGCAGCACGCCGCGCACGTCGAACACGTGACGGCCGGTGCCGGGATTTCATGGAGGGGGATGGTTTTCATGGCGCGCAGTGTAAGGCAATCGGCGGCTCAGGGGCGTCCCTTGATCGGATAGCCGTTTTTTGCCTGGCATGAGTCGATGTCGGCCAGCAGGGTTTCGGTGGATGAAGGCAGGGGCCAGAGTGCGGTCATGGACGCAATGGGGAGCGCGACTTCCCGGGGGCGTTCGACCAAGTGATTCAGCACATGCCGCGCCGCTTCTTCAGGCGACCAGTGGACCGGGAATGGGAAACAATCGTCGGGCCCCAGCGATGGGTCGTCGTAGCCAGGGTGCACCAGTGTCACATCAACGCCCGCAGACGCCAGCTCTGTCCGAGTCGATTCGAACAAACAGCGCATCCCGCTTCCACCCGCTTCGATTTTCGAGGGCGGCAGAAAAGTCGCCGGGCTGGCGATACCCACCAGATGGGGTCTGATCCCGGCGCGCAACAAGGGCATGGCCACTTCGATGCAGAAACTGGCGACCAGCAGGTTGCTGCGCACGATATGCTCGATCAATGTGTGCTCGGCAGGTTGTCTGTCAACGTACTCAGCCGTTCCGGCATTGAGAATCACCTGATCCAGGGCGCCCCATTGTCGAGAAATTTGCTCGCCGATCTCGCGCACGGCCTGGCTGTCGGTCAAATTGCCAGGCACGGCCAGCACTCGTCCTGGATAACGTGTCGAAAGGGTTTCGCACGATCGGGCCGAGCGCGAACTGACGGCAAGGTAGGCCCCTGTCTCGAGTATCGCTTCAGCCAGCGAAGCGCCGATTCCGTTGCCCGCTCCGGTGAGCCAATAGCGCCGTGGCAGTCCTAGACCCATTCCTTACTCCTTTCGATTGCGCAGAGTACTGAGACACAGCCCTCAGTAGAGTCCGCACGATTAGTAAGACTATATGTTATCGGGTAAATATTGCATCCCGAACCCCGGTAATTTCATGTTCGCTAATCGCCAACCCCTTCAACGACGGCGTCCTGTCGCGCCGGCAGGTTTCTGAACGCTGCCAGCGCCCGCACCCTGGACTCGCGCAAATCGACGATCGGTGCCGGATAATCCACGGCGCCAAACAAGCCGCCTTGGGTGTTTGGGCTATGGACCTGTTGCCTGTCCAGATCGTTCAGTTCCGGTAGCCAGTACTTGATGAACAGGCCCTCGCGGTCAAATTTTTCCGACTGGCTCAACGGGTTGAAGATACGGAACCAGGGCGCCGCGTCGGTGCCCGTGGAGGCGCTCCACTGCCAGCCGCCATTATTGGCGGCCAAGTCGCCGTCGATCAGGTGCTGCATGAAAAAGCGCTCGCCTTCACGCCAATCGATCAGCAGGTTCTTGGTCAGAAACATGGCGACCACCATCCGTAAACGGTTGTGCATCCAGCCGGTTTCCAGCAATTGGCGCATGGCCGCATCGATAATCGGCAGGCCAGTGCGCGCCTGTTTCCAGGCCTCCAGTTCTGTGGGGGCCTTGCGCCACGCCAGCGCCTCGGTTTCCGGGCGGAACGCGTGGTGGCGCGACACACGTGGATAGCCCACGAGAATATGTTTATAGAACTCGCGCCAGAGCAATTCATTGATCCAGGTTACAGCGCCGGCATTTCCACTCTCGAATTCACCCCGGTTGGCTTGCAGTGCGGCATGCAGGCACTGACGTGGCGACACCACCCCGGCTACCAGGTAGGCCGAGAGCTGGCTGGTGCCGGGGCGGGCCGGGAAGTCCCGTTCGTGCTGGTAATCGTCGAGGTGCTGGTCGACAAAGTTGTCCAGGCGCCGTCGGGCTTCGGTTTCCCCGGCGGGCCAGAGGGCACGCAGTGCTTCGCCGGGCGGGGCGAATCCATCGACATGCGTCGGCACCGGGTCGCGGGCGATGCCGGTGGGAGGCTGCTGGAGCGGCGTGGCGACCAGGCTCGGCAGCGAAAAGTGCAGACGGTTGTAGCAGACCTTGCGGAACTGACTGAACACCTGGAAATAATTGCCGCTCTTGGTCAGCACGCTGCCGGGCTTGAACAGCAGTTGGTCGAGGTGGCTGTGAAATTCAATGCCTTGGTCATTCAATCCGCGGGCGACTTCGGCGTCGCGCTGCGTTTCATTCAGGCCGTACTCTTCGTTGACATGCACGGCGCCAACGTTCAGTTCGCGACATAGCTCGAGCAGCACGTGCGGCGCCTGGTGCCAATGCGCGGCCTCGCGAATCAAGAGCGGGATGTTCAACTCATTCAGGGCCACGCTCAACGCGCCGAGGTTACGCAACCAGAAATCGATCTTGCACGGTGCGTCGTCATGGGCACGCCATTGCCCGGGGCTGGTCAGGTACACCGCTACGCATGGCCCTTGGGCTGCGGCGGCCGCGAGGGCGGTGTTGTCGTGCAGGCGCAAGTCGCTGCGCAGCCAGATCAGTTGCATGCTGTTTTCCATTTAAAGGAGTGCTCTGCGGCTCAGTTCGCGGTGAGCCGAGAGCGGGTCTTCGGCCCAGGACAGGTCAATCATCGCGACGCCTGTGGATAACCGGGCGTGGTGGATCGACGCGGCCGGGCCGGCAATGATGATCGGGCAATCGATACCGCTGAGCAGCCTGGGCAGTTGGGACAGGTTGATGGCGTGGCTGGAATACAACAGGACGCCACGGGCCTTGAGGCGTTCGACCGCCAGGGCCAGTTCGCCCGCCGGTAGCGGGCTGTCGAACACTTCCACCGGGCAGTCGGCGCTGCTGGCCAGCCAGGCGGTGAGCCACAGGTGCGGCTCCTGGGGCAAATCCGAATGATTGACCAGCAACAGGGGCGCGCCGCGCACCTGGCGGTTGTTGTGGTAGATCCGGCTGCCGAACTTGCTGCGCAGCCACGAGTACAAGAAGACCCGCTCCAACTGCGCGCCGAACTGGCCTTGCCAGCGCAGGTGCAGCTCGGCCAGCAACGGCAAGAGCAATTGCTCGCACACGGTCCAGGGCGGATACAGCGCCATCGCCTGGTTGACCAGGTCATCGATCTGCCGCTCGGCCAGTTGCGTCACCGCCAACGCCAGGGCGTGACGCTGACGCTGCCAGTCATTCTCCGGTGGCTGCGTGGGGGGCGTCGGCTGCGGCGGTGTGTCCAGCAACGGCTTGATCTTGCTCACCGCGACGCCACGATCGATCCAGGTAAGGATGCTCCGGATCCGTTGCACATGCTCGGCATTGAACAGTCGGTGGTCCTTGGGCGTGCGGTGCGGCACGATCAGGCCGTACCGGCGTTCCCAGGCCCGCAGTGTGACGGCGTTGACACCGGTCTGCCGGGCGACTTCGCGTATGGGCAGCCAGCCTTGGGCCAAGGCCTTGGCAAAATCGGCCCCCAGGTCTTCACGGGCGCTGGAGTCGGGGTCGTTGTTCATTAAATGGCGTTTCGCAAACTGAGGTTTTCCGGGTGCGGTTGCAGGTAGACCTGCTGCGCCAGGTAAGGGTCGGGGTGCTGGCGCAGGTGATGCTTGAGCAACGTCAGCGGCACCACCAAGGGCACGATGCCGAGGCGGTATTGCCCGATGAGGTGCTGTACCTCCTGCTTGTCCTCGGCGTCGATGGCACGCTTGAGGTAACCGCTCAGGTGTTGCAGCACATTGGTGTGGGTGCGGCGGGTAGCGCATTTCTTCAAGGCCGCCATCAATGCACTGAAATAGCGTGGGCCCAGCTCATTGGGATCGGCCTTGCCCATGTTGCCCAGCAGTTTGCCCAGGGCCTTGTACTGCTCGGGGTTGTGAGCCATGAGCAGGTATTTGTAGCGCGAGTGGAATTCGATCAGGTCGCGTCGGGTCAGGCCCTGGCGGCGCAAGGGTTGCCAGGCGGCATAGGCAAACACCCGGGTCAGGAAGTTCTCCCGCAGCACCGGGTCGTTGAGGCGGCCGTCTTCCTCCACCGGCAGATCGGGATGGCGTTCACAAAAGACCTGGGCATAGATGCCGCGTCCGCCGCCGTCCTGGGTCACGCCGTTGTGGTCATAGACCTTGACCCGCTCCAGTCCGCAGGACGGCGATTTCTGCATGAAGATGTAGCCGCAAATGTCATCCAGTTCCCCGGCCATCTGCTGCCCATAGTCGGCCAATGGCCGGGTCACGTTGAGGTCGCGATTCACCGTGCCGATCGCCTCGGGATGTTCAGGATTGCCTACCAGGCGAATCGGCTCCCGGGGAATGCCCAGGCCGATGGCGACTTCGGGGCACACCGGCACGAAATCGAAGTAATCGATAAGGGTGCGGCTGCACAACTGCGATTGCTTGTGCCCACCGTTGAAGCGAACTTCGGCACCCATCAGGCAGGCGCTGATGGCGATTCTGGGTTTGGCGATGGCTGCGCTGGGCATGGGCGACCTCTGATGGCTTAATCTTGTACAAATTTATATTTGTGTACAATATTTTCATCATAGGCCCGAACGTGCACAAGTCAACCGGATTCATAGAGGGGCTGGGTAACGTCAGTGGGTGCCGCGGGCAGGCTGCTGTCTCTTTCGACAGCAGCGAAGAGCATTGGGTGATGCGATCTACTGCAGGCTTGCGTGCAGGCGACGTGCAGCTTCCTGGCCGCTGAGCCATGCGCCTTCGACCCTGCCGGACAGGCACCAGTCGCCACACACGTACAGCCCCAGGTCGGCATCGGCCAGGGCGCCCCATTCATGGCTGCCGGCGGGGCGGGCATAGAGCCAGCGATGGGCCACGCTGAAGCTCGGTGCGGGCATCGCGCTGTGCAGCAGTTCGGCGAACGCACCGTGCAGGTGTTCGATCACCGCTTCCTTGGACAGGTCGATGTGCTGCCGGCTCCAGTCGCTGGTGGCGTGCAGTACCCAGGTGTCGAGCTTGCTGTCGCGTCCCGGTTTGCTGCGGTTGCGCGCCAGCCAGTCCAAGGGGCTGTCCTGCACGAAGCAGCCTTCCATGGGCGTATCCAGCGGTGTTTCGAAAGCCAGGGCCACGGCCCAGGTCGGGTCCATCTTCACGCCGGCGGCCACGGCGGCCAGCTTCGGTACGGCGGCCAGCAATGCGGTGGCCTGGGGCGCGGGCGTGGCGATCACCACGTGGCCGAAGGGGCCGTGGGTGAAACCTTCCGCGTCCTGCAGATGCCAATGCTCCTGGCCGCGATACACCTCGGTGATCCGGCAGGAAAACTGCACCTGCAACTTGTCGAGCAAGGCACGGGTGATGGCGCTCATGCGCGGGGTGCCGACCCAGCGGGTCTGCTCGTCCGGCGATGGGCTCAGTTGTCCATTCTGGAAGTTGTAGAGTTGCGGGTTCCATTCCGCGGCCCAGCCGTTGGCTTGCCAGCGCTGGACCTCTGTGACAAAGCGGCGGTCGCGGGCAGTGAAGTACTGCGCGCCCATGTCCAGTGCGCCGGCGTCGCTGCGCTTGCTCGACATGCGTCCGCCACTGCCGTGGCTTTTATCGAAGAGTTGAACGGTATGCCCGGCCTCCGTCAGGGCCTGGGCGGCTGAAAGTCCGGCGATGCCGGTGCCGATGATTGCGATAGGTACAGTCATGAGGGCCTCGTTTACCTTTCTGTACAGACTACGCCGTCGTTTAAAGCTGTACAATTCGGGTTTTTGGTATAAGTTTTACCGTTCGCGTTTGGACAGGTTGTCCTATTGTTAAACACAGACCCTGTCCGATACGAAAAATCCCTGCTTATAAAAATAGACTAATGGGCCGGGTAAAACGCGATGCGAGGAACATCTCATGCACATATTGCTGACCGGCGGTACTGGTTTGATCGGACGTCAGCTCTGCCGCCTCTGGTTGCAGCAGGGACATCGCTTGACGGTATGGAGTCGCCGACCCGAAGAGGTGGCGAAAATCTGTGGGGCAACGGTGCGGGGCGTGGCCAAGCTCGACGAAATCCACGAGCCGGTGGACGCGGTGGTCAACCTCGCCGGGGCCCCCATCGCCGACCGCCCCTGGAGCCATAAACGCAAGATGTTGTTGTGGAGCAGTCGCATCACATTGACGGAAGTTCTGCTGGCGTGGCTGGAGCGTTGCGAGCAGAAACCGCAGGTGTTGATTTCCGGTTCCGCGGTAGGCTGGTACGGCGACGGTGGCGAACGTGAGTTGACCGAGGAATCGGGACCGGTGAGCGAAGATTTCGCCAGCCAGTTGTGCATCGCCTGGGAAGAAACCGCGCAACGGGCCGAGGTCATGGGCGTGCGCGTGGTGCTGGTGCGTACCGGCCTGGTCCTGTCTGCCGAGGGCGGCTTTTTGTCACGGCTGCTGTTGCCATTCAAACTGGCGTTGGGCGGGCGTATCGGCAATGGTCGACAGTGGATGCCGTGGGTTCACATCGACGATCAAATCGCCCTGATTGATTTTCTTCTGCACCGCACCGATGCCAGCGGTCCTTATAATGCGTGCGCGCCGAACCCGGTGCGCAACCGCGATTTTGCCAAGGCCCTGGGGCGCGTATTGCATCGACCGGCCGTGGTGCCGATGCCGGAACTTGCGCTGAAGGTCACGCTGGGGGAATTGTCCTTGCTGTTGCTCGGCGGCCAGCGCGCCACGCCAGCCCGATTGCAGGCGGCGGGTTTCACATTCCGCTTCACTGATTTGCCTGCGGCTCTGGAAGACTTGTCCAGCCGCCTTTGAAATAGGACGTTGCATGACCGATCACGCGTTGCTTCTGGTGAATCTGGGTTCGCCTGCCTCTACCTCGGTGGCCGATGTGCGCCGCTACCTCAATCAATTCCTGATGGACCCGTATGTCATCGACCTGCCATGGCCGGTGCGGCGTTTGCTGGTGTCGCTGATCCTGATTCGGCGTCCCGAGCAGTCGGCCCATGCCTACGCCTCGATCTGGTGGGAGGAGGGTTCGCCGTTGGTGGTGCTCAGTCGCCGGCTGCAACAGGCCATGACCGCGCAGTGGACCCAGGGTCCGGTGGAACTGGCGATGCGTTATGGCGAGCCGTCCATTGAGTCGGCACTGGTGCGGCTGGCGAGCCAGGGTCACAAGAAGATCACGTTGGCGCCGTTGTACCCGCAGTTCGCCGACAGCACCGTGACCACGGTGATCGAAGAGGCCAAGCGGGTCGTGCGGGAAAAGAAACTCAATGTGCAGTTTTCGATCCTCCAGCCGTTCTACGATCAGCCCGAATACCTCGACGCCCTGGTGACCAGTGCCAAGCCGTACCTGATGCAGGAGCACGATCATCTGTTGCTGAGTTTCCATGGTTTGCCGGAACGGCACCTGACCAAACTCGACCCGACAGGGTTTCATTGCTTCAAGGATGCCGACTGCTGCAAGAACGCGCCGCCGGAGGTCATGGCGACCTGCTATCGCGCCCAATGCCTCCGCACGGCCGAACTGTTCGCCCAACGCATGGGGCTGGCGGAGGGCAAATGGTCGGTGTCGTTCCAGTCGCGGTTGGGGCGGGCCAAGTGGATCGAACCCTACACCGAGGCGCGCCTGGAGGAACTGGCCAAAAGCGGTGTGAAGAAAGTGCTGGTGATGTGCCCGGCGTTCGTGGCCGACTGCATTGAAACCCTGGAAGAGATCGGCGATCGCGGCCGTGAGCAGTTCCGCGAGGCGGGGGGGGAGGAGTTGGTGCTGGTGCCTTGCCTCAATGATGAGCCGCAGTGGGCCAAGGCGTTGAGCACTCTCTGCGAACGGGCGCCGATCGCTTTGTAAAATTCAAAGGCCCCATCGCGAGCAAGCTCGCTCCCACATGGGATCTGCTGTGTACACAAATTGTGTGACCACTCGAGATCCACTGTGGGAGCGAGCTTGCTCGCGATAGCTATCTGGCTGACAACAAAATATCAAGCTTGGGTCAGATCAGCGGCTCATCCGCCTTCTTCTGCTTCCAGCCGTCATTGCCCGGCAGCAACAGGTTCAGCGCGATCGCCACCACCGCGCACAGCGCGATGCCTTTGAGGCCGAAGTCGTCCGGGCCGGTGCCGGTGCCCACCAGCACGCCGCCGATGCCGAACACCAGCGTCACCGAAACGATCACCAGGTTGCGCGCCTCGCCCAGGTCGATCTTGTGGCGGATCAGCGTGTTCATGCCCACCGCCGCGATCGAACCGAACAACAGGCAGAGGATCCCGCCCATCACCGGCACCGGGATGCTTTGCAACAGCGCGCCAAACTTGCCGATGAATGCCAGGCTGATGGCAAAGATCGCCGCCCAGGTCATGATCTTCGGGTTGTAGTTCTTGGTCAGCATCACCGCGCCGGTCACTTCGGCGTAGGTGGTGTTGGGCGGGCCGCCGAACAGGCCGGCGGCGGTGGTGGCGATGCCGTCACCGAGCAAGGTGCGGTGCAGGCCGGGTTTTTTCAGGTAGTCGCGACCGGTCACGCTGCCCACGGCAATCACGCCGCCGATGTGCTCGATGGCCGGCGCCAGGGCGACCGGCACGATGAACAGGATGGCCTGCCAGTTGAACTCCGGTGCGGTGAAGGCCGGCAGGGCGAACCAGGGTGCGGCGGCGATTTTCGCGGTGTCCACGACCCCGAAGAAAAACGCCATGGCAAAGCCCACCAGCACGCCGGAAATGATCGGCACCAGGCGGAAAATGCCTTTGCCGAACACCGCCACGATCAGGGTGGTGAGCAGGGCCGGCATCGAAATCATCATCGCAGTCTGATAATGGATCAGCTCGGTACCGTCGCCGGCCTTGCCCATCGCCATGTTGGCGGCAATCGGCGCCATGGCCAGGCCGATGGAAATGATCACCGGGCCAATGACCACGGGTGGCAACAGCCGGTCGATGAAGCCGGTGCCCTTGATCTTCACCGCCAGGCCCAGGAAGGTGTAGACGAAACCCGCCGCCATCACGCCGCCCATGGTCGCCGCCAGGCCGAACTGGCCCTTGGCGAGGATGATCGGGGTGATGAAGGCAAAGCTCGAGGCCAGGAACACCGGCACCTGGCGCCCGGTGACGAGCTGGAACAGGATCGTTCCCAGGCCGGCGGTGAACAGCGCCACGTTAGGGTCCAGCCCGGTGATCAGCGGCATCAATACCAGCGCGCCGAAGGCGACGAACAGCATCTGCGCGCCGGACAGGACCTGGCGCCAGAGCGGATCGTTGAACTCATCCCGCATGCTCAAGCGTCCTTCTGCTTGGTGCCGAAGATCTTGTCGCCGGCATCGCCCAGGCCCGGGATGATGTAGCCATGCTCGTTGAGTTTCTGGTCGATGGACGCGGTGTAGATGGTCACATCCGGGTGGGCGTCCTGCACGGCCTTGATGCCTTCGGGAGCGGCGACCAGCACCATGGCGCGGATGTCCCGGCAACCGGCCTTTTTCAACAGGTCGATGGTGGCGACCATGGAGCTGCCGGTGGCGAGCATCGGGTCGATGATCATCGCCAGGCGCTCGTCGATTTCCGGCACCAGTTTTTCCAGGTAGGTGTGCGCTTGCAGGGTCTGCTCGTTGCGAGCCACGCCCACGGCGCTGACCTTGGCCCCCGGGATCAGGCTCAGGACGCCTTCGAGCATGCCGATGCCGGCGCGCAGGATCGGCACCACGGTGATTTTCTTGCCGGCGATTTTCTCGACCTGGACCGTACCGGCCCAACCGTCGATTTCATAGGACTCCAGCGGCAGGTCCTTGGTGGCCTCGTAGGTGAGCAGGGCACCGACTTCCTGGGCCAGTTCACGGAAGTTCTTTGTGCTGATATCGGCGCGGCGCATCAGGCCGAGTTTGTGTCTGATCAGCGGATGGCGGATCTCAAGGATGGGCATGGGGAAGGCTCCGGCGGCGGGCAAAAAAACCGGCCTAGATTAATCTATCCGAGGGTGTTGTCCTATAGACAATACAGAACGTTAGTCCACAAACGCTTGATCTGGCCGGGCGGGATGCGTACCTTTGCCGGCTTTTCCGAACCCCGCCACCCCTGGAGAGCGACATGTCCGCTGATCTCGAGCATATCCGTCAAATCATGCGAGAGGCTGACTGCCTGTACACCGAAGCCGAAGTCGAAGCGGCCATCGCCCGTGTCGGTGCGCAAATCAACGAACAACTGGCCGATGCCAATCCGGTGGTGTTCTGCGTCATGAACGGCGGGCTGATTTTCTCCGGCAAGCTGCTGACCTATCTGAACTTCCCCTTGGAAGCGTCCTACCTGCACGCGACGCGTTATCGCAACGAAACCAGCGGTGGCGACCTGTTCTGGAAAGCCAAGCCGGAAGTCTCGTTCATCGACCGCGACGTGCTGATCATCGACGACATCCTCGACGAAGGTCACACCCTGGGCGCGATCATCGACTTCTGCAAACACGCCGGTGCCCGCGCCGTGCACACCGCCGTGCTGATCGACAAGGACCATGACCGCAAGGCGCGGCCGGACTTGAAAGCCGATTTCGTCGGCCTGCCGTGTATCGACCGCTACATCTTCGGCTACGGCATGGACTACAAAGGTTACTGGCGCAACGCCAATGGCATTTTCGCCGTCAAGGGGATGTAATCGATGACTCGGCCAAGCTTTGTGGATCAAGCGCTGTTCGATGAATTGGCCGAGAAGGCCGCGGCCAGTCCTCGCGGACGACAGCACCATAACTTCCATGAGATGGATGAGCCGTGCCACCGCATGGCGGTTGGCTTGCAGCCTTGCACCTACATCCCGCCGCACCGCCACCTGAGCGCCGACAAGGCGGAAACCCTGCTGGTGCTCAAGGGCCGGCTGGGGGTGTTGATCTTCGACGAAGCCGGTGCGGTGGTGGACAAGCGCATCCTGCAGGCCGGCGGCGATTGCCTCGGCGTTGACCTGCCGGCCGGCGTGTATCACGGGTTGGTGGTGCTGGAAGCCGACAGCCTGATGTTCGAATGCAAGGCCGGCCCTTACCGACCGGTGGGCGAGGGTGAACTGGCCCACTGGGCGCCCCGCGAAGGCGAGGCCGGCGTGGCCGAGTACCAGGCCTGGATGCGCGCGCAGTTCGACTGAACAATGCGACAGCAGGGCTTTTGTGGCGAGGGAGCTTGCTCCCGCTGGGTTGCGCAGCAGCCCCCATTGCAGGTGGGTGCTACGCACCCAAGCGGGAGCAAGCTCCCTCGCCACAAAAAGCTCCGTGGCCACCCATCAATCAAGCCAGCCTTGCGTGAGCGCTGCCACCGGCCAACCACTGCTCACTTTTGACTCGCGCCTGCTCCAGGGTCTGCACATACGCCAATTGCCGCTGTTCGCGGTGAATGCCAGCGCGGCGCAGCTTCAGGCGCACCCTGGGCGCAGTCGCGACCAGGATCAGGCCAATACCCTGCTTTCGATAGTCCCTCAGGATATTTTCCAGCGCGGCCAGGGCGGTCATGTCCAGCATCGGCACGGCGCTCATCTCCACGATCACCACCCGAACGCCCGGGTCGAACCGGCGCAGCACATCCAGGGCCTTTTCCGCCGCGCCAAAGAACAACGGTCCACGAATGGCGTAGCAGCGAACGTGCTCGGGCATGTCCAGCAGGGCCTGGTGGAAGTGGCGCGGCAGTTCGGCGCTGTCGGTCAATTCGCTCATGCGCTTGATGAACAGCCCGGCGGCCAGCAACAGGCCGACGGCGACGGCCAGGACCATGTCGAACAGCACCGTCAGGCCCAGGCAGGTCAGCAGCACCAGCACATCGCTGCGCGGGGCGATGCGCAGGGTGTGCAGCACATGCCCGGCCTCGCTCATGTTCCAGGCGACCATCACCAGCAGCGCAGCCAGTGCGGCCATGGGCAAGTAACTGAACAGCGGCGCCAACAGCACAATCGCCACCAGCACCACGAGGCTGTGGATGATCGCGGCCAGGGGGGAAAAGGCACCACTGCGCACATTGGTGGCGCTGCGGGCAATGGCGGCGGTGGCGGTGATGCCGCCGAACAGCGGCGCCACCAGGTTGCCCAGGCCCTGGCCCATCAGCTCGGCATTGGGATCGTGCTTGCTGCCGGTCATGCCGTCCGCCACCACCGCGCAGAGCAGTGATTCGATGGCTCCGAGCATGGCGATGGCAAAGGCGGGCGCCAGCAATTGGCGGATCAGGTCATAGGACAGGATCAACGGCTGCCCTTGGCTGTCCGGCAGGTTCCAGGGCCAGTCGAAGCTCGGTAAGAAGGGCGGGATGCCTGGGTGAGCGATGCCATCGACGACGTAGCTGAAGCGTTCGCCCAGCGTCGCGATCGGCCATCCGCCGCGCTCCATCGCCAGCCCCAGCAACGTGCCCACCAGCAGGGCCACCAGATGCCCGGGCACCCGTGGCACCCAGCGTGGCCAAGCAATCAGCACCGCCAGGCACACGGCGCCGATCACGCCATCGCCGAGACGGGCACCGGGCAGCGCCACGATCAATTCGCCCAGTTGTTCGATGTAGTGTTTGGCTTGGCCTGCGGTGGTCAGCCCCAGCAGGTCCTTGAGTTGCAACGTGGCGATGACCACGCCGATGCCCGCCGTGAAACCGAGGATGACCGGATAGGGAATGTACTGGATCAAGCGGCCGGCGCGTATCAGGCCCAGGGCGATCAGGATCAGGCCGGCGAGCATGGTGCACAGCAGCAGGCCGCCGAGGCCGTATTGTTGGGTGATGGGCAGCAGGATCACCACGAACGCGGCTGTCGGCCCGCTGACGTTGAAGCGCGAGCCGCCGGTGAGGGCGATCAGCGGCGCCGCCACCAACACCGTGTACAGGCCGTGCTGCGGCGGCACGCCAACGGCAATTGCCAGGGCCATGGCCAGGGGAATGGCGATAATGCCGACGGTCAGGCCGGCCACCAGATCGCCGCGCAGGCGTTCCAGGGTGTAGCCGGCACGCCAGGTTTGGCGCCAGGCGGCGAACAAGGGTGGGGCGGAGAAAGACATAAGCACTCCACACAAAATGAACGGGTGTTACACCTGGGCCTGCCGAACACCGATCCCTGTGGCGAGGGAGCTTGCTCCCGCTCGGCGGCGCAGTCGTCGTAAAAAAGGTTGACGCAGTTTGCTGGGGAATTGCAGTTGCCTGTTGTTGGGGCGGCTGCGCCACCCAGCGGGAGCAAGCTCCCTCGCCACAGAAGCATCGCCTGGCGGGTGTCAGCTCTGATGACCCTTCGAGTATGCCGCGCCCGCTGTCCGGATGTATTGATCCTGATCGCTTATTTTTACCATCCGCGCTCATGCTAGAGTGCCCGGCCAAGATTCTGGAGGTTGTCATGCGTGTATCGATCCGCCGCTGCGCCACTTCGCTGTTGATCGCCAGCCTGCCTTTGACGGCTGTGGCCGCGCCGATGCACAGCCAGTTCCTGCCGCCGGATGACCTGGTGGTGCGCCAGGAACAGCCTGAACAACAGCAGTTGCTGCAAGTGACCGAGTATTCGGTGGTGCTGGGTAACCAGCGCCAGTCCAACCAGCAGCCGATCCCGGTCACTTCGCCCTTGCTGGTCCGTCTCAAGGGCAAGCCCTTGAACAAGGGGGCGACCATCAGCCAGGTGATCCTCAACTTCGACGGCGAAAGCAAAAGCCTGAAGAAACCGGCCTTCGACGAGGCGAGCAAGACCCTGACGCTGTCTTATCCACAGGCCCAGTACCGGGTGGTCATCGATCTGTTGCGCAACAACACGGTCTATGTGCAGTTCCTCACCTACGCCAACGGCCATATCTGGGCCGACCTGCACACCGGCGCCGAACGCCCGCGTTGAGCCCCGAGGCCTGCCGGGGGTAAACTGCCCGCCCCCGTGAACTGTGCGAGCTGGAGCCGGCAATGCGTAAAGACAAGAAACAAGTGATTGGCGACGAGATTGGCGATGAGCAGATCAAGCTGTTCCTCAATTTCGAACCGGTCGATGCCACTTCGCCGTCGTTGCACAAACTGATCAAGGCCTACCGTGGCCTGCGGGTCGACGACTTCGAGCGCTTCTTGACGTTCTTCGTCGAGGCCGGCCATGACCTCAACGGCAAGGATGAGCACGGCAACGATTTCGTTGCACTGATCCAGGACCAGCGTAATGCCGAGGAATACATCGAATTGATCGAGAAGGCGCGTGGCTGATTGATCCTGGGTCTGCTTCGCGGGCCAGCGGGAGCAAGTCCCTCGCCACGAAAGCGTCACCCATAAAAAACGCCCCGCTCTCAGGGAGGACGGGGCGTTTTTTTATGCGGTGCAATCAAGCGTAGCTTTGGGTCTCGCTGCTTTCTTCAACCAACTCCAACGCAATGTTGTTCTGCGCGTTGATCTTGCGATACAGCGCCGCGTCGGTTTCCAACACTTTTTCCCGGGCCGGGAAGATCTCTGCGAGCTTGGCGGCCCACTCGCCCTTGGCCTTGTCCGGGAAGCAGCGCTCGATCAGTTCCAGCATGATCGATACGGTCACCGAAGCACCCGGCGATGCGCCGAGCAGGGCGGCGAGGGTGCCGTCCTTGGCGGCCACCAGTTCGGTGCCGAACTGCAGGACGCCACCTTTCTTCGGGTCTTTCTTGATGATCTGCACCCGTTGGCCGGCCACTTCCAGGCGCCAGTCTTCGGCTTTCGCCTCGGGGTAGAAGCGACGCAGGGATTCCAGGCGCTGCTCCATGGACTGCATCACTTCGCTGATCAGGTACTTGGTCAGGTCCATGTTGTCCCGGGCCACGGCCAGCATCGGGCCGATGTTGCCGGCGCGTACCGACAGCGGCAGGTCCATGAGCGAACCGTGCTTGAGGAACTTGGTGGTGAAGCCGGCGTATGGCCCGAACAGCAGGGACTTCTTGCCATCGACCACGCGGGTGTCCAGGTGCGGCACCGACATGGGCGGCGACCCCACCGCGGCCTGGCTGTAGACCTTGGCCTGGTGGTGCTTGACCACTTCCGGGTTGTCGCAACGCAGCCACTGGCCGCTGACCGGGAAGCCGCCGAAGCCCTTGCTTTCCTCGATGCCCGAGGCTTGCAGCAGCGGCAAGGCCGCGCCGCCGGCACCCAGGAACACGAACTTGGCGTCGACGTCGCGGGTGCTGCCGGAATTGACGTCCTTGATGCTCACGGTCCAGCCGCTGCCGTTGCGCTTGAGGCCGGTGACGCGCTTGCAGTATTTGACCTGGGTGTCCGGAGCGCTGGTCAAGTGCTTGAGCAACTGGTTGGTCAGGGCGCCGAAGTTGACGTCGGTACCGTTCATGACGCGGGTGGCGGCGATGACTTCATCGTCCGGCCGGCCAGGCATCATCAATGGCATCCACTCGGCCATCTGGCCTTTGTCTTCGGTGTATTCCATGTCGGCGAAGGCGTGATGCTGGCGCATCAGCTCGAAGCGCGCCTTCAGGAACGACACGCCTTTCTCACCCTGGACGAAACTCAGGTGTGGCACCGGGGCGATGAAGGACTTGGAGGAGCCGAACGTGCCCTTTTTGGTCAGGTACGTCCAGAACTGCTTCGACACTTCGAACTGGGTGTTGATGTGCACGGCTTTCTTGATGTCGACCGTGCCGTCGGCCGCCTGGGGTGTGTAGTTGAGCTCACACAGCCCGGCGTGGCCGGTGCCGGCGTTGTTCCACGGGTTGGAACTCTCCGCGGCACCGGAATCCATCAGCTCGACGACTTCCAGCGAGATCGCGGGGTCGAGCTCCTTGAGCAGTACGGCCAGGGTGGCACTCATGATGCCGGCCCCTACCAGAACTACATCGACTGCTTCGTTATGCGCCATTTAACGCGTCTCCAAAATCTGCAGCACCAAATTGTCGGCATAGCGGCCAGGAGTGGCGGGGCAGGTCAGTTGCGCCCCAGTTATCCATGGCCAGGATCGCCATGTCCGAATCTTCGCAATTTTTCGCACCTACTGCGGATGCATGCAGCCTGGCCTCAAGAGTCACATGAACTCATTTAAGCGCCGGGCGGGCAATTCGACTTATGGCCGAGACATCCGTTCGTGCAACCAAATCCGTAGCGGACAGGCTTCAGGCGCCGGTTCTTGAGCGATATCCGGTCCTGTGTCGTTGGGCTGTTTCAGACGCTAATGGTGCTTGTTCAGACGCAAAACTCTTCATTTGCTCGCCACACTCTCGTGAAGTTGTGAAAACCCGTTTTTTCACGCTCTTTTGAAGACGTGAACCTCAAAAAAGGGCTGTCCCAGCCTGGCACCGCGCCCGGTTTGGTTGCCCCCATGCAGTACATGACAGGCAAAACGGGCAGACAGCTCAGTGACCGAGCGTAATGACAGCTCTGCAGATTCGCGAAAAGTGGTGATTTGCCTGGAGGAACAGCAAGCGCGCCAGCTTCACTCGATCTGTGTGGGCGGCTCTCTGTGGGCGGTGCGGGGTGCCAATACCAGCGCATTAGCGGTGTTGCGAGGCCCGATCAGGAGACGTCCTTATAATCGGGGGGAGATTGTATCGAAGAAACGCAGGGAAATGGTCGTGTTTAATGACTTTTATTAGCCGTCCGGTCAGATGGTCAACAGTTGCCGGTTGCGTGCGCGGGCAGGAAGCGGTTGCACGCGGGCGCTGGCGGGCAATGGCTGGTGCAGCCAGTTGAGACGGATCTCTTCGATTTCCACCCAGCCTTCGCCCATGGGTTGCAAGCTGCACTGCTTGAAGGCCTGGCAACGGCCGTTGCGATCGAGCAGGGCGAAGCTGCGGTGATGGGGACGCGGGGTGAACAGGGAAATGAGGAAGCGCATGAGCGAATACCGGGTCAGGGAGCTTGGGGCAAGCCTGACAGCGGGCCATGACATGCCGGTGTAAGGACCGTGACAATGGAGTGACAGGAACCGGCAATCACGGTCCGTGTCAGACATTTCAGTATTCATCGTAAGGCGCTAGTTCACCGCGATGGCGCACCGCTATACTGCCGGCCTGTTTGTGCCCGATTCTGGAGAGAAGAGCATGTTGCAACGCCTGTTGTTCGGTTTGATCGCTGTGACCAGTCTGACCCTCGTCGGCTGCGCCCACAGCCCGCAACAACTTAACCCGGAGCCCAAGCTCAATGCCCAACTGGCGCCTGTGGGGCGTGGCCAGCCGGTGGTGGTGCGGGTTGTGGACGGTCGTCCGTCGCCGACGCTCGGCACCCGTGGCGGGCTGTATCCGGAAACCAGCGTGATCACGGTGCAGGGCGCGCAGATCCTGCCCAAGCTGCAGGCCCAGGCTGAAGCCGCGGTGCGTTTGCTGGGCTTCACGCCGACCGCCAATGCCTTGAATGCACCGCAACTGACCGTGACCCTGGCCGAGCTCAAGTATCAGTCGCCCAAGGAAGGCATGTACGTGACCGAAGCCACCATCGGCGCGACCTTCCGTTCCGATGTGCAGAACGCCAACCGCCGCTACAGCGGTCGTTACGGGGCGTCCCTGGACCAGCGCTTCGGCATGGCACCTAACCAGGACACCAACACCAAGCTGGTCAGCGACGTGTTGAGCGATGCCCTGACCCGGCTGTTCAAGGACCCGACTATTGGCCAGGTGCTGGCTGAGTAAGCGTTAAGCCCTGTATCCCCTGTGGGAGCGAGCAAGCTCGCTCCCACAGGGGTTTTTTATGGGTGAGATTTTCAGGCTGCCTGGGAATAAAACTCCAGCACGCTGATCCCGGTCAGCAGGTCTGTCTCCGGCAGGTCGGCATGTGGATGGCCGCCGAGGGCGCAGTACACCAGCCAATGGCGGTCCTGCACATTGAAGGACAGGCTGTCGACGAGGTTCTGTTGTTCGTCGCTGGGGCTGATGAGATAGAGGCGATCCTGGTTTTCGGCGTGCAGCATGACGGGTTCCGTACGGGTTTGAAGGGCGACAGAGTGGCCTAGTCAGATGACGAAACCGTGACGGGGGAAATTAACCCAAGGCTTGGTTGCCGATCCTGTAATGACCAGGCCAGCCGAACAAAACACACGCGGCCCGAACCCCTGGCGAAAATCCTGTGGCGAGGGAGCTTGCTCCCGCTGGGGCGCGAAGCGGCCCTGTTTTGGGGCTGCCGCGCAGCCCAGCGGGAGCAAGCTCCCTCGCCACAATGACCCACACAAGCCTTAAGTGAATAGCATTACAGTGCGGCGGCGGGATCGTTACTGGTCGGAAAAAACGGCGCAGGGCGTCAGGCTTTCGGTAGAATCCGCGCCCTGTTCGTAGGCCATGGGCATGTCTGTCCTGGCCGTTTTTCGCTTGAGGTTCGTGATGTCGCTGCATCTGTTTTCGTTGTTCGCCGCTCACCCGGCCAAACTGATCAACCTGCTCGCGCTGCTGTTTGCCTGTCCCGGCGGCTGGGTGCTACATGCGACGCGCCGCCGCGAACAACGGGCGCGGGCCTGCCTGCAAGCACGCAATGGCAAGGGCGAGGAACGTTTCGAAGCACTGCTGGACCTGGCCACCCAGCGCATGAACCGGTTTTTCTACCGGTTCGGCTTTGGCTGCCTGGCGCTGGCGTTGCTGGTGTCGTGGATCAGTACGCAGTTCTGATGAGGTAGCCTTGCTGGGCAATCGAGGATTGCCAGGCAAAAGTGCTTGCAGGGCAAATGAGGATTGCCAGGCAAAATTGCTTTTGTGGCGAGGGAGCTTGCTCCCGCTGGGCTGCGAAGCAGCCCCCTCGAACGGTCAACCCAGCGCTCTGACTCAACCGCAAGCCTGTTTTGCGATTGCTGCGCAATCGAGCGGGAGCAAGCTCCCTCGCCACAGAAGCCACATCAGGCTCTCGCAAGCGTGGCTTTAAAGCGCCAACCCCGCCTTGACCCGATACTGATTACGCACCGGCGTCGCATATTGCAGCACCAGGAACGGCCGGTGTTCCGGCGGGCAAGCGTCCAGCCGGCGCTGCCATTCTTCCTGGGCCTTGGCCAGCTCATCGGTACCAAACACCTCGGCCGCCGTCGGAACCTGCAACTGCGGATCGGCGTCGGCCCATTGGGCGTAAGCCAGGTAGTGCACCGGGAACAGGCGGTAGCCGCCGAGAATCTGCCGGTCCATTTCCAGGGCCAATTGCTTGGTGTCTTCGAACAGTTCGGTGATGGGCGCGGCAAAGTTCACGTGGACCCGACCCTTGTAGCCGGTGATGCCCTTGGCGATGCTCACGTCGTCCTCGCCCGGCGCCTTCGTGTAGGTGCCGGTAGTGGCGCGGATGTAAAGCTCGCGGGCTTTTGCCTGGTCGCACGGGTCGTATTCGTAGCTGATCGACACCGGTGTGAGGTTCAACGACTGGATCACCTCGCCGAACGGCTCGTCCTTGCGACTCATGTGGAACATCTTGAGGATCGCCGATTCGGTCCGGTCGTCACCGTCCTTGGCCCGCCCTTCGGCCTGGGCGATCCAGATCGAGGCGCAGTCGTTGCGGATCGAGTGGTTGATGTACGCCGACAGCAACTGGTACGCCGCCATTTTTTCCCGCCGCCCGGTGATGGAGCGGTGCACGATGAAACTCTTGTTCAGGCGCATCAGGTCGCTGACAAAGGGCTTTTGCAGCAGGTTGTCGCCAATGGCGATGCGTGGCGTCGGCAGGCCGGCGTGGTACACGGCGTAGTTGACGAAGGCCGGGTCCATCACGATATCGCGGTGGTTGGCGATGAACAGGTACGCGCTGCCGGACTTGAATTGCTCCACCCCGGTGTAGGTCACGCCATCGGTGGCGCGCTCGATGGTGTGGTCGACGTAGAACTCCACTTTGTCCTGCAAGGTGGCGACCGACGTCACACCGGCGAACTCACGGCGCAATCTTTGCGCTATAAGGGGTTTGAGCATCCAGCCGAAGGCGCCGGCCAGGCGTGGGAAGCGGAAGTGGGTGAGGATATCTAGAAACGCCTTGTCGCCGAGCAGCCGTGCCAGCACCGCTGGGACTTCGCTGTCGTCGTAAGGTCGGATGGCATCGAATTCGCCCATCATGCTCTCTTGTTGGAAACGGCTAGGGTAAGTAAAGGTTCGATCGAAAAAACGACGGGGCACGGCCTGGAAGATAAGCCAGACGAAAATAGCCCTGCAAATAGACCGGCGATTATACGCACAAGTCACCTGGGAGACCGCGATGCTGGAAAACGCTCGTTATGATTGTCCCTATTGTGGGGAGGAAGTAGAGACATCCGTGGATTTGTCCGGCGGCGACCAGACCTACATCGAGGACTGTCAGGTGTGCTGTCGGCCGATCACCTTTGTGCTGCAGGTCCATGGCGAGGAGTGGCACCTCGAAGTCTTCAGCGAAAACGAATGATGGGGCGCCCATGCAGCGAATCTACGAGCTGGAAAACCTGATGGAAGGTGAATTATTGCAGGGCATGCTTGCCAGCGAAGGCATCACGGCGCATCTGGTGGGGCGCGATCTGCTGGGCGGCGCGGGGGAGTTGCCCATGCAGGGCCTGCTGGGGCTGGCGGTGGAGGACGAGCAGGCGCAATACGCCCGTGAGCTGATCGCCGCGTACAATGCCGCGCTGCCGCTGCCTGGCGATGAACCGGACAGCTACCCCGGCACGCTGGTCTGTTAGGCTGACGGCCGTTCGTTCGATCAAGAGTCGTGTTGCCCCATGTGTGGACGTTATGCCCTGTTTCGCTGGAACCCCACCTTTGCGGCCCTGCCCGGTTTTCCCGCCGATCAGAAGGCCCAGTGGAATATTTCGCCCAACGATTCGGTGCTGATACTGCGGGCCGGCGCCGAGGGCCAGCGCGAACTGGCCCGGGCGCGCTGGGGCCTGACGCCGCCGTGGTTGACCGACCTGTCCCGCACCCCGGCCCATGCCCGGGCCGAAACCGTGGCCGAGCAACCGATGTTCCGCGAGGCCTTGCGCCTGCGCCGCTGCCTGCTGCCGGCCAACGGTTTTTATGAATGGCGCGGCGGTACGCGCAAGCGTCCGTACTGGCTGACGCCGGGGGAGGGTTCATCGTTGTTTTTTGCCGCGATCTGGGAAGCGTACCCGGTGCAGGAGCAGGTGTGGTTGAGCACGGCGGTCATCACCCAGCCGGCGGCGGGTCAGCGTCGACCGTTGATCCTGGACGAAGAAGGCCAGCGCCTGTGGCTCGACCCGCAGACACCGCTGCATGCCTTGCAAGGGCTGCTGGCAAGCGAGCCGGCACCACTGCGCGAGCGGGTATTGGCCAACATGGTCAATGATCCGAAGCTCAATGGGCCGGAGTGCTTGACGCCGGCTTGAGTTTTGCGGCGATTGTGCTGGCCTCATCGCGAGCAAGCTCGCTCCCACAATGGGCGGCAGGTGTATTCAAATCTTCCGTACACCCGCCATCCCCTGTGGGAGCGGGCTTGCTCGCGAAAGGGGCGTGACATCCAACATTCATGCAAGCTGACCCACCGCTTTCGCGAGCAAGCCCGCTCCCACAATAGGCTACCGGTGTTTACAAAAAATGTGTTCACCGCTATTCCCTGTGGGAGCGAGCTTGCTCGCGATGGCGTCGTGTCAGTCAACCTCGCTCCCACATTAGGTTTGGGGGTTACTCGTGGTGCGGTTCGCCCAGGAAGGTCAGCGAGGTGAATACGCCGCGGGTGGCCACGTCCTTGTTGTCCTTGAGGGCCATTTCCATCTGCGCCGCGATCACATTCAAGCCCTCGTTGCGCACCAGTACCTTGGCCCGGCCTTCTGCGTCGGTTTCCGTCGAGACGGTGTCCGGCGCGCTGCGGTAGTCGCCCACCAGTTTCACACCGACCGCCGGTTTGCCATCCAGCAGTACCCGCACCGGCAATGACTGGCCCGGGCCTACGGTCAGCGGGTCGACTTCCGGCAGGATCACGAACTTGATCGGTGCAAGCGCCGGCAGTTTCGCACCCGGCTCATAGATCGCCAGGCTGTATTTGAATGTGTGGGTCGACTCGATCGCCCCGGGCACTTTGCTGCGGCCTTCGTTGATCCACTTCTTGTCCGCCGTCTGGGACCACATGCCATTGTCCAGGGCCACCGCCAGCACGGCCGGCGGCTTGAGCGGTTGCAGACGAGCGTGGTCCGGCAGGCGCTCTACGGTGACCGGGATCATCTTGCCGCCCAGGTCATAGGCCCAGGCACCGCTGACTTTCTGCGCCTTGAAGGCATTGTCTTCGGCGCCGTGGCCGTAGATCACTTCGATGTTGCCGCGACGCTGTTCGGTCCACAGGCCATGGGCCGAGGCCTGTGTGGCCAGGAGCAGGCCGAGCAGGGCGAAGGTCTTGGGGTGTTTCATGCCGATTTTCCTTTTACAGTGCGAGGGTAAGACTGACGGTGAAGTTGCGCGGCTCGCCGGGGGTGACCCAGTAGTTGCTGTAGGCGCGCTCGTAGTATTTTTCGTCGAAGACGTTGTTCAGGTTCAGGCCCACGGTGACGTCGTCGCTGGCCTTGTAGTGGGCCAGCAGGTCCACGGTGTGGTAGGCCGGCAGTTCGAAATCCTTGCCGGCTTCGCCTGAGCGATCGCCGACGTACGTGAACGCCGCGCCGACATCCGAACCGCGCAGGTGCCCGTCCTGGAATTCGTAGACCCCCAGCACGCTGCCGCTGTGTTTGGCGACGCCGAGGATCCGGCTGCCGGTGGGATTTTCCCGGTCACCCTGGGTCACTTCGGCATCAATGTAGGCATAGGCGCCGATCACGCGCACGGCGTCGGTCACCTGCCCGGTCACCTGCAGGTCGATGCCCTGGCTGCGGGCCTTGCCGATGGCGCGACTGAAGTCGGTTCCGGCGACCGGGCTCAGGACGTTTTCCTTCTCTATATGGAACGCCGCCAGAGTGGTGCTCAGGCGATCGTCGAACAACTCGCTCTTGATCCCCGCTTCATAGCCGACCCCTTCCTCGGGGTCGAACGTCTTGCCGCTGGCATCCAGGCCGTTGTTGGGCTTGAACGAGGTGGACGTGTTGGCGAACAGCCCGACTTCGGGTGCCAGTTGATACAGCAGGCCGGCCCGCTGCGTCAGGGTGTCGTGGCGCTGGCGGCTGGTTTTACTGCGGGTGTGGTCGTCGATGCTCTGCTCGAAATGCTCATAACGCACGCCGAGCATGCCCCGCAGCTTGTCGGTGAAGACGATCTGGTCCTGCAGGTTCAGCGCGCGGCTTTGCACATGCTCGAAGAAGTCCGTGCCGGTCCGAGCACCATTGGGTTTCGGCTGGCCGTAGATCGGCTGATAGATGTCGATGGGGTAGGTGCTGCCACCGATGGTGGTGACGCGCTCGTTCTTGCGGTAGTCCTCGTATTCGCTGCCGATCAGCAGTTCGTGCTGCCACGGGCCGAGGTCGAACAGGCCGCGCAATTCCAGCTGGGTGATGCTGTCGTGCCAATTGTTGTCGCGCTCGCGATAGCGGCGATTCACCGTGTGGTCGTCGGCGTTCAGTGGACGCGCTTCGGAGGCGAAGCCCCAGAGTTCACCTTGTTTGTAGTGACTGGCCAGGCGCAATTGCCAGGTGTCGTTGAGCTGATGTTCGAGGGCGGCCTGGAGCATGTTGTTGTGATTGTCGATGTCGCCGTCGTTGGGTTCGCCCAAAAAGGTCGAGCGGGAAACGCCGCTCCAGCGATTGTTCGGGGCGACGATGCCACGGTCGAACGTCGAGCTGTGGCGCACGATTTCGCTTTCCACCAGCAACCGCGTGTCGGGGTTCAACTGCCAACTGAGGGAAGGCGCGACGAAGACGCGCTTGCTGTCGACGTGATCGCGAAAGCTGTGGTTGTCCTCGACCGCCAGGTTGACCCGCGACAGCAGCTGGCCTTCGGCGTCCAGGGGCGTGTTGACGTCCAGTGCGGTGCGGTAGCGGTCCCAACTGCCGGCGCTGGTCTGCAGGGTGGTGAAGGCTTGCGGTTGCGGTTTCTTGGTGACGATGTTCACCGTACCGCCGGGATCGCCCCGGCCATACAGGCTGGCGGCCGGGCCCTTGAGCACTTCGATGCGTTCGATGTTCGCCGCGTCCGGCGTGCTCGGATAACCGCGGTTGGCGCTGAAACCGTCCTTGTAGAACTCCGAGGTCGTGAAGCCGCGCACGCTGTATTCGTAGAGCGTCAGGCCACCGAAGTTGTTCTGCTTCGACACGCCGCCGGCATATTCCAATGCCCGCTCGACGCTGGTGCTGCCCAGGTCCTTGAGCACGCTGGCGGGAATCACGCTGATCGATTGCGGGATGTCGCGCAGGGCCGTGTCGGTTTTGGTGGCACTGGCAGAGCGGGTGGCGCGATAGCCCATCACAGGGCCGGTGGGCGATTCGTACTCGGAGGTGACGCTGATGGCGTCCAGTTCCACGGGTTGGCTTTCTTCGGCGTAGGAGGGATCGCCGAGCAGGCCCAAGGCGAGGCTGGCAACGGAAATCCGTTTCAGGGATGACATGTTATGTTGTTCCAATTTTTAGTATTGAAACAATATAACACTACTGATGAGAATTTATGCTATTCCTGATTTTCAGAAAAAGTAGCGCCAGACGCTGTTTTCGTGGCGAGGGAGCTTGCTCCCGCTGGGCTGCGAAGCAGCCCCAACAGGATTGATGCGATCAGTCTGGGTTTTTGCGGTGGCAGGTTCAGGGCTGCTGTGCAGCCCAGCGGGAGCAAGCTCCCTCGCCACGGGGATGGGGGCTGTTACGGCTTACTGCTCTTCCTTGAGCACCACCGGCGCCGGCGGTGGGCGCAGGCCGATTTCAGCGGTGAGCTTGAGTTCCTTGCCGTTGCGCATGACCTGGATCGTCACCTTGTCGGTGGGCTTGATCCGCGCCACCTGGTTCATCGAGCGACGGCCATCGCCGGCCGGTTCGCCATCGATGCTCAGGATCACATCGCCCAGTTGCAGGCCGGCCTTCTGCGCCGGGCCGTCGCGGAAAATTCCCGCCACCACGATGCCGGGCCGCCCGGACAAGCCGAAGGACTCCGCCAGTTCCTGGGTCAGCGGCTGGACTTCAATCCCCAGCCAACCGCGGATCACCTGGCCGTGTTCGATGATCGACTTCATCACCTCCATCGCCAGCTTCACCGGAATGGCGAAACCGATGCCCTGGCTGCCGCCGGACTTGGAGAAGATCGCCGTGTTGATCCCGGTGAGGTTGCCGTTGGCATCCACCAGCGCGCCACCGGAGTTGCCGGGGTTGATCGCGGCGTCGGTCTGGATGAAATCCTCGTAGTTGTTCAGGCCCAACTGATTGCGCCCGGTGGCGCTGATGATGCCCATGGTTACGGTCTGGCCAACGCCGAACGGGTTGCCGATGGCCAGGGCGACGTCGCCGATGCGGATGCTGTCGGAGCGGCCGATGGTGATGGCCGGCAGGTTCTTGAGGTCGATCTTCAGCACTGCGAGGTCGGTTTCCGGGTCGCTGCCGATCACCCGGGCCAGGGTCTCGCGGCCGTCCTTGAGGGCCACCACGATCTGGTCGGCACCGCTGGTGACGTGGTTGTTGGTCAGGATGTAGCCTTCCGGGCTCATGATCACGCCCGAGCCCAGGCTCGACTCCATGCGCTTCTGCTTGGGCGAGTTGTCGCCAAAGAAGCGCCGGAATTGCGGGTCTTCGAACAGCGGATGGCTGGGTTTGTTGATGACCTTGGTGGTGTACAGGTTCACCACGGCCGGCGCGGCGGTGGTCACGGCGTCGGCATAGGACACCGGGCCCTGCTGAACCGCCTTGGTTTGCGGCGCTTGCTGCAGGTTGACGTCGAGGCTCGGCAGGCCGACCCATTCCGGGTAGCGCTGGATAATCAGTAGAGCGACAAGCACGCCGGCCAACAGCGGCCAGCCGGAAAAACGCAGCGCCTTGAGCATTAAGCACGTCCTACAAAGGTTGCAGGCGGTATGAGACCGCCCATAATGTCGCGCATTATACGAGGCCGCGCGCGCCTCTGAACGGGATATTTAGGAGTCTTTTCATGGCCGTAGCCCTGAACACCCTGGTTGAAGAAGCGGACCGTTACCTGGCAAGCAGCCGGATTGCCGATTATTGCCCCAACGGCCTGCAGGTCGAAGGCGCGCCCCAGGTGATGCGCATCGTCAGTGGTGTCACCGCCAGCCAGGCGCTGCTCGATGCCGCCGTCGAGGCCGAGGCCGACCTGGTGCTGGTGCATCACGGTTATTTCTGGAAGGGCGAGAACCCTTGTATCACCGGCATGAAACAGCGTCGTCTCAAGACGTTGCTCAAGCATGACATCAGCCTGCTGGCTTACCACTTGCCCCTGGACCTGCACCCCGAGGTGGGCAATAACGTGCAGTTGGCCCGGCAGTTGGACATCACCGTCGAGGGACCCTTGGACCCGGACAACCCCAAGGTTGTCGGCCTGGTCGGCTCCCTCTCCGAACCCATGACGGCGCGGGATTTCGCGCGCAAGGTCCAGGAAGCCCTGGGCCGCGAGCCCTTGCTGATCGAAGGCGAGCAGATGATCCGCCGGGTTGGCTGGTGCACCGGCGGCGGCCAGGGGTATATCGATCAGGCGGTGCTGGCCGGTGTCGACCTGTACCTCAGCGGCGAGGCCTCGGAGCAGACGTTCCACAGCGCGCGGGAAAACGGCATCAGCTTCATCGCCGCCGGCCATCATGCGACCGAACGCTACGGCGTCCAGGCACTGGGTGACTACCTGGCGCGACGCTTTGCCCTGGAACATATCTTCATCGATTGCCCGAACCCCATCTGACTGCTTGTAACCCCTGTGGGAGCGAGCTTGCTCGCGATAGCGGTGGGTCAGTCAACTTCAATGCCGACTGATACACTGCTATCGCGAGCAAGCTCGCTCCCACAAAAGGCCCGAACCACCAGGCATATCCATATGCTGTTTCGATCTAGTTGGCGCCCTGATTAGAAGAGGTCGCTGTGCTAGGATTCCCCGCTCGAACACGGCCCGCTGGCCGTTCATAAGAAAGTTTTCGTGAGTAGCCATGGTCGACAAACTGACGCATCTGAAACAGCTGGAGGCGGAAAGCATCCACATCATCCGCGAGGTGGCCGCCGAGTTCGATAACCCGGTGATGCTGTACTCCATCGGTAAAGACTCCGCCGTGATGCTGCACCTGGCACGCAAGGCGTTCTTCCCCGGCAAGCTGCCGTTTCCGGTGATGCACGTCGACACCCGCTGGAAATTCCAGGAAATGTACAAGTTCCGCGACCGCATGGTCGAAGAACTGGGCCTGGACCTGATCACTCATGTGAACCCGGACGGCGTGGCGCAGGGCATCAACCCGTTCACCCACGGCAGTGCCAAGCACACCGACATCATGAAGACCGAAGGCCTGAAGCAGGCCTTGGATAAATATGGTTTCGACGCCGCGTTCGGCGGTGCCCGTCGCGATGAAGAGAAATCCCGCGCCAAGGAGCGTGTGTACTCGTTCCGTGACAGCAAGCACCGCTGGGACCCGAAGAACCAGCGCCCGGAGCTGTGGAACGTCTACAACGGCAAGGTCAACAAGGGCGAGTCGATCCGCGTATTCCCGTTGTCGAACTGGACCGAGCTGGACATCTGGCAGTACATCTACCTCGAAGGCATCCCGATCGTGCCGCTGTACTTCGCCGCCGAACGTGAAGTGATCGAGAAGAACGGCACGCTGATCATGATCGACGACGAGCGCATCCTCGAGCACCTGTCCGACGAAGACAAAGCCCGTATCGTCAAGAAGAAAGTGCGTTTCCGTACCCTTGGCTGCTACCCGTTGACGGGCGCGGTGGAGTCCGAGGCCGAAAGCCTGACGGACATCATCCAGGAAATGCTCCTGACGCGAACTTCCGAGCGCCAGGGCCGGGTCATCGACCACGATGGCGCAGGCTCGATGGAAGATAAAAAACGTCAAGGTTATTTCTAAGGGGCTGTCATGTCGCATCAATCTGATTTGATCAGCGAGGACATCCTCGCCTACCTGGGCCAGCACGAGCGTAAAGAGCTGCTGCGCTTTTTGACCTGCGGTAACGTCGACGACGGCAAGAGCACCCTGATCGGGCGCCTGCTGCACGACTCCAAGATGATCTACGAAGATCACCTGGAAGCCATCACCCGCGATTCGAAGAAAGTCGGCACCACCGGTGACGATATCGATCTGGCGTTGCTGGTCGATGGCCTGCAGGCCGAGCGTGAGCAAGGCATCACCATCGATGTCGCCTACCGCTACTTCTCCACCGCCAAGCGCAAATTCATCATCGCCGATACGCCTGGCCATGAGCAGTACACCCGCAACATGGCCACCGGTGCCTCCACCTGTGACCTGGCGATCATCCTGGTGGACGCCCGCTACGGCGTGCAGACCCAGACCCGTCGCCACAGCTTCATCGCCTCGTTGCTGGGCATCAAGCACATCGTCGTGGCCATCAACAAGATGGACCTCAAAGACTTCGACCAGGGCGTGTTCGAGTCGATCAAGGCCGACTACCTGAAATTCGCCGAAGGCTTGAAGATGAAGCCCACCAGCATGCACTTCGTGCCGATGTCCGCCCTCAAGGGCGACAACGTGGTGAACAAGTCCGAGCGTTCGCCGTGGTACACCGGCCAGTCGCTGATGGAAATCCTCGAGACCGTGGAAGTGGCGGGCGACCGCAACTTCACCGACCTGCGTTTCCCGGTGCAGTACGTCAACCGTCCGAACCTGAACTTCCGCGGCTTCGCCGGCACCCTTGCCAGCGGCATCGTGCACAAGGGCGACGAAGTGGTGGTGCTGCCGTCGGGCAAGAGCAGCCGCGTGAAATCCATCGTCACCTTCGAAGGCGAGCTGGAACACGCAGGCCCTGGTCAAGCGGTGACGCTGACCATGGAAGACGAGATCGACATCTCCCGTGGCGACCTGTTGGTGCATGCCGACAACGTCCCGCCGGTCACTGACAGCTTCGAAGCGATGCTGGTGTGGATGGCCGAAGAGCCGATGCTGCCGGGCAAGAAATACGACATCAAGCGTGCCACCAGCTATGTGCCGGGCTCGATTGCCAGCATCGTCAACAAGGTGGATGTGAACACCCTTGAAGAGGGCCCGGCCAGCGCGTTGCAACTCAACGAAATCGGCAAGGTGAAGATCGCCCTGGATGCGCCGATCGCTCTGGACGGTTACGAAAGCAACCGCACCACTGGCGCATTTATCGTCATCGATCGCCTGACCAACGGCACGGTCGGCGCTGGCATGATCGTCGCCCAGCCGCTGACCCACGGCAGCAGCACGCACCACGGCAAATTGGCCCATGTGTCGGTGGAAGAACGCGCCCAGCGCTTCGGCCAGCAGCCGGCCACGGTCTTGTTCAGTGGCCTGTCGGGCGCGGGCAAAAGCACGCTGGCCTATGCGGTCGAGCGCAAGTTGTTCGACTCGGGCCGTGCGGTCTTTGTCCTCGATGGGCAGAACCTGCGCCATGACCTGAACAAGGGCCTGCCCCAGGATCGCGCCGGGCGGACCGAGAACTGGCGCCGTGCGGCCCATGTCGCGCGTCAGTTCAACGAAGCCGGCCTGCTGACCCTCGCCGCATTCGTCGCACCGAGTGCCGAAGGGCGTGAGCAGGCCAAGGACCTGATCGGACGTGAGCGTCTGCTGACGGTCTACGTCCAGGCTTCGCCAACGGTGTGTGCCCAGCGTGATCCGCAAGGGCTGTATGCCGCCGCTGGCGACAACATCCCGGGCGAATCCTTCCCGTATGACGTGCCGCTGGATGCCGACCTGGTGATCGACACCCAGGCGCTGACCCTGGAAGAGAGCGTCAAGCAGGTGCTGGATCTGCTGCGCAAGCGTGGGGCGATCTAAGGACCGCCGCTGTAAATAAAAAGCCTGCGGATGAGTGATCATCCGCGGGCTTTTTCATTTATCTGGAGTACAACTCGATCGACTGTGGGAGCGGGCTTGCTCGCGAAGGCGGAGTGTCAGACAGCATATTTGTTAGCTGATACACCGCCTTCGCGAGCAAGCCCGCTCCCACAGGGGAAGTTAGTGGCGGTCTGGATACTCCCGATGCATCTGTTCCAGCAACGCATCCTTATCCTGCCACAACTGGTTGATCCAGCCCTGGAACTCCAGGCGATACGCACCGTCCTGGTCGTAGTTCTTGCCGATGAACTGTGGCGGAACCTTCAGTTCCTGGAAGTGCACCACCACCTCCCCAACGTTGCCGCAGAGCAAATCCCAATACCCCGGACGCCCGCCCGGGTAATGGATGGTCACGTTGATGATCGATTCCAGTTGCTCGCCCATGGCATCGAGCACGAAGGCGATGCCGCCGGCCTTGGGCTTGAGCAGGTAGCGAAACGGTGATTGCTGCTGGGCATGCTTGCTGTCGGTGAAACGCGTGCCTTCGACGAAGTTGAAAATGCCCACGGGGTTGTCGCGAAACTTCGCGCAGGTCTTGCGGGTGGTTTCCAGGTCCTTGCCTTTCTTTTCCGGGTGTTTCTCCAGGTACGCCTTGGAATAGCGCTTCATGAACGGGAAACCCAGGGCCCACCAGGCCAGGCCGATCACCGGCACCCAGATCAGCTCCTGCTTGAGAAAGAACTTCAACGGCCGGATGCGTCGGTTCAGCACGTACTGCAACACCATGATGTCGACCCAGCTCTGGTGGTTGCTGGTGATCAGGTACGAGTGCTGGTAGTCCAGGCCCTCCAGGCCGCTGAGGTGCCAGCGGGTGCGGCGCAGCAGGTTCATCCAGGCCTTGTTGTTGCTGATCCAGGCTTCGTGGATGTGGCCCATCAGCCAGTTGGTGAAGCGCTGGGCGGTGGGGAAGGGCAGCAGCAGTTTGAAAATCGCCACGATGAACAGCGGTGTGCAGCAGGCGATGGTGTTCAGCGCCAACAACAGCGAGGCAATGACGCCGCGCAAGGGGGCAGGCAGGAAGTCCAGCATTTAAATATCCAAAGGTCGGTTGGCGGCTTGGATCGCGGTCAGGGCGATGGTGTACACGATGTCGTCGACCTGGGCGCCACGGGGCAAGTCATTCACTGGCTTGCGCAAGCCTTGCAGCATCGGCCCGAGGCTGACGCAGTCGGCGCTGCGTTGCACGGCCTTGTGGGTGGTGTTGCCGGTGTTGAGGTCTGGGAAGATAAAGACCGTCGCCCGGCCGGCCACCTGGCTGTTGGGCGCCAATTGCCGTGCCACGGTTTCGTTGGCGGCGGCGTCGTATTGCAGCGGACCGTCGATCAACAGGCCATGCTGGGCTTCGTGGGCCAGCAGGGTGGCTTCACGGACTTTTTCCACTTCTTCGCCACTGGCCGACTCGCCGCTGGAATAGCTGAGCATCGCCACCCGCGGCGTGATGCCGAACGCGGCGGCCGAGTCGGCGCTTTGCAGGGCGATTTCCGCCAGTTCCGCGGCGCTGGGGTGCGGGTTCATCACGCAGTCGCCGTAGACCAGCACTTCTTCGGGAAACAGCATGAAAAACACCGAGGACACCAGGGAGCATCCCGGTGCGGTCTTGATCAGTTGCAAGGCCGGGCGGATGGTGTTGGCGGTGGAGTGGATGACCCCGGAGACCAGCCCGTCCACTTCATCCAGGGCCAGCATCATGGTGCCGATGACCACGGTGTCTTCCAGTTGCTGCTCGGCCATCGGCGCGTTCAGGCTTTTGCTCTTGCGCAACCTCACCATCGGCTCGACATAACGCTCGCGAATCGAATCCGGGTCGAGAATCTCCAGCCCCGGTGGCAGCTCGATGCCTTGGGCGCGGGCCACCGCTTCGACGTCGGCCGGTTTTGCCAGCAACACGCAGCGGGCAATGCCCCGGGCCTGGCAAATGGCGGCGGCTTGTACGGTCAGCGGTTCGCTGCCTTCGGGCAGCACGATGCGTTTGTTGGCGGCCTGGGCGCGCTGGATCAACTGATAGCGGAACACCGCCGGCGACAGGCGCATTTCCCGCGGTGTGCCGCAGCGCTGGTGCAGCCATTTGGCGTCCAGGTGACTGGCGACAAAATCGGTGATGATCTCCGCACGTTCGCGGTCATCGATGGGAATTTCCTTGTTCAGGCTGTTGAGCAGGTTAGCGGTGTCATAGGAGCCGGTGCTCACCGACAGCACCGGCAACCCGGCCTGCAAGGCGCCGCGGCACAGATCCATGATGCGTGGGTCGGGCAGGGTGTCGCTGGTCAGCAGCAGGCCGGCCAGCGGCACGCCGTTGATCGCCGCCAGGCTCACGGCCAGGATGATGTCGTCGCGATCGCCGGGGGTCACCACCAGCACGCCTGGCTTGAGCAGTTCCACGGTGTTGCGCATGGTGCGGGCGCAAATGATGATGTTGCTCATGCGCCGGGTTTCGTAGTCGCCGGCATTGAGCACCTGGGCGCCCATCAGGTCGGCCACGTCGCGGGTGCGCGGGGCGTTGAGTTCGGGGCGAAACGGGATGCAACCCAGCAGGCGGAAATCGCCGCTGCGCAGCAAGGGCGAGTGCTCCTTGAGCCGTGCGGAAAACGCCTCCATGCTTTCCTCGGTGCGGACCTTATTCAGGATCACCCCGAGGACTTTCGGGTCCTTCGGCCCGCCGAACAGCTGCGCCTGCAACTCCACCCGCCCGGACAGCTCAGTGAGTACTTCGTTCTCCGGCGCCGACACCAGGATGACCTCGGCGTCGAGGCTCTTGGCCAGGTGCAGGTTGACCCGGGCGGCGTAGCTGGCGTTGCGGGTCGGGACCATGCCTTCGACGACCAGCACGTCCTTGCCGATGGCCGCTTGCTGATAAAGGGTGATGATTTCTTCCAGCAACTCATCGAGCTGGCCGTCGCCAAGCATGCGCTCGACGTGCGCCAGGCCCAGGGGCTGCGGAGGCTTGAGGCCATGGGTGCGGGCCACCAGCTCGGTGGAACGCTCCGGCCCGGTGTCGCCGGGATGCGGCTGGGCAATGGGTTTGAAAAAACCGACTTTCAGCCCGGCCCGTTCGAGGGTACGCACCAGCCCGAGGCTGATGGAGGTCAGACCCACACCAAAATCGGTGGGCGCGATAAAAAAAGTTTGCATGCGGATTCTCTAAGGGTGCATGGCAAAGGCGAGGCTATGACTGCCGTCTACCGTCAATTCAGTCGCCAAGGTTATCGCTAACCGGGCCTTGAGCGCACCAGCCGCAATCAAAGGGCTGGCCTATTTTTTCAATACGTTGCGCAGGGTCCAGCACCCAGGCCCGGGACTGCCACGGGGGTTGATGGCGCAGATGCTGGGTATGGCCGCAGGACAGCTCGGCCACCCAGTGCCCGTCCTCATCCTGATGCAAACCCGTGACCGTCGGTCTGTTCGAGCAGGCCCGTTTGTCCGGGTTCCGTTCGCTTTCGGGCAAATCCTTGTTTAGACTTGTCCGTTCTTCATTCTTATGCAAAAGGTCTCGCCCCATGCTGATCGCCGACAATAAGGCTGTCTCCATCGACTATACCCTGACCAACGACGCTGGTGAGGTCATCGACAGCTCTGCCGGCGGTGCTCCGCTGGTCTACCTGCATGGCGCAGGCAACATCATCCCGGGCTTGGAAAAAGCCCTGGATGGCAAAACGGTCGGTGACGACCTGAACGTGACCGTCGAGCCGGAAGACGCTTACGGTGAATACTCCGCCGAACTGGTCAGCACCCTGAGCCGCAGCATGTTCGAAGGCGTGGATGAGCTGGAAGTGGGCATGCAGTTCCACGCCTCGGCCCCCGATGGCCAGATGCAGATCGTCACCATCCGCGACCTGGAAGGCGACGACGTCACCGTTGACGGCAACCACCCGTTGGCCGGTCAGCGCCTGAACTTCAAGGTCAAGATCGTCGACATCCGTGACGCCAGCCAGGAAGAAATCGCCCATGGTCACGTCCATGGCGAAGGCGGCCACCACCACTGATTTGTGCGCTACGCTCAAGTTGACTGGAGAGGCGCCCTATGGCGCCTTTTTAGTCGCTTGCTGTTAGCATCACCCATGGCAGTTTCGAAAAAGATCCGCAAACCTGGAGTTCGTCATGAGTGCTTTCCACGACCTTAAACTGAAAGCCCTGGATGGTCAGGAGCTTCCTCTGGCGCCGTTCAAGGGGCAAGTCGTGCTGGTGGTCAACGTCGCCTCCAAGTGTGGCCTGACGCCTCAGTACGCGGCGCTGGAGAATCTTTATCAAAAATACAAGGACAAAGGGTTCAGCGTGCTGGGCCTGCCCTGCAATCAGTTCGCCGGGCAAGAGCCGGGGACCGAGCAGGAAATCCAGGAGTTCTGCAGCCTCAACTATGGCGTGACGTTCCCGCTGTCCGGCAAGCTGGAAGTGAATGGCCCTGATCGTCATCAGTTGTACCGCCTGCTGGCGGGCGAGGGCGCCGAGTTTCCCGGGGACATTACCTGGAACTTCGAAAAATTCCTGCTCGGCAAGGACGGTCGGGTGCTGGCGCGTTTCTCGCCGCGCACGGCGCCGGATGATCCTTCCGTGATCCAGGCGATCGAAAAAGCGCTGAGCTGAAGCCATGCGCTGACCTTCGTGGCGAGGGAGCTTGCTCCCGCTCGGTTGCGCAGCAACCGCAAAAAAGGGGCCGCTACGCAGCCCAGCGGGAGCAAGCTCCCTCGCCACAGATGTCGCATTGAGCCATTGCCTCACTGCTCCCTTTTGATCCTTAATCATTCAAATCAATAGTGCTATCCAGCACTGCCCAGGCTCCATATTATCGTCGTCATATCCGACCTGTGACTTCGTCCCGTGGAGTGCCCCATGCCTGCAAAAGCCCTGTTCAAACCCTTCCACCTCGGCGCGTTCGAGTTGCCGACCCGGGTGGTGATGGCGCCGATGACCCGTTCCTTTTCGCCGGGCGGCGTGCCGAACGCCAAAGTGGTCGAGTACTACCGCCGCCGCGCAGCGGCCGGGGTCGGCCTGATCATCACCGAGGGCACGACGGTCGGGCACAAGGCCTCCAACGGCTATCCGAACGTGCCGCATTTCTACGGCGATGCCGCGCTGGCCGGTTGGAAGCAGGTGGTCGATGCGGTGCATGCCGAAGGCGGCAAGATCGTTCCACAGTTGTGGCACGTGGGCAGTGTGCGACGCATCGGCACTGAGCCGGACGCCAGCGTGCCAGGCTATGGTCCGAGCGAAAAGCTCAAGGACGGCCAGGTGGTGGTCCACGGCATGACCCAGGCAGACATAGACGACGTCATCGCCGCGTTCGCCCAAGCGGCAAAAGACGCCCAGAGCATCGGCATGGACGGTGTGGAGATCCACGGTGCTCACGGTTACCTGGTGGACCAGTTCTTCTGGGAAGGCAGCAACCAGCGCACTGACGGTTATGGCGGCAGCCTGGCCAACCGCTCGCGCTTCGCGATCGAATTGATCCGCGCCGTGCGTGCGGCCGTGGGCGAGGGCTTCCCGATCATCTTCCGTTTCTCCCAATGGAAGCAGCAGGATTACACCGCGCGTCTGGTGCAGACGCCCGAAGCTCTGGGCGAATTCCTCAAGCCGTTGTCCGAGGCGGGCGTGGACATTTTCCACTGCTCGACACGGCGCTTCTGGGAGCCGGAGTTCGAAGGTTCCGAGCTGAACCTGGCCGGCTGGACCCGCAAGCTCACCGGCAAGCCCACCATCACCGTCGGCAGCGTCGGCCTGGATGGCGAATTCCTGCAGTTCATGGTCAACACCGACAAAGTCGCGCAGCCGGCCAGCCTGGAAAAGCTGCTGGAGCGCTTGAACAACGATGAGTTCGACCTGGTGGCGGTGGGGCGTGCGCTGCTGGTGGATCCGGACTGGGCGCAAAAAGTCCGTGAAGGGCGCGAACAGGAGATCTTGCCGTTCAGTCGCGAGGCGTTGATGACCCTGGTTTAAGCGGCGCCTTGACTGGCGCTATCGCGAGCAAGCTCGCTCCCACATTGGACGCACTATCTGTGTCCGACCGAAACCCCCTGTGGGAGCGAGCTTGCTCGCGATGGCGATATCAGTATCACCGAATAATTAACGCACAGTTGGCGCAACAGGCATCACCTGCTCACCCACGCAAACCCCGCGCAACTGCGCTTCAAATTGCTCGATCACCGCCGTCCAACCCTGGCGACTGGCATGCTGGCGCGCATTGAGCCGCACGCAACGCAAGGTCTCGCGCTCCTCCAGCAGCCAACGGGCGGCATCGCAAAACGCCTCTTCATCCCCCGGCATCGCCAGCACGCCGTTATAGCCGTGGCGAATGTGTTGCGCAGCCGCGGCCTGATCGTAGGCCACCACGCCCAGCCCGGACGCCAGCGCCTCCAACACCACGTTGCCGAAGGTTTCGGTCAGGCTCGGAAAGACAAACACATCCCCGGACGCATAGTGGCTGGCCAGCGCCTCGCCCCGTTGCGAGCCGCAAAAGATCGCTTCGGGCAATGCCTGCTCCAGCTCGGACCGCTGCGGGCCGTCGCCGACCACCACCAGCTTTATCCGTCGCCCCGGAAAAGCGCTGCACAGCGTGTCGAAACTGCGCTTGAGCAGCCCCAGGTTTTTCTCCGGTGCCAGGCGTCCGACATGGAGCACAGCGATGTCGTCTTCGCCCAGGCCCCACGCTTCGCGCAGGCTCGACGAGCGCTTGACCGGATGGAACAGTTGGCTGTCCACGCCCCGGGACAACAACGCCACGCGCTCGAAATGCCGTCGCTCCAGTTCCAGGCGCTGGCTGAGACTGGGCACCAGGGTCAGGTTGGAGCGGTTGTGAAACCAGCGCAGGTAATGGGTGAGCATGCGACTCAACAACCCGAGGCCGTACTGCTGGGTGTATTGCTGGAAATTGGTGTGGAACCCACTGACCACCGAGATGCCCAGGCGCCGCGCCGCCCGCAACGCCGACAGACCCAACGGGCCTTCCGTGGCGATGTAGAGCACGTCCGGACGATGACGTTTCCAGCGTCGGAGCAGTTTGTGCATCGACGCCTGGCCCCACTGCAACCCCGGATAACCCGGTAACGGCCAGCCCCGGCACAGCAGCAACTGGTCGTCACTGGCCTGGCGCTGGTCGTCGGCCTGGCGAGGCCGTATCAGCTCGACCTGATGCCCGCGGGCGCGCAAGCCGTCGTACAGGCGGCCCAAGGTATTGGCCACGCCATTGATTTCCGGCGGGAAGGTTTCGGTGATCAGCGTAATGTGCAGGGGTGTGGTCATGACCCCAGTGTCGACCGGGGCCATTTCGTCATTGTGACGCCAGGATGATGGATTTGTGACAGCTCAGCCCTGCCGGGCCAACGCGGTCTCGGCGCCTTGCTCGCGTACCCAGAACAAGGTCGCCCCGGCCACCGCCGCCGGCATCATCAGGATGTTCACCACCGGGATCAGCAGCACCAGGTACACGCTGCCGCCAAAACCCAGGCTCTGCCAGCGTTTTTCCCGCAGCCAGGCGAGCATTTCGTTCCACCCCAGCTTGTGGTTGTCCGCCGGGTAGTCGATGTACTGGATCGCCATCATCCAGATGCCGAACAGCAACCACAGTGGTGCGGCGACGAGATTGACCACGGGGATGAACGACAGCACGAACAGCCCCAGGGCGCGGGGCAGGAAATAGCCGAGTTTGCGCGCCTCCCGGGACAACGTACGGGGAATCATGGCGACCAACTCGCCCCAGCTGAAGGCCGGGAAGTCGTCGGTGCCACGGATGACCACTTCGACTTTCTCCGCGAGAAAACCGTTGAATGGCGCGGCGATGATGTTGGCGAGCATGGTGAAGGTGAAAAACACCATCAGCACCACGAGCACCACGAACAGCGGCCAGAGCACGTAGCTGAGGAAGCTCAGCCAATCCGGCAGCGATGGCATCAGCGTGTCGACCCACAGGCTGAACTGATGGCCGGCCAGGTAAATCAATCCGACGAACAGCACCAGGTTGATCGCCAGGGGCAAGAGCACGAACAGACGCAGGCCCGGGCTCAAGACCAGCTTGAGGCCCTCTCGCAAATATTGCGGGCCGGACAGTACGGGGGCGGGCATAGGTGGCTCCGAGCGAAGGTGAACGCGCCGACCTTACCGGCTTTACCACGCCTGGGAAAGCGGCGACATGGCGTGTAACAAGGTTTCTTGTGGCGACGGTGCCTATTGAAAGGACCGCTGGGAATAGAGCTCACCTATGAGCTGGATTGTTAAACCGTATTTCCTTAATCTTCGCTCCCTCGATACGCTGCACCCATTCTTTTCCAGGACTGTCGAACCCAAGCCTTCCCCAAGTGCATCAACGGTCCTTTTTTATTCACGCCGCTTACCCGGCGTTCCGGCCCGCAAGGTCCGGTCAACAGGAGCAGGTCATGTCTGAAGTGCGTCATTCGCGAGTGATTATCCTTGGTTCCGGCCCTGCCGGTTACAGCGCCGCGGTTTATGCGGCCCGTGCCAACCTCAAGCCACTGCTGATCACCGGCATGCAGGCCGGCGGTCAATTGACCACCACCACCGAAGTCGACAACTGGCCGGGCGACGTCCACGGCCTGACCGGCCCGGCGTTGATGGAGCGTATGAAGGAACACGCCGAGCGTTTCGAGACCGAGATCGTTTTCGACCACATCAATGCCGTGGATTTCGCCGCCAAGCCTTACACCCTGACCGGCGACAGCGCGACCTACACCTGTGATGCCCTGATCATCGCCACCGGCGCCAGCGCTCGTTACCTGGGCCTGCCATCGGAAGAAGCCTTCATGGGCAAAGGCGTTTCCGCCTGCGCCACCTGCGACGGTTTCTTCTACCGCAACAAACCAGTGGCCGTGGTCGGTGGCGGTAACACCGCGGTCGAGGAAGCCCTGTACCTGGCCAACATCGCCAGCACGGTCACCCTGATCCACCGTCGCGAAACCTTCCGCGCCGAGAAGATTCTGATCGACAAGCTCAACGCCCGCGTCGCCGAAGGTAAGATCATCCTCAAGCTCAACGCGACCCTGGACGAAGTGTTGGGCGACAACATGGGCGTGACCGGTGCCCGCCTGAAGAACAACGACGGCAGCTTTGACGAGATCAAGGTTGACGGCGTCTTCATCGCCATCGGCCACACCCCGAACACCTCGCTGTTCGAAGGCCAGCTGGAACTCAAGGACGGCTACCTGGTGGTCAAGGGCGGCCGCGACGGCAACGCCACCGCCACCAGTGTCGAAGGTATCTTCGCGGCCGGCGACGTGGCCGACCACGTCTACCGCCAGGCGATCACCTCGGCCGGTGCCGGTTGCATGGCGGCCCTGGACACCGAGCGTTACCTGGATGGCCTGCAGAACGTTTCGTTCTGATTCATCGGGCACAAAAAAACCGGCTTCGGCCGGTTTTTTAATGCCTGGATATCTGCCGGCGAACCCCTGTGGGAGCGAGCTTGCTCGCGATGGCGTCAGGTCAGTCGACATTGATGTTGACCGATACTCCGTCATCGCGAGCAAGCTCGCTCCCACAGGGTTCTGTGTGGTCAGGAGGATCGTGTTCAGGCCAGCTTCGCCAGGCACGCCTCCAGAATATCCAACCCCTCTTCCAGCACGACCGGTTCGGTCGTCAACGGCGCCAGCAGCCGAATGATGTGCCGCGATTTACCGCTGGGCATCAGCAGCAGGCCCGCTTCCCGTGCCAGGGCCAGCAGTTGGGTCAATTGCGCCGAGGCCGGGCTGCCGTCAGCGTGGGCCAGTTCGAGGCCGCGCATGGCGCCGACGCCGGTCAGGCGACCCAGGTACGGGCTCAGCCTGCGGTTGCGCCAGGATTGGTAGCGGCTGACGATCGCCTCTTCCTGTTGCGTGCCCCAGGCGTGCAGGTTGGCGTCGGTCATTTCGTCCAGGGTCGCCAGTGCGGCGGCGCAGGCGATGGGGTTGCCCGAGTAGGTGCCGCCCAAGCCACCCTTGGGCAGGTTGTCCAGCAGTGCCTTGCGTCCCACCACGGCTCCCAGGGGCACGCCGCCGGCAATGCTTTTGCCCAACAGGATCAGGTCTGGCTCGATGCCCAACCGGGAGAAGGCAAAGCGTTGGCCGGTGCGGCCAAAGCCGGACTGGATTTCATCGATGATCAGCACAATGCCCTTGTCGTCGCAGAACTGCCGCAGGGCCTGGGCGAAGGGCACGTCCATCGCCAGGAAGCCGGCTTCGCCCTGCACCGGTTCGACAATGAAACAGGCCACGTCATTCACGTCGATCTCGACGCTGAACAGCCGCTCCATGGCCTTCAAGGCCTCTTTGCAGGTGACGCCGTTGTCCTGGCTGGGATACGGCAGGTGATACACCGGCCCGGGCAGGACGCCGACCTTCTGTTTGTAAGGCGCGACCTTGCCGTTGAGGTTGAGGGTCGCCAGGGTGCGGCCGTGAAAGGCACCGTCAAACGCGATCACGGCGGTACGGCCCGTGGCGCCTCGCACGATCTTCAAGGCGTTCTCCGCCGCCTCGGCACCGCTGTTGGTGAGCATGCCGCTGACCGGGTAGTCCACCGGGATAAATGCCGTCAGGCGCTCCATCAATTCGATGTAGGGGGCGTGAGGGGCGGCGTTGAAGGCGTAGTGAGTCAGCCGGGTGGCCTGTTCGCGGATCGCCTCGACGATGCGCGGATGGCAATGGCCGAGGTTCAACACGCCGATGCCCCCGACGAAATCGATGTAGCGTTTGCCGTCGGTGTCCCAGACCTCGGCATTCTTGCCGTGGCTGAGGCTGACGGGATGCACGATGGAGATCGATTGGCTGATGGTGTCGCTGCTCATGGATGACGGCCCGGACGAAGGAGAAATTTCCGTTATCTAAGCCGCGAGCAGAGGGGCCCGGCAAACGAAATAAAGTTGCCGGGTCAATCTTAAAAGTCGGGATGTGGTGAGGTGCCACTGACTTGGGATGTGCACTGTGGCGAGGGAGCTTGCTCCCGCTGGGGCGCGAAGCGGCCCCGAAACCTGGCAACCCGGAGTGTCAGGCAAATTGAGTTTGACTGTTTGGGGCTGCTGCGCAGCCCAGCGGGAGCAAGCTCCCTCGCCACAAAAGCGGACCTGGCTACAGAGCGGGCCTCAGGTCAGCGCCGTTGCAGCGGCTGCGCCTCGAATTGCACACCCGCCAGCCCGTGGACCATCAGCGCGCGGATATTGCCGTGATCACTGCCTTCGGGCGTCGCCAGTACCGCACGATAATGCTCGCCAAACGCCAGCAGCGCTTCTTCATCGCTCAAGCCTTCGAGCAGCGCCAGGCCCAGGGTCTTGCACGAACCTTCGTTCTGCCCGGCGGCGTTTTGCACGCCGCCGTTGTTGAAGGCCTGGGGTTGGTAGTCGTAGCCGGCGGCGATAAAGGCCAGGGTGTCGGCGAAGGCATGTTCGCCGCTCTTGAGACGGGTACGCAGGGTATCGAGATCAGGCATCGGGTTTTCCTTTGGCGAACGCCGCCTGTTGTTCGGCGCTGGCTTCTTTCTGGTATTGGGCTTTCCACTCGGCGTACGGCATGCCATAGACCACTTCGCGGGCGTCGTCGAGGCTGACCTCGACCTGGCGCTCATCGGCGGCGGCCTTGTACCACTTGGACAGGCAGTTGCGGCAGAAGCCGGCGAGGTTCATCAGGTCGATGTTCTGCACATCCTTGCGGCTGTCCAGGTGGGCAACCAGCCGACGGAAAGCGGCGGCTTCGAGTTCGAGGCGTTGTTGGTCGTTCATGGTGGTCTCTGCGAGACAGCTTCAAGTTGTAAGTTTCAAGCTGCAAGTGGGTTTGCGGTCTTCAGGCTTGAAGCTTACAGCTTGAAGCTTTTAGCGGCTACGAAGTAGTCCGGCTTGCAGCTAGCGTAATCGACACCGACTCGGCAAATCGCAAGGCGTGGGGCTTGTCGACTTCGACTTCGGCGTACAGCACCGACTCGTTGGCCATGACCAGGTCAAGCAATTCCTGGGTCAGGCGTTCGAGCAGGGCGAAACGGTTGCCTTCCACATGGGCGATGATCGCCTTGGTGATGGTGCGGTAGTTCAGCGCGTGGTCGATGTCGTTGTCGCGCACTGCGTCCTGGGCGGCATAGAGGATGGTCAGGTTGATCAACACATCCTGCTTGTTGAGGATTTCATCCTCGTTGATGCCGATGAAGGTGCGCAGGCGCAGGTCCTTGACCCTGATGCGTGCCATGGCTGGTTGAAGTTGTGGCATTTACTTGCTCCGTCGAATCAATTGCAGGAACTCCTGGCGCGTGGTGCTGGAGTCGCGAAAGGCGCCGAGCATCACCGAGGTGTTCATGGTCGAGTTCTGTTTTTCGACACCGCGCATCATCATGCACATGTGCTGGGCCTCGATCACCACCGCCACGCCAGCGGCCTGGGTGACCTGCTGCACCGCGTCGGCGATTTGCCGGGTCAGGTTCTCCTGGATCTGCAGGCGGCGGGCGAACATGTCCACCAGCCGGGCGATCTTCGACAGCCCCAGGACCTTGCCGGTAGGAATATAAGCCACATGGGCCTTGCCGATGAAGGGCAACAGGTGATGTTCGCAGAGCGAATAGAGTTCGATGTCGGCGACGATCACCATTTCATCGCTGTCAGAGGCGAACAGTGCGCCGTTGACGATCTGCTCGACGCTTTGCTCATAGCCATGGCAAAGGTACTGCATGGCCTTGGCGGCACGCACCGGGGTATCGAGCAACCCCTCGCGCTCGGGGTTTTCCCCCAGGCCGATGAGGATCTCGCGGTAGTTCTGGGGCAGGGATAGCGTCATGGTGCATCCTCGAAACAAGGCTATTTGACGTGCCGCCCGCCGTTGACGGTCAGGGTCGTGCCGGTGACATAAGGGTTGTCCAGCAGATAACGCAGGCTCTGGTAGATCACTTCGCTGCCGGGTTCGATACCCAGCGCGGACTTGGCCAGGGCCTTGGCGCGGTAAGCCGCGTCGTCTTCGGGGTTGAACAGTAGCAGGGCCGGGGCGATGCCGTTGACCTTGATCGCCGGGGCGAATTTGGCCGCGAACGACAGCGTCAGGCTTTCCAGCCCGGCCTTGGTGGCGCAATAGGCGATATGCCGGGCGCTGCCTTTGCGAGTCACGTCATCGCTGATGTGCACGATATCGGCCGGCGTTGAACGCAGCAGCAACTCGGCGCCATGCAGGTTGATCAGGTAAGGCGCCAGCATGTGCACGCCGAACAGGGTGTTGAAGGCTGCCGCTTCGTTGCCAGGCGCCTCGGTCATCCAGGCCGAGGCGTTGTGCACGATGGCCCGCAGCCGGTCGGTGTGCTGCTTGAGTTGCTCGATAAAGGCCAGGATTCCCGTTTCGCTGGAGAAATCGGCGAACAGGACCACCGCCCCGAGGTCTCGCAACGTTTGCACGCCTGGGCGTTCGGTGCGATAGGTCGCGATCACCGGGTGCCCGTCCTCCAGCAAGCGCCGGGCGCAATGCAGGCCGACACGCTGGGCTGCACCAGTGATCAGGATCGGAGCGGTGGCGCTGGACATAGGAAGGCTCGGTTCGCGGCAAGAGCAAAACTATAACAGCGACAGAGGGCGCGTCCTATGTACAACGACCTATCCAGTAGCGACTCAACTTCCCTCTGTGGGAGCGAGCTTGCTCGCGATAGCGGTGTGACCGTCAATGAAGATATTGAAGGTCAGGCCGTCATCGCGAGCAAGCTCGCTCCCACAGGAATCACTGTTCAGGCGGGTGGCATCATTGGTTCTGCGTAGCCGGCAACGCCCGTTGCGGTGCGCCGTTGAGCCAGTTCGCCAGCAGATGGGTCGACATCGGGATAAACAGGTAGACCATCAGCGGCGTCAGGATAAGTGTGCTGATGAGCACGCGGCTCAACAGGCCCAGTTCGCCCAGCAGCGGTCCCAACAGGAAATTGAACAACAGCGACACGGGAAAGAACGCGAGCCAGATGGCCACGGCCTGTTTCCAGCGGGGCGGACGCTGGCCGACCGCGCCGAACCAGCCATCGATGCCGCGCACCCGATGTTCGGAGGGATGGGCAAACAGATCGCTGCCCCGTCCCAGCCAAGCCGTGCGCGAGGCGGAGTGTTCCCAGGCGTGCAGTGTCTGCTCGTCGGCAAAACGGAAAATGATCTGGAATTCATCGTCCTGGGGCGGTGGCGCGAGCACGCCGGAGCCCAGGTAGCCGGGAAAGTCAGTGGCCAATTGTTCGCCTTCGCGCAACCAGGCGATCAGGTCCTGATAGCGTCCATTGGCGACGCGGCGGGCCACCATCAGAGTGACGGGTGAGGTAGACATTATGTATCTCCGTAAGACAGGCGCAGCGCTCCGGATAGGAGGTGTGCGGGGGACGCCCCGGGGTGGTGGGAGCGTCTGGTCGCCAAAAAACAGGCAAGGATTATTCCCGATGGCGCGTAAAACAACAAAACCGCGCATTTGAATACGTTTGTCCTTGTCATGACGTGTCTTGGAGGAGGAAGATAGGATCCAATTTGCCAGCCGGAATTGTCTGCCAAAATGAGCGTAATCACAGAGGATAGCTTTATTTTCCAGGCATCAGGTGCCTTGAAAAGGGAAGATCTGTTCCCCATTCGCGAAGTCGCGCGCATGACCGGCGTGAATCCCGTGACCCTGCGCGCATGGGAGCGACGCTACGGTTTGATCCAGCCCACCCGCACCGAAAGCGGGCATCGCCTGTACTCGTTGAGTGATATCGAAAAGGTTCGCAGCATTCTGGCCTGGATCGAACGCGGCGTGGCCGTGAGCAAAGTGGGCAAGATCCTGGCCAAGACCGAGGCGGTGCAACCGATCTCCACCCTGATTTCATCCGACCTGGTCAGGGCCGATCACGCCCGGTGGCAGCAACAGGTGGCGGAGGCGGTTGGCAACTTTGACGATGTGGAGCTGGATCGCGTCTACGGGCAGGTTTTTTCTACTTACAGCGAGCCGATCGTATTCCAGAACATCCTGATGCCGCTTTGGCGTCAAATGCTGTATCGCCAGCCAGAGTTCGGACAAATCAGTGAATGGGTGTTTTTGGACGGATTCCTGCGTTCGCGCATCATCCAGCGGCTTTTGCTCAAGCGCGAAGGCACGTCGCCGCGTGTCCTGGTTTGTGCCATTGCCGGCCAGTGCCGTGAGCTGGAGTTGCTGGTCACGGCGTTGTTCCTGTCCAAGGCGGATGTGGGCGTCAGGGCGCTGTCGGTCGGCTTGCCGTTCAACGAACTCACTCTGGTGTGCCAGAAGATCCAGCCGCTGGCATTGGTGCTGGTTTCCAATCACGCGCCGCTTCCGGACTTGCCCAAGCGCCTGGGCAAATTGGCGATGAGCCTGGATTGTCCGTTGATGCTGGCCGGTGATGCGTCCGACCTGACGCAGGAAAGCCTGGCTGGCTCGTCAATCGGTTGCCTGGGCAATGAAGGAAAGATGATACACCAGCGCCTGCGTCAATTTCTGGCAGGCAACCTCGACACCTGAGTGAGTGTCACTAGAGGTGCATGGTGGGATGGGTCAGGCGATGTTGCTGCAGGATGTACTGGCGAAGGCGCTCGGTCTCGTCCTGGTCATTCTGGTTCAAGTGATAAGCCAGCAACCCTCGGTCGGTTTCCCGTTCGAAGGTGCCTCGCAACGAAATTCTCTCGTAACCTGATGGGCTGAACCACAAGGCAAACTGCTTCGGTGGCTTGGTGCGGCCGCGGTTTTCCAGCAATACACCCTTGCAGGACACTTCGTGAACCCAGAGCGGTCCCGGCTGGCCCTTGATATTTTCCAGCGCCACCGGCTCGTCGAGCGTCAGGCGCCATGGGCGTATCTTCGGTCCGTCTTCGTAGATGCTCGGCACACCCAGGCGCAGGTGCATCGCATGGAATTCGTCTTCCACCAGGTGCAATGGAAAGGTCATTTGCTGGTTTTCGAAATTGGCTTGCAGTGTGACCTGCTCATTCGCCGCCAGACGCGTCAGCAAGTCACGGATCTGCGACCCACCGTTGACCAGCAAGCTCGACGTGACATCCCGCTCGTTCAACTGCGGGTTGTGTTGCATGGACCGGATGAAATCCAGTTCATCCTGCGTCAGAAGGGCGTCGCGCTGCATGGTCGGCTCGAAATGATGATTTACATTTTCACTGGTGATTGTAGTGACTGACCCTTAATTCGTGGTTTTGTTTGAACCGTTCGTCGCTTCAAGCCGGGCAATCGTTTTCCGCGCTTCGGCCAGCTCCTTTTCCAGCTGCGCGACCCGTTGTTGAGCCTTGACCTGGATCGTGACGTCTTTTTGCACACCCACGAAATAGGTATGCCCGTCAGCCTGGTTTTTTACCGTGGACAATGACAGCTCATTCCAGAACGGCGTGCCGTCCTTGCGATAGTTTCGCAGCACTTCACGGCAGGCACCGCCCTCTCGCAAAGCCTTGCGAATGGGCTCCAGGGACGGCTGGTCCCGATCGCCCGACTGCAGGAAGCGGCAATCCTGGTAAAGGATTTCGTCGCGGTGATAGCCGGTCAAGCGTTCGAAGGCCGGGTTCACGTAGATCAGGATATTGTCGTCACCTTCTTTCTCAGCAATGACAATTCCGTCGTTGGAAGCATCGATGACCAGTTGCATCAATTGAGCGTTGATCATTGGAAAGAGCCCTTTTGGACATCCGTGTTGAAGCCGCATTTTAGAAGAAATCGATAAGCTGTCCACTGGCCATTACTGCCGTTGAGAGCCATTCGCAGCCTGGCAGGTTCAACTGGTACTATCCCGGCTCTTTTTTCCAGGTTCAGGATCAGATTGATGAAAGTCGCCATTCTTTCCGGCTCGGTGTATGGCACCGCCGAAGAAGTCGCCCGGCACGCCGCCAAACTGCTTCGCGAGGCGGGCTTCGACGCCTGGCACAACCCTCGTGCGACCCTGGCGGATGTCCAGGCATTCGCGCCAGAAGCCCTGCTGGCGGTGACTTCCACGACCGGCATGGGTGAGTTGCCAGACAGTTTGATGCCGTTGTATTCGACCCTCCGCGACCAATTGCCAGGGTTCTTTCGCGGCTTGCCCGGCGCGGTGATCGGCCTGGGCGACGCCAGCTATGGGGATACCTTCTGCGCCGGCGGCGAGCAGATGTGCGAATTGTTCGCTGAACTGGGCGTGCGCGAGGTGCTGCCGATGTTGCGTCTGGATGCCAGCGAAAGCGTCACGCCGGAAACCGACGCCGAGCCGTGGCTGGCTGAATTGAGCGACACGTTGCGTCCTTGAAGCGGATGCGGTGACTCGTTTGGCCAGTAAGCTGGCTGCCAATGCAACTACCGCCTCTGGAAGACCTGACTAGACTGATTTTCTTGCGTAAGACGTTTTGATGACAAGACTCCTATAAGAAGAAACCAGAGGTCAGAGCCGTGAGCGTAGCGCCTATCCAAACGACACTCAGTATCAAGGACCAGGTCAGTGCGGCCGAATGGCAAACCCGGGTGGACCTTGCCGCCTGTTATCGGCTGGTCGCACTGCATGGTTGGGATGACCTGATCTTCACCCATATCTCGGCGAAGGTCCCCGGCACCGAGGATTTTTTGATCAACCCGTTCGGGTTGATGTTCCATGAAGTCACCGCCTCGAGCCTGGTCAAGGTCGACCAGGCCGGTAACAAGTTGATGGACAGCCCCTACGAGATCAACCCGGCCGGCTACACCATCCACAGTGCGGTGCATGAGGTGCGCCATGATGTGGCGTGTGTGCTGCACACCCACACCGCCGCCGGCGTCGCGGTATCGGCGCAGAAGCAAGGTGTGTTGCCGATCAGCCAGCAAGCGCTGTTCGTGCTGTCGAGCCTGGGCTATCACGCTTACGAAGGGGTGGCCTTGAATCACGAAGAGAAAGCGCGCCTGCAGGCCGACCTGGGCGAAAGCAATTTCCTGATGCTGCACAACCACGGCTTGCTGACATGCGGTGGCACCATTGCCGATACCTTCCTGATGATGTTCACCTTTCAACGGGCCTGTGACATTCAGGTCCTGGCCCAGAACGGTGGAGCCGAATTGATAGCCATCGAGCCGCAGATTCTGGCCGGCGCCCGGGCGATGATCGCCGGGGTGACCAAAAGCGCCCAAGGCATGGGCGGCGCGTTGGCCTGGCCGGCGTTGCTGCGCAAGCTCGATCAACACGACACCGGGTATAGAAGTTGATGCCCCTGGCCCAGATTCCCCTGCGTATCTGGCGCCAGCGCAGCCAGACCTTCATTTTCCGTGGCCATGCCATCCATTATTGGACGGCGGGCCAGGGCGAGCCGCTGCTGCTGATCCATGGTTTCCCCACCGCCAGTTGGGATTGGCATCACCTGTGGCAACCCTTGGCGCAACGCTATCGGGTGATCGCGTGCGACATGCTCGGTTTCGGCGATTCCGCCAAACCGACGGATCACGTCTACAGCCTGCTGGAGCAGGCCGATCTGCAACAGGCCTTGCTGGCGCACCTGAATGTGAAGGGCGCGGTGCATGTGCTGGCCCATGATTATGGCGACAGCGTGGCCCAGGAGCTGCTTGCGCGGCATTACGAAGCACGCATCCATCTCGACAGCTGTGTCTTTCTCAATGGCGGCCTGTTCCCCGAAACCCACCGCCCGGTATGGGCCCAGAAACTCTTGTTAAGCCCCCTGGGCTGGCTGCTGGGGCGGATGTTCTGCCGGGAAAGCCTGGCCTGCAGCTTTCGGAAGATTTTCGGCCCCAGGACCGGTCCTACCGAAAGTGAGCTGGATGACTTCTGGAGCCTGGTGGAGACCCATCACGGGCCGCGGATCATGCACAAACTCATCGGCTATATTCCCGAACGCCGTGTGCAGCGTAATCGCTGGGTGCAGGCGATGCAGCGCGGCGACGTGCCGCTGCGGGTGATCAACGGTGCGGTCGATCCGATTTCCGGTGAGCATATGGTGGCGCGCTACGAGGCGCTGATCCCGAACCCGGACACGGTATTGCTGCCCGACATCGGTCATTACCCGCACACCGAGGCACCGGTGCAGGTGTTCGAGCATTACCTGGCGTTTCGCGAAGCCATCGCCGCACCGCACAGACAAATGGCCTATTCCTGACGACTCGGCACTGCAGAAGCAGATCTGTGGGTGGGAGCGAGCTTGCTCGCGATAGCGTCAGCACAGCCACCCTGTGTATTGACTGAAACACCGCTATCGCGAGCAAGCTCGCTCCCACAGTGGATTGATGGTGAATACAGAATTTGTGGGCAACATAAATCACCTTGTGGGAGCGAGCCTGCTCGCGATAGCGGTGCATCTGCCAGCAGGAAAATCGCACGCGCTCCCGAGGCTTGGGCCCGCATCATCCCCCCACCTTATCGCCCACCATTCACTGGCAACCGTGTTGATTGTGACCGGCCGACAGGTGCCGGACACTCGTACCCATTGTCCTATCCGCCTGCTGGAGTTCTGCCATGAGTGAGTCTGTGCGCTTCGAAGATAAAGTCGTGATCGTCACAGGAGCTGGCGGAGGCCTGGGACGCGCCCATGCGTTGCTGTTCGCCAAACAAGGCGCGAAAGTGCTGGTCAACGACCTGGGCGGCTCGGCTCAAGGGGAGGGGGCCAATGCCTCGGCAGCGGACCGGGTGGTCGCCGAAATCCGCGAGGCGGGCGGCATCGCCGAGGCCAACCACGACTCGGTGACCGATGGCGACAAGCTGGTGCAAAACGCGCTCGACGCGTTCGGTCGCGTCGATGTGGTGGTCAACAATGCCGGGATCCTGCGGGACAAGACGTTCCACAAAATGGACGACGCCGATTGGGACCTGGTCTACCGCGTCCACGTCGAGGGCGCCTACAAGGTGACCCGGGCCGCATGGCCGCACCTGCGCGAGCAAAACTACGGACGGGTGATCTTCACCGCCTCCACCTCCGGCATCTACGGCAACTTCGGCCAATCCAACTACGGCATGGCCAAGCTCGGCCTTTATGGCCTGACGCGGACCCTGGCCATCGAAGGCCGCAAGAACAACATCCTGGTCAATGCCATCGCCCCCACTGGCGGCACCCGCATGACCGAAGGCCTGATCCCGCCGCAGGTATTCGAACAGCTCAAGCCCGAACTCGTCAGCCCGCTGGTGGTATACCTCGCGAGTGAGACTTGCCAGGAAACCTCCGGCCTGTTCGAAGTGGGCGGCGGCTGGATGGGCAAGGTGCGCTGGGAGCGCAGCCTGGGTGCGGGCTTCGACCCGCGCAAAGGCTTTTCGCCCGAAGACGTCGCCGCCCATTGGCAGCAGATCTGCGACTTCGAGCATGCGGTGCACCCGAACGACAACCTGGAAGCCTTGAAAGAAATGATGGCGAACCTGCAGCGCCACGCCATCTAAGGCTCACTGCCCGGGCCGGTTGCTGCCAGCCGTGGCAACCGTGCTCATGGACAATATTTTCTCCAGGGCCGCCGGTTCTCAGGTCTCGATATTCCATCACACCGTCATATTCGCCGGGCGGAAGTGCCCTGAGTGATCAGTGACGAGGTTGACGATTTCAACGCCAATCGAAGTCTCGTTCAGGCTACGTCGATTCCCCCAACTGCTCATCCTCTCCTGTCAGGCGTGCTGTTTTCCGTTCGCATAAAAAAAGCCGCTGCAAAAAGCAGCGGCCTAAACATGACGTTGCAAAGGAGCTACAAACCAACGTCGATAAAAACGGGATGATGGACCGATGCGCCAATCCATCCGAATGACGGTGCGCCAGGCAGGAGGGTTGCCATGGCGACTTGTGCTTGCAGGCCCGTTGCACCGCAAGCCCGGCCAGCATAGGGATCGAGCCCGGTGGGAAACAGCCCGGATCCGGACATGCACCGTTGCAGGGCGCGTAACAGTCCCAGGTGGGGCAGGGGTATGCGTGGCGCTGATGATCCATCATCCAGTCTGTCCATGCGCCGCGCAAAGGCCCGCTGTGCAAGTGCTGTAATCCTTTTGAGGTACAGCGCGAATACCTCCTTGGTGCGCTTATCGCCCATGGCGTGCGGCAGTAGGGTGAAGCCTCTGTCACTCACCGGGGAAGACGCATGACAACAATAACAATGCGCGCCATCTTCAAGCCGCAGGCGCTGGCCGTCGCGGTGGCCTTGGGTTGCTCTGCCCAGGCGCAGGCCGTTTCATTCAATATTGGCGAGATCGAGGGTCAGTTCGATTCGTCGCTGTCCGTGGGCGCGAGCTGGGGCATGCGCGACGCCGACAAGGACCTGGTCGGCACGGTCAACGGCGGCCGGGGCCAATCCTCCACCGGTGATGATGGACGGCTGAACTTCAAGAAAGGCGAGACCTTTTCCAAAATCTTCAAGGGCCTGCACGACCTCGAACTCAAGTACGGCGATACCGGTGTGTTCGTGCGCGGCAAGTACTGGTATGACTTCGAACTCAAGGATGAAGGCCGCGAGTTCAAGGACATCAGCGACAGCAATCGCAAGGAAGGCGCCAAGTCCTCGGGAGCACAGATTCTCGATGCCTTCGTCTATCACAACTATTCCATCGCTGATTTGCCGGGCACCGTGCGCGCCGGCAAGCAGGTGGTCAGTTGGGGGGAAAGTACCTTCATCGGCAACTCCATCAACAGCATCAACCCGGTGGACGTGTCCGCATTCCGTCGTCCCGGTGCGGAGATCAAGGAAGGCCTGATCCCGGTGAACATGCTGTTCGCCTCCCAAGGCCTGACCGACAAGCTCACCATCGAAGGGTTCTACCAGTTGGAGTGGGACCAGACCGTGGTGGATAACTGCGGCACGTTCTTCGGCAACGACGTGGTGGCCGATGGTTGCACCAGTGGCTACACCGTGGGCAGTCCGGCGATTGCGCCGTTCGTGCCCTTGACCCGGGCATTCGGCCAGGAAATCCAGGTGTCCAGCGAAGGGGTGATCATTCCCCGTGGCGGCGACCGTGACGCCCGCGACTCCGGCCAGTGGGGCACGGCGTTGCGCTGGCTCGGCGATGACACCGAGTATGGCCTGTACTTCATGAATTACCACAGCCGTACGCCTACCGTCGGGACCACCACGGCGGGGCTCTCGACGCTGACGGCGTTGCCGGGCATGGTCGCGATTGCCAACGGCCTGGCCCCAGGCAGCGGTGCGGGCCTGGCGCAAAGCGTGATGCTGGGCCGCGGCGGGTACTACCTTGAATACCCGGAAGACATCCGCCTGTACGGCGCCAGTTTCTCCACCACGTTGCCCACCGGCACCGCGTGGACCGGGGAAGTCAGCTACCGTCCCAATGCGCCGGTGCAGGTCAATACCAACGACTTGACGCTGGCCCTGGTCAACCCGATTGCCGGTGGCGCGGCGTCGCCTATCGCGACCACGCCGGGTGCCGACAACACCGGTTACCGTCGCAAGGAGGTGACCCAGGTCCAGAGCACCCTGACGCATTTCTTCGATCAGGTGCTGGGGGCTGATCGCCTGACCCTGGTCGGCGAGGCGGCGGTGGTGCATGTCGGCGGCCTGGAGTCCAAGGACAAGCTGCGTTATGGCCGTGATTCGGTCTATGGCCAATACGGCTTCCAGGGCGACACCGATGGTTTCGTCACCTCGACGTCCTGGGGCTACCGCGCCCGGGCGATTCTCGACTACTCCAACGTGATCGGCGGGGTGAACTTCAAGCCCAACGTGTCCTGGTCCCACGACGTGGCCGGTTACGGCCCCAACGGTCTGTTCAACGAAGGCGCCAAGGCCGTCAGCGTTGGTGTCGATGCCGACTACCGCAACACCTACACCGCCAGCCTGAGCTACACCGACTTTTTTGGCGGCGATTACAACGTTCTCGAAGACCGCGATTTCCTCGCGCTGAGCTTCGGCGTGAACTTCTGATCTGGCTGACAAGGAAAACCCAATGCGCAAGATGATCCTGCAATGCGGTGCCCTGGCCTTGAGCCTGCTGGCCGCGAACGTGATGGCGGCGGTTTCGCCGGAGGAAGCGAACAAGCTGGGCACCAGCCTCACGCCAATCGGTGCGGAGAAGGCCGGCAATGCCGATGGCTCGATCCCGGCCTGGACCGGCGGCATCCCGAAAAATGCCGGGGCCGTGGACAGCAAGGGCTTTCTGGCCGACCCGTTCGCCAATGAAAAACCGCTGTTCACCATCACCGCCGCGACCGTGGACAAGTACAAGGACAAGCTGTCCGAAGGCCAGGTCGCGATGTTCAAGCGCTACCCGGAGACCTACAAGATCCCGGTCTACCCGACCCACCGCAGCGTCGGCCTGCCACCGGAAATCTACGAGTCGGCCAAGCGCAGTGCGCTCAATGTGAACGCGATCAACGACGGTAACGGCCTGGCCAATTTCACCGGCAACCGCTACTACGCGTTCCCGATTCCGAAGAACGGCGTAGAGGTGCTGTGGAACCACGTGACGCGCTATCACGGCGGCAACCTGCGGCGCATCATCACCCAAGCTACGCCGCAAACCAATGGCAGCTTCACGCCGATCCGCTTCGAAGAAGAAATCGCGGTGCCGTTCCTGATCAAGGACGCCGACCCGGAAAAAGCCGGCAACGTATTGACCTATTTCAAGCAGGAAGTGACCGCCCCGGCGCGCCTGGCCGGTAACGTGTTGCTGGTGCATGAGACCCTCGACCAAGTGAAGGAGCCACGCCTGGCCTGGATCTACAACGCCGGCCAGCGCCGTGTGCGTCGCGCCCCGCAAGTGGCCTACGACGGCCCGGGCACCGCCGCCGACGGCTTGCGCACCTCCGACAACTTCGACCTGTTTTCCGGCGCGCCGGATCGCTACGACTGGAAGCTGATCGGCAAGAAGGAAATGTACATCCCGTACAACAGCTACAAGCTCGATTCGCCAAGCCTCAAGTACGACGACGTGATCAAGGCCGGCCACATCAACCAGGACCTGACCCGCTATGAGTTGCACCGGGTCTGGGAAGTGGTGGGTACGGTCAAGCCCAGCGAACGGCACATCTATGCCAAGCGCCACATGTACATCGACGAGGACAGCTGGCAGGCGGCACTGGTGGATCACTATGACGGTCGCGGCCAACTGTGGCGGGTGGCCGAAGGTCATGCCCAGTTCTACTACGACCATCAGAACCCGGGCTACACCCTGGAGGCGCTCTACGACATCATCGCCGGCCGCTACATCGCGCTGGGGATGAAGAACGAAGAGAAACACAGCTACGAGTACGGCTTCGAAGCCCGGGCAGCCGACTACACGCCGGCGGCGCTGCGTTCGACCGGGGTTCGCTAACCCTTCGGGCGAGACACCGCACCTGTGGCGAGGGAGCTTGCTCCCGCTGGGGGCGCGCAGCGGCCCTGAAACCAGGCGGCTCGATGTATCAGGTGCATTGAATGGGCCGTTTTGGGGCTGCTGCGCAGCCCAGCGGGAGCAAGCTCCCTCGCCACGGGACCGAGTCTGACTTGAATCAGGCATGACGATCGGCAGTTCCTCCCTGCCGGTCGTTTTTTTATGGGCGCCAATCAGCGCGCTGAATACTTCTCCAAAGGTTGGCAACACAGGACTAGGGTGGAGAGATAACAATAAACAGGATCGCCCACATGACCGCCATGACCCCGTGTCCGGACCGTCCAGGATTGCTGCCTCGCCTGTCCTCGACGCATCTGCCGCGGCGGTCCCTGAGCGAGCCGCTGCTGGCTTCCGAGGCGCGGGTAAAACTGCTCTGCGCGCCAGCGGGCAGCGGCAAGAGTGCGTTATTCGCCGAGTGTTTCCTGCAGGCTCCCAGCGACTGCCGGCTGCATTGGTTGCCCCTGGGGGGCGCGGCGTTGAGCGCGGCGCAAATGTGCGAGCACCTGGCACTGACCCTCGGGCTGCCGATGCAGGATGAAGCGGGGCTGTTGGCTCACCTGGCACGTTTACAGACGCCTACCTGGTTATTTCTGGACGACTATTGTCGGGTGCCCAATCCCGAACTGGACCAACTGCTCGACCGATTGTTGAACACCAGCAGTCCGGCGTTGCACCTGTGGTTGAATGGCCGCCGTCGCCCCCACTGCAACTGGCCGCGGCTGTTGCTCGACGACGAGCTGCACGAGTTTGACCCGCAGGCGTTGTTCTTCACCCCTGATGATGTCCAGCCACTGCTTCGTCATCTGCCCGGCCCCCAGGCCGCCCGCACGGCCCGCGAGGTGATTCAGCGTAATGGTGGCTGGTGTGCCGGGGTGCGCATCACCCTGCTTGAGCGCTGCGAATGGGCGCGCAGTCATGCGACGCCGGGGCGGCCGGGAACCTTGCTCGACTACCTGGAGTACGAACTGTTCAGCACGCTGACCCCGGACCTGGCACAGGCCTGGCGCGTGCTGGCGCATCTGCCGCGCTTCAATGCCCGGCTGTGCGAGCATTTGTTCGGCGATACGGTGGGCGCGCAATGCCTGCCGTTATTGCTGGACCTGGGGTGTTTCATCGAGCCGTGGGAGCAGACGTCGGATTGGTTGCAGATTTTCCCGGCCCTGGCCCGGTTGGTGCGTGAAGAGCCCTGGTCCCAGGGCCGCTCCTGGCATCGACGGGCCTGCCAGTGGTTTGCGGCCGAGCAGGACTGGCAAATGGCGTTCGAGCAAGCCATGTTGGCCGAGGAGTTCGAGACCGCCGTCAGTTTCTTGCAGCATTTGAGCTTCGAGCATGTCTTGCAGCGTCGCAACGTGGCGCTGTTGCTGAGCTTGCACGACCAACAAGGCGACGCGCTGACCCTTGCCACGCCGCAATCGGTGGGGCTGGTCACCGCTGCACTGCTGTTCGCCGGACGCTTCGACGAGGCGTCGATCTGTATCGAGCAACTGGCCAGGTTCCTGCCGCAGCCTTCGGCCTGTCGGCAGCGACAGGTGTTGGCAAGGTGGCTGGTCTTGCGCGGCTGGTTGCTGCACCTCTCGGGCGATGGCGAACCGGCGCGCGAACATTTCCTCCAGGCCCAGGCCAGCCTGGACCCCGAGGCCTGGTCCCAACGGGTGCTGTGCCTGGGGGGGCTGACACAGCAGGCGCTGCTTGCCGGCGAACTGGCCTCGGCGCAATGGATCAACCGCCAGGCACTATGCCTGGCGCGTGCGCAAGGCTCGCTGGTCTTTGAAGGGTTGCTGGAACTGGACCACGCCCAGGTCCTGGAACAACGTGGTGCGCCGCATCGAGCCGATCATCTGCTGGCTGCCGTGCAGGCGCTGCTGGATAAACCGGGCCAGGACTTCTCTGCATTGTTGGGACGGATTGCCCTGCGGCGCGGGCGCCTGGCATTGCGCATGGGGTTTGAGGAACGGGCCGCCGAGCACTTTCAAACCGGCTTGGAAACGGGCCTGCACAGCCAGGACAAACAGGTGCTCTATGGTTTTCTCGGCAAGGCCTGCCTGGCGGCCAACCAAGGCGACTACGGCGAGGCCTTCATGCATCTGCGCGATGCCGAGCGGATCATGCAGCAGCGGCACATCCCCGACACCGTTTACCGGGGCGTGTTGTTGCAAACCAGCTGCCAGTTCTGGTTGCAACAGGGGCGGGCGGAACTGGCCCATGAAGCCTTGACCCGCGTCCTGCGGCATTTTCGTGGACCGCAGGCCAAGCACGCGCCTCCCGCGACCCTGGAGTTGATTGCGAAACTTGAATACCTGCTGGTGCTGGCCGAGGTCTACTTGCAGCGGGCACAGGACCCTCAGGCACGCCTGCAGGCCATGATCGCCCAGGCACAGCACGGTGAAATGCACAGCCTGGAAACCGAACTGCACCTGGTGCTGACGGAGGTCGTCTGGTTGTCCGGCGATCGCGCCCAGGCCCGGGAACGCCTGCAGGAGGGGCTCAAGCGAGTCACGTGCTGGCGGGCCCAGCAAGCGTTGTGCGAGCTGCGCTTGCGCCAGCCCGAGCTGTTGCGCTGGGGCCAATCGGCGGAGCAGGCCGAGTCGCCCGTCACCGGCGAGGACACCTTGCTCAGTCATCGCGAGCTGGAGGTCCTGGAGCTGATTGCCCAAGGGCATTCAAACCAACAGATTGCCGAACAGTTGTTCATCTCGTTGCACACGGTGAAAACCCATGCGCGGCGAATCCACAGCAAGTTGGGTGTGCAGCGACGTACACAGGCAGTGGCAAAAGCCAAGGTCATGGGGGTGATGGGTTAGAGGCAATGATCTATTCAGCAAGCGTTATTCCTTTGCCGCCGAAGACCGGCTAAAGGCGCTGGATTTGATCGCCTTTGAAAAATCGTCATCGACATTGTGGCCAGTTTGACTGAAAAGCCTGCAAAGGATTTATCCCTACGGACCTTCATACCCCATCCGCCAACTCACGGCCCGGGTCGCCGCCAACAGTCGTTGCGCCGCCGGGCCGTTTTCATCGGCGTGGAACAGCGAGGTCGGGCCGACGATGGTCATCACCGCCTTCACCTCGCCGACGGCATTGAAGACCGGCGCGGACAAGGCGTCCACGCCCGGCATCAGCAAGCCATGCACATGGTGCAGGCCGCGGTTGCGAATCTGCTCGCACAGGGTGGCATAGGCGCGGTCGTCGGCCAGGGCGTGGTGCTCGGTGCCTTGCACTTCCTGCTCGCGCAGGCCGACCGTCTCGCGCGCTGGCAGATAAGCACTGAACACCAGCCCGGTGGACGAACTGAGCAGCGGCAACACCGAGCCCAGTTGCGTCACCACGGTCACGGACCGCACCGCGGGCTCGATGCGCACCACGGTCGCACCATGGTTGCCCCACACCGCCAGGAAGCAGGTTTCGTTCAAGTCGTCGCGCAACTCGGCCAAGGGCAGGGCGGCCACTTGCAACACGTCCATGCCGTTCAGCGCGGCCAGGCCCACGCGCAGGGCTTCGCGGCCCAGGCCATAGTGATTGGTGGCGGCGTTCTGCTCGGCAAATCCGCTGGCGATCAAGGCCTGCAAGTAGCGATGAACCTTGCTCGCCGGCATCTGCACGTGTTCGGCCAGGCGCGACAGTGACGTGGAGGGGGAGAGTTCGGCCAGGGCCTTGAGAATGTCGGTGCCGACTTCGGCCGAGCGGACTTTCTGTTTACCGTTGCTGAGCGGGGTTTCCATGGAGGCGCAGGGTCCAGAGGCGAATGGGCGTCTTTATAGCTTGACGGTCGCTGTCGAGCAAATTACGTTATTCGTAATTGAATTACGATAAAAATAACCCGGTGCGCCTCAACCACTCCGTTGAGTGACGGGCCGCATTCCCCAGGAGGCTCCATGAACCTCGATTCCACCGCGTCGGACCTGGCTTACCAATCAGGCTTGGGCAACGAATTTGCCAGCGAAGCCTTGCCCGGCGCCTTGCCCGTCGGCCAGAACTCCCCGCAGAAAGCCCCGTACGGCCTCTATGCCGAGTTGTTCTCTGGTACGGCGTTCACCATGGCCCGCAGCGAAGCGCGGCGTACCTGGTTGTATCGCATCCGGCCGTCGGCCAATCACCCGGCCTTCACCAAGCTCGAACGGCAATTGGCGGGCGGTCCGTTGGGTGAAGTCACGCCCAATCGCTTGCGCTGGAACCCGCTGGACATTCCCGCCGAACCCACCGACTTCATTGACGGGCTGGTGTGCATGGCGGCCAATGCCGGCGCGGACAAACCGGCCGGCGTCAGCCTGTATCACTACCGGGCCAACCGCTCCATGGAGCGGGTGTTTTTCAATGCCGACGGCGAATGGCTGATCGTGCCGCAACTGGGGCGGCTGCGGATCGCCACCGAACTGGGCGTGCTGGAACTGGCGCCGCTGGAAATCGCCGTGCTGCCCCGGGGCCTGAAATTTCGCATTGAACTGCTCGACCCACAGGCCCGTGGTTACCTCGCCGAAAACCATGGCGCCCCGCTGCGTCTGCCGGACCTCGGGCCCATCGGCAGCAACGGCCTGGCGAACCCGCGGGACTTCCTGACGCCGGTCGCCCATTACGAGAACCTGGCGCAACCGACCACCCTGGTGCAGAAATTCCTCGGTGAGCTGTGGGCTTGTGAGCTGGATCATTCGCCCCTCGACGTGGTGGCCTGGCACGGCAACAACGTGCCGTACAAATATGACCTGCGCCGCTTCAACACGATTGGCACAGTCAGCTTCGATCACCCGGACCCGTCGATTTTCACCGTGCTGACCTCGCCCACCAGCGTCCACGGTTTGGCCAACCTCGACTTCGTGATCTTCCCGCCCCGCTGGATGGTGGCGGAAAACACCTTCCGTCCGCCGTGGTTCCACCGCAACCTGATGAACGAATTCATGGGCCTGATCCAGGGCGCCTACGATGCCAAGGCCGAAGGTTTCCTGCCGGGCGGTGCGTCCTTGCACAGCTGCATGAGCGCCCATGGCCCGGACGGCGAGACCTGTACCAAGGCGATCAACGCTGATCTTCAGCCGGCTAAAATCGATAACACCATGGCGTTCATGTTCGAGACCAGCCAGGTATTGCGCCCAAGCCGTTTCGCCCTGGACTGCCCGCAACTGCAAACCGACTACGATGCTTGTTGGGCCTCGCTGCCTGTCACGTTCGACCCGACCCGGAGATAACCATGACTCAAAGTTCCCCTGCCCGTAGCTGGGTCGCCAGTGCCAACGGCCACGCCGACTTCCCGTTGCAGAACCTGCCATTGGGTGTCTTCAGTGTCGATGGTGGTGCCCAGCGCAGTGGCGTGGCGATTGGCGAGCGGATTTTCGATCTGCAGGCGGCGCTGCACGCGGGGTTGTTCGATGGCGCGGCGCAACAAGCCGTCGAAGCCATGACTGGCGGCCAGTTGAATGGGTTTTTCGACCTGGGTCGCGGCGCCCGGGTGGCCCTGCGTGAACGACTGCTGGAACTGTTGCGCGAAGACAGTCCGTTGCGCGGCAAGGTCGAAGCGCTGGAGGCGAAGCTGCTGCTCCTCGCTGCCGACTGCCAGATGCACCTGCCGGCCAGGATCAACGACTACACCGACTTCTACGTCGGTATCGAGCACGCGCAGAATGTCGGCAAGCTGTTTCGCCCCGACAATCCATTGCTGCCCAACTACAAATACGTGCCCATCGGTTACCACGGTCGCGCCTCGACCATTCGCCCGTCCGGTACCGACGTGCGCCGTCCCAAGGGCCAGACCCTGCCGGCCGGCCAGACCGAGCCAACCTTCGGCCCGTGTGCGCGGCTGGACTATGAGCTGGAGCTGGGCATCTGGATCGGCAAGGGCAACGCACTGGGCGAACCGATCCCCATCGGCGATGCCGCCGAGCACATTGGCGGGTTCTGCCTGCTCAACGACTGGTCGGCCCGGGATATCCAAGCCTGGGAATACCAGCCCCTGGGGCCGTTTCTGTCGAAGAGTTTCCTGACCAGCATTTCGCCGTGGGTGGTCACGGCCGAGGCTCTGGAACCGTTCCGCCGCCCGCAACCGGCGCGCCCGGAAGGCGATCCGCAACCGCTGCCGTATCTGCTGGACACCCGTGACCAGGCCGGCGGTGCCTTCGATATCGAGCTGGAGGTCCTGTTGCTGACCGAGGCCATGGTCGAGCAGAACCTGCCGGCCCAGCGCCTGACGTTGAGCAACACCCAGTACATGTACTGGACCGTGGCGCAAATGGTCGCGCACCACAGCGTCAACGGCTGCCAGTTGCAGGCCGGCGACCTGTTTGGTTCGGGCACCTTGTCGGGGCCTGAAAACCATCAGTTCGGCAGCCTGCTGGAAATCACCGAAGGCGGTAAAAAGCCGATCGAACTGGCGTCTGGCGAAGTGCGTCGATTCCTTGAGGACGGTGACGAAATCATCTTGCGGGCCCGTTGCCGCCGCGAGGGTTTCGCCTCCATCGGCTTCGGCGAGTGTCGGGGCAAGATCCTGTCGGCGCGTTGAGGGGCAGCGCATGGAACTCTATACCTACTACCGCTCCACCTCGTCCTATCGGGTGCGTATCGCGCTGGCGCTCAAGGGCCTGGATTACCAGACCTTGCCCGTCAACCTGATCGCTGCGCCTGGGGGCGAGCATCGCCAGCCGGCCTATCTGGCGATCAACCCCCAGGGCCGGGTGCCGGCGCTGCGTACCGATGAAGGTGCGTTGCTGGTGCAATCACCGGCCATCATCGAATACCTGGAGGAGCGTTACCCCCAGGTGCCACTCCTCAGCGCCGACTTGGCGGTGCGCGCCCACGAGCGTGGTGTCGCCGCGTTGATCGGTTGCGACATTCATCCCCTGCACAACGTCAGCGTGCTCAACAAACTGCGGCAGTGGGGCCACGACGAGGCGCAAGTGACGGAGTGGATCGGGCATTGGATCAGCCAGGGCTTGGCGGCGGTGGAGCAGTTGATTGGCGACGACGGCTACTGCTTCGGCGCGCTGCCGGGGCTGGCGGATGTGTACCTGATCCCGCAGTTGTACGCGGCCGAGCGGTTCAATGTTTCCTTACAGGAGTATCCACGGATCCGTCGCGTAGCGGCATTGGCGGCTGGGCATGGGGCGTTCCAACAGGCGCATCCGGCGAATCAGCCGGATACCCCTTGATCCCTCCTGTGGGAGCGAGCCTGCTCGCGATAGCAATGGGGAAGACACAATGATGGTGAGGCTGCTTGCCTCATCGCGAGCAAGCTCGCTCCCACAGTTGATCGCATTGAACTCACTGTTGATGTTCGCCGCAGATCCAATGTGGGAGCGAGCTTGCTCGCGATAGCGATTCAACAAGCAACCTGAATCTACACGCCTGCAACGCTCAATGCACAACCGAATTCGGCGGCAAATGCCCCAGCCGCTCCGTCAGCCGGATTCGCTGGATCGGATCGTCGCTGAGCATCAGCGCATGTTCCAGGTCGAAGCGTTCGGCGTTGGGGCAATCGAGTCGCTGATACAGGCTGGCGCGCGCCAGGTAATCGGCGGCGCTGGCGTTGCCCAGTTCCAGCACCCGTTCGGCGTCGATCAGTGCCGCGATGTAATCGTCGTTCGCCAGATGCAGTTGGCGCAGGTTGCGCGACAAGCGCTGCAGCATCTGTGTCGGCTCGGCGTTGACCAGGTGCTCCGCCTTGAGCGACATGTTCGCGCCGTATTGGCGTTGCAGCAGTTCCCGGCAGTCATTGGGGTACAGCCGGCGCCCACCGCATGGATCGAGCAGGTGATCGGCGCCGGGCACCTTCAGCAGGAAATGCCCGGGGAAATTGACACCGACCATCGGAATTTCCAGGCCCCGGGCCAGTTCCAGGGCAATCAGCCCGAGGGCCAGGGGCTGCCCGCGCTTGCGTACCAGGACCTGGTCCAGCAACGCCGCGCGTGGTCGCAGGGGGGTGAAGTCGTCTTGGGCGAAGCCCAGGTCATTGAGCCGTCGCAACAGAGGCTGGCCCAGTTCGTTGACAGGCAGCATCGGCAGGTCATGGCTGACCCGCTGTTGCAGCTCCTTGAAATCCTTCAGCAAGGCCGGGACGTCGACGTCGCGATCATGTTCGGCAGCGATCCACAACGCCGCTTCGAACAGCGCAGGTGGTGAGCGGTGCAGACAGTCAAAAAAGGCTTGGCGCGGTTTCATCGAACTCTCCGGGCTATGCTCCCGTTTTAGCCCTGCCATGGATTTTCGTCCAGTCTCGGACAGGGGCTGTGAAAGGTTATGCCGAAAAAGACTGACCACCCTGGCGACTTATTCCGGCGTGCTCCAGCAATTTTCGACTGCACGCCTATACTGGCGAAACAAACAAAAGTGATTCGGGAGCCTTACGATGTTTGCTCTCATGCAAAGCTCCCGCCTTGAATCGCTGTACCTAAGCGTAGACCCGGCGACCGGGTTGAAGGCGGTGATTGCCATTCATTGCAGCCGTCCCGGGCCCGCCCTGGGGGGCTGTCGTTATCTTGCCTACCCCGACGACGAAAGCGCCGTGGCTGACGCCGTGCGCCTGGCCCAAGGCATGAGCTACAAGGCGGCGCTGGCCGGCTTGCCCGTGGGCGGCGGGGTCGCGGTAATCATGCGTCCGGCCCATGTCGAGAGCCGGGCGGCGCTGTTCGAAGCCTTTGGTCGTTGCATCGAGCAATTGGACGGGCGCTACATCACGGCCATCGACAGTGGCACGTCGGTGGCGGACATGGATTGCATCGCCCAGCAGACCCGCCATGTCACCAGCACCACGGCCTCGGGAGACCCCGCGCCCCACGCGGCAATGGGCGTCTTTGCCGGCATCCGTGCCACCGCCATGGCCCGCCTGGGCAGCGATAACCTCGAAAGCCTGCGGGTGGCGATCCAGGGCCTGGGCAATGTCGGTTATGCCCTGGCCGAACAACTGCACGCAGCGGGTGCCGAACTGCTGGTCAGCGACATCGACCCAGGCAAGGTGCAACTGGCCATGGAGCAACTGGGTGCCCATCCGATCGCTAACGACGCGTTGCTCAGCACCCCTTGCGACATCCTCGCCCCCTGCGGCCTGGGCGGCGTGCTCAACAGCCACAGCGTGGCGCAACTGCGCTGCTCGGCCGTTGCCGGCTCGGCTCATAATCAGTTGAGTAATCTGCAGGTGGCCGACCAATTGGAAAGGCGTGGGATTCTCTATGCGCCGGACTATGTGATCAACTCCGGGGGCCTGATCTATGTCGCGCTGAAACATCGCGGCGAAGAACTGTCGACGATCACCGCGCACCTGTCGAAGATCGGTGCCCGGCTCACGGAAGTCTTCGCCCACGCCCAGGCGGAAAAGCGCTCACCGGCGCGGGTGGCCGATGAGTTGGCGGAGCGTCTGCTGTACTGCTGAAAATCCAATGTGGGAGCGAGCTTGCTCGCGATAGCGGTGTGACAGTCGATGCAGGTGTTGAATGTACCGCCGCCATCGCGAGCAAGCTCGCTCCCACAGGTTTGTACTCGCCTCTATTGTGCTTAACCGTCTAGCGTCAGGCGTGCTGCCCTTATCCAGCCATTACCTCAGCAGGTACACCGGAAAGCATTCGCACAAATGCATCACCCGGCGCCGGGTGTTATCCAGGCGTGCCGCGTTGTCCGGTTGTTCCAGCAGATCAGCGATCAGGTTCGCCACTTCGGCACATTCCGCTTCGCCAAAGCCACGTGTGGTCAACGCAGGCGTGCCGATGCGAATGCCGCTGGTGATCGCCGGTTTCTGCGGATCATTGGGGATCGCGTTTTTGTTCAACGTGATATGGGCACTTTCCAGTAGCGCTTCGGCGTCTTTGCCGGTGATGTTCATCGAGCGCAGATCGAGCAGGAACATGTGGCAGTCGGTGCCGCCGGACACCACCCGCAAACCGCGTCGGGTCAGGACGTTGGCCATGACCCGGGCATTGTCGATTACCCGCTGCTGGTAATGCTTGAACCCGTCGCCCAGGGCTTCATTGAAGGCCACGGCCTTGGCGGCGATGACGTGCATCAGCGGGCCGCCCTGGTACACCGGGAAAATCGTCTTGTCGAGCAGGGCGGCGTATTGCGCCTTGGCCAGGATCAAGCCGCCACGGGGGCCGCGCAAGGTTTTGTGGGTGGTGGAGGTGATGAAGTCGGCGATGCCCACCGGCGAGGGGTACACACCGGCAGCGATCAACCCGGCGTAGTGCGCCATGTCCACCATCAGGTAGGCGCCGATTTCATCGCAGACTTTGCGAAAGCGCTGGAAGTCGAGGGTCCGCGAATAGGCCGAGGCCCCGGCGATGATCATCTTCGGCCGGTGTTCCCGGGCCAGGGCTTCCATTTCTTCGTAGTCGAGGGTTTCGGTTTCCGTGTCCAGGCCATAGGAGAAGGCCCGGTAAATTTTGCCGGAAAAATTCACCGAGGCGCCGTGGGTCAGATGGCCGCCATGGGCCAGGGACATGCCCAGGATCGTGTCGCCGGGTTCAAGTACCGCCAGGAAAACCGCCTGGTTGGCCTGGGAACCGGAGTGCGGCTGCACGTTGACGTATTCGCAATTGAACAGCTTGCGCGCACGTTCGATGGCCAGGTTCTCGATTTCATCGACGACCTTGCAGCCCCCGTAGTAACGCTTGCCTGGATAGCCTTCGGCGTACTTGTTGGTGAGCCCGGAGCCCTGGGCCTGGAGCACTTCTTCGCTGACGTAGTTTTCCGAAGCGATCAGCTCCAGATGGGTTTCCTGGCGGTTGCGCTCGCGGTCGATCAGACGGGCAATGGCGGGGTCGAAATTTTGCAGGCTCATGGTGTGATTCCTTAGATAAGCGCTTCGGCCGGCGGCGCAGTCACGTGATGTGACAACACCCGTGGATGGCTTTTGGCCGAGTCGGATAGAAAAATGGAGGTGTCTTTCAAACCGCTGCCGGTAATCAGGATCACGGCGGTTTGCGGTGTGTCGGGGTGCGTTGCTGCGTACTTGAGCAGGCCGGCGAAGGCGCTGGCGGCGCCGGCTTCCGGAAACACGCCGGTGCTGGCGGCCAATCGGGAGGCGGCGGCGACAATGCTCGGGTCGCTGACGCAAATGAACTCGCCGCCGCTGGCGGTCACCGCGCGCATGGCCTTGAGGCGATCACGGGGCAGCGCCACGTTGATGCTGCTGGCCAGGCTGGTGGGCGGCAAGCGTTCGGTCTGTTGCATCGAGCGGTCGTGGCGCCAGGCGCGGTACATGAAGTTGCTGTGCTCGGCCTGCACGCCGATCAGGCGTGGGAGGCGTTCGATCCAACCCAATTGCAGCAAGTCGAAAAAGCCTTTGTAGACCGAGCCCAGGATGCAGCCGTTGCCGACGGGCACGAACACCAGGTCCGGCACCTGCCAGTTGAGCTGTTCGCACATCTCGAAGGCGACGGTCTTCTTGCCTTCGCTCATGTACGAGTTGATCCCGGTGGTGCGGTTGTACCAGCCGTGTTTTTCGCAGGCGTTGAGGCATTGTTCGAAGGCTTCGTCGTATTGCCCGTCGACCAGCACGATCTCGGCGCCGTAGCCTTGCATCTGCGCGAGCTTTTCTCGGGGCGCGCTCTTGGGCAGGTAAATGACGTTGTGCAAGCCCAGGCTGGCGCTCATCCCGGCCAATGCCGAAGCGGCATTGCCAGTGCTGGCCACGGCTACGGTGCGGGCGCCGGATTGCATGGCGTGGGCCACGGCCAGGGCGCTGGCGCGATCCTTCAATGACCCGGTCGGTTGCCGCGATTCGTCTTTTACGAAAACTTTGATCCGGGCACCTTTGCCGAGCAGTTCCGGGCGAGAGTACAGTGGCGTATTGCCCACCAGTAACGGTGGAATGAATTGCGTCGAGCTCAACGGCATCAAGCGGTCATAGCGCCACATGCCACGGGCATGGTCATGGGCCAGGCTGTCCCGGGACCATTCGCGCTTGAGCGTCGGGTAATCGTAAAGCGCGTCCAGGGCGCCATCGATTTTGCAATGAGGGCAGTAGTAGCTGACCTCGTGAGGCTGGTAGCTTCGATCGCAAACCAGGCACTGCAATACATACTCTCTGTACGAATTTTTCATGGTCACCCTCTGAAAGTACGCTGTGCTGGTGCTTTCCTTGCCAACGTCGGTCCGGCTCACCGGACCGACGGGCACTCCGCTGACAGAAGGTGTTTCAGATCACCATGATGGCGTCGATGGCAACCAGGGTATTGCGTGCCAGCGCGCTGGCGCCGGCGGTGGTGCGGGCCGGGTAAGGCTTGGTGAAGTACTCCTCCATGACGCGGTTGAGGGTCGGGAACTCACTCAAGTCAGTGATGAACGCCGTGACCTTGACCACGTTCGCCAGGGTGCCGCCTGCCGCTTCGGCCATTTGCACCAGGTTGTCGAGGGTCTGGCGCAGTTGGCCTTCGAAATCCTTGGCCAGCACTTCGTTGTTCAGCGCCGAGACCGGGGTCTGTGCCGACAGGTAGATGGTCTGCCCGTGACTGACCTTGATGCCCTGGGAGTAAGTGCCCAGTGGCAGTGGCGCCTTGTCGGTAAAAATGACGTTATCTTCGCCCAGGAAAGGTTTGGCGGCGGGCTGGATTTGAGCGGTGGTTTGCATGGTGACGTTCCTTGTTAAGTGGATGGGGTTAGTGCAAATCGGCAACCTGCTTGACGGCCAGGCTGGAAAATTCCTCGTCGCGGCAACGGGCCGGGGAAAAGTGCTGGTAGTTGAGTTGCAGCGCCGCCAGGTCGGCCGGCATGGCGATGCCCAGCGCCGCATGACTGCACAGGCGTGCAATGGCGGGTGCGGCCTGGATGCCGTAGCCACCCAGGGCCGCAAGCCAGATAAAGCTCTCTTGCTGCGGGTCCTGGCCGAGCACCGGCGAGCGGTCGGCGACGAAGGTGCGCAGACCGGCCCATTTATTGATGATCGAACGGGGGCGCAGGCGCGTGGTGTTTTGCAGGCGATCCATGGTGATGGCCAGGTCAAGCTCTTCCGGCAATGCATCGCAGGGCACCGACGGGCTTTCATCGCAGGGGGAGACGATCAGTCGCCCGGCTTCAGGCTTGATGAAAATGTCCTCGTCCACCGTGCCCAAGTAGGGCGTGTGGTGCACGTCGCACTGTGGATCGACCGCCAGCACGGTGCGCCGCAATGGCCGGACACCGACTTTGGGCACGCCGCAGCGCTCGGCGATTTCATCGGCCCAGGCACCGGCGGCGTTGACCACGATGGCGGCTTGCAGTGGCTGGCCGTCCCGGGTGTGCAAGCGCCAGTGCCCGTCGCGATGTTCGCCTCGCAGCACTTCGGTCTCGCGCTTGACCACGCCGCCACGGGCACGCAGGCCACTCAGGTAAGCACCATGAATGCCATGCACATCCAGGTCGAAGGCGCTGGGCTCGTAGATCCCGGCGCTCCAGGCGCCTTCGGCGAGGTAGGGGACCCGTTCCCGTACTTGCTTGTCATCGAGCAACTCGGCCGTGGGCACTTGCTCCAGCACGGCGTTGAAACGTGCTTTGAGTTTGTCCACCCGTGTCGCCTGGGCCACGATCAGTGCGCCCCGCGGCGCCCATAGCGGATGCTCGGCCAAGCCCTCGGGCGGGTTCTCGAAAAAGCGTCGGGACGCACAGGTCAGCGAACGGATCTGCTGGTTGCCGTAGCTCTCCATCGAGATCGCGGCCGAACGCCCGGTGGTGTGATAAGCCAGTTGCTGTTCCTGTTCAAGCAGGCAGACGCTGCCATGGGCCGCCAGCTCATAAGCGGCTGAGACGCCGGCGATGCCGCCACCCACCACAATGAAGTCGTAACGAGCGATCATGGTCGGCTGCCCTCGACGATAGCGTCGGCTTTGCTTTCCCGGGTGTAGGTCAGCACGAAGTGCGCCACGAGACCAAAGATCAGCCCCCAGAACGCGGCGGCCAGGCCGAGGAAACTCATGCCCGAGGCCGTCACCAGGAAGGTGATGAGTGCGGCTTCCCGCTGTTTCTCATCCGCCATGGCGCCGGTCAGCCCGGCACTGATCGCGCCAAACAAGGCGAGGCCGGCGAGGGAGGCGATCAATTCTTTTGGCAGGGCGGAAAACACCGAGGCCAGGGTCGCGCCGAAGGTGCCCATCAGGATGTAGAACACCCCGCAGGCAATCCCGGCGATGTAGCGTTTGTCACTGTCCTCGTGGGCTTCGCGACCGGTGCAGATCGCTGCGGTAATGGCCGCCAGGTTAAGACCGTGGGACCCGAACGGGGCCATCAGGGCCGAGCCGATCGCGGTGACCGAAATGATCGAGCGCGCTGGCGTGTTGTAGCCCGAGGTGCGCAACACGGCCATGCCGGGCACGTACTGGCCGGTCAAGGTCACCAGCGCCAGTGGCAGGCCGATGTTGATGATCGCGTGCCAGTTCCATTCAGGTGCGATGAAGACCGGATGGGCCACGGCGATGGTGATCGAGTTGCTGTTGAGTTCACCGAACGAGGCAGCCACCGCGCAGCCGATGATCAGCACCGACAGAATGGCGTAGCGTGGCGAAAAACGCTTGAAGACCAGATACGCCGCGATCATCGCCAGCACCATCGCCGGCTGCAGCTTGATCGACGTGAACAGTTCGGCACCGAAGCGGAACAGGATGCCGGCGAGCATGGCGGCGGCAATGGCCTTGGGCAGTCGGCTCATCAGCTTGTCGAACGCCCCGGACAAACCGACCAAGGCGATGATCAGCGATGCCACCACATAGGCACCAATGGCCTGGGGCAGGGTCACGGTAGGCAGCATCGACACCAGCAACGCCGCCCCCGGAGTCGACCAGGCGGTGATGACGGGGACACGCAGGCGCCAGCTCAGGAGCAGGCCGGTAATCCCGCTGCCGATGGAAATGGCCCAGATCCACGAAGACACCACGTCATCGGGCAGGTGCGCTTCCTTGGCTGCCTGGAACACGATGATGAGCGGTCCGGCGTAGGAAATGATCACGGCGATGAAGCCCGCGATGATCGCTGACAGGGATAGATCCTTTCTGAGTGTGTCCATGATGTCTCGACTTGGCGCGGCAGGAGCGCGCAGTGGATGATTGAGTCGATTGCTTCGATTCTGAATCAGTGTATTTGAATGGATTGAGTTGATTCAATAGGTGACGGGATTGTTACGAGATATTTTTCTGCTATGACGGAGCATTTTTGGAGTGTTTGTTGATCAACACATTGATTTTTATAATTATTATTTGTTGTAAGATTTCTTGATTTCACTTTGATAAACAATTCAAAAATCGCATCAATCGACTCAATGAATCGAATGCGTCGAATTATTAGTTGCCTAACCTCCATGTGATATGCTCGGATATTCATCATTTCTACGATGGGCAGTGATCATTCATGTGGGTTCCCCAGCTAAGCGAGTTCAGCCAGCCGATGTATTTGTCGATTGCCGATGCGTTGGCGCGCGATATCAACAACGGCGTGCTGAACGAGGGCGATCGCTTGCCGACCTTGCGGGAGCTGGCCACCACCTTGAATGTCACGCCAGGCACCATCAGCCGTGCCTATAGCGAAGCCCATCGGCGTCGGCTGGTGCAGGGGGAAGTGGGGCGTGGCACGTATGTGCTCAACCAGAAGCAGCTGGAGCTGCCGGCCAGCAACAGCGCCGCCGCGCCGCTGAACCTGGGCCAATCCGAACTGCTCGACCTTTCGATCATCAAGCCCTACAGCGAGACCCTGGAGTACTGGTTGCGCGGCGCGCTGGTGGGCATGGCCAAAAGTACTGATTTCGCACGCGCGCTGGATTACGCGCCGGACGGCGGTCACCCGGCGCATCGTGAGGCGGGGGCACAATGGTTGCGTCATTCATTGCCCGACGCGCAATGGCAGCAAGTGGTGATTACCGCCGGGGCCCAGCATGGCTTGATGGTCGCGATGAGCGCCCTGACCAACGCCGGTGACCTGGTGCTTTGCGAGGCGCTGTGCTACCCCGGTATCATTTCCCTGGCCCACGGCCTTGAGCGTCGCCTGCGTGGCGTGCCGATGGATGACGAAGGCATCATCCCCGAAGCCTTGCGCGAACTGTGCCTGCGAGAGAAACCGGCGATGCTGGTGTGCGTGGCGACCTGCCAGAACCCGACGGCGGCGATCATGTCGCAGAAACGTCGGGCCCAGATTGCCGCGCTGGCCGAGGAATTCGACTTCATCATCCTGGACGATGACATCTATGGCTTCCTGGCGACCGATCCGTCGATCAAGCCGTTATCGGCCTTTGCGCCGGATCGTTCGGTGTACCTGACCAGCCTGTCGAAGTCAGTCATGCCGGCGCTTCGCATCGGTTATATCTACAGTCCGCCGAAATTGCTGTCGCGCCTGACTTCGATGGTACGCAGCAGTGTCTGGATGCCGTCGCCGTTGACTGCGCAACTGGCCAGCAATGTGATTACCGAAGGCCTGGACAAGAAACTGATCCGCATCCAGCGCAACGAGGCGGCGGGCCGGCAAGCGATCGCCCGGGAAATCTTTGCCAATTTCGAGCTCAAGACCCAGCCATATTCCTATCATGTCTGGTTGACGCTGCCCGAGCCATGGACCAGCGACGAATTCACCATGCTCGCCCGGGCCAACGGTGTATTGGTGCTCAGTGGCACCCAGTTCCAGGCTGAGCGTTCGGGGACCACGCGATGTGTACGGTTGGTGTTGATGTCGCCCACCAGCCAGGACGAACTGCGCTTCGCCTTGACCAAGCTGGCGAGCCTGATCGATTCGGACCCACGTCGTTATTATTGAAAAAAAGATCGCAGCCTTCGGCAGCTCCTACGCGGTGTAGGCGCTGCCGAAGGCTGCGATCTTTTTTTGGTTACTCGTCCGACGGGTTGAGCAGTTCGGACAAGGCGTCCGGCTGGCTCTTGAATGCCTTGGCGAACACGTCCCGATTCTTCGCCATGTAGATCCCGGCTTCCTCGACCTGTTGCTCGCTCAACGATGGAACGGCTTTTTGCAACACTTCGGCCAGCAATTCGGCGAGCTCCAGCATTTTGTCATGACGGTCAGCTTCGGCTTTATCCATGAACAAGCGCTCCAGATCTCGGCTGCTGCGGTATACCACTTCGACGGCCATTCACCACCTCACATGCCTTCACATTGGTTTGTCTTTGCGACTACTGTATTTATATACAGGCAAAAGAATAAGCGAATCCTGTTGCTTTGGATAGTGGCTTTTTAATGTAGACCGATTTCGGCGTGTGAGCGCGAAGCTAATGTGAGCAAAGCTTGCTCGCGATCCGGCCGCACGAAGCCCCCAAAAGTGCCGCATACCAGCCTATCGCCATCTCACCCTCAGTCGCTGGCCTTTTTTCTGCATGCAGAACAACCGTCACGTCCAACCCGCATCATCCGGTCGAACCGACCTAAGGAAACTACATCGTGAAAATCAACTGGGCCGAGAACCTGCGCCAGAACGTCCATCAACTGGCCGAGTCCCTGGGAAACCTGTTCGTCGAGACCTTCCACTACCTGGCGCTGTTCGCCATCGGTGCGGTGACCGCGTGGGCAGCGGTGATGGAGTTCTTGCAGATGCTCGAGGTGGGGCACATCAAGATCGACGACATCCTGCTGCTGTTCATCTACCTGGAATTAGGGGCGATGGTGGGGATCTACTTCAAGACCAACCACATGCCGGTGCGGTTTCTGATCTACGTGGCCATTACCGCGCTGACGCGGCTGCTGATTTCCAACGTTTCCCACCACAGCCCGCCCGACCTGGGGATCATCTACCTGTGCGGTGGCATCCTGCTGCTGGCGTTTTCGATCCTGGTGGTGCGTTACGCGTCGTCGCAGTTCCCCTCGGTGAAGATCGAGCACCCGCACCGCAAGGTCGGCGCGGGTTCCAGTGAACATGCCGAAGTGGAGAAAGGGGAGATTTAAAGGCCGGCGGCAGACGGTGTCACACCCTGTGCGTGCGGCGGCGGCAGCTTGATGTTGTCGCCGCCGGTCATGGCTTCGAGGATGGCCACCGCGCTGTGGCCCTGCTCGATGGCGATGCCGAACTGAATGCTCTGCACCAGGCGCTTGAGCCGCTCCGGGTCGTTGCGCTGCTGGGCGCTGATCATGCGTTTGGCGACGATGCGCCCGCTCTTGGACAGGGTCAGCATGATGCTGCCATCCAGGCCCTGGATGCTCAGGTTGATTTGATAGTGCGGCGCAAAAGCGTCGGTAATGATCTGAAAAGGGTTGTCCATGATGCGTCACCGCCTGATTGAACGTGCAGTTGTTGACCGGCCGTGATCGGGATTAGTTCGCAACACCGGACCATCGGCCATTCCATGATCGTGTTCATCTCAAATTTTCCCGGGCGGGCAGGCTTCAAAATCAAAAGATCGCAACCTGCGGCAGCGCCTACAGGGCTTTAGCAAGTGGCATGCCGGAAAAACCGTCGGACAATGATCCCGGCGCCCAAGCGCCGAACGCTCTGGAATACGGCTGTCCGTTTCGGGGCAATAACGTGCGGATGTTCGTTGACGGTGCAGGAGGGGGACGATTTGCGGCGGGTAGGCAGGGCGGGGCAACTCCCGACATTAACAGTGCTTTTGCTCGTTGTCCGGCTTTATTTGCATATGAATATTTATCTTTTTCCAGGGGTTGAATTGTTCCTCCGCCAGCCCGACTCTGTATTCAAGGGGCCGTTGCATCAACGTCGATGGCCCCCGGCGAGCTAGCTGAAATAAGGGATGAACTATGCAAATCCAAGTCAACAGCGATAACCATATTCAAAGCAGCATCCGACTGGAGGAGTGGGTACGTACTACCATCGAAAGCACGCTCGAACGTTATGAAGAGGACCTGACACGGGTCGAGGTTCACCTGCGGGACGAGAACGGCGACAAGCCGGGTCCTCATGACCTGCGTTGCCAGCTTGAAGCACGGCCAAAGGGCCATCAGCCGATTTCCGTGACCCACAAGGCCGATTCGCTGGAACTGGCGATCGAAGGCGCGGCCACCAAACTTGAAAATGCCCTGGAGCATCTGTTCGGCAAACTGCGCGGCAAGCGTGCCGTTACCAACGGTCCGACCGACTCGATGGCCGTGGCTGATGCCATGCTGGAAGAAGAATTCCTGGAGAACGAACGGGCCTCGCTTCACGGCTGAAACCTCGTTCATTTCAATTTCTACTGAAAAAACGGGCCTGCGATTGCAGGCCCGTTTTGCTTTTGTAGGTGACCCGTTATCTGGTGAAGTGCAATCCATGTGGGAGCGAGCCTGCTCGCGATAGCGGTGGGTCGGCTTGCATGGATGTTGAATGTGCCGACGTCATCGCGAGCAAGCTCGCTCCCACACTGGATCTTCAGTGGATTTGAATTTTATGTTCAGCACAGAACCCTTGTGGGAGCGAGCTTGCTCGCGATGGCGATAGCCGGGACTAGGGCAAAAACGCCTGCCGATACTCTCCGGGCGTCGCGCCCAGGGCCTGGCGAAAACGATTGGTGAAGTGGCTGGCGCTGGCAAATCCGCAGGCCAATGCCACCTCGCCCAACGGTTGTGAAGTGCTGCGCAACAAATGCCGCGCCAGGGCAAGCCGTCGTGCCAGGACGTATTGATGCGGTGGCAGCCCGAAGCTTTCGCGGAACATCCGGGCGAAGTGGTATTCGGACAATGCACACAGTGCCGCCAGTTGCCCAAGGCTGATGGCCTCGGCCAGGTGGCTGTCGACGTAATCCACCAGCAACCGCCGCTGATGAGCAGCCAGGCCGCCCTTGAGGCGAAGCCCCTGGCGCTGGCCAACCTGACTGAGCAGCAGGTGGTTGAGCAGGTCATGGGCCAGGCTGGTGGTCAGCAGGCGTTCGCCGGGTTCGTTCCAGTTCATCGCGATCAACTGGCGAAAGCGTTGTGCCTGTTGCGGGTCGTCGAGAAAGGTCTCCTCGTGCAGTTGCACCTGCCGCGGTTCGCGGTCCAGCAGTGTGATGCAACCCAGGGCGAATTGTTCAGGGCTGAAATACAGGTGGGCGAGGCGAATGTCGCCGTTGATGACCCAGGCCGATTCATGTCCGGCGGGCAGTATGCAGAGTTTGCCCGGCGCCCCTGTGGTATCGGGTCGTTCGCGGCGAAACGTGCCGGTGCCGCCGGCGATGTAGCAGGACAACGTATGGTGGGTCGGCGCTTCGTAGTCCCGGGCGTCGTGGTGATTGCTCCACAAAGCGGCCGCCAAGCCGTCCCCGAGCTCGGCGCTGTGCTCCAGGCGAGCGTTGGGCGAGCTGTTGAGGGCTTGAAAGACTTGCAGGCTTTGCAGTGTGGACATGATCGGTTCTCCAACGCTTGCATCCTACTCCGTCGGCTTATCCGTGCCAGCCTGTCTGCCGACAAAACCGCAAGTTTATGCAAGCGCCGGGTCAATGGCGGCGTGACACTGGAGGCCATTGCCAGGAGTCACCGTCATGAACCTCTCGTTGTACCTGCTTACCGTGCTCATCTGGGGTACCACGTGGATTGCGCTGAAATTGCAACTGGGTGTGGTCGCCATCCCGGTTTCGATCGTTTATCGCTTTGGTCTCGCGGCATTGATTTTATTCGCGATGCTCTTGCTCAGCCGGCGCTTGCAAGTGATGAATCGGCGCGGCCATCTGATTTGCGTTGCCCAGGGCCTGTGCCTGTTCTGTATCAACTTCATGTGCTTCCTGACCGCCAGTCAATGGATCCCCAGTGGCTTGGTCGCCGTGGTGTTTTCCACCGCCACCCTCTGGAACGCCCTCAATGCCCGTGTGTTCTTCGGTCAGCGGATCGCGCGCAACGTGCTGTTGGGGGGGGGGCTGGGTCTGCTGGGGTTGGCGCTGCTGTTCTGGCCGGAGCTGGCTGGCCACAGCGCAAGTCCGCAAACCTTGCTTGGGTTGGCGCTGGCGTTGCTGGGGACCTTGTGTTTCTCGGCGGGAAACATGCTCTCGAGCCTGCAACAGAAAGCCGGTCTCAAGCCGCTGACCACCAATGCCTGGGGCATGGCCTATGGCGCAGCGATGCTGGCGGTGTGGTGTGCGTTCAAAGGCATTCCGTTCGACATGGAATGGAACACGCGCTACATCGGCTCGCTGTTGTACCTGGTGATTCCGGGTTCGGTGATTGGCTTTACCGCCTACCTGACGCTGGTGGGGCGCATGGGGCCGGAGCGGGCGGCGTATTGCACGGTGTTGTTCCCGGTGGTGGCGTTGAACGTCTCGGCGTTTGCCGAGGGCTATCAGTGGACGGCGCCGGCATTGGTGGGATTGGTCCTGGTCATGCTGGGCAACGTGCTGGTGTTTCGCAAGCCCCGGCCAGTGGCAGCGAAAGTCGCGCTGGGTGTTCGCTGAGACACGACATCTAGCGAAACCCGTGGCGAGGGAGCTTGCTCCCTCGCCACGGCGTATTCCTCGTGGTATCTGCGGGTTACTTCCAGACTTGCGGGTTGACCAGGTTCTGCGGTCGCTCGCCCAACAAGGCACTGCGCAAGTTATCCACAGCAAGATTGGCCATGGCCTCACGGGTTTCGTGAGTGGCCGAGCCGATATGGGGCAGGGTCACGGCGTTCTTCAACTGGAACAGCGGCGATTCGGCCAACGGCTCTTTCTCGTAGACATCCAGCCCGGCACCGCGGATGCGATTGTTTTGCAGGGCTTCGATCAGCGCCGGTTCATCCACTACCGGGCCACGGGAAATGTTGACCAGGATGGCGCTCGGTTTCATCAGGCCCAGTTCACGCTGACCGATCAGATGTCGGGTTTTTTCGCTCAATGGCACGACGAGGCAGACGAAGTCCGCTTCGGCCAGCAACTGATCCAGCTCGCGAAATTGTGCGCCCAACTGGTTTTCCAGCTCGGTCTTGCGGCTGTTGCCGCTGTAGAGGATCGGCATGTTGAAGCCCAGCCGACCACGCCGGGCAATGGCTGCGCCGATGTTGCCCATGCCGACGATGCCCAGGGTCTTGCCATGCACGTCGCTGCCAAACAGCTGTGGCCCGACCGTCGCCTGCCATTGCCCGGCCTTGGTCCAGGCGTCCAGCTCGGCCACGCGCCGGGCACTGCTCATCAGCAGGGCGAAGGCCAGGTCGGCGGTGCTTTCGGTGAGCACGTCGGGGGTGTTGGTGAGCATGATCCCGCGTTCATTGAAGTAGGCCAGGTCATAGTTGTCGTAGCCCACCGACACGCTGGAAACCACTTGCAGGTTCGTGGCGCTCTGCAGTTGCTCGCGGCCGAGCTTGCGACCGACACCGATCAGCCCGTGGACGTGGGGCAAGGCTTCGTTGAACTGCGCGTTGATGTCGCCGTTCGACGGGTTGGGGACAATCACGTCGAAGTCCTGGCGCAGGCGTTCGATCATAGGGGGCGTGATACGGCTGAAGGCAAGTACGGTTTTTTTCATCGTGCAAGGCTCATCTGCAGGGAATACCAAGCACGCTAACATTCCTGGCGCGGGTTAGGCGAGAGGGGAGTTTGATTGGGATATCGCAAATTCTACCTGTGGGAGCGAGCTTGCTCGCGAAGGCGTCGGGTCAGCTTGCATTGATGTTGAATGCCAGACCGCTTTCGCGAGCAAGCCCGCTCCCACATTTGATCTGTGGTGGGCTCTGATTTTGTAACTTCTGAAAGCCCCTATGCGGCCCGCAGGGAAATGAAGGCGTAGTTGACCGGCGCTTCGGTGACAACGCTTGCTCCACTGGCCGTTACTTGGCTGGCAATGTCATCGCCAGACAGGTGGAACTGCCATTCGCCAGCCTCTTGCTCCAACGGCTGCGAGCGAGCCTGATCGATAGCGGCGGCAAACGCAGCCATGTTCGGCAGGTAGGCCGTGAATCCGTCGCCCTTCAACGCCGTCGTGTGGATGCCCAAGGACATGCAGATGCGTGCCTTGATCGCGATGTCCTCACGATCGGCCTGGCGTGAACGCTCGATCAACCGGGCCAGTTCCGGGTCCACCAATTCACCACCGACTATCAACTGTGGCCCGGTTTCCCACGACTCTGGTGGGCAATCCTTGGCGGCGGTATTGAGCGGGATGTGGGGGTTGATTTCCATGGGGTAGATACGGCAGACCAAGGGCCTGCGTTCATAGATGCGGCACAGGTTGTCGGCGTCCAGATTATGACAAGGGCCGGCGTTATAAGCGGCGAAGGTGATCGCCAGCAGCGCCTCGCTCGTGCCGCTACGGACCACCGCCGAGCGTCGTTCGGCATGTTCACGTTGCGCCACCGGAAGGCCGAGGCCGTTAGGCAGAAAGGCCTCGACCAGGACAATCACCTGGCCGCCGTCATTCGCCCACATCCTGGCCTCGTCGAGGGTCAGGGGGACATGATGGCCGGTACAGCATTTACCGCACCCTACGCAGGAAAACGTTGTGTTCATTGATCGACCGAAGGCAATAGGCTGAAAGCGGCGACAGAAAAACGCCGCGATAAGCCCTGCGAAGCAAGTTATGCGCCATTCATCGAGGGGCGTCGGTCGGGCGGATCGAGTCCCATTCGGTCACGTAGGCGGTCGCGGTTTTCTTGCGGTAGAGGCACAACTCGGTGCCGGTTGCGCCTTTCATGTGTTTCTGCGGGTATTGGCCTTGCAGCAACAACGCGGTGTAGCCCACCCGGTCGTCGAATTGCGCGGCGGTGCCGACGGGTTCGGCGTCTTTAAGGCCGCTGGCCTTCAGGCAACTGGCGAGCACTTTTTTGTCGTAAGAGGCCCAGGCGTCAGGGCTGGAAGCCTGAGCCTGAAAGGTCATGGCGGCGGTGAGGCCGAGGAGGATCAGCGCAGGGGTTTTCATCAACAATGTCCTTGTTCAGGGAAGCCAGGGCTGGAGTATGCCTGAGTCGGGACAGTGTTCAGAGGCCGCGAAGATCGCAGCCTCCTGGCGCTCGGCCCGCATTGACGCGGGTGGGTTTCAGCGCCCTTGTTCGGCGACGGCCTTGGCCGCAGTGATCAGGCACTTGGTCAATTCGGGCGACGAGAACTTGGTGAGCACCCCGTTTGCGCCGGCCAGTCGCGCTTTCTCACTGTTCATGGCGCTGTCGAGGGACGTGTGCAGCAACACGTAGAGGTGAGCGAAGTCCGGCGTTTCGCGCAGGGTCCGGGTGAGGGCGTAGCCGTCCATTTCCGACATTTCGATATCGGAAACGATCAGGTTGATCTCCTGCGCAGTGCCCTGCAGTTCCAGTAGACAGTCGATGGCTTCCTTGGCGCTGCGGGCGGTGTGGCATTGCAGGCCCAGATTGCGCAAGGTGTGCACCGATTGCTGCAATGCCACCTGGCTGTCATCGACCACCAGGATCCGGGCGTTGCCCAGGACCTCGGCGTCTTCCATGCTCAGTTCGGTCGGCGCGGTTTCGATCTGCGCCGGTGCGATGCCATGGATGACCTTTTCGATGTCCAATACTTGCACCAGCGTGCCGTCCACCGAGGTCACGCCGGTGATGAACGCCCGCACACCGCCGGAACCGTAGGGCGGCGGTTTGATGTCGGTGGTCAGGCAATGCACGATCTTGCTCACCGCCTGCACATGCAGGCCCTGTTTGGAGCGGCTCACGTCGGTGACGATCAGGCAGCCGCCGTCCGGGTCTTCCAGCGGCCGCTCGCCAATGGCGCGGCTCAGGTCGATCACCGACAACGACGTCCCGCGCAGGGTGGCGATGCCTTTGACGTGCGGATGGGACTCCGGCAGTTTGGTCAACGGTGGGCAGGGAATGATTTCGCTGACCTTGAGCAGGTTGATTGCCATCAGCTTGCCGCTGCGCAAGGTAAACAGCAGAAGCGAAAGTGAATCTGCGCGGGCTTTGTTGGAAGACATAAAAACCTTCTGTGGAAAAAGGTGGGGCGAGCAAACAGATCGCCAGAACAGCTTGTGATATCGGGTTATCGACTTGTCGAGGGCAGGCTTTAGGGCGAAAGCTTGTCGATAGCATGGATCGCTGTCATCAGGTCCTTGCGCGGGATAGCTTTTGTGGCGAGGGAGCTTGCTCCCGCTCGGCCGCGTAGCGGTCGTAAGATTCTAAATCGCGCTGCGGTTGATAGGGGCTGCTTCGCAACCCAGCGGGAGCAAGCTCCCTCGCCACAAAAGCGCCCCCAGCCACTATTTCAGGCCAAGCCGTTTTGCCATCCGCCCCAGATTCGCCCGGTCCAGCCCCAGCTCCCGGGCGGCGCTGGCCCAGTTGTGCTGGTGGCGCTCCAGGCAGGCGGCGATCAAATTGCGTTGGAATTGGTCCACCGCTTCGCGCAAGTCCCCCGTCACGCCGGACAGGGACGGTGCCGGGCCGGTGGACGATGGTGCAGGGTTATCCACAGGCGCCTGGGGCAAATCCAGGTCCTGGGCGCCGAGGCTGAGGATTTTCGGGCGCGTCGGGCAGCGGCCCAAGGCCTTCAGGGCACTGCGACCGATCAGGTGTTCCAGTTCGCGTACGTTGCCCGGCCAGTCGTAGGCCAGCAATGCGGCCTGGGCGTCGCTGGTCAGGCGCAGGCTGCCCAGGCCCATGCGCGAACGGTTCTGTTCCAGGAAGAAGCCGCTGAGCAGCAACACGTCCCGTCCCCGCTCGCGCAGCGCCGGCACCTGCAATGGGTACACACTCAGGCGATGGTAGAAGTCGGCCCGATAATGGCCGTTGCGCACTTCGTCGGCGAGATCGCGATTGGTGGCCGCGATCAGGCGCACATCGACCCGATGCTCCTTGTCCGAACCCAGGCGCTGCAATTGGCCGCTTTGCAACACCCGCAGCAACTTGGCCTGGACGGTTAGGGACAACTCACCCACCTCGTCGAGGAACAAGGTGCCGCCGTCGGCCAGTTCGAACTTGCCGCGCCGGTCGTTCGTGGCTCCGGTGAAGGCGCCCCGTACATGGCCGAAGAGTTCACTTTCCACCAGCGTATCCGGCAGGGCGGCGCAGTTGAGGCTGATGAGCGGCTGCCCGGCGCGTTTCGACGCGGCATGGATGGCCTGGGCGACCAGTTCCTTGCCCACACCGGTTTCGCCGGTGATCAATACTGTCAGGTCGCTGCCGCCCACCAGCGTGATCTCTTCCACCAGGCGCTTGTGGGCCTTGCTCTGGCCAACCATGTCGCGGTGTTGCTGGCCGCTGGCCTGGCGATAGACCTCGGCGCGGCGGTGCTCGTCCTCGGCCTTCAAGGCCAGGCGCTCGATGCGTTCGGCCGCGCTGACCGTGGCGGCGGCGAGGCTGGCGAAGGCTTGCAAGGCGCTCAGGTCGATGGGTTCGAAGCGTTCCGGGTCCAGCGAATCCAGGGTCAGCAGGCCCCAGGGGCGTTCGTCGACGAACAGCGGGCAACCCATGCAATCGTGAACCTCCAGGTGCTCGGCCAGCCCTTCGACCAGCCCGTCGTACGGATCGGGCAGTCCGCTGTCGGCGGCGAAGCGGGTGGGCTGCGGGTTCGCCAGCAGCGCTTCGAAGCGAGGGTGTTCGCTGACGCGGAATCGTCGGCCCAGTGTATCGGTGCTCAAGCCATCCACGGCAAGCGGCACCAGGCAGTCGTCGTCCAGGCGCAGCAACGCCGCCGCATCGCAGGGCAGCAGGGCGCGCAAGGTGCCGAGCAGGCGCCGATAGCGTTCGCCCTCAGGCAGTTCGCGGGACAGGTCTGCCACCAGCGGCAGTAGCGAGGTGAGCAGGGCGGTTGCGGTCATAATGACTCCATGTAGTCATAACGACTATAAAACGGCTCGTGTCGATATGACTACATTGTTCTTAACTTCATGATATTTAATAAAAAAATTTATGGCATGAAAACTGATAAGACTTACGCAACGGTTATCAGTCATACGCCAGGAGTCACCTTATGCTCAGTCCAGAAGAACGCGCCATCATTTGCTCCACCGTGCCATTGCTTGAAAGCGGTGGTGAAGCGCTGATCACCCACTTCTATCGCATGATGCTGTCCGAATACCCGCAAGTGCGCCCACTGTTCAACCAGGCTCACCAGGCCAGTGGCGATCAGCCGCGTGCGCTGGCCAACGGCGTGTTGATGTATGCGCGGCACATTGACCAGCTCGACCAGTTGGGCGACCTGGTGGCGAAAATCGTCAACAAGCACGTTGCCCTGCAGATCCTGCCGGAACATTATCCGATCGTCGGTGCGTGCCTGCTGCGAGCCATTGCCGAGGTGTTGGGCGCAGAGATCGCCACGCCCGAGGTGATTGCGGCGTGGGGCGCTGCCTATAACCAGTTGGCCGATATCCTGATCGGTGCCGAAGCCGGTATGTATGACAAGAAGGCCGAGGCGCCGGGCGGCTGGCGTGGCGAGCGTGAGTTCATCCTGGCGGCCAAGGTCCAGGAAAGCTCGGAGATTACCTCCTTCTACTTCGAACCGACGGACAAGGGCCCGATCCTGATGGCCGAGCCGGGCCAGTACATCGGCATGAAGCTCATCCTCGATGGCGAGGAAGTGCGCCGTAACTATTCGCTGTCGGCCCTGGCGGACAATGGTCAGTACCGGATCAGCGTCAAGCGCGAGCCGGGCGGGCGGGTGTCGAACCACCTGCATCATCATTTCGAGGTCGGCAGTCGCATCCAGTTGTTCCCGCCGTCCGGGGATTTCTACCTGACCGCCAGCGACAAGCCGCTGGTGCTGATCAGCGGCGGCGTTGGCATCACCCCGACCCTGGCGATGCTGCAGGCGGCGCTGCAAACCGAGCGGCCGGTGCATTTCATTCACTGCGCGCGCAATGGCCGCGCCCATGCCTTCCGTGACTGGATCGATGACCTGGCCAGGCGGCATCCGCAACTCAAGCGCTTCTACTGCTACGACGAAGACGACGGCTTGAGCCCGGCGGCGGACAAGGTAGGGCTGCTGAGCCAGGAGCAATTGGCGCAATGGTTGCCGGAGCAGCGTGACCTGGACGCCTATTTCCTTGGGCCGAAGGGTTTCATGGGCGCCGTCAAACGCCACCTCAAGGCCCTCGGCGTGCCGGAGCGGCAGAGCCGCTACGAATTCTTCGGCCCGGCAGCGGCGCTGGAATAAGGTCGCGGCAAACCGGGAGCCCTGGTTGCCTTCATCGCGAGCAGGCTCGCTCCCACAAGGGATTAGCGGTGGACACAATGCCTGTGAACACCACAAAAACCTGTGGGAGCGAGCTTGCTCGCGATAGCGTCGGCATATTCAATATCAATGCAAGCTGACCCACCGCTATCGCGAGCAAGCTCGCTCCCACAGGTAATTTGCGCAGCTCTGGTGGTCAGCGCTGATTCTTTTGTGGGAGCGAGCCTGCTCGCGATGGCGGCAGCAGGTCCATCCCTGTCCAACGGCCAGAATTAATCCCCGCTTAACCTTCTTGCGGTCTATTCCCCTCCAATGTCGACGCCCGCTGCTCGTTCACTGTCATGGTCAGCGTGTAGACTTCGGTACATCCGATCGCGCGCCGGGTGTTGCGAGGCTGCGCGTCGATCCATGCAGACAAAGGGAAACGCAATGAGTGAGGAAATGATGCGGTTGGGCCGTGAGCGGCGCTATCTGGTGCTGCTGGGGCTGATCTGCCTGGCACTGATCGGCGGTGCGCTGTACATGCAGGTGGCCCTCGGCGAGGCACCGTGCCCGCTGTGTATCTTGCAACGCTATGCGCTGTTGCTGATCGCGATCTTCGCCTTCATCGGCGCCGCCATGCGCACCCGTCGCAGCCTGACGGTCTTCGAAGGCCTGGTGGTGCTCTGTGCCCTGGCCGGTGCCGGTGTGGCGGGGCATCACGTGTATACCCAGTTCTTCCCCGCGGTCAGTTGCGGTATCGACGTATTGCAACCGATTGTCGATGACCTGCCGCTGGCGAAGATCTTCCCGCTGGGTTTCCAGGTCGATGGTTTTTGCTCCACCCCCTACCCACCGATCCTGGGCCTGTCCCTGGCGCAATGGGCGCTGGTGGCCTTCGTGTTGACGGTGGTGCTGGTGCCGTTGCTGGTGTCACGGAACCGCAAACCGCTTCGCTGAAAACCTCGCTGAAACGCCCCGGTTCTCTCCTGGAGAGCCGGGGCGTTTTACGTTTCACGCTCGAGCCAGCGCGTCCTTGATCCGAGGCAAGAATGACCTGCGGCAATGTGCGACACGTTGTCACATAGCTTGTCGCGCTCAGGCTTTCCAAGGCTGATCAAACGCTCATGCCTGTAATAATAAATCGTCTGTTTTTGCAGCCAGCGTCTCGTGTGAAACAGGCATTTTTAACAGCGCAGCGTCAGGCGCCAGAGGCCCCGAAAACTGGGCGCTTGACGGGCAAAAAAGCCCTCATCGATCGGCCCGGGCTGTCTAAATCGGGCGTAGTAGACCTACGTTTTTTGGGGTTCTTGTTGAGAATTAATTTCGATAACATGCTGGCCCGTTGCAATATCGGCAAGAGATTGTTGCCGGATCGGATAAAAATTATTTCGGGATGAGACATGGTCTACAGCGCGTCACCTCACTACAATCGCCCGCACCGATTTTCCGACCCGGCTCAGGCTTGAGCACGAGAGTGGTCGAAGGGCGCCAGCGCCCCATGCGACCCCCAGGTGTCGGTGCCTCCAACTACTACCCGCACCAAATGGAATTGGGCTTGAACTAGGCCTTTTGACCAACGAATAAGAACTCACTGCTGGCCCAGGATGTGTCGAACAGCCGCTGACGTTCGATGGGCAGCCCTTATTCAATCCAAGAAATGCCAACCCTTGGCAGGGTGAAGTGTTGGCGATCAAAACCCAACTGCATTGCGCAAGCTGCTTTAGAGGTCGTGAGATGAGTAAAAACAGGTACCCCCGATTACTAGGCTTGTTGCCGCTGCTCGGCACGTTGCTGCTGGGAGGCTGCAACATGACCTTGCTCGATCCCAAGGGCCAGGTCGGCCTGGATGAACGAAACCTGATCATCACCGCCACGCTGCTGATGCTGCTGGTCGTCGTGCCGGTCATCGTCATGACCTTCCTGTTCGCCTGGAAGTACCGCGCAACCAACACCCAGGCCACGTACACGCCGAAATGGTCGCATTCGACCAAGATCGAAGTGGCGGTGTGGACCATTCCGGTGCTGATCATCATTGCCCTGGGTTATGTCACCTACAAGTCGACCCACGCCCTGGACCCGTACCGTCCGCTGGATTCAGACGTCAAGCCGATCACTATCGAAGTGGTCTCGATGGACTGGAAGTGGCTGTTCATCTATCCGGAACAAGGCATCGCCACGGTCAACAAGATCGTGTTCCCGGCCCACACGCCGATCAACTTCAAGGTCACCTCCGACACCGTGATGAACTCGTTCTTCATCCCGGGCCTGGGCGGCCAGATCTATGCGATGGCCGGCATGCAGACCAAGCTGCACCTGATCGCCAACCAGAACACCGAACTTGAAGGTATCTCCGCCAACTACAGCGGAGCGGGTTTCACCGGCATGAAGTTCAAAGCGACCGCCACCACCCAGGAAGAATTCGACGCCTGGGTCAACGAAGTGAAGAAGGCACCTAAACAGCTTGAAAAAGCTGAATACGAAGCCCTTTCCAAGCCGAGCCAGAACAACCCAGTCGAACTCTACTCGTCGGTTACGCCGAACCTGTTCCAGACCATCATCGACAAGTATGAAGGGATGAATCCGGGCAAGCCGATGCACCACGAGAAGAAAGAGAAGGAAGTGGCTCACAACATGGAAGGGATGGACATGAGCTCGCATTCAGCTGCCGGGGCAGAGGAGTAAACGATGTTAGGTAAATTAAGTTGGGAAGCGATCCCGTTCCACGAGCCGATTGTCATGGTGACCCTCGCCATCATCGCGCTCGGTGGTCTGGCATTGTTCGCGGGCATCACTTATTTCAAGAAGTGGACCTACCTGTGGACCGAGTGGCTGACCTCGGTCGACCACAAGAAAATCGGCGTGATGTACATCATCGTTGCCATGGTCATGTTGCTGCGCGGTTTTGCCGACGCCATCATGATGCGTACCCAACTGGCCATGGCCACCGAGGGTTCGCCCGGCTACCTGCCGCCTGAACACTATGACCAGATCTTCACCGCCCACGGTGTGATCATGATCATCTTCATGGCGATGCCATTCTTCACCGGCCTGATGAACCTTGCAGTGCCGCTGCAGATCGGCGCGCGCGACGTTGCCTATCCATTCCTGAACTCCCTCAGCTTCTGGTTGCTGGTGTCCGGTGTGGTGCTGATCAACGTTTCCCTGGGTGTTGGCGAATTCGCCAAGACCGGTTGGGTCGCCTATCCGCCGTTGTCGGGGCTGCAATACAGCCCGGGCGTGGGGGTGGATTACTACATCTGGGCGCTACAGCTATCCGGGTTGGGGACAACGCTGACGGGGGTCAACTTCCTGGCCACCGTGCTGAAAATGCGTACCCCGGGCATGAAGCTGATGGACATGCCGATCTTCACCTGGACCTGCACCTGGGCCAACGTGCTGATCGTCGCTTCGTTCCCGATCCTCACCGCTACCCTGGCGCTGCTGACGCTTGACCGCTACATGGATTTCCACATTTTCACCAATGAACTGGGTGGAAATCCGATGATGTACGTCAACCTGTTCTGGGCTTGGGGTCACCCTGAGGTGTACATCCTGATTCTGCCGGCGTTCGGTATTTTCTCCGAAGTCATCTCGACTTTCTCCGGCAAGAAACTGTTTGGCCACCACTCGATGATCTACGCTTCCGGCGCGATCTCGGTACTGGGCTTCATGGTCTGGCTGCACCACTTCTTCACCATGGGTTCGGGTGCCAGCGTCAACGCCTTCTTCGGCCTGGCGACCATGCTGATTTCGATCCCGACGGGTGTGAAGCTGTTCAACTGGCTGTTCACCATCTATCAGGGCCGCCTGCGTTTCACCAGCCACGTGCTGTGGACCCTGGGCTTCATGGTGACCTTCGCCATCGGCGGCATGACCGGCGTACTGCTGGCCATCCCGGGTGCGGACTTCGTACTGCACAACAGCCTGTTCGTGATCGCGCACTTCCATAACGTGATCATCGGCGGCGCCGTGTTCGGCTACATCGCGGGCTTTGCGTTCTACTTCCCGAAAGCGTTCGGCTTCAAGCTGCACGAAGGTTGGGGCAAGGCTGCATTCTGGTTCTGGATCTCGGGCTTCTTCGTCGCGTTCATGCCGCTCTATGCTCTGGGCTTCATGGGCATGACCCGTCGCCTGAACGCCACCACCAACCCTGAATGGGTGCCGTACCTGTACGTCGCCATGTTCGGCGCGGTGATGATCGCTGTCGGTATTGCCTGCCAACTGATCCAGCTGTACGTCAGTGTGCGTGATCGCAAGAAACCGGAAAACATGTGCGAGCACGGTGATCCGTGGAATGCCCATACCCTGGAATGGTCGACCTCTTCGCCACCGCCGTTCTACAACTTCGCCGTGCTGCCAAAAGCAGACGTCATCGACCCGTTCACCGAAGCCAAGGAAGCCGGCACCGCGTACCAGGCTCCGGCCAAGTACGAGCCGATCCACATGCCCAACAACACCGCCACCGGTGTGGTCATGGGCGCGCTGTTGACCGTGTTCGGTTTTGCGATGATCTGGCACATCTGGTGGCTGGCCATCGCCAGCCTGGTCGGCACCGTGGTGTATTTCGTGATCCATGCCGCCCGTGACGATCAGGGCTACATGGTGCCGGTGGATGTCATCGAGCGCATCGAAGCCGAGCAGCACAAGCGCCTGGTAGCGGCCGGGAAAGTCCCCGCCACCGCCACCCGTGTTGAAACCTCGTTGGAACAGGCTTAAACCATGTCGAACTTAGTGACCAATGTTGGACACGCCCATGGTCATGACCATGGGCACGATGACCATCACCACGACTCGGGCGAGATGACCGTATTCGGTTTCTGGCTCTACCTGATGACCGACTGCATTCTGTTCGCGTCGATCTTCGCGGTCTACGCGGTGCTGGTTAACAACGTCGCCGGTGGCCCGTCGGGCCACGACATCTTCGAACTGCCTTACGTGCTGGGTGAAACCGCGCTGCTGCTGTTCAGCTCGATCACCTACGGCTTCGCCATGCTGGCGCTGTTCAAGGGCAAGAAAACCCAGGTACTGGGCTGGTTGGCGATGACCTTCCTGCTCGGCGCGGGCTTTATCGCCATGGAGATCAACGAGTTCCATATCCTGATCGCCGAAGGCTACGGCCCTAGCCGCAGCGGTTTCCTGTCCGGGTTCTTCACCCTGGTCGGTACCCACGGCTTGCACGTGACCAGTGGCCTGATCTGGATGGCGATCATGATGTACCAGGTCCAGAAAAACGGCCTGACCGCCACCAACAAGACGCGCCTGAGCTGCCTGAGCCTGTTCTGGCACTTCCTGGACGTGGTGTGGATCTGCGTATTCACCGTTGTTTATCTGATGGGGACCCTGTAAATGGCTAACGCACATTCCCATGATGGCCATGACGCCGGCCACGGCAGCGTCAAGTCCTACGCCATCGGTTTCATCCTGTCGGTGATTCTGACCGTCATCCCGTTCGGCCTGGTGATGTACCCGTCGCTGCCCAAGAGCCTGACCCTGTGGATCATCCTGATCTTCGCCGTGGTCCAGGTACTGGTGCACCTGGTGTACTTCCTGCATCTGGACCGCTCCGCCGCCCAACGTAACAACGTGGTCGCGTTTGTCTTTGCCGCGATCGTGATTGTCCTGCTGGTCGGCCTGTCGTTGTGGATCATGTTCAGCATCCACACCAACATGATGGCGCACTGAGGAAAATCCGGATGTCCCTGAAGCACTTTATCCAAATCACCAAGCCGGGGATCATTTTCGGTAACGTGCTTTCTGTGGCAGGCGGGTTTTTCCTGGCCTCGAAAGGGCATGTCGATCTGGCCATCTTCCTGGCGGCGATGATCGGCACTTCCCTGGTGGTGGCGTCCGGTTGCGTGTTCAACAACTGCATCGACCGCGACATCGACATCAAGATGGAACGCACCAAGAATCGGGCGCTGGTCCAAGGCCTGATTCCGGTGCAACTGGCCCTGGCATTCGCCACGGTGCTAGGCGTGGCCGGCGTGGCGCTGTTGTACTGGGTGGCCAATCCGTTGGCGGCGTTGTTCGCGGTGATCGGTTTTGTCATCTACGTCGGCCTCTACAGCCTGTACCTCAAGCGCAAGTCGGTCCACGGCACGCTGGTGGGCAGTCTGTCGGGGGCGATGCCACCAGTGATCGGTTACGTGGCGGTCAGCAACAGCTTCGACATGGCGGCGCTGACGCTGCTGGTGATGTTCAGCCTGTGGCAGATGCCGCATTCCTACGCCATCGCGATCTTCCGCTTCAACGACTACCTGGCCGCCTCGATACCGGTGCTGCCGGTCAAGCGCGGCATCCAGGTGACCAAGAAACACATCCTGCTCTACATCCTGGCCTTCCTCGTGGCGACCTTGATGCTGACCTTCAGCGGCTACGCCGGCATGAGCTACCTCGCCGTCGCCGCCGCCATGGGCATGTACTGGCTGTACATGGCCTGGACCGGCTACAAGGCGGTGGATGACACGGTCTGGGCGCGCAAGCTGTTCGTGTTCTCGATCTTCACCATCACTGCCCTGAGCGTCATGATGTCCCTGGATTTCAAAGTGCCGAGTGAGCTGTTGCTGACGTACGCGCCTTAAGCTTCAGACGCTGCAAAAAAAGCCCCGCCTTCGAGAGAAGCGCGGGGCTTTTTCATGGGTGTTGCCTGGGCTGATGATGGCCTGTGGGAGCGGGCTTGCTCGCGAATGCGGTGGGTCATTTGACGGTGATGTTAGCTGACACGACGCCTTCGCGAGCAAGCCCGCTCCCACAGGTTCTGGCGGCGGACTGACGACCGCCGAACAAGAAGGGTTATTGCTGGGCGATGCTGTAGCCGTCGAAGGCTTTTTGCTGCTGCAACGCGGTGACGATGCCTTTGCGGGTGGCCGGTTGTTCGGTGCCGTCGTTGTCCAGGAAGGTTTCGCTTTCCAGCTCGGCTTCGTCACCTTCGCCTACGAAGTTGAAGCCCAGGAACTCGAAGGCTTCGCGGTCGACGTTCGGCTTGGAGCGTGGTGCGCGCAGGGGCAGGGTGACGCTGATGCCGTCCTTGCTGATGACAAACACTTCGGCTTCCTTCTTGGCCCGCGAGGCCTTGCCCTTGCTGCCGCTCGGGTTGCTGATGGCCTGGTGGGTCTGGTTCAACACTTTCAGGGCCAGGCCGTAGACCAGTTCCTGGAACGACGGGTCGTCCTTGTAGCTGGAGAGGATGCGGCTGATCGGGAAGCGGCTGCTCAGGTCTTCCAGGGCTGCGAAGTCGGCGGCTTCGGCGTCCTTGAGTTGTTTGAGCTGGCCCATCAGTTCGTAGGCCTTGTCGTCGTCGAAGGCATCGTGGGCCTGGCGGATGGCGTTGCGCAGTTCACGGATCTGGTCGCTTTCGCGGTTCGACTGGAACGCATCGAGGACCATTTCGCTGATGGTTTTGGCCTGGGGCAGATGCTGTGAAAGATTGATGGAGTTTTCGTATTCCGCTTTGGACGACAGGGTGACTACGGATTCAGCGGTGTTGGAATCGGACATTGAAATTTCACTACTTCTGTTAGCGGGATGAGGCGAGAAAGGCATTGAGCTTTTTTCCGGTCGCCTAATCTATTGGACCCGAGCGGTGTTGTCACGGTCGGACCGGCAGCAACTGACCATTTGTTGCCGTGGCGGCTTTCAGTCTTGCATCAGGTCCATCAATCGCAACGCGTCGGCGGTCGCGGCGCCACTGGCGGTGTTGTCGAAGATGCACCAGGTCGGTGTGTCGGGGTCGGCTTTCAATGCTTGGGCGAGGCGCTCCAGCCAGGCGTCCTCGTAAGCCGAGTAGTAAATCCGTGGCGAACCGTGCAACCGGTAATAGCGAATGCCAGGCCAGCCAGCGGGTTGATTGCCGCCGGGTAATGGCGACGGGTCGGCGGCGACACGGCCGATGCATGCGTCTTGCAGGATCGCCGCAGCCCGGGGCGCGAGCCAGCTCGGGTGTCGCGGCTCAAGCACGGCATGCCCCTGGTAACGGTCCCGCAAGGCCTTGAAGAATGCTTCGGTCACGACAGCCTCGAAGGCCAGCGACGGTGGCAACTGAATCAACAGGCAGCCAAGCTGTTTTCCCAGTTGTGAACATTGCCCGAGGAATTCATCCACAAGCCCTTCGCAGTCGATCAACCGCCGTTCATGGGTGATCTGCTTGGGCACCTTGACCGAGAAGCGAAAATCCCCGGCAACACTGTCGGCCCACTTTGCATACGTGGCGGGGCGGTGCGGGCGGTAGAACGAGCTGTTGATTTCCACGGCGGGGAATCGGCTGCTGTAGCGCTGCAAATGCGTTCCTTCCATCGCGAAGGCCGGCCAATGCTCCCGGGGCAGCGACCAGCCGGCGCAGCCCAGGTAAAGGCGTGATGAGGGGGAGGGAAGTCGAGTCGGCAAGGGCGAAGGCCTGATGGCAACGGATATAGCCTATGACCGCAGCCAGCGCCTCATGTCTGCATTGTTTTTTGTCGTTGGCGGGGTACCGTTCACTCACAAATCACATTCTTGCCCGCCATCTTGGAGCGATACAGTGCCTGGTCCGCCCGGTGCAGCAACGCCGAGTGCTGTTCATCCTCCAAGCGCTGCACCACGCCAAAACTCATGGTGATCTGGAAGTCGCCCACCGGCAGCAGGTCGGACAGGCCACGACGAATGCTTTCCGCCAGCAGCCGGGCGTCGGCCAGGGTGGTGTTGGGCAAGATCATGATGAATTCGTCACCGCCCCAGCGCACCAGCAAGTCACTGCCGCGCTCGCAACGCTTGACGCTCTGCACCACTTGCACCAGCGCTGCGTCACCGAAGGCGTGGCCGTAGCGATCGTTGATGTCCTTGAAATCATCCACGTCCATGGCGATCAGCGACAACGGCTCGCGGAAACGCTGTGCGCGCTCACAGGCCAGCGGCAGCGCCTGGTCCAGGCGATAACGATTGGCAACTCGCGTCAGGGCATCGGTTTCGGCAAGCCTGCGGTTCTCGTCGAGCTGGATCTGCAACTGATGGTTGACCCGCGACAGCTCGCGGGTGCGCTCTTCGATGACGACTTCCAGGGATTTGTTGCGCCGTTCCAGTTGTTCGAACAGGCGCTTCTTGTCGTCGATACTGCGATGGGCGCCGATCATGCGTGCCACCGTGCCGTCCGGGTTGCGGGCGATCACGTAGCCGCGATCCTCGATCCAGATGTAGGCCCCGTCGTGCGTGCGGCAACGGTATTCGGCCTGGTAGCGGTGGGATCGTTGTTCCAGGTAGTCGTCGAACAACGCCATGACCCGTGGGTAGTCCTCCGGGTGGATCACGCTTTCCCAGGTCAGTACGGTGTTGTCCAGTGAATGAGGCAGGTAGCCAAGCATGGTGTACCAGCCGGGGTTGCGGTAGACGAAGCCGGTGTTGGCATTCCAGTCCCAGATGCCATCGCTGACCAGTTCCAGGATGGTGTGCAGTACGCCTTCGTCCAGATCGGACAGGTCGAACCGCAGCATGTCGATGTTCGAGGCATCTCCCATCGTCGTTTCCTCAATCCGCCTTGATATCAAAATGCTCGTCCACGGAGGAAGAGTAGCTGATGGGGCGGGGGGGCACTAGCGGGGTAGAGATTGGGGTGAACGCTGAACTGTGGCGAGGGAGCTTGCTCCCGCTGGACTGCGTAGCAACCCCAAGACAGGGCCGCTTCGCGCCCCAGCGGGAGCAAGCTCCCTCGCCACGGGATTTAGTTTCATCCAACACTCATCGAGCCAACCCCTAGACTTTGCCCCATTTCTCCAGCGCAAACTCGACAAAACTGCGCAGTTTCGGCAGACGGTAGCGATCTTGCGCGTACATCAGGCTCATGGGGCGATGGGGCAGTTGGTAGCCCTGCAGTAACGCCACCAGGTGCCCATCCTTCAGGTCCTGGGCCACCAGGGCATCGGGCAGCATTACCACGCCCATCCCGGCCAGGGCGGCGCGATGCAGGCCCGAGGAACTGTTGATCAGCATCGGTCCGTTCACCGGCACCTTGGTTTCGCCGTCCGGCCCGTTGATGGGCCAGTGATCCTGGGCGAAGCGCCACTCATCCCCTGCCGAATAGGCGAACGACAGGCAATCGTGCCGCTGCAAGTCCGCGGGTTGTTCCGGCATGCCGCGCCTGGCCAGGTAAGCGGGGGAAGCGCAGATGGTCAGGGTGTAGTCCAGCAACGGGCGGGCAATCAGTTTCGGGTCGGGATGGCCGAGGCGGATGGCGACGTCGAATCCATGGTCGAGCAGGTCCAGGCGCTGGTTGGTCAACATCACGTCGAGCTTGACCTGGGCGAAGCGCTGGCTGAATTCGGCCAGGGCCGGCGCGAGGCGTTCGGTACCGAAGGTCAGCGGTGCGGTGATGCGCAGGGTGCCGGTGGGCTCGCCTTGGGTCTGTTCGGCCAGGCGCTCGGAGTCGGCCACCAGCCCCAGTACTTCCAGGCAGCGCTGGTAGTAGGTGGAGCCGAATTCCGTCAGGCGCTGGCGCCGTGTCGTACGGTTGATCAGGCGCACGCCGAGGCGTTGCTCCAGGGCACGAAGATGATTGCCCACCATGGTGGTGGACATTTCGCACGCCTGGGCCGCCGCCGTCAGGCTTCCGGTTTCGACCACCTTTACGTAAACGGTCATTGCCTGGAACAGGTCCATTATCAAGCTCGGCTTTTAAATGATTGAAGTAAAGCAGGGTTTATCCAGTTTTGGTGGCTAACCATACTGGAAAAAAACCAACCAATGGAGCTTGATGCCATGACCGCTGCCTGCCTGATGACCACTTACCAACCCTTGGCGCTGAATTTCACCCATGGCTTGGGGACGCGCCTGTGGGATCAGGACGGCCGCGAATACCTCGATGCGGTGGCGGGTGTGGCGGTGACCAATGTCGGCCATTCCCACCCGCGGCTGGTGGCCGCCATCAGCGAACAGGCCGGCCTGCTGTTGCACACCTCCAACCTGTACAGCATCGATTGGCAGCAACGCCTGGCGCAAAAACTCACTCGGTTGTCGGGGCTGGAGCGGGTGTTTTTCAACAACTCAGGCGCCGAGGCCAACGAAACCGCGCTGAAACTGGCGCGCCTCTACGGCTGGCACAAGGGCATCGAGCAGCCGTTGGTGGTGGTCATGGACAATGCGTTCCATGGGCGCACCTTGGGCACCATGTCCGCCAGCGACGGCCCGTCCGTGCGGCTGAGCTACAACCGGTTGCCGGGGGATTTCATCAAGGTGCCGTTCGGCGATCTCGCTGCGCTGGAACAGATTCAACAGGCTCACGCCGAGCGCATCGTCGCGGTGCTGGTGGAGCCGATCCAGGGCGAAAGCGGTGTGCAACTCCCGCCACCGGGGTACCTCAAGGCCTTGCGGCAGCTGTGCAGTCGGCGCGCCTGGCTGTTGATGCTCGATGAGATCCAGACCGGCATCGGTCGCACCGGCCAATGGTTCGCGTTCCAGCACGAGGGCATCGTGCCGGACGTCATGACACTGGCCAAAGGCCTGGGCAACGGTGTGCCCATCGGTGCCTGCCTGGCACGGGGCAAGGCCGCCGAGCTGTTTACCCCTGGCAGCCATGGCAGTACGTTCGGCGGTAATCCGCTGGCCTGTCGGGTCGGCTGCACGGTGCTGGACATCATCGAGGAGCAAGCGCTGGTGGCTAACGCCAGGCACCAGGGCGAGCACTTGCTGAGCCGGCTGCGGACCGAGCTGGCGGACAACCCCAATGTGTTGGCGATTCGCGGCCAGGGGTTGATGATCGGCATCGAACTCAAGCAACCGGTCCGCGACCTGACCCTTCGCGCCGCCCAGGACCACGGCCTGCTGATCAATGTCACCCGGGGCCAGACCATCCGCCTGCTGCCGCCGCTGACGATCGACGGGCGGGAAGTGGAGATGATTGTCAGGGGCGTGAGCCGCTGTCTGGCGCAGGGTTGAGGGGCGTTCGCCCGGCCGACGGTTTTTATCGGTCAGCCGGGCGAAGCGCAACGCAGCGGGACGGAATTTTTAACGATTGCCGCGTTCCAACGCCTGCCAGAGTCGATTGCCTACGCCCTGGCACTTCAGACTGAAAAACCAGGAGCATTCCATGTTCACCTCGCGTCGCTTGATCGTTGTCGCTACTGCTGTGGCCTTGTTGTCCGGCTGTGCGTCGCCTAATCCCTATGACAACCAGGGCCAGGCCTCTACCGAATCGTCGGGCATGAGCAAAACCGCCAAGTACGGTGGCCTTGGTGCACTGGCGGGAGCCTTGGCCGGTGCGGCCATCGGTCACGATAACCGGGGCAAGGGGGCGTTGATCGGCGCGGCGGTGGTGGGGGCTTCCGCGGCCGGCTACGGCTACTACGCCGACCAGCAGGAAAAGAAACTGCGCGCCAGCATGGCCAATACCGGCGTTGAAGTGCAGCGCCAGGGTGACCAGATCAAGCTGATCATGCCGGGCAACATCACCTTCGCCACTGACTCGGCGAACATCGCGTCCAGCTTCTACCAGCCGCTGAACAACCTGGCCAACTCCCTCAAGGAGTTCAACCAGAACCAGATCGAGATCGTCGGTTATACCGACAGCACCGGCAGTCGCCAGCACAACATGGACCTGTCCCAGCGCCGTGCCCAGAGCGTGGCGACCTACCTGACGTCCCAGGGCGTGAGCGGTGCCAACCTGTCGGCCCGTGGCGCCGGCCCGGACAACCCGGTGGCCAGCAACGCCGACGTCAATGGCCGCGCGCAGAACCGTCGGGTCGAGGTCAACCTCAAGGCCATTCCGGGCCAGGATTACCAGCAGGCACCGCAGCAGCAGGGCCAGACTTACCAGCAATATCCATAACCGCTGGGCGCTAAATGAAAGGGGGACCCTGAAAACGGGGTCCCCTTTTTTGCGGCTAGCGTTTGGATTTTGTGGCGAGGGAGCTTGCTCCCGCTGGACTGCGCAGCAGGCCCAAAACCAGCCACCACGGTGTGTCAGGGAGTTGAGGTGAAAGGTTTTGGGGGCTGCTTCGCAGCCCAGCGGGAGCAAGCTCCCTCGCCACAAAGGTGTTCACTCGAGTGATGGGCTGCATCGCCAGCGCCCGGGCAATCGCCATCCGTCTCGCGAGCAGGCTCGCTCCCACAGAGCGGATTTTCTTGAGCCAATAAAAAAGCCCGCCCGATCAGGTGATCGGGCGGGCTTTTGGGTGTCGCTTGGAAATTACTTCTTCAAGCCGTAATGCTCATCGAGCATGCCGGGTGAATTCGGGGCCTTGGGGGCGTAGTCCCGCGGCGGTTCCTGAATCCCTTTTGGTGGAGTCAGGCGTTCCCGTGGAGTCTGTGCCGCATCGGCTTGCAGGGCGGCCAGCAGGCGCTGGCGAGTCTGCTCGTCCAGGGCCAGGCGATTGGCACCCTCGGACAAATGATCCTGGACATCCTGGTAGCTCTGGGTGAGTTTTTTCACCAGAGAAGCGGTGCTGTTGAAGTGAGTGACCACTTCATTCTGATAACTGTCGAAACGTTCCTGAATGTCGTCCAGCTGACGTTGCGTGCTGTTGGGCACCGCATTGGGCAGCAGTCGGGCAAGCAGGAATCCAATGGCGACACCGGCAACCAGGGCAAGAGTCGGCAACAACCAAACTAAGAGCGAGTGTTCCACGAGTCCTTCCTCTATAAACGGCTTTGCTTTACGTTAACGGCTCGGACCTGCGCTGTATACCGCGAAGAACATCGCAATCATGCCAGGCACAGACTTTAGCTAGACGAGTCGACCCAATTCGGGGTCACGGAGTTCTTTCCCTTGCTTATGCGCGAAACCCCTGTCGTCATCGATGGCCCCTTGGGCCAACTGGAAGCCTTGTACCTGGACAGCGAGGCCCCCCGTGGCCTGGCGCTGATCTGCCACCCGAACCCGGTGCAAGGCGGGACCATGCTCAACAAAGTGGTCTCGACCCTGCAACGCACGGCCCGTGATGCTGGCCTTGTTACGTTGCGTTTCAATTATCGTGGCGTGGGCGCCAGTGCCGGCACCCATGACATGGGCACCGGCGAAGTGGACGACGCCCAGGCGGTCGCCCAATGGCTGAGTGAAAAATACCCGCAACTGCCCCTGACCCTGTTCGGTTTTTCCTTCGGCGGTTTTGTCGCCGCCAGCCTGGGCGGGCGCCTGGAAGCCCAGGGGCAGCCGGTCAAGCACCTGTTCATGGTGGCCCCGGCGGTGATGCGCCTGGACGAGCAATCGCCCCTGCCGACCGGTGGCGAGTTGACCGTGATCCAGCCGGAAACCGACGAAGTGGTTGATCCGCAGCTGGTTTACGAATGGTCCGACACGCTCCAACGCCCCCATGAGCTGCTGAAAGTGGCAGAATGCGGACACTTTTTTCATGGCAAGCTCACCGATCTCAAGGATCTGATCCTGCCGCGCCTCTCGAATTGACAGCAGTCTGACAAGCGATAACCCATGACGACGCGTACCCGTATCCTGACCGGCATCACCACCACCGGCACCCCGCACCTGGGCAACTATGCCGGCGCCATCCGTCCGGCGATCCTCGCCAGCCGCGACAGCAACGCCGATTCGTTCTACTTCCTGGCCGATTACCACGCCCTGATCAAGTGCGATGACCCGCTGCGTATCCAGCGTTCACGCCTGGAGATCGCCGCCACTTGGCTGGCCGGCGGCCTGGACGTGGACCGCGTGACGTTCTATCGCCAGTCCGATATTCCCGAGATCCCGGAACTGACCTGGCTGCTGACCTGCGTTGCCGCCAAGGGCCTGCTCAACCGTGCCCACGCCTACAAGGCGTCGGTGGACAAGAATGTCGAGGCCGGCGAAGACCCGGACGCCGGCGTCACCATGGGCCTCTACAGCTACCCGATCCTCATGGCCGCCGACATCCTGATGTTCAACGCCCACAAGGTGCCGGTCGGGCGCGACCAGATCCAGCACGTGGAAATGGCTCGGGACATCGGCCAGCGCTTCAATCACCTGTTCGGCCAGGGCAAGGAGTTCTTCACCATGCCCGAGGCGCTGATCGAAGAGAGCGTGGCCACGCTGCCAGGCCTCGATGGCCGCAAGATGTCCAAGAGCTACGACAACACCATCCCGTTGTTCAGCAGCGCCAAGGACATGAAGGACGCGATCTCGCGGATCGTCACCGACTCCCGCGCCCCGGGCGAAGCCAAGGACCCGGACAATTCGCACCTGTTCACCCTGTTCCAGGCCTTCGCCACTGCCGAGCAGTCCGCCGAGTTCCGCAGCGAACTGCTGCAAGGCCTGGGTTGGGGCGAAGCCAAGAACCGTCTGTTCCAGTTGCTCGACAGCGAGCTGGGTGAAGCGCGTGAGCGTTATCACCAGTTCATCGAACGTCCATCGGACCTTGAAGACATCCTGCAACTGGGCGCGAGCAAGGCCCGGGCCGTGGCAACGCCGTTCCTCAACGAATTGCGCGAGGCCGTTGGCCTGCGTTCGTTTGTCAGCCAGGTCCAGGTGGCAACCCAGAGCAAAAAGAAAGCGGCCAAGGCGGCACGTTTCGTCAGCTTCCGCGAGGAGGACGGCAGCTTCCGTTTCCGCCTGCTTTCTGCCGATGGCGAGCAACTGTTGCTGTCGAACCATTTTGCCGACGGCAAGACCGCGGGGCAGGTGACCAAGCAACTGCAGTCCGGCCAGCCCTTGGACGTGCGCAGCGAGGACCTGGGTTTCAGCGTCTGGCTTGAAGGCGAGTGCGTGGCGAACAGCCCGGCCTTCGCCGACAGCGCCGCCCGGGATGCGGCCATCGATGCGCTGCGCGTAGCCCTGACGCCTGCCCAGGACTGATTCCGGCGCGTCACCCGACCATCGGCCCGAATAAGGGCCGATTGCCATTCCTCTGGGCCATCGCTACAGTGACGGCCCGTTTTTGTTGCCTTGCTAACGAATATGACGCCCCTAGAACGATATCAAGCTGATCTGAAACGCCCGGAGTTCTTCCACGACGCAGCCCAGGAAACGGCGGTGCGGCATTTGCAGCGCCTGTACGACGACCTGGTCGCGGCCTCGAACAACAAGCCGGGCCTGTTGGGCAGACTGTTCGGCAAAAAAGACCAGGCACCGGTCAAGGGCCTGTACTTCTGGGGCGGCGTCGGCCGTGGCAAGACCTACCTGGTGGACACCTTCTTCGAAGCGCTGCCGTTCAAGGAAAAGACACGGACGCACTTCCACCGCTTCATGAAGCGCGTGCACGAGGAAATGAAGACCCTGGGGGGCGAGAAAAACCCGCTGACCATTATCGCCAAGCGTTTTTCTGACGAGACCCGGGTGATCTGCTTCGATGAGTTCTTCGTTTCCGACATCACCGACGCCATGATCCTGGGCACCTTGATGGAAGAGCTGTTCAAGAACGGCGTGACCCTGGTCGCCACCTCGAACATCGTGCCGGACGGCCTGTACAAGGATGGCCTGCAGCGGGCGCGGTTCCTGCCGGCCATCGCGCTGATCAAGGAACACACCGAAATCGTCAACGTCGACAGCGGCGTCGACTACCGCCTGCGTCACCTCGAGCAAGCGGAGCTGTTCCACTTTCCGTTGGATGCCGCCGCCGAAGAAAGCCTGCGCAAGAGCTTCCGTGCCCTGACACCGGAATGCACCCAGGCGGTGGAAAACGATGTGCTGATCATCGAAAACCGCGAGATCCGCGCCATCCGCACCTGTGACGACGTGGCCTGGTTCGACTTCCGCGAACTGTGCGACGGCCCGCGCAGCCAGAACGACTACATCGAACTGGGCAAGATCTTCCACGCCGTGTTGCTCAGCGGTGTCGAGCAGATGAGCGTTACCACCGACGACATCGCCCGTCGCTTCATCAACATGGTCGACGAGTTCTACGACCGTAACGTGAAGCTGATCATTTCGGCCGAAGTCGAACTCAAGGACCTCTACACCGGCGGTCGCCTGACCTTCGAGTTCCAGCGGACCTTGAGTCGTTTGCTGGAGATGCAATCCCACGAGTTCCTGTCGCGGGCGCATAAGCCGTAGGGGATTCGGAACACAAAAAAGGCCTGCGATTGCAGGCCTTTTTTGTATTTGTTGATTTCCCCTGCTGACCCTGTGGGAGCGAGCTTGCTCGCGATGGCGTCGTGTCAGTCAACATCCATGCTGCTGAACCACCGCCATCGCGAGCAAGCTCGCTCCCACAGTGGATCGTTGCCAAACCCTCGGGCTACGCCGCCTGCTGAAACTGCTGCCGATACTGGTTCGGCGACAGGTCGGTATGTTGCCGGAACAGCCGTGCGAAAAAGCTCGCATCGTCGTAGCCAACTTCGTAGCTGATGGTCTTGATGCTCTTGCGGCTGCCGGAGAGCAGGCCCTTGGCGGTTTCGATCCGCAGCCGTTGCAGGTAATGCAGCGGCTTGTCGCCCGTGGCGGTCTGGAAGCGGCGCATGAAATTGCGGATGCTCATGCCATGCTCCCGGGCAACGTCCTCGAAGCGGAATTTATCGGCGAAATGCTCTTCGAGCCATTGCTGGATCTGCAGAATGATCACGTCCTGGTGCAGTTTCTGTCCGCCAAAGCCGATCCGTCCCGGCGAATAGCTGCGTTGCACTTCATACAGGATGTCCCGCGCCACGGCTTGGGCCACGTTGGCGCCACAGAAGCGTTCAATGAGGTAGATGTAGAGGTCGCAGGCCGAGGTCGTGCCGCCGGCGCAAAACAGGTTGTCGGCGTCGGTCAGATGCTTGTCCTGGTTCAGGTGCACCTGGGGGAAGCGCTCCTTGAAGGCATTGAAGAAGCGCCAGTAGGTGGTCGCTTCCTTGCCGTCGAGCAGCCCGGCCTCGGCCAGCCAGAACACCCCGGTGGCTTCGCCGCAGAGTACCGCGCCGCGAGCGTGTTGTTCGCGCAGCCAGGGCAGGACCTGGGGATAGCGTTGGCAGAGGCTGGCGAAATCATCCCAGAAGGCCGGAAGGATGATGACGTCGGTATTTTCCAGGCCTCCGTCCACCGGCATGATCACATCGCTGAAGCTGTTCACCGGTTTGCCATCGGGGCTGACCAGGCGGGTTTCAAACGCTGGCGTCAGGCCTTGGCCCAGCTGTTTGCCATAGCGCAGGCTGGCCAAGTGGAAAAAATCCTTGGCTTGCATGAGGGTGAAGGCGAAGACCCGGTCGATGGCCAGGATGCTGACGCGCCGCAAGGGCGTGGAGACGTGCATAGACATAGTTCATCTTTATTTTTATAGGGGAAAGTGGTCACCAGACGGCTGGATCGTCTTATTTTTTGTCGCATGTGTCCAGTGTCCTGTCGTACATCGCAGGCTTAGGCTCTGTTGGATAACCACGTCCAACAATAACCAAAGGTGAGCCATGATCCCAAGAACACTGTTCAGTCCCGAGCACGAATTGTTTCGCGACAGCGTACGAACCTTTCTCGAAAAAGAAGCCGTGCCGTACCACAGTCAGTGGGAAAAACAGGGGCATGTCGATCGCCAACTCTGGAACAAGGCGGGGGAGGCGGGCATGTTGTGCTCGCACCTTCCAGAGGCCTATGGCGGGCTGGACGCGGACTTCCTCTACAGCACGGTGGTGATCGAGGAGATCGGCCGCCTGGGGCTGACGGGGATCGGCTTCTCGCTGCATTCCGACATCGTCGCGCCGTACATCCTGCATTACGGCAGTGAAGCGCTGAAACACAAGTACCTGCCGAAACTGGTGTCCGGCGAAATGGTCACGGCCATCGCCATGACCGAGCCGGGCGCAGGTTCCGACCTGCAAGGGGTGAAGACCACGGCGGTGCTCGACGGTGATGAGTACGTCATCAACGGCTCCAAGACGTTCATCACCAATGGTTTTCTGGCGGACCTGGTGATTGTGGTCGCCAAGACCGATCCCAAGGCTGGCGCCAAGGGCACCAGCCTGTTCCTGGTGGAAGCGGGCACGCCGGGCTTCGAAAAGGGCAAGCGCCTGGAAAAAGTCGGAATGAAGGCCCAGGACACGTCGGAATTGTTCTTCCAGGATGTCCGGGTGCCAAAGGAAAACCTGCTCGGGCAGGCCGGAATGGGCTTTGCCTACCTGATGCAAGAACTCCCCCAGGAGCGCCTGACCGTCGCCATCGGCGGCCTGGCTTCGGCCGAAGCGGCGCTGCAATGGACTCTGGACTACACCCGCGAGCGCAAGGCGTTCGGCAAAACCATCGCGGACTTCCAGAACACCCGTTTCAAACTCGCGGAAATGGCCACCGAGATCCAGATTGGCCGAGTCTTCGTCGACCGTTGCCTGGAATTGCACCTGCAAGGCAAGCTGGATGTGCCGACGGCGGCGATGGCCAAGTACTGGGGCACCGACCTGCAATGCAAGGTGCTCGACGAGTGCGTGCAGTTGCATGGCGGCTACGGCTTCATGTGGGAATACCCGATTGCCCGGGCCTGGGCGGACGCGCGGGTACAGCGGATCTATGCCGGGACCAATGAAATCATGAAGGAGATCATTGCGCGGTCGCTTTGATGTCGTAGTGACTGTTAGACCACTATCGCGAGCAGGCTCGCTCCCACATTGGATTTATGTCTGACCACTCATTTGTGATCGACACACAACCCATGTGGGAGCGAGCCTGCTCGCGATGGGGCCTATGAATCAATCAAGGCGCCGGGTTCGGCTGATCCTTGTGAATCGCCTCGATCCCCGCCAGGACCTCGTCCGACAGCTTCAGGTCGAAGCTGGCGATGTTGCTGTCCAGTTGCTCCAGCGTGGTGGCGCCAATGATGTTGCTGGTCACGAACGGCTGTTGGGTGACGAACGCCAGGGCCATCTGCGCCGGGTCCAGGCCATGTTCGCGGGCCAGGGCCACATAACGGCTGCAGGCCGCTTCCGATTGCGGGTTGAAGTAACGTATGAAGCGGCTGTACAGGGTCAGGCGGCCCTTGGCGGGGCGTGCGCCGTTTTCGTATTTGCCCGACAGGAAGCCGAACGCCAGTGGCGAATAGGCCAGCAGGCCGCATTGCTCGCGAATGGCGATTTCCGACAGGCCGATCTCGAAGCTGCGGTTGAGCAGGTTGTACGGGTTCTGGATCGACACCGCCCGCGGCCAGCCACGGGCCTCGGCCGAGGCGAGAAACTTCATGGTGCCCCACGGTGTTTCGTTGGACAGGCCGATATGGCGGATCTTGCCAGCGCGGACCTGCTCGTCCAGGGCTTCAAGGGTTTCCTCCAGCGGGGTGAACGTTTCGTCGGCCATGTGCTGGTAACCCAGTTGGCCAAAGAAGTTGGTGCTGCGTTCCGGCCAGTGCAGTTGGTAAAGATCGATCCAGTCGGTCTGCAGGCGCTTGAGGCTGGCGTCCACGGCCTCGACGATGTGGCGGCGGTTGTGCTTGAGATTCTTGTCGCGGATGTAGTCGATGGTGTTGCCGGGGCCGGCGATCTTGCTCGCCAGGATCCAGTCGGCGCGGTCGCCGCGGCTCTTGAAGTAATTGCCGATGTAGCGCTCGGTGGTGGCGTAGGTCTCGGCCTTGGGGGGCACCGGGTACATCTCGGCGGTGTCGATGAAATTGATGCCGGCACCCTTGGCACGTTCGATCTGGGCGAAGGCCTCGGCCTCGCTGTTCTGCTCACCCCAGGTCATGGTGCCGAGGCACAGGGCACTCACGTTCAGATCGGTACGGCCTAGCTGGCGATAGTCCATCGGGAACTCCTTGGGCAAAACAATCATAAAAGCAGGTTGAAATATTTTTCGCAATCTGCATAATTGCGCACCTCTTTCTGCAGTGGAAGTGATGCGCCGCCGCCGAAGAATCTTGCCGTTGAACGGACGCGCCGACCCGAGCCCCCGAAAGCGTCTGTATCCGGCTGCCTTTGACTTGTCAAAGTACGCACTATTCAGTAAGATCCGCCGTCTAATTTACAGGGCGGCCCCTGAGGCTATAAAGAATGAAAACTTTTACTGCTAAACCGGAAACAGTAAAGCGCGACTGGTTTGTCGTCGACGCTGCTGGTCAGACCCTGGGTCGTCTGGCCACCGAAATCGCGAGCCGTCTGCGTGGCAAGCACAAGCCTGAGTACACCCCTCACGTTGACACCGGTGACTACATCGTCGTGATCAACGCTGAGCAAGTACGTGTTACTGGCGCTAAAACCACTGACAAAATGTACTACTCCCACTCCGGTTTTCCTGGCGGCATCAAGTCGATCAACTTTGAAAAGCTGATCGCCAAAGCCCCTGAGCGCGTGATCGAGACCGCGGTTAAAGGCATGCTGCCTAAAAACCCACTGGGTCGCGACATGTATCGTAAGCTGAAGGTTTATGCGGGCGCTGCTCACCCTCATACTGCTCAGCAGCCCCAAGAACTGAAGTTTTAACGGAATAGTTCATTATGTCGGCGACTCAAAATTACGGCACTGGCCGTCGCAAGACTGCAACCGCACGCGTTTTCCTGCGTCCGGGCACTGGTAACATCTCCATCAACAACCGCTCCCTGGATAACTTCTTCGGCCGCGAGACTGCCCGCATGGTAGTTCGTCAGCCGCTGGAACTGACCGAGACCGTCGAAAAATTCGACATCTACGTCACTGTTATCGGTGGTGGTGTAAGTGGTCAAGCTGGCGCAATCCGCCACGGCATCACTCGCGCCCTGATGGATTACGACGAGACTCTGCGTGGTGCTCTGCGCAAAGCCGGCTTCGTAACTCGCGATGCTCGCGAAGTTGAACGTAAGAAAGTCGGTCTGCGTAAAGCGCGTAAGCGTCCGCAGTACTCGAAGCGTTAATTTCGCTTCCGCTTTCAAAAGGCGCCCAGTTCCTCACGGAGCTGGGCGTTTTTTTATGGGCAAAAGAATTGCTCTGTGACAACTTGCCACATTCGTAGAGCCCCTATACTACAAGGCCTGGCGGTTTGGCCGCTTGGTAATTACCTTGTCAGAATTGGGGGTTTTCATTACCATTCGGCAAAATTTTTATAAGTTCAGATTTTTACTTAGTAGACGCCTGATCTAACAGGCCACAAAGCTGATGGGAGAGGACTGAATGAGCAATGACGGCGTGAATGCAGGCCGGCGTCGCTTCCTGGTAGCAGCCACATCCGTGGTGGGTGCTGCAGGAGCGGTGGGGGCTGCGGTCCCGTTCGTGGGGTCATGGTTTCCCAGCGCCAAGGCGAAAGCCGCAGGTGCACCGGTGAAAGTGAATGTCAGCAAGATCGAGCCAGGCCAGCAGATGATTGCTGAGTGGCGCGGCCAGCCGGTGTTCATCGTCCGCCGTACAGAGGAAATCCTGGGAAATCTGAAAAAGATCGAGGGTCAGTTGTCCGATCCGACCTCCAAGAACTCGACGCAACCGACCTATGTCGATCCGGAAACCCGTTCGATCAAGCCTGAGGTCCTGCTGCTGATCGGGATCTGCACGCACCTGGGTTGCTCGCCAACGTTCCGTCCTGAAGTGGCCCCTGCCGACCTGGGCAAGGACTGGGTCGGTGGTTATTTCTGCCCTTGCCACGGCTCCCATTACGACCTGGCCGGTCGCGTCTACAAGTCGCAGCCTGCACCTCTGAACCTGCCAGTTCCCCCGCATTCCTATGAGACCGATGAGATCATTGTCATTGGCGTCGATACGGAGAAAGCGTGATGAGCAAACTAATGGATTGGGTTGATGCGCGCTTTCCCGCGACCAAAATGTGGGAAGACCATCTCAGCAAGTACTACGCTCCGAAGAACTTCAACTTCTTCTACTTCTTTGGCTCCCTGGCACTGCTCGTTCTGGTCAACCAGATCGTCACCGGTGTCTGGCTGACCATGAGCTACACCCCGTCAGCGGAAGAAGCGTTCGCCTCCGTCGAATACATCATGCGCGACGTCGAGTACGGCTCGATCCTGCGTCTGCTGCACTCCACTGGCGCTTCGGCGTTCTTCATCGTGGTCTACCTGCACATGTTCCGTGGCTTGCTCTACGGTTCGTACCAGAAGCCTCGTGAGCTGGTGTGGGTCTTCGGCATGCTGATCTACCTGGCGCTGATGGCCGAGGCCTTCATGGGTTACCTGCTGCCGTGGGGCCAGATGTCCTACTGGGGCGCCCAGGTGATCATCTCGCTGTTCGGTGCGATCCCGGTCATCGGTGACGACCTGACCCAGTGGATTCGTGGTGACTACCTGATCTCGGGCATCACCCTGAACCGCTTCTTCGCCCTGCACGTGGTCGCCCTGCCGATCGTGATCCTTGGCCTGGTGGTGCTGCACATCCTCGCGCTGCACGAAGTCGGTTCGAACAACCCGGATGGCGTGGACATCAAGAAACACAAGGACGAGAACGGCGTACCGCTGGATGGCATCGCCTTCCACCCGTACTACACCGTGAAAGACATCGTCGGCGTGGTGGTCTTCCTGTTCATCTTCTGCTCCATCGTGTTCTTCTTCCCGGAAATGGGGGGCTACTTCCTCGAGAAGCCGAACTTCGAGCAGGCGAACGCGTTCAAGACCCCTGAGCACATTGCCCCGGTCTGGTACTTCACGCCGTTCTACGCGATTCTGCGGGCGATTCCGGACAAGCTACTGGGCGTTATCGCCATGGGCGCGGCCATCGCCGTGCTGTTCGTCCTGCCGTGGCTGGACCGCAGCCCCGTCAAGTCGATGCGCTACAAAGGCTGGTTGAGCAAGATCTGGCTCGTGGTGTTCTGCATCTCGTTCGTGATCCTGGGCGTGCTGGGCGTATTGGCACCGACACCAGGGCGCACGCTGCTGTCGCAGGTTTGCACCTTCCTTTACTTCGCCTACTTCATTCTGATGCCGTTCTACACCAGGCTCGAGAAGACCAAACCGGTTCCGGAAAGGGTGACTGGCTGATGAAAAAGCTATTTTCTGTACTGATTCTTGCTGCTTTGCCCGTACTGTCCTTTGCGTCCACGTCGAGTGGGCCGGAACTGGAAAAGGTCGACATCGACGTTTCCGACAAAGCGGCCATGCAGGACGGCGCTCGTACGTTCGCCAACTATTGCATGGGCTGCCACAGCGCCAAGTTCCAACGCTACGAGCGCGTGGCTGATGACCTGGGCATCCCTCATGAGCTGATGCTCGAGAAGCTGGTGTTCACCGGCGCCAAGCTGGGCGATCACATGAACATCGGCATGCAGCCTGCGGACGCCAAGACCTGGTTCGGCGCCGCGCCGCCGGATCTGACCCTGGTCGCCCGTGTACGTGGCACCGACTGGCTCTACGGTTACCTGCGTTCGTTCTACGAAGACCCTGCACGTCCTTGGGGCGTGAACAACAAGGTCTTCCCGAACGTCGGCATGCCCAACGTTCTGGTCGGCCTCCAGGGGCGTCAGGTGGTAGGCTGCAAACAGGTTCAGATCGTTGAAGACGGCAAAAAACAATTCGATCCGCTGACCGGCTCCGCTTTGACCCATGAAGCCTGCGACCAGCTGACCGTATTGCCGAACACCGGCAGCCTGACCCCGGAGCAGTTCGACGAGAAGGTCAAGAACCTGGTGACCTTCCTGGCCTATTCGGCCAACCCGGTGAAGCTGGAGCATCAGCGCATCGGTACCTATGTATTGCTGTACCTGGCGTTCTTCTTCGTATTCGCTTACCTGCTCAAGCGTGAATACTGGAAAGACGTGCATTGATAAAGCTGTAAGCCATTGCTGTTAATCGTGCGCGCCCAAGGGCGTCTCTAGACATGTAACGAGCCTGGCCCGCCAGGTGTTACGGGAGACGCCCTCTGGGCGCGCTCGTTTTTCCGTTTTTCGATAATTTCAACAAGCGAGGAGGATCGCCATGGGCGTGACCAATCGGTTGGCCTGTTACTCCGACCCCGCCGACCACTATTCCCACCGGGTACGCATCGTACTGGCAGAGAAGGGTGTCAGCGCCGAGATCATTTACGTCGAAGCGGGTCGTCAGCCGCCGAAGCTGATCGAAGTGAACCCTTACGGCAGCCTGCCCACGCTGGTCGATCGTGACCTGGCGTTGTGGGAGTCGACCGTGGTGATGGAATACCTGGATGAGCGTTATCCGCATCCACCTTTACTGCCGGTTTATCCTGTCGCGCGTGCCAATAGTCGTTTGCTGATCCATCGCATCCAGCGTGACTGGTGCGGGTTGGTGGATCTGATCCTGGATTCCCGGACCAAGGAGCCGGCGCGGGTCGTGGCGCGCAAGGAATTGCGTGAAAGCCTGACGGGCGTATCGCCGCTGTTCGTCGACAAGCCGTTTTTCCTCAGTGAGGAACAAAGTCTGGTGGATTGCTGCCTATTGCCCATACTCTGGCGTTTGCCGATTCTGGGTATCGAACTGCCGCGGCCTGCCAAGCCGCTGCTTGATTATATGGAGCGCCAATTTGCGCGTGAGGCATTCCAGGCGAGTCTGTCTGGCGTCGAACGCGACATGCGCTAAGGCTTAGGGAGCCGCTATGAACTCCAGTCGACCTTATCTGGTCCGCGCGCTCTACGAGTGGATTGTGGACAATGATTGCACCCCGCACATGCTGGTCAATGCCGAGTTTCCGTCGGTGCAGGTGCCGCAGGGTTTTGCCAATGATGGGCAGATTGTCCTGAACGTGTCGCCAGCCGCTGTGCGTCACCTGCATATGGATAATGACGCCGTCAGCTTTGAAGGGCGCTTCGGTGGTGTGCCACACACCTTGTACGTGCCTATTGCTGCGATCCTGGGGATTTATGCCCGGGAGAATGGCCAGGGCATGGTGTTTGAGCTGGAAGCGCCGCTGGACGGTGAAGAAGAGTTCGAACCGGATGATGACCTGCCGCCACCGGATGACGAACCGCCGCGTCCTAGCGGGCGGCCGAGTCTGAAAGTGGTGAAATAGCGGGTTGTGCTAAAGGCTATCCGGTCATGGACTGGGTGAAAGCCTGGCAGCTTGGTTAGGAAAATGCCTGTGTCGTGAGATGCGGGCATTTTTTTGTGGTGTCATGGTTTGTGTGTATATCCGTTGCTGCGGTAACGGATATACACGCCGACACCAAAAAACGAAGCCCAAAAAAACGGCGCTTTCCATCTCTGAAGAAGCGCCGTTTTTCTTGGATAACTGAAGTATCAGTCAATGTACTCAAACAACTTGACGATTTTCTGCACCCCGGACACACCCTGTACCAAGTTGGTCGCCTGCGCGGCCTCTTTCTTGGTCAACAAGCCCAGCAGATAGACAATGCCGTTCTCGGTCACGACCTTGATGCGCGAACCAGGAATGCTGGCGTCGGTGAGCATCTGGGTCTTGATCTTGGTGGTCAGCCAGGCGTCATTCTGGCGTGCCAGCAGCGAGGAAGGTTGCAGGACCTGCAGCTCGTTGTGCACGGTCTTGACCCGCTGCACGGCGCTGGCTTCCAGCTCGGCCTTGGCCTTGAGGTCGGCACGCGGGGTCTGGCCGGCCAACAGCACGACGCCGTTGAAGCTGGTAACGACGATGTGCGAGTTGTTGTCCAGGTCCGGGTCGGCCTTGGCGATGTTCACGCCGACCTTGGTTTCAATCAGGGAGTCGTCGATCTTGCTGCCGAAGGTGCGGGTGCCGCGGTCGTCTTCAATCGGCTTTTCCCGGCTGGCGTTAACCACCGATGTGCAGCCGCTGATGCCGAGGCATAGGGTCAGGGCCAGAAGGCCTAGGCGATTAGGGGTCATTCTTCACTCCCGAACAGTTGGCTGTCGATCAAGTCGCAAAGGCAGTGGATCGCCAGCAGGTGGACTTCCTGGATACGTGCGGTGACATTGGCCGGTACGCGGATCTCGACGTCTTCGGGCAATAGCAGTGACGCCATGCCGCCGCCGTCACGACCGGTCAATGCTACGACAATCATTTCGCGATCATGTGCGGCCTGGATCGCTTGAATAATATTCGCCGAGTTGCCGCTGGTGGAAATCGCCAGCAACACATCGCCGGGTTGGCCCAGGGCGCGGATCTGTTTGGAGAAGACTTCGTTGTAGCTGTAGTCGTTGGCGATCGAGGTGATCGTCGAGCTGTCGGTGGTCAGGGCGATCGCCGGCAGGCTCGGGCGTTCGCGCTCGAAGCGGTTGAGCAGCTCCGAGGAGAAGTGCTGGGCGTCGCCGGCCGAGCCGCCATTGCCGCACGAAAGCATCTTGCCCTCGTTGAGCAAGGCGTTGACCATCACTTGGCTGGCTTGCTCGATGTGCGGTGCAAGTACGTCCATCGCCTGTTGCTTGGTGTCGATACTGGCCTGAAAAAGCTGGCGAATTCGCGATTGCATGTCCATCTGTGTGACCTTAAGTAGCGCGGCTTATGGGCACAAACATGTGCGGCGCGCAAAGCAAAGAGCAAAAAAGTTAGGTGAAGGTGTCCGGCTCGGCATGGCGCTCAACTGTCGAAGGCGTTCTGCAGCCAGTTCAACTGGGCGGCGTTGCTGTCGATGGCAACCACGTCGAAGCGGCAGGGGTAATCGGCCCAGCGAGATTCGCGTTGCAGGAAATACTGCGCGGCGAACACCAGCTTCTGGCGCTTGCGCTCGTCAATGCTGTCGAGCGCGCCACCCCATTGGGTATTTTTTCTGTAGCGGACTTCGACGAATACTACTGTATCGCCGTCAAGCATGACCAGATCAAGCTCGCCGCGTTTGCACAACCAGTTCTGCGCCACCAGCCGCAGGCCGTGTTGCTGAAGATGCGCGAGGGCCTGGCCCTCGGCATCCCGTCCGCTTTGCTGGCGTGATCGGTCAGGCATCAGCGCTGGGTGTCCGGCAGGCGCTGCACTTGGCCGTTGACGAACTCGGCCCATGGCAGTTGACGCTGTACGCGCTGGGTGGGAGACACGGCCAGGCTGCCCGACAGGCCTTCGATGCGGCTGTCCGGCAAGGTCTTGAGCTGGCCCAGGCGCGGCGCCAGGCGATAGGCATCCGCGCCCATCGCGTACAACCGACCCAGGCTGCCACCCGCTTGGGGCCACTGCGCGGTGACCTGCTTGCGCAGTGGGTCATTGGCATCGAGCAACCACGGGGTTTCGCAGAAGCGGATGCCGCTCATGTCGTTGTACTGATTCTGGTCGCCGCTGGCGCTGAACACCGAGGACGTCGCGTAGACCGGCACGTCGCCGGCGTACTGGAAGTTCAGGGTCGGCTTGATCTGCTGGGCCTGCTGCGGTGTCGAGGCCAGGAAGATGAACTCGATGTCCTGGCGACGGGACGGCTGGGCTGCGACCGTGGTGCCAACGGTGCTTTGCAGGCTCTTGGCGCGACCTTCACTCTGGCGCAGTTGGAACATGTCGGCGATCTGCTGGGCCAGTTGGACCGGCTGGTCAACACGTTCGATCGTGACGATGGTGCCGCCGTTGGCCTGCCAGTCCTGGCTGAAGGCCTTCAGTACGCGGTCGCCCCATTCGCCTTTCGGTACCATGGCGGCGGCGCGGTGCAGGCCATCGGCGCGGGCGCGACGGGACACTTCGCGAGCTTCATCCTCGGGGGCCAGGCCGAACTGGAACAGTTGCGGTGGCCCTTGTTCGCCTTCGCTGTAGTTCAGCGCCAGGGTGGTGATAGGCAATTGCGGGCGGGTGCTGATCTGTTTGACCAGGGGTTTTTCCAGCGGCCCGATGACCAGTTGCACGCCATCGGCCTGGGCCTTGCGATAGAACTCGTCCATGGAGGTCAGGCTGGCGCTGTCATAGAACTGGATGCTTGGCGGCGTCTGTCCGGCCTGCTGGGCCTGGTAGTGCGCGGCCATGAAGCCCTCGCGCAAGGCCTTGGCAACCGCGGCCAACTGGCCACTCTGGGGCAGCAGCAGGGCGATCTTGCTCAGTGGCTGGCTGGCCAGTTCCTTGAGCTTGACCAGGGGCGTCGGCAGTTGCAGGGCGGCAGGGTGCTTCGGGTTCTGTTCGCGCCAGTGGTCGATGGCCGCCTGCTGCTGTTCCAGGGTGCCAGCGGTCTTGACGGCCTGGGCCAGGCTCAGCCAGCCGCCGAGGTCGTCGTTGGAGGCAGGCTGCAACTGGTCGGTGGGCAGCGAGGCGATCAGCGCCCAGATGGCTTCGTGGTTTTTTGCCGCGGCGTCGTTCTCCAGCAGGGGCGCGATGAAGATGCGCTCCTTGGCGGCGGCCAGGGTCTGGCCATCGGCCTCGAGGGCACGGGCGCGGACGGTACCCGTGCGGACCTGCTGCTCCACCGGCATTTCGCTCAGGTGTTGCAAGCTTGGATGGCTCAGGGCAGTCAGCGCGGCCTTGGGCTGGTTACGGGTCATCGCCAGTTCCGCCGACAGCGTGCTGGCGAAAATCTGCTGGCCGGGCTTGAGTTGTTCCATCGGCACTTGCTGCAAGATCTGTGCGGACTGGCCGGCATTGCCCTGGCGGTAGGCCAGGTCTGCAGCGCTCAGGCGCAGCAGGGCGGCTTTTTCCGGGGTTTTGCTTTGGGCGGCCTGTTCGAGCAACTGCTCGATACTGGCATCCGGGGTCCGTGGAAGTTCGCCAAGGCTGGACGAGGGCGAGCTGGCGCAGGCCGCCAGGAGGGCAGCGAGGCAGAGGGCGGAGAGCAGCCGCAGGCAAGCGATCATGTAAGTGTTCCTGATACGAGATCAAATTAGCGTCGAATTGTACCCAAGCACTGGCCGGGGCGCGATGTTAGTGGTGTGAATCGATCAATTTAGGTATTTCAAAGGGTGCTGCGCAGCACAAAAGACGCTACTCACTCAGGTGGTGACACTCACCACAATGGCTGATGTGAACAACCGAGATGGCTGGCACACGCTACAATGGCGGTTTTTACGATCATGAGGTGCGCGTTTTGACTGCTCCAGGTGCTTTGAATTCCGCTGCCGGCTCGCTTTATGTGGTGGCGACGCCCATCGGCAACCTGGACGATATCAGTGCCCGGGCGCTGAAAATCCTGCAGGAGGTTGCGCTGATCGCGGCTGAAGACACGCGCCACTCCCAGCGCCTGCTGCAACATTTCGGCATCTCCACGCCGTTGGCGGCCTGTCATGAGCACAATGAGCGGGACGAGGGCAGTCGTTTCATTACCCGGCTGTTGGCGGGCGATAACGTCGCGCTGATTTCCGATGCGGGTACGCCGTTGATTTCCGACCCCGGCTATCATCTGGTGCGCCAGGCCCGGGCGGCCGGTATCAGCGTGGTACCGGTGCCGGGGGCTTGCGCATTGATCGCGGCGCTGTCGGCGGCAGGCCTGCCGTCGGACCGTTTCATCTTCGAAGGTTTCCTGCCGGCCAAGGCGGTGGGGCGGCGGGCGCGCCTGGAAGCTATAAAGGAAGAACCGCGCACGCTGATCTTCTATGAGGCGCCGCACCGCATCCTGGAGTGCCTGCAAGACATGGAGCTGGTGTTCGGCCCCGAGCGCCAGGCCCTGCTGGCCCGGGAGTTGACCAAGACCTTTGAGACTCTCAAGGGCTTGCCGTTGGCGGAGCTGCGTGCCTTCGTCGAAAGCGACAGTAACCAGCAACGCGGCGAGTGCGTCGTGCTGGTGGCGGGCTGGACGCCGCCGCAAAGCGAGGACGCCGTCAGCAGCGAGGCGATGCGCGTCCTGAACCTGCTGCTCGAGGAAATGCCTCTCAAGCGCGCCGCGGCCCTTGCGGCACAGATCACCGGCGAGCGCAAGAATGTGCTGTATCAAGTCGCGCTGGAAAAACAGAAAGACCAGTGAAACCGGGACACGGTGCTGGCCCGGGGCTTTTAGCGCTTGTTCTTCAAGCGCTCTACCGTTAACCTTCGCGGCGGAGAGTCGATCGGACAGTCGCTGCCCTCTATGAGAATTAGGGGGGGGAGGAAAGTCCGGGCTCCATAGGGCGAAGTGCCAGGTAATGCCTGGGAGGCGTGAGCCTACGGAAAGTGCCACAGAAAATAACCGCCTAAGCGTTTCGGCGCCGGTAAGGGTGAAAAGGTGCGGTAAGAGCGCACCGCACGGCTGGCAACAGTTCGTGGCTAGGTAAACCCCACTTGGAGCAAGACCAAATAGGGTCCCAAGGCGTGGCCCGCGCTGGGACCGGGTAGGTTGCTAAAGATGTCCAGTGATGGCCATCGTAGACGAATGACTGTTCAAGACAGAACCCGGCTTACAGATCGACTCTCCACCTTTTCCCTTCCTGCCGGAATCACTGGCAGACGCAGTTCCTAATACCAAAAAAATCTTACTCTTAATAAATCACTTTAACTTGTGCGCGCAGTTCCCTGTGCTGCCTCATGTTGGGGCGAATTTTCCTACGTCAGATTCTTGTTACCCCTCCTGAAACGCTCCTAAATCTCCGATCTATAAGGCTTTTCCTTCATTACGCGCCTTGACGGTGCGGTGGGCGCATTCCTATAGTGTGCGCAAGTGGCGGAAAGTGGCATGAAGTGGGTTTTTTTGAAGGTAAAACGCCAAAAAGTGGAGAAACGCTGACGTGTTTCGCGGAGCTAACGCTATCAGTCTCGATGCAAAAGGCCGGCTCGCCATGCCCAGCCGGTATCGTGACGAGCTCGTTTCGCGAAGTTCGGGGCAGTTAATCGTCACGATCGACGCCGTTGACCCATGTTTGTGTGTTTACCCTCTGGATGAGTGGGAAATCATCGAAACCAAACTGCGCGCACTGCCTTCGTTGCGTGAAGAAAACCGCCGTCTGCAGCGCTTGCTGATCGGTAACGCCGTCGACCTCGAGCTCGACGGCAGTGGTCGTTTCCTGGTGCCGCCGCGCCTGCGCGAGTACGCGAAGCTGGACAAGCGCGCGATGCTGGTGGGCCAACTGAACAAGTTCCAACTGTGGGACGAAGATGCCTGGAATGCGGTTTCTGCCGCTGACCTCGCTGCTATTCAACAACCGGGCGCCATGCCTGATGAACTGCGTGATTTGATCCTGTGACTATTGATAGCGGCTTTAACCACATCACCGTACTGCTTGACGAAGCCGTCGAGGCTCTCGCCGTACGTCCTGATGGCTGCTATCTGGACGGCACGTTCGGGCGTGGCGGACACAGCCGGTTGATTCTCAGCCAGCTCGGTCCGGGCGGCCGGTTGCTGGGGTTCGACAAGGATCCTCAAGCGATTGCCACCGGGCAAGCGCTGGCGGCCGAAGACGGCCGCTTTGTCGTTGTGCAGCGCAGCTTTGCCGAGCTGGGCGCGGAAGTCGCCGAGCGCGGCTTGGCCGGCAAGGTCAGTGGCGTGCTGCTCGATCTGGGCGTGTCGTCGCCACAACTGGACGACCCGGAACGCGGCTTCAGTTTCCTCAATGACGGCCCGCTGGACATGCGCATGGACCCGTCCCGTGGGATCAGCGCCGCCGAATTCGTCAACACTGCCCCGGTGGAAGAAATCGCCCGTGTCTTCAAGGAATACGGTGAAGAACGTTTCTCCGGTCGCATGGCCCGCGCCGTGGTCGAGCGCCGCGACATCAAGCCCTTCGAGCGCACCGGCGACTTGGCCGAGGTGCTGAAAGTGGCCAATCCGGCCTGGGAAAAGGGCAAGAACCCGGCGACCCGGGCATTCCAGGGCTTGCGTATCCACGTCAATAACGAACTGGGCGATCTGGAAGTGGGTCTCGAAGCGGCGCTTGAAGCGCTGGAGATCGGCGGTCGCCTGGTGGTGATCAGCTTCCATTCCCTGGAAGACCGCATCGTCAAGCTGTTCATGCGCAAGCTCACCAAGGGTGAAGCCGATAACCTGCCGCGCAACCTGCCGGTGCGTTTCGAAGCCTTCGTGCCGAAAATCAAGATCCATGGCAAAGCGCAGTTCGCTTCCGAAGCCGAACTCAAAGCCAACCCACGCGCCCGTAGCGCCGTCATGCGCGTCGCGGAGAAGTTGCGGTGAGCAAGCTCTTCGCCAAGCCCCTGCCCGGCGGCAGCTTTTTCATGCTGCTGCTGTTTATCGGCGTGCTCGTGTCGGCCATCGCCGTGTCCTATAGCGCGCACTGGAACCGGCAGTTGCTCAATACCCTTTATAATGAACTCAGCGTGCGCGACAAGGCGCAGGCCGAGTGGGGCCGGTTGATCCTGGAGCAGAGCACCTGGACGGCCCATAGCCGCATCGAAGTCTTGGCCACCGAACAGTTGAAAATGCGCATTCCCGGTGCCGCCGAAGTGCAGATGGTGGCGCCATGATGAAACTCGAAGGGGCGCTGTTTCCGTGGCGGTTTCGTCTGGTCCTGGGCTTGCTCGGGATCATGGTGGCGGCGATTTCGTGGCGCATCATCGACCTGCAGGTCGTCGACCGTGACTTCCTCAAGGGGCAGGGCGATGCCCGCAGTGTGCGGCATATTCCGATCCCGGCTCACCGTGGCCTGATCACCGACCGCAATGGTGAACCCCTGGCCGTGAGTACCCCGGTGACCACCCTGTGGGCCAATGCCAAGGAAATGCAGCAGGCCAAGGAAAAGTGGCCGGCACTCGCCGCCGCCCTCGGGCAGGATCCCAAGGCGCTGGCCGAGCGCCTCGAAGCCCAGGCCAACAAAGAATTCATTTATCTGGTGCGCGGGTTGACGCCCGAGCAGGGCCAGAGCGTGCTCGACTTGAAAGTACCCGGTGTCTACGGCATCGAAGAGTTCCGGCGTTTCTACCCGGCCGGTGAAGTCACCGCCCATATGGTCGGGTTCACCGACATCGATGATCGAGGGCGGGAGGGTGTCGAACTGGCCTATGACGAATGGCTCGCCGGGGTCGCCGGCAAGCGCCAGGTCATCAAGGACCGGCGCGGCCGGCTGATCAAGGATGTCCAAGTCACCAAAAACGCCAAGGCCGGCAAGCCCTTGGCGTTGTCCATTGACCTGCGCCTGCAATACCTGGCTAACCGCGAGCTGCGCAATGCCATCGTCGAGAACGGTGCCAAGGCCGGCAGCCTGGTGATCATGGACGTGAAGACCGGCGAGATCCTGGCGATGGTCAACCAGCCGACCTACAACCCGAACAACCGTCGCAACCTGCAACCGGCGATGATGCGCAACCGTGCGATGATCGACGTGTTCGAGCCGGGTTCGACCATGAAGGCCGTGTCCATGGCCGCCGCCCTGGAAACCGGGCGCTGGAAGCCGAGCGACACCGTCGAGGTGTACCCGGGTACCCTGCAGATCGGCAAGTACACCATCCGCGACGTGTCCAAGACCGAAGGCCCGGTGCTCGACCTGACCGGCATCCTGATCAACTCCAGTAACGTCGGCATGAGCAAGATCGCCTTCGATATCGGCGGCGAAACGATCTATCGCCTGGCCCAGAAAATCGGCCTCGGCCAGGACACCGGTCTGGGCTTCCCGGGGGAGCGTGTCGGCAACCTGCCGAACTATCGTGACTGGCGCAAGGCTGAAACCGCCACGTTGTCCTACGGCTACGGTGTTTCCGTGACTGCGATCCAGCTGGTCCACGCGTTTTCCGCACTGGCGAACAATGGGCGCATGGCGCCGCTGACCCTGATCAAGACCGACAAGGCGCCGCAGGCCACCCAGGTGATCCCGGAAAACGTCGCCAAGACCATGCAGGGCATGCTGCAACAGGTGATCGAGGCGCCGCGCGGCGTCTATCGCGCCCAGGTGCCGGCCTACCACGTGGCAGGCAAATCGGGTACGGCCCGTAAAACCTCCGTGGGCACCAAAGGCTATGCCGAGAATTCCTACCGTTCGCTGTTTGCCGGTTTCGGCCCGATGAGCGACCCGCGCTACGCCATCGTCGTGGTCATCGACGAACCGAGCAAGGCGGGCTACTTCGGTGGCCTGGTCTCGGCACCGGTATTCAGCAAAGTGATGTCCGGCACCCTGCGCCTGATGAACATTACTCCGGATAACCTGCCGCCGACCCAGCAGGCCAATAGCGCACCGGTCGTTCCCTTGAAAGCCGAAGGAGGGCGTGGCTGATGTCCCTGAGCCTGAACAAGATTTTCGCCCACGCCGGTCACGATCTGCTGATTCGTGAATTGGCCCTGGACAGCCGCAATGTACGTGCCGGGGACTTGTTCCTGGCGGTGCCGGGCGCCCGTGTCGATGGTCGCGACCATATCGCCGACGCCCTGAAGCGTGGCGCGGCTGCCGTGGCTTATGAAGTGCAAGGCGCCACGGTGCTGCCAATCACTGATGTGCCATTGATCCCGGTCAAGGGCCTGGCGGCGCAGCTGTCGGACATCGCCGGGCGTTTTTATGGCGACCCGAGCCGTCACCTGAACCTGGTGGGCGTGACGGGGACAAACGGCAAGACCAGCGTGACCCAACTGGTGGCCCAGGCATTGGACCTGCTCGGCCAGCATTGCGGCATTATCGGTACCTTGGGCAACGGTTTTCATGGCGCGCTGGAAAGCGGCCTGCACACCACGCCGAACCCGATTGCCGTGCAAGCGACCCTGGCGGACCTGAAGAAGGCCGGTGCCAAGGCCGTTGCGATGGAAGTCTCGTCCCATGGCCTGGACCAGGGGCGTGTGACGGCGCTGGCATTCGATGTAGCGGTATTGACCAACCTGTCCCGGGACCACCTGGATTACCACGGCACCATGCAGGCCTACGGCGAAGCCAAGGCCAAGCTGTTTGCCTGGAATGATTTGAAGTGCCGGGTCATCAACCTCGATGACGAATTCGGTCGGCAACTGGCCGCCGACAAGCGCGAATCCCGGTTGATCACCTATAGCCTGGAAGATACCAGTGCCTACCTTTATATACGTCAGGCGCAGTTCGACGACGAAGGTGTGCGTGCCACGCTGGTCACGCCCCAGGGCGAGCACCATCTGCGCAGCACCTTGCTGGGTCGCTTCAACCTGAGCAACGTATTGGCGGCCATCGGCGCCTTGCTCGGCCTGGACTACGCGCTGGACGAAATTCTCAAGGTGTTGCCAAAACTGGAAGGGCCAGCCGGGCGCATGCAGCGCCTGGGCGGTGGGGCTCAACCGTTGGTGGTGGTCGATTACGCCCATACCCCCGACGCGTTGGAAAAAGTCCTCACGGCCCTGCGTCCTCACGCCAAGGGCAAGTTGCTGTGCCTGTTCGGCTGCGGTGGCGATCGTGATCGCGGCAAGCGCCCGCTGATGGCCGAAGTTGTGGAGCGGCTGGCTGACGGTGTGCTGGTCACCGACGACAACCCGCGCAGTGAAGATCCGCAGCGGATTTTCGACGACATCCGCGCCGGTTTTACCGCTGTGGATAACGTCACCTTCGTCGCCGGTCGCGGCCAGGCCATCGCCCAGCTGATCGCCAGCGCCTCGGCGGACGATGTCATCGTCCTGGCCGGCAAGGGCCACGAGGACTATCAGGAAATCAACGGCGAACGCCAGGCTTTCTCCGATCTGGTGGAAGCCGATCACGCCCTGACCGCGTGGGAGGTGGCCCATGCTTAAGGCCCTGAAACTCAGCGAACTGACCAACGCCCTGAATGCGCGCCTCATTGGCGCGGACGCCAGCTTCGACGGTGTCAGCATCGACAGCCGGGCGATTGCGCCGGGGCAATTGTTCGTCGCCCTGGCCGGGCCGCGTTTCGATGGCCATGATTACTTGAACGAGGTCGCGGGCAAAGGTGCGGTCGCGGCCCTGGTCGAGCGGGAAGTGAGCAACAGTACGTTGCCGCAATTACTCGTCAACGACACTCGCCAGGCCCTGGGCCAGCTCGGTGCGCTGAACCGTGCGGCGTATGGCAACCCGGTCGCGGCCATCACCGGCTCCAGCGGCAAGACCACGGTCAAGGAAATGCTTGCCAGCATCCTGCGCACCCGCGGTCTGGTGCTGGCGACCCGTGGCAACCTGAACAACGACCTCGGCGTGCCGCTGACCTTGCTGGAACTGGCGCCGGAACACAGCGCCGCCGTCATCGAACTGGGGGCTTCGCGGCTCGGCGAGATTGCCTACACCGTGGCCATGACCAAGCCTCATGTGGCGGTGCTCAACAACGCCGGGACCGCCCACGTCGGCGAGTTCGGCGGCCCGGATAAAATCGTCGAGGCCAAGGGCGAGATCATCGAAGGGCTGGATGCCAATGGCGTCGCCGTGCTGAATCTCGATGACAAAGCTTTCGAAATCTGGAAGACCCGGGCGGGCGAGCGCAAGGTGCTGACGTTTGCCTTGAGCAACCTCGCCGCGAATTTCTACGCCAGCGACCTGGACCGGGATGCCCGCGGCTGCCCGGCCTTCAACCTGCATGGCCCGGATGGCGCCGAGCGGGTCCAGTTGAACCTGCTGGGCACCCATAACGTTGCCAACGCCCTGGCCGCGGCGGCTGCCGCCCATGCCCTGGGCGTGTCGCTGCCGGGCATCGTCGCCGGATTGAACGCCGTGCAGCCGGTCAAGGGGCGCTCCGTCGCGCAACTGGCCAACAACGGCATGCGCGTGATCGACGACACCTACAACGCCAACCCGTCGTCCATGTGCGCGGCCGTGGACATCCTCGCCGGTTTCTCCGGCCGTACCGTGCTGGTGCTGGGGGATATCGGTGAATTGGGCGAATGGGCGCAACAGGGGCATCACGACGTCGGTGCCTATGCACGCGGCAAGGTCGATGCGCTGTATGCGGTCGGCCCGATGATGGCCCATGCGGTCGCCGCGTTTGGCGAACACGCGCGGCATTTCACCACTCAAGCCGAACTGATCCAGGCCCTGGGCGCCGAGCAGGACCCGAACACCACCTTATTGATCAAGGGTTCACGCAGCGCAGCGATGGAAAACATCGTCGCCGCGCTGTGCGGCACCACCACGGAGAAACATTAATGCTGCTGCTGCTAGCGGAGTACCTGCAACAGTTCCACAAAGGCTTCGCGGTCTTCCAGTACCTGACCCTGCGCGGGATCCTGGGTGTGCTGACCGCGTTGTCATTGTCGCTGTTCCTGGGCCCGTGGATGATCCGCACCCTGCAGAACCTGCAGATCGGCCAGTCGGTCCGTAACGACGGTCCGCAATCGCACCTGTCCAAATCCGGTACGCCAACCATGGGCGGCGCGCTGATCCTGTCGTCCATCGGCATCAGCACCTTGCTCTGGGCCGACCTGGCGAACCGTTACGTCTGGGTCGTGTTGCTGGTGACCTTGTTCTTCGGCGCTATCGGCTGGGTCGACGACTACCGCAAGGTCATCGAGAAAAACTCCCGCGGGCTGCCAAGCCGCTGGAAGTATTTCTGGCAGTCGGTGTTCGGCCTCGGCGCGGCGATCTTCCTTTATATGACCGCCGCCTCGCCAGTGGAGACCACCCTGATCCTGCCGATGCTCAAGGACTACAGCATCCCGCTGGGCGCAGGTTTCATCGTGCTGACCTATCTGGTGATCGTCGGTTCGAGCAACGCGGTCAACCTCACCGACGGCCTCGACGGCCTGGCGATCATGCCGACGGTCATGGTCGGCGGCGCGCTGGGGATCTTCTGCTACCTGTCGGGTAACGTGAAATTCGCCGAATACCTGCTGATCCCTTATGTGCCGGGGGCGGGCGAGCTGATCGTGTTCTGCGGTGCGCTGATCGGTGCCGGCCTGGGTTTCCTGTGGTTCAACACCTACCCGGCGCAAGTCTTCATGGGCGACGTTGGCGCGTTGGCGCTGGGCGCGGCCCTGGGCACCATCGCCGTCATCGTTCGCCAGGAAATCGTCCTGTTCATCATGGGCGGTGTGTTCGTGATGGAGACCCTGTCAGTCGTCATTCAGGTTGCTTCCTTTAAATTGACCGGCCGCCGCGTATTCCGCATGGCGCCGATCCACCACCACTTTGAACTCAAGGGCTGGCCCGAGCCGCGTGTGATCGTCCGTTTCTGGATCATCACCGTGATTCTGGTGCTGATCGGCCTTGCCACCCTGAAGCTGAGGTAGAACGAGTGTCCCTGATCGCTTCTGACCACTTCCGCATCGTTGTCGGCCTCGGCAAGAGCGGCATGTCCCTGGTTCGCTTCCTGGCGAACCGGGGCGTGTCGTTTGCCGTGGCTGATACGCGGGAAAATCCACCTGAGCTGGCCACGCTGCGCCGTGACTATCCCCAGGTGGACGTGCGTTGTGGCGAGCTGGACGTCGAGTTCCTGTGCCGCGCCGATGAGCTCTACGTGAGCCCCGGCCTGGCCCTGGCGACTCCGGCCCTGCAGGCTGCCGCTGCCCGTGGCGTGAAATTGTCCGGCGACATCGAGCTGTTCGCGCGTAACGCCAAGGCGCCGATCATTGCCATCAGCGGTTCGAACGCCAAGAGCACCGTCACCACCTTGGTGGGCGAGATGGCCGCGGCGGCCGGCAAGCGCGTCGCCGTGGGGGGCAACCTCGGTACCCCGGCGCTGGACCTGCTCAGCGACGACGTCGAGCTGTACGTGATGGAGTTGTCGAGCTTCCAGCTGGAAACCACCGACCACCTGGGCGCCGAAGTGGCCACCGTGCTCAACATCAGCGAAGACCACATGGACCGCTACAGCGGCCTGCCGGCTTATCACCTGGCCAAGCACCGGATCTTCCGGGGTGCCCGGCAAGTGGTGTTCAACCGTCAGGACGCCCTGACCCGTCCGTTGCTGGGCGAGGGCATGCCGTGCTGGTCCTTCGGCTTGGGCGTTCCGGACTTCAAAGGCTTCGGCTTGCGCGAAGAGAATGGCGAGAAATACCTGGCCTTCGAATTCCAGAACCTGATGCCGGTGCGCGAACTGAAGATTCGTGGCGCCCACAACCAGGCCAATGCCCTGGCCGCGTTGGCCCTGGGGCACGCGGTTGGCCTGCCATTCGACGCCATGCTTGCGGCCCTGCGCACCTTCGCCGGCCTTGAGCACCGCTGCCAGTGGGTGCGCGACCTCGATGGCGTGGCCTGGTACAACGACTCCAAGGCCACCAACGTCGGTGCCGCGCTGGCGGCCATCGAAGGCCTGGGGGCGGACATCGAAGGCAAGCTCGTGCTGATCGCTGGCGGCGACGGCAAGGGTGCCGACTTCAAGGACCTGCGCGACCCGGTGGCGGCCAACTGCCGTGCCGTGGTGCTGATGGGCCGCGATCGCGAATTGATCGCCCAGGCCCTCGGCGATGCCGTGCCGCTGGTTCGCGTCGGTTCGCTGGACGAGGCGGTGCAGCAATGCCGCGCCCTCGCGCACCCGGGCGATGCGGTGCTGTTGTCACCGGCCTGCGCCAGTTTCGACATGTTCAAGAACTATGAAGAGCGCGGGCAGTTGTTCGCACGGGCCGCGGAGGACTTGGCATGAGCCTGATGAACATCATCAAGCCGTACCCGTCGCCGTTGATCACCGGCCGTGGCATCGACCTGGATTTCCCGATGCTCGCCGGTTGCCTGGCCTTGCTGGGCCTGGGCCTGGTGATGATCACCTCCGCGTCGTCGGAAGTGGCCGCCGTGCAGTCGGGCAACACCCTTTACCACATGATCCGCCACTTGATTTACCTGGTGATCGGCCTGGGCGCGTGCATTGTCACCATGATGGTGCCGATCGCCACCTGGCAACGCCTGGGCTGGTTGATGCTGCTCGGTGCCTTCGGCCTGTTGGTGATGGTGCTGTTGCCGGGCATTGGCCGCGAGGTCAACGGTTCCATGCGCTGGATCGGCTTCAGTTTCTTCAACGTCCAGCCTTCGGAGATCGCCAAGGTCTTCGTGGTGATCTACCTCGCCGGTTACCTGGTGCGTCGCCAGAAGGAAGTGCGCGAGAGCTGGATGGGCTTCTTCAAGCCGTTCATCGTGTTGCTGCCGATGGCGGGCCTGCTGCTGATGGAGCCGGACTTCGGCGCCACGGTGGTGATGATGGGCGCGGCGGCGGCGATGTTGTTCCTGGGCGGCGTCGGGCTGTTCCGTTTCACCTTGATGGTCGTGCTGGCGGTGGCGGCGGTGACGGTGCTGGTGCAGGCGCAACCGTATCGGATGGCGCGCCTGATCACCTTTACCGACCCGTGGGCCGACCAGTTCGGTTCCGGCTATCAATTGACCCAGGCCCTGATTGCCTTCGGGCGCGGCGAATGGCTGGGCGTGGGCCTGGGCAACAGCGTGCAGAAGCAGTTCTACCTGCCGGAAGCCCACACCGACTTCGTGTTCTCGGTATTGGCCGAAGAGCTGGGAGTAGTGGGTTCCCTGTGCACCGTTGCGCTGTTCGTGTTCGTCTGTGTGCGCGGCATGTACATCGGCTTGTGGGCCGAAAAGGCCAAGCAGTTTTTCGCCGCCTACGTGGCGTATGGCTTGTCGTTCCTGTGGATCGGCCAGTTCCTGATCAACATCGGCGTGAACGTCGGCCTGTTGCCGACCAAGGGCCTGACGCTGCCGTTCCTCAGTTATGGCGGCAGTTCCCTGGTGATCTGCTGCGCCTGTCTTGGCCTGTTGCTGCGCATCGAATGGGAGAGTCGAACCCACCTGGGCAGCGAAGAGATGGAATTCCAGGAGAGCGACTTCGCCGAGGAGCCGACTCATGGGCGCTAACGTGCTGATCATGGCGGGCGGTACCGGCGGGCACGTGTTCCCGGCGCTGGCCTGTGCCCGGGAGTTCCAGGCGCGCGGCTACACCGTGCACTGGCTGGGTACGCCGCGGGGCATCGAGAACGAACTGGTGCCTGGCGCCGGCCTCGAACTGCACCGGATCGATGCCAGCGGCCTGCGGGGCAAGGGCAAGTTGTCGTTGCTCAAGGCGCCGCTGATGCTGCTCAAGTCGATCTGGCAGGCGCGGGCGATCATCCGTCGGTTGCGCCCGGTGTGTGTGGTCGGGTTCGGTGGTTATGTGACCGGCCCTGGCGGTGTCGCGGCAAAACTGGCCGGTGTGCCGGTGATCGTCCACGAGCAGAACGCCGTGGCCGGTACCGCCAATCGGTTACTGGTGCCGTTGGCCGCCCGGGTCTGTGAAGCCTTTCCCGACACCTTTACCCTGTCGGGCAGCCGCCGCACCACCGGTAACCCGGTGCGTACCGAGCTGTTCCTCGAAACACCGCGCCCGGCCCTGGCCGGACGCAAGGCGCGTTTGCTGGTCCTGGGCGGAAGCCTGGGGGCAGAACCGTTGAACAAATTGCTGCCCGAAGCCCTGTCGCAGGTCGCCGCCGAACTGCGTCCGGACGTGTTTCACCAGGCCGGCAAGCACCACGATGAAGTGACCGCCGAGCGCTACCGCGCCGCCGGCGTCGAGGCGCAAGTGCAGCCTTTCATCAAAGACATGGCCCAAGCCTATGGCTGGGCCGACCTGGTGGTCTGCCGCGCAGGCGCGCTGACCATCAGTGAACTGGCTGCCGCCGGTCTGCCCTCGATGCTGGTGCCTTTGCCCCACGCCATCGACGATCACCAGACCCGTAACGCCGATTATTTGGCCCGTGAAGGCGCTGCCTTCCTGATGCCGCAAAGAACGACTGGCGCCGCGGATCTTGCCGCCCGCCTGACAGAGGTTTTGATGCAGCCGCAACGACTTGAAGACATGGCCCGTGCCGCCCGCCGCCTGGCCAAACCCGATGCCACGGCCCAAGTGGTCGATACCTGCCTGGAGGTGGCCCATGGTTGAGAATCGCAAAGCCATGCCGCAACCGGAAATGCGCCGTATCCGCCGTATCCACTTCGTCGGTATCGGCGGCGTGGGCATGTGCGGGATCGCCGAGGTGTTGCTGAACCTGGGTTACCAGGTCTCGGGTTCCGACCTGAAGGCTTCCCCGGTCACCGAGCGCCTGGAGTCCTTCGGTGCGCAGATCTTTATCGGCCACCGTGCCGAGAATGCCGCCGATGCTGACGTGCTGGTGGTTTCCAGCGCCGTGAACACCTCCAACCCGGAAGTCGCCACCGCCCTGGAGCGCCGTATTCCCGTGGTGCCACGGGCCGAGATGCTGGCCGAGCTGATGCGCTATCGCCACGGCATCGCCGTTGCCGGTACCCACGGCAAGACCACCACCACCAGCCTGATCGCCTCGGTGTTCGCCGCCGGTGGCCTGGACCCGACGTTCGTGATTGGCGGTCGTCTGAATGCCGCGGGCACCAATGCCCAGCTGGGTACCAGCCGTTACCTGATCGCCGAAGCCGACGAGAGCGATGCGAGCTTCCTGCACCTGCAACCGCTGGTGGCCGTGGTGACCAACATCGACGCCGACCACATGGCGACCTACGACGGCGACTTCAACAAACTGAAGAAAACCTTCGTCGAGTTCCTCCACAACCTGCCGTTCTACGGTCTGGCGGTGGTGTGCCTGGACGACCCGGTGGTGCGTGAAATCCTGCCGCTGATCAAGCGTCCGACGGTGACCTACGGTTTTGGCGAAGACGCCGACGTGCGCGCCATCAACGTGCGCCAGCAGGGCATGCAGACGTTCTTCACCGTGTTGCGCCCTGATCGCGAGCCGTTGGACGTGTCGGTGAACATGCCCGGCAACCACAACGTGCTCAATGCCTTGGCCACCATCTGCATCGCCACCGACGAAGGCGTCAGCGATGAAGCCATCGTCCAGGGCCTGTCCGGGTTCCAGGGCGTGGGCCGACGCTTCCAGGTCTACGGCGAACTGCCGGTGGACGGCGGCAACGTGATGCTGGTGGACGACTACGGCCACCACCCGACCGAAGTCGCGGCGGTGATCAAGGCCGTGCGCGGTGGCTGGCCGGAGCGGCGCCTGGTGATGGTCTACCAGCCGCACCGCTATAGCCGCACCCGCGACCTGTATGACGATTTCGTCCAAGTGCTGGCCGACGCCAACGTGCTGCTGTTGATGGAAGTCTACCCGGCCGGTGAAGAACCGATCCCGGGGGCCGACAGCCGCCAGCTGTGCCACAGCATTCGTCAACGCGGCCAGTTGGACCCGATCTACATCGAACGCGGCGTGGACCTTGCGCCACTGGTCAAGCCGTTGCTGCGCGCCGGCGACATCCTGCTGTGCCAGGGCGCCGGTGACATCGGTGGCCTGGCCCCGAAATTGTTGAAAAGTCCGTTATTCGCCGGGGCAATCGTGGCTTCCAGCGAGGGGAAACTGAAATGACTGCTGCCTACGCCAACCTGGTCTCGACCCTCGAGCCGAAAGCCTTCGGCCGCGTGGCCGTGCTGTTCGGCGGCAAGAGCGCCGAGCGCGAGGTGTCCCTCAAGTCCGGCAATGCCGTGCTGCAAGCCTTGCAAAGCGCTGGCGTCGACGCCTTCGGCATCGACGTGGGCGATGACTTCCTGCAGCGCCTGCTGAGCGAAAAGATCGACCGCGCGTTCATCATCCTCCACGGCCGTGGCGGTGAAGACGGCAGCATGCAAGGCCTGCTCGAATGCCTGGGCATTCCCTACACCGGCAGCGGCATCCTGGCGTCCGCCCTGGCGATGGACAAACTGCGCACCAAGCAGGTCTGGCACAGCCTCGGGATTCCGACGCCGCGTCACGCCGTGCTGGCGTCCGAGGCCGATTGTATTTCGGCGGCCACGGAACTGGGCTTCCCTTTGATCGTCAAACCGGCCCATGAAGGTTCAAGTATCGGCATGGCGAAAGTGACTTCGCTGCCTGAGTTGACCGCGGCATGGAAAGACGCCAGTTCCTACGATTCGCAAGTGTTGGTCGAGCAATGGATCACCGGTCCCGAGTTCACCATCGCCACCCTGCGTGACCAGGTGTTGCCCCCGATTGCGCTGGGCACTCCCCACACGTTCTACGACTACGACGCCAAGTACATCGCCAACGATACCCAGTACCGCATTCCCTGCGGGCTGGACGCTGCCAAGGAAAAAGAACTGATGGACCTCACGGCCAAGGCCTGTGAGGCGCTGGGTATCGCCGGTTGGGGCCGGGCAGACGTGATGCAGGACGCCGATGGGCAGTTCTGGTTCCTGGAAGTCAATACCGCCCCTGGCATGACCGATCACAGCCTGGTGCCCATGGCGGCCCGTGCCGCCGGTCTGGATTTCCAGCAACTGGTGCTGTCGATCCTGGCCGCCAGTGTCGGCCATCAAGAGCCAAGAGGTTAAGCCATGCAAGGCGCATCGCTTCGTCATCAGCCATCCGCACCCGGTCGCAAGCCGGTGCCGCGGGGTGCCAGCCGAATGGTGGCCAAAGAGCCGATGTCGGCGCGCTTGCCGAAAGCCAATTTTGGTTTTCTCAAGAGCCTGTTCTGGCCGGTGCTGCTGGTGGCGCTGGGGTTCGGTACCTATGAAGGCGCGCAACGGTTGCTGCCTTATGCCGACCGGCCGATCGCCCGGATCAACGTCCAGGGCGACCTGAGCTACATCAGCCAGCAGGCGGTGCAGCAACGGATCGCCCCGTTCGTCGCGTCGAGCTTCTTCACCATCGACCTGGCAGGCATGCGCACGGAGCTGGAGCAGATGCCCTGGATCGCTCACGCCGAAGTCCGGCGGGTGTGGCCCGACCAGGTGTCGATTCGCCTGGAAGAACAACTGCCGGTGGCCCGTTGGGGCGATGAGTCGCTGTTGAACAACCAGGGCCAGGCGTTTACGCCGCGAGAACTGGCCAACTATGAACATTTGCCACAGCTGTTCGGTCCACAGCGGGCCCAGCAGCAAGTGATGCAGCAATACCAGGTGTTGAGCCAGATGTTGCGGCCGCTGGGCTTCTCCATCGCGCGCCTGGAATTGCGTGAGCGCGGCAGTTGGTTCCTGACCACTGGCGCGGGCAGCTCGGGGCCGGGCATCGAGCTGTTGCTCGGGCGCGGCAACCTGGTGGAAAAGATGCGCCGCTTCATCGCCATCTATGACAAGACGCTCAAAGAACAGATTACGAACATTGCGCGCATCGATCTGCGCTACGCCAACGGCCTGGCTGTTGGCTGGCGGGAACCTGTAGCGCCGACGACGGCCGAACCCGCCGTCGCGAAGAATTAAGAAGAGGCAGGACCCATGGCAAACGTGCAAAGCGGGAAAATGATCGTCGGTCTCGATATCGGCACTTCCAAGGTGGTGGCGCTGGTAGGCGAAGTCGCGGACGACGGCACGCTGGTCATCGTCGGGATCGGTACACACCCGTCCCGCGGCTTGAAAAAAGGCGTGGTGGTGAACATCGAGTCCACCGTGCAATCGATCCAGCGCGCCATCGAAGAGGCGCAGCTGATGGCCGGTTGCCGGATCCACTCGGCGTTCGTCGGCGTGGCGGGCAATCACATCCGGAGCCTGAACTCCCACGGCATCGTGGCGATTCGTGATCGCGAAGTCAGCTCCGCCGACCTTGAGCGCGTCCTCGACGCGGCCCAGGCCGTGGCGATCCCGGCCGACCAGCGTGTGCTGCACACCTTGCCGCAGGATTACGTGATCGATAACCAGGAAGGCGTGCGTGAACCCCTGGGCATGTCCGGCGTGCGCCTGGAAGCCAAGGTCCACGTGGTGACCTGTGCGGTGAACGCCGCGCAGAACATCGAGAAGTGCGTGCGCCGCTGCGGTCTGGAAATCGACGACATCATCCTCGAGCAACTGGCCTCGGCCTACTCGGTGCTGACCGACGACGAGAAAGAACTGGGCGTATGCCTGGTGGATATCGGCGGCGGCACCACCGACATCGCGATCTTCACCGAAGGCGCAATCCGCCACACGGCGGTGATCCCGATTGCGGGCGACCAGGTAACCAACGACATCGCCATGGCGTTGCGCACCCCGACCCAGTACGCCGAGGAAATCAAGATCCGTTACGCCTGCGCCCTGGCGAAGCTGGCCGGTGCCGGCGAAACCATCAAGGTGCCAAGCGTCGGCGACCGTCCACCGCGCGAACTGTCGCGCCAGGCCCTGGCCGAGGTGGTCGAGCCGCGCTACGACGAACTGTTCACGCTGATCCAGGCCGAGCTGCGTCGCAGTGGCTACGAAGACCTGATCCCGGCCGGCATCGTGCTGACCGGCGGTACATCGAAGATGGAAGGCGCGGTCGAGCTGGCCGAAGAGATTTTCCACATGCCGGTGCGCCTGGGCGTGCCTCATGGCGTCAAGGGCCTGGATGACGTGGTCCGCAACCCGATCTATTCCACCGGCGTGGGCCTGTTGATGTACGGCCTGCAGAAACAGTCCGACGGGATCTCGTTTTCGGGGATCGGCAGCCGCGACAGCTACAGCAGCGACGAGCCGAAGGCACCGCTGTTCGAGCGGCTCCAGGCGTGGGTCAAAGGCAACTTTTAAACAGTTTCAAAGCTTCACGCGGCAGGTTTCAGGCTTGGCGCTGGAAGACGCAGCAAACGCAGTAGGCGAAAAAAACTAGAGAATGAAAGGAGAGGGAAAATGTTCGAACTCGTAGACAACATCCCCGCTAGCCCGGTTATCAAAGTAATCGGTGTCGGCGGTGGCGGCGGCAACGCTGTCAACCACATGGTCAAGAGCAACATTGAAGGCGTTGAATTCATCTGCGCCAACACTGATGCCCAGGCGCTGAAATCCATCGGCGCGCGGACCATCCTGCAATTGGGCACAGGCGTAACCAAAGGCCTGGGCGCCGGCGCCAACCCTGAGGTCGGTCGTCAGGCCGCTCTCGAAGACCGTGAGCGCATTGCTGAAGTCCTGCAAGGCACCAACATGGTGTTCATCACCACGGGCATGGGCGGCGGTACCGGTACCGGTGCGGCGCCAATCATTGCCGAAGTGGCCAAGGAAATGGGGATTCTCACCGTTGCGGTGGTGACTCGTCCGTTCCCTTTCGAAGGTCGCAAGCGCATGCAGATCGCCGACGAAGGTATCCGTCTGCTGTCTGAAAGCGTCGACTCGTTGATCACCATTCCCAACGAGAAGCTGCTGACCATCCTGGGTAAAGACGCAAGCCTGCTGTCGGCTTTCGCCAAGGCTGACGACGTACTGGCCGGTGCCGTTCGCGGTATCTCCGACATCATCAAGCGTCCGGGCATGATCAACGTCGACTTTGCCGACGTACGGACTGTCATGAGCGAAATGGGCATGGCGATGATGGGCACTGGCTGCGCCAGCGGTCCGAACCGTGCACGCGAGGCCACCGAAGCGGCCATCCGCAACCCGTTGCTCGAAGACGTGAACCTGCAAGGTGCACGTGGCATCCTGGTGAACATCACCGCCGGTCCTGACCTGTCCCTGGGTGAGTATTCCGACGTGGGTAGCATCATCGAAGCCTTCGCTTCCGAGCACGCGATGGTCAAGGTCGGTACCGTTATCGATCCGGACATGCGCGACGAGTTGCACGTTACCGTGGTTGCCACGGGTCTGGGCGCGAAAATCGAGAAACCTGTGAAGGTCATCGACAACACCGTTCACACCTCCATGGCTTCGCAACCGCAACAACAAGCGGCTTCGCGTCAGGAAGCGCCTGCGGTGAACTACCGTGACCTGGACCGTCCGACCGTCATGCGCAACCAGGCCCAGGCCGGTACTGCGACTGCCGCGAAGATGAATCCGCAAGACGATCTGGATTACCTGGACATCCCGGCTTTCCTGCGTCGTCAGGCCGATTGATGAAATGTATCAGGGGGATACGGGTGATTGGTGTTCAGCAAAGGTCTGGTCTGCTATCATCGCCAGCCTTTGTTGATACCAGTTCGCAATTTGCGCTGAAGCGGCCCATGCCATGATTAAACAACGCACCCTGAAGAATATTATCCGTGCCACAGGTGTCGGCTTGCACTCCGGTGAGAAGGTCTACCTGACCCTCAAGCCCGCGCCTATCGATACCGGCATTGTGTTTTGTCGTGCCGACCTCGACCCTGTGGTGCAGATTCCTGCTCGCGCGGAAAACGTTGGTGAAACCACTATGTCGACCACACTGGTCAACGGTGACACCAAAGTGGATACGGTGGAGCATTTGCTCTCGGCCATGGCTGGCCTGGGCATCGATAACGCCTACGTCGAGCTCTCCGCGTCCGAAGTCCCGATCATGGATGGCAGTGCCGGACCCTTCGTATTCCTGATTCAATCGGCTGGCCTGGAAGAGCAGGACGCAGCCAAGAAGTTCATCCGCATCCTGCGGGAAGTGACAGTGGAAGACGGCGACAAGCGCGCCACTTTCGTCCCTTTCGAAGGTTTCAAGGTGAGCTTCGAGATCGATTTCGATCACCCGGTTTTCCGTGACCGCACCCAGAGTGCAAGCGTGGATTTTTCCAGCACTTCGTTCGTAAAAGAAGTCAGCCGCGCCCGTACCTTTGGTTTCATGAGTGATATCGAGTACCTGCGCAAGCACAACCTCGCACTCGGCGGCAGTGTTGAAAACGCGATTGTGGTCGATTCCGATGGTGTATTGAACGAAGACGGTCTTCGTTATGAAGACGAATTCGTCAAGCACAAGATCCTTGATGCAATCGGCGACCTCTACCTGCTGGGCAATAGCCTGATTGGTGAGTTCAAGGGCTTCAAGTCCGGCCATGCACTGAACAACCAGCTGCTGCGCAAGTTGATTGAGCAGAAAGATGCTTGGGAAGTCGTGACGTTCGAAGACGCCAGCACCGCACCAATCTCTTACATGCGCCCTGTTGCGGCTGTGTAAGCAAAAAACCTCTCTAGTTTTTTAAGGGCTGCCTTTGGGTGGCCTTTTTTTATGGGTGCTTGGTTGGTGTGTATATCCATTGCTGCGGTGACGGCTGCTTAGGGTTCCGCCGTCAGGGCGGAACCCTAAGCCGCCGTTACCGAAGAAACGGATATACACACAGATTAATCGCCCACAGCCACAGGAAAGGCATCACATCGCACAAACCACCCGATTGCGCCCGCTGGCCTTGGCCTGGTACAGCGCCTTATCCGCAGCGAACAAGAGTTGTTTGAGTTCGCTGTACGGTCCCTGAGTCCAAGTAGCGATGCCAATACTCACCGTCATGGGCGTTCCCCCCTCGGACACAGGTGGCAGTTGTTCAACCGCGTCGCGAATGTTCTGGGCCATGGTGAAGGCGCCAGCGGTGGTGGTCTCCGGCAGCACCACCGAGAACTCCTCACCGCCATAGCGCGCCGCCAGGTCGGCGGGGCGTCGGACATGCTGGCCGATCAATTGCGCCAAGGTTCGCAGGGCCTCGTCACCCTGTTGATGACCATGGCGATCGTTGAACGCCTTGAAGTGATCGGCGTCGATCATCAGCACAGACAATGGTTGGCCCGAACGTTGGGCGCGCAGCCATTCCTGTTGCAACGTCTCGTCCAGTGTTCGTCGGTTGGCCAGGCCCGTGAGAGCGTCGACGGACGCCAGTTGGGCCAATTCCCGTTCAGCTCTGTAGCGGCGGCGCAATTCGCGGCGCAGCAGCCAGGTGAGCCAGAGCAAACCGATGCACAGCGCGCCGGTGGCGCCGCTGACCAACAAGGCCGTGCGTTGCCAGGAAGCAAAGACCTCCTGGGTCGAGAGGGCTACCACGACAATCAGCGGTAAGTCGCCTACCTGGGAAAAGGTGTAAAGGCGCGTTTTTTGATCTTGGCCAGATACGCTGGTGAAGCTGCCGTTGCCTTCGCGCAGGATTCGTACGAAGTTCGGTCGGTTGCTGAAGTCCCTGCCTATCATATCGTCAGCCAAGGGCGGCTCTTGGGCCAATAGAATGCCTTTGCTGCTGACCAGATTAACCGTCCCGCCATGTCCGATGTTCAGGCTTTTGAATAATTGGTTGAAGTAGTTCAGGCGCATCGCTGCCTCGGCCACGCCCATGAACTCACCTCGGTCATCGTTCAGTCGATAGCTGAAGCTGATGCGCCAATCCTTGGCGGCACTCCTTGAACGGAACGGGCGGCTGATCATCATGCCCAGGCTCGGGTCCTGGACATGAGACTGGAAATACTCCCGGTCGGCGTAATTGCCTTTGCGCGGTTCGACCGAGGCGGAGTCGGCGATCACATCGCCGTGTTTGTCCAGAAGCAGGATGTCGCCTTTATAGGGAACGGCGGTGGCGCGGTCGAACAGCGCCAGATGGCGAATCGCTGGCGAAATGTCTTTCAGGTCGTCGCGTTTGGCGGCGGCGACCAAACCTTGCAGCGACAGATCGTAGAGCTCCACGTTGCGCAGCACATCGGCGTCGATCAGTTGCACGATATTGGTCGCCGAACGTGTCGCTGCCTGTTGTGCGGCGGCATGTTCGCGGATCAACAGAAACGTCACGATGCTCAGGATGGCGATGACAACCAGCGAGCTGGCCAGTACGAGTACCCGTTCCGAACGTATCGAAGGCGGGGTGTTGCCGGGTGTCGCACTGCGCGCGCTCATGGTTCCGATGTCTGCATTGTCATGTGGCTGGGATCCGTCCCAAAGGATTGCAAACCGGCAATGAACCAGATGCTGGCCTTTTGCTGATTGTGCTTGGATCGATGAGAGCGGGCAATCAGTGTTTGCGCAATATCCCGGTAATTGATGAAAGCTCGGGGCGCGTTCGGACGGTTTTCCGATTTTGCTACAGCTGCCTTTCGCCCAGCATTCATTGGCCAGGAAAGACCTGATGACTCGTACAAACTTAGGGGGGAGGGGCGTCAGGCGGGCAAGCGGATCCCGAACGTGTTGGCACCCTGGTCGCTGTGCACAAACACATCGCCACCATGCATCAGTGCGATGGCCCTGACGATGGCCAGCCCCAGCCCATGGTTGGCGCCACTGTTGCTGCGCGAGGCATCGACGCGATAGAAGCGTTCGAACAGGCGCGGCAGGTGCTCGCCGGCAATCGGTTCGCCGGGGTTGCTGACGGCGAGGGTGATCTGGTCGCCAAGGGCTTCGATGCGCACGTCGATCACTTGCCCGGGCGCGGTGTGCTGCACGGCGTTGCTCAGCAGGTTGATCAATGCCCGCCGCAGGTGGGCGATCTCGATGTTGGCCTGGGCGTCGCCGCTGACCCGGACCTGGACCTGGGCATCTTCCAGGATGAAGTCCAGGTAATCGAGGGTGGTCGCCACTTCGCCGGCCAGGGAGGTGCTGGTCAACTTGGTGGCCTTGCTGCCCTGGTCGGCACTGGCCAGGAACAGCATGTCGTTGATGATCGAGCGCAGCCGCTCCAACTCTTCGAGATTCGATTGCAACACCTCGAAGTAATGTTCAGCCGAGCGCCCTCGGGTCAGCGCCACCTGGGTCTGGCCGATCAAGTTGGTCAGGGGCGAGCGCAATTCATGGGCGACGTCGGCGTTGAACGATTCCAGCCGCGAGTAAGCCTGTTCGACCCGGTCCAGGGTGGCGTTGAAGGAACTGACGAACTGGCTCAGCTCCGGCGGCAAAGGCGACAGTTGCAAGCGCCCGGACAGGCGGGGTGGGGCCAGGCGCCGGGCTTCGTCGGACAGCTTGATCAGCGGCTTGAGACCGATGCGCGCGACCCAGTAGCCCAGCAACGAAGCCAGGAACACGCCGACAATCGCCAGGCTCACCAGCGCCACCAACAGGCGATGCTGGGTCTGGTAGAAGGTCTCGGTGTCGATGCCGATCATGAAGCGCAGCGGAGGACGTTGGTCCTTGGCCGGGAATTGGCTCACCAGCACTTTCATCGGGTAGTGCCGGTGGGGCAACATTAGGTCGCGCTTGCCCAGCGGGCCTTGGGCAAAGGTGCGGATCTGCGCATCGGGATCGCCGTACTCAAAGCGCGGATCGTCGCTGACGATCCAGAAATGGATGCGCTTGTCTTCCTCGCCGAGCAATCGCAGCTTGTTGTTGATCTTCACCCAGTGCTCAGGCGTGCCGTAGCGACCGACAGTGGACTCCAGGACACTGTAGCGGGCATCGAGCTCGGCTTCGGGTAACAGGCCCAGGCCTTTGGCGACCTGTTGGTACAAGGCGCCTCCGATCAACAGGAACACCAGCGCCGCCACCAGCGTGAACATGCCGCTCAAGCGCAGGGCGATGCTGTCAGGGACGCTCATCACTGCGGTTCTCCAGCACATAACCCATGCCGCGAATGGTGTGCAGCAACTTCTGTTCGAAGGGGCCGTCGAGTTTGGCCCGCAAGCGTTTGATCGCCACTTCCACCACATTGGCGTCACTGTCGAAGTTGATGTCCCAGACCATTTCGGCAATGGCGGTCTTCGAGAGGATTTCGCCCTGGCGGCGAGCCAGGACGCTGAGCAGGGAGAACTCCTTGGCGGTCAGGTCCAGGCGCTGGCCGGCGCGGGTGGCTTTGCGGCTGATCAGGTCGATCCACAGGTCGGCGATGCTCACCTGCACCGGTTCATGGCCGCCGCTGCGACGGGTCAGGGCTTGCAGGCGGGCCACCAGTTCGAGGAAGGAGAAGGGCTTGCCCAGGTAGTCATCGGCGCCGTCGCGCAAGCCCTTGATGCGGTCCTCGACCCGTTCCCGGGCGGTGAGCATGATCACCGGTGTCTGCTTGCGGGCGCGCAGGGCCCGCAGTACGCCGAAGCCGTCCAGGCCTGGCAGCATCACGTCGAGCACGATCACCGCATAGTCGGTTTCCAGGGCCAGGTGCAGCCCCTCGATGCCGTCCGGCGCCACGTCCACGGTGTAGCCCTGTTCGGTCAGGCCGCGGTGCAGGTAGTCCGCGGTTTTTTCTTCGTCTTCGATGATCAGAACGCGCATGGCCCCGCCTCAGTGGTCTGTGCTCGCCAGCGCCGCCGTCGGCGCCGACCCTGGCTGATGGGCGGGCCGATGGAACACTCGCTCGAGCCACAAGTATATGACCGGTGTGGTGAACAGCGTCAGCGCCTGGCTCACCAACAGGCCGCCCACCACCGCGATGCCCAAAGGCTGGCGCAGCTCCGCGCCGGGGCCATAGCCGAGCATCAGCGGCAGGGCACCGAGCAGGGCCGCCAGGGTGGTCATCATGATCGGGCGGAAGCGTGTCAGGCACGCCTGGAAAATCGCCTCCTGGGGGGCCAGCCCTTTGTTGCGCTGGGCATCGAGGGCGAAGTCGATCATCAGGATGCCGTTCTTCTTGACGATCCCGATCAGCAGCACCAGCCCGATCAGCGCCATGATCGAAAAGTCCTGGCCCAGCAGCCAGAGCATGATCAGCGCGCCGAGGCCGGCCGAGGGCAGGGTGGAGATGATCGTCAACGGGTGCACGAAACTCTCGTAGAGCACGCCGAGGATGATGTACACGGCCACCAGCGCGGCGAGGATCAGCCACGGCTGGCTCGCCAGCGAGCTTTGGAAGGCCTGGGCCGCGCCCTGGAAATTACCGGTGATGGCGGCCGGCATGCCGATTTCGTTCTTCGCCTGGTCGAGCAGGCGCACCGCGTCCCCCAGGGCCACGCCAGGCGCCAGGTTGAACGACAGGTTGGCGGCCGGGAACATGCCGTCGTGGGCAATGGACAGTGGGCCGTTGCTCGGCGCATCGAAGCGGGCCAGGGCCGAGAGCGGCACCATTTCCCCACTCAGGGGCGAGCGCAGGTAGAAATACGCCAGGCTTTCGGCCTTGCCCCGTTGCGCGGTGTCGAGCTCCAGGATCACGTTGTACTGGTTGGTCTCGGTCTGGAATTCATTGATCTGCCGCTGGCCGAAGGCATCGTACAGGGCCTGGTCGACATCGGTGGCGGTAAGGCCGAAGCGCGCCGCCGCGCTGCGGTCGATGTTGATGTGGGTGATGCTGCCGCCCAGTTGCAGGTCGTTGGAGATGTCACGGAACGCCGGGTTGCCGCGCAGCTTGTCGGTGAGTTTTTGCGTCCAGGCGTTGAGGCTCGGCCCATCGTTGCTCTTGAGCACGTATTGATACTGAGCGCGACTGGGACCGGAGCTGAGGTTGATGTCCTGCCCGGCCCTGAGGTACAGCACCACCCCGGGGATTTTCAGCAATTGCGGGCGGATCCGGTCGATGAAGCCGCTGGCCGACACGTCACGCTCGCCCCGGGGCTTGAGGGCGATCCAGAAACGGCCGTTGGCGATGGTCTGGTTGTTGCCCGAGACACCGACGGAATGGGAGAAGGTCTGCACCGCCGGGTCGGCGGCGACGATGTCGGCCAGGGCCTTGTGCTTGGCCACCATGTCCGGGAACGACACATCGGCGGCGGCTTCGCTGGTGCCCAGCACCAGGCCGGTGTCCTGCACCGGGAAAAAGCCCTTGGGGATGAACACGTAGCCCACCACCGCCAGTGCCAGGGTCAGGCCGAACACACCGATCATCAGCTTTTGATGGGCCAGGGCCCGACGCAGACCGCGTTCATACCCGCCCAGCAAGCGTTCGCCGAACCCTGGCGCGCCGTGGGCAGGGTGCACCGGGGCGCGCATGAACAGCGCGGCCAGGGTCGGCGCCAGCGTGAGGGACACGACCACCGAGATCAGGATGGTCGACGTGGCGGTCAGGGCAAATTCCTTGAACAGGCGCCCGACCACGCCACCCATGAACAGCAGCGGAATGAACGCGGCGATCAGCGAGAAACTGATGGAGACCACGGTAAAGCCAATCTCGCCGGCCCCCTTGATCGCCGCTTCGCGCATGCCGTCGCCGGCCTCCAGGTGCCGGTGGATGTTCTCCACCACCACAATCGCATCGTCCACCACGAACCCCACCGAGATGACGATGGCCACCAGGGTCAGGTTGTTCAGGCTGAAACCCATCACGTACATCAGGGCGAAACTGGCGGTCAGCGACACCCCCAGCACGGCCGAGACAATCAGGGTCGCCGAGAGCTGGCGCAGGAACAACGCCATCACCGCCACCACCAGCAGCACCGCGATCAGCAAGGTGATTTCCACTTCGTGCAGCGAGGCGCGGATGGTCTGGGTGCGGTCGATCAGCACTTTGACCTGCACCGCGGCGGGCAACATGGCTTGCAGGGTGGGCAGGGCCGCCTGGATGCGGTCGACGGTCTCGACGATATTGGCCCCCGGTTGCCGGAAGATCACCAGGTTGACCCCGGGCTCGTTGTCGGACCAAGCCTGGACGTAGGCGTTTTCCGAGCCGTTGACCACCTTGGCGATGTCCTTGAGGTAGACCGGTGCCCCGTCCTTGTAGGACACGATCAGCTCGCCGTACTCCGCAGGCTTGAACAACTGGTCGTTGGTGGACAGGGTGGAAATGCTCGACTCACCGTACAAGGCGCCCTTGGCCAGGTTCAGGCTGGCCTGTTGGAGCGCCAGGCGGATGTCCGCCAGGGTCAGGCCGATGGCGGCGAGCCGGTCGGCCGAGGCCTGGACCCGGATCGCCGGACGTTGCTGGCCGGTGATGTAGATTTGCCCTACGCCGTCGATCTGGCTGATCTGCCGGGAGAGCAGGGTTTCGACGTAGTCGCTCAGTTCGGTGCCGGGCATCAGCGTGGAACTGATGCTCAGGATCAACACCGGGCTGTCGGCGGGGTTGACCTTGCGCCAGGTCGGCAGGTTCGGCATGTCGTTGGGCAGTTTGCCGGCGGCGGTGTTGATCGCCGCCTGCACTTCCTGGGCGGCGGTGTCGATGCTTTTATCGAGGCTGAATTGCAGGATCAGGTTGGTCGAGCCCAGGGCGCTGCTGGAGGTCATCTGGGTGATGCCGGGAATGGCACTGAATTGCACTTCCAGCGGTGTCGCCACCGACGACGCCATGGTTTCGGGGCTGGCCCCGGGCAACTGGGCGTTGACCTGGATGGTCGGGAATTCCGCCTCCGGCAACGGCGCGACGGGCAGGCGGGGAAACGCGATCACCCCCAGCAGTACCAAGGCAAACGTCAGCAGTACCGTGGCAATGGGATGGTCGATGCACCATGCCGAAACCGAGCCGCGGCCCTTCATGGTTGCGGCTCCGCGGTCTTGGCCAGGGCGGGCGGATCACTGAGCACCTGGATATGGCTGCCCGGCTTGAGCCGTGACTGGCCGTCGCTCACCAGTTGGTCGCCAGCGTTCACCCCCTTGATGATGTGCAGGTCGCTGTCCTGGTAAACCATCACCACCGGCACGCTCTCGACCTTGTCGCCCTTGATCCGGTATACGAAGTGTTGCTCCAGCCCCCGTTGGACCACGGTAGGCGGTACCACCAGGGCGTCCTTGTCGACGGCGGTCTGGATCTTCAGCGTCACCAGTTGCCCCGGCCACAGCCGTTGCGCGGCGTTGTTGAATTCGGCCTTGGCCCGCAGGGTGCCGGTGTTGGCGTTGATCTGGTTGTCGATGAGGCTCAGGCGCCCCTCGCCGAGCAGCTCCCCGGTGGCGCCATCGGCGCCGATATAGGCCTTGACCAAGGCCTGCTCGGGGGCGGCGATCAACCGTTGCAAGGTGGGCAGCATTTGCTGGGGCAGGGAGAACTCCACGGCGATCGGGTCGATCTGGGTCACCGTGAACAGGCCTTCGGCGTCGCTGGTGCGCAGGAAGTTGCCTTCGTCCACGTTGCGAATGCCGACGCGACCGCTCACTGGAGAGCGGATCTGGGTGTAGGACAGTTGCACCTGGGCCGAGTCGATGGCCGCCTGGTTGCCCTGGGCGGTGGCCTTGAGCTGGTTGACCAGCGCCTGTTGCTGGTCGTAGGTCTGCTTCGAGACGCCGTCATCGACGCTCAGCAATTTGTAGCGCTTGAGATTGACCTGGGCCACCGCCAGTTGCGCCTGGCTCTCGCCGAGCTGGGCCCGGGCCTGGTCGAGGCTGGCGCGGATCGAGCGGTCGTCGATGGTCGCCAGCAGGTCACCCTTCTTCACCAGTTGCCCTTCCTTGACCAGCAAGCGGGTGAGGATGCCGTCGATCTGCGGCCGGATCACCACGCTGTGCAGCGACAGCACCGTGCCGATACCGCTGGCAAAGCGCGGGACATCCTTTTGCATCACGCTGACGGCCCGTACCGGAACGGCGGCGGGAGCGCCGGGCTTGACGGTGACGGGCTTGAGCACAAACCAGAGGGCGAGGGCCGCCAGGGCGATCAACAGCACGACAAGCAGGACAGTTTTCTTCTGGATGCGCATGGATATGAAGGGCCGGTTCGGGACGCAGGAGTTGGAGCTTTCTTATATAGCGTTGCGAGCCAGTCAGGAAGGTGACGGCTAACTGACAGGCTTGTCAGTTTTGTCCCGGCTTGCTGTCGGATGAATGCAGATGCCGGATGAAACGGCCAGCGCGCGGTGATATCGGGCAGGTATACTGCCGCCTTTCGCGGCTCGCCCTTCGGGCCCGACTTGCATGCATGACCCGGAGCCTTACATGACTTCCCCGACACCTTCGCCTGCGGACGATCTCCCCGGCGGCGAACAGGCCGATTTGCCTGACAGCGATGTTTCCAGCAGTGAGGACGTCAAGGCGGCGATCCCTGCTTTCAAATTTCCGTTCAAACCCGGTGAGCTGGCAGCGGCCAAGGGCGCCGGGCAACAGCCGTGGTACAAGAACGGCGCGAAGAATGGCCATACCAAGACCCCGGGCGCGGCGCCTCCCGGCACGCGGCGTTCCATGGGCAAGCGCTGAATTCCTTCTTCAGGCACGGGGACGACTTCAGCTCGTGACCCGTGCGCCCGCCAGGCTGCCACTCAATTCGTAAGCCGTCAGTTCAGCCTGGTGCGCCGCGAGGATTTCCGGCAACGAGCCGCGCAGGTATTCGACCCAGGTCTTGATCTTCGCGTCCAGGTATTGGCGCGACGGGTAGATGGCGTAGAGGTTCAGTTCCTGGGAGCGGTAGTTGGGCATGACCCGCACCAGCGTGCCGTTGCGCAAGCCTTCGATGGCGGCGTACACCGGCAATACCCCCACGCCCATGCCGCTGGTGATCGCGGTTTTCATCGCATCGGCGGAGTTCACCAGGAACGGTGAGCTGTTGATGGTGACCATCTCTTGGCCTTCCGGGCCGTCGAACACCCATTTTTCCAGCGGGATGACCGGGCTGACCAGGCGCAGGCAGGCGTGGTTGAGCAGGTCGCTGGGTTTCTGAGGGCAGCCGCTGGCTTTCACATAGGCGGGCGACGCACAGACGATGCTGTAGGTGATACCCAGCCGCTGGGAGACGAAGCCCGAATCCGGCAGTTCGCTGGCGAGCACGATGGAGACGTCGTAGCCCTCGTCCAGGATGTCCGGCACCCGGTTGGCCAGGGTCAGGTCGAAGGTGACATCCGGATGCGTCTTGCGGTAGCGGGCGATGGCGTCGATCACGAAATGCTGGCCGATGCCGGTCATGGTGTGGACCTTCAACTGCCCGGCCGGTCGCGCATGGGCGTCGCTGGCCTCGGCTTCCGCTTCTTCGACGTAAGCCAGGATCTGCTCGCAACGCAGCAAGTAGCGTTTACCCGCCTCGGTCAGGGCAATGCGGCGCGTGGTGCGGTTGAGCAGGCGGGTTTGCAGGTGGGCTTCCAGGTTGGAAACCGCACGCGAGACATTGGCTGTGGTGGTATCCAGTTGCACGGCGGCGGCGGTGAAACTGCCGGCTTCGGCCACACAGCTGAACGCGCGCATGTTTTGCAAGGTGTCCATGGAGGGCTCTCTTGGGAGGTGGCAAATTGTGACATGAAGTTACAGAGATGCGGGACCCGACTAATGGATTATCGCGTTAACGGTAACAAAGATTCGCAGAAAGGTTGGCTTATCGCCGGGGAGGGCGATGCCTAGAATTGCTAACACTGTGGCGCAGATCGCCTAACTGTGCGGCGCTGATCCTGTGGGAGCGGGCTTGCTCGCGAAGGCGAACTGACATCCAACATCATCGGTGACAGACACATCGCTTTCGCGAGCAAGCCCGCTCCCACAGGTACCCGATTTTCTCTCCTAGGAATTTTGCGCAAGTGCCGCGTTGCATCAGCAGAGAGCTGAAGACTCTCAGTGTTTGGGTTCTGACATTCACCCTCAGCGGTTGCATTGGCACAGGCGGCATTGCGCCGCAAGGCCAGGTATTGCCGGCCAACCAACTGGCGACCGATGCCGCCATCCGCGAGGCCGCCCGCGACGCCCACTGGCCCACCCGCCAGTGGTGGCAAGCCTATGGTGATCGGCAACTGGATCGCTGGATCGACCAGGCCGTGCAGGACAGCCCGAGCCTGGCCATGGCCGCGGCGCGGGTACGCCAGGCCAAGGCCATGGCCGGCATCACCGAGGCCGCCGAGTCGCTGCAGATCAATGGTCAGGCGTCACTCAAGCGCCATAACTGGCCCACCGATCAGTTCTACGGCCCGGGCGAGCTGGCCGACACCACGACTTGGGACAACAATGCTTCCCTGGGTTTGAGTTATGCCTTGGACCTGTGGGGCCGCGAGCGCAATGCCAGCGAACGGGCGGTCGATCTGGCCCACGTCAGCGTCGCTGAAGCGCGACAGGCGCAGTTGGAGCTGCAGAACAACATCGTGCGCGCCTACATTCAGTTTTCGCTGCACTACGCCCAGCGCGATATCGTCGCCGCGACGCTGCGCCAACAAGCGCAGATTCTCGACCTGGCGCAAAAGCGCCTGGACGGTGGCATCGGCACCCATTTCGAAGTCAGTCAGGCCCAGGCGCCACTGCCCGAGACCCATCGCCAACTCGACGTCCTGGACGAAGCCATCGCCTTGAGCCGCAATCAGTTGGCGGCCCTGGCGGGCAAGGGGCCCGGAGCGGGTGCGCAGTTGCAACGTCCGACCCTGGCCCTCGGCGCGCCCTTGAAACTGCCGTCGGCCTTGCCCGCCGAGCTGCTTGGCCAGCGTCCGGATGTGGTGGCCGGGCGTTGGCAAGTGGCGGCCCAGGCCCGGGGCATCGATGTGGCCCGGGCCGGTTTTTATCCCAACGTCGATCTGGTGGGGAGCCTCGGCTACATGGCCACCGGGGGGGGGGCGCTGGAGTTTCTGACCGGCAAGAAGCTCACCTACAACGTCGGGCCGGCGATCACGTTGCCGATCTTCGACGGCGGGCGCTTGCGTGCGCAGTTGGGCGAGGCCGCCGCCGGGTATGACATCGCCGTGGCGCACTACAACCAGACACTGGTGAATGCCCTCAAGGGGATTTCCGATCAGTTGATCCGTCGCCAGTCCATGGACAAGCAGCAGGTCTTCGCCGCCGAGTCGGTGGCCGCCGCCCAGCGTACCTACGACATCGCACTGGTGGCGTTCCAGCGTGGGCTCACCGACTACCTCAACGTGCTCAATGCCCAAAGCCTGCTGTTCAAGCAGCAACAGGTGCAGCAGCAGGTGCAGGCGGCTCGGCTGAGTGCCCATGCCGACCTGGTGACGGCGCTGGGTGGCGGGCTGGGGGCTGGGAGCGATACCGCTGACTTGAGTCGTGCCCTGTGGCGAGGGGAGCTTGCTGTGGGAGCAAAGCTTGCTCGCGACCGGGGCGACTCGATTTCTGGAAGACCACATTGCCCTCGTCGCGGGCAAGCCTTGCTCCCACAGCAAGCTCCCTCGCCACGATGCTGAGTCGTTCTATTGTGATGTCTTTGTTCGCCTCCGCACGCTGGCTCCATCGCCTCGAATGGCGCCGTGGTTTCTTCGACTGGGCCCGCAGCGACGGGGTGACCTGGGTCTACATCTTCAAGGTCCTGTTCGCCGCGTTCCTGACCTTGTGGCTGGCGATGCGCCTGGAATTGCCACAGCCGCGCACGGCCATGATCACTGTGTTCATCGTCATGCAGCCCCAGAGCGGGCAGGTGTTCGCCAAGAGTTTCTATCGCTTGCTCGGCACCCTGGCCGGCTCGGCGGTGATGGTGGCGTTGATCGCGGTGTTTGCCCAGAACACCGAACCGTTTCTCGCTTGCCTGGCGATCTGGGTCGGCCTTTGTTCGGCGGGGGCGGCGCGTTATCGCAACTTCCGCGCCTATGGTTTCGTGCTGGCCGGTTACACCGCGGCGATGATCGGCCTGCCGGCCCTGGCCCATCCGGAAGGTGCGTTCATGGCGGCGGTCTGGCGGGTGCTGGAGATTTCCCTGGGGATCCTCTGCGCCACCCTGGTCAGCGCCGCGATCCTGCCGCAAACCGCCAGTGCCGCCATGCGTAACGCCTTGTACCAGCGCTTTGGGGTATTTGCCCTGTTCGTCACCGATGGCCTGCGTGGACGCAGCCAGCGGGAGGCCTTCGAAGCGCGCAACGTGGGTTTCATTGCCGAAGCGGTGGGCCTGGAAAGCCTGCGCAGCGTGACCGTGTTCGAAGACCCGCACATGCGTCGGCGCAACGGCCGGCTCAGTCGCTTGAACAGCGAGTTCATGGGCATCACCACCCGCTTCAATGCCTTGCACCAGTTGCTCGAACGCTTGCGCGGCAGCGCGGCGGATCATGTGGTCCACGCCATCAAGCCTGGTTTGCAAACCCTGGCCGAACTGCTCGACGGGTTCAGTGGCCGCGCCCTGACCGACGCCGATGCGGCCCGTCTGGCGGCGGCGCTGGCCGAGTACAAGGCCGACTTGCCGGCCCAGGTGCGCCGGCTGCGGGCGTCGTTCCAGGAAACGGCGCCCACTGACGGACAGCAGCTGGATTTCCATACCGCCTACGAGTTGCTTTATCGCTTCGTCGAAGACCTGCATGGCTACGCCCAGACCCATGCCTCCCTGGCCGAGCATCGCCACGAACGCGAGCGCTGGGACGAACCGTTCGTGCCGCAGACCAACTGGTTGGCCGCCACGGCGTCGGGGGTTCGCGCCGCCTTCATCCTGTTGGTGCTGGGCAGCTACTGGGTCGCCACGGCCTGGCCGAGCGGTGCGACCATGACGATGATCGCCGCCGCCACCGTGGGCTTGTCGGCCGCGACGCCGAATCCCAAGCGCATGGCCTTCCAGATGGCCTGCGGCACGTTGTTCGGGGCGTTGATCGGCTTCGTCGAGATGTTCTTCATCTTCCCGTTGATCGACGGTTTCCCGCTGCTGTGTGTGATGCTCGCGCCGGTGATCATGCTGGGTTCATTCCTCAGTTCGCGACCCCAATACGCCGGGGTCGGGCTGGGGCTGCTGATCTTTTTCTGCACCGGCTCGGTGCCGGACAACCTGACGCTCTACAACCCTTACGCCTTCATCAACGACTACATCGCGATGATCCTCGGCATGCTGGTGTGCGCCGCGGCCGGGGCGATCATCCTGCCGCCCAACAGCCGCTGGCTGTGGCGCCGGCTGGAACAGGACCTTCGTGAGCAAGTGGTGTTCGCCATCAGTGGCAAGCTCAAGGGCCTGGCCTCGGGTTTCGAAAGCCGTACCCGCGACTTGTTGCATCAGGCCTACGGGCTGGCGGCGGGGCAGCCGCAGGTGCAACGGGACTTGCTGCGCTGGATGTTCGTGGTGCTGGAAGTTGGTCACGCGATTATCGAGTTGCGCAAGGAACAAGCAATCTTGCCGGTGCATCCGGCGTATGCCGAAAGCCAGCCATGGCGCCAGGCGATTCGGGTGATGGGGCGAGCGCTGGTGCGGCTATTCCGCCAACCGAGCCCGAGCAATCTGGAGCGTGCGTTGGTGGCGGTGGACCACGCCATCGGCCGCGTGCAGGTCACCGACGAACCCTTCGCCCCGCATTTCGACACCTCGGCCCTGCGTCGGGTGAAAAGCTACCTGCATTTCATCCGCACCTCGCTACTGGACCCCCAATCGCCCTTGGCCGGCTATGCCATGCCCCATGCCACACCGCTTCCCCAGGAACCTGAACATGCCCCGTGAGATCGCCTTCCACGGCGTGTATATGCCCACCATGACCCTGATGTTTTTCATCGCCGCCGGCCTGGCCTGGGCCTTGGACCGCTTCCTGTCGGGGTTGGACCTGTACCGCTTCTTCTGGCACCCGGCGTTGCTGCGCCTGAGTCTGTTTACCTGCCTGTTCGGCGCGCTGGCGCTGACGGTCTACCGTTGAGATCGATGCGATGAAAAAGTTTTTCAGCCTGCTGGCGACGCTGTTGGTGCTGGCCCTGGCGCTGTGGATCGGCCGTACGCTGTGGGTCCATTACATGAACACGCCTTGGACCCGCGATGGTCGGGTGCGGGCCGACATCATCAATGTGGCCGCCGACGTCAGCGGCGAGGTGGTCGAGGTGCCGGTGCGCGACAACCAATCGGTGAAAAAGGGCGACTTGTTGATGCGCATCGACCCCGAGCATTACCGCATCGCCGTGAAGCAGGCGCGCGCCCTGGTGGCGTCGCGCAAGGCCACTTGGGAAATGCGCAAGGTCAACGCCCATCGGCGTGCCGACCTGGACAGCCTGGTGATCTCCCGGGAAAACCGCGACGACGCCAGCAACATCGCCGACTCGGCCCTGGCCGACTACCAGCAGGCCCAGGCCCAATTGGAGGCTGCGCAGCTGAACTTGTCACGTACCGAAGTCCGCGCGGCGGTGGATGGCTACGTCACCAACCTCAACGTGCACCGCGGCGACTATGCGCGCATCGGCGAGGCGAAGATGGCCGTGGTGGACATGAATTCGTTCTGGGTCTATGGCTTCTTCGAAGAAACCAAATTGCCCAAGGTGCGGGTCGGCGATGCGGCGCAGCTGCAGTTGATGAGCGGTGAGGTGCTCAAGGGGCATGTGGAAAGTATTTCCCGTGGCATCTACGACCGCGACAACCCCGAAAGCCGCGAACTGATCGCCGACGTGAACCCCACGTTCAACTGGGTTCGCCTGGCCCAGCGGGTGCCGGTGCGCATTCATCTGGATGAAGTGCCGGAGAGTGTGCTGCTGGCGGCGGGGATGACCTGCACGGTGGTGGTAGAACCCCACGACAAGGGCTGAGATCAGTGATTACTGATGGGATGATGGCGAGGTTGATGCCCACCACAGAACCCCTGTGGGAGCGAGCTTGCTCGCGATAGCGGTGGTTCAGCCGCATCGAGGGTGGCTGACACGCCGTCATCGCGAGCAAGCTCGCTCCCACATTTTTTTCCGGGGTGATGGCGAGGTTAATGCCCACCACAGATCCCCTGTGGGAGCGAGCTTGCTCGCGATAGCGGTGGTTCAGTTGCATGAGGGTGGCTGACACGCTGTCATCGCGAGCAAGCTCGCTCCCACAGGAATTGAAGTTCAGCCACTGCACAACAGCAAAAAAGCCCAATTCGCGCTGACTACAGCGATTTCCCCAACCCAAACCGCTTCATCAACCCTTTCTCCAGCAACCCTTTGGGCAACAAGCCAGCCATCAACGGCAGCGCCCGGCTGCCATTGCCCAGGCGCAGCAGGCGGGGGGGCTTGGGTTGTTGAACCGCCTTGAGCAGCGCGGCGGCGAACGCGTGGGTCGGGGTCGGGTTGTCCTGGGAGGCCTTGGCTCGGGCGCGGATGCCATCGCGCAGCGGCCACCAGGGCGATTGTTCGCTGATCAATTGTTCGGCTTCATGGCCGGCATTCTTGGCGAAGCTGGAGGCAATCGCGCCGGGCTGGACCTCCATCACGCGGATGCCGAACGGCGCCAGTTCCATGCGCAAGGCATCGCTCAAGGCATGCACTGCCGCCTTCGACGCGCAATAGGCGCCAGCGAACGGCGTGACCAGCACCCCGGAAACGCTGCCGATGTTCACCACCAGCCCCCTGGCCCGACGTAACACCGGGAACAGCGCCCGGGTGACCCCGACGATGGCGAACACGTTGGTTTCGAACTGGCGCTGCATGGCCGGCACGCCGCCGTCCAGCAGCGGGCCCATGGCGCCATAGCCGGCATTGTTGACCAGCACATCCAGGCCACCATGCTGCTGGTTGATCCGCTCACCCAGTTGTTCCAGGGCTTGCCCGTCGTTGACGTCCAGCTGCATGGCGGTGAACCCGGCCGTGGCGAGTGTCGCCACGTCTTCAGCCTTGCGCGCCGTGGCCCAGACTTGATAACCCGCGGCCTTGAAGGCGTCGGCGAGGGCGCGGCCAATGCCGCTGGAACATCCGGTAATCAACGCAACAGGCATGGCGCGTTCCTTGTGCAAAAAAATTTGGGGGGAGGGCAATCAGTTGGAAAAGCTACCGTGCAATCGCTCGGCGCGAAACTCCAGGGTCTGCGGGCGATAACCCGGGCGCAGGGGCGGCAGCGGCAAGCAGTCTTGCCAGTCGGCGCCGGCCTGCAATTCGCCGGGGCCTCGATAGCGCGGTGCGTCGTAGGGGCTGTCGGCCAGGTTGATGGTGTCGCCAGGTGCATAGGCCGCAACCCGCCAGCGCAGCTCGATCAGCGGCACGTCGTTGTTGTTTTTCATGGTCAGCGACAGCGGGCGGTCGGCGGGGCACTGTTGAGGGGCATAGCTGATGCGCAGTTCCAGGCGCTCCAACTGCCGGGTCTCGCGGCTTTCCTGCCAGAGCACCCAGGCGGCGACCAGTCCCAGCCCGATGAAGGCCGCCAGGGAGACCGGCAGGGCCTTGGCCGGGTAGCGCAACAGCAGGATGAGCCAAGTGATAACGAGGAGCACGCCAATGAGCATGGATCAAAACTCCGTGAAGTCGTGGCGACCATCCTATCGAAGAGACGCTTGAATGGACATCCGCAGGACAGGGAGTGGTCCCGTTGGTCAGCACTGTAATTTCTGACAGTTGCCGTGGGACCGCCCTGCGTTTGAGATAGCCCTGAATAAACGGACGGCGTTGCTGCGCCCCAACCGCACAAGCCGAAACAGGGGAGCGCTGATGAAGTTCATCCTGATGCAGGTGTTATGCATTCTGGTCACCGGATGCCTGCACCTCTCAACCCGTCATGTGTCCGACCCTTCAAGCCTCGCGCAGCTGGAGCAAGACGGGACCGCTACCGCATCGGCGCTGGCGGCGCGTTATGCCGACACCCGCATCAACTGCGGCAGTGCCTCCACGCCGGCGTTTCTCTGCTCCGGGATTGTGTTCCGGGGGACGATTCACTCGACCGACTACAACGCCTGGAACCCCAGTCCCATTGCCGAGGAAAAAGGAGCCGTATCATTCTCATACCTGCGGCAGGATTCGCAGTTCCGGCAGATCGACTCCACGTACGATCACGGCTTCATTTTCTATCCGGTTCTGGATATGCCAGCCGACAAGCGCAAGATTGAAATTCTCTGCGTGTTCCCCATCGATGGCGCCACGTTCGACCGGGACAATCCGGGGTGTGGCGCTCACCGCAGCTACCCGCAGCAGAGCCGGCGCTGTCAATCGCAGGGCATTACCTCAGCAGAGCAGTGGCTGGCCCACACGAACCAACCAGGTGTGGTCCAGAGTTACTACCAATGCAGCTTCGATGTACGTGACCAGATGAATGACGCGGCAGCCGACTCGTTCCATCAAGCCCTTCGTGCGATGCAACTGCACAATGCTGTTGCGTTCCACAGCCGCAATGAACTGATGCTTGCCACCTGGCCGCGGGATATTGCCCCGCAGTTGCCGATCCAGGCGTTCTACTACGTAGGGAATGGCTTGAGATTCGCCCAATATGACCAACAGGACTTCTATGAACACAGCGGTCTTTGGCGGCCCATCATACGTATCGACTTGCCTGCGACCCCAGCGCACAAGGCTTCGTTTTCGTTCGATCCGAGGGATCAGGTATTTGACGAGCGCAGCAAAATCCTGCGCGTCAGTTCCCTGACCGCCTCGCCCCGGGGCGACACTTTTACATTCGCGGCTGACAGCGGCTTTCCCTACACCGGATTCAGCGGAGGACGGCTGGTTCTCAACGTCATCGGTGGGACGCCGCCGTATGCCTTCAGCAGTGCCGACCCGCAACAGATGCCCATCGATCCCGGCACCGGTGAGATTACCCTCAGGGGCTATACACACGGGACGTTCACTATCAGGGACGCACGCCAGCAGAGCGCGCAATACACCCTGCCCAAGCCAAGGTTATGGTTTACCGCGCTGGCCTGTCATATGAATTGGAGCGCGGCCTACAACTACTCGCTCAGCCATGGCGCAGCCTTGCCCCAGGCGTATGAACTGGGCAACGGTTACCTGCTTCGCTACCCCGGCGCGGTGTATCCCGAGTGGGGCGATATGGTGCGGGGGTATGGCTGGCCCATCGGTGCTTTCGATGCCGACCAGAATTTCGATCCCCGGGTTTCCGATTACTGGACGGCACAGGCCCATCACTCGGGCAACTATTACACGTTGATGATCGACCACGGGACCGTCTATTCCCGACCTGCCGACTGGAGGCTCTGCTCGGTGGCCGTTCTGCGCACGCCTTGAGCCGAGCCCATCGAGTCTCCGGCCAGGGCCAGCGGTGCCGCGGTATGCCGTCGGTCGCCACTGTCATATCTGACAGTAGGCAGCCTTGCAGACCCGTTGGTTAGATGGGCCGCGATACCCTGGCACTACATGGGATTCCTACAGATGGGCATGGATTATCGAACGCCGACGCTGATAGCCGTCGACTCGCGGAGCAGGCCGGTTCGTTCGGTCGATTACTGCCGCAGCCTCCCGAACGGCCTGGCGCAGCGGCGTATCAACCGCAGCCTCTTTGACCTCGCCGGGCGCGCGGTGAAACAGTGGGATCCACGGTTGTGGGCCATGCAGGACAGTGACGAACGGGCGCCCAGTAACCTTTCGGCGATTTATTCGTTGTCCGGCGTCACGCTGCGCACAGACAGCGTCGATGCCGGCCGGCAGATCGATCTGCCGGGGCTCGCCGAGGAAGGATTGCTGGGCTGGGACAGTCGAGGGACACAGCGCGATGTGCTCTATGACGAATCGCTTCGCCCCGTGGCGGTGTCCGAGCAGGGCGACGGGCAGCCGCGCCGATGTACCGAACGCCTGGCTTATGGATACCCGGGCCAGGGCGATCAGGACCACAACCAGTATGGCCAACTGATCCGTCACGACGACACGGCGGGTACGTTGTTACTGGCGTCGTTTGCCTTGACCGGGCATAACCTCATGCAGGACCGCCGTTACATCCTCGATGCGGCTTTGCCCGATTGGCCGGAGTCGGAATCCGATCGCGAACAACGCCTTGAACCTGGAAGCGGTGCCGTTTCGACGTGGCGTGTCGGGCCGCTGAGCGATGTGCTGGAGCGAGTCGACGCCCGGGGAAATCGACAACGCCAACGCCTTACGCTCGATGGTCGGCTGTCCGGCAGCCAGCTGCTATTGGCGGGGCAGGATGATTGGCAGACGCTGGTGAGTGATGTTCGCTACGATGCTCTTGGACAGATCGAGGGGGAAACAGCCGGCAACGGCGTGCAAACCACCCTTATCTATAACCCTGAAGACGGGCGCCTGGCGGAGCGCCAAGCCCTGCGTGCCGGCCAGGTACTGCAACACTTGCGCTACGTTTATGACCCGATGGGCAACGTGTTGAGCATCGAGGACGCAGCCCTGGCGGTTCGCTACTTTGCCAACCAGCGCATCGACCCGATCAGCCGCTTTGTCTACGACAGTCTCTATAAACTGATCCAAGCCACCGGTTGGGAGGCGGGCTCGGCGAATCAAGGGCCCGATTCGCTGAGGCACAACGACCCGGCGGCGGTTAGCAATTATCAGCAGACCTACCGCTACGACGAAGGCGGCAATCTGTTGACGCTGGTTCACGTCGGGGCACAAAGCCATGGTCGGGAAATCCAAGCGGCTCGCTATAGCAATCGCTGCCTGCCGTACCGCAATGGCGTGCCGCCCACCGAGGACGAAATTGCCGCGGCGTTCGATGCGCGGGGCAATTGCCTGGAACTGGACGCGGGCCGGTTCCTGGCCTGGGACTTGCGCAACCAGCTTGGCTCGGTCACCCCCATCGAACGCTCTTCGGGCCTTAACGACAGCGAGGCTTATATCTACGACAGCGGCGGGCAACGTGTGCGCAAGTTGCGCACGCTTCAGACCGACGCTCGCACGCTCGCCGCCGAGGTCCGTTATTTGCCGGGGCTGGAACTGCGCGCCGACAGCGGCACGGGCGAGGCGCTGCAAGTGATCACTGCCCAAGGCGGGCTCAGCGATGTTCGGGTGCTGCATTGGGAAAGCGCACCGCCGACCGGCGAGAACGACTGCTATCGATACAGCGTTGCCGATCATTTGGGCTCGGTCAGCCTGGAGCTTGCCCAGGATGGGCGGGTCATCAGCCGGGAGCATTTTTATCCTTTTGGCGAAACGGCTTATCTGGCAGGGGACGATGCGGTCGAGGTGGGCTACAAGACAGTGCGTTATTCGGGCAAGGAGAGGGATGCCACGGGGCTTTATTACTATGGGTTCAGGTATTACACGCCTTGGCTGCAGCGATGGGTGAATCCAGATCCGGCGGGGGCGGTTGATGGTTTGAACGGGTATCGGATGGTCAGAAACAACCCGGTGGGTTGGTTTGATGATAACGGGCTCATGCCGGTGGAAACGGGCAATGGAGCCGTTGCATCGGGGGTAGCGAAAAAAAGTGTCGTCAGCGATCTCAAGAGCCGTTTCGAAAGCCAAACAGCAGGGGCTCTCCGACCCGCCACTTCTGCGAATATCAGCAGCCGTTTCGGAAGCGGAACAGCAAAGGTTCCTCCACCCGCCACTTTTGCCAATACCCCTGGGAAGGGGGGAAACGACAGCACATCAATACCGACAGGCGTTGCTTTCAGTCCACTTAAGTTTACGGAGGCGGGCGAGGACGCGCTTTCAACCAGCGACGTTTCGATGCGTTTCAAACCGGCGACAATCATACGAAACGGATTGGAGGTTTCTGTGGAGCGTCTGGTCGTGACTTTTAAGAAAAAGTTCGATCTGGTCGAAGGAAAAAGCCTGCCTGAATGGCCACGAGGGTACGAGTTGGTGCCGAGCCAAGACTGGGCAAATGAATCAGGCATCAAGGAGTATGAAAAATTTCACGTATTGGAAGGTGCGGAGCGTGAGCGTGCGGTTGCTTTAATCAAGGCCAAGGATCAAGCAGCGCTCAAGGTCGGCTTGGGAACTCCGACGTACGCATACGATAGCGATGCAAAAGTCATTACCCTGAAAGATGGCCATCATCGCTTTATCGCGGCGGCGAGATTGGGTCGAACCATTGAGCTGGACAGCTCCCGTGTTCCTACGTCCAATCTTAAGTGGAAAAACCTCAAATTCAGTGCCAAGCAGCCCTTGAAAGTCTGACTTGAAGAAGGGTCCAACCCACTGCGGATAGGGGACGCAGTGGGTTGGATGGGGACTTCTCGTCTGGCTGATCGTTACTGGGCGATGGTTTTCACCGAGACGCCGCGTTCGACCGGGGTGGAGCGACCGTAGATGTCTTCGAAACGCTCGATGTCGTCTTCGCCCAGGTAGCTGCCGGACTGCACTTCGATGATTTCCAGCGGGATCTTGCCCGGGTTGCGCAGGCGGTGGACCGACGCGATCGGGATGTAGGTCGACTGGTTTTCGCAGAGCAGGAACACGTTCTCGTCGCAGGTCACTTCGGCGGTGCCGCTGACCACGATCCAGTGTTCGGCGCGGTGGTGGTGCATCTGCAGCGACAGGCACGCGCCCGGCTTGACCGAGATGTGCTTGACCTGGAAACGACCGCCCATGTCCACCGAGTCATAGGAACCCCACGGACGATAGACCTCGCAGTGGTTCTGGGTCTCGGTGCGGCCCTGTGCGTTGAGGGTGTTGACCATCTGCTTGACGCCTTGGACCTTGTCCTTGTGGGCGATCATCATGGCGTCCTTGGTTTCGACCACCACGATGTTGTCCAGGCCGATCACCGACACCAGCTTGCCGTTGCCGTGGATCATGCAGTTGCGGCTGTCTTGGACGACCACGTCGCCCTTGGTGACGTTGCCGTTGGCGTCCTTGGCATTGACTTCCCACAGCGACGACCAGCAGCCGACATCGCTCCAACCGGCCGACAGTGGGACCACACAGGCGCGCTGGGTCTTTTCCATCACCGCGTAGTCGATGGAGTTATCCGGGCAGCAGGCGAAGGTGGCTTCGTCGAAGGTAATGGTGTCAGCCGTCTGCTCACTGCGCTCCAGGGTCAGCAGGCAGGTGTCGTAGATGTCTGGATCGTGCTTTTTCAGCTCTTCGAGGAAGCGGCTGGCGCGGAACAGGAACATGCCGCTGTTCCAGAAGTAACCGCCGGCCTCGACGAACTCGGTGGCACGCTTGACGTCGGGTTTTTCGACGAAGTGCGAGACGCGGCTCACGCCTTCGGGCAGCAGCGCATCGTTGGTCGACTTGATGTAGCCATAGCCGGTTTCCGGTTTGGTGGCCGGTACGCCGAACAGCACCATCTCGCCACGCTCGGCGGCCACGGTGGCCAGGGCCAGGGCGCGTTGCAGGGCTTTCTGGTCTTCCAGCACGTGGTCGGCCGGCAGCACCAGCATCAGCTCGTCACGGCCTTCGTTGACCAGCATCATCGCCGTCAGCGCCACGGCCGGGGCGGTGTTGCGCCCGAACGGTTCCATCAGGATGCGCTGGGCTTCGAGTTTACGGTTGGTCAACTGCTCGTTGACGATGAAACGGTGGTCTTTGTTGCAGACCACGATCGGCGTGTCCATGCCTTCGAACACCAGGCGCTCGAGGGTCTGCTGGAACAGGGTGTGTTCACCGGTCAGGGCCAGGAACTGTTTAGGGAATTGCTTGCGCGAAAGCGGCCAAAGACGTGAGCCACTACCACCTGACAAGATCACCGGAATCATGTTTGTTACTCCTTGAAGCGAAATGGTTGTTAGAGCTACTGCGTTCTGTCGTTTCACTCTCTTGTTGTTGTTCCGTACCCGAATGACACCCCGATTCAGGGTGGGAGCGGGCTTGCTCGCGAAAGTGGTGCTTCAGCCAACATCAATGTTGAATGTGAGACCGTATTCGCGAGCAAGCCCGCTCCCACAGGGGTACAGCGTCAATCAGGTGAATTCATCAGCGGGTCGACACAGGGCGTTTCACCCACACTGGCGACAGGCTGCTGCCTGAACCGGTGACGTACAGCACGGCCGCTTCGCCGCGCTCCAGGGCCACGGGCTTGAGGTCGCCGACTTTCTTGTCGCCTTCGAACAGGGCCAGGGACACTTTCACCGGGTTGATCTCACGTTCGCCACGGCCCTTGGCGGCCACGTTCGGCACCACTTCGGTCTTGCCATCGGCGGTCTTGAGGGTCAGTGCCTTGTCGCTGAGGTTCTGTACGCGGACCAGGGACTTCTGCTTGTTCTTGAACGGCGGTTCTTCGATCAGTTGCGGCTGGCCGCTGGCGTTGTTGACCAGGGTGTAATAGTGATCGGAGGCCAGTTTCACCGGCACGGTCTGGCTGCCGACCTTGGCGCTGTAGTCGCCGCCGGGCATGAAGCTGAAGTCGCTGCTGGCCAGGGGGGCTACGTCGCTGATGTTGGTGCTGCCGACGGTGGCGCTGACTTCGGCGTTGCTGGCGTTGTACACCCGCACGAAGCTCGAGCCTTTTGGCGCGATGGGGCCGTACAGGGCCGCGTCACCGGCAAAGGCGGACAGTGAGAGGGCGCTCATGCTGGCGACGAGGGCAACAGCCTTGAAGGAGCGAGCAGCGAGACGGCGAGGAGTAGTGTTGAAAGTCATGGTGGACCTCTCTTTCAGTTTTGCGCCCGGTCGGGCGTCTCGGATGGGGTGTTGGCGGCTACGTTCTGTTGGCGAGCGCCGGCTTGCTTGAGCTCTGCGACCCACTGTGGGTCGGCGTCGCCGATTTCGTTGTTCACAGGCAGATAACGTTCAGGGAACTCCCAGATCAGCACTTGTGGCGGGCTGTTCTTGAAGGCATCGCTCTTGAGGTAGCTGAGCATCGGCAGAATCGGGCCGTGGCCGTCTTCGGCGTAGTTCACGACGTCGCTGAGCAGGGCTTGCTTGAGTGCACCGACGAAGTTCCAAGTAGGGTTGGCGCTGTAGCTGGTGCCGATCAGGGCCACGGGCACCTGGGCATCGGCGAACAGCGCGTCGCCTTCGGCCGGCTGGTCGTCGGCTTCGCGGGTGTTGCGCTTGACCAGCGGCTCCTGGGCTGGCATCAGGTTTTCGAACAGCGGGTCCAGCGGCAGGAACTGGCGCAGGTCGCCCTTGTGGGTGATTTTTTCCGCAGGCTCGGTGACGAAGCGCTGCGGCTCGCCGTTGAGCGGTGCCTTCTCGGCAATGGCCTTGGCCAGGTTCTCGGCAGCGACCTGGGCACCTTCCGGCGTCCAGTGGGTGTCGGTGCGCAGGAACACTTGCTGGCCGCTTTGCTTGGCCTGTTGCAGCGGGCCGAGCAGGTCAGGCGCGAGGATATTGTCGGCCGCGACGCGAGCGTGGAAATCCTGGTAGAGGTTGGCGTGAATGCTCGATGGCTTCACTTCGCCCAGGTGCTCGGGGTACAGCCGCGCCTTGGCCGGCAGGATCGCCATGACCAGGGTGATGCCTTGTTCCTTGAGCTTCTGGCGCACGCCTTCGACCAGCGCGTAGTTGCCTTGCAGGTTCAGCTCTTCGTTGACGATCGGGTTGAACTCTTCATCGCTGTACAGCCACTGGTCGCGGCCCAGGACCACGCCTTTGCGGCCCTCGTTGAACAGCTTGTAGTCCAGCGCGGCCCAGATGTTGGTGCCCAGGCGCTTGATCGGGAACTCTTCGTCGTAGTGCGTTTCCACGGCCTTGGCCCAGCGCCCGTTGAGCACGGTCGCGTCGGGGTTGGTGCTGAAGCCTAGGAAGCTGCGCATCGACCAGATACCCAGCGCTGTCAGGATCAGCATGAACAGTGCGATGTAAAAGATGCGTAATGAGCGGGTCATGTTCAGATCCCTCAGAACTGGAAGTAAAGGAACGGCGAGAAGCTTTGCGCCGAGAGTTTGAGAATCGAGGCGATGAACAGCAGCAGCACCAGGGTGCGCATCACGTAGCGTGACCAGTCCACGGTCCAGTAGGCCGGTTGCACCTGGGCTTCGACGCCAACGGTGTAGCCAGGTTCATGAATGTTCGTCGGATTTTCGCCCGGCGCGGCTTTGATCAGACCCGGTTGTGCAGTGGCCGGACCATCGGCCTCGGTGGTCACTTCAGGCTTGGTCTTGACTGGCGGACGGTTGGTGTAGAAGTCCCGCAGGCCGAAGAAGGCGAGGGTGACGTAGGCCACCGCCAGCGTGGCGATCTGCAGACCGGTGAGGTTGGCGCGGGTCAGTTCCGACAGCGACCAGTCGCCGAAGCTGAACATGGCGCCGTACATGCGACCGGCCACGTGCAGGTTCTCGGCCCGGAAGATCACCCAGCCCATCACCACCAGCAGGAAGGTCAGCGCCCAGCGGATCGGGTTGATGCTGCGTGGCGTGGTGTTGATGCCCACCGCTTTTTCGATGGCCAGCCACATGCCGTGCCAGGCACCCCAGATCACGTAGGTGATGTTCGCGCCGTGCCACAGACCACCGAGCAGCATGGTCAGGAACAGGTTGCGATAGGTCATCAGCGTGCCTTTGCGGTTACCGCCCAGGGTGATGTAGAGGTAGTCGCGCAGCCAGGTCGACAGGCTGATGTGCCAGCGGCGCCAGAACTCGGTGATCGATTGGCTGATGTAGGGCTGCTTGAAGTTTTCCATGAAACGGAAACCCATCATCAGGCCCAGGCCGATGGCCATGTCGCTGTAGCCGGAGAAGTCGAAGTACAGCTGCGCGGTGTAGGCCAGGGCGCCGAGCCAGGCATCGCCCGTGGTCGGGTTCTGCAAGGCGAAGCAATGGTCGGCCACCACCGCCAGGGTGTCGGCGATGAACACTTTCTTGATGAAGCCCTGCATGAAGCGGGTGCAGCCTTCGGAGAACTTGTCCAGCGTGTGGGTGCGGTTGTTGAACTGGTCGGCCAGGTCGCGGAAGCGCAACACGGGGCCGGCGATCAGGTGCGGGAAAATGGCCACGAACGCTGCGAAGTCGATCAGGTTGCGGGTCGCCGGCGTATCACCACGATAGACGTCGATGATGTAGCTGATGGACTCGAAGATGTAGAACGAGATCCCGATCGGCAACAGCACGTGGGTCAGGATGAACGGGTTGAGACCGAAGCCGGTGATGATGGCGTTGAGGCTGTCCACGCCGAAGTTGGCGTACTTGAAATAGCCCAGGATGGCCAAGTCCACACCCACGCCGAGCAACAGCCAGCGCTGGGCCGGTTTGGTGCGCACACCGGCGGCGCCGACTTTCAGGCCGATCCAGTAGTTCCACAGGGTCACGCCGGCGAACAGCGCGAGGAAGTCCACCCGCCACCAGGCATAGAACACGTAGCTGGCGATCAGCAGCAGCAGGTTGCGATAGCGTTGCCCGCTCAGGTAGTACAAGCCGAGAAAGATCGGCAGGAACAGGAACAGGAACACGTTGGATGAAAATACCATCCCGATCTCTCCATGTTGAATCAACAGTCAAGGGCCAGAGCCCCCCCAAACCCCCCCATGAAAACCGGGAGGTTCATTGCATTTGAAACAGACCACTTTCCCTTGTGGGAGCGAGCTTGCTCGCGATGGCAGTGGATCAGCTTGCATCGCAGTCGCATGTGCCGCCGTCATCGCGAGCAAGCTCGCTCCCACAGGGTTCCCTGCCAGGCAGGGAGAACGGTGTCAGCTTCCTTTTTCGCCTTTCTCCCGCGACGGGTCATACACCCGGGTCAAGTCCCCGCCGAGGCGGAAGGTCTTGAACGGTTGCATTTCATGTTTGCGCTCCAGCACATCCTCGGAGCAGGTGTAGAGGCTGCAGAACGGTTCGAGCCAAGCGAATTTCGAATCGACCTTCAGGTCTTTCATGTCCTGCTCTTCACCGTTCTTCTCTTCGAAGATGTCCGGGTCTTTCACCCCGGCCAGCACCCGGTCCCCCAGTCGCTTGAGGGCACCGTTGTTTTCCTGGCGCAGGTCCACACCGTTGACCTGGGCGAAGCTGGCGATCATCGCCAGCGGCGGCAGGGCATAGTTGTGGTAGGACAGGGCCCGTTGCTTGCGCTTGAGTTCGTTAGGCAGGAAACCGTCGGCATCGACCTGGTTGACGCCGACCTTGTATTCCTTGACGGCCCAGTCGAACAGGTCGCGGCGGTTGGTTGCCACGGAGGTGGCCATCACCGACCAGGCGGCCCAGTAGGAATGGTTGTTGGTCTTGTCCAACGGCAGGTTGTCCCAGTCACTGACCACCTGATCGGCCATCCGGCTGAACCAGCCTTCGATCAGTTGCGCCTGCTCCTGGTGATTGGCCAATGGGCGGGACTCGGAGAACTTCAGGCGCACATAGGCCGAAGCCATGCTACCCAACGCCCATTTGCGCATGGACTTGCCGGTGTGGTTGAAGTCCTTGGACATCAGCGCATCGGCCTGGGCCCAGGCGGTCAGCCAGTTCAGCGTGCATTCCAGTTGCTCGGGGCGCCCGTCACGCATGAACTGCATGACTTGCTTGCTGACGCCACGCTCGATCTTGGTGATGTCGGCGGTGCTGTCGCGGAAGGCTTTTTCCGATTGCACGTTCAACGTCGAGCGGGCTTTGTCGGAGCCCTCGTACTTGCTGCGAAATTGCAGGGAGCCGGTGTAGGGCGTCGGCGTGGCGTCGCAACCTTTGGCCGCTTCGCCGGCCTTGACCTTTTCGATCGGTGCGAAATAACCCTGTGGCGGGCGCAACGGGGCCGCCGCCTGCGTGGCCCCGGCGAACAGCGCCAGGGTCAGCAGGGAGGGCGCCAGCAGCGTTTTCAACGTTCGGGTGCGCGTGGTACTGGTCATGAGACGAGACCTCATTGTCCGATTTGAGCCGTTTGTTGCCCGGCTTGCGGAGATGCGTTGCGTTTGCAGACTTTCGCTTCGATTTGCAGCGGCTCTTTACCGGCTTCAGGACCCTGGACTTCAACGGCTAGCAGGTTCTGCGAAGCCCAGTCCTCGTCGGTGCGCAATTGGAAGGCGAAACGTCCGTCGGTGTCGGAGGTATCCGGTTTTTCGATCTTGATATCCTCGTGGCGCCCATTCATGTACCAGAGGGTGGCTTGCAAGGTTTTCACCGAGGTGTCGGTGAAGCGGATGTCGACCTGGTGGCTGCCATTACGCAGATCCATGTTCTTGGTATTGACCATCAATTCGTTCTTGCCCGGCTTGAGCGCGGTCTTGCTGCTCATGAGTGCCGGCTTGCCTTCGCAACCGTTGTTGTCCAGCAGCGCCATCATCTGGCGGTAGATGGTTTCCTGGTCCAGGCGATACAGCGGCGAGAATTCCCAGATGAGAATTTTCGGCGGGTTCTTCTGGAACTCTTCGCTGCCCAGGTACTGGATCATCGCGCCTTCCAGGCCACCGCCAGGGAAGGCGACGTTGAGGATGTCGGCGCCGATGGCTTCCTGCAGGAAACCGGCAAAGTTGTAGTTCTTGCCGCTGTGACTGGTGCCCACGAGGGTGATCTGCGGGTTGCCGGAATCGCTGAACAGGTCGCCGTCGCCAGCCTCGCCCTTGGGTTCGGTGGTGAACTGGTCCATGTACTGGATCGCATAGCTGGTGCCACACAGTTGCCCGGCCATGTTGTGCAGGGTGCCGGTCTTGCCCATGCGGCCGGACTTCGTGGTCTCGAATTCACGCTTGGGAATGTCGGCGAAGGCCGGGATCTGCTTGACCTTCTCGGCGACGATCTTGGCCGTGCGCTGGGCGCCATACGGGGTCCAGTGCTGGTCGCCACGGAAATAGAAATCGTGGGCCGGCAGGGTCTCGGGCAGGTTTTCGTTGGTCAGCGGCGACAGGTCCGGCACCACATAACCCATCTGGGCGAAACGGCCGAGCATGGATTTGTAGTTGGTCAGGGCTTTCTCGTAGTCGAAAGCGGCCTTTTCCTGTGGGTTGAGCTTGTTGCGGTTCACCAGGCCCCGGGTCGGCTGGTAGACGATCACCAGTTCGACGCCTTTTGCCTTGAACGCATCGTGCAACTGTTGCATGCGCTTGTAGCCGGCCGGGGTGGTGTTGAATTCGGTGCGCAGGTCTTCCTGGGTCCGGAACAGCCAGTCGCCCTGAGCCTGCACCAGCGTGGTGAAGTTCTGCTGGTAGCGCGTGGTGTAGTTCTTCGCGTCATGGGCCGCCGGGCACAGGTTGCAGCACGGTTCGGCGGTGAAGCTCGGTGCCTTGATTTCATCGGCGCGCGCGCCGCTTGCAGCGGCGAGAATGCCGGCAGTCAGGGCGGACAGGCCCAGGAGTTTGATCATCTGTGGGTTCATAAAGGTCATCCTCAGTCCCGCAATTCGGTCTGGCGTTCGACAGGGTCAATCAGCACGGCTTTCTGCTGGCGCACCAGCAGGTCGAGAATTTCATCCTGGCGCTCGCCGAGGATTCCCGAGAAGCTGATGCCGCTGGATTTGGTCGGCGCGAGCATGGACACGCGGTACAGCTCGACGCTCAGGGGCGAGTCGATGGACAACGGGCCGCTGCCATTGGCGGCCAGTTCGCCACCGACCACGATCAGCGAGACCTGGGCGTCGAACGGGTCGAGCTTGATGTCCCGGTCGGTGTCGGACAGGTCCTTGATGTGACCGTAGAGACCGGTCAGGCCGTTGGCCATGGACACGTTTTCGTAGAGGCGGATGTTCACGCTGTTACGAATCCGGATGCCGTGGCGGCGGTTGCTGATCACTTTGTTGCCCCACAGCAGGTTGTCACCACTCTCGTAAAGCGTGATGCCGTCGGTGTGGTTCTTGTAGATCTCGTTGTAGGCGATCAGGTTGTTTACGCTGTTACGGTCGATCACCAGGCCCGAGAGTTTGTTGTCGTAGCTGCGGTTGTTGAAAATGAAGCTGTCGTTGACCTCACGGGAAATAATGATCCCGTGCTTCTTCTTGGTCCCGTAGACGGTGTTGTCGGCAATGATCAGCCGATGGGAACGGTCGTGGGGGTCGATGCCGTAGACGATGTTGTCTTTGTAGGTATTGCTCTTGACCACGAAATCGTTGGTTTCGTAGCAGTAGAAGCCGTACCACATGTCCGAGAACTCGGAACCGATGATCCAACCGGTCGGTTCCGGGCGCTTGAGGACCTTGGCCATGTTCGGCGTGTACTGGGAAATACTCACCCCGTACGACTTACTGTTGGCGTAGCCGAAACTCGCCATCTTGGTATTGACGATGTAAGTCTCGGTGCCGCCCCAGGACAGCAGGAACGGACGGAATTCCTTGGGCGAACGGAACGTGGCGGGGCCGTTTTCCTTTTCGCGCCAGCCGGTGACCTTGGTGTCGCGGATGAACATCCGGCCATCGTTGACCAGGAATGAGCCGCCCTCCTGGGACAGGCGCAATTCCTGGGTCTGCTTGTCGATTTCCAGGATGCCCTTCTGGCCGACCACGATCGGAATCTTCGCCAGGTACACACCTGGCGAAGTTTCGATCACGTACTTGGGGGCCTTCTTGGCCAGGTCCTTGAGGTTCATGTAACCGTCGTCAAGGAAGACGGCCTGAGGGATGCCGCGCTGGCGCACCACCCACTCGGCCATCTTGTTGTCGCCGCCGATGAAGTCCTTCAAGGCATTTTCCTGCATCATCCGGCGCACGCTGACCTTGCCGGGCTTGCTGCGCACGATCTTGGCCGCGACGGCTTCGGCGGTATAGCCTTTGAGGTCGGGCAGGGTCGGCGCGGCCAGCTCCAGCGGTGCGGTCGGCGCGCTGCTGACGGTGTAGGTCCTGGCTTGTTGCAGTTCCTTGACCACGTTGCCCGGCTTGACCACCGGTTCAACGTTGGCGAACGCCGGCGAGCCGGCCAGCAGCATCGCTGCGACCAACAGGCTGATCGAACCTTTCATCGCCTGGCTGTTCCTGAGGTAGCGGTTCATATCGGGCACTCCCATGGCCATTCGCATCAGAAGCGCCAGATCACGTCGACAAAGGCGCGATGCATGTACGAATCGACCTCTTTGCCGTAGGCGTCGCCTGGCTTGAACACGCCGCCACGAAAGCGCACCAGCGCCGACGGCTCATCAATGGACTGACTCAGCGCGGCCGGCAGCAGACCTTGCTTGAAGTACTTGGTGACGACCAAGTCGACTTCCTGGCCCAGGTCCTTGTCGCCGTCATTGAGCGGCAGGGTAGAGGTGGACAGAATCGCGCCGGTCACGTCGTCGGTGTTGTTTTCCACGGCGTTGATGCCGTTGCTGCCCACCGGCTTGTTGCCGTCCACGCGCCAGAACTTGTGGTACACAAGGCTTGCGTCGTATTCGTCGCGCAACTGCCAGGAACCGAACAGGCTGGCGCTCTGGGTGTTGGCCATTTCGCCCCGGAACGCTTCGCCGAAACGGTGCACCCGCGAGCGGGTGCCCGTGAAGTTCGAGCGGTTGCTTTGCAGGCCGTTCTGTTGGTACTCATCGCTGGCGCGGGCATAGGCCGCACCGACTTGCCATTGCGGGTCCAGACGCAGGCGGATACCCAGGTCGGTGGCCCAGCCGTCGACGTCATCGCTGTGCTTGGCTTCTGTTGGGCGCGTGCCGTCGGCGTTGAGCGGGTTGACGGTGTCGCGCTCGCCGCTCATGCCGGTGATGCTGGCCCAGTAGTTGACGGTGTTGGTGTTGCGCCAGTTATAGGCATCACTGTTGGCTTCCAGGCCCAGCCAGGAGATGTCGCCGTTCTGGGTCTTGTCCAGGGTGTCGGTGGCTTCGCCCGGGGTCGGGTAATCGAGGCTGCCATTGTCATGGGAGTGGTGGGCGCGGATACCGGCCCACTGGCCTGGCATCCACTGGTAGCCCACGTCGCCATAGACGTGCAGGCGGTCCTTGTCCTTGGGGGACAGTTCCTTGAGGTCGGTGCGGTATTCGCTGAACCGTTCGGCCACGCCGAGGTTGGCCCGCAGCAAGGTGGTGTCGAAGGTCCAGTTCAGGGCTTCGATGTTGGTGTCGCGCCATTGGCCGTCGTCATTGCGCAGGCGCTGGCGACCGAACTTCAATTGCTCGCCCGGGTAGGGGGTCAGGCCGCGGTAGCCGATCCAGAACTCGCGCATGGCCAGGTAGCTTTTCTTGGCTTCGCGATCGCCGCTGTCGGTTTCTTGGGTGGCGCCGTCGGACTGTTGCAGGGTGTCGGTTTCGATGATGTCGCTGGACGTCACGGCCTGGGCCATGGCGTAGGCGCTCCAGGCGCCGCTTTCGCTTTCACCGTAGACCCACGGACGCAGGTCCAGGCCGACACCGTTCACGTCGCCACCGCTCTGGGTGCCGAGGTCACGGTCATCTTCGGACTGCCCGGTGATCTTCACTTCCAGGCCGAAATTCTTGCTATCGGTCAATGCCGCCAGGGTCGGGCAGGACCACAGCAGGGCAAACGACAGGCCAATACCAGCCTGCACAAAAGGGTTGAGCTTCAAAAGCTTCATAGAGATTCCTCGCCGTCATCTTCTTTTAGGGCTTGCAGTTCCAGCGTATCGGGGCTCATTGCGCCGCGAATGGCCTGCTCTTGTTGTAGCAGGCGTTGCGCTTGTGCAAGTTGTTCCGGCGGTAATTGTGCTTCGAGGGTTTGGGCAAGCTCGGTGGCTTGTGGGGTGTTCTGCACCTTGGCCAACTGGCTGAACACATAAGCGTTGACCGGGTTGGGCTTGGTGCCCCTGCCTTGGGAGAACAGCTGGGCAATGGCGAAGTCGGCGCTGTTCTGGCCGTTGCGGGCGGCCTTGAGCAGGTGGTCCAGGGCTTTTTGCGAGTACACCTGGCCCAGGTAACCGCGGCGATAGATCTGGCCGAGGTAGTAGTCGGCGGCCACTTCGCGGCCAACGGCTTTCTGGAAATGTGCCTCGGCGGCCTTGGCATCGGCCGGGACCCACTTGCCTTCGTAGTAAAGCTTGCCCAGCAACAGCTCGGCGCGCGGCTGGTCGGCGGCGCGGCCGTTTTCCAGGTATTGCATCATCTTGTCGACGTCACCCAGTTCCGGGAAGTCGTAGAGCAGTTGCGCCAGGCTGACCCAGGCAGCGGGGTAGCCGGGGGCGATGCCTTCAAGCAACGACTGGGCGGTCTTTTCGTCGGTCTTGCCCAGGCTGGCATCGGCCAGGACACGGGCGACGCTGTCCACGCGCTGGGCGGAGACGACGCCACGGGCGTGACCGTCCTGCATCTGCTTGAGCAGTTCGGCCTGCTGTTCCGGCTGGCCGCGTTTCTGATAGACCGTGGCCAGTTCGACGTAGCAGATGTCCGTGGTCGCCAGCGCGGCCTTGCAGACCTTCTCGACTTCATCCAGGTGCTGGTCGTAGGTGCCCTGGGTGCGGTAGAGCAGGATCTGCGCCAGGCCCGCTTCCGGGTAGCCGGCGCTGCGCCATTGGCTGATCTGCTGCTGGGCGTTGACGTTCGGGAAGCTGTGGGGATATTGCAGGTACAGCATCGCCAGCGGGATCAGGGTGTTGCCTTCGCCGTTGGCGAAGGCTTTCTTCAACAGGCCTTCGGCTTCGTGTTTTTCCGCTTCGGTGGAACCGGGCTTGGCCACCAGCAGGCGACCCAGGCGAGCCTGGGCCCGTGGCGAGATATCGGCCGCGGCGCGGTAAGTCGCCTCGGCTTTTTTCATCTGCTCCGGGTCGCGGCTGTCCACCTGGATGTCGGCCAGGCCCACCTGGGCCTCGCTGTAGCCCAGGTCGGCCAGTTGCTGGTAGTTCTGCTGCGCCAGCGCCGTGTCGCCGCGCTTGAGGGCTTCGTTGGCCAGGCGCTGGTCGGGCAGGCCGGCACAACCGGCCAGGCTGACGGCCAGTGCCAGGGCACACAGTGTTCCCATGTGGGAACGCGCTTGCGGCATATCATCCTGACCGCGTGGATCCTTTCGCGAGCAAGCTCGCTCCCACAGGGTCTGTGGGCTGTTCAGGATTTTTATAATGGTCACGGGCATATCCTCGACTTAAATACCGACGGCCATGGCTTTGTCGATCAGCCAGTTCAGGTTCGGGCCACGGTCGCTGGTGACTTCTACCGGACGGCCGGCTAGCGAGCTGTCCAGGGGTTCGTCAGGCTGGATCAGCACACGGATATCGGAGGACAGGTCGGCACTTTTCAGGCTGGTGCTGCTGACGATCTTGCCGGTACGGGTGGTGTCTTCGCCGGCGACCTGGAAGCTGACCGGCGTGCCTGGGCGCACGTCGCCGAACTGGCGATAGGAGAAGCGCGCTTCGACGTTGGCTTCGGTGCCCCGTGGGACCAGTTGGAAGATCACGTCACCCTTGCTGGCGTATTGGCCGTTGGCGACCAGTTGCTGGGACACGATGCAGTCGCATGGGGAGGTCAGGGTGCCGGTCATCTGCTTGCCGAACAGTTCCTCGACCTTGGCCGGCTGCAACTGGTTGTCGTCCAGGTGACCCTTGAGCACATCGAGCATGCTGGTGCTGAAGGTCGCCAGCGGGGCGCCCTTGGCGGCTACGCCGTCGGCTTTGACCAGGCTCTGCACGGTGCCGTCGCGCGGCATGGTGATGGCCATGCCCGGTACGTTTACCAGGCCTGCCTGGGCGTGGCTGACGAAGTACATGCCGTACACCGACTTGAAGATGAAACCGAACGCCGCCAGGCCAACGATGAAGATCCCGAGGCTGAAGGTCACGGCGCGCAGGCGACCGAAGGCACTCATGCCACCGTTTTCGTCTTTCTGCTTGCGAGCCTTGGTGAAGTTGTCGCGCTGCAGGGTCGCCAGCACGTCGCCGACACCGACGATGTCGCCGGCCAAGTGCGAGGTGATGATGTGACGCAGTGTCGAGATGTCCCGCGGCTCCAGGTTCTGGAACTGGCAACCGGTGCGGCCGGTCTGGCGGTCGTAGGAACGGATCTGCAATTCCACGTCCATGGCCAGGCCAAGGTTGTCGATCACGAACTGCAGGCGAGCCTTGTAGGTCTCGCCAACCTTGAGCGGCAGTTGGCCGGCGTTGAAGCACAACCCACCGGCGGACAGGTCCAGGACCTTGACTTCCATGGGCGTGCGGTCGGGACCGAAGAAGCGCAGCTTGGCCGGGATTTTGACCCGGGCATGTTGGCGCTGGGCTTCGGATTCATGCACTACGTTGACATTCACGGCGGTGTTCATAGGGGCGATTTCCTAGTTAATTCATTCAAGTCCGGTCAGACCATCGTCAGCAGCACGGCGACAAAAATGCTGCCGGCGGAGAAGGTCATGGTCCGAGACGACCAAGTGTTGAACCAACGTTGAAAGCTGGCGAGATCACGGGTCAGGTGGGTGGGCTGGCGAGTCCAGGACTGTTGGTCGAGGCGGAAGAACACGTAGATCTTCACCAGGGCACCGACGATCTGGTTGTAATAGAGGATCGCCGGGTAGGCAGGGCCGATCTTGTGTCCGGAGCACGACAGCAGCAGGGTCAGCAGGAACCGGGTGATGCCGATCCACAGCAGGTACACCAGGATGAACGCGGTGCCGTACTTGAAGCTGGCGATCAGTGCCACGGTCAGGCCCAGCAGCGAGGTCCACATCGACACCCGCTGGTCGAACAGCACCACCGAGGTGAACAGGCCCAGACGGCGCATGCCCAGGCCCAGTGCCCGGGAGTTCTGCCGCAGGTTGTTGCCGTACCAGCGGAACATCAGCTTGCGGCTGGCCTTGATGAAGCTCTTCTCGGGCGGATGCTCGACGGTGTTGATCGCCGCATCGGGCACGTAGAACGTGTCGTAGCCCAGGCGCATCAGGCTGAACCAGCTCGACTTGTCATCACCGGTCAGGAACTTGAAGCGGCCCAGGCGCCAGTGTTGCAGGGAGTCGCTTTCCACGTCGGCGATGAAGTCCGGGTTGGTGACCACGGTGGCGCGGAACACCGACATCCGCCCGGTCATGGTCAGCACGCGCTTGGACAAGGCCATGGAGCACATGTTGATGTGCCGCTGGGCGAAGCGCAGTTTGTGCCACTCGCTCATGATGTAGCCGCCGCGCACTTCGCAGAACTCGTTGGTGGTCAGGCCGCCGACGTTGCCGAACAGCTGGAACCACGGCACGGTCTTGCGCACGACGCCTTCGGCGAGCACGGTGTCGCCATCGATCACGGCGACCACGGCGCGGTCGTCCGGCAGGTGGCGGGAGATGGCGCGGAAGCCGTAGGCCAGGCCGTCACGCTTGCCGGTGCCAGGGATGCGCACGAAATCCAGCTTGACCCGCTCAGGCGGGTTCATGCGGGCCCAGAGGCTCTTGACCAGCAGCTCGTCGGACATTTCCACGATGGAGCAGACCACGGTGGTGGGCAGCCCGCAGTCGATGGCCTCGCGGATCACCGAGCCATACACCTGTGCAGTGGTCAGCGCGTCGATCCGGAAGCTGGTGACCATCAGGTACGCGTGGGACGGATCCGCCGCCTTGCCCAGCTTGCGGACCTTGCGGCGCAGGTGTGGGTAGACGATGTACAGGAAGATCATGCCGCGCACGAAATGCGTTGCTCCCATGGAGTAACGCCAGATGCCCACGGCGCCGATCAGGAAGATGAAATCCTTGGATTCGGAGTCGAACGTGGACGTGGGCAGCGCCATGGCGATGCCCATCAATAAACTCAAGTAAAACAGCCAACCGGCGGCCTGAAGCAGGCCGTGCTTTAGCCTGTGCATAATCTGCATCCGTCTCTATCTCGGGCGGGCCTTGTGGGCGGCCCGATGGGTTAAGGCAGGCGAAAGGCCGGCCGGGGCATGCCCCGGCCGGCAAACAGACTTACCAGCAGATGCCTTCGGTCCGGCCACTCGGGTTGGTGGCCTTGGACATGAAGCCGACCAGGTCGATGACCTGCTTGCCTTCCGGTACGTTTTCGGTCAGCGCGCGGAACTTCTCGTCGCGGTTGCCCAGGATGATGATGTCGGAGCTGTCGATCACCGAGTCGAAGTCGGCGTTGAGCAAGGACGAGACGTGAGGAATCTTCGACTCGATGTAATCCTTGTTCGCACCGTGGACGCGGGCGTATTCGACGTTGCTGTCATAGATCTTCAGGTCGAAACCCTTGCCGATCAGCATTTCCGCCAGTTCCACCAGCGGGCTTTCACGCAGGTCGTCGGTACCGGCCTTGAAGCTCAGGCCCAGCAGGGCGACTTTGCGCTTGTCGTGGCTGGAAACGATGTCGAAGGCGTTCTGCACCTGGGACTCGTTGCTGCGCATCAGCGAGTTGAGCAGCGGTGCTTGCACGTCCAGGGCGCCGGCGCGATAGGTCAGGGCGCGAACGTCCTTGGGCAGGCAGGAGCCGCCGAAGGCGAAGCCTGGGCGCATGTAGTACTGGGACAGGTTCAGGGTCTTGTCCTGGCAGACCACGTCCATCACTTCACGGCCATCGACGCCGACGGCCTTGGCGATGTTGCCGATCTCGTTGGCGAAGGTCACCTTGGTGGCGTGCCACACGTTGCAGGTGTACTTGATCATCTCGGCGACGGCGATGTCCTTGCGGATGATCGGCGCATCGAGCTCTTCGTACAGCGATTGCAGAACGTCGCCGGAAGCGGTGTCGAACTCACCGATAACGGTCATCGGCGGTTGGTCGTAGTCTTTGATCGCGGTGCTTTCGCGCAGGAACTCAGGGTTGACCGCGACACCGAAATCGACGCCGGCTTTCTTGCCAGAGCAGTCTTCCAGGATCGGGATGACAACGTTTGCCACGGTGCCCGGCAACACGGTGCTGCGAACCACGATGGTGTGGCGGGTGGTCTTGTCACGCAGGACAAAACCGATCTCGCGGCACACGGCTTCGATGTAGTTCAGTTCCAGGTCGCCGTTCTTTTTGCTCGGTGTACCGACACAAATCATCGACAAGTCAGTATCACGAATGGCTTCGGCGAAGTTGGTCGTGCCGCGCAGTCGGCCTGTTTGAATGCCTTGCGCCAACAGCTCACCAAGACCCGGTTCAACGATGGGCGATTTGCCGGCGTTGATCATGTCGATTTTGTCTTTGGCGACATCTACGCCAACTACATCATGGCCCCGTGCAGACAGGCAACCGGCACATACTGCACCGACGTAACCCAAACCAAATATGCTAATGCGCATCGCATTTACCTCTGTTTTCACGCCATTAAATGGCCGGAGTTAATAGTGTTCAGCGGTCATCGAGCACTCGGAAGTGTGGAATGCAGGCGCCACAGTGCCGTGTGCAGGCATACTAAGTTCCGAGTGTCTAAATAAGTGCACTCAAGTTGTGCGCAAAGCGGCCTAGTTGTTATGACCTGCCCTGTTATGCAGCCAGTCCCTGTTATCAAGAACGCTCGTGCAAAAAGTCTCTCACCTCTGATCCCTGGCAAAAGCCCACAAAATCAGAAGCTTGTGTGCTCGGGTGAGCACGTTATAGGGGCGCAGCCTTGGCCTTGTAGGGGATAGTAATGGTGCGTTATCTCCTGTCCTTTATAAGATGGATCCAAATAGGCGACCGTTTCACTAAATTGCCATGACAACTTGGTTACTTGGATCGACGGCCTATGTAAGTCTTCTCTTACACGCTCCGTGAGAATCGTTACGGGTGGTATGAGCCGTGCAATTTCACATAGTTCCGATCCGCTCATCGCGATTTTCGAAATTTTTCGAAATATTATCGAAGATGGCACTGCCCTCAATATGATGGCACTGGCCGTTTCATCCTTTATTAATGGGGAGTTAGGAGGGGGGGATAGTTTTGTGCCACTACCGATAAAAAATTTTGGTGCCACTACGCAAAAAACTGACGAGTGTCGAGTGAAAGAAAAGTTAGCAGGGAAGTGGGCCGATTTATTGGCGTCATGAAACTGGCGAAACAGGCGGGGAACTAAGATGACAGATCGGGGCTTGATCGAAGCCCCCGATCAGGGGCGATATAAGGTTATGCCTTATTCGGGGGCGTGATCGCGCAAGAACACCAGTTTGTCCTGGCTCGATTGTTGTGCGTTGAAGTGATAACCCTGAACATCGAATTGGCGGAGTGCCGCAGGGTCGTTGATGCGTTCTTCAATGACGAAACGACTCATCAGGCCCCGGGCTTTTTTGGCGTAGAAGCTGATGATCTTGTACTGGCCATTTTTCAAGTCGCGGAATTCGGTATCGATGACGCGCGCTTTCAGTGCGCTGCGCTTGACCGCCGAGAAGTATTCATTGGAAGCCAGGTTCAACAGGACGTCGTCGCCCTGGTCAGCCAGGGCTTCGTTCAGCCATTCGCTGATGCGTGTGCCCCAGAAGGCATACAGGTCCTTGCCGCGGGCATTGGCCAGCTTCGTGCCCATCTCCAGGCGATAGGGTTGCATCAGGTCCAGTGGGCGCAGCAGGCCATAGAGGCCGGAGAGCATGCGCAAGTGTTGCTGGGCATAGTCGAAATCGGCTTCGCCAAAGCTTTGCGCATCCAGGCCCGTGTATACGTCGCCCTTGAAGGCCAGTAGCGCCTGCTTGGCGTTGGCTGGGGTGAACGCTGGCGTCCAACTGCCGAATCGCGCGGCATTGAGGCCGCCGATCTTGTCGGAGACGTGCATCAGTTCGCTGATCTGTGCCGGCGAGAGTTCGCGCAGCTGTTCGATCAGCTCTTGGGAGTGATCCAGGTACTGCGGCTGGGTAAAGCGCGCGGTGGCCGGCGGTGTTTCGAAATCGAGGGTCTTGGCGGGGGAAATCACCATCAGCATGCAATCGTCTCCTTGAAGGTGCGGCGATTCTAGGGGGTTGTCCGGGTGGACTCCAGCTATTGGGGTGATAGGTGATCGGTGGTGATGCTTTTGTGGCGAGGGAGCTTGCTCCCGCTCGGTTGCGCAGCGACCGCAAAAATTCTGGGGCCGCTTCGCAGCCCAGCGGGAGCAAGCTCCCTCGCCACAAAGGCTAATTAGACCTGTTTGCCAGAAGGTGTCGCACCAGGATCGGCTATGATGCCGCGCGGGTTTCGTTATGGAGACATCCCTTTTGCGTATCGCCCTTCTGTTATCGGCCTGGTTGTTGAGCCTGGGCGCCAGTGCCGCGCCCAACGACGTCGCCACCCTGGACCGCAGCACCTGGCCGGAACAACTCACCAGCCCGACGCTGTTCGACGTGGCCTCGCGGGCCGAGATCCTGATGTTCGCCCGGGGCCTGCTGGACGTCGATGCCATGGACGAAATCGCGCTCAAACAGTACCTGGGGCTGCGCACGGTGAATATGGCCGCGATCGACGCCCTTCGCGCCCGGCTGTGGCAACGGTTGCTGACCAATTACAACTTTGCCCAGCGCAGTTGCGATCAGGATGCGTCCTTCTGTTACCTGGTCGAGGACATGGCGACCCTGCGCGAAGAGGCCCGCAGGTTCCATCTGGATGACAACTCCTACTACATCAAATGGGCGGCGCCGAGCCAGATCTTTCATACCCAATACCGCGATGAACTACTGCGTAAAGCCGCACTTTTTCCGCAAACCAGCAGTGAAATTGCTCGTTTTGGCGATTACGAACGCAACGGCGAAGACATGAACGACCGGCTGTTCCTGCTGACCTTCGACAGCGCCGCCAACGTCGTGCCGGACAACACCCCATGGCTGACCGAATACCTGCGCAAGGCGAACATGAACGGCACCTTCTTCGTGCTGGGCAAGGACATCCAGGCGCGGTTGGAAGAGCGCTCGGTCAACAGTCTCCAGATGTTGTATGCGGGACAGTGCGTGGGGGTGCAGGGCTGGGAGTTCCGTTCCCACAGCCATTGGCAGGACTGGCAAGACTCGGTCCGGCGCAGTGTCGAGCTGGTCAAGGGCAAGCTGCCCGAGAACTACGTGCCACTGTTCCGTCCGCCCCAAGGTCAGCGTCGTGGCGATGCCGAAGGGTTTTTCCGGCAGCAGGGCTTGCAGGTGGCGCTGTGGGATATCGACCCCCAGGACAGCGGCAATCGGCTCAAGCCTGAGCAAAGCGCCCAGCGTGTGCTGACCCTGATGCTGTTGTGGCGCCACGGGGTGATCAATTTCAACGCCAAGCAGGATGGGGTGAAAACGGCGATGCCCTGGCTCATGACGCAGACGGCGCAGAGCGGGATCGGTTGGGCGGACTGTCAGGAGGCGTTTCGCTGAAACCGGGAAAGGCCCGGAAACATTGGGGAAGGAGGAAAAACCGGGACACATTCATGACAACCGGACTTCCGACTTTAACGGCGCGGCGGCGGTACGCCAAGGGTTATTCGTCACTCTGAAAAATAAACTTCAAAAAAGCGTCAAAGTGCTTTTTCCTGTCATGGTTTTTGGAGTATCAAGAAGTCAGACCGCCGAAACCTGCAACACAGGTGGCGTCTTCCAAGACCCAGATTGTGTGCAGTTCACCTGAATCCTCGCGGGTGAATTCGGTGGCTACCTCGAGGCGCAGCACTGTCACGGTATTGCGTCGAATGGCCCCCACATAGGTGACCGAGTATGGATGACCACGGACGTAGCCTTTCCTCCAACCAGCCAATCCTCTATGTACTCGATACCAACGTATTGATCCACGATCCAAACGCGCTCCTGAACTTCGAAGAACACCACGTTGCCATCCCGATGACCGTGCTTGAGGAGCTGGACAAGCTCAAGAGCGGGCATCACAGCGTTGCGGCCGAATGCCGGCAGGCGATCCGTCTGATCGACAAGACCTTGGGTGATGCCTCCCCGGAAGACGTTGAACTCGGCGTGCCGATCCAGCGCGGCAAGAGTGGTCCCAAGGGCCTGCTTTCGATCCTGATGAGCAAGCGCACCGAACCCAACCTGGTGCTGCCTGAACACTTGAACGACAACATCATCATCAACCAGTTGATCGACCTGCACGCGCGCAACAAGGACCAGGCCGTGGTGCTGGTGACCAAAGACATCAACATGCGCCTCAAGGCCCGCGCCTGCGGGATCGCGGCGGAAGACTACAGCACCGACCAACTGGTCGATGACGTTTCGCTGTTGCCCAACGGCTACCACACCATGACCGGCTCCTTCTGGGACCGTGTGAGCAAGGTCGAGACCCGCCAGGACCATGGCCGCACCTGGCACCAGGTGCAACTGATCGACAACCTGCCGGCCGTGCACATCAACGAGTTCATCATCGATGAACAAGGCTTCGTCGGCTGGATCAAGGAAATCCATGTCGACAAACTGCTGATCCTCGACCTGCACCAGGAACCACTGTTGCACCAGGAGGCCTGGGGCCTCAAGCCTCGTGACATCTACCAGAGCCTGGCCCTGTTCGCCTTGCTCGACCCGGATATCCACCTGGTCAACCTGTCCGGCGCCGCCGGTTCCGGCAAGACCATCCTGGCCCTGGCCGCCGCCATCGAGCAGACCATGGTCAGCAAACGCTACCGGCGCATCATCGCCACCCGCAGCGTGCAGGGCCTGGACCAGGAGATCGGTTTCCTGCCCGGCACCGAGGCGGAGAAAATGGAACCGTGGCTGGGGGCGATCACCGACAACCTCGAAGCCTTGCACATGGATGACGAAAGCACCCATGGCAGCGTCGACTACATCCTGAGCAAAGTGCCGTTGCAGTTCAAATCCCTCAACTACATTCGCGGGCGCAGCTTCCAGCAGAGCCTGATCCTGATCGACGAATGCCAGAACCTGACCCCGCACCAGATGAAAACCATCATCACCCGTGCCGGCGCCGGTTCCAAAGTGGTGTGCCTGGGTAACCTGGCGCAGATCGATACCCCTTACCTGTCCGCGACCAGCTCCGGGCTGACCTACCTGACCGAACGCTTCAAGGACTTCCCCAACGGGGTCCACATCACCCTGCAGGGCGTACCGCGCTCAATCCTGGCCGAATACGCCGAATCTCACCTGTAACCGACCATCACAACCGGGCGACCTCAAGGTCGCCCGGTTTTTATGGCTGTACAAAAAAACTGTGGGAGCGAGCTTGCTCGCGATAGCGGTGCATCAGATAAAAATAGCTGCCTGACCCACCGCCATCGCGAGCAAGCTCGCTCCCACAGGGGTTTTGCAGTGACTTCCGAATCCAGGGCGCAAGTGGGTGTGACAATCAACCCTGCCGGAATCTGACCCACAGGTTTACAATCGACATTCCCGATCAGGAGTAACCCTGTGCTGACTCATCTCGATTCCCAAGGTCGCGCCAATATGGTCGACGTGACCGACAAGGCCGTGACGTTCCGTGAAGCCACGGCCGAGGCCTTTGTGCGCATGCTGCCCGATACGCTGCAGATGATCGTCAGCGGCGGTCACCCCAAGGGCGATGTGTTTGCCGTTGCGCGCATTGCTGGCATCCAGGCTGCGAAGAAAACCAGCGACCTGATTCCGCTCTGTCACCCGCTGCTGCTCACCGGCGTCAAGGTCGAGCTCAACGCCGAGGGCGAGGACCGGGTGCGCATCGTCGCCCGCTGCAAACTGTCGGGGCAGACCGGCGTGGAAATGGAGGCCCTCACCGCCGCCAGCGTCGCCGCGCTGACCATCTACGACATGTGCAAGGCCGTGGATCGCGGCATGACCATCGAAGGCGTGCGAGTGCTGGAGAAGCTCGGCGGCAAGAGCGGCCATTTCCAGGCGGATGCGTCATGAAGATTACCGTGAAGTTCTTTGCCCGTTACCGTGAAGCGCTTGGCGTGGATTCGGTAAAGGTGGAAGGCGATTTCGCCACGGTCGACGATGTGCGTGTACTGCTTGCCCAGCGTGACGGTGCCGACGTGCTGAAGGAGCAGAACCTGATGTGCGCGCGCAACGAAGACCTGTGCCAGCTCGATGAGCCGTTGGCGGACGGTGACGAAGTCGCGTTCTTCCCCACTGTGACCGGAGGCTGAATCATGGCGATTCGTGTGCAGGTCGAACCGTTCGACGCAGGGGTCGAAGTCAACGCGATGCACGCGGCCAATGTCGGCGTGGGGGCGGTGGTGAGCTTTGTCGGCTACGTGCGTGATTTCAATGACGGCCTCGATGTGTCCGGGATGTTCCTGGAGCATTACCCGGGCATGACCGAAAAAGCCCTGGGCAAGATCGCCACCGAGGCCGAGCGGCGCTGGCCGCTGCTCAAGCTGGAGGTGCTGCACCGTATCGGCGCCCTGGAACCGGGCGAGCCGATTGTCTTCGTCGCGGCCGCCAGTGCCCATCGCCAGGCGGCGTTCGATGCCTGCGCCTTTGTCATGGACTACCTCAAGACCCGTGCGCCGTTCTGGAAGAAGGAAAACACCGTCGACGGCCCGCGCTGGGTTGAAGGGCGGGACAGTGATCATGCGGCGGCGGATCGCTGGAAGCAGTAGGCAGCCTGGCAGTCATTTGGAGGCTGTGAGTCCGCCTTCGCGAGCAAGCCCGCTCCCACAGGGAATCTGTGTCGTACACAATATTTGTGCTCAACGCAGGGCCTCTGTGGGAGCGGGCTTGCTCGCGAAGGGGCTATCAGCCTTCCATCATTTTCCCTCTTTCCCCAATTGACGATATGTACATTAAAGTCCGGTATGGATTTATAAGTACAAAATAATCGAGTCCACCTTTCTCTGCCAAACCAACAACAACCCGCGAGAGATCGATCATGAACAAACTCCCCCTCATCACCGGCCTGGCCTTGAGCCTGTTGGCCTCCAGCAGTCTGTTCGCCGCTGAGAAAACCCTGCGCATCGGCATCGAAGCGGCTTATCCGCCGTTTGCTTCCAAGACTTCGGAAGGGAAAATCGAAGGGTTCGACTATGACATCGGCAATGCCCTGTGCGCGCAGATGCAGGTCAAGTGCGAATGGATCGAGAGTGAGTTCGACGGGCTGATCCCATCGCTCAAGGTGAAGAAGATCGACCTGGCGCTGTCGTCCATGACCATCACCGAAGAGCGCAAGAAGTCGGTGGATTTCACCCACAAGTATTACTTCACCTCATCGCGCCTGATCATGAAGGAAGGGGCGGTGGTCGATGACCAGTACGCCAGCCTCAAGGGCAAGACCGTGGGCGTGCAGCGGGCCACCACCACTGACCGCTACGCCACTGAAGTGCTCGAACCCAAGGGTGTGACCGTCAAGCGCTACAGCAACAACGAAGAAATCTACATGGACCTGGCGTCCGGTCGCCTCGACGCGATTTTCGCCGACACCATCCCACTGGAAGACTTCCTGTCGATGCCCCGTGGCAAGGGCTACGCGTTTGTCGGCCCCGAGCTCAAGGACCCGAAATACGTCGGTGAGGGCGCCGGTATCGCGGTGCGCAAAGGCAATACCCAACTGGTGGCGGACTTGAACAAGGCCATCGATGGGATTCGGGCCAATGGGGAGTACCAGAAGATCCAGGCCAAGTATTTCAAGTCAGACATCTACGGCGACTGATTGACCGTCTTCGCGAGCAAGCTCGCTCCCACAGGGGATCCGTGCTCACTGAGATCCCTGTGGGAGCGAGCTTGCTCGCGATGAGGCCAGGCCTGGGGCCATACAAAACTTCAGCCCTTCAATTCCTTCAAATGCTTGTACACCGTCGCCCGCCCCATGTTCAGCACATTCGCCACATAGTTGGACGCACTCTTGCCCTTGAACGCGCCTTCGGCATGCAGCGCCAGCACCAGTTCGCGTTTGTGATCGCGGGTCAACAGGTTCAGGCTCAGCTGACGCTCGCGCATCCAGGCGTGCAGGAAGGTGTTGATCCGCTCCTGCCAGTCATCGCGAAACAGTGAGTCCGGCTGGGGGATCAATTTGCCCGGCGACAGGAACAGATCCAGCGCGGCCTTGGCATTCTCGAACAGCGAAATATTCAGGTTGATGCACAGCACCGCCAGCGGATGACCGTGGGCGTCGCGCAGGACGCTGCTGAGGCTGCGAATCTTCTGTCCGTCCCAGTTCAGTTTTTCGTAAGGCCCGATGTTACGTTCGCTGACGTCCTCACTGAGCATGTCTTCCAGGGACGAGTCATCGCCAATCTCGCGCTTGGACAGGTTATTGGCAATGTAGTCGACTTTCTGGCTGCGCAGGTCGTGCAGCACCACTTCGGCGTGGGGGTAGAACAGCGTGGCGATGGCGTCGGCGATGGTGCGGAAGTTTTCCAGCGTCGGGTCGGATGGCGAAGCGGTCATGACAGGGCTCCAGGCAGCGTCAGCGCCCCGTGAAACAGGGGCGCGGGGAGTGTGCCGCAATCGTGGCGATGCGTCACCTCAGTTGGCTCACCCCAGGCGCTCGGGTGACAGCATGGCGCTGCTCAGGCCGAAACGGGCCAGGGCCTCGGGCAGCGGTTCGCCACGTACCAGCGCCGCGCTGGCCTGGCCCATGGCCGGTGACGTCTGGATGCCGTAGCCGCCCTGGGCCGCGACCCAGAACAGTCCGGGCACCTGTGGGTCGAAACCGGACAGCAGGTCCCCGTCGTGGACGAAACTGCGCAACCCGGCCCAGGTGCGGGTCGGGCGGCGGATGGTCAGGGTGGTGGCTTCTTCGATCTGGTAGATGCCCATGGCGATGTCCAGTTCTTCCGGCTGCACGTCGTGGGGTTCCACCGGGTCGGCGTTGGCCGGCGAGCCGAGGAACATGCCGGCGTCGGGCTTCATGTAGAAGGATTCGTCCAGGCTCACCAGCATCGGCCAGTCATGAATATCCACGCCCTCGGGGCCGGCGAAGATGAACGCCGCCCGCCGCTTGGGTTGCAGGCCCAGTTTCCGGGCGCCGGCCATTTCGGCAATGTGATCGGCCCAGGCACCGGCCGCATTGATCAGGACCGGCGCAGTGAACGCCTGGTTGGCGGTTTTCACCTGCCACACCCCCTGATCATCGCGGCTCAATTGCTGTACTTCGCTGTCGGTGTGCACGACGCCGCCATTGCGACGAATACCGCGCAGGTAGCCTTGATGCAGGGCGTCGGTGTCGATATCGCAGGCCGTCGGGTCGTAGATCGCCCCGTGGACCTTGTCCCGCCGCAGGATCGGCAGCCGCACACAGGCTTCATCGGCGCTGAGCAGTTGCATCTGCGGCACCGTGGCCTTGGCGCTCAGGTACTGGTTGTTCAATTCGGCTGGGTCGCCGGTGAAATCCACGGTCATTTCGCCCCGTGGGCTCAGCAGCGGGTGCTCGCAGAAGCCGGCCGGCGGGGTGTCGAAAAAATCCCGGCTGGCCTGGGTCAGCGCCCGCACCTGCGGGGTGCCGTAGGCGGCGGTGTACAGCGCCGCCGAGCGTCCGGTGGAGTGGTAGGCCGGATGGGACTCGCGTTCGAGCACGATGACCCGGCCGTGGGGCGCCAGCCAGTAACCGGTGGAGGCACCGGCAATGCCGCCGCCGATGATGATGAAATCTGCTGAGGTCATGAGGCTCTCCTGTCGAGCACAGTGCCGGGAGTCTGGAGAAAATCCTGTGGGAGCGAGCTTGCTCGCGATGGCGGCCTGACAGTCGATAGTGGGGGTGACGGACCCTCCGCATCGCGAGCAAGCTCGCTCCCACAGGGGAATTGGTTGTGTCAGTTGTGGTGGTGCAACCGGTACAGCGCATTCGCCAGCGCAACATCCTCCAGCCCCAGGCCGATGGAGCGGAAGAACACGTGGCGTTGGTAATCGGGACGCGCGACGTGTTCGCTGAGCAATTCAGGCAAGTCGCCGACGATGCGCGAGGCCTCCCAGCCGTGCTGTTCGCCGGCGATCAGCATTTCACCGGCCGAGCCCGGGGTGGTCTGACGATAGTCGCAGAACACGTCCATGTCGTTGAGGCGCTGGGGCGGTATTTCATGGGCGCGTGGGGCATTGGTACTGATGGAGGTGATCAGCGCCGGTTTGCCCAGGGTCTGCGGGTCGAGCACGGCGTTGGCGGACGAGGTACAGAGCATCACCACATCGGCGTCGTGCAGCGCGGCTTCGAGGGTGTCGGCTATTTGCAGGCGCGGATCCAGGTCAGTGAGCGCGGCACGTTCCTGCGCCGACTTGGTCTTCAGGCCTGGCGAGTAGAGGCGGATGCCTTGCCAGTCCCGCAAGTCCTTGACGTAGTGCACGTGCGCCTGGGCCACCGCGCCGCTGCCGATGACCGCCAGGCGCCTGGCGTTATACGGGGCGAGAGCATCGACGGCGACGGCGGTGGTCGCGGCGGTACGGGCGGTGGTCAGCTCGGCGGCATCGCACAGCAGCAGCGGCTGGCCGGTCTGCATCGACATCAGCAAGGTCCAGGCGGTGACCAGTGGGCCTTGCTCGCGCACGATGTAGGGCGAGGTCTTGACCCCGTACACCTGGTCTTCAGCCAGCACGCCCAAGTAGTTGATGAAATCCCCGGCGCCTTGGGGAAACACCACCAGTTGTTGGGGCGGCTGCACCGCTTGCCCGGCCGCGAGATCACGAAACAGCTGGCGCAGGATGTGCGGCACGTCGATTTGCCCGAGCAGTTCGCGGGCCTGGGCTTGGGTCATCACATAGGGCGTGGTGGGCATGGAGGCTCCGGGGTATTTTATAAACTAATTTGTCCATTATGGACTTTTAGTTTAATCGGGCAATATCCCAGGGCAAAAAAAGCGCAGCCTGTCCTGGCTGCGCTGATCGTTCCCACGCTCTGCGTGGGGATGCCTCAATGGACGCTCTGCGTCGATCTCGATGCTAAGGGCGCTTGCGCTCGACCGGTCGCAACAGATGGGTCGGCGGCATTTCACAACTGATCTTGCGACCCAGCAACGCCTCGATCGACGGCAGCTGGTAGGAGTCATCTTCACCGGCGAAGCTGATCGAAACCCCGGCGGCCCCGGCACGACCGGTCCGGCCAATCCGGTGCACGTAGTCGTCCGGTACTTCCGGCAGGGTGAAGTTGATCACGTGGCTGATGCCGTCGATGTGGATGCCACGACCGGCCACGTCGGTGGCCACCAGCACGCGGATCTTGCCCTCGCGGAAACCTTCGAGGGTCTTGATGCGCTTGTGCTGGGGCACGTCGCCCGAGAGCTGGGCCGCGTTGACGCCATCGCGCACCAGGCGTTCTTCGATACGCCGCACTTCGTCCTTGCGGTTGGCGAACACCATCACCCGTTCCCAACCGTTGTCGTTGACCAGGTTGTAGAGCAGCTTGTACTTGTCGGCACCGGCCACCGCATAGATATGCTGCTCGACGTTTTCGCTGGCAACGTTCTCGGCTTCGATCTCGACGATGGCCGGGTCGGTGGTCCACTGCTTCGCCAGGTTCATCACGTCCTCGGTGAAGGTGGCGGAGAACAGCAGGGTCTGGCGTTCGCTTTTCGGTGGGGTCTGGCGAATGATCTGGCGCACTTGCGGGATGAAGCCCATGTCGAGCATGCGGTCGGCTTCGTCCAGCACCATCACTTCGACCATGTCCAGGTGCACGTCGCCGCGCTGGTTGAAGTCCAGCAGGCGGCCCGGCGTGGCGACCAGGATGTCGCAATGGCGGGCTTCGAGGTGCTTGAGCTGCTTGTCGAAATCCATGCCGCCGACGAACGTCATGACGTTCAAGCCGGTGTACTTGGTCAGGTCGGCGGCGTCCTTGGCGATCTGCACCACCAGCTCGCGGGTCGGCGCGATGATCAGCGCCCGCGGTTCGCCCATGTAGCGTTCCTTGGGCGGCGGGGTCTGGAGCAATTGGGTGATGATGGAGATCAGGAACGCGGCGGTCTTGCCGGTGCCGGTCTGGGCGCGACCGATGGCGTCTTTGCCGGCGAGCGTATAGCCCAGCACTTGCGCCTGGATCGGCGTGCAATACGGGAAACCCAGGTCCTGGATGGCATGCATCAGTTCCGGGGCGAGCTTGAAGTCGTGGAAGCGCGTCTTGCCTTCCTGGGGTTCTACGGCGAAGTCCTCGAGTTTCCAAGCGACGACCGGCGGTTTCGGTGCGCGTTCGCGGCGCGGCCGGGGGGCTTCGTTGCGGGGTTTCTCGGGCTCGGGGGGCGTAACAGGCTGGGCGGCGGGTTCTTGTTTCGCCTGTGCAACGGGGGCCGCCCGGCGCGGTTGTTGCGCATCGGTACGGCTCGGGCCGTGGGTCGGCGCAGTGGCGCCAGGCGCGAGTTGCTCGGCCTCGCTTTTACCGAACATCTTCTTGAGTGCTTTGAGCACGGTCATCTCATCGATTGGTTTAGGAATGTACGCCGGCCAGTGTAATGCAAGAAACGGGCGCGGCGTAGTGGGATCGTCAACGGACCGGCGTGGCGATTGGCCGCTTAGCGCAACCGTTCGGCCAGCCAGGTGCCGATGTCGCGAATCTCCTCGGGTAACACTTCGTGGCCCATTGGGTATTCCTGCCATGTCACGGTGACACCATGCTGCTTTAAATACTCTTTTGCGGTCCGCCCCATCGGGTTGAGTACCACTTCGTCGTATTGCCCGTGCAGCGCCAGGACCGGAATGCGTTGCTGGCTGGCCGATAATTGCAGCTCATCGCTGAATGTCGGTGCATAAGTAGACAGCGCGATCACGCCGCCCAGTGGCCCCTGCCATTTCACGAAGGCGGTGTGATAGACCACCGCGCCGCCTTGGGAGAAACCGGCGAGGAAAATCCGCGAAGCGTCTATTCCGCTGCCTCGCTGGCTTTCGACCAGCTCGATGACCCGTTGCGCCGAAGCTTCGAGTTGCTGTTCGTCGATGGCCCGTGCCGGGCTCAAGGCGCGGATGTCGTACCAACTGGGCATCTCATAGCCGCCATTGATCGTTACTGGCTGGGTCGGTGCCTGGGGTAGAACGAAACGTGTGGTGTGCAGGCTTTGCTGCAACATTTCGGCGACCGGCATGAAATCATAACGATCGGCGCCCAGGCCGTGGAGCCAGATAACGCACGCGTCAACAGTGCCGCTGGGCTCGAGAATCAAGGGGTCGGTCATGGTTGTGCTCCAAATCTGTGCGGGTGCGCCCAATCAGTGCGTGATTACAGTGCGTCCCCGGTGCCTCAGTTAATTAGATGTCGCAAAGTTGAAAGTTTTTGTCTTGACGTGTTTTACATGGCCTAAGCGCAGCGGTCTGGTACGGGCTTTGCTATGGGGTAGCTGAGTGATGATTCTTACGCAGCGCGGTAACACTATCAGTTAGACGCGCCGCATGGGATATCAGAAATCCGGTGATGAATGTTCGCCAGCAGCCGCTACGGGCTTCGCGAACGTGAAGGGCTACAGCCCGTTCGGCCGTTTGGTGAGAGATGGGCATGACCACTGTTTACGGACATCCTCATTATTAGACTCATAGCGAAAGTCCAGACGTCGGTTGACCCTAAAAAAAGCCAACGAGGGTCGGCAATGCCCCATAAGGGTGCGACAGGGCTCGAGCTCCGACACAACAAGAGCAAAACTGGAGGTTTGAATGAAGTTACTGAAATCCACCCTGGCAGTCGTGACTGCAGCAGCAGTACTCGGTGTCAGCGGGTTCGCTCAGGCGGGTGCAACCCTGGATGCCGTACAGAAGAAAGGTTTTGTGCAGTGTGGTGTGAGTGATGGCCTGCCGGGTTTCTCGGTGCCGGATGCCACCGGCAAGATTCAGGGTATCGACGCTGACTTCTGTCGCGCCGTGGCCGCTGCCGTGCTCGGCGATGCGAACAAGGTCAAATTCAGCCAATTGAATGCCAAGGAGCGTTTCACCGCGCTGCAATCCGGCGAAATTGACATCCTGTCACGCAACACCACCATGACCAGCTCCCGTGATGCTGGCATGGGCTTGTTTTTCCCTGGCTTCATCACTTACTACGATGGCATCGGTTTCCTGGTAAACAACAAGCTGGGCGTCAAGAGTGCCAAGGAACTGGACGGTGCCACCATCTGCATCCAGGCCGGTACCACCACCGAGCTGAACGTTTCCGACTACTTCCGCGGCAACGGCCTGAAATACACCCCGATCACCTTCGACACCTCCGATGAAAGCGCCAAGTCGCTGGAATCCGGCCGTTGCGACGTGCTGACCTCCGACAAGTCCCAGCTGTTCGCCCAGCGCAGCAAGCTGGCTTCGCCGAAGGACTACGTGGTTCTGCCAGAAACCATTTCCAAGGAGCCACTGGGTCCGGTCGTGCGTAATGGCGACGAAGAGTGGGCGAAAATAGTGCGCTGGACTGGCAATGCCATGCTCAACGCTGAAGAGGCCGGCATCACTTCGAAAAACGTCGAAGCCGAAGCCAAGTCCACCAAGAACCCGGACGTCGCGCGTATGCTCGGCGCTGACGGTGAATACGGCAAGGATCTGAAGCTGCCTAAAGACTGGGTCGTACAGATCGTCAAGCAAGTCGGCAACTACGGTGAAGTGTTCGAGCGTAACCTCGGCAAGGGCACTCCGCTGGAAATCGATCGCGGCCTGAACGCTCTGTGGAACGCTGGCGGCATTCAATACGCACCACCAGTGCGCTGATGGTTCTATCACCCGGTGGGCCAACCACCGGGTGATGTTCTGTTCCATTCCTTGCGGGGCACTTCATGCAAAATTCAATCGGCGCACCTAAGCAGAGGCTCAGCCTCAGCGATCCACGAGTGCGTGCGTGGGTATTTCAGATCGTCACCATCGTGGCGGTTATCTCGTTGGGCTGGTTTCTGTTCGATAACACGCAGACCAACCTCGAGCACCGGGGCATCACTTCCGGTTTCAGCTTCCTGGAGCGCAGTGCCGGTTTTGGCATCGCTCAAACCCTGATCGACTACACCGAAGCGGACAGCTATGCCCGCGTCTTTGTCATCGGGTTGCTCAACACACTGCTGGTGACGTTCATCGGCGTGATCCTGGCAACGATCCTCGGTTTCATCGTCGGCGTGGCCCGACTGTCGAAAAACTGGATCATCGCCAAAGTAGCGACGGTGTATGTGGAGGTTTTCCGCAACATCCCGCCGCTGCTACAGATCCTGTTCTGGTATTTCGCGGTGTTCCTGACCATGCCGGGGCCGCGCAACAGCCATAACTTCGGCGACACCTTCTTTGTCAGCAGCCGCGGCCTCAACATGCCGGCGGCGCTGGTGGCGGAAGGGTTCTGGCCGTTCGTGGCCAGTGTCGTGCTGGCGATCGTCGCCATCGTGCTGATGACCCGCTGGGCCAACAAGCGTTTCGAAGCGACCGGCGAGCCGTTCCATAAGTTCTGGGTCGGCCTGGCGCTATTCCTGGTAATCCCGGCGTTGTGCACGCTGATCTTCGGTGCTCCCGTGCATTGGGAAATGCCGGAACTCAAGGGTTTCAACTTCGTCGGTGGCTGGGTATTGATTCCGGAGTTGCTGGCCTTGACCCTGGCGCTGACGGTGTATACCGCGGCGTTCATCGCCGAGATCGTGCGCTCGGGCATCAAGTCGGTCAGCCATGGCCAGACCGAGGCGGCTCACTCGCTGGGTCTGCGTAACGGTCCGACCCTGCGCAAGGTGATCATCCCGCAAGCCCTGCGCGTGATCATTCCGCCGTTGACCAGCCAATACCTGAACCTGGCGAAGAACTCCTCCCTGGCAGCCGGTATCGGTTACCCGGAAATGGTTTCGCTGTTTGCCGGCACGGTGTTGAACCAGACCGGCCAGGCCATCGAGGTGATCGCGATCACCATGAGCGTGTACCTGGCGATCAGTATCAGCATTTCCTTGCTGATGAACTGGTACAACAAGCGCATTGCGCTGATCGAGCGGTGAGGAAAAGCGCATGACATCCCATACTTTCAAACCTGATATGCCGCCGCCGAGCAAAGTGTTCGGGCCGATGGCATGGATGCGCGCGAACATGTTCTCCAGCTGGCTCAATACGCTGCTGACGCTGTTCGCGTTCTACCTGATTTACCTCGTGGTCCCGCCGATCCTCAGTTGGGCGATCCTCGATGCCAACTGGGTCGGCACCACCCAGGCCGACTGCACCAAGGAAGGCGCCTGCTGGGTGTTCATCCAGCAGCGTTTCGGCCAGTTCATGTACGGCTATTACCCGACGGATCTGCGCTGGCGCGTAGATCTGACCGTGTGGCTGGCCGTGCTCGGTGTCGCACCGCTGTTCATCTCGCGCTTCCCGCGCAAGGCGATCTACGGCCTGAGCTTCCTGGTGCTGTACCCGATCATTGCCTGGTGCCTGTTGCACGGTGGGGTGTTCGGTCTGGCCACGGTGGCAACCAGCCAATGGGGCGGCCTGATGCTGACCCTGGTGATCGCCACTGTCGGTATCGCTGGCGCGCTGCCGCTGGGTATCGTCCTGGCCCTGGGCCGGCGCTCGAACATGCCGGCGATCCGCGTGGTCTGCGTGACCTTCATCGAGTTCTGGCGCGGTGTGCCGTTGATCACGGTGCTGTTCATGTCGTCGGTGATGCTGCCGCTGTTCCTGCCCGAAGGCATGAACTTCGACAAGCTGCTGCGAGCACTGATCGGGGTGATCCTGTTCCAGTCGGCCTACGTGGCCGAAGTGGTGCGTGGCGGCCTGCAAGCCATTCCCAAGGGCCAGTACGAAGCGGCCGCGGCGATGGGCCTGGGGTACTGGCGTAGCATGGGCCTGGTGATTCTGCCGCAAGCCTTGAAGATGGTCATCCCGGGTATCGTCAACACCTTCATCGCGTTGTTCAAGGACACAAGCCTGGTGATCATCATCGGCCTGTTCGACCTGCTCAACAGCGTGAAACAAGCTGCCGCCGACCCGAAATGGCTGGGCATGGCCACTGAAGGCTATGTGTTCGCCGCCCTGGTGTTCTGGATTTTCTGTTTTGGTATGTCCCGCTATTCCATGCATTTGGAACGCAAGCTGGACACTGGCCACAAGCGTTAGGAGCGTAGTTTATGAGTGAAGCGATCAAACAGCCTGTGAGCCCTGAAGGCATTATTCAGATGCAGGGCGTCAACAAGTGGTACGGCCAGTTCCACGTGTTGAAAGACATCAACCTGAACGTCAAGCAGGGCGAGCGTATCGTGCTGTGCGGCCCTTCGGGCTCCGGCAAGTCCACCACCATCCGCTGCCTCAACCGCCTGGAAGAGCATCAGCAGGGTCGCATCGTGGTCGACGGCGTGGAACTGACCAACGACCTCAAGCAGATCGAAGCGATCCGCCGTGAAGTCGGCATGGTGTTCCAGCATTTCAACCTGTTCCCGCACCTGACCATCCTGCAGAACTGCACCCTGGCGCCGATGTGGGTACGCAAGATGCCCAAGCGCAAGGCCGAGGAAATCGCCATGCATTACCTGGAGCGCGTACGCATTCCAGAGCAGGCGCACAAGTACCCGGGCCAGCTCTCCGGCGGTCAGCAACAGCGTGTGGCCATCGCCCGTGCTTTGTGCATGAAGCCGAAAATCATGCTGTTCGACGAGCCGACCTCGGCCCTCGACCCGGAAATGGTGAAAGAGGTGCTGGACACCATGATCGGCCTGGCCGAAGACGGCATGACCATGCTCTGCGTGACCCACGAAATGGGCTTCGCACGCACGGTGGCCAACCGCGTGATCTTCATGGACAAGGGTGAAATCGTCGAACAGGCCGCGCCGAACGACTTCTTCGACAACCCGCAGAACGACCGCACCAAGCTGTTCCTGAGCCAGATCCTGCATTGATCCGACTTTAGGCAGTGAAATGAACCCGGACTTGTCCGGGTTTATTTTTGCCTGCGTTTTCTTCGCCTCAGGAGCTGAGCACGGTTTCGCGCTCGGGGTGGCGGTCAAGCAGCAACTGCCGCAGGTCGGTGCCTTCGTCCAGGACCTGGATCTCGGCCATCAGGTGCGGATGACGATCCAGCAGACGCATCAGCATGAACAGCGGTTGAGGTGGGGGGATCTCGCCTCGCTCATAGCGGGAAAAGGCATTGTGCCCACCACCGGACAGTAACTTCACGGCTTCTTTCTGGGTGAGGTGCAGTTTGCGGCGGATGCGCTTGATCTCTGCGCCCATGGCTTGAAGGCAGTCTTCCAGCAACTGGTCGCTTGCCTTGGAATAGCGCTCGGCGCTGTCGGTATCGTGATCGAATTCTATTTCACCACAGACCTGGCACTCCCATCCGGCGATGTCGTGCACCGGTCGGGCTACCCGCTTGTAGTCGACTGAGAAGCTGCGATTCTTGAAGTGATGCATCGCGTCGTCCGTGCCGCAGCTGACACATTGCTGTGCTTTCATTGGTTTTTCTCCTTGAAGGAGACCACCGGATGCCCACCGCCTGGGCGGTAAGTCACTTTGTTGTAGATCTCCCGGTCCTGAAGTGTTGTGTGATAGACGTCTTGCCAGATGCGGTGATCGGCATAGGTGGTCATCGATTTGTGCAGCTCCTGTGTTCCAGCAAGTGAACGATCCGCAGCATCTGGGCAAGATTTAACGTCATTCTTCGTCCGCCTTCCCGTGCGCTCATCGTGAATGCCTTGCTTCCCAACCTGTGAACCTCGGTCTTGATCACGGCCAGGTCGTAATGGGGTGTGCTCTTTTCCATAAGAAGTCATTTGCCTTGTCTCTAAAATTACCCTCAAAGGGTAATTTTGATCAATCGAAAATCTCGCTCTTCTCCTGCCCTTAAACCCTAGGCGCTTGTTCTCTGGGATGAAGCTGACTAACATGTCAGAAAATTCATCCTATGATTGGATGAAAGGCGAGTCCGATGTCAGATATTTCTCCATTAATAAAACGCTCCTTGGTCGACCAAGCCTTGGATCAACTGCGCCAGCGCATCAGCGATGGTGTGTGGGCCGTCGGCCAGCGCTTGCCCACCGAGCCGGAGCTGGTGGCGGAGCTGGGGATCAGCCGCAACACCGTGCGCGAAGCCATGCGCGTGCTGGCGTTTTCCGGGTTGATCGAGATCCGTCAGGGCGATGGCAGCTACGTGCGGGCAGTGGTCGACCCACTGGATACCCTCAAGGCGCTGTCGCGCTGTTCGCTGGAACAGGCCCGGGAAACCCGGCACATCCTCGAAGTCGAGGCCATTGGCCTGGCGGCGCTGCGGCGCACCGATGAGGATTTGCTTGCGTTACGCCGGGCGCTGCAAGCCAGTGGCGAGCATTATCACGGCGACCTGGAGCACTACATCGCCTGCGACCTGGTGTTCCACCGCCTGCTGGTGGACGCTGCGCACAACCCTGCGCTGAGCGAGCTCTATCGCTACTTCTCCAGCGTCATCGGCGCACAGTTGCGCCAGAGCCTCAACATCATTCCCCGCCATCAACATGTGTTCGACCTGCACGTCGAAATTCTCGAAGCCGTCGAACGCCAAGACCCGGAGCGAGCCAAGTCCCTCTGCCGGCAGTTGATCAATGAACCCTGAACCCGAGCTTTCCATGTCCCGCGATCTGCTTGACCCTGCCACCTCGACGGCGTCCAAACGCGCCGCCGAACTCGAAGAACTGTTGATCGACGCCGAGGCCGACGATGAGCAGGCCCAGCAACGCCATCCTCTGGTGCGGCGACCTTGGTTGTTGCTGCTCGGGCTGATCCTGGTGGCGCTGAACCTGCGTCCGGCGTTGTCGAGCATGGCGCCGCTGCTCAGCGAAGTATCAAGAAACCTTGGCCTGTCGGCTGCCCAGGCCGGTTTGCTGACCACGTTGCCTGTGCTTTGCCTGGGCCTCTTCGCGCCGCTGGCGCCGGTGCTGGCGCGGCGCTTCGGGGCCGAGCGCGTGGTGCTGGGGATCTTGCTGACACTGGCGGGCGGGATTGTCCTGCGCAGTGCGTTCGGTCAGGTCGGGCTGTTCGCCGGCAGTATCCTGGCCGGTGCGAGCATCGGCGTGATCGGCGTGCTGCTGCCGGGCATCGTCAAGCGCGACTTCGCCAAACAGGCCGGCGCCATGACCGGTGTCTACACCATGGCGCTGTGCCTGGGCGCAGCGATGGCGGCCGGGGCGACGGTGCCGTTGAGCGAGCACCTTGGCCACGACTGGGCCTTGGGTCTGGGGTTCTGGGCGGTTCCGGCGCTGCTGGCCGCGGTGTTCTGGTTGCCGCAAGTGGGCGAGAAACACGGTGCCCATCAGGTGGCGTACCGGGTCCGCGGCTTGCTGCGTGACCCCCTGGCCTGGCAAGTGACCTTGTACATGGGGCTGCAATCGTCCCTGGCCTACATCGTCTTTGGCTGGCTGCCCTCGATCCTGATTGGACGTGGCCTGACCCCGACCCAGGCCGGGCTCGTGCTGTCCGGCTCGGTCATCGTGCAGTTGATCAGCTCCCTCGCCGCGCCTTGGCTGGCAACGCGTGGCAAGGACCAGCGCCTGGCCATCGTGATCGTCATGGTCATGACCCTGGGCGGGCTGTTCGGTTGCCTCTACGCGCCCATCGATGGCTTGTGGGGTTGGGCGATATTGCTGGGCTTGGGGCAGGGCGCGACGTTCAGCCTGGCGCTCACGCTGATCGTGCTGCGTTCGCGGGACGCCCATGTGGCTGCCAACCTGTCCAGCATGGCCCAGGGCTTTGGTTATACGCTGGCGTCGCTGGGGCCCTTCGCGGTGGGCGTGGTCCACGACTTGACCGGCGGCTGGAATGCCTTGGGCTGGATCTTCGGCCTGGTTGGCCTGGGGGCGATCATCGCGGGCATTGGCGCAGGCCGGGCGTTGTACGTCGGGGTTGTGAGCGAAAGAGTCACCGGTCTTCGTTGATATCATTTTCATGGCGAATGACGATAGTCTTCCCTGCGGCGGCAGATTATCGTGCAGGCCTACTGAAACGTTTTTCGGAGCCGGTCCATGAGTGATGCCCACAACGCCTTGATCACCCGTTTTTATCAGGCCTTCCAGCGCCTGGACGCCGACGCCATGAGCGCCTGCTACACCGACGACGTGCTGTTCAGCGACCCGGCGTTTGGCGAGCTGCGCGGGCGCGATGCCGGCGACATGTGGCGCATGTTGACGACCCGGGCCAAGGACTTTTCCCTGACCTTCGATAACGTGCGCAGCGACGAGCGTACCGGCGGTGCTCATTGGGTGGCGACGTACCTGTTCAGCCAGACCGGCAACATCGTGATCAACGACATCCAGGCGCGTTTCGTGTTTCGCGATGGCAAGATCTGCGAACACCATGACAGCTTTGATCTGTGGCGCTGGTCCCGCCAGGCGCTGGGCACCAAGGGCCTGCTGCTGGGGTGGACGCCGTTGGTGCGCAACGCCGTCAGGGCCCAGGCGCTCAAGGGGCTGCGGGCGTTCCAGGCCAGTCGCTGATAAGATCGCCGCTTGTCTTTGCCCACCTGTTGAACATCCCGTGACGACCGCCGACTCCTCTCCCGATCTGCCTGCACAAGGCCCCGCCGAAGCGGACAAACCCTGGTACGTCTACCTGGTGCGGGCCGCCAATGGCTCGCTGTACTGTGGCATCAGTGATGACCCGGTGCGGCGTTTCGCCAAGCATCAAAGCGGCAAGGGCGCGCGCTTCTTCCTGTCCAGCCCGGCAGTGGCGCTGGTGTATACCGAGGCCTGTCGCGACAAGGGCGAGGCCCTGCGCCAGGAGCGGCTGATCAAAAAGCTCAAGAAAAGCGCCAAGGAATGCCTGGTGGCCAGTGCGCTGTCGCTTCATCAGCCTGGCTGATAGGCCTTTATCAGGCCGGTAGGCTGGTCCGGTCAGGCGCGCTAAGCTGCAAGCCTTCATTCCTGCAGTGGCGAATCTCATGTCAGAGCTGATTCTTCATCATTACCCGACGTCTCCTTTCGCCGAAAAGGCCCGGCTGTTGCTGGGCTTCAAGGGCCTGTCCTGGCGTTCGGTGAGCATCCCGCCGATGATGCCCAAGCCTGACCTGACGGCGCTGACGGGTGGCTATCGCAAGACGCCGGTATTGCAGATTGGCGCGGACATCTATTGCGATACGTCGCTGATCGCCCGTCGGTTGGAGCAGGAAAAAGCCTCGCCGGCCCTGTTCCCCGAAGGCCGGGAGATGCTGGCTGCGTCCTTTGCCGCCTGGGCCGATTCGGTGGTGTTCCAGCATGCGGTGAGCCTGGTGTTCCAGCCTGAGTCGGTGGCGGTGCGTTTCGCCAAGCTATCGCCTGAAGCCATCAAGGCGTTCATCAGCGATCGCGCCGGGCTGTTCAGTGGCGGCACGACCACGCGCTTGCCCGCCGATCAGGCCAAGCACCAGTGGCCGACCATCATGGCCCGCCTGGAGCAACAGTTGCAGCGCGAGGAGGGCGATTTCCTGTTGGGTGATCCGTCGATTGCCGACTTCGCCATGGCCCATCCGCTGTGGTTCCTCAAGGGCACCCCGGTGACTTCGCCGCTGGTGGACGCGTATCCGGCTGTTTCGGCATGGTTCACGCGAGTGCTGGGTTTCGGCCATGGCGCGTCGAGTCAGATGAGTGCCGAAGAAGCCCTGGACGTTGCCCGCAACGCGACACCGGCCGCGCTGCCGGAAGAGTCGTTCGATGAGCCGAACGGGTTCACGGCAGGGCAGCAGGTGACCATCGCCGCGACGGACTATGGCGTCGATCCGGTGGCTGGGGAGTTGTTGTTTGCGGGTAGCGAAGAGTTGATTCTACGTCGCGAAGACGAACGTGGCGGGGTGGTGCATGTGCACTTTCCGCGGTTCGGGTTCCGGATCGAGGCCCGGTGAACAGCGAATGATCCTGTGGGCGCGAGCCTGCTCGCGATGGCGCCAGGGCAGTCAATATTGATGTTGAATGTGAGTCCGCTATCGCGAGCAAGCTCGCTCCCACAGGAGGGTATGTCGTTCAGCGGATCTGCGTTTGCCGCCAATCACTGTGGGAGCGAGCTTGCTCGCGATGAGGCCCTCGAATCTACATCTTCAGTCCCGCCGAGCATCAGTTGCGGCGCTTGAGCTGGTCGGTCAGCGACGTGGGCAGACCCTTTGATCAACGTACCGGCTTCCTCGTCGTACTCGATCCTGGAGTCCAGCAAGTGCGTTTCGAAGCTGATGGACAAAACCTTCGCATGCGAAGAGCCGATCTTGCGTCGTGAGGACGAACGTGGCGGGAAGGTGCATGTGCACTTTCCACGGCCGGGTTTTCAATGATCAACTCGATAAGAAGGTCAGACACTCGATTAAAGTTGATCTGTCGCCCGGAGCAGGCAATTCCGGGCGTTTATTCCAAAAGCGATCACCCGACATTACAGCTCGCAGAGAACCAGGTGTGCCGCATTGGGAGGAATAAGGCCTTGCAGGTCGAAGATCGTTGTGGCGCGCCTGATGGCATCGCTCGTGCTGCTCCCGTTGAAAACGGTGGTGGTCTGTATCACGGTTTGGTTCGGTGGCAGGAAGAGTTGGCAGGTGTATTGCGCGGCGGAGGCGGAACCGGCGTAGATCGCAATGAAAGACAACACCAGGGCGCGATGGGTGATTTTTATAACGCGGTTTCGGGCTGGGTAGCGCTGTATCGAGCTCATTTTATATGCTCCGTCTGTTCAGGCGTTCTCGCAGGAGGTTCGGCCCAGCGATGGCTTCGGCTGAGGGGGCATATAAAAAATAAACGCTATTTCAGGCATTGATACTGTAGGAGTTGACAGTCCCGATCAATGGACGCTTACCCTCTACCCAGGGCTTGCGCTCTGACTGGACCACCGCCATCGCGAGCAAGCTAGCTCCCACATCGGATCTGCGACGAACATCGGATTTGTGGCCGCCCCAATCCTTGGGGAGCGAGCTTGCTCGCGATGAGGCCATCGGAACTATAAAGCGGACAACGCCTTGAGAATGTTCTCCGGTTCATACCCACGAATCAACGTGCCATTCACCTCCAGGATCGGAATCCCCCGGCCGCCCAACGCCTCGTAGGCCTTGCGCGCCTCGGTGTCCTTCTCGATATCGAACTCGCGAAACGGCACGCCTTTTTCATCCAGGAACCGTCGGGTGGCCTTGCAGTAGCCGCACCAATCGGTGGCGTACAGCACCACGCGGGCGTTGCTGCGAATCTGCTCGGAAACCATCTGCGACGGGTTGATCACCCGCTCGATCTTGCCCCAGTTCTGGTAAGCCACCACCACCAACAGGACCAGCAGGCACTTCTTCAGTACCCCGCCGAGCATCAGTTGCGGCGCTTGAGCTGGTCGGTCAGCGACGTGGGCAGACCCTTGATGATCAACGTACCGGCTTCCTCGTCGTACTCGATCTTGGAGCCCAGCAAGTGCGCTTCGAAGCTGATGGACAAGCCTTCGGCGCGGCCGGTGAAGCGGCGGAACTGGTTGAGGGTACGTTTATCCGCCGGGATTTCCGGCGACAGCCCGTAGTCCTTGTTGCGGATGTGGTCGTAGAAAGCTTTCGGGCGATCTTCGTCGATCAGCTCGGACAGTTCTTCCAGGCCCATGGGCTCGCCGAGCTTGGCCTGGCTGCTGGCGTAGTCCACCAGGGTCTTGGTCTTTTCCCGGGCATCGTCTTCCGGCAGGTCTTCGCTTTCGACGAAGTCACTGAAGGCCTTGAGCAAGGTGCGGGTCTCGCCGGGGCCGTCGACGCCCTCCTGGCAGCCGATGAAGTCTCGGAAGTACTCCGAGACCTTCTTGCCGTTCTTGCCCTTGATGAACGATATGTACTGTTTGGATTGCTTGTTGTTCTGCCATTCCGACACGTTGATCCGCGCCGCCAGGTGCAGTTGGCCCAGGTCCAGGTGACGGGACGGGGTCACGTCCAGTTCATCGGTCACCGCCACGCCTTCGCTGTGGTGCAGCAGGGCGATGGCCAGGTAGTCGGTCATGCCCTGCTGGTAATGCGCGAACAACACGTGGCCGCCCACCGACAGGTTGGATTCTTCCATCAGCTTCTGCAGGTGTTCCACCGCCACGCGGCTGAACGCGGTGAAATCCTTGCCGCCGTCCAGGTACTCCTTCAGCCAGCCGCTGAACGGATGCGCCCCGGATTCGGCATGGAAAAAGCCCCAGGCCTTGCCTTGCTTGGCGTTATAGCTTTCGTTGAGGTCGGCGAGCATGTTCTCGATGGCCGTGGACTCTGCCAGTTCGGAGTCGCGGGCATGGAGCACAGCAGGGGTGCCGTCGGGTTTTTTGTCGATCAGGTGGACGATGCAATGACGGATCGGCATGGATTTCTCGGCTGATGAAAGAGAGGAGGGCGTGCTCCCCGAAAAAGGCCCAGTGTACCGCAATCACTGGTTTTGGAACCCGGCCAAGGCTCTTTCAGGCCCGTCCGACCGCCTATATGCATTTTTTTAACGTTTTAGCGCAAGAAAGCTGACCAAATGGGTAGCTAGAGGCGGATATTTCAGAGGCGTTGTGCTAGTTTTGCCCGGTCTTACGCGAAGTCACTGCGTTAAGCGTGCATTCAGCATCTGTCAGGTCGAACCAAACCCGGTTTTCGGCATCTATTACCCCGATCCGTCGTGGTGATTGCCGAGGGTGCCTGATCCACAGAGATCGGGCTCGATGGCTGACACTGCACTCTGCAATCCATATGAATTTGATAGGGAAGGAACACTACATGGCTCTTACTAAAGACCAACTGATCGCTGACATCGCTGAAGCAATCGACGCGCCGAAAACCACCGCGCGTAACGCCCTGGACCAACTGGGCCAGATCGTTGCCGATCAGCTGGAAAATGGCGGCGAAATCACCTTGCCAGGCATCGGCAAGCTGAAAGTCACCGAGCGTCCTGCCCGTACCGGCCGCAACCCTTCGACTGGCGCTGCCATCGAAATCGCTGCCAAGAAAGTGGTCAAGCTGGTTGTGGCCAAAGGCCTGACCGACGCGATCAACAAGTAAGACCGCTGTAAAAAAAACCGTGCCTCGGAACGATCCGGGCACGGTTTTTTATTGCCCTGGAAAAAGTGCCCTGTGGCGAGGGGATTTGTCCCTGCTGGGCTGCGAAGCGGCCCCACGACTCATCAGTAACCGTGATGTGTCAGGCAGGGGCAGGGGATTGCTACGCAATCCAACGGGGATAAATCCCCTCGCCACAGATTCCTTGTCTGCCTGACGATTGGCAGTGCTGGATTGACTCAGCCCTTGCGAACCCAACGCGACTGACGCCACGCCTGTTGCTGGGTCTCGGTCTGGAAGGTCCAGGCCACGAAGCGACTCTGCTTCTGGCCCTGGGACATCTCCACCACCTGGCTGTGTAGCGCCCCGGCCTTTTTCAATGCGGCTTGAATCGCCGGCAGGTTCGACGCTTTCGACACCAGGGTGCTGAACCACAACACTTGCCCGGCCACCTGTGCGCTCTCGTCGATCAGTTGCGTCACGAACCGGGCTTCCCCGCCCTCGCACCACAACTCCGCAGCCTGACCGCCAAAATTCAGCACCGGCAGCTTGCGCTTCGGGTCGGCCTTGCCCAGCGCCCGCCACTTGCGCTGGCTGCCCTTGGTGGCTTCCTCCAGGGAGGCGTGGAACGGCGGATTGCACATCGTCAGGTCGAACCGTTCGCCATCTTCCAGCAGGCCCAGGAGGATCTGCTTGCGGTTGGCTTGCTGGCGCAACTGGATGGCCTTGTTCAAGCCATTGGATTGGACGATGGCCTTGGCCGAGGCAATGGCGGTCGGGTCGATCTCCGAGCCGAGGAAGTGCCAGCGGTAGTCGCTGTAGCCGATCAACGGATAGACGCAGTTGGCGCCGGTGCCGATGTCCAGCACCTTGACGGCCGCACCGCGGGGGATTTCACCGTCGTTGTGGCTGGCAAGCAAATCGGCGAGGAAGTGCACATAGTCCGCACGACCTGGCACCGGCGGGCACAGGTAATCGGCCGGAATATCCCAGTGGGCGATGCCGTAAAAGGATTTGAGCAGCGCCCGATTGAACACCCGCACGGCTTCGGGGCTGGCGAAATCGATGCTTTCCTTGCCGTAGGGGTTGATGATCACGAACTTGGCCAACTCAGGCGTGGACTTGATCAGCGCTGGGAAGTCGTAGCGGCCCTGGTGACGGTTACGCGGGTGCAGGCTGGCCTTCTCCCGCGGCGCCAAGGGTTTGGCCTCGGTGGCGGGCTTGGGCTTCTGGCGGGCAGGTTTTGGAGAGCGAGGGGCAGTCATGGGCGGGTCGATTCGGGGAAGGTTCAAAAGTGGCGGGCATTGTCCCACATCCTGCCCGGTCTTGATGACTGCGCGGTTTGAATGTGGGAGCGGGCTTGCTCGCGAAAGCGGTGTGTCAGTTAACGAATAAGCTATCTGAAACACCGCTTTCGCGAGCAAGCCCGCTCCCACAAGGGATCTTCATTGTTTGGAAAAAAGTGTCAGGCATAAAAAAGGAGGTCCATCAGGACCTCCCTTTCCATTGCGAACCGCCGTTACAGGCTGGAGATCCGCGCATGTTGCTCGGCCAGCTTGCCCAAGGCCTGTTCAGCCTCGGCCAGTTTGGCCCGTTCCTTCTCGATGACCTCGGCCGGGGCCTTGTCGACGAAGCCGGCGTTGGACAGCTTACCGCCGACCCGCTGCACTTCGCCTTTGAGGCGCAGGATTTCCTTGTCCAGGCGCGCCAGTTCCGCGGCCTTGTCGATCAGGCCGGCCATTGGCACCAGCACTTCCATCTCGCCGACCAGGGCGGTGGCCGACAGGGGCGCTTCTTCGCCGGCGGCCAGCACTGTCACCGATTCGAGCTTCGCCAGCTTCTTGAGCAGCGCTTCGTTTTCGTTGAGGCGACGCAGGTCTTCGGCGCTGGCATTCTTCAGGAACAGGGTTAACGGCTTGCCCGGGCCGATGTTCATTTCGGCGCGGATGTTACGCAGGCCCAGCATGAAGGTCTTGAGCCATTCGATGTCGTCCTCGGCCGCCGGATCGATGCGGGTCTCGTTGGCCACCGGCCACGGTTGCAGCATGATCGTCTTGCCTTGGATGCCCGCCAGCGGTGCGATGCGCTGCCAGATTTCCTCGGTGATGAACGGCATGAACGGATGTGCCAGGCGCAGGGCCACTTCCAGCACGCGAACCAAGGTGCGACGGGTGCCGCGCTGGCGTTCGACCGGTGCGTTTTCGTCCCACAGCACCGGCTTGGACAGTTCCAGGTACCAGTCGCAGTACTGGTTCCAGATGAACTCGTACAAGGCTTGCGCGGCCAGGTCGAAACGGAACTGGTCCAGTTGGCGGGTCACTTCGGCTTCGGTGCGTTGCAACTGGGAAATGATCCAGCGATCGGCCAGGGTCAGCTCATAGGCTTCGCCGTTCTGGCCGCAGTCTTCGCCCTTATCCAGCACATAGCGCGCGGCGTTCCAGATCTTGTTGCAGAAGTTGCGATAGCCTTCGACGCGGCCCATGTCGAACTTGATGTCGCGACCGGTGGACGCCAGCGAGCAGAAGGTGAAACGCAGGGCATCGGTGCCGTAGCTGGCGATGCCCTCGGCGAATTCTTCGCGGGTGGCTTTCTCGATCTTCTTTGCCAGTTTCGGTTGCATCAGGCCGGAGGTGCGCTTCTGCACCAGGGTTTCCAGGTCGATGCCATCGATGATGTCCAGCGGGTCCAGGACGTTACCCTTGGACTTGGACATTTTCTGGCCCTGACCGTCGCGCACCAGGCCGTGGACGTAGACGGTCTTGAACGGCACTTGCGGGGTGCCGTCCTCGTTCTTCACCAGGTGCATGGTCAGCATGATCATCCGGGCGACCCAGAAGAAAATGATGTCGAAGCCGGTGACCAGCACGTCGGTGGAGTGGAATTTCTTCAGGAACTCGGTCTGCTGTGGCCAGCCCAGGGTCGAGAAGGTCCACAGGCCCGAACTGAACCAGGTGTCGAGGACGTCGTTGTCCTGGGCCAGGGCCACATCCGGACCGAGGTTGTGCTTGGCGCGGACTTCGGCTTCATCGCGGCCGACATAGACCTTGCCCGACTCGTCGTACCAGGCCGGGATGCGATGGCCCCACCACAGCTGACGGCTGATGCACCAGTCCTGGATGTCGCGCATCCACGAGAAGTACATGTTTTCGTATTGCTTGGGCACGAACTGGATGCGGCCGTCTTCCACGGCGGTAATCGCCGGCTCGGCCAGCGGCTTGGTGGACACGTACCACTGGTCGGTCAGCCACGGCTCGATGATGGTGCCGGAGCGGTCGCCTTTCGGGACTTTCAGGGCGTGATCGTCGACGCTGACCAGCAGGCCGACGGCTTCGAACGCCGCGACGATCTGCTTGCGCGCTTCGAAGCGGTCCAGGCCGGCGTATTCGGCCGGGATCTGGCCGTCGACGCTTTCGTTCAGCGTGCCATCGAGATTGAACGCCTGGGCGGCCGGCAAGACATTGGCGTTCTTGTCGAAGATGTTCAGCAGCGGCAGGTTGTGGCGCTTGCCGACTTCGTAGTCGTTGAAATCGTGGGCCGGGGTGATTTTCACGCAGCCGGTGCCGAATTCAGGGTCACAGTAATCGTCGCCGATGATCGGGATGCGCCGGCCAACCAGGGGCAGCTCGACGAACTTGCCGATCAGCGCCTGGTAGCGCTCATCGTTCGGGTTCACCGCAACGGCGGAGTCACCCAGCATGGTTTCCGGGCGCGTGGTGGCGACGATCAGGTAATCCTTGCCTTCGGCGGTCTTGGCGCCGTCGGCCAGCGGGTATTTCAGGTTCCACAGGAAGCCTTTCTCGTCGTGGTTCTCCACTTCGAGGTCGGAAATGGCCGTGTGCAACTTGGTGTCCCAGTTGACCAGGCGCTTGCCGCGATAGATCAGCCCGTCTTCATGCAGGCGCACGAAGGCTTCCTTCACCGCTTCCGAAAGACCGTCATCCATGGTGAAGCGTTCGCGGCTCCAGTCCACGGACGAGCCGAGGCGACGGATCTGGCGGCTGATGTTGCCACCGGACTCGTCTTTCCATTCCCAGACTTTCTCGAGGAATTTCTCTCGACCCAGGTCGTGGCGATTCTGGCCTTGGGCTTCGAGGCGGCGCTCCACCAGCATCTGCGTGGCGATACCGGCGTGGTCGGTGCCCGGCTGCCACAAGGTATTGCGACCTTGCATGCGACGGAAACGGATCAGGGCGTCCATGATCGCGTTGTTGAAGCCGTGGCCCATGTGCAGGCTGCCGGTGACGTTCGGCGGCGGGATCATGATGGTGTAGGAATCGCCCGCGCCTTGCGGAGCGAAATAATTCTCGGACTCCCAGGTGTTGTACCAGGAAGTTTCAATGGCGTGCGGCTGGTAGGTCTTATCCATGCGCGGCGGGACCCTATTGGCATTTATTCAGGAAAAGCCGGGAAGTATAGCGGGGCGTGGGGCGCAGGGCGAGTCGGGGTGGTCGTGATCGCTTCATTCAAGCTGAGAAACATTGTGGCGAGGGAGCTTGCTCCCGCTGGGCCGCGAAGCGGCCCCAAAACCAGGCGGCGCTATTGCGACTGCTTCGCAGCCGAGCGGGAGCAAGCTCCCTCGCCACAAAAAGCCTAAGCAACCGGGTCGCAGTGTTACTCGTACTGACTCAACAACCGCTCCATCCGCGCATCCAGCCGGCGCTTGATCTCGGTTTCGATGTGCGGGGCGAAGTCATCGATGACGTCTTGCAGGATCAACTGCGCCGCAGCGCGCAATTCGCGGTCCAGGTGCAGCAGGGCGTCGGGGCCCTTGGCTTCGGCCTTGGCGGCAGGCTCGGGTTCAGGCTGGCCGCTGATCGGATCGAACAGCAGGGGAATCTGCTCGTCATGCACCGGCTCGTGCACGACCGTGTCGGTCAGCAGTGGCGGTTGCAGGTTGTCGTCGCCGAGCAGTTGGCGGATCGACTCAAGGTCATCCAGCAGGTGCGCAGGCTTTTGTGGCGATTTTGGAGTGTCCATCGTAGGGCTCAGAGTCGCTGTAAACGGTGGTCTTGCAGAGGATAGCCCTGTTCGCGGTAGAAACGGAAACTCTCCCGCGCGGCTTGTCGGATGGCCGGGTCTTCCACCACCACTTCCGCCACGCGGGCGAAGCGTTGGGCGAAGGCCGGCACTTTCAGGTCGAGGTTGACCAGCAGGTCCTGGTGCTGACCGCAGTCATCGCCCAGCCCCAGCACGATCAACCCCTCGGGTTCGCTTTCGGCCGGGCCGTGGGGCACGAAACTCTCACCCTTGAAAGCCCACAGGCGTGCGTCCAGGTCCTCGCGTTGGGCGGCATCGCTGCAATGCAGGTAGATGCGGTGCCCCATGCGCCAGGCCTTTTCAACGAGCTTGCAGGCGAAATCCAGCCGCGCCGATGGGTCGGCGCTGGGCAGGATATAGAAATCGACTTTGGTCATTGCGGTTCCTGAGCCGCCGCTGACGCCACCCGAGGGCGACGCCAACGACGGTCATCGGTGTCAGGCCTTGGCGCGGTCCAGCAGGTACTGGGTCAGCAGGGGGACCGGACGGCCAGTGGCGCCCTTGTCCTTGCCGCCGCTGGTCCAGGCCGTGCCGGCGATGTCCAGGTGCGCCCAGTTCAGGTTCTTGGTGAAGCGCGACAGGAAGCAGGCCGCAGTGATGGTCCCGGCTTTCGGGCCGCCAATGTTGGCGATGTCGGCGAACGGGCTGTCCAGTTGTTCCTGGTACTCGTCGAACAGTGGCAACTGCCAGGCGCGGTCGTCGGCTTGCTGGCCGGCGCTGAGCAGTTGGCCGATCAGTTCGTCGTTGTTGCCCAGCAGGCCCGAGGTGTGGGCACCGAGGGCGACGACGCAGGCGCCGGTCAGGGTCGCGATGTCGATCACCGCTTGCGGCTTGAAGCGCTCGGAGTAGGTGAGGGCGTCACACAGCACCAGGCGGCCTTCGGCGTCGGTGTTGAGGATTTCCACGGTCTGGCCGCTCATGGTGGTGACGATGTCGCCCGGACGCGAGGCCGTGCCGCTGGGCATGTTCTCGGCGCAGGCCAGGATGCACACCAGGTTGATCGGCAGTTGCAGTTCGAGCACGGCGCGCAGGGTGCCGAACACGCTCGCGGCGCCGCCCATGTCGTACTTCATTTCATCCATGCCGGCGCCCGGCTTGAGGCTGATACCGCCGGTGTCGAAGGTGATGCCCTTGCCGACCAGGGCGTAGGGCTTCTCGGTCTTCTTGCCACCGTTGTATTGCATGACGATCAGGCGTGGCGGCTGGGCGCTGCCCTGGCCGACGGAGTAGAACGAGCCCATGCCCAGGTCTTTGATTTTCTTTTCGTCGAAGACTTCGACTTTCAGGCCCTTGAATTCCTTGCCCAACGCCTTGGCCTGTTCACCCATGAACGTCGGGTGGCAGATGTTCGGCGGCAGGTTGCCCAGGTCGCGGGTGAAGGCCATGCCGTTGGCGATCGCGGTGGCGTGGGTCACGGCGCGCTGAACTTCAGCCTGGGCGGCCTTGATGGTCAGCAGGGTGATTTTCTTCAGGGCGCGGGGTTCGGCTTTCTGGCTCTTGAACTGGTCGAACTGGTATTCGCCGTCCACCAGGGTTTCAGCCAGCAGGCGGTTTTTGCCGTAGCTGTCGCGACCCTTGACCACCAACTCGTCCAGCGCCAGGACGGCATCAGCGCCACCCAGGCCCTTGAGGGTGCCCAGCACGCCGGCGATGATTTTACGGAACGGACGGTCGCCCAGTTCGGCGTCCTTGCCCACGCCCACCAGCAGCACCCGATCGGCCTTGAGGTTGGGCAAGCTGTGCAGCAACAGGCTCTGGCCGACCTTGCCGGCCAGGTCGCCGCGCTTGAGCACAGCGCTGATGGCACCGCCGCTCAGGCTGTCGAGTTGGGTGGCGACGACGCCGAGCTGGCGGTTTTCACCGACGGCAACCACCAGCGTGGCGGTTTTCAACGTTTCTGGGCTGACGCTTTTTACAACCAGTTCCATGTCCGGATCCCTGAGTGAATGGTCAAGAGGCCAGGCGCCGAAACAGTGGCGCGCTGAACGCTGTCTTCTATATAAGAGAACGCCGGTACTTGCCGGCGACAAAGGCCGCAGTTTGAACCTCGGCGGCCGAGCCTGACAACCCTGGGAGTCGTTAACTTTTTGACTGTGAAGCGTCTGCTTAAAGCGTGCGCAGTGACAGGCGCCTCCAATCACAGGATAATGCGGCTCTTTTTTGGCGGCTCGCTGCGTGAGCTGGCTTGATACGTTTCTTGTTTGGCCGCCTTAGCCTGACAATCCTGGAGTGTCTGGTTTGATCGTCTTTCGTTATCTATCCCGCGAAGTCCTGCTGACCCTGAGCGCCGTGAGCGCCGTGCTGCTGGTCATCATCATGAGCGGACGCTTCATCAAATACCTTGCCCAGGCGGCCTCCGGCGCCCTGGATCCGGGCTCCTTGTTCCTGATCATGGGGTTCCGCCTGCCGGGCTTCCTGCAATTGATCCTGCCGCTGGGGTTGTTCCTCGGCATTTTGCTGGCCTATGGGCGCTTGTACCTGGACAGCGAAATGACCGTGCTGTCGGCCACTGGCATGAGCCAGCAACGCCTGTTTCGCATGACCCTGTTCCCGGCCACACTGGTGGCGCTGGTGGTGGCCTGGCTGAGCCTGAGCCTGTCGCCCCAGGGCGCCAACCAATTCCAGCTGCTGATCAACCAGCAGGACGCCATGACCGAATTCGACACCCTGGTGCCAGGGCGTTTCCAGGCCCTGCGTGACGGCACGCGGGTGACCTACACCGAACAGCTCTCGGAAGACCGGATCAACCTGGGCGGCGTCTTCATTACGCAAAAGAACCTGTCTTCGGACACCAAGAAGGACCGTGGCATTTCCGTGCTGGTGGCCGAGAAAGGCCGGCAGGAAATCAACCCCGACGGCAACCGCTACCTGATCCTGGAAAACGGCTATCGCTACGACGGCAAGCCGGGGCAGGCCGATTACCGGGCCATCCAGTACGACACCTATGGCGTGCTGTTGCCCAAGCCCGAGGTCAGCGACGAAGTCACCGACCGCGACGCGATGCCGACCGCCAGCCTGCTGGGCAGCGACGACATTCGCGCCCGCACCGAGCTGCAATGGCGCCTGTCGTTGCCGCTGCTGGTGTTCATCGTGACCCTCATGGCGGTGCCGCTGTCGCGGGTCAACCCGCGCCAGGGCCGTTTCCTCAAGTTGCTGCCGGCGATTCTCCTGTATATGGCTTACCTGACCATCCTGATTTCCGCCCGCGGCGCCCTGGAGAAGGGCAAGATCCCGCCGACACTGGGCTTGTGGTGGGTGCATGGCATCTTCCTGGTCATCGGCCTGGGGCTGCTCTATTGGGAGCCACTGCGCCTGAAACTGGCCAGTCGCCGCAGCGCGCTGGAGGTGGCCCGTGGTTAAACTCGACCGCTACATCGGCAGCAGCGTGTTCATGGCGATCCTCGCGGTGCTGGGGATCATCCTTGGCCTGGCGACCCTGTTCGCCTTCATCGATGAAATGAGCGACGTCAGCGACACCTATACCCTGATGGACGTCATGAGCTATGTGCTGCTGACCGCGCCTCGGCGCCTGTACGACATGCTGCCGATGGCGGCGTTGATCGGCTGCCTGATCGGCCTGGGCAGCCTGGCCAGTAACAGCGAGCTGACCATCATGCGCGCCGCCGGCGTGTCCATCGGTCGGATCGTCTGGGCGGTGATGAAGCCGATGCTGGTATTGATGCTGGTGGGCGTGTTGATCGGCGAATACATCGCCCCGGCCACCGAGAACACCGCCCAGGCCAACCGTTCCCTGGCCCAGGGCAGCGGTGATGCGCAAAGCGCCAAGCACGGCCTGTGGCACCGCCAGGGCGACGAGTTCATCCACATCAACTCGGTCCAGCCCAATGGCATCCTCTATGGCGTGACCCGCTATCGTTTCGACGAGCAGCGGCATTTGCTGTCGTCGAGCTTCGCCAAGCGCGCGAATTTCGCCGAGGACCACTGGCAACTGAGTGATGTCACCACCACCCTGTTCCATGACAAGCGCACCGAAGTGGTCGCCGCTGCGCAAGAGCGTTGGGATGTGTCGATCAGCCCGCAGTTGCTCAGCACCGTGGTGATGGCGCCGGAGTCGCTATCGATTACCGGTTTGTGGGGCTATATCCATTACCTGGCGGACCAGGGCCTGAATAACGGCCGCTACTGGCTGGCTTTTTGGGTCAAGGTGTTGCAGCCGCTGGTCACTGCCGCCCTGGTGTTGATGGCGATTTCCTTCATTTTCGGCCCGCTGCGTTCGGTGACCCTCGGTCAACGGGTGTTTACCGGCGTGCTGGTGGGCTTCACCTTCCGTATCGCCCAGGACCTGCTGGGGCCGTCGAGCCTGGTGTTCGGTTTCTCGCCGCTGTTCGCGGTGCTGGTGCCGGCCGGTGTCTGTGCGTTGGCCGGGCTCTGGCTGCTGCGCCGGGCGGGTTGAACCAAGCTCATTATGGCGAGCGAGCTTCTGTGGCGAGGGAGCTTGCTCCCGCTGGACTGCGTAGCAGTCCCCTACAACCTGCCTGACACATCGCAGTGGCGGATAAATCGAGGGGCCGCTTCGCAGCCCAGCGGGAGCAAGCTCCCTCGCCACAGGTGTGTCCACCCCTCTCCCCAATCCAAACAGTGGGTATCGACAGGCGAACGTGACGCTTGCACGGTGTATCAGGTACAATTCCCGGCTATTTTTCGGCGGGCCATGCCTGCAGCCTTTTTGAGTGTTGATCCGTGAGTGATTTGAGTCATATCCGTAATTTCTCCATCATCGCCCACATTGACCATGGCAAGTCGACGCTGGCTGATCGCTTCATCCAGATGTGCGGCGGCCTGGCCGAGCGTGAAATGGAAGCCCAGGTCCTGGACTCCATGGACCTCGAGCGTGAGCGCGGGATCACCATCAAGGCCCACAGCGTTACCCTCTACTACAAGGCCCGCGACGGCGTCACCTATCAGCTGAACTTCATCGATACCCCCGGCCACGTCGACTTCACCTATGAAGTCAGCCGGTCGCTGGCGGCCTGTGAAGGTGCATTGCTGGTGGTCGATGCCGGCCAGGGCGTCGAGGCCCAGTCGGTTGCCAACTGCTACACGGCCATCGAGCAGGGCCTGGAAGTCATGCCGGTGCTGAACAAGATCGACCTGCCCCAGGCCGACCCGGACCGCGTGAAGGAAGAAATCGAGAAAATCATCGGCATCGACGCCACCGACGCGGTCACCTGCAGCGCCAAGACCGGCCTGGGCGTGGACGAAGTGCTCGAGCGCCTGGTGACCACCATTCCCGCGCCAACCGGCAACATCGAAGATCCGCTGCAAGCGTTGATCATCGACTCCTGGTTCGACAACTACCTGGGCGTAGTCTCCCTGGTTCGCGTGCGCCATGGCCGTGTGAAGAAGGGCGACAAGATCCTGGTCAAGTCCACCGGCAAGATCCACCTGGTGGACAGCGTCGGGGTCTTCAACCCGAAACACACCGCCACCGTCGACCTGAAGGCCGGTGAAGTGGGCTTCATCATCGCCGGCATCAAGGACATCCACGGGGCGCCGGTCGGCGACACCCTGACCTTGAGCTCCACCCCCGACGTCGATGTACTGCCCGGTTTCAAACGTATCCAGCCGCAGGTCTATGCCGGCCTGTTCCCGGTCAGTTCCGACGACTTCGAGGATTTCCGCGAAGCCCTGCAAAAGCTGACCCTGAACGACTCGTCCCTGCAATACACCCCGGAAAGCTCCGACGCCCTGGGCTTCGGCTTCCGCTGCGGGTTCCTGGGCATGTTGCACATGGAAATCATCCAGGAGCGCCTGGAGCGCGAGTACGACCTGGACCTGATCACCACGGCGCCGACGGTAATCTTCGAGCTGCTGCTCAAGAACGGCGAAACCATTTACGTCGACAACCCGTCCAAGCTGCCGGACCTGTCGGCCATCGAAGACATGCGCGAGCCGATCGTGCGGGCCAACATCCTTGTGCCTCAAGAGCACCTGGGTAACGTCATTACCCTGTGCATCGAGAAGCGCGGCGTGCAACACGACATGCTGTTCCTCGGCACGCAGGTCCAGGTGACCTACGACCTGCCGATGAACGAAGTGGTGCTGGACTTCTTCGACCGCCTCAAATCCACCAGTCGCGGCTATGCTTCGCTGGACTATCATTTCGATCGTTACCAATCGGCTAATCTGGTGAAGCTGGATGTACTGATCAACGGTGAGAAAGTCGATGCCCTGGCATTGATCGTGCACCGTGACAACGCGCACTACAAAGGTCGTGCATTGACCGAGAAGATGAAGGAACTGATTCCGCGGCAGATGTTCGATGTGGCAATCCAGGCCGCCATTGGCGGGCAGATTGTGGCGCGTACAACCGTCAAGGCGCTCAGAAAGAACGTATTGGCCAAATGCTACGGCGGCGACGTCAGCCGTAAGCGCAAGCTGTTGGAAAAGCAGAAGGCCGGTAAAAAACGCATGAAGCAGGTCGGTAACGTGGAAATTCCACAGGAAGCCTTCCTTGCGGTGCTCAGGTTGGATAGTTAGGTCCTATGTCGCTAAATTTCCCGCTGTTGCTGGTTATCGCCGTGTTTGTCTGCGGCCTGTTGGCGTTGCTTGATCTGTTGTTCCTGGCGCCTCGGCGCCGGGCGGCCATCGCCTCTTATCAGGGCAGCGTCAGCCAGCCTGATGGTGTGGTGGTCGAAAAGCTCAACAAGGAACCGCTGCTGGTCGAATACGGCAAGTCGTTCTTCCCGGTGCTGTTCATCGTGCTGGTGCTGCGTTCGTTCCTGGTGGAACCGTTCCAGATCCCGTCCGGCTCGATGAAGCCGACCCTGGATGTGGGCGATTTCATCCTGGTGAACAAGTTCTCCTACGGGATCCGCCTGCCGGTGATCGACAAGAAAGTCATCGAAGTGGGTGACCCGCAACGCGGCGATGTCATGGTGTTCCGCTTCCCGAGCGACCCGAACGTCAACTACATCAAGCGCGTGGTCGGCCTGCCGGGCGACACGATCCGCTACACCGCCGACAAGCGTCTGTTCGTCAATGGCCAATCAGTGGCCGAACAGTTGCTCGGCTCCGAGCCGGGCACGCTGGGCAGTGCCGAACTCTACCGGGAAAAACTCGGCGAGGCCGAACACCTGATCCGCAAGGAAATGAGCCGCTACCGCGCCACGCCGGACCGTTCGTGGACCGTGCCGGCGGGGCACTATTTCATGATGGGCGACAACCGCGACAACTCCAACGACAGCCGTTACTGGGATGATCCGAACATTCCCAAGGACCTGCTGGGCATGGTCCCGGACCGGAACATCGTCGGCAAGGCCTTTGCGGTCTGGATGAGCTGGCCGGAACCCAAACTCAGTCACCTGCCGAATTTCTCGCGGGTTGGCCTGATCAAGTAATCACACACGGCGCTGTTGAACACAGCGCCGAATGCTTTTCTGGAGCCTGCACAAGGTTGCCCGAAAGCATGAAGCCAACGATAGTCAGGACGTCATTTTTGAACACAGCGTTAATTGTCCCAAGCCAACGGTGCCTTGCCACCGTGGCGGTGGAATCCAGCCACGAACTCAGCGTGGGTAAACCGTGAGCGTTTCTCTAAGCCGTCTCGAGCGTCAGCTCGGCTACACCTTCAAGGACCCGGACCTGATGCTCCTGGCCCTCACTCACCGCAGTTTTGCCGGGCGCAACAACGAGCGCCTGGAATTCCTCGGTGACGCCATCCTCAACTTCGTGGCCGGCGAGGCGCTGTTCGAGCGCTTCCCGCTGGCCCGCGAAGGCCAGTTGTCGCGTTTGCGCGCGCGATTGGTAAAAGGTGAGACCCTGGCCGTACTGGCCCGTGGTTTCGACCTGGGCGAATACCTGCGCCTGGGCTCCGGTGAGTTGAAAAGCGGCGGTTTCCGTCGCGAGTCGATCCTGGCCGATGCCCTGGAAGCGTTGATTGGCGCGATCTACCTGGATTCAGGCATGGACATGGCGCGTGAACGCGTGCTGGCCTGGCTGACTTCCGAGATCGACAGCCTGACGCTGGTAGACACCAACAAGGACCCGAAGACCCGTTTGCAGGAATTCCTGCAATCGCGCAGTTGCGAATTGCCGCGCTACGAAGTGGTGGATATCCAGGGTGAGCCGCATTGCCGAACTTTCTTCGTCGAATGCGAAGTTGTCCTACTGAATGAAAAAAGCCGGGGTCAGGGTGTGAGTCGTCGTATTGCCGAACAGGTAGCGGCCGCCGCAGCACTGATTGCCCTGGGCGTGGAGAATGGCAATGACTGATACAACCGTCACCCGCTGCGGCTATGTCGCCATTGTCGGTCGGCCGAACGTGGGCAAGTCCACGCTGCTGAACCACATCCTGGGCCAGAAACTGGCGATCACCTCGCGCAAGCCCCAGACCACTCGCCACAACATGCTGGGTATCAAGACCGAAGGCGCCGTGCAAGCGATCTACGTCGATACCCCGGGCATGCACAAGGGCGGCGAAAAAGCCCTGAACCGCTACATGAACAAGACCGCCTCGGCGGCGTTGAAAGACGTCGACGTGGTGATCTTCGTGGTCGACCGCACCAAATGGACCGAAGAAGACCAGATGGTCCTCGAACGCGTCCAGTACGTGACAGGTCCGTTGATCGTGGCGCTGAACAAGACCGATCGCATCGAAGACAAGGCCGAGCTGATGCCGCACCTGGCCTGGTTGCAGGAACAGTTGCCCAATGCCCAGATCATCCCGATCTCTGCCCAGCACGGCCATAACCTCGACGCGCTGGAGCGGGTGATTGCCGAACACCTGCCGGAAAACGATCATTTCTTCCCGGAAGACCAGATCACCGACCGCAGCAGCCGTTTCCTCGCCGCTGAGCTGGTGCGCGAGAAAATCATGCGCCAGATGGGCGCCGAGCTGCCGTACCAGATCACGGTCGAGATCGAAGAGTTCAAGCAACAGGGGAAGACCCTGCACATCCATGCGTTGATCCTCGTCGAACGTGACGGCCAGAAGAAAATCATCATTGGCGACAAGGGCGAGCGCATCAAGCGCATCGGCACCGAGGCGCGCAAGGACATGGAGCTGCTGTTCGACTCCAAGATCATGCTCAACCTGTGGGTCAAGGTGAAGGGCGGCTGGTCCGATGACGAACGGGCGTTGCGTTCGTTGGGTTACGGCGACCTCTGATCGCATAACCGGATGTACCGAGAACCATTGTGGGAGCGAGCTTCTGTGGCGAGGGAGCTTGCTCCCGCTGGGCTGCGAAGCGGCCCCTGGGTTCGTGATCCCATCTAGTCAAACACACCGCATGGCCTGGTTTTACGACTGCTGCGCAGCCGAGCGGGAGCAAGCTCCCTCGCCACAGGATTTCTTCAACCATTGATGTCTTGTCGATACTCAGGCCCCTGATGTCCCCCACCCCACCCATCGCCCAACCCGCCTACGTCCTGCATTCGCGCGCCTACCGCGAAAGCAGCGCCCTGGTGGACTTCCTCACGCCCCAAGGGCGGCTGCGGGCAGTGTTGCGTGGGGCGCGGGGCAAGGCGGGGACGCTGGCGCGGCCGTTCGTGCCGCTGGAAGTCGAATTTCGCGGGCGGGGCGAGTTGAAGAACGTCGGGCGTATGGAAAGCAACGGCGTCGCTGCCTGGCTCAACGGCGAGGCGTTGTTCAGCGGCTTGTACCTCAATGAACTGCTGATCCGCCTGCTGCCCGCCGAAGATCCCCACCCGGCCGTCTTCGACCACTACGCCGCCACGCTGCTGGCCCTGGCCGAAGGCCGTGCGCTGGAGCCGCTGCTGCGTTCGTTCGAATGGCGGCTGCTGGATGACCTGGGCTATGGCTTCGCCCTGAACACGGATCTGCACGGCGAGCCCATCGCCGCCGACGGCCTCTACCGTTTGCAAGTGGATGCCGGACTGGAGCGGGTCTATCTGCTGCAGCCGGGGCTGTTCAACGGTGCAGAGCTTTTGGCCATGGCCGAGGCCGACTGGCGTGCGCCGGGTGCCTTGTCGGCAGCCAAGCGCCTGATGCGCCAGGCCCTGGCCGTGCACCTGGGCGGTCGGCCGCTGGTCAGTCGCGAGCTGTTTCGCAAGCCCTGATCAACCCGTATGCTGTGGGCCGACTATTCGTCCATTCAGGAGCCTTTTCGTGAGCACCAGCAATCGCATTCTTCTCGGCGTGAACATCGACCATGTCGCCACCCTGCGCCAGGCCCGCGGTACGCGTTACCCGGATCCGGTCAAGGCCGCGCTGGACGCGGAAGAAGCGGGGGCCGACGGCATCACCGTGCACCTGCGTGAAGACCGTCGCCACATCCAGGAGCGCGACGTGCTGCTGCTCAAGGACGTGCTGCAAACCCGCATGAACTTCGAAATGGGCGTGACCGAAGAAATGATGGCGTTCGCCGAGCTCATTCGCCCGGCGCACATCTGTCTGGTGCCGGAAACGCGCCAGGAACTGACCACCGAAGGCGGCCTCGACGTTGCGGGGCAGGAGGCTCGGATCAGCCTGGCGGTGGAGCGTCTGTCGAAGATCGGTGCCGAGGTGTCGCTGTTCATCGATGCCGACGAACGGCAGATCGAAGCGTCCAAGCGGGTCGGCGCCCCGGCCATCGAACTGCATACCGGCCGCTACGCCGATGCCGAAACCCCCACGGACGTGGCCGACGAGCTGCAGCGGGTCGCCGATGGCGTCGCCTTTGGCCTGGCCCAAGGCTTGATCGTCAATGCCGGCCATGGCCTGCACTACCACAACGTCGAAGCCGTTGCGGCCATCAAGGGTATCAACGAGCTGAACATCGGCCACGCGCTGGTGGCCCATGCGTTGTTCGTCGGGTTCAAGTCGGCTGTGGCGGAAATGAAGGCGCTGATCCTGGCTGCCGGCAGATCCTGAGCCCCACAAAACGTGTGAGCCTCCCAATCAAAACTGTGGGAGCGAGCTTGCTCGCGATGAGGGCCTGATATTCAACATGGATGTTGACTGACAGACCGCTATCGCGAGCAAGCTCGCTCCCACAGGGGATCTTGGGTGGATATAAAATTTGTGGATAGTCCAGGCAAAGCTGTGGGGAAGGGCAGCTGCTATAGCTGCGGGGTTTCCTGGCTCGGCTTGCTCTTGTCGACACCCGGCACATGCAGGTTGCCCTCGGCCACTTGGTCGCCTTCGAGCTGTGGCTGCGTCACCCAGGTCAGGATGTCGTAGTAGCGACGGATGTTCGCCACGAAATGCACGGGTTCGCCGCCTCGGGCGTAGCCGTAGCGGGTCTTGCTGTACCACTGCTTCTGGGACAGGCGCGGGAGGATTTTCTTCACATCCAGCCACTTGTTCGGGTTGAGCCCTTCCTTTGCCGCCAGTTTGCGGGCGTCGTCCAGATGGCCGCTGCCGACGTTATAGGCGGCGAGGGCGAACCAGGTGCGGTCGGGCTCCTCGATGCTGTCGTCCAGTTGGTCCTTCATGTAGGCCAGGTACTTGGCACCGCCCATGATGCTTTGCTTCGGATCCAGGCGGTTGGACACGCCCATGGCCTGGGCGGTGTTCTGGGTCAGCATCATCAGGCCGCGCACGCCGGTCTTGGACGTGACCGTCGGTTGCCACAGCGATTCCTGGTAGCCGATCGCGGCCAGCAGGCGCCAGTCGACTTTCTCTTTCTTGGCGTAGGCCTTGAAATGTTGTTCGTATTTGGGCAGTCGTTGCTGCAAGTGTTGGGCGAACGTGGTGGCGCCCATGTAGCCAAGGACGTCAACGTGCCCGTAATAACGGTCTTTTAGCCGCTGCAGGGTGCCGTTTTTCTGCACCTTCTCCAAGTAGCTGTTGATTTCGTTGAGCAGGCTGTTGTCCTCCCCGGGGGCCACCGCCCAGCTCTGGCTGCGGGCATCGCCCAGGTCGAACGCCACGCGCACGTTGGGGAAGTACACCTGGTTCATCGCCACTTCGTTGGAGTCCACCAGCGTCAGGTCGATCTGGCCCTCATCCACCATGCGCAGCAGGTCGACAACCTCGACGGCGTCGGATTCCTCGTATTCGATGCCCGGATACTGCTGCTTGAGCTGTGCCAGCTGTTCGGCGTGGGTGCTGCCCTTGAGCACCATGATCTTCTTGCCTGCCAGGGCGGCCGCGTCGGTGGGGCGTGACTGGCCGTTGCGGTAGATGACCTGCGGGGTGACTTCCAGGTAGGCGCGGGAGAACCGCACCTGCTTATTGCGCTGTTCGCTGCTGACCAGGCCCGCGGCCGCCAATACCGGACCGTTGGGTTTGCCGACCTGGCTGAACAGCTCGTCGAGGTTGTCGGCGGTCTCGATCTTCAGCTCCACGCCCAAATCGTCGGCGAAGCGCTTCACCAGCTCGTATTCGAAGCCGGTTTCACCATTGCGATCCTGGAAGTAGGTGGCGGGGCTGTTTCGGGTAATCACCCGCAGCACGCCATCCTCCTTTACGCGCTCCAGTGTGTTGGGTTTCTCAACACAGCCACCGAGCACCAGGAAGAGTCCGGTTGCGATCAGCCATTTGGCATATCGCGGACGCAAAGCCGTTGGGGAAAACATCTGCGCAGTATACGCAAACGGCCCCTACCGCCATATCTCGACAGCAAAAGGCCAGTCTGCTAGCGGTTGCAAAACATGTCCGCGACACCGGCTGGCCGGGGTGTGGCGGGCTTTGCGCCGCTGAAAAATATCTCTGCGCCAACCTTGGCACGGGGGGGCAATACCGCCGTATGCGCAAAGACCGACATTCGGCCAGCACCGCGCGTGCCGTTTCGGGTGCCGTTGCCGGCGGTTTAGGCTAGAATGCACGGCCTCAAAGCACACCCCCTTCCCGAGGCTGTCCCGAAGATGTTGATCCTGCGCGGCGCTCCTGCCCTTTCTGCCTTTCGCCACAGCAAACTCCTTGAGCAACTGAGCCAGAAGGTTCCGGCTGTCAGTGGCTTGTATGCTGAATTCGCTCACTTCGCCGAAGTCACCGGCGGTTTGACCGGCGACGAACAGCAGGTGCTCGCGCGCCTTCTGAAGTACGGCCCCAGTGTTCCTGTCCAGGAGCCGGCCGGTCGCCTGTTCCTGGTGCTGCCACGTTTCGGCACCATTTCGCCGTGGTCGAGCAAGGCCAGCGACATCGCCCGCAACTGCGGCCTGGCGAAAATCCAGCGCCTGGAGCGCGGCATTGCCTTTTATGTGGCCGGTGAGTTCAGCGAGGCCGAGGCCCAGTTGATCGCCGAAGGCCTGCATGACCGCATGACCCAAGTCGTGCTGGGCAACCTGGAACAGGCCGCCGGTCTGTTCAGCCACGCCGAACCCAAGCCACTGACCGCCATCGACGTACTGGGCGGCGGCCGTGCCGCGCTGGAAAAAGCCAACGCCGAACTGGGCCTGGCCCTGGCCGAAGACGAGATCGATTACCTGGTCAACGCCTTCCAGGGCTTGAAGCGTAACCCCCACGACATCGAACTGATGATGTTCGCCCAGGCCAACTCCGAGCACTGCCGCCACAAGATCTTCAACGCCAGTTGGGACATTGACGGCCAGAGCCAGGAAAAAAGCCTGTTCGGCATGATCAAGAACACCTATCAGATGCACAACGAAGGTGTGTTGTCGGCCTACAAGGACAACGCTGCGGTGATCGTCGGCAACGTCGCCGGGCGTTTCTACCCGAACCCTGAGACCCGCCAGTACGGTGCGGTCCAGGAGCCGGTGCACATCCTGATGAAGGTCGAGACCCACAACCACCCGACCGCCATTGCCCCGTTCCCGGGCGCGTCCACCGGTTCCGGTGGCGAGATCCGCGACGAAGGCGCCACTGGGCGCGGTGCCAAGCCCAAGGCCGGCCTGACCGGTTTCACCGTGTCGAACCTGCAGATCCCTGGCTTCGAACAGCCGTGGGAAAAGCCGTACGGCAAGCCTGAGCGCATCGTCAACGCCCTCGACATCATGATCGAAGGTCCCCTGGGCGGCGCGGCGTTCAACAACGAATTCGGCCGTCCGGCCCTGACCGGTTACTTCCGTACCTTCGAACAGTCCATCACCACCCCCCGTGGTGAAGAAGTCCGTGGTTACCACAAGCCGATCATGCTCGCCGGCGGCATGGGCAACATCCGCGCCGAACACGTGCAGAAAGGCGAGATCCTGGTCGGCTCCAAGCTGATCGTCCTCGGCGGCCCGGCCATGCTGATCGGCCTGGGCGGCGGCGCGGCTTCCTCCATGGCCACCGGCACCAGCTCGGCCGACCTGGACTTCGCTTCGGTCCAGCGGGAAAACCCGGAAATGGAGCGCCGTTGCCAGGAAGTCATCGACCGTTGCTGGCAGTTGGGTGAACACAACCCCATCAGCTTCATCCACGACGTCGGCGCGGGCGGCCTGTCCAACGCCTTCCCGGAACTGGTCAACGACGGTGGCCGTGGTGGTCGCTTCGAACTGCGCAACATTCCGAACGACGAACCGGGCATGGCCCCGCACGAAATCTGGAGCAACGAATCCCAGGAACGTTACGTCCTGGCGGTCGGCCCGGCTGACTTCGAACGCTTCCAGGCCATTTGCGAGCGCGAACGCTGCCCGTTCGCGGTAGTGGGTGAAGCCACCGCCGAGCCGCAACTGACCGTCACCGACAGCCACTTCGGCAACAGCCCGGTGGACATGCCGCTGGAAGTGCTGCTGGGCAAGGCCCCGCGCATGCACCGTTCGGCCGTTCGCGAAGCCGAGCTGGGCGATGATTTCGACCCGTCGACGCTCGACGTTGCTGATTCCATCGAGCGCGTCCTGCACCACCCGGCCGTGGCAAGCAAGAGCTTCCTGATTACCATTGGCGACCGCACCATCACCGGCCTCGTGGCCCGTGACCAGATGGTCGGCCCATGGCAGGTGCCGGTGGCCGACGTGGCCGTGACCGCTACCAGCTTCGATGTCTACACCGGCGAAGCCATGGCGATGGGCGAGCGCACGCCGCTGGCGCTGCTGGACGCCCCGGCCTCGGGCCGCATGGCGATTGGCGAGACCCTGACCAACATCGCGGCTTCGCGCATCGGCAAGATCTCCGACATCAAACTGTCGGCCAACTGGATGTCCGCCGCCGGCCACCCGGGTGAAGACGCCCGCCTGTACGACACCGTCAAGGCTGTCGGCATGGAGCTGTGCCCTGAGCTGGGCATCACCATTCCGGTGGGCAAGGACTCCATGTCCATGGCCACGCGCTGGAACGACGAAGGCGTGGACAAGAGCGTGACCTCGCCGCTGTCGCTGATCGTGACCGGTTTCGCCCCGGTCACCGACATCCGCCAGACCCTGACCCCGCAACTGCGCATGGACAAGGGCACCACTGACCTGATCCTGATCGACCTGGGCCGTGGCCAGAACCGTATGGGCGCCTCGATCCTGGCCCAGGTGCATGGCAAGCTCGGCTCGCAAGCGCCGGATGTCGACGATGCCGAAGACCTGAAGGCGTTCTTCGCCGTGATCCAGGGCCTCAACGCCGACGGTCACCTGCTGGCCTACCACGACCGTTCCGACGGCGGTTTGCTGACCACCGTGGTGGAAATGGCCTTTGCCGGTCACTGCGGCCTGAGCCTGACCCTCGACAGCGTTGCCGAGTCCAAAGCTGAAATCCCGGCCATCCTGTTCAACGAAGAGTTGGGCGCGGTGATCCAGGTTCGCCAGGACGCCACCCCGGACATCCTCGCCCAGTTCAGCGCCGCGGGCCTGGCCGATTGCGTCTCGGTGATCGGCCAGCCGATCAACAACGCCCACATCAACATCACCTTCAACGGCGACACCGTCTTCGAAGGCCAGCGCCGCCTGTTGCAGCGCCAGTGGGCGGAAACCAGCTACCAGATCCAGCGCCTGCGCGACAACGCCGAGTGCGCCGAGCAGGAGTTCGACGCGCTGCTGGAAGAAGACAACCCGGGCCTGAGCGCCAAGCTCAGCTACGACGTCAACCACGACGTGGCCGCGCCCTACATCAAGAAAGGCATTCGCCCACAAGTGGCGGTCCTGCGTGAGCAGGGCGTCAACGGTCAGGTGGAGATGGCGGCAGCGTTCGACCGCGCCGGTTTCAACGCGATCGACGTGCACATGAGCGACATCCTCGCCGGTCGTGTCGACCTGAACGACTTCAAGGGTATGGTCGCCTGTGGCGGCTTCTCCTACGGCGATGTGCTGGGTGCCGGTGAAGGCTGGGCCAAGTCGGCGCTGTTCAACAGCCGTGCCCGTGATGCGTTCCAAGGTTTCTTCGAGCGCACCGACAGCTTCACCCTCGGCGTGTGCAACGGTTGCCAGATGATGTCCAACCTGCACGAGCTGATCCCGGGCAGCGAGTTCTGGCCACACTTCGTGCGTAACCGTTCCGAGCAGTTCGAAGCGCGCGTGGCGATGGTCCAGGTGCAGGAGTCGAACTCGATCTTCCTGCAGGGCATGGCCGGTTCGCGCATGCCAATCGCCATCGCCCACGGTGAAGGCCACGCGGAATTCGAAAGTGAAGAAGCCCTGCTCGAAGCCGACCTGTCCGGTTGCGTGTCGCTGCGTTTCGTCGACAACCACGGCAAGGTCACCGAAACCTACCCGGCCAACCCGAACGGTTCGCCGCGCGGGATCACCGGCCTGACCAGCCGCGACGGCCGCGTCACGATCATGATGCCGCACCCGGAGCGAGTGTTCCGCGCGGTGCAGAACTCGTGGCGTTCGGACGACTGGAACGAAGACGCGCCCTGGATGCGCATGTTCCGCAATGCGCGCGTCTGGGTGAACTAAGACGGTGTACAAGCTCTGCTTTTTCGTCCCGGCCAGCCATGTGGACGAGGTCAAAAGCGCCGTATTCGCCGCCGGTGGCGGGCGGATCGGCGACTATGACCACTGCGTCTGGCAAGTGCTGGGCCTGGGCCAGTTTCGCCCCTTGGACGGCAGCCAGCCGTTCATTGGCGAGGCGGGGCAGGTCGAGCAGGTCGAGGAATGGAAGGTAGAGCTTGTCGTTGCTGACGAGTTGATTCGTGCGGTGGTGGCGGCGTTGAAACACAGCCATCCCTACGAGACACCGGCGTATGAAGTGTGGCGGTTGGAGGATTTCTGATCCCCTGGCGCCTGAATGAAAAACCCGCTGATCGATTAAGCGGGTTTTTTATTGCCCGCGATTCTGTGTACACGAACCCTTGTGGCGAGGGAGCTTGCTCCCGCTGGGCTGCGCAGCGGCCCCAAGCTTTTTGGCGGCTGCTGCGCAACCGAGCGGGAGCAAGCTCCCTCGCCACGGGGATGGTGTGTATCAGATGTTTGATGTTGCTTGTGCCGGCCTCATCGCGAGCAAGCTCGCTCCCACAGTGGATGGGTGTTGTTCACCGAACTTGTGACGACACCAGACCCTGTGGGAGCGAGCTTGCTCGCGATAGCGGACTGTCAGGCAACGAAAACTCAGGCTTTGACATCCGCCTTACGACTCGGCACCACCGCCTCCAACGCCCGCCACAACACCGGCGCTTTCTCCCCCAGCAACAAGTGCCACACACCATCCTCCAGCGAGCTGACCCCCTGGCAGCCAAGCGCCTTGAGCTGGCTTTCCGACAACCCCTTGCCATCGGCCAATTGCACGCGCAAACGGCTCATCGCCACGCAATCGAGCTGCACCACATTCCCGCCACCGCCCAGGGCGGCGAGCCATTGTTGCGCTTCGGCCTCGGAGACGACAGTCGATAAGGTCGCCTCAGCCACGGCGGCCACGGGCGTGCTGACGGGCCGTTCGGAAGAGGGCAACGCCAAGCGGATTTCATCGGCAATGCTGTCGGCCATCGGCCCCACCACCACTTGCAGGCTGCCGCCATTGCCGGGGCGGACCACGGCCATGGCGCCAAGGGCCTTGAGCTGGGCGTCGGATGCCTTGTTGCGATCCACCAGGTCCAGTCGCAGGCGCGTGGTGCAGGCGCCGAGGGTGATCAGGTTGTCAGCGCCGCCCAAGGCCTGGATGTAGGCCGCGGCGCGCTGGTTTTCGGCGATGGCCGGTTTGTCGCTCGCCGGCACCTCTTCACGCCCCGGCGTTTTCAGGTCGAAGCGGCGGATGCAGAAGTCGAACACCAGGTAATAGATCGCCGCGTAGGCCAGGCCCACCGGGACGACCAACCAGCCGTTGGTGGATTTGCCCCAACCCAGGACCATGTCGATAAAGCCCCCGGAGAAGGTAAAGCCCAGGTGAATGCCCAGCAGATTGGTCACCGCCATCGACAGGCCGGTGAGCAGCGCATGGACCAGGTACAACAGCGGAGCGAGAAACATGAAGGCGAATTCGATCGGTTCGGTGACACCGGTCAGAAACGAGGTCAACGCCATGGACAGCAGAATCCCGCCCATGACCTTGCGGCGCTGGGGCAGGGCGTTGCGGTACATCGCCAGGCACGCGGCGGGCAGGCCGAAGAGCATCACCGGGAACATGCCGGTCATGAACTGGCCGCCCTTGGGGTCGCCGGCGAAATAACGGGTCAGGTCCCCGGTCAGCACTGCACCGGTGGTCGGGTCGGTAAAGCTGCCGAAGATGAACCAGGCCATGTTGTTGAGGATGTGGTGCAGCCCCGTGACGATCAGCAACCGATTGAATACACCGAAGACGAACGCGCCGAAACTGCCGCTGGCCATCAGTAGCTCGCCGAAGCTGTTGATGCCGTGCTGGATCGGCGGCCAGATCAGGCCGAACACCAGGCCCAGGCCCACGGCGCTGAAACCGGTGACAATCGGCACGAAGCGCCGGCCGCCAAAGAACGCCAGGTACTCCGGCAGCTTGATGTCCTTGAAGCGGTTGTACAGCGCACCGGCCAACAGGCCGCTGATGATCCCGGCGAGCATACCCATGTTGATGGTCGCGTCGAGCACCTTCAGCGTCGCGATCATGACCAGGTAGCCGATGGCCCCGGCCAGCCCCGCCGTGCCGTTGTTGTCCCGGGCGAAACCCACAGAAATGCCGATGGCGAAGATCATCGGCAGGTTGGCGAAAATCGCTTCGCCGGCATCGTGGATGATCGCGATATTCAACAGGTCCGTGTCACCCAGGCGCAGCAGCAGGCCGGCGATCGGCAGGATCGCGATGGGCAGCATCAGCGCCCGGCCCAGGCGTTGCAGGCCTTCGATGAAATGCTGGTACATGGCGTCTCTCCTTTTATTGTTGTCCGACGGGGCTCAGCCCAGGGGCCAATGTTGATGACAGGCCTGGCGCACGGCGGCGGCACTGGCCAGGTTCAGCAATTCGGCGCTCAGGCACGCGCACTTGACGGTGTCGAGCTGGCGCACGCGCGCCTTGATCTCGCCGATCTGCGGCGGGCTGACCGACAGCTCGCGCACCCCCAGGCCCACCAGTACTGGCGTCGCCAGGGGATCGGAGGCCAGGGCCCCGCATACCCCGACCCAGCGCCCGTGCTTCGCCGCGCCGGCGCAGGTCTGGGCGATCAGCCGCAACAGCGCCGGGTGCAGGGCATCGACCCGGGCGGCGAGACCGGCGTGGTCGCGGTCCATGGCGAGGGTGTACTGGGAAAGGTCGTTGGTGCCGATGGACAGGAAGTCCGCGTGCTCGGCCAGTTGTTCGGCCAGCAAGGCGGCAGCCGGTACTTCGATCATCACCCCCAGTTGCGGGCGTTCGTCCAGGCCGAGTTCGGCGCCCAAGGCATCGAGACGCTGGCGGATGTGCAGCAGTTCGTCGACCTCGGTGACCATCGGCAACAAAATCCGGCAGCGATGCAGGGGTTGGGTTTGCAGCAGGGCCCGCAATTGCTGATCCAGCAGTTCCGGGCGCACCTGGGCCAGGCGAATGCCCCGCAGGCCGAGCACCGGGTTGGCTTCGGCCGGCAGCGGCAGGTAGTCCAGTTGTTTGTCGCCGCCGACGTCGATGGTGCGGATGATCACCGGCCTGTCGCTCATGGCATCGAGCACGGCCTGATAGGCCAGGCGTTGCTCTTCTTCATCAGGGGCGGTGAGGCGGTCGACGAAGAGAAATTCGGTGCGCAACAAGCCAACGCCATCGGCACCGTTGGCGAAGGCCAGGCCGGCTTCGGTGCTGGAGGCGACGTTGGCGGCGACTTCAACATCCACTCCGTCGACAGTTCGCGCCGGTGTGTGGGCGAGGGTCTGTTGCTCGGCGCGCAGGGCTGCGCGTCGGCTCTGTGCTTGTTGCACCTGCGCCAGGCGCTCGGCGGTTGGCGTGAGTTCGAGGCGGCCACCGTCAGCGTCCAGCACCACCGATTGGCCTGGCGCCAGTGCAAGCACTGCCTCGCCCAACGCCACCAGGCAGGGCAGGCCTTTGCCACGGGCGAGGATCGCTACGTGGGACGTCGCGCCGCCCTCGGCCATGCACACACCGACCACGCCTTGGGCACTGAGTTGCAACAGGTCCGATGGGGTCAGTTCCTGCGCGACGACAATGGCGCCCGCCGGTACGTCGAATTGCCAGGCTTCACCGAGCAACACCCGCAAGACCCGCTGGCGCAAGTCGTGCAAATCATTGGCGCGCTCGGCCAGCAACGTGCTTTGCAGTTGCCGCAGCACTTGGCACTGCACGTCGATGGAGCGGCTCCAGGCGTGGGGCGCAGCGCAACCTTGCTCGATCGACAGGTCAGCGGCGTCCAGCAGGACCGGATCTTCCAGCAACGCCAGGTGGGCACTGAAGATCGCTTGCTCATCGATGTGGCGCCGGGCCTTGGCGTTTTCCAGGGTCAACTGGATCTCGCGACTGACGTGTGCCAAGGCATCGCGCAGCCGTTGCCGCTGTTCGGCGACGTCGTGGCCCTCGCCATCCTCGGGCAACTGAATGCCGTCCAGGCGAACCAGCGGTCCGCTGACCAGGCCGGGCGCGGCGCATACGCCGTGCAGCACACCGTCTTCGGCGGTGCGGCTGGGGACCTTGACCGGCGGCGCCTCGGCGTGGGCTTCTTCGGCCAGGGCGGTGGACAGGGTGGTCAGCAGCGCTTGCAACGCCGCTTCGGCATCGCTGCCACGGCAACTGACGTGCACTTCGGCCTGTTCGGTGATCGCCAGGCCCATCATGCCCATCACACTGTCGCAGGACGCTGATCGGCCGTTGAAGTGCAGGTGCGAGCGACTCTTGAAGCCTTGGGCGGTCTGGCGAACCAAGGCAGCCGGCCGCGCATGCAGGCCGCCTCGATGGGCGATACGGATCTGACCGAACACTTCGATGCCGACGTCCGGCTCATCGTCGCGTGCTTCACCCGGTGTCTTGGTGACAATGTGCAGCAACGGCTCGCCGACCTTGACCCCTTTGAGGGTAATGGGCCGAGCCAGGAAGTGCTCGCCATTGGTGATGATCAGCAGGCTGACCAGGCTTTTGCAGCGCTGCGCCACGCTGTCCAGGTCATAACGCAGCAGCGCCTGGCCGTTGCTGACCCGCGCGCCTTCCTTGACCAGCATGGAAAACCCGTCGCCCTGCAACTCGACGGTGTCCAGCCCCAGGTGCAGCAGCAGTTCGGCGCCGTTGTCGGCTCGCAGGGTCACGGCGTGGCCGGTGCGAGCGACGTGGATCACTTCGCCGTCACAGGGGGCGTAGAGGGTGTCGTTCAGCGGATCGATGGCGATCCCGTCGCCCATGGCGCCACTGGCGAACACCGCGTCCGGGACGTTGGCGAGGGTGAGCACCGGCCCGCTGAGCGGGGCGCTGAGGGTCAGCTCTTTATTGTTGTTGGACATGGGCTCGCTCTCTTCGAAATCTCATTGGCCTTCTATTAAAAGAAAGCCGTCGGTTCAGTGGGTCCGGGTGACCTTGCTCAAGTGCCGTGGCTGGTCCGGGTCCAGGCCTCGGGCTTCGGCCAGGCTGGCGGCCATCCGGTAAAAACTCTGGATCGCCAGGATCGGGTCCAGGGCCGGGTGTTCGGCGCGGGTCAGCGTCAGGTCGCGCTCGGCGATGTCATCGGGCGCGGCCAGCAGCACCCGGGCGCCGCGCTGGCGCATGTCGGCGGCCAGGCTCAACACACCGGCCTGCTCGGCGCCTCGCGGGGCGAACACCAGCAGCGGGTAGTGCTCGTCGATCAACGCCATCGGCCCGTGGCGGACCTCGGCGCTGCTGAAGGCTTCGGCCTGGATCGCCGAGGTCTCCTTGAATTTGAGCGCCGCTTCCTGGGCGATGGCGAACCCGGCGCCACGGCCGATGACCATCAAGCGCTGACAGTCACGCAGGGCGTCGACGGCGGCGTTCCAATCCTGGCTCGCGGCATCGCGCAGGCCTTCGGGCAGCGCGGTGCCGGCGTCGAGCAACTCGGCGTCGTCTTTCCAGTGGGCCACCAGGCGCGCGCTGGCGCTGAGGGTGGCGATGAAACTCTTGGTGGCGGCGACACTGCTTTCGATGCCAGCGCACAAGGGCACGCTGAATTCACACGCCGCCTCCAGCGGAGAATCCTCTGCGTTGACCATCGCCACGCTCAACGCGCCGCGCTTGCGCAACAGACGCAGGCTGTTGACCAGGTCCGGGCTCTGCCCGGATTGGGAGAATGCGAACGCCACCTGGCCGCTGACCTTGAGTGGCGCCTGCTGCATGGTCACCACCGACATCGGCAATGAGGCCACCGGCAAACCCAGTTGTTGCATGGTCAGGTAGGCAAAGTAGCTGGCGGCGTGGTCGGAGCTGCCACGGGCCACGGTCATCGCCACTTGCGGCGGCTGACGGCGCAGGCGCCCGGCAATTTCCTGCAGGGCCGGGTCCAATCGCTGCAATTGGCGCTCGACGGCGTCGCACGAGCTCAAGGCCTCTTCAAGCATTTTGGAAGTCAATGGCTTCTCCTTCGACCATCACGTCGATCAGGTTCAGGGCTCGGTCAAGGCGCACACAGTCGGCCCAGGCGCCGGGTTGCAGGCGTCCGCGCTCGGGCAGGCCGAGGTAGTCGGCGGGGAATTGCGACAGGCGTTGCGAGGCTTCGTCGAGGGGCAGGCCGATTTTCACCAGGTTGCGCAGGGCCTGGTCCATGGTCAGGGTGCTGCCGGCCAGCGTGCCATCGGCCAGCCGTACACCGCCCAGGCATTTGGTCACGGTGTGGCTGCCCAGCTTGTACTCGCCGTCGGGCATGCCGGCGGCGGCGGTGGAGTCGGTGACGCAATACAGGCACGGGATCGAGCGCAAGGCTACGCGCATGGCCCCGGGGTGCACGTGCAGCAGATCTGGGATCAGCTCGGCATATTGCGCATGGGCCAGCGCCGCACCGACGATGCCCGGTTCGCGGTGATGCAGCGGACTCATGGCGTTGTACAAATGGGTGAAACTGCTGGCCCCGGCGGCCAGCGCGGCGACGCCTTCTTCGTAACTGCCCAGGGTATGGCCGATCTGCATGCGCACGCCCCGGGCGCTGAGGGCGCGGATCAAAGCGTCGTGCCCGGCGATTTCCGGTGCGATGGTGATTACCCGGATCGGCGCCAGGGCCAGGTAGGACTCGACCTCGGCCATCAGCGCGGTGTGGGCGAAATTCGGTTGGGCGCCGAGTTTGCCGGGGTTGATATAGGGGCCTTCCAAATGCACCCCCAGCACGCGTGCGCTGCCGCTGGGCCGCTGTTCGCAAAACTCACCGAGGGCCTTGAGCACGTTGGCGATTTCTTCGCTCGGCGCGGTCATGGTGGTGGCGAGCAGCGCCGTGGTGCCGAAGCGCACGTGGGTACGGGCGATGGTTTCGAACGCCGGCGCGCCTTGCATGATGTCCATGCCGCCACCGCCGTGCACATGCAGGTCGATGAAGCCGGGCAGCAGGTAGGGCAGGTCGTTGCTCGTTGGGTCGCAGGGCTGGCCTTCGATGGACACGACCTTGCCGTGTTCATGGACCAGGCGGCCGCGTATCCAGCCGTTGGCGGTGAGGATGTTGTCTTCGGACATTGGGATTCTCTGGTCGTCTAGCGCCGCAACTCTGCGACAAAGTCGTAGTAGTCGTTGCGGCAATAGGTGTCGGTGACTTCGATGGGCGTGTTGTCTTCCAGGTAGCCGACCCGGGTCATCAGCAGCATCGCGGTGCCGGGGGCGATGCCCACCAGGGCGGCGAACTCGTCCGAGGCGTTGATGGCCTGGATGTGTTGCAGGGCGCGCACCACCGGTTTGCCGATGCCGTCGAGGAATTCATAAAGCGAATCGCCCACCGCTTGTGGCTTGGGAATGATCGACGCGGGCAGGGTGCTCATCTCGATGGCCATGACCGTGTCGTCGGCCTTGCGCAGGCGCTTGAGCCGGGCGACTTTGTCGGTGGGTGACAGGCCCAGGCGAATCAGTTCTTCGTGGGTGGGCGGGGTGATTTCCCGCTCCAGCCACTGGGAGCCGGGCACGAAGCCTTTGAGCCGGAGCATTTCGCTGAAGCCGCTGAGGCGCGAGAGCGGTTGTTCGAGGCGCGGGGTGATGAACGTTCCCGAGCCTTGGTTGCGGCGGATCAGGCCTTGTTCAAACAGCACTTCCAGGGCTTTGCGGGCGGTGACCCGGGAAATGCCCAGTTGCTCGCTCAGGCTGCGCTCGGACGGCATCGCTTGCTCGGCTTTCCACTGGCCTGCGTGGATGGCGGCTTCCAGGTTGCGGGCCAGTTGCAGGTAGAGCGGGGTGGGTTGGGTGTCGTCGGGGCGCAGGGCCAGGATGTCGTTCATTTGTTTGTCCGATGCGGTTTTTTGTGGGCGTTGTCGCTCGGTGATTGGGGTGGAAACTAATACCACTTGAATACCATGTCAACGGTGCTTTTTTGGGGTTGGCTAGTGTTTTATGGGTTTTTCTGAGGGTTGTTCTTTAAGTGGTATTAGGGTGGTGGAGGTGGGGTGTTGAATTACAGCGTTTTTAGAGGTCAGTGGTATGCATGGGGCGGGGGTTTGAAATTTGATATTTATTTTTAGTAGTTTGTTTTTTGGGCGGTGTGTATATCCGTTTCTTCGATAATGGCCACTTAGGGGAGTGTCAGATTTTTTGTGTGCGGGCCGGTAACGGCCTGCCGTTAGGCAGACCTTCATTTACCACGTCGGCCTGATGAACCGATCCCCGTACAGGATCGCGAACTGATTCATCGCACTTTTCCAATCATGGGCCGCACTGCCCCAGTTTGCTGTGATATTGCGCAAGCCCAGCCAGATCAGCTTCGTGGCAGCATCATCGGTTGGAAAGTGTCCTCTCGTTTTAATGATCTTTCGCAGTTGAGCGTTGATGCTCTCGATTGCATTGGTCGTGTAAATCACTTTCCGGATGGCGGGCGGGAAGACAAAAAACGGGATAACTCGATCCCAGGCGCGTCGCCAGGCAGCCACGACGGTCGGGTACTGCTTGCCCCAGGGGCCGGTTTCGAATGAGTCCAGAGCCACTTCGGCGGCCTCGGCGTTGATCGCTTGATAGATCGGCTTGAGAGCCTTGGCCAGTTCCCGACGTTTGTCCCAGGCTGCATAGTCGAGGCTGTTGCGGATCAGATGCACGATGCAGGTTTGCAACGTCGTCTCAGGAAACACCGCGCTCAGGGCTTCTGGCATGCCTTTGAGGCCATCGGTCACGGCAATCAACACGTCTTCGACGCCGCGTGTCTTGAGGTCATTGAAGACCTTCATCCAGAACTTGGCGCCTTCCGTTGTCTCGATCCAGATGCCCAAGATATCGCGGGTTCCGTCCGGTAGTACGCCCAAGGCCAAGTAGATGGCCTTATTGCGGACCAGACCTTCTTCCCTGATTTTGACCCGCAGCGCGTCGAAGAAGATGACCGGGTACATCGGCTCAAGCGGTCGTTGCTGCCAAGCGCCGATCTCTTCCATCACCGCGTCGGTGACCGAGCTGATGAAGTCGTGCGAGACATCCGTGCCGTACTGCTCCAGGAGAAACGCACGAATCTCGCGAACCGTCATGCCCCGAGCGTACATGGCGATGATCTTGTCATCGAAACCGGTAAAGCGCCGCTCATGCTTGGGAATCAGAATCGGCGCAAAGCTGCCATCGCGATCTCGGGGAATCTCCAGACGAAGCGGACCGTCGTCTGTCAAAACGGTCTTGCCACTTTTACCGTTGCGCTGGTTACTCGACTCCTCGGGGCGCTCCGCGCCCTGAGGATAGCCAAGATGGTGACCCAGCTCTGCACCCAGGGCTCGCTCGATAAGCGCCTTCTTGAAGGCCATCGACGCGTCCTGAATCGCCTCGGCAGTCATAGGACCTTTGACGAACTGATCAATCAGCTCCTTCGGGATCGAAGGGAACTCGGTTTTGGCCTCCAAGGCCGTCTTCTTTTTGATTGGCATACATGCACCTCTTCAGCATGTTATGCCCGAACACAAAATTTCTGACAGTCCCCCACTTAGGGTTCCGCCCTGACGGTGGGTCACTTTCGAAAAGCCCGGAAGCCGGCCCAGTCGAAAGTAACCAAAGCGCTTTTGCCCCACCACTTGGCACCTCGCTTAGGCTCGGTGTGCCCTCACTCCGGCATTGCTCCGTGGGCCGCCGCGAAGGGCCAACCATGGCCCAGCGCGGCTATCCCGGCATCCATGCCGGGATGCCCACTGCGCAATGCCTGCGTTCCGCCAGCATGGTTAATGGGGCGCTGAGATCAACGTCCACCCCACCACGAGGCGGCCTGATAGCCGACCTGGCTCACCCAGTCGTACACCCGTCAGATCTGTGGGAGCAAAGCTTGCTCGCGAAGGCGGCATAACAGCCAACGAGGATGTCGAATGTACTGGCCTCTTCGCGAGCAAGCCCGCTCCCACAAGGTGTTTGCGACGTATATGAGTGTTGTGGCTGCTGAAAATCCAATGTGGGAGCGAGCTTGCTCGCGATGGCGGTGGTTCAGTCACATGGATATTGGGTTTGCTGGCCTCATCGCGAGCAAGCTCGCTCCCACAGGAGAAACGCGGACCCACCCAGAACCAGGTCGGCTATCAGGCCGCCTCGTGGCGGGGTGGACGTAGATCTCAGCGCCCCGTTAACCACGCTGGCCGAACGCAGGCATTGCGTAGTGGGCAACCCGGCATGGATGCCGGGTTAGCCGCGCTGGGCCATGGATGGCCCTTCGCGGCGGGCCCACGGAGCAATGCCGGAGTGAGGGCACACCGAGCCTAAGCGAGGTGCCGAGTGGTGGGGCAGAAGCGCTTTGGTTACTTTCGCGCTTTTCGAAAGTGACCCGCCGTCAGGGCGGAACCCTAAGTAGCCGTTACCGCAGCAATGGATATGTACCCAACCCCATCCAGAAAAGCCCATCTGAAATCTGTGCGAAACATCCCTGATCAGATGAGGGGTCTGTCAGACGCCTCGAAGTTTCCGACATGTTTTTAAGGTTGTCCCTCGGAAGCGAGGGCTCTAGCTTTCGGAGCCCACATCTCCAAGTACTGGGATCGCTTACCGGCCTTGGGAAGACCGAGCAGCAGATCCAAGTTTCAAGGAGCAACAGCAGCCTCTGAGGTCCAAACATGGAACTGCCGGATATGATCACCCCCCGCCTCAATACAAGTACCTCCCTGGGACGGGCTTTGATTTCAATGTTCAAGTCTGTCGAAGCGGAGCTGATATGTGAAAATGCGGAGTCAGGGGCGGTTAAAGTCATGGTGTTTGGCGGATGCGCAGTACATCTCTATACGCATCATCGTGTTTCCACGGACGTTGACGCCGAAATCTATGAGGCGAGCCTTCCGGAAGGCTTTCATCTTCGAACGTTGCTTGCGGAAGTGCCCGAGCAATTTGTCGACGAGAAGTCCGGCCGATTGATGGAGCTGAACTACGACCTCCAATACAACACCAGCTTTGGTCCGATTCACGAGGATTATTGGGTCCGAAGCATCCCCCTTGAAGAGTTCCCGATAGAGTCACCTCTGCACGTCCACATTGCTGCTCCTGTCGATATTGCGATTTCAAAGCTGGGTAGAGCAACGGACCAAGACGTTGGCGATATCATGGCGCTCCTGAGGGCCGGCTTCATATTGACCGCCGAGCTGCGTCGACTGGCAATGCAGGCAATTGATGTATATGTTGGTAACAAAGAGCCTCCAACGTCTGTTCTTACCCACATTTTGCAAAATTATTTGGAGAATACAGATGACGAAGCCTGCTAACGGCCACGTCCTCTCAGCCGCTCTGGACACATTGGTAAAAAGCCCGCTGGATCACGCAGATGATGTTGCACTCGTGAGTGCAGCCAAAGCTGTCTGGTATTCCAACTTGGACTTGATAAGCGCAGCCCAAGCTTTTCTGAGTCAACACACTAATGAGGTCGAGTTGCGTCGCGCAGGATATCTGCTCGAACGACTCACCCGATTTTCGTGTGTCACGGACAGTCGCGCATTGGAAGTCTTCAAAGCCCTTGAGCTATTTTTACGTTCGACACCCAAGCAAGCCATAACCTCACAAACCGCTGTTGCGCTTCGCAAACGCCGTGATGAGCTCGCTCTCGCTTGGGGGTTGAATGAAGGTCTTGGCTTGAAGGTGCAAACCCTCTTGCCTTTTCAGACTCGGCATTATGAGGCTGAGCAGCGCGCAGCGTTTGTGTAAACCCAAATGTCATCCTCGAAAACCGGCTTAGGCCGGTTTTTTGTTGTGTGAATCATCATCTCTTGGTCTGTCAGACGCCTCGAAGTTTCCGACATGTTTTTAAGGTTGTCCCTAGGAAGCGAGGGCTCTAGCCTTTGGGTGTCGCTGCCAATTCAGCGACCGGGTTTGACCGTCCGAAAAAATCAAGGGGCAACAGGCCCGGACGTTTTGTCCTGGGCTCCATTAGATGAAAGGAGCTTCCATTGAAAAATGATTCTGATACTCCCAAACCCGCTTCCACCTTCCCCTACGGCGACTACGCCCCCGACAAGCTGAAAGAAGCCGCCGACCGCGCGATGGACCATTACCTCAAACCCGACGACAGCGAACCAGAACCCCAACCCTCTGTGCAGTTGTTCACCGTATCGGACAGCGTTGACACCGAAGCCCTGCTGGCCAACCTCAGCGAAACCCTGGCCTCGGCCAATGCGATGCTCAACGACCTGGCGTTTGGCCTGGAAGGCTCGCGGCGGCATGTGGCGTTAGGCGTGTCACAGATGATTGAGCTGGGCGCGTTGCTGGCGAACAAGGCCTTGGACCGGGTAGAACTTCGGACTTGATGCCATAAGTGCCGGCCTCATCGCGAGCAAGCTCGCTCCCACAAAGGGGCCGGTGTCGATCACAAATCCTGTGGTCCACACAAACCCACTGTGGGAGCGAGCTTGCTCGCGATAAATCGAAAGACGAACACAAAAAAACCGGCAGAACACCGATCCTGTGGCGAAGGAGCAAGCTCCCTCGCCATAATGGTTCACACGAGCCTTGAGTAAACAGCATCAACCAACCTGACTGCACCGCGAGGCTGGAAAACTATTGGTGGAGGTTTTCGCGCCGGCAAACTTCTTTCTCTATGCCAATGCACTCGACCGGTTCACTCACGCCTTTCTCGAAACGCCGGGCGTTCATCAACAAGCCTCCCTTGATACCGCCGATGAACGCGAAGGCGCCTTCACGGGAACCCGCGTTACGAACCGACAAATCCACCGCCACGCTGTTGGGCCTGACTTCGTAGACCCAGCCGCCGTTCGAGGCTTCCTGGGTGGCCCAGAGCTTGGCTTCGCTATAGTCGCGAAATGCCACAACGATAGACTGCGCCAGATGGTCCTCCTGATACATCGCGAATCTCAAGTTCGGTGGCAAAGAGTTCAAGCCCCGTAACCCATTGGTAAGCGCATCTGCGCCCTGCACGGGGTTGATCTTCGTAGAGCCGACGGCCCAAAGGGATTCCTGGGACTTTACCCATGCCAAACCCTCTCGAGGCGTCAGCCGGTTCCAGTCGATGGCCATCACCGCGACCTCCCGCATCGTTTCCTGGCCGGTGGGCTCCCGGTAGTTTAGGTTCGTCCTGCAATCGGCAAGATTGTGTGCCTTGCAGGCCTGCTTGATAAAGTGCGCCTTGACCCCGCCCGGGAAGCTGATTTCCTCCTCACCGGGAAAGGGCCCCCCCGATTGCACCTGATCGATTCCGTGGGGGGCCCTGAACTCGTACACCCACTCGCTGGCGTAGTGCTGGGCGATCAGTTGATTGCGCGTTGCGCTGCTGAACACCGTCCCTGCGCTTCCGCTCGCGTGGGTGATCCAGTCGTACCCCCATTCCTCCACGGGAGTGCCATAGGCTTTGGGCAACAGCCCCTGCGTGAAGGCACTGAGGCCCTGACCCGTCGTATCGCCCCGGTAGAGCGTGTCCATGTCGGTACGCCAGCGCAACCAGGGCGTGCTCTTGCGGATATCCACGCTCGAATCCGCCGCGACCTGAAGCCAGGCGGTATACCAAGGCTCCTCTTTTCCATCGGCTCCCCACGCGTCTGCGCCCGGTTGCCACACACCTGCGAACACCACTGCCGCGACAGCAGTCACCCGTATGAAGTTGTTATGGGTTGTCATGATTTGATGCCTTATCTGAACGGTGAAGCCCGTCGAATCACATACGTCATGACTGCATATGCTTCGACGTGACACGTCTCACGTTGGATTCTGCGGGGCTGAACGATCCGAGCCACCGCATCAGTTCTGAGGGTAGATCAAGGCTGGGGAAGGGGATTGCGTTGCGGTGTCTGGACTTGTAACAAAAGGCTGATCGACACCGTTCCCTGTGGCGAGGGAGCTTGCTCCCGTTGGGCTGCGAAGCGGCCCTGAGATCTGACAAATGCGGTGTGTCAGGCAGATTGAGTTGCCTGCCCTGGGGTTGCTGCGCAACCCAGCGGGAGCAAGCTCCCTCGCCACAGAAGCGCCTCGCCGCAAGAAATGGGGCTACGGACGAATCTCGATCATCGTCCCATCCGGCACCAGGTCCCACACCTCGCGCATGTCCACGTTGCGCATGGCGATGCAGCCGTCGGTCCAGTCCAGCGTATGGAACAACTGCTCAGGGTTCTCTTCCGAATCCGGCGTGCCGTGGATCATGATCATGCCCCCAGGCTCCACGCCTTCGCGGCGGGCGCGGGCGGCGTCGCTGATGTTGGGGTAGGAAATGTGCATCGACAGGTAGAACCGGTCACTGGTCTTGCGCCAGTCCAGCCAATAGAAACCTTCAGGGGTGCGCTTATCGCCCTCTATCAGCTTGGGGCCTTTCTTGGCGCCCTTGCCCAGGGAGATGCGATAGGTCTTGAGCGGCTTGCCGTCGTTGATCAATTGCAATTGATGGGCGGACTTGAGCACCAGCACTTTTTCGATGACCTTGCCGTTGTAGGTTCCCACGGCGGCGGCCTGGGACACAGCGGTGAACGACAAGCAGAACAGGACAAGCAACCAGCGCATTGAAACGGTATCCCTAGAGGTGTCGCGGCTATATTTATTTGATTGGTTTTTTCAGGTGTTGGCAGGCTGAGCCAGTGGCGGGATCGATTCGGATCGCACCGGGTAATCCTCGGCCCGGCGGTCGGCATAGAAATATTCCAGGGTGCGGCCCACCGTGCGGAAAGCCAGCTCGTCCCAGGGAATGTCCGCTTCTTCGAACAACTTCACTTCCAGGCTCTCGGGCCCGGCGGCGAAATCCTCGTCCACCAGTTCGGCGCGGAAGAATACATGTACCTGGCTGATATGCGGTACGTCAATCAGCGTATAGATGCTCAAGTTTCGCACCCGGGCGCAGGCCTCTTCGGCGGTTTCGCGCACGGCGGCCTGTTCGATGGTCTCGCCGTTCTCCATGAAGCCCGCCGGCAGGGTCCAGTAACCGCGCCGTGGCTCGATGGCGCGCCGGCACAACAGGACTTTGCTGCCCCAGGTCGGTACGCAACCGGCCACGATGTTGGGGTTCTGGTAATGGATGGCGTGGCACGTGTCGCAGACAAAGCGCAGGCGCGAGTCGCCTTCGGGTATGCGCTGGGTCACCGGGTTACCGCACTGGCTGCAGAATTTCATGCTTGGGTTCCTGAATGCTGCGCCTATCTTGGCGTGCGCGGGCCGGTGTCGGCAAGTTGTCGTTTCGCGACACGACGCGGTGCGGGGGTTGGGCCGCTCGAATGATTGGTGCATGATGCAAGGTAGCGAATAAATCGAGAAGTCTCATGCTGGACGAGCTACTGCATCGAGTAAGCAACCATACCCCGCAAGATTTGCAGGCCGACCGACGTTTTCCTGAAGCCGCGGTGCTGGTGCCGATCACCCGCAGTGATGAACCGGAGTTGGTACTGACCCTGCGCGCCAGCGGGCTCTCGACCCATGGCGGCGAAGTGGCGTTTCCCGGCGGGCGTCGCGACCCGGAAGACCCGGACCTGATCTTCACCGCCCTGCGCGAAGCCGAGGAAGAAATCGGCCTGCCGCCCGGCCTGGTGGAAGTGATCGGCCCCCTCAGCCCGTTGATCTCGCTCCATGGCATCAAGGTCACGCCGTATGTCGGGGTGATTCCGGACTACGTCGAATACCAGGCCAACGACGCCGAGATCGCGGCGGTATTCAGCGTGCCGCTGGAGTTTTTCCGCAAGGATCCACGTGAACACACGCACCGGATCGATTACCAGGGTCGCAGTTGGTACGTGCCCAGCTATCGGTTTGGCGAGTACAAGATCTGGGGGCTGACGGCGATCATGATCGTCGAACTGGTCAACCTGCTGTACGACGCCGAGATCGACCTGCACACCCCGCCAAAGAGTTTCATCAATACCTGATGCCCCGAGGATTCCCATGAAATACCGCCTGGGCGATGCCCGTGTCGAAACCCACCCACAGAGCTGGGTCGCGCCCAATGCCACGCTGGTGGGCAAGGTCCGCCTCGAAGAGGGCGCCAACGTCTGGTTCAACGCCGTGCTGCGCGGCGACAATGAGTTGATCCTGATCGGCAAGGACAGCAATGTGCAGGACGGTACGGTGATGCATACCGACATGGGGTATCCACTGACCATCGGCACCGGCGTGACCATTGGCCACAACGCCATGCTCCACGGCTGTACGGTGGGCGACTACAGCCTCATCGGCATCAACGCGGTAATCCTCAACGGCGCGAAGATCGGCAAGCACTGCATCATCGGCGCCAATGCGCTGATCGGCGAAAACAAGGAGATCCCCGACGGTTCGCTGGTGATGGGCTCCCCCGGCAAGGTGGTGCGTGAATTGACCGAAGCCCAGAAGAACATGCTCGTGGCCAGCGCGGCGCACTATGTGCACAATTCCCAGCGCTATGCCCGCGACCTGGCCGAGCAGGAACCATGAGCGCCCCTGAACGGCCGGTGCCTTCGCCCTGCGTGAACATCTGCGCGCTGGACGATGACGACATCTGCACCGGCTGCCAGCGCACCGTGGCGGAAATCACCCGATGGAGTCGGATGGACAATGATGAGCGGCGCGGGGTTTTGGCGTTGTGTCATGAGCGAGCCAAGGCCAGTGGGTTGGTGTGGATGTTGCCGGCTAGGCGCTGATTGTGAACACGTCCCCCTGTGGCGAGGGAGCTTGCTCCCGCTGGGCTGCGAAGCAGCCCCAACATCAGGCTCCCGGGTGCGTCAGGAGAACACAGTGGCTGTTCAGAGGGGGCCGCTGCGCGACCCAGCGGGAGCAAGCTCCCTCGCCACAAAAGCTTTATCCACAGTTACGTTAGTAGGACCGCCGCCCCAACCACCGATCCACCCCCACCACCCCCAACGCAATCCCGACAAACCCCACCAATATCCCCCCGGCATTGATAAACACCTGTGGATAACCCAGGCTCGCCACATCAATAAAAGGGTAGGGGTAGGCCGCCAGCAAATCCCCCCGCAGCAGGACATAGGCGAAATAGACCAAGGGATAGATCATCCACAGCCCGATGTGGCCCAGGCGCAAGTTGCCTTTGGGCACCCATCGCCACCAATAGGCGATGTACAGCAGGGGCACCACGTCATGCAGTAGTTCGTCGGCCACGAACTGCCAGCCTTCGGGTTGCCAGAGGTGGCGCAGCAACAGGTTGTAGGCCAGGCTGACCAGGGCGATGCTCACGGCGATGCCGCTGCTTACGCTGGGCAGCAGGAACCAGCGCCGGGCCGGGGATGGGCGAGCGGTCAGCTCCCACGTCAGGACCACCGCCACCCACAGGTTGGTCAGTACCGTAAAGAAACTGAAGAAACTCACCAACCCACCCAGCAGGCTCGCGCCCAGTTCCCAGCGCCCCAGCAGGATCAGATACAGCTGGATGCTCAACCCCGCCCAGCCCAGCAGCGCCGTTACCGACACGAAGCGCTGGCGCAGGGTGAGGCGAGGACTTTTATCAATCCCCACGGCGGCTCAGACCGGCCGTTTGGTGCGCATCAACTTGATGTACAGGCGCTCGACTTTCTCCCGCGCCCAGGGGGTTTTGCGCAAAAAGGTCAGGCTCGACTTGATGCTCGGGTCGCTCTTGAAGCAGCGGATATCGATGCGCTCGGCCAGGCCCGACCATTCGTAATGCTGCACGAGGGTGTTGAGGATCTGCTCCAGCGTCACGCCGTGCAGCGGGTTGTTGTTGGGTTCGGTCATGGGAGGCCTTCGCGCGAAAAAGGGTAAAGCCGCGCACCTTAGCCGAGGTGCCCTTGCGGTGGAAGCATAGCCTTCATCGTGGGGCTCCAGAGCCAGGCGCACTGTTACCGAAACCGAAACGATGCATGTCAACAAAAGCCCTTTCTCTATTGAGATCAGGACATTATCCTTGCGCCGCCTGCTGAAACGCTTCTTCTGTTGTGCTGAAGCCTCTGCGTCCAGCTCATTCCTGTTGAAAAGATTTGATTGAATGCTCAATGTCCTGCCCTGAAAGACAGCGCTGTCTCAGTGACCACCTGTGGGAGCGAGCTTGCTCGCGATAGCCATTGCACATTCAACATTGAAGTCGACTGACACGCCGCCATCGCGAGCAAGCTCGCTCCCACAAGGGATTGCGGCAGCCAATTTGCCTTTTGCACTGAACCATGCCTCCGCAAGATCGTCATCTACAGTGACTACTTGCGCGGGACTCCTTAAAACGTCACGGAGAATCACACTATGAGCACTGAGGGTGCTTTGAGTCGAAGCCGTTTGCTACCGAGCCTGCTCGGCATTCTGCTTCTATTGATGGGCCTGGCCCTGCTGGCCGGGGGAGTCAAGCTGAGCACGCTTGGCGGCTCGCTGTATTACCTGCTGGCCGGTATCGGCCTGGCGCTGACCGGCGTGCTGCTGATCATGGCCCGTCGCGCGGCTCTGGGCCTGTACGCACTGGTGCTATTCGCCAGCACCGTGTGGGCGCTGTGGGAAGTGGGCCTGGACTGGTGGCAACTGGTGCCGCGCCTGGCGATGCTGTTTGCCCTGGGCATCGTCATGTTGCTGCCATGGTTCCGCCGCCCGCTGTTGACCGCCGATGCCTCGGCCACGGGCACCCGTGCATTGGGCGCCGCCGTGGTCATTGCCGGTATCGCCGCGCTCGCCAGCCAGTTCACCAACCCGGGCGAGATCAAGGGCCAACTGGACCGCGACAGCGTGCCAGGCATGACCAACACCGCACCGGCCATGCCGGATGGCGACTGGAACTCCTACGGGCGCAGTGCCCATGGCGACCGCTATTCGCCGCTGGCGCAGATCACCCCCGAGAACGTCAGCAAGCTGAAGCAAGCCTGGAGTTATCGCACCGGCGACCTGCCAGGGCCGAACGACCCGGGTGAAACCACCGCCGAAAACACCCCGCTGAAGGTCAACGGCATGCTCTACGTGTGCACGCCTCACAGTCAGGTGATCGCCCTGGAGCCTGAGACCGGCAAGGAAATCTGGCGTTTCGATCCAAAGCTTTCCACGCAAAAAGCGGAAAACTTCAAGGGTTGGGCCCACATGACCTGCCGTGGCGTGACCTACCACGATGATGCCGTGTACGCCTCCGCCGAGCAGAGCCCGACTGGCACCGCCAGCAGCTCGCCGGCCAGTACCGTGTGCCCGCGGCGGATCTTCCTGCCGACCGCCGACACCCGCCTGATCGCCCTCAACGCCGACACCGGCAAGATGTGCGAAGACTTCGGCGACAAGGGCCAGGTCGATTTGACCGCGAACATCGGCGGCTTCACGGCCGGCGGTTACTACTCCACGTCGCCACCGGCGGTCACCCAGAACCTGGTGGTGATCGGCGGTCACGTCACCGATAACGTCTCCACCGACGAGCCAAGCGGTGTGATCCGCGCCTATGACGTGCACACCGGCAAGCTGGTGTGGAACTGGGACAGCGGCAACCCGGACGACACGACGCCGATTGCCGAAGGAAAGACCTACACCCGCAACTCGCCGAACATGTGGTCCATGTTCAGCGTCGATGAAAAACTCGGCATGCTTTACCTGCCGATGGGCAACCAGACCCCTGACCAGTTCGGTGGATTCCGGACCCCGGAATCGGAAAAATACGCCGCCGGCCTGACCGCCCTGGACATCGCCACCGGCAAGGTGCGCTGGTACTTCCAGTTCACCCACCACGACTTGTGGGACATGGATGTCGGCGGTCAACCGACCCTGATGGACCTGAAGACCGCCGAAGGCGTGAAACCCGCCGTCCTGGCGTCGACCAAGCAGGGCAGCATCTACGTGCTGGACCGCAGCAATGGTCAGCCGATCGTGCCGATCAAGGAGATCCCGGTGCCGCAAGGCGCGGTGGAAGGCGACTTCACCTCGCCGACCCAACCGATGTCCGATCTGAACTTCGTGCCGCCGGTCCTCAAGGAAAGTGACATGTGGGGCGTGACCCCGTTCGACCAGATGCTGTGCCGGATCGACTTCAAGTCGCTGCGCTATGACGGCATGTTCACGCCGCCGTCGCTGCAAGGCTCGATCGTCTATCCGGGCAATTTCGGCGTGTTCGACTGGGGCGGTATTTCGGTAGACCCGGTGCGTCAGATCGCCTTCGTCAACCCGAGCTACATGGCGTTCAAGTCGAAGCTGGTGCCAGCGGCTGAAGTCGCGGGTGGCCCGGGTCGCAAAAGCGAAACCGAAGGCGTGCAGCCGAACAAAGGCGCGCCGTATGGCGTGATCCTCGAAGCGCTGCTTTCGCCCATGGGCCTGCCTTGCCAGGCGCCTGCGTGGGGTTATGTCGCGGCCGTGGACCTGACCAACAACAAGACCCTGTGGAAGCACAAGAACGGCACCGTGCGCGACAGCTCGCCGGTACCGATCCCGCTGAGCATGGGTGTTCCAAGCCTGGGCGGCACGTTCACCACGGGCAGCGGCCTGGCGTTCCTCAGTGGTACGCTGGACCAGTACCTGCGCGCCTACGACGTGAAAAACGGCAAGCAACTGTGGGAAGGCCGCCTGCCCGCCGGCGCCCAGACCACGCCGATGACCTACACCGGCAAGGACGGCAAGCAATACGTGCTGGTCGTCGCTGGCGGTCATGGTTCCCTGGGCACCAAGCAGGGTGACTATGTGATTGCCTACAAACTGCCGGATTAAGCAAAACCTGCGCTCATGAAAAAGGCGACACCCTTGCGGGTGTCGCCTTTTTTTGTAGCAACGCGGAGTCTCTGTGGACGCAGGCCTTTGAGCTTCTGAGCTTTTGTGGCGAGGGAGCTTGCTCCCGCTGGGCTGCGAAGCAGCCCCCTGCTTTGCCAGCCATCACACCGCAGGGGATGCTGGCGCATCCAGCGGGAGCAAGCTCCCTCGCCACAGGGGGGGCAGCCTTGGGTAAGCGTTACAACTCGATCTTCACCGCTTGCGACGCCCGGGTCGCCTTGGCGCGGGCCGCTTCGATGGACTCATCGCGAGCCAGGGCCACGCCCAGGCGGCGCTGGCCGTTGACTTCCGGCTTGCCGAACAGGCGCAGGGCGGTGTCCGGTTCGCTCAGGGCCGCGCCCAAATTGGCGAACGCGGTCTGGGTCGACTGGCCTTCCACCAGGATCACCGCCGACGCCGACGGGCCGAACTGGCGGATCAGCGGGATCGGCAGGCCGAGAATGGCGCGGGCGTGCAGGGCGAACTGCGACAGGTCCTGGGAAATCAGCGTCACTAGGCCGGTGTCGTGGGGGCGTGGCGAGACTTCGCTGAACCACACCTGGTCACCCTTGATGAACAGCTCGACGCCAAACAGACCACGACCACCCAGGGCCTCGGTGACGGCCTTGGCCACGCGCTCGGATTCGGCCAGGGCTTTCGGGCTCATGGCTTGGGGCTGCCAGGATTCCTGGTAGTCGCCTTTTTCCTGACGGTGGCCGACCGGTGCGCAGAAGGTGGTGCCACCCACGTGACGCACGGTGAGCAAAGTGATTTCGTAGTCGAAATCGATGAACCCTTCGATGATCACCCGACCCTTGCCGGCGCGGCCGCCTTCCTGGGCGTAGTCCCAGGCTTTCTGCACGTCATCGTTACCGCGCAGCAGGCTCTGGCCCTTGCCCGAAGAACTCATCACCGGCTTGACCACGCACGGGAAGCCCAGGGTCTCGACGGCCTTGCGGTAGTCTTCCACGGTGTCGGCGAAGAAGTACGGCGATGTGGGCAGGCCCAGTTCTTCGGCAGCCAGGCGACGGATGCCTTCGCGGTTCATGGTCAACTGCGCGGCGCGAGCGGTGGGGATCACGGTGAAGCCTTCGGCTTCCAGTTCCACCAGGGTGGCGGTGGCGATGGCTTCGATTTCCGGCACGATGAAGTGCGGCTTCTCGGCCTCGATCACCGCACGCAGGGCGGCGCCGTCGAGCATGTTGATCACATGGCTGCGGTGGGCCACTTGCATGGCCGGCGCGTTGGCGTAGCGATCCACGGCAATCACCTCGACGCCCAGGCGCTGCAGTTCGATTACCACTTCCTTGCCCAGCTCGCCGCTGCCACACAACAAAACGCGGGTCGCGGTGGGCGACAATGGGGTTCCGATACGGGTCATCTGAAGGTCCTCAAACAGGAGCGGATCATCGGGGGCGCGCGCCGGGCGAGCTTCCCATGGGGAGAAAGCGCGGCATTTTACATGAACCGCGTCAGCCGGCGACGGCCTGTTTGCGCAGACGCCAGGCCATGATCAGCCAGACGGCGGTCACCCCGGCGAATTTCGAGAGCAGGGCGGTGATCACCACGGCGGGCGTCAGGGCATCGATCAGACCGAAGAAAATGAATGTATCCAGGGGAATGCTCAGGGCCGAACTGATCCACAACCGGTCATGGAGCGGGCGCTTGGTGATCGTGAACACCAGCCAGTCGATGCACTCGGACACTGCGAACGCCGTGGCGCTCGCCAGGGCGATGGTCGGGTCCGAGGTGACATAGGACAGCACCAGCGCCGCCAGCATCGCCACGATGGCGCCATGGCCGAAACGGGTCTGCACCATGTCCCGCAATATAAACACCAGCCCGCCCCAGGCCGACCAGATGATGTCCAGGTGCGGCGCGGCGGAAAACGCGAAGTTGATCAGCACGACGCTGCTGATGTAGGCGAGCAGGAAAAGCATGGGGCGGGGTACCTGGTGGTGATGGATAAAGTGCGATAGCCCCTGTGGCGAGGGAGCTTGCTCCCGCTGGGCTGCGAAGCAGACCCAAAACCTGACAACTCGATGGATCAGATAGATCGAGGTGACTGCTTTGGGGGGCTGCTGCGCAGCCCAGCGGGAGCAAGCTCCCTCGCCACAGGGGGGGCGTCCAGTCAGCGGATAAAGGGTACTTCAGCCACCGCCAGTCCCTCAATCTTCCTCACTGCCCTCCAGCTTCCAATACCCCACCGCCTTCACAAAGTCCTGGTCCAACCCTTTCTCCTCCAGCAACACCTTGCGAATCTGCCGCGACACCTTGCTCTCGGTCGCGACCCAGGCGTACAGCTTGCCGCCGGGCATTTCCAGATGCTGCACGGTGCGCAGCAGGTTGTCCTGGCGGCCTTCGCGCAGCACCCAGATCACGTGCACCTGCGCCGGGCTTTGGAGCACTTGCTGTTCGGCGCCGTTTTCCACTTCCACCACCACCAGGGCCCGTCGGTTGGGCGCCAGGCCTTCGAGACGGCGGGCGATGGCGGGCAGGGCGGTTTCGTCGCCGATCAACAGGTAGCTGTCGAAGATGTCCGGTACGATCATCGAGCCCCGGGGCCCGGCGATGTTGAGGTATTGCCCTGGCGCCGCCTGGGCCGCCCAGGTCGAGGCCGGGCCGTCGCCGTGGAGCACGAAATCGATGTCCATCTCCAAGGCGTCCAAGTCATAGCGGCGCGGGGTGTAGTCGCGCATCTCGGGCATCGGGCCCTGGGCCTTGCCCGCGTTGGGGCTGAAGTTTTCCAGGGCGGCCTGCTCCTCGGCATTCTGCGGGAACAGCAACTTCACATGATCGTCGGTGCCCAGGCTGACGAACCCGGCCAGTTCCGGCCCGCCGACGGTGATGCGGCGCATGCGCGGGGTCAGGTCCTCCACCCGCAATACTTGCAGGCGACGGCGTTTGATCTCGTGGCTGACACGGTGAATGGTGTTTGGATCGACTTCGGTCATTGGCTTGACTCCGAAACAGATGGACGGTCGGGGCCGTCGACGATGGCTTTGGCGGTGGCGTCGAGCAGGTCGCGCACCCGCTGGATTTCTTCCGGGCTCCAGTGGCCATGATGCTTTTGCAGGGCATGGCGCAGGTTATACACCGCTTCATGGATTTCCGGGGGACGATCATGGCCGCGCAACGTGCGCTTGCTGATTTCGATGCGCGTACGTACCTCATCCAGCGCTTCGGCCTGATCCTCAAGAGATAGACGTCCGGCATCGGTCACGCTGTAGCACTTTTTTCCGTCTTTGATGCCGCAACTGATCATGGCGTTCATTTCCAGGAAGGTCAGGGTCGGATAGATCACGCCGGGGCTGGGGCTGTAGGCGCCCTCGAACATGTGCTCGATCCGGCGGATCAGGTCATAGCCATGACAAGGCTGTTCGGCAATCAGCGCCAGCAGCAACACCTTCAAATCACCGGAGGCGAAGACCCGGGGGGCCCGGCTGCCACGCGAACCCGTCGGGCGTCGTTCGAAACCGTCGTGTTCGCGTTTGGAGGAAGAGGTGGAATGAGAATAAAGGGCGTTCATATGCTGTCTCCGTTCTGCATATAGATAGCGCTCAGATATATCTTGAATAAAAGATATATCTTTTGACTTAATGATTTTTCGCAAACTAAGATATATCTTGTTTTTGCGGCGGGTTACTTGGGTTCAAGGAATGACCTTACATGAATGCTCAATGTATGCGGGGTGTGACGGCATACATTTGTAATGATAAAAAGTCTGTAGGCTTAAATGTGGGGTGTTTCTGACAGCCAAACTTCTGTTTTATCGCTAACTGCGTATTTTTCGCTCTTTTGTATGCCGGATTTACTACACGCCTATAGGAAATTGCCTGCTTTTTTTTAGTCAAAGAGCGCCGATCATGCTCGGCGTTGGAGGGGCGGGCCAAGTTGCGCTTGGTCTGCAATTCCAACCTTTTCTCTTTATCGCTAAGAACAGGTGTTAACAACATGCTCAAACAACTCGTATCCGGTACTGCTCTGGTCGCCGCTGCCCTGGGTTCTCCGCTGGCATTCGCTGCCGATGATGCACGCTCCTCCATCCACATCACCGCGAACATCCCGACCCAACAGTTCCACGTGCAGCCACGCAACCCGGACTTCGGTAAAGATGAAGTCATGAGCTACAACACGGTCAACGGCACCTTGACTTCGTTGCGCCAGACCTATGATGTGAAAAACACCGAAGGTTCGGTCAACGCGTACATCGAAGGCGGCCCGGCTTCGCTGTACAACGGCAGCGATGCCATCGCCCTGACCACCGCCTTCAACGGCGTCACCCTGACCGCCACGCCGCAGGAAGTGGTGGACGATGCCACCTCCACGCCAGGCACCCAGGCTGAGATGACCATCGTCGCGGCCAAGCCTCTGGACACCCAGAACGGCCTGTACACCGCCGACATGACCGTCATCTTCGACGCCGTGCCGCGTCCGTAAGGCCATTCGCTGCCCGGTGAGTTTCACCTCGCCCACGGGCATCGCCGCAGGTCGACCGGTTCTCCCCAGCCGGTCGGCCTGTACCTGAAACGCCCCGATAGCTCGCTGAATATGAGAATCCGTTGATGTTTCCGATGACACCCATCGCAGGTGCGCTCGCGCTATTTTTGTGCGCGACAGCATTGGCCGCGCCAACCGCCCCCGGTACCACGCCAAGAAGCCTGTTGTCCCAGGCCAAGGGCCTGCCGGCGGAGTTTGAAGCCCACTTCTTCGATGTGCCACTCGCGGTTCGTATTGAACTCAATCAACAGTATCTCGGTGAGGCCATGGTGGTCTTGACGCGGGATGATCGCATTACCTTGTTGGAATTCACCGACACGCAAGACAGCACGATAAAAGCCGTCGAGCGCGAACAATGGGAACAACGCCTCAAGCAGGGACAAGCATTGGGCGCATGTGAAACCAACTGCACGGGCGGGTTGCTGGCCGTGCACTACAGCCTTGAGAATTCATTAGTGTCGATCCTGACCCAGGATGTCGAGCGCGCAACCGAAACCAAGCGTTTCTACGATCAACCGGAAGGCGGCAGCCTCGGCCTGATCTTCAATAACCAACTCAATCTCAACGGTGGCCAGAAACAGGACACCGGCGGACGGTATGGCCTCAATGCCAGTTCCAGCGTGGGCAACTGGAGTCAGTCCCTGGACCTTCAGCTCTCGCGTCTTGGCGGGCCGGACGACAAGGTCTACCACGCCGTCCACGAGCTCTACACCCAACGGGAAATGGAAGGCAATTTTTTCCGCCTGGGTTACTTCACCCCCAGTTCCGATGGCTTGAATCGCCAGATCCGTTCGTTCGGCGCCAACCCGGACACCGCGCTGGGGGTGATGTACGGCAGCTCCGACAGCCTGCTGGTCGACAACCCCAAACCCAGCGTCTACCCCATTTATGTCACCGCCAGCCGCCAGGCGTCGGTGGAGATTTATCGCAGCGGCCTGCTGATCAACACCCAGGCCGTCAGTGCCGGCTTGCAGAGCCTGGATACCCGCCCGTTGCCGGGCGGTATCTATGAAGTGGAAGTGCGGCTGATCGAGGACGGGCAAACCACCGCCACCAGCCAGGAGCTGGTCTACAAGCCCAACAACTGGAGCAGCACCGAAGACCGTTGGCGCTACAACCTGTTCGCCGGTCGCGAAACCCGGCTGTGGAGCAACTGGGAAGACCAGCCCTCGGGTTTCAACACCGCGGGGCTCGGCGTCAACTACCTGCTGCACCCACGGGTGATTCTCGGCGCCTCCACGCGCCAGGTGCAGGACAAGCTGCAAGTCGGCACCTCGATCGACTGGACGCTCGCCAGCAGCACCAGCCTGTACGCCAACGTCTACCAGACCGAGCAGTACGGCACCGGAATGGACCTGCAAGGCCTGTACAGCTATGGCCAAGGCAGCATCGTCGCCAGCCACAACCGTAGCTGGCTCGACACCCGCAACACCTACGAGACCTTGCCGGACGGCACCCGTATCCGCCAGCGCAACGTCTACGTCGGCCAGACCAGCAATTCATCGCTGTCGGTCAATCATCGCTTGAGCAACAAGAACTCCATCAACGGCCGGCTGGCCTACAGCGAAGGCAATGTCCAGGGCACCGGCCTGGACCTGGGCTGGACCCAGCGCACCACGCTGGGTGGCAGCGATGCCAACTGGCGATTGTCGGTGTTCGACCGCCCTGGCACGTCGAGTACCAACGACCGGCGCAATCGTGGCGTGGACCTGAGCCTCAGCGTTGCCTTGGGCGGGCCCGGCGAGTACTGGTCGGGCAGCATCGGCACCCGCACTTCCCGCGAAGGCACGCGGGACAACAATGCCTCGCTGTCCTATCGCCGCGATCTGCAGGACCACGTGTTGCAAAGCGTCTCCGCCACGGCCCTGGCCGACACCTATGGCGTGGGCCTGTCCGGCATCGCCAGTTTCATGACCGAGTCGATGTACGGCGATGGCTTCATCCAGCGTTCGTCCTACAACGACAACCTTACCGGCGGCTTGAACCTGAGCAGCACGGTGGCGGTGGGTGGTCAGAAAGCCGCCTTCACCGGCCTGGCCCATGGCCGCGGCGCCGGCATGATCGTCGACGTGGAAACCGACCTGGACGACATCATCCTGCGGGCCGACGACTTGACCGGCGGCAGCACCACCTTGCACCCGGGTCGCAACTTCGTGCCGATCACCGCCTACAAGAACAGCATGGTGACCTTCGATTTCGAGGGCGTGCATCCACCGGCGGCGAACATCGAGCCGTCCCGCACCCGTTACCACCTGAACAAGGGCGGCGTGGATTACCGCAAGGTCAACGTGATGAAAACCGTGACCGTGCTCGGCCGCCTGCTGGATGAGCAGGGAGAGCCGCTCAAGGGCCATCACGTGATCAACCACGCCAGCCGCGGCATCAGTGAGGTGGACGGGTTCTTCTCCATGGAGATGAATGCCGGCTCCCCGACCTTGGAAGTGCGGTACGGCAACGAGCTGTTCTGTCGCTTCCGCCTCGACCCGGACAGCTCCGCCCGCGAAGGCGACGTGTTGATGATCGGTGACTTGCGCTGCACCCCGGACAGCCTGGCCGATACGACGCTGGCCGAGGCCGGGACGAAGCAGCGTTCATGAACCGCCAAGGCCGTGGGAGCCAAGCTCCACCCCTATTGGCTAATGCTGCTCACTCAAGATCAACGATGAAACCTGTGGCGAGGGAGCTTGCTCCCGCTGGGCTGCGAAGCGGCCCCCTGCTTTGCCAGCCATCACCCCGTAGGGGACGCTGTCGCGTCCAGCGGGAGCAAGCTCCCTCGCCACGGGTTTTTCAGACTTCCTTGAGCAGCGGTACACCTTTATTTGCAGTGATTGGTCTTGATATATGAGGTTGTATCAATGAAACCCTTATCGGTTGCAGTGCGCAGCGTGGTCTCGGTGTTGCTGTTTGCCTGTGCACCGGCAGCCAACGCCTTGGAGCGGGATATCACCGCTGTATTCAGGCCCGACGCTTCGAAACCCCAGGAGAATACATTTCTCAATACCACGCCGATCAGTGGCTACTGTGGAAGCTATCCGGCTGAATGCGCGGCAACCAGGATGTTCAGCATTCGATTACCCCTGACTGCTGCTTCGACCGGCCCTATTCAAGCCCATCATGCAAATCATCGGCAAGGGGCGATGTTTAAAGTGCCTGCCAATTGGCGAACATTGCAGGTCACCCATGCAGGCACGGGGGAGACGGAAACGGTTGAAGTGCGCTGGTCCGGTTTCGGTTCGCAATACCGTCTCTCCCATGATGCAGTCGACCTGGCAGGTGGAGGTGTGAGTCAAGCGAGGGCTCACGAATTGTTGTGGAGTGCCGGTTGGGTCTATGCCGCCACGCCCTGCCAATACAGCGGCGTAGGGTTCCATGGCCCCAGGACTTACACATTTTTCTGGAAGGCCCCGGTGGAAAGTTCATGCGCCAAAAAGGCCTTTGTCTTGATCCCCGGGCTCAATTTTCCCTATCTGGATTTTGCCTACGAGCTTCGCACCCCTAATCCCTTGAAAATGTCGTCCGGGCAATACACCGGTTCGCTGACCTATAGCGTCGGGCCAGGGCAGGATATCGACATGGGCGACATCATGGTTCCCAGCGATTCCGCGCTCACCCTCAACTTCAAACTCGACGTCGAACACACCCTCAAGGTCGAAGTCCCCCCCGGCGGCAACCGTGTCGAACTGGTGCCCAACGAAGGCTGGCAGTCCTGGCTCAACAGCGGCCGCAAACCCACACGACTGTTCCGCGACCAGCGCTTCCATATCTCTGCTTCTTCGCGTTTCAAGATGGCCCTCGAATGCCAGCACGTCAGCGGCAACACCTGTGCCATCGCCGAAACCGGCACTGGCCATGCCGTGCCGGTGGACGTCAGCGTGACCCTGCCTGACGGTTTGACGGACGCCGGCGGGCAACCGGTCAACCGCCGTCGCCTGCTGCGCGATGGCAGCGGCACTGAGCTGTTCCAGCCGGGTTTGTACGTCGATCGGCGCTCGGGAATGCTGCATTTCGAGGTCGGCCAGGGCAGCGTCGAACAGATGCTCGACAGCGGCGCCACGACCTACTCCGGCGATGTGACGGTGATCTGGGATTCGCAAGTTTAAAAAGGAATGGCTTGGCCGGTCCGAGCCAAATGTGAGGGAAGGGTAGATGAAGCAGTTACCAATGGCAGTGCAAGGCATGGTATCGGTGATGGTGTTGGCCTGTGTATCGACGGCTCATGCCGTCAGCAAGGATGTCAGCGCAATATTCAGGCCCGATCCCTCGAAGCCCAATGAAAATACTTTTCTCAATACCACCCCTGTCTCGGGTTATTGCGCACTGTATCCGGCGGTCTGTGACAGGGAAAAAATGTTCAGCCTTCAGTTGCCCATTGTCTTCGAATCGACCGGTCCCATTCAGGCCAATCATGGGGATTCGCGCCAAGGGGCGATGTTCGATGTGCCGGCCACTTGGCGTCTGGCACAGGTGACCCATACCGAGACGGGCGAAACTGAAATTGTTCAAGTCCGCATATCCGGTGTCGGTTCGCGCTACCAACTGCCCGTCAGTGTCGTTGAACTGGTCGGGGGCGGCGTGGACCTCTCAACCGCTCATAGGAAGTTATGGGGCGGTTCGAGCTGGAAGTACGCGCCCTCGCCCTGTCAATCCACCGGCTTCGGGACCTTGAACCACCTTATCTATAACTTCTTCTGGAAGACCCCCGTCGAAGGTGTGTGCGCGAAAAGGGCCAGCTACTTGATCCCCAGCATGTCCTACCGCCACTTGGACTTCGCCTACGAACTGCGTACACCCAACCCATTGAGGATGTCGTCCGGCCAATACCGGGGCTCGGTGACCTATGGCGTTGGGCCGGGGCAGGACTTCGACATGGGGGACGTCATGCTTCCCAATGACTCGGTGATCACCCTCAATTTCAAACTCGACGTCGAGCACACCCTCAAGGTCGAAGTGCCCCCCGGCGGCAACCGCGTGGAACTGGTGCCCCCGGAAGGCTGGCAAGCCTGGCTCAACAGCGGACGCAAACCGACGCGGCTGTTCCGCGACCAGCGCTTTCATATCTCGGCCTCGTCACGTTTCAAGATGGCCATCGAATGCCAGCACATCAGCGGCAACACCTGCGCGATCTCTGAAACCGACACCGGCCACGCCGTACCGGTGGATGTCAGCGTGACCCTGCCCGACGGCTTGACGGATGCCGGCGGGCAACCAGTCAACCGCCGTCGGCTGCTGCGCGATGGCAGTGGCACCGAGTTGTTCCAGCCGGGTTTTTATGTGGATCGCAGGTTAGGGGCGCTGCATTTCGAAGTGGGCCAGGGCAGCGTCGAGCAGATGTTGGACACCGGCGCCAAGGCCTACCGCGGCAATGTCACGGTGATTTGGGATTCGGAAGTTTAGCAAGGCATGGCTTGGCCTATTCAAGCCGATTTGTTGTGAGAGCGAGATGAAACGTTTACCGATAATAGTGCGCACCCTGGTTTCGGTGTTGTCGTTGGCCTGCGTGTCCGAAGTTAGTGCCTTGACGCGGGATATCAGCGCAATCTTCAGGCCCGATGCCTCGAAGCCCAACGAGAATACGTTTCTCAATACCACGCCGGTCAGTGGTTATTGTGAGGAGTATCCGGCGTCATGCAGTGCTGCAAAGATGTTCAGTATTCGTCTGCCGATTATTTTCGATTCGGCCAGCCCTATCCAGGCCAATCATGCTGACCCTCGGCAGGGTGCAACGTTTAAAGTTCCTGCCAATTGGCGGACAGCACAGATCACTCATGCAGGGACAGGCGAAACGGAAGTTGTAGAGCTACGAATCACCGGAATAGGTTCTCAATATGAGTTCCCAGGTAGCGTGATTGATTTGGTGGGTGGTGGCGTGGATGCACAAACGGCTCATTGGAGGTTGTGGGGCGGCTATGGTCACCAATGGGTGGCAGCCCCCACTCCCTGCCAAAATACCGGCGTAGGGGCATTTTCCGAGAAACGCTACAAATTTTTCTGGAAGACTCCGGTAGAGCGCGAATGTACTAAAAAAGCTCGTTACTTGATTCCAAGCATGTCTTACCGCTACTTGGATTTTGCCTATGAGTTGCGCACCCCCAATCCCTTGAAAATGTCATCTGGCCGATACACTGGGTCGCTGACCTATAGTGCCGGGCCAAGGCAAGACTTTGATTTGGGTGACGTCATGCTCCCCAATGACTCGGCTATTACGCTCAATTTCAACCTGGATGTCGAACACACCCTCAAAGTCGAAGTCCCCCCCGGCGGCAACCGCGTTGAATTGGTGCCCCAGGAAGGCTGGCAATCCTGGCTGAACAGCGGTCGCAAACCCACGCGGCTGTTCCGCGACCAGCGCTTTCATATCTCCGCTTCCTCCCGTTTCAAGATGGCCCTCGAGTGTCAGCACATCAGCGGCAACGCCTGCGCGATCACCGAAACCGCCACCGGCCACGCCGTGCCGGTGGACATCAGCGTGACCCTGCCCGACGGCTTGACGGATGCCGGCGGGCAACCGGTCAACCGCCGTCGGCTGCTGCGCGACGGCAGTGGCACCGAGCTGTTCCGGCCGGGGTTATACGTCGATCGGCGCTTGGGAATGCTGCATTTCGAGGTGGGCCAGGGCAGCGTCGAGCAGATGCTCGACACCGGCGCCAAGGCCTACAGCGGCAATGTCACGGTGATTTGGGATTCGGAAGTTTAGACAGGCTGGCTCGGCCTGTTCCGAGCCGATTTGATGGTGGGAGATAGATGAAGTATTTACCGGTGAACATGCGCAGCGTGGTCGGGGCATTGTTGGTTGCGTGCGTGCCTGCGGCCAATGCCTTGAACCAGGACATCAGCGCGCTGTTCAGGCCCGATGCGTCCAAGCCCCAGGAGAATACGTTTCTCAACACTACGCCGGTCAGTGGTTATTGCGCGCAATATCCGGCGGAGTGCAGGACAACAAAAATGTTCAGCATTCGGATGCCCCTGACCGCCAGTTCGACCGGCCCTATTCAGGCGGGCCATGGAGACGCGCGGCAAGGCGCGATGTTTAAAGTCCCCGCCAATTGGCGTACCGCGCAGGTAACTCATTCAACGACAGGCGAGACAGAAACTGTTGAAGTGCGCTGGTCGGGTATCGGTTCGCGATACCAGTTCCCTGGCAGCGTCGTCGATTTGGTCGGTGGCGGCGTAGATATGTTGACCGCCCATAAGAGGTTATGGAACGGCTCCAGTTGGGTGTATGCACCATCGCCATGTCAATACAGTGGTGTTGGGGCTTATGGCAGTAACTGGTACATGTTTTTCTGGAAGACGCCGGTAGAAGGCGCTTGTGCCAAAAGAGCCAATTATTTGATTCCGAGTATGAGTTACACCTACCTGGACTTTGCCTACGAACTGCGCACCCCCAACCCTTTGAGGATGTCGAGCGGCCGATACACGGGTTCTATGACATTCACTGTGGGGCCGGGCCAGGACGTGGACCTGGGGGACGTCATGATTCCCAATGACTCGGCTATCACCCTCAACTTCAACCTTGACGTCGAACACACCCTCAAAGTCGAAGTCCCCCCCGGCGGCAACCGCGTCGAACTGGTGCCCCAGGAAGGTTGGCAATCCTGGCTGAACAGCGGCCGCAAACCGACGCGGCTGTTCCGCGACCAGCGCTTTCATATCTCCGCGTCCTCCCGTTTCAAGATGGCCCTCGAGTGCCAGCACATCAGCGGCAACACCTGCGCAATCACCGAAACATCCACCGGCCACGCCGTGCCGGTGGACGTCAGCGTGACCCTGCCCGACGGCCTGACGGATGCCGGCGGGCAACCGGTCAACCGCCGCCGGCTGTTGCGCGACGGCAGTGGCACCGAGCTGTTCCGGCCGGGTTTATACGTCGATCGACGCTTGGGAATGCTGCATTTCGAGGTGGGCCAGAGCAGCGTCGAGCAGATGCTGGACACCGGCGCCACGGCTTACAGCGGCAACGTCACGGTGATCTGGGATTCGGAAGTCTGAGTGGCCGGCTGGCCGGAAAAATTCAATGAGTTGTGTTTACTGCATGAGGTTGGAAAAGCGATGAAACATCTATTGGCATGGGTTGGGATCTATCTGTTTTGCGGCGTGGCCCAGGCTGGGCCGCAGATTGGGGTGGGGGTGGTGTACGACTACCTCGACGGCGACAAAAGCACCTATATGAAACGGGTGTTCAACGGCGGCACGTCCACGGCGTTCGTCAAGGTCAACATCCTGGAAATCATCTACAACGAGGACGGCAGCTACCAGGAAGTGCCGCTGCAGAACCAGGCCAGCGCCCAGGCCAAGGACGGGTTGATGGCCAGCCCGGCGCGGCTGATCGTGCCGGCCAACGGGGTGCAGGGTACGCGCTTGCTGTTCATGGGCAACCGCGACAAGGAGCGCTACTTCCGGGTGCGTTTCGTGCCGGTGGTGCCCGAAGCCGAAGACGAGTTCGCCATCAGCGCCGAAGAGCGCGAGCAATATAAAAAGGACCGCGTGGCGGCGGGGGTCAAGGTGTTGGCGGGTTACGGCACGGTGTTTTTCGTGCGGCCCAAGAACACCCGGTACGACACCGTGATCGACGACAGCGCCAGCCGCTACCAGTTGCGTAATAACGGCAACACGGTGTTGGTGATCGATGAGTTCAAGGACTGCGTGGCGCAGAAAGAGAACGACTGCAAGCCCACCACCAAACACCACGTCAAGAGCGGTCAGAGTTTCTCGTTCGACAAGGAAGCGGGGCGGCAATACCGCTTCACCCTTGTCGAAGGCAACCAGAAAAAAAACGTCGAGATCAAAGGTTGATGGCCACCGTCGCCGAACCGTCGTTGACGCCAGAGGTAATCAAAATGTTCAAGACCAAAATATTCAAGGCATTGATACGCCCCCTCGCATTGACCGCCCTGACGTTGCCCTGGGCCACCGCCTGGGGCGCGGTCGAGCGGGAAACGTTCGAAGTCTACGTGACCATCCCGACGGCCGACTTCTACGTGTTGCCCCTCGACCCGCAACTGGTCCAGCGCGAACAGCGCTTGCCCTTCAGCACCATCACCAACGAACTCAGCCCACTGCGGGCGACCTACGAGGTGAAGAACAGCAACGGTTCTATCGGCGCACGCCTGGGGGAAGAGGCGTACTTGTCCAATGGTCGTGAGCGCATTGATTTGCGCGTGACGTTCAACAACGTCGTATTGACCCTGGATTCGGCCCAGGTGGTCTCGGCCACAGAGGCCCGGCCCGGGCGCCAGGTGCCGCTCGTCATCGCTGCCATCAAGCCCGATGACGAGTACAAGCCTGGCGACTACTACGGCACGGTGCACATGGTGTTCGACGCGACTGCGCCGTAGGGCAATCAGTGCAAGAGCGCACGGTGGTGGGCTCATGGAATTGAGCATCTGCATAAAACCCTGTTGCCAGAGCTTGCTCCCGCTCGGCTGCGCAGCAGACGCAACGGCGGCATGGCTGAAGCATTTTTTCAGCCGTTGAAAAGCGAGGGCGGCTTCGCCCCCCCAGCGGGAGCAAGCTCCCTCGCCACGGAGCCCATGCCTTCAGAATGATTGATTGCCAGCCTTGCCCAAAAAAATGCACGGGTGCTTGCAGTTGTCATGGTCTGACAAGCTTTTGTGGCGAGGGAGCTTGCTCCCGCTCGGCTGCGCAGCAGACGCAACGGCGGCATGGCTGAAGCATTTTTTCAGCCGTTGAAAAGCGAGGGCGGCTTCGCCCCCCAGCGGGAGCAAGCTCCCTCGCCACGGAGCCCATGCCTTCAGAATGATTGATTGCCAGCTTTGCCCAAAAAAATGCACGGGTGCTTGCAGTTGTCATGGTCTGACGAGCTTTTGTGGCGAGGGCGCTTGCTCCCGCTCGGCTGCGCAGCAGACGCAACGGCGGCATGGCTGAAGCATTTTTTCAGCCGTTGAAAAGCGAGGGCGGCTTCGCCCCCCAGCGGGAGCAAGCTCCCTCGCCACGGAGCCCATGCCTTCAGAATGATTGATTGCCAGCTTTGCCCAAAAAAATGCACGGGTGCTTGCAGTTGTCATGGTCTGACGAGCTTTTGTGGCGAGGGCGCTTGCTCCCGCTCGGCTGCGCAGCAGACGCAACGGCGGCATGGCTGAAGCATTTTTTCAGCCGTTGAAAAGCGAGGGCGGCTTCGCCCCCAGCGGGAGCAAGCTCCCTCGCCATATATGTTTGACCCACATGTTGCTGTGTCAATGCTCCGCCACCAACGGCTTGCACTGGGTATGAGTCCCCGGCTGCAAGTACGGCGAGAGAAACGGTGCCATGCCCTTGAGCACTTGCACCGGCAAGGCCGAAGTGAATTTGAAGTTCTGCGCCGATGCCCCCGGGACATAGGCGGTGAGGGTGCCGAAATGGCTGTCACCGATGTAGAACACGAAGGTGGCGGTGCGGTTGATCGATTTGGAACTGATCACTCGCCCGCCGGAGCCGACCGCTTCGATGCGGTTGTCGCCGGTGCCGGTCTTGCCGCCCATGGCCAGCGGCGTCCCGTCGGCCAACTTGAAACTGCCGGCCACGCGTTTCGCGGTGCCGGCATCCACCACCTGGGACAGCGCACCGCGCAGAGCCTGGGCGACTTCCACCGGCATCACGCGCTTGCCGCTTTCCGGGTCGTTGACCAGGCGTGTTTCGTAGGGCGTATTGACGGCAAAATCCAAACTGTCGACGCGCAAGGCCGGTTGCCGGATGCCGTCGTTGAGAATGGTACCCACCAGGACCGCCAACGCGGCGGGGCGGTCGCCGGAGCTGCCGATGGCGGTGGCCAGCGACGGCACCAGGTGGTCGAACGGATAGCCGACCTGCTGCCAGCGCTGGTGAATATCCAGGAAGGCTTCGATCTCCAGCATGGTGCGGATGCGACTGTCGCGGGCGCTCTTGTGCCGGCTCTTGAACAGCCAGCTATAGACTTCCTGGCGCTCGAACTGGCTGGCCTTGACGATCTGGCTGAACTTGGCGTCGGGGTTGTTCAGCAGGTAACCCATCAGCCACAAGTCCAAGGGGTGGACCTTGGCGATGAAACCCTGGTCCGGCAGGTCATAGGCGCCGGGGCCATAGCTTTGGTAGAGCCGTTCGAGGCGTTCGTCGGTGAGCTTTTCGGCGCTCTTGGCCGACTTCAAATGCGCGCGCACGAAGCGGTTGAAGTTCTCCTGGCTGTCGTTGGGAAAGAAGTAACGGTGCACGGCAGCCAGGCGGATCGCCGTGGGGCGCATGCCGTCGAGGAAGGTTTCGAGGCGCTGGCCGGTGTCCTTTTTCTGGTACTTCTTCCAGAACCTGAGCAGGAACGAAGTGCCTTCGCGGTCGGCGAACTGGGCCAGGTATTCCTGGCGGCGCGGGTCCTTGTCGTCCTTGAGCAGTTCGGAGCTGTTGTTGGGCCCGGCATAGGTGGCGTAGCGCACCAGGTCGCGCATCAGGCGGATGAACGGCAGGTTGATGGATTCTCGCAAGGCGTCGCGCAGCGTGGGCAGGCGACCGTCGTCTTCCCGGCGGAAGTTGTGGAAAGTGTGCAGCCCGCCACCGGTGAAGAACGCTTCGCCGGGGCTGGCTGAGTACTTTCGGTCCAGCGCGGCTTCGAGCATCTTCGGCAGGCTGCGGTCGGTGTTTTCAATCAAGTAGTCCAGCGCCCAGCGAGACAGGCGATCCTGCTCGGCGATCTCGGTTTTCTTCAACGCCGCCGGGGTCTGCTGGGCATAACGCTCGTGCAGTTCGGCGATGATCTGCAGGTACGTGGTGAGCACGCGCAACTTGGCGGTGGAGCCCAGTTCCAGTTTGCTGCCTTCGTTGATGTCGAAGGGCTGGTCGGTGCTGTCGGTCTGCACCCGCACGCGCGAGCCATCGGGGGTCAGCTCCATCAGGGTGAAGCTGTAGCGCACCTGGGTGGTGCTGGTGGGGGTCAGCAGGCGTTCGCCCATCAGGCCGATCTCGGTCGCGAAGGCCGGGTCGGCCAGGCGCTTGAGGTAGTCGGTGGCCTGGGCCTGCAAGTCGCTTTGCAAGGTGCTGGTGGCGGAGAGGTCGAGGCGATCGAGGTCGTACAGCGGGCGGTTGAGCAGGGCGGCGAGGCGACTGCGGGCGGCACTGATGCCTTTGTTGGTTTCGTTGGGCTGGACAGTCGGGTCCTGGACCCAGTCGCGATAGCTGACCTTGCTCGCCAGGGCCGCCTCGGCCAACGCCGCGTCAATCACGCCGTTTTGCCTCAGCAACCGGATGTGACTGTCGGTCAGGTTCGCCAGTTCATCGCGACCCTTGGTCAGGTAATGGGACGGCCGGCGCTGGGCAATCATCAATGACAGCATTTCCCGCAGGGCCAGGCCTTTTTCCGCCAGACTCTGGGGATCGGTCGCAGTGCTGGCCAAGCGTTCATTGGCCCGATTGAAATCGGCGCCGTACCAGACCCGCAAGCCTTCGGCCATGCCATGGACTTCGCCATGCCCTGGCACGGCGGAGAGTGGCACGCTGTTGAGGTAGTCGCGGATGATCCGCTGCCGCGCCTCGAGGGTTTGCGGACCGGCCTGGTAAGCGCGCACGCTGGCGGAAATCATCTGGCGGATTTTCTCCGCGCCGGACACGGTCAGGCCCTCAGGCGAGTGACGGTACTTCTCCAGTTGCGTCGCCAAGGTGCTGCCCCCGGCGGATTGCCCCGGCAGGCTCAGCAGCTTGGCGACTTGCGACCAGGCCGCCATGCCGAAGCGCGGCCAGTCCACGGCCGGGTTTGCCAGGGGGTGCTTGGGGTCGAGCAGGAAACGGTTCTCGATGAACAACAGGCTCTGCACCACCACGGGCGGGATCGCTTCGAAGTTCGCATACAGCTGCTGCGGGTACTTGAACTGATAGACCGGCGCGGCGCGGCAGTCGGTGATGGTCAGCCCGGCCTGGATCTTTTCCGCATAGGGTACGAACAGGCCTTTTTCGACGTAGCCCATCAACGCCGGCGAAAACCGCGCCTGGGCCTGGATCACGTAGTCGCGCTTGAGCAGGCGCGGCAGGAATTCCCCCAGCGCGCTGTAGCCCAGGCGCCGGTCGAACGGGCCTGCGCCAGGGTAGACGATGGCGTCGCTGGGCCCCGGCTGCACCGAATAGCTCAGGGACGCGGCGTACTTGCTGAGCTCCCGGGCCTGAAACCGCGATGTGCGCATTTCCTTGGCCGCCGCCAGGCCGACCACCACGACGATAATCAGCAGCAACAACCAGAATGCCCGCCAGCCATGCCGTGCGCGGCGTTTTTTTTGAGGTAAAGGCGCTTCTTCCATACGTTCAGTCGGGACCACAGGTTCATTCGAATCGGTTTGCCACAAAGCGCCCATAGTCGACTGATCCATTGAGCAGATTGATCGGACTTGCTTGAAGCTTAGACGGTGGTTGGCGTGGGGGGAGGGGAAATTATGGGCAAGCCCATGCACGAGCACTTGTGAGATGCCATTGGCTGAGAAGCTTTTGTGGCGAGGAAGCTTGCTCCCGCTCGGCTGCGCAGCAGACGCAACGATGGCGTGGCTGAAGAGTTTCAGCGGTTGAAAAGCGAGGGCGGCTTCGTCCCCCAGCGGGAGCAAGCTCCCTCGCCACGGTAGGTATGCCTTCAGGATGAGTGATTGCGAGCCCATGCACGAAGACTGCACAGGTGCTTATGGTTGTCAGGGTCTAAGGAGCTTTTGTGGCGAGGAAGCTTGCTCCCGCTCGGCTGCGCAGCAGACGCAACGATGGCGTGGCTGAAGAGTTTCAGCGGTTGAAAAGCGAGGGCGGCTTCGCCCCCCAGCGGGAGCAAGCTCCCTCGCCACGGTAGGTATGCCTTCAGGATGAGTGATTGCGAGCCCATGCACGAAGACTGCACAGGTGCTTATGGTTGTCAGGGTTTAAGGAGCTTTTGTGGCGAGGGAGCTTGCTCCCGCTCGGCTGCGCAGCAGACGCAACGATGGCATGGCTGAAGAGTTTCAGCGGTTGAAGAGCGAGGGCGGCTTCGCCCCCCAGCGGGAGCAAGCTCCCTCGCCACGGTAGGTATGCCTTCAGGATGGGGGATTGCGTGCCCATGCGCGAAGACTGCACAGGTGCTTATGGTTGTCAGGGTTTAAGGAGCTTTTGTGGCGAGGGAGCTTGCTCCCGCTCGGCTGCGCAGCAGACGCAACGATGGCATGGCTGAAGAGTTTCAGCGGTTGAAGAGCGAGGGCGGCTTCGCCCCCCAGCGGGAGCAAGCTCCCTCGCCACGGTAGGTATGCCTTCAGGATGGGGGATTGCGTGCCCATGCGCGAAGACTGCACAGGTGCTTATGGTTGTCAGGGTTTAAGGCGCTTTTTTGGCGAGGGAGCTTGCTCCCGCTCGGCTGCGCAGCAGACGCAACGATGGCATGGCTGAAGAGTTTCAGCGGTTGAAGAGCGAGGGCGGCTTCGCCCCCCAGCGGGAGCAAGCTCCCTCGCCACGGGTATTACGTCGTTTTCGGAAAAGTCGCTCAACCATTATCGCGTCGGATCGTCGCGGGTGACGCTACCGTAAGTAGATACCCCAACCACAGGAAGCCATGGAATGCATCCTCCACGTCCAAACTCTCATCGCTTGCGTCGCGGACGCTCTTCGGAACCGGGGCGAGGCTATCTCGTCACTACAGTTGTTCACCAACGCACACCTATCTTCAGAAACTGGCAATTGGGCCGCTTATTGGTGGCAGAAATGCGCCTGGCTCATGAGCGAGGCCAGGTCAATTCGCTGGCCTGGGTTGTGATGCCGGACCATCTGCATTGGCTGGTACAGCTAGAGCACGCTCAGCTCACGCATGTGATGCAGGTGGTCAAGTCCCGCAGCACCCTCACAATCAACCGAGCAATGAACAGGAAGGGCGCCTTCTGGCAAAGCGGCTTCCATGACCGCGCGATCCATGACAACGAGGACCTGCGGCCTTCCGCTCGCTACATCATTGCCAATCCGCTTCGTGCTGGGCTGGTGGATCGCATTGGCAATTACCCACTGTGGGACACGGTGTGGCTCTAACTGCTTTTGTGGCGAGGGAGCTTGCTCCCGCTGGGGGGCGAAGCCGCCCTCGCTTTTAGCTTTCAAAAGCGCGCGGCTGCTGCGCAGCCGAGCGGGAGCAAGCTCCCTCGCCACAGAGGTTGTGGTGTTTGAGTCATAGGGGCGTGATGTTTCTGAAAACCTTGCACTAGAGCCATCGCCCCATGCCAAGACATGACGCTGCACCATCACTGTGCAATACTCGGCGGCGTTTTCCCAATGGCCTGGATCCCAGACAACACCTCTCAAAAACTCCATTCTGGCTGAGGTTTATCCCTGAATTTTTCAGGTTTTACAGTGAAACTCTCTATCCCTGGCTTTTTATACTGCACGACCCGCTGATCCTGAGGTTGTCGTTCCACAGGACGGTCTGCCCACAAGACAGACCCGGTTTCGGCAAGGCGGCAGGCTTACCGGCCTGCGGCCTTGGACACTCGGTGGCCAATCCAATAACAAGACGAGGTTATCCCTATGCCTGTCGGCAATCATCTGCCCCATGGCGAGACCGCCCAAGGTGGTCCGCTCAAACGTGAACTCGGCGAGCGGCATATCCGCCTGATGGCCCTTGGCGCCTGCATCGGTGTCGGGCTGTTCCTCGGTTCGGCCAAGGCCATCGAAATGGCCGGTCCGGCGATCATGCTGTCCTACATCATTGGCGGCCTGGCGATCCTGGTGATCATGCGCGCCCTCGGTGAAATGGCCGTGCACAACCCGGTGGCCGGCTCGTTCAGCCGTTATGCCCAGGACTACCTCGGCCCACTGGCAGGTTTCCTGACCGGTTGGAACTACTGGTTCCTGTGGCTGGTGACCTGTGTGGCAGAAATCACCGCCGTCGCCGTATACATGGGCATCTGGTTCCCCGACGTGCCCCGCTGGATCTGGGCCTTGGCCGCGCTGGTCAGCATGGGCTCGATCAACCTGATCGCGGTCAAGGCCTTCGGCGAATTCGAATTCTGGTTCGCCCTGATCAAGATCGTCACCATCATCGCCATGGTCATCGGCGGCGTCGGCATCATCGCCTTTGGTTTCGGCAACGACGGCGTGGCCCTGGGCATCTCCAACCTCTGGGCCCATGGCGGCTTCCTGCCCAACGGCGTGTCCGGCGTGTTGATGTCCCTGCAAATGGTCATGTTCGCCTACCTGGGCGTGGAGATGATCGGCCTGACCGCCGGAGAGGCGAAGAACCCGCAGAAAACCATCCCCAACGCCATCGGCTCGGTGTTCTGGCGGATCCTGCTGTTCTACGTCGGCGCGCTGTTCGTGATCCTGTCGATCTACCCATGGAACGAGATCGGCACCCAGGGCAGCCCATTCGTGATGACCTTCGAGCGCCTGGGCATCAAGACCGCCGCCGGCATCATCAACTTCGTGGTGATCACCGCCGCATTGTCGTCCTGCAACGGCGGGATCTTCAGCACCGGGCGGATGCTCTACAGCCTGGCGCAGAACGGTCAGGCCCCGGCCGGTTTCGCCAAGACCTCCAACAACGGCGTACCACGCCGCGCGCTGTTGCTGTCCATCGCCGCGTTGCTGCTGGGTGTGCTGCTCAATTACCTGGTGCCCGAGAAAGTCTTCGTCTGGGTAACGTCCATCGCCACCTTCGGCGCGATCTGGACCTGGGTGATGATCCTGCTGGCCCAGCTCAAATTCCGCAAAAGCCTCAGTGCTTCCGAGCGTGCGGCGTTGAAATACCGCATGTGGCTGTACCCGGTCAGTTCGTACCTGGCATTGGCATTCCTGGTGCTGGTGGTGGGGTTGATGGCGTATTTCCCGGATACGCGTGTGGCGTTGTATGTCGGCCCGGCGTTCCTGGTGCTGCTGACGGTGCTGTTCTACACCTTCAAGTTGCAACCGACCGGCGATGTAGAGGGGACGGTGCGTTCGGCTTCGTAGATTAACGGCGCGTGAAAGAGAGCCGCGGTCTGATGATCGGGGCTTTTTTTTAGCGTCGAGGACCTGTTAGTTCTTACAGTAGACGCTGTGCTGCGTGGAACCTAAATTGAGTGGCGCCAGCAAACACCGGCTGGGTCGGCAACGCCTGTGAAAACGATAGGGGATGATTTTCTCAGCTAATCGATGATTGGGTGGGTCAATAGAATATTCATTGGCAGATATCCGGCTTGATGTCGCTCCGGTTCGTAGCGTTTCGAGGGCGTTGCGCATGAACGTTCCGCTGATTTTTTATCGCGAGCTCAACCAGCGTCAGGTCATGTCTTTTTTTTTGATGGCGACCCTGCTGTATGTTCTGCCATTGATCCTCGCTGACTTTCGTTATATCGACGATAGCTGGCGGACACTGGATGCTGGCAATGGCTGGGCCAGCCAGGGACGCTGGTTTACTGACCTGTTGTACCAGGTGCTCTCTTTCAGCGGCGCCGCGCCGGACATTTTTCCGCTGCCTTTGTTACTTGCTGTATTGGCGATGTCTCAGGCCCTGACTCGCCTGACCTATCACTATTTTCCCGAGCCGACGTTAGCCTGCTGCTTCGTGCCCTTGCCCCTCTGGTACAACCCGTTCCTGCTGCAGAACCTGTCCTATCAATACGACGGGCCTGGTATGGCGCTGAGTCTGGTGGCGGTTATTTACGCAACGACTTTTCGCAGCGCCTCGCCCATGCGCCAGCGGTGGGTGCCGGTGGCATTGTTGGTGTTGGCATTCGGGCTCTATCAGATCAGTTTCAATGTGTTCCTGGGGTTGGTGTGCCTGGACCTGTTCAGGGCTGCATGCAAACCGCTGCCATGGCGACAGTGGTGGGCAATGTTGGGGGGCAGGCTCGCTCAGCTTGGCTTGGCCATGCTGATTTATTGCGTCATGACGCTCTCGTCCATAGAGACGACACGGACCGAATTACTGAATTGGAAAGTTGATCCACTCGGACAGATTGGTTTCAATATCGCCACGGTTCTGGAAAAGATTGCGCTATTGCTCCACGGTGGATACGCCTGGGTATTTGCCGTGCTGGCATTGTGTTCGCTGATCGGTGCCTTACGTTTGGGACGCCGGATAGGGGCCCGTGAAGAGCCGCGGTGGAAGACAATCGCCTTGAGTCTGATCTGTTTACTGGCCCTTTGTTTGTTGGTTTTCCTGGTGCCTGGCATCACCGTGTTTTTTCGCGACTTCAATGAAGGCGCCCGCACCTTGATGGGCTTCGGGGTGCTATTGGTGTTGCTGTCTTATCTTGCGTACCAAGCCCTTGTTCCGATCCATCGCCGACTGCCGGTGTTGCTGGTCATTCCGCTTCTGGCAACGCTTTCGTTGTCTTTCGCCTACGGTCGGGTCCTGACCTTGGAAAAAACCTTCGCCAACGGTGCGCTCTACAGTTTGAGTTACGACATTACTTCGCGCCGGGAGCTGTACGAAGCCAAGCGGATCTACATGTCGCTGACTTATTCCTCCCAATGGCTGGTCAGTGCTTGCGGTTCGTTCGAACAACTGCCGGTCCTGCATTATCTGCTTAACATCGACTACTTCATCCTTCCGGAAAGCCCGCTCTTCATGGGCATCACTAACGTGGTGATCGAACGCGAGCGGCGCAACGCGACCCGTGTCGGTTACCAGGGGTTTACGCCCCTCGTGGACAACCAGTATTACCGGATTTATCTGCTCGGCGATTATGGCTTCATCGTCATGAAGGAACCGTCTAGATTTGGTTCGCCGCGCTGCTATGAGCACCGTTTGGAGTGATAAGCACCTGTTAGTTCTTACAGTAGACCGCGTATCGATGGGCCCCTAGATTAAGTATCGCCTGAAGCACCAACCCGGTAGGGAATGGGTATGAACGCGATATGGAAAGGTTTTTTGACCTACGCACTCGTTGGTGTGGCGAATACGCTGATCCATTGGCAGATCTTTTTTGTCCTGCGCGTGGGCGCCGGCCTCGATCAGTCGACAAGTAATTTTGTTGCGTTTTGCGTGGCGGCCTCATTTTCTTTTTATGTCAATGCGCTCTATACCTTCGAGGCCAAACGCTCGGTGCCGCGCTATGTCCTTTTTCTCTGTGTCATGGGGGCGCTCAGTTTCATCGTGGGGTATTTGGGGGACCGCTGGCAGCTTCACGGCTTGCTGACCGTAACGGGTTTTTCGTTGGTGAGTTTGGTGATTGGTTTTCTGTTCTCACGGTTTCTGGTGTTTCGCGGGGATCGTGAATGAGGGCTTTGCACACTTACTTAGTCAAACCTCCCCGCTGGTTCGCTGACTACTCAGCGTTGGCAGCCGTGGCTCTCCTTGCGCTGGGTGTACGTTTTTATGGAATCACGCTCCCCGCTATCTGGTATGACGAGGCCTTCAGCGTGCTACTTGCCCGGCACGAGCCTTGGCAGATCTGGTCAATTACGGCACGAGACGTACACCCACCGCTTTATTACCCTCCGATATCATTGCGCAAGGTTTCCCTGATCGTAACGGTTACGCCTTGATACCCGAGCATTTGAAGGCGGACTCTTTCATTGACTGGCAAGGATTGAATTGTTCTGGACACAGAGTCTGGTGGATCGCTTTCAAAGTTAACGCCACGCCGCCGCTATCAGAAAAAGAGTGGGAACGAAGTCTTACTCTGGTTGATGGCGGGGTGGTTGCTTATCTGTTCACCCGCAAAGCGACACCGGTCTCGCAATTTAAGCCGCGGCGAAAGGTTCGTTAGCGTATCGTTGCATCACGCAATGAACGCGGAATAGCCGCACCGTGTCTTGTCAACTGCTCGCTGGTGGTGATTTCGAAACTCGCTTGGTTATCAGTAATGGAGCTACCTCCTACGAACAATGTGAACGTCCCGGACTCTACGAACGGTAATAAATGATCGTTCAACAACGCCCAGTCTTCCTGATCAAGCAAGAATTTCACTGTTCTGGTTTCACCGGGAGTGAGGTGGACTTTGGAAAAACCACGTAACTGGCGTACCGGGCGCGTAATGCTCGCGACATTCTGGCGTAGGTACAGTTGCACGGTTTCTTCACCGGCGCGTTGGCCACTGTTACGGACCTCAACTTGTACGGTTAATGTTTCATTGGGCCTCAGCTGCCGTTTACTGAGTTTCAGTGTTCCATAAGTGAATGTGGTGTAGCTCAGGCCATGACCAAACGGATAGAGCGGTCTCCAATCTTCGTCCAAGTATTTGGAAGTGAAGTAATCTGTTTTGCTCGAGGGTCGCCCGGTGCTTTTATGCGCATAGTAGATGGGCACTTGCCCCACCGTACGTGGGAAGGTGATGGGGAGCTTGCCACTGGGGTTTACATCGCCAAACAGCACGTCGGCAACTGCATGGCCCATTTCCGATCCCAGAAACCAGGTTTCCAGAATGGCAGGCACCTGTTCGTCCACGGCCGGTATGGCAAGCGGGCGACCATTCATGAGGATGACTACCACGGGTTTTTCGGTATTGATCAGTTGCGTCAGCAGGGCGTTTTGCGCCCCCGGTAAATCAAGAGAGGCGCGGCTGCGCGCTTCGCCACTCATGTCTTGGGTTTCGCCGAGCACGGCAATAACTACGTCGGCATCCCTGGCTGCGCGCTGAGCCTCATCAATGCCAGAGATGTCGCTGCTTGTGGGGAAGGCGCCAGGAATGTAGACAACCTCGGTTCCTGGCGATGCGGCTTTTACCCCTGCCAGAACGGTTATTGACTCGTTGGGACGGCCCTCTGCAGGTACAGGGCCCAATGTGGACAGAGCATCGTTCGCCAGGGCTCCAACGACTACGAGCTTGCGCAGGTTTTTCGGTAGTGGCAGCAACGAGTCATCGTTTTTCAACAGCACGATGGACTTTTGTGCAGCCTCGCGTGCCAACGCCCGCATTGGAGGGGACGGGGTCAGTGCCTCCCGGTTCGGATCACTGTAGCGGTAAGGATCGTCGAACAGGCCCAGCCGTTGTTTGCTCTGGAGTATGCGACGCACTGCATCATCAAGAGAGTTTTGCTGTACTTGGCCGCTACGGACCAGGGCAGGCAGTTCAGCGGCGTAGCCTCCCCCTGCCATATCGATATCAATTGAGACGTTGAAGGCTTGATGAGTGGCGTCGCTCGATGTGGGGGCTATGCCATGCTGCATCAGGTCCATGACACCGTTGTAGTCACTGACTACCACGCCCTGGAAGTTCCACTCGTTGCGCAACTTATTCTTGAGTAATTTTTGATTGCCGTGCATTGGCGTACCATCGACTTCATTCAACCCGGGCATGACTGCATCCACCCCTGCTTCTAAGGCGGCACGAAACGGTGGGAGGTAGACTTCCTCCAACGTTCGCTCGGACATCTCAGACATGCTGTAGTCACGCCCCCCCTCGACTGCGCCGTAAGCGACGAAGTGTTTAGCGGTGGTCAGGAGTGTTGAAGTGTCAGGGATGCCCCCACCGCGAAAACCGCGCACGCGTGCGGTCGCTAGTGCGGCACCCAAAAACGGGTCTTCGCCAGCCCCCTCGACCACTCGCCCCCAGCGCGGGTCTCGCGAGATATCCACCATAGGTGCGTAAGTCCAATGCAAGCCGCTGGCAGTCGCTTCGACGGCAGCGGCCCTTGCGGTTCGTTGTGACAGGTCCGGGTCCCATGCCGACGCCTCAGCCAGCGGTACGGGGAATACCGTGCGGAAGCCGTGGAGTACATCGTAGGCGAACAATAATGGAATATGCAGGCGGGAGGTCTGAACGGCATCGCGTTGCAATTGGCGAGTGGCTTCTGCGCCATAAACACCCAATACGGAACCAACGACGGTTTGCTGACCATCGATTTTCACGGTCGGCTCGGTGGTGGGCATATACATACCCAACTGAGTCAGTTGGCCGATCTTTTCCGCAACGGTCATCTGTCCGATCAGTTGGTCGATAAAAGCGGCGTCCTCTTGCTCCTTTCCGGATCGACCATCGGCTTGGATCGTTGAATGAAACCCAATAGTGACCAGCGACGTACCGAGCATAGCTATTGCAACGAGGCGTGCGAGAACCATCGCGGATCTTCCTTGGGGTTGAACCATCGAATGATTGTTCAACCCCTGGGGAGCTATCGTCTACTGTCAGATCTTACAGGTACCGATAGACACAGGAAGGTTGGGCCGGTTATGAAAGCGGGGTTGCTGTTCAAGCCGCGGCAACCTCCCGCGGCTCAAAACTGTCCGCCCGCGCCATCTGCCACATCCGCGAATAGAACTGGCCGTTGACCTCACCCGTCAGCAATTCCCCCGGTTTCAGAAACACATGCAACTGAGAAAACAACTTCACCTCGGTGGCCGACATGCGCCGCACCAAATGTTTGGGCTGCAATTGCGACGGGTGTTCAAGCCCGGCGGCGGCGAGCATTTCGGCCAGGGCCTTGAGGGTGTTGCGGTGGAAGTTGTAGACCCGCTGGGCCTTGTCCGGGACGACCAGGGCGCGCTGGCGCAGGGTGTCCTGGGTGGCGACGCCGGTGGGGCATTTGTTGGTGTGGCAGCTTTGCGACTGGATGCAGCCGATGGCGAACATGAAGCCGCGTGCGGCGTTGGCCCAGTCGGCGCCGATGGCCAGGACGCTGGCGATGTCGAAGGCGCTGACGATCTTGCCACTGGCGCCGAGCTTGATCTTGTCCCGCAGGTTCAGCCCCACCAGGGTGTTGTGCACGAACAGCAGGCCCTCGCGCAGCGGCACGCCGATGTGATCGGTGAACTCCACTGGCGCCGCGCCCGTGCCGCCTTCCTTGCCGTCGACCACGATGAAGTCGGGCAGGATCCCGGTTTCCAGCATGGCCTTGGCGATGCCCATGAACTCCCATGGATGGCCCAGGCAGAACTTGAAGCCCACCGGTTTGCCGCCGGACAGCTCACGCAGTTGCTGGACGAAGTGCATCAGTTCAATCGGCGTGGAAAACGCGCTGTGGCGTGACGGCGAAACACAATCCTCGCCCATGAGGATGCCACGGGTCTCAGCGATTTCCCGAGTGACCTTGTGCTTGGGCAGGATGCCGCCATGGCCGGGTTTGGCACCCTGGCTCATCTTGATTTCGATCATCCGCACCTGCGGGTTCTGGGCCTGGGCGGCGAAGCGCTCGGGGTCGAAGCGCCCGTCGCGGGTGCGACAGCCAAAATAGCCGCTGCCCAGTTCCCAGGTCAGGTCGCCACCGTGTTCGCGGTGGTACGGGCTGATACTGCCTTCACCGGTGTCATGGGCGAAGTTGCCCAGCTTGGCCCCCTGGTTCAACGCCCGGATGGCGTTGGCGCTCAGGGAGCCGAAGCTCATGGCCGAGATGTTGAACACCGACGCGGAGTACGGTTGCGTGCACTGTGGGCCGCCGACGGTCACACGAAAGCCGCTGGGGTCGCTCAGCGGGGCGGGGCGCATGGAGTGGCCGATGAATTCGAAGCCGGTCTGGTAGACGTCGATCAAGGTGCCGAACGGTTTGTCGGCGCTTTCGTTCTTGGCCCGGGAATACACCAACGAGCGTTGGGCCCGGGAGAAGGGCAGGGCATCGCTGTCGGATTCGAGCAGGTACTGGCGGATCTCCGGGCGGATGCCTTCCACCAGGTAGCGGATATTGCCAAGGATCGGATAATTGCGCCGTACGGCGTGGCGGCTCTGCAGCAGGTCGAACAGCCCCAGCAGGCTCAGCAGCCCGGTCACCAGCGCGATGGGCCAGAGCCAGTCGTGTTGCAGGAACGGCAGGCTGGCGAGGGTGAAGATGACACAGCCAGCAAAGAAGGCGTAGCGGCTTAGCAGAGACAGGCTCATACGGTTTCCTTGGGGGTGAGCGATTGGCGAGGCGGCGTAGGCATTCTGCGCTGGCAGCGAAACGGCGGGCAACAACAACCTGTGGCGAGGGGGCGGATATGGAACGCAACCCGTGGCGAGGGAGCAAGCTCCCTCGCCACGGGGTTGGTTTGCTTGGAATGATCCGTCTGTGAACGCCAGCAAAACCTGTGGGAGCGAGCTTGCTCGCGATAACGGTCGCACATTCACTATCTGCATGCCTGTCGCACCGCTATCGCGAGCAAGCTCGCTCCCACAATTCGATTTGCGGCGAAGTGCGGGCAGTTGTGGCGAGGGAGCTTGCTCCCGCTGGGCTGCGCAGCAGACCCAGTTTGAATGGCCGGTGTGGCTCAGCTCGCCTGCTTCATCTGCCGCACCGGCAATTCCACGCGAAAGGTGGTGCCGACGCCGACTTCGCTGCGTACGGTGATCTCGCCGTTGTGTTTTTTCACGATGCCGTAGGACAACGACAGCCCGAGCCCCGTGCCCTGGCCGATGGGTTTGGTGGTGAAGAACGGGTCGAAGATTTTCTGCAGGGTTTCGGGGGGGATGCCCGAGCCGTTGTCCGCCACTTCGATCCAGACGGTTTCGTCACCGACCCCGTTGCGCAGGGTGATGGTGCCGCGTTCGGGGCCGATGGCCTGGGCGGCGTTGACGATCAGGTTCATGATCACCTGGTTGATCTGCGACGGCAGGCATTCCACCTCCGGCAACGGTGTGTATTCCTTGACCACGTCGGCCTTGTATTTGATTTCATTGGCGACGATGTTCAACGTCGAATCCATGCCCTGCTGCAAATTGGCCATCTGCCATTCCTGGCTGGAGTCAACGCGAGAGAAGTCCTTCAGGTCCTTGACGATCTGCCCGACCCGGCCGATGCCATCCTTGGATTCCTTGATCAGCAAGGGGATGTCCTCGACCAGGAAATCCAGCTCCACCTGTTCGCGCAGCTTTCTCAAGCTCACCACCAGCTCCGGTGAGGCGATGGCCTCTTCGGCGCTGCCGTAGGCGCTGAGCATTTCCTGGAGTTTGCCGAAGTAGCCGTCCAGCGCCCCCAGGTTGGAAGAAATGAAGCCGATCGGGTTGTTGATTTCGTGGGCCACCCCGGCCGCCAACTGGCCCAGCGAGGCGAGCTTTTCCGATTGCACCAACTGGGTTTCCAGCATCTTGCGTTCGTCGATCTCCATTTGCAGCAGCTCGCTGGCTTGTTTGAAGGCCTGGGTGCGTTGTTCCACCAGATCTTTGAGCTTGTTCATTTTCAATTGCGCGCGGAAGGTCATTTCCCATTTGGTGGTCAGGGTGTTAGCCATCTGCTGGACTTCGATGTTGTCGAACGGCTTCTTCAGGATCAGCAAGCGGTCATGGCCGTTCAGGCGGTCAAGCAGTTCATCCCAGGAGTAGTCCGAATAGGCGGTGCACACCACCACTTGCAACTGCGGGTCGTACTTCCAGAGTTCTTCGATGGTCTTGGCGCCGTCCCAGCCTTCGGGCATGCGCATGTCGACAAAAGCCAGGGCATAGGGACGCTCCTTCGCCGCGGCCTCCAACAATTTGTTCAGGCCTTCCTGCCCACCGTAGGCTGAGTCAAGTTCGAACACGGTGGTGACAGGTTTCGGCGCTTCGCCGAACAGCGCGCTTTCAATGCCCTGCAAGTCCGCGTTGCTCTCATCCCTGGGGGTGAGGATCTTGCGAAAATCGTCATGAATGGCGGGTGTATCGTCGATCAACAGAATGCGGCGGTTAATCAGGCTGTTCATGGTTCACCTTCTGCAAGTTTCAGGGGCACCTGCAATTGGAATGTCGCCCCTTTGCCTGGCCCCTCACTGTGGGCGGTGAGGTGGCCGTTCATTTCAATGGCCGCCACTGCGCAGCTGTGCAGGCCAAAGCCGTGGCCTTCCTTACGGGTGGTAAAACCATGGGCGAAGATGCGCGTCATGTTTTCCTCCGGGATGCCTTCACCTTCGTCCTTGACGCTGATTTGCAGGGTCTCGCCATCGATGACGGCGGCCTTGAGGGTCATGTTCCGCGCATGGTTGGACACTCCGGCCATGGCGTATTTGGCATTGCTGATCAGGTTGATCAGGATCAACAGCAAGCGGTGCTTGTCGCCCATGAACCGCGGCACATCGCCGTATTCCCTGATAACCGTAACATGATGGCGGGTCAGGGCGCCGGAATTCATGCGCAGGGCGTCTTCGAGCAGTTCGCTGACCACCAGAGGTTCCAGCAGGCTGCTGGCCCCCGCATAGGACTGCTGGGTAGAGACGATGTCCTTGATGTGGTCCACGCTCTTGCTCAACTGGGCCAGTTCATCGGTCAGGCCCTGCTGCTCCTGCGCGATGGCCTCGACCAGTTGGTTGAGGTAGCCTGGCAGCAGCTTGCCTTTGGCGTCTTCGGTGAGGAAGTGCCCGAGGTCATCGGTGTGTTCGTTGATCAATTGCATCGCCTTGCCCAGCCCCAGGGCCTTGCTGCTGCGCAGTTTGCGGCAGACCAGGTCGGCGGAGATGTTCACGCTGTTGAGGACGTTGCCGACGTTGTGCAGCACGTTGGTGGCGATTTCCGCCATGCCGGCCTGGCGGGCGGTGTCCATCAACTCGCTCTGGGTGTCCTTGAGTTGACGGGTACGCTCCTCGACCCGTTGTTCCAGCTCATCGTTGGCGGTTTGCAGGGCGATGTTGACCCGTTTGATCTCGGCGAAGCTGCGCATCAGGCGGATCGCCAGCCAGATCAGGATCAGCACCAGGAATGTGGCGAACACCAGCAAGTAAATGTGGTTACGCTCGTATTTGGCGGCGTCTTTCTCCTGGTCTCTATCGAGCAGGTTGGTGATGATGTCCAGGCGATCGGCCAGGGGGACCGCTTCGATTCCCATGAGCAATTCATTGACCAGGGGCTGTTCGCGCAGGATCAGCTCGATGTGCGGCTGCAGGATTTCGACGGAGTTACGCAGCCCCTCGGGCAAGCGCTCCTTGTTGACATCCAACTGGTTCAAACCCATCAGCACCTCGGCGGCTATCTCTGGGGAGCTGAACTGGGCGAATTCCATGCCGCTGAGCAACAGGTCGTAGGTGTCGATGGCGATGTTCTGCAACTCCAGCCTGTACGTGTCGGGCAGCCGGGCGAACTGGCCCTGGATGTCGTCCTCGCCGGTGGGCAGGAAGGCCAGGGAGTTGCGCAATACCGCGTTATGAGACTTGTACTGTTCCACCAAACGGGTCTTTTCCTTGAGCAGTTTGAGGTATTCGTCGCGCTGGGCCTCCCAGAGTGAATGCTCGTGGCGCCCCGGTTCCGATTCGATGGCGTCCAGACGCTGCCACAGGCGTGCCATTTCCTGCAGGGGTGAGACCAACGGGTCGTAGTCGTGGGTCAGGGCGATCCGCGACTTGAGGATTTCGTTGTCCCAGATGGCGTCCTGTTGCTTGAGCAGGCGGATCAGGTCCCGGGATTCAATGTACGAGGCGGCCTGCTGTGCCCCCGAGTTGACGTACATGAACAGCAGGATGCCAGCCAGCAAGACGCCGATGAGGGCCAGGCCGAGGCGACGGAGGACTATCATAAGGGTTTGCCATCCCACTCACCGGTCAGGGTCTTGAGGAATTCGACGATCAACTCGGTATCGTTCTTCAGCGGCTCACGGCCCAACTGGTACTGGAACATTATCTCCACCGCGCGTTCCAGGGTCGGCGCCGCCCCGTCATGGAAATACGGGGCGGTGACTGCCACGTTGCGCAGGCTCGGCACCTTGAAGACCTGGCGGTCCGCTTCGTCGCCGGTGAGGTTGAAGCGTCCTTCGTCGGCCCGGGTGGGGTTGCCCCGGTCGCCGATGTAGTCGCCCATGACGCCGAATTTCTGGAACATGTTGCCGCCCATGTTCACGCCCTGGTGGCAAGCGATACAGCCGTACTCCTTGAAACGCTGGTAACCGAACTTCTCCCGAGGCGTGAGGATGTCGGTATTACCCAGCAGGTATTGGTCGAAACGCGAGTTGGGCGTCTGCAAGGTGCGCTCGTAGTCGGCCAGTGCGCCCTGGATATTGGGCTTGGTGACGCCGTCAGGGTAGGCGTCCTTGAAGTCCTTGGCGTAGTCTGGGTCGTCGGCGATGCGCTTGATCACCAACTCCCAGGTGCTGCCCATTTCCACCGAGCTGGTCACGACCTCATGCACCTGCTCTTCCAGCGTATCGACGCGGCCATCCCAGAACTGGTGGAAGTTCAGGCTAGCGTTGAACACCGTTGGCGTATTGACCTCCACCGGCTTGCCGTCGAAGCCCAGGGAAAACGGCTTGTCGTCGGCGCCGCCCTTGTCCAGGCGATGGCAACTGGCGCAGGACAGTGTGTTGTTGACCGATAGCCGCGGGTCATTGAACAGCCGTAGTCCCAGCTGGACGCGCTTGGGGTCCAGGGGCGGCACCGGTGGCAGGGGCTTGAGGGGGACGTTCAGGTGGTCGGCGTGAGCGGTTACGCTTGCTGCCATGAGCAGGCCGAGAGTCAGAATCAGTCCATGTAACGCCATGGGATGTTTTCCTTGAAACTTTGGTTGAGGATACTCAGGTATTCACGAAAACGGGTTCTGGAATTTTTCCCACTCTGTCATCCAATCGGCGAAGGCCTGCGGTTCGACGGCCTTGCTGAAGTAATAACCCTGGGCTTCCTCACATTGGTGCTTCTTGAGAAATTCAAGCTGCTCAAGGGTTTCCACCCCTTCGGCGATGATGTGCAGGTTCAGGCTCTTGCCCAGGCTGATGATGGTGCTCACCAGCTTGGCGTCGTTGCTGTCAATGCTCAGGTCACCAATGAACGACTGGTCGATCTTCAGCACATCCACCGGAAATTTCTGCAAGTAGCTCAGGCTCGAATAACCCGTGCCGAAATCGTCGATGGCCAGGCGTATCCCCTGTTGCTTGATGGCCTTGAGGATGGCGACCGTGGTGTCGACGTTCTGCATCAGTACGCTTTCGGTGATCTCCAGTTCTAACTGTGTCGGGTCCAGGCCGGTTTCCTTGAGGGTGCGGGCGATGCCTTCGACGAAACCGCGCTGGCGAAAATCGATGGCCGAGATGTTCACCGACAGGTACAGCGGCCGCATACCCTGGGCTTGCCAACGGCAGGCCTGCTGGCAGGCTTCCTGAAGCACCCATTGGCTCAGTGGAACGATCAGGCCGCTGTCCTCGGCCACCGGAATGAAATCCGACGGATAGACCAAACCATGCCCCGGCCTGTCCCAGCGCACCAGCGCCTCGACCCCGACCACCGTGCCGTTCTTGAGGTCGAGCTTGGGTTGGTAATGCAGCACGAATTCCTTGCGTTGCAGGCCCAGGCGCAGGCCCGATTCGATGGTCTGTTGCTGCCGTGCCCGGCGGTTCATGTCTTCGGTGAAGAAACGGTAGTCGTTGGGGCCGGCCTCCTTGACGTTGCGCATCGCCGTCTCGGCTTTCTTGATCAGCGCCACGGCGTCGAAACCGTCGTTCGGGTACACGCTGATGCCCAGGCTCGCGGTGACGCTCAGGTCATGGCCATCGATGGGCTGCGGGGTGTTGATGGCCGCCAGCAGTTTGTCGGCCACGCCTTTGGTCTGCTGCGGGTCGACGATGTCCCCCAGCACCACCACGAACTCATCCGAGCCGTAGCGAAACACCGAGTCGGACTCACGCACCACGGTCGCCAGCGTCCGCGCCACGCGCTTGAGCATTTCGTCGCCCACCGGATGGCCCAGCGCGTTGTTGATGCGCTTGAAGCGGTCCAGGCCGATGAACATCACCGCCAGTTGCCGGTCATGCCGACGGCACTGGGCCATGGCCTGGGTCAGGCGATCGCCGAGCAACATGCTGTTGGGCAGCTCGGTGAGCACGTCGTATTGCAGCAGGTGGGACACCTTGAGCAATTCCTGGACGCGCTCTTCGATCGTGCGTTCCAGGCTGCGCATTTTTCTCGCCGCGTCCTGGGCCAGTTGCCATTTCCAGGTCATGGCGCTGGCCATCTGGCGGATTTCCAGGGTGTCGAAGGGTTTCTTGAGGATCAGCAGTTGATCGTCGAACTCGATTCGTTCGGACATGGTTTCCCAGGAATAATCCGAGAAGGCCGTGCACAGGGCGATTTGCAGGCGCGGATCGGCTTTCCACAGTTGCTCGATGGTTTGCAGGCCATCCCAGCCCGGTGGCATGCGCATGTCGGCGAACACCATCGCATAGGGCTGGCCTTCGGCCTGGGCGCGCTTGACCAATTCCAGCGCCTCCTCGCCTTGGTAGGCCGAGTCGATCTGGAATTGCAGCCGGTTGGCCTGCGGGGTGCCGAACAGCAGGCTTTCGGTGTTGTCCAGCGAGGTATCGCTGCCGGCGCTGGGGCTGAGAATCTTGCGAAAGTCCTGGTGGATCGCCGGTGTATCGTCCACCACCAGGATCCGCCGGTTGGCAGGTACCGACATGGGGTTCATGGATTGCTCTCCGGTAGCTGGCTCTCCGGCCGGATCCCGTGATCCGTCCCGGGAATGATGGTGCCGGCCTTGAGCAATTCGGCGGCCTGGCCGCTGTCGACCACGGTGCTGAAGTAATGCCCCTGGGCCTGCATCGAACCGCCGCTGGACATCAGCGTGGTGCGTTGCTCCTGGGTCTCGACGCCCTCGGCGATGATCCCGATGCCCACGTCCCGGGCGAAATTGATGATCGTACGCAACGTCGTGGCGCTCTCTGGGTCGGTGTTGGCGCTTTCTAGAAAGCGCTGGGCGAGCTTGAGGTGATTGACCCGGTAGGTCTTGAGGTAGTCGAACGAGGAATACTCGGTGCCGAAGTCATCGATGGCGATCTGCACGCCCAGTTCGCAGAGGCGCGGCAGCACGTCGTTGTGAGTCCATTTGGTCTGGGCCAGGGTTGCTTCAGTGACGTCGAAACGCAGGTCCCAAGGCGCCAACTCCCAGCGCGCGGTGGTGCGCAGCACGTCGTAGATCAGTTCCGGGCCGGTCTTGAGCTGGGTCAGGGACAGGTCCATGGCGATCGCCGGGGGGGCCATGCCTTGGTCGCGCCACTGGCGCATCTGTTGACAGGCCCGGTCCAGCACCCAGTGACCGAGGCTAATGATGATCCCGGTCTTCTCGGCGGCCGGCATGAAGTCCGTCGGTTCCAACCAGCCACGCTGGGGGTGTTTCCAGCGCACCTGCACGCTCATGCCGAGGATTTTGCCGCTGCCGAGGTCGACTTCCGGCAGGTAGTGCAGTTGCAGCTCGTTATTCTCGAGGGCCAGGCGCAGGTCGTTAGCCAGGGCGACGCGCTCTGTTACGTCCCGGTTAATTTCTTCATTATGGAAATGGTACAGGTTGCGGCCTTTTTCCTTGGAGCGGTACAGGGCCATGTCGGACTGGGCCATCAGGCTGTCGGCACTGGCACTCTGCGGGGTGTACAGGGCGATGCCGATGCTCACCGAGATCCGCGCGTCGTTGCCGTCCAGGAAATAGGGCGCCGCCAGGGTATCGCGGATCTTGGTCGCCAGCGCGGCGCAATGGGTCGCTTCGTGGACGTCCAGTTGCAGGATGGCGAATTCGTCGCCACCCAGGCGCGCCACTAGGTCGTTTTCCCGGGTACAGCCTTTGAGCCGTGCCGCGACTTCCTGCAACAACAGGTCGCCGATGGGGTGACCCAGGGTGTCGTTGATCCGCTTGAAGTGGTCCAGGTCCAGGTAGAACATGGCAAACGGCGGCGCCCCCCGCCGAGCGGCGGCGAAGGCCTGGTGCAGGCGCTCGAGCACGGTGGCGCGGTTGGCCAGCCCGGTCAGGCCGTCGGTGCGGGCGAGCAGTGCGATCTTCTCAGCGGCCAGCTTGCGCTCGGTAATGTCGAGGATAATGCCTTCCACTTCCAGCAACAGGCCCTGATCGTTGCGCACCGGGATGTAGCGGTTCTCCACCCAGCGGAACGTGTCGTCGCCGGTGCGCATGCGAAACTCGATGCAAGCCCCCGCGGTGTCGCGATCGAGGACGCGGACCATTGCCTCCTGGACTTTGCCCTGGTCGTCGGGGTGGATCAGTGTCTGCGCCCAGTCCGGCGAGTCGATTAGTTGCGCCGCGACATGGCCGAACTTGGTGATGTTGTGGGAGACGTACATCAGTGGGAACGGCGGCTCGCCCCGCAGGCGATATAGAATGGTCGGGCTGTTCTGCACGATGATGTTGGCGTCGGCCAACTCGCGGGTACGTTCCTCCACCGCCCGTTCGAGCATGTCCATTTTCAGCGCCGCGTCCTCGGTCATCTGCCACTTGACTGTCAAGGCGCTGGCCATCTGGCGGATCTCGATGGCGTCGAAGGGTTTTTTCAGGATGAGCAGGCGGTCGCCCAGTTCAAGGCGCTCGGAAATATCCTCCCAGGAATAATCCGAGTAAGCGGTGCACAGGGCCACTTGCAGCTTGGGGTCGGCGCGCCATAACCGTTCGATGGTTTCCAGGCCGTCCCAGCCCGGTGGCATGCGCATGTCGATGAACGCCATGGCGAAGGGTTGCCCCTGGGCCAGCGCCGATTCGACCTTGTTCAGGGCTTCCATGCCCTGGAACGCCGAGTTGAGCACGAAACTCTGGCTGGGAGCCACCACCGGCGCGCCGAACAGGGCTTGCTCGGCACTGCTCAGGCTATCTTCGGTGGTCGCCTTGGGGCAGAGGATCTTTCGAAAGTCCTCATGGATGGTCGCGCTGTCGTCGACGATGAGGATGCGCCGATTGCCTTTCTCCGTCGGCAGGCTCATGGTCCTGCACCACGATGATGCTGCCTAGAAAACCGTGGGAACATCTGATATCCCTTTCTGTCGCATGAGTATTGTGGCCTGCACATGGCCCTTCATGGGGTACAGCATAGTCGTCTGATTGGGATGCGCTCGGCCAGCAATGGCAAGTCGAGTCTAAATTTACTCTATCTACTAGTCTGTATTTTGGGGCTAAGGTAGAACAGTCGTTAATAGGAGGGGTTCTAATGGAAGATCAATCGTCGGGCGTTCCGGTAAGGAAGCCCACGGTGTTGCTGGTTGACGACGAAGAGTCGATTCTCAGTAGCCTGCGTCGATTATTGCGTAACCAACCCTATGAGATCCTGCTAGCCGACAGCGGCGCCAAGGCGCTGGAAGTTCTCAAGGAGCGGCCCGTCGATCTGGTGATGAGCGATGCGCGCATGCCGAACATGGACGGCGCGACACTGTTGGCTCACATTCGCGAGCTCTATCCGTCGACCTTGCGCATTTTGCTCACCGGTTATGCCGATGTGGACATGATGACCAAGGCCATCAACGAGGGGCAGCTTTATCGCTACCTCAGCAAGCCCTGGAACGATGAGGAACTGATACAGGCCCTGCTCCAGGCCCTGGCCCACCAGCATTCCGAAAGCGAGCGCCAGCGCCTCGAAGCGCTCAACCGCGAACAGAACCAGCAACTCAAGACCCTCAACGCCACCCTGGAAAAACGCGTGGCCTCACGCACTTCCGAGTTGCAGCAGACCGCCGACATGCTCGACTTGGCCTATGACGAGCTCAAGCGCAGCTACGTGACCGGCACCGAGGTGTTTTCGCTGATCGCCAACCTGCGCCTGCCCAAGGCCAAGCAGACCAATCGGGAAATCATCGAACTGATCCATGTCTACAGCCGGCTGAATTTTCTCGACGAGTCCACCGACCGCGACCTGACCATGGCCGCCGCGCTCTACAACATTGGCAAGCTGAGCTGGACCGACAACATGATGGTCACGCCCGCCGACATGCTGCATCACTCTGAGCTCGATCTGTACCGAGCCTATCCGAAGCAGAGCGAATCGCTGCTGATGACCCTGGACCCGATGAAGGACGCGGCACGCATCATCCGCCATCACCAGGAGCGTTGGGACGGCAGCGGTTTTCCCGATCGTCTCAAGGGCGAGGCCATTCCGTTTGGCTCGCGGCTGTTGAAACTGGCGGTGGACTTCATCGAGCTGCAGCGCGGGTTGATTCTGGAGCGGCAGATGAACAGCGACGAAGCGCTGGTCTACATCCGCAAGTACGCCGGCAAGTTGTACGACCCGAATATGATCGAGGATTTCATCAAGGCCTGCGGTGAATACCTGGAAGACGTGACCTTGTCGGACCCGACGGTGAGGGTCATGAACACCCGGGAACTGGCGGCCGGCATGATCCTGGCGCGCAACCTCAACGCCGACAACGGCATGTTGCTGCTCAACGCCGGCAAGGTCCTGAGCGGCCCGCTGGTGGAAAAGCTCATCGCCTTCGAGTCGATGGAAGGGGCCCGCTACAGCGTGTTCGTCAAGATCCCTGAGGAGGTCGACCCTTCGGTGCCGAAGCCGATGTTGGGGTGATGCGGTTCTGAAGGCGACACGATTCCAACTGTGGGAGCGGGCTTGCTCGCGAAGGCGGTGTATCAGTCAGAAATTTATTGGCTGACACTCCGCCTTCGCGAGCAAGCCCGCTCCCACAGTAGATGTGTGTTGGTTTTGCGGTCGCGCCAGGCTTTGCTGTCGCCGCTGCGGTCTGTAATCTCCCCGCCATTTCCCCGGCCAAGGCTTTTATCCCTCATGACCACTTCCCTCATCCGCATCGCCGCCGCCCTGTTGCTCGGGCCGGACGGGCGAACCCTGCTGGTGCGCAAGCGCGGCACCCGGGCCTTCATGCAGCCCGGTGGCAAGATCGAGGCCCATGAGCAACCGGTGCAGGCGCTGGCCCGCGAGCTGGAAGAAGAGCTTGGGTTGCGGATCGACCCGGCCCAGGCCCGCCACTTGGGGGTGTTCAGCGCGCCGGCGGCCAACGAACCGGGGTTTACCGTGCAGGCCGAGGTGTTTTTGCTGAGCATTGACGCCCCGGTTTCGCCGGCGGCCGAAATCGAAGAGGTGTGCTGGATCGACCCGGCCGGCGACAGTGATCGGGTGCTGGCGCCGTTGACAGGCGAGGTTATCTTGCCGTTTTATCGAGCGACATACTTGGCCACTTGCTGATTCACGCCTCAAGGACTGACGCCCATGATTCCATTGCCGGATCTGTTGATTTTCGCCGCCGCCGCGTTGCTGATGGTCCTGACGCCCGGCCCGAACATGATCTACCTGATCTCCCGTTCGATCTGCCAGGGCCGCAAGGCCGGCGTCACGTCGCTGTTGGGCGTGGTGGCGGGGTTCTTCGTGCACATGTTCGCCGCCGCCGCGGGGCTGACGGCGGTGTTCCTGGCGGTGCCCATGGCCTATGAGGTGTTGAAGTGGGCCGGCGCGCTGTACCTGTTGTGGCTGGCCTGGCAGGCTGTGAAACCGGGCGCGCGTTCGCCCTTCGAGGCCCAGCAGTTGCCGGCGGATTCGACGCGCAAGCTGATCACCATGGGCTTTCTCACCAGTGCGCTGAATCCCAAGATCGCGGTGTTCTATCTGTCAGTGTTCCCGCAATTCATCAGCCCGGAGCACGGTTCGCTGTTCACCCAGAGCATCATCCTCGGGCTGACCCAGATCAGCGTCAGTTTCAGCGTCAACCTGCTGATTGCCCTGTTCGCCGCCGGCATTGCCTCCTGGTTTGTCCATAACCCGAGCTGGCTGGCGGTGCAGCGCTACTTCATGGGGTTTGTCCTCGGTGCCCTGGCGCTGCGCCTGATGCTTGAGCAACGGCGTTCGGCGTGAACATTCGGCGCCTGCGGGCCGTTGATGCCCAGGAATATCGCGAGCTGATGCTCCAGGCGTACGCCTTGCACCCCCAGGCCTTCACCTCCAGCGTCAGCGAACGGGCGACATTGCCCATCAATTGGTGGGCGTCACGCCTGGGCAGCCGGCTCGATGTGTTGTTGGGGGCGTTTGTCGAGCAAGAACTGGTCGGCATCGTCGGCCTGGCCCTGGAACCCCGGGAAAAAGCCCGGCACAAGGCGCTGCTGTTCGGCATGTACGTCGCCGACGCACATCGCCATCGGGGCCTCGGCTACCAACTGCTGCAGGCGGCCCTCGACGAAGCCCGGCGCCATACCTTCCTGCGCCTGGTGCAGCTGACCGTCACCGCCGGCAACGACCCGGCGCTCAAGCTCTACCAGCGCTGCGGCTTCGTCCTCTACGGCCTCGAACCGATGGCGATCCGCGTGGACGATGAGTACCTCGACAAAATCCACATGTGGCTCGAACTTTAAGGCCACCACCTTCCCCCTGTGGGAGCGAGCTTGCTCGCGATAGCAGTTGCACATCCAGCATCACTGCAAGCTGACCCACCGCCATCGCGAGCAAGCTCGCTCCCACAGAGATTTGTTGGATGGCGTCGATGGTGTTCACCGCACGAATCCCCTGTGGGAGCGAGCCTGCTCGCGATGGAGCCAACCCGGCATCAGCGCACGGCACTGACCCCATCGAGTGTGGAAAACGACGTGTCCTTGGCCGTCAGCAGAAAGTCGCGCATGTACGGCGCGTCGAGCATGTCGGTGCGCACCGCCGCGTACAGCGTGGCAAACAAGCCTTTCTCCCCCAGCCGCTTGGCCTTCACGTAGCCCCGCGAGCTGTATTCGTGCAGCGCCCAGTGCGGCATGCCGCAGACGCCACGGCCGCTGGCCACCAGTTGCATCATCATCACCGTCAGCTCGGATGTGCGCACCTGGGCCGGTTCGATGTCGGCTGGCTCCAGGAAACGAGTGAAAATGTCCAGCCGGTCCCGCTCCACCGGGTAGGTGATCAGGGTTTCGCTGATCAGGTCCTCGGGCACGATGTAGGGCTTGCCCGCCAGCCGATGCTGGTTGGCGACGGCGAGCATCGCTTCGTAGGTGAACAGCGGCACGTAGGTGATGCCGGCCAATTCCAGCGGGTCGGAGGTCACCACCAGGTCGAGATCGCCTCGGGCCAAGGCCGGCAAGGGGGCGAAGGCGAAACCCGAGGCCAGGTCCAGCTCGACTTCCGGCCAGGCATCGCGGAACTGGTCGATGGTCGGCATCAGCCACTGGAAGCAGCTATGGCACTCGATGGCCATGTGCAGGCGCCCGGCGGTGCCGCCCGCCAAGCGGGCGATGTCCCGTTCAGCACTGCGCAGCAAGGGCAGGGCGGCATCGGCCAGTTGCAACAGGCGCAGGCCGGCGCTGGTGAAGCGTACCGGCTTGGTCTTGCGCACGAACAACTGCATGCCCAGGCGTTCTTCCAGTTCCTTGAACTGGTGGGAGAGGGCGGACTGGGTCAGGTGCAGGCGTTCGGCGGCTTCGACCAGGCTGTCGGCTTCGCGCAGGGCGTGCAGGGTCTTGAGGTGACGGAGTTCAAGCACCGGAGTGGCTCCATGAGTAAAACTTGTGATCAACACGAAAAGGTTGAGTTTGTCTCATGTGGGCCGCGCTGTCGACAATGGCGCCATCTTTTACAGGAGGACGCACACCATGGCCCTGGCCCACACCCTCGGTTTTCCCCGCATCGGCGCCGACCGCGAATTGAAAAAAGCCCTCGAAGCCTATTGGAAGGGCGACCTGGCCCCGGCTGCGTTGCAGGCGGTGGGACGTGAACTGCGGGCCCGTCACTGGCAACTGCAAAAAGACGCCGGCATCGACCTGCTGCCCGTCGGCGACTTTGCCTGGTACGACCAGGTGCTCAGCCACAGCTTGACCCTGGGCGCCGTCCCACAGCGTTTTCACAGCACGTTGAATGCCCAGGGCCGGCCGACCCTCGACACCCTGTTCGCCATGGCCCGTGGCGCCACGGCCAGTTGCTGCGGTGCCGAGCACGGCCAGGCGCAGTACGCCCAGGAGCTGACCAAGTGGTTCGACACCAATTACCACTACCTGGTTCCGGAATTTTCCGCCGACCAGACCTTCGCCCTGAGCTGGGAACAGTTGTTCGATGAGGTAGAGGAGGCCCATGCCTTGGGCCACCGGGTCAAACCGGTGATCATCGGCCCATTGACTTATTTGTGGCTGGGCAAGGCCAAGGGCGAGGCATTCGACAAGCTCGACCTGCTGGAACGCCTGCTGCCGGTCTACGGTGAAATCCTCAACCGCCTCAAGGCCCAGGGCGTGGAATGGGTGCAGATCGACGAACCGATCCTCACCCTCGACCTGCCCCTGGCCTGGAAAAGCGCCTTCGAGCGGGCTTACCACATCCTCCAGTACTCGCCGCTGAAAAAACTCGTGGCCACCTATTTCAGTGGCCTGCAAGACAACCTTGGCCTAGCGGTGAGCCTGCCGGTGGACGGTTTGCACATCGACGCGGTACGTGACCCGGAACAACTGGGCCAGGTGCTGGACCGCCTGCCGACCTACAAGATTCTCTCGGTGGGCCTGGTCAACGGTCGCAACGTCTGGCGCTGCGAACTGGAACAGGCGCTGGCGCACTTGCAACCGGCCCAGGAGCGCTTTGGCGACAACCTCTGGGTCAGCACTTCGTGCTCGTTGTTGCACAGCCCGGTGGACCTGGAACGTGAAGACCGGCTCGACCCCGAACTCAAGAGCTGGCTGGCCTTTGCCGTGCAGAAGTGCGGTGAAGTCGCGGTGCTGCGTGACGCATTGAACGATCCACAGGCCCCCGCCGTGCAGCAGGCCCTGGCCGCCAGCCGTGAAGTGCAGAGCGGTCGCGCCGGCTCGACACGCATTCATAAAGCCGAGGTCCAGGCCCGTCTGGCGGCCATCGGGCCACAGGACAGCCAGCGGCGCTCGCCGTTTGCCAAGCGCATCGAAGAGCAGCGTGCCCGACTGAAACTGCCCACTTTTCCTACCACGACCATCGGCTCCTTCCCGCAGACCCCGGCGATCCGCCTGGCGCGTCAGGCTTATAAGCAAGGCAAGCTGTCGGCCAACGACTATCAGGACGCCATGCACACCGAGATCCGCCATGCCGTGCAGATCCAGGAACGCCTGGGCCTGGACGTGTTGGTGCACGGTGAAGCCGAGCGCAACGACATGGTGGAATACTTTGCCGAGCAACTGGACGGCTACGCCTTCACCCGTTTCGGCTGGGTGCAGAGTTATGGCTCGCGTTGTGTGAAGCCGGCGATCATCTACGGCGACATCAGTCGCCCGAAAGCCATGACCGTCGACTGGATCCGTTACGCGCAAAGCCTGACTGACAAAGTCATGAAAGGCATGCTTACCGGTCCCGTGACCATGCTGATGTGGTCGTTCCCCCGCGAAGACGTGTCGCGCCAGGTCCAGGCCCGACAACTGGCCCTGGCTCTGCGCGACGAAGTGCTGGACCTGGAAAAGGCCGGGATCAAAATCGTGCAGATCGACGAGGCGGCGTTCCGCGAAGGGCTGCCACTGCGTCGCGGGCAATGGCAGGCCTACCTGGACTGGGCCGTGGACGCTTTCCGTTTGTGCGCGTCGGGCGTGGGTGATGAAACCCAGATCCATACCCACATGTGCTACAGCGAGTTCAATGACGTGATCAAGGCCATCGCCGACATGGACGCCGATGTCATCACCATCGAGACCTCGCGTTCGGACATGGAGTTGCTGGACGCATTCGAGGCGTTCGACTACCCGAACGACATTGGCCCGGGTGTCTACGACATCCACTCGCCACGGGTGCCGGACACGACCGAGATGGTCGCGCTGATGAGCAAGGCGGTGAAACGCATCGCCGCCGAGCGGCTGTGGATCAACCCTGACTGCGGGCTGAAGACCCGGGGCTGGCCGGAGACGGAGGCGGCCCTGGTGAACATGGTCGCGGCGGCGCGGCAGTTGCGTAGCCAGTTGGCTTGAGAGCTGAACGGTCAACGAGGCCACGAAAAGCCCGCGGCACCAGAAATGGCCCGTGGGTTTGTTTAGGGTAGTGTGTCGCTTGCCTTTTTCCTCATATCACGACGGGAGCTGTGTTCGCTGAATCTGGATATGTGCGATTGCAAAATCATTCCCTGTGCCCAAGTTCTGATAATTTCTGAAGTGCATTGTCATATCGGGCGCACTCGCGACGAATGTCAATTGTATGCTTACAGGTTGATATCGAATGGACAGGGTAGCGATGGATGATCGATCTCCTGCACTGGTCTCAAGCTGAAGCTGCGGCGCAATGTTTAGGTTGTCCACGCGAAGGACGCTTGATGACAGTAGATACGTCGCGCCCGGAGTAAGGCCCGTAAATGTCCTTGCCAGGAATATCCCCGCCGAAGCGTCGGTGTTGGTCATATTGAGCATGTGGTAATAACTTTGCCCAGGAAAGGCTACCCACGACAGATCGGCCAACGCTCCTGCACCGCCCCAAGCCCATCCGCCCTCATCTTTTTGAGAAAACCTCGCTATATGCAGTGACAGCCCTTCCCCAACTGTAAATACCCGCGTCGAGCTTTTGTTGCTGCCGTCCGTCGTGCGCACGGTGAGGGTGTGAGTGGTCGCACTGAACAGTCGGGTCGGCATATTCCACACCGAGCTGCCGTTGACCGGCAAATGACCAATAGAAACGTTATTGTCCAACAGCTCTACAGTTTGTCCAGCCGTGCCTGTGCCTGTGATACTTGCTTTTCGGTAGTAGGTACTTCCGTTAACGGGGACATTTCCTTCGTCTGTTGTTACAGCAGTGATGGTGGGTGTTTGTGTCTCGACCTTGATCGTAAAGAGCCGTGGCGGGGACGATTCCGTTCCATCCAGGGCGCGCGCGGTCAAGGCATGGAGGCCGGTCAAGAACGTCATGGGACCTATGCTCCATACGGTGCCCGTTACGCTCGCGGCGCCTAGCGGCGTGGCTCCGTCGTAGAGGTTCACTTCCCGACTGGGCGTGACGGTGCCGGTCACGATAATCCGAGTCTCGGAGGTTTCGCCTCCGGGAGGGATTTCTGTTTCGCCGGCCTTCACCGAGGTGATGACCGGTGCCTGTCCGGCCACTCCGACTCGATACACACGGTCGGGGAAGTCGATATCCGTGCTGGCGTCGTCCCTCAAGTCCAAGGATGCGCTGAACTTGATCACAAGTTGAGTCCCATCACCCAGAGTATTGAGGTAAGCGCGGTCCACGTTGACTTGATAGAAACCGTTCGTGAGCCATTCAATGCTGACTTTGCTGGTGCCGCCGTTCCAAATGGTCAGGTTACTAGGGCTATTATTCGGTGTTCTGCCTTCCAAGGCCATGCGTACATGCTGTCCAACGGCTATGAAAGACCAGACTTTTGCGCGAATAGCGGCGTTACCTGTGAAGCTGTTCAAGTCCAACACGTTTAGTTGTTCGGCATTATTGATGAAGAACACGGGCGAAATAAGACTGTTGGCTGGAAGTGGTGTGACAGTCACGGTGACGGTACCCGACGGAAAGGTTTCGTTGCCCCGCAGCACCTCATATCTGAGCGTGAAAGTGGTATTGACGCCGTTGCCGATGTTTGCAGCGATCACCGATGCAGGAATTGGAATATCAACGCTGCCGTCGATCTCGCCTGGGACTGGCGCAAGGTCCGGAGTGCCTGCACCGGGAGTGCCGGTAAGCGTCAACTTGATGTTATCGGTGCTTTGTAAACCAGCGACGACAATGCGAACGGTGGCGCCATCAACCGCATCCAAGGGGGCAAGAATCTGGGTCGTGCCCGTACCGTTGGCCTCGAGCAGGTTGGGCAATTGCAGTTCGCCGAAACCGATGACTTGAGCGAACGCGGTTTTCGAATAGCCTTCCTGATTGAGTGTCTTGAACCTTGTATCGTAAGTGCAGCTGACCTCCCTGCCGGCGACAAGTAAATCGTTCGGCACTTGTAAAATCAAAGGTTTTGGCTGGCCAAGTTCCGTTTGGACGACACCCACTAGCGCTGGGTGGTCAGCGTTGGGAGGATGCTTGAAAATGGCGCTTACTTCGTCGCCGGCCCGGTATGACGGATGATTGGTACTGACAATCAACGACAACGGACGCCCGGCAAGTTTGTCCAGGTCGATCAAGTTGGCGATGTCATTCTCATCAGCGAGGTCTTCGCGAAAGATCGGTGCTGGTAGGCGTTCGTTTCGGCGATCAACATCGATGTAGGTCGTCGCCGACCAGATTGACGACGGGTCCGTGCTGTTTTCTATCAGGTCGGTGACCATGAATCGGACTGGCAGGGCACGGCGATTTTCGATCTTGTCCAGTTCTGAAGCGGGAACGATCACCGTCACCGTCGTGGGAGTGATTGAAGGCACCGGCGGAGCCTGATCGGAGAGCACCTTGGAATGAACGATGTGTCCGCCGAAGTCGATGTCGATATGGTCGTACAGCCGGCAGAAGGGGTAGCGGCAATGCACGACCAGTTGCTGCAAGGTGCCATCCAGCCCCTCTTTCACCACATCGATGCCGTTGTTTTGTGGGATAGGAAACGCCAGTTTTAATTCAGAATGTCCTTCTGCAACTGGGTCTTGATCGAAGTTCCCGGGGCGGACCTGATGATAGAGCATGGTCAGGGCCGGCTCGCTGGGTTTCTCGTTTCCGCTAGGACGTTCTACTGTGTAAAAGAGCTCGTTGATACCATCGATGAGCATTAGTGGCGGAACATGCATCGTTAGGCTGTCACGTTCCGTACCTGGCAGTACAGTATCAACATCCACGGGTGCTGTTTCGTCGTTGAGAAACAGCCGGCACGTGTCATTGGCGGCCTTCTCCACCCAGGGATTGATAATGACCGCCAGGCCGTCGGGTTTATCGTCGTAGATCATTTTTGGAATACCGATCATCGCGATCCCACCTTCCACCGGCTCGACCTGTCCAGGGATGATCGGCATCCAGAGATCTAAAATCGAGTCATCCACGGTTTCGAACGGTATTGTTTTCGAGGTATCGATGAGTAAAAACTCAAGCGCTGGCGATGCAAGGAACCCGTCATCTGTGGTCGGCATCCATGTGACAGAAACCCAACTCCCCACCCACGTGCCAAGCATGGATGGGCTGATTTTGAAAACTACACTTGGCAATTCGCCTACCGTTTGTGTCCAGGTCAACAGCTGTGGTAGTTCATCGAGTGGTTCACCGCGCCAGTTGAGCTTGATCTGTTGACCTGCAGTCAAGCCATTGGCGGCGACATCGACTTCCACGATTACATCTCTTTCCCTGGCCTTTCCCAAATCAATGACGTTGTCCTGATCCACGTCGAGAATGATCGGGGCAGTCAGTGCGACGCCCATCGTTCCGGCCGGTGGCCGAACGTGGATCACGCTGGTCAGGGAGCGGTCTGTCGCGGGATTGTCCACTTCATCCCATAACGTGTAGAACAGCAGCACGTCACACTTGCCAAGTTCGGCAATCATTTCCCTGGTCAGAATAAAAACGACAGGTTGGCCCTCTTCGCCAGGCTTTACGGTATGCGGCAAGCACCCGCGCGCAATTTGCAGATTCACTTTGTGTCCTGCGCGCATCCCTCGCCACGGGCCAACAGTAACGGGCACATCATGGGCGCCATCAATTACGGCGTCAGGTGTTTGAGGTGCGGCTAACAAACCATGACCGGGAAGTTGTGGCGCCGGATCTTCACCCCCAGGCGAACGCTTCCTGACCAGCACTGCCAAGTGTGCCGACTCTGCGCCATTGACTCGATAGAACAGCTCGCTAAAACCCTCCGGAATTTGTTGGGGATCAACGAAGCACGACAGCGGCTTGTTGGTGTCATGGTCCAGGGGTACCACCCATGAGAGGACAGGCGAAGGGACGCCGGAAAAATAAACGTCTACCTTGTCACCCTTCACCCAATGGCTGGATGGAACATGGATAGGTAAGCCCGAACAATCAGCCTTGAGCAGCGCCCGATTGACTCCTGCAATTCCCTTGTCCAAGGCGATGGCATCGGGAATGCTTATGGCCGCCAACGGCGCCACAGCCGGTGTTCCTCGGACCTGCGCATACAGGCTCATGATCGCGCTCCATTTCATCGCAAGGCCGGACGTGGTTTGCGTTAGCAGTAGTTAAAGCGCGTCGGCGGTGGCTGGCTACTGTCAGGTCTGACAGGTGGGAAGGCGATGCGATGAATGGTCGAGGCTTGCCGTGGCCCAGCGGGAGCAAGCTCCCTCGCCACAGCGTTGTCTACATGGCTTCAAGCAACCGCTCGGCAATCTTCATCAAACTGTCACGTAACTGTGGCAGCGCGCTTGAACAAACTTCATCAGACTCGCGCTCTACTGGGGTTCTGCGTTTCGGTGTTTCTTCATGCGTGTACTTATTTTCCTGGCCGCGTTGTTTTTCGGCCTGCCGTCGATGGCGGCTTCTCGTTGTGATGTCAATGTTGCGACCCAACGGGTCGATCTGGATCAGGTCAGCCTGGCCTACCAGAGCATTGGCCGTGCCTCGGATCCGGCATTGCTGTTGGTGATGGGCCTGGGCGGGCAGTTGATCCATTGGCCGGACGAAGTGGTGGTTGCCCTGTGCGAACAAGGTTTCCGGGTGATCCGTTACGACAATCGGGACGTGGGGTTGTCCACCTGGCGCCAGGCGCCCGGCAGCGCCAACCTGACCTTTGAAGCCCTGCGCTACAAACTCGGCTTGCCCGTGGCCGCGCCGTATACCCTGACCGACATGGCCGACGACGGGCTGGGGCTGATGGACGCGTTGCAGGTGCAAAGCTTCCATGTACTGGGCGTGAGCATGGGCGGGATGATCGCCCAGCACATGGCGGCCATGGCGCCGGAGCGGGTTGAAAGCCTGACCCTGATCATGACCAGTTCCAGTGCCGCAGGCTTGCCCGCGCCCAGCGAAAGGCTGGTGCAACTGTTGTCCCGGCGCGGTGCGCCGAATCGCGAAATGGCCCTTGAACAGCAGGCCGATCTGCTGGCCGCGTTGGGCAGCCCGGTGGTGGTGGACGATCGACAGGCCTTGCTGCATCAGGCCGCCGTGGCCTATGACCGGGCCTTCAACCCCGAGGGCGTGAAGCGCCAGATCATGGCGATCATGGCCGAGCCAAGCCGGGTGGCCCTGCTCAATCAACTGCGGGTACCGACCCTGGTCGTCCACGGCACCGCCGACCCGTTGCTGCCGGTGATGCACGGCGTGCACTTGGCGGCGCACATCCAAGGCAGCCAATTGAAGCTGATCCCCGGCCTGGCCCATCGCTTCCAGGACGCGTTCAAGGCGCCGTTGCTGGGGGCGGTGTTGCCGTATCTGCAGCAGCACCGCGAAGACACGTCCCATTGGGCACAGATCGAGCCGGCGCAGGCGCCGAATCTGCTCTGATAGCACCTTCTTTTTAAAGGCCTGAGCTTTTGTGGCGAGGGAGCTTGCTCCCGCTGGGCCTGTAGGAGCTGTCGAGCGAAGCGAGGCTGCGATCTTTCCCCTGGCAATTGAATCGAGAGCGAAGATCAAGATCAAAAGATCGCAACCTTCGGCAGCTCCTACAGCGCAACCCAGCGGGAGCAAGCTCCCTCGCCACAGTTTCATTCACCTTTGAAGGGGGAGGGTCAGCCTCTACCGCGCTTGAGCCTGCTCCACCAACCACCCCATCAACTCCTGCAACGACCCCGAAGTCTCGGGCTTGCGCGGGTGCACCAGGTGATAGCCCAGCCCGGTCTTGACCTTCAGCTCGAACGGCATCACCAGCCGGCCGGCGCTCAGGTCGTCACCGATCAACGACCAGTCGCCAATCGCCACGCCCGTGCCCTGGGACGCCATGGACATCGCCAGGTCCAGGGTTTCGAAATGCTGGCCCTTGCTGACGTTGCTCAAGCGCACATCCGCCGCCGCCAGCCAGGCCTTCCAGTCGCGTTCGTCCGCGGTGGGGTGAAGCAACAAATGGTGTTGCAGGTCGGCGGGTTCACCCAGCGGCACCGGGCCTTCAAGCATCGGACGCGAGCACACCGGCGTCAGTTGTTCATCGAACAGGTGCAGGCACGCCAGCGTACTGTCGGGTGGCGGGCCATAGACCACCGCGGCGTCGAAAGCTTCGCGCTGGAAATCCACGCCGTGCCGGACCGTGGTGGTCAGTTCCACCGGCACATCCGGGCGTTCCTTTTGCCATTGCAGCAGGCGCGGCAGCAACCAGCGCATCACGCAGGTCGGGGCCTTGAGTTGCAGGGTCTGGCGCTTTTCGCCGACTTGCTCGACCGCTTCGCCGATCAGGCTGAACACCTGCTGCACCCGTGGCAGCCACGCCTGGCCCTCGGCGGTCAGGCTCAGGCCCCGCGCCTGGCGCAGAAACAATGCATAACCTAAATGATCTTCCAGCCCGGCGATCTGCCGGCTCACCGCGCCCTGGGTGATGTGCAGCTGTTCGGCGGCACGGGTGAAGTTGCAGCATTGGGCCGTGATCAGAAACGTGTGCAGCGCCGGGAGCGGGGGAAGTCGTTTCATTTGGATCCAGCCATGACGTGAGGACATGGCTAGTATGACTTTTTATCCATTGTTGCCGCTATGGGCTGACCGTTCAATAACGCCATTCCCAGGACAAAAAAAGGCCCCGCGGGGCTTGGTCCAAGACAAGAAAAAAGGGCAATGGCAATGGCGACGTGCGGCGAAGTGTTGGTCAAGTTACTCGAAGGTTATGGCGTGGAGCAGGTGTTCGGTATCCCCGGCGTGCACACCGTCGAGCTGTACCGTGGGCTGGCCCGTTCCAGCATCCGCCATGTGACGCCGCGTCATGAGCAAGGCGCAGGCTTCATGGCCGACGGTTACGCCCGTGTCAGCGGCAAGCCCGGCGTGTGTTTCATCATCACCGGCCCCGGCATGACCAACATCACCACCGCCATGGGTCAGGCCTACGCCGATTCGATCCCGATGCTGGTGATCTCCAGCGTACAGTCGCGCAGCCAGTTGGGCGGTGGACGCGGCAAGCTGCATGAACTGCCGAACCAGTCAGCACTGGTGGGCGGTGTCGCGGCGTTTTCCCACACGTTGATGTCCGCCGCCGAGTTGCCCGGTGTGCTGGCCCGGGCATTCGCGCTGTTCCAGGCCGGACGCCCACGGCCGGTGCACATTGAAATTCCGCTGGACGTTTTGGTCGAAGACGCCGATGCCTTGCTCGCCAGCGCGCCGGTGAACATCAGCCGCGCCGGTGCCGCACCGGGTGCGGTGAAACAAATGGCCGACCTGCTGGCGACGGCTCGGCGGCCTCTGATCCTGGCCGGTGGCGGGGCCATTGACGCGGTGGCCGAATTGACCGAACTGGCCGAACGCCTCGGCGCGCCGGTGGCGTTGACCATCAATGCCAAGGGCATGTTGCCGTCCCGGCACCCCCTGTTGATCGGCTCCACCCAGAGCCTGGACGCCACCCGCGCATTGGTGGCCGAGGCCGATGTGGTGCTGGCCATCGGCACCGAACTGGCCGAGACCGACTACGACATCACCTTTGCCGGCGGCTTCGAGATCCCCGGTGCGTTGCTGCGCATCGACATCGACCCCGACCAGACCGTGCGCAACTATCCACCACGCTTGGCGCTGGTGGCCGACGCTCGCACGGCTGCCCGAGCCTTGCTCGACACGCTGAACGCGCAACCCTTGGCCGAGCGCCGCAACGAGTGGGGCCCGGTGCGTGTCGCCCGATTGCGCGCGGACCTTGAGCAAAGCTGGGACACCACGACTCGCGCCCAGACCTTGTTCCTCGACACGGTTTTGCAGGCGCTGCCCGACGCGGTGTTCGTCGGCGACTCCACTCAACCGGTGTACACCGGCAACCTGACCTTCAACCCGGAGCAGCCGCGCCGCTGGTTCAACTCGTCGACCGGCTACGGCACCCTCGGCTATGCGTTGCCGGCGGCCATCGGTGCCTGGCTCGGCGGTACGGACCTGGGCCAGGGACGCCCGCCGGTGGTGTGCCTGATCGGTGATGGCGGCCTGCAGTTCACCCTGCCGGAACTGGCCAGCGCCGTGGAGGCACGCACGCCGGTGATCGTGCTGCTGTGGAATAACCAGGGCTACGAAGAGATCAAGAAATACATGGTCAACCGCGCCATCGAGCCGGTGGGCGTGGACATCTACACCCCGGATTTCGTCGGTGTTGCCAAGGCGCTGGGCTGCGCGGCGCAGGCCATCGACGGCGTGGAGCAACTGCGCGGTGCATTACTCGCTGCCAGTGATCGGCAAGGCCCAACCCTGATCGAAATCGACCAGGCACGCTGGATGGCAGAGGTGTCGAAATGAGCGCTCTCACCACGCGAGACGGGCTGTACATCAACGGAAAATGGTCAGCCGGTGACCAATCGCTGCGGGTGATCAATCCGGCAACCGAGGCATTGCTGACCACGGTGTATGGCGGCGATGAGCGCGCCGTCGATCAGGCGTTGAACGCGGCGACCCAGGCTTTCATGCACTGGTCAAACACCACGGGCGCCGAGCGTGCCGCGATCCTGCGCCGTATCGCCGCCGGGGTGCGGGCCGGTCGCGAGCGGTTGATGCAATTGCAATCGAGCAACAACGGCAAGCCGCTGTTCGAAGCCGCCATCGATGTTGACGACGTGGTCGCCACTTTTGAGTATTACGCCGAACTGGCCGAAGGCCTCGACGCCCGGCAGGACCAGCCGCTGGCCTTGCCCAGCGATGATTTCAACGCACGCCTGCGCCGCGAACCCTGCGGTGTGGTCGGGCTGATCGTGCCGTGGAATTTTCCGATGGTCACCACCGCCTGGAAACTTGCCCCGGCCCTGGCCGCCGGCTGTTGCGTGGTGCTCAAGCCTTCGGAGGTCACGCCGTTGCCGGAGCTGGAACTGGCAGCGATTATCGCTGGCTGCGGCTTGCCGCACGGGGTGTTCAACCTGGTCTGCGGCACCGGCCTGGCCGTCGGGGCGCCGCTGGCGGCGGACCCGCGCGTGGCGAAAATTTCCTTCACCGGCAGCAACGCGGTGGGCGTGCAGGTGATGCAGCGGGCGGCGGAAACGGTAAAGGGCGTAAGCCTGGAACTGGGCGGTAAATCCTCGTTGCTGGTGCTGGCCGATTCCGACCTGGACCTGGCGGTGGAATTGGCCTGCGGCGGCGGTTTCTTCAATGCCGGGCAGATGTGTTCAGCCACCAGCCGTGTACTGGTGGCCGATGAGTTGGCCGATGAGTTCCTGCGACAGCTCAAGGCCCGCGCCGAGGCGATCCGTGTGGCCGACCCGTTCGACCCGGACGTGGAGATGGGCGCGCTGGTCAACCAGGCGCAATACCAGCGGGTGTTGGGGCACATCGACCGTGGCGTGAGTGCCGGAGCAACGCTGGTGTGTGGTGGCCAGCGCCCTGCGCACCTGCCGCGCGGCTTTTTTTTACAGCCGACAATCTTCACTGACGTGCCCCTGGACAGTGCGCTGTGGTGCGAGGAGATCTTCGGGCCGGTGTTGTGCGTACGCCGTTTTACCACACAGGAACAGGCAATCGCCCTGGCCAACGACAGCCGTTTCGGCCTGGTGGCCAGTGTGGTCAGCCGTGATACCGAGGCGGCCGAACAGGTAGCCAACGCTTTGCAGGCAGGGCTGGTGTGGATCAACGCGCCCCAGGTGATTTTTCCCCAGGCGGCGTGGGGCGGCTACAAGCAGAGCAGCCTCGGTCGCGAGTTGGGGCCGTGGGGGTTGGCGGCGTTCCAGGAGGTCAAGCACGTCATTCGCGCGGTCTGACGGCACGTTATCGGGCCATGCATGCCTCGAAAAAAGGCATGCGCCAGGAACATGGCTTCAATGAGTTTTTTTCGATAGTCAGGGATTTTGCACGACCTCAGGATGGCCTTGGACAACGGTGAAGCCCTTGCAGTACGGGGCTTTGGCCGGCGTCGAAGGGTGCGGGCGCAACGGCTTTACCCACCTCATACTTAAAAGAATAAAGGGAGTCCTCCATGGGCGAGCATGATCTGAACAGACGTCAATTCATCAAGACTGCGAGCGTGGTATCGGTCGCGGCGGCCGCCATGAGCGTGCCCTTCATCAGCGCCCGGGCCAGCGACACGCGGTTCGTCGGCAAGACCCTGCGCCTGCTGACCTGGTCCGATGACACCGGGCTGGCGGCGTTGCGCAACATCGCGGCGACGTTCGAGGCCAAGACCGGGGCCAAGGTCATTGCCGACCGTACCGGCAGTACCTCGGAAATGGTCGCCAAGCTCAAGGCCGGTGGTGATCGGCCGCAATACGACATCATCACCCTGGCCGGTGTCGGCGCCGAAGGCCTGGCCACCGCCGGGTTGCTGGAGAAACCCGACCTCAACCGTATCCCCAACCTGGCAGATGTGCCGGCGCAATACCGCACCGGCGCGGGCGGCCATGGCATTGGTTATCTGCTGTGGTGCAACAGCCTGGTCTACAGCACCCGTACCCTGAAACAGGCGCCGGACAGTTATGCCGCCCTGTGGGACGCCGACCTGGCGCCGAACATCTTCCTGCCGCCGCCGAACTGGACCGAGGCCATGGACCTGATCATCATTGCCGCCAAGCTGGCCGGTGGTGACGAACATAATATCGAGCCCGGCTTCAAGAAACTCGCCGAGCTCAAGGACCGGGTGGTGACCCTGGGGGAAAACCCGAACCAGATCGCCGAGCTGTTTCGCACCGGTTCCCTGGACATGGGCGGCTTGTACGCGCCGGCGTTCTTCCCCAAGCAGATCCGCGACCCGGCCTACGGCCTGGGGGCGACGTTTGGCATGAAGGAAGGTTTCTACACCGACCTGATGCTCTCGGTCATGCCGAAAAACCGCCCTGGCGACACCGACCTGGCCTACGCCTTCATCGACCACTCCCTCGACCCGCTGGTGCAGGGCAAGATGGCCGAAGACATCTTCAACGGCCCGGTCAACGCCAAGGCCATCATCTCCGCCGAAGCACGCAAGAGCCCCTACATCCTCACCCCGGAGCAAATCGCCGACAAGGCGATCATGCACGACAACGCGTTCCTGGCGACGGTGCATGACCAGTGGATTCGCCGGTACACGGAAATCTTCTCTTCCTGATTCGAACTCCCACAGGAGATTGAGGTGTACAGGACATTTGTGAGCACCCGAAATCCACGGTGGGAGCGAGCTTGCTCGCGATAGCGGTGGGTCAGTTGGCGGGGATGTCGCCTGTGCCGCCGCCATCGCGAGCAAGCTCGCTCCCACAGGAATCGGGGGGGCATGGATTCTGTGACCATCGCAGATCCACGGTGGGAGCGAGCTTGCTCGCGATAGCGGCGGGTCAGTTGGCGGGGATGTCGCCTGTGCCGCCGCCATCGCGAGCAAGCTCGCCCCCACAGGAATCGGGGGGGGGCATGGATTCTGTGACCACCGCAGATCCACGGTGGGAGCGAGCTTGCTCGCGATAGCGGTGGTTCAGTCGATGGAGATGTTCACTGTGCCTTGCTCCTACCGCGATTGAGTGGATTTGAAGTTGTGTTTGTTCTGTCGTTTTCCACTGACGAGACCTTGCCATGGAACACCAACCGTTAACCCATCCGCAGCGTGTTGCGCCCATGTGCGCCGCCCGGGGTATTTCACCCACCAGCCGGGCCTGGCTTTTCCTGTCGCCCTCGATGTTGTTTCTCGGCGTGCTGATCGCCGCCAGTCTGTTGGTGCTGCGCATGAGCGTTGGCACTAAGGGCGCGGAGTGGAGTGGGTTCAGCCTCGCCAGTTACGGGCAGTTGCTGGAACCCTATTACCTCAAGTCCCTGCTGCTGACCCTGCGCCTGGCGTTGATCAGCGCGGTGATCGCCGTGCTGTTGGCGATTCCCGTGGCCTACACCATGTCGCGCCTGGCCTCGCCGTTGTTGCGGCGGGTGTTCCTGGCGGCGGTGCTGTTGCCGCTGCTGGTCAACTTGCTGCTGCAAAGCTACGGCTGGCTGGTGATCCTTGGCCCGGCCGGCATGCTCAACCAGGCGCTCATGGGCCTGGGGCTGATCAAGCGTCCGATCATGCTGCTGTACAACCAGAATGGCGTGTTGATGGGCCTGGTCCAGACCGCGTTCCCCCTGGCCGTGTTGCCCATCGCCAGTGCTATGCGCGGTGTTGCCCGCAGTTATGAAGAGGCCGCCGCCACCCTCGGTGCCAGCCGTTTCCAGGTGTTTCGCCAAGTGGTGCTGCCCATGAGCCTGCCGGGCATCATCACCGGCGCGACGCTGGTATTCGCCTACAACGCCAGCAGCTTCGTTGTACCGCTGCTGTTGGGCGGTCGACGGGTGCCGATGCTGGCGGTGATGGTGCACGACCAGATCGCCCCGTTGATGAACTGGCCGGCCGCCTCTGCCGCCGGGGTGGTGCTGATCGTCACCACGCTGGCGATCATGACCTTGTCCGAATATTTCACCGGCCGCCGTCGGCGGATGCTGGAGGCTTCTCAATGAACGCGTTGAGCAAAAGGCGCCAGTCGCTGCTACCTGGCGAAACCGGGCGCTCGGTGGGGCTGCTGTCGGGGTTCATCCTGTTGCTGGCGGTGCTGCCGATCCTGACCATGATCGTCATGTCCTTCAGCGGCGCCGCGAACCTGGACTTCCCACCGAGCAGCTACAGCCTGCAATGGTACCGGGCCGCCTGGCACACCTTCGTTTCGCCGGACGCCAGCGATGTGCTGAGCCTGGGCCAGGCCATGGGCACCAGTTTACTGGTGGCCTGCCTGACGATGATTTTCGCCACGCTGATCGCGGTGCCGGCGGCCTATGCGCTGACTCGTTGCGAGTTCCGGGGCAAGGCCGTGGCGCTGCAACTGATGTCGCTGCCGTTGGTGTTTCCCATGGTGGTACTGGGCCTGGCGCTATTGCTGGTGTTCGACAGCCTACCGTTCCAGATGACCACCTCAAGGCTGGTCATCGCTCACGTCATCCTCGCCTTGCCGTTCGTGGTGAAGAACTGCACCGCCGCCATGCTCGGCATTGGCAGCGAAGTCGAGGAAGCCGCGCGAATGCTCGGGGCGACACCGCGCCGGGCCATCATCGACGTGGTGGTGCCGTTGATGAAGTCAGGGATTCTCGCCGGGATGCTGCTGGCGTTCATTGTCTCGTTCAACGAATTCACCGTGACCTATTTCCTCTACACCATCGATGTCATGACCGTGCCGATCTGGATGTACAGCCGCACCGTGTCGTCGCTGGACCCCACCGTATTTTCGTTTGCCGTGCTCATCGTGCTGATCGACTTCGTGCTGATCTGGGCGTTGGAGAAGCTGGTGGGCGAAGGCGGCGTTTCCTTTTGATTTCGAGGTGAAGACATGACTGGACTGATACTGGAAAACGTCGAGAAACACTACGGCTCGGCCTGCGCGGTAACGGACGTGAACCTGCATTTGCCCGAGGGCAAGCTGGTGTGTTTCCTCGGACCATCGGGCTGCGGCAAGACCACGCTGCTGCGTATGATCGCCGGCCTGGAAAGCCTCAGCGCCGGGGAAATCCGCCTGGATGGCGAAGACATCGGCCACACGCCGGCGCACCTGCGCAACTTCGGCATGGTGTTTCAATCGTTGGCGCTGTTCCCCCACATGACCGTCGGCGAGAACATCGCCTATCCGCTGAAACTGCGGGGCGTGGGCAAGGCCGAGCAACAGGCTCGGGTGGTGGAGTTGCTGGAACTGATCCAGCTCCAGGCGATGATCGACCGACCCGTGGCGAAACTGTCAGGCGGACAGCGTCAGCGAGTGGCGATTGCCCGGGCCATTGCCGCCCGGCCGAAAATCCTGCTGCTGGACGAACCGCTGTCGGCCCTGGACGCCAAGTTGCGCGAATCGATGCAAGTGGAAATCCGCCAACTGCAACAGCGGCTGAACATCACCACCATCTTGGTGACCCACGATCAGCGCGAAGCCATGACCATGGCCGACATCGTGGTGGTGCTGGGCAAACATCGGGTGCAGCAGGTCGGTACGCCGATTGAAATCTACCGGCACCCGGCCAATGAATTCGTCGCCGACTTCATCGGCTCCGGCAACATTTTCCCGGCGATCACCCTGGGCCATGGGCGAGTGGGTTTGCCGGGCGGGGACGCGCTGGAAGTGCCAGCCAGCCACAGTGTCGTGGTGGGAGAGAACGTCAAGTTGCTGGTGCGCCCCGAAGACCTGCAACTGTCCGCGCCCCAGGCCACGGCGGGTAACCGGTTGCTGGGCAGGGTGACGTTTGTGCGGGACATTGGCGCGACCATCGAGACCACGGTGGAATGCTCCGGGGTTTCGTTCACCGCGCTGAGCACGCCTTGCCAAGGGATGGACCTGGGGATCGGGCATGCGGTGTCAGTGACCATACCGGCGCAGGCGTGTCGGTTGCTCAGTGCCTGATTTCTAAAGGTGCAGTGCCGCGGCTGGCCTCTTCGCGAGCAAGCCCGCTCCCACAAGGGATCTTCAGTGAACACAGATTCTTAGTTCACAACAGACCCAATGTGGGAGCGAGCTTGCTCGCGATGAGGCCGGCCCAGGCAATACAAAACCCAGCTCAAACGGTCATCCGCAACCGCGCCAGATCCCGCAACGGCGGCGCACCAAACAACCGGCTGTATTCACGGCTGAACTGCGAAGGGCTTTCATAACCCACCCGGTACCCCGCCGCTGAAGCTTCCAGCCCTTCGGCCAGCATCAGCCGGCGGGCTTCTTGTAAACGCAGTTGCTTCTGGTATTGCAGCGGGCTCATCGCCGTCATGGCCTTGAAGCGGTGATGCAGGGTCGAGACGCTGAGGTTCACTTCCCGGGCCAGGTCATCGATGCGCAGCGGCTGTTCGAAATGGCCGTTGAGCCATTTGATCGCCTGGCTGATGCGATGGCTCTGACTGTTGGCGATGGCGATTTCATACAGCCGATAGCCCTGTGGACTGCGCAACAGGCGATAGAGGATTTCCCGGCGCACCAGGGGCGCGAGCATGGCGATGTCTTTCGGCGTGTCCAGCAGCCGTGTCAGGCGCAGTACGGCGTCGAGCATCGGCGTGTCCAGGCGTTCGACATACAGCCCGCGCCCGGCGGGGCGGGTCGGCACGCCCAAGGGGCCGGCATCGGCGATCAACGCGGTGATTTCCGTGGGGTCGATGTCCAGGCGCAGGGCCAGGACCGGCTGGCCGGCCGAAACGTCGGTGATGCAGCCACTGAGCGGCATCGAGACCGAGACCACCAGGTAATGGAGCGGGTCGTATTGGAACGACTCGTCCGCCAGGCACACCTGCTTGCTGCCCTGGGCCATGATGCACAGCGCCGGTTGCGCCAGCACCGGGGCGAATCTGTGCGGCTGGCTGTGCCGCGACAGGTGCAGCGAGCCGATGGCCGTGGCGTAGCTGCCGTCTTCGCTGGTGTTGCGCTCGATGATCGATGCCAGTTCGGCGCGCTGTTGTTCCAGGTACGTGTCCAGCGGGACGTGGGCGTGATCGAGTGGCGACATGCCGGGATCCTCAGGCGATAGGGAGCGATGAGCAAAGCTTATGTTTGTGCAAGGCGCAGCGGTAGCAACATCCTGTTGAAAGCTTGCCTGATCCTGCACGGCGCAATGGGCCATGACGGTGCAACGCTAGCGAAACTTGCTTGAAACCTTTTGTTTCAACTTCTCGGGTTGCAACGGGATCGATGGCGAATTTTGTGCGGCGGGTGCGCAGGATTGTGCAATGGGTCGGCAGGAATCGACTAACGAAGCTGGCGGCGTGGCGCTTAACCTTTGATCCTGTCGCAGCCTGTCCCCGGCTGCACAACGGATTACCTGGGAGGGTTGAACATGACTACACAGATCCCCGTCAGCCACATGGCTTTCGTCCGGGCCCGCGGCGGTTGCTCCAAGCAACTGGGGGCACGCCTGAGCACGCTGATCGCGCCTTCGCGCCAGGCGCCCGGTTGCCTGCACTTTGCCTTGCAGCAATCGCAATGCGACGCTGATTTGTGGCTGGTGTCCGGGCTCTGGGTCAACCAGTCGTCGATGGACGCCTACTTCAATTCACCGGCCATGGCGATTTTCGCCGAGCTGGTGCAGGACCTGGTGGTGAGCAGCCTGGATTTCCACACCTTCCGGGAAGTCTCCGCCGCCCAGGCGACCGAAGGGGGCCGGGCGCAGGTACACAAACTGGCCGGTTGAAGGTTTAATGAGCGTCATTTTCCACCGCCAGGATGCACAAGACATGGCACGTAAAGCCTTTGAAACCTTTGAAGCTGTTTCCGCCGTTGTTCCCAAGGACGGCGGCGGTTACCACGCCGCCATTGCCACCAAGGCCATCGGCGGCTCAGGTGCGCCGCGTTTCAACAAGGTGCTTGAAGAGCAGACCTTCAAGACTGCCACCGAGGCCGACGTTGCGGCCGCCATCGAGTTGACTCACCTTCAGGGGGTCGACGACGAGGGCAGGTTGGTCTGGTAATCAGCCTTTTGGGAGTTGCTTTTGTGGCGAGGGAGCTTGCTCCCGCTTGGGTGCGAAGCACCCACCAAAAAAGGGGCCGCTTCGCAGCCCAGCGGGAGCAAGCTCCCTCGCCACAGGGGATCGCGCTGCCCCTACTTTGGACGATGCATCTTGAACAACGCCTCAGGCCCCAACTGGAAATAGTCCGCCGGCCCGCCGCCGCGCAAGATCGGCTCGGCGGCGGCGGTGTCGTACACCCCATCCTTCAACAGCCACTGGGCGATATGCACGGCGACCACTTCGCCGAGGATCAGCCAGCTCGGCACCAGCCCTTTGTCCGCTCGCTGCAATTGAATGATCTGCGTGACCTTGCATTCGAAGGACACCGGGCTTTCGGCGACGCGCGGCACCTGGATCACCCGTGACGGGGCGGCCGTCAGACCTGCCAATTCGAACTCGTTGACCTCTGGCGCGACCATCGCGCAGCTCTGGTTCATCTGCTCGGCGAGCGGGCGGGTGGCCAGGTTCCAGGCGAATTCGCCGGTCTGTTCGATGTTGTTCAGGCTGTCTTTGCGCCCGACGCTGGAGAACCCAATGATCGGTGGAATGTAGTTGAAGGCGTTGAAGAAACTGTAGGGCGCCAGGTTCAGGCGACCTTCGCCATCCTGGGACGAAATCCAGCCGATGGGGCGCGGGCCGACAATGGCGTTGAATGGATCGTGTGGCAGGCCGTGACCGTTGGCGGGTTCGTAGAAATGGATGTCATCGGGCATGGCGTGTGTTTCCTGGAAGGGCATTCGTAGGCGGCCAATAGTGCAAGCCTGGGCCGTTTATTTCCAGATTTGGTTGATCCAAAAAGATCGCAGCCTCCGGCAGTGCCTACAGATTGAATACGCTCCTGTAGGCGCTGCCGAAGGCTGCGATCTTTTGACGTTCAATCATTAACCAATGGCTTCGGCAGTACCGGTCTTGTCGAAACCATCAGCGGCGATGGCATCGGCGGTACCGGTCTTGTCGAAACCGTCAGCGGCGATGGCGTCGGCGGTACCGGTCTTGTCGAAACCGTCAGCGGCGATGGCGTCGGCGGTGCCGGTCTTGTCGAAACCGTCAGCGGCGATGGCGTCGGCGGTGCCGGTCTTGTCGAAACCATCGGCGGCGTAGCTACCGGCATGGCTGCGTTCGATGGCTGCGCTGGCGTTAGCACCGAAGGAGGCGGTACCGGTCTTGTCGAAACCGTCAGCGGCGAAGGTGTTGGCAGCCAGCACGGACAGGGTCAGGGCGAGGATCAGTTTGGTTTTCATGGTGGTCACTCCGGGTTCGTGGCGATGTGTGTCTTGCATGGGTTAAATGCTACGCCAACTAAATTGATTGAAAAGCGCAAAATAATGCTAAAAACAATCGATTAACTAGATATTAAGGGCGGCGTATTCAATCGCTTCCATCGTCGGAGCGAACGTCGCGCAAGTCATCGATCAGGTAAGCCCAGGGTGCAATGGCAGCATTAACGGGTGATTAATCGTGGTTGGGCTTCGGGGAGATTGCTGGCGGGGGGATGTTGCGGAGATCGCCGAGGGCGTATGGGGCAAGCTTCGTAAGCTATCGCGAGCAAGCTCACCCCCACAGGGTTGCGGCCTGGCGCAAAACCTGTGGGAGCGAGCTTGCTCGCGATGGGGCCATCCCAGTCACCGTTGCGGTGACGGTTGAACCCTGTCAGTCAGTCACGATCCGCGAATGCTTGCGGGTGTCTTTCATGGTGATGTACACCAGCAGCGACACGGCGATGCAGGCCGTCACGTACCAGTAGTAGCCGGTTTCCATGCCGATGCTCTTGAACCACAGGGCGATGTATTCAGCGGTGCCGCCGAAGATCGACACGGTCAGCGCGTAGGGCAGGCCGACGCCCAGGGCGCGGATTTCGGTGGGGAACAGCTCGGCTTTCACCACGGCGTTGATCGAGGTGTAGCCGCTGACGATGATCAGCGCGGCCATGATCAGGAAGAACGCGCCCCACCAGGTCTGGATGGTGTGCAGGGTGGTGAGGATCGGCACGGTGAACAGGGTGCCGAGGATGCCGAAGGCGATCAGGATCGGCCGGCGACCGATCCTGTCCGACAGCCCGCCGATCACCGGCTGCAGGCACATGAACAGGAACAGTGTGGCGGCGGAAATGGTGGTGGAGTCGGAAATGCTCATGCCGACGGTGTTCACCAGGTATTTCTGCATGTAGGTGGTGTAGGTGTAGAACGCCAGCGTGCCGCCCATGGTCAGGCCGACCACGGTCATCAGTTCCTTGGGGTGGCGCATCAAGGTGCGCATGGCGCTTTCCTTGGACTTCTCTTTCTTGGTGAACGACTCGGTTTCTTCCATGCCGCGACGCAGGTACAGCGCCACCACCGCACACAGCGCGCCGATGGCGAACGGGATGCGCCAGCCCCAGGCGTACAGCTGTTCGGTGCTGAGGAATTGTTGCAGCACGATCAGCACGCCCAGGGCGATGAGCTGGCCGGAGATCAGGGTCACGTACTGGAAGCTGGAGAAGAAGCCACGACGTTCCTTGGTCGCCATCTCGCTCAGGTAGGTCGCCGAGGTGCCGTACTCGCCACCTACCGACAGGCCTTGGAGCAGACGGGCAAACACCAGCAGGATCGGCGCGCCGACGCCGATGGTTTCGTAGCTCGGGCTCAAGGCGATGATGAGCGAGCCGAAGCACATCAGGTACACCGAGGCCATCAACGCACGTTTGCGCCCGGCGCGGTCAGCGTACAGGCCCATCAACCACCCGCCGATCGGGCGCATCAGGAAGCCCACGGCGAAGATCGCGGCGGTGTTGAGCAATTGGGCGGTGGTGTCGCCCTTGGGGAAGAAGACTTTGGCGAAGTACAACGAGAAAGCGGCGTAGACGTACCAGTCATACCACTCGACCATGTTGCCGACCGAGCCGCTGAAGATCGATTTGATCCGGCTGGCGGTGGTTCTTTCACGGGCGGGCACGGCAGCCGACCCAAGGGGCAGGGCGTTGGAGTTATCCATTGAAGGATCCTTCGTTTAATTGTTTTTGTGGAGCGCGTGGGAACGCAGCCTAGCAGGGCTATAGCAGGAGCTGTGCCAGGTGGCGGAGGGCCGGTTTAGAGGGGGCTATCGTGTGGCGTGAGCGGAAATCCGCTCATTATGGTTGGGGGTGTGGGCGGGAATCCGCTTATGCAGGGAGAGATTCTTCGTCTGTGGCGGCCCTATCGCGAGCAAGCTCGCTCCCACATTTTGGCCGGTGTACAGATGACCCTGTGGCAGCGGGCTTGCTCGCGAAAGCGGTGTGTCAGCCCACTCAATATCGACTGAGCCGACGCCTTCGCGAGCAAGCCCGCTCCCACAAATAGTCCGGCGTACACATGACCTTGTGGGAGCGAGCCTGCTCGCGATGGGGCCGGTACAGACACAGCAAATTCAGCGGGCCTTACAAAAACATCTCCCGACTCAACCCATGCCGCTGCATCTTTTCATTGAAGGTGCGGCGTGGCAGTTGCAGTTCTTCGAGCACGGCTTTCACATCGCCTTTGTGTCGCGTCAGGGCGGCGCGCAGGCAGTGGGCTTCGAAGGCTTCCTGCTGGGCCGCGAGGGACTGGCCCGGCTCCGCCTCCAGGGCGGGCAGTTGATCCAGGCCCAACACCTGGCGTTCGGCGACGTTGGCCAGTTCTCGCACATTGCCCGGCCAGTCGTGGCTGAGCAGATGACTCAACTGCGGGCCGCTCAGGGGCGCGGCGGGGCGGCCCAGGCGTTCGGCGGCGTTGTGAGTGAAGTGTTCGAACAGCAAGGGAATGTCCTCGCGCCGTTCTCGCAGCGGCGGCAGGCGCAGCTCGGCGATGTTCAGGCGATAGGCCAGGTCTTCGCGAAAACGCCCGGCCCGGGCTTCGTCCAGCAGGTCGGGCTTGGTGGCGGCGATGATGCGCAGGTCCACCTGGATGCTCTGGTTGGAACCCAGGCGTTCGAGCTTCTGTTCCTGCAACACCCGCAGCAACTTGACTTGCTGGGCCAGGGGCATGCTTTCTATTTCATCGAGAAACAGCGTGCCGCCGTCGGCGTATTCGAGCTTGCCGATGCGCTTGCCCTGGGCGCCGGTGAAGGCGCCGCTTTCATGCCCGAACAGCTCCGCTTCGAACAGCGGCTCGGGAATCGCCGCGCAATTCAACGCCACGAAAGGTTTGCGGGCTCTCGGGCCGAAGTCGTGCAGGCAGCGGGCGACCAGTTCCTTGCCGCTGCCGGTTTCGCCGCGGATCAACACGTTGACCGGCAGTGCCGCCAGGTCCAGCACTTGGCGCCGCAGGTTTTGCAATGCACGGGAAACCCCCAGCAGCGTGCCATCGAGGCGGGCGCGAGCGTCGGCCTGTTCATGCAAGCGGCGGTTTTCCAGGACCAGGGTGCGCTTGTCCAGGGCCCGGCGCAGGCTGCCCAGCAGGGCTTCGGGGCTGAAGGGTTTTTCCAGGAAGTCGTAGGCCCCGTCGCGCATGGCCTCGACAGCCATGGGCACGTCACCGTGGCCGGTCAACAGGATCACCGGCAGGTCCGGGTCGCGGCGGCGTACCTCGGCCAGCAGCTCCAGGCCGCTGAGGCCGGGCATGCGCACGTCGCTGAGGATCACCCCGGGGAAATGCTCCGGCAAGCGGGCCAGGCATTCGTCGGCGCGGCTGAACAGCTGCACCTGGAACCCCGACAGGCTCAACCATTGCTCGACGGCACTGCGAATGCTGCCTTCGTCATCCACGACCATGACTGAATCAAGCATGCTGTTGAGCCTCCTGATCGATGGGCAAGGTCACGCAGAATACCGCGCCGTTTTCATGGTTGTCCGCTGTCAGCCGCCCGCCAGACTCATGGATGATCGCAAAGGAAACCGCCAGCCCGAGGCCCAGGCCATCGCCCACGGCCTTGGTGGTGAAGAAGGGGTCGAATACCTGGGCCAGATGTTCCTCGGCGATCCCGGTGCCGCTGTCGCTGACGCTCAGGCGCCACAATTGTTCATCGGCCTCCAGGCGCACTTCCAGGCGCTTGACGGGTTGGCCGGCCATGGCGTCGAGGGCGTTGCGCAGCAGGTTGATCAACACCTGTTCGAGGCGGATCGCATCGCCGCGCACCCACGCCGGACGGGTCAGATGCAGCACGGTGCTGATGTTTTCGTCCCGCAGGCGCGTCTCCAGCAGTTGCAATGCCTGGTCCACCACCGCCGCCAGGTCCAGGCGTTCGCGCAGGCCGCTGGGGCTTTTGCGGGCAAACGTCTTCAGGTGGCCGGTGAGGGCGGCCATGCGGGTCAGCATGTCGTCCACCGGCTTGAGGGCCTTGTAGGCGTCATCGACCCGACCGTGATCCAGCAGCAAGCGCAGGGTTGCCAGTTGCATGCGCTGGGCGGTCAAGGGTTGGTTGATTTCATGGGCCAGGGCCGCCGACATCTGCCCCAACGCTGCCAGTTTGGCCGATTGCACCAGGCCGTCCTGGGCGGTACGCAGTTCGCGGGTGCGTTCGTCCACCAGTCGTTCGAGTTCCTGACGGCTGCGCTGGCGCAGTTTCGCCAGGCGCCAGCGCTGGTTGAGAAACAGCAACAGGAACACCAGCGCCAGCCATAGTCCGGCGGCGGCGAGCCCGGCGTTGCGCAGGTCTTCGAAGGCGACCTGGGGGCGGCGCAGCAAATGCAGGGTCCAGCCTTCGGCGGTCAACGGCAAGGATTCCCATAGGTAGTCCGTCGAACCATCGGGGGCCTCGACCCGGGCCAGATGGCTGTTGTCATCGAAGCGTCGTAGCGGCTCAAAGGCCAGGGGTTGCAACGGTTGTTTGTCGTATTGGCGGGTGGCCTTGAGCTCGGCGCGGTCGCTGTCGGTCAGCGGCTGCAAGTGGCGATAGCGCCAGCCCGGACGATTGGCGATGAAGATGATCCCCCGGGCATCGCTGACCAGCAGGGTGTCGCTGCCTTGGCGCCACTCGCGCTCCAGCTCCGGAAACTCCAGCTTCACCACCATCGCGCCAAGGAACTCGCCGTTGTCGCCGGTCACGGCGCTGGAGAGGAAGTACCCCGGGATGCCGCTGGTCACGCCCACCGCATAAAACCGCCCGGTGCCCTGGGTGCGGGTCTGGAGAAAATAGGGGCGAAAGCCATAGTTGTGGCCGACGTAGCTGCTGGGCAACCGCCAGTTGCTGGCGGCGATTGCCTGGCCGGTGTGGTCGAGCAACTCCAGTGTCGAGGACTGCGCGGCGCCGTTGATCTTCTCCAGCTTGCGGTTCAACGTGTCCTGTTGCGCCGGGCTGACCGGCCCCTTGAGGGCGTCACGCAACTCCGGGTCCAGCGCCAGTACGGCGGGCAAGGCGCGATAGCGTTCGATCAAGGTGTGTAGCGAGTTGGCATACAGCGCCAGTTGCTGGCTCGCGCGGTTGGCGTCTTCGTCCAGGGCCGCGCGTTCGGCGTGGCGCACAGCCAGGCTGGCGGCAAGGGCGGCGCCGATGAGGATCAGCGCAATGGCAAGGAGCAGGCGCAAGGTGCGGGGAGTCGGCAGCATGCAGGCGCAAACCGGTGGGAGTCGGGGGCGAACCATAGCATGTTGCTGGCAGGCACCAAACAGGCCGGGTCGCCGTGTTTTGTCCGGAAACAAGTTTCGGCTGGTTCCGATGGGCGGGCGTCGTTTAGCTTCAAGCTTCACTTGTCACGGATGACTGCAATACATGACTTCTCTGCAAACCTCAGTGCCGGAGACCCTTCGGCTGACCGATCCCCAGGAATGGCTCGTCTATTCGATGCCCGACTGGCTGGCCGGGCTTTCATCGAAACAACGTACGGCGCTCATGCAAGCCAGCGGGGCAATGCCGCCGGGATTTGCCCAGGCGGCCGCGGCCGATAGGGCGTACCTGAAAAGCGCCTTGCAAGCCACTTGGACGTCTCGGCAAAAACTGGAGCAGGTGCTCGCTCGGCTCCAGTCCATCGAAGCCTTCGCTGAGCCGCTGTTGGTCGCTGCGCTGGAAAAACGTTGCAACGTCACGTTGGATGTCAGGCAAACATACCTGCGGCTCTATATCCCGGAGGGGATTTCCGTCGCATACAGGTCCCGAACGATTTCGCTGCTGGATGCCGCCCTGCAAAATTTTGAGGCAAAAGAATCACGCCCAGGTTTTTTCGACGACGCGTCCTGTTTCATTACCCGGCCCTCGGCGACCGGGCAGTTCAATGTCCTGCCTATGACCAGCACGCTGACCTTGCCGGTGTTCGTGGCGCTCTGCCGGGAGCTGGACATCGGTGGGCGCTATCAAGCGTATTTGAAGAATAATTTGCTCGACGAGCCGGTCGCGGCTGCCGTGGTCCAGGCGCGTGTCGAAACCAGCGACAAGGACGCCTTCCGTGCTGCGGCGGCCATGGGGCGGATCAAGGGGGATATCAGTCCGCAGGTTCATCGGACATTGCAGGGGTTGATGGACGGCCAGCAACACGTCAGTTATCGCGGCAAGCCACAATATTGCCACGACGTGTATCTGCTCGATACGCGCCTGACCGGCATCGTGATGATTGCCCCCGATCTTGAGCAGAGCCGGCAGGCCGAACCGGTCGTGGTGTATATCCCCGACGATCCGGAGTATCCCATCAGGCAGTACAGTTCCACGGCGGCGTTCTTCACGGCGCTGGCCGTTCGATTGCGTTCGAAGCCTTACCAACATGTTTTCAGTCGCTTCATTCCCTTGGCCAGCCGTGGACGTTTTTTTGCCGCGCTCAATGCGCAGTTGTTCAAAGCCAGGCGCGAACCGGTGGAAAATCCCAAGCTGCGAATGACCTGCCGACGAGTGAAGGGCGATCTCTGGGAGCATGGGTTCGAGCAACGGCTGGACCAGATGTTCCAGGACGCCCGCCTGCTGGCCGTGCCGACGGGAGACGAAGATCTCAAGTCCCGTTGGGCTCGCTGGGACAGTTTCATGCAAGTGGCCGAGACAGTGTTGGAAATGGCCGCTTTTACGGCAGCGTCGTTCGTGCCGGTACTCGGCGAAGCATTGATGGCCTACACCGCCTATCAGCTGCTCGATGAAGCGTTCGAAGGCATCGTCGACTGGTCGCATGGCCAACGTGCCGAAGCTGCCGCACATCTGCTCGGGGTCGCCGAAAACATGGCGTTCATGGGGCTTTTCGTTGCAGGGGGCAAAGTGGTGGGGGCCGTGCGGTCCAGTCGGCCTTCGTCGTTTGTCGAACAGATGAAAGTGGTCCGGGGCCGCGATGGGCAATCGCGTCTATGGCACCCCGATCTCGCGTCCTATGAGCAGTCACTGGCCCTCGAAACGGACGCTCGGCCACAAGCCAATGGCCTTTATCTTCATCAGGACCAAGAGGTCCTGTTGCTCGACGGCCAGCAGTTCGTGGTCGAGCAGGCCCCGAATTCGTCGGTGTATCGGATTCAACATCCCTCTCGCGTCGATGCCTATGCGCCCAGGCTGGCCCATAACGAGGCTGGCGCCTGGGTCCACGAGGCCGAACGTCCGCTGAGCTGGCAAGGGACAAAACTGATGCGGCGCCTGGGGCACAGCGTCGAAGCTTTTTCGGATGAAACCCTGGAGCAGATCCGCATCGTCAGCGGGGTCGAAGAATCAAGCTTGCGTCAACTGCACGTTGAACACACCCGGCCTCCAGTGCTGTTGGCCGAAACCATCAAGCGCTTCCGTGCCGCGCAAGGTAGTCCAGTAGCCATCGAGCCGGTGTTCGGCGAGGCGGAAGGTGCAGGCGCTCAGGTTTTGCACGGTGAGTTTCCCCAGTTGCCTCGCGCCGTGGTGGACGAGTTGTTGATTGACGCCACCGATGTGGAGCGCCAGCAGATGAGCGAGCGCGGGTACCTGCCTCTGCGCCTGCGCCAGGCGGCCCGCACGGCCATGGGCGAATGGCGCCTCGTCCAGGCCTACGAAGGCTTGTATTTGCCCACCAAGGGCAACCCCGACACCTGGCGGTTGGCGTTGCACAGCCTGGAGCAACTGTCTGGATGGCCGACTGACGTGCGTATCGAAATTCGCGACGGGGGGCTTGAGGGACCGCTGCTCGACAGCGTCGGGCCGTCGTCATCGTTCGTGCGCAAGGTACTCGTGCCGGTGGAAGAGGCGACGCCCCGCCTGTTTGGCGAGCAAGGTAATTCGGTGAACAGCGCCGACGATTTCTACACCGACATCCTGCATGCCCTGACCGAGGCCGAGCTTCGCACGTTGGGCTACAACCTGGGTGACGGGCCTTTGCTGAGGCAGGCTATCCAACAAGCGCCATTGGACCGGGCGACGTTTCGCAAAGTCCTGCTGGAGGTTGACGGTACGGTGGCGGAACCACTGATTGTCGAGCGTCTGCTCGGGGAACAGCCGGGCTATGGGCGGGTCGATGAGCGGCTGCTTGGCGTCGGGGACGGGTTGAACCTGAAGGGGCGGTTCCAGGTGCTGTACCCCGACGCGTCGGAGCAGGCCTTTTCCAAGTTCGTCGGCTCATTTCCTTCCGAGGCAATGGCCTTGGAAAATCTCAGGGCCCGAGAGATTGAATTCGAAGGGTTGAGCAGGGCACTGGAGGATTGGGTCGCCATCGAGCGGGGCGATACGCTGCCAATCAATCAGCGCTACCACAAGAGAAAACTGGCATCGTCCCTCAAGCAATGTTGGCGAGCAGGTTTGGACCCGTTGCCCGAGGGCTACGCGCTGGATCTGGACCATCACTGGTCGCACGATTTTCTCGATTATTTCCCAACGTTGGAGGTGAGGTTTCCTCATGTGAGCTCGCTTCAATGGCGCCAGGGAGCGCTTCGTGTCGATATGGGACCATTCCTTGATTATTTTCCTGATTTGAAGGCGCTGGATCTGAGCCACAACCATCTCGTAACGCCTCCCCGACTCAACTATGCCGATCTGCAGCGGCTGGACCTCGCCGACAACCGGCTGAGCCTCACCGCCGAAAACGTGGTTGAAATAGCGGGGCTTAGCCGCCTGGAAGTGTTGCGGCTGAGTAACAACCCAACCTTGACTCTGCTTCCCGACATCAGCCTCATGCCGGAGCTCAACGTGCTGGATTTGCAGAACACCGGCATCGCCGACTGGCCGCCAGGCTTGTTTTCCACAGCGCGGCCGCCTGCCTTCGAACTGAACCTGATGGACAACCCCATTAGCCGTATACCGCAAGTGACGCCCGGCTCCGAGCAAGCCCGGTTGATCGCTCGCACCCGTTTGAGCCGGGACCAACTGCCGGGCGATTGTCTGAGGCAGTTCCAGGATTACATGCGTTCGGTCGGCTATGATCCGGCGCGCAGCTATCCACCCAAGGGCGAGTTGACCAGCCAGCATTGGCTCGAAGATGTCGACGCTGAGCAGCGCGTGGCTCGGCAACGGACTTGGGATGAGCTTGAGCGTGAAGCCGGTGCCCAGGGTTTTTTCGAGGTGCTGGAGCAATTGACGGAGGCTGCTGATTACGTCGAGGCGACTTATCGTCCCCAGTTGGTGGAGCGAGTCTGGAGAATGCTCGACGCGATGTCCGAAGACGCGACATTGCGCGAGGATTTGTTTCGCATGGCAATCAACCCGGATTCCTGTGCCGATGCCGGGGCCCAGCTGTTCAACGAAATGGGGGTCAAGGTCCTGGTCCATGAAGCGTATCGGGAGGGCGACGCCGGGCAGGTCGAAGCCAAGTTGCTGGCGCTGGCCAAGGGCAAGTCCCGGTTGGATCAAGTCAACGAAATTGCCCGCGCCACGATCCAGAGTCGCTTGCAGGCGGGCGAGACTTTTATCGCCTTGGATGAGGATGGCGAACTCACCGGGACCATTGATGAGGTGGAAGTCTACCTGGCGTTCCAGACCGGTTTGGCCGAGCGGCTTGAGTTGCCATGGCAATCCAAGGGGATGTTGTTCCAGGCGCTGGCGGATGTGGACGAAGCGGCGCTGAGCCAGGCCTATCAGTCTGTCCTGGCGCTGGAAACAGGCGATGGGTTGGTGAATCAGATGATCGGGCAAAGGTTTTGGCGACGGTATTTGAAAAAGCGTTACCCACAAGCGTTTCTTCAGAACTCGATTAAGTACGCTGAACAGGCTGAGGCATTGCTTGATGCTCAGCTGAAGGGTGCTATCTCTAAGGAACAGTATGAGCAAGGCATGATAGAGCTGGGATACGGTCGCACGGAGTTGCTGCGACGGTTGAGCCGGCAGTTGCTCGAAATACCTGGGCGGTAAATGATTCCAGCCGTGGGTGGCATCAGTCTGGGTAGGCTTTCACCATACGCTTCCATTCGTCATGGGATATAAGCGTCCTTCCGGTAATGATGTTGAATCCGGGGGCTCCATCATCGCTGTCCAGCAGGATGTTGGTGCAATTGAAACAGGCCGGAAAATCTTCAACGACATTGGCGCCTTGCAGCTTCTGTGTGGCGATGGTGACAAATTGAAGATTTTCCTTAACGTTCGGGAATAACCTGATTAAGTTGCCCTGGACGACCTCCGCGTGATACCCGGGAATGCCGGCACTTTGCGGGGTCAGAGCATCGCTCTGCTCGATATGAGGAATGACCAGTTCTCTCACCATATCGGGCAGGGATGCTTCATATTCAATACCGCTGATACCGACTGGGGTCGCACTGCCTCCTCTATAGATTTTTATATCGGGGTCCCTGACAGCTTCGATATAGCGTTCACCCAGATGGGTCGCGAATTCGCCCGGGTCGACCGCCAGTATTCCTGACATGAGTAAGTAGGGCTCCCGTACGGTGGGATGTCGAGGCTTATGGACACTGATTCCCGGAACCTCCTCGACTTTCTTTGGTTGGGGAATATTGTATACATTGGTTATCATGATCGAGGCGCTGGGATCGCCGTTGTCAAACAGCACGCCAGCATGTGCAGTCAGTTTGTTTTTTGTCGCCGTGGTAAATCTTGCGTAGGGGAATTCTCTATAAAATTCTTCCCGCGCTTGCTTGACTTCGTGCGGCTTTCCCTTTTGCGGTGGTAGGGGGTTTTTTTCCGCACCTGTCAGCATGCGCTCCGTCTCTTGGCTAAAGGCTTGATAAAATTTTTCCTTGCCCAACCCGAAAGCATCCACAAGCCCGATCGGGTTATTCCCCACCATCGCATACACATTCAACCCATCCACCGGCCCCGCCGGGTCCGGGTTGATCCAGCGCATCATCCACGGTGCGTAATAACGGAACCCGTAGTAATAAAGCCCACTGGCATCGCGCTCCTTGCCGGAGTAACGAACGGTCTTGTAACTGGCCTGCACCTGGGAGCCCGCCGCCCACCACGCCGTGCCACCGAAGGGGTAGTAACCTTCGAGGCTGATGAGCCGGGCGTCCTGGTCCAGTTCCATGACCAACGAACCCAGATGATCTTCAAGGCTGTAGCGCAGTTGGCCTTGCTCTATTTCGCTCGGCCGGCCTTTGGCCCAGTACAGTCCGCGCAGGTTGAACGCCGGGCCTTGCAAGGTGCAGACGTGCAATTCTTCGCTGTCGTCCAGGGTGCGGATTTCCAGGCCCGGCAAGTAACGCACGTCGCGCACGTGGCTGACGGAAGCGGCCTGGGCGATGTGCCGCTTGCGCATGCGGATGCCCTGGCCGTTGTAGCTGTAGTGCTCGGCATCGTCTTCGCCATCGTGGCGTTGGACTTGGGTCACCTTGTGCAATTGATTGCGCCAGTTCCAGGTCAGGTGCTGTCCGGTGGCGGGCAGGCTCAGTGGGTTGCCGCCGGCATCGAAGTCCAGTTCTTCGTTGAAAGCGGCTTCGCCCTTGTGCCATTGCAGGCAGCGATTGCTCGACGGGTCCAGTGTCAGGCGTAGCGTATGCCCTTGGCCTGGGGTGGCGCTGTTGTGCAGCAATTTTTCCAGATTACCACCGTGGTCATACTCGTAATGTTGAGTGTATGGGGTTCGCAAGGACAGGTCGGAGGGCGGGACAAGCCCTGGCAATCCCGGTTGCGTACCCGCTCCGGGGATCTCCAATCCCGTGGCGCTTTCCAGGCGATACAGGCTGTCATAGACGAAGGTACGAATGCCTTCGCTGCGCTGGTTGGCGTGGTAACGCACGACATGGGTGTGATCGGCGATAGACGTGACATGGCCCATGGGGTCATAGAGGTAGGTCAAGTGCTGCAGGGCATCGCTGCCACTCATGGCCTTGAGCTCAGTCAGGCGTCCGTTGGCCGGGTCATAGGCAAGATGGGTCTTGATGCCATTGCCGGCGGTGGACGCCTGTAGCTGACCCCCGGCAGAGTATTGGAACTCATGGGTGACCAGCTCGGCAGTGGGGCTGCCTGCCCATTGCCAATGCACGCGCTTGGGTTGTCCGGCGACATCGAGCTCAATGCGTCGGCTGTGTCCCTTGGCATCGGTCTGACCCACGGCGTCACCCAAGGCGTTGTAGTACCAATGGGTGTCGTAGCGGGCAGGCTCCAGCAAACGCTCGCGCCCCGCTTCATCGTCCGGCCAGTCGGGCATCTCCAACGTGTCGAGGAAACGTTGTCCCTGATCCAGGGGCAACCCTGTCATTGAATAATCCTCAACAGTGACCAGCCCGGCCGTGTCGTAATGCTCCACCCGTTGACCGCAGCGATTGTGCAGGGCGTCTTCGGTCGAAGGGCTGCCGTAGCGCAGGCGACCCACCGTGGTCCACGCCTGGTCCTGGCCGCGTTCGCGGATCAGCATGGGCCGCAACTGCGAGTCGTATTCGGTCTGTTGCTCGCTGCCGCGGGCATCCCAACTGTGCAGGCGCTCGCCGGCCAGGCCGGGTAATTCGCAGCGCCACCCGGCATCGACGTTTTCAGTACGCAGTGGTGTACCGGACAGGCTGTAGAGGCTGTGCAGGCTGATGGTTGGCGTGCCGTGAAAGCGCGGATCCCATTGATCGACGATGCGCCCGAGGAGGTCATACGCCTGGGCTGTGACCAGCCTTTGGGTTTCGTCGCTTGTCGAACCGCGCAGATAGTCCACCCGACGGACGGGGCCGGTTCGTCCATTGAACACCGCCACGACGGGAGTCTTGCCATGAATCTGTCGAATCATGGGGCAGGCCCCGTATCGGTGTCGTTGTAGTCGTGGTCGCACTGGTACCACGGATGATAGACATGCCAGGCTTCATGGCCCTTGGCATTGACGACCTTGACCAGCCGCCCGGGCGGATCGTAGAACTGTTGATCATGGTAGCCATGCTCGCGCAGCGAGGCGTCGTTGATGTAGCGCCATGCATCGGCGAAATACGGCCTGTATACCCGCGTCACCAAGCCCTTGCCGTTGTACTCGACCCGTTCGCTGACGCGCCAGCGGCGGGTGGCTTCATGCTGGATCGGCTGCCCGTTGTCGTCCAATCGCAGCGAGCCGTCCTCGGCCACGGCATAGGCTTGCCCAGGCTCGACCAATTGTTTGCTTTGCAATGCCCGGCCAAAACCGTCGACAGCGTTAAGGCCAATGCGGATCTGTCGCAAAGAATCATCATTCGGGTAGCGATCAGCACTCAGCACGACGCTGTGGGCCGGCTCCCGGGCCGTTGCCTGGATCAGTGTCCAGAGCTGTTCTTCGCCGGCGGTCCGTGTTTTGAGTCGGGCCAGGCGAACCCGCGCCGAAGCGCGGATATGGCCGCTGGGCAATACGTAGCGGGCGCTGACCCACTCGTCGCGCTGAGCTCGCGGGAACCGTGCCAGATCGAGTGTGCCCATCCAACTCAACTCTTCGATCCGCACGGCGCTGGCGATGGTGCCCAGGGTGGTCACAGGATTTTCGATCGCATGAGCTGGCGACAACTCATCGGGTGGCTCATAAGTGTCGATGGCATCGAAGCCTGCCGGAGCGCCATTCTCGGTGCCGTGAAAGGTGATGCCCAAAGGTACGCCGGCGGGACCGTAAAGCACCTCTTGGACATTCTCGTTGAGGTCGATGATTTTTCGCGGCAGCAGCGCGTGATAGTCGTATTCGATTTGGGTCGTGCACCCGTCCGGTAGCGTCACGATGAGGGGCATCAAGTGATAGGCGTCGTACTGGGTCGTTGTCACGCCATGACTTTGGGTTTCCTGCAACTCGCTGATTTGAAAGAAGCCGTGGCTCGATAAGTAGGTGGCAAAGCCGACTTTTTTCGACCACAGGTTTTGGGCGTCATCCTCGCCTGGGTCCTCCGGGAGGAACAGCTTCATAGGCTCGAAGCCGATCGCTAGCAGTTGCTCGCGGATGTCGAACGGTCCGGGCACGACGTCGTAGGCGTCCAGCGCCTGTTTGTCGAATTCGGCGACTTCCAACGGCCCGCGCAGGGCCTGGAACAGGATGTTGTTCCAGGCATCTCGCAGGTAGGTTTGCTCCTCAAGGGCGATCAGCACCCGGGCGGCGGTCCATTGCTCGTGGTATTCAAGGAAGCATTCGTAGCTGACCTGCTGCGGATTCAGCCCCTGGGCAAGCGTGCCTTTGGGACGTTGCAGACCGTTGGTTCGAGCGCGCCAGGGCAGGCCCAGCCGCTGGCGTTGCCCGCTATCGTCCACCAGGTGCAGATACTCGGCCCGACTTTCGATGATGTGGAAAACTTGTTGTTGATCGTCATGGGCGTCACGCCACCAATTGATCTCGTCTTCATCCTCGAAGGGCGGTGGGTCCGCGGCGGTCAGACGCCGGGCATAGTGGACGATGAAACCGTGCGCCAACTGGCCGTAGCGGTTCCAACCCAGGTTGACGGTGTGCCGGGCCTGCGGGTCGTCGATAAAACCATCGTATTGATGAGTGGCCGTTTCCAGCGCCAACACCAACAGGCTTTTCTGGTTGTCGTGGGGACAGCGCAGCAGATAACGCTGCCGGACCACCGTGTAGGGCTTGGTCATGTCGGTCGATTCGCCGTCGTGGGTCTCGGCGCGTAGTACATGACCGCTCAAGGCGTAGGCCATTTCCCGGGCGGTGTCCGGGTCGGGAACGATGATTGGGTCGGCCTCGTCCTGTTCATGGAACTGGGTCAGCAGCGTCGGGCCCAGGGGCGGCGCGTCGTGGTCGGCGTCGAAGCAATCCCTGAGCGGCTGGTCGACGGTACGACCGGTATGGAACCAGGTCTTGGCCAGCACCGGTGCGGTGAAGTCGCTGTTCCGGTCTTCTGAAGGCAACTCGCTGTCGAGCTGATACAAGCGGCCAAAGCCCCTGAACTCACGGTGATAGCTGTCGTAGTCACCTTCGTAATAGGTAAAGCGCTGGGTCAGGCAATTTCCGGTTATTTCGTCCAGCTGTTGCTGGCGCGCCACCAGTTGCAGGGCCATGGGCAGGTAGCAATCCAGTGGTTCGTCCTTCGCCACACGTTGGGCTTTCTCGTCCAGCCAGAACTGTGCGCTACTGCGATAGGTCAGGGTGCTGCCGCAGCCCATGTTGTTGTTCGTGGCGTTGAGCAGATAGGGGCGCGTCGTGACGAAGTCGTAGCGCCAATGCCGGGGTTTCATATCCGGCGTGTGATGGGGCACGCTCAGGATCAGGCTGGCGCAACCCAAGCCTTGCAGATCGGCCAAAGTGACTTGGCAGAGGTTGTCATAGCGCAACCCGTCGGGCCAGGGCACCCGCAAAGGCGTTTGCTCCAGGCCATTGCCGCCGTGGTTGAAATAGATGTCGAAACAATCGCTTCGCAGGTAGATCAGCGCCGGTGCTCCAGAGCCATCCAGATCGGCGATTCGCACCCGCTCGGCACTGAACTCCTCGTAGCTGAAGGGCAGGGGGCTCATGACAAAGCCGGCGCCGAAATGCCCGTGGCCCAGGTTTGGCCAACACCTGATTTCATCGAAGCGAATGCGGGCCAGTTCGGTGCTGTCGCTACCCAGCATATTGCCGAACAGCACCAGCTCGCTGCGTACGTTGCTGAACAATGGCAGGGGGCTGTCCGGTTCATGGGGCACGTCCACGCCGGCGGCGAACCCTTCTTCGCGCAGGTTCGCATAGAGGCGTACGCTGTTGGGGCCGATCATCGCCAACGAGCGCAAACCATCGCCGGCCAGATCGCCCAATTGCGCGGCGGGGTGCAGGAACTCTACGGGGAAATGCTTGAAGTCCGTGAAGGCCGACCAGCTGCGGTCCGGGTTGAGTGTGTAGAAGCCGCTCGTGCCGGGCTGGGCGATGACCCAATTGAGGCGGCCACTGCCGGTCAGGTCGGTGAGCAATTGCATGACCGTCGAGTTTTCGGCGGCCACTGGAATGCTTTCCAGAAGCGTCCAGGGACCATAACCGATTTCTTCACTGTCACCGGTTGTCGCGCGCTCGGGCTCGCGGTAATACCAGCCATGGCTGTAGCGGCACAAAAAACCTGGAACACCTTCGCCATACAGGTCGACGCACTGATAACGCCGACCGTGTTCCAGGGCAGGCATGGTTTCCAAGGCGAAAAAAGTCTTGGGTACAACGTCAGGCGCAAAGTCGTTGTAGTGAAGTTCTACCGGTGGCGAATACCCGACCCGACCCTCGGCATCCCAGTCTTGATAGTGGGCGGCGGTCAACAGGCTGTAGCCCAGCGCCGTCGAGGTGTACTCCAGCAACAGTCGCCGCACCAGCGCCGGTTCGGCGTCGGCAGGGAAACGGTGGAACATCAGCACCTGATGACACAGGCGCCGGGTGCCGATTTCGAAACCGTATCGGTAAGTGTGGAACGGGTCGCTGCGCAGTTGCCAGGCGTCTTCGTCGGCGGGCGTCCAGATGGGTTTTTCCTCAAGTTCGAGGGAGCGTTGGCCGTGGTCGAAGACCAGATGGAAGTGCCACGGCAGGGTGACCGGGTCGGGTTCTTCGAAACAGTAGAAGGTTTCGCTGGCCGTGGCGTTGCCGTAACACACACGGCGCAGGTAGCGTTGGGCGCGGTAGTCATGGGGGCCGTCGGATACAGCCGGATCCGCCACATACTCATAATAGATGTGCTCGCCCAGCGGACTGACTTCTTCCAGCAACAGCCACTCGGCGATGCGTGTCGGTGGCTCGGGTTCAGGCTCAGGCTCGACAATGCGTGACGCTTCGCTTTTCCCATAGCAATACAAGTGACCGTTGCTGCCCTGTACTCGCCAGAACGGGAGGTCGTCGATGGACGTCCAGAGTTCATAAATGTCGAAGGTGCTTTCAATCCTGGGGTAGTAGCGCACCGTCGCGAAGGTCCGGTCGCCGACTGTGCGGCTGGTCTGTGCCTCCAGATCAGGCCAGAGCTCCACCCCGTCGGGGCCAACCATGACGTCCTCTTCGTTGTAGAGCGGTACGCCTTTATGGGTCCTGCGCCGAATGCTGGGGACCGACAACTGCATGCCGATGCCGAACGTGCTGTTGCCGCTCTGGCTGCTGTATCGCAGCGCCAGCGTCGGCGTCAGGTGACGGGCGCTCGATATGGGTAACGGCAATTCAAAGGAAGCGGCACCTAGCGTGCCTACCGGGCCGAGGCTGTTGCCGATAGTAGCGATTGACGCACTGCCGGCGATGGTGGGCGTGATGATCTGGAGGGGCGCTTGCTCTGCCATGGACGTTCATCCCTTTTAAGCCGCGCCAGGATTGATCCCCGGCCAGGGGAGGATGCCAAGGGAGAACAGGGGTGTAACCTGTCAGATCTGACAGGTCGGCGGGTTTGCACGATGAACGGTTGTTCGCACAGCTTTTGTGGGAGCTTGCTCGCGATAACGGTGGGTCAGTCTCTGTCGATGCTGAAGGAACCCCATCTATCGCGAGCAAGCTCGCTCCCACAGATTTTTGTGATGACATGAAAAAGGCCGGTGAGCTTGTCGCCCACCGGCCTTCTTCACAGCGCTGGAGTGCGTGTTACTGCACCTCTACCGCCAGGCTCTCGCTGATCTTCTTCTGCCAGATGGCAGGACCGGTGATGTGCACCGACTCGCCTTGGCTATCGACCGCAACGGTCACCGGCATGTCCTTGACCTCGAACTCGTAGATCGCTTCCATGCCCAGTTCGGCGAACGCCAGGACCTTGGATTTCTTGATCGCCTGAGCCACCAGGTAAGCGGCACCGCCGACGGCCATCAGGTAGACGGCCTTGTTGTCCTTGATCGCTTCGATGGCGGTCGGGCCGCGCTCGGATTTGCCGATCATGCCCAACAGGCCGGTCTGCTCGAGGATCTGGCGGGTGAACTTGTCCATCCGTGTGGCGGTGGTCGGACCGGCCGGGCCGACGACTTCGTCGCCTACCGGGTCGACCGGGCCGACGTAATAGATGAAGCGGCCCTTGAGGTCCACCGGCAAGGTTTCACCCTTGTTCAGCATTTCCACCATGCGTTTGTGCGCCGCGTCGCGGCCGGTGAGCATCTTGCCGTTGAGCAGCACGGTTTCGCCCGGCTTCCAGCTTTGCACTTCCTCTGGCGTCAGGGTGTCGAGGTTGACGCGACGGGCCGACGGGCCGGCTTCCCAGACGATTTCCGGGTAGGCGTCCAGCGGTGGCGCTTCCAGCGACGCCGGGCCAGTGCCGTCCAGCACGAAGTGGGCGTGACGGGTGGCGGCGCAGTTGGGGATCATGCACACCGGCAGGGAGGCGGCGTGGGTCGGGTAGTCCATGATCTTCACGTCGAGCACGGTGGTCAGGCCACCCAGGCCCTGGGCGCCGATGCCCAGTTGGTTGACCTTCTCGAACAGCTCCAGGCGCATCTCTTCGATACGGTTCTGCGGGCCGCGGGCCTTGAGCTCGTGGATGTCGATGGATTCCATCAAGACTTCCTTGGCCATGACCGCGGCTTTCTCGGCGGTGCCGCCGATGCCGATGCCGAGCATGCCCGGTGGGCACCAGCCGGCGCCCATGGTCGGAACGGTTTTCAGTACCCAATCGACGATGGAGTCGGACGGGTTGAGCATGGCCATCTTCGACTTGTTCTCGGAGCCGCCGCCCTTGGCCGCCACGTCCACTTCCACGGTGTTGCCCGGGACGATGGAGTAGTGGATCACCGCGGGGGTGTTGTCCTTGGTGTTTTTACGTGCGCCTGCCGGGTCGGCGAGGATGGAGGCACGCAGGACGTTTTCCGGCAGGTTGTAGGCGCGACGCACGCCCTCGTTGATCATGTCGTCCAGGCTCATGGTTGCGCCATCCCAACGCACGTCCATGCCCACGCGCACGAACACGGTCACGATGCCGGTGTCCTGGCAGATCGGCCGATGGCCGGTGGCGCACATGCGCGAGTTGATCAGGATCTGCGCCATGGAGTCACGGGCCGCCGGCGATTCTTCGCGCAGGTAGGCTTCATGCATCGCCTGGATGAAATCCACGGGGTGGTAGTAGGAAATGAACTGCAGGGCGTCGGCAACGCTCTGTATCAGGTCATCTTGCTTGATCACGGTCATGAGTCGCGCTCCTCTCTAAAGACGGGAACATTCAATAAGGTGCCGGCCGCTTGGGTGCATCGGTCGACGGGCGGCACCTCTATAAGGCACGCCGGGCATGCTGGCGCGACGCTAAAAAGGCGCGGCAGTATATCGCAGGCCGGCACCCTGTGGGAGCGAGCTTGCTCGCGATAGCGACGGATTGAACAGGTGGGAGGTGAAAGCCCGTGGCGAGGGAGCTTGCTCCCGCTTGGGTGCGAAGCGCCCACCAGAAACGGGACCGCTTCGCGCTCCAGCGGGAGCAAGCTCCTTCGCCACAGGTAAACGTTCGCCAGGGACATCAGACAACTGCGTCATTTTGGGCCATTGCTTTGACGCCATTTTTCTGCTCCAGAATTGAATGGTCATTTGCCCTACACGCCACTAAAGTGGCGTCTGGCCTGTAGCGTAGGACGCCTCCTGTCAGTTTCCTTTCCCATGGTGAGTCAACGATTGACCCATAACGCCATTCAACGTCTTTTGCTGAAACGCTTCGCTTTGGCGGCCGCGACGTACGCGCTGGCACTGGTTTTGTTGTGGCTGGCATTTTTCAGTGGGCATTACCTGGACTCGTTGCGCGGTGTCATCATCGGCAGCGTGTTAGTCGTGCTGTGCCAGGCCGGGCTGTTCGCGCTGTTTATCACCGACCGTAACCTGCGCTTCGCCGACCCCAGCCTCACCGAAATCCAGGTGTTGATCGGCCTGGGCTGGCAGACCTGGATGATGGCGCACCTGGACCAGGCCCGGGGCGTGTTCCTGGTGTTTTATGTGCTGATCCTGCTGTTCGGGCTATTCCACTTGTCGCGCCGGGCCTTTGTGCGCTGTGCGTCGCTGGTGTTCATCAGCTTCACCGCCATTACCCTCTGGGACGGTTACTTTTTCAGGCTTCCCGATCCCACCCTGTCCGGGTTGCAGGTGGCCGTGCTGTTTCTCGTGCTGGTGTGGCTGGTGTTTTACGCCCGCTACGTCCAGACCTCACGCCAGCGCATGCGCCAGCGGCGGTTTGCCTTGCAGGCGCACCAGGACACCTTGCGCGGGATGATGCGCCAGCTCGAAGACCTGGTGGCCACCGATGAATTGACCGGGCTGTTCAACCGCCGGCACTTCCTGCGCCTGGCCTCCCGCGAACTCAACACCCTCAGGCCCGGCGTCGCCCATGGCCTGGCTCTGATCGACCTCGACCATTTCAAGCGCATCAACGACCTGCACGGCCACGCCGCTGGCGACCAGGTGCTCCAGGCGTTTGCCGCAGTTGCCACGGCGTGCCTGCGCGAAGGCGATGTGCTGGCCCGCTATGGCGGTGAGGAATTTGTCATGCTGCTGCCTGCCTGCGATCCCTCGCGCCTGACGGCCTGTTGCGAGCGGCTGCGGCTGGCGTTCACCGAAGTCGAGCTGATCGGCCTGCAGGTCGGCGCTCTCAGCCTGTCGGCAGGCATGACGATGCTGGACATGGGCGATGACCTGGACAACGCGTTGCAGCGTGCCGACCAAGCCCTGTACCGTGCCAAGCGAGACGGCCGCAATCGTTGCGCCGCCGCCTGGGAGAACGTCGATGCCTGAACTGACAGTCGCCGGTCGGCAATGGACGGTGGCGGCGGGCAGTAACCTGCTGGACGCCTTGAACGGCGCTGGCGTGGCGGTGCCCTACAGTTGCCGCGCCGGGAGCTGCCACGCCTGCCTGGTGCAATGCGTGGGCGGCGATGTGCGTGACAGCCGGCCCGACGCCTTGAGCCCGACGCAGCGCGACCAGGGTTGGCGGCTGGCCTGCCAATGCCAGGTGGTTGAGGATGTGCAGGTCCATACCTTCGACCCGCAACGCGACGGCCAGGCCGCCCAGGTGATGGCGGTGGACTGGCTGGGCGGTGAGGTGCTGCGTTTGCGCGTCACCCCCGAGCGGCCGCTGCGCTATCGGGCCGGGCAGCATCTGGTGCTGTGGGCCGGCGACGTGGCCCGGCCGTATTCCCTGGCGAGCCTGCCCGAAGAAGACCGTTTCCTGGAGTTCCACCTCGATTGCCGCGAGCCCGGCCAGTTCATCGGGGCTGTCCGGCAGATGAAGGCCGGCGACCCGATCCGCCTGGGCGAACTGCGTGGCGGTGCCTTGCACTACGACCCCGACTGGCACGCCAAACCCCTGTGGCTGCTTGCCGCCGGCACCGGTCTGGCACCGTTGTTCGGCCTCCTGCGCGAAGCCTTGCGCCAGCATCACCAAGGCGCGATTCGTCTTATTCACGTGGCCCATGATGCGGCCGGGCATTACCTGGCCAAACCCCTGGCGGCGCTGGCGGCCAAGCATGAAAACCTTTCGGTAGAACTGCTGACCGCGGCCGAGGCGCCGTCCGCCTTGGCGCAACTGCGGCTTGTTTCCCGGCAAACCCAGGCCTTACTCTGCGGTCATCCCGACCGGGTCGAGGCCTTTGCCAAGCGTTTGTACCTGGCCGGCTTGCCGCGCAATCAACTGCTGGCCGACGTCTTCCTGCCCCGTGGTTGAGCGCTGATTTACAGACGCGAGACCGATCATGACCGAAACCCTGTTGCTCGACCGTGAACGCGGCCTGCTGACCGTGCGCTTGAACCGCCCGGACAAGAAAAACGCCCTGACCCGGACCATGTACAGTCAATTGGCCCAAGCCCTGGCGGCGGCGGACAGCGACCCGCAGGTTCACGCCGTGCTGCTCACCGGCTCCAGCGATTGCTTCACCGCCGGCAACGACATCGTCGACTTCCTCGAACAGCCACCGAACGACCTCGATAACCCGGTATTCCAGTTCATGCTCAGCCTGCTCGACTGCCGCAAACCGGTGATCGCCGCCGTGGCCGGGCCGGCAGTGGGCATCGGCACCACGTTGCTGCTGCATTGCGACCTGGTCTACGTCAGCCGCGACGCGCGGCTGCGCCTGCCGTTCGTCAACCTGGGGCTGTGTCCGGAGTTTGGCTCCAGCCTGATCCTGCCGCGGCTGCTGGGCCAGGCCAGGGCTGCGCAATTGTTGCTGTTGGGCGAGGGCTTCAGTGGTGAGCAGGCGGTCGCGTGGGGCATTGCCACCGAGGCGCTGGACACGGGTGAGGCGACATTGGCCAAGGCGCGGGAGGTGGCGTTGCGCTTCGAATCGCTGCCGCCTGAAGCGGTGCGCATCAGCAAGCAACTGATGAAAGCGCCGGACCGGGAACAGTTGCGCAAGGTGATTGAGGAAGAGGGCAGGCTATTCACCCAACGCCTGCGCTCGCCCGAGGCGGTGGCGGCGTTGTCGGGGTTTATCAACAGGCATTAGTTTTGTAGTGCCTGGGCTGGCCTTATCGCGAGCAGGCTCGCTCCCACAAGGGAATCAGCGGTGGCCGAAAATCGAAGACCACCACAGTTCCACTGTGGGAGCTTGCTCGCGACGACGGCGTCACATTCAGCATGGGTGCAACCTGGTCCACCGCTATCGCGAGCAAGCTCGCTCCCACAAGGGAATCAGCGGTGGCCGAAAATCGAAGACCACCACAGTTCCACTGTGGGAGCGAGCTTGCTCGCGATGACGGCGTCACATTCAGTATGGGGGCAAGCTGATCCACCGCTATCGCGAGCAGGCTCTCTCCCACAAGGGAATCAGCGGTGGCCGAAAATCGAAGACCACCACAGTTCCACTGTGGGAGCGAGCTTGCTCGCGATGACGGCGTCACATTCAGCATGGGTGCAAGCTGATCCACCGCTATCGCGAGCAAGCTCTCTCCCACAGGGTTTGGTGGTGGTCGGGAAATTGAATATCACCGCAGACCCTCTGTGGGAGCGAGCCTGCTCGCGATGGGGCCAGTCCAGGCAACACATTTATCAGAAGGCAAAAACCAAAAAGCCCCACCATTCACATGGCAGGGCTTTTGTTTTTCAGCACTCGGTCACTCAGACCATCGGGTCGCCAACATGCAGGATCTTCATCCCGTTGGTGCCGCCGATGGTGTGGTAGCTGTCGCCCTTGGTCAGGATGACCCAGTCACCGGTCTGCACCACGCCGCGCTTGACCAGTTCATCCACCGCCGCCTGGCTGACTTCGCCCGGTTGCAGGGCGGCCGGGTCGAACGGCACGGTGTAGACGCCACGGAACATGGACGCACGGGCCTGGGTTTCGCGGTGTGGGGAGAACGCGTAGATCGGCACCGAGGAGCGGATGCGCGACATGATCAGCGGCGTGTAGCCACTTTCGGTCAGGGCGATGATCGCCTTCACGCCCGGGAAGTGGTTGGCGGTGTACATCGTTGCCAGGGCGATGCTCTCGTCGCAGCGCTCGAAGGTCTTGCCGATGCGGTGGCTGGAGGTCTTGCTGGTCGGGTGCTTTTCAGCGCCGATGCAGATGCGCGCCATGGCTTGCACCGCTTCGAGCGGGTAGAGGCCGGCGGCGCTTTCGGCCGAGAGCATCACGGCGTCGGTGTAGTCGAGCACGGCGTTGGCTACGTCGGACACTTCGGCACGGGTCGGCATCGGGTTCTGGATCATCGACTCCATCATCTGGGTCGCGACGATCACCGCTTTGTTATGGCGGCGCGCGTGCAGAATGATCTTCTTCTGGATGCCCACCAGCTCGGCGTCGCCGATTTCCACGCCGAGGTCGCCACGGGCCACCATCACGGCGTCGGAGGCCTTGATCAGGCCATCGAGGGTTTCGTCGTCGGCCACCGCTTCGGCACGTTCGATCTTGGCCACCAGCCAGGCGGTGCCGCCGGCTTCGTCGCGCAGTTGACGGGCGTATTCCATGTCCGCGGCGTCACGGGGGAAGGACACGGCCAGGTAGTCGACTTCCATTTCCGCGGCCAGCTTGATGTCGGCCTTGTCTTTGTCGGTCAGGGCCGGGGCCGTCAGGCCACCACCGCGACGGTTGATGCCTTTGTGGTCCGACAGCGGGCCACCGATGGTTACGATGCAATTCAGTTCGGTGGCGGTGGCGGTCTCGACGCGCATCACCACGCGACCGTCGTCGAGCAGCAACTCGTCGCCCACGCCGCAATCCTTGACCAGGTCCGGGTAGTCGATGCCGACCACTTGCTGGTTGCCTTCGGTCAACGGATGGCTGGTGGAGAAGGTGAATTTGTCACCGATCTTCAGCTCGATGCGCTTGTTGGCGAATTTGGCGATACGGATCTTCGGGCCTTGCAGGTCACCCAGCAGGGCGACGAAGCGGCCGTGCTTGGCGGCGAGGTCGCGCACCAGCTTGGCACGCGCCTTGTGCTCTTCGGGGGTGCCGTGGGAGAAATTCAGACGGGCAACGTCCAGGCCAGCCAGAATCAGCTGTTCGAGAACTTCCGGCGAATTACTGGCCGGGCCAAGGGTAGCGACGATTTTGGTGCGACGGACGGACATGCAAGACTCCTCAAGTTCAAGCGCCAGCGAAGGCTACTATGCTCTTTGGGTGTAGTCATTGTTCATATGCACTACTTTTTCGTTTGTTTTTCGAAATGAACATTCCTGAAGATTTTTGCGCCTTCAAACACTAATCTCGAACATCGCTCTCGTGGCGAGGGAGCTTGCTCCCGCTGGGGCGCGAAGCGGCCCTATTTTTTGGGCTGCTGCGCAGCCCAGCGGGAGCAAGCTCCCTCGCCACGGGTGTTCTAACGGGCAAGCGTTTTCAGGCTGAAGATTTTCTTGCCCAGGTCGATACAGAGCTCAAGACAGGAGAACCTCCCATGCGATTCGTGCTTTTTGTTGCCCTGGCCCTGAGCGTCACGGGCTGCACCCGTTGGTCGATGAACCACCACATGAACCTGGCCTACAAGGCCTATGACCGTGGCAATTGCGAGCAGGTCATGCTCGAACTGTCCAAGGTCGACCGCGCCAGCCGTGCCCGCCGCTACATGCAGCCGGAAGTCTCGATGCTGCGCGGCCAGTGCCTGGAACGGCAGAAGCTGTTTATCGATGCGGCGCAGACCTACCAGTTCATCATCACCCAATACCCTAACAGCGAATACGCGTTCCGCGCCCGCGCCCGGCTCGAAACCTTGCAGAGCCTGGGTCATTACCCGACCCGCAGCGCGTCAGCGATCCGTCCAGCTTCTTGATCTTCCCTCCCGTGGCCAGGCGTAATCCTGGCCATCCTCCTTTTGCCTGTTGTGTTTATGAAAATTAATACGTGAGACTGGTCGTCATTCCACCTTGGGCTATATTTGTACAAGTCGTAGTTAGAGCTAGATCTCTACTTTTTAGAAGCACCTGAGACCGGCAGAAGTAGGCTTAAGGCGGTTGGCAGCGTCTGGCACCGGTATTGGGGAGAGCGGGCTCGCTTGGGTTCGTTCCGAAGTGATCGGTAGGCCCTGTACGTGGCCGCTAGAAAAGCGATACAAGACATGTACAAAGAACGTCGGATCGAACGGCATCAGTTGCCGTATTTCCTCAAAGTGTTCAACGGTATCAACGACAGGCCTATCGGTTTTTTGGGCAATGTTTCTGAAAATGGGCTGATGCTGATCAGCCCTCTGCCGTTGATGGTCGGTGCGGATTTTGACTTGCACCTGAAAATCCCCTCCGACGAAGGGCCACAGCAAAACATCAAGTTGAAAGCCAGGTGCCTGTGGTGCCACGAAGATGTGACGCCGATGCATTTCGATGCTGGTTTCAGGCTGCTATGGGCGCCACCGGAGTACGGGCAACTGGTGGGTGCCTTGCAGCAATATTTCTGTTTTCACCCGCTGCCGGAGTCGGCCTGAACGAACTGCCTACGGTCCCACGGGGCTCTATGTCCACCGAGGATCCAATGTGGGAGCGAGCTTGCTCGCGATAGCGTTGGGTCAGTCGATGAAGATATTGGCCGTACCGCCGCCATCGCGAGCAAGCTCGCTCCCACAGGGATTGGGGGGATACCTGTCCTGTGACCATCGCAAATCCACTGTGGGAGCGAGCCTGCTCGCGATAGCCATCTAAACTACCCCATCGCCAAGTTGTGCTCCCATAGCTTCATATCAACGCTGAACCTTCCCTTCGTTATCCATCAACTTTTCCAGCAACAACACCCCCATCTCGCCCATCTGGTGAATCGCCAGGGCCAGGTTGCGCGGGGCGCCTTCCAGGTCTTCGGATAAATCCAGGATCAGCGTGCTCACCGAGCAGAAGGTTTCGTAGGTGTGCGCGAGCATGCCTTCGGGGTCGGCGTCGGGCGCGACGATGAAGTAATCCGGTTGTTTGGCAGGCTTTTTGTCGGGCTGGCCATGGCTGGGCTTGAGGTAGTAGTCCAGGACTTTTTGGGTGGCTTGGTCGAGCTTTTCGGCGTCGAGGGGTTCTTGGGGGGATAGCGGGTCGGTATGCGGAGGGTTAGGTGTGGCTTTGAACATGGTGATCTTCCTTAAATGATGCCTTGACCACTTCGCGACTAAACGGAGGGGCGGCGGCTGTACGCAGGTTAGTCGACCGGGGAAGTATCACCAAAAACCGGCGCGCCGAAGCGCCCTGCGCACAGCCACCATCAAGAGCAGGAATAGGAGACCTGACTGATGGAGACGCAATGCATCTTGGTGATTTACCCCGGGCGACTAAACCCGATCGCTGGATATCAGCGACACGAATCAAGTTACGGGGCAAGGCCAAGGCGCACAAGCCGGCGGATTCTGGCGGATCTGTAGTCCGTTGCGCAAGGCGTTGTAGTCAGTCGGTCGCTTCTTACAGATGCCGCCGCTGGTCGGGACTGTCAGAGCTGACAGGTGTTCAAACCGCAAGATTGGCACTGAATGACTGGCGAACTATCCGGCCACATCACCAGCCTGTTAATCACCAATTGTGGAATGAATCATGAACACTGACGATGGGATCGAAGAAGGGCAGCCAGATGGAGCCCCAGAGAGGAATCCATCAGAAGCCGACGGATACGAGCGTACATCTACTTCCTCTAGTGTTGATATCCAAGAACACGAAGCTATTGATTCGCCTGCCGCCACCCGTACTTCAACAGTATTGGAGGTTATGCACAGTGGCCAAGTAGCGAAGCTTGAGGTGAGCTACTTTTGGAATGCCACGGGTACGGTATTCAATTGTTACGCAGTACAGTACTGGGTCAGCAATAATAACCGTCATTCCGGAGACATTATTCTGGAGTTTTCCTCGAAACAACCTGGTTCCTGGAGGCATACGCTAACCGAAAATGCTCGGCAAGATGGTCAATGGCACTTTATGCCGGGTTCTACAAACGGGGGGGAAGTATGGGGGAATAGCTCAACAGCAAAAATTGAGTTTACTTATATCTTTGATCGTTCGGGGGGAGACCCTACGGCCTGGGTGGCGACCGACGTCAGTTTTGCGCCTGCTCCAGTAATTGAATCCCCCTCTGGTGAGGTTGTTGCCCTGCCGGTCACTGTTTCAGGGATCAACGGTGTAGCTGATGGTAGCATCAACATTTATAACGCTCGGAATCGTCAGTTTTTAGCATCTACAGTTATATATAGCAGTGGTGGATGGATGGGGACATTCCATATGCCGGATGGATCAGACACTGTGACTATTTACGCGACCCAAACAATAGGGGGAGCGACGTCCGTAGACTCGAATCAGAAAACGGCCTACCTGGCACCGACGACGCTTACCACGCCCGCACAGGGCGCTGTAGTACGCGCTGACCAGATTGTCTTCGCAGGCTTAGGATTTCCGCACAATCATGTATGGGCGGTTGTTCCTAATGTGGGTACAGAACTGTCAGAGAAAAAATCCGTAAAAACCGATAAAACTTGGAGCACTCCAGTAAAAGTAACTCTGCCCAGTGGACCTTGTTCAGTACAGGCGGCCTATCAATATGGCGGTGGGCCCGTTAAATATACAGAGGCACGCACCTTTACGGTCTTGGGCAAATTAAACATCAACGCGCTCACCGCCCCCCAGAACATGAACTTCACGGTCACTGGAACAAACGGCATCGTCGGCGCCAAAGTTTACGTGAAATTGGACTGGAGCCCTGAAAGCGTAGGTGACGACACTGTGAAGGCAGGGGGAAACTGGAGCGTTAATGTAAGTCTGAACAAGGCGGGCCCCGTCAATTTGGTGGCCGAGCAGACCTATCAAGGCGTTACCTCGCAACGCAGTGACTACCGTGAGTTCAAGATAAAACCCCCAAAACTGGTGGGTATCGACGTGTCCTACCCCAGCTCCGGCACGGTGAGGTTTTCGGGGGCCGGTTATGACACAGCCATCGTGGATGTTCACATCGCGAACAATATGGATCCGCAAGGCAGCGAACCGGTGCGGTCGGGTGCGTGGTTTTTTGAATGGACGAATCAGCCACCTGCCCAGCATGAAATGAATATCCGGCAAAGAGTTCCCGATGGCTCAGGCTGGATCTATTCCGATTGGAGCGACAGGCTCACGGTTCCTATCCCCGTCCCAGTGCCAACCCTCTCGGTTCAGGTCGGTGAGGACCGCAAACCCGTGTTTTTCGGTACCGGTGATACCTGGCCTGGGCAACCGGGGCGGATCGAGGTGCGGCGTGAAGGCGAGACTGTGCCCGCTGTGCCCATTGTCGACGTCGACACTGCCGACAAGACCTGGTCCTGTACGGCCACCGAAGCCTGGGACCCGGGTATCTACCGTGTCCAAGCATGGCAGTTGTTCAACAACCTGAGCTCTAACCCGACCGCTTTCAAATCGTTCACCATCAACGCGCCGTTACCCACTGTGAGCGTCAGCTACGACGGTCTGACCCCGCATTTCTCGGGCACCTGCTTGAACGGTGCGCAGGTCAATCTTGGGTTCGATGGGGAGCAGGGCACGCCCCATGCGGCCACGATGGATGGTACCAACTGGACCTTCACCCGGGAGGAGCCGTTCCTGCCCGGTACCTATACGGCTCGCGTCACCCAGAGCATCGGCGGTGTAACGTCCAATCCGGCGTCCCAGCCGTTCGAAATCGTCGTGTTGCAGCCGGTCATCACTTCGCCCGTCGATGAGGATGTGGATCACAACCCCGTCATCAGGGGCACGGGCGGCATACCGGGGGCTACGATGTATGTGTTTGATGCCGTGACGAAATTGCCGCTAGGCGAGAATCCGGTCACGGAGAACGACTGGTCGGTGTCCCTCGAAGACCTTTCGTTTGGTCCGCATACCGTGTACGCCGTGCAGCAATACGGAGAATGGCCATCCGAAGAAAGCCAACGGGTCACCTTCACGGTGATCCTGTTCCCCCCCACCATCGAGTATCCCCAGCCGGGCGACCGCATGCCCCGCATCGCCGTCATCGATGGCTATGCCCGCGCTGCGTCGGGGTTCGATGTGGCGTGGGTCGAGCTGTGGCTCGACGGTGCGGACGAACCCTTGACCACGGTGCGGGCCAACCGCTTGGGTTACTGGTCCTACGACGCCCATTTGCCCGTGGGTGAATGCGTGTTGCGCGCTCGGCAACTGTTTGCCGAAGAGGTCTCTGATTTCGGGCCCGATCATCCCATCACCGTGGTGCCGCCGATTCCCCTCATTGAATCACCGGCACTGCAACAGCACATCGGCGCGACGGCGACGATTTCCGGGCACGGGTATGCCGGTGACTGGGTGGAAGTGGCCTGGAGCGATGAGCCCGACACCGTTTTGGGCCGGACCCAGGTGCAAGCGAACCGGACGTGGTCACTGGCGTTGCCCATCGACCGGCCGGCCGGCGAACACCACTGGATCGTGCAGCAGGAATGCGATGACTACCGCTCCGGCTGGAGCGAGGCGCATCCGGTGCTGTTGCTGTCCGGCGCGCCGACATTCACCGCGCCCGAAGCCGGGCATTGGTTCGCGGGCACGGCGCTTTTCGAAGGCACTGGCGAGACGGGCAAGCGCATTGAATTGTCGTACTGGTTCGATAGCCGGCAGGTGGTTTCCCAGGACGATTTGGTAACGGGTGGCACCTGGACGGCTTCGCCGGATGCTCCGTTGCTGCCGGGCGCCCACTGGCTGAAAGCGCGGCAAGACGATTCGGATTGGGCCGACAGCCTGCGTTTTGAAGTGGCCCGGGTTGAGGACAACCGGGGTCGGTAGGCGGATGGGCATTCACCCCGAGACCCCCTGTGGGAGCGAGCCTGCTCGCGATAGCGGTGGTTCAGTTGTGGAGATGTTGACTGTGGCGCCGTCATCGCGAGCAAGCTCGCTCCCACAGGGAGTCGGGGTGGCAGCCGGATTTGTGTTCGCCCGAGATTCGGTGTGGGAGCGAGCCTGCTCGCGATAGCGGAGGGTCAGCGGATGGCGAGGTGACTGTCCCGGCGCCTTCGCGAGCAAGCCCGCTCCCACAGGAAATCGGGGGTGACTACCCGCGTTTTGAAGTGGAACCGATCGAGCAAAATCCTTGGAAAAAACTTGCGCCTACTGTCAAGTCTGACAGTAGGCGCAGCCCCGCTTTTACCTTCAAATATCAGGTGTGCAGGCCGCTGCCTTTGGTGCAGGTGGCCCGATTCCTTATCCCCAGCGGAGCGCTACGATGAAGGACTCTCCGGCTCGAATCGCCAGCCATTTTTGTGCGCAGGTCCTGAAGGGGCAGCCGTCCGATGAGTTTCCCAGCCTGGTGCAATATTTTGAAGACGGCGGTTCGGTGTGTGCGCTGGCGCGCAAAGGGGTCGCCGGGTTAGTGGATGAGTATGGCCTGGCGCTTGACGACGCCCGGGCCCTCGCGCTACGCCTTAACGGCTTGGCGACTTGGGTGCTGCGCCTCTACATCGAAGACCAACTGACCCATCCTGAGCCGCTCCCCGCACACCTGCGCCAAGGGATGTTGGCGTTGGTCACCGGGCCAACCTACGGCGACCTGTTCCGGCCTAATTTTAGCGGTAGGTGTCCGATTGACGCGATCGAGGCCATTCATTCGCCCGTGGCTTATGCGGTGTGGCTCAAGCGCTGGTCGGAACAACGCCTCAGGCCTTCTGAAGAGGCGGATGCTTTCCTGCTCAAGCTCCGGCGGGTGGACCTGGATGAGTTGGACATTGATCCGGTGACCACGTACGGCGTGGTGTCCTCGGTGGAAGTGGTCAGCAAGGTGCTGGAGACATCGATCAAGGATTCCCTTGGGCCAATGCAAAACCTCGACGTGATACTCAACGAACGCAGCTACCCCAATGGGCTGCCCTACCACCACCCCTGGGTCACGATGGATGAGTTGACCCGGGATCTTGGCACTTCCGTGGGCGGCATCGTTAAGCTGTGCGACCCCAAGTACCCCTATTTCCTGCGGGACCTGCCTTGGGGCGAGACGGCCGATGACGCGCTCACCCAGGCCACCCGACTCAGCCCAAGCCAGCGGGCGATCATGACCGATGCTCCGCATTTTCCCGATGGCGATCAAGACGCTTATTTCAAGAAGTATTTCGGGCTGCTGAGTGATATCGAAGCGGCCGACCTCAATCAGACCTTCTTCTTCAACCAGCGGACCAAGCTGACGCAACCCGGCCTCGAGGCCCTGCTCTCGGTCGAGCTGTTCGCCCCCACCGTGTCCCCGCATGTGTCGCTCATTGACGAGGAGATCACGCCTGGGCATGCAGGCTCGGTGTTCGTCAACAATGGCCTGGCCGAACCACCGTTGATGAGCATCGAATACGGTGGCAGCGACTTCACCAACAAGATTTTCGGGATTGTCGACGAGGACGATGTAGAGAACCCCCGGTACGACAGAATTGACCGCCTCAACCGCAAAGTCCGCCTGGACAATGCCATGCGGATGGCCAGCCATGAAACCGACGCGTTATTGGTGGCGATCATCGAGGCCGAGTTGGGCATGGCCAATGCCACGGACGACCCGCCCGACTATTGGATGAGCGAAAACACCCTGCGGGCGCTGGGGTTGTTTGAAATGCTGCGGGAAGACTACCAATGCACGGCCGAAGAATTTGCTGCGTTCATGGGCAGTGTGTCGATTTACGGTCGTGGCACCGAGGCCTCGCAGTTCGACCGCGTGTTCAACAAGGACACGCTGGCGATCCCGCCTTTGAAGCTGGATGGCAGCGAGTTTGCGCTGGTGCCGGTGACTGAGGCCGACGCCCTCACGGTCGTGCATATTTGCAGTGGCCTGAACATCGACCTGGCGACCTATTTCAGCCTGGCGCCGCTGATCGCCGAGGCCCACGGGAGGCTCTTGCGTAGCCTGCCGGTGCTCTCCAGCTTCTACCGCATGGCCAGGCTGCCCCAGAGGTTGGGTGTGGCGCCGAACGTGGCGGTAGAAATTCTCAACCTGTTGAGCCCCGGGACCTGGGGCGCGGTGCTGGCCGGTCAGCCGCGTATCCACGGGGAGAGGGCACAGATGCCCGATGCCTTGTCGCAAATCCAGCGCCTGGAGGGCTGGGTCCGCTGGTGCGCCGACAGTGGCCTGGACGTGGCCTGGACGGTCGAACACGTCAAGCCCATCGCCGCGCCAGCCCAGCCCTTGGAAGCACAGCTTGAACTTTTCGAGCAGATTCGCACCAGGCTTGCGCCGTCGTTGTTTACCGAAGCCGGGCTGCGCATGGCCGGTGCGCCGGAATTGACCAATGGCCGGCTATGGACGAACCAACTCTTGGAACTGGTGGATCAGGACGGGTTGGTGATTCATCGGCTCGAGTCCGCCGACCCACCCTACGAGTTCTATGCCCGGGAGGTGGTCGATCGGGTGGTACGTCAGGTGATGGGCCGACAGGACCCACAAACCGTCGAAAGAATCATGGCGGTACTGCTGAGCAGTCGCGCCAGTCAACGTGGGGTGGTTCAGGAGAGGCTGGCCGTGTATGGCCGGTTGACACCGGTCTTGGCATTGCCGGTGCTGGCCTGGTCGGGGGGCACGGTGCATGACGTGCTGTTACAGGCGCTGGGACGCACATCGGTCCAGGATTCAGGGGACAGCCCCCGCGACGAGACGCCGGGTGACCCCTTCCTGGGCATGCTGGCGGGTTTTACCCGCCGCAGTGAAGTGGTGAAAGCGTTCAACTTGAGCGTGGAGTTTCTCAGCCTTTACCTGAGCATCGGCGATGGTGTGGGGGGCGTCCCCGGCACAGGGCCGTTTACCCCAAGCGCCTTGTATTACCTGACGGTCTATAACCGTGCCGTCGCGCTCAGCCAGAAACCCGAGTCGCAGCTACTCGGTTATTTGCAACGGGTCAACGAACTGCCCGGCAATTTGTCGGGCGACGGACTGCGCCTGGTGCAAGAGCAGGCCGCCAGGCTGCTCGCCGAACTTTTTGACTGGAGTGTCGAAGAGGTGCGGGCGTGCGCCGACCGTGTCAATCCCGCGAAAGGCTACATCCGCACGCTGGAACATCTTGATCTGTTCACGCGTCTGCGCGGGTTTGTACTGCTGAGCAAACTGGATGCGCCGACCACGCTGAAGATCGGCAAACTCGACCCGGACGCAAGCTTTCAGCAATACGAAGAGGTCGCCCATCAGGTCGCCGTCCTCCTGTCGGAACCAGGCCGCACGTCACCGCTGTACGGCATTCACGCCACGGTGGATCGGGTCGAGGTCGAGAGCAGTATCAGTACTCATGAACTGATCGCCAACAGCGCTGAGACGGCAGAGTTGACCGTCACGGTGACCCGCGCTGGGGAGCTCCAGGCAAACGTCAATGTTTATTGGAATTCGACGCTGTGCACGGTTGAACCGGCGTTTTCGACCACCGGGGCGGACGGTATCGCCACGGCCACCGTGCGGGCCGGGACCGTGATGGGGCGCGATGTGATCAGTTATCGCCTGGATGCCCGCGAGCCACAGCCTGCGGCGACCATCACCCTGGGCAATGACCCTGGGTCGTATGAGTTTTATATGCTGGACGAGGAGATCTCTGTCACTCGGGAAAAAGTCGGCATCGACATCACCTTGCGGGCGCGCTTGCTCGATCAGTATGAAAACCCGGTTGCCCACGAGCTGGTGAGTTGGGAGCTCAACCCTGTGTTCACTCATCCTGTCCCGACCTTGACCAATGCCGAGGGGGTGACGGAGGTGACGTTCACCAGCCTGGAAGCCGTGACCATCAGTGGGCCGAGCGTCTCTAGAGACGATCTCAAGATGCTGTTCCCACCGATCAGCTTCGTGCTCACCCTGGAAGACGACGACCTTTGATCGATCCCCGCGGTGGTCAGCCGCAGGCGCCGCAGCCCAGCAAACAGGAGACGATTATGGCCACGCAAGACATCACCCGGGTGACCGCCCTGCGCCGCGACGCATTGGTCGAGTGTGCGCTGGGGATCAAGGAAATCGAAGACCGGGAGCAGAACAAGGGTTTTCCGCTGATCAAAACCGCCGACGATCTGTTGGAGTGGCTGCGCACCGATCCCCAGGATAACCATCAGGTCAAGACTTCCTGGGTCGCCGAGGCCGTCAGTTGTTTCCAGCAATACATCCACGCGGTCTACCAGAAACTCGAGCCGGGCTACACCGACCGGGAGTTCGACCCCAAGGACTTGAAGGATTGGGACATTGCCAGTCAGTACCCGTTGTGGGCCGCCAGCCAATTGCTCAAGTGCATGCCCGAAGACTACATCACCCCGTATGCGCGCATCCGCAAGACCAGCCTGTTCAAAGACCTTGAAAACAACCTCAACCAGACCCGGCTGACCACCGATTCGGTGCAACAGGGCATCCAGCAATACCTGCGGGGCTTTGAAGAAGTGTGCAACCTGGAGGTGCTCACCGGCTATGTCGATACCGACGGGCCCCATGCCCGCAACGCCGATTACTACCTGATCGGCAAGGAGCGGATTGCGCCTTATCGCTATTTCTGGCGCAAGGCTGATGTGCAGGTGAATGCGGACAGCGTGGCCATCAACCCGGCCGCCTGGAGCGAGTGGAAACCCGTCGATATTCCCGCCGATGTGCGCGTGCTCGATAGCCGCCTGGTCTTTTGGGGCGGGCGCTTGTGCCTGGTCTGGGCCGAATGGCGCGAGGCGTTTTTCGATGGCGAGGGCGTGATGCAAAAGCCCTACGAGATCGAGTTGAAGGTGGCCTTTATCACGCTGAGCGGGCAGTGGTCGCCGCCGGTACGCTTGAACCTGACACAGTTGGACTACGACGTGGGTGACAAATGCCGGCTGGTGGCGGTGATGCTGCGCGACGACGTCGACCCGCTCTATCCCAAGGGGCGGTTGGCGGTGCACTTGACCAATGCGATCGACTTCTCGACCCGAGCCAATCCGGTGGACATCTACGAAACCCGCGATGCGCTGTTTCGCAAGGTGGACGATGAAAAACCGATCATGGATCACCTGGCGATGGTCCGCTTCAGCGATCCTTTAACCTTGCAGCAACGGATTGCCCCGTCGGACTTTTCCAGCATGACCGAAACGGTCTCGTCGGGGGCGAGCCCTCTGGTGGACAAATTCGCCCTCAAGGCAGTGATAAGGCAGAACCAAGGCAGTCAGATGCTGTCTGTGCAAGCGCACTGCGCTCAACTGGTGCCTGGCATGGCGGGAGCGCAAAAGGAGTTCATTTTGACTCTGTCCGATCCTTCAGGCAGTGACACAGAATTCTTCAAAACGGATTATTCCGACAATGGTGGTTGGTCCTCTTCATGGAATAACTATTTCCGCCCCAATTTCGCCGGTATGACCGCAACGTTTACCCTCACAGGTGACGGCCTGGGCACAAAAACCTTCGTGCTGACACTCAAGGGCCTTCCTCCCGAGGTCACGCTGCCAAAACTGCACAAAACCAACCCGCGCGGGGCCCAGTTTCTGCAACTCAACGACCCTGGGTTGACGAAGCTCAGTTACGTGCGCCTGAACACGCTGATCGGCGCTGAACTGGTGACACGCGCCAACGTTTCGATCGACGCCGTGCTCGACTGGGACACCCAGTTTCCCGATGAGCCGAAGCTGCCTGACAATACCGATGAGCCCAACGGGCCGTTCGACGGGGCCAACGGGCTGTTTTTCTGGGAGCTGTTTTTCCATTTGCCCCACCTGGTGGCGACGCGCCTCAAGGACGAAGACCGTTTCGTCGAAGCCCAACAATGGCTGCACTTTATCTTCGACCCCCAGGCCCCCGCCGACCCGGCAAACCGCCTGGCGGCTCCCAAGCCCCCGTACTGGCGCTGCCGGCCCTTGAACGTGAACAGCACTGATGACGGCGGGGTAGGGTGTGAAGCCGATAACCCCACCGATCCGGATGCGATCGCCTACTCGACGCCCCGGCATTACCAAATGCTGATTTACCTCGACTATGTGGCCAACCTTCTGGCATGGGGCGACTGGCTGTACCGCCAGTTGACCCGCGACAGCCTGGCGGCGGCCAAGCTGCAATACCTGCGCGCCAAAAACCTGATGGGCGTATCACCGGACACTCAGGCCCTGAGCCAATGGACGCCGACCAAGCTGGGAGACCTGGTTACGAAGCTGGAGGAAGGTGCGGCACTCAAGGCGTTCGAAAGAGCGCTGCAATTGGACTCGGGATGGCTGCCGGTCAAGACCCGGTTTTTTGAAGACCCCGGCGTCATCGGTACCGAGCCTTTCCGCTTGCCGGTGAGTCTGCGGGTGTTGCAGCTCTATGAGTTGCCGGCCCAACGCCTGTACAACCTGCGCCATAACCTGACCATCGATGGCAAACCCATGTCCGTCGAATTGTTCAGCACGATCAACCCGGCCGATCTGCTCAATAACCTGGCGGCCGGTGGCGCCGGCCCGGTTCGGCCCATGGGCGGGCCTTTGCGCATTGCCGCGTTTCGCTGGCGTGTGCTGTTCGATGCCGCACTGCGGGCCACGCAATATCTGCAAGAGTGCGGCAATCAGGTGATCCGCCTGCTGGAGCAACAGGACCGCGGCGAGCAGGAGCTGTTGCAGCAGCGTCACTTGACCGAGTTGGGCGCCTTCACCAAGGCCATGCAGGAGGAAAATCTCGCCCAGGCGAAGGAAAGCCTGGCGGCGCTCAACAGCAGCCGGGCAATCACCGAACAGCGCCGTTTGCACTACGCAAAACTGCACATGGAGAACATTTCCGGTGCCGAATACAAGGTCATGGCGGACCTGGACGTCGCGCAAATGCTGTCGTCACTCAGCACCGGGTTCGAGATGGCCGGTGCTGCCATCGACACCCTCCCCAACGTATTCGGCCTGGCCAACGGCGGGCACCAGGTGGGCAACATTCCGCGCGCCGTTGGCTTCGGTTTTCAGATCGCGGCAGAGGTTGTTCGCGGCAATGCCGAAAAAGATGCCACGTCCGAAAGCTACCGTCGGCGGCGTGAAGACTGGGGGCTGGCACGGGACCAGGCCGAGGCGGAGCTGGTGATGATCGATGACAGCATCAACGCCCAGACCCGTGCGGTTGCTGCTGCCGAGGCGGGCTTGAAACAGATCGTCAGAATGAATGCCCAGACCCAGGCGCTCTACGATTTTCTGCTCACCCGCGCCACGCGCGTCGAGCTGTACCGCTGGTACGTGGGGCAATGCAAGACCTTGCATTATCAGGCTTACGATCAAGTCGTCAGTTTGTGCCTCAGTGCCCAGCGCGCCTTGCAGGTGGAGAGCGCCGAGTTCGATCTCAACCACATACGCACCAATGCCTGGCTGGACAACTACTACGGCCTGACGGCCGGGGATGCCCTGCGGCTCGACCTGTTGCGCATGGAGGCCGATTATCTGCTGCGTTATGAGCGGCGTCCGGAAATGGTCAAGACCGTGTCGTTGCGCCAGTTGTTCAATGAAAACAGTGGCGTGGCCGGCCAGATGGACTGGGAAGAGGCGTTGAAGAGCTTGCAAGACTCCGGCGAGTTGGAGTTCGAGCTGTCCCAGCGCTTGTTCGACCGTGACTATCACAACCATTACTGCCGGCAGATCAGCGCCGTGGACGTGACGCTACCGACGCTGCTCGGCCCCTTCGAAAACCTCTGTGCAACGCTGACGCAGATCCGCAGCGTCACCGCCATCAAGGATTCGCTCCAGTCGTTGGAATATCTCTATAGCGATAACCCGACGTCAGCTCCACCGGATGTACTGGTGAATATCAGCAGCGGCGAGCACATCGCCATTTCCGTTGGGGTGGAGGATTTCGGCACGGTCGCGTTGAAACCCGACGAGGGTTTGCGCAACCCGTTTGAAAATACCGGCGCCGTGTCCCTCTGGACGTTGGCCTTTCCCTGGCATCTGAAACCTCGCCAGAAACAGCAACTGCTGGCCTTGACCGACATCATCCTCAAGATCCGATACACCGCCAAGGTAGGCAGCCCGGCGTTCTCCAGAGAGGTCCAATCCTTTTTCAACCAATCTGAACCGAACGCACGTGGGGTGGAAAAATGAAAAAAATGAACAGGGAGCCTGTCAACACCCGGACCAACATCCTTCCCAACGGACATTTCGTTAACTGGGACCACTGGCAGTATGTGGGAGGGGCAGGCGGCAGAGCTCTCAAGCGCGGCCCGTGGCAGGGGGGCACCATCGATTACCTGTCCCTTTACAGCGGCAAGGGGATGTCCCAACAAGTGCCGGCCCCCGCGCCGCAATCGACGGGCGCGCGTTACCGCTTGAGTTTTTTGTACGACAACCGCAGCGATGGTCCCGGCACGTTCAGCCTGCGTCGGCGTGGAACCGACGACAGCCTGGAAATCGCCCTGCCGCCACGCGGCAACGCTGCGGCGGATTCGGAAATCAGGGAGCTGACCCTGACGCTCGTCACGGAGTCGATCGACTTCGACGTTGAGGAGGACGATCTCTTTGAGTTCGTCATCATGAGCTCCAACGTGGCGACATCCACCAAGGACGTTATCGTTGCCCTGATCGATTTTCACCTTGAACTCGACCCGCTGGTCCTGGCGCGGTTCGTCAACGACGGCCAGGCCTTTACCCCGGCCGACCAGCCCACGCTTTACCTGTGTCACGGCGCGACCGGCGCCCAGCGCCATCAGTTGTCCTTTCAACCGGCCGCGGGTAGCCCCTGGGCCGGCACCGAGGCGTTGCTGTGGAACCAGGACAACCCGCTGGAGGCCGTGCTCATTTCGCCCGACTGGGGTGAGAACCAACGGATCGAAGACACCTGGCAGGTGGATTGCCCGCGACCGGTGGGCAACGACACCCAGTTGTTCGATCTGTCCATCTACAGCAAGTACCACGCCGACACTTACCCGATCGCGGTCTCGCTGGGGCATCATCGGCTGGTCGTCGAAAGCCTCCAGGACCCGGCTTACCAACCGGTGATCGAGTACGAGCAGACGGTCCGGATGAGGGTGCGGGTGAAATCCTATTACCTGGACCTGCCGATGCATGGCCACGAGGTGAGCTGGATGCTGGGCGAGGACGTGCTTGCGGTCAGCGAGACCGATGAGGGCGGCGAAGCCTGGTTCGACTTCGCACCGGCCACCGAGGGTACGCTGGCGGTCAAGGCCAGCGTCGAGAGTCTCTTTTATGCCCAGGGCAGCGCGCTTCACACGTTCAGTGTGAAGGCCCACGCCACCGATCCGTTGAAGGCCGTGCGCATCAAGTTCCCCAACATGGACGCTGCCCTCTGGGGGGAACAAACCGGGTTTCCCGATCGTGGCGCGACGTACCCGGTGGAGGTCCTGTTTGACGCCGACAGCCCCCTGCGCAACCTCGATGTCTGGTTGGAATGGGAAGGCAAGGCCCCTGAAGAATTGGGGGTGACGGTCCAGCCGGCCTTGTTGACGCCGGTGCCGGTCACCGGTGACGCATTAACCTGGCGGCTGGTTTGCGACGACAGCAACGGCATTGATGAATTCGGGTTGCGCTTGGGCTGCGCCGCGCTGCAGCGCCCCACGGTCAGCAACGCCATGTCGCTGGCCCGCCACAGCCTCAAGATCGGTGACGTGCGTGAGGCCAATCGGGTGCCGGTGGTGGATGAGCATGACTATGTCTGGTGCATGCTGCGAGTGACGAGCCTGGGCGACCAGCCGATTGCCGGGGTGCCGGTGGAGTGGGACACCTCCCAAGGGCTGCAGAGAACCTGGACCGGCACACATGGCTGGGCCAGTGTGATCGACCGGCCGACCGCCCACGGCGACTACACCCTCGCGGCGCGGGTCAATCCCCGTGAAGGCGGGCAGGAGCTGGGGCACGCATTCGCCATCCAGACCCTGGCGACCAGTGCCTGGAACACCGCCAGCTTCACCCTCGATGGCGTCGCCATCGATCGGGTCGGGGCGGGCGCGGTGTGCCTCATGGGCCAGAACTCGGTCTTTCATCTGGCGGTGGCGGCCGGCAGCCCCTTGATCGGCAAAGAGGTGTTCCTGCGTTGGCAGGACCCGGCCAGCGCACGCTCCATTGTGATCGCCAACATGGACACCCCGGTCACCATCACCCCCGCCGGGCTGGATTGGCCGGTCCAGGCATCGGTGGCCGACACGGGTGGGGTTTTCGATCTACAGGTGGTTTCGACGGGCCTGGAGCCCCTCGACCTGGCGTTTCGGGCGCTGCCCCAGGACTTGTCCACGGAGCTCTCGCTGGTGTTCGACCAGACGCCAAAAAACTGGGGCGCCGAGGCTGATTTGTACCCGTGCATCGGCGCGGCCCACGACCTGACGCTCCTGCCGGAGGGAGACCCGGGTGGCTTGCATGGGTTGTTGTTCGAGACCACCGTGGCACCGGACCTGCCGGCGGGGTGGCAGATGACCCCACCTTTGACCGAGCCAGCGCCCATGACCGCCGGCGGGGTTCGCTACCGCTGTGACTTCAGCGGCGCGAGCCAGTCCGCACAGCGCAGTTGGGCCGCCCGAGTGCTGGGCGTCGAGGCGTTTACCCAGCCATCGACGTTCGCACTGAAACTGGCCCACAACAAAGTGGTGGTCGGAACTGCCTTCGAGGTGGCGACCGACCCGGTGCTGAGCAAAGGCGAAAGCGCCCGGCTGGCCCTGCGCTATGTGTCGGCGTTCACGAAGCAGCCGGCCAACGACGTGAACGTGGCCTGGGACGATGGCCAAACCTCCCAAAGCGGGGCGGACGGCATCGCCCAGTGCGCCTACCAGCCGACGGCAGCGGGAAACCACCAGGTCCAGGCATTGGTCAGCAATCCCTACGATGGGACCGAGGTCGAGCAGGGCTTCGATGTGTTTGCGCATCAGGACGATCCCTGGCTCGACCTCAACGTCCAAACTCGTTTGGGGGACCCACGGCGTTGGGGCGAACAAACCTTCTTCCCGCGTCGGGCGGACCGGCTGGACCTGACGCTATCTGTTGTGGAGGACAGCCCGTTGCTCGATCAGGAGCTGACACTGGGGTTCAGCGGCGCGCACGAATTGGACACCGGGTTGCAGTTCGAGCCGTTCGGGTTAGGCAAGCCACGGACGTTGACCGCTGCCGGTCTGCCGGTCAGCCTTTTGGCCGAGGACCGGACCGACGCCGGGTTTTATTTGCAGCTGTCGGCCTCGCGGCTGTTGGCGCGCTCACCGCTGAATGCGTTTTCCCTGGGCAGCCATGTGCCGGTGGATGTCGTGGCGACGACGAACGAGGAGCGTCAGGTTGTTGACTGGGGTGAAGTGTTGTTATTTGACGTCACCTTGATCAATGCGGTGACCGGCCAGCCAGCGCGCAATGTTCCGGTGTCCTGGACGAGCACTGACGAAGCCATGGAGCCTGTGACGACGACCACCAATTTTTATGGCATCGCACGCTTCAGTTTCATCGCGACGGTTGCCGGGCCGGGCACGGTGAGGGCCCGCGCCGTTGGCGGCATCGAGGTCGTGGAGTTTGATTACCTCGTGCATGAGGCTTGTGTGATTGAAAGCCTGACCAGCGCTGACCTTGAGGGGGTACCGGGAGACGAAATCAGCGCCGAGGCAACGGTGGTCAGCGCGGCCACCGGCGAGCCGGTTGCAGGGGTGAAGGTGCATTGGTTTTTCAAAGGCGTGGTGCTGGCGCCGTCGGTTTGCGATGCGCAGGGCAAGGCGTCGATTACCTTTGAGTTGCCGTCGAGGATAGGACGCTACACGTTGAGTGCATCCGTGCGCGGAGAATTTGGGTGGGATTCGGATCGGTTGGAGGCGAAGGTGTTGGGGACCGAGGATAGCTGGGTGCAGGAATTTACCCTTTGGCTGAATGAGCTCCCAATCTTTGATGAAAGTGGCTACATCAGGGTGATTTACTTATCCGCTGGTACCACCAATATTCTGGAGCTGAGAGTCAAAAAAGACAGCAGTTTGATTAACGAGACTGAGGTTCATCTTGAGGGGAACCCTGGTGTATCCCTTGGGTTGGTCTTTGATCCTGCATTTTATGTGCGGCGACCGGTGACGGCAGCCCCCATGCGCTGGACCATCGTGACCCAACCCGGTGCTCATGGCAGTTTTGTTTTGGAATTGCTTAGCCCCGAGCTGCCGAAACTGACGTTGCCGTCCAGGGTGGATGTTTAACGGTGAGGTGCGATTCTCTACAAATTCCCGGCCTTCTTCCACCCCAGGTACAACGTCACCAGCTCGGCCCCCAACTCCCCGGGCCGGGCTTGCAGTACCGCCATCCCATGGGCGCTCAATCGCTCATGCAGCGTCGCCCGTGCATTCAAATAGTCCACCGTCCCGCAATAGGCCAACGCCTCGGGCAGGGTCTGCACCGGCGTTTGCCGCAGCCGGTCGAGCGCCTCTTCCCGCAGGCTCGCCACCAGCACTCGATGCCGTTGGCCCAGGCGTTTGACGGCGGTCAGCAGTTCTTCATCGTCCTCGTCCCGCAGGTTGGTCACCAGCACGACCAGGGCCCGGCGTTTCTGCCGGGCCAGCACTTGGCTGACGGCGGCCTGGTAGTCGGCGGGGTGCTGACTGCTGTCGAGGTCGTACACGGTGTTGAGCAACACGTTGAGCTGGCCGGTGCCTTTGACCGGGGCGAGGTAGCGACGTTGATCGCTGGCGAAGGTGCTCAGGCCCACGGCATCGCCCTGGCGCAGGGCGGTGTAGCTGAGCAGCAGGCAGGCGTTGAGGGCGTGGTCGAAATGCGCCAGTTCGCCGTCCTGGCTGCGCATGCGCCGGCCGCAGTCGAGCATGAAGATGATCTGCTGGTCGCGCTCATCTTCGTATTCCCGGGCAATCGGCGTGCGATGGCGGGCCGTTGCCTTCCAGTCGATCTGGCGCAGGCTGTCGCCCTCGCGAAACTCCCGCAGTTGGTGGAACTCCTGCCCCTGGCCGCGGCGTTGGCGCTGACGGATGCCGAGTTGGCTGAGCCAGTTGTCCACCGCCAGCAGTTGACCGTCGTAGAGCCTGGCGAAGTCCGGGTAGACGCGGGTGTGGTCGACAGCGTCCAGCAGGCGTTTGTCGGTCCACAGGCCCAGCGGGCTCGGCAGGTTGGTTTCACACTGGGTGAAAGTGAAGTGACCGCGCTTGAGCGGGCGCAGGCGGTAGCCGACCTGGCTGCGCTGGCCGGGTTGCAGCTCGACCGACAGCGGCAGGTTTTCGAAGTCCAGGCCATCGGGTACGTGGTCGAAAAGCTGCACGTGCAGCGGCTGGATAAAGTCATGGCTGATGTCCAACCGGACGTCACCCCAACGGCCCAAAGCCAGGCTGCCGGGCATTTGCCGTTGCACCCGGGGCGTGGGCAGGCGCCGGACGCGCACCGCGTCGAGCAGCGCCAGGGCCAGCACGGCCAGCAGCAACCCCCAGTTGATCGACAGCAACGTCGAGGGCACCGCGATGCCCAGCGCCCGCAGTGCGCCGAGCACGATACTCACGGCCAGCAACAGGATGAGCCAGGTCAGCAGCAGGCGTGAGGGTTTCATGGGGGCATTTCCTGGGAGCGGACGTCGGCCTTGGCGAAGGAATTTGCTGCAGTGAGGTTTCCCGTGGCGAGGGAGCTTGCTCCCGCTGGACGCGCAGCGTCCCCTGGCGGTGTGTCAGATAGAACCTGGGGGCTGCTGCGCAGCCCAGCGGGAGCAAGTTCCCTCGCCACAAAAAGCGCTCTTGCCAGAAGAATTGCTCTGGGCACAAAAGGTGTTTTTGGCACAGGGCGGATCATCACAACCGCGGCGCCGGCACTTGATCGAGCAGTTGCCCCAGCACCTGGTCCACCGACAGCCCTTCGATGTCCAGTTCCGGCGCCAGCCGTACGCGGTGGCGCAGCACGGCCAGGGCGCAGCCCTTGATGTCGTCCGGCACCACGAACTCGCCGCCGCGCAACAACGCCCGCGCCCGGGCGCAACGGACCAGCGCAATTGATGCGCGAGGCCCGGCGCCGAGGGTCAAGCCCGGCCAACTGCGGGTGGTGCGAGCCAGGCGCACGGCGTAGTCGAGCACCTGGTCGTCCATCGGCAGGTCGCTGGCGATGCGTTGCAACGCTTGCACGTCCTTGGCCTGCAGCACCATGCGCAGCGGTTGCACGTCGAGCATGTCGGCGCGGGTCGAGCGGCTGACCTGGCGCACCATGTCCAGCTCCTGGTCGGCATCCGGGTAGTCCATGCGCACCTTGAGCATGAAGCGGTCGAGCTCGGCTTCCGGCAGCGGGTAGGTGCCTTCCTGTTCGATGGGGTTCTGGGTGGCGAGCACCATGAACGGCTGGCTGATGGGCAGGGCACGGCCTTCGAGGGTGACCTGGCGTTCCTGCATGGCTTCGAGCAGCGCGGCCTGGGTCTTGGCCGGTGCGCGGTTGATCTCGTCGGCCAGCAGCAGGTTGGTGAACACCGGGCCCTTGCGCAGCTTGAACTGCTCGGTCTGCAAGTCATACACCGCGTGCCCGGTGACGTCGCTGGGCATCAGGTCGGGGGTGAACTGAATGCGCGCGAACTCGCCGTTGAAACAGCGAGCCAAGGCGCGCACCAGCAAGGTCTTGCCCAGCCCGGGAACGCCTTCGAGCAGCACGTGGCCGCCGGCGATCAGCGCCGTGAGCACATCGTCGATCACGCTGGCCTGGCCGACCACCGCCTTGCGCAGCTCGCTGCGGATCGCCTGGGCCAACTGAATGGCGCGCTGGCGCTGTTGGGCGGCGTGGGCCTGGCCGTCGGTAGGTTCGTTCTGTTCAGTCGTCAATTCTTGCGTTCTCCTAACGGTTAAATCCTATTACGCGTGATCTAACTCTTTCATCCTTCAGTGCCGGGCAGTGACAACTGAGTCGCCGGCACACCTTAGCCCATTTGGAAATGCAGGTTGGGAAAGATCAGCCCGGCGAAGCGTGCGGGCAAACCCGCTTCCACTGTACGGGATCTAGGGGTACTGCTGACCACGATCCCCGCTTCGATCATGCGGCTCAGTTCTTCCGTAGCAAGCCGATCCTTCAAACCTGTGAACACCTTGAACTCAGCACGCGGCATCGCACCTTGGGTGAGAAGCGCCAGCACGGCAGCCGCGCTGGTGGGCCTGATGCCGGCACGGCGAAGGTCGGGATCGGTTGAAAACACATGAAGAACCTGCTCGCGCAGCTTGGCCGGGTTTAGCGAGGTCGTCATGTACTCAATCTGATCGTGGCAAACATCGAGCATGAACTCGATGAAGTTGAAATAGTGACGCTGTGAAAGTTGGCCGCGCCCGTCATAGTCACCTTCACGAGGACGATCAGCCAAGGCCAGGAAGCGATAGTACTCATCTTGCCTGCGAGCCAGGCCACGAGACAGTGACCAGAGGAAAGGCTTTAGCCCGAGGTGAACCAGTTGCAGGTGGGTGAGCATCCGAATCACTCGACCATTGCCGTCGAGGAAGGGGTGGACAAGCGCCACTCGGTGATGACCTGCCAGGGCAGCGATCAATTGCCGCCGCGGATCCTTGATTCGCCCGTAATGCAGCTGCAGATGTTCAAGCATGGGCAAAACAGCGGCAGCCGCTGGGGCGATATGCGCGCCACCCTGGACCTGTTCATTCTCTTCGGCCCGCAGCCTGCCGGGCTCCATCATGCGACCATCGCCCAGGGTCAGTTCCTGCGTGGAAGCATCCTTGAACAGTCGACGATGGATGGCCGCGATCAACTTGGGATCGAACATGGCAGAGAAATTGTCCGCTGACCGCATGCGAAACAGCCGCTCCATCACCTCCTGCTGCGTCATGTGTTGCACGGCAAGCTCTTTGAGCTCTTTTCTTTCCCGTTTGGGGGTCGTGCGAGCAATCTGGAGGTCGGCGATCTCGGTTCGATGCCCTTCGATCAGATTCGAGTAGTAGGTATTAGTGATGCGTAGCAGGCCCGCCAGTTGCCTGGATGTTTCATCGGCCAGCCGTCCGGCCAGAAAGGCTGCCTTGCGCGGCAACTGATCCGCGGCCTGAATGATCGAGTCGGGCAGATTTTCTGGCAGTACGGGGTCGAGGTACGTTTTTGAAGTGATCATTATTTGCTTCCGGCGAGCGCAAACGACTTTTTTTGGGTAATTCCTGCGGAAATTTATGCGGAAAATGAAATGGTCTGTAAAGCCCGTAATTTCTAGCTTTATCGATGCCGTAAGATAGATGATTTCCAGTAAATTTGCGGATTTTTTTTGCGGAAAATTTATAGGGCATTCCTGAGGGTTTGCAAATGGGCGACCTGGCGGCAGAACTCGGCGCTGGACATCCGCTGTTTCGGCCGTGGGCTCAAGGCCTGGCTGATGGCCCGCGTGGGTTGCCGGGTCAGGCGGGCGAGTACCTGCCATTGTTCGGCGACGGCCAGTTGTTCGAAGCCTGGGTGAAGATGGCGTGCCCGCCGCAGCACGTCTTGTTGCAAGGCGTGCAACAGGTGCTGTTGGCCGTTGTGGCGCAGGTGGAAGCCGGCGCTGGCCTGGACGTGTTCTTCCAACTGGCGCCGCGCCTGGGAGGCCGGTGCTTGCAACGGGCCATGGCGCACCGCCGAACGCCAGAACCACAGGGCAACCAAGGCCAGCAGTGCCACCAGCGCCTGGGGAAAATAGCGCAGCAACAGGGTCAGCAGGGTGTCGTGGTCGGTGTTGAACAGCAGGGTAACGTCCGTGTCGGCGCTCAAATACCAGAGCAGCCAGGCGTTGTCGTACTGGTCGATGGCGTCGTTCTTCCACAGCTCGGCGTCGGTGATCACGGTGATCGAGCCCAGGCCAAGGTTCAATTGCATCATGTGGGTCGCCAACGCACTATTGGCCCAGGCCTGGGCCAGGTTGTGCGGGTCTTCGAGGTGGAAGTCGGTGTCGAAACCGACATACGCCGGCGCCTCTTCATCTTCCAGATAGAGCTTGGTCAGTTCCGGGTAACGGTCCTTGATCAGTTCGGGCGCGGGCTCCTTGAGGTCCTTGCTCAAAGATTGGTGCAGGCGAACGCGATCGAGCAGCAAGTCGCCGCTGCTGCCGGTGCTGTCGTCCCACAAGGCTTCGGCCACAAAGAGCAAGCGCCCGCCGGCCCGGGTCCAGTGCATCAACTGCTCGACTTCCCTTGGCGTCATGTGGGTGCGCTCGCCCAACAACAGCAGGCTGTGTTGGCGTGGCTCCAGGGTCGGCAGCACCTCCAGGCTGTTGGCGTGCTCGACGTTGATCCCCCGCTGGCGCAGGAACAGTTCGGCGGCCAGGTAAGGGTTGGCTTGGGCCTCCGGAGAGGGGCCGTGTTCGACGACCTCCTCATAAGGCACGGCCTGGGTGTAGAGATAGAAACCGAATACGCACACCACGGCGGCCAGCACGGCGCCGATCAGCCACCCCGCGTGCCGGTTCATCGAGACGCTCCCGGACCGAACAGCCCGCGCCAGCCGTCACACAGTTCCTGTTGCAGGTGGGGCGGCGGCGCGCGATGCCCATAGGCAATGTTCTGCCAGTGCACGGTCAGGCTTTGGCTGAAGCCCAGCAGGTTGTCCTGCCTGAGCTGTTCGATGCGTTGCAGCACCTGGCCTTCGGTGTCGGACGGTTTCAAGGGGATCTTGAAGTCATGGTGCAATCGGCTGAGCAGTGCCCGGTACAGCAGGCCCAAGGCTTCACGGGGCTGTGTGGCCCACAGCTGTTCGACGCTGGCGGCGACGTCGGTCGGCAGGCTTTCTTCACGAATATCCAGGCCGAACATATGGGCCGGCGCCGCGCGTTCCACGGGCAGGCGTTGCGTCGGTCGGCGATTGACCAGGGCTTTGAGTCGTTCCCGGTAGTGCCAGGCCAGCCAGACGATCGCCCCCACCAGGCAGGCCCACAGCGCGACCTGGATCAGCGCGGCGGCGATGTCGAAGCGTTGGCCACCGAGCCATTTGAACAGGGCCTTGAGCCAGCTCGGTTTTGCTTCGGTTTCATCGGCGGTTTCGGCGGTTTCTTCGCCGAAACGATAACGGGTGACGGTCTCCGGGTTCTTGAACGGCGGGGCGTCGAGGATCGCCTTGATGCCGTCCCGGGAGGCTTCGCTGGTGAGGGGCTGGTTGAGCAACCGCGGGCTGTCGGGGCCGCTGTTGTCCTCAGCGGCAAACGCCGGGGGCGCCAGTGGCAGCATCACCAGGGCCAGCAGCAACAATGCCGGGGCCACGCCGCTCAGGCGCTGGCGCAGGCGCCGGAACACCAACTCGATGTCCCACGCCTCGAGGATGGTGCGCCGGTTCAGGTAGAGGCTGAAGCCGCAGGCGACGTACACCGGCTCCCACAAGATCAGCAGCAGCGGATACAAGAAATTGACCAGGTGTTCGAACCACAACCAGTCCTGCTCGGCCGCTGACACCAGCATTTCCCAGTCCCATTGCAGTTCGACTTGTTGCGGCACGAACAGGTAGAACAGGGCCATCAGGCCGAACCACAGGGCGGTTTCCAGGTGCATGCCGATGATGGTCAACCATTGCGCCGCGCCGCGGTTGCGTTGTTGCAATACCCGTATGCGTTGCTCCCGCGCCTCGCCGGCGAGCCCTTCGAGTTGCACCACCGGCAGCAGGAAGCTGCGGCTCAGGCTCAGCCGGCGCCAGGTCAGGCTGGCCAGCAACTGGGGCTTGAGCAGCGCCGGCCATTGGCGCAGGGCCTGCCTCAAGGTGGGGGTTTCGCCAAACAGCGCCTTGGACAGGATGTACAGCGGCAAACGGTCAAAGGCCGGTTTCAGCCACCAGAACAGCATCACCACCAGGGACGGTGAATCCCACAGCAGCAGGGTCAGCAACAGGTACACCGGCAGCGTGATGATCGCCCAACTGGTCATCAACAGGCGTCGATGCTGCTGGCTCATCAATATGCCAAGGTCCATGGCTTCCCAGGTGGTGCGTGGACGGATGACGACGGTGGCATCACTCAGGCGCATGGCGGGCCCGTCCGGCAAGCGACAGATAGCTGATCACCAACAGCCACAACAAGGCGCCCACCGTGTATTTGGTGGCGGGCGTCACCGCGCTGGAAGACCAGTAGGCCTCGATGAACGCGGCAATGAGCAGGAACAGCATTACGCCGCCGATCATCAGCACGCTTTTACCCGCCGCGAGCCGCAAGGCCTCGCCCCGGGTCAGGCGTCCCGGGGCGATCAACGCCCAGCCCAGTTGCAGGCCTGCGGCGCCGGCCAGGGCGATGGCGGTGAGTTCGAAGGCGCCGTGGCCGATCACGAACGACCAGAACGTTCCCCCGGAGCCGATCTGGGTCAGGTGCCCGGCCACCGCGCCAATGGTCAGGCCATTGAAAAACAGGAAGAACGCGCTGCCCAGCCCAAACATCAAGCCACTGGCGAACGTCTGAAAGGCAATGCCGATGTTGTGCATGATGTAATAGCCGAACATGACCCAGTCCTCGCTGGCGGCCCGTTCGACCGAGCGCCCCAAGTGCCCGGAGGCCGGGTCATACATGCTGCGGATCTGGCTGATTTCGTCGGCGCCCAGCACGCTGTAGACCAGTTCCGGGAACAGGTAGACCAACAGCCCGATGCCCACCAGGCTGCCCATGAACATCAGGCTGGCGGCCAGCACGAAGCGCCATTGCTCACGCACCAGTCGAGGGAAACCGACCAGGATAAAGGTCGAAAGGCTGGCCGAGGGGCGGCTGCGATCCCGGTAGAGTTGCTGGTGACCGCGCAGCGCCAGTTGTTGCAGGGTGTCGACCAGCAAGCTGCTGTAACCCCGGGCCTGGGCCAATGCCAGGTGATGGCAAAGCCGTCGGTAGGCGGCAGGGAAGTCACTGCTCTGGGGCACGTTGCGGCTGCGTTCCAATTGATCGAGTTGCCGGGACAGGTGCTCCCATTCTCCTTGGTGGCGGCTTTCGAACAGGCTTTGCTTCATGTCGGCCCCAGCAGGCCGCGGGCGATGCCATTGAGTTCGGCGGTGGCGTTCGGCCCCTGGACGTTCAGTGGTGCGGCCAGGATCGCTGCCAGTTCGTTGACCCGCGCCTGGGACAATTCTGCCTGGCGTTCGGCGAAGCCCAGCACGGCGCGTTGCTCATGCAGGTTCAGGGGGAAAGGCGTGCGTATCGGCGGGGCCATGGGCAATGCGGGGCGTTTGACCGGTTGTTCGCGATACACCACCAGCGTGCCGGCCGCGAGGTCGCCCAGGCGCTTGAATGCTGGATGCTGCAGGCAACAGATGGCCCCGAAGGTGTAGCCGAAGGGCAGCATGTCGACGAAACGCAGCAGGTTGCGGATCAGCGACGCCGACCAGCCGATGGGCCGGCCATCGTCCTGCACCACGCGCAGCCCCATGATCTGTTTGCCGGGAGAGCGCCCCTGGTTAAGTACCTCGAACAACACCATGTACCACCAGCTGACGACAAACAGCAGGATGGACCCCAGGCCGAGCCCCAGCTCGCCGAAAAACGCCAGGACCAGGAAAAAAACACCCAGGACCAACCCGCGTATGCCCAAATCGATGGCGAAGGCGATTGCACGCGGCATCAACCCCGCCGGGCGCAGCGGCAGGTCGATGCCCTCCGGCGTTTCCACCTGATAACGCGTGTCCAGGGGCGCGGGCAGCGTCGCGTTCCTTTGCAGTGCTGGTGTCTCGAGCATGGGCAACCTGTGATGGGCCAGACCGAATGTTCAATCTCGGCCCAGATGCTAGCAGTCTTCGCGCGGGCAAACGATAGAACAGTGTGGGGCATTTCATGGTTTGCAACAGGATTGAGAGGGCGAACACTGTCTGCATCATCTTGTGGGATTGAACATCGCAGCCGTGAGCACCGGCGTTCAACTGTGGGAGCGAGCTTGCTCGCGATAGCGGCAGCCCATTCAACATGGATGCAACTGAACCACCGCCATCGCGAGCAAGCCCGCTCCCACAGGGGATTTAGGGTGGATACAAATCCTGCAATCACCCGAAAAACCATTGTGGGAGCGGGCTTGCCCGCGAAGGCGTCGGAACATCCAGCATTGATGCAAGCTGACCCACCGCTATCGTGAGCAAGCTGGCTCCCACAGGATGGGGGGTGGCGCCCGTGCTGGCATTCAAAAGTTACAGCATTGCTGGTCGCAGGCGGGTTCAAGCGCCTAGACTTCGCCAGTCTTCAGTTCAGGAACAGCCCGTGACTTCCATCTTCTGGTACGACTACGAAACCACCGGCATCAACCCGCGTTGCGACCGGCCCTTGCAGGTGGCGGGTATCCGTACCGATTTCGAACTCAATGAAATCGATGAACCGGTGAACCTGTATTGCCGGCCCAGCGATGACATCCTGCCGCATCCGGCTGCCTGTGCGATTACCGGCATCACCCCGACCTGCCTGGCCGAAAAAGGCTTGAGCGAAGCCGATTTCATGACCCGTGTCCACGGACAACTGGCTGCGCCGGGCACCTGTGGCGCCGGCTACAACACCCTGCGCTTCGACGATGAAATGACCCGCTACAGCCTCTATCGGAATTTCTTCGACCCGTATGCGCGGGAATGGCAGGGCGGCAACAGTCGCTGGGATCTGATCGACCTGGTGCGCGCCGCCTATGCGCTACGCCCCGATGGGATTGTCTGGCCGCAGGAGGACGGTCGCGTCAGCCTCAAGCTTGAGCGCCTGACCGCCGCCAATGGCATCGATCATGGCCAGGCCCACGATGCGTTGTCGGACGTGCGCGCGACCATCGCCTTGGCCCGCCTGGTCCGTCAGCAGCAGCCCCGGCTTTATGACTGGCTGTTCCAGTTGCGCAGCAAACAGAAGGTGATGGACCAGATCCGCCTGCTGCAGCCGATGGTGCATATTTCCGGTCGCTTCTCGGCGGCGCGCAACTACATCGGCGTGGTATTGCCGTTGGCCTGGCACCCGAAAAACCGCAACGCCCTGATTGTCTGCGACCTGCACCTGGACCCCCAGGGCCTGTTGGACCATGACGCCGAAAGCCTGCGCCAGCGGTTGTATACCCGCCGTGAAGAACTGCTCGAGGGTGAGTTGCCGGTGCCGCTCAAGCTTATCCATATCAACAAATGCCCGGTGGTCGCGCCGTTGTCGGTGCTGCGCGTCGAGGACCAGCAGCGGCTGGAACTGGACATGGAAGGCTATCAACAGCGGGCATTGCGGCTAACTGACGCACAGAAAGTTTGGCAGGATAAACTTCAGACTATTTATGGCCGCGAGGATTTCTCCGCCAGCGAGGATCCCGAGCAACAGTTATACGCGGGCTTCTTGGGCGATCGCGATCGGCGTTTATGTGAACAAGTGCGCATGGCGGATCCGGCGCAGTTGGCGCAAGCGCACTGGCCTTTCGATGATGAGCGTCTGCCGGAACTATTGTTCCGATATCGCGCACGCAACTTTCCAGACACCTTGAATCCCGAAGAGCAGGAACGCTGGAGAATTTTCTGTCAACAACGTCTGTCCGCCCCGGAGTGGGGAGCGCCTAATACCTTGCAAAGTTTTGACGAGGCGATGGTAGAGTGGCTGGCCCTGTCTACGCCGATGCAGCGAGAAGTACTCATGGAGTGGCAAGGCTACAGCCAGCAATTGCGCAAACGTTTAAGCCTTGAATCGCAATGAAATGAAAAGATAACAGGCATAAAAAAACGCCAGTAAGCACTGGCGTTTTTTTGTTCGCAAAGAAGCTTGCGCCGCGGTGAGGCTTAGCCCAGCAGGGTTGCCCAGCCTTCTACCACGTCACCGCCCCACTTGGCTTTCCACTCTTTCAGCGTCTTGTGGTTGCCACCTTTGGTTTCGATGACTTCGCCGTTGTGCGGGTTTTTGTATTGCTTAACTTTGCGAGCGCGCTTGGTGCCGGTAGTTTTGACGGCGCCACGTGGGGCTTTGCTCGACTTGGCTTCTGGATCCAACAGGGCAATGATGTCGCGCAGCGACTTGGAGTATTCGCCCATCAGCGTGCGCAGTTTGCCTTCGAATTCAAGCTCGGTTTGCAGTTTGTCGTCTTGCGACAGGTTTTTCAGGCGAGCTTGCAGTTCTTTGATGGCTTCTTCTGTGGCGCGGTATTCATTGATCAAGGACATGTGGACTACCTTATGTAGGACGCGGGTGACAAGGAGACAGTGCGGCAATAGTAATCAGACAGTTTCATCAAGTAAACATTTAACCGGTGTTTTATTTAATTAATTAGTGCTGCGCCACAAAAACGCCTGTTGCAGTTAAATGCCACGACAGTGTCTTCACATCTGTTCACACATATAACCTGCCTTCCCGGCCTCGCAGATCATGGCCTGGGGCTGTGGCCCAGGATTCGGCGTGTCATCGATACTGCAGTTTTGCCGCGCAATGGCTAGAATGGCCGCCTTTGCGAAGTTCTGGAGTTTCCCTAATGCGCACTTTTCGTCTGGTGATTGCTTGCCCGGACCGCGTCGGCATCGTTGCTAAAGTCAGTAACTTTCTGGCGTCCCATAACGGCTGGATCACCGAAGCGAGCCATCACTCGGACAATCAAAGCGGTTGGTTTTTCATGCGTCACGAGATTCGTGCCGACTCGCTGCCCTTCGGCATCGAAGCCTTTCGTGAAGCGTTCGCCCCCATTGCCGAAGAGTTCTCGATGGACTGGCGTATCACCGACACCGCGCAGAAAAAACGCGTGGTGCTGATGGCCAGCCGCGAGTCTCATTGCCTGGCTGACTTGTTGCACCGCTGGCACAGCGATGAGCTCGATTGCGACATCGCCTGTGTGATTTCCAACCATGACGATTTGCGCAGCATGGTGGAATGGCACGGCATCCCGTATTACCACGTACCGGTCGACCCGCAGGACAAGCATCCGGCGTTCGCCGAAGTCTCGCGGCTGGTCAAGCACCACGACGCCGAGGTGGTGGTACTGGCCCGCTACATGCAGATCCTGCCGCCGGCCTTGTGCAGCGAATACGCCCACAAGGTCATCAACATCCACCACAGTTTCCTGCCGTCGTTCGTCGGGGCCAAGCCGTACCACCAGGCGTCGATGCGCGGTGTGAAGCTGATTGGCGCCACTTGTCACTACGTGACCGAGGAGCTGGATGCCGGCCCGATCATCGAGCAGGACGTGGTGCGCGTCAGCCACAGCGACAGTATCGAAGACATGGTGCGTTTCGGCCGTGACGTAGAGAAGATGGTATTGGCCCGGGGCCTGCGTTATCACCTGGAAGACCGAGTGCTGGTGCACGGCAACAAGACCGTGGTCTTCTGACTACACTTCAAAGGGCCTGGACGAGCGATCGCCAGGCCTTTTTGTTTACTAAAGAACAACGATGTCCCTGTGGCGAGGGAGCTTGCTCCCGCTGGGCTGCGAAGCAGCCCCAAAACCATTCCACACTGTGTATCGGGAGAATGGAGTAGGCAGGCTTTTACGACTGCTGCGCAGCCGAGCGGGAGCAAGCTCCCTCGCCACGGTACATGCAACCTCAAAGGGAGGAACGCGCCATGACCGACCCATTGGACAAAGCCACCTCCAAGGCGCCAGCCACCTTGGGCGAGGGCTGCCTCAGCCGCTATGACCCCGACGCGTTGAGCCCGGAGGATGGCACCGAGTTTCCCGATGCCGCGCAATTGTGGGAGCAGTTGCACCCCCAGGACGAGCCCGAACAGGCGCCGTGACCGGTCAGGCTTGCCTGAGCCTGATCAGCTTCTTGATCAACGGCCGCCCGACCATCAGGAAGAACACCGGTCCGCCGGCCACCAGGTAAAAGTAATAGGTCACCGCCCGCCAGATCAGGATCGCCGCCGCTGCGGTGGACTTGCCCACCATCGGGGCCAGCAGCGCCGCCGAGGTCAATTCGGCCGCCCCGGCACCGCCTGGCAGCAGGCTGAACTGTCCCGCGCTCAAGGACAGCATCTGGATCAGGAAACTCCAGGCCCACTGCAAATCCGCGCCCAGCCCCTTCAATGCCAGGTACAACACGCTGTAGCGCAACGCCCAATGCAGGCAGGTCAGGCCGAAGACCTGGAACAGCGTCTGTCGCGGCAATTTCAAGGTGTCGGTGAAGGCCGCCAGGAAGTTCAGGATCTTGCGGCCCCAGCGTTGGCGGGTGGCAGTCTTTACCCGCAAGTGTCGCAGTACGCGAGCCCCCAGCAGGATCAGCCGGCGGTGATAACGAGCGACCAGCACGCAGCCGCACAGCCCGCTGAACAATGAAATCGCGCTCAACGCCAGCATCCATTCCAGGCGCTGGCTGAGGTTCTGGAACAGCGCGTAGAACAGAATGCCCACCAAGGCGCAGAGGAAAAACAGCAAGTCGCTCAGTTGGTCCATGGCAAACACCGCGCTGCCATGGGCCGGGCGCACACCGTTGCGCGCCAGCAGGGCCATCAGCGTCAGCGGGCCGCCACTGCCACCGGGCGTCGCGCACATGGCGAATTCGGTGGACATCACCACACCCATGCTTTTCCACCCGCCGATGCGCCCTCGGTATTCACCCAGCAGCAGGCGCAGGCGCACGGAATTCAAGCCCCAGCACAGCACGATCATGCCGAGCATGGCCAGCAGCAGGGACAGGGGAAAACGCTGCACCCGCGACCACATTTCCCCGCCCCCGACCAGCAACGGCACCAACAACGCCGTGAGCAGGGCGACACCCAGCCAGATCAGCCGTTTCATGCGGCGCTGCGGGCCCGCAACCCCTGGGTTGCCAGCCAGCCGACCTTGGTCATCGGCACGCGACCGTCGGTGAGCAGGCGTTCGAGGGTGCGCAGCCAATAGTTGCGGGAAAACCCGTGGCGCATGTCCACCGGGTGCAGGCCCAGGCGAATCACCGGAGCCTGGCGCCAGCGCTGTTCACGCTGGTCGCTGATGACTTTAGACAGGCCACGGCGCCAGGCACTGCGGGCGCTCCAGACCAGCCCTGGCGCGTCGATGGCGCTGAAGTCGGGCAGGCGATAGAGGTGTTGGGTGTCACTGGTGTAGCTCAGTGGCAACTGGCGCAAAGCCTGGCGCGTGCCTTCGCTCATCAGCCAGGCCGGGGCGACGAAACCTTCCAGCGGCCAGTGGTAGCGCTCAAAGGTGTCGATCCCGGCGCGCAGGCGGGCGAGGGCGGCGGCCTCGGACAGGTTGTAGAACTCGCCCTCGTGGGTATAGACCCGGCGCATGAACCAATCCTTGGGGTGGCGGGCGGCGGGGCCGTCGTCGCAATGGTAGTAGCCATGCAACACCAGCTCATCGCCGCGCTCGACCCGGCTGTCGAGCAGACGCCGAAAGCCGGGATGAGCCTCCAAGGCATTGGCACGGTGAAAGTCCGGCACCACCAGCCAGGTCATTGGCACTTGGCCGAGGGCATCCACGGCTTCGACGAAGGGCTGGTAGTCGGGCCAGGTTTGCGGTGCCACGTCATGCAGCACCAAGAGCACGCTAGTGTCCTGTATCACAAATACTGTTCCTTTTTGACGGTGTCTGTTGTCGTCATGCTGCGTTGCCGCTCCTCGCCATAGTGGGCTATGACTCGTCGCGGCGCCTTGCCTGACGACAACAGCCACTCGCCAAGAAAGAAACGTATTTGCGAAACAGGACACTGGGCGAGTGATTCATCGACACGGACCTCGCCTCAACCATTGGCCAGCAACGGCATCTGTTCGCCGAGCACGGCGTAGTAATGCCCCAGCAAGCTGTTGACCACGGTGTCCCAGGCGTAATGACGCTCCACATGCCGGCGTGCCAGCAGGCCACGGCGCTGGCAGCCTTCGGCAAACAGTTGCCGCACGGCATTGGCCATGGCCTGGGGATTGTTGGGTGTGCACAGCAGGCCACAGTCCTCATGGACGATTTCGGTGAAAGCCCCGGCCGCCACCGCCACCACGGGAATACCGCTGGCCATGGCTTCGAGGATCACCAGGCCGAAGGTCTCCTGGTCGCCGGCGTGCACCAGGGCGTCGGCGCTGGCCATGAGCCGGGCGACTTGCGGTGCCGGGCAGAATTCATCCACCACCGTGACGTTGTCCGGCACCACGGCGGGCATCGACGAGCCCACCAACAACAGGTGATAGCGCTCGCCCAGGCGTTTCATGCATTTGAGCAGCACCGGCAGGTTTTTTTCCTTGGAGCCACGACCGGCAAAAATCAGCAGGCGCGTGTCTTCGGCGATACCCAGCTCGGCCCGCAGTTCCGGGTCGCGGGCGGCGGGGTTGAAGGTTTGCAGGTCAACGCCCAAGGGTTGCACAAAGACGTTCTTGACCCCCAGCCCGGTCAGCTTGTCGGCCATGACCTGGCTCGGCGCCAGGACTCGGTCGAAATTGCCATACAACTTGCTGACATAGGCTTCGATGTTGGGGGTGAACCAGTTGCCCATGCGGTTGCTCACCAACAGCGGCAGGTCGGAGTGATAGAAACCGATGACGGGCACGTCGAGCTGACGGCGGGCATCCAAGGCGGCCCAGGCGGTGAGGTACGGATCGCCGACCTCGATCAGATCCGGCTGCAGATCGCGCAGGACATTGCGCCACGGCGCCAGGCGAAGGGGGAAGCGATAGCCCTTGCCGAACGGCAGCGCAGGGGCTGGAACCTTGTAGATGCCGTCGTGCTCGCTCAAATGCGCGCCGGGGATCAATAGGCTGTGGCGAATACCGGGCCGATCGCCCAGGCGCCGGTGCTTGGCATCCAGATAAGTGCGCACGCCTCCGCTGGCGGGGGCGTAGAACATGGTGATGTCCGCTATATGCACGATGAACGTCCCTCCGGTCTGTGTTCTCCTGTGTTGACCTTTAGTAAGAATAGATGTTCGGTTGGGGTTGTGGGGGTGGGGTGTCAGTGGAGTATTGCTGGGTTTGACAGGGCCTCATCGCGAGCAAGCTCGCTCCCACATTGGAGCTGTGCCCCGGCCCCAATCCCTGTGGGAGCGAGCTTGCTCGCGATAGGGGCGGCCCAGGTTCGCAGTTATTATTCCTGCTGCCAGGGCCTTAATGCACCAGGCATGCTTTTATATAAGCATGCAAAATGGCGTCATATCGCAACCACCACGGGTGACCACATGCCTGACTCATCGCAACTCGTTATCGGCGCCGACCTCAGCGGCCAGCCCATCGCCCAGGCCATGCGCCTGGCGAACCGTCATGGTCTGGTGGCGGGCGCCACCGGTACCGGCAAGACCGTCACCTTGCAGCGCCTGGCGGAAATGTTCAGCGATGCCGGCGTGGCGGTGTTCGCGGCGGACATCAAGGGTGACCTGTGCGGCCTGGGCGCGGCCGGCAACCCCCAGGGCAAGATCGCCGAGCGTATTGCCGGCATGCCTTGGCTCAACCACAAGCCCCAGGCTTATCCGGTGACCTTGTGGGATATCCACGGCCAGTCCGGTCATCCACTGCGCACCACCCTGAGTGAGATGGGCCCGTTGTTGATCGGCAGCCTGCTGGAACTCACGGACAGCCAGCAGTCGGCGCTCTACGCTGCGTTCAAGGTGGCCGACCGCGAGGGTCTGTTGCTGTTGGACCTCAAGGACCTGAAGGCGCTGCTCAATCATCTCAAGGACAACCCCGAGCTGCTGGGGGACGACGCGGCGCTGATGACCACCGGCTCCAGCCAGGCGCTGCTGCGGCGCCTGTCCACTTTGGAACAGCAGGGCGCGGACGCGTTGTTCGGCGAACCGGCGTTGCAGCTCGAAGACATTCTGCAACCGGCCAGCGATGGCCGTGGCCGCATCCACTTGCTCGACGCCAGCCGCCTGGTCCACGAAGCGCCGAAGGTCTACGCGACGTTCCTGCTGTGGCTGCTGGCCGAGCTGTTCGAGCAGTTGCCCGAGCGCGGCGATGCGGACAAGCCGCTGCTGGCGCTGTTCTTCGATGAGGCGCACTTGCTCTTTGCCGGTACGCCCAAGGCATTGCAGGAGCGCTTGGAGCAAGTGGTGCGGCTGATCCGTTCCAAGGGTGTGGGGGTGTATTTCGTGACCCAGTCGCCGGGCGACTTGCCGGACGATGTGCTCGCCCAGTTAGGCTTGCGCATCCAGCACGGCTTGCGGGCTTTCACTGCCAAGGAGCAGAAATCCCTGCGGGCGGTGGCCGACGGTTTCCGGCCCAATCCGCAGTTCGACGCCTTGGCGGTGCTGACCGAACTGGGCATCGGTGAAGCCCTGGTGGGCACCTTGCAGGAAAAAGGCACGCCGGAAATGGTCCAGCGGGTGCTGGTGGCGCCCCCGCAATCGCGCATCGGACCGCTGAGCGAGGCCGAGCGCGCCGGGTTGATCGCCCGTTCGTCGCTGCAAGGGCGCTACGACAAGCCGATTGATCGCGAATCGGCCTACGAAGTGCTGATGGGGCGCAAGGGGCTGGAACCCCAGGCCGAAGCGGTGCCGGGCAAGCCCACGGCCGAAGAACCCAGCTTCACCGAAAAGGCTGGCGAGTTCCTCGGCACGGCAGCCGGCCAGGCGCTTAAATCAGCGATGCGCCAGGCGGCCAATCAGTTGGGGCGGCAATTGGTGCGCGGGTTGATGGGGTCGTTGCTGGGGGGCAGCAAGCGGCGCCGGTAGCCAGGACCGAGTCGCCCCTTTCGCGAGCAAGCCCGCTCCCACAATGGATCTGCGGCAGGCACACATGTTGCGCCCGGCAGAAATCTACTGTGGGAGCGGGCTTGCTCGCGAAGGCGGTGTAGCAGGCGAAGCATGTGCCGGTTGATCTGCCGCTATCGCGAGCAAGCTCGCTCCCACAAGGGATTGGCGTTGTACACAAAATAAGTGTCCGCCGCAGACCCCCTGTGGGAGCGAGCTTGCTCGCGATAACTATCTAACAGGCGCCGAAAACTCAATCCTTGGGCCGCGCATGTGCCGCCAACCGCTCCAGCGCCGCCCGCAGGTTGGGATCGGTGATGCCGTCCGCCGTGGCCTGGATGGTCGCCGCGGCATCGGTGGACAGATCCAGCGTATGCCCCTTGGCGCCGACCTGGACGGTGGGCGGCTGTACCTTGAACAGGATCCGCGTCAGGTTGGCGAATTCTTCGAACGCCTGGAGTTGGCGCAGCAGGCGTTTTTGCTGGTAGCGCAGGCGCGTGGCCCAGTGACCATCGGTGACGATCAACAGCAAGCTGCCTTCGCGCCAGGACGCCACGTGGCAATGCTCGCGCGCGGCCGGTTGCAACTGGCTGTCCAGCAAGCGCTGCAAGTGACCCAGGCGTCTGGCGTGGCCGAAGATGGCTTTCAGCGGCTTGGCTTCGCGCAGCAGAACGGCGGGCGCCTTGGCTGGAAGAGGGCGGAAGGCCATGAATGAATACCGCAAGTGACAGAGGCGCCATGGTAGCAGAAAGCGCCGGACGCGCCTCGACCCTCTCGCCCAGCGGCTTTGGGCTACTCAATCAATCAGTAACTTCTGCGCTTTGTGGGTTGAAGTTCGCGCAAAAGCCCTTATTTTAGGGTGGCCCCGTCACAGCGCTGTGCCAGCATCGTGGAATAACGCCACTTTCCTCTCCATCGTTTCCGGGTAGAATGCTCGTTCGCATGCGGCCATGAGGGCTGCACGGGCGACTCATGGGGCCGCCCTCCATCCCTTTAGTGTGGAAGATCCTGCCGATATGTTTGCGCCTTTGTTAAAGAAACTTTTTGGAAGCAAGAACGAGCGTGAAGTCAAGCGCATGCTCAAGACGGTACAGACTGTCAATGCCTTCGAAGAGCAAATGGTGGCCCTTTCGGACGATCAGTTACGCGCCAAGACTGCCGAATTCAAGGACCGCATCGCCAAGGGGGAAACCCTTGATCAGCTCCTGCCCGAAGCCTTTGCGGTCGCCCGTGAAGCCGGTAAGCGGGTCATGGGCATGCGCCACTTCGACGTTCAGTTGATCGGCGGCATGACCTTGCACGAAGGCAAGATCGCCGAAATGCGTACCGGTGAGGGCAAGACCCTCGTGGCGACCCTGGGCGTGTACCTCAACGCACTGTCGGGCAAGGGCGTGCACGTGGTGACGGTCAACGACTACCTGGCCCGCCGCGACGCCAACTGGATGCGCCCGCTCTACGAATTCCTCGGCCTGACCGTCGGCGTCGTCACGCCGTTCCAGCCGCCGGAAGAGAAGCGCGCCGCCTACGCCGCCGACATCACCTACGGCACCAACAACGAATTCGGGTTCGACTACCTGCGCGACAACATGGCGTTCAGCATGGAAGAAAAATTCCAGCGTGAACTCAATTTTGCCGTGATCGACGAAGTCGACTCCATCCTCATCGACGAAGCCCGTACCCCGCTGATCATTTCCGGTCAGGCCGAGGACAGCTCCAAGCTGTACATCGAGATCAACAAGCTGATCCCGCAGCTCAAGTTGCACGTCGAGGAAGTCGAAGGCGAAGTGACCCAGGCCGGGCACTACACCATCGACGAGAAGACCCGCCAGGTCGAACTCAACGAGGCCGGTCACCAGTTCATCGAGGAAATGCTCACCCGTGTCGGCTTGCTGGCCGAAGGCGAGAGCCTGTACTCGGCCCATAACCTGGGCCTGCTGACCCACGTCTACGCCGGCCTGCGTGCCCACAAGCTGTTCCATCGCAACGTCGAATACATCGTGCAGGATGGCCAGGTCGTGCTGGTGGACGAACACACCGGTCGTACCATGCCGGGTCGTCGCTTGTCCGAAGGCCTGCACCAGGCCATCGAAGCCAAGGAAGGCCTGAACATCCAGGCCGAGAGCCAGACCCTGGCCTCGACCACCTTCCAGAACTACTTCCGCTTGTACAACAAGCTGTCCGGCATGACCGGTACCGCGGACACCGAAGCGTTCGAATTCCACCAGATCTACGGCCTGCAAGTGGTGGTGATTCCGCCGAACAAGCCGCTGGCCCGTAAAGACTACAACGACCTGGTGTTCCTGACCGCCGAAGAGAAGTACGCGGCGATCATCAACGATATCAAGGAAGGCATGGCCCAGGGCCGTCCGATCCTGGTGGGTACCGCCACCATCGAGACCTCCGAGCACATGTCCGCCCTGCTCGACAAGGAAGGCATCGAGCACAAGGTGCTCAACGCCAAGTTCCACGAGAAGGAAGCCGAGATCATCGCCCAGGCCGGTCGCCCGGGTGCGCTGACCATCGCCACCAACATGGCCGGCCGTGGCACCGACATCCTGCTGGGCGGCAACTGGGAAGTGGAAGTCGCCAGCCTGGAAAATCCGACCCCTGAGCAGATCGCGCAGATCAAGGCCGACTGGCAGAAGCGTCACCAGCAGGTGCTCGAGTCCGGCGGCTTGCAGGTGATCGCCTCCGAGCGTCACGAATCGCGTCGTATCGACAACCAGCTGCGTGGCCGTGCCGGTCGCCAGGGCGATGCCGGTTCCAGCCGTTTCTACCTGTCCCTGGAAGACAGCCTGATGCGCATCTTCGCCTCTGACCGGGTGAAGAACTTCATGAAGGCCCTGGGCATGCAGCCCGGCGAGGCGATCGAGCACCGCATGGTGACCAACGCCATCGAGAAGGCCCAGCGCAAGGTCGAAGGCCGCAACTTCGATATCCGCAAGCAATTGCTCGAGTTCGACGACGTCAACAACGAACAGCGTAAAGTGATCTATCACATGCGTAACAGTTTGTTGGCCGCCGACAACATTGGCGAAACTATCGCCGATTTCCGCCAGGACGTGCTCAACGCCACCGTCAGCGCCCATATCCCGCCGCAATCGCTGCCGGAACAATGGGATGTCGCCGGCCTGGAAGCGGCCTTGCAGAGTGATTTCGGCGTGGCATTGCCGATCCAGCAATGGCTCGACGAAGACGATCACCTGTACGAAGAGACCCTGCGCGAAAAACTGCTGGCCGAACTGATCGCAGCCTACAACGAGAAGGAAGACCAGGCGGGTGCCGAGGCACTGCGCTCCTTCGAGAAGCAGATTGTGCTGCGGGTACTGGACGATTTGTGGAAAGACCACCTGTCGACCATGGATCACCTGCGTCACGGTATCCATTTGCGTGGTTACGCCCAGAAGAACCCGAAGCAGGAGTACAAGCGCGAGTCCTACACGCTGTTCTCCGAGTTGCTCGATTCGATCAAGCGCGACTCGATCCGCGTGCTGTCCCACGTCCAGGTTCGCCGCGAAGACCCGGCCGAGGAAGAAGCCCGCCTGCGCCAGGAAGCCGAAGCCCTGGCCGCGCGCATGCAGTTTGAACACGCCGAAGCCCCTGGCCTGGAAGTGGTCGCCGAAGAGGGCGTCGATGTGGATGTCGCCCTGGCGACCGCACCGGTGCGCAACGAGCAGAAGCTGGGCCGTAACGAACTGTGCTATTGCGGTTCGGGCAAGAAATACAAGCATTGCCACGGGCAGATCCAATAAACCCGTTTCAACGCTGAACGACCCGCGCCGCGACTCACCCTCGCGGCGTTTTGCCATTTTGATCCACCGTTTCGATAAAGACGGTGCCGATATACATCTATTTGAGGAGCGCATTCATGGCTGTTGGTCTTGGTCCGTTGCCAACGTTGCACCCGGTTGCCGGTTTTGAACTCGGTATCGCCTCGGCAGGCATCAAGCGCCCCGGGCGCAAGGACGTCGTGGTCATGCGTTGCGCCGAAGGCTCGACGGTGGCGGGCGTGTTCACCCTCAATGCCTTTTGCGCCGCGCCGGTCATCCTGGCCAAGCAACGCGTGCAAGGGCCGGTGCGTTACCTGCTGACCAACACCGGTAACGCCAACGCCGGCACCGGCGCGCCAGGTCTGGCCGCCGCCGAGCGCACTTGCGCCAAGCTGGCTGAGCTGACCGGCGTCGACGCCAGCCAGGTGCTGCCGTATTCCACCGGGGTGATCGGCGAACCGCTGCCAGTCGAGAAGATCGAAGGCGCCCTGCAAGCCGCCCTCGATGACCTGTCGGAAAACAACTGGGCCGCCGCCGCCACCGGCATCATGACCACCGACACCCTGCCCAAGGGTGCGAGCCGCCAGTTCGAGCATGACGGCGTGACCGTCACCGTCACCGGCATCAGCAAAGGCGCCGGCATGATCCGCCCGAACATGGCGACCATGCTCGGCTACATCGCCACGGACGCCAAGGTCTCGCGCCAAGTGCTGCAGGACCTGATGCTCGACGGCGCCAACAAGTCGTTCAACCGCATCACCATCGACGGCGACACCTCCACCAACGACTGCTGCATGCTGATCGCCACCGGCCAGGCCAACCTGCCGCAGATCACCGAGGCCAGCGGCCCGCTGTTCGCCGCCCTGAAGCAGGCGGTATTCGAAGTCTGCATGGAAGTGGCCCAGGCCATCGTCCGTGACGGTGAAGGCGCAACCAAGTTCGTGACTGTGCAGGTCAACGGTGGTGGCAATCATCAGGAATGCCTGGATGTCGGCTACACCGTGGCCCACTCGCCGCTGATCAAGACCGCGCTGTTCGCCTCCGATCCGAACTGGGGCCGCATCCTTGCCGCCGTCGGCCGGGCCGGCGTGCCTGAGCTGGACGTGAGCAAGATCGACGTGTTCCTCGGTGATGTGTGCATCGCCAGCCAAGGCGCTCGTGCTGCCACTTACACTGAAGCCCAGGGCGCGGCGGTGATGCAGCAGGAAGAAATCACCATCCGTATCGAGTTGGGACGGGGTGATTGCAGCGAAACCATCTGGACGACCGATTTGTCCCACGAGTACGTCAAGATCAACGCTGAGTACCGGACTTAACAGGCTCGGGACCGAGTTGCTGCCATCGCGAGCAAGCTCGCTCCCACAGGGATTTGCGGGGTGACTGAGAAAGTGTTCTCACCACCGAACCCCTGTGGGAGCGAGCCTGCTCGCGATGGCGCCAGTACAGACACCTCAGAACCATAAGAAAGGAATCCACATGAGCCTGCACCTGATCATCGGCGATAAAGATCTATCTTCCTGGTCCCTGCGCGGCGCGCTGGCCCTGGCGCTGACCGGCGCGAAGTACACCGAAGAGCGGGTCAGGCTCGACCAGCCCGACACCCGCGAAAAGCTGCTCAAGTATTCGGCCACGGCCAAGGTCCCGTTGCTCAAGACCGAATTCGGCGTGATCGCCGATTCCCTGGCGATTGCCGAATACCTGGCCGAACAGTTCCCGCAGGCCGGTCTCTGGCCCAAGGATGTGGCCGCCCGGGCCCAGGCACGCTCGGCCTGTGCGCAAATGCATAGCGGTTTTTTCGCCCTCCGCAGCCACATGCCGTTTGACCTGCTGCGTGATGCACCGCTGTCGCCCATGCCGGCTGACGTCCAGGCGGACATCGAGCGGATGCTGGCGCTGTGGGCCGAATGCCGTGCCACGGCGACCGAAGCCGGCCCCTACCTGTTTGGCCACGTCAGCCTGGCCGACGCGTTTTTTGCCCCTGTTGCCGTGCGCTTGCGCACTTATCAGGTGAAACTGTCCGAGGTCGATGAGGCCTACGTCGAAACCCTATATCAATGGCCAGCGTTCAAGGCGTGGCAACAAGCTGGCCTGGAGGACACTGCGCGGTGAAACGAGTCCATGTGGCGGCAGCGGTCATCCGCGATGCCGCCGGTAAAATCCTGATCGCCCGACGGGCCGACACCCAGCACCAGGGCGGCTTGTGGGAATTTCCTGGCGGCAAGGTCGAGGCCGACGAATCCGTCGAAACCGCCCTGGCCCGTGAACTTCACGAAGAGCTGGGCATTGTCGTCGAAACCGCCCGGCCGCTGATCAAGGTGCGTCACGATTACCCGGACAAACAGGTGTTGCTGGATGTCTGGGAGGTCTCGGCGTTCACCGGCGAGCCCCATGGCGCCGAAGGGCAGCCGTTGGCCTGGGTGACGGCCCGCGACCTGACGAACCATGAGTTTCCGGCGGCCAATCAGCCGATCGTCGCGGCGGCCCGTTTGCCAGGTGAATACCTGATTACCCCTGAAGGCCTCGAGACGCCGGCCTTGCTGCGCGGCATGCAGAAGGCGATTGCTGGCGGGATCAAGTTGGTCCAGCTACGTGCCCCCAACGGCTACGACCCGCAATACCGCGACCTGGCGGTGGATGCGGCGGGGTTGTGTGCCGGCAAGGCCCAGCTGATGCTCAAGGGACCGTTCGAATGGCTGGGGGATTTTCCTTCCGCTGGCTGGCACATTACCGCCGCGCAACTGCGCAAGCATGCCGCGGCCGGTCGACCGTTCGGCAAGGACCGTTGGCTGGCAGCCTCCTGCCATAACGCCGAGGAACTGGCCCTGGCGCAACAGATGGATGTGGACTTCGTCACGCTTTCGCCGGTGCAACCGACCCAGACCCATCCCGACGCGCAGCCGTTGGGGTGGGCAGAGGCCGCGCGGTTGATCGAGGGCTTCAACCGGCCGGTCTATCTGTTGGGTGGGGTAGGGCCTGGCGAACGGCAAAAAGCCTGGGAAGCCGGGGCGCAGGGTGTGGCGGGGATTCGGGCGTTTTGGCCTGAATCTTGAGCTTGAGAATGTGGTGCAGCAACTGACGCCATCGCGAGCAAGCTCGCTCCCACACTGGATCTGCGGTGTTCACAGAACCCCTGTGGGAGCGAGCTTGCTCGCGATGGCGGCCTCAAAAAACACTCAAATTCCAGGTTTGGCCGCCGCCTCCCACAACACCTCCGCCACGCCCTGCCGCCGGGCAATGACCCGCGCCGCCACGAACAACAAGTCCGACAACCGATTGATATAGGCCAACCCCGGCCCGGCCAGTGGTTCCACCGCGTTCAGTTGCTGGCAACGACGCTCGGCGCTGCGGGCCAGGCTGCGGCAGACGTGGGCCTGGGCGATCAGCGTCGAGCCACCGGGCAGGATGAAGTTTTCCAGTGGCCCCAATTCCTCGTTCCACACATCGATCGCCGCTTCCAGCCGCTCGATTTCCGCCACGTTCAAGGCTTGGTAGGCGGGCATCGCCAGCTCACCGCCCAGGTCGAACAAGCGATGCTGACAAGGGCCCAGCACTTCGCTGACTTCCTTCAGCGCCGGGTACTGGGTCGTTTCGGCGGCGAGCCCGGCCAGCAACAAGCCCAACTGACTGTTCAGCGTGTCCACTTCGCCGATGGCTTCGACTCGTGGGTGGTCCTTTGCCACGCGGCGACCATCGCCCAACCCGGTTTCACCTTTGTCGCCGGTGCGGGTGTAAATCTTCGACAGGCGAAAACCCATGCTCAGCGCTCCAGTTGTTTGTTTTCCTGCGCCACCATCGAAGTGCCGGCCAGGGGCAGGCGCAAGGTGAAGCAGGTGCCTTGGCCCGGTGCCGACTGCACTTCCATCTGGCCCTTGTGGTTGTTGGTGATGATGAAATACGAGACCGACAGCCCAAGGCCCGTGCCCTGGCCGATCTCCTTGGTCGTGAAGAAGGGTTCGAACGTGCGCTTGCGCACGTTCTCGCTCATGCCGATACCATTGTCCTCGACCTGGATTTCCGCCCACGGCGGATTCAACCGCGTGCGCAGGATAATGCGCCCGGGCTCGCTGTCGTCCTGGCGTTGGTGGATCGCCTGGGCGGCGTTTTTCAGCAAGTTGAGCAGCACCTGTTCCAGTTCGTTGGCGGTGCCGGGTACTGGGCCCAGGTTCGGGTCGAACTGACGGATGATCGCCTGGCCCTTGAAGTCGAAGCCGATCGCCAGGTCGAAGTCGTTACCGGCGATTTCCACCGCCTGATCGATCAGCGCCGGCAGGTCGCACGGCGCCATCTGTCGGGTGCTGCGCCGGCTGAAGCTGAGCATGTGGGTGACGATTTTCGCCGCCCGGGCGCCGGCCTGCTGGATGCCGTCGAGCAACTGCGGAATCTCGCGGCTTTCCAAGTAGCGGTTGACCACCGGCAGTTCGATTCCCAGTTGCTCGGCCTGTTCAAGGTTCTTCGGCAATTCCGGCGACAGGCGCCGGCGGATGTTCTGCACGTTGTGCAGGATCGCCCCAAGCGGGTTGTTGATCTCATGGGCCATGCCCGCCGCGAGGCCGCCGACCGAGAGCATTTTCTCCGATTGCACCATCATTTCCTCCAGCGACAGGCGCTGGGTGATGTCATCGATGCGGATCACCACGCCCCGCCCGGCGCCGCCCATCAGTGGGTAGAACGTCAGGGCGTAATGCCGGGCTTCGTCGTCCTTGGTCCAGGTGACGCGCTCGATCTTGGCCACCGTATGTTGTTCTACGGTCTGCTTGAGCTGGGGCAGGTACGGCTTGAGCGGTTCGAAGGCGAGGAAGATCGGCTGGTTCAGGGCCTCGTCCAGCCGCGTGCCGGAGAGGGCGCTGGCTTCCTGGTTCCATTGGGTGACGTAGAGTTGTTCATCGAGGGCGATCAGCGCCGACGGCATGGAGTCGATGATGCTGTTGAGGTAATTCTGAAAACCGGTGAGCTTTTTCTCGATCTTGCTGCGCACCTGGACTTCCAGCTCCAGCTTGCGGTTGGTATGGCGGGTTTCTTCCGCCAGGCCCTGGGCCTGGTCGTAGGCGGCCTGGGAGTCGTCCCGCGCACGCTTGAGTTGCTGCTCCCGGGCTTCGATGCGCGAGAGCATGGTATTGAACGCCTCGGCCAGGCTGCCGATCTCATCGTGGTTGCCCCGTGCGGCGCGCAGGGCATAGTTCTCCTCGCGGGTGACCTGGCGGGACAGCTCTTCGAGTTGATGAATCGGCTGGGTGATCAGGCGCTTGATCTGCTGGGCAATGATCAGCCATAGCAACACGCTGAAAATCAGGATGCCGAGGCTGGCAGTCAGGGTGCCGGTGTAGAACGCGGTCGGCAGTTCGCTGCTGGCCACCAACAACAGATGACCAGGCGCCGTGCCGGGGCGGGGCAGGGTAATGACCTGGTTGCTGCGAAATTCAGTGGCCTGCCAGGCTTGTAGGTTGCGGTAATGGTCCGGCAGCTTGAGTTTTTCGCCCTGTTGCAGCTGCGCCAGGCGATCGCCCTGGCCGTCGTACAACGCCGCCGCCCGCAGTGGTGCATAGCTGTTGAGCTCGTCGAGCAGGCGCTGGGCGCTTTGTGGCGACTGCAACGCGTCGGAGATCAGGCTCGGGTTGGCGACCAGCCGGCCAATGGTCTGCAGGGCCTGAGGCGCCATGCTTTCCTGGGAGATGTAGTAGGCGGCGCTGATAAAGGTCAGGTTGGCCACCAGCAGGACAGTGGTCAACAACACCAACAGGGCGGCCAGCAGTTTCTGGCCGACCGGGAGGTTTTCAAGGCGCTGGCGCAATGGCATCAGACTCGTCGCTAAGAAGGAACACGAGGGCCAGCGTAGCCGCTGCTCAGTCGCTGGGCAATCCGAGGTTGTTCAAGTGGACAATCAGTCGCTGGCGCAGTTGTTCCAGGTGCGGCACGCTCAGCTCATGGCGCTGGGCGACCTTGCAGGCGTAACCGAGCAAATAGCTGATTTCGGTACGACGCCGATTGGCCACATCCTGGTACATCGAGGCGTAATTGGCGGCCGTGGCCTGGATCACCCGTTCGACTTCCGGCTGCAAATCCTCGGCCGCCGCAGGCTGGCCGCAGCGTTCGAGCAAATCCGTAAGCTCCGCGCACAGGGTCGCCACTTCGCAGTGGTGTTCCTGCAGGCCGCCGTTCTTGCAGTGGTGCAGGACGGTCAGTGGATTGATTGCACAGTTGAGTGCCAGCTTGCGCCAGAGGCGGGTGAGGATGTCGGCGCTCCATTCGTGGGGAATGCCGGCGGCGGCCAAGTCGTCCAGCCAGAACGGCGCCACCGGGTGAGCCGGGTCGCCCAACCAGGTGTAACCGTGGCCGGCGAATACCACGCGCCAGTCACCGTCGCGGAACGCGCCTTCGGTGCTGGAGGCGCTGATGCAACGGGCCTGGGGCACACAATTGGCCACCGCGTCCTGGCTGCCGAGGCCATTCTGCAACAGGATCAGTTCCGATTCGGCGCCCAGGCGATGGGCCACCGAGGTCACTGCCGCCTCCGCGTCGTAGGCTTTGCAGGCCAGCAGCAGGCGCTTGATGGGCTCTGGGCTGTCCGCGGTTTCGCCCGGCACCGGGTAGCACTGCACCTGGCCCTGTTCCACCAGCGTCAGGCCACCGGCGCTGCGGTAGGCCTGCAAACGCGTTTCGTTGCGCAGCACCAGCCGCACCGGCAACCCGGCCCGGGCCAGGCGCGTGGCCCACAACGTGCCAAGACTGCCGGCCCCGAGCACATGCCAGGTGGTCGACATCAGTTTTTTACTCGGATTGGCGCAGGCATCGGAGGGCTCGCAGTGTCGGCAGGAAAAGAGCCGTTATAATGAGCCCGATTTTAACCACAAGCCAAGCGCGCGCCGTTGATACTGGCGCGCCTTTTTATTTGGAGAACACTACATGCCGTCATTCGACGTGGTATCCGAACTGGACAAACACGAAGTCACCAACGCGGTTGAAAACGCCGTCAAGGAACTCGACCGTCGTTATGACCTCAAGGGCAAGGGCAGTTTCGAGTTCAAGGAAAAAGACCTGACCGTGAACCTGACCGCCGAGGCCGAGTTCCAGCTCGAGGCGATGATCGAGATCCTCAAGCTGGCGCTGGTCAAGCGCAAGATCGATGTGCAGTGCCTCGAGGTCAAGGACGCCTATGCCTCGGGCAAGCTGATGAAGCAGGAAGCCGTGCTCAAGGAAGGCATCGACAAGGAACTGGCGAAGAAAATCGTCGCTCATATCAAGGACGCCAAGCTCAAGGTACAAGCCGCCATCCAGGGCGAGCAGGTGCGGGTCACCGGCAAGAAGCGTGACGACTTGCAGGAAGCCATTGCGGCATTGCGCGGCAAAGAATTCGGCATGCCCCTGCAATTCAATAACTTCCGCGACTGATACCCGGTTGTTCGGACATTTTGTTTGTATGAAGCACTGTGGCGAGGGCGCTTGCTCCCGCTTAGGCTGCGAAGCGGCCCCTTTGGTGAGGCTGCGCGCCCAAGCGGGAGCGAGCTCCCTCGCCACAATGCCGCGTGCAACAGCAATAAGGAGAGGTAGATGGACTTGAACGCTGAAGTGGACAACCTGGTCAAGGCTTCCCAGACCTGGATTCCCATGATCATGGAATACGGCAGCCGTGTGCTGCTGGCCGTCATCACCCTGGCCATCGGCTGGTGGCTGATCAACAAAGTGACGCAGAAACTCGGTGCGCTGCTGGCCCTGCGTAACGCCGACCTGGCGCTGCAAGGTTTCATCAGTACCCTGGCCAACATCATTCTGAAGATACTGCTGATTGTCAGCGTCGCTTCGATGATTGGTGTGGAAACCACTTCGTTCGTCGCCGCCATCGGTGCCGCCGGCCTGGCGATTGGCCTGGCCTTGCAAGGCAGCCTGGCGAACTTCGCCGGCGGCGTGCTGATCCTGCTGTTCCGCCCGTTCCGCATCGGTGACTGGATCGAAGCCCAGGGAGTGGCCGGTACGGTCGACAGCATCCAGATCTTCCACACGGTGATTCGCACCGGCGACAACAAGACGGTCATCGTGCCCAACGGCAACCTGTCGAACGGCATCATCACCAACACCAACCGCCAGCCAACCCGCAAGGTCGTATTCGATGTCGGCGTGGATTACCAGGCTGACCTGCAAAAGGCCCGGGAAGTGTTACTGGACTTGGCCAAGGATGAACGCGTGCTGGCGGATCCGGCGCCTGAAGCGGTGATTTCCACCTTGGGTGACAGTTCCATCACGGTGTCGTTGCGGATTTGGGTCAAGACGGCGGATTACTGGAACGTGATGTTCATGCTCAATGAGCAGGCGCGGGATCGTTTGAAGGACGCGGGTATTGATATCCCATTTCCACAACGAGTGATTCGGGTCGTTCAGGAATCGACATCGGCGTAATGCTCGATCGGTTGTTGTTTGACCTTTAGGTCAGGCCTTGCGCAATAAAGTTGATTCAATAAAAAAGGCCCATCCGAAGATGGGCCTTTTTTTGATTACCGCAAACTGACTTTCGGCAATTACAGAACCGAAATCGGGTAGTCGACGATCAGGCGGAACTCTTTGATATCGCCTTCGCCTTCATCAGCGTTAGCGTAGTGCCAGGCTTGACGAACACGGAAGGAAAGATCTTTGGCCGGGCCAGACTGAACAACGTACTTGGCTTCGAAGTTGGTTTCGTTGTGCTTGCCGTCTTCACCGTACAGGCCAGCGTAAGGGCTGCCAGCAGGGGTGTTGGTACCGTCAATGTCCCAACCTTTAACGTAACGAGTCATGAAGCTCAGACCAGGAACGCCGTACTCAGCCATCTTGATGTCGTAACGGATCTGGGCAGATTTTTCGTTAGGAGCGTTGAAGTCGGAGTACTGGATGGAGTTGGCGAGGAAGATCGAGTCGCCGCCGCGGTTGTTCGTGCCCACACCAATGTAGTCAAACGGTGTGTCGCCGTTGATTTTCTGGAAGGCCACGGTGACGGTGTGCGCTTTCAGGAACGAGAAAGCAGCTGCCAGGGAGAACGCGGTGTTGCTGATGTCGCCGGCCTTGGAGCTGCCGGTGTCGGTGGTGCGGTAGATGTTACCGTCCAGGTTCAGCGACTGATCGCCACCCATTGGGATGGTGTAGTTCAGGTTACCGTAGTACTGGTTCCAGATGTCTTCCAGCTGGGCGCCGTATACCGATGCGCTCAGGTTGTCGCTGAACGAGTATTTGCCGCCAGCGTAGTCGATGGTGTTGGCTTCTACGCCAGCGTAGGTTGCGAACAGGCCGCCGTTACGGGCGTTGCGGTCCTGGCTGGTGGCCGAGTAGAAGTGACCGGCTTCGAGGTCAAGATCTTTGACTTCGCTGCTCTGCAGTTGGAAACCGCTGGCAGTTTGAGGCAGGACGCGGGAACCACCTACAGCGAACACTGGAGCAGTGCTTGGCTGTTGGTCGCCGATTTTCAGCTCGGTCTTGGAAACGCGGAACTTGATGGCTGCGCCGGCTTTACCTTGGCTGTCGTTGACTTCGCCATCGGCATCGCGGCTCATGTTGCCAGTGCCGCCAGTGCCATCGCCGCCGTCCAGCTTGACTGCCAGGTAACCGAATGCATCAATGCCGACGCCTACGGTACCTTGGGTGTAACCGGAGTTGAAGTTACCCCAGATACCCTGGGTCCAGTCTTTCTGATCGGTAGCGCCGTCTTTGCGGTCACGGTTGAAGTAGTAGTTGCGCAGCAGCAGTTTAGCGCTGGCATCTTCAACAAAGCCTTTGGCTTCAGCCTGGTCACTTACAAAAGGTGCGGCCGAGGCCATTTGAGTACTGGCTGCTGCAGCAACGGCCAGTGCGATCATGCTCCACTTCATCACGCGCATCGTGATTTGCTCCTTTGGTTTTAAGAGTACTGCCGTCCCACCTGTTTTATTATCTGGGCGGCTCTTTCTTTTTGTGTCGGCGCAAACTTATATCACGCCGACATTCTTTGGCGATACTTGCCCATTCAACCTTCCAGCTTCTTTACGACCATGTCGCCAATGGCTCGATCCATGTCGTATTTCAGCTGTTCCGACGCAGCGGTATGCACAACGTTAATGTTGTTTTTTCTTTTCCGGCATCGGTGTAAAGAGTCCGTCGTTACCGCGCTTGAAGCTCCTTTAGGGCAGCCTTGCCACTTTAATTTGTATGTCGGCAGGTTCCCGCTTCCGGCAGGACCTTTGGACAGTGCGGGTATGAATGCAACAAGCATGCTCAAACCCGAATTTCGTTTACATTTTTTTCACATTTCATCGGTTGACGCGGTGAAACCTCATGAAACCGGGCTCCAAAGGCCTTGTTTTAAATAGGGTTGACTCGTCTGGGCTCCCGTGTTTGGCGTCGATAAATTCGGCAAGACAACCAAAAACGTTACCGGTTCACCCTACCCAGTGAGTAAATCACGGATGCTTTGTGCACTGAGCGTAGACGCACTGTGCTGTTTTGGTGCAAAAAATTTTCAAACTGTACGAAAATCTTACAGCGTTCGCGTTCTGGCCTGAGCCCTGGCACGGTCCTTTCAGCACCTTGCCGTGTCGCTTGCGCTGTGTTGGTGCGTCCGCTTGCACAGCTTGATACCGGGTGTTGAAAAAAATCATCGAAGGGGCGGGCATCGGGACGGTACGCAGTGATCGATCCGGCGTTCGCGGGTATGCTGCGCATCTGTGCCCGATGCAGGCCTGCGGGTCGCTGAGCCGGGCAGAATCGATAACGAGGAGTACGCGCGGTGTTTGCCTTAGATCCACGACTGCAACAAGACACATTGCCCATCGGCGATTTCCCGTTGTGCCGTTTGCTCTTGTCCAACGACGCCAATTACCCGTGGTTCATCCTCGTGCCGCGGCGAGAAAATATCAGCGAATTGTTTCAGTTGGATGACATCGATCAATTGCAGCTGTGGAAAGAAACCACGGCGCTGGCTGAGACCCTCAAGGACTCGTTCGATGCCGACAAGATGAACGTTGCAACCTTAGGTAACGTCGTCAGTCAATTGCATATGCATGTCATCGTGCGCAAGCGTGATGATGCCGCCTGGCCTGCGCCGGTTTGGGGCAAACACCCGGCCCAGCCTTATAATGCAGGGCAGGTCGCGGCCATTCGCGAACGGTTGCGAGTGGCCTTGGCCGATGATTTCAAGTTTCTGGAGGGCTGAACCATGAACCTTGAAGAGCGCGTAACCGATCTGGAAAGCCGCCTGGCGTTTCAGGATGACACCATCCAGGCATTGAATGATGTGCTGGTGGCGCAGCAGCGGGTTGTCGAGCGTCTGCAGCTGCAGATGGCGGCGTTGCTCAAGCGCCAGGAAGAAATGGCCGGACAATTCGAATCCTTCGAAGAAGAGGCGCCGCCCCCTCACTACTGACGTATCCCGATTGCCGGGCAATAAAAAACCGCGAGCAGCCAGGCTGCATCGCGGTTTTTTTACGCTTGGATCAGCGGCGCGGCAGCGCAGCGATCACGTCTTCGGCCTGCAGGCCCTTGTCGCGGTTCATCACGGAGAATTCCACGCGCTGGCCTTCCACCAGGACGCGATGGCCTTCGCCACGAATGGCCCGGAAATGCACGAAAATGTCATCGCCGGAGTCGCGGGAGATGAAGCCGAACCCTTTGGACGTGTTGAACCACTTCACCGTGCCGGTATCGCGGTTGGACATGTCGTAGTTCTGCGCAGCGGCGGCCGGCGACGACTTCTTGTAGAAGCTGACGGCCAGGTGCAGTGCCACGGCGAGCAGTGCCGCGCCCAGGCTGAACAGAATGGCCGGCTGACCGCCGATTTCCGGCATGGGCGCCAGCAGGGCCAGGGTTTGCAAGGCAACGGCCAGCACCAGCAGGACGCTGACAAGGTTTTGCAGTTGGTGACGTGGACCTTTGTTCCAGTAAGGGATGACGGGGGCAAGGGTCAGGTTGAGCAGGCCGAAAAAGGCCAGGTACAGTGCATCGGGGTGTTGCAGGTAAGGTGTGGCTTCGGAACCCAGGCTAGGGATGAAGGACAGCAGCAGGGCAGCTGCGCCCATTAGCAAGTGGACGATTTTCAACATTTTGATTGACTCACGGTTAAGACAGATCACAAGGAAGAGCGGGTCGGGCACGGTTCGCTTCGAAACAATGAGAGGCGTTGGACACGTACCCGAATCAGCCTATGCGTTACGCCCGGGAAAATAAGCGTAGCGACACACTGCCTATTTAACAGCAAAGCTCGGGCCTTCTCAAACCCGTTACGGGCGCGCACCGCGCTGTTCGTCGGCCAGAAAAGCCGCGCGGCTGCTTGAACGCGCCAGGCAAGCGGCGTTGAATTTCCCAGGTGTCGGAACCGTCGGCTGTCCTGGCTTGTCGGTTCTGGAGGGCTGGCAATCTGTCGCAGGCCGTAGACGGCCAGAACCACTAGAGTGGGTAGGGCCATTGTCGAATTCATCACCTCAGGAGATCAACCCCATGGCAATTGATATCGGTATCAGTGAAGAAGACCGCAAGTCCATCGTCGACGGGCTTTCGCGCCTGCTGTCGGATACCTACGTGCTGTACCTCAAGACCCACAATTTCCACTGGAACGTCACAGGGCCGATGTTTCGGACCCTGCACCTGATGTTCGAGGAGCAATACAACGAGCTGGCCCTGGCGGTGGACCTGATTGCCGAACGAATCCGCGCCCTTGGCTTCCCGGCCCCGGGTGCCTACTCGGTGTATGCGCGCCTGTCCTCCATCAAGGAAGAAGAAGGCGTGCCTGCCGCCGAAGACATGATCCGGCAACTGGTCGAGGGGCAGGAAGCGGTGACGCGTACGGCCCGTGGCATCTTTCCTTTATTGGAGAAGGTCAGCGACGAGCCCACGGCCGACCTGCTGACCCAGCGCATGCAGGTTCACGAAAAGACCGCGTGGATGCTGCGTGCACTGCTCGAAGGCTGATTGAGCAGGTGATGACGTGACGTGGGACGCATTGCCTGCACGGGCCGTGTAGGACGACGTAATTCGTCGCTGGCCTGCTGTTGGCTTGTCCTACGTCCATGGTCATAAAGTCGTCTGGAACTGGCGATGCCGTTGAGCTTCCATAGAGCCACAGATGGGTTGTTCCAACCCAGAGGCTCGTATGGCAAAGGAGTGTCAACGGTATGATTCAAGGAAAAGAACCCGGGGAAGGGGGGCTGGGGCGTTTTCAGCCCATCAGCGTCGACCCGTTCATCCGGGGGTTCGATATGCAACTGGCCCGGCCCCTGGCCCGATCCATTCGCCTGAACGGGTTCGCCACCTGTCTGCGGCTGGAACAAGTCTATTGGGATATCCTCGGTGACATGGCCGAGCTCAACCGCTGCTCCATCAGCACGTTGTTGTCCCACGTGGACAGGGAAGTGCACCTGCGCCATGGCGGGGTGCGCAATTTCAGCGGGCTGGTGCGCGTGGTCTGCGTGGTGCACAGTTTGAAGGACACCGGGATGGATCATTGTGGGGGCTAGCCCGTCAATGACGGCAAATTCCGTGGCGAGGGAGCTTGCTCCCGCTGGGCTGCGCAGCAGCCCTCTTATGAGCGCTTCGCACTCAAGCGGGAGCAAGCTCCCTCGCCACAATGAGCCACACAGGCCTTAAATGAACAACAGGCTCGGCAATGACTGTGCGGTCTTACGGCTGCACAGGCCGCATTTAATGGATATAATCCCGCTCTTTGCCGCAAAGCCCCGCCTTTGCGCGAGTAACCTGATCGCCGAGACAACCCCATGCCGATGTACGACTATCAATGTGCTTCCTGTGGTCATCAGATGGAAGCCATTCAAAAGATCAGCGCGGCACCGCTGGTCGACTGCCCTGCCTGCCAGGCGCCGGAACTGAAAAAGATGCTCTCCATGCCGGGTTTCCGCCTTGGTGGCACCGGCTGGTATGAAACCGACTTCAAGACCGGCGCCAAGAAAAACCTGGCCGGTGGCGACAAAGCTGATTGAGTTGAATACGCGCGAGTTCTTGCACGGGCAGGGCCTCCAACCGAATGACGAATGACGAGAAGTGAAACCACTACCATGATGCGCAGCCATTATTGCGGCCAACTGAACGAAAGCCTGGAAGGTCAGGAAGTTACTCTTTGCGGATGGGTCCATCGTCGCCGTGACCATGGCGGGGTGATTTTCCTCGATATCCGTGATCGTGAAGGCCTGGCCCAGGTGGTGTTCGATCCGGACCGCGCTGAAACCTTCGCCACCGCCGACCGCGTGCGCAGCGAATACGTCGTCAAGATCACCGGCAAGGTGCGCCTGCGCCCGGCCGGCGCCGGCAACGCCAACATGGCGTCGGGCATGATCGAAGTGCTGGGCTACGAGCTGGAAGTGCTCAACGAGTCGGAAACCCCGCCGTTCCCGCTCAACGAATACTCCGACGTGGGCGAGGAAACCCGTCTGCGCTACCGCTTCATCGACCTGCGTCGCCCGGAAATGGCCGAGAAGCTGCGCCTGCGTTCGCGCATGACCACCAGCATTCGTCGCTACCTGGATGAGAACGGTTTCCTCGACGTCGAGACGCCGATCCTGACCCGCGCCACGCCGGAAGGCGCCCGCGACTACCTGGTGCCGAGCCGTACCCACCCCGGCAGCTTCTTCGCCCTGCCGCAATCGCCACAGCTGTTCAAGCAACTGCTGATGGTGGCCGGGTTCGATCGCTACTACCAGATCGCCAAGTGCTTCCGCGACGAAGACCTGCGTGCCGACCGTCAACCTGAGTTCACTCAGATCGACATCGAGACCAGCTTCCTCGACGAAAAAGACATCATGGGCCTGACCGAAGGCATGATCCGCAACCTGTTCAAGGAAGTGTTGGGGCTGGAGTTCGGCGAGTTCCCGCACATGACCTTCGAAGAGGCCATGCGCCGCTACGGTTCTGACAAGCCGGACCTGCGTAACCCGCTGGAACTGGTGGATGTGGCCGATCAGCTCAAGGACGTCGAGTTCAAGGTGTTCAGCGGCCCGGCCAATGACCCTAAATGCCGTATCGCGGCCCTGCGTGTTCCCGGCGGCGCCAGCATGCCGCGCAAGCAGATCGACGACTACACCAAGTTCGTCGGCATCTACGGTGCCAAGGGTCTGGCGTACATCAAGGTCAACGAGCGCGCCGCCGGTGTCGACGGTCTGCAATCGCCGATCGTGAAAAACATTCCGGAAGCCAACCTCAATGTGATCCTCGATCGCGTGGGCGCGGTTGACGGCGACATCGTGTTCTTCGGCGCCGACAAGGCCAAGATCGTCAGCGAAGCCCTGGGCGCGCTGCGCATCAAGCTGGGCCATGACCTGAAGCTGCTGACCTGCGAGTGGGCACCGATGTGGGTCGTCGACTTCCCGATGTTCGAAGAAAACGACGACGGCAGCTTCTCCGCGCTGCACCACCCGTTCACCGCGCCGAAGTGCTCGCCGCAAGAATTGGAGGCCAACCCGGCCACCGCTCTGTCGCGTGCCTACGACATGGTCCTGAACGGCACCGAGCTGGGTGGCGGTTCGATCCGTATCCATCGCAAGGAAATGCAACAGGCGGTGTTCCGCCTGCTGGGCATCAACGAAGCGGAACAGGAAGAGAAGTTCGGCTTCCTGCTCGATGCGCTGAAATACGGTGCACCGCCCCACGGTGGCCTGGCCTTCGGCCTGGACCGCCTGGTGATGCTGATGACCGGCGCCCAGTCGATCCGCGAAGTGATCGCGTTCCCGAAAACCCAGAGCGCGGCCGATGTCATGACCCAGGCCCCGGGCGTAGTGGACGCCAAGGCGTTGCGCGAGTTGCACATCCGTCTGCGTGAACAGCCAAAGGCTGAGTAAGGCTGGCACCTGAGAGGGCGCATCTTCGGATGCGCCTTTTCATTGGGGTCGATATTTCTGATTGCCGGCCACTGCGTACGCGCAGGGCGGGCAATGTTCCAAAGAGAAACGGAGCGAGTTATGGCAGGTCATTCCAAGTGGGCGAACATCAAGCACCGCAAAGAACGTCAGGATGCCAAGAGAGGCAAGATCTTCACCAAGTGGATCCGTGAGCTGACGGTCGCGGCCCGCCAGGGTGGCGGCGATCCGGGTTCCAACCCGCGCCTGCGCCTGGCCCTGGACAAGGCCTTGGGTGCCAACATGAGCCGCGACATCATCGACCGGGCCATCGCCCGTGGCGCGGGTGCGACAGAGGCTGACAACGTTGAAGAACTGACCTACGAAGGATATGGCCCGGGCGGCGTGGCGGTGATGGTCGAATGCATGACTGACAACCGCAACCGTACCGCTGCCGCTGTGCGTCACGCTTTCAGCAAATGCGGTGGCAACCTGGGCACCGACGGCTCGGTGGCCTATCTGTTCGAGCGCAAGGGGCAAATCAGCTTCGCGCCGGGCCTCGATGAAGATGCCCTGACGGAGGCGGCTCTGGAGGCCGACGCCGATGACGTGGTCAGCCATGAAGACGGCTCGTTCGACGTGTTCACCTCGTTCGCCAGCTTCTATGCCGTGCGCAATGCCCTGGAGGCGGCCGGTTTCAAGCCCGCCGACGCGGAAATCGTCATGCAGCCGACCACCAGTGCCGAACTGGACCTGGAAGGGGCCGAGAAGGTGCTCAAGCTGATCGACATGCTGGAAGATCTGGATGACGTGCAGAACGTTTATTCCAACGCCGATATTCCGGAGTCGGTGGCTGAACAGCTTGGCTGACAGGCGGAATACTGCTCACGCCAGGTTGGGTTTGTAATCATTGTGGCGAGGGAGCTTGCTCCCGCTGGAGTGCGAAGCGCTCCCCAAAAAGGTCTGCTGCGCAGCCCAGCGGGAGCAAGCTCCCTCGCCACGGATTCACTGCAAGCCTTTGATGAGCTGTATCCTCTTGCAACCGCATTACCTTTCGCAGGCGTTATGACTTTAATCCTTGGTATCGACCCCGGTTCGCGCATCACCGGCTACGGTGTGGTTCGCGATACCGGGCGCGGCTGCGTGTACGTTGCCTCTGGTTGCATCCGCACCGGTGCGGGTGAGCTGCATGAGCGCTTGCAGATCGTTTATCGCGGCGTGCGCGAAGTCATCCAGACCTACGGCCCGGTGACGATGGGCATCGAACGGGTCTTCATGGCGCGCAACGCCGATTCGGCCCTGAAGCTGGGGCAGGCCCGGGGCGCGGCCATCGTGGCTGGCGCCGAGGAAAACCTGGAGATCGCCGAATACACCGCGACCCAGGTCAAGCAGGCGGTCGTCGGCACAGGGGCGGCGAACAAGGAACAGGTGCAAATGATGGTGATGCACCTGTTGAAGCTGGTCAGCAAGCCGCAAATCGACGCCTCCGACGCCCTGGCCATCGCCATTTGCCATGCCCATACCCGTTCCAGCCTGTTGCCCCATGGCCTGGGGACTGCACGCAGTCGTGGCGGGCGCCTGCGTCTCTGATAGCATCAGCGCTTCATTCATGAACCCGAGTAAGTTGCGCCTGTGTCGTCGGCCTTTATGCTCGTGTTGATATTCGCCAGCCCGCGGGCTGGCCAGCACCCAAGGATCTGAAACGTGATTGGACGCTTGCGCGGCACCCTGGCTGAAAAACAGCCGCCGCACCTGATTCTGGATGTAAATGGCCTGGGCTACGAGCTGGAAGTGCCCATGACCACGCTGTATCGCTTGCCGTCGGTCGGCGAGCCGCTGACCCTGCACACCCATTTGGTCGTGCGCGAGGATGCGCAGTTACTCTATGGTTTCGTTGGCAAGCGCGAGCGGGATTTCTTCCGCGAGTTGATCCGTCTCAATGGCGTCGGCCCGAAACTGGCCCTGGCCTTGATGTCGAGCCTGGAAGTCGACGAACTGGTGCGCTGCGTGCAGTCCCAGGACACGTCGGCCCTGACCAAGGTGCCGGGGGTGGGCAAGAAAACCGCCGAGCGCCTGCTGGTCGAACTCAAGGACCGCTTCAAGGCCTGGGAGGCGGTGCCGGCGATGTTCGCCCTGGTGCCGAACCAACCGGACGCGCCGGTGCCGGCCGCCAGCGCCGAAAACGATGCGGTCACCGCGCTGATTTCCCTGGGCTACAAGCCGCAGGAAGCCAGCAAGGCGATTTCCGCCATCAAGGAAAAAGGCCTGAGCACCGAAGACATGATTCGCCGTGCCCTGAAGGGAATGATTTAAGTGATTGAAGCTGACCGTCTGATCGCCGCCACGGGCGCGCCCCGTGACCGCGAGGAAATCCAGGACCGCGCGATTCGTCCTGTCAGCCTGGCCGACTACATCGGCCAACCGACCGTGCGCGAGCAGATGGAGCTGTTCATCCAGGCGGCCCGCGGGCGCAGCGAGTCGCTGGACCACACCTTGATCTTCGGTCCGCCGGGCCTGGGCAAGACCACCCTGGCCAACATCATTGCCCAGGAAATGGGTGTCTCGATCAAGAGCACGTCGGGGCCGGTGCTTGAACGGCCGGGCGACCTGGCGGCGCTGCTGACCAACCTTGAGCCCCATGACGTACTCTTCATCGACGAAATCCATCGGTTGTCGCCGATCGTCGAGGAAGTGCTGTACCCGGCCATGGAAGATTTCCAGCTCGACATCATGATCGGCGAAGGGCCGGCGGCGCGCTCCATCAAGCTCGACCTGCCGCCCTTTACCCTGGTGGGCGCCACCACCCGCGCCGGCATGCTGACCAACCCGCTGCGGGACCGTTTCGGTATCGTCCAGCGCCTGGAGTTCTACAACAACGCCGACCTGGCGACGATTGTCAGCCGCTCGGCGGGCATCCTCGGGTTGCCGCTGGACCCGGACGGTGCTTATGAGATCGCCCGGCGTGCCCGGGGTACGCCGCGGATCGCCAATCGCCTGCTGCGTCGGGTCCGGGATTTTGCCGAAGTCCGGGCCAAGGGTCACATCACCAAGCCGATTGCCGACCTGGCGTTGAACCTGCTGGACATCGACGAGCGTGGTTTCGACCACCAGGACCGGCGCCTGCTGCTGACCATGATCGAGAAGTTCGACGGCGGCCCGGTGGGCGTGGACAGCCTGGCGGCGGCCATCAGCGAAGAGCGCCACACCATTGAAGACGTGCTGGAACCGTACCTGATCCAACAGGGCTACATCATGCGCACCCCTCGCGGTCGCGTGGTGACCCGCCATGCTTATCTGCACTTTGGCTTAAACATCCCGACACGAATGGGCGAGATGCCGGTGGTAGACGAATTCCTCGATGCCGTGGACGATTGAACGAGCTCTGTACGCCGACTTTTTTCCGGTTCGTGCTGTCCCAGACGACGCCTGGAGCGTCAATGCGTTCGAGAATGAAAAAACAGTTGCCTGGCCGATTGGCAACCTGAGGAGTAAGCACTAGAGTATGCGCGCGCAAAACGGGCTGGAGTCGTTCGCACATCGCTGTCGCGTTTATTACGAGGACACCGATGCTGGCGGCATCGTCTACTACGTCAATTACCTCAAGTTTATGGAACGGGCTCGAACCGAACGGCTGCGGGAACTGGGTTTTGCCCAATCCGCGCTGGCAGGGGAGGACCTGTTATTCGTCGTGCATTCCAGCGAAGCGCGTTACCACGCGCCGGCGCGACTGGACGACGAACTGGTGGTAAGTGCCGATGTGATCGAATTGAACCGTGTCAGCCTGCGCTTCAAGCAGCAGGTCAGGCGGGCTACGGATAACGTGCTGCTCTGCGAAGGGCAGTTTTTGGTGGCCTGTGTGCGCACCCATAGTTTGAAACCCCGGGCCATTCCCGAAGCTCTACGCGCGGCCTTTGCCGGCGTGAGCGGCGCGGGTACACACTCAGAGCAGGAGATAAAGCGTGGAAGCTAACGTCGTCGACCATTCCTCCATGTGGAGCCTGGTCAGCAATGCCAGTGTCGTGGTGCAACTGGTAATGCTGACCCTGGTAGCCGCATCGGTGACCTCATGGATCATGATCTTTCAGCGCAGCAACATGCTGCGCGCCGGTCGCCGCGCCCTGGAGAGCTTCGAGGAGCGCTTCTGGTCCGGCATCGACCTGTCCAAGCTCTATCGCCAGGCCGGCAGCAACCCGGACCCGGATTCGGGCGTCGAGCAGATCTTCCGTGCTGGCTTCAAGGAGTTCTCCCGCCTGCGCCAGCAGCCGGGCGTCGACCCTGAGGCAGTGATGGAAGGCGTGGCCCGTGCCATGCGTGTCGCCATTTCCCGCGAGGAAGAAAAGCTCGAGCAGGGCCTGTCGTTCCTGGCCACCGTTGGTTCGGTCAGCCCGTACATCGGTCTGTTCGGTACCGTGTGGGGGATCATGAACTCCTTCCGTGGCCTGGCTTCCGCCCAGCAAGCGACCCTGGCCACCGTGGCCCCGGGCATCGCCGAGGCACTGATCGCCACCGCCATCGGCCTGTTCGCGGCCATCCCGGCCGTTATCGCCTACAACCGCTTCGCTGCCCGCAGCGAAATGCTGACTGGCCGTTACTACACCTTCGCCGATGAATTCCAGGCGATCCTGCACCGTAAAGTGCACACCAGCGAAGAATAAGCAGGTATTTCCCAATGGCTTTAATCGCTCGAGCCCGAAAAAAGCGCAAGCCGGTTGCCGAGATGAACGTGGTGCCCTACATCGACGTGATGTTGGTGCTGCTGGTCATCTTCATGGTGACCGCGCCCATGCTCAATCAGGGCGTGAAGGTCGATCTGCCCAAGGTTTCCAGCGAAGCCTTGCCGCAGGACAACAACACCCAGGTACTGACCATTTCGATCAAGGCTGACAAGACCTACTACTGGAACCTTGGCAGTGAAGTGGACACCGAGAAGCAGCAGGACCGGGCCATGACCTTGCCGCAGATGACCGATGCGGTGACCAAGATCATTCGTGTCGGCAACGACGCCGGCAAGCGCACCCAGGTGTTCATTCGTGGCGACAAGACCGTCGACTACGGTGCCGTGATGGGGGCCATGGGCGGGCTGCAGAAAGCCGGGGTCGGTAATGTTGGCTTGATTACCGAGGCACCCTGATGCAGCAACAGCGAGAGCCGTCCGCCTCGGAAAGCTACTTCTGGCCCAGTGTCCTGGCCATCGGCCTGCATGTGCTGGTGTTCGGCATGCTGTTCGTCAGTTTTGCCATGACCCCGGAGTTGCCGCCGGCCAAGCCGATCGTGCAGGCGACGTTGTACCAGCTCAAATCGAAAAGCCAGGCCACCACGCAGACCAACCAGAAGCTTGCCGGTGAGGCGAAGAAGTCCGCCGCTCGCCAGACCGAAGTCGAGCAGATGGAACAGAAGAAGGTTGAGCAGGAAGCGATAAAGGCTGCGGAACAAAAGAAAGAGGAAGCGGCTCAAAAGGCCGAAGAAGCCAAGAAGGCCGATGAGGCGAAGAAAGCGGACGAGGCGAAGAAGGCTGACGAGGCCAAGAAAGCCGACGAAGCGAAGAAAACCGCCGAGGCCAAAAAGGCAGAAGAGAAACAATTGGCTGATATAGCCAAGAAGAAAGCCGAAGAAGAAGCCAAGAAAGCCGCTGAAGAAGAGGCCAAGAAAGCGGCCGCTGAAGAAGCGAAGAAAAAGATCGTCGAGGACGCGAAGAAGAAAGCGGCCGAAGACGCCAAGAAGAAAGCTGAAGCTGAAGAGGCGAAAAAGAAAGTCGCCGAAGACGCGAAGAAGAAAGCCGCCGCCGACGCCGCCAAGAAAAAGGCCCAGGACGCAGCGCGTAAATCCGCCGAAGACAAAAAGGCCCAGGCCTTGGCAGATTTGCTTTCCGACACGCCGGAGCGCCAGCAAGCCTTGGCCGATGAGCAGGGCGATGAAGTCGCCGGCAGTTACGATGATCTGATTCGTGCCCGAGCGGCAGAAGGCTGGGCTCGTCCACCTTCGGCGCGCAAAGGCATGACGGTAGTATTGCAAATCGGCATGTTGCCCGACGGTACGGTTACCTCGGTCAGCGTCGCCAAGTCCAGTGGTGACGGTCCGTTCGACGCTTCGGCGGTCGCTGCGGTCAAGAACATTGGGCGTTTGACGGAAATGCAAGGAATGAAACCGAGCGACTTTGCTCCCTATCGTTCATTCAAGATGACATTCACACCTGAGGATCTAGCCTTGTGAGAAACCTTCTTCGATCAATGCTGGTCGTTATCTGCTGCCTGGCAGGGATAGCGGTAGCAGAGGAAAAGAACATCCTGGTCACCAGCGGCAGCGACCGGGCGACCCCGATCGCCGTCGTACCGTTCGGCTGGCAGGGCGGTAACGTCCTGCCGGACGACATGGCGGAAATCATCGGCAACGACCTGCGCAACTCGGGTTACTACGCGCCGATTCCGAAGCAGAACATGATCAGCCTGCCAACCCAGGCCAGCGAAGTCATCTACCGTGACTGGAAGGCCCTGGGCGCCCAGTACATCATGGTCGGCAGCATCGTTCCGGCCGGCGGTCGCCTGCAGGTGCAGTACGCCCTGTTCAACGTCGCCACCGAGCAGCAGGTGCTGACCGGCAGCGTGTCGGGCAGCGTCGATCAACTGCGCGACATGTCGCACTACATCGCCGACCAGTCGTTCGAGAAACTCACCGGTATCAAGGGCGCGTTCTCCACTCGCATGCTCTACGTGACGGCCGAGCGTTTCTCCGAGAACAACACCCGCTACACCCTGCAGCGTTCCGACTATGACGGCGCGCGTGCGGTGACCTTGCTGCAATCGCGCGAGCCGATCCTGTCGCCGCGCTTCGCCCCCGATGGCAAGCGCATCGCCTATGTCTCGTTCGAGCAGAAGCGTCCGCGTATTTTCGTGCAGCACATCGACACCGGTCGTCGTGAGCAGATCACTAACTTCGAAGGCCTGAACGGTGCGCCAGCCTGGTCGCCGGACGGTTCGCGCCTGGCGTTCGTGCTGTCCAAGGACGGCAACCCGGACATCTACGTGATGAACCTGGCCTCGCGTTCGATCTCCCGTGTCACCAACGGCCCGGGCATCAACACCGAACCGTTCTGGGGCAAGGATGGCTCGACCATCTACTTCACCTCCGACCGCGGCGGCAAGCCACAGATCTACAAGACCAGTGCCGGTGGCGGCGGTGCCGAACGCGTGACCTTCGTCGGTAACTACAACGCCAACCCTAAATTGTCGGCGGACGAAAAGACCCTGGTGATGATCCATCGCCAGGACGGTTTCACCAATTTCAAGGTGGCGGCCCAGGATTTGCAGCGCGGTAGCGTAAAAATCCTCACTGATAGCACTCTGGACGAGTCACCCACTGTTGCGCCCAACGGCACCATGGTAATCTACGCCACCCGCCAGCAGGGCCGGGGAGTCTTGATGCTCGTGTCCATTAATGGACGCGTGAGGCTCCCGCTTCCTACCGCACAAGGCGAAGTCAGAGAACCGTCCTGGTCCCCTTACCTGAACTGACGCGGCGCTATACGTTTTACTTAACACACTGGGGTTCATTAGGAGTTTCACGATGGAAATGCTGAAGTTTGGTAAATTTGCTGCGCTGGCTCTGGCCATGGCTGTAGCTGTAGGTTGCTCGTCCAAAGGCGGCGACAATGCCGGTGAAGGCGCTGTTGATCCAAACGCTGGTTACGGCGCTAACACGGGTGCAGTTGATGGCTCCCTGAGCGAAGAAGCTGCTCTGCGCGCAATCACCACCTTCTACTTCGAATACGACAGCTCGGACCTGAAGCCAGAAGCCATGCGCGCTCTGGACGTTCACGCCAAAGACCTGAAGGCAAACGGCGCTCGCGTTGTTCTGGAAGGCAACACCGACGAACGTGGTACTCGTGAGTACAACATGGCACTGGGCGAGCGTCGTGCGAAAGCCGTTCAACGCTACCTGGTACTGCAAGGTGTTTCCCCAGCTCAGCTGGAACTGGTTTCCTACGGCGAAGAGCGTCCAGTTGCTACCGGCAACGACGAGCAGTCCTGGGCTCAAAACCGTCGCGTCGAACTGCGTAAGTAATTCGTCATGCGAACGTGCCGTCGTGCTGTAACTGTTCTGGCTCTCAGCCTCGCGCCGCTTGCGGCGTGGGCTGCGGTTCCTGTGGTCGATAACGATGCCGGCTATAACAATAGCGGGAGCAGCTATCCGCCTGCAGGTTACGGTACGAACGGCGCCTATGCCGGGGGAGGGGTTTCGGCTCCTGTCTCGGCACAGGGCCAGCTGTTCAACCAACTGCAGCAAATGCAGGATCAGATCTCGCGCCAACAGGGTGTGATCGAAGAACTGCAAAATGACATTTCGCGCATGAAGCAGGAAAGCCTGGAGCGATACCAGGATCTTGATCGGCGCATAGGATCCGGCGTTGCACCTGCCGCGACTCCTGAGAATTCTCCAGCTGGTGGCGACTTGAACGCCCCCGGTGCAGCCGCAGGCGCGGGCGCAGCGGCTCCAGCAGCCCCTGCCGCCGGTGGCGAGCCGGCTGATCCGGCGAAGGAAAAGCTTTATTACGATGCTGCCTTCGACCTGATCAAGGCCAAGGATTTCGACAAGGCCAGCCAGGCCTTTGCCGCTTTCCTGCGCAAATACCCAAACAGCCAGTACGCGGGCAATGCCCAATACTGGCTGGGCGAAGTGAACCTGGCCAAGGGTGACCTGCAAGGTGCCGGCCAGGCGTTCGCCAAGGTTTCGCAACTGTATCCCAAGCACGCCAAGGTGCCGGATTCGCTGTACAAGCTGGCTGACGTAGAACGCCGCCTCGGTCACACCGACAAGGTGAAAGGCATTCTGCAACAGGTGGTGGCCCAGTACCCGGGCACATCCGCCGCACAACTGGCCCAGCGTGATCTGCAACGCATGTAAGCCGGCTTGAGCTGTTTTGAAGAAACCCGCGCTTGTCGCGGGTTTTTTCGTTAGAATTCACGCCCTTTTTATGAAACACGCTTTTTGGGATCTGCGCGTTGGCGGGGTTCCTTGAAGTGCCTGACGGAGGCGGACAGCCTGTTTAGCTGTTACGCCCGTGGCGACTATGCAAGACACATTGAGAATCACCGAAGTTTTTTACTCGTTGCAGGGTGAAACGCGAACGGCTGGGCTGCCCACGGTATTCGTGCGCCTCACCGGTTGTCCGTTGCGTTGCCAATATTGCGACAGTGCGTACGCCTTCAGCGGCGGCACCGTGCGAACCCTCGACGATATCCTGGAGCAAGTAGCCAGCTATCGTCCGCGTTATGTCTGTGTCACGGGTGGTGAGCCCTTGGCGCAACCCAACGCCATCCCTTTGCTCAAGCAGTTGTGTGATGCCGGTTACGAGGTTTCCCTGGAGACCAGCGGCGCCCTGGATATCTCGGCCGTCGACCCGCGTGTCAGTCGCGTCGTGGACCTGAAAACCCCAGGCTCCAAGGAAGCGCACCGCAACCGCTATGAGAATATCGAACTGCTGACGCCCAACGATCAGGTCAAGTTCGTGATCTGTTCACGCGAGGATTACGACTGGGCCGTGTCCAAGTTGATCCAGTACGGGCTCGACCAGCGGGCCGGCGAAGTGTTGTTGTCGCCGAGTCATCACGATTTGAGCGCTCGGGAACTGGCGGATTGGGTGGTGGCGGATAACCTGCCGGTGCGCCTGCAACTGCAGCTGCATAAATATCTTTGGAACGACGAGCCGGGGCGCTGAGATGACTGAACATTCGAATATTGCTGAAAAACGTGCGGTCATCCTGTTGTCCGGTGGCCTGGATTCGGCCACGGTTGTGGCCATGGCCCGTGCCGAGGGCTACCGCTGCTACACCATGAGTTTCGACTATGGCCAGCGCCACCGCGCTGAATTGCACGCCGCCGAGCGGGTTGCCCGGGACTTGGGCGTGGTGGAACACAAAGTGATCGGCCTGAACCTCAACGGCATTGGCGGCTCGGCCCTGACCGACAGTTCCATCGACGTGCCCGAGGCGCCTAGCGAGGGCATCCCGGTGACGTATGTGCCGGCGCGTAACACGGTGTTCCTGTCCCTGGCATTGGGCTGGGCCGAAGTGCTGGGCGCCCGTGATATTTTCATTGGCGTCAATGCCGTGGATTATTCCGGCTATCCGGATTGCCGCCCGGAGTTCGTCGACGCGTTCGAGCGCATGGCCAACCTGGCGACCAAGGCCGGCGTGGAAGGGCAGGGTTTCCGCATCCAGGCGCCGTTGCAGAATCTCAGCAAGGCCGACATCGTCAAGGCAGGCGTGAAGCTTGGCGTGGACTACGGACTCACCGTTTCCTGCTATCAGGCCGACGATCAGGGCCGCGCCTGCGGCAAATGCGACAGCTGCCGCCTGCGTGCAGAAGGCTTCGCGGCGGCGGGTGTGAGCGATCCAACCCGTTATTTTTGATTTATTTCAAATTAAGTGTTGAATAGTCCTTAGAAATCAGTATTATACGCGCCACCACACAGCGGGTCGTTAGCTCAGTTGGTAGAGCAGTTGGCTTTTAACCAATTGGTCGTAGGTTCGAATCCCACACGACCCACCATTTTTAGCTGTTTTAAAAGTCTGGAAGGCCCACGAAAGTGAGGATTTCCGGATTTTTTTTTGCCTGAAATAAAGTGTCCCCCCCGCCCAAGAGCGGGGAGTCAGTCGTCCTGTCGTGGAGCAATCGCCACGCTCACGACTTGCCAGGCCCCTCAGTCCTTTTCTCGCCCGCGGCGGAGTGATAAACGCCAGGAACCAGCGCTTCCCACGCGAGCCAACGTCCTGCGTGGATCCGCCATGAGGGCACCCGGCAGGCCCATTCGCTCTGTGGTTTCCTGGCGAATACCGGTAACCGAGGTTTTCGCACAACCTTGCTATTGAGCGTGCTGACACAGAACCTCGAGTAGTTTTTCAGTTCTTTGAGTTCAAGCGACAGCATGTCTCTCGGGCACAGTAACAGTACGTCCCCAAAGGAATACAACTGGAACGCCTCGACTTCTATTTTTTGCGTAGCAACCTGGCGTGTTTTCCACAGGGTGGCATTCAGGTCTTGCAGCTTTATATCCTCTGGCAAGGCGTATCGCTCCGCCGTTTGTTGGCGAACCGATAAGCCGCCTGCTGCGATGTAGGTTATTTGGCTCAAACTGCCCGGCGAGAGCAATGTGAAGGCGCAGAAGGCGAGGAGCATGGCAATCAGGCCATTGAAGGTGCGCCTGTAGATGTCCCCCTTGAAACAGTAAAATATGATGACCGGTAGCAGGGTGAAGATGAGTGTCAGCCAGGACAGGCCCGCCACGTAGGGGATGGTGTCTGGCGTTTCCCTCTCCATATAGGAACGTATCGTCAGCAGGATTGGAAAGGCGGCGAAGATCACGGTGATGAATAGAGAGATCGAGAGCAGGGTGACGAGCCAGAACTCTTTGCGAGCCCGTATCCAGGACAGTAGCCGCTGCCAATGTTCTTTTACCCAGAGCCATGCTGGAACCGTTTTGTCTTTAAGTGCCTGCCAATAGGTGAGCCATTCGTGCGACCAGGTCTTCTGGGGGGCGGCGGCCTTGTGCCGCTGCGGCTTTTTTCGCTTTATTTGCCGATGGGCTGCCAGGCGTTTCAAGCGGGCTCGATCCAGCCTGGCTTGGACAAGTGTGCTTTTCCTGATAATTCTTTTGAACGGCGTGAATGCGTACATGAGAAAACACGCAACGAAGACGATCAGGAATAACGCCGCCAATGTCCCCCAGGGGCTCAATAACGTGGGCAGGAAGAAGGTGGCACAGATGAATGCGCTAAATCCGACAACTGTGGGGAACACCAGGTAGAAAACGATCTTCGGTTGGTTGTCCTTCATGTTTGAAAAAAGCGAAACCGAGCAGCCGAACATCCACGTTGTTGCCCCCAGGATGAACAAATACGACAGCATCAGTAGCAGGACGAGCACGACCCAGACCAACAGTGCAGACTTCACATCGATGGACGGCATGAACAGATCGATTCGTCCAATCGTGCGGGTATAGAGATACAGTGTGATGAACCCAAGCCCAGTCGCGAGCAGGCCTAACGTGACGGTGATCTGGGTCCAATAGGAAAGAATGCGTTTGACGGTGTGCTTGAGCACTTCAGCGAAGGTTCTGTCAGGTATGACGGACAAGGCGTAGCTCCCTTACGAGGTAAAAATCCTGGTAGGTATAGTAACGCCAAGTCGCGCCAGCCCAATCTTCGGTCTAGTCAGTCATCCCCCTGAACGTTCAGCGGATGTGTTGTCCGTAATGTTTCGGGTCCAAGCGCAATACCATTACCATCATCAACGCCATGACCGCCGTGAGTGACCACCAGGCCCACTCAAAACTCCCTAATTGGTCACGGATCATCCCGGCAATCAATGGCGAGAGGCCGGCGATGAGATAGCCGATACCCTGCACGAACGCGGTAAGACCGCCAGCCCGTCGCGGGTTGTCCAAGTGGTCGAGGGACACGATCAGGCTCATGGGGAACAGGCCGCCGATACCCAGCCCCAGCAGGCAGGGCCAGAGCAGGCTGAAGCGTTCGGGGCTGAGGATCAGGCCGCAGAAGCCGCCGATGATCAAGGCCAGCAGGGCGGTCAGGACCAGGCGTTTATCCCGGCTGCGGTTGGCGATCGCCGGGGTGACGAGGCCGGACAGCACTTCCATGGCCGTGAGGAACCCTAGCAGCAGGCCCGCGTGTTGTTCACTCCAGCCCTTTTCCACGTAGTACGGGGCCAGCCAGGCCAGTACACAGGTGTAGGAGGCGGTGCCCAGGCCGAAGAAAATCGCCAGCAGCCAAGCCCGGGAATTGCTGAAGAATGACGCTTGCTGCCGGACAGGGGCTTCGGGCAACGGTGTCACGGCTGAGCGCTGGACGTGCCAGCAACCCAGGGCGACCAACGCCAACAATGCCCAGATTGCCAGGCCGATGCGCCAGCTACCGGTCTGCGACAGGACAAACGGCGAAAACGACGCGGCAAGCGCCGCCCCGCCCATGATGGACGTGACATACAGGCCCATGAACAGCGAGACGTTGTCGGCGTAGCGCGACTTGATCAGCGCCGGCATCACCGCCTGGATCAGCGCGATGCCGAGCCCGGCCAACACCGCGCTGATGATCAGCTCAGCGGCGCTGTCCAGGTACAAGCGCGATGCGGTGGCGATACCGATGATCAACAGCGACAGCACGATGGTACGGTGCTCACCGATGCGCAAGGCGATGCGCATGCCCAGGAACATCGCCAGGCCCATGGCCATGACCGGCAACATGGTCAGCAGCGAGGCGGTGCTGAAGCTCAGGGGGACCTCGCCGCGAATGGCTGACAGCAACGGCCCGACGGCGGCCATCGAGGGCCGCAGGTTCAGCGCTACCAAGACGATGCTGACCATCAGCCATATGGCATGGGTGCTTGAGGTTCGAACGTTTTCCATAACAGGGCCTTGGCTAAAACAAAGCATCATTTAGGCTGGAGAGCTGCGATGGGGCAAACTGAAAACTGGCGTTGGATATTGAAAAACTAAATAGCACACAGATTATGGTCACAACGCAGACCCTGTGGGAGCGAGCTTGCTCGCGATGGCGGCATAACAGGCAATATTAATGTTGGAAGTCATGACCTCATCGCGAGCAAGCTCGCTCCCACAGGTTTTTTGTGTGGTTGGAGTTCCTCTGGCAGCCTCCTAAGCGCCCACCCCCGGACTCAACGTCCCCAACCAGGCCACCAACCCCAGGATGACCACCGCCACGGAGAACTCCAGCACCATGCTGCGCCGCAGGGCCTTCACCGCGACCCCGTGCTTGCCACTCTGTCGGGCTTGCTCCAGGAGTGGGCTCAGGTGAAAACGGTTCAACGCGGCGAACACCAGCATGGCCGCGAACAAGATGAGTTTGAGCGCCAGCAACTGACCATAGGTGCTGTCGAGCAGCCCTGTGACACTGGGGCCGACGATGAACAGATAATTGACCATCCCTGTCACGCTGATGACCACCACGATCACCGCACCGGCAGTTTCAAACCCGGTCAATGTCCGGGCCAGCACCGCCAAGGCAGGTTCGGCCTGGCGAAGCAGCAGGGCAAACGCGGCCAAGGCACCGACCCAGCCACCTGCCGCCCACAGGTGCAGGAAGTCGGTGATGAAGTGCCAGTGACGGCGGCTGCCTTCGTCCATGGCGCCGTGGCCTGTCCAGGCCAGCGTCGCCAGCGCCACGGCACCGCCCAGTGTGATCAGGGTCAGGCTGGCGGTCGGCCAACGGTGATTGAGCGTCACGGCGAAACCGGCCAGCAGCAGCGCCACCATGCGCAGCGTCCAACTCAAGCCGACATCGGTCTCCATCACCATCATTTCAATGTGTGGCCACAGTTCGGCCCACGTTGAAACACCGCTCATGGCCCAGGCCATGCACGCCATGGCCGCCAGGGAGAGCAACCCGCCCAGCACCGCTGTGGTCAGCAGCAGTGGTGCGAAAGGCAACGGCGCCCCCGAGACCCGCTCCTGGCCGCGCAGGCTATAGAGGCCAAACGCGGCCAGGCCGAACAGCAACATCAAATCCAGGTAGAGAGCAAAGCGCAGCGCGATGTTGATCGAGTCGCTCATCAACTCACTTCACCTTGAACGTGACGTTGCCGGTGATCGGGTGAGTGTCGGACGACACCGCGCGCCACTGGACCTGATAGGTGCCGGCGGTGAGGGGCGCATTCGGCGTGATGACCATGGTTTTCGGATCATCGCTGCCGGACACCTTGGCCGGCATGGGCATTGGCGAATGCGCCGCCATGCCCGGCATCGCGGTCATCATCAGTTTGGCGCCGGAGAACTTGGTCAGCAGGTTTTCGGAAAAGTGCAGCTCGATCTTTGCCGGTGCCGCCCCTTCGGCGCCTTCGGCCGGAGTGGAGGACAGCAGTTTCGGGTGGGCCTGGGCCAGGCCACTGAGCAACAGGCCGGCGGACAAGGCGACGGCGGTTTTGATGAATGACATGCAAGGACTCCTACAATCGGTTTTTAGTTTTAGTGAAACAGGTCAGAACCACATGCGTACGCCTAACACCAGGCGCGCTTCGCTGCGGTCTTCGCCTTCTTCCCGGGCGTAGTCGGCGGTGTTGCCGTAGACCCGATTCCAGGTGACGCCAATGTAGGGCGCGAATTCGCGGCGTATTTCATAGCGCAGCCGCAGGCCGAGCTCGGTGTCCGACAACCCCGAGCCGACGCCACGGACGGGATCGTTCTTGCCATAGAAGTTGACCTCGGCGGTGGGCTGCAGAATCAACCGATTGGTCAGCAAGATGTCGTAGTCGCCCTCCAGGCGCGCCGCGCTCTGGCCACCTTCGCCGATGAATGCGGTGGCCTCGGCTTCGAAGTTGTAGAGCGCCATGCCTTGCACACCGAAGGCGGCCCAGGTTTGCGGATCGCCTGGCTTGAAGTCCTGGCGCACGCCGGCCACCACGTCCCACCAGGGGCTGACGGCGTGGCCCCACAGGGCCTGCAATTCGGCTTCTTCAGTCTTGCCGTTGAGGCGTTCACCTTCGGAGCGCAACCACAAACGGTCGATGTCGCCGCCAATCCAGCCGGAGGCGTCCCAGCTCAGGGCGCTGCCGTCATCGGCGTCCTGCCATTCCAGTTGGTCGATGAGGAAAAACGAATGGATGGCGCTGTCATGCACCGCGTGTCCGCCATGATCCTCGTAGACGGCGGCGCGGTCGGCGGCGGTCAGTGTCGGGATCGGTGTGCGGCTGGTGGTCGGCGCTGATTGCATGGGTTCCATGCCCTGCATCGAGTCCATACCTTGCATCTGGCTATGGTCCATGCCTTGCATGTCGTTGCTCGCCGCCCAGGCCGAGGCGGTGGCGCCGAGGGTCAGACTGGCAATGAGTGCCATGGGGTAGTGAAAAACAGTGGTCATGGTCGACTCCTCATTCCTGCACCCGAACTTCACGGAACATGCCCATCTCCATGTGAAACAGCAGATGGCAGTGATACGCCCAGCGTCCGAGGGCATCGGCGGTGACTCGGTAGCTGCGCCTGGCCCCCGGTGGCACGTCGATGGTGTGCTTGCGCACCATGAACTGGCCGTTCTCATCCTCCAGGTCGCTCCACATGCCGTGCAGGTGGATGGGGTGGGTCATCATGGTGTCGTTGATCAGCACGATGCGCAGTCGCTCGCCGTACTTGAGCAGCAGCGGCGCGGCGTCGGAGAATTTCACGCCGTTGAACGACCAGACGAATTTCTCCATGTGGCCGGTCAGGTGCAGCTCGATCGTGCGGCCCGGCTCGCGGCCGTCGGGGTCGGGAAAAGTGCTGCGCAGGTCGGAGTAGGTGAGCACTTTGCGACCGTTGTCGCGCAGTCCCATGCCCGGATCATCGAGCTTGGGCTTGACGCTCATGGCCTGCATGTCCACCAAGGGGTTGTCTTTCTCGGTGTCGGGGTGCGCGGGCATGCTGTCCATGCCCTGCATGGCACCGTGATCCATGCCGGCCATGTCGTTCATCCCCTGCATCTGGCTGTGATCCATGCCTTGCATCGAGCTGTCGTCCGTTCCCGCCATGCCCTGCATCGAGCCGTGGTCCATGCCACCCATGCCCATGTCGTCCATGGTCACCAAGGGCCGCGGGTCAAGGGGCGGCACCGGTGCCGACAACCCGGCCCTGGTCGCGAGGGTGCCGCGGGCATACCCGGTGCGATCCATGGACTGGGCGAACAGGGTATAGGCCTCTTGGGTCGGTTCGACGATGACGTCATAGGTTTCGGCCACGGCGATCCGGAACTCATCGACGCTTACCGGTTTGACGTATTGGCCGTCGGACGCCACCACTGTCATCTTCAAGCCGGGAATGCGCACGTCGAAATAGCTCATGGACGAGCCGTTGATAAAGCGCAGGCGAAGGCGTTCGCCAGGCTTGAACAGGCCGGTCCAGTTCATGTCCGGCGCCTGGCCGTTCATGAGGTAGGTGTAGGTGGCACCACTGACGTCGGCCAGGTCAGTGGGGTTCATCTTCATTTCGGCCCACATCTTGCGGTCGGCCACGGTGCTGGCCCAGCCGTTCTTGCCCACATCGTCAATGAAGTCGCCGACGGTGCGTTTGTTGTAGTTGTAGTAGTCCGATTGTTTCTTGAGCTTGCGCAGGACGTCGCCGGGGTCCTCATCGGTCCAGTCGGTGAGCATCACCACGTAGTCCCGTTCGTACTGGAAGGGCTCGGGTTCCCTGGCGTCGATCACCAGCGGGCCGTAGACCCCGGATTGTTCCTGGAAACCGGAGTGGCTGTGGTACCAGTAGGTGCCGTTCTGCCGGACCTTGAACTGATAGACATACAGGCCGCCGGGTTCGATGCCTTTGAAACTCAACCCTGGAACGCCGTCCATGTTGGCCGGCAGCAGGATGCCGTGCCAGTGGATGGAGGTGGTGTCCTGCAAGCGATTGCGCACCCGCAAGGTCACGGTGTCGCCTTCACGCCAGCGCAGCAGCGGGCCGGGGATGCCGCCGTTGATGGTCTGGGCGGTGCGGGGGCTGCCGGTGAAATTGACCGGGCTTTCGCCGATGAACAGGTCAAACTCGGTGCCGGTCATTTCATTGAGCTGGCCGGGGCTGGTGACCGCCCAGACGGGCGAGCGCCATAACCCCAGGCCACCGAGGATGCCACCGGCAGTCAGGCCTTTGACGAAGGTTCGCCGGGAAGTTTTTGTTTGCATCGATGGAAGTCCGTCAGTCGATTCGCAGCGAGCACAGGAACAGTTCCCTGTGCAGGTTTGAAAAGAAGATGACATAAGCCGACGCGGTAGGTGATTACATTTCAGTCAGCTTGCCGGAGGCAGAAATCAGCCATTGCCTTGGCGAATACAAAACCTGTGGCGAGGGGATTTATCCCCGCTGGGCTGCGCAGCAGCCCCAGAAAAGGTGAATGCAACTGACCTGATACACCGCGCTGATTGGGTCTAGGGCCGCTTCGCGCCCCAGCGGGGATAAATCCCCTCGCCACAGATGTTGTGTTTGACCTTATAGCCTTGATGCGTCTGCCAGGACGCAGGTCAGAATGATCTTTTGCATCGGCGGGATATTCTGTAGCCTTGCCGGCTTCACGCTGTCCCGTGCCTGATTGATACCCACTTTCCCGGCGGTACCCGAGTGGTCCGGAGCCGGGTGTATACTCGACTTTCGCGCTAAACGCGCTTGCAGGTCTTGCGAACATGACGCAAATTTCCGAACGCCTTCTGGTCCAGGCTCACCTCGACGCCAAGCAGCCCAAGCCGCTGACCGCCGAGCAAGAAGCCTGGTACCGCGCCGCCATCGCCGCCGAGCTCAAGGCTCAGGACGCGGTGCTGGTCGCGCACTTCTACTGCGACCCGATCATCCAGGCCCTGGCCGAAGAGACCGGTGGTTGCGTGTCCGACTCCCTGGAAATGGCCCGCTTCGGCAATGCCCACCCGGCCAAGACCGTGGTGGTGGCCGGGGTCAAGTTCATGGGCGAGACCGCCAAGATCCTCAACCCCGAAAAACGCGTATTGATGCCCACCCTGGAAGCGACCTGCTCCCTGGATCTGGGCTGCCCGGTGGACGAGTTCTCGGCGTTCTGCGACCAGCATCCGGAGCGCACCGTGGTGGTTTATGCCAACACCTCGGCGGCGGTCAAGGCCCGGGCTGACTGGGTGGTGACGTCCAGTTGCGCGCTGGAAATCGTCGAGAGCCTGATGGACAACGGCGAGACGATCATCTGGGGGCCTGACAAGCACCTGGGTACTTACATCCAGCGCAAGACCGGCGCCGACATGCTGCTCTGGGACGGTGCCTGCATCGTCCACGAAGAGTTCAAGTCCAAGCAGTTGGAAGACATGAAGGCGCTGTACCCGGACGCCGCGATCCTGGTGCATCCGGAGTCGCCGACGGCGGTGATTGAACTGGCCGACGCGGTGGGCTCTACCAGCCAATTGATCGCCGCGGCCCAGACCCTGCCGAACAAGACGCTGATCGTCGCCACCGACCGGGGCATTTTCTACAAGATGCAGCAGCTGTGCCCGGACAAGGTCTTCATCGAAGCCCCTACCGCCGGTAACGGCGCGGCGTGCCGCAGTTGCGCACATTGCCCGTGGATGGCGATGAACACCCTGGAGCGCACGCTCAAGAGCTTGCAGGAAGGCACCAACGAGATCTTCGTCGACCCGGCGCTGATTCCTCAGGCGATTCGCCCGCTCAAGCGCATGCTGGACTTCACCCAGGCGGCGCGGATGAAGTTGGCGGGGAATGCTTGAAGCCTTGAGGTTGTAGAAGGTCTTTAGGATGTAGACGGTCTTTAGGATGTAGACGGTCTTCAGGCCTATGAAGCTTTTGTGGCGAGGGAGCTTGCTCCCGCTGGGCTGCGAAGCAGCCCCAAATACCGGCAAACCGATGGTCCCTGGCATACCCATGGGCCTTTTTGCGGCTGCTTCGCAGCCGAGCGGGAGCAAGCTCCCTCGCCACAGGTACTGCTTCAATTCAGGGTGTCACTTGGTCTTCTTGGGAATCCGCACCAACTGCGTATCCGAGTAGATGTCATGCCAGCTGCGCTGGCGCTTGTCGAACAGCGCCCAGATGAAGCCCAGCCCCACCAGCAGCAGTGACGCGATCGACACCACGAACCGCAACAGCGCCTGCCACAGGCTGATGGCCGTGCCATCGGCGTTCTGTACGCGGATGCACCACACCTGCATGCCCAGGGTCTGGCCGTTGTGGGTCCAGAACTTGGCGAAGAAACCGAACAGCACGAACAGCAGCACGGTGGACAGCAGCGGGTCGCCGTCCAGCGCGCCGGCTTCGGTCAGGGCGCGCATTTTTTCCTCGCCGATGATCGCCATCTGGATCATCTTGTAGGCGCCGCTGGTGACGATCAGCAGCGCCGTGCACAGCAAGAAGTCATAAAACATCGCCGCCAGGCGACGGCCCAGGCCGGCGGGGGGGAAGTCGCCCTGGGGCGTGAGCAAGTGTTTCGACATGACGGCCTCAAACAAAAAAGAAGCCATTTTACGGATTTACGCCCATAAAAAAGCCCCTGATATCAATCAGGGGCTTTTTAGTATGCGAAAGCCTTAGGCTTCGGCTTGAACCTCGTCAGCCTGCATGCCTTTCTGGCCTTGCACGGCAACGAAAGTGACTTTCTGGCCTTCTTTCAGGCTCTTGAAGCCGTTGCCCTGGATGGCGCGGAAGTGCACGAACAGGTCCGGACCGCTTTCAGGCGTGATAAAACCAAAACCCTTTTCGTCGTTGAACCACTTGACGGTACCGCTCTGACGTTGAGACATTTTCTTATTTCCTTTGACGCTAAAATTGATGACAGCCTCTTTCGCATGAAAGAGTACTGGGGCTGGGTTGCAGGAAAGTAAGAGACGTCGAACGGGATGTAGCGAACTTCATAAGCTACTGCCCAGGTCACGATTCCAAGCGACCCATGCAAACACAGTGACCAAACTCTACGCCAACTTCGAATAAAAAAACAACCCCCCCGCAAGGCCCCGTATTTGCTCAGCTTGCCAGCATTTACGCCGCTTGCGGAACAGGGCTTATTCGATAGGCTAGTTCAATTGTTTACGATCGTTATAAGGTCGGTTGAGTGTCTAAAGATATGCACCCTTTTATGGCGGTTGCGTGACACATTAGTGCACGTATAACGCAACCGCGTTACTTATAGAAACAACCAATCAGCCGCGGTAGTAGCGCTGTGGAACGAATGGCATTTTGCTTACAAGCAAAGGCACCTTTTTCCCACGCACAATGGCCCAGACCGGCGTATCCAGCGCTACATAGGCATTGTCCAGATAACCCATCGCCAGCGGAGCGCCCAAGGTGGGGCCGAAACCGCCGCTGCACACAGAGCCGATGATCTCGCCGGCTTCGTTGACGATCTCCGCGCCTTCACGCACCGGTGTGCGTTCCTGGGGCAGCAGACCGACGCGTTTGCGCTTCACGCCGCCCTGTTGTTGGGCGAACACGCGCTCAGCGCCAGGGAAACCACCGGCGCGAGCGCCATCGGCACGGCGCACTTTGGAAATGGCCCACAGCAGGCTGGCTTCGATCGGTGTCGTCTCGGTGTTCATGTCGTGGCCATACAGGCACAGGCCGGCTTCCAGGCGCAGGGAGTCACGGGCGCCAAGGCCGATGGCCGCGACTTCCGGCTCGGCCAGCAAGGCGCGGGCGAGCTTTTCCGCGTCGGCGGCGGGTACGGAGATTTCGAAACCGTCTTCACCGGTGTAGCCCGAACGGCTGACAAAGCAGTCCACGCCCAATAGCGTGACGCGCTGGAACTGCATGAAGGTCATCTTCGCCACGTCCGGCGCCAGGCGGGCGAGCACGGTGACGGCGGCCGGGCCTTGCAGGGCGAGCAGGGCACGGGCTTCGAACAGCGGCTCGATGCTGCACTGCGCGCCAATGTGGGCCTGCAGGTGAGCCAGGTCCTGGTCCTTGCAGGCGGCGTTGACCACCAGGAACAGTTCGTCATTGCCCAGGTTGGCGACCATCAGGTCATCAAGGATGCCGCCGTTCTCGTTGGTGAACATGGCGTAGCGCTGCATGCCCACCGGCAGGTCGATGATGTCCACCGGCACCAGGGTTTCCAAGGCCTTGGCAGCGCCTGCGCCGGTCAGGCGGATCTGGCCCATGTGGGACACGTCGAACAACCCGGCCTGATCGCGGGTGTGCTGGTGTTCCTTCATCACGCCCAGTGGGTACTGCACCGGCATGTCGTAGCCGGCGAATGGCACCATGCGGGCGCCGAGTTCGAGGTGCAGGGCGTGCAGCGGGGTTTTCAACAGTGGTTCGGTGGACATATCGACTCCTGGAAAATGAGAATGGCGCGCGTCAGCATTCGATGATGTTGACCGCCAGACCGCCGCGGGCGGTCTCCTTGTATTTGCTTTTCATGTCGGCGCCCGTTTGGCGCATGGTGCGGATGACTTTGTCGAGCGAGACGAAGTGATGCCCATCGCCGCGCATGGCCATGCGCACCGCGTTGATGGCTTTCACCGAGCCCATGGCATTGCGTTCGATGCACGGCACCTGCACCAGGCCGCCAATCGGGTCGCAGGTCAGGCCGAGGTTGTGTTCCATGCCGATCTCGGCGGCGTTTTCCACTTGCTGCACGCTGCCGCCGAGCACTTCGCACAGGGCTCCGGCGGCCATGGAACAGGCCACGCCCACTTCACCCTGGCAGCCGACTTCGGCGCCGGAGATGGAGGCGTTTTCCTTGTACAGGATGCCGATGGCGGCGGCGGTCAGCAGGAAGCGCACCACGCCATCCTCGTTGGCACCGGGGATGAAGCGCATGTAGTAATGCAGCACGGCCGGGACGATGCCTGCCGCCCCGTTGGTCGGCGCGGTGACGACGCGCCCGCCATAGGCGTTTTCTTCGTTGACCGCCAAGGCATACAGGTTGACCCAGTCCAGCACTGACAGCGGGTCGCGCAATGCGGCTTCGGGGTTCTTGCACAACTGGCGGTGCAACGCCGCAGCCCTTCGCTTGACCTTCAGCCCGCCCGGCAGAATCCCTTCGTTGCGACAGCCGGCCGCCACGCAATCCTGCATCACCTGCCAGATTTTCAGCAGGCCGGCGCGGGTCTCGGCTTCGGGGCGCCAGGCGCTTTCGTTGGTCAGCATCACCTGGCTGATGGACAGGCCATAGGTGGTGCAATGCCCCAGCAGGTCCTTGGCGCTCTTGAACGGGAAGGTCAGGGGCGTGGCGTCTTCGACGATGCGGTCGGCGCCGGCGGCGTCTTCATCCACGACAAAGCCGCCACCGACCGAATAGTACTCGCGGCTGCGCACTTGCAGACCCGCTGCATCGAAGGCGCGGAAAATCATGCCGTTGGGGTGAAAGGCCAGCGGCTTGCGGATCATCGCCAAGTGCAGCTTTTCATTGAATTCGATGGCGTGTTCGCCGAGCAGATTCAGGCGACCGTTGCTGCGGATCTCCTGGAGCCGGGCGTTCACCGTTTCGGTGTCCACGGTGTCGGGGTGCTCACCTTCCAGGCCCAGCAGCACGGCCTTGTCACTGCCGTGGCCCTTGCCGGTGGCCCCGAGCGAACCGTAGAGCTCGACTTTGACGCTGGTGGTGACATTGAGCAGGTCATCACGACGCAGCCCTTCGGCGAAACGGGCAGCGGCACGCATCGGGCCGACCGTATGGGAGCTGGAAGGGCCGATGCCGATCTTGAACAGGTCGAACACGCTTAACGACATGGTGTTTCTCCGGTTTCTTTTTATGGGGATCGACGAATATGAGTTTGGCGTAGATCCAATGTGGGAGCGGGCTTGCTCGCGAAGGCGGTATGCCAGTCGATATTTACTTGGCTGACACACCGCCTTCGCGAGCAAGCCCGCTCCCACAAGGGGATATGCGGTGTTGTTGAGAGGGCGAGCAAGCCCGCCCCCTCACAGGTCAAGCGTAGCTTTCGATCGACGGACAGGCGCAGACCAGGTTGCGGTCGCCGAACACGTTGTCGACCCGGCCCACTGGCGGCCAGTACTTGCCATCGATCAACGACGCCACCGGGTACACCGCCTGTTCGCGGCTGTAGGGGTGAGTCCACTCGCCGACCAGCTCCGCCGCAGTGTGCGGGGCGTTCTTCAGCGGGTTGTCGTCTTTGTCCAGGCTGCCGTTTTCCACCGCGCGGATTTCTTCGCGGATGCAGATCATGGCGTCGCAGAAGCGGTCCAGCTCTTCCATGGATTCGCTTTCGGTCGGCTCGATCATCAACGTGCCGGCCACTGGGAACGACATGGTCGGGGCGTGGAAACCGAAGTCGATCAGGCGCTTGGCCACGTCATCGACACTGATGCCGCTGCTGTCCTTGAGCGGACGCAAATCGAGGATGCACTCGTGGGCCACCAGGCCGTTGCTGCCGGAGTAGAGCACCGGGTAGTGCTCTTCCAGGCGCCGGGCGATGTAGTTGGCGTTGAGGATCGCCAGTTGCGAGGCACGCTTGAGGCCCGCGCCGCCCATCATGCGGATGTACATCCAGGTGATCGGCAGGATGCTCGCGCTGCCGAACGGCGCCGCGCACACCGCGCCTTCCTTGCGCGCCATGTTGGCATGGCCCGGCAGGAACGGCGCCAGGTGCGACTTGACGCCAATCGGGCCGACGCCCGGGCCGCCGCCGCCGTGAGGGATGCAGAAAGTCTTGTGCAGGTTCAGGTGCGACACGTCGCCGCCGAACTTGCCCGGGGCGCAGAGGCCGACCATGGCGTTCATGTTGGCGCCGTCGATGTACACCTGGCCGCCGTTGTCATGAATGATGCCGCAGATTTCGCGGATGCCTTCTTCGAACACACCGTGGGTGGACGGGTAGGTGATCATCAGCGCGGCGAGGTGTTCGCGGTGCTCGATGGCCTTGGCCCGCAGGTCTTCGATGTCGACGTTGCCACGGGCATCGCAGGCGGTCACGACCACGCGCATGCCGGCCATGTTGGCGGTGGCCGGGTTGGTGCCGTGGGCCGAGGACGGGATCAGGCAGATGTCGCGGCGGTCTTCGCCACGGCTCTGGTGGTAGGCACGGATCGCCAGCAGGCCGGCGTATTCGCCCTGGGAACCGGCGTTGGGTTGCAGCGACACCGCGTCATAACCGGTGGCGGCGCAGAGCATGGCTTCCAGCTCATCGGTCAGTTGCTGGTAGCCGGCGCTTTGCTCGGCGGGGGCGAACGGGTGCAGGGCTCCGAACTCGGCCCAGGTCACCGGGATCATTTCACTGGCGGCGTTGAGTTTCATGGTGCAGGAACCCAGCGGGATCATGGTGCGATCCAGGGCCAGGTCCTTGTCGGCGAGCTTGCGCAGGTAGCGCATCAGCTCGGTTTCGGAATGGTAGCGGTTGAACACCGGGTGGCTGAGGATCGCCGACTGGCGTACCAGCTCGGCCGGGATGCGGCTTTGCACGCTGGCGGCCAGGGTCGCGAAGTCCGGCAGGGCCTTGCCGTCGGCCAGCAGGCTCCACAGTGCTTCGACATCAGCCTGGCTGGTGGTCTCGTCCAAGGACAGGCCCAGGCGTTCAGCGTCCACGACGCGCAGGTTGATGCGTTGGGCGCGGGCCTTGTCGTGCAGGGCGGCGGTTTGCGCACCGGTGCGCAGGGTCAGGGTGTCGAAGAAGCTCTCTTGCTCGACGCTCAGGCCCAGCGCGCCCAGGCCCTTGGCGAGGATCGCGGTCAGGTGATGGATGCGATTGGCAATTTGTACCAGGCCCTTGGGTCCGTGGTACACGGCGTACATGCTGGCGATGTTGGCCAGCAGCACCTGGGCGGTGCAGATGTTGCTCGTGGCTTTCTCGCGGCGGATGTGTTGCTCGCGGGTCTGCATCGCCAGGCGCAGGGCCGGCTTGCCGAAACGGTCCACGGAAACGCCGACCAGACGGCCTGGCATGTCGCGCTTGAAGGCGTCCTTGGTGGAGAAATAGGCCGCGTGCGGGCCGCCGAAGCCCAGGGGCACGCCGAAGCGCTGGGCGCTGCCAATGGCGACGTCGGCGCCGAATTCACCCGGCGGGGTCAGCAGCGTCAGGGCCAGCAGGTCCGCGGCAACGGCCACCAGGGCGTTGGCGGCGTGGAAGCGTTCGGTCAGTTCGCGGTAGTCGAACAGGTCGCCGTTGCTGGCCGGGTATTGCAGCAGTGCGCCGAAGAAACCGCTGACGTCGCTCAGTTCGCGCTCATCGCCCACCACCACGTTGATGCCCAAGGGCTCGGCACGGGTGCGCAGCACGTCGAGGGTTTGCGGGTGGCTGTGCACGGAGGCGAAGAAGGCGTTGCTGCCCTTGTTCTTGCTCAGGCGCTTGCAGAAGGTCATGGCTTCGGCGGCAGCGGTGGCTTCGTCGAGCAAAGAGGCGTTGGCGATCGGCAGGCCGGTGAGGTCGCTGATCAGGGTCTGGAAGTTCAACAGCGCTTCGAGACGGCCTTGGGAAATTTCTGGCTGATACGGGGTGTAGGCGGTGTACCAGGCCGGGTTTTCCAGCAGGTTGCGCAGGATCGGTGCCGGCGTGTGGCAGTTGTAGTAGCCCTGGCCGATGTAGGTCTTGAACAGCTGGTTTTTGCCGGCGATGGCTTTGATCGAGGCCAGTGCGTCGGCTTCGCTCTGGCCGTCGCCCATGTCCAGCACGCTGGTGCCCTTGATGCTTTCCGGGATGACGCTGGCGCTCAGGGCTTCCAGGGAGTCGAAGCCCAGGCGCTCGAGCATGGCTTGCTCGTCACTTGCACGCGGGCCGATGTGGCGGGCGATGAATTCGTTGGCGGTGCCGAGATTAACGGTCATGGTGCGCTCCTCAGGCTTCGGCGTTGGCTTTGATCAGGCGATCGTAGGCGTCTTGATCCAACAGCTTAGCCACTGCGTCGGCGTCGGTCGGTTTAAAGCGGAAGAACCAGCCTTCGCCCATCGGATCTTCGTTGACCAGTTCCGGACTTCCGTCGAGTTTGTCGTTCACTTCGAGCACTTCACCGTCCAAGGGCATGTACACCCCGCTGGCGGCCTTGACCGACTCTACGGTGGAGGCTTCGGCGCCTTTGTCGTAGGACTGCAGTTCAGGCAGTTGCACAAAAACCACATCGCCCAACGCGTTCTGCGCAAAAGCGGTAATGCCTACGGTGACGCTGCCGTCGGCTTCGGTGCGCAGCCATTCGTGATCTTCAGTGAAACGCAACTCGCTCATGGAAACTCCTGGGGCCAGATTCGTCTGGTGGACGCGAAGAAAGGCGCGGGGCTTGGCCCGGCCGAATGGCTATATCCATAGCAAGAATGCGGCCAATGTCATTAATGGCTTATATATCAATAAGTTGAATGGTTTTGTCGAGACCTGGATCGGCTTGGCTGTAGCGAAATCGCTACAGCTGGACGCCTGGAAAAAATCGTTGTGGGATCAAAGCCTTGCGCAGTGCAGGTTAGCGCAGGTCGTAGCGATATCGTTCCACTGTAGCGCTTTCAGTACAGGTGGAGGTCGTTTTTGGATGCGCTGCATAGCCTCTGTGGGAGCGAGCTTGCTCGCGATAGCGCAGTATCAGTCAACATTTCTGTCACTGTCGGACAGTCATCGCGAGCAAGCTCGCTCCCACAGGGGACTGTGGCGGGCTTATGGCTTGTTGGAAATCCCGTACTTGCGCAACCGATGGGCAATCGCCGTATGGGAGGTTTGCAGGCGGCTGGCCAACTGACGGGTGGAGGGGTAGTTGGTGTAGAGGCTTTCGAGCAGGTGCTTCTCGAAGGTTTCCACCGCCTGTTCCAGGCTTTCGACTTCCACATCGCCCTGGCGCGCCACGGAGGTGCCGGCGATGTCCAGGTCGCCGATATCCACCAGGCTGCTTTCGCAGATGGCGGCGGCGCGAAAGATCACGTTCTGCAATTGCCGCACATTGCCCGGCCAGCGGTTGCCCAGCAGCGCCGGGTAGGTACCGGGGGCCAGGCGGCAGACCGGGCGCTGGATCTGCGCGCAGGCCTGCTGCATGAAGTAGCGCGCCAGCAGGAGGATGTCCTGGCCGCGTTCACGCAGTGGCGGGACTTCGACATTGAGCACGTTCAGGCGATAGAACAGGTCTTCGCGGAACGAGCCTTCGCTGACCATTTTTTCCAGGTTGCGGTGGGTGGCGCTGAGGATCCGCACATTGACCTTGACTTCCCGGTCGCCGCCCACCCGGCGGAAGCTGCCATCGTTCAAGAAGCGCAGCAGCTTGGCTTGCAGGTACGGCGACATCTCGCCGATTTCATCGAGGAAGACCGTGCCCTGGTTCGCCAGCTCCATCAACCCGGGCTTGCCGCCCCGTTGCGCCCCGGTGAAGGCGCCGGGGGCGTAGCCGAACAGCTCGCTTTCCGCCAGGTTCTCCGGCAGCGCGGCGCAGTTCAGGGCCAGGAACGGTGCGCTGTGACGGGCGCTGATGGCATGGCAAGCCCGGGCCACCAGTTCCTTGCCGGTGCCGGTTTCGCCCTGGATCAGTAGCGGTGCATCCAGGGCCGCGACCCGCTGGGCCCGGGCCTTGAGGGTGCGGATCGCCGGGGACTCGCCGAGCAGCGCGTCGAAACCTTCGGCGTGGTCATGGTGCAGAGCCGACAGTCGTTCACCGATGCGATTGGGCTGATACAGCGTCAGCAGCGCGCCGGCGTCGGTGATGGGGGTGGCGTCCAGCAGCAAGGTCTGGCCGTTGAGGGTGACCTCCCGCAACGGCAGGCGGAAACCGTTCTCCAGCAGGGCGCCGAGCAATGCCTCGTCACTGAACAGCTCGGCCACGCTTTCCCCGGCCGGTTCACGACCGTACAGGGCGATCAGCGCCGGGTTGGCCAGCAACACCTTGCCCACGCTGTCCAAGGCCAGCACCGGGTCGGTCATGGCGGCGAGCAAGGCATCGAGCTGCAAGTGCCGACGCTGGCCCGGCAGGATGTCCACCACGGTGACCGCCTGCACGCCTTGCACGCTGAACAGCGCCTCGCGCAACTCGTCGAGCACTTGCGGGCTGAGGGTCGGGGCGTCGATGTAGACGTTGGGCGGCACCATCTCCACCGCATCCAGGTTGAGATTGCGCCCACCGAGCAGGGCCAGGACTTCCTGGGTGATGCCGACGCGGTCGATGAAACTGACGTGGATACGCATGGGGCGGTTTTGGGTTCTGGAATGCGGAGGGTGGCCAGTATGCCTTGGGGCGGGCTGTTGGTGAAATCCTGGCGGGTGAGTAAAGAAATACACCGGACTTATTGTGGGAGCGAGCCTGCTCGCGATAGCGGTGGATCAGACAACATCTTTATTGGCTGTCACACCGCTATCGCGAGCAGGCTCGCTCCCACAGGGGAACTTCATTGTGGCCAATACTGTTTAGAGCCCCGCATCCCAACCAGGTGTCTCGGGAAACTTCAGCACCAGGAAATCCAGCAGGCTGCGCAGCGCCGACGGCATGTGCTTGCGTGAGGCATACACCGCGTACATGTTCATCCGGCGCGGTTCGGCATGAGGCAGCAGGCGGATCAGTTCGCCGTTCTTGATGTGGGCGCCGGCCTGGTAGCTGGGCAGCATCGCCACGCCTGCGCCGGCTATCGTGGTCTGAAGCAAGGTGCTGGCTTCGTTGGCGCTGATGTTGCCTTGCACCGGCACCGAGACCTGTTCGCCGTCCTGTTCGAAATGCCACAGGCTCTTGCCGACGTAGGAGTGGGTCAGGCAGTTGTGCCGGCTCAGGTCTTCCACGCGCAGCGGTGTGGAGTGCTCATGCAGGTACCGCGGCGAGGCGCAGATCACCGAACGGCAGACGGTCAGGCGACGGGCGATCAGGTTCGGGTCCAGGTCGTTGCTCATGCGGATCGCCAGGTCGATGCGTTCGTCCACCAGGTTGACGGTGCGGTCGAGCATCTGCAGGTCGACGCTCACCCCGGGGTAGCGCTTGACGTATTCGGCCATGGCACTCGCCAGTTGGGCCTGGCCGAACGAGGTGCTGGCGCTGATGCGCAGCATGCCCCGTGGTGCGTCGTCCGGGGGGCTGACGGCCGCTTGCATGTCGCCGGACAGCTCCAGCATCTGCCGGCAGCGCGGCAGGATCTCGGAACCTGCGGCCGTCAGGCTCAGCTTGCGGGTGGTGCGGTGCATCAGCCGGGCACCGACCCAATCTTCCAGCTCTGCCAGGTAGCGCGACACCACCGGCCGCGAGAGGTCCAGATGCTCGGCCGCCGCCGACTGGCTGCCCAGGTCGACCACCGTGACGAACACCCGCATTGCTTGTAGACGATCCATGATTTGCCCGCTTTCAGAAACAAACTATGTCCCAGCATCGCATTTTTTGTAACGAGTCAGGCAACTAAGCTCAGTCCCATTCCCCTGACGGGTTTTTGGACAACGGAGCACACCATGACCGGCTTTATCCCACTCAAGCGCCTGCTGCTGACAACCGCCGCCTTGGCCTTCACTGCCCAGAGCTGGGCCGCCAACTTGACGCTCGACGTCTACAACCCTGGCGCGACGGCGGTTTTCCCGGTGACGTCGGTGTTGGTCAGCGGTGAAAAAGAGGCGATTTTGGTGGACGCCCAGTTCGGCAAATCCCAGGCCGCCCAGGTGGTGGAAAAAATCCGCGCCAGTGGCAAGCGATTGACCACGATCTACATCAGCCATGGCGATCCAGACTACTATTTTGGTCTGGAAACCCTCACCGCCGCGTTCCCGGAGGCCAAGGTGCTGGCCTCGGCGCCGACCGTCGAGCACATCAAGCACACCATGGACGGCAAGCTGAAATACTGGGGGCCGATCCTGAAGAGCGATGCGCCGACCAAAGCTATCGTGCCTCAGGTGCTCAAGGGCGACAGCCTGACCCTGGAAGGCCAGCGCTTGCAGGTCGTCGGCCTCGATGGTCCGCAACCGGACCGCAGTTTCGTGTGGATTCCATCGATCAAGGCGGTGGTTGGCGGTGTGGTGGTGGCCGAGAACATTCACGTGTGGATGGCCGATACCCAGACGCCGCAGTCTCACAAGGATTGGCTGGCGACCCTCGCCAACATTGAACAACTGCAACCGAGCACGGTGATTCCGGGTCATTACCTGGGTGACAGCGCCCGTTCCCTGGCCCCGGTGCGCTTCACCGCCGGTTACATCAAGGCTTTCGACGAAGAAACCGCCAAGGCCAAGGATTCCGCCGCGCTGATCCGCGCCATGAAACTACGCTATCCAGACCTGGGTGAAGACAGCTCCCTGGAGCTCAGTGCCAAGGTGGCGAAGGGCGAGATGAAGTGGTGAGGTATTGAAGCAGCGATGAGGCTGGGCTGATGAGCTTTTGTGGCGAGGGAGCTTGCTCCCGCTGGGCTGCGCAGCGGCCCCAATACCAGCCAATGAGTTCTACCTGGCACACCGCATGAGCATTTTTGCGACTGCTGCGCAGCCGAGCGGGAGCAAGCTCCCTCGCCACAAGGGCTTCATTTCAAGCCACGAAGGTTCTGTCACTTGGAAATATTCAAGCAACCGCTTCAATAGCATCTTTGTGTAATCAATGGAGAACACCATGAGCAAAATCGCAATCATCGGCGCCACCGGGCGTGCGGGTAGCCAACTGTTGGAAGAGGCCCTGCGCCGTGGTCACAGCGTGACGGCCATTGCCCGCAACACCGCGAAAATCGGCGAAAGGGCCGGGGTGGTCAGCAAGCAGTTGGACGTATTGGACAGCGAGGCGTTGATCGCCGCCATCGACGGGCATGACGTGGTGATCAGCGCTGCGCACTTTGCCAGTGTGCCGGCCGACAAGGTCATCGCACCGGTGAAAGCCGCCGGGGTCAAGCGCTTGCTGGTGGTCGGCGGGGCCGGTTCGTTGTTGCTGCCGGATAACAGCCGGGTGATCGACAGCGACGGTTTTCCGGAGGAGTACTTGGCCGAAGCCAGTGCCGGTGCATTGTTCCTGGATGTGCTGCGCAAGGAACAGGACCTGGACTGGACCTTCCTCTCGCCTTCGGCGGAGTTCGTCGAAACCGAGCGCACCGGGCGATTCCGTGTTGGCAAGGACCACCTGCTGTTCGATGACACCGGGCGCAGCTGGATCAGCTTTGCCGACTACGCCATTGCGATGATCGATGAAGTGGAAACGCCGCAGTTTTCGCGGACGCGGTTTACCGTCGGCTATTGATCACAGGGATCAGGCGTGAAGCCGTACCCAAACGCTGACCAGCACCGTCGCCGCCATCAGCCAGGCGACGGCTGCCACGGCCAATGAGGCTTCGAGGCGCATCCGGTCGACCATCACGTACAGCGTTGCGAGATAGACGAAGTACGGAATGATCGACCACATGCCAAACACGATGGTGGTCTTCAGATCGTCCACCGAGCGGCCTTTGCCGACGATGTAGTGGGCAATCAGGGCAAAGGTGGGGAACAGCGGCACCAGCCCGGCGATGTAGTAATTCTTGGTCTTGGCCAGCATCGCCAGGATGACCACCACGGCCGCACCCAGCGCCGCCTTGAAAATCAGGTCCACACGTTCACCATCCGGTTAATGGCTCAGGCCATATTTTTTGACTTTGTCGAACAACGTGGTCTTGGCCATGCCCAGTTCCTGGCTGGCCTGGGTCAGGTTGCCACCGCTGCGTTGCAGGGCGTCCACCAGCAGGTTGCGCTCGAAAGCTTCCACCGCTTCGGCGAAGGCCAGGCCCTGGTTGCCGCCGCTGGCGCCGGAGCGCTTGAACGCCGGCAGGCCCAGGGCGTAGCGCTCGGCGACGTTGCGCAGTTCGCGCACGTTGCCTGGCCAGTCGTGGCTCATCAGGTTCGACAGGGTCTGGTTGTCCAGCTCCGGCACCGTGCGGTCGAAGCGCAGGGACGACTGCTGAAGAAAATGCTCGAACAGTTGCAGGATGTCTTCGCGCCGCTCGCGCAGGGGCGGCAGTTCCAGGGTCACCACGTTGAGGCGGTAATACAGGTCGCTGCGAAACTGCCCGACCCGGCCCATTTCGTCCAGGTCGGACTTGGTGGCGGCGATCACCCGGCAATCCACCGCCACGCTCTGGTTCGAGCCCAGGCGTTCGAGGGTGCGTTCCTGCAACACGCGCAGCAACTTGATCTGCAAGGGCAGGGGCATGCTTTCCACTTCATCGAGAAACAGCGTGCCGCCATCGGCGTGCTCGATCTTGCCGATCCGGCGTTTGCCTGCACCGGTGAAGGCATTGGCCTCGTGACCGAAAATCTCGCTTTCGAACAGGTTCTCCGGCAGGCCGCCGCAGTTCAGCGCGACGAACTGCTTGTCGTGGCGCCGACTGAAATCATGCAGGCAGCGGGCGACCAGTTCCTTGCCGGTGCCGGTTTCGCCTTCGATCAGGACGTTGGCCGAGGTGTCGGCGACGTTGGCGATCAGCGCGCGCAGGTGTTGCATGGCCGGCGAGCGGCCAATGATCCGCCCTTCCAGGGAGTCGCGTTCGGCCAGTTGCCGACGCAGCGATGACACTTCGCGGGCCAGGCTGCGCTGCTCCAGGGCGCGGCGGGCGACGTCCACCAGGCGCTCAGGGGAGAAGGGTTTCTCCATGAAGTCATAGGCGCCTTTTTGCATGGCACCCACGGCCATGGAGATATCGCCGTGGCCGGTGATCAGCACCACTGGCAGGCTACGGTCCCGCGCCTTGAGGCGGGTCAGCAACTCCAAGCCGTCGATGCCCGGCAGGCGAATGTCGCTGATAACGATGCCGGCAAAGTTATCGTCGACTCGCTCCAGGGCTTCTTCGGCGCTGCCCACGCCGATGCAGGGAATGTCTTCCAGGCTCAGGGCCTGCTGGCAGCCCAGCAGGACGTGGGGGTCGTCTTCGACGATCAGTACGCTCAGGTCGTGGTTCATAGCGGCTCGGCAGGTAAAAGGCTGACCAACGGTAGATTGAGGACAAACGTCGTGCCACGCTCAAGCGGGTACTCGACGCCCAAATGCCCACCCGCGGCGGCGGCCAGGCTCGCCGAGAGCGTCAGGCCCAGGCCCAGGCCCTGTTCGCCAGGTTTGGTGGTGAAGAACGGTTCGAACAAATGCTTGCGGGCTTCAGGATCGATGCCATGGCCATTGTCCCGCACTCGCAGGCGATATTTGCCGTCGGCGGCCTGGCCGTCGAGCCACAGTTTCGGCTCGGGTTGCGTCTGCATCGCGTCCAGGGCATTGCCGATCAGGTTCACCAGGATCTGTTCCAGGCGGGTCTGGTCAATTTGCAATTGGACGTCATCGAAACCGCTGTGGATCTGGATGTCCAGGTTTTCCAGGCGTCCGCCCAGCAATTGCAACGCGGCCTCGACGGCCTTGCCCAGGCTCGCCCGACCCTGGTCATCGCCGCGCCGGGCGAAGGCGCGCAGGCTGGCGGTGATCCGGCCCATGCGGTCGATCAATTCGTTGATGGTCTTGAGGTTGGTGCTGGCGATGTCCAGCTGGCCGCGCTCCAGGAAGCGCACGGTATTGCCAGACAAGGTGCGCAGCGCCGCCAGCGGTTGGTTGAGCTCATGGGCGATGCTGGTGGACATTTGGCCGATGGCCGCCAGCTTACCGGCCTGGACCAGTTCGTCCTGGGCCCGGCGCAAGGTCTCTTCGGCCTGGCGCCGCTCGCGGATCTGGCCCTTGAGCCGTTCGTTGCTGGCGCGCAGGTCGGTGGTGCGTTCGGTAATCCGACGCTCAAGCTGGTTGTTGGCTTCCTGCAAGGCTTCCCGGGCCGCAAGGCGGGTGGCGATGACCTTGCGCCGTTCATTCCAGGCGATCAGCAGGAACGCCACCAGGGCGAAGGCCACGGCCACCAGGATGCCTTGGTTGATCGCCTGGCGACGCAGGTCTTCAAGGGGCGTCAGCAGGGTGAAATTCCACGGGGTATCGCTCAAGGGCCGAGTCTGCGACAAGTAGCTGATGGCGCGCTCGTCGGACACCAGTTCGGTGTTGGACGGGAAGGTCAGCTTTTCCATGCCTTCGGCCAGGCGTTCCCGGGCCAGGGGCACCAGTTCATTGAGCGGGAACCAGTAATATTGCAGGCTGCGGGCCAGGCGCTCCTTGGTCTCGTCGCTCAGGGGCCGCACCGACTTGAGCCGTCGCGCCGGGTCGCTGGACAGGATGATGATGCCGTTCTCATCACTGACGAACGCCTCCAGCCGCGCTCGCTGCCAGCGCTCCTCCATGGCTTCGAGGCGCACCTTGACCACGGCCACGCCGATGATCTTGCCCTGTTGCTCCAGGCCATGGGCCAGGTAGTAGCCGGGTTCGCCATTGGTGCTGCCAATGCCGTAGAACCGTCCCGGCTGGCCGCGTACGGCGTTCTGGAAATAGGCGCGGAAGGACAGGTCTTCGCCCAGGTAACTGTCGACATCGCGCCAGTTGCTGGTGGCCATGACCCGACCGGTGGTGTCCATGACGTAGATGGCCCGGCTGCGGCTACGGCGGTTCAGGCCTTCGAGGTATTCGTTGACGGTCTTGCGATGCTCGGGCGTCGGGTCGTCGAGCAGTTGCGAGACACTCGATTCAAGCTCCAGCAGGCTGGGCAGGTAGGTGTACTTGCTGATCTCGCTCTCGACCGCACGGGCGTGCAGCTCCAACTGGCGTTCGCCATTCTCGGCGAGGCCACGTACGCCATAGTGTTCGCTGATCCAGAAACCGAGGTAACCCAGGCCGATCATCAGCGCAATGACCAGCGGCGGCAGGAACAGATGGCGGATCAGGCGGGGTTTCACGGCGAGTGATGGCGGCGCGGCGCGATAAAGGGTGGGGTCGCATTTCATCACAGAAGCCTTGGGTCAACCACAACACAAATCGACAAACCAACAGTGCTCCCTTGTGGGAGCGAGCTTGCTCGCGATGACTGCTGATCAGTCGACAATAAGGTGACTGGCAGTCCGCTATCGCAAGCAAGCTCGCTCCCACAGTGGGAAGCGGTGTTGTTTAGTGCTGCAGGATTTTCTCAAGGAAATGCTGCGCACGTTCGGAGCGGGCGCTGATGTCGCCGAAGAACTCTTCTTTCTTGCAGTCTTCGATGATCTGGCCCTGGTCCATGAAGATCACCCGGTTCGCCACTTTGCGGGCGAAGCCCATTTCGTGGGTCACGCACATCATGGTCATGCCTTCGTGGGCCAGTTGCACCATGACGTCGAGCACTTCGTTGACCATTTCCGGGTCAAGGGCCGAGGTCGGTTCGTCGAACAGCATCACCACCGGGTCCATCGCCAGGGCACGGGCAATCGCCACGCGCTGCTGCTGGCCGCCGGAGAGCTGGCCCGGGTGCTTGTGGGCGTGGGCAGAAAGGCCAACGCGCTCAAGCAGTTGCAGGCCTTTCTTGGTGGCTTCTTCCTTGCTGCGGCCCAGCACCTTGATCTGCGCGATGGTCAGGTTCTCGGTGATGGTCAGGTGCGGAAACAGTTCGAAATGCTGGAACACCATGCCCACCCGCGAACGCAGTTTCGGCAGGTTGGTCTTCGGGTCGGCGATGGACGTGCCGTCGACCACGATGTCGCCTTTCTGGAACGGTTCCAGGGCGTTCACGCACTTGATCAGCGTGGATTTGCCCGAACCCGAAGGGCCGCACACCACCACAACCTCACCCTTGCTGACCTCGGTGCTGCAATTGGTCAGTACCTGGAAGTCCCCATACCACTTGTTGATGTTCTTGATAGAGATCATACGGCGAACCTTTTTTGCAGACGCTTGACCAGCAGCGAGGCGGCAAAGCTGATTGTGAAGTACACGAGACCTGCGATGATCAGGAACTCATTGGAGCGGCCGATGATGTCGCCATTGGCCCGCGAAGCATTGAGGAAGTCCACCAGGCCGACCGTGTAGACCAGCGAGGTGTCCTGAAACAGGATGATGCTTTGTTGCAGCAGCAGCGGGGTCATCTTGCGAAACGCCTGGGGCAGGATGATCAGGCGCATGGTCTGGCCATAGTTCATGCCCAGTGCCTGTGCGGCGCCCATCTGGCCCTTGGGGATCGACTGTACGCCGGCCCGCACGATTTCGCAGAAGTACGCCGCCTCGAACATCATGAACGCCACGACGCAGGAGCCGAACGCACCGATCGGCGTGTCCTCGCCGGTGATCCAGCGCAGCACGAACGGCACCGCCAGGTAGAACCAGGTGATGACCAGCAGCAGTGGAATCGAGCGGAAATAGTTGACGTAGGCGCCAGCGATATTGGAGACCAGCTTGTTGTGGGACAGGCGCATCAGCGCCAGGATCGTCCCCAGGATGATCCCGCCGACGACACCCAGGGCCATCAGCTTGAGGGTCATCACCATGCCGTTCCACAAGCCGGGAATGGCCGGGATGATGCCAGTGAAGTCGAATTCCATTATTTACCCCCCACGGAGATCAGGCCGGGCACCGCGACTTTCTTCTCGACCATGCGCATGAGCAGCATCAGGCTCATGTTCAGGGTGAAGTAGATCAGCGTCGCCAGGGTGAAGGCTTCGAACAGGTTGGCGGAGAACTCGGCGGTCTGTTTGGTCTGCGCGAGCAGCTCCATCAGGCCGATCAGCGAGGCCACGGAGGAGTTCTTGAAGACGTTGAGGAATTCCGAGGTAAGCGGCGGAATGATGATCCGGTAGGCCTGGGGCAGCAGCACGTTCCAGTAGATCTGCGGCAGCTTGAAGCCCATGGCGCGGGCGGCGGATTCCTGGCCGCGCGGCAGCGCCTGGATGCCGGTGCGCACTTGTTCGCAGACCCGGGCGGCGGTGAACAGGCCCAGGCACACCACGACGCTCAGGTAGGCCGAGGTGGTCGGGTTCAGGTCCTGCTTGTACCACTCCTGCATATCGGCGGGCAGCAGGTCCGGCACCAGGAAGTACCAGATGAACAGCTGAACCAGCAGCGGCACGTTACGGAAAAGCTCCACGTAGCACGTGGCGATACCCGACACCAGCCGGTTCGGCACGGTACGCATCACACCCAGGATCGAGCCCAGCAGCAGGGCAATGATCCAGGCGACGACGGCGATGGCGATGGTCCAGCCCAGGCCGGCCACGTACCAGTCGAGATAAACCTCGCTGCCCACGCCGGTGGACTTGAAGAACACGCCCCAGTCCCAGTTGTAATTCATTAGGGTCTCCCCTCAGATCGATCGATGTACAAATATCTGCAGGGGGAAGTCCTTTCCCACCCGACGTTGAACGCCAGGCACACACGAGCGGCTCGACAGCCACCGGTTCGAGTGTTTCCAGATTTGCCAGCAGGGAGTGACCATCCCCTGAAAGGGCCGGGCCCCTTCAGAGGATAAGGTTAGTCAGAAATCAGGATTTCTTGTCGTCAGCCGCTTTATCGGTCGGGTTGGCGATCAAAGCCTTGAGTTCTTCGCTCATCGGGAAGTTCAGGTTCAGGCCTTTTGGCGGGATCGGCTGCATGAACCATTTTTCGTAGATCTTGTTGATCTCGCCCGAAGCGTAGGTGGCCTTGATGGCGTCATCCACAGCCTTTTTGAATGGCTCGTCGCCTTTGCGCATCATGCAGCCGTAGATTTCGTAGGACTGAGGTGTACCGGTGACGGCCCAGTCATCAGCCTTCTTGGCCTTGGCGGCTTCGCCGGCCAGCAGGGCGTCGTCCATCATGAACGCGACGGCACGACCCGATTCCAGCATCTGGAAGGATTCGCCGTGGTCCTTGGCGGAGATGACGTTCATGCCCATTTGCTTGTCGGCGTTCATGGCCTTGAGCAGGCGCTCGGACGTGGTGCCGGCGGTGGTCACGACGTTCTTGCCCTTGAGGTCGTCGAAATCCTTGTACTTGGAGTCTTTCTTGGACAGCAGCTTGGTACCGATTTCGAAGATGCCAACGGAGAAGGCGACTTGCTGCTGGCGCTCAACGTTATTGGTGGTGGAGCCGCACTCCAGGTCCACGGTGCCGTTCTGCACCAGCGGGATACGGGTTTGCGAGGTGACCAGGTTGTACTTGACCTGCAGGTTCGGCACGTCCAGCTCTTTCTTCAGGGCTTCGACGACTTTCAGCTGGATGTCGTGGGAGTAGCCGACCGGCTTGCCGGAAGCGTCTGCGATGTAGGAGAACGGAATGGAAGCGTCGCGATGGCCAAGCGTAATGACGCCGGACTCTTTGATCTTTTTCAGTGTGCCGGTCAGTTCGGCTGCGAAAACCGGAGTGCTGATCAGAGCGGCAGCAATGGCTGCGCCCAGGAGATGGGGAACGATACGCATCGATGTTTCCTCGACATTGTTTTTTTTATTTCGGCCGGTTCGTCGGCCCTGAGTACTTCGAGATGCCTGGCAGCTCCTGGTGTGTTGGCGTGCAGGCATTCGTCTCCAGGAGTGTAGAGCATGAGTCGTGCCAGGCCAGTCGCCTATAAATAACTTATTGTTTTTAAAGGTAATTAATGTTTTGTTTCAGGTTTTATGCGGAATGCTTTATCCGGTTTGCCGAACTGACTGGAGGGTCGTGTTCGGAAAACCGAATGGCTTGAGCCTGCCTCGACCCACTGTGGGAGCGAGCTTGCTCGCGATAGCGGTGGGTCAGTCACATAGAGGTTGAATGTGCTGGCGTCATCGCGAGCAAGCTCGCTCTCACAGGGGGGCATCGGTGGACGCCAGATAGCAAAAAGCCCCTGAATCGCTGGATTCAGGGGCTTTGGGTTTTGCGGGATATCAGTCAGGCCGCTTCGATCTTGCGACGGTTGTGCTCGACCTTCTCCAGGTACTGCTGCAGCTTCTCCTGCTCGGCCGGGGTGGTGAACAAGCCCAGCTTGCTGCGGCGCCAGAGGATGTCCTGGGCATCGACGGCCCATTCGTCGCTGCATAGATAATCGACTTCGCGGGTGTAAAGGCCGGCACCGAGGTGCTCGCCCAGGTCGCCCAGGTCATGCACGCCTTCGAGCATGCGCCAGGTACGGCTGCCATAGGTGGTGGCCCAGCGGCGAGCGATGACGGTTGGCAGCCAGTCGAACTTGTCACGCAGCGCCGAGCACAGGGCTTGCGGGGTGGTTATGTTTTCGCCGCCGGGGAGGGCCTCTACGGCGGTCCAGCTCCCGCGCATCTGCGTGAAGTAGGGAGCCAGTTGCGCCATGGCCGATTCGGCCAGTTTGCGATAAGTGGTCAGCTTGCCGCCGAACACCGACAGCAACGGGGCTTCTTCGCCGCCGCCCGACAGCGCCAGGGTGTAGTCCCGGGTCACGGCCGATGGATTGTCGGATTCGTCGTTGCACAGCGGACGGACACCGGAATAGCTGTGCAGGATATCGTCGCGGCTGATCTGCTTCTTGAAGTGGGCATTGACCACTTTCAGCAGGTAATCGGTTTCGCCTTCGGTGATTGCCACTTTGGCCGGGTCGCCGGTGTATTCGCGATCCGTCGTACCGATCAGGGTGAACTGGTTCAGATACGGAATGGTGAACACGATGCGCTGATCCTCGTTTTGCAGAATGTGCGCATGTTCGCCTTCGTAGAGTTTCGGCACGATCAGGTGGCTGCCCTGGATCAGGCGGATGCCGTAGGGTGATTCCAGCTTCAGGTCATCGCGAATGAACTTGGCGACCCACGGGCCGGCGGCATTGACCAACGCCTTGGCGCGGATCGAAAACAGGCTGCCGTCGGCACGCTCCAGGTGCAAATGCCACAGGCCTTTGCTGCGGCGGGCGTTCACACAGCGGGTGCGGGTGTGGATATGCGCGCCTTTTTCCCGGGCGGCCATGGCGTTGAGCACCACCAGCCGTGCGTCGTCGACCCAGCAGTCGGAATATTCGAAACCTTTGGTGATCTCGCTTTTCAGCGCGCTGTCGGCACCGAATTTCAGGCTTTTGGAGCCGGCGAGCTGTTCACGTTTGCCCAGGTGATCGTAGAGGAACAGCCCGGCGCGAATCATCCAGGCCGGGCGCAGGTGCGGGCGGTGGGGCAGCACGAAGCGCATTTGCTTGACGATGTGCGGGGCCTTGGTCAGCAGCACTTCGCGTTCGGCCAGTGCTTCACGCACCAGGCGGAACTCATAATGTTCAAGGTAGCGCAGGCCGCCATGGATCAGCTTGCTGCTGGCCGAAGAAGTATGGCTGGCCAGGTCGTCCTTTTCACAAAGGAACACCGAAAGACCGCGACCGGCAGCGTCCGCGGCAATCCCCACGCCATTGATACCGCCGCCAATGACGGCGACGTCATAGATCTCGGCGAGAGGGGGCGTAGGCAAGGTAGAAGTGGGCATCGGCTGGCCTCGGGCTTTTTTCGTAATATTTGAATTCGAACATAAATGTTCATTTGCGAAAATACTAGCCCATAAGCACAGCCACAGCCAGTCGAATTCGATTGAAATTACTGATCGAAGGAAGCTGAAAGGAAAATTTACGAACATGAGGCCGGGCGAGGGGTGTGAGTGGGGATGCTTTTGTGGCGAGGGGATTTATCCCCGCTGGGCTGCGTAGCAGCCCCAATACAGTCACTCAATTCGCCTGATACACCGAGTCGCCGGGTTTAGGTCTGCTTCGCAGCCCAGCGGGGATAAATCCCCTCGTCACAGGGGGAGGGGCGGGGGTGAACTCAGACCACCTCCAGCCGAATCTTGTGCTGGCTCAGCAGTTGCGTCAGGGCCGGCACGGGTTGCTGGTCGGTCACCAGGCAGTCGATCAGGCTGATGGGGCCCAGGCGGACCATGGCGTTGCGCCCGAATTTGCTGGAGTCCGCCGCCAACAGGACTTGCCGGGCATTGGCGATGATGGCTTGGGAAACCCGCACTTCCTGGTAGTCGAAGTCCAGCAGGCTGCCGTCTTCATCGATCCCGCTGATGCCCACCAGGGCGAAGTCGACCTTGAACTGGTTGATGAAGTCGACGCTGGCCTGGCCCACCACGCCACCGTCACGCCGTACGTTGCCGCCGGCGATCAGGACTTCGAAGTCGTCCTTGGCGCTGAGGATCGACGCCACGTGCAGGTTGTTGGTGATGACCTTCAGATGGTTGTGATTGAGCAGCGCTCGGGCGATGGATTCGGTGGTGGTGCCGATGTTGATAAACAGCGAGGCGTGATCGGGGATCTGGGCGGCGATGGCTTCGGCGATGCGTTGCTTCTCGTCGCGCATCTGGTCGGCGCGCATGGCGTAGGCGGTGTTTTCCACGCTTGAATCGTAGGCGGCGCCGCCGTGGTAGCGGCGCAGCAGGTTCACTTCCGCCAGTTGATTGATGTCGCGACGGATGGTTTGCGGGGTGACGACGAATAACTGCGCCATTTCCTCGATGCTGACATAGCCGCGTTCGCGGACCAGTTCGAGGATTTGCTGCTGGCGGGGAGGCAGATTCATGGGGCTTCCTTTGGGCTGCCGTACAAAATTTGCCCATGATGCCGCAGGAATCCACTCCCGACCAGTTTCAGAACCTTATCAGGCCTTATTCAGCGTCTTCATGGGGCTCCCAGTCGCGGGTGCGGCTGACCGCTTTCTGCCAGCCGGCATAGAGTTTTTCTTTCGCCGCCTCGTCCAGTTGCGGTTCGAATTCGCGCTCGATCACCGCTTTGCCGCGCAGTTCTTCCAGGCTGCCCCAGAAGCCGCACGCCAGGCCGGCCAGGTACGCCGCACCCAGGGCTGTGGTTTCACGCATTTTCGGCCGCTCGACCTGAGTGCCGAGGATGTCGGCCTGGAACTGCATCAGGAAGTTGTTCGCCACCGCGCCACCGTCGACGCGCAGGGCCCTGAGGCGTTCACCCGAATCCTGTTGCATGGCGTCGAGTACGTCGCGGGTCTGGTAGGCAATCGACTCCAGCGCTGCGCGGATGATGTGGTCGACCCGTACGCCACGGGTCAGGCCAAACAGCGCGCCACGGGCATAGGGGTCCCAATACGGCGCGCCCAGGCCGGTGAAGGCAGGCACCAGGTACACACCGTTGCTGTCCTTGACCTTGTTGGCAAAGTATTCGGTGTCCAGGGCGTCGTTGATGATCTTCAGTTCATCGCGCAGCCATTGGACTGTGGAGCCGCCATTGAATACGGCCCCTTCCAGGGCGTAGGCCACTTCGCCACGGGGGCCGCAGGCGATGGTGGTGAGCATGCCGTGATTGGATTTCACGGCTTTTTTCCCGGTGTTCATCAGCAGGAAGCAGCCGGTGCCGTAGGTGTTTTTCGCCTGGCCCGGCTCCACGCACATCTGGCCGAACAGGGCGGCCTGCTGGTCGCCGGCGATGCCACCGATGGCGATGCCGCTCTTGGTGCGGCCATAGATTTGCGAGGACGATTTCACTTCGGGGAGCATTTCGCGGGGGATGTCGAGGATATCGAGCATCTTGGCGTCCCATTCCAGGGAGTGAATGTTGAAGAGCATTGTGCGCGAGGCGTTGGTGTAGTCGGTTACGTGGACCTTGCCGCCGGTGAATTTCCAGATCAGCCAGCTATCGACCGTGCCGAACAGCAGCTCACCGTTGCGCGCACGCTCGCGGCTGCCTTCGACGTTGTCCAGGATCCACTTGAGCTTGGTGCCGGAGAAGTACGGGTCGGTGACCAGGCCGGTGGTCTGGCTGATGTATTGCTCGTGGCCGTCGCGCTTGAGCTGTTGGCAGATCTCGGTACTGCGCCGGCACTGCCAAACGATGGCGTTGTAGATCGGGCGGCCGGTGGTCTTGTCCCAGACCACGGTGGTTTCCCGCTGGTTGGTGATGCCGATGGCGGCCACCTGGTCATGGTGCAGGCCGGCCTGGGCCAGGGCTTCGACCATGACCGCGCTCTGGGTGGCGAAGATTTCCATCGGGTCGTGTTCGACCCAGCCGGCTTGCGGGTAATGCTGGGCGAATTCGCGTTGGGCGGTGCAGACCACGTTGGCATCACGGTCGAAGATGATCGCGCGCGAGCTGGTCGTACCCTGGTCGAGGGCAATGATGTAGTTCTTGTTCTGGATATCGGTCATGTCGATTGCCTTGGGACTAATAGGAGAGGAAGCCACGGCGCACGCTCGAAGGGCAGGAGCCTGCGCCGACTGTATCAGGACGTTCTGGGCTTGCCGTCAATGGCCGGTTTTGCATCCTTTGTAGCAGTTATGGCGCTGGGCAGGTGGCGGGCAATCAACCCGCGATAGGCCGCAGCACCGAGGCACGCCCCCACGATCGGGGCAAAAATCGGAACCAGGAAGTACGGGATGTCGCGTCCACCCGTGAGGGAAATTTCACCCCAGCCTGCGAAGAAAGTCATCAGTTTAGGACCGAAGTCCCGCGCCGGGTTCATCGCAAAGCCCGTCAGCGGCCCCATGGAACTGCCGATCACGGCAATCAGCAGGCCGATCAGCAACGGCGCCAGTGGGCCACGGGGCAAGCCGTTGTTGTCATCGGTCAGGGACATGATCACGCCCATCAGGATGGCGGTGATGATCGCTTCCACGAGGAAGGCTTGGCCAGTGGACAGTGCCGCGTGCGGGTAGGTGGAGAACACCGACGCCAGTTCGAGGCTCGTTTCGGTGCCACGAATCATGTGCCGGGACTGTTCGAAATCGAAGAATAGATTGCTGTACAGCGTGTAGACCAGGAGAGCGCCGCAGAAAGCGCCGGTCACTTGGGAAATGATGTAGAAAGGCAGTTTGCGCTTTTCGAAGTCGGTGAACAGGCACAGGGCGATGCTGACGGCGGGGTTGAGGTGGGCGCCGGAAACGCCTGCGCTCAGGTAGATTGCCATGCTGACACCGACGCCCCAGATGAGGCTGATTTCCCACAAACCGAAACTCGCACCCGCGACCTTGAGCGCCGCGACGCAACCGGTGCCAAAAAAGATCAGCAGGCCAGTGCCCAGGAATTCGGCCAGGCATTGGCTGGACAGGGATGGCTGTTGTAAAGCAGTTGTCATTCAAACCTCGGTTTTTTGTTGTTTTGCAGCGCGTTCGATAATGCTCGATTGCGCGACCTCCACCGAGGCAGGATCCCCATCCTGATCTCGGGTTGCAGCTTGAGACATGCAATGTGACTTTCAGTTTCGAAAAAATATAGACAAGAAACGCTGGTGTCAAAGGTCGAAAGTGAACCGCTGGTCACATTTAAACTATTCGCGCTGTGAATGACTCTCCTGTTGCCAACGCGTCATTGGCATTGGCAGTGCAGCCACAAAGCCTTTTCACAGACGATGGCTTAGAATCCGCTCAGTCTTTTTTGATTTCCTTATCAGGAGCGGTCATGACACCCGCGTTGGATCTGCTTAAGAAAGTGCGCGCCGAACATCGCATCCACAGTTATGAACACGATCCCAAGGCTGCGTCCTATGGCTTGGAGGCGGCGGAAAAGCTCGGGCTGGATCCGGCGCAGGTGTTCAAGACGTTGTTGGCGGCCAGCGAAAAAGGTGAGTTGTTGGTAGCGGTAGTGCCCGTGGCCGGGAGCCTGGATTTGAAAGGCCTGGCCCATGCTGCCGGCGTGAAGAAGGTCGAGATGGCCGACCCGGCCGCCGCGCAGCGTTCGACCGGTTATTTGCTCGGTGGTATCAGCCCGCTGGGGCAGAAGAAGCGTCTGCGCACGTTTATTGACAATTCCGCACAACCACTCGCCAGCATGTTCGTCAGTGCAGGAAGGCGTGGGTTGGAAGTCGAGCTGGCGCCTTCGGTATTGAAGGAGCACACCGGGGCGACGTTTGCTGATATCGGGCGGGCTTGATAGCAGGGTGGCTGCTGCGCAACCAGGCGGGAGCAAGCTCCCTCGCCACAAGGATGCGTAAGGCTTGGCTTTAGTCGGTTTTTTTATCCGGCGCTGTAGGGTGAAAATTCTACTGATCTGTCACTGGATAAGCCGTACCGCTACACCCCATGCTGGCGCATCAAAAAATAAGGAGAAGTGCCATGCAGCTTGCGTTTCATCAGGTCGATGCGTTCAGTGATCGGCCGTTCGGCGGTAACCCGGCGATGGTCTATCGGCTCGACGGCTGGCTGGCCGACGATTTGATGCAGAAGATCGCCGCCGAACATAACCTGGCTGAAACCGCATTTCTGGTGCGTGAAGGCCAGCATTGGCATATCCGCTGGTTCACCCCCACCACCGAAGTCCCGCTGTGTGGGCACGCCACGTTGGCCAGCGCTTATGTGCTGTTCGAGGTCTATCACGAAACGGTCGAGCGCCTGGATTTCATCTGCCGGTCCGGTTCGTTGAGCGTGACACGTGAAGGTGATCGGCTGTGGCTGGATTTTCCGGCCGTCGTGCCTGCCGAGTTGGGTGCGTCCCTGGCTGTGCAGAGTGCCTTGGGCGTCGAGGCGGTGGATGTGCTGAGTTCCAACGAACTGTTCGTGGTGCTGGAGTCGGAGCAAGCGGTGCTCGATTGCAAGCCGGACATGGCGGCCCTGGCGAAACTGCCCTGGCCCGGCGCTATCGTCACCGCGCCGGGGAGCAAGCATGATTTTGTCTCGCGCTATTTTGCCCCGGCGATCGGCATCAACGAAGACCCGGTGACCGGCTCGACCCATTGCAGCCTGATTCCCTATTGGTCCAAGCGCCTGGGCAAGCACGGACTGACGGCTTATCAATGTTCGGCCAGGGGTGGGGCGTTGTTTTGCCGGTTGGAGGGTGAGCGGGTGAAGATCGGCGGGAATGCGACGTTGGTGGCCAGTGGGACGTTGATGCTGCACTCAAGCCAATGACATCAAATGTGGGAGCGAGCTCGCTCGCGATAGCGCTGGTTCAGCGTGCATTAATGCTGAATGTGCCTATGTCATCGCGAGCAAGCTCGCTCCCACAGGGTCTTGCATGTCTTCAGGTCTTAGCTGGCCGCGCTGTAACGCCGCACGCCGCTTTCCACCGGTGGCAGATGCGCCGCCGTGCTGCCTGACGCCTGGAACAGCACCAGGTGTTCAGCCGCCACGCGGATGCCGACAGCGGCACCGACCTGATGGTCGGCGTGGCTGGGGAAGATCGATTCCAGTTGCGCACCGGTGGGCAGCTGCAGGCGATACAAGGTTGAGGCACCCAGGAAGGTCTTGCCAACGATTCTCGCGGTGAGCGGGCTGTCCGGGGCGTAGACGATATCATCTGGTCGCAGCAGCACGTCCACCGCGCCGCCGATGGGCCAGGTGTAGGCTCGGTTGCCACGCAGGAGGCCCAGCTCGGTCTGCACCGATTCCGGGCTGTCGAGCTGGCCGCGAATGAAGTAGCCCTGGCCAACGAAACTGGCGACGAATGGCGTCAACGGTTCGTGATACAGGTTGTAGGGCGTGTCCCACTGTTCCAGGCGACCTTCCCTGAATACGCCGACATGGTCACTCACGGCGAAGGCTTCTTCCTGGTCGTGGGTGACCAGGATCGCGCTGGTGCCGCGGGCCTTGAGAATGTCCCGCACTTCATGGCTGAGCTTGCGTCGCAGCTCGCCATCGAGGTTGGAGAACGGTTCATCGAGCAACAGCAGCTGCGGTTCCGGCGCCAGCGCGCGGGCCAGGGCCACGCGCTGCTGTTGGCCGCCGGACAGTTCATGGGGAAAACGCTTGCCCAGGTGTTTCAGGTTGACCAGTTCCAGCAATTCTTCGACGACGCGGTCCTTGTTCGGATGCTTGCGAATGCCAAAGGCAACGTTTTCGGCCACGCTCAGGTGGGGGAACAGGGCGTAATCCTGGAACACCATGCCGATGCGGCGTTTTTCCGGGGCGAGGGTGAAACCGGCGCGAGAGATGGTTTCCCCGGCCAGCTGGATCTCGCCCTCGTGCACCGGTTCGAAGCCGGCGATGGCGCGCAAGGTCGTGGTCTTGCCGCACCCGGACGAACCGAGCAGGCAACCGATATCACCGGCATTGAGGTGCAGGTTCAGGTTCTGCACGACCCGCTGGTCCTGATAACCGCAGGCCAGGTTGTGCAAGTTCAGCAGCAGGGCGTGGCTCATGCGTGGTGATACGCCGGCTCGACCAGGAACTCGAGCAAGGCCTTTTGCGCATGCAGGCGATTCTCGGCCTGGTCCCAGGCCACCGAACGCGGGTCATCCAGCAGGTCCATGCTGATCTCCTCGCCACGGTGGGCCGGCAGGCAGTGCATGAACAACACCTCGGCATCCGCCAGGTCGAGCAGGGCCCGGTTGACCTGCAGTGGCGCGAACAACTTGAGGCGCCTGGCGGTTTCTTCTTCCTGGCCCATGGAGGTCCAGACGTCGGTGCTCACCAGGTGCGCACCGGCCACGGCCTGTTTCGGGTCACGGACGATGGACACCCGGTCGCCGGCCTTGGCCAGCAGCTCGGCATTGGGGTCAAAACCTTCGGGGCAGGCAATGCGCAACTGGAAGTCGAACTGCATTGCCGCTTCTATATAGCTGTTGCACATGTTGTTGCCATCGCCGATCCAGGCCACGGTCTTGCCTTGGATCGAGCCACGGTGCTCGAGGAAGGTCTGCATGTCGGCCAGCAACTGGCAGGGGTGCAGGTCGTCGGACAGGCCGTTGATCACCGGTACGCGGGAATGAGCCGCAAACTCGGTCAGGGTGCTGTGGGCAAAGGTACGGATCATCATCGCGTCGAGCATGCTCGACATGACGATGGCGCAATCGCTGATGGGTTCGCCACGGCCCAGTTGGGTGTCGCGGGGCGACAGGAAGATCGCCTGGCCGCCCAGCTGGATCATGCCGGCTTCGAAAGAGATGCGCGTGCGGGTCGATGACTTCTCGAAGATCATCCCCAACACGCGGTTTTTCAAGGGCTCGAACAGTACGCCGCGGTTACGCAGGTCCTTGAGCTCCACGCCTCGACGGATCACGCCGAGCAACTCATCGGGCGTGAAATCCATCAGGGAGAGAAAGTGCCTTGCGCTCATGATTGACTACCTTTTTGTAACTGACCGCAGATGCTCAAAGCCTTGTTTAATGAAAAAACGGGCGAGACCTGCGGCAAAAGCCGCACGGGGCGACGAAATAGGGGAAGGCGCGATCTTATAATTAAATGTCGCGTCTTACCAATAGGGCTACGGTTTTTGGGGATTTCAGCGAAGCCATCACGCGAATGCGATGGCGTATTTGAGGCCGGTTTCCTGACAGCAGCGGCCCATTTGTACACTGGGGTCGCTCGGCTTGGCAATCAAGCGCGGTGGGTGTGCCGTGGATGAGGGGCCGATTTACGCCGTGTCATCCCATCCTGTACCTGTCTGCTGGTGGCCGTGAAACATTTCCTAATGCAAAGGCCTGGGTTATAAATGAGCCTCAGCGGCACAGGAGCCCGAAATGGATTTGAAAGAGCAACAATTGATGGAATTGCTGGGGCTGACCGCACGCACGCTGACCCACCTGACGGCATCGGTGACGTCCATGTCATTCGAATTGCTGCGCAGCGATGACGAAGTGACCAAGGCCGCCGGCCGCCGGATGATCGATCGCATGGCCACCATCAGCAGCGGCCTCGACGAGCACTGGCGGTTGATTGGCGAACTGACCGGTGTACCCATCGCCCAGGAACAAGTGGAAACCATCGAGGAAATCCAACTCCTGGCGCCACCTCCCGAAGGCCCTTGAAGGCACTTCATCGGTGGGCCTGATGCCCGGCAATTCACAGGACGAACGTCGCTGGCGCTGCCGGGAATCACGCGCCATAGTTTTGTTCCCGCGGCCGAAAGTGCCCGCCACGAATAAAACAGAGACTGGCCATGACCAAGACTCTCCACCACCGTGCGTGCCATCTGTGTGAAGCCATCTGTGGCTTGACCCTCGAAACCACCGAAACCGACGGCCAGGGCCTGGCGATCACCTCGATCAAGGGCGATGCGCTGGACACCTTCAGTCGCGGTCACATCTGCCCCAAGGCGGTGGCCCTGCAAGATATCCAGAACGATCCTGACCGCCTGCGCCACCCCATGCAGCGTATCGGCAACGAATGGCATCCCATCGCCTGGGACGATGCCTTCGCGTTGGTGGCCGAGCGCCTGGCGGATATCCAGGCGCGTCACGGCCAGAACGCGGTGGCGGTCTACCAGGGCAACCCCAGCGTGCATAACTATGGGCTGATGACCCACAGCAACTATTTCCTGGGCCTGTTGAAGACCCGCAGCCGTTTCTCGGCGACCTCGGTGGACCAACTGCCCCATCACCTGACCAGCCATCTGATGTACGGTCACGGCTTGCTACTGCCGATTCCGGACATCGACCACACCGACTTCATGCTGATCCTGGGCGGTAACCCACTGGCCTCCAACGGCAGCATCATGACCGTGCCAGACGTGGAGAAGCGCCTCAAGGCGATTCAGGCCCGGGGCGGGAAAGTGGTGGTGGTCGATCCGCGCCGCAGCGAAACGGCGGCCATTGCCAACCAGCATGTCTTTGTACGCCCGGGCGGTGATGCCGCGCTGCTGTTTGGCTTGCTCAATACCTTGTTCAGCGAAGGCCTGACCCGTGACAGCCATCTGCCGGTGGACGGCCTGGACGAGGTGCGCGCGGCCGTTGCCTCTTTCACGGCTGAAACGATGAGCCCGCTCTGTTCGGTGCCGGCAGCGCAGATCCGGCAATTGGCCCGGGACTTCGCCGCCGCGCCGTCAGCGGTGTGCTACGGGCGGATGGGGGTGTCGACCCAGGCGTTCGGTACGCTGTGCCACTGGCTGATCCAGGTGATCAACCTGGTGACCGGCAATCTTGATCGAGTGGGCGGTGCTTTGTGCACCGAGCCGGCGGTGGACCTGGTGGCCACCACCTCGGGCGGGCATTTCAATCGTTGGCAGAGCCGGGTGTCCGGGCGTCCCGAGTACGCAGGGGAGCTGCCGGTGTCGGCCCTGGCCGAGGAGATGCTGACCGAAGGCGAAGGGCAGATTCGTGCACTGGTCACCGTGGCCGGCAACCCGGTGCTGTCGACACCCAACGGGCGCCAGTTGGAGCAGGCTCTGGATGGGCTGGAGTTCATGGTCAGTGTCGATTTGTACATCAACGAAACCACCCGTTACGCCGACCTGATCCTGCCCTCGACCTCGGCCCTGGAGAACGATCATTACGACACCACGTTCAACCTGTTCGCGGTGCGCAACGTGACCCGTTTCAACCGGGCGATCCTGCCCAAGCCCGAGGGGGCGCTGCACGACTGGGAAATTTTCGTCGGCCTGGCCAAGGCCTTCGCTGCCCGGACCGGCAAGGAACTCAAACCGACCATGCCGCCGGCGCAGATGATCGATTTTGGTCTGCGCAACGGGGCGTATGGCGACGCCTCGCCGCACAAGCTGTCCCTGGCGACCTTGTTCGACCATCCCCATGGCATCGACCTCGGCGCACTCAAGCCCAATCTGGCCCCGCGCTTGAAAACCGAAAACCAGCGGGTGCAGGCCGCGCCAGCGGTGATTCTGGCCGACCTCGCGCGCTTTGCCGCGTTGCAGGCGCCAGAACCGGATGAGTTGCTGATGATTGGCCGCCGCCATGTGCGCAGCAACAACTCCTGGATGCATAACTTCCATCGACTGGTGAAGGGCAAGCCGCGTCATCAATTGCTGATGCACCCGGACGATCTCGCCTCTCGCGGTCTTGCCGACGGGCAGCGCGTGACGGTCAGTTCGCGAGTGGGGGCCATCGAAGTCGAGGTGCTGGGCAGCCTGGACATGATGAAAGGCGTGGTCAGCCTGCCCCACGGCTGGGGTCATGCCCGGCCGGGCGTGCAGATGACCATTGCCAGCGCGCAGCCAGGCTCCAGCGCCAATGACCTGACCGATGATTGCCAGCTCGATGAGTTGTCCGGCAACGCGGCGCTCAACGGTGTATCGGTGAAGGTGGCTGCTGCGTAAAATTGTCTCTGGAGCACGTTCGGCTTTCCGTTACAATGCGTCACCGTGTCGACAACTTACGTCGCAAAAGTTTTAAGCCGAGGTGCTCCATGGATATCATCGAAACGATTAAAGACCAGATTGCCAACAACACCATCCTGCTTTACATGAAAGGCTCGCCGAACGCACCACAGTGCGGCTTCTCGGCCAAGGCCGCTCAGGCTGTGATGGCGTGTGGCGAGAAGTTTGCCTACGTGGACATCCTGCAGAACCCGGAAATCCGCGCCAACCTGCCCAAGTACGCCAACTGGCCAACCTTCCCGCAACTGTGGGTGGGCGGTGAGCTGATCGGTGGTAGCGACATCATGACCGAGATGGCGGCTGACGGCTCTCTGCAGGCCACGATCAAGGAAGCGGTAGAAAAAGCGGCGGCGAGCAAGACCGAAGCCTGATTCATGGAAGTCTGTTCACCCATAGATTGTGGTGAGCACGAAACCTTTTGGGAGCGAGCTTGCTCGCGATAGCAGCGTGTCAGTCAGCGTTTTTTTACCTGATCCACCGCTATCGCGAGCAAGCTCGCTCCCACAGTGGTTTTGGGTAGGCCTGGAATCCAGGCAATAAAAAGCCCCGCCTCTCGAAAGAGGGCGGGGCTTTTTAGTGGCTTGCTTGCGGGGAACGCTTATTCTTCACCCATCTGCGATTGCAGGTAGTTCTCAAGACCGACCTTGTCGATCAGGCCCAATTGGGTTTCCAGCCAGTCGATGTGCTCTTCCTCGGATTCGAGGATGTCTTCCAGCAGTTCACGGCTGCCGAAGTCGCCAACGCTTTCGCAATGGGCGATGGCGGCCTTCAGGTCGGCGTGGCCGGTGCGCTCGATGCGCAGGTCGCACTCAAGCATTTCCCGGGTGTGTTCGCCGATGTGCAGCTTGCCCAGGTCCTGGACGTTCGGCAGGCCTTCGAGAAACAGGATGCGCTTGATCAGCTTGTCCGCGTGCTTCATCTCGTCGATGGACTCGTGGTACTCGTGCTTGCCCAGCTTGTTCAGGCCCCAATCCTCGTACATGCGCGCATGCAGAAAGTATTGGTTGATCGCGACCAGCTCATTGGCAAGGATCTTGTTGAGATGCTGGATGACTGTAATGTCGCCTTTCATGATGGGGCCTGCCCTGTAATAGCTGTGTATAGGGCGGAGTTTGAGCCGCGTATTTATTGGTGTCAAACCTAAGTTATTGAATAATAAATGAAAATTAATCGGAATAAGAATGTTTGTGTTCCGCGTCTGGACGCTAAGCATTTGATTTACAGGCATAAAAAAACCGGACATTGAGTCCGGTTCCTTTGAAAAGCTGTCTTTACGCGGCGGTAAATTCTACGGGGTAGGGGATCGAGGCCTGTGCCGTTTGCACCTTGGCGAGGGTTTCACGCACCACTTCCTTGGCAAGGCAGGCACATTTGCCGCATTGGCTGGCTACGCCGGTGGCCTGGCGGACTTCGCGATAGCTGCAGCAACCTTCATAGATCGCTTCGCGGATTTGTCCGTCGGTGACGCCAGTGCAGAGGCATACATACATAAGTGAGAACCGTCGCTGGTTGTGACTCAATTGAGACGGATCTTAATGTTAACGAGAATGATTGTCAAAGTGGTTTCTCAAGGTCTTGTGCCAGAGCGATGTCAGGCTGACGAACGGTTTTTCCCGGACAACGAAGTCGGCACGCAGCGGGGCGGCGATTTTTCGATACCACCGAAAAACGGTTGAAGACAGCCCAAATGCGCGGTGTATGATGGTCGGCCCTTGCAAGCGGGTTCGTGTCACAGGGCTGTCGCCTGAGGGTGGCAGGCTGGCCCGGACCTTGTTTTCACGCTATTACATCAGGAGATATCCAATGAGCGTACTCGTAGGCAAACAAGCCCCAGACTTTACCGTTCCAGCCGTCCTCGGCAACGGCGAAATCGTCGACAGCTTCACCCTGTCCTCGGCCATCAAAGGCAAATACGGTCTGGTGTTCTTCTATCCGCTGGACTTCACCTTCGTCTGCCCGTCCGAGCTGATCGCACTGGATCACCGCATGGACGACTTCAAGGCGCGCAACGTTGAAGTGGTCGCCGTTTCGATCGACTCGCACTTCACTCACAACGCCTGGCGCAACACCCCGATCAACAATGGCGGTATCGGTCAGGTGAAATACACCATGGCTGCCGACATGAAGCACGAAATCGCCAAGGCCTACGACGTTGAGTCCGAAGGCGGCGTGGCCTTCCGTGGCGCGTTCCTGATCGACGACAAGGGCGTTGTCCGTTCGCAGATTATCAACGACCTGCCGCTGGGCCGTAACATGGAAGAGCTGATCCGTCTGGTTGACGCGCTGCAATTCCACGAAGAGCACGGCGAAGTCTGCCCGGCCAACTGGAAAAAAGGCGACAAGGGCATGACCGCTTCGCCTGAAGGCGTTGCCGCTTATCTGGGCGAGCACAGCGACAAGCTGTAAGCGCACACGGCATAAAAAAACCGGCCCTCGATGGCCGGTTTTTTTATGGGTGTTTCAAGCCAGATCACTGGCTAATCTGCGACCCTGTGGCGAGGGAGCTTGCTCCCGCTCGATTGCGCAGCAATCGCAAAAAAAAGGGGCCGCTTCGCAGCCCAGCGGGAGCAAGCTCCCTCGCCACAAGAGCCACAAGAGCCACAAGAGCCACAAGGGTTGGATCTGGCGCCGATGTCAGTCGTCGAAATCCTGCCAGCCACCCATCTCTTTCCACCGGTTGACGATGCCGCAGAACAGCTCGGCGGTCTTCTCGGTGTCGTAGCGGGCCGAGTGGGCTTCACGGCCATCGAAATCGATGTCGGCCGCCTGGCAGGCCTTGGCCAGGACGGTCTGGCCATACGCCAGGCCCGCCAGGGTCGCGGTGTCGAAGCTGGAGAACGGATGGAACGGGTTGCGCTTCATGTCCAGGCGCGCGACGGCGGCGTTGAGGAAGCCCAGGTCGAAGCTGCTGTTGTGACCGACCAGGATCGCCCGCTTGCAACCGTTGGCCTTGAGCGCCTTGCGCACGCCACGGAAGATATCGGTCAGGGCCGTTTCTTCGCTGACCGCCATGCGCAACGGGTGATCGAGCTTGATCCCGGTGAACTCCAGGGCCGCGGCTTCGACGTTGGCGCCTTCGAACGGTTCGACACGGAAGAAATAGGTGTGGTCAGGGAACACAAAGCCTTTTTCGTCCATGCCGATGGTGGTCGCGGCGATTTCCAGCAAGGCGTCGGTGGCGGAATTGAAACCACCGGTTTCTACATCGACGACGACCGGCAGGTAGCCACGGAACCGCGCGGCCATGGGATGACGGGCGCCGCCCGAGCCACCGTTGCCGTCCAGTTCGTCGTCGAAATGATCTTCACTCACGCGTTTTCCTCCAGCAGGCGCCAGCGCAGTTTTTCACCGGCGCGCAGCGGGATGACGGTCTGCTCGCCGAAGGGCAGGCTGACGGGGGCGGTCCATTCGTCACGGACCAGGGTAATACGATCGGTGTTTACCGGCAGGCCATAGAAGCGCGGACCATGCTGGCTGGCGAAACCTTCGAGTTTTTCCAGCGCATTGCGCTGTTCGAACGCCTCGGCGTACATCTCGATGGCGGCATAGGCGGTGTAGCAACCGGCGCAACCGCAGGCCGCTTCCTTGGCGTGCTGGGCGTGGGGCGCCGAGTCGGTGCCGAGGAAAAACTTGGCGCTGCCGCTGGTGGCGGCGTCCAGCAGGGCTTCCTGGTGGGTATTGCGCTTGAGGATCGGCAGGCAATAGAAGTGCGGCCGGATCCCGCCCACCAGCATGTGGTTGCGGTTGTACAGCAGGTGATGGGCGGTGATGGTCGCGCCGACGTTGGCCGGGGCCTCGTTGACGAACTGCACGGCATCGCCGGTGGTGATGTGTTCGAACACCACCTTGAGGGTCGGGAAACGCTCCACGACGCGGCGCATGTGCTCGTCGATGAAGATCTTCTCGCGGTCGAACACGTCGACGTCGCCCCGGGTGACTTCACCATGGATCAACAACGGCATGCCGACTTCGGCCATGGCCTCCAGCGCCGGGAAGATCTTGTCGATGCTGGTGACACCGGAATCGGAGTTGGTGGTCGCGCCGGCGGGGTACAGCTTGGCGGCATGGACAAAACCGCTGGCCTTGGCGTCGCGAATCTCTTCGGGCTGGGTGCGGTCGGTGAGGTAAAGCACCATCAGCGGTTCGAAGCGGCTGCCAGCCGGGCGCGCGGCGAGGATACGCTGGCGATAGCCATCGGCCTCGGCGGCGTTGCGCACGGGTGGAACCAGGTTAGGCATGATGATTGCGCGCCCGAAGGTGCGCGCGACATCGGCGACGGTATGGGTCAACACAGCACCATCGCGAAGATGAATATGCCAGTCGTCGGGACGCAGCAGGGTCAGGCGGTCGGACATTGGGGGGCTTCCAGGCGGGTCAAACTCTGGGGAATGCTACCGGAAAAGACCGATTCAGGCACCCGCTATCAAGTTCTGCCACAACTTACCGATAGCTCCTACAGGTGTGCCACGAATCCGTGCAGTGCCCCGGACAGGCGTCGTGCCCTCAAGCAGGCGTCGATCTTTGTATAAAAGTCAGTGGAGCCTCCCGTGCGCCAGCGTTATCTAGCCTTGCTCAGTGTGTTTGCCAGCCTTCCCGCCATGGCGCTCACTTTCCAGACCCGTCTGGAGAGCATTGAGTGGACGGTCGAAGGCGACAAGTTCGAGTGCCGACTGAGCCAGCCGATCACCGATTTCGGCAGCGGCGAATTCGTGCGCCGGGCGGGCGAACAGGCCACGTTCCGCCTCAAGAGCTATAACCCGATGCTGGGTGGCGGTTCGGCCACCCTGCTGGCGGCCGCCGCACCGTGGCAACCGGGGCGCGGCGATATCAACCTGGGGTCGGTCAGGATCGGCAGTGGCGACGTGTTGTTCAACAGCTCCCAGGTCCAGGCCGGTCGCTTGATCAGTGGGCTGATGGAGGGTCGCAGCCCTGTGGTGCGGCGCAACACCGAGGATGGGCGGGTTTCGGAAGTCCGATTGTTGCCGGTGCGCTTCAATAAGGCCTTCAGTGACTACCAAGGCTGCGTGGCGAAACTGTTACCGAAGAATTTCGAGCAGATTAAGCAAACTCAAATCGGTTTTCCCGGCGAAGGGGTCGAGCTCGATGCTCAGGCCAAGGCCCAGTTGCAGGTGATGCTCGACTTCATCAAGGCCGACCCGAGCGTCAATCGTGTCGAGCTCGACGGTCACTCTGACAATAGCGGCAACCGCCTGACCAACCGTGAACTGTCGCGTCGCCGGGCCCTGGCGGTCCAGGACTTCTTCAAGGCCAATGGTTTTCAGGAGTCACAGATCACACTGCGGTTCCATGGCGAGCGTTATCCCCTGGTGTCCAATACCAACGCCGCCAACCGGGCCAAGAACCGTCGCGTGGTCGTGCGCCTGGAGCGTGGCGCGCCGGTTGAAGCACCGGCACCAGCACCGCAGCCAGCGCCCGCTGCGGCTCCAGCCAAGGTCCCGGCGCCGGTCGCCGCTCCCGCCAAGGCACCGATCCCGACGCCCGCTTCCACCGCTGCGCGGACGTCCTGAACCGGGTTGACCGTCGCGCACTCGACATAATCTGTCGCTTCGTCGTCATAAGCTGTCGCGCCCCTGTAAATTATCCGCGCTGGACGTTAGACTTCCCGGCTTTCCGTACAACCCGTGGAGTGATGGCATGGCGGACGTAAACAAGGTCGTTCTGGCGTATTCCGGCGGCCTGGACACTTCGGTGATCCTCAAGTGGCTGCAGGACACTTATAACTGCGAAGTGGTGACCTTCACCGCTGACCTGGGGCAGGGCGAAGAAGTCGAACCTGCACGCGCCAAGGCCCAGGCCATGGGCGTCAAAGAGATCTACATCGATGACCTGCGCGAAGAGTTCGTCCGCGACTTCGTGTTCCCGATGTTCCGCGCCAACACCGTTTACGAAGGCGAGTACCTGCTGGGTACGTCCATCGCCCGTCCGTTGATCGCCAAGCGCCTGATCGAAATCGCCAACGAAACCGGCGCTGACGCCATTTCCCACGGCGCCACTGGCAAAGGCAACGACCAGGTGCGTTTCGAGCTGGGCGCCTATGCCCTCAAGCCGGGCGTGAAAGTCATTGCCCCGTGGCGTGAGTGGGACTTGCTGTCCCGTGAAAAACTGATGGACTACGCCGAGAAGCACGCGATCCCGATCGAGCGCCACGGCAAGAAGAAGTCCCCGTACTCGATGGACGCCAACCTGCTGCACATCTCCTATGAAGGCGGCGTGCTGGAAGACACCTGGACCGAGCACGAAGAAGACATGTGGCGCTGGACCGTCTCCCCGGAGAAGGCCCCAGACACCCCGCAATACCTGGAGCTGACCTATCGCAATGGCGATATCGTCGCGCTGGACGGCGTGGAAATGAGCCCGGCCACCGTGCTGGCGACCCTGAACCGCATCGGCGGCGAACACGGCATCGGTCGTCTGGACATCGTCGAGAACCGCTATGTCGGCATGAAGTCCCGCGGCTGCTACGAAACCCCGGGCGGCACCATCATGCTGCGCGCCCACCGGGCGATCGAATCGATCACCCTGGACCGCGAAGTGGCCCACCTCAAGGACGAGTTGATGCCCAAGTACGCCAGCCTGATCTACACCGGCTACTGGTGGAGCCCTGAGCGTCTGATGCTGCAGCAAATGATCGATGCCTCCCAGGCTCACGTGAATGGCGTGGTACGCCTGAAGCTGTACAAGGGCAACGTGATCGTCACCGGGCGCAAGTCCGACGAGTCGCTGTTCGACGCCAACATCGCGACCTTCGAAGAAGACGGCGGTGCCTACAACCAGGCCGACGCGGCGGGCTTCATCAAGCTCAACGCCCTGCGCATGCGCATCGCGGCGAACAAGGGTCGCAAGCTGTTCTGACCCTGGCTATCAAAAAAACGGCCTGCCTTGAGCAGGCCGTTTTTTTTGCCTTCTGTTTGTGCGTACCCCCTATTTGCTGCGGCGCTGCCTCCTGACCGCTCATTCATCCTGCCCGTGGGCTGCAAGGTCTGCGTGGTGGTAGATGACGTACACGACGATGCCGGGGTGCTTCAAATGCTCCAATCGACAGGTCTCGATCAGGCGTTGGGATTGGCGGCATAGGATGCAAAGGGTGTCCGGCGATTCATGCCTGGGTCGATGAAAGCTTATCGGCCGCCGCCGTTGGTCCTTGCCCGTCCGGCGTAGCATTCGTCTGCGCCGAGAGGTCGCGTCATCCATGGTCTTTATGAAGTGTTTGCTCTTGCGAAAATCCGAAGGTGAATACAAGGAACGATAATTGAAGTTCAGGGTGATGAAAAAAAGCAGCAATAGATAAAAAGGAAAGCTGATCAGGAACCAGAGGTAATACTCACGATCCTGGTCATCCAGGAAAGGCAGGGAAATCGCCGCGGACGTTTCGGATAAAGTTGCGAATATGGCGATAAGGGTCATGGGGTTGGTGATGGTCTTCAAAGGTTTGTTCATGGTTAATACTCATGGAATATTCATGCTCAGTGAGTGGGTTGGAAAATAAGGTCGGTGGTTAATAAAAGCATCGCTAAAACAATCAAGGTTGTCGAAGTTTCGTCGCGAGTGCCTGAACGTTTCTTATATATTAATTTCCGCTGCTGAAGTGAGCGGCGGCAGTTTTAACAGTAAATAATTCAGTTACTCTTTATGAGTGAAGTGCTTTCCGGTGGCCGGTCCGCAGGCAGGCATGGCGGTGAAAGAACGCATTATTCATGGGGGTACCGGTTTGTTAAGGGGGGGCGGTCCTTCTCTGTAAAAAAAATCAGGACACATTTTTCCCGGCGGGATTTGTAGGAATTTTCTGTATAGCTTGTAGGTTCTGTCTCTTGGTGCGAGCGGTCAGGGGGGGGCGGCATGCCAAGGTAGAAATGACTAGGCTATTGTGCGTGCTCTAAAAATTCGAACAGCGAAGTTGGATTTGCCCATGAATAAAGTGCTGATCGTGGATGATCATCCCGTCATTCGTCTTGCTGTACGTTTGCTGATGGAGCGTCATGGTTATGAGGTCGTTGCCGAAACCGACAACGGCGTCGATGCGTTACAACTTGCTCGTGAACTTATGCCCGATATCGTCATTCTCGATATCGGTATCCCGAAACTGGATGGGTTGGAGGTCATTGCCCGTTTGACGGCCATACCTTCGTCAATGAAGGTATTGGTACTGACTTCCCAGGCGCCTGGACATTTTTCAATGCGCTGCATGCAGACAGGGGCAGCCGGGTATGTCTGCAAGCAACAGGACTTGACTGAGTTATTGAGTGCAATCAAGGCAGTACTGTCCGGCTACAGTTACTTTCCCAACCAGGCATTGCATACGGTGCGATCGAGCCTGGGTAATGCCAGTGAGTCCGATATGGTCGATCGGTTATCGGGGCGGGAGATGATGGTCTTGCAGCAACTGGCGCGGGGCAAGACCAACAAGGAAATCGCCGATGGAATGTTCTTGAGCAACAAGACCGTCAGTACTTACAAGACCCGCCTGTTATTGAAGCTCAATGCCCGTTCGCTGGTCGACCTGATCGAGCTGGCGCAGCGCAATGGGTTGGTGTGAGGCTTCTGTCACGCGTACTCAGTAAAAAGCCTCCATCCGGGAGGCTTTTACGTGTCAGAGGTCAAAGTCGTAATCGGCCAACTGCTTCTGTAAACGACGCTCTTCCAGCAGGTTATCGATGGTGCGGCGCTTGCTCAGGTTGGTTTTCGCTACTTCCGGCACGACCGCGGGTTCAACGTCGTCGGCCTCAACGGCGATGAATTCGTCTTCTACATCCAGTTGTTCTTTGCCAGCACTCATGGGTTCGACTCCAGGCTAAGACTGCCATTGGCGCTCCTTATATCGATAAACCACGGGCGGGTAAAAAAGATTTTTTCAATCGATGGATCGATAAAACCGATAGCGCCTCAATCGTCCGAGGTCTTGTGCTTGTATTCGCATAAATCTTCGATTCGGCAGCTGCCGCAGCGGGGCTTGCGCGCCAGGCAGACGTAGCGTCCATGGAGGATGAGCCAGTGATGGGAGTCCAGCAGGTATTCCTTGGGGACAAATTTCATCAGCTTCTTCTCCACTTCCACCACGTTTTTGCCGGGGGCCAGCCCGGTACGGTTGCTGACGCGGAAAATGTGAGTGTCGACCGCCATGGTCAACTGCCGAAACGCGGTATTGAGCACGACGTTGGCGGTTTTGCGGCCGACGCCTGGAAGGGCTTCCAGCGCTTCACGGGTCTGCGGGATTTCACTGCCGTGGCGCTCGATCAACAGGCGGCAGGTTTCGATCACGTTCTTGGCCTTGCTGTTGAACAGGCCGATGGTCTTGATGTACTCGGACAACCCTTCGACGCCCAGGGCGTAGATCGCCTCCGGGGTGTTGGCGACCGGGAACAATTTAGCCGTGGCCTTGTTGACGCCGACGTCGGTGGACTGGGCCGACAGGATGACCGCGATCAGCAACTCGAACGGCGAGGAATAGGCCAGTTCGGTTTTCGGTTCCGGGTTGTCCTCGTGGAAGCGACGGAATATTTCCAGGCGTTTTGCGGCGTTCATGGGCGCGGCGTTTCCTCGGTGGTTGAAGGGGATTTGGCTGCCGTCCAGGCCTGTCGGGCCGCCAACAGCAGCCCGAGCAGAATGAACCCGCCCGGGGCGAGCGGGGCCAGGGGGAGACCGCTGCCGATCAGCTCGCGCAGGGTGCCCAGGCTGATCATCAAGAGACCGAACATCCCAGCCAGCCTGAGGCGTCCAGGCCAGCGCGCTTCAACGAAGAAACCCGCATGCTCCAGCGCCACACAGCTCAGGGCGATCCAGCCCAGGTACAGGTTTAGCGGTCGATACAGTTCCAATGCCCAGGCCTGGACGACAAAACCCGTGCAGGTGGTCAGGGTAGCGGCGAGCACGATGGCGGCGAGCAGTCGTTGCCAGGGTGTCAGGCGCTGCCGGACAAGCCCCATCGCCAAGCCCTGGCAGAAGAAAATCAAGGCCCAGGCCAGCCATAGCACCAGCGCGCCCATCAGCGAATCGCTGGCACCAACCAGCGGGACGAGCAACAGACCGTGTGTCAGGCCCCATGGCTTATTCATTGGCAGGCACTCCCAACTGAGTCTTGTGCTCGTCGAAGTAACGCAACGCGTCGTGAACCGCTTGAAGCACCGCCCGGGACGTCACCGTTGCGCCGGCCAGTTGATCGAACTGTCCCTGGTCCTTCTTCAGGGCCCAGCCGCTGTCGTCAGGCGCCCGGCGTGATTTGCCGATGAAGCCCTGCAACCAGGCGTTCGGCCAGCCGGCAATCGCCGCGCCCAACCCGGGTGTCTCGGCTTGGCGCAGCGTCTTGACGCCCAGCAGCCGGCCCTGTGGATCGATGGCGACCAGCAATTCGATGCTGCCTTCATAGCCCAGCGCCTGGCTACGCAGCAGCACGGCGCTGGGCTTGTCGTTGCGGGTCGCCAGGTAACCGCCCAGCAGCGTGCTATGGGCCAAGGTCACCGAGGCGGTGAAAACCGGGTGCGCCAACGGCTGATTGTCATAGCGGTCAGTGGGCAGCACCTCAAGCAAGGTCCTGTTCGCCAACGCTTGCCGCTGGGCCTCGATGCGCCCGGCGGTGCCGAGGTGCGTGAGGTAAGTGGCACCGCTGCCGAGGCCGATCAACAGGATCAGGATTGCCACGCCGCCGGGATTCTTCATGTCAGAGGCCGCCGTTGTCGCGCCTCGGCAAACCGGTCCAGTGCCGGCACGCCGAGGTTCATCAACAACACCGCGAGTGCCACGCCATCCGGGTAGCCGCCCCAGGTGCGGATCAGGTAGACCAGCAGCCCCATGCCCGCGCCAAACAGCAGGCGGGCGAGCGGGGCCTTGGCGCCCGAAACCGGTTCGGTCGCGATAAAGAACGCGCCGAGCATGGTCGCGCCGCTGAACAGATGAAACAGCGGTGAGCCATGGGAATCGGAACCCGAGCCGTTCCAGCACAACAGACTAACAATAAACAGGCTCGCCAGCAGGCCCACCGGCGCATGCCAACTGAACACCCGCTGCTGCAACAGAAACAGGCCGCCTGCCAGGAAGGCCAGATTGACCCATTCGGCACCCCGTCCACCGAAACGTCCGAACGCCGGATCATTGGCAAACAGTTCATCGATGGTCAGGCTTGTGTTGGTCCGCAGGCTGTCCAGCGCGGTGGCCCCGGCCCAGGCATCGGGCGCCGGATGAGTGCCGAACACCTGCTGCAAGCCTTCAAGCAGGCCCATGCCCTGGGGCGTGGGCCATTGGCTCATATGTGAAGGGAAAGCCACCAGCACCAGGGCGTACCCAAGCATCGCCGGGTTGAACGGATTACTGCCGACGCCGCCCCACAGGTGCTTGCCGAACAGCAAGGCGCAGGCGGCCGCCGTAACGGTCAACCACCAAGGACAATACGCCGGCAAGGCCACGGCCAGCAGCGTGGCACTGACCAGCGCGCTGCCATCGTTCAGCTCGGATTTGAGCGGCCGGCGGCGCAAACGCAGCACCAACGCTTCGACCGCCAGCGCGGTGAGGCCACACAACAGCAGGTTGAGCGCCACGCCCCAGCCCTGGAACCACAGCAACGCCAGCACGCCGGGCAGTGTCGCCAGCAACACCCGAGTCATCGCGGGCCGCAGCCGTTCGTCCACGGGTTCAGGAAGCGGCATGGACGTCCACCTGGCGCTCGGCATCCTTCACCGCTTGCTCCAACGCCTGCAGTTGTTCATCCGATGCCGCTGCCGTCCGGGCTTTGCTGAGTTCGGCGCGGCGCATCGCCAGTTGGATCTTGGCCCGCTTCAGTTCGGCATTTTGTGCCGAAGCCGGTGCTGGGGCTGGAGTGGCCGCTGGTGCGGCGTTTTCCAGTTGGCTCAGGGCCTGCTCGGCTGCTTCGAACTGGCGTTGCAGCAGGATCAGTTGCGACTGCTGCTCGAAGGTCGGCGGATGGCCGAACGCCTTCAATGATTTGTTCAACTGCGCCCGGCTCATGGCCAGATCAACCTTGGCTTTTTTCAAGGCAGCATCGGCGGTGGCGGCTTTTTGCGCGCGCACGCGTTCCAGTGCGGCTTGTACGGGATCGAGCGGCTGCGCCTGTTCCTGTTCCTTGGCCTGCGCCGCGCGCTGGGTCCGGGCCAAACGCTCCGCCTGGCGCTGTTCTTCTTCGCGGCGCAGGCGCGAATTGCGCTGTTCGAAGCGGCGCCGGGCGTGATTGCGCTTGGCGGTTCGCGCCTGCTGCTCGGCGGCGCTGAAAGCCAGGCCGCCGACAATCGGCAACACAGTTGCCGTCGGCAGAGGCCGCATCTCGATGCAATCGACCGGGCAGGGCGCCACGCACAGGTCGCAGCCGGTGCATTCATCGATGAGGACGGTGTGCATCAGCTTGGCCGCGCCGACAATCGCGTCCACCGGACAGGCCTGGATGCACTTGGTGCAGCCGATGCATTCGGCTTCGCGGATAAAGGCGATTTGCGCCGGGGCCACGCCGCGGCTGGTGTCCAGCTCCAGCACCGGTATGTTCATCAGCTCGGCCAGGGCCGCGATGGTTTCGCGCCCACCGGGCGGGCATTTGTTGATCGGCTCGCCCTGGGCGATGCCTTCGGCGTAGGGCTTGCACCCGGGGTGGCCGCACTTGCCGCATTGGGTCTGCGGCAACAGGGCGTCGATACGTTGAATCAGGCTCATGTTTTGACCAGCCCGCGCAATCCGAGAAAGGCCACCGCCATCAGTCCGGCACTGATCAACTGAATCGGCAGGCCTCGAAAGGGCAAGGCAATAGCATTATTGAAGGTGCGCTGGCGCAGATCGTCGAACAGGCTCAGCACCAGCCAGAAGCCCAATCCGGCGCCCAGGCTCAGCGCTATGGCATGGCCCAGTCCTCGGTCATCCTGGCCGTTGAGCAGCGTGACGCCGAGGATGCCGGCATTGCCGAGCAGCAGGGGCCACAACCCATCGAACGGCATTGCTGGCAGCCAGCGTGTCAGCAGGCGCAGTAAGGGCCCGATCAGCAAGATGCTCAAGGACAGCCAGACCAACAGGCGCAGGGCTGTCAGATTTGTTGGCACGAGCACCCCATGATCGACCAGGTAACCCAGGGTGCCGGCGATCAACATCAGGCACGCCGTCGCCAGGCCCAAGGCGTGCACCTGCTTTCTACCGTTGGCCGCCAGCAGCGGATCGACACCCAGCGGCCAATGCAACACCAGGTTGTTGATCAGGGCAGCGCTGAACAGCGTGAGGGCGATTTCAGTCATGGGCGTGTGGGCGACAAAGGGCCTGTTACAAGATTAGGCATTATCCGGCACGCCGGGCGCGTGGGCCAGATATGAAAATCCCACAGCCACCTGCGAGGCGACTGTGGGATCGGTGCAGCACGCGGTCGCGTTACTTGATCCGCTGGCCCGGCTTGGCGCCGCTGTCAGGGCTCAACAGGTAGATTTCCTCGCCGCCGGGGCCCGCCGCCATCACCATGCCTTCGGAAATACCGAAGCGCATTTTGCGCGGTTTGAGGTTGGCGATCATCATCGTCAACCGACCTTCGAGCTTGGCCGGGTCCGGGTAGGCACTCTTGATACCGGAGAACACATTGCGCTGCTCGTCGCCGATATCCAGGGTCAGGCGCAGCAGCTTGTCGGCCCCTTCGACGGCTTCGGCCTTGACGATCAGTGCCACGCGCAGGTCAACGGCGGCGAAGGCGTCGAAGTCGATTTCCGGCGACAGCGGGTCCTTGGTCAACTCACCGTTGCCGGTCGGGCCGCCGGTGTCGGTCTGGCTGGCGGCCAGGTCTTCCTTGGAGGCGTCGACCATGGCTTGGACCTTGGCGGGGTCGATACGGGTCATCAACGGCTTGAACGCGTTCAGCTGATGGTTGCTCAGCAGCGTCTGGTGGTCGTTCCAGGTCAGCGGTGCAACGTTCAGGAATGCTTCGGCATCGGCGGCCAGCAACGGCAGTACCGGCTTGAGGAAGATCACCAACTGGCGGAACAGGTTGATGCCCAAGGCGCAGATGGCCTGGACTTCGTCCTGCTTGCCTTCCTGCTTGGCCAGCGACCACGGGGCCTTGTCGGCGATCCAGGCGTTGGCGCGGTCGGCCAGGGCCATGATTTCGCGCATGGCACGGGCAAAGTCGCGGCTCTCGTAAGCCTCGGCGATGCTTGGGGCCGCCGCCAGGAAGGCGTCGGTCAGTTCCGGCGCGGCGTTACCGGCGACCAGGACCCCGGCGTTGCCCTTGTGGATGAACCCGGCGCAACGGCTGGCAATGTTGACGACCTTGCCCACCAGGTCGGAATTGACCTTCTGCACGAAGTCTTCGAGGTTCAGGTCCAGGTCGTCGACGCCGCGGCCGAGCTTGGCCGCGTAGTAGTAGCGCAGATATTCCGGGGACAGGTGGTCCAGGTAGGTCCGGGCCTTGATGAAGGTGCCGCGGGACTTGGACATCTTCTGGCCATTGACGGTCAGGTAGCCGTGAACGTTGATGCCGGTCGGCTTGCGGAAACCGGCGCCTTCGAGCATGGCGGGCCAGAACAGCGCGTGGAAGTTGACGATGTCCTTGCCGATGAAGTGATACACCTCGGCCGTGGAGTCCTTGCCCCAGAACGCGTCGAAGTCCAGCTCAGGCGTGCGGTCGCAAAGGTTCTTGAAACTTGCCATGTAGCCGATGGGCGCGTCCAGCCACACGTAGAAATACTTGCCGGGCTCGCCGGGGATTTCGAAACCGAAGTACGGCGCATCGCGGGAAATGTCCCACTCTTGCAGGCCGGAGTCGAGCCATTCGGCGAGCTTGTTGGCCACCGCGTCGTGCAACGTGCCGCTGCGGGTCCAGGTTTGCAGCATGTCCTGGAAGTCCGGCAGCTTGAAGAAGAAGTGCTGGGAGTCCCTGAGTACCGGGGTGGCGCCGGAAATCGCCGATTTCGGGTCCTTCAGGTCGGTCGGTGCATAGGTGGCGCCGCATTTTTCGCAGTTGTCGCCGTACTGGTCTTCGGTGCCGCATTTCGGGCAGGTGCCCTTGATGAAGCGGTCGGCCAGGAACATGTTCTTTTCCGGGTCGAAATACTGGGTGACCGAACGGGTGGCGATGTGCCCGGCGTCACGCAGCTTCAGGTAGATCTGGCTCGACAGCTCACGGTTTTCTTCGGCGTGAGTGGAGTGGAAGTTGTCGAAGTCCACCAGGAACTCGGCAAAGTCGGCGCTGTGTTCGGCCTGGACGTTGGCGATCAGTTGTTCCGGGGTGATGCCTTCCTTTTCCGCGCGCAGCATGATGGCCGAACCGTGGGCGTCGTCGGCGCAGACATAGATGCACTGGTTGCCGCGATGTTTCTGGAAGCGCGTCCACATATCGGTCTGGATGTATTCCAGCATATGGCCGAGGTGAATCGAACCATTGGCATAGGGCAGGGCGCTGGTGACGAGGATCTTGCGTGGCTCGGACATGGGGCTCGGCTACTTGATGAAACGGAGGTCGGCCACTATAAAGCGCTGGCAGCTTTTTTTCACCCTTCGGGGCTGTTTCAGAGTGCTGTTCGGTTTGTGTGGCGAGGGAGCTTGCTCCCGCTGGGTGGCGAAGCCGCCCCAACGCTGTCAGCCGCAGGCATGCAGGTAAACCACGTCAGCCCCATTGCGACTGCTGCGCAGCCGAGCGGGAGCAAGCTCCCTCGCCACAAGTGTGTTCGCCGCCCTTAATCGGGTCGCCACAAAAGCACACGGGGCGTAGGATAGCGGCCTGTTTTTCAAGTCTTGTTATCGGAGTTGCCCATGAGCGCCGTCAACCGCGCAGCGGTGGAAACCGTCCTTCGCCAGTACACCGACCCCTACCTGAACCAGGACCCGGTCAGCGCCGGATGCGTGCTCGCCATCGACATCCAGGGTGATCGCGTCAGCGTCCAGCTGGAAATCGGCTACGCCGCCGACCTGTTCAAGAGCGGCTGGGCGCAGATGCTGCAAATGGCGATCGAAGGCCTGGACGGCGTGACCGCCGCGACAGTCCACGTCACCAGCGTGATTGCCGCGCATAAGGCCCAGGCGCAGGTGCCGGGGCTGGCGAACGTCAAGAACGTCATCGCCGTGGCCTCGGGCAAGGGCGGCGTGGGCAAGTCCACCACCGCCGCCAACCTGGCCCTGGCCCTGGCCCGTGAAGGGGCGAAGGTCGGGATTCTCGACGCGGACATCTACGGTCCGAGCCAGGGCATCATGTTCGGGATCGCCGAGGGCACCCGGCCCCAGATCAAGGACCAGAAGTGGTTCGTGCCGCTGCAATCCCATGGCGTGGAAGTCATGTCCATGGCCTTCCTGACCGACGACAACACGCCGATGGTCTGGCGCGGACCAATGGTTTCCGGGGCATTGCTGCAACTGGTCACGCAAACCGCATGGGGCGACCTGGATTACCTGGTGATCGACATGCCGCCGGGCACCGGCGATATCCAGCTGACCCTGGCGCAGAAAGTCCCGGTGGCCGGTGCGGTGATCGTCACCACCCCCCAGGACCTGGCCCTGCTGGACGCGCGCAAGGGCGTGGAGATGTTCCGCAAGGTGAACATCCCGGTGCTGGGCGTGGTAGAGAACATGGCCGTGCACATCTGCTCCAATTGCGGACATGCCGAGCACCTGTTCGGCGAAGGTGGCGGGGAAAAACTGGCGACCCAGTACGGCGTCGAATTGCTGGCTTCGCTGCCGCTGTCGATGGTGATCCGCGAACAGGCCGACGGCGGCAAACCGACGGTTATCGCTGAACCGGACAGCCAGATCGCCATGGTCTATCAGGAACTGGCCCGCCACGTGGGCGCGCGGATCGTGTTGCAGGAGGCTGCATCGCCGGCGATGCCGAACATCACTGTCAGCGACGATTGATGTTTGAAACACCATCCAATGTGGGAGCGAGCTTGCTCGCGATAGCGGTGTATCAGTCACATCAAGACTGACTGATCCGACGCCATCGCGAGCAAGCTCGCTCCCACATTGACTGTGTGCAGGTCCTTAGATCCGCAACCCACCGTCCATCTCCAGAATCCGACCGGTGTAGTAGTCGTTCTCGAAGATATACGCCGCCGAATGGGCGATCTCCTCGGGCTTGCCCATGCGCTTGAGCGGGATCCCCGACGTCATTTTCTCCAGGGCCTCGGGTTTCATGCCCAGGGTCATCTCGGTTTCGATGAAGCCCGGAGCGATGCCGGCGACACGGATGCCGTAGCGCGCCAGTTCCTTGGCCCAGGTCACGGTGGCGGCCGCCACGCCGGCCTTGGCGGCCGAGTAGTTGGTCTGGCCGACATTGCCGGCACGGGAAATCGACGAGATATTGATGATGGCCCCGCTGTTCTTCAGTTCGACCATTTTCGCCGCCACTTCACGGGTGCACAGGAACACGCCGGTGAGGTTGACGTCGATCACGGCTTGCCATTGGGCCAGGCTCATCTTGGTCATTTCGCCGTCCTTGACCTTGAGCAGCAGGCCGTCGCGCAGGATCCCGGCGTTATTGATCAAGCCGTGGATCGCGCCGAAGTCCTCGGCCACCCGGGCAACCATGTCGATCACCTGATCTTCATTGGCGACATTGCATAGGTAGGCGCGCGCCTCGACGCCCTTGGCTGCGCAGGCGGCCACCGCCTGGTCGAGTTTTTCCTGGTTGAGGTCCACCAGCGCCAGCTTGGCGCCTTTGCCTGCGAAATACTCGGCCATGGAGCGGCCCAGGCCCTGGCAACCGCCGGTGATAATGATTACTTTGTCAGTGAGTTGCATTCTCATGTCCAGATGGCGCAGCGGTGGAGGGGACCTTATGGGAGGCCTCTCGATTTGCGACGGTGTAGCCCGACTGCACACGAGAACTGTCCCCTAGGTGTATCGGAACATTACTCCAGTCGCCTGACCGTTTTCTAGACGGATTTCATAAAAGGAGTCATAAATTGAGCGTTGAAGCTGCCAAGCATGCCCGCGAACTGCTGCTCAAGGAATACCGTGGAATGCTCTCCACTCATTCCAAATCCATGCCCGGCTTTCCGTTCGGCTCCGTCGTACCGTATTGCCTGGACGCAGAAGGCCGGCCGCTGGTCCTGATCAGCCGCATTGCCCAGCACACTCACAATCTGCAAAAAGACCCCAAGTGTTCGATGCTGGTGGGCGAGCGCGGTGCGGAGGATGTGCAGGCCGTGGGGCGCCTGACCTACCTGGCCGAGGCCCGGAAACTCGAAGACAGCGCCGCCATCGAAGCGGCCGCCGAGCGGTATTACCGCTATTTCCCTGACTCGCAGAACTACCACAAGGCCCATGATTTCGATTTCTGGGTGCTCGAGCCGGTGCGCCATCGCTACATCGGCGGCTTTGGCGCCATTCACTGGATCGACCAGCTCACCCTGGCCAACCCCTTTGCCGGCAAAGCCGAAGCCAGCATGATCGAGCACATGAATGCCGATCACGCCAAAGCCATCGCTCATTACGTGGCGCTGGCCGGCCTGCCGAAAAGCGAACCGGCGCAACTGGTGGGCATCGACAGCGAGGGCATGCACCTGCGCATTGGCCTGGGCCTGCACTGGCTGGCGTTTGCGACCCCCTGCAACACCCCGACACAAGTGCGCGAAGCCTTGGTTTACCTGGCTCACGCCGAGCAATGGCCAAAAAATGCCGAGGCCGACGCTTGAATTCACGAAAGGGCGACGTCATTTAGGTTTTCATAGCAAGGCATTCTTGCGTTGAGGAACCATTTGATGCGCCCTTTTTTGTTGCTCTTTCTGCTGTTCCCGGTGTTGGAGCTGTTCGTATTCGTCAAGGTCAGCGGTGCGATCGGGTTCTTCCCGGCGCTGCTGCTGGTCATTCTCGGCTCGATGCTCGGCGTGTTCGTGCTGCGCATTGCCGGCCTCGCCACGGCGTTGCGGGCCCGTGAAAGCCTGAACCGTGGCGAGCTACCCGCCCAGACCATGCTCGAAGGCCTGATGCTGGCCCTGGGTGGCGGCCTGTTGATCCTGCCAGGCTTTATCAGCGACGTGCTGGGCCTGGTCATGCTGTTGCCGTTCACCCGTCGGTTGCTGGCCAATAAAATGCGCCAGCGCGCCGAAGAGCAGGCGATGCGTCAGCGCGCCTTCGCCGATGACCTTCAGCCCCGCGGCGGTCCGGCTCCGCGTGAGCCTGTGGGGCGCGAGCCCAACGTGATCGAAGGCGAGTTCGAACACCGCGATTCCAAGTAAAACCCTCTTCACGGCGCCTTCGGGCGCCGTGTTCGTTTTGGCGGCGTGAAGTAAAAAAATTTCTGCCCCCGCCCTTGTAATCCACTTGTACGCCCTTATGTAACGGTCACCGCAAGGTTTCCGGTGGTGACACCGGACAGACTTCCGCGGTTCGACTGACGAACCGCACCCGGCTCTGCCGGCTTTGTTAAACCCGCCGGGACTACACCGGCCGATGAAAACCAAAAATTAGGAGAGATCGACAATGAAGCTTCGTCCTCTGCATGACCGCGTCGTCATCCGTCGCAGCGAAGAAGAGAAGAAAACCGCTGGCGGTATCGTCCTGCCAGGTTCGGCTGCTGAAAAAGCCAACCACGGTGAAGTTCTCGCTGTAGGCCCAGGCAAGGCACTGGAAAACGGTGAAGTACGTGCGCTGGCCGTGAAAGTGGGTGACAAGGTTGTGTTCGGCCCTTACTCCGGCAGCAACACAGTGAAAGTCGACGGCGAAGACCTGCTGGTAATGAGCGAGAACGAAATCCTCGCTGTTCTCGAAGGCTGATTCCCCCGCCCATTTTCCCGTTACTACAAAGTATTTAAGGAATATCGATCATGGCTGCTAAAGAAGTTAAATTCGGCGATTCCGCCCGCAAGAAAATGCTCGCCGGTGTCAACGTCCTGGCTGACGCAGTAAAAGCGACCCTGGGCCCGAAAGGCCGTAACGTGATCATCGAGAAGAGCTTCGGCGCTCCGACCATCACCAAGGACGGCGTTTCCGTAGCCAAAGAAATCGAGCTCAAAGACCGCTTCGAAAACATGGGCGCGCAACTGGTCAAAGACGTTGCCTCCCGTGCCAACGACGATGCCGGTGACGGCACCACCACCGCGACCGTACTGGCTCAGTCGATCGTCAACGAAGGCCTGAAAGCCGTCGCTGCCGGCATGAACCCGATGGACCTCAAGCGCGGCATCGACAAGGCGACCATCGCCATTGTCAAAGAGCTCAAAGCCCTGTCCAAGCCATGCGCTGACACCAAGGCGATCGCTCAGGTTGGTACCATCTCCGCCAACTCCGACAACTCCATCGGCGACATCATTGCCGAAGCCATGGAAAAAGTCGGTAAAGAAGGCGTGATCACCGTTGAAGAAGGCTCGGGCCTGGAAAACGAACTGTCGGTTGTAGAAGGCATGCAGTTCGACCGTGGCTACCTGTCCCCGTACTTCGTCAACAAGCCGGACACCATGACCGCCGAACTCGACGGCCCGTTGATCCTGCTGGTGGACAAGAAGATCTCCAACATCCGCGAAATGCTGCCCGTGCTGGAAGCCGTTGCCAAAGCCGGCCGCCCACTGCTGATCGTGGCTGAAGACGTTGAAGGCGAAGCCCTGGCGACCCTGGTTGTGAACAACATGCGTGGCATCGTTAAAGTCGCAGCCGTCAAGGCTCCAGGCTTCGGCGACCGTCGCAAGGCCATGCTGCAGGACATCGCCGTACTGACCGGCGGTACCGTTATCTCCGAAGAGATCGGCCTGAGCCTGGAAAGCACCACCCTGGAGCACCTGGGTAACGCCAAGCGCGTGATCCTGTCCAAGGAAAACACCACCGTGATCGACGGTGCTGGCGTTGAGGCTGACATCCAGGCTCGCGTGACCCAGATCCGCGCACAAGTAGCTGAGACCTCGTCCGACTACGACCGTGAAAAACTGCAAGAGCGTCTGGCCAAGCTGTCGGGCGGCGTTGCGGTGATCAAGGTTGGCGCCGGTTCCGAAGTTGAAATGAAAGAGAAGAAAGCCCGCGTTGAAGACGCCCTGCACGCGACCCGCGCAGCCGTTGAAGAAGGCGTGGTACCTGGCGGTGGCGTGGCACTGGTTCGTGCCCTGCAAGCCATCAGCGAACTCAAAGGCGACAACGATGACCAGAACGTGGGCATCCAGTTGCTGCGTCGCGCTGTAGAAGCACCGCTGCGCCAGATCGTTGCCAACTCCGGCGACGAGCCAAGCGTTGTGGTCGACAAGGTCAAGCAGGGTTCGGGTAACTACGGTTACAACGCTGCTACCGGCGAATACGGCGACATGATCGAAATGGGTATCCTGGACCCGGCCAAAGTGACTCGTTCGGCTCTGCAAGCGGCTTCGTCGATTGCCAGCCTGATGATCACCACCGAGGCGATGATCGCTGAAATCAAGGAAGACGCTCCAGCTGGCGGCGGTATGCCAGACATGGGCGGCATGGGTGGCATGGGCGGCATGATGTAAGCCAGCCTTACCCCCTGTAGCGAAAAACCCCGCCTGCGAAAGCAGGCGGGGTTTTTTATTGCCTTGGATTCATGACGCGGCGCCAATCCCTTGTGGGAGCGAGCTTGCTCGCGATTACGGTGGGTCAATTCATGTACCCGGCACTGACCCACCGCCATCGCGAGCAAGCTCGCTCCCACAGGAATGCTCCATGTTCAGGCGCTGACGGGCTCGGCTCTGGCCGCGCGTTCATCTCCAAGAGCCGGTCGGTACAGGATGTAGTAGTAACACCCCAGGCAAATCAGCCAACAGAACACCGCCGTCCACACATTATGGGAAAAGAAGTGCGCCCCTTGCATCATCCGCCCCAGGGAGAACACGGTTCCCAGCGTGAAGGCGAATACCAAGGCCCGGCGAGCCAGGCGCGGGCGGCGGTCGCGCAGGACGAAGAACAACGCAAACAACGTGAACCCGGTGGCGGCGTGACCGCCGGGCCAGCATCGGCCGGGTTTGTCCGTGGCCGGGCGTGGGCTGAGCAGCTCACTGTAGGTTTCCTGGCCGCCGAATTCCTTCAGGCTCCAGGGACATTGCACCGCCGTCACGGCTTTCATCGGCGTGACGAAGGACGTCGCCAGTGCCAGGGACAGCACCAGGCAGCCCAATTCCCGCTTGAACGGTTTGAGCCGGGCGATGAAAAACGTACCGATGAAGCCGAGAATTGCCAGCACGGAGAACACGATCACCACCTCCTTGGCTCGATCGTGGAGGATGTCCTCCAGAAAAAAACTGTGCCGACCGATAAAGCCACCCGCCATCGGGTCGTAAAACAGCTTGGCGATGTCCATGTCCAGGGTAGTCAGTTCCAGCAGCACCAGAATGGCTGCGACAACGGCAGGCAGGCCCAAGGCAATCCAGAAATTCAGCGGCCTGGAAGCGGGGCGGATGGCGGTGGAGACCATAGCGATACCTTTGATGGAAGTTTTCGTAATCAGCGCGTTGCGCAGTCTGGTCTGCGTTGCGTTCGGGCTGTGTGAATGTTGGGTGAAAAACTCGTCAATGCCTGGCAGTGCGGCCCCTGTGGGAGCGAGCTTGCTCGCGATAGCGTCGGAACATCCAATATTGATGGAGCTGACCCACCGCTATCGCGAGCAAGCTCGCTCCCACAGGGTGGACTGCGCTGCCACGGCGGATACAACCCTAGCCGTAAGTCACGCTTGGCCGTAAGCTGCGCGGGCCAAGCCAGCCGTTAACTATGTACGCAGAGGTGCCCATGCGAATTCTATTGGTCGAAGACAACCGCGACATCCTGGCCAACCTGGCCGATTACCTGGGGCTCAAGGGCTACACCGTCGATTGTGCCCAGGACGGTTTGTCGGGGTTGCACCTGGCGGCGACCGAACACTACGACCTGATCGTGCTCGATATCATGCTGCCGGGCATTGACGGCTACACCTTGTGCAAGCGCCTGCGCGAAGACGCCCGGCGCGATACGCCGGTGATCATGCTCACCGCCCGGGATCAGTTGGACGATCGCCTGCAGGGCTTCAAGTCCGGCGCCGATGACTACCTGATCAAGCCGTTTGCCTTGTCGGAACTGGCGGCGCGGATCGAAGCCGTCATGCGTCGGGCCCAGGGTGGTGGCCGGCGGACCTTGCAGGTCGGTGACCTGATCTACGACCTCGATACCCTCGAAGTGACGCGTGAAGGCAAGCTGCTCAAGCTCAACCCCGTGGGCCTCAAGCTGCTGGCGGTACTGATGCAGAAAAGTCCCCACGTGCTGCGCCGCGAAATTCTCGAAGAAGCGTTGTGGGGCGACGATTGCCCGGACAGCGACAGCTTGCGCAGCCATGTCCATCAACTGCGCCAGGTGATCGACAAACCGTTCGAAAAGCCGTTGTTGCACACCGTGCACGGCGTCGGCTATCGCCTGGCCGAGGGCCGCGATGGAGTTTAAGCAGAGCCTTGCCCAACGGATCATCATCGCGTTTGCGCTGATGAGCGCATTGGTCGCCGGTGCGTTCGCCATGGGCATCGTGGCGACGGTCCATTTGGTTGAAGAGAAACTGATTTCCGCCGGGCTGGGCGGTGATCTGCAACGCCTGTTGTTGATGGACAGTGTCTCGGACTGGAACCATCGGCCGGAACCCGACCAGTTGTTTTATTTCAGCGGCGGCCCGGGGGACTTCGAGTTGCCCAAGGATTTGCGCCATCTGGAGCGCGGTTTCCACGAGGTGTTTCGCGAACAGTTGTCCTATCACGCCATGGTCGAGATCGTTGACGGCCGGCACTACGTGTTGCTGCAAGACCAGAGCGACTTCGAAGAGCGCGAACGGGTGCTTTTCGCCGTGGTGCTGGTGGGTTTCGTGCTCAGCCTGGCGCTGGCGGTATTCCTGGGTTGGGTCCTGGCACGCCGGGTGATGGCGCCCGTGGTTCGCCTGGCTCGGCAAGTGCGTCATCGCGACCAGCTCCTGGGTCTCGCGCCGCCGCTGGCCCCGGATTATGCCGCCGATGAGGTGGGTGAACTGGCCGTGGCGTTCGACGCCACACTGGGGCGCTTGCGCCAGGCCTTGACCCGCGAGCGGTTGTTTACCAGCGACGTGAGCCACGAGTTGCGCACGCCGTTGATGGTCCTGGCGACCTCCTGTGAGTTGCTGTTGGAAAACCCGGCGTTGGACCCGCGCGGTCGTACCCAGGTCGAGCGCATCAATCGGGCCAGTGAAGAGATGCGTGAACTGGTGCAGACCTTCCTGATGCTCGCCAGGGCCGAGCGCGAAGACAACGGCATGTCGCCTCGGCTGACCCTGGGGCAGGTGGCCGAGAACCTCCTCGGCGTGTGGCGCGGGCCCATCGAATCCAAAGGCCTGACGCTGATCTTCGACCCCGGGCAAACCCTCGACACCCTGTATAACGCCACATTCCTGACGGCCGTGATGGGCAACCTGCTGCGCAATGCCCTGCACTACACCGATCAGGGCTTCATCCGCCTTTCACTGACCACCACTGGATTTGTGGTCGAGGACAGCGGCGTGGGGATTCCAGAGGAGAAGCGCGAGGCGATGTTCGAACCGTTCGTGCGCGGTAACGAAAAGCGTGGCGAGGGCTTGGGATTGGGCTTGTCCCTGGTGCAGCGCATTTGCGAGAACCAGGCTTGGACCGTCAGCCTCAGTACGATGGAGCCCAATGGTTGCCACTTCGAGGTGGAATTGAATCCAAAGGGCTAGGCCTCTGTACCGAAAAGTCTTGTAAACATTGAAGCGTTTACCTGACTTTATTTTCACAAAGGCATGACACTCCGATTCATAAGGTGGGGCCGATCAGTCATCGAGGCCCCGCTAATGTCCAAACCTATCAAGCTGGATTTTTCCGAAAAATACGACGAGCAGCACGCCAGGGAATATTTTCACAAGCATCGCCGTGGCTTGAGTCGCCGTCTTTCCAACCAGCGAGACCAACAATTGGCCCGACGTGCATTGACACTCGTCGGAGATCCCGGCCTGGTCCTGGACCTGCCCTGCGGTGCCGGGCGCTTCTGGCCCTTACTGGCCGAAAAACCGAACCGGGTCATCATCGGCGCGGACAATTCCGAAGCCATGCTCAATACCGCGTTGGAGGCTCAACCGACGGATGTCGTAAAACGGGTACGGCCCTTGCACACTTCTGCGTTCGACATCGCCTTGCCTGATAACGCCGTCGACAGTATTTTTTGTATGCGCTTGTTGCATCACATCGGTGAACCCGCGCATCGACTGGCGATTCTGAAGGAATTCGAGCGTGTCAGTCGTGACAGTGTGATCGTTTCATTGTGGGTCGATGGCAATTTCAAGGCCTGGAAACGCAAGCGTCTGGAGCGCACCCGTGGGCAGAAAGACTACCAGAATCGATTTGTGTTACCGACTGATACAGTAGAAGAGGAGTTTCGGCAGGCCGGGTTTCGCATTCAGGAACGGCTGGATTTCCTACCGCTCTATGCCATGTGGCGAGTTTATGTATTACGCAAGAGGTAACAGCATGGTTGTGCAGGCCGTAGAGACAACAGGCATTTCCCGCAACAGCTTCGAACATTTTTGGAACCAGCAAGGTGAGTGGGTGGAAGAGCCCAACGTGCGCCGTGGCGGTGAAAGCGGCGTGCAGCGGATCAACAGCAACGACGGCGAGCTGTTGTATGCCAAGCGTCAAACGGGGCACATTTATCGCAGTTGGTTGCATCCGCTCGGTCGACCGACCGTGTTGCGTGAGCAAGACGCACTGCTGGCGTTGACCCAGCTGGATGTTCGCGTGCCCGAGCTGATCTTTTGTGGCGCCCAGCGTGACCCCGTCCACAAGTGGCGTGCACTGTTAGTGACCCATGCGCTGGAAGGTTTCGAGGAAATCGAGCATTGGTATGCCGGAGGCGGACGTGAGCGCCATGGCGAAGCGGTGCATGATCAAATCCTCCAGGGCCTGGCTGAGAATCTGGCCCGCATGCACAAGGGCCGTTGGCAGCACGGCTGCCTCTACATCAAGCATGTTTTTGTGCAGGTGACAGGAGAGGGCGAGGCGGCCAAGGCCGAAGTGGCCCTGCTGGATCTGGAGAAATGTCGCCAGCGCCTGACTGCCCGGCGTGCGGCCTCCCATGACCTGAAACAGCTGCGGCGCCATTCGTCGTTCAGCGATGCCGACTGGAAAAAACTCGTCTACTTTTATGAGGCGGCGTTTGGCAGCGCTATCAAAGGTTTATAGCCATGAAACTAGAAATTGCTAGAGGTTTGTTTTTAGTCGGAGCCCTGGCAGTTACATCAATGGCGGTGGCTGTATGGGAACAGCCACGCTCGCAGATCCTCAGTGCGTCCAGTGCGGGTGCGCATTGTCCCCTGCCGCGTGTGGCAAAGGCCAGCGAGGCGATCCGCCCGGACGATGATCTGCTGCTGTTCATGTTCAGCCTGTCCCAGGGGATGAGGCCTCAGAGTTGAAAGCCCTGAAACCCAAATAAAGGCCTCCCTTGTGTGAGGCCTTTTTATTTGGGACTCAAACCACAAGTCATCAGTCGAACCCTCATCCTGTGGCGAGGGAGCTTGCTCCCGCTCGGCTGCGAAGCAGTCGTGATTGCACGACTGCTGCCTGACCTTGAAACCGATTGGGACCGCTTCGCGGTCCAGCGGGAGCAAGCTCCCTCGCCACAAAAACATCCCGTACCAGCGTGAGTTTGCTTGAACAGTCCTCAGGCCTTGTCCGGCTTGGCCAGCAGTGTGTAGACGCAAGGCAACACAAACAGCGTGAACAAGGTGCCAATCGACATGCCCGTGGCGATCACCGTGCCGATGTCGAAGCGGCTCACCGCCCCGGCGCCTGTGGCGAAGATGAGCGGCACCATGCCGAACACCATCGCCGCGGTGGTCATCAGCACCGGTCGCAGACGAATCGACGCGGCTTGTTCCACGGCTTCGCGCGGCGACAGGTTCTGTTCCCTGCGCAACTGGTTGGCGAACTCGACTATCAGGATCCCGTGCTTGCTGATCAGGCCGATCAGCGTCACCAGCCCCACCTGGGTATAGATGTTCATGCTCGACCAGCCGAGGAACAGCGGAATCAGGGCTCCGCAAATGGACAGCGGCACGGTCACCAGGATCACCAGCGGGTCCCGGAAACTTTCGAACTGCGCGGCCAGCACCAGGAAGATAATCGCCAGGGCCAGGGCAAAGGTTACCCACAACGCACTGCCTTCCTGTACGAATTGACGCGAAGCCCCGGCGTAATCGAAGGCGAACCCCGCCGGTGCTTCCTCCCGGGCAATCTGGCGGACGGTCTCGATGGCCTCGCCCATGCTCACGATGGGAAAGCCTGAAATCGTCACCGCATTGAGCTGCTGGAATTGGTTCAGTTGTCGCGGTCGCGCCCGGTCGCTGACCTTGATCAGGGTCGATAGCGGTAGCGATTCACCCTGGGCATTTTTCACGTAGTAGTTGTTCAGCCAGTCCGGATTGTCCCGGAACGGCCGTTCGACCTGGGCAATGACCTTGTAGCTGCGGCCCTCGAGGGTGAAGCGGTTGATCTCGGATTCGCCCAGCAGCGTTGCCAGGGTACCGCCCAGGTCCTGCATGGAAACGCCCATCTGGGCGGCCTTGGCGCGGTCGATATCCACCACGACTTCTGGCTTGTCGAAGGCAAGGTCAATGTCCATGAAGGCGAACTTGCCGGACTCCAACGCGCGCTTTTTGACCCGGTCGGCAATTTCCAGCAGCGTCGCATAGTCCTTCGGTGAGTTGATGACGAATGCGAACGGCAGGCCTTCGCCGGTGCCCGGCAGCGAGGGCAGGTTGAAACCGAAGATCTGCAGGCCAGGCACGCTTTCCAGCTTGGCCTGGACCTCGGGCAGGATTTCCATCTGGGTGCGGTCGCGTTCGTTCCAGGGCTTGAGCAGGAAGCCGCCGATGCCCGACTGCACGCCGTTGTAGCCATTGATCTGGAACGAGGAGTAGTACTCCGGGAACTCCTTGAAAATGGTAATGAAGTGATCGGTATAGGTGTTCAGGTAGTCGAGGTTGGTGGGCTGCGGGGCGTTGGCCATCATGAAGATGATGCCTTGGTCCTCGTCGGGGGCCAGTTCGGACTTGCTGAACATGACCAGCACCGGGATCAGCAGCAGCACGATCACCGCGAACACCAGCACCACCGGCCGGGTGTTGAGTGTGCCATGGAGCATGCGCTGGTAACGGCTCTTCAAGCGTTCGAAAATCATGTCCAGCCGATGGGCCAGCCCCGAGGGGTTCTCATCGTGGCGCAGGAGCAGGGCGCACATCATGGGCGACAGGGTCAGGGCGACGATCCCGGAGATCACCACCGCCCCGGCCAGGGTCAAGGCGAACTCCTTGAACAAAGCGCCCGTCAGGCCCTCGAGCAGGCCGATCGGTGCATACACCGCCGCCAGGGTGATGGTCATCGAGACCACAGGCATGGCGATTTCCCGGGCACCTTCTATCGCGGCGTCGAACGGGGTCTTGCCTTCCTCGATGTGCCGGTGAATGTTCTCCACTACCACGATGGCGTCGTCCACCACCAGGCCGATGGCGAGCACCATGGCCAGCAGCGTCAGGAGGTTCATCGAGTAGCCCATCAACTGCATGAAGAACATCACGCCGATCATCGACAGCGGGATGGTCACCACCGGGATGACCACCGAACGCAGGGCGCCGAGGAACAGGAACACCACAACGATGACGATCAGCACCGCCTCGAACAGGGTTTTCACCACCTCGTCGATGGAGGCCTGGATGAACAGGGTGGCGTCGTAGGCGATCTCGGCCTTGAGGTTGGTCGGGAGTTGCGCCTCCATCTCCGGCATGATCTTGCGCACTTCCTTGATCACATCCAGCGGGTTAGCGCCCGGGGTGGCCTTGATCCCGATGTACACCGAAGGTGTGCCACCAAAGGAACTGATGGTGTCGTAGTTCTCTGCACCCATTTCCACGCGGGCCACGTCCCGCAGCAACACGCGACTGTCGCCGTCGGTCTTGAGGGGGATCGCGGCGAAGGCCTCGGCGGACTTGAGTTCGGTGTTGGCGTTGATGCTGGTGACGACGTATTCGCCTTTCACTTCACCGGCGGCGGAGAGGAAGTTGTGCTGGCGCACGGCATTGGTCACGTCGGCGGCGGTCAGGCCGAAGCCGGCGAGTTTGACCGGGTCCAGCCACAGGCGCATGGCGAAGACTTGGTTGCCGAGGATCTCCGCCTCGGCCATGCCGGGCAGTGTCGCCAGCTTGGGCTGGATCACCCGTGACAGGTAGTCGGTGATCTGCGGGTTGTTCAGTTCCTTGCTGAAGAAGCTGATGTACATCAGTGCCGAGGCATCGGCGGCCTCGCGGCTGAGCACCGGGTCCTCGGCGTCCTGGGGCAGTTGGTTCTTGACCTCGTTGGCCTTGGCCAGCAGTTCGGTAAAGAGCCGGTCGCTGTTGGAACCGATGCGGGCATAGACCGAAATCACCGAGAAATTCTGGCGACTGACCGAAGTCATGTAGTCGATGCCCTCGGCACTGGCCAGGCTCTGTTGCATCGGTTGGGTGATGTAGCCCTGGATGGTCTCGGCGTTGGCCCCGGGGTAGGCGGTGGTCACCGTGATGAGGGCGTTTTCCATTTGCGGATACTGACGCAGGGGCAGCTTGCTCCAGGCCTGGAAGCCCAGCAGCACGATCAACAGGCTGACCACGGTGGCGAGCACCGGGCGGCGGATGAACGGATCGGTAAAAGCCATGGGGGTTCCTTGATCAGTCCGCGCGCGGCGGGCTGTTCTGTTCGGTCAGGGTCTTGTCGTCGCTGATGGCGATCGGCGTACCGTTATCGAGCTTGATCTGGCCGGCGATCACGACTTGTTCGCCGCTCTGCACGCCTTTGGAAACCAGCACCTGCCCGTCGCGTCGCTCGCCGGTCTCAACGAAACGCCGTTCGGCGATCAGCACCGGCTGGCCCTTGTCGTCCTTCTCGACAGTGCCGTCGGCGGCTTTCTTTTGCGTCACCACGTACATGGAGTTGCCGTAGAGGGTGTAGGTCACGGCGCTTTCCGGCACGACGATTCCGGCGGCCACGTCCGGCAGGATCACCTGCAGGTTGGCGAACATGCCGGGCAGCAGTTTGCCGTCGGGATTGGCCAGGGTGGCGCGCACCAGGACGTTGCGGGTGCTGTCCTCGACCTTGGGGTTGATCGCGCTGATGGTGCCGACGAAGGTCTGCCCGGGATAGGCCGAGACGCTGACGTTGACCGACTGGGCAACGGCGAGCCGGGGCACGGTTTGCTCAGGCACGTAGAAGTCCACATACAGGCTGCTGAGGTCCTGCAGGGTGGCGATCACCGTGCCGCTGGCCAGGTAGTCGCCGACATCCACCTGGCGGATGCCGATGGTGCCGCTGAACGGCGCCAGGATGTGTTTCTTGGCCAGCGACGCCTTGAGCTGGTTGACCGTGGCCTGGTTCTTCTTCAGTTGCGCCGAGAGCCGGTCGAATTCGCCCTTGGAGATCGCCTGGCTGCCCACCAGCTGTCGGCCGCGACCGAAATCCAGTTGCGCCAGGCCCAGGTCGGCCTCGGCGGTTTCCAGCAGGGCGCTTTCGACTTCGCTGTCCAGTTGCAGGAGCGGCTGACCGGCCTTGACCTTCTGCCCGGACTGGAACTGCACCTTCTGCACGGTCCCGGCGATTTCCAGGCTCAGGTCCACGCCTTGCAGTGCCTTGAGGCTGCCAACGGTGGGCAGGCGAGCCTGCCAGGGTTGCTGGGCGGCCGTGGCCACGGAGACGCTGACCGGCGGTTTTGGCGCAGAAAATGCCTGGATCTGCTGGTAAACGGAGAAGGCCTTGTAGCCGGCGAGCAACAGCACCACCAGCAGGACAACACCCAACATGATCAGCATGCGGCGTCGCAGCATGTTCCACTTCCTTGGAAAAGAGCTGAGAGAAAATACAGATAGGCGGGCACATTACTCCGAGTGTGCGGGCTATTCCAGATGCTGGCGGGCCGGTGGTGCGTGGGAATTTTCCGAAAAATCAGGGAGCTTGGCGCCGATGGCTTCGCTCCCCGGCTCAGGCCAGATGCAAATGGTTGTCCCAGAGCCCTGCCGGCAGATCCAGGGGTTTTGCAACCAGTTGTGTCTGCCGGCAATCGTAATAGCGGCAACGCCCTTGGCCCGACGTCACGACAAAACCGTCGGCCACCGCACCCACGCCGGCACAGTCCGGCAAGGGTGCATCCAGGCGGACTTCGCCGCTGTCCAGGTCCCAGATGAAGAAGCGGTTGCCGCGCGGGGCGGTCAGCGCCACCAGGCGTAGGTCGCTGTGCACGGCGACGCTGGCGGTGTAGTGCCCCATGGCCTGCAATTGTTCCTCGGGCACCGGGAATGCCTGGAACGGCTGCCCCGGCCGCTTGATCGCCACCAGTTCTGACGATTCGTGGGCTGCGCCCATGAACTGCTGGCCGGAGACGATGGTGCCGTCGCTGGCGATGCCCAGGTGGCGCACGCTGTTCATCGATTGGGCGAGGGTTTCCTTGCTCAGCAGGGTGCCATCGCGCTGCATCAGCACCAGGCTCGGCGCCATGGCGTCGAGGTTCATGTCGACCCGGCTTTCGGCCTCGGTGCGAATGCCGCCGTTGGCCACCACCAGCGTCTCGCCATCGGGCATCCAGGACACCTGGTGAGGACCGATGCCATGGGTGGAGATCTCGCCGCTGTGCACCAACCGCTCGCCTTCGAAACGGTACACGCCCAACAGGCCGCGTCCCGGGTCGGTGGTGTCGTTCTCGGTGGCATACAACCATTCGCCGCTGTTGTGGATCACCGCGTGGCCATAGAAGTGTCGGTTCGGCAACGAGGTGATGGTTTGCAGCAGCGCCCCATCGCGCAGGTCGATCAGGTAGCTTTCGGTGCCTGGACGACGGGCGACGAACAGCGCAATCGGCTGCGTCGGGTGATTGATAATGTCATGGCAACGCTGGCCGACCTGGGTGGCGAACACCCGCGTGCCGTCCAGTCGATAGCCGACGGCGTAGTGCTTGCCGTCGCCATCGTCCCGTGCCGAAAGCAGCAGCGGACTCTTGTCCTTTTGCTTGAACAGCGTCCAGCCGCCCAGGGTAACGGCGCCGAGCAGCAAGCTGCCCAGTGCCAGGACCTGACGTCGAAACATGATCAGTCACCGTCGTTGGCGTTGAAGCCCAATTGAATGCCCAGCGCCTTGGCCAGTTCGCCTTCGTGCAGGCGATGGACGACGTTGAGGCTGTCGTACAAATCGTTGAGTTGCTGGCGCCCGGCATCGTCGTTGAGCATTTCGGTCAACGATCGCTGGCTGCTGGCGAACAGTTTCAACGAGGCATCGTAGGCGGCGTCGATCTTGTCCGCCAACGGTTTCTGGTCGCTTGGCAGCAGGCCGCGCAGGCCCTTGTTGTCCACGCCGGCCCAGACGGTTCTGGCCGCGCTCAGGCTGGCTTCCAGCCCTTGCAACGACGACTGGCTGCGCCAGGCATCGGCCTGGAATGGCTGAGGTACGCCCTTGCTCTGGCGGCCCATCGGCGTGCCGAGTTTTTTCTTCAGCGTGTCCAGGGCCGTGACTTGCACGCGCAGCAGATCGGCGATGGCCTCGTGGGAGTCGGCGTAGCGCTGGTTGGGGAACTTGCTCATCTGGGCGAGCATGCCGTCGTTGGTGTTCCAGCCCGACAGGATCTCTTCGGCCAGTTGCTTCTGGCGTTCGCCGATGGCGATGAGCAGCGGGCAGTACTTGGCTTTCTGGGCGGCGTCGGCCATGTCGATTTTGGCGTCGAACAGCAGGTATTCGTAGGCCGAGAGCCCTTGCACGACAACGCTGGACTTGGCCAGGCCGGCGGCGTCGATCTGTGGCTGGCTGTTGACCAACTGCTCGACCTGACGGCCCACCAGGTTTTTCTTGTCCGGCCAGAACTGCACCTGCCAGGCGCGGTTGCCCTCGGCCAGCGGGCCGATCAGCAGGGGTTGCAACTCGGCCCAGGCCTTTTGCGCCTTGAGGAAGTCGGCGTGGGCGGTGTCCAGGTTTTCCTTGCCTTGGCAGAACGCCAGGGCGCTGGTCGCCAGTTGCCGGTCGGCCTCGACCCAACGGCTGTAGGTCGGCAGGATCACTTGCTTGGCGATGGCGGCCGAGGTGACGGCTTGCGGGTCCTGGGGCGAGCAGGCACCGAGGGCGAGGGCGGCGAGGCTGGTGAACAACAGCTTGGGACGGAACATGTCAGGCTCCCATTTCTGGAAAGGGCATTTAAAGGGAATTCAGAAAGGCCAGCAACGCAGCGCGCTGCTCGGCATTGAACGCTAAAACCTGGCGTTGCGCCGCTTGTGCTTCGCCGCCATGCCACAGCACGGCTTCGAGCAGATTGCGGGCACGACCGTCATGCAGGAACTGGGTGTGGCCGTTGACGGTTTCGGTCAAGCCGATGCCCCACAGCGGCGGGGTCCGCCAGTCACGGCCGCTGGCCTTGAATTCGCTGCGGTTGTCGGCCAGGCCTTCGCCCATGTCGTGCAACAGCAGGTCGGTGTAGGGGCGGATGACCTGGTTCGCCAACTCCGGTTCGGCGGCGTTGGCGGCGGTGGTGTATTTCGGTGTGTGGCAAGACTGGCAACCGGCCTGGAAAAACAGATTCTTGCCCGCCAGTACTTGGGGTGAATTCACGTCGCGACGGGCCGGCACCGCGAGGTTGCGGCTGTAGAACAGCACCAGGCGCAGAATGTTGTCGCTGACCTCCGGCTCGCCGTTCGGACCGTTGCCACTGGGGGCGCGCTTGCAGTCGACCTGGGCCTCGGTGCAATCGTCGAAGGGCCGCAGGCTGGTGGTCAGGCCCATGTCACCGGAGAACGCGTGGACGTTCTGTTGATTGAGGTTGGGCTGGCCGGCCTTCCAGCCGAAACGCCCCAGTACGGTTTTTTGCTGGGCATCGTCCCAGACCTGGTTGGGGCGGCCGGCGACGCCGTTGTTCTCCCGCGCCTGGGCTTTGGCGTTCGCCAGGAGCGCCTCGTCGGGGATGGCCTCCAGCAGACCCAGGCCGATCATCGGCGGTGCCACGCGGGCCGAAAAGCGCGTGTCGGGGTGCATCGGGCCATAGCCCAGCTGGGTGATCTGCAGGTTCGGCTTGCGCAGTTCGACGACGGTGCCGTCCTTGAAACGCACCGGGACTGGCGTGTAATCGACCCGCACCTTGCCTTCGGGGACGACGCCGGGCACCGACATGTCCTGCAATTGCCCACCGTAGACCGGCTCCGGCACCACCCCCAGTTGCTCGATGACCCTGGCGTAAGGTGGCGCGTCGGGGATCGACAGGCGCACCAGCATCGACACCGCGCTGGTCGCGTCCGGCGCCGGCGGATGGCCGCGGCCGTCCTTGACGTGGCAGTTCTGGCAGGCGTTGGTGTTGAACAAGGGCCCGAGGCCGTCCCGGGCGGTGGTGGTCGAGGGGGCAATCACCCAGGGGCTGCGGAAGAAACTGTTGCCGACGCTGAAATCCACGCGCCGCGAAGGCGGCAGATTGGCCGAGGGCAGGGAAAAGGCGTTCTGATCGCTCTTGCGCACCGTCGCGGCGCCACCGGAACGGGCTTCACCCGGTTCGGCCTGGGTAAAACGCGGGGCATCATCGCAGGCACTCAGGCCCAGGGCCATGAACAGTGCGCATAAGCGAAGAGGCAACGACGGCATCGGGCGACCTGGGAGATAGGTGAAAAGAGGGCGCAAAGTCTAACAGGGCGGGGCGGTTTGAATAAGAGGGATTATCGTTTGGTTTGATGAGATCGCGCTTGCCGTCGGGTTCGCCCGCGTCGCTCACCTCGCCTTGTTTGATTTCCTGTGGCGAGGGCGCTTTTGTGGCGAGGGAGCTTGCTCCCGCTGGGCTACGAAGTAGCCCCAAGATTTTGCGGTTGCTGCGTAACCGAGCGGGAGCAAGCTCCCTCGCCACAGGGTTCATTTTTTGACCTTAAGGTTGTACCACTGCCCCCGGCACCAACGGCAGTTCCAGCGTCGCGATAAACCCCCCGCCAGGATGATTGCCCAACACCAATGCACCGCCATGGCGTTCGGCGGCACGACGCGCGATAGCCAGGCCCAGGCCATGGCCGGCGGCGGTCTGGCCGGGTGCGCGGTAGAACGGCTCGCCCAATTGCCCCAGGTGCTCGGCCTCCACGCCGGGCCCGTGGTCGCGCACGCTGATCAGGATCCGTTCGCCCTGGCGCACCGCGCGCATCTCAATGGGTTTTCCGGCTGGATTGAAGCGCTGGGCGTTGCGCAGCAGGTTGTCCACCGCTCGCTCGATCATCGTTGGCCAGCCCTTGAGGGTCAGGTCCGCCTCGGTTTCAAGCTGCACGGTTTGATCCGGTGACGCCAGTTGCGCATCTTTTTGCAGGGTGACCAGCAAGCCGTTGAGTTCCACCTCTTCGGCGCCAGCGTTGTCGGCATCGACCCGGGCCAGGACCAGGATTTCGCTGATCAGCGCCTCCAGGCGATCGCATTCGCGGGTCAGGCGCGGCCAGAGTTTTTCACGTTCCTCGGGGCTGGCCCGTTCAGCCAAGGCCAGGGCAATGCGCAGCCGGGCCAGGGGCGAGCGCAGTTCGTGGGACACGTCGCGCAGCAGTTGGCGCTGGCTGGCGATCAAGCTTTGCAGGCGCGCGCCCATGCGGTTGAAGTCGGTGGCCAGTACGCCGAACTCGTCCCGCCGGTTGGCCAGTTTGGCGAGGCTGTTCTGCTGGTAGGCGGCCTGGCCCAGGTCATGCACCGCGCCGCGCAGTCGATTCAGCGGACGGGTGATGGAGAGCGTCACCAAGAGGCTGAACAAGGTCAGCACCACCAGCGCGATCCCCAATGCACTGAGGGGCCAAAGCAGGCTGCCGCGGTGCCAGGCGTCCAGTTCGGGATGGGGGATACGGTAGATGAACAGGTAGGTGTCGCCACTTTTGGCGCTGGTGAACTCGTCGGTCAGCCGCCGCCAGGGCAGGCGTCGGTCGTCGTTTTTCTGTCGGGCCTCGAAGGCTGCGGCACGATGGGGGAAGGTGCCGCGGACCACCGGGTCGCCGCTTTCGTTGAACACCTGGACGTCGATGTGATACTGGCGCTTGCGCTGTTGCAAGATGTCCTGGGCGGCGTCCTCGCCCTGGCTTTCGTAGGTTTGCGTCCACTCTTCGGGCAGGGTATTGAGGCCAGGGTGACGGCTGAGGATCCAGGCGTCCTGGTTCAGCATGTGGCCCATCAGGATCGAAAGCCCTGCAACCAGGGCGATGGCCAGCCAGAAACTGGCCAGGATGCGCCAGAACAATGAACGCACGATAAATCCTCGAAAACAAAGAAAGCCCAACGGCGATTGGCCGTTGGGCTGGGCAAGCTTCAGTGCATTATTGCGCTTTTTGCGGTTGTTGCGCTTTCCAGGCTTTGAACTCAGCCCACTCGGCGCGACGTTCGGCCTGTTTCTTCTGGATCGCGTCGAATTCTTTTTGCTGCTCAGGCTTCAACAATCCGCGGATCTGGGCATCGACCTTCTGATGCCGGGCTTGCATCTCGTCCTGCATGGCTTTCTGGTCGGCTGGCGACAGCTTGGCCAGGTACTTGTCGACCAGTTCCCGTTGTTCGTGACGCTGTTCGCCCATGATCCGGCGAATCTGCTGGCGTTGTTCGCGGCTCAGGTCCAGTTGGCTGTAGGGGCCTTTGTCGTGCATCTGGCCGCCGTGACGCGGGCCGTCCATCGGCCCCATCGGGCCGGGGCCTTCGGGCATGGCCATGGCGACGGTCGGCAGGGCGGCAGCGAACATCAGAGCGATAAGGGTCTTGCGCATGGTGTGTCTCCTTGTCTCGTTCCCGGTCAGTTCCGGATGTGTGCAGATTACGGAGATCAAGGTCAGCGGCGGTCAGGGGCGCGTAAAGCTTGGGTAAAGACGGTTTGGGGCGGAGCTGACAAAACTGCAGGGCGGACACAACACACTGTGGCGAGGGAGCTTGCTGGGATGAAGGCGCTTTTGTGGCGAGGGAGCTTGCTCGCGCTGGGCTGCGCAGCGGCCCCAAGCTTTTGCGGTTGCTGCGCAACCGAGCGGGAGCAAGCTCCCTCGCCACAAAAGCCTCTAGGGGCTGTAATAGCACTCACAGTCTCTAGGGCTGTAATAGCAGCCACAACCTCTAGAGGCTGTAGTAGTAGCCCCGGCTACGCAGCGCCACGATGCGCGGACGGCCGTCGGGGTGGGGGCCGATTTTCTTGCGCAGGTTACTCACGTGCATGTCGAGGCTGCGATCGTACAGGGTCAGTTTGCGGCCCAGGGCGATCTGCGCCAGTTCCTGCTTGTCCAGCGGCTCGCCCGGTTGCTTGAGCAATGCTTCGAGCAGGCGGCTTTCGGAAACGGTGAGGGTCTGTTCCTGTTCGTCGATGCTGACCACGCCACGCACCGGGCTGAAGGTCAGGTCCCCCAGTTCGATCTGGCTGGACACGGCTGTCGGGTGGCTGCGGCGCAGCACGGCGCGCAGGCGGGCGGTCAGTTCCCGGGGGTCGCAGGGCTTGGCCAGGTAGTCATCGGCGCCCAGTTCCAGGCCAAGGATACGGTCCAGCGGTTCACCCCGGGCCGACAGCATCAGCACCGGCAATTCCGGGTGATCGGTGCGCAATTGCTTGAGCAGTTCCAGGCCACTGCCGTCGGGCAGCATCACGTCCAGGACCACGGCAGCCGGGGCGGTTTCGGCCAGGGCCTTGCGGGCACTCTGGCCATCGTGACAGGCGCGGGCCTGAAACCCTTCCTGGCTCAGCCAACTCACGAGGAGCTCACACAGCTCCTGGTCATCATCTATCAGTAACAGCTCGCTCATGACTCACTCAATTTAGCCATTGCCGACGTTGTCTACGTCCACCGCTGGCAAAGATACCGCAGAGCAAGGCCAATAGCGCTACCCCGGCACCAATGACGAACCATTGCTGTTGATCGGTCAGCAGGCGCGGCAGCGGGCTGGCCTGGGCTTCCTTGAGTTGCAGCTTCAGGCGCTGGTTCTCCTGACGCAGCCGGGCCAGCACAGCGCTCTCGCGTTCGCTGTCGGCATTTTGCAGTTGTTTGCTCAGCTCTTCACGCTGGCGCTCGCTGTCCTTCAAGCGTTGCTGCAATTCAGCGATCTGGCCGCCGGCGCTCAGGGACAAGGGCGCCGAATGACTGCCCTCGGTGCTTTCCTCGCCATGGGCGGGCGCTCCGATCGCCAACGAGACCAACAACAGGCACAACGGACCTTTGCGCATTGCAACTCCTGAATTCCAATCGAGATTAGACAGGTTGTCGGCAGGCGAATGAGAAAGATGAGCAACGGGGGCAATGAGCCGCGAAGGCCCATCGCGCCAGGGGAGGATTTACGGCAGGACTTGCTTGAACGGCTTGACCACGACATTGGCGTAGACGCCGGCCGCCACGAACGGATCGGCCTCGGCCCAGGCCTGGGCGGCGACCAGGGAGTCGAACTCGGCCACGATCAGGCTGCCGGTGAAACCCGCGGCGCCCGGGTCATTGCTGTCCACCGCCGGGTGCGGGCCGGCCAGTACGATACGGCCTTCGGCCTTGAGCTGTTGCAGGCGCTCCAGGTGTGCCGGGCGCACGGCCAGGCGTTTTTCCAGGGAATCGGCGACGTCGGTGGCAATGATTGCGTAGAGCATGTCAGTCCTCGGTTTTAGGCGTGGTGGGGTCGGCATCGTGCAAGTGACGGGACAGGTAGATGCCCTGGCCAATCAGGAACAGCAGCGTCATGCCCAGGCTGCCGAAGACCTTGAAGTCGACCCAGTACTCCTGGAACGTGAACGCAACGAACAGGTTGGCGGCGCCGCAGAACAGGAAAAACGCGATCCAGGCGATGTTCAACCGGGTCCAGATCAGTTCAGGCAGGTTGATGGCATGGCCCATGATGCGCTTGATCAGCAGGCGGTCACCGATGAAGTGGCTGCCGATGAAAGCGAGGGCAAACAACCAGTTGACCACCGGGGCCTTCCATTTGAGGAAGGTTTCGCTGTGGAACGCCAGGGTCAGGCTGCCGAACACAAGGCAGGCGATCAGGGTCAGCCACTGGCTCTTCTCCAGCTTGCGCTGGGACACGAACAGCGCGCCGTAAACCACCAGGGAGCTGATGATCAGCACTGCGGTGGCGCTGTAAATACCGCCTACAGTCAAGGAGTGACCGGCGAAATCGACGGCTCGGGGATCAAGTTTGTAGACGATGAAAAACAGCAGGAGCGGGATGAAGTCGATGAATTGTTTCACAGTGGCAGCCAGAAGCAGGATGTGGCGGCATAATAACAAACATCCTTGGCCGCGATAGGGCCAGCTGATTTGAGGTAACAAACTCTCGTGAATGTTGATTTGCACTGCCATAGCACGGCCTCCGATGGCGCCCTGGCGCCTGCGGTTCTGGTGGCGCGGGCGTTCGAGCACGGCGTGCGAGTCCTGGCCCTGACCGATCACGACACCCTCGAAGGGCTCGACGAGGCCCGCAGCGCCGCCACGGCGCTGGGCATGCAGCTGGTCAACGGGGTCGAATTGTCCTGTACCTGGGGCGGGGCGACCATCCATGTGCTGGGCTACGGTTTCGATGTGAACGCGCCGGCGCTGGTCCAGGCCATCGCACAACTGCGCGACGGGCGCTGGCTGCGTTCCGAAGAGATCAGCCGCAAGCTGGCCCTCAAAGGCATGCCCGGGGCGCTGGACGGCGCCCGGCAGATCCAGCAGGAACTGGGCGACAGCGGCAACGCACCGGCCCGGCCACACTTTGCCGACTGGATGGTGCGCGAAGGGTTCGTCAAGGATCGCGCCGAAGCGTTCCGAAAATGGCTGGGGGCCGGCAAGCTGGGGGACGTCAAGCAACATTGGCCGACCCTGGAAGAAACCGTTCAGACCCTGCGGGCCGCTGGCGCCTGGGTCAGCCTGGCGCATCCATGGCACTATGATTTCACCCGCAGCAAGCGCCGCCGCCTGGTCGCCGACTATATTCAAGCGGGGGGCCATGCCATCGAGGTGGTCAACGGCCATCAGCCCGCCGAGCAGGTGGGCAGCCTGGCGATCCTGGCCCGTGAGTTCGGTCTGCTGGTCACTGCCGGCAGTGATTTCCATGGTCCTGGGGGCTGGTCCGAGATTGGCGAATACCGCCCGTTGCCGGAAGATCTGCCACCACTATGGTGTAGATTCAAACATGATCCCGTTACCGCCGCCGTCTGAACAGGTAGAACACGTGAGTCAATTTTTCCAGATTCATCCGGAAAACCCGCAAGCGCGCCTGATCAAACAGGCCGTGGAAATCATTCGTGGTGGTGGCGTAGTGGTCTATCCCACCGACTCGTCCTACGCCATCGGTTGCCAGATCGGCGACAAGAATGCCGTGGAGCGTGTCAGACGCCTGCGTCAACTGGACGACAAGCACAATTTCGCGCTGATCTGCAGCGATCTTTCGCAGTTGGGCCTGTTCGCCAAGATCGACACCGGCACCTTCCGCTTGCTCAAGGCCCATTTGCCGGGGCCGTACACCTTCATTCTCAATGCCACGCGGGAAGTCCCGCGGCTGTTGCTGCACCCGAAAAAACGCACCATCGGCCTGCGGGTGCCGAGCCATCCCATCGCCCTGGCGCTGCTGGCGGAACTGGGTGAGCCGCTGATGAGCGTGACGCTGATCATGCCCGGCGAGACCGAGCCGTTGACCGATCCCTATGAGATGCGCCAGATCCTCGAGCATCAGGTGGACCTGATCATCGACGGCGGTTTCGGCGGCATGTCGGCGTCCACGGTGATCAACCTGGCCGATGGCGAGCCCCAGGTGGTGCGCGTCGGTTGCGGCGATCCGACGCCGTTCATGGTCGAGGCCTGAATGTCCGCCGTGGAAACCGCCGTGGACAATGTCGACAGCCAGGCCGGCGCGCAGCAGGAGTTGCCGTTCGCCATGGTCTATGGCCAGGCGGTCATGGAAATGCCCCTGGACCTGTACATTCCCCCGGATGCGCTGGAAGTGTTCCTCGAAGCCTTCGAGGGCCCGCTTGACCTGCTGCTGTACCTGATCCGCAAACAGAACATCAATATCCTCGACATCCCCGTGGCGGAAATCACCCGCCAGTACATGGGTTATGTCGAGTTGATGCAGTCGGTGCGCCTGGAACTGGCGGCCGAGTACCTGGTGATGGCGGCCATGCTCGCCGAGATCAAGTCGCGGATGCTGCTGCCGCGCTCGGCCGAGGTCGAAGAGGAAGAGGACGATCCGCGGGCCGAGTTGATCCGCCGCTTGCAGGAGTACGAACGCTTCAAGGTCGCGGCCGAAGGCCTCGATGGCTTGAACCGGGTGGGGCGCGATGTGGTGGTACCCAAGCTCGATGCGCCGCAAGCGCGGGCGCGCAAGTTGCTGCCGGATGTGAGCCTGGAAGAGCTATTGATGTCCATGGCCGAGGTCCTGCGCCGAGGCGATATGTTTGAAAGTCACCAGGTCAGCCGCGAAGCGCTGTCCACCCGCGAGCGCATGAGCGATGTGCTGGAGCGGCTCAAGGGCGGCGGCTTCGTGCCGTTTGTCGAGCTGTTCACCGCCGAGGAAGGGCGGTTGGGGGTGGTGGTGACGTTTATGGCGGTCCTGGAATTGGTCAAGGAATCCTTGGTCGAGCTGGTGCAGAATGAGCCGTTCGCAGCGATCCACGTGCGGGCACGAGCCGAATAACGAGCAAATCAATGAATCTGACTGAACCCCGCGAGCTGGCCCCCTTGCTTGAAGCTTTCCTGTTGGCCTCGGGAAAGCCGCAATCGATGGAGCGCCTGTTCGAACTCTTCGAAGAAGGCGAGCGGCCCGAGCCGGCCGTGTTCAAGAAAGCCCTGACGCTGTTGGGCAAGTCCTGCGAGGGGCGGGCGTTCGAACTCAAGGAAGTGGCGTCCGGTTATCGCCTGCAGATCCGCGAGAAGTTCGCGCCCTGGGTCGGGCGCCTGTGGGAGGAGCGGCCGCAGCGCTACTCCCGCGCCATGCTTGAAACCATGGCGTTGATCGCCTATCGCCAACCGATCACCCGGGGCGAGATCGAGGATGTACGGGGCGTGGCGGTCAACAGCCATATCGTCAAGACGTTGCTGGAGCGCGAGTGGATCCGCGTCGTTGGCTATCGCGATGTGCCGGGCAAACCCGCGATGTTCGCCACCACCAAGGCCTTTCTCGATCACTTCAACCTGAAGAACCTGGATGACCTGCCGCCGCTGGCCGAACTGCGGGAGCTGGAACCCGAACCGATGCTGGAGTTCGACGACGCCCCGGTACCCCAGGGCCTGCAGGAATTGGCCGACGCCAGCGCCGAGCCTGAGGAGCCGAAGGAAGAGACCAGTTTCCACTCGTTGTTGTTGGAACTGGACACCATGGAGGAGGGCTTGAAGACCGATTTCGACGATCTGCTGCGTGAGGGGCCGGGGTCTGAAAGCGAAATGGATGAACCCGCGCAACCGGGCAGCGAAGTTGGACTTCAGGCCGAACCTGACCCCGAACCCGAAGAAGACATTCTTGGCGTAGCCGCGGCCCGGGAAAAACTGCTGGCCGCCGTCGCCGCCCTCGAACCACGCGACCCTGAGCTCAGCGATGAAGAAGCCGAAGCCCGTGCCCTGGCCGAGGCGATCGAGAACGAACGGCGTCAGTTCGACGATTGACCCGATTTTCTGGAAAGCATTGCCGACCGCCACAACCTTTCAGTGACCGGACCACCGCTATCGCGAGCAAGCTCGCTCCCACAGGGAATTGGGGGCACCGGGTTCCTGTGACCACCGCAGATCCACTGTGGGAGCGAGCTTGCTCGCGATAGCGGTCTGACAGCCAACATTAGCAATCGCGCGCAGGCTCGTTCCCGCATGAATACTGTGCATCACCGGTCGGCGGAAAAAGCGCTGAAGGTTCGTCGATCAGCTAGTCTCTGATGCGCAATCGCCTCAACAGGCGTATGATTCGCGACCCTTTGGCGATCCCTTCGTCGAAGACCCGTTTTCAAAGCGTCAGGCCAAGCCTGGCTCGACCACACCGGGAGGTGCCCAGAATGAAAGACCAAGACCAGAACGACAGCCAGGAAATCGGCCCAGCAGGCGAGAAGCTGCAAAAAGTCCTCGCCCGTATCGGCGTCGGTTCGCGCCGCGACGTGGAAGCCTGGATCACCCAGGGCCGGATCAAGGTCAACGGCAAAGATGCCACCTTGGGCCTGCGTGTCGACATGCACGACGCCATCACCATCGATGGCAAGGTGATCAAGCGCGAAGAGGCCGCCGAAACGGTGCGCCGCGTGATCATGTACAACAAACCCGACGGCGAAATCTGCACCCGTGACGACCCGGAAGGTCGCCCGACCGTGTTCGACAAGATGCCGCGTCCGAAAGAAGGCCGCTGGATCAACATCGGTCGCCTGGACATCAACACCACCGGTTTGCTGATGTTCACCACCGACGGTGAGCTGGCCAACCGTTTGATGCACCCGTCCTACGAGATGGACCGCGAATACGCCGTGCGTGTGCGTGGCGAAGTCGACGACGAAATGATCGAGCGCCTCAAGGCCGGTGTTGTGCTGGAAGACGGCCCGGCGCGTTTCACCGACATCAAGCAGGCGCCCGGCGGTGAAGGCTTCAACCACTGGTATCACTGCGTGGTGATGGAAGGCCGTAACCGTGAAGTGCGGCGTTTGTGGGAATCCCAAGGGCTGGTAGTCAGCCGCCTGAAGCGCGTGCGTTTCGGCCCGGTGTTCCTCAACTCCGACCTGCCCATGGGCCGCTGGCGTGAAATGAGCCAGTACGAAGTCGACATCCTCGCCGCCGAAGTGGGTCTCAAGCCGGTGGCAATGCCGCAGATGACCGCCAAGAGCAAGGACAAGCTGGAGCGGATGCAGCGTAAATCCTCGCGTCCGATGGGCAAGACCGAGCGCGTGCGTACGCTGCGTCCGGCGGCTGAAGGTGCGCCGACTGGCCCGCGTCCTTCCCGCGAGCCGCAGATCGAAGGCGAGCGCCCGGCTCGCAAGCCTGCGCCTCGTCAGGACGGTGAGCGTGGCCCACGTACGCCGCGTCCGGCCAATGGTCGGACCGAGCGCGGTGAAGGTCGCGGTGCCCCAGCGGGTCGCGGTACGCCAGTCGCCGATCGCCCGGCCGACACCAAGCGTCCGGCCAAGCCGGCACCGAAAAAGCGTCCGGGAATCGTCCTGGCCGACCGCGACACGCCATCGGGCAAGCGCCGTGGTGCACCGGCAGGTTCGGGACAGCGTCCGGGGTTTGGGCGTCGTAAGCCGGAGTGAGATCGCGGTGAGTTTCTAGCTGCAAGCTGCAAGAAAAAACGCCAACCGTTGGGTTGGCGTTTTTTTTGTCTGGCTTTAGTGATGCAGTGCCTTTGAATCCGTCTTCGCGAGCAAGCCCGCTCCCACATTTGATCTTCAGTGGACATAGCATTTGTGATCACCGGCGATCCAGTGTGGGAGCGGGCTTGCTCGCGAAGAGGCCAGCAGGCCCACCACTCCCCCCAAGGTTGCCCCTAAAGCACAAACCGCCCATCAAACATCGGCTCATTATCCAGCGCCAACATCCCCTTCTCGAAAATCAGATCCAGGTGATGGCTGCCCTTGGCCCCGCCACCCAGTCCCAGGTGCAGGCCGCAGTGGCGTTCCTCGAAACCGGCGTTGCGGGCGTACAGGCTCTTGACCCCTTCGTTGGTGCCGATCCCCAGCTCCTCGATGCGGCGGTTGGACGGGTTGGCGTCCAGGTATTTGTTGAAATCGTGCTCCAGGCCCGGCACGTCGGTGGCGATTTTCTGAATGGTGGAGTCTTCGATCCACAGCTCCAATGGCGATTGCAGCACGCCGTATTTACGTGCGAACGGGATGGTGCTCAGGAACGTGCCGACGAAATTCACCCGGCCATTGATGGTGTCGCTGTGGGTGGCGATTTCGCCGGGGGCCAGGTCGTAGTTGCCGAGGCCGTTGATGTCGGTCCACTTCTTCACGCCGCCCAGGGCTGTGTCGAAATATGAACCGTGGTCATCTTGGAAACTCAGGGTCGTCGCCTGGGACATGCGCCGGATCAGGTGACTGTTGAGCCCGGCGATACGCTGGGGAATCACGCTGAAGGTGTCGTAGAAATAATCGCCGTAGTCCTTGAACAGCAGCGATTTCTTCCAGTTGTCGGCCATCACGCCTTGCAGCGCGCGGACAAAGTCCGGGCCGTCGGGACGTGGGCTGGGCAGGGTGGAAGAGTCGTAGAAGAAAATATACAGATCGCTGTCGGCAATGGCCTTGGACAGGCGCTCCGTGGACTCGAGGTCCAGGCGCATGGCGCTGAACCGGAAGGGCGAGCCGCTGCCCGCCTGTTCGGCAATGGCGCCAGTCAGCGCTTCGTAGTCAGCGGTATGACCGAGCAACACCTTGGCGGGCTGGATGCCGGCCAGGGCGGGATGGTGTTCGAGGTAGTAAAGGAAATGTGAGATGGCTTGTTGTGTGTCCATGCTTATTCTTCCCTGACAAGTTCATTTAACTTCCCTGACAACCGGCGAAAAGTGGCGGAGTCGACCGGCCGGATCGCCTCCGCCGGGCAGTGCCTACAGAGGCCACATCGCCGTGCCGAACGGAACGACAGCGTCGGCTTGCATCATTTCAACAGCGGCTTCATGGGTCGGGGCTTCAAACCATTCGTCCAGTTGCAGTTCGGTTTCCAAGTCTTTGTCCAGTGCTTGCATAGTGAATCTCCTAGATGACTTTTACGGAAATCAACGGCCCGATTCGGCGAGTGTAAACAGGCCGGCAACGGCACCGCAGGACTTGTCGGCACGATGCCTTGGCAAGTCGCTGAAAACCTAGTCGAGGGTTTTTTGGATTGCAAAAAAATAATTTTATTTTTTTCGTTTGAACTTTTTTTCCATTTTCGCCGAAGAAATTACTCATTCAAAAACAGTTGGCTGTGTAGTTTTTTACTTAGGTAGCTAGCTACCGTCAATTTGCAGTCAGCTTACAGAAAATTCCTACGTGGAAATTTTGCGTTACGGTTTGTAAAGAAATGCTGACGATTTTTGCCTATCAGGCCGGTTTGTATCGGTGTTTGGCTGCGCTGTAAGAAAAAGCTGCCGAAGAGGCCGGTTTGACGGTTTTTCCGACACTTCGCAGCGCTTGTTTCAAACCGGCGGGACGGGTCAGATGCGCGGCAGACCTGAAGGACGGGGTGCGCGGGTGTCTGGTCGCAGTGGGGCAGCGGTGTACAATGCGCCGCGTTTTACTGTGACCCTTCGCGTACCCACGCATTTTCAAGGTTATCCGCCTTGTTCACTCCGCCACGCCACGAGCGTGTCGGGTTCGATTTCGTCACAGATAAAAACAAATAGGTGACGCATGACCGTTGTAGAAAATACGCATTCAGGCGAGCTGAAACGCGGCCTGAAAAATCGACACATTCAACTGATCGCCCTCGGTGGCGCGATCGGCACCGGCCTGTTCCTCGGCTCGGCGGGGGTGCTGAAATCAGCCGGCCCGTCGATGATCCTCGGCTACGCCATCTGCGGCTTCATCGCCTTCATGATCATGCGCCAATTGGGCGAAATGATCGTCGAAGAGCCGGTCGCCGGGTCCTTCAGCCACTTCGCCCATAAGTACTGGGGCGGTTTCGCCGGGTTCCTGTCGGGTTGGAACTGCTGGATCCTCTACATCCTGGTGGGCATGTCCGAGCTGACCGCGGTCGGCAAGTACATCCATTACTGGGCCCCGGACATTCCAACCTGGGTGTCGGCGGCGGCGTTTTTCATCCTGATCAATGCAATCAACCTGGCCAACGTCAAAGTCTTTGGCGAGGCGGAGTTCTGGTTCGCGATCATCAAGGTCGTGGCGATTGTCGGCATGATTGCCCTGGGCAGCTATTTGCTGGTCAGCGGTCATGGTGGCCCGCAGGCGTCAGTGACCAACCTGTGGTCCCACGGAGGGTTCTTCCCCAACGGCGTGAGCGGCCTGGTGATGGCCATGGCGATCATCATGTTCTCCTTCGGTGGCCTGGAAATGCTCGGTTTCACCGCCGCAGAGGCCGACAAACCGAAAACCGTGATCCCCAAGGCCATCAACCAGGTGATCTACCGGATTCTGATTTTCTACATCGGCGCCCTCGTGGTGCTGTTGTCCCTGACCCCTTGGGACAGCCTGCTGACCACCCTTAACGCCTCCGGCGATGCCTACAGCGGCAGCCCGTTCGTGCAGGTGTTCTCGATGCTGGGCAGCAACACCGCTGCGCATATCCTCAACTTCGTGGTGCTGACCGCCGCGCTGTCGGTGTACAACAGCGGCACCTACTGCAACAGCCGCATGTTGCTGGGCATGGCCGAGCAGGGCGATGCGCCCAACGCCTTGTCCAAGATCGACAAGCGTGGCGTGCCGGTGCGTTCGATCCTCGCCTCGGCGGCGGTCACGCTGGTGGCGGTGCTGTTGAACTACCTGGTCCCGCAGCATGCGCTGGAGTTGCTGATGTCACTGGTGGTCGCGACCCTGGTGATCAACTGGGCGATGATCAGCTACTCGCACTTCAAGTTCCGCCAGCACATGAACCAGACCCGCCAGACGCCGCTGTTCAAGGCGTTGTGGTACCCGTACGGCAACTACATCTGCCTGGCGTTCGTGGTGTTCATCCTGGGCGTGATGCTGCTGATCCCCGGCATCCAGATCTCGGTCTACGCGATTCCGGTGTGGGTGGTGTTCATGGCCGTGTGCTATTGGATCAAGAACAAGCGCAGTGCCCGGCATGAACTGGCGGTGGCGGCGGCTGCCAAGTAAGCACGTAACCCTGTGGGAGCGAGCTTGCTCGCGATAGCAGTGTGTCAGTCAACATCAATGCTGCTGATCCGCCGCTATCGCGAGCAAGCTCGCTCCCACAGGGGTTCTGCAGTGTTCATGGAATTTGTATTCACCACAGGGAGCTGTCCGGGAGATTCGCGGTATCCTGTGGGGCCTGATACCGGACACTTTCCATGCTGGTCATTTCCAACACCGTGCACATCCCGGACGCCGAGATCGAGCTGACGGCCATCCGCGCACAAGGGGCCGGGGGGCAGAACGTCAACAAGGTCTCCAGCGCCGTGCATTTGCGCTTCGACATTCCGGCCTCGTCGCTGCCCGAGTTCTACAAGGAGCGGTTGCTGGCCCTGCGCGACAGCCGCATTACCAGCGACGGTGTGCTGATCATCAAGGCCCAGCAATACCGTACGCAGGAACAGAACCGGGCCGACGCGCTGGAGCGCCTGGCCGAACTGATCCTCAGCGCCACCAAGGTCGAAAAGAAGCGTCGCCCGACCAAGCCGACCCTGGGTTCGAAAAAGCGTCGCCTGGAATCCAAGACCAAGCGCGGCTCGATCAAGGCCGGCCGCGGCAAGGTGGATTTCTAATTCTTCTCCCGCGCTTCACGGTACCGAGGCGCCTGCCGGTACAGGTAGACACTCAGTGCCAACCCGCCCAGGGCCGCCAGGGCGGCGAACAGAAAGATCGAGGCAAAGCCGAAACCCGCGGCAATCGCACCGGCCAGTGGCCCGGTGATCCCCAACGATAAATCAATGAACAGCGAATAGGCGCCCACCGCCGCCCCACGGCTGGAAGCTGGCACCAGGTTGACCGCTTCCACCCCCAGCGCCGGAAACACCAGGGAAAAGCCGAAACCGCTCAACGCCGCGCCCGCCAGGGCCCATTGGGCGTCCGGTGCGAGCCAGAGCAGTAACAAGCCGAGGGTTTCCACCGACAGGCAGGCAATCGCTACGCGAAAGCCGCCCAGACGGTTGATCAGGTTGCCGAACAGCAGACGCGCGCCGATGAAGCTGGCGCCGAACAGGCTCAGGCACAGCACGGCGTTGTCCCAGTGCTGCGTGGCGTAGTACAGGGTGATGAACGTCGCGATCGTGCCAAACCCGATGGAACCCAGGGCCAGGCCGCAGCCGTGGGGCAGTACACGCCCGAGCACGTGCATGAACGGCAGGCGCTCGCCCGTGACGATGGGTGCCGCGGTTTTGCGCCAGGCCAATGCCAGCCCCAGCAAACCCAGCAAGATGATGCTGACGCCCATGCTCCACAGCCCCAACGCATTGACCAGCCACACCCCCAGCGGAGCACCGATCGCCAGCGCGCCGTAACTGGCGATACCGTTCCAGGAGATCACTTTGGCGGTATTCGCTGCACCGACCCGGCCGATGCCCCAGCCAATCGAACCAGAGCCCACCAGGCTTTCCGCGCTGCCCAGCACCAGGCGACCGATCAACAGGCTGATCAGGCTGAATGTTGGCAGGTGTGGCGTCCAGGCCGACACCAGCATGAACACACCGCTCAGCCCGCAGCCGGCGAGGCCGAACATCACCGCGCGCTTGCTCCCCAGGTTGTCGATGATTCGCCCTGCGTAAGGGCGACTGAGCAGGGTGGCCAGGTACTGCACGCTGATCACCAGCCCGGCGATCACCGCGCCGAAACCCAGTTCGCCGTGGACGAAGCCGGGCAGCACGGCCAGGGGAATGCCGATATTCAGGTAGCCGATGAAGGTGAACAGGACGATGGAAACGACTTGCAGCGTGACCGCCAGGGGGCGCGGGGAATCTGACATGGGAAAGAGGTCCACGGAGCAGCAGGATAGATAGGCTGCTTATGATAACGGCGACCGTGGCGTCCGGACGCAGAAAAGTAAAACTATTTGCCCAATGGTGGTTCAGCTGTCGTGCTGTCCGCTGACCAGGCGCGTGGTGACCAGCGCGGCGATGGCGTTCTCTTCGCTGCCGAAACGCGCCAGCAGGGCCGCTTGTTTCTCGGCGGAAAGGCGGGTCCAGATATCGACCATTTTCTCGGCGGTGCCGATCAGGAGGCTGGCCTGGGGGGCGCTGAAGGGAGGGGTGTCATCGCTCATGGGGGCACTCGGGTTCAGGCAGTGTGGAAAGCGCATCTTAGCGCTTTCCACACGGTCTGGTGGTGCGGGTCAATCAGTCTTCGCTGTCGGCCTGGCGGCGTTCAGTGGGTTGCTTGGGCTCGGGTTGCTGGGCATCAGGTTGCCCCCCGGCTTGTAGCGTGGTCGTCTGCTCAGTGTCGTGCAGGCTTGGGAAGGGGAGATTAGGGATCTCGTGCATATCGCGCTCCTCGCAAAGTCTGTTGATAGATCTGGTAGATCCGCGCTTTTACAAAGCCTGGGCAGGATACAGCAGGAGAAATGACAAAAAGACTATTAAATCCCGTTGTGCCGACAAAAGGGATTGTCTGGACAAGTCATGACCAATCTTGCTTTACGCTGGCTTGGGCGAGCGTTCCTGACGGCTGACAGGGATTACCAATAGTCGGCAAGGCATCAAGAATGCACCTGAAGTGCCGATGGCATGTATATATCCCGCCGCACTCGGTCGCGATACCGGACATGGAGGTCGGGGCGTGTCGCTCCGTGAGCTCGGCTCTTTTTATTGCCATGAGATCCCCTCCATGTTTCTACAAAAATCCTTGAGAGCCCAGATCCTTGCTCTGCTCAGCGGCAGTTTGCTGGCGATACTGTTGATCGCCCTGGCGTCCTTTCATTTCCTGTCCGAGGGCGTCCAGAATTATCGCAACCTGATTGATGGCCCGTTGCGCGCCTCGCAGTTGATCGACGAGGCCAACCTGCAATTCAAGGTGCAGGTCCAGGAATGGAAAAACGTCCTGTTGCGCGGCAAGCAGCCAGCGGACCTGGATAAGTACTGGAAGCAATTCGAAGAGCGCCAGCACGATGTCCAGGGCATTCTGGGTGAGTTGATCGGGCACAAAGACCTCCCTGCCCAAATCAAGGCGCGCATTGAACGCCTGCGGGACGAACACCGTCAGTTGGGTTCGGCGTACCAGAAGGGCCGGGACGCGTTTGTGGCGGCAGGTGCTGACGCGGCGGCCGGTGATGCGGCGGTCAAGGGCGTCGACCGTGCTGCCAGCGAGCAGATGAGTGCGCTGGTGGCTGAGTTGCGCCAGATGGGCAACGAGCAATCGGTGTCGATCAGTGCCGGGGCCGACCGGACCATTATGCTGGGTACTGTGGTGATGCTGGTCTCGGGCCTGCTGATCGGGGTATTCAGCCTGTGGCTGGTCAACCGCAATCTGGTGCAGCCCATCCGCAACCTGATCGCATACGTGACCCAATTGAGTCACGGCCGTTTCGCCGAGCGGGTCGTCAGCAATCGCCAGGACGAACTGGGCGATCTCGCCCTGGCGGCCAACACCTTGCGCGATTTCCTCGCCGAAACCTTCACGCGCCTGCAACGCAGTGCCACGGAACTGGACAGTGCCAGCGGTGAGCTCAATGCCATCGCCAGCCTGATGAGCCAAGGCACCAGCGAACAATTCGAACGCACCGATCAGGTGGCAACGGCCATGAACGAGATGTCCGCCACCGCCCAGGAAGTTGCCCGCCATGCCGCCGATGCGGCGCGGGCTGCCGATGATGCCGATCAATCGGCGCAGCAGGGCGAGAAAGTGATGCAGGGCACTGTCCACACCATCACCCGGATGCGTGGCGAAATTGCCAACACGGCCACGGTTATCCGTCGCCTGGAAACCGACAGCGGACGCATCGGTAAAGTGCTTGAAGTGATTCGCGGGATTGCCGAGCAGACCAACCTGCTGGCCCTCAACGCTGCCATCGAAGCGGCACGGGCGGGTGAGGCCGGACGCGGTTTCGCGGTGGTCGCCGATGAGGTTCGCAACCTGGCCCAGCGCACGGCGTCATCGATCATCGAGATCAATCAGATCATCCAGACCGTGCAGACTGGCGCGGTGGACGCGGCCCAGGCCATCGAAAGCGGGCAGTCGCGCAGTGAAGAAAGTGTCGAGCAGGTGACCCAGGCCGGTGCCATGCTGGAGCGCATCACCCAGGCGGTGGAAGCGATTCGCGACATGAACCGCCAGATCGCCACCGCCGCGGAAGAGCAGACCTCCGTGGCCGAAGACATCTCGCGCAACCTGACTGAAATCACCTGCATCGCCAGCACCAACCTCGACAATGTGCAGCGCACCGAAGCGGCCAGTCGGGATTTGCATGGGTTGTCGGGGCAGTTGAATGAAGTGACGGCGCGGTTGAGTGCCTGACGGTATTGATCTGTTTGCAATAGGGCCTGATTAACACCTGTGGCGAGGGAGCTTGCTCCCGCTGGGCTGCGCAGCAGCCCCAAGGCCATTCAACGCGGTGGGTCAGGAATAGAACGGTTGGCAGCTTTTACGGCTGCTGAGCAGCCGAGCGGGAGCAAGCTCCCTCGCCACAAAAGCTCATGCGAGCGTGAAGTGAGCAGGGGGGCAGAGGAACGCTCTCAATAATCGCGCCGCTTGCGAAACGCCCATCGGCCTGCAATCACGGTGAAGGTTGCCACCAGCGCCACGAGGATCCAGAAGCCTTCGGGGTCGCTGGCCAGCGGTACCCCGCCGACATTCATGCCGAAAAAACCGGCAATGATGTTGATGGGCAACGCCAGGACCGTGACCACCGTCAGGGTGAACAGCGTGCGGTTGCTTTGTTCGTTGAGGTTGGCGGCGATCTCTTCCTGCAGCAGCTTGATCCGCTCGCCCAGGGCGGTGAGGTCGTTGATGATCAGGGCGAACTCCTCAGTCGACTTGCGCAGCTCCTTGACGTCTTCCTTCTGCAACCATTGCGGTGGGCGGTTGAGCAGGCGCAGCAACGAGCCTGGCTCCAGGGCCAGCAGGCGTTGCAGGCGCACCAGCACGCGGCGTTGGGCACCTAGCTCGGCGCGGTTGGTGGACAGTCGCGAAGAGAGCAGTTGGTCTTCGATCTGGTCGACGCTGAGGCTGGTCTTGCGCACGATCTGGGTCAGCACTTCGCCTTGGTCGCGCAGCAGATGCACCAGCAGTTCCAGCGGGGAACGAAAGCACTCACCGGCCTTGACCGATGAGCGCAGCTTGTCGACCGAATGCAAAGGTTGCAGACGCGCGCTGATGATCAACCGACTGTGCACGCACACCCACAACGTCGATACGTCCGAGGACACCAGGTTGCTGAGGTTGAACACGACATCGTTCACCACCGCCAGCAGTGCCGAGTCCACATGTTCGATACGGGTCGAGCGCGAGCCTTCGTGCAGGGCTTCGAAGAACTCCTGGGGCAAGGCCAGGTGACTCTTCATCCAGCGCTCGCAGGCCGCGTGGGCCAGGTTCAGGTGCAGCCAGAGGAATTCGTCGGCGTCTTGCGGTTGTTGCAGGCTTTGCAGGGCCTGGGCCGAATCGATCTCCCGACCACGCTCGCCGGGGCGGAAACGAAACCCATAAAGCAGGCCGAACAGGTCCGGATCGCGATGGCTTTGGTCGATGCTGTGGTTCATGAGGGCTCGCTGGCGGGGAGTGCCTGTCGCGGCGACAACAGGTTCACTTGAGCGGCATCATTGCAGGGTTTTTTGAAGGTTTTGTGACAGTTGAGCGGCGGCGTTCAGACCGGGCAGCGGTTTACATACGTACACGAAGAAGCCGCGCAACTTGAAAGTTGCGCGGCTTCTTTTTAACCGATGGATTAAGTGTCTTGCTTGTCGGACAGGACTTTGCCGGTTGTGGCATCGAAGTCCACATCAAACTCTTTGCCATCGGCAGTTTTCAGTTCCACCTCATATTCGTAGCCGTTGAAGTGGTTATCCAGGTCGGTGTCGGTGATGGTGGCGCCTGGGTGCAACTTCAGGGCTGCTTCATTCATCGATTCAAGGGACTTGATCTTGCCTTCCTTGACCAACTGAGGAACCTGATCGATTCGTACATCGGCCTGGGCCAGGCCTGCAGTGAGGGTCAGGGCGGCAGCGGTGAACAGGGCAGTCAAAGTTTTCATACGTCTTTCCTTATGTCGTTAAAGGGTGAGTCGTTTAAGTGGGTTCAGATTATCTGTGGCAACTTAATTCACCCTTAATTCGAAAAAACATTGTGCACGTTTCCTGGAAACGTCTTTCGACTCAGTAGCCGTTCTTCTTCAAGAGTTGCGCCACACTGCCTGTTTCGGGACGCTTGAAGTACTTGAGCAACTCACTGGCCCGATTGGTGAAAATGCCATCCACGCCAGCCTCCATCACTTTCTTGAAGTCCACCGGCTCATCGACGGTGTAGACATGCACCAGCAAACCCTGGTCATGGGTGTACTGGTTCATCCACGGCTGCACCAGGTCCGAGTAACTCTGGCTGCCGCCATGGGTCAACGCCGCCGAAGGGCCCGTGCCGATGGCGCCATGGGCCTTGGCATACTGGACCCACTGCTCGAACTCGGCCTTGTCCTTGGGTTCCTGCTTGGCGTAATAGGCGGCCTTGTCCGTTTCACCAGACTCGGCAAACGTCACCTTGGACTTGGGTTCGATGTTGCCTTCGCCCACCCACAGCAGCAGGATCTTCGGCACCTTCGGCATCTCTTTGTGCAGCAGTTCGAGGCTGTTCTTTTCAAAGGTCTGCAAAACCACTTTGCCCTTGCCCTGGCCGACACCGATGGCGCGCTTGGCCAGTTTGGACCCGGCGGGGCTCAGCCAGCCACGGTCCTGCAGTTTGTCCTTCAGGTCGCGCTCGATGCCAGGGAACAGCTTCGGCTCCTTGGTTTCGATGTACAGCCCGGGTTTTTGCTGCGGGTTGCCCTCGGCGATGTTGATCACTTCATCAAGAGTCAGGATTTTCAGGCCGACGAAGGAAGGGCGCGCGCGGTCCGGGTAGGCCGTGTTGAACCAACTGCCGGCATCGAGGGTTTTGAGTTCCGCCATCGTGAATTCGTTGGCAGTGCTGTCCTTGCGTTCGGGAAACTTGCTCGCGACATCCGTGGTGCGCAGCAGGCTGTCATCATGCAGGACGAACAACACACCGTCCTTGCTGCGTTGCAGGTCCAGTTCCAGATAGTCGGCGCCCAGGTCGCGGGCCAGCTTGTAGGCGGCGGCAGTGGATTCCGGTGCGTCGAACGAGGCGCCGCGGTGGGCGATGACCGCCGGGTGGGGAATGCCTTGAAGGGTTGCCAGGGCCTTGGGGCTCGGGGTTTCGGAGGCTTGTGTCTGACCGAAGCCGAGCAACAGGCTCAGCACCAAGGCGCTACGGGTGAAGGTGACAGGCATGCTCGAGATCCTTTCGCAGGGGCAAAAACCTATCTTTTAACAACTGAACGCTGTTGGCGCTATCGCTACACCGACATAAACCTGCGTAAAGCAGATTTTTCCCACGCATTTTCAGGCCGCTTTGCAGTACTCTTGGCCGCACCAGTTTCCCCGGCAGAGGGAAACCTTAAAATTCGCTTGCCCTGCGTGTAAACCATCGATCAGACGTCCCGAGGGACGCATCCATGAGGTTTACCATGCACACCACTTCGACATTCATCTGCCAGGCCGCCGACCAGCTCAAGGGTTTTGTCGGCTTGAACCGCAAGACCGGCCAGTACATCGTGCGGTTCAGCGAAGACGCCTTCGGCATGGACGTGGCCGACGACGGCATCATCCCCACTTGCGAATTTGTCTGGGCCCCCGCGGCAGACGGCACCATGGCCCTCAAGCGCGAGCGAGTCCAGTTGTTGCTGGACCAGAACATCGACGACCGCATCAACCTCACCGAACCTTTGCGGGTGTACATGGCCCGCAGCGACCTGCCGGAAATCGTGGCGGTGCGGCAGTTGGTGGAAGGCTGAGCCCTCGATCTTGAACTGAACAGAAACCCTGTGGGAGCGAGCTTGCTCGCGATAGCGGTGGATCAGACAACATCATAGTGACTGAAACACAGCCATCGCGAGCAGGCTCGCTCCCACAAGGATTTGCGTTGAGCAATGAATTGGTGAGCACCTGGGAAAAATGTGGGAGCGAGCTTGCTCGCGATAGCGATGGATCAGCCAACATGATCGTGACTGACACACCGCCATCGCGAGCAAGCTCGCGCCCACAGGGATTTGCTTCCTGGCATCAGATTGGGCGTTGGAAGGCATAGTCCCGTTCGACCTTGCACACCCTCGTGTGGCAATGGGTATACCAGGTGGAGCGGCCTTGCTCACGAATCGCGCTGTGTTCGGGATGCTGCTTCCAGGCCAGGATCGCTGCTTCATCGCTCCAATAGGACACGGTAATTCCCAAACCATCGTCGCCACGGGCCGATTCGACGCCTAAAAATCCGGGCTGCTCCCGGGCAAGGGCCAACATGCGTTCGGCGGTTTCGGCGTAGCCTTGGTCCCCCTCGGTACGCCGGGAGGTGAAAATGACTGCGTAATAGTGGGCGCTCATGACATTTTCCTCGCGCAGGCTTCGACAAACGCGCGGACCAGCGGCGGCACGCGGCCGTCCAACGCGGCACGTTCAGGCTGGAACAGTGTGGCGACAAAGAACGGATGGTCCTGCAACTCCACCGCTCGCAGGTCGCCGGCCGTATCCCGGGCGACGGCGTGCAGGCGCTGACTCAGCAAGTCTTTCTCAAAATCCGGATTGACCCCGAAGCGGCAATGGTAGCCCTCGAACGCTGTCTGTCGGCCATAGGCCCTGGCGATCAACGAGCCCGCCTCGAACTGAAGGCTGTCGATGGTTTCCACCAAGGCACAGCTCAGCGGCGTCAGCAGCGCCCGTTCAGCCTCTGGAGAGGTTTCACCATGGACGGCGTCGACCCACCCCATCACGTGACGGGCATATTCCAGCACGGCGTGCTGAAAACCACCGCAGGTGCCCAGGAAAGGGCGACGCTGTTCGCGGGCAAAACGAATGGCTTGCAAGGCGCCGGCTTCGTTTTGGTAGGGGCTGCCGGGCACGCACCAGACACCGTCGAAATCCTCCAGCACTGCGTTGTCGGTAATGAGCGGCGTCGCCAGCCATTGCAAGCGAATGGCATGGCCGGTTTGTGTGCCCGCCAGCTCAAGTGCGAGGGGGATCGCCCGGTGAGCGGTGATGTGTGGGTCGTGGTCGCCGACCAGGGCGATGTTTAAAGGACGCTGTTTTTCCATGGGAGGCTCGCCGCTTGTTGATTCCTGATAGCCACTATAGATTGGCGTTTACGCAATCAATATTGGCGTTTACCCAAGTGATCAATGCAGCGGCGCACTATCGTCTGGACTATTCCGATCTGTCCCTGATCCTGGCGCTGGTCCGTGGCGGCTCGCTGGCCCGGGCTGCTCGGCTGCTGGAGGTGGACGTGTCGACGGTGTTTCGTTCGGTACGTCGGCTGGAGGCAGCCCTGGGCCAGCCCTTGTTCGAGAAAAGCCGTTCCGGGTACTTGCCCACGAGCCTGGCCCAGGCATTGGCCGAACAAGCCGAGCGCGCCGAGCAGGCGTTGGAGGCGGCGCGGGTGGGGGTGGAGCAGGGGGGCGAGGTCATCAGCGGGACGGTGCGCCTGACGTGCAGTGATTCAGTCCTGCAAGCGTTGTTGCTGCCGGCGCTGGCGCGTTTCATGCCTGCTTATCCGGCGTTGGCCCTTGAGTTGAGCACCTCGAACGACTTTGCCAACCTGAGCCGCCGCGATGCCGACATTGCGTTGCGACTGACCCGTACGCCGCCGGAACACCTGGTCGGTCGCAACCTCGGCAACGTGACGTTCCGGGTGTGTGCCGGCGCCACCTACCTGCGCTCGGCGAATGTGGATGACCTGGCCGCCATGACCTGGATCGCGCCGGACGATTTCCTTCCGGATCACCCCACCGTGGCCTGGCGCCGCCTGCATCTACCCGGCGTAGTGCCCGCCTATCGCTGCAACAGCATGCTCTCGGTTACCGAACTGGTGCGGGCCGGTTTAGGCGTTGCGGCGCTGCCGGACTTTCTGATCGACGAGAACCAGGGCTTGAGGCCCCTTGGCGAACCCCTGGTGGGATACGACACCGCCCTGTGGCTTCTGACTCGCCCGGACTGCCGGGCCTTGCGTTCGGTGGTGACCTTGTTCGATGAGTTGGGACGCAATCTGCGGTGGGGCTGACACTCAGGCCTGGTAACGACTCAGGAACATGTCGAGGGCCGATTCGATCACTTGGGCCTGCTGCTCCTGGGTCAGGCTCGGTTGCCCCATCGAAACCTGCGGCCAAAAGGCGAACGTCTTGAGCAGTCCATGCATTTGCTGCGCGGCAAATGCCGGCTCCACGGGCTTCAACCGACCATCGGCCTGGGCCTGGCGAATCCAGGCTGTCAGGCCTTCTTCACGCTGGCCCATGCGCGACACCATGTCTTGGGCTCGCTCCGGGGAATGAATCGTTGCGGCGATGGCGATGCGCGCCAGGTCGAGGAAATTCTCATCCGCCAGCAGATGCAGTTTGGCTTGCAGTAACGTTTGAAGCTGCTCTCGGAGCGGCGTTTGCGGGCTGTAAGGCATGTCCTGTTCTGCGGTAATGCTGTTCCATAACCGATTCAGGATTTCGGCAAACAACGTTTCCTTGCTCGGGAAATGGTTATACACCGTGCGCTTCGATACGCCGGCAGTCGCTGCGATCCTGTCCATGCTGGTGATCTCGAAACCGCTGCTACGAAATTCAGCAATCGCAGCCTGGAGGATGGCTTCGCGTTTTCGCTCGGTAAGGCGCTGCGGTACGGTCATGGGCAATTCGTCGGTTGAAATGAGAGAACTTACACTCGGCAGTTTACTTGCTCCCGGGATTCATGCAATCTGGAAACTACACCGAGTGGTGTAGCTTTGCGTCAAACGGCTGAGCGTGCATGCAACGGCCATCCAGCGTCCCACAACGACGAAGCGCAATGGCGACGACGTCCTTGGAGTTATCGCACCATGACCATTCCTTCTCTTTCGACCGACAGCCCGTCTGCCCAGCATTTATCCCGGCATGAACAGGGCAAGTATCGCAATCACGCCTCCACTCCACGGCAAGGGTTCGGCACGACCCTGCGCATCATTTGGAACATGACCTTCCACAAGCCGCGCGCTACCCGGCCCGCGGGCGCCATCGAGGTTCAACCGCTGACGCGCGCCGCGTTGCTGGCCGCGCCGAATCACAGCGTCTTCCGTCTCGGCCACTCCACCGTGCTGCTCAAGCTGCGGGATAAATTCTGGCTGACAGACCCGGTGTTCTCCGAACGTGCCTCACCCGTGCAATGGGTCGGCCCCAAGCGTTTCCATCAGCCGCCCATCAGCCTGGAAGAGTTGCCGCCGATTGAAGCGGTGATCCTTTCCCACGATCATTACGACCACCTCGATCATCAGGCGATTCTCAAGCTGGCGGCCAAGACCCGCTATTTCCTGGCGCCCCTGGGTGTAGGCGACACCTTGATCAAATGGGGCGTCGACGCCAGCAAGGTGCGTCAGTTGGACTGGTGGCAAGGCACCGAGGTGGACGGTATCGAGTTCATTGCCACGCCCTCCCAGCATTTTTCCGGGCGCGGCCTGTTCGACAGCAACAGCACCTTGTGGGCCTCGTGGGTGATGATCGACGGCGCCACGCGAATTTTCTTCAGTGGCGATACCGGCTACTTCGATGGTTTCAAACGCATCGGCGAACAATACGGCCCCTTCGACCTGACGCTGATGGAAACCGGCGCCTATAACGTCGATTGGCCCCATGTCCACATGCAGCCGGAGCAGACCCTGCAGGCTCACATCGACCTGAAGGGCCGCTGGCTGCTGCCTATCCACAACGGCACGTTCGACCTGGCGATGCATGCCTGGTATGAACCCTTCGATCGCATCCTGGCCCTGGCCTGGGAGCGCAACGTTTGCATTGCCACTCCGCAAATGGGCGAAGCATTCACCCTGACGCAGCCGCAACGTGGCCGCGCCTGGTGGCTGGACGTGGAGCCTTCGGCATACCAGGACCGGGCCGGTATCGCCTAGGCTTTGTACGACAAGTGCCTGCGCGACGATCATGCTGCGTTGAAAACAGGCTCGGAATGCTCATTGACAACAGTCAACTCCGCTTCCTCGCCTGTTTTCGCCTTGCCTGATCGGCGCTCGGCGACTTTTCGTACAAAGCCCAGCACTTGCGCAGTCGGTGTTATTCGATCATCGCGTAATCGGATCGCCCCATCGGGTCCGGCGTCGCGCCCTTGATGTTCATGCCGCGCCCCGGTGCGAAGCCGGGGAAGAACACCAGCCCCTCGGCCTCCAGGCGAAACGCCAGGGCCAGGCGGGTGACATCGCGCAGCTCGCCACCGGCTTCGAAGCGGCGGATGGCCTGGACCGAGACGCCGGATTGCCGGGACAGCTCCTCGACACTCCAGCCCAGCATGGCTCGGGCCTGTGCACTGTGAGCAGGGGTGAATTGATAGACAGCGATACGTTCCAGGGTGGTTTTGATTGCGAGAGAGGCCATGGGGTGCTCCAAAGCGGTGGGATTCAAAAAAGTACTGTGTTTTTGTACAGTTGTTTTGAATCCGGATCAATCCCATTTTTTTGATCAATGACCAGCGGTCTTCTCCAGCCATGCGCTCGGTGCGTGGCCCAGTACCCGACGGAACATGCTGGAAAACGCAGCGGGGCTGTCGTAGCCCAGATCCAGGGCGATGCGCGTCACCGAATCCCCTTCGGCCAGACGGGCCAACGCCGCCATGACACATGCCTGCTGCCGCCACTGGCTGAAACTCAGCATGGTCTGCCGGCTGAACAACCGATTGAACGAGCGCAAGCTGATATGCAATTGCGCCGCCCATTGCACGGGCGAGGCATGGGCGTCTGGGCGTTTCAGAAATGCCTGACACAGGCCGAGCAGGCGCGGGTCTTGGGGCAGTGGAAGATGCAGTGGCAGATGAGCGCTGCGCAGCAGTTCGTGCAGCAGCAGATCGATCAGCGCGCCATCGCGTCCAGCCTCGTCGTAGTCCGGCACCAGCTCCACGGCTTCCATCAGCAACTGGCGCATCAGGGGCGACACGCTGATGACCTGGCACCGCATGTCCATGGCCGTTACTGCGGTCGGTTCGATGTACAGGCTGCGGGTGCTCACGCCCAGCATCAGCACTTCATGATCGACCCCCGGCGCAATCCACACCGCCCGTTGCGGCGGCACCACCCAATTACCATCCGCCGTGCTGACCTGCATCACCCCGGTGGCGCCATAGAGCAACTGTGCGCGGCGGTGACGATGCAACGGCAGCACGTGTCCATGAGCGTAATCGGTGCCGATGGCAACGACGGCCCTGGGTGTCGCATCCAATAAATCGATCGAAGTGTTGCGCATCGATGGACCACTCACGATTGGCGTAAACGCGAACATTATCGGCCTGTTTGCTACAGCGGGCCAGGTCTCGATTACCTATCGTGGGCGCCTCCCATTTTGCGGATTCGTCTCGATGTTCTATGTATTGCTTGCCTGCTTCGGTTGCCTGAGTGGTGTGACGGCGGTGTTGTTCGGCTTCGGCGGCGGATTTGTCGTGGTGCCCTTGCTGTACCGCATGCTCACCGCCAGCCACGGTGTCGACGACCCTATTAGCCAATCGGCGATGCACATTGCCGTGGCCACCTCGACCTGCGTGATGATCGTCAATGCGTTGATCGCCACCGTAAAGCATCACCGCACCGGTAACCTCATTCGCCACTACGTGTGGCCGCTGGGCGGTTTCATCGGCCTGGGCGCTATCGTCGGAGCCGTCGCAGCGATGTGGGCGAGTAGCGAAGTCATTCGCTATGCCTTCATCGTTTATCTGGGCGTGACCATCCTGGACTGCTTGCTCAGACGCGGTTTTCTCACCCGGTCCGACGCTGTAATCCCACGACGATTGGGCAGGGCAGAGGTGTCAGCAGGCGGGATCAGCATCGGCGCCATCGCCACTTTTCTGGGCGTGGGTGGCAGTGTCATGACGGTCCCGTTGTTGCGCCGTTGCGGGCTGAGCATGTCCCGCGCGACGTCCATGGCTAACCCGTTGAGTTTGCCGGTTGCAGTGGCCGGGACGCTGACTTACATGGCTATGGGCGGGTTTACCGGGTTTGATCTGGGGCAGTGGTTTGTCGGTTACGTCGACTTGATGGCCTTCGCTGTGCTCACACTTGGCGCGCTACTGGGTATCCGTCTGGCAGCGCCATGGATCGGACGGATACCGGATAGGCTTCACGCCTGGGTCTATATTGGATTGTTGGTCGTTGTGATGCTGGGCATATCGATACAATAAATCGGAGCATGGTGTTGCTCGATATTTTGTTAAGGAGGGTGGCATGTCGATATCTGACGCTGACTGGAAGCATTACGAAGAACACCGCGATCTGGCGCTGGAACGCTTCTGCCAAGGCGTTCTTTCGGATGCCCAGACGGTGGCTCAGAACGAAGCTTTATCAGCTCACGCTCGATATCGCACGCTCTACGGCCTTATGCGAGATCGGGACGAGAGCTTGGCGATGGCCTCAACGTCGGTCGACGCCGAGACATCTCTTTATCTTTGAGATTGCTGATTGCGTACGATCTGCTGAGCGATCAAGAATTGACGATTCTGAGTGAGGAGTTACGTGAAAGGGTCTCTGACGCTGTTCGCCAACCCTTCGAGATTGAATGGGCCGACGACGCCTAGCGTTTCTAATATTTCCGAGGATTTGAATGCTGATCTTCAACTGCACCGAAGCGGCCAGCAACTTTTTCAGCCGTGTGAGCAAAGGTAAGAAAGTCACCCCGGTAGAGAAACCACCATCACCTGTTATCGAGGACGATGAGCTAGGTGAGCTCGACGAGCAGTGGCTGGTTCACGTGATCACTGTGCAGCGCAAACACGTGTTGTTCGTCATCCACGTGCAAACCCGTTACTGCATGATTTTCGCCGATGCTAAAAAAGCTGACGTCGAGGGTTTTGTTCAACGGTTTTCTGAACGATGGATCAGTGGCCTGATGCGTCACGCGGGGCAGCACGATCTCCTTCGCTGGGTCGATGACGAGCCGATGATGGAGCGCTTCCAGGAAAGTTGTCGTGAGTACAGCTTTTATAAACGTGGCCACCGTGGTGCACAAAAGCACCTCAACGAGATTTCCTGGTTTTTTGAGGACTGCGCCGCCGAATGGGGCACGTTACCCTCTGATGAGTTCTCCGCAGGTCGCTTCGACGGCAGTATGAATGACACCCCGAGAAGCAGTAAGGGACATAAGGACTATTACTACCCGGACGAAGAAATGATCGTCCATTGGTTGCGGCGTTATGGCGGCTTGGATGAGTTTGCCGCCCAGGCCGCACGTGAGCGGCGCATGGAAGTGAAACGGGAGATGCGGGCGTTCGAACGGCAACTTGCTCAAGAAGCGCAATGAAGAAGGCGTAGCGCTACAGCTAGCCTGAGGCGAAGTCACTTATCGGCCAACCCCGGTGCTTCCCGAACAATGAAGTGATCCAGATTCTCGATATTGGCACTGAACACCCCGAACGTTTCTTCGGGGTTCTTCTTGCTAGGTACCTGTTTCAACTCTGGCGTCACGCCATAAAAGAAGCAATACAACGACGCATCACTGTCGATGGCATGTTTGATCTCTGCCAGGAACGCTTTGCGCTTGCGGTAGTTATCGATCAGCTTCTTGCTCAGGTAAACGTTGACCGAGTAAGGCTTCTTCTTCGCCTCGTCCGGCTGCTTGAACCAGACCTTTGCTTCGAAGTCGATGCGAAAGCTCAGCGTGTAATCCTTGATCTCCTTGATCTTGCCCCAGTAAATCAAGCCCTTGTTGTCCTGCAGGTACTCGATCTTCTTGAAGAACGATCCATAGGGCGCCGTGTGCTCGCCAATCTTCAGCGGCATGCGCTTGAGTAGATCCTTGTTATCGAAATTCGAGACGAAACACTCCACCGGGTGGGCGAAGACACTGGTCTTGTCCGGTGTCGAGTCCTGGGCGGAATGAGCGTCATCACCGTGGGACGATTGATTGGGCGACGTAGGCCGAGTCGCCTCAACATCCTTCGGCAGATCGGACGGCTTACGCGCGTACTGACGCCGAGTCAGTAGCAGCTCCGACGGAAAATGTTCCTCGCGGTCGTCATCCGTTTCCGCCTCGCCACTCTCTACACCCAACCCCGGCGTTTTCGGACTGACATAAGGACAACCCTCGATATGCTGGGTCGTTGGTTGATTCTTGAAATGCGGCGTGCGGATGTAATTGACGTTCTTGGCGTTGAACGTCGTCAGCCGATTGTCCTCATCAAACGCCGCCCGACAGGCATCGTTGGGGCACTGAAAGCGCTCCTTGGCCGAATCGAATGCCATGGTCTCGTCGAAATTCAGATCCCGAACGTCATAGATCGAAAGCTTGGCATCGAGGCTGAGGCAATAGGCGGTGTCGAATTTCATCGGGGCTCGGGTCCGTGAGGGGAGGTGTATTAATACCGAAGGGCAGGGCGGGATGCACCCAAAGTTTCAATGCGCCGCAAACCCTGTGGGAGCGAGCTTGCTCGCGATTCCCAAACCCAGCCCGGCCGTCAAGCCTGCCACCCATCTGCGCCCTGACACCATCCTGTGGCGAGGGGATTTATCCCCGCTGGGCTGCGAAGCGGCCCCCGTTCCACAACAAAAACCAAGGATGGCTACAAAGGCCCGACTGAGGTGTGAAGCCCCGGAATGCTGAGCGACACACCCTGATGACTGCGGCTTGAGACGCCATTTTGACAAACGGCCAGCTCGGCATCTTGCTTATCCAAAATCGCTGTCTTAGTCTAGCTTAGCTAAGCTATGGAGGTGATATATGAACGAACTGGTGCAAGTAAACATGCACGAAGCAAAGTCCCAGCTTTCCCAGCTTGCGGAGCGTGCATGGCATGGCGACAAGGTGGTGATCGCCAAGGCCGGTAAACCTTATCTGGATCTACTGCCCCATATCGATACACCTCGGGCGCGCAAGCCTGGGCGGTTAAAGGGGAAAATTCGGATGTCTGCGGATTTTGACAAGACTCCCGACGACATCATCGATGGATTTGAGGGCAGTTTATGAGGCGTCTGTTGTTAGATACCCATGCGTTTCTTTGGTGGCTTTCCGATGATCCTGCTCTGGGTACGGAGGCTCGGCAGATGATGGGGGAGCCACGTAACCAGGTTCTGGTGAGCGCCGCTTCAATCTGGGAGATATCGATCAAGCAGGCTAAAGGGATGCTTGAAGCTCCAGAAGATCTTGAGGCGCTGGTTGAGGACGAGGGTTTTACCAAGCTGCCGATTTCATTGTTCCATGGACAGCAGGCGGGCAAGTTACCGGAGATTCATCGCGATCCATTTGATCGGATGTTGATTGCCCAGGCTCAGGCGGAAGGACTGGAGTTAGTCACCGCGGACGGGATTATTCCGCAGTACGGAGTACGGGTGGTTTCGGCACGGTTGTGAGGGGAGGCGAGATGCTGGTGTTCAGTTCCGGCGGATTCTGACCGCCCCCCGAAGACATCATTGATGGCTTTGAGGGCCCGCTCTGAGTGGAGACGATTCTTCTGAATCCGAGATTTCAGCCGGTACTTCAGCCACGTAGGCCTCGTCAAACTCTCGCATAGTGGCCTTGTCGATAGCGCCGATTTTCAGCAGTGCTTCGGCCGAGCTGTGAATTGACTCGAAGGCTTCACTTTTTATTTTTTTCGTCATTACATATCCCCATATGTTCTTTTTCGTCTAACAGGAACTGGACGTTTCCTGAAGCCACTATTCCACACCGCCATAGTCGTGGGAGCCTGCCTGCGATTTTCAAAACAACGCAGCAACCAAGCACTACACCAATCTGTGACTTGACACCCGTGGCGAGGGAGCTTGCTCCCGCTGGGCTGCGAAGCGGCCCCAATTCAATATTCCCAACAAAAAACCGCCGCCCGAACACGGACGACGGCTTCTGATTGAATCTCAAAACCCTCGCAAAACCCGAGAAGCTTTCCGCCACCAGGATTCATGCTGGCTAAACTGATCATCCACCAGCACTGCGGGCATATCCCGCAAACGAATCCATGGCTCATCCTGCCAGTGCAGCATGCAGAGCGACATCTTCGGCCAATCCAACACGCTCAACGTAGGCCGTTCCACCTTATGCGAGTAGCGCTCATCCCGCAGGGTTGGCACCACCTGATGCGTGATCCACTCACGCAGCAATCGATACTCAGGGCAGTAGTGATAAACCAGCAACGCATAAACGCCTGACTCGCTCAGCATCAGACGTTCCTCGGTCAAACCGTGGACATGCACGAGCATCATCCGGCGCTGGTCAGGGTCAAGCTTGCGGGTCATGCGCTCATCAAGGTGTTTGCTCATCAAACGACCCAGATCGGATGCGCTGAACCAAGCCTGGTTTTCAACCAGGAGGGCATGCAGATGAATATTGTGGCGAATAAATTGAGTAGGAATCAGCGGATCAGGCATGGCAGACCTCCCTGTAGGAAGGCGCGTGGTCTGGTGTAGCGTTGTAGCTGATTTCCTTCGGGATGAAGGGACGATTCTTAGGCATATCCATTACCTCTACTTGTAGCTTTCTTAGGGCTAAGGCGCCGGGAGTTAAGAAACCCCAAGTAGAAGGCCGGACATATTCCCCTTTCGGGTCTTGTATTAGCCCACTCCCGACATGGCAGAGGTTTTCTTATGTCCACGAAAAATCCGTAGGCACAAAAAAGCCGCGTCTTTCGGGAGCGGTCAGGCCGCTACTTGAGGCGTTTCTTAGGCGCCGGACGCAAGAGGTTAGGTGGTTGGAAATGAGCGGTCAAGCAAGGTTTGAGAGACGCCTATGATGTGGCGTTTCTAAAAGTAAAAACGCTGCAATGGCGGCGGGGCCAAAGGATAGCCGCAGTGGCGCGGCTATCCCTACTTCGGGCTCAAAGTTGCGCAAAAATGCTAATCATATGGCTATCCCCTTTTTTGTAGCCAGGGCGTGGAGTCTGGAAGTAGGTACCAGAGATCGATAGATTATAAATTTTACTCAGTTCACAGAGGTCCCATTCATGACCTGGAGTCACATGACCGCCATGTGTCTGATAGCAGCGTAGAACTTCTTTTCCTGTGCGAGAGATGCCAAGCGCGTGAGGTTCAACCACTCGCGGGATACCACTGTAAGTGAATGTCAGGACTTGGAGGTTATCGATAGCATCAATAATTGTCTGTTTCATAGGTTTTACTCAGAACGTGATTATAGAGCGGGGCAGTCACCTATCCCGCAACGTTACGCTTTAAAAAAAGCAGATAGACCTTCGTCAGTAACGAAATCTCCGACGCGAGGCCGTTGAAACCGTCCGAAAGGTGTCTATAATCACGTCGCGCATTTTCTCAATGCTTCGTGATCTGAGTTCTTCCAGTCACGGCCCGCACCTTTGGGCTTCTGTTCATTGGTGCGGTCAAGACCCGTAGCAGTCGTTGGCGCGATTGCTACGGGTTTCTTGTTTTTGCCTACCTTAGGTTACGGATTGCCGCATCTTTTGGACCTGCTGCTCTTTCGAGCAGCAGGTCATGCTAATCAATCCCAGCTCAACGCCCCACCCGTCTGATACTCAATCACGCGCGTCTCAAAGAAGTTCTTCTCTTTCTTCAAGTCCATGATCTCGCTCATCCAAGGGAACGGGTTCGTCGTCCCTGGGTACTCTTCCTTCAGACCAATCTGCGACAGGCGACGGTTAGCGATGAACTTCAGATAGTCTTCCATCATCGCCGCATTCATCCCCAGCACCCCACGAGGCATGGTGTCGCGCGCGTATTCGATCTCCAGTTGAGTCCCTTGCAGGATCATCTGGGTCGCTTCTTCCTTCATCTCGGCATCCCACAGGTGTGGGTTTTCGATTTTGATCTGGTTGATCACGTCGATGCCGAAGTTCAGGTGCATGGATTCGTCGCGCAGGATGTATTGGAACTGCTCGGCGACGCCGGTCATTTTGTTGCGGCGGCCCATGGAGAGGATCTGGGTGAAGCCGCAGTAGAAGAAGATGCCTTCCAGGACGCAGTAGTAGGCGATCAGGTTGCGCAGCAGCTCTTTATCGGTTTCCGGGGTGCCGGTTTCGAACTTCGGATCGGAGATCGAACGGGTGTATTTCAGGCCCCAGGCGGCTTTTTTCGCGACCGATGGGATCTCGTGGTACATGTTGAAGATCTCGCCTTCATCCATGGCCAGCGATTCGATGCAGTACTGGTAGGCGTGGGTGTGGATCGCCTCTTCGAAGGCCTGGCGCAGGATGTACTGGCGGCACTCCGGGTTGGTGATCAGGCGGTACACGGCCAGGACCAGGTTGTTGGCAACCAGGGAGTCGGCGGTGGAGAAGAAGCCCAGGTTGCGCATCACGATGCGGCGCTCGTCGTCGGTCAGGCCTTCCGGGTTTTTCCAGAGGGCGATGTCGGCGGTCATGTTGACTTCTTGCGGCATCCAGTGGTTTGCGCAGCCGTCCAGGTACTTCTGCCAGGCCCAGTCGTATTTGAAGGGCACGAGCTGGTTGAGGTCGGCGCGGCAGTTGATCATGCGCTTTTCATCGACGGCGACACGGGCGGAGGCGCCTTCGAGTTCGGCGAGGCCTTCAGCGACGTCGAGTTTGTCGAGGGCGGCCTTGGCGCGAATGATCGCGGCCGAGTCGCTGGCCGTCACAGCCCGAGCTTCGAGGGCGGCGGCACCGCCGGCGCTGTCGAGGCGGTCCATGTTGGCTTCAGAAGCGTGGCCGGCGTTGGCGCCTTTTACAGCGACTTCGCCGTCTTCTTTGTCGAATTCGTCCCAGCTCAGCATGACGTGTTGTCTCCTGCGTGAGGGCCAGATGCCCGTTGAAGGCCTACTGGCCGCGGTGGATCTTGGAAAATCGTTTGTTGCAGCAGCTGACGCAGGCAATAAACAGAAAAATGTACGGGTCGTTCTGAAGCGGCTGTGAGCGCAAGGAGGCGATGGGCCTCTGCGTGGGCTTCAGGCTGGTTTGACTCCCTGTAAGGGAATATTGCAGGCCCGTTTAAGGCGGCATTATAAGGACTTTTTTGCCTACGTGCTGCGGCGAAATGGCTCACAGAAGGGACGGCGGGGGGCATATCCGCGTGGGAGCGAGGGTTTACAAGGCTTTGGCCGCGTAAGATTTTTTTTGCATGAAGCGGATCGTGGATTTTTTTGATCAAAAAACCAGCGTTTTTTGCGGTTTTGCACTACATGTTGTGTTTGTTGGCCGTTTTTGGTGGCTCCAGACACAACCAGGCCCGAGCGGAATCGGGCCGTGGAAATTGCCAGTTGTGATCAGTCGTTCGAGCAACCGTTGCCCATGACGCGGTAGCTCAGGATGTGGCGCTGGCCCTTGGAGTCGTCGTATTCCATCTTGGCCGGGACCACTTCGCAGACGTTCGGGATGTCGCTCATGGAGATGACCTTGGCGATGTCCAGGTGGGTGGAGTAGGTGTACTCCTCAATGGCTGGTTTTTGCTGTGCAACGTCGGTCGGGGCCTCATCCGCCATCGCGGTGGCGCACAGGCTGCCGAGGACCAGAACCCATAAAGCTTTCATCTGTATTTCACCTTTTTTGAGGTCGAGTGGGGTCACGCAACCTTTTTGGGGTTGCGTGTGGAGCAAGTGTTGGAAGTTGGATTAACGGCCTTCGTGGGGGCTGTGTTGCGTTAATCGTGTTTGCCGGTTGGCGAGGTGGATTTTAGAGGGTGGGGTTAATCGCAAAAAGACCGGGTTTTGATAAACACTGTTGGTTGATCTGGTAATAATCGCTACCGATGGTGGGGTTGTCCGTGGCATCTATGTTGGATGCGCCGCCGTCATCGCGAGCAAGCTCGCTCCCACACAGGAAAATGCCGGCAGGCAGGGCCTTGCACGTTAGTACCGACATTTTGTAGGGACTTGTTACTACCATCGTCGAATGGTTCTATAGGCCCGCCCCGGGCTACAACGGGTTCATACAAAAACAACTATTCACCGAGGTAAGAAAGATGAGTGCGGCTTCTGTGTATCCCGTTCGTCCCGAGGTTGCGGCCAATACGTTGACTGACGAGGCGACCTACAAGGCCATGTACCAGCAGTCGGTCGTCAATCCGGACGGCTTCTGGCGCGAGCAGGCCAAGCGCCTCGATTGGATCAAGCCTTTCACCACGGTGAAGCAGACTTCCTTCGACGATCACCATGTCGACATCAAGTGGTTCGCCGACGGCACCTTGAACGTTTCCTACAACTGCCTCGACCGTCACCTGGCCGAGCGCGGCGATCAAATTGCGATTATCTGGGAAGGGGATGACCCGTCCGAGAGCCGCAACATCACCTATCGCGAGCTGCACGAAGAAGTCTGCAAGTTCGCCAACGCCCTGCGCGGCCAGGACGTGCATCGCGGCGACGTGGTGACCATCTACATGCCGATGATCCCTGAAGCCGTGGTCGCGATGCTGGCCTGTACCCGGATCGGTGCGATTCACTCGGTGGTGTTCGGCGGTTTCTCCCCTGAAGCACTGGCGGGACGGATCATCGATTGCAAATCCAAAGTGGTGATCACTGCCGACGAAGGTATTCGCGCCGGCAAGAAGATCCCGCTCAAGGCCAACGTCGATGACGCGCTGACCAACCCGGAAACCAGCAGCATCCAGAAAGTCATCGTGTGCAAGCGCACGGCGGGCAACATCAAGTGGAACCAGCATCGCGACATCTGGTATGAAGACCTGATGAAGGTGGCCGGCACCGTTTGCGCGCCGAAGGAAATGGGCGCCGAGGAAGCGCTGTTCATCCTCTACACCTCCGGCTCCACCGGCAAGCCCAAGGGCGTGCAGCACACCACGGCGGGCTACTTGCTGTATGCGGCGCTGACCCATGAGCGGGTGTTCGACTACAAGCCGGGCGAGGTCTACTGGTGCACCGCCGACGTGGGCTGGGTCACCGGTCACAGCTATATCGTCTACGGCCCGCTGGCCAATGGCGCGACCACGCTGCTGTTCGAAGGCGTGCCGAATTATCCGGACATCACCCGGGTGGCCAAGGTCATCGACAAGCATAAGGTCAGCATCCTTTACACCGCGCCGACCGCCATCCGCGCGATGATGGCGTCGGGTACTGCCGCGGTCGAAGGCGCCGATGGCAGCAGCCTGCGCCTGTTGGGTTCGGTGGGCGAGCCGATCAACCCGGAAGCCTGGGACTGGTACTACAAAAATGTCGGCAAAGAGCGTTGCCCGATCGTCGACACCTGGTGGCAGACCGAAACCGGTGGTGTGCTGATCAGCCCGCTGCCAGGTGCCACGGCGTTGAAGCCGGGTTCCGCGACTCGTCCGTTCTTTGGGGTGGTGCCAGCGTTGGTGGACAACCTCGGCAACCTGATCGAAGGCGCGGCCGAAGGCAACCTGGTGATCCTCGATTCGTGGCCAGGCCAGGCCCGTACCCTGTACGGCGACCATGACCGTTTTGTCGACACCTACTTCAAGACCTTCAGCGGCATGTACTTTACCGGTGACGGCGCCCGTCGCGACGAGGACGGCTACTACTGGATCACCGGTCGGGTGGATGACGTGCTCAACGTGTCCGGTCACCGCATGGGTACGGCCGAGATCGAGAGCGCCATGGTCGCCCACCCGAAAGTCGCCGAGGCGGCGGTGGTGGGGGTGCCGCACGACATCAAGGGGCAGGGCATCTATGTCTACGTCACCCTCAATGCCGGCGAAGAAACCAGCGAGGCCCTGCGCCTGGAGCTGAAGAACTGGGTGCGCAAGGAGATCGGTCCGATTGCTTCGCCGGACGTGATCCAGTGGGCGCCCGGGCTGCCGAAGACCCGTTCCGGCAAGATCATGCGCCGCATCCTGCGCAAGATCGCCACGGCGGAATACGACGGGTTGGGTGATATCTCCACTCTGGCCGATCCGGGTGTGGTGGCGCATCTGATCGAGACGCACAAGACCATGAATGTGGCCTGACGGTAACCCGTAACACTGAAAAGCCCCGCCCGGCAGTGCCGAGCGGGGCTTTTTTTTGGATGTCGAGCGCCTAGCTCTGTGGCGAGGGAGCTTGCTCCCGCTGGGCTGCGCAGCAGCCCCAAAACCAGGCACCGCAGTCATTCAATCATACCGCGTCGGCCGGCCTACGACTGCTGCGCAGCCGAGCGGGAGCAAGCGCCCTCGCCACGGTGTTTTGTGTTCGGCTGGCATGGTCTGCGAATAAATATCGGCGTTTAAAGTAAGAGGTGTCCGAACGTTACCGGTGTTTCGAAATGTGTAACCAAAGGCGCCATAACGGGGCGATGTGAAACGCGAAGCCTCGTTATAGGGCGGATCCAGGCGTTTCGGAAAATAAGCCGACACGCTGTGCTTGCCGGATTAGAAGGGTTTGCGAATAATGGGCCCGCTATTTGCAGCATAGATCGGTTTCCCTTCTTTTGCTCTTGCATGAATTTGCGGGGCTGTCAATGTGCTCGAACAGCTTTCTCGGTGCTTCTGTAATTTGTTGTCGCATTGAAGAAATATCGGCTTCGGGCCTGTCGTTAGAATGCCGATCACTCGCTCGTCGTGGCTCGCGTTGGTTAAGCCGTGAGCTTCCTAGGACGCAGCGCCAACGTTCGTTTCACCCATTCGCATATTGGGCTGTCGCTCACTCTGCCGTTTTTGCCCTTTACCGATGGAGTCCCAAGATGAAGAAACTTGTGCTGCTTGGCGCCCTGGCACTGTCCGTGCTGTCCCTGCCGACTTTCGCTGATGAGAAGCCCCTGAAGATTGGTATCGAAGCGGCTTACCCTCCGTTCGCCTCCAAAGCCCCGGATGGCAGCATCGTCGGTTTCGACTACGACATCGGCAACGCGCTGTGCGAAGAGATGAAGGTCAAGTGCGTGTGGGTCGAGCAAGAGTTCGACGGCCTGATCCCGGCGCTGAAGGTACGCAAGATCGACGCGATCCTGTCGTCCATGTCCATTACTGAAGATCGCAAGAAGTCGGTTGATTTCACCAACAAGTACTACAACACCCCGGCCCGTCTGGTGATGAAGGCCGGTACCCAGGTCGGCGACAACCTGGCTGAGCTCAAGGGCAAGAACATCGGCGTGCAGCGCGGTTCGATCCACGAGCGTTTCGCCCGTGAAGTCCTGGCTCCGCTGGGTGCCGAGATCAAGCCATACGGTTCGCAGAACGAGATCTACCTGGACGTGTCCGCCGGTCGCCTCGACGGCACCGTGGCAGACGCTACCCTGTTGGATGACGGCTTCCTCAAGACCGACGCCGGCAAGGGCTTCGCATTTGTAGGTCCAGCCTTCACCGACGAGAAATACTTCGGCGACGGCATCGGTATCGCGGTTCGCAAGGGCGATGCCCTGAAAGACAAGATCAATGGCGCGATCACTGCCATCCGCGAGAACGGCAAGTACAAGCAAATCCAGGACAAATACTTCGCTTTCGATATCTACGGCAAGTAACGACGTCCCGCCACTCGTGCGAAATGGCGCAAGCAACAGGATCTCTGCGGTTTGCGCCATTTTTTCATCCCACTTTCGAGGACCTGAATCATGTTGAAAGGCTACGGGGCTGTCATCCTCGATGGCGCATGGTTGACGCTTGAGCTCGCCTTGTCGTCCATGGCCCTGGCCATCGTCCTGGGGTTGATCGGCGTTGCGTTGCGCCTCTCTCCGGTGCGCTGGCTGGCGTGGCTGGGCGACCTGTATTCCACGGTCATTCGCGGCATTCCCGATCTGGTGTTGATCCTGCTGATTTTCTACGGCGGCCAGGATCTGCTCAATCGCGTGGCGCCGATGCTCGGCTATGACGACTACATCGACCTGAACCCGCTGGCGGCCGGTATCGGCACCCTGGGCTTCATCTTCGGTGCGTACCTGTCGGAAACCTTTCGCGGCGCGTTCATGGCGATCCCCAAGGGACAGGCCGAGGCGGGCATGGCGTACGGCATGAACGGGTTCCAGGTGTTCTTCCGAGTGCTGGTGCCGCAGATGATTCGCCTGGCGATTCCAGGCTTCACCAACAACTGGCTGGTATTGACCAAGGCCACCGCGCTGATTTCCGTGGTGGGCCTGCAAGACATGATGTTCAAGGCCAAGCAGGCGGCGGATGCCACTCGCGAGCCCTTCACCTTCTTCCTCGCAGTGGCGGCGATGTACCTGGTCATCACCAGTGTCTCGTTGCTGGCATTGCGTCACCTTGAGAAGCGCTACTCGGTAGGCGTAAGGGCGGCTGATCTATGATCTTCGACTACAACGTCATCTATGAAGCCTTGCCGCTGTATTTCAGTGGCTTGCTGACCACCCTCAAATTGTTGGCCCTGTCGCTGTTCTTCGGCCTGTTGGCGGCGTTGCCCCTGGGGTTGATGCGCGTCTCGAAGCAGCCGCTCGTCAACATGACGGCCTGGCTCTACACCTACGTGATCCGCGGCACGCCGATGCTGGTGCAGCTGTTCCTGATCTACTACGGGCTGGCGCAGTTCGCGATCGTGCGCGAAAGCTTCCTCTGGCCGTGGCTGTCCAGTGCGACGTTCTGTGCGTGCCTGGCGTTCGCCATCAACACCAGCGCCTACACCGCCGAAATCATCGCCGGTAGCCTGCGGGCCACGCCCAATGGTGAGATCGAGGCGGCCAAGGCCATGGGCATGTCGCGCTACAAGCTGTATCGCCGGATCCTGCTGCCGTCGGCCTTGCGTCGGGCGCTGCCGCAATACAGCAACGAAGTGATCATGATGTTGCAGACCACCAGCCTGGCCTCCATCGTGACCCTGATCGACATCACCGGTGCGGCGCGCACGGTGAATGCGCAGTATTACTTGCCGTTCGAGGCCTACATCACGGCCGGCGCGTTCTACCTGTGCCTGACCTTCATTCTGGTGCGCCTGTTCAAACTGGCCGAGCGCCGCTGGCTGGGTTACCTGGCCCCGCGCAAGCACTGATAACGCATCGATCCGATCGACTGCTCAACGACTGACGTTTTGTGAGAACCGACCGCATGTACAAGCTTGAAGTCCAAGACCTGCATAAACGCTATGGCAGTCACGAAGTGCTCAAGGGCGTGTCCCTGAAAGCCGCCGCTGGCGATGTGATCAGCATCATCGGCTCCAGTGGCTCCGGCAAGAGCACCTTCCTGCGTTGCATCAACCTGCTTGAGCAACCCCATGCCGGCAAGATTCTGCTCAACAACGAAGAGCTGAAGCTGGTCGCCGGCAAGGACGGCGCCATGAAGGCCGCAGACCCCAAGCAACTGCAGCGCATGCGTTCGCGGCTGTCGATGGTGTTCCAGCATTTCAACCTGTGGTCCCACATGACCGCGCTGGAAAACATCATGGAAGCGCCTGTGCATGTACTGGGCGTGGCCAAGGCTGAAGCGCGGGAGAAGGCCGAGCACTACCTGAACAAGGTCGGCGTGGCCCATCGCAAAGACGCCTACCCGGGCCACATGTCCGGTGGCGAGCAGCAGCGCGTGGCGATTGCCCGTGCGCTGGCGATGGAGCCTGAGGTGATGCTGTTCGACGAGCCGACCTCGGCCCTGGACCCGGAGCTGGTGGGCGACGTGCTCAAAGTGATGCAGGCCTTGGCCCTGGAAGGTCGGACCATGGTCGTGGTGACCCACGAAATGGGCTTTGCCCGTGAAGTGTCGAACCAGCTGGTGTTCCTGCACAAAGGCATCGTCGAAGAAAGTGGCAACCCGCGCGAAGTGTTGGTCAATCCACAATCGGAGCGCCTGCAACAATTTCTTTCGGGCAGCCTCAAGTAATCGCTCCCGTTACGCACCTGATTTGGGTCATGCTGCGCACCGCGCGCCAGATGGTCTAATTTGGTTGCAGCCGCTTTTGGCTTTAACACTGTTTTCGCTTCGGATCGCCCGCCATGACTGCCCATCGAATAGGTTTCCTGATTTGGCCCAGCACTAAAGCGTTGACGCTGGCGCTGGCCGAGGAGGCCTTGCGTGTCGCTCAGCGAGTGCATCCGGATGTGGTCTACGAGCTGTCGTTCTTGCAGGCCGAACCCCCGGCCGATGGCGCCTGGCAACTGCCGGGCGAACCTTGGGCCGGCAAGCTCGAGGGTTTCCAGAAGCTGTTCCTGCTGGCCGACGAGCCACCGACCGCCCTGGCCTCGCCTCTGAGCAGCGCCCTCAAGCAACTGGTGCGTGCCGGTTGTGTGATCGGCGGTTTGTCGGCCGGTGTCTATCCCCTGGCTCAACTGGGTTTGCTCGACGGCTACCGTGCCGCCGTGCACTGGCGCTGGCAGGATGACTTCTCCGAACGCTTCCCCAAGGTCATCGCCACCAGTCATCTGTTCGACTGGGATCGCGATCGCCTGAGCGCTTGCGGTGGCATGTCGGTGCTGGACCTGTTGCTGGCGGTGCTGGCCCGGGATCACGGCGCGGAACTGGCCGGCGCGGTCTCGGAAGAGTTGGTGGTCGAGCGCATTCGCGAGGGCGGCGAGCGCCAGCGTATCCCGCTGCAGAACCGCCTCGGCTCCAGCCATCCAAAGCTCACCCAGGCGGTGCTGCTGATGGAAGCCAATATTGAAGAGCCGCTGACCACCGACGAAATCGCCCAGCATGTGTGCGTGTCCCGCCGGCAATTGGAGCGCATCTTCAAGCAATACCTCAACCGTGTGCCCAGCCAGTACTACCTTGAACTGCGCCTGAACAAGGCCCGGCAGATGCTGATGCAAACCAGCAAATCCATCATCCAGATCGGCCTGTCCTGCGGTTTCTCCTCGGGGCCGCACTTCTCCAGTGCCTACCGCAACTTCTTCGGCGCCACGCCACGGGAAGACCGCAACCAGCGACGCAGCAGCAGCCCGTTCGAATTGTCCTCGGTGCCGTCCGAACGGGGCTAAGCGGCAAGACTGCGGATAGGGCGGTCAGCACAAAAAACTGTGGGAGCGAGCTTGCTCGCGATAGCGGTGTATCAATCACCTATTTGCAGCTGACCCACTGCTATCGCGAGCAAGCTCGCTCCCACAGGTGTTTTGTATATGGCAGCGGAAATGTGGAGGCAGGCACCTCAAATCCTGCGACAACGTTTAAACTGCGCCTTTGCGACGCTATTTGTCGCATTGCCGTAAACCCGCGCAAAACGTGGGTTGGCGCTATAAGAAGTTGTCGCTTGGCGGCAAGGCCGGGCTGAAAACTGTCCTTACAATCCTTACCAAGCCCGCCAGTTCCAGGCGGGTGTTCCTCATCAGGAGACTCCGATGTCCGTTGAGCAAGCCGCGGTACAACGCGCCGATTTCGACCAGGTTATGGTTCCCAACTATGCACCTGCTGCCTTCATACCGGTACGTGGCGCCGGTTCCCGCGTATGGGACCAATCCGGTCGTGAGCTGATCGACTTTGCTGGCGGTATCGCAGTCAACGTACTGGGCCATGCCCACCCGGCGCTGGTCGGTGCACTGACCGAGCAGGCCAACAAGCTGTGGCACGTGTCCAACGTCTTCACCAACGAACCGGCCCTGCGCCTGGCCCACAAACTGGTCAACGCGACCTTTGCCGAGCGCGCGTTCTTCTGCAACTCCGGCGCCGAAGCCAACGAGGCCGCCTTCAAGCTGGCCCGTCGCGTTGCGTTCGATCGTTTCGGCAGCGAAAAATACGAAATCATCGCCGCGCTCAATAGCTTCCACGGTCGCACCCTGTTCACCGTCAACGTCGGCGGGCAGTCGAAGTATTCCGACGGCTTCGGGCCTAAAATTACCGGCATCACCCACGTTCCTTATAACGACCTGGCGGCTTTGAAAGCGGCCATTTCGGACAAGACTTGCGCCGTGGTGCTGGAGCCGATCCAGGGCGAGGGCGGTGTGCTGCCAGCCGAGCAGGCTTACCTGCAAGGCGCCCGCGACCTGTGCGATGCCCACGACGCGCTGTTGGTATTCGACGAAGTGCAGACCGGCATGGGCCGCAGCGGTCATCTGTTCGCCTACATGCACTACGGCGTGGTCCCGGACATCCTCACCAGCGCCAAGAGCCTGGGCGGTGGTTTCCCGATTGCCGCGATGCTCACCACCGAAGCGCTGGCCAAGCACCTGGTCGTCGGCACCCACGGCACCACTTACGGTGGTAACCCGCTGGCTTGTGCGGTGGCTGAAGCGGTGATCGACGTGGTCAATACGCCTGAGGTGCTCGGTGGTGTCAAAACCAAGCACGACAAGTTCAAGGCGCGCCTGGAGCAGATCGGCGAGAAGTACGGCCTGTTCACCCAGGTGCGTGGCCTGGGCCTGCTGATTGGTTGCGTGCTGAACGACGCTTGGAAAGGCAAGGCCAAAGACATCTTCAACGCCGCCGAACAGGAAGGCCTGATGATCCTGCAAGCCGGCCCGGACGTGATTCGCTTCGCCCCGAGCCTGGTGGTGGAAGACGCCGATATCGACGCCGGTCTGGACCGCTTCGAGCGGGCCGCGGCGAAGCTGACGCAAGCCTAAGGCTGAAGCCGGACCCCTTGTGGGAGCGAGCTTGCTCGCGATGGCGTCGGATGAGCCAACATCAATGTTGACTGACACACCGCTATCGCGAGCAAGCTCGCTCCCACAGGAGTCTTGCAGCGGCTGAAAAATCGAAGACCGCCGCAGATGCAATGCGGGCCAGGGTGTTCGTTTAGTTTTTTTTCTGTGTGTCGACCCAACGGTCGAACCCTTTATTTCAAGTTAAGGAGTGACACCATGCTGGTGATGCGCCCCGCGCAAATGGCTGATCTGGGCGAGGTACAGCGTCTGGCTGCGGACAGTCCGATCGGTGTCACTTCCTTGCCGGATGACGTGGAACGCCTGAGCGACAAGATCGCCGCAAGCGAAGCCTCGTTTGCCGCCGAAGTCAGCTTCAACGGTGAAGAGAGCTATTTCTTCGTCCTCGAAGACACCGCGACCGGCAAGCTGGCGGGCTGTTCGGCCATCGTCGCGTCGGCCGGTTATTCCGAACCATTCTACAGCTTTCGCAACGAGACTTTCGTTCACGCCTCCCGTGAGCTGAAGATCCACAACAAGATCCACGTGCTTTCCCAATGCCACGACCTGACCGGTAATAGCTTGTTGACCAGTTTCTACGTGGTGCCGGAGCTGGTGGGCTCGCCATGGTCGGAACTCAACTCGCGCGGGCGGCTGTTGTTCGTTGCCAGCCATCCGGAGCGGTTCGCCGATTCGGTGGTGACCGAGATCGTCGGCTACAGCGATGAGAATGGCGACTCGCCGTTCTGGGACGCCATCGGTCGCAACTTCTTCGACCTCAACTACGCCGCCGCCGAGCGCTTGTGCGGGCTGAAAAGCCGTACCTTCCTCGCCGAGCTGATGCCCCATTACCCGATCTACGTGCCGCTGTTGCCGGACGCCGCCCAGGAAGCCATGGGCCAGGTCCATCCGCGGGCGCAGATCACCTTCGACATCCTGATGCGCGAGGGTTTCGAGACCGATCACTACATCGACATCTTCGACGGTGGCCCGACCCTGCATGCCCGCGTCTCAGGCATCCGCTCGATCGCCCAGAGCCGCGTGGTGCCGGTCAAGATCGGCGAACCGGTCAAGGGCGTCGGTCGCCAATACCTGGTGGCCAATGCCCAATTGCAGGACTACCGCGCCGTGCTGCTCGAACTCGACTACGCGCCGGGCAAGCCTGTGACCCTGGACATGGAAGCGGCCGAAGCCTTGGGCGTTGGCGAAGGCGCCAGCGTGCGTCTGGTAGCTGTTTAACGCCTTACCGCTGAGTTTCGCGGGTGGCGCAAGCGACCCGTTTGAGGAGATAGCATGATCGTTCGTCCCGTACGCAGCAGCGATTTACCCGCTCTGACCGCCCTGGCCCGCAGCACCGGCACCGGCCTGACCACCTTGCCGGCCAATGAAGAGCGCCTGGCCCATCGGGTCGGTTGGGCCGAGAAGACCTTTCGCGGCGAAGCCGGGCGCGGTGACGCGGACTACCTGTTCGTGCTCGAAGACGATGACGGTCGCGTGGTGGGCATTTCCGCCATCGCCGGTGCCGTGGGGCTGCGTGAGCCCTGGTACAACTTCCGGGTCGGCCTGACGGTCAGTGCCTCCCAGGAATTGAACATCTATCGGGAAATCCCGACCCTGTTCCTGGCCAACGACCTGACCGGCAATTCCGAGCTGTGCTCGTTGTTCCTCCATGCCGACTTCCGCAGTGGCCTCAATGGTCGGATGCTGGCCAAGGCGCGGTTGTTGTTCATCGCCGAGTTCCCACAGTTGTTCGGCAACAAGATCATCGCCGAGATGCGCGGCATGTCCGACGACAGCGGGCGTTCGCCGTTCTGGGAAAGCCTGGGCCGGCATTTCTTCAAGATGGAATTCAGCCAGGCCGATTACCTGACCGGCGTGGGCAACAAGGCGTTCATCGCCGAGCTGATGCCCAAGTTCCCGCTGTACACCTGTTTCTTGTCCGAAGATGCCCGGGCCGTGATTGGCCAGGTTCATCCGGATACGGAACCGGCATTGTCGATGCTCAAGAGCGAAGGTTTCAGCTACCAGGGTTACGTCGACATCTTCGACGCCGGCCCGGCGGTGGAATGCGAAACCGGCAAGATCCGCGCGATTCGCGACAGCCAGGCGCTGGTGCTGGCCATCGGCACGCCGGGCGATGACGCCACGCCGTTCCTCATCCATAACCGCAAGCGCGAAGACTGCCGCATCACCGCCGCACCGGCGCGCTTCGCCGCTGGCACGCTGGTGGTCGATCCGCTGACCGCCAAACGTCTTCAACTCAACGCCGGCGATCAGGTGCGTGCCGTTGCGTTGTCCGCTGCACGGGAGTCGAAATGATGAAGTCGTTGTACATCGCAGGTAGCTGGCTGGAAGGCCAGGGCGACCTCTTTGAATCGTTGAACCCGGTGACCCAGCAGGTGTTGTGGTCGGGCAACGGCGCCACGGCGGCGCAAGTGGAGTCGGCGGTGCAGGCTGCGCGCCAGGCGTTCCCGGACTGGGCACGGCGCTCGCTGGCTGAGCGCATCCAGGTGCTGGAGGCCTTTGCCGCGTCCCTGAAAAGCCACGCCGACGAACTGGCCCAGTGCATCGGTGAAGAAACCGGCAAGCCGTTGTGGGAAGCGGCGACCGAAGTGACCAGCATGGTCAACAAAGTTGCTATTTCGGTGCAGAGCTACCGCGAGCGGACCGGGGAGAAGAGCGGCCCCCTGGGCGACGCCACCGCCGTGCTGCGCCATAAGCCCCATGGCGTGGTGGCGGTGTTCGGCCCCTACAACTTCCCCGGCCACTTGCCCAACGGCCACATCGTGCCAGCGCTGCTGGCCGGCAACAGCGTGTTGTTCAAGCCGAGCGAGCTGACGCCGAAAGTCGCCGAGCTGACGGTCAAGTGCTGGGTCGAAGCCGGCCTGCCGGCGGGTGTGCTGAACCTGCTGCAAGGCGCGCGGGAAACCGGTATCGCCCTGGCGGCGAACCCGGGTATCGACGGGCTGTTCTTCACCGGCTCCAGCCGTACCGGCAATCTGTTGCACCAACAATTTTCCGGGCGCCCGGACAAGATCCTCGCGCTGGAAATGGGCGGTAACAACCCACTGGTGGTGGATGAGGTGGCGGACGTCGATGCGGCGGTCTACACCATTATCCAGTCCGCCTTCATTTCCGCCGGGCAGCGCTGCACCTGTGCGCGCCGCCTGCTGGTGCCGGAAGGCGCCTGGGGCGATGCCTTGCTGGCGCGCCTGGTGGCGGTCAGCTCGACTCTTGATGTCGGTGCCTTTGATCAGCAACCGGCGCCATTCATGGGCTCGGTGATTTCCCTGGGCGCGGCAAAAGCGCTGATGGATGCGCAAAACCATTTGCTGGGCAAAGGCGCCGTGCCGCTGTTGGCCATGACTCAGCCGCAGGCCCAGGCGGCATTGCTGACGCCGGGTATCCTGGACGTGACGGCAGTGGCCGAGCGTCCTGATGAGGAGTTGTTCGGGCCGTTGCTGCAAGTGATCCGCTACAAGGATTTCGCAGCGGCCATCACCGAGGCCAACAATACGCAATATGGCCTGGCCGCCGGGTTGCTGTCCGATTCCCAGGAGCGTTACCAGCAGTTCTGGCTGCAGAGCCGCGCCGGTATCGTCAACTGGAACAAACAGCTGACCGGCGCTGCCAGCAGCGCGCCGTTCGGCGGTGTTGGCGCCTCGGGCAACCACCGCGCCAGCGCCTATTACGCGGCGGATTATTGCGCGTACCCGGTGGCTTCCCTGGAAACCCCGAGCCTTGTCATGCCGGCTGCCCTCACTCCCGGCGTGAGAATGATGTGAACCCCGATCGCGAGCAAGCTCGCTCCCACAGGGTTTTGCGCAATCCTTTGTGGGAGCGAGCTTGCTCGCGATAGCCGCACTGCGGCTGTTACTTGATGCCTATAAAAAACAGATTCTCGTGGAGCCTCGCTGATGAAATCCTATGAAGTCAACTTTGACGGTCTAGTGGGGCCGACCCATAACTACGGCGGGCTCTCGTACGGCAACGTCGCGTCCCAGAGCAACAGCCAGCAGTCCTCCAACCCCAAGGAAGCGGCGTTGCAGGGCCTGGCGAAAATGAAAGCGCTGATGGACATGGGTTTCCAGCAAGGTGTACTGGCGCCACAGGAGCGCCCGGACGTGGCCGCCCTGCGCCGCTTGGGCTTTGCCGGCAGCGATGCCCAGGTCATCCAGCAAGCCGCGAAAGAAGCGATGCCGTTGCTGGTTGCCAGTTGCTCGGCCTCCAGCATGTGGGTGGCCAACGCCGCCACGGTCAGCCCGAGCGCTGATACCGCCGATGGTCGCGTGCATTTCACCGCCGCCAACCTGAATTGCAAGTACCACCGCAGCATCGAGCATCCGACCACCAGTCGCGTGCTGGGGGCGATGTTTGCCAATCAGCAACACTTCGCCCATCACGCTGCGTTGCCGGCGGTGGCGCAGTTCGGCGACGAAGGCGCGGCCAACCACACCCGTTTCTGCCGTGCCTACGGTGAGGCCGGCGTTGAGTTCTTCGTCTTCGGCCGCAGCGCCTTCGATACCCGTTATCCCGCACCGCAGAAATACCCGGCGCGCCAGACCCTGGAAGCCTCCCAGGCCGTTGCCCGCCTGCATGGGCTGAGGGAGGACGGCGTGGTGTACGCCCAGCAGAATCCGTCGGTGATCGACCAGGGTGTGTTCCACAACGATGTGATTGCGGTGGGCAATGGCGAAGTGCTGTTCTATCACGAGGATGCGTTCCTCGAGACCGACAGGATGCTGGCCGAACTGAGCAACAAACTCGCCAAGGTCGGTGGGAAATTTCAATCGGTGTGCGTACCGCGTTCGGCGGTCACCGTCGATGATGCGGTACGTTCCTACCTGTTCAATAGCCAGTTGCTGTCGCGTCCCGACGGCTCCATGCTCTTGATCGTGCCGGAGGAATGCCGCAGCAACGAACGCGTCTGGCAATACCTGCAAGGCCTGACGGGCGCTGGCGGGGTCATTCGCGAAGTGAAGGTCTTCGACCTCAAGCAAAGCATGCAGAACGGTGGCGGCCCGGCTTGCCTGAGGTTGCGCGTGGCCCTCAATGAAACCGAGCTGGCGGCCGTCAACCCAGGGGTTATCATGACCGCGCCGCTGTACGATTCGCTGACCCAATGGGTCGAGCGCCACTACCGCGACCGCATGACCGAAAATGACCTGGCAGACCCGCAGTTGCTGCTCGAATGCCGTGCGGCACTGGATGAACTGACACAAATCCTTAAACTTGGCGCGGTTTATCCTTTCCAGATCAATTGAAAGCGCGCGCGACCTGACTACAGTCAAAGCAGGGCGCGTTGCCTTATCCCCAGACGAGAACGTAAAGACATGAGCGATACCCTGCAGCTGATCCTTGAAGACACCGACGGCACCCAACTGGAAACCTCCTGCACCCGCGTCGCGGTGATGTGGCAAGGCAAGGAGTTGTGGATCCAGCAGGACGGCCGCGGTCAGCTGCTGATCGGCGTCGATGTCGAGGAAGGGGACGAGGAATACGCCAACCTGTTGTTGCGTCCATTGGCGACCAACCTGGTCAGCCTGCAACTGGAAATGGAACCGGCGGACGTCGGCGACGATGACCATGTCCATGGCCCGGATTGCGGCCACGACCATTAAGGAAACCGCGCTATGCTCGCCCTCGGCAAACTGCTTGAACTGACCCTCGCCGGCCGTGAACCGGCGGAGAAGACTCAACTGACTGTCGAAGGCGTACGGATGCGCTGGTTGAGCGAGGGCGCGCTGGAGGTCAAGCCGCCCGAAGCCCGGGATAATGGCCTGGACCTGCTGCTGTCGGCCGGTATCCACGGCAACGAAACCGCACCGATCGAATTGCTCGACCGCCTGCTGCACGACATTGCCCGTGGCGACCTGAAACCGCGGGCACGTATTCTGTTTCTGTTCGGCAACCCCGAGGCCATTCGGCGCGGGGAGCGTTTCGTCGAACAGGACGTCAACCGGCTGTTCAATGGCCGCCATGAACTGAGCGGCGGTCCTGAAGCACTGCGGGCCTGCGAGCTGGAGCGGCTGGCCGCCAGTTTCTTCAGTCGGCCGGAACGCAGCCGCTTGCACTACGACCTGCACACCGCCATCCGCGGCTCGAAAATCGAGCAGTTCGCCCTCTATCCATGGAAAGAAGGTCGCCAGCATTCACGCCGTGAGCTGGCGCGCCTGCGTGCCGCGGGCATGGAGGCGGTGCTGCTGCAGAACAAACCGTCCATCGTGTTCAGTGCCTACACCTACGATCAGCTCGGCGCCGAGTCCTTCACCCTGGAACTGGGCAAGGCCCGGCCATTCGGGCAGAACGACGGGGTCAATGTCAGCCTGTTGGAAACCCGTCTGCAACAGATCATCGAAGGCAACGAGCCGGAGCAGGATGAAGGGCTCGACGGCCTCCAGCTGTTCAGCGTGGCCCGGGAAATCATCAAGCACAGCGACAGCTTCCGCCTGAACCTGCCGGCGGACATCGAGAACTTCTCCGTGCTTGAAAAAGGTTATGTGCTGGCCGAGGACATCGCCCAGACCCGCTGGGTGATCGAAGAGGAGGGCGCCCGGATCATCTTCCCGAACCCCAAGGTGAAGAATGGCTTGCGGGCCGGGATCCTGATTGTGCCGGCGACGGACGAGAACCTGGCCTGACTCAGTTTCAAACTGACCCAAGACCCCTGTGGGAGCGAGCCTGCTCGCGATAGCGGTATATCAGCCGACATCTATAGCGACTGATACTCCGTCATCGCGAGCAGGCTCGCTCCCACATTTGGACCTGTGTCCAGCCTTAGACCGCTACCGCCCGCTGTTCACTGCGCCGCAATGCCCGGGTCTTGTGCAGGGTATCGGCGCAGGTCTTCGCCGCTTCCTGGCCCTTGTGCACGAAATGCTCGAAGAAAAACTTCTGATGTTCTTCCCCAGCATGAAAGTGGTGCGGCGTGAGTACGACCGAGAACACCGGCACTTCGGTTTCCAACTGCACCTGCATCAGGCCGCTGATCACCGATTGAGCGACGAACTCGTGACGGTAGATGCCCCCGTCCACCACCAGGCCGGCGGCGACGATGCCGGCGTAGCGGCCTGACTTGGCCAGCAGCTTGGCGTGCAGCGGAATCTCGAAGGCGCCGCCGACTTCGAAGAAGTCGATGTCGCTTTCCTGATAACCCTGGTTGATCATTTCAGCGACGAAGCCTTTACGGCTCTGGTCGACGATTTCCTTGTGCCAGCAGGCCTGGATGAACGCGACGCGCTCGCCCGGATGACTTTTGCTTTTGCTGTCGATTGCGATGGGTTGCATGTTCTGGTTCCTGTTTGTGTGAAAAACAGGGCGTCATGAATCGAAGGGGATTCGAGGGTACGCCGCGTACGGACAGTCGCAGTCGGCCCTTGGGTGCCAATCCCGTTCTCTCTTCATCCGGACTATGACCGTCGGCCCCGGGATCACACCGGGTCTGCTGACCTTGCCGCTACACCCCAGAAAGCGGTGTACCGCCAAGCGCTCGCGGGCTATGCACGTTGCGTGCAATTACCGCCGGTGGGGAGTTACACCCCGCCCTGAGAACGTTTTTGCCGCCATGGTTTGTGGCGGCGGAGGATTTTTAACACATAACCCCCTGTGGGAGCGAGCCTGCTCGCGATAGCGGAGTGTCAGTCACTTTCAATACTGGCTGAAACACCGCCATCGCGAGCAAGCTCGCTCCCACAGGTGTTTTGATTAATCTTCAGGTACAGGTGGTGTTTTCCTGCGACCGGGCTTGATTATTCCGCGCCATGCCCGCAGTAATTGCCCTTCGAAAGGGAATTCCCCCACCAGCACCCGAGGCCAGATTCATGAGTGTTATCGATCTTCGCAGCGACACGGTCACCCAACCTACCGCCGGCATGCTGGACGCCATGGCCAGTGCGCCGACCGGCGACGATGTGTATGGGGAAGACCCGACCGTCAATCGCCTCGAAGCCGAACTGGCCGCGCGCCTGGGCTTTGCCGCAGCGCTGTTCGTGCCCACGGGCACCATGAGCAACCTGTTGGGGCTGATGGCCCACTGCGAGCGAGGCGATGAGTACATCGTCGGCCAGCAGGCCCACACCTATAAATACGAGGGCGGCGGTGCGGCGGTGCTCGGTTCGATCCAGCCTCAGCCCCTCGAGGTGCAGGCGGACGGCTCCCTGGACCTGGCGCATGTCGCCGCGGCGATCAAGCCCGATGACTTCCACTTTGCCCGCACCCGCCTGCTGGCCCTGGAAAACACCATGCAGGGCAAGGTGCTGCCTCTGGAATACTTGGCCCGGGCCCGGCGCTTCACCCAGGAACATGGCCTGGCCCTGCACCTGGACGGGGCGCGGTTGTACAACGCTGCGGTCAAGCTGAACGTCGATCCCCGGCAAATCACCCAACATTTCGATTCGGTGTCGGTGTGCCTGTCCAAAGGCCTTGGCGCTCCGGTGGGCTCGGTCCTGTGCGGCAGCGTCGAGCTGATCGGCAAGGCCCGCCGGCTGCGCAAGATGGTCGGTGGTGGGATGCGCCAGGCCGGCATTCTTGCGGCGGCGGGGCTGTATGCCCTGGAACATCAGGTCCAGCGCCTGGCCGATGACCATGCCAATGCCCTGCGGCTTGCCGAGGGCTTGCGTGCGGCGGGTTACGAGGTCGAGCCGGTGCAAACCAACATGGTCTACGTGCAGATGGGCGAGCGAGCCGAGGCGATCAAGGCGTTTGCCGATGAACGGGGCGTCAAGCTCAGCGCGGCGCCACGCCTGCGAATGGTGACGCACATGGATGTGAGCGCGACGCAAATCGACCAGGTGATCGCCACTTTCGTCGAATTTTCCCGCCAATGACCCGCTAACCGGGGCAATTGACAGTTTCTATCGTATAAACACGCTGTACCCCACGCGCAGGGCCGATATAATGCGGCCCTTTGCCGTTGCTTCGTCTGTTGACGTTTTGCACAGGCCTTTGGCCGCAGCCTCCGTGGAAGAACCTAATGAAAAGCGCAGAAATCCGTGAAGCCTTCCTTCGCTTCTTCGAAGAGCAAGGCCACACCCGAGTAGCCTCCAGCTCTTTGATTCCGGGCAACGACCCGACCCTGCTGTTTACCAACGCGGGGATGAACCAGTTCAAGGACTGCTTCCTGGGCCAGGAAAAACGTGCCTACACCCGTGCGGTAAGCAGCCAGAAGTGCGTGCGCGCCGGCGGCAAGCACAACGACCTGGAAAACGTCGGTTATACCGCACGTCACCACACCTTCTTCGAAATGCTGGGTAACTTCAGCTTCGGTGACTATTTCAAGCGTGACGCCATCACCTTCGCCTGGACCTTCCTGACGTCCGACAAGTGGCTGAACCTGCCCAAGGAAAAGCTTTGGGTCACGGTCTATGCCACCGACGACGAAGCCTATGACATCTGGACCAAAGAGGTCGGTGTCCCGGCAGAGCGCATGGTGCGTATTGGCGACAACAAAGGCGCGCCTTACGCCTCCGATAACTTCTGGACCATGGGCGACACCGGCCCATGCGGCCCTTGCACCGAGATCTTCTACGATCACGGCGCGGACATCTGGGGCGGCCCACCCGGTTCGCCGGAAGAAGACGGCGACCGCTACATCGAGATCTGGAACAACGTGTTCATGCAGTTCAACCGCACCGCCGATGGCGTGTTGCATCCGCTGCCAGCGCCGTCGGTGGACACCGGCATGGGCCTGGAGCGGATCAGTGCGGTGCTGCAGCACGTTCATTCCAACTACGAAATCGACCTGTTCCAGAGCCTGCTGAGCGCGTCGGCCAAGGCCATCGGTTGCACCAACGACAACCAGGCTTCGCTGAAAGTGGTCGCCGACCACATCCGGTCCTGCGGCTTCCTGATTGCCGACGGTGTGCTGCCTTCCAACGAAGGTCGCGGCTATGTGCTGCGCCGGATCATCCGTCGCGCCTGCCGTCACGGTAACAAGCTGGGCGCCAAGGGCAGCTTCTTCTATCAGATCGTCGCGGCATTGGCGGCCGAGATGGGCGACGCCTTCCCGGAACTCAAGTCCCAGCAGGCGCATATCGAACGCGTGCTCAAGGCTGAAGAAGAGCAATTCGCCAAGACCCTGGAGCAAGGCCTGAAGATCCTCGAGCAGGACCTGGCCGAACTCAAGGGCAACGTCGTCCCGGGCGACGTGGTGTTCAAGTTGTACGACACCTACGGCTTCCCGATGGACCTGACCGGTGACATCGCCCGCGAACGCAACCTGACCCTCGACGAGGAAGGTTTCGAGCGCGAGATGGAAGCCCAGCGGGTGCGTGCGCGCTCCGCCAGTTCCTTCGGCATGGACTACAACAGCCTGGTCAAGGTTGACGTGGCCACCGAGTTCACCGGTTATGCCGGCACCTCCGGCTCGGCCAAGATCGTTGCCATCTATAAGGATGGACAGTCGGTCGATATCCTGAGCGAAGGCCAGGAAGGCGTGATCGTGCTGGACAAGACCCCGTTCTACGCCGAGTCCGGCGGTCAGATCGGCGACAGCGGTTACCTGCAGGCGGGCAGCTCGCGTTTCGACGTGCGTGATACCACCAAGACCGGCGGTGCGTTCCTGCACCACGGCGTGCTGGCGTCGGGCAGCCTGATGATCGCCGCTCCGGTGGCCGCCCATGTCGACGCCGAGGTTCGCCATGCCACGTCGCTGAACCACTCCGCCACGCACTTGCTGCACGCTGCGTTGCGCCAGGTGCTGGGCGAGCATGTCCAGCAGAAGGGTTCGTTGGTAGACAGCCAGCGCCTGCGCTTTGACTTCAGCCATTTCGAAGCCATCAAGCCTGAGCAACTCAAGGCCCTGGAAGAGATCGTCAACGCCGAGATTCGCAAGAACTCCCCGGTGGAAACCGAAGAAACCGACATCGAGACCGCCAAGCGCAAGGGCGCGATGGCGTTGTTCGGCGAGAAATACGGCGACAGCGTGCGCGTGCTGAGCATGGGCGACTTCTCCGTTGAACTGTGCGGTGGCATCCACGCCAACCGGACCGGCGACATCGGCCTGATGAAAATCATCAGCGAAGGTGGCGTGGCCTCCGGCGTGCGTCGGATCGAAGCGGTCACCGGCGCTGCGGCCCTGGCGTACCTCAACGCGGCCGAAGAACAACTCAAGGAAGCGGCCACCCTGATCAAGGGCAGCCGCGACAACCTGATCGACAAGCTGTCGGCTGTGCTGGAGCGCAACCGCCTGCTGGAGAAGCAACTCGAGCAGTTGCAGGCCAAGGCCGCCAGCGCCGCGGGCGACGATCTGTCGGCCCAGGCGGTGGACGTCAAGGGCGTGAAGGTTCTGGCCGTGCGTCTGGACGGCCAGGATGGCAAGGCGCTGTTGGCGCTGGTCGATCAACTGAAAAACAAACTCGGCCGCGCAGTGATCCTGCTCGGCAGTGTCCATGAGGAAAAGGTCGTTCTCGTCGCAGGCGTGACCAAAGACCTGACTGGCCAACTCAAAGCCGGTGATTTGATGAAGCAGGCCGCTGCGGCAGTGGGCGGCAAGGGCGGTGGTCGTCCGGACATGGCGCAAGGCGGTGGTACCGACGTCGGCGCACTGGACGCGGCACTGGCCCAGACCGTTGCATTCGTAGAGCAGGGTATTTAAGGCAGCGTCGCGGGCTCGTGGTCTAGTGACGAGCCCAGCCGCTGTTTGAGTGATTTATTGGGCGCCCTTCATGGGCAGAGGCGGCTTTGAAATGGCTTTGATCGTACAGAAATTTGGAGGCACCTCGGTCGGCACTGTCGAGAGAATCGAACAAGTCGCCGACAAGGTTAAGAAATTCCGTGACGCGGGCGATGACCTGGTGGTTGTGCTGTCGGCAATGAGCGGCGAGACCAACCGTCTGATCGATCTGGCCAAGCAAATCAGCGGCGACCAGCAACCGGTTCCCCGTGAGCTGGACGTGATCGTTTCCACCGGCGAGCAGGTGACCATCGCCTTGCTGGCCATGGCGCTGATCAAGCGTGGTGTGCCGGCGGTGTCCTACACCGGCAATCAGGTGCGTATCCTGACGGACAGCGCGCACAACAAAGCGCGTATCCTGCAGATCGACGATCAGAAGATTCGCGGCGACCTGAAGGCTGGCCGTGTCGTGGTTGTTGCCGGTTTCCAGGGCGTGGACGAGCAGGGCAACATCACCACTCTCGGCCGTGGCGGTTCCGACACTACGGGCGTGGCGCTGGCAGCGGCTCTCAAGGCTGACGAATGCCAGATCTACACCGATGTGGACGGTGTCTACACCACCGACCCGCGGGTCGTGCCCGTGGCCCAGCGCCTGGACAAGATCACGTTCGAAGAAATGCTGGAAATGGCCAGTCTCGGCTCGAAGGTGTTGCAGATCCGGGCGGTTGAATTCGCCGGCAAGTACAACGTTCCGCTGCGCGTTCTGCACAGCTTCAAAGAGGGTCCGGGCACCCTCATTACTATCGATGAAGAGGAATCCATGGAACAGCCGATCATTTCCGGCATCGCTTTCAACCGCGATGAGGCCAAGCTGACCATCCGTGGCGTGCCAGACACCCCCGGCGTGGCGTTCAAGATTCTCGGCCCGATCAGTGCCGCGAACATCGAAGTCGACATGATCGTGCAGAATGTCTCGCACGATAACACCACTGACTTCACCTTCACCGTGCACCGCAACGACTACCAGTCTGCCGAAGCGATCCTGAAAAAGACCGCTGGCGAGATCGGTGCCCGGGAAGTGGTGGGCGATACCAGGATCGCCAAGGTCTCGATTGTTGGTGTCGGCATGCGTTCCCACGCAGGCGTGGCCAGCCGCATGTTCGAATCCCTGGCCAAGGAAAGCATCAACATCCAGATGATCTCTACCTCGGAAATCAAGGTCTCCGTGGTGATCGAAGAGAAGTACCTGGAACTGGCCGTGCGCGCCCTGCACACGGCTTTCGAACTCGACGCCGCTGCCCAACCGGGCGAGTAAGGCGTTGTCTGGAGGGCGCGGCTGGACCGCGCCCTTTGTTTTTCTGAATGGCGCGTCCCAAAACTGTTCTTTTGCCCGCGCTGGTCAATACTAGGCTTGTAGGCTTCGACCGTTTCGGTTGTAGGTCCAATGCCTTTTTTTTGCAGACTGTTGTCCCTTAAGTGAATTGCGTGAGGAGAAAGGTATGCTGATTCTGACCCGTCGGTGTGCAGAAAGCCTGATTATTGGCGATGGCGAAATCACCGTGACCGTGCTCGGCGTCAAAGGAAACCAAGTGCGTATCGGCGTCAACGCCCCGAAAGAGGTTGCTGTACACCGGGAGGAAATTTACCTGCGTATCAAGAAAGAGAAGGACGACGAACCAAGCCATTAATTTTTATCGATTTTTATGTTTGCAAACGGGGATGAAGGTGGTTAATATACGCCCCGTGTTGCGGAGAGCTGGCCGAGTGGCCGAAGGCGCTCCCCTGCTAAGGGAGTACACCTCAAAAGGGTGTCGGGGGTTCGAATCCCCCGTTCTCCGCCATTATTCGTTTAGTGCGTCAAAACCTGGCTTGATCAGTAAGTGATTGAAATTACTGAAAAAAGCGCTTTACAAAAGGATTTGACGACCTATAATGCGCGGCAACAAATGCACTCGTAGCTCAGCTGGATAGAGTACTCGGCTACGAACCGAGCGGTCACAGGTTCGAATCCTGTCGAGTGCACCATTTAAGAGTCGTTTGCAGCAATGCAAATAACTTGGCTTCAACCAGTTGTGATCTGGTATAAAACCACAACATGCACTCGTAGCTCAGCTGGATAGAGTACTCGGCTACGAACCGAGCGGTCACAGGTTCGAATCCTGTCGAGTGCACCAAACACCAAAAAGCCCGCGTTTAACGCGGGCTTTTTGCTGTCTACGATTTGCCTTTCACGCATCCCCTCTCGTCGAACACGACCTCTGCGCTGCGACCTTTCTTCGCCTTGTAGGTATACCGTGTGCTCGAATTCCGAATCTTGATGGAGTCTGGCTTGCCCAGGGCGCTCTCGACGTCCTGTTGGCTCATGCCGGGGACGATTCGTCGTCCCAGGATGGCATCGCGGCGTTGCCTGGCATCGATGAGGTTCCCGCAGCGGTCCTGGAGCTGGCCAACCACGGTCGGTTCCTTGCGTGTGGTTGTGTTGCCGGATGTTTGCCAGCGCTCCGCTTCGGGCAGCATCGCTTCGGTCGTCGGCTCGGTTGAACCTGGGCTGTACGAATGGATCTGCTGCAGCGACAGGGCTTCTCCCGGGCTGCAGCTCAAGGTGGTGAATGTCACGTGCCCCGCGATACTTTCGCAGCGATGCACGGTTTGCCCGGCGGCCCACAAAGGCAGGCAGGGCAGGCTGGCGAGCAGGAACAGGTAGTGGCTGACAGGCATCCGGTCGTCCTCCTTGACGGTGCAGGAGAACAGGTTAGTCGCTGCATTTCTGCCGGGGCGTGTGTTTTCTTTTCTGAATAAGTCGTCGTAAAGGGACAGGTTCAGCCTGTGTTCAGGTTTGTCTCGCAAGCGCTTGTTCTTGCCATGATTTTTTAGCGTTTTAAAGCGTCAAGCGGTGTATGATTGCGCCCGTCAGCCCCGCCGGGGCTTTGGAATATCTCCATGGACTTACCCAGTAGTTACTCAATATCTAGTTTTGCCAATCATGAATTAACTGATTGATCCTTCCGGCGTGCTCCACTGCTGGGAGTGGAGTTCGCCTATGACCCAAGTAGAAGTAAAAAAAACGCAGGAAAGCCTTCAGGATCGTCTCGCTCAAGTCGTTGAGCTGCTGCAGCGTCAGCGGGTCGTCGAAGACCTGACGCATCGCCAGGAAGGCCCGCATCATGACCGGGTCGAGAACCTGGTCCACCGGCAGAATCTGGTCGAGCTGCAACGCAAGCTCGATGACCTGCACTCCGCCGACGTCGCCTACATCCTTGAAGCCTTGCCCCTGGAAGAGCGTCTGACGGTCTGGCAGTTGGTCAAGGCTGACCGCGACGGTGACATCCTGCTCGAAGTGTCGGACTCGGTTCGCGAAACCCTGATCGCCGACATGGATGATCACGAGTTGCTGGCAGCGGCCAAGGAAATGGACGCCGACGAACTCGCCGACCTTGCGCCCGAACTGCCACGGGACGTTGTCCACGAACTGATGGAAGCCCTCGACGGCCAGCAGCGTGAGCGTGTGCGCTCGGCGTTGTCCTACGACGAGGAGCAGGTCGGTGCGTTGATGGACTTCGAGATGGTGACGATCCGCGAGGATGTCAGCCTTGAAGTGGTCTTGCGCTACCTGCGTCGCCTCAAGGAACTGCCCGGCCATACCGACAAGCTGTTCGTGGTCGACTACGACGGCGTGCTCAAGGGCGTGCTGCCCATCAAGCGTTTGCTCGTCAACGACCCGGAAAAGCAGGTGGCCGAGGTCATGGCCAGCGACCCGGTGAGCTTTCACCCGGACGAAGACGCCTACGATGCGGCCCAGGCATTCGAACGTTATGACTTGATTTCTGCACCGGTGGTCGACAAGAACGGCAAGCTGATCGGCCGTCTGACCATCGATGAAATGGTCGACTTGATCCGTGAGGAAAGTGAAAGCGAAGTCCTCAACATGGCCGGTCTGCGCGAAGAAGAAGACATCTTCGCCTCGGTCTGGAAGTCCCTGCGTAACCGCTGGGCCTGGCTGGCGATCAACCTGATCACGGCGTTTGTCGCTTCCCGGGTCATCGGCTTGTTCGAAGGCTCCATCGAGAAGCTGGTGGCGCTCGCGGCGCTGATGCCCATCGTCGCCGGTATCGGTGGCAACTCCGGCAACCAGACCATCACCATGATCGTCCGTGCCATGGCGCTGGACCAAGTCAGCACCGGCAATACCTCACGATTGATGCGCAAGGAACTGGCGGTCTCCCTGATCAACGGCGTGATTTGGGGCGGGGTGATTGGCGTGGTGGCTTACCTGCTTTATGGCAGCTGGTCGCTGGGGGTGGTCATGACGGCCGCCATGACGCTCAACCTGCTGCTGGCAGCCTTGATGGGGGTCTTGATCCCCATGACCCTGGCCCGCATGGGGCGCGATCCTGCCATGGGTGCCAGCGTCATGATTACCGCCGTGACCGACAGCGGCGGGTTCTTCATTTTCCTGGGGTTGGCGACGATTTTCCTGCTCTGATCGGCCACAAGAAACCCGCCTGTTTGGCGTAATACTGTCCACTTAGAAAAAACGGCGCTTCCTTCAGAAAATGGGAAGCGCCGTTTTTTGTGGGCTTCTTTTGATTGCCGGGGCGTCGAAATCAAGAGCCACCGGCAGATCCAGCCGCTATGCAACGGCACCACCGCTATCGCGAGCAAGCTCGCTCCCACATGGGTTTGTGGGTGATCACAACATGTGCGCACGATACAAAAAACTGTGGGAGCGAGCCTGCTCGCGATGAGGCCAGTCAGCCCGACATCCATGTGACTGAACCACCGCCTTCGCGAGCAGGCTCGCCCCCCCAATTGGATCGGAGTACGGCTACCAGAACCAGGTCGGCTATCAGGCCGCCTCGCGGTGGACGTTGATCTCGGCGCCCCGTTAACCACGCTGGCCGAACGCAGGCATTGCGCAGTGGGCACTAAGTGGTGGGGCAAAAGCATTTGCTTACTTTTGACTGGGCCGGCTTCCGGGCTTCTCAAAAGTGACCCGCCGTCAGGGCGGAACCATAAGCAGCCCCCCCCGAACGCTAGATCAAAATTCCCAAGCATCAGCCTGTTTGCCGTTTTTTTATTACGTAAAACCCTCGGTGCATCACCGCATCACCGCCAGTCGCACAGCCAGCACCACAAAGGCTGCCGAGAATAGACGGCGCATCCACCGCAGCACCGGCGGACGCTCCAGAACATGCTGGCGCATCGATGCACAGAACACCCCGTAGAGGGCGAAGATCACAAAGGTGATCGCCATGAAGACAAAGCTCAACAGCAGCATGCGCCCCATGGCATTCGTTTCTCCTGGCGCAAGAAATTGCGGCAGAAAAGCCAGGAAAAAAATCGACAGTTTTGGATTCAGCAGGTTGAGCAAGACGCCCGAAAAAATCACCGCGCCATTGGAACGCGGCGTCTTGTTCGGATCAATGTGCAACGCTCCATGGCTCTGGAGCGTACTCCAGGCCATCCATAGCAGGTAAGCGACGCCAAGGTACTTGATGACCTCAAAGGCCAACGGGCTGGCGTGCAACAGTGCCGCGAGGCCTGTGATGGCTGCCAGCATGTGTGGCACGACCCCCAGGGTACAACCGAGTGCGGCTACCACGCTTGCACGCCAGCCCTGGGCCAGACCGGCCGCCACCGTATAGACCACGCCGGTGCCAGGCGAGGCCACCACGATCAGGGAGGTGAAAAGAAATTCGAGGTTCATGTGGCGCGTCCTTGGAGTGATGAAGTCTCCAGCCTGCCTGCCATGAGAAGAGGCATCTTGTATGAAATTGCAGGACGCTACCGATCTTGTCGTGCGTACATGCCGGGTGAGAACCCAAAGCTGCGCACGAAGCATCGGGTCATATGGCTCTGGTCCGCAAAGCCACTGGCAAGGGATGCATCGGCCAGTGGCATGCCCGCAGCGATCAGGTGCCGTGCTTGCTGAATGCGTCGTTGCAGCAGATAGGCGTGGGGCGTCAATCCGGTCAGGCGAGTGAAAGCGCGTACGAGCTGAAAGCGACTTAAATCGGCTTCCCTGGCGAGCAAGGCAAGCGACATCGACGACTGTGGATCGTCGTCGATCATGGCTTTCGCACGGCTTGCCGCCGCGTCCGGCAGAGACGATACCGGCAGGGGCCGGTCCAGCAAATGTTCGAGCAAAAGCGCCAGCGTTTCTTCGCTCTTCAGGTGATCGCCAGGCGCCTCGGCTTGAGCGATTGTTCGATACAGGGTGCGGAACAATTGGGCGGCAGGCGGGCTTTGCAGCATCGGATAGGCGAACTCACTGGCGCAGATGCCCCCCTCCTTGGTCATGTCCTCGAATGCCTGCGCGATCAGCGATGGGTCGAAATACAGCATCTGCCAGCGACGCTTTCCGTCACCGATGGGCGCACCGTCATGCACTTCGGCTGGATTGACCGATATAAGATCACCCGCAGTCGCCTCTACCAGGCCTCGGCCACTGGCTGAGCGTTGCGCCCCGCGCACAAGCAAGCCAATGCCAAAGTGTTCGTGCATATGCCGGGCAAACGTTCGATCCGAATCAGCCTCGACGATTTCCACGCCCAACCCTGCGATTCTTCGAACCTTGAATGCATGACCTGCCATACAGGCCTCCAGGCCCTGGTGTTGGCTGATCAATTTAGCAGCCCTGCCATTGATCAGCAGGCCTTGGCCAAGCGCCAGGCAAAAAAAAGCCAGCACGCGGCTGGCTTGAGTGTTTTGGTTGTGATCAGGTCGCGTCTGCGGTCATCTCTGCGTCATGGGCAATCAGCGAAACGAGGGCGTTCTGCTGGCGGTGGGAGAGTTGTCGGAAGCGTTGAAGCAACTCGCGTTCATGCAAAGACAACTCCGGGCTGTCCAGGCGCATGCTCAGCTCTTCACCCAGTGCACCTTCCTGAATCAGGCTTTGCTCCAGGCGCGCAATGATTTCGGAGTTCATGCTGCGATGATGATTACGAGCCACCTCGGCAATGCGTTCCCGCATTCCGTCTGGCAGACGCACGACGAACTTGTCAGCCGTACGGCTGGAATAAATTGCCTGTTTCATTGGGCGCATATTTATTTAACCGGTTAGTTCAGGGGAGCGGTTCTCGGGATTGGCCGCAGGATGTCGATAGGACAAGCTCCACTGCCAAATGTTCAACCTGAATTGTTAAGAGGCCCGCATCATGCCTCAAAATTGCCAGATCATTGGCGCCAATTCTGTGACAAATTCTGATCCGGGTAAAGGCGTTATGCCAGCACCTTTCATCAAAAAATGCGGACTGGTTGGAAAAAAACAACAGGTCCGCATTTTGTGACCGTCGGATCGTGTCGATGTGCCATACCGTCTGGCGGATAACGGAAATGGACAAAAAACCGTGTCGTCCCTGTCTTGTACAGGATAGTGGCAAATGGCCGATTTACTAGGCTGATCCAGCCAGGGGCAGATGAATGGTGGCCTGGCCCGACCGCCAGGCCTTGTCAGCCTTCCAGGCAGTACCATTTGCCTACACTTTAAAAACAGCGACGACATGACAAATGCAGGGTAGGTCGTTAACATGCACGCCGTCCCGCGCACCACGTTTCTCGTGGTCGACTCGTGTCTCAGTAGCTCAATTGGATAGAGCATCCCCCTCCTAAGGGGAAGGTTGGCAGTTCGAACCTGCCCTGGGACACCATTATAAACAGTGGGTTAGCGCAATTGCCGCTAACTTTTCCTGCTTGCATCCCCATCCCCCGAACGACCAGGCTCGGCTTGAGCGTGCCGTTCATGCCTTGCTCAGCGCCTCATGGCCTCAGGCTGTGATCGACCGCCCATTTTTACCCATCGGTATCGAACCTGTTTCGATACCGCGAAACTTTCTCCTCCCTCTGCTATCTGACCGTCTCGGTACGTTGTAGGACTTTTCCTTCGTTATCGGTGGAATAAGTACCTCTTTTTATCTATGTCAGCGCCAATCCGCGTCCAGCGGAACTGACCCACTGTGTCTTCGATTCAGGCCACAAGGATGTGACATGCAGCCAGCCGCACCCTGCCGAACGCGTAAACCGAGCAGCCCTCGCCGTTGTGTTGACGGAAACCGTTCATCCACACAGAACGCCAAGCGTCTCGCCCTGCTGCTGATGGCGGCCTGGATGACGGGCGCGTGGAGCGCCGCGCAGGCGGCTGGACCTGAAGAAGAACTGCTGCGCCAGCAAGAGCGCGAACGGGTTTTGCGCGATCAGTTGGAGTCCCGGCCCGACGTGCGCCTGCAGGCAGTACCTGTGGATGAAGGCGCCGATCGCTTGCCCACCAAGGAAAGTCCCTGCTTTGCCATCAATGACATCCGCCTGATCGGCGAGGCGTCGGAAAAATTCCAGTGGGCGTTGCGTGCCGCCAATCCCAAGGATGATCCCGCCATCGGTCGTTGCCTTGGTGGCGGCGGGATCAACCTGACGATGAAGCGCATGCAGAATGCGATCATCGAGGCCGGCTACGTCACCACTCGCGTACTCGCCGAAGCCCAGGATTTGAACAGTGGGGTGCTGGTATTGACCCTGGTACCAGGGCGCATTCGCGAGATTCGTTTCGAGGAGGGCAGCAGCTCCCGCGCCAATGCCTGGAATGCGATGCCGGCCAATCCTGGCGATCTGCTCAATTTGCGCGACATCGAGCAGGCGCTGGAGAACTTCAAGCGCGTGCCGACCGCCGAGGCCGATATCAAGATCGCGCCAGCCCGTGCCGCCGACGCCAGGCCCGGTGAGAGCGACGTGGTGATCGCCTGGAGCCAGCGGTTCCCCGCCCGGGTGAGCCTCTCGGTGGACAACTCGGGCAGCAAGACCACGGGTAAATACCAGGGCAACGTGTCGCTGTCCTTGGACAACCTGCTGTCGCTCAACGATTTGTTCTACGCCAGCGTCAACCATGACCTGGGCGGTGGCGAGTCCGGCCATCGCGGCTCCGATGGCAGCACGCTGCATTATTCGCTGCCGTTCGGCTACTGGCAGTTAGGGTTCACCAGCAGCGAATACAACTACGAACAGTCGGTCGCCGGCGCCAATCAGACCTATCAGTACCGGGGCGAGAGTCGCAACAACGAGTTGCGCCTGTCACGCCTGCTGTACCGCGACGCAGTTCGCAAGACCACCGCCTGGGGCAGCCTGTGGACGCGTTCGTCGGAGAACTTCATCGACGACACCGAAATTGGCAACCAGAAACGGCGCATGGCCGGCTGGCAGTTGGGGTTGGACCATCGGGAGTTCATTGGCGCCTCGATTCTTGACCTGGGCGTCGCCTACCGTCGCGGCACCGGTGCCCATGACGCGCTCAGGGCACCCGAGGAAGATTTTGATGCCGGCACGTCACGTTCGCAGATCATCACCGCCGATGCCCAATTGCAGGTGCCGTTCCAGATCGGCGATCAGCGTCTGCGCTACATCGGCGGCTGGCGCGCGCAATGGAACCGTACGCCGCTGGTGCCCCAGGATCGCTTCTCCATCGGCGGGCGCTACAGCGTGCGCGGCTTCGATGGCGAGAACATTCTTTCCGCGGACCGTGGCTGGACCCTGCGCAACGAAATCGGCCTGTCCCTGGGGCAGACCGGCCAGGAGCTCTACACCGGTATCGACTATGGCGAAGTCAGCGGCCAAGCCAGTGAGTTCCTGATCGGCCAGCGCCTGGCGGGGGCCGTGGTGGGTATACGCGGCGGTTACAAGGGCCTGTCCTATGACTGGTCGGTGGGTACGCCGTTGAAGAAGCCCGATGGTTTCGAGACGGCCAACGTGACCAGCGCGTTCACCGTCATCTGGTCATTCTGAGGTGATCCCATGCAGTTCGAGACGCTAGACATTATCGCCCCCGGCCTGATCGACGAACCCTGGAGCGAAGCCGCGGTGTTCGGCTCTGCCACCTGGTTGTGGATGCACTCCAAGGCCCATCGCGATGCGCCGTTGCACACCTTGCCGACGCTGCTGTTGCCGGCGCTCAAGCATCGTCAGTTCGTGCTCGGCTCCGAGCACGGCAAGCCGGTGTTCTACCTGTCCTGGCTCAACCTCGACGAGGCGGCAGAACAACGTTACCTGCGTCAGTCGCCGTTGGAACTGACCCAGGAGGACTGGAACAGCGGCGAGCGCCTCTGGCTCAACGACTGGGTCGCTCCCTTTGGCCACACGGCGGTATTGCGCCGCTTGTTGCAACGTCACCTTTTCATCGATCGCTGTGCCCGTGCCCTCTATCACCGAGGTGACGAGCGTGGCCTGCGGGTCAAGACATTCCAAGGGATCGGGGTCATCCCCGAACAGGCCCAAGCCTGGTTCGCCGCCCACCCGCTGGCAGTCGAAGCGTAACTCCAACCACTGGTCGTGCGGGCTGGCTCCGCAAATGGAATTGCTATGAACAAGCATCTATACCGAATCGTTTTCAACAAGGCCCGCGGACTGCTGATGGTCGTGGCCGAGAACGTCACCAGCCAGGTCAAGGCGCCGGGGACCCGCCCCGGTCCGACGACGGGCGCAACGGCTTGCACGGCGACCCTCGGGGCGTTGCGCTTTGCCTTGATGACAGCGATTGGCCTGGTGTCCTTGAGCGTGGCGCCGACCTGGGCCGGCACCATCGTCGCCGACCCAGGCGCTCCGGCCGGCCAACGACCCATGGTGATACAAAGCGCCAACGGCACGCCGCAGGTCAATATCCAGGCCCCCAGCGCCGGCGGTGTCTCGCGCAACACCTACAACCAGTTCGACGTCGATAGCCGGGGGGTGATCCTCAACAACGGCACGGGCAACAGCCAGACGAAACTGGGCGGTTGGATCGAAGGCAACCCGATGTTGAGCAATGGCAGCGCGCGGGTCATCCTCAACGAAGTCAATTCCAGTAATCCCAGCCAATTGCGCGGTTACGTCGAAGTCGCCGGCCAGCGCGCCGAAGTGGTAATCGCCAACCCGTCCGGTATCACCTGCAACGGTTGCGGCTTCATCAACGCCGACCGGGCCACCCTCAGCACGGGCCGGGCGCAGTTGGAGAACGGTCGCATCACGGGCTACACCGTGCAGGGCGGAGCGATCAACATCGAAGGCAAAGGCCTGGATGCCCGCGAGACCGATTACACGGACCTGATTGCCCGCTCGGTGCAGGTCAACGCCGGGGTATGGGCCAACGACTTGAAGGTCACCGCTGGACGTAATCAGGTCAATGCCGACAACACCCAGGCCACGCCACTGCCAGGCGCCGAGGGAGAAAAGCCCACCGTTGCCATCGACGTTGCCAAGCTCGGCGGCATGTATGCCGGGAAGATCATGCTGGTGGGCACGGAGTCCGGCGTGGGTGTGCGCAACGCCGGGCAGATCGGCGCCATGGCGGGTGAGGTGGTCGTCAGCGCCGACGGTAAGTTGCAAAACCAGGGCGCGATCAGCAGCGCAACAGCGACGCGGATCACTGCCACCAGCGTTGACAACAGTGGCACGTTATACGCCAAGGGCGACCTGAAGCTCGACAGCACCGGCGACATCGACAACAGCGGCACCGTTGCCAGCCAGAACCACACGACACTGACCGCCAAGACCCTTCGCAGCACCACCGCCTCGAGCCTGGCGGCGGGCGTCGCGGCGGACGGCAAGCTGAGCAGCAGCGGCAACCTCGCGCTACGGGCCGCCACGGTCAAGGCGCAAGGCCAGAACCTTGCCGGCGGCGATGTCAGCGTCGAGGCCGCTGACCTGGACTTGAGCAGCAGCCGGACCCTGGGCCGCAACGTTACCCTGACGGCCAGCACTGGCGATGCCAATCTCAGTGGCAGTCAAGTCGATGCGACCCAGGTGCTGAATGCCAAAGCGGCCAAGACCCTGCGCACCGATGCAGCCAAGGTCACCGCAGGCAACCTGCAGTTGAGCGCGCGGGATGTTTCCAATGCCGGCGGCGAGCTGGTGCAGACCGGCACCGCCGACACATCGATCACCGCCGTCGCCACGCTCGACAACAGCGGTGGGAGGATTGCCTCCAACGGCACCAACCTGAAACTTGGCGCCAATCGCCTCGACAACAGTAAGGGCAAGGCCGAGCACGCCGGCAAAGGCACCCTGGACATCCAGGCCAGCCAGTTGGCCGGCAGCAAAGGCACCCTGGCGAGTAATGGCACATTGAGCGTCAAGGCCAACGAGGTGGTGGTCGATGATGGCCTGACCCAAGGCCAACAGATCACGCTCGACACCACGACCCTGTCCAACCAGCGTGGACGCATTCTGCAGACCGGCGCACAACCCTTGCAGATCACCGCCCGTGAACGCTTCGACAATCAGGCCGGGCAAGTCAGCAGTCCCGGTACGGTGAACTTGAAGGTCGGCACGTTGAACAACCAGGGCGGCAAAGTCCTCGCCACCGATAACGGTGCGTTGACTGTCACGGCCGACCAAGAGGTCAATAACGGCGGTGGGACGCTGGCCGCCAGCGGTACGACTAAGGTCAGCGGCGAGGCGCTGGATAACACCCAAGGCACGGTGAGTGCCGGCGGTGAGCTGCACGCGACGTTCGATCGCTTGAACAATATCGGCGGCACGCTCGCCGCCACCCAGCGCATGGAGATCATCGCCGGGCAGTTGAACAACACCAACGGCGTGCTGGGTTCGGTGAAGTCCGGGTTGCTGGTCAGCGTTTCGGCCGATGAATTGAACAACAGCGGCGGACGCGTTGAAGCGCTGGGCGATATCGAGCTGTCGGCCCAGGGTCTGAACAACCAGGGCGGGGTGATCAGTGGCCAGGCCTTGGACCTGAACAGCCACGGCCTACTGATGGACAACAGCCAGGGCACGCTGAATGCCGGCGCGACCCTCGACCTGCGCAGCGGTGAGTTGCGCAACGCGGCGGGTCTGATCCAGGCCAAGGGCAAGCTGTTCATCGACACCGGCAGCCAGGCGCTGAACAACCTTCAGTCCGGCACCACCCAAGGCATCAGCGGCCAGGACGCGGTGGAAATCCACAGCGCCCATTTCAACAACAGCGCCGGTTTCCTCGGTGCCAAGGGCACGCTGGTGCTCAAGGCCACCGACCTTACCAACGGCAGCGGCGGCCAGATCATCGGCCAGAAGAGCGTACAGGTCGAAGGCGCGCGGGTGGATAACCGCGGCGGTCAGTTGCAGGGCCTCGGCGATGTCCAGTTGGTGTTGGGTGAGACACTCAACAATCAGGGCGGACTGGTGCGTAGCGCGGGCACACTGAGCGTGACTGCCGACGTGCTCGACAACAGCGCCACCCAAGGTGCCAACCAGGGCCTCGAAGGCCGCGCCATGAGCCTGGCGCTCAACACCTTCGGCAACCAGGCCGGTGCCGTGCGCGCCGATCAAGGGCTTTCCATCGGCGTCAGCCAGGCGCTGGATAACCAGGGCGGCCTGATTTCCTCGGGGGCCGGCCTGACCATCACCGATCGCGATCCGATGCAGCGTCGCCAGTCGGTGCACAACCTCGACGGGACCTTGCTCGCCGGCAGCCTGTTGTCCCTCAACGCCGCCTATTACGCGGGCACCGGCCGCGCGCTGAGCCTGGGCGACCTGACGTTCAGCCTGCAAAGTGGCCTGGACCTGAGTGGCCAGATCCAGGCCAATAACAAGGTTGACCTGAGCACCGAGGGAGCTTTCAACAACAGCGGAAAACTGCTGGCAGGCAATCTCCTGCTGGTGCGCTCGCAGACCCTGGACAACGCCGTCAACGGCGAGATCAGCGCCGGCCAGGTTCGCCTGACCATCAACGACAGCTTGACCAACCGTGGCCTGATCGACGGCCAGCAAGTACGTGTGCAAGCGCTGTCGCTGAATAACCTGGGCACTGGACGTCTGTACGGTGATCGATTGGCGATCGCCACTTCGGCACTGAGCAACCGCGATGAGAACAAAGTCGCCGCGACCATCGCCGCCCGTGAGTCGCTGGACATCGGCACCGGCACCCTGGACAACCGCGAACAGGCGATGATCTTCAGTGCCGGCGACCTTGCCATCGGCGGTGCGCTGAGCACCGCCGACAAGGCCCAGGACCGGGCCCAACTGTTGACCAACGCCAGCGCGACCATCGAGGCCCTCGGCAACCTGTCGCTCGATGTGCAAAGCGTGCGCAACACCAACGAACACTTCAGCACCCGACAGGTGGAAGTCAGCCGCACGGCCTTGCAGGAATTCCAGCTCAGCGGTTCGCCGAACCGCTACCAGGGCGACCAGATTTCCCTGCGTAACGATGAGGTCCTTTACCTCTACACGCCTGAGGGTCGCAAAGACAACTGGAACCGCTACGACTACACCCGCGTGGTCCAGGAAACCCAGATCGCCACCTCGGCTCCGGCACAGATACTGTCTGGCGGGACGATGCAGATCAACGCAGGGGATGTGCTCAACGACAAGAGCCGCATCATTGCCGGTGGGTTGTTGCAGGCCAACATTACCAGCCTGACCAACACCGAACTGACCGGCCAGCGCACCACCACCGACAGTGGCACCGCTACGAATTTCTATCGCATCCAGCGCAAGGGCCGGGACCGTCAAGGAACAGCCGTCACGGCCTACAGGCCGGCCCCCTTGATCCAGGACATCACCCTGCAACCGACCGTGTTCGCCCAGAACGCCGCGGGCAACGGTACCGGCACCCAGATCGGTGCCCGCGCCACCCAGGGCGTCAGCGAGCAGATAGCCGCCACCGGCACGGTCAATGCCCCGGTCGACAGGACCTATCAAGTGGCGCCCATCGTTCAGGTCGCGGCCCAGACCACCCTCAACAACAAAGGCGTGGCCGAGCAGATCCGCAGCGGCGGGCCATCCCTGGCATTGCCGAACAACAGCCTGTTCAGCACCAATCCCCAGACCACCAGCGGCTACCTGATCGAAACCGATCCGCGCTTTGCCAGCTATCGCACCTGGCTGTCGTCGGACTACATGCTGCAGCGCCTGCAAGTCGATCCGGCACTGACGCAACAACGTTTGGGCGACGGCTTCTACGAACAGAAATTGATCCGCGAACAGATCGCGCAACTCACCGGCCGGCGTTTCCTCGATGGCTACGCCAATGACGAAGCGCAGTACCGTGCCCTGATCGACAACGCCGTGACCGTCGCCAGCCAATGGCAATTGGTGCCCGGCGTGGCCCTGACCTCCGCGCAAATGGCCCAGTTGACCAGCGACATCGTCTGGCTGGTGCAGAAGCAGGTCACCCTGGCCAACGGCGACACCCGCAACGTGCTGGTGCCGCAAGTGTACGTACGGGTCCAGGAGGGCGACCTCAACGGCTCCGGCGCCCTGATCGCCGGGCAGCGGTTGAACCTGAACATCGCTGGCGACCTGGTCAACAGTGGCAGCCTGGCCGGGCGCAGTGTCATGGCGATCACCGCGCAGAACATCGAGAACCTCGGCGGACGCATCCAGGCCGACAAGGTATCGCTCGCCGCGCGGGAGAACCTCAATAACCTCGGCGGCCTGATCGGTGCCGTGGACAGCTTGTCGGTCAAGGCCGGGCAGGACATCAACGTCATCTCCAGCAGTCGGGACAGCAGCAGCGCCCAAGGCACCCGCACCAACCTGTCACGGGTGGCCGGGCTGTTCGTCAGCGGTGCCCAGGGCACGATGGGCGTGAGCGCCGGCAACGATCTCAACCTCACCGGGGCCCAGGTGGTCAACGCCGGCAAGGGCGGCAGCACGTTGCTGGAGGCGGGTAACAACATCAACCTGGCCACCGTCGGCGAAGCCCACGAGCAAGCGCTGACCTGGAACAGCAGCAACTGGCGCAAGGACGCCAGCCAGACCGAAGTCGGCTCCCTGGTTCAAGGGCAGGGCGACGTGCGCTTGAGCGCGGGCCAGGACCTCAACGCCCGCGCCGCCCATGTCACCAGTGAGCAAGGCGCGGTGTTTGCCGAGGCCAAGCGCGACGTCAACCTGACCGCCGGCCAGAACTACCAGTTCGCCGATGAAGCGCACAAGGTCAAAGGCAGCAACGGGATGTTCTCCAGCAAGACCACCACCACCCGTGACACGATCAGCCAGACCTCGGCCGAAGGCTCCACCCTGAGCGGCGAGCAGACCTATGTGCAGGCCGGTCGTGACATCAACCTCAAGGGCAGCAACGTGGTGTCCACGACCCAGACTGTCCTGGTGGCGGACAACAACGTCAACATCGAAGCGGACACTGACAGCAGCAGCGAACGCCACGACAAGTCCGTGAAGAAAAGCGGCCTGTTCAGCGGCGGTGGCATCGCCGTCACCCTGGGCAGCCAGCAACAAAGCGTCAAGGACCTCACCACCGAGCACACGGCCGTGGCCAGCACCGTCGGTTCGACCGCTGGCGATGTGCTGATCGAAGCCGGCAAGGGCTATCGCCAGGTGGGCAGCCAGGTGTCGGCGCCACAAGGCAACATCGACGTCACGGCGCAGACCATCGACGTCGTCGAGGCGCGCAACACCCGCGAGCGCGAGCGTGAAACCCTGTTCAAGCAGACCGGGTTCACCCTCACCGTGACCAATCCGGTGATCAGCGCGATTCAGACGTCCCAGCAAATGAAACGGGCGTCGGAGAAAACCGACGACGGGCGCATGAAGGCCCTGGCCGCCGCTACCGCCGTCATGGCTGCCAACAACGCCGCCACCGCGGTGGCGATGGACCCGGGTGCGGCGGGCGGGATCAACATCAGCCTGTCGCTGGGCACCAAGAAGAACGAAAGCACCACCACCTACACCAGCGACAGCGCGGCCGGTTCGACCATGACCGCCGGCAACGACGTCCGCCTGCGTGCCACGGGCGCTGGAGCCGCCAGCGACATCACCGTACAAGGCAGCGATATCAAGGCCGGACGCAACGCCAGCCTGCTGGCGGACGGTGACATCAACCTGCTCGCCGCCCGCAACATCGACAAGCAGGAGACCGACAGCAAAGGCAGCAGCGCGAGCATCGGCATCGGCTTCTCCCTCGGTGCTCGTAACGGCTTCACCCTGGACCTGGGGGCATCCGGCAGTCGCGGCCAGGCGGATGGCGATGGGCTCACCCACACCAACACCCATGTCCAGGCGGGCAACCAGTTGCTGCTGTCCTCGGGCGGTGACACCAACCTCAGAGGTGCGGTGGCCAGCGGCAAACAGGTCTTGGCCGATGTCGGCGGCGACCTGAACATCGAAAGCCTGCAAGACACCAACACTTACGTGGTCGATGAGAAGAGCCTGGGCGTTGGCATCAGCCTGTGCATTCCGCCGTTCTGTTTCGGCATGAGTACTATCAGTGGTGCCAGCGGCAGCTTCGGTGCCACGGATATCGACTCCAATTACGCCAGCGTGATCGAGCAATCGGGCATCAAGGCCGGCGACGATGGGTTCGACATTCGCGTGGGGGGTAACACCGACCTGGTTGGCGCTGTCATCGCCAGCAGCGACAAGGCCGTGCAGGACGGCAAGAATCGCCTGGTCACCGCCAGCCTCACCAGCCGCGACATCAAGAACAAGGCCGAGTACGACGCCAGCACCGTCAGCGTCGGTGGCGGCTATCGCGAAGTCGGCAAGGATCAGCAGGGCAACGCCACCAGCGGCGGCACGCAGACCCCTGGCACCGACCTGCCGAAGAATGACAACGACCTCAGCGCCACCATGCCGATCGCCATCAGCGCCAGCGATGATGCCAGCAGTGTCACCCGCAGCGGGATCAGTGGCGGCACCATCGTCATCAGCAACGACGCCGAGCAGCAGAAGCGCACCGGCAAGAATGGCGAGCAAACCGTCGCCAGCCTCAACCGCGACGTGTCCAGCGACCGCGACACCAGCAACACCCTCAAGCCGATCTTCGACGAAGACGAAATCCGTGCCGGTTTCGAGATCGTCGGGGCGTTCTCCAACGAAGCCAGCACCTTGCTCGCCAACAAGGCCAAGGAAGTCGACCTCAAGCGCAAACAGGCCGAGGCGGCCCAGAAAGCGGCCCTGGACCCCAACGCCCAACTCACCGACAGCGAACGCTTGGCGCTGCTCGGCAACGCGCAACGACTCAATGCCGAAGCCAGCGGCATTGCCGACAAGTGGGGCGCGGGCGGCACCTACCGGCAGATCACCACCGCCCTGGTGGGCGCGGCCAGCGGCAATATCAGTGGCGGCAACAGTGCGTTCGTCCAGGGGCTGGTGGTCAATTACCTGCAACAGCAGGGTGCCGGCTACATCGGCGACCTGGTGGCGGACGGCAAGCTCACCGAAGGCTCGCCGTTGCACGCCGCCCTGCACGGCATCGTCGCCTGCGCGGGCGCCGCCGCTAGCAGCCAGAGCTGTGGCAGCGGCGCGGCAGGCGCGGCGGCGTCGAGCCTGCTCACCGGCCTGTTCTCCGAAGCCAGCCCCGATGAAAGCGAATCCCAGCGCGAAGCCAAGCGTAACCTGATCGTCAGCATCGTCACCGGGCTGGCCGCCACCAGCTCCTCGCTGGACCCGGCCACCGCCAACAGCGCCGCCGGCGCTGCGGTGGACAACAACTGGCTGGCGACCCAGCAGTTGGTCCAGGCCGAGAAGGAGTACAGCGAGGCTGACCTGGTGGGCAAAACTAAGGTGGTTGCCAAGTGGGCGTACATTTACCAAAAACAAGAAGTACTGACCCGATTCGGCATCGGCAAGGGCTTGGCGCAGGCGGGTTGGAGCGACGTCGAAGGGCTAGCGCAATTCCTCCTTAATCCGGTTGAAGGGATCAAAGGTATCAAAGCCTTGATCGAGGATCCCGAGGCGCGCCAGAGATTAGGCAACGCCATGGTCGATGACGCCAAAGCCAAAATCGCACGTATCGAAGACGCCCTGGAACACGGCGGCGACGAACGTGCCGTGCAACTGGGCGAGGATATTGGCGAACTGGTCTGGCAAGTCGGCACCATCGCCACGGGCGTGGGCACGGCGGCCAAGGGCGGCGTGGCGCTGGCGAAAACCGGGATCAAGGTGGGGGCCAAAGAGCTTGAAAAAATGGCCGATATGGCCAACATTGCCAAAGCTGAAGCTGCGGCTGGTAAGCCGATGCAGTGGAGCAGCGTGGAGGGGGCGTATAGCAAAAAACTTGAGGGGGGGTATGGCCCTGGCACGACGACTGTTAATGGGAAGGTTGTCGAGAATGCGGGGGAGTACAATGTTGGTGCAAAAGGGGCAGGTACCGCGCTGGAAACAACCAATCCGGTTGCTGTGAGTGGTAGCCGGGCCATCGATAAGGCACAGAGTTACGAAAGTGGTGTGCGTGGGATGTATGGGGATACTGCATTTGCTGAACGTAAATACACGGCAATTGTCGATGGGAAACGTGTCAACGGAGTCGCTGATGAAGTGGCAGTGATCGGCGGGAAACCCACAGCTATTGAAGCAAAATTTGTCGATGACTGGGCTAGTTCTATTCGGAACCCAGAAAGCCTGGCTGGCTCGAAGCCGTGGTCAGTAGCTGAACAGACGAAAATGGTAGATCAGGCGAAGAAATACTCCTCTGCTTTCGATGGCGGTGTTATTTATCATACGAACAGCCGAGAACTAGCTAGTTATTATTCGAAGGTGTTTGCCGGTGCGGGCGTCACAAACTTTAAATTTGTAATTACCCCGGCAGCAAAGTGAGGTGTGAGATGAGTAGTGATCGGGAAGCGTTAGAAAAAATTCTGGGTGGAAAAATTGAGCAGTCGAACGCTCGAAATGTACCTGGTGTTACGGTTGTGGATGGGCAGCAAGTTGTTTATTTTTCGGACGATGGGAAAAATAAATTACGAAAACAATTTAATAACATTACTTGCTTTTCTGAGCCTCCGAATGCTGTTCGCGGAGGGGTAAATGATCGCGGGTGCAAAGTCACACCGCCCTCGGGACCTATTTTTCATGCGATTTCCTATCATGGTGATCTTGATGGTTGGAGAAAAGATATTGAGGCAGGGGCAATGGGCCTTGGTCTATTACTCGCCCAAATCAAAGGTGATCAATTGGTTATTTCCGATGGCCGCTCAATCCCTCTGTCAGATTGCAAAATAGAGTTTTCTTGATCATTACTTATCCTCGATACCGGCCTTGAGTCGGTGTTGTTTTATCGGTGTTAGCCTTTCTTCTTTGCTGTAGTGGAAACGGTGGGAAAGGGACGGATTTATTTGTTGGAAAAGGGGAAGGTTTATTTAATTGTTAGGCTCCTAGGTTTCCAAATAAATATGTCCTCTTTTCTTTGGGGTGAGTTATGAATATTGAAATTGCTGACGTTGTCGCCGAATTAAAAAGTGTTCGTATGCGCCTTCCAGTTGCCCAACAGCTTCCAGACGATGCTCTGCTTAGCGTCTATGAGACGGAGTTGGGTATACCGTTTTCGGACGACTATAAATTTTTTGTAAAAGAGGCAAGTGATAGTATTTTCAATGGCAAGGACGCGCTGCGACTGACGGCGAATAGGGATAGTCCAAGAGAGCTTTTGAATGCTGTCAAGGAGGCGCGAGCGCAGGGCGTTCCAAAGTCGTGGCTCCCTATTTGCGAAGATAACGGAAACTACTATTGTCTTCGTGAGGATGGCTTTGTAGTTACTGGGCGCATGATGGTGCCTCTAATGAAGTCTGGCCAAGCCTCGCTTGTTGGATCAAACAAGCGTGGATAGAAGGGGAGTAATACAGGCGAAGTATCCTAATATTACCGTTAATATTCTGGATGATCAGGATGCTACGCCCGTCGCGGAAGATACCCATAATGAATGAGAGATTGACCTATGGTGAGATTCGGGCTTGGTTTCTGGATGGTTATTATAGCTATTGCAGAGCCAAGCTCAGCCACCAAAACCCATGGCTTGAAGGTGAAAGTGAAGTAGGCTATGCCTATAGTGAGCTTGAAAACTCCTTTGATTTGCCTGTTGAAAAATTAATGCTGGAGGTCCTGTCTCTTGTTCTTTCGGCTGGTCGATCCTCGGAAAAAGCCCGAAAATATCATCAGGATGCTATTTCTGAATTGCTAAAGAAGATTGATCTTCCTCCTGTTCTGGAGGCGCTGCCTCCTGATGAAGCAGCAGAGCTTGTAGGTGTGATCTTAGAGTGTTAGGTTTTTATTGATAGAAAGAACCGCAAAAAAGGGAGTGGTTTACTTAATTTCTCGGCTCTTAAGTTTGTCTGCCCCTTTTCTCCCAGGAAGTGTTAAATAACGGCTTTCCTTTGAGATTGTGGGGTTTCCTGGGGCGAAGTAATGGAAGAAAAAGATATTGTTTCAGTCTTGAGTGAGCAGGGCTGGATCTGTAGCAAGGATGAAGTTGGTGATTATTTTTGTGTCACTGATGTCGGAGGAGTCCAACTTCAGATTATCCCATCTGTGGGTAAGCGCTCGGACCATTTTCGGGTTTCGCTTATTTCCTCAATCTCATCCAAAGAGTTTTCGGAGGCTGTTTCCATCATATTGGGTGATGGCGGTGGTAATACTCCGGTTATAGTTGGAAATGAAGCTCCGGAGAAACTGTCTAGTTTTTCTAGTGATGATGTTATTAGGCTGTCTGAGAACGCTGTCTCTTGGGCTCGCTCTCAGAGTATTGACGAAGGGCTGGCGGTTTATAGGAAACTGCCAACTGAAGCTAAAGGTGCGATGCCTATCCGACATTTGGCGGCTCTAGCAATAGCAGGGGATGCTGGGCGTTTAGACGAATATAAAAGGAATTTTGAGAAAGGCGACAGGCTCGGATTTGTGCCTTACATTACTTCCGATATGATTGATCGAGCCCTCATGATAGCTAAAGAAAGCAAATAATCAGAGCCCCATGAGTGCAGCAGATATAGAACTGTGGTTTTATGCGTGTCCTGATAGAATTTTATCTATAAATCAGCGGCATGCTGAAATCATGGATAGGATGTCTCGGATTGGTGCTCCTTTAGGGGTCGCAGGTCTTGAGCTTCCGGCCGCCCCGAGTTGCGGCGACGGGTTGATTGCTACCTATACTGTTAAGCTTCCCATCAGAGGGCTTCGGTTTGTGGGGGACTATGCGTATCGTGGTGATCGATACATATATGAGGGTAGGGCCTCCAATGACGAGCACTTGCGTTTTGTATTTAAAATATCAAACAAGACTATTGATTATAAGTTTGTTGTGAATGAGCATTTGCCAAAAGTGATTGAGGCGTTTAAGGGGTATAAGGCTCATGTGACCTATGATTTGTATGATCTGTATTATCAAGGAGGGTTGAATGATGATAACTTGGCTTACAATCGGTTGCGTGAGGATAAAACTATAGATGTTGATGGGCGCAACAATATTTATACGCTATTTCCTGCCCAGTTCTGGGATGCAGCCTTTTGTCAGCGTACTCTTGGCTATGGCCCTGATGAAGTCATTGCACGACTGCAAGGCAAGTGTCTTATGGCGGTTCGGCTGATGGATGGGGTTTATTTGGTTCTCAATGATGACCCAGGCATGTCCTATGAAACTTTTGTGGAAATGAATGAACAGATCAAGCCGATCTTGGGGCTGGTCTAGCGGATATGTCTTGACGAGAGGTAGAGAGATTATTTGGGGCGGCTGGGGGCAATGTGCTAACGTCATTAGCCACTGTCCAAGGTTAAGTAATGATCATGCGCTTAGAAGAAGTTGAGAAAAGCCTTGTAAAAAAACTGAAAGTAGCCAATGAAAAACAGCGTCGAAGTGCGGTAAAGGTAGCCTGTGAGCTTGCTTTTCAGGCTTGTCCAGTAGACGTGCCTATTGTCGTCGAATCTCTTAAGCAACTATGTCTTGGTAATAAGCTCACGGCCGAGCAGGTTTCTGGGCTCGATGTTTTGGCTGCGCAGTTAGATGAGCAGTATTTTGACTTGCAAGACAGCCTGAATGAGGGGCAGGGCTTAGATGTAAAAGTCCTTCGGCTGTTTAGTCAGGCGCGTGTTGTATCGGCGCTGTTCTTAGCTGGCGGAGAGGATTCGCTTATGACAGCGACAGAAGCAATATATGAGGCATCATCAGCTGTTGATGATAGGGTTTATGTTTTTAAATCCGTGCTCTTGGTTTTGCCAGAATCTTGATGGGAGAAAGGGGGTATTTAACTGTTCGGTGTTTAAATAAAGCTGTCTTTTTTTTTGTGGAGAGTTTTGTAATGATGTTGAAAGTTGATTTCCCCCAAAACTTGATTACGGATGAGCTGCTCCGACAGGAGCGGATTCCTTGTGTATGCAAGATAGCCAAAGAGTTTGAGGTTTTTTTTGCGGAAACTATTCCTGAATCGTCTGGAGTGGTGTTGGAGTGGGATCGGAAAGAGTTGGAGTTGAGAGCTGTCGCTGGGGCGGGCGGTCAGTACACACATCATGCTTCTGGTTTGATTACCCTGAAAGGCGCTGGGAATGGAGTTTATGAAATAATTGATCTTGAGATGTTTTATAGGAGTTTTGGTTGGTGTGCGATCTTGAAAAATAGTGAGTATGCACCGCCAGGGGACTTTTGGGATGAAGAGTGAAAGCTATGGCTGCGCAGACTTATTGCTGTCTCTGTCAAAGGATGGAAAAAATTAGGCATGAACTCTTTATTGTCGGAATGGTGTGCCTACTGTGAAGGCAAGGCATTTTTTGATAAGGCTCATTTTCTAGGTTTGTTGAAGGTACACAGTAGCGCGGAGGAGCTTAAGCGTATATTTAGCTACTTTCCTTTTTCGGAAGAGTTGGTCGATAGAGCTGGGCGCGTTCTGGCCGCTGGAGAGATGGAAAGCTCTCTTTATCTCTTGCCCAAATGTAGGGTGGAGAAAAGCCAGCTGATACGGTTGGGTGGGGAGTGGTTAAAGGAGCAAGAAAGGGCATGTGGTGTGCTGGGCAATTTGGAAATTTTCGAGCTTTGCCATAATGCTCAAATATTTTTTGTTGATGCCCAATATATGGAGAGTGTGCTTCAGCAAGATATTCCTCATTACTGGTTGTTTGATGAGGTCGGTGATGCAATCAGGGGAAGTAGGATTGCTGAGAGCGAGCAGGTTTATGCGTTGTTTGAGGCGCTCTATGGGGTGGCTGCGGACTATTATCTTGCTTGGTATATTGGGCGGCCTTTGTTTAAGTTTGATATTGATTTAGAACCCTATTTTAAATTCTGGCGGGCTGGCGGAAGGTGTGCTCTTACTGAGAGTGGATTTTTAGTGGCTAACCAGGAGCAAGGTGGTCAGGTCAGTAAATAAAACTTGGTGTTGAGCTAAGGGGGCACAGGGTGCGCGACGAAGATTTTGAGTGTTTCATTAGTGTAATGGGTGAAGCAACATCACATCGGCAGGTGCCTGGCTCCCATATTGCGAAATATCGGGGGGTACTACCGGACGCGTTGCTCACCTATTGGCAGAAAGAAGGTTGGTGTGGGTATGCCAATGGACTTTTCTGGACGGTGGACCCAGACGATTACAAACACCTGCTCGATATGTGGTTAGCCGGTACTGAATTTTCGCAGATAGATAATTACCACGTTATTGCTCGGAGTGCTTTTGGAACGCTGTATGCTTGGGGCGAGAAATACAATCAGAAAATTGTTGTTTCATGTCCGACGGGGTCTATCGTCGCGTTGATGAATAAACTGAAAGTACCTAATAAAGATCCGGATCTAGCCATTCAGACATTTTTCGCTATGTCTGATAAGGAGCGTTATGATCTGGAGGATAGTCGAGGTGAGTTTTTATTTGATCGAGCGCTAGAAAAATTGGGTGCACTTGACGAGCGTGAGGTCTACGGCTTTGAGCCGGCATTGTTTGTTGGAGGGACGGCTTCGCTGGATCAGTTGGTTAAGTGCAATTTGGAGGTTCACGTAACGAACCTTCGACAGATGCGTTCCTGAGTGAGCATGGTAAACGGAAGGGCGTCCGTACTGGCGTCAAAGGAGCGCACCTGAATGGATGAAATCGTTGTTCGACTTGATCAGCACCAGCGTTGGCTTTCCCAGTCGGAGGACCTGACGGCTCAAGAGCTTGGCTTTATTGATGAGGATCTTGCCAGCGACTCATTAAGGGAAAAGGGGACGGATTTATTTGTTGGTAAAGGAGCGGATTTATTTAATTGTTAGGCTCCTAGGCTTCCAAATAAATCTGTCCCCTTTTCTGTCTAACGCAAATATGGCAACTGCACATGCGGAAATTGGGGTCATACAGCAAGCCTACGATGACGGGAAAACCCAAGGGGGCGCTATGACTCTAAAAGTTGAGGGGCAAGCTGTGTGTGGTTATTGCCGAGGAGATATTGCAGCGGCTGCGGAGAAGGCCGGCTTAAAGTCTCTTGAGATTAATGAGATTGCTACGGGTAAAACGTTATATTGGAGACCCGGTATGCGTTTTGTTAAGGAGCTAAATTAATGAAGAACTATACTTTATCGTGGGTGGTTGGTGTCGGTGATCAAGCGAAGGGAGGAAATAAGAAACTGCCTGCTTGGCAAGATGTTCAATTTCATTTAGATGAAGTTGAGAAGGCGGGCGGTTCTCTTACCTTGAATGTTGTCGACGGCCCGGATGTGGGTCCACAGTTGTTGCAAATTTTTTCGGATAATGGTAGGTGTGTTTTGTCTTTGGGTGAAGATGATGGTGAGGATTATGTTGTGCGTTCTTATTTTAATTCAGAGCTTAAAGGTAATGAATATGAAGTTCTAGGTAATAATTGGAGTGGTGAACTGGTCTGCTTGAATTTTTCCGTCGTAAAAGATGCGTTTGAAGAGTTTTTTCTGACCGGTAATGTTAGTCGAAGTTTGTTGAGGTGAGCGTTTGAGGGAATTGGGAAAAGGGGGCGGATTTATTTGTTGGAAAGGTGGCGGATTTGTTTAATTGTTAGTCTCCTAGGTTTCCAAATAAATCTGTCCCCTTTTCTTGGGTGCCAAGTCCGGCTCTGATCCTCAGGCCGTCAGTTACAGACATCCCTATTGGTACACCTATGGCGATGAAAACTTCGAAGGCGGCGCTTATTTTGGTCGTTGGTGCGTGGAGGCCGTGGCGGCGGTCAAGGCTTTCGATATGGACGACTCACAGTGCTTGGGGCTTGAGCATTACCCAGGGGACTTATTGAGGCCCAATGGTCCGAGTACACATTCGGCGAGGCAGGAAGTTGAACCGCCTGTTGCGGTGGCTGTGGAGAATAAGGTGGGTTTTCGGTCGAAATTGTTGGGACGTCGCAATTGAGCCATCTGCGCTGATTGGTGGAGGAAGCCTCATATCACCTTTCGTGGCGAGGGAGCTTGCTCCCGCTCGGTTGCGTAGCAGCCGCCAAAAAACAGGTCCGCTGCGCGGCCCAGCGGGAGCAAGCTCCCTCGCCACGGGGGGGCAGCCAGGTCTCTGCACTCGGTTTCTCCCCACCTTCCCCTTAACGGAACGCCATCTCCTGCCGATAACCCGATGAGCCCGGTTGTCTTCTGCGTTTTGGCTCGCAATGTGTGTCACGACACAGCCAGGCCAAGCGGTTGCTGAAATCCCTTGAACGTTGCTGGCTGGTGGCTATCATCTGCGCGCCTCGGGGCTGTGACACGGCGTTTCGTTGTTATGCCATTGGGTTATTTTCTTACTTGCCTGGACATCCTCGATGCTGGCGTACCACCAAAAAAGTTTTCTGATCGTCGATGATTTCTCGGATTTCCGCAGTTCGATCCGCTCCATGCTGCGTGAGCTGGGCGTCAAGGACGTGGACACCGCCGACACCGGTGAAGTGGCGCTGCGCATGTGCTCGCAGAAGCGCTATGACTTCATCCTGCAGGACTATCACCTGGGCGACGGGCGCAAGAATGGCCAGCAGGTGCTTGAGGACCTGATGGTCGAGAAGTTGATCAGCCATGAAAGTGTCTTCCTCATGGTGACCGCCGAGACCAGCCAGGCGATGGTGCTCAGTGCCCTGGAGCATGAGCCGGATGCGTACCTGACCAAACCGTTCAACCGCTCCGGCCTGGCCCAGCGGCTGGAGCGGCTCGAGCAGCGCAAGACCCTGCTCAAGCCGATCCTGCAGGCCCTGGATCGTGGCAAGCCGATGGAAGTGCTCAACGCCTGCATCGCCCTGTGCAAGCAAGACCCACGCTACGGGCCGTTGTGCCTGCGTTATCGGGCCGATGCGTTGCGTGACCTGAATCAGAACGAGGCCCTGGAGCGACTGTACAACTCCATCATCGCGGATCGCCCGTTGCCGTGGGCCTACGCGGGGCTGGGCAAGTTGATGTTCAAGCGCGGCCAGGTGGGACAGGCCAAGGCCGTTTATGAAAAGGCCCTGAAAGTCTTTCCGATGATGCCGGCGTTGTACGACGGCATGGCTGAAGTATTGGTGGCCGAAGGTGACACCAAACAGGCGCAGCACGTGCTGGAAGAGGCGGTGCGCCTGTCGCCGCTGGCCGTGCGCCGCCAATCGTTGCTGGGCAAGCTGGCAATGACCAACGAAGACTACGACACGGCGTCCAAGGCCTATCGCCAGGCGGTCGGGCAGGGCGCGCAGTCGCGCTTCAAGGACCCGGAAAGCAACCTCGGCCTGGCCCATGCGCTGATCAGCAAGGGCAGCGAAAAAGGCCTCGACACCCGGACGCGGCTGGAGATCAACACCACGCTCAGCGCCGTGGCGAAGGAGAACCTCAACGACCCGGGTCTGCAGGTGCGGGCGCGGCTGATGAAGGCCACCAGCCTGTTGCTCAACGATGCCGAAACCGCCGAGAAGCTCACCGAACAAGCCTTGCAGCGCCTCGATGGCATGGAGCAGTTCATGAGCGCCGAGGCCGCGTTGCTGGTGGCCAAGCAGTTGCAAATGCTCGGACAGACCAGCGCCGGCGAGTCGATGCTCAAGAACTGCGCGGAAATCTACGGTGATGACCCGACGGTGATGCAAGGCATCGCCAAGCTGACCGACGACCCGAACATCCTCAACCAGGGCAATGCCGCCGCCGAGCTGAACCGCGAAGGCGTGCGGGTCTACAAGACCGGCGCGTTGCCGGAGGCACGGGAGCTGTTCCGCCGCGCGCTGAAGATGCAACCGAAGAACATCAGTATTGCCCTGAACATGGCGCAATCGCTGCTGCATGGCACCGACACCAGCGTGGAGTCGGAACTGCTGCAGGAGTGCCGCGCCTGCCTGAAACTGGTGGGCATGATGCCCGACTCCGATGCGCGTTTTGCGCGTTATCAAAAACTGCGAAGCAAGGCATTTGGCGATGAATGACAGCGAACAGGCCCTCGATTTTTCCACGGTGATCGCGTCGACCGTGCACGACATGAAAAACTCCCTGACCTTGCTCATGCAGGCGCATGGACAATGGCTCGAGCGCTTGCCCGAATCCGAGCGTCAGACCTCGGAGCAAGGTGTCATCGAGTTCGAGTTCGCCCATCTCAATGGCCTCATGGTGCAGTTGCTGGGGCTGTACAAGCTCGGCGTCAACCAGTTGCCGCTGCACCCGGCCTACCACGAGCTGGACGATTTCATCGAGGCGCAGCTGGCCGGCCATCAGGACGTCTTCCGCAGCCGCGGGATCATGGCCACCTACGACGTCGATCCGCTCAGCCCCTTGGGCTTTTTCGACCGTGAGCTGGTGGCCTCGGTGCTCGACAACTGCATCAACAACGCTATTCGCCATGCGCGTCAGGCGCTGCTGATCAGCGTGAGTGATGAGGCCGGGCAACTGGTGCTGACCATCAATGACGACGGCGACGGTTACCCGCCGCAGATGATCGAGCGTCAGGCCGAGTATGTGCAGGGCATCAACCACAGCAGCGGCAGCACCGGGCTGGGCCTGTACTTCGCCGCGCGAATCGCCGGGCTGCATCAGCGCGGCGGTGTGAGCGGGCGGACCGAGATTGCCAATGGCGGGGTGTTGGGCGGTGGGGTGTTCCGGCTTTACCTGCCCTGAACATGCCTGCGCAATAGCCCTACCAACATAAGTCCCCCTGTGGGAGCGAGCTTGCTCGCGATGGCGTCGGGTCAGCCAACACGCGTGCTGACTGATACACCGCCATCGCGAGCAAGCTCGCTCCCACAATGTATTCCAAAAGCTTGGGGTTTATTGTCCTAGGGCGCTTGATATTCCGAACAGCCGGAGCCTATTTTGTACGGGTTGCCGTTCGCGGCTCGCACATAACAAGGATTGCGTCATGACGACCGATGGCCAGCGTTCACTCGCGCAGCGACTGACGGGCATTGATGAGATTGAATGTGTCACGCCGGATTTGAACGGCGTGCCGCGGGGCAAGGTGATGACCGCCGAGGGTTTCCTCGAAGGCCGGCGGTTGCAGCTGGCGCGGGGCGTGCTGCTGCAATGCATCATGGGTGGTTATCCGCCATCGCGTTTCTACGGCAGCGACGACGGCGACCTGGCGCTGGTGGCCGACCCGAAACAGATCCACCGTCTGCCCTGGAGCCAACAGCCCCGTGCCTTGGCGATCTGCGACGCCGACGAACTGACCGGTGACAGCTCCCGGCTCTCGACGCGCGGCCAGCTCAAGGCCGTTGTCGCACGCTATGCCGCCCTTGGCCTGGCGCCGGTGGTGGCGACCGAGCTGGAGTTCTTCGTGTTCGCCCCCAATCCGGACCCGGCCCAGCCGTTCCAGCCGCCGATGGGCCTGGATGGCCGTCGCGAAGACGGCCACTCGGCGTTCAGCGTCAGTTCCAACAATGGCCTGCGCCCGTTCTTCAGCGAAGTCTATGCCTGCATGGCGGCGCTGGGCTTGCCTCGCGACACCTTCATGCATGAAATGGGCGTGAGCCAGTTCGAGATCAATCTACTCCACGGCGACCCGCTGTTGCTGGCCGACCAGACCTTCCTGTTCAAGCACCTGCTCAAGGAAGTGGCCCTCAAGCACGGCCTGACCGTGGTCTGCATGGCCAAGCCCCTGGCCCATACGGCGGGCAGTTCGATGCATATCCACCAGAGCGTCGTCGAGACGGGCAGCGGCCGCAACGTCTTCAGCGACGAAGCGGGCGAACCGACGGCCACTTTCCGGCATTTCATCGGGGGGCAACAGGCGTGCCTGGCGGACTTCACCGCGTTGTTCGCGCCGAACGTGAACTCCTACCAGCGGCTGTGCCATCCGTTCGCCTCACCGAACAATGCCTGTTGGTCCCATGACAATCGTTCGGCCGGGCTGCGGATTCCCGCCAGCTCGCCGATGGCCCGGCGGGTCGAGAACCGCTTGCCCGGGGCCGATGCCAACCCCTACCTGGCGATTGCCGCCAGCCTGGCCGCCGGGCTGTATGGGATCGAACATTGCCTGGAGCCGAGCGCGGCGATCCAGGGCGAATTCGAAGTGCCGGACAATCTGTCGCTGCCATGTACCTTGCATGCCGCCCTGGAGCGTCTGAAGCGTAGTCATCTGGCGAAGGAACTGTTCGGCACGGAGTTCATCGAAGGCTACATCGCTTCCAAGACCCTGGAGCTGACCAGCTTCTTCGATGAAATCACCCCCTGGGAGCGACGTGTCCTGGCGGCCCAGGCATAAAGAACCGCCGCATTCGGGCTATCTTCAACAGATAGCCCTTACTCACCGCAAGGAGCCGCTCGGAACGCCGATGCGCCAAATCTGGAAACCTTTTCGAGCGCTTTATTTCGCCTCGCTGATGATGTTGATCGGCTCGGGCCTCTTGAGTACTTACCTGGCCTTGCGCCTGGCCGCCGACCATGTGGACAGCCTCTGGGTCGGTGCACTGATGGCCGCCAACTATTTCGGCCTGGTGCTGGGGGGCAAGATCGGCCACCGGCTGATCGCCCGCGTCGGGCACATCCGCGCCTATTCGGCCTGCGCCGGGATCGTCGGGGCGGCAGTGCTGGGCCATGGCCTGGTGGACTGGCTGCCGGCGTGGATCGTGCTGCGGATGATCGTCGGCCTCGGCATGATGTGCCAGTACATGGTCATCGAGAGCTGGCTCAACGAACAGGCCGATGCCAAGCAACGCGGGGTGGTGTTCAGCGGCTACATGATCGCCTCGTACCTGGGGCTGGTGCTGGGCCAGTTGATTCTGGTCATGCACCCGGCCCTGGGCTTGGAACTGCTGATGCTGGTGGCGCTGTGCTTCGCCCTGTGCCTGGTACCGGTGACGCTGACCCGGCGGATTCACCCGGCGGCGTTGCATCCGGCGCCCATGGAGCCGCGTTTCTTCATCAAGCGTGTGCCGCAGTCATTGAGTACGGTGCTGGGCTCCGGGTTGATCGTCGGTTCGTTCTATGGCTTGGCACCGCTGTACGCCTCCCAGCAGGGCCTGTCGACCGAGCAGGTCGGTCTGTTCATGGGGAGCTGCATCTTTGCCGGACTGTTGGTGCAGTGGCCCCTGGGCTGGCTGTCTGACCGTTACGACCGGGCGCTGCTGATCCGCTGCTTTGCGCTGGTCCTGACGATCTGTGCGCTGCCGTTGGCGATTCTTCCGACGGTGCCGTTGGAGGTGCTGTTCGTCGCCGGGTTCTTCTGTTCGCTGGTGCAGTTCTGCCTGTATCCGCTGGCGGTGGCGTTTTCCAACGACCACGTCGAAGCCGATCGAAGGGTGTCCCTGACCGCGATGCTGCTGGTGACCTATGGCGTTGGCGCCAGTATCGGGCCGCTGGTGGCGGGTGTGCTGATGAAGATGTTCGGCAGCCAGATGCTCTACGGCTTTTTCGCCTTCTTCGCCTTGGTGCTGGTGTGGCGGATCCGGCCGAAAGCGGTGACCAACTTGCATCAGGTCGATGACGCGCCGCTGCATCACGTGGCAATGCCGGACAGCATGTCGAGTTCGCCTTTGGTGGCGTGCCTTGATCCACGGGTAGATGAGCAGGTGGTGCAGGAGCAGATGCAGGCGCCGATCAATCCGGAGGTGGAGCCCGAGCCCGCCACCGAAACCGCGGCGGCAGCTGAAGCGCAGGAGCCTGAAGCCCCCAGCTTTACCCAGGCCAGGCCTTGAAACGGGCATGAAAAAAACGGGCAGTCACCGCAAGGGACTGCCCGTTTTTTTATGGCTCGACGATCAGAGGTCGTCTTTATCGAAGCGCCGGGCTTCACGCTGGAGCTGGTAGACGAACCGCTCGACCTGCCGTTGCACCAGGCCACTGATGTTGTGGAAGCGAACGCCGGCGAACGTGGTGTTGAATCTTTCTTCGAAATGCAGGTAACGCAGCTCGACCGGGGCGATCATGTTGCCAAACGGCAAGGCGGCGATGAAGCGCTCGTACACCTGGCCCAATTGCAGGCGTTGGGTGATGTCACCGTCGAAACGCAGCTTGCAACCGGTGGCGGAAATGTCCAGCAGCTTGCCTTCCACGGGGGACTTGAGTTTGTCGCCGCCCAGTTCAACACTCACAAGCTGGGCAAGTTTCAGGGCGGCGCGGAAGGCATTGCGGCGTTGGTGGTAGACCACTTCGTCGGGCAGGGCGCCGCGATAGCAGCGACCGTCGCTGGACTCATCGATGGTCAATGGACCCTTGCCGTCCCAGGCGATGCGCACGCCGTCATGGAAGCCTTCGACGCGAAACGGTTCGCCGGCCAGCAGGAAACGCTCGCCGTCCCGAGGAATCATTTCATCCAGGGCGATGGAGTTGGTCTCGCGATCGACATTGACCAGATAGCTCTGGAAGCGCTGGGTACGTTCATGGAAGGTAATGATCAGCGGGTCGTGGCTATCTTGCAGCATCCGCAGGTTGCCGGAGATTTCCAGTGGCGTGGTGAGGACCTTGGGGGGCTGCGGAGCATCATCCGCGTTTGAGGCATTGAACACGGTGGGTCAATCTCCAGGCAAAATACGACTACGAATGGCCAGCATTTTGCCAGCATGTGCCGCGCGTTGATAGAGCGAAGGCATGGTTCGTTTCATGCCTGGCTGAGCGGGCGGTGCTTGACCATTCGGGCCGTCGAACCGCTAGCGTCATACAGCGTCGGGATCTCGCCACCGTTGAGAATGCGCAACTGGTTGGCGGTGGCGGCCTGCTGCATCAGGATCGACTGGCCGTTGCGGGCGTTGGTCGCCTGGCATTGGGCGAGCAGGTCGTTGAGCACTTTGCTCTGGGACCGCAATTGATCGCCGAGGGTCGACTGGTTGGCCAATTGCTCAAGGCCGTCAGGACTGGCGGGCAGGTTGAGGCTGGCGAGGATCTCGCTGCGCTTGCGGCCATGCTGGTCGAGCAAGATGATCAGTGCCTGTTTCTGCGCCAGGATATTTTCCAGCAAAGGCATGTCACGACCGTGCAGGGCCACGGATTCGGCCTGCAATAGCTCCAGCAATTGTTGCGCTGGAACGAAGTCGTCGATGATCAGTTGCAATAAATGAGTGTCGTGCATGGCTGGCCTTGGGTCTTAGCGTCCAAAAGCCTCGCGCAGGCGGCGGCCTAGCGCTGGGCTTCGAAGTTGAGCAGTTTGCTGGCTACGCGGTTGCTGTCGACTTTGTAGCTGCCATCGGCGATGGCTGCTTTCAACTCGGCCACGCGGGCGTTGTCGACGACAGGTTGATCGCGCAGCTTGTCAGTGACCTTCTGCAACTGCTGAGCCTCATTGCTGAGGTGTACCGACTCCCCGTTGCTGACCTTTTCGGCTGGCGTGGACAGCGGCGCGGATTTGTCGGTTTCGACAGTTTCCTTGGTGGCGCTGGTACGCGTAGTGCCTGTCAGCGGTGAAGAGCTGTTTAAACGATTGAAATCGATGACCATGGTAAAAAACCTCTGGGTATTTGGACGCTTGCCATGTTTTCGGCCATCCCCAAAAAAACTTTAGGCTCATTTATTCAATGAACGTGCGCACGTCTGCGCTTGCCTTTGCGTAAGGCACAGTCTAGGGAACACCGGGATCAAGCGCCAGCTTTCTACCTCCTCTACCCGATCACTACATCGCCACTTCCACTTGGCCTGGGGCCATCACCTGCGCCTTGATGACGCGCTGGGAATTAAGGTTTTTTACCCGTATCTGTTCACGCATGCCGCCGTTGGCCAGGGCCTCGCCAGGCATCCGCACGGCCAGGGAGCCGCTGCGGGCGGTGATGACCACCTGGTCGCCCTTGCGGACCACTTCGGCCTGTTCCAGATGCACCAGCGTCACGACCTGGTCGGCGACCATTGGTCGGACAAGTTTCTGCCCGATGGCCTGATCGACAGAGGTCAGGAAACCCTGGGTGATCTGGCTGATGTCCCGCTCGCGCAATATCACGTCCTGGGGCTCGACGATCCCGGCCCGCTTGAGTGGACGCGTGGTGGTGACAATGTCCCGGAACAGGCGCACCTGAGCGGGCACGAACACCGTCCAGGGCGCGGCGCTGTCGCAACGAACCTTCACCGTGACGCGGCCCAGGGGCCGGGCCGGGCTCTCCAGCGACGCAGTCAATTCCTTGTCACACATGGACATGCGCAAGCGGGGGTCGAGCTGGTTGACTTCGATTTCGTAACGACCTTCGGTTTGACTGGTTGCCAGGTAGTCTTCTACGGTGAATTCAAGAAAGCCCTGAGTGACGCCGATAAGGAGATCAGGCAAGGTAACCGGAACCGCCGCAAGGGCAGGACCGCCCGAAGTGAACAGGCAGGCAGCCAGCAGTGCACCGAGCCAGTGGCGGCAGTGAGTGGTCAGGCGTCGAGAAAATGTCGTTTGTGCGTTCATGCCGGTTCAATAGCAAGCCCCGTGCCGTTTAGTGATGAATGCGCGTCGGACACATTAGCGTTAGGTAGGAGTCAGGGCATGGCGGGAGTAATGGATTCGGTAAACCAGCGCACTCAGCTGGTCGGTCAGAATCGCCTGGAGCTGTTGTTGTTCCGTCTCGACGGCCAACAAATGTATGGGATCAACGTATTCAAGGTCCGCGAGGTGCTGCAATGCCCCAAGCTGACCCTGATGCCCAAGTCCAGCCCCGTCGTGTGCGGTGTGGCCAATATCCGGGGTGCGACCATCCCGATTCTCGACCTGGCGATGGCGACCGGTTCCGGCCGGTTGCTGGACCAGAGCAATCCGTTCGTGATCATCACCGAGTACAACACCAAGACCCAGGGGTTCCTGGTGCGCTCGGTGGAGCGCATCGTCAACATGAACTGGGAAGAGATCCATCCACCGCCCAAGGGCACCGGCCGCGATCACTACCTGACGGCGGTGACCCGGGTCGATAACCAGTTGGTGGAAATCATCGACGTGGAGAAAATCCTCGCCGAAGTGGCGCCCACGCCGGAAGCGATCTCCGTGGGGGTGGTGGATGCCGAGACCCAGCACAAGGCGATTTCGCTGCGGGTGCTGACCGTCGATGATTCTTCGGTGGCCCGCAAGCAGGTGACCCGGTGCCTGCAAACGGTTGGCGTCGAGGTGGTGGCGTTGAACGACGGGCGACAGGCGCTGGATTACCTGCGCAAGCTGGTCGACGAAGGCAAGAAGCCCGAGGAAGAGTTCTTGATGATGATCTCCGACATCGAGATGCCGGAGATGGATGGATACACCCTGACCTCGGAAATCCGCAGCGACCCACGTATGCAAAAGCTGCACATCATCTTGCATACTTCGTTGTCCGGTGTTTTCAACCAGGCGATGGTCAAGAAAGTCGGCGCCGACGATTTCCTGGCGAAATTCCGCCCCGATGACCTGGCGTCCCGGGTCGTCGATCGGATCAAGGCAGCAGAATAAAGGTCGGGCGCGTTGTGCGCCCGGCAAGTCAACACGATGAAAGAGGCGGTATCTTGTCTACGGGTAATTTGGATTTCGAACAGTTCCGGGTCTTCCTGGAAAAAGCCTGTGGCATCTTGCTTGGTGAAAACAAGCAATATCTGGTGTCGAGCCGTCTCAATAAATTGATGGAGCAACAGGGTCTCAAGTCATTGGGCGAGCTGGTGCAGCGTATCCAGACTCAACCGCGCAGCGGCTTGCGCGAGATGGTAGTGGACGCCATGACCACCAACGAAACCCTGTGGTTTCGTGACACCTATCCGTTCGAGGTGCTGAAGAACAAAGTGCTGCCGGCGGCCATCAAGGCCAGCCCGGGCCAGCGCCTGCGGATCTGGTCGGCGGCCTGTTCGTCGGGGCAGGAACCCTATTCGCTGTCGATGTCCATCGATGAGTTCGAGCGCTCCAACCTCGGCCAGTTGAAGGGCGGCGTGCAGATCGTCGCCACCGATTTGTCCGGGACCATGCTCAATAACTGCAAGACCGGTGAGTACGACAGCCTGGCCATCGGCCGTGGCTTGTCGCCGGACCGCCTGCAACGCTATTTCGATCCGAAAGGGCCGGGCAAGTGGGTGGTCAAGGCGCCGATCAAGAGTCGGGTGGAGTTCCGCTCGTTCAACCTGCTGGACAGCTACGCCAGCCTGGGCAAGTTCGACATCGTGTTCTGCCGCAACGTGCTGATCTACTTCTCCGCCGAAGTGAAGAAAGACATCCTGCTGCGCATCCACGGCACGCTCAAGCCGGGCGGCTACCTGTTCCTTGGCGCCTCCGAGGCGTTGAACGGTTTGCCGGATCATTACCAGATGGTCCAGTGCAGCCCGGGGATCATCTACCAGGCGAAGTGATGGGCTAGGGTTGTCAAAAAAGCGGGGGTCCTCAATGGCTCCCGTTTTTTATGCCCGCTAATTTCCTCCCCGCCACTATCCCTGTGGGAGCGAGCTTGCTCGCGATAGCGGCGGTACATCCAAAATCGATGTAACTGACAGACCGCCATCGCGAGCAAGCTCGCTCCCACCTTTGACCCTCATTGCCTGGGAGAAAGCGGCAGAAAAGCGGCATCCGGCGGAAATCCGTTGCCGCTTTTCTGGCATTGCCGCCTTGCCGCTGTCCGCAAAGCCCCGGTTTATGGGCTTTTTTAAAATGGCACGGCGCTTGCTTTAGCCGTCGTACGTACATTCTGGTCACCCAAAGGTTTCCGACATGAGCATCAGCTTCGATAAAGCGCTCGGTATCCACGAACAGGCCCTGAGCTTCCGCGCCCAGCGTGCCGAAGTCCTGGCCAACAACATCGCCAACGCCGACACCCCGAACTACAAGGCCCGGGATCTGGATTTCTCCAAAGTGCTCGCCGAGCAGAACGAGAAGACCAAGAACGGCCACTTCGCCTTGAACATGACCAATAGCCGTCATATCGAAGCCGAAGGCCTGGGCAATGGCGACGAGTCGCTGATGTATCGCACGCCGATGCAGCCGTCGATCGACCAGAACACCGTGGACGCTCAACTGGAACAGTCCAACTACGCGGAAAACTCCGTGAACTTCCAGGCCAGCTTCACCCTGCTCAACAGCAAGTTCAAAGGGCTGGTATCGGCCCTGCGCGGAGAGTAAGCCATGTCGATTGCTAGCGTATTCAACATTGCCGGCAGTGCCATGAGTGCCCAGACCACTCGCCTGAACACCGTCGCCAGTAACATCGCCAACGCCGAGACCGTTTCTTCGAGCATCGACCAGACCTACCGCGCCCGCCACCCGGTATTCGCCACCATGTTCCAGGGCGGCCAGTCCGGCGGCAGCGACTCGCTGTTCCAGGACCAGGACGCGGCCGGGCAGGGTGTGCAGGTGCTCGGCGTGGTCGAAGACCAGAGCAACCTCGAGGCCCGCTACGAGCCAAACCATCCGGCCGCGGACGCCAAGGGTTATGTCTACTACCCGAACGTCAACGTCGTCGAAGAAATGGCCGACATGATTTCCGCCAGTCGTTCGTTCCAGACCAACGTCGAAATGATGAACACTGCCAAAGCCATGATGCAGAAGGTCCTGACCCTCGGTCAGTGATAAGGGGCGATTCACATGAGCGTCACCAACACTACCAGCGGTTTGAGTCTCAACGAGATTCTGGCCAACTCCTCGGTCAAGACCAACACCAAGAGCGATGGCCTGGGCACGGCGACCACCGCTGCCACCGGTAATAAGGAGTTGGGCAAGGATGCGTTCCTGCAGTTGCTCGTTACCCAGCTGAAAAACCAGAACCCGCTGGAGCCACAGGATAACGGCGAGTTCGTTGCCCAGTTGGCGCAGTTCAGCAGCCTGGAAGGCATCACCACCCTCAACGAGACGGTGAGCGGCATCGCCGGCAACTACAACTCGTCCCAGGCCTTGCAGGCCTCGTCGCTGGTGGGCCGCTCGGTCATTGCCCCGGGTGACAAGGCGGTGGTCGATACCTCCAAGAGCCTCAACGGCACGGTGGTGGTACCGGCATCGGTGTCCTCCGTTGCCGTCAAGATCATGGACAAGGACGGCAAGACCGTTCGCACCATTGACCTGGGCAGCCAGAACGCCGGTAACTCCGCCTTCATTTGGGATGGCAAGAACGACGCGGGCACGGTCGTTGAATCGGGCACTTACACCTTCGCGGCCTCGACCACCATCGACGGCAAGGCCACGTCGCTGATCACCAACCTGCCGGCCACGGTCAGCAGCGTGACGATCAGCCAGACGGGCGGTGAGCTGATGCTCAACCTGGCCGGGCTGGGCAGCATTGCCCTGTCCAAAGTACAAACTATTGGTATGTAGAGCCGACTAACCGGCAAAAGGAGTCAACATGTCTTTTAACATCGGCCTTAGCGGTCTCTATGCAGCCAACAAACAGCTGGACGTGACCGGCAACAACATCGCCAACGTGGCGACCACCGGTTTCAAATCGTCCCGTGCGGAATTCGAAGACGTCTACTCGGCCACCAAGCTGGGTTCGGGCAGCAAGACCGTCGGCAACGGCGTGCGCCTGGCCAACGTTTCCCAGCAGTTCGGCCAGGGTGACGTGAACAACACCGGCAACGTGCTGGACATGGGCATCCAGGGCCAGGGCTTCTTTGTCCTGAGCAACGACGGCTCCCTGAGCTACACCCGTGCCGGTACTTTCAAGACCGACAAGGAAGGCTTCATCACCAACAGCGATGGCACTGCGCGCCTGCAGGGCTATGGCGTGGATGCCAACGGCAAGATCCAGAACGGTATCCTGACCGACCTGCGCATCGACACTTCGAACCTGCCGCCGACGGCCACCAGCCTGGTTTCGTCGACCATCAACCTGAACTCGACGGCGACGCCGATCACCGCGGCGTTCAATCCGGCCGACACGGCCACGTTCACCAAGCAATTCACCACCCCGGTCTATGACACCCAGGGCAACCAGCACTCCATGGACCAGTACATGGTCAAGACTGCCGGCAACACCTGGAACGTCTATACCTTGATCGATGGTCGTAACCTCAATGGCACCGCGCCGACCACGACGGGCGCTACTGCGCCGATCCCTTCGACCATGAACTTCGATTCGAGCGGCAAGTTGACCACGGTCACCACTCCGCCAGCGACGGTCAATAGCGATCTGGTACTGACCGGCTGGGTTCCCGGCACCGTGACCAACGGGACATGGACCGCCAACGGCGCCGCCAGTGCACCAACCATCACGATCTCCATGGGCAATACCACCCAGTTCAACGCCGACACCGCCCGCTCGATCCCAACCCAGAACGGCTACGCCACCGGCCAGATCACCAACCTGACCATCGACGGCAGCGGTGTATTGCTGGCCAACTTCAGCAACAACCAGACCAAGCCGATCGGCCAGCTCGCCCTCGCCAGCTTCACCAACGAGCAAGGCCTGCAGCCAGTAGGGGGCACCAGCTGGAAAGAAACCTTCGCGTCGGGCATCCCGGGCTACGATGCCCCGCAAACCGGCACCCTGGGTTCGATCGTCTCCAACTCCCTGGAAGAGTCAAACGTCAACCTGACCAACGAACTGGTCGAGCTGATCAAGGCCCAGAGCAACTACCAGGCGAACGCCAAGACCATCTCCACCCAGAGCACCATCATGCAGACCATTATTCAGATGGCTTGATAACGGGCTTTTTTAAAAAAACCGATGTCCCGAGACATCGGTTTTTTTATGCGCGAAATTCTTCACGGATAACGACCGTTTGTCGGCTGGCTGGTGCGGAACTTGCACTTCAGTCCCAATCGCTCAACGAGCGTCAAGTTTCCATACGACTGTCATCGAGTTTGTATTGACTGACGACAGGGATGTCACTAAAACCAAGGGACGGATACCAGTTGAAAGCCCATAACGCTATCAGTGCGCCTATTGTCGCGCCTTCATTGAAATCGGCACTGCGTCGGGGGCTGCTGGGCGCTGCGCTGTTCTCCGGTGTGATCAATATTCTGGCGCTGATTGGCCCGGTGTTCATGCTGGAAGTCTACGACCGGGTTATTCCCAGCCAGAGCGTCCCGACCCTGGTCGCCCTGGGGCTGCTGGCGCTGGGGGTTTATGCGCTTTCGGGCCTGCTGGATATCATTCGCTCCCGGGTCATGGTGCGAATTGCTTCCTCGCTGGATCTGGCGCTGTCCGCCAAGGTTTTCAATGTCATTGCCGGTGCGTCGCTGAAAACGCCCATCACGGGCGATGCCTTGAAGCCGGCCCAAGAGCTGGATCAGATTCGCGGTTTTATTGGCGGACCGGGCCTGGTGGCTTTTTTCGATTTGCCCTGGATGCCGGTTTACCTCGCGGTCTGCTTTTACATTCATCCGTTGTTCGGCCTTTTGGCCGCCGGCCTGATGATTATCCTTATTGGTCTGACCCTGATCACTGACCGGCAAACCCGCAAACTGATGCGGGCTTCGGCCGATGCGTTGAACAAGCGCAACCACCTGGGTCAGCAAGCTCACCAGAACGCCGAAGCGCTGATGGCCATGGGCATGTTGGCCAACACGTCGAATATCTGGCAGAACAATCACAGCACCTTCATCACCCTGCAGCGCCGCTCAATCGACATCGGCGGCTTTTACGGTGGCATTTCCAAAACTTTGCGCCAAGTCGTTCAGTCGGCCGCCCTGGCCCTGGGGGCGTGGCTGGTGATCAAAGGCGACTTGAGCGGCGGCACGATGATCGCGGCCTCGATTATTGTGGCGCGGACCCTGGCACCGGCGGAGCAGGTCATTACCACGTGGCGCAGCCTGTTGGGGGCCCAGATCGCCTGGAAGAGGCTGCTGGAAGTGTTCTCTCTGTTCCCGGATGCCCAAAGCAAGACCGAGCTGCCCACCGCCCATCGCAGTTTGCAGGTCGAAAGTGTTTTTGCCGCGCCGCCCGGCGCGCAGCGCCTGACCTTGCAAAATATCAACTTCATGGTCGCTGCGGGCACTGCCGTTGGTGTGGTGGGGCCGAGCGCATCGGGCAAGTCGTCATTGGCGCGCGTGCTGGTCAATGCCTGGGCACCGGCTCGCGGGCATATCCGGCTCGATGGAGCACCGCTGGATCTGCTGACCGAGCAGGCGCGAGGCAAGTTGATCGGTTATCTGCCGCAAAGCGTTGGTTTGTTCACTGGAACCGTCGCCCAGAACATCGCCCGGCTAGACCCTTCGGCACTGGACAGCGCGATTGTCAGCGCTGCGCAACTGGCCGGGGTTCATGAGCTGATCCTGCAGTTGCCCCAAGGTTATGAAACCCAAGTAGGCGAGGGAGGGGTCAACCTCTCGGCCGGCCAACGGCAACGGGTGGCCCTGGCCAGGGCATTGTTCGGTGATCCGTTCCTGGTGGTGCTGGATGAGCCAAATTCAAATCTCGATGCCGAAGGCGAACAGGCGCTGGCCAAGGCCATCCTGGCGCTCAAGGCCCGTGGTGCCATCGTGGTGGTGATTGCCCATCGCACCAATATCTTGTCGGTGATCGATCAGGTACTGATCCTCGAGAATGGCGTGCAAGCGGCTTACGGCCCCAGGGATGTCGTCCTTAAACGAGCTCCGGCAACGCCCCCCCGGCCCTCCAGCAATGTTGTGGAACTGGGAGTATCCAACTGATGCATACCGATCAAGAAGTCACCCTGACCGATTCCCTGTCCTGTCATTTGCGTTGGGGGGCGATCTCATTGGTGGTGCTGCTCGGCGCAGGGCTGACCTGGGCGGTGTGCACCAACCTGTCCGGCGCCGTCATCGCTATGGGCGTGGTTGCCGTGGAAGGCAGCGTCAAGACCGTCCAGCACCCTACCGGCGGTGTCGTCGCTGAACTGCTGGTCAAGGAGGGGCAGGCGGTCGCTGCGGGGGACGTGCTTTTGCGCCTCGACGCCACATTGCCCGCCGCCAGCCAGGCCATCGTCAGTAAATCATTGAATCAGGCCTGGGCCCGTCTCGCCCGCTTGGAGGCCGAGCGGGACAATGCCCGCGAAGTAGCGATACCCCAAGAGTTGCTGACCCGCATGAGTCTGGAGGAGGCCAAGTCGGTCATGGCCATCGAGCAGCAATTGTTCCTTGACCGCCGCGCTTCCCGCGAAGGTCAGAAGAAGCAACTGCGCGAGCGCGTCCAGCAACTCAACGAAACCATTGCCGGCCACGACATCCAGCAGAAAACCAAGCAGGAAGAAATTGAACTGATCGATAGCGAATACCAGGCTGTCAAGAAACTGTTCGACAAAGGCATGATGACCCTCGACCGGGTCAATGCCCTGGCTCGGGGGATCGCCCGGCTGCGCGGAGAGCGCGGACAACTGATGGCCTCCATTGCCGAGGCGCGGGGCAAGATTGCCGAGACCGAGTTGCAACGACTTCAGGTTGACCAGACTTTCCGCAGTGAAGTGTCCCAGGAGCTGAGAGATTTGCTGGCCCGTCAGGGCGAATTGATCGAGCGGGAAATCACGGCCAGCGACCAGCTTAAACGCATCGACATCACCTCGCCTATCGCCGGGCGCGTGCAGCAATTGGCCGTGCACACAATCGGTGGCGTCATCTCTCCGGCCGAGGGGCTTATGCAGATCGTGCCCGCTGACGATGAACTGCTGGTTGAGGCGAAGATCAGTGCCCAGGATATCGATCAGCTAACGGTCGGACAGTCCGCGACCTTGCGCTTGAGCGCGTTCAACCGTAACACCACGCCCGAATTGACCGGCACGGTGGTGCGGCTGTCAGCGGATCTGATCCAGGATGAGCGCACCGGGGTTGGATTCTATCGGGCGGGTATCAAGATTCCTCAAAGCGAATTGGCAAAGCTGCAAGGGCTTGCCCTGGTGCCGGGAATGCCCGTGGAGTCGATGATCCAGACCGGTTCGAGGAACGTCATGTCTTATTTGCTTAAACCGATCAGCGATCATGCTCAGCGGGCCTTCCGGGAAGGATGAGGCTCTGTTGATTCATCAGCGCGCAACCGAATCATCAACAGGGCAAGGAAGAAAAAATGGCAGTGATTAATGGGACATCGGGTGCGGATACTCTGGTTGGGACGTCGAGTGCGGACCAGTTGTATGGGTTGGAAGGGAATGACTCGCTGAGCGCTGGGGACGGTAATGATTGGTTGGAGGGCGGCGCGGGCGCAGACACCCTCAATGGTGGGACAGGGACTGATACGGCGTCCTATGCGAATTCGACCGCTGGGGTGACAGTCAGTCTGGTCACGGGGACTGGCCTGGGAGGGGATGCTCAGGGCGATACTTTGACGGCCATAGAAACCGTGGTGGGCTCATCCTTCAACGACACGCTGACCGCCCAGACCAGTGGACATTCGCTTCAAGGCGGGGCCGGTAATGATGTGTACATCGTTGGCGGAACGGGCGTGACAGTCTCCGAGTTGGCCGATGGAGGCAATGATGAAGTCCGCACGACGCTGGGTGACCTGACGTTGGCAACCAACGTAGAGCGCCTGACCTATATCGGGACGAGCAATTTCGTCGGTCGCGGCAACGCCTCGGACAACATCATTACCGGTGGCGCCAGTAACGATGTGTTGATCGGTGGTAATGGTGCGGACCAGTTGATTGGTGGTGCTGGCGTTGACATCGTCAGTTACGAGGATGCGAGCAGCGTCACCCTGAACCTGAAAACCGGCGTACACACCGGCTTCGCCGCAGGCGATACCTTTAACGGTATCGAAACGTTTCGAGGTTCGACCTCCAACGACACGTTTTACACCAGTGCCGCTGCTGACAACCTGGACGGCTATACGGGTTTCGACATTCTCTCTTACGCGCAGTCGGAACAAGGCATCAATGTCACGATGACGTCTGCTACTGCGGGTGCCGGTTCGGGGGGCGATGCGCAAGGCGACACCTTCAGTGGCTTCGAGAGAGTTGTTGGTTCGAACTATGGCGATGTATTCAACAGCGCACTGGGCAGTACCGATTTCTGGGGCGGTGGCGGTAATGATGTTTACATTATCAATGGCACTGCCAGTCAGTTCGTGCGGGAGTTTGCCGGTGGCGGTGACGATGAAGTACGCACCAACCAGGTCAACGTGACACTGGGCACGGAGGTCGAGCGTCTGACCTTCACTGGCACGGGCAATTTTATCGGTCGCGGCAACGCCTCGGACAACATCATCACTGGCGGCGCGGGTAACGATATTTTGATTGGCGGCAATGGTGCGGACCAATTGATTGGTGGTGATGGCGTTGACATCGCCAGCTACGAGGACGCGGGCAGCGTGACGCTGAACCTGAAAACCGGCGTACACACCGGGTTTGCACAGGGGGATACCTTTAGCGGTATAGAAACGTTTCGAGGCTCGACAGTCGACGACACTTTTTACGCCAGTGCCTCCGCTGACAACCTGGATGGCTCTATGGGTTACGACATGCTCTCTTATTCGCAGTCGGAACAGGGTGTCAACATCACCATGACGTCTGCGACTGCGGGGACCGGGTTGGGTGGCGATGTCCAAGGCGACACTTTCAGTGGCTTCGAGAGAATTACCGGTACGAACTATGACGATGTATTCAACACCACTTTTGGCGTTACTGAATTCCATGGTGGTGGCGGTAACGACGTTTACATCTTCAACGGCGCTACGGCTACTGTGCGGGAGTTTGCCGGTGGCGGTGATGATGAGGTGCGTAGCAATCAGGCTAGCGTGACCCTGAGCACGGAGGTCGAGCGCCTGACGTTCACCGGCACGGGTAATTTCCGTGGTACTGGCAACGCCTCGGACAACATCATTACCAGTGGCGCGGGGAACGATACCCTGATCGGTGGCAATGGGGCGGACCAGTTGATAGGCGGTGCTGGCGTGGACACCGTCAGTTACGAAGACTCGGGTGGCGTGACCCTGAACCTGAAAACCGGCGTACACACCGGGTTTGCGAAGGGAGATATCTTTAGCGGTATCGAAATGTTTCGAGGCTCGACAATCGACGACACGTTTTACGCCAGTGCCGCTGCGGACAGCCTGGATGGCTCTACGGGTACCGACATGCTCTCTTACACGCAGTCGGAGCAGGGCATCAACATCACCATGACGTCGGCTACAGCGGGGACTGGTTTGGGGGGCGATGCCCAGGGCGATACCTTCACTGGCTTCGAGAGAGTTACCGGTTCGAACTACGACGATGTATTCAGCAGTGCACTGAGCGGCAGTACTGAATTCCATGGCGGTGGCGGTAATGACGTTTACATCATCAACGGCACTGCCAGTCACCTTGTGCGCGAGGTTACCGGTGGCGGTGACGATGAGGTGCGTACCAATCAGGCCAGCGTGGCACTTGCGACGGAAGTGGAGCGCCTGACCTATACCGGCACAGGCAACTTCATCGGTCGTGGCAACGCCTCGGACAACATCATCACCGCTGGCGCCGGTAACGATACTTTGATCGGTGGCAATGGTGCGGACCAATTGATTGGCGGTGCTGGTGTAGACACCGCCAGCTACGAGGACTCGGGTGGCGTCACTCTGAACCTGAAAACCGGTGTACACACCGGGTTTGCAAAGGGCGATACACTCGACGGTATCGAAGCGTTTCGAGGGTCGGCAATCGACGACACGTTTTACGCCAGTGCCGCAGCCGACAGCCTGGATGGCTACACAGGCACCGACATGCTTTCTTACTCGCAGTCGGAACAGGGCATCAATATCACGATGACGTCCGCTACAGCGGGGACCGGTTTGGGGGGCGATGCGCAAGGCGACACCTTCAGTGGCTTCGAGAGAATTACCGGTTCGAACTATGACGATGTATTCAGCACCACTTTTGTCACTACTGAATTTTATGGCGGGGGCGGTAATGACGTTTACATCATCAACGCTCCCAGTCAGCTCGTGCGGGAGTTTGCCGGTGGCGGTGACGATGAGGTGCGCACCAATTACGCCAACGTGATCCTGGCGACGGAGGTCGAGCGCCTGACCTATACCGGTACGGGTAATTTCCGCGGTAATGGTAACGCTTCTGACAACATCATCACCGCTGGCGCCGGTAACGATACTTTGATCGGTGGCAATGGTGCGGACCAATTGATTGGCGGTGCTGGTGTAGACACCGCCAGCTACGAGGACTCGGGCGGCGTCACCCTGAACCTGAAAACCGGTGTACACACCGGGTTTGCAAAGGGCGATACATTCGACGGTATCGAAGCGTTTCGAGGGTCGGCAATCGACGACACGTTTTACGCCAGTGCCGCAGCTGACAGCCTGGATGGCAACACGGGCACCGACATGCTCTCTTACTCGCAGTCGGAGCAGGGCATCAGCATTACGATGACGTCGGCTACGGCGGGGACCGGGCTGGGCGGCGATGCCCAAGGCGATACCTTCAGTAGCTTCGAGAGGATTACCGGTTCGAACTACGACGACGTATTCACCACGGCCGTGGGCACTAACGAGTTCTATGGCGGTGCGGGTAACGACGTGTACATCATCAACGGCACCGCCAGCCAGTTCGTGCGCGAGTTTGCCGGTGGTGGTGACGATGAGGTGCGCACCAATCAGGTTAACGTGACACTGACCTCCGAGGTGGAACGCCTGACCTTCACCGGCACGGGCAATTTCGTCGGTCGTGGCAACGCCTCGGACAACGTCATCATCGCCGGCGCGGGTAACGATACCCTGTTCGGTGGCGCTGGCGCGGACCAATTCATCGGCGGCGAGGGAACCGATACAGTCAGCTACGCTGACAGCACTGCGGGTTTGACCATCAACACCCAAACCGGCATCCACACCGGCATCGCCGCAGGGGATACCTACAGCAGCATTGAAGCCATTACGGGTTCCAACTTCAGTGATGTCTTTGTGGGGGATGCAGGCGCCAACATCTTCAACGGCGGTACTGGCCTGGACTTGTTGAGCTTTGCCAATGAGAGCTCAGGCATCACGCTGGATCTGAGTGCGCCTTTGGTGACGGGTGTCGCGGCAGGTGATAGCTACACCTCCATTGAGATTTTTCAGGGAACTGCCCAGGCCGATACGTTCACTGGTAGTACTGCGGCTGCGGAAAACTTTATCGGTGGTGCAGGCGCCGACACGCTCAATGGCTTGGGCCGTGGTGACGGTGCCTGGTACCTGACCAGCAGCGAAGCTGTGCAGATCGACCTACTGGCGGGAACCGCGTCGGGTGGTGATGCACAAGGCGATGTGCTGGCCAATATCGATAATCTGATCGGCTCGCAATTCAACGATACGCTGACGGGCAATGCCTACTCGAACAAGCTGGAAGGTGGGGCGGGTAACGACTTGCTCTATGGCGGCGATGGCGATGACTTTATCTATGGCGGCACCGTCACGGATATCAGCACCCTTGGATTGACGCCTTCCACTGGAACCCAGGCCGATACGCTTTATGGCGGCAATGGTAATGACACCATGTCCAGCAGCGGCAACGACGCTGGCAGCGTGCTTTACGGCGAGGCCGGCAGTGATACGTTGACGGTCTCCTCCGGTATTGCCTATGGCGGCGATGGCAACGACATTCTGACGGGAACCGGCGGCTACACCTATGAACTTCATGGTGGCGCGGGTTTTGATACGTTCAATATGAATGCGTCTGGCGACGCCTATGGCGGGGAAGGCGGGGATGCCTACATAGTCAACTCCAGAACCATGGTCGCCATTGAAGACACCGGGACGACAGGTGTCGACACTGTCAGGTTGAAGAATATCCAGAGTCTCAACGATGTGCAGGTTATCAAGACCGATGCAGATGCCTACATCTTCAACGCGGCCGATTACCAGAGCGGTAACCTGGACTCCGGTGTTTTCCTGAAGGACTGGTACGCAGGAAGCAACACCATCGAGACGTTCTTCACCAACAACGGTGACTCTTTCACCCTTCCGGTCTAAGCGTCATCTGGCCACTGCAGCATCTGTCGATTTTTCGACGGATGTTGCGGTGAGCTATAAACGGCGAAGCGCCTGATCCAGGCTTCGCCGTTTTTTTGTACCTGGCTTTTCCCCACACAAAAGAAAACCCCCGATAAACCAGCGGTCTATCGGGGGCTTCTTCAGCAGGCGCTTTTACACGCCCACCCGCTCAGCTTATTGGCAAGCTTCGCAATCCGGCTCGTCGATCGCGCAGGCCTTTGGCACTGGCGCCGGTCCTGCTGGGACAGCCAGGACCGAATCGTCACCGTGGTTGCCGCCGCTGGAAACAGCGTTCAGCTTGCCGGTGTTGATGGTCGACTTCTCGGTGCTGGTGGCGGCCAGGGCACGGAGGTAGTAGGTGGTTTTCAGACCACGGTACCAGGCCATGCGGTAGGTCACGTCCAGCTTCTTGCCCGAAGCGCCGGCGATGTACAGGTTCAGCGACTGAGCCTGGTCGATCCACTTCTGGCGACGGCTGGCGGCGTCGACGATCCACTTGGTGTCCACTTCGAACGCCGTGGCGTAGAGCGCTTTGAGCTCTTGCGGGATGCGTTCGATCTGCTGCACCGAACCGTCGTAGTACTTCAGGTCGTTGATCATGACCGAGTCCCACAGGCCGCGGGCCTTGAGGTCGCGAACCAGGTACGGGTTGATCACGGTGAATTCGCCCGACAGGTTCGATTTCACATACAGGTTCTGGTAGGTCGGTTCGATCGACTGCGACACGCCCGTGATGTTGGCGATGGTGGCGGTCGGTGCGATGGCCATGATGTTGGAGTTACGGATGCCTTTCTGCACACGGGCGCGAACCGGTGCCCAGTCCAGGGATTCGTTCAGGTCAACATCGATGTACTTCTGGCCGCGCTGGGCGATCAGGATCTGTTGCGAGTCCAGCGGCAGGATGCCCTGGGACCACAGCGAACCCTGGAACGTCTCGTAGGCGCCACGCTCGTCGGCCAGGTCGCAGGAAGCCTGGATCGCGTAGTAGCTGACCGCTTCCATGGACTTGTCGGCGAACTCGACCGCGGCATCGGAACCGTACGGGATGTGCTGCAGGTACAGCGCGTCCTGGAAGCCCATGATGCCCAGGCCGACCGGACGGTGCTTGAAGTTGGAGTTCTTCGCTTGCGGCACCGAGTAGTAGTTGATGTCGATCACGTTGTCGAGCATGCGCACGGCGGTGTTCACGGTGCGTTGCAGCTTGGCGGTGTCCAGCTTGCCGTCGACGATGTGGTTCGGCAGGTTGATCGAGCCCAGGTTGCAGACGGCGATCTCGTCCTTGTTGGTGTTCAGGGTGATCTCGGTGCACAGGTTCGAGCTGTGGACCACGCCCACATGCTGCTGCGGGCTGCGCAGGTTGCACGGGTCCTTGAAGGTCAGCCATGGGTGGCCGGTCTCGAACAGCATCGACAGCATCTTGCGCCACAGGTCTTTGGCCTGGACGACTTTGAACAGCTTGATCTTGTTGTACTCGGTCAGGGCTTCGTAGTACTCGTAGCGCTCTTCGAAAGCCTTGCCGGTCAGGTCGTGCAGGTCCGGTACTTCGGATGGCGAGAACAGGGTCCACTTGCCGTCATCGAAGACACGCTTCATGAACAGGTCAGGGATCCAGTTGGCGGTGTTCATGTCGTGGGTACGACGACGGTCATCACCGGTGTTCTTGCGCAGCTCGATGAACTCTTCGATGTCCATGTGCCAGGTTTCCAGGTAGGCACAGACCGCGCCCTTGCGCTTGCCGCCCTGGTTGACCGCGACCGCGGTGTCGTTGACCACTTTGAGGAACGGCACGACGCCCTGGGATTTGCCGTTGGTGCCCTTGATGTACGAGCCCAATGCGCGCACCGGGGTCCAGTCGTTGCCCAGGCCACCGGCGAATTTCGACAGCATGGCGTTGTCGTGGATCGCGCCGTAGATGCCCGACAGGTCGTCCGGCACGGTGGTCAGGTAGCAGCTCGACAGTTGCGGACGCAGGGTGCCGGCGTTGAACAGGGTCGGGGTCGAGGCCATGTAGTCGAAGGACGACAACAGGTTGTAGAACTCGATCGCGCGGTCTTCACGCTGCTTCTCTTCGATTGCCAGGCCCATGGCCACGCGCATGAAGAAGATTTGCGGCAGTTCGAAACGGATACCGTCCTTGTGGATGAAGTAACGGTCGTACAGGGTTTGCAGGCCCAGGTAGGTGAACTGCTGGTCACGCTCGTGGTTGATCGCCTTGCCGAGTTTTTCCAGGTCGAATTCGGCCAGGACAGGGTTCAGCAATTCGAACTCGATACCCTTGGCGACATAAGCGGGCAACGCCTTGGCGTACAGGTCGACCATTTCGTGGTGGGTCGCGCTCTCGGCGACTTCCAGGAAGCTCAGGCCTTCGGCACGCAGGGTGTCCATCAGCAGGCGGGCGGTCACGAAGGAGTAGTTCGGCTCGCGTTCCACCAGGGTCCGGGCGGTCATCACCAGCGCGGTGTTGACGTCCTTGAGGGCGACGCCGTCGTAGAGGTTCTTCAGGGTTTCGCGCTGGATCAGGTCGCCATCGACTTCTTCCAGGCCTTCGCAGGCCTCGGTGACGATGGTGTTCAGGCGGCCCATGTCCAGCGGCGCCAGGCTGCCGTCGGCGCGTGCGATGCGGATCGAAGGGTGGGCCTGGACCGGTGCGTCGGCCGGGGAGCGGGTGGCACGTTCCTTGGCGCGGGAGTCACGGTAGATCACGTAGTCGCGGGCCACTTTCTGTTCGCCGGCACGCATCAGGGCCAGTTCGACCTGGTCCTGGATCTCTTCGATGTGGATGGTGCCGCCCGACGGCATGCGACGCTTGAAGGTCGCGGTGACCTGTTCGGTCAGGCGGGCCACGGTGTCGTGGATTCGCGACGAAGCGGCAGCGGTGCCGCCTTCAACTGCGAGAAACGCTTTGGTGATGGCGACGGTGATCTTGTCATCGGTGTAAGGAACGACAGTGCCGTTACGCTTGATCACACGCAGTTGGCCCGGCGCGGTGGCGGACAGATCCGGGCTCGAATCGGCGGCCAGCGGCGCGGTGCCCTGCGGGTTCTCGCGAGTTGTGTCGGTGTGCATGGGTGTCTCCACGTTCTCTATGTTTGTTTGGGCACCATCACGGTGCCCACCGTTCCGTCCTGAAGCACTACAACCGACTGGCGCCGGGCATAACAACTTCGGGACAGTAGGAAGCAGGCGTTTAAGGCCGCTTCCATCCGAAGTTCTCAGGTTGCGAGCGAGGCTCGAAACCGGGTGACCGGGGTGGCAGCAATTGACTGCAACACCCGTACCGTTTCGGTCGTTTTCGACCTTGAAACAGTTGCCATCCGCAGGGGCGGTCTGGGCTTGGGGAAATGCGGTGTTTCAGTTGGACAGAAGCAAGAAAAGCGCTTGAATTCTCTGTCCGACTTGTGTTGGGTTTTTGGCCTGAAACCCTACATGTAGGGTTTTTTACGCGGCGGGCTACAAGATAATGCGTTTTCGGGGGGTATGCAACGTACTACCTGTGGATAAGCCTGTGCGTAATTTGTGTGCGAAACGTGGAACTGCTCTGTAGGCCGCGACCTAGCTGGAGTGGACCTTTTTTCACCGGTTTCGACGATCCGAAAACAGCCTGAAGGTTTTTGCGGGCGCGGACATTACCACATAAAACCCACCCGACCGAAACGCATTTGTCCGCTTGTTTTCTGTGCAGGCGACGTTTATACAATCGGCCCATGCATGGGTGTGTTTATCCTCCTTTAACATGACAAAAAGACGGAGGGAGCTGTATCCGAATAGTTGAAGCGGGCACTGTGTGGCGAGGGAGCTTGCTCCCGCTCGAGTGCGCCGCGCTCGCCAGTTTCTGGGGCCGCTTCGCAGCCCAGCGGGAGCAAGCTCCCTCGCCACAGGTGAGTGCTGATCCTTCCTTTTATATTCGCAGCAAGACGAGGCCCCAGTGGAACAAGAAGCCTGGCAGGTATTGATCGTCGAGGATGACCAGCGGCTGGCCGAGCTGACCCGGGAATACCTCGAAAGCAACGGGTTGCGTGTCGCCATCGAAGGTGACGGTGCGGTGGCGGCGGCGCGGATCATTGCCGAGCAGCCGGACCTGGTGGTCCTCGACCTAATGCTGCCCGGCGAAGACGGCCTGAGCATCTGCCGCAAGGTGCGCGAGCACTATGACGGGCCGATCCTGATGCTCACCGCCCGCACCGACGACACCGATCAGATCCAGGGCCTGGACCTGGGCGCCGATGATTACGTCTGCAAGCCGGTTCGCCCGCGCTTGCTATTGGCGCGCATCCAGGCCCTGCTGCGCCGCAGCGAACCGGAGCCGAGCGCGGCGCAAAAGCCGCGGCGCCTGCAATTCGGCCCGCTGGTGGTCGACGACGCCCTGCGCGAAGCCTGGTTGCAGGGCAACGGTATCGAGCTGACCAGCGCCGAATTCGACCTGCTGTGGCTGCTGGTCTCCAATGCCGGGCGCATCCTGTCCCGGGAAGAAATCTTCACCGCCCTGCGCGGCATCGGCTATGACGGCCAGGACCGCTCCATCGACGTGCGCATCTCGCGCATCCGCCCCAAGATCGGCGACGACCCGGACCATCCACGGCTGATCAAGACCATCCGCAGCAAAGGCTACCTGTTCGTTCCCGAAGCTTGCGTAGACCCGGCGCCGTGAATTCGATCTTCCTGCGTATTTATGGCGGCATGTGCGCGGCGCTGGTGCTGGTGGCGGTCCTCGGCGTGCTGGCCTTGCACCTGCTCAACCAGGCCCGCGGCGAGCAATACCGCGAGCGCCTGGCCCACGGCACGTTTTCGTTGATGGCCGACAACCTGCGGCCGATGAACGACACCGAGCGCCGCCGGGCGCTGCTGGTGTGGGAGCGCCTACTGGGGATTCCCCTGGCCTTGCAGACTTTTCCCCAGACCGACCTCGACCTCGGCCAGCGTACCCGCGTACTGCGCGGCCAGGCGTTGGTGGAGCAGACCGGGCCGCACGCGGCAAAAGTCTATCGGCTGGTCAATGATGCCGAGCAACTGATGTTGGTCGGGGAAGTCCAGCAGATCAGCGAGCAACTGGCCCGGGCGACCATTTACCTGTTGGCCGACGAACTGGTGCGTTACCCCGTGGCCGAGCAACCCAAGCGGCTGGCGCAACTGGAACAGGAAAAAGGCTTTGGTTTCGACCTGCGACTCATGACCGCCGAGCAGGCCGACATGGACGAAGACCAGCGCCGTCGCGTCTCCGAGGGCGATACGGTGATGGCGCTGGGCAAGGGTGGCGACTCCATCCGGGTCTTCGCCGGCATGGTCGGTACGCCGTGGGTGCTGGAGATCGGCCCGTTGTACCAGATGAACCCTTATCCGCCGCAATGGCTGGTGCTGATCGCGGCGCTGGGGTTGAGCCTGATCGGGTTGATCGTTTATCTGTTGGTGCGTCAGCTGGAGCGGCGCCTGCGTGGCCTGGAGTCGGCCGCCACCCAGATCGCCCAGGGCAGCCTGGAAACCCGGGTGCCGGCCCGCGGTGCCGACTCGGTCGGGCGGCTGGCCGCGGCGTTCAACGGCATGGCCGAGCACCTGCAGCAACTGTTGGCGATCCAGCGCGAGCTGGTGCGGGCGGTGTCCCACGAATTGCGCACCCCGGTGGCGCGCCTGCGGTTTGGCCTGGAAATGCTCGGCAGCGCCACCACGCCCCAGGCCCGGGACAAATACCTGGCGGGCATGGACCACGACATCGAAGACCTGGATCGGCTGGTGGACGAAATGCTCACCTACGCACGGCTGGAACAGGGTTCACCGGCCTTGAATTTCCAGCGGGTGGATCTGGATGCGCTGGTCAATCAAGTGATCGATGAGCTGGGGCCGTTGCGGGCCGGGATCACGGTCGAGCGCGGTCTATGCCTGTCGGCCGCCGATTGCGATGGCGCCTGGGTCGAGGCCGAGCCACGTTTTCTGCATCGCGCCTTGCAGAATCTGGTGGGCAATGCCATGCGCCACGCCCATTCCAGGGTCACGGTCAGTTACCAGGTGGGCCAGTTGCGCTGTCGGGTGGACGTGGAAGATGACGGGCCCGGCGTGCCGGAAGCGGCCTGGGAGCGGATTTTCAAACCTTTCCTGCGCCTGGACGACAGCCGTGCCCGGGCTTCGGGCGGCCATGGGCTGGGGCTGTCGATCGTGCGGCGGATCATCCACTGGCATGATGGTCGGGCGCTGATCGGCAAGAGCAAAAGTTTGGGTGGGGCGTGTTTCAGCTTGAGTTGGCCGAGGCATCAGGACAGGTCTTGAGAGAAGCGGTGCCTGTGCCGGCCTCATCGCGAGCAAGCTCGCTCCCACATGGGCATGCGTACACCTGTGGGAGCGAGCTTGCTCGCGATGAGGCCCTCCCAGACAGCAAAAATCTCAGGCCCTGATCCCTACCAAACTCAACAACTGCCCATCCTTCACCCCAAACTGCGCCTGCAGCTCACTGCCATGGCGCCATTCGGCCGACAGGTCCGTCAGCAAGCGCAGCCGCACCTGCCCGTCGTGTGTCCAGTCCAGCACCTCGGCATGCTCGAAATAAAACCGTTGCCTGACGATGGGATACAGCGCCTTGAACAAGCTTTCCTTCACTGAAAAGGTCAGGGTCACCAGCAAGGCCTGGTCATCGCGGGCGAGCCGGGCCATGCGCTGCAACTCTGGCGAGGTGAGGATTTCACCGGCCAGACGCTCGGCGCGCTCGGGGTCGAGCAGGTTTTCCACGTCCATGCCCAAGCCTTGCCAGTGGTCTTTTTTCGCCACGATGGCCGCTGCCCGGCCCGTGCTGTGGGTGATCGAGCCGCTGATATGAGCCGGCCACACCGGGGCGCGGTCTTCGCCGATGGCCGGCACGCAGGCCAGGCCGTCGAGCCGCTGCAACGCCGCCCGGGCGCAGATCCGCCCGGCCAGGAACTCTGCCTGACGCTTGGCCACCGAACGCTGGATGCTCGCCGGCGGTTCGATGGCGCTGTTGGGGAAGTCGGTGCCCACCAGCAACAACGGGTCGAAGCGGGTGCTCAGCAGCACCGTATCGGGCAGGGCGTCGGGCAATAGCCAGTGTTCATCCAGAGGCGAACAACAGGCGGGCAGGGTGGGGAGTGTCTTCATGCCGGGCATTTTGCCGGGTTGGTGGGAGGCTGGGTAGTGGGACAAGTCTTGTGAAGAGAAGCGCGGTTGGCTTTTGTGGCGAGGGAGCTTGCTCCCGCTCGGTTGCGTAGCGACCGCAAAATCCTGGGGCCGCTTCGCAGCCCAGCGGGAGCAAGCTCCTTCGCCACAAAAGCGTCATCTGTTTCAGTTGAAGAGCGCGTCGTTTGCTTCAACTGAAAGAGCCGATCTCAGTCAAAAATTTTCTTGAAGAACTTCTGCATATCCGTCCACGACTTCTCATCGGCTTCCTTGTTGTAGCCGATGTCCGGTCCGCCATGTTCGCCGTGGCTCAAACGGTCGGCGTCGGGGTTGCTGAAGCCGTGCTTGGCACCTTCGAGGCTGACGAATTTATAGTCGGCGCCGGCCTTGTCCATCTCGCTCTTGAACGCGGTGACGTTGTCCTGGGTGACCATGCTGTCCAGGGCGCCATGCTCGACCAGCACCTTGGCCTTGACGCTGCCTGGCGTGGCCGGGGTGTTGGTCACCAGCGCGCCGTGGAAGCTCACCACGCCGGCCAGCGGCACACCCTGGCGCGCCGCATCGAGCACCACCTTGCCGCCGAAGCAGTAGCCGATGGCGGCGAGTTTGTCCGGATCGGTCTGGGGCTGTTTCTTCAGCAGGTCCAGACCGGCCTGGAAGCGGGCGCTGGCCGCCTTGCCGTCCTTGAGCGCTGCCTGCATGAAGGCCATGGCGTCCTTGGGGTGCTCGGTGTTCTTGCCGTCGCCGTACATGTCGATGGCCAGGGCGCTGTAGCCCAGGCCCGCGAGGTCACGGGCGCGGCGCTTGGCGTAATCGTTCAGCCCCCACCATTCGTGAACCACCACCACACCCGGCCGCGGGCCTTTGACGGCGTCGTCATAAGCGTAGTAACCGATCAGCTGGGTGCCATCGGCACTGGTGTAGGGGATCTCCTGGGTCTGGATGGCGGCGTGGCTCACACCGCTCATGGCCAGAAGTACAACAGCTAGCAGCCTGCGCATGACGGATCTCCTTATAAAAGTGGTCCGCACAGATTAGCCGATTCATTCAGCGCAGGTTCAGAGAACGTTCAAGGGGTGTTCAGGGGGCGCAGGTTAAGGTGACGGCGACTTCACGAAACATCCACGCTGCAAAGGAACTCGACCATGACTGCTATGAAAAAACTGCTGTTGGCTTTCACCGTGCTGGGCGCCACCGCCATGGCCCATGCCGATGACAATTTCGCCAGCCTGACCCTGGGCCAGACCAGCGACAAGGTGAAAAAATCCGACGCCTTGAACAACGCCCTGAACAACCCGAACGCCGACGGCATCATCGGCAAGGACACCACCTATGGCCTGCGCCTGGGCAAGCAGAACGACCAGGGCCGTTACTACGCCACCTACGACAACGTCTCGGGCACCCACAACGGCATCAAGCTGCGCCAGGAGAACCTGCTGGGCAGCTACGATGTGTTCTATCCGGTCACCAGCAGCACCAAACTGTTCGGTGGCGGCACGGTGGGCCTGACCAAGCTGACCCAGGATTCGCCCGGCTTCAGTCGTGACAGCGACATTGGCTACGCAGTGGGCTTGCAGGGCGGCGTGCTGCAACAAATTTCGCAAAACACCTCGGTTGAACTGGGTTACCGTTACCTGCGCAGCAACGCCAGCACCGAGATGAGCCCGCACGGTGGCGACAAGGTCGGCTCGCTGGACCTGACCAGCAGCGCCCAGACCTACCTGTCCGCCAACTACACGTTCTAAGCGGGCGAGGGTGAGGAGAAGCAGCCGGATCGGTCGAAGACGATCCGGCGCCTTTGGTTGAGGTGCGCCGCGCGCGATTGTTTGATTTGCCTGGGGAGAGGCTCCATGAAATTACTGGTCGTCGAAGACGAAGCGCTGTTGCGTCATCACCTGCAAACCCGTCTCACCGACAGCGGCCATGTGGTGCAGGCGGTGGCCAATGCCGAGGAGGCCTTGTACCAGGTCCGGGAATTCAACCACGACCTGGCGGTGATCGACCTGGGCCTGCCGGGTATCAGCGGGCTGGAGCTGATCCGCCGGCTGCGCTCACAGGACAAGACGTTTCCGATCCTGATCCTGACCGCCCGCGGCAACTGGCAGGACAAGGTCGAAGGCCTGGCCGCCGGTGCCGACGACTACGTGGTCAAGCCGTTTCAGTTCGAAGAGCTGGAGGCCCGGTTGAACGCCCTGTTGCGTCGCTCCAGCGGCTTCACCCAATCGACCATCGTCGCCGGGCCGCTGCTGCTGGACCTCAACCGCAAGCAGGCGTCTCTCGACGAGGAGCCGCTGGCGTTGACCGCCTACGAATACCGCATCCTCGAATACCTCATGCGCCATCACCAGCAAGTGGTGGCCAAGGACCGCTTGATGGAGCAGCTCTACCCTGATGACGACGAGCGTGATCCCAATGTCATCGAAGTGCTGGTCGGGCGCCTGCGCCGTAAACTGGAAGCGCCGGCCGGCTTCAAACCGATCGACACCGTGCGCGGCCTGGGTTACCTGTTCAACGAGCGCTGCCAGTGATTCGTTCGCTTCGACTGCGGCTGATGCTGGCCGCGATGACCCTGGCGGTGCTGTTCATGCTGGCCTTGTTGCCGGCCATGCAAGGTGCGTTCAGCCTGGCGTTGCAGGAATCCATCGAGCAACGCCTGGCCTCGGACGTGACCACGCTGATTTCCGCCGCCCGGGTGGAAAACAATCGCTTGAAGATGCCGGCGCAGTTGCCCGATGAGCGCTTCAACCTCGCCGATGCCCGCCTGCTGGGCTACATCTATGATCGTGAGGGGCGGTTGGTCTGGCGGTCGAAGGCCACCCAGGAAGAAAACATCAATTACACGCCGCGCTATGACGGCCAGGGCAACCAGTTCGCCCGTATTCGCGAGAACAACGGCCAGGAATTTTTTGTCTACGACGTCGAGGTCAAGTTGCTCGGCGGCCAGAGCGCGGCGTTCAGCATCGTTACCTTGCAACCGGTGCGAGATTACGAAGTGACCTTGCAGGGGCTGCGGGACAATCTCTACCTGGGTTTTGGCGCGGCCCTGGCGGTGTTGCTGGCGCTGTTGTGGATCGGCCTGACCTGGGGCCTGCGGGCGTTGCGGCGCCTGAGCCAGGAGCTGGACGAAATCGAAAGCGGGGCCCGTGAAAGCCTCAGTACCGAGCATCCCCGGGAACTGTTGCGCCTGACCGGTTCCCTCAACCGCTTGCTCTACAGCGAGCGGGAGCAGCGCAGCCGTTATCGCGACTCCCTCGATGACCTGGCCCACAGCCTGAAAACCCCACTGGCGGTGTTGCAGGGTGTCAGCGAAGACATGGCCCGGCGCCCCGAGGACCGTGGCCAGGCCTGGGTGCTGCAAACCCAGATCGAGCGCATGAGCCAGCAGATCGGCTACCAGTTGCAGCGCGCCAGCCTGCGCAAGAGCGGGCTGGTACGTCATCAGGTGCGTTTGCGCCCGGTGCTGCAAAGCCTGTGCGACACCTTGGACAAGGTCTATCGCGACAAACGGGTCAATGTCAGTTTCGATCTGCCGGAGCACTGCCAGGTGCCGATTGAACAGGGCGCCTTGCTGGAGATGCTCGGCAACCTGCTGGAGAACGCCTATCGGTTGTGCCTGGGCGAGGTGCGCGTCAGCGTGCACCAGACCCTCGGCGGCACGGAGTTGAATGTCGAGGACGACGGACCGGGCGTGCCGCCGGATCAACGGGCGCGGATTCTCGAACGGGGCGAACGGCTGGACCGTCAGCATCCGGGGCAGGGCATTGGCCTGGCGGTGGTCAAGGACATCATCGAAAGCTACGGCGCCCAGTTGACCCTGGGGGATTCAGAGCTGGGCGGGGCGGCGTTCCGGATTCATTTTCCGGTGGTTTGACTGGGATATTTTCGGTGTGTGTGCGGGCCTCTGTGGCGAGGGAGCTTGCTCCCGCTGGGCTGCGAAGCGGCCCCAAAAATTTGCGAGCGCTGCGCACTCGAACGGGAGCAAGCTCCCTCGCCACAGGAGCGGGTAGATACACCACAGAAGTTGGATGTCCCATTCAGTTCTCCAACTCCCTGTAAGCCCCCGGCGTCAGCCCCGTCCACTTCTTGAACGCCCGGTGAAACGCCGACGGTTCGGAGAACCCCAACTGCTCGGCGATCTGCTGCAACGACAGGTCCGCACGCCCCAGATGGTAGATGGCGATATCCCGCCGCAGTTGATCCTTGAGTTCCTGGAAGCTGGTGCCTTCCTCCCGCAGATGCCGGCGCAAGGTCTGCGGGCTGATGTGCAAATGAGCGGCGACGCTGTCCAGGTCGGGCCAGTGTGCCGTGTCGCGGCTGAGCAGGCGGCGCAACTGGCTGCTCAGGCTGTGGCCATCGTCCGGGCGTGACAAGAGGTCGGCGGGGGAGTGTTCGAGGAAATGCTTGAGGGTGCGTTCGTCCTGCAACAGCGGCATGTCCAGGTAACGGCTGTGGAACAACAGACTGCTGCCGGGCGCGTCGAACACCTGCGGGTAGGGGAACAATAAGTCGTATTCGGCCCCGTGGGCGGGCTTGGCGTAGCCAAAAGTCACCTGTTCTAGGCCGATGCGCTGGCCGATCAGCCAACTGGCGAGGCGATGCCAGACCACCAGCAGGCTTTCCGTCAGAAAGTGATCGGGGTCCCACAGCGTCGAGTCGTCCAGCACCAGCCGCACCCGTTCGCCTTCGGTTTCCAGCGTCAGGCGCGGGGCGTCGGGGAACAGGCTGTAGAACAGCAAGCCGCGTTGAAGGGCCTTGCCCAGGGTCCGACAGTGGATCAACGCGTGACACATCATGGCAAACGTCCCGGGTTTACTCGCCGCCCGGCCGAATCCCAGGTATTCGTCTTCCATTGCCAGCCACAGGGCTTGCAACAGGCGGGCGAACTGCTCCGGCGCAATCCGCGCACGCGGCTCATCCAGCAGCTCGGGGCTGATGCCCAGCTGTTGCAGCAAAGGCAAATAGTCGAAGCCTTGCCGACATGCACCGCCCAAGGCGGCGCGGGCGAAGTGGCTGGCAATCGTGCGTTGGCGCATGGCAGAAATCCGTCCGTTAAGCGGGCGAATGGTAGCAGGGGGCTGACGCTGGACAAGGCGGATATCCGCCAAATCCCGGAGCGGTAAACAGCCTGTGGGCGGAAATCCGCCACCTTTCACCGTCCTGTTTAATCCCTGATGAATCCACAAACCCTTGTGCAATAACGGTTGTAGGGCTTTTCCAAAAAATGGCACGGGCCTTGCGATACAGCTTGCAGGTCTGCCGCGTGCAGCCGAAAAAAACAAATCCCTCCAGTGCAGGAGGGTTCGCAATTGAGGTGCCGTGGACGACAGGTGGAAGTCGTCATGCGGGACTCTTGAGGAAGGTTTGCCATGACGACTCGTCAGCCACTGTACAAATCCCTGTATTTCCAGGTGATCGTAGCCATTGCCATCGGTATTTTGCTCGGCCACTTCTACCCGCAGACCGGTGTTGCCCTCAAGCCATTCGGCGACGGGTTCATCAAACTGATCAAAATGGTCATCGCCCCCATCATCTTCTGTACCGTCGTCAGCGGCATCGGCGGCATGCAGAACATGAAATCGGTGGGCAAGACCGGCGGCTATGCGCTGCTGTACTTCGAAATCGTTTCCACCCTGGCTCTGCTGATCGGTCTGGTCGTGGTCAACGTCGTGCAACCGGGCGCCGGCATGCACATCGACGTGTCGACCCTGGACACCAGCAAGATCGCCGGTTTCATCTCGGCCAGTAAAGACCAGAGCATCATTGCCTTCATCCTCAACGTGATCCCGAACACCATCGTCGGCGCGTTCGCCAACGGCGACATCCTGCAAGTGCTGATGTTCTCGGTGCTCTTCGGTTTCGCCCTGCATCGCCTGGGCGCCTACGGCAAGCCGGTGCTGGACTTCATCGATCGCTTCGCCCACGTGATGTTCATCATCATCAACATGATCATGAAGCTGGCGCCTATCGGTGCGTTCGGTGCCATGGCCTTCACCATCGGTGCCTACGGTGTCGGTTCGCTGGTGCAACTGGGCCAGCTGATGATCTGCTTCTACATCACCTGCGTGGTGTTCGTGCTGGTGGTGCTGGGCGCCATCTGCCGCGCCCACGGCTTCAGCGTCGTCAAGCTGATCCGCTACATCCGTGAAGAACTGCTGATCGTGCTGGGTACTTCCTCCTCGGAATCGGCCCTGCCTCGCATGCTGATCAAGATGGAGCGCCTGGGTGCCAAGAAGTCGGTCGTTGGCCTGGTCATCCCGACTGGCTACTCGTTCAACCTCGACGGTACTTCGATCTACCTGACCATGGCTGCGGTGTTCATCGCCCAGGCCACCGACACCCCAATGGACCTGACTCACCAGATCACCCTGCTGCTGGTGCTGTTGCTGTCGTCCAAAGGTGCGGCTGGCGTGACCGGTAGCGGCTTCATCGTACTGGCGGCCACCCTGTCGGCCGTGGGCACCTTGCCGGTGGCCGGCCTGGCACTGATCCTGGGTATCGACCGCTTCATGTCCGAAGCTCGCGCCCTGACCAACCTGGTGGGCAACGCCGTCGCCACGATCGTGGTTGCCAAGTGGGTCAAGGAGCTGGACGAAGATCAGTTGCAGACCGAGCTGGCTTCCGGTGGTCGCGGTATCTCCGACGTTCGTGAAGATGACGAGCAGATCGCGGCGGCGCAGATTGCAGCGGCTGAAACCTCTGCTCCAGGCGCTGTGAAGTAATCTTCAGGCTGCAATGAAAAACCCGCTTCGGCGGGTTTTTTATTGCGCTTCATTTTTCAGGTGAGAGTGTTTTTGTGGCGAGAGCGCTTTTGTGGCGAGGGAGCTTGCTCCCGCTGGGCTGCGCAGCAGCCCCCTGCGTATGACCTGAAGCTCCTCAATGGCAGATACATCCTGGGGCTGCTTCGCAACCCAGCGGGAGCAAGCTCCCTCGCCACAATGGGAGTCACGCTGAGCGCAATGGTCATCCCCTGTGACACCTGCGGTAATTGCCCCACCGCCAACCCCTGCCTAGTCTTCAGTCATCACCCCCTCGGAGATCGCTCATGCAAGGCCCACTGGCATCGCTCAAGGTTCTGGACTTCTCGACCCTGCTGCCTGGCCCGTTCGCCTCGCTGTTGCTGGCGGACATGGGGGCCGAGGTGTTGCGCATCGAGTCGCCGACCCGCCAGGACTTGCTGCGGGTGCTGCCGCCCCATGATCAGGGCGTATCGGCCAGCCATGCCTATCTCAACCGCAACAAGCGCAGCCTGGCCCTGGACCTCAAGCAGCCGGAAGCATTGGAGGTGATCACGCAGTTGCTGGGGGGCTACGACATCCTGCTGGAACAGTTCCGCCCCGGCGTGATGGAGCGGCTGGGCCTGGGCTACGAAGCCTTGAAAGCCATCAATCCGCGGCTGATCTACGTGTCGATCACCGGCTATGGCCAGACCGGGCCTTATAAGGACCGCGCCGGTCATGACATCAACTACCTGGCCCTGGCGGGGCTGGCCAGCCACACCGGCCGTGCCGACAGCGGGCCGTTGCCGCTGGGTATTCAGGCGGCGGATATCGCCGGTGGTTCGTTGCACGGGGTGATCGGGCTGCTAGCGGCGGTCATCGCCCGTCAGCAGACCGGTCAGGGCCAGCACCTGGACGTGAGCATGACTGACTGCGTGTTCAGCCTCAACGCCATGGCCGGTGCCGGTTACCTGGCCTGCGGTGTGGAACCGGGTTGGGAGAACCAGATGCTCAACGGCGGCAGCTTCTACGACTATTACCGTACCCGTGATGGTCGCTGGATGTCGGTGGGCAGCCTGGAACCGGCCTTCATGCAGGCGTTGTGCGAGGCCTTGGGGCGACCGGAACTGGCGGCCCAGGGGTTGTCGCCCAAGCTTGAACAGCAACACGCCCTCAAGCAGGCGCTGCAAACCGAGTTCGAGAAACATGATTTTGCCGAGTTGTGCAGCTTGTTTGCCGGGATCGATGCCTGCGTCGAGCCGGTGCTGAGCCTGGAGGAGGCTGTGCGGCATCCGCAGTTACAGGCTCGGGAACTGGTGACACAGGTGCCCCGAGGGGATGGTTCGAGCCAGGCGCAGATGGCCTGTCCGTTGAAGTTTTCCGAAGGGTTGCCCGAGCCTCGGCACATGGGGGCGGGGCTGGGGGCGCATACGGATCAGGTGCTGGGGGCGTTGGGGTTTAGCGTTGAGCGGATAGCTGAATTGCGTCGCAGCGGGGTGGTTTTGTAGCGCTTGTCAGGTAGCCATCGCGAGCAAGCTCGCTCCCACAGGGGGAACGCCATGGATCCAGTGTGGGAGCGAGCTTGCTCGCGAAGGGGCCAGTCCACACACCACAAACCTGCTATTCCACCCTGGTCTCCCCACTGAACACCAAGGTGTTGCGACAGCTACGGCACAAATACCGCCGTCCCTGGCGCACCAGGCTGTGGCGCTGGGCCGAGAACGGGAAATCGCTGCCGTCGCAAGGGCACTTGTAGATGTAGCGGGTCACACTGCGACGTTTGATCTCATAGGTGTGGCAACGGTTGGGCGGCAGTTCGTACACCCCGCGCATGATCAGTTGCCATTCTTCGCCATGGGGCTGGATGCGTTCGCCAAACAGTTGGTGGGCGATCAGGTGCGCGACTTCGTGGGCGACGGTCTGCTTGAGGAAGTCTTCGGCGTTTTCCCGATACAACTGTGGATTGAAGCGCAGCAGGTTTTCATGCAGGTGCGCGACACCGGCCTTCTGGCCACGCAATTTGAAGCTGACCACCGGGCGTTTGAAAGGACGTTTGAAAAAGGATTCAGCTTGTTGGTAACACTCTTCGACGCGGGTATTGAGTTGCTCGAGCATGCTTTACGGGTCTCCAGAAGCCCGAGTATGCCGCAAGCGTCGGCCGTTGCGAATCGCCCAGGCGCCCAGTGGTCGTTTCAAACACAGGAAGGCCGCCTTGCGGCGGCCTGTGTCGGCAGATCCTGTTTTTATTGGCGGGCACTACTTCAATTGGTATAGACCGGGCCGACGCCCAGCCCCCAGACGATCACCGTGAACGCCATGATGGCCACCAGCACCACCAGGCCGACGGCGAGCACCGAACTGGAAAACAGAAAGCCTTCGTCCTGGGGAATGTTCATGAACGTTGGCAGGCCTACATACAGCAGGTAGACGGTGTAGCAGATTGCCGCCGTGCCGACGATCATCCCCAGCCACATGTGCGGGTAGAGCGCCGCCAGGCCGCCGATGAACAAAGGTGTCGCGGTGTAGGTGGCGAACGCGACGCAACGGGCCAGGCTCGGATTGGCGTCGTAGGTGCGGGCCATCCAGTGGATGAAGGCGCCCATGACCGCCACGCCGCCCAACATGGCCAGGTACGACATGATGGTCATCCACAGCGCGCTTTCCTGCGTGAGCATGACCGGTGGACGATTGCCGATGACCCATCCCACCTGTGTGGTGCCAATGAACGCCGAAACCGCGGGAATGGCCGCCAGGATCAGCGTGTGGGTGAGGTACATGTGGCTGATGCTTTCCTCCTGATCGCCACGGATTTCTTTCCATTCTTGATCAGGGTGGGTAAAGAGCCCCACGACATGATGGATCATAGTCAGTCACTCCTTTGTTATTGCCATCGCCCCCCAACGGAGCGCCTACGGGCCAAGACGGCCAAGTAAGTGAAGGTCTGGATATGTGTGCGACCTTATGTCGCAGTATAGAAAGGAGTTAACCCGAGGGGGATGGGGGGCTTAGAGCAAATCGCGCTGTAGCTGGTAATGCTAATCGCCGTTAGGTCTGTGCACGGGGTTTGCGGTAAGACGGATATTACTGTGGCGAGGGGATTTATCCCCGCTGGGTTGCGAAGCAGCCCATCATCCAAAGACCACTGCGGTGTATCAGACCGACGCAGGGGGCTGCTGCGCAGCCCAGCGGGGATAAATCCCCTCGCCACAAAAGCGCATGTCATCAGCCTTCGCCGACGACGGTTTTTTTGCGTAAAATGCCGGCCTTTCGTCACACCTCACGGATTTCGCGTCATGGGCACTCTTACGGTCAACCAGAACAAACTGCAAAAGCGCCTGCGCCGCCTGGCCGGTGAGGCGGTCGCCGATTTCAACATGATCGAGGACGGCGACAAGGTCATGGTCTGCCTGTCCGGCGGCAAGGACAGCTACACCTTGCTCGATGTGCTGATGCATTTGCAGAAGGTTGCGCCGATCAAGTTCGACATCGTCGCGGTGAACATGGACCAGAAGCAACCCGGGTTCCCCGAGCATGTGCTGCCGGCCTATCTCGAGTCGCTGGGCGTGGAATATCACATCGTCGAGAAAGACACCTATTCGGTGGTCAAGGAACTGATTCCCGAAGGCAAGACCACCTGTTCGCTGTGCTCGCGCCTGCGCCGCGGAACGCTCTACACCTTCGCCGACGAGATCGGTGCGACCAAGATGGCCCTGGGGCACCACCGCGACGACATCGTCGAGACCTTCTTCCTGAACATGTTCTACAACGGCTCGCTCAAGGCCATGCCGCCCAAGCTGCGAGCCGATGACGGGCGCAACGTGGTGATCCGCCCGCTGGCCTATTGCAACGAGAAAGACATCCAGGCCTATTCGGATTTCAAGCAGTTCCCGATCATCCCCTGCAACTTGTGCGGCTCCCAGGAAAACCTGCAACGTCAGGTGGTCAAGGAGATGCTCCAGGAATGGGAGCGCAAGACTCCGGGCCGTACCGAGAGCATTTTCCGCGGCTTGCAAAACGTCATTCCGTCGCAATTGGCGGACCGCAACCTGTTCGATTTCACCAACCTGCGCATCGACGAAAACGCCACCCCGCGGTTCGTCAATGTGGTGAACCTCTGACGAGGCCAACGGCTCTTATTCACGGCGCTCGCGAAGCGCCGTTTTCATTTTTAAACCTGGAGAGGGCATGCGCGATTACAAGTGGCTGCACGAGTACTGTCTGAACCGCTTCGGTTCGGCGGCTGAACTGGAAGCCCATCTGCCGGTTCCCAAGACCCCGGCGCAACTGCGCAAGATCAGCGACGACCGCTACCTCTCGACCATGGCGCTGCGGGTGTTCCGCGCCGGGCTCAAGCACAGTCTGGTGGACGCCAAGTGGCCGGCCTTCGAAGAGGTGTTCTTCAAGTTCGACCCGGAGAAGGTCGTGCTGATGAGCGCCGAGCACCTGGAGCGGCTGATGCAGGACGCGCGGATCATCCGTCATCTGGGCAAGCTCAAGAGCGTGCCGCGCAACGCGCAGTTGATATTGGACGTGGCCCACGAAAAAGGCAGTTTCGGCGCGCTGGTCGCCGACTGGCCGGTGACCGACATCGTTGGCCTGTGGACCTACCTGAAAAAGCACGGCCATCAACTGGGCGGCCTGTCGGCGCCGCGCTTCTTGCGGATGATGGGCAAGGACACCTTCGTGCCCAGTTATGACGTGGTGGCCGCGCTCAATGCCCAGGACATCATCGACAAAGTCCCCACCAGCCTGCGGGACCTGGCGACGGTGCAGGGCGCCTTCAACCAATGGCATGAAGAAAGTGGTGGGCGGCCGATGTCGCAGATTTCGATGATGTTGGCGTATACCGTCAATCATTGAGATCGAGTTGCGGCTATCGCGAGCAAGCTCGCTCCCACAGGGGATTTACGGTGTTCACAAATCCAGTGTGGGAGCGAGCTTGCTCGCGATAGCGGTCTATCAGGCGACGGAAATCTCTCCTTCGCCAGCCAACCGCCGGTTCAACTGAAACCGCCACCGCACATACAACAACGCCGAGCAGAACACCGCGACGCTCGCCGCCATTTCCAGCACGCCGAACAGTTGCCGGTTCGGATCATAGGCCGCCAGCGCGCCCTTGATGAAATACAGGTTCACCACGAAGCACATCCACGAGTGTCCACGGGCGCTGCCGCTGAGCATGCCGGGCGCAAGTATCAGCAGCGGCACCAGTTCGATCAGCAGAATTACCCAGGGCCGCGCGCCGTGCAGGTCGGCGATCAGCAGGTAGTAGGCGCTGAGCAACCCCACCAGGCCGAAAAAGCACAGCAGGCTGAGGACACGGGCGATGCGTACGCGCGGCTCCAGCCATTGGATGGAAGGCAGGATTTTCGGCTTCTTAGCCACGGCCGTTCTCCAGCAGCAGGGCGGTTTTCGCCAGGCGCGAGCCCAAGGCACGGCACAGGGCGACTTCATGTTCGTTCAAGCCGCTTTTACCGTCGGCCCCGGCATGATGGCTCGGGCCGTAGGGCGTGCCGCCGCCTTGGGTGTCGATCAGGGCCGATTCGCTGTAGGGCAGGCCGGTGATCAGCATGCCGTGGTGCAACAGCGGCAGCATCATCGACAACAGGGTGGTTTCCTGGCCGCCGTGCAGGCTTGCCGTGGAGGTGAATACCCCGGCCGGCTTGCCCACCAGCGCGCCGGTCAGCCACAGGTTGCTGGTGCCGTCGAGAAAGTACTTGAGCGGCGCGGCCATGTTGCCGAATCGGGTCGGGCTGCCCAAGGCCAGGCCGGCGCAGTTTTTCAGGTCATCAAGGCTGGCGTACAGCGGGCCTTGCTCAGGGATGTCCGGGGACACCGCTTCGCACTCGGTGGAAATTGCCGGTACCGTACGCAACCTGGCTTCCAGCCCGGCCTGCTCGATGCCCCGGGCGATCTGCCGGGCCATTTCGTTGGTGGAGCCGCTGCGGCTGTAATACAACACCAGGATGTACGGTGTACTCACGGCAGGATCTCCAGGATCTTCTCCGGCGGACGACCAATCACGGCCTTTTCACCGGCTTCCAGAATCGGCCGTTCCATCAGTTTCGGGTGCGCGGCGATGGCCGCGATCAACTGGGCCTGGCTCAGGCTTTCGTCGGCCAGGTTCAGGTCTTTGTATTCATCCTCGCCGGTGCGCAGTAATTGCCGGGCGCTGATGCCGAGCTTGCCCAGCAGGCGTTCCAATTGCGCGGCGTCGAGCGGGGTTTCCAGGTAGCGGACCACGGTGGGCGTCAGGCCGCGGGCCTCCAACAATTCCAGCGCACCGCGGGATTTCGAGCAGCGCGGGTTGTGATAAAGCGTCAGATCGGTCATGAGCGGGTCGCATCTTGCGTAAGGTGGCGGCTATTCTACTGTGCCGCGAAGTCCCTAGCACCTCAGAGAGGCGACGGGTCGCAGCAGCGTTCACATTCAAACAAGGATTGGCACATGACAAGGCGATTGATGGCGGCACTGGCATTGATGGGTAGCTTGTTGCTCGCCGGTTGCGGAAACGACTACGGGGTGGACCAGAACGGTCAGGCCATCGCTTCGCAACGGCTGGACAAACAATGGCTGGTGCTCAACTACTGGGCGGAATGGTGCGCGCCGTGCCGCACCGAAATCCCGGAATTCAATGCCTTGGCCGAACAGCTCAAGGGCCGCAACGTCGGCGTGTTCGGGGTCAACTTCGACCAGGTGCAGGGCGAAGAGCTCAAGACTGCCAGCGACAAGATGGGGATTCGCTTCACGGTACTGGCCCGGGATCCTGCCGAGATCTTCGATCTTCCTCGCAGCGAAGGGCTGCCGGTGACTTACATCATCGACAACCAGGGCAAGGTGCGCGAACAGTTGCTGGGGGAGCAGACGGCGGCGGGGGTGATGGCCAAGCTTGAGGCGTTGCAGGCGCTCAAGTGATCCCATCTGACATCGGGCCTTTTGTCACATGGATTTTTTGTGACAGGGAGCTTTTGTGGCGAGGGAGCAAGCTCCCTCTCCACTGGGTTAACCATGTCCCTGGTCCAAACAGGTGTTCAGGCCTCAGCCTTCTTCCAGCCACCACCGCAGCGGCTTGCCCTGGGCCGGCCAGAAGCGCATCTGCTCGATGGGCGAGATGTCCCAGCGTTCGACCTTTTCCAGGGCCTGCAAGAAGCGCGTCTCCTGCTCCATCAGCGCCGGGGCGCAGAGCTTGCGGGTGCTGCCGATCTTGCCGAAGCTCAAGCGATGGCCTTCCAGGGTGTAGGGCGCGAACCAGTGGTTGCAGCCGCCGTTGCCATAGGCCCGGCCATCATCCCCAAGGGTGATGGTCAGGTGGCTGTAGTCCATCAATGGCCGTTCGCCGATCCATTCCAGGATATAGCTGCGGTTGTGTTGCAACTGCACAGGTTCAGCGGCACACCCCATCAGGCTCATGCCGATCGACGCGGACAGGGCCAAACGTTTCATCAGGCGGCTTCCTGGCAGGTCGGGCACAGGTGTTTTTCACCCACGGTGGTCCAGCCCAGTTCGGCGATCCGTGCGGTGGCGGCCGTTTTCTCGGCCTTGACGCCGAGCTTGGCATCGACGGCGAATTCGAAGCTCAGTGCCTTGGCGCAAGCGTCACAGTTGACCTGCCAGGTGTGGATCGCCAGCTCGCCGAACACCGGGCCGGTGGTCATGGCTGTCCATTGGCCCATGGGCTTGAGCAGGTGCCGCACGGTGTCCACGGTCAGGCGCATGGACAGGTCCTTGCTGCCCTTGAGCGTGACGAGCAACACATCGTTGGCCTGGATCGAACCGCCATAGCCGGTGACCTGGTAGCGGCCCGGCGCCAGGGCGCGGACTTCGGTCAAGGTGTGCTGCGGGTTCATCAGGGTGTAGCGGAAATCGTGTTCGGCCATGGGTCCTCCAAATAGGCGCGACATGCTAGCACGGGGCATGGCTTGGGACAGTTCGGATGCTGGTCAGGCGACGAAATCCACTGTGGGAGCGAGCCTGCTCGCGATAGCGGTGTGTCAGTCGACATTAATGCTGACTGATCTACCGCTATCGCGAGCAGGCTCGCTCCCACAGAAGGTATGTGTTGGCTGATAGAGCGGGGTCAGCTATCCACCAGATTTTGTGGCGTACCAGCCGCCCAGGCGGCGATGTTGTCCAGGGTGGTCATGGCAATGGCTGCCAACGCTTCATGGGTCAGGAACGCCTGGTGGGCGGTGACGATCACGTTGGGGAAGGTCAGTAGCCGTGCCAGCACGTCATCCTGCAGGGGCAGGTCGGAGCGGTCCTTGAAAAACAACTGGGCCTCTTCTTCATACACATCCAGGCCCAGGTAGCCCAACTGGCCGCTTTTCAACGCTTCGATCAGGGCCGGTGTGTCCACCAGGCCGCCGCGCCCGGTGTTGATCAACATCGCGCCGCGCTGCAGGGTCGCCAGCGAATCGGCGTTGATCAGGTGCCGGCTCTGTTCGTTCAGCGGGCAGTGCAGGCTGATGATCTGCGCCTGCGCGAGCAGATCGGCCAAGGGCAGGTAGCGGGCGCCCAAGGCTTCGACCTGTGGGTTGGGGTAGGGGTCGTAGGCCAGCAACTGGCAACCGAAGCCGGCCATGATTCGCGCGAACGTGGCGCCGATCTGCCCGGTGCCGATCACGCCGACGGTCTTGCCCACCAGGTCGAACCCGGTCAACCCATGGAGGCTGAAATTGCCGTCCCGGGTGCGGTTGTAGGCCCGATGCAGGCAGCGATTGAGGGCCATGATCAACGCCACGGCATGTTCGGCCACGGCATGAGGTGAATAGGCCGGGACCCTGACGATGCTCAAGCCCAGGCGCTTGGCGGCGAGCAGGTCGACATGGTTGTAGCCGGCCGAGCGCAGGGCGATCAGCCGCGTGCCGCCTGCGGCCAGCCGTTCCAGCACCGGCGCGCTGAGGTCATCGTTGATGAAAGCGCACACCCCTTCATGCCGTTCGGCCAGGGCCACGGTGTCCAGGTTCAGGCGGGCAGGCTGGAAGTGCAATTGAAGGCCTGCGGGCGTCGGGGCCTGGGTGAAACTGTCGCGGTCGTAGGTCTGGCTGCTGAAAAAAATCACGCGCATGGCGGCCTCCTGGCAAAAAAACAAGCCCGTAGGAGCTGTCGAGCGAAGCGAGGCTGCGATCTTTCGCTTGCGATTCAATCGCCAGGGGTAAGATCGCAGCCTCGTTGCACTCGTCAGCTCCTACAGTCCGGGGTAGGAGCCTGGATTTTCAGCGATTCCGGGTCCAGGGGTATTGCCCTGGATCAGGCACTGATACGCGCCTCGCTGGCCAGGCGGTTGATGGCGCGCTCCAATTCTTCCAGGGCGACGGCAGCCTTGGGGTCCTGTTGCTTGAGCAGGGTTTCGCTGCGCTGGCAGGCCGCACGCAATTGCGGCACGCCGCAGTAGCGGGTGGCGCCGTGCAGGCGGTGGACCCGTTCGATCAGGGCGTTGTGATCGTTGGCCTCGCTGGCCTGGCGGATCGCTTCGCGGTCGGCTTCCAGGGACGCCAGCAGCATCGCCAGCATATCCGCCGCCAGGTCGGCCTTGCCAGCGGCCAGGCGCAAGCCTTCTTCGTGATCGAGCACCAGCAGTTCGCTGCCACCCTGGGCATCGCTGCTGCGCTCCGGCGACTGGTTGCGCAGGGCCAGGCCAGTCCATTTGAGCACCACCTGGGCCAGTTGCCGTTCGCTGATGGGTTTGGTCAGGTAGTCGTCCATGCCGCTTTGCAGCAGGGCGCGTTTTTCGTTGGCCATGGCGTGGGCGGTGAGGGCGACGATCGGCAGCGGTGTGCAGTGTCGCTCGCTTTCCCACTGGCGGATCGCCTCGGTGCTCTGGCGACCGTCCATGCCGGGCATCTGCACGTCCATCAAGACCAGGTCGAAGGTTTCCTTCTGCACGGCCTTGACCGCTGCGTAGCCGCTTTCCACCGCCAGCACCTTGGCGCCCATGTCTTCGAGCAGGGTCTGCACCAGCAGCAGATTGGCCGGGTTGTCGTCCACGCACAGCACTTTCGGGGCACGGCTGGCAACCGGCTCGCTGGGTTCGCTGCGGGTCGGGCGCGGGTTGACCAGGTCGGACAGCGAGCGGCGCAACTTGCGGGTGCAGGCCGGCTTGGCCTGCAACTGACTGTGAGGATTGGGCACCGAGAGGTGGTACAGGGTCTGTTCGGTGGTGGGGCACAGCACGAGCACTTTGCAGCCCAGGTGCTCAAGGTCCCAGATGTGCTGGTTGAGGCGTTCCGGCGGCATGTCGTTGCTGGTGATGCCCAGCACGGCCAGATCGATCGCCTGGTCGGTCTGGTGGGCGACAGTGATGCCGTTGGTCAGGCTCTCCAGGGTGTTGAACGGCGTCACTTGCAGGCCGCAGTCTTCGAGCTGGTGCTGCAAGGCCTGGCGGGCCAGTTCATGGTTCTCCAGTACCGCCACGCGCCGGCCCAGCAATGGCGGGCCAGGCAGGTCTTCGGCGTCGTCACGGGTCTTGGGCAGGCGCAGGCTGATCCAGAACTCCGAGCCTTCGCCCGGTGTGCTGTCGACGCCGATCTCGCCACCCATCTGTTCCACCAGGCGCTTGGAAATCACCAGGCCCAAGCCGGTGCCACCCGGTTGCCGCGACAGCGAATTGTCGGCCTGGCTGAACGCCTGGAACAGCGCCCGCACGTCCTGGTTGGAGAGGCCGATGCCGGTGTCCTGGATGCTGATGCGCAACTGCACGCTGTCTTCGTGCTCGTCTTCGAGCATGGCCCGGGCGACGATGGTGCCCTCGCGGGTGAACTTGATGGCGTTGCTCACCAGGTTGGTGAGGATCTGCTTGAGGCGCAGTGGATCGCCCACCAGCGACAGCGGCGTGTCCCGGTAGACCAGGCTCACCAGTTCCAACTGCTTGGCGTGGGCGGCGGGGGCAAGGATGGTCAGGGTATCCTGCAGCAGGTCCCGCAGGTTGAACGGAATGCTGTCGAGCACCAGCTTGCCGGCTTCGATCTTCGAAAAGTCGAGGATTTCATTGATGATCCCCAACAGGCTGTCGGCGGACTTTTCAATGGTGCCCAGGTAGTCGAGCTGGCGCGGGGTCAGTTCGCTTTTCTGCAACAGGTGGGTAAAACCGAGAATGCCGTTGAGCGGTGTGCGAATTTCATGGCTCATGTTCGCCAGGAACTCGGATTTGATCCGGCTCGCTTCCAAAGCTTCCTTGCGCGCCAGGTCCAGCTCGATGTTCTGGATCTCGATGGTTTCCAGGTTCTGGCGCACGTCTTCGGTGGCCTGGTCGATGCTGTGCTGCAATTCTTCCTGGGCATTCTGCAAGGTACCGGCCATCCGATTGATGCCCGAAGCCAGTTCGTCCAACTCCTGGCTGCCCAGCGGTGGCAGGCGGGTTTCCAGGTGACCATCCTTGAGTTGCGCCACGGCTTGCTTGATCTGGCTCAGCGGACGGTTGATCGTGCGACCCATGCGCAGGGCCAGCAGCGCAGTCAGGCCCAGGCAGGCGGCGATCAACAGCAGGCTGGCGAACATACTGCGATAACCGCTTAGCAACATGCCGCTGTGGGACAACTCCAGCTCGACCCAGCCCAGCAGGCGGTCGGCTTCTTCGGGAATCAGTTCGCCCGCCAGGTTGCGGTGCTTGCCGAATACCGGCAGCAGGTAGCGCGTGGCGTCGTTGCCGGTGCGTTGCAGCAACTGTGCACTGTTGCCCTCCGGTGCCCGGTTGAGCATGGTCGGGCCGGCGTGGGCCAGCGGCGCGCGGTCGGGGGCGAGGAAGGTCACGGCGCGCACGTCCGTCTGTTCGAGGGACTGGGTGGCGATGCGCTCCAACAGGTCGGTGTCCTGGCGGCTCATGGCCGGGGCGACCAGCGGGGCCAGTTGCTCGGCGATCATCTCGCCCCGTTGCAGCAACTGGGCGTGCAGGTCCGCTTGCTGCATCCAGGTGAAATAGCCGCCCAGGACCAGCGCCATCAGGCTGGTCGGCAATAGGGTGAGCAACAGCACACGGCCTTTGATTCCCAGTTTCTTGAGCACACTTGTCTCCTGCATCCAGCGGTCTGATTGAACTGTGCGCGCATCCGGCACGCACCACCTGCGCAGTGTAGCGATTTGCGGGCGGGGGATCTTTGTAAAATTCATGTCGGCCGTGCATCCGTCCGGCTGGGCAATTGCCCACGGCGATAAGCGGCGCAGGCGTCTGGAGTCGACCTTACGCTGACCTGGCAAACAATCTCCGAGCCTGTGTCGGCTCAGGCTCGCCCATTGACCATCGGTCGGGCCTGTCAACCCTGACAGGTGTGGTTTTTTTCCTGCTGTTTAAGCTCAGTGTCGTTGAATTGTATAAATGCATCAGGAGAAAGACATGAGCACCATGAGTGAAGAAGAAAAATTAAAGCTTGTAAAAACGGCTACCAAGCTCGATGCGAAAGGCTCAATAGCTATTACGCTGAATGGGCGAACTACTAAAACCGAGGATGTTTATATTCTTGACGCTCCTGATAATTCCCTCATGGGATGGATAGGAGACGATAAAGGTATCGTCATCGTGCAGTTCTCCTCCCTGACAGGGCCTGGGAGCTATGACGTAAAGAAATATAATATCTGGATATACATGGCGTTTAACGGGTTTTTAGGGGCGGCGGAAACGGGAGATTTAACCCTTGATATCTTCGAGATGAAGAACAAATACCAAGGTCATTTCAATATTAAAACTGTGGATCACCAGAAAGTTGACGGGGTGTTTGACGTCTGGAAGGTATAGGTTTGAGCGTTGCGCTACTTGTTAAAAGATCCAGGAATACGAACCGCTAAGTATAAATAGCCCCGGGCGGTAGTGAATGCGCTGTTTGAAGACGCAGCCATACGGCCGGCCAATGAGGTCACTCAACGGGCTGCAGGCCTGGGAGGACATAACCATGAACAACATCGTACCCTTGCACCCCGGCAGTCCGTATGAAGCCTTTGCTGGCCAAGGTCTACTGGTTTTCCCGCCGCCAACCGGCATCGAGATAGAAAGCTTCGCCGGTCCAGCCGTCCAATTGCCGGATGGAAGGATATTCATGGCATTCATTAGAGCACCAGGCCTGCAATTGGAGCTGTGGCGCTTTACCGCGGAGGGGATGCCCGATCAAGGCTACGGAAATGGTGGCGGCTTGCAGATACCGGATTCGGGTTTCTTCAGCGTTACGGATGTTGCAGTTCTGGCCGATGGCAAAATTCTGGTCTACGGCTCGGGGCTGGAGCCGGTTACCGTGCGCTTGATGCGCGTCACATCGCAAGGCGCGCTTGATTCTGGTTTTGGTGACGCAGGCTTCGCCTGGGTGCCGCCCCCCATGGGGATGGTCTCGACCACGAGAATCGCCCTTCTGCCCGGTGGCCAGGTGATCTGCTCGGGCCGTGGTCCGAGTCACTCGACCTCAACGTCGTGGCTCATGCGTTTCACTGTTGATGGCGAAATCGATCATTCATTCGGCGAGCAGGGCATCGTGCTTTTGGCACCTGTGGGTTTACGCGGACCTCTGGTCGTCATGGCGAGTGGGCACATCCTCGCTACGGGAGTCATTGATGGGGGAGGTGCGTTAGTCGCCAAGTACCGATTCGATGGAAGCCCGGAGCGGACATTCGGGAGTGAGGGGTATGTCACTTTTATACGCATTGACGAGCGCCAGGCGGTGCTACATGCCCTCGCGTTGCAGCCGGATGGAAAACTGGTAGCGGCAGGGAGAATTGGTATCGACGGGGTGCATACCACCGATGCAGTTGTCCTGCGCCTCAACAGCGATGGGAGCCTTGATCGCGCGTTCAATGACGGGGAACCGTTTGTGGCGGTGAAGCGGGGCATCGACAGCGGGAACGCACAGGCTGTCGCCATTCAAGCTGACGGCAGGATCGTGGTAGGTGGACAAACGGCGGGGTTAGATCAGGGGATGCTTTTTCGTTTGGAAGAGAGTGGTGCCATTGACCACGGCTTCGGCCTTCCAAACCTCGATGGAAGCCCTGGATATGTGGGCTGGACACACACGCTCGAAGCCGGTTTTTTTGAGCAAGTCAGTCGCTTGGCACTGACCCCGGACGGCAATCTCCTGGTGCTTGGTAGCACTCGGGTGTATGAAGTGCCGTTCGAACGCCAGTACGTCTCTAAGTATTTGCTCTAGGAGCAAGCGCTCTCTCCACGGGGACCGTGCTGGCCTTGGGCTTTGGGCTCGCTTATTCCCATAAGCCATAACCCCCTTACTTTGCGTGATATGGCCGCGCCAGGTTTGCCGGTATGATAGGCGCCCCCGCAGTCCGGATTGCGAATACGCCATGACTCTGCAGTACCCCACCATCGCCGATTGCGTCGGCAACACTCCGCTGGTCCGCTTGCAGCGCCTGCCCGGCGAGACCACCAATACGCTTTTGCTCAAGCTCGAAGGGAACAACCCGGCGGGTTCGGTCAAGGACCGGCCGGCGCTGTCGATGATCACCCGTGGCGAATTGCGCGGGCAGATCCGGCCCGGCGATACGCTGATCGAGGCGACCTCCGGCAACACCGGTATTGCCTTGGCGATGGCGGCGGCGATCAAGGGTTACAAGATGATCCTGATCATGCCCGACAATTCCAGCGCCGAGCGCAAGGCGGCGATGACGGCCTACGGCGCCGAGTTGATCCTGGTGACTCAGGAGCAGGGCATGGAAGGCGCCCGGGACCTGGCCGAGCGCATGCAGGCCGAGGGGCGTGGCAAGGTGCTGGATCAGTTCGCCAACGGCGACAATCCCGAGGCCCACTACACCACCACCGGCCCTGAGATCTGGCGCCAGACCGACGGCACGATTACCCATTTCGTCAGCTCGATGGGCACCACCGGTACCATCATGGGCACCTCGCGCTACCTGAAAGAACAGAACCCGAACGTGCAGATCATTGGTCTGCAACCGATGGAAGGTTCGGCCATCCCGGGCATTCGTCGCTGGCCCGAAGAGTATCTGCCGAAGATCTACCAGGCCGAGCGCGTGGACCGCATCATCGATATGGCCCAGAGCGAAGCCGAGGACGTGACCCGTCGCCTGGCGCGTGAAGAAGGCATCTTCTGCGGCGTGTCTTCGGGCGGTGCCGTGGCGGGGATGCTGCGCCTGTCCAAGGAAGTGGAGAATGCGGTGATCGTCGCGATCATCTGTGACCGTGGCGACCGTTACCTGTCGACCGGCATTTTCGACGCGCCCAACTGATGGCCAAGCAAGAAAGAGGCTTGCGCTTCCAGCCCAGCGGCGGAAGCCGGGCCCCGCAAGTGCCCACGGGTAAAAAGCAGCGCTTGACCATCGAACGCCTGGCCAACGATGGCCGGGGCATTGCGTTTGTCGAGGGGCGGACCTGGTTCGTCATCGGTGCCCTGGCCGGTGAAGAGGTCGAGGCGCGGGTGCTCGGTGCCCACGGCAAAGTGGTCGAGGCCCGCACTGAGCGGGTGTTCCTGTCCAGTGAACTGCGCCGCGCCGCGCCGTGCATCCATGCCGGTCGTTGCGGCGGTTGCAGCGTCCAGCATTTGCCCCATGACGAACAACTTGCCCTGAAACAGCGCATGCTCGCCGAGCAATTGTCGCGGGTGGCTGGGGTCGAGCCGGAGGAGTGGGCCGCACCGTTGAGCGGGCCGGAATTCGGTTACCGGCGTCGCGCCCGGGTGGCGGTGCGTTGGGACCAGAAGGCGAAAAAGCTCGAAGTGGGTTTCCGTGCCGCCGGCAGCCAGGACATCGTCGCCATCGGTGATTGCCCGGTGCTGGTACAGCCCTTGCAGCCGATCATGAGCCGCCTGCCGGAGATGCTGCGACGCATGAGCAAACCCCAGGCGTTGGGGCATGTGGAATTGTTCGCCGGTTCGTCCCTCGCGGTATTGCTGCGCCACATGGCGCCGCTGTCGGAGGCCGACCTGACGATCCTCAAGGACTTCTGCGCGTTTCATGAAGCCCAGTTGTGGTTGCACGGTGAAGGTGAACCGCAACCGGTCGAGCCCGGGCAGGCCCTGGGCTTTCGCCTGGACGTCTGGGGCCTTGAACTGGCGTACCGGCCTGGGGATTTCATCCAGGTGAACGCCGGGGTCAACCAGGCGATGATCGCCCAGGCCTTGCAATGGCTGGCGCCGCGAGCCGAGGAACGGGTGCTGGATCTGTTCTGCGGCCTGGGCAACTTTGCCTTGCCGCTGGCCAAAAGCGTGCGCCAAGTGGTGGCCGTCGAAGGCGTGCAAACCATGGTGGACCGTGCGGCGGCCAATGCCGTCAGCAACAATTTGCATAACACTGCCTTTTTTCAGGCCGATTTATCCCAGCCTCTGGCGGGTGCCGAATGGATCGGCGAAGGCTTTTCTGCGGTACTCTTGGACCCACCTCGTGACGGTGCTTTCGAGGTGGTGCGCAAGCTGTCGTCCCTGGGGGCCAAACGGTTGGTTTATGTTTCGTGCAACCCGGCAACTTTGGCCCGGGATACGGTCGAACTGATCAAGCAGGGCTACCGGTTAAAACGTGCCGGGATTCTCGATATGTTTCCTCAAACGGCGCATGTCGAGGCCATGGCGTTATTTGAAGCGAGCCAGGATGGCTTGTCCGACTGACCCGCTCGTGCCAACCCGCCACAGTCCTGGGCGCAAACACGGGCATGAAGGTCAGCGAAGTTGACGCATTGAATCTGCGTCGTAGGGAAGGTAAGTAAAGATGGTACAGGTGAGAGCACACCAGCCGATCAACACCGACGGCAGTATCAATCTCGAGGCTTGGCTCGATCATGCGGTCAGCGTCGACATGGCACTGGATCGCGAGGCCTTGAAGGCCGCCTGCGAGTTCGCTCGCGAGGCGGAGCAGCAACACAACGCGGCGAAGAACCTGTGGTCCGAAGGCACCTCGAGTTTCCAGACGGGCCTGGAGATCGCCGAAATTCTCGCTGACCTCAAGCTCGACCAGGACTCCCTGGTGGCGGCGGTGCTGTACCGCGGCGTGCGCGAAGGGCAGATCCAGCTACCGGTGGTCAGCCAGCGCTTCGGCACCGTGGTGGCCAAGCTGATCGATGGCGTGCTGCGCATGGCCGCTATCAGCGCCAGCCTCAGTCCGCGCCAGTCCATGGTGCTGGGCACCCAGGGCCAGGTGGAAAACCTGCGCAAGATGCTGGTGGCGATGGTCGACGACGTGCGCGTCGCGCTGATCAAGCTGGCCGAGCGCACCTGCGCGATCCGCGCCGTGAAGTCCGCCGATGACGAAAAACGCAATCGCGTCGCCCGGGAGGTGTTCGACATCTACGCACCCCTGGCCCACCGTCTCGGCATCGGTCACATCAAGTGGGAGCTGGAGGACCTGTCCTTCCGCTACCTGGAACCCGACCAATACAAGCAGATCGCCAAGCTGTTGCATGAACGGCGCCTGGATCGCGAGCGCTTCATCACCGATGTGATGACCCAGTTGCGTGAAGAATTGCAGGCCACCGGCGTGGAAGCCGACATCAGTGGCCGGGCCAAGCACATCTACTCGATCTGGCGCAAAATGCAGCGCAAAGGCCTGGAGTTCAGCCAGATCTACGACGTTCGCGCCGTTCGCGTACTGGTCCCGGAAATGCGCGACTGCTACACCGCGCTGGGGATCGTGCACACCTTGTGGCGGCACATTCCGAAGGAGTTCGACGACTACATCGCCAACCCCAAGGAAAACGGCTATCGCTCGTTGCACACCGCGGTGATCGGCCCCGAGGGCAAGGTGCTGGAAGTGCAGATCCGCACCCACGCCATGCACGAGGAAGCCGAGCTGGGCGTTTGCGCCCACTGGAAATACAAGGGCACCGACGTCAAGTCCGGGTCCAACCACTACGAAGAGAAAATTTCCTGGCTGCGTCAGGTGCTCGAGTGGCATGAGGAGCTGGGTGACATCGGCGGCCTGGCCGAACAACTGCGTGTCGACATCGAGCCGGACCGGGTCTATATCTTCACTCCCGACGGCCACGCGATCGACCTGCCCAAGGGCGCGACACCGCTGGACTTCGCCTACCGGGTCCACACGGAGATCGGCCACAACTGCCGTGGTGCCAAGATCAACGGGCGGATCGTGCCGCTCAACTACAGCCTGCAGACCGGTGAACAGGTCGAGATCATCACCAGCAAGCACGGCACGCCGAGCCGCGACTGGCTGAACCCGAACCTGGGTTACATCACCACATCCCGGGCGCGGGCGAAAATCGTCCACTGGTTCAAATTGCAGGCCCGCGACCAGAATGTCGCCGCCGGCAAGACCTTGCTCGAGCGTGAACTCGGTCGCCTGGGCCTGCCGCAGGTGGATTTCGACAAGCTGGCCGAAAAAGCCAACATGAAAACCGCCGAGGACATGTTTGCCGCCCTCGGTGCCGGCGATCTGCGTCTGGCGCAGTTGGTCAATCTGGCTCAGCAACTGGTGGAGCCGGAGCGTGGCAACGAGCAACTGGAGCTGATCCCACGCAAGGCCACCGGCTACAAGCCGGGCAAGCGCGGCGATATCCAGATCCAGGGCGTGGGCAACCTGATGACCCAGATGGCCGGCTGCTGCCAGCCATTGCCGGGGGATGCGATCGTCGGCTACATCACCCAGGGCCGCGGCGTGAGCATCCACCGCCAGGACTGTGCCTCGGTGCTGCAACTGGCCGGGCGCGAGCCGGAGCGGATCATCCAGGTCAGCTGGGGCCCGGTGCCGGTGCTCACTTACCCGGTGGACATCGTCATCCGCGCCTACGACCGATCCGGTCTGCTGCGTGACGTGTCCCAGGTGTTGCTGAACGAGCGGATCAACGTGCTGGCGGTCAACACCCGTTCGAACAAGGAAGACAACACCGCGCTGATGTCCCTGACCATCGAGATTCCGGGGCTGGATGCGCTGGGGCGGTTGCTGGGGCGTATTTCTCAGTTGCCGAACATCATCGAGACCCGGCGTAACCGGACGCCAGGTTAAGCGCAGTCCAAAAATGTGGGAGCGAGCTTGCTCGCGATAGCGGTTTGTCAGCCACCAAAATACTGGCTGATTCGCCGCCATCGCGAGCAAGCTCGCTCCCACAGGGATTTTTATGATGGGATGGATTGATGTACAGCCTTGAAGACCTGCTCCACCTGATGAACCGCCTGCGGGACCCGCAGTACGGCTGTCCGTGGGACATCAAGCAAACCTACGCCACCATCGTGCCTCATACGCTTGAAGAAGCCTACGAAGTGGCCGATGCGATCGAGCGCGGCGATTTCGATCACCTCCAGGGTGAGTTGGGCGACCTGTTGTTCCAGGTGGTGTATTACAGCCAGTTGGCTCGGGAAGAAAACCGCTTTGAATTCGCCGGCGTGGTCGACAGCATCACCCGCAAGCTGATCCGCCGCCATCCTCATGTATTTCCTACCGGTGACCTGTATGCGCCCGTGGATATCCCGCGCCTGAGCGAAGAACAGGTCAAGCAGCGCTGGGAAGAAATCAAGGCTGAGGAACGGGCCGAGAAAGCCTCGGCGCCCGAGCAATTGTCGCTGCTCGACGATGTACCGGGGGCGCTGCCGGCATTGTCTCGCTCGGCGAAGCTGCAGAAGCGTGCCGGCCAGGTCGGTTTCGACTGGCCAGGGCCTTTGCCGGTGCTCGATAAAGTCCGCGAGGAACTGGACGAAGTGCTCGAAGCCATGGCCGACAACGATCCGGTGGCCATCAGCGACGAGATCGGCGATCTGCTGTTCAGCGTGGTGAACCTGGCGCGCCACCTCAAGGTCGATCCGGAAACCGCGCTGCGCGACGCCAACGGGAAATTCGAGCGGCGGTTCCGATTTATCGAACAGGCATTGCGCGACACCCACCGTCCCATGGAAGATTGCACCCTCGAAGAGTTGGACGCCTTGTGGGGCGAAGCCAAACGTCAGGAAAAGAATTTGCCCAGCTGTGGCTGAGGCCGTTGCCTAAGTGAGTAAGCACCATGAGCCTTTCCCTTCGCGACCAGTTGCTCAAAGCAGGGCTGGTCAACCAAAAGCAGGCCAAGCAGGTCGGCAAAGAGAAACAGAAGCAGCAACGCCTGGCCCATAAAGGCCAGATCGAACTGGATGATTCCCAGCAGCGTGCCGCCCAGGAAGCCATGGCCGAAAAGGTCAAGCGCGACCAGGAACTCAACCGGCAGCAGCAGGAAAAGGTCGAGCAGAAGGCCCGGGCCGCACAGATCAAGCAATTGATCGAAGTCTCGCGTCTGCCGAAGCTGACCACCGAGGACTATTACAACTTCGTCGACGACAAGAAGGTCAAGCGCATCTCGGTCAATACGCTGATGCGCAACAAGTTGAGCAGTGGCTCCCTGGCGATCGTCCACCACGCCGGCGGCTACGAAGTGATCCCGCGCGAGGCAGCCCTGAAGATCCAGGAACGCGACCCCAAGCGCATCGTCCAGCTCAACACTCAGACTGAAGAAGTGGATGCCGATGATCCGTACGCGGCGTATCAGATTCCTGATGATTTGATGTGGTAAGCGCGGTGCAATGCCATTGAGCTGAAACACAAAGCCTGTGGGAGCGAGCTTGCTCGCGATGGCGTCGTATCAGTCAGCATCTTTGCCACTGATAGACCGCTATCGCGAGCAAGCTCGCTCTCACAGGATTTTCATCGCCAATTCTTACGATTCCGCCATCTCACGCGAGCGCAACCTTTCCTCGCGCTCCAGCTCAGCCTTGTAGCTGTGGGCGTCCGTTTCGGAGTGGAACATGCCCACCAGTAGATCCTGTTGATGCACGTCCCAAATCCGGATGCCAGCGGCAATGCCTTCGTGGGACATATGGGCGTCGTCGCGTTCAGTTACTTTCACAGTCATCTTGCAAGCTCCAATCTCTGTTATCTGCAGCAAGGCGTGTGCAGGACTTTGTTATAGATTTGGATAGCGTGCTAAGTAAATGCCTCGGTTCGTTAAGAAGTTTTCATGCAAAGCGCAACAATTCTGCAGGCCAGGCAGTGCGCGGCATTCGGTCGCAGGTGGCGTTCATGAAGAAGTTTTCATGTTGCAGCGGCAATCCTTGAGTAAAAGCGAAACCCCCCTGTGGGAGCGAGCTTGCTCGCGATAGCGGTGTATCAGTTGGTGGTGATGTTGACTGTGAAGCCGTCATCGCGAGCAAGCTCGCTCCCACAGGCGATAGGTGGTGGGTTTGAAACTCGGGCAACAAAAAAGCCCCGCATGTGCGGGGCTTCTTGTTATCGGCGTTGATCAGCTGCCTTTCACAGCCTTGCCGTTGACCGTGCCGTCCTGGAGCATGATGTTGTACTCCTTGCCGTCGGTCTCGACCTGTTGCAGACGTACCAGCAGGTAATCCCAGTCCTTGGCGAACCAGAGCACGGTGATGCGCTTGCTTTGTGTCGGGTCGCGCACACGCTCGACCTTGATCGCATCGATCTGTCCGGCCTTGGTGTCGACCTTTTCCGAGCCCAGCACGCGGAAGTCATAGGTATCGACTTCGCCGTCATCGACGACCTGATAGCTCATGCTTTTCTTGCCGGCCGCCACGTCGTGCTGCAGGGCCAACTGGTAAGTGGATTTATCGACCATGCCACGGTTGAGCGGCAGTTTGACCGCATCGCCGCGATCGGTGCCGGTGACCATCTTGGTGTTCCAGTCGAAGTCCAGGTCGGCCTTCTTGGCCTTGCCCAGGCCACCCCGTTCGAAGTGGTAGGACTGCGGCAGCAGGGTGTCCTTGTCCAGGGTCAGGGTGCTTTCTTCGGTCAGGCTGGCGATCATCATCGAAGCCTTGAAGCTCAGCTTCCAGGTGCCGTTGGCCTCCTTGGTCAGGTTGCGCTCGGCGGTGCCGCTCATGGGCAACTGTTTCCAGTCGGCGGTGTAGCTGGCGGAGAACGGTTGAAGTTCTGCGGCCTGTGCCAGGGGCAAGGCAAGCAGAGCGCAAGCGAAGAGCAGGGCGCGACGCATAAAATCTCCTAATATCGAATCAAATGGCCGCTGGCGGCGAGCAACTGGCCGTCCAGTGAGGCACCGCGATCGTCGAGGGTCAGCCTTCCTTCGGCAAACCAACGCACGGCCATCGGGTAGATCTGGTGCTCGCGGGCGTGAACCCTTTGCGCCAGGCTTTGCGGCGTGTCGTGCAACTCTACCGGTATTACTGCCTGTACGACCAGTGGTCCGCCATCGAGTTCCTCGGTGACAAAGTGCACGGAGCAGCCGTGCTCCGTGTCTCCGGCCTCCAGCGCGCGCTGGTGAGTGTGTAACCCTTTGTATTTGGGCAGCAGCGAGGGATGGATATTGAACAGGCGGCCCTGGTAGTGACGCACGAAGCCAGCGCTGAGGATGCGCATGAAGCCAGCGAGTACGACCAGTTGTGGATTGAAGGTGTCGATCTGTTCGATCAGTGCGGCGTCGAAGGCTTCGCGGCCCTCGAACGCCTTGTGATCGAGGACGCGGGTGTCGATCCCCGCGTCCCTGGCACGTTGCAGGCCGTAGGCATCGGCGCGGTTGGAAATCACTGCGCGGATACGGACCGGGCTGTCGCCGGTCCGTGTGCTGTCGATCAGAGCCTGCAAGTTGCTGCCGGTGCCGGACAGCAGCACCACGACATCACAGGTCGCGGACATCAGTGCGCCTTAAGGTTTTTCAGCTCGACCTGGGCAGCGCCTTCGGCGGCGGTGGCGATCTGGCCGATGACCCAAGGCTGCTCGCCGGCTTCACGCAGCACGTTCAAGGCGGTCTCGACGTGCTCCTGGGCCACGCAGATGACCATGCCCACGCCGCAGTTCAGCACGCGGTGCATTTCGGTTTCATCGACATTGCCTTTCTCTTGCAGCCAGTCGAACACGGCCGGGCGGGTCCAGCTCGCCACGTCGACCACGGCCTGGGCGCCTTTTGGCAGCACGCGCGGGATGTTGTCCAGCAGGCCACCACCGGTGATGTGGGCCATGGCCTTGACGGCGCCGGTGTCCTTGATCAGCTTGAGCAGCGGCTTGACGTAGATGCGGGTCGGGGCCATCAGCAGGTCGGCCAGTGGCTTGCCGTCGAGCTGGGTGTTTTCAATGTCGGCACCCGAGACTTCGATGATCTTGCGGATCAGCGAGTAGCCGTTGGAGTGTGGGCCGGAGGATGGCAGGGCGAGCAGGGCATCGCCGGCAGCGACTTTCGAACCGTCGATGATTTCGGCTTTCTCCACGACGCCGACGCAGAAGCCGGCCAGGTCATAGTCTTCGCCTTCGTACATGCCTGGCATTTCAGCGGTTTCGCCGCCGACCAGGGAGCAGCCGGACAGTTCGCAGCCGGCACCGATGCCGGTCACGACCTGGGCGGCGGTGTCGACGTTCAGTTTGCCGGTGGCGTAGTAGTCAAGGAAGAACAGCGGCTCGGCACCGCACACCACCAGGTCGTTCACGCACATGGCCACCAGGTCGATGCCGATGCTGTCGTGCTTGTTCAGGTTCAGGGCCAGGCGCAGCTTGGTGCCGACGCCGTCGGTGCCCGAGACCAGGACCGGTTGCTTGTAGCCGGCCGGGATCTCGCAGAGGGCGCCGAAACCGCCCAGGCCGCCCATGACTTCCGGGCGCGCAGTGCGCTTGGCGACGCTCTTGATGCGTTCGACCAATGCTTCACCGGCGTCGATGTCTACACCGGCGTCCTTGTAGCTCAGGGAGGGTTGCTTGCTCATGATCCAGGCCTTTAGGGGGGATTTCTGGGTAACGACCGACCGCCAGGGCCATTGAATAACCGTTGTACGAATTATTCCGGGGGCCCGGCCGTTGCCGGTCTGCGAAGGCGCGCGATTTTATCAGGCTTGAGGGGCAGCGGCCATCCTCGCGCCGACGGGCAGGGACATATCCGCGGAAAAAAACCGATATTTCTTATATTGGTACTGCGCAACGCCTCTGTATAAGGTGTAGCGGTAACCGGTTATGGTGATGACCGTGCGAAACTTCCACCGGGTGTGTGAATGTTTTGCCGGGTGCTGTGGTCTCAGCCATGCTCAATCTTCTTCACACGGCCTGTTCCAGCCGTTATGTCCGGGAATCTTCCATGCGTTTGTTGAAATTCTTGTCCGTGGGCTGCTTGTCGCTGATCAGCCTGGCGAGCCATGCCGAAACCGTCAATGGCCTCTATCAAGTGCTCGAACCGGTCACCAGCCAGACGCCGGAGGAGCGCAACCAGGCGACGCTGCGCGCCCTGGATACGCTGGTGCTGCGCCTGACCGGCGATGCCAAGGCGGCCCAGAACCCCGGGTTGGCGGCCATCCGCCAGGACCCGCAACAGATCATTCTTCAATATGGCTACGACGCCGGCCCGCCGGAAAGCCTCAAGGTGGACTTCGACCCGGCGAGCACCGATCGGGCATTGCGCTCGGCAGGTTTGTCGCTGTGGAGCGCGAACCGGCCATCGATCCTGGGCTGGTGGCTGAATGACTCGGCCGAGGGCTCCAGCCTGGTGGGCGACGGCCAGGCCAGCGCCACGCCGCTGCGGCGTGCCGCGCAGCATCGGGGCCTGGCATTGCACCTGCCGCTGGCGGACTTGAGCGAACAGATCGTCGCCACCGCACCGAACCTGGAAGGCAGCGACCCGGCGTCTTTGCGCGATGCGTCGGAGCGCTATGCGACGGACGCCTTGCTGGCGGTCCATGCCAAGGAAGAAGGCGGTCAGTGGCGCGGCACCTGGCGCCTGTGGCTGGGGGACCAGCGTGAGCAGGGCACTGCCCAGGGCGCTGATCCTGGAGCCCTGGCCGATGCGGTCATGCTCGCGGTGAGCCAGCGCCTGGCGCCGCGCTTCGTCGCCAAGCCGGGGGTGGCCACAGAACAACTGCTGGAAGTGCAGGGCATGAACCTGGAGCGCTACGCGGCGCTGGGGCGTTTGCTCGAACCGTTCGCTGGACAGTTGCAGCGGGTTGAAGGGGACCGGATCGTCTATCGGGTCAACGGCAGCGCCGACCAATTGAAGGCGCAGTTGGCCCTGGCAAAACTGCAGGAGATTCCAGCCGGCGAGGCCATCGCGCCGGTACCGGTGGCGCCGCCCGTTGCCGATGGCTCGGCCCCGGTTGCAGCACCTGCGCCAGCACCGGCCGCCAATTTGCGGTTCCGCTGGTAGGTTGTCTTTCTTTATATAGCTAGGAGTGGTTCATGGGCGATACGCGGCGTTGGTTCTGGTTGGGTGGGGTTGCCCTGCTGTTCGCCCTTATCTATTTGCTGCATCCGATCCTCACGCCGTTCCTGGTTGCGCTGTTGTTGGCCTATCTGTTCGACCCGGTGGTGGATCGCCTGGAAAAACTCGGCCTGTCGCGGACCTGGGGCGTGGTGACGGTGTTTGCGTTGTTTACACTGATTGTGAGCGCCCTGTTGCTGGTGCTGATACCGATGCTCGCCAAACAACTGGTGCGCCTGTACGAATTGGCGCCGCAGATGCTCGATTGGTTGCAGCACAGCGCGATGCCGTGGGTGCAGTCGAAATTGGGCTTGGCCGACGGTTTCTGGAAGTTCGACAAGGTCAAGGCCGCCATCAGCGAGCACATGGGCCAGACCACCGACATTGTCGGGGTGGTATTGAGCCAGGCCACGGCCTCGGGCCTGGCGTTGATCGGCTGGCTGGCGAACCTGGTGCTGATACCGGTGGTGGCTTTCTATCTGCTGCGAGACTGGGACCTGATGATGGCCAAGATCCGTAGCCTGCTGCCGCGGCACCGGGAAGAACGCATCATGACCTTGACCGCTGAATGCCACGAAGTGCTGGGGGCGTTCGTGCGCGGGCAACTGCTGGTGATGGTGGCCTTGGGCTTCATCTATGCGGCAGGGCTGATGCTGGTAGGGCTGGAGCTGGGGCTGTTGATCGGCTTGATCGCCGGGCTGGCGGCCATCGTGCCATACATGGGTTTTGTGATTGGTATCGGGGCGGCGTTGATCGCCGGTTTGTTCCAGTTCGGCGGCGACTTGTACCCGATGGTCGGCATCGTGGCGGTCTTCATGGTCGGGCAGGCCCTGGAGGGCATGGTGCTGACACCACTGTTGGTGGGTGATCGGATTGGCCTGCATCCGGTGGCGGTGATCTTTGCGATCCTGGCCGGTGGCGAGTTGTTCGGCTTCACCGGCATCCTGCTGGCGCTGCCGGTGGCGGCGGTGATCATGGTGCTGGTGCGACATATGCACGATCTGTACAAGGATTCGGACATCTATAGCGGCGCCGAAGACCCTGATTTGTAGGACGAATGGCCAGCGGGGTGTCAGGGAAACTGACGCTCCGCGCCCTTACCGCTGCAAACCTTTGATTTTGCTCGTGGTCCGGCGCATTGTGCGGTCCGCGTCACGGGTATAAACTTTGCGCACTTTACACAGAGGCCACTAACGGTTCCCGAGGAACTGTTCAGTCAGCATGAAACCGATTCAGCTGCCCCTAGGTGTGCGTCTGCGTGATGACGCCACCTTTATCAATTACTACCCAGGCGCCAATGCCGCTGCACTCGGCTATGTCGAGCGGCTTTGCGAAGCCGACGCCGGCTGGACCGAAAGCCTGATCTATCTGTGGGGCAAGGATGGGGTAGGGCGCACGCACCTGTTGCAGGCCGCGTGCCTGCGGTTCGAGCAATTGGGCGAACCGGCTGTGTACCTGCCATTGGCCGAGTTGCTCGATCGCGGCGTTGAAATCCTCGACAACCTCGAACAGTACGAACTGGTGTGCCTGGACGATCTCCAGGCCGTGGCCGGCAAGGCTGACTGGGAAGAAGCGCTGTTTCATCTGTTCAATCGGTTGCGCGACAGTGGTCGGCGCTTGCTGATCGCCGCCTCGACGTCGCCTCGGGAGCTGCCGGTGAAGCTGGCGGACCTCAAGTCCCGACTCACCCTGGCACTGATTTTCCAGATGCGCCCGCTGTCCGACGAAGACAAACTCCGTGCCTTGCAGCTGCGCGCTTCCCGCCGTGGCCTGCACCTGACCGACGAAGTCGGGCATTTCATCCTCACCCGTGGCACCCGCAGCATGAGCGCATTGTTCGAGCTGCTCGAACGCCTCGACCAAGCCTCGCTCCAGGCCCAGCGCAAGCTGACTATTCCTTTTTTGAAAGAAACTTTGGGCTGGTAGAACCGTTGTAGGTGATGGCTCATGGCCTGCCTTGGACACGGTGAAACCCGCGGCCCTGCTGGGCGGCAGGCCACGTGACGTTCAAAATGGGCTTAAGCGCTTAGATGTAAACGTAAAACCGAGAAGTCACATTTGCATCGATTGAATTTGCAAATGAGGTTGATAGAAGGCATAGTCTCGCCATCTTTACTACTTCAGCCACGGTCGTGCCCATGCTAAATCGCTTCGCACCCCTCGTGCCTCTCGCACTCGTTACCCTGTTGTTCGGTTGCGCTGCCCACTCTCCAGTGTCCCAGCAAGCGCCCCAACCACAGGTCCAGAATTCCGTTACTGCCCAGTCTTCCTCCGTTGCGTTCCAGGAAGAAATGGCCTCCGACAAAGAGCTCGCGGCCTTCGCCGGCAGCAAGCCTTACCAGCTTCCAGTGCTGGCTGACAGCATCCTGGAACGTGGCATGTCGTTGATCGGTACCCGCTACCGTTTTGGCGGTACCTCTGAAGCCGGCTTCGATTGCAGCGGTTTCATCGGTTATCTGTTCCGCGAAGAGGCCGGCATGAGCCTGCCGCGTTCCACTCGCGAAATGATCAACGTGAACGCCCCTCTGGTAGCACGCAACCAGTTGGAGCCCGGTGACCTGCTGTTCTTCAGCACCAACGGTCGTCGCGGTCGCGTCAGCCATGCCGGTATCTACCTGGGCGACAACCAGTTCATCCATTCCAGCAGCCGCCGCAGCGGTGGCGTGCGGATCGACAGCCTGGGCGACAGCTACTGGAGCAAGACCTTCATCGAAGCCAAGCGCGCCCTCGCCATGGCCCCGACTGTGGTCACTGCTCGCAAGTAAGCACACAGTTTGTAAGGCAAACTTAAAGTCTTACTTGAAGTTTGCCATATAGTCGCTAGAATCCTTGATCATTGATTGATGGCAATCCGCCTGCGTATTACGCAGGCGGATTTGTTTTCATGCCCACGGCAGAAAAGCCGCATCCAGATCAGGATTGTTCTGCATATGTCGACGTCGGCCCGCCTCGCGCTCATCTTCCTCGCCGCACTGCTCAGTGCGTGCGCCAGCCGTACCCCACCGCCAGCGCCTGTCGTGCGGGCCCCGGTGGTCTTTGCACCCTCGCAACCCTTTGCCCAGGCCGCCGAAGATGTACTCTTCCGGGCGTTGGGTCTGGTGGGTACGCCATACCGCTGGGGCGGCAACACGCCGGATTCGGGCTTCGACTGCAGTGGCTTGATCGGTTATGTGTACCGCGACGCTGCCGGTATTGCCCTGCCACGTTCCACGCGGGAAATGATCAGCATGCGGGCGCCTGAAGTGGGTAAGGATGCGTTGCAGAGCGGTGACCTGGTTTTCTTCGCCACTAACGGCGGTTCTCAGGTCAGCCACGCCGGGATCTATGTCGGCGAGGGGCGCTTCGTCCACGCGCCGGCCACGGGTGGCACGGTCAAGCTCGACAGCCTGTCCAAGGCTTATTGGCAGAAGGCCTATCTGGGCGCCAAGCGTGTGCTACAGCCGGAGCATCTGGCGCGTAATCCCTAACGGTTAAGAAGATCGATTCTGCTGGAGAGGCTCTTTGTGGCGAGGGAGCTTGCTCCCGCTCGGTTGCGCAGCAACCGCCAAAAGCAGGGGGCCGCTGCGCGCCCCAGCGGGAGCAAGCTCCCTCGCCACAGGGGGCCATCACACGTCTTTAGCGATGGTCATTTAGCCGACACCCGCCAAATCTTGTTCCCGACATCATCAGCCACCAGCAATCCCCCCTGCTTGTCGATCACCACGCCCACTGGCCGGCCCTGGGCTTTTTCGTCGGCGTTCAGGAAGCCGGTCAGCACATCCACCGGTTGCCCCACCGGTTTGCCGCCGTTGAACGGTACGAAAATCACTTTGTAACCACTGTGGGGCTTACGGTTCCAGGAACCGTGCTGACCGATGAAAGCCCCTTCGGTAAACGGTGCAGGCAAGGCGCTGCCTTCGGCGAAGGTCAGGCCCAGTGAGGCGGTGTGGGGGCCGACAGCGTAGTCCGGTGCGATGGCCTTGGCCACCAGGGCCGGGTTCTGTGGTTCGACCCGGGCATCGACGTTCTGCCCGTAATAGCTATAGGGCCAGCCATAGAAGGCGCCGTCCTTGACCGATGTGATGTAGTCCGGCACCAGGTCGCTGCCGATCTCATCCCGTTCGTTGACCGCTGTCCAGAGCGCGCCGCTGCGCGGTTCCCACGCCAGGCCGTTGGGGTTGCGCAGGCCTGAGGCGAAGATCCGGTGATTGCCGCTGGCGCGGTCCACTTCCCAGATGGCGGCGCGACCTTCTTCGGCCTCCATGCCATTTTCCGCGACGTTGCTGTTCGAGCCGGTGGTGACGTACAGCTTGCTGCCGTCACGGCTGGCAATCACGTTCTTGGTCCAGTGATGGTTGAGCGTGCCCCCAGGCAGGTCGACGACCTTGGTCGGCTGGGCCTTGATTTGCGTATCGCCGTCCTTGTAGGGGAAGCGGATCAGCCGGTCGGTATCGGCCACGTACAAGTCATTGCCGACCAGCGTCATGCCGAATGGCGAGTTGAGATTTTCCAGGAACACCGTGCGGGTTTCGGCGATGCCGTCGTGATTGGCGTCGCGCAACAATGTGATGCGATTGGGGCTGGGCACCCCGGCACCGGCGCGGCCCATGACTTTTTTCATCACCCAGCCACGGATGCCCTTGCTGTCATCTGGCTTGGGCGGGGCGTTGGTTTCGGCCACCAGCACATCGCCATTGGGCAACACGTAAAGCCAGCGCGGATGGTCCAGCCCTTCGGCGAACGCGTCCACTTGCAGGCCCTGGGCCGGGGTTGGCTTGGCGCCTTGCGGCCAGCCGATGGCTTCGGCGATGTTGACGGTGGGGATCAGGGTCTTGTTCGGTTCAGGCAGTTTTGGCGCAGGACCGGTGCCATCGGACACTTGCAGCGTGGAAGACTCGCCACAAGCGACGAGTCCGGCGGCAAGGGCGACGATCAAAAGATGGGGTGGCTTGAGCATGCTGGCTTCCCTATGAATGCATGTAGTTATTCATAGAGGAGCGTAGACGTGTGATGGTTCAACTGTGGGGATGCCAGTCAGTCAGGCATCCCTGTGGTGTCTATGGATGTTATATCTGCTGAAAATCCAATGTGGGAGCGAGCTTGCTCGCTCCCACAGTTCCTTGCCGAAGGAATCAGCCGTGGGCCTGCTTGAACAGTACCGCGATGCCAGGGTGGTACTGCCCGGCTTCGTTGCGCAACTTGCGATAGGCGTAAGGGAAGTACCAGGCCACGGCGCAGGTGTTTTCCTTCTGCAGATCGTCGATCATGTCCTGCAGTTCTTCGGGCGTGGCGCTTTGCTGGGCTTTTTGTGGCGCGACGAACAGGCAGCCCAGCTTCAGGTCGCTGGCGTAGCTGATGCGCTTGGCATCGCTGGTGGCTTCCAGTAGCGGTTGGGTCAGGTTCAGGTTGGTGACCTTGGGCCAGCGTTGGGTGGCCTGGATAAAGGCGCGTTCCTCGGTGCTGGCGATGAACAGGTCGGCGCTGACGTTGCGTTCGCCTTCTTCATTCTGCTTGCGGGTCGGCGCGTTCTGCAGCGTGACCATCTCGGCCATCCAGGCGGCGGCCGACAACAAGCTGAGGTTGGCTCTTTCATCGAACCAATAGGGCGTGTCGTTATCGCCGCGCACCGCGTTGTAGCGGTCGATGCAATCAAACCAGCGTTCCAGCATCGGGCGCAGGAATTCCAGTTTTGGATTGCTGATGAGCATGCCTTGCATGATTTGCCCTCTTGCTCTTGTGATATTGGGTCGTAATGTCGCTTTGATATCACTTGTCGCAGGATCACACAAGATTGGCGTCATTTTATTGATCGGCGCCAAAGGGCGCCCCGACAGGCGGCTTTAATTGACGCTCCACCCCCAACCCTCTAACCTTCGCCGCTTGTTTCAGGTGCTCTGTGACGGTGTTCGACAGAGTGAAACAGGGAAGCCGGTGAGTGCACACGAACCCGGCGCTGCCCCCGCAACGGTAAATGAGTCAATGCTGTGCTTAAGCCACTGTGTCGCCGACATGGGAAGGCGCACAGTCAGGCACCACGCCGCTCATGAGCCCGGAGACCGGCCTGATTCATCCAACGGCATCACGGTGGGCGATGCCAGGCTTGTTGCCGTCTTTTTTCTGCCCGCCCGCCGTTATCCAATCTCAACGGAGAGCTCCCATGACTGACTCCCTCAGCACTGATACGTCTGATCGCGACGAACGCCACCTGGCGCGCATGCTGCGCAAGAAAGCCGTGATCGACGAGCGCATTGCCAACTCGCCGAACGAGTGCGGTCTGCTGCTGGTGCTGACCGGCAACGGCAAGGGCAAGAGCAGCTCGGCGTTTGGCATGCTCGCACGGTCCTTGGGCCACGGCATGCAATGCGGCGTGGTGCAGTTCATCAAGGGCCGCAACAGCACCGGTGAAGAGCTGTTTTTCCGCCGTTTCCCGGAGCAGGTGCGCTTTCATGTCATGGGCGAAGGTTTCACCTGGGAAACCCAGGACCGCCAGCGCGACATCGCCGCCGCCGAAGCCGCCTGGGCCGTATCGCGCCAGTTGCTCAGCGATCCGTCCATCGGCCTGGTGGTGCTCGACGAATTGAACATCGCCCTCAAGCACGGTTACCTCGACCTCGATCAGGTGTTGAGCGATCTGCAAGCCCGCCCACCGATGCAGCATGTGGTGGTGACCGGGCGTGGCGCCAAGCCGGAGATGATCGAGCTGGCCGATACCGTCACGGAAATGGGCATGATCAAGCACGCGTTCCAGGCCGGTATCAAGGCGCAGAAAGGCGTCGAGCTGTGAGTGATGCTCGCCACTGCCCGGCAGTGCTGATCGCCGCTCCGGCCTCGGGGCAAGGCAAGACCACCGTCACCGCCGCCCTGGCTCGTTTGCATCGCAACCAGGGACGCAAGGTGCGCGTCTTCAAGTGCGGCCCGGACTTTCTCGACCCGATGATCCTGGAGCGGGCCAGCGGCGCGCCGGTCTATCAATTGGACATGTGGATGGTCGGCGAGCAGGAAAGCCGTCGGCTGTTGTGGGAAGCCGCCGCCGAAGCGGACCTGATCCTGATCGAAGGGGTGATGGGGCTGTTCGACGGCACCCCGTCCAGCGCCGACCTGGCGCGGCATTTTGGCGTGCCGGTGCTGGCGGTGATCGATGGCACGGCCATGGCCCAGACCTTCGGCGCGCTGGCCCTGGGCCTGGCGCGTTATCAACCGGACCTGCCGTTCGCCGGGGTCTTGGCCAACCGGGTCGGCACCCTGCGCCACGCGCAATTGCTCGAAGGCAGCCTGACCGAAGGCCTGCGTTGGTACGGCGCGCTGTCCCGGGAAACCGGCATCGAATTGCCCAGCCGTCATCTCGGGTTGGTCCAGGCCAGTGAATTGAACGACCTCGACCTGCGCCTCGACGCGGCGGCCGAGGCCCTGGCCAGCAGTTGCGAAGTCGCGCTGCCACCGGCGGTGGCATTCGCCGTGCCCGAGGCGATCGCTGTTGAGCCGTGGCTCGCCGGGGTACGCATCGCCGTGGCCCGCGACGAAGCGTTTGCTTTCACCTATGGCGCCAGCCTTGATCTGCTGCGGGCCATGGGCGCGCAGTTGAGCTTCTTTTCACCGATTCATGACAGCGAACTGCCCGACGCGGACAGCCTTTATCTGCCTGGCGGTTATCCGGAGCTGCACCACATTGCGCTGGCCCGCAATACCCCGATGCTGGCCGCGATCCGTGCCCACCGCGCAGCCAATAAACCGTTGCTCGCCGAATGCGGCGGCATGTTGTATCTGCTCGATTCCTTGACCGATGTCGACGGCGTGCGCGCCGAACTGCTGGGTTTGCTGGCCGGCGATGCGCAGATGCAAAAGCGCCTGGCGGCCCTGGCGCTGCAGTCGGTGGATTTGCCGGAAGGCAACCTGCGCGGGCACACCTATCATCACTCCCTGACCCGCACCGAGCTTGAACCGATTGCCCGTGGCCATAGCCCAAATGGCGGGCGAGGGGCGGAGGCGGTTTTCCGGCAGGGGCGGATGACGGCTTCCTATGTGCACTTTTATTTTCCGTCCAATCCGAGGGCGATTGCCGCGTTGTTTGCACCTGACCTTGAGGCCGCTATCGCGAGCAAGCTCGCTCCCACAGGGGATCGTGTGGGCTCAAGTACAACACCTGCCAATGTGGGAGCGAGCTTGCTCGCGAAGCGGCCATGACCGACAACGCCTTTAGCCAGGCCGAACGCGAAGCGGTCTACCGCGCCATCGCCGAGCGCCGCGACATGCGCCATTTCAGCGGCGGTACGGTGGAACCGGCCTTGCTGCGTCGTCTGCTGGAAGCCGCGCACCAGGCCCCCAGCGTCGGCCTGATGCAACCGTGGCGATTCATCCGCATCAGCGACCGCGCCTTGCGTGGACAGATCCGCGAACTGGTGGAGCAGGAGCGCATTCGCACCGCCGAGGCCCTGGGCGAGCGCAGCGATGAGTTCATGACGCTCAAGGTCGAAGGCATCGATGACTGTGCCGAAGTGCTGGTGGCGGCGTTGATGGAGGATCGCGAGCGGCATATCTTCGGCCGTCGGACCTTGCCGGAAATGGACCTGGCCTCGCTGTCCTGCGCGATCCAGAACCTGTGGCTGGCCTCCCGCGTTGAAGGGCTGGGGATGGGCTGGGTGTCATTGTTCGAACCCCAGGCCCTGGCTGACCTGCTGGGCCTGCCCGCCGGGGCCAAGCCGCTGGCGATCCTCTGCCTGGGCCCGGTCGAGGGTTTTTACCCGGCGCCGATGCTCGCCCTGGAAGGGTGGGCGCAACCGCGTCCGCTCAATGAACTGCTGTATGAAAACCGTTGGGGAGTGAGCCCATGAGTGTGGCGTTGCTCAGTGCCGCCGCGGTGGCGCTGGATGCGCTGTTGGGCGAGCCCCGGCGTTGGCATCCGCTGGTGGCGTTTGGCGGTTTTGCCGATCGCATTGAACAACGCCTCAATGCCGGAGGACGCGGTTGGCGCAGCCACGGGGTGACGGCGTGGGTGATCGCCGTGGTGCCGTTGACCCTGCTCGCCACGGCCCTGTCCTGGGCGCCGATGGTGGGCTGGTTGGTGGAGATCCTGGCGTTGTACTGTGCCCTCGGTCTGCGCAGCCTCGGCGAGCATGTCGAGCCGGTGGCGCGGGCGCTGCGCAGCGGTGACCTGGAGCAGGCGCGCCAACGTGTCGGCTACCTGGTCAGTCGCGAGACGGCTGAATTGGATGAAACCGCCGTGGCCCGCGCCGCCACCGAGTCGGTGCTGGAAAACGGCAGCGACGCAGTGTTCGCCGCGTTGTTCTGGTTCGCCGTGGCCGGCGTGCCCGGTGTGGTGTTGTACCGCCTGAGCAACACCCTCGACGCCATGTGGGGCTATCGCAACGAACGTTTCGAGCGCTTCGGCTGGGCGGCGGCAAAAATCGATGATGGGCTCAACTACATTCCGGCGCGCCTGGTGGCGTTGACCTACGCGCTGCTCGGCAAGACTCGCCTGGCGCTCAAGTGCTGGCGCACCCAGGGCCCGACCTGGGACAGCCCCAACGCCGGGCCGGTGATGGCCGCCGGGGCCGGAGCGCTGGGTGTCGAGTTGGGCGGGGCGGCGGTTTACCACGGCGAACTGCACCAACGTCCGCCCTTGGGCGAAGGCGTGCCGGCGAGTGCCGATTCCATTGATCGCGGCTGGCAATTGGTCCAGCGCGGGGTATGGTTGTGGTTGCTGATTCTCTGCCTGGGAGCTGCGTTCTATGCTTGAGCACGGCGGGCGCTTGCGCAACGCGGCCCGGCAATACGGCATTGCCGAGGCCGATTGGCTCGACTTGTCCAGTGGCCTCGCGCCTTGGCCGTTCGACGTCCCGGCCATTCCCCTGCGGGCCTGGGCGCGCCTGCCGGAAACCGATGATGGATTGGAGCAGGCCGCCTGCGACTACTACGGTGCATTAAATGTGCTGCCGGTGGCCGGTTCGCAGATGGCCATCCAGCTGTTGCCGCGCCTGCGTCGCAGCGGCAAGGTCGGTGTCTTGTCGCCCTGTTACGCCGAGCACGCCGAAGCCTGGCGTCGAAGTGGCTATATCGTGCGCGAGGTGCTGGAGGCGGAAGTGGATTTCTTCCTCGACAGCCTCGACGTGTTGGTGGTGGTCAATCCGAACAACCCCACGGGCCTGAGCCTGGCGCCCGAGCGCTTGTTGGACTGGCATGCGCGCCTGGCCCAGCGCGGTGGCTGGCTGGTGGTGGATGAAGCGTTCATGGACGTTACGCCGGCGCTGAGCCTGGCGGCGCATACCCATCTGGTCGGGCTGATCGTGCTGCGTTCGTTTGGCAAGTTCTTTGGCCTGGCCGGGGTTCGCCTGGGGTTTGTCTTGGCCGAGCGCCGCTTGCTCAAGTTGCTCGCCGAACAAGTCGGGCCGTGGGCGGTCAGCGGGCCGACCCGGGTACTGGGCCAGGCCTGCCTGCTGGACACCGACGGCCATGCAGGCCAGCGCCAACGCTGCGAAGCCACCAGCCAACGCCTGGCGCTGTTGCTTGAACGCCACGGTTTCAAGCCTCAGGGCGGCTGCGGATTATTCCAATGGCTGGTCACCGAACACGCCCAGGGGCTGCACGATTTCATGGCCCAGCGCGGCATTCTCCTGCGCTTGTTCGTGAATACCAGCAGCCTGCGTTTCGGGTTGCCGGCCGACGACAATGAATTCCTGCGCCTCGAACAGGCCTTCGAAGCCTACGCCAAGGACACCCAATGACCACAGTGATGGTGCAGGGCACCACGTCCGATGCTGGCAAAAGTACCCTGGTCACGGCCTTGTGCCGCTGGGTCCGGCGCCAGGGCGTGGGCGTGGTGCCGTTCAAGCCGCAGAACATGGCCCTCAACAGTGCCGTGACGGCCGACGGCGGCGAAATCGGCCGCGCCCAGGCGGTGCAGGCCCAGGCGGCGGGGCTCGAACCGCATACCGACATGAACCCGGTGCTGCTCAAGCCCAACAGCGACACTGGCGCCCAGGTGATCATCCATGGCCGTGCCGTCACCACCATGAACGCCGTGGCTTATCACGATTACAAAGCCATCGCGATGCAAGCGGTGCTGGCCTCCCACGCGCGCTTGAGCGCGGCGTATCCGGTGGTCATGGTGGAAGGCGCCGGCTCGCCGGCGGAGATCAACCTGCGCGCCGGTGACATCGCCAACATGGGCTTTGCCGAGGCGGTGGACTGCCCGGTGCTGCTGATCGCCGATATCAATCGCGGCGGGGTGTTCGCCCATCTGGTGGGCACGCTGGAGTTGCTTTCTCCCAGCGAACAGGCGCGGGTCAAGGGCTTCATCATCAACCGTTTTCGTGGCGACATCGCCTTGCTGCAACCGGGCCTGGACTGGCTGGAGGCGCGCACCGGCAAACCGGTGATCGGTGTGTTGCCGTACGTCATGGACCTGCACCTGGAAGCCGAGGACGGCCTCGATCAGCGCCAGAGCGACAAGGCCGAGCAAGTGCTGAAAGTGGTGGTGCCGGTCTTGCCGCGCATCAGCAACCACACCGATTTCGATCCGCTGCGCCTGCACCCACAGGTCGACCTGAAATTCATCGGCCCCGGCCAGCCCATCCCGCCGGCCGACCTGATCATCCTGCCCGGTTCGAAAAGCGTGCGCAGCGACCTGGCCTACCTGCGCGCCAACGGTTGGGAGGCGGCGATCCATCGTCACCTGCGCTACGGCGGCAAATTGCTGGGCATCTGCGGCGGTTTGCAAATGCTCGGCCAGCACGTCCACGACCCGTTGGGCCTGGAAGGCGCGGCCGGTTCCAGTGCCGGGCTGGGCCTGCTGGATTTTGAAACGACCCTGGAACACGAGAAGCAATTGCGCAATGTGCGCGGGCGACTGGCCCTGGAAGCTGCTGAGGTCAATGGCTACGAGATCCACGCGGGCGTGACCACCGGCCCGGCCCTGGAAAACGCCGCGGTGCACCTGGAAGACGGCCGTTGCGACGGCGCCCAAAGCCTCGACGGACAGGTGTTCGGCACCTACCTGCACGGGTTGTTCGAATCACCGGCGGCCAGTTGCGCGTTGTTGCGTTGGGCGGGGTTGCAGGATGTGCAGGCGGTGGACTATCACGGGTTGCGCGAACGGGACATCGAGCGGTTGGCGGACCTGGTGGAGCGGCATCTGGATACCGGCTTGTTGCGTGAACTCTGTGGGATTTGAGGTGCCTGTATCGGCCCCTTCGCGAGCAAGCTCGCTCCCACAGGGGATTTGTGTACACAGCAGGTCCAGTGTGAGCTCTGTGGATTTAGGGCGGCTGCTCTGGCCTCATCGCGATCAAGCTCGCTCCCACATTGGATCTCTGATGACCACAGCATTCATGTACACCCTGGATCAACTGTGGGAGCGAGCCTGCTGGCGATGAGGTCGGCAGCAACACCGCTTAATAGCCCATGCTTCCATATTGGATTTGCGGGTGTACATAAGTCCCCTGTGGGAGCGAGCTTGCTCGCGATGGGGCCGGCAGCAACACCGCCATTTGAAAGGTAAAAAACATGCTGCAACTGATCCTCGGCGGCGCCCGCTCCGGCAAGAGTCGCCTGGCTGAGAAACTCGCGGCGGACACCGGCTTGCCAGTGACCTACATCGCCACCAGCCAACCCCTGGACGGCGAGATGAACGCAAGGGTCGCTCAACACCGTGCCCGGCGACCGGCCGAATGGGCGCTGCTGGAGGAGCCCTTGGCCCTGGCACGGGTGCTGCGGGAAAATGCCGCCCCCGGGCAATGCCTGCTGGTGGATTGCCTGACCCTGTGGCTGACCAACCTGCTCATGCTCGACGATTCCGAGCAACTGAATACCGAGCGCGAAGCACTGCTGGACTGCCTTGCCTCACTGCCCGGTGAAATCATTTTTGTCAGCAACGAGACCGGCATGGGTGTCGTGCCGCTGGGCGAGCTGACTCGCCGTTATGTCGATGAAGCCGGTTGGCTGCATCAAGCCTTGGCCGAACGTTGTCAGCGCGTTGTGCTGACCGTCGCTGGCCTGCCCCTGACTCTCAAAGGTACTGCGTTATGAATCATCGTTGGTGGCTGGACCCGTGCAAGCCCGTCGATACCCAAACGCTGGAACTGGCCGCGGCCCGTCAACAACAGCTGACCAAACCCACCGGTTCGTTGGGCCGACTGGAATCGGTAGCGGTGCAATTGGCGGGTCTGCAAGGGCAGGTCAAGCCGAGCCTCGACCGACTGTGGATCGCGATTTTCGCCGGCGACCATGGCGTGGTGGCCGAAGGCGTATCGGCCTATCCCCAAGAGGTCACCGGGCAGATGCTGCTCAACTTCGTCAGCGGCGGCGCGGCCATCAGCGTCCTGGCGCGACAACTGGGGGCTTCCCTGGAAGTGGTGGACTTGGGCACCGTCACGCCTGCGCTGGACCTGCCCGGTGTGCGGCATCTGAACCTCGGGCCGGGCACGGCGAATTTCGCCCAGGGCCCGGCCATGACGGTGAGCCAGGGCGAGCAAGCCTTGCACGCCGGGCGCGACAGTGTGCTGCGTGCCGTCGCGACCGGGACGCAATTGTTCATCGGCGGCGAGATGGGCATCGGCAACACCACCGCCGCCAGCGCCCTGGCCTGCGCCTTGCTCGAATGCCCGGTGGCGCATCTGGTGGGGCCGGGCACAGGGTTGGACGCCGCGGGTATCAGCCGCAAGGCCCAGGTGATCGAACGGGCCCTGGCGTTGCACGCAGCCCAGGGTGACGACCCGTTGCAGACGCTGTTCAACCTCGGCGGTTTTGAAATCGCCGCGTTGGTCGGCGCGTACCTGGCCTGTGCTCAACAGGGCGTCGTCGTGCTGGTGGATGGCTTCATCTGCAGCGTCGCAGCCCTGGTGGCGGTGCGCCTCAATCCCGCGTGCCGGCCGTGGTTGCTGTTCGCCCATCGCGGCGCCGAACCGGGCCATCGTCACGTGCTGGAGACCCTCGGCGCCGAACCGCTGCTGGATCTCGGCCTGCGCCTGGGCGAGGGCAGTGGCGCGGCGCTGGCGGTGCCGCTGTTGCGCCTGGCGTGTGACCTTCACGGGCAGATGGCGACGTTTGCCGAAGCGGCCGTGGCGGACCGCCCGGCATGACCCTGCGCCTGGACCTGCTGCGTCACGGCGAAACCGAACTGGGTGGCGGCTTGCGCGGCAGCCTCGACGACGCCTTGACGGTCAGGGGCTGGGAGCAGATGCACACAGCCGTCGCTCAAGGCGGACCCTGGGATCGCCTGGTGAGCTCGCCCTTGCAGCGCTGCGCCCGTTTCGCCGAACAACTCGGTGCCCGACTCAACGTGCCGGTGCACTTGGACAAAGACCTGCAAGAGTTGCATTTCGGCGCTTGGGAAGGTCGTAGCGCGGCGGCGTTGATGGACACCGACGCCGAGGCACTGGGCCGGTTCTGGGCCGACCCCTATGCTTTCACGCCCCCCGAAGGCGAGCCGGTGCTGGCGTTTTCCAGCCGCGTCCTGGCGGCGGTCGAACGCCTGCACGCGGCCTATGCCGGTCAGCGGGTCTTGCTGGTCAGCCATGGCGGCGTGATGCGCCTGCTGCTGGCCCAGGCCCGCGGCCTGCCTCGCGAGCAACTGCTCAATGTCGAAGTCGGTCATGGCGCGCTGTTTTCCCTGACAGTGTCGGCAGGTTCAGTGCTTAAAGAGGCGGATTGACGATGTTGCCCTTCTGGATCGCCCTGCAATTCCTCAGCAGCTTGCCGGTGCGTCTGCCCGGGATGCCCGAGCCCGGACAGTTGGGGCGTTCGCTGTTGTTCTATCCGCTGGTGGGGCTCGTGTTCGGTGGGCTGTTATGGGCGTTGGATGGGTTATTGCTCGGTGCGCCGTTGCTGCTTCATGCCGCGCTGGTGCTGACGGCGTGGGTGCTGCTGAGCGGTGGGTTGCACCTGGATGGCCTGGCCGACAGCGCCGATGCGTGGCTTGGCGGTTTTGGTGATCGCGAGCGGACGCTGCTGATCATGAAGGATCCGCGCAGCGGACCGATTGCCGTCGTGACGCTGGTGGTGGTGCTGCTGCTCAAATGGACAGCGCTGGTGGCGTTGATTGAACAGGAGCAGGCCTTGGCATTGCTCATCGTGCCGATGCTGGGGCGTGGCGCATTGCTGGGGTTGTTCCTGACGACGCCGTATGTGCGTGCCGGTGGGTTGGGCCAGGCGCTCGCCGATCACCTGCCACGCCGCACGGGCTGGCAGGTGTTGTCGGCCTGTGCGCTGGGCTGCCTGCTGTTGCTGGGCTGGGCCGGGTTGTGGACGTTGGTGGTGACTACGCTGGTCTTCATCGGCTTGCGCCGGATGATGCTGCGCAGGCTGCAAGGCTGCACCGGAGATACGGCGGGCGCCTTGCTGGAGCTGCTGGAAACCGCCGTTCTGGTCGCGTTGGCGTTGAGTTGAATCCGGAGCTTGTCGACAGGGCAGCGTTCATTTAAATTTGCATTCACTTAGTCGCGGGTATATACACGCATCATGCTCCCTTCCCAATGTCTGTGCATCAACCTGCGTCGTGCCGCACGTGGCGTCAGCAGGTATTACGACGGCGCCCTCGACGGCTTCGGGATCAACGTTGCCCAGTACTCTTTGCTGAACAACCTGGTGCGCCTGGACCAGCCGAGTATTTCCTCCCTGGCCGAGGCCATGGGTCTGGATCGCAGCACCCTGGGGCGCAACCTGCGGGTGCTGGAAGGCGAGGGGTTGGTGGCGCTGGCCGAGGGCGATGATCTGCGCAACCGCATCGTCGTGCTCACTGACGCGGGGCACGCCCGGTTGGCGGCAGCGTTGCCGGCCTGGGAAGCGGCGCAGCAGAAACTGATCGATAAGCTGGGCGCCGAAAAGCGCGCGACCTTGCTGGCCTTGCTGGATGAGCTGGCGTGAAGCCGGTTCGTTCGATGATAAGTGGGTATATACCCGCGAATGGAGAACAAGAATGACATCGATGTGGCGTACCTGTGGTTGGGTCCTGGTGGGCAGCGCGTTGATCCTGGCGTTATCCCTGGGTGTGCGGCATGGCTTCGGCCTGTTCCTTGCGCCCATGAGTGCCGAGTTCGGCTGGGGTCGTGAGGTATTCGCCTTCGCCATTGCCTTGCAGAACCTGATCTGGGGCTTGGCGCAGCCTTTCACCGGCGCGCTGGCCGACCGCTTCGGTGCGGCGAAAGTGGTGCTGATCGGCGGTGTGCTCTACGCACTGGGCCTGGTGTTCATGGGCATGGCCGACTCGCCATGGTCCTTGTCGTTGAGCGCGGGCCTTTTGATTGGTATCGGTCTGTCGGGCACGTCCTTCTCGGTGATTCTGGGGGTGGTCGGACGGGCCGTGCCGCCGGAAAAACGCAGCATGGGCATGGGTATCGCCAGTGCCGCCGGCTCTTTCGGCCAGTTCGCCATGCTGCCCGGTACGCTGGGGTTGATCGGCTGGCTCGGTTGGTCGGCGGCGTTGTTGGCACTGGGGCTGCTGGTGGCGTTGATCGTGCCGCTGGTGAGCATGCTCAAGGACGCACCGTTGCCGGTGGCCGGCCATGAACAAACCCTGGCCGAAGCCTTGCGTGAGGCGTGCAGTCATTCCGGGTTCTGGCTGCTGGCGGTGGGCTTTTTTGTCTGCGGTTTCCAGGTGGTGTTCATTGGCGTGCATTTGCCGGCGTACCTGGTGGACCAACACCTGGCCGCCGGCGTCGGCACCACCGTGTTGGCCCTGGTCGGGTTGTTCAATATCTTCGGCACCTACACCGCTGGTTGGCTGGGCGGACGGATGTCCAAGCCGCGCCTGTTGACCGGGTTGTACCTGCTGCGTGCGGTGGTGATCGGCTTGTTCCTGTGGCTGCCGGTGACCACCACCACGGCGTACCTGTTTGGCATGGCGATGGGCTTGCTGTGGCTGTCGACGGTGCCGTTGACCAACGGCACCGTAGCGACCCTGTTTGGTGTACGAAATCTGTCGATGTTGGGTGGGATCGTGTTCCTGTTCCACCAGTTGGGCTCGTTCCTCGGTGGCTGGTTGGGCGGGGTGGTGTATGACCGCACCGGCAGCTACGACTTGATCTGGCAGGTGTCGATCCTGCTCAGCCTGCTGGCGGCGGCGTTGAACTGGCCGGTGCGTGAACGGCCGGTGGCGCGCCTGCAAGTCCAGGTCGGTGCGGCATGAGTCGCATCGGCCCGTGGTTGATCGTTGCCGGTGCCGGCCTGTTGCTGGCGCTCGCCTGGTGGGGCTGGCACCAGGGCGGGTTGGCCTTGATGCAGTTGGGCATGGGCACGTGCTGAACAATGGACGGCGACGGGCGTGGCGGAGTAACGTCGTGGTCTGACATGCATTTAAGGAAAACCGACATGTTGATGCGCTGGTTTGCTGTTCCCGCCCTGTTGCTGGCTGTGACCGGGCAAGTCTGGGCCGCCGATTGCCCGCCGTTGCTGGAGGGTTCGTTGCCCAAGCTGCGGGCCAAGGAAACCATCGATTTGTGTCAGCGCTTTGCCGGCAAGCCTCTGGTGGTGGTCAACACCGCCAGTTTCTGCGGGTTCGCCCCGCAATTCAAAGGCCTCGAGGCGCTCAACCAGCGCTACAAGGACCAAGGGTTGCAAGTGCTGGGCGTACCGTCCAATGACTTCAAGCAGGAAGCCAAGGACGGGGCGGAAACCGCCAAGGTCTGCTACGTCAATTACGGTGTGACCTTCACCATGACCGAACCGCAGCCGGTGCGTGGTGCGGATGCGATACCGCTGTTCAAGCACTTGGCTGAACAATCCGGCGCGCCGAAATGGAATTTCTACAAGTACGTGGTGGACCGCCAGGGCAAGGTCGTCGGCAGTTTTTCCAGCCGGATCAAGCCTGACGATCCCGATTTCATCAAGGCGGTAGAGGCGGCCATTGCCTCCAAGCCCTGACGCCTGCCACGAAAAAGCCCCGCCTCTTTGCAGAGTGCGGGGCTTTTTTTCGCTTCAGGTGGCGAGGGGGTCAGGTTCGCCGTGAAACATCAGAAGCGGTAGGTTGCACCGACACCGAAACCGTTGGCGCTGTTTTCATATTTGGCGTTGTAGGACTGGCCGAGGGCATTGCTGCCGCTGACGTTGACTTTTTCTTCCTTGAGGTAGGAATAAGCCACGTCGATGGTCAGGTCGTCGGTCGGGCTCCAGCCGGCGCCCAGGCTGAAGATGGTCCGGTCGCCGGTCGGGATGCGTGGCGAACGGTCCTGGTTGTTGGTCGGCGCCTGGTCGAAGGTCAGGCCGGTACGCAGTACCCACTGCTTGTTCAACTGGTAGGAGGTACCGATGGCGTAGGCCCAGGTGTCGTGCCAGTTCTGTTCTTCAGTAATGGAGCTAAAGAACCCAGGCGCGAAAGCGCCGCCCGTGGCAGGCGTCACACCGTCGTTGTTCACGGTGATTTCTTTCAGGCGGCTCCAACGAGTCCAGGTGCTGCCCGCGTAGACGGTCCAGGCATCATTGATTTGCTGGGTGACCGAAAAGTCCACCGATTCGGGTGTCGTGATGTCCAGAGAAGCATCGTAGCGCGCGCCATTCAGCAGGCTGGGAGGCGTACCCGCCCCTGGGCTGATTTCGGTGTGGCCTTCGAGCTTGTACTTGACCTTGGAGTGGTAGGTCAGGCCAACACGGGTGGTGTCGGTCGCCTGGACCAGCAGGCCGATGTTGTAGCCATAGCCAATGTCATCGCCCTTGATCTTCACGCTGCCGTCATTCGGCGACAGGGGCGAGGTCAGGTCCGATTCCAGGGAGCCGGAAATACGGTTGATGGTCGGGCCGAAACCGATCGATACCTTGTCGTTGAAGGCATAGCTGACGGTTGGCTGGAAGGTGACGACCTTCACTTCGCTCTTGCTGCCGAAGTTACGGCCCTGGAAGCCATTTTCGTAGTCGGTGATCAAGCCGAACGGTGCGTAGACACCCAGGCCGAAAGCCCATTGATCATCGATGGGCTTGACGTAATAACCCATCGGGACGCCAGTGAGCGGAACCATGTCGCCCTTGTTGGTACCGGACTGGGTGCCGCTGGCATCGTCGATATCGGTGGAGGCATCAATGGCGGCGAAGCCACCGGTCACTTGCTGGCGCTTGAGGCGCGACATGCCGGCAGGGTTGCCAAACACAGTGCTGGCGTCATCGGCAGAGGAAGAACGACCTGCGAAACCAGTGCCCATGCCACTGATGCTTTGTTCGTTCAAGGCAAAACCACTGGCGAAAAGCTGTGTGGATGCCAAGGTCACGGCAAGGCCAAGGGTGGTTTTGAGCATCATTTTTTTCATTGTTAGAACTCCTGGTGATCACCGGGGCGAAAATTACCAACATTTTCGGTCAAGCGCTATAGCCTGTATGGCTTGATTTAGAGCGGTTTTGTAGGACAATCAGACCAAATTCGCGACTGTTGTAAGAACTTTCCAAGTTCCGCGTCAGCAAGCGACCTGATTCAGTGGCGAAACACAGCTTTGCCAGGCGCAGGTGAAATCTCGCAGGCGCCCTTGGGGGTGAAAGGTCTGACGCCAGATGCGGGCCATGCCCAGCAGGTCATCGGCGTCGGGAAGCGGGGTGTTCTGTTCCTCCACCAACAGCCAAGCGATGGCGGTGGCGTAGCGCAGGTTGACGGTCAACTCCAGGTGCGGGCCGCTGAGAAAGGCGTGCTGGCTGGCCAGGCCGCGCACCAGGCTGGCCCGTTCCGGGTCTCGTGCCAGGTAATGGTCCCAGAGTGCCTGGTGTCGGGGCTCGGTGATGCGATACAGGCCATGTCCGCGTCGATCATGCAGGGCCGAACCCAGGGCCGACTGGCTGGCGGCAATGCCCAGCAACAAGGATTCCGCGGTTGCGCTGTGACGCTCAAGGTAGAGCAGCGTCGGGCGGATCACATATCGGCACAGTTCGCTGGCAGCGATACCCATAAAACCCTCGAAGTGTGAAAGGGCGGAGCCTGAAGAGTGTGGGCTTGGCAGCTGTGGATCGGTCCAGGCCCCCGCCGGAAGCGGATCATGCCGCTTGACTTGAAGTGTAGTGTCATATTCCCGCTGTAAAGGACTGTTTTTAAAACATCTTCGGCGAACGGTTATAACTGTTATATCCCTTGGTGCTTACGCCGCTTCGCTTAATCGAGAAATTTCAGGCAATAAAAAGCCCCGCTTTCTGGGCGGGGCCTTTGGGGTTTCAGCCTTTCTGGCGTCTCAGGCAACCAGTGCCTGGCGAGTACGCTCGATCACGGCCTGCAGCGGTTCGGCGCTGGAGTACTGGTCGGGGTACAGGCGTTCGCTGTGACGGGCGATGCCGTGTTCGTTGACCAGCGTGAAGCTGAAGCAGCCTTTGCGAGCGGCCATGATCAGGCAGTTCATCGGTGCAAAAGCGTTGGTGAGGGTGCGGATAGCATCCTGTGCGTGGATTTGATTGGACATGTTATGGGTGTTCCTACAAATGACACGGTTAAGAACCGTGCAACGTTAAAACGTTCCAGTAACGTCGACCACCATTGGTCGAACGAAGAACCCGACTGGAACAAAGCAGCCAGTTTGAGCGCTATATAAGTGCGCGCTTGGGCTGGCAGGTAGGTACTTAGGAGGGCAGGCAACACATCGAGGGCAAAGGTTCTGGGCCCGGGGTGAAGATCCTGATCAATTTTGCAGGTTGGTTCGGTCAGAGTAATGAGCCTGGCAACACCCTTTGCATTCGGTCAAAGGCTGTGTTGGCGCAAGATTTACCTGGAAACCATCGAGGGGGGCGGTCTCTTTTTCGGTGTGGCGTCCTTTGGAGGATAGCTGACCGTGGAGATGTGTTCGACCCGGAATTGACTTTCAGCTTGGTACTAACGCTGCGGATACTAACGGATCGAACCCGTGAAGGGAAGGGTGTTGGTTAAAGAATATTCAAGTGAGGCATGACAGGAAAGCCGAGCCATGTCCCGTGGCGACGGAGCTTGCTCCCGCTGGGCTGCGCAGCAGACCCAAAACAGGGCCGCGGCGCGCCCCAGCGGAAGCAAGCTCCCTCGCCACGGGTTGGTGTTCAATCCGATCCCAGGAGGAACGGGTTAGCACAGGATCCCAACGGCTGCTGGCGCGGTTACCTTACCCACCCGTCGCGTATTGCCTCGGGTTATCCCCAGCTTTTACCGCCAGATACGCCAAAAAAACGCAGCGTTATAACCCGTTCAGCTGTTACTTGTGCACACTCCCTATACCACTTGTCACCGAACTGTCATGTCGGAACAATCCGGGGTAGGTGCCTGTATCCAAAATTTAAGTCAATGAAAAACATCGCTTTTTTTTACTGGTGAAAAAATCGTCAGTTTGAGCGCAGGCCCCGTTCCACAGGGCTTTGCGCGAGTTCAGGGGGGGTTGTCCACTGAGTTATCCACAGCTTCTGTGGATTGTCCCAAGCGCTTGCTCTAGCACGGGCGTGCCGGTTTTTTTTCGGCTTTACCCGTACGAAAAAAGGAGTAGAGTGGCGCGCCTTCCGATCTGTCCCACAGTGTTTTATGAAGTTTCGCTCAGTATCAAATCCTGTTACCTCAACACCCGCGGGTGTTACCCCACCCAAACGTATGTCGATGCGGGTGGCTGAGTGGCTGCTCGACAGCCCGCGGCTGGGGGATAGCCCCAGCGTCAAGCACCTGGCCGGTCGTCTGCTCAAGCAACCGGCCCGTGAAGGCGTAGTGGCCGCGCAAAGTCGCCTCGGGCAGTTGATGTGCCGTGAATGCGGCAACGCCCGGGATCGACGCATCGGCCACGACCTGCTGCGCCAGGCCGCCCGGGCCGGCGACGATCGTGCTCGCCGGGCCCTCGATGAAATCGAAGACTGAAATCGCAGACTGAGCTGGGCAACCCCCAGCCGCTTGGTTAACCTTCGGGCTCTATTTGATCGGCAGGAATTGTCATGGCTATGGATTTGACCAGCCTGTTGTTTGGCCTGGCAGGCGCTGCGGTGCCGTTGCTGGCACTGGCCTGGCACCTGCAACGCCAAGCCGCTGCCGCGCAGACCGAACAGGCCCTGCTGGAGGAGCGCCTGGCCACGGCCCACATGGCCCACGATGGCCTCAACGCCCAGCTCGATGCCTGCCGCGATGAAATCAGCGACCTGAGCCAGGCCAACGCCGCCAAGCAAGCCGAGCTTGCCGCGGCCTGCCGTGAAGTCGAATTGCTGCAGATCGAGCGCGACAATGCCCGGGATGCGGCCCACGCCTGGAACCTCGAACGCGCCAACAAGGAAGCCGAGCTGCGGCGGCTCGATGCCCAGGCGGCGTCGTTGCAGGCCGAACTGCGCGAGCAGCAGGAAAGTCATCAGCAACGCCTGGATGACCTGCAAGGCTCGCGAGACGAGTTGCGGGCACAGTTCGCCGAGCTTGCCGGGAAGATCTTCGACGAACGTGAGCAGCGCTTCGCCGAAACCAGCCAGCAACGCCTCGGCCAGTTGCTCGATCCGCTGAAGGAACGCATCCAGTCCTTCGAAAAACGCGTTGAAGAAAGTTATCAGGCCGAGGCCCGGGAGCGCTTCTCCCTGGGCAAGGAACTGGAACGCCTGCAACAACTGAACCTGCGCCTGAGCGACGAAGCCACCAACCTCACCCGGGCACTCAAGGGCCAGAAGACCCAGGGCAACTGGGGCGAACTGATCCTGGAGCGCGTGCTTGAACATGCCGGCCTGGAGAAGGGCCGTGAGTATCAGACTCAGGTCAGCCTCAAGGGCCCGGACGGCGAGCGTTTCCAGCCGGACGTATTGATTTATCTGCCGGGCGACAAGCAAGTAGTGGTCGATTCCAAGGTCAGCCTCACGGCCTATCAGCAGTACGTGGCCGCTGAAGATGACGCCATCGGGCAACTGGCCCTCAAGCAACATGTGCTGTCGTTGCGCGCCCACGTCAAAGGCTTGGCTGGCAAGGACTACAAGCGCCTGGACGGTTTGCACAGCCTGGATTTCGTGTTGCTGTTCGTACCGATCGAAGCGGCGTTTTCCGCCGCCCTGCAAGCCGAGCCGAATCTGTTCCAGGAAGCCTTCGACCGCAACATCGTGATCGTCAGCCCGACCACGTTGCTGGCGACGCTACGGGTGATCGACAGCTTGTGGAAGCAGGAACGCCAGAGCCAGAACGCCCGGGAAATCGCCGAGCGAGCGGGGTGGCTGTATGACAAGTTCGTCCTGTTCATCCAGGACCTGGACGAGATCGGCAGTCGCGTACAGCAGTTGGACAAAGCCTACAGTGCGGCGCGCAACAAGCTGACGGAAGGGCGCGGCAACCTGATCAGCCGCAGCGAACAGCTCAAGCTGCTCGGCGCCCGGGCCAGCAAGAGCTTGCCCAGTGAACTGCTCGAACGGGCGATGGCGGGGGCGGACGGGTTGCCCGAGTTGGCCGAAGAAGCTGAACCTTCTCAAGACTGAAGCAGGCCCCAAGGCGGAAGCAAAATTCAAGGCTGAAGCAAAACCCAAGGCTGAAGCAAAACCCAGTGGCGAGGGAGCTTGCTCCCGCTTGAGTGCGCAGCACTCACAAAAGAGGGGGCTGCTGCGCAGCCCAGCGGGAGCAAGCTCCCTCACCACAGAGGCCGCTATGCTCCCAGGATCACGGTGTGGTCCCTACAACGGCAAATGCCGACTCAACAGCGCCCGCAACGCCGCCGGCTTCACCGGCTTGGCCAGGTAATCCAGGCCCGCCGCATGCACCAGCGCCACCGTCTCGGGACGGCCATCGGCGCTGATCACCACCCCCGGCACTGGTTCCCCCATGCGCGTGCGCAACCAGGCCATCAGCTCGGTACCGGTCTCGCCGTCGTCCAGATGAAAATCCACCAGGGCCAGTTGCGGTCGACCGCCCTGGGCCAGCCAACGCTCGCATTCCTCGCGATTGCGCGCCGTCCATACCTGGCACCCCCAGCGTGTCAGCAGGCTGTTCATGCCGATCAGGATGCTGTCTTCGTTATCGACGCACAGCACCTGGGCGCCGCTTGGCAAATGACCGTTGGGTTCGACCACGGGGCTCGGTACGACGGCCTGTGCCGGGGCCAACGGCACGCTGACGCTGAACACGCTGCCACGCCCCGGCCAGGAGCGTACGCGCAAGGTATGGCCGAGCACGCGGCAGAGGCCGTCAGCGATGGCCAGGCCCAGGCCGAGGCCTTTTTCGGCGCGGGTCTGATGGCTGTCCAGGCGCTTGAATTCTTCGAAAATGACCTGCAGCTTATCCTCGGCGATGCCTGGCCCGCGATCCCAGACTTCCAGGCACAACTCGCCGTTGCGCCGGCGTACACCCAGCAACACGGGGCCCTTGGCGTAGCGGAAAGCGTTGGTCAGGAAGTTCTGCAAAATGCGCCGCAGCAGCTTGATGTCGCTGTCCACCCGCAGCTGTGAGCTGCGAACCCGGAACTTCAAGCCTTGTTCCTGGGCCAGCGCCGTGAACTCTGCGCCGAGGGTATCGAACAGCTCGTTGAGGGCGAACGGTTTGCGGTCGGGATTGATCTTGCCGTTTTCCAGGCGGGAAATGTCCAGCAGGTCGGTGATCAGGTCTTCAGCCGAGCGCAGTGAACTGTCCAAGTGTTGCACCAGTTGCCGGGCCTCGCTCGGTAGACCGTCGTGCTGATGGGACAGCGCGGCGGAGAACAGGCGCGCGGCGTTGAGCGGCTGCATCAGGTCGTGGCTGACCGCCGCCAGGAACCGGGTCTTGGATTGATAGGCCGCTTCGGCGGTGCTCTTGGCTTCGGTCAGGGCCAGGTTCAGTTGGGACAATTCTCGGGTGCGTTCGGCCACCCGTTGCTCCAGCCCCTCGTTGGCCTCGGTCAGCGCCTGTGCGGCCTCACGGAAGGCGGTGATGTCGGTGAAGCTCATGACGAAACCGCCACCGGGCATCGGGTTGCCGATCAGCTCGATGACCCGGCCGTTGGGGAACAGCCGTTCAGAGGTATGGGCACGGCCCTGGCGCATCCAGTGCAGGCGCCTGGCGACGTGGACTTCCGCCTCGCCCGGCCCGCACAGGCCGCGTTCGGCGTTGTAGCGGATGATGTCGGCAATGGGCCGGCCGACACTGATCAAACCGTCCGGGTATTTGAACAGTTCCAGGTAGCGGCGATTCCACGCCACCAGCCTGAGGGACTGGTCGACCACGCTGATGCCCTGGCTGATGTTCTCGATGGCGCCTTGCAACAGGGCACGGTTGAACTGCAGCACTTCCGACGCTTCGTCTGCGATCCGGACCACGTCTTCGAGCTGCATCTCCCGACCTTCGATGGCAGCTTTTACGACCGCCCGTGTCGAAGAGGCGCCGAGTACACCGGCCAGCAAGCGTTCGGTGTGGGCGATCCATTCGCTGTCGGCGTTCTGGTTCGGGTTGAAGCCTTTGCCTTGGCGATAGGCGAAGCGAATGAAGCTCTGCCGCGCCCGCTCTTCGCCGACGAAACGCGCGGCCAGTTGCAACAGGTCTTCGATGTGCACCGCCAGCATTGAACGGGGGTTGGGGCGGGCGCTGATTTCCTGGCCGATGAAGCGCCCGGCCTGCCAGTGTTCCGAGACGCGCGTGCGCGATAGCACGGACACCCAGGCAAACAGCGTGAAGTTGCCGGCCAGGGACAGGACCACCCCTTGGGTCAGCGGCGTAATGGGCAGGTTCAAGGGGTTGCCGTGCAACCAGGCCAGGCCCGGAAAACTACTGAGCGACCAGCCGAGGCTGTGGGCGGCAATCGGCAGCACCAGGGTGTAGAACCACAGGAAGATCCCCGTGGCGAGGCCGGCGAACACACCGCGGCGGTTGGCCTGTTTCCAGTACAGCGCACCGAGCATGGCTGGGGCCAGTTGGGTCACGGCGGCGAAGGCGATCTGGCCGATGGTCGCCAGGCTCGCCGTCGAGCCCAATAGCCGATAGCTGACATACGCCAGCAACAGGATCACGACGATGCTGACCCGACGCACCGAGAGCATCCACTGGCGGAACACTTCGAAAGGGCGTTCGGCGTTGTTGCGGCGCAGCAGCCAGGGCAACAACATGTCGTTGGAAACCATGGTCGACAGCGCCACGCTGGCCACGATCACCATGCCGGTGGCCGCCGAGGCACCGCCGATGAACGCCAGCACGGCCAGGGCCGGATGGGCCTGGGCCAGCGGCAGGCTGATGACGAACGAGTCCGGCAGCACCGAGCTGGGCAGCATCATCTGCCCGGCGAGAGCGATGGGCACCACGAACAGCGCGGCCAGGGCCAGGTAGGCAGGGAATACCCATTTGGCCAGGCGCAGGTCCTGGGGCTCGATGTTCTCCACCACGGTCACGTGGAACTGCCGCGGCAAGCAGATGATCGCCATCATCGCCACCCCGGTCTGCACTACCATGGACGGCCAATTGATGGTTTCTTTCCAATACTGCTCCAGGCGTGGGGCGAGCATCGCCTGGTTGAACAGGTCGTCGAAACCGTCGTACAGGCCGTACGTCACGAACGCACCGACCGCCAGGAAGGCGAACAGCTTGACCAGGGATTCGAAGGCAATCGCCAGCACCATGCCGCGGTGGTGTTCGGTGGCGTCCAGGTTGCGGGTACCGAACACGATGGTGAACAGCGCCAGGATCAGCGAGACGATCAGTGCGGTGTCCTGGGCGCGGGTGCCCATGGCATCGGCTCCGGCGCCGATCAGCAGGTTCACCCCGAGCACGATGCCCTTGAGCTGCAAGGCGATGTACGGCAGCACGCCGACCAGGCAGATCAGCGCGACCACCACCGCCAGGGATTGGGATTTGCCATAGCGGGCGGCAATGAAGTCGGCAATGGAGGTGATGTTCTCCTGTTTGCTGATCATCACCATTTTCTGCAGGACCCACGGCGCCAACACCAGCAGCAGGATCGGCCCGAGGTAAATCGGCAGAAATGACCAGAGCTGTTCGGCGGCCTGGCCCACGGCGCCAAAGAACGTCCAGCTGGTGCAATACACCGCCAGCGACAGGCTGTAGACCCAGGCCCGCACCCGTGGCGGCAGCGGTGTGCTGCGCCGGTCGCCGTAGAAGGCGATGGCGAACAAGATGGCCATATAGGCCAGGGCGACAACGGCGATCAGCCCGCTGGACAACGACATGGAAACTCCCGGACAAAGACACCGGGACTTGAGCCCGGCAGGACAGTCTCGCATGCCCGCTCGGGTTCGTCAGTGTCGACCAAGGTCGAGGCGTGGTGGGGTGTCGCAGGTTGCGATCAGCATTGGGTTAGTTGGTGTTTGGACGGGCCTCATCGCGAGCAAGCTCGCTCCCACAAGGGACCTGAGGTGAATACAAATCCATGGTTCACCTAGATCCTATGTGGGAGCGAGCGTGCTCGCGATAGCGCCGTCACTGACTCAGCGCAATATCCACCAACCGATACAACTCCCCAACCTCCAACGGCGCGCCAGCAAAGAGAATGCGGAATACCGTCGGCGCCACCACCACATTGATCAGCCGCTCGACGCCCGGATTGGGTTCATCGGGGTAGCGGTCCAGGATGATCTGCAACTGAGCGCTGATGATCCCCACGCAATACCCCGGCGTGGCGCAGGCCTGGATGTCGCGCATCATGTTGCGACCGGGCTCGGAACTCATTTCGTCCAGGTATTGCTCGGCCCAGGCGCGCAGGTCGCCGCGCAAGCTACCGGTGTCGGCCGGTTCGCCGTCAGGGCGCATGCGGGCGATGGCGACGTCGGCCAGCAGCGCCGGCAGATCGCCCCAGCGCCGGTAGATGGTGGACGGCGTCACCCCGGCGCGCGCAGCGATTTGCGGCACGGTCAGGGTGGCACGGTCCTGCTCTTGCAGCAGGGCGCGGACCGCCGAATGAATCGATTCCTGGACCCGGGCGCTTCGACCGCCGGGGCGTAAACCTTCTTTAATAGCCATGCGTCAGACCTTAACACAAAGAATTTGCTTTAAGCGCACGCCGGTAGCACACTCCACAAAAGCAAAGAATTAGCTTTTGCGAATGTTCCTGTGGAGCGTGCCCATGTCCCGTCCAGCTTCGACCCGTGCCAGCCTGATTTTCCTGGCGCTCACCTTGCTCGGTTTTCTCGCCGCATCCAGCGCGCCGACGCCGTTGTATCACCTCTATCAGGAGCAGTTACAGTTTTCCCCGGCCGTTCTGACGCTGATTTTCGGTGTTTACGCCTTCAGTCTGCTGGCGGCCTTGCTGACCGTGGGGTCGCTGTCGGATTACCTGGGCCGCAAGCCAGTGATTTTCGTGGCGCTGTTGCTCAACATGCTGGCGATGCTGCTGTTTATCAGCGCCGACAGCGTCGCCTGGTTGATCGGTGCCCGCTTGATCCAAGGGTTCGCCACCGGCATGGCCACCAGTGTGCTGGGCGCTGCCTTGCTGGATTTCGACCGTCGCCAGGGGCCGCTGATCACCAGCGTTGCGCCGCTGTTGGGCATGGCGTGCGGAGCGCTGGGCTGTGGCCTGCTGGCCGAGTTCGCGCCGTTGCCATTGCAACTGACGTATTGGCTGCTGCTGGGGGTGTTCCTGGTCCAGGCCGTTTACCTCTGGCGCCTGAAAGAAAGCGTCAGCCCGCAGAGCGGCGCCTGGCAGTCCCTGCGCCCGACCTTGCACGTGCCGTTCCAGGCGCGGCAAGCCTTGTGGCGAGTCCTGCCACTGGACCTGGCGGCCTGGGCGGTAGGCGGCTTCTATCTGTCACTGGCACCGTCCCTGGTGCGGGCGGCCACCGGATCGACTTCCAATTTGATCGGTGGCGCGCTGGTGGCGGTATTGACGCTCAGCGGCGCGCTGTCCATCTACCTGTTGCGCAACCAGGAAGCTGACAAGATGTTGCGCCCGTCGGCCAGCCTATTGGTGATCGGCCTGGCATCGGTGCTGATGGCGGTGCATGGCGCCAGCTTGCCATTGTTCTTCGTCGGCACGCTGATCACCGGCGGCGGTTTCGGCGCTGGGTTCCTGGGGGCGCTGCGTAGCATCATGCCGCTGGCCTTGCCTCACGAACGGGCCGGCTTGATGTCGGCGTTCTATGTCCTCAGTTACCTGGCCTTCAGCTTGCCGTCGCTGCTGGCGGGGAATCTGACGCGGGTGTTCGGTTTGATTCCGACGACGGATGGGTATGGTGCCGTGTTGATTGTGTTGTGTGTCGCAGCGCTGCTGGGGTTACGCCAGTCGACAAAACCGCTTACCGATGGCGTTCGGCCTTGAAGCCGAGCATGCAGGTGTCGCTGGCAGTGGGTTAGTCTTGGTGCCTCAGCCTTCTTCCGGACGGATCCCTTGAAAATCATTCGCAGCAAATCCTTCACCGGCGACCGCGCCTGGGCGGCGCTGGATATCGCCAACATGAACGGCATCACCACACGCCTGCACTGGACCGATCAGCCGTACAAATGGCACATCAACGATGGCCAGGAGGTCTTTGTGGTGCTCGATGGGCAAGTGCGGATGTGCTATCGGGAAGAGGGCGTTGAAAAGGCGACTTTGCTGGAAGCCGGGGACATTTTCTACGCCTCGGTCGGCACCGAGCATGTCGCCAAGCCCTTGGGCGAAGCGAGAATCCTGGTGATCGAGACCGAGGGCAGCGTCTGACCTTTATCTGTAAAGCAGATAACAGATAGAGAAATTACTCGTTATATAGATATTCGATCCGGCTCTAGCATGGCTCCACCTCATCCGAGGACAGGAGTTCGCCATGACATGCTGTGCTGCAAAAAAACGCTTGCGCCCATTGAGCCATTTGCCCAGGCCGCTGGAGGCCATTCGCCAATTTACACCTAACTGGTTTGCCGTGGTCATGGGCACCGGCGTGATGGCGCTGGCCTTGGCGCAATGGCCGACGACGATGCCCGGCCTGCACGCCTTGGGCGAAGGATTGTGGTTATTCAACACGCTGTTGTTTGGGGTGTTCGCTTTGATGTATACGGCCCGTTGGGTGCTGTTCTTCGACGAAGCACGACGGATTTTCGGCCATTCAACGGTCTCGATGTTTTTCGGCACCATCCCCATGGGGCTGGCGACCCTCATCAACGGCCTTTTGCTGTTTGGCTTGCCGCGCTGGGGCGAGGGCGTGGTGGCGGTGGCCGAGGCGTTATGGTGGATCGATGTGGCCCTGTCGTTGGCCTGCGGCGTGCTGATCCCGTTCCTGATGTTCACCCGCCAGGAACACCGGATCGACCAGATGACCGCCGTGTGGTTGTTGCCGGTGGTGGCCGCCGAAGTCGCGGCGGCCAGTGGCGGGCTGCTGGCGCCGCATCTGGCCGATGCTCATGCACAACTGGTCATGCTGGTGACCAGCTACGTACTCTGGGCCTTCTCCTTGCCGGTGGCGTTCAGCATTCTGACGATTCTGTTGTTGCGCATGGTCTTGCACAAACTGCCTCACGAAAACATGGCCGCCTCGAGCTGGCTGGCCCTCGGTCCGATTGGCACCGGTGCTCTGGGCATGTTGCTGCTGGGCAATGATGCTCCACTGATTTTTGCCGCCAATGGCTTGCCCGGGGTGGGCGACATCGCCGCCGGGTTGGGTCTGGTGGCCGGCATCACGCTGTGGGGCCTGGGGTTGTGGTGGATGCTGATGGCGCTGCTGATCACCGCGCGCTACCTGCGCTCAGGCATTCCCTTCAACCTCGGCTGGTGGGGCTTCACCTTTCCCCTGGGCGTGTACGCGCTGGCGACGCTGAAGCTGTCGGACCTGCTGGGCCTGGGATTTTTCAGCGTGTTCGGTGGTGTGCTGGTGGCGATGCTGGCGGTGATGTGGCTGATCGTTGGGCGGCGTACGCTGCTGGGTGCCTGGCACGGTGAGTTGTTTGTGTCGCCGTGCATTGCAGGGCTGGCGAAATAATCGCTAAAGACAGGTAATGTGTGGCCTAGATCGAAAAACGTTCATTCCAATAAGTGTCCACGCCACTCAGGAACATGGAAGATGAGTCACCCTTCGCAGTTCACCTTGCTTCGCACGCGGCGTTTCCTGCCGTTCTTCATCACGCAGTCTCTGGGCGCGTTCAACGACAATATATTCAAGCAGTCGCTGATCCTCGCCATTCTCTACAAACTGACCATCGAGGGCGATCGTTCGATCTGGGTCAACCTCTGCGCGCTGCTGTTTATCCTGCCGTTCTTTCTGTTCTCGGCGCTGGCGGGGCAGTTTGGGGAAAAATTCGCCAAGGATGCGCTGATTCGTCTGATCAAGCTCGGCGAAATCGCCATCATGGCGGTGGGCGCGGTGGGTTTCCTGTTCGATCACCTGTCGCTGATGCTGGTGGCGCTGTTCGCCATGGGCACGCATTCGGCGCTGTTCGGTCCGGTAAAGTATTCGATCCTGCCCCAGGCCTTGCACGAGGAAGAGTTGGTCGGTGGCAATGGACTGGTGGAGATGGGCACCTTCCTGGCGATCCTGGCCGGCACCATTGGCGCCGGGATCATGATGTCCTCGACGCATTACGCCCCGGTGGTGTCCACCGCGATCATCGGCGTTGCCGTGCTCGGTTACCTGGCCAGCCGCGGCATTCCGCGCGCGGCGGCGGCCTCGCCGCAAATGCGCCTGAACTGGAACATCTTCAGCCAATCCTGGGCCACCCTGAAATTGGGATTGGGGCAAACCCCTGCGGTGTCCCGGTCGATTGTCGGCAACTCCTGGTTCTGGTTCGTCGGGGCGATTTACCTGACGCAGATCCCGGCCTATGCCAAGGAGTGGATGCACGGCGACGAAACCGTGGTGACCTTGATCCTGACGGTGTTCTCGGTGGGGATCGCCTTGGGTTCGATGCTCTGTGAAAAGCTTTCCGGACGCAAAGTCGAGATCGGCCTGGTGCCGTTCGGTTCGTTCGGGCTCACCGTATTCGGTCTGTTGCTGTGGTGGCATTCCGGTGGAATCCCCGACAGCGTCGCGGGTCACGGTTGGCTTGAAGTGCTCGGGTTCGGTCACGCCTGGCTGGTGTTGATCGACATCCTGGGCCTGGGTGTCTTCGGTGGCTTCTATATCGTGCCGCTGTACGCGCTGATCCAGTCGCGCACGGTGGAGAACGAGCGGGCGCGGGTGATTGCCGCCAACAATATTCTCAACGCATTGTTCATGGTGGTATCGGCCATTGTCTCCATCGTGTTGCTGAGCCTGGCCAAGCTGTCGATCCCGCAGCTGTTCCTGGTGGTGTCGTTGCTCAACATCGGCGTCAACGCCTACATCTTCAAGATCGTCCCCGAGTTCAGCATGCGTTTCATGATCTGGCTGCTGAGCCATTCCATGTACCGCGTGGAGCATCGCAACCTGGAGGCGATACCGGATGAAGGGGCTGCGCTGTTGGTCTGCAACCACGTTTCCTTCGTCGATGCCTTGCTGATTGGCGGCGCGGTGCGTCGGCCGATTCGCTTCGTGATGTACTACAAGATCTACAACCTGCCGGTGCTGAATTTTATCTTCCGCACCGCCGGGACCATCCCGATTGCCGGGCGCCAGGAAGACATTCAGATCTACGAAAAAGCCTTCAAGCGAATTGCCCAATACCTGAAGGACGGTGAGCTGGTGTGCATATTCCCTGAAGGAAAATTGACCACTGACGGTGAGATCAATGAGTTCAAGAGCGGATTGACGCGCATCCTCCAGGAAACCCCGGTGCCGGTGATTCCCCTGGCGCTGCGGGGGTTGTGGGGCAGTTTCTTCAGCCGCGACCCGTCCAAAGGGCTGTTTCGCCGGTTCTGGTCGCGGGTGACGCTGGTGGCGGGTTCGGCGGTGGCGGTCGAGGCGGCCACGCCTTCGAGTTTGCAGGCGTTGGTGGGAGACTTGCGCGGCAGCGTCCGCTAGGACAAAAAACTGTGGGAGCGAGCTTGCTCGCGATAGCGGTCTGCCTGTGGCCTTAATGCCAGCAGACAGAATGCAATCGCGAGCAAGCTCGCTCCCCCATTTAATTCAAGCGCTGACCTTGAGCCCGATCAATCCTGCAACGATCAACGCCACGCTGGCCAGGCGAACCAGCGCCATCGACTCACCAAACAAAATGATCCCGGCGATCACCGTGCCCACGGCACCGACCCCGGTCCAGATCGCATAGGCGGTACCCAGCGGCAGTTCTTTCATCGCCAGGCCGAGGAGGCCGAGGCTGATCGCCATGGCGGCGATGGTCAGTGCAGTGGGGAGAGGGCGGCTGAAGCCGTCGGTGTACTTCAGGCCGACCGCCCAGCCGACTTCGAACAGGCCGGCAAAAAACAGAATGATCCAGGACATCACACACCTCATCGATGGGTGGGGTCGTCCCCGGATAATGAACGCTAAAGCGTTGCGGGGTCGTCCCCGCATCGGGCATAAGAATGCCCAATGCTGACTGTTTGATCAAGTCTCTACGTCAGTCCGCCGCTCGATGGGCAAGCAGTTCACGGTCCTGTTTTTCGCTCATGCGCCGGAAGTACGTCGAGAGCAGGGCCCCGGAAATGTTGTGCCAGACGCTGAACAGCGCACTGGGTACCGCCGCCAGCGGCGAAAAGTGCGCACTCGCCAACGCCGCGCCGAGGCCGGAGTTTTGCATGCCCACTTCCAACGACAAGGTTTTGCGCTGAGCCAACGGCAGGCCGAACAAACGTCCGGTGAAGTACCCCAGCAGATAACCGAAGCTGTTGTGCAGCATCACGATGGCCATGATCAGCAGGCCAGACTCGGCGATCTTCGCCTGACTGGCTGCGACCACCGCTGCCACAATGATCACGATGCTCACCACCGAAATCAGCGGCAACACGTCTATGGCATGACGCACCCGGGCACCCAACAGACGCTGGGCGACGATGCCCAGCGCGATCGGCACCAAGACGATTTGCAGGATCGACCAGAACAGCGCCGAGAACGACACCGGCAACCAGGCCGAGGCCAGCAGCCAGATCAGCGCTGGGGTCAGCAGAGGGGCCAGCAGGGTGGTGATGGCGGAAATCGCCACGGCCAGGGCCAGGTCACCGCGAGCCAGCCAGGTCATGACATTGGACGACGTGCCGCTCGGGCAGCAACCCACCAGGATCACGCCGACGGCGATCTCCGGCGGCAGGCTGAACACTTGGCAAAGCAGCCACGCCGTGCCGGGCATGATCACGAATTGGGCAATCACCCCCAGGGCTACGCGTCCCGGACGGCGGGCGACTTCGGCGAAGTCTTCCAGCTTGAGTGCCAGGCCCATGCCGAACATCACCAGCCCCAGCAGCGGCACGATGGCGATTTTCAGGCCGACGAACCACTGCGGTTGCAGGAATGCCAGTACCGCGAAAAACAGTACCCAGTAAGCGAAGGTATTGCCGACAAAGCGGCTCAATGCAGCCAATGCGCGCATGACCTGATCCTTATTATTTAAGAACACCGAATACTAGTGTGGGAGCGAGCTTGCTCGCGATAGCGCAGTGTCAGTCAACATCTCGGTGGCTGTCGTTCCGCTATCGCGAGCAAGCTCGCTCCCACAAGGGTAACCCGTTGCTTTTTAGATCCCCTGCGGAATCTCTTCCCCACCCAACGCTTCAACCAACGCCGGCAGGAACTCGCCGAACGTCAACATCATCAGCGTGAAGCTGGCGTCCAGTTGGCCGAGGGCTTCGTCGCCGCCGTCCTGCTCCGCCTGGTCCTGCAACAGGTCTTCGAATTTCAGGCGCTTGACCACCATCTTGTCGTCGAGGACGAAGGACAGCTTGTCCTGCCAGGCCAGCGACAATTGCGTCACCACCTTGCCGGTGTTCAAGTGCAGCTGGATTTCGTCGCTGGTCAGGTCCTGGCGCTTGCAACGGACGATGCCGCCGTCTTCGTGGGTGTCGCGCAATTCGCACTCATCCAGCACGAAGAAATCGTCCGCGGCTTTCTGGGTCTTGACCCAGTCAGTCATGGTGGCGGTCGGGGCCATCTTGACCGTCAGTGGACGTACCGGCAGCGAGCCGATGACTTCGCGCAGGGTGGACAGCAGGTCTTCGGCACGTTTCGGGCTGGCCGAGTTCACCAGGATCAGGCCCTGTTTCGGCGCGATGGCGGCGAAGGTGGACGAGCGGCGGATGAACGCACGAGGCAGGAACGCCTGGATGATTTCATCCTTGAGCTGGTCCCGTTCCTTTTTATAGACCTTGCGCATTTGCTCGGCCTCGATCTCTTCGACCTTTTCCTTCAGGGCATCGCGCACGACGCTGCCCGGCAAGATCCGTTCTTCCTTACGCGCGGCGATCAGCAGGAAGTCCTGGCTGACGTGCACCAGCGGTGCGTCTTCGCCCTTGCCAAACGGCGCGACGAAACCGTAAGTGGTCAACTCCTGGCTTGCACATGGACGCGCCAGTTTGCTGGCCAGTGCAGTTTCCAACGCCTCGGCATCAAAAGGCAGATCTTGGGTCAGGCGATAGATAAGCAGGTTTTTGAACCACATGGGGTGAGTCTCTCCTTTATACAAAGGGGGGCATTATTCTCTTCGCGGCGCCATAGGCCAACCCTTCGCTAAGCCTTTGGAAGGCCTGAAAAAATTAATTTAAAAAGTGCTTGCCAGCTTACAGAGTGCTCCGTAGAATGCGCGCCACACCGAAAGCGAAGGGTGATTAGCTCAGCTGGGAGAGCGTCTGCCTTACAAGCAGAATGTCGGCGGTTCGATCCCGTCATCACCCACCATTCGTTCAACGTGTTACGCGCAGCGGTAGTTCAGTCGGTTAGAATACCGGCCTGTCACGCCGGGGGTCGCGGGTTCGAGTCCCGTCCGCTGCGCCATATTCGGTAACCTGGAACACTGAACGCCAGGTCACCACGGAAAGCCCGCTAACGCGGGCTTTTTGCTGTTTGCAGTCCTGCGGTGTGCGTCGCTCCTTTTTTTGCTGAATTTGCTAATTAAATCAGCACGTTACGAAAAACTGTGAGAGAATGCGCCCCGCATCGAAAGTGAAGGGTGATTAGCTCAGCTGGGAGAGCGTCTGCCTTACAAGCAGAATGTCGGCGGTTCGATCCCGTCATCACCCACCAAACTTTCAATGTTACGCGCAGCGGTAGTTCAGTCGGTTAGAATACCGGCCTGTCACGCCGGGGGTCGCGGGTTCGAGTCCCGTCCGCTGCGCCATATTCGGTTATCTGGAACGCTGAACGCCAGGTGGCTACTAGAAACGATGCTTTTCCTTTACGAGGGAAGAGCGTCGTTTTTTTTTGCTCTCGATATTTGTTTGCATATCCGTTACCGCAATAACGGATATACCCCCCATCTACTGCTCAGCATTACGCCGATGACGATAATCGCTGACCGCCTCATACACCGCTTTACGCAATCGGTTAATCCCCCCAATAGGCCGATGCGCCTCGATACCAAACCAAGGATTGAACGACTGATTATCACAGGCCAGATTCAACTTGGGCGTATCGAAATCCTGGGCCGGCACCTTAATGCGTGCCACGGTCTCGAACGGCGCATCACTTTCCTGCCACTCAATGCTGGTGTCTTCAATCGGCATGTACTTGCTCGGATCCTGACGCTGGATCTGCAAGACAAAACACGCCGGCACCCGGTCTGTGGATAACTGCTGATTCAAGGCACTACGCAAGAAATTCGGCAGGTCCTGGTTCTGGGGAGGCAGGGTGTAGCCTGGGCAACTGTCCGGATCCGGTGCGACGCGAAACTTGGCGTTGGCCTCGCCAAACTTATAAGGCGATACCGAGAAATAAGTGGTCTGGGTCGGGCTGGCCGGAGCCGGCGAGAGTGTCGCCAGAGCGATGAACAGATGACGGATCTGCCAACTGCGCGGGTCCAGGCTCGGAAAAAAAGCCATCGCCTTCTTGCCGTCAGCCTGGGCGGCCACATTCTGACGGTACTCGGCGACATCACTGACAAAGAAGTTCGGATGATTGAACATCACGAAATCCTGCTCGCCAAATGATTGCCGGTCCGCCAGCAATTGCTTACCGGGTACATTCATCAGCTTGATCGCCATCCCACGAGCATCGCGCAGGCTATCGAATTGTGGATAGGCGTTGCCGTTGGACAGGCGGATCGTTGCCTGCCAGATTTTGCCTGGTTCGGCAAACACGCCTTGGCGCAACGGTGCTGGCAGGTCGCTCGGCACCTGGACCTCGGCCATGACGCAGCCGTGGGCCTTGGCATGGGCGTCGCGCAGGTAACGCGTGCCTTCGCGGTGTTGATCGACGATGCGGATCGCAGTCTGGATGATGTCCTGGGTCATGGCGGCTTCGCCGGGTGCAATCTGTTCCTTGTCCGGGACCGGTCCCTTGTGCTGCCAGGCAAACCAGGCCGTGGACAGGGCCCAGCCGAGCAGCCCGATACCCAGCAGCCACAGGAGCGTCTTGCCCAAAAAGGCGCCGAGGCGCAGCCAGAGCGTGATCAACATGCCAACATCCTTTTACCGGTGAGGTTCATCATTACAGTTGAGACTCCAGTGGCCCGCCCAGCACTTTTAAATACTCCAGCAAGGCCCAGCGCTCCTGCGGTTGCAGCAAGCGGCCAATGACGCCGTTACCGCGCTCGCCCGCGCGGAATTCATGGCCGCTGTTGTGATTGCCGGTAATCCGGGTGTCGAAGAGAAAACCGTTGGTGAAGGCTTCGGTGCGATAGCCCAGATGGCGTGGGTCGTATTCGAAGTTGCCTTTATAGAACGTGGTCGCCCGCTCAGCCTGAGGGGACAGCAGTTGGTAGATCGTCGGCACCGAGCCGTTGTGCAGGAACGGTGGCGTGGCCCAGACACCCGCCAGTGGCCGGGCCTTGTAGGCACGCAGTTCACGCACGCCAATGGGCAGCCCGAAGCCGTCCAGGGCCGGGCGTTCGGCGGGGGTGACGCCGGCGTCGCGGTAAGCGCGGTTTTCGACGAAGGCGGTGACGTAGGCCAGGCCTTTGGCGACCGAAAGTTGGCTCAGGTCCAGCGGCTCCGTCGGGGTCGGGTGCAGCTGCACTTCCAGCTTCGCCAGTTCGGCCGGGTCCCACTGCAGGCTGGTCAGGTCGAAGCGGTGGTCGGCGATGTTATTGGCGGTGCCTGGGTCGGTGCCGATCACCTGCACGGGCAGCATGTGCAATTGCTGCACCGGCCTGTCAGGCCCCTGGACCACTTGGGGCACATGGCAACCGGCGCAGTTTTCGGCGAACAGGGCCCGGCCCTTGGCGGCCAGCGGCTTATCGATCGCGCCCAGCAACGCTTCCGGCCACACGGGTGGCTTGAGCAGTTGCAGGGTCTCTTCGATCTTGTTCAAGTCGCGCACGCGCACGCTGGAAGGGTATCGCGCATCGCCCTGTAGCGGTTTGCCCTGGGCGTCGAAGAAATTCAGCGTGGCGCCGACCCCCAACGCTTCACCGACGTTACGGGCCATCGGTTGCTGGGCCGATCCGTTCCACTGCACCCAGTCGAAGGTCCACATTTCCCACAACTGCGGGTAATCCACCGGAGCGTTGGCGACCCGGTAGTTTTCCGCCGAGATAGCGTCGCCGAAGCTGGCATTGGCGATGCGACCGAAGGCGTCGGTACGCCCGGGGCCTTCTTCAGTGGGGTAGAGGCCGCGATGGGTGTCGTTCCAGGCCACCCGCAGGAACGTGTCCAGGGAGGTCTTGAATGTCTTGCGCAGCTCTTCGTGGCGGGCGTCGTAGTCCTTGCCCAGTACCTGGCGGGCGAAGCGTTCGAATTTCCAAGGGTTGTAGTAGGTAGACGCCAGACTGGCGACCAATGCCTGTCCGAAACTGCCACCGCGTAGTGTAGGAACACTGGAGGGCAGCACGTGCTGGGCGGAGCCGCCATCGATCCGTATCGCCTGGCCCTTGAAGCGCAATTCGCCGGTATGACACGCCGCGCAGGTGATATCCAGGAACTGGTCGGTGCTGCCCGGGTTCTGGTGCCGGGCAAACCCTACCGGCAAGTTGCCGGGGTTGCCAGGCGAGTCTTTCTGCGCCGGGTCGACCAGGAAGCCGAAGCGCGCCAGGTACTCCGGCGAAGCGAAGCGTTGCTGCGAAAAGGGCAATTCGAGGGCGGTGAACCAGTCGTAGCGCAGGCCTTTGACCTGGGTGCCCTGGGGCGTGAAGTAATACGTCTGGCGCTCGGCGGCGCTCCATTGATCCAGGTAATGTACCTGTTCGACCGGCGTATAGAACGGCAAGCGAGGATTGGCGACGTAATAAAGCACCACGGCCACGGCGACGATCAGCAGCGTGAGGAGCAGCAAGAGAAAGCGAGAGAGAAGGCGCACGGTAACGTCCTTGTTTTTTTGATAAGCCCTTATGCCTCAGTGCCGCGCGGCGGGCAAGTGGCCATTACCCCTGGCCTGTGGGGGAGCGGCAATTTGCCCCTGTACGTAATAGATGACAGATGCTTCATTCGTCGAGGATTAAAAAGCGTTTGCGGACCTGAACTTATCATCACTTTGCGGCTCACATGCCGGTAGCCATTGGTCGTGGCCGCCTGATAAGCTCGCGGCTTTATTCGATTGCCCTTTAGGCGCATGAACAAGGAAATAGCATGAAACAGCATCGGTTGGCGGCGGCGGTGGCCCTGGTTGGCCTGGTACTCGCGGGTTGCGACTCGCAGACCAGCGTAGAGCTGAAAACCCCGGCGCAGAAAGCTTCCTACGGTATTGGCCTGAACATGGGCAAGAGCCTGGCTCAGGAAGGTATGGATGACCTGGACTCCAAAGCGGTCGCCCAGGGCATCGAAGATGCCGTCGGCAAGAAAGAACAGAAGCTGAAAGACGAAGAACTGGTCGAAGCCTTTGCCGCACTGCAAAAGCGTGCCGAAGAGCGCATGGCCAAGATGAGCGAAGAGTCGGCGGCCGCCGGCAAGAAATTCCTTGAGGAAAACGGCAAGAAAGCCGGTGTCACTACCACCGCTTCCGGCCTGCAATACGAAGTGGTCAAGAAAGCCGATGGCGCACAGCCTAAGCCGACCGACGTAGTGACTGTTCACTACACCGGCAAGCTGACCAACGGCACCGTGTTCGACAGTTCCGTTGAGCGTGGCAGCCCGATTGACCTGCCGGTCAGCGGCGTGATCCCGGGTTGGGTCGAAGGCCTGCAACTGATGCACGTCGGCGAGAAGTACAAGTTGTACATCCCGAGCGACCTGGCCTACGGCGCCCAGAGCCCGAGCCCGGCGATCCCGGCCAACTCGGTCCTGGTGTTCGACCTGGAACTGCTGGCGATCAAGGATCCGGCAAAAGAAGACGCAGCCAAGTAATCGCGTCTGCTATAACGACAACGCCTCGCTTATGCGGGGCGTTGTCGCATCTGGACTACGGCAAGATGGTAAAAAAACCGAACGCACGAGGCAGGCTACAGTCATAGGCAATACAGGCGCTGTGCTAGACGCAGTCAGCGGGTCAAGTCAATGAAATATTGGGTTTTTTTATGTGAGTAAAAAACGCCCGATCTAAGCCGGACCCTTATGAAACGGGGGCTTCAGCGGTGAAATGCAGCTCTGTTCACAAGGTTATCCACAATTTGTGTGGATAACATTTCAGTGGGAGAAAAAATGAAGGCCCCGTGGAATTTTGCGCGATTTCTGCCCTTGGCAGGCCGCCTGCTGGCCCGCGGTCGATTGCCGACGTTGCTCTTCGCCGTCGCCAGCAAAGGTGCCCGCGAAGGCGGACGGCTGGGCAAGCTCAAGGAAGACCTGCGCCTGTTGCAGGCCCTGTGCCTGGCTTACTGGCGCGGCGAATACCGTGCGGTCAGTGCCAAGTCGATGCTGTCGGTGGTGGCAGGGCTCATGTATTTCCTCAGCCCTCTGGATGCGATTCCAGACCTTTTGCCAATGTTTGGCATGTTCGATGATATCGCCGTGCTGGCATGGGTCATGAAAACCCTTGACGTTGAACTCGAGGCATTCCGCGCCTGGCGTTATCGGCAATCGCCCGAGAAACTGGCCCAGGTCGAAAGGCTTCCCGATACCCCGGAACAACTCCAACTCCAAGGCCAGAAAAAAACCTGATCCCCTGAGAATTCATCGCCCCGCGACCTTAGCCAGCATTTAGGATTACACTTCCAAGGAAAAAGGCTGACTCGCTAAGTGTTGTTGTCCTACGGGGTAGACATGGATATTCAAATAATCACACGTGACGGAGAGCCCGAGTACGCGGTTTTGCCGTGGGATCAGTACCAAGCATTGTTGAAGGCAGCAGGCATCGATCAAGCTCCGCCGCGCGAAGCGACAGTCCGTCACGCGGTGGCACCCGGCCAGGTTCTCCCTGGCCTGGATCAATTACGCAGTTTGCGCGAAGGGAAGGGCATCGCCATCGAGGCGCTCGCCCGCACGGTAGGTATCAGCCCGTCTTATCTGGCCTTGATCGAGAGCGGCGAGCGACAGCCCGATGCCGCGATTCGGCGCAGTCTGGCCTGGGAATTGACGGTGCCGGGTTGGAGGGAAGAATCGTGAGCGTACGCATCAGTCGGCAGCATTGGGATGGGTTGTTGGGTGAATTGGACCAGGCGCGTCGCCAGCGCCATTTATTGACTTACCGCGCCTTGCTGGAGCGCCTGCAGTTGCCCAGCCCGGCCATGCAGACCTTGACTGCGGCCCTTGAACACCTGGCGGCGCTGGACGCCCGGGCAGAACAGCCGCTGCGCAGTTCCTTAGTGATCAGCCAGGGTGCGAGCCGCTTGCCGCGCACGGGGTTCTTTGAGTGCGTTGAACGCCTGGGCCGCTTTTCCGGGCCTTCCGACGGGGTGGCCGCGGCCTCCTGGCATGCTTCGGAAGTGGTCCGAGTGTTTGAATACGAATACCCCGAGTCGGCGGAGGCCTGAGTGCTCTGGCGACTCAAGGCGCGGCTCGGTTATTGGCTGGCGCGTCGGTTGTTTCACTGGCCCTGGTTCGTCCGCCAGGCGCGTGGCTGGGCCTGGCTCGAGGGCCAGTTCTCGCGCATGGCGAACCTGGGCGACGTCGGTGCGCAAAGTTTCTATGGGCACATCCTCACGTTTCGCGGCCACGGGCTGGGCGCCCGTGAAGAAGGGGTTCGACTGCTGCGGCTGGCGGCACTGGCCGGGGATGGCAAGGCTGCCTATCAGGTCGGCGTGATCAGCCTGGCCGGTACCACCAGCAAGGCGCCGGACCCGGTCGAGGCGGCACGCTGGTGGACCTTGGCGGCGAAAGCCGGGCATCCATTGGCTGAGATCAAGCTCAAGGCACTCGAAACTCGCGATCTCTAGCGTTATCCACAGGCTATTCGTTACGCAGTCGGGCGAATTTAGCGAATCGCCCTACATCCTTTGTCCCGTTCCCCTGACTTAATTCCTCCGTCATCCCCGGCACAGTCTCGCGCTCCCTGAGTGCTGCGAGACGCTGCCCATGTTCGACCGTTTTTTCCTGCCGGCCCTTGAGCGAGTCCTGTCCTGATGGAGCAGGTGAACCGTATCGAGCAGGAACTCGACAGTTTCAAAGACACCCTGTCGGTCTACCGCCAGCAGCTTGAGCGCTGGTACAGCCGGGCGGCGGACCGGGCCAGTCATGCGGCCGACGTGCCCTCGCTGATGGGTATGGAGCGGCTGATCCGCTTCGGCGACAGCACCACCACCGTCAGTAGCGGTGACGATGATTTCCTCTCCACGGTCGTCCAGTGCCCCCTGGGTGGGGTGATGACGATCGAGAGCAAGTTCGAGTCGGTGTACGACATCCCGCTGGGCGACATCGTGGTGGATGTGGTGGATGTGAACAGCGGCAAGGTCACGCCGGTGTCCCTGGACGCCCAGGGCCTGGGGACCTTCAAGGGGGAGGCGGGCAAGTCCTATCGGGTGCATGTCCAGGGCGAGGTGTCTCCCCGGCTCATCGAGAAGCTGTTTTCTTCCTACGATGGCTTGACCCGCGATCTGACGGACTGGTTACGGGGCGAGTGGCAAGGCTTCAAGCCACGATGGCCCCAGCAATCCTTGGCGACATCGGCGGCTGCCGTGGGGAACGGGTTGCTCGCCGGCAGTTGGGCGGCCATCGAAGGGGTGTGGGACAGCATCAGCCTGCTGTCGGACATCCTCAAGGATCCGGGTCAGTTTGCAGGGCGGTTGGGCGAAAGTGCCAAGCAGTTGGAGGACCTGGCGGAAAAAGCACCGCAGGTGATGGTCAAGCTGCAACTGCTGGCCAGCGACGAAGCGGCGTTGTGCCTGTTGGTGCGCACCGCCAGCCTTTGGCTGGAGATGCTACCGCCCAGCGAAGTTGCTGGCGAAACGGCCGAAGCCCTCTCGACCGTGGTGGTGCAACTGGTGATCGACTTGCTGATCGGCGTGGTCTTGACCTTTGCCGGGGCGGGGGCCGGGATTGCCTATCTGTCGATGCGGTTGGCCAGGCACGGCGCGACCCTGCTGAACGCCGTGCAGCGTTTCATCAAGGCGATCTTCGCGGTGGTCAACGGTTTCATGGCCTACGTGGACCGCTATAAGACCGTGGCGGCACGCGGCATCGCGGAGGGAATAAAAAAAGGCCGGATGCAACTGCGTTGGGATGCACAGCGCAACACCACGCTGAAAAAACACGAACCCCACGACGACGCCCCATCCCAATCGAAAAACCCCAACGGCGACAGCGCCGACACCGCGGCCCAGACCCAGACCAGCGGCTGCCCGGTGTCGATGGTCACCGGCGAAGAACTGCTGACCCTGGACGACGGCACCCTCGACGGGCGTTTGCCGTTTATCTTCACTCGTTTGTACCGCACCAGCGCCGCCGACCTGGACATCGGCCTCGGGCGCGGCTGGAGCCATGCCCTGGCCCATCGCCTTTTGATCGAAGGCGAGGAGGTCATCTGGATCGACCAGGAAAACCGCCGCACCACCTTCCCCCGGCCCACCACCCAGCGACCGGCGATCCACAACAGCCTGGCCCGCGCGGCCATCTACCTGAGCAGCGAACCGGACGAGTTGATCGTCGCCCAACCCGGCGAAGACGCCCCGTTCCTACACTTTCGCGACGGCCATCTGATCGCCCTCAGCGACCGCTACGAGAACCGCCTGACGGTCCAGCGCAACATCCATGGCGACGTCAGCCGCCTGGACAACGGCGCCGGGCGTTCCCTGCGCCTGCGTTACGCACAGCGTCACCTGATCGCCGTCGACTACCAGAGCTTCCACCCGGCCATCACCCTCGACGACGCCTGGCGGACCGAACAGACGCTGATTTCCTACCGCTACGACGGACGTTTCCGACTGATCGAAGCGACCAATGCCGCCGGTGAGAGCGAACGCTACGACTACGACGACCAGCACGTCATCCTCCAGCGGCAACTGGCCGGCGGGGCGAGTTTCTACTGGGAGTGGCAAGGCGTCGGGCCGGCGTCCCGCTGTGTACGGCATTGGGCCTCGTTTGCGCAGATGGACAGCCGCTACACCTGGGGCGAGGACGGCAGCGTCACGGTCCGGCACCTGGATGGCAGCCAGGAGGTGTATGTCCACGACGATCGGGCGCGGCTGGTGCGCAAGGTCGAGCCCGACGGCGGCGAGCACCTCAAGGCCTATGACGAACAGGGCCGGTTGATCGCCGAACAGGACCCGCTGGGGGCGGTCAGCGAATACCGCTACGACGACGTCGGACGACTAGTGGCGCTGATTCCTCCAGACGAGGCGCCAACGTCCTACGAATACCGCAACGGTTTCCTGCACGCCCGGCAGCGCGGCAAGGCCGTGTGGACCTACCGCCGCAATGCCCGGGGCGATGTGATCGCCAGCATCGATCCCGACGGCCAGCGTACGGAATATGCCTACGACGCCCATGGGCAACTGCTGGCGCGGTATGACCCGAACGGTGGCGAACATCGTTTCACCTGGAGTCGCCTGGGCCAACTGACCGAAGAGAGCCTGCCCGACGGCGGTCGCCGGTGTTTTACCTACGACGCCCTGGGACGTTTGCTCAGCCGCCGGGACGAACACGGCGCCCTCACACACTACCAATGGGACGCCGTCGGCCGGCTGCTGCAAGTGACCCTGCCCATCGGTGCCACTCGGGCCTGGAGCTACAACGCCTACGGCAAGGTCATCGCCGAGCGCGACGAGCAGGGGCGGATCACCCGCTACGAATACGCCGACGACCTGCACCTGGTCAGCCGCCGCCTGAACCCCGACGGCAGCGAGGTGAAGTATCGCTACGACTCGGCGCGGCTGTTGCTGACCGAGATCGAAAACGAATCCGGCGAAAAATATCAGCTGGACTACACGCCCGGCGGACTGATCCGACAGGAAACCGGCTTCGACGGCCAACGCACCGCCTACGCCTACGACCTCAACGGCCACCTGCTGGAAAAAACCGAGCACGGCGAGGACGGCTCGCAACGGGTCACCCGGTACCAGCGTGACGCGGCCGGGCGCCTGCGGGTCAAGACCTTGCCCGACGGCCAGGCCATCGAATACCGCTACGACGAACTGGGTCGGCTGGTCCACGTCGACGACGGCAGCGACCATCCGCTGGCCTTCGAATACGACGCCCAGGACCGCTTGATCAGCGAACACCAGGGCTGGGGCACCCTGCGTTATCGCTACGATGCCTGCGGACGCCTCAACCACCTGCGCCTGCCGGACGACAGCCAGCTCGACTACCACCACGCCCCCGGGGGCGCGCTGACCGCCATCGACCTCAACGGCGCGCGCCTGACCGAACACCGCTTTGACGGCGGTCGCGAACGACAACGCCAGCAGGGCCGGTTGCTCAGTGATTACACGTACGACGAACAGGGCCGCCTCAAGGCCCAGACCGTATGGCAGAACCCACAGCAGCAACTGTTCTGGCGCGATTATGCCTACAGCCCCCGAGGCAACCTTCAGACCCTTTCCGACAAGCGAAACCGCCGCAGCTACCAGTACGACCCGCTGGATCGCCTGACCCGCATCGACTTTTCCCACAGCCAGCCGCCGGAACACTTCAGCCACGACCCGGCCGGCAACCTGCTGATGCAGGACCGCCCCGGCCCGACCACCGTCAAGGGCAACCGCCTGCTGCGGGAGGGCGACCGCCACTACGACTACGACGCCTTCGGCAACCTGATCCGCGAACGCCGCGGCCAGACCCTGGTCAGCGCCTACCGCTACGACAGCCAACACCGCCTGGTCGGCATCACCCGCGCCGATGGCCGCGAAACGTCCTACCGCTACGACGCCTTCGGCCGACGCATCAGCAAGACCTCGGACGGCCTGACCACGGAGTTTTTCTGGCAGGGTGACCAGGTCGTCGCCGAAAACAGCCCACGCCACCACCGCAGCTACGTCTACGAACCGGGCAGCTTCCGCCCCCTGGCCCTGCTCGACGGTGAAGGCCTCAACGCCAGCCCGTTCTACTACCACCTCGACCACCTGGGCACGCCCCAGGAACTGACCAACCCGGCCGGGCAGATCGTCTGGTCGGCGCGCTACAACGGCTACGGCCAAGTCACCGAGCTCCAACACGGCGACGGCGAACCCTTGGAACAGCCGCTGCGCTTCCAGGGCCAATACTTCGACCCGGAAAGCAGCCTGCACTACAACCGGCACCGCTACTACAATCCTGAAACTGGTCGCTATTTGACGCCGGACCCGAGCAAGTTGGCGGGTGGGCTCAATGGGTATCGGTACACCCTGAACCCGACGGGGTGGGTGGATCCGTTGGGGTTGGTGGACTGTCCGGGGAAGGGCGGGTGTAGGCCGGCGGTTGGAGATCAGGATCCGGCGGCGAAGGTTGGGGTGGATGAGGGGGAGCCGTCGCTGCCGATGACGGCGGAGCAGCGGCGGGCGCGGATTGATGAGTTGGGGGAGGCGAATGCTTATCGGCGCTTAGATGAGATGGAAAGATCGACTAAGGGCGCACATTTCTTGGAAAAACATGGTGCCCAGACTACGTTGGATTCACAGCTAGAGCGCATTAAAACAGGCCGAAACCCTGGTACTGGTGAAATCGATGTTTATACCAGTGGCAAGAAGAAGGGAGAGCCTGCTATTCCACCTGCCGCCACTCGATTTTTTAGCCATCGCGATCAATTAAATGCCATTCATCGAGCCAAGTTAATATTTAAGCGAGCTGGCCTCATGGAGTCAAAAAAACCTATCGAAATGGGAAAGGTCATAGGGGAAGGATACAGATTGGAGGGTTTAGAGTATGGTCGGCAAACTAAAGCGGTAGTGATACTTGATAAAGATGGTTTCCCTAAAACGGCTTACACCGGATTGAAATAATGAAAAGCGTATATGATCAGCATGATATTTGGGGCTTATTGTTTGTTTTTAATATTGAAAATACTCGCGATGAAGCTCGAGAGGAGCTAATAGTTTCAAAAAATATAAATGATGATGAGGAGCTGACTCAATTGTTTGATGCTTTGGTTCGCCCAGAGTTTTTTTCTTATAACTTAAAGGAGCGCGATGTGCTGGTATATACCTTGCGTTATTTTTTAGAAGCGGGTGATGATTTCAATTATGTATTCTCGAATATGGTTGCGTATTTCGATGATGACGTTAAAGATCAGCGCCAATTTATGAGGGTGTTGTTAAATTGCTTAGAAAGATACCAAGCTGAGCATCATGCTTAACTGGATTGATAAGTAATGTCTAAAAGCCGAAAAATGCGGATTTCTACGCTAAATCAACACACCACCAAACCGCTTTTCGTGGCGAGGGAGCTTGCTCCCGCTGGGCTGCGAAGCGGCCCCAAAACAACCTACTCGATCAACCAGGCACACCGAGGTGCTGTTCAGAAGGGGGCTGCTGCGCAGCCCAGCGGGAGCAAGCTCCCTCGCCACGGGTTCGGCGTCAGATGCTTACACCGACAACCCCAACCCCACCACAGCCTCCCGCTCAGCCAAAACCTCCACCAAATACACACTCCCCCCCAAAATCTCCTTGGCATGGTGTTTGGCCTGCGAAGCCAGTTCCGCCAGCTGACTGGCGTCCAGTGCTTCACAGGCCTCGGCGCGCAGGTGCACCACGCCAATCGACAGCGACAACAACGCGAACTCCTGTCGAATGCCCTGTCGATTCAACGCCGTAAAACATCCCGCTTCCAAATGCTCGGGGCGGTAGAAGCGGCGGCAGTGGGTCTGGAAGTCGCTGAGTAGCTGGTCCAGGCGCTTGCGCCAGTCTTCCGGGCCGAGGACCAGCAGGAAGTCGTCGCCGCCGATATGGCCGACGAAGTCGCGGCTGGGGTCGATGCGTTCGTTCAGGCATTGAGCCAGGCACAGCAGGACTTCGTCGCCGCGGCCGTAGCCGTAGATGTCGTTGAAGGGTTTGAAGCTGTCGATGTCCACGTAGCAGATCACCGATTCCTGCCGTTGTTGCAGCAGGCGCGTGAGGCATTGCTGGATCGGGACGTTGCCCGGCAGCAGGGTCAGCGGGTTGGCGTAGCGGGCCTGCTGGATTTTCAGCTCGGTGATGAGCTTGAGCACGTCGATCACCCGCCCCAGGCCCAGGTAGCCGCCGTTGAGGGTGATGATGAAGTCTTCTTCGATGCGTTGTCGGGCGCGGCTGGTGATCAGGCGGCTGACTTGTTGCAGCGACTGGTTCAGCTCCACCGCGAGGAAGTCATCGCTCATCAGCCGACTGATGGGCTTGCGGGCGAACAGGTCAGTGGCGAAGGGCTTGAGCAAGGCGTCCGAGAGTGAATGGCGATGGACGATACCGCAGGGTTGGTTCTGATTGTCCAGCACCGCCAGGGAGTTGAGGTTGGCCTGGCGCCGAAACGCTTCCAGCACGGTGGCGGTCGGCGTGTTGTGGGCCACCGCCGGCTGTTCGTTGAGCAGCGCACCGAGGTCGTTGATCTCATCATTCAGCGCCGCCACGCCGCTGTCCTGCCGGGGCATCAGCGCCCTGGCATCGCGCGACGGTTGTTCCTGGGGACGGGCCAGTAGATAACCCTGGACCAGGTCGACGCCCATTTCGATCAGCACCGCCAGTTCTTCCGGCAGTTCGATGCCCTCGGCAATCACCTGGGCGCGGGACGCCCGGGCGATTTTCAGGATCGAGCCCACGAACTCGCGCTTGAGGGCGTCCTGATGGATGCCGTCGATGAAATGCCGGTCGATCTTCACATAGTCGGGTCGTAATTCGGACCACAACCGCAAGCTCGAATAACCCGCGCCAAGGTCGTCCAGGGCAATTGAGAAACCCATGGCCCGGTAGTGGTGCAGGGCGGTTTGCAGGAGCTGGAAGTCATCGATGGGGGTCTGTTCGGTCAGTTCGATCACGACCTGGCTTGGCGCGATGCCGAAGTCTTGCAGCAATTGCAGCGTGCGCCCCGTCTGGTGCGCGGATTCCAGCAGGGACTCGGGCGAAACGTTGAGAAACAGCTTGCCCGGCAGTTTTTGCTCGTTGAAGCGTTGGCAGGCGCTTCGGCGGCAGGCCAGTTCCAGTTCGCTGAGGCGTCCGGCCTGGCGCGCCACGGAGAGCAGTGCGATGGGCGAATGTAACGGGCTGTTGGAGGGGCCGCGGGTCAAGGCCTCATAACCCACGATGCGCCGTTCGGAAAGGCAGATGATCGGTTGGAACAGACTGTGCAAACCGCTTTGAGCCAGGATCGAACTCAAGGCACTCAGCTGTTCTGTCGTGGTCATGGCAATCTCTGGCGATAAAAAAAGGACCGGGTGCGGGGCACCCAGTCCTGTATTTCACGACAGACTGATGTCAGTTTGATGACACTCCGACGAGCATCACCATTAAATGGCCATCATCTCAGTGCTTGGCGATCGCCGTGTTGAGTTTCAGGTAATCCAGCAGGATCCGCCCGGTCTCGCTCAGGTAGGCATCGTCTTCCGGCTTGGTTTTCTCCGGCTCGGTGATCAGGTCTTCGTCCTCTTTCTTCAGCTCTTTGAGCGGTTCTTCGCCCTTGGCCTTGCGACGCAGGTTTTCCATGGCCAGTTGCTTGGCCTCGATGTCGGCATGCTGCGCGCGACGGTCGGCTTCGTTGAGGGTGACGGTCTTTTCCATCATCAACTTCTGCGCCAGGGCCAGCTTGTCGCGGATGAACACGAACTCCGCATCCTGGGACGAGCGAGCGTCGTGGTCGGATTTGAGTTGGGCCAGGAACGGCTTGAACGGGTCCACGGCCGGTTTGATCGCCGGCCGGATGGTGTCCCACGGCATGGCTTCGGGCAGGGCACTTTCGCCGATTTCCTTGGTGTCGATGATCGACGGGTAATCGATGTCAGGCAGTACGCCCTGATGCTGGGTGCTCTGGCCGGATACCCGGTAGAACTTCGCCAGGGTCAGCTTCAGTTCGCCATGGTTGAGCGGTTGGATGGTTTGCACGGTGCCTTTGCCGAAGGTCTGGCCGCCGATGATCAGCGCACGGTGATAATCCTGCATGGCGCCGGCGAAAATCTCCGAGGCCGACGCCGACAGGCGGTTCACCAGCAAGGCCATCGGGCCCTTGTAGAACGCGCCCGGGTTTTCGTCTTCCAGCACATCCACCCGACCATCGGCGTTACGCACGAGCACGGTCGGGCCCTTGTCGATGAACAGGCTGGTCAGTTCGGTGGCTTCCTGCAGGGAGCCGCCGCCGTTGTTGCGCAAGTCGATGACCACGCCGTCGACCTTTTCCTTCTGCAGTTCGGTCAGCAGTTTCTTGACGTCGCGGGTGGTGCTCTTGTAGTTCGGATCCCCGGCGCGGAAGGCCTTGAAGTCCAGGTAGAAGGCCGGGATCTCAATGATGCCAAGCTTGTAGTCCTTGCCGTCCTGCTTGAGGTTGAGGACCGATTTCTTCGCGGCCTGTTCTTCCAGCTTCACCGCTTCACGGGTGATGGCCACGACTTTGCTGGTCTGGTCGTTCGGTGCATTGCTGGCCGGGATGACCTCCAGGCGCACCACCGAGCCTTTCGGGCCACGGATCAGCTTGACCACTTCGTCCAGGCGCCAGCCGACCACGTCGACCATTTCCTTGTTGCCTTGGGCGACACCGATGATCTTGTCCGCCGGGCTGACCTGTTTGGTCTTGTCCGCAGGGCCCGCCGGGACCAGGCGTACGATCTTCACCTGGTCGTTGTCGCTTTGCAGCACGGCACCGATGCCTTCCAGGGACAGGCTCATGTTGATGTCGAAGTTTTCCGCGTTATCCGGCGACAGATAGTTGGTGTGCGGGTCGTAGGACATGGCGAAGGTGTTGATATACGCCTGGAAAATGTCCTCGGCGCGGGTCTGCTCCAGGCGCGCCAATTGGTTCTTGTAGCGCTTGGTCAGGGTTTCCTGGATCTGCTTGGGATCCTTGCCGGCGATCTTCATGCGCAGCACTTCGTCCTTGACGCGCTTGCGCCACAGGTCATCGAGTTCGGCTGTGCTTTTGAGCCAAGGGGCGTCCTTGCGGTCGACCTGCAAGGTTTCCTTGGCATTGAAGTCGATTTTGTCGACGCCTTTGTTCAGCTCGGCAAGGGCGTAGTCCAGACGCGCCTTCACGCGGTCCAGGTAGCGCTTGTAGATGGTGAACCCGGCGTTCAGGTCGCCGCTCTTGAGGAAATCGTCGAACTGGGTTTTCCACTTGTCGAATTCGGCGATGTCGCTGGCCAGGAAATAACTGCGCGATGGATCGAGCAGCTTCAAATAGCTGTCGTAGATGATGACCGAGCGCGCGTCATCGAGCGGCGGCTTGCTGTAGTGATGGCGCTTGAGCAATTCGACGACGTTCAGGCTGGCAATCACTTCGTCGCGATCGGGCTGAAGCTTGTCCCAGCTGTTGGCTGCGAACGTATCGTTCGACAACGGTAACAGGCCGAGGCCAATGACGAGCGCGAGGGCGGTGCTGGGGAACAGGTGCTTCATGCTGATTCGACGCAGGGACAATTGATAACGCATATTAGGCCGTCTTTGAAGTCGCCGGTTCCATGTGGCCCGGGCGCATAATGCAAGAAAGCCCGGCGTTGAAGCAGCGGGCCCAGTCGAGACTCACTATGGAGGCACCGTGAAAGCATTGCAAGGCGTTGAAGGCCAAGTGGTATGGGCAGATGAGCCGAGCCCGACGTGTGATGTGGGGCAAGTTCGCATCCGTGTAGCGGCCGCCGGCCTGAATCGGGCCGATTTGTTGCAAAAAGCCGGGCTTTACCCGCCGCCGCCCGGCGCCAGCCAGGTATTGGGGCTGGAGTGTTCCGGGGTGATCAGCGAGGTCGGGCCGGGCTCGTCCTGGCAGGTGGGCGACCGGGTTTGCGCGTTGCTGGCCGGCGGGGGTATGGCCGAGGAGGTGGTGGTCGATGGCCGCCATGTGTTGCCGGTCCCGGAGGGCTTGTCATTGGCTGAAGCGGCTGCGCTGCCGGAGGTCTACAGCACCGCGTGGCTGAATCTCTTCCAGTTGGCCGGGCTCAAGCCGGGCGAGAAAGTGCTGCTGCACGCCGGTGCCAGTGGCGTCGGCTCGGCCGCGATCCAGCTGTGCAAGGCGTTCGGCAACCCGTGCTGGGTCAGCGTCGGCTCTGCTGATCGGCTGGACTATTGCCAGGCGCTGGGCGCCCAGGGCGGCGTGGTGCGTACCGATGGCCTGGAAGGTCTGAACGACCTGGGGCCATTCGACGTGATCCTCGATCCGGTGGGCGCCAGCTACGCCCCACTCAACGTGAAACTTTTGTCAGTTGACGGGCGTTGGGTGTTGATCGGGCTCATGGGGGGGCGCTCGACCGAGTTTGATCTGGCCCAGGTCCTCAGTAAGCGTATCCAGTTGCTCGGCTCGACCTTGCGCAGCCGTGACGATCAGTTCAAGGCCGACTTGATCAGTGAACTGGGCCAGCACGTGTGGCCGTTGTTTGCCGATAAACGCTTGAATCCGCAACTGGCCAGGACCTTCGCAATCAAGGATGCCGAAGCGGCGTTTGCCGAGCTGGCGAGCAACAAGGTGTCAGGAAAGTTGGTGTTGGTGGTTGATGAAAGCCTGAGCTGATTCCAAGGAGTCGCGCCCAGGCTTTCCCGTGCTGCCTGAATGTGGAAAACATGTCTGCTGAAGGGTTGGCCTAGAGGTCAACTCTTAGGACCTGAGAGAACATCCGTTGCTCGTTGCTGTTCTTACGGGCAATCGAGTAGTTGATCAGGACGTGTTTTCCGCTGTTTTCGGATACCCAGGCACTGGGAATGTCAAAAACGTTGGCTTGGCCAGACGTCACGTCCTGGTTTTCAGTATCGTGGGTCGTGACACCGACCCAACGAACCCTGACGGTGTAGCCTGTCTCACCGCTATAGTTCACGCTAACCTTCGAGTTGGAATAACTCGGTGCCGGTAACGGATCCACCGCTTGCGGGTCGATATGCAGCGTCAATCTTGCCGACTCTATCGTCTCACCGACCCCTTTTTCCTTGACGGAGTAGCCGACCTCGACAGAGCGACCGATATTGTCGACGACTTCCAATCGAGGGATCGGGATCAGTCTTTTTCCTGGGGGATCTCCGACGGTGATGATTTCGCTGTTGTAGTTGACCCGCCCCTGCCAGCGCGCCCTGATGGTATCGGTGGCATGCATACCTGTGTAGTGAGGTACTTCAACCTCCACATGCGTGTCGGTGTAGATATCGCTCATTTTCAGATGGTCGCCCGCTGCGTTATACGTTTTGGGAACCTTGGGTTTTGTCGGCGATTCAGGAAGGATGGCTTGATCGACCTCGCGATATTCAAATGTCGCTTGCCCTTGGAAAGTGGTGGCTAAGGTGATTTTTATGATGGGTAAAACAACACCTGTCAGCTCATGGAAGCGTCTCTGATCATATTGCACGGGGCGAATGCCGGTATCACGCGTGTACATGAAGGCTTCGATCGGTAATTGCTCAGGAATGCCGGTCCGCCAAGTCGTCAACTTCATATCGTTGGGCACTTCATAAGCAATGGGAAAAACTAAAGGCCCGGTCATCAAGGCCTGATAAAAAACGGGAGCCGTGGGCGTAGTGGATGATTTGCTAACGTCAAAGCCGCAGCGTTTTTCACCTTGGGGATACTGGACGTAATGAGCGGCCCATTGTTCGGCTGTATGAATGCCTTGCACGCCGCAAGGTTCACTGACGACAGGGGCGTTCTGGTGTGCACCACAGCCTTTGTTGGCGCGATGGTCCGATGCTCCGTCGAGGGGGAAGAAACATAGAATCTCTATGCGCAGTTTATCGGGTGGTGTTTGCAGATTGGGAAAGAATATATAGCCCTTATCGTAGGTATAGGCCAGGCGTTTTATATTGAAGTCCGAGCGCAAGTAGGAGAATGAAGTGCCGCCTACGCGTATCGCCGTATCGCTGGGATTCCAGACATCGTAGGGCTTGCCCTCTGCATCGCTTGTACCTCGCAGTAGGATTCCCGAACACAGAAATGCCGGTCTGTTGACCGTGCCGCAGTCGGCTCTGGTGTCTTGGTAGCGACGGGTTAGTTCTGCCGCTAGCGCAGGGCCGTGAAGGGGTTGGAGGGGGGGCAGCAACTGTACTGTTCTGCTGTGGAGGGCTGACAGGAGAAGTGTCTGATGCGCTTGAAATTGAACCGCTCGACAATAACAAGAAAAAAATGAGTGTGACGGGTAATTTCTTCATCTTTTTAATCCCCGGTGATACCAGGCTTCGGTTTCAGATATCTGCGCGCTAGTTGAAGCATTAGCCTGCGAATGAGGTGCTATGTCTACTGTCAACAATGACAGGTCCAAGTGCACTTTCTGGCTGAGGGGGGCTTCAACATTTCTTCCTGACCATGCATCTGCGTCTGAACGGATTGCAGGCCCTGATGCAAGGCAGGTGTATCGCGGGATGTGAACGAGATACATCGAGAGGTTCAGAACACATCCCGAACTCGGGGCTCCGGGGAGTTGCGCCCAGGCTTTCCCGTGCTGCCTGGATGTGGAAGACCATGTACTGCCTAAGGGTTGGCCTAGAGGTTAACCCTTAGGACCTGAGAGAACATCCGTTGCTCGTTGCTGTTCTTACGGGCAATCGAGTAGTTGATCAGGACGTGTTTTCCGCTGTTTTCGGATACCCAGGCACTGGGAATGTCAAAAACGTTGGCTTGGCCGGACGTCACATCCTGGTGTTCAGTATCGTGAGTCGCGACACCGACCCGATACGCCTGTCCAGACGCCTGATCACTGGCCTCCTTATCCCTGTCGACGGTGGCTTTCACCTTTGGTCGGCAGTCCGTATCCGATGCGCGCGCCCTGCTAGCGTTAATAAATGGAGGAATGGGGGTAACCGCAACTTTCATTTCACCCGCCAGGTGAAGAGGTTGATCATGGCCATCGCCGAATGGCGCATGCAGGGCGTCGAATTCATTGCCTGCAACTGCAATTGGGGCTGCCCCTGTCAATTCGATGCACCACCGACCCATGGCCACTGCCAGGCGGTGGCGTCGATGCGAGTGGAACACGGGTATTTCAATCAGGTGATGCTGGAGGGCTTGTGCTGGGCCGCCACCTTCGCTTGGCCGGGCGCCATCCATGAGGGCAACGGCAGTTGTCAGGTGTTCATCGATGAACGCGCCGACGAGGCGCAACGCCAGGCCCTTCTGACCATCCTCTCTGGCCTGGAAAGCGACCCCGGGGCCAACGTGTTTCAGGTGTTCAGCAGCACCATGGCTGAAGTGTTCGAACCGCTGTTCGTGCCCATCACCCTGTCCATCGATGTCGATCAGCGCTTGGCGCACCTGGACATTCCAGGCGTGCTGCAGGCCAGCGGCGAGCCGATCCGCAGCCCGATCGACGGCTCACCTCATCGAGTCCGCCTCTCCCTGCCCAACGGCTTCGAGTTCCTTGAGGCCGAAGTGGCCAGCGGCAGCTACCAGACGCATTCAGCCCTCAAGCTACAATCCCGGGACAGTCATAGCCACCTCGCCCACGTGCACTTCACCGGCCATGGCATAGAGCCGTAAAGATGGCAGCCCCTCAGGTGGCGGCCCAGAGCAGGCGACTGACAGGCGAGCAGTGGCTGTTTCTGTTCTGCCTGCTCGCGCTGACCGCCCTGGCCTGGCTGATGCTGCTGCGCATGGCCCGCGACATGAGTGCGCCGGGTGGCATGGCCGATGCGGCAATGGCCGGCATGGTCATGCCCTGGAGCCTGGCCGATGCTCTGCTGATGTTCGCCATGTGGGTGGTGATGATGATTGGCATGATGCTGCCCAGTGCCCTGCCCATGCTGCTGATCTACCAGCAGATGCTGCGCAAGCGCATGCCGGCACCGCAGCGACACCTGGCCCTGCTACTGTTCTGTAGCGCCTATGGCCTGGTCTGGGCTGGCTTCGCCCTGGGCGCCACGGCGCTGCAATGGGCGCTCGAGCAGCTCACTCTGCTCAGTCCGGGGATGCGCGTCAGCAGTACCGCGTTGGGCGCCGGCCTGCTGCTGGTCGCAGGCGTCTATCAGTGGTTGCCAAGCAAGGCGGTCTGCCTCGAGCATTGTCGCGGGCCGCTGCATTTTCTTCTCAGCTACTGGCGCCCCGACGTGCTCGGCGGCTGGCGCATGGGCCTGGCCCATGGTGCCTATTGCCTGGGCTGCTGCTGGGCCCTGATGGGCCTGTTGTTCGTGGTCGGCGTGATGAACCTGCTCTGGGTGGCAGTGATCGGTGCCTTCATCCTGCTGGAGAAAAACCTGCCGCAGGGACTCTGGCTCAGTCGTATCTGCGGTGTGTTGTTGCTCGGCTGGAGCCTTTGGCTGTTGCTGGGCTGAATCTGTGGGAGCGAGCTTGCTCGCGATGGCGGTGTGTCAGCTAAATCAATGCTGGCTGATCCAACGCTATCGCGAGCAAGCTCGCTCCCACAGAGGGTACCTGGCCACACAAATCCGAGTGTTCTTCCTGGGGCTGTGCAGTGCTCATTTCCAGGTATGGATTGGCCAGCCGGCCGATTCGGCGTGGGCCTTCAATACCGGGTCCGGGTTGACCACGTGCGGGTGATCGACCTTGAGCAACAGCGGCAAATCATTGCGCGAGTCGGAATAGAAACTCGCGCCTTCCAAATTCTCTTCCTCGGCATCCAACCAGTCCAGCAACCGCGAGATCTTGCCTTCGCGGTAGGTCAGGGTGCCGACGGTCTTGCCGCTGTACACCCCGTGCGTCACCTCCAGTTCGATCGCCAGGATCTCATCGATGCCCAGGCGCTCTGCAATCGGTTTGACCAGATGCGTGCCCGAAGCCGAGATCACCAGGATCCGGTCACCGGCCTTGCGGTGTTCGGCGATGGCCTTGGTGGCGTCGCTGAAGATGATCGGTTCGATGAAGTCTTCCACCCACGGCGCCACCAGATGTTCGATTTCCTCCGGCGTGCGACCGATCATGGGTTCCAGGCTGAAGTCCATGTAGTCTTCCATGCGCAGTTTGCCGTGGCTGTAGGCGTCCATCAGCTCGTTGTTGCGCCGCATGAACGACTCGGGATCGACCCAGCCCAGGCGACCCATCTGTTCACTCCAGAGGGTGGCGCAGTCGCCGTGGATCAGGGTTTCGTCCAGATCAAAAATTGCCAGGGCCATCAGTGGGTTTCCCTTTTCAAAATCAACAAAGCCATCAGGCTACCTCACACAGCGCCGACGGTTCGATGGAAAGTGACAGGCGTGTGCCATCGGGATGCAGGTCGGCGGCCGAGCGGTTGAGCACATCGACCACCAGCTCCACGCCGCGAGCCTCGACCCGGTAGCGGATCACGTTGCCCAGCAGGCTGTGGCTGCGGATCAGCGCATCGGGGTCGCCGTTGCGACTCAGTTCGATGGCTTCCGGGCGAATGGCGATGCGACCGCTCACCGGCCGTTGCAGCAGTTTGCTCGCACTGTCGGCGTCGAGCAGGTTGTAGTTGCCGATGAAGCCGGCGGCAAAGACATCGACGGGCGCAGTGTAAAGGGTTTCGGCATCGCCGCTTTGTACGATCTTTCCCTGGTTCATCAGGAAAATCCGGTCAGACATGGTCAGGGCTTCTTCCTGATCGTGTGTGACGAAGATCGTGGTCAGGCCCAACTCACGCTGGATCTGTCGGATCTGTTCGCGCAAGTGCTTGCGAATCCGCGCATCCAGGGCCGACAGCGGCTCGTCCAGCAGCAACAGGCGCGGCCGCGTGACCAGGGAGCGGGCAAGGGCGACGCGCTGGCATTGGCCGCCGGAGAGTTGATGGGGATAGCGGGCGGCAAAATCGTGCAGCTCCACCAGGCGCAGGATCTCCAGCACGCGCTGGCGACTGTTCGAGGCATCGACCTTTTGCATGCGCAGGCCGAAGGCGACGTTTTGCTCCACGGTCATGTTCGGGAACAAGGCGTAGCTCTGGAAGACCATGCCGATGCCGCGCTTCTGCGGGCTCAACGGAACGATGTCCTGCCCGTCGAGGATGATCTGGCCGGCATCCACCGCAGTCAGGCCGGCAATGCAGCGCAACAGCGTGGATTTGCCGCAACCGGAAGGGCCGAGCAGGGTGACGAATTCGCCCTTGCCGATCTCGCAGTTGATGTCGCTGAACACCGGTGTGCCGGCATAGCTTTTTTGCAGGTGTTGGACGCTGACGTAGCTCATTGGCTTTTGTCCTTGTTCAAGAGGTTGGCCGCCCAGGTCAGGACCAGTACGAAGAAGAAATAGGAGATCACCAGCGCACTGGTGAAATGGCCGCTGCTGTTGCGCATGTTGTTCAGGTAGACCTGCAGGGTTTCATAGCGGGTACCGACGAGGATGTTGGCAAACACGAATTCGCCGAACAGGAACGAGAAGGACAGCAGCAGCGCCACCATCAGGCCCTTGCGCAGGTTCGGCAGCACCACCAGGAATGCCGCCTGGAAGGTGCTGGCGCCGAGCAGTTGGGCGGCGTCCATCAGGTCGCGCAGGTTGATGGCTTGCAGGTTGTTGGTGATCGCCCGGTACATGAATGGCAGGGCGACAGTGAAGTAGCAACCGATCAGGATCCACGGTGTACCGACCATCGCCAGCGGCCCGGAACCATAGAGCTGCAACAGCCCCACCGACGACACCACCGGCGGCACCGCAAAGGGCAGCAGGATGAGGATGTTCATCAGCGCGTCGAGCTTGGGGAAGTGGTAATGCACCACAAACAGCAGCGGCAGGATCAACACCACCGAGAGCACCAGCGCACCGACGCAGACCAGCAGCGATTGACCGAAGGCGTGGAGAAAACGCGGATCGCTCCACAACTGCACATACCATTTGAAAGTGAAGCCGCTGGGCAGCACGGTGGCCGACCAACTGCTGGCGATGGAGTAGACCAGCGTGCCGGCCAGGGGCAGCAGCAGGATGGCGAACAGCAGGTACACCACCGCCCGATGATAGAGCCCGACGGAGCCCGGTTCAGCGCGAGACATGGTAGCTCCTCTTGAGCAGCAACTGATGAACGATGGTCACCACGGTCATCAACGCCACCAGCACCACGGCCAGGGCACTGGCCAGGTTAGGGTCGAGTGAAATATCACCGGAAACCATGGCGGCGATGCGGATCGGCAGTACGTTGAAGTTACCGGTGGTCAACGCGTAGACCGTGGCATAGGCACCAAGGGCGTTGGCCAGCAGGATCACGAAGGTGCCCAGCAGCGCCGGGGTCAGCACCGGCAAGCCGATGTGCCGCCAGAACTGCCAGCCGCTTGCGCCGAGCAACTCGGCGGATTCGCGCCAGTCTTCGCGCAGGGCGTCGAAGGCCGGATAGAGCAGCAGCACGCCCAGGGGGATCTGGAAGTAGGTGTAGAGAATGATCAACCCGGTTTTCGAATACAGGTTGAAATCCTCGATGATCCCCGCCTGCTTGAGCATGATCGTGATGCTGCCGTTGAACCCCAGCAAAATGATGAAGGCGAAGGCCAGGGGCACGCCGGCGAAGTTGCTGGTCATGTTGGCGAAGGCATTGACGAAGTTGCGCAGCCGCGAATCCACACGGCGCAGTGAATAGCTGCCGAGCACGGCGATGACGATGCCGAACACACTGGACCAGAAGCTGATCTCCAGGCTGTGCTGGATCGCTTGCAGGTAGAACTTCGAACTGAAGATCTTGCTGAAGTTGGCCAGGCCCCAGCCGAACTCTTCCGATTCCAGGCTGTTGACCAGCACCCAGAGCAGCGGGGCGATCTGGAACACGATGAAGAAAATCGCGAAGGGCACCAGGCACAACGCTGCCAGCCATTTGCCGCGCGTCATGGCGTTCACTTGAGTAACTCCTGGCAATAGGGTTTGTCGTGGTCGACGCCGAGCAATTGGCAAATGGTGCCGCACAGTTCGGTCTGCCTGGGGGCGGCAGCGGGATCGAGACTGAAGCCGTCACCCAGGACGAACAGCGGTACTTCCCGTTCTTCGGCCAGCAGGCCGTTGTGGGAACGGTCGTTGTTCATGCCGTGGTCGGACGTCACCAGCACCTGGTAACCGGCGTCGAGCCAGGCTTGCAGGTAGACCGCCAGGTTGATGTCGGCCGAGCGGGCACTGTTGCGGTATTGCGGGGTGTCGAGGCCGTGCTTGTGGCCGGCGTCGTCGATGTTCATCGGATGCACCAGCAGGAAGTTCGGCAAGTAGCGCTGGCGCAGGTGTTCGGCGTCGGCGAACAGATGGGAATCGGGGTAGTGGTCATTCCAATAGAAATGCCCGTATTGAATCGGCAGGTCTGGATTGTCGGTATGGCGATCACGACCGGCGACGAAAGGTGAAGCGTTGTAGAGCTCGCTGACCCAGTGGTAGGCCGCGGCCGCCGTGCTCAGGCCGGCCTGGGTGGCGTAGTGGAAAATGCTGCGCTGGTTCGACAGGCGCGTGACGTTGTTGTGCACGATTCCGCTGTCGATGGGCACGACGCCAGTGAGGATGCATTCGTAGAGCGGGCGGGACAGGGCGGGCAACTCACATTCCAGTGTGTAGAGGGCCGCGCGTCCTGCGCCGACGTAAGCCTGCAAATGCCCCATGGCATGCCGGGCGACCTCGTGGTTGAGGCCGTCGAGCACCACCAGGATGACGTTGTGCTTCATGGGTAGCGGGACTCCGGACAGATACCAGGAAACTCGGACCCTCCAGGAACCTGATGTGGGTGCGAGCTTCTGTGGGAGCGAGCTTGCTCGCGATAGCGGTGTGTCAGTCGACATCAATGCCGACTGATCCGCCGCCATCGCGAGCAAGCTCGCTCCCACAAGGCCTGCCTCCACAGTTGGATTTCCAGTGGATAGCCGAGCGGGAGCTAGTGCCTCACTGCATATTGATGATCACTTCTTCCTGCCATTTCTGCGGCAGCGCCTTGGAAGTCTTCTCCCACGCATCCGCATCCTTGATCGGGGTCACGCCTTTGTACTGCTCGTTCGGCAGCAGCTTGGCCTGGACCTCTGCCGGCAGTTTCAGGTGCTCGGCGCGGATCGGACGGGCGTTGCCCTTGGCCAGGTTGATCTGGCCGGCGTCGCTGAAGATGTACTCACGGGCCAGCTTGGCGGCGTTCGGGTGCTTGGCGTATTTGTTGATGATGGTGGTGTAGCCGGAAATGACCGAGCCGTCGGACGGAATCAGCACGACGTAGTCATCCGGATTGGCCATCTTGGCCTTGTAGCTCAGGCCGTTGAAATCCCAGACTACGCCGACTTCGACTTCACCTTTTTCCATCGTGGCGATGGTCGGGTTGGCCATGGACAGGCGCCCTTGCTTGGCGATCTCGGCGAACATCAACAGGGCCGGCTGAATGTTTTTCTCGTTGCCACCGTTGGCCAGGGCTGCGGCCAGCACGCCGTTGGCGGCCTGGGCGGCGGTGCTCACGTCACCGATGGAGACTTTGTATTTGCCGGTCTTCAGGTCGGCCCATTTGGTCGGCACTTCGGAACCGTGCAGCAGCTTCTTGTTGACGATGAAGGCGATGGAGCCGGTGTAGGCCAATGCCCAGTTGCCGTCCTGGTCCTTGGCCCAGGCGGGGACCTGTTCCCAAGTGCTTGGCTTGTAGGGCTGGACCACGCCCTGCTTGACCGCGATCGGGCCGAACGCTGCGCCGACGTCACCGATGTCGGCGCTGGCGTTGTCTTTTTCGGCGGCGAACTTGGCGATTTCCTGGGCCGAGCTCATGTCGGTGTCGATGTGTTTCAAGCCATAGATCTTGGCCAGGTCGTCCCAGGTGCCTTTCCAGTTTGCCCAGTCGTCGGGCATGCCGACGCTGTTCACGGCGCCTTCCGCTTTCGCAGCGGCTTCCAACGTTTTCAGATCGGTGTCAGCGGCCATGGCGGCGGTGCACATGGCAATGGTCGAGCCTAACAGTGATGCCAGGAAAAGCTGTTTCATCCGAAGCTCCTATGGGCGTTTTCAACGCTGCGATTGCGGTTGTGTTGGTCTAGGTCAGCAATACCTGAGCCAATGTAGGCGAGCCCTGTGACATTTTGATGTCGGTGGCGCAGGCGCCGGGAAATGCCAGGCTCGGGGGCGTTGGCTGCGAATTAAGCGTAGACCATGGTTAAACAGCTGATCTGCAAGGACTTGGCCGTTAATTTGCACGCTGGCAAAACGACCGTTCGGCGGCTCTGTCATCTGCCAGTCATGTGCAGTGCCTAGGCTTGCAGGACCCAGAAGCGGATCGACGGACCGTCGATCCTGCCCCGAAACAGTGCTGGTCTAGTCCAGATAGGTAACGTTGATGCGCATCGATGCAACCAAAGCGGTGACAGCCATCGGACAGGTCCTGCAAGAGCAGCTCGACCACGGGTTGCTGGCGCCGGGCAGCAAGTTGCCGGCCGAGCGCAAGCTCAGTGAATTGTTCGGGACCACGCGGATTACCGTGCGCGAGGCGTTGTTGCAACTCGAAGCCCAAGGGCAGATCTATCGGGAGGAGCGCCGGGGCTGGTTCGTCTCGCCGCCGCGCCTGGCCTACAACCTGATGCAGCGCAGCCATTTCCACGCCATGGTCGCGGCCCAGGGGCGTGTGCCTTCTACCCAAGTCATCTCGGCGCGCCTGCAACCGGCTTCGGCGGCCGTGTGTGCCTGGTTGCAACTGCCGGCGCTGTCCAGCGTGATCCAGATCTGCCGCGTGCGCCGTATCGACGAGCGGCTGGTGCTGTATGTCGAGCACTACCTGAACCCGCAGTATTTTCCGGACATCCTCGAGTTCGACCTCAACCAGTCCATCACCGAGTTGTATGCCCGCCATTACGACCTGCACTACGGCCGGGTGAAGTTCGAGATCGTGCCCACCTCCTTACAGCCGGAAGCGGCAGCGGCGCTGAGGGTTTCGGTGGGCAGCCCCGGGTTGCGCATCGCGCGGGTCAACTATGACCAGCACCAGCGGCTGATCGACTGCGACCTGGAGTTCTGGCGACACGATGCGATCCATGTCGGCGTGGATGTGCCGGAGCAAGCGCCGGTCTGAGGCAGGTTCAGAGCGACTCGTTGAGCTTGCTCAGGATCTTGATCACTACCGTGGCGAGGATCAGCAACATGCCGATCCACATGGCGAAGACCCCGACGTTCTTGTCACGGAAGTTGAAGCCGATGGCCAGCAGGATCATGCCGGCGACTATGGGCACCAGCATGGCATTGAACGAAGACATCGAGATCATGACGACGGCCTTGTCGGGAAGGGATAAGGTCAGTCTAGTTGGAGTTTGGCTGGGGTGGGTTGATGTGTGTCATAGCCTCCCCGGCATTTGAGGTGGGCACTGTTGTGGCGAGGGGATTTATCCCCGTTGGGCTGCGAAGCAGCCCCCAGAATCCATCAAGCACCGCGATTATCCGGTAGTAAGCAGGGGGTTGCTGCGCAACCCAGCGGGGATAAATCCCCTCGCCACAGGAGTCTGCATGAACAGGTTCAGCAGTTACGGCAATTCGCGAGACGCGTAGAACGCGCTCAACACCTTCACCAGATGCGCCAGGTCATGGCTGCCACACAGTTCGCGAATCGAATGCATGGCGAAGGTCGGCAGGCCGATGTCCACGGTGCGCACGCCCAGCTGGCTGGCGGTGATCGGGCCGATGGTCGAGCCGCAGCCCATGTCGCTGCGCACCACGAAGCTCTGCACCGGCACTTCTTCGGCCATGCACAGGTGACGGAAGAACCCGGCGGTTTCGCTGTTGGTGGCGTAGCGCTGGTTGCTGTTGACCTTGATCACCGGCCCGGCGTTGAGCTTGGGGCCATGGTTGGCATCGTGCTTGTCGGCATAGTTGGGGTGCACGCCGTGGGCGTTGTCGGCCGACACCAGCAGGGATTTCTGAATGGTCCGTACGAACTCTTCACCTTCAGGCAGCAGGCGACGCAGGGTCTGTTCCAGCATCGGGCCGTCGGCGCCACAGGCCGAGCACGAGCCGACTTCCTCGTGGTCGTTGCACACCAGCACGCAGGTTTCTTCGGTGTCGGCGTTGAGCAAGGCTTGCAGGCCGGCGTAGCACGACAGCAGGTTGTCCAGGCGCGCGCCGGCAATGAAATCGCCGTGCAGGCCAATGACCGCGGCGCTTTGGGTGTCGTAGAAACTCAACTCGTAATCGAGCACCACGTCGGCATTCAGGCCGTGTTCGCGGGCCAGTTGATCGGTGAGCACGGCCCGGAAGTCGACGCGCTCGTCACCGGCGAACTGGGCGAGGATCGGCGGCAGTTCATTCTGCGGGTTGATGGCCCAGCCCTGGTTGGCTTCGCGATTGAGGTGGATGGCCAGGTTCGGAATCGTGGCGATCGGCGCCTTGAAATCGATCAACTGGCTTTCGACCTTGCCATCGCGGCGGAAGGTCACGCGCCCGGCCAGGGACAGGTCGCGGTCAAACCACGGCGCCAGCAGCGCGCCGCCGTAGACTTCCACGCCCAGTTGCCAGAACCCGTGGCGTTGCAGTTCCGGTTGCGGCTTGACTCGCAGGCAAGGGCTGTCGGTGTGGGCGCCGACCAGGCGGATGCCGTCGTGCAGCGGTGAGTGGCGGCCGAGCTTGAAGGCGATGATCGAGGAGTCGTTGCGCGTGACGTAATAGCGACCGTTGGTCTCGGTGGCCCAGGTCTCGCGTTCATCAAGACGCTGATAGCCTGCCGCCTCCAGGCGCTTGGCCAGGCTCGCGGTGGCATGGAACGGGGTAGGGGAGGCCTTGAGGAAGTCGATCAGGCCTTGGTTCAACTCTGTGCGCATAAGTCACTCCAGACAGCGATGGGCGGGAGTTTACCCCATCGCTAGCCTGCATTGCAGACCCAATCCCTCGTCGCGGATTGTTCTGCGGCCCCGCCATTGATCAGCCCGAGGCCGTGATCCGCTTGCGCAAGTGCGCCATGATCAGGGGGTTATCTTGCGCTTTGGACGGTTCTGGCAGGTGTTGCGGCCAGTGTTCCAGTTGGCCGAACAGCTGTTGCCGGAGCTCCGGGTCCAGGCGAAGAATCTCCCGCGAGGCCGAATCCCACCAATGGTGTCGGCAGAGGTCGTAGTAAGGATGCTCCGGTGCCGCGCTGCCGTACAGCAGGTCGCGGCCGATCTTGTGCAAGGCGCCGCTGTGATTGCGCAACTTCCATTTGATCTTCAGCCGCCGCCAGGCCGACGGGAAAGGCCGGGAGCGCGGTACGTCATGACAACGCTCCACCAACTGCGCACTGAACGCCTCGCCGTGCTGGGCAAAGAAGTGCGCTTGCATGGTGTGGAAGAAGCGCTTCTCGGCGAAGTAGTGATAGACGTGTTTGTGGGTTTCGTGAATGGTCTGGTTGCGCAAGGTGAATGAAATCGCGATCTGTTCGATGGTGTGGATGTCGAAGCCACCCTCGGTCCATTCATCGATCAGTCCGACGGCCTGGGCCAGCAGCGCACCGTCGTTGTCAGTCACACCGCACAATCCGCTGTTGTAGAGCTTGAAACTGTTGTCCGGGGTGATGCCGTGGGCGCGCAGGCGCGTGCCCAGCTTGAGGTAATCCTCACGCTTGCAGACGTAGTCCCAGTTGTATTCGAAGCTGTCCATCAGGTACTGCCCTGGCTGGATTTGCTTGAACAGCACGTCGGGATCGGCGAGGAATAGCGTGTCGGTGTCGACGAACAGGGTCTTTTCCGCCAGCGTCAGGCCGGCCGCGATGGCACAGGCCTTGCGCCGGTGAATGTAACCGTTGTGGCCTTGCCACTCGGCCAGCAACTGCGGACTCAGTGCGAGGGTTTCGACCGGCCAGCCGCGGTAGTCCTCAGGCCGGTCGGTCAGGATCCTGATGCTGGGCAGTGTCGCCGGATTGCCGTGGGCCAGGGCGGTCAGGATGCTGAACTTGGCTTCGTGGCGATAAACGTCCTTGTCGCCATAGATCAGGTACAGCAATTGGTGGCGGACTTTTTTGACGGGTGTTTCCTGAAAATCAATAACCTGCATGCCAAGCCTTTATCGAATTTAGAACGGTGCCGGGCACTCGAAGCGCAAGCGCTCGCCACTTTGCGGATGGGTGAAGCTGAGCATGCTGGCGTGCAGGCACAGGCGTGGCCAGGCGGCGAGGGCCTGGGGGTGGGCGTAGAGCCCGTCGCCCAGCAGCGGGTGACCGATGGACAGCATGTGTACGCGCAATTGGTGCGAGCGCCCGGTGATCGGCGTCAGCTCGACCCGGCACCAGTCGCCGCAACGTTCCAGTACGCGCCAGAAGGTCAGGGCGTGTTTGCCCTGTTCATGGTCCACCACATGCCGGGGCTTGGTCGGCGGGTCGTAGCGCAAGGGCAGGTCGATGCTGCCACTGTCCAGTTCCGGTTGGCCCCAGCACAGCGCCGTGTAGGCTTTTTCGGTTTCGCGGTCATGAAATTGCCGGGACAGTTCGCGATGGGTGTCCGGGTCACGGGCCAAGAGGATGATGCCGGAGGTTTCCCAGTCCAGTCGGTGCACGATTCGTGCTTCCGGATAGCCGTTTTCCTGCAAGCGGGTGATCAGGCAGTCCTTGTTGTCGTCGGCCCGGCCGGGCACGGAAAGCAACAGGGTCGGCTTGTCGACCACCAGGACAGCGGCGTCCTGATGAATGATGCGGATGTTGGACAGGGGCATTGAAAGCAGTCTCGTTACAAACGCCAACGGCGGCTCGGGCCCTTCTCAAACCCAAGGGAGGGAGGAGAAGGACCCGAGCCGCCGTGGCTACCGCCGGCGCGATCAGCGATCCGGCAGGGTGATATTGAGTTCCAGGATCGAGCAGCTGCCCTGGCTTTCCAGCGCCACATGCACGTCATCGCTACCGATGTTGACGTATTTGCGGATCACTTCCACCAGTTCCTTCTGCAAGGCCGGCAGGTAGTCAGGGGTGCTGCGTTGGCCGCGTTCGTGCGCCACGATGATCTGTAGACGCTCTTTCGCGACCGAGGCGGTACTAGGCTTTTTGTTGGCACGAAAGAAGTCAAAAAGGTTCATTACCTACCTCCAAACAGGCGCTCGAAGAAACCTTTCTTCGTTACATCGAGGAAACGATGCTCCACGGTCTTGCCCAGCAGGCGATCGACGGCATCGCTGTATGCCTGGCCGGCATCGCTCTGGTCGTCGAGAATCACCGGCACGCCGGAGTTGGAAGCCTTGAGTACCGCTTGGGATTCTGGAATGACACCCAGCAGGGTGACGGCGAGGATTTCCTTGACGTCTTCGACGCCCAGCATTTCGCCATCGCTGACCCGTTGCGGGTTGTAGCGGGTCAGCAGCAAGTGTTCCTTGATCGGCTCTTCGCCCTTCTCGGCGCGCCGGGATTTGCTCGCCAGCAGGCCCAGCATGCGGTCGGAGTCGCGGACCGACGACACTTCCGGGTTGGTCACGACGATCGCTTCGTCCGCGAAGTACATGGCCAGGTGGGCACCTTTCTCGATACCGGCCGGGGAGTCGCAGACCACGAACTCAAAGTCTTCCTTGAGTTGCATCAGGACTTTTTCCACGCCTTCCTGGGTCAGCGCGTCTTTGTCGCGGGTCTGGCTGGCGGCCAGTACGTAGAGGTTCTCAAGGCGTTTGTCCTTGATCAGGGCCTGCTGCAGGTTGGCTTCGCCGTTGACCACGTTGACGAAGTCGTAGACCACGCGACGCTCGCAACCCATGATCAGGTCCAGGTTACGCAGGCCGACGTCGAAGTCGACGATGACTGTCTTGTGGCCGCGCAGAGCGAGACCGGTACCGATAGCGGCGCTGGTGGTGGTCTTACCCACACCACCCTTGCCGGATGTAACCACGAGAATCTTGGCCAAGGTGTTTCACCCCTAAGGAAAAAGGACTTTGTCAGCCCCTGAAAAACATCTCTGGAAAACTGCTGCAATTGGACAGGCTTGGCTGGAATCGGCTGTCGGGCGGGGTCTACCTCCGGTAAACACTGCCTGATCCTTTTTCCTACGTCGTTTAAGCCGTTTTCGCTCGTTTTAGAGATGCTTGGAAAATGCGGCAGTATCCGTTAAAGCCGAATGATGTTCAACACGTCGCCCGACAGGCTGATCTGAACGCCGGCCCCCCACAACGGGTCGCGGCGCAAATCCTCGGAGACCTTGTACTGCCCGGCGATGGAAACCAGCTCAGCGCTCAATTGCTGACAGAAGATCCTGGCTTTGGTATCACCCTTGACGCCGGCCAGCGCTCGACCACGCATCGGGCCGTATACATGGATGTTGCCATCGGCCAGAAGTTCCGCCCCCGGGCTGACCGAGGACACGATGACCAGATCGCCACCTTGGGCATAAATCTGCTGCCCGCCGCGCACCGGCGAGGTGATGACCCGCGTTGGCTTGATGGTGGGCTCCGGTGGTTTTTCCGGGGTTTTCTTCGCCTCGACCGGGCTCAGTTCCAGCACCCGCTCCCGGGCGCCGGACGGTGGCAGCACGGGAATGTCCACGGCGATGGCGGCGGCGATGTCTTCGATGCGGCTGGCGCGGATCGCCAGGGTGCGCAGACCGTGCTGGCGGCAAATGCGCATCAGGCCTGGCAGATCCACTGAGCCTTCGCCGGCCGGCAGCTTGTCCAGGGCCAGCACCAGGGGGGCATTGCTGAAGAAGTTCGGGGCCTGGGCGACTTTCGCCGCCAGTTGCCGGTCAAGGCTCTCCAGGTCGTTGCGGGCCAGTTCCAGCACCGTAATGGCGAGCATGCTGCCCTTCAGCTGGAACACGGGATCTTGGTCTAGCGGTTCGGTTTGGCTCATGGTCGGCGTACAACAGCTTGTCACTAAAAGTGCCGAGACTTATAACGAGATCGTCCGCCAGCCGCAACCCGGGTCGAACAATGTAGAATGCGCGGCCCATGTCTTAATGGAAGCTGTAATGGATCGCCCGCGTTTTCGAGCTGCATTTTTTCATCCGCGTTTCTGGCTGCTGTGGTGCGGCCTGGGGCTGTTGTGGCTGATCGTGCAATTGCCTTATCCGTTATTGCTGCGGGTCGGTCGTGCATTGGGGGCGCTGATGTATCGGGTGGCCGGCGACCGACGGCGCATCGCCCGTCGCAACCTGGAGTTGTGTTTCCCCGAAAAGTCCGCTGCCGAACGCAAGCGTCTGCTCAAGGAAAATTTCGCCTCCACCGGCATCGCCTTTTTCGAGATGGCCATGAGCTGGTGGTGGTCGCGCTCGCGTTTGGCGAAACTGGCCCACGTCGAAGGGCTGGAGCATCTCAAGCAGGCCCAGCGCGAGGGCAAGGGCGTGATCCTGATGGCACTGCATTTCACCACGCTGGAAATCGGCGCGGCCTTGCTCGGCCAGCAACACACCATCGATGGCATGTACCGCGAGCACAAGAACCCGCTGTTCGACTACATCCAGCGCCGCGGTCGTGAGCGGCACAACCTCGATTCCCTGGCGGTGGAGCGTGACGACGTGCGGGGCATGCTCAAGCTGCTGCGGGCCGGGCGGGCGATCTGGTATGCGCCGGACCAGGACTACGGCGCCAAGCAAAGCGTGTTCGTGCCGTTGTTCGGCATCCAGGCCGCGACGGTCACCGCCACCAGCAAGTTCGCCCGCCTGGGCAAGGCGCTGGTGGTGCCTTTCACCCAGGAACGCCTGGCCGACGGCAGCGGTTATCGCCTGGTGATCCAGGCCCCGCTGACGGATTTCCCGGGGGAGACCGAGGAAGCCGATTGCATCCGCATCAATCAGTGGGTCGAGCGGTCGGTGCGCGATTGTCCCGAGCAGTACCTCTGGGCCCACCGGCGCTTCAAGAGCCGTCCACCGGGCGAGCCCAAGCTGTACGACAAACGCGGCTGAGTTATTTTGATATCACCTTGAGCACGGAGCATTGCGATGACCCCAGCGGAACCGGTTACAGGTTTGATTCTTTCCGGCGGTGGGGCTCGGGCGGCGTATCAAGTAGGCGTACTGGCAGCCATCGCCGAATTGCTGCCCGACGGGGCGGATAACCCGTTTCCGGTGATCGTCGGCACTTCGGCCGGGGCGATCAACGCGGTCAGCCTGGCGAGCGGGGCGATGGACTTCAAGACCGCCATCGAGCGGCTGACGGCGTTCTGGCAAGCGGTGCGCAGCCACCAGGTCATGCGCAGCGACTGGCGGGGCGTGATCGCCCAGTCAATGCGTTTCATCACCCACAGCCTGCTGGGCCTGGGGGCCAAGTTGCCGGTGGCGCTGATCGACAGTTCGCCGCTGCGCGAACTGCTCGAGGCCCAATTCCATGACTCGGGTATCGAGCAGGCCATCGCCGAGCGGCAACTGCGGGCGGTGGCGGTGACGGCATTCGGTTATGAATCCGGCCAGGCCGTCACGTTCTACCAGGGGCGCGGGACCATCGATGCCTGGCTGCGCCACCGGCGTATCGGTGTGCCGACACAGTTGTCGGTGGAGCACCTGCTGGCCAGCTCGGCGATTCCGCTGTTGTTCGCGCCGGTCAAGATCGGTCCGCAATACTTTGGCGACGGCGCGGTGCGGCAATCGGCGCCCATCAGCCCGGCTTTGCACCTGGGGGCCAATCGCGTGCTGGTGATCGGCGTCAGCGGCAACCCCCGTGGTGGCGGTGGGCAGGATCCTTCCGAGCGCAGCTACACGGGTCTGCAGCCGACCCTGGCGCAGATCGGCGGCCATATGCTCAACAGCACGTTCATCGACAGCCTGGAAAGCGACATCGAGTTGCTGGAGCGCCTGAACGGGTTCAGTCACTTGCTGCCCGATGACGTCCCGGCCCATGCCCTCGGCGCGGCACCGGTGGACGTGCTGGTGATTTCGCCCAGCCAGCCCATCGACGAAATCGCCGCTCGCCATCGCCAGGAACTGCCCCGCGCATTGCGGGTATTCTTGCGCGGGCCGGGCGCGACCAAGACCAGCGGCGCGGGGGTGCTGAGCTACCTGCTGTTCGAGGCGGGGTATTGCAGCGAACTGATCGAGCTCGGACGCCAGGATGCGTTGGCGCAGCGTGAGGCGTTGAGTCGGTTCCTGGGGTTGGCATAAGGGGTGTAAGCAGGTCCACCGCAATCGCGAGCAGGCTCGCTCCCACGGGGGATTTGCGGTGGACGCTGAAATGAAACCAACACACAAACAATGTGGGAGCGAGCTTGCTCGCGATGACGGCGACAGATTCAACATCAATGCAACTGAGCCGGCGCCATCGCGAGCAAGCTCGCTCCCACAGGGTATTGTTGTGGATCTGAATCCTGGGATCAGAAGTGATACTTCAGCAAGAAGCTGGTGTTGCTCTGGTTGGTCTTGAAGCCTTCGCTGTCCTCGATCCCGTACTTGTTCTTCCAATAGTCATACTCCACCCCCACATACAGCTGCTTGGCCCCCAGCTTCAAGGCCTTGCCCAGGTCATATTTGATCTGCGGGTTGATGTGCAGGTTGGCGTGGTAGGTGCCCTTGGAATTGCTGTCATTGTCCACCACCCAGTCGATGAAACCGTCGATCAGGATGTCCGATGAGCCCACCGGCACGGTGTAGGCCCAGACCGGGGTGATCTGCCAGACATTGTCGCCGGCGCGCGGGCCTTCGGTCTGGCGGTTGTAGAAGTTCAGCTGGAAGTAGTCGAAGCCGGGGATCGCCAGGTCGAAGCCCGGGCCGATCAGGTAGGACTCGTTGTCGCCTTCGCCGAACTCATAGGTCATGGCCAACAGCACATCCTTGATCGGACCCAGTTCCAGCTTCTGGTCGAAGATCTTGCCAAACGACAGGCGCGGGCTGAACTCACCGTAGTAGGTGTTCGGGCCGGACTGGCTGTCATCCTGGCCGTTGTAGAAGATCCGGTCGAGGAAGAAGAAGTTGTCCCCGTATTTCCAGGCGTCGGCGTGTTCGAAGGTCACGGTCTGCTGGATACGCGGGTTGACCTGGAAATCCTTGCCGTACAGGTAGGTCAGGCTGTTGTTCTGCCATTGGAACAGATCGTCGGCCATCACCTGGCCTGCGGCCAGCAAGGATCCTGCGAGTATCAGGCTGGTGCACGTACGTTTCATTCGGTTTGCTCCCAAAGGTAAGTGGTACCGCTTTTTTTTCAGGTCAGCGCTCTGGTGTGGCGCCTTTTTCCATGGATGAAAAAACATCCGTTCGGTCAGCTTTTTGAGCGTGGCGAATGCTGATAGCAAGCGCTGAGCCAAGTCCGGAAAAAACTGGAAATGGTTTGCCCTGCGGTTTCTTTTTGATCAGTCGGAAATGCTGTTTTCAGGGGCGCGTTATGTCCGCCAACGCCGCAACACGTTGACGGTCCGGTCAGGATCGGAAGGGATTTTGTTGTCGGCCTGCTTCAAACGGCCGCGCAGGATACGGGCTTGCCTTGAAGGGCTCAAGTGCCCTGCAACGGCGCATGCGCGGCGAATTTGGGGCGTGATGGCGGGGCTTGGTCATCGTGTGCTTTCCTCTTGTTTTTATTGTTGAGGCGCAGGCAGTCGCTGACGGGGGACCGGTGGTGTGCCGGTCGACCTGTCAGCGGTATGACGTTTAACGGTGTTGGAGCGCGTGGCTCAGTTGGTGTGTGCGCCCTGGTTGATCCACGCGCCGATCAGATCGCGTTCCTGTTGGGTCATCTGGGTGATGTTGCCCAAGGGCATGATCTGGCTGGTCACGGCTTGGGCCTGGATGCGCGCGGCCTGCTGCTGGATCTGCTGCGGCGTGTCGAACATCACCCCGCCCGGCGCAGCGCTGAACAACGGGCTGGTGGGCTTGGCCGAATGGCAGACCGAGCAGCGTTCCTGGATCACGCTATGGACCTTCTCGAACGAGGGGCCCTGGGCGTTGGCGGCCTGAGCGGGCGCCGCTGCCGGTGCGGCGGGGGCCGTCGCTGGTTTCGCGCCACCGCCCACTGCCGTTTCCGGCAACGGTTGGTACTCGATCACGCCAGGTGCCTTGGCCACCTCCGGTGCGGTGGGCATGGGCTTGGGGCCGGTGACGTAGGCCAGGCAGATCATCGCCAGGGCACCGACTGGCAGCGTCCAGGCAAACCGGTTGCTGTCATGGCGCGTATTGAAGTAATGCCGCACCAACACCGCTGCCACGGCGATACCGGCCAGGATCAGCCAGTTGTACTGGCTGCCGTAGGTGCTCGGGAAATGGTTGCTGATCATGATGAACAGCACCGGCAGGGTGAAGTAGTTGTTGTGGCGCGAACGCAACAAGCCCTTGGCCGGCAGCGCCGGATCAGGCGTGCGGTTCTCGGCGATGGCCGCGACCAGTGCACGTTGCGCTGGCATGATGATGCGGAACACGTTGCCGACCATGATCGTGCCGATGACTGCCCCGACATGCAGGTAGGCGCCGCGACCGCTGAACACCTTGCTGAACCCGTAGGCCGCGGCGATCAACAGCACGAACAGGATGAGGCCGAGCAGGGCAGGGCGCTTGCCCAGGGCCGAGTCGCAGAGAAAGGAATAGACGAACCAGCCGACGAACAACGAGCCGATGCCCAGGGCGACGCCTTCGGGGCCGCTCAGGCTGCTGCCGGGGGCCAGCAGGTAGACGGTCGGGTTCCAATAGAACACCACGCACAGCAGGGCGATGCCTGACATCCAGGTGAAGTAGGCTTCCCACTTGAACCAGTGCAGGTTGTCCGGCATGGACGGTGGCGCGAGTTTGTATTTTTCCAGGTGGTAGATGCCGCCACCGTGGATGGCCCACAGGTCGCCGGCCAGGCCGCTGCGGGGGTTGACGCGATTGAGGTTGTTTTCCAGCCAGACGAAGTAGAACGACGCGCCGATCCAGGCCACGCCAGTGATCATGTGAACCCAGCGAATGCTCAGGTTCAGCCATTCCAGCATATGTGCTTCCACAGTCTTTACCTCTCGCCCGTCACGCTTGTTTTCGCGTGATCGGACCTTCTCTTGGGGACGGTGTGAAAACGTAGCGAGCGAAGGCAAGACAAGGCGAAAACTGGCGAGAAAGCGGAGTTGACTTTAGTCAATGAGCATTTCGAGTCAGTTTTCAACGCAGTATTGCCGAGCGCAGTAGTTTTCACTCCGTCCGCTGGTGGGGGGCGAGGATCATTAACTCATCCTCTTGGAAAAAATGCTCATCGCAGTTATTGCCTGTGCCACTGCGATCAACCACCAGGAAGTCATCCCGCTTTTCGATCGTCAGCACCGGGTGGTGCCAGACGCCGCGATGGTAATTAATGCCCTGCCTGCCGTTGGTGACGAAGGCGCGGACCAAGCCTGATACAGGTGCATCGCCAAGTGGCGCGACCACGATCAGAAAGGGGTTGCCGAGCAGCGGAATGAAGGCCTGGCTGCCCAGCGGATGGCGCTCCAGCATGCGTACGGTCAGCGGCATGTCCAGCGCGTCGGCGCGGAAGATGCTGATGATCGCCTGATCGTCCGGAGTGGCGGTTTCCACCGTCGCCAGGCGATGGAAGCGCATGGTCGAACCGTTGTTGATCATGAAGTGATCGCTGCCGTCGGTTTCGATCACGTCACCGAACGGGGCGAAGGCTTCTTTGGTCAACGGTTCGATCTTGAGTGTGCGCATGCTGGTCTTCTTATCCAAAAATTCTGTGTTGTTGGTTCAGCTTTTGTGGCGAGGGAGCTTGCTCCCGTTGGACTGCTCAGCAGTCCCCTTTTGAAAAGCGGGGTCGCTTCGCAACCCAGCGGGAGCAAGCTCCCTCGCCACAGGTGCGTCGTTTATTTTGCGACCTTACCCAGCACCCGCAGGCGACTCACGCCGCCGTCCGGAAACACGTTCAGGCGGATATGGGTGATCGGTCCCAGGGCCTTGATCTGCTCGGCGAAGGTGTGTTCGGCGTGCATTTCCAGCTTCTGGCTCGGCAGCAGTTCGCGCCAGAACAGTGACTGGGTTTCGATCTGGCTGTCGGTGCCGCCCTTGACGAATGCGCCCTGGATCGAGCAGCTGTCGGGATAGTTGCCCTTGAAGTGCAGGGTGTCGACGATGACTTTCTCGACCTCGCCGGCATGGCCCAGGGCAACGATGACCCAGTCATTGCCCGGGGTACGACGACGGGCGGTTTCCCAGCCATCGCCCATGTTCACGCCACGGCCCGGGTTGAGGATATTGCTCATGCGGCCAAAGTGCTCGTCGGAGCAGGCCAGGGCGCGACCACCATTGAGGGCGGCGGCCAGGTCGATCTGTTCGTTGTCGCCCACCGCCGACCAGTCGCGGTACGGAATGCCGTAGACCCGCAACCGGGCCACGCCGCCATCGGGGTAGATGTTGAAGCGCAGATGGCTGAAGGCCTGTTCGTTGCTGATTTCGTGGTAGTGGTGGCTGTTGCCTTGCAGCTCGACGGCCGATAGTACTTCAGTCCACTGGGTGTTTTCGTCCGGCTCGCCTTCCGTCAGGAAGCAGGCTTCCAGGGAGGCCGACGGTGGGTAGTTGCCGGTGAAGAATGAGGTGTCGATGTCCACGCCTTTGATCGAGCCCGCCACACCCAGGCGGATCACCGCGCTGTCGTAGCCTTCGAAGCGCTTGCGCCGCGACTCCCAGCCGTCCATCCACTTGCCATTGTCATCGAACACACCCTCCTTCCACACGGCCGGGGTCGGCTGGAACAGGCGGTTGGCGTCGGCGAACCAGTCATCGGTGACCGAGATGATCTTGGTGCCCAGGCGGGCGTCGGCCAGGTTGACGAACTTCTCGAAAGGTACGGCGTAAGCTTTCATTCTTCTTGTCTGCCTTTAAATAAGTTGGCTGGGGATGCTTGCAGGTTCCTGGGTTCAGGACTGCTCGCTAAAGGGTCAGTAATCGGAACAACGCGATCTTGTTGATCTCTGCCAAGGCGCATTTGAATTCGGCGTCTGCCGAGTGATGGATGCGCGTTTCGAACGCCGCGAGGATCTGGTGCCGGTTGCTGCCTTTTACCGCCATGATGAAGGGAAACTTGAACTTGGCCTTGTAGGCGTCGTTCAGCTCGGTGAAGCGTTGAAACTCTTCGGCCGTGCATTGGTGAATACCGGCGCCGGCCTGTTCGTTCGTGCTGGCTTCGGTCAGTTGGCCCTGGACGGCGGCTTTGCCGGCCAGGTCCGGGTGAGCGTTGATCAGCGCCAGTTGGCTGGCGTGGTCGGCACTCAACAGGATGTCGCTCATGCGTTGGTGCAGGGTCTCGATCTCGTCGATGGAGGGATCCTGGCCCAGGTCGAACGCCTTTTCGGCGACCCATGGCGAATGTTCGTAGATATCGGCGAAAGCCCGGATGAAGGCTTCACGGCTCAAGGTGGAAGGCTTGAGGGTCTGGAAGGTGGTCATTTTGAAGCCCCTTGATACGGGTGGACCTGCTGCCAGTGACGGGCGATGTCGACACGGCGGCTGAACCAGACGTGTTCATGGCCTTTGACGTATTCGAGAAACCGCTTGAGGGAGGCCAGGCGCGCAGGGCGGCCGATCAGCCGACAGTGCAGGCCGATGGAGAGCATCTTCGGGGCTTCGGCGCCTTCGGCGTACAACACGTCGAAAGCGTCCTTGAGGTATTGGAAGAAATCGTCACCCTTGTTGAACCCTTGCACCTGGGTGAAGCGCATGTCGTTGGTGTCGAGGGTGTAGGGGATCACCAGGTGCGGCTTGCCGTTGGGGGTATTCGGTTCCCAGTAGGGCAGGTCGTCGTCGTAGGTGTCGCTGTCATAGAGGAAACCGCCTTCCTCCATCACCAGCCGGCGGGTATTCGGGCCGGTGCGGCCGGTGTACCAGCCCAGCGGACGCTCGCCAGCGATTTCGGTGAGGATGCGGATCGCTTCGAGCATGTGCTCACGCTCCTGGGCTTCATCCATGTATTGGTAGTCGATCCAGCGATAGCCGTGGCTGCAGATTTCGTGACCGGCGGCGACCATGGCGCGAATCACGTCCGGATGGCGCTGGGCGGCCATGGCGACGGCGAAAATGGTCAGAGGAATATCGAATTCCTTGAACAGTTTGAGGACACGCCAGACACCGGCACGGCTGCCATACTCATACAGCGATTCCATGCTCATATTGCGCTCGCCCTGCAGCGGTTGCGCCGCGACCATCTCCGAAAGGAACGCTTCGGATTCCTTGTCGCCATGCAGGACGTTGCGCTCGCCGCCTTCTTCGTAGTTGAGCACGAAGGACAACGCGATGCGGGCATTGCCCGGCCATTGGGGGTGGGGAGGGTTACTGCCGTAACCGATCAGGTCGCGTGGGTAGTCAGCGCTCACTGCAGTTTTCCTTCTTGTTCGAACCATGTAGGTGGCGCCCTGGCGATGAGTTTCGGGCTGGCGTCACGACGATGGAGTGATTGTATACAACTTTGCGCGCGATTTGTAAGCCTGAATTTTTGCATTTTTCACCGTGCCCCTGGCGTTGTCTACACTGCAAGAAACCTGCCCACTTGGTCAGTGAATCATCAGGAGGATCTTGTATTCATTTGGTTTGCTTGAACCTGAGGCTGACATGCCGACGGGCGGTCCATGGGCCAAATGTTTATTTTTTATTGTGTACAATTTTCTTTTAAAGTGTCTTAATTCGCTCATCGCCGTGACGTTTCGTGCTCCGAAACGGTGCGGCCTGTCTTTCAACTGATTCAGGAGGCGTCGGGCCGGACTGCAGTGCAGCGAGGCGCGCACAAGCAATGGGACGTTTGACTACTCACGTTTTGGATGCCGCACACGGCTGCCCGGGCAGCTCGATCAAGATCGAGTTGTACCGTGTGGAAGGTTCGCAACTGCACTGTGTCGCCAGTGCGCTGACCAACAGCGACGGGCGCTGCGACGCGCCACTGCTGCAAGGGGATGACTACCGTTCGGGGGTCTATCAACTGCAATTCCACGCCGGTGATTACTACCGCGCCCGTGGCGTCCAACTGCCCGATCCGGCGTTCCTGGATGTGGTGGTGCTGCGCTTCGGTATTTCGGCCGAGCAGGAGCATTACCACGTGCCCCTGCTGATTTCGCCCTACGCTTATTCCACCTATCGAGGCAGCTGATCCCCCAAGCAGCTGCCTCTCCTGGAAGCGACTGCGCATGGCGCTTCTTTGGTTTTTCGCCCGCTCACACTGCGGGCTTTTTTTTGCCTGCGGACTTATAGCCTGGCGTCGTCATCCCGAACGATGAAGACGGTGTCCGGATAGTTTGGCCGGATTTGCGAACCGCCCTTGAGCCAGATCAGTTTGTTGTTCTGGTGGGCCTCCCTGACAGCGTTCGCGGCGTGTTCGCCGACCTGGGTTTCCAGGCTGATGCCGGTTGTGTTTGGGTTGGTGTGTGCCGGCAGGGAAATCTTCGGGATCCGGGTGCGATGCAAGCTCATGAAAAATACATAGTCATGCCCTGTCCGCCGGAATACCAACGCCGGAAAGCTATTGAAAGAATTGGGTTCAAAGACTGCATAGCCGTTACGGGTCATGAGGTTGGCCATGAAGCGCTTGAGGTCCAACGGGGAGTAAGTCATGACGAAATAATCCCACTGCTGGGTGAATCGCTGAGGATCGAAATCCAGCCGATCCAACGACATTCTTGAAGAGGAGGGCGGCAGATCGAGCGAGCGTGCAGTGCTGCTGACGCTGCCTGAAGCGGCGCGAAGCACGGGTAGCATCAATAACGGATCGCTCCATTCCGGGTGCGGGGACGGGGTGCCGTCTTTCCAACTGCTGAAAATCTGCCGGAGCGCGGTCAAGCCTGCCGCGTCGGCAAAAGACGAGCTGTTGACGAGGGTAAATTGCTTTCTGGCGATATTTTCCAGGGTGACCGTGGTGACTTCTGGAAACGCCTCCCTGACGTAAGCCGTCAGTGGTTTGTCAAAGGGCAGCCTGGCATCGATTTGCCAATGATTGTCGGGAGGCACGCGTATCGCGCTTCGGGGTTGCTCGTCGGGCGTATGCCTGAGGGTCGCCTCCAGTACGTCAAAATCATACGGTGAATGAGAGGGTTGCTGGATGTAGGCGATCGGATACTCGCGGGCGTCGGCGCGCGTCACCACTTTGTAGTGGACACCGTCTATGGTCAGGAAGTCGGGTACCGTGAACCTTGGCTCGATTCCCCAGTTTTTAGCGAAGGCGGGGGCGCTTTCCAAGGTGGCTTCGCTTTGTGCAGGGGACGTGTGTTGACGCTTGGGTTCAATGACGTCCGAGGGCTCATCTTCCGCCAGTCTGCGGCGGGTAATCGTCAGTGTGGAGTCAGCGGCAACCGGCTCGGCGCGGTGCGCAAGACGCCACAGCAGGCTGCCTTCCACTTGCTCGAGGCGTGGTCCGGAGGCGATGAGTTCGGTGCTTAGTCGGGCCCGGTAATTCTGCTCGGCATCGCGCCCCAACAACACGGTGCCGCCTTCCGTCAGATCCACATAGGTACGTGTCCTGAATGTGCGGATGCCCGTGGTTGCGTCGGGCTCCGATAGCATGGGGACCAGTTCGGGTGAAAGATGATAATGGTCCAGCGGCACCGCCGTGGTTGACTCATGGACGGGTGTCTGTGAGGTGATTTCGGCTAGCAGGATGGTGGGGGATTGGGGTTCAGCGGCGTCAGGTTGTCGTCCGGGCGGCGTGACCGGGGCCTGGTCGCCTCCCTCTCCTCGGGTGGGGCTTCTAGGCACTGTTTCCGGCGACGTATCGCGACTGGAGTGGGGCGTGTCGGGAGACAAGGTTGGAAGCGTGGGGCGGGTGTTTCGTCTTGGGCTCATTGGGACTCCTGTTCCTTCAGGGTTGAAGAGTGATGAATGATTCATTCATTCGTCTTGAAGCGATGCCCTGCCTTGCGTTCGACGCACCGACAGGTCACGGGCTTGAGATGTTCCTGGAAACGGCTCAAGCCCGTGCACTACATATGTATAGGGATGGCTTATAAATAGGTCGGGAGGAGCCCATGCAATGCAAGGAGCCCACTTAATTGAGACGCGCTCATTCCAAAGGCCATGCTGAGCGTCAGGGTTTGCACCAGGAACTTCGAATTGCCCGGCGTGAGGCTTTCCACCAGGGCCACGCACTTTTCCCGCAGCAAGCGAAGTGCGCCATCGTTTGCGGGCGGGGTCTGGCTGAGGCCTTCGCGAACCAGAGCCTGGTAGAGGCTGAGATGATGATCGCAAAGATTGGTTTTTCTCAGTTCCTGGGCAACGATGGGGCGAGCCTTATCGGTCTCAAGGGTCCATCGGCGGGTTTTCAGGTTGTAGGTCAGACCGCCGCGAGTGCCGTCCCTGACGGCAATGTTCAGCACCCTCAATTCCTTGGCAGCGAGGGCGGTCAGTTCGCTGGGCCATGCCGCTGAGGGATCGAGGGAAAAAGTGAAATACCGAGCGTCGAGCGCCTCCACATACACCCGTTCAAACAGGGTATCGACCGCATGAACGACGCCTTGGGCGGTGATGACCCGTATCTTGTCGACAAGGTCTTCAGCCTCATACGTGGGGAGATGAATAATCGTTGTGCCCAGCTGCAACCGGTTGGAAGCAAGAATGATCTCGACGTGCCCCAGGCGCGTGGCGTCGAGTTCCCAGGTCGAGGCATGGGGCAGCCGGGGATTGGCCCTCGCCAGGGCGCCGGGTGTGGATAACCGTAGTGTCATGTCCGGGCTCAGGTGCACCAGGTAGGTGGCGCCTTCGCCGATCAGGACTTCAATGCCGGTTTGTTCCGAGGGGGAGGTGAGCTGTGCACAGGTGGCTCGATTGCGCATGTAATAGGGGGGCTTGTCGGAGGGCGGAAGATAAACATATTTCTTCCGGGTCGCCGTGAGTGGCAATGCCACGTCGGTTGTCCAGTGCACCGGCGATTGACCAATTAATGTCTCGTCCAATAGCAGGCTGTAGTCGGGTGTCGGTTGGACGAGGCGGTAGGACACGCCGTCCTTCATGATGAGCGTAACGAGGTGGTTCGAACCCAGGGCGGAAAATGCACGCCGCTTCGTGCGGGTATTCTGCGCGCTGTAGCGCTCATCGGAACTGGCCAGGTTCTTCAAGACCACGTGGTGTGAGCCGAAATAAACCGTCAGGCCACATGCCTCATACTTGATGGTGTTCCAACCATCATCGCCGTGAGTGACCTGGATGTTGTAATGGGCCTCGATCCGCGTCAGTTCGGTGCTGGCATAATCCAGATACACCGCGCTGGAGAAGTCGCTGCGTTGTTTTACCTGGAGCGTCGTCGACACGATAAGGCGTGAGAGGTAATAACTCGTGTCCTTGTCATGTGCGACCCGGTGCGTCTGCTGGTTATTCAGGATAATCGGGCTGCGCGGTGTTCCTTGTTGGGTGATCACCGCTTCAATGGTGAGGGGCTGGCTCTGCTCGAGGGTGTCAGGCAGGTCGGGCACCAAGTGATAGCCATCCTTTGTGATGAAGGTCAGTTTGTTGTTTTGGAGGCGTCGTATGTCGTCGTCGGGCTGGTAGACCTTTTTGATGATGACTTCACGCAGTTGCCAGTCATCTGCGTCAAAGCCCGAGGTCACCACCAGGTTGTCCCCTTCGATCTTCCAGTCTTCGATCAGGTCGGCCCTCCAGTCCACGGCAATGCCGCTATTGCCGATGCCGTCCTCGCTGATGGATACGCGGCCCGGCTTATGGGCGATGGCGTAGACATCGTTGCCCGGCCCACCGTTTGCGTCGCGGTTGTTGGCGCCCAGGAGGAAAATCTGGTCATCGCCTGCACCGGCCTCGATGGCATCGTTGCCGCGGGATTTGATGATGTTCGGGCCGGCGGTGCCCTTGATGAGGTTGCGACCACCCTCCAGTATTTCTACGTGTTCAATGCTCTCCAAGACCGCATGGCGATAATCTGCTGTGTCTTTTCCCTGACTGGCTTGGGTGAGGATGGAAATGTGCCCGGCCTCCAGGTCGACTTGATAGCCGAGCCATTGTTCCTGAGCGTCCCGGTTGCGGCCGGACAAAATGACGGTGTCATCGCCTGCGCCACCTACTAATCGATTAGGTGAAGGAGGGTTTGCCGTGGGGCTCCGGGTTGAACCTTCGAAGATGAAAACATCGTCTTTTTCACCGCCGGTGAGCTTTTTAACGCCTGCGCCGTAATGGAAAACATTCGGTTTGTTTTTCGGGCCGATGATGGTGTCGTTGCCGCCCCCGATGTACCAGTGGATGCCTTTTTGTTCCGCCGCAGTACCCAGCACGGCCCCGGGGGTATCGGCAGTGACCCCGTTGCGGGCATCGATGAAGTCGTCGCTGTCCGTGATCCTGGGGCGCACTCGGGTCGCCTGGTAGCGTTCTCCCGTCCACCAATTCCAAGTGTTGTAAGTCACCTGTTCGAGTTCTACGCTGAACGTTCCGTTTACGATGGCTTCGGTGCTGTTTTTCAAGGTGCCTTGCAATAACTTCATGGCATTGGCCCGAAGTTGTTTCGTGTGTTCAGCGGTCGCCTTGGCGATGGTGTAGCGCTCCTGGATGGCTTCATCGGGGCTGATGGTCCAGAAGGCGAACCAACCTGTGCGCAGGCGCTCATGCACGGTGAGTTCTATGTAGTTGTCGATTTCATCGACTTCACGAATCGCCCCCCAGATTTGCGAACCCACCGCCAAGATGAGACCCGCGGCCAGGCCCACGGGGCCGGCTGAGCTGAACCCGGCCAACGCCGCTGCGCCGATCATGACCGACATGGCGGCGCTGGTGATGCTCAAGGCGGCGCTGACGTAATGATCGGTGGCCTCATTGCCGGTGGCGTTGGCGGCAGCCTTGAAAGCGTCGATGGCCGCGACGATATCGAATGGCAGTGTCAGCACGCTGGCAATCAAGCCACTGCCACGCCCCAGCCGTAAGGCAAACGATGTTTTGGCGAAACTCCCGAGGGAGCTTTGACCGGCCTTGAGCATATGTGTGGCTTGCCGGGTCAGCGCTGCCTCGACACCGATCGAGGCAACCTCGGCACTGACGCTGGCCCCATTGAAGACGGTCTGGTAACCGTTCTTGTTGCGGATGGCATCTTGCAAACCACGCAGACCGCTGTAGATGCCAAAGGCCTGGAGTCCGAACCCTGTGGGAATCAGGATGCTGCTCTTGGATCTGTTTACCCACTTAAATGTTTTTTCTGCAAGCGAAGCGGTATTGAGTGTTTGGGCAGAATTTAAAAGCTTTTCAAGCGTGGTTCGATAATGGGCTGATTCAGGTTGTGTTTCAGGAGGGTCATTGAGCAACGGCGGAGCGATAGAGGAGCGCTCACTGGCGATTTCGAACAGCAGTGTTGGCAAGCGGTAGTCGTTGGCGTTGGCGGTCAACTTTATACGGGTTTCGATATCGACCGGGTTGAACCGCAAGGTGTTCAGAAAAAAGCGATTGGGGGTGCGGAAAAACGTATTGTCGCCGTTCAGGGGCTGGCCATTGGTCGTTACACCCAGCGCATCCAGGGCTAAACGGGTCACCGTCACGGAGCCTATGCGCAGCGGGCCATACAGTTTATCGACAACTTCGAGTTGGGCTTGTCTTCGCTTATGTTCCGGGCCGATCAGGGTTTCATTGCCCGCTTTGAAATCGAGTGTCTCGACAGAATGATCATTGGCATGAAAGCCCAGATCTGTAATGACGACTGTAGGCTCATCGAAAACGGAATCGGGGTAAAAAACCTTGGCCATTGTGAACTTCCTTGTTCAACGATAATGAATGGCCTTCTATGTAAGGTGTTTTTCCGCCGGGTGTATATCAATGGGTTGTTGCGCCGTTTTGCCAGTCCCTCGGATCAAACCGATTACCGGTGCTCAGTGGCTGGACAGTAAGGACGCTGCGCCCGCGCCGCCAAAGAGCCCTGCACTGATACGGTTGAACCAGCTCTGGCCTTTGCCCGTGCGCAAGTACCGCGCCGCGCCGTGGGCACCGAGGCCGTAGGCCAGCTTGCACAGCAGGTCGAGTACGGTCCAGGTGGCGATCATGATCAGCAGTTGTGGCAGGAATGCGTGTTCGGCGCTCAAGAATTGCGGCAGGAAAGCGGCGAAGAACAGGATGTCTTTCGGGTTGCTCGCACCCAACACGAACGCCCGACCGAAGAGGGCGCGAAAGCGCGGTACAGCAGCGGCCTGGGGCACTTCGGCGCCTTGGGACGGTTGGCGCGATTGCTGCCAGCTCTGCCAGGCCAGGTAAAACAGGTACAAGGCGCCGACGATCTTCAGGGCGCTGAACAACTGCTCCGAGGCCATCAACAATGCGCCGAGCCCCAGCGCCGAAGCGCTCAGCAGGCAGATCGAGGCGATCACGCCACCCAGGAATGCCGGGTACGAGCGGCGCAGGCCGTAGTTCAGGCTATTGCCGATCATCAACAACGACAACGGGCCGGGGATGAGGATCACCACCAAGGCGGCGCCACTGAACAACAGCCAGGTTTCCAGATTCATTGCTTTGCTCCTGATGTACAAAAGCCTCACCCAAGGGGTGAGGCGGGTGGATACGGTATCGCTTACAAGAAGATGAACTTGGCGATGAAGATCGCGCAGAGCACCCACAGGCTGACGGAGATTTCCTTGTGTTTACCGGTGCCGGCCTTGAGCACCACATAGGTGATGAAACCCAGGGCGATACCGTCGGCGACCGAGAACGTCAGGGGCATCATGATGGCCGTGACGATGGCCGGAATGCTGTCGGTTGGTTCGTCCCATTCGATGTGGGCCATGCCGCCCATCATCAGCATGGCGACGTAGATCAAGGCCCCGGCCGTGGCGTAGGCGGGGATCATCCCGGCCAGCGGTGCGAAGAACATGGCGGCAATAAATAGCACACCGACGGTCACGGCGGTAAGCCCCGTGCGGCCACCGGCGGCCACACCGGCGGCGCTTTCCACGTAACTGGTCACCGGCGGCACACCGACCATGGCGCCGAATACGCTGGAGGCGCTGTCGGCTTTCAAGGCGCGGGACAGGTTCTCGATCTTGCCATCGGCTTTCACCAGGCCGGCGCGCTGGGCAACGCCCATCAGGGTGCCGGCGGTGTCGAACATGTGCACGAACAGGAAGGCCAGCACCACGCTGATCATGCTGATGTTGAACACCCCGGCCACGTCCATCGCCATCCAGGTCGGGGCCAGGCTCGGCGGTGTCGACATGACGCCGTTGTACTGCACCAACCCCAGGCCCCAACCGGCCAGGGTCACGGCGATGATGCTGATCAGGATCGCGCCGAACACGCGGTGATAACTGAGCACGGCGATCATCAGGAAGCACACAGCGGCCAGCAACGGACCGGGTTCACGCAACGAGCCAAGCTTGATCAGGGTGGCGGGGCTGTCCACGACGATCCCGGCGGTTTTCAGGCCGATCAGCCCGAGGAACAACCCGACCCCGGCGCCCATGGCGAATCGCAGGCTCACCGGAATGCTGTTGAGCAGCCACTCGCGCACCCGTGACAGGGTCAGGAACATGAACAGCACACCGGAAATGAACACCGCGCCCAACGCGGTTTCCCAGTTGTAGCCCATGGTGCCGACCACGGTGTAGGTGAAGAAGGCGTTCAGGCCCATGCCCGGTGCCAGGCCCACCGGCCAGTTGGCATACAGGCCCATCAACAGGCAGCCCAGGGCGGCGGCGATGCAGGTGGCGACGAACGCGGCACCGTGATCGATGCCGGCGTCGGCCATGATGTTGGGGTTGACGAAGATGATGTAGGCCATGGTGATGAAGGTCGTCAGGCCGGCAATCAGCTCGGTCTTCACCGTGGTGCCATGCAAGCTGAGTTTGAAGAGGCGTTCCAGCCAGCCACTGCGTAGTGGCGGCGAGAGGTCCAGCGTCCGGGCGTCGGGTTTGCGGCTTTCCACAGCGAGTACTCCTCAAGAGTCTTATTGTTATTTCCAGCACCGCAAACGCCCTGGGGGTAGCTGCGATGCGCTGAGGCAGGTAAGGCTGGCGAAGTATGTTGACCTTTTGGTCAGGAACTCGCACGGAGCGAATTATGCTTTTGTATACAAATAATGCAAATAATGTTTTCTGTGTTGTCGACGAAATGTCGGGCGATAGGGATATATCGCCCATGCGGACGCTATCGCGAGCAAGCTCGCTCCCACAGTGGGGTGTGGTGAATGCAAGAATTGGGTTCAACCATGAGCCCTGTGGGAGCGAGCTTGCTCGCGATAGCGTCGGATCAGGTGCCTTCAGTCACTGGATTTGCCCAGTGCCAGGTTCACCGCCAACCACCCATCCACCGCCGCCTCTCCGGCCTCGGCAAACACCCGCTCCAGCAATTTCACCTGCTCGCGCCGCAACGCCTGCTCGAACCGCTCACCCTCGGCCGTCAGTTCCAACAGCCGTTTGCGCTTGTCGGTCTCGGACGCGACGCTGTTCACCAGGTGCATTTCCATCAACTGCCGCAACGGCATGTTCAGTGCCTGCTTGCTCACGCCGAGCAGCGCCAGCAATTCCTTCACACTCAATGAGGGGTAGCGGGCGATGAAAAAAACGATGCGCTGGTGGACCCGGCTCAACCCACGACGCTCGAGCATTTCATCGGCCTTGGCGGTGAACGCCTGGTAACCGAAGAAAAACGCTTCCATGGCCATTTGTTGGGAGGTCGGGTTTTTAAGGTCAATCATGTTGACGTATCCAGAGGGGTCGGAGTAATTTCGGTCAATCAGTTTGACTCATTCTTCCAGCGACCCGCTACAGGTGACCCCATGGCTTTTTCCGAACGTGTCTCGCGCCTCAAAAGTTCTTTGATTCGAGAAATCCTCGCGGCGGCGCAGCGTCCTGAAGTGATGTCGTTCGCTGGCGGCCTGCCGGCCGAAGCCATGCTGCCGAAGGTGGAATGGGCGGCCATGCCGTTGTCCATGGGCCAGTACGGCATGAGCGAAGGCGAACCGGCCCTGCGCGAGGCCCTGGCGGCCCAGGCGCGGGCATTGGGCGTGGCCTGTGAGGCCAGTCAGGTGCTGGTGGTCAGCGGCTCCCAGCAAACCCTCGACCTGGCGGCCAAGCTGCACATCGACGTGGGTACCGAAGTGATGCTCGAAGCGCCGACCTATCTGGCGGCGTTGCAGATTTTCCAGCTGTTCGGCGCCGATTGCATCAACGTGCCTCTGGAGGCCGATGGCCCGGATCTGCACCAGTTGCGAACCCGGCTGGAGCAGCATCGACCAGCGTTCATCTACCTGATTCCAACGTTCCAGAACCCCTCGGCGGTGCGCTACAGCGAGGCCAAGCGCGACGCGGTGGCAGCTTTGCTGGATGAGTTCGGTGTCACCCTGATCGAGGACGAACCCTACCGGGAGCTGACGTTCGATGGCGGCAGTGCCACGCCGATCGTCAGTCGCTTGAAGAAGGCCAGTTGGATCTACACCGGCACCGTGTCGAAAACCCTATTGCCGGGGCTCCGGGTGGGCTACCTGATTGCCAGCCCGGATTTGTTCCCGCACCTGCTGCGGCTCAAGCAGTCGGCGGACCTGCACACCAATCGCATCGGTCAGTGGCAAGCGCTGCAATGGATCGGCACCGAACAGTACCGCAGCCATTTGAGTGAATTGAGGGATTTCTACCGGGACCGTCGCGATCGGTTCCAGACGGCGTTGCAAACGCATTTCTCCGATATCGCGGACTGGAACGTGCCCCAGGGCGGGTTGTTTTTCTGGCTGACCCTCAGGCAACCGCTGGACACCCGCACCTTGCTCGCCGCCGCGCTGGCGGCCGACGTTGCGTTCATGCCGGGAGAGCCGTTCTTTCCCGAGCCGGACCAGCATCCGGGGCACTTGCGGTTGAATTTCAGCCACATTGACCCGGCGCGGTTGGATGAGGGGCTCAAGCGGTTGGCGGGGGTGGTGCGGGAGGCGTTGGCGGTAAAAGCGGCTTGATATCAGGGGCTTTGTGGTGGCTGTCCGGGCCCCATCGCGAGCAAGCTCGGCTCCCACAGGGGACGGTGGTGAATACAAATCTAGCGTTCACCAAGGCCCATTGTGGGAGCCGAGCTTGCTCGCGATGAGGCCAGTAGCCACACCAGAAAATTATCAGGCTGCAGAGAACCGCTTATCCAGATAATCAATGATCACCTTGGACTCATACATCCAGGTGGTCTCGCCATTCTCTTCAATACGCAGGCACGGCACTTTGATCCTGCCGCCTTGCTCCAGCAGCGTCTGGCGATCCTGCTCGTTGTTTTTCGCATCGCGCAGGGCCACCGGCACGTTGAGACGGCGCAGGGTGCGGCGGGTCTTCACGCAGAACGGGCAGGCGTGGAATTGATACAGGGTCAAGCTGCGGGCGGCCTGGTCGACCTGCGCCTGGGCTTCGGTCGTGCGTTGTTTCTTGCCGGGGCGGGTGATGAAGTCGATGAAGATAATGAGCTGGCCCAAGCCAACTCGAAGCGCTTTGACGATCACGGTATTCAGTCTCGCGGCAGGGAAGAAGAGGGCGCGCAGCTTACCTGATTTTTCACCGGCGAAAAAAAACCGGCGATCGATGCCGGTTTTCTTCATACGACGAGTTACTTGATGAGGCTGAGGAATTCGCTGCGGGTGGCGGCGTTTTCCCGGAACTCGCCGAGCATCACCGAGGTGATCATCGAGGAATTCTGCTTTTCCACACCGCGCATCATCATGCACATGTGTTTGGCTTCGATCACCACCGCCACGCCCAGGGCGCCGGTCACTTGCTGGACCGCGTCGGCGATCTGGCGGCTGAGGTTTTCCTGGATCTGCAGGCGCCGGGCATACATGTCGACGATGCGCGCGACTTTCGACAGCCCCAGCACCTTGCCGCTCGGGATGTAGGCCACGTGGGCCTTGCCGATGAAAGGCAGCAGATGGTGTTCGCACAACGAGTACAACTCGATGTCCTTGACCAGCACCATCTCGCTGTTGTCGGAGCTGAACAAGGCACCGTTGGTGACTTCTTCCAGGGTCTGTTCATAACCGCGGCAGAGGTACTGCATGGCCTTGGCAGCGCGCTTGGGCGTGTCGAGCAGGCCCTCGCGGGAAACGTCCTCGCCCAGTTGGCCGAGGATCGCGGTGTAATTCTGTTCCAGTGTCACAGAGGCTGATTCCATAAGGGTTTCAGGAGGGTACTTGTTCTGTCTGTACCCATTTTGTACCAATCAAGCTGTTTCGAGTTGCCCAGTTCACTCCAGTCGCTGCTGAAGGCCCACAGGGCGTATGGTCGGCAGCATCTGAATGCCATGACCGAGCTGAGAGGCAGTGATTGCAGGGTTTCATACCCGCCGTGCTGCACATGGTAGCTTAAGTGTGTCGGCAGTTGTATGGCCGGTGGGCGCGAACCTTCGATCCGGTCGGTGTTGTCCTGAGGTATCGGACGACCGCACCGGCTTGCTTGGGTTGAAGAAGACAAATCGGATTCCAGACTGATAGCATATGGCTATATTCGTCACTCCACTTCTAGGAACGGAATCCATGCTTAAAAAAATCTATTCGTTGGCTCTGGCCGTGGTAGCCATTCTTGCTGGAGCGCAGACTGCAGGCGCGGCTGACAACCTGTTCAAGAACTACGCTTATGATTCACCTATCGCGAATTACACCGAGGCTGCCGGTTATTACGATTGTTCGACGCAGGTGGGTTCTACTGTAAAGTGCACTGAATTGGTCTTTATTGAACAGAAGTTCACTGCGTCGCTGGTGTTCAAGAACGATAAACTTTCAATGGTTTCGCTGCTTGCACCCGTTGATCGTGAGTTGTTCGAGCGCGCCTTGGGCGCCATGAGGAAAAACTTTGACATGGCGGCTGTCAGCGATGGCAAATCGATTCTGGATTTGCTCGAGCTTGCGGGCAAAACGACAAGCATCGAAGAGGTAACTGCCCAGTTTTCAAATTACGAAAATGCAGCCTTGAATGCGGGTAATATTACTTACACCTACATTGAAAATGGAATGTCGATTAAAGGTGCTAAAAATTTTCGTCGCTTAGTGGACATGGCGCCTGACAATGTGAGGAGTGCGGATTTAGTCATCAATGGCATAGGCAAGGATGCTTATCTGATTATAAAGTTCTCTTTCCCAAAGCTTGACCAAATCAAGTTGGCTCAGCAGGTCAATAAGCCGGTCGAGTCGTTTTAAATAACGAACCATCATTCATTTAAGCCCCGTCATTGAGGGGCTTTTTTTATCGATTCGATATGCCTTACGCTGGCGGACGCGGTGTTACTCGCTCGGCAATCGAGGGCTACTCGTCGCGACCTTCCATCATGGTGCGCTTGAGCATCACGTAGACCGCCCCGGCGCCGCCGTGTTTCGCCTGGCAGGAGGTGAAGCCCAGCACTTGCGGGTGCTGGCGCAGCCAGGTGTTGACGTGGCTCTTGATCATCGGTCGCTTGCCGTCCAGGCGCACGGCTTTGCCATGGGTGACGCGCACGCAACGGATTTCGAACTTGGTGGCTTCGGCCAGGAACGCCCAAAGGGTTTCCCGGGCCTTTTCGACGCTCATGCCGTGCAGGTCGAGGCTGCCTTCGAAGGGGATCTGGCCGACCTTCAGCTTGCGCATCTGGCTTTCCTGGACACCGTCGCGCGCCCACATCAACTCGTCTTCCGGCCCGACGTCGATCACGAACTGATCGGACAAACCGTCCACGGTGGTGGCATCGGTGCGTACGGTGGCAGCCTGGCGCAGCTTGGCGATTTGCGCGCGATCGGCCTTGGGCTTGCCGGTCTCGGCACGGTCGTGTTTGATCGGTTTTACGCCCTGGATCGCACTTTTGAACAGGGAAAAGTCGTCGTCTTGCATGTCAGCCTCCGCGAAGCCGGCCAGTTTACCCAACTCTGGCGGGATCAGGCGCGACAAAACGTCGAGTGGCGGATCAGTCGTGCTTTTTCATCAGGTGCGGAGCCATGGCCAGCTCCAGGGATTGGCGGGCGCGACGGCGGCAGCGGCGCCAGAGCCAGACGCCCAGCAACAGTACGAAAAGACCGACTGCCAGGATGATCGCCGAACCCAGCGGGGTGGCATTCAACTCGCCCAATGCGGGTGGACGGCCCAGCAGGCTGGCCGCGCCGGCCATGGCCAGAAGTACACCGAGTGTTGCCAGGAGCGCAGCGATCGCCGCGCCAAAACGAAACCGCCAGTTGCTCGGGCCCTTGGGCCGCAAGCGACGTGCGTCAAAACCATCGGATAACTTCATTCCGACCTTCCTCAATGGGTATCGGCCCTTCGACCGGAAGATATTCGGGTTGTTCCTGACAGTATGGCAATTGCGGCAAATGAGAGGCTTTTGCGGATGAGCGGCAGGGAGGGCCGCTCATCAAGGCGCATCAGATGAAGTCGCGGGTCAGGGCCAGGGTGGCGAAGTTGTCGGCCATGATCGCCATTTCGGTCTGCTGAACGTGCTCGGCGCTGAGGACGCCGCCCTTGTAGGGCAGGTCGCGCGTGGCGCAGGCGTCTTCCACCAGGGTGCAGCGAAAGCCCAGGTTCTTGGCGGCACGCACGGTGGTGCTGACGCTGGAATGGCTCATGAACCCACACACGATCAGGTCCAGGGGGCCGAAGTCTTCCAGGCGTTTTTTCAGTTCGGTGCCGTGGAAGGCGCTAGGCAGCAACTTTTCGACCACGGTTTCGTCACCCTGGGGTTCTAGGCCGGGAATGAATTCCCCGCGTTCGCCTTGTGGATCGAACAGCCCGCCATGGGTGCCCAGGTGGCGCACATGCACGATCGGTCGACCGGCTGCACGGGCCGCGCCGAGCAGTTGCTTGATGTTCGCGACGGCTGCATCCATGCCGCTCAGGGCCAGGGGCCCGGCGAGGTATTCCTTCTGGGCATCGATGATGATCAAGGTCGCTTGACTCAGATTGGCCGCTGCATAACCACGGCCGCTGAGTTGAAACATCGTTTTTGGAACGGACATTCTGGGGCTCCTTCGAGTGGGGCTTTTGCGACATTGTCCTCTGGCTGAGCGGTTCTGTGAATCGCTTCCATCGCAAGGGCCGCCGTTGCTGGCCTACAGCCTTGTCAAGAGGCTCGTCTCGTTCAATAGGCAGTGCAAAAAACGGATAAATCCTACGATTGGTCCAGCGCTTTTCGTTCGCCATCGCGGCGTGTTTGGGTGGGGCCGCGTTTGGCTGGTAGACTCGCCCGTCGATTTTTCTGGAGTTTGCCGCCGTGATCACTTCCCGTCTCCGTACCCTGCGCGACCATATCCGTTGGGCCGTCAGCCGTTTCCATGGGAAGGATCTGTTTTTCGGCCATGGCACCGACAATGCGTGGGATGAAGCCCGGCAACTGGTGTTGGGTGCGTTGCACCTGCCGTGGGAAATTGCCGACAGCTACCTGGACTGCCGTCTTGAAGACGAAGAACTGGTCCATGTGCAGCGTCTGCTGCGTCGGCGCATTGCCGAGCGCATCCCGACGGCCTACCTGTTGGGTGAGGCCTGGTTCTGCGGAATGTCGTTCATCGTCGATGAACGCGTGCTCATTCCGCGCTCGCCCATCGGTGAGCTGATCGAAAAACGTTTCGAGCCTTGGTTGGGCCAGGCGCCGGCACGGATTCTCGACCTGTGCACCGGTTCCGGTTGCATCGGCATTGCCTGTGCCTATGAATTCCCTGAGGCCGAAGTGGTGCTGGCCGACCTGTCGTTCGAAGCACTGGAAGTGGCCAACCAGAACATCGAGCGCCATGGCGTCGATGAGCGCGTGTTCACCGTCCAGGGCGATGGTTTCGACGGTTTGCCGGGGCAGCGTTTCGACCTGATCGTGTCGAACCCGCCCTACGTCGATGCGGAAGATTTCGCCGACATGCCGCAGGAGTATCAGCACGAGCCGGAGCTGGGCCTGGCCTGTGGCGATGATGGCTTGAACCTGGTTCGCCGGATGCTGGCCGAGGCGGCCGATCATCTGACCGAGAAGGGGCTGTTGATTGTCGAGGTGGGCAACAGCCAGGTGCACGTCGAGGCGTTGTACCCGGAAGTCGATTTCGCCTGGCTCGACTTCGAGCGCGGCGGCCATGGTGTGTTCATGCTCAGTGCCGAGCAGTGCCGCCAGCATCAGGGGTTGTTTGCTTCGCGGGTTTGATCCTGCGACCGCTTTTGTGGCGAGGGAGCTTGCTCCCGCTGGGCTGCGAAGCGGCCCCCTTTAAAAGCTAATTTCGCAATTCCCAGACAAATTGCAGTCGCCGGGTTTACGACTGCTGCGCAGCCGAGCGGGAGCAAGCTCCCTCGCCACGAGTGTCTGCATGACGCCGCAATCCACTGTGGGAGCGAGCTTGCTCGCGATGGCGTCGGATCAGCAGCATGGAAGTTGACTGATTTACCGCTATCGCGAGCAAGCTCGCTCCCACAGGGTTATTCACGCGCTGTTGAGTTAATGGCGTGTCGCAATCCAGATCAGCAACCCCGCCTGGAACATGGCGAAGGCCACCAGGCAGGTGATGGTGAAGCGCAGGCCGGTGTCTTCGCGCTTGAACCTGGTGACCTTTTCTTCCTGCTGCTTGAGTTTGACTTCCTGTTCCGCCAGGTTCTGCTCGGCTTGTTGCAGCATCTGCGCGGCTTCAAGGATGGTCACGAACTGCAGCTTCTCGGTGTTCCAATCCCCGATCAAATCGCCTACCTGGGCCGGCTTGATGCTGCCCTTGAGGTGCTGGGCGTCGGCGTAGACCACCTCGAACCCCTGGGCCTTGAGAAAGCGGTCGCGGCGCAGGCGAGTGTCTTCGTTCAGGGCGTCCTTGTTATCCAGATCGGCGCCCTCAACCTGGTAGGCCGACCAGCGTTTCTTGGCCCAGGTAATACCCTGGGCCGCGAGGAAACGGCCGATGCCACGGTTCAACGGCTCGACTTGCAGGTTGTCCGGGGAAAAAGTCAGGCGTTTTTCGACGTGGTCGGCCCAGACATCCAGGTGATTCTGTTCCTTGCGCACCCGCTGGTTCGGCAGTTGGATGCTCATGCGCAGCAGGCTGCGTTCCTTGCTGTGGCGCTCCACATAGCTGAACTCGACAAACCGCAGCGGCCGCACACCGGTGGCGCGGTCGGTCTTGAGCGGCGCCAGACGGAGCATCTTGTGATGCTCGGTATGCACGTCCGCCCACGGCAGTTCCACCGCAGACGAGGCGGGGGCTTCGGCAGCGGTGTCGGGGGAAGTTTGAGTTTCAGTCATAACGGCAAAGTCCTGTCCAGGCCGGCGGGTCGGTAGCCATTGCGCTATCCGACACAGTGCTATCGGCCGTTTTTGCCAGGACTGGAGGGCTAGTTGTGACTAAAACCGCTTAACGGGCGGCTAACGCGTCAATAAAACGCAGAATTCGCACACCGAGCTCGGCCGCCAGGGGCAGGTTGGGATCCTTGTAGGAGGCCAGTTGCCGTTTCACGTCGTTGGGCACGATGCGCATTACGTGGTTCATGCCCTCGATCAGCGCCAGCTCGGCGTCGGGCTTGGCGGCTTTCAACTGCCGGGCATCATCGGCGCTGACCTGGATATCGTTGCTGCCCTGGATGATCAAGGCAGGCATCTTCAACGCGGCGAAGGCCCGGGCCGGGTCCTGGCGGAACAGCGAAATCAGGTAGGGCTGTACGCTGGGGCGAAAAATGACCTGCAATTGCGCCGGCACGTTGTTGTCGAGCCGCCCGGCCTTGAGGCTGTCGAGCAGCTCATTGCTGCGCAACATCAGCGGCGGTGGCAGGCGGTTGCTCAGTTGTTGGCGCAGCACCTGGTCGATCGGCCGGGCGCTGCCAGACAGCGAAATCACCGCCGCCGCGTCGGCCTGGGGCGCGGCGAGGCTGGCGATCAACGCGCCTTCACTGTGACCCAGCAGGATCAGCGGGCCCAGGCGTGGATCGGCGGCGAGCTTGTGGCTCCAGGCCACGGCATCGGCCACATAGGCCTCGACACTCAGGTTGCGCTCGTCCGGTGTCGCCGCCAGGCTGGCGGCCACACCCCGTTTGTCATAGCGCACGCTGGCAATGTTGTGCCTGGCCAGGACCCAGGCCAGGCGCTTGAGGCTGTCGTTGCGCCCGCCCTCGGGGTTGTTGCCGTCGCGATCCGTAGGGCCGGACCCGGAAATGATCAGGACAACCGGCACGGGCGTGTCGGACTTGGGCAGCAACAACGAGCCGAAAAGCTCGCCACTGCCGGTGTCGAGGCTGATCGGGCGTTGCAGCACCGTGGCTTGGGCCAGGCAGGAAAACAGGCCGGTGAACACGGCAAGGCTTAAGGCAAGCAGCTTTAACATCATCACGCCATTAGTTGCGAAGGTGCCGGTTGGACTGGTGGTCGCCGATAAGGTTCGAGGATGAACTACGCGGGGAGCCTGCGTATACTGGCGCCCACTACGAATCCAAGGTTGAGTCTCTCAGCGTTTTTCACGGAGCACCCTGCATGTCCGGCAATACCTACGGCAAGCTGTTCACTGTCACCACCGCGGGCGAAAGCCATGGCCCGGCGTTGGTCGCCATTGTCGACGGCTGCCCGCCGGGCCTGGAGATTTCCCTGGACGACCTGCAGCGTGACCTGGACCGCCGCAAGCCCGGCACCAGCCGCCACACCACCCAGCGCCAGGAAGCCGATGAAGTCGAAATCCTGTCCGGCGTGTTCGAAGGGCGCACCACCGGCTGCGCCATTGGCCTGCTGATCCGCAACACCGACCAGAAGTCCAAGGACTACTCGGCCATCAAGGACCTGTTCCGCCCGGCCCACGCCGACTACACCTACCACCACAAATACGGTGAGCGCGACTACCGTGGCGGCGGCCGCAGCTCGGCCCGGGAAACCGCCATGCGCGTGGCGGCCGGGGCGATTGCCAAGAAATATCTGGCCAGCCAGGGCATCGTGATTCGTGGCTACATGAGCCAGTTGGGCCCTGTCGAAATCCCGTTCAAGACCTGGGATTCGGTGGAACAGAACGCGTTCTTCTGCCCCGACCCGGACAAGGTGCCGGAACTCGAGGCCTACATGGACCAACTGCGCCGGGACCAGGATTCGGTCGGCGCGAAGATCACCGTGGTGGCCGAAGGCGTGATGCCCGGCCTGGGCGAGCCGATCTTCGACCGCCTCGACGCCGAGCTGGCCCACGCGCTGATGAGCATCAACGCGGTGAAGGGCGTGGAGATCGGCGCCGGTTTCGCCTGCGTCGCCCAGCGAGGCACTGAGCACCGTGACGAACTGACCCCGGACGGTTTCCTCAGCAACAATGCTGGCGGCATCCTCGGCGGCATCTCCTCGGGCCAGCCGATCGTGGCGCACCTGGCCTTGAAGCCGACGTCCAGCATCACCACACCGGGGCGCTCCATCGACATCCATGGCAACCCGGTCGAGGTGATCACCAAGGGTCGTCACGACCCGTGCGTCGGCATTCGTGCCACGCCCATCGCCGAAGCGATGATGGCCATCGTGCTGATGGATCACCTGCTGCGTCATCGCGGCCAGAACGCCGACGTCCGCGTCAGCACCCCGGTGCTGGGACAACTTTGATGGCCGGCCTGCCAGCCGCCGTGGCCTGACGACCATGGCGGCACTGCCGTACTGGCGGCTTTCCAGTTTCTATCTGTTCTATTTCGCGCTGCTCGGTTCGACAGCGCCGTTCCTGGCGCTTTATTTCGATCACCTGGGCTTCAACGCGGCGCGTATCGGCGAGCTGGTGGCCATCCCGATGCTGATGCGCTGCGTGGCGCCGAACATCTGGGGCTGGCTGGGGGATTACACCGGCCGACGCCTGGCGATCGTGCGGTTTGGCGCGATCTGCACGCTGCTGACCTTCTCGCTGATCTTCATCGACAAAAGCTACGCCTGGCTGGCGATGGTCATGGCGCTGCATGCGTTCTTCTGGCACGCGGTGTTGCCGCAGTTCGAAGTCATCACCCTGGCCCACCTGAGCGGGCAGGCCTCGCGCTACAGTCAGATCCGCCTGTGGGGCTCCATCGGCTTCATCATCACCGTGGTCGTGCTCGGCCGCTTGTTCGAATGGCTGAGCCTGGACATCTACCCACTGGCCCTGGTGCTGATCATGGCCGGCATCGTCCTCGCCAGCTTCTGGGTGCCCAACGCCCAGCCATTGCAGGGGCCGCGAGTCGCGGGGGAGGGCTTCCTGCGGCAACTGCGCAACCCTGGGGTGCTGGCGTTCTACATCTGCGTGGGCCTGATGCAGGTGAGCCACGGGCCGTATTACACCTTCCTGACGTTGCACCTCGAACGCCTGGGCTACAGTCGCGGCTTGATCGGGATGCTTTGGGCGGTCGGTGTGGTGGCGGAAGTTTTGGTCTTCCTGCTGATGAGCCGGATCCTGGCGCGGTTTTCCGTGCGCCGGGTACTGCTGGCGAGTTTCCTGCTGGCGGCGTTGCGCTGGCTGTTGTTGGGTTCGTTGGCCGAGTTTCTCTGGGTGTTGTTGTTCGCCCAGGTGCTGCACGCGGCGACCTTCGGCAGCTTTCACGCCGCCGCCATCCATTTCGTGCAACGCAGCTTCGGTCCCCGCCAGCAAGGCCAGGGGCAGGCGCTGTATGCAGCGTTGGCCGGCACGGGCGGGGCCTTGGGCGCGTTGTACTCCGGCTACAGCTGGAACGCCCTGGGCGCCAGTTGGACCTTCAGCCTTGCCAGCCTCGTCGCCTTCGCGGCGGCCGTTATCATTGCGACACGTATGCAAGAGGACCGGCCATGAGCCTTCGAACCGTTAATTTGCTGGAGCCATTGTCATGAGCAGCCTGTCCGTTTATCACGTATCGAGCCCTGACATTCCGAACAAGGTGTTGACTCACTTTGAGGACATTGCCGCGACTTTGGCTGAGCAAGGGGTTCGCTTTGATCGCTGGGAAGCGGCGGCGAACATTCAGCCTGGGGCCAGTGAGGAGGAGATCATTGCGGCTTACCAGGCTCGGATCGATGGGGTGATGACTGAACGTGGTTATGTTGCGGTCGATGTGGTCAGTGTCAGCTGCGATCATCCGGAACAAGCAGGGGTGCTTGATGAGTACCGCCATAGCCAGGACGAAGTACGATTTTTCGTTGCTGGTCGGGGGTTGTTTAACCTGCACATTGGCGATTATGTCTATGCGGTGCTGTGTGAGAGGAATGACTTGATCACGGTGCCTGCCGGTACGGCGCATTGGTTTGACGGGGGAGAGCGGCCGTATTTTGTTTCGATTCGTTTGTCTGGTGGTTCGCAGGGGTTGGTTGCTGAGCTTACTGGGGATGATATTGCTCGCCGGTTTCCTCGTCTGGAGGATTGACCGCGTTCTTAGGGTTGGTGTGTATATCTGTTATTTCGGTAACGGCGGCTTAGGGTTCCGCCCTTACGGCGGGTCACTTTTGGAAGAACGCCAAAAGTAACCAAAAACGCTTTGCCCCACCACTCGGCACCTCGCTTAGGCTCGGTGTGCCCTCACTCCGGCATTGCTCCGTGGGCCGCCGCGAAGGGCCATCCCTGGCCCAGCGCGGCTAACCCGGCATCCATGCCGGGTTGCCCACTGCGCAATGCCTGCGTTCGGCCAGCGTGGTTTAACGGGGCGTCCAGATCAAGAGCCAAAGCAAGAGCAAGAGCGGGGCACATGCTGGCATCTATGTGGCTGACCCACCGCTATCGCGAGCAGGCTCGCTCCCACAATGGGTCTGTGGTGAGCCCAAGACCCATGAACACCCAAGATCCCCTGTGGGAGCGAGCTTGCTCGCGATGAGGCCGGCACATCCAACATCACCACAAACTGACCCACCGCCATCGCGAGCAAGCTCGCGATGAGGCCGGCACATCCAACATCACCACAAACTGACACACCGCCATCGCGAGCAAGCTCGCTCCCACAGTGGGCCTGCGGTGAACACAAGACCCATGAACACCCAAGATCCCCTGTGGGAGCGAGCTTGCTCGCGATGAGGCCGACACATCCAACATCACCACAAACTGACACACCGCCATCGCGAGCAAGCTCGCTCCCACAGTGGGCCTGCGGTGAACACAAGACCCATGAACACCCAAGATCCTTTGTGGGAGCGAGCTTGCTCGCGATGAGGCCGGCACATCCAACATCACCACAAACTGACCCACCGCCATCGCGAGCAAGCTCGCTCCCACAATGGGTCTGTGGTGAACCCAAGACCCACGAACACCCAAGATCCCTGTGGGAGCGAGCCTGCTCGCGATGAGGCCGACACATCCAACATCACCACAAACTGACACACCGTCATCGCGAGCAGGCTCGCTCCCACAGGAGAAACGCGGTCTCACCAAGAACCAGGTCGGCTATCAGGCCGCCTCGTGGTGGACGTTGATCTCGGGCGCCCGTTAAACCACGCTGGCTGAACGAAGGTATTGCGCAGTGGGCAACCCGGCATGGATGCCGGGTTAGCCGCGCTGGGCCATGGATGGCCCTTCGCGGCGGGCCCACGGAGCAATGCCTTCGTTCAGGCATGCCGAGCCTAAGCGAGGCACCGAGTGGTGGGGCAGAAGCGTTTTGGTTACTTTTGACTGGGCCGGCTTCCGGGCTCTTCAAAAGTGACCCGCTGTAAGAGCGGAACCCTAAGTCGCCGTTACCGAAGAAACGGATATACACACCAAAGTGGGCTTTCCCAAGGCGCAAAAAAACGGCGCTTTCCATCTCTGAAAAAAGCGCCGTTTCCAAGTGAACAGCAAAGCAGACTCAAGCGCTATGGTAAGTCGGCAGCGCAAACCGATGCTGGCTCTGCAACAAGGTGATCTGTGGCAACTCGCTAGCCTGTTCCGCCAAGTCACGACGGATCGCGCTGATCGCCCAAGACAACTGATCCCCAGCATGCAATTGCGCATAGGAAATCGTGCGTTTGAACAGCTTGCCGTCACTATTACGCAAGGTCAGCAAAATGCCGCCGTCCGGGCGGGGCTGAGTGGTCACTTCGTAGTTGGAAAACAGGGATGCAAACTTTTCTTGAATCATGTTCATAGTTGACTGCTCCATGGTGTGGCAAACCGTGGAGAGGTGGTTGCACTGTCTGTGCCAGCATTTCCTCTTGTAAAAAATACTTTAAAAACAACATGTTATGTTTTTTCTCTATTTTCGCTTTCGTGCATCTTGCATGAATGGTCATCGTGCATCCTGCATTTTGCGGGGTCGAGCAACGATTTTTGGAACCAAATCGTTTTCCGGCGCTCACGCATCTCCTGCCTCCGGCAGCAGATACAAAACATTGCAAAAACCGCATGTACAGCGCCGTGATCGCGGGCGTACTTTCGAGCCAAAATCACTGCCAGCCCGATAACAAGAACCGAGACCCACGAGGTCGAACGGGGAAGATCACCATGAGTCGTACATCCAGCGACGCCATTACCTGGGGCATGATGCTGCGCAAGCTGCCAGCCATCGCCAGAGCCGTTCCCCGGATTGTCAAAGGCATGAAGCTGGCCAATGTCCAGGGACCGACCCAGCCTTGTGGCCTGGGCTGGTGTTTCGAACAGGCCACCCAACGCAATCCCCAGGGCCCGGCACTGCTGTGTGGCGATACAGTGTTGAGTTATGCACAGGTCAACGCGCAGGCCAATCGCATCGCCCATTACCTGTTGGCCCAAGGCATCGGCAAGGGCGATTGCGTGGCGATACTCGTCGAGAACCGGCCTCAACTGTTGATCAGCGTGCTGGCGATGGCCAAGGTTGGCGCGGTCAGCGCCATGCTCAACACCTCGCAGACCGGCGATGCGCTGGTGCATAGCCTGGCCCTGGTCAACCCGGTCGCGGTGGTGGTCGGGGATGAGCGGGTCGCGGCCTTCAACGATGTACGGGCGCGCACCGCACTGTCGAGCAGCAGGACCTGGTGGCTGGCGGATCAGGACAGCACCGATGCCCCGTCCGGTTTCGTCGACCTGTTGGCCGGTTGCGAGGATTACCCGGACGATAACCCGGCGTGCAGCCGGGAGGTTTTCTGCAACGACCCGTGTTTTTACCTCTACACCTCGGGCACCACCGGGCTGCCCAAGGCCGGGGTGTTTCGCCACGGTCGCTGGATGCGCACGTCCACCAGCTTCGGCCTGATCGCCTTGGACATGCAGCCCGACGATGTCGTCTATTGCACCTTGCCGCTATACCACGCCACGGGCCTGTGCGTGTGCTGGGGCGCGGCGATCTGTGGTGCATCGGGGTTCGCGATTCGGCGCAAGTTCAGCGCCAGCCACTTCTGGAGCGACGTACGCCGTTACCGGGCGACCACGCTGGGTTACGTCGGTGAGTTGTGCCGCTACCTGATCGACCAGCCTGTCGCGGCCGACGACCGCCACCACGACGTAAAGAAAATGATCGGCAACGGCCTGCGGCCGGGGGCCTGGTCGACCTTCAAGACGCGTTTCGGCATCGATCACATCTGCGAGCTGTATGCGGCCAGCGATGGCAATATCGGCTTTACCAACATCCTGAATTTCGACAACACCATCGGGTTCTCCCTGATGGGCTGGGAGCTGGTGCAGTACGACCATGCCAGTGGCCTGCCGTTGCGCAACCTGCAAGGGCGCATGCAAAAAGTGCCCAGGGGCCAACCGGGCCTGCTGCTGGCGCGGATCGACGAGAAGGCGCCACTGGACGGCTACACGGAGCAGGCCTTGACCGAAAAAACCATCTGCCGGGATGTCTTCGTGCCGGGCGACCGTTATTTCAACACCGGGGACCTGCTGCGCAACATCGGCTTCGGGCATGGGCAGTTCGTTGACCGCCTTGGCGACACCTATCGCTGGAAAGGCGAAAACGTCTCCACCACGGAAGTCGAAAACGTTTTGCTGCAACACCCGCAGGTGGCCGAGGCGGTGGCTTATGGCGTGGAGATCAATGGCACCAATGGCCGTGCCGGCATGGCGGCGATCACCCCGTCCGAATCCCTGGCGACCCTGGACTTCAGCGAGCTGCTGCAATTCCTGCAATGCAAATTGCCCGCCTATGCCGTGCCGCTGTTCCTGCGCATCAAGGTGAAGATGGATACCACCGGCACCTTCAAGTACCAGAAGACGCGCCTCAAGGCTGAAGGGTTCGACCCGTGCATCACGGGGGACGAGCCGGTCTATGCCTGGCTGCCGGGCACCGATACGTACGTGCGGGTGGACCGACAATTGGCGACCCGGATCCAGGACGGACAATTGCGTTATTGATTCTGGCTATGACGGACACAGTGAAAAAAGGGATGACAGCGCCCGGGTCCGTCGGGAAACTAGCCGCTTTGCGAAGACCCGAGTGGAGTTTCCCATGTCCGATACAAGCCGCCAGATGACCCCGGAAGAGGCTGCCGAGTTTGCCGAGCAGGTGTTCAACGTCGCACGCCAGGGCGACGCAGCCATGATGGCCGCGCTGCTGAGCAAGGGCCTGCCGCCCAACCTGCGCAACCACAAGGGCGACACCCTGTTGATGCTGGCCGCTTACCACGGGCACGTGGAAACGGTGAAAGTGCTGCTGGAGCACAAGGCCGATCCGGAAATCCGCAACGACAACGGCCAGAGCCCGATTGCCGGCGCAGCGTTCAAGGGCGACCTGGCAGTGGTTTCGGCGCTGGTGGATGGCGGCGCGCAAGTGGAAGGCGCCTCCTTCGATGGCCGTACCGCCTTGATGATGGCGGCGATGTTCAACCGGGTGGCAATCGTCGACTACCTGATCGGCAAAGGCGCCGACCCGAAAGCCAAGGACGCCAACGGCGTCTCGGCCCTCGATGCCGCCCGGACCATGGGCGCGGTGGATACTACGGCGCAGTTGGAAAAGTTGTTGGGCTGATGGGCTAAACTCCGATCCCGACGGCTTTTGTGGCGAGGGAGCTTGCTCCCGCTGGGCTGCGCAGCAGCCCCAAATCCAGCCACCGCAACCTGTCAGGTTTACCCTGTTCAGCGGATTTACGACTGCTTCGCAGCCGAGCGGGAGCAAGCTCCCTCGCCACGGGTTCCTGACTCGACCGATGTGATGCGTTATCCTGCCCGCCCTCAAAACACCCTTCGCCACAGGATTCACGCCATGAAAGCCGCCCTCATCGAACTCATCGGCAAAATCAGCTCCGGCTGCCTTGGCGAGGCCGACATCGAGCGAATCGCTGACGAAGCGGCCCAGGCCTACGCCGATCCGGCGGCTTTCCTGGCGGCCAACCCCGATATCAACTACGACGACACGTTCCCGATCCCATTGGGTGAGTGGGTAGTGGTAGGCAGCCTGCCGGACACCGTGCTGTTCCAGTCCGATACCTACGTGGACCTGTTCGAACAGATCGTCGCCTCGTTCGGCCCTGGCGTGGCGTTCAACCTCAAGCCCAAGCAGTTGGCGAAAACCGAAGCCCTGACCGCGCTCAACCGCATCCAGATCCAGATGAGCAGCCTGAACAAGGAAAACGGCGGTTACGTGCTGATGAACTTCAGCCAGTTGCTCGACGATGAGTTGCAAATGGTGCTGGTGTACGGCAACGACGTGCCGCGGGTGCTGGAACTGTGTGCCGAAGTCGGCATCGCCGCCGCACCGGCCCTGGAAGCCCTCAAGGTCGCGGTCCACGTCTGAAGCAATAAAACGGAACCCTTGCCTGGAGCCCGCTATCCTAAGGGTGCCTATCACCATTTGGGAGCGATACCATGGGTTCCACCTTCAACGGCCTGATCGGCCTGATTATCCTGGCGCTCGATATCTGGGCGATCATCAATGTCCTCAAGAGTGGCGCGGAAACCGGGATGAAAATCCTCTGGGTGCTGCTGATCCTGCTGCTGCCAGTCCTGGGCCTGATCATCTGGGCGATTGCCGGGCCCCGTGGCAACGTGCGGATTTGACCGCTCCATGAAAATGCCCGGCCGCCTTGCGCGACCGGGCATTTTTTATGTGTGGGGTTTCAGGCCGTGGCCAGGGACGGCTTGCGCGAAGCACTCAAGAAGCGCAGCAAGGCCAACAGCGGGAAGGCGCTGCCGACGATCACCACCCACAACCAGCCGCCGTGTTCGTACACCGCACTGGCAATCGATGAGCCGAAGGCACCGCCGACGAAGATGCTGGTCATGTACAGCGCATTCAGCCGGCTGCGGCTCTTGGCATCGAGGGCGTAGATGGTGCGCTGGCCCAGGACCATGTTCATTTGCACGCAGAAATCCAGGACCACGCCGGTCACCGCCAGGCCGATCACGCTGTAGAGCGGATGGATGAGCGCTGGCAGGAAACTCAGGCTGGCGAACAGCATCGCCAGCAGCGAGGCGTTGCGTGTATGGCCGGCATCCGCCAGGCGACCGGCGATGGGCGCGGCGATGGCACCGATGGCGCCGACCAGGGCGAACAGGGCGATTTCAGTCTGGGACAGGCCATGGTTGCGTGACAGTTCCAGTGGCACGGCAGTCCAGAACAGGCTGAACGTGGCGAACATGCAGGCTTGATAGAAGGCCCGTTGCCGCAACAGCGGTTGTTGGCGCAGCAGGGTGCCGAGCGAACCCAGTAGTTGGCCATAAGAGGCGCTATGGTCGGGCTGGCGCTTGGGCACGGTCAGCGCCAGGACAATGCTGATCGCGGCCATCAACGCGGCGGCGATGATGAACATGGCCCGCCAGCCGAAATGATCGGCCACGACGCTGGAGACCGGCCGCGCCAGCAGGATCCCCAGCAGCAGGCCGCCCATGATCCCCCCGACGACTCGCCCCCGGGATTCCTCCGGCGCCAGGTGCGCGGCCAGCGGAATCAGGACTTGCACCGACACCGAACTGAACCCCACCAACAGCGAGACCAGCAGGAACACATTCGGCTGGTCAGTGAACGCCGCCCCCAACAGGCTGGCAATCGCCACCAGCGTGGTGAGGATCATCAGCCGACGGTTCTCCAGCAAGTCCCCCAGTGGCACCAGGAAAAACAGGCCCAGGGCATAGCCGATCTGGGTCAGCGAAACGATCAGGCTGGCCATGGTGCTGCTCAGGCCGACGTCGGGTGCGATCAGTTCGATGATGGGTTGGGCGTAGTAGATGTTGGCGACGATGGCGCCGCAGCAGAAGGCGAACAGCAGGACCATGCCTCGGGTCAGGGTGGCGGGGTGGGCACTCATGGCAATCTCATCAGTGAACAGGAAAGATGGCGTGAGGCTAAAGAGTTGTGCTGCTCTGGAACAGAGCTTTGTGGCTGATATCAGACATGCCTGTGGTTGATGATGGCGACTGAGAGGAGGGCTTTATGTGGCGAGGGAGCTTGCTCCCGCTTGAGTGCGAAGCGCTCATCGTTTTTCAGGGCGGCTTCGCCACCCAGCGGGAGCAAGCTCCCTCGCCACAAAAGCTCTCTGGCAACCCTATGGGATCAGTGCCTTATTGCCCGCTATAGATCTGGTCGAAAACCCCACCGTCATTGAAGTGCGTCTTCTGCACCGTGCGCCAGTCGCCGAAGGTTTTTTCCACGGACAGGAAGTCCACTTTCGGGAAGCGGTCGGTGTATTTGGCCAGCACCGCCGGGTCCCGTGGGCGCAGGTAGTTGGCGGCGGCGATTTCCTGGCCTTCAGGCGACCACAGGTACTTGAGGTACGCCTCGGCGGCTTCGCGGGAACCTTTTTTCTCGACGACTTTGTCGACCACGCTGACCGGTGGCTCGGCCTCGGCGGAAACGCTTGGGTAGATCACTTCGAACTGGTCGCGGCCGAACTCGCGGGCGATCATTTCCGCCTCGTTTTCAAAGGTCACCAACACGTCGCCGATCTGGTTGGTCATGAACGTGGTCGTCGCGGCGCGACCGCCCGTGTCCAGCACTGGCGCCTGCTTGAACAGTTTGCCGACGAAGGCCTTGGCCTTGTTCTCGTCACCGCCATTTTTCAGCACGTAACCCCAGGCCGACAGGTAGGTGTAGCGACCATTGCCGGAGGTCTTCGGGTTGGGCACGATCACTTGCACGCCGTCCTTGAGCAGGTCGGGCCAGTCTTTCAGTGCCTTCGGGTTGCCTTTGCGCACGATGAACACCGTGGCCGAGGTGAACGGCGCGCTGTTGTTCGGCAGGCGGGTGACCCAGTTCTCGGGCACCAGTTTGCCGTTGTCCGCCAGGGCGTTGATGTCGGTGGCCATGTTCATGGTGATGACATCCGCCGGCAGCCCGTCGATCACCGAGCGCGCCTGCTTGCTGGAGCCGCCGAACGACATCTGCACGGTGATGTTTTCGTTGTGCTCGGCCTGCCAGTGCTTCTGGAAGGCGGCGTTGTAGTCCTTGTAGAAATCGCGCATCACGTCGTAGGAAACGTTGAGCAGGGTCGGGGCGGCGTGGGCCAGGCTGCCGAAGGTCAGGCCAGCGGCGAGAAGGGAGGCGCCAAAGAAGTTCTTCACTGCGAATTCCTTTTTATCAACGGGGGTTCCGAGCAATTAGCCAGCACACTAGCTGCAAGGCTATAGACCTTCAAGCATCAAAAAGTGCTTTGCTTATTCCAATTTCTTAAACAACGCGTTGCCACAACGGGAGCAGAAAGCGGCGCCGTGTTCGTGGTTGTTTTTGCTGCACACCGGGCAATCGTGCTTGAGCTGGTCACCGCGCATGGCCGTGGCCAGTTCAGCCGTGAAAATACCCGTTGGCACGGCGATGATCGAGTAACCGGTGATCATCACCAGGGACGACACCACTTGGCCCAGGGGCGTCTTGGGCACGATGTCGCCGAAGCCTACGGTGGTCAGTGTCACGATAGCCCAATAGATGCCCTTGGGAATGCTGGTGAAACCGTGCTCGGGCCCTTCGATGACATACATCAGCGTGCCGAAGACGGTCACCAGGGTCGAGACGCTGACCAGGAACACGATGATTTTCTGCTTGCTTCCGCGCAGCGCCGCCAGCAAGTAGTTGGCCTGCTTGAGATAAGGGCTGAGCTTGAGCACGCGGAAAATCCGCAGCATGCGGATGATCCGAATAATCAACAGGTATTGGGCATCGCTGTAGTACAGCGCCAGGATCCCCGGCACGATCGCCAGCAGATCCACCAACCCGTAGAAACTGAAGGCATAGCGCAGCGGCTTGGGTGAGCAGTACAGGCGCAAGCCGTACTCGACGATGAAGATGAAGGTGAAGCCCCACTCGATACCGGCCAGCAGGGCTGCGTAGTTTTTGTGCACGCTGTCGATGCTGTCGAGCATCACGATCACCAGGCTGGCGAGGATGATCAACAGCAGGGTGCTGTCGAAGCGCCGGCCGGCCACGGTGTCGGTCTGGAAAATGATCACGTAGAGGCGTTCACGCCAATTGCTGCTGTCCATACTCTTCGCCTGAACCGGAATCAGCGAAGCCTAGGGTGATTGCCCCGTAGAGCGCAAGGCGCGCTGTCGAGGCTGGCTTGGTGCCACGCCCGGCCGGTGGCCTGGATCAGCCAGCAGGCGAGGATGAACGGTGCCGTCAGGGGCGGCAGGCCGAGGGCGGTAAAACCTGGCGTGAGCACGCCAGCCAGGCAGATGCCGGTCAGCGGCAGCCAAGGACGGCGCTGTTGGCTGAGGGCCAGCGCCACCAACACCGGGTTGTAGCCGCCCAGCCCGGAAAGGGCGGTTGTGTGTTCATGCTGCGACAAGGCGAAGGCCAGGCCGGCGGCGGAACCGAACAATGCCCACGCGGCGGCGCGACGGTTGGCCAACAGCAGGCCGGTGGCGATCAGCGCTCCGGCCGCCGGGTGGCCGAGAAACATGACCTGGCCCAGTCCGCTCAGAAGCGCGGCCAGCAGGTTGGGTATCGTCAATTCAATCGAGGTGGCGGAGGGCGGCGGCAGAGTGAAACTTATCAACAACCAAGCCAACCCGACAAAGGGCGCGGTGTAGGCGGGCAGGCAGCGAGGGGTTCGGGTGCGCTTGAGCCATTGCTGGGTCAGCATCGCGCTGAGGCCGCCTGCGGCGATGATCAACGGTGGCAACAGCACGGACCAGGGCAACGCGAGGCTCAGCAGCAAGCCCAGCAGGATGCCGTTGTAGCTGAACAGCCCGGCTTGCCGGTCGGCCTTGGCGTAACCGCGTCGCTGGGCCGTCAGCAACCCGGCCACCCCGCCGAGCAACGCGCCGCCGAACAGGGCGGGCGCCGTGAGCAGAATCGCCAACAGGCACAGCAGACCGCACAGCGGATGGCGCTGGAGGAAGATTTGGCTGGAGCCGTTGAGCAGGGCGGTGGCCCACTCGGGGCAGTGGGTGTTGGGCATGATGGGTATGTCTGATGGGACGGAGTTGCCCTTATCGCGAGCAAGCTCGCTCCCACACTGGATTTGCGGCGATCACAAACCCCTGTGGGAGCGAGCTTGCTCGCGATGAGGTCAGTACAAACGCTAGATCAACGTCTCAATGCGCAGCGAATTGGTCGACCCCGGCTGGCCGAACGGCACGCCTGCGGTGATCAGCAAGGTATCGCCACGCTGAGCCATGCCTTGGGCCTGGGCGATTTCCAGGGCGGTGGAACAGACTTCATCCACTTGCTTCAACCGGTCATTGACCACCGAGTGCACGCCCCAGGCCACCGTCAGGCGGCGGGCGGCCTGCAGGTTCGGCGTGAGGTTGAGGATCGGCACTGTCGGCCGTTCCCGCGCTGCCCGCAGGCTGGAGCTGCCCGATTCGCTGTAGTTCACCAGCACCGCCACCGGCAGGATGCTGCTGATGCGCCGGATCGCGCAGCTGATGGCATCCGACACCGTGGCCTCGGCTTTCGGCCGGCTGACGTCCAGTTGCGCCTGGTAGTCGGGGCCGTTTTCCACCTGGCGGATGATTTTGCTCATCATCTGTACGGCTTCCAGGGGGTAATCGCCGGAAGCGGTTTCCGCCGAGAGCATCACCGCATCGGCTCCCTCGGCCACGGCGTTGGCGACGTCGGTGACTTCGGCACGGGTGGGCGCCGGGGAAAAGCGCATCGACTCGAGCATCTGGGTCGCCACCACCACCGGTTTGCCCAGGGCGCGGCAAGTGCCAATGATATTTTTCTGAATCTGCGGCACGCTTTCGGCCGGCACTTCGACGCCCAGGTCGCCACGGGCGACCATGACGGCGTCGCTCAATTCGGCGATTTCCCGCAGTTGGCTCACCGCCGACGGCTTCTCGATCTTCGCCATCAGGAACGCCTTGTTGCCGATCAGCGCACGAGCCTCGCGGATGTCCTCGGGGCGTTGGACGAACGACAACGCCACCCAGTCCACGCCCAGTTCCAGGCCGAAACTCAAGTCGTGCCGGTCCTTGGCGGTCAACGGGCTCAGGTCGAGCACGGCCTGGGGCACGTTCACGCCTTTGCGGTCCGACAACTCGCCGCCGTTGAGCACTTCGGTGTCGATGGCATCGCGGTGCCTGGCGGTCACACGCAGGCGCAACTTGCCGTCGTCCAGCAACAGGTCCATGCCGGGCTCCAGGGCGGCGATGATTTCCGGGTGGGGCAGGTTGACTCGGCATTGATCGCCCGGTGTCGGGTCCAGGTCCAGGCGCAGGGCCTGGCCCCGTTGCAGCAGGACCTTGCCGTCGGCGAACCGACCGACCCGCAGCTTCGGGCCTTGCAGGTCCATCAGGATGCCCAGCGGGTAATTGAGCTGCTGCTCGACGTCACGAATCCACTGGTAGCGCTGGGCGTGGTCGGCATGCTCGCCGTGGCTGAAGTTCAGGCGGAAGATGTTCACGCCGGCCTGTACCAGCGCGCGGATGTCATCGATGCCACGTGTGGCGGGGCCGAGGGTCGCGAGGATCTTGACCTTTTTATCAGGCGTCATGGTTGGGGGTCTCGAGGATCAGGATGGCGCGAAAGTCGTTGACGTTGGTGCGGGTCGGTTCGGTGACGATCAGCGCGTCCAGGGCGGCGAAGTAGCCGTAGCCATTGTTGTTATCCAACTCATCGCTGGCGCACAGGCCCCGTTCGGCGGCGCGGCGATAGCTGTCCGGGGTCATGATTGCACCGGCGTTGTCTTCGGAACCGTCGATGCCGTCCGTGTCGCCGGCCAGCGCGTAGATGCCGGGATGGCCCTTGAGGCTGTCGGTCAGGCTCAGCAGGAATTCGGCATTGCGCCCGCCACGGCCATCGCCGCGCACGGTGACGGTGGTTTCACCACCGGAGAGAATCACGCACGGTGCCGCCAGTGGCTGGCCGTGCAGGGCGATTTGCCGGGCGATGCCGGCGTGGACTTTGGCCACCTCCCGGGATTCGCCTTCCAGGTCGCCGAGGATCAACGGGCTGAAACCGGCTTGACGGGCCTTCACCGCTGCGGCTTCCAGGGATTGCTGGGGACGGGCGATCAGTTGGAAATGACTGCGGGCCAGGCTCGGGTCGCCGGGCTTGACGGTTTCCGATGCCGGGCTTTGCAGCCAACTGCGCACCGACGCCGGCACCTCGATGTGGTAGCGCTGGAGAATCGCCAGGGCTTCGGCCGACGTGCTGGGGTCGGCCACGGTGGGGCCGGAAGCGATGACCGTGGCAAGATCCCCGGGCACATCGGAAATCGCGTAGGTGTACACCGTCGCCGGCCAGCAGGCCTTGCCCAGCCGTCCGCCCTTGATCGCCGAGAGGTGCTTGCGCACGCAGTTCATCTCGCCGATGGTCGCGCCGGACTTGAGCAGGGCTTTGTTGATCGATTGCTTGTCGGCCAGGGTGATGCCTTCGGCCGGCAAGGCGAGCAGGGCGGAACCGCCGCCGGACAGCAGAAAGATCACCCGGTCCTCTTCGCTGAGGTTGCTCACCAACGCCAGCACCCGCTGGGCTACAGCCAGGCCCGCGGCGTCAGGCACCGGATGGGCGGCTTCCACCACTTCGATTTTCTGACAGGGCGCGCCATGGCCGTAGCGGGTCACCACCAGGCCGGACACTTCGCCCTGCCAGCAGCGCTCGACCACCTGCGCCATGGCCGCCGCGGCCTTGCCGGCACCGATGACGATCACCCGGCCGCTGCGGTCGCTGGGCAGGTAGGGTTCAAGGACGTGCTGCGGATGGGCCGCGTCGATGGCTGTGGCAAACAGCTCGCGCAGCAGTTGTTGCGGATCGACCGACATGGCGGGCTCCCGGTTTTTATTATTGGCTGAGTGACGCATGACCTGTGGGAGCGAGCCTGCTCGCGATGAGGATCTGACATCCAACATCAATGTCGACTGAAAGTCGGCTATCGCGAGCAGGCTCGCTCCCACAGGGTTTTTAGGTGTGTCAGTTGTCGCGGATGGAGAAATTGGCCATATGCTCCAACCCCTTGATCAGCGCCGAGTGATCCCAGTTGCTGCCGCCGATGGCCGCGCAGGTGCTGAACACTTGTTGGGCGTTGGCGGTGTTGGGCAGGTTGATGTTCAATTCCTTGGCGCCTTGCAGGGCCAGGTTCAGGTCCTTCTGGTGCAGGCTGATGCGGAAGCCTGGGTCGAAGGTGCCCTTGATCATGCGTTCGCCGTGCACTTCGAGGATCTTCGACGAAGCGAAACCGCCCATCAGGGCTTCACGGACCTTGGCCGGGTCGGCACCGTTTTTCGAGGCGAACAACAGTGCTTCGGCCACCGCCTGGATATTCAGCGCGACGATGATCTGGTTCGCCACTTTGGCGGTCTGGCCGTCGCCGTTGCCGCCCACCAGGGTGATGTTCTTGCCCATGGCCTGGAACAGCGGCAGGGCACGTTCGAAGGCGGCGTTGTCGCCACCGACCATGATGCTCAGGGTCGCGGCCTTGGCACCGACTTCACCGCCGGAGACCGGGGCGTCGAGGTATTGCGCGCCTTTTTCATTGATCTTCGCTGCGAACGCCTTGGTGGCGGTGGGGGAGATCGAGCTCATGTCGATCACCACTTTGCCCGCGCCCACGCCCGCCGCCACGCCGTCGGCGCGGAACAGTACGTCGTCGACCTGGGGCGTGTCCGGGACCATGACAATGATGAACTCGGCTTCCTGGGCCACTTCCTTCGGGTTGGCCAACGCCACCGCGCCGCCGGCCAGCAGGTCGGCCGGGGCCGGGTCGTGGTGCTGGGACAGGAACAGGTTGTGACCGGCCTTTTGCAGGTTCAGTGCCATGGGGTGGCCCATGATGCCGGTGCCGATGAATCCGATTTTAGCCATGTGGAAATCCTCTTGTTGTTATCGCTGCTTCAGGCAAATGAGGGACTGCTTTCCTGTGGGAGCGAGCTTGCTCGCGATAGCGGTGGGTCAGTGCCGGTGATGTTGGCTTTACTGACGTCATCGCGAGCAAGCTCGCTCCCACGGGGGAAAGAGTTGGGTCAGATCGCGTTATGGGTTTTCAGCCAGCCCAGGCCGGCTTCGGTGGTGGTCAGTGGTTTGTATTCGCAGCCAATCCAACCCTGGTAGCCGATGCGTTCCAGGTGTTCGAACAGGAAGCGGTAGTTGATTTCCCCCGTACCCGGCTCGTTGCGGCCCGGGTTGTCCGCCAGTTGCACGTGATTGATCTCGCCCAGGTGCGCCGACAGGGTCCGGGCCAGGTCACCTTCCATGATCTGCATGTGGTAGATGTCGTATTGCAGGAACAGGTTGGCGCTGCCCACCTGCTCGCGGATCGACAGGGCCTGGGCGGTGTTGTTCAGGTAGAAGCCGGGAATGTCGCGGGTGTTGATCGCTTCCATCACCAGCTTGATGCCTTTGGCCTGCAGTTTTTCGGCGGCGTATTTCAGGTTGGCGACGAAGGTTTTTTCCACCAGGGCTTCATCGCAGTTCTGCGGGCGAATCCCCGACAGGCAGTTGACCTGGGTATTGCCCAGCACCTGGGCGTAGGCGATGGCCAGGTCGACACCGGCGCGGAATTCCTCGACCCGGTCCGGCAGGCAGGCGATGCCGCGCTCGCCCTTGGCCCAGTCGCCGGCCGGCAGGTTGAACAGCACTTGGGTCAGGCCGTTGGCATCGAGCAAGGCCTTGAGCTCGGCGGAGCTGTAGTCATAGGGGAACAGGTACTCGACACCACTGAAACCGGCCTTGGCGGCGGCTTCGAAACGGGCGAGGAAATCCTGCTCGGTGAACAGCATGGACAGGTTGGCGGCGAAACGCGGCATGGTGGTCTCCTGTGGATAGTTGGCAGGCCCCCTGTGGGAGCGAGCCTGCTCGCGATAGCGGTGTGTCTGCTTGCATCCGGGTTGAATGTAGCGCCGTCATCGCGAGCAAGCTCGCTCCCACAGGGATGCCGGTCGGTCAGTCGAGCAACGAAATGGCGGTCGGTGCATCGTTGCCCACAAGCGCCAGGTCTTCAAACTCATTGACGGCGTTGATCTCGGTGCCCATGGAGATGTTGGTCACCCGCTCCAGGATGATTTCGACGATCACCGGCACCTTGAACTCCTCGATCATCGCCTGGGCCTGGCGCAGGGCCGGCTGGATACCGGCCGGTTCGAACACCCGCAGCGCCTTGCACCCCAGGCCTTCGGCCACGGCGATGTGGTCCACGCCATAACCGTTGAGCTCCGGGGCGTTGAGGTTGTCGAAGGACAGTTGCACACAGTAGTCCATGTCGAACCCACGCTGGGCTTGGCGAATCAGACCCAGGTAGGAGTTGTTCACCACGACATGGATGTACGGCAGCTTGAACTGTGCACCCACCGCCAGCTCTTCGATCATGAACTGGAAATCATAGTCGCCCGACAGTGCCACGACCTTGCGGCTCGGATCGGCCTTGACCACCCCCAGCGCCGCCGGAATGGTCCAGCCCAAGGGACCGGCCTGGCCGCAGTTGATCCAGTGGCGTGGCTTGTAGACGTGGAGGAACTGCGCCCCGGCGATCTGCGACAGGCCGATGGTGCTGACGTAGCAGGTGTCCTTGCCGAACACCTGGTTCATTTCTTCGTACACCCGCTGTGGCTTGACCGGCACGTTGTCGAAGTGGGTCTTGCGCTGCAGACTGGCCTTGCGCTGTTGGCAGTCTTGCAGCCAGGCGCTGCGGTTTTTCAGCTTGCCGGCGGCTTGCCACTCGCGGGCCACTTCGATGAACACCGTCAGGGCCGAAGCAGCGTCGGAAACGATGCCCAGGTCGGGGGTGAAGACGCGGCCGATCTGGGTCGGCTCGATGTCCACGTGAATGAACGTGCGGCCTTCGGTGTAGACGTCCACCGACCCGGTGTGACGGTTGGCCCAGCGGTTGCCGATGCCCAGCACCACGTCCGATTTGAGCAAGGTGGCGTTGCCATAGCGGTGGGACGTTTGCAGGCCGACCATGCCGACCATCTGCGGATGATCGTCGGGAATGGTGCCCCAGCCCATCAAGGTGGGGATGACCGGGATGCCGGTCAGCTCGGCGAACTCCACCAGCAGGTCGCTGGCATCGGCGTTGATGATGCCGCCGCCGGCCACCAGCAATGGACGCTCGGCCTGATTGAGCATCGCCAAGGCTTTCTCGATCTGCACGCGGTTGGCCGCGGGTTTGGCCAGGGGCAGCGGTTGGTAGGCGTCGATGTCGAATTCGATCTCGGCCATCTGCACGTCGAACGGCAGGTCGATCAGCACCGGGCCCGGGCGGCCGGAGCGCATCTCGAAGAACGCCTTTTGGAAGGCATACGGCACCTGGCCCGGTTCCAGCACGGTGGTGGCCCACTTGGTCACGGGTTTGACGATGCTGGTGATATCCACAGCCTGGAAGTCTTCCTTGTGCATGCGGGCGCGGGGGGCTTGCCCGGTGATGCACAGAATCGGGATCGAATCGGCCGAAGCGCTGTAGAGTCCGGTCACCATGTCGGTGCCGGCCGGGCCCGAGGTGCCGATGCACACGCCGATGTTGCCGGCCTTGGTCCGGGTGTAGCCCTCGGCCATGTGCGAGGCGCCTTCAACGTGGCGAGCGAGGACATGATCGATGCCACCCACCTTCTGCAGAGCGGAGTACAGCGGGTTTATCGCGGCACCCGGGATGCCGAAGGCCGTGTTCACGCCTTCACGGCGCATCACCAGAACGGCGGCTTCGATTGCTCTCATTTTGCTCATGATTTTGTGCCTCTTACGTTTTGTAATTGTATACAAGTGGCTTTGCGAAGAGTGTATTCACGGCGAACGACGCAGGTCAATCCATTTCCTCAAGCACCTGTTTCATTCGTCGGAAGGCTAGGTTTTGCTGCGGCCTTTCGTCGCTAAAGGTGGTTTGTGAAAATTATTGTATACAAAAACATAAAGTGTTGTGTTCTATTTGTTGGGTTAGGTTTTGCTGAAAGTGAAGCCCCCAAGGCTCTCCCATAACAAAAGAAGGACAGCACCCATGAGCGTTCTAACCTTGAAAGTCGCCGTTAACCTGGCCGGGCAAGCCCTTGCCGCCGGTCGTGAAATCAGCGCTGCGCCCTTGACCGTCGCGGTCCTGGACAGTGGCGGACACCTGGTTGCCTTGCAGCGCGAAGACGGCGCCAGCCTGCTTCGCCCGCAGATCGCCATCGGCAAGGCCTGGGGCGCCATCGCCCTGGGCAAAGGCTCGCACCTGCTGGCCCAGGACGCCCAGCAACGCCCGGCGTTCTTTGCCGCTTTGAATGGGTTGGGCCAAGGCAACGTCGTACCGGCCCCGGGTGGGGTGTTGATCAGGGATCAGGAGGGGAGGGTGCTGGGGGCGATTGGTGTCAGTGGGGATGTTTCGGATGTGGATGAGCAGGTGGCGGTCAGGGCGGTGGAGGCGCTGCAGTTGAGGGCGGATGTGGGGGTGCTTGCTTGATTTTGTGGTGAATGGACTGGCGTCATCGCGAGCAAGCTCGCTCCCACAGGGTTTGATGTTGGACACATAATGTCTGAACACCGCAAACCCTGTGTGGGAGCGAGCTTGCTCGCGATGATGACCTCCCAGACACATCCAGCCAAGAGTCTGCCCGGCATTCAAAATCCATTGATCTAGCCTTTGATGACCTGATCATTGGAGAGGCGAAGGAATGCCTGATTTACCCGCTTCACATCGCTTGCGTACTGACCGCTACGGTGAGTTGAATCGAATCTATTTATTGACCTCTAACACGGCTGAGCGAAAGCCGATTTTTCAGGATTTCGCTTTAGGCAGGTTGGTCGTTGAACAGTTTCGATGTGCCCAGGATGAGGGATGGGCGAAGTCACTGGCTTGGGTGGTCATGCCTGATCATTTCCATTGGTTGATTGAATTGCGCAGGGGATCTTTGAGTGAGTTGATGCAAAGGACCAAATCATTGAGTACCAAAGCTGTAAATCTGCGCCTGGGTAATAAAGTCAGTCTTTGGCAACAAGGATTTCATGACCGAGCACTGCGGCGGGAGGACGAGTTGATCATAATGGCGCGCTATGTCGTCGCTAACCCGCTGCGCGCAGGCCTGGTGAAGCGGCTTGGCGATTATCCGCTGTGGGATGCCATTTGGCTTTGACTTGAAATCGAGTTGCCGCTATCGCGAGCAGGCTCGCTCCCACAGGGTTCTGCTGTGAATGTAGACTCTGCGAGCAACCTAAATCCCTTGTGGGAGCGAGCCTGCTCGCGATGGCGGCAACTCGGTCCTGAGCCTAGCGATCCACCTCACACCCCTTCAACACCAACCGAATAATCGTCTGCGCCGCCGCTTCGTAATCCGCCTCATCCAGCTTCGCCTTACCGGTCACGGCGCTGATCTGCCAGTCGAAATCGGCATAGGTCTGGGTGGCGGCCCAGATGCTGAACATCAGGTGGTTGGGGTCGATGGGGGCGATCTGGCCGCGGTCGATCCAGGTCTGGATGCAGTCGATGTTGTGCCGGGCCTGGGCGTTGAGTTGTTCCACCAGGTCGGGGCTCAGGTGGGGCGCGCCGTGCATGATTTCGCTGGCGAAGACTTTCGAGGCGAAGGGCAGGTCGCGGGAGATGCGGATCTTGGAGCGGATGTAGTGACTCAGCACCTCACCGGGTACGCCGTCGGCATTGAACGGTGTCGAAGCCTGGAGAATCGGTTCGATGATGCTCGCCAGCACCTCGCGGTAGAGGTTTTCCTTGGATTTGAAGTAGTAATAGACGTTGGGTTTGGGCAGGCCTGCCTTGGCCGCGATGTCGCTGGTCTTGGTCGCGGCGAAGCCCTTGTCGGCAAATTCTTCGCTGGCGGCACGCAGGATCAGTTCTTTGTTGCGCTCGCGGATTGTGCTCATAAACCCAGGGGTTCCTTGCCTGTTCTGGCGGTGGCGCATGGTAGCACCGGCTTCGCGCGACGCTCAAGAATGCCCCCTAGTGGCCTGTGTGGCCAATTCGTGCACTCAACTTCGGCGCCAGTGCTTGCCAAGCTGCGTTACCATTCCTCGCCGTAGCGGGCTACGACTCGTCATGGCGCCTTGCCTGGCAATCACTAGCACTCGAATTCGAGTACTCGAATTAACCGTACAGGCCACCAGGCACCGCGGCTCGCGGTATGCTGCGCGGCATTATTATTCAAGGAGCCTCCTCCATGGCTGGAAGCAGTTTGCTGGTACTGATCGACGATATCGCCACCGTGCTCGACGATGTCGCGCTGATGACCAAGATGGCCGCCAAGAAAACCGCTGGCGTGCTAGGCGATGACCTGGCGCTCAATGCCCAGCAAGTGTCAGGTGTGCGTGCCGAGCGGGAGCTGCCGGTGGTGTGGGCGGTGGCCAAGGGGTCGTTCATCAACAAATTGATCCTGGTGCCGTCGGCGCTGGCGATCAGCGCCTTCGTCCCTTGGCTGGTGACGCCGTTGTTGATGGTGGGCGGCGCCTACCTGTGTTTCGAAGGGTTCGAAAAACTCGCCCACAAGTTCCTTCACAGCAAGGCCGAGGACCAGGCCGAGCATGCGCAACTGGTCGAGGCGGTGGCGGACCCGGCGGTCGATCTGGTGGCCTTTGAGAAGGACAAGATCAAGGGCGCGGTACGCACCGACTTCATTCTCTCGGCGGAAATCATCGCCATCACCCTCGGCACCGTCGCCGATGCGGCGCTGACCCAGCAGGTGATCGTGCTGTCGGGCATCGCCATCATCATGACCGTCGGTGTCTATGGCCTGGTGGCGGGCATCGTCAAGCTCGATGACCTGGGCTTGTGGTTGACCCAGAAGCCAGGACAGGCCGCCAAAAGCATCGGCGGCGCCATCCTGAGCGCGGCACCCTACATGATGAAAGGCCTGTCGGTGATCGGCACCGCAGCGATGTTCCTGGTGGGCGGTGGCATCCTCACCCATGGCGTGCCGGCGGTGCACCATTGGATCGAAGGCGTGACGGCCAGCGCCGGTGGTGCCGGGTTTATCGTGCCGACGTTGCTCAATGCGGTGGCGGGGATTGTGGCGGGGGCTGTGGTGTTGGCGGGTGTGCTGGTGGTGGGCAAAATCTGGAAAGCGCTGAAAGGCTAAACCTGACAACCCAAAACAACTGTGGGAGCGAGCTTGCTCGCGATGAAGGCCTGACAGTCAGCATTAATGCTTTCTGGTAGACCGCTATCGCGAGCAAGCTCGCTCCCACAGTGGGTTTTGGGGTGGCCGAAAGTTATTCGGCAATCTGCAGTTTGCGCGACTCGGTGTACACGTAGCGCACCTTCTCATACTCGAACGGTGTGTTCAGTTGCCCGTAGCGGAAACTGGTCTGGTAGCGCTTGTCCACGCCACGCAGGAGCAGCAACTCCGGGTGGTTGGAGCTGACTTCGGAGACGTTCAGGAAGTTGATCGCCGATTCGGCCGTGTAGTCCACCAGCAGGCCGGAGGTGTCGCGCAGGTTCGAAGGACCGAAGATCGGCAGCACGAAATACGCGCCGCCCGGCACGCCGTAGAAGCCCAGGGTCTGGCCGAAGTCTTCGCTCTGGCGGGGCAGGCCCATGGCGGTGGCCGGGTCCCACAGGCCGGCGATGCCCACCGTGGTGTTGAGCAGCAGTCGCGCCGTGGTTTCCATCGAACGCTTGCCCTTGAATTGCAGCAGGCTGTTCATCAGGTTCGGCACGTCCCCCAGGTTGTTGAAGAAGTTGCTGACGCCGGTGCGCACGAAGCCGGGGGTAATGTAGCGATAGCCATCGACGACGGGCAGGAAGACCCATTGGTCGAAGCGGTAGTTGAAGTGATAGACCCGGCGGTTCCAGGATTCCAGCGGGTCATAGACGTTCAACGCATTGAGGGTCGAACGCTCGAACTCGCGCTGGTCCAGGCCAGGGTTGAACTTGAGTTTGGTCAGCGGTTCCTTGAAACCGTCCGAATCCACCACCACAGGCGCATTGGCTTTGCTGTTGTCGGCGTGGACCATGCCCGCACTCATTAACGCAGCGATAAGCAGCAGATATTTAGCCACGGAAAAACTCCAGCATGGCGTCGCTGTTGACGCGGTAGTTAAGGTTGCCGCAGTGGCCGCCCAGCGGATAAACCGTCAGGCGATCGCCAAAGGTCTTGCGCAGGAAGCCCAGGTCGCCCGGGCCGAGAATGACGTCATCGGCATTGTGCATGACGGCAATCTTCGTGCTGTCGTGCAGGTAATCCTTCAGCGCGTACAGGCTGACCTGATCGACCAGTTGCAGCAGGCTGCCGCCGTCGGTGCGCGCGCGCCACATCGGGATCACCTGCTCGGTGAGGTAACAGTCGAAATCGCATTGCAGCGCACGCTTGAGGAACGGCGTCAGGCTGGTGCTTTCGGTAATCGGAAACTTGGGTGGGATGATCAGGCCGCGACGGTTGATCAGGTCCGAGGTGAACGCGATGTCGGCCGCCGAGAAACGGAACGAGGTGCCGATCAGCATGGCCATCTGTTCGTTGCTCAGGTGCTGCTTGGACTGTTGAAAGTCATAGAGCAGGGCATCGTTGAGGTCGATGTAGCCTTTTTGCTGGAAGTAGCGGGTCAGCTTGTTCAGCACCAGTTCATAGAACGTCGTGGTGCTGTTGATGCCCTTGACCTCGGTCTGGACCAGTTTGTCCAGGTTGGTGATCGAGGTGTAGAGGTTTACCGGTGGGTTCAGCAGCAGCACTTTCTTGAAATTGAAGCTGCGCCGGGTTTCGTCCAGGTGGGCGACGAAGGCTGCATCCAGGGCGCCGAGGCTGTAGCCGGTCAGGTAGTACTCGGTGACGGGCACTTTCGGGTTTTGCGCGCGTACGGCCTGCATCACCCGGTACATGTCTTCGGCGTCTTCCTTGGTGATGCCCGGGGTGGCGAAGCGCGAAGCGGCACTCATGAAGTCGAAGCTGGTGGGCGAGGACAGCTGCACCACGTGGTAACCGGCCTTGTAGTAAAGGCGCTTGAGGTATTCGTTGAGGGTGCTGTCGTAGCGCGCACCGGTGCCGGCGATCAGGAAGATCAGCGGCGCGGGCTTGTCCTGGGTGGCCATGCGGTAGGTGAGGCTTTTCACTGGCCAGAAGTTGTCCGGCAGGATGAACTCGCGTTCCGGGCGCAGGGTCAGGCTGTGGTCCGCCTGATTGATGTCTTCGATCAGCGGCAGCTCCGGACGCAGGTCCGGCGGCGTGGTGGCGATGGTCGCCTCGAACGGGTTGGTCAAGGGGTAGCCATAGCTGGCGGCGTCTATATCTGCCGCCAGCGCGGACGCACTCAGGATAAGGCCGCCGAGGAGGGCAGCGAAGCGCAAGGAACGGAGCATGACTGGATCCCTTAAAGGAAGGTGCCGAATGGAGTTCGCAGCCTATGACCACCGAAGCGGAGCCAAGTGCCATGACGGGCACAAAACAGGCACGGACGGGGCGCGATAGTAGCGGGACGATACACGGTCATGCGCAGTGGCGGCTAGTTATCTGGCATTTACCGGATTTTGCCTGCAAATCTCACGTGTGAGAGAGGCGTCAATTGCCCGGAATCATTAGCTGGCGTTCTGATGTCGTTTCTCGTTGCTTCGACGTCGCAGGCAGAGCAGGTTCCGGAACGGCACAGGTTGATGATCGATGCTGTCAGTACTCCACTGGCGTTCAGACCGGTTTGAGGGCGAGCGTGATGGGGGCGCTGAGCATCATAACTATACGTTGACGCCGCCCGGCATCCGTCGGGCGCAGCACTTTCGGGGAAGTAACGATGAAGATGCGACGACTCTTGGGCGCAGGTGCCGCACTGGTACTGGCCATCAGTTCCACCTTGGCCAGCGCCGAAACCAAAACCCTGAGCATCGGTTACGTTGACGGCTGGTCCGACAGCGTCGCGACCACCCACGTGGCCGCCGAAGTGATCAAGCAGAAACTCGGTTATGACGTGAAGCTGCAAGCGGTCGCGACCGGGATCATGTGGCAAGGCGTGGCCACCGGCAAACTCGACGCGATGCTTTCGGCCTGGCTGCCGGTGACTCACGGCGACTATTGGACCAAGAACAAAGACAACGTGGTCGATTACGGCTCCAACTTCAAGGATGCAAAAATCGGCCTGATCGTGCCGGAGTACGTCAAGGCCAAGTCGCTCGAGGATCTCAAGACCGACGACTCCTTCAAGAAGCGCATCGTCGGCATCGACGCCGGTTCGGGCGTGATGATCAAGACCGAACAGGCGATCAAGGATTACGACCTGACCGGTTATCAACTCAAGGCCAGTTCCGGTGCCGGCATGATCGCCGAGCTGACCCGTGCCGAGAAGAAAAACGAATCCATCGCCGTCACCGGTTGGGTGCCGCACTGGATGTTCGCCAAGTGGAAGCTGCGCTTCCTGGAAGACCCGAAAGGCGTTTACGGCGCGGCTGAAACCGTGAACAGCATCGGCAGCAAGGAGCTGGGCACCAAGGCCCCGGAAGTGGCCGAGTTCCTGAAGAAATTCCAGTGGGCGTCGAAAGACGAAATCGGCGAAGTCATGCTGGCGATCCAGGAAGGCGCCAAGCCGGATGCCGCTGCCAAGGACTGGGTCGCCAAGCACCCGGACCGTGTGAAGGAGTGGACCGGCAAGTAATCGGTCTGGTCTGAGTGTTCCGAAAACCGCATGAGCGTGTGTCATGCGGTTTTTTTGTGCCTGCAATTCCCAGGTGCATGCAAATCCCCTGTGGGAGCGAGCCTGCTCGCGATAGCGGTGGTTTTGCTTGCATCTATATTGAATCTGCTACCGCAATCGCGAGCAGGCTCGCTCCCACAGGAGGGGTCTCACAGGGGATCCAATGGTAAATGTGCGGAAAACTGGCAAGACCGTCATGTCGTTCTAATACTAAGGTCGTCTGGAACCTGGCCTTGAGCCGCATAGAGTAGGGTTGTTCCAATTAAATCTGTGCTGCGAGGATAAAAACAATGAACGACAGCATTTACCTCTCTATTCAAAACAGCCCGCGCTTCAAGGAGCTGGTGAGAAAAAGGGAAAGGTTCGCCTGGATTCTCTCGGCGATCATGCTTGGGCTGTATTCCGGCTTCATTCTTCTGATCGCCTACGGGCCACACATTCTCGGGGCCAAAATCACGCCTGAGTCCACCATCACCTGGGGGATTCCCATCGGCGTCGGCCTGATTCTCTCGGCCTTCGTCCTGACTGGCATCTACGTGCGACGTGCCAACGGCGAGTTCGACGACCTGAACAATGCGATTCTCAAGGAGGCTCAGCAATGATCCGGCGTCTACTGGCTCTTTTGAGCATCGCAGTGTTCGCACCGAGCGTCTGGGCGGCTGATGCCGTGACGGGTGCCGTGCAGAAACAACCCCTCAACGTCGCGGCTATCCTGATGTTCGTGGCGTTTGTCGGCGCGACTTTGTACATCACCTACTGGGCGTCCAAGAAAAACAACTCGGCCGCCGACTACTATGCGGCTGGCGGCAAGATCACCGGCTTCCAGAACGGCCTGGCAATCGCGGGCGACTACATGTCGGCGGCGTCCTTCCTGGGGATTTCCGCACTGGTGTTCACCTCCGGCTACGATGGTTTGATCTACTCCATCGGCTTCCTGGTGGGCTGGCCGATCATCCTGTTCCTGATCGCCGAGCGCCTGCGGAACCTGGGTAAGTACACCTTTGCCGACGTGGCGTCCTATCGCCTCGGGCAAACCCAGATCCGCAGTCTGTCCGCCTGCGGCTCGCTGGTGGTGGTGGCGTTCTACCTGATCGCGCAAATGGTCGGTGCCGGCAAGCTGATCCAACTGCTGTTCGGCCTGGACTACCACGTTGCGGTGATCCTGGTGGGTATCCTGATGTGCCTCTACGTGTTGTTCGGCGGCATGCTGGCCACCACCTGGGTACAGATCATCAAGGCGGTGCTGTTGCTGTCGGGTGCTTCGTTCATGGCCCTGATGGTCATGAAGCACGTCAACTTCGACTTCAACATGCTGTTTGCCGAAGCGGTGAAGGTTCACCCTAAAGGCGAGGCGATCATGAGCCCTGGCGGTTTGGTGAAGGATCCGATCTCGGCCTTCTCCCTGGGCCTGGCGCTGATGTTCGGTACCGCTGGCCTGCCACACATCCTGATGCGCTTCTTCACCGTGAGCGACGCCAAGGAAGCGCGCAAGAGCGTGCTGTATGCCACTGGTTTCATCGGTTACTTCTACATCCTGACCTTCATCATCGGCTTCGGCGCGATCCTGCTGGTCAGCACCAACCCGGCCTTCAAGGACGCGGCAGGTGCCTTGCTGGGTGGCAACAACATGGCGGCGGTGCATCTGTCCAACGCAGTTGGCGGCAGCATCTTCCTGGGCTTCATCTCGGCGGTGGCGTTCGCGACCATCCTGGCGGTGGTAGCGGGCCTGACCCTGGCCGGTGCCTCGGCGGTGTCCCATGACCTGTATGCCAGTGTGATCAAGAAAGGCAAGGCCAACGAGAAGGACGAGATTCGCGTCTCGAAAATCACCACCATCGCCCTGGCGGTGCTGGCGATCGGCCTGGGCATCCTGTTCGAGAAGCAGAACATCGCGTTCATGGTGGGCCTGGCGTTCTCCATCGCGGCGAGCTGCAACTTCCCGGTACTGCTGCTCTCGATGTACTGGAAGAAGCTGACCACCCGTGGCGCCATGATTGGCGGCTGGCTGGGCCTGGTCAGTGCCGTGGGCCTGATGATCCTCGGCCCGACCATCTGGGTGCAGATCATGGGTCACGAGAAGGCGATCTTCCCGTATGAATACCCGGCGCTGTTCTCGATGATCATTGCGTTTGTCGGGATCTGGTTCTTCTCCATCACCGACAAGTCGGTTGAAGGCGCAAACGAGCGGGCGCTGTTCTTCCCGCAATTCGTGCGTTCGCAGACTGGCCTGGGGGCGAGTGGGGCGGTCAATCACTAAGCAGCGGCAAGCTGAACGCTTCAAGTCAAAGCGGTGCGTTTGAAGAAATACCCCGGTCGAGAGGCTGGGGTATTTTTTTTGTGCCGAGTTTAAGGGGGGGGCAGGTCTGCCGCCATCGCGAGCAAGTTCGCTCCCACAGGGGATCTCCAGTGGGTACAGGTTCTGTGTTCGCAATGGGTCAACTGTGGGAGCGAGCTTGCTCGCGATGGCGCCGGGTCTGCCAATGCAGCTTCTGGATCAGATGAAAAGAGACCCAAACAAAACAGCCCCTGCTCTTATATAAGAAGCAGGGGCTGTTTCAGTGCAGCTTGGGACCTGGCGCAAGGCAGGTCTTACTTGCGGTCTTCCAGCTGGGTGATGTCACGCGACTCGTAGCCGGTGTACAACTGGCGCGGGCGGCCGATCTTGTACGGGCTGGAGAGCATTTCCTTCCAGTGGGAGATCCAGCCCACGGTCCGCGCCAGGGCGAAGATCACGGTGAACATGCTGGTTGGAATGCCGATCGCCTTGAGGATGATCCCCGAGTAGAAGTCGACGTTCGGGTACAGCGAGCGCTCGATGAAGTACGGGTCGGTCAGGGCGATCTCTTCCAGGCGCATGGCCAGTTCGAGTTGCGGATCGTTCTTGATCCCCAGTTCCTTGAGCACTTCGTCGCAAGTCTGCTTCATCACGGTGGCGCGTGGGTCGCGGTTCTTGTAGACCCGGTGACCGAAGCCCATCAGCTTGAACGGATCGTTCTTGTCCTTGGCCTTGGCGATGAACTTGTCGATGTTCGAGACATCGCCGATTTCATCGAGCATGGTCAGTACCGCTTCGTTGGCACCGCCGTGGGCAGGGCCCCAGAGTGCGGCGATACCGGCGGCGATACAGGCGAACGGGTTGGCGCCCGAGGAACCTGCCAGACGCACGGTGGACGTGGAGGCGTTCTGCTCGTGGTCGGCATGGAGGATGAAGATCCGGTCCATGGCCTTGGCGAGTACCGGGCTGATCGGTTTGATCTCGCACGGGGTGTTGAACATCATATGCAGGAAGTTCTCTGCATAGGTCAGGTCGTTGCGTGGGTACATCATGGGCTGGCCCATGGAGTACTTGTAGACCATGGCTGCCAGGGTCGGCATCTTCGCCACCAGGCGGATCGCGGAGATTTCGCGATGCTGGGGGTTATTGATGTCCAGGGAGTCGTGGTAGAAGGCCGAGAGGGCGCCGACAACGCCGCACATGACGGCCATCGGGTGGGCATCGCGACGGAAGCCGTTGAAGAAGGTCTTCAACTGCTCGTGAACCATGGTGTGGTTCTTCACGGTGCTGACGAACTGGGCCTTTTGCTCTGCGGTTGGCAGCTCGCCGTTGAGCAGCAGGTAGCAGGTTTCCAGGTAGTCCGATTTTTCAGCCAGTTGCTCGATCGGGTAGCCGCGGTGCAGCAGGATGCCGTTGTCGCCGTCGATGTAGGTGATTTTCGACTCGCACGAGGCGGTCGACATGAAACCTGGGTCAAAGGTGAAACGGCCCGTGGCCGTCAGGCCCCGTACGTCGATTACATCGGGACCAACGGTGCCGGTTAAAATGGGCAGCTCGACGGGGGCTGCGCCCTCGATGATCAACTGCGCTTTTTTGTCAGCCATGTGGCCTCCTATTAATGCTTGAAATCATCAGACAGACCCCCCACGCAGGGCCCGCACCACTATAGTGAGATAAATCCGAAAGTCAATTTGCCTAAAGTCTTGCTCCAGAAGGCTTTAACCGGACTTTTTCCGCGAAATTGCCTGCCGTTTACGCCTTTTGCGCCATATGTGCAATGCGCTATTAGGGGAAGGTGAACGCGTTGTCATTAGTAGCCTAACTGTCTATACTCGGCCACCGACCGCCAGGGGCTTTTGGGCCTGCTTTCTTGGGGGTCGTCACTCCCTGGGTGGTGAGTACCTGACCAGTGCGCGCCCCAACAACTTTGCCCTGATTGTTAGGGGCTCTTCAGTGTGAAAAAAAAGCCGTGAAAAGCCAACGACCTGTAAACCTAGACCTAAGGACCATCAAACTCCCAGTCACTGCTTACACGTCCATTCTTCACCGTATTTCCGGTGTCATCCTCTTCGTCAGCCTGGCCATCATGCTTTATGCATTGGACAAGTCGCTCGATTCGGAAGAAGGCTTCGGTCAGGTGAAAGCGTGTCTGACCAGTCCGCTAGCCAAGCTAGTGATTTGGGGCATCCTGTCCGCCTTGCTGTATCACTTGGTTGCCGGTGTGCGCCACTTGATCATGGACATGGGCATCGGTGAGACGCTGGAAGGCGGCAAGCTGGGCTCGAAAATCATTATCGCCGTGTCTGCGGTGCTGATCGTTCTGGCAGGAGTCTGGATATGGTAACCAACGTCACGAACCTTTCGCGTTCGGGCCTCTACGACTGGATGGCCCAGCGTGTGTCTGCGGTCGTTCTCGCGGCTTACTTCATTTTCCTGATCGGATATGTCGTGGCAAACCCTGGCATTGGCTACGCCCAATGGCATGAACTGTTCGCAAACAACTGGATGCGTATCTTCAGTCTGCTGGCACTCGTCGCACTGGGCGCTCACGCCTGGGTCGGCATGTGGACCATCGCGACCGACTACCTGACGCAAATGGCGTTCGGCAAGTCGGCGACTGCCGTACGTTTCCTTTTCCAGGCAGTATGCGGCGTTGCGATGTTCGCTTACTTCGTCTGGGGTGTGCAGATTCTCTGGGGTATCTGATCCATGGCTAACATTCCAACGATTTCTTTCGACGCCATCATCATTGGTGGTGGCGGTGCCGGCATGCGCGCAGCGCTGCAACTGGCACAGGGCGGTCACAAGACTGCCGTGATCACCAAGGTTTTCCCGACCCGTTCGCACACTGTATCCGCCCAGGGCGGCATTACCTGCGCCATCGCTTCGGCCGACCCGAACGATGACTGGCGCTGGCACATGTACGATACCGTCAAGGGTTCCGACTACATCGGTGACCAGGACGCTATCGAATACATGTGTCAGGAAGGCCCGGCCGCGGTGTTCGAGCTGGACCACATGGGCATGCCGTTCTCGCGTACCGAGCAAGGTCGTATCTACCAGCGTCCGTTCGGCGGCCAGTCCAAGGACTACGGCAAGGGCGGCCAGGCAGCGCGTACTTGCGCGGCGTCCGACCGTACCGGTCACGCACTGCTGCACACCCTGTACCAGGGCAACCTGAAAGCCGGTACCACGTTCCTGAACGAGTACTACGCCGTTGATCTGGTGAAGAACCAGGACGGCGCCTTCGTCGGTGTGATCGCGATCTGCATCGAAACCGGCGAAACCACCTACATCCGCGCCAAGGCCACCGTACTGGCGACCGGCGGTGCGGGCCGTATCTACGCATCCACCACCAATGCCCTGATCAACACCGGTGACGGCGTTGGCATGGCCCTGCGTGCTGGCGTGCCGGTACAAGACATCGAAATGTGGCAGTTCCACCCGACCGGCATCGCCGGCGCCGGTGTACTGGTCACCGAAGGTTGCCGCGGTGAAGGCGGCTACCTGATCAACAAGCACGGCGAGCGTTTCATGGAACGTTATGCGCCGAACGCCAAGGACCTTGCCGGTCGTGACGTTGTGGCTCGTTCGATGGTTAAAGAGATCATCGCCGGCAACGGCTGTGGCCCGAATGGCGACCACGTGATGCTCAAGCTCGATCACCTGGGCGAGGAAGTGCTGCACAGCCGCCTGCCAGGTATCTGCGAACTGTCCAAGACCTTCGCCCACGTCGACCCGGTCGTCGCGCCGGTTCCAGTGGTTCCAACCTGCCACTATATGATGGGCGGCGTTGCCACCAACATTCACGGCCAGGCGATCACCCAGAACGCCGAAGGCGTGGACGAAATCATCCCTGGCCTGTTCGCAGTGGGTGAAGTGGCGTGCGTATCGGTCCACGGTGCCAACCGCCTGGGCGGCAACTCGTTGCTCGACCTGGTGGTCTTCGGTCGCGCCGCCGGCCTGCACCTGGAAAAAGCGCTGTCCGACGGTATCGAATATGACGATGCCACCGACGCCAACATCGAAGCCGCCCTGGCGCGTCTGTCCGCTCTGAACGAGCGTACCGAAGGCGAAGACGTGGCCACCCTGCGTCGCGAGTTGCAAAACTGCATGCAGAACTACTTCGGTGTGTTCCGTACCGGCGAATACATGCAGAAGGGTATCGCCCAGTTGGCACAATTGCGTGAACGAATCGCCAACGTGAAGATCAACGATAAGTCGCAGGCGTTCAACACTGCCCGTATCGAAGCGCTGGAATTGCAGAACCTGCTGGAAGTGGCCGAAGCCACCGCCATCGCCGCAGAAGTGCGTAAAGAGTCCCGTGGTGCCCACGCCCGCGAAGACTTCGAAGACCGTGACGACGAAAACTGGCTGTGCCACACCTTGTACTTCCCGGGTGAAAAACGCGTCGCCAAGCGTGCCGTGAACTTCTCGCCGAAGACTGTTCCGACTTTCGAACCAAAAGTCCGGACTTATTAAGGGTGACCGCTATGTTGCAAGTCAGTGTTTATCGCTACAACCCTGATCAGGACGCTGCGCCGTTCATGCAGGAATTCAAGGTCGATACCGGTGGTAAAGACCTGATGGTGCTGGACGTGCTGGCCCTGATCAAAGAGCAGGACGAAGGTTTTTCCTATCGTCGCTCTTGCCGTGAGGGCGTTTGCGGCTCCGACGGCATGAACATCAACGGCAAGAACGGCCTGGCCTGCATCACGCCGCTGTCGGCCGTGGTCAAGGGCAACAAGCTGGTGGTTCGTCCGTTGCCAGGTTTGCCGGTTATCCGTGACCTGGTCGTCGATATGAGCATCTTCTACAAGCAATACGAGAAGGTGAAGCCATTCCTGCAGAACGACACGCCGGCTCCGGCCATCGAGCGTCTGCAGTCCCCGGAAGAGCGTGAGAAGCTCGACGGTCTGTACGAGTGCATCCTGTGCGCTTGCTGCTCGACCTCGTGCCCATCCTTCTGGTGGAACCCGGACAAGTTCCTGGGCCCGGCCGCCCTGCTGCAAGCGTACCGCTTCCTGGCAGACAGCCGTGACACCAAGACGTCCGAGCGTCTGGCCGCACTGGATGACCCGTTCAGCGTATTCCGCTGCCGCGGGATCATGAACTGCGTCAACGTCTGCCCGAAAGGCCTGAACCCGACTAAGGCCATCGGTCACGTACGTAACATGCTGCTGCAAAACGGCGTGTGATTCAGCTGCTGTACCCGTAGAACCGCTGTACCCGTAAAGGCCAGGGCGCGGGCTTCAACCCGCGTCTTGGCTATAACCAGAACAGCCGCTCACAAAGCGGCGGTTCTTATTTTGAAGAAATGAGACAAGCAGGGGCATCCGGGCTGGTACCCGGACTATCAGCGTGATCCTAAGTGGCTTGTTTTAGTCGCTGCACTCGGACTTCTGCAAGTTTGCTCGGTGTTTTCGCCGGTGGTGTTCCCCTAATCGAGGGTGACCAAGCATGCAAGAAAGCGTGATGCAGCGCATGTGGAACAGTGCCCACCTCTCCGGTGGTAACGCTGCCTATGTGGAAGAGCTCTACGAGCTCTACCTGCACGACCCTAACGCTGTGCCAGAAGAATGGCGCACCTACTTTCAGAAGTTGCCGGCTGACGGTAACTCTGCCACTGATGTTTCGCACTCGACGATTCGCGATCATTTCGTGCTGCTGGCAAAGAACCAGCGCCGCGCTCAACCGGTGTCTGCCGGCAGCGTGAGCTCCGAGCACGAGAAGAAGCAAGTTGAAGTATTGCGACTGATCCAGGCCTACCGGATGCGTGGCCACCAGGCAGCCCAGCTTGACCCGCTGGGGCTGTGGCAGCGTCCTGCACCTGCAGACCTGTCGATCACTCACTACGGCTTGACCAATGCCGACCTTGATACGACCTTCCGTGCCGGCGACCTGTTCATCGGCAAAGAGGAAGCGAGCCTACGCGAAATTCACGAAGCGTTGCAGCAGACATATTGCCGCACCATCGGCGCTGAATTCACGCACATCACCGATTCCGAGCAGCGCCAGTGGTTCCAGCAGCGTCTGGAAAGCGTTCGTGGCCGTCCGACGTACTCCGCCGACATCAAGAGCCACTTGCTTGAGCGCGTCACCGCCGGTGAAGGCCTGGAAAAATACCTGGGTACCAAATACCCGGGCACCAAGCGTTTCGGCCTGGAAGGCGGCGAAAGCCTGATTCCGATGCTGGATGAGCTGATCCAGCGTTCCGGTTCCTACGGCACCAAGGAAGTGGTCATCGGCATGGCCCACCGTGGCCGTCTGAACGTACTGGTCAACACCTTCGGCAAGAACCCGCGCGAGCTGTTCGACGAGTTCGAAGGCAAGAAGAAGGTCGAGCTGGGCTCTGGTGACGTGAAGTACCACCAAGGCTTCTCCTCCAACGTGATGACCACAGGTGGCGAAGTCCACTTGGCCATGGCTTTCAACCCGTCCCACCTGGAAATCGTTTCCCCGGTGGTCGAGGGTTCGGTCCGTGCCCGCCAGGATCGTCGCAACGACCCGACCGGCGAGAAGGTGCTGCCGATCTCCATCCACGGTGACGCGGCATTCGCCGGTCAAGGCGTGGTCATGGAAACCTTCCAGATGTCGCAGACCCGCGGTTTCAAGACCGGCGGCACCGTGCACATCGTCATCAACAACCAGGTCGGTTTCACCATCAGCAACCCGTTGGACTCGCGTTCCACCGAGTACGCAACCGACGTCGCGAAGATGATCCAGGCGCCGATTCTCCATGTGAATGGCGATGACCCGGAAGCCGTGTTGTTCGTGACCCAGTTGGCCATCGACTACCGCATGCAGTACAAGCGCGACGTGGTGATCGACCTGGTCTGCTACCGTCGTCGCGGCCACAACGAGGCCGACGAGCCTAGCGGTACCCAGCCTCTGATGTACCAGCAGATCGCCAAGCAGCGCACCACCCGTGAACTGTATGCCGAGCGCCTGACCCAAGGCGGCGTGCTGGATGCAGAGCGCGTCCAGGAAAAAGTCGATGAATATCGCAATGCCCTGGATAACGGCCTGCACGTTGTAAAAAGCCTGGTCAAGGAACCGAACAAAGAGCTGTTCGTGGATTGGCGTCCGTATCTGGGCCACGCCTGGACCGCTCGTCACGACACGCGTTTCGACCTCAAGACCTTGCAGGAACTGTCCGCCAAGCTGCTGGAAATCCCGGAAGGCTTCGTGGTCCAGCGCCAGGTTGCGAAGATCTACGAAGACCGGCAGAAGATGCAAGCCGGCGGCCTGCCGATCAACTGGGGTTACGCCGAAACCATGGCGTACGCGACCCTGGCGTTCGAAGGTCACCCGATTCGCATCACCGGCCAGGACGTAGGCCGCGGTACTTTCTCGCACCGCCACGCGGCGCTGCACAACCAGAAAGACGCCAGCACCTACATCCCGCTGCAACACCTGTACAAAGGCCAGCCACGTTTCGACTTGTACGATTCGCTGCTGTCCGAAGAAGCTGTCCTGGCGTTCGAATACGGCTATTCCACCACCGAGCCAAATGCTCTGGTGATCTGGGAAGCCCAGTTCGGCGACTTCGCCAACGGTGCCCAGGTGGTTGTCGACCAGTTCATCACCAGCGGCGAGCACAAGTGGGGCCGTCTCTGCGGTCTGACCATGCTGTTGCCACACGGTTATGAAGGACAGGGGCCGGAGCACTCGTCGGCACGTCTGGAGCGTTACCTGCAACTGTGCGCCGAGCACAACGTCCAGGTTTGCGTACCAACGACCCCGGCACAGATCTACCACCTGCTGCGTCGTCAGGTCATCCGTCCGCTGCGCAAGCCGCTGATCGTGCTGACACCGAAGTCGCTGCTGCGTCACAAGCTGGCGATCTCCACGCTCGAGGACCTGGCCGAAGGCTCGTTCCAGACCGTCATTTCGGAAATCGATACCCTGGACGCGGCGAAGGTGACTCGCCTGATCCTGTGCAGCGGCAAGGTCTACTACGACCTGCTGGAAAAACGTCGTGCCGAAGGCCGCGAAGACATCGCCATCGTGCGTATCGAGCAGCTTTACCCGTTCCCGGAAGAGGACCTGATGGAGGCCATCGCGCCTTACACCAACCTCACCCATGTGGTGTGGTGTCAGGAAGAACCGATGAACCAAGGCGCCTGGTACAGCAGCCAGCATCACCTGCGTCGCAGCATCGGCAACCATAACAAGGCCCTGGGCTTGGAATATGCCGGCCGTGATGCTTCCGCTGCACCTGCGTGTGGTTATGCGTCGATGCACGCCGAGCAGCAGGAAAAACTGCTGCAAGATGCCTTCACTGTTTAACGCCTTCGCGCTGACTGAAACCGAATTTTAAGGACCCACAGATAATGGCTATCGAAATCAAAGCCCCGTCATTCCCGGAATCGGTTGCCGATGGCACCGTTGCCACCTGGCACAAGAAACCAGGCGAGGCCGTCAAGCGTGACGACCTGATCGTCGACATCGAGACCGACAAGGTCGTGCTGGAAGTATTGGCCGAAGCTGACGGCGTGCTGGGCGCAATCATTGCCGAGGAGGGCGCTACCGTTCTGTCGAACCAGGTCCTGGGCTCGATCGACGAGGGCGGCGCTGCCGCCGCTGCCCCAGCCGCCGCTGCTGCGCCTGCCGCTGCCCAAGCTGCTGCTCCAGCCGCCGATGGCGAAGACGATCCAGTCGCTGCGCCTGCTGCTCGCAAGATTGCCGAAGAGAATGGCATCAACATCGCTTCCGTTGCCGGCACCGGCAAGGGCGGTCGTGTGACCAAGGAAGACGTGGTGGCCGCCGTTGCCGCCAAGAAAGCCGCGCCAGCCGCCGCACCGGCCAAGCCTGCCGCACCTGCCGCCGCCGCTCCGGTGTTCGCTGCCGGTGACCGCGTTGAAAAACGCGTTCCGATGACCCGCCTGCGGGCCAAGGTTGCCGAGCGTCTGGTTGAAGCACAGTCGAACATGGCGATGCTGACCACCTTCAACGAAGTCGACATGACCGAAGTCATGGCCCTGCGTTCGAAGTACAAGGACCTGTTCGAGAAGTCTCACAACGGCGTACGCCTGGGCTTCATGTCGTTCTTCGTCAAGGCGGCCACCGAAGCGCTGAAACGCTTCCCGGCCGTCAACGCGTCGATCGACGGTTCCGACATCGTCTACCACGGCTATGCCGACATTGGCGTTGCGGTCTCCAGCGACCGTGGCCTGGTGGTTCCGGTACTGCGTAACGCCGAATTGATGAGCCTGGCCGAAATCGAAGGCGGCATCGCCACCTTCGGCAAGAAGGCCCGTGACGGCAAGCTGTCCATCGAAGAGATGACCGGCGGTACGTTCACCATCACCAACGGTGGTACATTCGGTTCGATGATGTCGACCCCGATCGTCAACCCGCCGCAAGCGGCTATCCTGGGCATGCACAACATCCTGCAGCGTCCGATGGCGATCAACGGTCAGGTCGTGATTCGTCCGATGATGTACCTGGCGCTGTCCTACGATCACCGCCTGATCGACGGCAAAGAAGCCGTGACGTTCCTGGTCACCATCAAGAACCTGCTTGAAGATCCGGCTCGTCTGCTGCTGGATATCTGATTTTCGCCGCGAGGGCCGGTCTGTCGACCGGCCTCTTGCTGAAACAACCGGTTTCGTCCCTCGACGGTCATCACAAGTGATCGTCCGGTTTGATTCGAAAAGGAATGACTCATGACTCAGAAATTCGACGTGGTAGTGATTGGTGCGGGCCCTGGCGGCTACGTAGCGGCCATCAAGGCTGCGCAACTGGGCCTTACCACTGCCTGCATCGAGAAATACACCGACAAGGAAGGCAAACAGGCCTTGGGCGGTACTTGCCTGAACGTCGGTTGCATTCCTTCCAAGGCGCTGCTGGACAGCTCCTGGAAATACAAGGAAGCGAAAGAAAGCTTCAACGTTCACGGTATCTCTACCGGTGAAGTGAAAATGGACGTCGCCGCGATGGTTGGCCGCAAGGCCGGCATCGTCAAGAACCTGACCAGCGGTGTCGCCACCCTGTTCAAGGCCAACGGCGTGACCTCCATCGAAGGCCACGGCAAGCTGCTGATGGGCAAGAAAGTCGAAGTGACCAAGCCAGACGGTTCGGTTGAAGTGATCGAAGCCGAAAACGTCATCCTGGCGCCAGGCTCGCGTCCGATCGACATTCCACCGGCTCCGGTCGACCAGAACGTGATCGTCGACTCCACCGGCGCCCTGGAATTCCAGACCGTGCCAAAACGCCTGGGCGTAATCGGCGCTGGCGTGATCGGCCTCGAACTGGGTTCGGTATGGTCGCGCCTGGGTGCTGAAGTGACCGTGCTCGAAGCCCTCGACACCTTCCTGATGGCCGCAGACACCGCGGTGTCCAAGGAAGCGCTGAAAACCCTGACCAAACAGGGCCTGGACATCAAGCTGGGCGCTCGCGTGACCGGTTCGAAGGTCAACGGCGAAGAAGTCGTGGTGAACTACACCGACGCCAACGGCGAACAGACCATCACCTTCGACAAGCTGATCGTAGCGGTCGGCCGTCGTCCAGTGACCACTGACCTGCTGGCTGCCGATTGCGAAGTGTCCCTGGATGAGCGCGGTTTCATCAAGGTTGACGATTACTGCGCCACCACCGTACCGGGCGTCTTCGCCATCGGTGACGTGGTACGCGGCATGATGCTGGCGCACAAGGCGTCCGAGGAAGGCATCATGGTTGTCGAGCGCATCAAGGGCCACAAAGCCCAGATGAACTACGACCTGATCCCTTCGGTCATCTACACCCACCCGGAAATCGCATGGGTCGGTAAAACCGAGCAGGCCTTGAAAGCCGAAGGCGTTGAAGTTAACGTCGGCACCTTCCCGTTCGCCGCCAGTGGCCGTGCCATGGCAGCCAACGATACCGGTGGTTTCGTGAAAGTGATCGCCGATGCCAAGACGGACCGCGTATTGGGCGTTCACGTGATTGGCCCAAGCGCTGCCGAGCTGGTACAGCAAGGCGCGATCGGTATGGAATTCGGCACCAGCGCTGAAGACCTGGGCATGATGGTCTTCTCCCATCCGACCCTGTCCGAAGCCTTGCACGAAGCGGCCCTGGCCGTAAATGGCGGCGCCATCCACGTGGCCAACCGCAAGAAGCGTTAATAGACAATAAGAAACCACGGCGGTATGGCCCGTCGTGAGCCTTGCGAGCAAGACTCACCGCGGAATATCCGCTGGACGCAGCCTTGCGTAGCGACACCGGTTGTCCGGAACGCTACGCAAGCAGCAGTCACAGGTGGTGCGGCACCAGAACGGTGCAGCACCGAATGCGCAGTACCTAACGAAGACGGTAATAAGCATGAATCTTCACGAGTATCAGGGTAAGCAGCTGTTCGCTGAGTACGGCCTGCCAGTATCCACCGGTTACGCGGTAGACACCCCGGAAGCGGCAGCAGAAGCTTGCGACAAAATCGGCGGCAGCGAATGGGTTGTCAAAGCCCAGGTTCACGCCGGTGGTCGCGGTAAAGCGGGCGGCGTCAAGCTGGTTCGCAGCAAAGAAGACGCCAAAGCCTTCGCACAGCAGTGGCTGGGCAAGCGTCTGGTGACTTACCAGACTGACGCCAACGGTCAGCCAGTCACCAAGATCCTGGTTGAATCGTGCACTGATATCGCTAAAGAGCTGTACCTGGGCGCTGTCGTTGACCGTTCGAGCCGTCGTATCGTGTTCATGGCTTCCACCGAAGGTGGCGTGGACATCGAGAAAATCGCTCACGATACCCCTGAGAAAATCCTCAAGGCCACCATCGATCCACTGGTTGGCGCACAGCCATTCCAGGGTCGCGAGCTGGCTTTCCAGCTGGGTCTGGAAGGCAAGCAGGTCACTCAATTCGCCAAGATCTTCGTAGGTCTGGCCAAGCTGTTCCAGGACCACGACCTGGCACTGCTGGAAGTGAACCCGCTGGTGATCAAGGCCGACGGCGACCTGCACTGCCTCGATGCCAAGATCAACATCGACGCCAACGCCATGTACCGTCAGCCTAAGCTGAAGACTTTCCACGATCCGTCGCAAGACGATCCGCGCGAAGCGCACGCTGCCAAGTTCGAACTGAACTACGTAGCCCTGGAAGGCAACATCGGCTGCATGGTCAACGGTGCCGGCCTGGCCATGGGTACCATGGACATCGTCAACCTGCATGGCGGCAAGCCAGCCAACTTCCTCGACGTGGGCGGCGGTGCTACCAAGGAACGCGTTACCGAAGCGTTCAAGATCATCCTGTCCGACACCAACGTCGCCGCAGTACTGGTCAACATCTTCGGCGGCATCGTTCGTTGCGACATGATTGCCGAAGGCATCATCGGCGCCGTGAAAGAAGTCGGCGTGAAAATCCCGGTTGTTGTTCGCCTCGAAGGCAACAACGCTGAGCTGGGCGCTAAAGTACTGGCAGAAAGCGGTTTGAACATCATCGCTGCTACCAGCCTGACCGACGCTGCTCAACAAGTCGTTAAAGCTGCGGAGGGCAAATAATGAGCGTCCTGATCAATAAAGACACCAAGGTTATCTGCCAGGGTATTACCGGTTCGCAAGGTAGTTTCCACACCCAGCAAGCCATCGAGTACGGCACCAAGATGGTTGGCGGCGTAACTCCGGGCAAAGGCGGCACCGAGCACCTGGGCCTGCCAGTCTTCAACACGGTGAAAGACGCTGTAGCCGCCACTGGCGCCACCGCCAGCGTGATCTACGTTCCAGCTCCTTTCTGCAAGGACTCCATCCTTGAAGCAGCGTTCGGCGGCATCAAGCTGATCGTCTGCATCACCGAAGGCATCCCGACCATCGACATGCTGGAAGCCAAGGTCAAGTGCGACGAGCTGGGTATCACCCTGATCGGCCCGAACTGCCCAGGCGTGATCACTCCAGGCGAATGCAAGATCGGCATCATGCCAGGTCACATTCACTTGCCAGGCAAGGTCGGTATCGTTTCCCGTTCCGGCACCCTGACCTACGAAGCTGTGAAGCAGACCACTGACGCCGGTTTCGGTCAGTCGACTTGCGTCGGCATCGGCGGTGACCCGATCCCAGGCTCGAACTTCATCGACATCCTGAAGCTGTTCCAGGAAGACCCGAAGACCGAAGCGATCGTCATGATCGGTGAGATCGGCGGTTCGGCTGAAGAAGAAGCGGCTGCCTACATCAAGGCCAACGTGACCAAGCCGGTTGTGTCCTACATCGCAGGTGTGACTGCTCCTCCGGGCAAGCGCATGGGCCATGCTGGCGCAATCATCTCTGGCGGCAAAGGCACTGCAGACGAGAAATTCGCTGCACTGCAAGACGCAGGCGTGAAAACCGTGCGTTCGCTGGCAGACATCGGCAAGGCCCTGGCCGAGCTGACTGGCTGGGAAATGAAGAAGTAAGCTTCGGCTGACTTTTTGTTCCAGCAACAAAGGCCACCTTCGGGTGGCCTTTGTCGTTTCTGGCCGTGTGACCGGGAAATAGTAGAGGGGGCTCTTGTGGCGAGGGAGCTTGCTCCCGCTCGGCTGCGCAGCAGTCGTAAACCATACAGCGCCGCTTTACCTGAGATAGATCCGGTTGTCTGTATTGGGGCTGCTGCGCAGCCCAGCGGGAGCAAGCTCCCTCGCCACAGGGGCACTCTAGAAACTGGGGGAGACCCGGAAAAATAGATACGTAAACGCGACACAGGAACGTCGTGTATCGGATAGTTCGCCCCTTTACAGTGCGTTTTATCGCCAAATTCGTTAGGCTAGCAGCCATTTTTGCGACCGCTGCCCACAAGGAAGCGCCGCGCTAAACGGGTCGGTCCCATACGGATCGGCAGCATTTCCCTCTACCCATAAGGGAAATCCCTCTCTAAATTCCGATTCAGTAGTGTGGTTTCCTTAATGAAAGTGTTGAAAGGCCAGGACATCCTGGCGCTTGGTTTCATGACATTTGCCCTGTTCGTCGGGGCCGGCAACATCATCTTCCCGCCTATCGTCGGTTTGCAGTCCGGGCCTCATGTCTGGATGGCGGCGCTGGGCTTCTTGATCACGGCGGTCGGGCTACCGGTCATCACGGTCGTGGCACTGGCCAAGGTCGGCGGGGCGATGGACGCCTTGAGCAGCCCCATCGGCAAGATCGCCGGCGGCTTGCTGGCGGCGGTGTGCTACCTGGCCGTCGGCCCGTTGTTCGCCACGCCGCGTACCGCCACCGTTTCGTTCGAAGTCGGCCTGGCGCCATTGACTGGCGAAAGCCCGCTGGCACTGTTCCTGTATAGCGCCGCGTATTTCCTGCTGGTGTTTTTCATCTCGCTCTACCCGGGCCGCCTGCTGGACACCGTCGGACGTTTCCTCGCTCCCCTGAAGATCATCGCCCTGGCCGTGCTCGGCATCGCCGCGTTTGCCTTGCCGGCCGGCGATATTGGCGTGGCGACCCCCGAATACGTGGCGGCGCCGTTCTCCCAGGGCTTCATCAATGGCTACCTGACCATGGATACCCTGGGTGCCTTGGTGTTCGGCATCGTCATCGTCAACGCGATCCGTTCCCGCGGCGTCGAGTCGCCGGCCTTGATCACCCGCTACGCGATCATCGCCGGGTTGATTGCCGGGGTAGGCCTGGCGCTGGTCTACGTCAGCCTGTTCCGCCTGGGTTCGGGCAGCCATGAAGTGGCCATGGGCGCGACCAACGGCGCCGCCGTGCTGCACGCCTATGTGCAACACACCTTCGGTAGCCTGGGCAGCGGTTTCCTGGCGGTGCTGATCTCCCTGGCGTGCCTGGTGACCGCGGTCGGCCTGACCTGTGCCTGCGCCGAGTACTTCAGCCGTGTCCTGCCGCTGTCCTACAAGACCTTGGTCGTGATCCTGGCGGCCTTTTCGCTGCTGGTGTCCAACCTGGGCCTGACCAAGCTGATCGCGTTCTCGATTCCGGTCCTCACCGCGATCTACCCGCCGTGCATCGCCCTGGTGGCCCTGAGCTTCTGCAAGGACTTCTGGCACGAACAGGGTCGCATCGTTGGTCCGGTGATGCTGGTGTCGTTCCTGTTTGGCCTGATCGATGCGCTCAAGGGCGCCGGGCTGGCGGATTGGATGCCGGCGCAACTGGCCCACTTGCCGCTGAGTGAGCAGGGCCTGGCCTGGCTGGTGCCTTCGGTGATGACCCTGGCGGTCGCGGTGGTGTGTGATCGCCTGCTGGGCAAGCGCAGCGAAGCGTTGGCCTGATCGGCTTAAAGCAGCTTCACCGATAAAACCGAAATGCCCCGTATCAATCGATGCGGGGCATTTTTCTTGAGTGCGGTGTCTTTTTTCGTGGACTAACGTCGAAGCAGTGTCTTGAAAGGCTTGCACAAAACCTTGTGGGAGCGAGCTTGCTCGCGATAGCGTCAGATCAGCCAACATCAAAGGGGCTGATGGACCGCAATCGCGAGCAAGCTCGCTCCCACAGGTTGGCATTTCAAGGCAGTCTGGCTTTAGACGTCATGTTTTTAGACACACAGGAAATCGAATGTCATTCATCCAAGCCAACCTGACCCATCTGCTAGCCGCCGCCTGGTTCATCATCTGCTGGGCGGGGTACACCCGTTACGCCACTTGGAAGGCCCGCGATACCGCCTGCCTGGCCAGTGTCATGCACCTGTACCGCGAAGACTGGATGCGGCGCATGCTGTTGCGTGAGAACCGCATCGCCGATGCCAGCGTGATCGGCAACCTGGAGCGCAACGCTTCATTCTTCGCCTCCAGCACGCTGATCATCCTGGCCGGTATCCTGACGGTGCTTGGGGCATCGGATCGGGCCGTGTCGTTGTTGGCGGACATCCCCATGGTGCAGCAGGCGTCCCAGGGCATGGCGGAGGTCAAGTTGCTGTGCCTGGCACTGGTGTTCGTGTATGCGTTCTTCACCTTCAGCTGGTGTATGCGCCAATACAACTTCGCGGCGGTCCTGATCGGTTCGGCGCCGATGATCGGCGAGCGGCATGTCTCGGAACAGGAGCGCAAGGCCTTTGCACTCAGGGCGGCGCGGGTGATTTCCATGGCGGCCAACCAGTTCAACTTCGGCCTGCGTGCCTATTATTTCGGCATGACCATGTTGGCGTGGTTCGTCAGCCCCTGGTTATTCATGCTGATGAGTGCGGGTGTGGTGTTTGTGTTGTATCAGCGCGAGTTTCACTCCGACGTGCTGGACGTCATGGTCTATACCCCGACGGAAGCGCCAGCGCCTGAAGTGGGTAAAGAGGCCGCCTGATCGATCAGCTAAATCCCAGGCAAAAGAAAACCCGCACCAGGCGGGTTTCTTTTTGGTGCGCCCAGCATGGGCGCAATCTTGTGGGTGAAAGTCCCGCCGTAAGCTGACCACAGCGAATGAAGTGAAGCGCAACTGCATGAGGGCGACCGAGTGTGGGGAGGAAGCGTGGAGCGAAGCCGTGAGCCGATGAACAAGAACCGGATATAAGGCGAAGCCGACCAGGGTGAGCGGGCCAAAAACCGCGAAACTCTTGTGGTCAAAGGGCGGCTGCGTAGATCCGGCGGCTGTGCGGTGAAGGATTGCGTTCTTACCTGGGGAGATCTCGCCTTATGCCTGAAAGGGCGACGGTGCAAACCGGAGCGAGAAGTCAGCAGAGGCCGTAGTAGTCTTTTTTTCTTTTTTGACGAAGGGCCGAACGAGAGAAAGCGTCATAGGCCATGTTGATGCGAAAGACCGGAAGTCAGATGCCTGCCAAACGCGGGGCGGATGGGAGGGACGCGAGCGGTGAAGCCGTGAGTGCCTCCATCAGCGACGAGGTCAATTGCCCGCAAGATGAATCCTACAACGCAGGGCAAGGGCTGCTGGAACGGGCCTTTGCGAGAGCGAACCTGAAACGGGCTTGGAGACGAGTCAGGGCCAACAAAGGAGCTGCTGGAGTCGACGGTTTGGACATTGAACAGACCGCCAAACTTTTGCAGTCCCGATGGCCTGTGATCTGCGAACAGCTTCTTTCAGGCGTCTACCGGCCCAGTCCGGTACGGCGCGTGGTCATTCCCAAGCCTGACGGCGGTGAACGCGAGTTAGGCATTCCAACGGTCACCGACCGGTTGATTCAACAAGCGCTGCTGCAAGTCCTGCAACCACTGCTCGATCCAACCTTCAGTGAACACAGCTACGGCTTTCGTCCGGGGCGCAGTGCGCAGGACGCCATCCTGGCGGCTCAGCGCCATGTGTCTGCGGGGCTCAAGGTGGTAGTGGATGTTGATCTGGAGAAGTTCTTCGACCGGGTCGACCACGACATCTTGATGGATCGCTTACGCAAACGGATAGCAGATCAGGCGGTCATTCGCCTGATCCGTGCGTATCTGGATGCGGGAACGCTGATCAATGGCGTGGTCGAGAAAAGCCGCCTGGGGACGCCGCAAGGCGGCCCGCTGTCGCCGTTGCTGGCGAACGTGCTGCTGGACGAAGTGGATCGAGAGCTTGAACGCCGAGGTCATAGTTTTGTGCGCTATGCCGATGATGCGAATGTGTACGTTCGCAGTCAGAAGGCCGGGCAGCGAGTGATGTCCTTGCTCAAGTGTCTGTATGAAAAGCTGCACTTGAGCGTCAACGAGAGCAAGAGTGCGGTGACGAGTGCGTTCGGTCGCAAGTTTCTGGGATACGCCTTCTGGGCCTCTCAGGGCGAAGCCAAGCGAGCCGTCTCATTTAAAGCGCAAAAGCAGTTCAAGCAGCGAATACGCTGGCACACCCGACGCTCATGTGGCCGTAGTTTGCAGCAGATCGTCGATGATCTGCGCCCTTACATTCTGGGTTGGAAAGCTTATTTCGGACTGTCGCAAACCCCAGCCGTCTGGCGCGAGCTGGACGAATGGATACGGCACCGATTACGAGCAATCCAGCTCAAGCAATGGAAGCGCGGAACGACGACCTACCGGGCGTTGCGGGCACTGGGGGCGAGTGTGGAAGTCGCGAGGAAGATCGCGGGGAATGCTCGCCGTTGGTGGAGCAACAGCCGGTATGAGCTGAACCGTGTGCTGAGTATCGCCTGGTTCGACAGCTTGGGTTTACCGCGTCTCTCCTGACCTCAATCTCTCGAACCGCCCGGTGCGGACCCGCATGCCGGGTGGTGTGGCAGGGGAACGGCCTATGAAGGCCGTCCCCTATGCCGATTCACTAAAACCGTATCAGTTGGTTTTAGGCGCGGTAGCAGGTGCTTCTTCCTTCGCAGCGGCTGCGTTCGATTCAGCCTGAGCTTTGGCGGCTTCGGCGTTTTCTTTCGCCGCGTCGTTCACTTTATCCTGTGCTTTGTTCATGTCTTGCTGAGCTTGCTCAGCGTGTTGGTTGGCATCTTGAGCTTTGTCCTCGGATTTTTTATCGCAGGCAGCGAGACCGAGGGAGGCGGCCAACATCAAGGCAATAGCAAAAGTCTTACGCATGGGGTGTTTCTCCTTATGGAAATAACTACTGGCCTTTTGAGCGACCCCCCTCAGGTTAAGTTCCTCTTTTGCTACAGATATATAACTTTGCACCGTCGCGGAACTTTAGCGAACACGCCTGTTGCCAGGCCTCTAAACAAACAAGGGCATTGATGGACATGGCTGAAGATCCCATTTTTGAGCGTGCCACGCGCTTTTTATCCGCCCTGCGGCACTGCCAGGTGCTGGGCTTGAAGTTGCACAGCGCCAGTCGTGACGGGCTGACGTTAATCCTGCCGTTCAGCCCGCAAATCGTCGGCAATCCCCTGACGGGTATTATCCATGGTGGCGCGTTGACCTCATTGATGGACAGCGCGTGCGGCATGTCGACCTTGTGTGTGCTGCCGCAATTTGAGGTCTGTCCCACCCTGGACCTGCGCATCGACTACATGCACGCCGCCGAGCCCCACAAGGATGTCTACGGCTTCGCTCAATGCTATCGGGTGACCCCGGACGTGATCTTCACCCGAGGTTTCGCCTATCAGGACGACCCCGAGCAACCCATCGCCCATGTGGTGGGCACGTTCATGCGCCTGGGCCAGCATGCCAGGGGCATGGGGAAGACCCTTCCGATAACCGCCGTGGGCCAGCCATGACCAATACCACCCAGGAACAACTGCGCCGCGCCTGCGAGCAGGGCGACTACGCGCTGCTGCTCGCCTCGATCCCCTATGCCCGACTCATCGGCGTCGACTGCACACGCGAGGGTGACGCCTTGGTGTTTCGCCTGCCGGCCAACAAGGACAACATTGGTAACCCTTTACTGCCGGCCATCCACGGCGGGGTCATCGCCGGCTTCATGGAACTGGCGGCTGCCGTTCATCTGTTGATCGCCACCGGCACGCCGGGGGTGCCAAAGATCATCGACTTTTCCCTCGATTACCTGCGCACCGGGCAGTTTCGCGACACCTATGCCAAATGTCAGGTCTGGCGCCAGGGCCGGCGGGTCGCCAACGTCGCGATCACCGCCTGGCAAGACGTCGAGGCCGAACCCATCGCCACCGCCCGGGCGCATTTCAAGATCCAGGAGCCTTCAAAAACCGATCGCCCTTGAAATCATCACCGTTGCCCCCACCTTGAGGACATCCCGCCGCCAATCTCAGCGAGGCGGACACCACCATCCACTTGGAGTTTGATGACCATGAGCGTGGAAACTCAAAAGGAAACCCTGGGCTTCCAGACCGAGGTGAAGCAACTGCTGCACCTGATGATTCACTCGCTGTATTCGAATAAGGAAATTTTCCTTCGCGAGCTGATTTCGAACGCCTCTGACGCTGTCGACAAATTACGTTTCGAAGCCCTTTCCAAGCCTGAACTGCTGGAAGGCGGTGCTGAGCTGAAAATCCGTGTGAGCTTCGACAAGGACGCGAAAACCGTCACCCTCGAAGACAACGGCATCGGCATGAGCCGCGAAGAGGTGATCACGCACCTGGGCACCATCGCCAAGTCTGGCACGGCCGACTTCATGAAGAACCTGTCGGGCGATCAGAAGAAAGATTCCCACCTGATCGGTCAGTTCGGCGTCGGTTTCTATTCCGCGTTCATCGTGGCCGACCAGGTCGAAGTGTTCAGCCGCCGTGCCGGCCTCGCTGCGAGCGAAGGCGTGCACTGGTCGTCCAAGGGCGAGGGCGAATTTGAAGTCGCCACCGTCGACAAGGCTGATCGCGGTACCCGCATCGTGCTGCACCTCAAGTCCGGCGAAGACGAGTTCGCCGATGGCTGGCGCCTGCGCAACATCATCAAGAAGTACTCCGACCATATCGCGCTGCCCATCGAGCTGCCGAAGGAAGTCACCGCTGCCGAAGGCGAAGAAAAGCCTGAAGTGGAATGGGAGACCGTCAACCGCGCCAGTGCCCTGTGGACCCGTCCACGCACCGAAGTGAAAGACGAGGAATACCAGGAGTTCTACAAGCATATCGCCCACGACTACGAGAACCCGCTGAGCTGGAGCCATAACAAGGTCGAAGGCAAGCTGGAATACAACTCGCTGTTGTACGTGCCGGCCCGTGCGCCGTTCGACCTGTACCAGCGCGAAGCGCCACGTGGCCTGAAGCTGTACGTGCAGCGTGTGTTCGTGATGGACCAGGCCGAATCGTTCCTGCCGCTGTACCTGCGCTTCATCAAGGGTGTGGTGGATTCCAACGATTTGTCGCTGAACGTTTCGCGGGAAATCCTGCAGAAAGATCCGATCATCGATTCCATGAAGTCGGCACTGACCAAGCGCGTGCTGGACATGCTGGAGAAACTGGCGAAGAACGAGCCCGAGCAGTACAAGAGCTTCTGGAAGAACTTCGGCCAGGTGATGAAAGAAGGTCCGGCCGAGGACTTCGCCAACAAAGAGAAAATCGCCGGCCTGCTGCGCTTTGCGTCGACCCAGGGTGACGATGGCGAGCAGATCGTTGGCCTGGCCGACTACCTGGCCCGCGCCAAGGAAGGCCAGGACAAGATCTACTACCTGACCGGTGAAACCTATGCACAGGTCAAGAACAGCCCGCACCTGGAGGTCTTCCGCAAGAAAGGCATCGAAGTGCTGCTGCTGACCGATCGCATCGACGAGTGGCTGATGAGCTACCTCAACGAGTTCGACGGCAAGAGCTTTGTCGATGTGGCCCGTGGCGACTTGGATCTCGGCAACCTGGATTCGGAAGAAGACAAGAAAGCCGCCGAAGAGGTCGCCAAGAGCAAGGAAGGCCTGGTCGAGCGGATCAAGACGGCCCTGGGCGATGCCGTCAGCGAAGTGCGTGTCTCGCACCGCCTGACCGATTCCCCGGCGATCCTGGCCATCGGTGAGCAGGACCTGGGCCTGCAGATGCGCCAGATCCTCGAAGCCAGCGGCCAGAAAGTCCCGGACTCCAAGCCGATCTTCGAATTCAACCCGGCCCACCCGCTGGTGGAAAAGCTCGACAACGAGCAGAGCGAAGAGCGTTTCGGCGATCTGTCGCACATCCTGTTCGACCAGGCGGCCCTGGCGGCCGGCGACAGCTTGAAGGATCCGGCGGCGTATGTGCGTCGCCTGAACAAGCTGTTGGTTGAACTGTCAGCTTAATCTGACGCAGGAAAGTCCCTTGTGGGAGCGAGCTTGCTCGCGATGACGGTCGATCAGTCAACTCATCGTTGAGGGTTGGACCGAATCGCGAGCAAGCTCGCTCCCACAGTCGCATTTCAGGCATTTACCAAGAGGAGTCCGTCATGAGTCAGGTTACGGTTCGTTCGCTGGTCTATCAGATCGATGGTCAAAGTTATGAAGGCCGCCTGGCCTACGACATCAACCAGCAGGGCCCGCGCCCGGGTTTGCTGATGGCGCCGAACTGGATGGGTGTCGGGGCGGGGGCCGAGGAGATCGCCAAGTCGGTGGCGGCCAACGGTTACGTGGTGTTGATTGCTGACCTGTATGGGCAGACGGTGCGCCCGAGCAACGCCGATGAAGCGGGGGCGGCGATGATGCCTCTCAAGAACGACCGGGCCTTGTTGCGCAAGCGCATGCAGGCTGCGTTCGAACAACTGCAGAGCCAGGGCGAAGCAAAGGTCGATGCGTCGAACCTCGCCACGTTCGGTTTCTGCTTCGGTGGCTGCTGCGCTCTGGAACTGGCCCGTACCGGCGCACCGCTGAAGGCTGCGATCTCATTCCATGGCACCCTGGATACACCGAACCCGGCCGATGCGCAGAACATCAAGGGCGCGGTGTTGGTCATGCACGGCGCCTCCGACCCGCTGGTGCCGAAAGAGCAGCTACCGGCTTTCGAAGATGAAATGAACGCGGCCGGGGTGGATTGGCAACTGCTGAGCTATGGCGGAGCGGTGCACTCGTTCACCGACCCTGAGGCCAATGTGCCGGGCAAGATGATGTACGACGCCAAGGTCGCCGGTCGGGCGTTCCGGTCGATGCATAATTTGTTGGGTGAGGTGTTCAAGGACTGAGATAGGGGCTGGATCTCTGTTGTTTGATACACAGCCATCGCGAGCAAGCTCGCTCCCACATTTGACCGAGGTGTTCACAGCATTTGTGAATGGCATCGATCCCGTGTGGGAGCGAGCTTGCTCGCGATGACTGCCTGACAGACAACCCTGAATCTAGGGTAACTCGATCCGCTCGCTTTCCCCCGGCACAGTCGGCCAGTCCCCAGCCGCCCAGCGCCGACGGGCGTCATCGATCCGGGCCGGGTCGCTGGCGACGAAATTCCAGTTCATCCGTCGCGGCCCATCCAGTGGCGCGCCACCGAACAGCACGGCATGGCAATCGCTGTCGGCAAACAGCGTCATCTCTTCCCCAGTCGGCAATATCACCAGGGAATGGGCTTCTACCGGCTCGCCATCCAATAGTGCCTCGCCGCTCAGCACGTACAGGGCCCGTTCTTCATGCTCAGTGGGGATCAACAACGTCGTCGCGGTCTGCAGGTGCAGTTCGGCGTACAGCGTAGGCGAGAGCACCGGCACCGGCGATTCCAGGCAAAAGCCCGACCCGGCGATCATGCGGATGCTGACCCCCAGGTTCTCGCTGACCGGCAGGCTCTGTGCCGGATGATGACTGTAGTGCCCCGGGCCTTGTTCGTGGGTTTTGGGCGAGGCCAGCCAGACTTGCAACCCGTGCATGACGAAAGCGCTGCCGAGCAATGATTCGGGAGTGCGCTCGACATGGGCGATGGCGCTGCCGGCGGTCATCCAGCTGACATCCCCGGCGTCCACCACCTGGTCGGAACCCAGGCTGTCCTTGTGCAGGAGTTTGCCTTCGAACAGGTAGGTGAGGGTGGACAGGCCGATATGCGGGTGCTGGCGGACGTTCATGCCCTTGCCGGCCGGGTAGGTGGTTTGCAGCATGTGATCGAAAAACACGAAAGGCCCGACGCTGCGGCATTTGGCGGACGGCAGCGGGCGAAGGATCGGCTGGCCTTCGACGTCTTCGGTGCGGGGGCGAACGATCAGGGGAGTGGTCATGTTGTCTTCCAGGTTGAACAACGGTTGCGCGAAGCATAACCCGCCGCCGGCAGACGCGGCAGATGCGCCTTGAACCCGAGCGGGACGGTGGGGGTCTATGTTGCTCATGGCTTCTGGAGACTGCCCGTGCCTTTGACCCGTTTGATCCTTGCCTGGCTGCTGGTTGTTTCGAGTAGCGGCGCCATGGCCCGCGAATATGCCTACAGCGATGCGCACCTGCATTACGTCGATTTCTTTCAGGAAACCGCCGGCATGCCCAAGCTGCTCCAGGCGATGGCGGACAATCGCATTGAGCATGTGATGATTTCCGGTGTGCCGGTGGCCAAGAAATGGCATGAAGACGAGCCCAAGCGCCCGCGTTATTACGCCGGTGACGACGCGGATGCCTATTGGTACAGCGCCACCGACGTGATTGTTGCGGCGGCAGTGAGCAAGCTGACCGAGGAGCAACGCCAGCACTTCCATCCCTTCCTGTCGGGCTTCAATCCCAACGACAAGAATTCCGCCGCCCATATCCAGCGCATGCTCGATCTCTATCCTGGATTGTGGCAAGGCATCGGCGAAGTCTTCACCCGCCATGACGACCTGACGGCGCTGACCTCGGGCGATACCCCGCGGGCCAACAACGAAGCCATGACTCGGATCTATCACTTGGCGGCCGAGAACGACCTGCCGGTGATGCTGCATTCCAACATCACGTCCAAGCGTGAGAAAAATCCGCTGTACCTGGCGGAAATCGAGGAGCCGTTACGCAATCACCCGCACACGCGCTTCATCTGGGCCCACGCCGGCACCAGCATGGAAATCCATCGCCACCAGACCCGCTTGGATTTTCTGCTGCCGACCCTGACCCGCATGCTCGAGGCCTATCCCAATCTCTACATCGACCTGTCCTGGAGCCTGCTCACGCCGTACTTGCTGGACGAGGCGGGCAAGCCCCGGGACGAGTGGGTAAAGCTGGTGGAGCAATTTCCTGAGCGCTTCATGGTGGGGTCGGATGTGGTCGGGCGTTTCAACAAGCTCGGTAAGGAATTACGCAGCTTCGATCCGTTCCTGGATGCGCTGCCTGAGGATGTGGCGAGGAAGGTGGCGCGGGATAACTTCCTTTCGGTATTGCCTCGTTCAGTGGCCCGCTAAGCCCGCCTTTGTGGCGAGGGAGCTTGCTCCCGCTGGGCTACGCAGTAGCCCCAACGTCTGGCGACTGCTGCGCAGTCGAGCGGGAGCAAGCTCCCTCGCCACAGGCAAAACCTATCCCGGACGCTTGATGGCATGGCCAACATTGCTTTGTCATCAGCCTGTCACGCCCGCGTCATACCCTCGCGCTCATCTCAATCAAGGAGCGCACTATGCACCCCACCCGTTCAAGCGCACTGGTCGCGCTGTTGTTGACCTGCGGCCTGGCACAGGCCGAAGTTCGTGTCGAAGGCCCGGTGGAATATGGCGTCTTCGAAGGGCCGCAAGCCGAGCTGCAATCGGGCGAGCGGGTCCTGCGGCGCAGCAACGAACAGATCCGCCAGACCGAGAGCGTCCCGGCGAAACTGGGCACCAAGTTCGGCATGCGTTATCAGTTGGCGGGCAAGGTCGCAGACGACCAGCCGTTGACCCTGTTGTACTTCACCCCCGGTATCCGCACCCCCGATGGCGTGCGCCACGACAAGTTCGAGGTCATCCAGAAACTGGTGCCCGGCGCGCCTCAGGATGTCATGGCCTACGAATTCACCGAAAGCCACGAAGTGGTGCCGGGGGAGTGGCGGTTCATGGTGTTCCAGGGTGATCGGCTGCTGACGCAGCAGCGGTTTGTCGTGCGCTGAATCCATCCACCACAGATCAAACTGTGGGAGCGAGCCTGCTCGCGATGGCGGTGGGACAGTCTCAGAAAAGTCGACTGACATACCGCTATCGCGAGCAGGCTCGCTCCCACAAATGAACCCAGGCATATTCGCCAGGCAAAAAAAACGCCCCGAACCAGTCGGGGCGTTTTTGTGTGTGGCGTTAGCGGCGGGGCTTACTTGCCCTGCCAGCGCTTCAATACCAAGGTGGCGTTGGTGCCACCGAAGCCGAAGCTGTTGCTCATCACGGTGTTGATGGTGGCGTCTTCGCGAGTCTTGGTCAGGATTGGCAGGTCGGCCACTTCCGGATCCAGCTCATCAATGTTGGCCGAACCGGCCATGAAGTTGCCTTCCATCATCAGCAGGCAGTAGATCGCTTCGTGAACGCCAGCGGCGCCCAGGGAGTGACCCGACAGGCTCTTGGTGGAGCTGATGGCGGGGGCCTTGTCGCCGAACACTTCGCGCACACCTTTCATTTCCGCGACGTCGCCGACCGGAGTCGAGGTGCCGTGGGTGTTCAGGTAGTCGATCGGTGCATCAACGGTGGACATGGCCATCTGCATGCAACGTACGGCGCCTTCACCGCTGGGTGCGACCATGTCGTAGCCGTCGGAAGTGGCGCCGTAGCCGACGATTTCCGCGTAGATTTTGGCACCACGGGCCAGGGCGTGTTCCAGCTCCTCGACCACGACCATGCCGCCGCCGCCGGCGATGACGAAACCGTCACGGTCGGCATCGTAGGCGCGGGAAGCTTTTTCCGGTGTGTCGTTGCGCTTGCTGGACAGGGCGCCCATGGCGTCGAACAGGAACGACTGGCTCCAATGTTCTTCTTCACCGCCGCCGGCGAACACGATGTCCTGCTTGCCCATCTGGATCTGCTCGGCCGCGGTGCCGATGCAGTGAGCACTGGTGGCGCAGGCAGAGGAGATGGAGTAGTTCAGGCCTTTGATCTTGAACGGCGTGGCCAGGCAGGCCGAAACGGTGCTGCCCATGGTCCGCGTGACGCGGTATGGGCCAACGCGCTTGACGCCTTTTTCGCGCAGGATGTCCAGCGCTTCCATCTGGTTCAAGGTGGAGGCGCCACCGGAGCCGGCGATCAGGCCGGTGCGCGGGTTGGAAACCTGCTCTTCGGTCAGGCCGGAGTCAGCGATGGCGTCCTTCATGGCCAGGTAGGCGTAGGCCGCCGCATGGCCGACGAAACGGTAGATCTTGCGATCGATCAGCTCTTCGAGATTGAGGTCAATGGAGCCGGAAACCTGGCTACGCAGACCCATTTCGGCATATTCCGGGTTGAACCGGATGCCAGGGCGACTTGCACGCAGGTTAGCGGAGACGGTCTCTTTGTCATTGCCCAGGCACGAAACGATGCCCAGACCAGTGATAACGACGCGGCGCATGCGGATAACCCTTAGAAGTTGTCAGTGGAGGTGAAAACGCCGACCCGGAGGCCTTCGGCGGTGTAGATCTCGCGACCGTCCACGGCAACCGAACCATCGGCAATGGCCATGTTCAGCTTGCCCTTGAGGACGCGTTTGATATGAATGTTATAGGTGATTTTCTTGGCGGTCGGCAGGACCTGACCAAAGAACTTCACTTCGCCCGAACCCAGGGCACGACCGCGACCCGGCAGGCCTTGCCAGCCGAGGAAGAAACCGACCAGTTGCCACATGGCGTCCAGGCCCAGGCAGCCCGGCATCACCGGATCACCTTCGAAGTGGCAGGCGAAGAACCACAGGTCCGGAGTGATATCCAGTTCGGCGACCAATTCACCTTTGCCGTACTTGCCACCCTCTTCGCTGATATGGGTGATGCGATCCACCATCAGCATGTTCGGGGCGGGCAGTTGCGCGTTACCTGGGCCGAACAGCTCACCGCGACTGCAGCGCAGCAGATCTTCCCGGGTAAAGGCGTTTTGTTTGGTCATGCGAGCTCCTCAATAGTCCCATGCGGCAGGGTGGGGCAAATCTTCCCGGCCGATCGAAGCGTTCATGCCTCGAATCGACAGCCTACTCATAGACTATTGCGTTGTAGTGAAAGTCACAGCACACGGGAAATGAATGTACACCTGTGCACTGAAATTTTTATTCAAGCCCCAATCGAGGCTTGTTCGGGTGCCTAAGACTGCCGCACTTTCGCCTTTCACGCCAGTCACAGATGGTCCGGTGAGCGGTTCTAGTTCACCCAGCGCTGCAGAATCTGCTGCAGGTCGTTCCTTTTGAACGGCTTGGCCAGGTAATCGTTCATGCCCGCCGCGAGGCAGGCTTCGCGATCACCCTGCAAGGCGTTGGCCGTCAGGGCGATGATCGGCACCTCGTCGCAGCCCGGCAACTGGCGGATCTGCCGCGTGGCTTCGTAGCCATCGATGATGGGCAATCGGCAATCCATGAGGATCGCTTCGAAAATCAGGCTTTCGGCGCTGCGTACGGCCTGGGCGCCATCGGTGGCGACGCTGACGGTGAAACCCAGGCTGCGCAGCATGGCTTCGATCACCGTCTGGTTGACCGGATTGTCTTCCACCAGCAACACGTTGCGGCCTTCGCCATCGCGGCTGCCGGTGGGCAGGCGCGGCACCAGGGTCGGTGGCGTCTGGCGCGACAGCGCCAGCGGGATCTCGAGAGTGAACACCGAGCCCTGGCCTTCTTCGCTCTGTGCTCGCAGCGTCCCGCCCATGCGTTCGGCCAGGGTGCGGGCGATCGGCAGGCCCAGGCCGGTGCCACCGTAGCGCCGGGAAATCGAATTATCGGCCTGCTGGAAGGCGTCGAACATGCGCTCCAGGCTCTCGGCGGGGATACCGATGCCACTGTCGCGCACCGTGCAGGTGAACCACAGCAGTTCGTGGTCCAGGGCCTGCCACTGGCATTGCACGGTGACACGGCCTTGCTCGGTGAATTTCAGCGCGTTGCCGATCAGGTTCACCAGGATCTGCCGTATCCGCGTCGGATCGCCCTGCACTTGCAAGGCCTGCATGTCGTCCGGGACCAGCAGGTCCAGGCCCAGCTTGCGCTGCGCGGCGCTGTGCTGGAACGATTGCGCGCAACTGCCCACCAGTTCGGCCAGGTTGAATGGGATGTGCTCCAGTTCCAGGGCCGAGCGTTCGATGCGCGAGAAGTCGAGGATGTCGTTGATGACCTTCAGCAGGTGCTCGGTGGATTCCGACGCCAGCGCCGTGTACTCGTGCTGTTCGTCGGTCATGCGGGTGGTTTCCAACAGCTGCAGCATGCCCAGTACGCCGTTCATGGGCGTGCGCAATTCATGGCTCATCATCGCCAGGAACTCGGACTTGGCGCTGTTGGCTTTTTCCGCTTCCTCGCGGGTCTTGATCAACTGGGCCATGGCCTGGTGCTGTTCACGGCTGGCTTGTTCCAGGCCGTCGGCCAGGTTGTTGATGTGCCGCGACAAGGCTCCCAGTTCGGCATCATCGACGACGGGCAGCGGGGTGCTGTAGTCGCCTTGCTGGATGGCCTTGACCGCGTTGCCGATGTCGCGGATCGGTCGGGACAGGTTGGTCGCCAGCCGGCGCGCCACCAGGAAGGTGAACAGCAGAGCGAACAGCGCCAGGATCGCGGCCTTTAACAGGATCTCCTGCTGCCGCTGGCTGAAGGCGTCGCTGGACATGCCGACGATCACGCGGCCCAGGTAATCTTCGCCGGACGCCTCGGCGGCGGTGCTGTTGCCTTGCAGGAAATCGTTGTTCAGGGCGATGCGCTGCAGGCGCACCGGGGCCTGGAAGACTTCGATCTGCTGAGCGCGGCTGTGGACCTGCTCGGGTTGTTCGACGTACACCAGGACCTTGTCGGTGCTGTCCTGGATCTCCAGAAAGCGCACATGCGGGGTCGCCAGGGTCGCGGTGAGCAGGCTTTCCAGCACTTCGTTATTGCCCGAAATCACCCCGTACTCCGTGGCAGGGGCCAGTTGGTTGGCGATCAGTTGCCCGGTGTGATTGAGCTCCTGGCGCAAGTCCTGGATCCGCACGAAGGTAAAGAAACTGATCAGCAGCACGGTCAACAGCAACGCCGGACCGAGGGCGATGAGCTGGGTGCGGGTATTGATGTCCCAACGGCGACGCAAGGTCATGGGCGGTGTTCTCCTTCGGCCAACGTGACCGCGACGGATTCGGCGTCAATCGGTTCGATCCCCAGCGAGCGGGAAACCTGCCGGTTGCCCAGGACTTTGAAGCGGTCCGGGTACAGCGTGCGCGGCCAAGTCGTGGCGGGGCGGTCGAGCAGGTCGTCGAGAATCGCCAGCCAGTCCTGCTGGTCGCTGTAGGTGCTGGCCAGGCTGCCGGCCTTGACGAATGCGGCACTGGGCCCGATCAAGGCGCGTTGCCGGGCATAGCTGCTGAGCAAGAGGTTCTTCACGGTCTTGGGGTTGTACAAGTCGGGGTCATCGAGGCCCAGCAGCACGTCGCTCTGGCCCAGCAGATTTTGCAGGGGGCGACTGTCGTTGGTGTCGTCCCAGCGTTCGCCGACGATCACCAGGCCCAGCGGTGCCGCGGCCTGGCGGATGTCCTTGAGCAGGAATTCACTGTGGGCGTCGTACAGCACGCCGACCCGTCGCACTTGCGGCAGGATGGTGCGGATCAGCCGCAATTGCCGCGCCATCGGCGGGTCGCTCCACAGCAGGCTCAGGTGCGCGGGCGTGACGTCGCCCAGGCGGTCGCGGGCTTGCTGGCGGCTGATGCGCAGGACCAGGGTGGCCGGTCCCCGGGCGTCTTGCAGGCGCCAATCCAGACTCGGCAGGTCAAGCAGGACCAGGCGGACATTGTCCGGCAACTTGTCCGGCGCCGGCAGGTTGGCCAGCGGCGTAAACCGCACGTTGTCTTCGGGGCGCAGGGTGCTTAGGGCCTGGGTGAAGGACTGCACGCCGGGGCTGTCCTCGGCGCCGGTCAACAGGATGTCGGCGGCCCGGGCTTGGAGGGTTGCCAGCCACCCGACAAACACCAGGCACAGGGCCAGCGTCAGGCGGCCATGAAATGGCGTCTTGCGGGGGGAGTGCCGGGACATCTAGAACGACAACTCCGCGCTGAAGTACACGACATGACGGGCGTCGTAGCGGTTGTCGACAAAGGTCATGGGCTGGTTGTCCAGGCGCTGCTGCAGGACGCCCGCCAGTTCCAGGCTGGCCTTGCCCAGGGGAATGCGCCGGGCGATGCGGGTGTCCACCCGTTTGAAGCGATAGCCGTTGAGATCGTCGGCGGCGTAATAGAACAGCGCACTGTTCCAGCCTTGGCCCCAGTCACGTAGCCAGCCGGCCGAACCGCTGTTGCGGGCGGTCAGTTGTTCGTCGAGGGGGTTGCTGGCCTGGGCGTCGACATAGGCATAGGTCAGGCGCAGGCGGTCGGCGCTGGTCATGCGCCAGTCGAACTGGGTCTCGACTCCGGAGAACTGTGACTCGTTGGCGTTGCTGGCGATGTACTGATTGTTGCGCAGCGGCTCGCTGATCATGCCGGTGATTTCGTCATGGAACAGCTTCACGTCGACGGCCAGGCCCAGGTCCACGAAGTAACCGTTGTAGCCCAGTTCCCGGGAGCGCATGTGTTCTTGTTCCAGGTTGCCCGGGCCGCGGGTCCGGACGAAGTAACGGGCACTGTTCTGGCCGAAGGCGGCGGGTTGCAGGTTGGTGACCTGATAGCTCCAGTTGACGTTGTTCTCGAACATGTCTGGGGAGCGCACCGCTTCGGAATACACCGCCCGCAGGCCGTGGCGCGGGGTGATCAGGTAGTTGACCGCGATCCGCGGGGTCAGCGAGCTACCGGTCAGGCGGGTGTCTTCGAACATCGCGCCGCCCTGCACCAGCCAATGCTCGGTGGCCCGCCATTCGAGCTGGCCGAACAGGCGCCAGGTGGTGTCGTCCAGGGTGCCGTTGAAGTACGTCTCCGAGTCGGCCCGGTCGTAGCGATAGTTGGCCCCGGTGACCAGTCGCAGGCTGTCGGACAGGCTCAGGGTGTCCTGGATCTCCAGGTCGTAGCGCGACTCCCGGGCGCTCTGGTCGATATCGCCGCACAGGGTTTGCGAGGCGCCGTTGCGCCACTGGTCGAGCACCTGATTGGCCAACGCCTGTTCCTGGGGCGTGCCGGGTGGCGCGCCGGTGCTGGTGTAGCTGGGGATATTGCGCGCCAGCTTCTCGGCATAGTTGGGGTTGAGCTGCCACAGGTCGGTCAGTTGCGGGCTGAAGGACACCTCGGCGTCACAGGCGCGCCAGGCCTGCTGGCGATCCCAGTGCTGGATCGAGCCCTGTACATAAAGGCTGTGATCGGGGTCCAGGTCCAGGTTCCAGCGCAGTGAGCCGGCGTAGTCCTTGGCGATGACGTCAGAGTTATCCCCAGCGGCGGTAATCCCGGCAAACACGGGATGGTAGGTATAAGGCCGCTGGTTGGTCCCTTCCTTGGCGTTCAATTGCCAGTCGATGCTCTGCCGTTCGTCCAGGGTCTGGCTGACGGACAGGTTGAAGCGGTTCAGGCGGCGACTGTCGCGGTAGTCGGCGCCGTTGCGGTCGCTGTCAAAGCCATCGTCTTCCTGGCCGGACAGCGACAGTCGCAGGTCGCCGCCGTCCCAGCCACTGCCCTGGCTGGCGTACCAGTCGTTGATGCCACGCTGGCCTCGGGTGATTTTCAGTCGTGTGCCGTGGCTGTCGGCCGGGGCGCCGGTGATGATGTTGACCACCGCCATCAACGCGTTGGCGCCATAACTGACGGTGTTGGGGCCGCGGAAGACTTCGATCCGCTCGATGTCCTCCATGGCCACCGGAATATCGCTCCAGTCCACCGTGGCCAGGCCGGCGCGGTACACCGAGCGGCCATCGATCAGTACTTGCATGCGCCGGGCTTCGCTGGCGTTGGTGCCGTGGTAGTTCACGGCGGCCTGGTTGCCGGTGATGTTGCCGACCATCATGCCCGGCACCAGGCGCAGCAGTTCGCTGATGTCCCGGGCGCCGCTGGCCTTGATCAGCTCGCTGTCGAGTACGGTCATGCTGCCCGGCACCGCCGCCGGCGATTGCTTCAGGCGCGTGGCGGTCAATACCTGGGGCAGGGGCTGGCTGTCCACGAACAAGTCGTCGGCCAACACTGGCGGGCTGATGATCAGTGCCAATAGCAGGGACGAACCTGAACGGGAAGGGCCAATGGACACGGCACAGCCTATGAGAATGTAAGAATGATCGGCATGTTAACTGAGCTGGACGACTTTTCCATTCACGTTGACAGCATTTTCCTAGGAATTGGTGGTCAGCTTCCTACAGCTGGCGGTAATTGTTGCCGGGGCTGGTCGCCATCCGGCCGCTCCGTATAATGCCCCGCATTGCCACTTGGTATGGATGAACGGATTGCATATGACTGAACAGCGCCCGATTGCGGTCCTGGGGGGGGGGAGTTTCGGTACCGCCGTGGCTAACCTGCTGGCCGAGAATGGTCACCCGGTGCGCCAGTGGATGCGTGACCCGGAACAGGCCGAGGCCATCCGGATCAACCGCGAGAACCCGCGTTACCTCAAGGGCATCAAGATCCGCCCGGAAGTGGTGCCGGTGACTGACTTGCAGGCCACCCTGGAGGGCAGCGACCTGTTCTTCGTCGCCTTGCCGTCCAGCGCCTTGCGTTCGGTATTGGCGCCCCATGCCGAACGCTTGAGCGGCAAGCTGCTGGTGAGCCTGACCAAGGGCATCGAAGCCCAGACTTTCAAGCTGATGAGCGAGATTCTCGAGGAAATCGCACCCAAGGCGCGGATCGGCGTGATTTCCGGGCCGAACCTGGCGCGGGAAATCGCCGAGCACGCGCTGACCGCCACGGTGGTCGCCAGTGAGGATGAGGACCTGTGCCGACGGGTCCAGGCCGCGCTCCATGGCCGCACCTTTCGGGTCTACGCCAGCGCCGACCGTTTCGGGGTGGAACTGGGCGGGGCGCTGAAGAACGTCTATGCCATCATCGCCGGCATGGCGGTGGCACTGGGCATGGGCGAGAACACCAAGAGCATGCTGATCACCCGCGCGCTGGCGGAAATGACCCGCTTCGCCGTCAGCCAGGGCGCCAATCCGATGACCTTCCTGGGATTGGCCGGGGTGGGCGACCTGATCGTTACCTGCTCCTCACCCAAGAGCCGCAACTACCAGGTCGGTTTTGCCCTCGGCCAGGGCTTGAGCCTTGACGAGGCCGTGTCGCGCCTGGGTGAAGTGGCCGAAGGGGTCAACACCCTCAAGGTGCTCAAGGCCAAGTCCCAGGAGGCGGGGGTGTACATGCCGCTGGTCGCCGGGCTGCACGCGATTCTGTTCGAAGGGCGCACGCTTGAGCAGGTGATCGAGCTGTTGATGCGCGGCGAACCGAAGACCGACGTCGATTTCATTTCCACCAGCGGTTTCAACTGAACCGCTATTGACCGCAAGCAGGAGCGAGCCATGAACGATCCGCAAGGGCAACCCCAATACGAATCCATCCTGCTGCGTGTGCTGTGGATGGTGGTCTATCTGCTGGTCTGGCAGGTGGCGCAATTCATCCTTGGCGCCGTGGTGCTGGTGCAATTGATTTATCGGCTGATTTACGGCGCGCCCAGCGCCAGCCTGATGAATTTCGGCGATAGCCTGAGCCAGTTCCTGGCCCAGATCGGTCGCTTCGGCACCTTCCACAGCGATCAGAAGCCGTGGCCGTTCGCCGACTGGCCGACCCCACGCACGCCGGAAGGCGAAGCGCCACATGCCGTGGCGCCGGCGCCGCATCCCGTCCGGGACGAGGAGCCGAAGCTATGAAACTGTGGGTATTGCGTCACGGTGAGGCAGAGCCCCATGGTGTCCGTCCCGACCCGGAACGGGTCTTGACGGTGCACGGCCGCGAGGAGGTGTTGCTCAGCGCCGGTCGGTTGATGGGCGAGCCGTTGCGGGCCATCTACGCCAGTCCTTATGTGCGTGCCCAGCAGACCGCGCAACTGGTGCGCGAAGCGCTGGGTTTCGAACCTGAATTGATCACGGTTAATTGGCTCACGCCGGAGACCCGGCCGACGGAGGTGCTGAGGCACCTGGAGGACCAGGACGATGTGCTGCTGGTCAGCCACAACCCCTTGGTGGGCAGCCTGCTGGGCTTGTTGCAGCACGGCCATCTGCAACAACCCGAGCAAGTGCAAACCGCCGGCCTGGCCGAGCTGGAAGGCGACATGCCGCTGGCCGGGGCGATGACGCTCAAGGGCATCAGGCACCCCTGAACGGGGCGGTTGCAGAAGCGGGTAAAAACAACAACCACACAGGAAGGCAACGATGAGTCTGTGGCGCACCACCCCCGACATCAAGAAACTGAACGACGCCGGTAAAAACACCATCAGCGAAGTGCTGGATATTCGGTTCGAGTCCTTCGATGACGACTCCCTGACCGCCAGCATGGTGGTCGACCAGCGCACCCACCAGCCATTCGGCCTGCTGCATGGCGGTGCTTCGGTGGTGCTGGCCGAAACGGTCGGCTCCATGGCCGCCTATCTCTGTGTGGACCCCACCAAATTCTATTGCGTGGGCCTGGAAATCAACGCCAACCACCTGCGCGGCGTGCGCAGTGGACGGGTGACCGCCACGGCCCGGATGGTCCACCTGGGTCGCACCACCCAGGTCTGGGACATCCGCCTGGTCAATGATGAAGGCAAGGTCAACTGCGTGTCGCGCTTGACCATGGCAGTGGTGCCGTTGGGCGAGCAGCCGCCGGCGCGTTGAAATCCGTTTTTTTGATTGATGGGCAGCTCTTGTGGCGAGGGAGCAAGCTCCCTCGCCACGGGTTTACATCGCTCACACAAACCCCATAGCCCAAGCCCGACTGTCATCATTCCTGTCAGTTACGGTCATTGCCGCGCCGTCGGGTTCTGCGGACAATCAGCCGCAGTTCCCCAATGGATCGGCTGTCATGTCGCAACAGATTTTTTTCGCCCACGCCAATGGTTTTCCCTCGGCCACCTACGGCAAGCTGTTTGCCGCATTGGCGCCGCAGTACCAGGTCGCGCACCTGGAACTGCACGGCCACGATCCGCGTTTCCCGGTGGACGATAACTGGCACAACCTGGTGGACGAACTGATCCATCACCTGGAGCAGCAACCAGCGCCGGTGTGGGGCGTTGGCCATTCCCTGGGCGGCGTGCTGCATCTGCACGCGGCGTTGCGCTGCCCCCAGTTGTATCGCGGCGTGGTCATGCTCGATTCGCCGGTGCTGACCCGTACCGACCAGTGGGTGATCCTGGCTGCCAAGCGCCTGGGGTTCATCGATCGACTGACCCCGGCGGGCCGGACCCTGGGGCGGCGTGAGGAGTTCGCTGACCTGGAGTCCGCCCGGCAGTACTTTGCCGGCAAGACACTGTTCCGCGGTTTTGATCCGGATTGCTTCGACGCCTACCTGCAACACGGCCTGCAGCAAGTCGGCGATCGGTTGCGGCTGCGCTTTGACCCGGCCACGGAAATCAGCATCTATCGCGGCGTGCCGCACACCAGCCCAGGTCGGCCCCGTAAGCTCAAGGTGCCGTTGGCCGTGGTGCGCGGCCGGCAGAGTCGCGTGGTGATGCGGCATCACACTCGTTCGGTGGGGCGCATGCTCCATGGCGAATCCCTGAGCATGCCCGGCGGCCACATGTTTCCCCTCGAACGTCCACAAGACACGGCCAACCTGCTCAAGAACCTGTTCCAGCGTTGGGAAGGGCGCAGCGCATGAGTGTGGTCGAGGAGGTCCGCCTGAGTCTGCCTCACATCGAACTGGCGGCGCATTTGTTCGGCCCGGAAGACGGGTTGCCGGTGATTGCCCTGCACGGTTGGTTGGACAACGCCAACAGCTTCGCCCGCCTGGCGCCCAGGCTCGAGGGCTTGCGGGTGATCGCCCTGGACATGGCCGGTCACGGTCATTCCGGGCATCGGCCACCCGGTGCCGGCTATGCCTTGTGGGACTACGCCCATGATGTGCTGCAAGTGGCCGAACAACTGGGCTTGAAGCGCTTCGCCCTGCTGGGGCATTCCATGGGCGCCATTGTCTCGTTGGTGCTGGCCGGTTCCTTGCCGGAACGGGTGACGCACCTGGGGTTGATCGACGGGGTGATTCCTCCTACAGCCAAAGGCGATAACGCGGCCGAACGCATGGGCATGGCCCTGCAAGCCCAGTTGGATCTGCAGCAAAAACGCAAGCCAGTCTACAAAACCCTCGACCGGGCCATTGAAGCGCGCATGAAGGGGCTGGTGGCGGTCAGCCGCGAGGCCGCCGAGCTGCTGGCCCAGCGCGGCCTGATGCCGGTGCCCGGGGGCTATACCTGGCGCACCGACAACCGCCTGACCCTGCCATCGCCCCTGCGCCTGACCGAGGAGCAGGCCATGGCGTTCGTCGCTCGGGTCGCTTGTCCGGCGCATCTGGTGGTCGCAGCCGACGGCATGCTTGCCCAGCACCCGGAACTGCTGGAGCGTCTACCCTTCAGTCATGAGCAGTTGCCCGGCGGCCATCATCTGCATCTTAACGACGAGGTCGGTGCCGGGCTTGTAGCAGACTGTTTCAATCGGTTCTTCACTGTTCCTTGACTTGCGCCGGGCAACTGCCGAGGCTGAGCGGGTTGAAAGGGAGACAACCATGACAGACCTCTGTTTGCCAGCCTCGCGGTGCATTGACGACGCTCGTTGCGTCCACGCGTCCCAGGCCAAGCCGATCCGATGAAATTATCCGCTCACTCACTCGTCCTGCTGGGGCTGGTCTGCTTCAGCCCGGCGTCGTTCGCCGTCGATGTGCCAGGCAGTCGCGACCTGGAGCGCGTGCCGCGCATGCCCGATGCACAGATCGTCGATTACCGGCAGACCAGCGACCTGGAACGTGTCTATCCCATGGGCTCGATCCGCAAGATCAGCGGCCAGTTGCGCTTTGACGGCCAGGTCGATGCCCGTGGAAATGTCACGTCGGTTACCTATGAACTGCCGCCGGAACATTCCGCCACCCAGGCCTTCACCGCGGCTCGCGAAGCGTTGCAGAAACAGGGTGCCGAGCTGTTGTTCTGGTGCCAGGCCCGCGATTGCGGCGAAAGCAGCCTGTGGGCCAACGACGTCTTCGGCAATGCCAAGCTCTATGGCGCCGACAACGGCCAGGCCTTCCTGCTGCTGCGCCTGGCGCCGCCCGCGGACAATACGCTGATTGCGCTGTATGCCATCACCCGTGGTAATCGCAAGGCCTACCTGCATGTCGAGCAGTTCGAGGCGAATGCTGCGCTAGGGGACTTGCTGCCGACCTCGGCCACCCTGTTGCGCCAGCTCAAGGACACCGGGGTCCTGGACTTGCCGCGTCTTGCCGGTGAGCCGAACGACACCTGGTTGCGCCTGTTGTCCCGGGCGCTGAACCTGGACACGGGCCTGCGGGTCAGTATCGCCGGTCCCCGGGCCGAGGACTGGCTTGAGGCACTGTCGGGCCAGGGCGTCCGTGCGGCGCGCATGGAGGCCGCCAGCGGCGAGGCGGCGGGATTGCACCTGGAGCTGCTGCGCTAAGCTGTCTCGGGGCAGTGGTTTCACAGCCGTGCCCCGGTCCTGTTCATTTTTTCGAGACCCTACATGCTCAATAACGATCGGCTGTTGGTGCAGATCCTGCTCCTGGTGTTGTTCGGCGCAAGCCTCTGGGTCATGGCACCGTTCTGGTCGGCGCTGTTCTGGGGCGCGGTGCTGGCATTCGCCAGTTGGCCGCTGATGCGCCTGCTGACCCGCTGGGTCAATGGCCGCGAATCCCTGGCGGCGGCGTTGCTGACGGTGGGCTGGATGCTGTTGGTGGCGGTGCCGCTGGTGTGGCTGGGCTTCAACCTGGCCGACCATGTGCGCGACGCCACCGCATTCATCAGGGACGTGCAAGTCGATGGCTTGCCCGAAGCCCCTGACTGGCTTGCCTCGATCCCCTTGGTGGGCGGGCGACTGGTGGGCATCTGGAACAGCATCGACCAGCAGGGCGCGGCCATGATGGTGTCCGTCAAGCCGTACCTGGGGCAGGTCGGCAACTGGCTGTTGGCACGCAGTGCGCAGATCGGCGGCGGCATCCTCGAACTGACCCTGAGCATCGTGTTCGTGTTCTTTTTCTATCGCGACGGCCCGCGCCTGGCGGCGTTCGTCCACGGGTTGCTGGAGCGCCTGATCGGCGACCGTGCCGGCTACTACATCGAACTGGTGGCCGGTACGGTGCAACGGGTGGTCAACGGCGTGATCGGCACCGCGGCGGCCCAGGCCGTGCTGGCGCTGATCGGCTTCCTGATCGCCGGGGTGCCGGGGGCGCTGGTACTGGGGATCGTCACGTTCCTGCTGAGCCTGATCCCCATGGGGCCACCCCTGGTCTGGATCCCCGCCACGGCATGGCTGGTGTGGAAGGGGGAATACGGGATGGCGGTGTTCCTCGGCATCTGGGGCACGTTCATCATCAGTGGCGTGGACAACGTGCTCAAACCGTACCTGATCAGCCGTGGCGGGAACCTGCCCCTGGTCATTGTGTTGCTGGGGGTGTTCGGCGGGTTGATCGCCTTCGGTTTTATCGGCCTGTTCATCGGCCCGACCCTGTTGGCGGTGGCGTACAGCCTGTTGACGGACTGGAGCAAAAGCCAGGCGCGATAACCAAGCTCCCTCGCCACAGGGTTATCCTCGACCAATCAACCGCGAACCTGGCTCCCGAAGGGCCAGGTGTGTGGGTGAGAAAGCCTCCAGATCAACGCTCGCTCCCACAGGGGAAATAAGAGGATTCAGAGGCGGGGCAGGCTGATCACCGCCGTCAACCCACCCCCCGGCGTTTCTTCCAGGCTCAACTGCCCACCCAGGCGTTCGGTGGCTTCCCGGGCGATGGTCATGCCCAGGCCGACACCGCCGGAGTTGCGGTTGCGCGAGCCTTCCAGGCGGAAAAAGGGCTCGAACACCGCCTCGCGCTTGTCCGCCGCAATACCGGGGCCGTGGTCGATGACCCGGATCAGTACCTGGTGTTGCTGGTCTTGCAGGGCAATCAAGGCATGGCCGGCGTAGCGCAAGGCGTTGTCGATGAGGTTGTTGAGGCACGAACGCAGCGCCATGGGCTGCACCTGCAGTGGGGCGCAGGCGCCGCTGACCTGCACATCGGCACCCTGGTCCTGGGCGTTTTCGCTCAATGATTCCACCAGAGCCTGCACGTCCATCCATTGCAGCGCTTCGCTGGTGCGCTGTTCGTGCAAGTAGGTCAGGGTGGCATCGAGCATACCGATCATGTCGTCCAGGTCCTGGCGCATCTGGCCTTGCAGCTTGGCGTCGTCGATCTGCTCCAGGCGCAGCTTGAGCCGCGAGAGCGGCGTGCGCAGGTCATGGGACACCGCGCCGAGCATGCGCGAACGCTGTTGCACCTGCTCGCGGATCCGTTGCTGCATCAGGTTGAACGTGTGGGCCGCTTGCCGCGCCTCACGGGGGCCGTTTTCATCCAGCGGCGGGCTGTCGAGGTTTTCGCTCAAGCGCTCGGCGGCATCGCTCAAGCGTTGGATCGGTCGGGTCAGGAGTTTGGCGCCGTACCAGGCTGCGATGATCAGGAACACGAATTGAAAGGTCAGTGGCACCACCGGGCCGCCGAACCAGGGGCGCGGACGACGGTTGGGGGGCGGGCCGAAGCGCGGGGGACCTTCGCCTTGTTGGCTCATTCCAGGCGGTGGCCCGGGTGGCGGCTGGTCGTAATGGAAAAACCAGGCAAACGCCAACAGATGCGCCAGGACAATCGCCAGCAGCAGCACGCCGAACAGGCGACCGAACAGGGAGTCCAGGCGCAGTCGCATCAACCGATGTCCCGGGCGTCGAACAAGTAGCCTTCACCGCGTACGGTCTTGATCAGTTGTGGGGCCTTGGGATCGTCGCCCAGCTTCTGGCGCAGGCGCGAGACCAGCAGGTCGATGCTGCGGTCGAACGCTTCGATGGAGCGACCGCGAGCCGCGTCCAGCAACTGTTCGCGGCTGAGCACCCGCCGAGGGCGTTCGATGAAGACCCACAACAGGCGAAACTCGGCATTGGACAGCGGCACCACCAGCCCGTCGGCCGAGATCAGTTGGCGCAGCACGCTGTTGAGCCGCCAGTTGTCGAAGCGGATATTGGCCCGTTGCTCGGTGCGGTCGTCACGCACCCGGCGCAGGATGGTCTGGATCCGCGCCACCAGTTCCCTGGGTTCGAACGGCTTGGCCATGTAGTCATCGGCGCCCAGCTCCAGGCCGATGATGCGGTCGGTGGGCTCGCAGCGGGCGGTGAGCATCAGGATCGGGATGTCCGATTCGGCGCGCAACCAGCGACACAACTGCAAACCGTCTTCACCCGGCAGCATCAGGTCGAGCACGACCACGTCGAAGTGCTCGGCCTGCATCGCCTGGCGCATGGCCGCGCCATCGGTCACGCCGCTGGCCCGTATGCTGAAACGGGCCAGGTAATCGATCAGCAGCTCGCGGATTGGCACGTCGTCATCGACGATCAGCGCACGGGTGCTCCAGCGCTTGTCGTCGTCGGGCACTTTTTGATCCTCAGAATTTGCAACAGGGGTGTTCCGCATGGATGCATCATCTGCCAGGTAGGCTGCCAACCGTAAAGAAGGCGGCGAGGTTGGGGCTTCAGCATAGGCGTCGGGCCGCGAGGCGTGAAGCGCTGAAAGGGCGGGTTGCGGCGGCGGACGGTAGCGTGCCGGCGTGTTGTGCGCATGTCATGAATGTATCGGCTTCGACACAAAGGCCGCTATCGTCCATGCTGCTGGGGGGCGATGAGATTTACCGATCATCGGGTCCCGCACGGGCGCTCGTTCCGCTACAATGCGCGCCGATTTCGACTTGCCTGAGAGCCCGCTCATGTCCGCCTGCCAGACGCCCATTATCGTCGCCCTGGATTTTCCCACCCGTGACGCCGCCCTGAAGCTGGCCGACCAGTTGGACCCCAAGCTTTGCCGGGTCAAAGTCGGCAAGGAACTGTTCACCAGTTGCGCTTCGGAAATTGTCGGGACCCTGCGTGACAAGGGTTTCGAAGTGTTCCTGGACCTGAAATTCCACGACATTCCCAACACCACCGCCATGGCGGTCAAGGCGGCTGCGGAGATGGGCGTGTGGATGGTCAACGTGCACTGCTCCGGTGGCCTGCGCATGATGGCGGCCTGCCGTGAAGTGCTGGATCAGCGCAGCGGCCCGAAACCGTTGCTGATCGGCGTGACCGTGCTGACCAGCATGGAGCGCGAGGACCTGGCCGGGATCGGCCTGGACATCGAGCCCCAGGAGCAGGTGCTGCGGTTGGCGGCGCTGGCGCAGAAGGCCGGCCTGGACGGTCTGGTCTGTTCGGCCCTGGAAGCCGGCGCCCTGAAAGCGGCCCACCCGTCGTTGCAACTGGTGACCCCGGGGATTCGTCCGGCGGGCAGCGCCCAGGACGACCAGCGTCGTATCCTGACCCCGCGCCAGGCGCTGGATGCCGGCTCCGATTACCTGGTGATCGGCCGCCCGATCAGCCAGGCCGCCGATCCGGCCCAGGCGCTGGCGGCGGTCGTGGCCGAACTGGCCTGATCACACACTGAGAACCCCTTGATGTGGGAGTGAACCTGTGGGAGCGAGCTTGCTCGCGATAGCGGTATGTCAGTCAATATCAATGTTGACTGACAGGGCCCCATCGCGAGCAAGCTCGCTCCCACAGTTGTTTTGTGTAGGCCTTGAGAGCCAGCTCCCACAGTTGATGTGTGTCAGACCTTGAGTACGAGTTTCCCGAAGTTCTCCCCGCTGAACAGTTTCGTCAGCGTCTCGGGGAAGGTCTCCAGTCCTTCAACGATGTCTTCCTTGCTCTTGAGCTGCCCCTTGGCCATCCAGCCGGCCATTTCCTGCCCGGCGGCGGCGAACTGCGAGGCGTAGTCCATGACCACGAAACCTTCCATGCGGGCCCGGTTGACCAGCAGTGACAGGTAGTTGGCGGGGCCCTTCACTGCGTCCTTGTTGTTGTACTGGCTGATGGCGCCGCAAATCACCACGCGGGCCTTGAGGTTCAGGCGGCTGAGCACCGCATCGAGGATGTCGCCTCCGACGTTATCGAAATACACATCCACGCCTTTGGGGCATTCGCGCTTGAGACCGGCGTGGACGTCTTCGTTCTTGTAGTCGATGGCGCCGTCGAAGCCCAATTCGTCGACCAGGAATTTGCATTTGTCGGCGCCACCGGCGATGCCCACCACGCGACAGCCTTTGAGCTTGGCGATCTGCCCGGCGATGCTCCCCACCGCACCGGCGGCGCCCGACAGCACAACGGTCTCGCCGGCCTTGGGCGCGCCGACGTCCAGCAGGGCGAAATAGGCGGTCATGCCGGTCATGCCCAGGGCGGACAAATAACGTGGCAGCGGTGCCAGTTTCGGATCGACTTTGTAGAAACCCCTTGGCTCGCCGAGGAAATAATCCTGCACGCCCAGGGCACCGTTGACGTAGTCTCCGACCGCGAACCCCGGGTTGTTCGAGGCAATCACTTGGCCGACACCCAGCGCCCGCATCACTTCACCGAGGCCGACCGGTGGAATGTAGGACTTGCCCTCGTTCATCCAGCCGCGCATGGCCGGGTCCAGGGACAGGTATTCGTTCTTCACCAGGATCTGGCCGGCCGCCGGCTCGCCCACCGGCACTTGCTGATAGGTGAATGTCTCGCGGGTCGCGGCGCCTACCGGGCGTTTGGCGAGCAGGAACTGGCGATTGGTCTGGGCAGTCATGGTTGGCACTCAAGATGAATGAAGACTTGTTGATAGACCTTCGAGGCGTTTGCCGCAAGGTTCGCAGTCTCAGCGAATGCACTTCGATCCAACCCAGTGATAGTGCCTCCAGGGCCGTTATCACTGACGCCCATGAATGCCCAACCGGCATCTGGATAGTGCTGCCGCGCTACGCCAGGCTGTGGCTACACTGGCGCGACCCCGCATTCTTCGAGGAATTGACAATGAGCATGACGTTTTCCGGACAGGTCGCCGTGGTAACCGGCGCCGCCGCAGGCATTGGCCGCGCCACGGCCCAGGCGTTCGCGGCAGAGGGCCTGAAAGTGGTCGTGGCCGACCTGGACGTGGCGGGCGGCGAGGGCACGGTGCAGTCGATTCGTGATGCGGGCGGCGAAGCGGTGTTCGTGCGCTGCAACGTGACGCTGGAAAGCGATGTGCAGCAGTTGATGGACGAGGTGATCAAGACCTACGGGCGCCTCGACTACGCCTTCAACAACGCCGGGATCGAGATCGAGAAGGGCAAGTTGGCCGACGGAACCCTCGACGAGTTCGACGCGATCATGGGCGTCAATGTGAAGGGCGTCTGGTTGTGCATGAAGTACCAGTTGCCCTTGCTGCTGGCCCAGGGCGGCGGTGCCATCGTCAACACGGCCTCGGTGGCCGGCCTGGGCGCTGCGCCGAAGATGAGCATCTACGCCGCTTCCAAGCATGCGGTGATCGGCCTGACCAAATCGGCCGCCATCGAATACGCCAAGAAGAAGATCCGCGTGAATGCGGTCTGTCCGGCGGTGATCGACACCGACATGTTCCGTCGTGCCTATGAGGCGGACCCGAAAAAAGGCGAGTTCGCCAATGCGATGCACCCGGTGGGGCGCATCGGCAAGGTCGAGGAAATCGCCAGCGCCGTGCTCTATTTGTGCAGCGACGGCGCGGCGTTCACCACCGGCCATTCCCTGGCGGTGGACGGCGGGGTCACGGCGTTCTGAGGACATTTTTCCTGAGTTTGTAGGACGAAGCCCGCACTGGTTGCGGGCTTTTTCTTTGGGCGGCGAAAAATCCGCGGAGCGGCCTATCAATGTGTTTCAAAGGGTGAGAATCGGCGGTTTTGGCGACGTTGTCGTACATCGTTCGCGGGTGGCCTGTGCTTAACTGTTTCCGGAAATTAAAACAAACGCTTAGGAGCTTGGTTACTCATGGAGTTGAGAATCGACCGGCAGGCCTTGGTGCCTGTCGTGCAGCAAATCGTCGACGCGCTGACCGGCTGGATCCGACAGGATGCGGTGCAACCGGGGACTCGCCTGCCGTCCGTGCGCCAACTGGCGCGGCAGAACCTGCTCAGCCAGTCCAGCGTCAATGAAGCGTGTGAACGCCTGGTTGCCCAAGGCCTGTTGGCGTCCCGGCATGGCTCCAGCTTTTTTGTCGCACCACCCCCCGCATCCGGGCACGCGTGCATCGACCCGAATCGGCGGCAAGACGCGCTCGCCGAGGACGGTGATCCCCCGCAATGGGCGTTGAAGCTGGGGTGTGGCGGGTTGCCCGAGAGCTGGCGTGAAAGCGATGACCTGGGTTATGCGATCCGGCAGGTTACCCGCACCGATATGGCGGGGTTGTTCAACTACAGCACGCCGCTGGGGCTGACCGCCCTGCGTGAGCAACTGTCCAGGCGCCTGAAGCAATTCAATATCGAGGCCGATAAAGACCTGATCCTGACCACCACCGGGGCCACCCATGGGCTGGACCTGATCGTGCGGACACTGCTGCAGCCAGGCGCCTGCGTGGTGGTGGAGAGTCCTGGCTATTCAAGCCTGTTCGACCTGCTCAGGTTGCACAAGATCGACATGATCGAACTGCCCAGGACCCCACGGGGCCCGGACGTCGATGTGTTGCAAGACTTGTTGGCGACACACCGGCCCAGTGCGCTGTTCGTCAACAGTGCCTGCCACAACCCGACCGGCAGCAGCCTGGCGCCGGCCGTGGCCCAACGGTTGCTGCAACTGACGAAGCAACACGCCGTGCTGGTGATCGAAGACGATGCCTATGGAGACTTCCAGAACTCGGCGCGGACGCGGCTGGCGGCGCTGGATGCCGACGTGGTCTACGTGGGCAGTTTTTCGAAGACCCTGAGCAGTTCGTTGCGCGTCGGTTTCGTGGTGGCCGGGCCGTCCATCATCGCGCGCCTGAGCGAGGTCAAGGGCGTTACCAGCATGGGCGGGTCGCGGTTCTGTGAGTCGGTGCTGGCCAATCTCTTGGCCAACGGAGCCTATCGCAAGCTGGTCCAGCGTCAGCGGCAGCGTCTGGGCGTCGACACGGTGGCGCTGTTGCAGGTATTGGAGGATGCCGACTGGGAGGTCTTTGGCAAACCCGCTGGCGGGCTTTTCATCTGGGCAAGACCGCCAATCAGTGACTACGCTGGATTGCAGCGTCTGGCCAAGCGGTTCGGCGTGTTGCTGTCTTCGCCCACAGCCTTCAGCCCTTCGGGTGCCGACAGCGACTGGCTACGGATCAACGTGGCCTATGCCCGTGATCCCCGGGCGCTGGGTTTTTTCCGGGCCGCGGCTCTGGATCGACCTCAAGTGTCCTGAAAACGACGCGGCTGTAGCTTTTTGCCATTATTCCGACGCCAGCATCTTGTGTTGCAGGGCGTCTCGTTGCGAATCTGCAATCAACACACACTGGCAGAGGACTGAGCGCAATGATTTCGGCCGTGCAAGGACGTTTTGCCAACCTGGGTATGGCAAAAAAACTGGGTATCGGATTTGTCCTGGTGCTGCTGTTGACCGCTGTGGTCGCGGCCATCGGCGTCTGGTCCCTGCAGACCATCAGCTCTCGCTTCGATGGGCTGAAACAGATGTCGTCCCTCAACAGCGGGTTGCTCAAGGTCCGGCTGCTGGAGCAGGAATACGCCTCGCGTTCCGACCCCAAGACAGCCGATGCCCTGCGCCAGGGTGTCGACGGGCTGCTGGCCCTGGCCAATGAACTCAAGGCGCAGTCGCCCGCCAACGTGCCGGTGATGAACGACGTCGAGCAAGCGCTGGGCGCGTATCGCAAGGCGTTCGACGAATTTGTCGGATTGAGCCAGAGCAAGGACCTGGCGCTGGAAATGGCCAGTTGGTCGGTGTCCAGTGTGGCCAACAACCTCGATGTGTTGCAGGCCGGGCTGGCGGATGACGGTACCTATACCTTGAAAGATTCCGAAGGCAAGGAAGGGGCCGAGTTCATCGAGCAGGCCAACCAGATCAGCGAAGTGTCGCGGTTGATGTTGCAGGCCATGAACGAAGCGCGGGTCCGCCTGGACCAGAGCCGCAAAGGCAATGTTGAGGGCGCCGGAGAAGGCAGTATCGAACAGGCCGAGCAGGCCATGAAACAGGCCGAAGCGCTCAAGACCACGGTCAAGGACCCAGGTTACCAGACCGTACTGAACGAAGTGGCCGGGCACATCGTCGGGTTCAACGAGCAACTGGCCGAATACACCGGCCTGTTGGCGAAGGAAAAAATCGTCTACCAGCAACTGCACGAGCGTGCCGACCAAGTGGTGGCGCGGGTCGACCAGGCCTTCAGTGCCGAAGACCAGGCCATGCAGAGCGAACTGAAGAAGAATTCGCTGCTGATCATCGGTTCGTCGGCCTTGGCGTTGCTGGTGGGATTGATTGCGGCATGGGTCATCACCCGGCTGATCGTGACGCCGCTGCGCAGTGTCATTCGCGTTGCCCAGCGGATCGCAGCGGGTGACTTGAGCGCCACGGTCGAAGTGACGCGCCGGGACGAGATTGGTCAGTTGATGCAGGCGATGCAACAGATGGGCGCGGGGCTGAGCAGTATCGTCAGCGGCTTGCAGGCCGGGATCGAGCAATTGGCCAACTCGGCTCAATCGCTGTCGGCCGTGACCGAGCAGACCAACCTGGAAGTCAGTAGCCAGAAAGAGGAAACCGAGCAGGTCGCCACGGCCATGAACCAGATGACGGCCACCGTGCACGATGTGGCGCGCAATGCCGAAGAAGCGGCCCAAGCGGCCCAGACGGCCGATGACAAGGTCGAAAGCGGCCAGCAGGTGGTGCGCCAGAGCATGGTGCGTATCGAACAACTGGCCGATTCGGCCACATCGGCCAGTTCCAGCATCGAAAGCCTCAGCGCCGAGATCCAGAACATCGGCACGGTGCTGAGTGTGATCAAGAGCGTGGCTGAGCAAACCAACCTGTTGGCGCTCAATGCCGCTATCGAGGCGGCCCGTGCCGGAGAGCAGGGCAGGGGCTTTGCGGTCGTGGCCGATGAGGTGCGGGCCCTGGCCAGGCGCACGCAACAGTCCACCGAGGAAATCGAGCGACTGGTGAGCGCCTTGCGTTCAGCGGCCCAGGCTTCCGTCCAGCAGATCCAGAGCAGTGGCGAGCTGGTGAAGATGGCGGTCAGCGACGCGCTGCAGACCGAGAGCGCCTTGGGCAGCATCGCGGCGGCGGTGTCGTTGATCCAGCAGATGAACCAACAGATCGCTGCGGCGGCCGAGCAGCAAAGCTCGGTGGCCGAAGAGATTAACCGCAGTGTCACCAGCATTCGCGCCAGCGCTGATCAATCGTCCCTGGCGATGCGCGGCAATGCCGCTTCCAGCATCGAGCTGGCGCAGTTGGGGATTGAGCTGAAAGGGATGGTGGGGCATTTCAAGTTGTGACCACAACGACGGAGACCCTTGTGGCTGAGCTGTAGGAACTGTAGGAGCTGACGAGTGCAACGAGGCTGCGATCTTTCCCCAAACAATTGAGTATCAAGCGAAAGGTCAAAAAGATCGCAGCCTCGTTGCACTCGACAGCTCCTACACAGCTCCTACAGGCGGGGGCCGCTTACCACAAAGGGGAAGGCTTGATAGCCCGGCCCTAGTATCAGTCGTAGACCTTCTTCTTCTTCCACTCGTCGTTTATTTCGTCGTCCTTCAAGCCTTCGGTCAACTGGTTGACCTCGCCCTCGACCGGCTGGGTGCTGGCCAGGACCTGGGCATTGGCGCGGGCCAGGAGTTTCTCCAGGTAGGCCAGTTGTTCGGCGTAGACCTGTGGTTCCTGTTGCTTGCGCAGGTATTGCACGCCGCGCTCGAAGGCCAGGCGGGCCTGCCCGGGTTGTTCTTGCTGCAAAGCCTGCTGGCCGAGGTTGTTGAAGAACTCGATGTGCAGCAGCACCAGGATGTGCCGCACTTCGCGGATCCAGCGCTTGGCTTCGTTGGGCGGCAGGAAACCGTCCTGGGCGGCGCGGGTGATCTGGCCGTGCAAGGCCTCGAGCAGAAAACGAACGTCCTTGGCCTTGGCTTCGGTCTGGATCGGTGCCGGTGGATTGCTCACCGGGATCGATTCACCCTGGGCCGCCAGCGCGCTCAGTTCGTCCAGACGTGCCTTGACCGCGGAATTGGTTTTCTCCAGGTTCAACAGGCGCTGGCAGACATTCATCTCCAGGCGCGTCATCAACAACTTCAGGGCAGGGGTCATCAACTGCCCGGGGAAGGTTTCGGTGAGCTCGCCACAGCGACGCATGCGGTCGTTGAGTTCTACCTTGGTGCGGGCCTTTTCCAGCTTGTTGTTTTCCACCACGTGGTTCATGTAGCCAATGGCGATCAACAGGGCGATCCCGGCTACGACGAGCAGGGTGATCATGAGTGGTGTCACCGGTAAGACCTCTTTATTAGGGTACGCATGTGATGAGTGTAGTGGCTTGGCTTTTAAGCGCATAGGCCCGAGCGACGCGATTAGACGGGCGTGGTGCTGTTTATAGGCAGTATCACTGGATAGGAGCACATTGCCATCATTTGCCCGGCGCGACTATAGCGCCTCGGCGGGCGACAGAATATAGGCGTCAGAGATCGGACGAGCAAAATCTGCGGATAGCCCTCAAACCGGGCGAAGTCATTGATTTAAATAAATTTATATCTGGGGGTTGACGACCCTTCAATCCATCCATAGAATGCGCGCCACTTACAGCGTAAAGCACTCAGCCAAACGCTCTAAGCAGTGAATGTTGTACGTGTGTCCCCTTCGTCTAGTGGCCTAGGACACCGCCCTTTCACGGCGGTAACAGGGGTTCGAGTCCCCTAGGGGACGCCAATGCGGGAATAGCTCAGTTGGTAGAGCACGACCTTGCCAAGGTCGGGGTCGCGAGTTCGAGTCTCGTTTCCCGCTCCAATTTTAAACAGCGTTGCTTTCGGGCAGGGCTGAGTGAAGCCAGAGCCGACATCTTCGGATGCGGGTTTGGGCACTGAAATACACACCATGTGTTTCAGTTAGCGTGTCCCCTTCGTCTAGTGGCCTAGGACACCGCCCTTTCACGGCGGTAACAGGGGTTCGAGTCCCCTAGGGGACGCCATTTGCGGGAATAGCTCAGTTGGTAGAGCACGACCTTGCCAAGGTCGGGGTCGCGAGTTCGAGTCTCGTTTCCCGCTCCAAATTCAAAAAAACGCCGCTCATACGAGCGGCGTTTTTTTATGCCCGTGAAAAGGCCATGCAGCGCGCATAGGTCTTTAACGAACGATTTTCGTTGTCTGAGGGAGCTTGCTGCGCTTTACCTTAATAATGAAGGTGAAGCGAAAGTACTTCATGCAAAATTTAAGGGAAAACGCTCAAGAAGATTAATAGTTCATTCCTAAAAAAAAGCACTTCTCCTAACCTTCCAGTACCCATTCTGGAGGTGCGCTTATGCTGATTTTCATTAAATCGATGGTCATTGGGCTGTGCATTGCAGCCCCTGTGGGACCCATTGGGCTGCTGTGCATACAAAGAAGTCTCATGCTTGGCTGGCGAGCCGGTTTCGCGACGGGACTGGGGGCTGCCACCGCCGATTCGATCTACGGATTCATCGGCGCCCTGGGGGTCACGGCCATCATCGCGACGCTCATCAGCTTCAAACCTTGGCTGTGTATTTTTGGCGGGCTGTTCCTCGCCTACATCGGCTATCAGACAATACGATCGAAGGGCGGCGCGACCGCCATGGCGGGTGAGCGTGCCAACCTGTTCAAAGCCTACTCGACCACGCTGTTCCTGACCCTCTCGAACCCCATGACCATCTTGTCGTTTATCGCGATATTTGCCGCGTTGAGTGATGGCATGGCCAGTGACCAAGGCGGCCAGCACGCCTTGCTGCCGATGGTGACCGGTATATTCCTGGGCTCGGCTGCCTGGTGGCTGGGCTTGAGCGGGTTCTCCTCCATCTTCAAGGCGCGGATTGCCGAGTCGAAGCTAAGGCTGATCAACTACTTTTCGGGGGCGACCATCACCGTTCTGGGGGCCTACCAGGTCGCCACTGGCGTCATGTTGGCTACGGCAACCTGATCGAGAGCGATACACGAAAAGAGGCCCTACCGCAGTCTGGACTCAACATATGCCCTGAAGCGGCCTATTGCCTGGGTGACGTCTGGGGCGGTGGCATTGCTGAATGAAAGCCTGACCTGGTTAGCCGCTTCATTCGTCAGCGAAAATAAAGTGGTGGGGAATACGATTACCTTGAACTGCTTGACGCATTCGCGCATTTCAGAATACCCAAAGGCGAAAGGCAGTTGCAGAGTGATGAAGAAGCCGCCTGCCGGATGATTCCAGCTCACCGTTCTTTGGCCGCCGACCTCGGGTGGGAATTCACGCTCCAGGCATTCAAGCATGTGGTCTCTTTTCTTCGTATAAGACAACACCCTGGGCTGGTTCAGCCCTTTGAGCGAGTAGTTGTTCTCGATCAGCAAGCCGGCGACGACCGCTTGGCACAGGGCAGGGGTGTTGACGGTGATCAGGCTTTTGGCCTTGCACAATCTGGTGCTGAACGACATGACGCCGGGGCCCTGCGGCGCGACCACATAACCCATGCGCAAGCCCGGAAAAATCGTTTTGGCAAAGGAGCCCAGCAAGAACACCCGGCTGCTGTCGATGGACTTCATGGACGCAATGGCATCGCCTTCGTACCTGAAGTAACGGTAGGCCGTGTCTTCCAGGATGAAGAAGTTCTTTTCATTGGCCAAGGAAAGCATGGCTGTCCTGGCGTGATAGGAAAGGCTGTCGGCGGTGGGATTGCTGAAGTCTGGAACGGCATAGAGTGCTTTGGTTTTCTCCCCTCTGGATTCAAGTTCTTCAATGATCTTGCGCAGGGCGATCGGGTCGAGAAAGGTTGCCATGGGGACGGGGACTATTTTTATACCCAGCAGTTTTGCGATGCCTGTGACTCCGGAAAACACCGGGTCAGGCACCAATAAAACCCCATCGTCTTCAAAGATGGACAGGAGCGTCAAGGTGCAGGCTTCCTGAAATCCCAGGCACATCACGATGCTTTCAGGGTTGGAGACGGTTATCCCTTCATCCACCTGCAAATAGGTGGCGATTATTTCATTGATGATCCCCGAGGTTTTTCCATATTGGCAAAGCAGCGTCGCCAGTGATTGCTCGGTGCCGGCAACGTGATGTTTGTATCGGGCCAGGCCTCTGTCGATGAGAGAAAGGTCGCACTGCTGATCGTCGGGTCGACCGGAGGCCAGTGAAATGGCCTCCGGGTTTTCTTGGGCGATGGCGTTCAGAAGGTGGATGACGTTCAGGATGGGGTCTTCGAATATCGTGTTTTCGACTGCGCTGGACACTTTCGCTTCTCCATAAAAAAGCAACGAGCCACTGAAGGCTCGTTGCTTGTGACTACACCGCTATGCAGGATCGAGTGAGCTTTTCTGAGCGACCTTGCTTTCCATGGTTTCGAATGCCTGGAGCAGGTCCTCCTTGAGGTCTTCAAGATCCTCCAGGCCAAAGCACAATCGAACCAGGCCTTTGTCGATGCCCATGTCCGCCTTTTCCTGATCCGTCATCGAGGCGTGGCTGCCACTGAAGGGTTGGGCGACCATCGAGGTCACGCAGGCCATGCCGGTGCCTGTGCCAAACCATTTGAGTGCGCCGGTGAATGTTTTATAAAAGGGCACCAGGTCGGGCCGGATATCAACAAACACAATGCCGCCATAACCGGTCAATTGCTGGCCATCGATGCGTGGGTAATAGACATGCTCGATAAAAGGCAGCTCGCGCAGATAATTGAGCATGCTTGCTGTCGTCTGGCTGTGTTTTTCCATGCGCAGGTTGAACGTCTGCATGCTCCTGCGCAGCAACCAGGCGCTATTGGGGGTGAGTATCGTGCCTGAATAAAAGCGGCCCTCAAGGAGACGCTTGTAAATCGTCTCATTGTTGACCAGCACCAGGCCGCCCATGACATCACTGTGTCCAGAGAAGTATTTGGTGGCGCTGTACAGGGAAATGTCGGCGCCAAAATTCAACGGCTTCTGGAATATCGGCGTGGCCCAGGTATTGTCGACGACCACCAGCGCCTGCGGGTTGTGTTGCTTGACGGCCCGGCTGACCGCGTGGATATCAATGTCTTTGAGGAACGGGTTGGTCGGTGTTTCGAAAATGACCATGTCGACGTTCGCCGGCAAGGCCTTCAACCCCTCTGCTGTGGTGAGATCCAGAATCGCCAGGTGTGCGCCGATACGTGCCGCATAGCGCTGGAACAATTTGTAAGAGCAGCCATAGATGTATTTGTTGATGACCAGCGAAGCCCCCGGTTTCAACAGTTCCAACACCATATAGATCGCGCTCATCCCGGTGCTGTAGGCCAGGGCATATTCACTGCCCTCCAGGGACGCGACGACCTGTTCCAATTCAGTCACATTGGGGTTGGCTTTCCTTGAGTAGAAGAAGGCCGAGTCGGCGTTGAAAGCGCTGCACTGATAAATAGGCGTTACCGAAGGATGGGCGTCCCGGTCATCCACCTTGATATGAAGTATTTCAGTAGACGTTTTCATGCTTGGCTGACCAGTTTGATGACCTGTTCATACATGTTCTGCTTGCCCTCGTAACCCACGGTCGGGGTGATGTCATTTTGCGAAATGCCAATCTCTTCAATCGACTCCGTCGGGAAGTGAGCCCTGTCGAAGACTTCATGAAGGTTCGAGTTCACGCCGTTGGGGAGCCAGACCTCCGGGCCCGTTTCATCGATGCGAGCCTTGGCAATGATGAATCGATAGCTTTCATGCGGGCGCAGGGTCAGTGATTTCCACTCGCTGTTATGTCCGTCCGTGTAGTTGCGTCGCAGGTAGACGGTCTGTTCGAAGTCTTCGGTATTCAGCACTTGGGCGTGCAGCGATACGATGTCCCCGTGCCATTCGAACTTGCGTTTCTCGTAAGCGCTCAACGCATCCTCGCGCAGCTCGACGGGGGCGTTCGCCTGGTGTTCGCCGAGTAGTTTGAAATGCGCATCGTGCCCGCATTCAGAGCAGCACCCTTTGCTGTCCAGTCCGATGATTTCAGCGTTCAAGCCATAACGGGTGACGAGCAGGGCGTTACAGTGGTTGCAACTGGTATTGGTCCCTTCGACGTCATTCACGTTACCCAGGTACACGTGCTCGACGCCCATGCTGCGAGCGACGTCCCGAGCCTTCAGGAGCCTGTCCACAGGTGTACGGATGCTGTTGCTCATCTTGTAATCGGGGTGAAACCTGACGAAGTGCAGCGGTACGTTCGGGCCCAGTTCATCCAGGACCCACTGGCTGATTTTCCGGGCCGTTTCCTCATCGTCGCTGATGTCGGTCACCATCAAGGTGCTGACCTCGACATATTTGCCGGCGTCATAGACTTTCTTGATGCCGGCCAGGACGGGCTCTACCCAGCCGGTGGTGACCTTGCGGTAGTATTCCGGGGAAATGGATTTCAGCGAGATCGAGAAAATATCGATGACCGGCAATAACTCATCAATGGCTTCTTCACTGATGAAGAATGCCGATTTATAGAGATTGATCAGGCCTGCTTCCTTGGCCAGCTTTGCCGTGTCGAGGATGAATTCATGCCAGACGACGGGGTCGTTATAGGTCCAGGAAATGACGCGTATGCCGTGCTTGAGAGCGGTTTCCACGACCTGCTCAGGGGTGTAGTAGTAAACGTCCTTGTCGGTGACGTATTTGGCCTGCGATGTCTTCCAGTTATGACAGTAACCGCAGTTGAGCATGCAGCCGATATTACCCAGGGACAAGATTCGCTCCCCAGGGGCAAAGTGGAAAACGGCTTCGGTTTCGATGGTCTCTTCGGTGCTGTGAACGCCTTTACCGTAGTTCAATGTAACTAGCCTGCCCCCACGGTTTCCGCGCACTTTGCAAAAACCAACCTTGCCTTCCTGAATGACACAGTTGCGTGGGGAAAGATGACACTTCACAGCGCCCCCGGGGAGTATTTCTTCCAGTTTTGCCGGGCTGCTTTCCAAGGTCCAGTTTTTATTTTTTGTAGTGTCCATCTTTCACTCCTCATCACGGAAGTTGCCATCAGTAGCATCGGTTTAAAAAGTCCAGGCGAAACCATTCTGCCGCCCTGCAGGGCAGTCATAGTTATGGGTTAATTAGTAAGCGGATGAAGCGCTCATCAATCCATAGTTTTTAAGTGCAAAGCGCTTGGCATTCATATTCATGAACGGTTGAATAAGCGGGCCGATCACCAACAGAAAGGCAATCGTGCCTATACCGAAGGGCCCGCCTAAAAGCCAACCGCTGGAAAAGATGCCGATTTCAATGAGCATTTTGGCTTTGGTGAACGACCAGTTCCATTTGGAGACCATGGTCAGTACCACCAGGTCCATGATCCTGATGCCGATACCGCTCATGATGATCAATGCGGAGGAATAGGCGCACAGCACCAGCCCCGAGGCCAATAACGCGTACTCATTCAGCCTGACGATCAAGTACTCGCCGAGGCCCAGCCACGACCAGAGATCGATCAACAGCCCCGTCAGCGTGGTGGTAATGAAGGGACTTATCGGCGGGTATTTTTTGTTCCAGAGCATCCACCATGTCAGGAAAAACAGCGATACGATCGCCGAACAAACACCCATGCCCAGCGTGAGTATTTTATCGATCGAGATGATCAAGACGTCTAAAGGGTCAGTACCCAGTTGACTGATGATGAAACACTTGGCACCCAGCGAAAAGAAACTGACGCCCATCAGGTACATCAGTAGCTGATCTTTCTTGAAGTGGCGGAGACTTAGGACTTGCGTGCCAATATGCTGAATCAACGGGTGAGGCTTTTTTCCACACTTTTTCTTTTCATCTTCCATGCGAACACCATCCCTGGAGAGAATATTTTATTATGAGTGCGTCACGCTAAAGAACAGGGCTGTTGGTTGCCCGGATTCATTTCAGGTTTTTCAGGCTGGAAATAGACTAGCGCCATGCTTTATTTTGGTGCATGCTTTTTTTAATGAAAAACGCGGGCTTTTCATTAAAATTTATACTTTTAACCGGGGAAAACGCACATGGATCGTATAGACGTCAAAATCCTGGGTAAGGTACAGGACTGTGGTCGCATTTCCATCACAGAGCTTTCCAAGCACGCGGGGCTTTCCATTCCTGCCACCAATGACAGGTTGCGCAAACTTGAAGACTCCGGGGTCATCAAAGGCTATTGCGCTCAGTTAGATCCAACCAAACTGGGGTATGGCATATCGGCTGTCGTTGGCATCACTACCCTCAAGCCGGCGAAAGCCAAATTGATCGCGACACTCACCGACATACCCGAAGTCGTCGAGTGCCTGCACATCACGGGGAACGACTCCTATCTGATCCGCATCTACGCCAGATCCATGGCTGAGATCGAGGACATTATTGCGAAAATAAATGCGTACGGTGAGACGCGGACCAGCATTGTCCTGTCCATTCCTATCGAGAGAAGAAAGCTCGCCCCGTGAGCCTGGGCGCGCCGGCCACTGACCAGGTGCTCTCCTGAACAGCCACTGACTCAACCCTCAAGGCTGTGCACCAGGTTTTCTATCGCTTCCAGGGCCGCCTCATCCGGAGGCTCCGGTGCTGGAGGTGCGTTGCGCATCTGGTACGCGAGACGGTATTCACTGGGCGTGCAACTGGCGTATTGCTTGAAGGCGCGGGCGAAGTAGGACGGGTCCTTGAAGCCGGCCTCGTAGCCGATGCTGGTGATGGGCATCTGGCTGTTATCGAGCAGTTCCTTGGCGAAGCTCATGCGTTTGTTCAGTACGTAGTCGGTGAAACCGAGCCCGTTGGCTTCCTTGAACACCCGGCTGAAGCGAAACGTCGTCATGCCGCAACGCTTGGCCAGGTCGCGCTGATCGATGCTGTCGCGAAAATGCTGGTCGATGTACAGCATGATGTGGCTGAGGGCCTGGTGCTTCTGGTGCCCGGCGGTCAGGCGAATGCTGTCCGGCAGGGTCGGGGCGTGGTCGATCTGCGACGTCTTTCCCCGGCCATTGGCATTGCGGCGCAGCTCGCACAGTTGCGTCACGGCCGTGAGGTAGCGCTTTCGCTCGGCGACGGACAAGGGCAGCACCATGTATTCCCAGACGCTTGAGCGCATGGCCCACACCGCCAGCTCTTCGGAGTGCTGCACGGTGAACATGGTGATGGGCGTGCCCGGCACGATCCGCTTGATCTCCAACAGGCGTCGCAGGCCCGCCGTGTCCGGGCGGTCGAAATGGATGCAGATCATGTCGGCCTGTTCCGCGCTGGACAGCATGGCGTTTTTTGCCAGCGTGCAGTCGCACGTGTCCTGGAACAGGGAGACGAGTTCCTGGGTGGAACGATCATGAGTCAGATCGACCCATAACAGCTTTGGCTTTGCAGTCGGATTTGACGCCATAGGACGACTACCCACAAGTGCTTGCTGCCCTTTAGCTAGCAGTATTGTCACAGTGCCATTACTTCGCCGAATAAATTTTTATAAAAGTCCGATCGTTTAGCGCCATCCGTCGGCATGGGACGCCCGTTCGCGCTGTCCAGGGCGGGATTTCCCGCCCCCGGGGCCTTTCCCATCCGGCGCAAAAAAATCCTAGCGATGTGCAAAATCCTCCTAACGGCGATGACCACCTGCTGACTAGGGTTGCATCAGGCAGTTCGCAATGTACTGCCCCTGATAAACAACCCCGATGAGGTGTGCGAAATGACTCTTCAAACAATCAAGGCTTCGGTGCTGAAGTTCGCCAAAGATGAAGATGGCCTGACCATTGTGGAATACGCCGTGGCCGGTGGGTTGATCACCGTATTGGTGGCCGCCGCGTTTGTGCTTCTGGGCGGTGCCGTGAATACCAAGATCCGCGCACTGTGCCAGGCGGTCAACGGCAACGTTGCCTGCTGACAGTAACTTGCGCTGAAGGGGACACGGTCACTTTCAAGGAATACCGCTTGCGACTCTTTTGCAGTGAGTACAACGAATCAATCAAATGGACTTCGCGCTGTCCCCTCAAACAAGTTTCCTAGCAATACCTCTGATTAGCGTGAGGTTCATGAAATGACTTTCCAGACAATAAAAACTTCGATCAGTACGTTCGCCAAAGATGAAGACGGCCTGACCATCGTGGAATACGCGGTGGCGGGGGGCTTGATCACGGTGTTGGTGGCGGCGGCGTTCGTCCTTCTGGGCGGTGTCGTGGATACCAAGATCCGGGCGCTGTGCCAAGCCGCCAATGGCAACGTCGCCTGCTAACGATAACCACCCCTAGGGAGACGCATCATGTCCATGGAACTGCTGGTGTCGACGGTACTGCTGCTGGGACTGCTGGGTGTGGCGGTGGTGAGCGATCTGCTTCGCCACCGCATCCCCAACACGCTGGTCCTGTTGGGCCTTGCCCTGGGATTGGCCGGCCAGGTTTATACCGGCGGGATCGGCGGCCTGGGCGACAGCCTGCTGGGCATGCTGATCTGTTTCGGGCTGTTCCTGCCCATGTACGCCGTCGGTGGCATGGCCGCCGGTGACGTCAAGCTGATGACCATGGTCGGCAGCTTCCTGCCTTTTCATTACGCACTGTGGGCGGCGCTGTTCAGCCTGATCGCCGGCGGTGTATGCGGTTTCCTGATCGTCCTGGCTCGCGGCCAACTGCTCCAGACCCTGGGACGCTACTGGTTGATGGTGCGAGCCCAGGCTTATCTGGCGCCGACTTCGGACGAAGTGGCCGGTAAACCCTTTCCTTATTCGGTTGCGATCCTGATCGGTACTTTGAACAGCGTTTACTGGCAACTGGTTGCCGGCGGCTGGGGAGTCTAGTCATGCACGTCATCAACGATAGCGATGCCTACCCCAGCGAACGGGAAGCGGTACAACGCCTGGCGCCACAGCCATGCACCATTCGCGACACCGGCCTGAGCGACAGCTTCCTGGGTGAGTTGGTGTGCAAGCACCTGCACGATGGCGGCGTGCTGGATATGTCGCGACTGGTCGAGCGCCTGGCCCTGACCGGTGCGGTGATGGAGGAAGTCCTGGCGTTCCTGCGCAAGGACGGACGTGTCGAAGTACTGGGCCAGTTGGGGCAAACCGGTGGGCAGACGCTGCGTTATGGCCTCACCGAGCGTGGCCGCAGTTCGGCCCGCGATGCCCTGGCCCGCAGTGGCTACATCGGCGCGGCGCCGTTCCCGGTGAGCACCTATCGCTCGCTGATCAAGATCCAGACCATCCACCATGGCCGCATCACCGCCAAGGACATGCACCAGGCCTTGGCCGGCCTGGTGCTGAGCCAAGGCATGCTCGACCAGTTGGGCGTCGCCCTGAATTCTGGGCGGGCGATCATGATCTACGGCCCGGCGGGCACGGGCAAAACCTACGTCAGCAGCCGGCTGATCCGGTTGTTTGCCGAAGCCATCTGGGTGCCCCATGCCATCGTTATCAACGAGTCGGTGATCGAGATTTACGACCCGCAGGTGCACCAGCGTCTGGACGACAATGGCCAAGCGAACAACCTGATGCTCAACGAAGGCATCGACCGCCGGCTGCTGTGCTGCAAACGCCCGATCGTCATCACCGGCGGCGAGCTGAGCATGGAGCAGTTGGACGTGCGCTACGACCCGTTCACCCGGCAATACCAGGCGGCGTTGCAGCTCAAGGCCAGCAACGGCCTGTTCATCATTGATGACATGGGCCGCCAGCGTATGGCCCCCGCCGAGTTGCTCAATCGCTGGATCGTGCCCATGGAGGAGAAGCGCGACTTCATCAACTTGGGGGGCGGTCGGCATTGCGAGCTGCCGTTCGACCTGGTGCTGGTGTTTTCCACCAACCTCAATCCCCTCGAATTGGCCGACGAGGCCTTCCTGCGGCGCATTGGCTACAAAGTGCAGTTCGGCTACCTCAAGCCCGAGGAGTACGAACGCATCTGGCGCCAGGAGTGCGAACGCCTGGGCATCCCGTTCGACCCGCTGTTGGTGCGTTATGTCCTGCAGCAGTTGTATGCAGGCGAAGGCATGCCGCTGGTGCCTTGCCATCCCCGTGACCTGTTGAACATGGCGCTCGACCGCCAGCGTTACCTGGGCGGTTCCGGCCCCCTGTCGCCGCAAGAACTGGAATGGGCCTGGCACAACTACTTCGTTCAGCTCGACTTCCTTTGATCTGGAGATACCGACATGAGCTCTCGTACGCTTCCGCTGATAGGCGTTTCCCTGGTAATGGGCCTTGGTGCCGCATGGATGGCTGACGCTTGGCTGAGTGCACGACTCAACGCGTCCCCCGATGATCACCTGCGAAGCGTGGTGGTCGCCACGGTGGAAATCCCCTTCGGGCAAATGGTCGAGGCCCAGCAAGTCACCACCGTGCGCATGCCCATGGACACGATCCCGGACGATGCCTTCGATGCCAGCGAACAGGCCGTGGGCAAGATCGCCACCTTCGACATCCTGCGCGGCGACATCGTGCGGGGCGCGCGTCTGAGTGAGCACTTGGGCGGCAGCACCCTGGCTTCGCTGATCGCACCGGACAAACGCGCCATTTCGGTCCGCGTGGATGATGTGGTCGGCGTGGGTGGCTTCCTCTTGCCGGGCAACCGGGTCGATGTACTGGCGACCAAGACCACCAGCGCCGGCAGCAACAGCGCCACGTCCCGGACCATCCTGGAAAACCTGCGGGTGCTGGCAGTGGACCAGACCGCGGGCACCGACAAGACCCAGCCGGTGGTGGTGCGGGCCGTGACCTTGGAAATGTCGGTCACCGAAGCGGAAGCGCTGGTCACCGCGCAGACCGAGGGCAAGCTGCAATTGGCGCTGCGCAACCCATTGAACCTGGAGAAAAAGGCCGTGGCCGTTGCGCCGCCAGCCCCTGCGCCGGTCATGGCCATGGCGGCCGCCCCGGTGCCAAAACCCGTGGTGCAGCGCAATGCCAAGCCGCAAGGCGGGTCGATCACGCTGATCCGCGGAATTGAAAGCAGCGTGATCAATGTCCGCTGAATAGCTCTCCCCATGCCAGGCCCTTGCGGGCTGTGGCGATGCCGATCCTCAAACGTTGTAGATGAGGGCTCGATGATGAATGCCAATATCCGGCGCCAGGGAGGGGCGGTGAGTGTACTGATGGTGATCGCGTTGGTGGCGATTTCCATGATGGCGGCCTTGGCCCTGGATGGCGGGCACATGCTGCTGAACAAGACGCGCCTGCAGAATGCGGTGGATGCCGCGGCCCTGGGCGGTGCCAAGACCCTGAGCCAGGTGAGCGGTGGCATCAACATGGCCAGCACGACCCGCGCGGCGGCCCTGGACACGCTCAACAGAAATGCCAACGCCGTGGGCAATACCGAGCTGGCCACCGCGGTCGCCGGCAACCCGGGCGCGTTTGCCGTGGTGGAGCTGTCCAGCAGCGTCTACGGCCCATTCTCTTATCCCGGGCCTACCGACGCCAAATACGTGCGGGTGTCGGTGGCCAGCTATCAGTTGAACGGGTTTTTCTGGAGTTTCGTGCAAACGATGGGCAGCGCCGGCTTGGGTAACAAGCGCGTGGCGGCGATTGCCACGGCGGGGCCCAGCCCCACCTCGCCTTGTGACCTGGCGCCGTTGATGGTTTGTGGCGACCCCACTCAATACAACCCGGCCGCCGGCAACTTCTGGGGGTATCAGTTTGGTGACCTGGAAGTCTTGAAAACGGCGGCGGGGAACACATCGCCCATCGGCCCGGGCAACTTCCAATTGCTGGATTTCGGCTCAGGCGGCAGTGCGGTCCGGGAGGACCTGGCCGGTGGTGGCTCGGTCTGCCGCAGTGTCGGCGACAACGTCCAGACGGCGCCGGGTAACAAAGCCGGCCCGACCTCCCAGGGCTTGAACACGCGCTTTGGTATCTACAACGGCCCGGTCAGTTCTTCGGACTATCCACCGGACCTGGTCACGGCTTCGGGCACCCCGGCGGTTACCTACAACGATGCGCTTTCCCAGGCGCAATACAAAGGCCAACCCGTGACGTCGAGCAACGGCGATCTCTCGGCGGGCGGCGAGGCGATACAGGACTACAACGACTGGCGGGCCAGCGTCGCCGCCTGTGTGGCGGGAGGCGGCAGTGGCTGTGAAAGCAACGGGGTTTTCGAACGCCGGATGCTGAAGATCGTGATTGGCGATTGCGCCGGGAAACTGAGCGGTTCGACGTCGATTCCGGTCTTGGGGTTCGGCTGTTATTTCGTCCTGCAGCCGGTGAACGGTGGGGGTTCGGAGTCCATCATCTTTGGCCAGTTCGTCCAGGAGTGCGAGGGCGACAACGTACCGGGCCCCACGCCGTCCACCGATTCCGGCCCGCAGATCATCCAGCTCTACAAAACCTATCTCAACGGCAGCGGCACTCCGAGCACCGACTCGTAGGAGGCGTCATGGGACTTTCTCGTTTCAAACCCGCGCAAGCCCAGCAAGGCGTGGCACTGGTGGAGTTCACCCTGGTGCTGCCGTTGCTGCTGTTGCTGCTGCTGGCCTTCGGCGAGTTCGGCCGCATGCTCTACCAGTACAACGTTCTGTTGCAGGCCAGCCGCGATGCCGACCGCTTCGTCGCCAGCCAGGCGTGGAACGCCACCCTTGGCTCCGTCGCCTTGGGCAGCACGCTCATGACCCAGACAAAAAACGTTGCGGTGTATGGCGTGCCCAGCGCGACGGGAGCCGCCGTGGTGTCTGGCTTGACCACGGCGAATGTGCAGGTCGCCGCCGAGGGCATCGATCATGTGCGCGTCACCATTACCTACACCTTCTGCCCGGTGATTGGCGCGGGTAACTGCGCGGGTTCGATCCCTGGGTTTTTCGGCAGTGCCATTCCACTGGGCATCCCGTTGGTCGCGACCACTGTCATGAGGGCGCTGTGATGAATCACAAACACATGCGCGGCACTTACATCGTGGAGTTCTCCTTCGTCGGCTTGCTGGTGTTCATCCTGCTGTTCGGCGTGGTGGAAATGGGACGGTTGTATTTCACGGTCAATGCGTTGGATGAAGCGGCGCGCCGTGGCGTGCGGCTGGCGGCGGTGTGCAATGTCAGCGATCCGGTGGTGTTGCGCCGGGCTATCTTCAACGCCGCGACGGACACCGGCACCAGTCAATTGATCAGCAACCTGGCGACTTCGAACCTGGCGCTGACCTACCTGGACGTCAATGGCGCCGTGGTGGCGAACCCTACCGACACGTCCGGTGCCTCCGGGTTTCGTGCTATCCGCTATGTCCGGCTGAGCGTGCAGAACTTCGTCTTCAACCTATTCATTCCCGGCTTGGGCGTGCCCATTACCTTGCCCACGTTCAGGGCAACCTTGCCACGCGAAAGCCTTGGGCGTCATTCCGATTCCGGGGAGATCACACCATGCTGAACACCAGGGAAAACCCGCTTTCGACCACCACTGGCAGAGTCGGGCTGCGGATACTGATCAGCAGCCGCGATGCCACGTCCCTGCGCGACTTGCAATGCGTCTGCCAACGCATGCCTGGCCTTGAGGTCAGCACGCGCCTGGTCAGCAACGGCCATGTCGATCCGCTCTACGGCCTGGACCGCATGCCCGACTTGTTGCTGTTGCGCGTCAGCCATCTGTGGCGCGAAGAGCTGTCGGCGTTGTTGCAACGTCCCGCCCATGAACGTCCGCCGATGCTGGTGTGCGGTCCCTTGGGCGAGCAGGAAGGCATGCGCCTGGCGATGCAGGCCGGTGCCCGGGATGTGTTGCCCGAACCCATCGCCGATACGGAATTGGTGGCGGCGCTCAATCGCCTGGTGGCGGAGGTTCGTCTCGGCAACGGCAACGAAGGGAAGTTGATCGCGGTGATCAGCGCCAAGGGCGGCTCCGGCGGGACCCTGGTGGCGTGCAACCTGGCCCAGCAACTCAGTGCCCGGGCAGGCAATACCCTGTTGCTGGACATGGACCTGCAATTTGGCAGCGTGACCCATTACCTGGACGTGGCGCAGTCCCACAGCCATCTGGAAGTGCTGCAGCAGATCGATGAGATGGACAGTGTCGCGTTGCGGGGTTTTTGCAGCCATTTCAGCCCGACCCTGCACGTCCTGGGAGGCCGGGCCGGTGAGTTGTGCCTGCCCCAGGATGCCCAACCCGAACAGCTCGACGCCCTGGTGCAACTGGCCCGTGCCAGTTATGACTGGGTGGTGGTGGACCTGCCGCGGCAGATCGATCACCTCACCGGCTCCGTGCTGGAACAGGTGGATCGGGTGTACGTGGTGGTGCAGCAGAGCGTCAGCCACCTGCGCGATGCCAGCGCCCTGGTGCGGATCCTTCGCGAAGACCTGGGCGTGCGTGGGGAGCAGTTGCAGATCGTGATCAACCGCTATGACAAAAACGCCGCCGTCAGCCTCAAGGACATAGGTGAGGCCCTGCGTTGCGCGAACCTGTCGAAATTGCCCAATGACTTCAACCTGGTCAGCCAGAGTCAGAACACTGGCGTGCCGTTGGGGCTGCATGCGCCGAAGGCGGCCATCACCACCGCCCTGCGCGATTTGACCGAAGACCTGGTTGGTCACCAGATGGCCACGGACAAGGGCTTGCTTAAACGTGCCTTCAACCGTTTTTTCGGGGGATGACCCATGATCAGCGACTTTCGTAACCGCTTGCGCAAACAGCCCGCCAAACCTGGCGCCGCAGCGGGCGTCCAGCCCGGCGACGGCTTGCCGGACCCCACGGACGCATTGATGGCCTGGGAGCAGGCCATCCCCGACGTGCTGTATGAAACCCGCAGCCAGGTCACCCCGGTGGAGGCCGAATGGCGGGAAAAGATCTACCAGCAACTGCTCAAGGTCATGGACCTGTCGTTGCTCGATGCCCTTGAACAGGTCGAGGCCGCGCGGCAGATACGCGATATCTGCCAGCGCCTGCTCGAGGAGCATTCGGCACCGGTGAGTACGGCCAGCCGGCAGTTGATCATCAAGCAGATCACCGACGAAGTGCTCGGCCTCGGGCCGCTGGAGCCGCTGTTGGCCGACCATAGCGTGTCCGACATCCTGGTCAACGGGTTTGCCTCGGTCTATGTCGAACGCTTCGGCAAGTTGCAACGTACCGACGTGCGTTTTCGTGACGACCAGCATTTGCTGAACATCATCGACCGCATCGTCTCCAGCCTGGGCCGACGGATCGACGAGTCCTCGCCGCTGGTGGACGCCCGGCTCAAGGACGGTTCGCGGGTCAACGCGATCATTCCCCCGCTGGCCATCGACGGTCCGAGCATGTCGATCCGGCGTTTCGCCGTGGACCTGCTCAACACCGACAGTCTGATCCAGGTCGGCACCATGACCCCGGCCATTGCCTTGTTGCTCAAGGCCATTGTTCGCGGGCGCCTGAACGTACTGATCTCCGGCGGGACCGGCAGCGGCAAGACCACCATGCTCAACGTGCTGTCCAGTTTCATCCCCCACAACGAGCGCATCGTCACCATCGAGGATTCGGCCGAGCTGCAACTGCAACAGCCCCACGTGGTGCGCCTGGAAACCCGGCCGTCGAACATCGAGGGGCGCGGCGAGGTGAGCCAGCGGGAACTGGTGCGCAACAGCCTGCGCATGCGCCCGGACCGCATTGTCATCGGTGAGGTGCGCGGTGCCGAGGCGATGGACATGCTCACCGCGATGAACACCGGCCACGACGGTTCGCTGACCACTATTCACGCCAACACCGCACGGGATGCGCTGGGGCGAATCGAGAACATGGTGTCGATGACCGGGGCGACGTTTCCGATCAAGGCCATGCGTCAACAAATTGCCTCGGCCATCGATGTGGTGATCCAACTGGAGCGTCAAGAAGACGGCAAGCGACGCGTGGTGAGCATGCAAGAGATCAACGGGATGGAAGGGGAGGTCATCACCATGACCGAAATTTTCTCCTTCGTGCGCCAGGGCATCGGCGAGCACGGCGAGGTACTTGGCGAATATCGGCTCAGTGGCATGATCCCGGCCTTTCGCGATGTGCTGGCCAAGCGCGGCATCGAGTTGCCGCTGACCTTGTTTCGCCCTGAGTGGATGGAGGGCCGGACGTCATGAACAATATCCCCAGTGAGTTCATCTTGGTTTTCCTTGGCATGGTGTTCATCGCCGTGTTCCTGCTGTCCCAGGGCGTGGTGGTGCCGGTGTTCGGTGAAGCCGGCAAGATGCGCAAGCGTATTCGCGGACGCCTGCATGTGCTGGAGAAGGCCAACCACCTGCCCAACATGCAGACCGTGTTGCGGCAGAAGTACCTGACGCGCCTGTCCCCCCTGGAAGCCCGCCTGGAACAGCTGCCGTTCATGGCCAACCTGACGCAACTGATCGAACAGGCCGGCCATGAATACCGGGCTTATCGGGTGATGCTGCTTGGCCTGGTTCTGGGGGCGGCGGCGGGTGCCCTGGTGCTGATGGTCTCGCCGGTCTGGTGGATGGCGCTGCTGGCGGCCTTTGCAGTGACCTGGGTGCCGGTGCTGAAAATCCTGCGTGACCGCAACAAGCGTTTCGCCGCGTTCGAGGAAGGTTTGCCGGATGCGCTGGACGCCATGTGCCGGGCTTTGCGCGCCGGGCACCCGTTCAATGAAACCCTGCGGCTGGTCGCCGAGGAGCACAAAGGACCGGTCGCCCAGGAGTTCGGCATGACCTTTTCCGACATCAACTACGGCAACGACGTGCGCCGGGCCATGCTCGGGCTGCTGGAGCGGATGCCGAGCATGACGGTGATGATGCTGGTGACGTCGATCCTCATCCATCGCGAGACCGGCGGCAATTTGACCGAGGTACTGGAGCGTCTGAGCCGCTTGATTCGCGGGCGTTTCCGGTTCCAGCGCAAGATCAAGACACTGTCGGCGGAAGGGCGGATGTCGGCCTGGGTGCTGGTGGCGATCCCGTTCGTGCTGGCGATCGCCATCGTGCTCACCAGCCCCAGCTACATGCCGGTGCTGATCAATGACCCCATAGGGCACAAGCTGATCATTGGCGCGTTCTGCGCCATGTTGATCGGGATTTTCTGGATAAGAAAGATCATCCGGATCCAGGTTTAAGCGCTGTTGCGCCGCGAGGTTTCAGTCATGGATTTTTTACTCGGATTGTTGAGTCGGCTTACTGGCAACGAAGAGCTGGCACGCCTGTTGTTCATCGCCGCGATTGGCCTCAGTACAGTGCTGGCGGCCGTCGCACTCCTGCTATTGATGCTGGGCCTGCAGGATCCGGTGCAGCGGCGCCTGGCGCTGATCAAGCGCGGTTATGGTGGCAACGCCGCAGGGCAGGAGGCGCCCGGTAACCTACAGCTCTTGTTGGAACTGGTCGGCCAGCGCTTTGCTTCCACCGACCAGGCCCACACGTCGGCCACCCAGACCTTGCTGACCCACGCCGGTTATCGTTCAGCCTCGGCGGTGCAGATGTATTGGGCCGTGCGCCTGATGCTGCCGCTGTTGCTGGTCGGTGTTGCGTTGTTGCTGCTGCCGATGGTCAAGGTTTCAGTGGCTATCGGGCTGCTGGCGGTGGCCCTCATCGCGGGCATCGGCTGGCTGCTGCCGGCGATCTACGTCGGCAAACGCAAGCAGGCACGTCAAGGCCGGCTGCGCGCCGCGTTCCCGGATGCACTGGACCTGATGGTGGTCTGCGTCGAGTCGGGCCTGGCCCTGCCCACGACGATTGAACGGGTGGCTGAAGAGATGTCGGTCAGTCAGGTGGAACTGGCCGAGGAACTGGCGTTGGTCAATGCGCAGATCCGGGCGGGCATCACCAGTACCGAGGCGCTCAAGCAACTGGCCGTGCGCACCGGCCTGGAGGATATCCAGGGGCTGGTCAGCCTGCTGGCGCAAAGTATCCGTTTCGGCACCAGCGTGGCCGATACCCTGCGGATCTACGCCGATGAGTTTCGCGACCGGCGGACTCAGGCGGCGGAAGAAATGGGGGCCAAGATTGGCACCAAGCTGATCTTCCCGCTGATTTTTTGCCTGTGGCCGAGCTTCTTTCTGGTCGCCATTGGCCCGGCCATGATTGGCGTGTTCAGGGCTTTCGGGAATATGTAAGGCAGCGGGGGGCTCTTGTGGGAGCGAGCTTGCTCGCGATAGCGGTGGGTCAGTCAATGAAGGTGCTGACTGCCAGTCCGCCATCGCGAGCAGGCTCGCTCCCATTGGTTTTCCGGCGCCCACCTCCTGATCATTCCAGGCAACACACCACACCTGTGGCGAGGGAGCTTGCTCCCGCTGGGCTGCGCAGCAGCCCTGCTTTTTGCGGCGGCTCTGCACCACTGTGGGAGCGAGCTTGCTCGCGATAGCGGTGGGTCAGTCAATGAAGGTGCTGACTGCCAGTCCGCCATCGCGAGCAAGCTCGCTCCCACTGGTTTTCCGGCGCCCACCTCCTGATCATTCCAAGCAACACACCACACCTGTGGCGAGGGAGCTTGCTCCCGCTGGGCTGCGTAGCAGCCCCGGCTCTTTGCGGCGGCTCTGCTCCATTGTGGGAGCGAGCTTGCTCGCGATAGCGGTGGGTCAGTCAATGAAGGTGCTGACTGCCAGTCCGCCATCGCGAGCAAGCTCGCTCCCACAGGTTTTCCGGCGCCCATCTCCTGATCACTCCAAGCAACACACCACACCTGTGGCGAGGGAGCTTGCTCCCGCTGGGCTGCGTAGCAGCCCCGGCTCTTTGCGGCGGCTCTGCACCATTGTGGGAGCTTGCTCCCACAGGTTCACGCCTGTGATCTGCCGATCGTTCAAGCCAAAAGACCGCAGCCTCCGGGAGCATCTACATCGGATCAAATGTAGGCACTGCCGAAGGCTGCGGTCTTTCGTTTCCCGCGTGTTTCATTTGCTACTGGTGATCTCTCCACCCGAGTCCTGGTCAAAGAACTCCGGGATCGGGTAGGTGAAGCTGTTGAGCCAACGCTGCATGGCCATCTCGCGCTCGGCGGCCGAGGCGGTTTGCAGGTTGGTGGAGGCCACCACGCCGCGAATCTGCAATTGCATCCAGTTCTCGGTGCCTTGCTGTGCGGCTGAGGAGGGGCCTGGTTCAATGGCCCAGGCGGCGGTGGACAGGCTCACCATGCACACGATCATCAAATGTTTGCTCATCATTTCTTGAACTCCTCGTAACGCTCTACTGGACCGCGCCGGTTGAAGCATCGACGACCTCGGTCAGGCGGTTGGCGGGTGATGTCACTGCCTGAGGTGCCGCGCCCCTGATTCTTTCCGCACGGGCCTGGGCATCTGCCACTTGCTGGGGGCTGAGCTTGGCCATGTTCGCGAGCTCGGCGGCCTGCTTCCAGTTGTCCTGGTAAATCAGCAGGGTCACCATGTTGAGCGCGGCCAGCGTATCGGACTGCTGGAGCTCCATGGCGGTCATGAACTCGAAGCGGGCTTCTGAAATACGCCGTTGATTGAGGTAGACAACCCCCAGGTCATTGCGGATCTTGCCTTCGGTCGGAGCCATTTTCGCGGCGTGTTCGAGATATTGCGTCGCGGCCGCGTTGTCATTCCTGGCGGCCGCCAACTGACCCAGGCCATGTTCACCGTCAGCGGCCAGGCAAGTCCCCTGCAGGCTTTTGTACAACGATTCGGCCTCGTTTCGGCCCATCAGGCGCAGCACCCGAGCCTTGCGCAAGCGGACCTGGACCAAGTCCTCGGGCAAGCGTTCGAGGTTCGCCAGGCTGGCATATAAACGACCCTCGTTGGCCATGTCTTCCGCCATGTTCAAGGCCAGCTCCTGGTCGGCTCCGGGCTTGGCGCAATCGGCCGGGCGTGACGCGACCACACCGTTGCTGGCACAACCGACCAGCATCAAAGTCGCCGTTAATGCGATCACTGTTTTCATGGAATACCCCTTGGCGAACCGTTGGACATTGGACGCCTTGCACATCAGGCGCCGGCTCATTGGGAAAGCCCGCTGCGGTTGTCAAACTCGCCATTTTCGAGGAAGTACATGCGGTAGAAATTCGGGTCGTAGTTGCGCAATTGCTCACCCGGCAAGCTCGGCAGTTGCGCGTCGGCCGCCAACGGTTGGACCAGGTGCGGCGTGACGATCATCAGCAGCTCGCGCTCTTCGCGATTGATGGCGTTGTCACGAAAGAACGCGCCGAGAATCGGCACGTCGCCCAGCCCTGGAAACTTGTTCACCTGGGAACTGTTGCGGGTGCTGATCAGGCCGCTGATGACAAAGCTTTCGCCATCGGCCAGGGCGATGCTGGTATCGGTACGGCGCACGGTGAGTGCCGGCACCAGTGTCCCGGCGATATTCACCGCGTTGGTGAAATCCAGCTCACTGACTTCCGGCGCCACCTTCAAGGCGATGCGATTCTTGCCGATGACGGTGGGCGTCAGGGTCAGGCGGATGCCGAATTCCTTGTACTCGATGGACACGTTGTCGCTGCCGGCACTGGGCACCGGGATCGGTACTTCGCCACCGGCCAGGAAGCTCGCGCTCTGCCCGCTGAGGGCCACCAGGCTCGGCCGTGCCAGGGTATAGGCAAAACCGCTGCCCTCCAGGGCGTTGATCATCAACAGGGTCTTACCGGTGGCGAAAGACAAGTTGAACATGTCGTTATTGACCGGCAATGAAGGCCGGACAACACCGCCGATGGTGGGCATGGTCCTTGGCGAGCCGAACAGGAAATTGCCACGGCTGCCGAAAATCGACGTCGAGGCTTCCTTGAGTTTGGTCCGGCTGACTTCAACGAAACGGATGTCGGTCTGCACCTGGGCGAGCAACATCGGGTCTTCGGAAGGCATGCTCGCAGCGCCCGTCAGCGCCTCAGTGGCCCGGCCTTTGACAAAGACCATGCTCTGGCGCGGTATTTTCGAACAGTCGGTCCAGACCATCAGGCTCGTGGCGCCGGGCGCCAGGCCCGTGAGGATGAAGGCATCGCTGCCACTGGGTTGCACATCGGCAATTTTCGGGTCGCCGACGGCCAACTTCGTCACGGGGGCGAGGATGCGCAGTTCGCTCTGGAGCCCTTGGCCGACCTCGAAGGTCGCCGGCAAATTGTCCAGTTGCGAACAGTTTGCCGCTGCGGCCTGGGCCGCATCCAGGCCAAGGCCCATCCAGAACAGGCCATGAATGAAATGTTTTAAAACGGGTGCGGTGCGCTGGGTCATGAAGTGATCCTCAATAGAGAGGCCTTCCCTAGGCTTGCCAGATGCCTCGGATCACTTAAGAGGCCCGGGCTGCCCCTTTCCATCTCGCCAGATCCTTCATGAATGCCGGCTTCAGGCCGCGTCGCTACCAGCAAACGGGCGCATTACACCGGCCCGACTGAACGACAGGCAGCTTGCGAATAACCTTTCTGAACCCCGGAATATCCGGGTTTTGTCGAGGGCAGTGACGGTATCGATCAGGTCGCTTTGAGGCACCTTTTACCGGCCCCGTCCTCGCTTCTGTTTCACGTTAGACCAAACATGGCAAAGCGCCACGCTCCAGGACAAAAAAATGACTAAAAGCTGACGGGTGGGAGAAATCGATCAAGAGTGCGTCAATAATCCGTCTTTCCTTGCGATTGTCCGCTGACGAATCATGTGGCAAGACACGGTATATTTTGTTTTATCCGGGGCGCGGAACACCGCCGATCGAGGTTCTCGACGCAAGGATCTTGGGCTGATCCAATTGAGTCGGCCTGCGAATCGCGATTCAGACCGCAGGCTAAGGCGGGCGTCAGTCCACGTGATAGTGGACCGACAACGTTCCTTTCTTCTGTGAAAGCGAGGCAATGGTGACAGCTCCCAGTTCTTGCAGCCGTCGTACATGGGTGCCGCCGCAGCCATAGGCCGTCAGCTCACCAAAGCCGACTTCCCGGATGCCTTGGCGAAGTGCGACCTGGCGAAGCAGGTCCTCGGCGATCAATGCATCGATACCCTGTTGGATGATCGATGTGTCCAGTTCTTCAGAGTGCTCCCCCGGCTGGAACTGCACGCGGCTTTCGCCGGGCCAGTGATGGGCCTTGATCGGCTTCCAGCCACGGCTTTCGGCGAAATGGCCGATCAGGTGCCCGGCCGAATGCAAGCGCGAATTCAGCAATCGCCGTTGCTCATCCACGAGGATCTCGACCATGCCCGGGGCCACTGGGCGGTCGACGTAATGAATGATCTGTTGCCCGTCCTGAACGACGCGCAGTACCTGGCTGTCGCCGATCCATCCGGTGTCGCAAGGCTGACCACCGCCCTGGGGGTGGAACAGGGTGGCGTGCAGTACCACGGCAAATTCGTTTTCCTGGCGGCTGCAATCCAGGACTTCCACATTGGCCTTGAGGTCATCGCTATGGAAAAAGAGGCGAAGCGTCATGTTCCATATCCTTATCAGAATTTTCCTGTCGCGATTATAAGATGTGCTGAATTTGGTGATAATCCGTTCAAATCTCAAAGGACTGTTGCGCCATGAGCACAAATTTACCGTTGCCGTTGCTCGCCGAAATGGCCATCTTCGTCAAGGTTGTGGAGACCGGCAGCTTTTCCGAAGCGGCCCGCCAGTCAGGCTCATCGCCGTCGGCCATCAGCCGCAGCATTTCTCGCCTGGAGAAAGCCCTGGCGACCCGATTGCTGCAGCGCACCACCCGCAAGTTGCGTTTGAGCGATGGCGGCGAAGAGGTGTTCAAGCGCTGCCAGGAGATGGTCGCCGCCGCGCGGTCGGTGATGGAAATCAGCGGTCAGTTCACCCAGGAAGCGCAAGGGCGCATCCGCGTCAGCGTGCCCAAGGCGGTGGGGCGTTTCGTGATTCATCCACACATGCCTGAATTTTTGCGTCGCTATCCGAAGGTCGATGTGGAGTTGTTCCTGGAGGATCGGCAGGTCGACCTGATCGATGATCACGTCGACCTGGCCATCCGGATTACCGATCAACCATCAGCCGGGCTGGTGGGGCGTCAGTTGCTGACCATTGACCACCTGCTCTGCGCCACGCCGCAATACCTGGCAGAGCATGGTGTTCCCACGCATCCCCACGACTTGCTGGAGCACAGTTGCATTTACCTGGGAGAAACGCCCAATGACGCGCGCTGGAAATTCAAGAAAGGCAGCAAATCGGTCACCGTAGGCGTGCGCGGGCGCTACGCGGCCAATCACACGGGGGTGCGGTTGGGGGCGGTCTTGCAGCACATCGGTATTGGCAGTCTGCCGTATTTCACCGCCCGTCATGCCTTGGAGCAGGGGTTGATCGTGCAGGTGTTGGCCGACTGGACGTTCCTGGCTTCGTATCAAGGTGGCTTGTGGTTGCTGCATTCGCCGACCCGTTATCTGCCGCCGAAGCTGCGGGTGTTCATTGATTATCTGGTGGAATGCCTGGCGAAGGAGCCGACCTTGTACAAGGTGGGGGGAGGGGCGCGTTCCAGCAAGGTCGCGGCGCACTATGAGTTGCCAGAGAGTGATGGGTTGTTCTGACGGGCGCCATCGCGAGCAAGCTCGCTCCCACAGGAGGTCTGCTGTACACATGAATCTTGTGATCAATCACCAACCAGTGTGGGAGTGGGCTGCGGCGCGCATGAATCTTGTGATCAGCCGTAAACCAGTGTGGGAGCGAGCTTGCTCGCGATGAGGCCCGCCCAGGCGACACACTTCGGCAAGGCCAAAAAAAAGCCCGCCGGGTTAACCGTGCGGGCCTTTTGCATGACGGATCGCAATCAGTGCTTGCTGTCCTGGTCCGACATCGCCAGCAATTGCTTTTCCTGGTTCCAGTCGAAAGGCTCGTCGTTCTGCTCGGCTTCGAAACGACGTTCTTCCAGGGCCTGGTACAGGGCGATTTCTTCGTCGGGCATGTAGTGCAGGCAGTCACCGGCGAAGTACCAGAGCAGGTCACGAGGCACCAGGTGGGCAATCTGTGGGTAACGGACGATCACCTGGCACAGGAGGTCCTGGCCCAGGTACTGGCTTTCGATCGGGTCGACGGGCAATTGCGCGCGCAACTCGTCGAAGCGCTCCAGGAACAAGGCGTGGCTTTCTTCGGGCACCTGTTCGGCCTCACCCACGGCGACCAGGATGCTGCGCAAGTGGTCAAGCAAGACAAGGTGATCGGCAACGACATTGGACACGAGATAAGTCCTCAAGAGCAAAACGGGCGCAGGAGTATAAAGCCCTTGCGCCCGCTTTTATAGGTGAAGAGTTATAGCTAACAAGTGTAGCTGGCCGTCAGGATCAACGGACCTTGTCCTGCGCCAGCGTCAGTTCGGCCTTATCGAAATCATCCACGTCGATGACTTTGCGCCGCGCCGCCTCGGCCGCGCGCAAGGTCTGCGCTTCACCGGCTTGCAGCACGCCGGCCTCCAGGGCCGCATCGATGAGGGGTTCGCCAGGCGCCGGGTTGAGATGGCCCTGCTTGAGCGCACCGTGCAATTTCTTGTGCAGCGGATGGGCGGCGGCCAGCAGATCGGCGGCGTGTTGCAGGGCACCCACTGGATCGTCGGTCGATTGCGGGCGATAGCAGCCCTGCAGCAACTCTTCGAGGGTCGGGTCACCTTTGGGCCGGCCGATGACTGCGGCCACCTCGGCGTCGAGCCTGTCGCTCGGGCCCTTGTGACGACGGCCGAAGGGGAACACCACCAGGCGCAACAGGCAACCCAGTACCCGGTTCGGGAAGTTGCTCAGCAATTCATCCAGCGCACGTTCCGACTGGCCGAGACTTTCCTCCATGGCCCAGGTGAACAGCGGCGCCATGTGGTCCGGCGAATCCAGGTCGTGATAACGCTTGAGCGCGGCGGACGCCAGGTACAGGTTGCTCAAGACGTCGCCCAGGCGGGCCGACAAGCGCTCGCGGCGTTTGAGCTCGCCGCCCAGGAGCATCATGCTCAGGTCCGCCAGCAGGGCGAATGCCGCGGCCTGCCGGTTGAGGGCGCGGAAATAACCCTGGCTCAAGGCATTGCCGGGGGCCTTCTCGAAATGCCCCAGGCCGAGGTTGAGCACCAGGGTACTGGCGGCGTTTCCGACGGCGAAACCGATGTGCTTGAGCAGCAAGGCATCGAACTCAATCAATGCCTGATCCTTGTCTTCACGGGTGGCCAGGGCCATTTCCTTGAGGACGAACGGATGGCAACGAATGGCGCCCTGGCCGAAGATCATCAGGTTGCGCGACAGAATGTTCGCGCCTTCGACGGTGATGAAGATCGGCGCACCTTGCCAACTGCGCCCCAGGTAATTGTTCGGGCCCATGATGATGCCCTTGCCGCCATGCACATCCATGGCGTGGCTGATGCACTCGCGACCGCGCTCGGTCAGGTGGTACTTGAGGATGGCCGACAGCACCGAAGGTTTTTCCCCCAGGTCCACGGCGTTGGCGGTCAGCATGCGTGCCGCATCCATCATCCAGGCGTTGCCGCCGATGCGCGCCATGGCTTCCTGGATACCTTCGAACGCCGACAACGGTACGTTGAATTGTTCGCGCACCTGGGCGTACTGGCCCGTCACCAGGCTGGTGAACTTCGCCGCGCCAGTGCCCACTGCCGGCAGGGAAATCGAGCGCCCGACCGACAGGCAGTTCATCAGCATCATCCAGCCCTTGCCGAGCATGGCCTGGCCGCCGATGAGGAAGTCCAGCGGGATGAACACGTCCTTACCCCAGTTCGGCCCGTTCATGAACGCGGCGCCGAGGGGCAGGTGACGACGGCCGATCTGCACGCCAGGCGTGTCGGTGGGAATCAGGGCGAGGCTGATGCCCAGGTCTTCTTCGTCACCCAGCAGGTGGTCGGGATCATACGCCTTGAAGGCCAGGCCCAGGAGGGTGGCCACCGGGCCGAGGGTGATGTAGCGCTTTTCCCAGTTCAGGCGCAGGCCGAGGGTTTCCTGGCCTTCCCATTCACCCTTGCAGATGATGCCGGTGTCAGGCATCGCTCCGGCGTCGGAGCCGGCCAGCGGCCCGGTCAGGGCGAAGCAGGGGATATCGTCGCCTCGGGCCAGTCGCGGCAGGTAATGGTCGCGTTGTTCGTCGGTGCCGTAGTGCAGCAACAGTTCCGCCGGGCCGAGGGAGTTGGGGACCATCACGGTGGAGGCCAGGTCGCCGCTGCGGGTGGCCAGTTTCATCGCCACCTGGGAGTGGGCATAGGCGGAGAAACCCTTGCCGCCATATTCCTTGGGAATGATCAGCGCGAAGAACCCGTGTTCCTTGATATGGGCCCAGGCTTCAGGTGGCAGGTCCATGGCCTGGCCGATCTGCCAGTCGCTGACCATCGCGCAGAGCGCTTCGGTAGGGCCGTCGAGAAACGCCTGCTCTTCCTCGGTCAGTTGCACCTTGGGGTAGGCCAGCAGCAAATCCCAGTCCGGGCGGCCGCTGAACAGTTCGCCGTCCCACCACACCGTGCCGGCATCGATGGCGTCGCGCTCGGTCTCGGACATGGGCGGCAGGGTTTTCTGGAACCAGTCGAACATCGGCGCGCTGAAATATTTGCGGCGCAGGTCCGGTAGCAGCAGCGGGGCCGCGACGGCCGCGAGCATCACCCAGAGGATCAGCAGCAGCCAGCCGGGCGCATGGCTGAAAATGCCCATGGCCAACAGGTAGACCGCGACGATACCCAGCGCGGGCAGCGGGGCGGTACGCCGATGCGCCAGCCAGGCGATCCCGACGACCAGGACCAGTATCCACAACAACAGCATATGTAATCCTCCGTGAACCAAGGCAAAACCGACCTTCAGAGCTTAGACGGCATCTGCAAAATCGGTGGTCAGCGCGATGTGATTGATTTCGTGGGAAACCCTGGTTGCATTGCGCCAGTCTGGTTGGCAACAGCCTTGGGAAATCGTTCGTTAACAAGGTGAGAAAACGCCATTGTTTGGCCGGAATGCCGTTATCGCTGGGCCGGGGCTGTGGATAAACTCGTGGTTTCCCAATGCCAGTTCACCAACCCCTGTTGTGGCGAGGGAGCTTGCTCCCGCTCGGTTGCGCAGCAACCGTAAAAGCTGGGGGCCGCTACGCAGCCCAGCGGGAGCAAGCTCCCTCGCCACAAGGATCTGGTTCGGCATTACCCGCGGTGATGTTTCTCCAGAGGCTTTCCTTTTATGCAGCAATACCTGAACCCCGGCCCGTTCATCGACAGCGATCACCCCGCGGTCATCGACTTCGCCGAAACCCACCGCGGCACCGAACACGACGCGCTGGCCCAGGCGGTCAGCCTGTATTACGCCGTGCGTGAGGCGGTGCGCTACAACCCCTATACGTTCAGTCGCGACCCGGCGACCCTGCGCGGCAGTTACGCGTTGGCTGCAGGTGAAAGCTATTGCGTGCCCAAGGCCACCTTGCTGGCCGGTTGCGCCCGGCATTGTGGCATCCCGGCGCGCATCGGCCTGGCGGATGTGCGCAATCACCTGTCCACCCCGCGACTGTTGGAATTGCTCAGGAGCGATGTGTTCGCCATGCACGGTTATACCGAGCTGTACCTGAACGACCGCTGGGTCAAGGCCACGCCGGCTTTCAACCAGGGCTTGTGCGCGTTGTTCGACGTCGCCCCGCTGGAATTCGACGGTCGCCACGACAGCGTCTTCCACCCGTTCAATCGGCAAGGGGCGAAGCTGATGGAGTACATCACCGACCATGGCCAGTTCGCCGACGTGCCCGAGGTATTCTTCTTCGAACACCTGGAAAAGTGCTACCCGCACCTGTTCGACGAGCAAGTACCGCTCTTGCTCGGCGACATGCAGGGCGATTTGAGTCGCGCCTGATCCGGCGTATGCTGCTGCGGCATTTATCCATCGAGGACGCCGTGATGCTGAAGATATGGGGCCGGAAAAATTCATCGAATGTGCGCAAGGCACTGTGGTGCGCGCAAGAGTTGGGGCTGGCTTACGAGGCCATCGATGCGGGCGGGGCGTTCGGTGTGGTGGACACGCCCGAGTACCGTGCGAAAAATCCCAATGGCCGCGTACCGATGATCGAGGACGACGGCTTTGTGTTGTGGGAGTCCAACACCATCGTGCGTTACCTGGCAGCTCGCCATGCGTCGGGTTCGGCCTGGTATCCCGCTGACGTACAGGCACGGGCCCTGGCTGAAAAATGGATGGACTGGACCACGTCCAGCTTCGCCGCACCGTTTCGCACGGTGTTCTGGGGCGTCTTGCGCACCCCGGCCGAACAACAGGACTGGGCGGCCATCAATGCGGCGATCAAGGAGTGCGACGATTTGCTGGCCATGGTCGAACAGACCTTGAGTGAACAACCTTACCTGTCAGGTGATGAAATCGGCATGGGTGACATTCCCCTGGGCAGTTTCATCTATGCCTGGTTCGAGATGCCCATCCAGCGCGCCGAGCGACCTGGCGTGCAGGCCTGGTACGCGCGGTTGCAGCAGCGCCCGGCCTACCGCAAAGCCGTCATGACCGCGTTGACTTAATACCTACTATCAACACGCTTGACTGTACTTGTGCGGCGACGCCAAGCACCATTGCCTTCGTGCGCTGTGTTGCATTGCTCGCCGCCCGCCCTTATCTATCCTTTTCTTCCCTCCCTTCTTGGTGCGTAATCCGATATGAGTTCCGCTCTGTCCATCCGGCAGCTAACCAAAACCTACGGCAACGGTTTCCAGGCCTTGAGTGGTATCGATCTGGACGTCGCCGAAGGTGATTTCTTCGCCTTGCTCGGCCCTAACGGTGCCGGCAAATCCACCACCATCGGCATTCTTTCCACGTTGGTGAACAAGACCAGCGGCACGGTGAATGTCTTTGGTCATGACCTGGACCGCGAGCCCGCCGCCCTCAAGCGCTGCATCGGCGTGGTGCCCCAGGAATTCAACTTCAACCAGTTCGAAAAGACCTTCGACATCGTCGTGACCCAGGCCGGTTACTACGGCATCCCGCCGAAGGTCGCCAACGAGCGCGCCGAGCAGTACCTGACCCAATTAGGCCTGTGGGACAAGCGTGACGTGCCGTCCCGTTCACTGTCCGGCGGCATGAAGCGTCGCCTGATGATCGCCCGCGCGCTGGTGCATGAGCCGCGCCTGTTGATCCTCGACGAACCGACCGCCGGCGTGGACATCGAGCTGCGCCGTTCGATGTGGAGCTTCCTGACCGAGCTGAACCAGAAAGGCATCACCATCATCCTCACCACCCATTACCTGGAAGAGGCTGAGCAGTTGTGCCGCAACATCGGCATCATCGACCACGGCACTATTGTCGAGAACACCAGCATGCGCCAGTTGCTCAGCCAACTGCATGTGGAAACCTTCCTGCTGGACCTGAAACACGACCTGAAGACCGCGCCCCAGCTCATTGGCTATCCGGCCCGCCTGGTGGACAGCCACACCCTGGAAGTGCAGGTCGACAAAGCCGTGGGCATTACTGGGTTGTTCACCCAACTGGCCCTGCAAAACATTGAAGTGCTGAGCCTGCGCAACAAAACCAATCGCCTCGAGGAGTTGTTCGTGTCCCTGGTGGAGAAAAATCTGGCGAAGGTGGCGGTATGAGCATGAGTTCCGAACTACGCCCCAACCTCATCGCCCTCAATACCATCGTTTACCGTGAAGTCCGGCGTTTCATGCGGATCTGGCCGCAGACCCTGCTGCCGCCGGCCATCACCATGGTTCTGTACTTCGTGATCTTCGGTAACCTGATCGGCCGGCAGATCGGCGACATGGGTGGTTTCACATACATGGACTACATCGTGCCGGGGCTGATCATGATGTCGGTGATCACCAACTCCTATGGCAACGTGGTGTCGAGTTTCTTCGGCAGCAAGTTCCAGCGCTCGATCGAAGAGCTGATGGTCTCGCCGGTGTCGCCCCATACGATCCTCATCGGCTACACCTTGGGCGGGGTGCTGCGCGGCCTGGCGGTGGGCCTGATCGTGACCCTGCTGTCGCTGTTCTTCACCGATTTGCAGGTGCATCACCTGGGGGTGACGGTATTGGTGGTGGTGCTCACGGCCACGATCTTTTCGCTGCTGGGTTTCATCAATGCCGTGTTTGCGCGCAACTTCGATGACATCTCGATCATCCCGACCTTCGTGCTCACGCCGCTGACCTACCTGGGCGGGGTGTTCTACTCGATCTCGCTGCTGCCTCCGTTCTGGCAGACCGTGTCCCTGGCCAACCCGGTGCTGCACATGGTCAACGCGTTCCGCTACGGCATCCTCGGGGTGTCGGACATCAAGATCAGCATCGCCATCACCTTCATGCTGGTGGCAACCGTGGTGCTCTACATCGGCTGCGCGCGGTTGCTGGTCAGCGGGCGCGGCATGCGCACCTAACCTTTACTGACCCCCTGTGGGAGCGAGCTTGCTCGCGATGGCGTCAGATCATTCAATAACCTGTTGACTGACATACCGCTATCGCGAGCAAGCTCGCTCCCACATTGATCTTCATGAGGTCGCAGATTTGTGGCCACAAAAAAGGCCTCCATCCCAGGAGGCCTTTTTTGCATCTCACATCCGGCTTTTCTTGCGCCGCTTCCACTGTCGCGTCACCCACCAGCGCCAGTAACTCATGGTGACGAAGTAGGCCAGGGCGCCGAGCACCAGGCCGGTTACCACCGAACCGAGCAGGAACGGCTGCCACAAAGTGGACAACTGGCCGCTGATCCATTCCCAGGTCAGTTCTTCGGGCAGTGTCCGGGCAGGCACGTCCATCAGCCAGGCACCGGTCTGGTAGGTGCAGAAAAACACCGCCGGCATGGTGATCGGATTGGTCAGCCACACCAGGCTCACCGCAATCGGCATATTGCCGCGCACCGTGACGGCCAACGCGGCGGCCAGCAACATCTGCAACGGGATCGGCAGGAACGCGGCAAACAGGCCAACCGCCATCGCCCGGGCCACGGAGTGCCGATTGAGGTGCCAAAGGTTGGGATCGTGCAGCAGAGTGCCAAGAAAACGTAAGGATTTATGTTCCCGAATGCTCTCTGGGTCTGGCATGTAACGTTTGAATAGGCGCCGGGGCATAAGGCTTCTCGGTCGGTTCAACGCAGTAAGGCCGCAAGTATGTCTGGATTCTACGGCGGGCAGATTCAGACTTTGTGACAATTGATAACGCCAGCGGTGCCGCGAACCGTCTATGCCTGAAGAGGGCACTCTCAAGGACGGGTTATGCGCACAGGGTTAGTCGCGCTTGCATTGGGGTTGTTGGCCCCGATTTTTCTACCGGCACTGCCGCCGTTGTGGCTGGTTGCAGCCATGCCGGTGCTGGCGCTGATGGTGTTGCCGTTTCGAACCTACCCGCTGGGTTTTTTCCTGTTCGGGTTGGCCTGGGCCTGCCTGTCGGCGCAGTTTGCGCTGGACAATCGATTACCCGCCACCCTGGATGGAGAAACCCGCTGGGTCGAAGGGCGTGTCGTCGGTTTGCCGCAACAGGGCGACGGCGTGGTGCGCTTCGAACTGGCCGATGCCCATTCACGTCGTACCCGATTACCGACCACGATGCGTCTCGCCTGGTTCGGTGGCCCGCCCATCAACAGCGGTGAACGCTGGCGATTGGCGGTGAAGCTCAAGCGGCCCGCCGGGTTGTTGAACCCCCACGGCTTCGACTATGCCGCCTGGCTGTTGAGCCGCGGCATCGGCGCGACCGGTACGATCAAGAAGGGTCACCTCCTGCAAGCGGCCCGGGGTGCCTGGCGTGACGAGGTGCGCCAGGCGCTGGCGCAGGTCGACGCCCACGGTCGCTCCGGTGCGCTGGCGGCATTGGTCCTGGGCGACGGTGGCGGGCTGAGTCGCGAGGACTGGCAGGTTCTGCAAGACACCGGCACCGTCCACTTGCTGGTGATCTCCGGGCAGCACATCGGTCTGCTCGCCGGCCTGGTGTACTTGCTGGTGGCCGGCGCGGCACGTTATGGCCTATGGCCGGCAGGGCTGGCGTGGTTGCCTTGGGCCTGTGCGCTGGCCTTTTGCGCCGCCCTGGGCTACGGCTTGCTCGCCGGCTTCGAGGTGCCCGTGCGACGGGCCTGCGCGATGATTGGCCTGGTGTTGCTGTGGCGCTTGCGTTTCAAACAGCCGGATCCGGGGTGGGCATGGCTGCTGGCCTTCGTCGGGGTGCTGGTGTTCGACCCGCTCGCCAGCCTGCGGCCAGGGTTCTGGTTGTCGTTTGCGGCCGTCGCCATCTTGATGTTCACCTTTGGCGCTCGCCTGGGGCCCTGGCGCTGGTGGCAAACCTGGACCCGTGCCCAGTGGCTGGTTGCGGTTGGTCTGTGTCCGTTGCTGTTGATCGTGGGCTTGCCGGTCAGCCTCAGCGGGCCGCTGGTGAACTTGCTCGCGGTGCCCTGGATCAGCCTGCTGGTCTTGCCGCCAGCGCTGCTCGGCACGGCCTTGTTGCCAGTACCGATCGTGGGTGAAGGGCTGCTGTGGATCGCCGGCGGGTTGCTCGATCTGTTGTTCAAAGGGCTGGGGCTGATTGCCGGACGAATGCCCGCCTGGGTGCCTGTTGCGGTCCCGCCATGGGCCTTGGGCATTGCCGCTTCAGGGGCTTTTTTGCTGCTACTGCCCAAGGGCGTGCCGCTGCGCGTGCTGGGCTGGCCGATGGTGTTGCTGATGGTCTTTCCACCGCGAGAACACCTGCCGCAAGGGCACGCCGAGATCTGGCAACTGGACGTGGGCCAAGGGCTGGCGGTGCTGGTCCGCACCCGCCATCACAGTCTGCTTTACGACGCCGGGCCGCGCTTTGGCGAGGCCGATGTGGGCGAGCGCGTGGTGCTGCCGACCTTGCGCAAACTCGGTGTGCACGGCTTGGACCTGATGCTCCTCAGCCATGCCGACGCCGATCATGCCGGCGGTGCCCAAGCCGTGCGCAAGGGACTGCCGACGGCGCAAGTCATCAGCGGCGATCCGGAAGCGCTGCCCGGTGAACTGCAGGCCGGGCCTTGCGACAGCGGTAGGCGCTGGGAATGGGACGGGGTCGGGTTCGAGCTGTGGCGCTGGGCATCTGCGGTCGAAAGCAACCAGAAGTCCTGTGTCTTGCTGGTGGAGGCCGGTGGCGAGCGCCTGCTGTTGAGCGGCGACATCGACACCCCTGCCGAGCGCGCCTTGCTCGACGAAGCCCTGGCGCTACCGATCCAATGGCTGGCCGCGCCTCATCACGGCAGCCGCAGTTCGTCGTCGATGGCGTTGCTGTCGCGCCTCAAACCGCATTCGGTGTTGATCTCCCGAGGGCAGGGCAATGCGTTCGGGCATCCCCATCCTCAGGTGATGGCCCGGTACCGCCGCTCGGGCCTGGCGATCTACGACAGCGCCGAGCAGGGCGCCATTCGTCTGCAACTGGGCGCGTTCGAGTTGCCGCGCACCGAGGCCGGACACCGACGCTACTGGCGCGATCCGCCCGCCGTCGGGCCACCGGGGCAACATTGATCCAGGGCAATCGGCTGAAGCGCTTATCGGTGGGGCGGGTCTGCAAGGCGAGTCTGTGTGATAAAGTGGCGCACTTTTTCGAGGGGGCAGTCACTGTGTGGGAATTGGTCAAATCCGGCGGCTGGATGATGTTGCCGATCATTCTGAGTTCCATCGCGGCACTGGGTATCGTTGCCGAACGCCTGTGGACCCTGCGGGCCAGCCGCGTGACCCCGGAGCATTTGCTCGGGCAGGTCTGGGTCTGGATCAAGGACAAGCAGCTGAACAAGGACAAGCTCAAGGAGCTGCGGGCCAGTTCGCCGCTGGGGGAAATCCTCGCTGCGGGCCTGGCGAACTCCAAGCATGGTCGCGAGATCATGAAGGAGTGCATCGAGGAGGCCGCCGCCCGGGTCATCCATGAACTGGAACGCTATATCAACGCCCTGGGCACCATCGCCGCCATGTCCCCGCTGCTGGGCCTGCTGGGAACGGTGCTGGGCATGATCGACATCTTCAGCGCGTTTACCGGCTCCGGCATGACCACGAATGCCGCGGTACTGGCGGGGGGGATTTCCAAGGCCCTGATCACCACCGCCGCGGGTCTGATGGTCGGTATTCCGGCCGTATTCTTCCATCGGTTCCTGCAACGCCGCGTCGACGAGTTGGTGGTCGGCATGGAGCAGGAAGCCATCAAGCTGGTCGAGGTGGTGCAGGGTGACCGTGATGTGGATCTGGCTGGGGGCAAGCAGTGAAATTCCGCCGCAAGCCACGGGAAAACATCGAGATCAACCTCGCGTCGCTGATCGACGTGGTGTTCATCCTGCTGTTGTTTTTCGTCGTGACCACCACGTTCACCCGGGAAACCCAGCTCAAGGTTGAATTGCCGCAAGCCGTCAGCGGCTCGCCGGCCGAAGACCAGCAACTGAAGAACCTGGAAGTCACCATCAGCGCCGAAGGGGCGTTCTCGGTGAACAACCAGTTGCTGCCCAAGAGCGACCTGGCCAGCCTGATCGAGGCCCTGCAGAAAGAGTCCGGCGGCGACACCAACCTGCCGCTGTCCATCAGTGCCGACGGCAAGACCCCTCATCAATCGGTGATCACCGCCATGGACGCGGCCGGCAAGCTCGGTTTCAGCCATCTGCGCATGACCACGGTCGAGGCGGCGCCCGCACCCTGATGGCCATGTCCGATCGATTGCTTGCCGCGTGGTATGAAGGCCACCCGGCCCTGACCCTGCTGCGGCCGCTGGAGTGGTTGTATCGGCGGGTGGTGGTGGGTAAGCGCGAGCGTTTCCTGGCGGGTGAAGGCCAGATCTACCAGCCCCCCGTGCCGTTGGTGGTGGTGGGCAACATCACGGTCGGCGGCACCGGCAAGACGCCGTTGATCCTGTGGATGATCCAGCACTGCCAGCGCAGTGGCTTGCGGGTTGGGGTGGTCAGCCGGGGCTATGGTGCCAAGCCGCCGCAACTGCCGTGGCGGGTCAGGGCCGAGCAGGGCGCCGACGTCGCGGGGGACGAGCCGCTGCTGATCGTCCAGCGCACGGGCGTGCCGTTGATGATCGATCCCGATCGCAGCCGCGCGGTCCAGGCACTGGTGGAGAGCGAACCGCTGGACCTGATCCTGTCCGACGACGGCCTGCAGCATTATCGGCTGGCCCGGGACCTTGAACTGGTGCTGATCGACAGCGCCCGTGGCCTGGGTAACCGCCGTTGCCTGCCCGCCGGGCCGTTGCGCGAACCGGTCGAGCGTCTGCAATCGGTCGACGCCGTGCTGTACAACGGCGCCAGTGCCGATCGCGAAGACGGCTTCGCCTTCCAATTGCGCCCCACCGAACTGGTGAACCTGGCCAGTGGCGAACGCCGTCCCCTCGACCATTTTCCACCCGGCCAGGCCCTGCACGCCGTGGCCGGCATCGGCAACCCCCAGCGTTTCTTCAAGACCCTCGAAACGCTACACTGGCGGCCAATACCGCACGGGTTTGCCGACCACGCCGAATACAGCGCCCAGGCCTTGGACTTCACGCCATCCCTGCCGGTGGTCATGACGGAAAAAGACGCGGTCAAATGCCGTGCCTTCGCCGCGCCCGACTGGTGGTACCTGGCGGTGGACGCCGCGCCGTCGCCGGCCTTCGCGGACTGGTTCGATACGCAGTTGATGCGCCTGTTACCGGATCGGCTCGTGCCTTAAAAACCTTTTACCCAGGGGAATTCCATGGACACCAAACTGCTCGATATTCTCGCCTGCCCGGTCTGCAAAGGCCCGCTCAAGCTCAGCGCCGACAAGACCGAACTGATCAGCAAGGGTGCCGGCCTGGCCTACCCGATTCGCGACGGCATCCCGGTGATGCTCGAAAGCGAAGCCCGTACCCTGACCACCGACGAGCGCCTGGATAAATGACCACTGCCTTTACCGTTGTCATTCCGTCGCGCTTCGCCTCGACACGCCTGCCCGGCAAGCCGCTGCTGTCGATCGCCGGCAAGCCGATGATCCAGCACGTCTGGGAGCAGGCCAGCAAAAGCAGCGCCCAGCGCGTGGTGGTGGCGACTGACGATGCGCGCATCGTCGAGGCCTGCAAAGGTTTTGGCGCCGAGGTGGTGCTGACCCGCGAAGACCACAATTCCGGTACCGATCGCCTGGCGGAGGTCGCGGCGCAGCTCGGTCTCGCCGCCGACGCGATCGTGGTCAATGTGCAAGGTGACGAGCCGTTGATCCCGCCGAGCGTGATCGATCAGGTCGCCGCCAACCTCGCGGCCCACACCGAAGCGCGCATGGCCACCCTGGCCGAGCCGATCGAGGATGTACAAACCCTGTTCAACCCCAACGTGGTCAAGGTGGTCAGCGACCTCAATGGTCTGGCGTTGACCTTCAGCCGTGCGACGTTGCCCTGGGCGCGGGATGCATTCGCCCAAGGCCACGACGTGCTGCCGGAAGGCGTGCCGTACCGTCGTCACATCGGCATCTACGCCTACCGCGCCGGCTTCCTCCAGGACTTTGTCGCCTGGGGCCCGTGCTGGCTGGAAAACACTGAAGCCCTGGAACAGTTGCGAGCCCTGTGGCATGGCGTGCGGATCCATGTCGCCGATGCGCTGATCGCCCCGCCGACCGGTGTCGACACGGCCGAAGACCTTGAGCGCGTTCGTCGCCTGCTGGAGGCCTGATGCGGGTCCTGTTCGTCTGTCTCGGCAATATCTGCCGCTCGCCCACCGCCGAAGGCATCTTGCGCCACAAGTTGCGCGAGGCCGGGTTGGCTGGGCAGGTGGAAGTCGCTTCCGCCGGCACCGGTGACTGGCACGTCGGCAAGGCGCCGGACAAGCGCAGCCAGGCCGCCGCCCTGAGGCGTGGCTACGATTTGTCGGCCCAGCGCGCGCAACAGGTGACGCGTGCCGACTTTGCCGCCTATGACTTGATCCTGGCGATGGACAGCAGCAACCTGCGCAATCTCCAGGCCTTGCAACCGGCCAATGGCAAGGCCGAGCTGGATCTGTTCCTGCGGCGCTACGAAGCCGAACTCGACGATGTGCCGGACCCGTACTACGACGGCGAGCAGGGCTTCGAGCAGGTGCTGGACCTGATCGAGCGCGCCACGGATCGCCTGGTGATCGAATTGAAGGGGCGGTTATGACCTTGCAGGTACGGGCGGGCGTCAGCCTCAAGCCCTTCAACAGCTTTGGCGTGGACGTCAGCGCCCGATTGTTCGCCGAAGCCCACGACGATGGCGATGTTCGCCAGGCGCTGGCCTATGCCAGCGAGCATGCCGTGCCGTTGCTGGTGATCGGCGGCGGCAGCAACCTGTTGCTGACCGGCGACATCGACGCCTTGGTGCTGCGCATGGCCAGCCAGGGGATCCGCCTGCTCAGTGATGATGGCGAGCGGGTGGTGGTCGAGGCCGAAGCCGGGGAACCCTGGCATCCCTTCGTCCAGCACACGCTGGCGCAAGGCTGGTCGGGCCTGGAAAACCTCAGCCTGATTCCCGGTACCGTGGGCGCGGCACCGATGCAAAACATCGGCGCCTACGGTGTGGAGATCAAGGATGTCTTCGCGGGTCTCACCGCGCTGGATCGCCAGACCGGCGAGCTGCGGGACTTCACCCTTGAAGACTGTCGGTTTGCTTATCGCGACAGCCTGTTCAAACAGCAAGCGGGACACTGGTTGATCCTGCGGGTGCGCTTTGTCCTCAGTCGTGCCGCACACTTGCACCTGGAGTACGGCCCAGTCCGCCAGCGATTGACCGAACAGGGCATCGATCAGCCGACGCCCACGGATGTGAGCCGCGCCATCTGCAGCATTCGCAGCGAAAAACTCCCCGACCCGGCCGTGCTGGGCAATGCCGGCAGCTTCTTCAAGAACCCGCTGGTGCCGGCCACGCATGTGGCGCATCTCAAGCAGCAATACCCTGACCTGGTGGCTTATCCACAGCCTGGGGGGCAGATGAAAATCGCCGCCGGCTGGCTGATCGAGCGGGCCGGCTGGAAGGGCTTTCGCGAGGGCGATGCCGGAGTGCATAAGTTGCAGGCGTTGGTACTGGTCAACTACGGCAACGCCACGGGGCCGCAACTGTTGGACCTGGCCCTGCGCATCCAGAAAGACATTGCCGAGCGTTTCCAGGTCGAACTGGAAATGGAGCCCAATCGCTACTGAGCCGCCTCCACGCAGTACCTGGAAAAACGCCCTGCACACCCTGCACACGGTCATTTGTGCAGGATTGTGCAGGGCGTTTTGCTTGATCCTGGGTTAATTTAGTTCGCTAACGATGCGACCATCGCATCCTAAAGGCCCGATGCAGACGCCTGCGTGCGTCCGCATAAGAGAGCCTGATCAGCCTGAGCCAGTCTGCGACAACCGAACCGCCAACCCTGCGGCAGATTGCTCGACCCCATAACTCGATAACTATGCGGGCGTGCCCATGATTACCCTGAAACTCAATGGAAAAGACCATCAACTGGATGTGACCGAGGACATGCCGCTGCTGTGGGCTATCCGGGATGTGGCCGGTTACAACGGCACCAAATTCGGCTGCGGCATGGGCCTGTGTGGCGCCTGCACCATCCACATCGACGGCGCCCCGGCGCGCAGTTGCATCACGCCAATCGGCTCGGTGAAAGGGCAGGACGTCAGCACCATCGACGCGCTTCACGCCGACCCGATCGGGCAAGTCGTCCAGAAGGCCTGGCTGGATACTGCCGTGGCCCAGTGCGGTTACTGCCAGGGCGGACAGATCATGTCCGCTACCGCGTTGCTCAAGACCAATCCCAACCCGAGCGATGAGCAGATCGAAGAAGCCATGGTCGGCAACATCTGCCGTTGCGGCACCTACAACCGGATCAAGACCGCGATCCGCCAGGCTTCCACTCACCTGAAGGAGGCCAAGGCATGAGCCGCTTGCCCGATGATTTCGTGCTGAGCAACCTCAGCCGCCGTGGTTTCCTCAAGGGCGCGAGCGCCACCGGTGTGCTGGTGCTGGCGGCCACATGGGGCCTGCCGGACGCCTTGGCCGAGGAAAAGAAATTCGGCGCCGAGGGCATGCCCCATGGCGCGGTCGACGACCCGAAGGTGTACGTCAGCATTGCCACCGATGGCAGCGTGACCGTGATCTGCAACCGTTCGGAAATGGGCCAAGGCGTGCGCACCAGCCTGAGCATGGTAGTCGCCGACGAACTGGACGCTGACTGGGCGCTCGTCAAGGTGCAGCAGGCGCCGGCCGATGAGGCGCGTTTCGGCAACCAGGACACCGACGGATCGCGCAGCATGCGTCACTGGTACGAGCCGATGCGCCGTTGCGGGGCCGCCGCCCGGACCATGCTGGAACTGGCCGCCGCTGCGCAGTGGAAGGTGCCGGTGAGTGAATGCCGTGCGCAACTGCACAAAGTGCTGCACCAGCCTTCGGGACGTGAACTGGGCTACGGCGAATTGGCCGCCGCCGCCAGTGCCTTGCCGGTACCGGGGCGTGACAGCCTGCGCCTCAAGCAACCATCGGAGTTCCGCTACATCGGCAAGGAAGCGAGCCGGGCCATCGATGGCGCGGACATCGTCAACGGTCGTGCCGTATTTGGCGCCGATGTGCATTTGGACGGCATGCTCTATGCCGTCATCGCGCGTCCGCCGGTCTATGGCGGCAAGGTCAAGAGCGTGGACAGCAGCGCGGCGCTGAAAGTACCGGGCGTGGTCAAGGTGGTGCAGATCGAAGGACGCCCGCTGCCCTCGGAATTCCAGCCGTTGGGCGGCGTGGCGGTGGTGGCGAAGAACACCTGGGCGGCGATCAAGGGTCGCGAGGCGCTGAAAATCCAGTGGGACGACGGCCCGAATGCCGGTTATGACTCCATTGCCTATCGCAAGGAACTGGAAGCAGCGGCCCTCAAACCCGGCAAAGTCGTGCGCAGCAGCGGCGACCTCGACGATGCGCTGGCCAAGGCTGATTCGACGTTGGAGGCGTCGTATTACCTGCCGCACCTGTCCCAGTCGCCCATGGAACCGATGGTCGCCGTTGCCCGGTTCAAGGATGGCCAATGCGAGGCTTGGGCGCCGAGCCAGGCACCGCAGGTGACCCGCGAACGTGTCGCCGAACGCCTGGGCATTCCTTTCGAGAAGGTCACGGTGAACATCACGTTGCTGGGCGGCGGTTTCGGACGCAAGTCCAAACCCGACTTTGTCGTCGAAGCGGCGGTGCTGGCCAAGGAGATCCCAGGCCAGCCGATACGGGTGCAATGGACCCGCGAGGACGACATTCATCACTCGTATTTCCACACCGTATCGGCCGAATACCTCAAGGCTGGCCTGAACAAGGACGGCATGCCCTCCGGGTGGCTGCATCGTACTGTGGCCCCGAGCATCACCGCATTGTTTGCCCCGGGCATGACTCACGAGGCACCGTTCGAAATAGGCATGGGCGTGACCAACATGGCCTACGCCATCCCCAACCTGCGCCTGGAAAACCCCGAAGCGGTGGCCCATGCCCGGGTGGGCTGGTACCGCTCGGTGTCGAACATCCCCCACGGTTTTGCGATCCAGAGTTTCATCGACGAACTGGCCCACAAGGCTGGTCAGGATCCGTTGAAGTACCAAGTCAAATTGCTCGGGCCGGACCGTAAGATCGATCCGCGTACCCTGAGCGAAGAATGGAACTACGGCGAATCCCCCGAGCGTTATCCGATTGATACCGCACGGATCCGCACGGTCCTGGAAACCGCCGCGAAGGCCGCCGGTTGGGGCCGGGAACTGCCCAAGGGCCGTGGCCTGGGGTTGGCGGTGCATTACAGCTTCGTCACTTACGTGGCGGCGGTGCTCGAGGTGGAGGTCAAGGACGACGGCACGGTGATCGTACACAAGGCGGACATCGCCGTGGATTGCGGGCCGCAGATCAACCCAGAACGCATCCGCTCCCAGTTCGAAGGCGCCTGCGTCATGGGCCTGGGCAATGCGATGGTGGGCGAAATCAGCTTCAAGGACGGCAAAGTGCAGCAGGACAACTTCCACATGTACGAAGTGGCGCGCATGTCCCTGGCGCCCAAGGAAGTGGCGGTGCACCTGGTCACGCCGCCGGGTGAGGTACCGTTGGGCGGTGTCGGCGAGCCGGGCGTGCCGCCGATTGCGCCGGCGCTGTGCAACGCGATCTTTGCTGCCACCGGCCAGCGTATCCGTAACCTGCCTGTGCGCTATCAGCTGCAAGGCTGGCAACAGGCCAAGGCCTGATGGACAGCGTCGATCTGAACGTCCTGCGCAGCGTGCTGGAGTGGCGCCGCGCCGGGCAGCGGGTGGTGTTGTTCACCGTGGTCCAGACCTGGGGCACCGCGCCCAGGCCGCCGGGGGCGATGTTGGCCCTGCGCGAAGATGGCGTGGTGATCGGTTCGGTGTCGGGCGGTTGTGTCGAGGATGACCTGATCGCCCGGCTGCACGACGGCCGTATCCCGGCGGACGGCCCGCCGGTGCAATTGATCACCTATGGCGTCACCCGCGAAGAGGCGGCGCGTTTCGGCCTGCCGTGCGGTGGCACCTTGCGCCTGACCGAGGAGCGGGTCGGCGATCCACAGTGGGTCGCTGAACTGTTGGAACGCTGCGAAGCCCATGAAATCGTCGCCCGTGAGCTGACGGTGGCCAGCGGCAACGTGGTCCTGACCCCGGCCAGCAAGACCGACGCCCTGGTGTTCGATGGGCAGGTGCTGCGGGCCATTTACGGCCCACGTTGGCGGCTGCTGCTGATCGGTGCCGGGCAATTGTCACGCTACGTGGCGGAAATGGCCCGCCTGCTGGACTTCGAAGTGCTGATTTGCGATCCGCGCAAGGAGTTCGTCTATGGTTGGGAGCAGCAGCATGGCCGCTTCGTCTCGGGGATGCCCGACGAAGCCGTGTTGAGCATCCAGACCGACGAGCGCACGGCCATCGTGGCCCTGACCCATGATCCACGCCTGGACGACATGGCGCTGCTCACGGCCCTGGACTCCAAGGCTTTTTATGTCGGCGCCCTGGGTTCGCGGGTCAACAGCCAGAAACGCCGGGACAACCTGGCTCAGCTAGGCTTGTCCGCAGAGGCGATTGGTCGCTTGCATGGACCGATCGGCTTGCACATCGGCAGTCACACTCCGGCGGAAATCGCCTTATCGCTGCTGGCCGAAATCGTGGCCATCAAGAACGGTGTGGAACTGCGGCAGAAAAAATCGCTGTAAGCCGTGGGCGGTATAAGGAGGGCGTATGAGCGAGTCGATTGGCGTGATCATCCTGGCGGCCGGAGCGGGCAGCCGTTTTCGCCGGATTGCAGGCCCCGACAAGGATAAATTGCTCGCCGATTGCACCGGGCGTGACGGTGCCGTGCGCTCGGTGATCGAGCAGGTGCTGGTGAGTCTGCCAGCCTCCCTGGAAAAGCGCGTGCTGGTGACCAGCAAGGACCGGCCGCAAGCCATTCGCATGGCCCAGGCCTATGGCTGCGATTTCGTGGAGCTGGACTCTCCCGGCCTGGGCGACAGCATTGCCGCCGGTGTCCGGGCCTGCCCTGAGCTTGATGGCTGGCTGATGGTGCTGGGCGACATGCCCTTCATCCTGCCGTCGAGCATCGAGCAGGTGGCGGCAGGGATTCGTGCGGACGCTATCAGCGTGCCGGTCCTCGCGGGTGAGTACGGGCATCCGGTGGGATTCGGTCGCGGGTTTGGGCCGAAACTCATGGCGTTGACCGGGGATCGCGGCGCCAAGGCACTGTTTGCCGAGGCGCAGGTGGTCGAAGTGCCGGTGGACGATCCTGGCATCACGTGGGATGTGGATGTGCCAGAGGCACTGGCCTTCAAATAAATCTCGTTGAGGGGCAGTGATTTTGTGCTGGCTGCAAATCCCCCTGTGGGAGCGAGCTTGCTCGCGATAGCGGCCTGACATTCACCATTGAGGCAAGCAGACCCACCGCCATCGCGAGCAGGCTCGCTCCCACACTGGATCTTCAGTGGGCATAAATCTTGTACCCGGCCCCAGTTTTCCTGTGGGAACGAGCTTGCTCGCGATAGCGGCCTGACATTCACTATTGAGGCAAGCAGACCCACCGCCATCGCGAGCAAGCTCGCTCCCACACTGGATCTTCAGTGGGCATAAATCTTGTGCCCGGCCCCAAGCTCTTCTGTGGGAGCGAGCCTGCTCGCGATAGCGGCCTGACATTCACCATTGAGGCGAGCAGACCCACCGCCATCGCGAGCAAGCTCGCTCCCACACTGGATCTTCAGTGGGCATAAATCTTGTGCCCGGCCCCACGCTCTTCTGTGGGAGCGGGCTTGCTCGCGAAAGCGGTCTGGCATTCACCATTGAGGCAAGCTGGCCCACCGCCATCGCGAGCAGGCTCGCTCCCACACTGGATCTTCAGTGGGCATAAATCTTGTGCCCGGCCCCAAGCCCTTCTGTGGGAGCGAGCCTGCTCGCGATAGCGGCCTGACATTCACCATTGAGGCAAGCAGACCCACCGCCATCGCGAGCAAGCTCGCTCCCACACTGGATCTTCAGTGGGCATAAATCTTGTGTCCGGCCCCAAGCCCTTCTGTGGGAGCGGGCTTGCTCGCGAAAGCGGTCTGGCATTCACCATTGAGGCAAGCTGGCCCGACGCCTTCGCGAGCAAGCCCGCTCCCACAGTGGATCTTCAGTGGATATAAAGCCTGTGCCCGACCCCAGTCCCTCTGTGGATAAGTCTGAAGGCATAAAAAAGCCCCGCCTGGCGTTACCAGGCGGGGCTTTTTACTGGGCGGTGGAATCAGGCGTGAGGTTTAGGCTCGTGCTCTTTTTCCAGGGCTTCAGTGTGACGTGGTGCGACTTCTTCAGCGGTGTGCTGAGGCTCGTCGAACGTCGGAGCCGACTCAACCGGGGTCTCGGCGACCGGGGCAGGGGCTGCCTCGGCGACTTCTTCCACGACTGGCGCAGGCTCGGCAGCAGGCGCTTGAGCGGCGGCAGCGGCCGCTTGTTCGGCTTCCTTCTGCAGACGCTCGGCTTCACGCTTGCGACGACGCACTTCACGCGGATCGTTCGGTGCGCGGCCATTCGCGGTCAGGGCGCTGGCAGGTGCAGGCTCTTCCACCGGGGCGGGGGCTTCGACAACCACTGGTGCTTCGACCACTGGAGCAGGCTCGACCACTTCCGGCTCGACCGCTTTCACGGGCTCTGGTGCCGGCTCAGGCTCGACGACAGGTGCCGCTGGCTCGGCGGTCCAGTTGAACGCCGTCTGCTCTTCGCGGACAGGCTCGGGTGCCTTTTCCTCGGCGGGTGCTTCGACGACCGGTTCGGCTGCAACCACTGGAGCCTCGACGACCGGTGCAGGCTCGGCGGCGACTTCAGCTTCAGGCTGGGCGTCATGGGCCGGTGCGAGTTCCACTTCTGGCGAGGCGGTGACCTCTACCGGAGTAGTGGCTTCGACCACAGGCGCTTCAACCGGCGTGCTTTCCACCGCAGCGGTGGCACGTTCGGCTTGTTCGTGAGCCTGGGCCTCGGCTGGGGCGCTGATCGCGCTGCTGGCAACGGCCGCAGTCACGGCCAGGCCAGCGGCCAAGTCCGCAGCGCTTGGCGCTTCAGCGTTCTCGGTGGCCTCGGATTCTTCCGAACCTTCGATCACGTTGCCGTTGGCGTCGCGCTGACGCTCACGACGGTTGCTGCGACGACGCTGGCCACGGGAGCGACGGCGTGGACGATCGCCTTCGGCGGTGTCCTGGCTATCTTCCTGCAACTGCTCTTCGGCGTTCAGCACTTCTTCTTCGCTGGCAGCGGCGGCGGCCTGCTCGGCGCGTGGCTGGCGTTCTTCACGTGGAGGACGCGGTGCGCGTTCTTCACGAGGCTGGCGGGCCGGACGCTCTTCAGCGGTGGCGGCAGCTACGGCCGGGGTCGCATCCAGTGGCTCGCGCAGTTCACGAACACGCTCTTCACGCTCGCCACGTGGCTTGCGGTCTTCACGCGGTGCGCGTGGCTGGCGTTCTTCACGTGGAGGACGCGGTGCGCGCTCTTCGCGGGCTACGGCTGGCGCTTCCTCACGGGCTTCGCGAGGCTGGCGCTCTTCACGCGGCTCACGTGGCGCACGTTCTTCACGCGGTGCACGTTCTTCGCGAGGCTTGCGTTCTTCGTCGCGACGACCGTTGCGGTTGCGGGTCTGCTGGCGACCGTTGCGGCGTTCTTCGTTGCGGGCAGGACGCTCGGTAGCGGCAGGCTTGGCGACGACGGCCGGGGCGGCGGGTTCTTCCTTGGTGGCGAACAGGCTGACCAGCGACTTCACCAGGCCTTTGAACAGGCTGGGTTCCGGGGCAGTGGCCGGGGCGGCAACCGGAGCGGCCACTTCGGTCGGAACCGGAGCGTTGGCGCGGGCCGGAGCAGTCTTGACCGCGGCTTCCTGGCGAACCAGGGTGCGAGTGGCGGCGGCCGGCTGGACTTCTTCCACTTCGGCAGCGGCAGCAGCGATTTCGTAGCTGGACTGGTTGGTGTGGGCTTCCGGGCTGTCATCGCGCAGGCGCTGCACTTCGAAGTGCGGCGTCTCGAGGTGATCGTTCGGCAGGATGACGATTCGGGCGCGGGTACGCAGTTCGATCTTGGTGATCGAGTTGCGCTTTTCGTTGAGCAGGAACGCGGCCACCGGGATCGGCACTTGGGCGCGAACTTCGGCGGTGCGGTCTTTCAGGGCTTCTTCTTCGATCAGGCGCAGGATCGCCAGGGACAGCGACTCGACGTCACGGATGATGCCGGTGCCGTTGCAACGCGGGCAAACGATGCCGCTGCTTTCGCCCAGGGACGGACGCAGGCGCTGACGGGACATTTCCAGCAGGCCGAAGCGCGAGATGCGACCGACCTGTACGCGGGCGCGGTCGGCTTCCAGGCATTCACGGACCTTTTCTTCCACGGCGCGCTGGTTCTTGGCCGGGGTCATGTCGATGAAATCGATGACGATCAGGCCGCCGATGTCGCGCAGGCGCAACTGACGGGCGATTTCCTCGGCCGCTTCAAGGTTGGTCTGCAGGGCGGTTTCTTCGATGTCGCTGCCTTTGGTGGCGCGGGCCGAGTTGATGTCGATGGACACCAGGGCTTCGGTCGGGTCGATGACGATGGAGCCGCCGGACGGCAGTTCGACGACGCGTTGGAAGGCGGTCTCGATCTGGCTTTCGATCTGGAAACGGTTGAACAGCGGAACGCTGTCTTCGTAGAGCTTGATCTTGCTGGCGTACTGCGGCATCACCTGGCGAATGAAGGTCAGGGCTTCGTCCTGGGCTTCGACGCTGTCGATCAGCACTTCGCCGATGTCCTGGCGCAGGTAATCGCGGATGGCGCGGATGATCACGTTGCTTTCCTGGTAGATCAGGAACGGCGCGGAACGATCCAGCGAGGCTTCTTTGATGGCGGTCCACAGTTGCAGCAGGTAGTCGAGGTCCCACTGCATCTCTTCGCTGCTGCGGCCCAGGCCGGCAGTACGCACGATCAGGCCCATGTCAGCCGGGGCAACCAGGCCGTTGAGGGCTTCACGCAGTTCGTTGCGCTCTTCGCCTTCGATGCGGCGGGAGATGCCGCCGGCACGCGGGTTGTTCGGCATCAGGACCAGGTAACGGCCGGCCAGGCTGATGAAGGTGGTCAGGGCAGCGCCCTTGTTGCCACGTTCTTCTTTTTCGACCTGGACGATGACTTCCTGGCCTTCGCTCAGGACGTCCTTGATGTTGACGCGGCCTTCAGGAGCCTTCTTGAAGTATTCGCGGGAGATTTCTTTGAGGGGCAGGAAGCCGTGGCGCTCGGAGCCGAAATCGACAAAGGCAGCCTCAAGGCTTGGTTCGATGCGAGTAATCCGGCCTTTATAGATGTTGGCCTTCTTCTGCTCGCGTGCACCGGATTCGATATCCAGGTCGTAGAGGCGCTGGCCGTCTACCAGTGCAACACGCAACTCTTCGGGTTGAGTTGCGTTAATCAGCATTCTTTTCATGTAGTACCGTCGGTTTCCGGGCTGCCGGAAACGGCGTTCGGCACACACGACTTCTCACGGTCGGTGTCAGGTGCGTCCTGGAGATGGCGAGGCCATTCCAGTGTCCAGCGAGTTCGACCCAATGATGGCGAAGTCGCGACGGACGCGTCCTGCTTGCTGGTACTCAAGCACTCAGTCAGGAGGAGGAATCAACCGGCGTCTGTGGACGAGATGAAGCGTCTAAATATAAGCCTAGTGCTACACAGTCCGACGGTTGTACGTCTCCACCCTACACGTATCCCTGATAATTCGGGTGCTGCCGCGCGCAGAATCCGCAGCGGGTTGGCATTTACCGTGAGCTCCGGAAGGGGAGGTCACGCATCATGGCTAATTTAGGCGTTGTTTCCGAAGCTCTCGCTCGGGGTCGTTCGCAGCTGACTGCACTTTGTGAACTGGCCGTGAATGTGGCGCGCAAGGCGAGTCAAAACTCTGCTTTGCGGCGTATTTCAGGCCTCATGTCACCTGCGCTCGTTACACCTGAAAACTCTACCGTTACGTAGCGAAAGCCCCGTAGGACGGCCTCTCGTCCTCGTGAATTGCGTTGGTCAGGGCCGGTTTTTGACCGCTGGTCCACTGTCCAGCCACTTTTGGCGGCGTTCGCGACTATAGCAGCAATGATTAAGTGCTTCAATTCCATAAAAAATTGTTATGATCGCCGCCATGACAACTACTGCCCCTTCGACCCCTGGCGTTCAACTGCTCGAGGTCTCGCCGGAATATGCCGGCCAACGAATCGATAATTTCCTGCTGGCCCGGCTCAAAGGCGTGCCCAAGACCTTGATCTACCGCATTTTGCGCAAAGGCGAAGTGCGGGTGAACAAAGGTCGGATCAAGCCCGAATACAAGCTCCAGGCCGGTGACATCGTGCGCGTGCCGCCGGTTCGCGTGCCCGAGCGTGATGAGCCGGTGCCCTTGGCCCAGGGCTTGTTGCAACGCCTTGAAGCCTCGATCGTGTACGAAGACAAGGCCCTGATCGTGATCAACAAGCCCGCGGGCATTGCGGTTCACGGTGGCAGCGGCCTGAATTTCGGCGTGATCGAAGCCTTTCGTCAGTTGCGTCCGGACGCCAAGGAGCTGGAACTGGTCCATCGCCTCGACCGGGATACCTCCGGCCTGCTGATGATTGCCAAGAAACGCAGCATGTTGCGCCACCTGCACGAGCAATTGCGCGGCGACGGCGTCGACAAGCGCTACATGGCACTGGTGCGTGGTCGCTGGGAAACCTCCATCAAGCAGGTTCGTGCGCCGCTGCTCAAGAGCAACCTGCGTTCCGGCGAGCGCATGGTCGAAGTCAACGAGGAGGGCAAGGAGGCGCTGACGGTGTTCAAGGTCTTGCGCCGTTTCGACGACTTCGCCACCTTGGTCGAGGCCAAGCCGGTGACCGGGCGCACACACCAGATCCGCGTCCATACCCTGCACGCCGGCCACTGCATTGCCGGTGACAGCAAATACGGCGATGACGATTTCACCAAGGAAATCCGCGACTTGGGCGGCAAGCGCCTGTTTCTCCACGCCTACATGCTCACCGTGCCGCTGCCCGATGGTGGTGAGCTGAAATTGCAGGCCCCGGTGGACGACATGTGGGCCAAGACGGTGGAGCGGTTGAGTGCATCCTGACTACAAATTGCTGATCTTCGATTGGGACGGCACTCTTGCCAATTCCATTGGTCGGATCGTGGAGTCGATGCATGTCGCATCGGATCGCTCGGGTTTTGCCCGGTGCGACGATTTTGCGGTGAAGGGCATCATCGGTTTGGGATTGCCGGAAGCGATTCGCAGTTTGTACCCGGAGATCGACGACGATGAGTTGGTGGTTTTTCGCCAGCATTATGCCGATCACTACATTGCGCTGGAGGCTGAGCCTTCGCCGTTGTTCGAGGGCGTGGTTCACACCCTTGAAACCTTGAAGGGCGAGGGTTATCGCCTGGCGGTCGCGACCGGCAAGGCGCGGCGCGGGTTGGATCGGGTATTGAAGGCCCATGGTTGGGACGATTATTTCGATATCACCCGTGCCGCCGACGAGACGGCCAGCAAGCCGCATCCGCTGATGCTCGAGCAGATCCTGGCGCACTGCAACGTGCGGCCGGAGCAGGCGTTGATGGTGGGGGATTCTTCGTTCGACCTGCAGATGGCGCGCAATGCCGGCATGGGGTCGGTGGCCGTCAGCTATGGGGCTCAGACGATCGAGGCGCTACGGGCGTTCGAGCCGCGACTGGCCATTGATCATTTTCCTGAGTTGCACGCCTGGCTGAGCCAGCGGGCCCTTTAAGTTTTGCTGGGGATTCACGCATGACCGACGAATGGAAGGCACCCGTCAAGGCGAGCGCCGAAAGCGGTGACGACAGAAGCTGGAAGCTGTTGGAAAAAACCTTGCTTGCCAGCGTGCAGGAACAGCGCCGCTCCCGTCGCTGGGGCATCTTCTTCAAGTTTCTGACCTTTATTTACCTCTTTGTTGCGCTGGCGCTGTTCACGCCGCTGATGGACATGGAGAAAAGCCCTGTTGGCGGCTCGGCATACACTGCGTTGATCAATATCGAAGGCATGATCGCCGACAAGGAGCCCGCCAGCGCGGACAACATTGTCGGCAGCCTGCGGGCGGCCTTCGAGGATCCGAAGGTCAAGGGCGTGGTGCTGCGGATCAACAGTCCGGGCGGCAGCCCAGTGCAGTCAGGGTATGTTTACGATGAGATCGTCCGGTTGCGAGCGTTGCACCCGGATACTAAGGTGTATGCGGTCATTTCCGACCTCGGTGCCTCCGGTGCCTATTACATTGCCAGCGCGGCGGACCAGATCTATGCCGACAAGGCCAGCCTGGTGGGCTCCATTGGCGTGACGGCGGCCGGTTATGGCTTTGTCGGGACAATGGAGAAGCTGGGTGTGGAGCGTCGGGTGTATACCTCCGGCGAGCATAAGTCCTTCCTTGATCCGTTCCAGCCGCAAAAGCCTGAAGAAACCGCTTTTTGGCAGGGCGTGCTCGACACCACTCACAAGCAGTTCATCGCCAGTGTCAAGAAAGGCCGGGGCGAGCGCCTGAAGGACAAGGAGCATCCGGAGCTGTTCTCCGGGCTGGTCTGGTCGGGGGAGCAGGCATTGCCGCTGGGCCTGATCGATGGCCTGGGCAGCGCCAGTTCGGTGGCGCGGGATGTGATCGGCCAGAAGGACTTGGTGGACTTCACGATCGAAGAGTCACCGTTCGATCGCTTCTCTAAAAAGCTGGGGGCGAGCATCGCCGAGCATCTGGCGATGTGGATGGGCTTCCAGGGGCCGGCGTTGCGCTAGCTCGTTGCCCCGTGGTCTCTCTGTGGCGAGGGGATTTATCCCCGCTGGGCTGCGAAGTAGCCCCCTTAATCGGCCTGATACACCTAGGCGTCAGTCTTCAGGGGCGCTCCGCGCCCCAGCGGGGATAAATCCCCTCGCCACAAGTTGGTGTCTGGTCCAGTTGCGCCTGGGTGTGGATTTTCAGGGAACCTGCACACCCTCGGCCAGCAACATATCCACAAGACGAATCAGCGGCAGCCCGATCAGGCTAGTGGCGTCCGGTCCTTCGGTGCTCTGGAACAGGCTTACGCCCAGTCCCTCGGCCTTGAAGCTGCCGGCGCAGTCGTAAGGTTGCTCGGCGCGCAGGTAGCGTTCGACGCGCTCTGGATCCAGGGTGCGCATGTTGACGGTAAACGCAACGCAATCGACCTGGCAGGCGCCCGTCTGGCTGTTGAGCAGTGCCAGGCCGGTCAGGAACGTGACCTTGGCGCCGCTGGCGGCCAGCAGTTGTTCGCGGGCATTGTCGAAGGTGTGGGGCTTGCCCAGGATGCGCTCGCCGAGCACGGCAACCTGGTCTGAGCCGATGATCAGGTGCCCCGGATGGCTGTCGGCCAGTGCCAGGGCTTTTTCCCGGGCCAGGCGTTTGACCAGTTCGAGGGCGGGCTCGCCGGGTCGATGGCTTTCGTCGATATCGGGTGAGATGCAGGCGAACGGCAGTCCCAGGCGGGCGAGCAATTCCCGGCGATAGACCGAGCTTGAAGCAAGTAATAAAGGCAGCATGGGCATCTCCAGGAGGCAGGGGCGAATTCTAGCGAGGCACGCAAGTGACGGACAGGGCTGAATTTCCTTTGACATGGCCGGGGGCATCCCTATAATGCTGCGCCTATGTTGAATGACCCGATTCCACCTCACGTTGACCCGCGCAAATTGGCTGACCGTGGCACCACCCTTCAAGGTGAACTGCTGCTGGCCGATTTGAAGAGACTCTGCGACCCGCTTTCCGACGATGTCGGTACGGTCCAGGCCAAATTCGTTTTTGAACGAGATGAACGTAAATCTGTGGTTATCCACAGCTTTATCGACACCGAAGTCAAAATGGTTTGCCAGCGTTGTCTTGAGCTGGTCACCCTGCCGATCCACAGCGAATGCAGTTACGCCGTGGTGAAGGAGGGTGCGAATACCCAGTCGTTGCCGAAAGGTTATGACGTGCTGGAACTGGGCGAAGATCCATTGGATCTGCAGTCACTGATCGAGGAGGAGCTTCTGCTCGCCTTGCCCATTGTGCCTGCTCATCATCCGGAAGAATGCCAGCAGCCGGCGGGAGCAGATGAGCCCGAACCGAGCGAGGACGAGGTAACGCGGTCCAACCCGTTCAGTGTATTGGCGCAGTTAAAGCGTGACCCAAACGTTTAGGAGTTAATCAATTATGGCTGTTCAGCAGAACAAAAAATCCCGCTCTGCCCGTGACATGCGCCGTTCGCACGACGCTCTCGAGGCTAGCACCCTGTCCGTAGAAAAGACCACCGGTGAAGTTCACCTGCGTCACCACGTATCGCCAGAAGGCGTATACCGTGGCCGTAAAGTGATCGACAAGGGCGCCGACGAGTAATCACTTGTCCGCTCAAGTCATCGCGATTGACGCAATGGGCGGGGACTTCGGTCCCCGCAGCATTGTTCAGGCCAGCCTTGCTTGTCTGAATGCCACACCCTCGCTGCACCTGACCCTCGTCGGTCAATCCCCCCTCCTGGAAGACATGCTCAGCGGCCAATCGGCTGTGGATCGCGCGCGCCTGACGATTGTCCCGGCATCCGAAATCATCACCATGGACGAAAAACCGGCCCAGGCCCTGCGCGGCAAGCCCGACGCCTCGATGCGGGTGGCCCTTGAGCTGCTGCGCGATGGCAAGGTCCAGGCCTGCGTCAGTGCGGGCAATACCGGTGCGCTGATGGCATTGTCACGCTATGTACTCAAGACTTTGCCGGGTATCGACCGGCCCGCGATGGTGGCGGCGATCCCGACCCAGCGTGGGTTCTGTCAGTTGCTCGACCTGGGGGCGAACGTCGATTGCAGTGCCGAGCACCTGCTGCAGTTTGCGGTGATGGGCTCGGTCGCGGCTGAAACCCTGGGCATCGTGCGTCCTCGCGTGGCGTTGCTGAACATCGGTACTGAAGACATCAAGGGCAACCAGCAGGTCAAGCTGGCGGCCACGTTGTTGCAGGCTGCGCGGGGTATCAACTACATCGGTTTCGTCGAGGGCGATGGCTTGTACCGTGGCGAGGCCGACGTGGTGGTCTGTGACGGCTTCGTGGGCAATATCCTGCTCAAGTCCAGCGAGGGGCTGGCCACCATGATCGGCCAGCGCATCGAGACCTTGTTCAGGCAAAGCCTTGTCTCGCGGGTGGTCGGCGCCCTGGCGCTGCCGTTGATGCGCCGGTTGCAGGCGGACCTGGCGCCTGCGCGGCACAACGGCGCGAGTTTCCTCGGGCTGCAAGGGATCGTGATCAAGAGTCACGGGTCGGCGGGCGTGCAGGGTTTTCAGAGTGCGATCAACCGAGCGGTGATCGAGATTCAGGAGAACCTGCCGGAGCGTTTGCACGGTCGCCTCGAGGATTTGTTAACTTAGGCGTTTTCGTCCGACAATGCTTAAATGTGACCGGTCGGTTCAACCCGTCATCCAACTTGCAGTTTGCTAGCGCCCCCAGGGGCGTCAATTTTTGACGACAAGATCATTAGGGGCTTTGTTTTCATGTCTGCTTCCCTCGCATTCGTCTTTCCAGGGCAGGGCTCGCAGTCCCTCGGCATGCTGGCCGAGCTGGGCGCGCAATACCCGCTGGTCCTCGAAACATTCAAAGAAGCTTCCGATGCGCTCGGCTATGACTTGTGGGCACTGACCCAGCAAGGGCCGGAAGAGCAGCTCAATCAAACCGATAAAACCCAACCGGCCATCCTCACTGCCTCGATCGCCTTGTGGCGCCTGTGGCTGGCTGAAGGCGGCGCGCGCCCGGCATTTGTCGCCGGCCACAGCCTGGGCGAATACAGCGCTCTCGTGGCTGCTGGCAGCCTGAGCCTGGGTGCCGCGGTGAAGCTGGTGGAGCGTCGTGGCCAGTTGATGCAGGAAGCCGTTCCGGCCGGGCAGGGCGGCATGGCCGCGATTCTCGGCCTGGAAGACGCCGATGTACTGGCGGCCTGTGCCGAAGCGGCGCAAGGCGATGTGGTCAGCGCGGTGAACTTCAACTCCCCGGGCCAGGTGGTCATCGCCGGCGCCAAGGCGGCTGTCGAGCGTGCCATCGAGGGCTGCAAGGCCCGTGGTGCCAAGCGCGCCATGCCACTGCCGGTCAGCGTGCCGTCGCACTGTGAACTGATGCGTCCGGCCGCCGAGCGCTTTGCCGAATCCATCGCCGCCATCGATTGGCAGGCCCCGCAGATTCCCGTGGTGCAGAATGTCAGCGCCAACGTGGCGCCGGATCTCGAGACCCTCAAGCGTGATCTGCTGGAACAACTCTACAAGCCGGTTCGCTGGGTCGAATCGGTGCAGACCCTGGCAGCCAAGGGTGCGACCGAACTGGTCGAATGCGGTCCTGGCAAAGTGCTGGCCGGCCTGAACAAACGCTGCGCCGAAGGCGTGTCGACTTCCAACCTCAATACCCCAGATGCTTTCGCTGCCGCCCGTGCAGCGCAGGCCTGAACAGGAGAAACTTGCATGAGTCTGCAAGGTAAAGTTGCACTGGTGACCGGTGCAAGCCGTGGCATCGGCCAGGCCATCGCTCTGGAACTGGGTCGTCAAGGCGCCATCGTCATCGGCACCGCGACTTCCGCTTCGGGCGCCGAGCGTATCGCCGCGACCCTGAAGGAAAACGACATCCAGGGCACCGGCCTTGAGCTGAACGTCACCAGCGACGAATCCGTCGCGGCGGTGCTGGCAAGCATTCAGGAGCAGTTCGGCGCGCCGGCGATCCTGGTCAATAATGCCGGTATCACCCGCGATAACCTGATGATGCGCATGAAAGATGACGAATGGTTCGACGTCGTCGACACCAACCTGAACAGCCTGTACCGGCTGTCCAAGGGCGTTCTGCGTGGCATGACCAAGGCTCGTTGGGGTCGAATTATCAGTATCGGCTCGGTTGTGGGTGCCATGGGCAACGCAGGCCAAGTAAACTATGCTGCGGCGAAGGCCGGTCTGGAAGGTTTCAGCCGTGCGCTGGCGCGTGAAGTGGGTTCGCGCTCGATTACGGTAAACTCGGTTGCACCGGGTTTCATCGACACCGACATGACCCGTGAACTGCCGGAAGCACAGCGTGAAGCGTTGTTGACACAGATTCCGCTGGGTCGTCTGGGGCAAGCTCAAGAAATCGCGTCCGTGGTCGCTTTTCTTGCGTCGGACGGTGCGGCATACGTGACCGGGGCTACAATCCCGGTGAACGGCGGGATGTACATGAGTTAAATGTGACGGATTGCTTCAAAAAAATGTCATACGAGCTGTCTAAAATCCGTTATAAAGCTGCAATCAATTTATAGACGGCGGGCCGCGGGGTTTGAGGAGTGAAGCTTTCGGTTGAAAAACCGAAAAGTTCTTCTATACACTTACCCACCGGCCAGCTGCCTGAATTTGTCCATTAGGAGTGAAAACAAGGTATGAGCACCATCGAAGAGCGCGTCAAGAAAATCGTTGCCGAGCAACTGGGCGTTAAAGAAGAAGAAGTTGTGAACACCGCTTCCTTCGTTGAAGACCTGGGTGCCGACTCCCTTGACACCGTTGAGCTGGTGATGGCTCTGGAAGAGGAATTCGAGACCGAGATTCCTGACGAAGAAGCTGAGAAGATCACTACTGTACAAGCTGCTATCGACTACGTTACCAGCCACCAGGCGTAATCGTATTCAGTCGTCGCTAGCTGTCATGGAAAAACCGCACTGCCGTCCCGGCGTGCGGTTTTTTCTTTAGGCCTGATGCAAAGTCGTCATTAGAAAAAGGAGAGTGCTGTGTCGCGTAGACGCGTCGTAGTCACCGGTATGGGTATGTTGTCGCCACTGGGCACGGATGTGCCGAGCAGTTGGCAGGGCATTCTGGCTGGCCGCAGTGGCATTGGTCTGATCGAACACACTGACCTTTCTGCCTATTCCACCCGTTTTGGCGGCTCGGTAAAGGGCTTCAATGTCGAGGAATACCTGTCGGTCAAGGAAGCCCGCAAGCTCGACCTGTTCATTCAATACGGCCTGGCAGCCGGTTTTCAGGCAGTGCGTAACGCCGGCCTGGAAGTCACCGACGCCAACCGTGAACGCATCGGCGTGGCCATGGGCTCGGGTATTGGCGGCTTGACCAATATCGAAGAAACCAGCCGCACGCTGCACGATTCGGGGCCGCGACGGATTTCTCCGTTCTTCGTGCCGGGCTCGATCATCAACATGATTTCCGGTTTCCTGTCCATCCACCTGGGTGCCCAGGGACCCAACTACGCCATCGCCACGGCGTGCACCACCGGTACCCACTGCATCGGCATGGCCGCGCGCAACATCATGTACGACGAAGCCGACGTGATGATTGCCGGTGGCGCTGAGATGGCCGCTTGCGGTCTCGGCATGGGCGGTTTCGGCGCGTCCCGTGCGCTGTCGACCCGCAATGATGAGCCCGCCCGCGCGAGCCGGCCGTGGGACAAGGGCCGCGATGGCTTCGTGCTGTCCGACGGTGCCGGTGCGCTGGTGCTCGAGGAACTGGAACACGCCAAAGCGCGTGGGGCGACCATCTATGCCGAGCTGATCGGTTTTGGCACCAGTGGCGATGCGTTCCACATGACCTCGCCACCGGCCGATGGCGCCGGTGCGGCCCGTTGCATCGTCAATGCCTTGCGTGACGCGAAAATCAACGGCGAGCAGGTGCAGTACATCAACGCCCACGGCACTTCGACCCCGGCCGGCGACCTGGCCGAAGCCCAGGCGATCAAGACCGTGTTCGGCGAGCACGCCTACAAGCTGGCGGTCAGCTCGACCAAGTCCATGACCGGTCACCTGTTGGGTGCGGCTGGGGCGGTGGAAGCGATCTTCAGCGTACTGGCGATCAACAGCCAGACGGCGCCGCCGACCATCAACCTCGATGAGCCGGACGACGGCTGCGACCTGGACTTCGTGCCGCACACCGCCCGCGGCATGGACATCGATGTGGTGCTGTCCAACTCCTTCGGCTTTGGCGGGACCAACGGTTCGCTGGTGTTCCGCCGGTTCGCCGGTTGATGGAAAGCTGGGTCGACGGTCAGCCGGCCGACGTCCTGTCGCTGAAAGATCGCGGCCTGGCTTACGGCGATGGGTTGTTCGAGACCATCGCCGTGCACGATGGCAACCTTGTGTTGCTGGAGCGTCATCTGCAGCGCCTGGAAGCAGGTTGCCAGCGGCTGGCGCTCAACGTCGAGATGAGCGCGTTGAGCGCCGAGCTGGACGCCTACGCCCGCTGCCTGGGCGACGGCGTGCTGAAGCTGATCGTGACCCGTGGCGACAGCCTACGCGGTTATGCCGCTGATCCTTCGACGCCGGCCAGGCGCATCCTGCAAGGCAGTCCACCGGCCACCTATCCCGCCGCCCATGGCGAACAAGGCGTTCTTCTGTTTCCCTGCACCGTGCGTTTGTCCGAGCAGCCCTTGCTCGCCGGCCTCAAGCACCTCAATCGCCTGGAACAAGTGCTGGCCCGTGCCGAATGGCGCGATGCGCAGTACGCCGAAGGCCTGATGCTGGACGCGTCCGGGCGGGTGATCGAAGGTGTGTTCAGCAACCTGTTCCTGGTGCGTGATGGTGTCTTGCTCACAGCGGACCTGAGTCGCTGCGGTGTGGCCGGCGTGATGCGCGCCGAATTATTGTTTCAAGCCAAGTCCCAAGGCATCGCCACGCAAATCACCGACATCAGCCTCGAACAACTGCACCAGGCCGATGAAGTCTTCGTCTGCAACAGCGTTTATGGCGTGTGGCCGGTACGCGGATGCGGTTCGGCGCGCTGGTCGGTTGGCCCGCTCACCCGTAAACTGCAGACCCTTGCCCGTGCGCTATTGGATGTTTGATTCGTGAGACGTAAATTCTTGCTGCTGCTGGAGACCGGACTGGTCCTGGCAGGGCTGTTGTTGGGTGCTTCGGCCTGGAAGATTCATTCGGCGCTGCAACAGCCGCTGAACATCACCCAGGAAGAATTGCTGGACGTGCCCAACGGGACCACCCCGACCGGAACCCTCAAGCGCCTCGAAGCCGATGGCTTGATCAAGGACGCCTTCTGGCTGCGGATCTATTGGCGCTTCAACCTCGCCGGCCAGCCGTTGCACTCCGGGGAATACCGGATGGTGCCCGGCATGACCATGGAAGGCCTGATCGCCGTCTGGAAGCGTGGCGAAGTGGTGCAGTACAGCGTGACGCTGGTGGAGGGTTGGAATTTCCGCCAGGTGCGCGCCGCACTGGCCAAGGATGAAAAACTCCAGCAGACCCTCACCGACCTGAGCGACAGCCAGGTCATGGAGCGTCTGGGGCATTCGGGGGTCTTTCCCGAAGGCCGGTTCTTCCCGGACACCTATCGCTTCGTGCGCGGTACCTCGGATGTCGACCTGCTGAAGAAAGCCTACGACCGCTTGGAAGACGTGCTCGCCAAGGAGTGGGCCCAGCGTTCCGCCGATGTGCCTTACACCTTGCCGTACCAGGCGCTGATCATGGCATCCCTGGTGGAGAAGGAAACCGGCGTGCCCCAGGAACGCGGGCAGATTGCCGGCGTTTTTGTGCGGCGCATGCGCCTGGGCATGCTGTTGCAGACCGACCCCACGGTGATCTACGGCCTGGGCGAGCGCTACACCGGCAAGCTCACTCGCGCCCATTTGAAAGAAGAAAACCCCTATAACACTTATCTGATCCCGGGCTTGCCGCCGACGCCGATTGCCATGGTGGGACGCGAAGCGATTCATGCCGCGTTGAACCCGGCGCCGGGCAACAGCCTTTACTTTGTCGCGCGTGGTGATGGCAGCCATGTGTTTTCCGATGACCTGGAGTCGCACAACAACGCGGTGCGCGAGTTCCAGCTCAAGCGCCGTGCCGACTACCGCTCCAGCCCGGCCCCGGCAACGCCGGACGAGCAGGTGCCGATCCCGGCGGTATCACCCGACACGGCACCGGAAGCGGTGCCCCAGGTACCGACCCCTGAACCGGACGCCAGCGAGCCACCGAGCCCGCAATGACTTTGATTAAGGATCGCCCCGTGACTGGCTTGTTTATAACGCTGGAAGGCCCGGAAGGCGCCGGCAAGAGCACCAACCGCGAATACCTGGCCGAACGCCTGCGGGCCGCCGGCGTCGAGGTGGTATTGACCCGCGAGCCGGGCGGTACGCCGCTGGCCGAGCGAATCCGCGAGGTGCTGCTGGCCCCCCTTGAAGAAGTCATGAACCCTGACACCGAGCTGTTGCTGGTGTTCGCTGCCCGGGCGCAGCATCTGGCCGAAGTGATTCGCCCGGCGCTGGCCCGTGGGGCCGTGGTGCTCTGCGATCGTTTTACCGATTCGACCTATGCCTACCAGGGTGGTGGCCGGGGCTTGTCGGTGGAACGCATCGCCGCGCTGGAAACCTTCGTTCAGGGTGACCTGCGACCAGACCTGACCCTGGTGTTCGACTTGCCGGTGGAAATCGGCCTGGCCCGCGCCAGCGCCCGTGGCCGGCTGGATCGTTTCGAGCTCGAGGGCCAGGCCTTCTTCAATGCCGTGCGCAATGCCTTCCTGGAGCGCGCCAAGGCCGATCCGGCGCGTTACCTGTTGATCGATGCCGCGCAGCCGCTGACCCAGGTCCAGCAGTCCCTGGATGGCGTGCTGCCGCGTTTGCTGGAGCGTGTCCGTGGCTGAAGCCTATCCCTGGCAAGACGTTCTCTGGCAGCAACTGGCCGGTCGTGCCCAGCATGCCCACGCCTATCTGCTGCACGGCCCGGTCGGCATCGGCAAGCGGGCTCTGGCCGAACGCCTGATGGCCAGCCTGCTGTGCCTGCGTCCGGGAGCCTCGAACGCCTGCGGGGAATGCAAGTCCTGCCTGCTGCTCAAGGCCGGCAGCCATCCTGACAATTACGTGCTGGAACCGGAAGAGGCGGACAAGGCGATCAAGGTCGACCAGGTCCGGGACCTGGTCAGCTTCGTGGTCCAGACCGCGCAGATGGGCGGGCGCAAAGTGGTGCTGATCGAGCCGGTCGAGTCGATGAACATCAATGCCGCCAACGCCTTGCTCAAGAGCCTCGAAGAACCTTCCGGCGATACCGTGCTGCTGCTGGTCAGCCACCAGCCAAGTCGTTTGCTGCCGACCATCAAGAGTCGCTGCGTGCAACAGGCCTGTCCGCTGCCGAGCGAGGCGATGAGCTTGCAATGGCTGGCCCAGGCTTTGCCTGACAACACCGATGAAGAACGTGTCGAGCTGCTGACCCTCGCGGCCGGTTCGCCCCTGGCGGCTGTCAGCCTTCAGGCCCAGGGCGTGCGTGAACAGCGGGCCTTGGTGGTGGATGGGGTGAAGAAACTGCTCAAGCAGCAGCAATCCCCCACACAACTGGCCGAGGGCTGGAACGCCATCCCGCTACTCCTGCTGTTTGACTGGTTCTGCGACTGGTCGAGCCTGATCCTGCGCTACCAGTTGACCGAGGACGAAGCGGGCCTGGGGTTGGCGGACATGCGCAAAGTGATCCAGTACCTGGCGCAAAAAAGCAGCCAGGATAAAATCTTGAACATCCAGGACTGGATTCTTGCCCAACGTCAGAAGGTGCTGAGCAAGGCGAACCTCAATCGGGTGCTGTTGCTCGAGGCGCTGTTGGTGCAGTGGGCGAGTTTGCCGGGTCGAAACTGACAGATACGGCCTAGGCACTAAACTCAGCTCAATCGCAGCGGAGATCAGCATGAACGAACCTGTCAGTCCCGGCCCACGCAACGGCATCCTGTCCCTGACCATCAAGGACAAGTCGGTGCTTTACGCCGCCTACATGCCCTTCATCAAGAACGGCGGCCTGTTCATTCCGACCAACAAGAGTTATCGCTTGGGCGATGAAGTGTTCATGCTGTTGAGCCTGATGGATGAGTCGGAGAAAATTCCGGTCGCCGGCAAGGTGATCTGGCTGACTCCCAAGGGCGCCCAGGGCAATCGGGCCGCCGGCGTAGGTGTGCAGTTCAACGACGGCGACAATTCGGCCCGCAATCAGATCGAAACCCACTTGGCCGGCTCCCTGAAGTCCGACCGTCCCACCCATACGATGTAGCCTGGCCTTTTATGCTTGTAGATTCCCATTGTCACCTTGACCGTCTCGACCTCGCTGCCCATGGCGGTTCCCTGGATGCTGCGCTGGACGCGGCCCGTGAACGGGGGGTGGGGCATTTCCTGTGCATCGGCGTCAGCGCCGACAACGCCGCCGACGTCAAGGCCTTGGCCGAACGTTATGCCGATGTCGATTGTTCGGTCGGTATCCACCCATTGGATGTCCAGCCCGACGCCGCGCCGGCGCTCGATTGGCTGTTGCGTGAGCTCGATCATCCACGGGTGGTCGCCATCGGCGAAACCGGCCTGGACTATCACTACGAGCCCGAAGCCGCCGACGTGCAGCAGGCGTCGTTCCGGCTGCACCTGGAGGCCGCCCGGCAGACCGGCAAGCCGGTGATCATCCACACCCGTGGCGCCCGGGCCGACACCTTGGCGTTGCTGCGTGACGCCGCGCTGCCCCAGGCCGGTGTGCTGCATTGCTTCACCGAAGACTGGGACATGGCCAAGGCCGCCCTGGACATGGGCTATTACATTTCCTTGTCCGGGATTGTCACGTTCCGCAATGCCGATGCCTTGCGCGACGTTGCCAGCAAAGTGCCGGTTGATCGGCTGTTGGTGGAAACCGACTCGCCTTACCTGGCGCCGATCCCGTATCGCGGCAAGCCGAACCTTCCGCAATACGTACGGGAAGTGGCAGAATTTCTGGCGATGTTGCGTGGTGAGTCCTACGAGCGGTTTGCCGAGCAGACGACGGAAAACTTTAAGCAATTGTTTCCGCTTGCTCACGTCCGTCCGGTGAATGCTTGAATTTCATGCAAAAAAAACCCGGGTTCTGGGGGGTGAATCCGGGTTAAGACCATTAGGAGTAAAACAAAGGCACGCGGTCCATTGGTACCTTTATCAGCGCGTCACTTGGGGGAGATGTCGCGCCGACAGTTCAAGTATTGATCAGTATGCCAACGCGTCCAGTCGGGCCGAGGCGGTTTTTAAACAAATTTGGAATACGTTCGCTTCGGATAAGTTCTCACTGTCGCCAAAGCTCGCCAGCGCGGCGCATTAGCGTGGGAAACGGCGAGCCGGGTGTGTACGGTTTTGTGAAGAACAGTGGCCGAGAACGGATGATCCGTGCATTTTTGCGTAAGTTAGGCATAATACCCGGCTTCGAATTTTGACCCTTCAGACCTTTTTCTTATGCACAAAGAACCCCGTAAGGTCCGTGAGTTTCGCCGCCGCGAGCAGGAAATTCTCGACACCGCGCTCAAGTTGTTCCTCGACCAGGGTGAAGACAGTGTCACCGTCGAGATGATTGCGGATGCCGTGGGTATCGGCAAAGGCACGATTTATAAACATTTCAAATCCAAGGCGGAGATCTACCTGCGCCTGATGCTCGACTACGAGCGCGATTTGAACGAGCTGCTCCATTCGGCCGATGTGGACAAGGACAAGGAGGCCCTGTCCCGGGCCTACTTCGAGTTCCGCATGCGCGACCCGCAGCGCTACCGCTTGTTCGACCGTTTGGAAGAGAAGGTGGTCAAGGGCAACCAGGTGCCGGAGATGGTCGAGGAGTTGCACAAGATCCGCGCCTCGAACTTCGAACGCCTGACCCTGCTGATCAAGGGCCGGATCAGCGAAGGCAAGCTCGAGGACGTGCCGCCTTATTTCCACTATTGCGCTGCCTGGGCATTGGTGCACGGCGCGGTGGCGTTGTATCACTCGCCGTTCTGGAGCAACGTGCTGGAAGACCAGGAAGGTTTCTTCCAGTTCCTGATGGACATCGGCGTGCGCATGGGCAACAAGCGCAAGCGCGACACCGACGTCCCGAGCAACTGACTGGCCGCAAGGCAACAAGACATTCAGCTGCCTTATTGCGCCATGTCCGCTTACATGGCGCAGTGCCCCAGTAATATACTCAGGCTTGGGTCTTGCGCAATCTTGATTTCTAGGTCAGTTTTCGCGAGTCCGATTTTTCTTGTGCCGGAGTGATCCATGATCGTTGACCGTCAAGGCAGGCGTTTCCGTAATCTGCGGATCAGCCTGACCTCAGCCTGCAATTACGCCTGTACCTATTGCGTGCCTGATGGCAAGCGGTTGGTGGCTGCGCAGGATGAACTGTCGGCCGACGCCATGGCGCGCGGCGTGGCCTATTTGATCGAGGCCGCCGGTATCGAGCGGCTGCGCATCACGGGCGGCGAGCCGCTGGTCAGCCCCAAGCTCGAGCGTTTCATGACGGCGGTGGGGCAGATGGGCCTGGAAGACATCAGCCTGACCACCAATGGCCAGTTACTGGCGAAAAAACTGCCGTTGCTGTTAGACGCCGGTATCCGTCGCATCAACGTTTCCCTCGACACCCTGGACGCCGCTGCGTTTCGCAGTATCGCCCGTGGCGGCGACCTGGCGACCGTGCTCGACGGCATGGAGCAGGCCCGGGCCGCCGGGTTGAAGATCAAGGTCAACATGGTGCCGTTGCGTGGGCAGAACCTGGACCAGGTGATGCCATTGCTCGAATACTGCCTGGAACGTGGTTACGAGTTGCGCTTCATCGAGTTGATGCGCATGGGCCACCTGGCGAGCGATTCCAATGCCTTCCTGCAGCAGTTCGTCAGCCTCCAGCAGCTGCTCAGCCTGATCGGCGATCAATACGAATACCTGCAAGCCGACGCGCCAGTGGACGCCACCGCGGTGCGCTATGAGATACCGGGGCTGGGGCACTTTGGCGTGATCGCCAACGAAAGCGTGCCTTTCTGCCGTACCTGTTCGCGACTGCGGTTGTCTTCCACGGGCTGGCTGCACGGCTGCCTGTCGTCGAGTAACCGTCACTTCGTCGGCGACCTCCTGGACAAGCCCCGCCACCAGGCCTTGCCGGCGCTTCAGCGCTTGTTGGTCAAGGCCTTGGGGGACAAGCAGGAAGTGGCGTTCTCCGGTGGCGCGACCATCATGAAAATCATCGGCGGCTGAGCGAAATACCTAACTGCATGCAGTGATTCCCGTGGCGAGGGAGCTTGCTCCCGCTGGGCAGCGAAGCGGCCCCTTGGGAATTTTACGACTGCTTCGCAGCCGAGCGGGAGCAAGTTCCCTCGCCACAGGGGCAGCCACTGAAAATCCAACCGATCCCAAGGACTGGCGCAAAAGCTGCATCCCACGACCATTCGCCGGTTTTCCGACACCGGCTTTTGGAGGAATAGGATGCGTAGCCTGGTTTTGCTGCTGGCCGTTTTGGCGCTTGGCGGTTGCATGAATGTCAGCGACATGGGAGAGGGCGTTCGTTATCACATGAGCGACGCCGGCCTGCTGGACCATAGCGACAGCCGTCGGGTGAACAACCTGCGTATCCAGCCCGACTCGTTCATCTACATCGCCCAGGGCGCCTTCGCTCCGCCGGGCAGTGCCTATCCGCGCCCCAACGTCGTGGCCGAAGAAGCCTTCAACGGCTTCATCGAATATTTCCCCATGGTCCGTCGCGCCCGTGTTCCCGAAGGCCTCGACCAGGCCATGGGCGAAGCCCGTGCCGCCGGTGCCCATTACCTGCTGTACACCCGGTTCGCCAAGGCCGACAACCGCATTGGCAACTCCGACGAGTGGCTGGACGAAGAAGCCGTGGATCGCCTGGGCGTCGATACCAGCGTAATTCAAATCATGTTGATCGAGACCAGCACCCAGTATTTGATTGATACTGCACGGATCAAGAGTCGTGGCGGTTTACTGACGTTGCACGACAAACAGCCCCAAGACCTCATCGCCACGCCGTTGCGTGAATATGCCCGCAGCCTGTTGGGGATGAGCGACGAGTAACCACAAGGAGTCACCATGAGCGGACCGCAAAAAGCCAATGACTTGCTGGGGCAGATCCCCAAGACCAAAGGCCTGCCGCCGGTCCACTTGTGGAACCCCGACTTCTGCGGCGATATCGACATGCGCATCGCCCGGGACGGCACCTGGTACTACCTGGGTACGCCCATCGGCCGAAAACCGATGGTCAAGCTGTTCTCCACCATCATCCGCCGCGACGGCGATGATTACTTCCTGATTACCCCTGTGGAAAAAGTCGGCATCAAGGTCGATGACGCGCCGTTCGTGGCCGTGACCCTTGAGGTCGAAGGGCAGGGGGAAGGGCAGTTGTTGCGCTTTACCACCAATGTCGAGGAAACCACTGAGGCTGGCGCCGAGCACCCGCTGCGGGTGGTGATCGATCCGCAGACCCAGGAACCGGCGCCCTACGTGCATGTGCGCAGCAATCTCGAAGCGCTGGTCCATCGCAATGTGTTCTACCAACTGGTGGAGCTGGCAGTCAGCCGCGAGATCGACGGGCAACGCTGGTTGGGCGTGTGGAGCGGTGGGGTGTTCTTTCCCATAGGCTTGGAACCCTGATCCTCTGTGGGAGCGGTGGTTGATCCAGCACTTGTGTTGGCTGGACGATCGCTATCGCGAGCAAGCTCGCTCCCACAGGGTCTGGTGACGCACACAGATATTGCAGGCACCCCAAGTTCACTGTGGGAGCGAGCTCGCTCGCGATGACGGCAGCATCATCAACATCTCCTGAACTGCCCCACCGCTGGCGCGAGCAAGCCCGCCCCCACAGTGGTTTTGTAAAATTCAAATTGACACCCAATCGTATGATGATTAGCGTGGGCCTCCAATAAGAGTGGCCCGCGGGGTTTTCATGTCCAGCAGTTTTCATGCGTCGACCGTCGATTGGCTGGGGGGCTGGATAGCCGCCGGTCAGGTCAAGCCTGGGCAAACCATCAAGGTCGAAGCGGACTTGGGCGAGCAACTGGGCGTCAGTCGCACGGTGATTCGTGAGGCGATCAAGACCTTGGTCGCCAAAGGCATGCTGGAAGTCGGGCCGAAAGTCGGCACGCGGGTGTTGCCGGTGCGCCGCTGGAACCTGTTCGACCCCCAAGTGGTGGGTTGGCTGTCACGCAGCGGCCTGCCGGAAAACTTCGTCGATGACTTGCTGGACCTGCGCCGTACCATCGAGCCGATGGCGGTGCGCTGGGCCTGTGAGCGGGCCACGGCCGATCAGGTGCAGGCGATCCGCCTGGCCTATCATGCGTTGGAGCGGGCGGTGGACAGCGGCGCCGATTACAACCGCGCCGACCAGTTTTTCCATGAGTGCATCCTGGCCGCCAGCCATAATCAATTCATCGAACAAATGGTCCCGGCCCTGGGGGCGCTGCTGGCGGTGTCATTCGAGGTGTCGGCGGCCGACCCTGATGAGCTGCGCCGTACCTTGCCCATCCACAAGGACATCGCCGACGCCATCGCCGCCCGGGACGCTGCGCGGGGCGTCTGGGCCTGCATGACCCTGATCGATAACGCTGACCTGGCGATCAAACGCTTTTACCCTAATGTCATGGCCGGTCGAACAGACGCCGCCGGGCAAGCCGGGAACAGGAGGTTTCAATGAAGTGGACGGCTGTGACGGAACACCGGGCGAAGTTGGGCGAGGGGCCTTTCTGGGATGTGCCGACCCAGGCGTTGTATTGGGTCGATATCGCCGGCAAGCAGGCGCTGCGGCTGATCGGCGCCAATGTGGCGATCTGGCAGATGCCCGAGCATGTCTCCGCCTTCATACCGACTCAGAATGGCGACGCCTTGGTGACCCTGAGTAGCGGTGTCTACCGTCTCGATCTTGATTCGCCGGGCCTGGAACCGCGCCTGACGCTGCTGCGCATGGCTGACCCCCAGCCCGGCAATCGCGCCAACGAGGCCCGTTGCGACCCCCTGGGTCAACTCTGGCTTGGCACCATGCAGAACAACATTGGTGCCGAAGGCGAGGACTTGCCGATCGAGCACCGCTCCGGCGGCCTGTTTCGCATCGGGAGTGATGGCCGGGTCCAGCCCTTGTTGCGCGGGCTGGGCATTCCGAACACCTTGCTCTGGAGCCCCGATGGCACCACGGTGTATTTCGGCGACAGCCTGGATGGCACGGTGTATCGGCACTTTATTTACCCGGAAGGCAACCTGGCGCCGGCCGAGGTCTGGTTCGGCCCGCACCCGCGTGGCGGCCCGGATGGCTCGGCGATGGATGCCCAAGGGTATATCTGGAACGCCCGCTGGGACGGCAGTTGCCTGCTGCGGCTGACCCCGGACGGCCAGGTCGATCGGGTGATCGAACTGCCCGTCAGCCGGCCGACCAGTTGTGTATTCGGCGGTGAAGACCTCAAGACGCTGTACATCACCAGCGCGGCGAGCCCATTGGATCACCCGCTGGACGGTGCCGTGCTGTCGATGCGTGTCGACGTGCCAGGCGTGGCCTGTACAAGGTTCGCTGGATAAATCCCAAAATATGGGATGTAAATATATATATTGAGATTATTTGGCAGCCGGGTTTATAGTCGGCTCCATCGGCAATACGCACTCACACTAAAAAAACAAAACAGGTGAAGTGATGCAACGATCTTTCCCCGTACGCCCCGGTGGCGTACGCCGGCCACTGTTCTTCCAAGCGCCTTCGCGCCGGTCATCCGTGGATGCCCGGTTTTTGTCGTGCCCGCACGCGGGAGCCTTGAGCCATGGCTGAGCCCTTGGTCTTGCCACCCGTGCCGGAGCCGCCCAAGGGCGAACGCCTGAAGGACAAGGTCGTGCTGTTGACCGGCGCCGCCCAAGGCATTGGCGAAGCCATCGTCGCGGCGTTCGCTTCGCAACAGGCCCGGCTGGTGATCAGTGATATCCAGGCGCAGAAGGTCGAGGCAGTGGCCGCCCACTGGCGTGAACGCGGCGCCGATGTGCAAGCGTTGCAGGCCGATGTGTCGAAACAGCAGGACTTGCAGGCCATGGCCCGTCGCGCCGTCGAGCTGCACGGTCGCATCGATGTGTTGGTCAACTGCGCCGGCGTCAATGTCTTCCGTGACCCGCTGGAAATGACCGAAGAGGACTGGCGCCGCTGCTTCGCCATTGACCTGGATGGCGCCTGGTACGGCTGCAAGGCGGTGTTGCCGCAGATGATCGAGCAGGGCGTGGGCAGCATCATCAACATTGCCTCCGTCCATTCGTCCCACATCATTCCCGGCTGTTTCCCTTACCCGGTGGCCAAGCACGGCCTGCTCGGCCTGACCCGCGCCCTGGGCATCGAATACGCGCCCAAAGGCGTACGCGTCAACGCCATCGCCCCGGGTTACATCGAGACCCAACTGAACGTCGACTACTGGAACGGCTTTGCCGATCCCCATGCCGAACGCCAGCGTGCGCTGGATCTGCACCCGCCACGGCGCGTCGGGCAACCGATCGAAGTGGCAATGACGGCCGTGTTCCTGGCCAGTGACGAAGCACCGTTTATCAATGCCTCATGCATCACCATCGATGGAGGACGTTCGGTCATGTACCACGACTGAATATTCTTGGATTGCAGTGGGAAACTTCGCCTGTAATCCAATCATCATACGATATGACTATTTAGACCTATGCTGTGTAGCAACTTGATGTAATCGCCCAGCCTGCGCAGGTCCACCGACGGTGGAGCAGACCCTGGACGTTTGGCTTTCAATAAAAAAAACAAGGAGTCAACTATGAATCATCGTCGTGGGATCCGTTCCCTGTGTCGCGCCGCCCTGGCGGTTACCGCGGTCAGCCTCAGCAGCCACTTGCTGGCGGCCGATCCCGTAAAAATCGGTTTCCTGGTCAAGCAGGCCGAGGAGCCTTGGTTCCAGACCGAGTGGGCGTTTGCCGAGAAGGCGGCCAAGGACAAAGGCTTCCAGTTGATCAAGATCGCCGTGCCCGACGGCGAGAAGACCCTCTCGGCCATCGACAGCCTGGCCGCCAACGGCGCCAAGGGCTTCGTGATCTGCCCGCCGGACGTGTCCCTCGGCCCGGCCATCATGGCCAAGGCCAAGCTCAACGATCTCAAGGTAATTGCCGTGGACGACCGTTTCGTCGACGCCAAGGGCAAGTTCATGGAAGACGTGCCGTACCTGGGCATGGCCGCGTTCGAAGTGGGCCAGAAGCAGGGCGCCGCCATGGCCGCTGAAGCGAAAAAGCGCGGCTGGGATTGGAAGGACACCTACGCGGTGATCAACACCTACAACGAACTGGACACTGGCAAGAAGCGCACCGATGGTTCGATAAAGTCTCTTGAAGATGCCGGTATGCCGAAAGATCACATCCTCACAGCGGCCCTGAAAACCCTCGACGTACCCGGCAGCATGGACTCCACCAACGGGGCCTTGGTTAAACTGCCAAGCGCCGCGAAAAACCTGATCATCGGCGGCATGAACGACAACACCGTGCTGGGCGGCGTACGCGCCACCGAAGCGGCCGGGTTCAAGGCGGCCAATGTGATCGGCATCGGCATCAATGGCACCGACGCCATCGGTGAATTGAAGAAACCTGACAGCGGCTTCTTCGGTTCGATGCTGCCAAGCCCGCACATCGAAGGCTACAAGACCGCCGAAATGATGTACGAGTGGATCACCACCGGCAAGGAACCGCCGAAGTACACCGCCATGGACGAGGTGACGCTGATCACCCGGGAGAACTTCAAGCAGGAGCTGGAAAAGATCGGCCTGTGGAACTGACGGCCGGTTGATTCAAAAGCGGCCCTGGTCACACGAGTGGCGGGGTCGCTTGATCTCTGTAAGTTCGAGGTGGTTATGCAAGCGCAAACAGCGACACGGCAACACAACATCGGCGGCAGCTTGCGGTTCAACGGGATCGGCAAGTCCTTTCCTGGCGTGCAGGCGCTGGCCAATATCAGTTTCGTCGCGCATCCGGGGCAGGTGCATGCCTTGATGGGCGAGAACGGCGCGGGCAAGTCCACGTTGCTGAAGATCCTCGGTGGCGCCTACATCCCGAGCAGCGGCGACTTGCAGATCGGCGAGCAGACGATGGCCTTCAAGGGCACCGCCGACAGCATCGCCAGCGGGGTGGCGGTGATTCACCAGGAGCTGCACCTGGTGCCGGAAATGACCGTCGCTGAAAACCTGTTTCTCGGCCATTTGCCGGCGCGTTTCGGCCTGGTCAATCGTGGCGTGCTGCGCCAGCAGGCGCTGACGCTGCTCAAAGGCCTGGCCGACGAGATCGACCCGCAGGAAAAAGTCGGTCGCCTGTCCCTCGGTCAGCGCCAATTGGTGGAAATCGCCAAGGCCTTGTCCCGTGGCGCCCACGTCATCGCCTTCGACGAACCCACCAGTAGCCTGTCGGCCCGGGAAATCGACCGTTTGATGGCGATCATCGCCCGCTTGCGAGACGAGGGCAAAGTGGTGCTGTACGTCAGCCACCGCATGGAAGAAGTGTTCCGTATCTGTAACGCGGTGACGGTATTCAAGGACGGTCGTTATGTCCGGACCTTCGAGGACATGAGCGAGCTGACCCACGATCAGTTGGTCACGTGCATGGTCGGTCGCGATATCCAGGACATCTATGATTACCGCCCTCGGGAGCGCGGCGATGTGGCGCTGCAGGTGAAGGGCTTGCTGGGGCCGGGCTTGCGCGAACCGGTGAGTTTCCAGGTGCACAAGGGCGAGATCCTCGGCTTGTTCGGGCTGGTCGGTGCCGGTCGTACCGAGCTGTTTCGCTTGCTCAGTGGCCTGGAGCGCCAGAGCGAGGGAAGCCTCGTACTGCACGGCAAGGAATTGAAACTGCGTTCGCCACGGGATGCCATCGCCGCAGGCGTGCTGCTCTGCCCGGAAGATCGCAAGAAGGAAGGCATCATCCCGTTGGGTAGCGTGGGCGAGAACATCAACATCAGTGCGCGCCCGGCTCATTCCACGCTCGGCTGCCTGTTGCGCGGCGACTGGGAGCGGGGCAATGCCGACAAGCAGATCAAGTCGCTGAAAGTGAAGACCCCGGCGGCCAGCCAGAAAATCATGTACCTGTCCGGCGGCAATCAGCAGAAGGCGATTCTCGGTCGCTGGCTGTCGATGCCGATGAAAGTCCTGCTGCTGGACGAGCCGACCCGTGGCATCGATATCGGCGCCAAGGCGGAGATCTATCAGATTATCCACAACCTGGCGGCCGACGGCATCGCGGTGATTGTGGTGTCCAGCGACCTGATGGAAGTGATGGGCATTTCCGACCGAATCCTGGTGCTCTGCGAAGGGGCCATGCGCGGCGAGTTGCCGCGCGATCAGGCCAACGAATCCAACCTGCTGCAACTGGCGCTGCCGCGCCAACGCGTTGCCGACGCGGCGAACTGAGAGGTAAATCATGACCATTCAAAACAATGCACTGCCAACGGCACGCAAACCCCTGGACCTGCGCCGTTTCCTGGATGACTGGGTCATGCTGCTGGCGGCCATCGGTATCTTCGTGCTCTGCACCTTGATGATCGACAACTTCCTGTCGCCGCTGAACATGCGCGGCCTGGGCCTGGCGATTTCCACCACCGGCATCGCCGCGTGCACCATGTTGTATTGCCTGGCGTCCGGGCACTTCGACTTGTCGGTCGGTTCGGTGATTGCCTGTGCCGGCGTGGTCGCGGCGGTGGTGATGCGCGACACCAACAGCGTATTCCTCGGCGTCAGCGCGGCGCTGGCGATGGGGCTGATCGTCGGCTTGATCAACGGCATCGTCATCGCCAAGCTGCGGGTCAACGCCTTGATCACCACCCTGGCGACGATGCAGATCGTCCGTGGCCTGGCCTACATCTTTGCCAACGGCAAGGCGGTGGGGGTGTCGCAGGAATCGTTCTTCGTGTTCGGCAACGGCCAATTGTTCGGTGTGCCGGTGCCGATCCTGATCACCATTGTCTGCTTCCTGTTTTTCGGCTGGCTGCTGAACTACACCACCTACGGGCGCAACACCATGGCCATTGGTGGCAACCAGGAAGCGGCGTTGTTGGCTGGGGTGAACGTTGATCGCACCAAGATCATCATCTTCGCCGTGCATGGCTTGATCGGCGCATTGGCCGGGGTGATCCTGGCGTCGCGCATGACCTCAGGCCAACCGATGATCGGCCAGGGCTTCGAGCTGACCGTGATCTCGGCCTGCGTACTGGGCGGGGTGTCCTTGAGCGGTGGCATTGGCATGATTCGCCACGTCATCGCGGGCGTGCTGATTTTGGCGATCATCGAAAACGCGATGAATCTGAAGAACATCGACACGTTCTATCAGTATGTTATCCGCGGTTCGATCCTGTTGCTGGCGGTGGTCATTGACCGCTTGAAGCAACGCTGAAACCAGAGATCGCTGGCGACTGATCTACCGCCATCGCGAGCAGGCTCGCTCCCACAGGTTTTTGTGCCAGGCGCAATGTCCAGGTACAGCGGAAATCCAGTGTGGGAGCGAGCCTGCTCGCGAAGGGTCGGTGCATCCAACACCTTCTAACCTGACCCACCGCCATCGCGAGCAGGCTCGCTCCCACAGGTTTTTGTGCCAGGCGCAATGTCCAGGTACAGCGGAAATCCAGTGTGGGAGCGAGCCTGCTCGCGAAGGGTCGGTGCATCCAACACCTTCTAACCTGACCCACCGCCATCGCGAGCAAGCTCGCTCCCACAGGGTTTTTGTGTCAGGGCTCAGAGCCTCGGCACGGCATAGACCCCATGTGGGAGCGAGCTTGCTCGCGATAGCGTCCTCCCTGACGCCAACCATCACCCCGCCTTGCGTAACGCTTCGATCAGCTCCTGCTTGCGCATCTTCGAACGCCCGGGAATATTTTTCGCCCGGGCCTCCTTCATCAGGCTGTCCACCGTCTGGGTCCCATGGGAGGCCTTGCTGGTGCGCGGATGACCTTCGCGGGTCTTGGCGGCGCGGCGGGCCGATTCCTTGCGGTCGGTTTTCTTGGCCGTCGCCGGTTTTTCCTGGCCTGAGCCACCGGAGCGCTCGCCGCCGCCGGACTGCTTGTTCACCGTTGCCCAGGCTCGTGCCTCGGCCTTGTTCTCGGACACACCTTTTTTCTCGTAACTCTTTTCAATGTGTTCGGCCTTGCGCTTTTGCTCAGCGGTGTATTTGTCTTTGCTTCCACGAGGCATGGGATGTTCCTCCTCAACTGTCCGGGCAGAGGCTACTGGCTGGCGGCGCCACCTTCGGAGCCCGAACCACCGGTCGTGGTTTTCGAGCCCACCCCGGTCTCGGCGTTATCAGGCGCGGTCGAGTCTGGCGTATTCATGCCACCCTGGCGCCCCATGTCATTCCCCTGCACGCGCGGATCGGTACCGGTGGCCGGTGGCTGGCCATTGTTCAGGCCACCGCCGGTGCCGTCGGTGTTCAACTTGGGCAGGCCTTGCGTGGCGGGGGAGTTGGGCGGCTCCACGGGGTCGGTCGGCCCGGTGCCCGAGGTAGACGCCGCGAAAGCCACCGAGGACAGCAGCGCGGCGAAGGTGAATGCAGTCAGCCTTGAAGTGATCATGGTGTCGCCTCCATTTTTTAGAATGCTTACCTGGTCTTGGGCCGTGGCGGTTTGGGGTTGGTGCCTGGGGCGCGACGAATGGCACTTTTCGAAAGAAGCTTGCGTGCGTGATCAAATAGTTGGAACGGGATGTGACGAGCGCCCCGTGGCGGCTTAGTATGGCGCTTTCAATTGGCTACAAGGCCTGTTCATGTCGATCGAGATCCGTCCTGCGCAACCCAGCGATGCGCCTCAAATCCTTGCCTTCATCACCGAGTTGGCCGATTACGAAAAGGCCCGCCACGAAGTCATCGCCAGCGTGGCCGACATCGAGCGCAGCCTGTTCAGCGAAGGCGCGACCGCCCACGGGCTGATCTGCCTGCGTGATGGCGTGCCGATTGGTTTCGCGGTGTTTTTCTTCAGCTATTCCACCTGGCTGGGCAGCAACTGCCTGTATCTGGAAGACCTGTACATCACGCCCGAGCAGCGCGGCGGCGGGGCAGGGAAGACGCTGTTGCGCCACTTGGCGAAGATCGCCTGCGACAACGATTGCGGTCGCTTCGAATGGAGCGTGCTGGACTGGAACACGCCGGCCATCGAGTTCTACAAATCCCTCGGCGCGCAACCACAGGAAGAGTGGGTGCGCTACCGAATGGACGGCAAGGTGCTACGGGATTTCGCCCACGGCAATTGAGATTCACGAGTAGGCGTTGGATGCGTACTCGGCAAATCCGGGGCGCTGTTCGAGCCGCTTGCAGTAGGCGGTCACCGCTGGATAGTCCGGGCGTTCCATGGGCGTCTGGCGCCAGCGGTGGGCGGACAAGCCAATGAGCACGTCCGCGAGGGAAAATGCCGTACCGGCCACGTAGGCACCGGTGCGGTTCAACTGCTGTTCCAGCAAACCCATCTTCTCGTTCCAGCCTTTGACCCCGGCGGCGATGAGTTGTGGGTCCTGGAAATCCGGGTGTTTGCGCACCAGTCCGTAGAACGCATCGCCCCACGACGGGTTGAGTTCCGTGGCTTGCCAATCCATCCACTGCTCGACACGCGCCCGTGCGGCAGGTTCGACGGGCAGCAGATCGCTGCGCCCATGCTTGCCCACCAAGTAGCGGCAAATAGTGTTCGACTCCCAGAGCACGCCATTCTCATCAATGATCACCGGCACCTGGGCATTGGGATTCAAGGCCAGGAACGCCGGGTCCTGGGTCGAGGCAAAGCCGATGCCCCAATCTTCGCGCTCGTAGGCGATGTCCAGTTCCTGGCAGGTCCACAACACTTTTCTGACGTTGATCGAGGAAGTACGACCGAGGATTTTCAGCAGTTGTCCCATCACTTTTTCCCTGAGTTGTTTGGCGTCCGATCAGAAACGTAGCAGGGTCTTGGGTGGAAGGCGATTGGCTTTGTCGTTGATGTAAAGAATCCCATTATGTGGGATTGATATTTATATATTGAGACTTTATCGCGCCCAGGTTTATAGTCCGTCTCACTCACTGCCAAAAAACAGAACAGGTGAAGCGGATGCAGGCGCAATTGATCGCGCTCGATTGGGGGACCACCTCATTACGGGCTTACAAACTCGCAGCCGGTGGCGAGGTGCTCGAGCAGCGTTCGCTGTCGTCGGGGATCATGCAGTTGCCGTCCGGGCCGCGGACCGTGGTCGGCCGGGTGTGCATAGACGGTTTCGAACTGGCCTTCGACGAGGCCTGCGGCGATTGGCTCGATGCACAGCCAGGCTTGCCTGTGATTGCCTGCGGTATGGTCGGCAGTGCTCAGGGCTGGCGTGAGGCGCCGTACTGCGACACACCCGCCAACGTCGCCAATCTCGGACATTCCCTGCAAACCGTTCGCAGCCTTCGCGGTGTCGATGTGCACATCGTGCCGGGCGTGATTCAGCGTTCACGCTTGCCCAATGTCATGCGCGGCGAAGAAACCCAAGTGCTTGGCGCCTTGCACAGCCTGCCGGACGAAGCGGTGCTGATCGGCCTGCCCGGCAGTCATTCGAAATGGGTGGAAGTGGCCGACGGCCGCATCGTGCATTTCGATACCTTCATGACCGGCGAGATCTTCGCTGTGCTCAGTGACCACAGCATTCTCGGCCGCACCCAGCAACGGAATGCAACGTTCGATGGCGTGGCCTTTGATCGTGGTGTGCAAGTGGCGTTATCGGTGGACGGCCAGATCGGTCCGTTGTCCACCGTGTTCAGCGCCCGCAGCCTGGGCTTGACCGGCGAGTTGGGCGCCAGCGCCCAGGCGGACTACCTCTCGGGCCTGTTGATCGGCCATGAGCTGACGGCGCTGGCCGAGGTACAACGCCGCCGCCGCGACAGCATCCATCTGCCGACGGTAGTGCTGATCGGCAACTCCCAACTCTGTGTCCGTTATCAACGGGCCCTCGACGCCTGCGGCTTCGCCCGGGTGGTCCTGGCCGAACAGGCCACCGAACGCGGTTTGTGGCAGCTGGCCGTGGCGGCCGGGTTGCTCGATTCCACCGCCCCCTGAACCTGATTGGAGGTCTGACATGCTCACACAAGCACTGGCGCACAACGGGCTGATCGCGATCCTGCGGGGCCTGCGTCCCGAAGAGGCGGCGGCCATCGGCGAAGTCCTGTACGGCGCCGGATTTCGCGTCATCGAAGTACCGCTCAATTCCCCCGAGCCGTACGAAAGTATCCGCATCCTGCGCAATACCTTGCCCGCCGATTGCCTGATCGGTGCCGGCACCGTGCTCACGCCGGAACAGGTCGAGCAGGTGAGAGCCGCCGGTGGCCAAGTGATCGTCATGCCCCACAGCGACCCTAAGGTGCTGCGTGCGGCGAAAGCGGCGGGCTTGTACCTGTCGCCAGGCGTCGCCACGCCCACCGAAGCCTTCGCTGCATTGGCCGAAGGCGCCCATGTGCTGAAGATGTTTCCCGCCGAGCAAATGGGCCCGGCGGTGGTCAAGGCCTGGCTCGCGGTGCTGCCGGCCGGGACCGTGCTGGTGCCGGTGGGCGGGATTACGCCGGACAACATGGCGGTGTTCGTCGAAGCCGGCGTCAAGGGTTTCGGCCTCGGCTCCGGGCTGTTCAAGCCGGGCCTGACAGCGGATGAAGTGGCGGTACGCGCCAAGGCCTACGTGGCGGCATGGAATGCCTTGAACTGAAGACTTTTCCAGCGCTCCGTGCGCTGCATCTGACAAGAGAGACAACAAGATGAAAATCACCAAGCTGACCACGTTTATCGTTCCGCCGCGCTGGTGCTTCCTCAAGGTCGAAACCGACGAGGGCGTGTCCGGTTGGGGCGAGCCCGTGGTCGAAGGCCGTGCCCACACGGTGGCGGCCGCAGTCGAGGAATTGTCCGACTACCTGATCGGCAAAGACCCACGCAACATCGAAGACATCTGGACCGTGCTTTATCGCGGCGGCTTTTACCGCGGTGGTGCCATTCACATGAGCGCCCTGGCCGGTATCGACCAGGCGCTGTGGGACATCAAGGGCAAGGCCCTGGGCGTGTCGGTCAGTGACCTGCTGGGTGGCCAGGTGCGGGATAAGATCCGTGTGTATTCGTGGATTGGCGGCGACCGGCCGGCAGATACCGCCCGGGCGGCGAAAGAGGCGGTGGCGCGGGGCTTCACGGCGGTGAAGATGAACGGCACCGAAGAGCTGCAGTTTCTCGACACCTTCGAAAAAGTCGACCTGGCCCTGGCCAACGTGGCGGCGGTGCGCGATGCGGTCGGGCCGAACGTTGGCATTGGCGTGGACTTCCACGGCCGCGTGCACAAGCCGATGGCCAAGGTGCTGATGAAGGAACTCGACCCTTACAAACTGATGTTCATCGAGGAGCCGGTGCTCAGCGAAAACTACGAAGCCCTCAAGGAATTGGCGCCGCTGACCAGCACCCCGATTGCCCTGGGCGAGCGGTTGTTCTCGCGTTGGGATTTCAAGCGCGTACTCAGCGAAGGCTACGTGGACATCATCCAACCGGATGCGTCCCACGCCGGCGGCATCACCGAAACCCGCAAGATCGCCAACATGGCCGAGGCCTACGACGTGGCGCTGGCGTTGCACTGCCCGCTGGGCCCCATCGCCCTGGCGGCGTGCCTGCAACTGGATGCGGTCTGCTACAACGCGTTCATCCAGGAGCAGAGCCTGGGCATTCACTACAACGAGAGCAACGACCTGTTGGATTACATCAAGGACCCGCAGGTGTTCGACTACGACAAGGGCTTCGTGAAGATCCCCAATGGCCCGGGCCTGGGTATCGAGATCAACGAGGAATACGTCATCGAGCGTGCGGCCATCGGCCACCGCTGGCGCAACCCGATCTGGCGCCATGCTGATGGCAGTTTTGCCGAGTGGTGAGTCACGCCTGATCCACCCAAAGTCCCTGTGGTCCTGTGGTGAATGCAGAGCTCATGCGCACCCCAGGTCCCCTGTGGGAGCGAGCTTGCTCGCGATGGCAATGTATCAGTCACACATGCACCAACTGACACACCGTCATCGCGAGCAAGCTCGCTCCCACAGTTGATCTTCGCAAGCAGGGAGATCTTCTTCGATGCGCCCGTTTCCTCAATAAACATAAAAAGAGGCACCTCACATGCAAGCGCACACCCTGAGCGCGCAAGCGTCGTTGGTGACGCCCAGCCGCAAGCGTTTTTTCATCATGGTCCTGCTGTTCATCACCGTGGTGATCAATTACCTGGACCGCAGTAACCTCTCGATTGCCGCCCCCGCATTGACCAGCGACCTGGGCATCGACCCGATCCACGTCGGGCTGATTTTCTCGGCGTTCGGCTGGACCTACGCCGCCATGCAGATCCCCGGTGGGTGGCTGGTGGATCGGGTGCCGCCGCGCATTCTCTATAGCGTGGCGTTGCTGTTGTGGTCGGTGGCCACGGTGATGCTGGGGTTCGCCGCGAGTTTCATCGCATTGTTCGTGCTGCGCATGGCGGTGGGAGCCCTGGAAGCGCCGGCTTATCCGATCAACAGCCGCGTGGTCACCACCTGGTTTCCCGAGCGCGAGCGGGCCACGGCCATCGGTTTCTACACCTCCGGGCAGTTTGTCGGGCTGGCCTTCCTGACTCCGGTATTGGCCTGGCTGCAACACGCTTTCGGTTGGCACATGGTGTTTGTCGCCACGGGCGCGGTGGGCATTCTCTGGGCGCTGATCTGGTACGCGGTGTATCGCGAGCCCCGGGATTTCAAAGGCGCCAACGCCGCCGAAATCGAATTGATCCGCGAAGGTGGCGGGCTGGTGGATATCCAGGCCGATACCGCCAAGGCCAAGGCAAAATTCAGCTGGGCGGACCTGGGGATCGTCCTGACCCAGCGCAAGCTGTGGGGCATTTACCTCGGTCAGTTCTGCCTCAACTCTACGTTGTGGTTTTTCCTGACGTGGTTCCCGACCTACCTGGTGAAATATCGCGGCATGGACTTCATCAAGTCTGGCCTGCTGGCGTCGTTGCCATTTCTCGCGGCGTTCGTCGGCGTGCTGTGTTCCGGGTTTTTCTCCGACTGGTTGATCCGTCGTGGTGCCACGGTGGGGTTCGCTCGCAAGCTGCCGATCATTGGTGGCCTGTTGATTTCCACCTCGATCATCGGCGCCAACTTTGTCGAATCGACGCCGCTGGTGATTGCCTTCCTGGCCCTGGCGTTTTTCGGCAATGGCCTGGCGTCGATCACTTGGTCACTGGTCTCCACGCTGGCCCCGGCGCGGTTGCTCGGGCTGACCGGCGGGGTGTTCAACTTCATCGGCAACCTGGCGGCCATCGCCACGCCGATCGTGATTGGCTTCCTCGCCAGCGGCGATTCGTTCTCCCCGGCCATTACCTATATCTCTGTCCTGGCATTGGCTGGTGCGCTGTCCTACATCCTGCTGGTCGGGAAGGTCGAGCGCATCGAGTTGTAGTCCGACGGGGCGGGCGACCATAATGCCGCCCGTTCCCCGCTCATTGTTGAAGGCCGGCTATGCAGCAAGACGATCCAAAAATGACCAAGGACGCCGCGCCCACAGGCACGCAGACATTGCTGCGTGGCCTGGGCGTGGTCCAGGCGGTCGCCAGCGGCGCCCGTGACTTGAAGGAAATCGCCCGGCTGATCGGCACCACCCGCAGCACCACCCATCGCCTGGCCAGTTGCCTGGTGGACGAACGTTACCTGCGCGTGGTGCCGCAAGTGGGTTACCTGCTGGGGCCGAAGTTGATCGAGCTGGGTTTCCAGGCCCGGGAAGAGCTGCCGCTGGTGAGCCTGGCGGGACCGTACCTGGACGAGCTGTCGGCGCTGACCGGGGACACCGTTCACCTGGCGATTCGCGAGGGCGACGAAGTCTTGTACCTGCTGAAGAATCCGGGGCGTAACGGCCCGGAAATGCGCTCGCGCGTAGGCCACCGCATGCCGTTGGCGCGCACCGGGATCGGCAAGGCGCTGATGCTCGATGACACTCAGGAACAATGGAAGCGGCTGTATGAAATCAGCCTGCCGGCGGGTGGGAAAAATCAGTTCTGGCCCCAGCATCAGGAGCAATCCTGGGAGCAGTTCCAGCAACGGATGGTGGAGTATGTGGCGGGGGGCTATGCCTTCGACCTGGAAGATAACGAACCGTCGATTCGCTGTGTGGCGGCGCCGATCCGTGACGCCGGCAAGCGCATCGTCGCCGGTATCAGCATCGCCAGCACCGTGCCGTACATGCCGCTGGAAAAAATGGCCGAGCTGATTCCCCTGGTCAAAGGGGTCACAGCCCGGCTATCGGCGGAACTGGGCGCCAAGGTCTGACGAACGTCAGGCCTTGAGCGTCGCCATATCGATGACGAAGCGATACTTCACGTCGCCTGCGATCATGCGGCTGTAGGCCTCGTTGATCTGGCGGATATCGAGCATTTCAATGTCGCAGCTGATGTTGTGTTCGGCGCAGAAATCCAGCACTTCCTGGGTTTCGGCGATACCGCCGATCAACGAGCCGGCCAGGACGCGACGGCCCATGATCAAGTTGGCCGCATGGACTGGCGGATCGATCGGCTCGACCAGGCCCACCAGGATGTGTACACCGTCGAACCGCAAGGTACTGAGGTAGGGGTTGAGGTCGTGCTGCACCGGAATGGTGTCCAGCAGGAAGTTGAAATGACCGGCGGCAGCGGCCATCTGTTCGGCGTCGGTGGACACGATCACATGGTCGGCACCCTGGCGACGGGCCTCGTCAGCCTTGCTGGCCGAGCGGGTGAACAACGTCACTTCCGCGCCCATGGCCTTGGCGAACTTGATGCCCATGTGACCGAGGCCGCCCATGCCCAGCACGCCGACCTTGTCGCCGGCCTTCACGCCGTAATGCTTGAGGGGCGAGTAGGTGGTGATGCCGGCGCAGAGAATCGGCGCGGCACCGGCTGGATCGAGGGTTTCCGGGATGCGCAGCACGAAGTGCTCGCTGACCACGATGCTGTTGGAGTACCCGCCCATGGTGTGGCCGCCGCTGATACGGTCCGGGCTGGCGTAGGTCTGCGTCATGCCCTGGTAGCAGTATTGCTCCAAGTCAGCGCGACACGCTTCGCACTCGCGGCAGGAGTCGACCATGCAACCAACGCCCACCAGGTCGCCGACCTTGTAGCGGGTGACATTCGCACCGACGGCGGTGACTTTGCCTACAATCTCATGGCCGGGCATCAACGGATAAACGGCGATGCCCCATTCATTGCGGGCCTGGTGGATGTCGGAGTGGCAGACCCCGCAGTAGAGAATGTCGATCGCCACATCGTCGGCTCGCGGGCTGCGACGCTCGAATTTCATGGGGGCGAGGGGAGTGGTGGCCGACTGGGCGGCATATCCGATGGCTGTGTACATGATGGACCTCGCTAAGCAGTGAACGGTGAGGTGGACCATTGTGGGAGTCATGTCGCTTCGCGGCGATGGCGATTCCTACGCGTGTCATGCCTATTCCTCCGACATTGGCTATGGTTTGATCCTACGAAGCATTAGACCTGCGATGATGCTTTCATCCCTTTTTTCGTGAAGTTTTCGCCCATGTTGTTGACCCGCCATCTCGATGCCAACGCCACGCTGGTTTCATTGATAGAACCCTTGGCGACCCGCGACGGTTTCGTCCCGACGTCACTGCCCGGTGTCCATGTGCTTCGGGCCAGCCAGGACGTCGCCCGTGGCCCGCAGCTCTACGAACCGAGCCTGGTGATCATTGCCCAGGGCAGCAAACTGGCGTACCTGGGGCCTCGCACGCTGGAATATGGCGCCGGGCATTATCTGATCCAGGCCTTGCCAGTGCCGTTCGAATGCGAAACCTACGCCATGCCCAATGCTCCATTGCTCGGGGTTTCCGTTGCGATCGATCGGGCGATGCTGGGGGAACTGGTGCTGGCCATGGGGCTGGTACCGGGTCGGAACCTGGCGCCGCAGACGCCGGAATCAATGACCTGCGCAGTGCTCGATGACGCCATGCGTGGGTGTGTCGAGCGTTTGTTGCGCTGCCTGCACGATCCGTTGGAATGCCAGGTCATGGGTCAGGCGCGGCTGCGGGAGTTGCTGTTCGTCGCATTGCGCGGGCCCCAGGCCGATGTGCTGCGGGCGCTGGTGGAGCAGCAAGGCCAGTTCGCCCGGATTGCCGCGGCCCTGAGCCATTTGCATGCGCACTTCACCGAACCGCTGAACGTCGAGACACTGGCCAGTTGCGCGAACATGAGTGCTTCGACCTTCCATGAACATTTCAAACGCAGCACGCTGTTGTCGCCGGTGCAATACCTCAAGCGACTGCGACTGCTCAAGGCTCAGCGGTTGCTGCTGATCGAGGGCATGGGCGTGGCCCAGGTTGCGCATCAGGTGGGGTATCAGAGCCCCTCGCAGTTCAGTCGCGAGTACAAGCGCTACTTCGAACGCAACCCCGGGGAAGAGCGCGCCGCTTGATCCTGTGATGTGCCCTTGTGGGAGCGAGCTTGCTCGCGATGGCGGTGTGTCAGCCGACATCTGTGTTGAATGATAAACCGCTATCGCGAGCAAGCTCGCTCCCACATTTGGACGGTGGTGTGCCTTGAAATGTAGGCAACAAAAAGGCCCCCATTGCGGGAGCCTCGATGTTCAGCGTGTCGGCTTACATGTTCGGGTAAGTCGGTCCGCCAGCGCCTTCCGGCGACACCCAGGTGATGTTCTGTGCGGGGTCCTTGATGTCGCAGGTCTTGCAGTGAACGCAGTTCTGGGCATTGATCTGGAAGCGCTTCTCGCCGTCTTCCTTGGTCACCACTTCGTACACGCCAGCCGGGCAGTAGCGCTGGGCCGGTTCGTCGTACAGCGGCAGGTTCTTGCTGATCGGGATGCTCGGGTCGGTCAGCTTCAGGTGGCAGGGTTGTTCTTCTTCGTGGTTGGTACCGGAGATGAACACCGAGCTGAGTTTGTCGAAGCTGAGCTTGCCGTCCGGTTTCGGGTAGTCGATCTTCTTGCAATCGGCCGCCAGTTTCAGGCAAGCGTAGTCAGGCTTGTTGTCGTGCAGGGTGAACGGTATTTTGCCGCCGAAGATGTTCTGGTCGAGCCAGTTGAAACCACCGCCGATGATCGCGCCGTACTTGTGGATCGCGGCACCGAAGTTGCGGCTGGCGAACAGTTCTTCGTACAGCCAGCTGCTCTTGAAACTGTCGACGTAGGCGGTCAGTTCATCACCGCCTTCGGACTCGGCGAACAAGCGATCGGCTACGGCCTCGGCGGCGAGCATGCCGGATTTCATGGCGGTGTGGCTGCCCTTGATCTTGGCGAAGTTCAGGGTGCCGAGGTCGCAACCGATCAGCGCGCCGCCCTTGAAGACCATTTTCGGCAGCGAGTTCAGGCCGCCCTTGCAGATGGCACGGGCGCCGTAGCTGACGCGTTTGCCACCCTCCAGGTACTGCTTGAGCACCGGGTGATGCTTGAGGCGCTGGAACTCGTCGAACGGCGACAGGAAGGTGTTGCTGTAGGACAGGTCGATGATCAGGCCGACCACCACCTGGTTGTTTTCCAGGTGATAGAGGAAGGAGCCGCCGGTGTTCTCGGTGCCCATGATGTCCAGCGGCCAACCGGCGGTGTGCACCACCAGGCCGGGTTGATGCTTGGCCGGGTCGATTTCCCAGATTTCCTTCAGGCCGATGCCGTAGTGCTGGGCGTCGGCGTCGCTGTCCAGGTTGAAACGCTTGATCAACTGCTTGCCGATGTGGCCACGGCAGCCTTCGGCGAACAGCGTGTACTTGCCGCGCAGTTCCATGCCCGGGGTGTAGAGGCCTTCCTTCGGGTGCCCTTCGCGGTCGACACCCAGGTCGCCGGTGATGATCCCGCGCACCACGCCGTTCTCGTCGAACAGCGCTTCCTGGGCGGCGAAGCCCGGGTAGATTTCCACGCCCAGGTTCTCAGCCTGCTGGGCCAGCCAGCGGCACAGGTTGCCCAGGGAAATAATATAGTTGCCTTCGTTGTGCATGGTCTTGGGCACAAAGAAGTCAGGGATTTTGCTCGCGGCCTCGGCGTTTCTCAGGACATAAATGTCATCGCGAACGACGGGCGTGTTCAACGGCGCGCCGAGTTCTTTCCAGTCCGGGAACAGTTCGTTCAGGGCGCGGGGCTCGAACACCGCGCCGGAGAGAATGTGCGCACCGACTTCGGAACCTTTTTCGACCACGCAGACGCTGATTTCCTTACCGGCTTCGGCGGCCTTCTGTTTCAGTCGGCAAGCGGCAGACAGGCCAGCGGGGCCGGCACCGACGATGACCACGTCGAATTCCATGTATTCGCGTTCCACAGGCTATCTCCTACTCAAGGCTCACAGTTTTTCTAATTGGAGGTTTGGCGTTGCATCCGTTGTTTGCTTCGCAAAAACCGACGAAAGCGACAATGGATGGACCGCGGGTCTCTCTTAAGCGGCGCATTATATCTACACCACTCTCAGGGTCCAATACAAACGTTTGTTTGAAATTGCCGCAGCCCAGATAAATCACTGACGTACGGCTTATGACTGACCATTTTGCCGTATTGACCGGAATAGGCGTTCCGGTCAAGATACGGGCGGTTTTGCGCTCGCCGTAGGCTGACTGTTGGTTCCAAGAGCACCTCTAAAGACAGGGCGAAGGCAGCACAAAGTGACGTATTGCGCGGTTCCGAGGCGCAGTTTACACGCCGCGATAATGAATGACCCATCGGTCATCACTGACGAATGGTCTTCACTCCCGTGAGCAGGGTCATGTGTGGTTCATGCCGGCGTTTTTAGAGGTGCCCTTGCGCCCATGAGCATCAACCGCCAGGTTCGCCTAGGCGACTTTTTTTCACCGGAGAGTAACGAGGAATCCATGAAGGTTCTTGTAGCTGTCAAACGAGTGGTCGACTATAACGTCAAGGTTCGCGTCAAGGCGGACAACTCCGGCGTCGACCTCGCCAACGTCAAGATGTCGATGAACCCCTTCTGCGAAATCGCCGTGGAAGAAGCCGTACGCCTGAAAGAGAAAGGCGTGGCAACGGAAATCGTCGTCGTCTCCATCGGCCCGACCACCGCCCAGGAACAACTGCGCACCGCGCTGGCACTGGGTGCCGATCGCGCCATCCTCGTCGAATCCACCGAAGACCTGACCTCGCTGGCCGTGGCCAAGCTGCTCAAGGCCGTTGTCGACAAGGAACAGCCACAGCTGGTGATCCTTGGCAAGCAGGCCATCGACAGCGACAACAACCAGACCGGCCAGATGCTCGCGGCATTGAGCGGCTACGGTCAGGGCACGTTCGCGTCGAAAGTCGAAGTGTCCGGCGACAGCGTTGCCGTGACCCGCGAGATCGACGGCGGCGCGCAGACCGTTTCCCTGAAACTGCCGGCCATCGTCACCACCGACCTGCGTTTGAACGAGCCGCGCTACGCGTCCCTGCCAAACATCATGAAAGCCAAGAAGAAGCCGCTTGAAGTGCTGACGCCTGACGCTTTGGGCGTTTCCACCGCCTCCACCAACAAGACCGTCAAAGTCGAAGCGCCGGCTGCACGCAGCGCGGGCATCAAGGTCAAGTCGGTGGCTGAACTGGTCGAGAAACTGAAAAACGAAGCGAAGGTAATCTGATCATGACTATCTTGGTAATCGCCGAACACGATAACAAGGCGCTGGCTCCGGCCACGCTGAACACTGTTGCTGCCGCTGCCAAAATCGGCGGTGATGTGCACGTCCTGGTAGCCGGGCAGGGCGCTGGCGCCGTTGCCGAAGCCGCTGCGAAAATCGCTGGCGTGGCAAAAGTGCTGTCGGCCGACAACGCTGCCTACGCGCATCAGTTGCCGGAAAACGTTGCTCCGCTGGTTGCAGAGCTGGGCAAGGGCTACAGCCACATCCTGGCGGCCGCCACTTCCAACGGCAAGAACATCCTGCCACGCGTGGCCGCCGCACTGGACGTTGACCAGATATCCGAAATCATCTCGGTGGAAAGCGCCGACACCTTCAAGCGCCCGATCTACGCCGGCAACGCCATTGCCACCGTGCAATCGAACGCTGCGGTCAAGGTCATCACCGTGCGCGCCACCGGTTTCGACCCGGTTGCCGCCGAAGGTGGTTCGGCTGCCGTTGAAGCCGTCGGTGCTGCCCACGACGCCGGCATCTCCAGCTTCGTCAACGAAGAACTGGCCAAGTCCGACCGTCCTGAACTGACTGCGGCCAAGATCGTCGTTTCGGGCGGGCGTGGCATGCAGAACGGTGACAACTTCAAGCACCTGTACGCCCTGGCCGACAAGCTGGGCGCCGCCGTCGGTGCTTCCCGCGCCGCGGTCGACGCCGGTTTCGTGCCCAACGACATGCAGGTCGGCCAGACCGGCAAGATCGTTGCGCCACAGCTGTACATCGCCGTCGGTATCTCCGGCGCGATCCAGCACTTGGCCGGCATGAAAGACTCCAAGGTGATCGTTGCGATCAACAAGGACGAAGAAGCGCCGATCTTCCAGGTGGCCGACTATGGCCTGGTGGCGGACTTGTTCGAAGCCATCCCTGAGCTGGAGAAGCTGGTCTAATCCGGCGTCTTCACTTATAAAGAGCCCGGCCCTTTGGCCGGGCTTTTTATTTTCTGCACTGTTTGTTTTCGCTGCAAGGGGAGCGTATCGCCATGGATCTGCATCGTTTGACCGGCTGGTCGTTGCTGTGGACGTTGGCGGTCATGCCGGGCCTGTCTGTCGCCGCCGGCAAATGTGAACGACTGATCGCCACCGGCAGCCCGGACGCACCGCCTTATCTCTGGCAAGACCCTCAGGACCCCAAGCACTTGATTGGCGCCGGTGCCGACTTGCTGACGCATGTCGCGGCGGAGTTGGGGATCAAGATCGAACTGCTTTATGCCGGCAAGCGCGCCCAGGCGCTGGACGAAGTGCGCAGCGGGCGCATGGACCTGCTCACCGACGCTCCGCTGACCGCCACCGGGCTTGAGGCGTTGGATTACGTCCACCCGCCCTTGTTGGAAAACGATTACCTGGTCTGGACCCGCAAGGACTCGACCCTGGTCATCAACCAACCCGAAGACCTTCACGGTCATCCCGGCGCCTTGTCGGAAAAGTCTCGCATGACCCAAGGATTCGGCGTTTTTGCCGAGCAGCAATTATCCCTGGTGCGCACGCCCAACCTGACCCAGGCCTTTCAGAAATTGCTGCTGGGAGAGGTGGAATATGTCCTGGCGGGGCGCTATTCGGGCCTGGCGATGGCGCAGACACTGGGCATGGCCAGCGACCTGCAAGCCGCACCGCAACCGGTGGATAAACCCGGCCTGTTCCTCGCGGTTTCCCATAACTCCGCCTGCAATGACCCATGGTTGCGCGGACAGCTGGCGCAAAAGATGACAGAATTGGCCGCGTCCGGTCTGACGGAGGCTGTGTTGCAGCGCAATCTCGAGCGTTGGAACACACAGTTGCAGCCACCTGTCAGTGCCCCAAAACAGTAGGGAACATTAGTGACTATTCGACCTCTTTTCGCTGCCCTGGCCGTTCTGGCTCTGGCGGGCTGCGCAGCCGATCCGGCGCCGAATGAACAGATCCGCCTGACCGAACAGGCACTGGAGCAGGCCCGGGCCGTTGGCGCCACTGCCGACGAAGTGCCCGAATTGAAACTGGCTGAAGAAAAATTCGCCCGCGCCAAATCCAACATGGCCGACGAATCCTACAAGAAGGCGCGCATGCGGGCCGAACAGGCTGAACTCGACGCCCGCCTGGCCGAAGCGAAGGTGCTGACCCTCAAGAGCCAGGAGCAACTGAACGTGCTCGACACCCGCATCAAGCGCTTGCGCAAACAATTGAGGGAGGATGCCCAATGACGCGCTCCCACGTATTGGGCGGCCTGGTCCTCGCGGGCCTGGCCAGCTTGTATGGCTGCGCTGGCCAGCGCAGCGAAGCGGCGATCGAGCAGGCCAGCACCGATTTCCAGAAGGTCAAGGAAGACGCCAACGTATTGCGTGCCGCGCCCCGGGACGTGATTCGCGCCGGTGAATCCCTGGCCCGTGCCGATCGCTTGTCCAGCTACTGGGGCAGCGGCGAGGACGTGCAGCATTACGCCTACCTGAGCCAGCGCTACAGTGCGATCGCGCGGGAGCACAGCAACCAGGTGCTCAACGAAGAGCGTGCGGCGAAGCTCGAACTGGAGCGTCAGCGCCTGCAGTTGGCCTTGCGTGAATCCAAGTTGCTGAGTGTGCAACAACAGGGCAAATGGCTCGAAGAGCAGATCATGGCGATGGCGACCACTCAGACCGATCGCGGCCTGGTGATGACCCTGGGTGACGTGCTGTTCGACACCGGCGAAGCGGAACTGAAGAACTCGGCCAACCGGGTGGTGCTCAAGATTGTGCAGTTCTTGCAGCTCAATCCCAAGCGCGTGGTGCGTATCGAGGGGTACACCGACAGCACCGGCGGCAAGCAGGAAAACCTCAAGCTGTCTCGCGATCGCGCGCAAGCGGTCGCGGATGTGCTGGTGGACCTGGGGATTGATGAAAAGCGCATCCAGGTCGAAGGCTACGGTGATGAGTACCCGGTGGACGTCAACGCGTCCGAGCGTGGCCGGGCACAGAATCGTCGTGTTGAAATTGTGTTCTCCGACGAAAAAGGCCAGCTCGGCGCCGCCCGCTAAGGGTCGCGTCACTGGAAAACCCGGCCCCTGTAAAAGGCGCCGGGTTTTTTTTGGCCCCGCAATCGGATGCACGATGAGTACAGTTAGAGCTGTCACTCCACTGTACTGTCGAGTAATCTGGCAACTGTCCCCGTACACTTCTAAACTGTTCCGGTATCGTTTCCAACAAGAATAAAATGCCCGTGAAATCGAGTGCTGCGTCATGACCAACCTCCTGCTCTATCAACGTATTGCTCAACAGCTGGCTGAAGACATCCGGCGCGGTGTGTATCAGCCTGGTGAACGCGTGCCGTCGGTGCGCAAGATGAGCTCGCAGCTCAACGTCAGCCACGCCACGGTGTTGCAGGCCTACGCGAACCTTGAAGACCAGGGGCTGATTCGTGCGCGGCCGCAATCGGGCTACTACGTGCACCAGACGCCGGCCCTGACGGCACCGACGCCGGACATTGCCCGGGTAGAGCGTCCGGGACTGGTAACGCGCAGCAGCATCATCCAGCAGGTATTGGTCGAGTCGCGCCGCGAAGGGGTGTTTCCCCTGGGGGCGGCGGTGCCGAGCGTCGACTATCTGCCTGTTCGAGCCCTGCATCAGCAATTGGCCAAGGTCACGCGTTTCCACAGCCCACGGGCGTTCAGCTACATGTTCAGCCCGGGCTTCGAGCCGTTGCGGCGCCAAGTGGCGATTCGCATGCGCGATGCCGGTGTCGTGGTGGACCCTTCCGAGGTGGTGATCACCCACGGTTGCGTCGATGCGCTGCAGATGTCCTTGCGGGTGCTGACGCGGCCGGGAGACTTGATCGCCGCCGAGTCGCCGACCTATTACGGCTTGCTGCAACTGGCGGACCTGCTGGGCCTCAAAGTCATCGAGATCCCCAGCGATCCGGTCACCGGCATGAGCCTGGAGGCTTTGCAACTGGCGGCCAACCAGTGGTCGATCAAGGCGCTGGTGCTGACCACGCGCCTGAGCAATCCCCTCGGCGGCACCATGCCTGAGGAGCGGCAAAAACAACTGCTGCGCCTGGCGTCGGACTTCGACATCCAGGTCGTCGAGGACGATATCTATGGCGAGCTGATGTTCGAGCAGGGGCGCACCAAGGCCCTCAAGGCCTACGACCGACTGGACCGGGTCATCTACTGTTCGAGTTTTTCCAAGACGTTGTCGCCAGGTGTGCGCATCGGTTGGATGATCGCGGGGAAATTCCAGCAGGAAATCCAGCGGCTCCAGACCTTCAGTACTCACTCGGCCTGCAGCGTCACGCAGATGGGCATTGCCGCCTACCTGGAAAACGGCGGCTATGACCGGCACCTGCGTTATATCCGCCAGGAGTACCGCAAGAACCTCAGCGCCTTTCAGTTGGCGGTGCAACAGTACTTCCCCGAAGGCACGCAAATGAGCCGTCCCACCGGCGGTTTCATCCTTTGGGTCAGCCTGCCGGGTCGGGTCAATACCCAGGAGTTGCATGTGCGGGCGTTGCAACAAGGCATCAGTATCGCGCCAGGGCTGATTTTCAGTAACACCGAACAGTTCAACCATTGCATCCGCTTGAATTGCGGCACCCCCTGGAACCGTGAGGCAGAGCGGGCCTTGATGACGCTGGGGTTGCTGGCGACCCAATTGTGCCAAGAAACGGCCAACGGGTTTCTATAGGAATCAGCGGCTTAGCTTGATGTGCTTGTCAGCGCCTCATTATCAGGCGAGCATGGGGATCTCTGCCGTCAGTGCCGTTGTGTCTATGAAAGCCATTGTCCCTGTTGCCTGGGTTTTGATCGGCGTGTTCAGTGCCTTCCAAATGGGAGGTGTCGTCGTGGCGGCTCCGGCGCAGGAAAAACCGGCCGTCAGTGCCACGAAGAATGCGCCGAAAAAAACCGCGATGGTCAAGAAGCCGTCCGCTACAAAGGCGACTGCGGCGAAGAAAAAAAAGCGTGCGCCCATTGCTTCCAAGAGCAAATCCGCCCGCGAGGTCGCCAAGACGCCATTGCCGCCGGCCAAGCTGGACCTGAGCCTGCCCCATGACATGGTTGAGGAACTGCAGCCACCGGGTAAGGTACCGCTGCCCAAGCGGGAACCGCTCTTACCGTCAATGTTCGGAGAGAAACCCGGACCGTTCCAGCTCAATGGCCGGTTGTTGAGCAATGAAATGCAGCTACCGTTGCGCAACCAGGAGCGCAACGAGGTGGAAGGTGCGGCGCTGGATTTCGAGTTCAAGCAGTAAACCTTCCACGGGCATGCAGCTCGTCGCTGACCGTTCGGTCATTTCGCCGATGGCAAAAAAACACGCAGACGGTAATTTAAAACGAGTGTTTTAGCCGTTACTCTGTGTTCTGTTACCAATCATTACTTGCCGCGAGGATGTTGTCGTCATGAAGTGCCGTGAAGGCTGTGGCGCCTGTTGCATCGCCCCTTCCATCAGCTCACCTATCCCTGGTATGCCCCAAGGCAAACCGGCGGGAGAACGTTGCGTGCAACTATCGCTCGATAACCTGTGCCGGATTTTTGGCCAACCAGAGCGTCCGGCGGTGTGCTCGGCGTTCGAAGCCGACATCGAGGTGTGCGGCGACAGCAGTGAAGAGGCCATCCGCTTGATTGGTTGGTGGGAGCAAGTCACGGCAGCGTAATGGGTCAATGAACGGATCCGAAATGAACGAACTTGGACAATAAGGAAAAAACTATGGGTTCGCTGCACCGTATGGCTGTGTTGTGTGGGTTGACCGTGTTGCTGGCAACGGCCACCGCCCAGGCAGAGGACTGGCAGGTTGCCAAGGAGAAGGAAGGTATCAAGGTTTCCCTCAGTGAAGTGGCGGGCTCCAAGTACAAGGCCTATCGCGGCGTGGCGGTGATGAAAACCACCATGGCCAAGTTGCGCAGCTTGCAGGAGGACGTTGCTGGCGCCTGCGCCTGGATTCATGAGTGCAAGAGCCAGAAACTGCTCAAGCACGAAGGCGACAGGAGTTGGACTTATACCCAATTCAACACGCCATGGCCGGTCACGCCTCGGGACTCGGTGCTGGAAGTCACCACCGAGGAGGGCGCTGACGGCAGCCTGACTCGCAAGCTCAAGGGCGTGCCGACATACCTCCCCGAGGAGAAAGGTTTCGTACGGGTGGCCCAGGTCGACGGCTTCTGGAAATTCACGCCAAAGGGCGCGGACCAGATTGAAGTCGTTTATCAGGTCCACACCGAACCGGGGGGTGACGTGCCGTCCTGGCTGGCGAACAAGTTCGTGGTGGATGCGCCGTTCAACACCCTCAAGGCCCTGAAGGAACGCGCCGAAAAGTGATCGGCCAAGATGCACAAAAAAGACCGCCCCCGAGGCGGTCTTTTCATGTGTGCCGTCCAGGCATCCGGCGGAACGATTGTCCGGCCCTCAATGTCGAGATAAAGGTAAGCCAGGCTCTGAATTGATCAAGGAGACACTGATGCAAATGTGGGAAATCACTTTCATTGACGATCACGGTGAAAAAACTGTCGAGCAGTTCGACTATGACCAGAAGCCCACCATGGAGCAGGCCGCCCAATTGATCCGCGAAAGGTTGCTACCCGTGCTCAACCAGCTGGATCTCAACGACTTGGAGGACCGCACCGAAGACCCGACAGTCAAGAACCTCAAGTCCCAGAACAGTATTGAAATCCTCAGCATTACACCGATTTCATGAAACCTTGCCTGGTCTCGCTTGGCAGTGGCCATCACTTGCGGCTACTCTGCAATTGAGATCAGCGAAAGGATCGCCAAGGTCCGGTCTTGTCAGCTACATGCTTGTGTCCCGACGGCCATTTGATGCCGTATCGCTTGCAGCCTGAGGGCTTCACGCACGGGAAGACGGAAAGTCTATCCATCGGTTTTAGGAGGACGTTTCATGAGCACAGCCTATCAAGAAGACATCAGCACCAGCGTATTGCGCCGCATGAAAGAAGGCGGTTTCGATTTTTCCCGATTCCATCCCATTGAGTTCTACGCCATTTTCCCGGACGAGGAGCGGGCGCGCAGGGCGGCAGGTCATTTTCGGGGCGAATCGTTGAACGCGCAGATCAGTGCACGGGACGACGGGGCTTGGTCATTGGAACTGAGCCGGGTGATGTACGCCACTTACGATGACATAGGAGACTTCGAGCAAGACTTTGAGGCAGTCGTCGAACCCTTGGGTGGCGTTATCGAGGGTTGGGGTGTCAAGCAAGAGATCCGGCGCCTGCAGGCCTGACAGCCACTCACCGCAACCACAGCAACGGCTGACCTTTGTGTCGGCCGTTTTCATGTGCGTCATCTGAACCATCGTCATCGCGAGCAAGCTCGCTCCCACAATGGATGGTCGATGTCCGCCTGTGGGAGCGGGCTTGCCCGCGATGACGGCGGCACAACCAACATCATTGCCCGCTGACCCACCGCAATCCTTCCCCCAGGTTTTGTACCTAACTGTATCGAGACCAGGCCGCTTCGTTTTTCCATGGCTATGCTCAGGAGAGCGACGCCCCTGCGTCGCAATGAAGCGGGGGGCGGCGGGTTGGGGGCATTTGCTGCACTATAAAAGTGCGCGGCCTCTCAATGGATATTCCAACCCGTTGATCATAAAGCGTTTATGCCGATGGCACGGGGCTTGCGAAGCCTTGCTGCCAGGGTGACAAGGAGCACGGCATGATCCGCAGCGGTTTTGATGAAATGTACGATGCCGACGGCCAGGTCCGCCCGCACTACCAGGCGTTTGCCCGCTGGCTGGCCGACACGCCTGACGAACTGCTGGCGCAACGCAGGCGCGAAGCCGACCTGTTGTTCCACCGTGCGGGCATTACGTTCACGCTCTACGGCGACGAGCAAGGGACCGAGCGCCTGATCCCGTTCGACACGATCCCGCGCAGCATCCCGGCCAGCGAATGGCGGGTGGTCGAACGTGGCTGCATCCAGCGGGTCAAGGCGCTGAACATGTTCCTGGCCGACCTTTACCACGAACAACGGATCATCCGGGCCGGCATCATCCCCGCCGAGCAGGTGCTGGCCAACGAGCAGTACCAACTGGCGATGCAAGGGCTGGACCTGCACCGTGACATCTATGCACACATTTGCGGTGTCGACCTGGTGCGCGACGGTGACGGCACCTACTACGTGCTCGAAGACAATCTGCGCACGCCCAGCGGCGTCAGCTACATGCTCGAAGACCGCAAGATGATGATGCGCCTGTTTCCCGAACTGTTCGCCGCCCAGCGTATCGCCCCCATCGACCACTATCCGAACCTGCTGCTCGACACTCTGAAAAGCTCCAGCCCGCTGGACGACCCCAGCGTTGTGGTACTCACGCCGGGGCGTTTCAACAGCGCGTTCTTCGAGCACGCGTTCCTGGCCCGGGAGATGGGTGTGGAGTTGGTGGAAGGCGCCGACCTGTTCGTACGGGATGACAGAGTGTTCATGCGCACCACCGACGGGCCGAAGGCGGTGGATGTGATCTACCGTCGCCTCGACGACGCGTTCCTCGATCCACTGGCCTTCAATCCGGATTCGATGCTCGGCGTACCGGGCCTGTTGTCCTCCTACCGTTCCGGCAACGTGGTGCTGGCCAATGCCATCGGCACGGGGGTGGCGGACGACAAGTCGGTGTACCCGTTCGTCACCGACATGATCCGCTTTTACCTGGACGAAGAGCCGATCCTGAAGAACGTTCCTACATGGCAGTGTCGTAATCCTGCTGAGCTTTCCCACGTACTGGCCAATCTTCCCGACCTGGTGGTCAAGGAAACCCAGGGTTCCGGCGGTTATGGAATGCTGGTGGGGCCGGCCGCGACGACGGCGCAGATCGATGCCTTTCGCGAGCGGATCAAGGCCAAGCCGCACGCCTATATCGCCCAACCGACGCTGTCACTCTCGACGTGCCCGACCTTTGTCGAAAACGGCATCGCCCCGCGCCACATCGACTTGCGTCCGTTTGTGCTGGCCGGTCGCGAGACCCGCGTGGTCCCCGGTGGGCTCACGCGGGTGGCGCTGCGCGAAGGCTCCCTGGTGGTGAATTCATCCCAGGGCGGCGGTACCAAGGACACTTGGGTGGTCGAGGATTAAGGAGCTGCCATGCTGAGTAGAACCGCCTCGGACCTGTACTGGATGTCGCGCTACCTGGAGCGGGCGGAAAACCTCGCGCGGATGCTCGATGTCAGTTACTCGTTGTCATTGATGCCCCAGGACGGGCGTGGCGACGGCCTGCACGAACTGGCCATGCCGCTGCTGATCACCGGCACGCTGGACGATTACCGGGAGCGACACGGCGATCTGCACGCCGAGCGCCTGCTGCATTTCTTTGCCCTGGAAGCGGCCAACCCGGCCAGCATCTACAGTTGCCTTGGCTCCGCGCGCGCCAGTGCCCATGCGGTACGTGGCCGAATCACTGCCGACATGTGGGAAAACATCAACGCCACCTGGCTGGAAATTCGCGGTATCGGCGAGCAAGGCTTGAATCGCTACGGCATGAGCCGTTTCTGCGAGTGGATCAAGGAGCGCTCGCACCTGTTTCGCGGTGCGACCTACGGCACCATCATGCGCAACGATGCGTTCCGGTTCATTCGCCTGGGGACCTTTATCGAAAGGGCCGACAACACCCTGCGCTTGCTCGATGCCCGCTACGAAATGGCCGGCGACCAGGCCGACGCGGTCAGCGACGGCACGGCCCACGCGTACTACCAATGGAGCGCCTTGTTGCGGGCCTTGTCGTCCTTCGAGGCTTATACCGAGATCTACCGTGACGCCCCGGGCGCTCGCCATGTGGCTGAGTTGCTGTTGTTGCGCGCCGACGTGCCGCGCTCGTTGCGCGCCTGTACCGAAGAAATCAACCAGATCCTCGCGAGCCTGCCGGGCACCAACGGCCGGCAGGCACAACGGCTGGCGGCGGAAATGGACGCACGGCTGCGCTACACCGGCATCAACGAAATCCTTGACGGGGGCCTGCATGCCTGGCTCACCGAATTCATCCCACTGGTCCGTGAACTGGGCAATGCCATTCACAGTTCCTACCTGGAGGTCATATGAGACTCTCGATCAGCCATGAAACGGCCTACCACTATGAAGATCAGGTTCGCGCCAGCATCCAGTACCTGCGCCTGACGCCCCACGACAGCGAACGCCAGCATGTGCTGAGCTGGCAACTTGATTTGCCGCGGCCGGTGCGGGCGCAACTGGATCCGTTCGGCAACATTCTCCACGTGCTGACCCTGGATGAACCCCACGAAACGGTCATCATCGGTGCCCGCGGACAGGTGGATATCGATCCGTTGCGCGAAGCCGAACACGAGAGTCAGTCGGCGCTGCCGTTCCTGCGCTTCACTCGGCTGACCGAAGCGGACGAGGCCCTTCGAACCTTCGCCGCGCAGCAATGCCAGCAGCGTCGTGATCGCACGGCCCTGATCGACCTGATGCAGGGGTTGAACCAGCACATGACCTACACCCCTGGCACCACGGCCGTCGAGACCAGTGCGGCCCAGGCGTTCGCCGGTCGTAGCGGGGTGTGCCAGGACCATACCCACGCCTTCCTGGCCTGCGCGCGTAGCCTGGGTGTGCCGGCGCGGTATGTGTCGGGTTATCTGTTCAGCGAAGAGAGCGAGCACCTGGCGAGCCATGCCTGGGCAGAGGCCTGGCTGGACGACGCCTGGTACAGCTTCGACGTGACCAACCAACTGGCCCGTCCGGAGCGCCATCTGAAACTGGCCGTGGGCCTGGATTACCTGGACGCCTGCCCGGTGCGTGGCATGCGCCGCGGCGGCGGTTGCGAGCAGATGCACGCCAAGCTGGTCGTGACACCGGCGCCGGTGATCACGGTGCAACAACAATAACCGCCTGGTGAGCGAGCTTTTGTGGCGAGGGGATTTATCCCCGCTGGGCTGCGCGGCAGCCCTAAAGCAGTGAACTCAATCTTGCTGGTACACCGAGTTGCCTGGTTTGGGGGCCACTTCGCAGCCCAACGGGGATAAATCCCCTCGCCACAAAAGAGCAATCTCACGGGGCCAATGGCTGCTTGCGCCCCGCCATATGCTTCAAATAACCCACCAGCAAATCCAGCTCCGAGTCCGGCAACACCGCTGCCGAGAACCCGGGCATCTTGCCCTGGGGCCAATGCCGCATGCCTTGCGGGTCGCGAATGTAGCGCTTGAGGAAATCCCCGGAGAAGTATTCGGTGGGATTGAAGGGAATGTTCAGGTCAGGGCCGAACTGTGCATCGCCAGCGCCATTGAGCCGATGACACGCCAGGCAGTTCTTCTGGAACAGCGCGAAACCTTTATTGATCGGGTCGTCCTTGGCCAGGCTGGGCGCCGGTAGCAGGGCCGGGAAGCGTTCGGCCACCGCCGACAGGCGCTTGATGCTCGCCACCGCGTAGGGCCATTGTTCCGGGCTGATACGGCCAGCCTGCGGGTCGGTCCAGACCAAATAGAAAGGCCCGGCACTGGACTTGCCTTCCCCCAGCGACGGCCAAGGCTTGGCCGGGTCTTCGATCGCCAGCCAGGCCCGGGCCCCGCTCTGGTTGAGTAATGGCGCGGCCGGCATCTCGGCAGCGAAGCCGTCCAGGGCAACGGCCTGCAGGTGGTCGTCCGGCTGGATGCCCGTCAACAGTGACGTCAGCGGCACGGCTCGATAACTCATGGGTTTCTTGTAGGAAACGTCCTCAGCAATCTGGACTGTTTGAGCGTCCGGATGCTTGAGCAGTTCTTCGGTTTGCCAGGTACGCGTGCTCGCGCCCAACTCCAGTACCAGTTGCGCAGCATAAAGGGGCGTGCTGAGCAGCAACGCCCCGAACACAATGAGAGCTTTCAAGTCGATCGCCTTCCATGTCGAGGGGGGGCCGCAAAGGTTGGCACAGCCATCGCGGTTCGAACAGTGAACCCGTTACATTTTTGGCGACAGTAACGTATTGAATGATGCAGATGCCCCCGCGCCGGGTTCAGCCAATCACCTTGGTGATATTCGGCAAAATCAACAGCAGCGTCGTGGCAAAGAGAATGAGTCCGGCTTGACGAACTTTCGAATGTTTGAACATGGCTGATCCGCCTTTTTTGTTATGTCCTGAAAACCAGCCTGCATATCCATGACGGCTGGCGTTGCACTTCCTGTTCCGACAAGCGCCTCGGCAAAACCCGACGACTAACTTGTACAAGGATTACATTAGGGGCCGCAGCCGCCTTGGCTTAGATCCAATTCGTATCAACTTGGCATATATCGCTATTAAAACGGCATGAGGCCTATTGCCACCTTCTTGCCGGCCCTTTTGCTAGACAGCTTGCCCACCTGAATCGGTTAACCCGATAGCTCGCTACCGTTCGTCTGAGCGTGGCCGTCAACGTCATTGAGCGCTGTGGTCATTGAATCCGGCGCCGCTGGGCTTATGGTTGGAGGCATCGCATTATCCCGTGGTTCGAGGATGTCATGACCCAAGCTTTGATTTTCGACGCATTACGCACGCCTCGTGGCAAGGGCAAGGCTGATGGCGCCCTGCACAGCGTCAAGCCAGTGAACCTGATGGGGGGACTGCTCAGCGCCTTGCAGCAGCGTATGGATCTGGACACCCGCCAGGTCGACGACATCGTGCTCGGTTGCGTGACGCCAGTGGGCGAGCAGGGTGCCGATATCGCCAAGACCGCTGCGTTGGTGGCCAACTGGGATGTCAGCGTGGCGGGCGTGCAGCTCAATCGGTTTTGCGCCTCGGGCCTGGAAGCGGTGAACCTGGCGGCCATGAAAGTGCGTTCGGGGTTCGAAGACCTGGTGGTGGCCGGCGGCGTCGAATCCATGTCCCGGGTGCCCATGGGCAGCGATGGCGGTGCGTGGGCGCTGGACCCGCAATCCAACCTGCAGGGCCACTTCATTCCCCAGGGCATCGGCGCTGACCTGATCGCCACCCTGGAGGGCTTCAGCCGCGAGGACATCGACCGCTACGCGCTGCACTCCCAGCAAAAAGCCGCACGCGCCCGGGCCGACGGTTCGTTCGATAAATCCCTGGTGGCCGTGCGGGACCAAAATGGCATCGTGCTGTTGGACCACGACGAATTCATCCGCGCCGACTCCACCCTCGAAGGCCTGGGCAAGCTCAAGCCGAGTTTCGAAGCCATGGGCCAGATGGGCTTCGACGGCACGGCGCTGCGGGTCTACAGCCATGTCGAACGGATCCATCATGTGCACACGCCGGGCAACAGTTCCGGCATCGTCGACGGCGCGGCGCTGATGTTGATCGGTTCCGAAGCCAAGGGGCGCGCCATGGGCCTCCAACCCCGGGCACGGATCGTCGCCACGGCCGTCACCAGTACCGACCCGACCATCATGCTCACCGGCCCTGCGCCGGCCACCCGCAAGGCCCTGGCCAAGGCCGGGTTGCGGGTGGAGGACATCGACCTGTTCGAAGTCAACGAAGCCTTCGCCTCGGTGGTGCTCAAGTTCATCAAGGACATGGCCATCGACCCTGCCAAGGTCAACGTCAACGGTGGCTCCATCGCCATGGGGCATCCCTTGGGGGCCACCGGCTGCGCAATCCTTGGCACGCTGCTCGACGAGTTGGAGGTGCGTCGCCTGCGCTATGGCCTGGCGACTCTCTGTGTCGGCGGCGGCATGGGCATTGCCACCGTCATCGAACGCCTCTGAGCCCTGACTTCAAGGAACACTTTTTCATGACCGATGCCATCCGTTACGAAACAGGCCAGGACCGGATCGTCGTCCTGACCCTGGACATGCCGGGCCAGAGCGCCAACACCATGAATGCGCTTTACCGAGAGGCCATGGCCGCTTGCGTCACCCGTTTGCAGGCAGAGAAGGACTCGATCGCCGGTGTGATCGTCACCTCGGCCAAGCACACCTTTTTCGCGGGTGGTGACCTCAACGAACTGGTCAAGGTCGGCAAGCCCGAGGCCAAGGCTTTCTACGACATGGTCTTGCTGCTCAAAGCGCAACTGCGTGCCTTGGAAACCTTGGGCAAGCCCGTGGTGGCGGCCATCAATGGTGCGGCCCTCGGCGGTGGTTGGGAGATCTGCCTGGCCTGCCATCATCGCGTGGCGCTGGACCAGCCATCGGTGCAGCTCGGCTTGCCGGAGGTCACCCTCGGCCTGCTGCCGGGCGGCGGTGGGGTGGTGCGGATGGTGCGTCTGCTCGGTTTGGAAAAGGCCCTGCCGTATCTGCTCGAAGGCAAGAAGGTCAGTGCACAACAAGCGCTACAGGCCGGTTTGATCGATGAGCTGGCGAAGGATCGTGACGAACTGCTGGCCAAGTCCCGGGCCTGGATTCTCGCCAACCCCAGCGTCGTGCAACCCTGGGATGCCAAGGGCTATCGGCTTCCGGGCGGCACGCCGTCCGACCCGAAAGTCGGGCAAATGCTGGCGATCGCCCCCTCGATCCTGCGCAACAAGACCCAGGGCTGCCTGCCGGCGCCGGAGAAAATCCTCTGCGCAGCGGTGGAGGGCGCCCAGGTGGATTTCGACACTGCCCACCTGATCGAAACCCGCTACTTCACCGAGCTGACCACCGGCCAGGTGGCGAAGAACCTGATCGGCACCTTCTGGTTCCAGCTCAACGAGATCAAGGCTGGCGGCTCTCGCCCACAAGGTTTGGCGCCTTATCTGACGAAAAAAGTCGGCGTGCTCGGCGCCGGTATGATGGGGGCGGGAATCGCCTATGTCAGCGCCGTGGCCGGCATTGCAGTGGTACTCAAGGATGTCGACCTGGCGGCGGCCGAGAAGGGCAAGGCCCGTTCGGCGGCGTTGCTGGATAAAAAGGTCGCCCGCGGCCAACTCACCGCCGAGCAGCGCGAAGCCACGCTGGCGCGGATTCATCCCACCGACAGCAACGCGGACCTGGCCGGTTGCGAGCTGATCATCGAAGCGGTGTTTGAAGATCGCGACCTGAAAGCCAGCGTGTCGGCTGCGGCCCAGGCAGTGGCGGGCAATGATGCGGTGATCGCTTCCAACACCTCGACCTTGCCCATCACCGGCCTGGCCATGGCCGTGCCGGACCCGACGAAGTTCATCGGCCTGCACTTCTTCAGCCCGGTGGAAAAAATGCCCCTGGTGGAGATCATCAAGGGCGAACGCACCAGTGACGCGACCTTGGCCCGGGGGTTCGATTTTGTCCTGCAGATCAACAAGACGCCGATCGTGGTCAACGACAGTCGCGGTTTCTTCACGTCGCGGGTGTTTGGCACCTTTACCAACGAGGGTATCGCCATGCTCGGCGAGGGCGTGAGTGCGCCGATGATCGAGACCGAAGCCCGCAAGGCCGGGATGCCGATCGGGCCTCTGGCGATCTCCGACGAAGTTTCCCTCAGCCTGATGAGCCATATCCGCGCGCAAACCGCCAAGGACCTGCACGCAGAAGGGAAAACGCCGATTGAGCATCCGGCGTTTGCCGTGATTGACTTGCTGCTCAACGAATACAAGCGGCCGGGCAAGGCCGCCGGCGCGGGTTTCTATGAGTACCCGGCCAACGGGCAGAAGTACCTGTGGCCGCAGCTGAAGAGCCGCTTCGAGCAAGCCGACGGGCGGATTTCGCCGCAGGATATCCGTGATCGCCTGCTGTTCATCCAGGCCTTGGAGACCGTGCGCTGTGTGGAGGAGGGAGTGCTGACTTCGACGGCCGACGCCAACATCGGCTCGATCTTCGGCATTGGTTTCGCCGCCTGGACCGGCGGTGCGCTGCAGTTCATCAACCAATACGGCCTGCAAGACTTTGTCGGTCGCGCCCAGTATCTGGCCGAGCAATATGGCGAGCGTTTCTCACCGCCGGCCTTGTTGTTGGAGAAAGCCGCCCGGCACGAACTGTTCTGACAGACCTGGGAAGGGGCTTGCCTTGGGGATGTGTTTCAGGGCAGGCTCTGGGGTGTGCAATATTCCCATCATCGTGTCAGGTATTTTTTATGTCGCTACGCATCTGCATTCTGGAAACCGATATCCTGCGTCCGGAACTGGTCGACCAATATCAGGGTTACGGGCAGATGTTCCAGCGCCTGTTTTCACAGCAGCCCATCGCGGCCGAATTCATCGTGTACAACGTGATGGAGGGGCATTACCCCAGCGACGACGAGGTGTTCGACGCTTATCTGGTGACCGGCAGCAAGGCTGACTCCTTCGGCACCGACCCTTGGATTCAAACCCTCAAGACCTACCTGCTGGAGCGCTACCAGCGGGGCGATAAATTGCTCGGAGTGTGCTTCGGCCATCAGCTGTTGGCGTTGTTACTGGGCGGCAAGACCGAACGTGCTACCCAAGGCTGGGGCGTCGGCACCCATCGCTACAAACTTGCCGCCAAGGCGCCGTGGATGAACCCGGTGATGGAAGAGCTGACTCTGCTGATCAGCCATCAGGACCAGGTCACCGAACTGCCCGAAAGCGCGACCGTCATCGCCTCCAGCGATTTCTGCCCGTTCGCCGCCTACCACATCAACGATCAGGTGTTGTGCTTCCAGGGCCACCCGGAGTTCATCCATGATTATTCCCGGGCCTTGCTGGAGATTCGCCAGCAACACCTCGGCGAGCAGATCTACAGCCAGGGCGTGGCGAGCCTGGCCCATGAGCACCACGGCACCACGGTGGCGGAGTGGATGATGCGTTTCGTCGCTCACAAGCCGCAGGCCGAGACCAGCCAAGGCTAAAGATCATCACATCTCTAATGTGGGAGCGAGCTTGCTCGCGATAGCGGTGGATCCGTTGGCGTTGATGTTGGATGTGCCGCCGTCATCGCGAGCAAGCTCGCTCCCACAGTTGCTTCGGATTGGGAGCTACCCCTTGTGGGAGCGAGCCTGCTCGCGATGAATCCCACACAATTCCACTGTTCGCCTACAACCACCCCGACCGCTTGAAACTCGCCCACAACCCCGTACACCCCACCCCGATAAATCCAAGCACCAGAAAATATCCATAGTGCCAGGTCAACTCCGGCATATTTTCGAAGTTCATCCCGTAGATCCCGGCCACGGCCGTGGGAAACGCCAGGATCGCCGCCCACGCCGCGAACTTGCGCTGCACCACGCTCTGGCGCGACGCTTCGAGCAGTACGCCGACTTCGATGGTCTGGCTGGCGATGTCGGCCAGGGTCGCCAGGTCTTCCATTTGCCGCGTGACATGAATCTGTACGTCGCGGAAATACGGACTCATGTTCTTGTCGATGAAGGGGAAGTCGAGTCGCTGCAACTCTTCGCTGATTTCCACCATCGGCGCTGCATAGCGACGCAGGCGCAACACGTCGCGGCGCAAGCTGTGCAGGTTCTGGATATCCCGCTCATTCAGCGAACTGCACAACACGTTGCGTTCAAGCTCATCGATTTCGGCATGAATGGCTTCACCCACTGGCTGGTAGTTTTCAATCACGAAATCAAGGATGGCATAGAGGACGAAATCTTCCCCATGTTTCAGCAACAGCGGACGTGCCTCACAACGCTGTCGGACATGGGCGTAGGACGCTGAGTGGCCGTTTCGAGCGGTGATGATGTAGCCCTTGCCGGCAAAGATATGGGTTTCAATGAATTCCAGCTTGCCGTCCTCGCGTATCGGCGAATACGTGACGATAAACAGCGCATCGCCAAAGGTCTCCAGCTTGGGCCGGCTGTGTTTCTCCATGGCGTCTTCAATGGCCAATTCGTGCAGGTTGAATTGACGCTGCAGGTTGGTCAGCTCCAGGGCGCTGGGCTCTTCGAGACCGATCCACACGAAATGACCAGGTTTGGCAGCCCAGGCGCTGCCTTCGTCGAGGGTAATATTGGTGACTTTTTTACCGGCGCTGTAAACCGCAGCAGCAACGACTCTACCCATAATGGTGGTTCACTTCTTATTGGAAAATGGCAGTGGCAGGCAACGCCCAGCTTAGCGCGCTCTGTAGCTTGAGAGTCAGCAAAATCTGCGGAGTTCGGCGGTAAAAGAAAACCCGCCGAGAGGGCGGGTTTCCATTCAGGCGGCTTGCAACTGCCGGTCCATTGTCGCGATGCATTCACGCATCTGTTCACGGCATTGGGCGATGAGCCGGGGCATGTCGTCCATGCTCAATCCGGCCGTAGGAATCGCCGGCAACGAGCGTATGAGGATGTCACCGCTGCGCCAGCGATTGAGGCGCATGTGCTTGATGTAGCTGCTGACACACACCGGAATAATCGGCACCCCGGCGGCGATTGCCATCTGGAATGCGCCTTTCTTGAACGGCAGCAGGTCTTCGCCCAGGTTGCGCGTGCCTTCCGGAAACACCCAGATCGAGGTGTCCTCGTGCTGCAACGTATGTGTGGTGGTCAGCATCGACTGTCGCGCCTTGATCGCATTCCCGCGGTCGATCAACACATTGCCGGCCAGCCAGAACAATTGCCCGAACAGCGGCACCCATTTCAGGCTCTTCTTGCCGATGCACACGGTACGGCGCGGTACCACGTTGCCGAACATGAACAGGTCATAGTTGGATTGGTGGTTGGCGATGATGACGCAGCCGTTGGGCTTCTCCACCAGCGAGTCGACCTGCGCCCGAACCCGCAGGCGCAAAATGCACATGGCCGGTAATGCGTACAGCCTTGCGCATAAACGGCTGTTGTCCGGATTGAACGGTCGGCACAGGCCCAGAATCACCCCGAGCACACCCGCCAGGACAAAGTGCAGGCCCATCAACAACATACGCAGTACAAACAACATCTACAGGCCCCATCGGGACAAAAGGTGGCGCAGTGTACGGATGTGCACTGTTTTCGGCAATTGCCCCTATAGAGGTAGGAAATGGGCGATGTTTAAGCGCATGTTTCCACATGGCGCGACAGAAGCGGCCTAGAGCGGTTGCGGACTTTTAAACGGCGCGTGTAGGAAAAATGCCCGGTGCTGAGGGCTTAAGGAAGGTCACTACCCCGTGGCGAGGGAGCTTGCTCCCGCTGGGCTGCGCAGTAGCCCCAAAACCACACGCCGCGGTGCATCATGAAAAAGCGGCATGCAGTTTTTTACGACTACGGCGCAGCCGAGCGGGAGCAAGCTCCCTCGCCACGGTGATCCGTGTAAGCCTTGAGTGACCGGGGAGCGTCAGCCCATGTGTTCCTGATCCAGCAAAATCGCACTGTCCAGCGTTTCCAGCAGGGCCTTGCGAACCTTCAGCTTGGTGTTCTTGTGGGCGGACATGTTGATTTTCTTCAACTGACGTGCTGCTTCCAGCGCCGCGCCTTGCAGTTCCTCGGCCGACACCACCTTGTCGAGGAAGCCTGCATCCACAGCGCTCTGGGGATTGAACATCTCGGCATTGATCACCGAGCGGTGAAACGCCGACTTGCGCAGGCGATCACGGGCCAGTTCGATACCGGCGTGGTGCATGGTCATGCCGATCTGCACTTCGTTCAGGCCAATGCTGAACGGCCCTTCCACACCGATGCGGTAGTCCGCCGAGAGCAGCAGGAACGCACCCTTGGCCACCGCATGCCCGGGGCAAGCGACAACGACAGGGAAGGGGTGTGACAACAGGCGACGGGCCAGTGTCGAGCCGGCTGTGACCAGGCTCACCGCTTCCTTGGGGCCGGCGGTCATGACCTTCAGATCGTAACCCCCCGACAGAATCCCCGGTTGCCCGGTAATGATCACCACCGCCCGATCCGCCGTCGCCTGGTCCAGCGCAGCGTTGAACGCGGCAATCACATCCGGCGAAATGGCATTGACCTTGCCATTGTTCAAGGTCAGGGTCGCGATACCGTCTTCGAGATGGTAGGCAATCAAGTCGCTCATGACGCTATTCCTTGTAAGAGAAGTGACGCCGACGTTACCCACCGTCGCAGGCCAGGTAAAGCGCCGTGACTGACTCACCGGTCAGCCCCAAGCCCCATAAACAGCCTGGCCCGCCCATCCCGCCAAGCCTTCATCTATAGAGCATTGCCTCTACAGCCCCGAAGATTGGCCGGTTTGCCCTGCCCAGGTGCGTTTGAAATGCCTGGCGAAGCTTAACCGCATGAAAATTCTGAAAAAAACCTTTGCCATCGGAAAAGCTTTCGACTACATTAGCGCGCCTCGACAGACTGAACAGTTTGCCGAGATACGGTGAAGTGTCCGAGTGGCTTAAGGAGCACGCCTGGAAAGTGTGTATACAGGAAACTGTATCGAGAGTTCGAATCTCTCCTTCACCGCCACATTCTGCAAACACAAACCCCTGATTTTCCTAGAGAAAGTCGGGGGTTTGTGGTTTTTGGTGTCTGAAAAAGAGCCATATGGGAACAATATGGGAACAGCAGGCGTTTTTCTTGTATGAAGCGCCCTCCCAAGTCAATGTTCTTATGCCTGCAATGGTTTGAGCACCGCCGAACAGTATCAGGCAACCCCGCAGCAGAATTGAGCACGGGCTTCTGGACGCAAGCCGTTAAGGTTCTTTTAAAGAGATTCCTACAACGGGCGTGAGAGAAGATCATGACTATATGGATGAGTTCGGCGATGCGCCTGCAGGCTGCCGCACTGTGTTTGTTATTTTCAATCAACACAGTTAACGCGTCGGAAACAATGACGCAAGACGCCAATGCACATCAGGTGCGCCAAGCGTTCACGAACTGGCAACAAGGCAAAGGCACCGTGTTCGATCTGCTGGCGCCTGACGCCATATGGACCGTTGCCGGATCAAGCCCGGTGTCTGCTGTATATAACAGCAAGACAGATTTAATGGAGCGGGCCGTAAGGCCGATCAGCGCTCGACTGGCCACCCCTATCTCTCCCACCGTCCGAAGCATCGTTGCCGAGGACGATGTCGTGGTCGTTCTATGGGACGGAAAGGCCACAGCCCTTGATAAAAGGCCTTACAACAACACCTACCTATGGCACATGACCTTCAAGGACGGCCGGGTCACTGAAGTAACAGCTTTTCTGGATACCTACGTACTGGACGATCTTTTGCGTCGTGTAAAACCTGTGCAGCAATAAGCAACGCTATGTTCCCGACATTCCGGGCACATCCATGTTGATCTTGCGCCAGGCCGCTTCGGAAAAGCTGTAGACCGAAAACGCGATCAGCCCCAATGCCATCACCATTAAAACCACACCACCGGCTGGCAGGTTTTGCAGTGCATCGAGGGCGTCTTTCATGCCGGGTGGGTCCATGGCTTTATAAGTCGAGCCACTGATGATGAGCAGCAGGGCGATTTCAATGAAGACGACCCCGCGGGCGATAAGGCCAAAGCGCGACACCGGGCGCACATAGCGCATGACGTCCTCGTCGGCTTCGAAGTACTTTTCGAACGACGCCTTCCAGCCTTTGATGATGTGAGCAATGCCGACGCCAAGCGGTATCAGTGCGACGAGGTAAATCAGCACATTCGAGTGATCCCAGGACAACAGGCGCGCCAGTAGATCCTGGGTCTGATCGCCGCCTGAGCCGCTTGAGCTTTTGAGGCCGCTGATCAACAAACCCAACGCAAAAAATGCCAGTGCGCCGTTGATCAAACCTCCAGCCAACAAGCCTGCCCGAATCACCAAGCCTTTGAGTTCTCTACCGTGATGATCAACATCACGGGTTGCCTGCAATACACGCCATCCGGCGAAGGCAAGTAGACCCATCACTACCAGGCCGACTAAAGCATGGCCGAATGGCTGACTTAACAATGCCTCCAGGCTGCTGTGGCTATCCTTCGATTTGCTCGAGTCTTGAGCCGCCAGCAAGGCGAAGATGCCAATGATCAGATAAATAATGCCTCGAGCGGCATAACCGCCCCGCGCAAGTAAAACGAGGCTTTGATGTGGGGACATAGACTTGAATTCCGGATAGGTCATACAGGAGCAGACCTATGGCGGTGCACAGGGTTCGATTGGCATTTCCATGACGTCGTTCGCTTTCCATAAAGCGGAATCCAAAAGCTAAGCGTGATCCAGAAAAAAACGAGTTTTCGCGTCTATCGGCTTATGTATTCAACGGCAACTGCGGACTGTCCGGATTCAACTGCTGGCGCCTGAACTGCCCCGGCGGCTGTCCATGGATCTGGCGAAAACGCCTGGAAAAATAAGCCTCGTCGGCAAACCCGCACAACCTCGCCACTTCGCCCACTGGCCGTGTGCCATTGAGCAAGTAATTGCGTGCCGCATGCATTCGACGTTCGAGCACCAGTTCGGTGAAGGTCTTGCCGATTTCCTTGCGCAGCCAGTGGGTCAGGTACGTCGGCGACAGGTAGGTCGCCGCAGCCACTTTGATCAGGTTGAGGTCCGGGTCGGCAATGTTCTTGCGCAGGTATTCGGACATTCGGCCCAGCGCATCGCGTCGGCTGACTTCGGCGGCGTTCTCTTCGGCCAAGCGCTTGAGCGGCTCGGCATACAGGGCGCAGACGCTGCCGATCAGTTGCAGCAACAAGCCCTTGAGCATCTCGCGGGTGCCGAATTGTCGATTCTCGTCCAGTGCGCGCATTTGCGTGATCAACGCGCATACCTTGGCGAAATCGTCGTCGCCGAGAATGAAGTCCAGATGTTCTTGAAAGCGGAACGGCGACAGCTCGGGCGCCAACAGGATCGAAACCTCTTCCAGGTCCATGGGATCGCACTGCAAGTGCGGCAGCAGGAACGTCTGGGAGAAGTTGATCACGATGAAATTGCTGTCCGCCGGGTGCGGAATCACGTGCACGCGGTGGGGCAGGATGAAGGCCAGGGTGTTGCGTGGAAACGGACGTTCGACGTTGCCAATGTGTTGCACGGTGTCGCCGCCGAGGTTGATCTGGATCTGGAAGTATTCATGGCGGTGTGGGCTGGTTTCCGCGCGCCGGCCTTTTTTGTCGCGGATGTAGAAGTCGGTCAATTCGCTGCGTTGCTGCATGACATAGGTAGGGACTCGGCTCGGTGATGACATCTCCTGGGAATCCTCTGCGGGGCATGGCGGTGACGACGATTGTGACGGTGTATCTGGCCGATTTTCAAGGTGTTATACGATGACCTGGCGCCTGGACTGAATTTTCTGTAGCCCGAGGATGGTGGGTGGGTGTCCAAAACGAAAAATTCGTATTTAGAATATTTATCCTTTAAAAACATATAGTTATTAGCAGCGTAAAAACAGTTTGGAAAAATGCATCGATCTCCTTTTTTTGGACAGGTTTATTGGACACGGTAACAACCGGGAAAAATGATCTAACACCTCAGTTGATTTTGAATGGTTGTACGACCACTGTTGAGGCCACGCAACCCGACCCTCCCTCCAAAAACAATCAAAGGTGCGCACATCATGAACCTGTTCCTGCTACACGCTGACCCTCCCGACTGCGCCTGCGACAGATCCTGTTGCAGGGCCTCTTTGAACACCTGACACCGGCTGTTCGCGCCTCTCATTCCTGTAGCGATTGTTCTGCCCCGGCATCGAGGGCATTGATTTCGGCTGCTCGTAAACATTTCGACGCTTCTAACAATAACGAGGTCCACCATGTCGAACTCCCACACTCCCCAAATTGCCAGCGCCCGGGACGCCGTGGTGCCTGAGCGCCTGCCGTCGCGGCGGCGTTGGTTCATGCTGTCGTTGCTGCTGATCGCGACGATCATCAACTACATCGACCGGGTGAATATTTCGATTGCCGCGCCGTTCCTCGCCAAGGACCTGGGCTTGGACAAGATCGAGATGGGCCTGATTTTCTCTGCGTTTGCCTGGACCTACGCCATTGCACTGGTGCCCGCCGGGTTCATCGCCGATCGCTTCGGTTCGCGGTTCACTTACGGGGTGTCGCTGATCAGTTGGTCGACCGTCACCGTGTGCCAGGGCTTTGCCACGGGCTTCGCTTCGCTGTTTGGCCTGCGCCTGGCGGTCGGCGCGATGGAAGCGCCGGCGTTTCCGGCCAACAGCCGGGCGGTCACCGTGTGGTTCCCGGCGCGTGAGCGGGGCCTGGCCAGTAGCATCTACGTCTGCGGCCAGTACCTGGGCACGGCGCTGTTTACCGGTGCGTTGCTGTGGCTGGCGACCACTTATGACTGGCGTCATGTGTTCTACAGCACCGGTGCGCTCGGCATCGTCTTCGGGGTGGCCTGGCTGTTCCTGTATCGCGACCCGATGAACTGCAAGAAAGTCAGCCAGGAGGAACTCAAGTACATCGAGGCCGGGGGCGGGCTGGTCAAAAGCAGCCAAGAGCGCACCCGGTTCAACTGGCGGCAGATCGCCGAGCTGTTCAGCTATCGGCAGGTCTGGGCGATTTGCATCGGTAAGTTCGCCAGCACCTCGGCGCTGTACTTCTTTCTCACTTGGTTCCCCACGTACCTGATCGAAGAGCGTCAACTGACCATGATCAAGGCCGGGATCTTCGCCGTGTTGCCGTTCGTGGGCGCGACGGTAGGCATTCTGCTCGCCGGGATTGTCTCCGATCTGCTGATCCGTCGCGGCTATTCGCTGTCCTTTGCCCGCAAGTTGCCGTTGGTGGTCGGGTCGATGCTGGGCATGTCCATCGTGCTGGTGAATTTCACCGATTCGAACGTGATCTGCATCGCCGTGCTGACGATTGCCTTCTTCGCCCAGGGCATCGCTTCGTCCTCGTGGGCGGCGGTGTCGGAAGTGGCGCCCAAGGAACTGATCGGACTGACCGGCGGGATCACCAGCCTGGCGGCCAACATCGGCGGGATTGTTACCCCCATCGTGATTGGCGCGATCGTTCATAAGACTGGCTCATTTGCCTTGGCCTTCTGGTTCATCGGTGGTGTGGCGCTGATCGGCACCTTGTCCTATTCGTTGCTGCTTGGCCGTTTGTATCGCATTGAACTCAAGGCGCGCTGAGCCTGGAAAAAAGCTGTTTTTCTCCAACACGAGGCGGCATTCCTCCAACTTAGCCAGGGATTGCCGCCGTACGCTGACGCTTCTATCAGGACTTTTACCAGGATGAACATGCCCGAGTATGTCTTTACCCCGGACCTGCCAGTGACCCTACCGGTTGTCGGCACCCCGCAGCGCTTTCCCGTTGGCCGGGTCTTTTGCGTCGGTCGCAACTATCCTTGGCCCGATACCCAGGGTGAATCCCGCGTGCCACCGGTGTTTTTCATGAAGCCTGCCAGTTGCGTAGTGGACGCGGTCGGTGACGTGACGTTTCCACCAGTGACCGAGGAGTTCGCTCACGAAATCGAATTGGTCGTGGCCATCGGCGAGGGCGGCGCCAACATCCCTGAGAGCCAGGCGCTGGCCTATGTATGGGGCTACGCGGCGGGTCTGGATCTGACCCGGCGTGATGTCCAGCGCTTGGCCAAGCGCAACGGTTTGCCGTGGGAGGGCGCCAAGGTGTTTGACGGCGCCGCGCCGATGACGGCCATCGTGCCGGTGTCGCGGGCAGGGCACCCCGAGGGCGAGTTGTGGCTGAACGTGAACGGTGAAGAGCGCCAGCGTGACAGCCTCGACAGCCAGATCTGGTCGGTCAGCGAAGTGATCGCCCGCATCTCCCAATCGGTGGCGCTGCGGGCCGGCGACCTGATCATGACCGGCAGCCCGGCAGGCGTCGATGTGCTGCAGCCGGGTGATGTCATCACGGCCGGCATTGATGGTATCGGCGAACTGGAAATGCGCGTCGGCCCGCGTTTGTCTGACTGAATTAGAGAAGGGAGAATCCACATGTCCAACACATTGAAAGTGGCTTTGGTGACGGGCGCCGGCAGCGGGATTGGCCGAGCGGTGGCCTTGGGCCTGATGGCAGACGGCTACACGCTGGTGCTGGCCGGGCGCCGCCCCGAGCCCTTGCAGACGTTGGTCGAGTTGGCGGCCTGCGAGGGGCGCGAAGCCCTGGCGGTGCCCACCGATGTGCGCGATCCGGCCAGTGTCGATGCGCTGTTTGCCGCCATCGCCGAGGCCTACGGACGCCTCGACGTGGTGTTCAACAACGCCGGGGTCAATGCGCCCGCCGTGCCGCTGGATGAGCTCACGTTCGAGCAGTGGCGAAACGTGATCGACACCAACCTCAACGGCGTTTTCCTGTGCGCCCGTGGTGCCTTCGGCCTGATGCGCCGGCAACAGCCCCAGGGTGGACGGATCATCAACAACGGATCGATCTCGGCCCACACCCCACGGCCGTTCAGCAGTGCCTACACCGCCAGTAAACACGCGGTGCTGGGGCTGACCAAATCCCTGGCCCTGGACGGACGCGAATACAACATCGCCTGCAGCCAGATCGACATCGGCAACGCCCTCACCGAAATGTCCGTGCGCATGACCAAGGGGGTGCGTCAGGCCAACGGCAGCATCGCGGTGGAGCCGATGGTGGACGTCAAGCACGTGGCCGACGCGGTGCGCTACATCGCCGGCCTGCCGCTGTCGGCCAACGTCTTGAACATGACCGTCATGGCCACGGCCATGCCGTTTGCCGGTCGCGGTTGAGCCTGCGTGCTGTTCATTTGAGGACGCGCATCCGTGGCGAGGGAGCTTGCTCCCGCTTGAGCGCGAAGCGCTCACAAAAAGAAGTGGGGCCGCTGCGCAGCCCAGCGGGAGCAAGCTCCCTCGCCACATTGGTTCCAGTACGCCTTGATTGCGCTTGAACCGGTCTTTCCTTTTTCTGTTACGAGGTCTACATGAAGCCAGAAGTCTTGCAGCTCAGCCCGATCCTGATCCCTGAAATCAACGCCCGGCTCAACGAACTGTTCACGGTGCGGCGTTATTTCGAACAGGCCGACAAACAAGCCTATGTGCAAGAACACGGCGCCAACATTCGCGGTGTGATCACCGGCGGACATACCGGTATCAGCCAGGCGCTCATGGCACAACTGCCCCAACTGGAAGTGGTGGCGGTCAACGGCGTGGGCACCGATGCGGTAGACCTGGCCTACGCCCGGGATCGTGGAATCCGCGTCACGGCCACCATTGGTGCGCTGACCGAAGACGTTGCCGACCTGGCCATCGGCTTATTGATCGCCGTGTGCCGCGGCCTCTGCACAAGTGATCGCTACGTGCGCTCCGGTCAATGGCCCCAGAGCCCGACGCCACTGGCCCCACTGCCATTGGCCCGACAGGTGTCCGGCATGCGCATCGGCATCGTCGGCATGGGCCGGGTCGGTCGCGCCGTGGCAACCCGCGCCGCCGCGTTCGGTTGTCCGATCAGCTATACCGATCTACAACCGATGAGCGACGTGAACCACACCTTCGTCGCCGACCTCAAGCAACTGGCCCGCGACAGCGACGCCTTGATCCTCGCGGCGGCCGCCGACAAGGCTGAGGCCATCATCGATGCCGAGGTGCTGCGTGCCTTGGGCCAGGGCGGCTATCTGATCAACGTGGCTCGCGGCAAACTGGTCAACGAGGCCGACCTGGTGGCAGCGCTGACCGCCGGGGAAGTCGCCGGTGCGGCGCTGGATGTGTTTGTCGATGAGCCGCGTGTGCCTAAGGCCTTGTTCGGCAATGAGCAGGTGGTGCTGCAACCGCACCGGGCGAGTGCGACGTTGCAGACCCGCATGCGGATGGGGGAGATGGTGGTGGCGAGTCTGGTGGACAGTTTTGCTGGGAAGGTGCCGCAGGGGTGTGTGACGGGTTGAACGGGAGCCACTTCAGGGAAGCTTGAAGTGGCGATGCAATCGCGTCAGTCATATCCGGGTGGGAGCCGCGTCGCGACCTGGTTCCAACACCTGTCGACCTCCTTGGCAATGCTGCCGCTGCCTTTCCTGGGCTCGAGCCCATCGCTTGCGATGAGGTGCTCCAGCAACCACTCATCTGTCCATCCCACCCATTCGCCCGCGACGGATCTGAGGTTGGCTTCGAGCACCGGGAATACTTCATTCCACAGGATGCTGCTTATTTCACTGGGCGAATAGCCGCTTTCAAGGACGACGCGGGCGATGTAATCGTAGGTCAGGTCGTCCATCTCAGTGTCGAGAAAGAGCGTTGAAAGGGCTTGCCAGATTTTCAGGCGGGTCGGGTCGGCAGGGTTCATGTTTTTGTCTCGGGATGTGTAGGTGATAAACCCATTTGGCCCAATGCTGCCGGCCAAATCGCTTGCTTGCCACAGTGTGAGTCCCGTTGCCGCCAATAAATCCGAGTTGTGAAAAAACACAACCAGAGTACCATCGGCTCAAAGACTAGGAAGCCCATGGATATACTCACGCCATCACGTTTTGACGACGCTACGATTTTGTACCCGAACGACAAGGCCGGGCTTGATCGATGCCTGCGCATTTTGAGGATGGCGCGCCCCAAAACGTTCGCGGACCTGCAAAAGCTTTTCGGTACGCACGGTGTCGACTTGTTCAAGCCCAGGGCCGCAATGAATTGGGTAGTGATCGACGTAGGCGGCAATAATCTCAGGGTGATAGGTGGCGTCAACTACACCCGGCAGAAGTTCTACGTCAGATACATCTACACGCATGCCGATTACGACGTTGCCAACGTCTGGTATGCAAGAAACAAAGGGGTAAGACGATGAGCGCAGCCCGGAACGACTTTCAAACCGTGATCGCAACGCTTGGCGAGCTATACGCGGTACTGGATCGCCTGCGCGGTGAGTTTGTGCATGGCATCAAGACCCCTGCCGACTATGAGCGTGCGACGGATTTGCTCGACGAACTCACCGACGGGCGCGAGCTGAGCAAGACCGAGGAGAGAATTCTCGTTGAACTCGAGGATGAAATCCTGGCCTACCAGCGCGACTCCGATCAGTTTCGCGAATCGAATGCCGCTTTTGAGGCGACCTGCACGCCTGTGCAATTGATCAAGGACCTGATGGAGACACTCGGGCTGACCGGTTCAGACCTTCCTGAAATCGGTGATAAAACGGCGGTGTCCAAGGTGCTCAATGGCGATCGGCCTATCAGTCACAAGATGGCGTACGCGCTGGCAGAGCGGTTTGTGATGGAGCCGAGTGCTTTCTTGTCAGCGTCCTCGGCAAAGATGGCGGCTCATATCGAAACTGTTCCTCTTTCCGGCAGTAAAACTTCAGCTCTCTACCGTTTGCACGAGAGTTCTCTGACCGTATATTCAGTGAAAGAGGCCGGCACCGGTGAGTACAAAACGGTGACTTCGAAGGGCCGCAAAAAGACAACCAAAGAGCCGGACAAGGGGTAGGGCAAGCGTCCGCTGATCAAGGGGCAGGGTCGCTTGTCGATCCACGGGAACTGAGGATGATCCGCACCGCCATGATCACCCCAACAAGCACAGCCGCAAGACCTGACGCCTCCAGAAGTGTCGGCAGCCGACCATGAAACCACAAGCCAAGTAGCGTCGCGAACAGCGACTCCAGGGCGATCAATTGCCCGGAAAGCACCATGGGCAAACGCCGGGACGCGGCGTTCCAGGCCCAGGCTCCGACAACGGATGACATCAGCGCAATCACGAAACCCCAGAGATATAAGTCCCCCGCAACGGAAACACCAAAACCCAGGCTCGGCAGTTTGAGCAGGTCGAGCGCTTGTACCGCCGGTAACAAGCACAAGGTACCGACTCCTGCGCCAGCCATCATCAGGCCGGTCCACGCGCCTGCCGCATGGGGTGGCAGCGTTAGCAGGGCGCGCTGGTTCAACCAACTGAAGGCGAGCCACAAGACCACGGCACCGATTGAAAACAACAAACCCATCAGCCAAGAGCCCTCGCTTGCAACGGGCTGATGGACAGCGCCGAGATTCGACAGCAGAAGGCCCACTGTCAAAAAAACCAGGGGGATCGCCAGCTTTCGCCATTGGAGGGTTTTGGTCGTGGCGTTGCCCAGCAGTGCCAGCAAGACCGGCACCATCCCAATAAACGCCGGGGTCAGCACCGGCCCGCCGAAGATGATGCCGGCGGCGATGCAGGCGCTATAGCCGAGGTAGCCGACCACGCCCAGGCTTGCGGCCAGAAGCACTTGATTGCGGCGCAGCAGCCGAAGCTGGGTCCGATAGAGCAGCACGACACCCAGGCCCAGGGCACCGGCGATCAAGAACCTTACGATCATCAAGTCATAGATCGTGTAGGCGCCGGTGACGTAGGGCGCAATGAAGTTCAACGCCCAGCTCAGCGTCGCGACCACCGCGAGGGCCAATCCGGCGATGAGGTTTGAGTGGGTCTTCACTGTCACGCAGGTTCCCCGATACACCACCAATGAACGTCGACTTCATCATCGCTCTGGGTTACATCGTGTCCATGTTCGATGAAGGATTCGGGCACATCCAAGGCAAGCCTGTCGCTCAAACGCAGTGGTGCAAGGGTGTTTTGCTGTCCCAGGAAGCTCAAGTAGTAATCACGGTCGTAGAATAGCGTGACTTCACTTTGGTGCACCCAGGGCCAAGTCAGCAGGCAGGCGACGCGGTAGTAGCCTTGGCTGCGATCCGCCGCCCGGGAGAGATGGGCGGCGGCTTCGAGCAATTGTTGAATACAAAAGGCCTGCACTTCGATGTGTGCTTGTGGACCTTGAACGAGCGAATCGATGACTGGGATTTTCCAATGCGCGTAGCGCTCGCTTTCATGGCACTGAGGGTAGAAATGGTCGTTAAATTTAGCGGCCCAGCGCTCCAGCGCGCGGAGACGGCGGGGGATACCTCGGAGTTTTCTGTCGCTGAGGGCAATTTGTCGCAAGGCGATGTCCTTATGCGGTTCAATGGTACTGAGCGCATGCAGTGTAGGCCGTGAAACGATGTGATTGGAGTTCGCCTTGGTTGAGTGTGCAACTTGGTTTTTCCGTCCTACGCTGGCAGCATCCGTTCCGCAGGATGCCATAACGTTAGAGAAGGAATTCACCTTGGAGCCCATCCCCACATTCCAAACCCGCCGTCTCATCCTCACGCCCCTTGAACTGACGGATGCACCGGCGATTCAACAGCTGTTCCCACACTGGGAAGTGGTGCGCTACCTCGACAGCCGCGTGCCCTGGCCTTACCCGGATGACGGCGCGCTGACTTACGTGCGCGACCACGCGCTCCCCGCTGTTGCCGCCGGACGCGAGTGGCACTGGATGATCCGTCTTGCCGAGGAGCCGACACAGCGCATCGGCAGCATCAGCCTCTACGATCAGCCTGACAACCACCGAGGTTTCTGGCTGGCGCCGCAATGGCAGGGGAAAGGCTACATGCGCGAGGCGTGCGAGGCGATCAACACCTATTGGTTTGAAACGTTGAAACGTCCCGTCATGCAAGTGCCCAAGGCGGTGGGCAACCATGCTTCGCGTAGAGTTTCGGACCATGAAGGGATGCGTATGGTTGGAACGCAGGAAGGGGACTTTGTCTGCGGGGTGTTGCTCAAGCAGGTTTGGGAGATGACGGGTGAGGCCTGGCTTGAGAGAAAGGACAAACTCGGAGCGCATTGAGCGGAATCAAGCTTGGCCATCATGAGTTTCATCGTCAACAATGATCAAGGAAGAAAACATGCAACCGCTACTCAATCGAATCATGCTGTATGTCCGGGATGTTCAAGCGACCTGTGATTTTTATGAGCGTCATTTCGGCTTTGCGAGTGAAAGAAAAGTCGATGATCGCGTCACGGAACTGAGCGCTGCGAGCGGTGGCGCGATCCTGATGGTCCACCCGGCAGGGAAGGTCGTTAAATCAGGACAAGTCACCGTAAAGCTTGTTTTTGATATCCAGGATGTCGAGAGTTTCAAGGTAAAGTGCCTGGCTCAAGGCCTGAAGTTTGGCGCTACCCACAAGGCGGGCGGTTACTCTTTTGCCAACGCCAAAGACCCCGACGGTAATTCCATTTCCATCTCCAGCAGAGCGTTTGCATGCCACTGAGCTTTCATAAGATGCATGCCAATGGCGATGACTTCGTTATTGTCGATTCGCGAAATTCGACCAATCCGGTAACAAGCGCCATGGCCCAGCGCATGGGGGATCGGAACCGAGGCGTGGGCTTCAACCAACTCGCGGTGTTGCTCGATTGCGACGATGCCGATGCGCGGGTGATGTTCTGGAACGCCGATGGTTCCGCGTTGGATGTTTGCGGCAGCGCAACACGGGGAGCGGCGGACCTGCTCATGCGCGAAGCCAATGTGACTTCGGTAGCCCTGCGCACCAACCGTGGCCTGCTTACTTGCGAACGTACCCCGACCGGCGATATTTGCGTCGACATGGGCGTGCCGCTTTTCGGCTGGTCGGACATTCCCTTGGCGCAAGAACTGGACACCACTGTCTTGCCACTGGCCGGCAGTCCAACTGCGTGCAGCATGAGTAATCCCCACTGCACCTACTTTGTCGATGATCTGGCTGGCGTTGATATCGCGACGATCGGACCGGCCATCGAAACCAACGCGCTGTTCCCGCTCAAGACCAACGTGCATTTCGTCCAGATCATCGATCGTACGCATATTCGGTTGCGCATCTGGGAGCGTGGAGCGGGGATTGCGCTGGGGTCGGGGTCCTGCTCGTGCGGTGCGGTTGTTAATGGGATTCGTCGGGGGTTGTTGGACAGTACCGTCGAGGTTGAATGTGATGGTGGAAGCGTGACGGTTAAATGGGATGGCGTGGGCGCGGTCTTTCTTATCGGGCCGGTGGAGGCGAGTTTTTCGGGGACGATGAGTCAGGGCTGAGTCGGTAGGCGTTTCAACCCTGACGCAGGGATTTTGTAGGACATTCAGTGCGCCAAGAAAATCTTCATTTGAGACAGTTTTGTTAACGCGCAGCACGCCTTCAAAGCGTGCAGGTTGAGCTTCACAGAACGGGTACCCACCGCCAATCGCCTGTGGGAGCGAGCTTGCTCGCGAAGGCGGCAGCAAGTTACATACATAGTCTTAATAGGTACACGCTCCGTGGCGAGGGAGCTTGCTCCCGCTCGGCGGCGCAGCCGTCGTAGACCCGTTGATACAGTTTGTCCGGAAGAAGGTTTTGGGGCGGCTTCGCCACCCAGCGGGAGCAAGCTCCCTCGCCACAGGATTGATGGCGCTGCGGCTAATGTGAGCCGTCATAGCGTAAATACTTAATTTTTCCCTTGGGCTCAGATTTGCATCATTTCTCCATGATCCTGAGCCATGGCCAGCGAGCTTGATAACTCTTGGCTTTCTCATCGAACAAATCCGGCTGGGGATTTTTTGGATTCATGCGCAGAACGCCTTGTGCTATGTCGTCCAGGCCATAGGGCGCATAGACGTCACCGGTTCCAACATCCAACCCAATACACGTACCTGCAATCAAGTAACGATCAATGCCATCCTTGGCCGACTGAAGCTGAGGATAAGGCTTGCCAAACCGCTGAGCGTACCAAAGATGAACACGGGCCTGGTTCTTGACCTCGATGTTGACGTCCAGGTCCTGGAAGAGGCGCCGGGCGGCGTGGATCACTTCATTCTCCGCTTCCCAAGACAGGTCAGGGTCGAAGTAAAAAATATCGTAATCCTTCACGCCCCAAGCAGGCGGCCGCTGCGATTGATGATTCCAGACGGCTTGGAACAGGCAACCAGCCGTGAGCATGCATTGGTTCAAACCGAGTGAAGGTAAGCGTGAAGTGATTTGTGCGTTGATTGGATTGGTCATTGCTATCCTGACCAAACTTTCGACCGTCAATGTCATATTCATCCTTTTGGAGTCGATCCGGTCCTGGTGCCCCAACAGATGTTTGAGCAAAATCAGGTGAGCCAAGATACCAAACGCATGAACTTCAAGGACGACCAATGATATTGCAAAGCAGGCCAGTAACGGCCGATGACATCAAGACCCTCTGCAGCTTTGTGCTGGACGCTCGGGAGCTGTTTTATATGTTCCCGAAAGCCCAATACCCTCTGACCGAGGCTCAGCTGGCTGACGCTATCGCTCAACGATTCGATTCGACGGTCGTCGAGGCAGGGAGCCGTGTCGTTGGTTTTGCTAACTTCTATCGGGCTGAAACAGGTGGAGTTTGCTGTATCGGGAATGTCATCGTTGCCCAAGAGGCTCGAGGTAAAGGTGTTGCAACCTTTCTTGTGGAAACGATGACGGCCCAGGCGTTCGACCGCTATGACGCCACTGAGGTGCGGGTATCGTGTTTCAATGAAAACACGGCCGGCTTGCTGCTTTATCCAAAGCTGGGCTTTTTGCCCTTCGCTGTCGAAGAGCGAGTTTCTCCAGATCATCGTAGAGCTGCACTTATCCATATGCGTCGCGGTAGAGCGGGCGGAGCATAGATCCGCACCTCGTCATCCTGACCGCGTTTTCAAATCAACCCCAACACGCCACAATGCGTCCGACGCCTGCTCTCGGATCAGCGAGTGTGGATCCCGGTGAAGCCGAGCGAAAACCCACCAAGGAACGCCCATGGATTTCTTCAAGAAACTCTTCGGTTCATCGAAAGCCCCTGAAACCCAAGATGACCAGCCCGAACCGCAATCCCCCGAGCTATGCGACCTGACCGAGGCTGAAGCAGCCAATCTGGCCGTCCGGGAAGCCGGCGCAGCGTGCCTGGATCGTCATTGGAGCGCTGTCGGCACGGTCGAGCGGGATGTCCTTGCCTACCTCATCAGCCCGACCTTTTCCGGCGGCCCGTACTGGCCTTCGACCCGTCAGGCCTACCGTGTGGTTCGCCGTGGCGACACGATCATCCTCGCCACTGAAGGCCTGTCCGATCCATTCGATGACACGGAAGGCATGGGCAACGGTTTCGAGATGGAATTGTTCGTCGAAACCGCGGACATCCCGGAGCACGCCTATGGCCCCGTGGGCGAGGTCGATCCTTTCAAAGGCAGTTGGGCATTCGAGCTGATAGAACACGTCGCCAAAACGGTGGCCGACGCGGGCGGCATCACCCACCAACTCGACCAGCACGGAGCGCTATCCCTGGAACTGCCCGGGCTCAGCCAATCGCACCACATGAGCGATCAACTGCCCAAGCTCTTCGTGACCGATGACGACTCCACCGGCGTTCTAATCGGCGCCCCGGCGCCGGATTTCCCAACTCAACTGGATGACATGCCCTTGTCCCCGGTCAGATTGGTGCCGGTGGTATTGATCACGGCGGCGGAGCTGGAGTACGTGCGTTCGGGCGGGCGAGCGGCGCGGGAGGATCTGGTGAGCCGTTTGACGGCGGCGGGTGTTGGGCATCTGAGCAGCTTGCATCGGGCGAGCGTGGTGTGATGCCGGAGGGGTATTGACCATAACTAACCATGGCGAACGGTCACTTCATATTCAATGTTCATCACTTCACCCCCCGCTGGTATAGATGAGCAAGGCTATGAAAATCACGAGAGGTGCGAACATCACCAAGCCGCCGACGGCGACCGCCCAACCCCAGGCGAAACCGCTTTCTCCCTTGAAACGACCGCCACTGAGTAAGCGAAGTATGTAAACGCCAATCCGATGCGCCAACATGTTGAATAAGAAATCAAAAATGTAATCCATTGTTTGGTCCTGACATCTTCTTGGACGCTGTAGTGCTACAGGTCCAAGATTTTCGTCATGATGATCGTGCGCTCCGATTTGTGAAACTCATCCCTGACTTTGTTAAAGCCAAGCGACGCATAAAAGCCTTCTGCGGTGATTGAAGAGGGAACCCGTAGCAGGTTCAGACCTGCGTTTATCGCGATCGATTGAATCCTCTCCATCAGGTGTCTCCCGAGACCCTTCCCTTGATAGCACGGGTCGACAAACACGCTTCTGACCACGTCCTGATCAAGACTCGCAGTTGCAACGATATGGTTGTCGACTATTGCTACGAGTATCTGACGCTGAGCCAACAATTGAAGAATTGCCAAGGGAGAAAAATTTTGCGCCACTTGATCGATAATTTCGGATGAGTAGTCTTGGGCATTGGACTGGCGCAGAGCATTGATGATCGTTTGACTGATGGCCGGGGCATCGGTATCCATAGCGTTTCGAATCAGGTAATCCATCAAGATTGCTCCTTGCGCATAGTCGCTTGAGCATAGAAGGATTCGGCCCCTCTGAGCAAAACGAAAGGCGCAATAGCTGCTGTCTGCCATGGTCTGTCCTTCGAAGGGCAGCTATGGGGCGCGAGCTGCCCTCACTACCAAAGGCCCTTGTTCCGAGGCGGTCATTGAAGTAAGTGGTATTCCTTTTGGTTGGCTTCCTACTGACCCTTTCAATTCCACCCTCAAGGACGAACCTGTGATCGCATCCCTCGCCAACCTAATGACCTTTCGAGGCATCAATGACTGACTACCGCGGACTCATCCTCGAAGACACCCGGGAAGGCGCCACCGACCTTGCCATCACACAACTGGAAGCCAGCCTGGGCGCTCGCTTGCCGGACGACTATCGCCAGTTCCTCAAGACCTGCAACGGCGCCTACGTGGAATACGATGTGCTGGCCACGCTCGCCAATGGCGATGAGGAGTTGCTCAGTTTCTCGCTGTACGGGCTGGATCCGGACCAAGAGTACGAATCCAACCCCTTCGAACTGGAGCAACTGCGGGCGCAGCCCGGTTTCCCCGCGACGGGATTGTTGCCGATTGGGCGCGATGGCGGTGCAAGTATCTTGCTGCTGGATTTGCGGGAAGGGCGCCAGGACGTGGCGGCGATGGTGGCGGGCTTACCTGCCTGGACCGGGCGCCGTCAGCAGGGTGATGAGTATGTGGTGCTGGCGGATTCTTTCAATGGTTACTTGGACTCGCTGCACCTATCGGAAGAGCGGATCGAGGAGCATATCAATCACTTCATGATCAGCCCTGAGAGTATTGAGGCGACGTTGGAGTGGTTGGATAAGGGGAGTCCGGGGTGGCGGGAAAGATACCGGGAGCAGTGGAATGCGCGGGTTGTGGATCGGTTGATTTGAAGGCTGATCGGATGACTGAAACCTGATTTTGAATGACGCGAGTCTTCAATCGAGGCGGTCAATGGCGCGTGCAAGGTTTGCGCGTGCCTGCTGCTCGAATGCGTCGAAGTACGGTGCGGTCGTATAAATGCGCCCGCGTGCCAGAAAGCCTTCAAGGACCTGCCGCCGCTTTTGGCGGTACACAGGCAGCGGCACAAACTGATACTCGCGGCGAATTTGCTGGTCGTATTCCTCGAACCGCTCGAACGATGCCCCAAGGATCGCCAGATCCGTGTCCACCAACACCGCTTCATCTGCCGACGCCGGGGCACCGTCGTGTCGGGTCACCATCACCAGATCATAAAGCCTGCGTCGCGTTTCATCGCCCAGGCCGCTGTCGCGTGCCACGTCGTCCAGCCATTGCGCACTGCGCAGCTCGTTGTCGCTGCGAAGAGGGTCGTAGATCGCATCATGGAACCAGAGCGCGAGGTCGACTTCGGCGGGGGCCTGGCAGGCCGTGTTGATGACTCGGCGCACCTGAAGACATTCCTTCAGATGCTGGAGGTTGTGGTAAGCGCGGTGCGGCTCGCTGTAATGGCGAATGAGTGTTTCGTACGTTTCTCGTGACGCGCATCTGATGCCAAGCTCTGCCCAGACGCGAGCCCAGGCGACGAAACTCGTGTCATCAGCCACGTCAAGGTCGCCGTGTTTGCTGGCCGGGAATAGACCGCTCCCTTCTGGCGAACCCGTCATCGTTTTTCCTCCCCTTTTGAATTATTGAGCATCACCCGCCGGCGCGTCGTCGGCATCCTCCGGTGGCGCTCCGTAAGGTACGCCAATCTCGACCCGGTCTGCCTTTACCCAACCGGTATAGTCGTCGCCACTCTTGGCGATAAAGTTCACTTCCAACCATGATTCGTCTTCAAGGCTGGAGTAAATGGTGAGGGCGTCGCCGGGGATTACGAAAATCTTCTTATTGGCACAGGCTTCATCTGGCGCTTCGTGGAAATGCAGGCGTCCGGTGCCGATGACCTTGCCTTGTACCGATGGATGGAATTCGGGCACCGTTCCAGAGAGCTTTTCCGCCAGGGCAGAACAGTTAACAGCGGCCTGGCTAAGGCCGCTGAAAAAGCACAGGCACAATAAGCTTGAACGCAAATACATCTTGGCGAATCCGTTAGGGGTGGAGGCGTAGGATAGTTAAGTCGGAAACTGTTGGGAAAGAGACCTATCTTTGACGAGGATGGGGCCGTTCACAAACTGCCTTCTTTGTGGGCAGATGGCTGCGCCAAAAACGCTGCGATCAATGATGCAACCTGCTGCTGAATCACCCCCCGAGCACGACCGCCATCGCCATCCCGACAAATGATTCCATCCCCTGGCACGTCCTCTTCAAGCATCTCCTGCGCACCAGGTTTGCACATCGACATGAAGCTGAAATGGCTCGCGTCTTTGATCTCAACGTAACGGCTTGACGCCTGGGGCAGTCGCTTGGCCAGGTTGGCAGACTCCAACTCAGCCGGAAGTTCTTGCGACGGTACACCGGCAGCGATCACCAGAGCGGGGACAGGCAGCGCGGTCAGGCTTTCATTCGTCAGGCCCCGGGAAAGGCCCAGGTCCAATGTCACCACCGCAGTCACACGTTTATCGCGCCAATCGGCGGCCAGTTCGGCCTTTGCTTCAGCGGTGCTGGCGGGATTCATCTGCTGGTAAACGGTGCAACTGGATAACTGCGAATGGGTTTTGCAGTCTTGGGCGAAGCGCTCTGGGTCGAAGCGAGTGCCGGCGATCTCCAGGGCAGTCCAGCCGCCGAGTGAATGGCCCACGGCTGCAATTAGGCCATTGGCGACGCGGCCAAATTTTTCCGGTTGAGTCGTGACCGCATCGATGGCTCGACGCAGGTCAACCGGCCGCTGCCATAACTGCGCCGCTGCTTGCGGGCTGCGGTCATGGGTGGTGCTGCCGGGGTGATTGATGGCGGCGACGATGTAACCCTTCTGGGCCAACGCGCTGGCAAGCCAGATCTGGTTGCTCCAGTTGCCCCTGTAGCCGTGGGAGAGCACCACCAATGGATGTTCACCGGCAGTGGGCGGCGCGTTACGCACGGCAGATGCGCCGACAAATACCGCGTTATCGGCGATCAGCTGCGGGGTTGCGGTCGTTGCGCTGGGGTACCAAACAACCATCTCCAGTGCCCGACCATTGTTTGGATCCGGGAGGGTGGAGGATTGGAAGCCGACGGGGTTTTCGTCAGCCAATGCGGTAGTCGTCAGGCAGGCCAACAACAGGGCGCCGAAAGCTGTTTTCAATGTCGTTTCTTCCTTGATTAGACGAAGGGGGGGGCGATGAGCACGGGCATTAAAGCTCAGATTCGAAGCGCTGCGCATCACTTCATCGCGCAAAAATCCTAGCCCCCGAAAACAAAGTCCGCGGGGGCGAAGCGGTCACTGGTGTCCATGCGAATATTGCGCAGCGCCACGGTTTCCAGGTGTGACGGGTAGAGCGACTCCGAGAAATAGCTGATCAGGATGGAGCGACGGCGTGCGCCGATCACGTTCAGGCTGCCCGCGTGCACCAGATCGACATCGAACACCAGGATGTCACCAGCGCCGCCTGATAGCTGTATAGCGCGGGACTCGTCATTGAAATCAAAGGGCGGTGCGCCCGGCTTGGAGCGATGGCTACCGGGGACGATCCGTGTCGCGCCGTTCTCGGGGCCGTAATCGTCGAAGAACGCCAAGGCGATGGCGATGTCGCCTGGCCGTTGGGCTGACAAGTCACGGTGCAGTTGTTGTTGGCCGCCACCGGCAAGGGGCTCGCGGCCTTCCACTTGGGAGAGGAAGAATTGCTCGCCGATCAACTCACCTGCCACCGCCAGTAGCTGGGGTAAACGGCACACCGCCTGGATCTTCGAATCATCGTCCAGCATCGAATAGCGCCAGTCCATGCCACGGGGCACTGGCCATTGATCCGACGGCCGCACACCTGCATCGAACACGGTACGAAGGTCAGCCAGCCACTCGCTCGGGATTGCTTGACGGAGCAGGACGTAGCCGTCTCGGTGGAGTTGTTTGCGGTCAGCCATGGAGGTCTCGACTTCCTTGTGGGATCGTTTGCAAGGCTAGTATTCAAACAAACCTAGAACCACCCGACACTGGTAATTGGCGGCGACCAGAGACAATCCCGCAAGGTTTGCAGTTATCATCCGGCCACCATCCAAGAAAAGGACTTCACCGATGAAGCATTTGTTTGCCTGCGCTCTTCTGACACTGGCCGTTGTTGGCTATGCCAAGGCCGACCAGAGCACTTTCGAAGAAACGAACCAGTGCTCGGAAGACATCGACTGCCAAGGGGATTTCATCTGCAAAAACGGCCTATGCGATAGCCCTCAACTCCAGCGAAGCCCTGTTGCAAAACCCATCGCCAAGACTCAAGCCGCACCTCCCGCGCCCCCGGGTGTTGCCTATCAACCGTTGCCCGTCAACACCGAGCGTGCCGGGCCTTTCACGACCCAGACCGAGGCGATGGGGACCGCGCTGAATTATCAGTCGCGGGCGGGCGTGATGAACGTCATGGAATCAATTGTTGAGCAGGCCGAGTACACCGGTTATGTGACGATTGAAAAGGCTTATACGTTTGGCCCGAGCAAGTATGTGCTGGTTGTTTCCACGGGAGAGGGGGGCAACGCGTGCCCGGCGTCGACCTATGTATTCAGTTTCGACACCCAGGCCGAGCGCGTTGATGGAAAGCGTGAAGTGGAGGGGTGTTCTGAACTGGTCGAGGCCATGGCGCAGGGGAATAAGCTTGTGGTCAAGAAGGAGGGGAGTGCGATGGTTGTTTATAACGGGGTTGTTGAGTAGTTCAGGTAGACGATGCACTCGTGGCGAGGGAGCTTGCTCCCGCTTGAGTGCGCAGCGCTCACAAAAGGGGCCGCTGCGCAGCCCAGCGGGAGCAAGCTCCCTCGCCACGGGTTGTCGGTTGGCAGGCTTATAGAGTGGAACCTGCCGGTGCCGCATCCAATCGTCGCGCAATTACATCCATCACGTCGCAGCCGTCACGCAGCGGGATGCAGCAAAGCTGTGCCAGGTCCTGAAGGGTCGCGGGGTCGATCGTCAGTTCATCGCGCATTGCCAAGTTTTCCAGGAACTGGGTGGCGGCACGGATTCGGTAGGCGGCTGAGTCGAGCAGGATGTGTAGCGGGGCGGTGGTATCGACGTAGAGGGGTTGGTCGTCGGCGTTGCTGGTGAGGCCCATATATCGGTTCATATCAATTCCTTGTGTCATGAATGAACTGCCACACTTTGTCGCCAAACAAAGGGTGACAGCTGTACGCAGGTTGGCGAACCGGAGACACAAGGAGCCGGCAGACCCGAAGGTCTCCCGCGCACAGCTGCCATAAAGCAGTTTCTGTGAGCATGAGCGTGCTTCTGCCACAGCAGAAAGCACCGTTGCACTTGTGTCAATCGAGTCGCCAAACCCGGCCGCCATCTGGGCGACGCCAAGACTATAGTCGCCACCGCAAAAAATACGCAAGGGATTGATAGGGAAGGGGATTCCCAATCATATGTAGGACGTTGCCATCATCGTAAGCATTCGAGCTGTACGTCTTACAACTTTGAAGATCCCTCACCTACATCAGACCCATTCCCAACGATATGTAGGATATTTCTGTAGCCCAACCTCCCATTTCCGCTCTTCACCCCCCATTTGCCCCCCGACACATCCCACAATCCAATCGCGCATTCCCACTCGCCACGGGATAATACGGCCCTGCTTGGGGTCACAAGCTTTTCCCCTCGTTGGTATTGGCGTCTCAGAAGGATCGAACGCGATGACAGATTGGCTCCAGAGCTATGGAGAAATGGCCGAACGGCTTCGCCGTCATCCGTGGGAGGACACGCCGCTCGGGCCGCCCGCGCAGTGGCCCGATGTGTTGAAGACCACCGTGGCGCTGAGCCTCGCCTCGCATTTCCCCCAGGCCATCGTATGGGGACCGGACCTGATCACCTTGTACAACGATGCGTTCCTGCCGATCCTCGGCAGCAAGCCCGAGGCGCTGGGGCGGCGGTTCGATGAGGTGTGGCAAGAAGCCTGGAGCGATATCGGGCCGATCGTGCGGGGCGCCTTCGACGGGCAAGCCACTTATATAGAGAACTTTCCCCTGGTCATCGAGCGCGGCGGCGGTCCTGAGCAGGCTTATTTCACGTTCTGCTACAGCCCCATCCGCGACCAGTTCGGCACGGTGGTGGGCATGCTGGATACGGTCACCGAGACCACTTCGACGGTGTTCATGACCCAGCGTCTGGCGGTGCTGGATGCCATCGGCCATGCCGTGGCGAACGCCACCGATCCGCAGAGCATCATGGCGACCACTACGCGGATTCTGGCGGCGCACCTGAACCTGTCCAATTGTGCCTACGCGGACATGGATGAGGACGAGGACGGTTTCACCATTCGCGGCGATTGGGCCAGGGCCGGTTCGCCCCATATCCTCGGGCATTATCGGCTGGCTGATTTCGGTCGTCTGGCCGTCACCAATCTGCGAGCCGGCAAACCGCTGGTGATCAACGATAACCTCAAGGAGCTGGCGCCGGAGGAAGCGGCGACGTTCCAGGCTATTGGTATCGCGGCCACCATCTGTGTGCCGTTGATCAAGGGCGGTCGATTGACCGCGCTGATGGCCATCCACGATAAAACGCCGCGGGTCTGGTCATCCAACGACCTGGCGCTGCTGATAGAAGTCACGGAGCGATCCTGGGCTCACATCGAGCGCGCCCGTGCCGATGCTGCCGTGCGCGAAGGCCTGGCGGCCCTGGCCGAATTGAACGCAACGCTGGAAGAGCGGGTCGAGGAACGCACCACGCGCTTGAAACAGACCGAAGCGGCACTGCGCCAGTCGCAAAAGCTCGAAGCCATCGGCCAGCTCACCGGTGGCGTGGCCCATGACTTCAACAACCTGCTGACGATCATCCGTTCTTCGGTGGACTTCCTGCGCATGCCCAACTTGTCCGAAGAGCGCCGGCAACGCTACATGACGGCAGTGTCCGAAACCGTGGATCGCGCCTCCAAGTTGACCAGCCAGTTGCTCGCGTTTGCCCGGCGCCAGCCGTTGAAGCCAGAAGTCATCGATGTGGGCAAGCAAGTACAGAGCCTGGGGGACATGCTGCAAACCGTCACCGGAGCACGGATCCAGGTCAACGTCGAGTTGTGCGACCGACCCTGTTACATCCGCGCGGATCTGAGCCAGTTCGAGACAGCGTTGATCAACATGGCCCTCAATGCCCGGGATGCGATGAATGGCCAGGGCACGCTGTGGCTTCGGGTCAGTTGCGGCGGTGGCATGCCGCCGATCCGTGGTCATGCCGGGGCCGGGCAATCCTTTGCCGCCATTGCCTTGGCTGACACCGGCACCGGTATTGACCCGCAAGTGCTTGAGCACATCTTCGAACCCTTCTTCACCACCAAGGAAGTGGGCAAGGGCACGGGGTTGGGCTTGTCCCAGGTGTTCGGCTTTGCCAAGCAGTCCGGTGGCAACGTCGATGTTTCGACCGTGGTGGGCGAGGGGACGGTGTTCACGTTGTACCTTCCGGAAGTGGCGCCCGAGAACAACCACGAGCCGGTCAGGGAAGAGGTCACGCACCTGGTGCTGGAAAAGGGCAAGCGCCGGGTGTTGATCGTGGAAGACAACCTGGAGGTGGGGCGTTTTGCCAACCAGATCCTCCAGGACCTGGGCTACGAAACGGCCTGGGCGACCAACGCCGAAGAAGCGCTGGAAATGGTCGGGCCGGATGCGAGGGCTTTCGACGCGGTATTTTCTGACGTGGTGATGCCAGGCATCAGCGGTATCGCCCTGGCCCGGGAGCTGCGCCAGCGTCGCCCGGATTTGCCGGTGGTGCTCACTTCCGGCTACAGCGAAGAGTTGGCCCACAGGGGGCATGAGGGCTTTGAATTCTTGTCCAAACCCTATTCAGCCGATCAGGTTTCCCGGGTTTTGAACCGAACGATGCTGGGCACTGAGTGAGTGTTTCCTTTCTGAAACAGTGAGTTCCATTCGTCGGCGAAGGGTGTTGTGGAATCAACAGTCTGTTGATGACCGACTAGTCTCACTGTCGAGAGGGTCGATATTGTCAGGCAACCGGTTGTTGCCGGTATGGACCTCAATGAAAGGGGAAAGGCAATGGGAGCATCGTACAGCGAGGAGAACGGAGCCGCGTATCCAATCAATGAAGGGTTGCAGTGTGGTCAGTCAACCTACCATGCAGACTTTGGCGACGAGCCGATCAAGTCCATCAGGACGAAGGTGGCCAAAGTGCAGCGAGGGGAGAAGGCCAAGTTTTTGCCCAGGGTTCCGGTCAAGAAGTGACAAGAATGGTAGGTAGGGGAGCTTGCTCCCACCGGGCTGCATGGCAGCCCTTTTTTATGGGCGCCTGGCGCTGGTGCGCCAGCCCGGTCAAGCGGGAGCACGGAGCATTCGATCGTTCCCACGCTCTGCGTGGGAACGCCGCCAGGGACGCTCCGCGTTCCGCTTCTGAAGGTGACGCAGAGCGTCACGAGGATGCATTTCCACGCAGAGCGTGGGAATGATCAAAATCTTTTTTCAACCGGCGGTTTCTTTCACGTTTCTTTCACAAGCAGGTACGTACTCTCAGCTCATCCGTTAGAAAGCAGTACCTGCCCGTTTCCCCAGCGGGCTTTTTTTTGCCTGTCATAAAATAAACCGCCGTTTCGTTGTCCAACCGTCATGGCTGATGCTGTTTGGCGTACACTCGCGCCCGCGCGCACTGGCCATTTCTCCCCGATGCGGCATTCTTGAGGTTTCTATCATGCGTTTGACTTTGTCCACCTTGGTACTGGGGTTGGTAGTTGCCCAGGGCGCGATGGCTGCCGGCGACGGTACCGCTGCAGTCGGCGGCGGTCTGGGCGGTGTGTTGGGCAACGTGGTCGGCCAGCAGATGGGCGGCAGCACAGGCGCCGCGATCGGCGCGGGCGTCGGCGGCGCAGCCGGCAGCGCCGTGGGTGCGCGCAAAGGCAGCCGCACGGAAGCTGCCATCGGCGGTGGCCTGGGCTCGGCCGGTGGCTCGATCGTCGGTAATCGCCTGGGCGGCTCCACCGGCTCCACCATCGGTGCCGGCGTCGGCGGCGCAGCGGGCGGCGCGTTGGGCAGCAACCTGTCCAACGACAACGACGGTCACTCCGGTGGCAAGAAGCACAAGCATAAGCACAAGAGAAATCATCGTTAAGCGGATGCTTGGATGAAAAGCCCCGGTCTTGTGCCGTGATGCTGTTCAGTTAGAAAAAACGGTGCTTCTTTCAGAAATGGGAAGCGCCGTTTTTTTGGGCTTCTTTGATGCCCAAAGTATGAACAACAGACAGCTCCAGCGGCTACTTCATCGACTGCGACACCGTCTTCGCGAGCAGGCTCGCTCCCACAATTCGATCGGAGTACGACCGGGAGAGCCAGGTCGGCTATAAGGCCGCCTCGCGACGGACGTTGATCTCGGCGCCCCGTTAACCACGCTGGCCGAACGCAGGCATTGCGGAGTGGGCATCCCGGCATGGATGCCGGGATAGCCGCGCTGGGCCATGGATGGCCCTTCGCGGCGGGCCCACGGAGCAATGCCTGCGTTCGGGCACACCGAGCCTAGGCGAGGTGCCGAGTGGTGGGGCATGAGCGCTTTGGTTACTTTCGCGCTTTTCGAAAGTGACCCGCCGTCAGGGCGGAACCATAAGCAGCCGTTACCGAAAAAACGGATATACACACGCCCCCAAAAAAAAGACAGATCAAAATCCCCCGGAACGATTGCCGCCCCCCCCACCTCAAATTCATACATCCATCAGCAATCGCGAGGTGTGCCATGACGCCGGAAACCGAAGGCAAGGAAGAAAAAGGCCCGACAGGCGTTCCCTTCATCAATGATCCAGGCCCCAACGACCCGGGCAATGAAGACCCCGGTTCCCTGATGGACGACGCCCAGGTGCCCTTGCTCGACGACGAAGACGCTGAACTTGAGGACGAATCCTACAAGTGAAGGTGCTCAAACTGATCGCCGGCGTTCTTTAAGCTTTAAGCTGCAGGACAGGTGCATGCACCTGCCAGGAGATTGTATGACTGCCGATTCCCCCGTTCCCAATGACGAAGAAACCCCGGAATATCCGCTGCCTTCGCCCACCAACCCGCTGAGCCGCGACCAGCTCCCACCCGATGACGAAGCGGGCGTCGAGCAAGTGCCCAGCGACGACGAGGATGTCGAGGCGACCCCGGACGATCCGGACATCGCCGGTGACGACGCCTCCGGCAAGCCGAGCTGATCGGCAGGCCCGCCCGTCGATTCAGTGGCACCATCGGCCTGCCGCGCCTGCCAGACATCAGGTAAGTACCTTGAAAAGGAGACTCACCATGATGAAGTCCAACATGACAGCGCTGACACTCGCCGGGATTCTTTCCGTCAGTTCATTAGCCGCTTTCGCACAGTCTTCGAGCAGCACGCCGCCTGTGGACAAGGGCGGGATGCCACCTTCCTCGGAAATGGAAGCCGGCGCCAAATCCGGCGCCAGCGGTAACGCCTTGCCTCCGGGGTCTGTGGGGGGCGGCAATGGCGGCGATGCCAGCGGCAGCAGCACCAGCCCCGGCACGGGCAGCGGTTCGATGAGTGGCGGCAGCACGATGGGCGGTGCCGACGCAGGCGGTGGGACCAACGGCGCAACCGGTACCAGCGACAGTGGTGGCAGTTCGGGCGGCAGTGGCTCTGGGTCGGGCGGCTCCGGTCAGTAACCTTTCATCCGACACGATCCGCTTTTGTGGCGAGGGAGCTTGCTCCCGCTGGGTTGCGAAGCGACCCCAAGATCCAACGGTCGCTACGCAGCCAGCGGGAGCAAGCTCCCTCGCCACGGACCCCGTTCACCGATTTCCCATTGCCGGTTCCAAGCCCCCTTCGTTATCCTGCTGAATCCTTTAAGGCGAACACGTTGCCCTGGCCGCACCTGAGCCATCCCTGGAATGTTGTGTTGATAACGGATCAGATGCGATGAATGCACCGCTGAAAGAGTTTGGCCCGATCAAGGCTGTGATTTTCGACATGGATGGGCTGTTGCTGGACACCGAGGGGATCTACACCGAGGTCACCTCCATCATCGCCGAGCGCTACGGGCGCACGTTCGACTGGAGCGTCAAGCAGAACATCATCGGTCGCGGGGCCACGGACCTGGCCAATTACGTCGTCCAGGCACTGGAGTTGCCGATCACCCCCCAGGAATTCCTGGTCATCCGCGAGCCCCTGATGCGCGAGCGTTTTCCTCACGCCCTGGGCATGCCCGGCGCCGAGGAACTGGTGCGGCATCTCAAAGCCCACAACATTCCGATTGCGGTGGGGACCAGTTCGTCGAGCCCTTCGTTCGCGCTGAAAACCACATTGCACCGGGACTGGTTCGCGTTGTTCGATTGCATCGTGACGGCGGACGACCCGGAAGTCGGTGCGGCGAAACCGGCACCGGATATCTTCCTCACCGCCGCCCGGCGCCTGGGTGTCGAGCCGCGTGACTGCCTGGTGTTCGAGGATTCGCCGTTCGGCGTGACGGCCGCGAAAGCCGCCGGCATGACCGCCATTGCCATTCCTGACTCGGCCATGGCGGACGAAAAATACGCCCATGCCGATGGGATCATCCGCTCCTTGAGAATGTTCCAGCCAAGCCTTTGCGGTTTGCCGGAATTGGAGTGGGCCTGATAGGAAAGGGCTGCTGCGCAGCCCAGCGGGAGCAAGCTCCCTCGCCACATGGTTAGCCCGGATCAGGCGCCGAACCCCCCGTCGATGGTCAGGCTGGCACCGGTGATGTAGCCGGCTTCCGGCCCGGCCAGGTAAGCGACGAAACTGGCGATTTCATCGACGTTGCCGTAGCGCCCGATGGCCATCAGCGACATCAGGCTGGAGGCGAAGTCGCTGTCGGCCGGGTTCATGTCGGTGTCCACCGGGCCGGGCTGCACGTTGTTGACGGTGATGCCGCGCGGGCCGAGGTCACGGGCCAGGCCTTTGGTCAGGCCCACCAGTGCGGATTTGCTCATGGCGTACGTGGCGCCCCCGACGAAGGGCATGCGGTCGGCGTTGGTGCTGCCGATGTTGATGACGCGTCCGCCTTCGGTCATGTGCCGCGCGGCCGCCTGGGTGGCGACGAACACGCTGCGCACGTTGATGGCCAGTGTCTGGTCGAAATCTTCGAGTTTGAATTCATCCAGCGGCCCCATCGCCAGCACGCCCGCATTGTTGACCAGGATGTCCAACCGGCCAAAAGCCTCGACGGTGGCGGCGACGGCGTTACGGACGGCCTCGGCGTCGGCGCTGTCGGCCTTGATCGCCAGGGCCTTGCCGCCGGCTGCGGTGATGCTGTTCTGCAGTTCTTCAGACTTGGCGCCAGAGCTGACGTAGGTGAAGGCCACGGCGGCGCCTTCTGCGGCAAGGCGTTTGACGATGGCGGCGCCGATGCCGCGAGAACCGCCCTGGATCAAGGCGACTTTACCGTTCAGTGCTTGGTTACTCATGATGTTCTCCAAAAAGTGCCGGGGCGAGGTGCCGCGGTGATGGAGCGAGTATCAAGAAGCCGTCATGGGCTGTGTAGACCGTCATTGCTATAGTCTGTCTAAACCAAAAGTTTAGAGTGGGGCCCATGGAGACCTTCAATAGTATCGAATGCTTTGTGCGCAGTGCCGAAGTCGGCAGCTTTGCCGAGGCGGCGCGCCGTTTGAGCCTGACCCCGGCGGCGGTGGGTAAAAGCGTCGCCAAGCTGGAGGCCCGCATGGGCGTACGCCTGTTCCAGCGCAGTACCCGCAGCTTGAGGCTGACCGAAGCCGGCCAGTTGTTCCTGAGGGAAGTCGGCAGCAGCTTCAACACCATCCAGAACGCCGTCGCCAACCTGGCCAGCGCTGGCGGGCAACCGGCGGGGACACTGAAGGTGAGCATGGGCACAGCGTTCGGTCGATTGTATGTCGTGCCGTTGCTGGGAGAGTTCTTGCGGCGCTACCCGGCGATCAATCCGGACTGGCATTTCGATAACCGCCAGGTGGACCTGATCGGCCAGGGCTTCGATGCCGCCATCGGCGGCGGCTTCGAGTTGCCCCAGGGCGTGGTGGCGCGCAAGTTGGCGGTGGCCCATCGGGTACTGGTTGCTTCAACGGACTATCTGCAAAGCCATGCGGCGTTGGTGGAGCCGGAAGATCTGGCGCAGCACCAGGGCATCCTGATTCGTTCGCCACAAACCGGGCGGGTGCGTTCCTGGCAACTGACCAGCCGCACCCAGCAACACAGCCCGCTCATGCTCAAGCCCCGCATGACCATGAGCGACTCGGAAGCCGATTGCGCGGCCGCGGCCCAAGGGCTGGGTATCGGGCTGGTGAGCATGCCGGTGGCCGTGCCCTACCTGGAGTCCGGCGCGTTGCAGCGAGTGCTGCCGGATTGGTACGTCGATGACGGCAACATCTCCATCTACTACGCCGAGCACAAGTTGCTGCCGGGCAAGACCCGGGTGTTCGTGGATTTCATCATCGAGCAGTTTGCCGAGCAGGGGTTGGCGCGGCGGTTCAGTGCGGTTTGAGCTGGGCTTGTCACCGAGTTGGACCCAATCGCGAGCAGGCTCGCTCCCACAGAGTTGGATGTGTTCACAGACTTCTGATCACCACCCATCACCTGTGGGAGCGAGCCTGCTCGCGATTCGGGCCACCTCGGTCTAAACCTGTGAACTCACCGCCCAAACCGCCCCGGCCAGCCAATGATGGTCTTGGGCCGGGGCGTGGCGTAGGTGCGCACTTTCGACGTCGACAACCCCAGCCGCACCAGCGACTCGGCAATGGTCACCGCCGCCGTCACGCCATCGACCACCGGCACCCCGGTGCGCTGGCGGATCTGCTCGTCGAGCCCGGCCATGCCGCCGCAGCCCAGGCAGATCACTTCGGCCTTGTCCTGGCTGACGGCCAGTTCGGCCTGCCGCACGATGGCTTCAACCGCCCGTTGCGGGTCTTGCTCCAATTCCAGCACCGCCAGGCCGCTGGCCCGTACCGAGGCGCAGCGGTCGAACAGGCCGGACAGCTTGAGCCGGTCTTCGATCAGCGGCACGGTGCGATCCAGGGTCGTGACTACCGAGTAAGCATGGCCGAGGAACATCGCGGTGCTGGCGCCGGCATCGGTAATGTCCACCACCGGCACGTTCAGCAGTTCTTGCAGGCCTTCGCGGCCATGCTCGCCGTAGCCGGCCTGGATTACCGCGTCGAACGGCTGGTCGTAGGACATCACCCGGTCCATCACTGCAATGGCCGCCAGGTAGCTTTCAAAATTGCCCTCGATGGAGTCGGCACCGAAATGCGGCGTGAGCCCGACGATCTCAGTGCCCGGCGCGGCCACGGCCTGGGCTTGTCGGGCGATGGCTTGGGTGATGGATTCGGTGGTGTTGACGTTGACCACGAGAATTCGCATGAGCTGTCCTCCTTAACACATAAAGTAAGCGGCCCGAACCTGGCGGGCCGTTTGGGCGATCAATGATGGACGTTATCCACAGCGATGGATTCGCCGCTGACGTCCTCGTAATACGGCTGGCGCTTGGCGATGATCAGGTACAGCAACCCTGCAATCGAAGCGCCAATCAGCCAGGAAAACGGTGAAACGGCGTCAAAACCTGGCACCAGAGCCAGGACAATCGCGATCAGCGCCGCCGGAATGAACGCTGCCACCGCACGCAGGTTGACCCCGTTGCTGTAGAAATACGCACCGTTTGGGTCCTCGCTGTACAGTTGCGGCACGTTGATGCGACCTTTTCGCAGCAGCCAATAATCGACCATGATCACCCCGTACAGCGGCCCGAGCAGGGCGCCGAGGCCGGACAGGAAATACACGATCACCAGCGGGCTGTTGTAGAGGTTCCACGGCAGGATCAGCACGGCGATGGCGGCGCTGATCAGCCCGGCGCGGCGGAAGGTCAGGTACTTGGGCGCCAGGTTGCTGAGCACGAACGCCGGGGCGACGAAGTTGGCCATGATGTTCACCGCCACCGTAACGATCAGGAAGGCCAGGCAGCCGAGCACGAGGAAGAAAGTGTTGGGGATCGACGCAATGACTTGGGTCGGGCTTTCGATGATCTGCCCGTTGATCTGGAACTGCGCACCGCAGAGCAGGATGGTAATCCCGGCAAACATCAGAATATTCACCGGCAGGCCCCAGAAATTGCCGACGATGATGGTCCGGCGGCACGGCGAGGAGCGGGCGAAGTCGCAGAAATTGAGGATCAAGGTGCCGTAGATCGACAGCCACAGCGCGCCGCCGGCAAAGATATTGCGCCACATTTCGCCACCGGTCAGCGGCTCGCGGATCGACCAGGCAATGGTGGCGCCGGCCTGGGTGTACATCCAACCGGCCAGGGCCGCGACGGTCACCAGGATCACCGGGCCGGCAAAGCCTTCATAACGGCGCACCATCTCCATGCCGTAGGCCAGGATCACCAGTTGCACGAACCAGATCGCCACGAAGCACACCCAGCCCAGGCTCGACAGGCCGAGGATCGAGTCGCGGTCGTAGTCGGCGAAGCCCGGGTGGATCGCCACCAGCAACACGCGGAACACCACCGACGCCAGGTAGGTCTGGATCCCGAACCAGGCAATGGCGATGATCGCCCTGATCAAGGCCGGAAGCTGCGCGCCATGGATCCCGAAGCTGATCCGGCTGATCACCGGGAACGGCACCCCGGTTTTCTGGCCCATGTAGCCGGACAGATTCATGAAGCCATACACCAGCGCCGCGCCTATCCCCAGGGACAGCAAGATCTGCCAGCCACCCAGGCCCAGGGCATAGAGACCGATGGCGAAGGAATAGTTGGCGATGTTGTGCACGTCGTTGGTCCACAGGGCAAAGATGCTGTAGCGGCCCCAGCGGCGACCTTCGGCCTTGGTCGGTGCCAGGTCCTTGTTGTGCAGCCTCGGGCTCAGGGCCAGGGACACTGCGGTGTGGTCATCGAGGGCAGGGGTGGAGGAGGGTAGATCCAGCGCGATGTTATTGGAGAGACTTGTACGCATTCCGGCAGGCTCCTGATTCTCGGGGCAGCGATGACTGTGCATGAGCGCGGGGCTCGACAAATCTTCGTCGCAGCAGGCGAGCATCATTGGTTACGGGGCATCTGCAGCCTGTACGGGATAGGGCGCTTCAGGCTTGCGGATCTAAAGTGTGTGTATGTTTTATAGATGTTGTATACAAAACACTTGTCGACTCAAGCCAGATTTATGCCACTTACGGATCTATCCGCTACGGTGATAATTTCGTTTTGTTATGTTGGGTTAATAAGTAACTGAAATACGGAGATTTAAAACTGACCGTTTAAACAGGTATTTATTTTTCGGCGAACGCCAATGGAGTTAGAAGGACAGGCGAGGCGGGAAGGTCGGTGTAACCTTTCGGGGCAGTTACAAGATAAGTGCACACAAAAATGCCACTTGTGGTGACATTTTTGTGTACAGGGTACGGCGGACGCTTAGACGGTCTTGGATTTGGCGATGATGTTCCCGGCGTGCAGCCCGCATTCCTTCTGCGTGGCTTCTTCCCACCACCAGCGGCCTTCGCGCTCGTGCTGGTTCGGCAGCACCGGGCGGGTGCAGGGCTCACAGCCGATGCTGATGAAGCCGCGTTCATGCAGGCTGTTGTAGGGCAGCTCGAGCATGCGGATGTAACCCCAGACTTCTTCACTGGTCATCTGCGACAGCGGGTTGAACTTGTACAAGGTGCGCTCGGGGGTGGAAAACGCCGTGTCGATTTCCAGCACCGCCACTTGGCTGCGGGTGCCGGGGCTCTGGTCGCGGCGCTGGCCGGTGGCCCAGGCGCGGACATTGGTCAGCTTGCGGCGCAGCGGTTCGATCTTGCGGATGCCGCAGCACTCGCCGTGACCGTCCTTGTAGAAGCTGAACAGGCCTTTTTCCTTCACGAAGGGTTCAAGTTTCGTGTAGTCCGGCGACACCAGTTCGATGTCGATCTTGTAGTGCTCGCGCACTTGGTCGATGAAGCGATAGGTCTCCGGGTGCAGGCGGCCGGTGTCGAGGCTGAACACCTTGACGTTCTTGTTCAGTTTCCAGGCCATGTCCACCAGCACCACGTCTTCGGCGCCGCTGAACGATATCCACAGCTCGTCGCCGAATTCGGCGAAGGCCAGCTTGAGGATGTCCTGCGGGGACTTGTTGGCATAGGTCGTGGCGAGTTCCACGACGTCAAACGATGGGCTCATCAGGGCGGTTTCCTACAGGTCGGTGGCGCTGGGCGCTCTATATGGGGCTGATGGTAACAAAAGCTGTCGGGGCTGGCGCGCTCCTGTGCGTTGCGCGGGCTTCGACGAATGGCTAGAGTCGGCAAGCCTTTTGTTCGCTCAACCGATAAACATCAGAAAAAATGGGAGTGTCTTGTGGAAATTGCCTGTCTCGACCTGGAAGGTGTGCTGGTCCCGGAGATCTGGATCGCCTTCGCTGAAAAAACCGGGATTGATTCCCTCAGGGCAACCACTCGGGACATTCCCGACTACGACGTGCTGATGAAGCAACGGTTGCGCATCCTCGACGAGCATGGCCTCAAGCTCTCCGACATTCAGGAAGTCATCGCCACCCTCAAGCCCCTGGACGGCGCCATCGAATTCGTCGATTGGCTGCGCGAGCGCTTCCAGGTGGTGATTCTTTCCGACACGTTCTACGAATTTTCCCAACCGTTGATGCGCCAACTGGGCTTTCCGACCTTGCTCTGCCATCGTCTGATTACCGATGACACTGGACGGGTGACGGGCTACCAGTTGCGTCAGAAAGATCCCAAGCGCCAGTCGGTGTTGGCTTTCAAGAGCCTGTATTACCGGGTGATTGCGGCGGGGGATTCCTACAACGACACGACGATGCTGGGCGAGGCCGACGCCGGGATTCTGTTCCATGCGCCGGAGAACGTGATCCGCGAATTCCCGCAATTCCCGGCGGTGCACACCTTTGTCGAGTTGAAGCAGGAATTCCTCAAGGCCTCGAACCGCAACCTCAGTATGTAAATCACGCCGTTACTGTAGGCACAAAACCTGTGGGAGCGAGCTTGCTCGCGATAGCGGTGTATCTGTTGGCCTTGAGTCGACTGACACACTGTCATCGCGGGCAAGCCTTGCTCCCACAGGATCTCTATCAGGCACCTTTTTGTGAACAGGTAACCTGTGGGAGCAAGGCTTGCCCGCGATGCTTCTAGAGGTTCTGCAAGGTATCGAGCAACACCCGAACCTTGGTAATCGACTCCTGATACTCCGCCTGCCAATCCGAGTCCGCGACAATCCCGCCGCCGCCCCAGCAGCACACCTGCCCATCCTTGACCAGCAAGCTGCGGATGGCGATGGAACTGTCCATTTCCCCGCGCACGTCCAGGTACAGCAACGAGCCGCAATACAGCCCGCGCCGGGTCGGTTCGAGTTCGTCGATGATTTGCATGGCGCGGATTTTCGGCGCACCGGTGATCGAGCCCCCGGGGAAGCTGCCGGCGATCAGGTCCATGGCGTCCTTATCCACAGCCAGTTCGCCGGTCACGCTGCTGACCAGGTGGTGCACGTTCGGGTAGCTTTCCAGGCTGAACAACTCCGGTACCCGCACCGAGCCGATGCGGCAGGTGCGGCCCAGGTCGTTGCGCAGCAGGTCGACGATCATCAGGTTTTCCGCCCGGTCCTTGGGGCTGGCCAGCAGCTCGGCGGCGTGGGCCGCGTCTTCCTCGGGCGTTGTGCCGCGGGGGCGGGTGCCCTTGATCGGTCGGGTTTCCACCTGGCCTTCGCTGACTTTGACGAAGCGCTCGGGGGACAGGCTCAGCACCGCGCCACCCTCCGGCAGGCTCTGGAAGCCGGAAAACGGCGTCGGGCAGGCCGCCCGCAAAGCCTGGTAAGCGGCCCAGGCATCCCCCTGGCAGGGGGCGCGGAAACGCTGGGCAAAGTTGACCTGATAGCAGTCACCGGCCTGGATATACGCCTGGATACGTTCGAACGCCTGTCGGTAGGCCTCGGCGCTGAGGTCCGGTGTCATGGGGCCTTCAAGGCTGAACGGGGGAACGGGCGCGGTGTTCGGCTGGCTGAACAGCGCGATCAGGCGCTGGCGTTCGCTTTCGGCGCAATGGGGGTGGAACACCAGTTGGCTGGTGCCTGCCTGGTGATCGCTGACCAGCGCCCAGTCGTACACGCCAAAACGCGCGTCGGGCAGTTGCAGGTCGTCCTGGGCGTGGGATGGCAGGGTTTCGAGGTGTCGGCCAAAGTCGTAGCTCAAGTAGCCGATCAGCCCGCCGGCGAAGGGCAATTGCACCGTGGCCGGCAGTTCCGCGTCGCCGAGTTGTGTCAGCTGAGTGCGCAGGCGTTGCAGGAAATCGCTGCCGCTTTCGTCCGGCAATACCGCCAATTGTGCCAGCGGCCAGGCGCTGAGCAGGTCGTAACGCCCGCGCTCGGCACTCGGCCGGCCACTGTCGAGCAGCACGCTGCCCGGGGCATGACGGATCGCCGCGAAATACTCGGCGGGGTTGGTGCGATAGGGCAGCGGGTGTACGGAGCAGGTTGGCATGGGCGGGGCGGGTCAGCCGTTCAGGCGGGGGGGCGATTGTAATACCCTGTGGGATTTGCTCCTAGAGGGGTGTCGGAGATGAGCACGTCTGTGGTTATTGAAGCTATTTGGGTATAAGCGCTTTGTGGCTACCAGAAGCTATCTGGGGATGAACACTTTGTGGCGAGGGAGCTTGCTCCCGCTGGGTTGCGAAGCAACCCCCTGGGCAGTTGAACCTGGTCAACCTGATGTACCGAGGTGCCGGGCTTTGGGGTTGCTGCGCAACCCAGCGGGAGCAAGCTCCCTCGCCACAGGGTTTCATGCTCCAGTCTCTTACTCCAGTCTCCAACCTCAGCCTTAGCCTCCAGGTTAAAGCCTCAACCCTCAACCGGCGGAATATGCCCAAACAACTCCTGGGCAAACGCCACGCGCTCTTGCGCGGTTTCGATAACGCCCCGGGCCTGGAGTTCTTCCAGGCGGGCTTCCACCGCGTGGGTGCGCAGGGTCAGGCCGCAGTCGTTGGCGATCTGGATGTTCAGTCCCGGCCGGGCGTTCAGCTCCAGGATCAACGGCCCTTTCTCCTGGTCCAGCACCATGTCCACGCCAATGTAGCCCAGCCCGCACAGTTCATAGCAACCGGCGGCCAGTTTCATGAAGCCGTCCCAGTAGGGCAGCTGTACGCCATCCACCGCGTTGGTGGTGTCGGGGTGTTTGGTGATGATGTTGTTCAGCCAGGTGCCGCGCAGGGTCAGGCCCGTGGCGAGGTCGACGCCCACGCCGATGGCGCCCTGGTGCAGGTTGGCCTTGCCGCCGGACTGGCGGGTCGGCAAGCGCAGCATGGCCATCACTGGATAGCCCATCAGCACGATGATGCGGATGTCCGGCACGCCTTCGTAGCTGATGCTCTTGAAGATCTGGTCCGGCGTCACGCGGTACTCGATCAGCGCCCGGTCACGGTGTCCGCCCAAGGAATACAGGCCGGTGAGGATGCTGGAGACATGGTGCTCGATCTCCTCATGGCTGATGATCTTGCCGGACACTGTGCGATAGCGGCCCTCGAAGCGGTCGGCGATGACGATGATGCCGTCACCGCCCGCGCCCTGGGCTGGCTTGATCACGAAGTCGGTGCGCCCGCCGATGATCTCGTCGAGCTTGTCGATTTCCTTCTCGGTGGAGATCACCCCGTACAGTTCCGGCACATGGATGCCGGCGGCGACCGCCCGTTCCTTGGTGATGATCTTGTCATCGACGATGGGATACAGGCTGCGCTTGTTGTACTTGAGCACGTAGTCGGCATTACGCCGGTTGATGCCCATGATGCCCCGGGCTTCCAGGGCCTTCCAGGTCTTCCAGAAGCCGAACATCAGGAGTCTGCCTTGAGGAAGGCCTTGAACCGCACCAGCTCGGTCAGGCGGTAGCCGCGATAACGCCCCATGGCCAGCATGAAGCCCACCAGGATCAGCAGGATCGCCGGGAAGGTGAACACGAAGTACACCAGTTCCGGCACGCTCATGATCAGGTGCGCCAGGGACGCGGCGAACAAGGTGCCGATGGCGACTTTCATCGCGTGGCCGGCGCCGCGTTCTTCCCAGGTGATGGACAGGCGTTCGATGGTCATGGTCAGGATCACCATCGGGAACAACGCCACCGACAAGCCGCGCTCCAGGCCCAGCTTATGGCTGAACAGGCTGATGGCGGCGATCAGCACCACCACGAACGTCAGCACCACCGAGAGTCTTGGCAGCATCTGCAGCTTGAGGTGCTCCAGGTACGAACGCAGCGACAGGCCCAGCGTGGTGATCACCGTGAACAGAATAATGCCGAAGCCCAGCTGGGTTTCACGGAAGGCCAGGGCGATCAGGACTGGGGTGAAGGTCCCGAGGGTTTGCAGGCCGATCAGGTTGCGCAGCACCAGGATCACCAGTACGCCGATCGGGATCATCACCATGATCATGAAGGTTTGCTGGGTTTGCAGCGGCAGGCCGTAGAGCGAGTATTCGAGGAAGTTGGCGTCGGTGTTCTCGTCCGTCAGCTTGGCCAGGCGAATGGCGTTCATTTCGCTGTTGTTCATGCTGAAGGTGACGGTGGCTTTCTTGCCGCCATCGACAGTGATCAGATTTTCATCGCCGGTCCACCACAGCAGACGGTCAGTGGGCAGGCCCTGTTCGCCGGAGTCCGGGTTGAAATACAGCCAGTCGGTGCCGTTGAAACTGCGCAGCCACAGCTCAGGGGCCTGCGGCTGGTCGGCCACCAGGCGGATGGTGTGGACCTTTTCCACCGGCACGTGGGCGATGGACAGCACCAACTCGACGATGCGCGCCTTGTTAGCCGAGGAAGGGTCGCCGGCCAGCAACAGCTTGACGTTGTCGTCGTTGAGATTGTTGACCCGCTTGATCGCTTCGCTGATGAACGTCTCGACGTCGGCCGAGTGCTGGCGGATCGGCGCAAGCAGGGCTTCGGCGGCCAGTTTCTCCGGGCCTTCGACGGCGATGCTGTCGCGGAAGGTCGGGCCCTTGACCTTGGTTTTCTCGGCGCTGTAGCGCTTGGTCAGCACCAACCGGTAATAAAGGGTCTGGTTGCCCTTGGCGCGACGGGCCGACCACGTCACCTTGCGGTTACCGTCGACCCGGTTCACCGCCACACCGTAATTGTTGGAGATGAAACTCTCGTTGAGGCTCACGTAGTCGCGGCTCAGGGGCGGCACGAACATCTGGATCTTGACCGGATCCTTGGCGTTGGGCACGAATTCGACCTTGGCGTCGATGTTCCACAAGTCGTCGGTGGCGTCTTCGGTGACCGGGATGCCAAGCACGAAAATCTGATAGGCCGTTACCGACAGGCCCAGCACCACCAGGATGGCGATCAGCATTTTCAGATGGAGGGTAAGGGAGCGCATTGGAATTACTCTGCGGTTTGAGCGGCATTGGCGCAGGCGGGTTTGCCGGCAGCGTATTTAAGACTGGGGTCGACCAGCGCGTCGAAGCGCTTGAGCGCCTCGGAACCGATCAGCAACGGGTATTGGAAGGCGCTGCGGTCGGTCAGGTTCACTTCGATACTGCGCAGGGCCGAGCCCATGCAGATGTCCAGTTCGATGACCGGCCGGGCCGTGTATTTCTTGCCTTCTTCCGGGTCGTAGTCACCGGCGCGGCGCTTGATCTTGCTGACCCGGGCCAGCGGACGTTCGATAGGGTGCGAGTGGGCCGCGTCGATGGCCAGGTAAAAACGCACCCAGGATTCGCCATCGCGCTTGAAACGCTTGATGTCCCGGGCGCTGAGGGACGCGGTCTTGGCGCCGGTGTCGAGCTTGGCGGCGACCTCCAGGTCGATGCCCTGCAGGGCGGCGTACTCGTTGAGGCCGTACACGGTTTTTTCACCCGCCACGGCAAGCCCCGGCAGGCACATGAAATAGAAAGCAGCAGATAAGGGCTTGAGTGTCATAGATCCTGGTGCGCAGCGTTCCGTTTATCGGTTCAGGCCCTGGCATTACTGCACAAGCTCCCTAGGCAGCCTTTCTCTATAAAAGGAGAGCGGCGAATAACCGCGGCATTCTAGCACGGTGGTTTTCTGACGCCACCGCTGGCCGGAGGCTACGAGTCCTCATGCAATGGGGTTATCGCCAAGGCGTTTATTAGACGATTGTCGACAATGTTGATTTTTGCTTTGACGTTAAGGTCTCTATTGGTTAGTTTTTGCCATATTGATTTTCAAGGTGTCGACAATATGCTCGATCAGCTCGAATCCCCGGTGATGGTCCAGGACGATTCGGAAACCCTGTCCGAGAACGTCTTCCGGCGTATCCAGGCCGCCATCGTCAAGGGCGAGATCGCCCCCGGCAGCAAGATCTCCGAGCCCGAGCTGGCGCGCACCTACGGCATCAGTCGCGGGCCGCTGCGCGAGGCGATTCACCGCCTGGAAGGCCAGCGCCTGCTGGTACGCGTGCCCCACGTCGGTGCTCGGGTGGTGTCGCTGAGCCACGCCGAGCTGCTGGAACTCTACGAAATCCGTGAATCCCTCGAAGGCATGGCCTGCCGCCTGGCGGCCGAACGCATGACCCTGGAAGAAATCGACGAACTGCGCCGGGTGCTGGAAACCCACGAGCGCGATGCGGCGTTCCAGGCCGGTGTCGGTTATTACCAGCAGGAAGGCGATTTCGACTTTCATTACCGGATCATCCAGGGCAGCGGCAACCGCACCCTGACGCAGATGCTGTGTGGCGAGCTGTACCAGCTGGTGCGCATGTACCGGATTCAGTTTTCCACCACGCCCAACCGTCCGCGCCAGGCCTTTGCCGAGCACCACCGGATTCTCGACGCCATCGCCGACCGTGACGGCGAACTGGCTGAATTATTGATGCGCCGGCACATCGGCGCCTCCAAACGCAACATCGCGCGTCATTTCCAGGACAGCGCCGCCACTGAACGAGGTGAGTCATGAGTTCCAGCAACAGCACGCCAGGCCAGCGTTTCCGCGATGCGGTCGCCAGCGAACATCCGCTGCAAGTGGTGGGCACGATCAACGCCAACCACGCGCTGCTGGCCAAGCGCGCCGGTTTCAAGGCGATCTACCTGTCGGGCGGTGGCGTGGCGGCCGGTTCCCTTGGCGTACCGGACCTGGGCATCACCGGCCTGGATGACGTGCTGACCGATGTGCGTCGTATCACCGACGTGTGCGACCTGCCGCTGCTGGTGGACGTGGACACCGGCTTCGGTTCCTCGGCGTTCAACGTGGCGCGCACAGTCAAGTCGATGATCAAGTTCGGCGCCGCGGCGATTCATATCGAAGACCAGGTCGGCGCCAAGCGTTGCGGCCATCGTCCGAACAAGGAAATCGTCTCCCAGCAAGAGATGGTCGACCGCATCAAGGCCGCTGTCGATGCCCGTACCGATGACAGTTTCGTGATCATGGCCCGCACCGATGCCCTGGCGGTGGAAGGCTTGGAGTCGGCCCTGGACCGCGCCGCCGCGTGCATCGAGGCCGGTGCCGACATGATTTTCCCCGAAGCCATCACCGAGCTTGAGATGTACAAGCTGTTCGCCAGCCGCGTGAAAGCGCCGATTCTGGCCAACATCACCGAATTCGGCGCAACCCCGCTGTACACCACCGAACAGCTGGCCGGTGCCGACGTGTCCCTGGTGCTGTACCCGCTGTCGGCGTTCCGGGCCATGAACAAAGCGGCCGAGAACGTCTACACCGCAATCCGTCGCGACGGCACGCAACAGAATGTCATCGACACCATGCAGACCCGCATGGAGCTCTACGATCGCATCGACTACCACACCTTCGAGCAGAAGCTCGATGCGTTGTTCGCGGCGAAAAAATGAACAGATCGCAGCCTCGCTTCGCTCGACAGTTCCTACAGAGTTGGGCCGCGTAGGGGCTGTGTAGGAGCTGTCGAGTGCAACGAGGCTGCGATCTTTTTCCTCCATTCTCTACAAATCTAAAAACTGGAGACAGCAAATGGCCGAAGCAAAAGTACTCAGTGGCGCCGGGCTCCGTGGCCAGGTGGCCGGGCAAACCGCATTGTCCACCGTGGGCCAATCGGGCGCCGGCCTGACCTATCGCGGCTACGACGTTCGCGACCTGGCGGCAGATGCGCAATTCGAAGAAGTGGCCTACCTGCTGCTGTACGGCGAGCTGCCGACCCAGGCACAGTTGGACGCCTACACCGGTAAACTGCGCCAGTTGCGCGACTTGCCCCAAGCCTTGAAAGAAGTGCTGGAGCGCATTCCCGCCGACGCCCACCCGATGGACGTGATGCGCACCGGCTGCTCGTTCCTGGGCAACCTGGAACCCGAGCAGGACTTTTCCCAGCAACACGACAAGACCGATCGCCTGCTGGCCGCGTTCCCGGCGATCATGTGCTACTGGTATCGCTTCAGCCATCAAGGTCAGCGCATCGAGTGCGTGACCGATGAAGTGTCCATCGGTGGCCACTTCCTGCACCTGCTGCACGGCAAGACGCCGAGCGAGCTGCACGTGAAGGTGATGAATGTCTCGCTGATCCTTTACGCCGAGCATGAATTCAACGCCTCGACCTTCACCGCCCGGGTCTGCGCCTCCACGCTGTCGGACCTGTTTTCCTGCATCACCGCCGCCATCGGTTCGCTGCGCGGCCCCTTGCATGGCGGCGCCAACGAAGCGGCGATGGAAATGATCGAGCGCTTCAGCTCACCCCAGGAGGCCATCGAAGGCACCCTCGGCATGCTGGCGCGCAAGGACAAGATCATGGGCTTTGGCCACGCGATCTATAAGGACAACGATCCGCGCAACGAGGTGATCAAGGGCTGGTCGAAAAAACTCGCCGACGAAGTGGGCGACACGGTGCTGTTCCCCGTCTCCGAAGCCATCGACAAGACCATGTGGGAGCAGAAGAAACTGTTCCCCAATGCCGACTTCTACCATGCCTCGGCGTACCACTTCATGGGCATCCCGACCAAGCTGTTCACGCCGATCTTCGTCTGCTCGCGCCTGACCGGCTGGGCCGCCCACGTGTTCGAACAACGCGCCAACAACCGCATCATCCGACCGAGCGCCGAATACACCGGCGTCGAACAGCGCAAGTTCGTGCCAATCGAACAACGCTGAGCTGGAGGGTTTTAGCCGCCGGAACTGATTACCCCGAAACCCTGTGGGAGCGAGCTTGCTCGCGATTGCGTCCTGACATTCGACATTAATGTCGACTGATACACCGTTATCGCGAGCAAGCTCGCTCCCACAGTGGCCGGGGGGGCTTTGAGGCTGGCGCCAACCTTCTGAAACCACCGTGACCCGAGTCCTGACGATGAACACAGAATTTCGCAAACCGCTACCCGGCACTTCGCTGGATTATTTCGACGTTCGCGGGGCAGTGGAGGCCATCCGCCCTGGCGCTTATGACGGCCTGCCCTACACCTCCCGCGTGCTGGCGGAAAACCTGGTGCGGCGCTGCGACCCGGCCACGCTACGCGAGTCGCTGCTGCAACTGATCGAGCGCAAGCGTGACCTGGACTTCCCATGGTTCCCGGCGCGCGTGGTGTGCCATGACATCCTCGGCCAAACCGCCCTGGTGGACCTGGCCGGCTTGCGCGATGCCATTGCCTTGCAGGGCGGTGACCCGGCGCAGGTCAACCCGGTGGTACCAACCCAATTGATCGTCGACCATTCCCTGGCGGTGGAAAGCGGTGGTTCCGACCCGCAAGCCTTCGCCAAGAACCGCGCCATCGAAGACCGCCGCAACGAAGACCGCTTTCACTTCATCAACTGGACCAAGAAAGCCTTCAAGAACGTCGACGTGATTCCGCCGGGCAATGGGATCATGCACCAGATCAACCTGGAAAAAATGTCCCCGGTGATCCAGCAGCGTGACGGCGTGGCGTTTCCCGACACCTGCGTTGGCACTGACAGCCACACGCCCCACGTCGATGCCCTGGGTGTGATCGCCATCGGTGTCGGTGGTTTGGAAGCCGAAAGCGTCATGCTCGGTCGCGCCTCGTGGATGCGCCTGCCGGAAATCGTCGGCGTCGAACTGACCGGCAAGCTGCAACCGGGCATCACCGCCACGGACATGGTCCTGGCGCTGACCGAGTTCCTGCGCAAGCAAAAAGTGGTGGGGGCGTGGCTGGAGTTCTTCGGCGAAGGCGCCAGTGCCCTGACCCTGGGCGACCGTGCGACCATCTCCAACATGGCCCCGGAATACGGCGCCACGGCGGCGATGTTCCATATCGATCAGCAGACGATCGATTACCTGAAGCTTACCGGTCGCGAAGACACCCAGGTGCAATTGGTGGAAACCTACGCCAAACACGTGGGCCTGTGGGCCGATAGCCTCAAGGGCGCGCAGTACGAGCGTGGCCTGAGCTTTGACCTGTCCTCGGTAGTGCGCAACATGGCCGGCCCCAGCAACCCTCACGCCCGCGTCGCGGTGTCGGATCTGGCCGCCAAAGGCATTTCCGGTCAGTGGGACGATGTGCCCGGGCAAATGCCCGACGGCGCGGTGATCATTGCCGCGATCACCAGTTGCACCAACACCAGCAACCCGCGCAACGTGATCGCCGCCGGCCTGCTGGCGCGCAACGCCAACCGCTTGGGCCTGGCCCGCAAGCCGTGGGTCAAGTCGTCCCTGGCGCCGGGCTCGAAGACCGTGGCGCTGTACCTGGATGAAGCCGGTCTGACGTCCGAACTCGAGAAGCTGGGCTTCGGCGTGGTGGCGTTCGCCTGCACCACCTGCAACGGCATGTCCGGTGCGCTGGACCCGGTGATCCAGCAGGAAATCATCGACCGCGACCTGTACGCCACTGCCGTGTTGTCGGGCAATCGCAACTTCGACGGGCGTATCCATCCGTACGCCAAGCAGGCGTTCCTTGCCTCGCCGCCACTGGTGGTCGCTTATGCGATCGCCGGGACCATCCGCTTCGACATCGAGAAGGATGTGTTGGGCGTGGTGGACGGTCGCGAGATCCGCCTCAAGGACATCTGGCCGAGCGATGAAGAAATCGATGCGGTGGTCAAGGCTTCGGTGAAACCGGAGCAGTTCCGCCAGGTGTACATCCCGATGTTCGCCATCCAGGAAGACACCGGGCCGAAAGTGACGCCGCTGTACGACTGGCGCCCACAAAGCACCTACATCCGTCGTCCGCCGTATTGGGAAGGCGCGCTGGCCGGTGCGCGGCCGCTCAAGGGCATGCGCCCGCTGGCGGTGCTGCCGGACAACATCACCACCGACCACTTGTCGCCGTCCAACGCCATCATGCTGGACAGCGCCGCGGGTGAATACCTGGCGAAAATGGGCCTGCCGGAAGAGGACTTCAACTCCTACGCGACCCACCGCGGCGACCACCTGACCGCGCAACGCGCCACGTTCGCCAACCCGAAACTGTTCAATGAAATGGTCCTGGAAAACGGCAAGGTCAAACAGGGTTCCCTGGCCCGGGTCGAGCCGGAAGGCAAGGTCATGCGCATGTGGGAAGCCATCGAGACCTACATGGAGCGCAAGCAGCCGTTGATCATCATTGCCGGCGCCGACTATGGCCAGGGTTCATCCCGGGACTGGGCGGCCAAAGGCGTGCGCCTGGCCGGGGTCGAGGCGATCGCCGCCGAAGGTTTCGAGCGTATCCACCGCACCAACCTGGTGGGCATGGGTGTGTTGCCGCTGGAGTTCAAGCCCGGCACGGACCGCAAGACCCTGGGCATCGACGGCAGCGAAATCTACGACGTGATCGGCGAGCGCACCCCGCGGGCGACGCTGACCCTGGTCATCACTCGCAAGAACGGCGTGCGCGTCGAAGTGCCGGTGACCTGCCGTCTCGATACCGCCGAAGAAGTGTCGATCTACGAAGCCGGGGGCGTGCTGCAACGCTTTGCCCAGGACTTCCTGGAATCGGCGGTGGCTGTTTAAATCGCTTGGGTGGCCCGTTAGCTGGCCACCCTTTTTTTCAGGAGTTAGAGCACATGGCTCACTCGCCTCAAATCAAGATCCCCGCGACCTACATGCGTGGCGGCACCAGCAAAGGCGTGTTCTTCAGCCTGCAAGACTTGCCCGAAGCGGCCCGCGTTCCTGGCCCAGCCCGGGACGCCCTATTGTTGCGGGTGATCGGCAGCCCCGACCCGTACGAGAAGCAGATCGATGGTATGGGCGGCGCCACGTCCAGCACCAGCAAGACCGTGATCCTGTCCAAGAGCACCCGGGCCGATCACGATGTCGATTACCTGTTTGGCCAGGTGTCCATCGACAAGCCGTTTGTGGACTGGAGCGGCAACTGCGGCAACCTGTCGGCGGCGGTGGGGTCGTTTGCCATCAGCAGCGGCTTGGTGGAGGCCAGCCGTATCCCGCAGAACGGCGTGGCCGTGGTACGGATCTGGCAGGCCAACATTGGCAAGACCATCATCGCTCATGTGCCGATCACCGAGGGTGCGGTGCAGGAAACCGGTGACTTCGAGCTCGACGGTGTGACTTTTCCAGCGGCCGAAGTGCAATTGGAATTCATGGACCCGGCGGCCGAGGAGGAGGGCGGTGGTGGCTCGATGTTTCCCACCGGCAACCTGGTGGACGACTTGGAAGTGCCTGGTGTCGGTACGCTCAAGGCAACGCTGATCAACGCGGGGATCCCGACGATTTTCATCAATGCCCGCGATGTCGGCTACACCGGCACCGAATTGCAGGGCGCTATCAATGGCGATCCCCGAGTGTTGGCGATGTTCGAAAGCATTCGCGCCCACGGCGCGTTGCGCATGGGCTTGATCAAGCACCTGGGCGAAGCCGCCCAGCGCCAGCACACACCGAAAGTGGCGTTTGTCGCGCCGCCGGCGGATTACCTTTCATCGAGCGGGAAAGCCGTGGCGGCGGGGGATGTCGACCTGCTGGTGCGGGCATTGTCCATGGGCAAGCTGCACCACGCCATGATGGGCACCGCAGCGGTGGCCATCGGCACGGCCGCGGCGATATCCGGCACCTTGGTGAACCTCGCGGCCGGCGGCATCGAGCGCAATGCCGTGCGTTTCGGCCACCCGTCCGGCACCCTGCGCGTCGGCGCCGAGGCCAGCGTGGTCAACGGCGAATGGACCGTAAAAAAAGCCATCATGAGCCGCAGTGCGCGGGTGTTGATGGAAGGGTTCGTGCGGGTGCCGGGAGATGTCTTGAGTTGACATAAAACCTGTGGGAGCGGGCTTGCTCGCGAAAGCGGTCAGACATTCCACATTGATGCAAGCTGATCCACCGCAATCGCGAGCAAGCTCGGCTCCCACAAATTAATCTGTGATGGATTTGAGTTCTGGGTCCACTGCAAATCCCTTGTGGGAGCGAGCCTGCTCGCGATGAGGCCGGTACAGTCAGCATTGATGTTGCCTGACACACCGCTTTCGCGAGCAAGCCCGCTCCCACAGTGGATCGCATTCCTGCCGTCAGCCCCCGGTCAGTGCCGTGACGACCAGCCCCACATTACTTTCCAGCTCCGCCACCGGATCGGCGGCATCGGTGCTCAGTACCAGCAGCCGACTACCGCCCTCGGTAATCGCTGCCTTCAGCGCATCCGAAGGTTGGCGATGATGCAGCACCAGCGCCACGTCGTTGTCCTTCAACGTCGCACTCAACTGCTTGAGGGCTTCGGCCGTCCATTCGGCATCGGGCCGGGGATCGGTGCTGATTGCGTCCAGATTGAGCCCGCTGATCAGGTAGCCGAAATGCTCGCTCAGGCTGACCACGCTCAGGTTATCGGCGCTGGCGAGGCGTTTTTCGCTGTCGGCGCTGAGTTTGAGCAGGCGCTGCTTGAGGGCCGCGAGGTTGGTGTCGATTTTCGCTTTGTCCGCCGGGGCCAGGCGCGCCAGGTCGGCGGCGATCACGTCGGCCATGCGCCCCAGGTTATGGCTGGCCATCCACGGCTGGCTCGCCAAGCCGTCGGCCATGCCCGGCTGCACGGCGATACCGGGCAGGGCGCCGTCCACCGGGCGCGCGGCATCGACTTCGACAATGCGGATATTGCTGCGGCGGGCCATGGGGTACAGCGGATCGTCCGGCCACAGCGAACGCAGGCCGATCACCCCGTCGGCAGTGCTGGCCAGTTTGCTCAAGGCCGGCGCGCCACGGCCGCTGAAGTAGGCACTCTGGCGGCTGCCGGGCAGGTTGGCGGGCGCGGCCCGCTCCAGGCTGACCTCGGTGCCCTTGAGCAAAGCCTCGCTCAATCCATAGGTGACCGGCAGCGATGCCAGCAAACGAACCTTTTCGCTGGCGAATGACGAGGTGACGGTCACGCCGCATAACGCGACGGCCAGGGTCAGTTGTCGCAATGAACAAACCATTTATCCAAGATTCCCTTTGAGGCTGGGGACGACACCACGGGCGATGGCGCTCAGGGCGAAGGCGATGCCGGCCACCAGGATGATCGCGGCGCCGGACGGGATCGGCAGGTCGAACACAATCGGCGCGAGGATCCCGCACAAGGTGCTGACGGTGGCGATCAGCACGGAACACCAGAAAAAGCCTTTCAATGATTGGCTGAGCAAGCGCGCCGCCGCCGCTGGAATTACCAGCAACGCACCCACCAGAATGGCGCCGATGACTTTCACCGCCGCCACGGTGATCAACGTCACCAGGACCACGAACAGGTAGTCCAGGGTCTTGACCGCCACCCCGCGCACCGCCGCCAGTTGCGGGTTGAAACTGGCGAGCATGATGCGGTTGTACAACGGCAAGGCCAGGGCCATCACCAATGAACCGACCACCGCCAGCACCAGCAGGTCATTGCCATTGACCGTCAGTACCGAGCCGAACAGCACGTTTTCCAGGATGTGCACGTTGATCTTGCCCGCCAGGATCAACAGCAGGCTGGCGCCCAGGGCCAGGGACACCGACAGGAAGACGCCGATCAGCGTGTCGGGCGCCAGGCCGGTGCGGTTGCGCAGGTAATTGAGCAGGATGCCGAACAACAGACAGTAGCCGAACAGGCTGCCATAAGGCCCGGTGTAGGGTTCGCCGAGCAGGATGCCGATGGCCACGCCGGTCAGCGCCGCATGGCCCACCGCCTCGGAGAAAAACGCGAAGCGCTTGACCACCACCAACGTGCCGAGGCCGCCCAGCACCGGGCCGATCAACAGCCCGGCCAGCAATGCATTGACCACGAACCCATAGGCCAGTGCTTCGGGCAGGTAGCCGGCCGAGGCCCAGCCCTGGACCATCAAACGAAAGGCTTCATAACTCATCAGGCCGCGCTCCCGTTCGTGCGTGGATGGGTGGAAAACAGCGTCAGCAGCCGCTCCGGGGTCAGGGTCTGGCGTGGCGGGCCGTCGAACAGCACCCGGCGATTCAGGCCGGTGACACGGTCGGCCAGGCGCCCGACGGCCTCCAGGTCATGTTCGATCCACAGCACGGTGATCCCGGCCTGGCGCCAGTCCTGCAGCAAGCGTTCGAACACCTGGATACCGGCCTCATCCAGCGCCGACATCGGCTCATCGAGCACCAGCAATTGCGGCGAGGGAATCAACCCCTGTGCCAGCAACACCCGCTGGCGCTCGCCGCCGGACAGCGCGCCCATGCGTCGCTTGCGCTTGTCCTGCATGCCGACCCGCTCCAGGGCCTGGCCAATGGCGCCAGCGTAATGCTTGCTCACGCCGAGAAAGGCCGGCCGCCGCTGACACATCGCCGCCATGAAATCATCCACGGTCATGGGCAGGCCCCGGTCGAATTCCAGCGCCTGGGGCACGTAGCCGATCACTCCAGGTTCACCCGGCCATTGCAGGCTCAAGCGGCCCTGGTGCGGCATCTGCCCCAGCAAGGTCTTGATCAGCGAACTCTTGCCGCCGCCATTGGGACCGACCAGGGCATGGATGCTGCCGGGCTCCACCTGAAAAACCACGCTGTCGAGAATGGTGGTGCGGCCCAGATTCAGGCTGATCTCGGCGAACTCGATCAGGGGGCCGACGCGCTGTAGGGTGAGGGGTTCCTGGACGGTCATGCGCCGGACTCCTGAATCGCCCGGACCACGGTGTCGAGGTTGCCGGCCATTTCCTTTTCGTACTTCTCGGCGCTGTAGTCGCCGTAGGAAATATGCGAGAGCGGGTACAGCTTCACCCCCGATTCACGCTGGATGGTGTCGACGTAGGTGGAGGGGAAATCCATCTCCGAGAAGATCACCTTCACGTCCAGCTCCCGCAGTTGGTCGATGGTTTTCTTCAATTGGCTGGGGCTCGGTTCGATGCCATGGGCCGGCTCGACCACGGCGGTCACTTCCAGGCCGAATTCGCGCAGCAGGTAGTCGTAGGCGGCGTGCACCGTGGCGACCCGCAATTGCGCATTGGGGGCCTGGGTCAGTTTCGCCAGGGCGGCGGCGCGCATCTGTCGCAGGCGCTTGCCATAGGCGCGGGCGTTCTGGGTGTAGGCCTTGGCATTGTCCGGGTCGAGCTTGCCCAACTCCCGGGCGATGTTATTGACCTGGGCGATGGAGGCGCTGATGGACAGGAAGGTGTGCGGGTTCACGACCTTGCCCGCGCCTCGGGCGGCGGTGCCGGTGGCGGCCAGCAGGGGCACGTTTTCGTTGGCCTCGATCACCTTCACGTTCGGGGTTTCGCTGGCGGCGATCATACGGTCGGCGAAGTCGTCGTGCCCCACGCCGTTGAGCACGATCACGTCGAGGCCGCCGATACGCTTGATGTCTTCGGCCCGTGGTTCATAGGCGTGGGGGTTGAAACCGGCCGGGATCAGCGGCACGACTTCGGCCTTGTCGCCGACGATGTTGGCCACGTAGCTGTAATACGGGTGCAAGGTGATGCCAATGCGCAGGCGCTTGGCTGTTTCGGCGTTCACCGGCGAGGTGAACAGGCAGGCCAGCAGGCCGATCAGCAGCAGGCGCAGCAAGGGTCGGCGTTGGGATGCAATAGGCATGGGCAAACGGTCTTCTCTCGGATGAGGGCGTGGGGTCAGTGCCGGTGCTGGCGGGTTACGCCGGCATCGAATTGCGCGACGATCCGTTGCCAGCCGGCGGCGGACAACGCCGCGTCGTCCAGCGCGGTGGGCGTCGCGAGGCCAGTGCCGCGGTTGAGCCAGATGTCCGGGGCAGCATTGGACGTTTCGCCGATGCGCATCAGAAACGAACCGGCCACGGACGGATTGGCACTGGCGCCGATGTAGGCCTGGTCCTGCAGTTGTTGCCAGGCGTGGCCGCCGCGGCTGACGGAACTGGCGTCCTGGGCGAACGGCGCGAAGCCTTCTTCGGCCAGGGCCTGCGGGGCGGGCAGGGTGTGTTGGTCGTCGCGCAGCAAGCGGATTTCATCCAGGGTCACCCGCAGGTCGGCATAGATGCCTTGCTCGGCGGCGCTGAGGTCGCGGCGGGCGTCGAGTTGGTTCGAGGCCAGGTGAGGGGCGTCTTCGGTTTTGCCATGCCAGGCCACCACAGACCCGGCCACCAGCACGATGACCAGGCACAACAGCAGCACGTACAGGGTTTCATGGCCCGCGCCGGCGGGGCGGATGACTTGAGTCGTGGCGTTGCTCATGGGGCCTCGATGTCGGCTTGGTCGATTTCCACCACGTGGCCGGGGCCGGCGTCGAAGAGCACGTAGAATTCAGCGTTGGGTTTCTTGAAGGTCAGCTTCGAGTCGGCACCGAGCTTGCCCGGGACGAGGATGGTTTCGTCATAACCGATCACGTCCAGGGTCACCCCAGGCGCACCGCTACCGTCGGAAAAGCCACCGGTGCATTGGATCTGTTCGGCGTCGATGGCCTTGCACTCGCACATCGGGTTGTGGGCCAGGACGCTGGTGCTTGCGCCGGCGCAGAACAGCAGCGCCAAGCCCTTGGATAAAGCGCGGAAGGTCATGGTTTGGGTCCTTGGTTCTTCAGCCAGGCGACGGTGGCCGGGGAGGCCTGGTTCAGGGGAATGGAGGCTTGATGCATCGAACCGTCCCAACCCTCGAGGGTTATCCACAGTTCGGCATCGGGCTGGGTCTTTGGCGGGACCGGCAACAAGGCGCCCATGCGATAGGGCGAGCCGAAGAAAATCACCCCGGCGGCCCGCAGGCTACGGGGCTTGCCAATGCGCAGGTAGGTGGCCTTGACCTGGCCGATACAGCGTTGGCACAGGGCCGCGTTGAAGTGCTTCATCGGCCCGGCGGGCCCTTGGACCCGTGGGGCTTCGTTGCGAAACTCCGCCAGACGCAGGCTCCAGGGACCGACCTGGACGTCGCCGACTTCCCGCTCGCCCAGCCCGGCATCACCGCGGAACAATGCGGCTTCGGAGAGGTATTTGGGCATGAACCCGAGGGGGATCAGCAGCAGCAACACGTTGAGGTGGAAGCGCCATTTATGCCAGAACAGGCTCAGGCGCGACGGTGATGAGACGGTATTGGACGGGTTCACAGACTGCCCTCCGACGATTCACGGTGGACGGACGGTTGCAGTGCCTGGGCGATTCGGGCGCCACGGGTGGGTTTCTGGCTACGCTTGAAGGCATTGGCGGTGGCCAGGGCCGTGCGTTTGGTCCAGATCAGCAGCCCGCTGAGGACCATCATGCTCAGGATCAAACCGAAGAAAAACCAGATGAGCTTGATCCAGAGGCCGCCGAAGTCTCCGGTGTGCAATGGCCGCATGGATTCGGTGACGAACTCCAGGGTCGTGCGGTCCGACAGCAACCGTGAGGCCGCCACGTCGCCGTTGTAGGGGTTGATGGTGGCGGTCTGGAACATCAATGGATACCAACCGCGGCCGCCGATTTCCAGATGGCTGTAGGCATTGCCCGGCAGGCTGATGAAACTCGCTTCCAGTCCCGGGATGCGTTGCTGGGCGATTTCGATGGCCCGGTCCAGGTTCAACTGCGGCGGCGCCTGGCCATCGACGGACAACGGCACGTTTTCACGGGCCACCACCGGGATGACCGGTTCGCTGGAGATGGAGATCTGGTTGTCGCCCAGCAAGGCCTGGATCAGGAACCAGGTGCCGGTGACAGAGATGACCGCGATGAACCAGATCGACCAGATACCGCTGAGCCGGTGGAAATCCCCCCAGAAAATCCGTGCGCCATGACGGATCCGCAAGGTCGGACGGAGGAAGCCTTTCCAGAAACGCTTGTAGACCACCAGCCCGGTCACCAGGGACGCGAGCAAGGGCAGGCCCAGGAACGACACCAGGTACCAGCCCCAACTGTAGCCGTTGGTGAACGGCACCAGCCACCAGCCATGCAGGGCGCGGGTGAAGGCCTGGAAGTTGAATGTCGGCGCCGAGCCCTGGATGACGCCGCTGTACGGGTTGACGTAGACCGTGTCGGGGCGTCCGTCGGGGTAGGTCACGCCGACTTCCAGGGCAAAATGCGACTCGTCCGGGCGGATGATGCTTTGCACCTGGGTTTGCGGCTGGGCTTGCTTGATCGCGGCGATCACCTGGTCATAGCTGAGCAGCGGAGCCTCGTCCGAAGGCTTGCTGGCCCGCATGTCGGGGTTGGCCAGCCAGACGATCTCCTGGCTGACCACCGCGAGGGTGCCGGTGACGCAGACGATGAGCACGAAGAACCAGATGGGCAAGGCCAGCCAGCTATGGACCAGGAACCAGAGTTTGGAGCGGGATTTCTTCGACATGATTGAACGTCTTGATTCGATGAAAGGTTCCGTATTACGGGCTTCGCAACACCGTGAACCGAAAAAAGCAGACCGTGGCTTTTGCCGACGCGGTCTGCTGCATCTAATTAAGACGAACGAGCGATCGCAATCCTGAAGGGGAAGATGAAAGAAAATGTTTCGCGTTTAGTTCAGTGTCTTTTGTGGCCAGGGAGCAAGCCCCCTGGCCACAGCAACGATCAGCCTTGTTGAAACATCTCCCTGGCCCGCTGCTCGATCTGTTCCTGGCTCAAATCCTCTTTGTGCGTCGCGAGGAACCACAGATGCCCATAGGGATCCTTGAGGGTACCGGTGCGATCTCCGTAGAACTGGTCCTTGACCTCGGAAATCACCGTGCCACCGGCGGCGATGGCCTGGGCAAACGCGCTGTCCACGTCCTCGACGTAGAGATGCAGGCCGACCGATGGCGATTGGTCCGGATTACTCAGCGGGCCCTGATCGCAAGGGGTGCCGAGCATGATCGGATAACCGTTGATCCGCAGTTCGGCATGCCCGATGCCCCCGTCCGGCATGGCCAGGCGCATGACCTCGGTGGCATTGAAGGCTTTTTTGTAGAAGTCGATGGCTTCGGCAGCTTTTTGAATGCCCAGGTAGGGCGTGATGTTATGGAAACCTTCGGGAATGGCATTGACGCCCATGACGTTTCTCCTTTTGTTATGGAGGCGAAGAGAGTCTTCGTCGATTTGCGCCCCTCCACTATAGGCCTGCAACCCTGACTGGGCGCGGGGGCCGACGAACGCTTCACGGCTGTTCCAGCAGGTGAGCCCCCGGCCCGTGTTGGCCCAATACGTCGCCCTGATTGCGCAGTGGACACGCTTCCATCGACAGGCATCCGCAGCCGATGCAGCCGTTGAGTCGATCACGCAGCGCCACCAATTGGTTGATGCGCTCGTCCAGGTCCCGGCTCCACTGCGCCGACAAGATCTGCCAGTCGGCGGCCGTCGGGGCGCGGTTGTCCGGCAGGTTGTTCAACGCTTCGCCGATTTCCGCCAAGGGGATTCCCAGGCGCTGGGCAACCTTGATCAGCGCCACGCGACGCAACACCGCCCGTGGGTAACGACGTTGGTTACCCGGGTTGCGCGTGCTTTTGATCAGCCCCTTGGATTCGTAGAAGTGCAGGGCCGTGACCGTCAAGCCGCTGCGGGCGGCCACTTGGCCGACGGTGAGCTCCTTGTGGATATCGATCTGCGTCATCGTTTCAACTCACTGCTTGACCTCAAGTTAACTAGAGGTTTTACCCTGCACACTTTCGGATCGCAAGATCCGACTTACCTGCATAGGGGACCTTTCATGCAATCGCCAAGGAACAATCGCAGTTTCACCCAACTGATGGAGTTCGATATCGACCCTCAATGGCTGCAGGCGCTGGTAAGCGCCTTGTCGGAACAGACCGAGCGCCTGGCCCGGGACCACCAGGGGTTCCTGAGTGCCAGTATCCAGGCCAGCGACGACGGTCGGCGCGTGCTCAATTATTTGCAGTGGCAAACCCGCGAGGCAGGCGAGGCGGCGCTTCTAAGTTTCGAAAGTGGCGAGCAGGATTTCTGGCGGCTGATCCAGGCTCACCGCGCCAAAGCCGTGACGTTCGGTTCGTTCCAGGTGTTGCGCAATATCGAGCGCAGCCTGGACAACGCGCTGCATTGTCAGTTGGTCGATTAAGCGAAACGGCTGATCCAGGCAGGCAATACCCACTATCGAGAGGGTTGATTTCTGCCGCGCAGGGCCGGCGGGTAGCCTTTGTTCATCGCCCAACTCCAGAACACCGGACACTCGCCATGAACCGTACCTTTGCCGTTTTGTTGCTCTTGACCGCCACCCTCCTGGGCGGCTGCGCCAGCTCTTCCCCGGAGCTGCGCCCCTACACCGCCGATGAGACCCGCGAGCTGGCCCTTGAAGCCTTGAATCGTCGCGGCCTGTCGTTCGAGGAATACCACGCGAAAAAAGCCGAGCTGCTTGGCTCGTCGCAGAAAAACGTGGGGTTCGACGATCAGGGCCAGATGAGTGCCGAGCAGGTCGTGCAACAGCCTGGCCGGTCCAGCTGAGGGACTGTACCGCTCAAAGTTTTGCCCAACTGTCCGTGGGTTTGGGTCAGGACGTGGGGTAGGGTCATGACTTGACTGACCGCCCCTGATGGACTGACCTGACATGACCCTTTCGCTTGACCTGCTGCTGGGCTTCGCCCTGTTTGCCCTGGTGACTTCGATCACGCCAGGCCCTAACAACACCATGTTGTTGGCCTCGGGGGTCAATTTCGGTTTCAACCGCACCATTCCGCACATGCTGGGTATTACCTGCGGATTCTTTTCCCTGGTGCTGGCGGTGGGCCTTGGACTGGGCGCGGTGTTCCAGACTTATCCACTGCTCTATACCGCGTTGCGCTACATCGGCGCGGCGTACCTGTTGTACCTCGCGTGGAAAATAGCCCACTCCGGCCCGGTTTCGGAAGGTCAGCCGGGGAACAGTACGCCGATCAGCTATTGGGGCGCAGCGGCGTTCCAATGGGTCAATCCCAAGGCCTGGATCATGGCCATCGGTGCCATCAGTACCTACACGCCCCTCCAGGGTTATTTCTTCAATGTGCTGGTGATTGCGGCGGTGTTTGCCCTGATCAACCTGCCAAGCGTGAGCCTGTGGGTGGTATGCGGCAGCCTGTTGCGCAACCTGTTGCGTGATCGTCGTTGGCTGCGCGTGTTCAACTGGGGCATGGCGCTGTTGTTGGTCGCTTCGATGTATCCGTTGTTGCTCGAAAGCATCAGTTGAGGGCTGAGCTTCGACGCGATGCCTGCTAAGCTCGCTGTTCAGGAGCGTTCCTACGCACTTTTAAACGAAGTCCGACTTCTTTAAGGTCTTTGATCAGGTATTGCTAGTCTCGAACCCAACGAGGGCGCCTGATCCCGGAGCAGGCTCTGCGAGTTTCCTATGAATAAACGTCCTTTGTATTTCGATTACGCCGCCACCACGCCGGTGGACGAGCGGGTCATCCGGGTCATGGTCGAGTGTCTGGGTTTTGACGGCAACTTCGGCAACCCGGCTTCCAGTTCCCATGCCTTCGGCCAGGAGGCCCGGCGCTCGGTGGAGCGTGCCCGCCAGCAGGTGGCGCAATTGGTGGGGGCCCAGCCCGAACAGATCGTCTGGACTTCCGGCGCCACCGAATCCAACAACCTGGCCCTCAAGGGGGTGGCTCAGGCACACAGTGGTTGCGCCGGCCATGTCATCACCAGCCTGATCGAGCACAAGGCGATTCTCGATACGGCGCGCCAGCTCGAGGAAAGTGGCGTCGCGGTTACCTGGCTGGCGCCGGACGCCGAGGGGCTGATCAGCCCGCAAGCGGTTCGCGAGGCGCTACGCGAAGACACGTTCCTGGTCTCGCTGATGCTGGTGAACAACGAGCTGGGCACCGTCAACGACATCGTCGCCATTGGCGAGGTCGTTCGCGAGCACGGTGCGTTGTTCCATGTGGACGCGGCCCAGGGCGCCGGTAAGGTGCAGATCGACCTGTCTCGCTGGCCGGTGGATCTGATGTCTTTTTCCGCGCATAAAATCTACGGCCCCAAGGGCATCGGTGCGCTTTATGTCGGCGACCGTGCCCGGCCACGGCTGTCGGCGCAGATTCACGGCGGTGGACATGAAGGTGGTTTGCGCTCCGGGACCCTGGCGACCCATCAGATTGCAGCCATGGGTGCTGCATTCGAACTGGCCGCCGCGGCATTCGACGAAGAACTCGCTAAAATCGCCCGATTGCGCAATCGTTTGCTCGAGCCGCTGCTGACGTTGCCCGGTGTGCGCATAAACGGCAGTGCAAGCCGCCGGATTCCCCACACGCTGAGCCTGACGTTCAACGAAGGTGAGTTCAACCCGGCGACCTTGGGTGCATCGATTGCATTTTCCGCGACCTCGGCCTGCAATTCAGCGCAGAACACCCCATCCCACGTGCTGCTGGCCCTGGGGCACGATGCCCGTGCCGCCGGGCGGACCATTCGCTTGAGCCTGGGACGCTTTACCACCGAGCAGGATATCGACGAGGCGGTGCGGCTGATCAAGGCGGCGTGCGCGACTGCGCTGGCGTTCTGGGCCACGACCCCATAAGCCGAATTCGGCATCGAACAACAATATCAACGAGCAGGAGAAACAATGAGCACCGAGCCTTTGCCCCATGGACTGGTTCCCCAGCGCCTGGCCCGAATCCGCCAACTGATGAGCCGAGAGGGTATTCACGCGCTGCTGGTGCCATCGGCCGACCCGCACCTGTCCGAATACCTGCCGGGCTATTGGCAGGGGCGGCAATGGTTGTCGGGCTTCCATGGTTCGGTGGGGACCTTGATCGTGACCGGTAGTTTCGCCGGCGTCTGGGCCGACAGCCGTTATTGGGAACAGGCCACCAAGGAGCTGGAGGGCAGCGGTATCGAGCTGGTCAAGCTGATTCCAGGCCAGCCCGGCCCCTTGGACTGGCTGGCCGAACAAACGCCTGAAGGCGGGGTGGTTGCAGTCGACGGTGCGGTCATGGCCGTGGCATCGGCCCGCACCCTGGGCGGCAAGCTCGCGGAGCGCGGCGCGCGGTTGCGCACCGACATCGACCTGCTCAAGGAAGTCTGGACTGATCGCCCAAGCTTGCCGGATCAACCGGTCTACGCCCATTTGCCACCCCAGGCGACCGTCAGCCGCGTCGAAAAACTCGCCAAGTTGCGCGAATCCCTCCAGGAGCGGGGTGCCGACTGGCATTTCATCGCCACGCTGGATGACATCGCCTGGTTGTTCAACCTGCGCGGTGCGGATGTGTCGTTCAACCCGGTGTTCGTCTCCTTTGCCTTGATCGGCCAGCAGCAGGCAACGCTGTTCGTGGCCCTGGACAAGGTTGACGCAGCGCTGCGTGCCGTTCTGGAGCAGGACGGCGTGACCCTGCGCGATTACAGCGAAGCCGCCGCCGCGTTGCGTGAAGTGCCGGACGGCGCGAGCCTGCAGATCGACCCGGCGCGGGTGACGGTCGGCTTGCTGGATAACCTGGGCAGCGGCGTGAAACTGGTCGAAGGTCTCAACCCAACGACGCTGGCCAAGTCCCGCAAAAGCCTGGCCGACGCCGAGCACATTCGTCGGGCCATGGAGCAGGACGGCGCGGCGCTCTGTGAATTTTTCGCTTGGCTGGAAGGAGCCTGGGGGCGCGAGCGCATCACCGAGTTGACCATCGACGAACACTTGACCGCCGCCCGCACACGTCGGCCGGATTTCGTCTCCCTGAGCTTCAACACCATTGCCGCCTTTAACGCCAATGGCGCGATGCCCCATTACCACGCCACGGAAGAGGCCCATGCTGTCATCGAAGGTGATGGCCTGTTGCTGATCGACTCCGGGGGCCAATACCTGGGGGGCACCACTGACATCACCCGCATGGTGCCGGTCGGAACACCCACCGCCGAGCAGAAACGTGACTGCACCCGCGTGCTCAAGGGTGTGATTGCCCTGTCCCGGGCCAAATTCCCGCGGGGCATTCTTTCGCCTTTGCTGGATGCCATCGCCCGCGCGCCGATCTGGGCGGAGCAAGTCGATTACGGCCACGGCACTGGCCATGGCGTCGGCTATTTCCTCAACGTCCATGAAGGCCCGCAGGTGATTGCCTATCAAGCCGCTGCCGCGCCGCAGACGGCGATGCAGGCCGGCATGATCACCTCGATCGAACCGGGCACTTATCGTCCCGGCCGCTGGGGTGTGCGCATCGAGAACCTGGTGTTGAACCGCGAGGCCGGAAGCAGCGAGTTCGGCGAGTTCCTGGCGTTCGAAACCCTGACCCTGTGTCCGATCGACACCCGCTGCCTGGAGCCTTCGTTGCTGACCCAGGATGAAAAAGACTGGTTCAACGCCTACCACGCCGAGGTTCAGCGCCGGTTGAGCCCGTTGCTGGACGGTGACGCACTGCAGTGGCTCAACACCCGGACGATGGCGATTTGAGGTAGAGGATCAGGCGAGGGCTTCACGGACGAAGTCCAGCCGATCCTGGCCGAAGAACAGCTCGTTGCCGACAAACATGCTCGGGGCGCCGAACACGCCTCGTCCGATGGCTGCTTCGGTGGCGCTCTTGAGTGCTTGCTTGACCTGCTCGTCGCTTGTCAGTGCCAGCACGTAGTCGGCATCGAAACCACCTTCATTCAGGATTGCTGCGACAGTCGCCGGATCATTGAGGTTGCGGGCGTCCACCCAGAAGGCGCGGAACAGGCAATCGACGAAGGCCTCGAAGCGTTCGGGATGGCGCAGTTGCATGCCGGTTACCGCGCGCATCAGCAGCAGTGTATTGACGGGGAAGTGTGGATTGAACTGGAAGGCGACGCCGTAGCGCTTGGCGAAGCGGTTCAGGTCCTTGAACAGGTACGGGTTCTTGGCCGGCACGGTTGCCGGCGATGCGTTGCCGGTCGCCTTGAAGACGCCGCCCAGTAACATCGGACGATAGATCAACTGGCTGTTGGTCTGCGCGCACAGCGCCGGCAACTGGGTATAGGCCAGGTACGTGGTCGGGCTGCCTAGGTCGAAGTAAAACTCCACCGATTTGCTCATGGTATCTGCTCTCTTGTTGTTGGGAGGGGAGGGGTTACCAGCGTTCGCTCCAGGGGCGCAGGTCCAGCTCGAAGGTCCAGGCGTCGCGAGGTTGGCTGTGCAGATACCAATAGCTGTCGGCGATGTGTTCAGGGTTCAGGATGCCGTCCTGATCCTTGGTGGCATATTTTTCCGGGAAATTCTCGCGGATGAAGTCGGTGTCGATGGCGCCGTCCACTACCACATGGGCCACATGAATATTCAGCGGTCCCAGCTCCCGGGCCATGCTTTGGGCCAGCGCGCGGATGCCATGTTTGGCGCCTGCGAATGCGGCGAACCCCGAAGCGCCACGCAATCCGGCCGTTGCCCCGGTAAACAGAATTGTCCCGCGTTGGCGCTTGACCATGCGCTTGGCCACTTCCCGTGCATTGAGAAAACCTGAGAAACAGGCCATCTCCCAAATCTTGAAATACTTGCGTGCGGTTTCTTCGAGGATGCTGCAGGGAACGTTGGCGCCGATGTTGAACACAAAGGCTTCGATCGGGCCGATCTGGTTCTCGATTTGCTCGATGAGTGCGATCACATCGTCTTCTTTGCGCGCATCGCAGGCAAACCCATGGGCTTCGCCGCCTTGGGCGCGGATTCCATCAACAAGCGGCTGGAGTTTGTCAGCGCTGCGACGGGTCACACAGGCCACAAAACCTTCCTGCGCAAAGCGTTTGGCAATCGCTCCGCCGGTGGCATCGCCCGCGCCAACAACCAGTACGACCTTCTTGTTATTCATGGTTAGCCTCATAGGTAAACGATCGTTAACTAAACGGACGTTATGCTAAGATCCGGCAAGCGTCAAGGTGAGCGATCAGGGGCAGGACAATGCGTTATTCAGCCAATCACAAAATGGAAACCCGCGAGAAACTGCTCGCCAGCAGTGCCGTATCCGCCAAGAAATCAGGTTTCTCTACGGTCGGTGTCGACGGCCTGATGAAAGCGATCGGGTTGAGCGGCGGTGCGTTCTATAGCCACTTCTCGTCCAAGGATGAGCTTTTCAAAGCCATTGTTGAGCGGGAGTTGGCTCAAAGCCTGGACCGCTTGAGTGGCGACGGCGCCATGGACTCGATGAAACTGGAGCGCTGCCTCAAGCAGTACTTGAGCATGAGCCATGTCGAGCAGCCCGAGGCAGGGTGTGCGTTACCGGTACTGGGCGCTGAGATCGCGCGATCGGATGTCCAGGTGAGGGAGGCGGCGCAAACGTGGATCTGTCGCTTGCACGAAAGCTGGGCGCGGATATTGGGAAGCGACAGTCTGGCCTGGGCCATTCTGTCTCAATGCGTGGGGGCGTTGGTTGTGGCGCGGATGTTGGTCACGCCGCAGGTTCAGCGTGACGTCCTCAAGTCCAGCCATGAGGAAATCAGTCGTCGAATGGCCGAACAGGGGCTCGGCTAATCTGATCTATTTGCAAATGACGATCATGCTGCGGCTGGTATAGCCGGCGGGGTTGAGCCCGAAGGGATAATCCCCGGGTTCTTCGACGGCGTCGCCAGACTTGGCAATGACCTTGTAACCCTTGGGAGCGCATGAATTGGCGGCGCTGGCGGCGCACTGCTCCCAGGATGAAGACAGGCCGGAGCAGTTGATGTGCAGGCCTTTTTTGCCGCGTTTGACTTCAGTTTTCGATGTCGCCGCACAGCCCGCTACTGCAAGTACGGCGATCAGTATCAAAATTCGTTTCATTCCCGTCCTTATAATCGCCGTGGATCTTGTGTCCGCGTACGATCGTGTTCGCTCTTGCGTGAAGCGTTCATGACGTCCTGTATGAAAAAATCCATGTCTGGCATTGGGTTACTGGCCTAAACATGGCCTAAATGCGCGGCAAATACCAGACCTTCCGTTAAATCCTGATTCAATCTGCCGCGACAGCAGGCTTTGCGGTGTTGGCCATGGTCAGCGTTGCGCCCACCGACGCGAGGATGATGCAGGTAATGGCCATCCACTGGGCCAGGGACAAGTACTCCTGGAGAAAGACGAGCCCCGACAAGGCCGCGATTGCCGGTTCCACGCTCATCAGGGTGCCGAAGGTGCGAGCAGGCATTCGAGTCAGGGCGACCATTTCCAATGTATAGGGCAGGGCTGTGGACAGGATGGCGACGCCGATGGCGATTGGAATCAGGCTCGGTGTGAGCAGTGTGGCGCCGGCGTGGACGATGCCGATAGGCGCGACGAACAGGGCCGCGATCATGACTCCCAGTGCGGCGGTCTGCACGCCATTGTCCGCTCCGGCTTTCTGACCGAACAGGATGTACAACGCCCAGCAGAAACCGGCACCCAGCGCGTAGCCGGCTCCAACGAGGTCAATACCGGCGCTGGTCGCGCCGGTTGGTATGAGCAGCAGCAGGCCAACCACTGCCAGGGCAATCCAGAGAAAGTCGATTGCCCGGCGCGAGGCGTAAATGGCGACTGCCAGAGGTCCGGTAAATTCCAATGCTACGGCAATGCCCAGTGGAACGGTGCGAACTGACATATAGAAGAGGAAGTTCATACCGCCCAGTGCCATCCCATAGACGATCACCGTGCGCAGGGACTGGGCGGTGAGCTTGGCCCGCCAGGGGCGCAGCATTAACAGCATGATGAGGCTGGCAAAAATGAGTCGCAGCGTCGTAGTGCCTTGTGCCCCCACTACCGGGAACATGCTTTTGGCGAGGGAGGCTCCTGCTTGAATGGAAGCCATGGCTATTAATAGCAAGGCAATCGGGTACAGGGTGGAGGCCAGGCTGCGATGTGGGGAGAGCGTCATTACGAAGTGTCGTCCAAAATAAAGGCGGGGAGGCTGCATTGAGCAGTATATTGCGCATATGCAGCGATTCCGTCTATATATCGAGCATATTTAAGCGTCCTCCTGAGCTGTAGATAGGAAAATCAAATTAAGGGTTGACGGCAGATTCTAAACGTCTATAATTCGCCCCACTTCCGGCGCAGTCGAAACGGAAAACTCCTTGAAATTCAACGAGTTAAGTAGGTTTCGACGGTGCAGGGCTTCAGTTCATCGAGGTCCGGAAGCAGCAGATAGCGCAGTGTTGTTTGGCTCTATCGGCGGTTCGATCTTCTCGGTCGAAAGCGGTGAAAAAGAGGTGTTGACAGCAGCGACTAACGCTGTAGAATTCGCCTCCCGCTAACGAGAGATCGGAAGCGCAAGTGGTTGAAGTTGATAAGGAAACTTTGAAAACTTCTGAAAATAACCGCTTGACAGATACACGGGGCGCTGTAGAATGCGCGCCTCGGTTGAGACGAAAGACTCAGCCAACCGCTCTTTAACAACTGAATCAAGCAATTCGTGTGGGTGCTTGTGGAGTCAGACTGCTAGTCAACAGATTATCAGCATCACAAGTTACTCCGCGAGAAATCAAAGATGTAACCAACGATTGCTGAGCCAAGTTTAGGGTTTTCTCAAAACCCAAAGATGTTTGAACTGAAGAGTTTGATCATGGCTCAGATTGAACGCTGGCGGCAGGCCTAACACATGCAAGTCGAGCGGTAGAGAGGTGCTTGCACCTCTTGAGAGCGGCGGACGGGTGAGTAATGCCTAGGAATCTGCCTGGTAGTGGGGGATAACGCTCGGAAACGGACGCTAATACCGCATACGTCCTACGGGAGAAAGCAGGGGACCTTCGGGCCTTGCGCTATCAGATGAGCCTAGGTCGGATTAGCTAGTTGGTGAGGTAATGGCTCACCAAGGCGACGATCCGTAACTGGTCTGAGAGGATGATCAGTCACACTGGAACTGAGACACGGTCCAGACTCCTACGGGAGGCAGCAGTGGGGAATATTGGACAATGGGCGAAAGCCTGATCCAGCCATGCCGCGTGTGTGAAGAAGGTCTTCGGATTGTAAAGCACTTTAAGTTGGGAGGAAGGGCATTAACCTAATACGTTAGTGTTTTGACGTTACCGACAGAATAAGCACCGGCTAACTCTGTGCCAGCAGCCGCGGTAATACAGAGGGTGCAAGCGTTAATCGGAATTACTGGGCGTAAAGCGCGCGTAGGTGGTTCGTTAAGTTGGATGTGAAAGCCCCGGGCTCAACCTGGGAACTGCATTCAAAACTGTCGAGCTAGAGTATGGTAGAGGGTGGTGGAATTTCCTGTGTAGCGGTGAAATGCGTAGATATAGGAAGGAACACCAGTGGCGAAGGCGACCACCTGGACTGATACTGACACTGAGGTGCGAAAGCGTGGGGAGCAAACAGGATTAGATACCCTGGTAGTCCACGCCGTAAACGATGTCAACTAGCCGTTGGGAGCCTTGAGCTCTTAGTGGCGCAGCTAACGCATTAAGTTGACCGCCTGGGGAGTACGGCCGCAAGGTTAAAACTCAAATGAATTGACGGGGGCCCGCACAAGCGGTGGAGCATGTGGTTTAATTCGAAGCAACGCGAAGAACCTTACCAGGCCTTGACATCCAATGAACTTTCCAGAGATGGATTGGTGCCTTCGGGAGCATTGAGACAGGTGCTGCATGGCTGTCGTCAGCTCGTGTCGTGAGATGTTGGGTTAAGTCCCGTAACGAGCGCAACCCTTGTCCTTAGTTACCAGCACGTTATGGTGGGCACTCTAAGGAGACTGCCGGTGACAAACCGGAGGAAGGTGGGGATGACGTCAAGTCATCATGGCCCTTACGGCCTGGGCTACACACGTGCTACAATGGTCGGTACAGAGGGTTGCCAAGCCGCGAGGTGGAGCTAATCCCACAAAACCGATCGTAGTCCGGATCGCAGTCTGCAACTCGACTGCGTGAAGTCGGAATCGCTAGTAATCGCGAATCAGAATGTCGCGGTGAATACGTTCCCGGGCCTTGTACACACCGCCCGTCACACCATGGGAGTGGGTTGCACCAGAAGTAGCTAGTCTAACCTTCGGGAGGACGGTTACCACGGTGTGATTCATGACTGGGGTGAAGTCGTAACAAGGTAGCCGTAGGGGAACCTGCGGCTGGATCACCTCCTTAATCGACGACCGCAGCTGCTTCATGAGCTCCCACACGAATTGCTTGATTCATTGAAGAAGACGATAGAAGCAGCTTTAAGCTCCAAGCTGATAGCTCACGCTAACAGTTACAAGCTCGAAATTGGGTCTGTAGCTCAGTTGGTTAGAGCGCACCCCTGATAAGGGTGAGGTCGGCAGTTCGAATCTGCCCAGACCCACCAATTTTGTAATGGGGCCATAGCTCAGCTGGGAGAGCGCCTGCCTTGCACGCAGGAGGTCAGCGGTTCGATCCCGCTTGGCTCCACCATAAGCTGCTTCTGAAAGCTTAGAAATGAGCATTCCATCCAGGTGATGGTGAATGTTGATTTCTAGTCTTTTGATTAGATCGTTCTTTAAAAATTTGGGTATGTGATAGAAAGATAGACTGAACGTTACTTTCACTGGTAACGGATCAGGCTAAGGTAAAATTTGTGAGTTGCTCTTAGAGCAAGATCGAATTTTCGGCGAATGTCGTCTTCACAGTATAACCAGATTGCTTGGGGTTATATGGTCAAGTGAAGAAGCGCATACGGTGGATGCCTTGGCAGTCAGAGGCGATGAAAGACGTGGTAGCCTGCGAAAAGCTTCGGGGAGTCGGCAAACAGACTGTGATCCGGAGATGTCTGAATGGGGGAACCCAGCCATCATAAGATGGTTATCTTGTACTGAATACATAGGTGCAAGAGGCGAACCAGGGGAACTGAAACATCTAAGTACCCTGAGGAAAAGAAATCAACCGAGATTCCCTTAGTAGTGGCGAGCGAACGGGGACTAGCCCTTAAGCTTCTTTGATTTTAGCGGAACGCTCTGGAAAGTGCGGCCATAGTGGGTGATAGCCCTGTACGCGAAAGGATCTTAGAAGTGAAATCGAGTAGGACGGAGCACGAGAAACTTTGTCTGAATATGGGGGGACCATCCTCCAAGGCTAAATACTACTGACTGACCGATAGTGAACTAGTACCGTGAGGGAAAGGCGAAAAGAACCCCGGAGAGGGGAGTGAAATAGATCCTGAAACCGTATGCGTACAAGCAGTGGGAGCCCACTTTGTTGGGTGACTGCGTACCTTTTGTATAATGGGTCAGCGACTTATTTTCAGTGGCGAGCTTAACCGAATAGGGGAGGCGTAGCGAAAGCGAGTCTTAATAGGGCGTCTAGTCGCTGGGAATAGACCCGAAACCGGGCGATCTATCCATGGGCAGGTTGAAGGTTAGGTAACACTGACTGGAGGACCGAACCGACTACCGTTGAAAAGTTAGCGGATGACCTGTGGATCGGAGTGAAAGGCTAATCAAGCTCGGAGATAGCTGGTTCTCCTCGAAAGCTATTTAGGTAGCGCCTCATGTATCACTGTAGGGGGTAGAGCACTGTTTCGGCTAGGGGGTCATCCCGACTTACCAAACCGATGCAAACTCCGAATACCTACAAGTGCCGAGCATGGGAGACACACGGCGGGTGCTAACGTCCGTCGTGAAAAGGGAAACAACCCAGACCGTCAGCTAAGGTCCCAAAGTTATGGTTAAGTGGGAAACGATGTGGGAAGGCTTAGACAGCTAGGAGGTTGGCTTAGAAGCAGCCACCCTTTAAAGAAAGCGTAATAGCTCACTAGTCGAGTCGGCCTGCGCGGAAGATGTAACGGGGCTCAAACCATACACCGAAGCTACGGGTATCACGTAAGTGATGCGGTAGAGGAGCGTTCTGTAAGCCTGTGAAGGTGAGTTGAGAAGCTTGCTGGAGGTATCAGAAGTGCGAATGCTGACATGAGTAACGACAATGGGTGTGAAAAACACCCACGCCGAAAGACCAAGGTTTCCTGCGCAACGTTAATCGACGCAGGGTTAGTCGGTCCCTAAGGCGAGGCTGAAAAGCGTAGTCGATGGAAAACAGGTTAATATTCCTGTACTTCTGGTTATTGCGATGGAGGGACGGAGAAGGCTAGGCCAGCTTGGCGTTGGTTGTCCAAGTTTAAGGTGGTAGGCTGGAATCTTAGGTAAATCCGGGATTCTAAGGCCGAGAGCTGATGACGAGTTACCCTTTGGGTGACGAAGTGGTTGATGCCATGCTTCCAAGAAAAGCTTCTAAGCTTCAGGTAACCAGGAACCGTACCCCAAACCGACACAGGTGGTTGGGTAGAGAATACCAAGGCGCTTGAGAGAACTCGGGTGAAGGAACTAGGCAAAATGGCACCGTAACTTCGGGAGAAGGTGCGCCGGTGAGGGTGAAGCACTTGCTGCGTAAGCCCACGCCGGTCGAAGATACCAGGCCGCTGCGACTGTTTATTAAAAACACAGCACTCTGCAAACACGAAAGTGGACGTATAGGGTGTGACGCCTGCCCGGTGCCGGAAGGTTAATTGATGGGGTTAGCTAACGCGAAGCTCTTGATCGAAGCCCCGGTAAACGGCGGCCGTAACTATAACGGTCCTAAGGTAGCGAAATTCCTTGTCGGGTAAGTTCCGACCTGCACGAATGGCGTAACGATGGCGGCGCTGTCTCCACCCGAGACTCAGTGAAATTGAAATCGCTGTGAAGATGCAGTGTATCCGCGGCTAGACGGAAAGACCCCGTGAACCTTTACTATAGCTTTGCACTGGACTTTGAATTTGCTTGTGTAGGATAGGTGGGAGGCTTTGAAGCGTGGACGCCAGTTCGCGTGGAGCCATCCTTGAAATACCACCCTGGCAACTTTGAGGTTCTAACTCAGGTCCGTTATCCGGATCGAGGACAGTGTATGGTGGGTAGTTTGACTGGGGCGGTCTCCTCCTAAAGAGTAACGGAGGAGTACGAAGGTGCGCTCAGACCGGTCGGAAATCGGTCGTAGAGTATAAAGGCAAAAGCGCGCTTGACTGCGAGACAGACACGTCGAGCAGGTACGAAAGTAGGTCTTAGTGATCCGGTGGTTCTGTATGGAAGGGCCATCGCTCAACGGATAAAAGGTACTCCGGGGATAACAGGCTGATACCGCCCAAGAGTTCATATCGACGGCGGTGTTTGGCACCTCGATGTCGGCTCATCACATCCTGGGGCTGAAGCCGGTCCCAAGGGTATGGCTGTTCGCCATTTAAAGTGGTACGCGAGCTGGGTTTAGAACGTCGTGAGACAGTTCGGTCCCTATCTGCCGTGGACGTTTGAGATTTGAGAGGGGCTGCTCCTAGTACGAGAGGACCGGAGTGGACGAACCTCTGGTGTTCCGGTTGTCACGCCAGTGGCATTGCCGGGTAGCTATGTTCGGAAAAGATAACCGCTGAAAGCATCTAAGCGGGAAACTTGCCTCAAGATGAGATCTCACTGGGACCTTGAGTCCCCTGAAGGGCCGTCGAAGACTACGACGTTGATAGGCAGGGTGTGTAAGCGCTGTGAGGCGTTGAGCTAACCTGTACTAATTGCCCGTGAGGCTTGACCATATAACACCCAAGCAATTTGTAACTCCAAGCCTAAAGGCGAAGGAGACCAGATTGCGGTGTGTGAAGACGAAACGAACCGAAAGTTCGAGATACTCACAAGCAGCACCAAACTATCGCATACCCATTTGCTGGAACGTGACCGCAAGGCACGCGCTGGCTACCGAATTTCTTGACGACCATAGAGCATTGGAACCACCTGATCCCATCCCGAACTCAGAAGTGAAACGATGCATCGCCGATGGTAGTGTGGGGTTTCCCCATGTGAGAGTAGGTCATCGTCAAGATTAAATTCCGAAACCCCTATCTGCTGACGCAGGTAGGGGTTTTGTTTTTTCCGCAATAAAAGCGTGGCCGAAAAAGGATGACTTGCAGAGGTCATCCTTTTTACATCCTGGCTATTAAGCCTCGGGTATGGGGCAGCTCAAATCCCCTTCCTTGCACTTGAGATAGGCCTTGAATGCCTTGACCCGGGCCTTGGTTTGGGCTGTGATGCAATTGCTATAGATCAGCGGATAGGCACTGCCGCCCTCGACCCCGGAGGCGGAGAATTCGCATTCGGCGTCACGGAAGCCGAGCCAGGCACGCTGAGCCTTGACCAGCATCTGCGTGGCTTCGGGATTGTCCTTCAGGCGTGCGGTGATCTGCTTGTACAAGCTGTTCAGCTCGTTGTCGGCGGCCTTGTTTTCTTTGGCTGCGCACTGGTTCATTTCGCCTTGAGTGGTGGCGTCTGCGCAGTCGTCGGCCTGGACAACGGCGGCAAAAAGCAGCGGCGTCAGGGCCAGAAGCAAGCGTGGGGACATGTTGGGTCGCTCCTTGAGGGGGAAAACGCCGGGGGAGTTTACATCGCTCCGTGCTGTTTAGAGTTGGCGAGCAGCGGTCTGATACAACTTTTCGGTTGGCCTTGTGGTCTTACAAGCCTACTGTTGAAACACAGGAGGTGACTCATGCATTCGTCCGACCGCATTGAAAGAAAGATCCTGCTCAAGGCCCCGCGCTCCCAAGTCTGGCGCGCCCTGGCCAATGCCGAAGCCTTCGGTCAATGGTTCGGTGTCGCCCTTGAGGGGAAACGGTTTGTGGCAGGTGAGCGTACCCAGGGGCAAATTACTTATCCAGGTTACGAACACCTTATCTGGGACGTAGCGGTTGAGCGGGTGGAGCCCGAGCGGGTCTTCTCATTTCGCTGGCATCCTTACGCTGTCGAGCCGCAGGTGGATTATTCCCAGGAGTCCGAGACGCGTGTGCAATTCGAACTCGAAGACATGGATGGCGGTACCTTGCTCAAAGTCGTGGAGTCGGGTTTCAACAACATTCCCGAGGCACGTCGGCTCAAGGCCTTTCGCATGGACAGCCGTGGCTGGGACGAGCAGATGGCCAATATTGAAACGTTCCTGAACAATTCTTGAGTTTGCCGCCTGACGGAGCTAAGGGTTTTCGGAGGGGCAGGTATAGCGAATGTCTTACACGAGATGGTAGCTATGTCGTCTATTTCATTTTGGATCCGAGGCGTAATCTGGACTCATCCACTGAAGCACAGGGAGTGCTCAGGATCAGGGACGATCGACCATGCAAGGATTAGCTATCGACAGGGAGTCGTAATGGTCTTGGAAAAACCCGCTTCGGCGGGTTTTTTTTCGCCCGTTGAAAAGTCAGGAAAACGTCCTATAGCGAAACGCTTACACGCCGTTGCTGCTTTCTCGTCTTTTTCCCAGTCACCGGTGGGCCTAATCTATGTTCATCCACTGAGTACAGGGAGTGCTTGGGGTCATGGATGATTGGACCAGGCATGGAATGCCGGACAGGGAGTCAAATTGGTCCTCAAAAAACCCGCCTAGGCGGGTTTTTTTTCGTCTGTGAAAAAGTGGCCTGATCATGCCAGGCGCCAGGTCTTGGTGCGGTCGGCACCATCGGCAGCGAGCGTCTGTCCTCCTGGCGTCCGGTCGGCACCATCAGCAGCCAAGGTCTGTCCTCCTGGCGTCCGGTCGGCACCATCGGCAGCGAGCGTCTGTCCTCCTGGCGTCCGGTCGGCACCATCAGCAGCCAAGGTCTGTCCTCCTGGCGTCCGGTCGGCACCATCGGCAGCGAGCGTCTGTCCTCCTGGCGTCCGGTCGGCACCATCGGCAGCCAAGGTCTGGCCCCCTGGCGTCCGGTCGGCACCATCGGCAGCGAGCGTTTGCCCTCCAGGCGTCCGATCCGCGCCATCAGCGGCCACTGGCTGCTGGTAATCGCTAGCCTGGGTAAAGAAACGGTCTTGCTGCTGGCTCGGCAAGGCAAATGCACTGGCGCTCAGGGCGAAGGTGGTAATGGCGATCAAGGTGTTGAACGTTTTCATGGTAAAGACTCCGGTCATATCAGGGGTGAGTGCCGGGTCGTTCAGATGTCGTGATCTGCTGAACCCGTTGCAGCCGGGACGGTTGTCTTGCTGCATGGGTTCAGATTAGGGGCGAGGCAGGGGCGGGCGTTAGACGGATACTGTCCTGGTTTTGCCTGATCCTGTCTGTGTGCAGGATCAGGCGCTACTGGCTTGCAGCGCCTGGGCACGCAAGCGAGCGATGTCCTTGCTCGGCGAGGCGCCAAATAGACGGCTGTATTCACGGCTGAACTGCGAAGGGCTTTCATACCCCATCTTGTAGCCAATTGACGAAACGTCGCTGTTCTCCGCCAACAACAACCGTCGAGCTTCCTGCAGGCGCAGCTGTTTCTGGTATTGCAGTGGGCTCATGGCGGTCACGGCTTTAAAGCGGTGATGCAGGGCCGAAGGGCTGAGGTTGATCATTTGTGCCAGGCGGTCGATGCTCAGTGGCTCGGCGTAATGAGTATTGAGCCACTCGATGGCGCGGCTGATGCGATGGGTCTGGGTGTCGGGAATGGCGATTTCGTGCAAGCGCTGGCCTTGGGCGCCACGCAGCAGCCGGTAGAAAATCTCCTGTTGGGCCAACGGCGCGAGGGTGGCGATATCGTCCGGGCTGTCCAGCAGCCGCAGTAAGCGCAACACTGCGTCGAGTAATGGCGCATCGATGCGATCCAGGAACAGCCCACGTCCGGTTCTTTCGGCCGGCACGCCGATAGGGCTGGCGTCGGCAATCAGGCGACAGATCTGTGCTGGATCGATGTCGAGGCGGATGCACAGGTAGGGGCGCTCGGGACTGGCTTCAATCACCTGGCCGGCCAACGGCAGGGTCACCGAGACGACGAGGTAATTGAGCGGGTCATACACGTAGCACTCGTCCGCCAGGCGCACTTCCTTGCGCCCCTCGATGATCACGCACAGACCAGGCTTGTGCACGGTGTGCAGCGCCTCGGTTGGCTGGTCGCTACGGATCAGGTGCAAGGCCTCGATGGCCGTGGGGTGAACGCCAAATTCCGGTGCGAAGCGCATCATCAGGCTCGCCAGTTCGGCGCGACGCTGATTAACGCCGTCGTCTGGCGCAATGTGGATGGATGTGGATACCGACATGCCGAGCAACCTCCCTGGCCAAATGAATGGACCGCGCTAGTAAAACCGATTGCGCGGCTGTCGGCCAGAGTCGAATTTGTCGCTACAGGATCGTGCAAGTGCGCAGGAGGATCCGGCTAACCCCGGCTTCGGTCAGTTCCCTAATCTGGACTTGTCAAAACGCTCCCAACGGGGCCAACACATCCAGACGAGGAAACCATCATGTCCGATATTCAAAACAAAGTAGTGGTCATCACCGGCGCCAGCAGCGGGATTGGTGAGGCCGCGGCGCGGTTGCTCGCGGCTCGCGGTGCTCGTGTCGTGCTTGGTGCCCGGCGCATCGATCGTTTGCAAACACTGGTGCGGGAACTCGAGGCCGCCGGCCAGCAGGCGGTCTGCAAGGCCGTGGACGTGACCCGTCGCGATGATGTCCAAGACCTGATCGACTTTGCTGTCGAGCGGTTCGGTAAGGTCGACGTGATCATCAACAATGCCGGGGTCATGCCGCTCTCCAAGCTTGAGGCACTGAAGGTCGAGGAGTGGGACCGCATGATCGACGTCAACATCCGTGGCGTGCTTCACGGTATCGCTGCCGGTCTGCCGCTGATGCAGCGCCAGCGCAGCGGCCAGTTCATCAACATTGCGTCCATCGGTGCCTACGCCGTCAGCCCGACTGCGGCCGTGTATTGCGCCACCAAGTACGCCGTGCGGGCGATTTCCGAGGGTTTGCGCCAGGAAGTCGGGGGGGATGTGCGGGTGACAGTGATTTCCCCCGGCGTGACCGAATCGGAACTGGCCGAGAGCATTTCCGATGAAGGTGGTCGTGCCGAAATGCGCGAGTTCCGCAGGATCTCCATTCCGGCCGAAGCCATCGCCCGGGCAATCGCCTACGCCATCGAGCAACCGGCGGACGTCGACGTCAGCGAACTGATCGTGCGGCCCACCGCCAGCCCATTCTGAATCGAGTTGATCCGACAGGGAAACCCTCATGAGCGAGCGGTATCGCCAGGAGGGGAAACCTGACCCTTGTGGCGAGCCTAGCTCTGTGGGAGCAAGGCTTGCCCGCGATAGAGGCGATGCGGTCTTTCAGAAATCGAGGCGCCTGTTTCGCGAGCAAGCTTTGCTCCCACAGCACAGCACAGCACAGCAGTGCCGGCTGGGGCTTATCGTTACGCCCGTTCCAACCGCGCCGCAGCACGTTGGGTGATTTGCGAGCGCACCCGGAACGACTCGGCCGCACGCCGGTTTGCTTCTTCCAGCACGCGCGTCGGCGCGGTGTCCGGGCTGCCGGCGTTGAACGGTGGGGCAGGGGCGTATTCGAGTTGCAACTGGACCAGCTCGGCGGTGTCCTGGTCGAACAGTTCGGCCGCCAGGGTCAACGCAAAGTCGATCCCGGCTGTGATGCCGCCGCCGGTGAGCAGGTTGCCGTCGCGCACTACGCGATCATTGACCGGCGTCGCGCCCAGGGTTTGCAGCAGGCTGTGATAGGCCCAGTGGGTGGTGGCGCGCTTGCCTTGCAGCAGGCCCGCCGCGCCGAGCACCAGCGCACCGGTACACACCGAGGTGATGTATTTCGCCCCGGCGGCTTGCCGCTTGATGAAGGCCAGCGTCTGCTCGTCTTCCATCAGGGGGCCGACGCCGGTCCCGCCGGGGACGCAGATCACGTCGAGTTTCGGGCAGTCCTCGAACGTGGTGGTGGGCAGCAACATCAACCCGGTGCTGGCGGTGACCGGTGCCAGGTCTTTCCAGACCAAGTGGACCTTCACGTCTGGCAACGAGGCCAGTACGTCATAAGGGCCGGTCAGGTCCAACTGTTGGACTTGAGGGAATAACAACAAACCGATCTGCAACGTCATGTCGCGTTCTCCTTTGGATGACGCCCGAGGGGTGGACGGTTTGACTTTAGATCCGTAGGCTCTGGCGTATACGCCAATAAGCCCACGAATCACGCCAATATGCCCAAGTCACCGAAAACCGTTCATGTCCTGGCCTTCGCCAACGTGCAAGTGCTGGATGTCACCGGGCCCTTGCAGGTCTTCGCATCGGCCAACGACCTGGCCCGCCAGCAAGGCCTGCCGTTGCCGTACACGCCGACGGTCGTCGCCGTGGGGGGCGGGGCGGTGATGTCTTCGGCCGGGTTGGCGCTGATGGCCGAGCCGCTGCCGAGCGAAGGCAGCGACACGCTGTTGATCGCCGGTGGCTGGGGTGTGTACGAGGCGGCGAAGGATCCGACGCTGGTGGCCTGGGTCAAGGATCACGGCCTGCGGTCGCGGCGGGTGGCATCGGTGTGCACCGGAGCGTTCCTGCTGGCCGCCAGCGGTTGGCTGGACGGACGACGCGTGGTGACACACTGGACCCGCTGTGAACAACTGGCTGAGCAGCATCCGCAACTGCGGGTCGAACCCAACCCGATTTTCATCAACGACGGTCCTGTGTGGACCTCGGCTGGGGTCACGGCCGGCATCGACCTGGCCCTGGCACTGGTGGAGGAAGATTTGGGCCGCGCGGTGGCCCTGGAGGTCGCCCGGCATCTGGTGGTGTTCCTTAAGCGTCCTGGTGGGCAATCGCAGTTCAGCGTGACCTTGTCGCTGCAAAAACAGGGCAGTCGGTTCGATGACCTGCATGCCTGGATCGCCGAAAACCTCACCCGTGACCTGGGCCTGTCGAGCCTGGCCGCCGAGGTGGGCATGAGCGAGCGCAGCTTTGTGCGGCACTACCGCGCCGACACCGGCCAGACCCCGGCGCGGGCCGTGGAGTTGATTCGCGTGGAAACCGCTCGCCGTCTGTTGTCCGACACCGCCGTATCGATCAAGCGGGTGGCGGTGCAATGCGGTTTCGGCAGCGAAGAAACCTTGCGTCGTAGTTTCCTGCGGGCCATGGGCGTAACGCCGCAGGCCTATCGCGAGCGGTTCGCCGTCAGCCCTCAAGCAGATCCAGCAATGCCTTGAGCGTGGCCTCGGGGGCTTCCTGGGGAATGTTATGGCCCACGCCGGCCAGCACTCGGCGCTCATAGAAAACGGTGAAATGCTCGGCGTCTTCATCGTGTTCCGGTGCAGGCCCCACGCCGTCATCGGCGCCGCACAAGGAAATGCTCGGCACGCTGATGGCCGGTTGTGCCGCCAGCCGTTCCTCCATCCACTCCAGCGTCGGATCGCCCGGCGCGTACATGAAGCGATGACGGTAGGAGTGGATCACCACGTCGACGAAGTCCGGGTTGTCGAACGACGCGGCGCTGAGGGGATACAGTTCGGCGCCGCGCTTCCAGGTCGGAGACCACAGGCGCCAGAGCAATTCGCACAATTCGCGTCGATTTTGCGTCAGGCCTTCGACACCCCGTGCGGTGTGGAAATAGTACTGGTACCACAACCGATGTTCGGTTTCCGGGTCCAGCGGCTGCGTGGAACGGGGAATGTCCTGCAGGTTGTAGCCGTCGCCGGTTACCAGGCAGCGCACGCGCTCGGGCCACAGGGCCGCGACGATACACGCCGCCCGGCCGCCCCAGTCGTAGCCGCACAGTGCCGCTTGGGGAATGGAAAGCGCGTGCATCAGGTCCAGCAGGTCCTGGGCCAACGCTGCTTGCTGGCCGGAGCGCAGGATGGCCGGGTTGTTGAAGCGGGTCGGGCCGTAGCCGCGCAGGTAGGGCACGATGACCCGGTAGCCACGCTGGGCCAAGGCCGGCGCGACCTCATCGAACGCCCTGGGGTCGTACGGAAAGCCGTGCAGCAGGATGATGGGAGCGCCGTTGGCGGGGCCGTGTTCTTCGTAGGCGATGCGCAGCAACGGCGTGACGGCGAAGTTGATCCTGGGCTCAAGGTTCATGTCGGCCTCCGGCAGTGTGCGGTTGCGTTCAGGCAGGTTCCTGGTTGACGTATTTGGCCCGATCCGGGGTGAACGTCACGACCATGTTCGTGCTGGAACAGGTCAAGGTGCGCTCCTGGGTCAGGTCGATGTCCAGGTCTTCACCGCGCAGGCCCTGCCATTGGGCGAGGTACTTGAGGCAACCGAATTTTTCGTTTTTCTTCAGGCTGCGGCTGACGCCACCTTTCCAGCCCAGCACTGGCAACTCACCGGCCAGGCAGCGTTGTGCCAGTTCAGGAAACTTCACCGCCCGGTCGCGGCCGATTTCCCAGCATTTGATCAGGCCCCGGTCCTGGCCTTCCCAGAGGGCTTCGCGGGTCAGGCCTGTTCGGGGTGGGGTGGTGATGGGGCGTTTGATATGGGCCATGTCAGATCCTTGAGTCGGGTTTTTATCGGGCAGCTCCGCTGCACCCGTGAGTGCATCGATCTTAGGAGGGGTTGGCGGGGCTGGCAACTCGAAAGGGGGCGTAACGATAAATGGGCCAATTGCGGTGATTGCTCTGTGGCGAGGGGATTTATCCCCGCTGGGCTGCGCAGCAGCCCCCTAAACAGCCAACTCAATCTGCCTGATGCACCGAGGCGCTGGTTACAGGGGCTGCTTCGCAGCCCAACGGGGATAAATCCCCTCGCCACAGAGGTGCGGTGTTCCTACAAAAAAATAGGTGAACCGGAATTTTCTGACGAGTCGCGTCGGTTGCCGGTTCGGAAAGGGTGGGGATAGGCTTTGTCCGTCGCTGCAAAATCAGCGACCGGGTTTGGTCACCCGTCCAATGTCAGGCGCACACGCGCCAACCTCAGCATGTCGGCGCTTTTTTGTGTGCTTGTCGGTATGCTTTGCGGTGGGCTGTGCGCGGGGCACTTTCGAGTGCGCCGGGTGCCTGACTTCCCGGTTGACCAACCTGCGTATAGCCCACCACCCTCGTTTGGTCACGAGGCGAGTGAGCTCAACTTCAAGTCAGGAGTTTCACAATGGTCAAGATCACCCCCAACCCTCCACGCGCCGAAGACCTCTCTGCCTACACCACCCTCGATACAAAAAAACTCCGCGAAGCCGCCGACCGGGCGCTGAACATCCACTTGTCGCCCACCCCGCCCAAGCCCGACACCCAGGACGGCCAGATATTTTCAGTGGTCCCCGGCCTCGACACCGAATCGGTGCTCACCACCCTGAGCGAAACCCTGGCCTCGGCCGATGCGCTGGTCAGTGACCTGGGGTTCGAGTTGGAAGGTTCCCGGCGGCATGTTGCGCTGGGGATTCAGCAGTTGATCGAGCTGGCCAGGTTGCTGGCCAACCGTGCGTTGGATGACATCGAACTGGCTGACTCAACGCAGTAGCCAGCACACCGCTTTCTCTGTGGCGAGGGAGCTTGCTCCCGCTGGGTTGCGAAGCGACCCCAAGATTTTTGCGCCTGCTGCGCAGTCGAGCGGGAGCAAGCTCCCTCGCCACAGGGATCGCGTTCAGGCTGAAGGGCAGCTCACGGCTGCCAATGATTCTTCTCCCCGCTCAACTTGCGGTCCAGGAAGCTCGCCGCGCTGATCAGCGCCAGATGGGTCAGGGCCTGCGGAGTGTTGCCCAGGTGGTAGCCGTGGCTGTCGAACTCTTCGGCGTACAACCCCAGCGGGTTGGCGTAGCGCAGCAGTTGTTCGAATTCCAGCTGGGCTTTTTCCACGCGACCGGCGCGGGCCAGGCATTCGACGTACCAGAACGAGCACGCCGCGAAGGAGCCTTCGATGCCGCTGAGGCCGTCGATGGGGCTGTCGTCGTTGCGGTAGCGATAGACCATGCCGTCGCGCACCAGGTGTTTTTCGATGGCATCGAGGGTCGAGAGCCAGCGTGGGTCGCGGGCGCTGACGAAACGCACCAGGGGCATCAATAGCATCGAACCGTCCAGGGCGGTGCTGCCCAGACGCTGGACGAAATGCTGGTGTTCCTCGCTCCAGAAATGGGTCCAGATGTCCTGGTAGATGGCCTGGCGGGTTTCGTCCCAGCGGGCGAACGGGGCGGGCAGGGAGCGTTTCTCGGCCAGGCGGATGGCGCGGTCGACGGCGACCCAGCACATCAACCGCGAATGCAAGAAGTGCTGGGTGTCGCCGCGCATTTCCCAGATGCCCACGTCTTTGTCCTGCCAGACGTTGCACACCTGGTCGATCACCTCGACGGTGTGTTTCCAGCCTTGATGGGAGATGGCTTCGCCGTATTTGTTGACCAGGTACACCGCGTCCATCAGCTCGCCGAAAATATCCAATTGCACTTGCTGGTAGGCCAGGTTGCCGATGCGCACCGGCTGCGCATTGCCGAACCCGCTCAGGTGCGGCAACTCGCTTTCCGGCAGCTCGAGCCTGCCGTCCAGGCCGTAGAGGATGTTGAGCTTGGTCGGCCGCTCACAGCAGTCGCTGACCCGCTCGCGCAGCCAGCGCATGTAGGCGTTGGCTTCTTCGACGAAGCCCAGGCGCATGAACGCGTAGACCGTGAACGAGGCGTCGCGGATCCAGGTGTAGCGGTAATCCCAGTTGCGCTCGCCGCCGCGGGTTTCCGGCAGGCCGAAGGTGGCGGCGGCGAGGATGGCGCCGTGTTTGCGTGAGGTCAGCAGCTTCAGCGCCAGGGCCGAGCGGTTGACCATTTCCCGCCAGCGCCCGCGATAGTTGGATTGGCCGATCCAGCCGCGCCAGAACGCCAGGGTCCGTTCCAGGCAAATCGCGCTGACGTCGTCCTGGAGCCGCGGGTCATCAATGCCGCCCAGCAGGAACTCGGCGCTCTGGCCCTGCTCCAGGGTGAATTCGGCCACTGCCGCGTTGCCGTCCAGCGTCATGGGCTGATCGGAGCACAAGCGCAGGCTCGGTTGCCCCGACGCCTCGAAACAGATGTGGGCACCGTCCTGGCGCGCCGTGGTCGCGGCCCGGGCATAGTCGTGACGCACCGCGCAGCGCAGGCGAAACGTCGCGCTGCCGATGGTCATGCCCACACGGCGGATCAACACCGGCAGATCATCCTCGCTGTCGCCGATGGGCAGCAGGTCGGTGATCTCCACCACGGCGCCGTCGCTCAGCCAGCGGGTTTGCAGGACGTTGGTGTCGGGCAGGTAGATTTGTTGGCGACGGGCATCCGGCAGGTCTGGCGCGAGCTGGAAGATGCCCGCCTGCGGAGTGTCGAGCAGCGAGCAGAAGATCGACGGACTGTCGAATTCCGGCCAGCAGAAGAAGTCGACGCTGCCGCGGTCATTGACCAGCGCGGCGGTGCGCATGTCGCCAATGATGCCGTGGTTCTCGATGGGGCTTTGCGGTTCGTCATGATCATCCATTGCCACGAAACCCCGGATAAAGGCTCATCCCGCCATCGATGAACAGCGTGGTGCCCACCACATAATCGGACAAGTCCGAGGCCAGCCAGACCACCGCGTTGGCGACGTCCTCCACGTCGCCAACGCGCCCGTAAGGAATCAGCTCCAGCAGCTTTTGCTCTTGCTCGCCCTCGGTGGCGTCACGGTTGATGGCCGTGCGGATGGCACCGGGGGCGATGCTGTTGATGCGGATGCGCTGGTGGCTGGTTTCCTGGGCCAGGCTCTGCATCAGCAGATCGACACCGCCCTTGGACGCGGCGTAATTGACGTGGCCGGCCCAGGGAATGCGCTGGTGCACCGAACTCATGTGAATGATCTTGCCGGCGGCCCGGGACACGCCCTGGCGAATGCCCTGGCGGTTGAAGATCCGCAGGGCGGCGCGGGCGCAGAGGAACTGGCCGGTGAGGTTGGTGCCGATCACGGTGTTCCAGTCTTCCAGGCTCATGTCGACGGCGGGCGCGTCTTTTTGCAGGCCGGAATTGGCCACCAGAATGTCCAGCGTGCCAAAGGCTTCGAGGGTTTTGGCGAACAACTGCTCGACCCCTTGTTCCTTCGACACATCGGCACCCACGGCGATGGCACGGCCGCCATTGGCATTGATTTCACGGGCCAGGTCTTGCGCCGGGCCGGCACTGGAGTGGTAGTTGAGTACCACCGCGGCACCGGCGTCAGCCAACGCCCTGGCCGTGCCTGCGCCAATGCCGGAGCTGGCGCCGGTGACCAGGGCAACCTGGCGGGCGAGGGATATCTGCATGGTCTAGCACCTTGAATGGAGGGCCTTACCTGCTGACTGGTGGGAGGTGGGAGGAGTTCACTTGGGTGAAGCGGTCTTCATATTTCAGGTCCAAACACAAACCTGTGGCAAGGGAACTGTGGGAGCAAAGCTTGCTCGCGAAATAGGCGACTCGATTTCCGAAAGACCGCATTGCCTTCATCGCGGGCAAGCCTTGCTCCCACAATCTGCCTGCTACAAAGAATGTTGCTTCAGGTCAGCGGTTACCAACCCCGCCCCGAATTCACCCAGAAATTCACCGATAACGACGTCGACACCGACTCCACCTGATGGAACCAGCCTTCCGGCAGAAACAGCAAATCCCCCGCCTCCAGCGTCACGCGCATGAAGGTCACGTCGCGGGCGTGGGGGAAGCGTTGGTAGTCCGGTGCGTCCGGGTTGAAATCACAACCGTCCAGCCCACCTTGGGGCGCCGTGGACCAGGTGCCCAGGGCTTCGCGGTGGTGAGGGGCGGCGAGGGTGAAGATTTTCTGGCCCCAGACCTGGGCGAACAGGTTGTCGGTGTCGTCGCGGTGCAGCGGCGTCAGGGTGCCCTTGGGGCCGATCCAGATGCGCGGTGGGATGAACAGCGACGGGTCGAAATAGGGCGGGAACTTGATCTGCTCCATCAGCCGCGCCGGCAGGATGTTGTTGCCCATGTAGGCCGGCGGCTCGCCGTCGGCGCCCTTGGCCGCCGGACTGTCGAGGGAGGCGATGAAGTCGGCCATGGACGTGGAGCGAAAATCCCGCTCGGTGGAGAAGGTCTTCTTCACATAGTCGCCGTGGCGGGTGATGCCCTGCAGCTCGGCAAAATGCACCAGGGATTCTTCGCGGCTGAGCTTGAACAACGGCCAGTCCTGCAAGGCGTCGCTGATGACCAGCGGAATGCCGTGGGGCAGGTACTGTGCGCGAAACGCCTGCACCGACAGCCCGCTGCGAGGTCGCCGCTCCACGCTGCGTTGGGTCGGCAGGCTGGCGGTGAGTTTTTCGCTGAAGCGCGGCGGGGTGGGGTAGCGCTTGTTCATGTCGACCTTTTCCACCACGCCACCGCCATGCCGGGCATGGTCGATGATCTGCGGCAGCAACGTCGCCAGGCCCATGTTGCCGCCGATCTTCAGGCGACCGCTGGCGAACAGTTCCTCGACATTGGCCATGCCGGCCATGATCCCGAGGAAGTCCTTTTCCGCCACCTCGATGGTGACGTCGGGGCTGGTGTGGCGACCAGCTTCGGTGCGGCTGCTGGCCTTGACCTCGGACCAGTACGCCTGGTGCGGGCCGAACACGAATTGGAAGACGCCTTCGATACCAACGGCGCCGGCATTGGCGAACAGCTTGCCCAGGATGGTTTGCAGGTCCACGGCGGTCACTCTTGCGGGTTTTTGGTCTTAGCAGGTAACGAGGGCCCGGATCAGAAATTTAGGCCCTCGTCGCTGCGTCATCGACCCTCGCCCTAGCGCGTCGCGACCATGAACACCCGAGGAAATGGCAGCAGCACGGTCCCATCGTCCAGGGCCGGGTAAGTCTGTTCGATCGCCTGGAGATAGCGCGCCAGGTACTGCTCGCGTTGGGCCTCGTCCAGCGGCTCGAGAAACGGCCGCAAGGCGCTGCCCTTGAACCATTCCACCACGCCTGCGGCACCGCCGGCCAAGGGGTGGTGGTAGGTGGTGCGCCACACATCGACGCGGCTGCAGTGGGGCTTGAGGATCGAGTAATACGTGCTGGGATCCGCCATCTCGGTCCGCGATTCAGCCGCCCCGGCCAGTTGGCTGGCCCAAGGCCCGTTTGTTGCGATTTCCCGCATCAAGCGGTGGGAGGGCTGGTGCAGGTTGTCGGGCATCTGGACCGCCAGGCTGCCGCCGTGGGCGAGTTTGCCGATCAACGCGGGCAGCAGGGTGGCGTGGTCGGGCAGCCATTGCAGCACCGCGTTGGCGAAGATCACGTCGAACGGTCCGGGTTCATCCCATTGGCTGATGTCCGCGGTGTCGAACGTCACGGCGGGCAAGCGTTTGCGTGCGGCGTCGACCATGTCGCTGGAACTGTCCAGGCCACGCACCGTGGCGCCGCTGAAATGCTCCACCAACAATTCGGTGGAATTGCCCGGGCCACACCCCAGGTCGATCACCGAACGGGCCTGCGTGGGAGGGATGGCGGCGAGCAGGTCCCGGGACGGACGGGTGCGTTCCTGTTCGAAGGTGACGTATTGCTTGGCGGACCAGCCCATGGCGTTCTCCTGTGCGGTGGAGTGAGTCGAGGTACCGCCAGTATAAGGTCGGGCGAAGAAGATGGAGCGAACGTAACGGTTTTGACTAATTTTGTGGGTTACGATTTCGTTATCTTCCCTATACGACCGATCGGAGAAAACCGCAGTGACTCAACTGACCCTGCTGTGCCTGCCTTATTCTGGCGCCAGCGCGATGGTGTACAGCCGCTGGCGGCGCACGTTGCCGCAATGGCTGCATGTGCAGCCAGTGGAGTTGCCGGGGCGCGGGGCGCGCTTCGACGAGCCGCTGCACACCGACATGGGCTCGTTGGCGATGCAACTGGCGCGGGAGCTGTACCCGACGCTCCAGGCCCCGTACGCCTTGTTCGGCCACAGCCTGGGCGCGCTGCTGGCTTGTGAAATCGCCCACGCCTTGCGTGAACTCGGCAGCCCGGAACCGGTGGCGCTGTTTGCCTCCGGCACCGCGGCGCCGACGATGCGGGCTGACTACGACCGCGATTTCGCCAAGGCGAAAACCGACGCTGAGTTGATCGAGCAACTGCGCACCCTCAACGGTACGAGCGAGGAAATCCTGGCCAATGAAGAACTGATGGCCCTGACCCTGCCGATCCTGCGGGCCGACTTTTTGCTGTGCGGACGTTTCCAGCCACGGCAGCGGCCGTTGCTCAACTGCCCGGTGCATGTGTTCGGCGGCACGGCCGACAAGGCCACCACGGAGCAACTGATGGGCTGGCGCCAGGAAACCACGGGCAGCTTCTCGGTGGACATGCTGGCCGGCGGGCACTTCTTCATTCATGAGCACGAGGCCAAGGTGCTGCGGCTGATCAAGGATCAGTTGGGCGTGCATCATCGGCGGCATGGGTTGGCCATCAGCGCCTGATTTGATTCCCCAGCTCATGCAAATGCAGCCCCACATCGACTGGGGGGATGCATCCTCCCTTGTGGGAGCGAGCTTGCTCGCGATGGCGTCGTGTCAGTCAACGAACAGCAAACTGACCCACCGCTATCGCGAGCAAGCTCGCTCCCACATTTAGGGCCTGGCTCTTTCTGTAATCCCCGTTCTACCTCTCTTTCTGACACAAATTCCCAAACGCTAATTTTCCCGGTTTGCATTCGTTTCATAGGGACGACTTGCCTTTGTGCCTTGTGCCCACTGATTCCGGATACCCCAGAAATGAATGCTGAAGACGCCTTGAAACTTGCTCGCCGGTTTATCGGGTTGCCCCTGGAAAAGCGCCGGATGTTCCTGGCCGCGTTGGACAAGGAGGGCGTGGAGTTCAGCGGTTTTCCCATTCCCTGGGGCGTCGAGGCCGAGGATCGCCAGGCGTTGTCCTATGCCCAGCAGCGCATGTGGTTTCTCTGGCAGCTGGAGCCGGGCAGCGGCGCCTACAATCTGCCGGGTGCAGTGCGGCTCAAGGGCGCGTTGAGCCTGCCGGCGCTGGAGCAAGCCTTCGCCAGCCTGGTGGCCCGCCATGAAACCCTGCGCACGGTGTTCCAGCGCCAGGCCGACGACAGCCTGCTGCAAGTACCCTCCAATGCCGCGCTGGAGATCGGGCGCCAGGATTTCAGCGCCTTGCCGACCGCCGAGCGCGAGCAGGCGGTGCGCCAGGCCGCCGAAGCACAATCGATGCAGCCTTTCGACCTGTCCAGCGGCCCGTTGCTGCGGGTCGAATTGCTCACGCTCGATGAACGCGAGCATGTGCTGCTGCTGACCTTGCACCACATCGTCTCCGATGGCTGGTCGATGAACGTGCTGATCGACGAGTTCATCCGCTGCTACGACGCCCATGAAGCGGGCGTGGCGCCGCAACTGGCCGATTTGCCGATCCAGTACAGCGACTACGCCCTGTGGCAACGCCGCTGGCTGGAAGCTGGCGAACAGGCGCGTCAACTCGACTATTGGCAGGCGCAGTTGGGCGACGAACACCCCGTGCTGGAATTGCCCATCGATCACCCACGCCCGGCGATGCCCAGCTATCGCGGCACGCGCTTTGAATTCGCCGTGGAGCCGGCACTGGCCGAGCAACTGCGCACCACCGCCCAGCGGCACAACATCACCCTGTTCATGCTCCTGCTCGGCGCCTTCAATGTGCTGCTGCATCGCTACACCGGCCACACCGATATCCGTGTCGGCGTGCCCATCGCCAACCGCAACCGCGCCGAAACCGAAGGGTTGATCGGTTTCTTCGTCAACACCCAGGTATTGCGCACCAAGCTCGGCGGCCAGACCCGTGTCGATGAGCTGCTGCGCACGGTCAAGGAAGCCGCCCTCGGTGCCCAGGCCCATCAGGATTTGCCGTTCGAACGCTTGGTGGAAGCCCTGAAACTGGAGCGCAGCCTCAGCCACACGCCGCTGTTTCAGGTGATGTACAACCACCAGCCGCACGTGGCCGACATCGCCAGCATTCGCACCGCGTCGGGGCTGGAGTTGTCGATGCTGGAATGGCAGAGCCGCACCACCCAGTTCGACCTGACCCTCGACACCTGGGAAAAGGCCGGCAAGCTGCACGCGGCGCTGACCTACGCCAACGATCTGTTCGACGCCACTACGGTCGAGCGCATGGCCCGGCACTGGACGCGGCTGCTGCACGGCATGGTTGCCGACAGCCATGCACGCGTCGGTGAGTTGCCGTTGCTCGAAGCCGATGAGTACCAGCGCCTGATCCATGACTGGAACCCGGTGGACGCGCCGTTCGACCAGATGCTGTGCATTCACCAACTGATCGCTCGCCAGGCCCAGGCCACGCCGGATGCCCTGGCCGTCACCTTCGCCAACACCCGACTGACCTACAGCGAACTCGACGGCCGCGCCAATCGCCTGGCCCACAAGCTCATCGAATTGGGCGTGGGCCCGGAAGTGCGCGTGGGCGTGGCGATGCCACGTTCCGAACACCTGCTGATCGCCTTGCTGGCGGTGCTCAAGGCTGGCGGCGCCTACGTGCCGCTGGACCCGGACTACCCGGCCGAGCGCGTGGCCTACATGCTCGACGACAGCCGCGCCCGGGTCTTGCTGACCGAGCAGGCGGTGGCGGCGACGCTGAGCGTACCGGCCGAAACCGCCGTGCTGATGCTGGATCGGATCGAGCTGGGGCAGTACCCACTCCGTGCACCGATTACCCACGTCACGCCAGACAACCTCGCCTATGTGATCTATACCTCCGGCTCCACCGGTCAACCCAAGGGCGTGGCGATTGCCCATCGCAACGTGCTGGCGCTGATCGACTGGTCCCAATCGGTCTACAGCCGCGACGACATCCAGGGCGTACTCGCCTCCACGTCGGTGTGCTTCGATTTGTCGGTGTGGGAACTGTTCGTGACCCTGGCCAACGGCGGCTCGCTGATCATCGCCCGCAATGCCCTCGAGTTGCCGCAACTGCCGGCCCGGGACCAGGTGCGGCTGATCAACACCGTGCCTTCGGCGATTGCCGCGTTACAGCGCAGCGGTGAAATCCCGGCCAGCGTGCGCATCATCAACCTGGCCGGTGAGCCCTTGAAACAAAGTTTGGTAGACGCCCTGTACGGTGGGAGCGAGCTTGCTCGCGATAGCGGTGGGTCAGCCCCCCATGGGCCAACTGACGGGACGCCATCGCGAGCAAGCTCGCTCCCACAGGTGGGTGGCGTTGAACAGGTCTACGATCTTTACGGCCCCTCGGAAGACACCACCTATTCCACCTGGACCCGCCGCACCGCCGGCGGCACGGCGAACATCGGCCGCCCCCTCAAGCACACCGCCAGCTACCTGTTGGACGCCGACCTGCAACCGGTGCCCCAAGGCGTCTCGGCGGAGTTGTACCTGAGCGGCGCGGGCATCACCCGTGGCTACCTCGGCCGTGCCGCGATGACCGCCGAGAAATACGTGCCCAACCCGTTTTCCACCCACGGCGAACGCCTGTACCGCACCGGCGACCTGACCCGTTACCAGGCCGACGGCACCTTGCAGTACGTCGGTCGCATCGACCATCAGGTCAAGGTCCGTGGCTTCCGTATCGAGCTGGGGGAGATCGAAGCGCGCCTGCTGCAACAACCCCAGGTGCGCGAATTGGCGGTGCTGGCCCAGGACGGCGAGCACGGCCAGCAACTGGTGGCCTTCATCGTCCCGAGCGAGGCCGCGGTGCTGACCGAAGCCGACGCCCAGGTGCAAGTGCGCGAAACCCTCAAGGCCGCCTTGCGTGAACACTTGCCGGACTACATGGTGCCGGCCTACCTGGTGTTCCTTCCACAACTGCCGCTGACCCCCAATGGCAAACTCGACCGCAAGGCCTTGCCGGCCATTGACGGCAGTGAGCAGCAGCGCGAATTCGTCGCGCCCCACAGCCCAATGGAAAAAGCCCTGGCGGCGATCTGGCAGGACGTGCTGAACCTCGACAGCATCGGCCTGGAAGACAACTTCTTCGAGTTGGGCGGTGACTCCATCGTCTCCATGCAAGTGGTCAGCCGTGCGCGGCAGGCCGGGATCGTGCTCAATCCCAAAGCCCTGTTCCAATACCAGACCCTGCGCAGCCTGGCGCTCGTAGCGCGCCAGGGCGACAGCCATTCGGTCGATCAAGGCCTGGCGCGCGGCGCGGTGCCGTTGACGCCGGTGCAGCAGTGGTTCTTCGAGCGCGACATTCCCGAGCGCCAGCATTGGAACCAGTCGCTGTTGCTGGTGCCCGACGAGCCCCTTGACGTCGTGGCATTGGAATCGACCCTGGCCCGTTTGGTCGAGCACCATGACAGCCTGCGCCTGCGCTTTACCCAGGTGAACGGTCACTGGCAGCAAGCCTATGCCGAGCCGTCGGCGGCCAGTGTGTTGTGGCAGCGACAGGCGACGTCGGTCGAACAGCTCAACGCCCTGTGCGACGACGCCCAGCGCAGCCTCGACCTGGACGATGGGCCGCTGTTGCGAGCCTTGCTGGTGGACATGGCCGATGGTAGCCAGCGCCTGTTGCTGGCGATCCATCACCTGGTGGTGGACGGGGTTTCGTGGCGCGTGCTGCTGGACGATCTGCAACAGTTCTACCGCCAATTGCAGGCCGGCCAGCCGATCCAGGTGCCGGCCAAGACCAGCGCGTATGGACAATGGGCCGCGCACCTGCACGGGCACCTCAATGGCTTCATGGACAGCCTCGATTACTGGCGCGCCCAGGGCCATGCCCCGGCCGGCAACGGCTTGCCGTGCGATTACCCCGAGCGCCTGCTGCTGGCCTGTGACGAGCGCAAGGTGCAAGTGCGGCTGGACGCCGAACAGACCCGCCAACTGCTGCAACAGGCGCCCAAGGCCTACCGCACCCAGGTCAATGACCTGCTGCTCACGGCCCTGGCCCGTACGGTGTGCCGTTGGACCGGCCAGGACAGCACACTGATCCAGCTCGAAGGCCATGGCCGTGAGGACCTGTTCGAGGGCGTTGACCTGACCCGCACCGTCGGTTGGTTCACCAGCCTGTTCCCGATCAGCCTCAGCCCGGCGCCGGCGTTGAATGACTCGATCAAGACCATCAAGGAGCAACTGCGCGCCGTACCGGACAAGGGCCTGGGCTATGGCGTGCTGCGCTACCTGGGCGAACCGGCGGTGCGTGCCGAACTGGCGGCCTTGGCGGCGCCGCGCATCACCTTCAACTACCTGGGCCAGTTCGACCGGCAGTTCGACGACGGCGCGCTGTTCGTACCTTCCAGCGAAGGCAGTGGCGCGGCGCAACATGCCCGGGCGCCGCTGGCGAACTGGTTGACGGTGGAAGGCCAGGTCTACGGCGGCGAGCTGTCCCTGAACTGGGGGTTCAGCGAGCGGATGTTCAAGCAGCAGACCATCGAGACACTGGCCGCTGACTACCTCGCCGAGCTGAGGGCGTTGATCGAACATTGTTGCGCGCTGGAAACGCCACAAGCCACGCCATCGGATTTCCCCTTGGCACGCATCAGTCAGGCGCAACTCGACAGCCTGCCGGTGGTCGCCGAGCAGTTGGACGACCTCTATCCACTGTCGCCAATGCAGCAGGGCTTGCTGTTCCACACCTTGTACGAGCAGGCGGCGGGGGAGTACATCAACCAGTTGCGCGTGGATGTCCAGGGCATCGATGCGCAGCGTTTCGCCGACGCCTGGCAGGCCACCCTCGATGCCCACGATAGTTTGCGCAGCGGCTTTGTCTGGCAGGGTGACCTGGAGCAGCCGTTGCAGATCGTTCATCGCCAGGTCGAGTTGCCATTCACGGTCCTCGATTGGCGCGGGCGCGATCACCTCGCCGAGGCCCTGAATGAGCGCGCCGACGCCGAGCGCCGTCAGGGCTTCGACCTGGCCCAGGCGCCGTTGCTGCGCCTGGTGCTGGTGCAGACCGAGGCCGAGCGCTGGCACCTGATCTACACCCACCACCACATCCTGATGGACGGCTGGAGCAACGCTCAACTGCTGGGCGAAGTGTTGCAGCGCTACAGCGGTCGCCTGCCCAAGGCCAATATCGGGCGTTATCGCGACTACATCGCCTGGCTGCAACGCCAGGACGCTCAACTGAGCGAGACGTTCTGGACCGGTCAGTTGGCAACCTTGCAAGAACCAACGCGGTTGGCGCGCGTCATGTCCGCCAGCGAAATCCACAGCGGCCATGGCGATCACTTCCAGACCCTGGACGCGACCCGCACCCAGGCCCTGGAACAGTTCGCCCGCCAACAGAAAGTCACCCTCAACACCCTGGTGCAAGCGGCGTGGCTGTTGTTGCTGCAACGCTACACCGGCCATGACAGCGTCGCCTTCGGTGCCACCGTGGCCGGGCGTCCGTCGGATCTGCCGGGCATCGAGCAACAGGTCGGCCTGTTCATCAACACCTTGCCGGTGATCGCCGCGCCACGGCCGGACCAGTCGGTCGGTGCCTGGCTGCAAGCCGTGCAGGCGCAGAACCTCAGTTTGCGGGAATTCGAGCACACGCCGTTGGCGGACATCCAGCGCTGGGCCGGGCAGGGCGGCGAGGCGCTGTTCGATAACATCCTGGTGTTCGAAAATTACCCGATTGCCCAGGCCCTGGCAGAAGGCGCCGGGCAGGGCGCGGTGTTTGGTGAAGTCACCCATCTGGAGCAAACCCATTACCCGTTGAGCGTGGCCGTGACCCTCGGCCAGACCCTGGCGCTGCACTACAGTTTCGACCGGGCGCATTTCAGTCCGGCGGCCATCGAAGGCATCAGCGCGCAGCTGTTGCAGCTGTTGGAACGCTTCGCCGAGTCGGCGGCGCGCACCCTCGGGCAAATCGCCCTGGTCAGCGCCGAGGAGCAGGCCCGGCAACAGGCTGCCAATCATCCGCAGCCGTACCCAACCGACATCGCCGTGCATCAGCGCATCGCCCATCTGGCGGCGCAAAAACCCCAGGCGACGGCGGTGATCTTCGACGGCCAGCGGTTCAGCTATGGCGACATCGACCGGCGCGCCAACCAGTTGGCCCACGCCTTGATTGCCCGTGGCGTGGCCCCGGAAACCCGCGTTGGCGTGGCCCTGCCGCGCAGCGAAGAAGTAATCGTCGCGTTGCTGGCGGTGCTCAAGGCCGGCGCGGCCTATGTGCCGCTGGACACCAGCTACCCACGGGAGCGCCTGGCGTATCTGATCGAGGATTCGGGGCTGGCGTTGTTGCTCACCGACTCCCGGGTGTCGGCGCAGTTGCCTCTGGAGGGTGCCGCCCAGGTGCTGGAACTCGATCGCCTGGACCTGAACCTGCAACCAACGAACGACCCCACCGTACGTATCGATCCGCAGAACCTGGCCTACGTGATCTACACCTCCGGTTCCACCGGCAACCCCAAAGGTGTGAGCGTGGCCCATGGTCCACTGGCGATGCACTGCCAGGCCATCGGTGAGCGCTACGAGATGCGCGACAGCGATTGCGAATTCCACTTCATGTCCTTCGCCTTCGACGGTGCCCACGAACGCTGGCTCACCAGCCTGACCCACGGCGCCTCGCTGCTGATTCGCGACGACAGCCTGTGGACCCCGGAACAGACCTACAACGCCATGGGCGAGCACGGCGTGACCGTGGTGGCATTCCCGCCGGTGTACCTGCAACAACTGGCCGAGCACGCCGAACGCGAGGGCAACCCACCGAAGGTGCGCATCTACTGCTTCGGCGGCGATGCGGTGCCCAACGCCAGTTTCGAACGGGTCAAGCGCGCCCTCGATCCGGACTTCATCATCAACGGCTACGGCCCGACCGAAACCGTGGTCACCCCGCTGATCTGGAAGGCCGGCCGCGACGTGGCGTGTGGCGCCGCTTATGCGCCCATCGGCAGCCGCATCGGCGACCGCAGTGCCTACGTGCTCGACGCCGACTTGAACCTGCTGCCCCAAGGCATGGCCGGTGAGCTGTACCTGGGTGGCACCGGGCTGGCGCGGGGTTACCTGAACCGTCCGGGCCTGACGGCCGAGCGCTTTGTCGCCGACCCGTTCAGCCGCAGCGGCGGCTTGCTCTACCGCACCGGCGACCTGGTGCGCCAACGGGCCGATGGCACCTTCGATTACCTGGACCGCATCGACAACCAGGTGAAGATCCGCGGCTTCCGCATCGAGCTGGGTGAGGTCGAAGCCAGCCTGCAAGCCCTCGACGGCGTGCGCGAAGCGGTGGTGGTGGCCCAGGAAGGCACCGCCGGCAGTGGCAAGCGCCTGGTCGCCTACGTGGTGGCCGATGAACCGGTGCCGGAAGATTTCGCCGAGCACCTGCGTGACCAGCTCAAGGCAACCTTGCCGGCGCACATGGTTCCGGCCTATCTGCTGCGGCTCGACCGTCTGCCGTTGACCCCCAACGGCAAGCTCGACCGCAAGAACCTGCCCAAGCCCGACGTCAGCCAATTGCAGCAGACCTACGTGGCCCCGCGCAGCGCGCTGGAACAGCAACTGGTGTCGATCTGGCAGGACGTGCTCAAGCTCGCGCAAGTGGGCCTGCGGGACAACTTCTTCGAACTGGGCGGCGACTCCATCGTCTCGATCCAGGTGGTCAGCCGCGCGCGCCAGGCCGGCATTCATTTCACGCCCAAGGACTTGTTCCAGCACCAGACCATCGAGGCGCTGGCGGCGGTGGCGCAGAAGGGCGCACCGCTGCAAGCCATCGACCAACGTCCGGCCACCGGCGAAACGGCGCTGCTGCCGATTCACCAGTGGTTCTTCGCCCAGGCGATTCCCGACCGTCATCACTGGAACCAGTCGGTGATGCTCAAGCCGACCCAGGCGTTGGAGGCTCGGGCGCTGGAGCAGGCCTTGGGTGCGTTGGTGGTGCACCACGACAGCCTGCGCCTGGCGTTCATCGAGCAGGCCGAAGGCTGGACGGCGCGCTACCGTGACGGGATGGCCGACGGGATTGTCTGGCAAGCCGACGTCGCCGATCTCGCCGAGTTGGAAACGCTGGGCAATCAGGCCCAGCGCAGCCTGCAACTGGACGGCGGCTCGCTGATCCGCGCGGTGCTGGCGAACCTCGCCGATGGCAGCCAGCGTTTGTTGCTGATCGTGCATCACCTGGTGGTCGACGGGGTGTCCTGGCGGATTCTCGTCGAAGACCTGCAAACGGCTTATCGGCAGGCGCTCGTGGGAACGACCGTGCAACTGCCGGCCAAGACCAGCGCGATCAAGGCCTGGGCCGAAGCGTTGCAGGGCTACGCCAGCAGCGCATCCTTGCAGACCGAGCTGGGTTTCTGGCAGCAGCAGTTGCAAGGCGCTTCCACGGCGTTGCCGTGGGATAACCCCCAAGGCGGGCAGCAACATGGCCAAGCCGTGACGATTCGCACGGCCCTGGACAAAAACCTCACCCGGCAATTGCTGCAGCAAGCCCCGGCGGCCTATCGCACCCAGGTCAATGACCTGCTGCTCACCGCCCTGGCGCGGGTGATGGTGCGCTGGACTGGCGCTGACAGTGTGTTAGTGCAACTCGAAGGCCACGGCCGTGAAGAACTGTTCGAGCACATCGACCTGACCCGCACGGTCGGCTGGTTCACCAGCCTGTTCCCGGCCCGTTTGACACCCGCTGCCGACCTCGCTGCTTCGCTGAAGCAGATCAAGGAGCAACTGCGCGCCATCCCCCACAAGGGCATCGGTTTCGGTGCCTTGGCGCACCTGGGCGATGCACCTGCGCGGCAAGCGTTGCAGGCCTTGCCGACGCCGCAACTGACCTTCAACTATCTCGGCCAGTTCGACGGCAATTTCGCGGCGGCTGACGATGCCCTGTTCGTGCCCACCGACGAGCATGGCGGTGAAGAGTTGAACATGCAGGGCCCGCTGGGCAGTCCGCTGGCGCTGGACGGCAAAGTCTTCGGCGGCGCGTTGGATTTGAGCTGGACCTTCAGCGGCGACCTGTTCCAGGCGTCGACCATTCAACGACTGGCCGACGACTACCTGGAAGAACTCACCGCGCTGATCCGTCATTGCTGCGACAGCCAGCACCGTGGCGTGACGCCGTCGGACTTCCCGTTGGCGCGGCTGTCCCAGGCGCAATTGGACACCCTGGTGCGCCAACCCCAGGCCGTCGACGACATCTACCCATTGTCGCCGATGCAGCAGGGCATGCTGTTTCACTCCTTGCTCGGGCACGGCAGTGGCGACTACATCAACCAGATGCGCCTCGACGTCGAGGGGGTCGACCCGCAGCGTTTCCGCGCCGCCTGGCAGGCGGTGGTCGATGCCCATGACATTCTGCGCACCGGGTTCTTCTGGCAGGGCGACCTGGCGCAGCCGGTGCAAATCGTCCAGCGGCAGGTCGAGGTGCCGTTCCGTGTGCTCGATTGGAATGGGCGGACGGACATCGATGGCGCCTTGCAAACCCTGGCCGATGAAGAACGGGCTCAAGGTGTGGACCTGACCCTGGCGCCGTTGATGCGCCTGGTGCTGGTGCGCACCGGCACGGAACGCCATCACCTGATCTACACCAACCATCACATCCTGATGGACGGCTGGAGCAGCGCGCAGTTGCTCGGCGAAGTGTTGCAACACTATCGCCGCGACAGCGTGGCCCGCCCAACTGGCCGTTATCGCGACTACATCGCCTGGCTGCAACGCCAGGACGCGAGCCTCGGCGAAGGGTTCTGGACGCAACAGTTGCGCACGCTGGACGAGCCGGTGCGCCTGGCCCAGGTGTTTGCGCGCCCGGCGCAGGACGTCTCGGCGAAGCTGTACGGCCATCACCGCGTACAGCTGGATGCGCTGCAGACCCAATGCCTGGCCGAGTTCGCCCGGGAATCCAAAGTCACCGTCAACACCTTGGTGCAAGCGGCCTGGCTGTTGCTGTTGCAGCGCTACACCGGCAAGGCCAGCGTGGCGTTCGGCGCGACGGTGGCGGGACGGCCAGGGGACCTGGTGGGCGTCGAGGGCCAGATCGGCCTGTTCATCAACACCTTGCCGGTCATCGCCAGCCCGCGTCCGGAACAGAGCCTGGGCGACTGGCTGCACAGCGTCCAGGCGCAGAACCTGGCCTTGCGCGAGTTCGAGCACACGGCGCTGTTCGACATCCAGCGCTGGGCCGGCCTGGGCGGCGAAGCCTTGTTCGACAACATCCTGGTGTTCGAGAACTACCCGATTTCCGAAGCCTTGGCGAAGGGTGCGCCTGAAGGCTTGCGTTTCGGTGCCGTGGATAACCTGGAGCAGACCAACTACCCGCTGACCCTGTTGGTCAGCCTCGGTGCCGAGCTGGCGGTGCAGTTCAGCTACCAGTGCGCGAGTTTTGCTCAGGCCTCGGTCGAGCAGATCGGGATGCATCTGCAGCGCTTGCTGCTGCAAATGACCGACGCCGGGCAACGGCCTCTGGGCGAGCTGAGCTTGCTCGACGAGCGCGAAACCCGCCAGCACGTGCAAGGCTGGAACGCCACCGCAGCCAGTTATCCACAGGCGCGTTGCGTCCATCAATTGTTCGAGGCACAGGCCCGCCAAACGCCGGATGCCACGGCGCTGGTGTTCGCCGAGCAGGCGCTGAGCTACGCCGAACTCAATGTCCGGGCCAACCGCCTGGCCCATCGCTTGATCGAACAGGGCGTGGGGCCCGATCAATTGGTCGGTGTCGCGCTGGAGCGCGGCGTGGAGATGATTGTCGCCTTGCTGGCGATCCTCAAGGCCGGTGGTGCCTACCTGCCACTGGACCCGGCGTTCCCCCAGGACCGCCTGGCGCACATGATCGAAGACAGCGGCATCGAACTGCTGCTGACTCAACGTTCGCAGCTCAACCAGCTACCGCTATCCGGTGGGAGCGAGCTGGCTCGCGATAGCGGTGGTTCAGTCAATGATGATGTCGAGGGTGCCGACGCCATCGCGAGCCAGCTCGCTCCCACAGGGGCCGGTGTTGGCGTTAAGACATTGGTGTTGGATCAGGAGGGTGTCTGGCTCGACGGTGATGCCTGCGAGGCGCCGGCGACGCGCCTGGCCGCGGAGCACCTGGCCTACGCCATCTACACCTCCGGTTCCACCGGCAAGCCCAAGGGCGTGATGGTGCGTCATGGGGCGCTGGTGAATTTCGTCGCCAGCATGGCCCGTGAACCGGGCATCGCCGCCAGTGATCGAGTGCTGTCGCTGACCACGTTCTCGTTCGATATCTTCGGCCTGGAACTGTACGGCGCGCTGTTGAGCGGTGCCTGCGTGGTGCTGGTGGACAAGCAGAGCGCCCACGACCCCGAGGCGTTGCTCAAGACCATCGACCGGCAACAGGTCAGCGTGGTCCAGGCCACGCCTTCGACCTGGCGCATGTTGCTCGACCACCCGGCGTCTGGCGTGCTGGCCGGGCGCAAGTGCCTGTGCGGTGGCGAGGCGTTGGCCGAGGACCTGGCCGAGCGGCTGCTCGATGTCGCTGGCGAGGTCTGGAACCTGTATGGCCCGACTGAAACCACCATCTGGTCGGCGGCCTACCGCTTGACTGAAGAGCAACGCGTGCCGTACCTCGGCCGGCCGATTGCCAACACGTCGCTGTACATCGTCGGCGATCACTTCGCGCCGAACCCGGTCGGGCTGATCGGCGAACTGCTGATTGGCGGTGACGGCCTGGCCCGGGGTTACCACGACCGTGCGGCGCTCACCGCCGAGCGCTTCCTGCCGGACCCGTTCGGCAACGGCGCGCGGGTGTACCGCACCGGTGACCTGGCGCGCCAGCGTGGCGACGGCGTGATCGAGTACATCGGCCGGGTCGACCATCAAGTGAAGATCCGCGGCTTCCGCATCGAACTGGGGGAAATCGAAGCCTGCCTGCTGGCCCAGGAAGCGATCCGCGAAGCCGTGGTGGTGCCCCAGCAAGGGCCGGGTGGCCTGCAGTTGGTGGCCTACCTGATTGCCGCCCATCCAGAGACTGCCGAACCTGCGGCCTTGCGCGAAGCCCTCAAGGCGCAGCTCGCACCGTTACTGCCCGACTACATGATGCCGGCGCACTGGCTGTTGCTCGAACGCTTGCCGCTGACCCCCAACGGCAAGCTCGACCGCAAGGCCCTGCCACTGCCGGACGCCCAGCAACTGCTGCGTGCCTACGTGGCGCCACAAGGCGCGCTCGAACAGGGCATCGCCGACATCTGGCAAGACGTGCTCAAGCTCGAACGGGTAGGGCGCGACGACAACTTCTTTGAACTGGGTGGGCATTCCCTGCTGGCGACGCAAGCAACGGCGCGCCTGCAAATGCAGCAAGGCGCCGCGGTGCCCCTGGACTTGCTGTTCAGCACCACGTCCCTGGCCGACTACGCCGCACAACTGGCGGCCCACCTGACCCCTCACTCCAGCGCCGACCTGAGTGAGATGCATGATTTCCTGGCAGACCTGGAGACCCTTTGAATGACTCAGCTCGATAACCTGTCTCTGGTTCAGCGATTCATCCGTTTACCGCTCGCCCAACGGCAAGCGTTCCTGCACAAGCTGCACAGCAAAAACATGAGCCTGGCGGCATTGCCGATCCCGGCGATGCGCGACGAATTCGAAACCCTGGACCTGTCCTACGCCCAGGAGCGCCAGTGGTTTCTCTGGCAACTGGACCGCCACAGCGCTGCCTACCACGTGCCCACGGCGCTACGCCTGCGCGGCGCCCTCGACCTGCCGGCGCTGCAACGCAGTTTCGACGCCTTACTGGCCCGTCACGATGTGCTGCGCACGGTGTTCGTCGACAGTCCGCAAGGACCCCAACAGGTGGTGCAGGCGCGTTTGAGCCTGGCGATCGAGCCGGAAGCAGTGGATGAGGCCGCGCTCAAAACCCTGATCGACGACGAAATCTGCGGGTTGTTCGACCTGCAGCAAGGACCGTTGCTGCGGGTCAAGCTGCTGCAATTGGCTGCCGACGACCATGTGCTGGTGCTGACCCAGCACCACATCATTTGCGATGGCGCCTCCGCACGGATCATGGTCAACGACCTGGTCCAACTCTACGCCGCCCACCGCAGCGGTCAGGCACCGACCCTGGCACCCTTGCCGATCCAGTACGCCGACTATGCGATCTGGCAGCGCAAATGGATGGAGGCCGGTGAGCTGGAGCGGCAACTGGCCTACTGGACCGAACGGCTGGGCGATGGCGGCGAAGTCCTGCCGTTGCCAACGGACCGCCCGCGCCCGGCACTGCAAAGCCATCGCGGCGCACGCCTGGACCTGCGCTTCGACGCCGGGCTGACCCAGGGCCTGAAGCACCTGGCCCAGCGCGAAGCCTCGACGTTGTTCATGGTCTTGCTGGCGTCGTTCCAGGCCTTGTTGCACCGCTACAGCGGCCAGTCGGACATCCGCGTCGGCGTGCCGGTCGCCAACCGCAATCGCCCGGAAACCGAAGGCCTGATCGGCTTTTTCGTCAACACCCAGGTGCTCAATGCCCAGGTGCGAGGCGATTTGCCTTTCGCGCAATTGCTGGCGCAGGTCAAGCAAGCCTCGCTGGGGGCGCAAGCCCATCAGGACCTGCCGTTCGAGCAGTTGGTGCAGGCCCTGGCACCGCAGCGACAGGCGAGCCACAGCCCGCTGTTTCAGGTGATGTTCAACCACCAGAGCGGCGGCGCGGCCCAGGCCCTGCAATTGCCAGGGTTGCAGGTCGAGAGCCTCGACTGGCGTTCCCACACCGCCCAATTCGACTTGACCCTCGACACCCACGAGACCGACGGTGAGCTGGCCGCATCCCTGAGCTACGCCACCGACCTGTTCGACGCCAGTACTGTGCAACGCATGGCCGAGCATTGGCAGAACCTGCTGCACGGCATTGTCGCCAACCCCCGGCAACGCGTTGGTGAATTGCCACTGCTGACGGCCGCCGAGCAACAGCAACACATCGCCCAATGGAACCCGGCGCCGCGCAGCTTCCCCGGCGAGGCCTGCCTGCATCAACGCATCGCTGAACAGGCGCGTTTGCGTCCTGATGCCACTGCTTTGCGTTTCAACGAAAGCAGCCTGACTTACGGCGAGCTCAACGCCCAGGCCAACCGTCGCGCCCATCAGTTGATCGCCCACGGCGTTGGCCCGGATGTACTGGTGGGACTGGCGGTCGAGCGTGGTTTCGACATGCTGGTGGGCCTGCTGGCGATCCTCAAGGCCGGTGGTGCTTATGTGCCGCTGGACCCGACTTATCCCCAGGATCGTCTGGCCTACATGATGCAGGACAGTGGCATCGGTTTGCTGCTGACCCAAGCGTCCCTGATTGATCAATTGCCGGTGCCGGACGGCGTGCAAACGCTGCTGCTGGGCGCCGACGTCAGTGCATTCGCCGACAGCGATCCATTGGTGACGATGGACGCCGAAAACCTCGCTTATGTGATCTACACCTCCGGTTCCACCGGTAACCCCAAGGGCACCTTGCTGCCGCATCACAACGTGCTGCGCCTGTTCGAGGCCACCGCGCCATGGTTCAACTTCGGCGCGGCGGATGTCTGGAGCCTGTTCCATTCCTACGCGTTCGACTTCTCGGTCTGGGAAATCTTTGGTGCACTGCTCCACGGCGGCGAGTTGCTGATCGTGCCGTACGACACCAGCCGCTCCCCGCAGCAGTTCCACGAGTTGCTGTGCGACGCCGGGGTGACGGTGCTCAACCAGACGCCATCGGCGTTCAAGCAATTGATGCACGAGGCTTGCGCCGACTCGCGAAGCAATGCCTTGCGCTACGTGGTGTTCGGCGGCGAGGCGCTGGACGTCAAGTCCCTGCGCCCCTGGTTCGAGCGTTTCGGCGATGCGGCACCGCAACTGATCAACATGTACGGCATCACCGAAACCACCGTGCACGTGACTTACCGTCCGCTGTCGCTGGCAGACCTGGAACAGGACGCCAGCAGCCCGATTGGCGAGCCGATTGCCGACCTGTCGTGGTACCTGCTGGACGGCGATCTCAACCCGGTGCCCAAAGGCTGCATCGGAGAGTTGTACGTCGGTCGTGCCGGCCTGGCCCGGGGTTATCTAAATCGCGGCGACCTCACCGCATTGCGGTTCATCCCCGACCCGTTCGGCGACAGCGGTGCACGTTTGTACCGCACCGGCGACCTGGCGCAGTACCGCAGCGATGGAGTGATCGAGTACGTCGGTCGCATCGACCATCAAGTGAAAATCCGTGGCTTCCGCATCGAACTGGGCGAGATCGAAGCGCGCCTGAACGCCCTGGACTCGGTGCGCGAAGCGTTGGTGTTGGCCCAGGAAGGGCCGAGCGGCCAGCAACTGGTGGGTTATGTGATCGCGGCACAATCTGTCGAAGACGAAGCCGGCCTGCGCGAGCAGATCAAGACCCAGCTCAAGGCCGAGCTGCCGGACTACATGGTGCCAACGCACCTGCTGTTCCTCGAACAATGGCCGCTGACCGCCAACGGCAAGCTCGACCGCAAGGCCTTGCCGGGCGCCGACGCCAGCCAGATCCAGCAGGCCTACGTCGCACCGCGAAGTGAACGGGAGCAACAGATCGCGGCGATCTGGCAGGACGTGCTCAAGGTCGAGCGGGTCGGCTTGAGCGACAACTTCTTCGAGCTGGGCGGCCATTCGCTGCTGGCGACACAGATGGTCTCGCGCATTCGCCAGGCCCTCGGCCTGAACCTGCAACTGCGCCAGTTGTTCGAGAGCGCCAGCCTGGAGGCCTGTGTGGCCGCGCTGGTGGAAAGCGACGTGGCGCGGCCGGCGAGCATCCCGCGGCTTGCCCGGGACCAGGCGTCGCTGCCGCTGTCCTACGCCCAGCAACGCCAGTGGTTCCTCTGGCAGATGGAGCCCCACAGCGCGGCGTACCACATTCCGGCGGCGCTGCGGATTCAGGGCGACCTGGACCTGGAGGCCTTGCAACAGAGTTTCGCCGCCCTGGTGCAGCGCCACGAGAGCCTGCGCACCACCTTCGTCCAGGTCGATGAGCAGGCGTTCCAAGTCATTCATGGGCAGATGAACCCGGTGGTGATCCCGCAGATTCTCGACGGTGGCAACGAACAGATCCAGGCCTTCGTCCGCCAGCAGATCGCCGAGCCATTCGATCTGCAAAACGGTCCTCTGCTGCGGGTTGGCCTGTTGCGGGTGGCGGCCGATGAGCATGTGCTGGTGCTGACCCAGCACCACATCGTCTCTGATGGCTGGTCGATGCAATTGCTGGTGCAGGAGCTGATACAAGGTTATGCCGCGTGCAGCCAGGGCGAGCCCTTGGCATTGGCCGAGCTGCCGATCCAGTATGCCGATTACGCGGTGTGGCAACGGCAGTGGATGGAGGCCGGCGAACGGGAACGGCAACTGGCGTACTGGACCGAGGTGCTGGGGGGCGAGCAGCCGTTGCTGGCGCTGCCCACCGACCGGCCGCGCCCGACCCGGCAGAGCTTTTCCGGCGCCCGCCTGGCTATCGACCTGCCGCCGGTCCTGGGCCAACAGTTGCGACAACTGGCCCAGCGCGAAGGCAGCACGTTGTTCATGGTCTTGCTGGCTTCGTTCCAGGCCTTGCTGCATCGCTACAGCGGCCAGTCGAACATCCGTGTCGGCGTGCCCATCGCCAACCGCAACCGGGTGGAAACCGAAGGCCTGATCGGCTTCTTCGTCAACACCCAGGTGCTCAAGGCCGAGGTCGATCCGCAGCAGCGTTTCAGCGCGTTGCTGGCCCAGGTCAAACAGGCGGCCATCGGCGCCGAGGCTCATCAGGACCTCCCGTTCGAACAACTGGTCGAGGCGCTGCGGCCTGAGCGCAACCTGAGCCACAGCCCGTTGTTCCAGGTGTTGTACAACCACCAGAGCGTCGCACGCCAGGCACTGCCGGCGCTGCCCGGGCTGGTGATCAAGGCCCAGGAATGGGAAAGCCAGACCGCCCAGTTCGATCTGACCCTCGACACCCTGGAAGCCGAGGGTGAACTCGGTGCGGCGCTGACCTATGCCACCGACTTGTTCGACGCCAGCACTGTGCAACGCATGGCCGAGCACTGGCTGAACCTGCTGCACGGCATTGTCGCCAATCCCCGGCAACGCGTTGGTGAATTGCCACTGCTGACGGCCGCCGAGCAACAGCAGCACATCGGCCAATGGAACCCAGCGCCGCGCAGCTTCCCCGGCGAGGCCTGCCTGCATCAACGCATCGCCGAACAGGCGCGCTTGCGTCCTGATGCCATCGCTTTGCGTTTCAACGAAAGCAGCCTGACCTACGGCGCCCTCAACGCCCAGGCCAACCGTCGCGCCCATCAGTTGATTGCCCACGGCGTTGGCCCGGATGTGCTGGTGGGACTGGCGGTCGAGCGTGGTTTCGACATGCTGGTGGGCCTGCTGGCGATCCTCAAGGCCGGTGGTGCTTATGTGCCGCTGGACCCGACTTATCCCCAGGACCGTTTGGCCTACATGATGCAGGACAGCGGCATTCAACTGCTGCTGACCCAAGCGGTCCTGGTCGATCACTTGCCCGTGCCGGATGGCGTGCAGACGCTGCTGTTGGACGTCGATGTCAGTGCGTTCGCCGACAGCGATCCGCAGGTGGCGATGGACGCCGAAAACCTCGCTTATGTGATCTACACCTCCGGTTCCACCGGCAACCCGAAAGGCACCTTGCTGCCGCACCACAACGTGCTGCGCCTGTTCGAGGCCACCGAACCGTGGTTCAACTTCGGTGCTGAGGATGTCTGGAGCCTGTTCCATTCCTATGCGTTCGACTTCTCGGTCTGGGAAATCTTCGGCGCGCTGCTCCACGGTGGCGAGCTGTTGATCGTGCCATACGACATCAGCCGTTCCGCACAGCAGTTCCACGAACTGCTGTGCGACGCTGGGGTGACGGTGCTCAACCAGACGCCATCGGCGTTCAAGCAATTGATGCACGAAGCCTGCGCTGATGACCGGGCCAATGCCTTGCGCTACGTGGTGTTCGGCGGCGAGGCGCTGGACGTCAAGTCCCTGCGCCCCTGGTTCGAGCGTTTCGGCGATGCGGCGCCGCAACTGATCAACATGTACGGCATCACCGAAACCACCGTGCACGTGACTTACCGTCCGTTGTCGCTGGCAGACCTGGAACAGGACGCCAGCAGCCCGATTGGCGAGCCGATTGCCGACCTGTCGTGGTACCTGCTGGACGGCGATTTGAATCCGGTGCCGAAAGGCTGCATCGGAGAGTTGTACGTCGGTCGTGCCGGCCTGGCCCGGGGTTATCTAAATCGCGGCGACCTCACCGCATTGCGGTTCATCCCCGACCCGTTCGGCGACAGCGGCGCACGCTTGTACCGCACCGGCGACCTGGCGCAGTACCGCAGCGATGGAGTGATCGAGTACGTCGGTCGCATCGACCATCAAGTGAAAATCCGTGGCTTCCGCATCGAACTGGGCGAGATCGAAGCGCGCCTGAACGCCCTGGATTCGGTGCGCGAAGCGTTGGTGCTGGCCCAGGAAGGGCCGAGCGGCCAGCAACTGGTGGGTTATGTGATCGCGGCACAATCTGTCGAAGACGAAGCCGGCCTGCGCGAGCAGATCAAGACCCAGCTCAAGGCCGAGCTGCCGGACTACATGGTGCCGACGCACCTGCTGTTCCTCGAGCAATGGCCGCTGACCGCCAACGGCAAGCTCGACCGCAAGGCCTTGCCGACCGCCGACGCCAGCCAGGTCCAGCAGACCTACGTGGCGCCACGGAGTGAGCTGGAGCAACAAATCGCGGCGATCTGGCAGGACGTGCTCAAGGTCGAGCGGGTCGGCCTGAGCGACAACTTCTTTGAGCTGGGCGGCGATTCGATTGTCTCCATCCAGGTGGTCAGCCGCGCCCGTCAGACGGGCATCCGCTTTACCCCCAAGGACTTGTTCCAGCACCAGACCGTGCAGACGCTGGCGAGCGTTGCCCAGACCGGTGGACAGGCGCCTGCCATCGATCAGGCGCCGAGCGAGGGGTCGACGCAGCTGGTGCCGATCCAGCAGGCGTTTTTCGCCGAGGCGATTCCCGAGCGGCACCACTACAACCAGTCGGTGCTGCTGAAACCGGCCAGCCCGTTGCAAGCGTCCGTGGTGGAGCAGGCCTTGCAGGTGTTGGTGCTGCACCACGACGCCTTGCGTTTGTCCTTCCGTGAAACCGCCGAAGGGTGGCGCGCCGAGCACCGTGAGGTGGCGGCGCAACAACAGGCTTGGGCGAACAACGGTTTGCTGTGGCAGCGTGACGTGGCCGATGCCAGCGCGCTGGAAACCCTCGCCAATCAGGCCCAGCGCAGCCTCGACCTGGACGCCGGGCCGCTGTTGCGCGGCGTCCTGGCGACCTTGGCCGATGGCAGCCAGCGCCTGTTGCTGGTGGTTCATCACCTAGCGGTGGACGGTGTGTCGTGGCGGATCCTGTTTGACGACCTGCAAACCGCCTACCAGCAGTTGCTCGCCGGCCAAGCGCTGCAATTGCCGGCCAAGACCAGCTCGGTCAAGGCCTTTGCCGAGCAGTTGCAAGCCCACGCTCGCAGCGCGCAACTGCAGCAGCAATTGGCCTACTGGCAAGGGTTACTGCACGACGCACCGACCGACCTGCCGTGCCTCGATCCCGAGGCGATCGGGCAAAACCGCGAGGCCGTCACCGTTCACACACGGCTGGACGCGCACTTGACCCGGCAGTTGCTGCAAGAGGCGCCAGCGGCCTATCGCACCCAGGTCAATGACCTGTTGCTCACGGCCCTGGCCCGAGTAATCTGCCGCTGGACCGGCCACGACAGCCTGTTGCTCCAGCTCGAAGGCCATGGCCGCGAAGAGCTGTTCGCCAACGTCGACCTGACCCGCACGGTGGGGTGGTTCACCAGCCTGTTCCCGGTGCGGTTGTCGCCGACCGTGGAACTGGCGGACTCGATCAAGTCGATCAAGCAAGGGCTGCGGACGATTCCCGACAAAGGCGTGGGCTTCGGTGCGCTGCGTTACCTGGGTGACGACGCCAGTCGGGCGGCCCTGGAAGCCTTGCCGGTGCCGCGCATCACCTTCAACTACCTCGGCCAGTTCGACGGCAGTTTCGATCAGGACCAAGGCGCTTTGTTCAGCCCGGCCAGCGAAAGCGCCGGCGACGAGCAAAGCCCGCTGACCACCCTGGGCAACTGGCTGACGCTCAACGGCCAGGTGTTCGATGGTGCGCTGCGGTTGGGCTGGACGTTCAGTTCGCAACAGTTCGAGCCGGCGACCATCCAGCGGTTGGCCGACGAGTACGCCCGTGAGCTGGCGCTGTTGATCGCCCATTGCTGCGACCCGACGAGCCAAGGCATGACGCCGGCGGACTTCCCCCTGGCCGGCCTGACCCAAGCGCAACTCGATGGCCTGGCGCTGTCGGCGCGCGGGGTGGAAGACCTTTACCCACTGGCGCCGATGCAGCAGGGCATGTTGTTCCACAGCCTGTACGAAGCGGGCAGCAGCCAGTACATCAACCAGATGCGCCTGGACATCGAAGGCCTCGACCCACGGCGTTTCGAGGCGGCCTGGCAAGCGGCGGTCGATGCCCATGACAGCCTGCGCAGCAGTTTTATCTGGCAGGGCAGCGAGCGGCCGGTGCAAGTGGTGCACAAGCAGGTGCGCGTGCCGTTCACCTCCCTGGACTGGAGCGCCCGTGCCGATGTCACCCAGGCCCTGGCCGAACGGGCGGACGCCGAGCGCGAGCAGGGCTTCGACCTGGCCTGCGCGCCGTTGCTGCGCCTGGTGCTGGTGCGCACCGCTGAGCGGCGTTATCACCTGATCTACACCCATCACCACATCCTGATGGACGGCTGGAGCAACTCGCAGTTGCTCGGCGAGGTGCTGCAACGCTATGACGGCCAGGCCCTGCCGCGCCCAGCCGGGCGTTATCGGGACTACATCGCCTGGCTGCAAGGCCGCGACGCCCAGGCCAGCGAAAGCTTCTGGCTGGCGCAATTGCAAAGCCTGGAGGCGCCGACCCGTCTGGCCGAGACCCGTTTCGCGCCGCAGCAACCGGCGTTGGAAAGCAGCCACGCCAGCCACTATCACGACCTGACGCCCCAGCAGACCCAACGCCTGAGCGAGTTCGCCCGCCAGCAGAAAGTCACCCTCAACACCGTCGTCCAGGCGACCTGGCTGTTGTTGCTGCAGCACTACACCGGGCACGCCACCGTGGCCTTCGGCGCCACCGTGTCGGGCCGCCCGAGCGAGCTCAAGGGCGTTGAGCAGCAGATCGGCCTGTTCATCAACACCTTGCCGGTCATCGCCAGCCCGCGTCCGGAGCAAGCGCTGAGCGCACTGCTGCAACAGATCCAGGGCCAGAACGTGGCCTTGCGCGAGCACGAGCACACGCCGCTGTTCGAGATCCAGCGCTGGGCCGGGCAGGGCGGTGACGGTTTGTTCGACACCTTGCTGGTGTTCGAAAACTACCCCGTGTCCCAGGCCCTGCAAGAGCAGGCGCCCTCGGGCTTGAGCTTCGGCAGCGTGGCCAGCCAGGAACAGACTAATTTCCCGTTGACCCTGGCCGTCAATCTAACTGACATCCTGAGCCTGCACTTCACCTATGCCCATGCTGCTTTCCCTACACACACCGTCGAGCACCTGGCTGAGCAGGTGGCACACGTGCTCGCGCAGATGGTGAGCCTGCCGGCCGGCGGTTGCGTGGGCGACATCCAACGGCTGGATGAGGTGACCCGTGACAGGCTGCTGCACGACTGGAACGCAACCTCGGTGGTGGAACCGCCTCGGCGCCCGGTCCATCAATGGATCGAGGCCCAGGCCCGCAGTACCCCCGACGCGGTCGCCGTGGTCAGCGAGCAGGAGACGCTCACCTACGCCCAGCTCAATGCCCGGGCCAATCGCCTGGCCCATGGCTTGATCGAACGCGGCATCGGCCCCGACGTGCTGGTGGGCCTGGCGCTGTCGCGCAGCGTGCAGATGGTCGTCGGCTTGCTGGCGGTGCTCAAGGCCGGTGGTGCCTACGTGCCGCTGGACCCGACTTATCCGCGCGATCGCCTGGCGTACATGGTCGAGGACAGCGGCATCGCTTTGCTGCTCACTGAAACCGATGGGCTGCCGCTGTTCGGCGACGCAGCCGTGGCCGCGCTGCTGTTGGATCAGCCCGACCAATGGCTGGCCGGCTACAGCGAGCGCGACCCTGGCGTGGCCATCGACGGCGAGAACCTCGCTTACGTGATCTACACCTCCGGCTCCACCGGCAAGCCCAAGGGCGTGACCCTTCGCCATGCCGGCCTGAGCAACCACATGGCGTGGATGCAAGATTGTTTGAAACTGACCGCCGATGACCGCGTCCTGCAAAAAACCGCGATCAGTTTCGATGCGTCGGTCTGGGAGTTCTGGCTGCCGTTGATGAGCGGCGCGCAACTGGTGCTCGCCAGCCCGCACCTGAACCTCGACCTGACCAGCCTCTGGGCCGACGTGGCGCGGTGGCGCATCAGCGTGCTGCAAATGGCGCCCTCGCTGTTGCAGGCCTTGCTGCCACTGGCGACCCGCGAGCAACTGGCCTCCCTGCGCCTGCTGCTGTGCGGCGGCGAGGCCTTGAGCACGCACCTGTCACGCCAGGTCATGGCGCTGTTCGAGGGCGAGTTGCGCAACCTCTATGGCCCGACCGAAGCGACCATCGACACCAGCAGCCATGCCGTGGTGCGCGGCAGCGAAGACGACGCCGAGCGGATCATCGCCATCGGTCGCCCCATCGATAACGTGCGCACCTACGTGCTGGACGCGGCGTTGCAGCCTTGCGCCGTGGGCGCCGTGGGCGAGTTGCACATCGCCGGTGATTCCCTGGCCCGTGGTTATCACCAACGACCGGCACTGAGCGCCGAGCGCTTCATTCCCGACCCGTTCGCGTCAGTCGCGGGCGGTCGCCTGTATCGCACCGGGGACCTGGCGCGTTATGGCGCGGACGGGGTGATCGAGTACCTCGGCCGGATCGACCATCAAGTGAAGATCCGTGGCTTGCGTATCGAGCTGGGGGAAATCGAAGCGCGCCTGCAGGCCGATGCCGATGTACGCGATGCGGTGGTGCTGGCGCGAGACGACGTGAGTGGACCGAACCTGGTGGCTTACCTGGTCGGCCAGGACAGCACGTTCGACAGCCCTCTTGACCAGGCCAGCCTGAGCGACCGGCTCAAGGCGCGACTGGCAGCCCAGGTGCCGGACTTCATGGTGCCGACCCATTGGGTCTTCCTCGACCGCTTGCCGCTGACCCCCAACGGCAAGCTCGATCGCAAGGCCTTGCCGGTACCGGACACCCGTGCCCTGCACTCGGCTTACCTCGCACCGCAGAGCGACCTCGAATGCCGGGTCGCGGCCATCTGGCAAGACGTGCTCAAGGTCGAGCAGGTCGGGCTGGGCGACGACTTCTTCGAGCTGGGCGGGCATTCGCTGCTGGTGGTGAGCGCGGTCTCGCGCCTGCAACTGGAACTGGGCCTGACCTTGACCCCGCAACTGATTTTCCAATTCCCGGTACTCGGCGCGTTCGTGGCGCAACTCGAGCCTGCCGGCGAACCCATGAGTACGTCGAAATTGAGCAAGCTTGAAGCGCTGCTCGATGAATTTGAGGAGGTTTGATGGACACCGCTGTCGCACAACGTATTGCCAGGCGCTTCATAACGCTGCCGCTGGAAAAACGTCGCTTGTACTTGCAGAAGATGCTCGAAGAGAACGTTTCCCCGGCGAACCTGCCCATTGCGCCCGTCAGTGCCGAGTTCGACACGTTGTCGCTGTCGTTTGCCCAGGAACGCCAATGGTTCCTGTGGCAGTTGGACCCCGAGAGCGCGGCCTACCACATGCCCACGGCCCTGCGCTTGCGTGGGCCGCTGGACATCGCTGCGCTGGAGCAGAGTTTCACGGCGTTGGTGGCGCGTCACGAGAGCCTGCGCACCACCTTCCAGACCCAGGGCGAGCAGGTCGTGCAGCAAGTGCATGCGGCGGCGCCGGTGCGTTTGCAGGCAGACACGTTGGAACAACGGCCGGACGAAACCCAACTGCGCCAGTTGATCGAAGCCGAAACCCGCCAGCTCTTCGACCTGCAACAGGGGCCGTTGCTGCGCACGCGCCTGCTGCGGTTGGCGGCGGATGACCATGTGCTGATCGTGACCTTGCACCACATCGTTGCCGATGGCTGGTCGATGCAGGTGATGGTCGAGGAACTGGTCAACGGCTATGCCGCTTTCAGCCAGGGCCACGCGCCGCAACTGCCGCCGCTGCCGATCCAGTACGCCGACTACGCCATCTGGCAGCGGCACTGGATGGAAGCGGGCGAGCGTGAACGCCAGTTGGAATACTGGACCGCACGCTTGGGTGGCCAGCAACCGGTGCTTGAACTGCCCACCGATTTCCCCCGTCCGACGGTGATGAGCTATCGCGGCGCGCGGCTGGAACTTGCCATCGATGTGGTACTGGCCGGCGACCTCAAGCACATGGCCCAGCGCGAAGGCGTCAGCCTGTTCATGCTTCTGCTGGCCTCGTTCCAGGCGCTGTTGCATCGCTACAGCGGCCAGCACGATATCCGCGTCGGCGTGCCGACGGCCAACCGTAACCGGGTCGAGACCGAGCGCCTGATCGGCTTTTTCGTCAATACCCAAGTGCAGGGCAGCGATGTCCAGAGCCAGGATTCGTTTGGTGCCCTGCTGCAACAAGTGAAGCAGACAGCCCTGGGCGCCCAGGCGCACCAAGAGCTGCCGTTTGAACAACTGGTCGAGGCGTTGCAGCCTGAGCGCAACCTGAGCCACAGCCCGCTGTTCCAGGTGATGTTCAACCACCGGACCCAAGGCCCGGCGGGCGAGGGGCCAGTCGGTGCGTTGAAAGTCGAGGGGCTGCGCTGGGATTCGCACACGGCGCAATTCGACCTGACCCTGGAAACCGTGGAGCACGGCGAAGGGCTCTCGGCGGCGCTGATCTATGCCACCGACCTGTTTGGCGCCGAGACGATCGCGCGCATGGCCGGGCATTGGCAGAACCTGTTGCGGGCAATCGTGGCCGACCCGACGCAGCGCATCGGTGAACTGCCGTTGCTCGACGCGGCCGAACGCCAGGCCCAGCTCGACGACGGCCAGCGCACCGCGGCGCCGACGCCCGAGGCGGGGTTTGTCCATCAATTATTCGAAGTACAAGCGGCGCGTACCCCGGACGCCCCGGCGTTGGTGATCGACGGCGAACGCTGGAGCTACGGCCAACTCAATGCCCGGGCCAATCAACTGGCGGGGAAACTGCAGAGCCTTGGCGTGGGCCCCGATGTCCTGGTTGGCATTGCCGTGGAGCGCAGCGCGCACATGCTGGTGGGCCTGCTGGCGATCCTCAAGGCCGGCGGCGCCTACCTGCCGCTGGACCCGGCGTTCCCCCAGGACCGCCTGGCGTACATGATCGAAGACAGTGGCATCGAGCTGCTGCTGACCCAAAGCTCATTACTCAACCAGCTACCGCTGCCCTGTGGGAGCGAGCTTGCTCGCGATAACGGTGGTTCAGTCAATGATGATGTCGGGTGTGCCGACGCTATCGCGAGCAAGCTCGCTCCCACAGGGGCCGGGGTTGGTGTTAAGACATTGGTGTTGGACCAGGACGGTGACTGGCTCGACGGTTATGCCTGCGAGGCGCCCGCGACGCATCTGGACGCGGAGCACCTGGCCTACGCGATCTACACCTCCGGCTCCACCGGCAAGCCCAAGGGCGTGATGGTGCGCCACGGCGCGCTGACCAATTTCGTCGCGAGCATGGCCAAGGCGCCGGGCATGACGGCCCAGGACCGGGCGTTGTCGCTGACCACGTTCTCGTTCGATATTTTCGGCCTGGAAATCTACGTGCCGCTGATGGTCGGCGCGTGCATCGTGCTGACCGGCCAACACGTCGCCCAGGACCCGTACGCGGTGTTGGCGCTGATCGCGGCGGAGCAGGTCAACGTGGTGCAAGCCACGCCGTCGACCTGGCGCATGTTGCTGGACAACGAGCACGCCCAGGGTTTGCGCGGCTGCAAATGCCTGTGCGGCGGCGAGGCGCTGCCCCGGGAACTGGCCGTGCGCATGCTCACCCTTGGCGGTGAGGTGTGGAACCTCTACGGCCCGACGGAAACCACCATCTGGTCGGCCTTGCACCCGTTGCAAACCCAGGCGTCGCAACCGTGGCTGGGCGGGCCCATCGACAACACCACGCTGTACATCGTCGGCGCCGATCTGATACCGGTGCCCTATGGCGTGGCCGGCGAATTGCTGATCGGCGGCCAGGGCCTGGCCCGGGGTTATTTCCAGCGTCCGGCGCTGACCGCGGAACGTTTCGTACCCCATCCGTTTGTCGCCGGCGAGCGCCTGTATCGCACCGGTGACCTGGCGCGCCAGCGTGCCGACGGCATCCTCGAATACCTCGGGCGCATCGATCATCAGGTGAAGATCCGCGGGTTCCGCATCGAACTGGGGGAAATCGAAGCGCGCCTGCTGGAACAGGACTGCGTGCGCGAAGCGGTGGTGCTGGCCCAGGACGCGCCGGGCGGCCAGGCGTTGGTGGCGTACATCGTTCCAACCGTCGAGCTGAATGACCTGGACACCGCCGCCCAGAGCGACCTGCGTGACAGCCTTACCGCAGGGCTCAAGGTCAATCTGCCCGACTACATGGTGCCGGCCCACGTGGTGCTGTTGCCGCGCTTCCCGCTGACGCCCAACGGCAAGCTGGATCGCAAGCAGTTGCCCAAGCCCGATGCCAGCCAGTGGCAGAAAACCTATGTCGCGCCGCAGACTCCCGTGCAGCAGGCGGTGGCGGCGATCTGGGCCGATATCCTCAAGGTCCGGCGGGTGGGCCTGGACGACAACTTCTTCGAACTGGGCGGCCATTCCCTGCTGGCCACCCAGGTGATGTCGCGGATTCGCCAGCAACTGAATGTCCAGGTGCCGCTTCGCCTGTTGTTCGCCCACAACAGCTTGCGAGCATTTGTCGAGGCCCTGGGCGCGGCGTCGGTGAATGATGAGCCGAGCATCCCCCGTATTCCTCGCGACCAGCCGCTGGCGCTCTCGTTCGCCCAGCAACGGCAGTGGTTCCTCTGGCAACTGGAACCCACCAGCAGCGCCTATCACATTCCCGCAGCGCTGCGTTTGCGCGGGCCCCTTGACCGTGCCGCGCTGCAACAGAGTTTCGATGCACTGGTGGCGCGGCACGAGAGCCTGCGGACCCGCTTCATGCTCGACAACGAGCGTCCCCTGCAAGTGATCGACGAGCCGGCGCCGCTGGCCCTGACGGTCGAATCGGTGCAAGCCGGTATCGATGAACAGGCCTTGCGCGGCTTGATCGAAGCCGAAACTCGACGACTGTTCGATTTGCAGCGCGGTCCGTTGCTGCGGGTCAAGCTGTTGCGACTGGGGACTGATGACCATGTGCTGATCCTGACCCAGCACCACATCGTGTCCGATGCCTGGTCGATGCAGATCATGGTCGACGACCTGCTGCAGTTGTACGCGGGTTTCAGCCTGGGCCAGCCCGTGACGCTGGTGTCGCTGCCGATCCAGTACGCCGACTACGGCCACTGGCAGCGGCAATGGCTGGCGGCGGGGGAGCAGCAGCGTCAACTCGACTACTGGATCGAACAGTTGGGCGGCGAGCAACCGATTCTCGAACTGCCGACCGACCATCCGCGCCCGGCCCAGCAAAGCTATCGGGGCGCGCGGCTGCCCATCGTCATCGAACCGGCCCTGGCCGAAGGCCTCAAGCGCCTGGCCCAGCAGCACAACAGCACGCTGTTCATGCTCTTGCTCGCCGGTTTCCAGACCTTGCTGCACCGCTACAGCGGCCAGGACGACATTCGCGTCGGCGTGCCGATCGCCAACCGTAACCGGGTGGAAACCGAGCGCCTGCTGGGCTTCTTCGTCAACACCCAGGTGCTCAAGGCCGACATCGACGGCAACCTGCGGTTCGACCAGTTGCTCGATCAGGTCAAGCAACGCGCACTGGGCGCCCAGGCCCATCAGGACTTGCCGTTCGAGCAATTGGTGGAGCGGCTGGAACCAGCGCGCAACCTGAGCCACACGCCGCTGTTCCAGGTGATGTTCAACCATGCCAGCGAGGCCCGCCGGAATCTGTCGGCGTTGCCGGGCCTGAACCTGGAGCAACTGACCTGGGACTCAGGCACCGCGCAGTTCGACCTGACCCTGGACACATTCGAATACGCCGATGGCCTCAGCGCCGCGTTGACCTATGCCAGCGACCTGTTCGAACCGGGCACCATCGCCCGCCTGGGCGAGCACTGGCTGAACCTGTTGCGCGCCATCGTCGCCAACCCGACCCAGCGCATCGCCGAACTGCCGATGCTGGATGGGGCACAGCGGCGCTTGATCGTCGAGGACTGGAATCGCACCTACGCCGACTACCCGAACCATATTCCGGTGCATCAGTTGATCGAAGCCCAGGTCGAGCGCGACCCGCACGCCGAGGCACTGGTGTTCGAAGGGCAATCGCTGAGCTATGCCCAGCTCAACGCCCGCGCCAACCAGTTGGCCCACGCCTTGATCGCCCGCGGCATCGGCCCGGATGTGCTGGTGGGCATCTCGGTGCAGCGCAGCGTGGACATGGTCGTCGGCCTGCTGGCGATCCTCAAGGCCGGCGGCGCCTACGTGCCGCTGGACCCGGAGTACCCGCCGGAGCGCCTGGCCTACATGATCGAGGACAGTGGCATCGAGCTGCTGCTGACCCAAAGCTCATTGCTCAACCAACTACCGCTGTCCTGTGGGAGCGAGCTTGCTCGCGATGGCGGTGGTTCAGTCAATAGTGATGTTGAAGGTGAGGGCCTTATCGCGAGCAAGCTCGCTCCCACAGGGGGCGGTGTCACCCCCTTGGTGCTGGATGGGGACGACGCCTGGCTGCGGGACAATCCCACCGACAATCCGTCCTCCCGGGTCATCGCCGAGAACCTGGCGTATGTGATCTACACCTCCGGCTCCACCGGCAAGCCCAAGGGCGCCGGCAACAGCCATGGCGCGCTGACCAACCGCTTGTGCTGGATGCAACAGGCCTATGGCCTGGAGGCCGGCGACAGCGTCTTGCAGAAGACCCCGTTCAGTTTCGACGTGTCGGTCTGGGAGTTCTTCTGGCCGCTAATGACGGGCGTGCGCCTGGTCGTCGCGGCACCGGGCGATCATCGCGATCCGCAGAAGCTGGTCAGCCTGATCGAATGGGAAAGCATCACCACCTTGCATTTCGTGCCGTCGATGCTGCAAGCGTTCGTGCTCGACGCCAATGTCAGCCGCTGCACCAGTCTGACCCGCATCGTTTGCAGCGGTGAAGCCCTGCCGGTGGATGCCCAGCAGCAGGTGTTCGCCAAGTTGCCCAATGCCCGGCTGTATAACCTGTACGGTCCGACCGAAGCGGCCATCGATGTGACCCATTGGACCTGCCGCGACGAAGGGCGCGATGCGGTGCCGATTGGCGAGCCGATTGCCAACCTGCTGACCTACATCCTCGACGATGAGCTGAACCCGGTGCCGAGCGGCGTCAACGGCGAGCTGTACCTCAGCGGCCAGGGCCTGGCCCGCGGTTATCACCGTCGTCCCGAACTGACCGCCGAGCGTTTCGTCGCCAGTCCGTTCGTGGCCGGCGAGCGGCTATACCGCACTGGCGACCTGGCGCGCTATCGCCCGGACGGGGTGATCGACTACATCGGCCGGATCGACCATCAGGTGAAGGTCCGCGGGTTCCGTATCGAATTGGGCGAGATTGAAGCGCGCCTGCTTGAACATGAGACGGTGCGCGAAGCGGTGGTGGTGGCCCAGGACAGCCGCAGCGGCAAGGTGCTGAGCGGCTACGTGGTCGCCCAGGCCGCTGCAACCGGCGACTGGACGCTGCTGCGCGAGACGCTCCTGGCCCATTTGCGCCTGAACCTGCCGGAGCATATGGTGCCGACGCACCTGACCCGCCTGGAACACATGCCACTGAGCCCGAACGGCAAACTCGACCGCAAGGCGTTGCCGGCGCCGGACCTGGCCGAACGCCAAGAAGCATTCACGGCACCGGTCAACGCCATCGAGCGGGCGCTGGTGGAGATCTGGCAAGGGGTGCTCGGCGTCGAGCGGGTGGGCACAGCCGACAACTTCTTCGCCCTGGGCGGCGACTCGATCAACTCGATCCAGGTGGTCAGCCGGGCGCGTGCCCAAGGCATCGGCCTGGCTCCCAAGGACCTGTTCCTGCACCAGACCATCCAGGCCCTGGCGCGGGTCGCCACGGTGGCCGATGAGGCGGTGATCGACCAGGGACCGGTCACCGGCGACAGCTTGCTGGTGCCAATGCAGCACTGGTTTTTCGCCAGCGATATCCCGCACCGCGATCACTGGAACCAATCGGTCCTGCTGACCCCGCGCGAACCCTTGGAGATCGCCCCTCTGCAACAGGCCCTCCAGCAGGTGGTGGCCCATCATGATGCCCTGCGCCTGCGGTTCACCCAGGCCGACGATGGCCGCTGGCACGCCAGCCATCAGGCCGTGGATGAGCAACCGCTGGAGATCTGGCAGCGCACCGCCCAGGACGCCGCCGAGATCGTCGCCATCGCCGACCAGGCGCAACGCAGCCTCGACCTGCAACACGGCCCATTGCTGCGCTGCAGCCTGATCGCGGTGCAGGACGGCAGTTCGCGCCTGCACCTGGCGATTCATCACCTGGTCATGGACGGCGTGTCGTGGCGGGTGCTGCTAGAAGACCTGCAGAACGTCTATCGCCAACTGCGGGCGAACCAGACGCCGGCCTTGCCGGGCAAGTCCACGGCGTTCAAGGCCTGGGCCGCTCAGTTGCAGGATTACGCCCACAGCGAAACCCTGAACAAGGAATTGGATTATTGGGTCGGGCAATTGGATCAGCCTCTGCCACCGTTGCCACGGGCCCGGCCCGAAGGCAGCCAGGCCGCGGCCCATGGCCGTTCGGTGAGCACACGCCTGGACGCCACCCAGACCCAGCGTTTGCTCAAGCAAGCGCCGACGGCCTATCGCACACAGGTCAACGATTTGCTGCTCAGCGCCCTGGCGCAAGTGGTCTGCCAATGGACCGGGCAACCGGCCTGCCTGGTGCAGCTCGAAGGCCATGGCCGCGAAGAGCTGTTCGATGGCATCGACCTGAGTCGCACCGTCGGTTGGTTCACCAGCCTGTTCCCGGTGTTGCTGACACCGGCCAGCGACCCCGCCGAGTCGATCAAGCGGATCAAGGAACAGCTGCGCGCGGTGCCGAACAAGGGCCTGGGCTACGGCGTCCTGCGCTACCTCGGCGCCGAAGCGGTCCAACAGCGGCTGGCAAAACTGCCGCCAGCGCGCATCACCTTCAACTACCTGGGGCAATTCGACCAGAGCTTCGATGAGCAGGCGCTGTTCGTGCCAAGTGAGGAGGGCAGTGGCGCAGGGCACGGCGATGACGTGGAACTTGGCAACTGGCTGACCATCGACGGCCGTATCTTCAACGGCCAGTTGTCCCTCGACTGGACCTTCAGTGGCGATGTCTTCGACGAGGCCACGCTCCAGCAATTGGCCGATGCCTACGCCGTGGCGTTGCAGCGCCTGATCGACCACTGCTGCACCGACGGGCACCAGGGCCTGACACCTTCCGACTTCCCGCTGGCGCGCTTGAGCCAGTCGCAACTCAACGGCTTGCCGGTGCCGGTGGCGCAGGTGGAGGACATCTATCCGCTGTCGCCAATGCAGGACGGCATGCTGTTCCACACCCTGGCCGACGACAGCTCCGGCTTGTACATCAATCAGATCAGCCTGCCGGTGCACGGCCTGGACACCGAGCGTTTCGCCCGGGCCTGGACCGCGGTGATCGAGCGCGAGGACATCCTGCGCACCAGTTTCCACTGGCAGGATGGCTTGAGCGTGCCGGTGCAAATCGTCCATCGCCAGGTTGAATTGCCGTTGCAGATCGAAGACTGGCGTGGACAGGACATCAGCGAGCAGGCGATCAGCGCCCGGGCGACCGCCGATTACCTGGCCGGTTTCGACTTGGGCCGCGCGCCCTTGCAACGGGTGCTGTTGCTGCGCCTGGAAGACGACCGCTACCAGATGATCTGGACCTGTCATCACATCCTCATGGATGGCTGGAGCAGTTCACGGTTGTTCGGTGAGGTGTTGCAGTTCTACGCCCATGGGCAGGTGCCCAGCCGCAATGGTCGCTACCGCGAGTTCATCGAATGGCTGCAACACCAGGACCAGGGTGCGTTGGAGCGCTTCTGGCGCAGCCGCCTCGATACGTTGGAACAGGCGACTTCCCTCAACCAGGCGATGTTCCCGCGGCATGTCGCGGCATTGCCGGGGCACGAGGCGCTGTATTCGCGCTGGGACGCGGCGCAGACCGCACGCCTGCAACAGGCCTGCCGCGCCATGCAGATCACCCCCAATACCTTGATCCAAGGGGCGTGGCTGCTGTTATTGCAACGCTTCACCGGGCAAAACACCGTGGTCTTTGGCGCCACCGTCGCCGGGCGTCCGGCGGGGCTGGTCAACGCCGACAACATCCTTGGCCTGTTCATCAACACCTTGCCGGTGATCCAGACCCTGGACGCCGAGCAGCCGCTGGATCAATGGCTGCAGCAGTTGCAGGCCTACAACCTGGACATCCGTGAGCATTCCCATGCGCCGCTGGCGGACATCCAGCGCTGGTCGGGCCTGGGCGGGCAGGGCTTGTTCGACAGCATCATCGTGTTCGAGAACTACCCCATCGACGAACGCCTGGGCGACCAGCAGGACACCGGCCTGAGTTTCGGCGAGTCGCGCAATCATGACGTGACCAACTTCCCGATGGACCTGGCGGTCAACCTGGGCGAAACGCTGTCCATCGAGTACCTGTTCCTGCGCAACGCCTTCAGCGTCGAAGCGGTGGAGCGCATCCGCCGGACCCTGGAAGACACCCTGGAAGCGATGATCCAGGCGCCCCACGTGTGCCTGGGCAACCTGCAGCGCTTGTCGCTGGAGCAGTGGCAGGCCTTCGAGCAATGGAGCGCGGCGCCGAACGGCTGCTATCAGCCGCAGTTGCTGCCGGAACTGATTGGCCGGCATGCCCAGTCGCGTCCGCAGGCCACGGCGCTGGTGTGTGGCGACGACTCGCTGGACTATGGCGAATTGGAGCGTCGGGCCAACCGCCTGGCCCACCGTTTGATCGAACTCGGCGCCGGCCCGGAAGTGGTGGTCGGCGTGGCCCTGGAGCGTTCGGTGGACATGGTCGTGGCGCTGCTGGCGGTGATGAAAAGCGGCTCGGCGTATGTGCCGCTGGACATCGATTACCCACCCGAGCGCCTGGCGTTCATGATCGAAGATTCGGCCATGGCGCTGTTGCTGACCCACAGCCGGGTGCAGGGGCGCCTGCCTGATCTCGACGGTACGGCGCACCTGGCCATCGACGGTTTCGACAGCCGTGGCTACAGCGACCTGCCGCCGCACAGCGGCTTGCTGGGTGGCAACCTGGCCTACCTGATCTACACCTCCGGCTCCACCGGCCGACCCAAAGGCGTCGCCGTGGCGCACGGGCCGATGAGCATGCATTGCCAGGCCATCGCCGGGCTGTATGACATGGACGAACACACCCGCGAACTGCATTTCATGTCGTTCGCCTTCGACGGCGCCCATGAGCGCTGGCTGAGCACGCTATTGAGCGGCGGCACCCTGGTGATTCGCGACGGCGCGCTGTGGACGCCGGAGCAGACCTTCGACGCCTTGCACCGCCACGGCATCACCATCGCCTGCTTCCCGCCGGCCTACCTCAAGCAACTGGCCGAATACGCCGCCCACAGCCAACTGGCGCCACCGCCAGTGCGGGTGTACTGCTTCGGCGGTGACGCGGTGCCGGACCAGACCTTCGAGCAGGTGAAGGCGGCGCTGCGTCCGCAATGCTTCACCAACGGCTATGGTCCGACGGAAACCGTGGTCACGCCCATGCTGTGGAAGGTGCCGGCCAGCGAACGTTGCGAAGCCGCCTACGCGCCGATCGGGCGGGCGGTGGGCGAGCGCGCCTTGTATGTCCTGGACGACAACCTCAACCCGTTGCCGCCGGGCATTGCCGGCGAGTTGTACATCGGTGGTGCGGGGATCGCCCGTGGTTATCACCGTCGTGCGGACCTGAGCGCCGAGCGCTTCGTGCCGGACCCGTTCGGCCAGCCGGGCGATCGCCTGTACCGCAGCGGCGACCTGGTGCGCCAGCGTGTCGACGGGGTGCTCGATTACGTCGGGCGTATCGACCACCAGATCAAGGTGCGAGGTTTCCGCATCGAACTGGGGGAAATCGAAGCCAGCTTGCGACAGTTGGACGACGTCAGCGATGCGTTGGTGATCGCCCGCGACAGTGCCTCGGGCAAGCAACTGATCGGCTACGTGGTCACCCCCGAGGGCGTGGCCATCGGCGATCGGCTCAAGGCCGAGCTGCGGGCGCAATTGCCGGATTACATGGTGCCGGCCCAGGTCATCTGCCTGGAGGCGTTGCCGGTCACGCCGAACGGCAAGCTCGACCGCCAGGCGCTGCCAGAGCCGGAATTCAAGGGCGCCGAGTATGTGCCTGGGCGCAACCGCGATGAGCAGCTGTTGGCCGAGGTCTGGGCCGAGGTGTTGCAGGTCGAGCGGGTGGGCATCACCGACAACTTCTTCGAGTTGGGCGGTGACTCGATCCTCAGCCTGCAAGTGGTTTCGCGGGTGCGCAACCATGGGGAGCTGAAGATGGAACTCAAGCTGCGGGACCTGATGCGCGGCCAGACCATCGAGGCGATTTTCGACCAGCGTTCGAACACGCTTGCCGTGACGGTCGAGGATGTGACCCAGGTGGCGGCCGAAGGGCAGTTCAACCTGATTCCGATCCAGCAATGGTGGTTCGACCAGCGCATGAGCGAACCCCATCACTACAACCAGGCGTTGATGCTGCGAGCCCGCCAGGGGTTGAACCTGACGGCGCTGGAGTTGGCGTTGCGCGGCATGATGCAGCAGCACGACGCCTTGCGCCTGCGCTTCAGTGAGGTGGGCGGGCGTCACCTGCAACATTACCAGGCGTTGGAAGAGATGCAGGCGCAGTGGGCCAGCGAACCTTTGCTGTGGCAGCACGCCGTGGCCGATGAAGCCGAGCTGGAGTTGTACGCCGAACAGGTGCAACGCAGCCTCGATGTGCACAACGGGCCGGTGTGGCGCACGGCTCACGTGACCTTGGGCAGTGGTGAAATCCGCGTGCTGATGGTCATTCATCACCTGGTCATCGACACCGTGTCGTGGCGTTTGCTCCTGCAGGATCTGCAGACGGCTTATACGGCCTACAGCGACGGCCAGACGCCGAACCTGCCGATTCGCACCAGCAGTTACCGGGCCTGGGCCGAGGGCTTGCAAGCCTATGCACGGGATTATCCGGCGCAGGAAAAAGCCTGGTGGCTGGAGCAGATCGACCAGCCGGGCAGCGAGTTGCCGTGTGACAACCTGCGGGGCAAGAACCAGGTGCAGTACCAGTCGGTCGCGCATTTGAGCCTGTCGGAGCAGCACACCCAGCAATTGCTCAAACAGGTGCCGGCGGTCTACCAGACGCAGATCAACGACGTGTTGCTGGCGGCGTTGAGTCGGGTGTTGTGCCGCTGGAGCCAGCAGCCTTCGGTGCTGATCCAGCTGGAGGGGCATGGTCGCGAGGACTTGGTCAAGGACATCGACCTGAGCCGCAGCCTCGGCTGGTTCACCAGCATGTTCCCGGTGCGCCTGGCCCCGAGCCCTGAAGCCGATATCGGCACGTCGGTGCGAGCGGTGCAACGGCAGTTGGCTGCCGTGCCGAACAAGGGGTTGGGTTATGGCGTGTTGCGCTACATGAGCGGCGAGCCGATGGCCGCCACCCTGGGCCGCGCCCCCCAGGCACGGGTGACGTTCAACTACCTGGGGCAGTTCGACCAGAGCTTCGACGACAAGGCATTGCTGGTGCCGGCGGCCGAAAGCTACGGCAGTTGCTACAGCCCCCATGCCGCGTTGGGCAACTGGCTGGAAGTGGTGGGGCAGGTGTACGACGGGCGCCTGGCGCTGCGCTGCATCTTCAGCACCCGCCGCTACCGTGCCGAGACCGTCGAGGGATTGATGCGCGCGTACCAGGAGGAACTGGAAGCGTTGATCGAGCACTGCGTGGCGCAGGCTGCCTAAGGATGGGGGCGGGTTCATCGTTATATAAGGAACCCGCCGTCGCCTGGAGGAAGATCCACCGAGCCTGTGGCGAGGGAGCTTGCTCCCGCTGGGCTGCGAAGCGGCCCCAAAACCAGCCCTCTCGAAACAACTGACCCACCGAGGTGCTGGCCATTGGGGCTGCTGCGCAGCCCAGCGGGAGCAAGCTCCCTCGCCACAGGGTTTTGCATGAGCCTGAGTGGCTCATCTTTTACCCATGGTTTTTCATAAGGAACCCCTGCGATGTCCCTGCATCCGGAACTCAACGCCTTCCTCGACCTGGCCGAAGAAAGCCAGGCCGAGGGCCCCGGGCCGTTTCACCTGTCGACGCCGGCCCAGGCCCGTGAGGCGTTCGAGCGCACCACCGGGCAATTGCGCTGGAACGCTCCGGCGGATGTGCAGTGCACCGCTCACGCATTCACCGCCCGAGACGGCGCGCCGCTGGCGTTGCGTCTGTATCGTCCGGCCACGGCTTGGGCCCAGGCGCTGCCGGTGCTGGTGTACTTTCACGGCGGCGGCTATGTGGTCGGCAGCCTGGACTCCCACGACGGCGTCTGCCGCGAATTCTGCGCCCGGACACCGTGCGCAGTGTTGTCGGTGGGCTATCGCCTGGCCCCGGAACACACCTTTCCGACCCCGCTGAACGACGGCGCCGACGCCCTCGACTGGCTGGCCCGGCAGGCCCGTGCCGAAGGCCTGGACCTCAGCCGCGTGGCGTTCGGCGGCGACAGCGTCGGCGCGACACTGGCAACGGTGCTTGCGCTGCAAGCGGCCCTGGAACCCGCCTCCCTGGCGATCCAGCCGTGCTTTCAATTGCTCTGCTACCCGGTGACCGATGCGTCCACCAGCAGCCCGTCCACCGAGCTGTTCGGCGAGGGGTATCTGCTGGAGAGCGAAACCCTCGAGTGGTTCTACCGGCACTACGCCAATGAGCCCACCGACCGCCTGGACTGGCGTTTCTCGCCGTTGCTGGCCCCCGGTTACCCAGGCCTGGCCCCGGCCCTGATCGCCCTGGCCGGCCATGACCCGCTGCTCGACGAAGGCCGCGCCTACGCCCGTCGCTTGCAGGAGCAGGGGGGGAGCGTGGAACTGATCGAATACACCGGCCTGATCCACGACTACCTGCGCCTGCAGAGTGTGGTGCCGGAGATTGACGAGGTGTACGCGCAATTGAGCCAAGCCTTGCGGGCTGCACTCACTGCCTGAGACACCACAAAACAACTGTGGGTGGTCTCAGGATTTGCATAGGCCACAGATCCCCTGTGGGAGCGAGCTTGCTCGCGATAGCGGAGGGTCAGCCAGCATTTGAAGTGACTGATACACCGCCATCGCGAGCAAGCTCGCTCCCACAGTTGTTTTGGGGTGATTTCAGTATTTTGCAGGCACAAAAAAACCGGGCCAGGCCCGGTTTTTTTGTGTGGGGTATTGCTTAGAAGTCGTAGGTCACGTCCAGCGAGGCCACGCGTTCCTGGCCGTAGTAGCAGCCGAACGAGTAGTTGCAGTGGGACACGTATTCGCGGTCGAAGACGTTTTGCACGTTCAGGCTGGTGGTGACGCCACGCAGGCTCAAGCTGGCCTTGCCCATGTCATAGCTGATGGTGGTGTCGAACACGGTGAAGGCCGGTACGTCGAACGAGTTGGCCGCGTCGCCCGGCTTGCGGCCGGTATGGCGGGCGCCTGCGCCGAAGGTCAGGCCATTGAGGACGGCCTGGGTGAAGTGGTAGTCGACCCACAGCGTGGCGGAGAACGGTGCCTGTTGCTCGCTGCGGTTGCCCTCGTTGCCGTAGTTGTCCTTGGTGTAGAACGAGTCGAGGTAAGTGGCGGCGGCCATGACGTCGATGTTGTCGACCGTGGATTTGACTTCCAATTCAACGCCCCGTGAACGCACCTGGCCCGACTGGATCGAGTTCTGCGGATCGGCGGGGTCGGCGGTGACCAGGTTCTTCTGTTTGATCTGGAACACCGAGGCGGTAATCATCGTCTTGTCGAACGGCTGGTACTTCACACCCACTTCGTATTGCTCGCCCTCGGTCGGCTTGAAGGCGTTGCCGCTAGCGTCCGTGCCCGTGGTCGGCAGGAAGGATTCCGAGTAGCTGATGTACGGCGCCAGGCCGAAATCGGTGACATAGGTCAGGCCCACCCGGCCGGTGAACTTGTTGTCACGCAGTGAGGAGACGGTGCCCGCCAGCAGATCCTTGTTGTCCACTTCGGCCCAGTCCTGGCGGCCACCCACGGTCAGGATCCACTTGTCCAGCTTGATCTGGTCTTGCAGGTAGACGCCGGTCTGGCGAACGGTGTTGTCCCACTTGGTGTCCAGCGTCGGGGTTACGCTACCGGTGTCGTAGTTGTTGTTATTGCCGTACAGGTCGATCGGCACGACGTTGTAGGCGTTGTAGCCATCGTACTTACGGTTGAAATGACGATAGTCCACGCCCGCCAGGGTGGTGTGCTCCAGGGCGCCGGTGTTGAATTTGTATTCCACGTTGTTATCGACGGTGTAGGCGGTGTTGTGCTGCTGCCAGTCGAGTTTTACGCGGTTGGCCTGGGTCTGGTCGGTCACGCCACCGGTGGTGACGAAGCTGCGCAGGTAGAAACCCCGATACTGGTCACGCACATCGGTGTAGCGCGCGGTGGAGCGGAATTTCAGGTCATCGGTGAGGTTGTGGCTGAAGTCGTAGCCCAGGATGAACTGGTCACGCTTGTAGTCGTTCCACCGCGTGTCGCCGGAGAAAAAGTCCCGGTCGATCCGCTGGCCGTTGGGGCCGCGCTCCAGGGAGCCGATCCTCGGCAGCGCTTGATAATCCTCCAGGCCGTCGTCGCGCTGGATCTGCGCCAGCACGGTCAGCGAGGTGTCTTCGTTGGGCGCCCAGGTCAGGCTCGGTGCCAGCAGCATACGTTCGCTGTGAGTGTGATCGACCTGTTGGTTGCCTTTTTTCGCCACGCCAATGACGCGGTAGCTGAATTCCTTCTGGTCGTCGATCGGGCCGCTGGTGTCGAATGCGCCGTTGACCCGGCTGTAGCTGCCCGCGCCCAGTTTGATCTGGCTGCGCTGTTCCGTGGTCGGGCGCTTGGAGACCATGTTGATCAGGCCGCCGGGCTGGTTCTGCCCGTACAGCACCGACGAGGGGCCCTTGAGCACTTCGATGCGTTCCAGGGTGTACGGGTCGATTTGCGGCGCGCCACCCAGGCTGCCGGCATAGGGCAGGTAGGCCCCGTCGAGGTACAGCGGCGTGGGCGAGAAACCCCGGCTGGTGATTTCGTCGGCGATGGCGTTGCGGTCGGTGAAGCCGCCGGTGTTCAGGCCTGGCGTGTAGCGCAGGGCTTGGGTCAGGTTGCGTGCGCCCTGGGTGGCGACCTGTTCGGCGGTGACCACGTTGATGGTCTGCGGGATCTCCAGGATCGGCGTGTCGGTCTTGGTACCGGTGGCGCTGCGGGTGGCGACGTAGCCGTCCACCGGACCGTAGGCGGATTCCGCGGACTTACCGGTGATGGTGGTGGCGCCCAGTTCCAGCGAATCCCCCGCCTTCCTGGCGCGCACGCTGACCGTGTTGCCCTGGATGGTGAACATGACGCCGGTCCCCACCAGCATCTGCGACAACGCTTGCGCCGGCGACAACCGACCGCTGACCGGCTGGCTGCGCAGGCCCTGGACATCATCGGCGCTGTAGAGCACTTGCAGGTTCGATTGATTGCTCAAGGCCTGCAGGGCACTCGCCAGCGACTGCGCCGGAATGTTGAGGTCGACTTCCTGTGCCTGGACCTGTGCGCTGAACGGCATGGCCAGTGCCAGGCTGAACGCGGTGGCGCTGAAGCCTGGCTGCAGCAGGCGGCGCATGATCAGTGCCTTGGTAAAACGTGGAATCCCCGGAGTTGCTGGCATGTGTTTCACTCTTGCAGGTTTTAGTTTTAATAGGGGTGTAGTTGTTATCAATTCTTAATTAGGACGCACGACCCCGGAAAAACCAGAATGAGAATCGTGATTATTTACGCGGATTGCAGTTCGGTGATGACGCGGCCGGCTTCCATGCGCACCAATTGGTCGGCCACGTCGAAGTAACGGTCGTCGTGGGAAATCACAATGATGGTCTTGCCCAGGCGCTTGAGGTCCGGCAGCAGCTCGGTGTAGAAAATCCGCCGGAAGGTCGGGTCCTGGTCGGCGGCCCATTCGTCGAAGACCAGCACCGGGCGTTCTTCCAGCCACGCATTGACCAGTGCCAGGCGCTTGCGCTGGCCGGTGGACAGGTCGGTGGTGGTGAAGGCGCCGTCGCGCACGCTGACCTTGTGGGCGATCTCCAGGCGTTGCAGGTATTGGTTGGCGTCGTCCGGAATATGGGTGTCGCCCTGGACGATGTCGTCGAACAAGTAGTAGTCGGCGAAAATCGTCGTGAACAACTGGCGATAATCGTCGCGGGTCACCGCGGTCACCAGTTGGTCGTTGAGGCGGATTTCCCCTTGCTGCGGCGCATACAGGCCCAATAGCAGCTTGATCAGCGTGGTTTTGCCGCAGCCGTTTTCCCCGACGATGAACACGATGTCGCCTTGGTCGATCTTCAGGTTCACCGGCCCCAGGCGGAACGGCGTGGCGCCTTCCACCGCTGGGAAGCTGTAGGTCACATTGCTCAGTTCCAGCGTTTGCACCGGGGTTTTCGGCTGGCCCTGATCGTTGAGCAGCAGGTGCGGTTCAGGGGATGAAAACTGCTCCGACAACTCGGCGATGCGGCGGAAGGCGATCTGCGCACGGCTGACGATCGGCAGGGTGCCGATCAGGTGCTCCAGTGGGCCTTTCATGTACAGCAACACCAGCACGAAACCACTCATCACCGCTTTGTCGGCGCTCGGCCACAGCGATTGCAGGGCCAGGGCCAGGCCGATCACCACGAAGAACAGCATCGAGCCGAAGGTCTTGGCGATCACGAAGATGTTCACCGAGCGGATCTGCGTGTCGCAGATCTTGTCGGCGGTGTGCTCGATGCCCGAGACGAACATGCGTTGCCGACGGGGGCGATGGATGCGCAGTTCCTTGGCGCCTTCGGCGATGGCGTTGTAGTGCTTCTGCAATTCGTCCTCGGAATCGCGAGCCTCCATGAAGCCCTTGATCCCACGACCACGGGCGATGTACTGCACCACGGTGCCGATGACAATCGCCACGACCATCATCAGGAACATCGGCCACGACAGCATGGCCAGGTAACCCATGCACCCGAGGGTGACGGTCAGGGAGATGGCCAGGGGGGCGAAGGCGAAGGCGAAATCGCTGATGGTGTCGACGTCGTGGGTCAGCACCGGGATCAGGCGATGGCTGCGGTAGCGTTCGATCTGCTGGATGGGCGCCGACAGGACTTTTTCCCCCAGCTCCTTGCGCAATTTGGCGATGATCTTCTGGCCGACGTAGTTGGTGCCGATGTCGGAACAGATGGAGCTGACCAGGGCCAGCAGGCACAACCCGGCGAACACGCCCACCACGGTGTGGCTCAACCCGCCGTCGGCGTGCAGCACCTTGTTGATGGTCGCCAGCAGCACGGTCACGCTCAGGCCACCGACCATGCCCAGCAGGATGGCGCCGATGACAATCAGCCGGAAGGGTTTGAGCAGGGTGAACAATTCATTGAACACCCCGCGTTTTGGTTGGCTCATGGAGGTTTCCCTGCTAGATGAAAAGGGCGAAGGCCATCGCGGGGCATTCACCGCATGGGCTGGAGGACGGCGACGCGCCGGGTTGGGGCGCGCCCACCTGTAGAACGATTGGGAGGGGAGGGGATTTAACGAGGAACTGCCTGACACACATTATTGTGGCGAGGGAGCTTGCTCCCGCTCGGTTGCGCAGCGACCGCAAAATCTTGTGGCCGCTGCGAAGCCCAGCGGGAGCAAGCTCCCTCGCCACAAAAGCCTGTCTGTGTCCGGCAGGTTGATTTACATATCCCGCGCCACCCGAAAACCAATCCAGTCCCCCCGATTACCCGGCACCAACGCGTTGCGGTTGCCGGAGCGGGAGAACACCGGCGCCTCGCCCCAGTCGTTGCCGCGGATGCGTTTGAATTCGCACTTGCCGGTCAGCCAGGCGCTGCCGTCGCTCGGCGCGCCGACATAGTTTTCGTTGTAGCAGTCGGCGGTCCATTCGTAGACGTTGCCGTGCATGTCGTACACGCCGAAGGCATTGGGCGCGAAGCTGCCGGCCGGGGCGGTGAAGTTGTAGCCGTCGGCCGCGCCGTAGGTGTTGGCGTGCTGGGCGATGCTGTATTCCTTGCCTTCATCGAACGGGAAAGGGAACGGCCCGGTGCTGCCGCCGCGTGCCGCGTACTCGCGCAGGGACTCGCTGACCAGTCGGTATGGCTTGCCGGTCTTTTTCGACAACCACGCCACGTAGGCATTGGCCTCGTCGAAGTCCATGCACACCGCCGGGTGCCGGTCGGTGTACTGCTTGCGCGGGTCGCTGCCCTGGTAGTCCGGGATGCCGGCCTTGCACGCCCGACCGGGGCGCTCATCGCCGTCGGGCATGGTGTAGCCGGTGTCGCGCAGGTAGGCGAACCATTCGCCCTTGAGCACCTGGAAACGACTGATCGCCAGCGGTTTGGCAAACGTCACCGGGTGCAGCGGGCCTTCGTCGGGCTCGCGGCCCACTTCGTCGTCCGGGGTGCCCATCTGGAAGGTGCCGGTGGGCAGCACGACCATTTCCGGGCAGTCCTTGCAGTCGCGGAAAACCTGGCCCGGTTGCGACGCCTGGGCGCCGGAGGGCAGCAGGGCGGCGAGGGCCAGTGCCGGGAATAGCTTCAGCGAAAAACTGTTCATCCATCTCTCTCGATAAGGTCAAAAAGGTTCGGCTCAGAGCGTTTTGCCCAGCAACCCCATGAAGCGATCGATCTCGGCTTCGGTGTTGAGCAGCCCCGGCGCGGTCCGGACCACCGGCCCCGCATCGCGATGCACGGCGTCGGCGATCACGCGGTTCTTCATCAGGTAGGCGGCGATCTCGTCGCTGTCGCGGCCCTTGACTCGAAAAAAGGTGAAGCCGGCGGACAGCTCCGGGTTCAGGGGCGTGACCAGTTCGATCTGCGGCTGTGCCACCAATTGCTTTTTCAGGTAGCTATTGAGGGCGTGGATGCGCGCCTGCACCTCGGCCTTGCCCAGTTGCAGGTGCAGCTTGAACGCTTCGTCGGCCGCCCAGCGATGCTCGAAGGCGTGGTAGCCCCCCGGGGTCATGACGGTGGAAAACGCCGTGGCTTCGGAGAAGGTCGGGATGATCGGCGTGACGTACTTGAGTTCTTCGCTGCGACTGCACACCAGGCCGGTGCCGCGCGGGCCGAACATCCACTTGTGGGTACCGGCGATGAAAAAGTCGCAATTCATGGCGGGGAAGCTGAGGTCTTCGACGCCGAAACCGTGCACGCCGTCCACCACGTAAATGACCCGCTGCTCATCGCTGCGGCCCTGGTTATGCTTGTCCACCAGGGCGCCGATCTTGTCGATCGGCAGCTTCACGCCGCTGCCCGAGTGCACCCAGGTCATGCCCAGCACCCGGGTTTCGGGGCGGATGTTGCGGTCGATGGCCGTGAGGATCTGCTCATGGCTGGCGTCGTGGGCGTTGTCGAACAGCTTGATCTTGCGCACCCGTGTCCCCGTCCTTTGAGTGCGCAGGTCGAGGATGGTGTGGGTGGCGTAGTGTTCGTGGGCGGTGGTGAGGATTTCCTGGTCGGCCGCCACATGGACGCCGCCATAGATGATCGACAGGCCTTCGGTGGTGCTGCCGGTGAGGGCGATCTGCTTCGGGGTCGCTTGCAGGTAGCGGCCGGCCCAGGTGCGGACGTTTTCCTCGCGTTCTTCGGTGACGCCCAGGTCCCAGTCCATCAACAGCCCGGGGTTTTTATCCAGGGCGGTGCGGTGCCGCTCGATGGCCTCGCGCACCGGGCGCGGGTGGGTGGTGACCAGGAAGTTGGAGAAGTGCAGGTAGTCCGGGTCCTGGTTGAACAGCGAGCGCAGTTGCGCCCATTTGTTCTTGGGCAGCGGCGGCAGAGGATCGGCGCTGGCCGTGGCGGGCAGGTTGGCCGCCAGCGGCAGGCCAGCGGCGAGAATTCCGGCCCGCTTCAGGAACGTGCGACGCTCATTCATGGCTGGGCCGCCTTCTGGGTCGAGGCGACGGCGTGGCGAGCGGCTTTCTGGACCTGATCCCAGACCCGCAGGAAATTGCCGCCCCACAGTTTGGCGATGTCGGCTTCGGAGTAGCCGCGGGTCAGCAATTCGGCGGTGACGTTGCGGATGTCGCCGACGTTCTCCCAGCCTTTCACACCGCCGCCTTCGTTGAAGTCCGAGCTGATGCCGACGTGGTCGATGCCGATCTTGCGCACGGTGTAGTCGATGGCGTCCCCCAGGTCCTTGAGGCTGGCCTTGGGTTCTTCTTCGAGAATGCCGTAGAGCTGGGCGGCGTATTCGCCGAATTTCTGTTCCGGCCACGCGGCGATGATCGGGTCGCCGGGCATCAGCGCCATTGCCAGGTTGGGCAGTGGCGGCAGGTCGAAACGTTCGCGCAGGGCGTTGAGTTTGTCCTGGGTCTTTTGCGTCAGCGGGCGCAGGTATTGGGAGAAACCGACGATCTGCACCACGCCGCCACTGGCCTTGATCAGTTGCATTTCCTTGTCGCTGAGGTTGCGCGGGATGTCGACCATCGCCCGTGGCGCCGAATGGGAGGCCACCAGCGGCGTGCGGCTCAGTTGCGCGACTTGCTCCAGGGCCTGGGTCGACATCTGCGACACGTCGATGATCACGCCCAGGTCGTTCAGGCGCGTCACCGCTTGCTTGCCGATGTCCGACAGACCGCCCAGGGCGTCGGGCGAGTCGTTGAAGAACGGCAGTGGGCGCGAGGAGTCGGCCCAGTCGTTGTTGCCGATGTAGCTGAAACCGAACATGCGCATGCCCCGCGCCGTCCACAGGTCCAGCAGGTTCAGGTCGTGGCCCAGGGGGTAGGCGTTGAGCATACTGATGAAGATCGCGAACTTGCCTTCACCGTGCAGGCGGCGGAAATCATCCGGGGTGTAGGCGATGGCGACCTGGTTGGGAAAGTCCCGGACCAGGCCGGTGATGATCTTGTAGCGCACTTCCTGCTGGTTGCGCGCTTCCTCGACAAAACCGGCGGTGGGTTTGTGCGGGGCGTTGGGCCCGTTCCACAACTCCGGCCAGCCGAATACCGTCAGCGCCGCGCCGGACAGGTGGCCGCGATTGGCTTTCACCAGGTCGAACTGGCCGCTGCCGTCCTTGTCGGCTTCATTGCCGGCAGTGCCGAAATCCAGCGGTACGGTGATGTGGCTGTCGAAGGACAGCAGGCGTTCGTGCAGTTCCCTGGCCTCTTTCATCACTTTGACCGGGTAGCCGGGATTGTCCCGCCACCAGTGGTCCCAAGCCGCGACGCCAGCACCGACGGCCAACGCCAGGGCCAGGGGCAGGCCGATGAAAAGAGCCTTTTTCGAACGAGGTGTTGTCATTGCCGATCTCAGTCAGGTTCGCCTTGGAAGGACAGGCGCGGGGGCCTTTGCTATCTGGGGAGAACGAGTGATCGGGCGGGAAATTTAGGTGCGCTCGGGGCCGCCATCGCGAGCAAGCTCGCTCCCACATTGGAACGCGGTCAACCTGTGGGGGCGAGCCTGCTCGCGATGGCGGTCTGACAGTCGACCGATCTTTCGTGGATGTACCAGATTCATTGTGGGAGCGAGCTTGCTCGCGATGAGGCCCTCACAGCCTCTATAAATTTGTCAGCCCCCTCATCGTTCTAGCTTGGATAAAGCCCGCTCCAGGGCTGGACACAGGTAAGGCAATGACGATTTCTCGACGATGGTTCATGGCAGGCCTGGCGCTGACCGGTGCCGCCGTGCCTGCGGTGTATTACGGGCATCGCGAACTGACCCGGCCGGACCCGACCATTACCCCCGGCGAGGCCTCGTTCGACGTGGCCGACGTGGCGGGCCAGCGCCGGGCCGATACGTTGCGGGGTATCTGGACGATCCGTTTCACCGGCCGCGACGCCGGTCTCGAAGGCTTGCCCCAGGACGATCTGCAGGTCTTCCTCGATATCGGTCAAAGGGGCCGTGGCCTGGTGGGATACCTCGACAGCGCCGAACGCTTGCGCGGCGACGATGAGCCGCGTTACCGGGTGTTGGGCGACCTGGCCGGAACCGACCCGAAGCAACTGAGCTGGCGGCTGATGGGGGCTCAGCACGACGCGCCGGACTATGAATGCATCATGACCCTGGACGAAGTCTGGGCCGGCTTCGGCAATGCCGGCAGCGCCACCCTCAGCGGTCGGGTGTTGCGCCTGGACCGTTCCATGGCGTTGCCTGAGCTGGACAATCATTTCATCGCCGTCAAGCAGCGTTTTCCCGAGGCTCGGGAGCGTACGCCGCTGAGCCCGGCGCTGCTGGCCTGGCTGGTGTCGCCCGAGCATCGGCTGTTCCACCAGCTCTGGCACGCCTCGCGGGACAAATGGCACACCCTGGACGAAGACAAGCGCAATGCCCTGCGCGGCATCGGCTGGCAGCCCGGTCCACGGGGCCAGGAGCGTGATGCCCGCGGGCCGCGCAAGGATCGCAACGGCTCGGGCGTGGACTTCTTTTTCATGCACCGGCACATGCTCGGCACGGCCCGTTCGTTCCAACCGTTGCCATCGTGGCCGCGCTTCCCCTTGCCGCAACCGGAGCTGGAACGCGATCGCCTTGGCTTCGCCCGTTACCTCGATAACCACGATGGCACGGCCTTGCCGCCGACCTGGCTGGCCGATGGCGACGAGCAGTACGCCCAGTGGGTCAGCGACATCAAGACCGCCGAGACCTACCACAGCAATTTCCAGGTCTGGGAATCGCGCTACCGCGACCCGCGCTACCTGTCGAAACTGACCCTGGGCCAGTTTGGCTCGGAAGTGGAATTGGGCCTGCACGACTGGCTGCACATGCGCTGGGCCTCGGTGCCGCGTGATCCGTCCAACGGCCACCCGGTGCCGTTCGCCCGCGCCCCGGCGGACTTCGCCCAGCGCTGGTATGCCCCGGAAAACGACTTTCTCGGCGATCCATTTTCCTCCCACGTGAGCCCGGTGTTCTGGGCCTTTCACGGCTGGATCGACGACCGCCTCGAAGACTGGTTCCGCGCCCATGAACGCTTCCATCCGGGGGAAGTGAGCCGGCTCGACGTCAACGGTGTGCCCTGGTTCGCCCCGGGCCGCTGGGTCGAAATCGCCGACCCCTGGCTGGGCCCGGACACCCACGGTTGCAGCACCACGCCGGGGCTGCAGCTCGGACGCTCGGTGGAAATGGACCCGGAAACCATGAAACTGGCCCTGCGCATCACCTTCGGCAGCGATGACAAAAAGCTCGCCGAATTGTTTCGCCGCGTGCCGCAGAGGCCGTGGTATGCGCGCAATCTCAAGTCCAAGCCGGTTTAACCCTACCCGGCTGGATGCACACCCTTGTGGCGAGGCATTTATCTGTGGCGAGGGAGCTTGCTCCCGCTGGGCTGCGAAGCAGCCCCAAAACCAGCCCCCTCAAACTATCTGACCCACCGAGGTGTTGGTGATTGGGGCTGCTGCGCAGCCCAGCGGGAGCAAGCTCCCTCGCCACGGATGTTGCTTGGCTTTTAAGAGGCGTCAGCGCGGCGCGGTGATGTCCAAGGCGCGGTTCGCCAGCATCTCACTCAGCTCGACCATCTGCTGGATCCCCAGGGCGAAACTCCGTCGCGCGCCTTCCAGATCAAAGGCCAGTTCGTTGGCCATGACGTTGACCGAGGCAAGGGTTTCGCTGAGGTTGGCCAGCAAGCATTCCAAGTCCGCACTCTCTGCAACGGTGAACAACTGGCCCGGTGGTGGAGTGGGTTTTTCAAGTTTGGGGTCGAGGTAGTAGGAGAGGGCGCGGTCGGCGGCTTCGTCGAGTTTTTTGGAATCGTCTTCGGGGGGATTGGGGGTGATCTTGAACATGGTGTAACTCCTAGTATTCATTTTCAGGAGCCGACACCCTCGCTACCAAACGATTGGGTGGCGGCCGTACGCGGGTTGGTAGACCGGAGCACTAGGAACCCGGCGCGCCCGAAGACGCCCTGCGCACGGCCACCATGAAACAGATGCCAAGACAGCATCTGCAAGCGGTGGCGCTTGCGCCTAGTTGACTCGCGGGCTACCAAACCCGATCGCTGAAATCAGCGACCCGGAAACAGTAAAAGCCACGAGCCAGGCGCACAAGCCGGCGGATTCTGGCGTAGTTGTAGGCAATGACGCAAGGCAACGTAGCCTCGCTCGGGAGTCCTACATGGCCGGATAAACAGAACCAAAGCCGAACCCCTTTAATGAAACGTGGAGAATTATCTGTGGCGAGGGAGCAAGCTCCCTCGCCACAGGTGTTGCTTGGCTTTGAAGAGGCGTCAGCGCGGCGCAGCGATGTCCAAGGCACGGTTCGCCAGCAGCTCACTCAGCTCGACCATCTGCTGGATCCCCAGGGCGAAACTCCGTCGCGCGCCTTCCAGATCAAAGGCCAGCTCGTTGGCCATGACGTTGACCGAGGCAAGGGTTTCGCTGAGGTTGGCCAGCAAGCATTCCAAGTCCGCACTCTCTGCAACGGTGAACAACTGGCCCGGTGGTGGAGCGGGTTTTTCAGGCTTGAGGTCGAGGTAGTAGGAGAGGGCGCGGTCGGCGGCTTCGTCGAGTTTTTTGGAATCGTCTTCGGGGGGATTGGGGGTGATCTTGAACATGGTGCAGCTCCTGATTATTCAAAGGGCGCTGCCAGACATCACTTGCAGATGATGGGGTGGCAGCTATGCGCGGGTCTGCAAGACCGGGAAACCAGGAACCCGGCAGACCCGAAGGTCTCCCGCACACAGCCGCCATTGAGCGACACGGACGTGTCGATTGGCTTGTGGCTATGCGCCTGGTATTTCGTCGGGCTTGCAGACCCGATCACTGATGGGCAGTGACGGGAAACAAGTTATCGACAGGAGGTTAGGCGCACAAGCCGGCGGATTCTGGCGTAGTTGTAGGCAATGACGCAAGGCAACGTAGCCTCGCTCGGGAGTCCTACATGGCTGGATAAACAGAACCCAAGCCGAACACCCTTTAATGAAACATGGAGAATTATCTGTGGCGAGGGAGCTTGCTCCCGCTGGGCTGCGAAGCGGCCCCAAAACCAGCCCCCTCAAAACATCTGACCCACCGAGGTGCTGGCCATTGGGGCTGCTGCGCAGCCCAGCGGGAGCAAGCTCCCTCGCCACAGGAGATCACCCTATTACTTGGCTTGAAGGTGGGTTTGAGGCTTACATCACCCGCCAACCCCCGCCCAACGCCTTGTACAACGCCACACTCGCCTGCACCCGCGCCAATCGCAATTGCACGTTCATGTCCTGGGCGGCGAAGAGGGTGCGTTGAGTTTCGAGCACGGTGAGCAAATCTTCGGCACCGGCCTGGTAGCGGCGTTGGGCGATGTCGAAGGCGGTCTGGGCCTGGTGCAGTTCTTCGCTTTGCCATTGCCGTTGGCGGTCCAGGCCGCTGATGCCGTTCAGGGCTTTTTCGACGTCGGCGAAGCCGTTGATGATGGCGGCGCGATAGAGCTCCAGCAGTTCCTCTTGGCGGGCGATGGCTCTGTCCCGTTCGGCACTCAGGCGGCCGTTGTTGAAGATTGGCGCGGCCAGGCCGGCGGTGAGGTTGTAGACGTTGTTGCGCAGCAACTGGTCGGCGATGTCGGCGCCGGTGGCGAGGCTCAGGCCCAGGGTCACGGTGGGCAGCATGGCGGCGCGGGCCACGGTGATGTCGGCCTGGGCGGCGGCGAGGCGGGCTTCGGCGGCGGCGATGTCCGGGCGACGGCGCAGCAGTTCGCTGGGCACGCCGGCATCGATGGCCGGCCAGTGCAGGCGGTCGAAACTGTCGTCATCAAGGTTGACCGACTGCACCGGTTGCCCCAGCAGCGTCGCCAGGGTGATCACGGCTTCCCGGGCCTGTTGCTGCACTTGGGGCAGGCGGCGTTGCTGGGCCGCCACCAGGCTTTTTTGCTGGGACAGTTCCAGGGCCGTGGCGCTGCCGGCGTCGTAGCGGGTCTGCACCAGGTCGAGTACGCGTTGGGCGTTGTCCAGGTTCTGTTCGGCGATGCGCTGTTGCTCGCGCAGGGACAACGCCTGGGTGTAGCTGTTGGCGACGCCGCTGAGCAGGGTCAACTCCACGGTCGCCCGGTCGAACTGGCTGGCCGCCAGTGTGCTCAGCGCACTGTCCCGAGCCGCGCGCTTGCCACCCCAGAAGTCCAGCTCATAGGTGGCGCTGAGATTGGCGTCGTAGTAATCGATGGTGCGGTTGTCCCGGTCGACGTCCAGTTGGCTGTAGCCTTTGCCGCGCAACAATTCCTGGCGATTGCCGTTGAGCCCAGCGGTGACGGCTGGCAGCAATGGCGCGCCGGCGATCACCGCGCTGGCCTGGGCCTGGCGCACCCGGGCCATGGCGGCGGCCAGGTCGTGGCTGTCCCGGCGCGCCTGTTCGATCAGTCGGTTCAAGGGCGGGCTGCCGAAGTGCGTCCACCATTGCTGGTTATCCGCGCGGGCGCTGGGTGTGTCGAGGGACTGCCAAGCCGGTGGCGGCTGGATGCCGCTGTCCGGTGCCGACACAGGGGTGGCGCAGGCCGCCAGCAACAGGCTGGCGGCCAGGAGGGTCAGGTGCGCTTTCATAGAGTGGGGTTCATTCACTGGTGAGGGCCGCGACCGGGTCGAGGCGGGCAGCCTTGCGAGCGGGCATGAAGCCGAAGACGACGCCGGTGACCAGGGCGCAGCCAAAGGCGCCGAATACCGCCAGCCATTCGAAGGCCACGGCGATCTTGCCCAGCAGCAAGGCACCGCCCACCAGCAGGGCCAGGCCGATGCCAGCGAGCCCGCCGACCACGGAGAGCATCACCGCTTCGGTGAGGAATTGGCGCAGGATGTCGCGCTGGCGGGCGCCGGTGGCCATGCGGATACCAATCTCGCGGGTCCGTTCGCGCACGGTCATGAGCATGATGTTCATCACGCCGATGCCGCCCACCAACAGCGAAATCGCCGCAATGGCCCCGAGCATCAGCGACAGCGTGCCCTGGGTGCGGGCCTCGGCCTGGATCATCGCGGCGTTGTTGGTCAGCTCGAAATCCTGCTTGCCGTCGTGCAGGCGCAACAGGGTACGGGATACGGCCTGTTCGGCCTCCTTGACCTTGCCGGCGTCCCGGGCGGCGATCACCACGTATTCGGGATGACGGGTGCCGAACAGCCGCACGCTGGCGGCGGAATAAGGGATGGCGACGCGATTGTCGGCGTCCGAATCCCCGGAGCTGGCGCCTTTTTCCGCCAGCACGCCGACCACCTGGAACGGCATGTTCTCGATCAGGATGTAGCGGCCGATGGGGTCGGGAACATCCTTGAGCAGTTTCTGCCGGACCTTGTGGCCGATCACCGCCACTGCCGCCGCGCCGCGTTCGTCGGCGTCGGTAAAGTAACTGCCCTCGGCCACCGGCCAATTGAAAATGGTCGGGAAGTTGGTGTCGTTGCCGCCGACGTAGCTGGTGTGGTCGAGGTTGCCGAAGCGCACGCTGGCTTCGGCACCGTTGACCGGCATGATGCGCTGCACCTCGGGCAGGGCGGCGAGGGCGGCCAGGTCGTATTCGCTGATGATGCCCTTGGCGGCGCGCGGTGCGGGTGCGCTGCCATTGAGGTAGATGATGTTCGAGCCGAACGCGCCCATCTGGGCCATGACCTGGCGCTTGCTGCCTTCGCCCACGGCCAGCATCACCACCACCGAGGCCACGCCGATGACGATGCCGAGCAGGGTCAGGGCGGTGCGAAAACGATTGATCCACATCACCCGCCACGCTGCCTGCACCGCGTCCACCAGCTCACCTTTCCAGGCGCCGTTGTGTTCGCTGCCGGCGCTCAGGCGCTGGCGCAGGTCCACGGCCTGCAGTGCCTTTGGGGTGGCTTGCACGTCGTGGGGCAAAGCGCTGGCGCTGTCGCTGATGATCAGCCCGTCGCGGATCTCGATGATGCGTTTGGCCCGGGCCGCCACTTCGCGGTCGTGGGTGATCAGGATGACTACGTGGCCCTGGCTCGCCAGTTCGTCGAGCAACGCCATGACCTCAATGCCGCTCTGGCTGTCGAGGGCGCCGGTGGGTTCGTCGGCGAGGATGATGTGGCCACCGTTCATCAAGGCCCGGGCAATCGACACCCGTTGCTGCTGGCCGCCGGACAACTGGTGCGGACGATTGCCGGTGCGGCTGGCCAGGCCGAGGCGTGCGAGCAGGGCGCTGGCCCGGGCGTGGCGTTCGGCGGCGGAAGTACCCGCGTAGATGGCCGGCATCTCGACGTTCTCCTGGGCCGTGCCGGAAGGAATCAGGTGATAGCCCTGGAACACGAAGCCGAAGGCCTCGCGCCGCAGCCAGGCCAGTTCGTCGCTGCCCAGGTCGGCGACGTCTTCGCCGGCGAAACGGTACTCGCCGCGGGTGGGACGGTCGAGGCAGCCGAGGATGTTCATCAGGGTGGATTTACCGGAGCCGGACGCCCCGACAATCGCTAGGAATTCCCCGGCATGAATGGACAAATCGATGCCGCGCAGCACCTCCACCCGAGGGCTGTCGCCACCGCCGTAGGCCTTGCGAATATCCCGCAGTTCGATCAGGGGCGTGTTCATTCAGCCTCCGCTGCCGCTGGCCGGGCCGATCAGCACCCGGTCGCCTTCGCTCAGACCGTCGAGAATCTGCGTGCGCAGCCGATCGCTGACGCCGGTGCGCACGGTGCGCGGCTGGACATCGCCGTTGTCGGCCAGCACCTGTACCTGGCTGGCGTCCCGCAGGGCGGCGATGGGTACGGTCAGCACGTCCTTGGCCTGGGCGGCGACGAAAAATACCTGGGCGGTCATGTCGGTCATCAACGCGCGGTCGGCGTTGTCGACGTCGAGCAACACGGTGTAGAGCACCACCCGCTCGCTGCCGCTGCGCCCGCCCGTGGGGCTGCCGCCCTGGCTGGCCTCCAGCGGGCGTGGCGGCACTGGGAGGATCTGGCGAACGGTGCTGCTCCAGCGCCGACCGCCGCCGGCCAGGGTGGTGAAATAGGCGGTCATGCCCGGTTTGACGTGACCGATGTCGGCTTCCGAGACTTCGGCCCAGACCGTCATCGGCGACAGCCTTGCGATGCGCAGGATCAGCGGGGTTTGCTGCTGGGCGTTGAGGGTCTGGCCTTCCCGGGCACCGACGGCGACCACGGTGCCGCTCATCGGCGCATAGATGCGCGTGTAGCCCAGCTCGGCCTCGTCGCTGCGCAGGCTGGCCTGGGCCTGGCGGATCTGCGCCTGGAACATGTCGATGCGCGCCTGGGTCGCGCGCACTTCGGCCTGAGCGGTCTGCACGTCTTCCTCGCGGGTGGCGCCGCCGGCCTTGAGTTGCTGCTGGCGGCGGAATTTCTGTTGCGCCAGGTCGTGTTGGGCGCGCTGTTCCTGAAGCTGGGCCTCGAGGTTCTCGATCGAAAAACGCCCGGCGTCGAGCTTGGCTTTTTGCGTGGACGGGTCGATTTCCACCAGCAGTTGGCCTTCACGCACCTCGTCGCCGGCTTCCACGTGAATCTTCTGGATCTGCCCGGACGCCTGGGCGCCGACGTCGACATAACGTCGCGGTTGCAAGGTGCCCAGGGCGGTGACGCTGTCTTCGATATCGCCACGGGTGACAGGCGCGGTGACCAGGGGCGCACGGTCGGGCCCGACCGCCTGCCACGCGGCGAAGGCCACGGCTGGAAGCAGGGCGAAGGTGAGAAGCCAGGCGCGTCGGGTAGGGCGGGGACGTTTCATGCAGGGTTCCGGCCAGTGATATCGGGCCCATCCCAGGAAGGGCAGGGACGGGAGGCTGTTCTGGTAGACGAGCGTTCCGGGCGGGAATTTAGCGGGTGAAACACTTGGTAGCAGGTTGGCGAAAACAGTTGAAGCGCCACAGACCCCTGTGGCGAGGGAGCTTGCTCCCGCTGGGGCGCGAAGCGGCCCTGAAACCTGAATCCCGTTTATGTCAGATTCGATGGTGTTGCCTGCCTTGGGCCTGCTGCGCAGGCCAGCGGGAGCAAGCTCCCTCGCCACAAAAGCGATTGATCTTGGCGCCAATAGAAATGAACGAATCGGCCTTGATGCAAACCAACGCTTTAAATCTATATGAGAATTACTATAAATTACGCGATTGAATCTGCCACTATCGTGCCATGCCCTTTTCCGGCATGCCGGGTGGCACAGGGATAGCTGTCGCAGTCATTGCGCACGGGAGTCATGGTGGAAAACTACTATCGCGAGCTGGTGTGTTTCCTGAACGCCAGGCTTGGCAACCGCCAGGCGGCCGAGGATGTGGTGCATGACGCCTATGTGCGGGTGCTGGAGCGTGCCAGCGACACGCCCATCGAACAGCCTCGGGCGTTCCTCTACCGCACGGCGCTGAACCTGGTGATCGACGGGCATCGGCGCAATACGCTGCGCCAGGTCGAATCCCTGGATGTGCTGGACAGCGAAGAACGCTTCTTCACCCCGTCGCCCCACACCAGCCTCGACCATGGCCAGCGCCTGGACATGCTGCGGCGCGCACTGGCCGAGCTGCCGCCGCTGTGCCGCGAGAGTTTCCTGCTGCGCAAGCTCGAAGGTCTGTCCCACTCGCAAATCGCCGAACGCCTGGGCCTTTCCCGGGCATTGGTGGAAAAGCACATCGTCAACGCCATGAAGCACTGTCGCGTTCGCGTGCGTCAGTGGGACGCGCCCTGATTCGATCGTCGCCGGTCACCCGGCGGTAAATTTTTTTTCATTGTCCTCGTTCCTCTCAACAGACGACTTGCCGGCGCCTCGAATGCCGGTCAGGTTCCCCAGGCTTTTCGTGCCCTGTTGAGGGGCTTTTCCAGAGGACACTGGACATGACACAGGCAATTGCATCGCCCATCGTTCACGACTTGATCGGCATTGGCTTCGGCCCTTCGAACCTGGCGCTGGCCATCGCGCTGCAGGAGCGGGGGCCGGTCCAGGGTGAACTGGACGTGCTGTTCCTCGACAAGCAGGCCGACTACCGCTGGCACGGCAACACCCTGGTGACCCAGAGCGAGTTGCAGATTTCCTTCCTCAAGGACCTGGTGACCCTGCGCAACCCCACCAGCCCGTATTCGTTCGTCAATTACCTCAAGCACCATGGCCGCCTGGTGGACTTCATCAACCTCGGCACCTTCTACCCGTGCCGCATGGAGTTCAATGACTACCTGCGCTGGGTGGCCGGGCACTTCACCGAACAGAGCCGCTATGGCGAAGAAGTGCTGCGCATCGAACCGGTGTTGCACAACCAGCAGGTCGAAGCGCTGCGGGTGATCTCCCGCGACGCCCAGGGCGCAGAGTGGGTGCGTACCACCCGTTCGCTGGTGGTCAGTGCCGGCGGTACCGCGCGCATTCCCGAGGCGTTCAAGGCGTTCAAGGAGGATGCGCGGGTGTTCCACCATTCCCAGTACCTGGAACGCATGGCGAGCCAGCCGTGCGTGAAGGGCCAGCCGATGAAGATCGCCATCATCGGCGGTGGGCAGAGCGCGGCGGAGGCCTTCATCGACCTCAACGACAGCTTCCCTTCGGTACAGGTCGACATGATCCTGCGCGGCTCGGCCCTCAAACCGGCGGACGACAGCCCGTTCGTCAACGAAGTGTTTTCGCCGGAGTTCACCGACCTGGTGTTCCAGCAACCCCATAGCGAGCGCGAGCGTCTGGTCAACGAGTACCACAACACCAACTACTCGGTGGTGGACATCGACCTGATCGAACGCATCTACGGGATTTTCTATCGCCAGAAAGTCTCCGGCATCGCCCGTCACGCGTTCCGCACCCTCACCACGGTGGAGAAGGCCACGGCCACCGACGCCGGCGTGGAACTGGCGGTGCGCAACAACGCCACGGGCGAGCTGACGGTACGCCGTTACGACGCCGTGGTGCTGGCCACCGGTTACGAGCGGCAGATGCACCGCACCCTGCTGGAGCCACTGGCGCAATACCTGGGGGATTTCGAGGTGGACCGCAACTACAAGCTGATCACCGACGAGCGCTGCAAGGCGGCGATCTACATGCAGGGCTTCTGCCAGGCCAGCCACGGCTTGAGCGACACCCTGCTGTCGATCCTGCCGGTGCGTGCCGATGAAATCGCCGGCTCGCTGTATGAGCACGGGAACAATCGCGGGCAGGCGCGTCCGGTGCGTGACTTGCTGCTCGCCGCCGTATAGGCCCTATGGGAGCGAGTCACTCGCAGGAAATCTATCAGCCAACGCAACCCCCTGTGGGAGCGAGCTTGCTCGCGATGGCGTCGTGTCAGTCACTTCAATATTGGCTGAGCTGACGCCTTCGCGAGCAAGCTCGCTCCCACAGGTTCGGGTCCTGGCATCCAGTCACTCACAGGAAATTCTTCAGAAACTTCCTACACTCATGTCATGCGTCTGTTCGGCAGGCGCATCGACGGTTCGCTGTTCCCTCGTATTGGCAGTCTGAACCCCCAACCGGTCACCCTGACTGAAGTCGCTGGTGCGCCGGACCGACTACGCCAAGCGAAACACCCTGATCAAATGATGCTGCTTTTACGCACAGGCCTGATGGCGCTGTTGCTGGGCTCATTGAGCGTGGCGCCACCGGTAGGCGCGACCCCTGAATCGTTGCAGGTGCTCGGGCGCTCCCATGTGGATGATTATTCGGTGTCCCTGGACGCTGCCGATTGGGCGTGGCTGCGTCACAAGGACACGTTGCTGCTAGGTACCTCGGCGCCGGACTATGCGCCGTTCAGCATCACCGGCAACGGTCGCGACTACGAAGGCCTGACGGCCGACTATGCGCAATTGCTGGGGCAACTCTTGCACGTCAAGGTGCAGGTGCAGCGCTATGCGTCCCGCGCCGAAGCGCTCCAGGCCCTGCGCGGTGGTGAGATCGACCTGCTCGACACCGCCAACGGCTTCGAAGCCGCCGATCCGGACCTGGCCATGTCCCAGGCCTATGCCGATGACTTGCCGACCCTCGTGGCCCGTATCGACGACAGCCAGGACTTGCCCACGGACCTGGCCGGCAAGCGCGTGGCCATGCTCTATCACTACTTGCCGCCGAAGACGGTCGAGGCGTTTTATCCCGAGGCTTCCTTGCAATTGTTCCCCTCGACCTTGAGCGCCATCGGTGCCGTGGCGTTTGGTCAGGCCGACGTCTACCTGGGGGACTCGATCAGTTCCAATTACCTGATCAGCAAGAACTACCTGAACAACGTCCAACTGGCCGATTTCTCGCGCCTGGAAGTGCAGCCGTTCGCCTTCGCGGTCAATCGCGACAATGCGCGGGTGTTGCGCATCGTCAATGCCGCGTTGCAAGTCATTCCCGCCAGCGAACGCATGATCATCCTGCGGCGATGGAGTGCCGGCGGGGCGAGCATGCCCGGTCAGCAGGCGCTGCATTTCAGCGTCAACGAACAGCGTTGGCTGGATGCCCACCCGCGAATCAAAGTGGCGGTCAACGAAAACTTCCTGCCGCTGACGTTCTTCGACGAGCAAGGCCATTTGCGCGGCATCGGCGCCGATGTGCTGGCCCGGATCAGCTTGCGCACCGGTTTGAAATTCGATGTGCAACGGGGCGATTCGGTTGATGATTTGATCGGGCAGATCACGAGCGGCAAGGCCGATGTCTTGGCGACCGCCATCCCCAGTGCCGAACTCGAGGACGAGTTGCGCTTTACCCGGCCGTACCTGGCGAACCCGTTCGTGCTGGTGGTGCCGGTCAGGACCAAGGCGCTGACCTTGGACCAGATGGCAGGCAAGCGCCTGGCGCTGGTGCGTGGCAACGTGCTGCGTGAGTTCCTGCTGGAGCAGTTCCCCCGCGTGCAACTGGTGGCGGCGCAGAATGCCGCCGACGCCATGGCCATGGTTGCCGCCGGCACGGCGGACGCGGCGATCAATCCGCTGATCAGCGCCCGCTACATGATCTCCCGCCAGTACCGCGACACGCTGCAAGTCACCAGCACCGTAGGCACCTTGCCCGCGCACGTCGCCCTGGCGACGAACCGGGGCGCATTGGAGCTTTACTCGATCCTGGACAAGGCACTGTTGAGCATCACCCCGGAAGAAATGGATGAGCTGACCAACCGCTGGCGCAGTGAGGTGGTGATCGACGACAGTTATTGGCTACGCAACCGCACCACGATCCTCCAAGGGTTCGCCATTGCTGCGCTGCTGTTGTTGGTGGCCCTGGGCTGGGGCATGTATCTGCGGCGCCTGCTGGAACAGTTGCGCGTGGCCAAGGAAAACGCCGACGAGGCCAATCGGGCCAAGACCACCTTCGTGGCAACCATGAGCCATGAGATCCGCACACCGATGAATGCGGTGATCGGCCTGCTGGAGCTGGCCCTGAAAAAAGCCGACCAGGGCGTCGTGGACCGGTTCGCCATCGAAGTCGCGTCGGGGGCCGCCCATGGCATGCTGGACTTGATCGGCGACATCCTCGACATCGCCCGCATCGAGTCGGGCAAGCTGTCGCTGGCGCCGCAACGGGCCAATCTGCACACGTTGATCGAGTCGGTGGCGCGGATCTTCGAGGGCCTGGCCTGGCAGAAACACCTGCGCTTGCATTGGGTGCTGGAGGCCGGGGTCAACCGCGACGTGTTGATTGATCCATTGCGTTTCAAGCAGATCGTCTCGAACCTGCTGAGCAACGCCATCAAGTTCACCGACCAGGGCGAAGTGCGCCTGAGTGTGCGCGGCGAGTTGGACGCTGAACACGGGCGTCTCGGCATTTGCCTGCGAGTCGAGGACACCGGTTGCGGCATTTCCCCCGAGGATCAGCGCCGCTTGTTCAGCCCCTTTACCCAGGCCGGCCATCACCCCCAATCGGCCCGCAGCGGTTCCGGGTTGGGCTTGGTCATCAGCCGCACGTTGTGCGAAATGATGGGCGGCACCCTGGTGTTGCGCAGCGTGCCGGGGGAGGGCACGCAGGTCGAGGTGCTGCTGGAGCTGCCCGTGCTCGACGCGTTGCCGGCGGCGCCGCCTGCCGAGGTCGAGGCGCTGCGGCCGGTCCGGGCGCTGAGTATCCTGGTGGTGGACGACTACCCGGCCAACCGCTTGCTGCTGTCCCAGCAACTGGGCTACCTGGGGCATCGTGTCCAGGAAGCGCAGAACGGTGTCGAGGGCCTGCAGGCCTGGCGCAGCGAACACTTCGATGTGGTCATCACCGACTGCAACATGCCTTTGATGAGCGGCTACGAACTGGCCCGTACCATTCGCGACGAAGAGCGCGACCGCAACCTGTCGCCGGTGGTAATCCTGGGGTTCACCGCCAACGCCCAACCGGAGGAAAAGGAGCGCTGCGCCGAAGCCGGGATGGACGATTGCCTGTTCAAACCCATCGGCCTCAAGGCACTCAACGCGCGTCTGGCTTCGGTCACGCCGGATGCGCGGGCGCCCCAGTCCGACGATGATCTCGACTTGACCGGCCTGGAACAACTGACCGGTGGCGACACGAGCGCCATCAGGGCGTTGCTGGAGGAACTGGTCAGCAGCAATGCCGAAGATCAAGCGCGGCTACTGCACTTGGCCACCCGACCCGACTTGCCGGGCCTGGCGGACCTGGCGCACCGGATCAAGGGCGGGGCGCGGATCATCCAGGCGCAACGCCTGATCGCCGCCTGCGAGACACTGGAAAGCGCTTGTCGAGCGGACGACACGGTGCAGCTCGCCAAAGCCGTGGAAGACCTTCGCCAAGCCATCGAGCACCTGGCGGAGCGGCTCAAGGCCTACATGAAAGGAGTCGGAGCCGAGTAGGAACTGTAGGAGCTGACGAGTGCAACGAGGCTGCGATCTTTCCCCAGACACTTGAATCTCAAGCGAAAGATCAAAAGATCAAAAGATCAAAAGATCAAAAGATCAAAAGATCAAAAGATCAAAAGATCAAAAGATCAAAAGATCAAAAGATCAAAAGATCAAAAGATCGCAGGCTTCGCCAGCTCCTACAAAGCGTCGTGCAGGATAAATTCCATCGTCATAGGGGCTGTGTCTGGCTTCATTTTAGGAATAGTCCTACATCGCCCTTCAAACGCTTCCTCTAGCCTGAGCGCCCTTAATGTTCTTGAGCCGGTGCCTACCTGGCGCGTTGCTATTGGAAAGCTTGCCATGCCGAACAAAGCACTCCGTATCCTGATTGCCGACCCACAACAGACCCATCGAATCGTGCTGGAACGTCTGTTCAACCAACAGGGCTACCACCGGATTGTCCCCGTGAGCCATTTGCAGGAGTTGCTCACGCTGGTGGAGTACGGCAGCGAGCCGTTCGACCTGATTGTCATCAACTCGGCGTTGGCGGGCGGGGCGTTGGACCTGCACGATTTTGTTATCTACAACCCGCAGGTGCGTCACGGGATGATTTACAACGCGCAACCGGCCCGTCAGTCGCCGGTGCCTGTCGCGCCTCGATCGAGCGTGCACCTGAGCCAGGCGCCACTGCCTGATCTGGCGTCACTGCGATGCCTGATGGAGCAGGTTGATCCTCATGTCCATGAGCCGCTGCAACCGTGGGTGCGTCCCCTCAGGCAGGGTCATGGACACTGAACCAGACCGTTGGTCCGCACTGTCAGGTCTGACAGGTGGCAGGGCCTGGCGCTTGTGCAAGAGTCCGGTGCGGTCACGGCACCGGTGCCGTTTGTATTGCTTTGGGGAACTGCCTTGAAAGACGTGTTGATCGTGGACGACCACCCTGTCATACGAGGGGCGCTGCGGCTCATTTGCCAGAATGAGGCGTTCACCCGCATCCGGGACGCCAGCGGCGTGGCCGATGCCAGGGCCATCATCAAGGAGCACGCGCCAGACCTGGTGATCCTGGATTTGGTGATGAACGGGTTCGATGGCCTGGACCTGCTGGTCTGGATCATGGCCCAGTTTCCTGAATGCAGCGTGCTGGTGTTCACCTCCCAGGATGCGCAGCACTTCTGCAACCGCTGCATCTCGGCCGGGGCCCGGGGCTTCGTGACCAAGAAAAGCGACCTCAAGGAACTGACCAAGGCCATCCAGGCGTTGAAGTCCGGTTATGCCTATTTCCCCCAGATGCCCGTCCGGCTGGATTTCCAGCAACGCAGCGAACAGCAGGCCCTGGAAAGCCTCTCCACCCGCGAGCTGTCCATCCTGCGCATGCTGGCCATGGGCATGCGTGGCAAGGACATCGCCGAAAGCCTGTTCCTGAGTCCGAAAACCGTCAGCACCTACAAGACTCGGCTGTTGGAAAAGCTCGGGCTGCAATCCTTGGTGGGGCTGTCGGACTTTGCCAAGCGCAATCACCTTTGAATGAACTGCCCCAAACCTGTGGGAGCGAGCTTGCTCGCGATAGCGTTCTATCAGTCAATGATGTATCGACTGTCAGACTGCAATCGCGAGCAAGCTCGCTCCCACAGGTTTATCCGTCGTTCTCCGGATAGAACGCTAAGGCCGATTTTTGCTATCTAGTGCTTCAAGGGTGTCGGTTTTAAGCTATCTCCATCAAATCGCAGTACCTGATTTTGGAGACACGGCATGAAGAACATCATCGGCCTCTACACCAGCCCGCGGCCCCATTGGGTCGGCGACGGTTTTCAGGTGCGCACGCTGTTTTCCTACGACAACCTGGGCAAGCACATCAGCCCGTTCCTGCTGCTGGACCACGCCGCCCCCACTGAATTCACGCCGACCACCGAGCGTCGTGGCGTCGGCCAGCACCCCCATCGTGGGTTCGAAACCGTGACCATCGTCTACCAGGGCGAACTGGAGCACCGTGACTCCACTGGCAGCGGCGGCAAGATCGGCCCCGGCGACGTGCAATGGATGACCGCCGCGTCCGGCATCATTCACGAAGAGTTCCACTCCGAAGCCTTCGCCCGGCAGGGCGGGTTCATGGAGATGGTCCAGCTGTGGGTCAACCTGCCCGCCAAGGACAAGATGGCCCCGGCCGGCTACCAGACGATCCTCAAGGGCGACATTCCGAACATCGCCCTGAAGGACAACGCCGGCAGCCTGCGCCTGATCGCCGGGCGCTTCGAAGGGCATCAAGGCCCAGCGCGGACCTTCACCCCCATCGACGTCTGGGACATCCGCTTGAATGCCGGTAAAACGCTCACCCTTGACCTGCACGAAGGCCACAACACGGCCTTGGTGGTGCTGCGGGGCACGGTCCAGGTCAATGGTCGCGAGCGGGTCGAGGCCGGGCAGATGGCCCTGTTCGACCGGGCCGGCGACCAATTGAGCCTGCAAGCCAATAACGACGCGGTGGTGCTGCTGCTCAGCGGCGAGCCGATCGACGAACCCATCGTTGGCCATGGGCCGTTCGTGATGAACAGCGAACAGGAAATCCACCAGGCCTTCGAGGATTTTCATTCCGGGCGCTTTGGCCGGATGGATGACTGAACGCCAGAACAACAGCCACGCAACACCCATTGTGGGAGCGAGCTTGCTCGCGATAGCGGTAGGACATTCAATCATGGGTTGACGGTCAGACCGCAATCGCGAGCAAGCTCGCTCCCACAAGGGGGATCTGCATGGGGATCTGCGGGGATCTCTACAGCGTCTTCAATCTGTGCCAATCTTCGCCAATCGCCCTCCTGGAGCTGTCCCGATGCTGTTTCTGATCTCCGAGCACCCGCTGCTCTGTGCCCTGGCGCTGCTGGTGCTCGATCTACTGATGTGGCACCTGGTCAGTGCGGATCGGATCTATTGGAAAGTCGGCGCCAGGCTGGTGATTTTTTCGTTGTTCAGCGTGCTGCTGTTCAACGAAGGTCTCAACCCCATGGTGCCGGCGCAGTGGGTCGACGATGTGCCGCGGCACCTGGCCGCCACCGGTTTGCAGATCACCTGGTGGCTGTTCGCCGCGCGAACCCTGACGGTGCTGATCGTCGCTGCGCTGATGCAACGGGTCGGCCACACCGGGCGGTTGTTGCAGGATCTGCTGGGTGCGGTGATTTTCCTGGTTGCTGTCATTGCGGCGCTGGCTTATGTGCTGGATCTGCCGGTCAAGGGCGTGCTGGCGACGTCCGGCGCAATGGCGATCATCGTTGGCCTGGCCTTGCAGAGCACACTCAGCGACGTGTTTTCCGGCATCGTGCTTAATACTACCAAGCCCTATCAAGTCGATGACTGGATCTCCATCGATGGCACCGAAGGCAGGGTCACCGACATCGACTGGCGTGCCACGCGACTGCAGACTTCCCAGGGCAGCATGGCGGTGATTCCCAACTCGTTGGCGGCGAAAGCCAAGATCGTCAACTTCAGCCGACCCAGCGACATGCATGGCTTGGCCATCAGTGTCCAGGTCAGCCCCCATGCGCGTCCGCAGAAGGTGATCGATGCGTTGGAGCGGGCAATGATCGGTTGCCGCGCGTTGCTTGCCACCCCGGCGCCCTGCGTCACGCTCAAAGGCACCGGTAGCGGCGGGGCGGAATACGAGATCAGCGGATTCGTGGCCTCGATGGGGCAGAAGCGGGAGGTGCGCAATCAACTGTTCGACCTGGCGTTCCGGCATTTGCAAGCCTCGGGCGTGAGCCTGTTGTCCACCAGCGAAAGCACCGCTTCCATCGGCGTGTCGCGTCCTCGAGCGCTGCTGGAAAGCTCGAGCATTTTTTCGACCCTGCGCCCGGACGAAAAAGACGTTTTCAGCCAGAACATGACATTACAAACCTTCCGCGCCGGCGACGTGATCCTGGCGGCGGGGGAGGTCAGCGATCATCTGTTCATCATCGAGTCCGGGGTGGTCAGCGTAACCCTCATGCGCAACGGCCAGCCACTGGAGGGCGGGCGCATGGGGCCGGGGGAAGTGATTGGCGAAGCCGGGATCGTCGCCGAGCAGGCGGCCCTGGCGAATTTTTCCGCCAAGACCTTCTGCACCCTGTACCGCATCGAGAACAGCTACCTCAAGCCGTGCCTCGAGGCTCGTCGCGACATCAACGACGCGATGAAGAACCTGCTGGACGTGCGCATGCACCTGGCCCAGAACCTGACCCGCGAAGTCCCCAAGCCGATCGCCAAGAAGCGCTTTCTGCAATGGTTGCGCAGCCGGGCCTGACGGAAGGGCTCATGGCCTTTTGTGGCGAGGGAGCTTGCTCCCGCTGGGTGGCGCAGCCGCCCCCAATGGGCCTGACCCCATTTTCCTGACGGACCGCGTCGACAGGTTTGCGACTGCTGCGCAGCCGAGCGGGAGCAAGCTCCCTCGCCACAAGAGCTTCCAGCCTTAAGATTGACCTCGACGCGTGCCCCATTGGCCACCCGAACTTCCCAACAATTGGCTATTTGTACCGCGCCACTGCACGGCTAACGTAACGCCACACCCAATTGTTCTGGAGTCCACCATGCAACCGCGTATCGATTTCTACACCGCTTCCCCCGACGCTTTCAAAGCCATGCTGGCCCTGGAAAACGCCGCCTCGAACCTGGGCCTGGAGAAGTCCCTGCTGGAACTGGTCAAGCTGCGCTCCTCGCAAATCAACGGCTGCGCCTTCTGCATCGACATGCACACCGCCGACGCCCGCAAGGACGGCGAGACCGAACGTCGCCTGTACGCCGTGACCGCCTGGCGCGAAGCGCCATTTTTCACCGGCCGCGAGCGCGCCGCACTGGCCTGGACCGAAGCCCTGACCCGCCTGAGCGACACCCACGCGCCGGACGCCGACTATGCCTTGCTGAGCGAGCATTTCAGCCCCAAGGAAATGGTCGACCTGACCGTGGCGATCAACGCCATCAATGGCTGGAACCGCTTGGCGGTGGGGTTTCGCAAGATGCCTGAGGCGTAGTCGAAAGCAAAAACAAACCTGTGGGAGCGAGCTTGCTCGCGATAGCGGTGTGTCAGTCAATGGTGCATGAACTGTCAAACCGCTATCGCGAGCAAGCTCGCTCCCACATGGATTTATTTCTCAGCTTCAAGCTTCGGACGACAGGCGCCGTAATAGGTTTGCTTCTCATTAATAGTAACCATTACTATTCACGCCCCGTTTCCACAGCGCGCCGTGATGACCCCCAAGCTGCCCCGCAGACCCGGCTTTTTCGAGCATTACGAAGAGTTGATCGGCACCTGGACCCGTCGCCTGCGCAATCGCCAGCAGGCCGAGGACCTGGCCCATGACACCTTCGTGCGTGTGCTTGAGTCCGATTCGAGCGGGGTCGAGCAGCCACGGGCGTATCTGCATCAGACGGCGCGCAACATTGCAGTGGATGGCTATCGGCGCGAAGATCGACGGGGGGCCATGGAGGAGGCAGTCTTCGACCCTGGTCAGTCGTTTTCGGGCGACCCGGAGCACTTCATGCACGCGATTCAACTGGCGGACTCCATCGAGCGGGCGCTTGCCGAGCTGCCGGCCAACTGCCGCACGGTATTTGTCTGGCAGAAGATCGAAGGCCTGACCCAGGCGGAAATCGCCGAGCGCCTGGGGCTGTCAAAAAACATGGTGGAAAAGTATATGATCCGCACCCTGCGGCATCTGCGCGATCGCCTGGACGGACCAGGCCAATGATCCGTCGCCCCCTTCCACCTGAGCCACAGGACCTTCCATGATGGATAGCCGTGAATGCCCGTGCGGGCAGGACAGGGTTCGCGACGCGGCGGCGCAATGGTTCGTGCGCTTGCAAGCGCCCGCCATGAGTGTCGAGGAGCGCCAGGATTTCGAAGCCTGGCTGGACGAGCATCCCAATCACCGTGACGAGATTCAATTGCTCCAGGGCATCTGGAGCGCCACGGACCTGCTGCCCAAGGAACGCCTGCGAGCGCTGTGCGAACCACCCGCCGAGCGTCCCAAGCGTCGGCCGCTGTTACGTTACGCCGTCGCCGCCGGGCTGTTCGCAGTGGCGCTCGGGTTGGGGCTGTTCAGCGGCTTGAGTTCTTCCACCGACTACAGCGGCGAATACGCCACCGCCCTTGGCGAGCGTCGGCATATCGCCTTGCCGGACGGTTCGGTGATCGACCTCAACAGCCGTAGCCGGGTGCGTATTCAGTTCGCACACCGTCAACGCCGGGTGGAACTGACCGAAGGCGAGGCGTTGTTCACGGTCGAGCATGACGCCGGTCGGCCATTCACCGTCGAGGCGGGTAACGGCCAGGTGACGGTGACCGGGACGCGCTTCGATGTGCGCCGTGACGCCGACAAGACCCGGGTGGCGGTGGCGCAGGGCAGCGTCAAAGTCCAGGGACGCGGCGCGCCCAAGGCACCGTTCGTCAGCCTGGCGGCGGGGTTCGGTACCCAGATCGATGCCCAGGGCAACGTCGCCGCCCCTTACGCGGTCAATACCGATGCACTCACGGCCTGGCGCAACGGCAAGTTGGTGTTCAATGACGCGCCGCTCAAGGAAGTGGCGGAAGAAGTCTCCCGTTATCGCCCCCAGCCCCTGCGTGTCGGTAGCGCGGCGGTGGGCAAGCTGCGCCTGACCAGCGTGTTCCGCGCCGACGACCCCGAGGCGCTGCTCAAGGCGCTGCCGAACATCCTGCCGGTGGCCGTGCGCAACCTGGATGACGGCAGCCAGGAAATAATTGCGAAATAAATTCAGGTTTTTTCCGAGTTCTTCGTCTTCTTGTCCAACTGCAACTGGTTTGCATTAACAGACGCGTATTCTTGCGATCAACAGGACAAGGTTCGACGTGAAAACAACCGCCAAAAACAACAACCGTACCCCGGCGCGCTGGTTGCCCCTGGCCCTGACCCTGGCGGTCAGCGCCGCCGTGCCCCAGGCGTTCGCCGATCAGGCCGCCACCGCCATTCACATCCAGGCGCAGCCGTTGGGGCAAGCCTTGAGCCAGCTCGGCCAGCAGACCGCGTTGCAAGTGTTCTTCAGCCCCGAGCTGGTGGCGGGCAAACAAGCGCCAGCGGTGGACGGCAACTTGTCCCCGGAAGCGGCCTTGCGCCAACTGCTGCAGGGCAGCGGCCTGCAATACCAGATCGATAAGGGTTCGGTGACCGTGTTGCCGGCACCTTCGGCGTCCAACGCCGGCCCGCTGGAGCTGGGGGCGACTGAAATCCAGGTGGTCGGTGACTGGCTCGGCGATGCCAACGCCGAAGTGGTGCAGAACCACCCTGGTGCGCGTACGGTGATCCGCCGCGAAGCGATGGTGGAGCAGGGCGCCATGAACGTCGGCGATGTGCTGCGGCGCGTGCCGGGTGTGCAGGTGCAAGAGGCCAACGGCACCGGCGGCAGTGACATTTCCCTGAACGTCGGCGTGCGCGGCCTGACCTCGCGCTTGTCGCCACGCTCCACGGTGTTGATCGACGGCGTACCGGCAGCGTTCGCGCCCTACGGCCAGCCGCAATTGTCCATGGCACCGATTTCCTCGGGCAACCTGGACAGCATCGACGTGGTGCGCGGCGCCGGGTCCGTGCGCTACGGGCCGCAGAACGTCGGCGGGGTGATCAACTTCGTGACCCGTGCCATTCCGGAAAAGGCCACCGGCGAAATCGGTACCACCCTGGAAACCTCCCAGCGCGGCGGCTGGAAGCACATCGACACGGCTTTTCTCGGTGGCACCGCCGACAACGGCCTGGGCGTGGCGCTGTTGTATTCGGGCGTCAACGGCAACGGGTATCGCCGGAGCAACAACGGCAACGACATCGACGACGTCATTCTCAAGACTCACTGGGCGCCGACCGATGTCGACGACTTCTCGCTGAATTTCCACTACTACGACGCCAAGGCCGACATGCCCGGTGGCCTGACCCAGGCCCAGTACGACGCGGACCCGTACCAATCCGACCGCGACTGGGACAACTTCAGCGGCCGGCGCAAGGATGTGTCGTTCAAGTGGATCCGCGAGATCAACGAGCGCACCCAGGCCGAAGTGCTGACCTACTATTCCGACAGCTATCGGGGCAGTACCATCGCTTCCCGGGACCAGCGCAACCTGGTGTCCTACCCGCGCACCTATTACACCTTCGGCATCGAGCCCCGGGTGTCCCATGTGTTCGACCTCGGCCCTACCACCCAGGAGGCCAGCGTCGGTTATCGCTACCTCAAGGAAGGCATGCACGAAGAGGCCAGCCGCCTGGCGTTGCGTAATAACGAACCGGTGGTGCGCCCGGGTTCCGATGGCCACGTCTACCAGGACCGTACTGGCGGCACTGAAGCCCACGCGGTGTATATCGATGACAAGATCGATGTTGGCAAATGGACCCTCACCCCGGGGATCCGCTTCGAAAGCATCAGCACCGAATGGCATGACCGCCCGGTGCTCGACACCGCCGGCCGCCCCGTGCAGGAAAAACGCCGCAGCATCGACAGCAACGAACCGCTGCCGGCCCTGAGCGTGATGTATCACCTGTCCGACGCCTGGAAGCTGTTCGCCAACTACGAGACCTCGTTCGGCAGCCTGCAGTACTTTCAGCTCGGCCAGGGCGGCGACGGCAACAACACCGCCAACGGCCTGAGCCCGGAGAAGGCCAAGACCTACGAGATCGGCACGCGTTACAACGATGACGTCTGGGGCGGGGAAGTGACGCTGTTCTACATCGACTTCGACGACGAGCTGCAGTACATCAGCAACGACGTGGGCTGGACCAACATGGGCGCGACCAAGCACCAGGGGTTGGAGGCTTCGGTGCACTACGACATGGCCGCCCTCGACCCACGCCTCGAAGGCCTCACCGCCAACGCCGGTTTCACCTACACCCGCGCGACTTACGAAGGCCAGATCCCGAGCTTCAAGGGCCGTGACCTGCCGTTCTATTCCCGTCAGGTGGCCAACGTGGGCCTGCGCTACAACATCAACCGCTGGACCTACAACCTCGACGCCTTCGCCCAGTCCAAGCAGCGTTCACCGGGCAACAGCGTGAACGCCGATGGCAGTTTCAGCGGCGACTACATCACCGATGGCACCGCCGATGGGCAGTACGGCGACATGCCGGGCTACGTGCTCTGGAACGTGCGCGCCGGCTATGACTTCGGTGCACAGTTGTCGAACCTGAAAGTCGGCGCCGGGGTGAAGAACCTGTTCGATCACCAGTACTACACCCGCTCCAGCGACAACAACTCGGGCATCTATGTGGGTGCACCGCGTACGTTCTTTGTGCAGGCCAGTGTAGGGTTTTGATCGAAGATCAGGCCCTTTGGCTTGGAACACAATGCCAGGGGCTGAAATACCATCCTGTGGCTGAATGACCATCCTGTGGCGAGGGAGCTTGCTCCCGCTCGGCTGCGAAGCAGTCGTAAACCAGTGGATGCGGTGCGCCTGAGGCTCCGCATTCAGCAGGTTTTGGGGCCGCTTCGCGGCCCAGCGGGAGCAAGCTCCCTCGCCACAGGTTTACTGGCTATCCCAGGCTCCCTGTAGGTCTCAGACCTTCAACACTTTCCCACTGGCCGCCACCGCCACCAGCGATAGCGCAATCAGCCCGAAGGCAATGCTCAAGCTGCTGCCATGGGCCACGAAACCAATCAGCGCCGGACCCGCGAGGATACCGGCATAGCCGATGGTGGTAATGGCCGGAACAGCGATGGCCTCTGGCATCAGGGTCTGTTTGCCGACGGCGGTGTACAACACCGGCACGATGTTCGAACACCCGGCGCCCACCAACGCATACCCCAGCAGCGCCGCTTGCCACATCGGTGCGAGCGTTGCCAGCAGGAACCCTGCAGCGGCGATCGACCCGCCATAGATGATCACGCGTTTGGCACCCAGGCGATGCACCACCGAGTCGCCGGTCAGGCGGCCGACGGTCATGGTCAGCGCGAAGGCGGCATAACCCAGCCCGGCATAGGCGGTATCCACCGCGCGCTCGGTGGTCAGGAACACCGCGCTCCAGTCCAGCACCGCGCCTTCGGCCAGGAACACGATGAAGCAGAGGATGCCGATAAACAGCACCACACCATGGGGAATGGCAAACGCCGGTCCCGAGCTTTCGCTGCCGTAGGGCAACAGGTGTGGCGCGGCCTTGAACAACGCCACCAACAGCACCCCATTGACCACCAGCGTCGCCGCCAGCGGCGAAAGGCCCAGGCCGAGCAGGGCGCTCACGCCGGCCGCGCCAATGATCCCGCCGAGGCTGAACATGCCGTGGAAGCCCGACATCATGGTCTTGCCACTGGCCCGCTCGACGATCACCGCTTGCAGGTTCACGGTCGAGTCCACGGTGCCGAGCCCGGCGCCAAACAGGAACAACGCGGCCACCAGCCAAGGCAGGGAGGTCATTGTCGCCAACAACGGCAACGCCAGGCAGATCAGAATCGTGCCGCCGCTGAGCACCCGACGGCAGCCGAACCGCCCCGCCAGTGCGCCGGAAATCGGCATCGCCAGGATCGACCCGACCCCCAGGCATAACAGCAGCAACCCGAGGGTGCCTTCATCCAGGTTCGCCCGCACTTTGGCGTAAGGCACCAGCGGCGCCCAGGCGGCGATGCCGATGCCGGCGATGAGGTAAGCGATGCGGGTGGACATCTGTTCCAGGCGTCCTGGAATAAAGGTGGGCGGGGGCGTGATGGCAGTCATGAAACGTCCTTGGCTTTCGTGCGGTGCGGTGGTGCAGGCAGAGGCCTATGCTTGCATATCCACTGACCGCACCGCGACCCCAAGGTGCCGATCAACGCGCAGGCTTTGCTCCCGCAGCCTGTGCCAGCATAAAGTACCGGCCCTTGCTGGCTGATTTCGGGTCTGGTCCATGACGCAGTTTTATGATGCACGCGGCAATATTTATGGCGTCGTCTCCCCGCGACAGGTGCGTGACCATGGTATTGATCTGCCGCCGTCAGCCGCCCTCGCGGCACAGAGGCGCGAGTCCTGGACCACTGCCGCCGTGCATGCCTTCTGCGGTTGGGCGCCGGGCGAAGCACCGCCGGATGCCAAGGCCCATCGCAGCGACGGCCTGTTGGTCGGCCCGTTCCAGAATGAACCGCCCTTTGACGTTTTGATCGTCAACACCGACGGCACCCTGGCCGAACGCAGCGGCAACGGCTTGACGATTTTCTCCCAGGCGCTGAAAGAGCGAGGCTTGATGCCCAGCGAGGGTGATTGCTTGTTGCAGGTGCACCACGACAATCGCCAGGGCATGTCGCCGCTGCAGACGTCGGTGCGAGCCGCCGAGTTCGAGGGTGTGCAGGGCTTCTGGCTGGACTTGGGCAAACCGCTGTTTGGGCCTCAAGCCGTCGCTGCCCAACGCGTGGAGAGCGTGGTGTTCAATCAGCGCGATGTCAGTCGGGTGGCGGCACTCCACGCATTGAGTCCGGCGTGGGGCAACAGTCAGTTCGTAAACATCGGCAATCCGCATTGCGTGACCCTGACGGAGGCTGCCGAGGCGCTTCCGAGCAACGCGCAAATGCGCGCCTCGGCGTTGTCGCAAAGCCTGACCCGCATCGCTTATGCGGTGCCCGCTGGGGCCGGCATTCCGTGTCCGGCGGGTGTGAATCTGCAATGGGCCTGGCGCGAGACCGAAGGGCGGATCGTTGCCCGGGTGTTCGAGCGGGGCGAGGGGCCCACCGCGTCCTCGGGCACCAGCGCCAGCGCGGTGGCCAGTGCCGCGTGGCGGGTGGGCTGGGTGACGGCGGGGGTGGTGAGGGTGGTGATGCCCGGCGGCACGGCGCCGATTTTACTGGAGGAGGAGACGGGCGAGCTGGCGCGGGTCAGGTTGTTTGGTACGGCGCGGCGAATGACGCCATCGCGAGCAGGCTCGCTCCCACAGTAGATCTTCAGCGGGCACAAAACTCGTGTACGACACAGACCCACTGTGGGAGCGAGCCTGCTCGCGATGACGGCAGTGCATCCAACATCAATGCAACTGACCCACCGCTATCGCGAGCAAGCTCGCTCCCACAGGTGGATGGGGACATCACCCCAACTGCTGCGCAAACTCCACCACCGGCATCTGCCGCTTCATCAACACCTCGCCATTGCGAATCGAGTACAGCGGCAAGCCCTGGCTGCGGATCACTTCGTAGTCGCTGTCCGCCGACAGGATCAGCAGGTTCGCCGGGCGGCCGGGTTCCAGCCCGTAGCGCTCGCCCAGGTTCATGGCCTTGGCGCTGTTGTCGGTGACCAGGTCCAGGGCGCTTTGCAGGTTGCGGTAGCCGAGCATGTGGCAGATGTGCAGCCCGGCTTCCAGCACCCGCAGGATGTTGCCGTTGCCCAGCGGGTACCACGGGTCGACGATGGAGTCCTGGCCGAAACACACGTTCATCCCGGCTTCGAGCAGTTCATTGACCCGGGTGACGCCGCGGCGTTTGGGGAAGGTGTCGAAGCGGCCTTGCAGGTGAATGCTTTCGGTCGGGCAAGAAACAAAACTGATGCCCGAATGCCCGAGCAGCCGAAACAGCTTGGCGCAGTAGGCATTGTCGTAGGAGCCCATGGCCGTGGTGTGGCTGGCGGTGACCCGCGCGCCCATGTCGCGGCTGCGGGCTTCTTCGGCCAGTACTTCCAGGAAGCGCGAGTGCGGGTCATCGGTTTCGTCGCAATGCACATCCACCAGGCAACCGGTGCGCTCGGCCAGGTCCATGAGGAATTTCACCGAGCTGACGCCCTGGTCGCGGGTGTACTCGAAGTGGGGAATGCCGCCCACCACGTCGGCGCCCATGCGGATCGCTTCTTCCATCAGCTCGCGGCCATTGCGGTAGGACTCGATGCCTTCCTGGGGAAACGCGACGATCTGCATGTCGATCAGGTGGCGACTTTCCTCGCGCACTTGCAGCATCGCCTTGAGGGCCGTGAGTTCGGGGTCGGTCACGTCGACATGGGTGCGCACATGCTGGATGCCATGGGCGGCGAGGGCCTGGATGGTTTTCTTGGCGCGGGTGCTGGTGTCTTCCTGGGTGATGGTGGCCTTGCGCTCGCCCCAGCACTCGATGCCTTCGAACAGCGTGCCGCTCATGTTCCAGCGCGGTTCGCCGGCGGTGAGGGTGGCGTCCAGGTGGATGTGCGGTTCGACGAAGGGCGGGACGACCAGGTTGCCGCCCGCGTCGACGTCTTCCGGGCCGAGGCTGGGGGCTTCGGTCTGACGGGCGATGTTGGCGATCAGGCCGTTTTCCAGGTGCAGTTCATGCAAGCCTTCACGGTTGCGCAGGCGGGCGTTGATGATGTGCATCGGGCGAATCCTTTATAGGTCTTGTAGGGGCGCGTCAGCGGTGCGAATACCCATTACGCCGATCAATAGCACATACGTTAGCGCGCCTGCAGCGATTCCTACCAGTGGCGCGACCCACGGCGAATTGAACGCGGCGACCGTGCCGAGCCCATAGGCCAGCAGCCCGGGCCAGTTGAATGCCGGCAACCGCGCTTCGGCCAGGCGTGGATAGCGGCCGCGCCAGCGGAAGAAGAAATCGGCCATGATCACCCCGCCAATGGGTGGGATCACGGTGCCCAGCAGGATCAGGTACGGCACCAGCATGTCGTACATGCCCAGCAGCGCCAGCAACGTGCCGATCACCGCGCCGCAGAGGGTCACGGTCTTGCGTCGGCGGGTGCGCAGCAGGTTGCAACCGGCCACGGCGAAGTTGTAGATGGTGTTGTCCTGGGTACTCCAGATGTTGAGCAGCAGCATCGCCATCGCCGCCATGGCGAAGCCCTGCAGCAGCAACACTTCGACCACGTCCGGTTGTTGATAGACGATGGCCCCGTAGGCGCCGATCAGCACCATCAGGCCGTTGCCCAGGAAGAAGCCGATCAGGCTCGCCAGCACCGCGACCTTCGCCGAGCGGGAGAACCTAGTCCAGTTGGTCGCCTGGGTCGCGCCGCTGACGAAGGTGCCAAACACCAGCGTGATGGCGGTGGACCAATCGAGGCTGCCCGTGGGCACCACCGCCAGCAAGCCTTCGAAGCCGCCGACCTTCACCGTCGCCACCCACATCGACAGCATCAACAGCAACATCATCGCCGGCACGGCGAGGTACGAGAGGATTTCCAACCCGCGATAACCGACATAGGCCGTGGCACAGAACCCCAGGCCGAACAGCACCATCAGCCACAGCACCGTGCCCTGGCCCAATTCGAAGTACTTGCCCAGCACCACCGCGGCCGTCGCCGTGCCCCAGGCGTACCAGCCGATCTGGGTGAACCCCAGGATCAAGTCACTGAGCTTGCTGCCCACCTCGCCGAAACAGAAACGCCCCATCAACACCGAATTGAGCCCGCTCTTGAAGGCGATGTAACCCAGGCCGGCGGCATACAGGCCCAGCAGCAGGTTGCCGATAACGATGACCGTGAGCATCTCGGCAAAACCGAACGCCACGCCCAGCTTGCCACCGGCAAACATCGTCGCGGTGAAGAAGGTGAAACCCAGCAGCACCATGGCCGTGGAGGCCAGGCCCTTGCGGGCGTGCAGCGGGACTTCGCTCAGGGGGTAGTCGTTGCCCGGATCGTTCTGAGTCATGTGGCGGTCCTTGCGGATGAGGGGAATATCGCCAGCGTGCAGCGGCCGTGCCAAGCGAGTGATCGCGAGGTTATTTATAGACAATCCTGGGGATTGGGTAGGCGAAGGGGGCGAAAGCGGTGCGGTGGTGATTCAAGTTGGAACACAGATCCCACTGTCCATGATCCGCCCCCTGTGGGAGCGAGCTTGCTCGCGATGGCGGTGTGTCAGTCGATGTATTCGTAACTGACACACCGCTTTCGCGAGCAAGCCCGCTCCCACAGGGGGATAGGTTTTTTTCAGGAGGAAGGGGGTAATGGCAAGAACCGCAACACCGCCGCGACGACGGCCTCCGGCGCATCTTCCTGGACCAGATGCCCGGCGTTCGGGACAGGGTGGAACTGCGCCCCAGGAATCAGCTTGCACAAGGCCCGGCCGCGCTCGATGGGGATCCACTGGTCATCCTCGCCCCACAGTATCTGGGTCGGGCAGCGCACGTTCGGGTACAGGCCCTCGACCTCGCGGGTGTAACGCTCGTCCATCTGCGCGATCTGCCGGTAGAACGCCGCCTGCCCCGGCTCGCCAAGCCACGGCTGCACGTAGGGCGCCAGTTCCGCGTCGGGGATGTCCCGTTTGATCGCGCCGCGAATGTAGGTCGGCACGATCGCCCGCTGGATGTAGTCGGGCAGGCCGCTGAAGGCCGCTTCATGCTGGCGGACATGCTGTACAAAGGGCGAACCCCAGGGCGACAGCGCCACGGGATCGATCAGGGTCAGGCTGCGGTAATCCTTGCCGTTGAGCAGGTGCGTGCGCAAGGCCGTGGCGCCGCCAAAGTCATGGGCCACCACGTCCGGGCAATCCAGGCGCCAATGCTCCAGCAAGTGTGCGAGCAATAGGTTTTGTACACCGAGGGACACGTCGGCATCGGGTTGCGCGGATTGGCCATACCCCAGCAGGTCGAAGTAATGCACCCGGTGGGTGGCGAAGAACAGCGGGGCGATCCGGTGCCACACGTAGGAAGAGAAGGGCGTGCCGTGGACAAACACCAGCGGCGGGCCATCGCCGTGGATGGCGTAGCGGATGGGGTGTCCGTTGAAGTCGTATGTTTGATCCAACTGCCAGTGGGTCATGCGCGATACTCCCCTGAAAATGGCTCAGGGGACCAAGCATAGGCCAATGCTGGCGGAACTGGAAAACACCCATTGTGGCGAGGGAGCTTGCTCCCGCTGGGGCGCGAAGCGGCCCTGAAACCTGGCGGCGCGGTGTTTCAGGTGGATTGAGTCACCTTTTGGAGGGGGCTGCTTCGCAGCCCAGCGGGAGCAAGCTCCCTCGCCACAGGAAGCTCACTTGCCGCAAGGGGAGTGATTATTCGCCGTGGTAAATGCAACCGCTGGTGCAAGTCTCGTGGATGCGAATGGCACTGAGCTCCGGCAGCAACGGTTTCAACTCATTCCAGATCCACTTGGCCAACACTTCGCTGGTCGGGTTTTCCAGGCCAGGGATGTCGTTGAGGTAATTGTGGTCCAGGCGTTCGTAGAGGGGCTTGAAGATCGCCTTGATCTCGGAGAAGTCGCGAATCCAGCCGGTGTGCGGATCGATATCGCCGCTCAGGTGGATCGCCACCTTGAACGAGTGGCCATGAAGGCGCCCGCACTTGTGGCCTTCCGGCACGTGGGGCAGGCGGTGGGCGGATTCGAAGGTAAATTCTTTGAAGATTTCCACAGGTTCGGGCTCTTTAAGGTAGCGGTCGCGAGGCAGGCGGCGGAGTTTATCAGTTTGATAACGGCGTTGCGCGACCGTGCTGACTAAAGGGTCAGCAAACGCTCGCCCAAGCCACCGTTGGCCGTCAGCTCCAGGAACTCGTCACCGAGCCGGCGGCTCTCGTCCATCGCCGTGCGCCAGTATTTGCGACGACTCGGGTCATCGCCCATGAAGCGCTTGAAATCGTTGCGGTCCGGCAGCTTGCCGTAGGGCAGGCGCGCCAGGTATTCCCGGGACGGTGCCAGCAACAGCACGTCCTGCAGGCGGTCGACGTTGCCTCGGCGCCACGGCAGGCCTTTGTCGAACCAGCCGGGAATGACCCGGTCGGTGAAATGCGGATAGAGCACGATGTCCTCGCCGCTGTACGGCAGGTCGAGGTGGTAGTCCAGCAGACCGCCGTCGCGGAAGGTGCCGGCACCGGCGCCCGGCAGGTCGCGCACGCCTTCCATGACCATCGGGATCGAGCCCGAGGCCAGCAGGGCCTGGCGCAGGTTGCCGGCCGCCAAGGGCACGAAGCGCGACGGGAAGTCATTCAGCGGATGCAGGGGCGGGGCCAGGCGCGGGTCATGGATGATCAACCGTTCGAAATGCCGCGACAGCCGCGCACGACCCCGCAGGTTGTCGGCGATCACCGACGACAATCCCAGGCCCAGCCGGCCGCGATGATCCTGGGCGAGCAGGCCGTGGCTCTTGACCACCATGATGTTGAGCCGGTATCGCGGGTTATCGAGGATCGAAGCGTCGCGGCCGTCGAGCAAGTCATCGAGCATGCGTTGCGAGCTCTGGCTGACGCCAGCCATGGTCACGCCTTTGGCGAAGCTTTGTTCGTTGTACAAGGTGCCCAGGCGCCGGATCCCCTCGGCGGCGTCCGGCAGGCAGGCGCTGGCGAAGCGCCAGGCCCCCACCGAGGCCCCGATCAGCGAGCGCTCCCGGGGCGCGGCGGGCAGCCATTCGCCGAACAGCGCCAGGTCCAGCCCTTGGATGCCCAGGGCCTTGGGGCCACCGGCGGCACCCGGCAGGATGCCGACGTCGGCGGCGTTCAAGCCGGCTTGGCGAATCCGCCCGAACGCACGGGGGCCGGCCTTGAGGGTGAGGGCGGGGAACTTGATGTGGATGGCGGTCATACCGGTCTCGAATGCAAACAAGCGGACAATTATAGCGACACAAAACCTTGTGGGAGCGAGCTTGTTCCGGGCGGCGTTCCGACGATGGCGGTCTGTCAGTTGATATTGATGTGACTGAGCTGGCGCTATCGCGAGCAAGCTCGCTCCCACATTGATGTGGGTTCCATGATGGCGATTCAGTTTCAGTTAAGTTCATCCCGATACAGTCCCCCCGGTGAAAGATTATAAAAAGGAGACAACCCGTGAACCGCCTGACTGCCTTCTTCATCGCGACCCTCATGGCCCTCGGTACGAGCCTGGCTCACGCACGAGACCTCAACAACGACGAAACCCGTACACTGCTAGACGCTGGTACCATCCTGTCCTTTGAAAAACTCGACGCCGCCGCCCTGGCCAAACACCCTGGCGCCACCTTGACCGAGACCGAGTTGGAGGAGGAGTACGGCAAGTACATTTATCAGGTGGACCTGCGCGATAAGAAGGGCATTGAGTGGGACCTGGAATTGGACGCCACCAATGGCGAGGTACTCAAGAATCATCAGGATCTGTAATGAAGCTTAATTTATGCGCCCGCAGCCGATGGGCGTTGGCGCTGCTGGCGTTTTGTTCGCTGGCCATGGCCCGGGACCTGGATCAGGACGAGGCCCTGCAACTGCGCCAGCAGGGTGTGATCCTGCCGCTCGAACAACTGCTGCAAAAAGCGCTGGGCCTGCACCCCGGCGCCAAGTTGCTGGAAGCCGAGTTGGAGGAGAAACACGGCGTCTATATTTATGAGGTCGAGCTGCTGGATACCGACGGCGTCGTGCGCGAACTGGACCTGGAGGCCGCGACCGGCCGCTTACTCAAAGATAAGGAAGACTGATGCGCCTGCTTCTGGTGGAAGATCACGTGCCCCTGGCCGACGAACTGATGGCCGGGCTTGCACGCCAGGGCTACGCCGTCGATTGGCTGGCCGATGGTCGCGACGCGGTGTACCAGGGCAGCAGCGAGCCCTACGACCTGATCATTCTCGACCTCGGCCTGCCGGGCGTGCCGGGGCTCGACGTGCTGGCCCAATGGCGCGCCGGCGGCCTGGCCACGCCGGTGCTGATCCTCACCGCCCGCGGGTCCTGGGCCGAACGTATCGAAGGCCTCAAGGCCGGGGCTGACGATTACCTGACCAAACCTTTTCACCCCGAAGAACTGCACCTGCGGATTCAGGCGCTGCTGCGCCGTTCCCATGGCCAGGTCAACCAGCCGACGCTCAAGGCGGCCGGGCTGCACTTGGATGAAGGGCGGCAATGCGTGGTCCGCGACGGCACCGACATCCAGCTCACGGCCGCCGAATTTCGCCTGTTGCGCTATTTCATGCTGCATCCCGAGCAGATCCTGTCCAAGAGCCATCTCGCTGAACACCTGTACGACGGTGAGACCGAGCGCGACTCCAACGTGCTGGAAGTCCATGTCAATCACCTGCGGCGCAAGTTGGGACGCAGCGTGATCGAAACCCGTCGCGGCCAGGGCTACCTGTTCGGCGGGCAGGCGCAGTGAGATCGATCCAGCGGCGCCTGAGCCTGGGCCTGATCGGTGTGATGGTGGTGGTCGGCCTGATTCTGGCGCAAACCAGTCTGTGGCTGTTCGAGCTGGGCCTGCAGCGTTACCTGGAAGCCGGGCTGCGTAACGACAGCGAGAACCTGCTAGTGGCCCTGGTGCGCGGCCCGCAGGGCTTGCAATTGGATGAGCGCCGCCTGTCGCCGGCCTATCAGCGGCCGTTTTCCGGGCATTATTTCCGCATCGATTTTGCCGACGTGCACTGGCGCTCCCGTTCCCTGTGGGACCAGGAATTGCCCCGGCTCGATCACCCGGGTCTGCACAGCAACCTGCAACTGGGGCCCGAGGGTCAGAAGCTGCTGGTGCTGCGCACCGACTATCGGCGGCTGGGCCAGGCGATTTCCATCAGCGTGGCCCAGGACTACACGCCGGTGCGTGACAGCTTCCGCCGGATGCAACAGATCGGCCTCGGGCTCGGGTTGGCGGGGCTGTTGCTGATTCTGTTGCTGCAACGCATTACCGTGCGTCGTGCCTTGCGTCCGCTGGACCGGGCCCGGGAGCAGATTGCCCAGTTGCAGCGTGGCCAGCGTTCGCAGCTCGACGAACAGGTGCCACGGGAGCTGGAACCGCTGGTGACGCAGATCAACCATCTGTTGGCTCACACCGAAGACAGTCTCAAGCGTTCGCGCAACGCCCTGGGCAACCTCGGCCATGCCTTGAAAACCCCGCTGGCGGTGCTGCAAAGCCTGGCGTCGAACGAGAAGCTCGACCCGTACCCTGAGCTGCGCAAACTGTTGCTCGATCAACTGGAGCAGGTCCGCCAGCGCCTGAACCGCGAACTCAACCGCGCCCGCCTGTCCGGCGATGCCTTGCCCGGTGCGCACCTGGACTGCGACGCCGAACTGCCAGGGTTGCTGGCCACGCTGAACATGATTCACGGCGAACACCTGCACCTGAGCTACGTCGCCCCGCCAGGCCTGCACCTGCCCTGGGACCGTGAAGACTTGCTGGAACTGCTGGGCAACCTGCTGGACAACGCCTGCAAATGGGCCGATGCCGAGGTGCGCCTGACCATGACTGAAACAGCCGAGGGTTTCAGCCTGGCCGTGGAGGACGACGGCCCGGGCATTCCGGCGGACCGTCGCGAGCAGGTGTTCAGTCGGGGTACGCGGCTGGATGAACAGACCGATGGACACGGCCTGGGCCTGGGTATCGTGCGGGACATCGTCGACACCTGGGGCGGGCTGCTGGCGTTGGACGACAGTGAATGGGGTGGTTTGAAGGTGGTGATCGAGTTGCCCCGACGCTGATATCGCACCACCCTTGTGGGAGCGGGTTTGCTCGCGAATGCGGTGGGTCAATGAAAAATTCATGGCTGACACGCCGCATTCGCGAGCAAGCCCGCTCCCACATTGTTTTTATCTGGCTCAAGGTATCGGACTCACCCCAATCCCCTGTGGGAGCGAGCTTGCTCGCGATGGCGTCATTCCAGTCACATCGGCGTCAACTGATAGATTGCTATCGCGAATAAGCTCGCTCCCACAGGGTGTGGTGGACATAGACATTGCAAGTCATTGAAAAGCCGCCCTATGGCCCTTGCAGCTTGCCGCCGCTTGCTGCAAAGTCGCGACCTTTTTGTCCGGTGGCTTTCCATCGCTGTGCTTTGAGGTAACGATGATAAATGCAGTAATTGCCGCGGTTGGCGTCATGCTGGTGCTCAGCCTGTCCCGCGTGCATGTGGTGATCGCGCTGATTATCGGCGCGTTGGTGGGTGGCCTGACGGGCGGCCTGGGGATCGACGCGACGCTCAAGGCGTTCAATGCCGGCCTGGGTGGCGGTGCGACGGTGGCGTTGTCCTACGCCTTGCTCGGTGCCTTCGCCGTGGCGATTGCCAAGTCCGGCATGGCCCACGCCCTGGCGGACAAAGCCCTGGCCCTGGTGGATCGCCAGGACGCCGCCGGCGGCACGGGCGTCAAGTGGGTGCTGATCGGTTTGCTGGGGACGGTCGCGGTCGCTTCCCAAAACATCCTGCCGATCCACATCGCCTTCATCCCGCTGCTGGTACCGCCGCTGCTCTACGTACTGACCAAGCTGCAGTTGGACCGTCGCTTGATCGCCTGCGTCATGACCTTCGGCCTGATCACCCCCTACATGTTTCTGCCGGTAGGCTTCGGCAACATCTTCCTCAATGAAATCCTGCTGGCCAACATCGCCCGCAGCGGCGTGGACGTCAGCGGCATCAACGTCACCCATGCCATGGGCATTCCGGCGCTGGGCATGGTGTTCGGCTTGCTGTTGTCGTTGTTCTCCTACCGCAAGAAACGTGTCTACGACCTGAAGAAAATCGCTCGGGTCGAGCAAGTGGCGGTGCGCTACAACCCGCTGAGCCTGATGGTGGCCGGGGTTGCGGTGGCGGCGGCGTTCGCGATCCAGCTGTTGGTGGACTCGATGATCATCGGCGCCCTGGCCGGTTTCCTGATTTTCTCGCTGTCGGGGGTGGTGCGCTGGCGCGAGACCGACGACCTGTTCACCGAAGGCATGAAAATGATGGCGATGATCGGCTTCATCATGATCGCCGCCTCAGGGTTCGCCGAAGTGATGAAGGCCACCGGTGAAGTCCAGAGCCTGGTGGAAACCTCGGCGGCCTGGATCGGCCACAACAAGGGCATCGGCGCGCTGATGATGTTGCTGGTGGGGCTGCTGGTGACCATGGGCATCGGCTCGTCGTTTTCCACGGTGCCGATCCTGGCGACGATTTTCGTGCCGCTGTGCCTGCAACTGGGCTTCAGCCCGCTGGCGATCGTCTGCATCGTCGGCACCGCCGGCGCCCTGGGCGATGCCGGCTCGCCCGCCTCGGACTCGACCCTGGGCCCGACCTCCGGCCTGAACATCGACGGCCAGCACCACCACATCTGGGACACCGTGGTCCCGACCTTCATCCACTACAACCTGCCGCTGCTGGCGTTTGGTTGGGTGGCGGCGATGGTGTTGTAATCCGAGACCGAGTCGCCTCAATCGCGAGCAAGCTCGCTCCCACAGGGATCGGTGTGGACACAAGTGTTGTGGACGCCACCGGGCCCTGTGGGAGCGAGCTTGCTCGCGATGAGGGCCTTGAATTCAGCGACTCTGCCGACTGATCGTTCACCTTGTCCTACAGTTTTGCCGTGCGATGCCGTTAATACAGCTAACCACGCCATAAAACCAACAAGAGTGAACAGCATGCGCCTGAGCCTGAAGGCTAAAGTCCTGTCCCTTGCGATACTGCCGGTATTGCTGTCCGCCGTGATCATCAGCCTGACCACGGCTTTCATCTTGAAGGAACAAGCGAGCAAAGAGGTCCAACAGACCCGCGAGCGCCTGCTCAGCGAGGCCAAGGCCACGCTGCAGAACTACGTGGCGGTGGGCCTGACCGCGATCAAGCCGCTCTACGATGCTGCCGCGCCTGGCGATAACGAGGCGCGCGCCCAGGCGATCAAGCTGCTGTCGAATATCACCTATGGCAAGGACGGTTATTTCTTCGGCTACGATTCCGAGACCATTCGTCTGTTCAAGGCCAACAGCCCTGATGGCGTGGGCAAGAGTTTCAAGGACAACCGCGACCCGAACGGTGTCTACGTCAACCGTGACCTGGTGAAAGTCGCCAAGGACGGGACGCATTACCTGGAATACAGCTCGCCGCTGCCCGGCAGCAAGGACCTGGTGCCCAAGCTCGGCTACACCGAATACCTGCCCAAGTGGGACCTGGCGGTCGGTAGCTCGGTCAATCTGGATGGCATCGAAGCCCAGGTGGCGCTGGTGGAAGCCAAGGTCCACGATCGCCTGCAAGGCGTGATCTTGAGCATCGTCGGGATCGCTGCGGTGGTGTTGCTGGTGATCGCGGTGGTGGGCCTGGTGCTCGCCAATACGATCCTGCGTCCCCTGCACCTGATGAAGGACAATCTCGACGACATCGCCGCAGGTGAGGGCGACCTGACCCGTCGCCTGGCCATCACCAGCCAGGACGAACTCGGCCAATTGGCCGGTTCGTTCAACCGCTTCGTCGACAAGATCCACGGCCTGGTGCGGCAGATCACCGACATGACGTCGCAACTGACCGGCCTGGTAACGCAAGTTTCCGAGCAGGCCCAGCGCTCCGAGCAGGCCATGGAACGCCAGCGCCACGAAACCGATCAGGTCGCCACGGCGATCAACGAGATGTCCTCGGCCGCCCAGGAAGTCGCCCGCAGTGCCCAGGGCGCCGCCGTCGCGGCCCAGCAGACCGACGAAGAAGGCCAGTCCGCCAAACGCGTGGTGGCCGGCAGCATCCAGCAGATTCATGCGCTGGTGAACGATATTCGCAGCAGTGGCGTGTCCCTGGACAGCCTGCAGCAGGACGTGGCCTCGATTGTCAGTGTGCTCGGGGTAATTCGTTCGATCGCCGAGCAGACCAACCTGCTGGCCCTCAACGCCGCCATCGAGGCCGCGCGTGCCGGCGAGGCGGGGCGTGGGTTCGCGGTGGTGGCCGATGAAGTGCGGGCCCTGGCCAGCCGGACCCAGCAGAGCACCCAGGAAATCCAGGGCATGATCGACCGCCTGCAATCCGGCACCCATGCGGCGGTGGAAGCGATGCGCCGTTCCAGCGAGGCCGGTGATGGCACCTCGGAACGGGCCAACGAGGCGGGTGCCTCCCTCGACACCATGGCGCAGTTGATTGGCACCATCAACTCGATGAACGCCCAGATCGCCAGCGCCGCCGAAGAACAGACCGCGGTGGCCGAGGAAATCAACCGCAGCGTGCATCAGATCGCCGTGGCCGTGGACAGCGTCGCCGACGAAACCCAACTCGGCGCCCAGACCTCCCGCAGCCTGGCCGACCTGGGACAGCGCCTGGGTCAACTGGTGGGGCAGTTCCGGATCTGATCCCGGCGCAGCAGGAGCTGCCGAAGGCTGCGATCTTTCGCTTTCGATCCAGATGTTTTCGCCTGGGCTACCAGGCCCTATCGGAAGCGGAGGATCGCAGCCTTCGGCAGTTTCTGCCGGGCAAGTCGTTCCGCCAACTCAAGTCATACACCATTGTGGCGAGGGAGCTTGCTCCCGCTGGGCCGCGAAGCGGCCCCATTCAACAGGCAACTCAATGGTCCTGCTTCACCAGGGATTATGGGGGCTGCTTCGCAACCCAGCGGGAGCAAGCTCCCTCGCCACGAATGGATTTCAGGCGGGCGCCCCCCGCACATCCCGCATCAACAACCCAAACCGCAAATCCACCGCATCCGGGATCGGCACGTACACCACATGCCCATCCCCCGGTGCCACGTCGATGCCCTGGCCCTTGATGTCCTGCAACTGGTGCAGGTCGAAGTGGAAGTTGCCCTTGGGGGTCATCAGTTCCATGTGATCGCCCAGGCCGAAGCGGTTCTTCACCCGCACTTCGGCCAGGCGTTCGCGCCGTTCGCCGGTCAGTTCGCCGACGAACTGCTGGCGCTCCGAGACGGAGCTGCCGTTCTGGTAATTCTGGTATTCGTCGTGCACGTGGCGCCTCAGAAAACCTTCGGTGTAGCCGCGCTGGGCCAGGGACTCCAGGTCGCTCATCAGGCTGCGGTCGAACTCCCGACCGGCCACCGCGTCATCGATGGCCCGGCGATACACCTGGGTGGTGCGCGCGCAATAGAAGTGCGACTTGGTCCGGCCTTCGATCTTCAACGAATGCACGCCCATGCGCGCCAGGCGCTCGACGTGTTGCACGGCCCGCAGGTCCTTGGCATTCATGATGTAGGTGCCGTGCTCGTCCTCGAAGGCCGGCATGGACGCTTCCGGGCGGTTGGCTTCCTGGAGCAAGAACACTTGGTCGGTGGGCGCGCCGAGGCCCAGGGTCGGTTCGGGCTGATAGCTTTGCACAATGTCGCCCACGGCGTTTTCCACCGCCGGTTGCGCCGAGTACTTCCAGCGGCAGGCATTGGTGCAACTGCCCTGGTTGGCATCACGCTTGTTCATATAACCCGATAGCAAGCAGCGCCCGGAATAAGCCATGCACAGCGCACCGTGGACGAACACTTCCAGCTCCATGGCCGGCACCTGCTCGCGGATCTCGGCGATTTCCTCCAGGGACAGTTCCCGGGACAGGATGATCCGGCTCAGACCCTGCTGCTGCCAGAACTCGACGCTCGCCCAGTTCACCGTGTTGGCCTGCACCGACAGGTGAATCGGCATCTGTGGAAAATGCCGGCGAACCAGCATGATCAACCCCGGGTCGGACATGATCAGCGCGTCCGGCGCCATGGCGATCACCGGTTCGAGGTCTTTGAGGAAAGTCCGCAGCTTGGCGTTGTGAGGGGCAATGTTCACCACCACGTAGAAGCGCTTGCCCATGGCCTGGGCCTCGGCAATGCCCAAGGCCAGGTTCCCGTGGTCGAATTCGTTGTTGCGCACCCGCAGGCTGTAGCGCGGTTGGCCGGCGTACACCGCATCGGCACCGTAGGCGAAGGCATAGCGCATGTTTTTCAGGGTGCCGGCGGGCGCCAGCAGTTCGGGGGCGGCGAAGGTCATGGCGGGGTCAGGTCGCAAAAGTGCCGAGGGTACGCCAGGGCCAGCCAGAACTTATTGACCTGAATCAATGCACGACGCAAACGTGAAGGCACTCCGGCGAGTCCTGGCGGACTAATGTGTATCCCGCCTTTGGACATGGAAAGCTGATGAATCGAAAGTTGCTGCAAAACAAAGCCCAGATGTTGCTCCTGGTGCTGGTCACGGTCGCCTTCATCTGGATTCTGCTGCCGTTTTACGGTGCGGTGTTCTGGGCGGTGATCCTGGGCATCGTCTTTGCGCCGATGCAGCGCCGCCTGCAGTTGAAGTTCGGCTGGCACCGCAATGTCACCTCGCTGGTCACGTTGAGCATTTGTGTGGTCAGCGCGATCTTGCCGGTGATCATCATCAGTACGTTGCTGGTCCAGGAAGGCGCGGCGCTGTACAAGAGCCTGGAAAGCGGCGAGCTGGACATTGCCGATTACCTGGCCCGCTTCAAGGATGCCTTGCCGCCGTACTTCCAGCACCTGCTGGACCGCTTCGGCCTGGGCAACCTGAACGGCTTGCGCGACAAGATCGTCAAGAGCGCGATGCAGGGCAGCGAATTCTTCGCCACGCAGGCCTTCAGTTTCGGCCAGGGCACGTTCCAGTTCCTGGTCAGCTTCTTCGTGATGATCTATCTGCTGTTCTTCTTTCTGCGCGACGGTGCGGAGCTGGTGCGCAAAGTGCGCACGGCCATTCCCTTGGGGGAACATCAAAAACGTCGCCTGCAGTTGAAATTCAATCGGGTGGTGCGGGCCACGGTGAAAGGCAACCTGCTGGTTGCCATCAGCCAAGGTGCGCTGGGTGGGCTGATCTTCTGGATCCTGGGGATTCCGACGGTATTGCCCTGGGCGGTGCTGATGGCGTTCCTGTCGTTATTGCCGGCGGTGGGGGCGGGCCTCGTCTGGGCACCGGTGGCGGTGTACTTCCTGCTCTCGGGGGCGATCTGGCAGGGCGTGGTGCTGACGCTGTTCGGGATATTCGTGATCGGCCTGGTGGACAATTTCCTGCGGCCGATCCTGGTGGGCAAGGACACCAAGATGCCCGACTACATGGTGCTGGTCTCGACACTGGGCGGGCTGGCGGTGTTCGGGCTGAACGGCTTCGTGATCGGGCCGCTGATCGCCGCGCTGTTCATGTCCTGTTGGGCCTTGTTCGTCGAAAGCACGCCGCGTGTGCAGTTGCCCTAGGCACTCAACAGGTAAGGCCCGATGCGTTGCGACAGCGCCTGGGCGGCGGGCAGTGAAGTCAGCGGGCCGCTGATGGTCACGCCGTCCTGCACCAGATACCAGCAGGCCAGCAACCCGCGCTCCCGGAGTGGGGCGGGGACGGCGCTGCCGATGACAGACATGATTTGAACCTTGGGCATGGGAAACCTCCATCAATCGATGGGGTTACCTTACGGCTCAGGAGGAAGGACGGAAAATCAACCGGCTCAATAGTGGGAATCGATGCCGCTCAATCGACGACCAGATCGAGCATGTGCACCACTTCCTGCTCGTTGAGCAGGCCCTTGCGCACCAGGTTTTCCGCCAGCAGGGAAAGGAACTTGGCGCTGCGATGGCCTTCCAGCTGCTTGAGTTCGGTCAGTACGTTGTACACCTTGCTGGAGGTGCACAGGCCGACAATGCGATGGGGGTTTTGTGTAGGCATACCTTCGTCCTTGTTGTTATGAAGCTGTTGTTGGCGGACAGTGCCAGTGTGCGGCCCTGTCATGACGCTCACGTGACAGCTTGGGTTTCGGAAAAAGAAAGCAGGATCCGGACCATATTGCCTTTTTGACGCCGGATTATTGTTCCGGTAGCGACATCGGCCAGGCTTATATGGCCATCCACCTGTTTTTTGCCCACAAAAAAAGCCCCTGGATCTTTCGATTCAGGGGCTTTTTTGTATTGCTGTCTGGCTCCACGACCTGGACTCGAACCAGGGACCCAGTGATTAACAGTCACTTGCTCTACCAACTGAGCTATCGCGGAATGGCGCGTATGTTACTGATTGGAAAAGAGAAGTCAAGCGTCTATTGGCGGACGGCGCATTCCTGATGCCCATTGACGGTCAATCCGCGATTGGCAGTTACCGCAAGGGCGGGAGAGGGCTACCATGGTTGCCCGGAAGTGGCAGGACGCGCTGCCGGCCATTCGCCGACATTGAGGTACGTGCCATGAACCACCTGTTACCGCTTCACACAGCCTGTTGCGCCGAGGTGTGCCTGTGAGCACCGCCCAGATCAGTTTACCCAAGGGCGTGGGGCCTCACGCCGAGAAACTATACGACGCCATCACCCAGGCCAGCACCGCCGAGGAGCTGAACCGCGCCGGCGGCAAGGCCGAAGGTTTTGTCTTGGGGCTGGAAAGCACCAAGGCGATCAAAAGTCAGGTGGCCGAGTCGTTGTATGTCATCTATGACGATGCGGCGAGCCAGCGGGCGACGGAGCTTTAGCCTCGCCGAAAGTGTCGTGCCGGGTGCTTTGTGGTCTTGCTTTTGTGGCGAGGGAGCTTGCTCCCGCTGGGCTGCGAAGCAGCCCCAAAAAATGCTGGGCTAATCAACCTGAAGTACCGAGGTGGCTGGCTTTAGGGCTGCTGCGCAGCCCAGCGGGAGCAAGCTCCCTCGCCACAGGTTCAGGGTGCACCTGTTCTTGCGGGGACACTTCAAAAAAAAACGGGAAGCCTTGGCTTCCCGTTTTTCATGTCGCTGGGCTTCAGATCACCTGAACGATGGCCTTGGTCACCGCATCGATGTTGTTCTGGTTCAGCGCGGCCACGCAGATGCGGCCGGTGTCCAGGGCATAGATGCCGAACTCGTTGCGCAGGCGCGTCACTTGTTCAACGGTCAGGCCGGAGTAGGAGAACATCCCGCTCTGGCGCGCGACGAAGCTGAAGTCGTGCTGCGGGGCGGCCTTGGCCAGCATGTCGACCATCTGGTCGCGCATGCCGCGAATCCGCAGGCGCATCTCGGCCAGTTCGGCTTCCCACTGCGCCCGCAGCTCCGGGCTGTTGAGCACGGCGGCGACGATGCTGGCGCCGTGGGTCGGCGGGTTGGAATAGTTGGTGCGGATCACGCGCTTGACCTGGGACAGCACGCGGGCACTTTCTTCTTTCGATTCGCTGACGATCGACAGGGCGCCGACGCGCTCGCCGTACAGCGAGAACGACTTGGAGAACGAGCTGGAGGCAAAGAAGGTCAGGCCCGACTCGGCGAACAGGCGCACGGCCGCCGCGTCTTCGTCGATACCTTCGCCAAAGCCCTGGTAGGCCATGTCCAGGAACGGTACGTGGTTCTTGGCCTTGACCACGGCCAGTACGTTTTTCCAGTCTTCCGGGCTCAGGTCCACGCCGGTCGGGTTGTGGCAGCAGGCGTGCAGCACAACGATCGAGCGGTCGGGCAGGGCGTTGAGGTCTTCCAGCAGGCCGCTGCGGTTCACGTCGTGGGTGGCGGCATCGTAGTAGCGGTAGTTCTGCACCGGGAAGCCGGCGGTTTCGAACAGGGCACGGTGGTTTTCCCAGCTTGGGTCGCTGATGGCGACGACTGCGTCGGGCAACAGTTGCTTGAGGAAGTCGGCACCGATCTTCAGTGCGCCAGTGCCGCCCACAGCCTGGGTGGTGATGACGCGACCGGAGGCGATCAGCGGCGAATCCTTGCCAAACAACAAGGTCTGCACAGCCTGGTCGTAGGCGGCGATACCGTCGATCGGCAGGTAACCACGGGAAACGTGCTGAGCCACGCGAGCCGTCTCGGCTTCGACAACGGCGCGCAGGAGTGGAATGCGCCCCTCCTCGTTGCAGTAAACACCTACACCCAGGTTGACCTTATTGGTACGGGTGTCGGCGTTGAAAGCTTCGTTGAGGCCCAGGATGGGATCGCGGGGTGCCAATTCGACAGCGGAAAACAGGCTCATTAGTGCGCGGCTCTGAATGGAGAGTGAGGGGACGTGTGACGCTCCAGCCGAATGCACTAGAGCGGTGCACAAACGGGGAGCTAGTATAGAGGCCATCATCCGGCACGGCGACAGGCGATTCGGTTTTTACGCTAAGTTTTTACGATTTTTTTCGACCGTTAGTCCTCTCGCGGCGTCAAAGTCTTCAAGGCGTGTAGGACGTTCGTCTTGAAAGCGAAGGCATTCACCTCCACATTGTGTGCATCCCAGCTTTTTCCTCGGGCGACATCAGTCGTTTCGGTCTTTCTCGTTCCTGTCGGCTGGCCGACGGGGGTGAATCCAGAGGTTATGTCATGTCTGAATTCCAGCTAGTCACCCGCTTCCAGCCCGCCGGCGATCAGCCGGAAGCCATCCGCCTGATGGTCGAAGGCATCGAGGCCGGGCTGGCGCACCAGACGTTGCTCGGTGTGACCGGCTCGGGCAAGACCTTCAGCATTGCCAACGTGATCGCCCAGATTCAGCGCCCGACCCTGGTACTGGCGCCGAACAAGACCCTGGCGGCGCAGCTGTACGGGGAGTTCAAGGCGTTTTTCCCGAACAACGCCGTGGAGTACTTCGTTTCCTACTACGACTATTACCAGCCCGAGGCCTACGTGCCGTCGTCGGACACCTTCATCGAGAAGGACGCCTCGATCAACGACCACATCGAACAGATGCGATTGTCGGCGACCAAGGCATTGCTCGAGCGCAAGGACGCGATCATTGTCACCACGGTGTCGTGCATCTACGGCTTGGGCAGCCCGGAAACCTACCTGAAGATGGTGCTGCACGTGGACCGCGGCGACAAACTCGACCAGCGCGCCTTGCTGCGTCGCCTGGCGGACTTGCAGTACACCCGCAACGACATGGACTTCGCCCGGGCGACGTTCCGGGTGCGCGGCGATGTGATCGATATCTACCCGGCGGAATCGGACCTGGAAGCGATCCGCATCGAGCTGTTCGACGATGAAGTGGAGAGCATTTCGGCGTTTGACCCGCTGACCGGCGAAGTGATCCGCAAGTTGCCACGCTTCACCTTCTACCCCAAGAGCCACTACGTGACGCCCCGGGAAACCCTGCTGGATGCCATCGAAGGGATCAAGGTCGAGTTGCAGGAGCGCCTGGAGTACCTGCGTTCGAACAACAAGCTGGTGGAAGCCCAGCGCCTGGAGCAACGGACCCGCTTCGACCTGGAGATGATCCTGGAGCTGGGTTACTGCAACGGCATCGAAAACTACTCGCGCTACCTGTCGGGTCGCCCGGCGGGTGCGCCGCCGCCGACCTTGTATGACTATTTGCCGGCTGATGCCTTGCTGGTGATCGACGAATCCCACGTCAGCGTGCCCCAGGTCGGTGCCATGTACAAAGGCGACCGTTCGCGCAAGGAAACCCTGGTGGAATACGGTTTTCGCCTGCCCTCGGCGCTGGATAACCGGCCAATGCGCTTCGACGAATGGGAAAGCGTGAGCCCGCAGACGATTTTTGTCTCGGCCACCCCCGGCAACTACGAAGCCGAACATGCCGGCCGGGTGGTCGAGCAAGTGGTGCGGCCGACCGGGCTGGTGGACCCGCAAGTCGAGGTGCGTCCGGCGTTGACCCAGGTCGATGACCTGCTCTCGGAAATCAGCAAGCGCGTGGCGGTGGAGGAGCGGGTGCTGGTCACCACGCTGACCAAGCGCATGGCCGAAGATCTCACCGATTACCTGGCCGATCATGGCGTGCGGGTGCGTTACCTGCACTCGGACATCGACACCGTGGAGCGGGTCGAGATCATCCGCGACCTGCGCCTGGGCACCTTCGATGTGCTGGTGGGCATCAACCTGCTGCGCGAAGGCCTGGACATGCCGGAAGTGTCGCTGGTGGCGATTCTCGACGCCGACAAGGAAGGTTTCCTGCGTTCCGAGCGCTCGTTGATCCAGACCATCGGTCGCGCGGCGCGTAACCTCAACGGCCGGGCGATTCTGTATGCCGACCGCATCACCGGCTCCATGGAGCGGGCCATCGGCGAGACCGAGCGCCGTCGCGACAAGCAGATCGCCTTCAACCTGGCCAACGGCATTACTCCCAAGGGCGTGTTCAAGGACGTCGCCGACATCATGGAAGGCGCCACCGTGCCCGGCTCGCGCAGCAAGAAGCGCAAGGGCATGGCCAAGGCTGCGGAGGAGAGCGCCCGCTACGAGGCCGAACTGCGCTCGCCGAGCGAAATCACCAAGCGCATCCGGCAACTGGAAGAGAAGATGTACCAACTGGCCCGGGACCTGGAGTTCGAGGCGGCGGCGCAGTTGCGCGATGAGATTGGCAAGTTGCGCGAGCGGTTGCTGACTGTCTGAGGTTTTGTGCCGGTCTTGAGGGCCCCATCGCGAGCAAGCTCGCTCCCACACTGGATCTACGGCGTTCACAAAACCCCTGTGGGAGCGAGCTTGCTCGCGATGGGCGCGACTCGGTCTGACGACTGGCCACACAAATCCCGCTCTCACTGGAGCCCGCCCGCCATCGCCTGTTACCATTCGCCCCCTGTTTGATCTTCGCTTTTATATTCTTTCCGAGACATGCCATGACCACCGTCCGCACCCGCATCGCGCCTTCGCCCACTGGCGATCCCCATGTCGGCACCGCTTACATCGCTTTGTTCAACTATTGCTTTGCCAAGCAGCATGGCGGCGAGTTCATCCTGCGGATCGAGGACACCGACCAGTTGCGTTCGACCCGCGAGTCCGAACAGCAGATCTTCGATGCCCTGCGCTGGTTGGGGATCGACTGGAGCGAAGGCCCGGACGTCGGCGGCCCGCACGGTCCGTACCGCCAGAGCGAACGTGGCGACATCTACCAGCAGTATTGCCAGCAACTGGTGGACATGGGGCACGCGTTCCCGTGTTTCTGCACCGCCGAAGAGCTGGACCAGATGCGTGCCGAGCAAATGGCCCGCGGTGAAACCCCGCGCTACGATGGTCGGGCGCTGCTGCTGTCCAAGGAAGAAGTCGCCCGTCGCCTGGCGGCCGGCGAGCCCCATGTGATCCGTATGAAGGTGCCGAGCGAAGGCGTCTGCGTGGTGCCGGACATGCTGCGTGGCGATGTCGAGATCCCGTGGGATCGCATGGACATGCAAGTGCTGATGAAGACCGACGGCTTGCCGACGTACTTCCTGGCCAACGTGGTCGACGATCATCTGATGGGCATCACCCACGTCCTTCGCGGCGAAGAGTGGTTGCCGTCGGCGCCGAAACTGATCCTGCTCTACGAATACTTCGGCTGGGAGCAACCACAGCTGTGCTACATGCCGCTGCTGCGTAACCCGGACAAGAGCAAGCTGTCCAAGCGCAAGAACCCGACCTCCGTGACGTTCTACGAGCGCATGGGCTTCATGCCCGAGGCGATGCTCAACTACCTGGGGCGCATGGGCTGGTCGATGCCGGACGAGCGCGAGAAGTTCTCGCTGCAGGAAATGGTCGAGCACTTCGATTTGTCGCGGGTCTCACTGGGCGGGCCGATCTTCGACATCGAGAAACTGTCGTGGCTCAACGGCCAGTGGCTGCGGGACCTGCCGGTGGAAGAGTTCGCCGCACGCGTGCAGAAGTGGGCATTGAACCCTGAGTACATGATGAAAATCGCTCCCCACGTGCAGGGCAGGGTAGAGACTTTCAGCCAGATCGCCCCGCTGGCCGGCTTCTTCTTTGCCGGTGGCGTGACGCCGGACGTGAAGTTGTTCGAATCCAAGAAGCTCTCCGGCGACCAGGTGCGCCAGTTGATGCAACTGATCCTGTGGAAGCTCGAAAGCCTGCGTCAGTGGGAGAAGGACAGCATCACCGCGACCATCCAGGCCGTGGTCGAGTCCCTGGAGCTGAAATTGCGCGATGCCATGCCGCTGATGTTCGCCGCCATTACCGGTCAGGCCAGCTCGGTGTCGGTGCTCGATGCGATGGAAATCCTCGGGCCGGACCTGACCCGTTTCCGCCTGCGCCAGGCCATCGATCTGCTCGGTGGCGTGTCGAAGAAGGAGAACAAGGAGTGGGAAAAACTGCTGGGCGCGATCGCGTAAGCGCTCAATGAGGCAGGACATACCCCGGTTTTCCGGGGTTTGTCGGTAAGTGATTGTTATCCCGGCAAAAAATTTTCAAATTTGTTGAAAATAAATTTGACAGCCCTCCGATACGCCCTTAAGATTCGCCCCGTCCTCAGCGATGAGGGGCTATAGCTCAGCTGGGAGAGCGCTTGCATGGCATGCAAGAGGTCGACGGTTCGATCCCGTCTAGCTCCACCAATTTACACTTCAAGGCTTGGCCACACCGGCCTTGAAGCGATCAACACTCAGCGTTGATCAGTTGTATAGAAGGGTTTGCGTCCCCTTCGTCTAGTGGCCTAGGACACCGCCCTTTCACGGCGGTAACAGGGGTTCGAGTCCCCTAGGGGACGCCAGTTTTACAGAAGCGATGTTGCAAGATGTCGCTCCGCCGCGAGGCGAAAAATCCGGGGCTATAGCTCAGCTGGGAGAGCGCTTGCATGGCATGCAAGAGGTCGACGGTTCGATCCCGTCTAGCTCCACCAATTACAGGTTCAAGGTTTGGCCACACCGGCCTTGAATCGATCAGTTCTCAGCGCTGATCAAGTTAGAAGGTTTGTGTCCCCTTCGTCTAGTGGCCTAGGACACCGCCCTTTCACGGCGGTAACAGGGGTTCGAGTCCCCTAGGGGACGCCACGATTACCCGCTCTGCGGGATTTTATAAGGGTCATTCAATTCTTGAATGGCCCTTTTGTTTGTCTGGCGTTCGGCCAATTCCCTTATCCTTTGAAAAAGTCTTCTGACCAGCGGTGAAAATTTCCGCTTGCGGAAAATTATTACATGGATAATATTTCAGTCGTAATATTCGGAGGCGACGATGAGCGATAAAAAGGCACAAACCCGTGAACGCATTCTCAAGGCCGCCAGCGATGCGCTGATTCTGCGCGGGCCGGCAGAGCCGAGCGTGGGCGAGGTGATGGGCGCGGCCGGGCTGACGGTGGGCGGTTTTTACGCCCATTTCGAAAGCAAGGATGCCTTGATGCTGGAGGCCTTCAAGCAATTGCTCAATCGGCGTCGCGGCTTGATCGCCGATATGGACGGCGAGCTGACAGGCGAAGAGCGACGCGCCCTGGTCGCCGCGTTCTATCTGTCACGAAAGCACCGCGACTCCACCGAGCAAGCCTGCCCGATCCCGGCGTCGGTCGGCGAGCTCGGGCGGCTGCCGGATGCGTTTCGTGAGGTGCTCAATGAGCATATCGAGTTGATGGTTGCGCAATTGGCGGCCAGCCCGGAGGACGCCGACAAGGCTTTGGCCGACATCGCCTTGATGGTCGGTGGCCTGGCCTTGGCGAGGGCATTGGGCCCGGGAGAGTTATCGGATCGTTTGCTGCGCGCTGCCAAGTCGGCGGTGCGTTGAGCTGAGGCGCGAGCCCTGGAGATGAGCGATGGACAGGTTGAGCTGGATTCGTAGTGTCAATGGCACGCTTGGCTGGGTGGCTCCGCGCCTGGTGGCGAAGCAGATGCGTTCGCTGTTCATGCGCCCCCGAAGCCTGCCACCGCGGGATTGGGAGTTGCCGTTGCTGGCCTCGTCCGAACGTATCACCTTGCGCTTCGGTCTCTCGGCCTTGCGCTGGGGCAAAGGCCCGGCGGTCTTGCTGATGCACGGTTGGGAAGGGCGGCCGACCCAGTTCGCGGCGCTGATCACGGCCCTGGTGGACGCCGGTTACACGGTGGTGGCGCTGGACGGTCCGGCCCATGGTCGCTCGCCGGGTCGCGAGGCGAATGTCCTGTTGTTCGCCAGGGCCATGCTCGAAGCCGCCGCCGAGCTGCCGCCGTTGCAGGCCGTGATCGGGCATTCCATGGGCGGCGCCAGTGCCATGTTGGCCGTCCAGTTGGGGTTGCGTACCGAGACGCTGGTCAGTATCGCCGCGCCTGCTCGCATTCTTGGGGTGCTGCGCGGTTTCTCCCGGATGATGGGTCTGCCGCCCAAGGCGCGTTCGGCATTCATTCGCCAGGTGGAAAGCGATGTGGGCATGCCGGCCTCGAAGATGGATGTAGCGCATTATCAACTGGACGTGCCGGGGTTGATCGTCCATGCCGAGGACGACATGTCGGTCTCGGTCAAGGAGTCGCAGTTGATTCATGAGGCCTGGTTCGACAGTCGTTTGCTGCGACTGCCACAGGGCGGGCATCAGCGGGTGCTGGCCGATCCTCGTGTGATTGATGGGGTGTTATCACTGTTGGCCGGTCGCAGCCTGCAAGCGCGGCAATCGGCTTGAGCATCCGGTACACTGCCCCGATCCAAATTCGACCGGGAGAGGGGCATGGGCTGGGATCGGGCAACGCCATTCATCATTGATCTTCAGGTCAATGCCGAAGACATCGACGGGCTGGGCCACGCCAACAATGCGGTGTACGTCACCTGGCTCGAGCGCTGTGCCTGGCGTCATTCCCAACGCCTGGGCCTGGATCTGGTGGAGTATCGACGCCTGGACCGGGCCATGGCAGTGGTGCGGCATGAAATCGATTACCTGGCAGCCGCCTATGAAGGCGACGAGCTGCAATTGGCGACCTGGATCGTCGACTGGGACCAGCGCCTGAAAATGACCCGGCATTTCCAACTGGTCCGTCCCAGCGACAACACCACGTTGCTGCGGGCCCAGACCACCTTCGTCTGCATCGAACTGTCCACCGGCCGGCCCAAGCGCATGCCGCCGGAATTCATCGAGGGTTATGGCGTGGCGCTGAATCCATCTGGCATCTTCATAGACTGACCCACCGCTATCGCGAGCAAGCTCGCTCCCACAGGGGATTTGTGGCGGACTCCAATTCCGTGAGCGCCTTGGAACCATTGTGGGAGCGAGCTTGCTCGCGATAGCGTCAGTCCATTCAACATCAATGCAAGCTGATCCACCGCTTTCGCGAGCAAGCTCGCTCCCACAGGGGATTTGTGGCGGACTCCAATTCCGTGAACGCCTTGGAACCATTGTGGGAGCGAGCTTGCTCGCGATAGCGTCAGTCCATTCAACATCAATGCAAGCTGATCCACCGCTTTCGCGAGCAAGCTCGCTCCCACAGGGGATTTGTGGCGGACTCCAATTCCGTGAACGCCCTGGAACCATTGTGGGAGCGAGGCTGCTCGCGATGACGGCAGCACATTCAACATCAATTCAAGCTGACCCACCGCTATCGCGAGCAAGCCCGCTCCCACAGGGGATTTGTGGCGGACTCCAATTCCGTGAACGCCTTGGAACCATTGTGGGAGCGAGCTTGCTCGCGATAGCGTCAGTCCATTCAACATCAATGCAAGCTGATCCACCGCTTTCGCGAGCAAGCTCGCTCCCACAGGGGATTTGTGGCGGACTCCAATTCCGTGAACGCCCTGGAACCATTGTGGGAGCGAGGCTGCTCCCACAGGGATTTGTGGGGAATGCCGGAAATGTGGGCAAAATCCGGTAAACTGCAGCACGTTTTTTCGTTGAGTGTGTGTTTCCATGCAAATTGCCCTGGCGCCCATGGAGGGGTTGGTCGACAACATCCTGCGGGACGTCTTGACCCGTGTTGGCGGTATCGACTGGTGTGTCACCGAGTTCATTCGCGTCAACGACCGTCTGCTCACGCCAGCCTATTTCCATAAGCTCGCCCCTGAGCTGTTGACCGGAGCCCAGACCGCTGCCGGCGTGCCGTTGCGGGTGCAGCTGCTCGGCTCCGATCCGGTGTGCCTGGCGGAAAACGCGGCGTTGGCGTGCGAGTTGGGCTCGGAGGTGATCGACCTGAATTTCGGGTGCCCGGCCAAGACCGTGAACAAGTCCCGGGGCGGGGCGGTGTTGCTCAAGGAGCCGGAACTGCTCAACGAAATCGTCGAGCACGTGCGCCGCGCGGTGCCGAAACACATCCCCGTCACCGCCAAGATGCGCCTGGGTTTCGATAGCCCGGACGGCGCGCTGGTCTGTGCCACGGCGTTGGCCGAAGGTGGCGCGGCGCACATCGTGGTGCATGCGCGGACCAAGGCCGACGGCTACAAGCCTCCGGCCCATTGGGAGTGGATCCCCCGCGTGCAGGAAGTGGTCAAGGTGCCGGTGTTCGCCAATGGCGATATCTGGAGCGTGGAGGATTGGCGCCGTTGCCGCGAAATCAGCGGTGTCGAAGACATCATGCTGGGTCGCGGCCTGGTTTCCCGTCCTGACCTGGCCCGGCAGATCGCCGCTGCCCGGGCTGGCGAGGACGTGGTCGAGATGTCCTGGGCCGAGCTGCAGCCGATGCTCCATGACTTTTGGCTGCAAGTGGTCGAACAGTTGACACCGCGCCAGGCCCCGGGCCGGTTGAAGCAGTGGCTGGCAATGCTGACCCGCAATTACCCCGAGGCGGTCGAGCTGTTTACCGCGCTGCGCCGGGAAACCGACCTGGACGCGGTGGGGCATTTATTGGGTGTGCAGCGCACCGAAGCGGCCTGAAAAAAATTTCAAAAAAACCTCTTGAAAAGTTTTTGGCGGACCCTAGATAGGGGGTACGCGATGCCGAATTCGGGTCGCGGAGACAAAAAAACTTGCTGAATTTTTCAGGAGATTTGAATCATGAGTACTGCATTTTCGCTGGCCCCTCTGTTCCGTTCCTCGGTAGGCTTCGATCGCTTCAACGACTTGTTCGAAACCGCCCTGCGCAACGAACCGGGCAGCAGCTATCCACCCTACAACGTGGAAAAACATGGTGATGACGAGTACCGCATCGTGGTCGCCGCCGCCGGGTTCCAGGAAGAAGACCTGGACCTGCAAGTGGAAAAAGGTGTGCTGACCATCAGTGGCGGCAAGCGTGAAGCCAGCAACGATAGCGTCACCTTCCTGCACCAGGGCATCGCCCAGCGTGCGTTCAAGCTGTCCTTCCGGTTGGCCGATCATATCGAGATCAAGTCCGCCGGCCTGCGCAACGGTCTGTTGAGCATCGACCTGTTGCGAGTGGTTCCGGAAGAGGCGAAAGCCAAGCGCATTCCGATCAACGGTGCGCAGCAGCAACCCGCGCTGCAAAACTGATGCATCGCAACTGAAGAAGGGCGCCCGATGGCGCCCTTCTTCATTTTTGGACATTGAGAATGACTGTGGCGAGGGAGCTTGCTCCCGCTGGGGCGCGAAGCGGCCCTGAAACCAGTCTTCTCGGTGTGTCAGGCTGGTCTGAGGCGAATATTCTATTTTTGGGGCCGCTGCGCAGCCCAGCGGGAGCAAGCTCCCTCGCCACAAAAGCCCGTCTTGTATTGAGCTTCCAAATTATGGCAACAACCGCTCAAACGCCTCCAGCGGCAACGGCCGGCTGTGCAGGTAACCCTGGTACAAATGGCAATCGAGCCCTTGCAGGAAATGCAATTGCTCCAGGGTCTCCACGCCTTCGGCGATCATCACCAGGTTAAGGCTGCGGGCCATGGCGACAATGGCGCGGATGATTTCGGCGTCGTTGGGGTCGCTGGTGGCGTCGCGTACGAAGGACTGGTCGATTTTCAGCGTGTCCACCGGCAGGCGCTTGAGGTAGGTCAGCGACGAATAACCGGTGCCGAAATCGTCCATGGCGAAGCTCACGCCCAGTTTTTTGAGCCGGCGCATCTTGGCGATGGTGTCGTCCAGGTTCTGGATGACGATGCCTTCGGTGATCTCCAGTTTCAGCAGCGAGCAGGGCAGGCCGTGGGTGGCCAGGCTATTTTCAATGCGTTCGACGAAGTCGCTCTGGCGGAATTGTCGTGGGCTGATGTTCACGCACAGGCTGAATCGTTGCGGGTCGATCTTGCCCTTCGCGATCAGCTGCTTGAAGCCGTCGCAGGCTTCATCGAGGATCCAGGTCCCGACTTCGAGGATCAGGCCACTGTCCTCCAGCACTTTGATGAATTCGTTGGGCGATTGGGCGCCGAGGTCCGGGTGATGCCAACGCACCAGAGCTTCGGCGCCAATGATGCGGTTGTCCCGGGCATCGACCTGAGGCTGGAAATGCACGCTGAATTCGCCACGGGCCAGGGCCTGGCGCAGGTCGGTCTCCATGCGCAACCGTTCGCTGGCGGCTTTTTGCATGGTGGTGTGGAACATCTGCGAGGTGTTGCGTCCCGAATCCTTGGCGCGGTACAGCGCAATGTCGGCGCGCTTGAGCAAATCGGTGGGCGTGGAGCCGTGGTCGGGAATCAGCGCGATACCGATGCTCGGCGTGACCTGCAGTCGCTGGCCATCGAGAAACATCGGTTCCGAGAGCAGTTCACGCAGGGTGTCGGCCAGGGTCTGGACTTGCTTGCTGACTTCGCTGCGCGAGCCCTCCAGGCCGCTGAGCAATATCACGAACTCGTCGCCGCCCAGCCGCGCCACGGTGTCTTCCAGGCGCACGCTGGCTTCCAGGCGAGCGGTGATGATTTTCAGCACGGTGTCGCCCACCGGGTGACCGAGGGAATCGTTGATGTGCTTGAAGTGGTCCAGGTCGAGAAACAGCAGGGCACCGCGCAAGTTGTGGCGCTTGAGCAGGGCGATCTGCTGGCTCAGGCGGTCCATCAACAAGGCCCGGTTAGGCAGGTTGGTCAGCGGGTCGTGATAGGCCAGGTGGCGGATCTGGGCTTCGGCATTGCGTAGCAGGCTCACGTCCCGGGCGGTCAGCAGCAGGCACTTGGTTTCATTGAGGGTGATGGGCTCGACCGAGACCTCCACCGTGAGGATTTCCCCACGTTTATTGCGCCCGAGCATTTCCTGGTGGACGACGCGGCCCTTGAGTTGCAATTCGGCCAGCAGGGCCGCGCGCTGTTTTTCTTCGGCCCAGATTCCCACCTCGTAGACCGTATGCCCGATCACTTCGTCGGCGCGGTAACCGGTCAACCGGCAGAAGCCGTCGTTGACTTCAAGGTAGCGGCCGCTTTCGAGCTCGGTGATGGTGATGGCGTCGGGGCTGGAATGAAACGCCTTGGCGAACTTCTCTTCACTGGCCTTGAGGGCGGCTTCGGAGCGTTGCTGTTGGGTGATGTCGCGCAAGGTGGTGACGATGCACGGCTGGTTGCCGACGTTGATTTGTCGGCTGGAAATCACACAGGTCAGCGGCTGGCCATTCTTGTGGTGAACGACGATGGCGACATTGTTCAGCGATTGTTCGCGAATCACCCGTTCGATGCGTTGCAGGCTGCTGCCCGAGCCGCCCCAGAGGCCGATTTCGTCGGCGCTGAGGCCAATCACGTCGCCGGTGGTCCAGCCGAAGGTCTGGGTGAAACTGGAGTTGATCTCAAGGAACCGGCCGCTGTCCTGGTGGGTGACGCAGATCGGGTCGGGACTGACCTGGAACAACGTGGCGAATTTCTCTTCCGAGGCGGCCAGGCTTTGTTCGCGCTCCACCTGATCGGTGATGTCCAGCAAGGTCCCGGCCATGCGCAAGGGGCTGCCGTCGTCGTTGCGGTAGAGGCGGGCGCGGCTTTCCAGGTAGCGCGAGCTGCCGTCGGGTAGTTGCACGCGGTAGGTCAACTGATAGTTGCCCGCCGGGCCTTCCCGCAGGCTGCGATAGGCGTTGCGCATGTTGTTGCGTTCCTCCGTGGGTACTCCCTCGAAAAACGCATCGAATGCTTCGTGGAACGGCTTGGGTTCCAGGCCGTGGAGCTGCGCGGCCCGGGCCGAGCCGTAGAGCATGCCGCTGGGGATGTGCCAATCCCAGGTGCCCAGTTGCGCCGAGTCGAGGGCTAGGTCCAGGCGCTCCTGGCTGTCCTTGAGGGCCTGTTCGGCCAGTTTGCGTTCGGTGGTATCGAGGAATGTGCTCAGAAGATAAGGCTGGCCCTCGAGTTCGACTCTCTGCGCGCTGAGAAGGCCGCTGTGGATCTGGCCGTTACTGGCCTGCAGTTCTACCTCCATACTCGTCATTTCGCCCTTGGCCTTGACGACCTCCACCAGTTTTGCCCGCTGCTCGGGATGGACCCATAAGCCCAGTTCCAGGGTCGTGCGGCCGATTATGTCGTGCAGCGGCCAGCCAAACAGACTTTCGAAATACTGGTTGGCCTCGATGATCAAGCCATCTTCCTGGCGGGTCAGCAGCACCATGTTCGGGGTCAGGTGAAACAGCGTGGCAAAGCGTTTTTCCGAGCTGCGCAGCGCCTGTTCCCGCTCGCGCTGATGGGTGATTTCACGAATCACCCCGATCATGCGCGGCCGGCCGTGCTTGTCGGGCAACACGCTGCCACTGATTTCCAGCCAGTGCAGGCTGCCGTCGGGCCAGACGATGCGGTGATGCATCGCCTGTTCCAGCGGCGCACCGGCGACTGCAGCATGAAAGGCACGCAGGGCCTTGGCCCGGTCTTCAGGCAGCAACAGGTCGAGGTAATCCATGTCCGCCGGCAATGGCTGGCGTGGATCGAAGCCGAACAGCGCCTGGGTGCCCCGGGACCAACTGATCTGCCCGGTCTCGATGTCCCACGACCAGGCGCCCAGCCGCGCACCGTTCAGGGCTGCCAGTAACTGTGGCGCGCTGTCCCAGCTTTGCTCGGACCGCTTCGGGTCGAGCGCCTGGATGCGCGGCATGGGCGGGAGGTGGTCAGCGGGTTTGGGCATTATCTCGCGAGCCTTGAGCGGGTTTGGGCATTAAGCACAAGCATCCAAGGCCCTACAGGCGCGGCACAACCTATGCCTTTGTCCCTGGCAAATCGATTTGTGCGTCCAGTAAGGCCATGAAAGCCCGTGCGGCATTCGATAGCGTCCGTTCGGTGTGCAAGATATAGCCTAGCTGGCGACTGAGCTGTATGCCCGGCAAAGGAATGCGCGCGACCTGTTCGTCGAGCATGGTGCGCGGCAGAACGCTCCAGGCCAGGCCGATGGAAACCATCATTTTTATGGTTTCCAGATAATTCGTGCTCATGGCGATGTTCGGCGTCAGGCCCTGGGCTTCGAACAGTCGTTGCACGATGTGGTGGGTGAAGGTGTTGCCTCCCGGGAACACCGCCGGATGCAAGGCTATATCCGCCAGGCTCACCGCACCGTTCTCCAGCAGGGCATGCTCCGGAGCGACCACGAAATCCAGGGGGTCGTCCCACACCGGCGTGGCCCGTACCAGCGTGTGGGGCTCGGGGGCGAGGGTGATGACGGCCAGTTCCGCCCGGCCGTGGAGAATTTCTTCGTAGGCCACTTCCGAATCCAGGAACTGGATGTCCAGCGCCACCTGGGGATAACGCCGGGTGAACTCCCGCAATAAAGGTGGCAGGCGGTGCAGGCCGATGTGGTGGCTGGTGGCGAGCGTCAGGCGCCCGGTCACTTCGCCGGTCAGGTTGGTCAGGGCGCGGCGGGTGTCGTCCAGTACGTTGAGGATCTGATAGGCCCGTGGCAACAGGGCCCGGCCGGCCTCGGTCAGGCCCACTTCACGCCCCAGTCGGTCGAACAGGCGCACCTTGAGTTGTTGTTCGAGGCCGGCAATGCGCTTGCTGATGGCCGGCTGGGTCAGGTGCAGGCGTTCGCCGGCGCCGGAGAAACTGCCCGTCTCGGCGATGGCAATAAAGGCATTGAGGTTGGCGAGGTCCATGGCGGTTCCAGTAGGATTCCAGTTGGTTATGCAAAGCATGAAAAATATGAATTTGAGTTATTTAATGTAACCCCATAGGATCAGCCTCACAAGCCAAGGGGTTATTGATTCGTTCAAGGCCCGGGGCATAGAAACAAGCTGATGAGGAAACCGTCTGATGGCCGGCAAAACGCTCTACGACAAGCTCTGGGATTCGCATTTGGTCAAGCAGCGCGACGATGGCTCGGCGCTGATCTACATCGATCGTCACATCATCCACGAAGTGACGTCGCCGCAAGCCTTCGAGGGCCTGCGCCTGGCCGGGCGCAAGCCGTGGCGCATCGATGCCAACATCGCGACCCCGGACCACAACGTACCGACCACGCCGGAGCGCAAGGGCGGCATCGAAGCGATTGCCGACCAGGTCTCGCGCCTGCAGGTCCAGACCCTCGACGATAACTGTGACGAATACGGCATCGTCGAATTCAAGATGAACGATGTGCGCCAAGGCATCGTCCACGTCATCGGCCCGGAGCAGGGCGCGACCTTGCCGGGCATGACCGTGGTCTGCGGCGACTCGCACACCTCGACCCACGGTGCTTTCGGCGCCCTGGCCCATGGCATCGGCACCTCCGAGGTGGAGCATGTGCTCGCGACTCAGTGCCTGGTCGCCAAGAAAATGAAAAACATGCTGGTGCGCGTCGAAGGCAAGCTGCCGTTCGGCGTGACCGCCAAGGACATCGTCCTGGCCGTGATCGGCAAGATCGGCACCGCCGGCGGTAACGGCCACGCCATCGAGTTCGCCGGCAGCGCGATCCGCGACTTGTCCGTCGAAGGCCGCATGACCATCTGCAACATGTCCATCGAGGCCGGTGCCCGTGTCGGCCTGGTGGCCGCCGATGAAAAAACCGTGGAATACGTCAAAGGGCGTCCGTTCTCGCCAAAAGGCGCGGAATGGGACATGGCGGTCGAGGCCTGGAAAGACCTGGTCTCCGATGCCGATGCCCAGTTCGACACGGTCGTCGAGCTCGACGCGACGCAGATCAAGCCGCAAGTCAGCTGGGGCACGTCCCCGGAAATGGTTCTGGCCGTGGACCAGCATGTACCGGATCCGGCCAAGGAAATGGACCTGGTCAAGCGCGACTCCATCGTCCGCGCCCTGAAATACATGGGCTTGAGCGCCAACCAGGCGATCACTGACATCCAGCTCGACCGCGTGTTCATCGGCTCCTGCACCAACTCGCGGATCGAAGACCTGCGCGCCGCTGCGCTGATCGCCAAGGGCCGCAAGGTCGCCTCGACCATCAAGCAGGCCATCGTGGTGCCGGGCTCGGGCCTGGTGAAGGCCCAGGCCGAAGCGGAAGGGCTGGACAAGATTTTCCTCGAGGCCGGTTTCGAATGGCGTGAGCCGGGGTGCTCGATGTGCCTGGCGATGAACCCGGACCGTTTGGAGTCGGGCGAGCATTGCGCCTCCACCTCCAACCGTAACTTCGAAGGCCGTCAGGGCGCCGGTGGCCGTACGCACCTGGTGAGCCCGGCGATGGCCGCGGCGGCGGCTGTCAACGGCCGTTTCGTCGACGTCCGCGAATTGATCTGAAGGAGCGCAGCATGAAAGCTTTTACCCAGCACACCGGTCTTGTCGCGCCTTTGGATCGTGCCAACGTCGACACCGACCAGATCATTCCCAAGCAGTTCTTGAAGTCCATCAAGCGCACCGGTTTCGGCCCCAACCTGTTCGACGAGTGGCGCTACCTGGATGTCGGCCAGCCGTACCAGGACAACTCCAAGCGGCCATTGAACAAGGATTTCGTGCTCAACGCCGAGCGTTACCAAGGCGCCAGTGTGTTGCTGGCCCGGGAGAACTTCGGCTGCGGTTCGAGCCGCGAACACGCGCCATGGGCCCTGGAAGAGTACGGTTTCCGCAGCATCATCGCGCCGAGCTACGCCGACATCTTCTTCAACAACAGCTTCAAGAACGGCTTGCTGCCGATCATCCTCAGCGATGCTGACGTGGATGAACTGTTCCAGCAGGTCGAGGCCAACCCGGGCTATCAACTGCAGATCGACCTGGCGGCCCAGACCGTGACCCGTCCTGACGGCAAGGTGTTGGGGTTCGAGATCGATGCGTTTCGCAAGCATTGCCTGCTCAACGGCCTGGATGACATCGGCCTGACCTTGCAGGACGGCGAGGCGATTGCCGCGTTCGAGGCCAAGCACCGGGCGAGCCAGCCTTGGTTGTTTCGCGATGCTTGATGGATTGATGTAGGCAGTACCGGCCTCATCGCGAGCAAGCTCGCTCCCACAGGGGATCTATGGTGTTCACAAGACACCTGTGGGAGCGAGCTTGCTCGCGATGGGGCCCGCCCAGGCAACACAACACCAAAAAGGAAACCATCCATGACCAGCACCGCCCACAGTCAGGTTGTGCAAAAGCAATTCGGTGAGCAGGCTTCGGCCTATCTGAGCAGTGCCGTGCACGCCCAGGGCGCTGAGTTCGCGCTGCTACAGGCGGCATTGGCCGGTCGTGGCGATGCTCGTGTGCTGGACCTGGGCTGTGGCGCCGGCCATGTGAGTTTCCACGTGGCGCCGCTGGCCGGCGAAGTGGTGGCCTACGACCTGTCCCAACAGATGTTGGATGTCGTGACCGCGGCAGCGGCCGAGCGTGGCCTGGGCAACATCAGCACGGTCCGGGGCGCCGCCGAGCGCCTGCCGTTCGCCGACGCCGAGTTCGACTTCGTGTTCAGCCGTTATTCGGCGCATCATTGGAGCGACCTGGGCCTGGCGTTGCGGGAAGTGCGACGGGTGCTCAAGCCGGGCGGGGTGATGGCGTTCATCGACATCCTGTCGCCGGGTACGCCATTGCTGGACACCTACTTGCAAAGCATCGAAGTGCTGCGCGACACCAGTCATGTGCGCGATTATTCGGCTGGCGAGTGGTTGCGCCAGGTCAGCGAAGCAGGGCTGCACACCCGCAGCACCTCGCGCCAACGCCTGCGCCTGGAGTACCACTCCTGGGTCGAACGCATGCGCACGCCCGAGGTGATGCGTGGGGCGATCCTCCAGCTGCAGCGTTCGATGGGCGATGAAGTGCGTGAATATTTTGAGATTGAGGCCGATGGTTCGTTCAGTACAGATGTACTGGTGCTGTGGGCCGAGCGATAGCATTTTTCCCGATTCGGCCTTGGGTACGAAGCCCAGGCCCGTGTCGACAGAACAAACGAGGAAAGCATGAGCAAACAGATTCTGATTCTCCCAGGTGATGGCATTGGCCCGGAAATCATGGCCGAGGCGGTCAAGGTCCTGGAGCTGGCGAACGACAAGTACGGCCTGGGCTTCGAACTCAGCCACGACGTGATCGGCGGCGCCGCCATCGACAAGCACGGCGTGCCCCTGGCCGATGAAACCCTGGACCGTGCCCGTGCCGCCGATGCCGTGTTGCTGGGTGCCGTGGGCGGCCCGAAGTGGGACAAGATCGAACGTGACATCCGTCCTGAGCGCGGCCTGCTGAAGATTCGCGCGCAACTGGGGCTGTTCGGCAACCTGCGTCCGGCGATTCTTTACCCGCAACTGGCCGACGCATCGAGCCTGAAGCCGGAAATCGTCTCGGGCCTGGACATCCTCATCGTCCGTGAGCTGACCGGCGGTATCTACTTCGGTGCCCCGCGTGGCACCCGCGAGCTGGATAATGGCGAGCGCCAGGCCTACGACACCCTGCCGTACAGCGAAAGCGAAATCCGCCGTATCGCCCGGGTCGGCTTCGACATGGCCCGCGTGCGTGGCAAGAAGCTGTGCTCGGTGGACAAGGCCAACGTGCTGGCCTCCAGCCAACTGTGGCGTGAAGTGGTCGAGCAGGTGGCCAAGGATTACCCGGACATCGAGCTGAGCCACATGTACGTCGACAACGCCGCCATGCAACTGGTGCGTGCGCCCAAGCAGTTCGACGTGATCGTCACCGACAACATGTTCGGCGACATCCTGTCCGACGAAGCGTCGATGCTCACCGGTTCCATCGGCATGCTGCCGTCGGCCTCCCTGGACGCCAACAACAAGGGCATGTACGAGCCGTGCCACGGTTCGGCGCCGGACATCGCCGGGCAGGGCATCGCCAACCCATTGGCGACCATCCTGTCGGTGTCGATGATGCTGCGCTACAGCTTCAACTTGAACGATGCCGCCGACGCGATCGAAAAAGCCGTCAGCGTGGTCTTGGACCAAGGCTTGCGCACCGGTGATATCTGGTCGCAAGGTTGTACCAAAGTCGGTACGCAGCAAATGGGCGATGCAGTAGTCGCCGCGCTGCGGAATCTGTAATCTTTCGGGCCCACCGCCTCGACGGTGGCCCACTTTTGTATAGGTGTAGTTGCGATGAAACGTGTAGGTCTGATCGGTTGGCGCGGCATGGTCGGTTCCGTGCTCATGCAGCGAATGCTGGAAGAGCAGGATTTCGATCTCATTGAGCCGGTGTTTTTCACCACTTCCAATGTCGGTGGCCAGGGCCCGTCCGTGGGCAAGGACACCGGTGCGCTCAAGGATGCCTACAGCATCGAAGAGCTCAAGACCCTCGACGTGATCCTGACTTGCCAGGGTGGCGACTACACCAGCGAAGTGTTCCCCAAGCTGCGTGAAGCCGGCTGGCAGGGTTACTGGATCGACGCCGCTTCCAGCCTGCGCATGCAGGACGACGCGGTGATCATCCTTGACCCGGTCAACCGCAAGGTCATCGACCAGCAACTGGACGCGGGCACCAAGAACTACATCGGCGGCAACTGCACCGTCAGCCTGATGCTGATGGGCCTGGGTGGCCTGTTCGAAGCCGGCCTGGTGGAGTGGATGAGCGCCATGACCTACCAGGCGGCGTCCGGTGCCGGCGCGCAGAACATGCGTGAGCTGATCAAGCAGATGGGCGCCACCCACGCCGCCGTCGCCGATGACCTGGCCAACCCGGCCAGCGCTATCCTCGACATCGACCGCAAGGTCGCCGAGGCGATGCGCAGCGATGCCTATCCGACCGAGAACTTCGGTGTGCCGCTGGCCGGCAGCCTGATCCCCTGGATCGACAAGGAACTGCCCAACGGCCAGAGCCGCGAAGAGTGGAAGGCCCAGGCCGAAACCAACAAGATCCTCGGTCGCTTCAAGAGCCCGATCCCGGTGGATGGCATCTGCGTGCGCATCGGCGCCATGCGCTGCCACAGCCAGGCGTTGACCATCAAGCTGAACAAAGACGTGCCGATCGCCGACATCGAAGGCCTGATCAGCCAGCACAACCCTTGGGTCAAGCTGGTGCCGAACAATCGCGAAACCAGCATGCAGGAGCTGAGCCCGACCAAGGTCACCGGCACCCTGAATGTACCGGTGGGTCGTCTGCGCAAACTGAACATGGGGTCGCAATTCGTCGGTGCCTTCACCGTCGGCGACCAACTGCTGTGGGGCGCGGCCGAACCGCTGCGTCGCATGCTGCGGATCCTGCTCGAGCGTTGATCGGATGTCGCTGTGAAAGAACCCGTGCCTTGTGAGAGGTGCGGGTTTTTTATTGGGGGCAGTTGTGTGTCAGGGCTGGCCTCATCGCGAGCAGGCTCGCTCCCACATAGGATCTTCAGTGGCCGCAAAACCTGTGGGAGCGAGCTTGCTCGCGATGAGGTCAATCCAGGCACTGCAAATCCGCCTGCCAATTGCCTGCATACCGACCACCCGGTAAAGTGCCGCTCCCCACGTTTTACCTGAGGTAGACCCATGAGCCAGTCCTTTGATATTGCCGTGATCGGCGCCACCGGTACTGTCGGCGAAACCCTCGTCCAGATTCTCGAAGAGCGGGACTTCCCGGTCGGCAACCTGCACCTGCTGGCCAGCAGCGAATCGGCAGGCAGCTCGGTGATGTTTCGTGGCAAAAACGTGCGGGTGCGCGAGGTCGATGAATTCGATTTCAGCAAAGTCCAACTGGTGTTCTTCGCCGCTGGCCCGGCGGTGACCCTGAGTTTCGCCCCACGGGCCACGGCGGCCGGCTGTGCGCTGATCGACCTGTCCGGCGCCTTGCCGCCCGAGCAGGCGCCGCAAATCGTGCCGGAAGCCAACGCCCAGGTCCTGGCCGGCTTGGGCAAGCCGTTGCAGGTCAGCAGCCCCAGCGCATCGGCCACGGCCTTGGCGGTCGTGCTGGCGCCACTGCGCGAGTGCCTCGATCTGCAACGCATCAGCCTGACCGCCAGCCTCGCCGTGTCCGCCCAGGGCCGCGTAGCCGTGAGCGAGCTGGCGCGCCAGACCGCCGAGCTGCTCAATGCCCGCCCGCTGGAGCCGAAGTTCTTTGACCGACAGATGGCGTTCAACCTGTTGGCCCAGGTCGGCGCCCCGGACGAGCAGGGTCATACGTCGTTGGAAAAGCGCCTGGTCCGTGAGTTGCGCCAGGTGCTGGATCAACCTTTATTAAAGATTTCCGTCACTTGCATTCAAGCCCCGGTGTTTTTTGGCGATAGCTTTAGCGTGACCGTGCAGTCTGCGAACGCTGTCGACCTGGACAAGGTCAACGCGGCCCTGGAAGCGGCGCCCGGCATCGAGTTGGTGGAGGCGGGCGATTACCCGACTGCGGTAGGTGATGCGGTGGGGCAGGATGTGGTCTACGTTGGTCGTGTACGCGGTGGGATCGACGATCCCGCTGAACTAAATATGTGGCTGACGTCGGATAACGTGCGCAAGGGCGCGGCGCTCAATGCCGTGCAGGTGGCTGAGTTGTTGATAAAAGACTTGCTGTAAAAGATACTTGGCATCAATTTGTCGAATGATTCTAGCTGGGCGCTATGCTTGGCCGGAGTGCTGAAGGCGAACATCCCTCTGGGGGACTTTCCCGGGGCATGAGTGAAATGATCGCGCGCACCGTCGCTTCGGGGCTGCGCGCAATGCCTTACGGCAGCGGCATCAATACCTTCTCGCTGGCCGAGGAATGTTCAAACAAAGGAAGAGGCTATGGTTCAAGTTCGCAAACTGGTGTTAGCAATAGCGGCCGCCTCGGCGCTGTCCTCCGGTATGGCGCAAGCGCTCGGGCTCGGGGAATTGACCCTGAAGTCGACGCCGAACCAGCCCCTGGTCGCCGAGATCGAGTTGCTCGACGTCCAGCAACTGACCGCCGCCGAAGTCGTGCCGAGCCTGGCCTCGCCCGACGACTTCGCCAAGGCCGGGGTCGACCGCCAGGCCTTCCTCAATGACCTGACCTTCACTCCGGTGATCAACGCCAACGGCAAGAGTGTCCTGCGGGTCACGTCCAGTCGGCCGCTGTCCGAGCCCATGGTCAAGTTCCTGGTGCAGGTGATGTGGCCCAACGGCCGTCTGCTGCGCGACTACAGCGTATTGCTCGATCCTTCCAAATTCTCGCCACAGGCCGCCGACGCTGCCCGGGCGAAACCGCCCCAGGTCGTGGCCACGCCGGTCACCGGGGCCACCAAGCCTTCCCAGTACACCACCACGCCGCGCGATACCCTGTGGGAAATCGCCGCCAAGGTGCGCAACGGTGGGTCGGTCCAGCAAACCATGCTGGCGATCCAGGCGTTGAACCCGAACGCGTTCATCAACGGCAACATCAACCTGCTCAAGACCGGCCAGGTGTTGCGCCTGCCGGACCCGGTGCAAAGCACGGCACTGCCGCAACCACAGGCCATCGCCGAAGTGGCTGCGCAGAACGCCGCCTGGCGCTCGGGGCGTCGTGGCGTGGCGGGTGCTGGCAAGCAGCAGTTGGATGCCACCAAGCGTGGCCGTGGCGAAGGCGCGCCGGCGCAGGCGGCTGGTCGCGACAACTTGAGCCTGGTGTCGGCCGACTCGGCGAAGGCGGGCGGCAAGGGCGCTGCCGGTGATGCCCAGGCGCTGACCAACAAGCTTGCGGTTACCCAGGAAAGCCTCGATTCGGCGCGCCGGGACAACGAAGAACTGAAAAGCCGCATGGCGGACCTGCAGAGCCAACTGGACAAACTGCAGCGCCTGATCGAGCTGAAGAACAATCAACTGGCCAAGATGCAGGCCGAAGGTGCCGCCGTTCCACCTGCTGGCGAGGCGCCTGCGGCGATGTCCGCGGAGCTGACCCCTGCGCCAGCGGCACAGGCCCCGACGACTGCTCCTGCGCCAGAAGCGACCCCGGAAGCGACGCCGCCTGCCGCACCGGTCGAGCCGACGCCTGCCGCGTCCAACGAGCAAAAATACAACGACTTGCTGACCAATCCGATCCTGCTGGGGTTGATTGGCGGTGGCGCGCTGCTCCTGCTGTTGCTGCTGTTGTTGCTCGCCCGTCGCCGCAAGGCCCAACAGGAAGCGGAAAAACACTTGCGCATGGCTCGCGCCCTCGAGGAGGAGGCTGACTTCTCCCCGGAGCTCGATCTGCCCCCGAGCAGCTTCGAGGGCATTGAGGTTCCACCACCTAGCGTAAAACTCGAGCCAAAACCGGCCCCTGCGCCAGCGCCCAAGCCGGCCCCGGTGATCGCGCCTGTGGTGGTCACGCCGCCTATCGCCGCGCCATTGGTGGCTCCGGCCGCCGAGCGTTCCGACGACGTGCTGCCCCAGGCCCAGTCCCATATCGACCGCGGCCGCTTGAACCAGGCCGCTGACCTGCTTGAGCAGGGCATCAAGGCCGAACCCCAGCGCAGCGACCTGCGTCTGAAACTGATGGAAGTCTATGGCCAGCAGGGCGACCGCGACGCCTTTGTCGCCCAGGAACGCCAATTGGTGGCCAATGGCGACAACTATGCCCAGGTCGAACAGCTGAAAAGCCGTTTCCCGGCCATGGTGGTCGCCACCGCCGCTGCTGGCCTGGCCGCGGCGACAGTGGCCGCGGAGCTGGACGCGCAGTACGTCAAGGATCTGCTGGAAGACAAATCGCCCACCGACGAGGAGCTGGACAGCGCCTTCGACCTGAGCCTGGATGACCTGGAGACCCCGGTTGCGCCGGCACCGGAGCCAGTCGCCGAGCTGGACGCCTTCCCGGAAGACGACGACCTGAGTTTCGAGTCGGTGCTCAAGCAGCAGACTGAAGCCAACGAAAGCCTGGACGACCTGTCGGAATTCGACCTGGACCTGGGCGCCGACGCACCAACCCCGGTCGCGGCGCTCGATGACGAAGACTTCCTCCTGGATCTGGACGACGACCTCAAGGGCCTGGATCTTCCAGCAGCCGAAACGCCGGCCCTGGACGATACGCCGGCCGACGATCTCGAACTGCCGGCAGATTTTGATCTGTCCCTTGCCGACGAGATGGATGCCCCTGACCGGCCAAAGGATGCCTTCGAATCCGAGCTGGACGATGTAAACGCCGAACTGGATCGCCTGTCCGACAGCCTGGGCCAACCGACCTTCACCGCCGAAGATGCCTTGGTTGGTGCTGAAGACGAGCCGGACTTCGACTTCCTCAGCGGTACTGACGAGGTGGCGACCAAGCTCGATCTGGCCCAGGCCTACATCGACATGGGCGACAACGACGGCGCCCGCGACATCCTCGGCGAAGTCCTCAGCGAAGGCGATGCCACTCAGAAGAGCGAAGCGCAGGAGATGTTGTCGCGTTTGGTGTGAGTCAGCAGTTAAACAAAAACGGCAGCCGGTGAGGCTGCCGTTTTTGTTTGCAGGTCATTCGTGCAGCTCTTGTGGCGAGGGAGCTTGCTCCCGCTCGAGTGCGTAGCGCTCGCAAAAGTGTTCGACGCGCCATGGAGAGGGTCTGCTTCGCAGCCCAGCGGGAGCAAGCTCCCTCGCCACAAGGACTTGTCCTTGCCTGAGAAATCACCTGAGCCTCTGTGGGAGCGAGCTTGCTCGCGATGGCGCCAGTCGATTCGACCCAGGACCACTGGTTGCACTGGCATCCCACCCCGACGGCCTTATAATGCCCGCCTTTGCGTACCTCAGCAGGCTGTAATTCCTTGGCAAACATAGACAACCCGGCCGCCGAAATGGCGGCCGACGGCTTTTTCCGGATCGCCTTGGGCGTTGAATACAAAGGCTCGCGCTACCGTGGCTGGCAGCGCCAGGCGTCCGGTGTATTGACGGTGCAGGAAACCCTCGAAAACGCGCTGTCCAAAGTCGCCGACTCGCCCGTGTCGTTGCATTGCGCCGGCCGGACCGATGCCGGCGTGCATGCCTGCGGCCAGGTGGTGCATTTCGATACTCAGGTCGAGCGTTCGATGAAGGCCTGGGTGATGGGCGCCAACATCAACTTGCCCCACGATGTCAGCGTCAGTTGGGCCAAGGTGATGCCGGCGCATTTCCATGCGCGCTTCAAGGCTATCGCCCGGCGTTATCGCTACGTGATCTATAACGATCAGATCCGTCCGGCGCACCTGAACGAAGAAATCACTTGGAACCACCGCCCGCTGGACGTCGAACGCATGGCCGAGGCCGCGCAGTACCTGGTCGGTGTCCATGATTTCAGCGCCTTCCGTGCCGGCCAGTGCCAGGCCAAGTCGCCGATCAAGGAGCTGCATCACCTGCGCGTGACCCGTCACGGCAAGATGATCGTGCTCGACATCCGCGCCAGCGCTTTCCTGCATCACATGGTGCGCAACATCGCCGGCGTGCTGATGACCATTGGCGCCGGCGAGCGGCCGGTGGAGTGGATCAAGGAAGTGCTCGACAGTCGCATCCGCCGTTCCGGTGGTGTCACGGCGCATCCGTTTGGCTTGTACCTGGTACAGGTCGAATATCGCGATGAGTTCGAGCTGCCGGAGCGTTACATCGGGCCACATTTCCTCACTGGCTTCTCGGAACTCGACGGCTGACGCCCTCCGCAGCATTTGTTACCATCCGGGACTTTCACGGATTTGCCTGAGGTTTTAGCCACCATGCCCGTCGTTCGCAGCAAGATTTGCGGGATCACCCGCGTCGAGGACGCGTTGGCGGCGGTCGAGGCCGGGGCCGATGCCATCGGGCTGGTGTTCTACGCCAAGAGCCCACGGGCGGTGACGGTGCAGCAGGCGCGGGCGATCGTTCAGGCCTTGCCGCCGTTCGTGACGCCCGTAGGGCTGTTCGTCAATGCCAGTCGTTGCGAGCTGGGCGAGATCCTCGATGCGGTGCCGCTGGGCTTGTTGCAGTTCCATGGCGACGAAACCCCGGCCGATTGCGAAGGCTGGCATCGTCCGTACATCAAGGCGTTGCGGGTCAAGGCCGGTGACGACATTGTCGCCGGTTGCGAAGCCTTTGCCGGTGCCAGCGGTATCTTGCTGGACACCTATGTGGAAGGCGTGCCCGGCGGTACCGGCGAAGCATTCGACTGGTCGCTGGTACCACAAGGCCTGGCCAAGCCGATCATCCTGGCCGGTGGCCTGACGGCGGAAAACGTTGCCGCGGCCATTCGTCAGGTTCGTCCTTATGCGGTGGACGTGAGCGGTGGGGTAGAGCAGGGCAAGGGCATCAAGGACCCGGCAAAGATTCGTGCGTTCATGGCTGCTGTTCGCAACAGCCAGTAGTCAATGTGACGGCTGGCAGACTGCCGCCGTCCATACCTGCACTGTACAAAGCAGGCAGGCACCGCCTCCGGGTGGGCCGATAGCGTAGGGGCAACCGCAGTGCAGCGGTTGCCGGGATGGCTGAGGAGGTTGGGCTGCACGCAGGTCATGTTTCGCGCTGACCGTGGTGGCCGTTCGACCCTCGCCGCACAATGAATTTAGCTCAAGGGCATACGCGGGGCCGCGAACCAGAGCGTTCGGGCCGCCGGTACTGGAGAAAGAAAGCATGAGCAACTGGTTAGTAGACAAACTGATCCCTTCGATCATGCGTTCCGAGGTGAAGAAAAGCTCGGTGCCTGAAGGTCTGTGGCACAAATGTCCATCCTGCGAGGCGGTGCTGTACCGTCCCGAGCTGGAAAAGACCCTGGACGTTTGCCCCAAGTGCAACCACCACATGCGCATCGGCGCGCGCGCCCGTATCGATATTTTCCTGGACGCAGAAGGTCGCGTGGAGCTGGGCGCCGAGCTGGAGCCGGTGGACCGCCTGAAATTCCGCGACGGCAAGAAATACAAGGATCGCCTGACCGCTGCCCAGAAGCAGACCGGTGAAAAGGACGCCCTGGTGTCCATGAGCGGCACCTTGCTGGGCATGCCAGTGGTGGTCTCGGCCTTCGAATTCTCCTTCATGGGCGGTTCCATGGGCGCCATCGTCGGCGAGCGTTTCGTTCGCGCCGCCAACCATGCCCTGGAAAACCGTTGCCCGATGATCTGCTTCGCCGCTTCCGGCGGTGCGCGGATGCAGGAAGCGCTGATCTCCCTGATGCAAATGGCCAAGACCTCCGCGGTGCTGGCGCGTCTGCGTGAAGAAGGCATTCCGTTCATCTCGGTGCTGACCGACCCGGTCTACGGCGGTGTTTCCGCGAGTCTGGCCATGCTGGGCGACGTCATCGTCGGCGAGCCGAAAGCGCTGATCGGCTTTGCCGGTCCACGTGTGATCGAGCAGACCGTGCGTGAAAAACTGCCGGAAGGCTTCCAGCGCAGCGAGTTCCTGCTGGAACACGGCGCCATCGACATGATCATCCATCGCCAGGATCTGCGTCCGCGCCTGGGCAACCTGCTGGCGCAACTGATGGGCCTGCCGACGCCGAAATTCGTCGCCGCACCGATCGAGCCGATCGTGGTTCCGCCAGTGCCTGCCGGGCTATGACCCAACGGACCCTGGGCGACTGGCTTGCCTACCTCGAGCAGTTGCATCCATCGGCCATCGATATGGGGCTGGAGCGCTCGCAAACGGTAGCGTCCCGCATGGGACTGGCCAAGCCGGCGCCCCGGGTCATCACCGTCACCGGCACCAATGGCAAGGGCTCGACCTGCGCCTTCGTGGCCTCGCTGCTGCGGGCCCAGGGGCTGAGCGTCGGTGTCTACAGCTCGCCGCACCTGCTGCGCTACAACGAGCGGGTGCAAGTGAACGGCGTCGAAGCCACTGACGCCCAGCTGTGCGAAGCCTTTGCCGCGGTGGAAGCCGGGCGAGGCGATACAACCCTCACGTATTTCGAGATGGGCACCCTGGCGGCGTTCTGGTTGTTTGCCCGTGCCGGTCTCGATGCGGTCGTGCTGGAAGTCGGCCTGGGCGGGCGGCTGGATACGGTCAACCTGGTGGATGCAGACATTGCGCTGGTCACCAGCATTGGCGTGGACCATGCCGATTACCTGGGCGATACCCGTGAATCCGTGGCCTTCGAGAAGGCCGGCATCTTCCGCCAGGGTGCGCCTGCGCTCTGTGGCGATCTCAATCCTCCTCAGCCATTGCTGGACAAGGTTCGCGAGCTGAGCTGCCCGTTCTTTCTGCGCGGGCGGGATTTCGACCTGGCGATGACCGAGCAGCACTGGCAATGGCGCGGCAGCGACCTGCGCGGCAACCCAGTGGAGTTGCGCGACCTGCCGCTGTTGGACCTGCCGATGGAAAACGCCGCGCTGGCGCTCCAGGCCTACCTGTTGCTGGGCTTGCCCTGGGATGCCGGGCAAATCGTCCAGGCGTTGCTGGCGACCCGCGTGGTCGGGCGTCTCGACCGCCGTCAGTTCGATTGGCAAGGCAAGCGCCTGAACCTGTTGCTGGACGTCGGCCATAACCCCCATGCGGCGCAGTACCTGGCCGAGCGCCTGGCGCGGCGGCCCGTGGCAGGGCGACGCCTGGCGGTGTTCGGGTTGCTGTCCGACAAGGATCTGGATGGCGTTGTCGAGGCGTTGGGTGCTAGTGTCCAGCACTGGGCGGTAACGCCACTGGATTCGCCGCGCTCGCGTACGGCGGCTGAGCTGCAGGACGCCTTGCAGCGTCACGGTGCTTCAGTGCAAGCCTACGTCAGCGTGGCCGACGCCCTGGAAGGGCAGTGTGCCCTGGCGACGGCCGATGATGAAATCCTGCTGTTCGGATCATTTTTTTGTGTTGCCGAGGCCCTTCAATGGTTGGCCCGGCGCTCCACGGAGGAAGCTGCAGATGGCATTGCTGGATAAAGCGTACAAGCAGCGCATGGTCGGGGCCCTGGTGTTGGTGGCCCTGGCGGTGATTTTCCTGCCGATGCTGTTTTCCCGCCAGGACGAGCAGCGTCAGGTCACGGTCGACGCACCAGCCGCGCCCCAGGCGCCTGCGGTGCCGCCTGTGCAGGTCGAGCCAGTGGCCGTGCCCGAGCCCCAAGCCTTGCCCCAGGAACCGGTGCCCAGCGACGAGGAGCTGGCTGAGCAACCTACCGCGCCTTCCACGCCGATTGCGCCTGCTCCTGCCACGCCGGCTCCCGCCGCGCCGAGTAAACCGACTGTCGCCCCCGTGCCTGTTCCGGCGGCACCGGCGATCAAGCCGGCCCCGAGTCAGCCGATCACCGCCGCGCCGACCAAGCCGGACACGACCCAGCGTCGTGTGGATGCCAATGGCCTGTCGGTCAGTTGGTCGGTACAACTGGCCAGCCTGACCAGTCGCGAAAGTGCCGAGAACTTGCAGAAAACCCTGCGCAGCCAGGGGTATAACGCCTATATCCGCTCCGCCGATGGCAAGAATCGGGTGTTTGTCGGGCCGCTGATCGAGCGTGCCGAGGCCGACCGCCTGCGTGACCTGCTCAGCCGCCAGCAGAACCTCAAGGGGTTTGTCGTGCGCTTCCAGCCAGAGCGCGGTTGACGGCGATTTAGCTGATTTGAATCACGCAGCTTACCGACAGCCCTGGGCTCTGCTAAAATGCGCCGCCTTATCCGTCTGTAGGCTGCACCGTGCCATTTACCTGGGTTGACTGGGCGATCGTTGCGATCGTCGCCATCTCCGCATTGATCAGTCTGAGCCGCGGCTTCGTCAAGGAAGCCCTCTCGCTGCTGACCTGGATCATCGCGGGAGTCGTAGCCTGGATGTTTGGTGGTTCGCTGTCCCAGTACCTCGCCGGATACATCGAAACTCCCTCGGCCCGCGTGATCGCGGGCTGCGCTATCTTGTTTATCGCCACCTTGCTGGTTGGCGCAATGATCAATTATCTGATCGGCGAACTGATTCGCGTCACCGGGCTTTCCGGGACGGACCGGTTCCTGGGCATGGCCTTTGGCGCGGCGCGTGGCGCGTTGCTGGTGGTCGTGGCCGTCGGGCTCTTGAGCCTGGGGCCGGTACAGCAGGATACGTGGTGGCAGGAGTCCCGGCTCGTGCCACAATTTCTATTGGTCGCAGACTGGTCCAAAAACCTGATTCTGGGTTGGAGCAGTCAGTGGCTTGCCAGCGGTATCAGCGTACCCGCTGAAATACCGTTCAAGGAACACCTCTTGCCGACGGCCAAAACGCCGCAGTAAGTGTGTTCAGTTCAGATCCATTAAGTAGGGGTTGCGTCGCATGTGTGGCATCGTCGGTATCGTCGGTAAGTCGAACGTCAATCAGGCGCTGTATGACGCGCTAACCGTGCTCCAGCACCGCGGCCAGGACGCTGCCGGTATCGTGACCAGCCATGACGGCCGGTTGTTCCTGCGCAAGGACAATGGCCTGGTGCGTGACGTGTTCCACCAGCGCCACATGCAGCGCCTGGTCGGTCACATGGGTATCGGCCACGTGCGCTACCCGACCGCCGGCAGCTCGACGTCGGCTGAAGCCCAGCCGTTCTACGTCAACTCGCCGTACGGCATCACCCTGGCGCACAACGGCAACCTGACCAACGTCGAGCAACTGGCCAAGGAGATCTACGAATCGGACCTGCGCCACGTCAACACCAGCTCCGACTCGGAAGTGATGCTCAACGTGTTCGCCCATGAGCTGGCCCAGCGCGGCAAGCTGCAGCCTACCGAAGAAGACGTGTTCGCCGCCGTGACCGACGTGCACAACCGTTGCGTGGGCGGCTACGCCGTGGTGGCGATGATCACCGGTTACGGCATCGTCGGTTTCCGCGACCCCCATGGCATCCGCCCGATCGTGTTCGGCCAGCGTCACACCGACGAAGGCGTCGAGTACATGATCGCCTCCGAAAGCGTGTCCCTGGATGTGCTGGGCTTCACCCTGATTCGCGACCTGGCCCCGGGCGAAGCGGTCTACATCACTGAAGACGGCAAGCTGCACACCCGTCAGTGCGCGACCAACCCGTCCTTGACCCCGTGCATCTTCGAGCACGTCTACCTGGCGCGTCCGGACTCGATCATCGACGGTATCTCGGTCTACAAGGCGCGCCTGCGCATGGGTGAGAAACTCGCCGACAAGATCCTGCGCGAGCGCCCGGAACACGACATCGACGTGGTCATCCCGATCCCGGACACCAGCCGCACCGCCGCCCTGGAACTGGCGAACCACCTGGGCGTCAAGTTCCGCGAAGGCTTCGTGAAGAACCGCTACATCGGCCGGACCTTCATCATGCCGGGCCAGGCCGCACGGAAAAAATCCGTACGCCAGAAGCTCAACGCCATCGAACTGGAATTCCGCGGCAAGAACGTGATGCTGGTGGATGATTCCATTGTGCGTGGCACCACGTGCAAGCAGATCATCCAGATGGCCCGCGAAGCCGGCGCCAAGAACGTGTATTTCTGCTCGGCGGCCCCGGCCGTGCGCTACCCGAACGTCTACGGCATCGACATGCCGAGTGCCCATGAGCTGATCGCTCATAACCGCACCACCCAGGACGTGGCCGACCTGATCGGCGCCGACTGGCTGATCTATCAGGACCTGCCGGACCTGATCGAAGCGGTGGGCGGCGGCAAGATCAAGATCGAGCAGTTCGATTGCGCAGTGTTCGACGGCAAGTACGTCACCGGCGACATCGACGATGCCTACTTGAACAAGATCGAGAACGCGCGTAACGATGCGTCCAAGGCCAAGACCCAGGCGGTCAGTGCGATCATCGACCTGTACAACAACTGAGTACGAACCGGCCCCGAGGGGCCGGTTTGCGTTTAACCGATTAAAGGAGTGACAGCATGAGTCAGGATTGGGATGCCGGTCGGCTGGACAGCGACCTTGAAGGCGTAGCGTTCGATACCCTGGCGGTTCGCGCGGGTCAGCACCGTACACCGGAAGCCGAACATGGCGATCCGATGTTCTTTACCTCCAGCTACGTGTTCCGCACGGCTGCCGACGCTGCGGCGCGGTTTGCCGGCGAGGTGCCGGGCAACGTCTACTCGCGCTACACCAACCCGACCGTGCGGGCCTTCGAGGAGCGCATTGCCGCCCTGGAAGGCGCCGAGCAAGCCGTGGCGACCGCCACCGGCATGGCCGCCATCATGGCCGTGGTCATGAGCCTGTGCAGCGCCGGCGACCACGTGCTGGTGTCGCGCAGCGTCTTCGGTTCGACCATCAGCCTGTTCGAAAAATATTTCAAGCGTTTCGGCGTAGAGGTCGATTACGTGCCCCTGGCGGACCTGTCCGCTTGGGATGCGGCAATCAAGGCCAATACCAAATTGCTGTTCGTCGAGTCGCCATCCAACCCCCTGGCCGAGTTGGTGGACATCGCCGCGCTGGCGGAAATCGCTCACGCCAAGGGCGCCATGTTGGTGGTCGATAACTGCTTCTGCACCCCGGCGTTGCAACAACCGCTGAAGCTTGGCGCGGACGTGGTGGTGCATTCGGCGACCAAGTTCATCGACGGCCAGGGCCGTTGCATGGGCGGCGTCGTGGCCGGGCGTGGCGAGCAGATGAAAGAAGTGGTGGGCTTCTTGCGTACCGCCGGACCGACTCTCAGCCCATTCAACGCCTGGATTTTCCTCAAGGGTCTGGAAACCCTGGGCCTGCGCATGAAAGCCCATTGCGCCAACGCCCAGGCCCTGGCCGAGTGGCTGGAGCAGCAGGACGGCATTGAGAAAGTGCATTACGCCGGTCTCAAGAGCCATCCGCAGCATGCCCTGGCTGCGCGTCAACAACGTGGCTTCGGTGCGGTGGTGAGCTTCGAGGTCAAGGGGGGCAAGGAGGGCGCCTGGCGCTTCATCGACGCCACCCGACTGATCTCCATCACCGCCAACCTGGGTGACAGCAAAACCACCATCACCCACCCAAGCACCACCTCCCACGGCCGTCTGTCGCCCCAAGAGCGGGAAGCGGCGGGCATCCGCGACAGCCTGATCCGCGTCGCGGTCGGCCTGGAAGACGTGGCCGACCTGCAAGCCGATCTGGCCCGTGGGTTGGCGGCCTTGTGATCGAGTTGGCAACGCCGCCGAGCGGCACTCATGGCCGGGTAGCACTGGTTACGGGCGCCGCACGCGGCATCGGCCTGGGCATCGCTGCCTGGCTGATCTGTGAAGGCTGGCAGGTGGTGCTGACCGACCTGGATCGCGAGCGCGGTTCCAAGGTGGCGAAGACCCTGGGCGATAACGCCTGGTTCATCGCCATGGACGTGGCGGACGAGGCGCAGGTCGCGACCGGTATCGCCGAGGTGCTCGGGCAGTTCGGGCGGCTCGACGCGCTGGTGTGCAACGCGGCCATCGCCGACCCGCACAACATCACCCTGGAGAGCTTGGACCTGGCTTACTGGAATCGGGTCCTGGCGGTAAATCTCGGTGGGCCGATGCTGCTGGCCAAGCACTGCGCGCCGTATCTGCGTGCTCACAACGGCGCTATCGTCAACCTGGCCTCGACCCGCGCCGCGCAATCGGAACCCGACACCGAAGCCTATGCGGCGAGCAAGGGCGGCCTGCTGGCCCTGACCCATGCCCTGGCCATCAGCCTCGGGCCGGAGATCCGGGTCAACGCCGTCAGCCCCGGCTGGATCGATGCACGGGACCCATCCCAGCGTCGTGCGCAGCCGCTGACCGATGCCGATCACGCCCAGCATCCGGCGGGCAGGGTGGGCACGGTAGAGGACGTGGCGGCGATGGTGGCGTGGCTGTTGTCGCGCAATGCCGGTTTTGTCACGGGCCAGGAGTTCGTGGTGGACGGCGGCATGACCAAGAAAATGATTTATGAGTGAGGCCGGTCGCGGGTGCCGTTTGAAACTGTTTTGAAAAAACTTCAACCCTGCTATTGACTTAGCTTCGGTACCTGCGTAAATTTCGCGGCCTCAGCGAAGCAAAGGGTGATTAGCTCAGCCGGGAGAGCGTCTGCCTTACAAGCAGAATGTCGGCGGTTCGATCCCGTCATCACCCACCATGTTTTACGAGAGTTTTGCGAAAGCAAGACGGAAGCTGTCAAAAGCCTCCACCGACGCGCAGCGGTAGTTCAGTCGGTTAGAATACCGGCCTGTCACGCCGGGGGTCGCGGGTTCGAGTCCCGTCCGCTGCGCCATATTTTCCGAAGCAGGTTCGCCTGGTTCGAGATCCAGATCCAAGGGTCTAGGTCAGACGAGTTAACTGGACGCAAGTCCATAGCGATACGCAGCGGTAGTTCAGTCGGTTAGAATACCGGCCTGTCACGCCGGGGGTCGCGGGTTCGAGTCCCGTCCGCTGCGCCATATCTGCTTCGAGGCCCACTGAACGCCTTGAAGCTAAGAAGAAAGCTGAAAAGCTACTTCTAGTCGATAGCAAAGACCCTGGTCGAAAGACCGGGGTTTTTTGTTTCCGGGATTTGAAAGGTTGGAACAAGCCCGTGGCGAGGGAGCTTGCTGTGGCGAGGGGATTTATCCCCGCTGGGCTGCGAAGCAGCCCTTGGTGTTGGGCGCTTCAGAACCCCAATTTATCCCGCAACCCGTAATACCAAGCCCCCATCGCCGCAAACGGCGTACGCAACAACTGACCGCCAGGGAAGGGGTAGTGCGGCAGGTCGGCAAACGCATCAAAACGCTCAGCCTGACCGCGCAGCGCCTCGGCCAGGACCTTGCCCGCCAGGTGCGTATACGTCACGCCATGGCCGCTGCAGCCCTGGGAATAATAAATGTTATCCCCCAGCCGCCCGACCTGCGGAAGACGCGACAGCGTCAGCAGGAAATTTCCGGTCCAGGCGTAATCGATCTTCACATCCTTGAGCTGCGGGAACGCCTTGAGCATCTTCGGTCGGATGATCGCTTCGATGTTCGCCGGATCCCTCGCGCCATACACCACACCGCCGCCGAAGATCAGACGCTTGTCCCCCGTCAGCCGGTAGTAATCGAGCAAGTAGTTGCAGTCTTCGACGCAATAATCCTGAGGCAGCAGGCTATGAGCCAACTCATCGCCCAACGGCTCAGTGGCAATCACCTGCGTACCGCAAGGCATCGACTTGGCCGCCAACTCCGGCACCAGATTGCCCAGATAAGCATTGCCGGCCACGATAATGAACTTGGCCCTGACCTTGCCCTGCGGCGTATGCACAACCGGACTGGCGCCACGCTCGATGCGCACCGCCGGCGATTGCTCATAAATCACCCCACCCAGCGACTCCACCGCCGCCGCTTCGCCCAGCGCGAGGTTGAGCGGATGAATATGCCCACCGCTCATATCCAACATCCCGCCCACATACTCATCGCAAGCCACCACCTCGCGAATACGCCGCTGATCCAGCAGTTCCAGCTGGGTATGCCCGAAACGCTCCCATAAACGCTTCTGCGACTCCAGATGGCCCATCTGTTTAGCGGTGAGGGCGGCGAATACACCGCCGTCCTTCAAATCACACTGAATCTGATACTTCGCCACCCGCTCGCGAATGATCCGCCCACCCTCAAACGCCATGTTGCCCAGCAACTGCGCCTGCTGAGGACCGACGCTGCGCTCGATCACATCAATGTCGCGGCTATAACTGTTAACGATCTGCCCACCGTTGCGACCCGAAGCCCCAAAGCCGACCTTAGCCGCCTCAAGCACGGTGACCTTGAAACCGTTCTCCAGCAAAAACAGCGCAGAAGACAGGCCGGTGTAGCCGGCACCGATCACACACACATCCGTCTCGACGTCATCCTGCAGGGCAGGGCGCGGAGGAACCGGATTGGCCGACGCGGCGTAATAAGACGCTGGATAGGAAGTGTTCGCCATTCTGCAACCTCTGTTTTATATTTTTTACGAATGCAGCGATCCTACCCGAGATAAAAATCGGCCGCCAGCCACCCCCGAATCTTCGTTGCCCCGGCGAAATTAAATATTTTGCATATTCATAGGGTTAGGTGGAAAAAAGGTGTTGACACCCCTCCGGAATTCCGTAGAATGCCGCCTCACAGCAGGCACGTAGCTCAGTTGGTTAGAGCACCACCTTGACATGGTGGGGGTCGTTGGTTCGAGTCCAATCGCGCCTACCAAACAAAATCCGCTCTGCTGGGCGGTCTAGAAGGGCTCACCGAAAGGTGGGCCCTTTTTTGGTGCGCCCAGCATGGGCGCAATCTTGTGGGTGAAAGTCCCGCCGTAAGCTGACCACAGCGAATGAAGTGAAGCGCAACTGCATGAGGGCGACCGAGTGTGGGGAGGAAGCGTGGAGCGAAGCCGTGAGCCGATGAACAAGAACCGGATATAAGGCGAAGCCGACCAGGGTGAGCGGGCCAAAAACCGCGAAACTCTTGTGGTCAAAGGGCGGCTGCGTAGATCCGGCGGCTGTGCGGTGAAGGATTGCGTTCTTACCTGGGGAGATCTCGCCTTATGCCTGAAAGGGCGACGGTGCAAACCGGAGCGAGAAGTCAGCAGAGGCCGTAGTAGTCTTTTTTTCTTTTTTGACGAAGGGCCGAACGAGAGAAAGCGTCATAGGCCATGTTGATGCGAAAGACCGGAAGTCAGATGCCTGCCAAACGCGGGGCGGATGGGAGGGACGCGAGCGGTGAAGCCGTGAGTGCCTCCATCAGCGACGAGGTCAATTGCCCGCAAGATGAATCCTACAACGCAGGGCAAGGGCTGCTGGAACGGGCCTTTGCGAGAGCGAACCTGAAACGGGCTTGGAGACGAGTCAGGGCCAACAAAGGAGCTGCTGGAGTCGACGGTTTGGACATTGAACAGACCGCCAAACTTTTGCAGTCCCGATGGCCTGTGATCTGCGAACAGCTTCTTTCAGGCGTCTACCGGCCCAGTCCGGTACGGCGCGTGGTCATTCCCAAGCCTGACGGCGGTGAACGCGAGTTAGGCATTCCAACGGTCACCGACCGGTTGATTCAACAAGCGCTGCTGCAAGTCCTGCAACCACTGCTCGATCCAACCTTCAGTGAACACAGCTACGGCTTTCGTCCGGGGCGCAGTGCGCAGGACGCCATCCTGGCGGCTCAGCGCCATGTGTCTGCGGGGCTCAAGGTGGTAGTGGATGTTGATCTGGAGAAGTTCTTCGACCGGGTCGACCACGACATCTTGATGGATCGCTTACGCAAACGGATAGCAGATCAGGCGGTCATTCGCCTGATCCGTGCGTATCTGGATGCGGGAACGCTGATCAATGGCGTGGTCGAGAAAAGCCGCCTGGGGACGCCGCAAGGCGGCCCGCTGTCGCCGTTGCTGGCGAACGTGCTGCTGGACGAAGTGGATCGAGAGCTTGAACGCCGAGGTCATAGTTTTGTGCGCTATGCCGATGATGCGAATGTGTACGTTCGCAGTCAGAAGGCCGGGCAGCGAGTGATGTCCTTGCTCAAGTGTCTGTATGAAAAGCTGCACTTGAGCGTCAACGAGAGCAAGAGTGCGGTGACGAGTGCGTTCGGTCGCAAGTTTCTGGGATACGCCTTCTGGGCCTCTCAGGGCGAAGCCAAGCGAGCCGTCTCATTTAAAGCGCAAAAGCAGTTCAAGCAGCGAATACGCTGGCACACCCGACGCTCATGTGGCCGTAGTTTGCAGCAGATCGTCGATGATCTGCGCCCTTACATTCTGGGTTGGAAAGCTTATTTCGGACTGTCGCAAACCCCAGCCGTCTGGCGCGAGCTGGACGAATGGATACGGCACCGATTACGAGCAATCCAGCTCAAGCAATGGAAGCGCGGAACGACGACCTACCGGGCGTTGCGGGCACTGGGGGCGAGTGTGGAAGTCGCGAGGAAGATCGCGGGGAATGCTCGCCGTTGGTGGAGCAACAGCCGGTATGAGCTGAACCGTGTGCTGAGTATCGCCTGGTTCGACAGCTTGGGTTTACCGCGTCTCTCCTGACCTCAATCTCTCGAACCGCCCGGTGCGGACCCGCATGCCGGGTGGTGTGGCAGGGGAACGGCCTATGAAGGCCGTCCCCTATGCCGATTTGTTGTTTGGAAACGCTTTGGAAAAGCGGCCACGGATAGCAACCCTTTGATCGCAATGGAAGTATCAAAGTATGGGCTCATGGAAGACCTTGGTAATCGCGGTCACGGTATCGATCAGCGCCCAAGCCAATGCGGAAGATAAGGGCTCGTATCAAAACTCGATGATGATAACGTTGGTTCCAACCGTCCTCCTCTCGGGGACTACGGGGCTTTCCGCGCTGGGTGCAAAAACTTCAAGCCTGCCAAGGCCGATGCGCTTGCATTCATTGGCTCTGATGGCGAAATTCGCGGCGCTTAGTTTGAGCAAGCCGTACGCTATTACCGTACGACATACAGGCCGGCGATGATGACGGACCAGCAGCTTGCCTTAGCGATCGTAACTTCGTATTGAGCAGGGACTAGATACTTCGCTGCGTTGCACTTCCATCGAATGAGTTCGTTTGGATCAACTAACAGTCGACTAGAAAATAAATCCGTCCCTTTTACCGAATACATAGAGGCATCGGTGCTGAGAGGGGATTCAACGGAACTGGAAAACAGCGCGCCTATCCAGAGCCCCGACATTGATCGGGGCCTTTTCGTTTTTAGCCGAGCCGGTTTTTTTGTTGCTCCACATCCTCGTCGTGAGTGGGCCCCAGGTCTTCATGTTTCAATCTCGCAAGGCTAAAAGCGTCCCAGCCAAGTTTGCTGAGGCGTTTAGCGCTTTCACTTAGCCACCAAAACTCATCGTCGTCACCGTTTAGAGCTACGGTTGCGATCTTTGGTGGAACAGTGGCGTACTCCTGTGCCAGACCAGTTGGCAAGTTCAATTCATCCAAGCTTTTACTGGCAAGATGCACGAGGTAACGGGTGGCCGTCGGCTCTTGAATTCGGCGAATCAACAATTTGGTTGGGTTCTGGGTCATTACCTTAACATCAACGTAGAGTTCAAGAGCTTCCAAGGCGCGTTCAACCTGATCCATCTTGGAGGTGTGAAGAAAGTCAACCAAGCGATCACCTTGGGCCTGATGTACGCCAAGCAGCCGGCACAAGTCGGCCTTTCGCATATTTCGCTCCATCATGGCGTTCCACAACGCGATCTTCGCCACAGTCACCGCGGGTAGATGCACGACGTGCTCGCCATCCTGGGGGGCGGACGCTGGCGGAATCGCACGACGCTCATCGACGTAGATGGAGAGGGCGGATTCGATTCCGTCCAGGGCTTCACGGATTGCGTGTCCCCGATCATCCCCGTAGCTGTTTAGCTCTGGCAGATCACGGCAGAAAACGGCAACGCTTGGAGCGCTACAGTCCTGTTCGAAGCGGATTGCATAGTCGTACATGGTCGCTCCTTGGAGGTGATCGTTCAGCATTCAGATGTGGTGAAGGGGCTCTTCAGAGCCCCAGTTGTTTACGGATTGGTTCCGGCATTTCCTTGGAGCCGTGATCCGCGAAGGTTGTCCTGTTGCCGTTCGGGCGGTAGCTTTGACGTGGCTTCCTTTGCCTACTTCGAAGGTCACCCCTTGGGCCTTCAACCATGGTCTGAACTCGCTGAACGTCTTCACCTCGGATCGTTGTTTGGATGGATCTACTCTACAACACTTATGTAGTAATACAATACTTTTGTGGGAAAACCGGGACAGACCACGATTGAGAGCCAAGTAAAGTTACTTCAAATCGTGGTCTGTCCCCGGTTTCCCGGTGCGAGCCCTGACGGGGGCAACTGACTGATGATGAGTGAACTCAAAACCGTGGTCTGTCCCCAGTCTTTCCAATTGCTACAGACCCAGGCTATTACGCCGCTGAAGAAAAGTAAGCTAAGGATCAAAAACGACTAAGCAACCCGACTGGGAGGCGATCGAGCGAGCCTACCGGGCTGGAGCGCTTTCCGCAAAATACCCAGTCAGGCGTAATGGCATTCATGGCAACGACGATGAATTAAACTCTGAATTTGACCGTAGGGATTGCGATCATGAGTTGGCAAATTAGACAAGCCGTCCTCAGCGACTTAGAAAGTTTGGTGCGCGTGGATTCTTTAGCGGAAAACGACCATGGTCGTCGGGCTCAAATCGCAAGAGCGATAAGGCAGGGCGAATGCTGGGTCGCTTGTGATGCGGACGATCCCGCTGCCCCTGTCGGTTACGGATGCTTGGATAAAAGTTTTTTCGGTGAGTGGTTTGTTCCGCTCGTGGTCGTCTCGGATACACACAGGCGATGCGGGATAGGTAGGAAGATCATTGCTCACTTAGAGCATTGTTCCTCTGCCAAAAAGATCTTTACTTCGACCAATATGTCCAACACACCCATGCGGGAATTGCTTGTGCAGCTTGGATACCAATCTAGCGGTGTAGTGGAAAATCTTGATCCTGGTGATCCGGAGCTGATTTTTATGAAGGTTCTTGAACATTAGAGATGCCTGCATTTCTCTGATTCATCTTCATCGATAGCGGCTTACCATTGATGTTCAAATCTGGGGGGAGTCATGTACAGGCCGTACCCTCCGACGTCATTGCTTGAATTGTCGGAGCTGTCTGACTTCGGCATCCGCCTGGCTCCCGCCCCTGAGATCTGGGAATGGCTTCAGCAAGAGATCCTTGCCGACACCGGTAGCACAACGAAGACCACGCCCATCTGATCGATGCGGACGTGAGAGTCATGTGGGCATCTGCTGCATTCACGAAGAAGGGCCGCACAGTTGTCGGGCAGGCCGAGCAGGTAGCGTTCCGCGCCGGTGGCTGGCAGAAAGCCCGAATGGAACAGCAGATGCGTGATTGGTTCGGCAATGTGCCGGCCTACATCATCACCTTGGCTGCCGACTACTGCGCTCAATGCTACGACGCTGACTTCTGCACATTGGTCGAGCATGGGGCTGTGCCACATTGCTCAGGCTAGGGATCAGTACGGCGCACCCAAGTTCACCTAGGAAGGCTTGCCCAAGCTTGAGATGCGCGGACACGACGTTGAAGAGTTCGTCGGTGTCGTGCGTCGGTACGGTGCGAGCCCTGACGGGGGCAACTGACTGATGATGAGTGAACTCAAAACCGTGGTCTGTCCCCAGTCTTTCCAAGGCACGTACCCGCGCATTGCGGGCCAAGTCCTATAAGTGAGCGCTCCGTGAGTGATAACCTACGAGCTCTTCTATAAATGATATTGGCCAATTATGAAAAGCTGTGTGAGGACGCTCGGAGCTAGCCTCGCTAACAGAATAGTGATTCCCGCCGCTTGGGTATCGGGGCTTGCGATGATAGGACTCTTGTGGGGCATGATAGAGTTTTCGCCCGGTAAGCTTACAGTCGAAGGACGTCAGCTCTTCCTGGCTTCTGTTTCTATTTTTTGCCTCGCCATATGGTACTTGATATGGCGCAAGAGACGAGCAAAAGCACTTGTAGCATCCATCAACCTAAAAGAAGGTCTGAGCCTTGACGATACTCAACTGCTCGGCTATCCAAGTCCCATATTTCTTGCCTTTGACCTCTCCAACAAGAAGCTCGCTCAATGCCAAAGCGCCACCGGCGACTATCAAATTCGAGACTTCACGTGGGTAACAGGCTGGCAGTGTGAGTGGAAACAGGTTGACAGCAGGGTGTCGGGCGGGGTTCTTCAGATAGTCGATGGGGCAGGCATGAGCGTTCCAGCCGACGAGATTCGGCGTAGATTCATAGGATTCTCACTGGTTTTGACGGTTGCCGATACAAGTCATCCTCCCCTCCGTTTTCCAATGAACCGGAGCGCAGCTGAAGGGTGGTGTACCCGGTGCGATGTACTTTTCAAGTGCTAAACACGAAGCATCACACCAAAGATAATTATCTTTAGAACTCGCGGCAGCGCTGATGCTAACGGAATGAATGCAATTGTCGGCGCCAGCAGCCCGGCGATCAGTCGCCAGAAGAAATTGAGCATCAGTAGTGCTGACCTGTTAGCGTTGCGTGAAAGGGACATGGATGGGTACAGCGAAGGGGCAAACCATGTGTTCCGATGTCTATTCGGAATGAGGACCGTTAATGCCGTACAACTACACGAACGGCCGCTACCTGGTCTTCAAAGGCAGAGACAGCGATGGGGCGCCCTTGGGCCGGATTCATCAGGACGGAAAAGTTAGAAACCTCCAGGGTGAGCCGCTGTACTACATAGACATGGACGAACATGCGTTCTGTTCAATCGATTTTACCTTTCAGGGCACTATACAAAAATGTCGCGGCACGTTTTGTGTGCTCAGCGACAAAACGCTTTTCACATTTTCCGAGATGAAAGTTAAGCCACTGGGAAACGAGACCGAGGAGCAGGCGCTTCACAGGGAGTTCAAAAGGAGGGCGCTAAGTTTGGCAGGGCAGATCGTCCAGGCGAAAAATGAGATGGTACAGGCACGCTTGGATATGGCCTGGTCCAATTTAAACCCTTTGCGCCGTTTCCGTGCCTTCTTCACGAGCCGAGCCCGCAGGGAGCGAGCATCGCTAGGGTGGCGTTACAGTGGATTGGAAAGTGATTATGAGTTCAAATCGAAGTCTGTCCCGATTTCCTCATCGGCACTCGCGACAATGGTCTTGCGGGCTGCGGATGCAAGGAAAACGCGGGCAGACCACGATTATGAGGCGGTCCGATTGCAGGTGAACTCAAATCGTGGCCTATTCCCAGCTTTCTGGTTTCCGCCGATTGTGGTGGGTTGTATAGCGACACTCGCAGCAAGTCCTCGTCGTAGCTCACGCTGGGAAAGCATCCAATCAATCTACACTCCGCGTTTTTGCCAGGACACTCGCCAAATTGATTGAGACTTATATGAAAAACGCAGTTTTGGCACTCTCACTGGTCACACTGGCAGCCTGCATGCCTTATCAATCAGTGACCTCGCCAGATCCAAATTGGATGCGTCTGGGTGGACATGAGCCTGAAGGTTATCCAAGGACGTTTGTTGAGAACCTGAGCGGCAATTGCTCTCTGGTTACCGAGTCATGGTCTGATGGACGAATCAACGGTCGTCTTCTGTGGACCAAGAAGCAGTCTCGAAAGGCTATTACCTGCCCATAGGCGCCTGTGTAAGGGCCGATTTCGTGCCGGGAAGAAGGGACAATCCCCGAATGCACCGCCAAATTAATGTACGCAATATCGTGGTGTGTCCCCGCCTTTGACCCCGCCCTTGGCTCGTAGCAGCGAAGTAATGGTGCTAAATTCTGCGCGTCCAGCCTGTGGGCCCATCTGGCCCGGCGGGGATAGTTAACGCCTCTCTCAACGATTTTGTGGATATGGAAATTCAATGAACGCATCCAAGCTTTCGATTGCGCTGGCCTGTGCTGTTGCTGTCTTGATGTTGAGCGGATGCGCTGCCTCTGTAAAAAGCGGCGGGACTGAAACGCTCGTCATTCAGGAGTCAGCCAAGCAGAACCTGGTCGTAAACTTTCAAGGCAACAGCAAGGTTCAACAAAACGAGGACTGGCCTCGCTTGAAGCAAGAGTGGAATGACGCCCTGCAAGTCGAAGCGACTCGCGCCGGCTACAGGCTTACAGAGGCTCAGGCATCAAGCCAGGCGGGCAAGGACGGTGTCGGTATCAAGATCAACGTGACCAATTTCCGTTACCTGACCCCAGGCGCTCGCTACGGAGCAGGGGTCATGGTGGGAAATGCGTGGGTCAATTCCAGTGCAGATTACTCGGACTTGAAATCAGGCCGCCTGATTGGAACTCGGACATACGACACGTCGTCGTCTGCCTGGGAGGGCGTCATGTCGGCTATGACCCAGGAGCAGGTTCAGGCGATTTCTCAGAAAATCATAAGTGATATCAAGAGCGCAAAAGCCAAGTAATGCGATCCTGGTTAACTGGCGTCATGAGTGAACGAATAAAGCAGGTTGCGCAAGAGCACGGATGAGTCAATGGAAAACACAGGGATTCTGGAGCAGGGCTTGGATCTATACGCTGTTGCTATTTCTCATAGGGTTTATCACTGATTCCGATGCGAGTTGGTTGGGCGACGGCTCATCCAAGCCCAAGCGGGTCTTCAGCCTTGGCTTCATGGCGTTCTGTGCGTTGGTGGCTGTGTTTGAACTGATAGCGCTGAATCATTTCTATGGTGCGAGTAGTTGAGGCATAGCGATTCCTTTGCCGCTATAGCGGTTGAGTTTTAATGAGCGGTAGTGGCTATTCTTTGATGTGAGTTTTTTGTTATCTTTTTGGTTTGTCTAAAATTAAGGGTTTTCAGATGTCTGAAAAATTCATATCGGCTTGGTTCTATGCTTCGATGGAAAGTACAACCAGGCCGACCGGTTTGCCTGGAAGCAAAACTGAAACGGTTTATGACAAAAAAACGGTGGACTTGGATAATTATGCGGATTTGCTTCTGGAGACGTATGAGACATTCGATGAGCAGGGGTATGACGTTGTGAACGTAGTTCCGATTTCCACGGCTCTATCAGAAGAATGTACTCAGAGAGGCGGGGCCTACGTTGGAGATGTTGCGTTCTCGGTTACGCGAGGAGCTGTGGTAATCGGAAAGAAGAAACTTCCTTAAGCTGCAGGTGCTTTATTTTTTGGTCTTTCTGGATTATCCCGGATTAGGGCCATCCTCGGCAGCGCACTGGCCGCCGAGGTCGATGTGCGTCATGCGGCCACTTTCGGGTGTAGGTCAGCGTGCCATCGAGCCCGGGTCAGAGAGGGACCGGGCATACCACGGTTATTGGAGTCGCGGTCAGTTCCCAGTTTTCCCATCTCATGCCCGGCTGCATCCCTCCAGCTTCACACAATCCGGCCTCGGAACTTTTTCATTAGATGATGTCAATTTGATGGCCTGTCGCGACGCTCAATAACGCAGGATCAACCAGTGCCAGGCTGTTTCCTGGCAGGCTCAGGAACGTATGAAATGAAAGTGATTCTTGCGATGGTATTGATGTTCAGCGGCTACGCCTTTGCCAGTTGTGGCAACATCGATGATCATGACCAGCGCGCCTATTGCAATGCCAGGGAGAGTGGCAGCAGCTGCGGGAACATCGATAATCACGATTTGCGTGCGGCATGTAACGCAGAGATAGGGGGCAGTTCTTGCGGCAACATCGATGATCATGACCAGCGCGCCTATTGCAATGCCAAGCAGAGCGGCAGCAGTTGCGGCAACATCGATAATCATGACTTGCGTGCGCGGTGCAACGCGGAGACGGGTAACAGTTCCTGCGGCAACATTGATGACCGTGACCAGCGCGCCTACTGCAATGCCACGACCGGCAGCAGTAGTTGCGGGAACATCGACAATCATGATCTGCGTGCTCAGTGTGAGTCCATGAAGCGCTGATTGGGGGCATCGGCGGTGGGGTGGGTATGGAACCCTGCATAGCGTTCTGCCGTGCGATCGATGTATTCGCGTCGAAGCTGATGAAGCAACGCGCCCGAGGACGATTAATCAATGCCCAAGAAACTTCAGGAAAGCAAAACAGCGACAGCTGCTGACATTGAACGCTCTATCCAGGCACTGAACAAAATGGCTGAACGCCTCTGGGGTGATGGTCGGGAGGCTGAGGCGAAAGCCCTGCTCGATGCCTTGGATGCTTTAAACAGGGCGCTCGACAGGATCAGGATTGGGGAGAGCCGCAGGGTTCTTCATTAATGCTTGAAGGGAAAGGGGGGCGCCCACGATATGAAACGAGCCGATGACGCGGGGTCCAAATCGTGGTCGGCTACGGGGCCTGAAACTGGTGCAGCGCCACCATCATCGCAATCATCACCGCAGCAATTCCTAATCCCATCGTCCAGTTCGACTCGGGCGTATCCTTGAACCACATACCTTTACGCGGGTAACGCCCCAAGCTGATGAGCTTGACTATCGGCCAACCGATTGGAAAGAAAATAGCCCGCCCTACAGGTTCGAGAACGAATTCCAATAATGCGTCCAACATCGTAGCTCCCCCTCGCACATGCGATCCTCGGTAAGCGTATCGCAAGCACGCCTCGCGTAGTAAACGGACGCCCACTTATGAGACGGGCTGATTTGCAGGTGAGCTCAAATCGTGACCTGGCTCCGGTTTTAGTCATGCCCGCTTGTTCAATGGCCATCGCGATTGCGCTGCAGCCACTCATCGACGGCTTCTCCGAGCGTTTTAGGGGGGCCATTACGTATCCAGGCCATAAAGCCTCTATCAAATTTAAACTTCGCGCCGCAGTGCTCCACCATGAATCTGCGGACGTTCTGTGTGTTTCGGTAATGCTTGCAAACTGGCGTATCTCTTGTGAGCTGATCACTGTGCCAATTAAAACTCATGGGGCGGGCTCCATGCTGAATGATAGGTTGAAGTGACGTCGCCAGGCGGTGACGAGAGCACTTCGTACTCATGTCCAATAAGCAGTTTAAGACCTCTGATAGCGGCGCCCACTGCCCATTTTCGATACTCTCCCACGCCTGCCCTCAGGTAACCCAAGCCATTCAAGGAAGAGTCATGAACAGGACGCTCTGTACCGCGCTGAGCCTTTCGATTATTACGTCATCTGCTGGGTGCGCCACGAAACCTGTGAGGGAACCGTTCAAAGCCCCCCAGATTTACGGCTATACCTTGAACCAACCGCTGTCCAGCGATGAGTTCAAGGCGCTTTCCGCTACCGGAGCAGAGTCGCTCACGGGCTACAAGGTCTACAAGCGCGTCGATGACCAAGGCGATACTTACGAGGTCGTTCTCGATCATCAGGTTCGCCCGGATTCCATTAGGAAGAAGAGTCGTGCTTTTACAAGTCAGCCTGAATGTGAGGCTGAGTTTGAGGCGCAGGTCGCCCAGTTGGAGCAGCTCCTTGCCAGTCACGAAAGCCGTACACCAGTGCCGGGTGATCGTTATGTCGGCTTGTACACTACGAAATGCAATTTCAATCGGCACGATCAATCCCCAACCTATCGTTATGCCCTGAGCCTGTCCGAGAGCATTCTCGCTCCACCATCGAAACGAGGCCTGGGCGATAAGATCCATGACGCCTACGGGGCCGCCTGGATGACGGTGTTCACCATCGCCCTGTTGCCGTTGGTGCTGGTTGGTTTGGCCGTTGATAAGGCCACCGATTGAGTTTCGTTCGGTCTTGGTTTTTATGGGGAGGGAGGTAGCCCGCGATTTTGAGGCCACTCGGGAAAAACGGTTGCCTACACTGGATAGCTCACTCATCGAAGGACATTGAATGCTCATCGTCTTCAGCGGCCTCCCCGGCACCGGAAAAACCACCATCGCCCATGATCTCGCCGCTACAATTGGCGCCGTGTACCTGCGGATCGATACGATTGAGCAGGCGATTCGAGGCTCGGGCGCGCTTGCGCAATATGTGGGGAGCAGTGGTTACAGGGTTGCCAATGAGCTTGCCCTGAGTAATCTTCGTTTGGGGCACACCGTCATCGTTGATTGTGTCAATCCCGTCCTCGAAAGCCGAATCGCGTGGAGCGAAGTTGCCTCGCGGGCGGGTAGCCGGTTGGCAAATATCCAAGTGATCTGCTCCGATAAACATGAACATCAGCGCCGGGTAGAAACCAGGAGAGGTGATATTCCTGGACTGACGCCACCCACCTGGCAGTCTGTACTGGATCATGAATATGAGCCGTGGGATGAAGTTCCGTTTTGCATAGACACAGCCCTGGTCTCTGCGGTGCAAGCGGTCTCGATGGTCATTGACCGATTCCTGCCCAATGAGTAGCGCAAATCCAGTGTCAGGCCCCAGCAGGCAGTGAGCATCGCCTCGTAATGAATTGACCGGCGGTCCGACCCTTTGGAATTACTGCCGCCCGGGGGACTCCACTCATCGAGGAATATGTATTCCTCAATGGCGGTGAACACCGCCCGAGGTAAATGGAATGACGTCGTTCGAAGAATTCAGGGCCACATCCCATGAGCTTCTCAAAGAGCTCGATGCCGCAACGATAAAAATGATGATGCTGGTTTCTGCGAAAGAGGTATCCGGTCCTTCTTGGGAGGATGCTACCCAGCGGCATCATGACGCTGTGGATGCTTGGCATGCCTTTCTCAATATCCCTACGAATTTCGCGGCGAATCCGCCTCTTCCCTGAGGGCGCGGAAGGAAGAGGACGGATCGAGCCTCGCTGTTCTTCTGTGCAGAAGAGGCCGCAGGGATCAGTTAGGCTCGTACGGCCACAGATTCAGGGGATAGATTTCCTTTCCTGGTCCGGGGTGAGGCTGGCAGGAGCATCCGGTTCTGCGACGCTCCGCCCCAACAACCACTCACTGAACACCCGCACCTCCACCTGCCGCTCCCGCCCCGGCACACACACCACGGTATACCGCGCACCCGCCAAGCGAACCTCAGGCCGGTAATCAACCAACTGCCCACGCGCAACAGCCTCAGCAACCAGCACATTGCTGGCGAGCACCAGCCCGTGCCCGGCGATCGCGGCCTGCAGTGCATGCTGTTCCTCGTCATAACGCCGCACGCGCGCGTTCTCCAGCCAACCCGGGGTACCGGCCTTGGCGCACCATGTAGGCCAGTCAACCGCTACGCTCGTGCTACTCAGCCATGGCACGTCGATCAGTTCGATAGGCGAGCCCGCTGCGGGTGGTTGCCAACCGGGGCGGCAATAAACGCCAAAGTACTCATCCAATAAAGGCTGTTCGAACAGCTGTGGGTCCGGCCTGAACAAGGCGCGGATCGCCAGGTCGATACTGGCGTCACGTCGCAAGTCCACCACGTCATTGCTGCTGTGCAGGCTGACGTCGATCTCCGGGTGCAACCGATGAAAGTCCCCGAGGCGAGGGATCAGCCACAGGCTGGCGAACGCTGGCGTTGTGCTCACCACCAGGGACTGCGTGGCACACGACGGTGACAGCACTTGCAGGCCCTGCTGGATATCGAGCAGGGCGCGGTGCATGTAAGGGTGAAGGCGCTCGCCGTCGGCGCTCAGGCGCACGTTTTGGCTGGAGCGTTCGAACAGGCGCACGCCAAGGAAGGCTTCAAGGCTTTTGACCTGATGGGAGATCGCCGCCGGGCTGACGTTCAGTTCCTGGGCCGCCGCCTTGAAGCTGCCCAACCGTGCGGCGGACTCGAAGCCGCGCAAGGCGGTGAGGGGCAGTTTGGCGAACATGGGCGGGTGGGTTACTCAGGTTGAGCGTGGCTCAATTTAGCTCAATTGTGCGCGAGTGCTCAACTTGCCAGGCTGTGGTCTTCCAACCCCTCAGCCCAGGAGCCCAGCGATGCAAGGCACACCCCGTAAAATCCTCCAGGCCATCCTCTACGAGGCCGGCGGCGTGCTGTTCGTGGCCCCGGCGCTTGCGCTGACCTACGAACAAGGGATGGGCTATTCAACCCTGCTGTCGCTGGTGATTTCTGCCGTCGCGCTGGCCTGGAACATGCTTTTCAACGGCCTGTTCGAGTGGTGGGAGCGCCGTCAACCCAGCCGCCATCGCAACTGGCAGCGACGGCTGCTTCACTCCCTGGGATTTGAAGGCGGCTTGACGCTGATCCTCACTCCGGTGATCGGCGCATGGTTGGGCATCAGCCTGTGGCTGGCGCTGGTGACCAACCTGGGGTTGTTCGTGTTTTTCTTTTTTTACGCGCTGGTTTTTCAATGGGTGTTCGATCGGGTGTTTGATGTTCCGCTTTCGGCGCAGGCCGATCAGGTTTCTGTCTCTAGCCCCCGCTGAGTCAGTTGCAGGAATTTGTATGGGAGGCCGCCACATCTCCTTGGAGAGGCTGGACCGACCGTTATGAAACCACGCATTGGCCCGCCGGGGCAGGGTGTCATTGGTCGGCGACTCGTCTAGACCGGGGGTTGTACGGGGATAAAGGGTTGTCACGCAGGTTGATGACGACTACCCTGAAAATGTTCGGATTGTTACGAGAGATTTCGAGCGTGGCGATTTTCGGTCAACCCACTTAAGGACGAGGTGAACACAATGTTTTCTCATGAAGGTACTGCAATAGAAGTGTTGCTCTTCATTTTTGGCTTTGCCGGGTTTGCCCTGGCTCTGTGGTTTGTTCATGCCTATTTCGAACGAAAGGCTAAAAATGGTGTAAAAAAACAACATTTAGGTCATCGGGACAGTTGAGCATCGGCTGATACTGCTCCTCAAGAATTCAAGGCTCAGAAACAACAAGCCCGCACACTCATGACGAGGTGCGGGCTCTTGATGACCCAAGCCTGCAATCAGAGACGCATGCCTTTGAACGGGTTCCAGCCTTGTTCGCCTTTCACTTCCTTGAGGTAGTACGCGTAGTTGGCCATGAGTGCATACATCATCGACATGGCGATGCTCAGGCCAGTGCTCAATGGCCGAGGAAACTCCATGCCGATGATGGCGAAAATCACGCTCAATGCGATGTGGATCGCCAGAAAAATACCAAACAGGGCCAGGTTTTTCTTCCACAGACCCAGGACGAACAGGTAGATAGGGCCGAAGAAAAACGCAATCACGTTGGCGTTGATCAATATCTTCTTCTTGAAACCAGGCAGTGTCTTGACGGCTTCCTTGTAGCGCGGGTCGTTTGGCGCACCGTAGGTGTCAAAGAAGTCGAAGCGTTCCTGCCATTTGGCGCTGTATTTGCCAGTGCTTTGTACTTGTTCAGTCGTGCTCATTTTCAAGGCTCCTGTTTTCCATAAATAGTTGTCTTTCTTCCAAGAAATCCTGTGCCCTGGTTTCAGAGCATTGGTTGCTTTGGTTTTGTCGAAGATTCGAGCGAGTTGTCTGGGCGTTTATTTTGCCGCTTTATGACCGTTGATGTGGAACATTCCGCACGGGCAGCTTGAGCGGTCGCCTGGTCTGTGACGCGCTTCACCTTATTTGTTTCACGGGTGCCTACTGCTCCAAGGCCGTCAGGTAATCAGTCGCCTTGCGGTACTTTTCAATTCGATCCAAGTCTTTCTGGCTTGGCTCGTTCAGGCGAGATAAATCGCTGTTTTCCGCAAGGTCCGCCAGCTTCACTCGGCGCGCCATCGGGTCGCGTGCAGCCCGCTCGATAAAGGCCTGGTAAGTCTCACCTTCGCGTTTGGTGAGCGCGTCGATTGCGCCAAGGACCGCCTCGCTGAAGCCTTCATCGCGCAGGTCGCCGAGGGTTATCGCGGTATCTTCGACCACGTCATGCAGCACCGCCACGATGCGCTCTTCGTCATGGGCCAGGCGCAACATGACCTTCAGGGGGTGCAAAACGTAAGGGGAGCCGCCCTTATCCACTTGCCCTTCATGGGCCAGCGCGGAAATCGATATCGCTTTTTCAAGGGTGCTCATGGCATTCACCTGTGGCGTGGTGGCAATTTGAATGACGTCCATTTTGAATCGGGGAATGGGGCACGGTACGCGCTCAACGCAGGCTTTACGACGAGTAGGATTCGCCGGGTTGACGGGTATAGGTCCGCCAAGAAGTTTTCCACATGAAGATTCAGCCTCATACTCCCAGCTTTTACACCGTGGATAACCAGAAGAGGCGATGTTTTGTCGAGCGATCAACCCCATTTGCATGAGCTAAAGCTGAAGCACATTTACGACGGTTTCAAGCAACTGATCCCCATTTCTCTTTTTGTCGTCGTGTTCGGCGTTGCTTTCGGCCTGGCGGCTGCGCAAACGGGCTTGAGCGATACGTCGGCCGTGCTCATGAGTACCCTGGTTTTTGCCGGCGCTTCTCAGTTTGCCGCGCTGGATCTGTGGGGGCAGCAAGTGCCGGTCGTTCCGCTGATGATCACCGTCTTCGCCATCAACGCCCGGCACTTGTTGATGGGCGCGACGCTTTACCCGTGGTTGCGTGAGTTACCCGTTGCCAAACGCTACGGTGTGATGCTGGTTGTCTCGGACGCCAACTGGGCCATGGCGATGCAGGCGTTCAATCGGGGCAAGCCGGGGCTGGGGATTCTGTTCGGCGGCGGCATTGCACTCTGGGTCACTTGGATTTTGGGGAGTTGGCTGGGGCTTCATTTTGGCAGCGCCATCGAGAACCCGGTCAGTTTCGGGCTCGATATGGTGATGGGCTGTTTCTTGTTGGCGATGGTCGTGGGCGGGAAGAAGAACCTGCGCATGTTCATCATCTGGACCGTGGCGGCCTGCTCATCGCTGTTGGCTTACTGGTATTTGCCGGCTAACAGTCATGTCGTGGTGGGGGCTTTGGCGGGAGGCGTTCTGGGCGCATTGTGGATGGAGAAACAACAATGAACATTGAAACGGCGGGTTATGGCACCTTGCTGGTCATCTTGATAATGGCCGCCGTGACATTGGCGACTCGGTGGGGCGGCGTTTTCGTGATGTCGTTTGTGCCGATCAACTATCGGGTGCAGCAGTTCATCACGGCCATGTCGGGTTCGGTGTTGGTGGCGGTGCTGGCTCCGCTGGCCGTTAAAGGTGATCACGGTTCGCGCTGGGCGCTGCTGATCACGGCAATTGTCATGTTGATCCTTAAAAAACCGCTGCCGGCGATTGCGGCCGGCATATTTGCAGCGGCTTTAGCCAGGCAGTTCTGAACGGCCGAGTCGCCCGCCCACAAGCGGGCGACGGAGCCCCATCAACACTCAGGTCAAAAACTCAGCGCAGCCGCTTCTCCAAACGAGTGATCCTGCCCCCCCGTCATGAAGTGCAGAGACATCTCCTGTGGCGCCTCGATGGGTGGAATTTCAAAACTCCCCACCACCTGGCCCTGAAGCGCGCTCAGCCGCATCGACTCTTCTTCCTTTAACTTTGCCATTCTCGCGTGGTTCGCTGCGATTTCGTTGAGAGTTGACACGGTACATCTCCGTTTGCTGACCAAGCATTGATTAATTTGCCGCCGCGTCAGAATTACGTCGTTCTTGGCTGCTAAGACAGGCCAGTGCAAACCCTGAGCCAGACAGGGCCGCTTGTTGGCCCCGACATTTGACAGGTGACGAATGGAGGGGCAGACGTACCTCGACGCTGGCAACGTTTCAACCATGCCTCAACAATAAGTCACTGATAATACAAACCGACGCGCCGGCAGGGTCAGTCGGTATCGGTGCGGTAGACGCTTGCTCCGAGGGTTGAATGCCTGTTCACCAAGACCACCGCGGCTCCGATCAGACTGGTGACAACCGCCAGCAGCAGAATCACCTGCTGCGTGCCAGCCGGCGCGGCCAGCACCGCGACGAGCAGGCCCGCGAGCGGTTGCGACAGGTTGTTGAGCAGCGTAATGACGCCGACGGTCTTGCCGAAGTCCTGGGGTGGAATGACTTGTTGGCGCAGGGTGCGGAAGTAGACGTTGAACATTTTGTCGAAACCGACGATCAGCAAGAAACCGACGACGTAGCCCCCTGTGTTCGGGCTGAGGGCGGTGACGAAGGCGCCGACGGCAATCAGGGTGTAGGAGAGGGCTCCCAGCAGTTTCAAGGGCAAGGTCACCCGGGCCAGGAGGAACAGGATGACAATGGTGGTCAGCGCACCGGCTGCCTGCAACCCGGCGTAATCATCCTTGCTGGCGCCGTACTGGCCGATGACCATGGCCGCCGACGTGGCGAGGGTGACGCCGATGATCAGGTTGACGCCCACCGCCAGGCTGATGATTTTTTTCAGTTCCGCCAGGCTGCGAATGTGGCCGAAGGCAACGCGCAGTGGGTTCAGCCAGAGGTCGTGATGTTGCTCGAAGGTTTCCAGGGTGACTGAGCTATTGCGCTGCCAGTACCCCATGGCCAGGTCCGCCAGTAGGAACAGCCCGGCAATCGCCAGCACTACCCAGTGCCACGCCCACACCTCAAGCAACAGCGCGGCGATCAGCGGGCCCAGTACCAAGCCGGTCTGGTCGGCGATTTGCGAGTAGGACAGGGTCTTGGTGTAGGTGTAATGCTTGAAGATGTAAGGCATCACCACTTCGCGGGCCATGATGCCCTGGGTGGTCAACACGCCGCAGAGGGCCGAGAGCGCCACGATCCAATAGATGCCACCGAAGACCCCATACAGCACCACCGCCCCGCCGCAGGCCACGGCGCGATATACCTGGCTGATGTGCAGGATGCGAATCGGCGGGAACTTGTCGCACAACGCGCCGCAGATCGGGAACGCCAGATAGCGTGGCAAGGATTCGACGAAAAAGGCCAGGCCTGCCCAGGCGACGCTGTTAGTGGTCTGGAACACAATCAATGGGACGATGAACAGCAAGATCTGGTCGGCCAACCGAGAGAGGAACATCGAGACGAAAAAAGCCAGGTAATCCTTGCGCATGGCGCTCCTTGATTGCGGCGTTCAGGTGTAATCCAGTCGGTAAGCGGCGCACAGTGTGATATGGAACTAATATCACCGTTAGTCTCTATATCTTTACAGGGGCCATCCCTTTTTTGAGAGAACTGCCATGTTCAAATCGCGCTCGTTGATTGCTGCAGTGACCTGTTTCGCCCTGGCGACGGGCCCTGGCATTGTTGTCGCAGACCCGGGCAACGGCAAGGGAAACGCTCAATTCGATCAAGGCGCCGGTCAGGGACAGGGAGGTAAGGGCGGGCAGGGCAACAAGGGTGGTCAAGGAAATCCTGGCAACAAGGGCAACCAGGGCGGCAAGGGAAACCAGGGCGGTGGCGGCGGCGATTGGCATAACGGCCCGAGCATCGACCGTGGCGGTATTCTGGGGGTGATTGGCGGCTATCGCGATTATTGGAGCCCCGGCCCGGCATTGCCGCCGGGTATCCAGAAAAACCTGGCCCGCGGCAAACCGTTGCCACCTGGCATCGCCAAGAAGCTCGACGGCCGGTTGCTGGGGCGGTTGCCCCACTATGACGGTTATGAATGGCAGCAGGTCGGGACGGACCTGATCCTGGTGGCGATCGCTACTGGCATCATTTATGAAGTGCTCAATGGTGCGTTCGACTGACCTGGTGCTTCAATCAAAGGGCAGCTTCTTCGAAGTGATGCCAATCAGTGAAACGAACCTCCTGTGGGAGCGAGCTTGCTCGCGATGGCGTCTTGTCACTCACTTCATCATCGGCTGAACTGACGCTATCGCGAGCAAGCTCGCTCCCACAGTTGTCACGGGTGTTCAAGTCATCGGCATTCACCAAAAATCCCCTGTGGGAGCGAGCCTGCTCCCACAGGTTTTGTATCAGCTTTCAAGTTGTCGCAGGCGTTTGTACAAGGTATTGCGGCTGACCCCCAGCCGTCGCGCCAGGTGTGAAATGTTCCCGCCCACGGCCTGCAACTGGCGGTTCAGGTCTTCGGCATCGTTGAGGTCCACGGTCAGCGGCTCCGGTGTTTCCACCGGTTCCATTTCCAGGTCGACAAAAAAATCATCGGGCAGGTGCTCCGGACGGATCGGCTGTTCCTCGGCCATCGCCAGGGCCACTTGCAGCACGCTGCTGACCTGGCGCAGGTTGCCCGGCCAGGGATGGCGTTCGAACAGGTCCAGTACCTCGCGGCTCAGGCCGGCCCATTGGGTCGGTTCGCGATGGTGCTCCCACAGGCGTTTGAACAGCGCCTGCTTGTCGCTGCGTTCGCGCAGGGGCGGCAGTTCCAGGGTCAGGCCGCCGATGCGGTAGTACAAGTCTTCGCGAAACCGCCCCAGCTGCACCTGTTCGCGCAGCGAGCGGTTAGTGGCGGAGATGATACGGATGTCCACCGGGAACAGCTCGGCGCTGCCCACCGGTTGCACGCAACGCTCCTGCAAGACCCGCAGCAGTCGGGCCTGGGTCGGCAGGGGCATGTCGCCGATCTCATCGAGGAACAGCGTACCGCGGTCGGCCTTGCGGATCAGGCCGATGCTGCCTTTCTGGTTGGCGCCGGTGAACGCGCCTTTTTCATAACCGAACAGTTCCGATTCCACCAGCTCGGCGGGGATCGCGGCGCAGTTGACGGCAATGAACGGCTGCTTACAGCGCGAGCTGGCCTGGTGCAGGGCTTTGACGAACACTTCCTTGCCGACGCCGGTCTCGCCGTGGATCAGCAGCGGAATGTCTTTCTCCAACAAGCGCTCGGCCTGGCGCACGGCTTTTTCCACACGGCTGTCACCGAAGTGCAGGGTGTTGAGGCTGATAGCGTGGCTGGCGGGAGTCGGCGCAGGCGTTGCCTCGGTGAAGACGCGTGCTCTGATCGAGACCTGGCTCGGGCGCCTGAGCAAGCACTGGAACCGATTGCTGCCGGACGCTTGCAGGGCGAACGGCAGGCCGTCGGGTTGGTTCAGCAGTTCCAGCAACGAAACCTTGAACAGGCTTTCGATACTGACCCGTGACAGGCTCAGGCCTAGCAGGTTGTCGGCCCGGCGGTTGGCCGACAGGACCTGGCCGCTCTCGTCGAAGATCAACAACCCGGCCCACTGGCTGTCGAGGTTATTCAAGCCGGTGTTGAACGTCAGTTGGAAATGTTCACCGCGAAACAGGTTGAGGATCAGCCGGTTCTCCACGGTCTGGCTCATCATCTTGACCATGCCCAGGGTGTGGGACGGTGGCAGGTAGCTGTCGCTGGAGACGTCCAACACGGCGATGACCTTGCGCTCGGCGTCGAAGATCGGCGCGGCGGAGCCGGTCATGAAGCGGTTGGCCTTGAGGAAGTGTTCATCGTGTTCGATGTGCACCGCCTGTTCGCAGGCCAGCGCGGTGCCAATGGCGTTGGTGCCGGTGCAGCGCTCCATCCAGCTCGCCCCGGCGCTGAAGCCATGGGCCAGTTTCGGCTCGATGAAGCGCTGGGTGCCCCAGGAGGTCAGCACTTGGCCCTGGTTGTCGGCCAGCATGATCAGGCAGTTGGAATTGCTCAGGATGTTCTCGTAATACGGCAAGACCTCCTGATGGGTGGTCTGCACCAGCGAATGCTGGCTTTCCAGCAATTGGGCGATGCCTTGGGCGGGCAACTGATCGAAGGCCGGCACGCTCTGGTGATTCAGGCCAAAGGCGCGGCAACGGGACCAGGAGGCCTGGATGATGGCCTCGTGGGACAAGGCAGGAGCTGGTGCGGCCATGGGGCACTCTCGCAGGAGCTGTTTTTATTGTTGTGGCAAGTCTCGCACAGACTCCTTGTGCTGGGGCAGGCCTGAATACCACTTCATACACAGATCCTTGTGGGAGCGGGCTTGCTCGCGAAAGCGTTGGATCAGCAGCATTTATGTTGACTGACACACCGCCTTCGCGAGCAAGCCCGCTCCCACAGAATCGCTGCCAGGCTAACCGGAAACGTTCATTCAGTGTTGTTCAAAATTGTTCATTGTCAACCCGCGAATTGTTCAGTTGTTCAATCATGGTTGTTCACTTCTGTTCATCAACGAACGTATTTTTCTGAAGGATTTTAGGAAAAACCAATCTGATCAGAGGCTTATGATTTCTGGCACGGCTTTCGCTTTTAAACCAGGGTCGCTTGACTCCAAATAATAAAAAGGCCGAGCCATGTCATTAACGCTTGAGCACATCTGTCGCACCGTCGAAGGCCAGACCTGGATCGACGATGCCAATCTGAGTTTCGAACCCGGATCCTTCAACGTCCTGTTGGGCCGCACGCTGTCCGGCAAGACCAGCCTCATGCGCCTGATGGCCGGTCTGGACAAGCCCGACAGCGGCCGCATCCTGATGAACGGCGTCGACGTCACCCACCGCCCGGTGCGGTTGCGCAACGTGTCGATGGTTTACCAGCAGTTCATCAACTACCCGACCATGACCGTTTTCGAAAACATCGCCTCGCCGTTGCGCCAGGCCGGGGTGTCCGAAGAAATCATCCAGGGCAAGGTCCTGGAAACCGCAAAAATGCTGCGGATCGAGAAATTCCTCAAGCGTCATCCACTGGAGCTGTCCGGCGGCCAGCAGCAGCGCACGGCCATGGCCCGGGCGCTGGTCAAGGACGCCGAGCTGATCCTGTTCGATGAGCCACTGGTGAACCTGGACTACAAGCTGCGTGAAGAGCTGCGCCAGGAAATGCGCGAGCTGTTCCAGGCCCGCCACACCATCGCCGTCTACGCCACCACCGAGCCTAACGAAGCGCTGGCCTTGGGCGGTACCACGACGATCCTGCATGAGGGCCGGGTGATTCAGAGCGGCAAGTCGTCTTCCGTCTATCACCAGCCGCAAACCGTGCTGGCCGCCGAATTGTTTTCCGAGCCACCGATCAACCTCATGCCGGGGCGTATCGCTGGCAATGAAGTCAGCTTCGCCAACTTCGTGCACTTCCCGCTGAACGTCGACCTGCGGCCGGTGGGCGAGGGTGAGTTCCGTTTCGGCGTGCGCCCCAGCCATATCTCCCTGGTGCCGAGCAACGACGACGATCTCGAACTGGCGGTGACCGTCGAAGTGGCCGAGATCAGCGGCTCGGAGACGTTCCTGCACGTGCGCAACGAACACTTCCTGCTGGTGCTGCACTTGCCAGGGGTGCATGAGTACGACGTGGACGCGCCGATTCGCATCTACATTCCGACCCATAAACTGTTTGTCTTCGATGCCCAAGGCAAGCTGGTCCAGGCCCCGGGCCTGCGTATTGCGAGGGTTGCCTGATGGCTGAAATTCGTTTGCAGAACCTCGCCCATAGCTACACCAGTACCCCGGCGGGCCCCGAGGATTACGCGATCCGCGAGATGAACCACATCTGGGAGCAGGGCGGCGCCTATGCGTTGCTCGGGCCTTCGGGCTGCGGCAAGTCCACCTTGCTCAACATCATCTCCGGCTTGCTCAGCCCCTCCGAAGGGCAGGTGATGTTTGACAGCAAAGTCGTCAACGACCTGACCCCGGAACACCGCAACATTGCCCAGGTGTTCCAGTTCCCGGTGGTGTACGACACCATGACGGTGTTCGACAACCTGGCGTTCCCGCTGCGCAACCAGGGCATGGCCGAGGCGCGGATCCACACCAAAGTGCAGGAAATCGCCGAGGTCCTGGACCTGCAGAACCTGTTGGACAAAAAAGCCCGTAACCTCACCGCCGATGAGAAGCAGAAAGTCTCCATGGGCCGCGGGCTGGTGCGCGACGATGTGTCGGCGATCCTGTTCGACGAGCCGCTGACGGTGATCGACCCGCACCTGAAATGGAAACTGCGGCGCAAGCTCAAGCAGATCCACGAGCAGTTCAACATCACCATGGTCTACGTCACCCACGACCAGTTGGAAGCCTCGACGTTCGCCGACAAGATCGCGGTGATGTACGGCGGCCAGATCGTACAGTTCGGCACGCCCCGGGATTTGTTCGAGCGCCCGAGCCACACCTTTGTCGGCTACTTCATCGGCAGCCCGGGGATGAACCTGATCGAGGTCACGGCGCAGCCCGGTGGCGTCGGCTTCGCCTCGACCCACTTGCCGCTGTCGGAAACCTTGCAACGGCGTATCGCCGAAGCCGAGGGCAAGAGCCTGAAGGTCGGCATCCGTCCCGAGTTCGTGCATGTCTGGGATGGCCCTTACGACGACGCGATGCGCGCCGACGTGGTGCACGTCGAAGACCTGGGCACCTACAAGATCATGACCCTCAACCTCGATGGTGCACCGCTGAAGGTCCGCCTGGCCGAAGACAAGCCCGTGCCCGAAGGCACGGCGTACATCAGTTTTCCGGCCCAATGGCTGATGGTCTATGCCGATGAGTATTTGCTGGAACCGTTGAGCGAGGTGCAGCCATGAACAAGGTGCAGAACAACAAGGCCTGGTGGCTGGTATTGCCGGTGTTCCTGCTGGTGGCCTTCAGCGCCGTGATCCCGATGATGACCGTGGTCAACTATTCGGTGCAGGACATCTTCGACCAGTCCAGCCGCTATTTCGTCGGCGCCGACTGGTACAAGCAGGTGCTGCTCGATCCACGCTTGCACGACTCGTTGCTGCGCCAGTTCATCTACTCGGCGTGCGTGCTGCTGATTGAAATTCCCCTGGGCATCGCCATCGCCCTGACCATGCCCACCAAGGGCAAATGGTCGTCTCTGGTGCTGATCATCCTGGCCATTCCGCTGCTGATCCCGTGGAACGTGGTGGGCACCATCTGGCAGATCTTCGGCCGCGCCGACATCGGTTTGCTGGGCTCGACCCTCAACGGCATGGGCATCAACTACAACTACGCGGCCAACACCATGGATGCCTGGGTCACCGTGCTGGTGATGGACGTCTGGCACTGGACGTCGTTGGTGGCGCTGTTGTGCTATTCGGGGCTGCGGGCGATTCCCGACGTGTACTACCAGGCCGCGCGGATCGACCGGGCATCGAACTGGGCCGTGTTCCGTCACATCCAGTTGCCGAAGATGAAGAGCGTGCTGCTGATCGCCGTGATGCTGCGCTTCATGGACAGCTTCATGATCTACACCGAACCGTTCGTACTCACCGGCGGCGGGCCGGGCAACGCCACCACGTTCCTCAGCCAGACCCTGACGCAGATGGCCATCGGCCAATTCGACCTGGGCCCGGCGGCGGCGTTTTCCCTGGTGTATTTCCTGATCATTCTGTTGGTGTCCTGGCTGTTCTACACCGCCATGACGCACTCCGACGCCAACCGTTGAGGCCCGCACAATGAGCAAGAAGAAGCTGATACCGCTGTTGATCTACATCCTGTTCCTGCTGGTGCCCATCTACTGGCTGCTGAACATGTCGTTCAAGAGCAACACCGAGATCCTTGGCAGCCTGACCTTGTGGCCGCAGGATTTCACCTTCCACAACTACAAGGTGATCTTCACCGACCCGAGCTGGTACACCGGTTACCTCAACTCGCTGTACTACGTGAGCCTGAACACGGTGATTTCCCTGGGCGTCGCGTTGCCAGCGGCCTATGCGTTTTCCCGCTATCGGTTCCTGGGGGACAAGCACCTGTTCTTCTGGCTGCTGACCAACCGCATGGCCCCACCGGCGGTGTTCCTGTTGCCGTTCTTCCAGCTGTATTCGTCTATCGGGTTGTTCGATACCCATATCGCGGTGGCCCTGGCCCACTGCCTGTTCAACGTGCCGTTGGCGGTGTGGATCCTCGAAGGGTTCATGTCCGGGGTGCCAAAAGAAATTGACGAGACCGCCTACATTGACGGCTACAGTTTCCCCAAGTTCTTCGCCAAGATCTTCATTCCGTTGATCGGCTCCGGCATCGGTGTCACGGCATTTTTCTGCTTCATGTTTTCCTGGGTCGAACTGTTGCTGGCGCGCACGCTCACCTCGGTGAATGCCAAGCCGATCGCGGCGGTCATGACCCGCACCGTGTCGGCGTCGGGTATCGACTGGGGCGTGCTGGCGGCGGCGGGGGTGTTGACCATCCTGCCGGGCATGCTGGTGATCTGGTTCGTTCGCAACCATGTGGCCAAGGGCTTTGCCCTGGGCCGGGTCTGAGGAGTCGATGATGGAATGGATGAACTGGACCGGCCCGACGGCGGCTTTTTTTGCGGTCATCGCCTTGCTGCTGGCGGGCATGACCACGTGGGAACTGCGTTCGCCGAGCATCCCTCGGCGTGGTTTCCTGCCGATTGCCACCACCCGTGGCGATCGGTTGTTTATCGGTCTTCTCGGTAGCGCCTACCTGCACCTGCTGGTGATCGGCGCCACCGACTGGAGCATCTGGATAGCGTTCGCGTTGTCTTGGGTGTGGCTGTTGGCAGTGATGCGGTGGGGCTAGTCGCAAAGGTTCGACGAAAGCTCTCAAACCCAAACAGGAGGTCTCTATGTTCGATAAAAACAATAAGCTGCGACATAGCGTTTCATTGGCAGCCATGCTGGCACTCAGCGGGCTGAGCGCTACGGCCTGGGCCGACGCCTATGAAGACGCCGCTAAAAAATGGATCGGCAGTGAATTCAAGCCGTCGACCCTGACAGCCGAGCAGCAGCTCGAAGAACTCAAGTGGTTCATCAAGGCCGCCCAGCCGTTTCGCGGGATGAAAATCAACGTGGTGTCGGAAACCATCGCCACCCACGAATATGAATCCAAGGTACTGGCCAAGGCCTTTAGCGAAATCACAGGGATCCAGCTGACCCACGACCTGCTCCAGGAAGGCGACGTGGTGGAGAAGCTGCAGACCCAGATGCAATCGGACAAGAATATCTATGACGGCTGGGTCAACGACTCGGACTTGATCGGTACGCACTTTCGCTACGGCAAGACCGAATCGATCACCGACCTGATGGCCAATGAAGGCAAGGATTACACCTCGCCGACCCTCGACCTGAAGGATTTCATCGGCATTTCCTTCACCACCGCGCCGGACGGCAAGATCTATCAACTGCCCGACCAGCAATTCGCCAACTTGTACTGGTTCCGTGCCGACTGGTTCGAGCGTGCGGACCTGAAGGCCAAGTTCAAGGAGAAATACGGCTACGAGTTGGGTGTACCGGTAAACTGGTCGGCTTATGAAGACATCGCCAAGTTCTTCTCCGAAGACGTCAAGGAGATCGACGGCAAGCGCGTCTACGGTCACATGGACTACGGCAAGAAAGACCCGTCCCTGGGCTGGCGCTTCACCGATGCCTGGTTCTCCATGGCCGGTGGTGGCGACAAGGGTCTGCCCAACGGTTTGCCGGTGGACGAGTGGGGCATTCGCGTCGAAGACTGCCATCCGGTCGGTTCCAGCGTGACCCGTGGCGGCGACACCAACGGTCCCGCGGCCGTGTTCGCCACCACCAAATACGTGGACTGGATGAAGAAGTACGCGCCACCGGAGGCGGCGGGCATGACCTTCTCCGAGTCCGGTCCGGTGCCGTCCCAGGGCAACATCGCCCAGCAGATATTCTGGTACACCGCTTTCACAGCCGACATGACCAAGCCGGGCCTGCCGGTGATGAACGCCGATGGCACGCCGAAATGGCGCATGGCACCTTCGCCACGCGGTCCGTACTGGGAAGAGGGCATGAAGTTGGGGTATCAGGACGTGGGTTCCTGGACGTTCATGAAGTCCACGCCTGAGAAGCAGAAACTCGCGGCCTGGCTCTATGCGCAGTTCGTGACATCCAAGACCGTATCGCTGAAGAAGACCATCGTGGGCCTGACGCCGATTCGTGAGTCGGACATCAACTCCCAGGCGCTGACCGACCTGGCACCGAAGCTCGGTGGCCTGGTGGAGTTCTACCGCAGCCCGGCCCGTGTGCAATGGACCCCGACCGGGACCAACGTGCCGGACTACCCGCGCCTGGCGCAACTGTGGTGGAGCCACATCGCCGAAGCCGCCAGTGGCGAGAAAACGCCGCAGCAGGCCCTCGACGGGTTGGCCAAGGACCAGGACGCAATCATGACCCGCCTGGAACGCTCCAAGGCCCAAGCCACCTGTGCACCTAAGATGAACCCTGAGCGCGACGCGCAATACTGGTTCGACCAACCGGGCGCACCGAAGCCGAAACTGGCGAACGAGAAGCCTAAAGGCGAAACCGTGAGCTACACCGAGCTGTTGAAATCATGGGAGGCGGCACGCAAGTAAAGCCCCGAATGTGAAAACGAACGGCACCGAAAGGTGCCGTTTTTTTTGGTGCGCCCAGCATGGGCGCAATCTTGTGGGTGAAAGTCCCGCCGTAAGCTGACCACAGCGAATGAAGTGAAGCGCAACTGCATGAGGGCGACCGAGTGTGGGGAGGAAGCGTGGAGCGAAGCCGTGAGCCGATGAACAAGAACCGGATATAAGGCGAAGCCGACCAGGGTGAGCGGGCCAAAAACCGCGAAACTCTTGTGGTCAAAGGGCGGCTGCGTAGATCCGGCGGCTGTGCGGTGAAGGATTGCGTTCTTACCTGGGGAGATCTCGCCTTATGCCTGAAAGGGCGACGGTGCAAACCGGAGCGAGAAGTCAGCAGAGGCCGTAGTAGTCTTTTTTTCTTTTTTTTGACGAAGGGCCGAACGAGAGAAAGCGTCATAGGCCATGTTGATGCGAAAGACCGGAAGTCAGATGCCTGCCAAACGCGGGGCGGATGGGAGGGACGCGAGCGGTGAAGCCGTGAGTGCCTCCATCAGCGACGAGGTCAATTGCCCGCAAGATGAATCCTACAACGCAGGGCAAGGGCTGCTGGAACGGGCCTTTGCGAGAGCGAACCTGAAACGGGCTTGGAGACGAGTCAGGGCCAACAAAGGAGCTGCTGGAGTCGACGGTTTGGACATTGAACAGACCGCCAAACTTTTGCAGTCCCGATGGCCTGTGATCTGCGAACAGCTTCTTTCAGGCGTCTACCGGCCCAGTCCGGTACGGCGCGTGGTCATTCCCAAGCCTGACGGCGGTGAACGCGAGTTAGGCATTCCAACGGTCACCGACCGGTTGATTCAACAAGCGCTGCTGCAAGTCCTGCAACCACTGCTCGATCCAACCTTCAGTGAACACAGCTACGGCTTTCGTCCGGGGCGCAGTGCGCAGGACGCCATCCTGGCGGCTCAGCGCCATGTGTCTGCGGGGCTCAAGGTGGTAGTGGATGTTGATCTGGAGAAGTTCTTCGACCGGGTCGACCACGACATCTTGATGGATCGCTTACGCAAACGGATAGCAGATCAGGCGGTCATTCGCCTGATCCGTGCGTATCTGGATGCGGGAACGCTGATCAATGGCGTGGTCGAGAAAAGCCGCCTGGGGACGCCGCAAGGCGGCCCGCTGTCGCCGTTGCTGGCGAACGTGCTGCTGGACGAAGTGGATCGAGAGCTTGAACGCCGAGGTCATAGTTTTGTGCGCTATGCCGATGATGCGAATGTGTACGTTCGCAGTCAGAAGGCCGGGCAGCGAGTGATGTCCTTGCTCAAGTGTCTGTATGAAAAGCTGCACTTGAGCGTCAACGAGAGCAAGAGTGCGGTGACGAGTGCGTTTGGTCGCAAGTTTCTGGGATACGCCTTCTGGGCCTCTCAGGGCGAAGCCAAGCGAGCCGTCTCATTTAAAGCGCAAAAGCAGTTCAAGCAGCGAATACGCTGGCACACCCGACGCTCATGTGGCCGTAGTTTGCAGCAGATCGTCGATGATCTGCGCCCTTACATTCTGGGTTGGAAAGCTTATTTCGGACTGTCGCAAACCCCAGCCGTCTGGCGCGAGCTGGACGAATGGATACGGCACCGATTACGAGCAATCCAGCTCAAGCAATGGAAGCGCGGAACGACGACCTACCGGGCGTTGCGGGCACTGGGGGCGAGTGTGGAAGTCGCGAGGAAGATCGCGGGGAATGCTCGCCGTTGGTGGAGCAACAGCCGGTATGAGCTGAACCGTGTGCTGAGTATCGCCTGGTTCGACAGCTTGGGTTTACCGCGTCTCTCCTGACCTCAATCTCTCGAACCGCCCGGTGCGGACCCGCATGCCGGGTGGTGTGGCAGGGGAACGGCCTATGAAGGCCGTCCCCTATGCCGATCCTGGGCTTACCGCGGCAGACAGACCCGCCGCCATCGCGAGCAGGCTCGCTCCCACAGGGTTTGGTGGTGAGCGTAAATGTTGTGTAACCCCTGGTCCCCTGTGGGAGCGGGCTTGCTCGCGAAAGCGGTGTATCTGTCACTGGGAGGCTGAAGGTACCGCCGCCATCGCGGGCAAGCCCGGCTCCCGCAGGGTTTGGTGGCGAGCATGGATGTTGCGTACACCCTGGTCCCCTGTGGGAGCGGGCTTGCTCGCGAAAGCGGTGTATCTGTCACTGGGAGGCTGAAGGTACCGCCGCCATCGCGGGCAAGCCCGGCTCCCGCAGGGTTTGGTGGCGAGCATGGATGTTGCGTACACCCTGGTCTCCTGTGGGAGCGGGCTTGCTCGCGAAAGCGGTGTATCTGTCACTGGGAGGCTGAATGCACCGCCGCCATCGCGGGCAAGCCCGGCTCCCACAGGGTTTGGTGGCGAGCATGGATGTTGCGTACACCCTGGTCTCCTGTGGGAGAGGGCTTGCTCGCGAAAGCGGTGTATCTGTCACTGGGAGGCTGAATGTACCGCCGCCATCGCGAGCAGGCTCGCTCCCACAAGGTTTGGTGGCGAGCATAGATGTTGCGTACACCCTGGTCTCCTGTGGGAGCGGGCTTGCTCGCGAAAGCGGTGTATCTGTCACTGGGATGCTGAATGTACCGCCGCCATCGCGGGCAAGCCCGGCTCCCGCAGGGTTTGGTGGTGAACGCAGATGTTGTGTAACCCCTGGTCCCCTGTGGGAGCGAGCCTGCTCGCGATGGGGCCGGCCAGCCATCCACATAAACCAGCAGGCAAAAAAAACCGGCGCAACCGAAGTCGCGCCGGGGGTGGTGCCAGTGGCTGCGCGGATATTCGTGGGTCCGTGCAGCCACCGTTGAACCCGTGTCGGTTATGCCCGTTCCAGCGCCAGGGCCACGCCTTGGCCGCCGCCGATGCACAGGGTCGCGAGGCCTTTCTTGGCGTCGCGCTTGATCATTTCATGCAGCAGCGACACCAGGACCCGGCAACCCGACGCGCCGATAGGGTGGCCCAAGGCGATGGCGCCACCATTGACGTTGACCTTGTCCATGTCCCATTTCAGTTCCCGGGCCACGGCCAGCGACTGGGCGGCGAAGGCTTCGTTGGCTTCGATCAGGTCCAGCTGCTCCAGCGACCAGCCAGCCTTGTCCAGGCAGCGACGGGTGGCCGAGACCGGACCAATGCCCATGATGGCCGGGTCGACGCCGGCATTGGCGTAGGCACTGATTTTCGCCAGCACCGGCAGGCCCAGGGCCTTGGCTTTTTCCGCGCTCATCAGGATCACGGCGGCGGCGCCATCGTTGAGCGAGGAGGCATTGCCCGCGGTGACGCTGCCGTCCTTCTTGAAGGCAGGCTTGAGCTTGCCCAGGGATTCGGCGGTGGTACCGGCGCGCGGTTGTTCATCCGTGGAGAACGCCACGGGATCGCCTTTGCGCTGGGGAATCAGGATCGGTGTAATCTCATCGGCGAACCGACCGCCCTCGATGGCGGCGACGGCCTTCTGCTGGGACGCGGCGGCGAAGGCGTCCTGCTCTTCGCGGCTGATGCCGTACTTGTCCACCAGGTTCTCGGCGGTGATGCCCATGTGGTAATCGTTGAAGGCATCCCACAAGCCGTCGGTGATCATGCTGTCGATCATCTTCGCGTGGCCCATGCGCAGGCCGGTGCGAGCGACCGGCAGGACGTAGGGGGCCAGGCTCATGTTTTCCATGCCACCGGCGATAATGACTTCGGCGTCGCCACAGCGGATCGCCTGGGCGCCCAGGTGCAATGCCTTGAGCCCCGAGCCGCAGACCTTGTTCAGGGTCAGCGCCGGCACCGCGTGGGGCAGGCCGGCGAGGATCGACGCCTGGCGCGCCGGGTTTTGCCCAGAGCCTGCGGTCAGCACTTGGCCGAGAATCACTTCATCGACCTGCTCGCCGGACAAACCGGTCTGTTCCAGCAGGCGACGAATCACCGCGGCACCGAGTTCCGGCGCGGGAATGGCAGCCAGGGAACCCTGGAAACTGCCAATGGCAGTACGGGTGGCGGCGACAATCACGACTTCTTGCATCGAATCTCTCCTCACTGGGCAGCGAACTGCATTTCAGGCACGTGGTCCGGCACGATCAATTTGCCGGCGGTCTTGGCGACGATTTCCTCGACGCTGACGCCTGGAGCGCGTTCTTTCAGGATGAAGGCGCCGTCCTGGATTTCCAGGTAGGCCAGGTCGGTCAGCACCCGCTTGATGCAACCGGCGCCGGTCAGCGGCAGGCTGCAGCGCGGCAGCAGTTTCGACTCACCGTCCTTGGACGCATGGGTCATGGTGACGATGATGTTCTCGGCGCCGGCCACCAGGTCCATCGCGCCGCCCATGCCCTTGACCAGCTTGCCGGGGATCATCCACGAGGCAATGTTGCCTTCGACATCCACCTCGAACGCGCCGAGCACGGTCAGGTCGATGTGGCCGCCACGGATCATGGCAAACGATTCGGCCGAAGAGAAGATCGAGGCACCGATGCGCGCGGTGACGGTCTGCTTGCCGGCGTTGATCATGTCGGCATCGACCTCGGCCTCGGTCGGGAATGCGCCCATGCCGAGCAGGCCGTTTTCCGATTGCAGCATGACTTCCATGCCTTCGGGGATGTAGTTGGCGACCAGGGTCGGAATGCCGATACCCAGGTTCACGTAGTAGCCGTCCTGCATTTCGCGGGCGACGCGTTGAGCCATTTGTTCGCGGGAAAGTGCCATGTTGTTATTCCTTCATTCGGGCCGGGGGCAGGGGATCACTTGCGCACGGTGCGCTGTTCGATGCGTTTTTCGAACGTGCCGCAAATGACCCGGTCGACGTAGATGCCTGGGGTGTGGATCTGCGTCGGGTCCAGCTCGCCGGGTTCGACGATTTCTTCGACTTCCACCACGGTGATCTTGCCCGCCGTGGCAGCCAGCGGGTTGAAGTTCTGGGCGGTGTGGCGATAGATCACGTTGCCGAAATGGTCGGCTTTCCAGCCTTTGACGATGGCGAAGTCGCCGGTGATGGATTCTTCCATCAGGTACTGGCGACCATGGAATTCACGTACTTCCTTGCCTTCGGCCACGGGCGTGCCGACGCCGGTGGCGGTGAAGAAGGCCGGGATGCCTGCGCCGCCGGCGCGCATTTTCTCGGCGAGGGTGCCTTGGGGCGTGAGCACGACTTCGATCTCGCCGCTCAGCAGTTGCTGCTCGAACAGGGCGTTCTCGCCCACATAGGAGGCGACCACCTTGCGGATCTGCCGGTCTTCCAGCAGTACGCCGAGGCCGAAACCGTCGACGCCGCAGTTATTGGAGACCACGGTGAGGTCGCGGATGCCCTTGCGCTTGATCTCGGCGATCAGGTTTTCCGGGATACCGCACAGACCGAAGCCGCCGGCGATGACGGTCATGCCATCCTTCAAGCCTTCCAGCGCTTGCTCATAAGAGCTCACACGTTTGTCGAAACCAGCCATAGACACCTCTTTTATTCTTGATGGGGTCGCAATGGAATGCAGTGTTGCGTCAAGTCATATATTTGTTAAGTTGATTTTTAGATTGGATTGATTGATAAAACTCAACAATAGCCCTCGGAGCGTAGCGAGCATGACCCTCAAGCAAATCCGCGCCTTCCTCGCAGTGGCCCAGAGCCTGAGCTTCGCCGTGGCCTGCGAGCGGCTGCACCTGTCCCAATCGGCCTTGAGCTTGACCATCAAGGCCTTGGAAGAAGGCCTCGGTGGCCGCCTATTCAGTCGCAATACCCGCAACGTGGCGTTGACCCCCGAAGGTGAGTCGCTGCTGCCACTGGCCCGCCGGCTGGTGGCCGACTGGGACAACGCCGAGGACGAAATGCGCCAGCGCTTCACCTTGCAGCGTGGCCGCGTGACGCTGGCGGCGATGCCTTCGTTTGCTGGCAACCTGTTGCCGCCAATCCTCAAGACCTTCCGCGCCCGCTATCCGAATGTCAACGTCACGGTCAACGATGTGATCAATGAACAGGTGCTGGAAATGGTCCGTGATCGCCATGTCGAACTGGGCGTGGCGTTCGAGCCGATGCAGGGTTCGTCACTGGCGTTCACGCCTTTGTACCTCGATCGCTTCGTCGCGGTGGTGCCGCTGGATTCAGCCTTTGCCCAGCGCGACGAAATCCACTGGGAGACCCTGCTGGAGCAACCGTTCATCACTTTGCAACGGCCCTCCACCGTACGGGTGATGCTGGAAGAGCATCTGCAGGCCCGAGGGATGAAACTGCCCGTGGAGTTCGAGAGTCACCAGTTGGCGACCGTCGGGCGAATGGTCGCCAGTGGGCTGGGGGTGAGTGCCGTGCCGGCGCTGTGCGTCGGGCAGATGCATGAGCTGGGTGCCCGCTGCATCACCCTGAGCGATCCGGTGATCGAGCGAGCCATCGGGGTGCTGACCAAGCCGGGGCATGAACTGTCGGCGGCGGCGCAGGCGTTGTTCGATACGCTCAGGGATCAGGATATAGGGGCGCAGTTGACAGCGAAGTAGCCACAATTCCTGTGGGAGCGGGCTTGCTCGCGAAGGCGTCGGATCAGCCAGCATGGATATTGACTGACACACCGCCTTCGCGAGCAAGCCCGCTCCCACAGGGGGATTGCGTGGTGTCAGATCAATAGCGGTAACAGTTTCTCACAGGGCTCTTCCAACTTGAGGTCCAGCAGCTCATCGGCCCGGGTCTTGCCTCGGTTGATCGCCAGCAGCGGCTTGCCCTGGTCCTTGATGGCCCGGCACAGGCGAAACGCCGAATACGCCATCAGCGACGAGCCCACCACCAGCAGGCCGTCCGCGTGCTCGACGGCTTGCAGGGCGCGGGCCGCGGTGAGGGGGGCGACGTTCTCGCCGAAAAACACCACGTCGGGTTTCAATCGCTCGCCGCCACAATGGGGGCAATGAGGCACCTGGAAGCGCGCCTCGAACGCCGGGTCGAGCAGGGTGTCGCCATCGGGTGCCTGTACCGCATCGACACCGGCCAGGTAAGGGTTTTCGGTTTCCATCAGCCGTTGAATCTGCTGTCGCTCGCTGCGCTGGCCGCAATCCAGGCACAGTACGCGATGCAGGCTGCCGTGCAGTTCGATGACGTCCTGGCTGCCGGCCTGGTCATGCAGGGTGTCGACATTCTGGGTAATCAGGCCGGTGATGCGTCGCTGCGCCTGCAACTCGGCCAAGGCTTCGTGAGCCACGTTCGGCCTGGCCTGTCTGACCCGTGGCCAGCCCAGCATCGCCCTGGCCCAATAGCGCCGTCGTGCCTCGGGCTGGGCGAGGAACTCCTGGTACATCATCGGTTGTCGACCCCGACGGACCCCGTCGCTGTCGCGGTAATCGGGGATGCCCGAAGGGGTGCTGATGCCGGCACCGGTGAGCACCAGGAAGCGGCGTCCGGTCGTGTACGCCAGCAACTGATCGATAGGGGCTTGGTGAAGGTCTTCGGGCATGGGTGGTGTCTGCGCTGGCCATGAGCCGTTGAGGTTAGCACCTGGATCGAGCTGACGCCTTTCGTCGCCCTGGGTACTGGTTTGTTCAAACTTTCCCCTGCGCCGCGATATCCACTTCTATGTGCGGTACTTCAGAACCGTCGCGCTGCGCTGCAGTCGCGACCAGGGCTAAGGAGAAGGAAATGGCAACGCCTAAAGAGAACCTGTTGGATTGGCTCAACGATGCCCATGCCATGGAACAGCAAGCGGAAAAAATGCTCAAGGCCCAGGCTGCGCGTCTCGAGCATTACCCGGCGCTCAAGACCCGCATCGAACAGCACCTCGAAGAGACGCTCGGCCAGCAGAAGCTGGTGGAACAATGCATCCAACGCCTGGGCGGCAGTACGTCGACGCTCAAGGACCTGGCCGGCAAACTCATGGCCTTCGGTCAAGCGGTGGGCGGGATGACGATGAGCGACGAAGTGGTCAAGGGCGCCATGAGTGGCTACGTGTTCGAGAACCTGGAGATCGCTTCCTACACCGTGTTGATCGAGGCCGCGAAAATGGCCGGTGATGTGGAGACGCAACGGGCTTGCGAACAGATCCTGCCACAGGAAATCGCCATGGCCGATTGGTTGCGCGACCACCTGCCGCAGATTACCGCAGCGTTCCTGGAACGTTCGGCGGCCCCGCATACCGAAGCCAAGCGCTGAGCAGCAAAGAGCGGCCGGCCTGGTGGTGCGACCGCTCCTGAAAACTGCCGAGAGAGGAAACGTATGAAGCGGACCCAGGGTGAAGTACGGGCCATCAATCGACAGAGTTCAATGGTGGGTGTGTATGTGAAGCAAGAGGATCGCCATACGGTGCTGAAGCTGAGTTCAGCCAATGACATCGATATTGGCGACATCCTGGCGTGGGACAGCGGTACGGCCTTGGGTACCCAGTCCTATCAAAACCTGACCAAGGGCTGGACTGCCGATGTGTATGTGGCCAACCACGGTGTAGCAACGGCGAACCTCGATGTCCAGTTTTGACGGCGCCTTCAACCCGTTACCTCGGGAGAAAGAGCATGAGCAAAGTAAAGTGCGGTTGCCCCGATTGCCAATGTGAGGTGGATCCGCAACGGATGTTCAACCACGACGGCGAGGCGTATTGCAGCCAGGCGTGCGCCGAACAACATCCCAACGGTGAACCTTGTCCGTCACCCGATTGCCATTGCGAGCGCAGCGGCAAGGTGGGGGATCGGAATGTCACCAACAGCCAACTGGACGACGCGCTGGAGGAAACGTTTCCGGCGAGCGATCCGATTTCACCCTGAGCATTCTTGAATCCGGGTATCGGCGACAGGGTATCCGGACGCCGCAAGCCGGTCAGTGCGGTGGTGCAGGACAACACCGGCAGCCCGCGAGTTTTGGCTTCCTGAAACGGCGCGAGGCCAGGGTGACGAGACCGGTGCAATGGGGTGCCGGCGTGGCCCGGCCTTTGGCGGACAGCGTGGAAAGACACGCACTGTTTTTTCATAGATTCATGTGGGAGCGAGCTTGCTCGCGATAGCGATCAATTATTCACCATCTGCTATCGCCTGATGCACCGCTATCGTGAGCAAGCTCGCGCCCACAGGTTTTTCGTTGGATGAAGTTTTAGTGTTAAGGCGCTTAATCGGTCGCCGCTTGTTTAATAGCCTGTTGCAATAACTCTCAAGGGCACGGGTTTAAATAGAAGCACTGACCATTCGTCGCCGTTTGACGCGTTTCCCTAAAACCTTGGCGGCGTCATGTTTTCCGAATAAGACGAGTCAGCAAGATTCGTGGGTATCAACTAAACGAGGTGAATGAAATGGCTAACACAGGTAATAACAACCCTGGCAATTTCGCTAACGATCGTGAGAAGGCATCGGAAGCCGGGAAAAAGGGCGGCCAAGCTTCGGGTGGCAATTTTGCCAATAATCCTGAGCGCGCGTCTGAGGCCGGACGCAAGGGTGGCCAGGCGTCGGGCGGCAATTTTGCCAACGACCCGCAACGCGCCGCAGAAGCCGGTCGCAAAGGCGGGCAAGCGTCGGGGGGGAACTTTGCCAATGACCCTGAGCGGGCTTCGGAAGCCGGCCGCAAAGGTGGTCAGGCCTCGGGCGGCAACTTTGCCAACGACCGGGAAAAAGCCTCCGAAGCCGGCAGGAAAGGTGGTGAAAACAGTCGCGGTGGCGGTCGTAATTCGTAATGTTTCGCCGTCTGGCAGGTCCCGTGTCATTGGGCAGGGACCTGTTTCGGCGGTGATATAAAGTCGGGTATTCATGCCCGACTCCGTTGATGGTTTTTATTGTTTGAAAATAAGCGAGTGCGCTTGAGTTGTAATAGGCCACTCGTCCTCTGTTTTGAATAAAAACTAAATTTTATTCGTTTAACTTCTTCAGACTTTTATGGGCCTGCCGCCGGCAGTGTTCTCATGCCGTGTACCTGAACGAGGAGTTCAATCATGTTTCTACATAACAAACGATTGCAGTACACCGTGCGTGTCGCTGAGCCTAATCCTGGTCTCGCCAACCTGCTGCTTGAGCAGTTCGGTGGGGCGCAGGGGGAGCTGGCGGCGGCATCGCGTTATTTCACCCAGGCCTTGTCCGAGGATGACCCCGGCCGCAAGGATTTGCTGATGGACATCGCCACCGAAGAGCTCAGCCATCTGGAAGTGATCGGTTCGATCATCGTGATGTTGAACAAGGGCGCCAAGGGCAAGATGGCTGAAGGCGTGGAGAAGGAGGGCCAGCTGTACCGGGACATCAATGGTGCCGGTAACGACTCTCACATCACCAGCCTCTTGTATGGCGCCGGCTCGCCGTTGACCAACTCCGCTGGTGTGCCCTGGACTGCCGCCTATGTCGACACCATCGGTGAACCCACGGCGGATATGCGCTCTAACATCGCCGCCGAGGCCCGGGCGAAAATCATCTATGAACGGCTGATGAACCTCACTGATGATCCAGGCGTAAAAGAAGCGCTGGGCTTTTTGATGACCCGTGAAATCGCGCATCAGTTGTCGTTCGAAAAAGCCTTGCATGCCATCCAGCCCAACTTCCCCCAAGGTAAGCTGCCAGGCATGCCGGAGTTCGCCAACGTGTACTTCAACATGTCCCAAGGTGAACCTAGCGTGCGCGGCCCATGGAACCAGGGCGACGATTGGGAGTTCGTCGAGAACCCGACGCCGGCGGTCGACGGTGGCGATGGCCTGGCCAGTGTGCAATTGAGCAAAAAAGATGAAGCATTGCTGATGGACATGAAGGCACGGACGATGTCCGACCCTGAAAGCAATCCCACCACGGGCGCCGACTTGGGTTCGGGGATACAAGGTGACAAACTGTAAACAGATGGCGAGGGAGGTGACTCCCTCGCCTGATATTTCGAGCCATACCACGGTCAAGACCCCTAAGGACATTCGATGGACCAGCCCACCTCCCGGATTAGATCGCCCTGGCGCACCTGGCTGAACCCCGTGCAAGAGAACTTGTTGTTGGGGGTCACGTTCTGGCTCGGGCTGGCGTTGGTGGCCGCGTTGTTGCTCTACAGCGGCTACAACGCCTTGGTCGGCGCCGATCGTCAAAACCTCGGCTATGCCGTGCTGGGCGGTACATCGGGGTTTGCCGCCACCGCCCTGGGGGCGTTGATGGCGGTGGTGCTGCGGGATATATCCTCGCGAACCCAGGACATCATGCTGGGTTTTGCCGCCGGCATGATGCTCGCCGCCAGCTCCTTCTCATTGATCCTGCCGGGCATCGAAGCGGCACAGGTCATCTGTGGCAACCAGTTGCTCGCCGCGTTTGTTGTGGTGGTTGGCCTGGGCTTGGGCGTCGCCCTGATGATCGGCCTCGACCGTTTCGTCCCCCATGAACACGAGTTGAGTGGTCGGCGCGGCCCGCAAGCCGAGCGCATCAATCGCGTCTGGCTGTTCGTGCTTGCCATCACGTTGCACAACTTGCCGGAAGGCATGGCCATCGGCGTCAGTTTTGCCGACGGCGATTTCAAGGTCGGTTTGCCCCTGACCACCGCCATTGCCATCCAGGACATCCCCGAGGGCCTGGCCATCGCCATGGCGCTGCGCGTCACCGGTATCAGCACCTTGCGTGCCGCGCTCATCGCGGTCGGTTCGGGGCTGATGGAGCCACTGGGGGCGGTGATCGGCCTGGGCATGTCGTCGGGCGTAGCCGTCGCGTACCCCATCAGCCTGGGGCTGGCGGCGGGGGCGATGATCTTCGTGGTCTCCCACGAGGTGATTCCCGAGACCCATCGCAACGGCCATGAAACCCCGGCCACCTTGGGCTTGATGATGGGGTTTGCGGTGATGATGTTTCTCGATACGGCGTTGGGTTGAAGGCCTGCCAACTACCTGCTGGATTAGATCCTGCTCCCACATTGGTTTTGTGTGTTTAACCCGGATCCCTGTTTCTCGCGACCTATACTCAACCCGGTGGATGACATGAATCCGGGGTGGCGCGACTGTGCTGCGTTCGTTGATGTTGGCCGTTGTGCTCGTTCTGGCGGGGTGCGCCACGCCCCAGCGCGGTCAATCGGTCGCCACGGTGGTGATTGCCCAGGACACGTGGCGGCAGGTGGACCAGCAGATCATTGCGGCATCGAAAAGCGCCCTCGAACAGGCGGCGCTCTACGCCCGCGGGTCGATGGAGCATTGGCGCGTGTTGGTCTATGAGCGCACCGAGGTTGAATTCATCCCCTGGTTCAGCAGCTACTGGACCCAGGAATGGCTTGCGGTGAAGGTCAGTTGGTACGCCGCCAGCGCCGAGGGCGAGGCGGACTCTTCGGCCAGACGCCTGGCGGCTTACCTGCAAGAACAATATCGCGAACAGGTGCTCGAACCGGTGGCGATGGAAATCGATCCCGAGGCGATCAGGGCCAACGCGACGGACTACTACCTGCGCCAGCTCAATCAGCAGGTCCAGGTCATCGCCCTGCGGCATCGCATCCCGAACGAACTGATGAACCGGCGCCTGCACGGCATCCCGGCCATTCGCCTGGGTCCGCCAGCGGCGCGTGACGCTTCGTTGTACGAGATGGTCCACACCGAACCTTTGAACACCCTGCCGGCCTATGCGGCCCTGATCGATCATGTCAACAAGGCTGCAACCACAGGTGCCGGACCCTCGGAGGCGGTGATCGCCACGGTGGCGCAACGCACCAGCGAAAAAATCGAGGCCCAATTTGCCACGCGCGGGGCAACCGGTGCGGCGGCGGCCGTGGCCGGGAAGGCGGCGGGGGCGTTGATCTCGGTGGGCGTGGCGGGCATTCGCGCGATCATCCACGAGGGCGAGCGGCCGGAAATGGAGGCGCAGATCCGCCAAAGCCTGAGCGCTGCGTTCGACGAGGCGTGGTTCAAGTCACTCAAGCATCCCCTCAGCGGGGTGATGGCCCCGGTGTACTACCTGGACGAAGAAATAGGGGGCAGCCTGGTGGAGGCGGACCTGGCCAATCGAGCGGTGGCACTGCCGGACATCAAGCCGTGACGGGCCGGTTCATTCTGATCCGAGGGTGACGCGACAGCCCTTGCGATGGTGGATCTGCTCGTCCGATGGGCGTTCCTTGATGAATTCGAAACGTGGCTCGCCTTCGCTGTAGATCACCAGCCAGCCCCATTCCAGCTCGCTTTCATCCTGCCCGGGCTTGGGCGGCGAGGCCCACCAGGGTTCTTTTTGCATGATCTGACGCATCGTCTGCTCCTGCCGATTGATCTTTTGAACTATAGACCGCTCGATTCGATGACCAGCGCCCATGAAAACGCTTGCATCTATTACGTCGTACCCGGCTCTTGTGGCGAGGGAGCTTGCTCCCGCTGGGCCGCGTAGCGGCCCCTTGATCCAACCACTCGGTCCGTGAGGTTGCGGTGACCATCGATGGGGCTGTTTCACAGCCCAGCGGGAGCAAGCTCCCTCGCCACGTTTTTTCCTGGCAAGTCAGTGTGCTCTGACCCCGCCCACCAGCGTCTAGCGTCTGTATCCCCGCACTCGAACGGGGAATGACTGGACCCCGCGCATATGCAAGCACTGTTGAACGAGATCCTCGATGCGGTTCGCCCCCTGATCGGTCAGGGCAAGGTCGCCGATTACATTCCTGCCTTGGGCACCGTGGCGCCCAACCAGTTGGGTATTGCCGTGTATGGCAATGATGGCGAGTTGTATTGTGCCGGCGACGCCGAAACAGCGTTTTCGGTGCAGAGTATTTCCAAGGTGTTCAGCCTGGTGCAGGCCATCGGGCATTCCGGCGAAGCGATCTGGGAACGCCTGGGCCATGAACCATCCGGCCAGCCCTTCAACTCCCTGGTACAACTTGAGTTCGAGCGCGGCCGGCCGCGCAATCCGTTCATCAATGCCGGCGCCTTGGTGATCTGCGATATCAACCAGTCGCGTTTCGCCGCGCCGGCGCTGTCGATGCGCGATTTCGTGCGCCGCCTGTCGGGCAATCCACAGGTGATGGTGGACGGCAAGGTCGCCGAATCGGAATACCAGCACCGCGCCCGCAATGCGGCGATGGCGTACCTGATGCAATCGTTCGGCAATTTCCATAACGACGTGGAGGCGGTGCTGCGCAGTTATTTCAGCCACTGTGCCTTGCGGATGAGCTGTATCGATCTGGCGCGGGCATTCTGCTTCCTGGCCAACGATGGGTTCTGCAAGCACAGCGGCGAACAGATCCTCAGCGCCCGGCAGACCCAGCAGGTCAATTCCATCATGGCCACCAGCGGCTTGTACGATGAGGCCGGCAACTTCGCTTATCGCGTCGGCCTCCCGGGCAAGAGCGGTGTCGGCGGCGGGATTGTCGCCGTGGTGCCAGGAAGGTTCACCGTCTGCGTCTGGTCGCCCGAACTCAACGTCGCCGGCAACTCCCTGGCCGGCATGGCGGCGCTGGAAATGATGAGCCAGCGCATCGGCTGGTCGGTGTTCTAGTTTCCGGTCTCACAAAAAAGGCCCCGCTCCTGATCCAGGAGCGGGCCCTTTTGTGAGGGGATATCAGCAGAGGCGGTCGATGACCCGGACCTCGGACGTGTTCTGCATCGACTGCCAGGCCTGGGTCAGCGTTTGCAGCACGCGGCCCATGAAGTCTTTGTCAGCCGCGGCCTTCTTGCCAACGTAGCCCTGGCCACGGCGGTACATCTTCAGCCGGGCACACAGTTCTTGCGTGTTCTTTTCGAACTCGTCTTCTTGGGTGTAGGGCGACAGGCAGTCCATGTGGACCTGGCCAGTCTTGCTGATCCACAGGATATGGCTGTCGAGTGTGTCCTTGTGTGCGGCGAACATGCGAGCCAGTTCATCAATAGATGGTTGATTATTCAGATTCATGTGTAAGCCCCTTGACCATTTGGTTGATCTGTCTGGTGGTTCGCAAAAACTTCGCTACTCGGTAAGTGCCTGCCTGCTACCGAAACCAGGCCGTCAGCGTTCGTCCGCCAGTCTTCGACGGGGTCGTGCATCGGTTGTGTAGTGTTATCGAAGGGCTGCTACGCAAATGCGCTACAACGAAGAGAAACAGCGAAGAATCTCAGGCAGTGTCAACTTTCGAGGGTCGACCACGCGCATCATGAGGATCTTCGCCGACGTTTCTCGTCCTTGTCACCGGACGGTCATGCCAGGTCAGCACCTTCAATCTGCCTTGTGGGCAGTCCCTTATCCATAAAACAGCTCGGCGGTCAGACGAGCTTGCTCAAACAGTTGCCTGTACTCCCGATCGGGGAGACGTCTGCATCATGCAAGGGCAAATCGGAGGCGTCAACGGTTTTGTAGTGATTATTTTTGGTCACTACATATTGTCGGACAAAATGGTTTGGGTATGAAAAACGGCCGCGAGTAAATCACCTGTGGCGAGGGAGCTTGCTCCCGCTGGGGCGCGAAGCGGCCCTTGAAACCAGGCCTTCGGGTTTCAACCCGGGTGTGCCTATAAGCCCTTGGGGCTGCTGCGCAGCCCAGCGGGAGCAAGCTCCCTCGCCACAAAGGAGCATCACTGGGTTCTGCTTCCTCAGGTTGCCTTGGCTTTAGTGGCCTTGCGCGGTGTGCCGCCGGTCTTGCGCTTGGCCGGCTTGCGCTTGTTTTTCCACGGTGTTGCGCCACGCCCGGCGGGGCTGGCCGGGCCGCTGATGGTCAGGCTCATGCCCTGGCAGCGAGCGACGTGCTTGCTCATCCAGGCGGCTTGCCGGGTCACGAATTCTTCCAGGCTCATTTCCCCGCTTTGCACCATGTCCAAGGCCTGCTCCCAGATGGCGGTGGTGCCCGGGTCGGCGATGGCCCGGGGCACGGCGTCGATCAGGCTGAAGGCCGCCGGGGTGGCGGACAGGGCCTTGCCGTTTTTCACCAGGTAACCGCGGTCGAGCAGCCCCTGGATGATCGAGGCCCGGGTCGCTTCGGTGCCGATGCCGGTGGTGTCCTTGAGCTTCTGCTTGAGCAGCGGGTCTTCCACCAGTTTGGCGACGTTCTTCATCGCCTTGATCAGGTCGCCTTCGGTGAAGGGCTTGGGCGGCTGGGTCCACAGGTCCTTGGGGTTCACCTCGTCCACCGCGCAATCGCGACCTTCGGCCAGTGCCGGCAAGGTTTGCGGTGCTGGCGCTTCACGGCCCTTTGCTGGCGCCAGTGCTTCGGGCAGGGCGCGCTTCCAACCGGGTTCGACGATCTGCTTGCCCACGGCACGCAGCGCCTGGCCGGCACAGTCGAAGTCGGCCTGGGTCCGGTCGTATTCGTGGTTGGGCAGGAACTGCGCCAGGTAGCGCGCGCGAATCAGCGTGTAGACCGCACGCGGCTTGCCGGCGAGTTTATCGAGGTTCCTGGCGGCGGCGGTGGGAATGATGCCGTGGTGAGCACTGACCTTGGCGTCGTTCCAGGCCCGGGATTTGCGCTGTGGCTGTAAATGCTCGCGTAGTGGTGCCAGGCTCGGGTCGGCCTGGGCGAGGGCGGCCAGGATGGCCGTTGCTTCGCTGTGCTGGCTCAAGGGCAGGAAACCGCAATCGCTGCGCGGGTAGGTGATGAGCTTGTAGGTCTCGTAGAGTGACTGGGCGATGTCCAGGGTTTCCTGGGCGCCGAGGCCGAGTTTCTTCGAGCAGACTTCCTGCAGCGTGCCCAGGTCGAAGGGTAACGGCGCCGCTTCGCGCAGGCGCTCGGTACGCACTTTCAGCGTCCGGGCGGTGGCGGCGTTGCTCATGGCCTGGGCGGCCTCTCGGGCCAGGGCCTGGTTCAGGCAGCGTTCCTGGTCGTCGCAGGCCTCCGGGGCGGCGCGCCACTGGGCGGTGAACGTCGTGCCTTCGTGGCTCAGTTGCACGTCGATGGCCCAATAGGCGACCGGCACGAAGTTGGCGATGCTGCGGTCGCGGTCCACCACCAGTCGCAGCGTCGGTGTCTGCACGCGGCCTACCGGCAACACGCCCTGATAGCCGGACTGGCGCCCCAGCAACGTGAACAGGCGACTCATGTTCATGCCGATCAGCCAGTCGGCCCGGGAGCGCCCCAAGGCCGAGTGATACAGGTTGAAGGTTTCGATGCCCGGCTTGAGGGCGGCCAGGGCCTTGCGGATCGACGCTTCGTCCAGGGCCGACAGCCATAGCCGCCGGATCGGTCCGCGATAGCGACAATGTTCCACCAGCTCCCGGGCGATCATTTCGCCTTCACGGTCGGCATCGGTGGCGATCACCAATTCCTTCGCTTCCCCCAACAGGCGCTTGACCGCCTTGTACTGGCTGGCGGTTTTCGGCTTGACGGTCATTTTCCATTGCGCCGGCACGATGGGCAGGTCGGCCAGGACCCAGCGCTTGTAGCGCGCGTCGTAGGCGTCGGGTGGGGCGGTTTCCAGCAGATGACCGATGCACCAGGTGACCGTGACGCCAGGGCCCAGCCAGCAACCGTCGCCACGGCGCGTGGCACCGAGCACGGCGGCGATGTCCTTGGCCTGGGACGGCTTTTCACACAGGTACAGCTGCATAGCGCCCTTTTCCTGAGCAGATTTCATGGAGCTGTAGCATGGTCATGGATGGGCGCCAGGGCAAGTTTTATCTGTATGGATATACAGATAAAAGCGTTGCGCTGCGTTGCCAAGGGGTGTCTGGCGTGACATTCGGCGGCCTGTCGGCACGCAGAATGAATTTCTCGCAGGGGTGTGGCTCATAACTTCAAGGCGGTTGAAACCGCAAAGAAGGTTTATGAGGTCAAGGAGAGTCACTTTCATGAATTCGATGCCAAATGGCAACGGCCAGGCGACTACACGTTTGATTCTCGTGGTGGAAGATGATCCAACTATCCTGGAGTTTCTCTGTGAAATCCTTGAGGAAGAAGGATTTGTCGTGGAGCCTCAGAAAAACGCTGATGATGCTTTGGAGTTCCTCGAAAAGAGCGCCCATTTCGTCGATCTGTTGCTCACCGACATCACCATGCCCGGCAAGATCGACGGTGCGGACCTGGCCAACCTGACCGGAGACCGCTGGCCGCAGATCCCACTGCTGATCATGTCCGGCTTCGAGACGCCGGAAAGCGCCGGGATCAAGCACCACGCGTCGTTCATCGCCAAGCCCTGGGCCCTGGGACAGATGCTGGATCTGGTAGAGAGCACGGTGAAAAATCACGCCATCCACTAAAGTGATGCCAGGGGATGGAGGCGGCCGGGCACGTTTGGGTTGCAAGCGGCGATGGGCTCCATGACAATGCGAGTCATTATCAGTCGCGAATTATTCCATTGCCATGCCCGCCCACGATCTGTCCTTACGCAGTGCTGTCGACGTTCTGTACAGTGATCATCACAGTTGGCTCCAGGGCTGGTTGCGCAAGCGCTTGGGCAACACGTTCGATGCCGCCGACCTGACCCAGGATACGTTCGTACGGGTCATCAAGGCGCGCACCGCGCTGGATATCCGCGAGCCGCGACCGTACCTGTCGATGATCGCCAAAGGGCTGTTGATCGACCTGTTTCGCCGTCGCTCGCTGGAGCAATCCTACCTCGAAGCGTTGGCCGCCATGCCGCAAGAGCAGCACCCGTCGCTGGAAGAGCAGGCGATTTTGCTCCAGGCCCTGATGGAGATCGACCGTCTGCTCCTGGGGTTGGGGCCGCGTGTCCGGCAGGCGTTCATCCTGTCGCAGTTCGAGGGTCTGACGTACCCGCAGATTGCCGAGCGCCTGGGCGTCAGCGTCCGCACGGTCAATAACCACATGGCCAAGGCCATGGAGCATTGCTGCCTGATGCAGATTCAATTGCAGCTTTCATGAACCTGCCGCCCGAAGAGTTGAAAGCCATCCGTGTGGCGGCGCATTGGTATGCCCGGCTTCATTCCGGCATCACCACCGACGCGGACCGCGCCGATTGGCGTGTCTGGCTGGCCGCCGATCCGTTGCACAGTCAGGCCTGGCAGCGCATGGCCGCGGTGGCCGAGCAGATGGCGAGTGTGCCGGGCGCCCTGGCGGCACCGACCTTGAGCGACACCCACCCGCGCTCCCGGCGCCAGGTGTTGCGCAGCGCCTTGCTGCTGACCGCCGGCGGCCTGGGCTGGCTGGGCTGGCGTAGCCAAGCCACCCAGAATCTGTTTTGCGATTACCGCACCGCGGTGGGCGAGCGTCGTGAATTCCAACTGGCCGATGGCAGCACGGTCCTGCTCAACACCGACACCTCGATCAATGTTCGTTTCGATGGGCAGCAGCGGCGCCTGGAACTGTTGCGCGGAGAGGTGCTCGTGACGACGGCGGCCGATCCCCTGCGACGTCCGTTCAAGGTGGTCACGGGGTCGGCCGAGGTACTGGCGCTGGGCACGCGATTCATCGTCCGTAGCCAGGCGCGGGGCGGCGAAGTGGCGGTGCTTGAGAAAGCGGTCGAGGTGAGTCTGCTGGCAAGTGGATCAAGGATGCGGGTCGAAGCTGGCCAGCGCCTGGATTTCAATGAACAGTCGTTGGGGGCGCTGCGTGGCAACGATGGGTCGGTCGGTGCCTGGCAGAAGGGGAGCATCATCGCCATTGACCGTCCCCTGGCGGCGCTGCTGGATGAACTGTCGCGCTACCGTCCCGGTGTGCTGCGTTGGGATCCGGCGATTGGCGACTTGAAGGTGTCCGGTGTGTTTCCCGTCGATAACACCGATCTCGCCCTGGCCGCGCTGGAAAGCGGCTTTTCGTTGCGAGTGACTCGTTACAGCCGATTCTGGGTCCAGGTCGCCGGTGGCGATCGGCGGTAATGCAGCGTAATAAAAAAACCAGCCCCTGCACTTTTCATCCTCATCGTTCGGCTCTTCCTCAGTGAGTTTTTATCGACCGTTTGGGGGAGGGGAAGTATGACGTGGGTGAGCGCGCCAGGCCGTCTGGTGTTTGCAGTGAAAATCGGTTTGCTGGCGGTCACGACTGCCGGTGCCACGGTCGTGAACGCCGGCCCGGTGCCAGCGGCTGCGGCGCAGCAGCGTGCGGTGCAGGTCTACGATATCGGCGCCGGTAGCCTGGTGGATGTGCTGACCCGTTTCTCCAGCGCCGCCGGTGTCGCCATTTCGTTTGATGCCCGGCAACTCGAAGGTTTGCGATCACCCGGCCTGAGCGGTTCTTTCGGCGTGGGCGACGGCTTTGCGCGCATTCTGGGTGGTAGCGGTCTGCAAGCCGCCCTCCAGGCCAACGGCACGTACGTGCTGCGCTCCGTGCCGGTCAGCGGTTCGGCATTGGAGTTGGATGCCACCACCATCGAGGCACAGCGGCTCGGGGCGACCACCGAGGACAGCCACTCCTACACGACGGGGGCGGTCACGATTGGCAAGGGTGAGCACTCCCTGCGCGAAACGCCGCAATCGGTGACGGTGATCACCCGCAAGATGCTCGATGACCAGAACCTCAATACCATCGAGCAAGTCATGGAAAAGACCCCCGGCATTACCGTCTACGACTCGACCATGGGCGGCAAGTATTTCTATTCCCGCGGTTTCCGCATGTCTGGCCAGTATCAATACGATGGCGTTCCGCTGGACATGGGCAACAGCTATGTCCAGGCCGACAGTTTCAGCAGCGACATGGCCTATTACGACCGCGTCGAAGTGCTGCGCGGCGCCGCCGGGATGATGAAGGGGGCGGGCGGCACGTCCGGTGGCGTCAACTTCGTGCGTAAACGCGGCCAGGCCACGGCGCAGACCGAGCTGAGCCTGTCGGGCGGCACCTGGGACAACTACCGTGGGCAGGTTGATACTGGTGGCCCGTTGAATGACGCCGGCACCGTGCGGGGCAGGGCGGTGATCGCCGAGCAGAGCCGGCATTATTTTTACGACGATGCCCGGCGCAAGGACCAGATCTACTACGGTGCCCTGGACTTCGATCTGTCGCCTGACACGACGCTCGGCCTGGGCGTTGCCTATGAAGACGTCGATGCCAGCCCCTGCTGGGGCGGGCTTCCTCGTTACCGGGACGGCAGCGATCTGAAACTCAGCCGCTCCACCTGCCTGGACCCCTCGTGGAACACCTGGCGCAGCCAGCGGACCACGGTGTTCGGTGATCTCAAGCATCAGCTCAACGACGACTGGGCCGTGAAGGTCGCCAGTGTCTATACGAAAAATACCCAGGACATCAAATACGCGTTTGCATCGGGCTCGGTGGCGCCAGGCACCTCGACCACCAACATGCTGGGTAGCATGTATGACTATGACCAGGTCGATTACGGCCTCGACGCCTACCTGGACGGCAAGTTCGACGTCCTGGGGCAGCAACACGAGTTGATCGTCGGTTTCAACGCCAGTCGTTCGGACAAGGATGACTTTTTCTCGGTAGCGCTGTTGCCACAGAAGCAGAATGTGTTCGAGCCGGATCGACATATTCCCGAACCGGACGACAGTTACTTCATCGACAACTCGACGCGCGGTGGTCCGGTCAAGACCGTGACCGAGCAGCAAGGGATGTATTCGACCCTGCGGCTGAAACTGGCGGACCCGTTGACGTTTGTCGTCGGCAGCCGGGTGAGCTCGTACAGCTCCAAGACCGACTCGGTGTTCCTCACCGGCGGTACGGAGCACGCCAAGAGCACGGAGACGGGACAAGTCACGCCGTTTGCCGCCGTGTTGTTCGACCTCAATGAGCACCTGACGGCTTATGCCAGCTATTCGGATATCTTCACGCCCCAGGGCAACTATCGCTCCGCAAGCGGCTCGGTACTCAAGCCCCTGGTGGGCGAGAGCTATGAGCTGGGGATCAAGGGCGAGTGGTTCGAGGGACGCCTGAACAGCGCCTTCAACCTGTTCCGCACGCTGCAGAAAGACCAGGCCCAGACTGACTACAACTCCAGTTGTGCGTCCTCGGACGGTTACTGCTACGAGAACGCCGGCAAGGTGCGCGCCCAGGGTTTCGAAGCCGAGATCAGCGGTGAAATCATCGAGCGCCTGCAACTGCTGGCCGGCTACACCTACACCCAGACCAAGACCCTCAACGACATTGACACCAGCCTCAACGGCGGCTCGTTCAACAGCTACGTGCCGCGCCATGTGCTGCGCCTGTGGGGCGATTATGCCTTGGGTGGGGCGTTGGAGCGGTTCAGCGTCGGCGCCGGGGTCAATGCCCAAAGCGACAACTTCCGGGTATCGCCGGCGACCGGCGAGAAGATCACCCAGGCCGGTTATGCCGTGTGGAACGGCCGGGTCGGCTACCGCATCGATGACACCTGGTCGTTGGCCCTCAATGGCAACAACCTGTTCGACAAGCGCTACTACACCACCATTGGCACCGAGAGCTTCGGTAACTATTACGGTGAGCCGCGCAACTTCACCATGACCGTGAAGGCGCACTTCTGAAGCGGTGGCGAGGGTGCCAAGGCCCTCGCCACGGTGTTGCCCTCAGTTGGTATCCAGGTCCACGTTCCGGGTTTCCCGCAGGCAGATCATGCCCACCACCAGGCTCACCCCGGTGATCACCACCGGGTACCACAGCCCGTAGAAAATATCCCCGGTGTAGACCACCAGGGCGAACGACACGGTGGGCAGGAAACCGCCGAACCAACCGTTGCCGATGTGGTAGGGCAGGGACATGGAGGTGTAGCGGATCCGGGTCGGGAACAGTTCGACCATCAACGCCGCCAGCGGTCCGTAGCACATCGCCGAGATGATGATCAGCGCCACGATCAAGGCCACGATCATCGGCCGGTTGATCTGCTGCGCATCGGCCTGCTGCGGGTAGCCGGCCAGGGTTACCGCACCGCGCAGGGCGGCTTCGTCGTACCCTTCGAGTTTCACGTCACCGACGCTGATCTGTACCGTGCTGCCGGCCGGAGCCGCGACGCTGCTGTAGGGCAGGCCTTGCTTGACCAGGAAAGTCTTGACCTTGTCGCATGGGCTGTCGAAACGCGCCTTGCCCACCGGGTCGAACTGGAAGGTGCAGGTGGCCGGGTCGGCGACCACGGTGATCGGCGCCTGGCGGCTTGCCTGGTCGATGGCCGGGTTGGCGTAGTGGGCCAGGGTCTTGAAGATCGGAAAGTACAGGGCGGTGGCCAGCAGCAGGCCAATCATCAGCACCGGTTTGCGCCCGACCTTGTCCGACAGCCAGCCGAAAAAGATGAAGAACGGCGCGCCGATCACCACGCTGACGATCAGCAGGCTGTTGGCCAGGGCCGGGTCCATCTTCAGGAACTGGGTGAGGAAAAACAGCACATAGAACTGCGCGGCGTAGAAGGTCACCGCTTGCCCGGCGTTGATGCTGAACAGGGCGATCAGCACCACCTTGAGGTTTTCCCATTTGCCGAAGGATTCGCGGATCGGCGCCTTGCAGCACTTGCCTTCCTCTTTCATTTTCAGGAAGGCCGGCGACTCATGCAGGCTCAGGCGAATCCAGGTGGAGATGCCCAGCAGCAGGATCGACAGCAGGAACGGAATGCGCCAGCCCCAGACTTCGAACTGATCGCCGGTGAAGTAGCGACAGCCCAGCACCACCAGCAGCGACAGCAGCAATCCGAGGGTGGCGGTGGACTGAATCCAGCTGGTATGGAAACCGCGCTTGCCCATTGGCGCGTGCTCGGCGACGTAGGTCGCCGCACCCCCGTATTCACCACCCAGGGCCAGGCCCTGGAGCATGCGCAACACCACCAGGATGATCGGTGCGGCGATGCCGATGCTGGCGTAGTTGGGCAGCAGGCCGACGCAGAAGGTCGCCAGGCCCATGAGGATGATGGTGGCCAGGAACGTGTACTTGCGCCCGATCATGTCCCCCAACCGACCGAACACCAGTGCCCCGAACGGCCGCACGATGAAGCCGGCGGCGAAGGCCATCAGGGCGAAGATGAACGCGGTGGTGTCGTTGACCCCGGCGAAGAACTGCTTGCTGATCACCGCCGCCAGGGCGCCATAGAGGAAAAAGTCGTACCACTCGAACACCGTCCCCAGGGACGAGGCGAAGATGACTTTCTGGGTTTCCTGGCTGGTGCCGGCGCTGCGCGTGGCTTCCAGGGGCTGAACATGTTCAGACATAGCGGTATCCCTCACAGTGATTGTTTTTGTTGTTCCACTGCGACGCCGGGTGGCGTCTCCTGATTTGACACACTTTCCTTGAATCGACTCACCCCCCCTGTGGGAGCGAGCTTGCTCGCGATAGCGGTCTGTCTGTCACCTAGGTGTTGAATGTGCCGCCGTCATCGCGAGCAAGCCCGCTCCCACAGGGGGGCTCTGTTGTTTTTCAGACCGTGGCAGGCTCCTTTTGGGGCGTGGTGATTCTTGTGTCCGCCTCAAGCATCATCCGCGCCGCCTTCTCGGCAATCATCAGCGTCGGCGAGCAAGTGTTGCCCGAGGTGATGCGCGGCATGATCGAGGCATCGGCGATGCGCAGGCCCTTGATGCCGTGGACGCGCAGTTGCGCGTCCACCACCGCGTCGCGATCCTGGCCCATGCGACACGTGCCCACCGGGTGGAAAATCGTCGTGCCGATCCGGGCGGCGGCCTGGTGCAGTTCCTCTTCGGTTTGCAGGCTGGGGCCCGGCAGGTATTCCACCGGTTTGAACGCGCTCAGGGCCGGGGCCGCGACGATGCGTCGGGTCAGGCGGATGGCGTCGGCGGCGACCCGCAAGTCTTCGGGGTGGCTCAAGTAATTGGGTTGGATCAGCGGCGCTTCGTGCGGGTCGGCCGAACGAATGTCCACCCGGCCACGGCTTTGCGGGCGCAGGTCGCAGACCGACGCGGTGAAGGCCGGGAAGCTGTGCAGCGGTTCGCCGAAGCGTTCCAGGGACAACGGCTGCACGTGGTATTCGAGGTTGGCCGAGGCCTGCTCCGGGCCCGAACGGGCGAACGCGCCGAGTTGGCTGGGGGCCATGGACAGCGGGCCGCTGCGGTCGTACAGGTAGCGCAGGCCCATGCCCATCTTGCCCCACAGGGTGCCGGCGATCTGGTTCAGGGTGCGGGCGTTTTCCAATTGGTAGATCAGCCGCAGTTGCAGGTGGTCCTGCAAGTTGCCGCCGACACCGGGCAGTTCGTGGGTTACGCCGATGCCCAGGCGTTGCAGCAGGCTGCGTGGGCCGATCCCGGAACGTTGCAGGATCCCCGGCGAGCCGACGGCCCCGGCGCACAGAACGATCTCCTTGCGGGCCTTGAAGGTCATGCCCTTGCCTTGCCAGCGCGCGCTGACGGCGTAGGCCCGGTCGTCACGCAGCAACACCCGGTCGACCTCGACGTCGGTCAACACCGTGAGGTTGGCGCGCTGGCGAACCGGCTTGAGGAACGCCTTGGCCGCGTTCCAGCGCACCCCGGCTTTCTGGTTGACCTGGAAGTAGCCGCAGCCTTCATTGTCGCCGCTGTTGAAATCGTCGACGTTGGGGATGCCGCTCTGCTCGGCGGCGCTGCGGAAGGCATCGAGAATCGGCCATGACAGGCGCTGGCGTTCGACCCGCCATTCGCCGCCAGCGCCGTGGAATTCGGATGCGCCGGCAAAGTGGTTTTCGCTCTGGCGAAACAGCGGCAGCACGTCCTCCCAGGCCCAGCCGGGATTGCCCTCGGCGGCCCAGCCGTCGTAGTCCGCAGCCTGGCCGCGCATGTAGATCATGCCGTTGATGGAGGAACAACCGCCCAGGACCTTGCCGCGCGGGTAGCTCAGGGCGCGGCCTTGCAGGCCCGGTTGCGCTTCGGTCTTGAAGCACCAGTCGGTGCGCGGGTTGCCGATGCAGAACAGGTAGCCGACCGGGATGTGAATCCACGGATAATTGTCGCGCCCGCCGGCTTCGAGCAGCAGCACCCGGTGTTGCGGGTTGGCCGACAGTCGATTGGCCAGCAAGCACCCGGCAGGGCCGGCGCCCACGATCACGTAATCGTATTCATCGACGACAGGTTGCATTCGCGACCTCATTCTTGTTGTTGTGGGATCCATCCTAGTTGTTAGTTTTCGTCAAAAGAATGTTAGTTTTTGCGCAGCCGCTGTGCGTTTATAAACAGCCATGCCTTCTGGCGCGTTCAAGGATCGCCTCATGTTCGACTGGAATGACCTGCGCTATTTCCTGGAACTGCAACGCAGCGGGCGTTTGTTGACGGCTGCACGGCGCCTGAACACCACCCACGCCACAGTGGCCAGGCACATCGAGGCCATCGAGAAAAGCCTGGGCACCGCGTTGTTCGTCCAGCATGCCCAGGGCTATGAACTGACCCCGGCTGGCGAGACGTTGCTCAAGCACGCCGAAGCCATGGAGAACGTGGCGTTGCTGGCCCAGGAGGACATTACCCAGTCCAGCGCGCCCCTGGGCAAGATCCGCCTGGGGGTGACCGAAGGGCTGGGCATCATGTTCCTAGCCAGTCGCATGGACGGGTTGTTCCAGCGTTATCCGGGGCTGGAGGTGGAGCTGGTGGCGGTGCCGCGATTCGTCAGCATCCTCAACCGTGAGGCGGAAATCAGCATCCACCTCGAACGCCCGGCGGCCGACCTGCTGGTGACGCGCAAACTCACCGACTACAGCCTGGCGCTGTACGCCAGCCAGGCCTACCTGGACCGCTCGCCAGCCTTGCGCAGCCGCGAGGACCTGGCCCGTCACGCCTGGATCGGTTATGTCGACGACCTGCTGTTCAGCCAGGAACTGATGTTCCTCAACAGCTTTTGCCGCAACCCCCGGGTGGTGTTCCACAGCACCAGCGTCATCGCCCAGCAACAGGCCGCGCGCTCGGGCCTGGGGATCGCCGTGTTGCCGTGCTACATGGCCAGCGGCGACCCGACGCTGGTGCCGTTGCTGCCGGACGAAACCATCCGCCGCAGCTACTGGATCAGTACCCGCCGCGAACTGCACAAATCCGTACGCCTGCGGGTGTTGTGGGATTACGTGGTGCAGTTGTGCGAGCGCGAGCAGGGGTTGCTGTTGCCCTGAGTCTGCGGGTGCGCAGCAGCCCCAAAACAAAAACTGTGGGAGCGAGCTTGCTCGCGATGACGTCGGCACATTCAACACCTAGGTGACAGACAGACCGCTATCGCGAGCAAGCTCGCTCCCACAGGGGGCGGTGCTGGTCGCTCAATTTCGGCCCGCCGTTTTCCGGGCGACAGGCTCAGGGCTGCTTCGCACCCCAGTGGGAGCAAGCTCCCTCGCCACGGTGCCCTGGCCGCCCAAGCCCCCTTTTCTGGCCCCCAATGACCTCAAGCCGGCGTGCTGGCGTGCCTTAGTGTTGACCCACAACAAGAAAAGCGCCGCCAAGAGGTCCCTATGCCGGCAACGATACCTTCAACCTGGCTCAATCCAGCCTTCATCCTCCTGCTCGGCACCTTGCTCGCCGGCTGCGGCGAAGAAGCCAAGCCGCCCATGCCCACGGTGTTCACGGCCATGCCCAGCGATGCGGCACTGGCCCAGGTCTACGACAGCAGCTGCAAGCTCTGCCACGCCAACCCCGACGCCGGGGCACCGTTGACCGGCGACACGAACGCCTGGGCCCCGCGGGTTGCCCAGGGCGCCGAGACACTGCTGGACCACGCGATCAACGGCTACAACGGCATGCCGCCGATGGGCCTGTGCATGCACTGTTCCGAAGAGCAGTTCCTGGCCCTGATCGCCTTCATGTCCGGTCAACACTTCCAATAATGCATACGGGTACTACGGCATGACGATGGACTACTCACGGCGTCGGTTGCTGCAACAGGCCGGCGTTGTCACCGCCTTCACGGCGCTGGGCAGCCAGGGCGCCCTGGCCGAGCTGATGCGTGCGCCGCGGTTGATCCCGTGGCGCAACTGGTCCGGTGCGCAGAGTTGCCTGCCGGCGGCGCGCCTGGCCCCCAAGGACCTCGACGAACTGGTGCAGGTGGTGCGCCGCGCCGAAGGGCGGATTCGCCCGGTGGGTTCCGGTCATTCCTTCAGCGCCCTGGTGCCCACCGATGGCACCTTGTTGTCGCTGAGTTTTTTCAGTGGCCTGCTGGATCACGACGAGGCCAGCCTGCAAGCCGCGTTCGGCGGCGGCACGCCCATGTCCCGCATGGGGCCGGCGCTCAAGGCCATCGGTCAGGCCCTGCCGAACATGGCCGACGTGGATTACCAGACCCTGGCCGGGGCCATCGCCACCTCGACCCACGGCACCGGGAAGGCGTTTGGCTCGTACGCGTCCCAGGTGGTCGGCCTGCAACTGGTGACGGCCAGTGGCGAGGTGCTCGATTGCGATGCCCAGCGTCATCCCGACGTGTTCAAGGCCGGCCGGGTGTCCCTTGGCGCGCTGGGGCTGGTGACCCGCGTGCGCCTGCAGAACCGCGCCGCCTATCGCTTGCGCGAGCACCAGTGGGTGGCGAAAACCGAGGAGTTGCTCGAGGACGTAGACGCCAACACCCGGGACAACCAGCACTGGGAAATGCAAGTCGTCACCCATTCCGACTATGCGCTGTCGATTACCCTGAACGAGACCTCGGATCCGACCACGCCGCCAATCAGCCCCGAGGAGGAGGGCGGCAACGAATTCGTGTCCCTGATCGAAAACCTCGACAAGTACGGCAGCGATTTTCCCGCGCTCCGGCGAGCGCTGCTCAACAGCCTGCGGCTGGTGGCCGATTTCGATGACCGGGTCGGTGATTCCCATGACATCTACGCCAACGCCCGCACCGTGCGTTTCAACGAGATGGAGTATTCGGTGCCCGCCGAATACGGCCCGGCGTGCCTGCGGGAGGTCCTCGCACTGATCCGCGACAAGGACCTGCGCACCTGGTTTCCCATCGAATACCGCTACGTGAAGGCCGACGACATTGCCTTGAGCATGTTCGAAGGCCGGGACAGTTGCTCGATCTCCGTGCACCAGCATTACCAGATGGATCACCACAATTTCTTCGCCGCCATCGAGCCGATCTTCTGGAAATACCAGGGCCGTCCGCACTGGGGGAAACTGCATTCCCTGAACGCCAAGGCCCTCCAGGCGCTGTACCCGCGCTGGACTGAATTCACCCAGGTGCGCCAGGCGCTGGACCCTGGCGGCAAGTTCCTCAATGGGCACCTTTCATCGATTCTGGGGGTGAGCTGAGGCTTCAGCTCTCTGGGGCGAGGGCTGGTTAATCTACAGTGGATTCATTCCTGTCAGACACAAAACCTGTGGTGCTGTGAAACACTCTAGAACGCAAACGGAATACTGATCTTGGCCCAGAGCATCTCGCCTTCGGGGCGGTTTTCCACATCGAATTCCTTGGCCCAGCGGATCTCGGCGCTGGCGTACTTGAGGAAGGTGAAATGCAGCGCCGGACCTATGGCGAAGACCTGACCGCGTACGCCATCGTCCACGTCCTGCCCGGCGAATTGCACGGTGCGACCGTACTGTTTATCGTCGGTGGTCTGCTTGAGGTAGTAGCCGTTGAGCCCCAGTCTCAGGTTGTCGGTCACGCGGTAGCTGGCGGAATAATCGAAGTGGAAAATCTGCCCCGAACGGTAGTCGGTGTCCTTGTTCTTGCGGTTGAAGCTGTAGGTGCTTTTCATCGACACTTCGGTGTCTTCCGTGGGCAACCAGGTGAAGGAAAACAGCGGCTTGTAGGTGTAGAAATTGTTGCTGGTGTTGGCCAGTCGATCGGTGCTGTATTCGCCGGTCGGTACGGTGATTTCCACCGCCGCGGCCAGGGTCAGGTTCTTGCCCATGTCCCAGAGCACGATGGGCGAAATGGTGGTGTCGCCCATGCCCTCGCGGGTGTCATGCAAGCCGAACACCGAAACTTCCTGCTTGATCCAGGGCTGGGCAATGTAGATCCCCGCGCGCCCACCGGCCACCCGCAACGGGCTCAGGTAATCGATACGCGGGACCACTGCCGTGGATTCGATTTCGACATCCGGCAGCTCGCCGCCCAACGAACTGATGTTGAATTTCCGGGCTTTGTAATGGTTGTAGTAGAGGTTGAACGCGACCATGTGCTCCGGAAGGCTGTCGACTTCCAGCGGCAACACGAAAAAGCCGTCGGTGCCGGGGCCGATGTTGTCCACCCCCGATTCGGTAGCCAGGGCGGGCAGGGCATAGCCGCAGGCCAGGCCGAGGGTCAATTGCAAGGCGAATGTCGTGCGGATCGGGTTCATGGGGAAGCTCATTATTATTGTTGGAAATGCACCGGAGGTCCGAGTCATACAAATAAGCCGTTCGCCGCTGACAGGGCAGGGTATTGGCGGCCAGACAGGGGACTTGGGCGGCCAGATTTTTATGCCCCTCTATCCAGCGGCTCATGCTAACTTTATGAAATAACCGGTTACAAAAAGCGCCACCTAACGTGCCCCGGAATCCGCCCCATGCAGATGAAAGTCATCGACCCCACTTATGAATTGGCGCTGGTGTCGCCATTCCTGCTGCAAACCCTGGCCGAGGTGGTGGCGGACAAGGGCTTCGATGCCGCCAGCCTGTGTCGCGGCCTGGGGTTCGGCCTCGATGACCTGCAAGATCCTGCCCAGCGCATTTCCTACCGTCAGGCTGTGATCATGATTCAACGGGCACTCAAGCTATTGCCCGACCAAGGCCTGGGGTTGTGGGTGGGTGACCGCAACGTGCTCGGCACCCTCGGCCTGCTGGGCCACGTCTTGTCGTTGTGCGAAACCCTGCGCGATGCCTTCGCCCTGGGGGTTCGTTACCAGCACACCACCGGCGGCATCGCCGTGACCCGGGTCGAAGAAGCCACTGACCGGATCATGGTCGAGGCCACTTGCCGCCTGCCTTTCGCCGAGATCCAGGTGTTTGCGGTGGAAGAGTTCTTCGCCAGCCTGATGGTCTACGGCCGGGCGCTGGCGGGCCCCGATTTCAAGCCCCTGGCCGTGGAGTTCATGCACGCCGCGCCGTCCTATGCCCAGGAATACCAGCGGATATTGGGACCTGAAGTGCGCTTCGGTTGCCGGCACAATCGCATGCTGATCGATGTGCGCTGGCTGGATAGGCGCCTGCCCAATCACCACCCGCTGGCCCTGCGCCAGGCATTGACCTTGCTGGAGCAGGAGGCCACCGAGGTTCACCAGAAGATCGACCTGATCCAGACCGTGGAGCGGGCGATTGCCCGGGACCTGACCCGGGGCAGCCACATCGAGAAAATCGCCAGCGACCTCAACATGAGCAGCCGCACCCTGCGTCGGCGCCTGACCGAACACAGCCTGACCTTCGAGACCTTGCTCGAACAAGTGCGCCGCGGTCGCACCCTGAACCTGCTGGCCAACCCCGAACTGTCCATCGAGCGCATCACCGAAGAAGTCGGCTACAGCGATGTGCGCAGTTTCCGTCGGGCGTTCCGGCGCTGGACCGGCATGAGCCCGAGCGCGTTTCGCAACGAGGGGCAAGCGTTGTAGCCACGACATTCAGGCTGGGTCTGATTAAACTCCTGCCTTTTTTAGGGGCTTCCTTGCGGAGCCGGTGGCCTTGATTCCATGAGTCAAACGATGAAAACGGTACGTTGGGGCATGATCGGGTGTGGCAGCGTGACGGAACGCAAGAGTGGGCCGGCCTTCTACAAGGCGCCCGGCTCAGCGCTGGTAGCGGTGATGGGGCGACGTGTGGAGGCCGTGTCCGATTATGCTGAACGCCACGGCATCGCCAGGTTCTACACCGACGCGCAGGCACTGATCGATGATCCCGAAGTCGATGCGGTTTACATTGCGACGCCGCCCGACAGTCATTTCAGCTATAGCCTGCTGGTGGCCGCCGCAGGCAAACATTGCTGCGTTGAGAAACCCATGTCCCTCAATGTCGCGCAGAGCCGGGAAATGCAGCGCGTATTCAACGCCGCCGGGGTGCATCTGTTTGTGTCGTATTACCGGCGCTCACTGCCGCGTTTTCGCAAAGTGCGGCAATGGATCGAGCAAGGATGCATCGGTGACATCCGGCATTTGACCTGGACGCTGACCAAGCCCGCGTCATCGGCGGATATCAACGGCGCGACCAATTGGCGTACCGATCCGGCGATTGCAGGCGGAGGTTATTTCACGGACCTGGCCTGCCATGGCCTTGACCTGTTCCAGTTCTTGTTGGGGGACATTGTCGAGGTGGCCGGCTTCGCCGCTCGCCAGAACGGCTTGTATCAGGCAGAAGATGCGGTCGTGGCCAATTGGCGTTTTGCCTGCGGAGCCACAGGCATGGGCTGTTGGAACTTCGTCGCTGACCGACGTGAGGACCGTGTGGAAGTGATCGGCAGTCAAGGGCGGATCAGCTTCTCGGTGTTCGATGAGGCGCCACTGCAACTGTGTACGGACACCTCCGTCAGCCTCGACATCCCTCATCATCCTGAGCATATCCAGTGGCATCATGTACTCGGCATGAATGCCCATATCCGTGGTGAGTCGCAGCATCCGGCCGTGGCCGAAGAGGCCTTGAAGACCGATTGGGTGATGGACCGCATTCTCCAGCGCGGCTGACGTGAGCCTCGCGATGACGTCAGTGCATTCAGTCTATTGTGAGCAATCTCTGGCCACGATGACGTGTGCAGGCGAGCGGTGAACTGACTGGCGGCGCTTGTCAGAAAAATCCCGGAAGAGTACAAATGTACTCCATGACGACTCTCACGCCCCGCCGCACCGCCATCCTGACTTTTATCCGCGAACGCATCGCCGATCAGGGTCAGCCTCCCAGCCTCGCTGAAATCAGCGAGGCGTTCGGTTTTGCTTCCCGTAGCGTGGCGCGCAAGCATGTGCTGGCGTTGACCGAGGCCGGTTTTATCGAAGTCAATCCGCACCAGGCCCGGGGTATCCGGCTGCTGAACCAGCCGCCACGGCCTGAACTGCTGGACGTGCCGGTGCTGGGGCGAGTGGCGGCTGGCCTGCCGATTGGCGCCGACGCCGAGGTCCACAGCCGCTTGATGCTGGACCCGGCGATTTTCACCAAGGCGCCGGACTACCTGCTGCGGGTCCAGGGCGATTCGATGATCGAGGACGGCATTCTCGACGGTGACCTGGTGGGCGTGCAGCGCACACCCCAGGCTGCCAACGGCCAGATCGTCGTGGCGCGCCTGGACGGTGAAGTCACCATCAAGCGCTTCGAGCGCATCGGCGAGCGGGTGCGTTTGCTGCCGCGTAACCCGGCCTATCAGCCGATCATCGTCGAGGCTGACCAGGACCTGGCGATAGAAGGGGTGTTCTGTGGCTTGGTGAGGCAAGGTTGATGGGCGCTGTCGTTGCGCTGGACACGCTGTTCAACGGCGGCCAGGTCTGGAAGGGCCGGCCTGCGCCGCCGGCCGCCAGTCCGCAACCCACCGGCCATGAAGCATTGGACGCGGCATTGCCCAGTGGTGGCTGGCCGGAAGCGGCATTGACGGAACTGCTCATCGCCGCGCCGGGCGTGGGTGAGTTGCAATTGGTGTGGCCAACCTTGGCGCGGCTGTCGGCGGCGGGGGAGCGGATCGTGCTGGTGGCGCCGCCGTTCGTGCCTTATCCCCAGGCCTGGCAGAACGCTGGCATCGACCTGCGCCAGCTATCGGTGATCCGCGCCGATGAACGCGATGCCCTGTGGGCCACCGAACAATGCCTGCGTTCGGGCAGTTGTGGTGCGGTGCTGAGTTGGCCCCGCCAGGCGGACGACCGGGCCTTGCGGCGCTTGCAAGTGGCGGCGGAAACCGGCCAGACCCTGGCCTTCGCCTGGCGCCCGATCCAGGAGGCCATCAACCCGTCGCCGGCGGCCTTGCGCATCGCCATCGATACCCGGCCTGCACAATTGCGCGTGCTCAAGTGCCGGGGCGGGCTGGCCCGTTCGGCGCCGATTGCCTTTGCCACGCTCGCCCCACAAACCGGGCATTGAGGTTGCGATGCGCTGGGTCTGCATTCTCTTCCCGCAATTGGCGCTGGACGCCGCGCTGCGTCAGCGCCCCGATCCCGACCAGCCCCTGGCCTTGCTGACCGGCCCGGCCCAGCGTCGGGTGCTGCAGGCGGTGAACGCGCCGGCCCGGGCCCTGGGCTTGCGTCCCGGCCAGACCATGACCGCCGCCCAGGCCTTGAGCAAAGGCTTTGCCACCGCCGAATACGACGCGGCGCAGATAGAACACTGGCAACAGTTCCTGGCAGCCTGGGCCTACCGCTTCAGCTCCCAGGTCAGTGTGCATTACCCACGTACGCTACTGTTCGAGATTGAGTCGAGCCTGGGCCTGTTCGGACCCTGGCCGGTGTTCGAGGCGCGCTTGCGGGCCGAGTTGACCGAACTGGGCTTTCGTCATCGCATCGTCGCCGCTCCCAACCCGGTGGCGGCGCGGGTATTGGCCAATGCCTATGACGCCCTGGTGGTGCCCGATGCCGAGACCTTGCAACAGTACCTGGGACACATGCCCGTGGAGCGAATCGGCCTGGAGGCCGACGTCGCCACGGCGCTGTCGCGCATGGGCCTGCGCCGCCTGAGCCAGGTCCAGGCCTTGCCCCGGCAGACCCTGGCACGGCGCTTCGAGGCCCAGGTGCTCAAGCACCTCGACGCGTTGACGGGCAGTCGCACCCTGGCGCTGTCGTTCTACCTGCCACCGGACCGTTTCGATGTGCGCATCGAACTCAACTATGACGTGCAATCCCATCAGGCGCTGTTGTTCCCGTTGCGCCGCTTGACCGGTGACTTGGCGGCCTTCCTGTGCGGTCGCGACAGCGGCGTGCAGCGCTTCGACCTGCACCTGGAGCACGCCGGGTTGCCGGATACCATGATCAAGGTCGGTCTGCTCAGCGCCGAGCGGGACCCGGCGATGCTCTTCGAACTGGCCCGTGGTCGATTGGAACAGGTGCAGGTCGAGGCTCCGGTGCGGGGCTTTCGCTTGTGTGCCGAAGACCTGCCGAGTTTCGTGCCCCAGCGCCTGGAGCTGTTCGATGAACGCCCGCAACAGTCATTGCCCTGGGAGCAATTGCGCGAACGCCTGCGGGCCCGGCTGGGGGATGACGCCGTGCAGGGCCTGGGGTTTCGCGACGACCATCGGCCTGAGTGTGCCTGGCAGATGACGTCCCAACCCCGATCCCAGACGTGTCCGGTGCGCGACGGCGTGCGGCGTCCCGGTTGGTTGCTGGGTGAGCCCCAGGCATTGGCGCAAGGCCAGGCACAGATCCTCATGGGCCCCGAGCGCATCGAGACCGGTTGGTGGGACGGCGCGGATGTGCGCCGCGACTATTACCTGATCGAAACCCGCAGCGGGCAACGGGGCTGGGCCTATCGACCGGTGGGCGAGGGCGGGCCGTTGTGGCTGCAGGGTTGGTTCGCATGAGCGTTGAGTATGCCGAGCTGCATTGCCTGTCGAACTTCAGTTTCCAGCGCGGCGCCTCCAGTGCCCTGGAGTTGTGCCGTCGCGCCAAGCAGCAGGGCTATCAGGCCCTGGCGATCACCGACGAATGCACCCTGGCCGGGATCGTCCGGGCCTGGCAGGCGGCCAGGGAGCTGGCGCTGCAACTGATCGTCGGCAGCGAAATCCAGGTCGAGAACGGTCCGAAACTGGTGTTGCTGGTGGAGAACCTGGACGGTTATCAAACCTTGTGCCGGTTGATCACCCGCGCCCGGCGTCGCAGCGAGAAGGGCCACTACCGCATCGTGCGAGAGGATTTCGACCAGCCCTTGCCGGGGCTGCTGGCGTTGTGGATAGCCGAGGGCAAGGACGCCGAGGCCCATGGGCGTTGGCTCCAGCCGATCTTTGCCGGACGCCTGTGGCTGACGGTCCAGTTGCATTGCGGGCAGGACGACCGCCGCCAGTTGGCGGACTGCCTGGCGCTGGCCGAGCGCTTGGGCCTTCCGGCCGTGGCCAGCGGCGATGTGCACATGCACGTGCGTGGCCGGCGCGCCTTGCAGGACACCATGACCGCCATCCGCCACCACGTCACGGTGGCCGAGGCCGGCCAGCGTTTGCACCCCAACGGCGAGCGCCACTTGCGCAGTCGCAAGGACCTGGCCGAGCTCTACCCGCGGGCCTTGCTCGATGAAACTCTGGACATCGCCCGACGCTGCACCTTCGACCTCGGCCAACTGCGCTACCAATACCCCCGCGAACTGGTGCCCGAGGGGCATGATCCGGCGTCCTGGCTGCGGGAACTGACCGAGCGTGGCATGCGCGGGCGCTGGGACAAAGGTGTGCCGGACAAGGTGCGGGTGCAGATCGACAAGGAGCTGAGCCTGATCGCCGAGTTGGGCTATGACAGCTACTTCCTCACCGTGCAGGACATCGTCAGCTTTGCCCGTGGCCGTAATATTCTTTGCCAGGGGCGCGGTTCGGCGGCCAACTCGGCGGTGTGCTACGCCTTGGGCATCACCGAAATCGACCCCAGCCTCACCAGCCTGTTGTTCGAACGCTTTCTGTCCCGGGAGCGCAACGAGCCGCCGGACATCGATGTCGATTTTGAACATGACCGTCGGGAGGAAGTGCTGCAGTATGTGTTCCAGCGCTACGGTCGTCATCGTGCGGCTTTGACGGCAGTGGTCAGCAGCTACCACGGCGCCGGGGCGGTGCGCGATGTGGCCAAGGCCCTGGGCCTGCCACCGGATCAGGTCAACGCCCTGGCCGATTGCTGTGGCCGCTGGAGCGACGAGGCGCCGCCGGTGGAGCGCTTGCGTGAAGGCGGCTTCGACCCGGACAGCCCGGTGTTGCGCCGAGTATTGAGCCTGACCCAGCAGTTGATCGGTTTTCCCCGCCACCTGTCCCAACACCCTGGCGGCTTCGTGATTTCCGAACAGCCCCTGGACACCCTGGTGCCGGTGGAAAACGCCGCCATGGCCGAGCGCACCATCATCCAGTGGGACAAGGACGACCTGGATGCGGTGGGCTTGCTCAAGGTGGACATTCTGGCGTTGGGCATGCTCAGTGCGATTCGCCGGTGTTTCGACTTGATCGAGCAGTACCGGGGGCAGCGCTATGCCCTGGCGTCGTTGCCCCAGGACGATCGGGCGACCTACGAAATGATCAGCCGCGCCGACACCATCGGCGTCTTCCAGATCGAGTCCCGGGCGCAGATGTCGATGTTGCCTCGCCTGAGACCCCAGACGTTCTACGACCTGGTCATCGAAGTGGCGATCGTGCGGCCTGGGCCGATCCAGGGTGGAATGGTGCACCCGTACCTGCGGCGCAGAAACAATGAAGAGGCGGTGACTTATCCCTCTGAAGCATTGAAGGAGGTGCTCAACCGCACCCTGGGTGTTCCCTTGTTCCAGGAACAGGTCATGCAGATCGCCATCGTCGCGGCCGACTACACCCCGGGTGAAGCCGACCAATTGCGGCGCTCCATGGCCGCCTGGAAACGTCACGGCGGGTTGGAGCCCCATCGGGAGCGCCTGGCGCAGGGGATGGAGAACAACGGCTACACCGCTGAATTCGCCGCGCAAATCTTCGAACAGATCAAAGGCTTCGGCAATTACGGTTTTCCCGAATCCCACGCTGCCAGTTTCGCCTTGCTGACCTACGCCAGCAGTTGGCTCAAATGCCACGAACCGGCGGCGTTCGCCTGTGCCTTGATCAACAGTTGGCCCATGGGGTTCTACAGCCCGGACCAGATCCTCCAGGATGCCCGCCGGCATCAACTGTCGATCCACCCGGTGGACGTGCGTGCCAGCGATTGGGATTGCAGCCTCGAGCCCATGGAAGGCCGGCAACCGGCGATCCGCCTGGGGTTGCGCCTGGTCAAGGGCTTTCGCGAAGAGGATGCCCGCCGTATCGAAGCGGCGCGCCGGCATCGGCCCTTCAGCGACGTGGCCGACCTGGGCGAACGCGCGCAACTCGATGCCCGGGCCCAGGCGCAACTGGCCGACGCGGGGGCCTTGCAGGGCCTGGCGGGGGATCGCCATCGGGCCCGCTGGGAAGTGGCCGGGGTGCAGAAGCAATTGGGCTTGTTCGCCGGTTTGCCCAGCCAGGAAGAACCGCCCGTAGCCCTGCCCGAACCCACGCTGGGAGAAAACCTGTTTGCCGATTACGCCACGCTGGGTACGACACTGGGGCCTCATCCGCTGGCCCTGCTGCGTCTCGAACTGCGCGCCCGGCGCTGCCGCAGCTCCCGGGAATTGCAGGACGTGGAGCATGGCCGCAACGTCAGCGTCGCCGGGCTGGTCACCGGCCGCCAACGCCCAGGCACGGCCAGCGGCGTGACCTTCGTCACCCTGGAAGATGAATTCGGCAATCTCAACGTGGTGGTCTGGCGCGACCTGGCCGAGCGCCAGCGCAAGACCCTGGTGGGCTCGCAACTGCTCAAGGTCGACGGGCGCTGGGAAAGCGTCGGCGAGGTCCGCCACTTGATCGCCGGGCGCTTGAGCGACCTGACTGAATTGCTGGCGGGTATCCAGGTGCAGAGCCGCGATTTCCGCTGAATCCGCAAACCCTGTCGGGATTTTGGACATGGTTAACACCTGTGGCGAGGGGATAAATCCCCTCGCCACAGGTCATTCCTTTTGCCACAGAAAGCATGTCCCCAGTCCAGACAGGTCGTCGTCATGAACTCACCATGAAACCAAACGCCAACCCGGCGCTCGAAGCTCTGATCGCAAGGGATTTGTGTCTGTCGATTCCCTGCAGGCATTTTGAGGTTCAGAGTCGACCATGGAGTTTCTATCCCAGAATCACGGCTGCCCTGGCTGGGGCGGTGAGATGGCCGGGCGTATCCGGGCGTTCGATTGGAGTCGCACCGAGTTGGGCGCCATTGAGCACTGGTCCGCCAGCTTGCGTAGCGCTGTCCAATTATTGCTGGCTTCGCCCCTGCCGATGGTGATGTTGTGGGGCCGCCAGGGCTTCATGATTTACAACGATGCCTATGCCGAGTTCGCTGGCGGTCGCCATCCCTACCTGCTGGGGTGCGCGGTGGAGTTGGGCTGGCCGGAGGTCGCCGAATTCAATCGCCATGTCCTGGACGTCTGCCTGGCCGGCGGCACCTTGTCCTACCGCAGCAAAGAGCTGGTCCTGCTGCGCGATGGCAAGCCTGAAGACGTGTGGATGGACCTCTACTACAGCCCGGTGCCCGATGATGACCAGTCCCCGGCGGGTGTGCTGGCGATTGTGGTGGAAACCACCGAGCACGTATTGACCGAGCGCGCCCGGCAAGAGGCCGAACGCAGTTACCGCGCGGTCAATGAGCGCATTCAACTGGCGCTCTCGGCCGGACCCTTGCTGGGGTCGTTCGTCTGGGACATCCAGACCGATACGCTGTCGGGCGATGAGCGTTTCGCCCGTACCTTCAACTACCCGCCCGACTGTTCGCTGGACGCACTGCCGATCGAGATTGCCCGTCAGGGCATCCACCCGGACGACCTTGAAGAGGTCAACCAGCGGGTCGAACTGACCGTGCGCACAGGCACGCCTTACAGCGCCGAGTATCGGGTTCGCCGCCTGGGCGGTGACTACCGGTGGGTGCTGGCCAGCGGTCGATGCGAGTTCGATGGGATGGGCAAGCCGCTGCGGTTTCCGGGGGTGCTGATTGATATCAACGAGCGCAAGACGGCTGAAGCTTCGCTGCTCAAATTCACTCGCGACCTGGAACAACGGGTCGCCAACGAGGTGCAGGCGCGGTTGGCAGCGGAAGAGCAGTTGCGTCAGTCGCAGAAGCTCGAGGCCATTGGCGGCCTCACCGGTGGCGTGGCCCATGACTTCAACAATTTGCTGCAGGTGATCGCCGGCAACCTGCACTTGCTGGCCCGCCACGAGCGGGACAACGCCAATGTGCAACGGCGGGTCAGTGCCTCCATCGAGGCTGTGGAGCGGGGGGCCAAGTTGTCATCGCAGTTGCTGGCTTTTGCCCGGCGCCAGCCATTGTCACCGGCGGTCTACAACCCTCGGCGCATCTACGAGGGCATGGGTGAACTGCTGCAACGGGCCTTGGGCGAAACCATGCTGATTGAAGTGAGCCTGCCCCAGGAGCCTTGGCGCATCCACGTCGATCGCAATCAGCTGGAAAATGCCCTGTTGAACCTGGCGATCAATGCGCGCGATGCCGTGGGGGGCGAGGGCATCATCCATCTGATTGGCGAGAACATCGCGCTCGATGAAGCGTTCTGCGCCGGCAAGGGGATCGTGGCCGGCGATTATGTCCGGCTGTCGGTGATCGATCGCGGTGCCGGCATGCCGCCCGATGTCCTGCAGCAGGTGTTCGAACCGTTTTTCACCACCAAGACCGATGGCCAGGGCACCGGGCTTGGATTGAGCATGGTGTTCGGGTTCGTCAAGCAGAGTGGCGGCCATATCGAGATCTCCAGTGACCTGGGCCAAGGCACGCGGGTGCGGATGTATTTCCCTCGAAGCCTTGCGCCCGAAGCGGGAGACACCGAGCAACACGACGCGCTTCAGTCCGGCCGGCAAGAGACGATTTTGGTGGTGGAGGACAACGACGAGGTGCGCAGCGCGTCGGTGGAACTGCTGGAACAGTCCGGCTATCGGACTCTCACCGCCGCCAACGGCGATGAGGCGATGAAGCTGCTGCTGGAGGGCACCCCGGTCGACCTGATCTTCACCGACGTGGTCATGCCTGGCCTGATCAAGAGTTCCGACCTGGCCGCCTGGGCCAAGGTGCAGAGCCCGCCGGTCCCCGTGTTGTTCACCTCGGGCCACACCCGGGACATCATCTCCCGCAACCATCAATTGAGCCCCGACACCCATTTGTTGAGCAAACCCTACGGCCCGGACGCACTCGCCCGGATGGTGAGGAGTGTGTTGGGCGGTTGATCGCGGTGTCTTAAACAAATGGAACCGAAGCCGTTGCGGCACCTTCGAATGTTCACGACCGGTCATCCATCCGGCCCTGCCATGAACGAGGTGCCCATGAACGACGATCCCGCAAACACTCAGCAACAAGGCCAGGCACAGACGCCATCCCCGCGTAACGATCCGGCCATCGACCCCCAGGTCCCGGGCAAGCCGTCGAGCGCCGAACCGGTCAGTCCCGCCGGAGCGGACCAGGCTGACAGCGCCGCCACTGAGGTCGATCAGAAGCAGCACCACCAGGACAATGACAACACCTTCAGCCCCGGCTTCAAGCCTGACCCGGACCGGCCGAAATCCGGTGAAGACACGGATGCTGATATCGATACCGATGGGGGCTAGCCTGTTTGCCAAAGCGGTGGGGTAGCTTGAATCAATGTTGATTGTGCCGCCATCGCGAGCAAGCTCGCTCCCACAATGGTCCTGCGCTGAATGCAAAGCTCATGAACTTCCAAGATCCCTGTGGGAGCAAGCTCCCTCGCCACAGGGGTTTTACCGAATTCCTCAAGTGAGCAGCATCACCTGTTAAGTGGAAAGTGGCCCTGACCCTAAGGATCAGGGGCATGCCTTCAGATGTCCTTGACCAGTCGCAGCGCATCGTAGATGGCCGCGTGGGTATTACGCGCCGACACCGCGTCGCCGATCCGGAACAACTGGAAACGGCCCTCCGGGTTGGTCACGATATTCTGGGTTTTCCCGGCGATCAGGTTGTGCTGCTCCACCGCGCCGTTGTTGCTCGAATGCGGGCGCAGCTCGAAGTACAGATCGTCCAGGGGCAGGGTGCCGTGGTTGACCACCACCTGATCGACCACGCGCTGCTTGTGCACCTGACCGTAGTCGCTGCCGAAGTTGGCCACCAATTGACCGTCGCGCTTCTCTACGGAATCGACCCGATAGGTGACCGTGAAGGTGACGTTCAGGTCTTGCAGGCTGCGCATGTACGGCACCAGGTTCATCGCCATCACCTCCGGCGCAAACGACCGGTCCGGCGTGACGATCTCCAGTTTCGCACCGCTGTTGGCGATGAACTCGGCCGCTTGTAGCGCCGCGTGGTCGCCCGCGTCGTCGAAGATCAGCACGTTCTGGCCGGGCTTGACGTCGCCGGAAATGATGTCCCAGGTCGACACCACCAGTTCATTGCCGTGCTTGAGCACCTCGGTATGTGGCAAGCCGCCCGTGGCGACGATCACCACGTCCGGCGCCTCGGCCATCACGGTCTCGGCTTCGGCCCAGGTGTTGAACTGGAACTTCACCCCCAGCCGTTCGCATTGCGCCATGCGCCAATCGATGATGCTGATCATCTCGCGCCGCCGTTCGCTCTGCGCAGTCAAGCGGATTTGTCCACCGGGCTGATCCGCCACTTCGAATACCGTGACGTCGTGGCCACGTTCGCCGGCCACCCGCGCCGCTTCCAGGCCCGCCGGGCCGGTGCCGATCACCACCACTTTGCGCTTGACCGACGCCTTGGGGATTTCGTGGGGCATGGTGGTTTCGCGGCCGGTGGCGGCGTTGTGGATGCAATACGCGGCGCCGCCCTGGTAGATACGGTCCAGGCAATAGTTGGCGCCGACGCAGGGGCGGATCTCTTCTTCACGCTTCTCGATGATCTTGCGCACGATGTGCGGGTCGGTCATGTGCGCCCGGGTCATGCCGATCATGTCCACCTTGCCCGAGGCGATGGCGTGCCGCGCCGTGGCGACGTCCGGGATCTTGGCCGCATGGAACGTCGGGAAGCCGGTGGCCGAGCGGATCTCGCCGGCAAAATCCAGGTGCGGCGAGTTGCGCATGCCCTGGATCGGAATCACGTCGGTGAGGCCTGCATCGGTATCGATGTGCCCGCGCACGACGTTGAGGAAGTCCACCAGCCCACTGTCCTTGAGCAGGTGGGAGATCTGGAGGCCGTCGCTGGCACCGAAACCGCCGGGCAGGTCTTCATCGCCGGTGTAGCGCACCCCGAGCAGGAAGTCTTCGCCACAACGCTGGCGGATGCCGCGTAACACATCAAAAGTGAAGCGCATCCGGTTTTCCAGCGAACCACCGTAGGGCCCGTCGAGCTCGTTGGTCAGTGGCGACCAGAACTGATCCATGAGGTGCCCGTAGGCCTGCAGTTCCAAGCCATCGAGACCGGCGGCCTTCATGCGTTCGGCGGCGTCCACGTAATCCTTGATGATCCGGTCGATGTCCCAGTCTTCCAGCTTCTTCGGGAAGGCCCGGTGGGACGCTTCACGGCGATGAGAGGGCGATACGACCGGCAGCCAGTCGGCCTTGTCCCAGCGCGTGCGCCGCCCCAGGTGGGTCAGTTGGATCATCACCGCCGTGCCGTGTTCGTGGCACTCGTCGGTCAGGTCCTTCATCCATTTGACCACTTCGTCCTTGTACGCCAGCACGTTGTTGAACACCGGCGGGCTGTCCCGGGAAACGGCGGCGGAACCCGCCGTCATGGTCAGCGCCACACCGGCTTTCGCCCGTTCAACGTGATAAGCCCGGTACAGATCCTTCGGCATGCCGTCGACGGGATACGCGGGCTCATGGGAGGTGGTCATGATCCGGTTCTTGAGGGTCAGGTGTTTGATCTTATAGGGCTGCAGAAGAGGATCGCTGGACATGGTGTTGCGCTCCGGAAACAGAACATCAGGCTTGGTTTTGACATAACGGTAGGTCTAATGTTCATGTGTGTCAACGATTGGGACACAGGTGTACATTTTTCTTGCGTGGTGGAAAAACCAGGATTAACATCCAGCCGAAACAGGGGTGATCGGTTCGTGCGGTCGGTCATCCAAGGCATCGATCCATGGACACATAGCGCTTCGCCAAAACGGCGGAGGAGGGCCGGCCGACCTGAATAAATCGCATGACTAAAAGCTGTCCATGCCTCACATAAAAACCCTTGAGAGCACGATGTGTTTTGCTTTTACGAGGGACGTTAATTCTTCTGCTGCCCTGCCAATAACTATTAATACAGTACGCGGAGATGCACCATGATGACGTTATCCAGTAAAGCTTTTATCGGCTGGCTTGCAGGTTTGGCGATGGCCGCCGGTAGCCTGATAGCCCAGGCCGAGGAACCCCCGCCTATCCGTATTGGATGGGTGAATTGGTCGGATACGGAAATCGCTGTAAAGCTGGCAGACACGGCACTGCGCGATCACCTGAAGCAACCTGTAAAACTGGTGCTCGCCGATATCGGCATTCAGTTCCAGGCCCTGGCCAACGGCAATATCGACCTGATCCCGATGGTCTGGTTGCCGAGCACTCACAAGTCGTTCTATGACAAATACAAAGACAAACTCGAAGACCTCGGTGTGCTGTATGAGGGCCGGATTGGCATGGCGGTGCCCACGTCTATCCCAATCAGCGAGATTGCCAGCGTCGAAGATCTTAATAAGCCAGAAGTGCGGGAGAAACTCGGCGGCAAGATCCTGACTTCGGAGGTGGGTAACGGCCAATACAAACTCACGGAGAAGGCCATCAAGGAATATAAACTCGATGGTTACAAGATGGTCGCTTCTTCAGAGTCTGGAATGCTGAGCGAGTTGGATCGCAACCTCAAGCGTGACAAATGGTCGTTGATCAACGCCTGGAGCCCACACTGGATGTTTGCCAAGTGGCCATTGCGTTACCTGGATGATCCGAAGCAGATTTTCGGCGGCGCCGAGCAAATTCACGCGGTTGCCCGCAAAGGCTTCAGCGCCGAACATCCCGACGTCGCCCGGTTCTTCGCCAACTTCAAGATTCCTAAAGCCGACCTTGAGACATTGATGGCCACCGCCCGCGACAGCTCGGCAGACAAGGTCGTTGCAGAGTACTACGCTGCCAACAAGCCTCGTTTCGAGGCGATGTTCGGCAGCCAGACCGCTTCCGCGACACCGTCCCAGTAATCCAACAGCTGTGTTGCTGTCCGGTGCCCTTGGCCAGGCGTCAAGGGTTCCGGCTGTATCGATGGGCGTAAAGCATTACCCTCAAACGACGGCCCAGGTTTGGGCTGCCTAAGCTAATGCAGTCCGGCTCAGGATGGATTCGAAACCGATGATAAACAGTACCGAGCACTTATCGTTGAGACAGGATGTGATTGCCAGCGGGCAGTCACTTCAGCGTTCACTTCATGCGGTTCTGTTGAGTCGGGTTCGCAGTGGCGCGCCGGATTCGATACAGGGGCATGCGAGTGTCCTGGATACTGCCCAGTGGACTTTGAAACAAACTTTGGAAGCGCCACGTGCGTTACCAGATTCCCTGTGCCCCAGTTTGTCCCTGGCACTCAATGCGGTCCCTAGAACTCACCAGCATCTGGTGTCGATACTGGATGCATTAAGCGCGCTCTTGCCCCATCTCACCTGGGTAAACCGCCAAGCCAGCGCTGGCCAGGACAGCGCTTTCGTGGAGCGGCATCGTCACGGGATGGTCGCAGGTCCCGGAGGGCTATTTGAATGTTCCACCTTGACCTTGGGATTGGCGCTCATGATGCCCGAGACCTGCTACCCCTATCACCAACACCCGCCTGCCGAGTTCTATCTCGTTCTGTCGCCGGGGGAATGGTACCGGGAGGATGTGGGGTGGTGGAGCCCCGGGGCAGGGGGTGTCGTTTTCAACCCGCCGTCCTGTGTCCATGCAATGAAGTCGATGGATGTTCCACTTCTGGCGTTATGGGGCTTGATTCATTCAGAGGCAGCGCTATGTCGGTAACAACACTGGGGATTAAATTGGATGAGGAAACGCGCGCCAGGCTGAAATCGGCGGCGGCAAAGTTGGATCGCACCTCGCACTGGTTCATGAAAAAGGCGATTTTGAATTTCATTGAAAAAGTAGAAGCAGGGGCCGGTGTTGAAGTGCTTGTGGCGGTCGAGGCGCTGGAAAGAGATGCTGTGCGCCATAGCATTGCACGACGGCGCAAAGATAACGGCCGGTTTAAAGATTACAACCCCGATGTCGGCCAAGGGTAATGCGCACTGTGCGTGATCAGAATGTCCCGCGGCCTGAACTAGGTATCGTCTTGTGTCTTCTTTCCATGCTGCTCTTTGCAAGCCAGGACGGAATCACCAAGGTGCTGGTCAAGGATCTTCCGGTCGCACAGCTGGTCATGCTGCGCTATTGGGTATTCCTTGCATTTGCTATCGGTTATAGCCTTTACCGCGGACACCTGTGGCTGGCCTGTCGAAGCCACCACCCTTTTCTCCAGATCGTCCGTGCGCTGATCGGAGTAGGTGAAAGCGCCTTGTTTGGATTGGGGCTGCGTTACCTGGGGATGGCTGAAATGCACGCCCTGTATGCAGTGTTTCCGCTGATGACTCTGGCGTTGGCTGGGGCATTCCTGGGTGAATACGTTGGGGTTCGTCGATGGATTGCCGCCGCCATAGGGTTCATGGGCACGGCGGTGATCCTTCGACCAGGCACCGGTGTTTTCGAGCTTGCCGCTCTGATCCCTCTGGTGTCGGCCCTGGGGTTCGCTGTCTTCAGCGTATTGACACGTCGGATCAGCCAAGCCGATTCGTTCGCCACCAACATGCTTTACATGGGATTCTTCGGCGCGATGGCCATCACGTTATCAGGCCTGCCAGGATGGGTTTCCCCGAGCCCGAGGCAATGGATCTTGATCGGGGTACTTTCAACCCTGGGCATGGTGGCCCAGCTTCTACTGCTTCAGGCGCTCAGATACGCCACAGCGGCCACGCTCCAGCCGTTCAACTACACGCTTCTGGTGTTTGCCACGTTGATCGGCCTGTTCGTGTTTGGCGAGCTTCCTGACACATGGACCGTCGTGGGGGCCTGCATGGTGATTGCCGGTGGCCTGTATGCGATCAAGGCGAAAGGGTAGGGATCCTGTTCGATATTATTCGATTGAGGAATAAGCATAATAGAATATATTCCTTGATCGAATTAGTTGGCATGCTAAGTTGACGCTACCGGACCGCCGGATATGTTCAATCCTATTCTTATGGTACGACTATGTCCGGCGCCCGAATCTTCCAAATCAGTCTTGAGGCTTTGTCGTATGACGGGGCCCATGCAGTGATTTCTTACTCCGGCAATATCCGCCTTAGTCCTCGTGCCTCCAATGCCGTTCCATTCGTGACCGGCAAACCTCTCCCGTGTCAGGCCAACAGTGAAGCCTGCAGTGCAATCAGCGAAGGTTTGGCGTTTCTCCTCTACGCCATGTGAATCACCGCTGTTGGGCACTTCATACCGTTAGTCCAACCAGCCCTCTTCAGGTAATACCCGATTCCAGGGGTTGCAACTTGAAGCGTGAGCGATTGGACGCTGTTCAGAGCAATATCTATCGCGATTTACAACAATGCCAAACTATTTGGATGAAGCTCATCGAGCTGAAATCGTTAAGCTGAGCACGACATTAACCAATCAAACGCAATGGCCAACCTGGCTTTTGTTGGTCGGCTTCTATCTGGCCTGGGCTTTTGTTGTTTTTTATGGGGAGGCACTGGGTGAAGTGTTCACCATTGCCTTGCTGGTTCCACTGGTCGTGCTCTGGATGTCGATTCAGCATGAGCTTATTCACGGTCACCCAACCCGTTGGCCTGTCATAAATAAAGCCCTGGGGTTCCTGCCGTTTGCCGTGTGGTATCCCTACGACATCTATCGGGACACGCACTTGGCACATCACAACGACGAGGTGCTGACTGTGCCTGGTCAAGATCCAGAAAGTCGTTATGTCACACGTGCCTTTTGGCTGCAGTCACCTGGTTATATGAGAGTGTTGCTATGGGTAAATAAGACCTTGGGCGGGCGCTTGATCATCGGCGCTCCGTTGGCAGTTATTTCACTTGTCGGCGCCGAGATAAAGGGCCTGTTTCATACGGGGCGAAGCCATTGGCGGATGTGGGCCGCTCACCTGTTAAGTGTCGCTGTGTTGCTGGGGTTGGTTGAGCAATACAGCGCGATCAGTGCGATCCAGTACATCTTCTTTGTTTCGCTTCCAGCGTTATCCATTGCAATGATCAGGTCGTTTTACGAGCATCGGCCCTCAGCGCTTCCCGAACACCGCACGGTGATCAATGAATCGTCAGGGCCTTTGAGTTGGCTCTTTCTGAACCTCAACCTTCACTTGGTTCATCACGATCTTCCCGGTCTGCCCTGGTTTTACTTGCCCCAGGTGTATAGGGCCAGGCGGGAGCAATGGATTGCTCGAAACAATGGCTATGTCATTCATGGCTACTTCCAGTTATTGCATAGGCATCTGCTCAATCCAGTGGATTGTCCGCGCCATCCTGCCGAGCAATAAAAAATGAAAGCTAATCTGGGCGTCGGAAAATGATACGTTTTGAAGCCATCAAGAAAACTCATAAAGGCAGCCCGCGAATGGCCGTGAGCGATTTGACGCTTCATGTCCGGGAGGGTGAGATCTGCGTATTTGTCGGGCCAAGCGGTTGCGGCAAAACCACCATTTTGCGAATGATCAATAGGCTGGATACCCAGGACAGTGGCCGCATCTGTGTAAATGGGGTCGCGACCGATGAGCTTGACGTCGTTACGTTACGCCGTGGCATTGGTTTCATGATGCAGAGTTCTGCCTTATTTCCTCATCAAACCGTTGCAGAAAATATCGGCGCTGTACCGCGGCTCTTGGGCTGGGGCAAGCCTGAAATCCGCCAGCGCGTGAGCGAGCTCATTTCCCTGGTCGGACTTCAGCCGGAATTTCTCGATCGATACCCCAACCAGTTATCGGGCGGGCAGCAAAGCCGTGTCGCGCTGGCGCGGGCGCTGGCCTCCGACCCGCCCGTTGTCTTGATGGATGAGCCCTTTGCCGCGCTGGATCCAGTGATACGCGAGCGATTTGCAGGATGAGCTGGTGGGGCTCCAGCGGCGTTTGCACAAGACCATCATTCTGGTCACGCATGACATGGAGGAGGCGATCAAGGTCGGCGACCGGATTGCGATATTTGAGGGGGAAGGGAGGCTTGTTCAGTTCGACACTCCTCACAATATCCTGGCCCATCCTGCTAGCGAATTCGTGAAGGGGTTTATTGGGAAAGACCCTTTATTGAAAAGACTGACGCTGATGAAAGTCGCCGATCTTCCGGCGGAAATGGACAGTGAATCAACGGTACCCGCTCCAGAACTGGCAACCGTTACGATAAATGACTCATTGCATCACGCATTGGTGAAAATCCTCAGTGCCCCAAACGGAGTTGTAGTGCGGGTGGATGAGGCGGGAGGTTACGAAGGTCGCATCTCGATTGAGTCTCTTTATAACGCCTTGAGCGGATCCCGACCTGGAAGCCTGCAATGATGGATGGGGCGTGGATTGTCGATAATTGGCAAGCGATTGTTCAGTTGTTATTGGATCACATTCAGTTGGTCACACTGGGCCTTTGTATAGGCACGCTGGTGGCGGGCGCCATGGTGCTCTTGACACTGTGGAAGCCTGTCTTGGCTCGGCCCATGATTTATGTCAGCGGGATATTGTTCACCCTTCCTTCCCTGGCACTGTTTATTTTGATAATGCCTTTTACCGGTTTGTCCAAGGCCACATCGGTTATTGGGCTGAGTCTGTATTCCTTGCTGATTATTTTACAGAACACCTTGGCGGGGCTTGCCAGTAATCCCCCGGACGTCCTGGAGGAAGCCCGTGCGCTGGGGTATACGCGCATGCAGAGATTCCTGGGTGTTGAACTTCCACTGGCGCTACCTTCGTTATTGGCTGGGCTGCGAACGACATCAGTTACTTTGGTCGGGTTGGTGACTGTTACTGCGTTAATTGGTCAAGGTGGGCTGGGGCAGTTGTTCATTACCGGGTTGGCTCAAAGTTTCACTACGCCTGTGGTGGTCAGCTTGGTTCTGACGGTGGGGTTGGCGCTGTGTTTTGATTTTCTGTTTTATTCAATCAATCAATGGTTGGTCCCTTGGGTGCGCTAATGAACATGATCGCAGGTGTCTACCGTTGGTTTTCTCTTCCTGAAAATTGGTTGGGTGAAAACGGGATACTGACTCGGCTGGCAGAGCATATCTATTATGTGTCTTTAAGCATTGCTATTGCTTGTGCGATAGCGCTGCCGCTCGGCGTACTCATGGCCAACTACCGCAAAGGTGCAAACCTGGCGATAGGGGTGTTCAATCTTGGCCGCGCATTGCCTTCTCTCGGCATTGTGATACTGGCAATCATGGTGATTGGCTATGAAACCAGCACGGTCATTATCGCGTTGGTTGTCATGAGCATACCGCCGATATTAACCAACACCTATGTCGGCATCGATCAGGTGGATTCGTCGTTGAAAAGTGCGGCCACATCCATGGGGATGCGTAGAGGGCAGACATTTATTCAGCTTGAGCTGCCTTTGGCCTTTCCGCTGATTTTTTCGGGTTTCAGATCGGCTTTGGTGCAACTTATTGCAACGGCAACTATCGCCGCCTACGCGGGATTCGGTGGGCTGGGCAGATTTCTCATCGACGGACTGGGTCGCAACGATACACCGCAAATTATTGGCGGTGCATTGGTGGTGTCGGCACTTGCGATTGTCAGCGAGTGGGTATGTTCAATGATTGAAACCTTCATGGTTCGAAAGTGGCGAGCAGGCGATGTTGAGCTGAACGTGACGTGATCAGGGGTATTTGAAAGTGCGTATTAATTCTGCAGAGGTGCAAACCAAATGAAAAATAAACAACGTTTCAAGGCTCGGTCAACGCACTCGGTTTCACTGTTGCTGGGATTAGGTCTGCTGGTGGGGAGCACGTTTGCCAGTGCTCAATCCATCACCATAGGAGGCGCCAATTTTTCCGAGCAGACCATTCTCGCAAACATTTATGCGTCAGCCCTGAAAAATGAAGGGATTGAGGTCAAGACCCGGTTAAATCTGGGGAATCGCCAGATCATCGCCAAGGCCTTGGAAAATGGGGATGTCGACGTTGTACCCGAATACATAGGATCACTGCTGAGCTTTTATGACGACAAGACCGCCCTGACCAGCCAAAAGGAGATCGTCAGCGCCTTGCAACAGAAGTTACCAGCGGACCTGCAGTTGCTTGAGCCTTCCGCCGCGGGCTCTATTACCGCTTGGGCCGTCACTAAAAAAACCGCGGAAAAGTACAACTTGCACACCTTGTCCGACCTGGCGCCTGTCTCAGCTGATTTGACGTTGGGTGGGCCACCGGAAGTCGTCACTTCTGCATTGGGCCTGCCTGGGTTGAAGGCGGTCTACGGCATCAATTTCAAGAGCGTCAAATCCCTGGACATGGGCGGGCCCTTGTCACGGCTGGCGTTGAATTCAGGCGCTATCGACGTCGCCACGGTCGTCTCCACGCAAGGCATCCTGGCGAAAGAACCTTGGGTTGTGCTCGAGGACGACAAGCATCAACAACCCCTGCAAAACATCACGCCACTGGGACGCAAGGCGTTGCTCACCCCGGAAGTCACCAAGGTGCTCAACGAAGTTTCCGCAAAACTGACCGATGACGACCTCAAGCAGCTCAATCGTCTTGTTGATATCGATCACAAGGATCCAGCAAAAGTCGCGGCGCAATGGGTCGCCGAAAATACCGTCAAGACGACCCACTGAAAATGAATGCGATGTCGGTAAGGTCGCGGAGGCGTCATGTCCAATAAAAGTATGATTTTGAATTTGTTCTTTTTTAACCCCCAAGGGGACCATCGTTTTTCCTGGCGCCACCGGCTGTCGCCGACCGGGGAAATACTGACGTTGGGTTACTACGTAAAACTGGTGCAGGCGGCCGAGGCGGCGAAGTTTGACGCAGTTTTTGTCGCCGATCACGTGGCGGTCTGGGATTCCGTGGCCAGCGGGTTGAGGCACTATGCCAATGCCCGGCTTGAACCCATTACGCTCTTGTCCGCACTGGCTGCAGTGACCGAACACATCGGGCTGATGGGCACCGCTTCAACGTCCTATAACGAACCCTTCAACCTCTCGCGGTATTTTGCATCGCTGGACTACCTCAGCGCAGGGCGAGCCAGCTGGAATATCGTGACTTCCTGGCTGGAAGAGGAGGCTTCGAATTTCGGATTGTCAGGCGTGACGAAACACGGCGATCGTTATCTGCGGGCCGATGAGTTCATTCGTGTCGTCAAACAGCTTTGGGATTCCTGGGAGGACGGCGCGCTTGAGTTTGACAAGGGCACCGGCGATTTTGCCGATCCATCGAAAATTCACCCGATCAATCACAAAGGGGCACATTTCAGCGTGCGTGGCCCGCTTAATGTGCCGCGTCCACCTCAAGGGCATCCCGTTCTTGCCCAGGCGGGGTCTTCCGAAGCGGGCAGGAACCTGGCCGCGGCCCACGCGGACGTGCATTTCTGTTTCATCAATACGGTCGAAGAAGGACTGGCGTATAGGGCCGATTTGAATCGCCGACTCGAGTTGAAGGGCAGGCATTCCAGTGATCTGAAAATCATTACCGGTGTGCTTCCGGTGGTTCTAAAGGATGAGACTGAGGAGGAGCGACGTCAGCAACTGGAGGACAGCCTCATTATCGATGCCGTGGCGATTGATCTGGTCTCCAGCTACACCCGTCTCGACTTGACAGGGCTATCGCCGGACGGCCCATTGCCAGCGTTGCCGGATGAGTCTGAATTTGATGGCATTCGAACTGAGCTGGCCCTGCTCAAGAAGTACGATCCTTCCTTGTCTATCCGCGAAATAGGGCGCCGGTTGGTCAAGAGTTCCAGTACCTGGCTACTGATCGGAACGGCGGAGCATATAGCCGATAGGCTTTCAGCGTTATACGAGTCGAACGCTGTCGATGGCTACAACCTCATGTTTCCGTTCTTGCCGACCGACTTCGAAACATTCACGGGTGGCGTGGTGCCTTTGCTGCAAGCCAAAGGGGTTTTCCGCAAGGAATATGAACCCGGGACGCTCAGGGATCGCTTGGGCTTGAAAAAGCCGGCTAACAGCTTCCTGCTGTGATCAGCGCCAAGCCTCAATAACAGTCCTTTAATTGGATTTCATATGACCAGCGATTTCTCCATGTACCTCGCTCCCGCCAGGGTTTTACAGGCACAGGAAGCCTGGCTCCAACGCGTCCTGGCGATTTTGGGCGAGCACCGCGAGCAAGAGCAAATGGTTGATCCAACGTCCCATTGGCTTTCTCCAGACCTCTTGTTGTCCCAGACCTGTGGCTATCCGTTAGTCACTTCGCTGCGGGGAAAGGTGAGGCTGATCGGGCGCCCGAGTTATGAGCTTGCCCATAGCTCGGGCGGTGACCATTGCAGTTTGCTGCTTTGTAGAGCTGATTCGGCCGTGACGGATCTGGCGGGTTTCCAGGGCAGTCATGGGCTGATCAACGCCCAGGATTCCAATTCAGGAATGAATCTATTGCGCCATACGCTTGCCGGGATCAGTGACCGTGGTTTTTTCTCAAGACTAACCTTCACCGGATCGCACAGAGAGAGCATGCGAAGGCTGAAAGATCGCGACGGTGATTTGGCTTCTATCGACAGCGTCACCTACGACTATCTTGCGAGAGATAACAGTGACGAGATCGAAGGCCTGAGGATCCTGGCGCGAAGTGCGCGCAGTCCCTGTCTGCCTTACATAACCTCGATGCGTCGAACGGCCGCGGATGCAGATTCAATCAGGAACGCAATGAATGAAGCCTTGAGCCAACTGCCTGAGGTTTCTCGAACGCTGGCTATCAGGGAAGTGCTGCCGGCCAGTGAGGCTGACTATGCGTGTGTTCTGGAATATGAGCGCAGTGCGACCCGTTGCGGCTTTTCGTTCGTGGCGTCCTGAGCGGCGAGCCGTCCCTGGCTCATCACCCCAAATCATCTAGAACTTGAACCGCCCCACCAGTCCTTTGAGCTGCCCGGAAATATCGGTCAAGCGCCCCGAACCGGTCTGCGCCGAATGGGCGAATTCCTCGACCAATTGTGCGTCGGTATGGATCTGCGCGATGTGCCGGTTGATGTCTTCGGCCACCTGGTGCTGTTCCTCTGCGGCCGTGGCGATCTGGGTGTTCTGGTCGCGGATCGAGTCCACCGAGATGCGGATCTTGTCGAAACTGTCGCGGGCCTGTTGGATGCGTTCCACGCTGGTTTGCGACACCTGCAGGCTGCTTTGCATCTGCTGGGTGACTTCCTGGGTGCGCCGCGCGAGGTTGCCCAGCAGGCTGTCGATCTCACCGGTAGAATCGGCGGTGCGGCGGGCCAGAGCCCGGACTTCGTCGGCTACCACGGCGAACCCACGACCCTGATCGCCGGCGCGCGCGGCTTCGATAGCGGCGTTGAGAGCCAGCAGGTTGGTCTGTTCGGCAATCGAGCGAATGGTGTCGAGGATGGTGTTGATGTTCTTGCTGTCCTGCTCCAACGCTTGCATGGTCTGGGTCGACTTCTGCAGGTCCTCGCTCAGTTTCAGCACGCTGCCCGTGGCTTCGCCGATGTGATGCTGGCCGTCGTGTACGTCGCGATAACCTTCGTCCGCACTGGAGGCGGCCTGGCTGCACGAGCGGGCCACTTCGTTGGCGGTGGCGACCATTTCGTTGAACGCGGTGCTCACCAACTCCACGGCCTGACGCTGGCGCCCGGCTGCATCGTTCATGTTCTGGGCCACGTGGCTGGTATCGGCCGCGGCGGTTTGCAGGTCGGAAGAGGCGCTGCCGATGCGCTGCATCAGTTGCGCGATCATGCCCAGGAACTGGTTGAACCAGCCCGCCAGGGTGGCCGTTTCGTCCTTGCCTTGCACCGAGAGTTTGCGGGTGAGGTCGCCTTCACCTTCGGCGATTTCCTGCAGGCCGTTGGCAACACCGCGGATCGGCCGCACGATGACGCTGGCGAAACTGGCGCCGACCACGGCGAAGACCACGGCCAGCGCGGCGGCGATGGCGGCGATCAGCCAAGTCAGACTCGAGGCCTCGGCCATCACTTCATCGCGCTTGATCAGGCCGATGAAGCGCCAGCCCAACCCTTTGGAACTGACCACGTTGGCCATGTAGGGCACGCCGTCGATCTCGATTTGGGTCACGCCATCGCTGCTTTTGGCCAGCTCGGCATAGTTGGGGCCCAGGTCGGCCAGCGGTTTGAAGTTGTGCTTGGCATCGGCGGCGTCCACCAGGACGTTGCCGTTGGCTTCCACCAGCATCAGGTAGCCGCTCTCGCCCAGCTTGATGTTCTTGACCAGTTCGGTCAGTTGTTTGAGCGACACGTCCAGGCCGACCACACCCACCAGTTTGCCGGCGGCGTCTGAAACCGTATGCACGATGCCGATCAGTGACACATCATCTGGCGCCCAGTAATACGCGTCTGTGCGCACGGTGGTGCCCGGCGCGGCGATGGCGGCCTTGTACCATGGACGCACCCGTGGGTCGTAGTTGGAGATTTTCGGGTCGTCCGGCCAACTGGCATAGCCGCCGTCGGCCAGGCCTACGGAAAGATAGGCGGTGGTCGGATGGCTCTTGGCGAATCTGTCGAAGATCTCCAAAAGCTGTTTGTTGCTCTCAGGAAGAGGAATTTGTGCGGCGTCGGCACCCGAGTAGTTTTTCAGATCCTTGGCTGCGACGATCCGAGGGTCCTTGGCGAAGAATTCGACGTTCTGGCTGATACCGTCGAAGAACTGCTTCATGCCGTTGTCGATCTGGCGGATTTCACGGCCGCTGCTGTCCAGGAAGTTGGCTTTTGCGGCGTCGCGCAGGTTCAGCACGACAAGCACCGCCACCAGGATAACCGGAAGGCAGGCGATGGCCGCGAACGCCCATGTCAGCTTCTGTTTGATATTCATGACTTCTCCCGCGGAATATTTTAAGTGTTGGAGCGGCGGAAACAGCAGTGGTTGGCGTTGCGAGTCTCTGGAAGGGAAAAGCGCCCATGCCTACTGCCAGTGTATCGACCAAAGTCGTAGGCACTTGAGGCTTGCCATTTTGGCGCGGGACGATCGGTAGACGGCGCAGGCGCGATAGCAGCCGGCTTGACTAGTCTGGAAGATAGCGTGGTTTGCCCTGCGCCTTCGCCCAGGGGTTCAGGGCACCCACGTGCAGCAAATCCTCATCGTCTTTAATGTATTAACGAGGCCCTATGCCAAGCGCATTCGAGAGCGTACTCAAAAACAAGAACATGGCTTATCGCCCGCTCGGCGCGGCGCCCGCCAGCCAGGCGCCGATCCGCGTCGCGTTTGTATTGATGGACAACTTCTCGATGATGTCCTTCACCGGTGCGGTGGATGCGCTGGTGACCGCCAACCTGATGAGCGACAGGCCCCTCTACGAGGTGCTGACGGTGGGGGTATCTGGCGGGCAGGTGACGAGCGACCTGGGCATTGTCATCTCGACGGACATCGAACTGGCGCAGATGCCGGAAAACCAGGACGTGTTGATCGTCGCCGGGGGCTTTCGCGTGAAACTGCAAGGCCACCCCTTGCTGCGCCGCAAGCTGCGCGCCAATGCGGCGTCCGGGGCGATCCTGGGCGGATTGTGGAACGGTGCCTTTTTTGTTGCCGATGCCAATCTGCTGGATGGCTTCGAATGCGCTGTCCATCCGGAAAGCCGCGCCATGATGGCGGAGGTGTTTCCCCATGTGAAGGTGTCCAGTCGGGCCTATGTGGTTGATCGGGAGCGGGTCAGTTGCGCGGGCGCCAACAGTTCGTTGCGCATGATGCTCCAGTTGATTCGCCAGACGGGTGGAGCGGCGCTGGTGGGGGCCATCGAGGAAATTCTGCGTTGTGATGAGTCAGGCGACGATGCGACGGACTTGCCGCCGGTTTTCGTCGAGACCGACCCGACGCTGCCGGAAAGCCTCAAGTTGGCGTTGGAGCTGATGTGGCAGAACGTAGAGGAACCCTTGACCATCGATGAGCTGGCGGCGTGCGTGAAGATTTCCAAGCGCCAGTTGGAACGAAGGTTCTGCAGTTTTCTCGGCGCGACCCCCACGCGCTATTACCTGGAGCTGCGCCTGACGCGGGCCCGCCAACTCATCCAGCAAACCAATCGGTCCGTGACCGAAATCGCCGTGGCGACAGGCTTTGTCAGTTCGCCGCACTTCCAGCGTCGTTTCCGGGATTTCTTTGGTGTGCCGCCTGGCAGCTACCGTTCGAAATCAGAGCGCAAACAAGCCTTGCGCTAAAGCCGCTGCCGGATCAGGAAGTGAGTTTTTGGAGCCGGGAGGGCTGCGCAGCTCAGCGGGAGCAAGCTCCCGCGACACGGACACAAATCAGCTTTTATCGCCGGTTTTTGTTTCGGTGGGCAGGTCTTCGGTTTGCGGAGTTGCTTGCGAAGCGGTCAAGGTCGTGTTCTTGCACAGCACCTTACCTACTTCATCGGCTATCGAGCCGTCGATGATTCGCTCTTGCATCTGGTCGAACTGGGCTTTTTCCAGCGCTGCGAGGCTGTTGTACATCCCCATGTGCCGTACATTGCGGCTGGCGCAGTCGAGTTCCAGTTTCGTGTAGTTGGTGAAGTAAGCCCCCGATCTCCGTACGGTGGCCTGGATGGCTGAACCGCTGTCGACAGACGAGATGATGGAGTACACGGCATCCGAATCATCATACATATATTTAATGTTCTGGACGTCCGCAGTTGCACTGCACGCAATCGAGAGTAAAGCAAGGCATAGGACGGTTTTCATGCTTTCTTCCGTGAATAAGCAAGTCAGGAGAGAATCGGTGGCAAAGTGAAATCATTTTGCCTAGGCTCAGGCGTTAGGTCAATTTGCGCCGGAGCGCCATCAATGACCGTTTGTCATAAAATGAATCATTTCGGGAACTTTATAGGTTCCCCTTGCACGCGGCAACAGACAAACGCATTCAGATGACTGTGAGCCTCACTTCGAGACGCGCCGCAGCTCCATTAGATCAAAGCTTGAAATCGCCCGATCGCCTGACTTTTTTTAGATGTTTTTCGTCTGAGGTGCTTCGAGAATCATGACTTCAGGACTTTCGGGCGTTTTTCCGCCACGAAATAAAATCGAGCATCAACGCAAAAAGAATCGCTCCGGCGGAGATCAGGAAAAGCGACGCGTGGTGTCCGCCACTGGCATTGAACAGGGCCGAGTAGGCAAACCCGGCCACCGCCTGGAAGGTGGCGAACGAAACAGTGGCCCGGCTCCAGGCCAGTTGTTGGCGATGATGGTTGGGCACCAGTTCATGCACCCGGGCCAGCGCCAAGGGCACGATGCCCGGTGGAAATGAGCCGATGATCACGGCCAGCAGGGCCAGTGTCATGAAGGTGTGTGAAATCGCCAGCAAGCCGAGGGCAATCGCTTGCACGGCCAGGACCAGTCGAATGCTCTTGCGCGCGCCGAGGTGATCAGCGAGAAAACCATAGCTCACCGGCCCGATAATCGCTCCGAGGCCATACATCACCCAGACCATGGCCCCGACATGCGCCCCGGCACCGAGGCCGCGCGCCACGTAGTCGACCAAAAAGACCATCGCAGGCACGAGCCCGGCGGCCATGAACGCATACTGGGCGAACAACTGGAGAACCGCGGGGGGCATGGGCTCGTCGGGCGCAGCGCTGGTTGTCACCTGCACCGTGTCCCGGGGCCAGCCAAACCAGCTCAACCCGGTCAATGCCAGCGACAGGGCGCCAAGCCCCAGCCAGGTGGATGACAGGCCCAGGCTCAACAGCGGCGGCACAATCGTTCCTGAACCGGCGATGCCAAGGCCGATGCCCAGGAAAATCGCGCCACTGGCCAAACCTCTGCGTGCCGCCGGTACATGGGGCAATACAGTCGCCGCCACCAGCACCATGATCGCGCCGCCGGCGATCCCCGACAGCAGCCGCCAGGCGAAATACCAGGTCACCGACACCGGGAAGGCACAGGCGAAAAATGCGCCGGTCACCACGAGCATCATTAGCCGCAACGCGTTCCTGTTGCCCAGTCGGTGGGCCATGGGACGGCCGAGCAGGGCGCCGATCAGATAACCGACCAGGTTCGCCGCCCCCAGGTAGACCACGTCGTTGGCAGAAAACCAACGAGCCTCGATCAATGCCGGGATCAGTGGCGTATAGGCGAAACGTGCCAGGCCGATGCTGACGAGGCTGGCGCAAAGGCCGGCGAAGATGGGCAGCCAGATGCCTGTGGGAGGTGAGTCGAGCGCAGCGGATGAAGGGGTCATGACAGCGATCCTGTGAAAGGTTTATTGCGCCCAGCATATCGGCTATCGTTGCTGCGTTTGTGCAGCGATTTAGCGTCATAGTGATGCATGTATGCATCAGTGGAGGGCGAATGAATTGGGATGATGCGCGGGTGTTTCTGGCCGTCTGCCGAGCGTCGACCTTGCGCGGTGCAGCGCGGGTACTGGGGGTGGATCAGGCGACGGTGGGGCGGCGCGTCACGGCGCTGGAGAGGTCCCTGGATGCCGCGTTGTTCCTGCGAACCTCCGACGGCTACGCATTGACGGCCGTCGGCGAGGCGGCGCTCGAGGCGGTGGAGAAGATGGAGCATTCGGCGCTGGAGCTGGAGCGCCGGATACAGGGCCTGGATGATCGCCTGATCGGCAATGTCCGGGTCGCCACCACCGACTCATTGGCCATCGACTTCCTGATTCCGGCCATTGCCAGCCTGCATGGGCGCCACCCCGACGTGCGCGTGCAACTGGATGCGTCCACGCAGATCCTCAGCCTGGTCAAGCGCGAAACGGACATCGCCGTGCGTAACACCCGGCCCGACAACCCCGACCTGATCGCTCGGCGAATCGCCCGTTGGCCGGTCGGATTGTTTGCGTCCCAAGCCTATGTCGATGCCCGTGGCGTACCGTCGCCCGGCAGCGAGTTCGACGGGCATGACCTGGTGGTTTATCAGCCGTACTGGCAGGGCAGCAAGGATTTTCACCCTGGTCTCGGAGCCGATCAATCGCGGGCGGATCGTGGCCAGCCTGAGTTCGAGCCTGTTGGTGCGCCGGTCGATTGCCGCGGGCATCGGTGTCGGGGAAATCCCGCTGTACATGGGGGAGCGTGACGGGTTGCTGAGGATCTGGCCGGAGCGCACGCGGCCGCTGCCTTACGAGGTCTGGCTGGTCACCCATGCGGACCTGCGTCATACCGCGCGGGTGCGGGCGGTGATTGATGAGATTGTCGAGGTGTTTGCGCTGGAGAATGAGTGAAGTGTCGGGGGCGGCCACCCATTCAATGTGGAGGCGCCGTTGTGAAAGACCCACTATTAAAAACCCATTGTGGGAGCGAGCTTGCTCGCGATAGCGGAGGGTCAGCTACATGCTTATCGGCTGACCTGACGCCATCGCGAGCAAGCTCGCTCCCACAGGTCTTCATAGCCCCTAGGGGTTAAAGGGTGTTTCATGGCATCTGTGGCAGTTCCTGCGGCCGCAGATCGAACACCAGCACCTCGGCATCCTGGCCGTGACTCAAGGTCAGGACCTGCTCCTCGCGCACCCGCACGCCATCGCCTTCCTGCAGTTGCACGCCGTTGAGCTCGACAGCGCCTCGGGCCACGTGCACGTAAGCATAACGATCCGGTGCGAGGGTCAGGGTGGCGTTTTGCTCGCCATCGAACAGCCCGGCGTAGACCCGTGCATCCTGGCGCACCTGGAGCGAGCCGTCGGCGCCATCCGGGGAGATGATCAATTGCAGGCGACCCTGTTTCTGCTCACGGCTGAAATGCTCCTGTTGATAGCGTGGCGTGGCGCCGCTGACGTTGGGCACGATCCAGATCTGCAGGAAGTGCACCGGCTCGTCCGCACTGTGGTTGAACTCGCTGTGGGCCACACCGCTGCCGGCGCTCATCAACTGCACGTCACCGGGGCGAATGACCGAGCCCGTGCCCAGGGTGTCCTTGTGTTCCAGCGCCCCTTCGAGCACATAGGAAAAGATCTCCATGTCCCGGTGGGGATGCTGGCCGAACCCCTTGGCCGCGGCGACCCGGTCGTCGTTGATGACCAGCAGGTCGGAGAAGCCCTGTTCGTTGAGGTCACGGTAACTGGCGAACGAGAAGGTGTGGAACGAGGTCAGCCAGCCGTGACGGGCAATGCCGCGGTCCGAAGCTTTGCGAAGGGTCAGCATGATGAATTCTCCTGATGTCTATGGGCGGCGGCTGGGGCCGTTCGCCGGGTTCAGAAGAAGGTTAATGGTTATCCAGATGTTCAATAAGCAGGTGAAAAACGAAAGACTGTCCGTTTTGGGTGGACAATGCTCAAATGTCACCAGCAGTCGCTTTGCTTCGCCATAATGTTGAGGCGTTTACGCTACACAAAACCTGTGGGAGCGAGCTTGCTCGCGATAGAGGTATGCCAGTTACCTTGATGCTGGCTGGTCCAACGCTATCGCGAGCAAGCTCGCTCCCACAGGGGGCATTTACAGTTTCTGGATTTTTTTGGCGTCTTTTTAATGAAAACCGTTGCAATGGTGCTGTTCCCGGATTTTTTGCTGCTCGACATGGCCGGGCCTCTCGAAGTGTTTTCCATCGCCAACCGTTACCTCGAAGCGGACCTGCGTTATCAACTGCTGACCCTGGGAACCGAGCGCGGGCCATTGCGAGCGTCCAACGGCGTGGCGGTGCAGGCCGATATCCATATCGACCAGGCCTGGGCAGCCTATGACGTGTTGCTGGTGCCGGGCGGGCCGGGGGCCTATAACGACCGGCATCCGGGGCTGCACACCTGGCTGCGGGCCGCGGCGCAACGGGCAACGCGCTACGGTTCCATCTGCACCGGCGCTTTCGTGCTCGGTGAGGCGGGCTTGCTCGACGGTTATCGCGTCACCACCCACTGGCATTACACCGAACGGCTGATACAACGTTTCCCCAAGGCCCTGGTGGAAACCGACAAAATCTTCCTGCAAGACCGGCGTTTGATTACCTCGGGCGGCGTCACCGCCGGGATCGACCTGGCCCTGGCCATCGTCGCCCAGGACCATGGCCGCAAAGTCGCGTTGGACGTGGCCAAGGTGCTGCTGGTGGTGATGAAGCGCCAGGGCGGCCAGGCGCAGTTCAGCCCCTCGGTGGCGGCGGTGTCGACGCAGGAATCGGCCATTACCCGGGTGCAGAACCACGTGATGGAGCATCTGGAAGAGCCTTTCACCATTGAGCGCATGGCCGCCTTGGCCGCCATGAGCGCGCGGCATTTCGCCCGGGTCTTTGCCCGTGAAGTGAAGATGACGCCTATGGAGTTCCTGCAGGGCGCGCGCATCGACCGGGCGCGTCATCTGCTGGAAACCACCGACCTGCCGCTCAAGACCGTGGCGTTTCGCAGCGGCTTCGGCAGTGTGCGGCACATGCGCTTTTTGTTCGGTGAAAAGCTCGGCTTGACCCCGGTGCAATATCGTCAGCAGTTCAGTTGAGGCGTCGGTGTCCGTCCAGGGCACCGTGATGTCCGTGGCGCTCCCAGTGCCAGCATTGTCCTGAAGCCTGCGCCTGCCAAGATAACGGCGAACCCTTTGGAAAGGATGCGCAGGAGCCAGGGCAAACGTGTTCGGTGACCCGCACGCTGACGCCCGCACCGGTTATCCGGCGCTGGATCGCCCATGAACAGTTTCGTCAAACCCGATAGTGAGCCGGCGGTGAGCTTCGGTCCGTTCGCCTTCTACCGCCAGCAGCGGCTGGTCACCCGTGACGGCCAACCCCTCGCGCTGGGTGGCCGGGCCCTGGATGTTCTGCAGGTACTGGTGGAGCACGCCGGTCAATACGTCAGCAAGCAAACCCTCATCGCCCACGTCTGGCCTGACAGCGTCGTGGAAGCCATCAACCTGCGGGTGCACATCGCGGCGCTGCGGCGGGCCTTCGGCGACGGGCGGGACGGCGCTCGTTATATCCTCAACCATCCGCGACAAGGCTATTGCCTGGCGATGCCCCTGGTGGTGCAAGGAGGCGTTGATTCGCCTTTCAGGCCCAGGGCCGAGCGCCACAACCTGCCCACGCGCTTGAGCCCGGTGGTCGGCCGCGACAGAGTCCTGGGACGGCTGTTGGCGCAAGTGCCCCGTCAAGCCCTGACCACCGTGAGTGGCCCCGGCGGGGTTGGCAAGACCACCGTGGTGTTGCGGGTGGCGGAGTTGCTGCTCGAGCACTTTGACGATGGGGCCTGGTTCGTTGACCTGGCGGCCGTCAGCGATCCCTCACAGGTGACGGCGCGGGTGGCCAGCACGCTGGGCCTGGCGTCCGGTTCTTTGGGCCAGTGCCTTGAGTCCTGCCGCCTGTTGCTGGTGCTCGACGGTTGCGAGCATGTGCTCGATGCCTGTCGGGAATTGGCCCAGGCACTGGCTACGGCAGCGCCGGGGGTGTCGCTGTTGTGCAGCAGCCGCGAGCCCCTGGCCCTGCCGGGCGAAAAAATCGTGCCGCTGCCGGGCTTGGCCGTGGCCTCGCCCCTGGAGCCCGAGCACCAGGTCGTCGCGTGCCCGGCGGTGCAGTTGCTGATCGAGCGGGTGGGCGCCCGGCAACAGGGTTTCCAGCCCCATGGCCGCGACTGGCTGATCCTGGCACAGATCTGCCAGCGCCTGGACGGCTTGCCGCTGGCGTTGGAGCTGGCGGCGGCCCAGGTCGATGCCTTGGGGCTGGCCGGGGTCCTCGAACAATTGGATTACGGCTTGTCACTCTTGAGCCATGGACGGCGTACGGCGGTGGCCCGGCATCGAAGCCTGGAGGCCGTGCTGGATTCGAGTGTCGAGCGTTTGAGCGCTGACGAACAAACCGTGTTCCAGCGCCTGGCGGTGTTCGAGGGGCCGTTTACGCTCAGGGCGGCGCTGGCCGTGATCAGTTGCGCTGAACTGAGTGTCGAGCAATTGCCCTCGTTGCTGTCGCGGCTGGCGAGTGTGTCATTGCTGATGGTCGAACCGCTGGCCGAAGGAGGACGTTTTAGACTGCTGCACACCACGCGCGCCTATGCCATGGATAAATTGCGGCGCAGTGGTCAGTGGCCCGTGTTCCATCGGCGTTACGTGCTGCAAGGCGCCTGGGGCACGCGCCATTCAAGGCCCCAGCCGGCGAGTCAAGCTCTGGAGCAGCGCGTCGGCCTCCATTAAGTCGGGGGTGTCGAACCCCTCGCTGAAGCGTCGGTAGACCGGTCCGAGCAGCTCCTGCGCGGCTTGCATTTGCCCGCGACGTTGCCACAAGCGGGCCAGGGACGTGGCGCTGCGCAGTTCCCAAGCCAGGGCATGCTGACGACGGGCGACGTTCAGGGCGGCCAGCAGTTGCGCTTCCGCGGCGTCTTCCAGGGAGGGGTCGTTCCGGGCCAGCCAGGTTTCGGCGCCGGCCCGCAGGATCTCCGCCGAACACCAGCCCGCGGCGCCACTGCGGGCCCGTTCCAGTTGTGTCGGGCTGACAAAGTCAGGGCGCAGGGTGACGGCGATGTCCTGGATCAGCCCGTTTGTCGGGCTCGTCTCCAGAGGCAGACCATCGAGTGCGCTGTCGTAATGGCAGGCCCAGTCATGGAACAGCATCACCGAATGTTTCTTGGCCTGCTGCTTCAACAGGTCGAGCCTTTTCCGGGTGGTCGGGTAATCGCCGATGTAGTGGGCGATCACGCAACCGGTTATCGCCAAGGTGTAGCAGATCGAAATGCCGTGGTTGATCTGTAAGGCGATCTGCAACGCCAGGTTGGCGGTGCGCCGGGCTTTCTCGGCAAAACCTTGCAGCCAGAGGATGCGCGCCAGAATCGTCAGCGCGGCCACGCTCTGGTCGTATTGCACGCCGAAGCCGTGGCTGAAGCGGCTGAGGTGGCCGCTCTGGGCCAGGCGCTGGATTACCTGTTCGGCCTCGCGCCGCGACGCGCCCTGGTCGCCGGTGAAATGCAGCGCCAGCACCCGCAGGCGTTGGGTGCTCAAGGACAGGGTCGGGTCGCCCTGCAAACCCAGCCGGTCGAAATCCAGGCTGTGTTCCAGGGCCTGTTGGTAGTTGCCGCAGCTGAGGTCCACGGTCATTTGCCCGGACACGGCCCGCAACTCGCCGGCCAGGTCCTGGCATTGCCGGGCCAGTTGCCGGGCGGTGGCGAAGGCACGGACCGTGGCAGGCGTGCCACCCTCGGTGTGGTAGTTGAAACTGGCGTGGGCCAGTTCCAGGGCCAGGGTCAAGCGTGGGCATGGCGTGGGGCTGGCCCGCAACAATCGCAGCGCCTTGTTGACGTAGAGCCCGTGCTCCTTGAGCAGCGACAGCTCCTGCCAGAGGGGCAGGGTGCGGGCGGTCAGGCGGATCGCCACGGCGTGTGAACCCTGCGGGCCAAGGCCTCGGTCGAGCGCCGCGCGGATGTCGTCGCGATAGTCGGCGTAGCGCGCGATCCACAGTCGGGTAGGGGTGTTCTCCCAATCGTTTTCCGCTTGGCCCATGAGCGCCAGGCAGCGCTCGGCGTGACGTTCCTGGCTGGCCGCCAGTTCCCCGGCTTCGGCCAGCTTTTCCAAGGCGTAGCGGCGGGTGGTGTCCAGCAGGCGATAGCGCACCTCTTCATCGCCGATCTCGACGTTGAGCAACGATTTGGCGACTAACTGGCTGACCGATACCAGCACCTGCTCGGGCGCGACATGCTGGCCGACGATCACCGCCGCGGCCGAGGCCAGGTTGAAACTGCCCATGAACACCGCCAGCCGCCGCAGGCAGGTCTGCTCGCAGGCCGTGAGCAGCGCGAAGCTCCAGTCCAGCGTGGCGCGCAGGGTCTGTTGGCGCGGGGCGGCGTCGGTGTCGTTGTGGAGCAGGGCGACGCTGTCTTGCAGTTGCCGGTGCAGTGCTTCGAGGGTGAAGCGGCCGAGTTGTCCGGCGGCCAGTTCGATGGCCAGGGGAATGCCGTCCAGCCGCTGGCAGATGTCGACCACCAACGGAACCTCGCGGTCGGTCAGTTCGAAGTCGTCAAGGCTGGCCATTGCACGCTCGGCAAACAGTTGCAGCGCCGGGTACTCCAGGGCGGGATAACCCTCGATGGGCATTTCCCGGGGCGGGAATGCCAGGGCATCCAGGCGTTGCACGTATTCGCCTTCGGCGCGCAGGCCTTCGCGGCTGGTGGCCAGGATGTGCAGGTGAGGGGCACCGCGCAGCAAGGTTTCGCTGAGCTGGGCGATGGCGTCGATCAGGTGCTCGCAGTTGTCGATCACCAGCAGCAGATGCCGCTCTTTGAGCTGCCGGGCGATGGTATCCGGTGGATCACCGTCCTGCAGTGGCAAGTCGAGCAATGCGCACAGGTTGGGGACGATCATGGCCGCATCGTTGAGCGACGCGAGGTCCAGCAGGTGGGTGCCGTCACGGTAGTGGCCGATCAGCCGTTCAGCGGCCCGCAGGGCAACGGTGGTCTTGCCGATGCCGCCGGTGCCGACCAGGGTAATGAAGCGCTTTCGTGGCAACTGGGCCACCAGGTTTTCCACCAGGGCCTGGCGTCCGATCAGGCGCGTGCGCTGCAGCGGCAGGTTGCGCGCCAGGGACGGATGAGGAATGCGCGCCAAGGGGTCGAGGGATTCGAATGAAAGCGGCGCGACAAAACTGTAGCCGCGCTGCGCCACGGTGACGATGTAGCGCTGCCCGGCCTGGCCGTCCCCGAGAGCCTTGCGCAGGGCCGCGACGTGTACGCGCAGGTTGGTGTCTTCCACCACGCTCCTGGGCCAGACCCGGGCGATCAGCTGCTGCTTGCTCACCACCTCGCCTGCGTGTTCGAGCAACACCAGCAGAATCTCCACGGCCCGCCGTCCCAGGCGCAACGGTTGCTCGCCCTCCAGCACCAGGCGCTGGCGCGGATGGACCCGGTAAGGGCCGAAATGCACCGTCTGTTCGACGGGCAGGCTGAGGTATTGGCTCATGGTGCTCTCAATGTTCTGGTCCCGATGCCTGGGCTTTACCCGAGCATATTCCTCAGGTTTGGCTTCAAGCGCAACGGCGCAGGCTCTACTCCCAGCCTTCCAGCCGCCGAGCTCTGTGGCGAAGGAGCTTGCTCCCGCTGGGTCGCGAAGCGGCCCCAAAAGGTCTCCAGCCCAATCAATCTGGCACACCAAAGTGACAGTCCTGGGGCTGCTGCGCAGCCCAGCGGGAGCAAGCGCCCTCGTCACAAAAGCACGCCAGTTCCAAAAAAATTAACAACGTTTAACTCACGCCCAAACCCTCTCTGACCGGACCATAAAGCGATCCACCCACCTCAAGGAATCCTGTCATGAGCACCTTCATCACCCGCGACGGCACCGAGATCTACTACAAGGATTGGGGCACTGGTCAACCGGTGGTCTTCAGCCACGGCTGGCCGTTGAACTCGGACAGTTGGGAGGCGCAGATGATGTTCCTGGCGTCCAACGGCTATCGGGTGATCGCCCATGACCGCCGTGGGCACGGGCGTTCCAGCCAGCCTTGGGACGGCAACGACATGGACACTTACGCCGATGACCTGGCCGAGCTGATCGAACGCCTGGACTTGAAGGACGCGGTGCTGCTCGGTTTCTCCACCGGCGGTGGCGAAGTGGCGCGCTACATCGGTCGCCATGGCGCTGCCCGTGTCGCCAAGCTTGGCCTGATCTCGGCGGTGACGCCGCTGATGGTCAGGACCGCGGCCAACCCTGGCGGCTTGCCCATCGAAGTGTTCGACGGGTTCCGCCAGGCCTCCCTGGCCGACCGTTCTCAGCTATACAAAGATGTGGCCAGCGCGTTTTTCGGCGCCAACCGTCCAGGCGCCAAAGTCTCCCAAGGCATGATCGACTGGTTCTGGATGCAGGGCATGCTCGCCGGCCACAAGAACGCCTACGACTGCATCAAGGCGTTCTCGGAGACCGATCTTTCCGAAGACCTGCGCAATATCGACGTGCCGACCCTGGTGGTCCATGGCGATGACGACCAGGTGGTCCCCATCGAAACCGCCGGCATCGCCGCCGCCAAGTTGCTGAAGAATTCGCAGCTGCTGGTCTACCCGGGTGCGCCTCATGGCCTGACCGACACCCACAAGGATCGGCTGAACGCCGACCTGCTGGCGTTCATCCAGGGTTGACCAGGCACTAACCTGTGGGAGCGAGCTTGCTCGCGAAGAGGCCGGTACAGCAAACATCAATTGCCAACTGACCCACCGCTATCGCGAGCAAGCTCGCTCTCACAGGATTGGCATTCAACAGGAACAACACCCATGAACCGCAACGATTTACGCCGTCTCGACATGAACCTGCTGGTGATCTTCGAGGCGCTGATGTTCGAGAAAAACCTGACCCGCGTCGCCGAAAAGCTGTTCATGGGCCAGCCGGCGGTGAGCGCGGCGCTGGGGCGGCTGCGGGATCTGTTCGATGATCCGTTGCTGATCCGTCACGGTCGTGGCATGGAACCGACCCCGCGTGCCCTGGCGATCCTGCGAGAGCTGCAACCGGCCATGGACACCATCTCCGGCGCGGTCAGCCGGGCCAAGGCGTTCGACCCCTCCACCAGTTGCGACGTGTTTCGCATCGGGCTGTCCGACGACGCCGAATTCGGCCTGTTTCCTCCATTGCTCAGTCAACTGCGCGAAGAGGCGCCGGGGATCATCGTGGTGGTGCGCCGGGCCAATTTCCTGCTGATGTCGTCGCTGCTGGCCAGCGGTGAAATCAGCGTCGGCGTGAGCTACACCACCGATCTGCCGGCCAATGCCAAGCGCAAGAAACTACGGGACATTCCATGCAAGGTCTTGCGCGGCGACAAGCGCCCGGGGCCGCTGACCCTGGACGAGTACTGCTCGCGGCCCCACGCCATGGTTTCGTTTTCGGGCGACCTGAGCGGCAACATCGACCTGGACCTGGCCCGTATCGGCCGCAGCCGCAAAGTGGTGCTGGCGGTGCCGCAATTCAGCGGCCTGCGAGCCTTGCTGGCCGGCACCGAGCTGATCGCCACCGTGCCCGACTATGCCGCCTGCGCGCTGGTGGAAGGCTGCGCGCTGCGTGCCGAGGACCCGCCGTTCGAGATCAATGCCGCCGAACTGTCGATGGTCTGGAGCGGCGTGCATGACAACGACCCGGCCGAGCGCTGGCTGCGTTCGCGCATTGCCAGTCACATGTCCCAACCACTGCCGACCGCCGCCTCGGCTGCTACAGACGGAGCCCACCGATGAACATGACCGATGAGCGTCCATTGCAGGACCTGGGCTTGTTGTTCCTGCGCCTGAGCGGCGGGTTGTTCCTGCTGTGGGTCCATGGGCTGCCGAAGCTGTTGCACTACAGCGTCGAGCTGACCCGCATAGAAGACCCGTTTCACCTCGGCGCGGCGCCAACCCTGATCCTGGCGATTTTCGCCGAAGTGCTGTGTCCGCTGCTGATCATGGCCGGTGTGCTGGTGCGCCTGGCGTGCCTGCCGATCCTGTTTTTGCTGGCCGTGGCGCTGCTGGTGGTGCACCCGCAGTGGAGCCTGGAAGAAGGCCAGTTCGGCTGGTTGCTGCTGATTGTATTTACCAGCGTGTTCATTGCCGGGCCTGGGCGCCTGGCGTTGAACGCGCGTTTTGATGGAGTGCTGCGCCATGCCTGAATCTCAAGCTGTTGAATCCTCCGCGAGCCCATCCCGGCCCGGCTTCGACGAAATCGTCACCCTGGTGGTCAAGCACCGAATCAAGGCTGGCCAGGACGGTGCCTATGAAGCCTGGTTGCGGCGCATCGTCAGCGTGGCTGGCCAGTGGCCGGGGCATCTGGGGGTGGATGTGGTGCGGGGCAAGCAGGGCGGTTTGTCGCTGTTCACGTGTGTGCTGCGGTTCTGCTCCAGCGAGGCCATGCAACGCTGGCTGGATTCGCCCGAGCGCCGCGAGCTGGTGGAAGAGGCCGCGCCGCTGCTGGCCGATGGCGACCAGACCGAAGTCGCCTCGTACAAGGAGTTCTGGTTCGCCCCGCTGGCCGATGCCGCGACCCCACCGCCGCGCTGGAAGCAATCGGTGGTGACGCTGCTGGTCATCTTGCCGCATACCTTGCTGGTGCCGTTGCTCTGGGGCCCGCTGTTGCAACTCCACGCGTTTCTGTCCAACTACGTGGTCGCCACGTTTCTGATCACCGTGACCATCGTGCTTTCGGTGGTGTACGTGTGCATGCCCCTGGCGACTCGTCTGTTCGCGCCGTGGCTGGAAGCGTCCAAGGCCCATGAACACCTGGAGCCCGGCCATGGCCAATAAGGACGACCCAACCGATCCGCTGCGCCGCCAGTTGCTGGCCGCCGGCTCCTTGCTCAGCGCCGCCGCGGCTTTCTGGCCACGCCTGTCGCTTGCCTCTTCCCATTCAGAAGGAAATCCCATGAACGCCGATCTGATTCTGTTTAATGGTCAGTTCCATACGGTCGACCGTGAGAAACCTCGCGCCAGTGCGGTTGCTATCAGCCAGGGGCGCTTCGTCGCGGTAGGCACCGACGCCGAGGCCATGGCCCTGCGGGGCAGCGGGACCCAGGTCATCGACCTCAAGGGCCGCACGGTCATTCCCGGCCTCAACGACTCGCACTTGCACCTGATTCGTGGCGGCCTGAACTACAACCTGGAGCTGCGCTGGGAAGGCGTGCCGTCCCTGGCCGACGCCTTGCGTATGCTCAAGGACCAGGCTGACCGCACGCCGACGCCGCAGTGGGTTCGCGTGGTGGGGGGCTGGAACGAATTCCAGTTCGCTGAAAAGCGCATGCCGACTCTGGAAGAACTCAACCAGGCGGCCCCCGATACGCCGGTGTTCGTGTTGCACCTGTATGACCGTGCCTTGCTCAACCGCGCCGCGCTGCGGGTGGCCGGCTACACCCGTGACACGCCGAACCCGCCGGGTGGCGAGATCGTGCGCGACAGCAAGGGCGAGCCCACCGGCATGCTGGTGGCGCGGCCCAACGCGATGATCCTTTACTCGACGCTGGCGAAAGGGCCGAAGTTGCCACTGGAGTACCAGGTCAACTCCACCCGCCAGTTCATGCGTGAACTCAATCGCCTGGGCCTGACCAGCGCCATCGACGCCGGCGGCGGTTTCCAGAACTACCCGGACGACTACGCGGTGATCGAGCAGTTGGCTCGCGAGCAGCAGTTGACGGTGCGCATCGCCTACAACCTGTTCACCCAGAAGCCCAAGGAAGAACTCAGCGACTTCAAGAACTGGACCGGCAGTGTCAAGCTGCACCAGGGCGACGATTTCCTGCGGCACAACGGTGCCGGGGAAATGCTGGTGTTCTCGGCGGCGGATTTCGAGGACTTCCTGGAGCCGCGTCCGGACCTGCCGCCGGGCATGGAGCAGGACCTGGAGCCGGTGGTCCGGCACCTGGTGGAGCAGCGCTGGCCATTCCGCCTGCACGCCACCTATGACGAATCCATCAGCCGCATGCTCGACGTGTTCGAGAAGGTCAACCGCGACATTCCGTTCAATGGCCTGCCGTGGTTCTTCGACCACGCCGAGACCATCACCCCGAAGAACATCGAACGCGTGCGGGCCCTGGGCGGCGGCATCGCCATCCAGGACCGCATGGCTTTCCAAGGTGAATATTTCGTGGACCGCTACGGTGCCAAGGCCGCCGAAGCCACGCCGCCGATCAAGCGCATGCTCGCCGAAGGCGTGCCGGTAGGCGCCGGCACCGATGCCACCCGCGTCTCCAGCTACAACCCCTGGACCTCGTTGTACTGGATGGTCAGCGGCCGCACGGTTGGTGGTCTTTCGTTGCACGAAGAGGGCCTGCCGCGCCTGACCGCGTTGGAACTGTTTACCCATGGCAGTGCCTGGTTCTCGTCGGAGCAGGGCAAGAAAGGCCAGATCAAGGTCGGCCAACTGGCGGACCTGGCGGCCCTGAGCGCGGACTTCTTCAGCGTCGAGGAAGAAGCCATCAAGTGGATCGAGTCGGTGCTGACCGTGGTGGACGGCAAGGTGGTCTACGCCGCTGGCGATTTCGAAAAACTCGGCCCGGCCAGCGTCCCGGTGCTGCCGGACTGGTCGCCGGTGGTCAAGGTCCCGGGGCACTGGCGTCCGACTTCACCGTTGCAGGCTCAGGTCCACCAGTGCAGCGGTCCGTGCACGGTGCATTCCCATAGCCATGAACGGGCACGACTGTCGAACGTCCCGGTCAGCGATTTCCAAGGTTTCTGGGGCGCGTTTGGCTGTTCCTGTTTTGCCTTCTGACTAACGCACCGATTCTCTCCTGTGGGAGCGAGCTTGCTCGCGATGGCGGCGGAACATTCAACATCGCCTGCGCCTGACATTCCGCTATCGCGAGCAAGCTCGCTCCCACAGGGTTTTGTCACAAACCATCCCAAAGGAGTCATCCCATGAGCAACGTTCCCGCCTACAACCGTCTGAACAAAGACGACGCGGTCGTCCTGCTGGTCGATCACCAGACCGGCCTGATTTCCCTGGTCCAGGACTTCTCGCCCAACGAGTTCAAGAACAATGTGTTGGCCTTGGCCGACCTGGCGAAGTTCTTCGAACTGCCAACCATCCTGACCACCAGCTTCGAACAAGGCCCCAACGGCCCGATCGTGCCGGAACTCAAGGAAATGTTCCCGGACGCGCCATACATCCCGCGTCCAGGCCAGATCAATGCCTGGGACAACGAAGATTTCGTCAAGGCGATCAAGGCCACCGGCCGCAAGCAATTGATCATCGCGGGCGTGGTCACCGATGTTTGCGTGGCGTTCCCGACCCTGTCGGCGCTGGCTGAAGGTTTCGACGTGTTTGTCGTGACCGACGCCTCGGGCACATTCAACGAAACCGTGCAGCAAGCCGCCTGGGTCCGCATGACCGCTGCCGGCGCGCAGATGATGAACTGGTTCTCGGTGGCTTGTGAGCTGCACCGCGACTGGCGCAACGACATCGAAGGCCTGGGCAACCTGCTGTCCCAGCGCATTCCGAACTACCGCAACCTGATGAACAGCTACTCGGCGTTGACAGCCAAGTAAGCGGTTCATGCTCAATGACGCCCGCCTTGTGCGGGCGTTTTTGTGTCTGGCATCAGGTTCCTGCAAGCTGACCCACCGCTATCGCGAGCAAGCTCGCTCCCACAGGGAGTCCCGGTGATGACAAGATTCGAGTACCCCCAAGCACCTTGTGGGAGCGAGCTTGCTCGCGATGGCGTCAGCCCATCCAACACCTTTCCAACCGGCCTTGCCCCGCCCACAATGCCCAACTCATCCCCCTGACTGTCCACCCCAGGAATGACAATGAACCCCTTCGAAGAAATGCGCATCTTTGCCCAGGTCATGGAGTCGGGCAGCTTCACCGCCGCGGCGGACAAGCTGGGGCTGTCCAAGCAGTTCGTCAGCCGCAAGCTCATGGCCTTGGAACAGCGGCTGGGCGTGCGCCTGCTCAATCGCTCGACCCGCCGGCTGGACGTCACCCCGTTGGGCCAGCGCTATTACGAGGCGTCGCTGCGCCTGCTCAGTGACGTCGAACAGGTGGAGCAGGGCATCAGCGGCCAGACCAGTGAGCCCCGCGGCACCATCCGCCTGAGCGCGCCGCTGTCCTTCGCCGTGGCGCACCTGGGTAGCCTGTTGCCGCTGTTTCTGCAGCGCCATCCGGGCGTCAGCGTCGAGGTGGACCTGAGCGACCGTTCGGTGGACCTGCTGGGGGAGGGCTATGACCTGGCGCTGCGCATCGGCGTGCTGGAAGACTCGACGCTGATCGCCCGGCGCATCGCGACCATCGAGCGGGTGTACTGCGCCAGTCCGGCCTATCTGGCGCAGAAAGGCACGCCCACGCGACCTGAAGACCTGCGCCATCACGACTGCCTGCCCTATGGTCACAGCCGCCAGGTGCAGTGGCGTTTCGCGGGGGCCGGCAAACCGTTGACCCTGGAGGTCACCGGACGCATGCGCGCCAATAACGGCGATTTGCTCAGGGACGCGGCCATCGCCGCGATGGGGGTCACCTACCTGCCCACCTTCATCCTCGGCGATGCCTTGAAGGACGGTCGGTTGATCCAGGTGCTGGCGGGGTTCGAAACCGAGCCCTTGGCGTTGTCGGCGGTCTACCCGCAACATCGCCAAGGGTCGCGTCCGGTGCAGGCGTTTGTGGAATTCCTGCGTGAACAGATGCAATAAAGCGTCGCAACGCATTCAGCCGTCACATGACGGCTGAAGCATCCACCGCGCTTTGATCAGGCGGCGAGATTGGCGCTGCTCAGTTCTTTTTTGTATTGCGCCTTCATAGTTTCCATTTCCGCGCCCAAGGCGTCCAGTTTGGCCTTGCCCAGCAGTTTTTTCGCTTGGGGGAACATTTCCTTTTCTTCCTCCTCGATGTGGTGCTCAAGCAGCTCCTTGACCACTTTCACGCGACCGGCGAACTCCGGCTGGGTCGGATCGGTGGTTTTCAGATCCGGCAGCACCAGCGAGTCGACGGTACGGTGTTCTTCCTTGGCCTCGTAATACATTTCGGCCTCGTCTTTTCCGCCTGCTTGTTTGAAAGCCGGGTACAGAATCTCTTCTTCCAGGCGGGTGTGGATGGAAATTTCCATTTCCAGTTTCGCCAACAGGTCGGTGCGTTTTTTCACGGCGCGGTCGGTCGACTCGCTCAGTTGAGTCAGGATGGCTTTGACGCGTTCGTGGTCGGCTTTCAACAGGTCGATGGCATTCATGGGTAGCTCCTCGGCAATTCACGGATGCGGGCAGGCTTTGAGCGCCGACGCCGCGTAAAGGTTGAATTGCATCAGCCGTGCCAGCCGAGACGGGTTTTAAAACTCTTTAAAAACAATGGGTTGAGACGATCAGGATTTTCAGTGTCGTGCAAGCTGCATGAGCCGGGTATGAAACGCGTTGCACTTTGCGCTGATGGTCTGCGGCGGCGCTTCACTCTCGACACTCATCTGAGCGGATCTGCGGATGGAAAAAGCCACTGCGCTTTGGCAATCAGGCGGGTCGAGCCGAAGTTATCGATCCCCGCTGAGACTATCGGCCCAAGCCTGGACTGCCTGGTGGTCAATCACTCGGCCAGCGTCAACATCGGCCAAGGCTTCATGAGTCAGGAGACTCCGTTCCTCCTCCTGGTCTATCCACGCAGACAGCGCTTGTTTGACGATCCAGTCCCTGGAGCGCCCAAGGTTCTCGGTCATCAGATCGACTTTTTCGGCCAGGTGCACCGGGACCTGAACGGTGACGGACCGAGTTTTTGCGAGGGTTGTCATGACGGATTTCTCCTTTGGCAATTGGCAATGCTAGCCAGTCTTCTAAAGCAGTCGCTTCTGAGCGGTGATTCGTTCTGGCCCTCAGGGCAGCAAAATAAATCATATTGAATAAGGTGCTGCGCCGGGGATTTATCCCACCCCTTGTGAGAGCAAGCCGTGCTCCCACAGATAGATCCTCTCGCCACAATGGCTCAAACATCAGCCAGGGTTGGTAATTTAATCGGCAAAAAAAATGCCCGTATCTCGCGATACGGGCATTTCAGTGACTACGACGCTTGGACGATCAACCCATCAAGCCAGCCTGCTGGACGAGGGTCAGCAACGGCTGCGGGTAAACGCCAAGGAAGAACGCCAGTACGGCGATGGCCAGCAGCATGACGCCGCCTGCCTTTTGTTCCCAGTGCAACTCGGCATCGTGGCGACGCAGGTTCGGTTCCATCAGGTACAGGGTGACCATGACGCGCAGGTAGTAGAACACGCCGATGGCACTGCCCAGCACCAGGGAGCCGACCAGCCACCATTGGTGAGCCTCGACGCCGGTGGCGATGATGTAGAACTTGCCGATGAAGCCGGCGGTCAGCGGGATGCCGGCCAGGGACAGCATCATCACGGTCAGCACGGCGGTCAGGTACGGACGGCGCCAGAACAGGCCGCGGTATTCGTACAGGGCGTCGGCGTCGCGGCCGTTGTACGGCGAGGACATCAGGGTGATCACGCCGAAGGCGCCAAGGCTGGTGATCACGTAGGTGACCAGGTACACGCCGATGGCTTCCACGGCCAGGCCCTTGCTGGCGATCAGGGCGATCAGCAGGTAGCCGAAGTGGGCGATGGACGAGTAACCCAGCAGACGCTTGAGGTTGCTCTGGGTCAGTGCCAGCAGGTTACCGAACAGGATCGACGCGATGGCGATGATGGTCAGCACGTTGCTCAGCACACCGCTGCTGGCCACGGGCGAGATCTGGAACAGCCGCACCATGACCGCGAACACCGCCACTTTCGATGCGGTGGCCAGGAACGCCGCCACCGGCGCCGGGGCGCCTTCGTAGACGTCCGGGGTCCAGAGGTGGAACGGGACCAGCGACAGCTTGAACGCCAGGCCGATCAGCATCATGCCCAGGCCCAGTTGTGCGATCGGGCTAGGCAGGCCGGTGGCCGCCAGGGCCTGGCCGATGCCGACGAAGCTCAGGGTGCCGGCTTCGGCGTAGAGCAGGGCCATGCCGAACAACAGGAACGCGGAGCCGGCCGCCGACAGCACCATGTACTTGATGCCGGCTTCCAGGGAGCGCTTGTTGAAGAAGGCGTAGGCCACCAGGCCGTAGACCGGTACCGACAGCAGTTCCAGGCCGATGAACAGGCTGGCCAGGTGCTGCGCGCTGACCAGCACCAGGCCACCGGCGGCGGCCATCAGGATCAGCAGGTACAGTTCTTCGCGGTTGCCCGGGTAACCCGAACCGCCATCGCCGAGGTAGGCGTGGGCGAGGGTGACGCAGGCCAGGGTGGCGACCAGGATCAACGCCATGTAGAGGCAGGCGAAGCTGTCGATCTGCATCAGCGGCGTGACCGCCAGTGGCGCGACTTTCAGGGCCGGCAAAATCGACAGCAAGGCCAGGTTCAGCCCCGCCACCGACAGCAGGAAGGTCTGCGAGTGATTGCGCCGCCAGGCGATCGCCAGCATTACCACGATGATCGTGGCGCTGGTGATCAACAGCGGCGCAAGCGCGATAAAGTGTTGAATCGTGAATTCCATAGCGCTCTTACCGGGCCGAAGCGAGTTGAGAGAAGGCGGTGCCGAGCCACTGCTGCACGCCATGCATCGTGGCGGCAGAGGTGTCGAGGAACGGTTGCGGGTACACGCCGAGGTAAACCAGCAGCACCGCAAGGCCGAGCACCATGATCAGTTCGCGACCGTCCATGCCACGCAACACTTCATCCGACTTGGCCGGACCGAAGTAGGCGCGGTGGATCATGATCAGCGAGTAGACCGAACCGAACACCAGGCCGGAGGTGGCAATCGCCGTGATCCACGGCGCGCTGACGAACGAACCGATCAGGATCAGGAACTCGCCGACGAAGTTGCCGGTGCCCGGCAGGCCCAGGGAGGCCGCCGCGAAGAACAGGCTGATGGCCGGCAGGTAGGCGATGCGCGACCAGATGCCACCCATTTCACGCATGTCCCGGGTGTGCAGGCGCTCGTACAACTGACCGCTGAGGATAAACAGTGCGGCGGCCGACAGGCCGTGGGCCAGCATCTGGATCACCGCACCTTGCAGGGCCAGCTGGCTGCCGGAGTAGATCCCGATCAGCACGAAGCCCATGTGCGAAACGCTGGAGAACGCGATCAGGCGCTTGATGTCGGTCTGGGCGAACGCCAGGAACGCACCGTAGAAAATCCCGATCAGGCCCAGGGTCATGGCAATCGGCGCGAACTCGGCCGAGGCATTGGGGAACAGTGGCAGGGCAAAGCGCAGCAGGCCGTAGGCCGCCGTTTTCAGCAAGATACCGGCCAGGTCCACGGAACCGGCGGTCGGCGCCTGGGCGTGGGCGTCCGGCAGCCAGGAGTGGAACGGCACCACCGGCAGCTTCACCGCGAAGGCGATGAAGAAACCGAGCATCAGCACGTACTCGGTGGTCTTGGACATCTGCACTTTCAACAGGTCGGCGTAGTTGAAGGTGATCACGCCGGTGTTGTTGAAGTTGACCAGTACCAGGCCAAGGATTGCCACCAGCATGATCAGGCCGGACGCCTGGGTGAAGATGAAGAACTTGGTCGCCGCGTAGATCCGGGTTTTCTTGCCGTCCGAAGAACTGTGACCCCAGAGCGCGATGAGGAAGTACATCGGCACCAGCATCATTTCCCAGAAGAAGAAGAACATGAACAGGTCCAGCGCCAGGAACACGCCGACGACACCGCCCAGGATCCACATCAGGTTCAGGTGGAAGAAACCGACATGACGCTGGATCTCTTTCCAGGAGCAGAGGACCGAGAGGATACCCAGCAGGCCGGTCAGCAGGATCATCAGCAGCGACAGGCCGTCGAGGGCCAGGTGCACGCTGATGCCGAAGCGCGCGATCCAGGCGTGCTTGAACTCAAGTGCCCAGGTCGGATCGGCGCCAGGGGCCGGTGCAAATGAATAGTCGCCGGTCGCCCACAGCCAGAGGCCGAGCGCGAGTTCCAGGGACATGGTCAGCAGCGCAATCCAGCGCGGGAGCGTGGAGCTGGAGCGCTCCGCGATCCAGCACAGCAGGCCGCCGATGAAGGGGATCAGGATTAGCCAGGGCAGAATCATGACGGGCTCGTTTCCTTTCGCAAGTTCGCAAGGTTCATATCAGACCGCTACCAGCACGATGGCGCCGATAACCAGCACGGCGCCAGCCGCCATGGAAGCCGCATACCAACGCAGTTGACCGGTCTCGGTACGGCTGAGGGCGGTGTGACCACCCTTGGCCATGCGCGGGATCAGGCCAATGGTCTGGTCGAGCGGGTCTTTGCGCAGAATGTGGCTGATCGCAAGGTATGGCTTGACGAACAGTTTGTCGTAGATCCAGTCGAAGCCCCAGGCGGCGAACCACCAGGCCGAAAGGAAGCGCCCGATGCCGCTGTTGGCGATCGCCGTGACGAAACGACGCTTGCCCAGGAACAGCAGGGCGGCCAGCAGGATACCCGCCAGGGCGATGGCACCCGAGGCGATTTCCAGGCTGTGCTTGGCTTCGCCGCCAGCATGGCCGACGCTTTGCGGCAGCACATCGGCCAGCGGTGGGGTGATCAGGGCGCCGACGAAGGTCGACAGCACGATCAGCACCGACAGTGGCAGCCAATGGGCAATGCCGTGGCCGGCGTGGGCTTCGGTCTTGGCTTCACCGTGGAACGCGATGAAGATCAGGCGGAAGGTGTACAGCGAGGTCATGAACGCACCGACCAGGCCGGCATACAGCAGCGCCTGGTTACCGCTGGCGAACGCTTCCCAGAGGATCTCGTCCTTGGAGTAGAAACCGGCGGTGACCAGCGGCAGGGCCGCCAGGGCCGCGCCGCCGACGATGAAGCTGACGTAGGCCAGCGGCAGTTTCTTCCACAGGCCGCCCATCTTGAAGATGTTCTGCTCGTGGTGGCAGGCCACGATCACCGCACCGGACGCCAGGAACAGCAGGGCCTTGAAGAAGGCGTGGGTCATCAGGTGGAAGATCGCGCCTTCCCAGGCACCGACGCCCAGGGCCAGGAACATGTAGCCGATCTGGCTCATGGTCGAGTAGGCGAGGATGCGCTTGATGTCGGTTTGCACCAGGGCGGCAAAACCGGCCAGGACCAGGGTCACGCCACCGACGATGCCCACCAGGTGCAGGATGTCCGGCGCCAGGGCGAACAGGCCGTGGGTACGGGCGATCAGGTAGACACCGGCGGTCACCATGGTCGCGGCGTGGATCAGTGCCGAGACCGGTGTAGGGCCGGCCATCGCGTCCGCCAGCCAGGTCTGCAGCGGCAGTTGCGCGGATTTACCAACGGCACCGCCCAGCAGCATCAGGGTCGCCAGGACGATCCAGAAGTCACCGACCTTGAAGTGCTCGGGTGCCTTGACCAGCAGTTCCTGGATATTCAGCGTGCCCAACTGCTGGAACAGGATGAACAGGCCGATGGCCATGAACACGTCGCCGATCCGGGTCACGATGAACGCCTTGAGTGCGGCGTTCCCGTTGTTGCGGTTGCTGTAGTAGAAACCGATCAACAGGTACGAGCACAGGCCCACGCCTTCCCAGCCGAAGTACAGGAACAACAGGTTATCGCCGAGCACCAGGAACAGCATGCTGGCGATGAACAGGTTGGTGTAGGCGAAGAAGCGCGAGTAACCGGCTTCGCCGCGCATGTACCAGGAGGCGAACAGGTGGATCAGGAAACCCACGCCGACCACCACGCCGAGCATGGTCACCGACAGGCCGTCCAGGTACAGGGCGAAGTTCGGCGTGAAGCCTTCCACCGCCATCCATTGCCACAGCACCTGCACGTACCGGCCACCTTCCGGTGGGGCGACGTTGAATTGCCAGATCACGTAGGCCGTGACGATGGCAGACAGGCCGATGGAGCCCACGCCAACCACGGCCGAGAGGTTTTCCGACCAGCGTCCACGGGAGAACGACAGCAGCAGGAAACCGACAAGAGGAAATATGAAAGTCAGGAAGAGAAGGTTCATCCGCGCATCTCGCTGGCAGCGTCAATATCGAGAGTGTGGAAGCGGCGATACAGCTGCAACAGGATCGCCAGGCCGATACTGGCCTCGGCGGCTGCCAGGCTGATCACCAGGATGAACATGATCTGTCCATCCGGCTGGGCCCAGCGAGCGCCCGCGACGATGAAGGCCAGGGCGGAGGCATTCATCATGACCTCCAGGCTCATCAGCACGAACAGAATGTTGCGGCGGACCATCAGGCCGACCAGACCGAGACAGAACAGGATGCCGGCAACCGCCAGACCATGCTCGAGAGGGATAGCAGGCATGTGATTACTCCTTCGCCTCGTTACGGCCCAAATGGAACGCCGTGACGGCTGCGGCAAGCAGCAGCATCGAGGCGAGTTCGACCACCAGCAGGTAAGGACCGAACAGGCTGATGCCCACGGCCTTGGCGCCTACGGTGGTGTGGCCGATGGCCTGGCCGCTCTGGTGAGCGAACAGCACATACAGCAGTTCACCCAGCAGCAGGGCGGACAGGATCACCGGCCCCGCCCAGATGCCGGGCTTGAGCCAGGAGCGTTCCTGCTGGACCGCGGCCGGGCCGAGGTTGAGCATCATCACCACGAACACGAACAGCACCATGATGGCGCCGGCGTAGGCGATCACTTCCAGGGCACCGGCGAACGGCGCGCCGAGGGCGAAGAAGGTCATGGCCACGGCGATCAGCGAAATGATCAGGTAGAGCAGGGCGTGCACGGGGTTGGTGTTGGTGACCACACGAAGCGTGGACACCACCGCGATACCCGATGCGAAATAGAAAGCGAATTCCATCTTTCTTCCTTAAGGCAGCAAGCTCTTCACGTTGATCGGTTCGGCTTCGTTCTGCGCGGCGCCTTTTGGCTTACCGGCAATGGCCATACCTGCAACACGATAGAAGTTGTAATCAGGGTTTTTACCGGGACCGGAAATCAGCAGATCTTCTTTCTCGTAAACCAGGTCCTGACGTTTGAACTCGGCCATTTCGAAATCCGGCGTGAGCTGGATCGCGGTGGTCGGGCAGGCTTCCTCGCAGAGGCCGCAGAAAATGCAGCGCGAGAAGTTGATGCGGAAGAAGTCCGGGTACCAGCGACCGTCTTCGGTTTCAGCTTTCTGCAGCGAGATGCACCCCACCGGGCATGCCACGGCGCACAGGTTGCAGGCCACGCAACGTTCTTCGCCGTCGGGGTCGCGGGTCAGGACGATGCGGCCACGGTAACGGGGCGCCAGGTAGACCGGCTCTTCCGGGTATTGCAGGGTGTCGCGCTTGCGAAAGCCATGGCCGAAGATCATGACCAGGCTTCGCAGTTGGGTACCGGTACCCTTAACGATGTCGCCAATATATTTGAACATGGGTCAAATCCTCACTGAACCGCGGCCGCAGGCGCGTTCATCAAAACGATCGCAGCGGTCACCAGCATGTTGATCAGGGTCAGCGGCAGGCAGAATTTCCAGCTGAAGTCCATCACCTGGTCGTAGCGTGGGCGCGGGATCGAGGCGCGCAGCAGGACGAACAGCATGATGAAGAACGCGGTCTTCAGGGCGAACCAGACGAAGGACAGTTGCGGCAGGATGCCGAACGGACCGTGCCAGCCACCGAAGAACAGCGTCACCAGCAGTGCCGAGATCAGGATGATGCCGATGTATTCACCCACGAAGAACATGCCCCATTTCATGCCGGCATATTCAATGTGGTAACCGTCGGCCAGTTCCTGCTCCGCTTCCGGCTGGTCGAAGGGGTGACGGTGAGTCACGGCTACGCCCGCGATGAAGAAGGTACAGAAACCGAAGAACTGCGGAATGATGAACCACAGGTTCTGGGCCTGGTACTCGACGATGTCACGCATGTTGAACGAGCCGGCCTGGATCACGATGCCCATGAGCGCCAAGCCCATGAACACTTCGTAGGACACGGTCTGGGCCGAGGCCCGCAGGCTGCCCAGCAGGGCGAACTTGTTGTTGCTCGACCAGCCGGCGAACAGCACCGCATACACCGACAGGCCGGCCATGGCGAAGAAGAACAGCAGGCCGATGTTCAGGTCCGCCACGCCCCAGGTCGGGGTGATCGGGATGATCGCGAAGGCGATCAGCAAGGCGCTCATGGCCACGATCGGTGCCAGGGTGAAGATCACCTTGTCGGCAAACGGTGGTGTCCAGTCTTCCTTGAAGAACATCTTGATCATGTCGGCGGCGATCTGGAACATGCCGAACGGGCCAACGCGGTTCGGACCGTAGCGGTCCTGCCACCAGCCCAGCAGGCGACGTTCGACGAAGCTCAGCAACGCGCCGCAGACCACCACGGCCAACAGGATCACGATGGCCTTGAGGACCGTCAGGATCACAGCGATCACTTCAGGGGTGAACCAGCTCATTGCGCTGCCTCCTGCAGACCGTCGACGGTTTTGCCGAAAATCGCCGGTGGAATACCCGCCAGGCCAGCCGGCAGGGCCACCAGGCCGGCGCCCAGTTCTTCATTGATGCGCAGCGGCAGACGCAAGGTCTGGCCGGCCACGTTCAGGCTCAGCAGGGCGCCGTCGTTGACGCCCAGGCGATCGGCTTCGGACTTGGCCAGCGACACGTAGGCGGCCGGGATGCGTTCCTGCACCGGTGCGGCCTTGGAAGAGTTCTCTTCGCTGCCGAACAGGTGATGGAACGGCACGACCTGCCAGGTGCCCGGTGCCGGGTTGAAGGCGCGTGGCACGCTGGCGAACCAGCTCAGGCCATCGCCCTGGCTTTCGATCAGGCGGGTGCCCGGATCACCTGCACGCAGGTGACCACCGACTTCGTCCTGGAACTTGTTCCAGGCTTGCGGCGAGTTCCAGCCCGGGGACCAGGCGAACGGCACTTGCGAGCGCGGTTCGGCGGAGCCCGAGTAGCCTTCCATGGAAAACGAGAACGCAGTGTCGTTGTCCTGGGAGGTGCGTGGTTCGTGGACGCTGATGTCGGCGCGCATGGCGGTGCGACCGGAGTAGCGCAGCGGTTCGCGTGCCAGTTTCAGGCCCTTGATGCGGAACGAGGCCGATGGCGCGGCATCGACGATGCGCGCCAGTTGCGGGCTGCTCGAAGCGACGGCGGCGGTGACGTGGTCCAGTTGTGTCCAGTCGATCGGCTGGTCCAGCAGGGTGGCGCGCAGGGCATGCAGCCAGCGCCAGCCTTCGTGGACCAGGATGCTGGCGTCCAGGTAAGTCGGGTCGAACACCTGGAAGAAACGCTGGGCGCGACCTTCCTGGCTGACCAGCGTACCGTCGCCTTCGGCGAAGCTCGCCGCCGGCAGCACCAGGTGGGCGCGGTCGGTGGTGGCGGTTTTCTGATGGTCGGCGACGATCACCACTTTCGCGGCGTTCAGGGCGGCGTCCACCCGGGCGTTGTCGGTGCGGGTGTATAGGTCGTTTTCCAGCACGACGATGGCGTCGGCACTGCCGTCGATCACCGCTTGCAGGGCGGCGTCCAGCGATTCGCCACCGAGCATGGCCAGGCCGAGGCTGTTGGCTTCCGGCACGATCAGGCTGATGGAGCCGTTCTTCTCGCGCAGCTTCAAGGCCTTGGCGATGTTGGCGGCGGCTTCGATCAGTGCCTTGGAACCCAGGGAGGTACCGGCGATGATCAAGGGGCGCTTGGCCGCCAGCAGGGCGTCGGCGATGCGTTGGGCGAGGGCGGCCGCTTCGCTGTCCAGGCCGTCGACGGCCGGGGCGCTGGCGTCCAGGGCGTGGGCCACGGCGAAACCGATGCGGGCCAGGTCGTCCGGAGCGGCGTGGACACATTCTTCGGCCACGTCGTCGAGCTTGGTTTCAGCGAGGCTGGCGATGAACAGCGGGTTCAGCGCATCCTGGCCGATGTTCTTCACGGCGGCGTCGAGCCACGGCTGCACGCGCATGGCGTCGGCCATGTCCTCGGCCTTGCCCTTGACCGACTGGCGCAGGGCCAGGGCCATGCGGGCGGCGGTCTGGGTCAGGTCTTCGCCAAGGACGAACACCGCGTCGTGGTCTTCGATGTCGCGCATCGTCGGCACTGGCAGCGGGCTGTCCTTGAGCACTTGCAGCACCAGGCGGATGCGTTCCAACTCGCCGGCTTCGATGCCACTGTAGAAGTGCTCGGCGCCGACCAGTTCACGCAGGGCGTAGTTGCTTTCCAGGCTGGCCCGTGGCGAACCGATGCCGACAATGTTGCGACCGCGCAGCAGCTCTGCGGCCTTGTCCAGCGCTTCGTCCAGGCTCAGCTTGGCGCCGCCCGCCAGCTGCGGCTGGCGTGGGCGATCCTTGCGGTTGACGTAGCCATAGCCGAAACGGCCACGGTCACACAGGAAGTACTGGTTCACCGAACCGTTGAAGCGGTTTTCGATGCGACGCAATTCACCGTAGCGCTCGCCCGGGGAAATGTTGCAGCCGCTGGAGCAGCCATGGCAGATGCTCGGCGAGAACTGCATGTCCCACTTGCGGTTGTAGCGCTCGGAGTGAGTCTTGTCGGTGAACACACCGGTCGGGCAGACCTCGGTGAGGTTGCCGGAGAACTCGCTTTCCAGGGTGCCGTCTTCGACGCGACCGAAGTACACGTTGTCGTGGGCACCGAATACGCCCAGGTCGGTGCCGCCGGCGTAGTCCTTGTAGAAACGCACGCAGCGGTAGCAGGCGATGCAGCGGTTCATCTCGTGGGAAATGAACGGGCCCAATTGCTGGTTCTGGTGGGTGCGTTTGGTGAAGCGATAACGGCGCTCGTTGTGGCCGGTCATCACCGTCATGTCTTGCAGGTGGCAGTGGCCGCCTTCCTCACAGACCGGGCAGTCGTGAGGGTGGTTGGTCATCAGCCATTCGACGACGCTGGCGCGAAACACTTTCGCTTCTTCGTCGTCGATGGAGATCCAGCTGCCATCGGTGGCGGGGGTCATGCAGGACATGACGATCCGACCGCGCTTGTCGTTTTCGTCGGTGTACTGCTTGACTGCGCACTGGCGACAAGCGCCAACGCTGCCAAGGGCGGGGTGCCAGCAGAAATAAGGAATGTCGAGGCCCAGCGACAGACATGCCTGTAACAGGTTGTCTGCGCCATCGACTTCGAGCTCTTTGCCGTCTACGTGGATAGTGGCCATGGTTCAAAGTTCTTCGTTGGCCCGGTGTCAGCGGGCGTGGCTAATGGAATCTTGTTGTTCGTCCGAATCCAAACAGCCTGGGTAAAAGGCGTCATCGGACGAAAGGCGCAGGGCACGGACCCTGCGCCTTTTAAAGCGTCGTTATGCGCCGACCATGGTCGGCGTGACCACCTGATTGAGGTCGCCCGCGCGGGTTGGCGCGATGCCGGCCTCGAATTCAGGGCGGAAGTATTTGATCGCGCTGCCCAACGGCTCCACGGCACCCGGTGCGTGAGCACAGAAGGTCTTGCCTGGGCCGAGGAAACCCACCAGACCCAGCAGGGTCTCGATGTCGCCGGGCTGGCCTTCGCCGTTTTCAATGGCTCGCAGCAGCTTGACGCTCCACGGCAGGCCATCGCGGCAAGGGGTGCAGAAGCCGCACGACTCACGGGAGAAGAACTCTTCCATGTTGCGCAGCAGCGAGACCATGTTGACGCTGTCGTCCACCGCCATGGCCAGGCCGGTCCCCATGCGGGTGCCGACCTTGGCGATGCCGCCGGCGTACATTTGGGCGTCCAGGTGTTCCGGCAACAGGAAACCGGTACCGGCGCCGCCGGGCTGCCAGCACTTGAGCTTGTAACCGTCGCGCATGCCGCCAGCGTAGTCTTCGAACAGTTCGCGACCGGTGACGCCGAACGGCAGTTCCCACAGGCCGGGGTTCTTGACCTTGCCGGAGAAGCCCATGAGCTTGGTGCCCATGTCTTCGCTGCCGTCGCGGGCCAGGGATTTGTACCAGTCCACGCCGTCGGCGATGATCGCCGGCACGTTGCACAGGGTCTCGACGTTGTTCACGCAGGTCGGCTTGCCCCACACGCCGACGGCGGCAGGGAAGGGCGGCTTGGAACGTGGGTTGGCGCGGCGGCCTTCCAGGGAGTTGATCAGCGCGGTTTCTTCACCGCAGATGTAGCGCCCGGCGCCGGTGTGGACGAACAGCTCGAAATCGAAACCGGAGCCCAGGATGTTCTTGCCCAACAGGCCCGCGGCCTTGGCTTCTTCCACGGCACGGTTCAGGTGCTTGGCGGCGGTGGTATATTCGCCGCGCAGGAAGATGTAGCCACGGTAGGTCTTCAGCGCACGGGCGCTGATCAGCATGCCTTCGATCAGCAGATGGGGCAGCTGCTCCATCAGCATGCGGTCCTTCCAGGTGTTGGGTTCCATTTCATCCGCGTTGCACAGCAGGTAGCGGATGTTGATGGATTCGTCCTTGGGCATCAGGCCCCACTTCACGCCCGTGGGGAAGCCCGCGCCGCCCCGGCCCTTGAGGCCGGAGTCTTTCACGGTCTGGACGATGTCGTCGCCGGCCATGTCGGCGAAGGCCTTGCGCGCGGCGGCGTAGCCGTTCTTGGCCTGGTACTCGTCCAGCCACACCGCTTCGCCGTCGTCACGCAGACGCCAGGTCAGGGGATGGGTTTCGGCCGAACGCTGGATGCGGTTGGCGGGCCCGAAGGAAGTCAGGGTCATACGTAGCCCTCCAGCAGTTTGGCGACGCCGTCTGGCTGGACGTCACCGAAGGTGTCGTCATCGATCATCAGCGCCGGTGCCTTGTCGCAGTTGCCCAGGCAGCACACCGGCAGCAGGGTGAAGCGGCCGTCGGCGGTGGTCTGGCCCAGGCCGATGCCCAGCTTGCCCTGGATCTCGCTGACGACCGATTCGTGGCCGCCGATGTAGCAGACCATGCTGTCGCAGACGCGAATGATGTGGCGGCCTACTGGCTGACGGAAAATCTGGCTGTAGAAAGTGGCGACGCCTTCGACGTCACTGGCCGGGATGCCGAGGATCTCGCCGATGGCGTAGAGCGCGCCGTCGGGCACCCAGCCACGTTCCTTCTGGACGATCTTCAGGGCTTCGATCGACGCCGCGCGCGGGTCTTCGTAGTGATGCAGCTCGTGCTCGATGGCCGAGCGCTCGGTTTCGCTCAGGGCGAAACGGTCTGTCTGGATAAGCGTGCTGTTCATGCTTAGCGGTCCACGTCGGCCATAACGAAATCGATACTACCCAGGTACGCGATCAAGTCCGCGACCATGCTGCCTTTGATCACGGAAGGGATCTGCTGCAGGTGCGGGTAGCTTGGGGTGCGAATCCGGGTGCGGTAGCTCATGGTGCCGCCATCGCTCGTCAGGTAATAACTGTTGATGCCCTTGGTCGCTTCGATCATCTGGAAGGATTCGTTGGCCGGCATGACCGGGCCCCACGAAACCTGCAGGAAGTGCGTGATCAGGGTCTCGATGTGTTGCAGCGTGCGCTCTTTGGGCGGCGGCGTGGTCAGCGGGTGATCCGCCTTGTACGGGCCTTCCGGCATGTTGCGCATGCACTGGTCGATGATCTTGATGCTCTGACGCATTTCCTCGACGCGAACCATGCAGCGGTCATAGGCGTCACCGTTGGCCGCCAGCGGGACTTCGAATTCGAAGTTTTCATAGCCGGAGTAAGGACGGGCCTTGCGCAGGTCGAAGTCGCAACCGGTGGAACGCAGGCCGGCACCGGTGACGCCCCACTCCAGGGCTTCCTTGGTGTTGTAGGCGGCGACCCCGATGGTACGACCCTTGAGGATGCTGTTCTGCAGGGCGGCCTTGGTGTATTCGTCCAGGCGCTTGGGCATCCACTCGACGAAGTCCTTGACCAGCTTTTCCCAGCCGCGGGGCAGGTCGTGGGCCACGCCACCGATGCGGTACCAGGCCGGGTGCAGGCGGAAACCGGTGATGGCTTCGATCACCGTGTAGGCCTTCTGGCGGTCGGTGAAGGTGAAGAACACCGGGGTCATGGCGCCGACGTCCTGGATGTAGGTACCCAGGAACAGCAGGTGGCTGGTGATGCGGAAGAACTCGGCCATCATGATGCGGATGACGTCGACCTTCTCCGGCACCTTGATCCCGGCCAGTTTCTCCACCGACAGCACGTACGGCAGGTTGTTCATCACGCCGCCGAGGTAGTCGATACGGTCGGTGTACGGGATGAAGCTGTGCCAGGACTGGCGCTCGGCCATTTTCTCGGCGCCACGGTGGTGGTAGCCGATGTCCGGAACGCAGTCGACGATCTCTTCGCCGTCCAGTTGCAGGATGATGCGGAACGCACCGTGGGCCGAAGGGTGGTTCGGACCGAGGTTGAGGAACATGTAGTCCTCGTTCGCCCCGGAGCGCTTCATGCCCCAGTCTTCGGGCTTGAAGCGCGCGGCTTCTTCCTCGAGCTGTTGCTTGGCCAGGGACAGGCTGAACGGGTCGAACTCGGTGGCGCGGGCCGGGAAGTCCTTGCGCAGCGGGTGACCTTCCCAGGTCGGCGGCATCATGATGCGCGACAGGTGCGGGTGGCCGGGGAAGTCGATCCCGAACATGTCCCACACTTCACGCTCGTACCAGTTGGCGTTCGGCCAGATGCCGGTCACGGTCGGCACGCTGAGGTCGCTCTCGGACAAGGCGACCTTGATCATTACGTCACTATTACGCTCGATCGACAGCAAGTGATAGAACACGGTGAAGTCGACGCCGTCGGGCAGCCCTTGACGCTTGGTGCGCAGGCGCTCGTCCACGCCGTGCAGGTCATAGAGCATGACGTACGGCTTGGGCAGGTTGCGCAGGAAAGTCAGGACTTCGACGAGTTTGGCGCGGGCGACCCAAAGCACCGGCATGCCGGTACGGGTCGGCTGGGCGGTGAACGCCTCGGGGCCAAAACGGTTGTTCAGTTCGACGACCACATCCTGGTCGTCTGCCTTGTAAGGCGGGATGTACAGAGCACTGCCTGTAGTCATGGTTATTTATCGCTTTCGGTCAACGTAAAGAATGAAGCCAGGTTCTCGTTTCTTGTACAGAAGCAGAGCTGGATCAGACTTCGTCGGGGCTGCGCAGGTTGGTGACTGCGATACGCTGTTCGCGGCGCTGTTCCTTTTGCGACGGCATCTCGGCGCGATAGACGCCTTGATCGCCAACGACCCAGGACAGTGGGCGACGCTCCTGGCCAATCGACTCCTGCAACAGCATCAAGCCTTGCAGGAACGCTTCAGGGCGAGGCGGGCAGCCGGGCACGTAGACGTCCACGGGCAGGAACTTGTCCACCCCTTGAACGACAGAGTAGATGTCGTACATGCCACCGGAGTTGGCGCACGAACCCATGGAGATGACCCACTTGGGCTCGAGCATTTGCTCGTAGAGACGCTGGATGATCGGCGCCATCTTGATGAAGCAGGTACCGGCGATAACCATGAAATCCGCCTGGCGCGGCGATGCCCGGATCACCTCGGCGCCAAAGCGCGCGATGTCGTGGGGCGCCGTGAAGGCGGTGGTCATTTCCACGTAGCAGCACGAAAGGCCGAAGTTGTACGGCCACAGGGAGTTCTTGCGACCCCAGTTGACCGTGCTGTTCAGCACGTCTTCGAGCTTGCCCATGAAGATGTTCTTGTGGACTTGATCTTCTAACGGATCGGCGACGGTTTCCCGTTTGCCAATCGGATACTGCTCGTTAGGAGCATCGGGGTCGATCCTGGTGAGATTGTATTGCATTGCCAAAGCCTCATTGTTTCAGCTTCGCTTGCCGCTTGCGCCGAGCTTCCGGAGCCCAATCAAGTGCCCCCACCCGGTAAAGGTAGACAAGACCTGCCAACAGAATTGCTATGAAAACGAGCGCTTCGACGAATCCGGTCCAGCCGCTTTCGCGGACGGACACAGACCATGCAAAGAGAAAGAGGGCTTCGATATCGAAGATCACGAACAGCATCGCGACCAGATAGAATTTGGCTGAGAGCCGCAAGCGGGCGCCACCGGTGGGTAGCATGCCGGACTCGAACGGTTCATTTTTGCTGCGGCCCCAGGCTTTTGACCCAAGCAGGCTCGACACACCGAGCATGAAAGCACACAGGCCAACAACGCCCAGAAGGAAAATGGCAAAGCCCCAATTGTGGGCCATGAGTCCTGTCGCTTCGGACATGCTGGAAATCCTTAACAGAGAGCAAAGGTCTCTGAGCTTGAATGAAATAACGCAGTGACGATATGTCGCAGCAATCAATCGCGGTGATTTTATGGCTAAACACCGGGCAAGTAAAATTCCTATAGCGAAATTATTTATTGGAATAAGGACATAGCGCTCCCCCAGGACCCTGCGGCCCCGGCCCCGTGGGCGTTGGCCGGCTATTCATCAATAATATTTCGTGCGGAATGCAACAATGATAATGACTTCCAAATGATAATTATTATTATCTGTGGCGGTCTGTCTACGGTGCACTTAGTGTTGTGCCCCAGAGACTGTCTTAGATCGCCGCTACTGCAATTGTCAGCGCCGCACGTTTTACTCCTTTTCGGACTGCCCAATACTGCGTTCGATCAATTTTTCTATCAGTGCGACCAAGTTTGGTGAGGGAGGGCTCGGTGAAGGTTGAATCGGCATGAGGGACTGCTCCTGTGGAAGCCAAGCTTGCTCGCGATGCCGGCAAGGCGGTCCCGAGGCAGACTGCCTTATCGTTCGTCGCGGCCAAGCCTGGCTCCCACAGATGCAGGCTAGCTCTTACAGAGTAGGTTGCTTCAAAAAAAACGGCTGAAAAAACCGAGAGTCGTCAGCTCAATGTCGATCAGTGAGCCAGCTCAGGACTTGTGACCAAGGGATTTTCCGCGTTTGAGCGACACCGCTTTGCGAGCAAAAATCGACGTGAGGCCGGAGTTAAAGCCTTGAAGGATTGGTGGCAAATGGCTATCTTTGCGGCTCATTCATCTAATCATATACATCAATATTGATTGGATTCTCGCCCCTTCTCAGATAAACCGCGTCAGTTTTCATCGTTCGCGGCTGATTACCAAAGGAATGTCATGAACTCTTGGATCGCGAATATGAGCGTTATGCTCAAGCTGGCTTTGGGTTTTGCCGTTGTGCTGATTCTGACCGTTATCCTCGCCGCGACCGGCTGGTTCAGCCTGGGAAAAATGATCGAGCGTACGGATCGAATGACCAGCATTACCGAGCTCGGCAACCGTCTCGATCACCTGCGCAGGGCTCGCTTGCAGTACCAGTTGGACAGGGGCGATGAGCAAAAGGGGGCATTGATCCAGGCGTCGCTGGAGCAGTTTGTCGCCCAGCAAAAAAGCCTCGCAAACGAGTTGAGAAAACCTGACAACCTGAAGAAACTTGCGCTGATCGAGCAGGCCAGCACACAGTATCAAGTGGCACTGAATACGATGCGCGAGGCTTATCGCAACGACGTAGCCATGCGCAAGGAGATGGGCGTCAATGCGGTCAAGGGCGCCGCGCTGATTGCCAAGGTCATCACTGACGTAGAAGCGATGCCTGCCTCGGATGAGCGCCGCTTTGACCTTTATAAGCTCATCCTCAAGGCCAAAGAAGACGTGGCGCTGGTGCGTTATGAGGTGCGTGGCTATACCGGCAACCCCAACAGCGCCACCGAACAAGCCGCCACCCGCCAGCTCGAAAATGCGCTCAAGAGCATCGAAGCCCTCAACGGCGCGTTCGGCCCGACCTATGCCGACACCATCAAGCAGTTGGACAGTGCGCTGATTGCTTACCGCCGTTCGGTGCAGGACTTCACCGCCAGTAATCAGGCCATTGGCAAGGCGGTGCAGGACACTGTCGATTTGGGTGAAGCCATCACCCGTCTGACTGACGAAATGTATGCCAGCCAACTGGTCTCCCGGGACGAAGACAGCGCCCAGGCTCGCCTCCTGCAACTGAGCTGTACTGCCTTGGCGATGTTGTTGGGGATTTTGGCCGCCTTGATCATCACCCGCCAGATTACGCGGCCGTTGCAGGACACATTGGCTGTGGTCGATCGCATTGCGGCGGGCGACCTCACGCAACACATGGTCGTGACCCGTCGTGATGAGCTGGGTGCGTTGCAGCAGGGTATACAGCGCATGGGCATCACCTTGCGCGACCTGATCGGTGGCATCCGCGACGGCGTCACCCAAATCGCCAGTGCCGCCGAAGAGCTATCGGCTGTCACCGAGCAGACCAGTGCCGGGGTCAATAGTCAGAAGACCGAGACCGACCAGGTGGCGACCGCCATGCACGAGATGTCGGTCACTGTGCATGAAGTCGCGCGTAACGCCGAACAAGCTCGCGCAGCCGCATCGGAGGCCGATGCCCAAGCCCGTATTGGCGACCAAGTGGTCGCGCAAGCCATCGTTCAGATCGAGCGCTTGGCCAGCGAGGTCGGGCGCTCGGTCGAGGCCATGAACGAGCTGGAACAAGAAAGCGGGCGCATCGGCAAGATCATGGACGTGATCAGGGCGGTGGCCGAGCAGACCAACCTGCTGGCCCTTAACGCCGCCATTGAGGCCGCTCGCGCGGGTGACGCCGGGCGCGGTTTTGCCGTGGTCGCCGACGAAGTACGTGGGTTGGCCCAGCGTACCCAGCATTCCACCGAAGAGATTGAAAGCCTGGTGGCGGGCTTGCAGAACGGCACGCGCCAGGTATCGACTATCATGCAAAATAGCCGCGAACTGACCGACAGCAGCGTGGCGTTGGCATCCAAAGCCGGCACATCCCTGGGTAGCATCACCCAGGCGATTTCCGGCATTCAGGCCATGAACCAACAGATTGCCGCCGCCGCGGTGCAACAAAGCTCGGTGGCCGAGGAAATCAGCCGCAGTATCCTGAGCGTGCGCGATGTGTCCGAACAGACCGCCTCGGCCAGCGAAGAAACCGCAGCCTCCAGCATCGAACTGGCGCGCCTGGGTAACCAGTTGCAGCAGCTGGTCAGTCATTTCAAGGTGTGAAAAACGAACTGGGTAAAACCGGCAAAAAAAAGCCCCGAACCAGTCGGGGCGTCAGATCGTCGGCTTTGCGGTTAGCTTTTATTCGGTCCGCAAGGGCCGTTTACCTCAAGGATCAGTGGAACTGTTCTTCTTCGGTGGAACCGGTCAGTGCGGTCACCGACGAAGTGCCACCCTGGATCACGGTGGTCATGTCGTCGAAGTAGCCGGTGCCCACTTCCTGCTGGTGAGCCACGAAGGTGTAGCCCTTGGCGGCGTCGGCGAACTCCTGCTCTTGCAGTTTCACGTAGGCGGTCATGTCGTTGCGGGCGTAGTCGTGCGCCAGGTTGAACATGCTGTGCCACATGTTGTGAATGCCGGCCAGGGTGATGAACTGGTGCTTGTAGCCCATGGCGGACAGTTCGCGCTGGAACTTGGCGATGGTCGCGTCGTCCAGGTTTTTCTTCCAGTTGAAGGAAGGCGAGCAGTTGTACGACAGCAGTTGGTCCGGGTATTCCTTCTTGATCGCTTCGGCAAAGCGACGGGCTTCGTCCAGGTCCGGCTTGGCGGTTTCGCACCAGATCAGGTCGGCGTAAGGCGCGTAGGCCAGGCCACGGGCGATCGCCTGGTCGAGACCGGCGCGCACCTTGTAGAAGCCTTCCTGGGTGCGGGTACCGGTCACGAACGGCTGGTCGTACGGGTCGCAGTCGGAGGTCAGCAGGTCAGCGGCATTGGCGTCGGTACGGGCCAGGATGATGGTCGGTACACCGGCAACGTCAGCGGCCAGGCGAGCAGCGGTCAGTTTCTGCACGGCTTCCTGGGTTGGAACCAGAACCTTGCCGCCCATGTGGCCGCATTTCTTCACCGAAGCCAGTTGGTCTTCGAAGTGAACGCCAGCGGCGCCTGCCTCGATCATGCTCTTCATCAGCTCGTAGGCGTTCAGGACGCCGCCGAAACCGGCTTCGGCGTCAGCCACGATCGGCGCGAAGTAGTCGATGTAGCCTTCGTCGCCCGGGTTCTTGCCGGCTTTCCACTGGATCTGGTCGGCGCGACGGAACGAGTTGTTGATGCGCTTGACCACGGTTGGAACCGAATCCACCGGGTACAGCGACTGGTCGGGGTACATCGATTCGGCGGAGTTGTTGTCCGCGGCCACTTGCCAGCCCGACAGGTAGATCGCCTGGATGCCGGCCTTGACTTGCTGCACAGCCTGGCCGCCGGTCAGGGCGCCCATGCAGTTGACGAAATCTTTCTCGGGACGGAAGGCTGGCTTGGCGCCCTGGGTGACCAGGTTCCACAGCTTCTCGGCGCCCATTTTCGCAAAGGTGTGCTCAGGTTGAACCGAGCCACGCAGACGGACGACGTCAGCAGCGGAATAATTGCGCTTCACGCCTTTCCAGCGCGGGTTTTCAGCCCAGTCTTTTTCAAGGGCTGCAATTTGCTGTTCGCGTGTCAGTGCCATGGAGATAAACCTCGTCGCATAGGTCTTGGTGGAAAATTCCTGCTCCTGCCGACCAGGGGTTGGCGTGCAAGTCGGTTCAGGCGGGGCGGCGACGGGATGAACGATGGGCTCGAGGGGAAAGTGAGCAGGTAGGGGCGAACTGCGGGCGCATTCGGGCGTCGTGGGCCTTGATACGAACTCAGAGTGATGCCGGGTTACCTAGTTACGCTTCCGTCCCTCGGGACAACTTCGTTCCAGTCGCAACCTCGTCAAACACACCTTGTGGGCGGTACAGACACGAATCGGCTCGCAGGGTAGTTGCAAGCGTCGACCCGAAGGCCCTTGCCAGGGCCCCTGATTAGCGGGAGCGAGGCCATCATGCCTTCGGTTTTTTGGCTCGTCAAACGTTTTGTAGTGCTTTTTTTATAGCACTACATCTTTGGTCTAATACGACTCATCAGTCAGTTTTTGGTGCTTCAGTTCAGGGTGTCGACCTTGACCCGCAAAATCATGTCATCGCGGCCCTGGGTCGAGTAGCTGCGGGTCAGGCCTTGTTTGTCGGCCTGAGTCTGGCGATTCACGCCGGCCAGGGTGATCCATTCGCCCAGGCGTCCGCTGACCGTTGTGTCGGTACTCTGAACGTTCACTACATCGGGACGTTCCTGGCTCATGCGGTCACGGTTGGTACTGATATTCAGGTGGACGGTGTCGCCGGTGACGCTGGCGGTCACGTAAAAACCCTGGGTGACGTTGCGGTATTCGGTCTGGCTTTGCAGGCGGCCATAGTTGTCGGTCTGGCTGCTGGTGAATGGCGCGCTCTGGCCTACCTGGATCAGCGCCGGCTGGCCTTCGCTGGCCTGAACCTGCTGCACGCCGCCGTCACGGCTGGCGGTGCTGCGGTTGATGATGCGGGTCTGGCTGGGCGCGACGCCGTTGATCGAATAACCCTGGTCGCCCTGCAGGTTGTTTTCGTTGGTGTCGACCGTGATCAGCAGGCGCTTGGGCGCGGTGTCCAATTGGGCCAGGAATTGCCGGAGTTCTTCGATCTTGCCCGGCTCGGCGTTGACGATCAGTTGGTTGCCGTAGGCGCTGACCTGGCCGTCCTTGCCGATGAAATTCTGTGCCACCGGCAACAGGTCGGCGCTGGTGCGGTAGTTCAGCGGCACGATTTGCGTGTCCGCCATGACCGACAGGCTGCAGCCGAGCAGCAGGGTGGTCAGCAGGGTGCGTAAGGACATGTCCATTTCTCCGCGAGACAAAGGCTTGATATTGCCAGTTTGTCGGCCTGGGGTGGGGCAAGTTGAATGGTAGACGGCAAAACGCCCCGGCATCGGAGGATGGCGGGGCGTTTTATGGTGCCTGATGATGCTTTTGTGGCGAGGAGATTTATCCCCGTTGGGCTGCGAAGCAGCCCCAATCAAGCTAATTGCCTAAACCTGACACACCGCAGTGACTGATTTGAGGGCTGCTGCGCAGCCCAGCGGGGATAAATCCCCTCGCCACAGGGTGTCAGGCCGAATGGCGAACCATGTCCACATGAGGAATTCCGGCTTCCAGGAACTCCTCGCTGACCACCGCAAACCCCAACCGCTCGTAGAACGGCGTGGCATGCACCTGGGCGCTGAGCATCTGCTGCTGGAGCCCACGCTTCTCGGCTTCTGCGATCACCGCATGCATCAGCGCATCGCCCACCTTCAGGCCGCGCCAGTCCTTGAGGACCGAGACTCGGCCGATGTGGCCGTCGGTCAATAGACGAGCGGTGCCAATGGGAAAATCGCCTTCGAACGCCAGGAAATGCACTGCGCTCTGGTCATCGGCATCCCATTCCAGCTCGGGCGGAACGGACTGCTCGGCGATGAACACGGTCTCACGAATGCGCCGGATCTCGGCGTTATCCTTTTGCCAGTCTGCGACACGAACGTGAATTTTATTCATCGGCGAACCCCAGGCTGCCTTGCTTGACCAGCTCGCAGACCAGGCCGCGACCGTCTTCGTCGGCCAACCACGGGCCAAGGTTCTCGATGTGCAGGGCGTCGGCGGCGCAGATCATCTTCAGCAGTTCGCGCAACTTGCCCGGCAGGTACCGGCTCTGGCCGCTGGCGAACAGCAGCAGGTCATCATCGACTTCCGACCAGGCCAGGCGCGCGCTCGGGTTGCGGATGATCACGGCGCCTTGTTCCAGGCTGGCCAGCAGGTCGTCTTCTTCCAGTTCCGGGCCCACCACCAGTTCCGGGTAGCGCGGCTCGGTCATGAACTGGCCGAACCAGGTCAGCAGCAGGCGCTCGTCGCTCATGTGCTCGGCCAGCAAGCCCTTGAGGCGGTCGAGGGCGTCGTGCTGGATCTGGTGCGGGTCGCTCACGGGGCGCGCATCGGCGTCGGTGTAGCGCTCTTCGTCCGGCAGGAACTGGCTCAGGAAATCGGTGAAGTGGGTCAGCACTTCGGCGGCGCTCGGTGCGCGGAAGCCCACCGAGTAGGTCATGCAGTCATCCACGGCCACGCCGCAGTGCGCCAGGCGTGGCGGCAGGTAGAGCATGTCGCCCGGTTCCAGGGTCCACTCGTCGGTGGCTTCGAAGTCGGCGAGGATGCGCAGGTCGGCGTGCTGCAGCAGCGGGCTTTCGGAGTCGCACATCTGGCCGATTTTCCAGTTGCGCTGGCCATGGCCCTGCAGCAGGAACACGTCATAGTTATCGAAATGCGGACCCACGCTGCCACCCGGGGCGGCGAAGCTGATCATCACATCATCGATGCGCCAGCTCGGCAGGAAACGGAAGTTCTCCAGCAGTTCATTGACTTCCGGGACGAACTGATCGACCGCCTGCACCAGCAGGGTCCATTCGCGCTCCGGCAACTTGCTGAATTCGTCTTCGGCGAACGGTCCGCGACGCAGTTCCCACGGGCGCTCGCCGTGCTCGATCACCAGGCGCGATTCGACTTCTTCTTCCAGCGCCAGGCCGGCCAGTTCATCGGCATCGATCGGGCTTTGGAAGTCAGGGATCGCCTGACGGATCAGCAGAGGTTTTTTCTGCCAGTAGTCGCGCAGGAACTCCCGTGCCGTGATGCCGCCCAGGAGTTGCAGAGGAATATCAGGATTCATGTGTAACCTATTGAAAAAATATACTTTTCAGACGCGAATAAAAACGCCCGGCGCGGCCGGGCGTCTCAAAGGTAAAGCCGTGGATCAGATGCGCTTGGCTTGTGCCGCCGCGTTGCCGATGTAGCTGGCTGGCGTGAGCTTCTTCAGCTCCGCCTTGGCCTCGGCAGGCATGTCCAGGCCATCGATGAAAGTCTGCAGCGCTTCAGGGCTGATGCCCTTGCCACGGGTCAGCTCTTTCAGTTTTTCGTATGGGTTCTCGATGTTGTAGCGGCGCATCACCGTCTGGATCGGCTCGGCCAGGACTTCCCAGCAGGCGTCGAGGTCGGCGGCGATTTTCTGTTCGTTCAGTTCCAGCTTGCTGATGCCCTTGAGGCTGGCTTCGTAGGCAATGACGCTGTGGGCAAAACCCACGCCCAGGTTGCGCAGCACGGTGGAGTCAGTCAGGTCGCGCTGCCAGCGGGAGATCGGCAGTTTGCTCGCCAGGTGCTGGAACAGCGCGTTGGCGATGCCCAGGTTGCCTTCGGAGTTTTCGAAGTCGATCGGATTGACCTTGTGCGGCATGGTCGACGAACCGATCTCGCCGGCGATGGTGCGCTGCTTGAAGTAACCCAGGGAGATGTAGCCCCAGATGTCACGGTCGAAGTCGATCAGGATGGTGTTGAAACGGGCGATCGCATCGAACAGCTCGGCAATGTAGTCGTGCGGTTCGATCTGGGTGGTGTACGGGTTGAAGCTCAGGCCCAGCTCGTCTTCGATGAAGGCGCGGGCGTTGGCTTCCCAGTCGATGTCCGGGTAGGCCGACAGGTGGGCGTTGTAGTTGCCCACGGCGCCGTTGATCTTGCCCAACAGCGGCACGGCGGCCACCTGGGCGATCTGGCGCTCCAGGCGGTAGACCACGTTGGCCAGTTCCTTGCCCAGGGTGGTCGGCGAAGCCGGTTGACCGTGGGTGCGCGACAGCATCGGCACGTCGGCGAAGCGGATCGCCAGTTCGCGGATGGCCTGGGCGGTCTGGCGCATCAGGGGCAGCATCACTTCATCACGGCCTTCGCGCAGCATCAGGGCGTGGGACAGGTTGTTGATGTCCTCGCTGGTGCAGGCAAAGTGGATGAACTCGCTGACATTGGCCAGCTCCGGCAGCTTGGCCGCCTGCTCCTTGAGCAGGTATTCGATGGCCTTGACGTCGTGGTTGGTGGTGCGCTCGATCTCTTTGACGCGCTCGGCGTGCTCCAGCACAAAATTTTCGGCCAGGGCATTCAACACCGCGTTGGCTTCGGCGGAAAACGCCGGGACTTCGCCGATGGCAGGGTGGGCGGCCAGGCGCTGGAGCCAGCGGACTTCAACCAGGACACGGGCACGGATGAGGCCGTACTCGCTGAAAATCGGGCGCAGGGCCTGGGTTTTGCCGGCGTAGCGGCCGTCTACAGGGGAAACCGCAGTGAGCGAAGAGAGCTGCATGGGGTGTTCTCGGACAGTCGGGCAACGAAATGGGGCGCGTATCATACATGAAAACCAGCGCCGGTCCGTCGCCAACTGACCGGCGTATTACGCGTAACAAGATAAAACTGTTCATTACCTGTGGCGAGGGAGCTTGCTCCCGCTGGGGCGCGAAGCGGCCCTGAGTCCAGGCAGTCCGCTGGATCAGCCGGACTCAAAGGACTGCGTTGCAGTCCAGCGGGAGCAAGCTCCCTCGCCACAAAAAAAACAGGTTGAGGCGACTTATTCGTTGCGCATCAACGGGTAAAGCTCTTTCAGCAATTTGCGTCGGCTGATCACCAGTTGCCAACGATGTCCACCCAACTGCCGCCACAGCCGTGCCGAGCGAATCCCGGCCAGCAGCAGGGCGCGGATCTTCGAGGCATTGCTTGGCTGCTGCAGGTTGCGCATGTCGCCATGCACCTGGATGCGCTGGCGCAAGGTGCTCAAGGTGTCCTGGTACAGCGAGCCGCAGGCCGCGACGACGTTTTCGTGAGCCGGGCCGAAGTGCTCGACCTGGGACTGGATCTGCGGCAAGCGTTTGCCGATGGTCTCCAGCAGGTCGTCGCGCTTGGCCAACTGGCGCTCAAGACCCAGCATCGACAGGGCATAGCGCAGCGGCTCGCGTTGCAAGGCGCTGGGATCGCGCTCCAGGGCGCCGATCAATGCACGATAGCCTTCGCGCAGGTTCAGGTCGTCGCCGCCATAGACTTCCAGGGTGTCCTTGGGGTCGCGAACCAGCAGGCTGCCGAGCATGCAGGCCACGCCCGCTTCGGTGGCCTGGCCGGTCTTGGCGATCCGGTCCACCAGCACGGCGGCGAGAAACACACCGCCCAATGCCGTCAGTTGTTCCTGGATGGGGGTCATGCCTGGCTGCTCCAGGGCTCTGCGACTTCGATCACGCCACCGCCCAGGCAGATGTCGCCGTCGTAGAACACCACGGACTGGCCGGGTGTGACCGCCCGCTGCGGGTCATCGAAGGTGGCACGGTAGCCCGTGGCGGTTTTTTCCAGGGTGCAGGGCTGGTCGCTCTGGCGATAGCGAACCTTGGCCGTCAGGCGGCGCGGTTCGCTGAGGTCGATCGGGTTGACCCAATAGATGTCGGAGGCCAGCAGGGCGCGGGAAAACAACCAGGGATGGTCGTTGCCCTGGCCGACGATCAACTCGTTGTGCTCCAGGTCCTTGACCAGCACGTACCATGGCTCTTCGCCGGCGTCTTTCAGCCCGCCGATGCCCAGGCCCTGGCGCTGGCCGATGGTGTGGTACATCAGGCCATGGTGACGGCCGATGACTTCACCTTCGGTGGTCTTGATCTCGCCCGGCTGGGCTGGCAGGTATTGCTTGAGGAAATCGCTGAAACGGCGCTCGCCAATAAAGCAGATCCCGGTGGAGTCCTTCTTCTTGGCGGTGGCGAGCTGGTGTTTTTCGGCGATCGCGCGCACTTCGGGCTTTTCCAGCTCACCGACCGGGAACAGTGTCTTGGCGATCTGCTCGCCGCCGACGGCATGCAGGAAGTAGCTCTGGTCCTTGTTCGGGTCCAGGCCCTTGAGCAGTTCGGTGCGGCCGTCGATGTCGCGGCGACGCACGTAGTGGCCGGTGGCGATCAGGTCGGCGCCGAGCATCATGGCGTAGTCGAGGAACGCCTTGAACTTGATTTCGCGGTTGCAGAGGATGTCCGGGTTCGGCGTGCGACCGGCCTTGTATTCGGCCAGGAAGTGCTCGAACACGTTGTCCCAGTACTCGGCGGCGAAGTTGGCGGTGTGCAGCTTGATGCCGATCTTGTCGCACACAGCCTGGGCATCCGCCAGGTCATCCATGGCGGTGCAGTATTCGGTTCCGTCGTCTTCTTCCCAGTTCTTCATGAACAGGCCTTCCACCTCATAACCCTGCTCGATCAGCAGTAGGGCGGAAACGGAAGAGTCCACGCCGCCGGACATGCCGACAATGACGCGCTTCTTGGGGGTGTCAGAAGGGGCTGGATCACGCATAGGAATTCAATGAGTGTCTTGAAAAAGGACGCGATTCTATCAGGCCCTGACGCGCAAGGCTAAAGAGAAGGACGGATCAGCGTCAGACTATGGCAATGGCCGTCCAGATAATCGTCGATGCAGCGGATGATCAGCTCGCTGCGCCAGTGCTCGCGCTGTTCGAGCAGTTCATCGCGGCTCAGCCATTTGGCGCCGAGGATGCCGTCGTCCAGTTGATACTCCGGGCGGTGTTTCAAGGCCTTGGCGGCGAAACAAACCCGCTGGTACGTCACGCCGTTGCTGGGGGCGGTGTACAGGTAAATGCCCACCAAACCGGTGGGCGCGACGTCCCAGCCGGTTTCTTCCAGGGTCTCGCGCACGGCGGCTTCGATCAGGGTTTCGTTGGGGTCCAGGTGCCCGGCGGGCTGGTTGAGCACCGCTCGTCCGCCTTTGGATTCTTCCACCATCAGGAAGCGGCCGTGGTCTTCGACGATGGTGGCGACGGTGATGTGGGGGTTCCACTCCATGGGGTTTCCTCGATTTCTCAGATTGGAATGCGGGCCACTGTGGGAGCGAGCTTGCTCGCGATAGCGGTGGGCCAGTCAATATCAATGTTGAATGTTATATCGCTATCGCGAGCAAGCTCGCTCCCACAGGGGAATACTGTGTTGTCAGGGGAAATATGGTGTGTCCGGAAACACAAACCCCGGCACCAGGCCGGGGTTCGTGGTGCTTCCTTACAACCTTACACCAGCGCAGCAATCGCCGCGTTGAAGGTGTTGCTTGGGCGCATGGCCTTGCTGGTCAACTCCGGGTTGGCGAAGTAGTAACCGCCGATGTCCACGGGCTTGCCCTGCACGGCATTGAGTTCGGCAACGATTTTTTCTTCGTTGTCGGTCAATGTCTTGGCCAGGGTCGCGAACTGGGCCTTGAGGGCTGCGTCGTCGTCCTGGGCAGCCAGTGCCTGGGCCCAGAACAGGGTCAGGTAGAAGTGGCTGCCGCGGTTGTCGATGCCGCCGACCTTGCGCGAAGGCGACTTGTTGCGGTCCAGGAACTCGCCGGTAGCCTGGTCCAGGGTCTTGGCCAGCACCAGGGCTTTCGGGTTGTTGTAGGTCACACCCAGATGTTCCAGGGAGGCGGCCAAGGCCAGGAACTCGCCCAGGGAATCCCAGCGCAGGAAGTTTTCTTCCAGCAGTTGCTGAACATGCTTGGGTGCCGAACCGCCGGCGCCGGTTTCGAACAGGCCACCGCCGTTCATCAGCGGCACGATCGACAGCATCTTGGCGCTGGTGCCCAGCTCCATGATCGGGAACAGGTCGGTCAGGTAGTCACGCAGCACGTTGCCGGTCACCGAGATGGTGTCCTTGCCTTCGCGGGTGCGGCCCAGGGTGAACTTCATCGCGTCGACAGGCGACATGATGCGGATGTCCAGGCCGCTGGTGTCATGGTCCTTCAGGTAGGTCTGGACTTTCTCGATCACCACGCCGTCGTGGGCGCGCATCGGGTCCAGCCAGAAGATCGCCGGGGTGCTGCTGGCGCGGGCACGGTTGACGGCCAGTTTGACCCAGTCCTGGATCGGCGCGTCCTTGGTCTGGCACATGCGGAAGATATCGCCAGCCTCGACGTTCTGCTCCAGCAGGGTGCGGCCGTTGTTGTCCGAAACACGCACCACGCCGTTGGCCTTGATCTGGAAGGTCTTGTCGTGGGAACCGTACTCTTCGGCTTTCTTGGCCATCAGGCCGACGTTCGGCACGCTGCCCATGGTGGTTGGGTCGAAGGCGCCGTGTTGCTTGCAGTCTTCGATCACCGCCTGGTAGATGGTGGCGTAGCAGCGATCCGGGATCACGGCCTTGGTGTCGTGCAACTGGCCATCGGTGCCCCACATCTTGCCGGAGTCACGAATCATGGCCGGCATCGAGGCGTCGACGATCACGTCGCTCGGCACGTGCAGGTTGGTGATGCCTTTGTCGGAGTTGACCATCGCCAGGGATGGGCGCGCCGCGTAGACCGCCTGGATGTCGGCTTCGATCTGCGCCTGCTGCTCGGCCGGCAGGGCCTTGATGCGGGCGTACAGGTCGCCGATGCCGTTGTTCAGGTTGAAGCCGATCTGCTCCAGCACTTGAGCGTGCTTGGCCAAGGCGTCTTTATAGAACTCGGCAACGATCTGGCCGAACATGATCGGGTCGGAGACCTTCATCATGGTGGCCTTGAGGTGAACCGACAGCAGCACGCCTTTTTGCTTGGCGTCTTCGATTTCAGCGGCGATGAAGTCGCGCAGGGCGTTTTTGCTCATCACGGCGCAGTCGAGGATCTCACCGGCTTGTACGGTGGTTTTTTCCTTCAGGACGGTGGCGGTGCCGTCCTGGGCGATCAGCTCGATTTTCACGCTGCCGGCGGCGTCGATCAGGGCGGCTTTTTCGCTGCCGTAGAAGTCGCCGGTGCTCATGTGGGCTACGTGGGACTTGGAGTCCGCAGCCCAGGCGCCCATTTTGTGCGGGTGCTTGCGAGCGTAGTTCTTGACCGACAGCGGCGCGCGGCGGTCGGAGTTGCCTTCGCGCAGGACCGGGTTCACGGCGCTGCCCTTGACCTTGTCGTAGCGGGCGCGGGCGTCTTTCTCGGCGTCGTTGGTCACGGTTTCCGGGTAGTCCGGCAGTGCGTAGCCCTGGGCCTGCAATTCCTTGATCGCGGCCTGCAGTTGCGGCACCGAAGCGCTGATGTTCGGCAGCTTGATGATGTTGGCTTCAGGCGTAACGGCCAGGTCGCCCAGTTCGGCGAGGTGGTCGGCTACGGCTTTGTCACCCAGTTGCTCGGGGAAGCTGGCCAGGATGCGCCCCGCGAGGGAGATATCGCGGGTTTCCACGGCGATATCGGCCGAAGCGGTAAAGGCTTCGACGATCGGCAGCAGCGAATAGGTGGCGAGGGCAGGCGCTTCGTCGGTGAAGGTATAGATGATCTTCGAGCGGGTGGGCATATTCGGATTAACTCTCTTCTTTGCTAAAGCATGCGCAGAAACTCGAGGGGCGCCGGGTAAGCGCGTTCGTTCAAAGTCATCCGTGAGCCGAATGTCGAGGTTTCTTCGCGGTGATGTTGGGTGCATCAGTCGAGCGTCAAGCGGTCGGGCCGCGGTAACGGTCCGGCTTTCAAAATGGCGGAAAGTCTCGTAATAGAGCCGTCAGCCGTCGTGACCCTGTGGTCAGCGGCGGCATTATACATAGGTAGCTGGCGATCTGCCGATGGTTCATAGACTTCCGTACACGTCCATTGGTCTAAACGTCGCAGTCCCCCTGAGGCGGACTATGCTCATGTTTGGCGCTTTTCCCTTGGCTTTCAGGGTTGTACACCGCGAAGTGCAAGGCTTTGCCGCTGATGGGCCTAACGTAGGGTTTGCGCGCCGATTCAACTGGGGTACGCTCGGACGCAGCCAGATGTTCAATCCAAGCAATGGAGTTCAGCATGGGGTATCAAAAGATTCAGGTTCCAGCCGTCGGTGACAAAATCACCGTCAATGCAGACCATTCTCTTAATGTTCCCGACAACCCGATCATCCCCTTCATTGAAGGCGACGGCATTGGCGTCGATATCAGTCCGGTCATGATCAAGGTTGTGGACGCTGCGGTTCAGAAGGCCTATGGCGGCAAGCGCAAGATTTCCTGGATGGAAGTCTATGCCGGTGAGAAAGCGACCCAGGTCTACGACCAGGATACCTGGCTGCCCCAGGAAACCCTGGACGCGGTCAAGGACTACGTGGTGTCCATCAAGGGCCCTCTGACCACGCCGGTCGGTGGCGGTATCCGTTCGTTGAACGTAGCGCTGCGCCAGCAGCTCGACCTGTATGTCTGCCTGCGTCCGGTGCGCTGGTTCGAAGGCGTGCCAAGCCCGGTCAAGAAGCCTGGCGACGTGGACATGACGATCTTCCGTGAGAACTCCGAGGACATCTACGCGGGCATCGAGTGGAAGGCCGGTTCGGCCGAAGCCACCAAGGTCATCAAGTTCCTGAAAGAAGAAATGGGCGTGACCAAGATCCGTTTCGACGAGGATTGCGGCATCGGCGTCAAGCCGGTTTCCAAGCAGGGCACCAAGCGCCTGGCTCGCAAGGCCCTGCAATATGTTGTCGACAATGATCGCGATTCGCTGACCATCGTGCATAAAGGCAACATCATGAAGTTCACCGAAGGTGCCTTCAAGGAATGGGCCTACGAAGTGGCGGCCGAAGAGTTCGGCGCGACCCTGCTCGACGGCGGGCCGTGGATGCAGTTCAAGAACCCGCGGACCGGCAAGAACGTCATCGTCAAGGACGCCATCGCCGATGCGATGTTGCAGCAGATCCTGTTGCGTCCGGCGGAATATGACGTGATCGCCACCCTGAACCTGAACGGTGACTACCTGTCCGACGCCCTGGCGGCGGAAGTGGGCGGTATTGGTATCGCGCCGGGCGCCAACCTGTCCGACACCGTGGCGATGTTCGAAGCCACCCACGGCACCGCGCCCAAGTATGCCGGCAAGGACCAGGTCAACCCGGGCTCATTGATCCTGTCAGCGGAAATGATGCTGCGCCACATGGGTTGGACCGAGGCGGCCGACCTGATCATCAAGGGCACCAATGGCGCGATTTCGGCCAAGACCGTGACCTATGACTTCGAACGCCTGATGGAGGGCGCCAAGCTGGTCTCGTCCTCGGGCTTCGGTGATGCCCTGATTTCGCACATGTAAGCGAATCGGCGCTCAGCGCGAATGCCCGGCTCGAGTGATCGAGCCGGGCATTTTCATTCAGGTGGGTTGGCGACTGCCGGTCAATGGGTCTCGGTGACTCTGACCTTGACAGGGGCGCGAGCCTCTTCGGCGAGGACAGGCTGAATGTTGATCGCGTGCAGGCCCCTGGGGCCTTGGACGACCTCGCAGGTCACAGGCTGTCCGGCTTTCAAGGTCTTATAGCCATCCATCCGGATGGTCGAATAATGGGCGAAAAGGTCTTCGTCCACTCCCTCGACAATAACGAAACCAAAGCCCTTGGCATTATTGAACCATTTCACCTTGCCCTTCATCTCGACGACCGACATAACCCATTTCCCTCTGCAACGCACTCCATCACTGGAGTATCATCCAGTCCATCCGCAGGCTAATCTTGTTATCAGGATAGATTCCACGGACCTTTTTAACCCACGATGGGCTCTATTGGTTGTAACACCGTTTTCCCGATAGTCAAGGTGGCTCCGGTGGTCGTGGTTGAAATCGCCCACAAGCGCCCCCATCACTGTATTCGCCAACTAAACGAACCTTTCTTTCCATGCATGCAGTCAGCCAGATTCGACTAACATTCAATCAGGATCGCCCGGATCTACACGACGACGATTCCGCGGGCATTGCTGTTCAGGAAGCAAAGCCCACGTTACAGGCGCCACCGATGTACAAGGTGGTTTTGTTCAACGATGACTACACACCGATGGATTTCGTCGTCGAAGTGCTCGAGGTGTTTTTTAACCTGAATCGCGAGCTGGCGACCAAGGTCATGCTGGCCGTCCATACAGAGGGACGGGCAGTATGTGGAGTGTTTACCCGCGACATCGCCGAGACGAAGGCCATGCAGGTCAACCAGTACGCCCGGGAAAGCCAGCATCCGCTACTCTGTGAAATCGAGAAGGACGGTTAACGCCGACCACTTGGGTATGAGGTGAAGCTATGTTAAACCGCGAGCTCGAAGTCACCCTCAATCTTGCCTTCAAGGAGGCTCGTTCGAAGCGTCATGAATTCATGACCGTCGAGCACCTGCTGCTGGCCCTATTGGATAACGAGGCTGCCGCCACCGTTTTGCGTGCCTGCGGCGCGAACCTCGATAAACTCAAGCATGATCTGCAGGAGTTCATCGACTCCACCACGCCATTGATCCCCGTGCATGACGAGGATCGTGAAACCCAGCCAACCCTGGGCTTCCAGCGTGTCCTGCAGCGTGCTGTCTTCCACGTACAGAGCTCGGGCAAGCGTGAAGTCACCGGCGCCAACGTGCTGGTTGCCATCTTCAGCGAGCAGGAAAGCCAGGCGGTGTTCCTGCTCAAGCAGCAGAGCGTTGCGCGTATCGATGTCGTCAACTACATCGCTCACGGCATCTCCAAGGTGCCGGGGCATGGCGATCATTCCGAGGGTGAACAGGATATGCAGGACGACGAGGGCGGTGAGTCTTCTTCTTCAGGCAACCCTTTGGATGCCTATGCCAGCAACCTGAACGAACTGGCGCGCCAGGGCCGGATCGATCCGCTGGTCGGGCGCGAGGCGGAAGTCGAGCGCGTTGCCCAGATCCTGGCCCGGCGTCGCAAGAACAACCCATTGCTGGTGGGCGAGGCAGGCGTGGGCAAGACCGCGATTGCCGAAGGCCTGGCCAAGCGCATCGTCGACAACCAGGTGCCGGACCTGCTGGCCAACAGCGTGGTGTATTCCCTTGACCTGGGTGCCTTGCTGGCCGGTACCAAATACCGCGGTGATTTCGAGAAGCGCTTCAAGGCGTTGCTCGGCGAACTGAAAAAACGTCCGCAGGCGATCCTGTTCATCGACGAAATCCACACCATTATCGGTGCCGGGGCGGCGTCGGGCGGGGTCATGGATGCGTCGAACCTGCTCAAGCCGCTGCTGTCCTCGGGTGATATCCGTTGCATCGGCTCGACCACGTTCCAGGAATTCCGCGGGATCTTCGAGAAAGACCGTGCCTTGGCTCGGCGTTTCCAGAAGGTCGATGTGTCGGAACCTTCGGTGGAAGACACCATTGGCATCCTGCGCGGCCTGAAAGGACGATTCGAGCTGCACCACAACATCGAATACAGCGATGAAGCCCTGCGCGCGGCGGCTGAACTGGCCTCGCGCTACATCAACGATCGGCACATGCCGGACAAGGCCATCGACGTCATCGACGAAGCGGGTGCCTACCAGCGCCTGCAACCCGTGGAGAAGCGCGTCAAGCGTATCGAAGTGCCTCAGGTCGAGGATATCGTGGCGAAAATCGCGCGGATTCCGCCCAAGCACGTCACCAGTTCCGACAAGGAACTGCTGCGTAACCTGGAGCGTGACCTGAAACTGACCGTGTTCGGTCAGGATGCGGCCATCGACTCGCTGTCGACCGCCATCAAGCTGTCCCGCGCCGGTCTCAAGTCGCCGGACAAGCCGGTGGGTTCGTTCCTGTTCGCAGGTCCTACCGGTGTCGGCAAGACCGAGGCAGCACGGCAGTTGGCCAAGGCGATGGGCATCGAGCTGGTGCGCTTCGACATGTCCGAGTACATGGAGCGACACACCGTATCGCGTCTGATCGGTGCGCCTCCGGGCTATGTCGGTTTCGACCAGGGCGGCCTGTTGACCGAAGCCATCACCAAGCAACCGCACTGTGTATTGCTGCTCGATGAAATCGAGAAGGCGCATCCGGAAGTCTTCAACCTGCTCCTGCAGGTCATGGACCACGGTACGCTGACCGATAACAACGGGCGCAAGGCGGACTTCCGCAACGTGATCATCATCATGACCACGAACGCCGGTGCCGAAACCGCGGCTCGCGCTTCGATCGGTTTCACCCATCAGGACCACTCGTCCGATGCGATGGAAGTGATCAAGAAGAGCTTCACGCCTGAGTTCCGCAACCGCCTGGACACCATTATCCAGTTCGGTCGCCTCAGCCATGAAGTCATCAAGAGCGTGGTGGACAAGTTCCTTACCGAACTTCAGGCACAGCTCGAAGACAAGCGTGTGTTGCTGGAAGTCACCGATGCGGCTCGCAGTTGGCTGGCCGAAGGTGGTTACGATGTGACGATGGGGGCCCGACCAATGGCTCGCCTGATCCAGGACAAGATCAAGCGTCCGCTGGCGGAGGAAATCCTCTTTGGCGAACTGGCCGAACATGGCGGTGTGGTTCACATCGACATCAAGGACGGCGAACTGACCTTCGACTTCGAAACCACGGCCGAAATGGCCTGACCGTTAGTTGCAATAAAGCAAAAGGCGCCGAAAGGCGCCTTTTTGCTGTTCCAGACTCACGCCAATCGTCCCCTTGTGGGAGCGAGCTTGCTCGCGATGGCGGCGGCACACTCAGCATCGATGCAAGCTGACCCACCGCTATCGCGAGCAAGCTCGCTCCTACAGTTTGTTTGGGTAAGGCACAAGATTGGCGTTCCACCGCCAAGTCCCTGTGGGAGCCGAGCTTGCTCGCGATGGCGTCGGTTCAGTCGACATCGATGTTGTCTGATGCTCGCTATCGCGAGCAAGCTTAGCTCCCACAAACAAAAACGCCCGGCATCAGCCGGGCGTCTTGTATTGACTTGTTAGCGAGCGCGGTAAGTGATGCGCCCTTTGCTCAAGTCATAGGGCGTCAGCTCGACGCGCACTTTGTCACCGGTAAGAATACGAATGTAGTTCTTGCGCATCTTGCCGGAGATATGCGCGGTTACGACGTGCCCATTTTCCAACTCCACACGAAACATGGTGTTGGGCAGGGTGTCGACGACAGTGCCTTCCATTTCGAAGCTGTCTTCTTTCGACATGCAGTAAAGCCCTCGGTATCCAGTGAATGGCCCGGTGCAACTGCGCCAGGCAAAAGCGGCGTGCATTGTGCCCGAAAAAGGGGGGGCAAGCCAAGGGGTTCTAGCTTTTAAGCCGAAGGGTACTAACTCAGGACAACCCACCGCTGGTTAATCAGCAATTCGATAGGGCGATATTGGGTCTTGTAGTTCATTTTCTTGCAGTTCTTGATCCAGTAGCCCAAGTACACCGCTTCGAGTCCCAGGCGCCGGGCTTCGTTGATTTGCCAGAGGATGGCAAAGCGCCCCAGGCTGCGCCGTTCTTCTTCCGGCTCATAGAAGGTGTACACCGCCGAAAGGCCGTTGGGCAGCAGGTCCGTCACGGCGATGGCGACCAGTCGCCCCTCCAGTCGGAACTCATAGAAGCGGGAAAACGGCAGGTCACGTACCAGGAACGTCGAGAACTGATCCCGACTGGGCGGGTACATGTCGCCGTCGGCGTGGCGTTGTTCGATGTAGCGCTGGTACAGGTCGAAATATTCTTCGGTGAACTGCGGCTTGGCCGGGCGGACCTGAAGGTCGGCGTTGCGCTTGAAAATGCGTTTCTGCTGGCGATTGGGTAAAAATTGCGCCACGGGAATGCGCGCCGGGACGCAGGCGTTGCAATGCTGGCAATGGGGCCGGTAGAGGTGATCGCCGCTACGACGAAAGCCCATTTCCGACAGGTCTGCGTAGACATGCACATCCATGGGCTGGCTAGGATCGAGGAACAGCGTCGTGGCCTGCTCCTCCGGCAGGTAACTGCAAGAGTGGGGCTGAGTGGCATAGAACTTCAAACGCGCCAACTCGGTCATGATCAACCCTCGGATGAGCTTTAAATCTAATTGTAAGCCAGGAGCGCGGATGTCGCTCAGCAAACCCAGGTCGCGTGGTTGGGTGAATCCAGGTGCGCCTTGAGATACTCGGCGAACTGCGTGCGCGGGATCGAGCGGGCGCCCAGGCTGTGCAGGTGCTCGGTGGGCATCTGACAGTCGATCAGCACGAAACCGGCGGCCTTGAGGTGTTGGACCAGGGTGGCGAAGCCGAATTTCGACGCATTGTCGGCCCGGCTGAACATGGACTCGCCAAAAAACAACCGTCCCATGGCCAAGCCATACAGGCCGCCCACCAGCCCCCCCTGGTCCCAGACTTCCACCGAATGGGCGAAACCGCGTCGGTGCAGTTCCAGATAAGCGGTTTGCATGGCGTCGGTGATCCAGGTGCCGTCGGCATAGTCTCGTGGTGCCGCGCAGGCCTGGATGACCGCGGCAAAATCCCGATCGAACGTCACTTTATAGCGCTGCTTGCGCAACAGTTTGCCCAGGCTGCGGGATACGTGCAGTTCGTCGGGAAACAACACCGTGCGTGGGTCCGGCGACCACCACAGGATCGGTTGCCCCTCGGAAAACCACGGGAAGCAGCCGTGGCGATAGGCCTGGATCAGCCGGTCGGCGGATAGATCACCACCGGCGGCCAATAATCCGTTGGGATCGCGCATGGCTTTTGCCAGTGGCGGGAATTCGAGGCTGTTGCGTTGTAACCAAGTCAGCATGAGTGTCCGGCTTGTAGAAGGGGAGGGCGGCAGGTGCGGGGCTCGCCCGTCAGCGAGCACCCGCCTGGAAGGTTAACCGTCAAACGGCAGGGATGTCATCGAGATACTTCTCCGCGTCGAGTGCGGCCATGCAGCCGGCGCCGGCGGAGGTAATCGCCTGGCGATAGACATGGTCGGCCACGTCGCCTGCGGCGAATACGCCTTCGATAGCGGTCGCGGTGGCATTGCCTTCGCTGCCGCCGCGCACGAGCAAGTAGCCGTCGCGCATCGTCAACTGGTCCTGGAACAGATCGGTGTTGGGTTTGTGGCCGATGGCAATGAACACCCCAGCGAGGGACAAGGTGCTGGTTTCGCCGGTCTCGCTGTGCCGCAGGCGCGCGCCAGTCACGCCGCTGGCGTCGCCCAGGACCTCATCCAGGTTCTGGTTCCAGTGCAGCTTGATATTGCCGCTGGTGGCCTTTTCGAAGAGTTTGTCCTGGAGGATTTTCTCGGCGCGCAGCTTGTCGCGGCGGTGGATCAAGTGCACCTCCCTGGCGATGTTCGACAGGTACAGGGCTTCTTCGACCGCGGTATTGCCGCCGCCGACCACCGCCACCACCTGGTTGCGATAGAAAAAGCCATCGCAGGTCGCGCACGCGGAAACCCCTTTGCCAGCAAAGCTTTCTTCCGAGGGCAGCCCCAGGTACTGGGCCGAGGCGCCGGTGGCGATGATCAGCGCATCACAGGTGTAGGTGCCGCTGTCGCCGATCAATTCGAACGGGCGCTGCTGCAACTTGGCGGTGTGGACATGGTCGTAGACGATCTGCGTGTCGAAACGCTCGGCGTGCCGTTGCATGCGCTCCATCAGTGCCGGGCCGGTCAGGCCTTCGACATCGCCGGGCCAGTTATCGACTTCCACGGTGGTGGTGAGCTGGCCACCGGCCTGCAGACCCGTAATGACAACGGGTTTGAGGTTGGCGCGGGCGGCATAGACAGCCGCGCTGTACCCCGCAGGGCCGGAACCCAGAATGATCAGGCGTGAATGCTTCGCTTCGCTCATAAAAACACCTCATAAGCCTTTGTCACAAAAGAGAATGCGTGGTCCAATTGACGCTGGCAAACCCGTACAATGCCTGGGTTCTGAACGCAGGATGGGCTAAAGATCAAAATTTTCGGCCACGCCCGCAGTTTTCTGGATGCACCTCACAGTGGTAAAAGTAGTACCGGTTGTGCACATTCACTTTTTTACCTGCTCGTCATGGGCAGTTTTTTATAGTCATTCAACAGATGGACGCGCCGTTGGCGCAGGAAAAGAAGCGTTTTGAAGAAATCCACCGCAGCACCCAAACCAGTCGTTCCGCTCTGGCGTCAGCAACTGCACTACCGGCTCAAGGAAGGTGCATTGATCGCCATCGGTGCTTTGTGCCTGTTCCTGATGATGGCCCTGCTGACCTACGGCAAGGACGATCCGGGCTGGAGCCATAACAGCAAGATCGACGATGTGCAGAACTTCGGCGGTCCGGCCGGTTCCTACAGCGCCGACATCCTGTTCATGGTGCTGGGCTATTTCGCCTACATTTTCCCGTTGCTGCTGGCGATCAAGGCCTACCAGATCTTCCGCCAGCGCCACGAGCCGTGGCAGTGGAGCGGCTGGCTGTTCTCCTGGCGCCTGATCGGCCTGGTGTTCCTGGTGTTGTCGGGGGCCGCGCTGGCCCATATCCATTTCCATGCGCCCACCGGCTTGCCGGCCGGGGCGGGCGGCGCGCTGGGGGAAAGCCTCGGCGACCTGGCCAGGAACGCCCTGAACATCCAGGGCAGCACGTTGTTGTTCATCGCCCTGTTCCTGTTTGGCCTGACGGTGTTCACCGACCTGTCCTGGTTCAAGGTCATGGACGTCACCGGCAAGATCACCCTCGACCTGATCGAACTGATCCAGGGCGCCATGAACCGCTGGTGGGCGGCGCGCACCGAGCGTAAGCAACTGGTGGCGCAACTGCGTGAAGTCGACGACCGCGTCCATGACGTAGTGGCCCCGACGACGCCGGACAAGCGCGAGCAGGCCAAGGTCAAGGAGCGTCTGATCGAGCGTGAGCAGGCCTTGAGCAAGCACATGTCCGAGCGCGAGAAGCAGGTGCCACCGGTCATCACCATGGCCCCGGCCAAGCCGCCGGAGCAGAGCAAGCGCGTGCAGAAAGAGAAACAGGCGCCGCTGTTCGTCGACAGTGCGGTGGAAGGCACATTGCCGCCGATCTCGATCCTGGACCCGGCCGAGAAGAAACAGCTCAACTATTCCCCTGAATCCCTGGCGGCTGTCGGCCACTTGCTGGAGATCAAGCTCAAGGAGTTCGGGGTCGAAGTGTCGGTGGATTCGATCCACCCGGGCCCGGTGATTACCCGCTACGAAATCCAGCCGGCCGCCGGCGTGAAGGTCAGCCGCATCGCCAACCTGGCCAAGGACCTGGCGCGTTCCCTGGCCGTGACCAGCGTGCGGGTGGTGGAAGTGATTCCCGGCAAGACCACCGTGGGCATCGAGATTCCCAACGAAGACCGGCAGATCGTGCGCTTCTCCGAAGTGCTGTCGACGCCTGAGTATGACAACCACAAATCGCCGGTCACCCTGGCCCTGGGCCATGACATCGGCGGCAAGCCGGTCATCACCGACCTGGCGAAGATGCCCCACCTGCTGGTGGCCGGTACTACCGGTTCCGGTAAGTCGGTAGGGGTGAACGCGATGATCCTGTCGATTCTGTTCAAGTCCGGCCCGGAAGACGCCAAGCTGATCATGATCGACCCGAAAATGCTCGAACTGTCGATTTACGAAGGCATTCCGCACCTGCTGTGCCCGGTGGTCACCGACATGAAGGACGCCGCCAACGCCTTGCGCTGGAGCGTCGCCGAGATGGAGCGCCGCTACAAGCTGATGGCGAAGATGGGCGTGCGCAACCTGTCGGGCTTCAACGCCAAGGTCAAGGAGGCCGAAGAGGCCGGTACGCCATTGAGCGACCCGTTGTATCACCGCGAAAGCATCCACGACGAAGCGCCGCTGCTGCACAAGCTGCCGACCATCGTGGTGGTGGTGGACGAATTCGCCGACATGATGATGATCGTCGGCAAGAAGGTCGAAGAGCTGATCGCCCGTATCGCCCAGAAGGCCCGTGCGGCCGGTATCCACCTGATCCTCGCCACGCAGCGGCCGTCGGTGGACGTGATCACCGGCCTGATCAAGGCCAACATTCCGACCCGCATGGCGTTCCAGGTGTCGAGCAAGATCGACTCGCGGACCATCATCGACCAGGGCGGTGCCGAGCAGTTGCTGGGGCATGGTGACATGCTCTACATGCCGCCGGGCACCAGCCTGCCGATCCGTGTCCACGGCGCGTTCGTTTCCGACGACGAAGTGCACCGCGTGGTGGAAGCCTGGAAGTTGCGCGGCGCCCCTGAATACAACGACGACATCCTCAACGGTGTCGAAGAGGCCGGCAGCGGTTTCGAAGGCAGCAGTGGCGGCGGTGACGACGATGCTGAAACCGATGCGCTCTATGACGAAGCGGTGCAGTTCGTCCTGGAAAGCCGTCGGGCCTCGATTTCCGCCGTTCAGCGCAAGCTGAAGATCGGCTACAACCGCGCCGCCCGCATGATCGAAGCCATGGAAATGGCCGGGGTGGTGACGGCCATGAACACCAACGGCTCGCGCGAAGTACTGGCGCCGGGCCCGATGCGCGACTAACGACCCGGGCGGCCTGCTGAAGCGCCGCTCGACCCCCCACGACTTCATGAGGACTCCCATGCGCCTGATTCGCATGTTGCTGTTGCCCGTACTGGCCTTGTCTACCTTGTCGGCCCACGCCGGCGAAAAGGACGTGGCCCGCCTGACCCAATTGCTGGGGGGCTCCAAGACGCTGACGGCACGTTTCTCCCAGTTGACCCTCGATGGCAGTGGCACCCAGTTGCAGGAAACCGCCGGCGACATGGCCCTGCAGCGTCCGGGCCTGTTCTACTGGCACACCGATGCGCCAGCCGAACAATTGATGGTGTCCGACGGCAAGAAAGTCTCCCTGTGGGACCCGGACCTGGAACAGGTGACCATCAAGACCCTTGACCAGCGCCTGACCCAGACCCCGGCGCTGCTGCTGTCCGGTGATATCTCCGAGATCAACCAGAGCTTCGACATCACCTCCAAAGAGGCCGGTGGCGTGATTGACTTCACCCTCAAGCCCAAGACCAAGGACAGCCTGTTCGACAGCCTGCGCCTGTCGTTCCGCAACGGCCTGGTCAATGACATGCAACTGATCGACAGTGTCGGCCAGCGCACCAATATCCTGTTCACCGGGGTCAAGGCCAACGAGCCGATCGCCGCGTCCAAGTTCAAGTTCGACATCCCCAAGGGTGCCGATGTGATCCAGGAGTAAACCCAAGCCCCCTGTGGGAGCGAGCTTGCTCGCGATAGCTGCATCACATTCAACATCTCCGTTGACTGACACACCGCTATCGCGAGCAAGCTCGCTCCCACAGGGGAACTGTGTTGTTCGTTGTTTAACTGATCGGCAACAGGACCCAGCGGAGGTTTTGTAGTAATCATGGACCTGTTTCGAAGCGCCCCGATTGCCCAGCCATTGGCCGCCCGCCTGCGTGCGACCAACCTGGATGAGTACGTCGGCCAGGAACATGTGCTCGCCCGCGGCAAGCCTCTGCGCGAGGCCTTGGAGCAGGGTGCGTTGCACTCGATGATTTTCTGGGGGCCGCCGGGCGTGGGCAAGACCACCCTGGCGCGACTGCTGGCGGAAGTCTCGGACGCCCACTTCGAAACGGTGTCTGCGGTGCTGGCCGGGGTCAAGGAAATCCGCCAGGCGGTGGAAGTGGCCAAGCAGCAGGCCGGGCAGTACGGCAAGCGCACGATCCTGTTCGTCGATGAGGTGCACCGGTTCAACAAGTCCCAGCAGGACGCCTTCCTGCCCTACGTCGAAGACGGCACGCTGATTTTCATCGGCGCCACCACTGAAAACCCTTCGTTCGAACTCAACAACGCCTTGCTCTCGCGGGCGCGGGTCTATGTGCTCAAGAGCCTCGACGAGGCGGCGATGCGCAAACTGGTGCATCGGGCACTGACCGAGGAGCGCGGCCTGGGCAAGCGGCATTTGAGCCTTAGCGATGAAGGCTTCCAGATCCTGTTTTCCGCCGCCGATGGCGATGGCCGGCGCTTGCTCAACCTGCTGGAAAACGCCTCGGACCTGGCCGAAGACGATAGCGAGATTGGCGTCGAGCTGCTGCAAAGCCTGCTGGGCGATACCCGCCGTCGTTTTGACAAGGGCGGCGAGGCGTTCTACGACCAGATATCGGCGCTGCACAAATCCATTCGCGGTTCCAACCCCGACGCGGCCTTGTACTGGTTTGCGCGCATGATCGATGGTGGCTGCGATCCGTTGTATCTGGCGCGACGGGTGGTGCGCATGGCCAGCGAGGACATCGGCAATGCCGATCCCCGGGCCTTGAGCCTGTGCCTGGCGGCCTGGGACGTGCAGGAACGCCTCGGCAGCCCGGAAGGCGAGCTTGCCGTGGCCCAGGCCATCACCTACCTGGCCTGTGCGCCGAAGAGCAATGCGGTGTACATGGGCTTCAAGGCGGCGATGCGCAGCGCCACCGAGCACGGTTCCCTCGAAGTGCCGCTGCACCTGCGCAACGCGCCGACCAAGCTCATGAAGCAGTTGGGCTATGGCGAAGAATACCGTTACGCCCACGACGAGCCGGACGCTTATGCCGCCGGCGAAGACTATTTTCCTGATGAACTTGAACCCCAGCGCTTCTATCAGCCGGTGCCTCGTGGCCTTGAGCTGAAGATCGGCGAGAAGCTCAACCACTTGGCGCAACTGGACCGCTTGAGTCCACGGCAGCGGAGAAAACCTTGATACCCTTGATACTGGCTGTTTCCGCTGGCGGCGTCGCCGGCACGTTGCTGCGTTTCGCCACAGGCAACTGGATCAACGCAAATTGGCCCCGGCACTTCTATACCGCGACGCTGGCCGTTAATATCGTGGGCTGTCTGCTGATCGGCGTTCTATACGGTCTGTTTTTGATTCGCCCGGAAGTGCCCATCGAGGTACGCGCGGGGCTGATGGTCGGCTTTCTCGGCGGCCTGACGACTTTTTCATCCTTTTCACTGGATACGGTGCGCCTGCTGGAAAGCGGGCAGGTGCCGCTGGCCCTGGGCTATGCGGCCATCAGCGTATTCGGCGGGCTGCTCGCCACCTGGGCCGGCCTGTCCCTGACCAAACTTTGATAACGAGAGACCGACATGCTCGATTCCAAACTGTTACGTAGCAACCTTCAGGACGTAGCGGACCGCCTGGCTTCCCGTGGCTTTGCCCTGGACGTCGCGCGCATCGAAGCGCTGGAAGAACAGCGCAAGACCGTCCAGACCCGCACCGAAGCCCTGCAGGCTGAACGTAACGCGCGCTCCAAGTCCATCGGCCAGGCCAAGCAGCGTGGTGAAGACATCGCGCCGCTGATGGCCGATGTCGAGCGCATGGCGGGCGAATTGAGCGCGGGCAAGGTCGAGCTGGACGCGATCCAGACCGAGCTGGATGCGATCCTGCTGGGCATCCCGAACCTGCCTCACGAATCGGTGCCGGTCGGTGAAGACGAAGAGGGCAACGTCGAAGTGCGCCGTTGGGGCACGCCGACAGCCTTCGATTTCCCGGTGCAGGACCACGTGGCCCTGGGCGAGAAGTTCGGCTGGCTCGACTTCGAAACCGCCGCCAAGCTGTCGGGCGCCCGTTTCGCCTTGCTGCGTGGGCCGATCGCCCGTCTGCATCGGGCCCTGGCGCAGTTCATGATCAACCTGCACGTCACTGAGCATGGCTACGAAGAAGCCTACACGCCGTACCTGGTCCAAGCCCCGGCGCTGCAAGGCACTGGTCAGTTACCGAAGTTCGAGGAAGACCTGTTCAAGATCAGCCGCGACGGCGAAGCCGACCTGTACCTCATCCCGACCGCCGAAGTGTCGCTGACCAACATCGTGGCCGGCGAGATCGTCGACGCCAAGCAACTGCCGATCAAGTTCGTCGCCCACACGCCGTGCTTCCGCAGTGAAGCCGGGGCGTCTGGTCGTGATACCCGCGGCATGATCCGCCAGCACCAGTTCGACAAGGTCGAGATGGTGCAGGTCGTCGAGCCTTCGAAGTCCATGGAAGCGTTGGAAAGCCTGACCGCCAACGCCGAGAAGGTCCTGCAGCTGCTGGAACTGCCGTATCGTACCCTGGCGCTGTGCACCGGCGACATGGGTTTCAGTGCGGTCAAGACCTACGACCTGGAAGTCTGGATCCCGAGCCAGGACAAGTACCGCGAGATTTCATCGTGCTCCAACTGTGGCGACTTCCAGGCCCGCCGCATGCAGGCGCGTTTCCGCAACCCGGAAACCGGCAAGCCGGAACTGGTCCACACCCTCAATGGCTCCGGCCTGGCGGTGGGCCGGACCCTGGTGGCGGTGCTGGAAAACTACCAGCAGGCCGACGGTTCGATCCGTGTGCCCGAGGTGTTGAAGCCTTACATGGGCGGCATCGAGGTCATCGGCTAAATGGACTATTTGCCACTGTTCCACAACCTGCGCGGCAGTCGCGTGCTGGTGGTTGGCGGCGGGGAGATTGCCTTGCGCAAGTCCCGCCTGCTGGCCGATGCCGGCGCGTTGCTGCGGGTGGTCGCACCCGACATCGAACCGCAGTTGCGGGAACTGGTCAGTGGCAGCGGCGGCGAGTGTGTCCAGCGCGGTTACCTTGAGGCGGATCTGGACGGGTGCGGGCTGATCATTGCCGCCACCGACGACGAACCGCTCAATGCCCAGGTCTCGGCCGACGCCCACAAGCGTTGCGTGCCGGTCAACGTGGTGGACGCGCCGGCCCTGTGCAGCGTGATCTTCCCGGCGATTGTCGACCGTTCACCCCTGGTGATCGCGGTGTCCAGTGGCGGCGACGCGCCGGTGCTGGCGCGGCTGATCCGGGCCAAGCTGGAAACCTGGATTCCGTCCACCTACGGGCAACTGGCCGGGCTGGCGGCGCGCTTTCGCAATCAGGTCAAGCAACTGTTTCCCGATGTCCAGCAGCGCCGGGCGTTTTGGGAGGAGGTGTTCCAAGGCCCTATCGCCGACCGCCAACTGGCCGGGCAGGGCGGCGAAGCCGAGCGCTTGCTGCGGGAAAAGATCGACGGCCAGGCGCCGAACGCGCCGGGCGAAGTGTATCTGGTGGGGGCCGGGCCGGGTGATCCGGACCTGCTGACCTTCCGCGCCTTGCGCTTGATGCAGCAAGCGGACGTGGTGCTGTACGACCGCCTGGTGGCCCCGGCGATTCTCGAACTGTGCCGGCGCGATGCCGAACGCATCTACGTCGGCAAGCGCCGCGCCGAACACGCCGTGCCCCAGGACCAGATCAACCAGCAATTGGTCGATCTGGCCCGCCAGGGCAAGCGCGTGGTGCGGTTGAAGGGCGGCGATCCGTTCATCTTCGGCCGTGGTGGCGAGGAGATCGAAGAGCTGGCGGCCCATGGCATCCCGTTCCAGGTCGTCCCGGGCATCACCGCCGCCAGCGGTTGCGCGGCCTACGCCGGGATCCCGCTGACCCATCGCGACTACGCCCAATCGGTGCGTTTCATCACTGGCCATCTCAAGGACGGCACCAGCGACTTGCCGTGGGCCGACCTGGTGTCGCCGGCGCAGACGCTGGTGTTCTACATGGGCTTGGTCGGCTTGCCGATGATCTGCAACGAGCTGATCAAGCACGGTCGCGCGGCGGATACGCCGGCGGCGTTGATCCAGCAAGGTACGACGTCCAACCAGCGGGTGTTTACCGGCACTTTGGCGGACTTGCCACGGCTGGTGGCCGAGCATGAGGTGCATGCGCCGACGCTGGTGATCGTTGGGGAAGTGGTGCAACTGCGCGAGAAACTGGCGTGGTTTGAAGGGGCTCAGGGGCAGGTCTAAAGACCGCGTCGCGCCCTTCGCGAGCAAGCCCGCTCCCACATTGGATCGGGGTAAGCCTTAATTCTTCGGCTGAACGCGATCAAATGTGGGAGCGGGCTTGCTCGCGAAGAGGCCCTCAACTGCAACAAAGATCCCGGATCAATCCCGGGTCCCAAGCCAAATCCCTTTCCCACTCAACCTCCCCCGATCATGGGCGAGCGTAAAGTCCTGCTTCGGCCCCTTGGGCACGATCCCGTTGGGGTTGATGGTCTTGTGGCTGCCATAGTAATGGCCTTGGATGTGGGTGAAGTCCACGGTTTCGGCAATGCCCGGCCACTGGTACAGCTCCCGCAACCAGTTCGACAGGTTCGGATAATCGGCGATGCGCCGCAGGTTGCATTTGAAGTGACCGAAGTACACCGCGTCGAAGCGGATGATTGTGGTGAACAGGCGGATATCCGCTTCAGTCAGGTATTCACCAGCCAGGTAACGTCGGCTTGCCAGCAACGCCTCCAGCCAATCCAGCTCGGTAAATAGCCGGTCGAAAGCCTCTTCGTACGCCGCTTGGGTCGTGGCGAACCCGGCACGGTACACACCGTTGTTCACCGCCGGGTAGATCCGCTCGTTCAACGCGTCGATATCGCGGCGCAGGTGCTCGGGATACAGGTCCAGGTCGTTGCCGGTCAAGCCATCGAAGGCACTGTTGAACATGCGGATGATTTCCGCCGATTCGTTGTTGACGATGCGCTGTTGCTGTTTGTCCCACAGCGCCGGCACGGTGACCCGGCCGGTGTAGTCTGGCGTGTCGGCGGTGTAGCGCTGATGCAGGAATTGCAGGTGGTCGAGTTTGTCGCCTGTGGAGCCGTGGGCCTTGTCGAAGGTCCAGCCGTTTTCCAGCATCAGGTAGCTGACCACCGAGACATCGATCAAGTCTTCCAGGCCCTTGAGCTTGCGCAAGATCAGCGTGCGGTGGGCCCAGGGGCAGGCCAGGGAGACATACAAATGGTAGCGCCCGGCCTCGGCGGCAAACCCACCTTCGCCCGAAGGGCCGGCGCTGCCGTCGGCGGTGACCCAGTGACGGCGCTGCGCCTGTTCGCGCTGGAAAGTGCCGTCCTTGCTTTCATACCACTGGTCCTGCCAGCGGCCTTCGACCAACAAACCCATCTCGATCTCCTCTCTCAATCATCATTGGAGACGAGTCTATTCCGATAGGTTCGAACTAAAAGCGCAAAGGTTGGGCGTTAATGATCGGTTAAATCGAACGGTCTCGGGCATCCCAATACTGCCGGGCTTTGTCGAACGCTTCTTCGCGAGCCAAGCCCAAACCGCGCAAGGCCAACGCCATGGTGGCGATCAGCGCCAATTGCGGATAACTGTCTTCGACGTCACCACGCCAGATCGCCTTCAAGTGCTCGGGATCGAGGCTCTCCGGTTTGACGTGGCGCTGCTCGGCCAGGCGCGGCCATTCTTCGTCCCAACTGGCGCCGCCGGTGGTGCCGTACAGGTGGCTGTCGGCGTCCGGGTTGATCTCGATCTCGCCGCCGTCGCCCTTGATCACGATGGCGGTGTCACCGAGCAAGCCGCTGGCATCGCGATGCACGGCCTGGTAGCCCGGGTGGAAGATGCTTTGCAAGCCGCAACGGGCGGCCAGTGGGTTGAGAATCCGTGCCAGGGAATGGATCGGCGAGCGCAGGCCCAGGGTGTTGCGCAGGTCGATCATGCGCTGCATCTGCGGCGCCCAGTCCACCAGCGGCATGAAGGCCAGGCCGCCGTTGTCCAGCGCACTGCCGACCTGTTGCCAATCCCGGCACAGTGGGATCTGCAGCAGGCCCAGCAATTGTTCGGTGTAGAGCCGACCGGCCGTGTGTGCGCCGCCGCCGTGCATGAAAATCCGCACGCCGTTCTGCCCCAGGCACTTGGCCGCCAGCAGGTACCACGGCAAATGACGCTTCTTGCCAGCGTAGGTCGGCCAGTCGAGGTCCACCGTCAACGCCGGGACCACCAGGCGTTCACGCAGGGCTTCGGTGAAACCGGCCATTTCCTCGGCGCTTTCTTCCTTGTGCCGCAGCAGCATCAGGAAGGCGCCCAGTTGGGTGTCCTCGACCTTTTCATCGAGCACCATTCCCATGGCCTCGCGGGCTTCTTCGCGGGTCAGGTTGCGGGCGCCGCGCTTGCCTTTGCCAAGGATGCGCACGAACTGGGCGAACGGGTGTTCGGCCGGGGTCTCAAGGGTCAGTGCTGGAAAGTCGGTCATAAGCAATTCGTCGGTTTGGGCAGGCCCGCCAGCTTGGCGGCGAGTTTGGCGGGAGTGCCTTTGAACAATCGGTTCAGGTGCAGGCTGTTGCCTTTGTCCGCGCCCAGTTTCAGCGCCGTGTACTTGATCAGCGGCCGGGTCGCGGGAGAGAGCTGGAATTCGTCGTAGAAACCGCGCAGCAGTTCGAGGATTTCCCAGTGTTCGGGACTCAACTCGATGTCTTCTGCGGTGGCCAGGGCCGTGGCGACGTCGGCCGACCAGTCGTCCAGGTCGGCCAGGTAGCCGTCCTTGTCCAGCGCGATGGCGCGGTCGCCCACGTTCAGCGTGTTCATAGCCAGGTGTTGACCTTGTCGTGCTCGATCGATAGCTCGACGAAGCCTGAGTAGTTAATGGCTTCGGCCCAGTCTGGGGTGTCCAGGGCACGGGCCTGGAGGTCTTCGGCGAGCACGAACAGATTCACGCCGGCGGCCTGCAGCATTGCAAACGGTGGGCTGCCCGGCTGCAACGCATATGTCGCGTCGCCGCACAGCAGCAGCGCATCCTGATTGCCCAGCACCCGCAGGCAACTGGCGAGGCGGTTATCGCCGAAGGGCGAATGAGACAACACATGCAAAGTCGACATCAGAGGGTGATCACCTGGTCGTAACGGTCAATGAGCGCGGCGATGTCCGGCGCGTTCAGTACTTTCACCTCGCCCAGCGCCAGGGCAGCGCTGGCAACGCCACGTTCGGCGGCGCTGTCGGCGCAGAGGAACAGTTCCTCGACGCCGAACATCGGCAATGCCTGCAGGTTGGCGCTCAGGTCCTTTTGCTGGACTGCCTTGGCGTTTTGGCCGGCGCTGAGCTGGAACACGCCGTCATCGAGAAACAGCAGGCCGATGGGCAGGTCGAACGCCCCGCCGGCGAGGACGATGTCCAGCGCTTCACGGGCGCCGGGGCCGGACCAGGGGGCCTGGCGGCTGATGAGCAATAAAGACTTGGCCATCACGCGCCTCCAAAACAGATCAAGCGGTCGGCGTCCTGGATCGCATCGTGCAACTGGCCCAACCCGGACAAGGCCCAGGGCGCCTCGACACTGGCCGCCGCACGTTGGTAGCGCTGGGCTTCCTCCTCGTTCAACACGCCCCGACGCAACGCTGCCGCGATGCAAACCACGCCGTCGAGCCGGTTGTCGCTGACGAATGCGCGCCACTGTTGGGGCAGGTCCTGTTCGTCCTGGGGCGTGACGACACTGGCGCAGGCGTTATAGACGCCATCCTGATAGAAAAACAGCCGCACGATTTCATGCCCACCTGCCAGCGCCGCCTGGGCAAACAGCAAGGCACGGCGCGAGGAGGGCGCATGGGCGGCGGAAAACAGCGCAATGGCGAACTTCATGACAGACCCGATCAGCAAAACTGCGGCCATGATAAAGCTTTATGGGCGGAGGGGCGATTGCCAGGAAAAGGGCGAGACCTTTGGAGGTTGACCCTGTGGCGAGGGAGCTTGCTCCCGCTGGGCTGCGCAGCAGCCCCTGGATCTGGCAACTCGGTGTGTCAGGTTGATTGAGTCGCTTTTTTTAGGCCTGCTGCGCAGGCCAGCGGGAGCAAGCTCCCTCGCCACAGAGTTGTGTTCAGCCTTGGGTTTTAAGGCCATGCAACTCGCAATACTCCGCCCATTCCATCCCCGCCATCTCTGCCACTTCCTTGTGCACCTCCAGGCGCTGGGCCTGGTATTCCTCGGGCGAGGCGGCGGTCAGTTGCAGGGTCAGTTCCCAGGCGAACAGGCCCAGGCGCTCGGCCTCGGCTTCGAACGCTTCATGTAACCGCTCGGCACGGTACTGCGCGGCGGTCTCGCCCTTGGCCTGGGCCAGCAGCGGGTTGAGGTGATCCAGCTCGTGGCGCAGTTCGGGGCGCTCATCGAGAAACTTTTCCAGGGCCCGTTCGTGTTGCTGTTCGGTTGCCGCCATGGTCACTCCTTGGGGGATGAAGACTGTTTCTTGCTGGCCTTGGCCGCAGCCGCCAGGCATTCGAGGGCGAATTGTTCGGTGTAGGTCATCTGGATCGGCGTGGTTTCGCCTTTGACGGTACGTTCGCCGTCGAGGATGTAGCGAATCCGCTTGTCGGTGACGCCGATTCGCTTGGCGATCCAGGAAGGTGTCTGACCGATTTGGCTGATCAGTTTGTCGGCATATTCCGGAGTGGGCTTGTAGAACTCGGCGTTGGGGGTCATGGGTATTCCGCGTGGCTGGTGGCGATGGCGCGACAGATTGCGTGAATCGGTGCTCGCTGTCGCGGGTAAATTTCAGTAAAGCAGCACGATGGCTTGGATCGCAGTGCTACAGTCCGGTTTTTTCTCGATGAGTGAACGCAATGCGAATGTTGACGGTGGCCCTGGCCGCCACTTTGCTGGCCGGCTGCGCGGGTTCGGCGATGAACGAGGCCCGGACCCAGGCCCCTTACAAGACCCTGACCTCGGACAAACCGGAACAGGTCGTGGCCCAGTGCGTGCAGTTTTCCTGGCAGGACGAGGCGGTGTTCGGTGTCGATGCCGGCGCCTACCTGCAACCGGGCAAGAAGGGCGGCTCGACGGTCTACACCCGCTCCGCCGAATCGTTTGTCGACTTGCACGCCGCTGCGACGGGCACCGAGTTGAGTTATTACGCCAAGCATGACGACTTCGTGGCCAAGCGCCGGTTGGCGGCGTTGGCGACGTGTCTATAAGCAATTCGAGTTGAACACCGGATCGAATGTGGGAGCGGGCTTGCTCGCGAAAGCGGTTAACCATTCAACATTGTTGTCGACTGATGCTCCGCTTTCGCGAGCAAGCCCGCTCCCACACTGGTCCTGGGTGGCCGAAAGATTGCCATCCACCGCAATCCCCCTGTGGGAGCGAGCTTGCTCGCGATAGCCATCCAACAGTCAACATGTCTGTCGACTGACCCACCGCCATCGCGAGCAGGCTCGCTCCCACAGGGGTTGGGTTTCAGTCAGAGGGCGTCAGGCGCTTCTGGAAGAAAAAGCGCTGATGGCCCGGCGGGTAGTCGTCAATCTGGCCGCACTCGGTGAAACCGAGCCTGCGGTAGAACGCCGGCGCCTGGAAGTCGAAGGTGTCCAGCCAAATGCCCACGCAGTTTTTCTCCCGGGCCAGTTCTTCGGCCATCCGCATCAGGGTCGAGCCTGTGCCCTGGCCTCGGGCCTGTTCCGGCACCACCAGCAACTCGATGTACAGCCAGCGAAAAAACACTCGCCCATAGAGTCCGCCGACAATTTCGCCCTGTTCGTCCCGCACCAGCCAGGCCACCAGTTCAGGTGCACTTCCACCGGTCTTGGCCGTGTTATAGGCGCGTAGCGGGGCGAGGATGGCTTGGCGTTCTTCGTCGGTGGGCGTGTCGGTGCGTTCGATTCGTAGCGTCATCGGCGATGTCCTTATGCGTTGAGGGATGAACCGCAGGAGCCTATCCCAAAGGTTGCCGCGACGTCACCCGGGGGGCGGGGAGACAGGCGCATTACGCAAACCGAGCCATACTAGATAGTTGCTTGATGCGATCCCCCGACTTTTTAGAACAAGAAGAGGCCGACTCATGAAGTTCGAATCTTTTGCCCGGACCCTCGTTGCCACCACCCTGACCCTCAGTTGTTTGTATGCCCAGGCTGCCTCCCAAGCGCCGGTGGCCGCTGAGAACGGCATGGTGGTCACCGCCCAGCACCTGGCGACCCATGTCGGGGTCGACGTGCTCAAGAACGGCGGCAATGCCGTGGATGCGGCGGTGGCGGTAGGGTACGCCCTGGCGGTGGTGTATCCGGCGGCGGGCAACTTGGGCGGGGGTGGTTTCATGACCCTGCAACTGGCCGATGGTCGCAAGACGTTCCTGGATTTCCGCGAAAAGGCCCCCCTGGCCGCTACCGCCAACATGTACCTGGACAAGGACGGCAATGTCGTGCCCGAACTCAGCACCCGCGGCCACCTGGCGGTAGGGGTGCCCGGCACCGTGTCCGGCATGGAACTGGCGTTGAGCAAGTACGGCAGCAAACCCCGGGCGGAACTGATCGCCCCGGCCATCCAGTTCGCCGAGGAAGGCTTCACCCTGGAACAGGGGGATGTCGATCTGCTGGAAACCGCCACCGATGTGTTCAAGAAAGACATGCGCGACTCCGGTGCGATCTTCCTGCACAACGGCGAGCCCCTGCAGGTCGGTCAGAAGTTGGTGCAAAAGGATCTCGCCAAGACCCTGCGGGAAATCTCCGCCAAGGGCGCCGACGGCTTCTACAAAGGCTGGGTCGCCGATGCCCTGGTCACCTCCAGCCAGGCCAATAAAGGCATCATCACCCAGGCCGACCTGGACAAGTACAAGACCCGCGAGCTGGCTCCGGTGGAGTGCGACTACCGTGGCTACCACATCATCTCGGCGCCGCCGCCCAGTTCCGGCGGGGTGGTGTTGTGCCAGATCATGAACATCCTCGATGGCTACCCCATGAAGGACCTGGGGTTTCATTCGGCCCAGGGCATGCATTATCAGATCGAAGCCATGCGCCACGCCTACGTGGACCGCAACAGCTACCTGGGTGATCCGGACTTCGTGAAGAACCCCATCGACCATCTGCTGGATAAAAACTACGCGGCCAAGCTGCGGGCCGCGATCGAGCCGCAGAAGGCCGGCGACTCGCAGAAGATCAAGCCCGGCGTGGCGCCCCATGAGGGCAGCAACACCACCCATTACTCCATCGTCGACAAGTGGGGCAACGCCGTTTCGGTCACCTACACCTTGAACGACTGGTTCGGCGCCGGTGTCATGGCGAGCAAGACCGGGGTGATCCTCAACGATGAGATGGACGACTTCACCGTCAAGGTCGGCGTGCCCAACATGTATGGCCTGGTGCAGGGCGAGGCCAACGCCATCGCGCCGGGCAAGGCGCCGCTGTCATCCATGAGCCCGACCATCGTCACCAAGGACGGCAAGACGGTCATGGTGGTGGGCACCCCGGGCGGCAGTCGGATCATCACCGCGACGTTGCTGACCATCCTCAACGTGATCGACTACGGCATGAACCTCCAGGAAGCGGTCGATGCGCCGCGTTTCCATCAACAATGGATGCCGGAGGAAACCAATCTGGAGACGTTCGCGGCCAGCCCCGATACCCAAAAGCTGCTGGAGAGCTGGGGGCACAAGTTCGCCGGCCCGCAGGACCCCAACCACATTGCCGCGATCCTGGTCGGCGCGCCGTCATTGGGCGGCAAGCCCGTGGGCAAGAACCGCTTCTATGGCGCCAACGACCCCCGTCGCAATACCGGGTTGTCGCTGGGTTATTGAGGGAGTGCACGGCTCCGACACTGTTTGAAGAGGGAAGGTCATGAACACCGCATTGCTGATCATCGATGTCCAGAACGCGCTGTGCAGCGGCGAAGAGGAGTGTTTCGACAGCCAGCGCATCCTCCGGACCATCAGTGACCTCGGTGCCAGGGCCAGGGCGCTCGGCCGGACGGTGATCCTGATCCAGCATGAAGAGCTGGAAGGGGCGCTGGCCCATGGCGCTGCCGGCTGGCAACTGGCCGACGGCCTGTCGACCGCGGCGGATGACCTGCGGGTGCGCAAGACCACCCCCGATGCCTTCTACCAGACCGACCTGCAACCCTTGTTGCAGGCTCGGGGCATCGACCGCCTGGTGATCTGCGGGCTGCAAACCGACTATTGCGTCAACGCCACCGTGCGCCAGGCCCATGCCCTGGGGTACGACGTGGTCCTGGCGGCCGACGCCCACTCCACCGTGGACAACGGCAGCATGGCGGCCGAGCAGATCATTGCCAACCACAACAACCGGCTGGGGCGGCTGAGCAGTGCGGTGTCGCGGATTGATGTAATGCCGGCTACTGAGATCCGCCTGTAACCGATTACCCACGGCCTGAGTGCGGCGCAGGTTTGGGCTGGGGCACGCCTGTGGCGAGGGAGCTTGCTCCCGCTCGAGCGCGAAGCGGTCGCAAATGCCTTGGGCCTGCTTCGCAGTCCAGCGGGAGCAAGCTCCCTCGCCACAAAGGTTATCGCTCATGAATGACGAGATCACCACAGCGGCGCGAGCATTGGCGGCGGGGGATCCCGTGGCCGCGCTCCATCGCGTGGCCTTGCGCAACGATGCCCCAGCCCTCGCGCTGCGTGGCATTGCCATGGCGCAGTTGGGCGATCTGGCCAAGGCCCGGGCCCTGATGCGTCGGGCGAGCGCGGCCTTCGGGCCCAAGGAGGCTGTGGCACGGGCGCGCTGTGTCATTGCCGAAGGCGAAATCGCCCTGGCGTCCCGTGACCTGACTTGGCCGATGAAGCGCCTCGACGCCGCGCGGGCGGTGCTCGAAACCCACGGCGACCGGGCCAACGTCGCCCATGCCCACACGATCGAAATCCGCCGCCTGCTGTTGATCGGTCGACTCGACGAGGCCGAGCTCAAACTCGTCGAGCTGGAGTTTGCCTGCCTGCCCTTGGCATCACGGGCGGCTTGCGAGTTAGTGGCCGCGGGAATCGCCATGCGGCGGCTGCAAACACAGACCGCCCGCGCCGCCCTCGAACGGGCCGGGCATGCCGCACGGCAAGCGGGAATCGGCGCGCTGAGCGCCGAAATTGAAAGTGCCCGGCAACTGCTGCGCTCACCCGCCGCGCGTCTGATCGCCCGAGGCGCAGAGCGTTTGCTCGTGCTGGAAGAGGTACAAGCACTGTTGGCCGGGACGGCGCTGGTGGTGGACGCATGCCGCTATGGGGTCAGTGGTGCTGGCATTCAGCTCGACCTGGCCCGGCGCCCGGTGTTGTTCGCCTTGGCGCGAGGGCTGGCGCTAGCCTGGCCTGGCGATGTGTCGAGGGCAGCGCTCATGGCCCAGGCCTTTGGCTTGAAGCTGACGGATGAGTCCCATCGCGCCCGGCTGCGGGTCGAGATGGGCCGGTTGCGAGCGATGCTTCGCCCGTTGGCGGAGGTGAAGGCCACTAAGCGCGGTTTTACCCTGGTGCCGCGGCAGGCTGACGAGGTCGTGCTGCTCGCGCGCCCCGTCGAAGAACCCCACGGGGCGGTGCTGGCGTTGCTGGCCGACGGCGAAACCTGGTCCAGTTCGGCCCTGGCGCTGGCCCTGGACATCAGCCAGCGCAGCGTGCAGCGGGCCTTGGAAACCCTGGCCGCCGCCGGCAAGGCGCAGTCGCTCGGGCGCGCCAGGGCCCAACGCTGGATGGCGCCACCGATGCCTGGATTCGCGACGGTATTGTTACTCACTGCACTGCCATCCGATGGCTAGGATGCACTCAACCCCCACCGATGAGGCGAGTGAGATGAAACGTTCAGAGGCACAAATCCTGCGTGAATACGGCCCGTTTCCGGGCGTCGATTGCGTGCACGGCGTGAGCCATGACGGCGAGCGCGTCTGGTTCGCGTCGGGCGACAAACTGCACGCCCTCGATCCCGCCAGCGGCCAGACGGTGAAGTCCCTTGATGTCCCGGCGAATGCGGGCACGGCGTTCGACGGCGAACATCTGTTCCAGATTGCCGGTGACAGCATCCGCAAGATCGACCCGCGCACCGGCCAGGTCTTGGCGACGATTCCGGCCCCCAATAGCGGGGACGATTCCGGCCTGGCGTGGGCCGAAGGGTCGCTCTGGGTCGGTCAGTACAAGGCGCGCAAGATCCTGCAGATCGATCCCGCTGATGGCAGGGTCCTGCGCACCATCGAATCCAACCGCTTCGTCACGGGTGTGACCTGGGTCGATGGCGAGCTTTGGCATGGCACCTGGGAAAACGACGAGAGCGACCTGCGGCGCATCGATCCGCAAACGGCGCAAGTGCTGGAAAGCGTGACGATGCCGCCTGGGATCGGTGTGTCGGGGCTGGAGTCTGACGGAGCCGATCGGTTTTTCTGTGGCGGCGGTGGCAGTGGCAAGGTGAGGGCGGTGCGTCGGCCGGCGTGAATGCTGGCAGATTTGTCATAGCCCCCCTGTGGCGAGGGAGCTTGCTCCCGCTCGAGCGCGAAGCGGTCGCAAATGCCTTGGGCCTGCTTCGCAAGCCAGCGGGAGCAAGCTCCCTCGCCACAACAGCCGATGGCTCAACAGCGGGAATGGTTTTTCATGGCGCGCCAAGCACCATCGTCCAGTACACCCCCGCATCGCTGCGCGAATCCTTGGCGGACGCTGCGCCCATCTGGGTGAACATCGGGTTCATCAGGTTGGCGCAGTGCCCGGGGCTGGCGAGCCAATCGTGCAGGGCCTGGCTCGGTGAGCGTTGGCCGGCGGCGATGTTTTCGCCCAATTTACGTCCGCGAAAGCCGGCGCTCTTGGCGCGATCGGAGGTGGAGCGACCGTCCGGGTCGCGATGGGCAAAATAATTGTCCCGTGCCATCGACCGGCTGTGGGCTTGGGCAGCGGTTCCCAACGCGGCGTTCCAGCTCAGCGGCCGAGCCGCCGCGAAGCGCTGGCGTCCGCACATCCGTGGCTTGGCCCTGGCGGCGTTGACCTGGGCCAGCAGCGTCTTGTCCGCCGAGCCCACGTCGCTCATCCGCGTGCCACCCATGGGCTGCGCCAACACCACGCGCCACTCATCACCGACCCGATTGACGCCGATGTCGGCGTATTGGTTGTCCAGCAGCGCCGAGCAATGCTCGTCGGCCAGCCTCTCGAAGGCCTCTTCGGCATCCCGCGCATCGGTCAGGCGGATGCTGCGCACGGCCCGGGCTTGATAGCCGGCGTCGTGCAAGGTTTCCCGCAGGCCACCGCGAAGCCGATCGGCAAGCCCAGGCTTGAACGCAGCACCAGCGGCGGCGTGGCCCGCACCGTGCGCCATTCACAGCGGCGGGACTCACTACGGAAATCGTTGATAGCCTCCACCAACTGCCTTTCGCCACGGGCATGGGCGGGGCTGGTGAATAGGGGAAGCAGGGCAAGCAGGTACAGCGAAACGAAACGACAAGAGCGAACAGGGTGGCGCATGGGGCGAACGGCTCAAGAGGGGGAGTTGCTTTAGCGCCAGGCTTGGCGCCGATCAGCTGGAAAACCCGTGGCTGCAGGTTGGCGAGGTTTTCACGGCTGGGGTAGGACTGTGGGGTTGGGAACAAGTTTCAGCACGGTGAAGACTTAATCCTCAACTGCGCACGGGGCTATCTGGGAACCATGATAGGGCGGACGCTGGGGCACGGACTGAACACACTCTTGTGGCGAGGGAGCTTGCTCCCGCTGGCCTGCGAAGCAGGCCCAAGGAATTGACGACCGCTTCGCGTTCGAGCGGGAGCAAGCTCCCTCGCCACAAGGGTGTTCAGTCAGTTCAATTCGCCGTTTCGGCCACAGGCGCCTTGATCCGCTCAACCTTGCGATAGGTCAGCAACACGATGCCTGTCACCACAATCGCACCGCCCATCACCTGGCCGGGGTTGAGCATCTGGTCCAGCACCAGCCAGCCGATCAGCAGTGTCGCCAGCGGTTCGATATTCATCACCGGGGCGTTGCGCGGCATGTCCAGGCGGGGCACGGAAATGAACAGCACGATGAACCCGGTGCCGTAGAGCACCACCAGGGTCGCCAGGGCGAGCCAACCGGTGCTGCTGGCCGGCAGGTCAAAACCGCCGGGCAGGGCACCGGTCAGGCCGGCGAGGTTGACGCTGCTGAACACGATGAAAATCGTCAGCAGGCTGCGTACCGAACCGCGCACCTGGGACAACTTGTGGTCGGTGATCCACAGCGCGCAGGCGAACACGCAGGCGGCGCAGAAGGCCAGGCCGACCCCGAGCAGCCATTGCGGGCCGACGTCCTGCCCGGACGATAAGCGTGCCGGCACTTCCAGCACGAACACCAGCCCCACCAGGATCATGCCCATCAACGCGGCGGTGCGTGCGGTCGGGCGCGGTCCGCCCAACGCCCAGGTCAGCAAGGCCAGCAGGATCGGAAACACGTTGCCCACCAACAGTGCCAACGCCACCGGCACTCGCGCCACGGCGGAGTACAGGCACAGGCTTTGGGCACCGATCAACAGCCCCAGGGTCAATTGCCAACGCCACGCACCGGGCGGCAGGCGCAGGCTCTGGCGTTGCCAGAGCACCATCGCCGCCAACACCAGCAGCGTCCCGCCCGAACGCAGCAGGATCGCCAGCAGCACCCCGGCACCGTCGTCAAAGGCGGCCCGGGCGGCGACATGGTTGCCGGCGAAGGCACAGCCCATGCACAGCAGGATAAGCACGGCGAGGTGGCGGGGTAACGGCGCGGGGGGAGCAGGTGTTGCAGTGGAACGGGTCATGGCAGGTGTCTCGAAGGCGGCCGCCAAGGCAAAAGGCCTCGGATCGGTTATTTTTTAGTTATAGGTTGTCGTACGACTTTAAGGTTTCTGCCTCATGGGATGCAAGGGATAAGGTCTGCAGGCCTGTACGCTCTGTTGCAGACCGCATTTCCCCTGTGGGAGCGAGCTTGCTCGCGATGGCGGTGGTTCAGTCACCTAGATGCCGGCATGTGTCCCGCTCTTGCTCTTGCTCTTGCTCTTGCTCTTGCTCTGCTTCGGATCTTGATCTTGATCTGGACGCCCCGTTAACCACGCTGGCCGAACGCAGGCATTGCGCAGTGGGCATCCCGGCATGGATGCCGGGATAGCCGCGCTGGGCCATGGATGGCCCTTCGCGGCGGGCCCACGGAGCAATGCCGGAGTGAGGGCACACCGAGCCTAGGCGAGGTGCCGAGTGGTGGGGCAAAGCGCTTTTGGTTACTTTTGGCGCTCTTCAAAAGTGACCCGCCGTAAGGGCCATCCCTTTCAAGGTCTTAGGTAAAATCCCCTGAAGTTTCTATCAGGGATACCAGAACGATGTGGGCCGATGTTCTAGCGCGTTTCGAGAAAAAAGCACCTGCCAGCGTTATGGCCAAATTGGCGCTGGAGCACGCTATTGCCCCTGAGTGGGTCGATCAGGTCTTCGAAGAACATCGGCAACGGCAGTATTCTCGTGAGCTACTGTTCTCGACCATCATCAAGCTGATGTCCCTTGTTTCATTGGGTTTGAAGCCATCCCTGCACGCCGCGGCGCGGCAACTGGAAGATCTTCCTGTCAGCCTGGCGGCCCTCTACGACAAGATCAGTCGTACCGAGCCCGCTCTGCTGCGCGCCCTGGTCACGGGCTGTGCGCAGCGCCTGGCTCCAACCATCAAGGAGTTGGGTTGCACGGCGATGCTGCCGGGTTGGCAGGTTCGGGTGGTGGACGGTAATCACTTGGCATCCACTGAGAAACGACTGGGGGCTTTACGCCACGAGCGCGGCGCCGCTCGGCCCGGGTTTTCGGTGGTTGTCTACGACCCCGACCTGGATCAAGTCATCGACCTGCAGGCATGTGAAGATGCCTACGCAAGCGAGCGTGTTTGCGTGCTGCCTCTCTTGGCCGATGCCGAGCCGGGCCAGGTGTGGCTGGCTGATCGACTCTATTGCACGCTCCCGGTCATGGAGGCTTGCGAACAGGTCAAAACCTCCTTTGTCATTCGTCAACAAGCCAAGCATCCACGCTTGATTCAAGAGGGGCATTGGCAAGAACCCGTGCCTGTGGACGCGGGCACTGTGCGTGAGCAGATCATTCAGGTCAGAGGCGGTTATCAGTGTCGGCGTGTCGAACTGACGCTTCATTCGCCAACAGACTCGGGTGACAGCAGCTTGATGTTCTGGAGCAACCTGCCTGAAAGCATCAGCGCGCAGCAGATCGCGGAACTCTATCGCCGCCGCTGGAGCATTGAAGGCATGTTCCAGCGACTGGAAACAATCCTGGAAAGTGAAATCGAAACCTTTGGTAGCCCCAAGGCTGCATTGCTCGGGTTCGCTACTGCGGTGTTGGCCTACAACGTCCTGGCCGTACTCAAACGAAGCGTCGAGCAAGCCCATCAGGCTTCCCAGCCTGACGGCTGGGAAGCCTCAACCTATCACTTGGCGGTTCAGGTCCGGAGTGGTTATGAAGGCCTGCAAATTGCGCTGCCCTCGGAATGTTTTCCCGTCATACCTCTGGAAAAACTGGCCCAGCGCTTGTTGGAACTGGCCAGAAACATCCAACCAAAACAAGTTGCGAAAAATCCCCGGGGCCCCAAGGTGCCTAAACCCAAAACATGGGTGCAAGGCACTGCGGTGCATGCACATGTTTCAACGGACCGGGTAATCAAGGCCGCCAAAACGAAAAGACCTTGAAAGGGATGGCTGTAAGAGCGGAACCCTAAGTAGCCGTTACCGAAGAAACGGATATACACCCCACAAAAAATACACATCAGAACGGATATCAAAATCCCCGGCAACGACTTAAGTGAACAGCATTCCGCACATTGCCCAGCGCTTTGCTGTACAACAATCTGACCCCTGTGTCGTTTACAGCCTTACCCTTCCAGCGGAACCACTCATGCGCCTGGCTGATTTCATTCTCGACAATATCGAGCCGATTCTTCAGGCGTGGGAAGACTTCGCCAAAACCATCACCCCCGCATCCATTGGCATGGATTCCGTAGCCCTGCGCGACCACGCCGAGCAGATGCTGCGCACCATCGCCGCTGACCTGCGCACCTCGCAAACGCGCAAGGAGCAGATTGCCAAGTCCCACGGGGAGGCGCCGGCGGCTGATACCGAAACCGCCGCCGAAACCCATGCGGTCATCCGTCAGTCCTCGGGGTTTACCGTGGAGCAGATGGTCTCCGAATACCGAGCCCTGCGCACCAGCGTGCTCATGCTCTGGATGCCGCACACACAGCTGGATCACAAGCAGGTCATGGACGATCTGATTCGCTTCAACGAGGCTGTGGACCAGACCTTGGCCGAGTCCGTCGTCAGCTACTCGGGGGCGGTGGATGCGTCGCGCAACATCTTTCTCGGGATTCTCGGGCACGACCTGCGCAGCCCCTTGGGCGCGATCCTGCTGAGTTCCGAGGTGCTGCTGCGGGCGGGGGACCTGCCCGCCAAAGCCACCAAGATCACGTCGCGCATCTACACCAGCGTCAAGCGGGCCAACAAAATCGTTGGCGATCTGCTGGATTTCACCCGTACGCAACTGGGCTCGGGCATTCCGGTGCAGCGCTTCAACGGCGATCTGGTGGCGGCCTGCGAAGGCATGGTGGAGGAGGCGCGGGCCTATCACCCGGAAAACAGCATCCTCTTTGAAACCACCGGCCCCCTGGAAGGGCTGTTTGACCAGGCACGCATGGAACAGGTGTTCTCCAACCTGATCGGCAATGCCGTCCAGCATGGCGCCGAGGGCACGCCGATTACCGTTTCGTTGAGCGCCGAAGAGGATATGGCAGTGATTGCGATCAACAACCAGGGCAAGCCTATCGAGAAAGAAGCCATTGCCAGCATCTTCAACCCGATGGTCCGGAATCTGCGTGAAACGCAGTACGGTGCCACGGCCGGGCTCGGATTGGGCCTGCACATCGCTTCAGCGATCGTAACGGCCCATAAGGGCACCATCGAGGTGCATTCGAAGGCGCGGGTCGGAACGACTTTTACCGTTCGCATACCGCTGCACCCGGACTGATCGATTGTCCGGTTGAGTCGTGCTGTAAACTTGTACGATGTCTTATCACGGAGTAAAACTGTCGTCCCGTCCAATAATAATTAACGGAGACGCACGATGGATGCTTCGCAAGCTGCAACCGCCGCCGATCAGGGCCGCCGGGTATTCCTGAAAAAATCCCTGGTGGTCTCGGCCGCTGCCGCCACCCTTGGCAACCTGCCCGGGCTCGCCCAGGCCGAGCCCTTGAGCCAGCGGTACCCGGATCCGCTGATCAACATTCTTGACCCCAGCTTCATGGACTTGCGCCTCTTCAACGCTAGCGTGGAGAAGCTCGCCACCGGCCTGCGTTGGGCGGAAGGGCCGGTGTGGGTCGGTGATGGGCGTTACTTGCTGGTCAGTGACATTCCCAACAACCGCATCGTGCGCTGGGATGAAATCACCGGTGGCCTGTCGGTGTACCGCGAGAACTCCAATTTTTCCAATGGCATGTGTCGCGATCGCCAGGGCCGGCTGCTGGTGTGCGAAGGCTCCACCACCGCCAGCGAAGGCCGGCGCATTACCCGCACCGAACACAACGGCACACTTACGGTGCTGGCGGACAGTTTCGAGGGCAAGCCTTTCAACTCGCCCAACGACATCGTCTGCAAACGGGACGGCTCGGTCTGGTTCACCGACCCGCCGTTCCAGACCGGCAACAACTACGAAGGGCACAAAGTCGCACCGGCCCAGCCCCACGCGGTGTACCGCATCGACGGCGAAACCGGCAAGGTCAGTCGGGTGATCGACGACCTGGCGGGGCCGAACGGGTTGTGTTTTTCCCCGGACGAGAAAACCCTCTATGTGGTCGAAGGCCGGGCCAAGCCCAACCGCTTGATCTGGGCCATCGCCGTTAAAGACGACGGTACCCTGGGTGAGCGGCGCAAGCACATCGAAGGCCTGGATTACGCGGCGATCGATGGGATCAAGTGCGATGAAAGCGGCAACCTGTGGTGCGGCTGGGGCGGCAATGGCGACCCCAAGGCCGACCTGGAAAAGCTCGACGGCGTGCGGGTGTTCAACCCCGAAGGCAAGGCCATCGGGCACATCTCCCTGCCGGAGCGCTGCCCCAATGTCTGCTTCGGCGGCCGGGAAGGCAATCGGTTGTTCATGGCCGGCAGCCACTCGTTGTATTCGCTGTTCGTGAATACCCGAGGGGCGACGTTTGCCTGAGTGAAGCACTCACCCTCGATGGAGTTGATGGTCTTTGTGGCGAGGGAGCTTGCTCCCGCCGGGCTGCGTAGCAGCCCCTCAACCAGGCTGCGCGGTGTATCTGGTTGATTCAATCAGCCTCATTCGGGGCCGCTTCGCGACCCAGCGGGAGCAAGCTCCCTCGCCACAAATGTTCTGGGCACGGGATTATCCGCAACTCCACAGCTCCATCGTCGGTTGACGTGCTGTAGGCGGCCCCAACCAATGGCTCATCGGCCGACAACCACCTTCGAAACACAATTGATAGTCGCCGGCCTGGGGCGTGCGGCCCAGTTTCAGCGGTTGCAGGGGCGGCACCTGGCGCCGATAGTGCCAGCTACCATTCTCCAGCCAGGCATTGTCGGGAATCTCCATGCCCGCGCCATTGCCTTTGACCCTGGCTTCACCCAGGACCAGCCCCTGTGCGGTCACCCGATAGTCTTCCTCCCAGCGGACCTTCTCGATGGTGTGATTCCAGGCCAGCGTGAAATCGGCAACGGCAAGCTGGGCCCAGACCACGCCGGACAGGCCCAGGCACAGGCCGATCACGCCAAGGCCCGCCCGCTACGTCGCGCGCGCCAGACGTGCTGGACAATCAGCAGCCCACCCAGCACGAAGCCAATCTCATCGGTCAAGGGCAGGGCAACCACCAGCAACGCGCCGGCGGCAAAGCACAGCAGGCGTTCCCAAACCGGCATTTTCTGTTGCATATATCCGGTGGATGCCATCCCCCAGAGCCCAATGGCCAGCAACGTCTTGACCAGCATATACGCCGTCATCCACAGGTTATCGCCCTGGAGCATCAGGGCCGGGTTATAGACCGTCATGAACGGAATGACGAAACCGGCGAGGGCGATGCGCACCGCCCAGAAACTGATTTTCAGACCACTTTCCCGGGCAATGGGCGCGGCGGCGAAACACGCCAGTGCCACCGGTGGTGTCAGGTCAGCGAGGATGCCGAAATAGAACACGAACATGTGCGACACGATCAGCGGCACGCCCAGTTCCAACAGGGCCGGCGCGGCAATGGAACTGGTGATGATGTAGTTGGGAATGGTCGGGATGCCCATGCCCAACACCAGGCAGGTGAGCATGGTGAGGATCAGCGACAGCAACAGGTTGTCCCGGCCGATGGCGAGGATGTAACCGGCAAAGGTGGAGGCTACGCCAGTCAGCGAGACCACCGCGATGATGCTGCCCACCAAGGCACAGGCGATCCCCACCGGAACGGCGTGGCGCGCGCCATCCACCAAGGCATGCAGGCAGATGACGAGGGTTTCCCGCGTGCCTTGCATGAACCAGCAGGCCACCACCAATACGCCGATCACCGCAAACACGATCCCGATGCCCAACCGGAAAAAGCCGACACAGAGCAGCCCCAACGCAATCCAGAAGGCACAGCGCAACGCGTAGTTCGAGACCCTGAGAATGATCGCCGAGCCGAGAATCACGATGGCCGTCAACGCCAGGCCCACCATGCCGGAAAACAGCGGTGTGCGTCCGGAGAACAGCAGGTAGACCAACACTCCAAGCGGGATCAGCAGGTACCAGCTTTCCTTGACCGCGCCCCAGGCGCTGGGGCACTGGTCCTTGGGCAGGCCCTTGAGGTCGGAGCGCTTGGCCTCCAGGTGAACCATCCAGAACACCGAGCCGAAGTACAGGCATGCCGGTATCAATGCCGCCTTGGCGATCTCAACGAACGGCACATTGATGGTTTCGGCCATGATGAACGCCACCGCGCCCATGACCGGCGGCATGATCTGGCTGCCCATGCTGGACGTGGCTTCCACACCGCCGGCAAACGCCGCCTTGTAGCCGAAGCGCTTCATCAGCGGGATGGTGAATTGCCCGGTGGTGACCACGTTGGCGATGCCCGAGCCGGTGATGGTGCCCATCAGCGCCGATGACACCACGGCCACTTTCGCCGGCCCGCCCAGTTTGTGGCCGAACAGGCCCATGGCGAAATCGGTGAAGAGCTTGATCATGCCGGCCTTCTCCAGGAAGGCGCCGAACAGGATGAACAGGAAGATATAGGTGGCCGACACGTAGGTTGGCGTGCCGTACAGCCCTTCGGTGCCGAACGACAGTTGGTTGATGATTTGATCGACGCCATAGCCCCGATGGGCCAAGTCGCCCGGCAAGTATTCGCCCAACAGGCCATAGGCCAGGAATACGCCACAAATGATCGGCAGCGCGATGCCCATCACCCTTCGCGCGGCTTCGAAGACCAGCACGATCAGGACCACGCCAATGATCATGTCGGCGGTGGTCAGGTCGCCGGAGCGCTGGATCAGGTCGGCTTCGAACACCCATTGATAGAGCGCCGTCGCCACGCCCCCCAGGCTCAAGATCCAGGCCAAGGGTTGCCAGGGACGCTGCTTGCCATAGGCGGGGTAGCTGAGGAACACCACCCACAGCAGGAAGCCGACATGCACCGCCCGCAGCACGATGCTGGAGACTGGAGAAAACGCGGCGGTGACGATCTGAAACACTGAAAACAGCAAGGCCACGTAGAACAGTGTCTTGGGCCAGTCTCGCGGGTCCGTGGCGATGCCGTGCGGGTCTTCACTCATGAGGTGCCTGCCTTCTGTTCACATCCAAGGGGCGAAAACACGACGGCCAACGGCGTCGAGTGCCGTTGACCGAAGCGGGTTACAGCGCGCCCACTTCCTTGTAGTAGCGCTCGGCACCAGGGTGGAGCGCGATCGGCAGGTTTTTCGCGGCGTTTTTCAGGTTGATGTCCTTGGCCGCCGAATGGGAGGTGCCCAGGCGAGTGAGGTTCTCGAACAGCAGCTTGGTCATCTGGTACGCCACCTCATCCGGGACATCCTCGTGGGTGACCAGAATGTTGGTGATGGCCACGGTCGGTACGGCTTCGCTCTGGCCATCGTAGGTATTGGCCGGGATCATTGCGCTCTGATACGCCGGGTTGCCGATCTTCTCCACCACATCGATGGGCACTGCTACGTAGTTCAGCGCCATGGTCGAGGCCAGGTCACGAATGGCTGCCATTCCCAGGCCCGAGGACTGAAGCGTGGCGTCCAGTTGACGGTTCTTGATCAAGTCCACCGACTCGGCGAATGGCAGGTACTGGACCTTCATGTCCTGGTAGGTCAGCCCCGCAGCCTTGAAGATCGCCCGGGCATTGAGTTCGGTGCCGGATTTTGCCGCGCCGACGGAAACGGTCTTGCCTTTGAGGTCGGCCAATGTCTTGATGCCGGACTCCTGGCTGGCGACGATCTGGATGTAATTGGGATAGGCGCCAGCGATGGCGCGCAACTTGGTCAATGGCGCCTTGAAACCGGCGTCTTCCACGCCGTTCTTGGCATCCGCCACCGAGTCGCCCAAGGCCAGGGCCAGCTCCCCGCGCCCGGCTTGCAGCAGATTCAGGTTTTCCACCGAAGCCTTGGTGGCTTGCACCGAGGTCTTGGCGTCCTGGATGCCGTTGCTGTAGATCTGAGAAAGCCCAACCCCGATAGGGTAATAAACGCCGCTGGTGCCTCCCGTCAGGATGTTGATGTACACCGGGGCGGCCTGGGCCGCGGTGGTAACCGTCAAGGCTGCCGCGGCGGCCAGGAGGGTGAAGCGCTTGTTGACTCGCATGGGGGAACTCTCCGTCTTGTTATGGCTTTATGCAGAGTCCTTCCACTGTAGTTCAAACGGGGGCAGTGGCGAGTCGAGCAGCCGTAAAGGCTTTTTGTGGCGAGGGAGCTTGCTCCCTCGCCACAGGTTCCTTGTTATGCCAGGGGCGCCGTACTGCCACGCACCGTCAACTCAAACGGCAACACCACATGCCGTTCGGCAATCGGCTTCTTCTCGATCAGGGCAATCAGCATCTCCACCGCTTTTTGACCAAACGCTTCGGCAGGCTGCGAGATGGTGGTCAGGGGCGGGTCGCAGTAGGCCGCGAAGGGGATGTCGTCAAAGCCCACCAGGGCAATATCCTCGGGCACCCGCAGGCCCATTTGTTTGATGCGCCTGAGCGCGCCGATGGCCATTTCGTCGTTTTCACAGAACAGCGCGCTGGGGCGGTCGGCCAACGCCAGCATCGCGCCGGCACCGTCGTCACCGGCCTTCAGGGTGAAGTCGCCATGGCAGATCAGGCTGGGGTCGACGGCGATGCCGGCCTGGCGCAGGGCATCCTGGTAGCCGGCCACGCGGTCCAGGGTCAGGGGGCTGCTGCGTGGCCCCTTGATGATGCCGATGCGACGATGGCCGAGGCCGATCAGGTGCTCGGTCATGGCTTGGGCGGCAGCCCGGTTGTCGAGGCTGATGGTCGGGTAGGGGGCACCTTTGACCACTTCGCAGGCGTTGACCAGCGGCAGGCTTTCGGCGCCTGTGGGCATCGATTCGAAAGGGTCGCTGGCACGCAGTTGGATCACCCCGTCAGCCTGGTGGGCATAGACCAGGGCGGCGAACGCCTGCTCGATCTCTACCCGGCCCTGAGTGTCGCACAGCAGCAATCGATAGCCCGCCGCCTGCGCGGCCTGCTGCGCGCCACTGATGACCCGGGCGAAAAACGTGTTGGCGATGGCCGGCACCAGGATTACCAGATTGCCGGTGCGGCGGGAGCGAAATTGCACCGCCATCAGGTTGGGCCGATAGCCGGCCTGTTCCACTGCCGCGTTGACCTTGTCCCGCGTCTCGGGAAGCACCCGCTCGGGCGATTTCAGCGTTCTGGACACCGTGGCCACCGAAACACCCGCCAGCCGGGCCACTTCACGAATGTTGGACAAAATCACCTCAGGGGACAGGGGGTACGGTGGGGAGCTTACCGCAGGTTGAGCGCCTCACAAATATTGCGCGGTGAACCCTTTGGGTTTGACACGCAGGAAAACTGAGCCTAGATTTCCGTCATGATGTAACCGGTTACATCATCATCCTGACAGGAAGAGAATCGCGATGAATCCTGTAGCACCGAAAATAAGAATGGGCTTCGTCGGCGGTGGAGAGGGCGCTTTCATCGGCCAGGCCCACCGTCAGGCCGCGGGCCTGGACGGCGGTTTCGAACTGGTGTGCGGTGCGTTCAGCCGCGACGCCCACAATAACCGGCAGACCGGCGCGGCCTTGGGCCTGCCAGCGTCCCGTTGCTACCACGACTGGCAGCAGATGCTCGACACCGAAGCGCTGCTGCCGCTCGACCAGCGCATGGAACTGCTGGTGATCGTCACCCCCAATCATCTTCATGCACCCATCGCCAGCCAGGCCTTGAAAGCCGGTTTCCATGTGTTCAGCGAGAAACCCGCCGCGCTGGACCTCAACGAGTTGCTGGCCTTGCGGGAGGTGCTGCAAGGCAGTCGTTGCCTCTACGGCCTGGCCCACACCTACCTGGGCTATCCCATGGTGTGGCAGGCCCGGGACATGGTGCGCTCGGGCGTGATCGGCCAGGTGCGCAAAGTCCTGGTCGAGTACCCCCAAGGCTGGCTCAGCCAGGATGTCGCGGCCCAGGGCAATAAACAGGCCGAATGGCGCGACGACCCCGGCCAGTCCGGCCTGGGCGGTTGCATCGGCGACATTGGTACCCATGCGTTTTCCCTGGCCGAGTTCGTCGCCGACCAGCCGATCCAGCAGCTATGCGCCGCCTTGGGCACCCACGTCCCGGGGCGGCAATTGGATGACGACGTGGCGATGCTGTTCAAGATGGCGGGCGGCGCCAGCGGGGTATTGATCGCAAGCCAGGTCTGCACCGGCGAAGAGAACCCGCTGAAGATTCGCGTCTACGGCGACAAGGGTGCCTTGGAGTGGCGCCAGGAAGAACCGGCGAGCCTGATCCATCGCGCCTTCGACCAACCCCTGCGCATCCTGCGTAGCGGTGTCGGCCAGCCGTGGTTGTGCGAGGCGGCCACGCGGCGCATGCGCTTGCCGGCCGGGCATCCCGAGGGTTACCTGGAAGCCATGGCCAACCTCTACGGCGATTTCGCCCAGGCCATTCGCAGCCATGTCGAAGGCCCTGACGTCCCAGGCGTACCCGGCATCGAGACCGGCTTGCGTGGCATGGCGTTCATCGAGGCCGCCATCCTCAACCACCGTGGCGAGGCGAAATGGACCGCCGTGCAAACCGGAGCATCCTTGTTGTGAATACCTCCAATAAAACACCGAGCGGCCTGCGCGGCCCGGGCATTTTCCTGGCGCAGTTCATGTCCGCAGAAGCCCCGTTCGACACCCTGGCCAATATCGCCCGATGGGCCGCTTCGCAAGGCTACAAGGCCATTCAACTGCCGACCTCGGGCACGCAATACATCGACTTGGCCCGGGCCGCCGAGAGCCAGGCTTATTGCGATGAGCTCAAGGCCACCTGTGCCCAGGCCGGTGTCGAAATCAGCGAACTGTCGACGCACCTGCAAGGCCAGTTGGTGGCGGTGCATCCGGCGTTCGACGTGCTGTTCGACGACTTCGCCCCGGCCCATCTGCGCGGCCAGCCCCAGGCGCGGACCGAGTGGGCGATCGAGCAACTCAAGCTGGCCGCCCGCGCCAGCCAGCGGCTGGGGCTCAAGGCCCATGCGACGTTTTCCGGCGCGCTGCTGTGGCCGTATCTCTATCCCTGGCCGCAGCGCCCGGCGGGCCTGGTGGAGCAGGGTTTCGCCGAACTGGCGCGGCGCTGGTTGTCGATTCTCGACTGCTTCGATGCGGCCGGCGTGGACCTGTGCTACGAAATCCACCCCGGCGAAGACCTCCACGACGGCGCCTCCTTCGAACGTTTCCTGGAGGCGGTCGATCATCACCCTCGGGCGGCGATTCTCTACGACCCCAGCCATCTGCTGCTGCAACAGATGGACTACCTGGGCTTCATTGACCGCTACCACGAACGTATCCGCATGTTCCACGTCAAGGACGCCGAATTCCGCCCCGATGCCCGTTCCGGGGTGTACGGCGGCTACCAGGGCTGGGTCGATCGGCCTGGGCGGTTCCGTTCGTTGGGCGATGGCCAGATCGATTTCAAATCGATCTTCAGCAAGCTGACCCAATACGATTTCAGTGGGTGGGCAGTCCTGGAATGGGAGTGTTGCCTGAAGGATTCGCAACAGGGCGCGGCAGAAGGGGCGGCGTTCATCCAGCGGCACATGATCAGCAAGACCGGCAAGGCGTTCGATGATTTCGCCAGCGTTACGGCGGATGAGGCGTCCAATCGGCGGTTGTTGGGCCTGTCGAGGTAGCTGGCGCAAAGCAAACCCCTGTGGCGAGGGAGCTTGCTCCCGCTGGGCTGCGAAGCAGCCCCAAATGCGATCTCCCAGGCAGACCGCGTCAGCTGGTTTACGACGGCTGCGCCGCCGAGCGGGAGCAAGCTCCCTCGCCACAGAAGCGGCCCACAAAAACTGCGCAAGATTTTCATTTTTCACAAGAACAACAATAAAACGGTGACTGTCATGACCACGATGAATGCACGCCTCAGCGTGATGATGTTCCTGCAGTTCTTTATCTGGGGTGGCTGGTTCGTCACCCTCGGCACCTTTCTCTCCAGCACCCTGGGCGCCAGCGGCGGGCAGATCGGTATGGCGTTCTCCACGCAATCGTGGGGAGCGATCATCGCGCCGTTCGTCATCGGCCTGATCGCCGACCGCTTCTTCAACGCCGAACGGATCCTGGCGGTGCTGCACCTGCTCGGTGCGGTGTTGCTGTATCAGCTGTATTCGGCGGCGGACTTCAGCGTGTTCTACCCGTACGTGCTGGTGTACATGGTGGTCTACATGCCGACGCTGGCCCTGGTCAATTCCGTGGCGTTCCGGCAGATGCGCGACCCGGCGCTGGAGTTCTCCCGCATCCGGGTGTGGGGCACCATCGGCTGGATCGTCGCCGGCGTGGTGATCAGCTTCGTGTTCGCCTGGGATTCGCGCGAAGCGATCGCGGCAGGCGGCTTGCGCAATACCTTCCTGATGGCAGGCATCGCGTCCCTGGTCCTGGGGCTCTACAGCTTCACGCTACCGGCCACGGCACCGCTCAAGGAACAGGCCGGCACGGGCGGCGTCAAGCAACTGCTGGGGCTGGACGCGTTGGGGTTGTTGAAGGATCGCAGCTACCTGGTGTTCTTCATCGCCTCGATCCTGATCTGCATTCCCCTGGCGTTCTATTACCAGAATGCCAACCCGTTCCTGGCCGAAACCGGGATGACCAACCCCACGGCGAAGATGGCCATCGGGCAGGTGTCGGAAGTGTTGTTCATGCTGTTGTTGCCGCTGTTCATCCAGCGCTTCGGCATCAAGCTGGCGCTGTTGGTGGGCATGCTGGCATGGGCGTTGCGCTACGTGTTGTTCGCCTACGGCAATAACGGCGACCTGGCGTTCATGCTGTTCACCGGCATTGCCCTGCACGGCATCTGCTACGACTTCTTTTTTGTCTCGGGGCAGATCTACACCGACGCCAAGGCACCAGAGCGCTTTCGCAGCTCTGCCCAGGGTCTGATTACGTTGGCGACCTATGGGGTGGGGATGCTGATCGGCTTCTGGGTGGCGGGACAGGTGACCGATCACTTTGTCGTGGCCGGCGGTCATGACTGGCAGAGCATCTGGCTGTTCCCGGCCGGTTTCGCGCTGCTGGTGCTGGTCTGCTTCCTGTTTACCTTTCGTGGCCAGCAGGCGCTCGTTGCGCCGTCAAAGGCCTGAAGCAGGGCTGAGCGTCAGTCATTTGTGACTGACGCTCAGCTTGGTGTAGGTCACTTTCCCGCCCTCATTGGAGTAGCCCTTGTTGTCCAAGGTGTAGACGCCGGCTTTGAAATAGAAGTCGTAGCCGTGCCAGGACTTGTCCAGCTTCACCTGTTTGCCACCGTTGCCGATCAGCACCGAGAGCTGGCCTTGCTTGTCCATTTGCAGCGTGTACGAGAAGGATTTGTTCAACGGCACCTTGGGCACGGTGTAGATCACCGGGCTCTTCTTGTCCTTGGGCTTGACCCGGTATTCCACGTCGATATTGCCGGTGCCCTTTTCGTAGCGGTACACCAGTTTCAACAAGGGCGTCGGCGCATCCTTGGCGTGGATCTGCGCCACCACCACCCGGCCTTCGGAAGGCACCTGGTTCACCGACAGCTCGCCCTTGAGGGTGTTGGTGCCGCTGTTGTAGCGCCAGTTGCGCAGCTTGCCGTCTTTGTCGGTTTCCCGCAGTTCGGAGCGCGGGTATTCGCTTTTACCGGTGTGGGAGCCGGTGACCGGCGCCCAGAAGACGATCCGCTGGCCGTTATTGTCGAAATACTTGTTTTTCAGGGCCGGCATGGCTTTGGTCGCCACGACCTGCGCCGGCGTTTGCACGGGCAGGGTAATGTTCCAGACAGTCAGGTCAATCATGATAAAACCCTCCAACGGGACCGGCCGTTACTGAGTGGCCGTCAAGACAGGAACTGCCTTGCGTGGTGCAGTTTTCATGTTATCGACGAGGGGCTGTTTCGCTGGAGGCGCACCTGACGGATGGCTCTGCGATGAGCCTTTGAGGCACTGAATCGGGCGGATTATGGTGTGTCAATTTATTGCTGATCGGTTAGAGTACGCGCCGCCCGAGAGACGGATCCCGGGCGTCTTCCCATGGAGCGTCAAATGAACCACATCAGCAAAGTTGTCGCCTGCGCACTGTTCGGCCTGGCCCTGGCGGGTTGCACCGGCACCCCGATGAAAACCCAGCAATACGACAGCACCCAATACACCGTTGTCGGCCACAGTGAAGCCAAGGCCACCGGCCTGCTGCTGTTCGGCCTGATCCCGATCCAGCAGAACAACCGTTTCGTGCGTGCCCAGACTGCCGCGATCAAGGCCAAGGGCGGCGACGCCATGATCAACACCCAAGTCCAGGAAAACTGGTTCTGGGCCTGGGTCCTGACCGGCTACACCACCTCGGTGTCCGGTGATGTGGTCAAGCTAAAAAACGTTCAGTGACACCCTGCTTGAAAGGCAAGCCTGCCGGTTGTAAAGGCGCTTGCCTGTGGCGAGGGAGCAAGCTCCCTCGCCACAACAGCCCCGATCATGCCTGACCCTCGATTACTGTCCTCCCACCACCATATGCGTGAACGGCGCCACATACGCCTGCAACGTCACCAGTCCGCCCACCAGAATCGCCAGCACCACCGAGTGGAAAAACACGTAGCGCAGGATTTCGCCTTCGTGACCGTACCAACGGGTCGCAGTGGAGGCGACCACGATCGACTGGGCGTCGACCATCTTGCCCATGACGCCGCCGGAGCTGTTGGCCGCAGCCATCAACACCGGGCTGATCCCCAACTGTTCCGCTGTCACCCGTTGCAACCCGCCGAACAGCACGTTGGAGGCCGTATCCGAGCCGGTCAGCGCCACGCCGAGCCAGCCCAGCAGGGTGCCGAACATCGGATAGAAAATGCCCGTGGCGGCGAAGGCCAAGCCCATGGTCGCGTCCAGGCCTGAATATCGCGTGAGAAATCCCAAAGCCAACATCGCCACGATGGTGATCAGCGAGTAGCGCACCACCCACAGCGTTCGCAGGTAGTGACGCACCAATTGCGGGATGGAATAGCCCATCAGCAACCCCCCGAGAATCGCCGCCAGGAAGATGCCGCTGCCGGTGGCGGTGAACCAGTTGAACTTGTAGACCGCTTCTTCGGTTTTAGGTTGGGGCACCACGGGCGGGACTTTTTCGATCTGCTGGTGGATGGTGCCGAAGGTCACCAGGGGCGAGAAGATCGGATTGGCCTCGCGCATCGGCTTGCCTTGGGGGTCAAGCTTGGCCGATTGGGTCTGCGGGTCCAGCGCCGGGCGGGTGTCGAACAGGTTCTTGAAGCCCTGGGTGCCCCAGGCGAACACGAACACCGTGAGGATGATCCATGGCATCCACGCACGCAGTACGGCGGGGCGGTTGTCGCTGCCGAAAGCGCCAGTGGCGACCGGTTGTTGTTGCTCGCTCGCCTCGATCTTCGAGTCATCGTGCCGACCCGTCAACGCCGCCGACGTATGCACCGTGGCCGGTTTCCAGACCTTGAGGAAACCGGTGAGGCAGGCCATGGAGATCAGCGCGGCGATGACGTCCACCAGCATCGGCCCGTGGTAGTTGGACACCAGGAACTGCGGGATGGCGAAGCTGACGCCGGCCACCAGGATCGCCGGCCAGACCTCCAGCATCTTGCGCCAGCCGGCGAAGGCCCAGATCAACCAGAACGGCACCAGCACCGAGAAAAACGGCAACTGCCGACCGACCATCATCGACAGTTCCATTTCATCCAGCCCGGTGACTTTGGCCAGGGTGATGATGGGCGTGCCCAGGGCGCCGAAGGCCACGGGCGCGGTGTTGGCGATCAGCGCCAGGCCCGAGGCGGCCAGGGGTGAGAAGCCCAGCCCGATCAGGATCGCCCCGGTCACCGCCACCGGCGTGCCGAAGCCCGCCGCGCCCTCGAAGAACGCACCGAAGCAAAAGGCGATCAGCAGTAATTGCAGGCGTCGGTCGTCGGTGATGCGCGCGAGGGAGTCCTGCAGGACCTTGAACGAACCATTCTCGGTGGTCAGCCGGTGCAGGAAAATGATGTTGAGCACGATCCAGCCGATGGGCAGCAACCCGTTGGCCGCGCCATACAACGCCGCAGAACCGGCCATGTCGGCCGGCATGCCGAAGGCGAAAATCGCGATCAGCAACGCCGAGGCCAGGGCGTACAACGCCGCCAGGTGCGCCTTGACATGAAAGAACGCGAGGGACGCCAGCATCACCACCACCGGAACCGCCGCCAGGAGCGTCGACAGCACCGCATTACCGAAGGGATCGTAGACTTGTTGCCAGACCATGTTCCACCTCTGCTTTTTATTGTTGGAAGTGCAGGCCCCCGGGGGGATTGGCAGAGAAGTATAGGCGGGGATTTGCTAGGGAACGCCAGGCAAACCCCTGTGGCGAGGGAGCTTGCTCCCGCTGGGGCGCGTAGCGGCCCCAAAAAATTTATGCATTAAGCAAAAAACTGGGGCCTGCTGCGCAGTCCAGCGGGAGCAAGCTCCCTCGCCACAGGGGGATGCGCTATGTCGGCTGGCGTGCTTCGACGTTGTCCAGCGCGCGGTTCGCCAGCATTGCGCTCAGTTCGATCAGTTGCTGGATGCCCAAGGCAATGTGACGCCTGGGACCTTCCAGGTCGAAGGCCAGGTCATTGACCATGGCATTGGCCGAGGCCAGGTTTTCGCTGAGGTTGGCGAGCAGGGTTTCGGTGTCGACGCCATGGGCGACGGTGAACAGCTGGCCTGGATCGGCCTCGGGTTTGTCGGGTTTGGGCTTGAGGTAGTGATCGAGGATGCGGTCGGCGGCTTTGTCGAATGCTTTTGAGTTGGCTGGATCGGTGTCCGGTGGGTTGGGTGTTGGTTTGAACATAGATGAAACTCCAGATAAGAAATAGGAGCCATCACTCTCGCTACCAAACGAAGGGTGGCGGCCATACGAAGGTTGGTAGACCGGTTACCTGGCAACCCGGCGCGTCCGAGAACGCCCTGCGCATGACCACCATAAAACAGAGGACGTAGAAGTCCCTTGCATCAGGATGCACGTGCGCCAGGAAACCGGGCTACCAAACCCGATCGCTGATTTCTCAGCGACCCGGAAACGATAGAGCCCGGCCCCCCAGGCGCACAAGCCGGCGGATTCTGGCGCAGTTGTAGGGAATGGCGCAAGACAACGTAGCCCGATCCTGAACGCTCCTACACCGGGATAAACACAGTCATTTGAATAAACACAATCCCCCTTGTGGCGAGGGAGCTTGCTCCCGCTGGGTCGCGAAGCGGCCCCAGAATTTCTGCATTGAGCAAAAAACCTGGGCCTGCTGCGCAGTCCAGCGGGAGCAAGCTCCCTCGCCACAAAAGCGCTTACTCAGGCCAATAGAGCAGTGCCCCCGTTCAGCCCTTCGCCGCCATCGCCGTCACTTCCACTTTCATTCCTTCAACCGCCAGCGCGGCCACGCCCACCGCTGCACGAACCGGCCAAGGCTTGGCGAAGAAGCGTTTGTAGACTTCGTTGAACGCGGCGCGGTCCGCCATGTCGGTCAGGTAGATGGTCAGGTGCAGGACCCGGTCCATGGAACTGCCGGCGCCCTCCAGGGCGGTCTTGAGGGATTGCAACGTGCATTCGCTCTGCCGGGTGATGTCACCCAGTTCCAGGCTGCCATCGGCGTGGGTGGGGATTTGCGTGGAAACCAGCAGGCCGCCGAAACCGGCGACGTCAGAGGAAATGGAATCGGCATCTGGATCTGGAATAAACGTGATGTCTGGGTTGCTCATGCAAAGCCTCATGCTGGAAAAGAAAAAGGACCGCCGCAGTTTACCGTCCCTTGTTGCGCCGTTCCTGCATTCCTTTATCCGTGCGCTCCCAGTTCGCTGTTCCCAGCATCAAAGCCCCTGGGCCGGACGTTGAGCTGCCATCGCCGGTTCAAGGGGCGGTGGCGCGCCGTTCAGGCGGGCGGCCAGTTGTGTGCCTGTTCCCACCCCAGCTCGGGCGCCAGCCAGTCAAGTGCATCTTCGGCGCTGAAGGCCAGTACCCGCTGCTGCTGGTTGGCGAGGTCGCCATAGGTCACCAGGGCCAGGCCGTCACAGCCCAACGGCGTCTCGCTGGCCTGGGCCAGGGCGGCCAGGAAGATCGGGGTCGACTGCCGGGCGGTTGTGTAGGTGAGGCGTTGCGCTTGGGAGGATGACGCGGGGGCTTGCGTCTCATACCAGCCCTCCACGGCAACCAGTACGCGGCCTTCATGCTTGATGGGATCGAAGACCTTGGAACGCATGACCAGATGCAACGGCAGATGCGTGAGCGGCGGCATCGTTCCCACCGACCAGATCGGCGACCAGCCCCAGCGAACCTTGATGCACTCCAGGTGCCCGCCGCGACGACGAATGGCGCTGACCTGCATGTTTGGCTTGATCAGGCTGTGCCGTTCCTGGGCCTTGGGCGGTGCTGTCACATACAGGTCCAAGGGCGTCACGCTTGTACCGAAGCGGCTGCCGGGCGTGTCTCGTTGGGCGAAATACGCCAGGGAGTCTTTTGAAGAACCGTGTTGAACAAGACCGTCGCACATAACGAAACTCCCGGCAGTGAAACGCAAAGAAGCCTTGATCTACCCGCTGTTCAAGCCGTGACGTCGAAGTGCGTCAGTGTGGCGTTCAGCGGTGTCATGTAGGTCCGAGCCGTGGCGAAACGCTTGGTTCGAAAATCCTCGCGGCGGGGAGACGAGCGGGCAATGGGTGAATGCACTACCGCCATCGCGAGCAAGCTCGCTCCCACAGGGATTTGTGGTGGGGCGGGATTTTCGGGTACACCGCCGAACCCTTGTGGGAGCGAGCTTGCTCGCGATAGCGGTGTATCAGCTTGCGGGGAGCTTGACTGTGCCGACGCCTTCGCGAGCAGGCTCGCTCCCACAGGGATTTGTGGTGGGCGGGATTTTCGGGTACGCCGCCGAACCCTTGTGGGAGCGAGCTTGCTCGCGATAGCGGTGTATCAGCTTGCGGGGAGCTTGACTGTGCCGACGCCATCGCGAGCAGGCTCGCTCCCACAGGGATTTGTGGTGGGCGGGATTTTCGGGTACGCCGCCGAACCCTTGTGGGAGCGAGCTTGCTCGCGATAGCGGTGTATCAGCTTGCGGGGAGCTTGACTGTGCCGACGCCTTCGCGAGCAAGCTCGCTCCCATACCGTTGTGCATGGATGAAATCCACGAAAGCCCTTAACGGCGAGGGCAGGTAGCGGCGGCCGGGGTAGTAGAGGAATGGCCCGGTGAAGCGCTGCCACCAGGGTTCGAGTACCGGTTCGAGGGCGCCGCTGTCCAGGTAGGGGCGTAGCCAGTCCTCGAACAGGTGGACGATGCCCAGCCCATCCACCGCGGCCTGTACCGCCAGGTCCATCGCGCCGCCGATGCGCACGATCAAGGGGCCGCTCGGGTCGACGCTCATCGTTTCACCGTCACGTTCATATTCCCACAGGGGCAGGGCGCCGCTGGGAAACTTGCCCGTCAGGCAGGCATGCCCCAGCAGCTCCCGTGGATGTTCGGGACGGCCCCTGGCATCGAGGTACGCGGGTGAAGCGGCCGTGGCGAAGCGCTGGAACCGAGGGCCGATGGGGATGGCGATCATGTCCTGCTCAAGGCGCTCGTCGTAGCGAATGCCCGCGTCACAGCCGGCCGCGAGCATGTCGACGAAGCTTTCTTCGGTGACCACTTCCAGGCGGATGTCGGGATAGCTTTTCAGGAACGGCGTGATGATCGCCGGCAACACCAACCGAGCGGCGCTGACCGGCACGTTCAGCCTGAGGGTGCCGGAAGGACGGTCGCGAAAATCGTTGACCACGTCCATCGCCGCCTCGACTTCGCCCAAGGCCGGGACGATACGTTCCATCAACCGGGCACCGGCCTCGGTCGGTACCACGCTGCGGGTGGTACGGTTGAGCAGGCGCACGCCGAGCCGGCTTTCCATCCGGCGTACAGCATCGCTGAGGCTCGACGCGGACTTGCCGCTCACCCGCGCGCCTTCACGAAAGCCCTTCGCATTGACCACGGCCACAAAGGCCAGCAAGTCTTGAATATCCGTCGCCATTGTTCTCTCCACCGTACAGCCCGTGCTGATTGCACCTGATTATCAAGGGAATGGTCAACGCCTATAGTCGGCCCACTTACATTGAACCGAGGGCTACGACATGAACATTGCAGGCAAGGCGGGCAGCTTTTTACTGGGCGAGCGTACGGTCAATCGCATGGGCTATGGCGCGATGCAGTTGGCGGGGCCCCAGGTCTTCGGGCCGCCCAAAGATCCGGCGGCCGCCGTCGCCGTGCTGCGCGAAGCATTGGCGAGCGGGGTCAACCACATCGACACCGCAGACTTCTACGGGCCCCATGTCACCAACCAGCTGATCCGCCAAGCGCTGCACCCTTATGCCCAGGACCTGGTCATTGTGACCAAGGTCGGCGCCGTGCGCGGTGCCGATGCGTCCTGGAGCCCGGCCCACAGCCCCGCCGAGCTGACCCAGGCGGTCCACGACAACTTGCGCAACCTGGGCGTGGAGGTCTTGGACGTGGTCAACCTGCGAGTGTGGGGCGACCTGCATTCGCCCTCGGAGGCTTCCATCGAGGAATCGTTTACGACATTGGCCGAGTTGCAGCGCCAGGGCCTCATCCGCCATCTGGGCCTGAGCAACGTCACGGCCGCGCAGGTCAAGCAGGCCCAAGGCATCGCCCAGGTGGTCTGCGTACAGAACCACTACAACCTGACCCATCGCGACGACGAACAGCTCGTCGCCGACCTGGGCCGGCAGGGCATCGCCTACGTGCCGTTCTTCCCGCTGGGCGGCTTCACACCGCTGCAATCGGACACCCTTTCCAGCGTGGCGGCGCGCTTGCAGGCGTCACCGCTGTGCGTGGCCCTGGCGTGGTTGCTGCAACGTGCGCCGAATCTCCTGCTGATTCCCGGTACGTCGTCGGTGGCGCACCTGCGGGAAAACCTCTCGGCCAGTGAGCTGAAGATCCCGGCGCCGATGCTCGCCGAGCTGGACGCATTGGTCTAGGCCGCCTGGAAAACCAACGTCTCGCCATCTTCCGGTATCAACAACCGGCCCCCAACACCGGCCTTCACGGCGGCTGCAGCCAGGGCCTTGCGGGTCGTCGGGCAGTGGCTGATCGCTTCCAGGTGATTGGCCACCACGGTCCCGTGGGACAGGCGGGTGAATTCCAGCGTCTCGTCGATGCCCATGATGATGTCGCCGCCGATATCGAACCGTGCCCCACCTGCCGGCACCACGCTGACCTGCGGCTGGTGACGCAAGACGAACTCGCACACGGTGGGGGTGAGCACGGTGTCGCCGGTGAGGTAGACACTCGGTTCGCCGGGCAGCTCGATCAGGTAGCCGACACCGTGCTCCATCAACTTGCCCACCAGGCCCAACCCATGGGTGCATCGGACCGAGCGAATAGTGCCGCCCAGAAACGGGTGGGGTTGATCATGGGCCTGGGCAAGCGCCTGGACATTCAAACCACGCTTGGCTAGGTACGGGGCGTCATGGGGTGTGCAGATGACCGGGATCTGTTTTTCCCTCAGCCACCGCTTGGCCGCGCGGTCCAGATGGTCGAAATGGCCTTTCTGGCAGTGGGTGATCAGGCAATGGGTGACGGTCTCGAGGGCCTGCGCTGTCGAGGCCGGAAGCGCCACCAGCGGATTGCGTTGCGTGGCGCCAAACAGGCGAAGCGGCGGCAGCGTGCCCTTGCCAGCCAGCATCGGGTCGACGAGCACGCGATAGGGGCCGAATTCAAGAATGATTGTGGCGTTACGGATCTGCTGGATGTTCATGAGGCGTTCCTGTTGAGCGAGCGCTTCATGGTGCCGATCCGGTCCCGTGTGCATAATGGCCGGATCTGACATCTTTGATTCGCTTCAAGCCATGATCAAAAAACTTCGAGTCGGTCTGCTCCTGTTTCCCGGCTGCATGCCCGCGGGTCTGTTCGCCTTCGCCGATCTGCTGCATGCCGCCAACCGCAGACGAGGGCGGACGCTGTTCGAGGCGCGCTACATCGCCTTGCAGGCCGGGCCGGTGGTGTGTGCCCATGGCGTGACCCTGCACGCGGAAGCGGCCCTGGGCAGCACCGGGCTGGATGCCGTTCTGGTTCCCGGTTTCTGGGCCGAATCGGCGGAGCAGGTGAATGCGCTGCTGGCTGATCAGGCAGCCCTCGTGAGCGCGCTGTCGAAGCCTGCCCGAGCACTGAAGCTCTGGTCCTACTGCACCGGCGTCTGCCTGCTGGCCGCCAGTGGCCGCCTGGACGGGCAGGGCGCGACGGTGACCTGGTGGCTGGCGCAAGCGATGCAGCAGCAGTATCGAAAAGTCCTTTGGCAAAGCGAGCAGAACTGCGTGTTCAATGAACGCACGGCGACGGCGTCCGGAGTGAACGGCTACCTGCCCATCGCTGAAACCCTCATCGAGCGCAGCGTCAGCAGCGACGTCCTGCGGGACATCACCCGGCTCATGGTGCTGCCGCGCCCGGCCATTGCCCATGTGGCGTTCCAGGGCAGCACGCTGATCGAGCAACCCAGTGGATGGTTGCGACAGTTGCATGGGTTGATCGAACAGATGCCGGCCGAGGGGATCACCGCCCAGGTGCTGGCCAGCGCGCTGGCGGTGTCCGAGCGCACCTTGGCGCGCAAGGTCAGCCGTGAAACAGGTCAGCCCGTCGCAGCCTATGCCCGGCGCATCAAGTTGAATCAGGTCAGCGAGCGCCTGATGTTGACGGCGCTGCCCCTCGCCAGCATCGGCGCCGAGCTGGGTTTCAGCAGCAGCTCCAACTTGCAGCGCATGTTCAAGGCACTGACCGGACTGACGCCGATGGAATACCGGCGCAAGTTCGGGCGTGTATGACGCCGGTCAACTCGGCGTCTTGTCGGTTTCGTTGCGATGGTGTTCCGGCCAGCTGTCGACGGGGTGGGCACGGTCTTCGTTGAACATCTCCGTGAGCAGCGCATTGGCGCGGCGGTAGGCGTCGTGGCGGAACTTGAGGTCGTCTTCCGGCTGGGCGACGATCTCTTCCAGCATCTTGAGGTTCAGCCGCCGGAACTGATCCGCCCGCTCACGGGCTTCGTAAGCCCCGACCCCCATGCGTTCCAGCGCACTGCGACCCAAGGACAGCGCGCTTTCGAAGGTTTCCCGCTCGGCCGCCTCCACGCCCATCTGCCGCAGGGTAATGAGGTGCCCCATGTCCCGCGCCCGCACGATCAACTGCAACGCGGGGAAGTGTTCCTGGGCCAGCCGGGTCAGCGTCAGGTTGTCCTCCTGATTGTCGATTGCATTGATCAACACCACCGCTTGGGCCGCACCGGCCGCATGCAGCAAGTCGAGGCGCGTGGCATCGCCATAAAAGACTTTCACGCCGAACTTGCGCAGCGTCTCGATGTTGTCAGGGTCGTGATCCAATACCACCACCTCGACGCCGCAGGACATCAGCAGGCGTCCGGCGATCTGCCCGAAGCGGCCGAACCCGGCGATGATCACCCGTGGGTTCTGCTGGTCGACGAGGTCGGATTCGCGTTGGTTTTTCCGGGTGACGGACTCGAAGCGATCCAGCAGCAGGATCAGCAAGGGCGTCAGGCACATGGACAAGGCCACTGCCAGGGTCAGGCTCTTGCCCCATTGATCGGTCAAGATGCCGGCCACAGTCGCCGCGCCAAACACCACGAAGGCGAATTCGCTGCCCTGGCCCAGCAACACCGCCTGCCAGGAGCGCTGGCCGGCGGGAACGTTGAGGAACCGGCCTGCCAATTTGATCACCAGCAGCTTGATCAGGATAAATCCCAGGGTCAGGGTGATCACTTTGAGCGGGGCGTTGACCAGGGTGCCGAAATCGATCGACATGCCGACGCCGATGAAGAACAGACCCAACAGCAGGCCCTTGAACGGCTCAATGTCGCTCTCCAGGGCATGTCGGTATTCGGAGCTGGCGAGCAGCACCCCGGCGAGGAACGCGCCCATGGCCATCGACAAGCCGGCTTCCTCCAGCAGGAAGCCGAAGCCGAACACCAGGAACAGCGCGACGGCACTGAAAATCTCGCGCAAGCCCGAACGTGCGGCGAAGCGCAGCAGCGGTCGCGTCACGTAGCGACCCAACAGCACGACGATGGCGATGGCGGCGACGATTTTGCCAATCGATAGCAACAGCGCGGTGCCCGAAGGCGTGTCGCCGTGGGCCGACAACAACGGAATCATCGCCACCAGCGGGATCGCCGCGATGTCCTGGAACAGCAGCACGGCAAAGCTGCTGCGCCCGACGGCGGTGGCGGTCAGGTTGCGTTCGCTCATGGCCTGCATGGCGATGGCCGTGGAGGACAGGCTCAGGGTCAGGCCGACCAGCAGCGCCGCCGTCCAGTTCAGGCCCAGGGCTGTGCAGAACAAGCCAATGGCGGCGCCACAGGCGAGCATCTGCAGGGCTCCGCCACCAAATACCATCCGGCGCAGGGCCCAGAGCCGTTTGGGGTCGAGCTCAAGGCCGATGATGAACAGCATCAGGACCACGCCGATTTCAGCGAATTCCAGGATCGCCTTCACATCGGTAATCAGCTTCAGCCCCCACGGGCCGATGATGCACCCGGCCAGCAGGTAACCCAATACCGGGCCCAGGCCAAATCGAACGGCAATCGGGACGATCAGCGTCGCCGAGGCCAGGTAGATGAGCATTTCAATCAGGCTGTGAGTCTCCATTTCAATCTTCCTTCCAGGCGGCCAGGCGTTCGCCGTAATGTTCGATTTGGGTGCGTTGGGCCTCGGACTCGGCGGCATACGCGCCATGCACGACTACGGGTTCCAGCCAGCGCATGCCGCAATAAATGGCCGTGGCGTGGAGAGGTTGGGCCAACGCCGAAAAGCCCGGGTAGGCGCCGATCTGGAAATGATCCTGTTCGCCGCCGGTGGTCACGGCCCACAACAGGCTTTTGTCCTTGAGGACCGTGGCGCCTTTGCCGTAGGCCCAGCCGTGGGTGAAGACTTTATCGATCCACAGTTTCAGCAGGGGCGGGGTGCTGTACCAGTACATCGGGTGCTGGAGGACGACAAGCTCTGCTTGTTCCACCGCACGCTGTTCCGCCTCGACGTCGATATCGAAGTTGGGGTAAAGCGCGTAGAGCGAACGAATGACGACGTCCGGGTTGTTCGATGCTCGCTTGAGCATCTGCTGGTTCACCCGCGATTTGTCGGGGTAGGGGTGCGCATAAATGATAAGAATCATCGGTGAATTCCTTGGTTTGGCTCCGTCGATTCTTGTCTGTCGTGAGCGCGAGCGATGCAACCTGGAGCCGAGCGATACAAACAAGAGCGCCTTCCCGGGGCAGGGTCGAAGCCGGAAAGGCGGGACATCCTACCGAGGAAGGCGCGGATTGTTTAGCGCGGATCGATACATCCGGGGCTTCAGTCAAGCGGCAAGGAGATTCTGGCCTCCAATCCGCCGTCCTTTCGATTCCTCAGGGTCAGCGTCCCGCCATGCTCCAGCACCGTCGCCCGGGCCGCCGACAGGCCCAGCCCGACGCCGCCGGTGTGCTTGTTGCGCGAGCCTTCGATACGAAAAAACGGCGTGAAGACCTGCTCAAGGTGTTGGGCGGCGATGCCCGGCCCGCGGTCCAGGATGCGAATGTCCACACGGTGGGCGTTGGCCTCGAGGCGAACCGTCGGCTCGCCGCCGTACTTGATCGCGTTGTCGATCAGGTTGACCAAGGCGCGCTTGATGCCGATGGGCCGGCCGACATAGACCAAGCGCTGGGCGCCTTCGAACCCAACCTCGATGCCCGCGTCCTTGAGGTCATCGACGATGGTGTGCAGCAACTCGGCCAGGTCGAACGCGGTGGCATGTTCAAGCCGGGCATCGTCGCGGAAGAATTCCAGGGCGGAGTTGACCATCGCCTGCATCTCGTCCACGTCCCTGAACAAGCGCGATTGTTGCTCGGCATCCTCGATGAACTCCCCGCGCAGGCGCATGCGGGTCAACGGCGCGCGCAGATCATGGGAGATGGCGGCGAGCATCTGCGTGCGGTCCTGCAGGAAGTGCTTGAGCTGGGCCTGCATGGCATTGAAGGCGAGGATCGCCTGGCGGATTTCGTGGGGGCCGATGACCGGAATCGGCGGCGCCTGGTGGTCGACGCCAAAGCGCCGGGCGCCTTCGGCAAAGCGTTCCAGCGGCGCGGCCAGGTGCCGGGTGGCGATCAGCGCGACGATCAATGTCGAGAGCAGGATCAGCGCGATGATGATCCCGTTGCGCGCCCATTCGCTCAGCCCCCAACTGCGCGAAGGCACGGAGAAGATCACCCAGGAATGGTCGGCCAATTCGATGATCACCGCGTAGCGCGCATCCGCTTGGCCGGCCGGCCAGTCGCCCGGTTCGTAGGCTTCGATCCTGGCGTCCGTCCGGCCTAATTGCTGGCGTAGGAACTCCGAGCCCTCACTGAATTCCGGGTCGTCGATCACCGGCAGCCGCGCTTCTTCATGTCGTTGCAACCAGTGCGCGTTGAATGCCTGGTCACTGGCGGCCGCGGCAATCGCCGGGCGTTGTGCGGGGGCGACGGAGTCGATGATGCGGGTGATGGCGGCGGCCTTATCCATCAGGCCGGTTTCCATCAGGGGAGGGCGCGCCCAGGCACCGGCCAGCAGGCTGAACAGCTGGTTGAGGGCCAGCAAGGTCAGCATGGCGATCAGGGTGGTCAGGGCGATCCAGCGCGCCACCGTGTCCCGTGGACGTTGAGTGCCCGAGCGCGAGGGTTTCATCGCTTCACCACGTGGGGGCTGAACAGATAACCGCTGTTACGTACGGTGCGGATCATCGACGCGCCGGTGACGTCGGTCTCCAATTTGCGTCGCAGGCGGCTGACCTGGACGTCGATGCTGCGGTCGAACGCCTCGAAGGTTTCGCCGCGGGCCAGGTCCAGCAACTGCTGGCGGGTCAGCACCCGGCGCGGGTGTTCGGCAAACACCAGCAGCAGTTCGAACTCGCCGGTGGACAGCGGGATCATGACCTTGTCCGGCGAGCGCAATTCGCGCCGGGTGACGTCCAGTTGCCAGTTTTCGAACTCCAGGATCGGCCGGGAGGCGTCGCTCAATGCGTCCCTGGCTTCACCGGTGCGCCGCAGCACGGCACGTACCCGGGCCAACAGCTCCCGCGCATCGAAGGGCTTGGTCAGGTAGTCGTCCGCCCCCAACTCCAGGCCGACGACGCGGTCACTCAATTCGCCCATGGCGGTGAGCATGATGATGCCCACCGTGTGCTCGGCCCGCAGCCGTTGGCACAGCACCAGGCCGTTATCGCCCGGCAGCATGACGTCGAGGATGATCAGGTCCGGCACCCGACGTTCCACTGCCTGCCACAAGGCGTTGCCGTCGGCGGCCACGTCCACGCTATAGCCATGTTGTTCGAGGAACTTGCGCAAGAGGGCGAGGACTTCGAGGTCATCGTCCACCAGTAATAAATGGCTCACGGTGGGCACGCAGGGTAATGAATACAGGAGGGGATACTAGGGTCAATCCAGGGCTCGCGTCATATATTTCAACCCGGTAATAAAGTGGCCGACGGGCAATATTCTGGAAATCTGCGGGCAAAAAAACGGCGGCAGGATGGCCTTGATGTCGGTCAGTTAAAAACAAGTCAGCCCTACACAACCTTTGTGGCGAGGGGGTTTCTGTGGGAGCAAAGCTTGCTCGCGAAACAGGCGCCTCGATGTTTGAAAGTCCGCGTCGCCTGCATCGCGGGCAAGCCTTGCTCCCACAGCAAGCATCCCCCTCTTCACAAGAGCTGTGTCCGGCACCGTTTATTTAGCTGATCGGCAGCCTCCCATTCCTCGCCGAGATAACCCTGTATGCCGATTACCAAGCCCGCTCCGTTGTTCGTTCGATCCACCGTCGTGGTTGTATTGGCGGCACTCGCCAGCGGTTGTTCCAGCACGCCCGCTGCAAAACCAGGCTCGTGTGAAAGCGCGACCTACACCGTTTACGACCCCGCAGAACCGGTCAACCGTGGCCTCTTCGCGTTCAACCGAACCGTGGATGACTATGCGCTGGCACCGGTGGCCCGTGGTTATCGCAAGCTGCCGGAAATGTTCCAGGCCGGCGTCCACAACTTCGTGGCGAACTTCGGCGAGCCCAAGGTGTTCATCAACGACCTGCTGCAAGGCAACGCGCAACGCTCGGTCAACACCCTGGGCCGTTTCGTCATCAACACCACTGCGGGCGTCGTCGGGCTGATCGACGTATCGGGCAAGCTCGGCATCGAGCGCCACAAGGCCGATTTCGGCCAGACCTTCGGCGTCTGGAACCTCGCCCCCGGGCCCATCGTGGAACTGCCGCTGCTGGGCAGCGCCAACCTGCGGGACGCGACGGGCAAGGTGCTGAGTTTTGCCGTCGACCCGTTCGGCGACAACAGCAGCACCGTCGACACCCTGGGCACGATCAACACCGTCGGCGGCGTTGTCGATGGCCGCGCCGAGGCATTGCCACTGACCGACGAGTTGCAGACCGAACCGGATTACTACGCGGCGCTTCGCGATGCCACGGCGCAGCATCGTGCCGATCTTGTCGCCCAGGGCAAGTTGGGGGCGGTGGTGGAGGGCAACCCGCAGTGCCAGGATGGAGCCGCTGCCGATGAATAACCAGGCGTTGGTCTTGCATCGGCGAATGCGCTCGCTCGAGCCGGATGTACTGCACTGTCGTGAAGTTGAATTGCGCTTGGCCGAGGATGGTCGCCATGTGCTGCTCAACCGTTATGTCGAGTTGTATCGCCATGAACAGGTCAGTTGGTGCGCCATCCAGCAGCATCGGGTGCCGTTGGCGAAGATGGTGCGCTGGTTGGTCGATAACGGCGAGCCGGTGAGGGATTAGTGGCAATTTGCTCCTGAATACAGTGGTATCTCGGGAGCGGATATCCATGAAACATTTTTACATAATTACGCATTAATTATGGTTGTACGACGTCGTATCTAATGTGTTCGACTGTGGCCGTTTCTCACAAAAAAAATAAACGGAGACTCCATCCATGACGAGCATTCCTTCCGCTGAAGGCAAGGTTGCGGCGCCCGCGCAAGGCCGTTTCGTGCGCCTGCTCAAGCTTCTCGGTCCCGGCATCATCGCCGTCCTTTCCTGGTTGGGCGCCGGCGATCTGATCACCTCATCCGTGGCCGGGGCGAACTACGGCTACGCAATGATGTGGGTGCTGGCGGTCTCTCTGCTGCTGCGCTACCTGATCGTCAACATCATCGCGCGCTTCCAGCTCTGCAATAACCAGGGCATGACCATCCTGCAAGGTTACGCCCAGCTCAATCCGTTTTTCGCCTGGTTCCTGCTGGTGTATGCGTTGCTTATGGGGCACCTGATGAATGCCTACATGATCAAGGGGGCTGGCGAAGCCTTGGCCATGTTGCTCAAGGTCGACTATCCACTGCTGTGTTCGGTGGCGGTGGTCTTGGCGGTGTGGATGCTCGTCGGGCGCAATATCTATTCGATGATCGAAGGCGTGATGAAAGGCCTGCTGGCGATCATGACGCTGGCGTTCCTGGCCCTTGCGGTGATGTCCGGCCCAGATGTCGCGGGCATCGTCAAAGGCACCATCGGCTTCAGCATTCCGCCCGATGAAGGCGTGCACGGCGCGCTGCTGGTGGCCGTCTCGGTGATCGGTGCCGTGGCCGGCTCCATCGCCAACTTCGTCCATCCGTATGTCATGCGCCAGAAGGGCTGGGTGGGGCCTGAACACAAGCGTATCCAGCGTAACGACCTGCTGTTCGCGGTGTTTGTCGGGATCATCATCAACCTGGCGATCTGGATCGTCGGTGCGGAAATCCTGCGACCCAACGGCATCGAGGTCAAAACCTTGGGCGACCTGGGCAAGGCCTTGGAAATATTCTTCGGCTCGATCGGCTGGTACGTGTTCTTTATCGGTGTATTCGCCACGCTGTTCGCCAGCATCTCCGGCAAGACCACGGCGTTTCCGATGCTGATCACCGATGCCTTCCAGCACGTGCGGCCCGAGCGCCGGGAGCGTTATGGCAAGGAATTCCACCATGATCCGATGCACAAATGGTTCATGTTGTTCATTCTAGTGACGCCGCTGATCTGGTCGCTCCCCGGCATGCCGGACTTCGTCACGCTGACCATCGGTGTCAACGCGCTGAACATCATTGGCTTGCCGGTGATTTCCCTGGGCCTGCTGATCATGTCCAACCAGAAGTCACTGCTGGGCAAGGAGTATCGCAACAACCTGTTCGAGAACATCGCGCTGATGTTTGCCACGGGCCTGGCGTTGTGGGTCGCGTTCCAGCTGGGTGTGGATCTGTTCACCTGAGGCCCGGCCATCTGCAGCTTTCGGGGGGACTGCTAGACTTTATCGTCCAGTCCCTTTCGGAGAAGCGGAATGAACAATAAAAACAGGATCTGCCTCTGGTACGACGGCAATGCCCAGGAAGCTGCCGAGTTCTACGCCAAAACGTTTCCCGACAGCGCGGTGAACGCCGTCTATCAGGCCCCGAGCGATTATCCGTCGGGCAAGGAGGGCGATGTGATCACGGTGGATTTCACGGTGATCGGCATCCCTTGCATCGGCCTCAATGGTGGGCCGGTGTTCAAGCACAGCGAGGCCTTTTCATTCCAGATTGCAACTGAAGACCAGGCCGAAACGGACCGCTTGTGGAACGCGATCATCGACAACGGCGGCCAGGCCAGCGCCTGTGGTTGGTGCAAGGACAAGTGGGGGTTGTCGTGGCAGATCAGCCCGCGTGTGTTGCTGGAAGCGGTCGCCAGTTCCGATAAAACCGTCGCCAAGCGTGCCTTCGAGGCCATGATGACCATGACCAGGATCGACATTGCCGCGATTGAAGCGGCGGTGAAAGGCTAGTCGGCGAAGCACCACCAACCCCCTGTGGGAGCGAGCCTGCTCGCGATGACGGCGGCACCGCCAACATCGATGCAAGCTGACCCACCGCTATCGCGAGCAAGCTCGCTCCCACACTTGATGGGTGGTGGCTTCGATTTTCCGGCCTGCCTGGATCCCCTGTGGGAGCGAGCCTGCTCGCGATGACGGCGGTACAGCCAACATCGATGCAAGCTGACCTATCAGTCGGCCTCAGGCAACCTGGCAATCACCTTGATCTCGAACTGAAAACCATACAACCACGTCACGCCCACCGCCGTCAGTGTCGGATGCGGCGCGCTGCCCCAGAACTCGGGCACGACGCTCCAGATCCGCTCGAAGGTCGACTCGGGGTCGACCATGAACACCGTCACGTCCACCACATCGTCAAAGCTGCAATCGGCCGCGGCGAGGATCGCCTTCAGGTTGTTGAACGCCAGCCGCACCTGAGCTTCCAGGTCGGGCTCTGGCGAACCGTCGGCGGTGCTGCCGACTTGCCCCGACACGAACAGGAAACCATTGGAACGAATCGCCGGTGAATAGCGATTGCGCTCATACAGTGCCTGGCGTCCGGGCGGGAAAACCACATCGCGCTGTGTCATGAATACCTCCATCAAAGAGTGAGTTCCAAACGATGAACTCACTCTAGGGGCTTGTGTCCGGGCGATAAACGAGCAACCTTGGCGATCACTGTTTGTAAATCCCAAACAATCGGACCGATACCCGGGGCAGAAATGGACCGTTTTGATGCGATGCAAGCGTTCGTGCGAGTCGTGGAGGCGGGCAGCTTTACCAAGGCGGCGCAAATCCTGCACATGAGCAAGACCACCGTGACCCAACTGGTGCAGCAGCTCGAGGCACGCTTGCGAGTCAAGTTGCTCAACCGCACCACGCGCAAGGTCAATGTCACCGCCGACGGTGCCATTTATTACGAACGGGTGATCCGTTTGCTGGCCGACATGGACGATGCCGAGACCAGCGTCTCCAGCGCCCAGGCGCTACCCCGCGGGCGCCTGCGGGTGGACGTGCCGAGCCCGCTGGCGGCCATGATCCTGGTGCCGGCCTTGCCAGCGTTCTATGAACGGTATCCGGACATCCAGATCGACATGGGCGTCAGTGATCGCATCGTCGACATGATCGATGAAAGCGTCGATTGCGTGGTGCGCGGCGGTGAGCTGACGGATCAGTCGCTGGTCGCCCGGCGCGTCGGCGATCTCGCCCTCGGCGTCTTCGCCGCCCCGAGTTACCTGGCACGGTTCGGCCGGCCCGCGCATCCGCGGGAACTGGAAGATTCGCACCATCGCACCGTGGGTTTCCTGTGGGCGCGCACCGGTAAATCCTTGCCGTACGCCATGCGCCGTGGCAGTGAGCTGCTTCATGTCAAAGGGCGCTACGCCCTGGCCATCGACGACGGCAACGCCTACCTCGCCGCCGGTCTGGCGGGCCTGGGCGTGCTCTGGTTGCCCGAATACATGTCCCGGCGTCACCAGGCGCAAGGCGAGTTGGTGCCGCTGTTCGAAGACTGGCACCTCGACCCGATGCCGCTCTATCTGGCTTACCCTCCGAATCGCCACGTCAATGCCAAGCTGCGAGTGTTCATCGATTGGGTCGTGGAGCTGATGGCGCAGCATGCGCCTATCATGAGTCGACCTGTTTCGTGAAATCTGGCTGTCCAGTTGTAGAGGAGATCCACCATGGACCGATTCATCGGCGGTTGCCTGTGCGGCAACGTTCGACTTGAAGCCTCAGGGCGCCCGTATCGCGTTGGCCTCTGCCATTGCCTGGACTGTCGCAAGCATCACGGGGCACTGTTCTACGCGGCTGCCGTATTCCCCCAGGACGCGGTGACGATCGAGGGCGAGACACGGGATTACGCCGGGCGATTTTTTTGTCCCCGCTGCGGCTCGTCGCTGTTTGCCCGCTCTGGCGACGAAATCGAAGTGCACTTGGGGATTCTGGATACCCCCGATCAACTGATGCCCACCTACGAAAGCTGGACCGTGCGCCGTGAGTCCTGGTTGCCGGCGTTTCCGCTTACCCGATGCTATGAGCATGATCGTGAGGGTACGGGGCGGTCTGAGGAATAGATGCAACCTGTTCCACCGCTATCGCGAGCAAGCTCGCTCCCACAGTTTGATCGTGGGCGTACGCCAATTCTGGATACACAACCTCCCCCTGTGGGAGCGAGCTTGCTCGCGATGACGGCGGCCCATTCAACACTGGTGCAAGCAGGCCCGCCGCTTTCGCGAGCAAGCCCGCTCCCACAAATGATGTGTTTTTTTATTCCTTTAGGAATGTCAGCAGATCCTGGTTCAGCCGGTCCTTGTGGGTTTCGGTCAAGCCGTGCGGTGCGCCAGGGTAGACGATCAGTCGGGCGCCCTTGATCAGTGCCGCCGAGGCCCGGCCTGCCGCGTCGATGGGCACGATCTGATCGTCATCGCCATGGATGACCAGGGTCGGCACGTCGAACTTCTTCAAGTCGCCGCGGAAGTCTGTCGCCGAGAACGCCGCGATCGAGTCATAAGTATTCTTGCTGCCACCCTGCATGCCCTGCACCCAGAACGATTGGATCAGCCCCTGGGATGGCTTGGCACCCTTGCGGTTGTAGCCGTAGAACGGGCCCGAGGCGATGTCCAGGTACAGTTGCGAACGGTTCTCCAGGGACGCCTTGCGCAGGCCGTCGAACACCTCGATAGGCAAGCCGCCAGGGTTGGTTTCCGTCTTCAGCATCAACGGTGGCACCGAAGAAACCAACACGGCTTTCTTCACTCGGCCAGTACCGTGGCGACCGATATAACGCGCCACTTCACCACCCCCCGTCGAGAAGCCCACCAGTGTGACGTTCTTGAGGTCCAGCGCTTCAATCACCGCCGCCAGGTCGTCGGCATAGTGGTCCATGTCGTTGCCTTCCCAAGGCTGGCTGGAGCGACCATGGCCGCGACGGTCGTGGGCAATCACCCGATAACCCTTCGAGGCGAGGAACATCATCTGGCCTTCCCAGCTGTCGGAGTCCAGCGGCCAGCCGTGGCTGAAGGTCACGACCTGGCCATCGCGCGGGCCCCAGTCCTTGTAGTACAGCTGCACGCCATCCTTAGTGGTGATGTAGCTGGCGGACTGGACCACGCTGCCGACAGCGGACGCGCTGGCAGGGGCCTGGGCCGGCGAAGCGGCCTCGGCGCTGAGGGTGGCCAATGCCAGGGTCGCGACAGCCAGGGTGCGGTTGAAGGTGTTCATCGTGTCTCTCTCCATAAGGTCGGTTTGATCTGCGGCGATCGTCATCGATCGCGTTGGTGGGCAGATTAGAGAGAGAGGCCGATGGCGAGAACGGCGCGGGTATCGATAGCAACTATGGGAAAAACCGATAGCTGCGTTTCGCTTCGGTTGCGAGTTGAATACTCGTGGCGAGGGAGCTTGCTCCCGCTGAGTGGCGAAGCCGCCCCAAACAGTCACGCGTGCAAAAGCGGCAATGTCTTCAGCCCATTTGGCGTGTGAATATGCGCAAGCAGATAGGGGGCCGAAGGCGTTTGCAACGCGTGAAGATGAACCGGGCCAGCAAAGTTCATGGCCGTCAGGATCGCTTTGATTTTTTCCGGCTCCGTATGAAAGACATCCAGTGCCAATAGCGAGCAGCCCTTGTCCTGGAGTGTGTCCGCAGGATGAGGCCCAGGCGCCCATTGGATGAGGGTAGGGACCGAACCGGCCAGAGGGAGGCTTCCATCAGCCGGAATGGTGATTTGCCAATTCAATGTTCCTCTCGTCATGGGTTCAACCTCCCCGACAATGCCGTGACAGGCATCACGAGCAGCCCGGATATCATCGGTGCGTGCAACCCAGGTCGCCAAGTGTGCCGGCGAATCGGGGCCCAGTTGATCGAGGCCGAACCAGCGTGCCCGGTCCGGACACGTTGCGGCCGGGTCCATGGCAATCACTTCGAGATAGAGCCTGGGGCCCAGGTGGAGCAGCCTGTTGTGGGTGCCCATGCGTGAATGGACGCCGCCCGGCTGAAGGTCGATGCCCAGCGCGCCCGTCACCAAGGCGCAACCGGTGTCGAGGTCCGCTGCCACGATGACGAGGTGATCAAGAGTGGTTTTCATGTGCTCATTCGTCCATCCGTGGGAAGTCCCTGCAGATATCAGCCAAAAGAAGGCATCGGCCCCAACGAATGGAAGATCCACATAACCGTCGCCACGGCTGCCAGCGCCGCGACCACAAAACCGATCAGCATCCACTTCAGGATTTTTCGCCCTTTCGACGCAGACCCTGGCACGAGCGTCTCCACCGGGAACGTCATCTCCCCGGCACATCGCGGGCAAACAGCGGTGTCGTCAAGGAGGAGGTACCCGCAGTGTTCACAGTTTGTCATGTCGTCACTCAAGGCTCAAAGGAGGGGATAGCCCTTTATGGGCTTGTAGAAGCGACCGAAAAAGCCGGGCGCCAGTCGCTTAATATTTATAGACGATGCCCAGCCTTCCCATGATCTCCAGAGCGTTGACCAGGCCCACGCCATTCATGGGCAGGCAGGCGAAGGCCTGGTACTCATCGAAGTGCGTGCCGATGGCCAGCAACTTCAAGTCATGGGCCTCCAGCCGTGCGTTGAAATACTGCAGGAGCGCGCGTTCCCAATCGTCGGCGCGGTTGACGGCCTCGATGGTTTCACGTTCAGGCGCAATGATTTCAATGCCCAGTTGCCGCAGCGGGGCCAGGGCATTGACCGCATCGACGCCGCAGGACGACCACGCTTTCCATTCGAAACCCGCCAATTGATTGGCCTCGGTGAGCGCTGACTCGATTTGCGTCCAGGCCCAATCCCACTGCCCGCCAGGCGTCGGCAGGTTCTCAATGAGGGCTTGCGCGTGTGCCTCGTCGAACAGGCTCTCGAACAGGTCGGCCAGGGTATCGGCCAGATCGGGCTGCGGCCCTTGCCCCTGGGTATCCAGCTCGTGGCTCAAGCGCTGCCACAGGCTGCCCAGTTCGTCCCAGTCCTCGTCATCCATGTCGTCCTCGATCACCTGGGCCTTGTGGCCGCGCAGGTAATTATCCAGCCGCGTCTTGTGCACACGCACGCTGCCCTCGGCGAGATCGACCTCATAGCTGCGGTAATCCAGGTAGTTGGTCTGGAACACGATGCGATCAGGGAACACCTCATGGGCGAGACTTTCCTGCGCATCGAAATACGTCGCGCCTTCGAAATCGCCATGGGCGGTGATGATGCGTTGAAACGACAGGGGGTCGATAGGATTCATGTGGGCTGGGTCACAGGGAGGAGGGCGAAAGGGAAACGCCGCGCACGCTGGCCGATATCCGGTTCGCGCTGATCCTACACCAAGGTCCGAAGGTTGCTAAGGGGCGGAATGTGGACTGCGTCAACTGTCAGGCAAGTGTTTGGGTCTATGCTTACCTTGTCCTCTTGAATCAGGCCCACCCATGCACGAACACCGAACGGTCCACAGGGAGTACGCGTGAGACATTCGATACCGGCTGCAGCACTGCTTTGCCTATTGCTCGGCACGGTTGTCCGGGCCGAGGAGTATCAGATCGTCACCGAAGAATGGGCGCCGTACAACTACCAGGAAAACAACCGGCTCACCGGCATGACGACCGAAATCGTCCGGGCCATCATGGCGCTGACCGGGGATGACTTCGAGGTGCTGCTGCAACCCAGCATGCGCGCCACCCAAATACTCAAGCACCGCCCCAAGACCATCATGTACTCGCTGTTCCGCACGCCGGAACGCGAGTCGTTGTACAAATGGGTCGGGCCGATCGTGGAAGAATCCATCCACCCCTATCAACTGGCCAATGCGCCGCATCTGAACTCACTGGAGCAACTCCTGAACGCCCCGCAGATCACCACGCGCCACGCCGGCCTGGTGCCCCAGATGCTGCAGTCGCTGGGCTTCAACAACCTGGACAAAAGCGCCACCGAGAGCAGGTTGCTCTACCGCATGCTGCTTGCCGGGCGCACCCAAGTCATCGTCGGCGACACCGATGCGGGGGTGGCGTACTACAGCCGCCAACTGGGCATCGCCCCAGGCACGTTGCGACGGATACCTATCGAACTGTATCGCTCATCGTTGTACATCGCCTTCAGTCCCGACAGTGAAGATGAAGTGGTGGCGGCGTGGGCCGGGGCGCTGGAACAATTGCGGCGTTCTGGGGAGTTGGCGAGGATTCAGCGGCGGTATGAGGGGGCGGTAGGGCGTTGAGGGGAAAAGCTTCAGGCACAGAGTCAGCCCGCTTTAAATCAAGCAGAGCAATAATCCTGTGGCGAGGGAGCAAGCTCCCTCGCCACGGTTTGTGTGTTTGCCCGTGGTATTCACTTAACTGACTGGCATTGGAGGGATAGGCCTGTTTCCAGGCCTGCAGAGCGTCCCCTTAGGCCGAAAGGGTTTTCTAGAAGCTGTACTTGGCCGTCAACATCATATTGCGCGGGCTGCCGTAGGAATCACCGCCGTAGCTCACGGAGTTGGCGATGGTCGAGTAGTAACTGCGGTCGAAGATGTTGTTGGCGTTGACCTGCAAGTCCAGGTTCTGGCTGACCCGGTAGCCGGCCATCAGGTCCGTGACAGCGTAGCTGCCTTGCTTGAGTCGGTATTCACTGCCATCAGCCAGCTTGATGTCGTTGTACATGCGGCTCTGCCAGGAGACGTTGCCGCCCACACGCAGTTTTTCCAGCGGGCCCTGGAAGTGGTAGCGGGTGGTCAGCTTGAACAGGTGCTCCGGTGTGTCGGTGTCGAACTGCTTGTTCACGTTCTGTGGGTTGGCGGCATCCTTGATGGTGTGGGTGCGCGCGTAGGTATAGCCACCGCCGACTTGCCAGTTCTCGGTCAAGGCGCCTTGCAGTTCGAAGTCGATCCCCTGGCTGCGAATTTCGCCGGAGGCTTCAGAGCAGGTTGCCTGCGGGCAGTTTGCCGTAAACAATTGCACGGCGCGGTTTTCCTGGTCGACGCGGAACAGCGCCACGCTCGCATTCAGCGCGCCATCAAAGTATTCGCCCTTGATGCCGACCTCGTAGTTCTTGCCAATGATCGGCTTGACCGGGCTACCCGAGGTGTCCTTTTCGCGCTGCGGCGTGAAGATGTCGCTGTAGCTGACGTAGACCGAGTGATGGTCGTCCAGATCGTAGATCAAGCCGGCGTAACGGGTGACGTTACGGGTGACCTTGTAATCGGTGTCGCCATCACGGTTGTCGTAGTCGTACCAGTCCAGGCGCCCGCCGAAGATCAACTTCAACGGGTCGGCCAGGCTCAGGCGTGTGGTGAGGTAGACGCCGTCCTGCGTGGTCACGTCGCGCTGGTTATCGGTGTGGACGAAGTTCGGTTTACCCGCATTGATCGGCCAGTTGGTGTCGTACGGGCTGTAATTGTGGGTGGTCATGTCGTAGATGCGCTTGCTGGCGCCCACCACCAGTTCATGGCTACGTCCGAACGCCTCGAAGGGCCCGCTGGCAAAGGCGTCTACGCCGGCCTGGTTTTCATCGAAGTTGGCCTGGTAAACCGTGCGGGCCAGTGTGTTGTTGACCCAGCGCGATTGATAAGAACCGGAGAACAACGCGTTCTGTTCGGCATAGTTGGCGTTGACCTGAAGGTTCCAGTCATTGGCCAGGCGATGACGGACTTCGGCGAACACCGTGTTGATCTCCTGATCCTTGTTCTCCCAATCCGTACCCGGATTGTAGGAACGCGGCAGGTCCAGATGATGGCCGTCCTGGCCGACCATCGAAGAACCCCAGAAGTAATTGGTCTTGTCCTTCTGATGGGAAAACCCCAGGGTCAGCGTCGTGTCTTCGCTCAGGTCCGCTTCGGTGACCGCATAGAACAGGCCATGATCCTCCTCGACGTTGTCGATGAAGCTGTTGGCGTCGCGGTAAGACGTCACGACCCGGCCGCGCAGCGTGCCACTGTCGTTGAGCGGGCTGGAGGCATCGACCTCGCCACGGTAGTCGTCCCAACTGCCGGCGGCACCGGTCAGGGTGACTGCCTGTTCGGCCAATGGCCGCTTGCGGATCAAGTTGATGGCGGCCGAAGGGTTGCCTGCCCCCGTCACCAGTCCAGTGGCACCGCGCACCACCTCCACTCGATCAAACATCGCCAAGTTAGGCTGGGCGCCGACGTTTACGCCGTCGTAGCCACTCGGGATGCCGTCATACATCAGGTTGTCGATTTCAAAACCACGTGCCTTGTAGGTCTGCCGGCCAGGACCGCCGGAAAAGTCCAGGAACAAGCCAGGCGTCGCCTTGACCACGTCGTTGATGCTGGTCATCGTCTGGTCGTCCATGCGCTGACGCGTGATGACGGTGACGGCTTGCGGGGTTTCACGCATTGTCAGCGGGAGTTTGGTTGCGGTCGACATCGCCCCGGTGGTGTAGGACTCGGTGCCTTCTGTGGTGCTTCCCAATTGGCCGCTACCGGTGACTTCGGTTGCGCTTAGTTCCAGGGTGGCTGGCGGAGGAGTGCTGTTGTCATCGGCGTAGGCGGGGGCCAGGGTGGCCATGCAGATGGCCATGGCTAGAAGATCCCGGGCAGGGTTGAAGTGGCGTGGCGGGGTGGCACAAGTCGACATGAAGAGATCCTGATGCTAATGCGTGTGAGAGTAATTCGCATTAAGTATCACAGGATTTATCTGAGCGATAAAGCTTGTTGCGGTTGGAGTGGGCGACGCGCAGTGGGTTGTAGGGGGAAATGCACTCTGCACCCCGGCGGACATTCCCTCAGGACTATCCTCCAGGCGTCACGATATTCGATTCGATTTTCTTCCCCATGCTGATGCGTGGTTCGATCGAGTAGCCCAGAGACTCATAGAACGTTTTGACGTTCTCATTGGCGCTGATAATTTGCAGGTTGATCTTCATGCACCCTCGGGCAATCAAGGCGCCCTCGGCATGACGGACCAGGTTCGCTCCTAAACCTTTTCTACGATGTGCAGGATGCACCGCCACCGAGTACAGCCATCCCCGATGGCCGTCGTACCCTGCCATAACGGTACCCACAACTTCATCTCCGGCTAGAGCAACGAAAAAGAGGCCATCGGATACGGCGAGCTTCTTGTCGATAGCAAGGCTGGGGGTGTTATGGGCGGTTTCGTAACCGAACACGGTTTCCCACAGTTGCATGACGGAAAGTCGATGGTGTTCGTTTGAATAGTTGGCGATGGCACTCATGGCGCAGCTCCGTCTAGCCAGTCATCGCTTTTTCTTAATAGCTTCAATAGCTGCCACATAAGCCTCATTGCCGATCCCGACTTGGCCCCAGACCTCACGTTCTTCTCCGCCTTGACGGTCATATTGTTCATCAGCATCCCAAAGCGTGAGTATCTGGTTCGCAAAGCAGTACTCATACCGGTCGAACGCATGAGGGCCGGAATCGTCCGAGGCAGCCATGAGTGAAAACAATTCAGTCGCAGAGACAGCAAAAACATCAACCCCTCTAAACGTGAAGGTGAGCTGAGAGTGTCCGGAGACGCCTATGAACTGGACTTCATCGCCAGGGCCGTATTCAAGCTGGATGGACGCTTCGCAGAAATAATCGACGCGGCCATAGGATCGTTCAAGCGGGAATCCATGCGCAGACATTGCTTCCCTTGCTGCTGCGCGTGAAGCGCCAAGCCGTGCGGGGCCGATTGCTTCCAGCGGCAAAATTTCGAAAACAGGCATTCACAATGCTTCCTGAAATGAACAACCTAATCATTAACCCGGTGCGATTTCAACAGGTTAAAGCGTCGTTCCCAAAGACCGTTTTTGGCCGATTTCTGCCAGTCTCAAGTTTCCAGTCTGAAAAAACACCTTCAGTCCGCCTCTCTTGAAATCGGCTAAGCCCCGAACGCCTCCCGCAACCTTTCAATCACCTCGCTGATAGAAGGCCCTTGGATCGCCGGCGGCGTAGGGCTCTCGCCAAACTCACGCCAGATGAACAACGTCAGCTCCGCGCCATCGGTCAATGTCTGGACGTTCTCTTGCGTCCCAAAGGTCTCCAGCAACCTGTACCGCGCATCTTTCCAGAACAGTGCCTCGACCCAGTGGTACACCGGGATGAAATGGAAGTGGATGGGGTAGCGGGGATCGTGGCCGAAGCGGCTGATGTAAAGCCATTTGGGGTTCAGCTGTGTTTCAACAACGCTCTGGATATTTGCCATCAGGCCACCCAGCTCTGCGAGTGCAGATTCGGGCAGTTGCGCCAGTGAATTAACGTGATGCTTGGAGCCGAGCATGAGGTAGCCGGGCAGGGCCGATGCCAAGTGGTGGTTGACTATCCAATGGGTGGTTTCATGGAGGATGAACTGTGGGGCTAATTTCAAAGCTGATTCCCTGTGAATGTTGAAACCTTCGTTTATCAGGACGATCGGCTATTGGGTCTGCTGCGCAGCCCAGCGGGAGCAAGCTCCCTCGCCACAAAAACAACTACCCCTCGAACTCCGCCTGCAACATCGCCAAAAACGCCTCTCTGGCAGGATGCCTCCCGGCGTTTTCATGCCAATAGAAAAGGTTATCGATCCCCGTCAACTCAGGAAACTCATACCCCGTCCATCCCGCCCCCTGGCGGTACTGTTCATAAATCCCCCGGGGCACCAGCGAGACGCCGGCACCCGCGCTGACACAGCCAACAATGGCGCCGTAACTGGCGATGCTGGTGATCGGTTGCACCTGACCATGACGCAGCAGCCACTGCTCCAGGGCCAAGCGGTACGGACAACCCGTGGGCCACATGAAGATCGTCTTGCCTTGCAAATCGGCGGCACTGCGCAACGGGCCGTGGGATTCGGAGGCGATGAGCACCAGGTCTTCGCGGTACATCACCGCTCGCTTGAGTCCAGGCCGTTCGATGTCCACCGCTACGACCACGCCATCGAGCCGGTGATGCTGGATATCGTCCAGCAACTGCGCCCAGGTGCCGGTGCTCAGTTCCAGCGACACTTGCGGGTACTGCGCGTGGTATTTGGCGAGCAACTGGGGCAGGCGCCCGGTGGCGCTGGACTCGATCGCGCCTATGCGCAGCGGGCCACTCGGTGCCCGGGTAGGGGCGACTGCGCGGCGGGCTTCTTCGGTCAGGCTCAGTATTTTTGTCGCGTACTCCAGAAACACTTCGCCCGCCGGGCTGACCCGCAACCCGCGACCTTCGCGGAAAAACAGCGGGGTGCCGAGTTCCCGTTCCAGGGACTTGAGGCGTGCGGTGATGTTGGACGGCACACAGTGCAGCACTTCGGCAGCGCGGGCGATGCTGCCGGTGTCGCAGACCGTCTTGAGCATGCGCAGTTGGGACAGTTCCATAGCTCACCCAAAGTGAATGGTGGGTTGAGTTTAAGTCACTTGTGCTGAGGGGAGGTGGTTTCGATACTTCCAGGCAAATCGGCCAACCGAGCAGGAACTCTAGATGGAAGTGCGTTGTGTGCCTTTTGAAGGCTCCACCAGCAAACCCGTTGCGAAAATTGTCTTGGCCACGGCGTTCGTGACTCTGTGCTGGGCCTATTCTCCGATTGGTATTCGCATCGGCTTGCAGGCCTACGAGCCCGGTCAACTGGCGTTGATGCGGTTTCTCATCGCTTCGGTGTTCATGGCTTTCGTCGCGATGGTGAAGGGCATTTCCCGACCGCGTTTTAGGGATCTGCCATTGCTGGCGGTGTTGGGTTTCTTTGCCGTGAGCCTGCACCACATCGCCCTCAATTACGGTCAGCGGGGCATCAGTGCGGGGGCGGCGAGTGTGCTGGCCCAGTCCACGCCGTTGTTCAGTACGTTACTGGCGCATTTTGTCTTCAAGGACAGCGTCAGCGGGTGGCAGTGGGGGTGTGTACTGTGCGGCTTGCTTGGCGCTGGCGTGGTCGTCGCGGGGGATCGTGGCTTGGGGGATATGGACGCCCATGGACTATTGATCCTGTTGGCGGCGCTGTCCTGGAGCCTGTATTTCGCTTTGCAAAAGCGCCATTCCCATCGTTATGACGGTTTGACCGTGGTTTGTTACACCGTCTGGTCGGGCACGATTCTGTTGTTCATGTTCGCGCCGGGGATGTTGAGTGCGGCGCGACAGGCTTCGGCTTCGGTGAATCTGGCGGTGTTGGTTCTCGGTATTTTTCCCAGCGCGCTGGCGTACCTGGCTTGGGCGTACGTGTTGGCACACAGCAAGGTGAGCCGCGCTTCCATGGCACTTTACCTGATACCGCCCACGGCGATGTTGATGGCATCTTTGGTGTTGGCCGAGCGCCCATCAATGATGGTTGTTGTTGGGGCGGTGATTGTGTTGATGAGTGTGCTGGCGTTGAGGGTTGGGCCGGGGAGTGGGGCAAAAGTCGGCTGATTCCTTTGTGAATTTAGGCAATAAGGTTGGGTGTTGTCGCTACATGGAATGTCGTGAGGACAGATCGATGCCTGAAACTCCATACGCCAAGGCCTTGGAGCACGCCACCAATGCTTTCGGCAGCCAACGGTTGGCTGAAGACTGGTTGAGGAAGCCCTACACGTGCCTGGACGGTCAAGCGCCATTGGAACTGATCGATAATCCGCCGGGCTTTCAGGTAGTAGAGGATTACCTGACCCGGATTGAGCGGGGGGTTATCAATGAAACCCTTGTTCTGCTGCGCGATTTTTGGGGTTGTTGCGCAGCAGCGCGATTTTTGGGGCTGCTGCGCAGCCCAGCGGGAGCAAGCTCCCTCGCCACAGGTTGCGTTTACACCTACAACTTTTTCCACTTGAAGACGAACTCGAGTGGGGCGTCGAGCTCATGGGCCGCTAGCGATCTGCTTCCTTGAGTTTTTCCGACATCTTCACCAGCGTTGCCAACGAGTCCGCATTAATCTTGCGCATCAACGACCCACGCCGCACTTTCACGGTCACTTCGCTCAAGCCCAGTCGGGCGGCTACCTGTTTGTTCAACAGCCCTGACACGACCAGCTCCATCACCTCGCGCTCGCCGTCAGTCAAAGCGTCATGTCGGCGTTTCAACGCGTCGACACTCGCCGCGGCCTTGCGCCGTTCCTGGTCGCGGTTCAGGCCTTGGGTGATTGCATCGAGCAGGTCCTGTTCGCGGAACGGCTTGGTCAGAAACTCCAGCGCCCCGGCCTTCATGGCTTTGACGGACATGGGAATGTCGCCATGGGCGGTGATGAACACCACGGGGACCTGGATATTCAAACGCGCCATTTCCTGCTGGAAATCCAGTCCACTCAGGCCCGGCATGCGCACGTCGAGGATCAGGCACGCCGGGACGTCCGGCCGTTCGGCGTCCATGAATTCACGGGCCGAGCCGAAGGCCATGCTCGCCAGGCTCACGGACGCCAGCAGGTCTTGCAGTGAAGCGCGCACCGAGGGGTCGTCGTCGACGATGTAGACCCTCGAATCGGCCCGGTCGTGAAGGTCAGTTTGGCTCATCGGATTCCCTTGTAACGGCTGGCAGGGTGAAGTGAAACGTCGAGCCCGACGGCGAATTGCTCGCGGCCCAGAGCCGACCGTCATGGGCCTCGATGATCGAGCGGCTGATGGCCAACCCCATCCCCATGCCGTCCTGCTTGGTGCTGTAGAAGGCGTCGAACACTCGTTCGTGGTCGCTGGCCGGCAAGCCATTGCCTTGGTCGGAGACCGAAAAGAGCAGTTGCCCAGGCGATTCGAGCGTCACCTGAAACTGCAGAATCCGCTGGTCGACGTCAACCTGACGCATGGCGTCGAGGGCGTTCATCGCCAGGTTCAGGATCACTTGCTGGATCTGCACTTCGTCCGCCAGCATCGGCGGCAGCCCGTCCTGGACTTGCACGCGCAAGGTGATGTTCTGCTCGTTCAGTTCGCCCATCATCAAGCGTAGCGCGGCATGGACCGTATCGGCCACGTTCAGCCACTGCTTGGTCGGTGCTTGATGCCGGGCCATGCCACGCAACCGGGCGATGATGTCGCTGGCCCGATGGGTATCGGCGATGATCCGCTCCACCGCCTGGCGGGCCTTGGGCAGGTTCGGCGGCTCGGTGGCCATCCAGCGCAGGCAGGCCCCGCCGCTGGTGGCCACGGCGGCCAGGGGTTGGTTGACTTCGTGGGCAATCGAGGCGGCGAGTTCGCCGAGCATGTTGATGCGGGCGATGTGCGCCAGGTGGGCGCGGGTCTGATGCACCGTGCGCACGGCGGCCGATAGGCGCAGGGCCAGGTACGTGGTGCTGGCGATGGCTGCGAGGCTGATCAGCACGTTGATCAGCCCGGCCTCCGTGTCGCCAAAACGCGTGAGTCGATAACTCAAGATCGTCAGGACCATGCAGATGAGCGCGACCCCGGCGACCGCGCGCGCCGGCAGGATTCTCACCGCGATCAGCACCACCACGATCTGGAAGACCCCGACCGCGATTTCCAGGTCGGTGACGGTATCGATCGCCGCGATGCCGAGGGCCAGCCCCAGCAGGAGCATCAGGCGCAGGGTCAACTGGGTTCTTCTCATTGAATGTCCATCGCGCATTGCTCCAACGACCGATCCCCGCAGTTTATACCGCAGCACCTCAGGATGGATTGTCCAGACTGAACTGATCGGCCACTTCGTCGTAGGCGAACAACTCGGCGTAGCGTCCCCATTGCGTGACACAGTCCAGCGTAATGGCGGCGTCGTGCTCGGACATGAAGTCTTCCAGTTGGTCACGGAAACGCCTGGCCGGTGCGGTGCGGGTAGGGCGGTCATCCAGCACCCGGCGTACATGCCCCACCAGTGGCACGTATTTAAGCAGGTGTTTGGCAAACAGGTGCTTGCGTTCATCCACCGCTGACTCGGCGTAGCGCTGCCCGGCCGGCAGCAGGGTGATGTGACCGTCCTGCAGGTCGGCCAGGCGCAGGAGCTGCAGCACCTCGGCGACCGGCAAAAGGTCACTGGCGGTATAGCGCAATGCGTCGGCGAGCTCGCGCAAATCCGCTTGGCCGGCAAACGGCTGGTCCTGCACCGCTTCGATCAGCCCGGCCAGGGCATTGCTGGAAATCGACGGCAGGACCATGCCCACGCCGCTGCCGGCAAAGGTCGCCTGGCGTGTGGAGCCGGCATTCGCACCGCCGGCCATCTGCACGTAAATGTGTTCGACCAAGGCTTGGAACGCCGGGTCGGCACGATTACGCGGCTGGCTGAGGTCGACGGTGATCTCACTCATGACCCGCCCCGGGTTGGAGGAAAAAATCAGTATCCGGTCACACATCAGCACAGCTTCTTCGATGTTATGGGTGACCATCAGGATCGACCTGATCGGCATACGCCCTTCACGCCACAACTCCAGCAAGTCGGTGCGCAGCGTTTCGGCGGTCAACACGTCCAATGCGGAAAACGGCTCGTCCATCAACAACACACCCGGGTTGACCACCAGTGCGCGGGCCAGGCCGACGCGCTGGCGCATGCCGCCCGACAGTTCCTTGGGGAAGGCGCTTTCGAAGCCATCGAGGCCGATCATGTCGATGGCGGCCAGTGCCCGCCGACGGCGCTCAGGTGCCGCCACGCCCAAGGCTTCGAGGCCGACCTCGACGTTTTGCAGCACCGTCAGCCAGGGGAACAGGGCGAAGCTCTGAAACACCATGCGCACCGAGCTCGCCAGCCCTTGGGCGTTGGCCGGAAAATCCACTACGCCCGTGGTGGGCGAAATCAGCCCGGCGATGGAGCGCAGCAAGGTCGACTTGCCGGAGCCCGAGCGCCCCAGCAGGCCGACGATTTCGCCCTCGTCCAGGCGCATGCAGACATTGTCCAGGACCCGGCGCTCGGCACCGCCCGCCGTGCCGTAGACATGGCCGACTTGCTGCACATCCACCAGGCAGCGTTTGTCTATCACTTGCATGAGATCACCCTCAATCAATTCGAAGCCGACGCTCGGCGAAACCGTACAGCGGGCGCCAGAGCAACCGGTTGAAACCCACCACGAACATCGACATGACCACCACGCCCAGCGCCACCCGGTGCAGATCCCCGGCCGTGGTGGCCTGGGCGATAAAGGCACCCAAGCCGGACGCGTACAGATGTTGATCGCCCCAGGACACCGCCTCGGCGACGATGCTGGCGTTCCATGAGCCACCCGCTGCCGTGAGGGCGCCGGTGATGTAGTAAGGGAAGACACCCGGCAGCGCGACCTGGCGCCACCACTGCCAGCCGCGCACATGGAAGCTGCGCGCCGCCTCGCGCAAATCCGTCGGCAGGGCGCTGGCACCGGCAATCACGTTGAACAGGATGTACCACTGGGTGCCCAGGATCATCAGCGGCGAGAGCCAGACATCGGGGTTGAGTTTCAGGGCGACGATGGCGATCACCGCGAACGGAAACAGCACGTTGGCGGGGAACGCCGCGAGTAATTGCGCGATGGGTTGCAGGCGTTCGGCCCAGCGTGGGTTCAAGCCGATCCAGACGCCGATGGGTACCCACACCACGCTGGCCAGCGCGATGAGCACGCTGACCCGCAACAGGGTGGCCAAGCCCAGGCCGAAGGTACTGGCCACGTCCTCCCAGCCCAATGTGCCACCAATGAAACGCGACAGATGCAGGATGCCGGCGATGCAGGTGGCGGCGACCAGGACGAGCCAGGCCAGGTCGGCTGCGCGGCTGACGCGGGCACTGGTCTTGAAGCGGATGGACGGCAGCCGGGGGATCTTTTCCAGGAATAACGACGCCTTGATGCTGCCCAGCGCCAACAGCATCAAGGGCACCAGGCGAGTCGAGCGCAACAGGTCATAGACCCTGGACCGTGGGCGCTTTTGGGAGGCGGTCTGTTCGAAGCGGAATTTGTCTGCCCAGGCGACGATTGGCCGGAAAAACAGCAGGTCATAGGCAATGATCACCCCGACCATGGCCAGCACCGCCCAAGCGATCGCGGCGATATTCTGTTGCTCGATCGCCAGTGCCAACCATGAACCGATGCCTGGCAGGCTGACGGTGGTGTTGCCGACGGTAATGGCTTCGGAAGCGACGACGAAAAACCAGCCACCGGACATCGACATCATCATGTTCCATACCAGGCCTGGCGTGGCGAAGGGTAGCTCCAACCTGATGAAACGTTGCCATGGCGAAAACGAGAACTGTCGGCTGACGTCGTAGAGATCGCTGGGGACGGTTCTCAGCGATTGATAAAAACTGAAGGTCATGTTCCAGACTTGGCTGGTGAAGATGGCGAAGATGGCCGCGCACTCCACACCGGTTTCCTTGCCTGGGAACAGTCCCATGAAAAACACGACGGTAAAGGTGAGAAAGCCAAGGACTGGCACGGATTGGAGAACATCCAATGCCGGCAGGATAACGATTGCCGCCTTGCGGCTTTTGGCTGCCAATGTGGCAACGACCAGGGAAAAAACCAACGAAACAAACAAGGCGATGAACATGCGCAGTGTCGTGCGCAAGGTGTATTCCGGCAGGTGCACCAGATCCAGGGACAGAGGCGAGGAATCAAGCACGCCGAGGGGCTGGTTCATTTGATCCAGGCCATGGAATACAAAGGCAGCCAAGAGCACCAGAAGGCCCAATAGCGCTATATCGGCCCGCCAGGAATGGGCGGGTAGTTGTTCCCTGTTTTTGAAGGACGTCAATACAGGTGCAAGGATTGAAGGGCGCATGGAACACCTCTATTACGCTTTGAAAACCAGGGCTGCGACGACACTTGCGATCATCGGAAGTCATGAAGTTGAGGTGCACTTGAACGGGGGCGTTAAATGCCCGGCAAGGTTAGGTGTTGCCCGGGCCGATGACCACGCTGACTTGGGACATGAAAATATACGTTGGTATATCCGTTCCCTTCGGTGAGAGAACTTCGCGGCAGGGCTTTATCTTTTTCGCCGACTGAAAGGGGCGAGGAGGGCTGGCGGGGTTCGTCTGATCCGTATTTTCCTGCGTCAGGTGCCTCTGTAATGAACCCCGCCCCCGCCCCAGAATAACCAAGCGGTTTATCTATCGGACGGCCCGTGTACTGCAATTTTTTGGTCCAGGAGTGCTTATGGCGAAGATGGCGATTTTTTTGGGTGGTTTTTTGGCGCTGACCTTGTTGATCGGCGTGCTGGCGACGATTTCGCCGGTATAGGCACACGCTGCTCAGGCCTGGCGACAACGCCACTGTGGGAGCGAGCTTGCTCGCGATGACGGCGGCCCATTCAACCAGGATCAAGCTGAACCACCGCTATCGCGAGCAAGCTCGCTCCCACATGGGGGCTGGTGTGGTTTTGATGGCTTTTGTGGCGAGGGAGCTTGCTCCCGCTGGGGCGCGAAGCGGCCCTAAAGCTCACACCTCGGTCCATCAGTCGATGAGCTGCAAGCTTTGGGGGGCTGCTGCGCAGCCCAGCGGGAGCAAGCTCCCTCGCCACGGGGTTGTGATCTGACCTTGTTACTTGTGCAAAATCACCTGCGCAATCTCCTGCAACCCCATCACCCGTTGCGCCGCATTGAGTTTGATCGCTTCCTTGGGCATGCCGAAGACCACGCAGCTGGCTTCGTCCTGGGCCACGGTGCTGCCGCCGGCGTCGAGCATTTCCTTCAGGCCGCGGGCGCCGTCGTCGCCCATGCCGGTCATGATGATGCCGGTGGCGTTGCGGCCGGCGAATTTGGCGACTGAGCGAAACAGCACATCCACCGAAGGGCGATGGCGGTTGACCAGCGGGCCGTCCACCACTTGCACGTGATAGAACGCGCCGCTACGGGTCACCATCATGTGTTTGCCACCCGGGGCGATGAGTGCCAGGCCCGGGTGGATGCGGTCGTTGTTACGGGCTTCGCGCACTTCGATCTGGCACAGGCTGTTGAGCCGCGCGGCGAACGAGGCGGTGAATTTTTCCGGCATGTGCTGGACGATGACGATGCCCGGGCACACCCGTGGCAGGGCGGTGAGTACCGCTTCCAGGGCCTGGGTGCCGCCGGTGGAGGTGCCCAGGGCGACGATGCGCTCGGTGGTCTGCGCCATGGCATGGCCGTTGGCGGCGGGCAGCATGGCGTCGGCGGTGAGTTTGGTCGCCGGGGTCAGCGCGGTCGGAGCAGGACGCTTGCCCAGATTGCGCACGTTGACCTGGGCGGCGGCGCGGATCGCCGAGACCAGTTCCGGCGCCGACTCCAACAGAAAATTCTTCAGCCCGGTGGTGGGCTTGGTGATGATTTCCACCGCGCCGGCGGCCATCGCCTGCAACGTGGTTTCCGCGCCTCGGGGCGTCAGGGACGAGCAGATCACCACCGGCGTGGGGCGCTCGCTCATGATTTTCTTCAGGAACGTGATGCCGTCCATGCGCGGCATTTCCACGTCCAGCACGATCACGTCGGGCCATTCCCTGGCCAGTTTGTCCATGGCGAAAATCGGGTCGGACGCCGCGCCCATGACGTGGATGTCCGGTGTCTCGCTGAGGATCGCCAACAACACCTGGCGAACCACGGCGGAGTCATCCACCAGCAGTACATTGATCTTTTTTGACATGGTCAGTGCCGGGTCCTTATGGGTTGGTGCCTGACCCACACATCGCCACTGCACAGGTCGAAGATGATGCTGCGGTGGCCGGTGCTGCCCATGTCCTGGGCGATCAGGTCGAGGCGATAGAGGGCGGCCATTTCCAGCGCGGCGTTGACGTTCAGCCGCGCCACATCGCCGTAGGGCACATGGCGTTGCAGCTCGGGGAACATCTCGCCGCCACCGAACAGCTTGAGTTGATACTCCTCGGGTTCGGTGCGGTGGGCCCGGGCCTGGCGGATGAACAGTTCGATGGCTTCGTCTGCGTAGATACCGTTCAGTGCGGTGGAGCAGCGCACCCGACTGGGCAACATGAAGTGGCACATGGCGCCGATCCGGCGTTCGGGATGCCACAGTGTGATCGCCACGCAAGAGCCGAGGATCGTGCGCAGGCGGGTCGGGCAGGTGGCGAAGCGAAACTCCCCCGGCGCCAGGTACACCTCGGCTACTTCCCTGATGGCGGCGTTCATGGTTTGCGGTAAATCGAGGGCGCCACCAGCTTCAACGCATCGGACACACCGTTGAGGCTTTCCGAGTGGCTGACGATGAAATACCCGCCGGGCTTGAGCCGGGGGATCAAACGGGCAACCACTTTGCTTTTGGTGGGTTGGTCGAAATAGATCATGACGTTGCGCAGGAAGATCACATCGAACTCCCCCAGCTCCGGCAAGGTGTCGTTGAGGTTGACCTGGATGAAGTTGACCCGGTTGCGCAAGGCCCGGTCGATGAGGAACGTGCCTTGCTGGCTGCCGGTGCCCTTGAGGCAATATTTCACCAGCAGCGGCTGGGGCAGGGTGCGGGCGCGTTCCATCGGGTAGTGCCCGGAGCGCGCCTTGGCCAGCACCTGGCAGCTGATGTCCGAACCGATGACTTCCCAAGGCGTGGTGCCCAGCCCTTCGGCCAGGGTCATGGCCAGGCTATAGGGTTCTTCCCCCGACGAGCTGGCCGCGCTCCACAGGCGGAAGGTCTTGCCCGGTGTCGCGTGGGGCAGTACGTGTTGGCGCAGGAAATCGAAATGCTTGGGCTCGCGGAAAAAGTACGTCTCGTTGGTCGTCAGCAGGTCCAGCGCCACCTGCAGCTCATCGGTGCGCTGGCCGTTCATGATCAGCTTGAAATACTCGCCGTAGCTGTCCAGCCCATAGTGCTTGAGGCGCTTGAACAAACGCCCGGCCACCAGGGCTTTCTTGGCCTCGGACAGGCTGATGCCGGCGGCCTGGTAGAGCCAGGACTGGAACTGGCCGAACTCTCGGTCACTGAGCGCCAGCGAGCTCGCCGTGCGTTCCCTGCAGGTGTCGGCGTTCACGGGGCATCCACTTCCAGCGCGTTCGGGCTGGCTTCGGCGAGTTGGGACATTTCGTCGATGGACAACACGCGGTCCACCTCCAGCACGATGACGAACTTTCCATCGACCTTGGCCATGCCACTGATGAAATCGGCGCGGATCTTCGCGCCGAAGCTCGGTGGCGGCTCGATCTGCGAGGCCGGGATTTCCAGCACCGCCGACACCGTGTCCACCAGCAGGCCAATGTCCTGGGCCTGCCCGTCGGCACTGGCCGCCTCGATGATCACCACGCAGCTGCGGCGGCTGATCGCCGAATTCGGCCGGCCGAAACGGGCCGACAGGTCCACCACCGGCACGACCGCGCCGCGCAGGTTGATCACCCCGCGCACGAAGGCCGGCATCATCGGCACCACGGTCAGGTTGCCGTACTCGATGATTTCCTTGATGCACAGGATGCCGATGGCAAACATCTCCGTGCCGAGCATAAACGTCAGGTATTGCGCTTCTTCCTCGACCGCGAGGGTGGTTTGACGTGTGGTCGCGATGGCGCCCATTGCTTTTTCTCCTTTAAGCAAGCCAGTGGAACCGGGCCATCAGAACCGGGTGAATTCCGACTCGTCCGGGGCGCTGGCCATGTTGTAGGCAAACGCCTTGGGCATGACCGGTGCCGGTGCCCGCGCCGGTTTGCGGCTGGAGGAACCTGGGGTGTTATCGACCCTGGCAACCTGCACAGCGGACTTGGGCGGCGTGTCGAGGGTGAAGAAGCTCATGGCCTGTTGCAGCTGTTCGGCCTGGCTGCTCATTTCCTCGGCGGTGGCGGCCAGTTCTTCGCTGCTGGAAGCGTTTTGCTGGGTCACCTGGTTGAGCTGGGTCATGGCGGTGTTGATCTGCGCCACACCGGCGGCCTGTTCTTCGGAGGCGGCGCTGATTTCCTGCACCAGGTCCGAGGTCTTGTTGATCGAGGGGACCATCTCGTTGAGCAGGTTCCCGGCCTTTTCCGCCATGTCGACGCTGCTGGACGACAGCTCGCCGATTTCCTGGGCGGCCACCTGGCTGCGTTCGGCCAGTTTGCGCACTTCGGCGGCGACCACGGCGAAGCCTTTGCCGTGTTCACCGGCACGGGCTGCTTCGATGGCGGCGTTGAGCGCCAGCAGGTTGGTCTGGTAGGCGATGTCGTCGATGATGCTGATGCGCTGGGCGATTTTCTTCATCGCCACCACGGTCTGCTGCACCGATTCGCCGCCATCGGTGGCTTCCTTGGCGGCCTTGCTGGCCATGCCGTCGGTAACCTTGGCGTTCTCGGTGTTCTGGTTGATGCTGGCGCTCATCTGCTCGATGGACGCACTGGTCTCCTCGACGCTGGCCGCCTGTTCGCTGGTGGCCTGGCTCATCGATTGCGCGGTGGCGCTGACTTCTTCGGAAGCACTGGCCAGGTTGTCCGCGGCGTTACGCACTTCACCAATGATGTGCGAGAGCTTGCCGACCATGTTCTGCATGGCGTTGAGCACCATGCCGGTTTCGTCCTTGGAGCCACTTTCGATTTTCGCGTTCAGGTTGCCTTCGGCCAATTGCTCGGCCACCGTCGCGGCCTGTTTCAAGGGACGGGAGATGATGCGCGAAATGAACAGCGCCAGGCCCAGGCCCACCAGCAGGGCGGCAATCAGCACGGCGATGATCGACAGCCGCGATTTCTCAAACAGCGCTGCGCCACGCTCGCTGGCAGCGCCGGCTCCAGCGTCATTGAGCTCCACCAGTTTTTGCAAATCGGCGACCACCAGATCGAATTGACGCTTGGACTCGCCCTTGAGCAGCGCATGGGCTTGCTCGGTCAGGTTTTGCCGAGACAGCGCAAGCAGGTCTTTGCTGACAGCGAGGTAAGCGGCCCAGTCATTGCGGGTGGTTTCGAACAGCTGGCGATCTTCGGCATTGGAAAGCAGTTTTTCATAGGTCGCCATACGGGTTTCAAAACCCTTTTTGGCTTCTTCCGCTTCTTGCTCGACGGCGAGGCGTTCCTGTTCGGAGTCGGCGGTGATGTGGCGGTTTTCCTTGAGGCGATAGTTTGCCCCGTAGTAGCGCATGCCCGAGGCGGCACGCATGGACGGCATCCAGTTTTCCCGGATCTCGATGGTGGTGCTGTTCACCTCGCCCAGTTGGATGATCGCGAACACCCCCATGGCGGCGGTCAGCGCCAGCACCACAAGAAATGAAGTGATCAGTTTGGTGGCGATTCTAAGATCGTAGAACCATTTCATTGGGAAGTACCTCTCCATGGAATTGCTAAAGCGTCAGCGAGCGTTGGCTTGTTGTAATTGAGTCGGGGTGTAGCGGTTTTCTGTCTGGGCGATCTGGATGAGCAGTGCCGGTACGTCGAGAATCAACGCCACGGCGCCACTGCCCAGGATGGTCGAGCCACTGATGCCGCGCAGGGCGCCAAACAGCTTGCCCAGCGGCTTGATCACGGTCTGGAATTCACCCAGCAAGTCATCCACCACCAACCCGGCCTTGAGTTCGGCGTAGCGCACCACCACCACGTTCTGCCGGCGCGCGGCCGGGCCTTCGTGGCTGAAGTGATCGCGCAGATAGACCAGGGGCAGCACTTCGCCGCGCAGGTCGAGATAGCCTAGCTCGCGGCTGGCGAGCCCATCGTCTTCGCTCAGTTCGATGCATTCCTGGACCATGTCCAGCGGAATCACATAGGTCGACTGGCCGATGCCCACCAGGAATCCATTGATGATCGCCAGGGTCAGCGGCAGGCGAATGCGCACCACGGTGCCCTTGCCGGGCTGGCTGTCCAGGTCGACGGTGCCGCGCAGCAGGGTGATGTTGCGCTTGACCACGTCCATGCCCACGCCACGCCCGGAAAGATTGGTCACGGCCTGGGCGGTGGAAAAGCCGGGTTCGAAAATCAAGTTGTAGATTTCCTGGTCGGTGGGGCTGGCCCCCGGCGGCACCAGGCCACGCTCCTGGGCTTTTTCCAGGATCCGGTCACGGTTCAGGCCGGCGCCGTCGTCGGCGATTTCCAGCACGATGCTGCCGGAGTCGTGATACGCGTTGAGGTGCAAGTGCCCCTTGACCGGTTTGCCGGCGGCCAGCCGGGCCTCGGCGGTTTCAATGCCGTGGTCCATGGCGTTGCGCAGCAGGTGCATGAGCGGGTCGCCGATTTTTTCCACCACGGTCTTGTCCAGCTCGGTCTCCGCACCGCTGATGATCAGGTCGATGTCCTTGCCCAGTTCCTGGCTGACATCGCGCACCACCCGACGGAAGCGGTTGAAGGTTTCGCCGATGGGGATCATGCGCAGGCGCAGGGCGCCGTCGAGAATTTCTTCCACCAGCCCGGAGACCGATGAGGTGGCTTCCTGCAATGGGTCGTTCTGGCAGGTGCGGGCCAGCAGGCTGGCGCCGGCGCTGGCGATGACCAGTTCACCCACCAGGTTGATCAACTCGTCGAGCTTGTCGGCATTGACTCGCACATAGGTGCCGTCCTTACCCTTGTTGTCGCTGGTCACCGCTTGTTTGTCGGTGGCGATCTGGGCGGGCATGCGTGGTGTCTTGCGCTGGTCGGACAACAACTCGCCGGTGGCGACCAACGCGGTGGTTTCCTCGGCCGGTTCCGGTGATGTGGTCATCAGGCCGGTGCTGGCCGCAGGCGCGATGTCGTCATCCTGGGCAACGATCTCGATCTCGCAGTCTTCCCGGACGAAATCGAACACTTCGTTGATCGCCCCGTGGCTGGCCGCCGAGCGAAACGCGATGTCGAAGCCCAGGTAGCAGGACTCGGCGTCCCAGGCATCGGCGGCGGGCAGGGCGTCGGTCAGGGTAGTGATGTCGACGATTTCACCCAGGGTTTGCAGATAGCGCAGGAACGACAGCGGGTCCATGCCGTTGCGGAATACTTCCTGGCCGAAGCGCAGGGAAAGGTGCCAGAGGCGCGTTTCGCCGGGTTCGCGGGGTGCGGTTTCCTGCTTGGGCGTTGGGGCCGCGGCTGGCGAGGGCGCCTGGTACTCCTGGAGGATCTGGCACAGCTCCACTTCCCGTTGCAGGGCCGGCGGCGGCAGCGATCCGCCCTGGTTGGCGGCCACGTTGATCAGTTCCAGCATGTGGTCGCTGGACTTGAGCAACACCGCGATCAGGCCGGCGTCCACCTCGACGCTGCCGTTGCGCAGGCGGTCGAGCACGTCTTCGACGATGTGGGTGAAGCTGACGATCGGTTCCAGGCCGAACAACCCGGCCGAACCTTTGATCGTGTGGGCCGCCCGGAAGATCGCGCCGATGGCGTCATCGTCGCCGGGGTCGGTTTCCAGTTGCAGCAGCGATTCTTCCATCGCCTGCAACTGTTCCCGTGCCTCGACGATGAAGGTCTGTTGTGCCTGATCGAGATTGATGCTCACGCTCATTTCCTTTGTCGTGTCCGACGTATTGCGGTCCTAGGCAACCAGGTTGCACAGGGCAAGTGTCTCCGTGACGGCCTTGCTTTGGCCGGTCAGCGTCAGTTGAGTCCCGGCCCTGGAGGCCTCGCGCTGCACCATCAGCAGCAGTTGCAGGCCGGCGCCGTCCATCTCGGTGATCTGCGACAGATCAAGGGCCATTCGCGGCGTTGCTCCCAGGTGCGGCAGCCACTGTGCGGCCAGTTCGGCCGCGGTGTAGATCGTCAGCTCGCCGTCGATGTGCACCTGGGCGGTGTCATCCTGTGTTTCGTAGTGCAACGGCATTGGAGCCTCCGGCTATCAAGGAAGAATCAGCTTGGATACCGCCGCCAGCATCTGCGCCGGCTGGAACGGCTTGACCACCCAGGCCTTGGCCCCGGCGGCCTGGCCTTCCTGTTTCTTCGATTCCTGGGATTCGGTGGTGAGCATGATGATCGGCGTGAACTTGTAGCTGGCCAGCTTCTTGACCTCCTTGACGAAGGTGATGCCGTCCATGTTGGGCATGTTCACGTCACTGATGATCAGGTGCACTTTCTGGCCATTGAGCTTGCCCAGCGCGTCCTTGCCATCGCTGGCTTCGATCACGTCATAGCCGGCACTTTTCAACGCGATGCCGACCACCTGCCGAACGCTCGCGGAGTCGTCGACAACCAATACACTTTTAGCCATGAGCGGCTCTCCTAAAAGAAGGTTATTTCCTGTGAAGTCTGTTGCGCGCTCGAGTCGCCGTGGTGGTTGCGGCGTTGCTCGTCGGTGGCGTAAGTGGTTTCCATGCGCGCCAGCCATTGGCGGGCATCGATGGAAATGGCCTGGTCGGGCGACTGACTGGCCTGCTGCAGGTGCACATGCAGGTCCTCGATGTTGTCGCGCACGTGGCTGAGGATCTGGCTGACCCGATCCTGGAATTGCAGGCTGACCAGCACCTCGGTGAGTTCATCGCGGATGCCGAAGCTTTCCCGTTGCAGCATGTCGGCCGAGTCGGCCAGTCGGCCAGTGACACTCTTGAAGCGCTCCAGCACCTGCTGGATGCTTTGCTCGGAGGCACTGACCGAATGGCTGTCCTGGTCCGCGCCGCTGGACGCGGCATGCACCAGTTGGGTGATGGCGGTGTTGATGATGTCGACCTTGGCCGACATCTGCTGGCCGGTTTCGCTGGACTTGCTCGAGAGGCTGCGCACGGCGTCGGCCACTACCGCAAAGCCACGTCCGGCCTCGCCGGCACGGGCGGCTTCGATGGCGGCGTTGAGGGCCAGCAGGTTGGTTTGCGCGGCAATCGCCGCAACGTCGGCGGCCATGGTCCGCAGCTCGCCGGTATAGGCCGTCAGGTTGCGCACCTGGGCCAGGGTTTCGTCGCGGCTGGCCTGGGTGGCCTTCAGGGAATCGATGACCTTGACCAGTTCACCTTCGCTTTGGGCCAGCACCTGCACGGCGCCGCCACTGCTGCTGCCGGTCAGTTCACCGGCGGCCAGTTGCGAGGCTTGCACGGTGTCTTCCAGGCGTGACGAAATGCCGGTGAAGCGGCTGGTCAGGGAGACGATCGCGGTTTCGGTCTGCTGCCGGGAACTTTCGACCTGCTTGGCCCAGATCGGCATGGCACCGAGGATGACTTCGTTGAGTTGCGCGTTTGTTTTATGGGCCAGGTGCTCGCTGCCTTTGAGGTCATGGTCGGCCATGGCAGCGGCGAGGGCGCTGTCGAACTGCTGGCGTTGCGAACGCGCGCCCCATACGCCGGCGCCGACGCCCAAGGCCAGGATCGCCACGCTCAAGCCGATGTTTTGCCCACTCGCACCATTGAGCGCCAGCACGCCAACGCTCGCGGCAATGGCCACCAGCACGGTACTCCAGAGGATGTGCGGTTTTGGTTGGGAAAGGGAATGACCGTGAGGGTACGACGTCATGGTTCGGTCCTTGAACAGTGTTGCCAACAGGTTATTTGCGAATAACTGGTTATCTGCAAAGCCGGCGCGGTCTTGAGGACCAGTCGTCCGATTTCGATAAAAAATAATGGCACAGTGCTATCTAAGGATAGACGAGATTGGGAAATTGTCGAGATGGCCTGACCTGTGGAAGTCCCGTGGCACGGGCGCTTGCTCCCGCTGGAGCGAGAAGCGGTCCCCAAAATGGCTAGGGCGGTTAGCCTGATACATCGCGTGTTCAGGTATTGGGGCTGCTGCGCAGCCCAGCGGGAGCAAGCTCCCTCGCCACAAGAGCGGTTTGCGCCGAATCTTCTGAAACGATTTGTATGGATTGAGCTAAATTACCCCGCATCGGATTTTCGAACCTGCCATCAGAGTCCCCATGCCGACCCAGCCCCTCTGGAAAACCTATCTCCTGTTCCTGATCCCCATGGTCCTGTCCAACTTCCTGCAGTCCATGTCCGGCACGTTCAACAGCATCTACATCGGCCAGATGCTCGGCACCCAGGCATTGGCGTCGGTGTCGGGCATGTTTCCCATCGTGTTTTTCTTTATCGCTTTGGTGATCGGCCTGGGCGCGGGGGCGGGGGTGTTGATCGGGCAGGCCTACGGCGCCGGCGAAACCGGCACGGTGAAGGCGATTGCCGGCTCGACGTTGTTACTGGGGGCGATCATCGGCCTGGCGGCGGCGGTGCTGGGCAGTGTCTTTGCGCGACAGGCGTTGCAAGGGCTCGGCACGCCGGCCGATGTGCTGGAGGACGCCGTTTCCTATGCCCGGGTGATGCTGTGGATCCTGCCGATGTTGCTGGTATTCGTGCTGTTCACCCAACTGCTGCGCGGGGTGAGCGATACGGTGTCTCCGATGTTGGCGCTGCTGGTGTCCACCAGTGTCGGGCTGCTGCTCACGCCGGCGTTGATTCGCGGCTGGCTGGGGTTGCCGCAGATGGGCATCCAGAGCGCGGCGTGGGCGGGGCTGGCGGGGACGACGTCGGCGATGCTGATGCTGGCGTGGCGCCTGAGGCGCCGCGAGCATGCCCTGGCGCCGGACCGCGCGTTGTTCGCGGCGATGCGCCTGGACCGGGACATCCTCGGCAAAGTGCTGCGCATCGGCCTGCCCACGGGGTTGCAGATGGTGGTGATCTCGTTGTCGGAGCTGGTCATCCTGGCGCTGGTCAATCGCCATGGCTCCGAGGCTACGGCGGCCTACGGCGCGGTGACACAGATCGTCAACTACGTGCAGTTTCCGGCGCTGTCGATTGCCATCACCGCCTCGATCCTTGGCGCCCAGGCCATCGGTGCCGGCCGCCTGGATCGCCTGGGGCCGATCCTGCGCACGGGGCTCGCGATCAACCTCTGGCTCACCGGTGGGCTGGTACTGCTGGGCTATCTGTTGTCCCACTGGCTGCTGGGGCTGTTCATCACCGACCCGGCGGCCCGGATCCAGGCCGAACACTTGCTGCATATCATGCTCTGGAGCTTGTTGGTGTTCGGCTTCCAGGCGATCGTCGGTGGCATCATGCGCGCCAGCGGCACGGTGCTGGTGCCGGTCGTCATCTCGATTTTCTGCATCGTCGCCGTGCAAGTGCCGGCCGCGTATCTGCTGGACGCGCACTTCGGGTTGCAAGGGGTGTGGATGGCGTTTCCGGTGGCTTACTTGAGCATGCTGCTGCTGCAGACGCTGTACTACAAGCTGGTCTGGCAGCATCAGCCGATCGAGCGCCTGGTGTAACCGACCCACCACTAAACCCTGTGGGAGCGAGCTTGCTCGCGATAGCGGTGGGTCAGCTTGCATTGATGCTGAATGTGCCGACGCTATCGCGAGCAAGCTCGCTCCCACAGGTTCGGGGTTTGACGATGTTACAGTGGCCATCACCCGCCACGCCGCCACCGAGGATCCGATGCCTGCCAGTCTCCCCACTCACATCGCCTACCGCGCCTTCCTGTTCGACATGGACGGCACCCTGCTCAATTCCATCGCCGCCGCCGAGCGGATCTGGACTCGCTGGGCCCTGCGCCATGGCGTGGACGTGGCGACGTTCCTGCCGACCATCCATGGCGTGCGCGCCATCGACACCATTGCCCGCCAGCACCTGCCGGGGGTGGATGCCCAGGCGCAAGCCGAGCAGATTACCCGGGAAGAAATCGAAGACGTCGAAGGGGTGGTGCAAGTACCCGGTGCGCTGGCGTTCCTGGAAAGCCTGCCGCCAGAGCGATGGGCGATCGTCACCTCAGCGCCCATGGCGCTGGCCTTGCGGCGTATGGAAGCAGCGGGGATCCCCCGTCCTGGTGTGATGGTCACCGCCGAGGACGTGAGCGACGGCAAACCCAACCCCACCTGCTATCGCCTGGCCGCCGAGCGCCTGCAAGTGGCGCCGCAGGACTGCCTGGTGTTTGAAGACGCCGAGGCAGGTATTCGGGCAGGCGAGGCCGCCGGGGCCGATGTGATGGTGGTGACGGCAACTCACACGCACCCGGTGATCACCCTTCATCCGCAGATCAAGGATTACCGTGGACTGGGCCTTGAGGTGGATGGCGCCGGCTTGATGCGAATTCTGTAGCCACCACAAGTCCCCTGTGGGAGCGAGTTTGCTCGCGATAGCGGTGGTTCAGCCTGCATCAATGCTGAATGTGCCACCGCCATCGCGAGCAGGCTCCCTCCCACAGTTTTTGAGTCGCTCACAGGCATCGCAGCAATCACAAATCCCTTGTGGGAGCGAGCTTGCTCGCGATAGCGGTGGTTCAGCCTGCATCAATGCTGAATGTGCCACCGCCATCGCGAGCAGGCTCGCTCCCACAGTTTTTGAGTCGCTCACAGGCATCGCAGCAATCACAAATCCCTTGTGGGAGCGAGCTTGCTCGCGATAGCGGTGGTTCAGCTTGCATCAATGCTGAATGTGCCGAAGTCATCGCGAGCAGGTGCGCTCCCACAGGGGGAGTGGAGATTTTGAAGGTCAGGTCACCACGCGATAGCACGGTACATACGCCGCGCCGCCCGGCAGTTTCATGCGGTGTTGGGCGACGAAGGCCTGGAGCAGGCGGTCGAGGGGTTCCATGATGGCGGCGTCGCCGTGGATCTCGTAAGGACCGTGCTCTTCGATCAGGCGGATGCCCTTGTCCTTGACGTTACCGGCCACGATCCCCGAGAACGCCCGGCGCAGGTTGGCCGCCAGTTCGTGGGCGGGCAGGTCGCGGCTCAGGCCCAGGCTGGCCATGTTGGCGTGAGTCGGGTCGAACGGGCGCTGGAAGCCCTCGTCGATCTTCAGCAGCCAATTGAAGTGGAAGGCGTCGTTGCGCTCGCGGCGGAACTGCTTGACCTCCTTGAGCCCCTGGGTCATCTGCCGCGCCACTTCGGCCGGGTCGTCGATGATGATCTGGTAGTGCTTCTGCGCTGCTTCGCCCAGGGTTGCACCGACAAACGCATGCAACTGGTCGAGGTACGGCGCGGCGCTTTTCGGCCCGGTAAGCACCACCGGGAAGGGCAGGTCCTGGTTGGCCGGATGCATCAGGATGCCCAGCAGATAGAGGAACTCTTCCGCCGTACCGGCACCGCCCGGGAAGATGATGATGCCGTGGCCGACACGCACGAAGGCTTCCAGGCGTTTCTCGATGTCCGGCAGGATCACCAGCTCATTGACGATCGGGTTTGGCGCCTCGGCGGCGATGATGCCCGGCTCCGTCAGGCCCAGGTAGCGACCACCATGGATGCGCTGCTTGGCGTGGGCGATGGTGGCGCCTTTCATCGGCCCTTTCATCACGCCCGGGCCGCAGCCGGTGCAGATATCCAGGCTGCGCAGGCCCAGTTCGTGGCCGACCTTCTTGGTGTATTTGTATTCTTCGGTGTTGATCGAGTGACCGCCCCAGCACACGACGATTTTCGGCTCCACGCCAGGGCGCAGGGTGCGGGCGTTGCGCAGCAGGTGGAACACGTAGTCGCTGATGCCCTGGGACGAGCTGAGGTCGATGCGCTGGCTGTCCAGTTCGTTCTCGGTGTAGACAATGTCGCGCAGGGCGCTGAAGAGCATTTCCCGGGTGCTGGCGATCATTTCGCCGTCGACGAACGCATCGGCCGGTGCGTTCAGCAGCTCCAGGCGTACGCCCCGGTCCTGCTGGTGAATGCGGATCTCGAAGTCCTTGTAGGCTTCCAGGATGGTCTTGGCATTATCGACATGGGCGCCGGTATTGAGGATGGCCAGGGCGCACTGGCGGAAGAGGTCGTAGATACTGCCGGAGCCGGCTTCGCTCAGTTGCTGGACCTCGCGCTGGGACAAGGTCTCCAGGCTGCCCTTGGGGCTTACCGAGGCGTTGATTACATGTCTTTGAGTCATTCAGCTTTCCTTGAAAACGATGCCATGCACACAACGACGGCATCTTGAAAAAAACGTCCACGCCGAAAGATCGCACGATCCTTGCGCTATCGCCATGGACTTCGATCCAGGCCCGGCGAGTCGGCGGCCCTACAAAATGAGCCCCAGCATAGCTAAATCGACCGGGCAGGCGATAATGCGTGACTCTTTTGATGCCGTACAAGGAAATTGCACCACGATGTTCGAGATCAAACCGTGGGATGGCGACACCTACCGCAGGCAGACCCGCCGCAGCACCCTGATCATCGCGGTGGTGTTCCTGGCCCTGGCGATGCTGCTGTCCAGCCTGGCCGTGATGCTGTTGGGGACGCCCGGAGGAGATAACTTTCGTTTCAACCTCGGCGGGGTGATTGCCGCGGTGTTGGCGATGGCTGTGCTGATGCGCCAGTATTTCTGGTCGCAGCCGTGGATGGCCGCCGCGGTGTACGGCTGGCAGCTCAAGCGCAACCTGATGAAAATCACCAACGTGATGCACCAGGTGACGGCCGGGGTGCAGGCCCAGGACCCCGCTGCCATGAAACTGCTGCGCTTCTATCACCTGGGACTGGCCCAGATGCATCAGCTGGACGCCAACTCCAGCGCCCAGGGCTCCCTGGCGCGGGAAGCCGACGCGCACCTGGCGAACATGCAGGCGCTGGGCCTGGACAGCGAACAGTCGCGCCTGGACCCACGCTGGATCGAGACGGTGAAGCAAGCCTATAGCGCCGGTTGATCGGTCAGAGGCTGCCGATGCGCGCCGTTCGTCGGTAGGCTGTCAGGAAAATCAAACCCGCCCCAGGCACTGTCTTTCTCATGATCAGTCATGCAAAGGAGAGATGACATGCCTGATCGAAGTGTTTATGGCAGCTGGAAATGGCTATGGGCAGCGGTTTTTGGATTGACCGGCTGCGCGGGCGGCACGAGTGACTCGCCCGTCGATGCGCCAGGCGCCGCGAAGACCCCGACGACCGCGACGCTGGAAGCCGGGGCGCGGATCATGCAGGACAAACCGCCATTGCGGGCCCTGGACACCTACCTCGATGGCTTTCATTTCTATAACGGGCGGATGTCCGGGCAGATGGAAGCGCATCACTACTGCTCGGCGCTGAACGAGGAAGTCTTTCAGTGCGCCATCTTCGACGGCAATACCGCCAGTGCCAAGCTGATGGGCGTCGAGTACATCATCAGCCAGCGCCTGTTTGAAGGGCTGCCGGCCAGTGAAAAACAGCTGTGGCACAGCCATGTGCATGAGGTGAAATCCGGGCAGTTGATTGCGCCCGGGATTCCCCAGGCAGCGGAAACCCGGTTGATGAAAAATCTGATCGGCACTTACGGCAAGACCTGGCACACCTGGCATACCGAACAGGGCAATGCACTGCCTTACGGGGTGCCTCAGTTGATGATGGGGTTCACCGCCGATGGGCAGGTTGACCCGCAGTTGGTACGCGAGCGGGACGGTCGGATGGCTGTCGACAGCGAGGCGAAGAAGCGTGCTCGAGCGGGTATCGACACGCCGAAAATTGATCCCGGTGCCGATGCCTGGCAGAAAGGGCAGGTGTGGCAGATCAAGGATCCGACTGGCGATCATGCTCACTGAGGTACGGTGATCGAAATTCGCTTTTTGTGGCGAGGGAGCGTGCTCCCGCAGGGCTCTGTAGGAGCTGTCGAGTGCAACGAGGCTGCGATCTTTCCCCTGACACTTGAATCTTAAGTGAAAGATCAAAAGATCGCAGGCTTCGCCAGCTCCTACAGAGCCCGGCAGCCCGGTGGGAGCAAAGGGTCAAAGTGTTAAGGAGGAGTAAGGGTTACGGCGATAGTTTGAATTAGGGCTGTTTGAAATGCCCCGGCACACCATGCTCTTTTTCATTGGGCCTGGTTTTCTTCTGAACTTGCACATCGCTGAGTTCAACGTCCTTGAGTTCACCGAACGTCGCCCTCAATAAGGCTTCAGCTTCGCTGACACTCAATGTCTCGGAGTTGGCCTCGACCACGCGATTGTCGGGTTGACCATTACTGATGAAGCTGATGATGAATCGATCCTGGCTGCTCATGGGCGACCTCGGTGCGGTTAAGCGCCAGGGCGCAGCGTGACTGCGCCCCGACGGTTTTCCAGGTTACGATTTTCTGCCGCCGCCTTGGCTGCGTCCGCCACCTTTCCTGCCGGCTTCAGAGGCTTTTTCCCGGTCATTTGCAAAATTATTGCCGCCCGAAGCTTGTCCGCCTTTCTTCCCGGCTTCCGATGCTTTTTCACGATCATTTGCGAAATTACCTGGGTTCTTGTTTCCGGTGTTAGCCATTTTGAGAATCCTCATTTTGGTTAAGCGAGCAACGGCCTCGCTTAATTATGAAAGAAAATGCCCGAGGGAAGTTTAATGAAAACGTTTCGTTGGCGACGAGCGGTTATCAACCTTAATAAAGGCCGGAAAAAAGTTATACAGCCGCTTCGCTTGAAAGTTGTACAGGATTGTTTGGGTTTATTGCGGAGCCCATAAGCATTTTATTTATTAATGCCATTGCTTACTCTTCACCGCCGCTGACTTTCCAATGCTTGGCTTCCACAGGGAACACGACTTGTTCGACCCGATGGGCAATGCCAAATGCCAGGGAGTTTTCTGCCGGAATCACCCGTTCCTCGGCGCACAGGCATTTGAAGATATCCAATTGGGTCGCGGCACCGGCGGTTTCCTTGACGTAGATCTCCACGTACCGCGCCACGTCGTTGTCCAGGCTGGACAGGTACTCACGCAAGCGTGAATGGTCCACGGATTTCTGGCCGAAATACCAGTTCATTGGATGAATCAGGAAACGCGAATGCGGGGTGGTGGTGCGGTCGCTGGCAGCCAGGAACATGATGATGCCCATCGACTCGATGTTGCCGGCATTGACCGCACGCACCGGCACCGGAAGCGACTTGATGAAGGTATACAGCGTAAAACCGAAGTTGGTGCTACCGCCGACGGTGGAGAGGTTGAGCATCAGCGAGTCGGCGCCTTTCTCGATGGCCTCCAGGCAGTTGTCGCGAAAGCGTTCCGTGGTGCCCTGATCGATCTGGCAATGAAAATGGACAATGTGTTCGGACATCTGAAGCTCCTGTCGATTTCACCCTTTTAAGCCTACGCAGTGGTCGTGCCGTAAAGTTGGGAGTCCGGTGGTTTGCGGATGTTCCGCCTTCATGGCTCGCTGCGGGTGAATCGCGTCAACCCGATTGCGCCTGTTCGCACGCCTCGGCAGCTCGTGTCATACGCTGCAAGAATAGCGTCAGTCCGGCTTCTTCTTCGCTGAGGCCTTTACGGGCCCGGGGTTTGGGCAATGCCTTCAGGGCGCCGAGCAGGAAGCCTTCCACCACTGCCGGGTGGATGTAGCATTTACGACAGACGGTCGGTGTGTTGCCCAGTTGTCGGGAGACCTGCTTGACCATCTCGGTGACGTGCCTCTTGGCTTCGGTCTCGGTTTCCCAACGCAGCGCCCGCAGCCCGGCCAGAGCGGCTGCGCTGCCGGCCCAGGTGCGGTAGTCCTTGGCGGTGAAGTCGGCGCCGGTCAGGGTCTTGAGGTAAGCGTTGATGTCCGAAGAACTGATGGAGTGGCGCTCGCCGTGTTCGTCCAGATACTGGAACAGGTTCTGCCCGGGAATCTCCTGGCAGCGCTTGATGATCCGCGCCAGGCGCCGGTCCTTCACGGTGATCTGGTGCTCGACGCCGCTTTTGCCGCGGAACTGGAAGGCGATGGCGCTGCCGTTGATCTCGACGTGTTTGTTGCGCAGGGTCGTCAGGCCGTAGGAGCGATTGGCCCGGGCGTATTCGGGGTTGCCGACGCGGATCAGGGTCAGGTCCAGCAGGGTGATGACCGTGGCCATGACTTTGTCACGGCTGAAGCCGGGTTTGGCGAGGATTTCTTCCAGGCGTTTGCGCAGGCGCGGCAGGGCACGTCCGAACTCCAGCATCCGCGAATACTTGTCCGCATCGCGCACCTCACGCCAACGCGCATGGTAACGGTACTGCTTGCGCCCGCGGGCATCGCGGCCGGTGGCCTGGAGATGACCTCGGGGGTCGGTGCAGATCCAGACATCGGTGTAGGCCGGCGGCACCGCCAGGGCATTGATGCGCTGGATCTCGGCCACGTCGGTGATGCGCTGGCCCTGCGGGTCGAAATAACAGAACGTGCCCCGCAGCTTTTTACGGGTGATGCCAGGGGCCGTGTCATCGACGTAATGCAGATCGGCCGGCAGTGCATCCGGTGTCAGGGTGTCGGGCATGAAAGAGTCCTTGGCAACGAATCCGGTGGCCTGTGAATTCATTGACCGCAGCCCGTTGCGGTCGTGCCAAGATTCTGAGGTTGCACCACCGAACCTGTGGGAGCGAGCTTGCTCGCGATGACGCCGGCACATTCAGCATTGATGCACGCTGACTCACCGCTATCGCGAGCAAGCTCGCTCCCACATAGGGCCATCTGAGCGGCTCAAATCCTACGCCAACACCGCCACCGCCTTGATCTGCGCCCACAACACCTGCCCCGGTTGCAGGTTCAACTGGTCCCGGGAATAGCGGGTGATGCGCGCCAGCAGCGGGGTGCCGGCGGCTTCCAGGCGGACCAGCACATGGGCGGCGTTGTCGGCGGCCTGTTCGCTGACCACGGTGACCGGCAGACGGTTGAGGATGCTGGTCTGGGCATCGTTCGTCAGGCTGAGGCTGACGTCCCGGGCCTGGACCTTGAAGCGCAGCGGCTGGCCGAGGGCCAGTGATGTATGGGCCACGCGTACGTTCAGTTGGCTGTCGGGCAGGTTCAGGGTCAGCAATTGATACGCCGGGTCATAGCCGCTGACCTTGCCCTCGATCACCACCCCGGCGTCATCCCCCAGGGCCAACGGCAGGTCGAGCCGGGCCAGGGTTTCGCCGATGGGGCCGCTGGCCTGCGCGCGGCCAGCGTCGAGCAGCACGATGTGATCGGCCAGGCGCGCCACTTCGTCCTGGGAATGGCTGACATACAGCACCGGGATGTCCAGCTCATCGTGGAGCCGTTGCAGGTAAGGCAGGATCTCGTTTTTGCGCCGGCTATCGAGGGCCGCCAGCGGCTCATCCATCAGCAGTAGCCGCGGGCTGGTGAGCAAGGCACGGGCGATGCCCACCCGTTGGCGTTCGCCGCCGGAGAGGTTGCGGGGCTGGCGATCGAGCAAGTGCCCGATGCCCAGCAGATCGGTGGCCTGGTCGATGTCCACCCGCCGCTGTGCCGGTGCAATGCGCTTGAGGCCGAACGCCAGGTTGGCCCGTACCGACAGATGGGCGAACAGGCTCGCCTCCTGGAACACATACCCCACCGGCCGCTTGTGGGGCGGCACGAACACAGCGTGCTCACTGTCCTGCCACACTTGGCCATTGACCTCGATAAAACCCTGGATCGGCCGTTCCAACCCGGCAATGCAGCGCAGGCAAGTGGTTTTGCCGGAGCCGGAAGGGCCATACAGGGCCGTCACGCCACGGCCCGGCAGTTGCACATCCAGGTTCAGGGAAAAAGCCCCGTGATCGAGCTGAAAACGCACGTGAATCATCGATCAGCTCCAACCGGCACGGGTTCGGCGGCTGGAGTACAGCGCCAGCAACACCAGGAATGAAAACACCAGCATCGCCGCCGCCAGCCAGTGGGCCTGGGCATATTCCAGGGCTTCGACATGGTCGTAGATCTGCACCGACACCACCCGGGTTTTCTCCGGGATGTTACCGCCGATCATCAGCACCACGCCGAATTCGCCGACGGTGTGGGCGAAGCCAAGAATTGCCGCGGTGATGAAGCCGGGGCGGGCCAGGGGCAGGATGACGCTGAAAAACGTGTCCCAGGGCCCGGCCCGCAGGGTGGCGGCGACTTCCAAGGGGCGACTGCCGATGGCGGCAAAGGCGTTCTGCAACGGCTGAACCACAAACGGCATGGAATAGATCACCGAGCCGATCACCAGCCCAGTGAAGCTGAAGGTGAGGGTGCCTAACCCGAGGGCTTGGGTGAGCTGACCGATCCAGCCGTTCGGCCCCAACGCCAGCAACAGGTAAAAGCCGATCACCGTGGGCGGCAGCACCAAGGGCAGCGCCACCACCGCTCCTACCGGCCCGCGCAGCCAGGAGCGGGTGCGCGACAGCCACAACGCGATGGGCGTGCCGATGAGCAGCAGGATCACCGTGGTCAGGGACGCCAGTTTCAGGGTCAGCCAGATGGCGGCATAGTCGGCGCTGGTCAGGGGCATTTAGCGTTGGTAACCGTAGGCTTGGATGATGGCGGCGGCTTTCGGCCCCTTGAGGTAATCCACCAGGGCCACGGCGGCGGGGTTGTCCCGACCCTTGGTGAGGATCACCGCGTCCTGTTTGATCGGATCGTGCAATTCGGCCGGGACGATCCACGCCGAGCCGCCCGTCACCTTGCCGTCCTTGTACACCTGGGACAAGGCGACGAAGCCCAGTTCAGCGTTACCGGTGGAGACGAATTGGTAGGCCTGGGTGATGTTCTGGCCTTCGACGAGTTTGCTTTTGACTTGGGCGGTCAAACCCAGCTTGTCCAGCACCTGGGTCGCGGCCAGGCCATAAGGGGCGGCTTTCGGGTTGGCGATGGACAGGTGTTGGAAGTCGTTGCGCTTGAGGACTTGGCCCTGGTTGTCGACATAACCGGCTTTGGCCGACCACAGCGCCAGGGTGCCAACGGCGTAGGTGAAACGCGAGCCCTTGACGGTGTCGCCTTCGCTTTCGAGCCTGGCCGGGGTGGTGTCGTCGGCGGCGAGGAACACCTCGAAGGGCGCGCCGTTCTTGATCTGTGTGTAGAACTGCCCGGTGGCACCGTACGCCGCCACCAGTTTATGCCCGGTGTCTTTTTCGAAATCGGCGGCAATGGCCTGGATCGGCGCGGTGAAATTGGCGGCGACCGCCACCTGCACCTCGGCGGCCTGGACGGCGCCCATCGTCAGGAACGGGATCAGCAGCAACGGCGCGAAGCGGGTAAGGCGCATGGATGAGGCTCCGTAGGACAGGTTCGCTATATACTGGAATATATAGCGAATGGCCGACAAACGGAACGCGGCATTTTGCCTGGGGAGTGAGGGTGCAAGGGCTGGCCCCATCGCGAGCAAGCTCGCTCCCACACTGGATCCGTGGCGAACCTACATCTTGCTACCACACCAGAACCCCTGTGGGAGCGGGCTTGCTCGCGAAGACGGCGGTACATTCAACATTCCTGTCGACTGACCCAGCGCTTTCGCGAGCAAGCCCGCTCCCACAGGTACAGTGGCGTCACCCAATGTCGTGGTTGCCAGCAATCCCCCTGTGGGAGCGAGCTTGCTCGCGATGGCGTGCTAACGACCGATGATGCCCATCAGGCTCGACCCAGGCGATTGAGCTGAGCCTGCGCTTCTTCAGCCAACCGCCGGGTCAACTCGGCTGTCGACAGCTCCCGACCCAGGGGGAAGGCCTGGCCGGCCCAGAGGTTGCTGAAGTCCGCTTCGCCCTTGGCGCGCAGCGGCATCAACGCACCGCCCGCCAAGGGAAAGGCCGGCGCCAGCGGGCTCATCGGACCCACTTCGCGCATCACCCGGTTGACGATGCCCCGGGCCGGGCGACCGGTGAACAGGTTGGTGACAGCGGTCTGGCTTTCCTTGGCCGTGCGCAAAGCCCGGTGATGGGACGCACTGACCTTCGCCTCGGGGGTGAACAGGTAGGCGCTGCCCAGTTGCACCGCCGAGGCACCCAAAGCGAACGCCGCAACGATTCCCCGCGCATCGCCAATGCCACCGGCGGCGATCACCGGCACTTTCACCGCATCCACCACCTGCGGCAACAGGGGAAACAGGCCGACCTGGGTATCGAGGTCGTCGCTGAGGAACATCCCGCGATGCCCACCGGCTTCATAGCCCATGGCGATAATCGCGTCGCAACCGTGCTGTTCGAGCCAGATGGCTTCCTCGACGGTGGTGGCCGACGAAAGGATTTTCGCCCCGGTGGCCTTCACCCGGTCCAGCAGGGATTTCTCCGGCAGGCCGAAGTGGAAACTGACGACCTTGGGCCGCATCTCCTCCAGCACCCGACAGGCAGCATCATCGAAGGGCGTGCGGTTGGACACCGGGGTCGGCGCGTCGAAGTCGACGCCCAGTTCCTGGTAGTACGGCTTGAGCCGTTGCTTCCAGGCCTCGGCCCGCTGTTTGTCGAAGGCCGGCGGCTGGTGACAGAAGAAATTCACATTGAACGGCTTGTCGGTCTGTTCGCGGATGGTCGTCAGCGCCTGGCGCAACTGCTCGACATCGAGCATCGCCGCCGGCATCGAACCCAGCCCGCCGGCATTGCAGGTCGCCACCACCATGGCCGGCCCGGTCACCCCGGCCAGCGGCCCCTGGATGATGGGCAGCTCGATACCGAGCAGGTCAAGAATACGGGTGTCTGGCCACTGGCTCATGTGCGGGTCTCCGACGGCAGAAGGAAACAGCGTTTTTAGCAGGTGTGGGCCGGCGAGGGCCAGTCGAGTTTTTCAATCGAGCGCCAACCGCTTGATCCCGACGGGAGGAGGGTTACCATGCGGCTTCATACATCAAGGAGCCTGACCCATGGACGTGAAACTCAAGACTGTTGCCCCCTTCACCGTGGCCGGTTTGCAGGTGCGCACCCGCAACTCCGACGAGCAGCAGCCCGACACGGCCAGGATCGGCCCGATGTGGCAACGGTTCTTCAGCGAAGAGCTGTTCGACACGATTCCGGCCAGGCAGTCGGAGTCGTTCGTCTTCGGGGTGTATTCCAACTACGAGTCCGACGCCACCGGCCACTTCGACGTGACGGCCGGGGTGCAGGTGGATGAGACCAGCGCAGGCTACCCCGCCGTGGAAATCGAGGGCGGGGAATACCTGGTGTTTTCGGCCAAGGGGAAGATGCCTGATTGCGTGATCCAGGCCTGGGGCCTGATCTGGGCGTACTTCGCGGATAACCCGCAGACACTGCGCCGCTTCACCACCGATTTCGAGGTCTACAGCGCCCCCGAATCCGTGGCGATCTACATCGGCGTTCAGTCCCCGGACGAGCGCTCCAGCGCCAGCAACTGACGCTTGCGCTCCACCCCCCAGCGATAGCCCGACAGGTTGCCGTCGCTGCGCACCACCCGGTGGCAAGGGATCGCCACCGCCAGGCTGTTGGCGCCGCAGGCCTGGGCCACGGCGCGCACGGCCTTGGGCATGCCGATGCGCTGGGCGATCTCGGCATAGCTGGCGGTACTGCCGGCGGGAATGTCCCGCAACGCTTGCCAGACCCGCTCCTGGAAGGCGGTGCCGCGCAGGTCCAAGGGCAGATCCAGGCCCAGGGCCGGCGCTTCGATGAAGCCCACCACCTGGGCGATCAGTTGCTCGAACTCGTGGTCGGCACCGATGAGATTGGCCCGGCGGAATTTGTCCTGCAGGTCGCGCACCAGCGCATCCGGGTCGTCTCCCAGCAGGATCGCGCACACGCCACGCTCGCTTTGCGCCACCAGAATCGCCCCGAGGGAGCATTGGCCGACGGCGAAACGGATGTCGGTGTTCTGCCCGGCGGCGCGGTAGTCGGCGGGCTTCATGCCCAACACTTTGTCGGCCGCCTCATAGAAACGGCTGTTGGAATTGAAACCGGCGTCGTACAGCGCTTCGGTGATCGTGCCGCCATCGGCCAAGCGTTCGCGTACCTTGCGTGAGCGGTGGGCGGCGGCGTAACCCTTGGGAGTCAGGCCGGTGACGGCCTTGAAGACCCGATGAAAGTGGAAGGGACTCAAGCCGGCGCTGGCTGCCAGTTCATTAAGACCTGGCAGTTCCTCGGCGGCTTCGATCTGCCGGCAGGCCGCCGCGACCCGTGCCGCTTGTTGGGCGGCGATCTGGGTCTGGTCCCGGGCCACGCGCTTGCTGGGCCGGTAGCCGGCGGCCTGGGCCTGTTCCGGCGTGTCGAAGAATTCGACGTTACGTGGGTTGGGCAGGCGCGACAGGCTGCTGGGGTGGCAGTAAATGCCGGTGGTTTTCACGCCATAGACGAATTGCCCATCGGCGCGTGGATCCCGGGCGAGCACAGCGGCCCAGCGCGGATCCAGTTCAGGGGCGAGATTGTTCGAAGTGCTGTTCATGGTCGTTATGTCCATTGGCCCGTTTTGGCTACAGTAGCGAGCCTATGAGATGGCAACACTCCGGGTCTTGCGGTTGAATTCTGCCCCTTCACCCGGCAGTGCGAAACGTCAGGTTGATCCGCTGGGCGCCCAGGCGCGGGTGTTGTCCTTCCTTGAGCGGCAGCACGCCGTGGTAACGCAACCGGTCCACGCCGCCCCAGACCACGATGTCGCCATGAAACAACGGGATGCGCAGGCTTTTGTCGCTGCGCTCGAAGCCGCCGAACTGGAACACCGCCGGCAAGCCCAGGGACATCGAGACGATGGGGGCAGCGAGGGAGCGTTCGTTCTTGTCCTGATGCAGCGACATCCGGGCGCCGGGCACGTAGCGGTTGATCAGGCAGCTGTCGGGCTCGAAATGCTCGAACTGTGCCTGCCGGGCGGCGGCCTGGGCCAGTTCGCGAAACACCGCCGGCATCTCGGGCCAGGGCTGGCCGGTTTGCGGGTCATGGGCGGTGTAGCGATAGCCGCTGCGGTCGGTGGTCCAGCCCAGCGCGCCGCAACTGCTCAAGGCCACCGACATGGTAAAGCCGCCGGGCGTGACCATCTGCCGGAACGGCGCAGCCTGCAGGACGCTCTCCAGCGCCGGCAGCAAGCGCTCGAGCCAGGGCAGGGCGAAGCCACGCAGCACGAAGGATTGTTGGCCAATCTGTTCGACCTGGCCGGGCGTGTTGGGCGCTTGGTCGGCGAACAGGTCCAAGGTGATCGGGGTGTCATTACTGCGCATCATGAAAAATGATTCCCAAGGTGTGTCGTCTGCCGCTGTGCACGCGGCTGACGCCATGGCGCATGTTCACCCGATAATAACCGCGAACGCCTTTGACCGGCCGTTGGTGCACGGCAAATACCACGGCGTCGCCCTGTTTCAGATCAATGACCTGGGGCCGCGACTGCATGCGCGGGCGCTGTTCGGTGAGGACAAACTCGCCGCCGGTAAAGTCCCGGCCCGGTTCCGACAACAGGATCGCGACCTGTAACGGGAACACCTGCTCGCCGTACAGATCCTGATGCAGACAGTTGTAGTCCTGCGGCCCGTATTGCAGCAACAGCGGCGTAGGACGCGATTGTCCGGCAGCGTGACAGCGCTGGATGAAGTCGGCGTGTTCATGGGGGTACCGCACCTCCAGGTCCATGCATTCATTCCAGCGGTTCGCCAGCGGCACCAGCATCGGATACAACGCCTGACGCAGCTGTTGGATGAGGTCCGGCAGCGGATAGCGAAAATACTGATACTCGCCGCGCCCGGATCCGTGGCGGGCCATGATCACTCGGGAACGAAAAAGTCCGCTATCGGCGTACAAATCACCGAGCAGCCGGCATTGCGCTGGCGGCAGCAGGTTGCGAATGATTGCACAGCCGTCCTGGTCGAGGCTCTGTTCCAAGGCGGGCCAGTCAAGGTCGGCGAGGTGTTGGGGCAGGGTAGGCGTAGGGGGCACGATAGCAATCCTTGGTGGAAAGGACTGTTCAGTCTGCGCGGCGCTGCGGCGTCGGGCACTCCGGTTCTTGCTGTGCGCAGCCATTCCCTGTGGCGAGGGAGCTTGCTCCCGCTGGGCGGCGAAGCCGACCCAAACTCACTGACGTATTCTTTACAGGCAGACCGCGCCAGCAGGTTTTACGACTGCTGCGCAGCCGAGCGGGAGCGAGCTCCCTCGCCACAAGAGCATGGCGTTCACCGGCCATGGGGCCATCAGCTGAAATCAATCGGGGTGAGCCGTTACAGCGCTTTGCTGACACCGATTTCGCTGATCACATCGTCGGTTTCGCCATGCAGTTTCTGCAACGCGGCCTTGGCTTCTTTCTCGGTGCCGTTTTCCAGTTGCGCGAATTCGAAGCGGCGTTCGCCGTTGAGCTTGTACTTGATGACGTATTTGGTCGTCTGGTCCACGATTTTGCCTTTCTTGAAAGGGCGAGGCTCAGCTCAGTTTCGAGCTGGAACGCCGGATGATTTTGATCTTGTGGGTCAGGGTCGGCTTGCGCGCGACGCTGATTGCACGGCGGTTGACGGTGTCGATGGTGATGTTCCAGAAACCGGTGCTCGGCGCCGTGATCCTGGCCGGGAACGTGTCGAACGCGCCACCGTGATACGTGTGCCGACCGCCGTTCTTGAAGCTGCGGAAGTTGGCGTCGTTCATCAAACGAATGTTGCACATTTGGGAGCATTCGATGACGACAATGTCGTCTTCGTTCAGGTGCTCGCGCTGGTGAATGAATTTCATGGGCGCCTCCAGAAGGGCTTTTTCTACAAAATCAAAACGATAGCAAGGGGCAATGAGGCGCAGTTTATCAGCCCCGAGTGTTAATATCCGGCCCGCGCTCCAGGCTTTGTTCATTTATCGCAGGTAGCGGGAAAAAAAAGCGGTGCGGCACCGGAGCAAAACGGTGTTTGCACTGTCGGAGGATCTTTATTGGAGGAAACATATGAAGCGCAGCGTGTGGGTGTTGGCATTGGCCATGAGTGGATGTGCATCGGTATCGGACATCAACCAGACGCCGCCCACCATGAGCGTCATTTCCGGAAAGAAACCCCACGAATATGCCAAGTGTGTTTCCGACAAACTGGCCAGCAGCCGTGGTCCATTGCAAGTGGAGCCGCACAAGAATGGTGGTGTGCGACTGATCGTCCCGGGCAAACTGTCGACCCTGCCGGCGGCGGTGTTCGACATTGACGAGCGCTCCAGTGGCAGCAGCATCAAGCTGCATGAAAGCATGTCCAACGTACCGGTGCGTCCGGGTGATGTGCAGGATGCGGCCAACGCCTGCATCTCCGGCTGATCGCAGTCAGCGCCTGACGAGCGGGCCCGGCATCGGATAAACTGCTGCCCTCGACAAAAATGCCGCCACGGTCAACGTTGGCGGCATTGTCATTTTTGGAGTCAGTCGATGAAACGCGAGCAGGTGCGCGAGCGCCATGCAGAAGGTCTTATCTGTGCCACCCACGTGATTCAGAACCCGGCGAGCCCGGGCGAATGGATCGTGTTCTTCAAGAAAAGCGCCGGACGCAGTTTTTTCCTGGTGGATGGGCAGGACGAAGTCGAGTCCTTCGGCAGCCTCGACGAACTGATCGAGACCATACGCGGCCTGGGCATCAAGTTCGCCGAGATCCACATCTAGTGTCCTGTATCACAAATACTGTTCCTTTTTGACGGCGTCTGTTGTCGTCATGCTGCGTTGCCGCTCCTCGCCATAGCGGGCTATGACTCGTCGCGGCGCCTTGCCTGACGACAACAGCCACTCGCCAAAAAAGAAACGTATTTGCGAAACAGGACACTAGTTCTTATTTGCACACCACCACGACACTGCGGCTGGTGTAGTTGCCGATGTCGACACCCAGGGTCTTTTCGCTTTCCTTGGCCTGCGGTGTGCCATCGGTGCCGACGATGCGGTAGCCGGTGCCGGCACAGGAAGCATCAGCCTTTTCATAACAAGTGGCCCAGTCATTGGCTTCGCCGGAGCAGTCGATGCTCAGGCCTTGTTCGCCATTGTTCAGGGTGGTCTTTTCGGCAGAGGCACAGCCCGCCAAGGCCAGGACGGCAAACAGCGCCAGCAGTGTTTTCATGGAGTCGTCATCAAGAAGGGAGGGGCAGGCGCGAGAATATAGCGAATGGCCATTCCGGTACAGATAAACAAAGCCCCGTTCGATGCCGGGCGTCATTTACTTGGGGCTTGTCTGTTTACTTCTTGCGGCGGGGGCTGCGTGCAGGGGCGGTTTCGCGTTCTTTCGTCGCCGGGGCGGCGCGTTCGTCCTGGAATACCGCAGCCACTTCTACCGCCATGGCCTTGCTGGGCAAAGGACCGGCGACCTGCTCGCCGTGGTAGTTGATAATCCACCACTGGCCGTCCTTGCCCTGGCTGGCCGAATAACCGTTTGCGTTTCTTGCCGACATCTAACTGCCTCAATTGGCGTGATCAAGGACGCTATGATACGTCAAATGCTCGCAAACAGTGCTCACTGGCGTACAGTGGACCGTTGCAGCCATCGAAACGAAAGGCGATTGAACTATCCGCCGTTTTTTATTTCTCTATGATGGCACCGGTTGGCCAGTGCGGGCATTGTAAGGTGCCCGTCGCCTGATTAGACTGCGCCGAAACTCGTACACACCGCCTTTTCAAGGACTTATATGATCAAGAAATGCTTGTTCCCAGCAGCCGGTTACGGTACTCGCTTCCTGCCAGCGACTAAAGCCATGCCCAAAGAAATGCTGCCGGTGGTGAACAAGCCACTGATCCAGTACGGCGTCGAAGAAGCCCTCGATGCGGGCTTGACTGAAATCTCCATCGTGACTGGCCGTGGTAAGCGCGCGCTGGAAGACCATTTCGACATCAGCTACGAGCTGGAAAACCAGATCAAAGGCACCGACAAGGAAAAGTACCTGGTCGGCATCCGCAAACTGCTGGATGAGTGCTCGTTCTCCTACACCCGCCAGACCGAAATGAAAGGTCTGGGCCACGCGATCCTGACCGGTCGCCCACTGATCGGTGACGAACCGTTCGCCGTGGTCCTGGCGGATGACCTGTGCGTCAACCTCGAAGGCGACGGCGTCCTGACCCAGATGGTCAAGCTGTACAAGCAGTTCCGCTGCTCCATCGTGGCGATCCAGGAAGTCGATCCGCAGGAAACCAACAAGTACGGCGTGATTGCCGGCGAAATGATCCGCGACGACATCTACCGCGTTCACAGCATGGTTGAAAAACCAAAGCCTGAAGACGCACCGTCGAACCTGGCGATCATCGGTCGCTACATCCTGACCCCGGACATCTTCGACCTGATCGAACAGACCGAGCCAGGCAAGGGCGGCGAAATCCAGATCACCGACGCCCTGATGAAACAGGCCCAGAACGGCTGCGTCATGGCCTATAAGTTCAAGGGCAAGCGTTTCGACTGCGGTGGCGCCGAAGGCTACATCGACGCGACCAACTTCTGCTTCGAGAACTTCTACAAGACCGGCAAGGCTTACTGATAGCCTGCGCCACGCCTTGAAAAACGCCCCGACTGGTTCGGGGCGTTTTTTTTGGTGCGCCCAGCATGGGCGCAATCTTGTGGGTGAAAGTCCCGCCGTAAGCTGACCACAGCGAATGAAGTGAAGCGCAACTGCATGAGGGCGACCGAGTGTGGGGAGGAAGCGTGGAGCGAAGCCGTGAGCCGATGAACAAGAACCGGATATAAGGCGAAGCCGACCAGGGTGAGCGGGCCAAAAACCGCGAAACTCTTGTGGTCAAAGGGCGGCTGCGTAGATCCGGCGGCTGTGCGGTGAAGGATTGCGTTCTTACCTGGGGAGATCTCGCCTTATGCCTGAAAGGGCGACGGTGCAAACCGGAGCGAGAAGTCAGCAGAGGCCGTAGTAGTCTTTTTTTCTTTTTTTGACGAAGGGCCGAACGAGAGAAAGCGTCATAGGCCATGTTGATGCGAAAGACCGGAAGTCAGATGCCTGCCAAACGCGGGGCGGATGGGAGGGACGCGAGCGGTGAAGCCGTGAGTGCCTCCATCAGCGACGAGGTCAATTGCCCGCAAGATGAATCCTACAACGCAGGGCAAGGGCTGCTGGAACGGGCCTTTGCGAGAGCGAACCTGAAACGGGCTTGGAGACGAGTCAGGGCCAACAAAGGAGCTGCTGGAGTCGACGGTTTGGACATTGAACAGACCGCCAAACTTTTGCAGTCCCGATGGCCTGTGATCTGCGAACAGCTTCTTTCAGGCGTCTACCGGCCCAGTCCGGTACGGCGCGTGGTCATTCCCAAGCCTGACGGCGGTGAACGCGAGTTAGGCATTCCAACGGTCACCGACCGGTTGATTCAACAAGCGCTGCTGCAAGTCCTGCAACCACTGCTCGATCCAACCTTCAGTGAACACAGCTACGGCTTTCGTCCGGGGCGCAGTGCGCAGGACGCCATCCTGGCGGCTCAGCGCCATGTGTCTGCGGGGCTCAAGGTGGTAGTGGATGTTGATCTGGAGAAGTTCTTCGACCGGGTCGACCACGACATCTTGATGGATCGCTTACGCAAACGGATAGCAGATCAGGCGGTCATTCGCCTGATCCGTGCGTATCTGGATGCGGGAACGCTGATCAATGGCGTGGTCGAGAAAAGCCGCCTGGGGACGCCGCAAGGCGGCCCGCTGTCGCCGTTGCTGGCGAACGTGCTGCTGGACGAAGTGGATCGAGAGCTTGAACGCCGAGGTCATAGTTTTGTGCGCTATGCCGATGATGCGAATGTGTACGTTCGCAGTCAGAAGGCCGGGCAGCGAGTGATGTCCTTGCTCAAGTGTCTGTATGAAAAGCTGCACTTGAGCGTCAACGAGAGCAAGAGTGCGGTGACGAGTGCGTTTGGTCGCAAGTTTCTGGGATACGCCTTCTGGGCCTCTCAGGGCGAAGCCAAGCGAGCCGTCTCATTTAAAGCGCAAAAGCAGTTCAAGCAGCGAATACGCTGGCACACCCGACGCTCATGTGGCCGTAGTTTGCAGCAGATCGTCGATGATCTGCGCCCTTACATTCTGGGTTGGAAAGCTTATTTCGGACTGTCGCAAACCCCAGCCGTCTGGCGCGAGCTGGACGAATGGATACGGCACCGATTACGAGCAATCCAGCTCAAGCAATGGAAGCGCGGAACGACGACCTACCGGGCGTTGCGGGCACTGGGGGCGAGTGTGGAAGTCGCGAGGAAGATCGCGGGGAATGCTCGCCGTTGGTGGAGCAACAGCCGGTATGAGCTGAACCGTGTGCTGAGTATCGCCTGGTTCGACAGCTTGGGTTTACCGCGTCTCTCCTGACCTCAATCTCTCGAACCGCCCGGTGCGGACCCGCATGCCGGGTGGTGTGGCAGGGGAACGGCCTATGAAGGCCGTCCCCTATGCCGATTGTGGAAAAGTTGCTCGCAGATCACTCAAGCAATCCCCCCTGTGGGAGCGAGCTTGCTCGCGATGGCGGTGGGGCAGCTTGCATCGATGCTGAATGTGCCGACGCTATCGCGAGCAAGCTCGCTCCCACACAGTATCTTCAACAGGCATAAATTTTGTGCTCACCGCTCCACAGGTTTTGGGCTTGACCGATCGACATGAGCCGGTCCAGCTGGCTTTTCCGTTTTCCGCCCCCATAACCATCGTAACGCTGCCTCAGGTGAAAACAGCAGGTATGCTGATGACCTGCCGAAGGAGATAGAAAATGGCCTACGATTTTGACTTGTATGTGATTGGCGCCGGTTCCGGTGGTGTGCGGGCTGCGCGGTTCGCCGCCGGTTTCGGGGCCAAGGTGGCCGTGGCGGAAAGCCGCTACCTGGGCGGGACTTGCGTCAACGTGGGCTGCGTGCCGAAAAAACTGCTGGTCTACGGCGCGCATTACGCCGAGGACTTCGAGCAGGCGTCGGCCTATGGCTGGACAGCGGGCGAGGCGAATTTCGACTGGGCCACGCTGATCGCCAACAAGGACCAGGAGATCAATCGCCTCAACGGCATCTACCGCAACCTGCTGGTCAACAGCGGCGTCGTGTTGCACGAAGGTCACGCCAGGCTGACCGGCCCCCATGAGGTGGAGATCAACGGCCAGCGTCACACCGCCAGGCATATCCTGATCGCCACCGGCGGCTGGCCGGTGATCCCGGACATTCCGGGGCGCGAGCACGCCATCAGCTCCAACGAGGCGTTCTTTCTCAAGGACCTGCCCAAGCGTGTCATCGTGGTGGGCGGTGGCTACATTGCGGTGGAGTTCGCCGGGATTTTCCACGGCATGGGCGCGCAGACGTCGTTGCTGTATCGCGGTGACCTGTTCCTGCGCGGCTTCGACGGTGCGGTGCGCAAGCACCTGGCCGAAGAACTGACCCGCCGCGGCCTGGACCTGCAATTCAACGCTGACATCAAATCCATCGAAAAGCTGGACGATGGCAGCCTGAGGGTCGAGCTCAAGGATGGCAAAACGTTGATCACCGATTGTGTGTTCTACGCCACCGGCCGGCGGCCGATGCTCGACAATCTCGGCCTGGAGCACACCGCTGTCACGGTGGACGAGAAGGGTTTCGTCAAGGTCAACGAAAAATACGAAACCACGGAACCGTCGATCCTGGCCATTGGCGATGTGATCGGTCGCGTCCAGCTCACCCCCGTTGCCCTGGCCGAAGGCATGGCGGTGGCGCGGCGTCTGTTCAAGCCCGAGCAGTATCGACTGGTGGATTACCGGATGATCCCCACCGCCGTGTTCAGCCTGCCGAACATCGGCACGGTGGGCCTGACCGAAGAACAGGCCAGGGAAGAGGGGCATAAGGTCGAGATTTTCGAAAGCCGCTTCCGGCCGATGAAGTTGAGCTTGACCGACTGCCAGGAGCGCACGCTGATGAAGCTGGTGGTGGATGCCCAGACCGACAAGGTCCTGGGTTGCCACATGGTCGGACCGGATGCCGGTGAAATCGTCCAAGGCTTGGCCATCGCTCTCAAGGCCGGCGCCACCAAGCGCGACTTCGACGAGACCATCGGCGTGCACCCGACCGCCGCCGAGGAATTCGTGACGATGCGTACGCCTGTCGCCTCCTGATCACCCGGCGGATAGATGGCGAGCGAGCCTGCTCGCCGTCTATATTAAGTTTTCTTCTATCTATTTAGCGGCTGATAGCCAAAACCAATCATTCACATCAGGTTTGCCAATGAGCCAGCTTGGGAATGAGTGGCTAAGATTCCCTCCATCAACTTCTCAACCCTGATGGAGAAACATCGATGCCTATCATCAACAGCCAAGTTAAACCGTTCAACGCTACCGCCTTCAAAAACGGCGAATTCGTCGAAGTATCGGACGCCAACCTGAAAGGCAAATGGTCTGTCGTGTTCTTCTACCCGGCTGACTTCACCTTCGTTTGCCCAACCGAGCTGGAAGACCTGGCTGACAACTACGCTGAATTCCAGAAGCTGGGTGTCGAGATCTACAGCGTTTCCACCGACACTCACTTTGCCCACGCGGCCTGGCACAACACTTCGCCAGCCATCGGCAAGATCCAGTACACCATGATCGGCGACCCGACCCACGTCATCTCCCGCAACTTCGACGTGCTGATCGAAGAAGTCGGCCTGGCTGACCGCGGCACTTTCGTGATCAACCCAGAAGGCCAGATCAAGATCGTTGAAATCAACGACGGCGGCGTAGGCCGTGACGCTTCCGAGCTGCTGCGCAAGATCAAGGCCGCTCAGTACGTTGCCGCTCACCCGGGCGAAGTCTGCCCAGCCAAGTGGAAAGAAGGCGAGGCCACCCTGGCTCCGTCCCTGGACCTGGTCGGCAAGATCTAAGTCTGTGAGTCATCCGAGGGCGATCCGCTCTTAACCAAGTAAGCCGCTTCGCCCCAAAAACGCCCGGGCGAGATTCGCTCGGGCGTTGTTTTTTCTGAAATTCAAACATGGAAATCGCCCGTATGTTGGACGCCAATCTTAAAGCTCAGTTGAAGTCATACCTGGAACGGGTCACCCAGCCGATCGAGATCGTCGCCTCCCTCGACGACGGTGCGAAATCCCAGGAAATGCTCGCGTTACTCCAAGAAGTTGCCAGTCTTTCCCACCAGATTACTTTGCTCGACAACGGTACCGATGCGCGCAAGCCTTCGTTTTCGTTGAACCGCCCGGGCGCCGATATCAGCCTGCGTTTTGCCGGCATTCCCATGGGCCACGAATTCACTTCGCTGGTGTTGGCTTTGCTGCAAGTCGGCGGCCACCCTTCGAAGGCCAGTGTCGAAGTGATCGAACAGATCCGCTCCCTGAAGGGTGAGTTCAACTTCGAGACGTATTTCTCGCTGTCGTGCCAGAACTGCCCGGACGTGGTCCAGGCGCTGAACCTGATGGCGGTGCTGAACCCGAACATTCGCCACGTCGCCATCGACGGCGCGCTGTTCCAGGCCGAAGTCGATGAACGCCAGATCATGGCCGTGCCCAGCATCTACCTGAACGGTGTGAACTTCGGCCAGGGCCGCATGGGCCTGGAAGAGATTCTCGCCAAGATCGACACCAGCGGTATCGAGCGCCAGGCCGAGAAAATCAGCGCCAAGGATGCCTTTGATGTGCTGGTGGTTGGCGGTGGCCCGGCTGGCGCTTCAGCGGCGATCTACGCAGCCCGTAAAGGCATCCGCACCGGTGTGGCGGCCGAACGTTTCGGCGGCCAGGTGCTCGACACCATGGCCATCGAGAACTTCATCTCGGTCCAGGAAACCGAAGGGCCGAAACTGGCCGTTGCCCTGGAAGAACACGTCAAGCAGTACGACGTGGACATCATGAACCTGCAACGTGCCGACGCCTTGCTGCCGGGCAAGGACGGCAGCCTGCATGAAATCAAGTTCGCCAGCGGTGCGAGCCTCAAGGCCAAGACCGTGATCCTGGCGACCGGTGCCCGCTGGCGCGAAATGAACGTGCCGGGCGAGCAGCAATATCGCAACAAGGGCGTGGCGTACTGCCCGCACTGCGACGGCCCGCTGTTCAAAGGCAAGCGCGTGGCGGTGATTGGTGGCGGTAACTCCGGCGTCGAGGCGGCGATCGACCTGGCCGGTATCGTGGCCCACGTCACGTTGCTGGAGTTCGATGTGCAGTTACGTGCCGACGCTGTGTTGCAGCGCAAACTGCACAGCCTGCCGAACGTGACGGTGATCACCAACGCCCAGACCACCGAAGTGACGGGGGATGGCCAGAAGGTCAATGGCTTGCGCTACAAGGACCGTCCGAGCGGTGAAGTGCGGGACGTGGAGCTGGAAGGGATCTTCGTGCAGATCGGCCTGTTGCCCAACACCGATTGGCTCAAAGGCACCGTCGAGCTGTCGCCGCGGGGCGAGATTATCGTCGATGCCCGGGGTGAAACCTCGATCCCAGGCGTGTTCGCCGCCGGTGATGTGACCACCGTGCCGTACAAGCAGATCGTGATCGCCGTGGGCGAGGGCGCCAAGGCTTCGCTGAGCGCCTTCGACCACCTGATCCGCACCTCCGCGCCGGCCTGATAGTCGATAGCGGAAAACACAAAACCCCATGAGCCAATGGCTCATGGGGTTTTATTTTGGATCACGCACGACCCTGTGGGAGCGAGCTTGCTCGCGATAGCTGCAGCACATTCAATATTGATGTGCCAGACAGACCGCTATCGCGAGCAAGCTCGCTCCCACAGAAGGCCGTGGTGAATGTTAGAGCGGCGCGGGCTGGATGATTTCGACCCAGTAACCGTCCGGGTCCTTGATGAAGGCCAGGCTTTTCATGCGGCCGTCGCTCAGGCGCTTCTGGAAATCGCAGCCCAGTGCTTCGAAGCGCTCGCAGGCTGCGACGATGTCCGGTACCGAGATGCAGATGTGGCCGAAGCCGCGTGGGTCGGTGTTGCCGTTATGGTAGGCGAACGCCGGGTCGCTTTCGGTGCCGTGGTTGTGGGTCAGTTCCAGGATGCCAGGGATCGACTTCATCCATTCGGTCCGCGCCGCCGCGTCCGCCGGGATCTGGTTCTTGTCCACCAGCGCCAGGAAATACAGGCTGAATTCGGCTTCCGGGAAGTCGCGTTTTTCCACCAGCGAGAAACCCAGCACGCGGGTGTAGAAATCCAGGGACTTAGTGATGTCCTTGACCCGCAGCATGGTGTGGTTGAAGACGAACTTGGCCGTGGCGGTATCGGGTTGGGCGGTGACGCCAGGGAAAGTATTGAGTTCGTGCAGGCTCATGGGCCCTCCGGAAAATAAGTGGGGCAAACGGCGTCGCAAGTGGGGTTGCGACGGTTCCTGGGCTTGCGTCAGACGGCTTCCTTGCAGGTACGCCCATGATACGCAAGGGGCGCGGCGTCGCCAAACTGCGCGTGGCTATTGCCTGGTTCTGCCTCGGGCTTCAGACTTCACGATTCGTCCTTGAGTGGCCACGCAATGATTCGACCGTTCCTTTCGCTGTTTGTCCTGCTGTTTGCCAGTGTTGCGAGTGTCGGTGGTGTCCAGGCGGCCGAACCGCAGGTGACATGGCCTCAAGGCTGGGTTGTCGAACCGCTGCCGGCGGACGCATCGGCCTCGGCGGCACCCGGAACCCTGCGCCAACGGGCAACCAAGAGTGATCCGGCGGGCAATGCCGTGATGGTCATGGAACTGACCACCACCCCCGTCGAACCCGATCACCAGGTCAACTTGCAAGGCGTGTTGCTGGAAATGCGCAAGTCAATCCAGAAGGATTTTTTCCAAGGTGGTTACCAAAGTGTATGCACTAAGGTCCACGCCTCGATGTTGGGCGGCGTAACTGCATTGGAAACCACTTGCACGATCACGCAAAACGGACGACATGTATTGTCTCAGGCACTCGTGGCGGCACTAAATGAGGGCAAGGCTTATGTGCTGTCCTATGCAGGGCAGGCGCAGGTGTTTGTTGAAAGCCAGGATGAAATACAGTCGGTGCGAAACAGTTTGAAACTATGACGCCTTCAGCGTAATACGCCAATGGGTTTAGTTCTAAAGTCTAGCCCATAAAAAAGCCCTGAATGTGTTCAGGGCTTTTTTACATCACGGAGGCTGTCAACCACGAAGCCAGGAATCGACGGTCACTGCACCGTACTGTTCTTTCCAGGCTTTCAGGCCGCGGTGATTGCCGCCCTTGGTCTCGATCAACTCGCCGGTGTGCGGGTTCTGGTAAACCTTCACCACGCGCGCACGGCGGGTCTTGGTGGGCTTGGTCGATTGCAGGCTTGCCTTGGACGGGTTCGGGTCGAGGATCGCGACGATGTCGCGCAGGCTTTTGCCGTAGGTTTTCATCAGTCCCTGGAGCTTTTCCTCGAATTCGATTTCCTTCTTGAGCCCGGCATCGTTCTTCAGCGATTCCAGCTGCTTAAGCTGTTCTTGAAGGGCCTTTTCGGCTGCACGAAATTCAGCGAGTCTGGACAAAATGATTACTCCAATCAAAATATTTGGCTGATACCAACCGCAAACAAAGCTATAAGCCAAGCGCCTTGAAGCGACTCGGTGTTAATGACTCTCTCCTGTTATGTGGCACAGGTAGAAAAATTGTAGTAGTTAATCTGGACAGTGTAAATCGTAACTTTTTCGTTATGTAACAACAGCAAACGTTTTTATCAATTGGCGAGTCATCGTCAATAGAACGGCGGCGGTTAACTGCCATTAGTACCGGTCAAGGTCTCAACGAATGCCTGCCCGCTAATCGGTCGGCCAAATAGATAACCCTGTAGAAAGTTCACCCCATGGGCGCTCAGGTAGTCGCTTTGTTCGACGGTTTCGACGCCCTCGGCAACCATGTCCAGGCCCAACTTGCCCGACAGTTCGATGATGCTATCGAGAAGGTGGCGCGACAGGGCGTCGGCACCGATCATCGCGACAAAACTCTGGTCGATCTTCAGGAAGTCCACGTTGAACTGACGCAAGTACGCCAGGCTGGAATGACCGGTGCCGAAATCGTCGAGGGCGATCTTGACGCCCAGTTCCCGTAGTTGGTCGAACAGTTGCCGGGTCACGGGCGTTGGTTCGACCAGCTCGCGTTCGGTCAACTCCAACACCAGGGTAATCGCCCCCGGCGCGAAGGCGTCGAGAAACTCTCGGCAGTCGTCCACCAGCGCCAGATCCTGGCAGTGGCGGGCGGTGATGTTGATGCCGACATGAAACGGCGCTTCGAGTCGAGGCGCAAGCGGCACCAGCAGGTGCATGGTTTGCTGCATCAGCGCGCGGGTCATCGGCACGATCACGCCGCTGTGTTCGGCGAATGGAATGAACAGATCCGGGCGGACCAAACCTTCCTTGGGATGATTCCAGCGCATCAGCACCTCGACGCCGGCCCAGCGTTTGCTGTCGCTGTGCACGACTGGTTGCAGGTAGGGCACGAACTCGCCGGCTTCCAGCGCCCGTTGCAATTCACGGCTGGGGGACGAGGCGCGCTTCTGCAGCCAGTGTCCAAGTGTTCCGGCCACCACGCCGAAGAAGATCAGCAAGCTGAACAGCGGCGGATATTCCCTGGCCATGTAGCGCCAGGTTTCACCCTCGTCGAATCCGGCTTCTACATTGAAGGCGTAGCGCGCTGAGCCCAGTTCGGTCGGTGCCACCGGCGACCCGGGCAGGGGCGCTGGCCGGACCTTGCCGTCCGCCGCCAGCCAATTCGGCCCGACTTGCAGGCGCAGTCGGGTCTGGCGGCCGATCAGGCGCAGAACGTTGGCCAGGTGATACCCGTCAAGGGTGGCCAAGGCGCCTTGTTGGCCCTCATTGAGCCGGTAGATCAGCAACGCGGTATCCGGCGTGACCGGGTTGCCGTCCATGAGCCACAGGGTGCCTTGGTGATAGTCGCTCGGGTTGACGCGTTCCTCGAAAGCTCCGAACAGCGAGCTGCAATAGAGGTTGTTGTCCCAGATCAGGTTGGTCGAACGGACAAAGGGCCGGCGCGTCACTTGTTCGCGCAGGGCCAGCTTCACCGCTTCGCAGGGCTGGCCGGCCAGGGGCAATAGTTCACGGGCCGCCAACGCGGTATTGTCGAGCATCAGTTCGATCTGCCTGACCGACTCCTCGGCGGTCTGCCGGGTGTGTTGCGCCAGCGTCCGCTCCGCCTGCATGTACAAGATGGCCAGCCCTGACAGTATCGGCACCAGGGCGCAAAGCAGGGTGACCAGGTAGCGGCGGGGCCGGGTGTGCGAGCGGGTGGCGGTCAAGGGCATCGGCACAACCTGGGGAAAAGGGATGGGGGAAACGTCGGATGCCGACCATGATAGATGGCTTGTCGGGCGCTTGCCTTGCCCGCAATTGATGCAAGCTGACCCACCGCCATCGCGAGCAAGCTCGCTCCCACATTTATTAGAGGTGGCCTTGGATTCTGTGAACGCTGCAGATTACCTGTGGGAGCGAGCTTGCTCGCGATGACGTCGTGACATTCAACCTTGATGCAAGCTGACTCGCCGCCATCGCGAGCAAGCTCGGCTCCCACATGTATGGGCGGTGGCCTTGGAGTCTGTGAACCCCACAGGTTCAGTGCTGGGCTCATGATTGACGGGCCAGCTCGATGAACGCCAGGGTGGCGGGCGAGGCCTGGCGGCTGTCCAATACCGCCAGGCCGATCTGACGCGGCACTCGCGGCGACAAGGGCCGGGCAACGTAACCGGGGTTTTCGTCGTCCGGCAACGAACCTTCGGACACCACGCTCACCGCTTCGCCGCGCCTGACCACATCCAGGGTGCTGAGCAACTGCGAACAACGAAAACGCACGTTCGGTGTCAGCCGGGCGGCATTGAACAGGCGCGTGACCAGCTCCGACGATCCCGCCTCCGTGTGCACGAAGGGGTCGTTGCACAGGTCCTTGAGGCTCAGGCTGGCCTGGGCGGCGAGGGGATGCGAGGCGGGCAGCAGGGCCACCATCTGATCTTCCAGCAATGCGAACGTATCGAAACGCTCCTCGGGCAGCACCACGAAACCGACGTCGATCCGCCGTTCGTCCAGCCATTGGATGACCTGCCTGTCGGGCCCTTCGTCGATGTGCACTTCGATCCCGGGATGCAGGGCTCGATAGCGCCGCAGGATCTCGGGCAGCAGTTTCATCGATGACGTTGGCCCGAACGAGCCGATGCGCAAGGTGCCTCGGCGCATGCCCCGGGCGTCGGCGGCTTCCTGGCGCAAGGTGTTGGCCAGCCCGAGCATGGCCCGGGCCCGCAGCAGCAACTGCTGGCCAATGTCGCTGAGCTCCACCGCCGACTGATGGCGCCTGAGCAATTCCACGCCCAGCTCTTGCTCCAGGGATTTGATGGCGTGGGACACCGCTGACTGGCCAATGCCCAAGCGCGTGGCCGCGGCGGTAAAACCACGCAGCTCGGCGACCAGGGAGAAGATTTCGAGTTGGGTGAGGGTCATGAGGAATTGCTCATTTTACGATGATCAAGCATGAGGTGAACAATACAGTATCTCAAGCGCACACGGACTGTGGTGCAAGGGTGCTTTTCTGTGGCGAGGGAGCTTGCTCCCGCTTGAGTGCGAAGCGCTCAAAGAAAGGGCCGCTTCGCAGCCCAGCGGGAGCAAGCTCCCTCGCCACGGGTATTCGTTCTATTTCAATGGGGTGAAACCATGAAAACCCTCGAACAAACCGTCCCAATCCCGTCGGACCTGCCGGTCTACCTGAAGCTCGCCATGGTCACCATGATCTGGGGCGGGACCTTCGTGGCCGGCCGGATCCTTGCCGATGCCCTGGCGCCGATGTTTGCCGCCAGCCTGCGGTTCCTGCTGGCGAGTATCGCGCTGCTGGCGTTTCTCGCCCTGGCCGGAATCCCGCTGGCCAGGCCCACTGTGAGGCAGGGGCTGCAATTGGCGGCGCTGGGGTTCTTCGGCATCTTTTTCTACAACCTGTGCTTCTTCTATGGTTTGCAATACATCAATGCGTCGCGGGCCTCGCTGATCGTGGCTTTGAATCCGGCGGTGATCGGGCTGGCGTCCTGGTGGTTGTTCAAGGAGCGGCTGAACCGCCTGAAAGTGGCGGGCATCGTGCTGTGCATCGGTGGGGCGGGGTTGGTGATCGTCAGTCGTGATCCGTCCTTGTTGCAAGGCGTGGCGCAGGGCTGGATCGGCGACCTGTTGATTTTTGGCTGCGTGCTGGGCTGGGGGATCTATTCGCTGTTTTCGAAAACACTCAATGACAGCCTCGGCCCCTTGCAGACCGTGACCTGGTCGATTCTGCTGGGCACGCTGATGCTGTGGCTGACTTGCGCGGCGGCGGGTGAGATTCGGTTCGAGGCCTTGCGCGCACTGGACATGGCGCAATGGCTGAGCCTGCTCTACCTCGGCGTGCTGGGCTCGGCCCTGGCCTATATCGCCTGGTATGACGGCATTCGCCGGATCGGCGCGACCCGGTCCGGCGTCTTCATCGCGCTCAACCCGCTGACGGCGGTGCTGCTGGGGGCGCTGCTGCTGGACGAACGGCTCACGGCCTTGATGTGCGTCGGCGGGGGCGTGATCCTGGTGGGCATTTTCCTGTGCAACAAACCCCTTGCGCGGTCGAAGGGTAAGGCGATTTGATACAGAAGGCGGACAAATCCGGTTACGCTGTGTAGAATCGATTTACGCATATAAGAATAACGTCTTCTGGCAGCAGAAGCCTCGCCCGCAAGAGCCTTGGGTCGACAATGAAGATACTTGGGTTTCAACTGATCTACGGCGATTTCCTCGCCCGCAGCGTTCGTGGCATTTCCTGCGCGCCGCCCCGTGTCCCCAGCATTGACTGCAACTAACGTTTTTTTGTTAATTGACCAGAATGATGAGGCGCCGACATGGCAGATCTATACGAAAACCCCATGGGCCTGATGGGCTTCGAATTCATTGAATTCGCATCCCCGACCCCCAACACCCTGGAGCCGATCTTCGAGATCATGGGCTTCACCAAAGTGGCCACCCACCGCTCCAAGGACGTGCACCTGTATCGCCAGGGCGCGATCAACCTGATCCTCAACAACGAACCCCACAGCGTGGCCTCGTACTTTGCCGCCGAGCACGGCCCGTCGGTGTGCGGCATGGCGTTCCGGGTCAAGGATTCGCAACTGGCCTACAAGCGCGCCCTGGAACTCGGCGCCCAGCCGATCCACATCGAGACCGGCCCGATGGAGCTGAACCTGCCGGCCATCAAGGGCATCGGCGGTGCGCCGTTGTACTTGATCGACCGTTTTGGCGAAGGCAGCTCGATCTATGACATCGACTTCGTGTTCCTCGAGGGCGTGGACCGCAATCCAGTGGGCGCGGGCCTGAAAATCATCGACCACCTGACCCATAACGTGTATCGCGGGCGCATGGCCTACTGGGCCGGCTTCTACGAGAAGCTGTTCAACTTCCGCGAGATCCGTTATTTCGACATCAAGGGCGAATACACCGGCCTGACCTCCAAGGCCATGACCGCCCCGGATGGCATGATCCGCATCCCGTTGAACGAAGAGTCGTCCAAGGGCGCCGGGCAGATCGAAGAGTTCCTGATGCAGTTCAACGGCGAAGGCATCCAGCACGTGGCCTTCCTCACCGATGACCTGGTCAAGACCTGGGACCACTTGAAAAGCATTGGCATGCGTTTCATGACCGCGCCGCCGGACACCTACTACGAAATGCTCGAAGGCCGCTTGCCGAACCACGGCGAACCGGTGGATGAACTGCAATCGCGGGGCATTCTGCTGGACGGCTCGTCCAACCCGGATGACAAGCGCCTGCTGCTGCAGATCTTCTCGGAAACCCTGATGGGGCCGGTGTTCTTCGAATTCATCCAGCGCAAGGGCGACGATGGCTTCGGTGAAGGCAACTTCAAGGCGCTGTTCGAATCCATCGAGCGCGACCAGGTGCGTCGTGGCGTGTTGGCGACCGAGTAAAGCCTGACCGATGAAAAAGCCCGCCCGGCAGAGATCCCGGGCGGGCTTTTTTATTGCCAATACAGAACCCTTTGTGGGAGCGAGCTTGCTCGCGATAGCGGTGGTTCAGCTTACATCCATGTTGAATGTGCCGCCGTCATCGCGAGCAAGCTCGCTCCCACAGGGGCCGGTGATGGGCTTAATTCCGGCGCCGCTGCCGCACCAGGTGCTTGAAGCCTTCGAACACCAACACCGCTACAGCCATCCAGATGGGGATGTAGGTCAGCCATTCACTGGCCTTGATGCTCTCGCCCAACAGCAGCGCAACGCCCAGCAGCAACACGGGTTCGACATAGCTCAACAAGCCGAACAGGCTGAACGGCAGCAGCCGGCTGGCGACGATGTAGGACACCAACGCGCTGACGCTGATCAACCCGAGCAACGGGATCAGCCATGTCAGCCGCGGGTATTGGTCGAACACGTTGAAACCCTGTTCACCGCTTTGCACGAACCACAGCGCCACGGGCAGCATCAGGGTCATGTCCAGCCAGAGCCCGCCGAGGTTGTCGGTCTTGATGCGTTTGCGCAGGATGAAATAGATCGGATAGCCGATCACCACCAGCAAAGTTGCCCAGGAAAAACCACCCACCTGGTACAACTCGTTGAACACGCCGAGGGTGGCGAAGAACACGGCGACTTTCTGCAGGTAGGACAGGCGTTCGCCGTAGACCATGCGCCCGGTCAGGACCATCGACAGCGGCAACAGGAAGTACCCCAGCGAGACGTCCAGGCTGTAGCCATTGAGCGGCGCCCACATGAACAGCCACAGTTGCGCGCCCATCAGGGCCGAAGAGACGATCGCCGCGATCAAGAGCCGTGGCGTGGCGACCAGGCGTTGGATCAGCGCCGTGACCAGGTTCCAATCCCGCGTCACCAGCAGGAAGGCGGTCATGCATGGCATCGTCAGCAGCATGCGCCAACCGAAGATCTCCACGCCGCTCAGGGGGGCGAGCAACGAGGTGTAGTAGTACATGACGGCGAACAGCGCGGAGGCCGAGACCGATAGAACGATGCCTTTGGACACTGAGGCCTCTTATTGATTGGGACTGCAACACAGGTGCGGGAAAGTTGTACACCTGTGGCGAGGGAGCTTGCTCCCGCTCGGCTGCGCAGCGGCCGCTTTTTTCTGAGGGCCGCTGCGCGACCCAGCGGGAGCAAGCTCCCTCGCCACGATGTCTGTGAATGTTAAGACGTACGCGGCACTCGTCCCGGCACGAAATGACTCACATCATTGAACCCCGGCGTCGAAGCATGCCCCGGCGTCACCAGCGAATCGATGAAGGCTTCATCTTCCGCGCTGATCTTCACCGCCTGTGCCTTGGTGTACGAATCCCACTGTTCCTCGGTGCGCGGCCCGACGATGGCCGAGGTCACGGCGCTGTTGTTCAGCACCCAGGCGATGGCGAACTCGACGATGCCCACGCCCCGGCCCTGGGTGTACTGCAGGATCTGCTGGGCGATGCGCAGGGACTCGATCCGCCATTCGGTTTCCAGGATGCGTTTGTCCTGGCGACCGGCGCGGCTGTTGGCGTCCGGCGCCACATCCGGCGCGTACTTGCCGCTGAGCACGCCGCGGGCGAGGGGGCTGAACGGCACGACGCCGAGGCCGTAGTTCTGCGCCGCGGTGATCTGCTCGGTTTCCGCCTGGCGGTTGACGATGTTGTACAGCGGTTGGCTGATCACCGGTCGGTCGATGCCCAGGCTGTCGGCGATCCGGATCACTTCGGCGATGCGCCAGCCACGGTAGTTCGACAGGCCCCAATAGCGGATCTTGCCCTGGCGAATCAAGTCGCCGATGGCCGACACGGTAACGTGCAGCGGGGTGTTGTGGTCTTCGCGGTGCAGGTAGTAGATGTCCAGGTAATCGGTGCCCAGGCGCGTCAGGCTGGCCTCGATGCCATTGAACAGGTGCTTGCGGCTCAGGCCGCTGCGGTTGGGCACGCCGTCCGGCGGGCCGAAGCCGACCTTGGTGGCCAGCACCCATTCGTGGCGGTGGCGGGCGATCGCCTCGCCGACGATTTCCTCGGAACGACCGTTGGTGTAGACGTCCGCGGTGTCGATGAAATTGATGCCCTGGTCCCAGGCCTTGTCGATGATCCGCAGCGAATCCTCGGTGCTGGTCTGTTCGCCGAACATCATCGTGCCCAGGGTCAACGTCGAGACTTGCAACCCGGAATGGCCTAGCGTGTGGTAGCTCATGACAAGATCCTTTTATCCATGGGAAAGGCTCAATCAAACCCCAGAACCCCCGCCTGGATCAAACACAATTCTCAAACACCCCCCAATCCACTGTGGGAGCGGGCTTGCTCGCGATGGCGTCACATCAGCCAACCTCTACCTTGACGGGTTCACCGCTATCGCGAACAAGCTCGCTCCCACAGGGTAAAAGGGCGTCAGGCTCGTAGCGTGCGGGTCATGCGCAACGCCAGCAGGCTGCCACACACAATCACGCCGGCCAGCAGGTACAGCGCCGCGTCGGTGGAGCCGGTGGCGTCCTTGACCCAGCCCACCAGGTACGGGCTGAGGAAACCGGCCATCTGGCCCATGGAGTTGATCAGCGCCAACCCGCCGGCCGCCGCACCGGCGCTGAGCAGTGCGGTGGGCACCGGCCAGAACATCGGCAGGCCGGTGAGGGCGCCCATGGTGGCGATGGAGAGGCCGATGATGGCGATGGCCGGGGTGGTGGCGAAGTTGACGGCGATCAGCAGCCCGACGGCGCCCATCAGCATCGGTACGACAAGGTGCCAGCGACGCTCCTTGTGCAAGTCCGCCGAACGGCCCACCAGCAACATGAACACCGCTGCCAGCAGATAAGGGATCGCACTCAGCCAGCCGATCACCAGGTTATCGCTGAAGCCCAGGCTCTTGATGATCGACGGCAGCCAGAAGTTGATCGCGTAGACGCCGCTCTGGATGCAGAAGTACACCAGGCCGAAGGCCCAGATCGCTGGGTTCTTGAACACCGCCAGCAGCGAGTCGGTGGTGGTTTTTGGCTTGTTGACCAGGTCTTCGGCGTGGTCGGCGGTGAGCACGGCGCGTTCCTGAGCGGTCAGCCATTTGGCGTTGGCGAAGGTGTCGCTGAGCAGGAAGAACGCCAGCGCCCCGAGAATTACCGTCGGGATGCCTTGCAGCAGGAACATCCACTGCCAACCCGCCAGGCCGCCCTGGCCCGCCGCGAAGTGGTTGAGGATCCACCCGGAAAACGGGCTGCCCAGCAGGCCGGACACAGGAATGGCCGACATGAACAACGCCATGATCCGGCCGCGGCGGAACGTCGGGAACCATTGCGAAAGGTACAGCACCACGCCCGGAAAGAACCCGGCTTCAGCGGCGCCGGTAAACAGCCGCAAGGTATAGAACTCGGTGGGGGTGGTGACGAACAGCAGGCAGGTCGAGAGGGTGCCCCAGGTGATCATCATCAGCGCGATCCAGCGCCGAGGGCCGAATTTGGTCAGGGCCAGGTTGCTTGGCACGCCGCACAGCACGTAGCCGATGAAGAAGATCCCGGCACCGAGGCCGTACACGGTTTCGCTGAATTTCAAGGCGTCGAGCATCTGCAACTTGGCGAAGCCAACGTTGACCCGGTCCAGGTAGTTGAACAGGTAGCAGATGAAAATGAACGGGATCAAGCGCAGGGTGATGCGCTTGTAGACGGTATTTTTTTCGTCGGGGGTAGCCAGGAGGGCTGTTGCGCTCTGGGACATGGCGGGTCTCTCTTTATTATGATTTTTGCAAGCCAAGGGGTAACGTTGACCGCCCCTTGAGTCTCGGCCAGCCCAAGGGCCCGTGTCTTTGTGCCGGAGCACAGGGTTTGGCGGCAGACCCTGTGCGCCTGACCAATCCCGTTGGCGCATTATCCTCAAACAACAATCCACGCCGCCTGCAAGGAACACCGCCCATGTTCGAACTCGATCACGACCTGGCGCAGGACATCGTCGACCGGGCGATGGCGATCCTGCCATACAACGTCAATGTCATGGACAACCAGGGACTGATCCTTGGCAGCGGCGAGCGCGAGCGGGTCAATACCCGTCACGAGGGCGCGCAACTGGTCCTGGCCAACGGTCGGGTGGTGGAAATCGACGAGCACACCGCGATGCACCTCAAGGGCGTGCAGCCGGGGATCAACCTGCCGCTGATGCTCGACCAACGGCTGATCGGCGTCCTGGGCATCACCGGCGAGCCTGCGCACTTGCGCACCTACGCCGAACTGGTGCGCATGACCGCCGAGATGCTGGTGGGCCAGCGCAACCAGCAGGCCGAACAGCAATGGCGTCGCCAGCGTTGCGATGACTTGCTGGCGCTGCTGTTGGGTGATGCGGGGGATTCGCCGCGACTGTTGGACGAAGCCCGGCAAATGGGCCTCAAGCCACAACTGTCGCGGGTGCCGTATCTGTTCGAACTGGGGCTGGAGCATGGGCCCGGACAAACCGTCGAGACCTTGAGTGCCTGGCTGATGTCGCGCTACCCGGACAGTTGGTGCCTGACCTCGTCCAAATCCTCCTTGCTCTGGTGCCGGCCGGTCACCGCCTCGGTGGAGAACGAGCGGTTGCTGGGCAAGCTCGATGGGTTGGGCTGGAACATCCTGCGGATCGCGGTGGGCGGCCAGGCTGAAGGGTTGGCGGGCTTGCGGCGTTGCTATCGGCGGGTGGCGGACCTGCTGGCCTACGGACGTGATGTGTTGCCGCAATCGCGCTTGCTGGCCCTCAGCCGTTATCGCTTGCCGGTGCTGCTCTGGCGCCATCGCAGCGACGATGCCCTGGACGAATTGCTGACCCCGCTGCGCAAGGTCATCGCCAAGGACAGCAACGGCCAGTTGCTCGCCACCCTGCGCAGCTGGTGCGAACACGACGGCCAGAGCCAGGCCTGCGCCGACGCCCTGGGCATCCACCGCAACAGCCTGCGCTACCGCATGGAACGCATCGCCGAACTCAGCGGTGTGGACCCGTTGCGGTTGGATGGGATGTTGGCGTTGTACCTGGGGGTGCAACTGCTACCCCAGACCGCCGATATATCCCTATAACCCCTACTGCGGGAAATGCCGCTCACTTAAGGTTGTCGACAAACCTGTGGCGAGGGAGCTTGCTCCCGCTTGAGTGCGAAGCGCTCACAGAAAGGGCCGCTTCGCAGCCCAGCGGGAGCAAGCTCCCTCGCCACGGGGTGCAGCGTTCTTCTTGAGTGAGCAGCGTAACGGTGGGAGCAAGACTGCTCGCGATGAGGCCCTCACTGCCAACGACAATGCCCCCTGACAAACCGCTATTTGTGAATTTGAACAATAATGCCCGGTGTCTTTTGTGCGGCGGACCGGCGTCACCGCTGCGGTCAACTGGCAGCATGCTGTGCATCGGAACCGGAGAATAATATGAAAATAATCATCGCCCCCGACTCGTTCAAGGACAGCCTCAGCGCCCAGGGCGTCGCCGATGCCATCGCCCAGGGGCTGGCCCAGGTCTGGCCGGATGCGCAGTTGATCAAGTGTCCGATGGCCGACGGCGGGGAGGGGACGGTGGAGTCGGTGCTGGCAGCTTGCAACGGTCAATGGCGTCACACTCGGGTTCGCGGGCCCCTGGGTGTGAGTGTCGAGGCACGTTGGGGCTGGTTGGCCGAAAGCCGCACCGCGATCATCGAGATGGCCGAGGCCAGTGGCTTGCAACTGGTACCGCCGGGGCAACGGGATGCCTGTGCCAGCAGCACCTACGGCACCGGCGAGTTGATTCGCGCCGCCCTGGATGAAGGCGCCGGCCGGGTGATCCTGGCAATTGGCGGTAGCGCCACCAATGATGCCGGTGCTGGAGCGATGCAGGCGCTGGGCGTGGCCTTGCTGGATGACCAGGGCCAGCCCCTGCCACCCGGCGGCCTGGCCTTGGCGAACCTGGCGCGCATCGACCTGAGCGATCTGGACCCACGCCTGGCCCACGTCAGTTTCGAGATCGCCGCCGACGTCGACAACCCACTGTGCGGGCCCCACGGCGCTTCCGTGGTCTTCGGTCCGCAGAAGGGCGCCTCGGCCCATCAGGTGCAGGCGCTGGACCGGGCCCTGGGGCATTTCGCCGAACAGTGCGCCCGGGCATTGCACAAGGATGTGCGCGACGAACCGGGCAGCGGTGCCGCCGGTGGCCTGGGGTTCGCGGCCAAGGCGTTTTTGGGGGCACAGTTTCGTACCGGCGTGGACGTCGTCGCCCAATTGACCGGGCTGGCCGAGGCGGTCAGCGGCGCCGACCTGGTGATCACCGGCGAAGGCCGTTTCGACGCCCAGACCCTGCGTGGCAAGACCCCCTTCGGCGTGGCCCGCATCGCCCGCCAGCATGGCGTACCGGTAGTGGTCATTGCCGGCACGCTGGGGGAGGGTTACCAGGCACTGTATGAGCACGGCATCGACGCGGCCTTCGCCCTGGCCAGCGGGCCGATGACCCTGCAAGAAGCCTGCGCCGACGCCCCGCGCCTGCTGAGCGAGCGTGCCCGGGACATCGCCCGGCTTTGGCGGGTGGCAGCGCGGTAAATCCTTTGGGAACAAGGCTTGCCCGCGATACAAGCGCTGCGGCCCCCAGGAATCGAGTCGCCAATATCGCGAGCAAGCTTTGCTCCCACACGGTTGAATTTGAGATAGGGTTGAGGCTGGATATCGCGCAATCAGGAGAGATACATGCGCTTCTCAGTCTTGACCCAACGCATCACCGGCGAAGGTGCCGCCGCCTGGCAAATTCACGACCGGGCGCTGGCCATGCGCGAACAGGGCATGGATGTGGTGTTGCTGTCAGTGGGCGACCCGGATTTCGATACGCCGCGCGCCATCGTCGACGCCGCCGTGAGCAGCCTGCGGGCCGGCGACACCCATTATTCGGATATCCGAGGCCTGCCCACCTTGCGGGCCAGCATTGCCCGGCGTCATCGCCGGCGCTGCGGCCAGGCGGTGGGAGCCGAACAGGTCATTGTGCTGCCGGGTGCGCAGTGCGCGGTGTATGCGGTCGCGCAATGCCTACTCAACCCCGGCGATGAAGTCATCGTCACCGAGCCGATGTATGTCACCTACGAAGCGGTGTTCGGTGCCTGCGGGGCAAAAGTGGTGCCGGTGGCGGTCCGCCCGGAAAACGGTTTTCGGGTCGACCCGGCGGACGTTGCCCGCCTTGTGACCCCGTGTACCCGGGCGATGCTGCTCAACAGCCCGAACAACCCGTCCGGCGCCAGCCTGCCGATGCCCACCTGGCAAGCATTGGCGCGGCTGTGCATCGAACATGACCTGTGGCTGATCAGTGACGAGGTCTACAGCGACCTGGTCTACGAAGGCGAACACATCAGCCCGGCCAGCCTGCCGGGCATGGCCGAGCGCACCGCGACGATCAACAGCCTGTCCAAATCCCACGCCATGACCGGTTGGCGCGTCGGCTGGGTGGTTGGCCCCGAATCCCTCACCGAGCATCTGGCGAACCTGTCGTTGTGCATGCTGTTCGGCCTGCCGGACTTCGTCCAGCGCGCCGCCCAAGTGGCTTTGGAGCGAGATTTGCTGGAAGTGGCGCAGATGCATGAGGAATATCGCCAGCGCCGGGACCTGGTCTGCACCATGCTCGATGATTGCCCGGGCCTCAAGCCGGTGCGGCCTGATGGCGGCATGTTCGTGATGGTCGACGTGCGCCAGACCGGCCTCGACGCCCAGGCGTTTGCCGAGCGGCTGTTGGATGACTACGGTGTGTCGGTGCTGGCTGGCGAGGCGTTCGGACCAAGCGCGGCGGGGCATATACGGATCGGGTTGGTGGTCGATCAGGTGAAACTGGCGGAGGCGTGCCGGCGGATTGCCTTGTATGCGGCAGAACTGATTCGATGTACTTGAGGCCTGGTTGAAACGGCTCCAACCCGTTGGCTCTCACGATCAACCATGGCGGACAACTCCAGTTGAAAAAACGTCCGTCATGACTAAGCAGCATGAATCAGCATCAAGTGCCCCGCGCCACCCATTGCTTACTACGGCTCCCATAAACTTCTCGTTCAAATCATCCGGCGATTGCGCAGGTGTCTGCGCACGTGTCGTTCCGTCAAATCCGATAAACGGTATTCAGACCTGTCAGATATGACAGTAGGCAGCCGTAGGTGTTCGGTGCCTAATTGAATTGAGGACTTCTCTAGGTAAACGTGTGCTCACAAGCACTTTTTCCGGAGTGAATACGTGATGTCACAGCCTAACGAGCAAATCACCGCCCAACCCTTGCGAATAGATGGAGTGAGTGATCAGGATCCAGAGGGCAGGATACCGTTAGAGCAGCTGACTAACGGAACGACCGGAAGAATACCGCGCTGGGCGGATTTTCCTGATCAGCCCGGGGAATATACCGATCTTTTTGTATTTTGGGCGCAGCCTAACGAAAGAGAGATATACCGAAACAGGTATACGCCTGCCGATGACCGGCCGGAATTTACATTTCCAATAACACCCCAAGATATGAGTGTAGATGGGGTTGCATATATTCGTTACCTATTGATTAAACATGATGGTAATGAAGACCCCTCTCCAGTACGCAAGCTCACCATCGATCATACACCGGCGGCATCTTTGGCGGAGCCTACTTTCCCTGACAGCAATCTTTGGGGCTATCTCAATTGCACTTCGCCAGTTCCGATCTGGGAGAAGGTCAGGGTGGCAATAGCGCCTCAATCCATTTTCAGCGGGCAGGATGAATGTGTTCTTGAATGGCAGGGATTTGGTAGTTTGAATGGGAGCCCCCCCGCACTCACATCCGTTTATGAATTTCGTAAGACGATAAGTGATAGCGAGGCGCTGAATGGGTTTGTTATGGAAATCCCGTTTGTACCTTATGTGAAGCCCATGGTGAATAACGATTCTGGAGTTGCCCAATATACGATTTATCGAAATGGCGTTCCTAAAGGCAAGTCGAAGAAAGGCCTAGTCAAAATAGACCGGATGATTCCCGGGGAGACAATGCCATGCGGGGGATTTGCCTGAGGGATGTAGTTGGGTGACGGGGAGAGTCAGTTAGACGCAGGGTAAATGCTTTAAGAGGTTCATCGGTACGATTGGACAGATCCGCCAAATTCAAATTAGGTGGTTGAGTCGATGCGTGAAATCTATCTGTGTTCGCATGACTTGATCAATTTTATGTCATGGAGAAAACGAGATGACCAGCAAAAGTGTAAATGTAAATGGTGAGGTCTTGACGCTGCGGCAAGTTGCAGACCGTTCTCGGTCGGCATTGCGCACATCGACTTTTGGCCCAGGCCTCCTGGTGGAAACTCCCGTCATTGTCGATCAGATCGTAGACGACTTGATTCCCAAAACGGTGCTGGACTCAGGAACGATGTTTTTACGATTCAAAACCGCTGAAATTCCAGTCCCGGATGCTCGGGATGAATGGAGGGTGTATCAACATAAGGGAGGAACAATGACCCTGATTGACGAGGACGCCTTCGGTCCCGTTGTTGGTCGCCCTCCGCTACTTGATATTCCGATACCCACCGCTGGGCTTTTGGATGATGACACGACTAAAGGGTCAACGACCTACGAATACGAACTGGAAATTATCTGGGGGCCGAATGGTAATTCGGACCCGCTGTTGCCATGGACTATTGCTGAAATTGATCGGTTCGCGCCTGAGCATGACAAACCCTCAGGTATCAGGCTAAAACCGGAGGCGGCAGAGTTTGTGAATTTGGCCGTTGGTGAAATCATTGACGATGATTGGCTTGCTAATAATACGGCACTTGAACTTACCGTCAATACGACCTATGACTTCCATCGCGAAGACGACCGTGTTGATGTCTACGCAGGGCCGAATTATGGCACCGGGACACCTATTTATACGCAAGACCTGACGTCGCCCGGTGAGGTGTCCATCCCGACGGCTGATCTCCCTCAGTTGGATGGCCAATACTATATTTGGTATGTGTTATATGACGTGGTCGGAAATGAAAGTGAAATCTCACTCCCTAGTCGTTTCGATGTTCGTCGCCGTCCGCGACCTCAGCTTCACGATCCTGTTATTCCAAAAGGGGTACTGCCGGATGTTATCGATCTGGAAGACTTGGAGAGTCCGGTTTACATAGAGGTGCCCTACACCACCAATGGCCAGGACACGGATCAAATTCTTCCGCGGATTCGGAATGCGAATGGCAATACGTCATTTAATTTGCCGGCACAGTCATTAGGCGTGGAAACGCCTAATAAACGACTTCAATTTGTCGTCAGAAAAAACATGTTGATCGCACTTTGGGGGAACTCTACCGTAGAGCTACCTGTCTTTGCCGAGTATGATTTCTCACGAGGTGTTGAGGGCTTGGTTCCCTCCGCTGATACAGAGTCAGCCCTTGACTTTACCTACCGTGGTCCTGAAAACCCGGATTTTCCGAACTTGGAGAACCCGAACATGTTGAAGGTCACGGTGGTAGCGGTGAATGGTTCCGGCACGCTAAACCATATTACTGCAGATGACCGTGGAAAACCGGCGACCATTAGCACCCCGATGATTGATGCGTCTAATACCTGGGTGCCAATTGGCGATGAACTTGCCAAGTTATGGTTCAATGGGGTGGAAGTTCACAGTCAGCAGTTGATTGCCGGGACGGTTCCAACCTCATTAACGTTTGATATGTCGGCTTCGTTCATCGATGGTGTTGGGGTAGGTCAAAAAATTGCCTATTGGACCATTGAAGAAGACGGTGGCCGTAACCGAATGAGATCGCGGCCTACTGAAGTTCAGATCGATGCAGTTCGGGTTGACTTGCCCCCTCCGAGAGTCAGGTTGGCGGGTTCAGGCAATTTTGTTTCGTGTGCTTCCTGCGTAAGACCTAATTGGGAGTTGCCTGTTACGGTGGATATTGATCCGACTCATATGCCCACCGGTACGGTCGTTACCCTGAGGTCGGTTGGCACCACTGACGCGGCGGGTCTTCTTCCCATCGATGGTACGGAGTACATCGGTACGTACAGTATTTCGGGTACGGAAACCGGGGGGGTGTTCGTCAAGAACATAGAGCCTTATTTAACAAAACTCAAACCCATCCAGCCTCCTTATGCCTCTGGGCTACCCAATGGCTATATCAAGATCTGGTATGAGGTCACCATTGGCGGCGTCCTAACGCCTTCGCAGGAATTTCTTAATGAAGTCTCCCTGCTTAATACCAGTCATAAATACTGTGAGGGAACGCTGACTTGATAGATGGTCCTCGTGTTTGGGTGTCGGGAAAGCATCGGCTTTCCCGGCATGAACGCTTGGTAAAGCGAAGAGAAATCCTGCCGGATAATCGGACTTATCCTACATCAGTCTGTGACATAGAACTGTAGTTTACCCGCCGTCTGGGTGAGGGGTTCGTCGCTCGCTAAATCAACTTCGTCATTTCTAGATGGGATGACAACTGTGGGTAGTTCTATTATGCGATCAATTAAGTACGTTGGAATGAGGCCGGGGACGGCGGGATGGTTGAGCAGTTCATCGCTGTCTTTATCGCTGTTGCTGGCTGAGCCAACGCTTGCCGCTGTATTGGTCGGCCAAAGTCAGACCATCGTGGACGGTCATGCGGTGGAAACATGGTCGCTTTCGCAGGACGCCGAACTGAATGTCGATGGCGCGCAAACGCTCGATATCGTTGCCTCGCAATCCACAGTGAACGCCAACGGCGCCACTACCGACCGAATTATTGGCAGGCAGGGTTCAACCGTTAACCTTTCCAACACGACGGTCGCCGGTAGTACCGGGCTCGCCGGGCTGGAACTATCCAATAGTGTCGGCACCATCAACGGCAGCACCGTCACCGGAGATCGGTTGGGCTTGTCGGCCGTGCACGTCACCGGCACGACTACCGGCTCAACGGTAACGGCCACGGACAGCAGCTTCACCGGGGGCACCGGTGGTGCTCGTGTGACGGCCTTCAGTTCCCTGGCGCTCTCCAACTCCACAGTTGAAGGTACGGGCGCCACAAGTTTTGGTCTTTCGCTGTTGAGTGGCTCGGCATCGGCCACTAATGGCTCGCGCATTATCGGCGGTCAAAATGGCGTCACAATGGGACTTGAAGGTGGTGTCCCAGTTGCCAGCCAGCTACAGCTGGATGGATCGAGCGTCGAGGGTAAAAACGGTTCGGCCATTGTCGTGGATTACGCGGGCGGGACCGCCCCGGTTTCGCAGATCAATGTGCTCAATGGTTCGACGTTGACCGGCAGCAACGGGACGATCCTTGAAGTGCTGGGTGCAGGTGACGCCGCGATGAATGTCGGGCGTAGCGACCTGACGGGGAATGTCCTGGTTTCCGATAACAGCGCCGCCGCATTGACGTTTACCCAGGGCTCATTGAACGGTGACATAACGGCAGAGGCGGGCAGCACCGCGACAGTGGCGTTGCAGCAAGGCTCACACTTGACCGGCGTCATGACCAATGTCGCGACGGCCGGCATCGATGCTCAATCGAGTTGGACCATGACGGGCGACAGTCAGGTCGGTGACCTGGTGCTCAATGGCGGTACGGTGAGAATGGGCGCCGACAGTGCTTTTTATCGATTGAACGTGGAAAACCTGTCCGGTAACGGTCTATTTGCAATCGGCACGGATTTTACGACCAACCAGACGGACTTCCTCAATGTCACGGGCACTGCCACGGGGAACCACCAACTCTTGGTTGCTGCCAGTGGCAACGAGCTGGTGGGTAGTAGCGGTCAGCCCGTTCAGGTGGTCCAGACCGCCGGAGGGGATGCTGTTTTCTCCCTGGCCAATACCGGTGGAGAAGTGGAGTTCGGCGCATTTACCTATGGTTTGCAGAAAGGCGATACGGGTGACTGGTTCCTCGATCCCACGGCTCGCGGCGTCAGCCCTTCCACTCGCGCCGTCATGGCATTGTTCAATACCGCAGTGACGGTATGGTACGGCGAGCAGGCCTCGTTGCGCAGCCGTATGGGGGAGTTGCGCTTCAATCCGGAAAAATCCGGCGCCTGGATCCGTGCCTACGGCAATAAGTACAACGTGTCGGACAGCTACGGCGCAGGATATCGCCAGACCCAACAAGGGTTCTCATTGGGTGCCGATGCGCCGTTGCCTTTGGGTGATGGGCAATGGTTGCTGGGGGTCATGGCCGGTCATAGCGCTTCGGACCTGGATCTGCATTACGGCACCTCAGGCACGATTAAAAGTTACTACCTCGGTACGTACCTGACATGGATGGACGAGGCCAGTGGTTACTATGTCGACAGCGTGCTCAAGCTTAACCGCTTTCGCAATGAAGCCAAGGTTGGGATGAGTGATGGCAAACGATCCAAGGGCGACTATGACAACAATGGTCTCGGCGGTTCGGTAGAAGTCGGTCGCCATATCAAGCTTGATGATGGTTATTTCATCGAACCGTTTACCCAGTGGTCCGCTGTGGCGATTCAGGGCAAGGATTATCACCTGGACAATGGCTTGCAGGCTGAGGGTGATCGTACTTATTCATTGTTGGGTAAGGCCGGTGTGACGGTAGGCCGCAACATGCAATTGGACAATGGTGCGATGGTCCAACCTTATGTTCGTGCAGCGTTGGCCCACGAGTTCTCTAAAAACAACGAAGTCAAAGTGAATAACAATGTCTTCAATAACGATCTTTCCGGGTCGCGTGCCGAGTTGGGGGCGGGTATTGCCATCAACCTGTCGCAACGGTGGCAGGCTCACGCTGAAGTTGAATACATGAACGGTAAAGGCATTGAGATGCCGATAGCCGGCACCGTCGGCGTGCAGTTCAAATGGTAGGGTAAGACGCCACCCATGGAATATTCGTTAAATGGTTGATCCGTAAATAAAAAAGCCCTGGCTAAAAGTCAGGGCTTTTTTATGGCTCACATTAATGAGCTGAGCACTGTATCAAAGCGGCCTCTGCACAAATAACTGCCGTTCCCATCGGCTTTGTCAATTTGCGCTTCGAATGATCCAGCGAAGCTTCCAGACGGGCCCATTGCGTAAGTGATGGTCCCGCTTCTTGCTTTCTGCAGTGTCGGATTGTCCGGATCTTCGTAGTTGTTGTAGATCATGTTGACGTGTCGATCAATGTCGGTAATTTCTGCGCCTATGGCGTCCTTGATGTCTTTGGAAAAAGTGATCGTGAAGGTTCTTGGCTTGCCATTGCTCCATTCAGTTGCTATCACCACCCACACATCACCCCGGGAAGGGGTGGTCGATGATCTTAGTGAGGTAATGGCGGCGCTGAAATTCGAATTGTCTTCAAGGTTGGCAGTGAAATCCACCTCGGCCTCAAGGGGGGCAAAATCTAAGTTTGTGGCTGCGCTGCTCATAAGTAAAATCTCCATACTGTTCGACGGAATATCCAGCGGACATCCTGCGGTGTCGTATGCGTGGACAGTTCATATAAGACCCATATTCTTCCGCTGTATACTGTCAGACATTACAACTATACAAGGCGCGGTTTTTGTGCTTGGTGCCTGTTTCGTGTCCTTGCAACCCAAAACTGCCGGGCAGCGGTAAAGCTTTGTAGGCGGTGTGTGAAATTGTGTAAGGGGTTTGCTCGTGGGTGGGTGAGGGCGTATATCCTTGGCAGCTTGAGATTCTCTGCGCCTGTGACATCGCCATCGCGAGCAAGCTCGCTCCCATGGTGGTTTTGTGTCGTACCGAACATCCCTGTGGGAGCGAGCTTGCTCGCGATGAGGCCCCGCCAGGCGCCACAGCACTTTTCTGGAAACACCCATGCCCAACATCCTCCTGGTCGAAGACGACACCGCACTCTCCGAACTGATCGCCAGCTACCTGGAACGCAACGGCTATCAGGTCAGCGTGCTCAGCCGTGGCGATCATGTGCGTGAACGGGCGCGGGTCGATCCGCCGGACCTGGTGATCCTCGACCTGATGCTGCCGGGGCTGGACGGCTTGCAGGTCTGCCGCTTGCTGCGGGCCGACTCGGCGACCTTGCCGATCCTGATGCTCACCGCCCGGGACGACAGCCACGATCAGGTCCTGGGCCTGGAAATGGGGGCCGATGACTACGTCACCAAGCCTTGCGAACCCCGGGTGTTACTGGCGCGGGTGCGCACCTTGCTGCGCCGCAGCAGTCTCACTGAGCCGCAGACGGCGAACGATCGCATCCTCATGGGCAACCTGTGCATCGATCTGTCCGAGCGCACCGTGACCTGGCGCGGACAGCCGGTGGAATTGTCCAGTGGCGAATACAATCTGTTGGTGGTGCTGGCCCGGCATTCCGGGGAAGTGCTGAGCCGCGACCAGATCCTGCAGCGCTTGCGGGGCATCGAATTCAACGGCACCGACCGTTCGGTGGACGTGGCGATTTCCAAGTTGCGGCGCAAGTTCGACGACAACGCCGACGAAGCCCGCAAGATCAAGACCGTGTGGGGCAAGGGCTATCTGTTCAGTCGTTCCGAGTGGGAATGCTGAGCCGATGTGGAAGCTGCTGATTCGCCTGTACCTTGTCACCATCGTGTCCTACAGCGCGGCGATCTACCTGATGCCGGAACTGGTGATCCGTCTGTTCCAGGAGCGTTTCCTGACCTACAACCTCGACTATTCCCGGGGCCTGCAAACCTTGCTGGTCAAGCAGTTCCACACCGTGCCCAGCGAACAGTGGCCGGCGCTGGCGGCGCAGATGGACAAGGAGTTCGAGCCGCTGCGCATCGAACTGGCCGCTGTCGATGACGAAGGTTTCAGCGCCGATGAACAGGCGCGGCTCAAGCGTGGCGAGAATGTGGTGCGCCTCGGCGACTGGGCCTGGCGGACCCTGGCGGCCGCGCCGCTGGATGAGCGCACGGCGGTGAAGATGGTCGTGCCGCCGGACCCGGCCGATGTCAGCTGGTTGTACTGGAGCATCAACGTGTTGATCGGCGCGACGATGCTGGCCTGCCTGTTGCTCTGGTTGCGGCCCCACTGGCGCGACCTGGAACGCCTGCGACGCACCGCTGAGCGTTTCGGCAAAGGTCATCTGGGGGAGCGTACGCACATCGCCTCCAGTTCGAACATCGGCAGCCTGGCCCACGTGTTCGACACGATGGCGGGGGACATCGAGAACCTGCTCAACCAACAGCGGGATTTGCTCAACGCCGTGTCCCACGAACTGCGCACGCCCCTGACGCGGCTCGACTTCGGCCTGGCCCTGGCGCTGTCCGATGACCTGCCGGCACCCAGTCGCGAGCGCCTGCAAGGGCTGGTGGCGCACATTCGCGAGCTGGATGAGTTGGTGTTGGAACTGCTGTCCTATAGCCGTTTGCAAAACCCGCAACGCTTGCCCGAACGGGTTGAAGTGGCGCTGGACGAGTTCATCGACAGCATCCTGGGCAGCATCGACGAGGACCTGGCGGCACCGGACGTGGTGATCGACGTGCTGTTGCATGGGGCACTGGAGCGTTTCGTGCTGGACCCACGCCTGACCGCACGGGCGCTGCAGAACCTGTTGCGCAATGCCATGCGTTATTGCGAAAAGCGCATCCAGGTTGGCGTGTTGGTGGGTGATCAAGGTTGTGAGATCTGGGTCGACGACGACGGCATCGGTATTCCCGACAGCGAACGCGAGCGCGTGTTCGAACCGTTCTACCGCCTGGACCGCAGCCGCGATCGCGCCACGGGCGGCTTCGGCCTCGGCTTGGCCATCAGCCGCCGGGCCCTGGAAGCCCAGGGCGGCACACTGACCGTCGAGGCCTCGCCACTGGGCGGCGCGCGCTTCAGGCTGTGGCTGCCCACACCGTCCTGAGGTTGCCCACTCTCTATTGCTCGAAGCTGACCCTGTGGCGAGGGAGCTTGCTCCCGCTGGGCCGCGAAGCGGCCCCAATGGATCTCACCCAAACAACCCCGCCGCAATATTGATCGAAAACCCCAGGATCGCCGTATTGAACACAAACCCGATCAGCGATTGCGCCAGTACGATCTTGCGCAACTGCCGCGTGGCAACGCCCACGTCCGAGGTCTGTACCGCCACGCCGATGGTGAAAGAAAAATACAGGAAATCCCAATAGTTGGGCGTGGTCAGCCCCTCTGCAAACCGCAGCGCCGGCTCCTTGCCCTCCCAGGTGTAATACAACCGCGCGTAGTGAACGCTGAAAATCACCCCGATCAGCAACCAGGAACCGATCACGGTCATTGCCGTGAAGCCGTAATGCAACAGCTTGCCGGCGGCTTGCAGGTCGCGGCTGCCGGCCAGCTCGAAGGTGATGGTCGCCAGGCTGGCCAATGCCGCGACACAGACCATCAGCAGCACCAGCCCGGCATTTTCATCTTCGATTTCGGCGATGCGCTTCACATCGGGTGCCTTGGCCCGCACGGTCAGCCAGAACATCAGCACCAGGTAGGTCCAGACCCCGGCATTCCAGCCGATCAGGGTTTTGCTGATGATCGAGTCCACGGGAACCAGGATACCCACCGCCAGGCCAAGGACCGTGGCGCTGGAAAGACGCGGGTGGGTGCGGGCGAGGAAGGGCATGGAAGCTCACTGTCCAGAAAAGAGATGGCTAGTATGAGCCATCAAGCGAAGGGGCGACCGTCTATCGCGCTGGACTCGATCAATTGCACGCCGGCTTCCTGCATCCGCCGGATCGCCGCCTGCACCGAGCCCTCCCGATCAATGCCCCGGCAGGCGTCCAGCACCACAAACGCGTTGAACCCGGCCAGCCGGGCATCCAGCGCCGAAAACATCACGCAAAAATCCAGGGCCAGGCCCACCAGGTACACGGTGTCGATGCCGCGTTCCTTGAGGTAGCCGGTCAAACCGGTCGGGGTCTGGTGGTCCGCTTCCATGAAAGCTGAGTAGCTGTCGATGTCCGGGTTGCAGCCTTTGCGAATGATCAGCTTGGCATGGTCCAGCCTGAGTGCCGGATGCAGCGCGGCGCCGTGGCTGCCCTGTAGGCAGTGGTCGGGCCAGAGAGTCTGCTCGCCGTAGGGCAATTGGACGGTGCCGAATGCTTGCTTGCCCGGATGACTGGAGGCAAACGAGGCGTGCCCGGCCGGGTGCCAGTCTTGCGCGAGGACGACGTGCCTGAAGGATTGGCCGAGCTGGTTGATCAACGGCACGATCTCATCACCCCCAGGCACGGCCAGTTGGCCGCCGGGGATGAAGTCGTTCTGTACATCGATCACTACGAGTGCGGTGGTCAAAGCCCGGTTGGCTGGAACGCTCATGAGTGGAATCCTCCTTGGAATGGTTCTTCGATAGTAGCTGAACGGCCCGGGGCCAGTGGCAGACTGACCCGCCGCCATCGCGAGCAGGCTCGCTCCCACAGGGGAAATTGGGTCGGGCACAAGTTTTATATTCACAGGAGATCCAGTGTGGGAGCGAGCCTGCTCGCGATGACGGCGGCTCATCCAACACTGATGCAAGCTGACCCGCCGCCATCGCGAGCAAGCCCGCTCCCACAGGGGATTTGGGTTGGGCACAAGTTTTATATTCACAGGAGATCCAGTGTGGGAGCGAGCCTGCTCGCGATGACGGCGGCTCATCCAACACTGATGCAAGCTGACCCGCCGCCATCGCGAGCAAGCCCGCTCCCACAGGGGGAATTGGGTCGGGCACAAGTTTTATATTCACAGGAGATCCAATGTGGGAGCGAGCTTGCTCGCGATGACGGCGGCCCATTCAACACGGATGCAAGCTGACCCACCGCCATCGCGAGCAAGCTCGCTCCCACAGTGGATCCTCAGTGAACACAGGATTGATGGCTCCCAGAAAAAATATTCACCCTGCTAGGCGTAGTGTCTTTCGTCGAAAACATTCCAGGTTTGATGGCTTTTTGATATTTGGTTCGTGCGTCCCTCTCAGGATTCAGTACAATCGCCGGCCTCCACCGGGCATGGAAGCAGTTCGGTTCTCCCGTTACGAGAAAAAACCATGCTCATCGGCAGTTATTCCCCCGCCCTTGTTTCGATTTCCTTGTTTGTTGCCGTACTGGCTTCCTACACCGCGCTGGATCTGGCCGGGCGTATCGCCACCGCTCAGGGGCGCGCCGCGCATCTTTGGATGACCGGGGGCGCGCTGGCGATGGGGGTGGGCATCTGGTCCATGCACTTCATCGGCATGCTGGCGTTCACCTTGCCGATAGAGCTTGGCTACGATGTCTCGATCACTGCGCTGTCGCTGCTGAGCGCCATTCTTTCCAGCGGTTTTGCCCTGTGGCTGGTCAGCCAGCCGCGATTGCCGGCGTGGCAACTGGCCTTCGGTGCGCTGATCATGGGCGCCGGGATCAGCGCCATGCATTACACCGGCATGGCCGCGCTGCGGATGCAGCCGGGCATCGATTACGACCCGACGCTGTTCGGGGCTTCGTTGGTGATTGCCGTCGGCGCGTCGGCGGCGGCGCTGTGGATTGCCTTTCGCCTGCGCCAGAACACCCCCCACGTGCGGCTGGCTCGTGCGGGCGCCGCGGTGGTCATGGGCATCGCCATCGTCGGCATGCACTACACCGGCATGGCCGGAGCGCGGTTCAGCGAGGGCAGTTTCTGTGGTTCGCTGGACGGCTTGAGCGACAAGGGCCTGGACAATCTGGTGTTGATCACCACCCTGGCGGTGCTGGCCATTGCCTTGCTGACCTCGATTCTCGATGCGCGCCTGGAAGCCCGCACCGCCGAGCTGGCCCAATCCCTGACCCGGGCCAACCGGGAATTGACCCAGTTGGCCCTGCACGACCCTCTCACCGGGCTGCCCAACCGTGTGCTGCTGGCCGATCGGATCGACCAGGCCATGCATCGGGTGCAAGAGCAGGGCGGCTGTTTCGCCTTGATGTTCATCGACCTCGATGGTTTCAAGCCGGTCAATGATGCCTTTGGTCATCACATGGGCGACTTGTTGCTGCGGGACGTGGCCCTGCGCCTGCGCGAAGACCTGCGCAGCCAGGACACCCTGGCGCGGATCGGCGGTGATGAGTTCGTGCTGTTGGTGCAACTGGCCGAGCCCGACGATGCCCTGCGATTGGCGGCACGCCAGGTCGGCTTGATCGGGCGCACGTTCCGGGTGACGGAGCATGACTTGCAGATCTCCGCCAGCGTCGGCATCGCCCTGTACCCTGGCAACGGCCAGAGCGCCGAAGAGCTGCTGATGAACGCTGACGCGGCGATGTACCACGCCAAGGGCGCCGGCAAAAACGGCTACAGCTTTTTCGACGCCTCGATGAACAGCAACGCCCGCAAGCAATTGCAGTTGCTGCAAGACTTGCGCATGGCCGTCGAACAGCGGCAATTCAGCCTGCATTACCAGCCCAAGTTCGACGCGGCCAATGGCCGTCCGGTGGGAGCCGAAGCCTTGTTGCGCTGGACCCATCCGACCCAGGGCCTGTTGATGCCCGACACGTTCATCGACCTGGCGGAAAAGACCGGGTTGATCATTCCCATCGGCGAATGGGTGTTGAACGAAGCCTGTCGGCAGATGCGCGAATGGTACGTGCTCGGTTATACCGACTGGCGCATCGCGGTGAACCTCTCGGCCTTGCAGTTCTGCCACACCGGTTTGGTGCAGAGCGTGGCCAAGGCGCTGGAGACGCATAAGCTGCCGGCCAACAGCCTGACCCTGGAAATCACCGAAACCACCGCCATGAGCGATGCGGACGCGAGCATGACGGTGCTGCAACAGCTCTCGGACATGGGCGTGGATTTGTCCATCGACGACTTCGGCACCGGCTATTCGAGCCTGATGTACCTCAAGCGCCTGCCGGCCAACGAGCTGAAGATCGATCGCGGCTTCGTGCGTGACCTGGAGCACGACAGCGATGATGCGGCCATTGTCTCGGCCATCGTCGCCCTCGGCCAGGCCCTGGGCCTGCGGATCGTCGCCGAAGGCGTGGAGACCGACGTGCAACAAGACTTCCTGACCCAATTGGGCTGCGATTCACTGCAGGGCTATCTGTTGGGCCATCCGCTGCCGGCCGAGCGCTTTCTGCAGGAAATTCGCAAGACGAAAGCCGTGGCGCTGGCCTGACACGCCCTCAGGGGACGATATCGAACGCCGTGCTCCCCAGCCGCTCGCCGTTGACCAGCAGGTGCACGGCATGCCGGCCCGCGTAGTGTTTGCGGGTGGTCAGCTCGCGAATGTATTGGGAACGGCTGAGGTTGACGCAACCCAGGGCGGGCAGGTCGAAGGTCTTGAGCTTGAAGACCTTGGCCGAGGTGCCGCCTGAGGCTTTCACGTAGTCGATGGCGTAGTCGATCACCAGGCGCTGGCTCTGCTCGAGGGTTGATAGCACCGTGAAGGACAGCGTGACCTGTTCCCCCAAGCGAATCACCGCCGGCGTCACTTGCAAACCCAGCACCTGGACCTGCGCCTTGCCACCGGCGCCGATGACCCCCAGTGCCCTGGGGTTGCCTTGTTTGATCAGGCTACGCAGCGCATGCCGGGCAATCCATGCGGTGTGGCGGTTTTGCAGTGGCCAGCCTTCGATCTGGTCCAGCACCCACTCGGGATGCTGCTTGGTGACATCGTTGAGGTGGTTGGCCACGGATTTGCGCACATAAAGGCTGTCGTCGGCCTTGAGCGTGTCCAGGATCGCGGCGGCCAGGTCGGGGTTGGCCTGGATCGGCTCCAGGTGAAAGGACCACGGCAGGCGGGGCCGGCTGCCTTCGCTGGCCAGGCGGCGCACGTGCTCGTTGGCGTCCAGGGCCCAGCCGTGCATGACCTTGAGGGTGCGCTCCAGGTCGTCGCGCAGGAAGTGCCGCACGGCGAACTCCGACGAGCCGAACCGGGTGAAATACTGGAGCGCGTCCAACGACACGTCGAAGTGATGTCGACCGTAAGACGCCACGTAGTGCGGCAGGAACATGCTGACAAACATGCTGTTCAGACGCGGGGCCAGGGCACGCAGCACCTCCAGCGACGCTTCATAATCGAAGGGCAGCACCGCGTGCAGGCACTCACTGACCCGGGCCATGCGCTGCATCACCGACAACTCGGCCAGGCCGTCGTTGGCCATGTGCAAGAACGCCTTGGCGTCGAATGCGGGGTACACCGCACGCATTTCGCCGGCGATGTGCTCCAGGCGGGCGTTGTTGAAGATTTCCTTGAGGGCAGGGGAAGAGGTGGTGGTGCTCATAGAGGGGCGTCCGGCGAGTGTTGTAGTTCCAAGCTTGTCACTATGCCATGCGCGACCCGTGGCGAGGGAGCTTGCTCCCGCTCGTCTGCGCAGCAGTCGTAAACCCGGTGAATGCCATATCACGGGATGACCGCGTCGCCTGGATTGGGGCTGCTGCGCAGCCCAGCGGGAGCAAGCTCCCTCGCCACGGGGGATGGCGGGCTCCCAGCTTCCGGTCGTTGCAGTAAAGGGAATGATTTGCCGCCCGCGAAGTCCCAGTTTCAGTCCCTCGAATAACTGGAGTTTTTCTATGCGCAAACCCACCCTGATCGCCAGCCTGGTCCTGATCGCCGGCCTCGGAGCCCTCGGGCCTGTTGCGCAAGCGGTCGAGAAAACCGGAGACGCCCTGGAGCATTCGCCGAGCAATGGCCGCAGGCTGGTGGAGAACGACCGGGTACCGGCGGATTACCAGCGCGCGGACCGGGCCATGAAAGACTGGAAACAGAAGAAGCTCGAACAGCCGACAAACGAGCAGCAATGGGTGCATATCGACGACAAGTACCTGCTGATCGAAACCGTGTCCGGCGCCATCGTCAAGATCGTGCCGGCCACACGGTAAATCTCAGAGCACTTCACCTTTGTCCCACAGGTGAACCAGCTCGCCGGGTGCCCGGTCCTCGGGCACCTGCAGCACCATCTCATCATCCTGGTCGTTGGTGCGATAACGCACCTCGATCTGGAAAAATCGCTGGTCGCCGCGCCCGGGCGTGGAGGAGGTCAGCGGCAGGCAGCCCTCCAGGACCGAACAGATGCGGGTGCGCTGGTCGAGGTCGCACTGGGCGAACTCGATTTCCCGTGGCCGGGTCAGCGCATGGATAGCGGCCACGCCGCCTTGGCGCGACAGCCGTACCACGGCCTTGTCGTCGAGGTCTGGAAGGGTTTTCATCAGCTCTCCTGTGTCAGGTCGACGCCGACCTGCGCCCAGCCGTTCTGTACCGCCTGCACTTCCCGCGTGCCGAAGCGTTGGCGGGCGTGCTCGACGGTCAGGCGGGCGAAGGCGCTGAAGGTCGCGTCATTGGCCAGTCTTCGGTCGCACAAGGTTTCATACCAGATCCGGCCGGCCTTTTCCCAGGCAAATCCGCCCAGCGTGGTCGCCACCAGATAAAAGGCCCGGTTGGGGATGCCGGAGTTGATGTGCACGCCGCCGTTGTCTTCCCGGGTAATCACGAATTCGCGCATGTGCGCCGGTTGCGGGTCCTTGCCCAGCAGCGGGTCATCGTAGGCGCTGCCGGGGTTGGACATGCTGCGCAGGCCGTCGCCGTTGATCTTGTCGGTGAGCAGGTCGGCGCCGATCAGCCAGTCGGCCTGGTCGGCGGTCTGTTCGAGCACGAACTGCTTGACCAGCACACCGAACACATCGGAGATGGACTCGTTCAACGCACCGGACTGGTTGGCGTAGATCAACCCGGCTTCGCTTTCAGTGACACCATGGGCCAGTTCGTGGGCAACCACGTCGAGGGAGCGGGTGAAGCGCTGGAAAATTTCGCCATCGCCGTCGCCGAACACCATTTGCGCGCCGTTCCAGAAGGCGTTTTCATAGCCCTGGCCGTAATGCACGCTGCCCACCAGGGCGAAGCCTTTGTTGTCGATGGAGTCGCGCCCCAGGACCTTCCAGAAAAAATCATAGGTGGCGCCGAGGGCATCGTAGGCCTCGTCCACGGCCGGGTCCCCACTGGCCCGCTGGCCTTCCAGACGCACCGGCTGGCCGGGCAGTTCCATGCTGTTCTGGGCGTCATGCACGCTGCGTTGCGGGTGTCCGGCCTTACCGGGCTTGGGCAGTGCCGCCGCGACGGGCGGGGTGCTGGGCGGGCCAGGGTTATGGCGCAGATTGCGCACGTGGGTCAAGGTGCCGAGGGCGCTGGAGCGTTGCTGTTCGGAACCGTGGGCGATGATGCGATTGAGGATGTACGGCGGAATGAAACCGTGGAGCGGACGAGAGTCGATCATCAGAAAATCCTTATCTGAACTGCAGGGTCGATACCCATGTGAACCGAAGACGCCGTTGCGGTTCCCTGACCGTGGCAGACAACGTTTGCCATGGGGCCTGATTTCTGCGAAAACCCCGCGCCAGGATCACACGAGGGATATGCCATGAATGAAGCACTGCAAATCATCGACCTGCAACAGGGCGACGGCAAAAGCGTAGTCAAAGGTGCGCTGATCACCACTCAGTACCGCGGCACCCTCGAAGACGGCACCGAATTCGATTCGTCCTACAGTCGCGGCAAACCCTTCCAATGCGTGATTGGCACCGGTCGCGTCATCAAGGGCTGGGACCTGGGCCTGATGGGCATGCAAGTCGGTGGCAAGCGCAAGTTGTGGGTGCCGGCCCACCTGGCCTACGGTGAGCGGTCCATGGGCGCCCATATCAAGCCCAACGCCAACCTCATCTTTGAAATCGAGCTGCTGGAAGTCCTGACGCGGGACGATTGATGGGGCTGGAGCGGGTCATGACCGCTCGCTGAACAGCGGGATGCGTGCGTTGACCGAAGGGCGGTAGCGCCAGGTCAACCGCTCCAGTGGCGGTTCGCCCTCAAGGATCATCGCCAGGGTGACGCGGGCGATGCCCATGGCCAAGCTCTGGCCTGGGCATTCATGGCGCCCGCTGCCGAAGCTGAGACTGCGGCGGTTCGGGCGGTCGAGCAGCAGGACGTCTGGCTGTGGGTTGAGCTGTGGGTCGCGGTTGGCTGAGGCCAGCAGCACCAGGATCGTCTCTCCAGGGTTCAGTGCGGTGCCGAGGAGTTCGCAAGGGGCGGCGACGAAGCGGCGGGTGTTCTGCACGGGCGGGTCGAAACGCTGGACTTCGGCCAGTAACGGGCCGACCTGTGCCGGATCGTCCCGCATCACCTGGCGCAGCGCCGGATCGCCGATCAGTGCCAGCAGCGCGTTGCCGATCAGGCCAGCGGTGGCTTCATAGGTTTGCGAGAGCAGGCCGATCAGGTTGGCGATTTTGCTGGCCGGGTCCGCGCCTTCGAAGCCTTGGCTCATGCGCATCAATAAAGGGTTGTCCTGTGCCTTGATCCGCTCCTGGAATAACCTGGTCAGTTGCTCGCTGGCCCGGTGCGCCGCGTCCAGGTGCGGCGCCTGGCTCAGGGGCGACAGGCAGGCGACGAAGTCCCCGGTCAATACGCTGATCAGGTGACAGTCCGTCGGGTTGAAACCCAGCAATGCCGCGACCACGCTGGCCGGCCCGATGAATTGGGCCTGGTGCAGGCCTTCGACGCCGTCCTGGAGGAGACGAGCCCTGACCAGCGCTTCGACCTGCCAGGGGTCGATGTCTTGCAACACCGGCGCAATCGCCGCCCTCGTGCAACGCTGCCGTTCACCTTCGTTCATGCGCATCAGGTGCCCGAACACCTGGCCGGCAGGGCCCTCGGCAATGGCCTTGGGCACCGGCTCATGGGCCGGGCGCACCTGGCAATCGGGGTGATGCAGTACCGCGCACACGGCCTCGGCGCTGCTGGTGATCCAAAGGTTCAACACAGGGTCGAAGGCCAGCCCGCCGGCGGCGCGCAGGGTGGCGTAGAAAGGGTAAGGGGCGGGATGCGTCGCGGCGGTGATCGGGTCCATGAAGCGCGGCCTTGTTCGTGGGGGAGAAAGTGTTGCTACTATCTCCAGTCGATGCATGGCTTGATTCGTCGGGGAGCGAAATATGAACGCAGAACAGCATGATCTGGGCGTGTCCCACGTGGCCGCAGCCATCGCCGAGCCGGCCCGCACCCGGATGCTGTGTGCGCTGATGGACGGCCATGCCCGCACCAGTACCGAATTGGCGAGTATCGCCGAGGTCAGCGCCTCTACCGCCAGCGCCCATCTGGCGAAACTCAAGCAAATGGCCCTGGTGCGCCTGCATGTCCAGGGCCGCCATCGTTATTACAGCCTGGCCGATCCACGCGTCGCCCAGGCGCTTGAGGCGCTGATGGTGATCGGCCAGAGCGCCACGCCGACGTTCACGCCGCGCACACCGGATCGCCTGCAATTTGCCCGCACCTGTTACGACCACATGGCCGGCACCTTGGCGGTGCGCCTGCATGACCGCATGCGCGAGGCCGGGTGGCTGGTGGACGTGGAGGGCGAGGGCTATCGGCTGAGCGAGTCCGGTGAGGCGGTGTTCGAGGGATTGGGCATCGATGTCCAGCGTCTGGCCACGCAACGCCGCCGATTCGCCTGTCCCTGCCTGGACTGGAGCATGCGCCGCCCCCACCTGGGCGGAGCCTTGGGCGCGGCGTTGCTGCAAGTGGCGATCAAGCGCAAATGGGTGATCCAGGATTTGGATAGCCGGGCGCTGGGGCTGACGGCCAGTGGCCGCAAGGCGATGGCGGGGCGGTTTGGGGTCAGTGCCGAGATCGACGTCAAACCCACTGGCGCTATCGCGAGCAGGCTCGCTCCCACAATGGGCCTGCGCTGAACACAAAACCCATGAACACCCCAGACCCCCTGTGGGAGCGAGCCTGCTCGCGATGACGGTGGAACATTCAATACTTATGCAACCTGACCCACCGCTATCGCGAGCAAGCTCGCTCCCACAATTGGGCTGTGGTGAACACAAGACTCATGAACAACCAGAATCCCTGTGGGACCTGCGGGTGAACGCAAGGCTCATGAATCCCCTTGCTCGCGATAGCCATTTCACCACCCACATCATCCAGCCATATGCCTGCGCCGATACTCATCCGGCGTGGTGCCCATCATTTTGCGAAACATGCTGATGAACGCCGAGGCGCTGCTGTAACCCAGGTCCAGGCCGATGGTTTCCACGCTCTGGCCACGTTCGAGCAGGGCCAGGGCCTCGATGACTTTCAGGCGCTGGCGCCATTCCACCAGGGACATGCCCAGGTCCCGCTGGGCCCGGCGCATCAGTGTGCGTTCGGTGGTGTTGGCGGCGCGGGCCAGTTGCGGCAAGGAGCGTGGGTCGCTGGGGTTCGCCTCCAGGGCCCGCAACACCGGGCCCAGCAGTGGATCATCCGAGGAGGGCAGGTAGCTGCCGGCATGGGGCGCCTGCGTCAGCTTGTCCACCAGCACCTGCAACAAGCGCTGCTGCTCGGGCGTCTGCGGTTGGCTCGGCGGGTCGCTGCGCAGCTCCTCCAGCAACGCGCGGATCAGCGGGCTCAAGGTCAGCGCACAAGGTACGGCCGGCAGCGCAGCGCACAATTCGGCCGCCAGGTACAACGAACAATGGCAGGCCTCATGCCGATTGAACCCAACGTGTTCCATGTCCGGCGGCAGCCAGATGCCATATTGCGGTGGCGCCAGGTAATGGTGCTGGGCGATCTCGATTTCCATCACCCCACTGTAGGAGTAGACGAACTCTCCCCAGGCATGCCGGTGCCGGGGGTAAGTGGCGTGGGCCGGCATGCAGGCGCTGCGAAAGAAAATCGGCGAGGGCAGGGCCGCGTCGAACGGAGGAATCTTCAGGTGTTGGGCTGGGGGCTGCATATCGACCGCAATGGCGGATTACCGGGATGGCTTGTCGGGTAATCACTATATCCAGCAAAGGTGTCAGGCAGACAATCCTTTCCTCTATATTTCTGCCCAAGGACTTTCCCATGACCACCCGCCGCGCCCTGGATGGCCAGGTCTGTGCCCTGATGACCGGCCTCTGTGCCATCTGGGGTTTCCAGCAAGTCGCGATCAAGGCCAGCGCCGCCGATATGGCGCCGATGCTGCAACTGGGCGTGCGCTCGGCCATCGCCGCGGTGCTGGTCTGGCTGTTGGTGCTGGCGCGCGGTGAACGCCTGTCCCTGGCCGATGGCAGTTGGCGCCCGGGCTTGTTGGTGGGGTTGTTGTTTGCCTTGGAGTTCGTGATGGTGGGCGAAGGCCTGCGCCATACGACGGCTTCGCACATGGTGATTTTCCTGTACACCGCGCCGATGTTCGCCGCTCTTGGCTTGCACTGGAAACTGCCGAACGAACGCCTCAAACCGGCGCAGTGGCTGGGGATCGCGGTTGCATTCGGTGGGATCGTCATGGCCTTCAGTGGAGGCTCGGGTGCGGCGAATGGCAGCTCGTTGCTGGGTGACGGCATGGGCTTGCTGGCCGGTGCGCTGTGGGGCGCAACCACGGTGACGGTACGCTGTTCGCGGCTGACCGACGTGCCGGCCAGCCAGACACTGCTTTATCAACTGGTGGGCGCCGGGGGGCTGCTGATCGGAATGTCGGTGGCTCTGGGACAAACGACGATCAACCCCACGCCACAGCTCATTGCCAGCCTGGCGTTCCAGGTGTTGCTGGTGTCCTTCGCCAGTTTCCTGATCTGGTTTTCCCTGCTGCGCCGCTACCTCGCGTCGCAATTGGGGGTGCTGTCGTTCATGACGCCGTTGTTCGGCATCGGTTTTGGTGTCTGGTTGCTGGATGAGCCGCTGGAGCCGAACTTCATCGTTGGCGCGGCTTTGGTATTGAGTGGAATTCTGCTGGTCAGCGGTTACGGATGGTTTCGCCAGCGTTGGGGGCGATGGCTGGTGTTGCGGCGCGAGTAATGGGGGCAGATCCATGTGGCGAGGGAGCTTGCTCCCGCTGGGCTGCGCAGCAGCCCCAAAGCCAGGCAACGCGATCATTCAGGTAGACCGCATTGCCCGGGTTGCGACTGCTGCGCCGTCGAGCGGGAGCAAGCTCCCTCGCCACAAAAGCTCTTCAGCGCTAAAAGCTTGGATCAGACCTTGACGATCCAACCCGCCGGCGCTTCCACGTCGCCGGTCTGCACGCCGGTCAGCTCTTTGTAGAGCTTCTGGGTGATCGGGCCGACTTCGGTCTCGCTGTGGAACACGTGCAGCTTGTCCTTGTAGCTGATGCCGCCAATCGGGGTGATGACCGCAGCGGTACCGCAGGCGCCGGCTTCCTTGAACTCCGACAGTTTGTCGATGAACACGTCGCCTTCGATCACTTCCAGGCCGAGGCGCGATTTGGCCAGTTCGATCAGCGACAGGCGGGTGATGCCTGGCAGGACCGAAGGGGATTTTGGGGTGACGAATTTGTTGTCGTGGGTGATGCCGAAGAAGTTGGCCGAGCCGACTTCCTCGATTTTCGAATGGGTCATCGGGTCCAGGTAGATGCAGTCGGCGAAGCTGGCCTTCTTGGCCTGGGAGCCGGGCATCAGGCTGGCGGCGTAGTTGCCACCGACCTTGGCCGCGCCGGTGCCTTGTGGGGCGGCGCGGTCGAAGCTGGAGATCAGGAAGTTGTGCGGGGTCAGGCCGCCCTTGAAGTAGGCGCCAACGGGGATGCAGAAAATCGAGAAGATGAACTCGGGTGCGGTGCGCACGCCGATGTTGTCACCCACGCCGATCACGAACGGACGCAGGTACAGCGCGCCGCCGGTGCCATACGGCGGGATGAAGCGCTCGTTGGCGCGGACCACTTGCTTGCAGGCTTCGACGAACTGCTCGGTGTCGACGTGCGGCATCAGCAGGCGGGCGCAGCTGCGCTGCATGCGGGCGGCGTTCTGGTCCGGGCGGAACAGGTTGATCGAACCGTCCTTGCAGCGATAGGCCTTCAGGCCTTCGAAGCACTGCTGACCGTAGTGCAGGGCGGTGGAGCCCTCGCTGATGTGCAGCACGTTGTCGTCGGTCAGGGTGCCCGCGTCCCAGGCGCCGTCGCGCCAGTGCGACAGGTAGCGCTTGTCGGTCTTGATGTAGTCAAAGCCCAGTTTGTCCCAATTGATGCTCTCGTTACCCATGACACCCTCTATTTCTTAACAACCGTCGAAACGGTTCAAGGCTTCTGACGTTTTTTGGATGGGGACAACAATACTTCATTCCGGGGGTGTTTCGCAGCCCGCTCGATAGGTGACAGGCAGATTTTCTGCCGACTTTCCCGTGGCGAGGGAGCTTGCTCCCGCTCGGCTGCGAAGCAGTCGTAACCCGCTCAACGCGGTGTAGCTGAACGATCCTGGTGCCCGGATTGGGGCCGCTTCGCAGCCCAGCGGGAGCACGCTCCCTCGCCACAGGTGAAACCCACGCCTACAGATGCGCTGCACGTCTATAGATGCAACGCATGCCCCAACGCCCGCAACGCCGCTTCCTGCACGGCTTCGCCTAGCGTCGGATGGGCGTGGATGGTGCCGGCGATGTCCTCCAGGCGTGCGCCCATTTCCAGGGACTGGCCGAATGCGGTGGACAGCTCCGACACGCCGACGCCAACCGCTTGCCAGCCAACGATCAGGTGATTGTCCCGGCGCGCCACGACCCGGACGAAACCGCTTTTCGATTCCAGGGTCATGGCCCGGCCGTTGGCGGCGAACGGGAAGCTCGACATAATGCAGTCCAGCCCGGCAGCCTTGGCCTCGTCCGGTGTCTTGCCGACCACCACCAGTTCCGGATCGGTGAAGCACACCGCGGCGATGGCGGTCGGGTTGAATTCCCGATGCTGGCCGGCGATCAGCTCGGCGACCATCTCGCCCTGGGCCATGGCCCGGTGGGCGAGCATCGGTTCGCCGCTCAGGTCACCGATGGCCCAGACATTGCGCATGCTGGTCTGGCAACGGCTGTCGATTTTCACCGCCGAACCGTTCATCGCCAGGTCCAGCGCTTCAAGGTTCCAGCCCTGGGTGTTGGGTTTGCGCCCGACGGCCACCAGCACCCGGTCGGTGTCCAGGTTCAGCGTGTCGCCATTGGGGTCACGCACCTGCAAGGTGCTGGCCTGGGCATCGAAACCTTCGACGCTGTGCTTGAGGTACAGCTTCACGCCCAGTTGCTTGAGCGCCTCGTGCACCGGTTGGGTCAGCTCGCCGTCATAGGCTGGCAGGATCCGTTCCTGGGCCTCGACCACGCTGACCTCGGCGCCAAGCTTGCGGTAGGCGATGCCCAACTCCAGGCCGATGTAACCGCCGCCGACCACCACCAGGTGCTTGGGCACCGAGGTGGGGGCGAGGGCTTCGGTGGAGGAAATGATCGGCCCGCCCACGGGCAGCATCGGCAGGTTGACGCTTTTCGAACCGGTGGCCAGCAGCAGGTGTTCGCACTGGATGCGGGTATCGCCGACCTCGACCGTCTTGCCATCGATCACCCTGGCCCAGCCCTGAATGACCTGGACCTTGTGCTTTTTCAGCAATGCCGTGACGCCGGTGGTCAGTCGATCGACGATGCCGTCCTTCCATTCCACGCTCTTTCCGATGTCCAGCGTTGGCGCCGAGACCGTGATGCCCAAGGCCGAACCCTGGCTGTGGTGCCGGGTCTGGTGGAACTGCTCGGCCACATGGATCAATGCCTTGGACGGGATGCAGCCGATATTCAGGCAAGTGCCGCCCAGCGCCTGGCCTTCCACCAGGATGGTCGGGATGCCCAACTGGCCGGCGCGGATCGCCGCCACGTAACCGCCAGGACCGCCGCCGATGATCAGCAGTGTGGTGTTCAAAGTCTGCATGGCTTACTCCACAAACAAGGTGGCGGGTTGTTCGAGCAAGCCACGCAGGGCCTGGATGAATTGCGCCGCGTCCATGCCGTCGACCACCCGGTGATCGAAGGAACTGGAGAGGTTCATCATCTTGCGGATCACGATCTGACCCTTGATCACCATGGGCCGCTCGACGATTTTGTTCACGCCGACAATCGCCACTTCCGGCAGGTTCAGCACCGGCGTGCTGACGATGCCGCCGAGTGCGCCGAGGCTGGTCAGGGTGATGGTCGAGCCGGACAGCTCATCGCGGCTGGCCTTGCCATTGCGCGCCGCCGTGGCCAGGCGTGAGATCTCCGCCGCGCTGTCCCACAAGGTGCGGGCTTCGGCGTGACGCACCACCGGCACCATCAGGCCGACGTCACTCTGGGTGGCGACGCCCACGTGCACCGCGCCTGAGCGGTGGATGACCTGGGCTTCATCGTCGTAGCGGGCGTTCATTTGTGGGAAGTCCCGCAGGGCTACGACCAGGGCACGGACCAGGAACGGCAGCAAGGTCAGCTTGCCTCGGCTGTCGCCATGTTTTTCATTCAGGTGAACCCGCAGCTCTTCCAGGGCTGTGACGTCGATTTCCTCGACGTAGCTGAAATGGGCGGCGCGTTGAGTCGCTTCCTGCATGCGCTGGGCGATCTTGCGGCGCATGCCGATCACCGGGATCTGCTGCTCATCGTGGCGTTCGGCATAACCCGAACCGCCCTTGGCCAGGGGCGACGAACCTTGGGCCAGGTAGGCTTCGAGGTCTTCGTGCAGGACCCGTCCGGCGGGGCCGCTGCCCTGGACCAGGCGCAATTGAATGCCCAGGTCCAGCGCGTGTTTGCGCACGGCCGGCGAGGCCAGTGGACGCTCGTCGGGGTCGCGGGCCACGGGGGCTTGCGGAGCCGGGCGTGGTGTAGCGGTTCTTTCCAGCACAGGTTCAGGTGTCGACACTGGCGCCGGCTTCGGTGCCTGCATAGGCGCCGCAGTCGGGGCCGATTGTACCGATTCTTTCAAGTTACCCGCACCTTCGACTTCAATGCGGATCAGTTCGCTGCCCACCGCCATGACTTCACCGGGCTCGCCGCCCAGGGCGATGACCCGGCCATGCACGGGCGAGGGGATGTCCACCATCGCCTTGTCGGTCATGACATCGGCCAGCACCTGGTCTTCGACCACCATGTCGCCGACCTTGACGTGCCACACCGACAGTTCCACTTCCGCGATGCCTTCGCCGATGTCCGGCATCTTGATAACGTGCGTGCCCATTCAGACCTCCATGACCCGTTTCAACGCCGCGCCCACACGGGACGGCTTTGGGAAATACGCCCACTCCTGCGCGTGCGGGTAGGGGGTGTCCCAACCGGTGACACGCTCGATGGGCGCTTCCAGGTGGTGGAAGCAATGTTCTTGTACCAACGACACCAGTTCGGCGCCGAAACCGCAGGTGCGGGTGGCTTCGTGGACGACCACGCAGCGGCCGGTCTTCTTCACGGATTTGACGATGGTCTCAAGGTCCAGCGGCCAGAGGCTGCGCAGGTCGATGACTTCGGCGTCGATGCCGGTCTCTTCGGCCGCCACTTGGGAGACGTAGACCGTGGTGCCGTAGGTGAGCACCGTCACGTCCTTGCCCGGACGGGTGATGGCGGCGACGTCCAGCGGCACGGTGTAGTAACCGTCCGGTACCTGTGCCGAGGGGTGTTTCGACCATGGTGTTACCGGGCGGTCGTGATGGCCGTCGAACGGGCCGTTATACAGGCGCTTGGGTTCGAGGAAGATCACCGGGTCATCGTTTTCGATGGAGGCGATCAACAGGCCCTTGGCGTCGTAGGGGTTGGACGGCATCACGGTGCGCAGCCCGCAGACCTGAGTGAACATCGCCTCGATGCTCTGGCTGTGGGTCTGGCCGCCATAGATGCCGCCGCCGCAGGGCATGCGCAGGGTCATCGGCGCGGTGAACTCGCCGGCCGAGCGATAACGCAGGCGCGCCGCCTCGGAAATGATCTGGTCCGATGCCGGGTAGACGTAGTCGGCGAACTGGATCTCGGCCACGGGGCGCAGCCCGTAGGCGCCCATGCCCACCGCCACGCCGACGATGCCGCTTTCGGAAATCGGTGCGTCGAACACCCGCGAGGTGCCGTATTTGTTCTGCAGGCCTTCGGTGCAGCGGAACACGCCACCGAAGTAGCCCACGTCCTGGCCGAACACCACGACGTTGTCGTCGCGCTCGAGCATCACGTCCATGGCCGAGCGCAGGGCCTGGATCATGGTCATGGTGGTAGTGGTCATGGCGGTGTCCAACGCAATATTGTTGTTGTGATCGTTCATGTCAGATCCCCAACTGCTGACGCTGGCGCTTCAAGTGCTCCGGCATCTCTTTGTAGACGTCTTCGAACATGGTCGCGGCGCTTGGAATCTGCCCGCCAGCGAGGGTGCCGTACTGTTCGGCTTCCTTCTGCGCGGCGATCACCTCGGCTTCGAGTTCGGCGCTGACCGCGGCATGTTCCTCTTCGGACCACTGGCCGATTTTCACCATGTGCTGCTTGAGGCGTGCGATCGGATCGCCCAGAGGGAAGTGACTCCAATCGTCGGCGGGGCGGTATTTGGAGGGATCGTCCGAGGTGGAGTGCGGGCCGGCGCGGTAAGTGACCCATTCGATCAGCGCCGGGCCGAGGTTGCGGCGGGCGCGTTCGGCGGCCCAGCGCGAGGCGGCGTAGACCGCCATGAAATCGTTGCCATCGACACGCAGGGAGGCGATGCCGCAACCGACGCCGCGTCCGGCGAACGTCGTGGCTTCACCGCCGGCGATGGCCTGGAAGGTGGAAATCGCCCACTGGTTGTTGACCACGTTGAGGATCACCGGCGCCCGGTAGACGTGGGCGAAGGTGAGGGCGGTGTGGAAGTCCGATTCGGCGGTGGCGCCGTCACCGATCCAGGCCGAGGCGATCTTGGTGTCGCCCTTGATCGCCGAGGCCATGCCCCAGCCCACGCCCTGGATGAACTGCGTGGCGAGGTTGCCGGAGATGGTGAAGAAACCGGCGTCCTTGACCGAGTACATGATCGGCAATTGCCGGCCCTTGAGCGGATCGCGCTCGTTGGACAGCAGTTGGCAGATCAGGTCTACCAGCGGCACCTCGCGGGCCATCAGGATGCTTTGCTGGCGGTAGGTGGGGAAGCACATGTCGTCGATGTTCAAGGCCAGGGCCTGGGCGCTGCCGATGGCTTCTTCGCCAAGGCTTTGCATGTAGAACGACATCTTTTTCTGACGCTGGGCGACCACCATGCGGTTGTCGTAGATGCGCGTCTTGAGCATGGCCCGCATGCCTTTGCGCAGGATCTCGACAGGGATGTCCGCGGCCCAGTCGCCCAAGGCATTGCCCTGGTCGTCGAGCACGCGGATCAGGCTGCGGGCCAGGTCGGCGGTGTCGGCGGGTTCGACGTCGATGGGTGGTTTGCGCACCGTGCCGGCATCGGACAGATGCAGGTAGGAAAAGTCGGTCTTGCAGCCGGGACGGCCCGAAGGTTCGGGGACGTGCAGGCGTAGCGGTTCGTACGCTGGGTTCATGGCTTTCTACGCTCGATCTTGTGAATTTCTTGTAGTGGGCGCGCTAGCTGACGAATTTCCCTAGGTAAGGGAAATTGTCCTACAACAATCATAGGCTCGACGAAGAAGAATATTTTTCTCTGTTAGCTTGCTGTTCAGATCATTTGCAGATAAAAAATCTGCACAACGATAAAAAACTGGATTATTTGTCTCATGCGTAAATTGGATCGCACCGACATCGGCATTCTGAACAGCCTTCAGGAAAACGCCCGCATCACCAACGCCGATCTCGCCCGTTCGGTCAATCTGTCGCCGACGCCGTGCTTCAACCGCGTCCGGGCCATGGAGGAGCTGGGGGTGATCCGCGAGCAGGTCACGCTGCTGGACGCCGACCTGCTGGGGTTGCATGTCAACGTGTTCATTCATGTGAGCCTGGAGAAACAGGTGGAGGAGGCGCTGCAGCACTTCGAAGAGGCCATCTCCGACCGGCCGGAGGTGATGGAGTGCTACCTGATGGCCGGCGATCCGGATTACCTGATCCGCGTGCTGGTGCCGACCATCCAGTCGCTGGAGCGGTTCATGATGGACTTTTTGACCAAGGTCCCGGGCGTGGCGAACATCCGCTCAAGCTTTGCCCTCAAGCAGGTGCGCTACAAGACCGCGCTGCCGTTGCCGGCCAATGGGTTGACCTTGGGTACCTGAATCAAAAGACCGCAGCAATCCCTGTGGGAGCTAGCTGCCATTCAACAATGATGCAGGCAGACCCACCGCCATCGCGAGCAGGCTCGCTCCCACATGGGGTCTGTGGTGATGCCTGATGGTGTGTCCCGCCGCCGATCCCCTGTGGGAGCGAGCCTGCTCGCGATAGCGACCTGTCATTCAACACTGATGCAAACTGACCCACCGCCATCGCGAGCAAGCTCGCTCCCACATTGGATATGTGGTGATCTGTTGAGCATCTAGAGCTGGTTGATCGGAATCTTCAGGTAGGTCACGCCATTGTCCTCGGCCGGCGGCAGGTGGCCCGCCCGCACATTCACCTGGATCGCCGGTAACAGCAGGGTCGGCATGCCCAGCGTCTTGTCGCGCTGGGTACGCATGGCCACGAACGAGGCTTCATCGATGCCATCGCGGACGTGGATGTTGTGCTGGCGCTGCTCACCCACGGTACTCACGCAGTGGGGCTCGCGCTCCTCCGGTGGATAGTCGTGGCACACATACAGCCGCACCCCGGCAGGGAAGGCCAGCAACTTGCGGATCGAGGCGTAGAGCTGATGGGCATTGCCGCCGGGGAAGTCGCAACGGGCCGTGCCTACGTCGGGCATGAACAGCGTATCGCCCACCAGGATCACGTCGCCATCTATCAAGTAGGCCATGTCCGCCGGGGTGTGGCCGGGCACGTGCAGGGCGGTGGCCTTGAGGTTGCCGATCCGGAAGGACTCGTCGGGCGCGAACAGGCGGTCGAATTGCGAACCGTCGACGGCGAAATGCGGCTCCAGGTTGAACAAGGTCTTGAACACGTTCTGCACCTGGCCGATGGACTCGCCAATGGCGATCTGGCCTCCCAGTTCCCGACGCAGATAAGGCGCGGCGGACAGGTGATCGGCATGGGCGTGGGTTTCCAGCAGCCATTGCACCGTCAGTTGATGCTCCCTCACGAAAGCGATCACCTGATCCGCCTGGGCAGTGCCGCTGCGGCCCGAAGCCGGGTCGTAGTCGAGCACTGGGTCGACCACCGCGCATTGCCCGCCGTCGTGTTCATACACGACGTGGGTATAGGTCTTGGAGGCGGGGTCGAGAAAACTTTGGATCTGCGCGGGCATGACAGCGGACCTGTACGGGAAGAAGCGGTTGCTACGCTTGAGGTTTACAACATATGGTCCGCAGCTTAGTGAGGGCCAAGGCGTCCTGCAAATGCGATCGTACCTGCCAACAGGTGTGCGCGGCTTGAGAGAACCTGAATGTTACTGGCAAGTTTTTTTGGTGTGGTCATGGGCCTGGTCCTTGGCCTGACGGGGGCGGGCGGCGGCATCCTGGCGGTGCCGGCGTTGGTGTTGGGCCTGGGTTGGAGCATGACCCAGGCCGCGCCGGTGGCGTTGTTCGCGGTGGGCAGCGCGGCGGTGGTGGGGGCCATCGATGGGCTGCGCCATGGCCTGGTGCGTTACCGTGCGGCCCTGCTGATTGCGCTGCTGGGCGCGGTGTTTTCGCCGCTGGGCATTTACCTCGCCCATCAGCTCTCGGAAAAAATCCTGATGATGCTGTTCAGCCTGTTGATGGTGCTGGTGGCGGCGCGCATGTTGCGGCGAGAAACGCCACAAGCGGGGCCCAGCGATCACGGCGCGGCCAGTTGGGGCCAGAAGAATTGCATGCTCGACCGCGAAACCGGCCGCCTGGCCTGGACCGCCCGTTGCACCGCCACGCTGTCGGCATTGGGCGCGGTGACGGGTATGGTCTCGGGGTTGTTGGGCGTGGGCGGTGGCTTCCTGATCGTGCCGGCGTTCAAGCAACTGACCGACGTGCAGATGCGCGGCATCGTCGCCACGTCCTTGATGGTCATCAGTCTGATTTCGTTGATTGGCGTGGTGGGCGCGTTTCATGCCGGGGTGAGCATCGACCGGGTCGGGGCGGCGTTCATTGCGGCGAGCATCGTCGGGATGGTGCTCGGCCGGCGAGTGTCGGCCAAGGTTCCGGCCCGGGCGTTGCAGGTGGGGTTTGCCGGGGTGTGCCTGGGGGTGGCGGTGTTTATGCTGCTGCGGGCGTAGCTGCGACGAATCAGGATTGCACATTGCCTTTGTGGCGAGGGAGCTTGCTCCCGCTCGGCTGCGCAGCAGACGTCCTGCTTCAAAACCGTATGGGCCTGCTGCGCAGGCCAGCGGGAGCAAGCTCCCTCGCCACAACGGATCGCGTGCCGCTTACAACTCCCGACACTGCATCGAAAACCCCAACGCCACTGACTGCCCTTGCTCCAGCAAACGCAACCCTGGTCGTCCAGGCAGGTGATGGGCATTGACCGGGTGGCTGACCGGTTCGATGCAGAAGAAATCCAGGCCCACGGGGCAGTACAGCAGGAAGTACGTGCTCCCGCTGGCGCGGCATTGCAGTTCATATCCCAGGTCCGGTTGCTGGATCAGGCAATCGCCGTCCCAGCCGCCGAAGCCATTGTCCACCAGTGTATCGGGCAGCGCCCGGGGCTCCTGGAAATCCCACTCGGCCGGAATAGCACTCAGCTCCGTAGGCAGCTTGCTGGCATCGCATTTCCAGACTTCCCTCGCCCGGGTTTGCAGGCGCGTGCGGGCGGTGCGTGGAAAATACGGATGCAAGCCCAGCCCATGCCAGGCGGGTTGTGTTGCCGTGTGGGTGACGAGCATTGCGATTTGCAGTTGGCCGCCGCTGAGGCGAATCCGCAGGCTGGCGCAGTAGGCGAACGGGGATTGGCTGTCGAGTTGCAGCAGCACTTCCTGGGCGCTTTGTTCGATCACTTGCCACGGTTGTTGCCAGGCACTGCCATGGATCGGGAACGGGTCGTTGGGGCTGTTGGCGTCCAAGGCCAGCCAGCCGCCGGGGCAGTCGAAACCGCCTTGGGCGATCCGGTTCGACCACGGGATCAACGGAAAGCAGCCGAGTTTGCCCGGCAGGCCGTTTTCCAGCGCTTGCGGCGCGGGCGGGCGTAGCAGGGGAGCGCCGGTGCTGCGCAATGTCCATTCAACCAGACTGGCGCCCAGGTGCGGGGCCAGGGTGAGGCGGGTGAGGTCGTCTTCGAGATGGAGCAGGGGCTGCGTCATGGCGGTCGCGTCTATTGGGAAGGGCGGATAGCTATTTGGGAAGGGCAGATAGCTTTTATGGCGAGGGAGCGTGCTCCCGCTCGGCTGCGAAGCAGACGCCCGAGTCCAAATCGGATGGGCCTGCTGCGCAGTCCAGCGGGAGCAAGCTCCCTCGCCACAAGGGGGCTTGCTCGCTTACCGGGTTACAACACCAGATGCGGCAACCACAGCGAAATGGCGGGAATGTAGGTCACGAGCATCAGCACCAGGAACAGCATGGCGTAGAACGGCAGCAGCGCCTTGACGGTGCTTTCGATGCTGACCTTGCCGATGGCGGAACCGACGAACAACACCGCGCCCACCGGTGGCGTGATCAACCCGATACCCAGGTTCACCAGCATGATCATGCCGAACTGCACCGGGTCCACACCGATGCCCACGATCACCGGCATCAGGATCGGCGTCAGGATCAGGATCAGTGGCGCCATGTCCATCACGGTGCCCAACAGCAGCAACATGACGTTGATGCACATCAGGATCACGTAACGGTTGTCCGACAGCGTCAGGAACGCGGTGGTGATCTTCGCTGGAATTTCCATCAGCGTCATGATGTAGCCGAAGCTGGCGGCGAAGCCGATCAGGATCATCACGATGGAGATGGTGCGTACCGTACGGTGCATCAGTTTCGGCAACTCGCTCCATTTGTAGTCGCGATAGATGCACATGGTCACGAAGAACGCCCACACCACGGCAATGGCGGCCGATTCGGTGGCGGTGAAAACACCCGAGAGAATGCCGCCAAGGATGATGAACAGGGTCATCATGCCCCACATGGCTTCCCGGCAGATCTTCAACGCTTGCTTGAGGGGAATCACTTCGCCCTTGGGGTAATTGCGCTTTTTCGCGAAGACCAGGCACAGCGCCATCAGGCAGAGGTTCATCATGATGCCGGGCACGATACCGGCCATGAACAGCGAACCGATGGAGACGGTGCCGCCAGCGGCGAGGGAGTACAGCACCGCGTTATGGCTGGGCGGTGTCAGCAGCGCTTGCACCGAGCCACTGACGGTGACGGCGGTGGCGTAATCACGCGGATAGCCGCGGCGTGTCATTTCCGGGATCAGCACCGAGCCGACCGAGGCCGTATCGGCTACCGAGGAACCGGAGATCGCGCCAAAAAAACTCGAGGCCACGAGGTTGACCAAGGAGAGGCCACCGCGCACGAACCCCACCAGCACACTGGCGAATGCCACCAGGCGGCGGGACATGCCGCCCTCGGCCATGATCGCACCGGCCAGGACGAAGAAGGGGATGGCCAGCAGCGAGAATTTGTTCACACCGCCCGTTACCTGGATCATCATGGCCTGGAATGGAATATCGATCCACCACGCCCCGATCAGGGCGGCGGCGCCCAGCGCGTAGGCGACCGGCATGCCGATCAGGATCAACAACAAAAAACTGCCCAGCAGAATCAGCGCGTCCATTAAGCGGCACCTTCGTTTTCTTCAACCAGGTCGAACTGCACGACCCGACGCTTGCTTTGATCACCCAGCAAGAGTTTTTCCAGAACAAAAATCAGCGTCAGGAACCCACCGATCGGGATCGGCATGTAGGTGATGCCGACGCGCAGGGTGGGGATGGCGCTCATGAATTGATTCCAGGTGGTCATGCACAGCTTGGTGCCCCAGATGGTCATGAAAATGCACACCGCCGCCATCAAGAGCTGGGTGAAGACCGACGCCAGGGTTTGCCAGTGCGGGGGCATGCGGCTGGTGACCATGTCCACGGCCATGTGCGAGCCGGAGCGATAGCTGGCAGCGGCACCGATGAAGGTAAACACGATCATCAGCAAGATAGCGGTGGGCTCCGGCCAGCTTGAGCCGGAACCGAGTACGTAGCGGGCGAACACGCCCCATGGAATCATCAGCGCAACGGCGAGGACAGAAAGGCCGGCCACCCAGATGCAAGTCATGTAAATCGTGTCGTTGATACGCAGCAGCAAATTCTTCATCGGGTTCCACCGTAACCGGGCGCGCCTTTTAACCGCAGGCGCGCCCAGCCGTTTCATGAATACAGATTGAGGGACCTTACTTAACGGCTTCGATACGCTTGATCAGGTCGGCATACGGCGCACCGTATTTGGCCCGGACCGGAGCGGTGGCGTCATAGAAAGGTTTCTTGTCGACGGTGATGAACTCGACGCCGGCGGCCTTGAGTTTTTCTTCACTGGCGGCGGACTTCTTGTCCCACAGATCGCGTTCTTCAGCCTGGGCCGCCTTGGCGGCTTTTTTCACCATGTCCTGTTGTTCTGGCGTGAGCTTGTTCCAGGTGATTTTCGACATCACGATCGGCTCAGGCAGGATCAGGTGACCGGTGAGGCTGTAGTACTTGGCGTTTTGGTAGTGGTTGTGTTCGAGCAGGGTCGGCGGGTTGTTTTCCGCGCCGTCGATCACGCCGGTCTGCAGGGCGCTGAAGATTTCGCCGGTGTCCATCGCGATGCCGTTGGCGCCCATGGCGTTCATCATCTCAATGAACATCGGGTTGCCTTGCACACGGATTTTCATGCCCTTGAGGTCTTCGAGCTTGCGCACCGGTTTCTTGGTGTAGATGTTGCGCGTGCCGCCGTCCATCCAGGCCAGCGCCACCAGGCCAAACTCGGAGTTGGTGATCCGGTCGAGGATCGCATCGCCCACGTCACCGTCGATGACGGCGCGCATGTGGGCCTGGTCGCGGAAGATGAACGGCATGTTGAACACGTTCACGTCCGGCACCACAGGGCCGACGATCCCCAGGCTGACGCGAGACATCTGGATCGCGCCGGCTTGCATCTGCTCGATGACTTCTTTTTCAGAGCCCAGTACGCCACCCGGGAAATACTTGAACTTCAGTTCGCCCTTGCTCTGCGCTTCCAGGGCTTTACCCATGGATTCCTCGGCGACCACGGTCGGGTAGCCCTTGGGATGGATATCGGCGATCTTGATGTCCAGGGCATGGGCCACCTGCGCCAGGAAGGCCAGGGGCAAAGCGGCGATCAAAAGCGTGCGTTTGAAATTCATGGTCAATCTCCAGTCTTGTTGTTTTTTTAATGGCTCATCCAGTGAAGCGGTGCAGCAGATCAGTTCGCGGAGGGTTTCCGTCCTCCGAAAGCGGGTTCGGCCAAGCCCTTGACGCCGGGGGTGAGGGCGAACACGCCACCGGCCAGGGACTGTGGGTCGTTGTCGTCGCCCGGACGGATCGAGGTGACGAAGAGGGTGTCCAGGCGACTGCCGCCAAAGGCGCACATGGTCGGTTTTTTCACCGGCACTTCCAGCGAACGGTCGAGACGTCCATCCGGGGTGAAACGGTGAATCAGCCCGGCGTCGTTGGCGCAGATCCAGTAGCAACCGTCGGCATCCACCGCGGCGCCATCCGGGCGACCGGCCAATGGCAGCATGTCGACGAACAGGCGCCGGTTGGAGGGGGTGCCGCTGTCGATGTCGTAGTCGAAGGCCCAGATCTGCTGCACCAACGGGTGCGAGTCGGAGAGGTACATCGTGCGGCCGTCCGGGCTGAAACCCAGGCCGTTGGGCACGATGAAGCCGCTCAGTTGCGCCTCGACCGGGCTGTGTTGCCCGGCTTCATACCGGTACATCCGGCCTTCGTCGACGTTGGCGCCCATGTTCAGCACCATGCTGCCGGCCCAGAAGCGGCCCTGGCGGTCGCAACGGCCATCGTTGAGGCGCATGTCGGCGCGGCTGTGCTCGACGCTTGCACACAGTTCGCTGTCGAGGCTGCCGTCATCATGGGGGTGCAGGCGGAAGAAACCGCTTTCCATGCCCGCGACCCAGCCACCGTCCTGGTGGCGGGCAATGCAGGCGAGCATTTCGGGGGCTTCCCAGCCCTGGATTTTTCCGCTGCTGGCGTTCCAGCGTTGCAGGCCGCCGCTGGGGATGTTCACCCAATACAGGGCGTTCTCTTCGGGGACCCACACCGGGCTTTCCCCGACGGCGTTGCGTGCATCGACAATCAATTCGGCTTGCATGGCGATTCCTTGGTTCGTTCGTATCCCATGAACAACAGGCGAATCAATCGTCGAACGGGCCGGCTGCGACAAAGGCACCGCCCTGGTAGATCCTGGCCGGATCATCGGCGGCCGGCATTGGCTGCGCTTCGATCTTGTCGCGGAAAATTTCTGAGGTGTCCTTGGGCTGGTAGCCCAGGTGCGCGGCGTGGCTGTTGTCCCACCAGACGTCGCGGTTGGCGGACATGCCGTAGACCACGGTGTGGCCGACTTTCGGCGTGTAGAGCGAGCATTCGAGCAGTTGGGTGAGGTCGTCGAAGCTCAGCCAGGTGCTCATCATCCGGCGGTTCTGCGGTTCCGGGAACGACGAGCCGATGCGGATGCTCACGGTCTCGATGCCGTAGCGATCGAAATAGAAACTGGCCATGTCTTCGCCGTAGGACTTGGACAGGCCGTAGTAGCCATCCGGGCGGCGAGGGGAGAGGGCGTCGAGGGTCTGGTCTTGTTTGTAGAAGCCGATGACGTGGTTGGAGCTGGCGAAGATCACCCGCTTGACGCCGTGTTTGCGCGCGGCTTCATAGATGTGGAATACACCACTGATGTTGGCGCCGAGGATCTCTTCGAACGGGCGCTCCACCGAGACACCGCCGAAGTGCAGGATGGCATCGACACCTTCCACCAGTTGGTGCACGGCCTGTTTATCCGACAGGTCGCATGGCACCACTTCCTCGCTTTCGTCGATGGCCGGGGCCATGTTGGCGATGTCCGACAGGCGAATATGGCGGGCGAAAGGCTTGAGGCGCTCGCGCAAGACTTTGCCAAGGCCGCCGGCGGCGCCGGTCAAGAGCAGGCGATTGAAGGGGTGGCGAATCTGTGTCGTGGTCATGGCATTACCTGAGCAAACAATGAGAGGTACAGTTGTTATAAGTTGTCGTACGACCGAGAGGGAATATCCTTATCCTTCCGCTACCTTGTCAACGTTTGATCGACGAACCGCTCTGGATCGGCGTCCTTGCCGCAGGTTGCCATGGGATGCGCTCATGGCTATGGGTCCTGGTCTTACAGAAGCGACAGCGGATAGCTGATGAAGATACGGTTCTCGTCGAATTCGTTGGTGCTGAAGTCGCGACGAATCGATGCGTTACGCCATTTCACGTTGAGGTTCTTGAGCGCGCCGCTCTGCACGGTGTAGGCCAGTTCGGTCTCGCGGCCCCATTCCTTGCCATCGTCGACGGTGGCGGTGTGCACGTTGTCACCGCTGATGTAGCGGTTCATCAGGGTCAGGCCCGGCACGCCGACGGCGGCGAAGTTGAAGTCGTGGCGCAGTTGCCAGGATTTTTCCTTGGCGTTGTCATAGCTGGAGTTATAGCTGTCGTTCGCCAGGGTGCCGCCACTGGTGCCATTGACGCGCATCCAGGCATCATCGCCGCCGACTTTCTGCAGGCCGACGTAGAAGGTGTTGCCGCCGTATTTGGCCGAGAGCATGGCGAACGCGGTTTTGTTGTCCAGGTCGCCGGCCAACGCACTGCCATTTTCCTTGCCGGTGAAGTAGCCGAGGTTGGCGCCCAGGGTCCAGTCGCCGATGGGCTGGCTGTGGGTCAGGTTGAAATATTGCTGCTGGTAGATGTCGGACAGTTCCGCGTACCACACGCCGACCTGGGTGCGTTTCTCGTTGAAGGCGTATTCGCCGCCACCGAAATTGAAACGGTCGGAGGTGAACGCGCCGCGGCCGTTCATCGACATGTCTTCCATGCTGGCGTCGTTGCGCGGGCTGTTGCCGCGGAACTGGCCGCCGTAGAGGGTCAGGCCGTTGATTTCGGTGGAGGTCACCTGACCGCCACGGAAGGTTTGCGGCAGGGAGCGACCGTCGTCGGAACGCAGGATCGGCAGCACCGGCATCCATTCGCCGACCTTCAACTCGGTCTTCGATACCTTGGCCTTCAGGGCCACGCCCAAACGGCCGAAATCGTCGGCGGGCCGACCATCGTCATGCACCGGCAGCAACTGGGTGCCGGCGGTGCCGCGACCGCCGTCGAGCTTGACCGAGTACATGCCCAGGATGTCCACGCCGAAACCGACGGTGCCTTGGGTGAAACCGGACTTGGCGTCGAGGATGAAGTTCTGGGTCCACTCTTCGGCTTTGCCCTGGGCGGCGTTGTCGTTGACGAAGTTGCGGTTGAAATAGGCGTTACGCAAATTCAGCGTGGCCTTGGCGTCATCGACGAAGCCAGCGGCGCTGGCGGCCGTTGGCAAAAACGCGGCAAGGCTGCTGCAACCGAGCAGGACCAGGGTGGGGCTGGCGTTGAGAAGGGTACGGCGGTTTGGACGGAGGTTGGGCGAAAAACGGACACGTGTGCTCACTATGGCGCTCCCTACTTTTTTTGTTGTTTTTATTTGTCATACGTCGTCGTACAACATTCCATGGATTATTTGGAAGCTGTTGCTCATTGTCAACTGGCCATTATCGGAATTATCCAACTCGGCTGTGCTTCAAAATGAGGTGTTTCAATGACTGTCGCTGGCCGAGGTCAAGATCGCAGGCCGTGGCGCCGGGTAGATACGAGACTTGAGGATAGCGGTGAGGGTGCTTGGTTGTGCGATGACTGGTCTAAGACATTAGTCGCATGTCGACGATCAGAAGGCTTAAGCGGGCTCTTGTGGCGAGGGAGCTTGCTCCCGCTGGACTGCGAAGCAGGCCCCCGTTTTTTGTTTCAACGCAGAATTTCTTGGGCGGCTTCGCCACCCAGCGGGAGCAAGCTCCCTCGCCACAGGTGTGTTGTTAAGCCAGGTTCTCAGTCCAACGGGGGGGCTGTGTTTATCCAGATGTAGGATCGTTCGGGTTCGGGCTACGTTGTCTTGCGCCATTCCCTACAACTGCGCCAGAATCCGCCGGCTTGTGCGCCAGGGAGCCAGGGCTCTATCGTTTCCGGGTCGCTGATTGAATCAGTGATCGGGTTTGGTAGCCCTGGTGTCGGTGCATAGCGTCATCTCTTGCAAGTGCAATCATGCACTTCGCTTTTTGGTGGCCATGCGCAGGGTCTCTTCGGAGGCGCCGGCTCCGATGCCCGGTCTACCAACCTTCGTATGGCCGCCACCCTAATTCGTTTGGTAGCGACAGGGTGTTGGCTCCCATCTACAGCATCGGAGCTTTATCTATGTTCAAACCAACACCCAACCCGCCGGACACCGATCCAGCCAACTCAAAAGCGTTCGACAAAGCCGCCGACCGCATTCTCGACCACTACCTCAAGCCCAAACCCAGCAAGCCCGAGGCCGACCCCGGCCAACTGTTCACCGTCGCCAACGGCGTCGACACCGAAACCCTGCTCGCCAACCTCAGCGAAAACCTGGCCTCGGCCAACGCCATGGTCAATGACCTGGCCTTCGACCTGGAGGGGCCCAGGCGCCACATTGCCCTGGGCATCCAGCAACTGATCGAACTGAGCGGACTGCTGGCGAACCGCGCGCTGGATAACGTCGCAGCGCACTAGCCGACTCACCCCTTGAAACTGGCCTCTGAAGAACACCTCCAGAGGCCAACCCGAACCTGCTTTTGTGGCGAGGGAGCTTGCTCCCGCTCGGCTGCGCAGCAGCCCCAAAATGAGCTGACGCGCTATTCCAGTCACACCGCATCAGCCGGTTTTACGACTGCCGCGCAGCCGAGCGGGAGCAAGCTCCCTCGCCACAAGAGCTCGGTGTAAACATTTATCTGAACAGAACCACCGTCACATTGTGGGAGCGAGCTTGCTCGCGATAGCGCTGGTTCAGTCAATCACAGTGCAACTGACCCACCGCCATCGCGAGCAAGCTCGCTCCCACAGGGATCCCCAGTGTTTTCAAGAGTGGGCGAATGCTAGTCTTGATCAACGCTGTAGCCAGGGAGCCCTCATGGGCAATCACAAGATCGAGATTCGTCGCAGTAACGTCGAGAAAATCCTGTTGGCCGCCGAGAAGGTGTTTGCCGAGAAAGGCTTCGGCAGCACCGCCATGGCCGACATCGCCGCCGAAGTGCAATTGCCGCGATCCAACCTGCACTACTACTTCAGCACCAAGAGCGAGCTGTACAGCGCCGTGCTGTTCGACCTGCTGGAAGTGTGGAAGCAGGACGCCTTGTGCTTCGAGATGTTCGACGACCCCCGGGTGGTGCTCAGCAGCTACATCCGCGCCAAGATGAACCACTCCCGCAGCCGGCCCTACGGCTCCAAGGTCTGGGCCAACGAAATCATCCACGGCGCCCCGACCCTGGGCCAGGCGCTGGACGCCAGCCTCTATGACTGGGCCAAGATGAAGGAAGCGAAAATCCGCCAGTGGGTGGAGGACAAGCGCATCCTGCCGGTGGAGCCTTCAAGCCTGCTCTACATGATCTGGGCCTCGACCCAGCACTACGCCGACTTCGATCACCAGATCAACATTCTCAACGACCATCAGCCGCTGTCGGACATGCAGTTCGAGCGGGCAGTGCAGACAGTGACCAGTGTGATATTGCGGGGGATTGGGTTGGAGCCTTGAGGTTTTGTGGTGAAGCTGATGGCCCCTTCGCGAGCAAGCTCGCTCCCACACTGGATCTCTGGCGTACACAACATCTGTGAACGACACGATCCACTGTGGGAGCGAGCCTGCTCGCGATGGCGCCAGTCCAGACACCACAAATTCAAGCCGTTACATGGTAGGGATTACGCGGATCATGGTTCCAATCCAGAAACGGCTTGCCGGTGTCCACCGTCACCATCTCGATGCAGTCCTGGACCGGGCAGGTGATCTGGCACAGGTTGCAGCCCACGCACTCCTCGTCGATCACCTCATACACATGCGTGCCGTCAGCCTGCTTGAGGCTGGCGATGGCCTGGTGTGAGGTGTCTTCGCAGGCGATGTGGCAGCGTCCACAACCGATGCAGGCTTCTTGGTCGATCTTGGCGATGACCTGGTAGTTGATGTCCAGGTACTTCCAGTCGGTGGTGTTGCCCACCGCGCGACCGGAGAACGCCTGCAGGTTGGCGTGGCCCTGGCTGTCCATCCAACGTGACAACCCGTCCTTCATCTCTTCGACGATGCGAAACCCATGCAGCATCGCCGCCGTGCAGACCTGCACCGCGCCGCTGCCCAGGGCGATGAATTCGGCGGCGTCGCGCCAACTGCCGATGCCGCCAATGCCGCAGATCGGCAAACCGTGGGTCTGCGGGTCGCGGGCGATTTCGGCCACCATGTTCAGGGCGATGGGTTTGACCGCCGAACCGCAGTAACCGCCGTGGGTGCTCTGGCTGCCGACGCTGGGCAGGGCGACCATGCGCTCCAGGTCGACGCTGGTGATGGAGTTGATGGTGTTGATCAACGACACCGCGTCCGCGCCGCCGCGGTGGGCTGCGCGGGCGGCGACACGGATGTCGGTGATGTTCGGCGTGAGCTTGACGATCACCGGCAGCGAGCAATAGGTCTTGCACCAGCGGGTCACTTGCTCGACGTACTCCGGCACCTGGCCGACCGCCGCGCCCATGCCCCGTTCGGGCATGCCGTGGGGGCAACCGAAGTTCAGCTCGATGCCGTCGGCGCCGGTGGCTTCCACCAGGGGCAGGATGCGTTTCCAGGACTCTTCGACGCAGGGCACCATCAGCGACACGATCAACGCCCGGTCCGGCCAGTCCTTTTTCACCTGGGTGATTTCCCGCAGGTTGATCTCCAGGGAACGGTCGGTGATCAGCTCGATGTTGTTGATGCCCAGTACCTCGCGATTGGCCCCGTAATGGGCCGAATAGCGCGAGGACACGTTTACGGCTGCTGGATCCTCACCGAGGGTTTTCCAGACCACGCCGCCCCAGCCGGCCTCAAAGGCGCGGACGACGTTGTAGGCCTTGTCGGTGGGCGGCGCGGAGGCCAGCCAGAACGGGTTGGGGGCTTTGATGCCGGCGAAGACAATCGACAGATCGGCCATTTACGCAGCCTCCACATTGAGCATCAGTTGAGCGTTGATCGCTTCGGCGGCGAGCTTGCCGTGCTGCACGGCCTGCACTGTGAGGTCCTGGTCCAGGCTGGTGCAATCGCCGCCGGCATAGACACCGGGGACGCTGGTGCGCAGGTGTTCGTCCACCAGAATCCGCCCGTCCTGGCGCTTGAGCTCACGGGCCAGTGGGTCCACCAGTGCGTTGTCATCGAAGGCTTGGCCGATGGCTTTGAAGATGGCGTCGGCAGGCAAGTCGAAGGTCTCGGCACCGATGACCAGCCGCCCGTTTTCCAGATGGGTCCGGGAAAAGCGCATGCCGCGCACACGGCCGGCGTCATCGAGCAGCACCTGTTGCGGTTGGGCCCAGGTCAGCAAACGCACCTGGTTGGCCTTGGCGATGTCTTGCTCGTGCAAAGTCGCGCCCATGTCCTCGAGGCCGCGACGGTAGACCAGGTTGACGTCCCGGGCGCCGAGGCGGGCCATCTGCACGGCCATGTCGATGGCGGTGTTGCCGGCACCGAGCACGATGCAACGGTCGGCCAGGGGCAATTGGCTGAGGTCGTCGGCCTGGCGCAGTTCGCGGATGTACTCGGTGGCGGGCAGCAGCCCCGGTGCCTGTTCGTCGCTCAGGCCCAGTTGTTTGCTGGCGGCCAGGCCGAGGCCGAGGAACACCGCGTCGAATTGCTGATGCAGGTCGCTCAGGCTCAGGTTCTCACCGAGTTTCTGGCCATGGCGGATTTCGATGCCGCCGATGCCCAGCAGGAAATCCAGTTCACGTTGGGCGTAATCGTCCACCAGTTTGTACTTGGCGATCCCGTATTCGTTGAGGCCGCCGGCCTTGTCCCGGGCTTCGAAAATCACCACGTCATGGCCGTGCATCGCGCTGCGGTGCGCACACGACAACCCCGCTGGCCCGGCCCCGACCACGGCGATGCGCTTGCCGGTGGCGGCGGCCCGTTGGAACGGGTGTTCGCTGAAGTGGGCGTTGTCCACCGCGTAGCGTTGCAGCGAGCCGATCAGCACCGGCGCGCATTCATGGGCGTTGTTGCGCACGCAGGCTTGCTGGCACAGGACCTCAGTGGGGCAGACCCGGGCGCAACTGCCGCCGAGGATGTTGGCCGAGAGGATTTTCTGCGCCGCGCCTTGGACGTTGTCCTGATGGATGTTGCGAATGAACGAAGGAATATCGATCTCGCTCGGGCAGGCGTTCACGCAGGGCGCGTCGTAGCAATACAGGCAGCGGGAGGCTTCCAGGTGGGCCTGGCGCGCGTTGAGCGGCGGCGCCAGGTCGCTGAAGCGGGCGGCGAGGGTGGCCGGGTCTTCCTGGGAATGGGGGAGGTGACTCAAGGGCTGGATCATGGGAATGGGCCTCACGGTGTTTGAGGTGCTGCCTCTGGTGGGCAGTGGTTTTTCGGTGTCTGGGCTGGCCTCATCGCGAGCAGGCTCGCTCCCACAGGGGATCTGCTGTGCACATGGATTTTGCATTCACCCAAAACCCAGTGTGGGAGCGAGCTTGCTCGCGATAGGCCGAAGGCCTGGGGTCAGCGCTCCACTGCAATCGGGCGCTGTAGCTCCGCCCGCTTACTCAGCAAATCAAACACCGCCGGGTACGCCGGCCGTTCGATGTAGCGCCCGGCACCGCGCTCGGCGCGCAGGTCGCCGTCGGCCCACACCAGCCGACCCTGGCTGATGGTGTGGCTGGGCACGCCGCGCACGGTCTTGCCTTCGAAGATGTTGAAGTCCACCTGCTGGTGGTGGGTCTTGGCTGAGATCGTGCGGCTGCCCTGGGGATCCCAGAGCACCAGGTCCGCGTCGGCGCCGACGCGGATCGCGCCCTTGCGTGGGTAGAGGTTGAAGATCTTCGCGGTGTTGGTGGAGGTGAGGGCGACGAAGTCTTGCATCGACAATTTGCCGCTGTTGACCCCTTCGTCCCAGAGCACGGCCATGCGGTCTTCGATCCCGGCGGTGCCGTTGGGGATCTTGCTGAAGTCATCACGCCCGGCGGCTTTCTGTTCGGCGCAGAAACAGCAGTGGTCGGTGGCGGTGGTGTGCAGGTTGCCAGACTGCAAGCCGTGCCAGAGGGCTTCCTGATGCCCGCGTGGGCGGAAGGGCGGGCTCATCACGTAGCCGGCGGCGGTCTGCCAGTCCGGGTGGCGATAGACGCTGTCGTCCAGCAGCAGGTGCCCGGCCAGCACTTCACCGTAGACCGGTTGGCCCTTGCTGCGGGCGTAGGTGATTTCGTCCAGGGCTTCTTTGGTGGACACGTGCACCAGGTACAGCGGCGTGCCCAGGGTTTCGGCGATGCGGATGGCGCGGCTCGCGGCTTCGCCTTCCACTTGCGAGGGCCGCGACAGTGGATGGGCTTCCGGCCCGGTGATGCCCTGGGCCAGCAGCTTGCGTTGCAGGTGGTAGACCAGTTCGCCGTTCTCGGCGTGCACGGTGGGCACCGCGCCCAATTCCAGGCAGCGCTCGAAGCTCGCGACCAAGGTGTCGTCGGCGGCCATGATCGCGTTCTTGTAGGCCATGAAATGCTTGAAGCTGTTCACCCCGTGATGGCTGACCAGCTCGGCCATTTCTTCGCGGACCTGTTCGCTCCACCAGGTGATCGCTACGTGGAAACCGTAGTCGCTGGCGCTTTTCTCGGCCCAGCCCCGCCATTGACGGAAGGCTTCCATCAGCGACTGCTGAGGGTTGGGAATCACGAAGTCGATGATTGACGTGGTGCCCCCGGCGAGGCCCGCCGCCGTGCCGCTGAAGAAGTCTTCACTGGCGACGGTGCCCATGAACGGCAACTGCATGTGCGTATGGGGATCGATACCGCCGGGCATCAGGTATTGACCGCTGCCATCGAGCACTTCGGCAGCGGTCGGAACATCCAGGTTGTCACCAATGGCCTTGATCACGCCGTCGGCGCAAAACACATCGGCGCGATAACTTTCATCATGGGTAATAACGGTGGCGCCACGGATCAACAGAGACATTCCGAGTTCCTCGCAGGCATGACCGGCTGTTGCCGGTTCTTTATGTTTTATCCATCACGGTGGGTAAAGTCGTGGCGGTTTATATTCTTGTCACGACTGTCAGGATTAGACGCTAGCTGGAGTTATTGAAATGAGCAAGATTATTTTTTATAAGCTTATGCGTTAATTAAACTATTGAAGTTAAACAATTAATTTATTAATTCACCAAAATGGTGAGCCTGCTCACCATTTTGACGCACTTGACAGGATCGTTATTTGAGCGAGATTTGTCATGGTAAATCAGCGGCTTGAAAGTGTTGGAAGTGCGGTCTAGACACCTCGCGTTGATCCGGGGTGCACCACTTTGAATCTCCCCCTCGACAAGGCGTGAAGGTCATCTAGCCTCAAGGGCGGTAAGCAGGGAGTGAAACAAGGCAATCACGTGGCTTTAAAACGTTAAACATCAAAAGGTTGAAAGGGTTATATCGATCATCCGGTCAGCTCGGCGCATTATCCGGCACGGTTATTGAGTGCCGTCGTGGGTCTGGCGGGGTGGTCGGTGGCATGCGTGCAAGTACTCCGGCCATCGCCTGTCGATGAGCAAAAATAATGAAAACAGTGGAGCGGACATGACCAGATCAACAGTGACCGAGCGCGACGGATTGTTCGAGCTTGAAGCCGGCAGCGACGTCCTCGACAGCCCCCGTTATAACCACGACATCGCGCCGACCAAGGTGAACGAGCGAACCTGGAACAAATGGCACATCACCGCATTGTGGGTGGGCATGGCGATCTGCGTGCCGACCTACACCCTCGGCGGCGTGCTCACCGCCTATTTCGGCTTGACGGTGGGCGAGGCGCTGCTGGCGATTCTGTTCGCCAACATCATCGTGCTGATCCCCCTGACCCTGAATGCCTTTGCCGGGACCAAGTACGGCATTCCGTTTCCGGTGCTGTTGCGCTCGTCCTTTGGCGTCATCGGCTCCAACGTGCCCTGCCTGATCCGCGCCCTGGTGGCGTGCGGTTGGTTCGGGATCCAGACGATGTTCGGTGGGCTGGCGATCCACCTGTTTCTCGGCTCGGTGTTCGACGGCTGGAAGAGCCTGGGTGGCACCGGCGAAGTGATCGGTTTCATGGTGTTCTGGGTCATGAACCTGTGGGTGGTGTTGCGCGGTGCCGAGTCGATCAAGTGGCTGGAAACCTTGTCCGCGCCGCTGCTGGTGCTGGTGGGCGTTGGCCTGTTGGTGTGGGCGTTGCCCAACGTCTCGCTGACTGAGCTGATGGCGGTCCCGGCCAAACGCCCCGAGGGCGCCAGCGTGACTGGCTACTTCCTTGCCGGGCTGACGGCCATGGTCGGTTTCTGGGCCACCTTGTCGTTGAACATTCCGGACTTCAGCCGTTATGCCAAGAGCCAGAAAGACCAGATAGTCGGACAGATCATTGGCCTGCCGTTGACCATGTTCCTGTTCGCCTCCCTCGGCGTGGTCATGACCGCCGCCTCGGAAAAACTGGTGGGGGTGACCGTTTCCGACCCGGTGACCTTGATCGGGCACATCCAGAGCCCGGTGTGGGTGGCGCTGGCCATGGTGCTGATCATCGTCGCCACGCTCTCGACCAACACCGCCGCCAACATCGTTTCGCCCACTAACGACTTCCAGAACCTGGCGCCGAAACTGATCGGCCGCACCAAGGCCGTGATGCTCACCGGTTTGGTGGGACTGGCGCTGATGGCCCACGAGTTGTTGAAGAAGCTCGGCCTGATCGTCTCCGAGGTCAGCCTCGAGTCGGTCTATTCCAACTGGCTGCTGGGTTATTCAAGCCTGCTGGGGCCGATTGCTGGGATCATGGTGGTGGATTATTTCCTGATCAAGAAACAGCAACTGGACCTGGCCGGGTTGTACCGCGACGACATTTACCCGGCCTGGAACTGGAACGGCTTCATCGCTTTTGGCGTGCCGGTGGTGCTGACGCTGTTGTCCCTGGGCAGCGATGCGTTCAGTTGGTTCTACAGCTATGGCTGGTTCACCGGCTCGGCGCTGGGTGGGGTGATTTACTACGGGTTGTGCAGCCTGCAGGGGGCCAGTCCGGCGGTCGTCAAGTCACCGCTGCAGTAACAGATGAATGCGGTTCCTGTGGGAGCGGGCTTGCTCGCGAAGGCGGTGGGTCAATCAACATCAATGCTGGCTGATACAACGCTTTCGCGAGCAAGCCCGCTCCCACACCGGACCGCGTCGAAATGAGATAACTGCCTGAAGGAGATCCCCATGAACGCAGCCCTCGATGTCCTGCAATCCACCCATCAGCACATCAACCGCGACCGCCTGTGGCAATCGCTCATGGACCTGGCCCAGCTCGGAGCCACGGTCAAGGGGGGGGTGTGCCGGCTGGCCCTGACCGACCTCGACCGCCAGGCCCGCGACTTGTTCGTGCAATGGACCCAGGCGGCGGGCTGCACCGTCAGCATCGATGGGGTGGGCAATATCTTCGCCCGGCGGCCAGGGCGCAATCCGAACCTGCCACCGGTCATGACCGGCAGCCACATCGACACCCAACCCACCGGTGGCAAGTTCGACGGCTGCTTTGGCGTACTGTCCGGGCTGGAGGTGCTGCGCACCCTCAACGACCTGAACATCGAAACCGAAGCACCGTTGGAGGTGGTGGTCTGGACCAACGAAGAAGGCTCGCGCTTCGCCCCGTGCATGATGGGCTCCGGGGTGTTCGCCGAAAAATTCACCCTCGAAGAAACCCTCGCCAAGACCGACGCCGAGGGCATCAGCGTGGGCCAGGCCCTCAACGCCATCGGCTATGCTGGCCCGCGCCCGGTCAGTGGGCATCCGGTGGGGGCGTATTTCGAGGCGCACATCGAGCAGGGGCCGATCCTCGAAGACGAGGGCAAGACCATCGGCGTGGTGATGGGCGCCCTGGGGCAGAAGTGGTTCGACCTGACCTTGCGCGGTGTGGAAGCCCACGCCGGCCCGACCCCGATGCACCTGCGCAAGGATGCCCTGGTGGGCGCCTCGATCATTGTCGGCGCCGTCAACCGCGCCGCCCTCGGTCATCAGCCCCATGCCTGCGGCACGGTCGGTTGCCTGCAAGCCTATCCGGGCTCGCGCAACGTCATCCCCGGCGAAGTGCGCATGACCCTGGATTTCCGTCACCTGGAACCGGCGCGCCTGGATTCGATGATCGCCGAGGTCAAGCAAGTGATCGAAGACACCTGCCGCCAGCATGGTCTGACCTTCGATTTGAAACCCACCGCCGACTTCCCGCCGCTGTATTTCGACCAGGGCTGCGTCGACGCCGTACGCGGCGCGGCCCAAGGGTTGGGCTTGTCCCACCTGGACATCGTCAGCGGGGCTGGCCATGACGCGATCTTCCTCGCCGAACTCGGCCCGGCCGGGATGATCTTCGTGCCCTGCGAAGGCGGCATCAGCCACAACGAAATCGAAAACGCCGCCCCGGATGACCTCGCCGCCGGCTGCGCGGTGCTGCTGCGGGCGATGCTGGCTGCCTCCCAGGCGATTGCCGAGGGGCGCATGGCGGCGTGAAGGCACGATGCACTATTGCAAATCCAGGTGGTCGTAACTTTCAACGCATCCATGCTTGAACCCTACTGACCACATGGAGACCCAATGAATCAGCAAGTCCCGACCACCGATACCAACCGTCGCCAATTGCTGCAGATCATTGCCGGACTGTCCGACGGGGTGATGTTGATCGAGGTCGACCAGACCATTGCCTGGGCCAACGCAGCGGCCTTGACCATGCACGGGGTCAAGGACCTCAGTGAGCTGGGCACCACGGCCCGGCAATACGCCCGGCGCTTCAATCTGCGTTATCGCAACAACCATCCGCTGACCGAAGACAACTACCCCATCGCCCGGGTTGCCCGTGGCGATGAGTTCAGCGATGTGCTGGTGGAGGTCACGCCCCAGGCCGACCCGGATCGCACCTGGGTGCACCGGATCCGCAGCATGGTCCTGGCCGACCGCAACGGCGAGCCGGAATTGCTCGTGTTGATCCTCAGCGATGCCACCGAATGGGCCAGTGCCGAGCAGCGCTTCGAGAAAACCTTCGGGGCCAACCCGGCGCCGGCGGTGATCTGCCGCCTCAGCGACCTGCGCTACATCAAGGTCAATCCGGGGTTCCTGGAGATGACCGGCTACAGCCGCGAACAGGTGATCGGGCGTTCGGTGTATGAACTGGATGTACTCGAAGCCGCCGAAAAACGCGACCTGGCCATCGAGCGGCTGGGGCAGGGCGCGACCATTCCGCAAATGCAGGCCGAGTTGAAGTTGCCCGATGGCACCATCAAGCAGGTCATCGTCGCCGGCCAGCCCCTGGACTTGCATGATGAAGAATGCATGCTGTTTTCCTTCATGGACATGGAGCCGCGCCGCAAGGCAGAAACGGCGCTGCGCCAGAGCGAGGAGCGCTTTGCCAAGTCGTTCCGCCTGTCGCCCGTGCCCACCCTGGTGTGCAGCGCCGAACAACAATTGCTGGAAATCAACGAAGCGTTTCTCCAGACCACCGGTTACGCCAGCGAAGAGTTGCTGGGTAAAACCGTGGAGGAAATCGGCTTTCTCGACAAGAACGCCGGCGCCGCGCTGTTTGCCCGGCTGGAAAAGGCTGCCGCAGTCTCACGTATCGACGTCAAGGTGCATAAGAAGGGCGGCGAACTCATCGACTGTGAGGTCGCCGCCGACACGGTGCTCATTCAGGACAAGCCCTGTTACCTGCTGGTGCTGATGAACATCACCGAACGCAAGCGCTCGGAGCTGGAGCTGGTGGCGGCGATCGAAGAGGTGATGAAAGACGCGTCCTGGTTCAGCCGGACCCTGATTGAAAAATTGGCTAACGTGAAAAGCATCAACGCCCAGGCGCCCAGTGTGTCATTCACCGAACTGACGGCCCGGGAGCGGGACGTGCTGGGGCTTATTTGCGAAGGCCTGGCCGACAAGGAAATCGCCGCACGGCTGAAGCTTGCGCCCAATACCGTGCGCAATCACGTGGCGACCCTGTATTCGAAACTGGATGTCCATAGCCGCAGCGAGGCGATTGTCTGGGCGCGGGCGCGGGGGTTGTTCGCCAATGAATGGCGGATGAAGGCACCATGATAGCCAGTGCAAATGCACCGGGTGCGTTGGTGCAAATTCGGGTTTTGTATGGGGGAGCGGTTCCTTAGGCTGTCAGGGTGCGATATCGTCCGTGATGTCGCGTCCCTCACGAAATACTCAAGGAATATGCCACAATGTGCTGTGAACGAAGCCGATACGAGCGCGACAGGATATCTACGCAGACCAAGAGGTCGGCGCTGTCCATCGTTCATTTATCCTCTCGGGGCTGAGGTGCATCGTATGACCCATCTGGCCCCGTTGCGTGCCCGCCTCGAAGAAAGCTTTACGCCGCTGGCCTGCGAATGCAGCCTCAATGGCGACGGTACCCTCACCGTGCGCCTGTATCACCGTGAAAGCGGTGAGGTGGACCTGGTGGTGAGCGGCATGAGTCTCGACAGCGTCCGCTCGGAAGACAGCATCGCCAAGTTGATCGATGAGTTGCGCTATGAGCTGCATAACACCCCGCTGCATCGCAGTGATGCCTGATAGATAAAGATCAAGCACACCACACCCTGTGGCGAGGGAGCTTGCTCCCGCTGGGTCGCGTAGCGACCCCAAAAACTGCCGGACGCGCACGCCAACCAAACCATGTCCACCGGTTTTGCGACTGCTTCGCAGCCGAGCGGGAACAAGCTCCCTCGCCACAAATGCAGTTTTCCTACCGCACTGCCGGTGCAGTTTTACCTCAGCAGTGCAGAGGCGGTTCCCGGCAGCAACACAGGTGCGGTTTCCCTACAACAACGTCCCCCGGCAATCGAGCACCAACCGCGCGCCGCCGTGTTCGCTGCTGCCCACCTCCAACGTGAACCCATGCAGATTGACGATCGCCGCGACGATCGACAGGCCCAGGCCGAATCCACCGTGCTGGCTGCTGCCTTCGGCGCGATAGAAACGGCGGAACACGGCCTTGCGCTCCGCCTCGGGGATGCCCGGGCCGGAGTCGAGGACTTCGATGCGCGTGCTGTCGCCCTGATCGACCCCACGCAGGATCACGGTGCCCCCCGGCGGAGTGAACTTGATGGAATTGCTCAGCAGGTTCGACACGGCCTCGAACAGCAAGGCCCGGTCGCCGTTGAGCAGGGGCAGGGTGTCGGGTGCTTCCAGGATGAAGGTCAGTTCGCCTTCCTCGGCCAGGGGCAGGTAAAAGTCATGCAGCTCCTGCAATAACTGCAACGGATCGAGGCGCACGAAGCCCGAGCGCCGTTGCTGGTCTTCCAGTTCGGAAATCCGCAACAAACCGCGAAACCGCGCCATCAGGGTGTCGGTCTCGGCAAGCACCTGGTCCATCTGCAGGGCCTCGTCGGAGCCGTCCGGCGCTTGCTGCTGGATGCGATAAAGCTGGGCACGCAGGCGCGTCAGCGGGGTGCGCAGGTCATGGGCGATGTTGTCGCACACGCCCTTGACCTCATTCATCAAGCGTTCGATGCGCTCGAGCATGGCATTGACGATCGCCGCCAGCATGTCCAGTTCATCGCGTCGGCTCGACAGCGGCAGGCGATGGGTCAGGTCACCGGCGACGATGGCTTCGGCGCTGGCCTGCAACTGGCGAATCCGACGCAGCGGTCGGCGGCGCAACAGGTGCCAGCCAGCGATGCCCGGCAGGATGGTCAGTGATACCCCCCAGAACAGCGCGTGCAAGATGATCCGCGTCACCGCGAACAGCGAACCATTGTCCCGGGCGAGCACCAGCCAGCGGCCGTCCTGGGTCCGGGTCGCCACCGCGTCGCAACTGTCGGAAGGCACACCCGGTTCATCGGAGTCCACGCAGCCGCCGAGCATGTGGATCTTGCCGTCCAGCGGCAGGTCGGCGGGCACGCGCAGGATCGGCCCGCTCAAATGGCGCAATTGCGGATCGAACAGACCGTAGGCGTCGACGCCGCGCTCGTCCAGTGTCAGGCTGGCCATGAGCGCATCTTCCAGTTGGTCGCCGTGGATCCGGGCGAACAGGTGCTGGCGCTGCATCAGGGAGTGCTTGGCCAGGCTGTCGAGGTAGCCAAACACTTCGTAATACATCACCCCCATCAGGATCGCGCTCCAGATCACGAACAGCGAACTGTACAGCGCCAGCAGGCGGCTGCTGGAGGAGCGCCAGCCCTTAGCGGGGTTCAGCAATGACATAGCCGGAACCCCGTACCGTGCGAATCAGCGGTTCCAGGCCCGGTGGGTCGATTTTCTTGCGCAGGCGGCCAATGTGGACGTCGATCAGGTTGGTGCCGGGGTCGAAGTGATAGCCCCAGACTTCCTCGAAAATCATCATGCGCGAGAGGATCTGCCCGCTGTTGCGCATCAGGAATTCCAGCAGCTTGTATTCGGTGGGCAACAGGCTCAGCAGTTGCCCGTTGCGGCTGGCCTCGCGGCTGATCAGGTTCAGTTCCAGGTCGGCCACCCGCAGCGCGGTTTCCGGCTCGCGGGTGCCGTTGTTGCGCCGTAGCAGCACTTCGACCCGGGCGGCCATTTCGTCGGTGGCGAACGGCTTGGTCAGGTAATCGTCGCCGCCGGCCCGCAGGCCACGCACGCGTTCGTCCACATCGGAAAGGGCACTGATCATCAGGATTGGCGTGGCCACGCCCATGGTCCGCAGGGTGGTGACGATCACCAGGCCGTCGAGCTCAGGCAGCATGCGGTCGAGGGTGATCAGGTCGTAGTCGCCGCTGACCGCCCGTTCCAGGCCTTCGCGGCCGTTGTCGACCCAATCGACGTCCAGGCCGTTGCGGGTCAGCTCGGCAACGATTTCACGGGCGGTCACGGCGTCGTCTTCGATGGTCAGGATGCGGTTCATGGGCGGTACCGTGTGGGGAAGTTGGAGCGATTACGCAGCATTCTGCCAAAAATTACCTGTCGGCTTTCTGAAAAAAAGTTCATGGACCGGCACACCGATTCGCTGGCCTGGATCAACACTTGGTCACAAATTATCCCTAACATGAATTTCGTGCGCACTATCATGTCGCGTCTGTTGCCCCACTTCGGTGCGCTGTTGCCGGGGGCCGACGCGAACCGGTGGATGTGTGCCGCAAGGAGCCGAAACCTCACTGAATCTTCAAGGAAGAGCAGCATGATGCAACCTCAAGACGTTCTACACCGAACATTCGATATCCAGCCGTTGACCCGCACCGACATGACGGTGCGCCTGGACGGGCAAGTCGTCAACGCCGCCCACGGGGAAACCGTCCTCACCGTTATCCAGTCCCTGGGCCAACGCCAGGTCGCCCGCAACGACCACGACCAGATCAGCGGCGCCTACTGCGGCATGGGCGTGTGCCAGTGCTGCCTGGTCAAGATCGACGGTCGCCACAAGCGCCGCGCCTGCCAGACCCTGGTACGCCCGGGCATGCAGATCGAAACCCGGGCCAACCGCATGACCGAAACGGAGGCGCCATGAGCCTTGATCCGGTGATTGTCGGCGGTGGGCCGGCGGGCATGGCGGCGGCCATCGAGCTGGCCACCCACGGGGTGCGTTGCACCGTGCTCGAAGAAGCGCCGCGCCTCGGTGGCGTGGTGTACCGCGGGCCGTTGCGCGATGGCGTCAGCCTGGATTACCTGGGGCCGCGCTACAGCGAAGCCCTGGAAAAACTCCACGGAGAATACCAGCGCCACGCCGGGTTGATCGACGTGCGCTTGGGCAACCGTGTCATCGGTGCCGAAGGCTTCCGCGCGCTGATGCTGCTGGATGCCGACGAGCGCCTGGGCGAGGTCGCCTATTCCCATCTGGTTCTGGCGGCCGGTTGTCACGAACGCAGCGTGCCGTTTCCTGGCTGGACGCTGCCGGGGGTGATGATGCTCGGCGGCCTGCAATTGCAGATCAAGAGCGGCGTGGTCAAGCCGCCGAGCCCGGTGGTGATCGCCGGCACGGGGCCGTTGCTGCCGCTGGTGGCCTGCCAGCTGCACGCTTCGGGCGTGGCGGTGGCGGGTGTCTTCGAAGCCTGTGCGTTCGGCCGGATCGCCAAGGAAAGCCTGGCGTTGCTGAACAAGCCGCAACTGTTCCTCGACGGCCTGAGCATGTTGACCTACCTCAAGCTCAAGGGCATTCCTGTGCGCTATGGCTGGGGCGTGGTGCAGGCGGACGGCGAGGGTGAGTTGAGCCACGTCACCGTCGCGCCTTATTCCGCGACTTGGGAACCCGACCTCAAACGCGCTGAACAGGTGCCGGCCCAGACCCTGGCGGTTGGCTACGGGTTTATCCCGCGCACGCAATTGAGCCAGCAGATGGGCCTGGAGCACGGTTTCAGCGAGGACGGCTATTTGCGGGCCGTGTCCGATGCCTGGCAACAAAGCAGTGAAGCGCACATTCACCTGGCCGGCGACATGGGCGGGATCCGTGGCGGTGAAGCGGCCATGCTCAGCGGGCGCATCGCGGCGTTGTCGATCCTCATGCAACGCAATGTGCTGGATCCGTCCACGGCCCTGGCCCACCGCGAGCGCTACCAGGCGCAACTGCAGCGGATCATTCGCTTTCGCGCCGCCGTGGATCGCTACACCCAGCGTGGTGCCGGGCAGACCGCATTGCCGGCCGCCGACACGGTGATCTGCCGTTGCGAGCACGCCACCCGCGCCGACATCGACCGGGCGCTGGAGCAAGGCGTGCAAGACATGGCCAGCCTGAAGATGCGCACCCGCGTGAGCATGGGCGATTGCCAGGGGCGGATGTGCGTCGGCTACTGCAGCGACCGCTTGCGCGAAGCCACCGGGCGCGCCGACGTGGGTTGGCTGCGGCCGCGTTTCCCCATCGATCCGATTCCCTTTTCAGCGTTCCAGAACGTCGGCACGGAGGCCGTTTCCCATGATTAAGGACTATGACGTGGTCATCGCCGGTGGCGGTGTGATCGGGGCCTCGTGCGCCTATCAACTGTCCAAGCGCAAACACCTGAAGATCGCCCTGATCGACGCCAAGCGTCCCGGCAACGCGACCCGCGCCTCGGCGGGTGGGCTATGGGCCATCGGTGAATCGGTGGGCCTGGGGTGCGGGGTGATCTTCTTTCGCATGATGTCGGCCAATCGCAAGCGCCAGACCCAGGGCGCCGCCGTGGCGGTGGATGCCAGCACGCCGCACATCCTGCCGCAGTCGTTCTTCGATTTCGCCTTGCAGTCCAACGCGATGTATCCGCAGTTGCACCGCGAATTGATCGACCGCCACGGCATGGATTTCAAGTTCGAGGAGACCGGGCTCAAGTTCGTGATCTACGACGACGAAGACCGTTTGTACGCCGAGCATATCGTCGCGTGCATTCCCCACCTGGCAGACCAGGTGCGCTGGCTTGACCAGGCGGCCTTGCGCGAGTCGGAGCCGAATGTCAGCCATGAAGCCTTGGGCGCGCTGGAGTTTCTCTGCGACCACCAGGTCAGCCCGTTCCGCCTGGCCGACGCCTACACCGAAGGCGCCCGGCAGAACGGCGTCGATATGTTCTTCAACACCAGCGTGACCGAGGTGTTGCGCAGCGGCACGCGGGTGACCGGGGTGCAAACCGCCGAGGCGGGGACTTTCCATTGCCGGACCCTGATCAACGCGGCCGGCGCCTGGGCGGCGGACCTGAGCGAGCAGGCCACTGGCGTGCGGATTCCGGTCAAGCCGGTCAAGGGCCAGATCCTGCTGACCGAGCGCATGCCGAAAATCCTCAACGGCTGCCTGACCACCAGCGACTGCTACGTGGCGCAGAAAGACAACGGTGAAATCCTCATCGGCAGCACCACCGAAGACAAAGGCTTCGACGTGACCACGACTTATCCGGAGATCGAAGGGCTGGTGCAAGGCGCGGTGCGCTGCATTCCGCAATTGCTCGACATCAACCTGAAACGCACCTGGGCCGGCCTGCGCCCGGGGTCGCCCGATGAACTGCCGATCCTGGGGCCGATGCGCGGGGTGCAGGGCTATCTCAACGCCTGCGGGCATTTCCGCACCGGCATCCTCACCTCGGCCATCACAGGCGTGTTGCTGGACAAACTGGTGAACAATGAGCCCTTGCCGCTGGACATCACGCCGTTCTTGGAAGATCGCTTCGAGGTGGCGCCGAAGGCCGTTGAAACAAAGGAAGTGGAACTGGCCTGAGAATAAGCCTTCTCTACCTACGGAGATTTGTAGTGAACCCTGTGGGAGCCGAGCTTGCTCGCGATGACGACGGCACATTCAGCATCCATGCAAGCTGACCCACCGCTATCGCGAGCAAGCTCAGCTCCCACACTGTTCTGGATGTTCACAAATCTGGCCTTCACCCCAAATCCCCTGTGGGAGCGGGCTTGCTCGCGAAAGCGGTCCATCTGAGACGGTGATGTTGAATGTGCTACCGCCTTCGCGAGCAAGCCCGCTCCCACACAAGTCGCGCTCGTCCGTTATTCCATCGGCGTGCTGACAAACGCCTCCAGCCCTTCGGCATAGGCCGTAAACGCGCTGATCAACGGGAAAGCCTTGCCCTGCACCTGGTCCGGCACCACGAGGTTGGTGAAACTCCACGCCACTGCCACCGTGATGCCGGCCTGATCAATCGAGCCGTCGGTACTCAACGGTTGTTTCTCCAGTTCCTGCTCCAGCATTCCATAGGCCGCCGCCAGTTGGCCTTCCACCCGTTCAACCCACGGCGCATGCTGAATTTCCGCCGGCCGCAGGTTGCGCTCATAGTAAATCTGCACCGATTTCTCGCACGCCGCCAAGGCCAGGCCGAGCAGGCGCAGTGAGCGCACTCGTTGCCCAATGTCGGCCGGCATCAAGCTTTTCCCAGGCGCGGCCAAGGCCTCCAGGTAGTCAATGATCAACGTGGAGTCCATCAGCACGGTGCCGTCGTCCAGCACCAGGGAAGGGGCTTTGACCGTCGGGTTGATGCGTTGGAATTGTTCGAAATGCCTGAACACCGAAACCGACTCGTGCTCCAGGGCAACCCCCAGGCACTTGGCGGAAATAGCGACGCGTCGTACGTAGGGCGAGTCCAGCATGCCGATCAGTTTCATGGTTTCTCCTTCAGCGATTCATGGGAACGGGGGTTAATCCTCGAACCCGACCTGTTCATGGATTTCATCGACTTTGAGTTCCAGCCGATAAGCCACGGCGATGAACAACGCCTGGCACAGGCACAACGTGGCGCTCAACGAACGGAAGGCGAACGAACTGCCTTCGTTCACCAGCAGCACCGCGTTGGCCCGCTTGGCCAGGGGCGAGAGGTTGCTGTCGGTGATGATCAGGGTCTTGGCCTGGTGATGCTGGGCAATGCGCAGGCAGTGCTGGGTTTCCTTGCCGTAGGGCGTAAAGCTGATGGCAATCACCAGGTCGTTGGCCCGCACGCTGCGCATCTGCTCGCGGTAACTGCCCCCCAGGCCGGACACCAGGTGAATGCGCTTGTTGGTGTGTTGCAGGTTGTAGACCAGGTAGTCGGCGACCGCGAACGAGCGGCGCACGCCCACCACATAGATGTTGTCGGCGTTGACCACCAGGTCCACGGCCTTTTCGAACGCCTGGTCGTCCAGCTCCAGTCCCAGGCGCTCGATGCCCGACAGGGTTGCATTGACGCACTCGCGGGCCAGGTCGCCGCCGCTGGCTTTCTGCGACTTGTTGGCGATCATGCTGCGGATGCGCTGCTGGTAGTTCTGTACCGGGGTGGTCTTGTGGGTGTAGGCCTCGCGGAACAACGCCTGCATTTCACTGAAGCCGCTGAAGCCGAAGCGCTGGGAGAACCTGACGATGGCCGAGGGGTGCACTTCGCATTCCCGGGCGATGTCGCTGATGCGGTCGACCATGATCCGGTCGCTCTGTTGGCTCATGTAGCTGGCAATGCGTTTGAGCTGGCGCGGCAGGCTTTCGTATTCGTCGGTGATCAGTTGCAGCAGGCGCTCGGCATTGATCGGTGGGCTCGGGAGGGCGGGTTCGGACGCGCTCTCGGACGGCGCCGGCAGATCATCGGGGCGGGTCATAGAAAATCCTTCTGGCTTGTTCTTATAGGGCGGCCCGAAAAAAGGCCGGCCCTCGACAATAGGTTGGCTGGTCGCAGTCTACAGCGTAGGCGCAGGGAAAATCATGGGCGGACAAATGTTGCAGCAGGTGCTGAAACGATGCACTGCGTCTGGTTGGCTTCGGCCATAGCGTATTGGAAAAAATATTCCACGTAAAAAATTTATAGAATAATTATTGATTATTGCGCACTGCTCGTTTTAGTCTGCATTCACCAACAGCGTTGGCGCCGGTGTCGGCGACAAGCGCAGGCTGATAAAAATAACAGGAGCCAGCATGGGCCAGACTCGTTTTGCCAGTGGGCGTCAATTGGATGTGATCTGCCTGGGACGCCTGGGCGTCGACCTCTACGCGCAGCAAATCGGCGCGCGCCTGGAAGATGTTTCGAGCTTCGCCAAGTACCTGGGCGGTTCCTCGGCCAACATCGCCTTCGGCACGGCGCGCCTGGGGCTCAGGTCGGCGATGCTGAGCCGGGTCGGGGACGATCACATGGGCCGCTTTCTGGTGGAGTCCCTGGCCCGCGAAGGCTGCGATGTCAGTGGCATCAAGGTCGATCCCGAACGCCTGACGGCCATGGTCCTGCTCGGGATCAAGGACCGGGAAACCTTTCCCCTGGTGTTCTACCGGGAAAACTGCGCCGACATGGCGCTGCGCGCCGAAGACATCGACGAAACCTTCATTGCTTCCAGCAAGGCCTTGTTGATCACCGGCACGCATTTCTCCACCGACGGCGTCTACAAAGCCAGTATCCAGGCGCTGGACTATGCGCAAAAACATCAGGTCAAGCGCGTCCTCGACATTGATTATCGGCCGGTGCTTTGGGGCCTGGCGGGCAAGGCCGATGGAGAAACGCGGTTTGTGGCCGACCAGAAAGTCAGCCAGCACGTGCAGAGTATCCTGCCGCGTTTCGACCTGATCGTCGGCACCGAAGAAGAATTTCTCATCGCTGGCGGCAGCGAAGACCTGCTGACGGCCCTGCGCACCGTGCGTTCGCTGACGGCGGCGACCCTGGTGGTCAAGCTCGGCCCGCAAGGTTGCACGGTGATCCATGGCGCCATCCCGGCCCGCCTCGAAGAGGGGGCCATATACCCTGGCGTACGGGTCGAAGTCTTGAATGTACTGGGTGCCGGCGATGCGTTCATGTCGGGATTTCTCGCCGGCTGGCTGGAGGATGCCAGCGATGAACGCTGCTGCCAGTTGGCCAATGCCTGCGGGGGGCTGGTGGTGTCGCGCCACGCCTGCGCCCCGGCGATGCCGACCCGGGCCGAACTCGACTATTTATTCAAGAGCCCGGTGCCGATCACTCGGCCGGACCAGGATGTCGTGCTGCAACGGCTGCACCAGGTCAGCGTGCCCCGCAAGACCTGGAAACAGCTGTTCATCTTCGCCTTCGACCATCGCGGGCAACTGGTGGAACTGGCCCAGAAGGGCGGCCGCGAGTTGAGCAGCATCGGCGAACTCAAGCAGTTGTTCATCCAGGCGGTGGCGCGGGTCGAAGCTGACTTGCGGCGCCAGGGCATCGAGGCCGACGTCGGTCTGCTGGCCGACCAGCGCTTCGGCCAGGATTCGCTGAACGCGGCCACCGGACGTGGTTGGTGGGTGGCGCGGCCGGTGGAAGTGCAAGGTTCGCGGCCACTGGTGTTCGAGCACGGGCGCTCCATCGGCAGCAACCTGATCGCCTGGCCACAGGAGCAGATCATCAAGTGCCTGGTGCAATTTCACCCTGACGACGAACCGCTGCTGCGCCTGGAGCAAGAGGCGCAACTGATGGGGTTGTACAAGGCCTCCCAAGTCAGCGGCCATGAATTGCTGCTGGAAGTCATTCCGCCCAAGGATCATCCGTCACCGCACCCGGACGTGCTTTATCGCGCCCTCAAGCGCCTCTACAACCTGGGCATCTTCCCGGCGTGGTGGAAGATCGAAGCCCAGGGCGCGGATGAATGGCAGCAGCTCGATGAGCTGATCCAACAGCGCGACCCATATTGCCGTGGCGTGGTGCTGCTGGGCCTCAATGCCCCGGCCGCCGCGTTGGCCGAAGGGTTTCGTCAGGCCAGCAAGAGCACCACCTGCCGCGGTTTCGCCGTGGGCCGCACGATCTTCCAGGAACCGAGCCGGGCCTGGCTGGCCGGGGAAATCGATGATGAAACGCTGATCCGGCAGGTGCAGGGGACGTTTGTGGAATTGATCGAGGCGTGGCGCAGTGCCCGTGCTTGATGGACAGGGCTTTTGTGGCGAGGGAGCTTGCTCCCGCTGGACTGCGAAGCAGTCCCAACGTCAGCCACCCCGATTCGACAGGCAAACCGCATCCATAGGTTTGCGACTGCTTCGCAGCCGAGCGGGAGCAAGCTCCCTCGCCACAGGTGATCGGTTGAACATTAGAGACAACAATAAAAGGTGCAGCCATGCCCGCTATTCGAATTGGCATCAACCCGATTTCCTGGAGCAACGATGACTTGCCGTCGTTGGGCGGCGAGACGCCGTTGAGTACGGCGCTGAGCGAAGGCAAGGAAATCGGCTACGAAGGTTTTGAGCTCAACGGCAAGTTCCCCAAGGACGCCAAGGGCGTCGGCGATGTGCTGCGGCCCTATGACCTGGCGCTGGTCTCCGGCTGGTATTCCAGTCGGCTGGCCCGGCGATCGGCGGCGGAGGAAATCGACGCCATCGCCAGCCACGTCGAGCTGCTGGCGCAGAACGGTGCGACGGTGCTGGTCTACGGCGAAGTCGCCGACTCGATCCAGGGCCAGCGGATTCCATTGGTCGAGCGGCCGCGCTTCCATACGGATGACGCCTGGCAAGCCTACGCCGACAAACTCACCGAACTGGCACGCTTCACCTTGTCCCACGGCGTGCGCCTGGCCTATCACCACCACATGGGCGCCTACGTCGAATCGCCCGCGGACATCGACAAGCTGATGGCCCTGACCGGCAGCGAAGTGGGCCTGTTGTTCGACTCGGGCCACTGCTACATGGGCGGTGGCGAACCGTTGCAGGTGCTGCGCAAACACATCGAGCGCGTGTGTCATGTGCACTTCAAGGATGTGCGCAAACCGGTGGTGCAACTGGCGCGCAATAACCTCTGGAGCTTCCCCGACTGCATCATCAACGGCACCTTCACCGTGCCGGGGGATGGCGACATCGACTTCGCCGCGTTGCTCGATGTACTGCTGGCCGCCGACTATCAAGGCTGGCTGGTGGTGGAAGCCGAGCAGGACCCTGCCGTAGCGCCGAGTTATGCCTACGCCAAGAAGGGCTACGACACCCTGCGTGCCTTGCTGCAAGAAAGGAGTCTGGCATGAGCCTGTTGATCAAGAGCCATTCCAGCGGCCAAACCATGGTCCAGTTGCCAGCGGGTGAGCTGGAATACGTCGGGTTCACCGCCTACCGCCTGAGCCTGGGGGAAACCCTGCCGGTGGCCGCCGCAGACAAGGAATTGTGCCTGGTGCTGCTCAGTGGTCGCATCAGCCTCAAGGGGGAGGCGCCGGGGCAGGGCGCCTTCGATTGGGACAACCTCGGTGACCGCCAATCGGTGTTCGAAGACAAGTCACCTTATGCCGCTTACCTACCGCCCGGCAGCCAGGCCCAGGTCACTGCCCTGAGCGATGTGCAGCTCGCAGTGTGTGCCGCGCCGGGTTCGGCGGGTAACGAATACGGCCCACGGCTGATTCGCCCGGACAGCATGAAGCGCAGCGTGCGCGGCAAGGGCGCCAACACCCGCTATGTCTGCGACATTCTGCCGGACAGCGAACCGGCCCATTCACTGCTGGTGGTGGAAGTGCGCACGCCGTCGGGGCATTCGTCGAGTTACCCACCCCACAAGCACGACACCGACGACCTGCCGCACCAGAGCTTTCTCGAAGAGACCTATTACCACCAGATCAACCCGTCCCAAGGCTTCGTATTCCAGCGGGTCTACACCGACGACCGCAGCATCGACCAGGCCATGGCCGTGGAAAACAGCGACCTGGTGGTGGTGCCCAAGGGGTATCACCCGGTCAGCGTGCCCTACGGGTACGAGTCGTATTACCTGAACGTCATGGCCGGCCCGAAGCGGGTCTGGCAGTTCCATAACGACCCGCAGCACAGCTGGCTGCTCGACCTCTGAATTCCACTTTTCGCACGGAGACAAGCACAATGAGTGACGCCCCGGTAGTAGGCCATTACATCAACGGTCGAGTGCAGGACAGCGACGGTGCGCGGTTCAGCAAGGTCTTCAACCCGGCCACCGGGGCGGTGCAGGCCCGGGTGGCCCTGGCCGAACCGAGTACCGTCGACGCGGCGGTGGCTTCGGCGCTGGCGGCGTTCCCGGCCTGGTCCGAGCAGTCGTCATTGCGCCGTTCGCGGGTGATGTTCAAGTTCAAGGAGCTGCTCGATCGTCACCACGACGAACTGGCGCAGATCATCAGTCGTGAACACGGCAAGGTGCTGTCCGACGCTCACGGTGAAGTCACCCGTGGCATCGAGATCGTCGAGTACGCCTGCGGTGCGCCGAACCTGCTCAAGACCGATTTCAGCGACAACATCGGCGGTGGCATCGACAACTGGAACCTGCGCCAGCCTTTGGGCGTTTGCGCCGGGGTCACGCCGTTCAACTTCCCGGTGATGGTGCCGTTGTGGATGATTCCCCTGGCGCTGGTCGCCGGCAACTGCTTCATCCTCAAGCCTTCGGAGCGTGACCCTTCCGCCAGTTTGCTGATGGCCCGCTTGCTGACGGAAGCCGGCCTGCCGGACGGTGTGTTCAACGTCGTCCAAGGCGACAAGGTGGCGGTGGATGCGCTGTTGCAGCACCCGGACATCGAAGCGATTTCCTTTGTCGGCTCCACGCCCATCGCCGAGTACATCCACCAGCAGGGTACGGCGCACGGCAAGCGCGTCCAGGCCCTGGGCGGGGCGAAGAACCACATGATCGTCATGCCCGATGCCGACCTCGACCAGGCGGCGGATGCGTTGATCGGTGCGGCCTACGGCTCGGCCGGCGAACGCTGCATGGCGATTTCCATCGCCGTGGCGGTGGGTGATGTGGGCGATGAATTGATTGCCAAACTGTTGCCCCGCATTGACCAGTTGAAGATCGGTAACGGCCAGCAGCCCGGCACCGACATGGGGCCGCTGGTCACCGCCGAGCACAAGGCCAAGGTGGAAGGTTTCATCGACGCCGGCGTGGCCGAAGGCGCGCGCCTGATCGTCGATGGCCGTGGCTTCAAGGTGCCGGGGGCCGAGCAGGGGTTCTTTGTCGGGGCGACGCTGTTCGACCAGGTCACCGCCGAGATGAGCATCTACCAGCAAGAGATTTTCGGCCCGGTGCTGGGGATCGTCCGTGTACCGGACTTCGCCACGGCAGTGGCACTGATCAACGCCCATGAATTCGGCAACGGCGTGTCTTGCTTTACCCGTGACGGCGGCATCGCCCGGGCGTTTGCCCGCAGCATCAAGGTCGGCATGGTCGGCATCAACGTGCCGATTCCGGTGCCCATGGCCTGGCATTCCTTTGGCGGTTGGAAGCGTTCGCTGTTCGGCGATCACCATGCCTACGGCGAAGAAGGGCTGCGCTTCTACAGCCGCTACAAAAGTGTGATGCAGCGCTGGCCCGACAGCATCGCGAAGGGGCCTGAATTCAGCATGCCGACTGCCCAATAACGTATTTTCGAATGACTGCCGGAGGGAGAACAACAATGAACAAGCCCCTGCGTTTTGCTTTGAACCGAATGGTTGCTCCACGCCTGTCACTGCCCGCGTTCATCGACTTGGCCCTGGCGTTGAAAACCGATGCCATCGAGATCCGCAACGACCTCAAGGGCGTCGAGATCGAAGACGGCATGCCGCCGGCCCAAGTGCGAGCGTTATGCGAGGCGCGCGGGATCAAGGTGCTGTCGATCAACGCCCTGTACCCCTTTGACGTATGGAACGAGGAGCGCCGCGCCCAGGCCGTGCGATTGGCCGATTACGCCCGCGAATGCGGCGCCGAGGGGCTGGTGATGTGCCCGCTCAACGACCGCGCCGACCCGCGCAGCGAGGCTGAACGGGCGGCGGGGCTGCGTACCGCCCTCAGTGAACTGGCGCCGATCCTGCGGGCCTTTGGCATCTACGGGTTCATCGAGCCCCTGGGGTTCGAAGAGTGCTCGCTGCGGCGCAAGCGCACGGCGGTGGAAGCGATCAAGAGCATTGGCGGGCTGGATGTATTCCGCCTGGTGCACGACACCTTTCACCATCATCTGGCGGGCGAGCAGGAATTTTTCCCCGACCTGACCGGGCTGGTGCACATCTCTGGTGTCGAGGATGCCCAGGCCCCCTTGGCCACTATCCGTGATGGTCATCGGGTGCTGGTGGGCGAGGCCGACATCCTCGGCAACGCTGCGCAGATCGAGGCGCTGCGGGCCGGTGGTTATGCGGGCTATCTGTCTTTCGAACCGTTTGCCGAAAGTGTCCATGAACTGGCCGACATCCGCCAGGCGTTGGGGGCGAGCATGAATCATCTGCAAAGCTCCCAGGCCTGACCTGATCGTTGACCCGATGAAGATCCCAATGTGGGAGCGGGCTTGCTCGCGAAAGCGGTCGCACATCCAACATTGATGTCGCCTGACACACCGCTTTCGCGAGCAAGCCCGCTCCCACACTTGACCGAGTTGCGTTTGAAAAGGTGCAAGCATGACCACAACACGACTGACCATGGCCCAGGCCCTGGTGAAATTCCTCGATAACCAGTACATCGAGGTCGATGGCGTCCAGAGCAAATTCGTCGCCGGGGTCTTTACCATTTTTGGCCACGGCAACGTGCTGGGCCTGGGCCAGGCGCTGGAGCAGGACAGCGGCGACCTGGTGGTCCACCAGGGCCGTAACGAGCAGGGCATGGCCCATGCCGCCATCGGGTTTGCCAAGCAGCACCTGCGGCGCAAGATCTACGCCTGCAGCTCGTCGGTCGGCCCCGGTGCGGCGAACATGCTGACCGCCGCGGCCACCGCCACGGCCAATCGCATTCCGTTGCTGCTGTTGCCCGGCGATGTCTACGCCAGTCGCCAGCCAGATCCGGTGCTGCAACAGATCGAGCAGTTCCACGACTTGAGCATCAGCACCAACGATGCCTTCAAGGCCGTGAGCAAATACTGGGACCGCATCAACCGCCCCGAGCAACTGATGACCGCCGCGATCCATGCGATGCGGGTGCTGACCGACCCGGCCGAAACCGGCACGGTGACCCTGGCGCTGCCCCAGGACGTGCAAGCTGAAGCCTACGATTACCCGGATTACTTCCTGCAAAAGCGCGTGCACCGCATCGACCGCCGCCCGGCCACCGAAGCGATGCTCGGCGATGCCCTGGCGCTGCTCAAGGGCAAGCGCAAGCCGCTGATCATCTGTGGCGGCGGCGTGCGCTACTCCGGCGCCAACGCGGCGTTGCAGGCGTTTGCCGAGCGCTTCGACATTCCTTTCGCCGAGACCCAGGCCGGCAAGAGTGCGGTGGTGTCCAGTCACCCGTTGAACGTTGGCGGCGTCGGCGAAACCGGCTGCCTGGCGGCGAACCTGCTGGCCAAGGAAGCGGACCTGATCATCGGCATCGGCACCCGCTACAGTGATTTCACCACCGCGTCGAAATGGCTGTTCCAGCACCCCGACGTGCAGTTCCTCAACCTCAACATCAGCCCATGCGATGCCTTGAAGCTCGATGGCGTGCAACTGTTGGCCGACGCCCGTTCGGGCCTGGAGGCCTTGTCGGCCGCGATGGGCGACTATCGCGCCGAATGGGCCGGGCAGATCGCCGACGCCAAGGCGCAACTGGACGCGGAAGTGGACCGGGTCTACCAGGCGGACTTCCAGGCCGAGGACTTCGTCCCGGAAATCAACGACCACATGGACCCGGCGGTGTTTCGCGAATTCATCGAACTCACCGGTTCCTGCCTGACCCAGAGCCGGGTGCTGGGCACGCTCAACCAAGCCCTGGCGGATGACGCCATCATCGTCGCCGCCGCCGGCAGCCTGCCCGGCGACTTGCAGCGCAGCTGGCGCAGCAAGGGCGTGGACACCTATCACGTCGAGTACGGTTATTCGTGCATGGGCTACGAGGTGAATGCGGCACTGGGGGTGAAACTCGCCGCGCCGGACAAAGAGGTCTACGCGTTGGTCGGCGATGGCTCCTACATGATGCTGCACTCGGAACTGGCGACTTCGATCCAGGAGCGGCGCAAGATCAACGTGGTGCTGTTGGACAACATGACGTTCGGTTGCATCAACAACCTGCAAATGGAACACGGCATGGACAGCTTCGGCACCGAGTTCCGTTTTCGCAACCCCGAGACCGGCAAGCTCGACGGCGCCTTCGTGCCGGTGGATTTCGCCATGAGTGCCGCGGCCTATGGCTGCAAGACCTACAAGGTCAAGACCCTCGACGAACTGCACGCGGCCCTGGCCGATGCGCGGCGCCAGAGCGTCTCGACGCTGATCGACATCAAGGTTTTGCCCAAGACCATGATCCACAAATACCTGTCGTGGTGGCGGGTCGGCGTGGCGCAAGTGTCCACCAGCGCCCGCACCGATGCCGTCGCCAAGACCCTCAACGAACGACTGGCCAAGGCCCGTCAATACTGATTGCCCCAACCCTACGAAAGGAGTTCCAAATGTCTTTGAAGCTGGGCGTCATCGGCACCGGGGCCATCGGCCAGGACCATATCCGTCGTTGCAGCCAGACCTTGCTCAACAGCCAGGTGGTGGCGGTGACCGACATCAACCTGCAACAAGCGGCCAAGGTCGTTGCCGATCTCAAGCTGACCGCCGAGGTCTACCCCGACGGTCATGCGTTGATCAAGGCGCCGGACGTGGAGGCGATCCTGGTCACCTCCTGGGGCCCGAGCCATGAAGAATTCGTGCTGGCGGCGATTGCGGCGGGCAAACCGGTGTTCTGTGAAAAGCCCCTGGCGGTCACGGCCGAAGGCTGCCGCAAGATCGTCGACGCCGAAGTGGCCCACGGCAAGCGCCTGGTGCAAGTCGGCTTCATGCGCCCCTACGATGAAGGCTATCGGGCGCTCAAGGCGGTGATCGACAGCGGCCAGATCGGTGAGCCGCTGATGCTGCACTGCGCCCACCGCAACCCGAGCGTGGGCGAAAACTACAAGACCGACATGGCGATCACCGACACCTTGATCCATGAGCTGGATGTGTTGCGCTGGTTGCTGGCCGATGACTACGTGTCGGTGCAGGTGGTCTTTCCGCGCAAGACCAGCAAGGCCCTGGCGCACTTGCGGGACCCGCAGATTGTCCTGTTGGAAACCGCCCGGGGCACGCGTATCGACGTCGAGGTGTTCGTCAATTGCCAGTACGGCTATGACATCCAGTGCGAAGTGGTGGGGGAGACCGGCATCGCCAAGCTGCCGGAACCGTCCCAGGTGCAACTGCGCAGCGGCGCCAAGCTGTCCAACGCGATCCTGATGGATTGGAAGGATCGCTTCATCGCCGCCTACGACGTCGAATTGCAGGCCTTCATCGACGGCGTGCGTGCCGGGCAAGTGGGCGGGCCGTCGGCCTGGGATGGTTTTGCCGCGGCGGTGGCGGCGGATGCCTGTGTGGCAGCGCAGCAGCGCGGGCAGATCGTCAAGGTCGAACTGCCCGAGCGGCCGCGTTTCTACGGTTAAATGCATTCCCCCTGTGGGTATGCAGTCAAATGTGGGAGCGAGCTTGCTCGCGATAGCGGTGGGTCAGGCGACATCGATGCTGGCAGGCCTGGTGTCATCGCGAGCAAGCTCGCTCCCACAGGGCGGTGTTATATCCAAATAAGGAGCTTTCATGCGAATCGGACTAGTGGGCTACGGCAAGGGTGGGCGGTTCTTTCATGCGCCGCTGATCAGCAGCCTGCCAGGCGCTACGTTCGTCGGTGTGGTGACCCGGTCCGCCGAGCGCCGCCAGCAACTGGCCAGCGATCACCCGGATGCCCAGGCCTTCGACACCCTCGAACAACTGGTGGCGGCCGGTGTCGATGCGGTGGTGGTGTCCACGCCTTTGCAGGGGCGCCCGGCCATTGTGATGCAGGCCATCGAACTCGGCGTGGCGGTGGTCAGCGACAAACCGTTCGCCCCTGACGCCGCGCAGGCCGAGGCGATGGTGGTGGCCGCCGAGCGTCGCAACGTACCCTTGAGCGTGTACCAGAATCGTCGCTGGGATTCGGATTTCCTGACCCTGCGCAAATTGCTGGCCTCCGGTGCTCTCGGGCAAGTCATTCGTTTTGAATCGAGTGTCGAGCGTTATTCGCCGACCTCGGTGGGCAAGGGCAGCGGTGGGGGATTCCTGCGCGACCTCGGCAGCCATCTGGTGGACCAGGCGCTGCAATTGTTCGGGCCGGTGACCAGGGTCTACGCCGAGTTGGACTACCGGCAGCCGGGCCAGGTGTTCGACAACGGCTTCTTCATGTCCTTGACCCATGCCAGCGGCGTAATCTCCCACCTGAGCGGCAATTGCGTGCAAAACGCAGCGCGCCCGCGCTTTCGGGTCAACGGCACCCAGGGCTGCTACACCGTCGAAGGCCTGGATGGGCAAGAGGCCCAGGCACTGGCCGGCTTGAGCCCGGCGACCGAGGGCGAACGCTGGGGGGCTGAAGAACATCGGCGTTGGGGCTGGTTCGAACACGGCACCGAGCGCGAGCGGGTGACTTCCGAACGTGGCTGCTGGCTGGCGTTCTACCAACAGCTGCAAACCGCGTTGCAGGGCGCAGGCCCCCTGCCGGTGGAGGCCCGTGATGCACTGGCGACCACGCGCATCCTCGACGCGGCCAGGCAGAGTGCCGAGCAGGGCGAGGTGGTGTGTTTAACCGTGCCTGTAGGGCATGGAATAAAAAACGAATAAAATTCTAAAATGAGTTGATATGGAAAATATTTTCCAATAAAGTCGATTCCAGGTTACCGACAACCCTGTCTGCCTCCCGCCAAGCCAGCCTTGAACGGACGACAGACGAAACAAAAACAAGAAACACAGCTAGGTACCGTCGATGAAAACCTTCAGCCGTTCTGCGTTTCACCTGCCACGTCTGCTGCATCTGTCTGCAGTCCTTCCCCTGTTCGAATCCCTGTGTATCCAGCGCAACGGCGCCGTGGTCTGTTGCATGCCCGGCGCGCCCATCGTGCGCTTGCCCCGTTCCTGATCCGTCACGCCTTATCCATAAAACCAACAAAAAAGTGGAGAAAGACCGTTCATGAAGACCAAGACCCGTATCGCCTCGCTGGCCCTGTCGTTGATGCTCACCAGCGGCGCTGCCCTGGCGGACCTGAAGATCGGTGTCAGCATGTCCCAGTTCGATGACACCTGGTTGACCTACCTGCGCGAATCCATGGACAAGAAAGCCAAGTCCCTGCCGGACGGCGTCACCCTGCAGTTCGAAGATGCGCGCAGTGACGTGGTCAAGCAGTTGAGCCAGGTGGAAAGCTTCATCAGCCAGAAGGTCGATGCGCTCATCGTCAACCCGGTGGACACCGCCGCGACCCAACGCATCACCAAGGCTGCGGTGGCGGCCGGCATTCCGCTGGTGTACGTCAACCGCCGCCCGGACGATCCGAAGTTGCCGGAAGGCGTAGTTACCGTGGCCTCCGATGACCTCGAGGCCGGGCGCATGCAGATGCAATACCTGGCCGACAAGATGGGCGGCAAGGGCGACATCGTGATTCTGCTAGGTGACCTGGCCAACAACTCCACCACCAACCGCACCAAGGGCGTCAAGGAAGTGCTGGCCAAGTACCCGGGCATCAAGATCGAACAGGAACAGACCGGCACCTGGTCGCGGGACAAGGGCATGACCCTGGTCAACGACTGGCTGACCCAGGGCCGCGACTTCCAGGCCGTGGTGTCCAACAACGACGAGATGGCCATCGGCGCCGCCATGGCCCTCAAGCAAGCGGGCACCAAGAAAGGCAGCGTATTGATTGCCGGGGTCGATGGCACGCCGGACGGCTTGAACGCCATCAAGAAAGGCCAAATGGCGGTCTCGGTGTTCCAGGACGCCAAGGGCCAGGCCGATGGCTCGATCGACACAGCGGTGAAAATGGTCAAGAAGCAGCCGGTCGAGCAGGCCGTCTGGGTGCCATACCGCCTGATCACGCCGGAAAACGTCAATCAGTTCAAATGACGTTCAACCCGGTCCCACCACAACAATAAGCAGGCAAGGTTGCCACGCCGACCTTGCCGAGGGAGTACCTGATCATGTTCGCTTCAGCGACTGCTTCGAGCGCCCCGGCGATGACTTTCCAGCCGGATGTATCACTTGATGAGCCGTACCTGCTGGAAGTCGTCAACGTCAGCAAGGGCTTTCCCGGTGTGGTGGCCCTGTCCGATGTCCAACTGCGGGTACGCCCCGGCTCCGTACTGGCCCTGATGGGTGAAAACGGTGCGGGCAAATCCACCTTGATGAAGATCATCGCCGGCATCTACCAGCCGGACGCCGGCGAACTGCGCCTGCGCGGCAAGCCGGTGACGTTCGACACGCCGCTGGCGGCGTTGCAGGCCGGCATCGCGATGATCCATCAGGAACTGAACCTGATGCCCCACATGAGCATCGCCGAAAACATCTGGATCGGCCGCGAGCAACTCAACGGCCTGCACATGGTCGACCATGGCGAGATGCACCGCTGCACCGCCCGGCTGCTGGAGCGCCTGCGCATCAAGCTCGATCCCGAGGAGCAGGTAGGCAACCTGAGCATCGCCGAACGGCAGATGGTGGAGATTGCCAAGGCTGTTTCGTATGACTCCGACATCCTGATCATGGACGAACCGACCTCGGCCATCACCGAGACCGAAGTCGCCCACCTGTTTTCGATCATTGCCGACCTCAAGTCCCAGGGTAAGGGCATCATCTACATCACTCATAAAATGAACGAAGTGTTCGCCATCGCCGATGAAGTGGCGGTGTTTCGCGACGGCGCCTACATCGGCCTGCAACGGGCCGACAGCATGGACGGCGACAGCCTGATTTCGATGATGGTCGGGCGCGAACTGAGCCAGTTGTTCCCGGTGCGGGAGCAACCCATCGGTGAATTGGTGCTGTCGGTGCGCGACCTGAGCCTGGACGGCATCTTCAAAGGCGTGTCCTTCGACCTGCATGCCGGGGAAATCCTCGGCATCGCCGGGTTGATGGGCTCGGGCCGGACCAACGTGGCCGAGGCGATTTTCGGCGTGACCCCGAGCACCGGCGGCGAGATCCTGCTGGACGGCCAACCGGTGCGCATCACCGATCCGCACATGGCCATCGAGAAAGGCTTCGCCCTGTTGACCGAGGACCGCAAGCTCAGTGGCCTGTTCCCCTGCCTGTCGGTGTTGGAAAACATGGAGATGGCCGTGCTGCCCCATTACGTCGGCAACGGCTTCATCCAGCAGAAAGCCTTGCGCGCCCTGTGTGAGGACATGTGCAAGAAGCTGCGGGTCAAGACCCCGTCGCTGGAACAGTGCATCGACACCTTGTCCGGCGGCAACCAGCAGAAAGCGCTGCTGGCGCGCTGGTTGATGACCAACCCGCGCATCCTGATTCTCGACGAGCCGACCCGTGGTATCGACGTCGGCGCCAAGGCCGAGATCTATCGGCTGATCGCCTACCTCGCCAGCGAAGGCATGGCGGTGATCATGATTTCCTCGGAGCTGCCGGAAGTGTTGGGCATGAGCGACCGGGTCATGGTGATGCACGAAGGTGACCTGATGGGCACCCTCGACCGCAGCGAAGCGACCCAGGAACGAGTGATGCAACTGGCCTCGGGCCTGTCCTGATGCCCGTCAGTCCAGATAAAAAAGGTAAGTGGCTATGAACGCGATATTGGAAAACAAACCCGCAGCAGCACCGACCAGGTCCCGGCGGCGGCTGCCGACGGAGCTGAGCATCTTCCTGGTGCTGATTGGCATCGGCCTGGTGTTCGAGATGTTCGGCTGGATCATGCGTGACCAGAGTTTCCTGATGAACTCCCAGCGCCTGGTGCTGATGATCCTGCAAGTGTCGATCATCGGCCTGCTGGCCATCGGCGTGACCCAGGTGATCATCACCACCGGTATCGACCTGTCGTCCGGCTCGGTGCTGGCGCTGTCGGCGATGATTGCCGCCAGCCTGGCCCAGACCTCCGACTTCGCCCGGGCGGTGTTTCCCTCGCTGACGGATTTGCCGGTGTGGATACCGGTGGTGGCGGGGCTCGGCGTAGGGCTGCTGGCCGGGGCGATCAACGGCAGTATCATTGCCATTACCGGCATCCCGCCGTTCATCGCCACCCTCGGCATGATGGTCTCGGCCCGTGGCCTGGCGCGCTACTACACCGAAGGCCAGCCGGTGAGCATGTTGTCCGATTCCTACACCGCCATCGGCCATGGCGCGATGCCGGTGATCATCTTCCTGGTGGTGGCGGTGATCTTCCACATCGCCCTGCGCTACACCAAGTACGGCAAGTACACCTACGCCATCGGTGGCAACATGCAGGCGGCGCGCACATCGGGCATCAACGTCAAGCGCCACCTGGTGATCGTCTACAGCATCGCCGGGTTGCTGGCGGGGTTGGCCGGCGTGGTGGCCTCGGCGCGGGCGGCGACCGGGCAAGCGGGCATGGGCATGTCCTATGAGCTGGACGCGATCGCGGCGGCGGTGATCGGCGGCACCAGCCTGGCGGGCGGGGTGGGGCGTATCACCGGGACCGTGATCGGCGCGCTGATCCTCGGGGTGATGGCCAGCGGCTTTACCTTCGTCGGTGTCGATGCCTACATCCAGGACATCATCAAGGGCTTGATCATCGTGGTGGCGGTGGTCATCGACCAGTACCGCAACAAGCGCAAACTCAAGCGCTGATACTCGAAGGGTTGCGACAAAGCGCCACGCCTGACCCGCGTGGCGTTGCCATTTGTCTTCTTAATACAGCTATTGCACCGAATTTCTTGTTATAAACGCACTCCGATGACGGCCAAAAGCCTGTCAGAGAACATTTGAGGGGGTTGTCGGACATTTTCCCTATGTTTTCAGTTGCTGAGGCCTCGACTCGGCCTTAGACTGCCGCCCCTCGTAAATTGAGTGCCGGGTGGCGCTTGCAATAGACGGCGCCTTTCCCGATGAGCGTGGCAGCTGCGCTGCGGGACGCTCCATAATTCGCCTTAATGCACGTTTTTTTATAGAGAAATCAATGACAAAGGAAAAGTTGCTGGCCATGCCGGCGGATGACTACATGAATGCCGAGCAGCTGGCTTTCTTCACCAAGCTGTTGCAGAACATGAAGGTCGAAACCCACGAGCGCATCGAACAGAACCGAATCGCCATTGAGAGCCTGGACACCCCGGCCGACCCGGCGGACGCTGCTTCCGTAGAAGAAGAGCGTACCTGGCTGGTCAACGCCATCGATCGCGACCAGCGCATGCTGCCTCAACTGGAGCAGGCCCTGGACCGCATCAACGACGACAGCTTCGGCTGGTGCGACGACAGCGGCGAGCCGATCGGCCTCAAGCGCCTGCTGATCAGCCCGACCACCAAGTACTGCATCGAAGCCCAGGAACGTCACGAACAGATCGACAAGCACCAGCGTCAGGCCTGATTCGCGTTTTCCGAAAAAAGATCGCGACCTTTTAATGAAGGCCGCGATCTTTTGCTTTCGCCCGTGCGCGTTCGTCTGCTCCCGTTGATCTGCTGCAATAACACGACTAATGGACCATGGATAATGGCTCCGTAGTGGCGTTTAATGCGGTCATAACAACGAGAGTGTGGGTGACGAACATGGCGACAGACGGAACGCTGGCGGGTGCGGTGCCGGCCTCGGTACCCGAAACAAAAGGCGCGGCGCGCTGGCTGACGCCGACCTTGCAGAGTCTCACCCTGGCCTTGCTGCTGTGCGGCATGGCCCTGGGCGGTTGGTCGCTGTACCTGGGCCTGCCGCTGGTCATGCTCATCGTCTGGTTGCCGCGCCTGCGTTCGCGCGTGGCCGCGGCACCCACCTCCACGACCGACACGTTGGCCGAACTGACCCGCGACCTGTCCTACACCACCAGCCATAACGCGCTGTCGGCGGCCGGCGTCGCTTATTCGGTCAAGCAATTGGCCGGCAAGGTCCAGTCCCAACTCGATGCGGCGGCGCAGATTGTCAGCAATGCCGAATCGATGATCGCCACCGAACAGGCCACTTCGCAACTCAGCCAGCAGGCCCTGGGCGCCGCCAGCGAGGCCCACCTCAGCAGCGTGGCCGGGCGCAGCGAACTGGTGGAGTCCATCAGCCGCATGCACCAGCTCAGTCAGCGCGCCAACGACAGCCGTGAGTTGATCGAGGCCTTGAGCGTGCGCAGTGATGAAATCCAGCGGGTCAGCCTGGTGATCCAATCGATTGCCAGCCAGACCAACCTGCTGGCGCTGAACGCGGCCATCGAGGCGGCCCGGGCCGGTGAGCATGGTCGCGGGTTCGCGGTGGTGGCCGATGAAGTGCGCGGCCTGGCCGGGCGCACGGCTGCGGCAACCGGCGAGGTCGGGGTGATGGTGGCCGACATCCAGCAGCGCACCGCCCAGGTGGTGGAGCAGATCCGTCAGCTGGCCGCTGACCTGGACAGCGGCGTGCAGCAGGTCGAGCACACCGGCCAGCACCTGGAAAACATTGCCCGGCTCGCCGCCGGCGTCGAAACCCAGGTCAGCGCCATCGCCCAAGGCACCGACACCAATCGCGAACAACTCGACAGCCTGTTCCACGCGATCGAGCAGATGCGCAGCGACTTGTCCATCAGCGACCAGCAGACCCAGCGCCTGGCCGAGGCGGCGGTGCAGATGGAAGGCCAGGCCGAAACCATCAGCGAACGCCTGGCCGAAGTAGGGCTCGACGATTATCACCAACGGGTCTACGACCTGGCGCGGGAAGGGGCGAGCCAGATCGCCGCGCAGTTCGAGGCCGACATCGACCAGGGCCGTGTCAGTCTGGAGGACCTGTTCGACCGTAACTACCAACCGATCCCCAATACCCAACCGGCCAAATACCAGACCCGTTTCGACCGCTACACCGACCAGGTCCTGCCGGCGATCCAGGAACCGTTGCTGGCCCGCCACGAGGGCCTGGTGTTTGCGATTGCCTGCACCCAGCAGGGTTATGTGCCGACCCACAATAAGGTCTTCAGCCAGCCGCTGACCGGCGATCCCCAAGTGGACACGTTGAATAATCGCACCAAGCGCAAATTTTCCGATCGTACCGGGATCCGCTGCGGCAGCCACCAGCAGCCGGTGCTGCTCCAGACCTACACCCGGGATACGGGGGAGTTGATGCACGACCTTTCCGTACCGATCATGCTCAAGGGGCGGCATTGGGGTGGTTTGCGCTTGGGCTATAAACCCGAGAAACCGCGCTAGGCCATATGACAAGCGCGCTTTTGCGACAAGCGCGCCTCTGTGGCGAGGGAGCAAGCTCCCTCGCCACAAAAAGCTGTGATCGCTCTTGGGGTTACTTACCGCCGTGCAGGCGCACGTTCAGTTGATCCACCACCACCGCTTCTTCGCCGTCGGCGCGCATCCATTCCTTGAGCAGGAGCCTCTGGTGTTCCTCCCAAAAATCGGCATCCACCAGCTTGATCTCCGGCGCCAGCGGGTGGGCCATGATGAAGTCGTCGATGGCTTTGTCGTCCGAGGGCAGGCCCAGTTGGTCGAAAAGGGTAGTGAGTTCGTAGGATGGCTGTTCCATGGGGGACTCCTTTGAGCGGGCGCCGTCATGGCGCCTCGGTTGCCTCCCTTCATCTGAGGCAAGCGCTCGTCAGGAGTTCGATTGGAATCAGGCTTTCAAGGCCCCTTCATCCACGGCGGTCTTCAGCGCCTTGGCCGCTTCCCTGGCGGCCTCGGACGCGAGCTGCGAAGTCTTGAACCAGCGATCCTTCTCCACCTGGTGGCAAGTGACGGTGGTCAACGGTGGCTTGGCACGCATCACGATGACGGCCTGGAACTCGCCTTCGACTTCTCTGGCCTCGCCCCGGATAAAAAACTCGCCAATATCAAATTCCGTCACGTCGCGCCTGCTCCTCGAAACCATTGTGGGTGCGCGATCCGCCGATGAACGACGGACTTCGCTGGGCGGGCAGTATGGCAGCAGTTGCCCGTCGGTGGCTGAGTTAAGTCATGGACGGGCAAATAGGCGGTCAGGCGCTGTGTTCCAGACGCCTGGCCAAGTAGCAGGCCTCGTTATGGTCGGTTCGGAATCCTCTTACACGTCCAGTCGATGTTTCTTCTATGTGAAAAAAACACTTGCCGGCCAAGACGACTCGATAACGCGGTTGAATCAACGAAATTGGCAGGCAATCGACCCCGTCAATGCCGTTGGCCGTTTCAACGATGCAAGAGGCGGCGGGGAGGGCTTGGGTGGTGAAAGTGACCATTTTGAATTCCTTTTCATGGTTTACCGACGAATTGCCGGGTACTTCGAGTAGTCTCCACGCCTTCGGCTGCTCTAGAATCGGCAGCGTCGTGTGGACGGTTGCGCCTATCTAAAGCAATTTTTTTTGGGCTCGATGTCAGAAAAATGCTTTTTTAAGTGAGAAATTTCCCTAAAGTTAGTAGTCCCATCTTTTCCGATGCTCAGAGTGGCGTTTTCCTTCAGCCTCTGGCGACCCCCCGGGAAAGACGGCGAGCGCGGCAACCTTTAGTCTGCTCTCGGCCCGGGACAGGGCGCGCCGTTCATTTCGAATTTCAGTGACAGGTCCATTACGACACTACAGTCGGTACGGGTTCTCGTGGTCCGTCCTTTGCGCAGGGCGGGTCTTTTTTAAAAATGGGGATGTTTCCTTGGCAGTAAGTAATCTCGACATGCATGCGTTATTTGTACTTGGTGACCTGCGGGCAAAACTGGTCAAGCAATTCCAGTCACGTTTCGTCTACATCACCGAGCAGACCGCCGAAGGTATTTATGTCGCCGAAATCGACACCGAGTCGGCCCTGGTGGTCGATGACAAGCCCAGGCTCGAGCTCAAGGTCGGTGATCATTTTCGTGCAGCGGTATTGCCCAGTCGCGAAGGTGGCAAGTTTGAAATCCGCTTTCGCGAAATCAAGCTGACGGTCTATGGCCTTGGCGATTATGCGTTCGTCACGACCCCCGGTGGTCAGGCAATCCTGTTCAAGGAAGGCCACAGCGTTGTGACCGTGTTTGCGGCCAACGAACAGTTGCAGGAAGGCTTGACCAAGACCTTGAAGGCGGTCACCGCCAAGGCCGCCAAGTGGCGCAAGGGCGAGCTGGTGACGTTCAAGGCCAGTGAGTGATCGTTTCAGAGCCTCTACGCCCCAACTGCTGACAGTTTCGCAAGATCTCGCTGGAACCTCGGCTACAGTCAATTGACTGAATTATTCAAGGCTTGCGTTCGGTTACGCAGGGCCGTTCAGCGATTGCTGTATCTGGCATGAGGTGCAAAGCATGAAACGAGTTCGACAGTGGCTGGCTGCCTGGGCCACCTTCGCTGTGTTGGTTTCACCCCTTCCGGCGTCGGCCGCCACAGCGCCGATCCACTTTGCCGACTTGAACTGGGAAAGTGGCAGCCTGATCACCGATATCCTGCGAGTCATCGTCGAAAAGGGCTATGGATTGCAGACCGATACCTTGCCCGGGACCACCATTACCCTGGAAACCGCCCTGGCCAATAACGACATCCAGGTGATCGGTGAGGAATGGGCCGGCCGCAGCCCGGTGTGGGTCAAGGCCGAGGCCGAAGGCAAGGTGGTCGCCTTGGGCGATACGGTCAAAGGCGCGACCGAAGGCTGGTGGGTGCCCGAGTACGTCATCAAGGGCGATCCGGCCAAGGGCATCAAGCCCTTGGCGCCGGACCTGCGCAGTGTCGAGGACCTGGCGCGCTACAAGCACGTGTTCAAGGACCCGGAGAGCCCCGACAAGGGCCGCTTCCTCAACAGCCCTATCGGCTGGACCTCCGAGGTGGTCAACAAACAGAAGCTCAAGGCGTATGGCTTGTCTGACAGCTACGTGAATTTTCGCAGCGGCTCGGGGGCGGCGCTGGATGCGGAAATCAGCTCGACGATCCGCCGGGGCAAGCCGATCCTGTTTTACTACTGGTCGCCCACGCCGCTGCTTGGGCGCTTCAAGCTGGTGCAGTTGCAAGAACCGCCGTTCGATGCCGAGGCCTGGAAGACCCTGACCGACGCCGATAACCCCAACCCGAAGCCGACCCGCTCACTGGCCTCGAAGTTGTCGATCGGTGTCTCCGTGCCGTTCCAGAAGCAATACCCGGAGATTGCCGAGTTCTTCAGCAAGGTCGACTTGCCCATCGAACCGTTGAACAAGGCCCTGGCCGACATGAGCGAGAAGCGCACGCCACCCCGTGAAGCCGCCGAGGCGTTCCTCAAGGCCCACCCTGAGGTCTGGCAGGCCTGGTTGCCCAAGGAGGTCGCCGACAAGGTGTCCGCCGGCCTGTAGGGTGTAGGGCGGCACGCATGCCAGCGGGTTGAACGCTTGATCCTGGGCAATGAATCATTCACTGGAAACTGGCAACCTGCGCCCGTCCAGCAAAATGCCAAATTCGAGCTAGGATGATTGTTCAACCTTTTTCAGGAGGCTGGCGAATGACGCTTTTCTTGGCTCGGTCGCTGGTCGCAGTGTTTGCGACCATCAGCTTGATTCATTTGTATTGGGCCCTCGGCGGGCGATGGGCGGCCCTGGCGGTGGTGCCCCAGGTGCCGGTGAAGCAGGGGGAGGCGCTGCGACCGGCGTTCGACCCCTCGGGCTGGCTGACTTTGCTGGTGGCCCTGGCGCTGCTGATGATTGCACTGCTGGTGTGCCTGCGGGTCGGCCTGCTGGCGCAGCCGGTCACCCACCGGGCCTTGCAATGGCTGATCAGTGCGATTGCCTTGCTGATGTTCGCCCGGGCCATTGGCGAGTCGGAGCTGGTGGGTTTCTTCAAGGAGGTCAAAGGCTCGACCTTCGCCAGGCTCGACACCTGGGTCTATTCACCGTTGTGCGTGGTGCTTGGGGCTGGGTTGCTGACGGTGGCGTGGGCTTGAGTTTCCAACTCACCCAGGGCTGCATGTAATTGCAGACAAACCCAGCCAACCGCAATCTTTGTGGCCAGGGAGCTTGCTCCCGCTGGGCTGCGCAGCAGCCTCAAAAAGGCCGAACACAAGTCAGCCTATCCGCCATAACAGTTCTCATAAACGGCTTTGGCTTTCCACCGGTCCGTATCCGTAAATTCATTCAGCATCGCAAAATGTCCCACCATCAGATCGTTGCAAACAAAAACCTTTTTTATGGATTGATCATGCTGGTAAGTGCAAATGCTGCCAAAACTATGGTTTCCTCTTGCAACCCCAACAGGGAAGTCATAGATGTCAGAGCAGTCTTTTATGGCGCCTGAGTAGCCTTTGCGCTTCAAGCTTTTATTGAATGCTTCTGTGCGCTCGATCATTACTTTTGGATCTTCTATAGTCCTCACAACCGACGCATTCTCCTTCCACTCGATTTCGCGAGAAAAAACGCCAGTGGAAAACCCTGAAAGCATCAAAAAAGCAACCAAAAAGAATGATTTTTTCTTCATTGCTCTTCCTCTGAGAGACTATCTTGCTAGGCAATTTTCCATGCTGCGCCTGAAGTGGAATGCGCCCTCTTTGGCCCCAAGATCCATGTAGTAGGGGCCGCTACCTTTAATGTCCACTATGAGTTGATGTGCTTCGGGCTGGAAAGTGACACGGGTTCTTAATCCAGTTGCATTAGTGTTTGGATAGTCGCCTGTTTCCAGTGTCCCGTCATGAATGTCCAGTCGAGTCACAGTCGTTTCCCATTTGGGATTCATAACTGATAAAGCTTGAATGGTTTTTTGCGCGCATGACATAACTTCTTCGGTCGACACTCGTGAATCTGTCTCCCAGCTTGCTCGTGAATGTGGCTCGAGTTGGCTGCAACCGCTCAGGGCCAGCCCATATGTCAGCCAAACAATCATCCTCGTTAAAAAAGAAGTTCTCATAGGCGGACCTGTTATTGGCCGAGTGCTCCAGTTTGCCTGATGGGTATGACCTGAGCGGATGTATTTGGCACAAATATTTGCCGCCCAATATTAAGCGTTCCATTGTTACCGTTTCGAGTGTTGTCGCTGACTCAACTCATATAAGTAACGGAGGTTCTGGCGGTCAGCTATCGACCAAACCCGGCAGCTCAGAATTGCTGAACACATGTCAGCCTGACACACCGAGGTGGCAGGTCTCGGGGCTGCTGCGCACCCCAGCGGGAGCAAGCTCCCTCGCCACAAAAGCTGTACCGGCTCGAGATACCTGTCAGTCGGTTCGGCGGCTGCTCACTTCCGCGGGCACATCATCCCCGGCCATGCGCTTGCGGAACAATGCCGCTCGGGCCAGCAGCAGGGTGGTTACCGGTACGGTGATCGACAGCAGGATCGGGATCAGCCAGGCATGCAACACCGGCCCGGACTTGAGCGCCGAGAAATAAATGATCGAGGCCAGTGCCACGCTCCAGGCACCCAGTGTAGAGGCCAGGGCCGGTGGGTGCATGCGCTGGAAATAGTCCTTCAAACGCACCAGGCCGATCGCTCCGGCCAGGGCGAAGAGGCCGCCGAGCACCAGCAGGATCGCCACCGGGATTTCCACCCACATCGACAGTTCGCCGGTCATTCGATCACCTCGCCACGCAGCAGGAACTTGGCCAGGGCGAACGAGCCGACAAAGCCGAACAGGGCGATCAGCAGCGCCGCCTCGAAATAGGTGTCACTGGCATAACGGATGCCCAGCACCAACATCATCAGCATCGCCACGATGTACAGGTAGTCCAGAGCCAGTACCCGATCCTGGGCCGACGGGCCCTTGAACAGCCGCCACAGGGTCAACACCATCGCCAGGGAGAACAGGAACAGGCTCAACAGGATCGCATTGGACAGCAACGGGCTCATTCGAAAATCTCCATCAACGGGCGCTCGTAGGTGGCCTTGAAATGCGCGATGAATGACGCCTCGTCTGCCAGGTCGAACACGTGCATCAACAGGATGCTGCGATCCAGGGCCAGTTCCGACCAGACGGTCCCCGGAATCACCGTGGTGATCATCGACAGCGCGGCCAGGCCGTTGGCATCGCGCAGGTCCAACGGCACCTTGATGAACCGTGAGCGAGGCGGGCGACGCCCAGCGTTCAGCACACCCCAGGCCACCGCCAGGTTGGACACCAGCACGTCGCGGCCCACCAGCAGGAACAAGCGCAACACCACCCACGGTCGGCGGATACGGATGGGGCGTGGTCGCAACGGGCGCATCATCAACGGGGCGAGGAAGCCCAGTGCGGCGCCCAGCAGCAGATGGCCGGCGCTGAGGGACACGTTCAATACCAGCCACAGCACGCACAGCGCCAGGGACAACCACGGGGCGGGAAACAGGTGCTTCATGGCTGCACCTCCCGCAACGCGGCGCGGGCTTCGGGGTTGGGTACGGCGCGGGTGGCGAGTACCGACATCACGTAATGTTCCGGGTTGTTCAGCGCATCGGCGGCGGATTGGGTATAGCGCAGCAACGGCTCGGCCTTGAAGGCCAGGGCGATGCCCAGGCCCAGCAGCACGATGATCGGCAGGCATTCGAACGGCCGCAGCAACGGTGACGGTCGCTCTTGCGGCGTCCAGAAGCGCTGGATGCCCAGGCGCGAGAAGGCGATCAACGAGGCCAGCCCCGACAGGATCAGCAACGCCAACAGGCCCCACGCCTGGTTTGACACCGGCGCCCCGGCACTGGCCTCGAGCCCCTGGGGATTGAGCAAGGCGCTCAACAGGCTCAGCTTGCCGATGAACCCCGAGAGCGGCGGCATGCCGATGATCAACAGCGCACAAAAGATAAAGCTCAAGCCAAGGAAAGCCATGGTCCAGGGAATCACTTGCCCGACCACGGCTTTCTGCTCGTCATCGAGGTTGATGCCCTTGGGCGGCTGCAAGGATTCCAGCGGTCGCGGCAAGGTGTCGAAGTCGTCGTCCAGGGACAGCTCGTTGGCCGAGCGCGAACGTTCGATCAGCTCGGCCAGCAAGAACAGCGCGCAGAGCGCCAGGGTCGAACTCACCAGGTAAAACAGCGCCGCACCCACCAGGTTCGGTTGAGCGAAGCCGATGGCCGATAACAGGATCCCGGCCGAGACCAGGATGCTCAGGCTCGCCATGCGCTCCAGGCGTTGGGCCGCGAGAATGGCGATGGCGGCGCAGACGATGGTCGCCATGCCGCCGTAGACCAGCCAGTCGGCGCCGAAATACGCCGAGGCGCCGGCCTGGCCGGAGAACAGCAACGTCCACAGGCGCAGGATCGTGTAGACGCCGACCTTGGTCATGATCGTAAACAGTGCCGCCACCGGTGCGCTGGCGGCGCTGTAGGCCGGCACCAGCCAGAAGTTCAGCGGCCACATGCCGGCCTTGGCCAGGAACGCCACCGCGAGAATGCCTGCCCCGGCGTGCAGCAAGCCGCGGTCGGCCTCCGGCACCAGCGGGATTTTCAGGGCCAGGTCGGCCATGTTCAACGTGCCGGTGACGCCATAGATCAGCGCCGCGCCGATCAGGAACAACGACGAGGCCAGCAGGTTGATGGAAATGTAATGCAGCCCCGACGATACCCGCGCCCGACCTGACCCGTGCAGCATCAAACCGTAGGAAGCTGCCAGCAGTACCTCGAAGAACACGAACAGGTTGAACAGGTCCGCCGTCAGGAAGGCGCCGTAGAGGCCCATCAGCTGGATCTGGAACAGCGCATGGAAACTGGCACCGGCGCGGTCCCAACGAGCGGTGGCGAACAGCAGGGCGCTAACGCCGATGATGCCGGTCAGGACCAGCATCAGCGCCGACAGGCGATCGACCACCAGGACGATGCCGAACGGCGCCTGCCAATTGCCGGGCAGGTACACGCCAATGGAGGCGGGCAGGGCCTGGTCCTGGGTCCAGTACAGCAACAGCACGGCGATGCCCAGGCCCAGCAGGCTGGAAAACAGATTGATCCGGGCCTTGAGCGGGCGGTGTTTCTCGCCCAGCATCAGCATCAACGCGGCGGTCAGCAGCGGCAGCAGGATGGGCGCGGCGATCAGATGGGGCGTCAAGATCATTCCTTGGGCTCCCGACCGTCTACATGATCGGTACCGGTCAGGCCCCGGGACGCCAGCAGCACCACCAGGAATAGCGCGGTCATGGCGAAGCTGATCACGATGGCGGTCAGCACCAGTGCCTGGGGCAGCGGGTCGGTGTAGTGCAGCAGGTCCTGGGGCACGCCGTCCTTGATGATCGGCTCCTTGCCGATGAACAGGCTGCCCATGCTGAAGATGAACAGGTTGACGCCGTAGGACAACAGGCACAGGCCCATGACCACCTGGAAGGTCCGTGGCCGCAGCACCAGCCAGACACCGGAGGCGGCCAGTACGCCGATTGCGATTGCGATGACTTCTTCCATCAGGCGGTGGCTCCTTTGACGGGGGCGACGGGTTTGGCTTGCAGGCCCGGCTTATGGGCCCGCACCGACTGGTGAGCCAGGGCGGTGAGGATCAACAGGGTGGAACCGACGACCACGGCGTACACGCCGATATCGAAGAACAGCGCGCTGGCCAGATGAATATCCCCCAGCAGCGGTAATTCGAAATGCCAGGTGTGGGTGGTCAGGAACGGGTAACCCACGGCCATCGCCCCCAGGCCGGTGGCGGTGGCGAACAACAGCCCGGTGCCCATCCAGCGCAGCGGTCGCAGGCTCATTTGCGCCTCGACCCACTGGGTGCCGGCGACCATGTATTGCAGGATGAACGCCACGGACATCACCAACCCGGCCACGAAGCCGCCACCGGGTTGGTTGTGGCCGCGCATGAACAGGTAGAACGACACCACCAGGGCAATCGGCAGCAGCAAGCGCACCAGCACCGACGGCACCATCATGAAACCCAGGGCGGTGTCGCTGGCATGGCGTGGGTTGACCAGGTCGGTGACCACGTCCGGCGCCAGCAGGCGCTGTTGCGCCGGTAGCTGCATGCTTTCCTTCGGCGGGCGAAACCGTCGCAGCAGGGCGAACACCGCCAGGGCCACCGCCACCAGCACGGTGATTTCCCCCAGGGTGTCGAAGCCACGGAAGTCCACCAGCATCACGTTCACCACGTTGCTGCCGCCGCCTTCGGGCAGGGCGCGGCTCAAGTAGAACGACGAAATGTCGTTGGGCGTCTGTCGCGTCAGCATCGCATAGGACAACAGCGCCATGCCGCCGCCCACCGCGATGGACAGCAGCAAGTCCCGCAGGCGGCGGATGCGCGCGCGGCGCTCGCTATTGGGCAGCGGCGATACATCCTCGATCCGCCGTGGCAGCCAGCGCAGGCCCAGCAGGATCAGCACCGTGGTCACCACTTCCACCACCAGTTGCGTCAAGGCCAGGTCGGGCGCGGAGAACCAGACGAAAGTCACGCAGGTCATCAAGCCGCAGACGCTGACCATGGTCAGGGCCGCGAGCCGGTGATACTTGGCCTGCCAGGCGGCGCCCAGGGCACAGGCGATCGCCAGCAGCCACAGGGTGACGAACACGATGGAGCCGGGGATCTTCGGCCGGTCGCCCCAGACCAGCGTGCTGTGCAGCATCGGGATCAGCCCGGCGAGCACGGCAGCGAGGACCAGCCAGAACAACTGCGCTTGAAGGCGGCGGGTGCTGATCCGCCGTTCCAGGCGCCGGCCCTGGCGCATCATCAGCACCAGGCAGCGCTCGAACAGCCGCTTGCCGCTGAGCCGGCCAATGAACGGTGGGTGCTTGATGTGCCCTTGCCTGAATTGATTGCGCAACAGCAGGTACAGCACGATACCGCCGGACATCGCCACCAGGCTCATGATCATCGGCGCATTCAGGCCGTGCCAGATCGCCAGGCTGTAGTCGGGCAGCGTGCCGCCCACCACCGGCAACGCGGCGGCCGCGAGCAATGAGCCGACCACCTGGGCCGGAAAAATCCCCACCAACAGACAGGTGAACACCAGCAACTCCACCGGCGCACGCATCCAGCGCGGTGGTTCGTGAGGGGTATGGGGCAGGTCGGTGGCGGTGGGGCCGAAGAACACGTCCACGGTAAAACGCAGGGAATAGGCGACGCTGAAGGTCCCGGCAATGGTGGCAATGATCGGCAACGCCAGCTCGACCCAGGCCGTGGCGGAGATGAACACCGTCTCGGCGAAGAACATTTCCTTGGACAGGAAGCCATTGAGCAGCGGCACCCCGGCCATGGCCGCGCTCGCCACCATGGCCAGGGTCGCGGTGAACGGTATCAGCCGCACCAGGCCGCTGAGCTTGCGAATGTCGCGGGTGCCGCTTTCGTGGTCGATGATCCCGGCGGCCATGAACAGCGAGGCCTTGAACGTGGCGTGGTTGAGGATATGAAACACCGCCGCCACGGCCGCCAGCGGACTGTTCAGGCCCAGCAGCAGGGTGATCAGCCCGAGGTGGCTGATGGTGGAGTAGGCCAGCAGGCCCTTGAGGTCGTTCTGGAACATCGCGCAGTAGGCGCCCAGCAACAACGTACAGGCCCCCGCGCCGCTGACGATGTAGAACCATTCTTCACTGCCCGACAGCGACGGCCATAACCGCGCCAGCAGGAACACCCCGGCCTTGACCATGGTCGCCGAGTGCAGGTACGCCGACACCGGCGTGGGGGCGGCCATGGCGTGGGGCAGCCAGAAGTGGAAGGGAAACTGGGCGCTTTTGCTCAGGGCGCCGATCAGGATCAGTGGCAACAGAATGGGGTAGAGGGCATGGGCACGGATCAGGTCGCCGGCGGCCAGGACCTTGTCCAGTTCATAGCTGCCCACCACATGGCCGAGCAGCATCACCCCGGCCAACAGGCAAAGCCCGCCGGCCCCGGTCACCATCAAGGCCATGTAGGCACCGCGTCGAGCGTCGGCGCGGTGGTGCCAGTAGCCGATCAGCAGGAACGAGAACAGGCTGGTCAGCTCCCAGAAGAACACTATCTGGATCAGGTTGCCGGAAATCACCAGCCCGAGCATGGCGCCCATGAACGCCAGGAAAAAGGCGAAGAAACGCGGCACCGGGTCGTCCGGCGACATGTAGTAGCGGGCGTACAGCGACACCAGCGTGCCGATGCCTAGCACCAGCAACGAAAACAGCCAGGCGAAACCGTCCAGGCGCAGCACGAAGTCCAGGCCCAGGCTGGGCAACCACTCATAGTGCTCGCGGATCACGCCGCCGTCGGCGATCTGCGGGTACAGCAAGGCCACCTGAACCGTGCCGGCCAGGGCTACGAGGCCGGCCAGCAGCGATTCGGCGTTACGGGCGTTATGCGGCAGCAGCGCCGCGACACAGCTGCCGATGAAGGGCAAAAGCAATAGAACTATCAGTGACATAGGCTTCTATTCGGCGGAAGGTTGTGAGGGATCATACGTGGCGTATTCCCGATCACCAACCGTGAGGGTGTCGCAGAATCCTACAAAGCTGGTTGAGTTTTCTGTCTTTGCGTTGTGTGGGTGAGGGGGAGGCAGCATCAGAATCCGCCACGGTACTGGGGCCGCTGGGCCGATGGTTGGAGGTAACGCAATAGCGCGCCATGCGCATCACCCGTGGCGAGGGAGCTTGCTCCCGCTGGGCTGCGCAGCAGCCCCCCAAACCAGCCGACTCGGTGTGCCAGGTAGATCGAGTCAACTGATTTAGGACCGCTGCGCGCTCCAGCGGGAGCAAGCTCCCTCGCCACAGGGTCAATCACCATTGCAGGTGACCGGCCTCACTGCTCGCGCTCAAGCACCTCATCCACCTCATCCACCTCAACAACACTTTTGCTGCGGGTCTTCAACTCACTCACAATCACCGCCGCCACGATCAGCGCCGCGCCGAACAACGCGATCGCTGGCAGCCGCTCACCGGCCAGGCGCCCGGCAATGCCGGCCCACACCGGTTCGCCGGCATAGATCAGCGTGGCGCGAGTGGGCGAGACGCTTTTCTGGGCCCAGTTCATCGCCACCTGGATCGCTGCGCTGGCGGCCCCCAGGCCCACGGCGCTGAACAGCAGCAACATGGAAAAATCCGGGATCGCTTCCTGGGTCGGTACCACCATCAGGAACGCCAGCACCGCCGTGCTCGCCAGTTGCACCACGGTCACCCGGCGCACATCGACCTGGCCGGCATAGGCACTGATCAGGATGATCTCGGCGGCAATCGCGATGGCACTGATCAACGTGGCGATTTCACCGGGGCTGAAGTTCAGCGAGGCCCCGGCCGGGCCCGATACCAGCATCAGCCCGGTGAACGCCAGCATGATGCCGAGGCTGGGCATCAAGCCCGGTCGACGGCCCAGCACCAGCCATTGCAACAAGGGCACGAACGGCACGTAGAGCGCGGTGATGAACGCCGATTGGCTGCTGGGGATGGTTTGCAGGCCGACGGTCTGCAGGCCGTAACCGAGCATGATCGCCACGCCGATGAAGCACCCGGCCTTGAGTTCGAACAGCGTCAGGTCCCGCAGCTGCCGCCAGGAAAACAGCGCGACAAACGCGGCGGCGGCGGCGAAGCGCAGGCCAACGAAAAACATCGGTCCGCTGACCGTCATGGCATGCTGCACCAACAGGAACGTCCCGCCCCAGATCATGGTGATCAGCACCAGCACGCATTCGGCCTTGCTGAACCTTGGGAAACGGGAGGAAGCTTTGGGGGAGTTCACCGATACCATGACCTTGCGCGCCACTTGAGGCGGACGCACAATGCGTCCGAAGTTGGGCAGTATAATGCGCAACCCAGCCATGTGAGCAATATAGTGCACAAAGAATCCGGCCAGCGGGCCTCCGTCCTGCAACACGTCAGCCAGAACGTCCGTCGTCTGCGGCATGCCGCCGAGCTCAGCCAGACGGCGCTGGCCGAGCTGTCGGGAGTCAGCCGGCGGATGCTGGTGGCCATCGAGGCCGGCGAAAAGAACGTCAGCCTGACGACGCTTGACCGGGTCGCCGAAGCCCTCGATGTCGCCTTCAGCGACTTGATCCAGGCCCCCGACGCCCGCGACCCGAGCCGCATCAACGAACTGGTCTGGACCGGTGTGATCCCGGGCAGCAAAGCTGTGTTGCTCGCCAAGGCCACGGCCAGCCGTGAGGTAGAACTTTGGGAATGGCGGCTGGAGCCGGGCGAGCATTACCATTCCGAGTGCGACGCAGATGGATGGAGCGAACAACTTTATGTATTCGAAGGCTGCCTGACGTTGCTGCTGGGCAGCGAAGAGCGCTGCATAGGCGTCGGTGAGTTCTTCATGTTCGCCAGCAACCAGCCCCATGCCTATCGCAACGATGGCCCGGTGGCGGCGAGATTCGTACGCAACGTGGTGATTTGATGCCTGGGGAGAGCGGTATGGATACAGCGCTGGAGCGACAGGGCAGCGGGCTCATCCGCGAAGCCGATATCCTGATCATCGGCGGCGGCCTGAGCGGTGCCATGCTGGCCGCGCAGTTGCTGCGCCTGCCGGGCCGGCGCGAGGTACTGATCATCGAGCCGCGCAGTGAATTGGGCCGGGGCGAAGCCTACAGTGCCGTGGAACTGGGCCACACCTTGAACGGCAACGCGGCGCGCATGAGCGTCGACCCGGACAACGCCGATGACCTGACCCAATGGCTCACCGCGTTCATCGAAGCCGGCGGCTGGCCCGAGTCGGATCAACAGCACGTGCCGATCAGCGAGTTGTTCCCACCCCGGGGGATATTCGGGCTCTATGTGCAGCAACGCCTGGCCGAGGCTCGTGAGTTGGGCGCACAAAACGGTTCGACCGCCGAGCATGTGCGCGGGGAAGCCGTGGACCTGCGGCTTGCCGACGACGCCGTGATGCTGACGTTGGACGACGGTCAGGTCTTGCGTGGTCGTTTCGCGGTACTGGCCACCGGCATGTTCCCGGCGGCGCGCACCCCGCAAACCAAATCCAGCGGCTTGAATGCCGCGGCCCTGGATCCCTGGGATGTGGCTGCAATGCGTCAGCTCGACCCGCAGTCCACGGTGCTGATCATCGGCTCGGGGCTGACCATGGTCGATGCCGTCGTGTCGCTGGAACAGGCCGGGCATCGCGGGCCGATCGACGTGTTTTCCCGCCACGGCCTGCTGCCCCATGTACGCCGCCAACCGCCGGCCTGGGTGGATTTCCTCGCCGAGGATCACAGCCTGCGTTCGCCACGCCAACTGATGCGAGCCCTGCGCGAGCAATGCCGCCAGGCCCAAGCCCAGGGCATCGATTGGCAAGCGCCGCTGGACACCGTGCGCGCGCACATCGGGCGTTTGTGGAACCAGGCCAGCGATGTGCAGCGCCGGCAGTTCGTGCGGCACGTGCGGCCCTGGTGGGAGAGCCATCATCATCGCTCGCCACCGTTGAGTGCGGAGCTGGTGGCGCGTCTGCACGGGGAAGGGCGGCTGCGGATTCACGCGGCGTCGTTCATGGGGCTGGCAACGTCTGCCGAAGGCTTGGTGGCCATTAACGTTCGTCGACGGGGCGAGGCTGGACTGGAGGTGGTGCAGGGCGCCGCGCTGATCAACTCCAGCGGCATCGAATATGACTGGCGTCGTGTTGCGCGACCGTTGCCGCAACAACTGCTGGCCCGAGGGCTGATCCAGCCGGGGCCGCTGGCCCTGGGCATCGCCGCGCGTGCCGATGGGGCGGTGCTGGATGCTCGGGGCGTGCCTGCCGACCGGCTGTTCGCCATGGGCCCGCCACTGCGGGGGATGTGGTGGGAAAGCACGGCGGTGACGGATGTGGCGAGTCAGGCCAAGGCACTTGCGGGACGGTTGGTTGAACTGCACACCCCACATCGACACTGAACAAAGCACCCTGTGGCGAGGGAGCTTGCTCCCGCTGGGCTACGAAGTAGCCCCAAAAACCCTTCACTCCGGTTGTCAGATCGATTGCGCCCAACCTCTTTGGGGTTGCTGCGCAATCCGACGGGAGCAAGCCCCCTCGCCACAAGAGCCGTCCCCCTAAACGGCTTGGTCAGCATGTCATTGCTCGCTGATGTTCACCCACCGCTCCTCCCGCGCCGCGATGCGGATCGCTGCCGCCAGTCGCTCCACTTCCCAGGCCTCGTCGAAATCCGTCCCGCTGCCACCCTGGCCGGCGAGGGCCATGATCAGTTCCTGCACCTCCAGCGTTTTCAATTCGTTGTAGCCCAACTGGTGCCCGGCAGCCGGGCTGAACGCGGCATAGCCGGGCAAATCCGGGCCCGCCAGCAGGCGCTGGAAGCCTGGCTGGCCGGCGCGACACAGGCGCAGTTCATTGAGCCGTTCCTGATCGAACGCCAGGGTGCCGAGGGTGCCGCTGATCTCGAAGCTCAGGTGGTTCTTGTAGCCGTGCTTGAGCCAACTGCTGCTCACCGTGCCTCGGGCGCCATTGGCGAAACGCAGCAGCCCGTGAACCTGGTCATCCACGGCGATGGTCCGTTGTTCGGCACTGCCGCCGACGCTGGCGGGGCGTTGGTTGTGCACGGTCTGGCTGTCGGCGCACACGGCCTCGACATCGCCCAACAAGTGCCGGGCCATGGCCAGCAAGTGGCTGCCCAGGTCCGCCAGGGCGCCACCGGCGTGGGCCGCTTCGCAACGCCATGACCACGGTGAGGCCGGATCGGCCATGAAGTCTTCGCTGAACTCGCCCTGGAAACTGATGATCCGCCCCAGTTCCCCGCGCTGGATCAGGTCCCGCGCCCGTTGGATGATCGGGTTGTGCTGGTAGTTGTAGCCGACCCGCGTCACCACCCCGGCGGCCTTGGCCGCCTGGCGCATCTGCTCGGCCTGCTCCAGGGACACCGCCAGGGGCTTTTCACAATAGACCGGCTTGCCCGCCGCCAGCGCCGCCATGGCCATCGGGAAGTGCAGGTGGTTGGGCGTGGTGATGGCGACCAGATGAACCTTCGGGTCATCGATCAGCTGCTGCCAGTCGCTGTGAGCCGTCTCGAACCCCCAGCTTTGGGCGCATTGCCGGGCACGCTGTGGATCGGCGTCGGCCAGGGCCGCCAGTGTCAGGTTCAGGGGGAGGTCGAACACCGCCTTGGCGTTGTGAAACGCCAAGGCATGGGCACGGCCCATGAAGCCGGTGCCAATTAGACCGATGCCGAGTTCGCGCATGAGAAAAAGCCCTTTGAATTTTTGTTTTCAGGAGGGCTCTTTATGGAATAAATATTCGCTAATTGCAAATGTTGGAATAAATATTCAGTTATGCGATTCCAGAGAATCCATTGTGGGAGCGAGCTTGCTCGCGATAGCGGTGGGTCAGCCAGTACCTGTATGACTGATGAAACGCTATCGCGAGCAAGCTCGCTCCCACAGGAGATTTCACAGGAAATTCATAGGGCTCGCCGTCAGGACAGGAACCCACCATCCACATTCAACGCCACACCCGTGGTATAGCTCGATGCATCGCTGGCCAGGTACAACACCGCGCCGGCCATTTCGCTCGGGTCGGCCACGCGCTTGAGGGGGATCTGCGCCAGGGCGGTTTTCAGGATGGCGTCGTTCTTGACCAGCGCCGAGGCGAACTTGGTGTCGGTCAGGCCCGGCAACAGGGCGTTGCAGCGGATGCCGAACTGCGCGCATTCCTTGGCGAAGACCTTGGTCATGTTGATCACCGCAGCCTTGGTCACCGAATAGATGCCCTGGAAGATCCCCGGCGAGATGCCGTTGATCGACGCCACGTTGATGACGCTGCCGCCGCCGTTTTCGCGCATCAACTTGCCGGCTTCCACCGACATGAAGAAATAGCCGCGGATGTTCACGTCCACGGTTTTCTGGAAGGCACCCAGGTCGGTGTCCAGCACGTTGCAGAATTGCGGGTTGGTGGCGGCGTTGTTCACCAGGATGTCCAGGCGCCCGAACTGCTCGCGGATACCGGAGAATACCTGGCTGATCTGCTCCATTTCACCGATGTGGCAGGCGATGGCGGTGGCCTTGCCGCCGGCGGCGATGATCGCATCGGCCACGTGCTGGCAACCGTCGAGCTTGCGGCTGGAAACGATCACGTGGGCGCCTTGCTGGGCCAGCAGTTTGGCGATGGCCTCGCCGATGCCACGGCTGGCGCCGGAAACGAAGGCGATTTTACCGTCGAGGTCGAACAACTGAGTCTTGGACATGCTGTTTCCTTGTTATAGGGCGCTCAGAGCGTGGATTTACCGATGACCTGCAGGCTCATCTGCTCCAGCAGTTTGTTCATCTGAACGAACTGCGCGAAGCGTTTGTCCTGGGTCTGGCCGTGGAAGAAGCGGTAGTAGATCTGCTGGACGATCCCGGCCAGGCGGAACAGGCCGTAGGTGTAGTAGAAGTCGAAATTGTCGATGCGGATCCCGGCGCGCTCGGCGTAGTAATCGACGAACTCGCGGCGGGTCAGCATGCCGGGGGCGTGGCTCGGCTGGCGGCGCATCAGTTGCACCGGTGCTGGGTCGTTCGCCTCGATCCAGTAGGCGAGGCTGTTGCCCAGGTCCATCAACGGGTCGCCGAGGGTGGTCAGCTCCCAGTCCAGCACGCCGATGATTTGCATCGGGTTGTCCGGGTCGAGGATCACGTTGTCGAAGCGGTAGTCGTTGTGGACGATGCTCGACGTCGGGTGATCGGCGGGCATCTTGTCGTTGAGCCAGGCCTTGACCGCCTCCCATTTCGGCGCATCGGGGGTCAGGGCTTTTTCGTAGCGGTCGCTCCAGCCACGGATCTGCCGGGCCACGTAGCCTTCGGGCTTGCCCAGGTCGGCCAGGCCGCAAGCGTTGTAATCGACGCGGTGCAGCTCGACGAGCCGGTCGATGAAGCTCTTGCACAGCACTTCGGTGCGGGCCGCATCGAAACCCAGTTCCGGCGGCAGGTCGGAGCGCAGGATGATGCCCTTGACCCGTTCCATCACGTAGAACTCAGCGCCCATCACCGACTCGTCGGTGCAATGCACGTAGGCTTTGGGGCAGTAGGGGAAACCTTCGCGCAATTGGTTGAGGATGCGGAACTCACGGCCCATGTCGTGGGCGGACTTGGCCTTGTGGCCGAACGGCGGCCGGCGCAGGACGAATTCCTGTTCGGGGTATTCCAGCAGGTAGGTCAGGTTCGACGCGCCCCCGGGAAACTGGCTGATCCGTGGCAGGCCGGTCAGCCCGGGAATGTGGGCTTTGAGGTACGGGTCGATCAGGTTGGCATCGAGTTCTTCACCGTCGCGCACGCGGGTGGACTGATCAGTAAACGCCATGCTTATCCCTTCTGCTTATTTTGGAGGCCATCGATCATTGGCTAATCTAATGGCGCGTGGGAGGCGTCACAAGCACGCCAGGGTCTTATAGGTTAGCGTGTTGCAGGATAATCAGCGGGCTTGATGCATGGCGGCGTGCGCATCGGATGCGGGGCGAGCTAAGGTTTTGGGGTTTGTCGCTTTCAAAGGAGCCACTGCGATGGGATGCCCGCAAGTCTGTGGCACCGCACATCACCACTTTCGGCATGTACATGAGCCTGGCGAACCCCACCGTGGCTGCCCTGGGCGTGCTGCCCCCCATGCCCTGCATCCCGGCCACCGCGACCCCGGGGATCCCCGGCGGCGCACCGACGCTGTTGCTGGGCAACATGCAGCACCTTGATGTGCACCTGGGCCGGGGTGATCAAGATCGTCGTGCCGGGGCAGGTGCAGATGTTGATTCCCTGACAGGGACGCCTGCGAACAACCACAAATTTCCCTGTGTGCACAAATCCCTGTGGGAGCGTGCTTGCTCGCGATGACGGCGGTACAGCCGACATCACTGCAAACTGATCCATTGCTATCGCGAGCAAGCTCGCTCCCACAAAGGGATCTGCGGTGGTCGATCAATCTCGCTTCCCTTCAGGATTCAGGCGAAACCATCCGATCAACAATCCCGTAGATGGCTTTCTCCAGCGCCTGATCTTCCATCATGGTTTCAGCGACTTTTCTTGAGATGTTGCCGAATTCGGGATGTTCAAGAATGCTTTCGCCAAACTCCCAGCGCAGGATTTCCTGCACCGTAATGACTGGAGCCGCCTCGTGGAAGTCTTCAGTATTTTTCTTAAGATCTCGAAGACGACTTTGCAGATGTACACGCAGTACTTCGAGGTCTTTTTCGCCCTTTTTGACCTTGGCGGCGCTGGCGTTGCTTGTTGCGCTCGATGTTACTCGTTCCTTGGGTTTGGCCAGCGCAGCCAGGACCTGGGAAAGGCGAGTCGAATCGATCTTGCTCATCAGGACGTCTCGAAGGTGTTGCGGTAGGCACCCAGAAATACCGCCGGTTCGGCAGTCTCAGGACTTTTGAGGGAGGCGGTGTCTGCAAGACTGGCCAGCACTCGCTCCATATCAGCCTTTAATGCCGGGTTGGGACAGTCTGTCAGGCCCTGAGTCAGCCGGGTGATGGCGTTCGGTATGCGTTCGTCGAGCAATTCCAGATAGGCACCGGAAAACTCCCTCAAACTCATATCCTGCGATGTGTTCTGCAGTGAGTTGAAGGCGTTGCGGGCGTCGTCCAATTTCGATAGCTGAAGACTGAGCAAGCCCAATTGAAAGCGCGCTATGTCCATCTCGGGATCTAGCTCAAGTGCCTCGATCATCTCCGCGTGGGCACGTCCCAGCAGGCCAAGTTCAGCATGTTCGGCGGCGCGAAAGTAATGAACCGCTGCGTTTTTCGGCTCTAGTTCAAGTGCTGCGTTCAAATAATTCAGGGCGGCGTGATGGTCGCCGTTCTGGCTGGCGTTGATCGCCAGGTGCAAATATTCCGATGCGTCCAGCATATTGGGCTCCGTGTGCGATGGCTTAGTGTTGATCTGGATGACGGTCGGGGATTTTGTTCTGGTGTGTTTGCAACCAGTTCTCCATCAAGACCCTGCCGGTGTCGCTGCTATCGGGTCTCGTCCGGTCAAGAACCTGATCGATTAGCTGAGCTGCCTTTTCTGGATATCCGGCTTGCCGAAGCAGGAGGGCCTCGGCGTAGTGAGCCGACAGGCCGTCCGGCTTGAGTTTGAGTGCGCGACGAATACCTTTTTGGGCGCGTTCCGTCATCCCGTCCATGATGTCGACGATCGCCAGTCCACCATGGGTCTCGCCAAAGTTACGGTCCAGGGCATAAGAGCGGTCGAGCGCTTGGCGGGCTTGAATGCTGTCCTCGCGCAAGATGTAGATCCAGGCCAGAAGGTGCCAGGTGCCGATGTGGTCCGGCATGAACTGGACCGCCGTTTTGAGGTGTTCTTCAGCCGCGTCGAATTCCAGTTCGTTGAATTCCAGTCGAGCCAGCCCGGACCATGCCCGGCCACATTCGGGATGCGCGGCGACTGTATGAAGCCAAGTGTTGCGTGATGCGCTGATGTTGTTTTGGTGGAAGTGGACTGAGGCGCAGGCGATCAACGCGTCGAGTTGATCGGGGTTCTCCGCCAGCGTCTCGTGGGCAGTGATCAACGCCGGAGAGTAGTTGTCATTCTCGTATTGCAGCAGGGCGAGCAGACCACGAATGTCGATGTTTTCCGGCTCCAGCAGCAACGCTCGCGCAACCAAGACCTCGGCCTGTTCGGTTTCCTCCAACTGATGCAATGCGCGTGCATGCATCATCAGTAGCGGTGCGGGGCTTTGCGATTCCTCGCTCAGGCGTGAAAGCAATGCATGGGCGGCCGCATAATCGCCGCTGTAAAAATGGCCCTGGGCGGTGTTGAAGATAACGGCTGGATGCTTGATTCCACCTGCGATTGCCTTATCACCAAACGCGCCCGCTGACGCATATTGGCCGACCTGCAAGGACACATGGGCCGCCAGCGCACAGACGTTAGGTTCTTCGATCGCCTGGCTCTTCATATGGTCGACCAATTGTTGGCCATGAATGACGTCGCCAAGATCGATGGCCAGTGCCAACGCGTCGGCCAAAAGCGTCAGGTTGGTTGGATCATGCCCCAGAAAGGTGAGCAGGCGCGCCAAGCGGTTCTGTTCAGCAGACGTGTTATCAGTGCTCATGAATGGATTCTTTTTTGGCGATCGGAAGACGGGGGAGGCGGTTCTCCCGAGCGATTATTGCCTTGATGGCTGCGGCCTGTCATGCGCTAAACAGCCGATTTCAATGCTGCATAAAATATTTTTCCTCCCCCCTAAACTTTTTCCGAAAGCCGAGCATAAGCACTGACAGTAGCGCTGCTTGGCCGTTGGGCCGACAGCTAAGTTTCAGCCGCGTGGGCGGCTCAGCTTCGTCGGGGAGTTAAGGGAATCATGGTCGCCATCGTCGCCGGTAATGGATTAGGGCTGTTCAATGCTTCGGTGAATTCGTTGGGGGGCAGCGGTGTTGGCGGCCAAGGCAACCTGGGACAGGCCGGGGGGCAGGCGTTGGTCAACGTCAGCAACGGCAACCTGGTGCTGCGCTTTACCGACGAGCAACTGTCCGGCCTGGGCCAGGATTTGCTGCACACCCGCACCTACAACACCCAGGGCGGCCTGAGCGATGGCGATGCCGATGGCTGGCGCTGGGACGGCGAACGCAGCCTGCTGTTGACCGGCACAGTGAACACTTCCGGCAGCCAGGTGACGCGTACGACGGGCGACGGGCATCAGACGGTCTATCAATGGAACGGCAGTCGTTATCAATCGACCGAGGGCGATGGTGCCCATGACACCGTTACCTGGGACGCGGGTGCCGGTCAGATGGTCTGGACGGACGGCTCTCGACGGACCGTCGAACGTTACGACGCCAATGGCAGGCTGTTGTCGGTCACCGACGCCAACGGCACGCAAATCAGCTACGGTTACGATGCCAATGGACGCTTGAACTCGGTCAAGGACAGTTCCGGTCAAGAGTTGGTCCTGAATTACAACGCGTCCGGCAAGCTGGCGCGCGTCGACACGCGCAACGCTGCGGGCGGTGCGTTGACCCAGCAGGTGTATTACGGCTATGACGCCCAGGGACGGCTGATCAATGTCAGTACCGATCTGAGTCCGGAAGACAACAGCATTGCCGATGGCAACGTCTACCGTACTGACTATACCTACGACGGGGCCAGCTTCCGTATCGCCAGTGTCGCGCAAAGTGACGGCACTTCGGCCAGCTTCACTTATCAGTTGCTGGATGGCGAGTACCGTGTCAAGACGGTTTCCGACAGTTCGGGGACCACCACCTTCAGCTACGACCTCGCCAGTAACCGTACGGATGTGCTCAATGGCTCAGGCCAGCAGTGGAGCTACTTTTACGATACCAACGACCGCTTGATTGAAGTGCAAACCCCGGCGGTGGATGGGCAGCGCCTGTCCACGCGTTATGTCTATGATTCGGACAGCAATGTCATCAAGGTCACGGATGGGCGCGGCAACGCCGTTACCTACCAGTACGATGTGAACGGTAATGTGCTGTTGGAGCGCGATGCGACGGGTGCCACCGTTGCGCGTACTTACAGCGCTGGTAACCAGTTGCTCAATGAAATCCGCTACACCGCGACAGCAACCCTGAACACCACTACCGGGGTTTGGACAGAGCCGCCGGCCAGCACCGCCCAGGTCACCCGACTGGCCTACGACAGTAATAATAGGGTGCGCTTCATGGTCGATGGGCGTGGCCAGGTCACGGAGTACCGCTACAACGCCCAGGGGTTGAGAACCCAGGAAATCGCCTACGGTGATGCCTTGTTCGTGTTGACCGGGCTTGCACCGCAGGATGTGTTGACCGAGTCGCAACTGGTGACCTGGGCCGGTTCGCGAGATCGCACCCGTTCGACCCTCACCGAGCTGAGTTATGACTACCGCGGCAATTTGAGTCGTCGTGTCGCTTACGGCTCGGTCAGTGCCGCCGGCGCCGGTATTCAGGAGAGCAGCACCAGCGTAACCGAGTACGTTTACAACCAGCATGGCCAGCTGTTGCAAACGCTCGTAGTCCGCGCAGCAGACCGTAGCCGGAAAATTATCCTCAGCTCGGTTGTCTACGATGGCCTGGGGCGCGTGATCAGCCAGACCGACTCGGCTGGCACCCGGACGACCGCCTATAACGGTACCGGCCGTACCGTGGCAGTGACCAATAGCGCCGGCATGACCCTTACGCAGACCTACAACGACCGAGGCCAACTGCTTGGCCTGACGCAGACGGCAGCCGGCCTGGCATCGCGCTCCACTTCGTATGTCTATGATGATGCCGGCCGGCAGATCATGGTCCAGGACGCGACGGGTGTGCGCAGCTATACGTTCTACGACGAGGCCGGGCGGGTCAGTGCCCTGGTGGATGGCCTCGGCGCGGTGACTGAGTACAGTTATAACGCCGCCGGGCAGCGGGTCCAGGAAAAACGCTACGCAACCCTGGTCGACACCTCGGCTTGGTACAACGGCACCGAGGTGCTCAAAAAGCAGGTCGATGACGTTCGTCCGGAGAGCGCTTCTGCGGATCGTCTTACCACTTTGTCTTATGACAATGCCGGTCGGCTGAGCACCAGCACGGATGCCAGCGGGACGCTGACCACCTTCACTTATGACGGCAAAGGCCGACTGATCACACAGCAGACCGGTGATCGCACCACACGATTGTTCTATGACGCCAGCGGGCATCAGATTGGTCAGTTGGATGCTGAAGGTTATCTGCGTGAAGACCGTCATGACGCCGCAGGTCGGCTGACACAGAGCATTCGTTATGCGAACGCGACGGCGCTCGCGAATCGGGCCACCGGCACCCTCGTTGGTTTGCGCCCACCTTCCGCGGGTGATCTGACGAGTTGGTATTTCTACGACACGGCCGGTCGGCAGATCGGCAGTGTCGATGAGAAACAGTTCGTCACTGAAACGGTGTACGACGAAGCGGGCAATACCCAGAAAACCATTCGTTATGCCACGGCCTATATCGCCGCGATTTCCGCTGCGACGACCTTTGCGACAATCAAGAGCGGCGTGGTGGCGGGTGCGGCACAAACCGCGACCACGACGTTTGACGATCAAGGACGCGTAGCCCTGCGTGTCGCCACCGATGGCACGGCCACGGCGTATGAATACGATTCGGCCGGGCGCCTGGTGCGTGAAACCCAAGCCCAGGGCACCACCGAAGAGCGCAGCACCCGCACCCGTTATGACGCCTTTGGCCAAACCATTGGCAAGCTGCTCGGTGAAGCGTCGGCGCGCATCACGACTGGCATGAGCACCACCGAAGTGGCTGCGATCTATGCGCAGTACGGTTTGACCTATCAATATGACGCTGCCGGTCGGGTAGCCAGCGTCACTGATGCGGTAGGTAACCGGACGTCGTCCTACTACGACGCGGCAGGGCGCCTGACTCACGTTGTCAACGCAATGGGCGAGGTCAGCGAAACGGTCTATAGCGCCTTTGGCGATGTCCGTGAGCGGACTGATTTCACAGGTCGGTTGGGTGCGGCGGACACTGCCGCCCTGTCGGGCGGTGTATTGAATGCACAGTTGAAAACATTGGTGCAAGCGATCCGCAACGCGGCCAATGACAATCGGCGTGTGTATGACTACGACAACCGTGGCCTGTTGACGTCCACGACCGATGCCCTGGGCTACGTGACCCGTTATGGCTATAACGCCTACGGCAATCAGACGTCCGTCACCCGCACGATCTCCACGGGGAACACGGTCGCCAGCAGCATCACCTACAACAAGCGTGGCGAGCAGATAAGCCGTATCGACGATGTTGGTGGTTTGGCGCGTAGCAGCGCTACTGTTTATGACGCCTTTGGCCGTGTGATTAGCCAAATCGATGGTCGTGGGTTGGTCAGTACCACGACCTATGCCAGTAATGGTCGAGTCATCACCCTAAAGAATCCACTCAACCAGGGGCAGACCAGCGAATACGACGCCTTCGGTCGAGTGTTCAAGCAAACGGATGCACTGGGCAAGGTCACCACCTACGCCTACAACGACAGCGCGCGCAGCCTGACCGTAACCACTCCCGACGGCGTCCGTGTGGTGACCCTCAAGAACCGTCATGGCCAGACCCTGACGATCACCAATGGCACCGGTGCGGTGACCCGCTATAGCTACAACAAGGAAGGTCAGCTCGTCACCACCCAGGACGCCCTGAACCGCTCCACCACCAATGCATATGACGAGGCTGGGCGGCTGCTCACCGTGACCGACGCCTTGGGCGGGATCAGCCGTTACGGCTATGACGCCGCCAACCGCGTGCTGACCCGTACCGATGCCAACAACGCGGTGACCCGTTATAGCTTTGACGGCCAGGGGCGCCAGGTGCGGGTCGTTGACGCCGAAGGGAAAGTCGAGCAACGCGTCACCGACTACGCCTATGACCTCAAAGGTCAATTGCTGAGGGTGACCCAGGATCCCAACGGCCTGAAGCTCACCACCAGTTACAGTTACGACGGTGTTGGCCAACAAGTGCAGGTGATGCGCGGCACGGCGGCCAGTCCCAGCCAGCAGGTTACCCTGTACGCATTCGACAAGCTGGGCCGGCGCATCAGTGAGCGCCAAGACCCAAGCGGGCTGAACCTGACTACCCGATACACTTACGACGACAACGATCAGGTCACGCGCAAGATCGATGCGGCGGGGAACAGCACCTGGTATGTCTATGATGATGCCGGTCGTGTGAGTGCCACTGTCGACGCCCTGGGGTATGTCAGCGAGAACAAGTACGACGCCAATGGCCGGGTGGTCGAGACGGTACGTTATGCCAAGCCGATTCAGGTGCCGACGGTTGGCAGTAGTGATGGTCGCACGCTGACCCTGACAGGTAATACTCGTGCAATAACCGCGCAGGGCAAAATCGCCATTGATCCGGCCAAGACCTACACCGTGCGTGTCAGGCTGCGTCAGGTGACCGGGGAAGGTAGCATCTACGCCGGCGTGGTGAGTTACGACAGTGCCGGGAACGCGATCGCCAACCCCTCCGGCGGTACCTACGTTTATAACGCAGCCGCAGCCGTGAAGCTGACGCCGGAGATGGGTTGGCGGACCTTTGAAGGTACCATCAGTGGCACAAACCCGATCAACGCAAGCGCCAGCCGTAACAAGTTCTTCGAGGGCAGTGTCAGCGCGGTGCCTCTGCTGCTGTACAACTACGACGCTGACAGCAGCGGCGATCCCAGCCGCCTGGTTGAAGTCGATTCGCTGGAACTGATCGATACCGCGACCGGACAGGTCCTTAACGTCAATGCAAACGCAGGTGCCGGTCTGGCCAACTGGACCTCGGCCGGTCTTACTGGTGCGAATTCCGCCGGTGATACCCTCAGCGTTGAACGTCTGCAAACGCTGCTGCGTCCTGACAGCGCAGACCGCCGTACTCAGTTTGTCTACGACGCGGTGGGTCGTCAGCGCTACGTGATCGACGCCCAGGGTGCTGTTACCGAAAATGTTTACGACGCCAACGGCCGGCTTACCAAGACAGTCCAGTACGCCACGCGGGTTCAGCTTCCAACGGACGGCAGTAGCGACGGCCGGACGCTTTCCCTGACAGGTAACACTCGCGGGCTGACCGCGCTGGAAAAAATCGCCATCAATCCGGCCAAGACCTACACCGTACGTGTCAGGCTCCGTCAGGTGACGGGAGAAGGCAGCATCTACGCCGGCGTGGTGAGTTACGACAGTGCCGGGAACGCGATCGCCAACCCCTCCGGCGGTACCTACGTTTATAACGCAGCCGCAGCCGTGAAGCTGACGCCGGAGATGGGTTGGCGGACCTTTGAAGGTACCATCAGTGGCACAAACCCGATCAACGCAAGCGCCAGCCGTAACAAGTTCTTCGAGGGCAGTGTCAGCGCGGTGCCTCTGCTGCTGTACAACTACGACGCTGACAGCAGCGGCGATCCCAGCCGCCTGGTTGAAGTCGATTCGCTGGAACTGATCGATACCGCGACCGGACAGGTCCTTAACGTCAATGCAAACGCAGGTGCCGGTCTGGCCAACTGGACCTCGGCCGGTCTTACTGGCGCGAATTCCGCCGGTGATACCCTCAGCGTTGAACGTCTGCAAACGCTGCTGCGTCCTGACAGCGCAGACCGCCGTACTCAGTTTGTCTACGACGCGGTGGGTCGTCAGCGCTACGTGATCGACGCCCAGGGTGCTGTTACCGAAAATGTTTACGACGCCAACGGCCGGCTTACCAAGACAGTCCAGTACGCCACGCGGGTTCAGCTTCCAACGGACGGCAGCAGCGACGGCCGGACGCTTTCCCTGACAGGTAACACTCGCGGGCTGACCGCGCTGGAAAAAATCGCCATCAATCCGGCCAAGACCTACACCGTACGTGTCAGGCTCCGTCAGGTGACGGGAGAAGGCAGCATCTACGCCGGCGTGGTGAGTTACGACAGTGCCGGGAACGCGATCGCCAACCCCTACGGCGGTACCTATGCCTATAGCGCAGTGGGTGGGGTGAAGCTGACGCCGGAGATGGGTTGGCGGACCTTCGAAGGCACCATCAGTGGCACGAACCCGATCAATGCGAGTGCCAGTCCGAACAAATTCTTCGAGGGCAGTGTCAGCGCGGTGCCTCTGCTGCTGTACAACTACGACGCTGACAGCAGCGGCGATCCTAGCCGCCTGGTCGAAGTCGATTCGCTGGAACTGATCGATACCGCGACCGGACAGGTCCTTAACGTCAATGCAAACGCGGGCGCTGGACTGACCAACTGGACCTCGGCCGGTCTTACTGGTGCGAATTCCGCCGGTGATACCCTCAGCGTTGAACGTCTGCAAACGCTGCTGCGCCCCGAGAGCACCAGCGACCGCACCACCACCTACACCTACGACGCCGCCGGTCAACAAAAAACCGTGACCGACGCCGCCGGCAAGGTCGAGTCCTACACCTACGATGCGGTGGGCAATCGCAAGACCCTGACTAACAAAAACGGCCACGTCTGGACCTACAACTACGACGCGCTCAACCGCCTGGTGGAAGAGATCACACCAGCGGTGGCGGTGGCGAGCATCACCGAGGCCGGCGTGGTGTCGGCGGTGAGTCGTTACCTGGTCACCCGCAATACCTACGATGCCCTGGGCAATGTCACCAGCCGTACCGAGGGCCGCCTGCGGGCCAGTGTCACCGCCGATCCGGCACTGGACGAACTGACTGAGGCGCGTACCACCACCTACGCCTACGACAGCGTCGGCCGACAGATCCGCACCACCAGCCCAGGCTGGTACAACAAGCTCAGCGGCCGCTACCAGCAGACCTCGGACGGCACCGCCAACACCTTCCAGGTCAGCACGGAGGTTACCTACGACGGCCTCGGCAACGCGGTGCGCAACCGCGTGAGGGTCAACAACAGCGGGGTGGCCGCCACCGATTTCGTCGACAGCTACAAGGTCTACGATGCGCTGGGGCGGGTCAGTTACGACATCGATGGGCTCAAGGGCGTAACCGCCTATGCCTACGATGGCCTGGGCCAGACCACTCGTACCGTCCGCTACGCCAATGCGTTGACCCAGGCTGCGCCGGCCAGGGGTTATTACCTCGCGACCGATGTCACCGCCACCACGCTGATCCCCGACGCCACCCAGGACCGTACGCTGATCACCAGCTACGACGCCCTCGGGCGCAAGACCGCGGTGCAGAAGAATGTCGTCAGCCTGTTTACCTTCACCGGTAATGTCGCCACCTCAACCCTGACCAACCTGGCGCCTACCACGCTTTACAGCTATGACGCTTTCGGGCAACTGGTGCGCGAGACCCAGGTGGCGCGCAACGCCAGCGGCGCCACCGTGCAGACCGGCGCCAGCACAGTGTACTACTACGACGTGGGCGGCCAGCGCATCGGCAGTGTGGATGCCCTTGGCTACTACACCCGTATGGAGTACGACGCCCTCGGTCAATTGACCCGGCAGACCGACTACGCGACCAGGCTCGCCAGTTGGAACGAGAATGCGCTGCCGGCGGCGCCGACGGCCAGCGTTAACGACCGCAGCGTTCGCTTCAGCTACGACGCCATGGGCCGTCTCACTCAGACCACCATAGAGGGCGCGCGTTTCTGGCAGCAGAGCATCAACGCCACCACGGGAGCGGTCAGTGCCACGTTGGTGACCGCTGATCTGTCGCTCAGCCGTAACACCTACGATGGTGTGGGTAACGTCAAGACGGTCACTGACGCCCAAGGCAACGTCGTCAGCACGGACTACAACGCCCTTGGCCAGGTGATCAAGGTCACCGAGCCCGCACGGGCCACCGCCAAGAACGGTGTGGTCGACCCTTTTGCCAATGCCGACGTCATCGCGTCCCCGACCACCACGCTCCTGCTCAACGCCTTCGGGCAGCAAATCCGCGAGATTCGCGCGGCAGGCACCGACAGTGCCGGCAATGTACAGGCCGGCCTGGGCCAGATCACCCGCACTCGTTACGACGCCGCCGGGCATGAGATTTTTGAGATCGACGCGGCGGGTTCTGCGCAGAACTACAAGGTTGATGTGGCTGGCCGGCGCATTGAGGAAAGTCGTCAGATCGATGTCACCATGAGTGCCTGGATGACGCCGTTTGGCGTGCCAATGCCAATGAATCACACTATTCGCCGTACCTTCGAGTACGACGCGCTCGGCCAGCAGACTGCCACGGTGGATTGGTACACGGTGGGGTTGGGGACGCAGATGTCTGCACGCGAAAGTGCGCTCTATAACCGCTTCGGTGAGGTCACCCGCAAGCAGGTCAATGGCGGCACCGTAGAAATCTTCAACTATGACCAGGTCGGTCGGCTCGAATCCTACAGCAACGCGACTAATGTCACCGCGTTCAAGTATGACCTTTCCGAAAAAGTCAGCAAAAGCACGGTACTGGGCGACTGGAGCATCACCACCGACGACCGCATCACCTACATGCGTAACGACGTGCTTGGTCGCACCTTCGAGCAACACCTGCCGGCGTTCGAGGCCAACCTCGGCGCCGACACCTTGAACAGCGCCACCCTGACCCTGAGCACCCCGATCATCCGGCAGACCGTTGATCGCTGGGGCAATGTGCTCAGTCGTACCGATGCCCGGGGCTACGTCACCAGCTACACCTATAACCACGCCAACCAGGTGCTCACCGAAACCCTGCCGATGACCACTAACCTGCGGGAGAACGGTACCAGCTACACCGCCAACCCGATTCACGAGAAGCGCTACGACGCCCTCGGTCGACTGATTCAGGAAGTCGATCTGGTCGGGCCTTATGCAGGCGTGGCCACCAACACCTTGCTACGTGCTCGCCAGCACGTCTACAACCAGGCCGGCCAACTGACTCGCGACGTCGACTCTCTCGGCACTTCGCGACAATATCGCTATGACGCCAATGGCAACCGCGTCGCTACCCAGGATGCCTTGGGCACCGTGCTGGTCGACAGCTACGATGCCATGGACCGGCAGATCAACCACGGCATCATTCGTGGCGGTGCCAAGGTCACCTTGCTGACCAACAAATACGACCAGGCTGGGCGGTTGTATGCGGAAATCAGCGGCACAGCGGAGACAGCGGAAACCCTGAAAAACGTGGAAGACGGTAGGCAAGGGGCGTCCTATATGTCCGGTGTGGCGGGGAATACCCGATACACGGTTTATAATGAGCGCGGCAATATCACCCATAGCAATAACGAGTCAGGGGTGATGTTCAGCTATGAATACGATGCGCTCAATCGCAAGACCCTTGAACAGGACGAGATGGGAAGCACCAAGACTTGGACATACTCGGTCGGGGATGTTTCTCGGCTGGTTGGGCATAAGGATTGGGGCGGACACACCTATACCTATACCTACAATGCTTTTGGTGAGGTGGCTAAAGAGCAGGTCGCCGGAGGCCCTGACAAAATCTACCAATACTTTGCCAATGGCTTGACCAAGTTAGTGACCGAGGGTCCCACAGATAACTGGTCGGCTACGGGATCGGAATATGATCTGGCCGGGAATAAAGTACGTGAATTCAACTCCGCCAGCTTCGCGTTGAACTCGAGTACCTTCAATACCAACGCTGAAACGCTCTACAAATATGATGCATTGGGCAGGTTGGCAGGGGTAAGAGCGCCTGCCGGTACTGACCTCGCGAGCCCTATAACCGCCCGTATTGATTATAGCTATGACGGGTTGGGCAATCGGCGTCGTGTCGCAATGGATACCACCAACCAGGCCGGCGTACGCACGGTAATTGACAATTGGTTTAAATATGACCTGGAAGGCCGGGTGTTGGTTGAGGACGGCTTTCTCAACAGTGGCGGGCAAGTGGCCGCCGGTGTCATAGGCGGTAAAGGGAAGGGTAAGGTTTATACATACGACGCTGCAGGCAATCGAGCGTCTTCTGAGGAGTATGTAAAAACTATCGATTTCTTTGGTTATCCCAGTCACGAATATGTGCTGAATAACTACACCTATAATGACCTTGGTTCGCTGCTCACCACCACCAAGCGGGCCTCGATCCGAAACCTGTCGACTAACCCCGATACGTCCTATGGGGCGCTGCTCGGCGAGGCCAGCCAGATATTCAGTGCCCAGTATGACGTACGCAATAACCGCATTTCCCAAGAGGATGTCAATGGCAGTGAGCGCACCCGTACCACCTACACCTATCGTGGGGATGGGCAGCTCAATAATCAGTTGGTAACCCGCTGGAGCGGTAGCAGCTGGACGGCCTCTCAATACACGTTCTTCAACGAGACACGAAAGATCGGTTCTGATGGCGTGGAACGTGATTCTCTCGTGGGATATAACGCTGCGGGACGTTCTGTTCACTATCGCTATAGCGTATACGACAAGAATGGTAGTCGGACCATGTGGGGGGAGAATTTCACGACTCTTACAGGGTTTGAGACATGGAAGGAAAGCGAGATCCAGGCAACTGTTAATAGAGGAACCAATGGCCTGACGACCATGACCTACAGCGCTCGCGGCGAACTGCTTACGGCGTATGCGAGCGGGAAAGCGACTTTCCTTCGATATTTTACTGCGGATCGAAATGGTCAATTGACTACGCGCATGGACGGTTACGATTACACTTCCCAACGTTATGTTCTTCATAATGGCAACGTACTAGCAAGTGTCGGCAATAACAGTGCACCGGAGATTTACGACACCATCGCATCTGTCTCGCCCGATGAAGTACCGCGCACGCCTGGTAATTATGTAATCGTTGAGGGCGACACCCTGCAGGGCATCGCCCAGAAGACTTGGGGCGATTCGAGCATGTGGTACCTCATCGCCGACGCTAATGGATTAGGCGTCGGTGATGCTTTGGATCGCGGCACAAGCTTGATCATCCCCAACGTTGCCGGCAGTAATGCCAACAACGCCGACACCTTCAAGGCCTATGATCAAAACGAAGTGACTGGCGATCTTACGCCGGTGCCGATCTACCAACCGCCAAAGCCGAAGAAAAAGAAGAGTAAAGGGCTCGCCAGTGTCGTCATGGTGGTGGTGGCTGTGGTGGCGACGGTGTTTACGGCAGGGGCGGCGTTGGTGGCAGTGGGGGCTGCTGGAGGTGCGACTATTGCTGGGGCCGGGGTCGCCGCGCTCAGCGGTGCGGCAGGTTGGGCTGGTTTCGGTGCCGCGGTGGTGGGTGGCATGGCCGGCAGCGCTGCCGCCCAACTTGCCGGTAATGCCATGGGGGTGACCGACGGTTTTTCCTGGGGGCAAGTTGCCATGGGAGGGCTCGCCGCAGGCATTGGCGCTGGAGTTGGTAATCTGGTCTCGGGCGGCCAGACGGCCCAGCAACTGGCGCAAACGGGCAGCTATGGAAAAATCGCCACTGCCGCCGTGCTGAACTCTTTCGGTAACTACGGGGCCAGCAAAATTGTCGGCCTGGACACCAGCTTCAGTTGGCGCTCAATTGCCACGTCGGCGCTGGCTTCGGTGGCCACCGCTCGGATCAGCAAAGGGTTGGGCCTGACTACCGATAACTTCAAATCCAACTTCACGAACGGGGTCATTGGCGCCCAGGTCAGTTCCAGCGTGCAGGCCTTGATTGGTAGAGGGGGTAAGCTGGACTACGCAGAAGTAGCGGCAGATGCCTTTGGTAATGCGATAGGGAATGGTTTGATTGAAGCTTCGCTGCCGGAGGGCAATTTCTTTGGTCCAAGATCGGGTGACAGTGAGCGGCAAAAAATTGTTAATGGTGCTTTCCAGAGATGGGAGCAGGCGCGCTCTACAGAAAAAAACAGCGATATTCCCTCCAATGATTTTTCAGCGTCGCTTGCTACCAACCAGTTCCAAGAGATGTTGGATAGCGGGCAATTACCCGACACATTGACGAGGGCGGAGGCTACTCATCTCGCTCGTGAAGCTGAAAAGAACGGTGGAGTATTGCCTGATAACCTGCGGCGAGCTGTCTTCGATGTGGCTGAGCCGTTGTTCTCAGCTAGTGTGTATGCCGATACGGATCTGATGGGTACCACCCCCACCCGTTTCGATACGGGTAACGTAGCGCTAGACATGGTGTACGGGATTAACTCCGTTATTCATAACGGTGTTGCGCTTGGGGTCAACGGTATCTGGGCTGGAGCGAATGCCATTCCTATTGGATGGGCTGAGTTGAGCGGACGAACGTTTGAGCAGGCGAACCAGGACGTGCTGGCGGCCTCAATGGCGGTTCCAGGCGGAATGTTCGCGGGCCGGCTGCTTGCGCCGTCGTCTTGGTTGTCCAGCAGGGTAGATTTCGCGCTTTCTCGGGTGGTACAGTCGGAAGCCTTGAGTGGAGGCAGTAGTCGCTTCACTACCTTGTCAAATTTTCAATTGATTGATGATGATGTACCTATAGCTGATATTCTGGGCGCGCCAGTTCCAAGTGTTACGCAAATTAGTGGAAAAATTGGTTCGGATGTTGGAATTGGCATTCCATATGTAAGATCTACGGATTCCTTGAGTCCGGTATTAGACTTTGATGTCCATGGTAATGAAATTCTTTATCGAACTATGTCGGAAGAACATTTTGAAATGTTGCAGCAAACAGGTCGCTTGCCTGGTACTGGAGAGACATCCCTATCTCCGTTTGAAGCGTATTCAAGAGAATATGATGGGGTTTTGGTAAGGCTGACAACGCAGCCAGGAACATCGACGAATCTTCAAGGAATAGGAATTGCGGCCAATAAGCCAGCGTCTTTAGCATTTCCCGAAATGTCCACTCAAATAGGAAAGTGGAACCTTACAAATGCACGCTTCAAGGTAGAAGCTCTGAATGTTAAGAGTATCAATAATGGAAGTGGTGTTATGAATACTCAGCTTGGCAAAGGCGTTGCATTAGATATATTTAACCAGAATCTTGTGCGTTTTGAGAGGTTGCCTAAATGAGTTTTCCGGTTATTATAAACCTAAGCGAAGATAATATACCAATGAAACTGGTTTATCGCCTTCAGGATGACTTGGAAGCGAATCGTGAAAGAATGTCTCTGACTCAAAGTTTAACGTTGGATAAGGCTCGTCCGCTTCTAGGGCTTAAAGGAACTTATGGGCTTTTTGGATCATCAGACTGGTGGCGAAGCATCTATCAGGGGCAAATGCCATTGTTATTTATTTCTGGAGTGATTTTGCGGGCTTATGTTGGCGGTCAAGATAAGCGTCAAGTGAATAATATGGTTGATTTAAAGTTGGAGGATGGCTCGGTGCGCGCTGTCGGTATTTATGTGAATAACAAGAGCGATGCTCAGCTCTTTCAGCCTGGTTGCAAAGCTAGTGTGGTGTATGCGTTAGATGAGTTGAAGCAGCAGCCGGCTTTTGATGGTGGCGTGAATTACTCGAAGGTCGCATTGGAGATGGCTGTTTCATTGCAGGCTGTTATATAGTGAGGATTAGTTCCGTTGGTAATTTTTCATGCGCTTCATTAATTTTTTTATTTTGCATGAGGTCATGCACCTCATGCGCTAGTGGCGTCACATCGGTTACTCGCTGAATCCACTCATTTACATACAGATCAACGGCCTCGCCACTGAGGCCGATTTGAATTGTTCGATACTCAAGTGGTTGTAAAAATAAATCGCGCTCAGGGTCCCATTGAATCCGTACCGGCGAATTATTTTTTAGCAGTCTCCATTCTTCATCGCTCATAGTCGGGCGGTGGCTCGGGATACTATGGGAGAGCGCCCATTCAAATCCTTTACGCGTAATGTCGATAGCGAGAATTCGGTTTTGTCCAGTGTCTTTAAATCCCCATCCGGCCCGATACATCATCCACAAAAATGATGGCTTAATCCACGTCATGCGCTCCATTTTAAAGGGCGGCGAAACAAATGTTCCGCGTGTTAACGCGCTGTCGGCAATAGCATCGGAATAGGCTTGATAAACGCGAATGGTTTTATCGTCATAAACAGCGCGAATTTGGTGGAGCGCGTTTTGATTCATTGCTTTTCTCTCGCTGTAAGTCATCCGGCCTGCAAGGCGCTGTTATGGGGGGCGCAATGGGGAGCGGATCGTCGCTTCGTGCATGATGGGTCAAGAATACACCCTATGGGAAAAGCCTGAAGCCCCCTTGGCAGGGAGAAACGGGGACAGACCCTGAGGGATCCCCACAAATCTACTCCAATACCCGCACCTCTTGTTGTACCTCTGCTCACAACGCGCGCTCAAGTCTCTCCAAGGTTCTTCGAGAATTTGAGTTGCGTCCGCAAAACGTGTCTGTCCCGGAGGGATCTGCGCGCATCGGGTCCTCACGTAGGAAACTTCTGAAAATCCCACCAAAAGCACTATTCTGCCCCTAAGCCTCTCGCCGGAGGTTTTCTGTCGCGTTACGCTCTGGATGTCGCTGCACATTCAGCGACCGGGCTTGGTAACCCGGTGGAATAAGGCGTAACAGTGCACAGACAGGATTGCAGGCTTTCAGGCCTGCGATTTTGTTTTATGGCAGCTGTGCGTGGGACGTCTTCTGACGTGCCGGTTTCCTTGATTCCCCGGTTTACCAACCTGCGCACAGCTGCCACCCATTCGCTTGGTAACGGATGCGGCAGCTCTTCGAATCAAGGGAGTTGAACAATGCATATCAATAGATCAAGAAAACGGCCTCATCTGCTCCGCCGCTCTGTATCGCGGTCCTGCTGCATCTCAGTCAGTGGAGATCGCAAATGACCGAACGAGCAGAAGCAAAAACCATCGGCTACACCCCATTCCATTATTGCTCCGATCGTCCGCTGTTCCGTGTTAATGGCGGTGTCCCGTTGAATGAAGCGTTGCAACAAGCATCAGATCTCTTGCATCTCGCCTACCGACTTGCAGAGGACGCAACCTTCGAAAGGAAAACGGACCGCCATGCCTGGGCCGCTCACTATTTAATGGAGATGAGCAAAGCTGTGATTGACGATGTAGTGAAAGTCATGACGGTTAGACCTGAGGGATCAAAACACTCCAATAGCTAACGACTCACCGAGACAGCAAACATTCGAGTCGCCGGAACGGGTAAAAAACGGGGTAGAACACGATTATGGGGCGGACCGATTACAGGAACTCAGTCGTGGTCTGTCCCCGGTTCTCTTCCCGGGGTTTCCCTCGATATCCAAGCCGCCACCACCATTCGTCCCCACCCCGTAACATCCTGTTGCATCCCCTGACACTATATAGCTACCATGGCAAAACAATGGCGATCTGCCATTTAGGCTATAGCGCGCCCAAGGCGCACCTTAGGATCTAGTCCAGTTGGGGTTATGGATGACGCAGGATTTCATGCTCTACGCGCTCAAAGAAGCGCTGCTGACCTCGGCGATGGTGGCTGCTCCGTTACTTCTGGCCATCCTGATCGTTGGCCTTTTAGTCAGCATCCTGCAAGTCGCGACCCAGATCCAGGAAATGACCCTGACCTTCATCCCCAAGCTGATCGTGACCGTCGTCATGCTGCTGGTTTTTGGTGGCTGGATGTTGACGGTCCTCAAACAATTCGCACTCAGTGCATTAACTCAGGCCGCTAGCTTCTAGCCGCGTTTTTTGGTGTGAGTGTGTGCTGACGTCCTTCTTCCTCAATGCGCTTCTCGTGTCGGTCAGGTTGATTCCGCTCGTGGTGGTTTCGCCGATCCTGTTTTTTTCGCGCATTCCATTGACCGTCCGGTTGATCCTGGCATTGGCGTTGTCCGCCGTGTTGGTCGGCAGCGTGACGCTCACCCAGGCCCCCGTCTTCACGCTGCCGGTGGTGTTGGGCGAGTTGTTGCTGGGTGTATTGATGGCGTTCGGTTTTCATGCCGCCCATGCCGGTGTCGATATGGCCGGCAAGTTGATCGACACTCAAATCGGCTTGAATGCCGCGGGCGTCTTTGACCCGGGTACTTCCAACATGACTGGTTTGATGGCTGATTTACTCAGCTGGTCGTTGGGAGCGCTGTTTGTCGTGCTCAATTTGCATCACGACTTGCTCAGGGTGTTCGCTCAGTTGCTGGTGGCGGTTCCGCCCGGCAGTGTGTCGCTGACCACGTTGTCCGTGTCTTTGGCGACGGTCATGACGCAGCAGTTTTTGCTGGCGTTCATGATTGTCGTGCCGGTGATCCTCGGGTTGTGGCTGATCGATGTGGCGTTTGCGTTTTTGTCCCGTTCCATGCCCCAGGCCAATGTCTATTTCCTGTCCTTGCCCCTCAAGTTGGGCGTGGGCATGTTCATTTTTATCCTGACCTTGCCGATGATCGTCCAGCGTTTGCCGCTGCTGATTGAAAACGCCTTGCGGTTTGCCCTGTCGCCGGCGGGTGTTCAATGAGCGATCAGCAGGACAAGAGCGAAGAGGCCACGCCCTACAAACTCGAAGAGGCCCGCAAGAAAGGGCAGGTGCCTCGCAGCCCCGATCTGTTGTCCTTCATCATGTTGTTGACGTTCCTGATGGTTTTTTCGGCCATTGCTTATCCCTTGGCGAGTGTCATTGCCGCTCACACCCACTGGTGGCTGGGCAATGCCGGGCAATTGGGGCAAGGCTTTGGTTACCTGGGCGAGCAGGGCGGCTATAGCCTGCGACAGGTGGTGTACGGGTTGTTGCCGTTGATTGGTGCGCTGGTGTTGATGGCGATCCTGACGAATCTGCTGTTCAGCGGTCCGGTGTTTTCAATGACGGCCTTGAAGCCCGACTTCAAGCGACTCCATCCGATCCAGGGCCTCAAGAAACTCTTTTCGCGACGCATGTTCGTCGAGCTGATCAAGGTGCTGGTCAAGGGCGCGCTGTTTTCGTTGGTCTTGTATTACCTGTTCCAAAGCGTGCTGCCGCAGCTGTTGGGCATGGCGACGATATCGCCCCTGGAGTTGCCCCAGGCCGGCAAGCAATTGCTGATGCAGTTGGGCTTTACTGTGCTGGCGGTGATGGCCGCAGCGGCGCTGTTTGATATCTGGTATTCGCGACGCGAGTTTGGGCGGCAGATGCGCATGAGTCGTCGGGAAACCAAGGATGAACATCGCCGCCGCGAGGGCGATCCTGAAGTGCGCGCCAAGCGCAAAGGCATCCAGCAGGCGCTGCTGAAAAAGGCTGCCGCGCTGGGCCAAGTCAAGGATGCTGACGTCATCATCACCAACCCGACGCATTACGCGGTGGCTTTGCAGTATCGGCCGTCCAGCATGCTCGCACCCAAGGTGCTGGCTATGGGGCGTGGCTTGCATGCACGGCGTATCTGTCATGTTGCGCGGAAGCACCAGGTGCCGATTTTGCGTCGTCCGCCCTTGGCGCGGGCGCTGCACGCCCTGGCGCGGGTCGATTCGGCGATTCCGGATTCGACTCAGGCCGATGTCGCGCGTATCTATCGCTGGGTGATCGCGCTGCCAGGCAATAAGGTGCTTGCGCCATGAAGCCACTGTTGTCGCGCCTGCTTTCCGAGGGCAGCGATCTGCTGCTGGCCGTGGCGGTCATTGGCATTTTGCTGGTGTTGTTCACGCCTATTCCAACATGGTTGTTGGATCTGCTGTTGCTGACCAACTTTGCCGTCGCGCTGATGGTGCTGCTGGTGACGTTCGACATCAATAAGCCGTTGAGCTTCTCGACCTTTCCGTCGCTGTTGTTGATGACCACATTGTTTCGCCTGGCCCTGAATATCTCCGCGACGCGGCTGATCCTCACCGATGGCGATGCCGGGCTGGTCATCGCGGCGGTGGGCACCCACGTGGTGGGCGGCAACTATGTGATCGGCTTTGTGATTTTCCTGATCCTGGTGGTGGTGCAATACGTGGTGGTCACCAGCGGTGCCCAGCGCGTGGCCGAGGTCGCCGCTCGTTTCACCCTGGATTCGTTGCCGGGTAAGCAGATGAGCATCGATGCTGACCTGAACATGGGCATCATCGACCAGGAAGAAGCCAAGCGCCGGCGCAGCCAGTTGGAGCGTGAGTCGAACTTCTATGGAGCCATGGATGGCGCCTCCAAGTTCGTCAAGGGCGACGCGATTGCCGGCATCGTGATCATCGCGATCAACATCATCGGCGGCCTCTCGGTCGGCATTCTGCAAAAGGGCCAGAGCTGGGGCGATGCGTTGCATCACTACACGTTGCTGACGGTTGGCGACGGCATTGTGACGCAGATTCCGTCGCTGATTATCGCCGTGGCGGCGGGCATCATCATCACCCGCGCCGCGACCGATGCTCGGCTGGGGCCAGAGCTGGGGCGCCAGGTGTCGGCTTATCCCAAGACCCTGGTGGTGGTGGCGCTGGTCACGCTGTTCCTGGCGATGATGCCAGGGTTGCCCTTGGTTCCACTGATGATGCTGTTTTGCGCGTTTGCCGCGGCGGCGTGGTTTTCCTACCGCAAGTTACGGGGCAAGGCCAACGCAGGCGAGGGCCCGGAGCAGGACCTGCTGTCCGGGCAAGACAGCGAATCCAGCGACGTCTACGCATTGATGAACACCGATGCGTTTGAACTGCGTTTGAGTGCCGACCTCGCGGCTCACGTCCTCGCCGCTACCAGCACCTTGAGCCTGCGCATCGAAAACCTGCGCAAGCAGTTCGCTAAGGATTATGGCTTTGCCTTGCCATCGCTCAACGTGCACGCCGACAAGAAGCTGGCCAACGGCACCTACCAGGTCTGTGTACAGGGCGCGGTGATTGCCGCGGGCGAGTTGGAGTTCGATAAGTTACTGGCGATCAACCCCGGCGGCGCAACGCTGGTGCTCGAAGGGCGGGCCACCAAGGAACCTACCTACGGGCTCAAGGCGCTCTGGATCGAAGTGGCGCAACGGGCCCAGGCGCGCACGGCGGGGTACACCCTGGTCGAGCCCGACACCGTGTTGCTGACCCATTTGTCCGAGCTGGCCCGCCGCTATGCGCCGGAGTTTCTGACCCGTGCCGAGACCGAGCGACTGATCGAGAAAAAACGCGCGGGCTTGGGCAGCCTGGTGGATGAACTGGTACCTCAGGTCCTCAGCTACTCGGACATCCAGCGGGTGCTGCAACTGTTGCTGCGCGAGCAGGTGTCTATCCGCAATCTTGAGACGATTCTCGAAGTGCTGGTGGATGCGGGACGCAGCAACAAGAACGCCGAAGACCTTGCCGAGCGGGTGCGTGAGCGCCTGGGGGCGGCCCTGTATGAGCGTCTGGTGGATAAGAACGGCGAGCTCAACGTGTTGACGATCGCACCGCAACTGGAAGGCTACATGCTGGCGGCCTCGCGTCCTCGCGAAGGCCTGCAATCGGCGTTGTTGCCGGCCCAGGAACTGGAGCGTTTCGTCACCACCGTCGCCCGGGAAGCCGAACGGCAACTCAGTGGCAACAAGCAGCCGGTGCTGTTGTGCGCGGCACCGTTGCGCCGGGTCTTGCGGGCCTTCATGTCGCGTGCGGTGCCGCACATGGCGGTGTTGTCGGTCAATGAGGTGGGGCAGCACGCCCGCGTCACCTCGGCGGGCATGATTGACCTGCCCGGTTTCCCCAGCCTGGAGTCCCCATGAGCGATTTGATCATGCAACTGGCTGGGGTTATCCAGCGTGATATCGACAATCTGAAAGCGGTGTCGCAGAACGTCGCCAACGCCAATACCGTTGGCTACAAGGCCGAGCGCACCTTCAACGTCATGGCTTCCAACGTGGCCGGCCCTGGTGTCGCCGGCGGGCTGGATGACATCCAGGCGCAGACCTGGATCAGCACCGACGGCGGTGCGTTGCAACACACCGGGCGGGCCACGGACCTGGCGCTGGCGGGGGATGCCTGGTTTGCGATCAAGACACCGGGCGGCGTGTTGTTGAGTCGCGATGGCCGTTTCCAGGTCGACAAGGCCGGTTATCTGGTCAGCAGGGCTGGATACCCGGTATTGGCCGACGACGGTCCGCTGCAGGTGGCGGATGGGGTACTCAAGATCGATGAGAGTGGCGAAGTCAGTGTCGATGATCGACCGGTAGGGCGCCTGAGCATTGTCCGCGTGGACAATCCGCAGCAGTTACTCGCCGTTGGCGATGGACTGTATGCGGCCAGTACCGGGATCACCCCCGCCAAAAGTTTCGTGGTGCATCAAGGGCTGTTGGAACGCTCGAATGCGGCCATGGGCACCGACATGGTGAAGATGATGGAAGTGTCGCGGCATGTCGAAACCATGCAGCGAGCGCTGTCGGCCTACGACGGCATGCTCAACAGCGGTATCAACCAAATTGGCAAGAACTGACCAAGGAATGTGCTTGTGATTGACTCATTAAGTATTGCCAGCTCCGGGCTGACCGCGAACCAGGCATGGATCGACAGCATTTCGAACAACGTCGCGAACATGCAGACCATCGGCTACAAGCGCAGCCAGGTGGACTTTCACGACATGGTTCGCGAAGTCGGGACACGCGACGATGGCGGTGGCATGACCGAGAGCCTGCTGACCGGTGCGGGCATCCAGGCTTCGCAGCCGAGCCAGGTCTTCAGCCCAGGCACCGTCCGCGAAAGCGGCAACGCGCTGGACCTGGCCATCCAGGGCGACGGGTTCTTCGAAGTGGCGTTGCCGACGGGTGAGTTGGCGTACACCCGCGCGGGGCGTTTTCACCTCGACAGCGAAGGTCAACTGGCAATGCCGGATGGACAGACGCTGACGGCCGATCTGCGCGTACCGCCGGACGCACGCAACCTGGTGATCAAGCAGAACGGGGAGGTCCAGGCGACCATCACCGAGACTGGCGAGATCATCAGCGTTGGTCAGGTGCAACTGGCGAAGTTCGCCAGCGCCGAAGCATTGAGCAAACTCAGCGACGGCCTCTATCGACCGACACAGGCCAGCGGCGAAGCCATTTATGCCGAGCCGGGTCGGGATGGTCAGGGCGTGTTGCTGCAAGGCTATGTCGAGATGTCCAACGTCAACCTGATCGACGAAATGAGCGGGCTGGTGCTGGCCCAACGTGCCTACCAGATGAATGCGCGATTGCTGCAAGCCAGTGATCAGATTCTGGAAACCATCAATAACCTGCGCCGTTGATCCTGATGAATAGCCATTGGTTGGCCGGACTCGGGCTGTGGCTCGCCAGTGCGGGGTATGCCCAAGCGGCGCCCGCTGCCAGTTGCGATGCAGCGGCGGCAAGTCATGCCTTGGACATGGCTACCCAACGTATCCAGACGCAGTTGGCCATGCCTGAGGTTGAGTTGCAGCTCACGCCCATGGGTGAGCTGCCGGCCATGGCGCATCCGCAGATCAGGCTGTTGAGCCAGGGCATTCGCAGCCGGATGTCGGTTGCGTTGAGTGGCACGCTGTGCGGTCACGAGCGGCCCAGCGTGGTGACCGTGTGGTTCAAGGTCCAGGCCTGGAAGCAGGCGTGGGTCTACGGTCGCAATGGGCGTGCCGACCAGGCCGTGGCCGATGCTCAACCGCGCCTGGAGCGGGTGGACCTGGCGGCGGCGCAACTGGCGCTCGGTGATTTACCCAACGACCTTGCAGGGCAGTGGCTGACGCAGTCGGTCAATGCCGGCATGCCGGTGCTCAAGCGTCACCTCAAGGCCGAGCCGTTGGTGTACCGCGATGCGCCGGTGACCGTGGTGGTTTATGGCCCGGGCCTGATGCTGCGCACCGAAGGCAAGGCGCTGCGTCCGGGTGTGTTGGGAGAGCGGGTACCGGTGATGCTGGACGGCGCCGAATCGAGCCTGTTGGCGGTGGTCGCCGGTAAAGGAGAGGTTCATGTGGACCAGTAACGTTCGCAAGGCAGCACTGCTGATGCTGTTGCTGCCGGGTATGGCTGGCGCGCAGAGCCTGATCAACCCCGATGGCTATCGCTCCCTGACCGGGGACCGCCGTGGTTACCATCTGGGCGACACCCTGACGGTGCTGGTGGTGGAGTCGACCACGGCGCAGAGTGCGGCCGGCACCGGGGCCGAGAGCAATACCGACATTTCCGCGCGCACGGGCCTGGACAGCAACACCCATCAAGCGAACCTGGGCTTGAGAGGCGATACCAACGGCAATGGCCAGACCAACCGCAGCGGACAGATTCGTACCAACGTTTCGGTACGGATCATTGAACAACTGCCCGAGGGTTTGTTGCGTGTCAGCGGCGAGCAACGGGTGACGGTCAACGATGAAAAACAGCAGGTGCGGATCACCGGTCTCGTTCGGCCCGATGACATCGCCTACAACAACACGGTGCTTTCCTATCGCCTGGCAGACGCACAAATCGACATCGTCGGTGACGGTGTGGTGACCGACGCGCAGAAGCAGAACATCGTTTTTCGGGTGCTCAAGTGGCTGCGAATCTTATGAAAATAGTTGCTCGACTGCTTGCGGGCCTGCTGCTTGCCCTTTGGCTGCAGCCGACGTTGGCTGATGTGCGGATCAAAGAACTCACACGCATTCAAGGCGTGCGGGACTACTCCATTATCGGCTACGGCTTGGTAGTGGGTTTGGCCGGCACTGGCGATACCGACCGCAATCGGGCCACTCGCCAGTCGTTGGTCAACACCCTGAAGAACTTCAACGTGAATGTCGCTGATGGAGACCTCAATACCCGCAACACGGCGGCGGTGATGGTCACCGGTAACCTGCGTTCATTCAGCGAGTCGGGGGACAAGCTGGACGTCGAGGTCTCTTCCCTGGGCGATGCCCGCAGTCTGCTCGGCGGCACCTTGCTGATGACCCCCCTGTATGGCCCGGACGAAAAACTCTACGCCCTGGCCCAAGGGCCGATGTCGGTGGGCGGGTACGTCTTCGAGGCCAACCAAAATTCCGTGCAGAAGAACCATCCGACCGTGGGGCGCATCCCTCGGGGCGCCAGCGTCGAGCGTTCGGCCTTTTCGGAAAACGACGAGGTCTCGAAAAAACTGGTGCTGATTCTCAATGAGCCGGACTACACCACCGCGCAACGTATCGCCGATGCCTTGAGCCGTGAGTTGGGCGTGCCCGGTGTGCGTGTCGTGCATGCCGCCAAAGTGGAAGTGCCCGTGACCGCCGGCATGACCGTCCCTCGGTTGATTTCGCGGGTGCAGAACGTTTCCGTGGCGCCGGACTACGCCGCCCGGGTGGTGGTCAACGAACGCACCGGCACGGTGGTGGCGGGCGCCAATGTCCGATTGGGCGAGGTGAGCATTTCCCAGGGTTCGCTGAGTGTCGTGATCAGCACCAAGTTCCAGGTATCGCAGCCCTCGTGGGTGGCCCGCACCGGGCCGAGCGTCGGCACGGTGGTTGTACCCGACACCGAGCTGACGGTGAATGAAGAAGAACACGGCCCGGTGAAGTTGGCCGAGGGCGCGACGGTGGGGGATCTGGTGAAAGCCCTCAATCAGGTTCGATTGAGCACCCGAGAAGTCATCACCGTGTTGCAAGCCATCAAACAGGCGGGCGCTTTGCACGCCGAACTCATCGTTCAATAAGGAAGATTGATGTCAACCGATATGAATCTTGCAATAGAGACCGTGCGCTTTGCCATGAGCCTGGAGCAACTGCGGGCGAAGGTCGCGGCGCACAATATCGCCATGGCCAACGTTCCGGGGGGCAAGGCGATGCGCCTCAACGGCTACGAGCCGATGGCCGCCTTGCGCGGTTTGCACAACGACCCTGAGTTGTTCGGCCAGGCCTTGCGTTCGCTGCAGGACAGCGAGCTGACGCCGTATTTGCAAAGCTATACCCCGGGCACGCCATTGGCGCTCGACGGTGAAGTGGCGCAGATGTCCGCCGCGAGCGGTCGCTACCAGGCCTTGGCAGACGGCGTATCACGCCAGTTCGCATTGATGCAGTTGGCTGTCCGGGGAGGTCGCTGAGCATGCCGTTGGACAACATCAGCGAGATCGTTCGCGGGAGCATGGCGTATGAGCGTTCTCGGGCGGAAGTCGCCAGCTACAACCTGGCGATCGCCAACGTGGCAATAGGGCCGGGCGAACGTTCGCCATTGCTCAGCGTATCTCCACCCACCAGCTTTGCCGGCCAACTGGGGTTGCAGCAGCCGCGGGTTCACGCTCAAGCGCGTAGCGACAGCCGCTTGGTCCATGAGCCGAGCCATCCCATGGCTGACCAGAATGGCATGGTGCATTACCCCAACATCGAAGCCGCCAGGGAGATGGCGACCTTGGTCTCGGCCACCCGTGCCTATGAAGCCAATATCCGTTCCTACAACAGCTTGCGTGAAATGACGCTCAAAGCCTTTGAAATTGGAAAGTGACATGACCGCCGCCATTGCGCCTATTGCATTGACCCCCGATCTCTCACCGGCCGCTGCCTTGGCGGACGGGCCGATGGGGCCTCAGGGCACCGACTTTGTCGATTTGCTGAAATCGGGTGCCACTCAACTGAATGCACAAACCGGCCAGGCCAGCCAGATGCTGTCGGCGTATGCACTGGGCGACAACATTGCGCCTCACGATCTGGTCATGGCCATGGAGCAAGCGAAACTGTCGCTGCAGTTGGCCGTGGAGGTGCGCAACCGTCTGGTAGATGCCTACCAGGAACTCACGCGGTTGCAGATCTAAACCATGGAGAATCAACCGGTGTCTTCGTTCCTGGCGGGTCGTACTCGTGTCTTTCTGCTCGGTGCCCTGCTGATTGTCGGCCTGCTGGCCGCGTCGGCGTGGTGGGTGATCCGACCGCAATATGTAGCGTTGTACAGAAACGCCGACGAGGCGTCCCAGGCTCAGATCCTGGCCACATTGAGCCAACGTCACGTGCCCTATCGGATCAATACGCAACAGGGTGCGATTGAAGTTTTGGCCGATCATGCGGCCTCTGCCCGTATGTATCTGGCTGAGGCGGGGATCCCGACCCGTGGCGGTACCGGGTTCGAGTTGTTCGACAAGGCCGACTACGGCATGTCGGAGTTCAGCCAGAAAATCAACTACCAGCGGGCCATGGAAGGGGAACTGGCGCGCACGATCATGAGCATGTCCGAAGTGGAATATGCCCGTGTGCACCTGACGTTCAAGAAAACCAGCCTCTACCAGCAGGCGGAAGAACCGCCCAAGGCGTCGGTGATCGTGCGCCTGCGCTCCTCGGGGACGTTGATGCCGCAGCGGGTCAGGGGGATTCAGCAATTGGTGTCGTCAGCGGTGGAGGGCATGACCCTTGAGCGCGTATCGGTGCTCAACGAAGACGGCCAGGTACTCAGCGCCTCCGATGGCGCAGCGGCGGCACCGGAACACCTGCAATTGACGGCCCAGGTCGAGCAGGTGCTCAAGTTGAAGGCCGAGGAGTTGCTGGCGCGTCCGCTCGGCAATCATGGTGTCGATGTGTCTGTGCGAGTGCTGATGAATTTTGACCGGGTCAAATCCATCAGCGAGCAACCGCTGACGAATAAAATGCGTCGTGAAAAGCGCACGGAATCCACCGAGAATTCCAGTGGCGAGTCCACCAGCAAGCGCTCCCAGAACAATCGGGAAATCGATTATGAGGTGGGTAAGGCACGCGCTGAAACCGAACATGCGACAGGCAAGATCGAGCGCATTACCGTCGGCGTAGTGCTCAGCACACCGGTATCGGACGCGCAAATGAAAGATATCCAGGCGTTGCTTGAAGCGGCTTTGGGGTTGGATCTCAAGCGGGGCGATCGTTTGGTGATGGTGTATATCCCCGATATGCCCGTGCCGGATACGCCTAAGGTGGCCGAGCCCTTGGCGCAACCGGTGCCAGTGAGTAACGCTGAGGTACCTGAGCCAGTCAATGCTGATCTATCGTTGCCATGGACGCGCTGGTTGGGTGTCGGCTTGTTGGCTGCCCTGTCAATCGGTCTGTTGATGCTCTGGGCGAAAGGACGACGCAAGTCTGTTTCCGTGCCCGCCACTGTGCCGCGAATGACATCGGTCGAGCGCGAGCAATTGCTGGTGGACTTGCGCCGCTGGCTGTTGGAGGGGCGCTGACATGGAGTTCTCAGCGCTTCGTAAAGCGGCTATTCGCCTTGCCTGTTCTCATGCCGAAGACCGTGAGTGGATTCTGGCGCGGCTGGAATCCGAGGAGCGTCGCCAGGTCGAGGTGCTGTTGGAGGAGATCAATCTCCTGGGCTTGAACAACGATCCTTCCGTTGTCGCCGGGCTGATGAGCGAGCTGGCGGCAACACCGCCGGCCCCTCGCACGATGCCCGACAACGCGCCGCTCAAGGCCCGGCTTTCGAGAGCGACGCATCCGTTCTGGGGCGCGCTGGTCCTTCAATTGGAAACACCCACTGCACGCCGTGAAGTGTTGGGTGGCCTGGCCAACAGTGCCGAGATCCGTCGTTGGGATAGCAAGTTTGCCAAGCAGGTGTTGCCCCCGGCACTGATGAGTAGTTTGAAAGCCCGGATGGATGCCCAGGAGGCGGGTGATGAGCACGCCTAAGCCGCCCCTGCCGTCGACGGTGTTGCGTCAACCTTCCCAGAACCTGGGGACTCGACGTCTGCCAACCCTGGGTGCCGATATCCGAACGAACACCTTGCCCAATGAACCGCTTCAACCGGACGTGAAGCAGACGTTGCGCGAGACCTTCGCGCTGGAGCTCGCGGAAATTGAGCGGGAGAGTCGTGAGAAGGGGCTATTGGAAGGCAGCAGACAGGCCCGTACACAACTGAGCGAGGCCCTGGCCCATCAAGAGCAGCAATGGCTGAAGAAGGAAGCCTCTTTGCGTACCGCGCTCGAAACGGAACGTCTTCAACTCGCACGATTGGTTGAAGCCTTGGGGGCGCAACAGAAACAGTTGATGGCGGCCATGGAGCCTTCGCTAGGACGGCTCGCGCTGGCAGTGGTCACTCGCTTTTTAGACCTGCATGGTGAAACGCGTCCGTTAATCGCTGACCTGGCGAGGCGCGCCATCGAAGAGTATCAACTGGTTGGTCCCATGCGGATTCGTGTTGCCCGTGGGGACTATGAAACGTTGCTTCGGCTGGCGCCGGATGACGCGCTATTGGCATCGTTTCAGGTCGATCCGCAGGCCTCCCTCGGTAGTTGCCTGATCGACTTCGGCGGTGGTCAGTTGGATGTCGGTGTGCACACGCAACTGGGCAATGTCGCAGCCGTGTTGACCGGGGGAGATGGCCGTGTGGCAGGGGCTTGAGAGTCGACTGTTGACGCAGCTTACCCAGGCCCGCCTGTGTCGGCGCCTGGGCCGTTTGAGTTCGATCCAGGGCATGGTGCTGCACGCCACCGGCCTGGATGTCCGGCTGGGAGAGTTGGTGGACATCCACCCGGCTCGTGGTGGCGAGGTCATTGCGGCTGAAGTGGTCGGCTTGCGCAGTGAATCCACCCTGTTGATGCCTTACGGCCCGGTGGATGGTTTATGCCTGGCCAGCGAAGTCCATGCCCGTGGAACCCCCTACACGGTTCCCGTGGGGACCAGTCTGCTGGGGCGTGTTCTGGATGCGACCTGCAACCCCCTGGATGATTTGCCGGCCCCTGAAGGGCTGACGCGAATGCCGCGTTTCGTGGCGCCGATCAATCCTTTGCACCGCTCGCCGATCGACACCACGCTGCTCACGGGAGTGAAGGCCGTCGATGTCTTCACGCCGCTTGGGCGCGGCCAGCGGATTGGCATTTTTGCCGGCAGTGGCGTGGGGAAAAGCACGTTGTTGGGCATGATGAGCAAGTATGCGCAAGCCGATGTAATCGTGATCGCCTTGATCGGCGAGCGGGGCCGCGAGGTGGGGGATTTCATTCGCGACAGCCTGGGGCCGGAGGGCTTGAAAAAGGCCGTGGTGATCGCCGCGGCGGCCGAGCAACCGGCGGTGCTGCGGCGCCAGGCAGCCTACACGGCGACGACTATCGCCGAATGGTTCCGGGCCCAGGGCAAGCATGTGCTGCTGATCATGGACTCGATCACCCGTTTTGCCCTGGCCCAGCGTGAAATTGGTCTTTCAACGGGCGAGCCGATGGGGAGTCGAGGCTACACGCCTTCAGTATTTGCCCTGCTGCCGCCGCTGATGGAGCGCGCCGGCGCGTTGAATGGGCAGGGCTCCATTACGGGGGTCTATACCGTACTGGTCGAGGGCGACGATATGAATGAGCCCGTGGCTGACCATATGCGTGCCATTCTCGACGGGCATATTGTCTTGAGTCGCAGTGTGGCGGCCCATGGGCACTGGCCGGCCATCGACGTGTTGCACAGTATCAGTCGATTGGCGGGTGCCCTGTATACCCAGGAGCGCAAAGCCCAGGTCGAGCGCCTGCGCTCAGCGCTTGGCAATTATCAGAACAGCGTGGACCTGATCGAGCTGGGCGCCTATGAAAAGGGCTCGCAGCCGCTGCTGGACACCATGATCGAGTTGAAACCCGAGTTCGATGCGTTGTTGCAGCAAACCCCTCAAGATCATTTCGCTGCATCAAACACCTGGCAGACGGTTCATCAGTTGTTCCAGCGGCTGGGCAAGGGGGTGAGCGATGCAAGATGAATGGCGCAAGTCGCGGCAATTGAAGGCGGCTTCTCGTTTGCGTGCCATGCAGCGGGAGAGGGCAGAACTGGCTTACAACCGCAGTCGCCGTGAGTTGACCCAAGCCGAGCATCGACTGAAGGCGGAGCAGGTTCGCTACGACAACCTCCAAGCGAACCATGAGGCGTTGGGGCGTATTGGCGCCATGCTCGATCCCTCCCAGCACGAACAGCGCTTACTGGCGCAGACAGCCGCTTTTCAGCGGCTTGAAGCGGCGCATCAGCCCGTCATCGAGGCACGAAGCCTGACGCATGCGGCCATGTCACACCTGCTCAAGTGCAAGGTGAACGAAGACCTCATCGACAAGGCCAAGGATCGACTGCAGGTGCTGCTGGACAAAGCGGTGCGTGAATACGAGGCCATCGACATTTTTGATGCACAGCAAGCTCAGGGGATGGGACATGGCCGTTAAAGTAGGGGCATCGTTGTGGACCATGGCGGCGGATCAGCAACGTCCTCCCGCTCGCGATACACAGGCCAAGGACTTCGAGCGCAAAATAGGCCTGCATGATCAATCACCGACTTCAAACGACAGCGCAGCGCAGCAGCGCAACCCGCAGGTGATGTCGGGGCAACGACTCGCGCACTCTGCCATTGCTGAAGCGGATCTGGCGCGGGTCGTGCAGTTGCGTTCCGGCGGTGCGTCAGCATCCATGACTGCCGAGGCGCTTGAACTATACGCGCTGGGTGCACACGCCGGGCATCACCTGTCTTATCTTCCCGATGTATTCCTGGCGGAGCCGGGTGTGCACAGCGTTGCTTCAATCGTTGCTGAGCAAGCCTACTCAGCGCCTTTCAGCGCCTTCTCGACGATTTCGGCGATGTCCTCCATGCCCGGTGCTATCTCGACAAAAGGCCCCGATAGACCCTGGAGCGAGCCCGTTGCCATTGAGCAGCAGGGCGCTGAAGACGCCACCGATCATCCGCTGTTGAGCTATTTGAACGGGAAATGGCCGGATCGGCATTTTCAATTTCTCCCTCGGGGTAAAGGCCTCGAGTTGCTGGTGCGAGACTACCGGCTCACCGCGCAAGAGCGTGATGAGCTGATAGACGAACTCTCTCGTCGGGCCTCATCGATGCCTGAGCGGCCGCAGCAGATCTGGCTCAACGGTCAGCAAGTCTGGCGCGCATCGCCTCTTTCGAACGATTACCAAGGTGAACACGATGGCCGTTGAAGCGATCGGTAATGAGCTGAGTTCCACCACCTCGGAGTTGGCCCAGAGCCGTCTGGGGCAGGAAGACTTCATCAAGTTGTTCTTGACCGAACTGACATTCCAGGACCCGCTGGAACCGATCAACAATCGCGAGTTCCTGGCGCAGATGGCGCAGTTCGCCAACCTTGAACAGACCCGGATCACCAACGAAAACACCGACAACCTGGTGTCCATGAATGCTACTTCGCAGTCCCTGGGACTGTTGGGGCGTCAAGTTGAAGTCAGTATCACCACGGGTGGCACGGCGATTGGCTCGGTGACGGCGATTGCGTTTTCGTCGACCGGGCCGGTGCTGTCCGTCAAACGAACCGACGGTACGGTCCTCACTGACGTGCGGCTGTCGCAAATCAAACTGGTCAGGCAGGGGGCGTGATGCTGCAAGCTTTCTTTAATGGAATGAGTGGCCTGTTTTCCTTCGCCAAGGGCTTGGATAACGTCTCCAATAACGTGTCGAACATGAACACGCCCGGCTACAGGGGCAGCGATACTTTTTATCGCGCCGTCAACGGACAGGATGGCCAGAGTTTTGGTTCAGGCATTGCCGGCACCCAAGTTCGTATCAAGCCGGGTGAGAACCGCCAGACGGGCAATAACACCAACGTGGCAGTCAATGGCGCCGGTTATTTCGTTCTGCGCGATGAACAGGGCGCGCTGTCATACACCCGCGCCGGGCAATTCGAGGTGGATAAGGACGGCTACCTGGTCGATACCATCAGCCAGCAACGCATCGCGGGTATCGACTCGTCCGGCAACCTGCGCGATATCAATATCCAGGGACAGCGTTCTTTGCCGCCGCAGGCGACCACCCGAGTCGAGATGGTGGGGGCCTTGGCTCGCACGGGTCCTACGGAGGCGACCCATCAGATCAACGCGATCCAGGTGTTCGACTCGACCGGTGCGAGCCATATCCTGAGCGTGAAATTCGAACCGAAGACGACGCCCGCCAATAGCTGGAGTGTGACGGTTTCCGACGCGAGTGGCGTTCAGTTGCAGACCGGCACCATCGCCTTCGGCGTAGATGGCAGCCCGTCTGCCGGTTTCAACACGTTGTCGGTTCCGTTGACGGTTAATGGCCAGGTCCAAAGCATTGTGCTGGATTTCGGAACACCGGGCAGTTTCAACCTGGCTTCCCAGGTCGCCAGCGGGCCGAGCCATACGCTGGGCGCACGAGTGGTCGACGGTAGTGCAGTCGCCGGCCTGAATACCTTCGCATTCGATGAGAAGGGCATTCTTAAATTTACCTACGCCAACGGCGAGAAACGTGATGGCAGCCAGTTGGCGCTGGCGGACTTCGCCGATGAAAGTGCCTTGGTCGCGGGCGCCAATTCGCTCTACCACGCGCCTTCTTCCATGACGGCCGAGTTCGGCCGAGCGGGAGAGAAGCAGTTTGGGCGCATCCAGGGCGGTTACCTGGAGTTGTCCAACGTCGATCTGGCCCAGGAGTTCGGGGACATTTTGATCATCCAGCGCGGGTATCAGGCCAGCTCAAGGGTGATGACGGTCTCCAATGAAATGCTGGAGCAGCTGTACAACGGAACGAGAGGGGGCTGAACAATGAGGATGTTGGGATTTGTCGGCACGACTCGTCTGCGCATGGCCTGTGAGCGATTACCGGCCGTGGCCAGGCACTGGTATGAGCAGTGGTGCATGCCGGATGCACGCCACACTTTCGAAGTGAGTTGTTCGGCCCTGGACGGTTCAAGTGAGTGGGCATCGACGCAGGCTTGGCAGAATGCCAAATCAGTCAATGGCTCAATCCGCTTGGCGGGTGATGGGGCGTCGATGATCTTCGGGCCTTTCATGCACGACGCGCCTGAAGATGAGACCGCCAGACATCTGGTACGCGAAGCGCACCTGGCGTTGATCAATCATCTGCTTGAGGCCCTTGGGCAACATGGCGTCTCCCATTTAACCGCCGAGTCGTCCTGGTCGCCCTCGGGTTTATTCAGTGCTCAGGTATTGCTGCAACTGCGCGTCGGCCCATCGACGCTGCATCTGTCGTTGGATGCGGCACTGCTCAATGCTGCGCTTGAAAAGCCTGTTGCTCGCACGCCGTTGATCGAACGCAAGCACGCACTGGGTAACGCTCGGGTGAAGTTGTCGGTGCGTCTCCCTCTGGCAAGCCTCTCTATCGGTGAGATGCGAGACCTGCGTCCCGGTGACACCTTGCGGGCCAGTGCGTTGTTGGCCGATCCGGTCTCGCTACAGCTGGCCGAAGGCCCCGTGATCGCGGGGGGCTACTTGGCCAAACAGCATGGCCAAGTCGCCGTGCAGTTGATTTCCCATGAATGAATCAGGAGTGTTGGTGTGACGGCAACGGTAGATGCAATTGAGCTGGAAGAGGCTCGGGTGGCGGTCAATGACGGGCAGTCACCGCTGATCAAGCGCGACATGAATTTGATCAAGCATGTGGTCGTGGAATTGGTGGTGCAGCTCGGTCACGCCTCCATGAGCGTGGATGAGTTGTTCGCGCTCAAGGCTGGCGACGTGGTCAAGCTGTTGGAGCAGGTCCATGAACCGGCGTCGCTGTGCCTGGACGGTAAACCGGTAGCCCGAGGCAACCTGGTGGCGGTCGATGACAATTTTGGCATTCAGTTGACGGAAATACTGTGACGTCTGAAACCGTGGCCCAACCCCTTGGCTTAGCGTTACGGCAGGACGATCCGCTGTCGTTCATGTTGATGATCAAAGTGATGCTGATCACGGCTGTTTTATTGGCGGTGGTCTACGGCGTGATGCGTTGGTATGCGCGACGTCACGCCAGTACCGACAGCACCTTGGCTGTCCCGACCGAGTTGCAGTGTGTACGCGCCTTGCGCTTGTCAACCAAGACCAAGGTGTATCTGCTCAAGACTGAAACGTCGCAGGTCCTGGTCACTGAATCTTCGAACGGAGCGACCGTGACCGTCTTGCCTGAACCACCTTCATCCTCTGTGCTGGATGTCCGCTCTTGAAGTACTTGATATGACTCGCCGCTTGTTGTTCCTGGTGCTCAGTGGTTTTGCTCCCTTCGCGGCAGCCGCGGACGACTTCTCCGAATGGGGAAGCTTGCACATCAATCAGATTCAATCGCCGGTCAGCGTTGTGGCCTTGCTGACGGCGCTGTCATTCCTGCCTTTTTTGGTCATTTCCCTGACCACGTTCACCCGCAACATCGTGGTGTTGTCACTGACCAGGCAGGCACTGGGGCTGCAACAGACGCCGCCGAATATCGTGTTGATCGTACTGTCGATGTTCTTGACGTTGTTCGCCATGGCTCCAACCTTGGAAAAGGCCTATGACGCTGGCATCAAGCCATTCCTGGCGAACAAAGTCGGGCTTGATGGTGCCGCGTTGCAAGGATGGGTGCCAATCCGCGATTTCATGATCAGGCAGACCCATGAAGAGGATTTGCGCCTGATTTATGAACTGGCCAAGGATCCTTTGCCGCAAGCACCGGAAGGGCTGTCCCCGGTAAAGCTGGTACCGGCGTTCATGTTGAGCGAGTTGAAACTGGCTTTTCAGATCGGCTTTATGATCTTCCTGCCATTCTTGATTATCGATCTGGTGGTGGCGTCAATTCTGATGTCGTTGGGGATGATCATGGTGCCCCCCATCACGATTTCATTGCCATTGAAGATCATGCTGTTTCTGTTGATCGATGGTTGGGGCCTGATTGCCCAGACCTTGATGCGCAATCTCGGCTAGGCAAAGGTGCAGCCTTCCATGGTGACGGATGAGCCCAGCAACGAAGGCGATGACGAGCAAGCGTTGTGGCGCGATTGGCTGGAGAGCAAAACAGAGGCGGCCAGGAGCCGGTTGTTCTTTTTTTACGGCCAGTGGCTTCGAATGATTGTCGGGCTTTTGTATGCTCGCTACCCACATCCATTGGCTGAGTGGGGGGACTACGTGAACCTGGCCTCGATTGGCCTTTTGCAGGCCATTGACCGGTTTAATCCTGGATTGAGTACGCGTTTCCAGTCCTATGCCGAACCTTATGTAAAAGGTAACGTCCTCAAGGGCTTGTCCTGTTATGTCAGCGATCGGCGTCGCTATTACCGGGAACGGCTGGAGAGTATTTCCGGACTGCAGGAGGAGGGGCGAACGGAGTCCGATCTGGAGCAGGTGGCGAACGTCGCTATTGGCTTGGCGTTCGGGTTGTTCTTGGAGTCCGGGATCGTTGATCCGGAGCCCAAGGATAATAACCCGCTAAGCCTCTACGAAGTGGAGCGTGAGAGCGATACGCTGGAGCAGTGCGTGAAGCTTCTTTCGGCGAATGAACAGCGCGTCATCCAAGGTCATTATCACCAGCATTTGAGCTTTGTCGAGATCAGCGAACTCATGGGCATCTCGAAGTCACGGGTTTCCCAATTGCACGCCCAGGCATTGAAAAACATTCGGATAAGCCATGCAAGATTAATGGCCGGGGATAGTTGGTAGTATCGGTGGGGCGAGGTGCTGGTTCTCCGGTGAAAGGGCCACCGCGGCAGCTACCGTGGAACGGCGGATTGTTAGAAAACATTATAAAAAGAGTAAAACAATTGACTCATCAGCACAGTACGCAAACTAGGCGCACATGGATGCCACGACCACTTGCAAACCAAAACCTGATCGTTGTGTTGTATCGCGCCGCAGGCGAGGCAATGAAGCCGTTAGGTCAGAGTAGGGCCTTGAACCTACTGCCTTTGCTGATGGGCGCATTGGCTTTTTTCATGGTCATCGGGCCGCGTGCGTTGAACCCGCAAAATATCGCCTGGTTGGGAGATGGCGATCCGGCCACTCATTATTTGGGCTGGTTGTTCTTCAGGCAGTCGCCGTGGTCGTTTCCTATCGGTCTGAATCCATCCTACGGGTTGGAACTTAGCAACAGCATCGTTTTTTCGGACTCCAATCCGCTCCTGGCCTTTTTGTTCAAACCCTTCGCGTCGTTGCTTCCTGAGCCTTTTCAATATTTTGGTCTCTGGCTGCTGGCTTGTTTCATGCTTCAGGCATGGTTTGCCTGGAAGTTGGTGGGATTGATTACGCCCAATGTTGCTGTCCGAGTTCTCGGTGCGGCGCTGTTCCTTTTTGTGCCTCCCATGATCCTGCGCATGACCGTACACCTGTCTTTGGGCGGGCATTTCTTGATCCTGGCGGCGCTGTACCTGAATCTGCATCCAGCCTTACGCAGAAGACGTGTGGCCTGGGGGGCATTGTTGGCGGCGGCTGCGTTGATCCATGCCTACTTGCTGGCAATGATTGCACTTATCTGGCTGGCCGACCTTGCCGCCAAATCCTTTAAACGCCGACTTTCCCTTGGCGCCGCGGTCGTCGAGTTGGGTTTGCTGTTTTCCCTGGTCACCGTCTGTTGCTGGCAGGCCGGTTATTTTACCGTCGAGCGCGCAAGTGTTACTTCTGACGGATTCGGTCTGTACCGAGCAAACGTCTTGACGCTGTTCAGCCCCCAGAACTGGTCGTATGTGTTGAAAAATCTCCCAGGTGTGCCGGGAGACAGTGATGGTTTCGCTTTCTTGGGGGCAGGCCTGATTGTTTTGTCGATCTGTGCCTTTGCAGGATGGTTGCGCGGTAACACGGGGCTTGGTTCGGCGTTGTATAAACGGCCGCTGCTTGGGCTGGCGTTGATCGGCCTGACCCTTTTTTCGTTATCGCATCATGTTGCAATCGGTTCGTTCGAGTTCGGCTATTCCTTGCCCCCTCAAGTAATTTCCATCGCGAACATCTTTCGTGCCTCAGGGCGAATGTTCTGGCCGATTTACTACGCTGTGATTTTTGCCATTATCTTCCTGATCGTTCGTGCCCATACGCCAAGAACTGCTGCGTATCTACTGGGGATGGCGCTCTTGATACAAGTCTTCGACACGCACAGCGGCTGGTCGGATGTCAGAAAGAAGTTGATGGTCAAGCCCGCATCTGAATGGGCAACACCTTTTGTCGATCCATTCTGGAAAAGCGCTGCATCTCATTACCAGAACGTTCGATGGGTCGTGCCGCAGAATCTCTCCCCGCATTGGATTTCTGTTTCTGCCTTTGCTGGGCTCCATCATTTATCCACGGATGCCCCTTACCTTGGGCGCATAAGTATGAAGCAATGGCGACAGGCTGACGAAAAAGCCACCCTGGCTTTAGCTTCGGGAAAGTACGAGCCGGATTCTCTGTACTTGATGAGCAACCGGGCCATGCTGCGTGCGTTGGGTACCGTCGATACCTCCGCTGATCTTTTCGCCAGGATCGATGGCTTTACCGTGCTTGCGCCTGGTTGGAAGCGGTGCAGCGAATGCCCACAGTTGACAAATGAGCAGGCGCCGACAGCCACCCCACTTGAGCTTGGGCATACCGTGCGATTCGATCAACGCGATTCAGGTACCGCGTATTTGGCGAAGGGGTGGGCTGACGTGGAGCCGTGGGGCACCTGGACCGAGGGAAGCGATGCGGAGCTCGTATGGCGAGCGACAACCCTCGTGCATTCCATTCGCTTGGAGGCCTCAGCCTTTGTTGTGCCGGGGCATGCGCAGCAGAAAGTCACTGTTCTAATCAATGGCCTACCCGCATCGGCCCATACGCTTGAGAAATCAGAAGGCAACATCCTCGACATACCGGTTACGCCCTCAATGCAACAACGCATTGCGGATCAGGGTTTCTTGAGGATGCAATTTCAGTTTGCGGACGCGATAAGTCCGCAGCAGCTCGGCTTGGGTGATGATGCCCGGGTACTTGCGCTTGGCTTGAAGACGATGACGGTCAACTGACTGCGGGTTGATCGCCCTGGAGGGCAAGACATTCAGCATCGATGCAAGCTGATTCACCGCCTTCGCGAGCAAGCCCGCTCCCACAGGGGGGCTGTGCTGATCGAGAAACCGAGGTTCACCACCGATCGAATGTGGGAGCGAGCCTGCTCGCGATGACGTCGGCACATTCAGCATTGATGCCAGCTGATCCACCGCTATCGCGAGCAAGCTCGCTCCCACAGGTGGGCTGTGCCAGTCGAGAAACCGAGGTTCACCACCTACCCAGTGTGGGAGCGAGCTTGCTCGCGATGAGGTCGGCACATTCAGCATCGATGTCGGCTGATCCACCGCTATCGCGAGCAAGCTCGCTCCCACAGGGGGGCTGTGCCAGTCGAAAAACCGAGGTTCACCACCGACCCGGCGTGGGACCTCGCCTCAGCCCAAATCCCCAGCCTGATGCCGCTCCGGCACCTGGCTCGCCTCGTCACCCCACGTGCGATTGACCCGCTGTCCGCGCTGGACGGCGGGGCGCTTGGCAATGTCTTCTGCCCAGCGCTGCACATGGGTGTATTCGTGGGCACTCAGGAATTCGGCGGCGCCGTAGACGTTGTTGCGCACCAGTTGCCCATACCAGGGCCAGACCGAGATGTCGGCGATGGTGTAGTTGTCGCCTGCCAGGTATCGGCTTTCGCCGAGGCGGCGGTCCAGGACGTCGAGTTGACGCTTGGCTTCCATGGTGAAGCGATTGATCGGGTATTCGAGTTTCTCTGGTGCATAGGCGTAGAAATGCCCGAAGCCACCGCCCAGGTACGGGGCCGCGCCCATCTGCCAGAACAGCCAGTTGAGGGTTTCGGTGCGGCCCGCCGGATCGGTGGGCAGGAAGGCGCCGAATTTTTCCGCCAGGTAAAGCAGGATCGAGCCGGATTCGAAGACCCGGATGGCGGGTTCCACGCTGCGGTCCAGCAGGGCCGGGATCTTGGAGTTGGGGTTGATCTCGACAAAGCCGCTGGAGAACTGGTCACCTTCGCCGATGCGGATCAACCAGGCATCGTACTCCGCACCCGTATGACCCAGCGCCAGCAGTTCCTCCAGCAGGATGGTCACCTTCACGCCGTTGGGCGTGGCCAGGGAATAGAGCTGCAGCGGGTGCTTGCCAACCGGCAAGGTTTTTTCGTGGGTCGGCCCGGCGACAGGGCGGTTGATGCTGGCGAACTGGCCGCCAGACGGGGCGTCGTTTTTCCAGACCTTGGGCGGAACGTAGGACGCTTTACTCATCGGGACATACCTCATCGTTGCTTGCGGTGTGATCCCCCAGAGTCTACCGCTGTTCGTTCATGATCCGTGCGACTTCACCGGACGCCTTGAGCTGTTCGAAAGCGTGCTGGGCCTTGGCGACGACTTCATCCGGCGTGCTCAGGCTGAAGGCCAAGTGGACCCTGTGGGGTTGTTCGTCGAGGGTATAGACCTCTTCCAGTGAAGTGAAATCCACTTGGGCATCCTGGCTCATCAGGCGCGCGGTGTTCTCCGGCATCGGCAGCAACTGGATCTGGCGATTCAGCAGTTTTTGAAAGTTGTCGTGGTTGTTGGCCGAGATGACCAGCCGGGTGAACCCGCGCTGTTGCAGGTAAATCTGCTTGGCGTCATTGCGCACCACGCCGATGCTGTACTGCTTGGCCTCCTCGAGACTGTTGACGGCTATGTCTTTATTGTCACGCATTTTATAAAGCCGGCTCGCCACCCGATGTATTTCACCCACCCATTTGAACAATGTCTCGCGGGCCGGGGTGCGGTCCAGCGGGAAGATCAGCACGTTGGGCTCGTGCAGCGCTTTTTCATAGGCCCGGGCCCAGGGGTACAGCGACAGGCTGTAGTCGGTGAGCCGCGCGCTTCTCAGCGTCTCCTCGGCAATGCGACTGCCCGGCCCGACGACCTTGTTGTCACGTTGATAGGCGTACAGGGAGTCTTCGGTGACGATTTCGATGGTGTCGGCGTGGCTTGCCAGGCTGATCGAGGCGAGTAGCAAGCATGAGCAGAGTGTCAGGCGAATGTGCATATGCAGACCTCATGGCGCGCGATGATTGTTACAGGGAAACGCGGTCGCGTCCCTGGTGTTTGGCCCGGTACAGCGCCTGGTCGGCGCGTTGCAGCAATTGATCGAAATGGTCCATGGTCTCCGGGTCCAGCTCGGCGACGCCGATGCTCACGGTGACGAAAGGCGAGACCTTGGAGCCGCTGTGGGGCAGCTCACGTTCCGCCAGGCTGGTGCGAAAGCGTTGAGCCGCCTGGCAGGCCTGTGCGGCGTCGATGTTGGGCAAGACCACGACGAACTCTTCGCCGCCTACGCGGGCGGTCAGTTCGCCAGAGCGGCCGAACACGCTGCGCAAGGTTTCGGCGATCTCTTTCAGGCACAGGTCGCCCTGCATGTGGCCGTAGGTGTCGTTGTAGATCTTGAAGAAGTCGACGTCGCACATGAGCACGGCCAGCGGGGTGTTGTGGCGGATTGCCCGGCGAAACTCGATTTCCTTCAATTCGTCGAAGTAGCGACGGTTGGCCAGTCCCGTCAAGGCATCGTGACGGGACAGGGCTTCGAGCGACTGGTTGGCCGCTTTCAGCTCAGCGGTGCGTGCCTCCACCAGTTCGGCCATTTGATCGCGGCTGGCGGCCAGGGCCAGTTCATCCGAACGCTGGCGTTCGAGGTGGGCGCGCAGATTGTCCTGGAGTTCATTGACTTGGAATTCGAGCAGGCTCAGTTCGTCCTGGCGATGCACCGCCCGCTGCAGCTTGAGGTGACGCTTGAGGGTATGCGGCGCGAGTTCGCCCAGGTGACGGGCGATATGCACCACATGCACGGTCACCAGGCGGTTGAACATGGTCATGACCAACCCGGCCAGCAATAAGGACTGGATGAGCTGGGTGATGACGATGCTGCGCGCTTCGCTCCAGAGGCGCTCCCACAGCAGGTTGTTGTCGCCTTCGATGGTCAGCTCACCGACTTTTTCATGGGCCCCGGCATAGGGCTGGGCGATGAGCTGGCGATGCAGCACCGGCACCACGCCCGATTGATCGACGGTGTATCGCTTGAGTTCGATGATTTCCGGCGCTTGCCCGGGGCGCAGGATGTTCAACACCACGCGACCCACGGGGGCTGCCCCGGCAACGCTGGTGATTTGCTGGTCGAGAGATTCGCGATCGAGTTCCCAAATGGCATGGGCCAGGGTGTTCTGGAACACCTGGTCGATCAGGGCCAACTCCGAATTCATTTCCGCCAGGTTGTTTTCCCAGGCCAGCCAGGTGCGCCAGGTGACCATCGCCAGGGTAAAGAACAGGCAGAACAGCAGCGTTGCCAGCACCAGGCGCCGCCCCAGCGAGCTGAACGCCTTGGTCGGTGGTGGCTGGGAGGACGCCGTGCGGAAAGGGTCACCCATGTCATAGCCATTTGCGCAGGATGGCGTCGTAGACCCCATTGCGGCGGATGGTCTCAAGACCGGCGCGGAATTTCTCCACCGTCTCGGCCGGCGTCTTGCGGCTGAAGGCCATGTTCAGGCCATCTGAGCTGCTCAGTTCGGGAAGCGCCAGGGAGCGGATCAGCACCTTGTCCGGGTCTTCGCCATTCTGGCGAGTCAGGTACAGCGCGTTGAGCTCGTTGGAAATCCACAGCTCCACGTGATCGACCTTGAGCTTGCGGTAGTTGTGTTCGTACTTGGTGCTCGACTGCAATTCCTCGCCGATGCGGAAACCCTTCGAGACCAGGTATTGCTCGCCCACGTCCTGATTGACCGTGGCGATCTGGTGACCATGGGCGTCGGCCAGCGAGTCGAGTTTCACCGGTCGGTCCGCCAGTGAGTAGATGTACCACTGCGTCGGGCCAATGGTGCCCACCCACTGGAAAAGCGATTCGCGGGCAGGCGTGCGGACGATCGAATAGATCAACACATTGCTTTCATTGAGCGCCAGGTCGTAGGCCCGGGCCCAGGGCATGGGCTGGATAGGCGCGTCCATGCCGACTTCCTTGAGCACGGCCTGGACCACCTCGGTGCTCATGCCGGTCACTCGCCCGTTCTGCGTCATGTTGTAGGGCGGCAGTTCCTCCGTCACGATGCGCAGTGGTGTCTCTGCCGCGCAAGCGCTTGCAGCGAGGAACATCAGGACGCCCCACATCAGCAGGCGATTCAGCGGCAAACCCATCGATCATTACCCTATGCAACTGGCAGCGCCCGGCGAGACCCGTGGGCTGTTATTGATAGGGTTATCGGCGGAGCTGGCGCCTGCTTGAGTCCGGCCTGTCGAAACCGACAGCCCAACCGACGGATCAACCGTTCAACAACGTCATCGTCTGCGCCTGGTATCGGTCGCCCGCCACCACACCTTCGCCTGTGAAAATCCCATCCAGCTGGGCCAATTCGTCAGCGCTCAACACCACCGAAGCGGCCGCCACATTGCTCTCCAGGTACTTGCGCTGCTTGGTGCCCGGGATCGGAATGACGTGGTCACCCTGGGCCAACACCCAACCCAGGGCCAGTTGCGAGGCACTGATGCCCTTGTCCAAGGCCAAGGCCTTGACCCGTTCGACCAGCGCCAGGTTGCGCTTGAAATTGTCGGCCTGGAAGCGCGGGTTGAAGCGGCGATAGTCATCGACGGCAAAATCCTCCGGCGACTTCAGCTCGCCGGTCAAAAAGCCCCGGCCCAAGGGGCTGTAGGCGACGAACGCAATGCCCAGGCGCTTGCAGGTATCGAGCACGCCATTGTGTTCAGGCTCGCGGGACCACAACGAGTATTCACTTTGCACCGCTGCCAGTGGGTGCACGGCGTGGGCTCGCTGGATGGTCTCGGCGCTGGCCTCCGAGATGCCGATGTGGCGGACCTTGCCGGCCTTGACCAGCTCGGCCATGGCACCGATGGTTTCTTCCACGGGTACTTCGGGGTCAATGCGGTGCTGGTAGTAGAGGTCGAGGTAATCGGTGTCGAGGCGCTTGAGGCTGCCGTCGACCGATTGCCGGACGTATTCGGGGCGGCCATTGACGCCGCGGGCATGGGGATCGCTGCTGCGCACCAGGCCGAACTTGCTCGCCAGGTACACGCCTTCACGCTTGCCGCGCAAAGCCCGGCCGAGCAGTGCTTCGTTGGTATGCGGCCCGTACATGTCGGCGGTGTCGAACAGTGTCACGCCCAACTCCACGGCGCGGTGCAGCGTGGCAATCGCTTCGCCCTCGTCGACGCCCGTGGTGTAGAAATCCGACATGCCCATGCAGCCCAGGCCGATGGAGGAAACGTGAGGGCCGTGATGGCCGAGTTGGCGGGTCTTCATGCTGATAGCTCCTGGAAATGAACGACCTGTGCAGTCTCTAACAAGGGGTTTCCTGGATAAATACCCGATTATTGGTTTAACTATTCGTAATATCTGAATAATGAGGCGCGACAGTGGACCGATTACAGGCCATGCAAGTGTTCCGGCGTATCGTTGAACTGGGTGGTTTTGGCAAGGCGGCCGATGACCTCGGGTTGCCCAGGGCCACCGTCAGCCTGCTGATCCAGCAGCTGGAAGCGCATCTAGGGGTGCAATTGTTGCAGCGCACCACCCGGCAGGTGCGCGCAACGCTTGATGGCCAGGCGTATTACCAGCGCAGCGGCCAGTTGCTGGACGACCTCGATGACCTGGAAAGTTCGTTGTCGGCGCAACGGAGCCAGCCGCGTGGCACCTTGAAGGTGGACATGCCCATCGCCTTTGGCTGCATCTGGATTCTGCCGCGCCTGCCGGATTTCTATCGCCGCTACCCAGCGTTGCAACTGGACATGGGTTTTCATGATCACCAGGTCCATCTGCAGCGCGAGGGCGTGGATTGTGCAATCCGCGCCGGCCATATCGTTGATCAAGGCTTGGTCGCGCGGCCCATCGTGCGCCTGCACCAGCTGACCTGTGCCAGCCCCGGCTACCTCGCTCGCGCCGGCACGCCTCGGCGCCTGGAGGATTTACCGGCGCACCAGGTCATCGGCTTTGCGTCGGGCAATGGACGGTTCTTCCCGTTCGAATTCGAGGTGGCGGGGCGGGTGCAAGAAATGCAATTACCGAGTGAGTTGACCGTCAATAACGCCGACGCTTATGTGACGGCCTGTGAAGCGGGATTCGGCTTGATCCAGGTGCCGCGTTACCACGTGCAACGGCAGTTGGCCGAGGGCAGGCTGGTGGAAGTGCTGAGCGAGTACGGCGTGCCGACGTGGCCGATCTCAGCGGTGTACCCGCCGCACCGGCAGTTGTCGCCCAGGGTGCGGGTGTTTATCGATTGGGTGGTTGAGTTGTTGCAGGGGGAGGCGGATGTGCGGGGGGAGTTGATGATGAGGGCTTAAAACCGCTCGTCACTCCTGTCAACTCTGACAGTAGTGAGGTGAAAGGACTTTCCCTATACCTGTAGTCCCATCACTTCCTTTGAAGAGCAACTGGTATGACTACGCAAAAAGCAACTAAAGCGGCAGGCGATCTTGACCCAAGCTTTGGTGACGGGGGAAAAGTAGTGTTCACTCTTGCCCAAGGCAGTTTTTTAGGAGCGTCAAAATTACTCAGTGACGGAAAAATATTCTCGGCTGGTGCCAATGCCGATGATGTTGTTTTGGTGCGACACCTGAGTAATGGCGACCTGGATGATTCTTTTGGTGAGCATGGCATTACGCGCATCAAGCTTTTTCCCGGTGTCCGCATAGCGAAGGTCGTTTTAAACCTCCAACCCAATGATCACGCCTTTGTATTCGGCAGTGTCGGGGAAGAGCTTGAAGCGATACTTTTTCTCCTCAGGATTTTGCCTGACGGAACACTGGACACCCGCTTTGGCATGAAAGGGCGTGTGATTATCAATTTGCCAGAGGGCGAAAATATTGCTCATGTTGTAGCGGTCCAGCCCGACGGAAAAATCGTCCTCGTCGCGAGGGTTGTGAGAGGGTATGAGAACTATGATGAAGTTCTCCTTCGGCTTGACAGCAAAGGGGAGCTTGACCTGACCTTCGGCGAAACCGGCATGGTATTTGTCGGGAAGGTTCACTTTTCATCACTGATCGTGCTCCCGGATGACCGGCTGCTTTTCGCCGGGGCAAAAAAAGGTGCCTTGTTGTTTGCGCGCTATTTGAGTGATGGACGACCTGATCCTTCTTTTGGCGAGGAAGGTGTTGTTACGATTGAAGTATCACAAGGCCAATTCGCGCAAATTCTTGCCGCTGAGCGGCAGCGAGATGGAAAAATCGTGGCCGTGGGTTCTGCGGAGATTGAATCGAAGGGAGCCCATGCTTTGATAGCGCGAATCAATCCTGACGGAAGTCTGGACGAGACTTTTCATCACGGAACACCTGCTGTTATTGGTTTTCAAGGTTACGAAGTTCAGAATCACGCTGTGGCCATTCAACCTGACAATAAAATCATTGCCGCAGGATCATCCCTGGGGACCGAAAAAACCGCTAATTTCACGTTGATGCGGTTTCTTCCCAACGGCGCGCCAGACCTCGAGTTCGGATTGCATGGTCGAGTCATGACAGACTTGGGCGGTTTGGATTTGGCACGGAGCGTCTCTTTGCAAGCCGACGGAAAGATAGTGGCGTCCGGGTGGATTTTGGGCTTGCCTGGAACAGGCGTGGGGATAGCGCGTTATCTGAGCTGATGAGACAGCGCCTGTGGTCAAGCCTTGACCCAACGCTGGCGACTCCAACCGCTCAACGTATCGACCGCCAAAACCAGCAACAGCATCGCCAGAATCACCGTACTGCCTTGGGCTTCCTGGAACAGGCTGAGGCTGACATAGAGCATTTGCCCCAGCCCCCCGGCACCGACGAAGCCGAGCACGCTGGCCATGCGGATGTTGTTTTCCCAGCGGTACAGGACATAGGCCAGTAGCTGGGGCAGGAGGTTGGGCAGCGTGCCGTAACAGAACGCCAACACGGCGTTGCCACCTTGCAGGCGAATGGCGTCGGCCGGTTCGGAGGGGGTATTTTCCAGGGCCTCGGCGAACAGCCGGCCGAGCACGCCGGTGGTGTGCAGGGCCAAGGCCAGGGTGCCGGCATTGGGGCCGAGGCCGGCGGCCAGGACCATCAGCGCGGCCCACACCAGTTCTGGAACGGCGCGCAAGGCGTTGAGCACCAGGCGCGAAGCGCTCTGCAGCGGCCAGCCGAAGCGTCCGGCCGCCGGCAAGGCCAACAGCAGACCGAACACCGCCGCGAGCAGGGTGCCAAGGGCCGACATGGCAAGGGTTTCCAGGGCGCCATGACCGATTGCCTTCAAATGGCCCGGGCTCAGGTCTGGGCTGAGAAAGCGCTGCGCATAGGCCGCCATCCGCTGCAGATTACCGCTGTCGCCAAGCTCGCCCAGGTCGATGCCCAGGTAAACGAACGAGGCGACAACCGCAGCGCCGATGCACAGGAGCATGACCGCGTTGAGCAGGCGATTCATGCCAGCCTCCAGCGCAGCAGGCGGCTGAGTTGATCGGCGAGCAGCACCAGGGCCAGGAACGTCAGCAGCAGGCTGGCCACTTCACCGCCGGCGAACATTCGCAGCGACAGGTCCATTTGCTGGCCCAGGCCTCCGGCCCCGACGAAGCCCATCACCACCGAGGCGCGGATCGCACATTCCCAGCGGTATACCGTATAGGACAGCAGTTCCGCCGCGACATTGGGCAGGATCCCGTAGCAGAAGGCCGCGAGTCGGCTGCTGCCGGACTGCAAGAGTGCGTGGGCCGGACGCTGGTCGACCGATTCGTAGATTTCCGCGTAGACCTTGCCCAGCATGCCGCTGTAGGTAATGGCGATCGCCAGTACGCCGGCCGTTGGGCCGAGGCCGACGGCGCGCACGAAGAGCAAGGCCCAGACGATTTCCGGCACGCTGCGCAGGAAGATCAGCAAGCCGCGTACCGGCCAACGCAACAGCTGCCCCCAATAACCCGGATGCCCGGCACGGGAAGCGGCCGACAGTGACAGGGCGCGACTGGCCAGCAGGCTCGCGGGCACCGCCAACAGCAACGCCAGGGCCATGCCGGCCGTGGCGATCGCCAGCGTCTGCAAGGTGGCCTGCCACAGCAGTTCAACGAATTCGTCGCCATGGGCGGGCGGCCAGAACGCCGCGACGAACCGACCCATTTCGCTCTGGCTGTCCCTCGCCAGCAACACGCCGAGGTCCAGTTCGCTGAATTGGATGCCTGGCCACAGCAGCACAAGCGCCAGCAGACTGAGCAGCAGGCGCGGGCGGGTGGCGGGGTCTCGGGTATCGCGTGTCAGCATCGCGGAATCTGCACGCTCAAGGGCGCGTGGGGCGTTGTTGGCGAAGACTGCAGCTGTTCGTTGGCGTAGAGCGTGTCGAGCAACGGACGGTCGACCGCCTCGGTGGGCAGGTCGAACAGGACCTGTCCATCACGCAGGCCAATGACCCGGGAAAAGTGCGCCAAGGCCAGTTCCACCGCGTGCAGGCTGGCGACCAGGGTGACGTTGTGTTCCCGGGCGTGACGGCACAGCACCGAAAGCGTGTGCTCGGCCAAGACCGGGTCCATGGCCGAGACCGGTTCGTCGGCCAGCAACACCTCCGGCGCCTGGTACAACACCCGGGCAATGCCCACGCGTTGCAGTTGGCCGCCGGACAACTGCTGGCATTGCGCGAACAATTTGTCCCCCAGGTCCAAGCGGGCCAACGCCGCCCTGGCGCCTGGGATATCCAGCGGGTGCAGCAGGTTCAACAGGCTTTTGCCGATGCCCCACTGACCGAGTTTTCCGGCCAGGACCGCCGTGACCACACGCTGGCGTGGCGGCAGGGGCGGCGCCTGGTGAATCAGGCCGATGCGTGCGCGCAGGCGCTGGCGCTGGCGGGCAGACAACTGCCAGGGGCGTTCACCGAGCAGCCGCAGCTCACCATTACCCGGGCGCAGGGCGGTGGCCAGCAGGTTGAGCAGGCTTGACTTGCCGGCGCCGGACGGGCCGATGACCGCGACCTGTTCGCCCGCGCCGATGTGCAAGTCGATGCCTCGCAGCGCCTGGACGCCGTTGGCATGGGTCACGCTGACCTGGGTCAGTTGCAGGGTCATTTGAGCAGTTCGGCGGCGCGTGCGGCTTCCTCGATGCCCTTGTAGTTCTCAGGCTTGGTTTCGATGAAGCGACTGGCGGCTTGCAGGTCGAGGATTTCCTTGTCCTTCGGGTTGGCTGGGTCAAGGGCCAGGAAGGCAGCCTTTATCTTGGCCGCCAACGCGGGGTCGAGGGTTCCGCGCACCGTCCAGTTGTAGTCGAAGTAGGCCGGGGTGGTGGCGAAGACCTTGACCTTGGCCGTGTCGACCTTGCCGGCCGCGACCAGTTTTTCCCAGACGCTGGCGTTCAGTACCCCGGCGTCCACTTTGCCGGCCTGGACCCAGGCGACGGTGGCGTCGTGGGCACCGGAGTAGCCCACGCGGCTGAAGTAGCTTTCCGGCTTGATGCCGTCCTGGAGCATGAAATAGCGCGGCATGAGGCTGCCGGACGTCGACGACACCGAGCCGAAGGCGAAGGTCTTGCCCTTGAGGTCGGCGAGGGATTTGACAGCGGGGTCGGCGGTGATGAATTTGCTGGTGAACTGGGCGTCCTGTTCGCGCTGGACCAGCGGGATGGCGTTGCCGGTTTTCAGGCGCGCCTGGACGAAGGTGAAGCCACCGAGCCAGGCCAGGTCGATTCGGTCGGTGGCCAGTGCCTCGACCACCGCCGGGTAGTCGCTCACGGGAACGAACTCGACCTTCATGCCGGTTTGCTGCTCCAGGTAAGCCCCCAGCGGCTTGAACTTGCGCAGCAGCTCGGTCGGGGCCTCATCGGGAATCGCGCTGACTTTCAGGGTGTCGGCGGCCTGCGCCAGCCAGCTGCAAAACGACAGGGCAACACCAGCGGCCAATGCCAGGGAAGGCTTGAGCATGGAAAATCTCCGGTAGAGAAGGCAAGGAATGTCGAAGCATCACGCCCACATGGATGGCGGTACGCCGTTCTGTGAGGGTAGACGAAGGAGAGGGATGTTAACCGTTTCTGGTTGTGAACTCACCCAATCCCCTTGTGGGGACTTGCTCCGGGCGACGACCCGACGATAGCGATGGTTCATGTGGGAGCGAGCTTGCTCGCGATAGCGGTGTGTCAGTCACCAACCTTGTAACTGATCCTTCGCTATCGCGAGCAAGCTCGCTCCCACAGGGGGCTGTGGCGGGCGGGAGAACCGAGGCCTCTTCAGAGTGAGGCCTCGGCGAACAGGAGGTCAGAACAGCTTGGTGAACAACCAGTAGAGGCTGCCGGACAGCAGGATGGCGGCAGGCAGCGTCAATACCCAGGCCATCAACAGGTTGCGGATGGTGCGCATCTGCAAGCCAGAGCCGTTAGCGACCATGGTGCCGGCCACGCCGGAGGACAGCACGTGGGTCGTGGACACCGGTAAGCCGAACATGTCGGCGGCGCCGATGGTCAGCATGGCGACGGTTTCGGCCGAGGCGCCTTGGGCGTAGGTCAGGTGGGTCTTGCCGATTTTTTCACCCACCGTCACCACGATGCGTTTCCAGCCGACCATGGTGCCCAGGCCGAGGGCGATGGCCACGGCGATTTTCACCCACAGTGGGATGAAGCGTGTGGAGCTGTCGATCTGCTGTTTGAACAATTGCAACTGGGCGCTGGTGTCGGCGTCGAAGTTACCGACTTTGTTCTTGTCCATCAGGCGAATGGTTTCGCTGGTCAGGTACATGTCGTTGCGCACGTTGCCCACGGCTTCGGCCGGCACCTTGGCCAGCGAACCATAGCCCTTGACCTCGGCGCCGATGCTGCCCGTCATGGCGGCCAGGGCCGGTACCAATTGAGGCGTCGCTTCCTTGCTGCCAACGTAGGTGGTCAGGATCGCCCGCGGGTCCGTCGGGGCCGGCAGTGGCGAGTGCTTCACCAGGGCTTGCTGGGTGACTTGCGCCACGGCGGCGAATTGCAGGGCCTGGTCGGCGGGCATGGTGCGGTTCAGCGCATACGCCATCGGCAGGGTGCCGACCAGGATCAGCATGATCAGGCCCATGCCCTTCTGGCCGTCGTTGGAACCGTGGGCGAATGACACGCCGGTGCAGGTCAGGATCAGCATGCCGCGAATCCACCAGGGCGGCGGGGTGTTGCCTTCCGGGGCCTTGTACAGCGAGCGGTTCTTGACGAAGGCCCGCAGCGCCAGCAGCAACAGCGCAGCGCAGCCGAAGCCCACCAGTGGTGAGAGCAGCAATGCGTAGCCGATCTTGGTCGCCTGGGCCCAGTCCACGCCGCTGGTGCCGTCGCGACCGTGCATCAAGGCATTGGCGACGCCGACGCCGATGATCGAGCCGATCAAGGTGTGGGACGACGATGCCGGCAAGCCCAGCCACCAGGTGCCCAGGTTCCATAGGATGGCGGCGATCAGCAGGGCGAAGATCATGGCGAAGCCGGCGGAGGAACCGACTTGCAGGATCAGTTCCACCGGCAGCAAGGCGATGATGCCGAAGGCCACCGCGCCGCTGGCGAGCAGCACCCCGAGGAAATTGAAAAAGCCCGACCAGGCCACGGCCACGTTCGGCGCCATGGAATTGGTGTAGATGACGGTGGCCACGGCGTTGGCGGTGTCGTGGAAACCGTTGACGAACTCGAAGCCAAGGGCAATCACCAGGGCCACGCCCAACAGCAGGAACGGCGTCCAGGTGGTCACCACGGTGCCGAGTTCGTTCATGTCGTGCATCAGGCTGTAGGCGGTAAACAGCAGGCCGCTGCCCAGTATCGCGAAAAACACCACCAGGGTGAGCACGCTTGGCTTGCGGTTGAGTTGCGGTCTTGAGCTGGGGGCGATGGCTCTCGATGAGTCCATGGCCAGGGTCTGGTTCGTCATGATGAAATCCGACTCAGTGAGCGATGGAAGTGGGGCTCGGTGCCGGGCGTCCCTGCCCGGCGGGTCTCAATAGACCTGCGGCACGATGAGTTCCGGTGGCGTGGGACTGCGGGAGTAGTCTTCCTGGCGTACCCGCTGTGGCAGTTCGATGGTCGGCAGCTCGACTTCTTCATAGGGCATTTGCCCAAGCAGGTGATGGATGCAGTTGAGTCGGGCTTTTTTCTTGTCATCGGCCTGCACCACCCACCAGGGCGCCTCGGCGATGTGGGTGCGTTCGAGCATGATTTCCTTGGCCTTGGTATAGGCCTCCCAGCGCCGGCGGGACTCCAGGTCCATGGGGCTGAGCTTCCATTGCTTGAGCGGGTCATGAATTCGGCTGAGGAAGCGCAGATGCTGTTCCTGGTCGGAAATGGAGAACCAGTACTTGATCAGCTGGATGCCGGAGCGGGCGAGCATACGCTCGAATTCCGGCACGGTACGGAAGAACTCTTCGTACTGGTCGTCGGTGCAGAACCCCATGACTTGCTCGACCCCGGCACGGTTGTACCAGCTGCGGTCGAACAGCACGATTTCGCCCGCCGCCGGCAAATGCGAAACGTAGCGCTGGAAGTACCATTGCGTCCGTTCACGGTCGTTGGGGGCGGGCAGGGCGGCGACGCGACACACCCGGGGATTGAGCCGCTGGGTAATGCGCTTGATCACGCCACCCTTGCCGGCGGCGTCGCGTCCTTCAAACAGGATCACGACCTTGTGCCCGGTCTTGACCACCCAACTTTGCAGCTTCACCAGTTCGCCCTGAAGGCGGAACAGTTCGCTGAAATACAGGCGTCGGAGTTCCTTCTCGCTGCTATCCGGGGCGTGTTCATCGAACAAGGCATTCAGGTCATGCCCGTCTTCGGATAACTCCAGCTCCAGTTCTTCGTCACTGTGATCGAGCAATTCGCGATGGATGCGCTGTACCAAGGTGTCCTGGGTTGAAAGCATGATGGAAAACTCGGTCGTGGGGGCGCCATCCACGCTAGTTGCAATTTGTTACATAGTAGTGACGGTCATCTGTGCTTCATGGGCCTGTCGTTGGCTAAAACAGGGAGTGTCATCCAGGTGTCATCGAACCCATGGCAGGATTCTCGCAAACCATCGTGGGATGCCTGCAGCGTTTGTGCCGGCTGGCTGATGAATCAAGGAACACCACTATGAAAGGCGACGCTCCCCTGTTTGCGGCCATTGACCTGGGCTCCAACGCCTTTCGCCTGATGATTGGCCAGTCGGTCAAGCGCAATCGACGCCTGGTGATCCATGAAGTGAAAACCCTGCGCGAGCCTGTCCGATTGGCCGAGGGCCTGCAAGCCGGGGCTCTGGACGAGCTGGCGCTGGATCGAGGCTGGCAGGCCCTGGCCCGATTTGGCAAAAAGCTGCGAGGCTTTGAAGCCGGACGGGTGCGGGCGGTGGCGACCAGTGCCGTGCGCGAAGCGGCGAATGCCCAATTGTTCCTGGCCAGTGCCGAGCGGCACCTGGGGTTTCGGATCGACGTGCTGTCCGGGCATGAAGAAGCCCGGCTGGTGTATGCCGGTGTGGCCCACGCGGTGCCCGGTGTCGAGCAGACGCGACTGGTGGTGGACATCGGTGGTGGCTCGACGGAACTGATTCTGGGACAGGGTGCTCAGCCACTGTTGACGGAAAGCATTGCCATCGGCAGCGGTACCTTTGGCGCGCGTTACTTTGCGGGCGGACGCATCACCGCTCAAGCGCTGCTGGAGGCTGAACGCGTGGCCGTCCTGCAGTTTGAAACGGTGGCGGCGCGTTATCGCGCGCAGGGCTGGCAGCAGGTGATCGGCTCATCCGGTACGGCGCGGATGTTGGCCAAGGTGCTCAAGGCCAATGGTCTCAACGACGCTGGGCAAAACGGCATTACCTACAGCGGGTTGTTGCGTCTGTCGTTGCGCCTGCTGGAAGTCGGCCATGTCGACCGGCTCAGGTTGGCCGGCTTGCAGAGCCATCGCCTGGGCATCCTGCCCGGTGGCCTGGCGATCATGCTGGCGGCGTTCAAGGTCTTTGGTATTTCGGACATGGTCGCTTGCGAAGCGGGTCTCAGGTTCGGTGTTCTTCATGGCCTGATGCATAAACACTGATCACGAACGGCTGTCCCGCAATGCCGCTTATCCGTGACGGCTCAAGGTCGAGCGTCAGTGCTCTTTGGTTATCCCTCCTTTGCCAGATTCAGCATTTCGTCGCCTGGGCGGCCGGTGTGTCCGGTTATCGCAAAGCGTCGATCTGGATCAGGATGATTGCGCGAACGGGGCTTTTCGCTCTTTCGATATGCAGTCAGTGAAGGCACAATGCGCATCCTTTTTTGGCTCGCCTTGCCCGGAGGCCTCGAAAATGATCAAAACGCCGTACTACCTCATCGACAAACAAAAGCTGCTGGCGAACATGCAGAAGATCGCCTATGTGCGTGAGCAGTCCGGGGCCAAGGCCTTGCTGGCGCTCAAGTGCTTCGCCACCTGGTCGGTGTTCGACCTGATGCAGCAGTACATGGACGGCACCACGTCGTCATCGCTTTATGAGCTCAAGCTCGGCCGGCAGAAATTCGCGGGCGAGACCCACGCCTACAGCGTGGCCTGGGCCGACGATGAGATCGAGGAGATGCTCGCCAACTGCGACAAGATCATCTTCAACTCCATCGGCCAGTTGCAACGCTACACCGAGGCGTCGGCGAGCAAGGTCCGCGGCCTGCGGGTCAACCCGCAAGTGAGCAGCTCCGATTACCTGCTGGCCGACCCGGCGCGACCGTTCAGCCGTCTGGGCGAATGGGACCCGGTGAAAATCGAGCAGGTCATCGAGCATATTTCCGGTTTCATGTTCCACAACAACTGCGAGAACGGCGATTTCGGTTTGTTCGACCAGATGCTGGGCACTATCGAAGAGCGCTTTGGTCACTTGCTGCATAAGGTCGAGTGGGTCAGCCTCGGTGGCGGCATCCATTTCACTGGCGAGGGCTACGCCCTGGACGCTTTTTGCGCACGGCTCAAGGCCTTCTCGCAAAAGTATGGCGTGCAGGTCTACCTGGAACCGGGCGAGGCCGCGATCACCCAGAGCGCGTCGCTGGAAGTCACCGTGCTCGACACGCTCTACAACGGCAAGCACCTGGCCGTGGTGGACAGTTCCATCGAGGCACACATGCTCGATCTGTTGATCTATCGCCTGGACGCCAAGCTGGCACCGAGCGAGGGTGAACACACCTACATGGTGTGCGGCAAATCCTGCCTGGCCGGAGACATCTTTGGCGAATACCAATTCGATCGTCCGCTGTCCATCGGCGATCGGCTGTCGTTCATCGACGCAGCGGGCTACACCATGGTCAAGAAAAACTGGTTCAACGGCCTGAAAATGCCGTCCATCGTTGTGAAGCAACTCGACGGCAGCGTCGAGGTGGTTCGCGAGTTTGTTTACGACGACTACTTGTCCAGCCTCTCTTGAGCTGGCGGAAGGAGAAATAAAGAAATTGAAGAAGAACGTACTTATCATTGGTGCAGGAGGTGTCGCCAAGGTGGTGGCCCACAAGTGCGCGCAGCACAACGACGAACTCGGTCGTATTGCTATCGCGTCGCGCAACATCTCCAAATGCCAGGCCATCATCGACAGCGTCAAGGCCAAGGGTAGCCTCAAGCAACCCGCCGACATCAAGGCCTTTGCACTGAACGCTCTGGATGTCGAAGCGACCAAGGCGCTGATTCGCGAAACCGAGTCGCAGATCGTCATCAACGTCGGCTCTGCCTTTCTCAACATGTCGGTGCTGCGTGCCTGCATCGATACCGGCGTGGCCTACCTGGACACCGCCATCCACGAAGAACCGGGCAAGGTCTGCGAGACGCCGCCCTGGTACGGCAACTACGAGTGGAATCATCTCCAGGAGTGCCAGGAAAAGAACATCACCGCCATTCTCGGCGTGGGCTTCGACCCGGGTGTGGTCAATGCCTATGCGGCACTGGCGCAACAACAGCATTTCGACCGCATTGATTCGATCGACATTCTCGACGTCAATGCCGGCTCCCATGGCAAATATTTCGCCACCAATTTCGACCCGGAAATCAATTTCCGTGAGTTCACCGGACAGGTGTGGAGCTGGCAGGACAGCCAGTGGACCAGCAACACCATGTTCGAGGTCAAACGCACCGATGACTTGCCAGTGGTCGGCTCGCAGAACCTGTACCTGACCGGTCACGACGAAGTGCACTCGCTGTCGAAGAACCTCGACGTGCCCAACGTGCGTTTCTGGATGAGCTTCGGCGAGCACTACATCAATGTGTTTACCGTGCTCAAGAACCTCGGCCTGCTTTCCGAGCAACCGGTCAAGACCGCCGAGGGCCTGGAAGTCGTGCCGCTGAAAGTGGTTAAGGCCGTACTGCCTGACCCGAGCTCGCTGGCGCCGGGCTACACCGGCAAGACCTGCATCGGTGACCTGGTCAAAGGCACCAAGGATGGCCGGCCGCGCGAGATGTTCATCTACAACGTGGCCGACCACGAGGACGCCTACGCCGAAACCGACAGCCAAGGCATTTCCTATACCGCCGGCGTGCCACCTGTGGCCGCGGCCTTGTTGGTGGCCCGTGGCGAGTGGGACGTGCAGCGCATGGTCAACGTCGAAGAGCTGCCTGCCGAGGCGTTCCTCGAAGCACTGGATGTGATGGGCCTGCCGACGCGCATCAAGGACGAGCATGGAGACCGTCCCTGGAACCAGGACGCCTGAAGGACTCCAGGCCGGTTCCGCCCTGGCTCCCCTGATAGGAACTGCAGAATCGCTCTGGATTCTGCAGGCGATTGAACCTGGAGACTCACCGTTGCGTGAAGCCCTGGCAATCCGCGGGAAGCCTTGAAGAAATGCTCCGTATCGAAAGGTACGGAGCATTTTTCGTTTATGGCACCGTCAACAGATAACCCGTGGCGAGGGCGCTTGCTCCCGCTGGGCTGCGCGAAGCGGCCCTGAAGTCAGACACCTGCGGTGTTTCAGGCAGATCGCGTCCAGCTTTTTGGGGCTGCTGCGCAGCCCAGCGGGAGCAAGCTCCCTCGCCACGGGTTTGTGCCTGGCTGGGGTGAGGCATTCATCAACCTGTGGCGAGGGGATTTATCCCCGCTGAGGCGCGCAGCGGCCCTGAAGGCTGGCCCTGTGGTGTTTCAGGCAGAGCGCATTCAGCTTTTTGGGGCTGCTGCGCAGCCCAGCGGGGATAAATCCCCTCGCCACAAAAGCCCCTCGGTGTTCGATCCCTCTATCTCAACGAACGCGCACTGCACCGGCTTTCGTGGCGAGGGAGCTTGCTCCCGCTGGGGCGCGAAGCGGCCCTGAAGTCAGACACCTGCGGTGTTTCAGGCAGATCGCGTCCAGCTTTTTGGGGCTGCTGCGCAGCCCAGCGGGAGCAAGCTCCCTCGCCACGGGTTTGTGTTTGGCTGGGGTGAGGCATTCATCAACCTATGGCGAGGGGATTTATCCCCGCTGGGGCGTGAAGCGGCCCTGAAGGCTGGCCCTGTGGTGTCAGGCAGAGCGCATTCAGCTTTTTGGGGCCGCTGCGCAGCCCAGCGGGGATAAATCCCCTCGCCACAAAAGCCCCTCGGTGTTCCATCCCTCGATCTCAACGAACGCGCACTGCGCCGCTTTTTGTGGCGAGGGAGCTTGCTCCCGCTGGGCTGCGCAGCGGCCCCCCAACACAAGTCCGCTCATGCAAAAAAACTCGCCATGAACGATCACTCGACCTTACGATTGCGCTTCACGGCCCAGGAGAAACAATCAGTGCAACCCTTCAGGATTCGCGAGCTGGAAATCACCGATGTGCAAGCGCTCCTGGCGTTCGAAAACCATAACCGTGAATGGTTCGAGTCGCAGATCGACCCACGGGACCCTGCCTTTTATTCATTGATGGGCGTCACCGATCACATTGAACGCTATCTGGCCGATTTTGCTGCGGGCGCCTGGCACCCGTTTGTGATCGAAGATGCCAGCGGGAGAATCGTGGGGCGGGCGAATTTGAAAGGCATCCATTCACCACACGGTTGCGCCGAGGTGGGCTATCGCATTGATCAACGCGTTTGCGGGCAAGGGTTGGCAACGCTGGCCCTGAAACACCTGATCCAGGAAGCACAGATGCGTTGGGGGCTTACGCAACTGGTGGCTTATGTCTATGAGAGCAACGTCGGCTCAAGGAAGGTCCTTGAGCGTTGCGGGTTTGTGCCTGGAGCGCTGTCGGGTGGTGAGGAGATCGAGGCTGGATGCCGCTTTGTGCTTTCGTTCTAGCTATTCGATTCATTGGATTGGCCACCTGAACCACCAGCGTCCATGTTTCGTAATCAGACTTTTTTCCTCTCTGACTCCTTAAGTAATTCCAGGGTTCTTGAGTCGACATTCACCCCACCTTCCAACGCCTGGGCATACACGGAGTGCTCGCCCGCGGCCGCGGCAAACAGCGTCATGCAGGACGCGAATTTCATCGCATCAAGCGTCCCCAGGCGTTTTTCCACGGCGACGTTCGAGTCCAGGACGGCGCGGGTTGCGCGTTCGAGTCGCGGTCCCAGAAGCGGGTGATGCAAATAATCGCGCGCCTCTTCCAGGCCGCGCAGGCCGTAGTAGGTGGCGTTCTCGCTGACACCCAGGCCGCGTAATTGGGGAAAGATGAACCACATCCAATGGCCTTCCTTGCGCCCACGCCGTAGCTCGAGCAAAGCGCGGTCATAGGTTGTCGCTTGCGCCTGGACAAAGCGCTCCAGTGATTCGGTCATACGAGCCTCTGATACGGTTTCAAGGCTGAAGAATGATGCGCGTCCAGGCCCGACCAAAATAGTGGCCTTATGATGTCATGGTCTGGCGCGTATCGGTAGTCTCGATCATCTCCCCATCCAGGACGAGGGCAAAGCCTATAGCACACTTGCGCTATAGCGCCGGTCGGCACTCGACCCTAACCTATGAGCGCAATCGGGTTTTCGATCGGTCGCATCGAGCCTATCTGAACAAGGATCTGTTTTTTGAAAAGCACACCTGCCAGAAAATCCAACATCTGCCCGGCTTATCGCAAGCGCCTCGTAACGGCATTTGCCGTCTCGACCCTTGTCGCCAGTGGCTGGGGATCTTTTATCGCCGGTGCGTCGGCTTCCACTGCCAGTGAGACGTCCTCTGCGGCTTGCACCAACGAGGCGGATTTCCAGGCCGGGACGGTGGTGGAGTATGAAAGTCGCGACAACCTGTCGTCAGCCACCAGTCGCGGCAAAACCGAGACACTCGGGCGTGAGGCGTTTGCCGGCGCCAATCCGGTGGCGTCGGTGCACACGTCGTTCCTGAATAATGCGCCGTTTTTCCTGACGACGACCTTCGCCGAGATCAAGGACGGTCGGCTGGTTCGTTACGGTGATCGCCATGGTGCCGGGGCATCGTTGGTGACCACCACCTACCAGCCTCCCGCGTCCACACCGATTGATCTGCAACCCGGGCAGACCGTCACCGTCAGCTACAAAAACAAAGCGGTGAGCGCCGGGGCAACGGTCGAATTCGATGTCGTCGAGAAGCTGACGTATAACGGGCGTGAAACGATCAAGACGGCCCTGGGTACGTTCGATACCTGCAAGTTCACCAATGAAATCTCCACGGGCCCGGCTTCGGCCGAGCAGCCGAAACAGGTTGTCGTTGTCCAGAACTGGTTTCCCGCGGACGGACCTTATCGTGGTCAGTCGATCCGATCCGTCACGCCTCCCGCCAATGGCGTTGCGCAGAGAATCAGTGAAGTCGTCAAGATGCAGTATGGGACGCGATGAGAGACGCGTCTCGGGTCGGAAGATGTGCCGGATTATCGTGGCAGATGAGCATCCGCTGTTCCGAGAGGGGATGATGGTGTTGCTGGAACGCCTGATACCTGACGCAATGATCGAACAGGCAGGGAATCTGGAGGAAGTACGGACGCTGGCAACGAATGGACAACCGCTCGATACGCTGATTCTTGAAATACGTCTTCCCGGCCTGGGTTCCATCAGCGAGCTCGCGCAGTTGCGCCAGGCACTCAAGCACACCGTGATAATTGTGGTTTCGACCCTGGATGACAGCGATGTCATTGGCCGTGTCATGGACACAGGTGTCGATGGCTTTGTCGGCAAGAGTCTATCCCCTGATCAGGTCGGCAAGGCCATCGCCGATATTCGCCGTGGCGAAGTGCTGGTCAAGTACGAACCGTCGGGCCCGCTGCCGCTCGGTTCCGACGATGATATGAGCCGGCTCACGTCTCGCCAGCGAGAGGTCTGGCAATTGATTGCCGAAGGCAAGACCAACAAGGAAATCGCCGCGGCGCTTGAGATCTCTCCCTTCACCGTGCGCATCCATGTCTCTTCGTTGATCCGCGCGCTGGACGTTCCCAACAGGGCGGTGGCCGCTGCACGTTTTGCCGGGCGCCAGGCGCCGGGTACCTTGCGCTAGGCATGATGATCAATCGGCGCCTGCCCAAGGCAAGGCGCCGATCCGTCTACCGCTTACAACCAGTAGCGCAGGCCAAGCATCAAGGACTGGGCGTTGTACTCCGTTTGCACATCGCCCTGGGGCAGGCCCTGGATGTTGCCGAAGTGTGCTTCGCCGGTCTTGAAGTAGCGATAATCCAGGGACATGGACCAATGCTCGCTGAGTTCGTAAGCGACCCCGGCGCCGAGTTGCCAGGCCGAGACGGTGTCGCGATGGCTGTCGCCGAACTCGACGCCGCCGGCTTCCAGACCGGTGACGGTCAGCACGGCGTAGCCCAGGCCACCGCCCACATAAGGGGTGAACCGGCTCAAGGGGGCTGGCAGGTTTGTGACGTCATACCAGAGGTTGGCCATGAGGCTGGTGGCTTCCTCTTCGCCTTTGCCGTCGATGCTGCCGCCACCCTCGTAGACCCGATGATTGAACTGGGTCAGGGTATTGCGGCGGTAGCTCAGTTCCACTTCAGGCCTTAGCCCGACCGGGAATCGCCAACCCAGCGCCAGGCCGGTGGCGAAGCCGGAATGCAACGGTTGGTTGAATTCCATCTCGACGAAGTCCAGGTCGTTCTGGTTGAGGTCCTGTTCAGCGACCCAGTTCACGCCGCCCATGCCACTGACATAGGGGCCGAGTGTGTCGGCGAAACTCGACGCTGGGGCGGTCACACCCAGGCCAATGATGCCCATGACGAGATACCGGGTGTTTTTCTGTAGGTTCATGCTAGATCCGAATGTTGCTGTTATCGATAAGTAGTTGAAGCGTGTTCGAAGACGTCATACGAGGTGCAAGGGCGTCGCGGTTTTCCCGCGCCCCGATGCGTCGGTGGCCCTCTGTTCAGCCAGCCTGCACAGGTTGTCCAGTGCGGTGGTCATCGCCGTGGCCAGCGCTTTGCGCAGCAGCCCGCGGTACAGGAAACTCAACGGGCCCGAGATCTTCGCGCTATGGGTGACATGGGTTTCATCGGCAGAGAGCCGGCGCATCCGATGATCGAATTCGAGGTCGATCCAGAGCAGCCGGGCGCTGTTGCGATAACTTTCGTGCGGGCTCACGGCTTCCAGTTTCAGAGGCATCTTCAAGCCATTCTTGAGGACACATCGGCCGTGGGTTCCCGCCTGGAACGGACCGTCGAGTTGACACTGGCGGACGTCGGTATCCCAGAGTGGCGCTTCGGGAAAATTGCTCCAGAGCTTCCAGATTTCGGAAGGGGGCGATTTGACTATGACTTGCACGTTGACATCGTTCACGGCGACACCTTGGTTGTGGGGGCACGGTCATGCGGGATGGGCAGATCCATTCAATGCTCAGGCTGCTGGCGCCGATTGACTCAGCACCTGGGCGGTAATGCTGGCTTGACCGAATTTTTCGCCCCGGTTGAACAGGTCGATATAGATGCGGTTGGTCTTGAAGGCTTGGAGCGACGCCTCGAAACCGGCTTGCGGCGCCAATGACAGTGGGCTGTTCCTGGGGATGGGCCGATCCAGGGTGAAACTCAAGGCCAGCAGGTTCATCGGGGTATTGAGCGGGATCCGCAGGTGGCTGTGGGCGATCTGCATGTAGCACTGGCGAGCCACTTCGAGGAAATACACCATCGAATAGTGCTGGGGATCGCCTGCCTGGAAGAAGTGCTCCGGCGGCAATTTCACGGTGTCCACGCTCAGGCCCTGGGCGACGCCGCTCATGTCACTGACGATGACGTTTTCCGCCCTGGCCTTGTGCAGCAAGGCCTTGTCGCGGCAGGGCGTGGCGCTGAACTCGCCGGCTGGCGAGGTCTCGAACGCCGAGCTGTAGGCCATGGCGAGGACGCAGGTGCACATCACTTTTCCGGCCTGCATGACCTTGGCATTGAACACCTGGGGATCTTCGCCTTGCTCGACGTGCAGATCGACCGTGCCCTGCTTCTGTACGTAGTGCTGGAACTTGATCGTCAGGGTCTTGATGTAGGCGACCCGTCCGCTCAGAGGCGGCATGGCCAGTTCGAGCAGTTGCAGCACGCCCTCCAGCAGCAGGATGCCCGGGATGTGATCCAGGGGATGATCGAAAAAGTACGGGTGCGCTTCATTCACCACGAGTTGGGCGTGCAGCGACTGAGGGGTGCGCTGGGCGTGGGTGATCACACGATGTTCCGCGCTGCGCTGCCAGTGCGCCGGGCGCTGGGCGGTATCGCCACGGTGCAGGGCGAACAGGCTTTCCATGGCGCGCACCCGTACCCGCAGCCCGGAGAGCAGGGTGCTGGTGAGCATGTCGCTGAGCTGCTGCACGTCGACGCCATCGTTCTGCGGCTCGCGGACCCGGCTGACAGGCGTGATGACCTGTTGCAGTTCGTGGGATGACGAATGGGCAAAGCGCAACATGAAAGGATGCTTGATGGGCGAGCTGGCCTCGGTCGTGATCGGGCTCCACTGGCGAAGCTGCTCGGTAAACAGCCACATCACCGCCTTGCCGGCTTCGCGCACTTCGATCACGGTATGGGTCGTGCTCTTTAGCAGCACTGCCAGCAGGGTTTCGATGCCACTGGCTTCGGCCAGAAAACCGGTGATCTCCTGCAGCGAGCCGCTGGCGGGCGTCGCCACCGGCTGCAACTCGCAGACCTCAACGTTCGAATAGTCGCTTGGCGCTTTGCCCAGCAACTGGCAGGCTGCTTCCAGCGAGTCGGCCGCATGGGCGAGGACAGCGGCGCGGATCACCAGCAAAGGTTTGTCAGTGGCCTGTGGCTGATAGCGACGCAGCGCAAGCAACCCCAGCCCTTCACCCTGCAGCGTCGTGCTGCGCCGGGCGCGCTCGACCTCGATTTCACCGCTGACAAAACGCCCGGCGCCGAGCAGGAGCGTGGTGATGCCGTTGTCGAACCATTGCGACGAGGCCAGCAAGGTCTGCCAGAACAGGCCCGCCGTGCCGACCAGGGTCTGATGGAAACCCTTGAAGTCAAAAATCTGCGCCGGGTAGCCGGACAGCATGTTTGGCAACATGGTTGCCACGTCAGTCACTTCGACGCCCGGCGCCGCACCTTGCGCCCGGGAATAGAAGGTGTGGGCGCTGCTATAGGCGTTGCTGAAGCGCTCACCGCCCATGTTGCAGCACATCACCATTGCGGTGCCGGGCGAACCGGCCACGCCCGGCAAGCGTCGCAGCAAGTGATTGACGCGGTCGGTGATCAACAGCTTGAACGGATCGACATGGGCCAGCGGCTTGGGGCCCATGCCGAAGCCGTCGATATCGATGACGTGGTCCTGGGCGAGAAATTTGCCCAGCAAAGGTTGACCGGGTGCCGGGGTGTAATCAACGAAGCGCCCATAAGGAAACATGACCGAGGGGGCGGCGGGTTGCTCGAGCTGCTGCTGGAATGCTTGCAACGAGCGGTGGCTGCCCAGCGCTGCTTCAGCCTCGACAATGGCAAGGTCCAGCATCAGCACGCCGGAAGTGGTTGCGGGGGCTGCGGCGGGATGGTCGTCGGGCCGGTATTCGTCCACCACCAGGTGCGCGTTGGCGCCGCCAAAACCAAAGCTGGAGATGCCAATCCGGATCGCCGACTGACGCGCCTCCAGAGGCTGTACCTGCTGGGTGGCGAGTCGCAGGCAGGTGTCGTCGACCTTTGTGCTGGGACGGTAGCCAGGCTGCGGTGGAATGCCTTTGTGGCGCAGTATCATCAAGGCCTTGGCGAGCGACGCGCCGCCGGCAGCGGCCAGAGGATGGCCGATGACCGACTTGATCGAACCGATGGTGATTTTCTCGCCGTCCGGGCGATGGGGGGCGAAGAAGCTGTTCAGGGAGGCCAGCTCCGTCGCATCCCCCAGCGGTGTACCGGTGCCGTGGGTCTCGATGTAGTCCACGTCCCTTGGGTCAAGGCCGCGATAAGCACGTTGGTAGGCCGAGTACTGGGCCTGCTTGCCGGGGGCGAACACCGAGCCCTCGGCGCCATCGGCGGACATGCCCAAGGCGCGCAAGACGCCCAGGGGGCGGCGCTGGGCCGTCAGGGCCTGGGCGACCGGTTCGACCAGAAACGCGACCGCACATTCGCCCGGCACGATGCCGTCGGCGTCCTGGCCGAAGGCTTCCATCCGCGCCCGGGCGGAAAATGCCGTCAATTGTGAGAACCCCAGGAACAGCGCCGGTGGCAGCACGGTATTGAGGGCCATGACAATCGCGTTGTCCGCCTGGCCACTGTTGACCAGCGCCTGGGCCATGTCCAGGGCATAGGGGAACGAACTGCAGGCCGTGTCCACCGATAACGCCGGCCCACCCAAGGCAAACGCCGCGGCCAGTGCCGCCACTTGTTCACCCGGTGTAAAGCCCGGCGATGCAGCGGTTTTTCCGGACAGGCCGGTGACGAAATAGCTCTCGTCACTCCAGGATGTCGCGACCACCAGCGCCGTGCGTTCGCCGTTCAGTGGCGAGCCTTGCCCGGCCAGTTGGGCGAACAGCGTCTGGAGCACCTTCTGGCCGATGGCGACCTGTCGTCCTTCGTGGCGGGACGGGATCGAGGCGTCATCGGTCAGGCAAAACGCGCTGTCCAGGTAGGTGCGATCCTTCTCGCCGGCCTTGGCTGAATAGATCGACGCCTTGTCCACTTCCCAGCGCGTCGGCATCGATTCCATCGGTGCGACCTGCCCTTGGGCGAGCAACTGCCAGAGCGCCTCCGTTGACGGCGCCCCCGGAAACTCGCCCGCCATCGCGCTGAAGCAAAAACCGCCCGTTGTTGTGACTGCGCCACTCATACCCTGTCTCCTGATCACCAAAATGCTGGGTGACCTGTTCGGTCACCCGGATTCCATTCCTGTTGCCGCTGGGCTCAGCTCAGCCTGGCCAGCAGCGACAAGGCATCCTGGGGCGTGCGGCGGGACATCAGCGCTTCACCGGCAAACTCGCTGGCCGGGCACTGCTGCGCCATGGATTGGCAGAGCGCTTCCCGGGCGAAGCCGTTGAGGCCCAGTTGGGCGAAAGGTGTCTGGATATCGATCGCCTGCGCGGCGTCCGGGATCAACGGCGACAGGGCACTGAGCAACAAGTTTTCTTCCTGCCCTTGAGTGTCCGTCGTGGCCGGCGAAGGCGCCTCGCAAGGCGCCCTTTGCGACTGGGGACCGGCCAGGGCGGCTTGAATCAGGGCGATGGTTGCCTGGGGGAACTTGGCATTGGCCAGCTCGGAACTGTGAGCCTTGAGCTGCGGCCACCGGGCGACGACCGACTCGAGGAAATCCAGCTGCACCAGCGAATCCAGGCCCAGGCTCTCATAGCTGTGTGTCGGGTCGATCTGTTCGACCGTAAAGCCGGTGATCGCCGCCAGTTGGTCGAGTACCCACCCGTGGACGTCCACCGCCGGTGCCTGCGGATCGGCTTCGAGCCGTGCCAGCAAGGCGGTCGGGGTCGGGGCATCGAAAAGCTGCGAGGTCAGTGCTTTCTTTTCCGGGAAGTGCTGGGCCAGGGATTCGAAAATATCCACCAGCCCCAGCGAGTCGATCCCCAGGCTTTCGAAACTTTGATCGAAGTCGATCTGTTGCGCCTGGAACCCGGTGACTGTGCTGATTTCGGCGCGCAACCATTGCCCGTAGCTGAGTGCGGCGGCCGGTTCGATGGTTTCGGTGGCAGGCATCGGGGCCACGATTGTCGGGCTCGAGTGAACAGGCTCCAGCACCGCGACATTCTGGCTGACCGAAGTTTCGATCCCGTGGGCATAAACACCCTCGAGAACTTGTTGATGAGCATTGAAATAGTGGGCAGTGACGGATTCGGCCTGTTCCAATACGCGCAGCAATATCGCTTCCTTGGCGATATTGGATTCGCACAATGATTCAATGATCTTTTCGGACAGAGAGAAATAGCTATGGGCTATTCTTCCGTTGGACACGATGAATTCCTGCACCACATCGTTAAGTTGCATGCGCATAAGGTTCTCCTAACCAAGTCGGTCGATATTTCTATGCAGAAGAAAGATCAAAAATCATGGCCCAGGACTGGGCCTTGTTTATATCAATGAAGCAAATTGGCAGTAGCCATGGGGCGACTTAAAGTTGGAGTTCCACTGCGTCGATCTCGCAAGATATTGTTCTTTTGGCGCCCTTGAGCAACCCGGACCTTACGTTCAGATACGTCACCAGGGTCATTGCATCGGCGCCCTGGAAAGCGATGTAGCCGTCAGGACGAATCAGCATCAACGTGCCTTCCTTGGCGTGGTAACGCTTGTGCAGCCGCCAATCGGGGTCCAGCAGTGTCGAGTGCCAGGCCGGCAGCCCGGCGCTGCTCAGGGCGTCGATCACGCAATAGGCCTTGATGCCTGGGTAGTCCTTTTCCACCGACTCGGCCAACGCGTAATAGCCTGGCAATAAAGGCGAAAACTGATCGGCCGCGCTGAAGATCAACAGCGTGAACGTCCCATGAAACAGGTCGATCAAGCGTTTTGTGGGCATCCCTTGCAGTTGCCACAGCTCGACATCCGGCGCCAGTTGCCCGGCGCGGGGCGCTGCGCTCTGGAACTCGGGTTTTTTGCCTTTTTTGTTCCAGTTTGTGCGCTGTTTCTTCGTCAGCGATTCTTGGATGTAGTCACTCTTGCCATAGTGATATTGATGACCGGAAATCATCGACGGCAACGTGCGCTGGGCTTTTTTCCGGTTGCTCAACAGGGGCAGGACGTGGTCGCGCAGCCAGACCAGGGCGCGACGCCGGACCGTAATCAGCCCCGTCAGGCGGTGTGCGGTGTTCTCCACTTCCAAGGCCACCGGATAACGCTCTTCGTTGTAGCTGTCGAGCAAGGATGGATCCGCCAAATCTTGATCGACATAAGCGATTTTCCAGGCCAGGTTATAGGCCTCGGAAACCCCCAGGTTCATCCACTGGCCACCGATGGGACTGCCGATATGCGCCGAGTCCCCCAGTAGGAACACCGAGCCTTGTTGCATCGTTTGCACGCGGCGATGCTGGAAGGAAGCGATGGTGGTCGATGAGATGTTGGACAGCGTCATCTTTTGCCCGCGTCCTTCGCACAGGCGCTGGAAGTTCTCCAGGCTCAAGGACGGGCGCTCGCCTTCGGGGGGCAGGTTGTAGGGCATTTCGATGAACAGCCGATAACGGGACTGGGCGCTGATCGGTGCGACGGCCACGTAACCGTCCTGCGCACCCAGGAAGAATGCGCCTTCGTCCTTGCTGCCGGACCACTCGATATCGGCGTCGGCGAGCATGAAGAAGCGGTCGTAGGACGAACCTTCGAAGGTCATGTCCAGGCGTTTTCGGATATTGCTGCGAGCTCCGTCACAGGCGGCCACCCAGCGACTGGTGAAGGTTTCGTCAGTGCCGTCGGCATGCTTGAGCGTCATGCGCACCGAACCCGGCAGGTTTTCGATGTCCACCAGTTCGGTGTTCCACTCCACCTCTGCGCCCAGTTCCTTCAGCCGCTCCAGGAGAATCTTCTCGGTTTGCGGCTGTGGCAGGCTCAAGAGCAGGGGATAGGTCGCGTCCAGGTAGGAGAAGTTGTAGTTCAGCACCCGCTTGGCGTTCGACTGCACGGAGAATTGGTTGATCGTGAAGCCATCGTTGATGGCTTGCTCGGCAACGCCCAGGTCGCGAAAGATTTCCAGGGTCCGGGAGTGGATCGCCATCGCCTTGGTCGCCGTCGAGGGGCCGGCGTTCTTTTCAATGATGCGAAACGCCACGCCCCATTTTTTCAGCATGATTGCCAGGGACAGGCCAACGGGGCCGGCGCCGACGATCATGATGGTCGGGGCACTGCCTGGGCGCTTGAAATGCTTGGGGGCCAACGTGCTCAGCGTGTTCATCGATCAGTACCAGTTTCTGTAGAAGGGAGAGTGGGCAATGCCGAGCAGGTCAGCGTCGCCTGATGAATCGCCGTAGGCATAAATGTAAAAATCATCGAGGTTGCTCAGGCAGCCTTTGAGCCGCGTGACTTTCTCTCGCTCTACACAGTTGGTACCGGATATCCCGCCCGTCAGTTTGTTTTTTGCCGTCGCCAGGCGTGTGCCGCACACATAGTCGAAACCCGCGGCCTGGCCCCAGGGGATCAGGTAGTTTTCCGGCGAGTTGCTGACCAGGGCGGTGACGTGCCCCATGGATTGATGCCATTGCAGCCGCCGCAACGCCTCGGGCCTGAGCCAGCGCGGGAGCTGTTCGCTGATGAAGTATTTGGCGTGTTCGCGTTCTTGCTCCACCGACAGCCCGCCCAGGTAACAGGCAATGAAGGCCAGGCGCGCCTGCATCAGCGGCGTGATGCCCACGATTACGCTGAGCATCTTGGGCAGCAGCGGAATGATCCTGAGCCAGAACGAACGGGTGCCCACGATAAAACGCATGTAGCGCCAGAACGTGTGCCGGTCGGTCAATGTGCCGTCGAAGTCGAAAACGGCCAGTACCGGTTGGGTGCTGTTAGCGTGCATGGGCCTCTTCCTTGAGCGAGATGATCTCGATGGTCTTGGGCAGCTTGAAGCCCGACAGGTAGTGCGAAAGCAGGGTGGAAAGCGCGTTCTGGGTCAGCTCGCCGGTCCCTTCGACACACAGGTGCAGCACGTTGACTTCCTTGTGGTCCGGGACGATATAGGCCCTGGCCCGCACCACGTCGGGGTGCTTGAGGGCGATGGATTCGATTTCCACCAGGTCGACCATCTGCGCCTTGATCTTCGAGATGCGCAGGCGTTGGCAAAAGAAAAACACATGCCCACCGTCGTCGCGCCAGACCAGGTCACCGCTGTGGAACCAACCATCGCGGAAGAACCGGGCGTTGATGTCTTCGGCATCGTTGTAGCCGTCGATCACCATCGCGCCGCGGATCAGCAATTCGCCAATGCGCCCGGGTGCCACGTCCTGGCCCTCGGCATCGACGATGCGCAGTTCCACGCCGCTGATCGGCTGGCCCATGGCACCGCGGTGGACCGTGCCAATCGAACTCTGGACGATCACGGGCATGCTCTCGGTCAAGCCATAGCCCTGCAGCACCGGATTGCACCCCAGCAGCGTGCCCAGTTTCTCGGCTTCAGCGGCCGGCAAGTGGCTGCCGCCCGAGTAGATCATCAGTTGCGGGTGCAACGGCAACCGCGCGCCTTTGCGTTTGGCCAGCCGCGTATTGAAGTAGCGAATGACGTCGGGCACCAGGCAGGCGAAGGTGACCTGATGCTCGGACAGGACTTCTGCCAGGTCCCGGTTGAGCAGGGTGTTGGTCATGAGCAGGGTGGCGCCCACGCTCAAGGGGAACACCATCATCACCGACAGGCCGAAGATGGCATACAGCGGCAGCGTCACCAGGTGCACAGAGCCGACGCCTTGCAGGTGAAAGTGCTCGTGCAGCCCATCGCTCGATTGCGTCAGGTCGAGGTAGCGGTGAGAGACAGCCAGGGGCCTGCCGATGCCACGATAGGTGAACTGCACCGAGACGATCGGATTGCCGTCGGGCAACAACAAGGGTTCGAGCTGTTGAGGGAGTTGAGAGGAGGCTGTTGCATTGGCGGGCAGGGGCGATGACGGTTCGTTCCCACCGTCCAGCACCAGGGAGTGCCTGACGCCGTTATCCGGCTGGAATACCTCGCGGTGTTGTCCCCATAGCGTTTCGGTCGTGACCACCAGCGTCGGCCTGGCGAGGCTGACGACACTGTTCATTTCGAAGGGGGTCAACTTGCAGTTGAGGATGACCGGAATGGCACCCCGCCCGATAATCGCCAGGTAGTAAGCGATGAACGCCACTCCGTTGGGCAGCACCAGCGCTACTTTATCGCCTGGCAATACACCGAGGGCCGTCAGGGTGCCGTTGCAGGCTTCGGCCTTGATGCGCAGCTCGCGGTAAGTGACGGTATCTTCTTCCGTGTCCAGGTGCCGGATAGCAACTTGCTCGGGGAACGATTCCGAAAAACCGACAAAGCGATGCAGAAAACCTTCTTTACATGAAAGGCTTTTCATTTACCAACCTCTTTCAATCCTTGGATATAGGGCGCGTCAAAAAAAGTACTGCAGAGGCAGGCTTTATATGAAGTGTCTCAATTAAGCATCTGTGTAGTTGTTATTCCGATACCAGTCCAAGGTATCGGTCAGGGTTTCAGCGACAGGGCGGAACTGGCATTCCAACTCCCTTGAACTTTTGTTGTGGCTGAAATGAGTACGGCCTTGTTCCTGCGCCATGAGCTTGACTGTGGAAGTACTGATGAGTACCGGTTTCTTGGTGATCCGGTAATAACCTTCATAGATAAGCGCGATGATTCGCAGCATGAACAACGGCACTTTTCGTTCCGGGGCTTTTACGCCACTGACGCTGGACAGCGCCTGGAAAATGCTTTTCATGTCCATGTGATTGCCGGCGGCGAGGTAACGCTCTCCGGACCTGCCGCGGGTGATGGCTGCGATTTGATGTTCGGCCACATCCCGGGCATCGACGACGGAAAAGCTTCCGGGAAGTACGCCGGGCAATTTTTGTCCGACAAAGTCGAGCAGGAACTGTCCTGAGGACGTCGGGCCGATATCCCCCGGGCCGAACATCCACCCTGGCAAGACCATGGCAATGAACATGTCCGGGTGCTGCGCCAGGAATTGCTGGACCTTTTGTTCGGACAATATTTTGCTCAAGTAGTAATCGTCAGCCTCCTGTTCACTGCGAGACATGGTTTCATCGATCACTTGATCTTTATTGCCTTTCAACACGGCAATGGAAGAGGTGTGGACGGCACGACGGATACCGGCGGCATAGGCGGCTTGCAACAAGCGTTCGGTGCCGGTCACATTCGTGTCATAGAGTTTTTGCCAGTGTTTTCCGCCTTTGTAACTGTCGCGGAAATAGGCCGCCGTATGAAACAGGGCATCGCACCCTTGCAGTGCGTGGCTGAAGGCATCGACATTGAGCATGTCGCCTTCGACCCATTCCACGGGCAGACCGCCGAACTGTTTCTTGGCTTTTTCTGCGGAACGGACCAGTGCTTTTACTTTGATGTTTCGTTTCAACAGCGCACGAACGACATTATTCCCGAGCAGGCCAGTAGCGCCTGTAACGAAGGCATATTCCATTAAAATACCGCTCCTGTGAGATGACCTGCCATTGCATCGAGAATCGTGTCACGGACGCGATGCCTGGGTCAGGCGTTGGGCTCCACCAACGGCGCAATTAAAAACCATTCGGTATCTGAGAATCAAGCGGTATTTCATGGCGGTGTCAAATCGATGGCTCTGAACCGGGCCTTACGCGGTTTTTTTCACGCTGGAGGGGTGGTGTGGAGAACCGGGAAATGCTGCTTCGAGGAAGGTAGGAGGGCCCCCATCTGACTCCCCAGGCAATGACCACCAAGGTTTGGATGGGCCTGTACCCAAGTAAAAAAAGGTGACTGCATAGTCATCTTGCATTCGCCCCGGGTTGTCCCGGTTACATGGCACATACATGGCACTGGATGAAAGTTAAAATGTAAATGATTGAGCGAGGTGCTTATAAGATATGATGGCGAAAATGGATTCCATACAGTGAGTAGCCGCTTCGTCGCATTCAGTTACAGGTGCATATTTTGACTGGCCAAAGGAGCCGAGGGCGTGATTAAAAAGAGACTAGGTCGAGAAGAGAGCCAGCAAGTAACAAGAGATAAATTATTCGACACCGCCACTGAGCTGATGATCAGCAAAGGCTTCCACGCCGCCAGTGTCAACGTTATTGCCGAGGAGGCCGGCTTTTCCAAAGGGGCCTTCTTTTCCAATTTCGCCAGTAAATCGGACTTGCTCCTGCAACTGACTCAACGCTTCAAGCGAGTTGAAATAGATCGATTGAGCACGACCCTGGCGTCGGGCTATTCGGCGGAGCAGTTGAGTCATGGCTTGAATGCCTATATCGACACCCTGAAGAACAATACCCGCTGTGCGATCCTCGATGCCGAGTTGCAACTGATCGCCCTGCGTGATGAAGAGTTCTCACAGCATTACTACGACTTGCATGAGGAAAACAGCGAAGCCCTGGGCAAGTTGATTACCATCATATTCAACCATGCTGGCAAGAAGCCGCCGCTGGACGATGCCGCGCTTGCGAAGACCTTCACGGCCTTGGCTGAAGGCTTGATATTGCAAGGGCATAAAGACCCGGCGATTGAAATAAAGCTGGTGCTCAATTCGCTCATCCAGACCGCGGAGCCTCTATAGGTCTTCATCGTTATCGCTGAAAGGCCAGCCATCGGCGTTCAGCCAATCGGAATACACCCACCAGCGCGCACGCCAGCAACATGTAAAGCAGCGCGGCAATGCCATAGGCCTGGAACGTCTTGAAGGTGGCAGCGTTGACATCTGCCGCGACTTTAAGGATGTCAGGAACGGTCGCGGTAAAGGCGATGGCCGTGGCGTGCAGGACAAAGATCACTTCGTTGCTGTAGGCCGGGAGTGCCCGGCGCAGCATGCTCGGTATCAGCACCAGAATGAACAATTGACGTCGGGTCATACCCAAGGCCAGCGCCGCCTCGATCTCACCGCGTGGGGTGGTGCGCAGTACGCCGGCGAGAATCTCGACGGTGTAGGCGCAGGTGTTCAAGGCCAGCGCCAGGATCACGCAATGCATGCCGTCACGAAAGAACCACCACAGGCTCGGCGACTCCCTGATCAGGCTCAGGCTTGCCAGGCCGCTGTAGATGATCAGCAGTTGCACGAACAGCGGCGTGCCGCGAAACACCAGGGTGTAAAACTGTACAGGCAGTGCCAGCCAACGATTGCCATAGGTGCGAACCAGCGCCAGGGGGATCGCCGCGGCCAGACCGATAAGGGCGGAGGTCACTAACAGCCATAAGGTGACGGACAAACCACTCCAGCGGTAACCGTCGGACCAGAGGAAGTTCGGCCCGAACTCTTTCAATATCTCGATCATGACACGCTCCGCTGCGGTTCGATGCTGTAGCGTCGTTCAAGGTGTTTGAGGGCCAGGCTGGAGAGGATCGCAAAGGCCAGGAAGATCGCCGCAATCACCAGGTAGAAGAACATCTGCCTTGAGGTCGCGTTGCCTGCTTGTTTGGCGACCTGGACCATGTCATTGAGGCCCAGCAGCGAGATCAGGCCGGCACTTTTCAACAGCACTTGCCAGATGTTGCCGATGCCGGGCAATGCGAACCGCAGCATTTGCGGCAGGCGGATACGTCGCAGAACTTGCCAATGGCTCATGCCATAGGCCCGGGCCGCTTCCAATTGGCCAAACGGGATGGCCCGCAAGGCCCCGCGAAAGGTTTCGGCGCAGTACGCGCCGTAGATGAATCCCAGCGTACCAATGGCGGTGCCGTAGGGATTCAACTGCAACGATTCCCGGCCGAACGCCTGTGCTATCTGGTTGATTCCGATTTGCGCGCTGTAATAGATCAACAGCATCAGGACCAGGTCCGGCACGCTGCGCACCAGCGTGGTGTAGGCCGTCGCGAGCAGCCGTAGCGGCGCCACTGGCGAGAGTTTCGCCAAGGCCCCGAGCAGGCCAAGCACGAGGGCGACGCAGGCGGCCCACGTGGCTACCTGAACGGTCAGCCACGCACCCTGGAAAATGAGATAGCCGTACCCTTCGAGAAACATGCTGTCAGGCTCCGCGCGGGTGGTTTATTTCGGTGCGATGTCGAAGTCGAAGTACTTCCTGGCGATGCGCTCGTAGGTGCCATTGCGATGGAGTCGTTCGAGCGCCTGATTGATTTCCCCGGCCAGGGCGGTATCGCTTTTACGCAAGCCGATGCCGGTGCCCGGGCCGAAGATTTCCGGTGACTTGACCACCTCGCCGGCATAGCCGAAACCCTTGCCCATTGGCTTTTTCAGCAGGCCTTCGGAGACGGCAATGGCATCGTCGAACGCCGCATCCAGCCGACCGTTGATCAAGTCCGAATAGGTCAAGTCACTGCTTTGATAGGGCACCACTTCCACGCCCTTCAGGCCCCACATCCGCTTGGCGTAGACTTCGAACACGCTGCCTTGCTGCACGCCGATGCGCTTGCCGCGCAAGGATTCTGCCGTCGGTTGCAACGGGCTGCCTTGGGGGGCCACCAGGCGTGCCGGGGTGTCGTAGAGGGTGTTGGAGAAGGCAATTTCGGCTTTGCGTGCTTCAGTGATCGAGAGGGCAGAGAGTATCCCGTCGAACTTCCTGCCTTTGAGGGCCGAGACCATGCCGTCGAAGGCGTTTTCGACCCAGACGCAACGGCGTTGCAATTCGCTGCACAAGCTTTCGCCCAGCTCGATATCGAAACCTGTCAGGGTGCCGTCCGGTCGTTTGGACTCAAAGGGTGGGTAGGTGGGATCGACCCCGAAACGCAGTTCTTCGTTGGCGCCCCAGGTTATCAGCGGGCTGGCCACGAGCATCAAACCGATCAGATATTTTTTCATCGACAGGGTATCCACGACAGGTTGGTAGAGCCGTCCCGGGAGGGGCCCGGGGCAGCACGCATCAGCCTTGAATATTCAAGGCTTGTTTCAGTTGTTGAACGCGTTGGCTGTCCACGGTCTGCCCATGGCCAAAGCCACCAGCCCAACCGCACACCTGGCCGGCATGATCGACGCCTCGTGCCAGGCACTCGGCAAGGGTTAGCCGGGCTTGCCATGCCAGCAGGAACGCGGCGATAAAACCGTCGCCGGCGCCCATGCTGTCGACGAACGCGCAGGGCCGCGCCGCCTGCTCATGCACGCCCTGTGCGTCGACTGCGAGGGCGCCCTGGGCGCCACGGGTGATGACCACCGTCGCCGGGCCCATCGCCCGCATCGAGTCCGCCAGGTCATGGGCGTCACGGAATGACAGGTCGGCCGCTGAGAAGAAGGCAATGTCCACCTGCTGGATCAGTGCCTGCCAATCGAACTCGACCCAGTTGTCCGAGAAGTCGAATGACAGGCAGCCACTGGCCTGGCGAATTTGCCCCAGTTGGCCCTCAAGACCGCTGTAGAGGCTGCTGTGGGCCAGCGGGAATGTCGCGAGATAGGCCAGGTCGTCGGCATCAAGTCGCAGTTGGCGACAGACGCCCGGATCGCTGCCGAGAAACACTCGCTCGCCATCGATGCTGTCGACACACGCCCAGCCGTTGGCCCCCGTCAGCGTCCGGCAGCGGGACGCATCGACGGCTTCCTGTTGCAGGCAATCGAGCAGGTACTGGCCTTGCCGGTCATCGCCAACGCAGCCCAGGTAGGCACTGCGAGCACCTAGCCGGGCGGCAAGCACCGACACATTGAGTGCGTTGCCACCGGGGTATTCGATGTTCCGGTCCAGGTACACATCCAGGGTGTTGTCGCCGACCGCGATCAGACTGCCCATGTTCAGTACTCCGTTTTCCACATGTAGCGGCGCGTCGTCAGTGGCTGCTGGTGCCAGACCGCGAGATGCGCGGCGATGCGTTCCACGGCGATGCCGACGATGTAGGGCGCGACAATGGCGCGGATCTCGGGGTCGATGCCCTCCATCGGGAAGTCCTTGGCGTCATAGACCATGACCCGTTCGGTGTATCGCTGGCAGAAGCGCACGACCCGTTCCATCTGTGCCCGGCTGGGGTCTTCGCCCACCAGCAGGAGCAGGGGGGTGGTTGCGTCGATGGCTTCGAACGGGCCATGGAAAAATTCGGCTGCCTCCACCGGCAGGCAATGCAGCCACTGGCTTTCCATCACCACACAGACGCCAAACACATAGGCGGTGGTGAACATCGGACCCGAGGCGAGGAAGTACATCACGCGATCATCTTTATACAGGCGTGCCTCTTCGACGGCGCGCCGGTCGTTATTGATCGCTGCATCGGCCAGGGCTTGTGGCAGTGCCTTGAGCGAGCGAGTGAGCTTGTCCAGCAGTGGCCAGCCTTCGCGCTTGGCCAGGATCCCGCCGACCAATGCCTGAAGGATCATGAAGCAACCGAAGTACGCCTCATCGGTACGTCCCAGCAGAAAGCAATGTTGAACAGCCTGGGCCAGCGGTAATTCGGCGGTTTGCGTCACGCCGACGGTGAGGCAAGGCTTGTCTTGCAAAAAGTGCGCGGCGGCGATGGTTTCCTGGGTCGTCCCGGACTTGGAGGCGAGGACCACCAGGGTGCGTTCGTCCAGGCGCGGTGGATCGATGTCCATGAAATCGGCCGGGAAATAACGACGCACTTCCAGGGTTTGGCTGTAGCGCTCAAGCCAATACTGCAAACCGAGCATGATCCGGTTGGGCGCGCCGCAACTGACGAAGTAGATGCGGTCGATCCGCGTGGCCAGCTCTTGGCCAAACTGCTGGGCGTCCTCGACGATTTGCACGGATTGCTGCAGGGAAGTGATGAATGTTTCCCGGTTGAACTGGATCGTCATGTGAGCTCCTGGAGGCTTTGTTGTGGTGGTCGTGTTGCGGTTCATGATCACCATTTAGACCAAAAGCTATACCATGAAAAATACCATTACAAGGCTTTTCCTCCATGGTCTAATGCGCTGCCGGCGCGGTTTTCAAGGTAGGCACTGGGCCGATTTTTTGTTCTCATGATCAAGCTGGCGGGTTTGCAATGGTTTCCAGTGGGTAATGTTGCAACGCCTTGGCAAAAAAAATAAATCCAGGATGTAGACCATGAAAGTGCTTCCTTCCAAGTCATCCGATGTGGCGCTCCTGGCGCCCGAACGCAAGCAGGTGGCCTGGCAGGCCGTCCAGGTGCTGCTGGAAATGCTGGAGCGTCCGGAGTTCGGGCCAACCGAGCGGATTCCGGCGGAACGGGACCTGGCCGAGCACTTGGGCATCAGCCGGATGACGCTACGAAAGGCCCTGCAAACGCTGATCGACCGTGGGGTCCTGGAGCGCCGGGGCAACCGCGGCACCTTCGTGACCGCGCCAGGTGTCGAGCGGCCACTCAATACCGTGGCCCGTAAAGGCATTGCCGAAGTGGTCGAGCAAGCGGGGGCCAGGCCGGGCAGTAAATTGCTCTACTTCGAACAAACCCAGGCCAGTGCCCGTGTGGCGAAACTGCTGAAGATCCAGGAAGGCGACACCTTGCTGACCATCAGGCGCCTGCGTACCGTGGATCAAAAACCATTCTGCATCGAGACCAGCTACATCCCGGCCGCTCGCGCACCGGAGCTGGTGGCGGGAGACCTGATCGAGGGGGCCTCGTTGTATGCATTGTTGTTATCGCGCTACCAGATCGAAATAGAAAGCGACGAGGGGACGTTGAGCATCGCCACGATGAACGACCAGGAGGCCCGCTTGCTGGACGTCGAGCCCGGGACGGCCGCGCTGGTCTACCGGGGCGTGATCTTCGACCGCCAAGGGCAGCCCGTGGAATACCTGGTCTCGATCAACCACCCCCAGCGCGTGGTGTTCAAACTGGCGGACAGTCGGGTCAATAGCGTTCATAACGATCATTGAGGCGGTGGTTTCAGGTCACTGGTTCGCGAAATCGAGGTTGGATGTGCCGCCGTCTTCGCGAGCAGGCTCGCTCCCACACTTTTTCGAGGTGGCTGCAAGATTTTCATCCGCCGCCAGTCCCCTGTGGGAGCGAGCTTGCTCGCGATGGCGGTGGTTCAGCTTGCATCAATATTGACTGTGCCGCCGTCTTCGCGAGCAAGCTCGCTCCCACACTTTTTCGAGGTGGCTGCAAGATTTTCATCCGCCGCCAATCCCCTGTGGGAGCGAGCTTGCTCGCGATGGCGGTGGTTCAGCTTGCATCAATATTGACTGTGCCGCCGTCTTCGCGAGCAAGCTCGCTCCCACACTTTTTCGAGGTGGCTGCAAGATTTTCATCCGCCGCCAATCCCCTGTGGGAGCGAGCTTGCTCGCGATGGCGGTGGTTCAGCTTGCATCAATATTGACTGTGCCGCCGTCTTCGCGAGCAGGCTCGCTCCCACACTTTTTCGAGGTAGCTGCAAGATTTTCATCCGCCGCCAGTCCCCTGTGGGAGCGAGCTTGCTCGCGATGGCGGTGGTTCAGCTTGCATCAATATTGACTGTGCCGCCGTCTTCGCGAGCAAGCTCGCTCCCACACTTTTTCGAGGTGGCTGCAAGATTTTCATCCGCCGCCAATCCCCTGTGGGAGCGAGCTTGCTCGCGATGGCGTTGGTTCAGTTGGCGGCGATGCTGGGTAGCCTGATCGCTCAACTGCTCGAATTGGATTTGAACACCCCACTGAGCACGAAGGCGTAGCGTTCCGGGCGGATGAAAAATGTCGTGCGGTCGCAACAGCGGCCGTCGGCGAAATAGGACGTGCGCTCCATGACCAGCAGCGCGGCACCGCGTTTGACGTGCAGCGCGCTGGCCAGGCTTTTGTCGGCTTCCTGCGCGCGGATGGCCAGATCGGCGCGGCTGACCGCCAAGCCGGTGATCGATTCGAGAATGGAATAGATCGGCTGATGTTCGACCTCAGCCCAGGCCACGCTGGCCAACGCTGCCGGCAGGTGGCTGCGTCCCAACGCGATGGGTTCGTCATCGACGAAGTGCAGTCGCTCCAGAAGCAGGCAGTCGTCTGCTGCCTCAAACAAACCCCGCAGGGCTTCCGGAACGGGCTGCAGGGCATGGCTGAGCACCTGCATGCTCGGTTGCAGCCCTTGCAACAACAACGCCTCATGAAAGCTGCGCAACGCATCCAGGCCATGGCGTACCTGTTTGGCCGCCACAAAGGTGCCTTTGCCTTGCTTGCGTTCCACCACGCCATCGTCGCTGAGCTTGCCCACGGCCAGGCGAACCGTGACGCGGCTCACCCCGAAGCGTTCGCCCAACTGCGCCTCGGACGGTAGCTTGCCGCTGGGTTCGTAGTCGCCGCGCTGGATTTCCTCCAGCAGTTGATGGGCGATCTGTTCGTAGAGCGAGGTGGTGCTGTCGCGAAGAATGGAGGTGGACACTGTCAGCTTCCATGGCCTTGAGTGGGGCAGGGTGCCTTCACTTCTAAGGTTATAAAAATAGGTTATTGGGACTACTTGTATTAATACGTATTATGTCAGGCATTCCCATTGTAAACGACCTGACGATACTTGCCATGCTCAACACCTTTGCTTACCCACCGCCACAAGCCGATGCCCTGACGGTCGATGACATCAGCTTCAGCTACCCCAATGGGCACCGCGTGTTTTCGTCTTTCAGCCTGAACGCCAGACCCGGCGAGTTCGTCGCGATCCTGGGGCCATCCGGCTGCGGGAAAACCACCTTGCTGAACCTGCTGTCAGGGTTTGTGCAGCCGCAAAGTGGCCGCATCACCATCAACCAGACCGCAGTACGCCCGGAGCGTTCGGAGTTGGGTTATGTGTTCCAGGCGCCGCAATTGTTTCCCTGGTTGAGCGCTTTGGAAAACGTCCGTTTCGGTCTGCGGATGAGCGCCTGCACCGACGAATCCCAGCAGCGCGCACAGGCGTTGCAGTACCTGCGCCTGGTCGGTCTGGAGAGTGCGGCGCATCGGCTGCCGCACCAGCTTTCCGGTGGCATGCAACAGCGCGTCTCCCTGGCCCGGACCCTGGCCCTGGAGCCCAGCGTGTTGCTGATGGACGAGCCATTCGCCGCGCTCGATGCCATCAGCCGCAACAGCATGAACGAAGAAACGTTGCGCCTCTGGGCCGAACTGGGCCAGACGGTGTTGTTCATCACCCACGACATCGACGAAGCGGTGTTCCTGGCCGATCGGGTCATCGTGCTCAACATCGCGCCGGGCGGTATTCACAGCGAGCTGGAGATCCACCTGCCGCGTCCGCGCAGCAACCTGAAAACCCGTCGCCTGCCGGCGTTCCTCGATTACCGCAATGAGCTGATGACGCGCATCGCCCAGGTCATGGACGCCTGCGACACCACGGTTTACCCCACCCCTCGACTTGAGCTGACAGCATGATCAAACGTTCGCTGCTTGCCCTTACCTTGTCTGCTGCCACGTTGGCAGGCAGCGCATTCGCCGTGGCGGGCGAGGCGAAACCCTTGCGCGTGGGTTATGTGTTCGCCATGGCCAACGCCCCAGCGCTGATCGCCGACAAACAGGGTTACTACCGCGAAGAAGGCTTGAATGTCGACCTCAAGGCCTTGGGCGATGGCCCGGTGATCCAGCAGGCACTGGCCGCCGGCGAACTGGACGTGGCCTATGTCGGCACCCCACCGGTGTACCAGTGGTTTTCCCGCGGGCTGCAAAGCCGGATCCTGGCCAAGGTCAATTACGGCCAGGCCGCGGTGATTGTCGACGCCAAGAGTCCGATCACTCAGTTGGAAGCGCTCAAGGGGAAAAAGCTCGCCGGGGTCAAGAAGGGCAGTGGCATGGATGTGCTGTTACGCGGTTATGTCCTGAAGGAAAAGGCCGGGCTCGATCCCGACAAGGACCTGGACATCATCGACATGCCGCCGGGCAACATGAACGCCGCCCTTGAACGGGGCATCGTCGACGCGGCGTTTTCCTGGGAGCCCTTCGTCAGCCAGTCGGTGTTGCGCGGTTCGAGCCGGATCCTGCTGGACGTGAACCAGGCGCTGCCGCAATACCCGTGGTACGTGGTGATCGCCTTGCCAAAAACCCTGCAGGAGCGCCCGGATGACGTGGTGAAGCTGCTCCGCGCCCATCGCAAGGCCATCGCCTTCCTCAATGAACATCCCGACGAATCGAACCGGCTCATCGCCGAGGCCTTCAAGCTTGAAGCGGTGCAAGGCGTTGACGGCAAGACCATCGCGCCGCAGGCCATCGTTGCCCAGGCCCGGACCCGGTTGGGCTGGTCGGCGGACTTGCAGGCGTCGGACATCCAGTTCATCCAGCGCCTGATGGATTACTCCCATGACCTGGGCTTTATCGACACCACGCTCAAGACCGAACAGATCGTGGACACCTCCTACCTGGAAAAATCCGCGCATTGAGTCCGTCATGTCCTTGCCAAAACCGAATTGGGGATGGGCGTCGCTGCCATTCCTGTTGTTGATCTGGATCGCCCTGGCGAGCCGCTTTCCCACCTACATCCTGCCGCAGCCCTGGGACGTTGCCCGCGAGGCGCTGCGCTGGCTGGGTGACCGTTCACTGTGGCAGCACCTGCAGGCCAGTGTGCTGGAAGAGTTGGGTGGTTTTTGTGCCGCGGTGATCGTTGCGCTCCTGCTGGGCACGGCCGCTGGCCTGTCCTCGCGCTTTCGCGATTTCGTCTCGCCGCTCAACAGCCTGTTCATGGCCATCCCGCCGATTGCCTGGGCGCCGCTGATCATGATCATTTTCGGCCTGGGTTATGTCTCCATCGTGCTGGTGATTTTCATTGCCGCGATGTTCCCCATGGCCGTGACGATCCAGGAGGGCGTGCAAAGCATCCGCGGCGGTGAAGTTCGCGCGGCACGGACCTTGGGCGCCAGCGCATGGCAACTGTTGGCCCATGTCTATTTACCGGCGTCGTTGCCGTTCGTGACCGCTGCCTTGCGCATCGGCTTCAGCCAGGGCTGGCGGGCGCTGGTCGCGGCGGAAATGATCGGCGCTTCCCAGGGCATCGGCTGGATGGTCGCCACGGGCGGGCAGATCGGCAACAGCAGCCAGGTGCTGCTGGGCATTGTGCTGATCGGCCTGATTGCCTGGCTGATGGAGAGTTTCGTGTTCCGGCGCATCGAGCGTCACTACCAGAAATGGCGCGTGCAATAAGCATCGCCCCACGTATTCGAACCCTTCAGTGGACCACTGCACGAGGTGTCATGTGAGTAACGTTTTCGATCCCCGCGAAGCCGGGCATTACATCGCCCCGCAAGGCCTGTACGAGCGCAACAAGAAACGTCCGTTCCTGGGCAGCGTCCATTGTGACCGTGACACGCTGGTCGCCGGGCAGTGGGATGAAATCACCCTGGTCTACGAGGTCGGTGGCAGCGGCCTGGCCGACGGTGCGTGGCTCAAGCTGGCCTTCAAGTTCTACTCCGACTGGGCCTTGTTCCAGACCTCGAACCCGGCCGGTCCCAACTATGTCAGCGCCGAGTACCAGGCGGGTGAGTTGGTCCCTGGCCAGAGCCAGGCCACGGTGCAGCACTTGAAAGTGCGCTTCGACCAGAAGGGCCATGAGCGGCCGTTCCAGAAGGCGATCATCATCGACATCATCGACGGTTACCTGAACCCGGGCGATAAAGTCATCATCCGCCTGGGCGACCGACGCCAGGGCGGGGCAGGGACGCGGGTGCAGAGCTTCGTCGAGAAGGACTTCCGTTTCCGCCTGTTCATCGATCCCTTGGGCAGCTCGAAATTTGCCGAGGTGCCCGGTGATCCCTTGTTGGACATCGTGCCGGGGCCGGCGCAGTTCGTGCAGTTGATCGTGCCTCGACTGGTCAGCGCCGGTGAGGCGTTCGATGTCCTCTTGCGGATGGACGATGCTTGGGGCAATACCTGCCGAAACCTGCCGCTTGAAGGTGTGCTGACCCTGGTTGACCCGGAGGGCGGCGAGCGCCAACAGCCGTTCACGCTGGCGGCCGAAGGTTGGGCGACGGCCCGGCTCGAGGCGCTTGACCTCGGCGCCGTGGGCGAGTGGCGTTTGTCCGCCGAGGTCGCGACGCCTTTTGTCGACGGTGCCCAGGCCTTCGTCACTGTCGACCCGGCCGGTACGGCGTTGCGCCCGCTCTACGCCGACTTGCATGTGCACTCCGATGACACGGTGGGCACCAACGACACGCTGTACAACCTCAGCTACGGTCGCGATGTCGCCGGCCTCGATGTCCTCGGCTACACCGCCAACGACTTCAACATCACCGAGCAACGCTGGGACCAGGCGGTCAAGCTGATCCATGAACTCAATGAGCCGGGCCGATTCGTGTGTTATCCCGGGACCGAGTGGTGCGGTAACTCCTGTGCGGGCGGCGATCGCAACGTCGTATTCCTGCATGACCGCAAACCCGAATTCCCTTTCGACAATCAGGGCCGGTTGGTGCGCTCCTTCGAATGGAACGAGTTCACCGCCGGCACCATCAAGCCAGGGGCCTGGCCGGTGGACGAGTTGTACGCCGCCTATGCCAAGGACCCCGAAGGCCATCTGATGATGCCCCATGTCGGCGGACGCCGTTGCAACCTCGACTGGCATCACCCGGAGCTTGAACGGCTGATCGAGGTGGGTTCGGCCTGGGGCCAGTTCCATTGGGTCTATGCCGAAGCGCTGCAGCGAGGCTATCGGGTCGGCGCCGCGGCGAACAGCGATGAACACCAGGGCCGCTGCGGTGGCGGCGTTCCGGCCACGGCGGTGTTCGGCTCCCGTGGTGGGCTGACCGGCGTTGTCGCCGAGGCTTTCGACCGGGCCAGCGTCGGCAAGGCCTTGCGTGCCCGCCGTACCTTCGCCACGACTGGGGAACGTTCGTTTGCCAGCCTGCGCCAGGGCAAGCACTTCATGGGGGAAGTCTTCACTGCCGATTCGACTGCCTGCCTGGACTATCGACTGCTGGGAGAGGCAGGTTGGGAGCAGGTCGATCTGTTCGATGGCGACCAGTTGATCTGGTCGCGCAATCTGCACCAGGAACTGGGTTTTTGCGCGCAACGCATTCGCCTGCGCCTGGGGGGCGCGCGGATCAAGGACCGTTATCGCGGCGCTTACTGGACAGGCGAAATCCGCATCACCGGCGCGGTCATCAATGGCTTTCGCGCCTTGGGCCTCGACCATCCCGAACAGACTGTATGGCGCAAGGACGCAACGGTCCTGGCGTTTCGCACCGACACCAATGGCGATACCGACAGCATCGAAATCGACCTGTCGCAATTGGCCGGCGCCAGGCTGCAGATCCACAGCCGTATCGACAACTACGTCAAGGTCGGTGACCCGTCCGAACCGCAACCTTACGTGCACGCACCGACGGTGGTGATGGAGCTGTCCGGCGATGAGCTGCTGGCGCGATCGCAAGTGGTCGAAGCGTTGCCGGGCGCGGAGTTGAAGATGTCCCTGGAACGGATGACCGCTGCGCCGTTGCCCCGTGAGTTGCAGGGCAACATCGAACTGGCCCGCTTGGGGCTTGCGCCTGGGCGTGAACACCCCTTGTTCATCTGCGCCCGCCAGCGAGATCAGTCACGGGTCTGGACCTCCGCGTTGTTCCTGACCCTGTAGGAGCTGTCGAGTGCAGCGAGGCTGCGATCTTTCCCCAGACACTTGAATCTCAAGCGAAAGATCAAGATCAAAAGATCGCAGGCTTCGCCAGCTCCTACAGAGCCCAGCAGGAGCAATCCCTGGCCACATTTTGCGCAAAACCCCGACAGTCCCAGCAAGCCTGCGAAAGCCCGGCAGTCGCCGATGCGAGAAAGTGAAGCCGTCGATAACGACAGCGCCCACGGGCGCCGGGCTGGCGAATGTCTCGTCTGCCCGCTCACGCAGGAGAGCGATCATGACCGATATCCAACACAACATTCCCCACGAAGTCGAAGGCAAGGTTGCACTGGTCACTGGCGCCGCCAGTGGCATCGGCAAGGCCATCGCATTGCTGTTGCATGCCCGCGGCGCCAAGGTGGTCGCTGAGGACATCAACCCCGCCGTCCACGAGCTGGCCCGTCCCGGGCTGGTGCCGCTGGAGGCCGACATCACCGAGGATGGCGCCGCCGAGCGCGCTGTCGGCGTGGCCATTGAGCAGTTCGGTCGGCTGGACATCCTGGTCAACAATGCCGGGATCATCATCAACAAACTCGTCATCGACATGACGCGCCAGGACTGGGAGCGCATCCAGGCGGTCAACGCCACCGCCGCTTTCCTGCATTCACGCGAAGCGGTCAAGGCGATGATGCCGAACAAGTCGGGGGCCATCGTCAACATTGCCTCCTACGCGTCCTATTTCGCTTTCCCGACCATTGCCGCCTACACCGCCTCCAAGGGCGCCCTGGCGCAACTGACCCGCACCCTGGCGCTGGAAGTCATCGAGCATGGCATTCGCGTCAATGCCATCGGTGTTGGCGATGTGGTCACCAACATCCTCAATGACGTGGTCGAGGACGGTCCGGCGTTCCTTGCGCAACACGGTGAAGCCGCGCCCATTGGCCGGGCCGCACAGCCGGAAGAAATCGCCGAGGTGGTGGCGTTCCTGGCTTCGGACCGGGCCAGCTTTATCGTCGGTGCGGTGGTCATGGCGGACGGTGGCATGACCGTGACCGCTGGCTAGCCCGAGCAGGCTTGAACGTGTCCACTTGTGGGAGCGAACTTGCTCGCGATAGGGGTCTTCCATTCAGCATCAATGTCGACTGCCAGGACCTCATCGCGAGCAAGCTCGCTCCCACAGGGGGGCGAGCTTGCCCATGGATGTTTTGTCTGCTGATCGAATGTGGGGGCGGTGTATCAGTTGCATAACCAATCCCCACGCAACTGCGCCGGGCTGACGCCAAGGCGTTGCCTGAACAGCGTGGTCATGTGCGCCTGGGAGTTGAAGCCGCAAGTGTGGGCGATGTCGGTCAGCCGGGCGGTTGAATCGCCCATCAGCGCCCGTGCCTTGGCCAGGCGTCGGTCGATCAAGTAGCTGTGTGGGCTTTTGCCGGTCGCTTGCTTGAATGCCCGCATGAAATAACCTTCGGACAAGCCCAGCAGCCCGGCCATTTCCTTGATCCCCAGCGGACCGTCGAGACCGGCGTCGATGAATTCATCGAGCAGGCGCATCCGGCTGCCCGTGATCGAGCCTTGGGAGAGCGCCGAAAACTTCCCGCGGTCCTTCAGCCTTTCAGCCAATCCAAGTGCCCAGGCCTCCCAATCATCCTCTGCCGTGGCACGCAGCAGTGCGCTGCGCATTCTCAGCGCGAGGGTGATGGCCTGCGGGTAAATGCGATTGTTGAACGCATGTTCCCCCGGCAGCGCCAGGCCGTCGGTGCGCACCACCCGCAGGTATTCACCGCCCTTGGGGGATTCGGAGAACACGTCGCACTCGGCGGGAACGAATGCCAGGCCGTTGGGCAGCGCCTCGAAGGGCAACACGCGGTCGCTGCCGATGGCGTGCCGGCCGCGCTGGCTGTCGAAGGCAAAACCGATCGCCGACTGGGTCGCGATATAGCGGGTCGCGTAAGCACAGCCGGGGAGCAATTCGATCGCCCACGGCCCTGCCTCGATACGACGGACCGGTTCAGACAGGGGCGGCGGTTGGCGTTTTCGCGGGCTCATGCACAGCATAGTAATGAAGAGCGGGGCTGAAAGTCAGGTCAGTTTTCTGAAAGCCCCGTCGCCGTCGCGCTGATTAGACTGGGCAAAACCTGGAGGCCCATCATGCACACACTGACCCGCGACGACATCGAACACGCAGCCCGCCATCTCTATCAATTCATGCCCGCCACTGCCCAATACGCTTGGCCGTTGCTGGCTGAGCGGTTGGGTTGCACGGTGTGGGTCAAGCACGAGAATCACACCCCGACCGGGGCCTTCAAGGTGCGCGGCGGCCTGACCTTCGTGCACTGGCTCAAGCGTGAGCACCCCGAGGCGAAAGGCATCGTCACGGCGACGCGCGGCAACCATGGCCAGAGCCTGGCGTTGGCGGCTACTGCATTGGGTTTGAAAGCGTTGATCGTCGTGCCCCAAGGTAACTCGGTGGAGAAGAACAATGCCATGCGCGGCTTTGGCGGCGAGGTGGTCGAGTATGGCCGCGATTTCGATGAGGCCCGCGAAGAGGCTGCACGCCTGGCCCATGCACAGGGGCTCTACCTGGTGCCGCCGTTCCATCCCGAGTTGGTCAAGGGCGTGGCGACCTATGGGCTTGAGCTGTTCAAGGTGGTGCCGGACCTCGACACCGTCTATGTGCCGATAGGCTGTGGCTCGGGGATCTGCGCCGTCATCGCCGCCCGCGATGCCTTGGGGCTGAAAACCCATGTGGTGGGCGTCGTGTCCACCGAGGCCCTCGCGGCGAAGTGGTCATTTGAAACGGGAAGGCTCTGTGAGACCGCTTCGGCGAATACCTTTGCCGACGGTCTGGCCGTGCGTAGACCCATTCCCGAGGCCTTCGCCCTCTATGGGGCCGCTGCGGCGCGGATCGTCGCGGTCAGCGACGCGGAAATTGCCGAGGCCATGCGGGTGTATTACACCGACACTCATAACCTCGCCGAAGGGGCAGGCGCCGCGGCCTTGGCGGCACTCATGCAGGAACGTGAAGCGATGCGGGGGAAAAAGGTGGGGGTGATTCTGTCCGGTGGGAATATTGACCGGCCGGTGTATGCCCGATTGATTGGCTGAGCCATCGGGGCGGGAGATTCCAAGGGGCACGTTTAGATCGATTATTTCTTACGGTTATTGACCTAGGTCTGGATGGCATATCCATGACCGAAGAATCGAAGCTGTCGTTTAGAAAGTGTCTGCAATGAAAGCGTAGTGCATGCAGCAGCGGACGACTTGGTGCGTGTCACTCCGGTAAGCCTGTTTGAACGTTCATTCCTGCTGTTCGATCGTCATCTTGTCGGGCCCGGGTCAATGCTTAGAATCCGCCCCATCAGCTTGTCCTACTCTCGAACTTACAGGGAACACCACCATGATGAACGCCATGCAGATGCCAATGCCAATGAACGCCAACATGCCGATGATGCCGATGATGGGCATGCCGATGATGATGGCGACCATGACCTGCGAAATGATGGGGGACGGCATGCAGTGCAAGATGATGCCAGCTGCCGGCATGGACATGGCCATGTTCAAGAACAGCGCCGACATGATGCAGATGATGATGAACTGCGGCATGCCGATGATGATGCATTGCGGCAACATGAGCATGATGTGCATGTCCCAGGCGAGCATGGCCATGCCGATGGCGAGCATGATGATGCCAATGCCGATGATGGGCATGCCGATGCCGTCGATGAAGTGCGTGATGGAATGCACGGTGATGGCGGACTGCATGATGTGCAAAGTCATGCCGATGGCGGGCATGAACATGGACATGATGAAAAACTGCTGCGCCTTGATGATGAAGATGATGAGCGACTGCAACATGCCGATGATGATGAGCTGCAATGGCATGCCGATGATGTGCTGCACCTGCTGATTTTTTGTTGCTACGGGCGGTGTGTTTATCCGTTACCGAAGAAACGGATATACACACCAACCTGACTTTTCAGTCCAGGCGTTCCGGATAGGTAACCACCAGATACGCCACCGCCTCACTGTCCGCCGGGTTGCGATACCGATGAGGCTGGTCAGCGTAGAACAGAATCGAATCACCCGTGGAGAGCAGATAGCGCTCGTCGTTGACACTGATCTCCAGCACACCTTGAGACACCACCAGGTTCTCCTGGACCCCGGGCCCGTGCCCTTCGGACCGGTCCTCGCCCAAGGGGCTCAGGCGCAGCTCGTAGAATTCCGACTGGCGTGCCACATCGAACGGGAACAGGGCACGGCTGACGAAGGCGCCACTGGCGCTGACCAGCCGTTTGCTCTGACTGACCGACAGCACCGCCACCCCTTCGAAAGCCCGGTGTTCCAGGAACGCGGCGACCGACACCTTCAGGCCCTTGGCGATTTTGCACAGCACCTTGATCGACGGCACACTGCGTCCGGACTCGATCTGCGCCAGCATGGCCCGGCTGACTCCGCACTGGCGGGCGAGGGCGTCGAGGGACAGGTGTCGCTTGCCGCGCAGGCGTTGCAGATTCTGCGCGACCCGTTCGCAAATCGGATCCTCATCCAAGGCTTCCAGGTTATTCAGATCCACTTCGGGTTCGTCGGCACTCGCCAAAAAGCGCGAGGGTTCCTGGGCGCTCACGCCTGATACGTCCTGGTCGGTTGGGATGCCTTGACCCACTGGAACGCCTGGTAACCGGCATTACGTGCGTACATTTCCCACATGGCCCGGGCCAGTTGCTGAGCCTGCTTGCGTTTGCGGAACTGGACGAAGTCGATAACGTTGTCAGTCGGTTTCATAAGGCACTTCACTGTCGTGACCAATGGGACGGGATGAGCTGAGAGTACGTGGTTATGTTTATAACCATAAATACTGATTGTTTATTGATTAATTCTTTTAAGTGCTTAGCGAAGCACCTTGATCAAATCACATGAGCACGCTGCAGTTCGGTCAGCGCCAGCGCTTTGAGTCGGGCCAGCAACGGGTCGCGCCGGTCTCGCGGATGGTCCAGTTGCACCGTCAACGCTTGGCGAATGCTGCTGGGGCGGTTGTCCATCACCAACACCCGGTCGCTCAGGTACAGCGCCTCGTCGACATCGTGCGTCACCAGCAACAAGGCAATGGCGTGCCGCTCGGCCAGTTGCAGCAACAGGTCCTGCAGTTTCATTCGGGTGAAGGCATCCACGGCGCTGAAAGGCTCGTCCAGCAACAGCACCCGTGGTCGCCCGTACAGGCCGCGGGCAATTGCCACCCGCTGCGCCATGCCGCCGGACAACGCCTTGGGCAAGGCGTCGGCAAAACCGGTGAGGCCGACTTCCTCGATCAACTGCGCGACCCAGGCCTTGTCGTAATCGTCGTCGTCAACAAAGCCGATATTCTGTTGCACCGTCAGCCAGGGCATCAACCTCGGTTCCTGGAACACAAAGGCCAACTGCCCGGTGTGGCTGAGCAGTTGTCCTTCAAAGTCCTTCTCCAGGCCGGCAACGATGCGCAGCAAGGTGCTTTTGCCGCAGCCGCTGGGGCCTAGCAGGCTTACGGTTTCCCGGGGTTGCAGTTGCAGATGGATATGATTGAGCACGGTGGTGTCGGCGAAGGCCTTGCGCTCGACGTAGAGCTCCAGCAGGGCTTGGGTCATGGCTCACTCCTCGGTGCCGTTAAAGGTGTCGCGCCAGGCCAGGAAGCGTTTTTCCAGAACGGCGAGGATGCCGTCGCTGAGCTTGCCCAGCAGGGCGAGCACGAGAATCGCCGCCAGCACGATGTCCGGACGCGAGGTTTCGCGGCCATCGCTGAGCAGATAGCCCAGGCCTTTGGTGGCGGCGATCAGCTCGGCGGCCACCAGGAACATCCAGGCCAGGCTCATGCCGCCGCGCAACCCGGTGAACAGGCCGGGCAGGGCGGCGGGCAGGAGAATCCGTCGCACCAGACGGCGGCGGCTGAAGCCGTACATATGGCCGACCTCCACCAGCTTGCGGTCGATGTTGCGAATCGCTGCCACGCCATTGAGGTACACGGGAAAGAACGCGCCGATGGCGATCAACACCACTTTCGAGGTTTCGTCGATGCCCAGCCATAGCAGGAGCAACGGCACCCAGGCCAGGCTGGGGATCGAGCGCAGGCCGGCGAAGGTCGGCTCCAGATAGGCTTCGGCTTCCCGGCTCAAGCCAACCCAGGCGGCGAAGACCAAGGCCAGGCCGGCGCCGATGGCAAAGCCCAGCAGTACGCGCAACAAGCTGGCGCTGATGTGTTTCCACAGTGCGCCTTCGGCCAGGTCGGCGAGGGTCAGGGCGATCTCGCTGGGGGCCGGCATCTGGTAGGCGGGCAGCCAGCCGATGCGCACGATGATTTCCAGGGTCATGATGATCAGCACTGGCAGGGCCAGGCCTTTGAGACGCAGCCGCCAGTGGTCGGGATTGAACAGAGGCGCTTTGCCCGATGCGGATACGGCCAAATGTGGGCTGGAGAGGTCTTCGCTGTTAGTGCTCATGGCGGTCCTCCGGCAACACCGAATCCGCGCCAGGCGCGGATCGGTTGTCGCCTGGGCAAGGGATTATTGTCGGGCCACGGCCTGCTGGCGGCCGGTGTCGAGCAATTGATCGATCACCTGGTCCACATTCACCCCGCGACGTACCAATTCTTCCGAGACCAGGATCGGCGCGGCAGCCTTGGAGGCCAACACATCCTTGGCACTCAACTGCGGGCTGCCCAGGTCGGTGCGTGACAGTTGCAGCCGGGCGACTTCCAGTGGCAGTCCGGATTCGTCGGCCAGCAATTTGGCCAGCTCTTGCGGATGCTCCACCGACCAGGCCCGGGCCTGTTCGTAGGCCGCAAGCACGGTATCGATGGTCTGCGGATGCTCCTGGGCATATTTCTCCGTGACGCTGACCACACCGTAGCTGTTGAAGGCGGGGTTGCGATACAGCGGACGTGAGCCAGCCTGTATTTCGCTGGCGGCCATGTGCGGGTCGAGACCGGCCCAGGCGTCGACATCGCCTTTTTCCAGGGCGGTACGACCGTCCGGGTGTTGCAGATGCACCAATTCCACATCGTCTTTTTTCAGCCCGGCCTGTTGCAGGCTGCGCAGGGTGAACAGATAGGGATCGGTGCCTTTGGTGGCGGCAATCTTCTTGCCCTTCAAATCGGCGATCGTTTGGTACGGCGAATCCTTGCGCACCACCAGGGCGGTCCATTCGGCGCGGCTGTAGACATACACCGACTTGATCGGGCTGCCATTGGCCCGGCTCAGCACCGCGGCGAGGCTGGCGGACGAAGCGAAGTCGACGCCGCCGCTATTGAGGTATTCCAAGGAGCGGTTACTGCCTTGGCTCAGGACCCAGCTGACCTTGGTCTGGGGCAGGGCCTTTTCCAGGTAACCGAAGTGCTTGAGTACCAGGCTGACCGGCGAATAATAGGCGTAATCCAGGTGCACTTCGGCCGGGGGGCTTTCTGCGGCCAGGGCCAGAGACGGCAGGCTCAACGCCAGGGCGCAGGCGCTGATCAGGTATCTGGCGCGGGCCAGGGAGAAGCGGACGACGGGTTTCATGGAACAGCTCCAGACAAGGCGGCGAGAAGGCAATGTTCTTATTTCCGAAAGATCGGACAGCGGTAGAGAATCACGCTTGAAAGGAATATTGCAGGCTCTGTGCCATAGCCGGCGAACGGGCGGTTTTCGGGGGCCGCCCTGGGGTGAAGGCTTCCAGGACATGTTGCCCAGCCAACAGTCTGTTGCGGCACTGTTGCGCTATGGACACTGGCTGCTTGCGACTCTGAGCTTATGCTTTAAAAGAATTTCGAATGCGGATTGCAAGAGCGTTATGTTCTATGAAAATTCATTCAGGAATGCCTTCATGAAGTTCGCTCGATCCCTGCGCCGTCTGCTCTTGAGCACCTTGTTCGCCGCACCTTTGGCCCAGGCCAGCGAGCCGTTGGTCCTGCACGTCGGCGACCAGAACTATTACAACGTGCGGGCTTCGGTGGAGGCCTCGGGGGTGCTTGAGGGCGCCCCCTACCGCGTCGACTGGAAACACTTCCAGGCCGCCGCGCCCCTGGCCGAGGCATTGAATACCGGCGACCTGGATCTGGGTTTTCTCGGCGATTCGGGTTTTCTGTTCCTGGCGGCCAAGCAGGCACCGGTGAAACTGATCGGTGTCTCACGGCAGAACCCGGACACCATTGCGCTGTTGGTGACCAAGGATTCACCGGTCAAGACCATCGCCGACCTCAAGGGCAAGAAGGTCGCCTATTGGCCGGGTGCCTGGAGCCAGCAACTGACCCTGCGTGCCCTGGAACAGGCCGGCCTGCCGGAGAGTCATGTGGCATTCATCAAGCTGATGCCGATCGACGCGGCGGCGGCCTTGCCCCAGGGCAGCATCGACGCCTTTCCGGTGTGGGAACCCTACATCTCGCAACAGATCCTGTTCTCTGGTGCCCGGCCGATCCTGACGGCGAAAAACCTCATGCCCGGCCTCAGTGCCATCGCCGCTTCGACGCCGGCCATCGACAGCAAGCGCGAAGCCATCGCCGACTTCCTCGGCCGCGTGAAACAAGCCCGCGCCTGGGTCGACAACCACACTGATACGTACGCGGACCTGTGGGCGAAAAAGGCCAATCTCGACCAGAACGTCTCGCGACATTGGTTGCGTCAGGCCCACATGAGCGTCGGCCCGGTGGATCGACAGGCCGCCGCCGACCTGCAAAGCACGGCGGACTTCCTGTTCAAGGTCAAGGCACTGCCGGCCCCGTTGGCCACTGCCGGGATTATCGACACCTCCTTCAGCCAGGCCTTGAGCGAATAACCCGAGTGAACAAGCTTTCCCCCACAGTTTTTCGGGGTGATCATGAGCTTATACGCCCTGAATCCCCTGTGGGAGCGAGCCTGCTCGCGATAGCGGTGGTCAGCTTGCGGAGATATTGACTGTGCCGCCGTCATCGCGAGCAAGCTCGCTTGTACACACAGTTTTCCGGGGTGATCATGAGATTCGAGATACACCCTAAATCCCCTGTGGGAGCGAGCTTGCTCGCGATAGCGGCGGGTCAGCTTGCGGAGATGTTGACTGTGCCACCGCCATCGCGAGCAGACTCGCTCCCACCGCTTTTCAAAGGCGGATGTCTTCAGGCCCACGGATCGGCGCTTCAATCCTCGTACCGGTCAGTCGTTCTTCATTGGAGAAGCCGTCATAGTCAGCCAAGCTGCCAAAGCAGATACCGGTCAGCGCTTCGATTTGATCGACGCTGCGCCGGTAGGTCTTGAGTGCCCCGAACACCAATTCCAATTGTTCCAGCTCCTGGCGCTGGTCAATCATGTAGGCACTGGCCGAAGGTTTGCCGTCGTCACCGAGAAAGGCCACGACCTTCCAGAAGGCGGTGGGGATCTGTACGCCTCTGTACGTTTGATCATCGTCCCGGAACAACGGTCCGGTAAATATCGTCGCCCTGGCTTTCCACCGACGCGTGTTATCGAGGATGTAATCCTCAAGTTCAAGCCAGGTTTTTTGATTGAAGGCTGCCATCTGCGGCGAGCAGTTGGTGAAGTGGAAGGTGTCGTTGTTGGCGGTCTGTGCGTCGGGGCCCCAATTGGGGTCCTGTCGTCTGACCAGATGACCGCGATCCAGTAAATTGCCGGCATACAGCGCTTCGCCAATCTGGGCGTCGCTGGGGATTCGTCCGTCGTAGGCCCAGGCATCACGACCCCGGTCGATCTCGACACTGCTGGCGCCATCGATGTTGACGCCCGCCACCAGGGCCAGACGTCGCCGTCGCGAAAGCGTGATGGAGAAGTGCTGATAATCCAGGCGATTGTCGGCGGTGCCGGTCGGGTAGACGTCATCGACCAACGTCGCTTCCACGCTCGGCCAAGGCACTATGAAGTCGCCAAGAAAGCCGCTGTCGTATCCCTGTCGGTCTTGCAACTGCACTGCCGGCGTGACGGTGGGCTCTGCCTGTTTGCGCAGGGCGCCGGACACGCGCCTGGCGGTTTCCTGCAGGGGGTGCAGATCGGCAAGCCGTGGTCGGTGGGCGAAATCCACCTGGAGTCCTTGCGGTGGCATGATCCTACCTCGCTGAATGGGAACGAAAGTAATCAGCAAACCTGGCGATCATGCTCCGGCACCATGAAGTTTTTATGATGCTGCCTGGCCTGTGGTTATGCCGCCTCCGCTGCCATCGCCGCCCGAACACTGGGGCGTGCTGCGATTCGGGCCATGAACGACGCCAGCACCGGCCAGTCCCCGATCTCGATATTGAACAACGGCAACCAGTTCAAAACGGTAAACAGATAGCCGTCGGCCAGGCCGAAGCGGCCCATCAGGTAGTCCTGTCGTGCAAGGGCCTGGCTGAGGTAATCCAGGCGCTTGAACAGTTTTGCCCTGAAGATCGCTTTGGTTGGTTCGGCAATGTCGGCGTTGAACAGCGGGGCACAGCCGCTGTGGATTTCGGCGCTGATGAAGTTCAACCACTCCTGCAGGCGAACCCGCTCCCAGGTGCCATTGGCCGGGGCTAGCGTGTTTCCGGGCACCAGGTCGGCCAGGTACTGGACAATGGCGGGCCCCTCGGTCAGCACGCTGCCGTTTTCCAACATCAAGGCGGCCACGTAACCCTTGGGGTTGATGCTCAGAAAGTCGAGCCCGTCGGCGGTGCGCTTGGTCTTGTTGTCGACCCGGATCAACTCAAAGGGCAGGTCCAATTCCCGCAGCACGATGTGCGGGGACAATGAGCAGGTCATGGGGGCAAAGTACAGTTTCATGGTTTCCTCACAGGCGGGGGGCGGGCCGCCAGAATCGGTGAGGGCCGGAACATTTTCAAAGGACATCTTCAGTGCTAGCGTATGACAAAATCTCATGAGCTCAGCAAGCCGCCATGGCCACCCGAATCTCTTCTCTCAACGGCCTGAAAGCGTTCGAGTCAGCTGCCAGGCACATGAGCTTTACCAAAGCCGCAGCAGAGCTGAACGTCACTCAAACAGCCATCAGCCATCAGATTCGCCGGCTCGAAGAGGAACTGGGCGTGCGTCTGTTCCTGCGGCTCAAGGACGGCCTGGCCCTGACCTGCGAAGGTCAGGCCTATTTCCCAGGCGTTCGGTCGGCCTTCCATGAACTGCGTTATTGCACGGAGACGTTGCTGGAAAGCCGCAACAACAGTGTCTTGACGATCAGCACCCTGGTTTCTTTTGCCTCCAAATGGTTGCTGCCGCGGCTGGCGTCCTTCCAACAGGCGTTCCCGAATATCGACGTGCGCGTCACCGCATCCACGGAACGGGTGGATTTTCGCAAGGGCGGCGTCGATGCGGCCATTCGTTACGGTGTCGGCGATTGGAAGGGCGTGCGGGCCGACTGGCTGATGGCCGACGAAATCTTCCCGGTGTGCAGCCCCAGGCTGCTGCAAGGTCCCACCCCCTTGCAGGCCCCCGGCGACCTGGCCCAGCACACCTTGTTGCAGGTCAGTGGGGTGACCAGCGGCGACTGGGCTTCATGGTTGAGTGCCGCTGGCCAGCCGAAAAGACTGGCCGAAGGCAGCCGGCTGACCTTCGACCTGGCCATGATGGCCGTACAGGCGGCGGTTGATGGCCTGGGGGTGTGCATCGGCCGTTCAACGTATGTCGAGGATGACCTGAAGGCGGGACGATTGGTTGCACCCTTTGATCTGCGGTTGAAGTCTGACCTGGGCTTTTACTTCGTCACCCCCCATGAACTGGCCGATGCGCCAAAGGTGCAGGCCTTTAGAACCTGGTTGATGGATGCGGTGAGTTTTGGCGCCGAAACGTGATTAAGCCGTACCGTTCAGTCCCCCGCAAGCCAGCCGATATACACATAGAAGGTCCGGTTACTTTCAGGGGGCACCGAGGGTACGTCATGTTTAATAAAAAACTAAAAAATGAACTGACGGCTAGGACGGCCGAATTGGCAACTTACAAAGGACTGGTCGGCGCCCTGGAGCGGTCGATGGCTGTTATCGAGTTCAGCCCCGACGGTAAGGTCCTTCGGGCGAACGAGAATTTCCTGAGCACGATGGGCTACCGTGCAGATCAATTGGCCAGCCTGTCCCATCGTGATTTCTGCACCCCAGCGCTGGCGGGCAGCGCCGAGTACCGTGAATTCTGGAACAAGTTGCGCACCGGTCAATTCGTTTCCGGCACGTTTCAGCGGCGTAGCGCGTCAGGCCAGAACGTGTGGCTGGAAGCAAGCTATAACCCGATGATGGACGAACAAGGCCGCGTCGCGAAAGTGGTCAAATACGCACTGGATGTCACCGCCAAGGTGACCGCTGAGGCCGAAACACGGGGTCGGCTGGCGGCCCTCGACCGGGCCATGGCAGTCATCGAGTTCGACCTGGGCGGCAACATCCTGACCGCCAACGACAACTTCATGAATGTCATGCATTACTCACAGGCCGAACTCAAGGGCAAGCACCACCGGATGTTTTGCGAACCGAGCCTGGTGGGCAGCTCGGAGTACAGTGATTTCTGGCGTCGTCTCAACGCCGGTGAGTTTTTCAGCGGTCAATTCAAGCGCCTCGGCAAAAACGGCAAAGTCGTCTGGCTGGAAGCCAGCTACAACCCGGTCTACGACGCCGAAGGCAAGTTGTGCAAGATTGTGAAGTTCGCCAGCGACATCACCGAACGGGTGGAGAAGTTCGAAGAGGATTCGCGCGGCGCCTCCCGTGCGTACCACATCTCCGCCGAAACCGAACGCGTGGCCGAGCAGGGCGCCCAGGTGATCCACCAGACCGCCAAGGAGATGCGTGAGATCGCCGACAACATCGGCGCCTCCGCACGCCTGGTTGGACAATTGGGGGCGCGTTCGGAAGAGATCACGGCCATCGTCAACACCATTCGCGGCATTGCCGACCAGACCAACCTGCTGGCCCTCAACGCGGCCATCGAGGCCGCGCGGGCCGGCGATCAGGGGAGGGGGTTCGCGGTGGTGGCCGATGAGGTCCGGCAACTGGCCGGGCGCACCAGTCGTTCCACCTCGGAGATTGCCGAAATGATCGGTATGATTCTCTCCGAAACCCGCGATGCCGTCGCGAGCATGAACGTGACCCATGAGGGCGCCTTGCGCGGCGTCACCCTGGCAGACCAGGCCGGATCGGTCATCGTGCAGATCCGGAACGGGACCACCGATGCCCTCGATGCGGTGAGCATGTTCGCGTCCAAGCTCGACGAGTCCGAGGTGATTCCCAAGACGGCTATCGGCTGGGTGGGTTGAGGTGAGCTGAGTCCTCGCCCTGGCGATCCATGCGCTTGACCCGTTCAAGCAATACCGTTCGCAGCTCTGGCGGTCGCACGGGCTTGGCCAGCACCGAGATGTTCAGGCTGTGCAGCGATTGGCGTATCCGCTCGATCTCATGCCCGGTGATGACCAGCGCCGGGACTTGCCAGCCGCGCTGCTCGCGTATCGCGGCGATGCATTCGGAGCCGGAAACCTTCGTACCCAGGTCGAAGTCGGCAATGATGATGTCGCAATCGCTGGTCAGCCCTTCGCCGTCGCTGTGGGTTTCCACCTCGCAGCCCCATTTTTCCAGGAGCGCCGACGTCGCCATCAGGACGTTGGCGTCGTCTTCCACCAAGCACACCCGTAATCCGTCCAAGCGATGCTGGACGGGTGACACCTTGGGCTCCATGGCCCTTGGCGCCGCCAGTTCCAGGCCGCTGATCGCCACCTGGGTGCCTTGTCCTACGGTGGAACGGATATGTATATCGACACCGAGTATCTGGCTGATGCGCTTGACGATGGACAGGCCCAGGCCAAGGCCCTCGACATCCTTGTCGCGCACATGGCGCACGCGGTAGAACTCCTTGAACACTTCGGGCAAATGTTCGGCGGCAATGCCGCGCCCCTTGTCGTAGATCACCACGGCCAGGCGCGTGCCCTGGCGCCGCACACCGATCAGCACCGGTTGGCCGGGCGCGTATTTGAGGGCGTTGGACAGCAGGTTCTGGACCATTGTGGTCAACATGCCTGGATTGACGCTGACCCAGTAAGGACAGGCGCGCAGGCGCAATTCGACCCCGGCCCAGCGAGCCGCCTCGGTGTTCTGCTTGACGACGTCCTGCAATAACGCTCCCAAATGGACGGTGTCGGCCTTCGGCATCAGTTGGCCGTGGTCCAGGGTGTAGATGTCGAGGATCGAACGGAACAGCTGCGATACGGTGTGCAGCGAACGGTCGATGTTGTCCACCAAGCGCAATTCTTCCAGGCCCAGCCTGGCGTCACGCAGGCAGGCGGTGAACAGGCCGATGGAATGAATGGGTTGGCGCAGGTCATGGCTGGCCTGGGCCAGGAACCTTGATTTCTCCTGGTTGGCCGCCATGGCTTCTTCGGAGGCAATGCGTGTGCGCTTGAGCAGAATGTGTGCGTAGGCGGGCACCACGATGGTGGTGACGATCACCATCAGGAACATGTAGGGCTGGGTGTGCCAGAACGGGTTGAGCCAGAAAACCAGCACCAGGGTCGACAGCGCGATAACGGTTGCCAGTGCCAGGTAGCGCGAGCCGAAGCGCATGCCATTGCCCAAAGTGACCCAGAGCAGCGCGGCGTAGATCGGCAGTGCGCTTTCACCGCCCAGCACCATGGCGAAAGCGATGCCTGTGTAGTCATGCAGCATCGAGAAAAGGCGTCGCCAGAAGAAGTGTCCCGGCCAACGCTTGATGATCATGCGCAGGAATACCGAGGCGACGATAAACGTCACGATGTAGACGATGATGGGCACGTAGCTTGTGGCATCACCGGGATGGAGACTGGCCAATACGACGATATACAACAGCGCGCAGGCGCTGACGGTCAGGCGTAACGTCGCCTGGTCGAGTTCACTGTTCTTTTCCACTGGCTTTGGCATCTCATGATCTCTGATGCCTCCAAGCGTAGCGGCTAGCCTCGGTGAGGGGGGGGGACAGGCTTGATGCTGTCCCCAACGGACGAGTCATTGCGTCAGTAGACCCTGTAGTACTTCACGACGTCATCGACGAAATAAATGGTCAATACCGAACCTTGGGTCTGGCTTTGGCCGGTTTTCGTGCCGGTCACGCTGCTGACGTCGTTGGCCACGGTTTGTGCCTTGGACAGTTGTGCCGAGGTGTCGTACATCTTCTGGCGCGTCTCGGTCGACACGTACTTATTGGCCAGCTTCATGTATTTATCCAGGCCCTCATCACTCTTTTCATAGGTCCAGTTCGACTCGTTGCTGGTGCTGGTCGAATTGAGTTCTTCATTGGTCGGCGCGCCGAACATTTGAGTGATCTGGCCTTTGGTCGTCTTGCCCGGAATGATCGTCTGCTTGAGGTAAGCGACGTCGTATTTTTTCGCACCCTGATTCAAGGTGCTCATCAAGTTACCCAAGTCAGCGGTGTTTGCACAGCCGTTGAGTACGCCCGCCAGCACGCACAGTGACAATCCGTTTCTAAGTGTTTTTCCATATACGAAGGACATGATGACTTTCCTTGAGTTAATGTCAGGACCCTTCCACTTCAACCGGGCAGACGGTGAAGTTGACCCAGCATTGCGCCGTCTATGGGTTTATTTAATCCATAGGCTTTACACGCCATAACATTTCGATAGGCACAGTGATACTGCATGGCGAATGGCGCGTTGGCTTTCTTTATGTTTGGCTGTTTGAACAGCCTTTTTAGGGAGCGTCCACAGCTTAGGGGGAGAGTACTGGACGAAGCTATAGTACAAGTGTGCTATGGCCTGGTAGGCGAGCAACGAGAGGAATGATCAATGCGTATTGGCGGCCGTTATACAGTTAATTATCCTGTTTTTCCGACCATCCGCCATGGCTGGGGAAGTTGGAAAATTGCGCCGCAGCCGCTGCGCGCGTGGGAACACCCAGGGATTTGAGCAGGCTCGAGACATGGATGCGCACCGTGAACGGGGAAATGCCCAGGTCCCGGGCTATCTCCTTGTTGGTCTTGCCGGCCGCGATCAGGCCAAGCACTTGCCGCTGGCGCACTGTCAGTTGGGAAAGCGCATCGTCCTGGACCGCGTTTTCGGCTTGATACTTCACCACCACTTCGCCTTCGCGTATTGCCATGATGGCGTCGGCAATGCCGGCGGGGTCGATATTCTTGCCGATGAAACCGTCAGCCCCCAGGGCCATTACCTGGGAAATAACATCAATGTCATCCATCATTGAAACCACAATAATGGAGGTTCGTTTGAACTCGCTGCGCAACTGGCCGATGACGTGCAACGATTTGATCCCGGGAAAACGCAAGTCGAGTATCAGGGAGTCCACTTCCTCCCCGGAACGCGCCAGCGCCAATACTTCATCCAGATTGCCCGCTTGTTCTATGTTGGCTGTCGGCAGAAGCCGTTCGAGGGTTCTCAACATACCTTCACGAAACAAAGGATGATCATCGGCCACAATGACTCTGCACGTCATGCTTCAGATCCTTCTGACTTCAAGTTCGCGCATCGTAACCTAAACTGCCCCTCGGGTTTCAGTTTGAAACAAACTTCATGTTGGAATAAAAAACTGTGAATATGACGGAAAAAAATAGCGAGCTTGATCAGGCGACATTGAGATTGACGGTCGGGGCCTGTGCTTCACTCTACGTCATTGTGGTGGCTTGTCTGGCCAGTGACTTCGAAACCTATGTACCGATCCTGTGGTACATGACTTTTTTCTTCGGCGTCGCGGTCCCGCTGCGCATGGCGGTCAAGCGCTGGCCCGGGCACTTCTTCCTGCGTCGTCTTTTTGCCATGACACTGGATTACGCAAGCCTCGCCTTCGCCTTGATCGTGGGCGGGGAGGGCACGCTGCCGGTGTACGCCGCATTGCTCTGGGTCACGTTGGGCAATGGCATGCGTTTCGGCTCGCGCTACCTGGCGCTGGCAACCGGTATCGCGCTGTCGACCCTGGGGGTGATTTTCCTGCTCACGCCGTTCTGGCGTGGCCAGCCCTACCTGTTCCTGACGTTGATCGTCACCACCATCGTGGTGCCTGCCTACGCGCATATCCTGCTGACCCGTACTCGCATCGCTTCTGAAGAGGCGATTGCCGCGAACCAGGAAAAATCCCGCTTCCTGGCCCAGGCCAGCCATGACTTGCGCCAGCCGATCCACTCGATCGGCTTGTTCACCGCCTGCCTGCGCGATGCCCGGTTGGGCCAGGAAGAGTTGCGACTGGTGGACAACATCGACCGCTCGTTGCACATCGTGTCGCAGCTGTTTCGTTCGATCCTGGACATCTACACCCTCGATAACGGGCAGCTTGAACCCCAGGCCGAACCCGTGCACCTGGGCGCGTTGCTCCAGGACGTGGTCAAGCAGAACACCGAAGCCGCCCGCTGGGCCGGTGTCGAGTTGCGCCTGCGACCTTGTCGGCATTGGGTCAACGTCAATGCCGGCCTGTTGGCGACCATGGTGCAGAACCTGGTCTCCAATACGCTCAAATATGCCCCCGGCCAACCGGTGTTGATCGGTGTGCGTCCGAAAGGCAGTGGCCTGGCTATCGTCATCTATGACAAGGGCCGGGGCATTGCCGCCGAACATCTGCCTGAGGTGTTCAAGGAGTTTTATCGGGTACGCCACGTCCGTGACAAGGACGTCGAGGGGCTGGGCCTGGGGTTGTCTATCGTCAAGCGAATCAGCCACCTGATCAATCTGGACATCCAGCTGGACTCCCGCCTCGGCCAGGGCACGCGTGCCATGATCCAAGGGCTGGAAAGGGTCGCGCCAAGGGCGCTGGTGGACAGACCGGTGCCCACGCAAAGCCGCTTGCAGGGCTTGCGGGTGTGCCTGGTGGAGGATGACGCCAACGTACTGATGGCGACGTCGGCGCTGTTGGAGAAGTGGGGATGCGAAGTGGAAACCCACAGCGACGGGGTGGGCGTGACCAGTGACTGCGACATCATCATTGCCGACTTCGACCTGGGGCCGAAGGTCTCGGGGGCCGAATGCATCGCCGCGATTCGCGAACAACGGGGCTGGGAAGTCCCCGCCATGATCATGACCGGCCATGAGATCGAAAGAATTCGCCACGCATTGCACCACATGAATATTTCGATCCTCGCCAAGCCCGTGCGGCCTCCGGAGTTGCGGGCGACCTTGCTCGAATTGACCAAGCATTTCGCCAGTGTCAGGACCTGAGCCCACCATTCCATTTTATGAAACGGTGGATTGCAGTTTGTGCGTATTCCTGCGCAGCCGCTTTGGGCAGAAGATGGCTCCAGCCACTTGCACAGCCGTGCAAACGATGGCGGAGAATCCCTAACCGTAGCGCACTGGCGCAGGCGTTGATGCTGCGAGCGCGAGGAGTAGCTGATGGACGAAGCCTTGCAAGCAAAAAACTCGCCCTGGCACGAAGGAGAGCTGACCTTGCAGCGCTCCGTTGGGGCAGTCGACATGATGACCAGCGTCGGCCAACGGCAACTGGCGCGTACGTGGATGCCGGACCAGCACCGGGAGTTCTACGCCCAACTGCCTTTCGTGGTGCTGGGGGCGGTGGATCGGCAAGGCGATATCTGGGCGACCCTGCGCGCGGGACAACCAGGGTTCATGAGCTCGCCCGATCCGCAGACCCTGCACATCAACCTCGAGCCCGAGCCGAACGACCCGGCCCAGGAAGGCATGGGCGAGGGGGATGCCATCGGCATGCTGGGGATCGAGTTGCACACCCGTCGGCGTAATCGCATGAACGGCGTCGTGCGCCGTCAGCTTGCCCCGGGGCTGGAGATTGCAGTGAGCCAGGCCTATGGCAACTGCCCTCGCTACATCAACCTGCGCCAGTACCAATTTGTCGACGCGCAGGCCGCCGCACCGCGTCAATTGACCGTGTCAGACCCGCTGGTCCGTCGCCTGGTGACAGCGGCCGATTCGTTCTATATCGCCACCTACGTGGTGCGCGATGGCGAGCGGCAGGTCGATGCTTCCCACCGTGGCGGCAAGCCTGGGTTCGTGCGCATGGACGAAGACGGGTCGCTGACCATTCCGGATTTTTCCGGCAACCTGTTCTTCAACACCTTGGGCAACATCCTGCTCAACCCACGGGCCGGGTTGGTGTTCGTCGATTTCCAGACCGGCGATCTGCTGCAAATGAGCGGTTCGGCGCAAGTCCTGCTGGACGATCCCGAGATCAAGGCCTTTCAAGGCGCCGAGCGGCTGTTGCGCTTCACGCCGCAACGCATCGTCCATCGCCCGGCCGCCATCGCGCTGCGCTGGAAAGACCAGGACGAGGGCGACTCCCCCAATTCATTGATGACCGGCAGCTGGGAGCAAGCCGCCGAACGTTTGCAGGCCGAGGCGCTGCGTAGCCGCTGGCGTTCATTGCGGGTCGCGCGGGTCGTGGACGAGAGCCCCGACATTCGCTCATTCTATCTGCAGGCGAGCGATGGCTTGGGTTTGCCCCGGTTTGAAGCCGGGCAACATTTGCCGGTGCGGATCCAGCTGGAGGGGCAGAACGCTCCGTCGATCCGAACCTACAGCGTTTCCAGTGCGCCGTCGGATGATTTCCTGCGCATCAGCGTCAAGCGCGGTGGATCGGTGTCGTCCCACCTGCATGAGCAGGTGCGGGCGCTACACGAGATCGACGCGCGGGCGCCCCAGGGCCATTTCACCGTCCAGGCCACCGAGCGGCGTCCGTTGGTGTTGCTGGCAGCGGGGGTGGGCATCACGCCGTTGTTGTCGATGTTGCGTGAGGTGGTTTACCAGGGACAACGCATCAGTCGCATGCGCCCGGTCTGGCTGGTGCAAAGCGCCCGCTCGGTGGCCGACCTGGCGTTCCGTGAAGAAATCGAAGAACTGGCCGCCCGTGCTGGCGACAAGCTCAAGGTTGTGCGCATGGTCAGCCAACCGCCCACCGAGGCGAAGGTGGGTGAAGGCTATGACCTGGCGGGCCGGATCGATGTGGAGCTGCTGAAGAAACTGCTGCCGCTCAACGACTACGACTTTTATCTGTGCGGGCCGGGCAGCTTTACCCAGGCGCTGTACGACGGGCTGCGCAAATTGCGCATCCCTGACGATCGCATCCATGCGGAAACTTTTGGTCCCTCCACCCTGGTGCGGGATATCGAAGTCAGCATGCCGGCGCCCCAGCAAGTGCCGGCCGCGACTGAAGCGGTGAAGGTCTTGTTTGCCAGTTCCGGCAAGGAAGCCCGTTGGGAACCCGGCGGCGGAACGCTGCTGGAGCTGGCCGAAGCGCGTGGCCTGAACCCGGAATTCAGCTGCCGCGGCGGTTCCTGCGGTACCTGCAAAACCCGCTTGAGCCGTGGCCAGGTGCATTACCTGAGCCAGCCGGCCGAACCGGTTGGCGAAGGTGAAGTGCTGATCTGTTGCGCGGTACCGGCCCAAGGGAGCGAGCCGCTGGTGCTTGAGGTCTAGGGTGCCTGATCGTTTCACCGAATGAAATGCTGGATTGTAAAAGCTGGTTATTCCGCTGTCCGGTGCAAGAGCAGAGGATAGCGCCATCGACGCGATCACCGCTTCGAGCCCAAACAACACGGAGTACGTCATGTCTGAGAACGCGATCAAACTTTATCGCCACCCGTTGTCGGGTCACGCCCATCGTGTCGAGCTGATGCTCTCGCTGCTGGGGCTGCCGACCGAGCTGGTATTCGTGGACTTGATGAAAGGCGAGCACAAGACCCCGGAGTTTCTCGCCATCAACAGCTTTGGCCAGGTGCCGGTGATCGATGACAACGGTGTTGTGCTGGCCGACTCGAACGCGATCCTGGTCTACCTCGCGGCCAAATACGGCAAGGGCCAATGGCTGCCCAGTGATCCGCTCGCCCAGGCCCGGGTACAGCGCTGGCTTTCGGTGGCGGCGGGGCAGATCAACCTGGGGCCGGCCAACGCTCGATTGATCACCGTGTTCGGCGCCGGTTATGACGCCGAAGACGCCATCAAGCGTTCCCATGCCCTGTTGAAGGTGATGGAGACGGAGCTGGGGCGAAGCCGATTCCTGGCCGGTGAGCAACCGACCATCGCCGATGTGGCCGCGTACACCTACGTGTCCCATGCACCGGAAGGCAACGTCGCGCTGACCGACTACCCGAACGTCCGGGCTTGGTTGGGCAGCATCGAAGCCCTGCCGAATTTCGTCGGCATGCAGCGTACCGCCAAAGGCTTGCAGCAAGCCTGATCCAAACCGCAGGTGCTTGCCGGGAGGCCTCTTCCGGCAAACTTTCAGGCGTAACCGGCACGTCTTTTCAATCTCCCCCAACCCAGGCTGGATCGCCCATGGATCGCTTTCAGGAAATGCATATTTTCATGGCGGTTGCCGAGGAGGAAGGGTTCGCCGCTGCCGCCCGCCGCCTGCGCATTTCGCCACCGAGCGTGACACGGGCCATTGCGGCCATGGAAGAACGGATCGGCACCCAGCTGTTGTCTCGCACCACCCGCAATGTGCACCTGACCGAAGCGGGGCAACGCTACCTGGAAGATTGCCGACGGATCCTGAGTGAACTCGAAGAGGCCGAAGAGGCCGCCGCCGGCAGCTACTCGGTCCCCTGCGGGTATCTGACGGTCACCGCGCCGGTGCTGTTTGGCGAGTTGTACATCGCGCCTTTGCTGACGGATTACCTGGATCAATTTCCCTCGGTACACCTCAACGCCTTGTTGGTCGATCGCGTGGTGAATATCGCCGACGAGGGCATCGATGTAGCGATCCGCATCGGCCATTTGCAAGAAAACAATCAGCATGCCATCAAGGTCGGTGAGGTACGCCAAGTGATTTGCGGCGCCCCGGCCTATTTCCAGCGCCATGGACGGCCGACTCATCCTGGCGAGTTGAGCAAGGCCAATATCGTGATGTCTTCGGCCAGTCATTTGCTGAGCCACTGGCAGTTCATGGACGACGCAAATTCATTGAACCTGCGCGTTGATCCTCGCCTGGTGGTGACCGCGAATCAGGCCGCGATCAATATCGCCCGCCAGGGCTGGGGCGTTACCCGGGTATTGTCCTATCAAGTGGCCCGGCAGGTCGCCGAGGGTGAACTGGAAGTGGTGCTCAAGGCCTTCGAACCACCGGCATTGCCGATCCACGTGGTGTATCAGAAAAGCAACCGAGTACCGGCCAAGGTGCGCACGTTCGTGGACTTCCTCGCGGATCGGCTGGGAGACGACGTCACGCTCAAACCTGTCGTAAAAGGCACCGGCTGATGGCGCGCCACCAGGAAATGCTGATCTTCCACGCGCTGTCGCAGTGCCCCAGTCTCGCCTCGGCCGCCCAGCGCCTCAACGTCTCCGGACCCACCGTGATGCGTGCGGTCGCTCGGCTGGAGGCGCGACTGGGTGTGCAGTTACTGTCACGAAGCACGCGCGGGGTGGCGCTGACGGAAGCCGGGGTCGGCTTCATGGCCGATTGTTCACGCATTCTCAAGGCCGTCGACGAGGCTGAAGCATCGGCCAAGGGCTGGCATGTCCAGGCGCAGGGCAATTTGACGATTCTGTTGCCCGCGTTGTTCAGCCGTTATGTCATGGCCCCGGTGTTGGCCGGCTACATGGATCACTTCCCCGAGATCAGGGTATTGGCCCACTACCATGATCGTTTCCCGAACATGCATGAGGAGGGGCTGGATGTCGCGGTGCTGGTGGGGCCTCTACCCAGTTGCTCATTGATCGCGCGACCTGTCGGCAGCGTTCGCTCGCTGGTCTGCGCCAGTCCTGGTTACCTGGCGATGCACGGTGAGCCGATTGTGCCGCGGGATCTGCACGATCATCGACTGATCGCCACGCAGGCCAACCAGGATTGGGTCCAGTGGTCGTTCCAACAGCAGGGAGAGGCCAATGGCTTGAAAGCACGCACGCGGCTCAGTTGCACCACGCTACAGGCGGCCATCGACGCTGCGGCTCATGGGGCCGGGGTGACGCGCTGCTTGAGCTATCCGTTGTACGACTATCTGAGCAGCGGACGCTTGCGCAGGGTCTTGCAAGCCTATGAGCCGCCCTCGCTGCCGGTGCATGTGGTCTACCGTGAACGACGCAAGGCGCCAATGCGCGTGCGCAGTTTCGTGGACTACATCGTCGAGCACCTGCGCGCGAACCCGGCCCTGCGAGCGGATAGCGCTTGATGGTCAGCGCACGCTTGGGCCTGGATCCCACGGCGCACCCGCCCTGGCGCTTCGCCGTAGATTTCCTTGAATTTCTTGCTGAACGCAGCCTGGGATTGGTAGCCGACCTGTACGGCAATATCGCTCAGCCCCAGGTGTGAGTGGCTGAGCAGGCTGAAGGCCAACTCCATCCGCACTTGCGTCAACAGCACCCACGGCGAGACGCCGGCCAGCTTGACGAATGCGCGCATGAAATTGGCCCGGGACATGCTCGCGAGGTCCGCCAGGCCTTGAATGGTCCACTCGTGCGCCGGGTCCGCCAGCATCGCTTGCCAGGCCCGGCCCAGGCGCTTGTCGCCGAGCAGGGCCAGCGAGCCGCTGTCCTGGCCATGGCTCGCCAGGTGCGCACGCAGAATCAGAGTGAACAGGGCCTGGGACAAGGCGTCGAGCAAGAAGCGAGCGCCGGGCTGGTCCCCATCCGCTTCCCCGCGAAGGATCTCCACCAGCGCCGGCAATGGCCCGTTGGCCGGTAATGCGCCGCTGGGAATCACCAGGTATTCGGGCAGGGCGCTGAACAGCAACGAAGCCCGGTTGAAGTGAAAACCACCGCAAAGCATGTCCAGCTCCGCGCTGGCACCGCCAATACGATGAATCGGCAGGGTGCCTCCGGTCACGATCCGGGGTGAGGTCGGCGTCACCGTTTTCCCAGGGCTGTGCATGAGGTGCGGGGCGCCTCGCGGCAGGAGCAGGATGTCACCGGCGCGCATGGGCAAGCGCTGCCCATCGGCAAACTCGACGCGGCATTCGCCGGCCAGCACGATGTGATAGGGCGCCGTACCCAGGGCTTGTTGCCCGTGATCCAGGGCCCAGTCGCCCTGGAACTGACAGCGCAGGTCCAGGCTGCCGCGAACGTTGGCCAGGCTGATGAGTTTATCGATCGCATTCATTTGAGCGTTTCGCCAAAAAAACTGAGCGGATTGAGCAAAACCGAGTGGCGCCAGGGTGAAAAACTGAGGGCGTCAAAACAGTACACCCAACCCACTCAGGAGTTAATGCCATGTTCAATAACTGGTCCGAATTGTTGCCCACCATCCAGAAAGCGTTTGGCGCGCTGGGCCGCAGTAACCCGAAAATGGTCAAGGCCTATATGGCCCTCGGGGAAGCCGCCAGCGAAAACAATGTGCTCGATGCCAAGACCCGCGAGCTGATCTCGATCGCCATCGCCGTGACCACTCGTTGCGATGGCTGTATCGCGGCCCACACGGATGCGGCGATCAAGGCGGGAGCGAGTCGTGAGGAGGTCGCTGCAGCCCTGGCAACCGCGATCTCGTTGAATGCGGGGGCTGCCTATATCTACTCGCTGCGGTCGCTTGAGGCGTATGACATGCTGAAAAAGCCGGCGTGATTCGTAGGATTGGTATGCATATCCGTTGCTGCGGTAGCGGCCGCTGACGGTTCCGCTCTTTCAGCGGGTCACTTTTGGAAGAGCCGGGAGCCGGACCAGCCAAAAGTAACCAAAAACGCTTTTGCCCCACCACTCGGTGCCTCGCTTAGGCTCGGCATGCCTGAACGAAGGCATCGTGGTTAACGGGGCGTCCGAGATCAACGTCCACCACGAGGCGGCCTGATAGCCGACCTGGTTCTTGGTGGGACCGCGTTTCTCCTGTGGGAGCGGGCTTGCTCGCGAAGCGGAGGGTCAGTTTTCGGTGATGGTGGATGTGCGGGCCCCATCGCGAGCAAGCTCGCTCCCACAGGTGATCTTGGGTGTTCATGAATCTTGTGTTCACCGCAGGCCGACTGTGGGAGCGAGCCTGCTCGCGAAGGCGGTGGGTCAGTTTATATGGATGTTTGGATGTGGACCACTTCGCGAGCAGGCTCGCTCCCACAGGAGAGACGCGGTCTCACCAAGAACCAGGTCGGCTATCAGGCCGCCTCACCGCCAGTGGCCGTTACCGCAGCAACGGATATACACACCAAAAAAACGACGCCTCTCTGAACGGAAAATCAAAACCCCGCAAACAGCATTACAACGCCCCCGGGACTTTTAGTGCTACCCGGTGCGATTGTTTCATGTGGCGCAATCAAGTCATGAGATTCCTGGGCATTCTCTAAAAACCGCCCACCAGTGAAACTGATCCCAGAAGCGATCGACCGTTTCGGGCCGTCGCAGCGTTCTCCATCCTCCAGGAGATTTCCCATGAACGACGTTACCTGCCCCGGCAACCTCTGGCCGGACACCGCTGTCGCGATTCACCCAGAGCACGAAAGTGGATTCCTGCTACCCCAGTTGATGGGCGCCCTGGCCAACGAGTCCGTAGCGCCTGTTTCGAACGACCTGTGCCAACAACACACAGGCGGCGTATTGCTGGCGAAGGCTGGCGCTTTTGTAATGCGGGCTCTGAGGCGAATACCGATCAGCTAACGTAGGACCTGTGGCCTGATGACCACCACCGAATAACCGATCACCTGAGTGGCAGAAAGAGCTCCGTAACGGCTTCGTTCTCGGCAACGTCCGGAAAGAACGTCATGCGCTGGCAGTAGAGCGGGAAATCTCCCGGCTCTGCACCGCTGGCCGGCAGCCAGTTCCTGTACAAGTACAGCGCGGCGGGCTCGAGGTTGTCTGCGCCCCCTTCGACCCGCAGCACTGCACAACGCCCGGCGGGGATACTACCGGCCTTGATCGCTTCGTCGTTCGGCACGATGGGCTGCTCCGTCCCTGCGCATAGATCCAGGCGATAGTCTTCTGGTGGCGTCGTGCGCGGGTCAGTGTGGAATACATTGAACGTCGAACTGATCGGCGGGATCAGGCCGACTCTCCGCCGCCAGGCAATGAAGCGTTGGAGGGTCGTCCCGATCGTCGAGGGATCGCCTCGGTGTTCCATGATGGCGACGGGTGTGGCGGGAACCGTACGGATCTGCACGTCGCTGGGCTGATAGGGCGGGGGCATGAGACGGTTCCTCGCAGTGTGCAATGGCGTGAACGTGGTGTTCCAACGCTGCCAGTCTGGAGACGCGCGGAAGTTCGAGGGTTGTTGCCCCACGCGCAATCGAAATGCACGGGCAAAGGCGTCAGGCGCTGCGTAACCGGCATCCATGGCGATCCCGGTAATCGTTTCATGTTCGCGAAACGCCAGTTTGTAGGAGGCACGTTTCATTCGAGCGAGCTGGACATAGCGGTTCAAGGGCAAACTGAACGTCGCCATGAACTGCCGGTGAAAATGGTATTTCGAAAAAGCCGCAACGCCGCTCAACGTATCCAGGTCCAGGCAGTCATCAAGATGCTCGTCGATGTAATCGAGCACCTTCTGCATCCGGGACGGGTAGTGCTTTTGTATGTCGGTCATGGTTTTCCCCCGTTGAGAACACCAGCATGAGGTCGACAAGCAAAATGCGCTCGACCGATCTTGCTAACTTGAGCGCCCCGCCTGGTGACAGGCCATGCATTACGTCTTGGCCGGCGAGTCGATCAGCCGGCAAGTCCCCAGGAAATAAAGCGCACCACCGGCAACAATGAAGAGGGCGAGCATGTAGAAGATGTGGTGAGGCGGCTGCGTCGCCAATACCAGCCCACACAGCACCGGTCCGGAGGCGGCGCCGAGGTTGCCAAGATTTTGCGCAGCGTAGTACATGCCTCGCAAGTGGTCGGGCGCGATGTTGTCGATGAACATGTATTCGGCGGGGAAGACGATGATCTCGCCGAGCGTGAACACCGCCATGGCAATCACCCAGAGCACGAGGGTATCGGCCAGGGCAAAGCCGGCCAACCCGAGGATGAATAGACCTAGCCCCGCCGCCAGCCACAGGTTCAGATGATGTTGAGAGATTCTTCGGCCAATTGCGTATTGCAGGCTGATCACCATCAGCGCGTTGGTCGTCACAATGGCGCTGATGGTGCGGTAGGTGAACTCCGCTGTTGTCGTGACCACCAGGTACTGCGAGAGATAGGCCGTGAACTGGCCGAAGACCACCGCGCTGAGCAGCCCGCCGAGGGTGAAGCACACTAAGCGGTAATCCCGGAGCAGAAGCTTGCCCACGGCTAAAAAGGGCACGTGTTTGTGGCCTGTGTCGACGACCGCCAGGTCCCTGTCGCCCCAGATGAAATACACCAGGCAGAACCCGGCACCCAGCATGCCGGACAACAGGAATGGCAGGCTGATGTCCAGCTTGGCCATCCCCGCCCCAAGAAACGGCCCAACGGCATAGCCGATGTTGGTCAGCGTGTATTTGATCGAGAACGCTTCGCTGCGATCGGCGACTGTGAGCACGCTGCCAAATCCTGCCTTGACCGCGATATCGATAACGGCATAAGCCAGGTTGATCAGTATCAGGCAGCCATAGAACAGCCAGAGCTCGCGAGCCAGAAACGCTCCGAGAAACCCCGCCGTGAACAGGCCGCTGAACCCCAGGATGAGTCGGTGGCTGGACATGTTGTCCACCAGAAAGCCGCCGTAGAGGCTCAACAGGGAACCGATGATCAACGTGCTGCCGATCACCAGGCCGATGTCGGCAACGTTCAATCCAAAGCTGTCCGACAGGTAGATGACCAGGTAGGGCAGTGTGATTGCCCGGGCCAGCGTCAAGATGAGTGACGCTGAAAGCAGCAAATTGATTGCCGTGGGATAACGTTTAAGGGTGGCGAGCATCCTTGCCTCATACGACCGGAGATGTTTGGGGGCCAGCGTCGTCTCGCGGACGAATTCGCAGCTGCCAAGTTTACTGAGGAATCCAGTTCTGATTTATGATGTTTTTTCTCATATTGATTGAATCCAGTTCATGAATGAAGGATGTCCATGTTTTCCTCGGAGCGATTGAAGGGCATCGATGTATTCGTCTGCGTCGCCGAAACCGGCAGCTTCAAGGCCGCCGCTGAGCGGATGAATCTCACGGGGTCCGCCATCAGTAAAAGCGTTGCTCGCTTGGAGAGCCGGCTCGGCGTTCGGCTGTTCGAACGTACGACTCGACGTGTTTCGCTGACCGATGCAGGGAGCGCTTTCCTTCGCACCTGCACCGGCGTGCTGGCCGACCTCGAAGAGGCCGAGCTGTCGCTACAGGCTGAAAACGCCGAGCCCCGTGGCAGGGTTCGGATCGACCTTCCCGGCGCTTTCGGTCGTTCCCAGGTGCTGCCTATCGTCTTGCGATGCCTGGAGCAATACCCGCAACTGGCCCCGCACATTTCGTTCTCCGACGGTTTCATCGACGCCGTGCAAGAAGGCGTGGACATCGTTATCCGTTTGGGAGGCGCAGAGGTTTGGCCGGACACGTTGGGGCATCGGTACCTTGGCAGCGAATGGCATATTTTCTGCGCATCACCTGCGTATCTGGCCAGGCATGGCACGCCCCTGACTGACTTTGACCTGGAGCAGCACCGGTGCATCGCCTACGGTTGGCGGGATGGAAATGTCAGCCCCTGGAATTTCGCCGGGCGCCACCGGGGCGAAACGGTCAGGAAACAGGTGTCGCCAACGCTGGTGGTGGGCGATGGCGAGGGCTTGGTGGTTGCGGTATTGGCGGGGTACGGTATTGCCCAATTGCCGTCCTGGTTGGTCCAACGGCAACTGGACGAAGGAACATTGGTTGAAGTGCTGCCCCAGCTGGCAACCGATGGGATGACGATCAGTCTTGCCTGGCAGAAAAGCCGTGAGACGCTGCCCAAGGTCGCTGCTTTATTGGACGTGCTGACGGCCAGTTTGGCTCAGGCGGTAGGTGAGCGGGTGCAACGGTCGCTCTAGAGGTTTTCTCATTTTCCTGCCCCTGGCCAAGCCTCGGCGGCTAAGACTCACGCCCAGACGCTTGATGCCTGGCCTGTCGCGTTTCGGTACCAACGACCAGCCAGATGCCGATCCCGGACACCGCCATCCCCACCACCATCTGCCAGGAAAGCGGTTCGTCGAACATGGCCCAGGCCCAGAGCATCGTAATGGGCGGGCTGAGGTACAGGACGCTGGCGACCCGGGTGGCCTTCGCGCGGCGCAGGCACAGCCAATAGAGCCCGTAGCCGCCCATCGTCGACAAACCCGCGGTCCACAAGACACTCAGCGCGAAGCCTGTGCTGGGCAGCGGGGCGAGGCTGCCATGGGCGCCTTCGACTAGGGCGAAGGCCAGGCCCGACACGCAACACTGCAGCCACAGGTTGGGCAGCAGGCCCAGGGATTGTTCGGCGGGCAGGTATTTCTGCCACAGGGTTGCGATAGCGAGCGAGAGCATGCCCAGCAGCGGCAGGCCATAGGCCCATAAGGGCGCGTTGCCCCACGCCAGCGCGCCTTGGGTCACCAGCATGACGCCGAACAAGCCGATGAGCAGGCCGGCCCAGACCTGCCAGGCCAGGCGTTGTCGGAGTACGGCTGCGGCCAGCAGCGCCAGGCCCATCGGCAGCAGGTCGGCGACCAGCGCGGCCAAACCCGCCGGTACACCCAGGGCGATGCCTTGGGTGATGCCGCCCAGGTAGCCCGCCATCGCCAGGAGGCCGATGCTGGCGTTCTTCAACAGCACGACGGGCGGGGTCCGGCGTAGCGGCCTGGCGACGAAGGGAAGCAGGACGAGCGTGACCACGACGCATCGCCAGAACACCACCAGCAGGGCCGGCGCGTAATCGATGGAGAAGCGCGCGCCGACGAAGCCGGAACTCCACGACACAAGCAATGCCGCTTCGAGCAACGGCAATGGAATCAGCCAGTACCAGGCGGACCGGGGCAGGGAAGTGCAGGTCATCGATTTATTCGGGTTCATGACCCCAGGCTACGAAACCCGGCTAATCTAATAAATCAAAATGTAATGCATAAGTTGTTCACGAAGATTGAATCATGACGGCCATACTCGATATCGACTTGATACGTACTTTTCATGCGGTGGCGCGAATCGGGAAATTCAGTGCGGCGGCAGAGCAATTGCACAAAAGCCCGGCGGCGGTCAGCGTGCATATCCAGCGTCTGGAGGCGGTCGCTGGCGGGCGGTTGCTCAACCGGGACAATCAATCGGTATCCCTCACTGCGTTGGGCAAGCGTTTGCTCGTGGCAACGACGGAGCTGCTGAGCACCCATGACCGAGTGCTGGCCGACCTGCACGGAACCCGTTTGGCGGGACGCATCACCTTGGGGGTGCCGGATGAGTACGCAGACCATGTCATCCGCGACATCCTCCCGACCTTCGCCGCCGCGTGGCCCAACGTGGTGCTGGAACTCAAGACCGCGCCAAGCTATGCGCTACGGGACCTGGTGCAGCGCGGCAAGCTCCAGGCGGCGGTCGTTGCCCAACCGAAGGGGCAGGCGAATGCGCAGGTACAAGTGCTGGTGTCCACCACACCGGTCTGGGTCGGGCCGGCCCACACGACGGCGGCTTCGATGGAGCCGCTGCCGCTGGCGGTGCATGCGGCGCAGTGCCCTTATCGGCAAGCGATGATGGAGGCCCTCAGGCAAAGCGGGCGCAAGACCCGCATCGTCCTGGAAAGCCCCTCCAACCAGGCCGTCAAGGCCTGCGTGGAGGCTGGATTGGCAATCAGCCTGATAGACCGTGCGCGGGTGACGGATGCCATGCGGATCCTGGAAGGCCTGCCAGTGATCGCGGAGCATGAGGTGGTGTTCATGCGAGCCCAGGCTTCACAGGGTGATGAAGCCGTGAGCCTGCTTGCCCGTGCCATGCAACAGTACTTCCGGCTGTAGAACCGGTCTGGGGACTGCTGCGCAGTCCAGCGGGAGCAAGCTCCCTCGCCACGGGGTTTCGTCCGTACTCAAAAATGAAGTCGAACGCTGTTTTTGTGGCGAGGGAGCTTGCTCCCGCTGGGCTGCGCAGCCAGCCCCAAGATCAGCCCCAATGACCGGTCAAGCCGACAACGGCGGCGTCCGAGGCGGGATCAGGCGCTTGGAGCCAATCGCCTCGAACGCCGACGCCAGTTGCAACAGCTTCGAATCATCATAGGCACGCCCGGCGAATGTCAGCCCGACGGGCATGCCGATGTCCGCCATGACGCCCATTGGCACGGTGACAGTGGGCACGCCCAGGTGGCGGATGGCGAGGTTGCCGTTGGCGACCCAGACCCCGTTGCTCCAGGCGATATCGGCAGATTCCGGATTGATATCTGCATCTGCCGGCCCGACGTCGGCGACGGTCGGGAAGATCACCGCGTCCAGGCCCAGCCGCTCCATCCAGTCTTCCAGATCGATTCGGCGTGTGGCTTCAAGGCCCCGCAGCCCGTCGGGCAGTGTGGGGATCTGGTCCCAAGGCGTAATGCCGCGTTGGGCCATCTTCACGTACTCATCCATGCCGGCGGCCAGATCGTCCTCCCGGTTGGGCAGGGTGCCCGGATCGTGGGGGAAGATTTTCGGTCCGTCGACGTCGGCCAGGCGGTTCAACGTCGGATCACCGTTGGCCCGCAGGAAATCATCGAATGCCCAGGCCGACAGATCCCACAACTCATGGTGCAGGAATTCCTTGGAAACCAGGCCGCGGGTGAACACCGTCGGTGCGCCGGGACGGTCGCCCTCGCAGTTGGACACCAGCGGGAAATCCACCTCGATCACTTCGGCGCCACAAGCCTCCAGGGCCTTGCGAGCTTGTTCCCAAAGGTCGATCACCGAGGCGCGTGTGACGATTCGCTGCCCGGTCGGGCCGCCGATGCCGGGGGCCTCGGCCGTGCCAGCTTCAGGGTCAGCGTTGATGTACATCCGTGGCACGCCGAACCGAATGCCGGCCAGCGCCGCCGGGTGGCTGGCAAGGCTCGGATACGAGGCGGGACGAACCGAGTCGACGCTCGGAATCGGCACCCAGGGTTGCAGGCGCCACAGGTCGCCACGGGTGTCCGGGTCCTCGGCGACCACCACGTCCAGCACTTCGAGCAGGTCGGCCATGGTCCTGGCGTAGGGCACGACGACGTCCATCGTCGGCGTCAACGGCCAGTTGCCCCGCACCGAAATCACCCCACGCGACGGCGTGTAGGCGCACAGGCCGTTGTTCGACGCCGGGCCGCGTCCGCTCGACCAGGTTTCTTCGGCAAGGCCGAACGCCGCGAAACTGGCGGCGGTTGCCGTGCCCGCACCGTTCGAGGAGCCGGAGGCAAAGGGCGCGGTGAGGTAGTCACCGTTGTACGGGCTCTCCGCACGGCCATACACCCCGCGCTGCATCCCGCCGTTGGCCATGGGCGGCATGTTGGTCTTGCCCAGGCAGATCGCCCCGGCGGCGCGCAGCCGTTCGATGGTGAACGCATCGCGATAGGCCACCAGGTCCTTGAACGCCGGGCTGCCGGACGCGGCGGTGAGCCCCTTGACCAGATAACTGTCCTTGGCCGTATAGGGAATGCCGTCGAGTGGGCCGAGGGTCTGGCCGTTAGCCCGACGGGCATCGCTGGCCTGCGCCTCCTTCAGCGCATCCGGGTTGCGCACCACCACCGCGTTGAGGGCGGTGGGCGTGTCGGGGCCGTCGTAGGCATCGATCCTGGCGAGGTAGGCCTGGACAAGCGCTACCGCCGTGGTCTGGCCCGATTCCAGCGCGGCGCGCAGTTGGGCAATGGAAACTTCGGTGATGTCGATCATGCAGTTACCGCCGCGGTAGAAGGATGACGGGGTGTCCGGGTCCATTGACGTCGGGGCCTGGCGCTTCAGGTCATCTCAAGGTGGATATTTATCGGGTTTTGCCTACTGTACTACGGAAGAACGAACAAGGGCAGCCCAGGTTTGATCGGACTATTTCTCAAGCGTGCGCAAACTTCCCATCTTCAGACTTCGTTAAGAAACGGCCTCGATACTTCTCCCCAATAGCCCGAGGGAGAACGTTGCGCCATGCCCGATTCTGACTGGAACATCCACTTGCCGCTGGCCTTTGGTGACGCTGGGCTGCCGGCTCGTCACTTGCACCGAGCCTTGCCGGGACAACCCCGGCGGGCTGAGTTCGAAGCGTTCATCCTGCGGCGTTTTCGCCAGGTCCACGGCGCCGATATCCGACACTTCATGCCGGAGCTGTTCGGGCTCGACGATGTCCACGGCGCGCTCTGCGCAGCGGCTGGCGTGCGCCGGGCCGCCCAAGGGCCGCTGTTCCTCGAACGTTATCTGGACAACCCCATCGAGCCTTTGATCAGCGCCGCCGCCGACCGGCCAGTGGACCGCGCCGCCATCGTCGAGGTCGGCAACCTGGCCGCCAGTGACACGGGCAGCGCCCGGCTGAGCATCATCGCGATCACTTATCTGTTGGCCATGGGCGGCCTGGAGTGGGTTGCGTTCACCGGCAACGTCGGCCTGGTCAACAGCTTCCACCGCCTGGGCCTCAAGCCCGTGACCCTGTGCCCGGCCGACCCGCAACGCCTCGGCGAGGACCGTCACTTCTGGGGCCGTTACTACGAAAGCCAGCCGTGGGTGCATGTCGGAAACATCCGCGCCGGTTTCATTCATCTGCGCAATACCGGCTTGTTCAATCGACTGGGACTGCCGACGGACCTCGGAGAGACCAGCCATGTCGCCTGAGATGGAACGGTTCAAACGCACCTTGCGTGGGCATGCCGAACGCAGGGGCCACGCTATTGCGTTGTGGGGCGACGGTTCGCAGCTCGACTACGCAACGCTTTATTCCGAAGTGGTGTACCGCCAGCAACGCCTGCGCGATGAACACATCAGCGTTGTCGCCCTGGCTCTGGACAACGGCATCGAAGCGATGCTCTGGGACCTTGCCGCGCTGTTCGAAGGGCTGGCCTGCGTCATCCTGCCTGGCTTTTTCAGCCTGGCTCAACGTCGCCACTGCCTGGAGCAGAGCCAGGCCGAGCGAGTGATTGCCGAGCCTGCGTTCGAAGGGGAACTGCAAGCCGCCGGTTACCAGCACAGTGGCGAGTTCTGGCGCCGGCATTTCGACGGGCCGAGTCGTCTGCCGGCAGGCACCGCCAAGCTGACGTTCACCTCCGGCACCACCGGCACACCCAAAGGCGTCTGCCTGAGCGCCGACAGCCTGTTGCGGGTGGCCCGTGAACTGGAGCAGGCCAGCCAACCGGTCGAGGCCAGGCATCACTTGGCATTGCTGCCCCTGGCGATTCTGCTGGAGAACCTTGGCTGCTACGCGGCGCTGTATGCCGGCGCGATGCTGAGGCATACCGACTGTCGATTGGCGCTGAGGCCAAACAGCGGCTGAGTGTGTGAGAGACCGATAATCAGTTCAAGGCACTTCGCACTGAATGCTGCAAAGACATTGAGCTAAATCAACAAGGTTTAAGTGAGCCAATGTGGGGGACATTGGGACGAGCCATGCAGTTGACAAAGATCAGAGTGGGCAGAGGGTGTTGCCAGATACTCGAGCCAGTTGTTAGACGTTTTTCCTGTCGCGCTTAACGTACCCCCGAAGAGGCCACCATACGCGCCACTCGGATGAGCAAATAACCAGTGGATGTACGCGGCATGATCAAGGCGCCCGGCGCAAGGTGTTTGCCGATCCTGGTTTTCCTGACGCTTCAGAAACCCAGGCTCATGCCGATTCAGTGGGGATGGCTACACTTCTGGTAATTGCAAAGGCGCGCCATTCCCGCCACGGAAGACTGATCATGATGAAAGACTCTGCGTTCCAATCGCTCGGTTGCGCCGAGTGCCGTAGCCATGAGGCGCTGGGGTTTGACTTCACCATGGCCTTCCAGCCGATCTTCAACGTCCGAACGCGCACCGCATTTGCCTATGAGGCGTTGGTCAGGGGCGTCAATGGCGAGTCGGCAGGCTACATCCTGGGGTTGGTGAACGATGGCAACCGCTACCGATTCGATCAGGCATGCCGCGTGAAGGCTATCGAAGAAGCAGCGAGACTGGGCATTCTGGACATCCCCAATTGCTTGCTGAGCATTAACTTTCTGCCCAACGCGGTGTACCGGCCCGAGACCTGTATCCGGGCCACACTGGAAGCCGCGCGCCTGACAAATTTCCCGCCAGACAGGATCATGTTCGAAGTCACCGAAGGCGAAAGGGTGGACGACCCGGATCATCTCAAAGCCATTTTCGCGGAGTATGAGCGTCAAGGCTTCACGACCGCCATTGACGATTTCGGTTCTGGCTATTCGGGCCTTAACCTGCTGGCCATGTTCCAGCCCCAAGTGCTGAAGATTGATATGGCGTTGACCCGTGCTATCGATCAAGACCCCGTCAAACAAGCGATCGTTGAAGGCATCATTCTGGTCGCCAGGCGCCTGGGGATTCTGGTCATTGCCGAAGGTGTCGAGACCCGTGAAGAAAGCTCAATGCTTCTAGGCATGGGGATTGAGCTGATGCAGGGGTATTTATACGCAAGGCCTGAGGTCGGTCGTCTTGCGGTTGGGCGCTTCGATGAGTCTGCTGCGCGCGAGGCCTGACTGCTTTCTCTGCTGTGCTGGAGCCAGTGCGCGCTGACAGATCGCTCTGTGAGGCAGACTACCCCGATACCGGATCATGACAGCAGACACACAGCTTGTTGCCGTCGAGGTCCCGAAAGTAGGCGCCGTAATAGTCGGGGTGGTAGTGAGGTCTCAAGCCCGGTGCTCCCTCACACGTTCCGCCCAGCGCCAAGGCTGTTGCATGGCTGCTCCTGACGATCTCTCGGCTCGGCGCCAGTAGCGCCACCATCTGACCGTTACCGGGCGCGTTTGCCTTGCCGTCGAAGGGCTTTCCAATCACGAAAATCGGCCGGGGAGAAGTTTCTGAAACCCAGCCAGCCCAACCTTTGGCAGCGTCGCAAAATTTCAACTTGAGACCCAGAGCGGTCATGATCTTTGAGTAGAAATCCAAGGCGCGGTCAAAGTCGGCGATACCTAAAAAGACATGAGAGAGCATGATGACTCACCATTTTGCCTATGAGAGCGAAGGAGTTTGGCGCGAAACGATAGACGGTGAAAGGGCTAGCTACGGCGCAATCACCCACACGCTGCACGGCAGCTTGTCCAGCAGCTCTTTCACGGCGCTAACGTCAGAACGGCCCCAGCTTGAGCGGGTACTGGACGACGATATACAGCCGGTCGATGTCATCGCCGCCCTGGCTGCTGTTGGCGCGATGGGTGACATGGGACAGTTGCAGCGACAGGTCCTTGGCCGGGCCTGATTGCACGATGTAGTGCAGGTCCAGGTCGCGCTCCCAATGGCGTCCGCCGTTCCCTTGTTGTGGATGGTAGTCGCCGGTGTCGCTATCGAACGGGTTGTAGGCACCGCCTTGGGGGGCATGGCTGCCGTCGATTCCGCGTCCAGTCACATAGCGGGCCATGAAGCTCAGGCCGGGGATGCCCAAGGTGCCCAGGTCAAGGTCGTAGCGCGCTTGCCATGAGCGCTCGCCGGGGCCGTTGAAGTCGGCATATTTGATCGAGTTGGCCAGGTAGATGGAGTCGCCGCCGACGAAATCGAAGGGCGTGTCGCCGTTGATTTTCTGATAGGCCAGGGTGAACGCCTGGGCATTGAGCCGGTATTTGCCACTCAGGCTATAGGCTGTTGTGTCGATGGCCCCGGCGTTGGCCTTGCCGTAGTCGCGGGTGTGGTAGAGGTTGCCGTCGAGGAACAGATCGCCAAGGGTGGCATGCAGGTTGGCGTAGTGCTGGCGCCAGGTGTCACTCAGTTCGGAGGCATAGAGCGCACCGCCCAGGGCTTGGCCGGTGAGCAGATCGGCGCCGATGAAGTCGATGGCGCCGTGGCGCGTCGTCGCCCCGTAACCGGAAAAGTCACCCTTGCCGGTCGAGGCGTCCTGATTCTTGAACGCGCTGAAGTGACCCGCCTGCAGGTCCACCCCTTCGAACTCGCGGCTGGTGACCAGCAGGCCGCTGGCGTATTCCGGTTGCAGGCGCTTGTCTGCGGTGTCGAATACCGGACTTTCCACGGTCATTTCGCCGATGGCCAGGGTGGTGCGTGAGGCGTTGAGTTTCAGCGCGCCACCCGCGCTGGAATACTGGTCTTCGCTTCGCCCGTCCTCATCCAAGGGCAATAATCCCGTCCCGGAGTGGCCCTTGCCGCCGTCCAGCTTCAACCCCAGGAAACCATGGGCATCGATGCCTACGCCGAGCGTGCCGGGGGTGAAACCGGACTCGAACGAGGCGATGAAGCCCTGGGCCCATTCCTGTTTGTAGCTTTTGCCGGCCGGGGTCGGGGAGCGATAGTCATTGTTGAGGTAGAAGTTGCGGCTGAGGACTTCCAGCGTTGCCCCGTCGAGAAAGCCAGGCGTGTTTGGCGCGAGTTCCGCGGCCATTGCCGGAGCGGCGCTGCCTGTGAGCAGGGCAAGCAGCCAGAGCGGCTTCAGAGCGACGGTTGAATGGTGGGGTGCAGGCAACATGCTTCATTTCCATGTGAAATTGGCGGGCAATGCCCGACGCACTGTACGGTGGGGCAGCAGCTTCCCGCTTGAGAAACAGATCTGGGCAGAGGGCTTCATTCTTGGGCGCAGGGCGCGAGCGTGCGAGTTAAACGTTGTTAATTGCGTTCACCGGCCGGGCAGGGCACGGCCCCATTCAGCTCATGGCTGCAATTTTCGCGGCGTGGGCGGGTGCATGATCGAGTGAAGTCCAATAGCGGTGCTGATGACACAGGCGTTGCCTCACTGCTGGAGACCATTTGTCAATCAGCTAGCCTGCGCATTCTTGACATCAAACGGCCTTAAGCAAATACTCACACCCATATTCATATAGATGACTAGATAACAAGGTGAATAAGGTCGATGAAATCTCTCTCCAGCGATGCCCGCCTGCCGCTTTACCAACGTTTGCGCGACCAATTGGCTGAGCAGATCGCCCATAATCGCTGGCGTCCGGGGGAGGCGATTCCTACCGAGGCTGCACTTTCGTCGGAGTATCAGTTGTCGACCGGCACGGTGCGCAAGGCCATCGACGCGTTGGTCAGCGAAGGCATCCTGGAGCGTCAGCAGGGGCGCGGCACCTTCATTCGTCGACCGCAGTTTCAATCGTCGCTGTTCCGCTTCTTCCGATTTCAAAGCGCCTCAGGCGAACGCCGGGTTCCCGAGAGCCGGATCTTGTCCGTGGAACCGGTGGTCGCGCCTTCGGCGGTGGCCCAGGCGCTGGGCCTGCCGGTGGAAGCGCCGGTGATTCGCCTGGTGCGGGTGCGTCTGCTGGAAGTGAAGCCGGTGCTCGCCGAAGAAATCTGGTTGCCCCGTAGCCGCTTCCAAGCCTTGCTCGAAATCGACCTGAGTCAAAAAGGCCCGTTGCTTTACCCCATCTATGAAGAGGTCTGCGGCCAGGTCGTCGCCTATGCCGAAGAAACCCTCACCGCCGAATCAGTGAATGAGGTGCACGCAAGATTGCTGCAGGTGCCGGTCAACAGCCCGGTGGTGGTGATCGAGCGCCTGGCGCGGGACTACGCCGGCAATCCTCTGGAGTGGCGACGCTCCCGTGGGCATGCCGAGCACTTCCGCTACAGCGTGGAAATCCGCTGACGCGGCCCGGCTAGGGGCGTCCAGCGGCGAGTCGGTCGCCGCTGTCTTTATTGTTTTGTTTGCCATGACTGGCCCTGTAGCGGCGCGGTTCGCTCTCGGCTGCCTTTCGTTCCACTTATAAGGATAAGAAGCATGTTCAGTTGGTATCGCCAAGTCACTGCGCGGGAGCGCAAAACGTTTTGGGCCTGTTTCGGTGGATGGTCACTCGACGCCTTGGAAGTACAGATGTTCGGCCTGGCGATACCGGCGTTGATCGCCGCGTTCGCCCTGACCAAGGGCGATGCCGGGTTGGTCAGCGGCGTGACCCTGGTCACTTCGGCCCTTGGCGGCTGGGTCGGCGGGACGCTGTCGGACCGCTACGGTCGGGTGCGCACGCTGCAATGGATGATCTTGTGGTTTTCGTTCTTCACCTTCCTGTCGGCGTTCGTCACCGGCTTCCACCAGTTGTTGATCGTCAAGGCGCTGCAGGGCTTCGGGATCGGCGGGGAATGGGCCGCCGGCGCGGTATTGATGGCCGAGACCATCAACCCCAAGTACCGCGGCAAGGTCATGGGCACCGTACAAAGCGCCTGGGCGGTGGGTTGGGGGCTGGCAGTCGGCGTCTTCACACTGATCTACTCCCTCGTACCGCAGGACATGGCCTGGCGGGTGATGTTCGTCGTGGGCCTGTTGCCGTCGTTCCTGATCATCTGGGTGCGGCGCAACGTTGAAGAGCCCGACAGTTTCCAGCGCCTGAAAAAAGACAATGTCATTGCGCAAAGTTTCTTCAAATCCCTGGGCGGCATCTTTCGTCCCGAGTTGATCCGTGTGACCTTGTTCGGCGGGTTGCTGGGGCTGGGCGCGCACGGCGGTTACCACGCCGTGATGACCTGGCTGCCGACCTTCCTCAAGACCGAACGCAACCTGTCGGTGCTCAACTCCGGTGGCTACCTGGCGGTGATCATCTTCGCCTTCTGGTGCGGCTGCGTGGTCAGTGGCCTATTGATCGATCGCATTGGTCGTCGGAAAAACATCGTGTTGTTCGCGCTGTGCTGCGTGGTCACCGTGCAGTGCTATGTGTTCCTGCCGTTGAGCAACACCCAGATGCTGTTCCTGGGGTTCCCGCTCGGCTTCTTCGCGGCCGGTATTCCGGCGAGCCTCGGGGCGTTTTTCAACGAATTGTACCCGGTGGATGTGCGCGGTGCCGGCGTGGGGTTCTGCTACAACTTCGGCCGGGTGCTCTCGGCGGTGTTCCCGTTCCTGGTCGGCCACATGAGCGACTCCATGTCCTTGGGCTCGGCCATTGGCATCGACGCCGGGATTGCCTACGGCGTGGCGGTGATCGCGGCGCTGTGCCTGCCGGAAACCCGCGGCCGCAGCCTGGAAGCCCCCGTGGCATCGGCGCCTGTGGTTGAGCGTGACAGCCAGGGCGCCCGGGCCTGATTTTCCTTATTGTCGATAGATGAGCCTCATGCCTGATACCTGTACTAAACCGATCACCGGCATTGACTGCCACGCCCACGTGTTCAGTCGCGAGCTGGAACTGGCCGCTGTCCGGCGCTACACACCCGACTATGACGCCACGCTCGCTCAATACCTGAGCCACTTGCACGCCCATGGCTTGAGCCATGGCGTGCTGGTGCAACCGAGCTTTCTCGGCACCGATAACCGCTACCTGCTGGCCGCGCTACGGCAAGCACCGGAGCAGTTGCGCGGGGTCGTGGTGGTGGAGCGAGACGTCAGCCGCGCCGAGCTGGACGGCATGGCCCGACTGGGCGTGGTCGGTGTGCGCTTGAACCTGATGGGCAAAGCCTTGCCTGATTTTCGTGACGCCGCCTGGAACGGTTTTTTGGGCCACATCGCGGAGCTGGATTGGCATGTCGAGTTGCATGCCAACCTGGTGGACTTGCCGGGGTTGATGGCTCAGCTGTTGCCATCGGGCATCAAGTTGGTGGTCGATCATTTCGGTCGCCCGGATGCGCGTTTGGGGCTGGATCAACCTGGCTTGGCCCAATTGATGGCGCTGGGGCAGGGTGGGCAGGTGTGGATGAAGGTGTCCGGTATCTATCGATTGGGCGCAACCGCCCCGCGCAACCTTGAGTTCGCCCGCGCCTCGTTGCTGCTGCTGGAACGCAGCTTCGGCCCCGAACGCCTGGTGTGGGGCAGCGATTGGCCGCACACCCAGCATGAAAAACAGATTGGTTTCGTGACGGTCATGGCGCAGTTGCGCGCATTGGAATGTTCAGCGTCGCTGAAGCATGCGTTAATGGTCCAGGCACCCCAGGCACTCTTCAAGTTTTGAGGTGCGAAGGTCGTAGTGTCGAGTTTTCCTGAACTCGCCCGATGAATAGGGATCTAGACTCCATTGAAACCCTATGAGCAGTCGCCGTATCGGCCTTTAAAAGGGATTCTGCGAGCTGAAACCACCGACCCAGGCGATGCGCTCGGGCGAAGGACAGCGAGGGTGGTTCAGCCAGGCGGCTTGAGGATGACTGATGTCGAACATTGAAGAGCTACCCACACAAACACATGCGCCGAGTGAGTACGAAAGCTTGATCGCGATGGGAACGAGCGCGCTCGATGCCATTCCCGGTGCGGTGTACCTCTGCGATCACCAGGGGTGGCTCGTCCGGTACAACAGCGAGGCGGCCGAGCTATGGGGAAGGGCGCCGGCACTCGGAGAGAACGGCGACCGTTTCTGCGGCGCCCATCGATTGTTCCTGACCGACGGTACGCCGCTGGCATTCGAACACTGCCCGACGGCCTCGGCGCTCGATACAGGCATGTCGTCGCGCAACCAGGAAGTGGTCATCCAGCGCCCGGATGGCTCGCGTTTCGTGGCGCTGATGAACATCCGCGCCCTCAGGGATCGTTGGGGCGTCATTCAAGGGGTGATCAACTGCTTCCAGGATGTTACGGCGCACCACGCCATGGCCGAGGAGCTTCGGCGCAAGAGCGCGGACCTGGAAGACTTTTTCGAAAACAGTGCGGTGGGCCTGCATATCGTCAGCGGCGAGGGCATCATCCTGCGCGCCAACAAGGCGGAGCTGGCGCTGCTGGGTTATCCGGCGGACGAATACATCGGGCGGCACATCACTGAGTTTCATGTCGATGAACCGGTCATCGGCGACATCCTCACCAAGTTGGGCAGTGGCGATTGCCTGGAGAGCTACCCGGCGCGCCTGAGGGCGAAAGACGGCTCGATCAAGCATGTCACGATCACGTCGAACGGGCGGTTCGAGGACGGGAAGTTCTTCAATACCCGTTGCTTCACCATCGACAGGAGCAGCGTTCATGCGGCCGAGGCGGCGCGTCAGGACAGCGATGACCGGCTTTCGGCGACCTATGAGGCGGCGACCATCGGTATCGCCGAGGCCGGTATCGACGGTCGCTTGCTCCGGGTGAACGACGCCCTGTGCAACATGTTGGGTCGGTCACGGGAAGAACTCCTGTCGATGACATTCCTGGACTACACCCATCCGGACTGCATTCAGCAGGATGCGGGGTTGTACGCCCGCCAGGTGGCCGGTGAGCTGGATAACTATGTGCTGCGCAAGCGCGCCCTGAAGCCCGATGGCGAGGTGGTTTACCTCGACATCCACAGCTCGTCGGTGAGGGACGCCAACGGTACGTTTCGTTATGGCGTGCGGGTGCTGCAGGACGTGACGCTGACACAACGGATGGAAGACCAGCTCCGCGAAAGCGAACGGCATATGCGCAATCTTCTCGAAGCGTTGCCTGCCGCGGTGTACACCACCGACGCCGAGGGGCGCATCACGTTCTTCAATCGCGCCGCTGTCGAGTTGTCGGGGCGCACGCCGCAGTTGGGTGAGATGTGGTGCGTGACCTGGAAACTGTTCAATACCGACGGCACCGCACTGCCCCACGATCAATGCCCGATGGCGGTGGCGTTGAGGGAGAACCGGCCGATACGCGGCGTCGAGGCGGTTGCGCAGCGGCCGGATGGCAGCCGTGTACCGTTCACGCCGTTTCCTACGCCGTTGCATGGCGCCGATGGAAACCTGGTGGGCGCCATCAACATGCTGGTCGATATTTCCGAACGAAAGCAGGCGGAAAACCGACAGAAGACGCTGATCGATGAGCTCAATCACCGGGTCAAGAACACCCTGGCCACGGTGCAATCGCTGGCGGCCCAGACCGCGCGTAATGCAGAGGATGCGAAGGACGGCTACAGGCGTTTCGAGGCCAGGCTCCTGGCGTTGTCGCGGGCACACGATCTCTTGACCAAGCGCCATTGGGGCCAGACGCCGTTCGATACCCTGGCCCATGAAGTGCTGCTGCCGGTCTTTGGGCATGAGCCCGGCCGTGTCGTGATCGAGGGGGCTGCTGTTGATGTCGGCACCCGCGTGGCGCTCAACCTCACGATGACCCTCAATGAACTGGCGATCAACGCGCTCAAGTACGGGGCCATGTCGGTCGAGACGGGGACCCTCGCCGTCACCTGGGAGCTGCAGACCCAAGCGGACGGAACGTGGCTGACCCTCGACTGGCAGGAGCGCGGAGGGCCGCGGGTCTCTCCGCCGGAACGGGAAGGGCTGGGTTCGCGCCTGATGAAGCGCTGCATCGAGCGCGACTTGGGGGGCACGTTTGACCTCACCTATGCTCCACAGGGCGTTTGCTGTCGCTTTTCGTTCCTGATTGGAGCGGCTGGGACATGATCCCATTGGCTGGAACCAGGGTGCTGGTCGTCGAAGACGAAGGCGCGATTGCCCTGTTGATCGAGGAGATGCTGGAGGAATTCGGATGCGAAGTGGTGGCCTCGGTCGCCCGGCTCGCTGCGGCATGTGAAATCGCCGGCGCGGTGCAGGTGGACCTGGCGATCCTGGACGTCAACCTGGCTGGCGAGCGCGTGTTCCCGGTGGCCGACATTCTTCGCGGTCGCCAAATCCCCTTTCTATTCAGCACCGGATACGGCGCCAGCGGGCTGCCGGTCGAATACGCCGGGTGTCCGGTTCTGCACAAGCCGTTTTCGGAAAGCGAATTGCAGCAGAAAATGACCGTTACGCTGAGGGAGGCCCACGACAGCGGTGTGGCCATCAGCCCTGATGCTCTCTGACCCACCGCCATCGCGAGCAGGCTCGCTCCCACAATGACCAGCGGTGGACAGTGACTGAGTGACCACCACAAATCCTCTGTGGGAGCGGGCTTGCTCGCGATAGCGACCTGACATTCGACACCAATACCGGCTGACCCACCGCCATCGCGAGCAGGCTCGCTCCCACAATGACCGGCGGTGGACAGTGACTGAGTGACCACCACAAATCCTCTGTGGGAGCGAGCCTGCTCGCGATAGCGACCTGACATTCGACACCAATACCGGCTGACCCACCGCCATCGCGAGCAAGCTCGCTCCCACAATGACCGGCGGTGGACAGTGACTGAGTGACCACCACAAATCCTCTGTGGGAGCGAGCCTGCTCGCGATAGCGACCTGACATTCGACACCAATACCGGCTGACCCACCGCCATCGCGAGCAAGCTCGCTCCTACAATGACCGGCGGTGGACAGTGACTGAGTGACCACCACAAATCCTCTGTGGGAGCGAGCCTGCTCGCGATAGCGACCTGACATTCGACACCAATACCGGCTGACCCACCGCCATCGCGAGCAGGCTCGCTCCCACAATGACCGGCGGTGGACGGTGACTGAGTGATCACCACAAATCCTCTGTGGGAGCGAGCTTGCTCGCGATGACGGTGGCACAGGCAATACATCACCCACTGATACAACCCCATTCCCCGCAAGCACAGCCCTGACCTTCAAGCAGGCCTACGAGACGTTGCCGCTGGACTGTGCTAAATCTCTTACCGGCAATCCACCTCTCCAAATCCATTCAAGGAGTGAGCATGAGTCTCCACGGTCACTACGATCCCCAGAACATCTTTGCGCTGATCCTTCGCGGTGATGCGCCGTGCTACAAGATTTACGAAGACGCCGATGTGCTGGCTTTCCTGGATATCTTTCCTCAATCGCGCGGCCATGTCCTGGTCATCCCCAAGGCCTCCCAGGCGCGCAACATCCTCGAAGTCGAGCCCGCTGTCCTGGGCGCGATGATGTCTGCGGTGCAGCGCCTGACGCGGATCATCGTGGACGAGTTGCAGCCGGACGGGGTCCAGGTCGCGCAGTTCAATGGTGCCGTGGCCGGGCAAACGGTCTATCACATTCACGTGCACATCATTCCGCGCTGGGAAGGCGAGGAGCCGGGTGTGCATGGCCGGGGCAAGGCCGACCCCGAGGAACTGGAAAAACTCCAGGCTCGCCTGGTCGAGCGCATTCGCTCAGGGGCCTGACGCCGGGCAGGATCCTGCGAAGGGGCACGGGCCGTATCAGTTCCCGTGCCCCTGGTTGCTGCGAATCAACTCATAAGCCCGGCGCACCAATGGATTGACGGTATTGGGTCGAATCCACAAGTGGTAAGTCACGTCCGGCAGCCGCGGTAACCCATCGTTTTCTCCCAATACCCGCATGTCCGGGCCGAGCATTTCCATACTGCGTGGGGTAACGCCCAGGCCCGCGCGGGTCGCGGCCTTGATGCCGATCAGGTTCGAGGCCAGGTAGGCCTGGCGCCAGGGAATCTTGGCGCGTTCGAGCGCCTCGAGGGCATAGCGGCGATAGATGCTGGGCTCGTCCACCAGGATCAGCGGCAACGGTTCGCCGGGGTTGTGCAGGTACTGAGCCGAGCAGATCCACCACACCGGCGAGGTGCGCAAGGCGAAGCCTTCAAGGCTCGGATCCTGACGGGTGGAAATGATCATGTCGACCTTGCCCCGATGCAGGTCGTCCATCAGGAACGGGCTGCGCCCGACATCGATTTCCAGGCGCAAGCGCGGGGCCGAGCGGGCGATGTGGCTGAGGATTGGTGGCAGGATGGTGTCGGCGATGTCGTGGGGCGAACCGATGCGCAGCACGCCGCTGAGGCTGCTTTCGCGCAGGGAACTGAGGACATCGTCGTTGAGCGACAGCATCTGCCGCGCGTGCCGCAGCAGTTGCTGGCCCGCTTCCGTCAGTTGTTTTTGCCGTCCGCGCTTTTCGAACAGGCTCACCCCGACCTGCTGTTCCAGGCGTTGCATGTGCTGGGTCACCGACGATTGCGTGCGGGACAGTTGGGCGCCCGCCTCGGCGAAGCTGTGGTGATCGACCACGGCGATGAAGGTGCGCAGTAATTCGAGATCGAGGGTCGACATGGCGGTGGCTTCATATCAAGGGTGCAAACCTAAACATTACAGTTTTTTATGGGTTTAGGGGGGCGATTCTGCTGGTGGATTGCTGTAAGCCAGTAAAACAGCGGTTATAAGTTTTTCGCCTGGAAACCAAACCCTTGAAGTTATAACGATATTAGATATTTGAATTTCCTTTGCCTCCAAGCGCTACCTAGGATGCCCACTCATCAGGCCGGGGGGACGCCGGCCATCCATGAGGGGAAATTCATGTTGCTTGAGCGCTCACCCGTAAAACGATTGCTGCCTGTCATGCTGGGCGCCTTGATTGCATTGTCGACCGTCAACATCGCCCGGGCCGATGCCACTCTGGACAAGATCGAGCAACGCCACGAATTGGTGGTCGGTGTGCTGCTGTCCGGTGGTCCGTTCGGCGGCATCGACCCCGCCACTCAGAAACCGCGCGGTTTGAACGTCGACCTCGCCCAGGAATTGGGCCGGCAACTGGGCGCCGAGGTGCAACTGGTGCCGGTATTGCCGGCCAACCGCGTGCAGTTCTTGCAGCAGGGCAAAGTCGATGTGCTGATTGCCAACATGGAGTGGACCGCCGAGCGCGGTGAAATCCTCGGGTTCGTACCCACGCCGTTCTACCGCGTCGGTGGTACTGCAGCGGTGCTCAAGGACAGCACGATCAGTCGCTGGGAAGACCTGAAGAATCAACCGGTGTGCACCTCCCAGGGCAGCAGCTACATCAAGCCGCTCACCGAGTTGGGTGTCCAGATCAAAGCCTTCAAGAGCTCCTCGGAATCACTCCTGGCACTGCGTGGCAATAACTGTGTTGCGGCGGTGCACGACGCCACGCTGATCAATCCACTGATTGCCGACAACGCCGAATGGCAGGGCTACCGCGCCCTGAGCCCGGAGCTGAACCCGGCGCCCTCGGTGATCTGGACGCGCAAGGGTGAAAGCGATACCCAGGCCAGGCTCGACCCGATCATCCAGCAATTGCACCGCAGCGGCTGGCTGATCGAGGCCCAGACCCGTAACCGCATCACCCCGGCGTCACCGGCCCTGGTGGAGTTGCAGAAACAGTTCCAGGCCAACGGCGCCTGAGGATCGTCGCGCCTGCTTTCTCTCTTCAACGACCGACGCTCAAGGTAATCGCCCATGACTGCATTTTTCGCCCCACGAACCCTGGTCAGCCTGTGCCTGGCGTGGTCCATCGGTTGCGCGGCCAACCTGGCCCAGGCCGATGCCACGCTGGCCCGGATCGAGCAACGGCATGCCATCAGCGTCGGGGTGATGCTCAGCGGTGCGCCGTTCGGCACCATCGACCCCAAGACCGGTGAGCACCTGGGCTACAACGTCGAGTTGGCCCAGGGCATCGGTAAGGCGCTGGGCGTGGAGACCCAGACCGTGTCGGTGCTGGCACCCAACCGCGTGCAATTCCTGCAACAGGGCAAGGTCGACATTCTGATCGCCAACATGCAGTTCACCGAAGAGCGCGGCGAGATGCTCGACTACGTGCCGACGCCTTATGAAGAGGTCGGTGGCGCGGCGTTGATTCGCAAGGGCTCCGGCATCAGCCAATGGGCCGACCTTAAAGGCAGACCGGTATGCGTGTCCCAGGGCAGCAACTTCATCAAGCCCCTGCAAGAAACCTACGGCGCACAGATCAAGGCCTTTCGCAGCCAGTCCGAGTCGCTGTTGTCGTTGCGCGGCAATGGCTGCGTGGCAGCGGTCCATGTGAGCCCGACCCTGCACGCGCTGTTGAGCGAAGCCGAATGGGCCGGCTATGAAATCCCGCTGCCGGGGGATCTGATCCCATCGAATTCGGTGATCTGGCTGCGCAAGGGCGAGCATGACACCCAGGCCAAACTCGATGCCATCGTGCGCGACTGGCACCGCAGCGGCTGGCTGATCGAACTGGGCGAACGCACCGGCATGGCACCGTCCCAGGCCCTGCGTGATCTGCATGCCAAGTACAGCAATGCTGCGCCCCTGGCCGCACAACCATGAGCCAGTCGTTGTTTTTGACGTTGCAGGCACTGGTCGGCGCCAAGCATGTGCAGGGCACTGAAGACGCCGCGCCGTACCTGACCGACAAACAGGGCCGTTACGTCGGCCAGGTGATTGCCGCGGTACACCCGGCCAGTACCGAAGAGGTCGCTGCGGTGGTCCGGGCTTGCGCCGCGACCGATACCCCGGTGGTGGTGCAGGGCGGCAACACCGGGCTGATGGGCGGCGCTACCCCGGACGCCAGCGGCCGTGCCGTGTTGCTGTTGCTCGACCGAATGAATCGGGTTCGCGCCGTGGACACCGACAACGACACCCTGACCGTCGAGGCGGGTTGCATCCTGCAAACCGTCCAGGCCGTTGCCCGCGCGGCCGGCCGCTTGTTCCCTTTGAGCCTTGGCGCCGAAGGCAGTTGCACCCTCGGCGGCAACCTGGGGACCAATGCCGGCGGCACCGCGGTGCTGCGCTATGGCAATACCCGCGAATTGACCCTGGGCCTGGAAGTCGTGACCGCCCAGGGGGGAATCTGGGATGGCCTGCGCGGCTTGCGCAAGGACAATACCGGCTACGATCTGCGGGACCTGTTTATCGGCAGCGAAGGCACGCTCGGCATTATCACCGCCGCGACCCTGAAGCTGTTTCCGCTGCCAAAGGCCCAGGCCACCGCGCTTCTGGCGTTCGACTCCCTGGAGCAGGCAGTGGCCTTGCTGTCCCATGCCCGCGCCGGTTTTGGTGCCAGCCTGACGGCCTTCGAGTTGCTCAGTGCCGAGTGTCTTGCGCTATTGCGCGAGCAGTTTCCCGACGGTCCGCGCCCCTTCGCCAGTGCTCGCCAGCCTTGGTTCGCGCTGTTGGAACTGTCCGATAACCACAGTGAAAGCCATGCACGGGAAGTCTTCGAACAGGTGTTGGGAGAAGCCTTCGAGCAGCACCTGCTGGCCGATGCGCTGATCGCGGAAAACCTCGTCCAGAGCCAGGCGTTCTGGCGGCTGCGGGAAAACATGAGCGAGGCGCAAAAGCGTGCCGGTCGCAACATGAAGCACGACATCTCCGTGCCGATTTCCCAAGTCGTGGCGTTCGTTGCCCATACCGACGCGTTGTTGCAGGCGCAATTTCCCGGCGTGCGGCATTACACCTTCGGGCACCTGGGTGATGGCAACCTGCATTACAACGTCGCCCATCCGCTGGACTCCACGGTCGACACGCACATGGCCCATTACGCCGCCCTCAGCCGACTGGTCCACGACAGCGCCCATGCCCACGGCGGTTCGATCAGTGCCGAACACGGGATCGGCCAGCGCAAGGTGAATGAGCTGGGGCGCTACAAAAGTGCGGTGGAACTGGACCTGATGCACCGGATCAAGCAGGCGCTGGATCCGCGCAATCTGCTCAATCCGGGCAAGGTCCTGGAGCAAACGCAGCCATGACGCTTTACCTGTCCAAGCGCGTGCAGCGTGTCTCGCTGTCCGCCAATGCCGCCGCCAAGTCCCGGGCCACGGCCCTGCGTGAAACCGGTCGCGACATTCTCGACCTGACCACCGGTGAGCCGGATTTCGATACGCCGGCGCACATCAAGCAAGCCGCCTATGCCGCCATTGCCGCCGGCGCCACCAAGTACACGCCGACGCCGGGCGTGAAGGCCTTGCGTGTGGCGGTGCAACGCAAGCTGCACAGGGAAAACCAACTGGACTATCCGCTGGCATCCATTGTGATTGCCAACGGTGCGAAACAGATCATCTTCAATGCCTTCGCCGCGACCCTCGACGACGGCGACGAAGTGCTGGTACCAACACCGTACTGGCCGTCCTTCCCGGACAGCGTGCGCTTCAACGGGGGGGAGCCGGTGTTCATCGAATGTGGGCTGGACCAAGGCTGCAAGCTCACGCCTCGACAACTGGAGCGACACATCGGCGAGCGCACGCGCTGGTTGATCCTCAACAGTCCCGGCAACCCCAGTGGCGCGGTCTACAGCGAGACCGAACTGCAAGGCTTGGCCCAGGTGCTGCGGCGACATGCCCACGTGTTGATTCTGCTGGATGAGCTCTACGAGCACATTCGTTTCGACGGGCGTGCACCCCTGAACCTGCTCAACGTCGCGCCGGATTTGCAATCGCGCTGCCTGCTGGTGGGCGGGGTGTCGAAAACCTATGCGATGACCGGCTGGCGCATCGGTTTCGGGGCCGGGCCGCAAGCACTGACCGATGCCATGACGGTGGTGCAATCGCAATCCACCTCCGGGGCGTCCTCGGTTGGCCAGGCGGCGGCGTTGGCGGCGTTCGAAGGTGGGCTGGGTTTCTTGCCGGAACAGGTCGCGGCCTATCGTCAGCGCCGTGATCTGCTGATGAACACCTTGCGCAATGTCGAGGGTCTTGACGTCCTCGAGCCTCAGGGTGGTTTTTTTGTCTTTGTGTGCTGCGTCGGGTTGTTGGGGCGCTATCGCCCGGACGGTCAGCGGCTGGAACACGATGCCGATGTCGTTGCGTACCTGCTGGACGAGGGCGTTGCTGGCGTCGCGGGCAGCGCTTATGGCTTGTCGCCGTGGTTTCGCCTGTCCATCGCCACGGCGACCGGAACCGTCGTCGAAGCGGGCCGCCGTATTGCCCACGCCTGCGGCCAATTGAGGGGCGAGCCATGAGCCACTGGCTGGAGCAATTCGTCCATTGGAGCGCCGAGTTCGGACTCAACTACAACTTTCTGCTCGATGCTTATCAGCGCGGCACGTTGGAGCAGGGCGCGTTGACCACGGTGTTGTTGTGCCTGCTGACCATCGTCGGCAGCCTGCTGGCGGGCGTCGGCCTGGCGGCGCTGTTGACCTCGGGCAAGACCTGGCTCGCACGGCCTGCGCGAGTGTTTGTCGAAGTCACCCGCAACACGCCGACCCTGGTGCAGCTGTATTGCGCCTTCCTGGTGCTGAACATGCTGCTGACCGAGGCCGTCGGCGCGGCCAACCCGCTGACCCCCTTCGCCTGGGTGGTGATCGTGATCTCGTTGCACAAGGGCGCGTTCCATGCCGAGGCGCTGCGGGCCGGTATCGAAGCGGTGCCTACGGTGACAATGGAGGCGGCCAGTTCGCTGGCCTTCAACAGCCGCCAATTGTTATGGAACGTGCAGTTGCCCCTGGCCCTGCGTTTTGCCTTGCCGGCGCTGATCAACAACCTGATCGACCTGGTGAAAATGACCGCCGTGGCCTCGGCCATCGCCGTGGGCGACATCACCTACGCGGCCATCATGATCTGGACCCAGAGCGACAACGTGCTGGAGTTGATGATCCTGATCCTGGGGTTTTTCGGCCTGCTGAGTTTCACCGTCAACTGCGTGGGGCGCTACCTCGAAGCGCGCCTGAGGATGCCCGGCTATGGCCATTGATTCGTCCGTCATCGCGCCCCTGGCCTGGCCGCGGCGACATTTCGGCAAGGTGTTGCTGGGGCTGGCGACGTTGTCCTGGCTGGTGTACGTCGCCCCCCACAGCCCGGTGTTCAAGGCCTTGCTGCAATGGTCGCCGGCCCTGGCCGCAGGGTTCGGCCAGAACATTCTCATCAGCCTGCTGGCCATTGGGCTGGGTTCTGTGGCGGGGCTGTTGGTCGGCGCCATGGTGCTCTCGCCCCTGCGCTTGCTGCGCTGGCCGGCGCGGATCTGGGTGCAGGTCTTCCGCAATGCACCCTGGCTGGTGCTGATCTATTTCACCACGTATGTGTTCCCGTTCGAGGTTCGTATTGGCAGTGCCTATGTCGCGTTCCCCGACTGGGTCAAGGTCACCCTCGGCCTGGCCTTGCCGGCCAGCGCCAATGTCGCGGAAATCTTCCGTGGCGCCATCGCCTCGATCCCCAGCACCCAATGGGAGGCGGCGCGTTCCCTGGCGTTCACCCGTGGGCAGATTTTTCGCTCGATTATCCTGCCCCAGTGCTTCAAGCGCATGTTGCCGCCGTGGATGAACCTCTACGCGGTGATCACCATGGGCACCGCGCTGGCTTCCCTGGTGGGCGTGCACGACGTGATCGACACCGCGCAGATCGCCAGCAACACGGTGAACCTGACGGGCTTCACCGTGGTGATCTACCTGAGCCTGCTGGTGCTGTTCTTTGCCTATTGCTACCCGATTTCCCGCCTTACCCAATACCTGGAGCGACGTTATGCCTTCTACTGAAACCGTCGCCGAACCCCTGGTCAGCCTGCGCGACCTGCACTTGTCGTTCGGCAGCAACCCGGTGCTCAAGGGCATTGACCTGGATGTGCGCCGTGGCGAGGCCGTGTCGATCATCGGTCCGTCCGGCTCGGGGAAATCGACGATCCTGCGTTGCATCACCGGCCTGTTGCAGCCCCAGCGGGGCAGCATTCGCGTCGGGGCCACCGAGGTTCACACCCTGGCCCAGGAAGCCCAGCGCATCGAGCTGCGCAAGCGCGTGGGGTTTGTGTTCCAGCAGTACAACCTGTTCCCGCATCTGTCGGTGCTGGAGAACCTGGTGATTGCGCCGCGCAAGGTCCTGGGGCGCAATCGGGCCGACGCCGAGAAAGACGCCCGCGCCTTGCTCGCCAAGGTGCGCATGGAGCACAAGGCCGATGCCTATCCGGGGCAGCTCTCGGGCGGCCAGCAACAACGGGTGGCGATTGCCCGCGCCCTGGCGATGCGTCCTGAGCTGATCCTGTTCGATGAAGTGACCTCGGCCCTGGATCCGGAAACCGTCGGCGAGGTGCTGACAGTGATCCGCGAGCTGACCGAAGAGGGCATGACCTGTGTGCTGGTGACTCACGAAATGCGTTTCGCCGAGGAGATCAGCGATGTCGTCTATTTCACCGAGAACGGCGTGATTGTCGAGCACGGTAGCGCCGCGCGGATTTTCCAGCACCCCACCAGCGAGCGCACCCGGGAGTTTCTGCGCCATGCCTTGGGTGACCCGGGGCGACGGCCGCCCATCGCCAATGATCCTTACCTGTTGACCAACCTGAGTCGCTACAGCCTGTCCGTCTAAAAGGAGCCTGCCATGAACACCTCTAACCGTGCCGATGTCATCGAGGACTTCCTCAAGGAAGTGCGCGTCATCCATCAGCGTGGCGTCGACCGATCCGCGCTCAAGCAGATTGTCGTGCTGCTGGAAGCCCTGGCCGAGCGCCGCGACCTGTTCAACTTCGAGGCCTTTCCTGCGCCGGAGCCGGGGCAGGGCAGCACCGCGTTTCGCTATCGCCTCAATGACGACGGTGATACCCCGACGCTCTACCTGAACTCGCTGCTACCGGGCAAAAGCACCATCCCTCACAACCACGAGACCTGGGCCATCATCAGCGCCATTGAAGGCCAGGAAATCAACTACGTCTATCGGCGCGATGACGAAGGTCGCGAACCGGGATATACCACCTTGCACCTGGATAAAGAGGTGATCGTGCAGCCCGGCACATCCATCGCGTTCCTGGGCGAGGATCTGCATGGCATTCGAGTCGCAGGCGCGCAACCGACCCTGCATTTCCATCTCTACGGCTTGCCGCTGGAATCGCTCAACGGCCGTTACGGCGTCGAAGCCGACGGGCGGATTCTCAATTACAACGCCTCGCAAATGGCCCCGTCGATCAAGGCCTATGCCCACTGACACCACCTTGCGTTCCAGTCACTCCATTTTTCCAGCGGGACTCCCATGAGCCAGACCTTAACTCCCCAGCAACTGCAGCAGTGGTTGTTCGACGGGCAGGAAATCGCCCTGTTTGATGTGCGCGAGCACGGCCAATATGGCGAAGCCCATCTGTTTTTCGGGGTGAACCTGCCCTATAGCCGTTTGGAGTTGGAAGTGCGGCGGCTGGCGCCGAACCTCCAGGTGCGGTTGGTGCTCCATGATCAGGATGGCGGGGAGCTGGCGGCCCGTGCGGCGCAACGCCTGCAAGCACTGGGCTATGCCAATGTGCACATCCTGGAGGGCGGCGCCGAGGGTTGGCAGGCCGCCGGCTATCAGCTGTTTGCCGGTGTGCACGTACCGTCCAAAGCCTTTGGCGAACAGGTGGAGGCGGTCCGGCACACGCCTCACGTCAGCGCCCGCCAATTGGCGCAATGGCAGGCCCGGGGTGAGCCGCTGGTGATCCTCGACGGCCGACCGTTGGACGAGTATCGCAAGATGACCATTCCCGGTTCGATCTGTTGTCCCAATGGCGAACTGGGTTACCGCGTGCACGACCTGGTGCCGGACGAGCAGACTCCCATCGTGGTCAATTGCGCTGGCCGGACCCGCAGCATCATTGGTGCCCAGACGTTGATCGACCTGGGCTTGAAAAACCCGATCTATGCCTTGGAAAACGGTACGCAAGGCTGGCACCTGGAAGATCTTCAACTGGAACACGGCAGCGAGCGTCGCTATGCCGATGAGGTATCGAGCAGCACGCTGGCGGGGCAGCGCTTGGCGGCGGCACGACTGGCCGAACAGGCCGGTGCGCCTACCGTCGGGGCGGCCCAGGTCGAGCGGTGGGCTGCGGACGCCGGGCGCAGTCTGTTCCTCTGCGACGTGCGCACCGCCGAGGAATTTGCCGCCGGCACGCTCCCTGGCGCTCAACACACGCCGGGCGGGCAGTTGATTCAATCCACCGATCTGTACGTGGGCGTGCGCCAGGCGCGGGTGGTGCTGTTCGACAACGACGGCGTGCGCGCACCGATCATCGCCAGTTGGCTGCGGCAGCTGGGGCACGAGGCCTTTGTGTTGTCCGGTGGGTTGGGCAGTGACCTGGCATTAGCGGTTCCAGCCGCCGTCGCGCCTGGCAAGCTGTCGCTGATCAGCGTGCAGGCCTTGGCCGATGCCCTGAAGGATGACGCAGTGGCCTTGATCGACCTGCGTTCGAGCCGGGCGTATCGCCAAGGTCATATCGCCGGGGCGCGTTGGTCGATCCGTCCACTATTGGCCGGTGCTCTGGCGGGTGAGCAACGACCGCTGGTGCTGGTGGCCGATGACGCCAGACTCGCGGCCCTGGCGGCATTGGAGCTGCCTCACGCGAAGGTCTGTTTGCTGGACGGCGGTCCAGATGCCTGGCGCTCGGCGGGCCTGACGCTGCAAGCAGGCGCCGATACATTGCCGGATGCACAGTGCATCGATTTCCTGTTTTTCACCCACGACCGTCACGCTGGCAACAAGGACGCGGCGCGCCAATACCTGGCATGGGAAATCGGTCTGCTGGCGCAAATGAGCGAGGAGGAGATCGCCAGCCTCAAGCCTTTGCACGGACAGCCTCAAAGCACTGTCGATGAGCGGCTGCGTACCCGTCTGGTCCATGGCGCGCGCGCCGGAAAGGGCGCCGGCGCCAGGCCCGTCAACGTACCGGTCAGCCGCCTGAGCACGGTGCTGTTCGACAACCTGGCCCAGATGCGTGACGCCCGTTCCCGGCGCGACAGCGAGCGAGTCCTGAGTTATGGCGCCCGGGGCAATCCGACGGCCTTCGCCCTGGAAGACCTCGTCACGGAATTGGAGGGCGGCTACCGCACTCTACTCTTCGGCACCGGGTTGGCTGCCGTGGCGCAAACCTTCCTGGCCTACCTGCGGCCTGGCGATCATGTGCTGATCACCGATGCGGTGTACGCCCCGGTCCGGCGTGTGGCCCGGGACTTCCTCGAAGCCTTCGGTATACAAGTCGACTACTTCGCCCCCGACGGCAGCGACCTGCCCGGACGGCTGCAAGCCAACACCAAAATGGTCTACACCGAAGTGCCCGGCTCATTGCTGTACGAGCTCTGCGACTTGCCGGCCATCGCCGCACTCTGCAAGCCGCGCGGCATCCTGCTGGCAGTGGACAACACCTGGGGTTCGGGCGTGCTGTACCGCCCGCTGACATTGGGTGCGGACATTTCGATCATGGCCCTGACCAAATACCTGAGCGGCCACAGCGACGTGGTCATGGGCAGTGTTTGCACGCGTCAGGAGGCTTGGCCGGCACTGGCGGCCATGAGCGACACCTTCGGCAACACCGTCAGCCCCGACGACGCCTACCTGGTCCTGCGTGGCGCGCGCACCCTCGCGCCACGCCTGGACACGCATGAGCGCCAGGCCCTGGAAATCGCCCATTGGCTGCAGGCACAACCGCAGGTGAAGCGGGTCTTCCATCCCGCGCTGGCCGGGCATCCCGGCCACGGGTTGTGGCAGCGGGATTTCAAGGGCAGCAATGGGTTGCTGTCCTTTGAGCTTCGCGAACATGACGACGCTTATCTGGAGCGATTCATCGACGCATTGCAGGTGTTTGGGTTGGGTGCGTCCTGGGGCGGATTTGAGAGTCTGGTGACCGTTGCCGATACTCGGGATCGGCAAAGTGCCGAGGATCGGGCGTTGAATCCGGTGGTACGCTTGCACGTCGGATTGGAGGACGTCGAGGTGTTGATCGAGGACCTGCGGCGGGGGTTCGCGCAGGCTGCTGCCAGTGCATCAATGACTTGAAGCACCGCGTGGTCAGGTATCCAACATCGATGCGAACTGACCCACCGCTTTCGCGAGCAAGGTTGTGCACCCCAGCACAAAACCTATCAACAAGGGGCTACCAAGTCCCTTGCCAACCGCTATCCTCGTGCGCTGACCTCCCGACGCCCTGGACATTCATTTTCATGAAATTGCGCCTGCTGACCGCTGCCTTGTTTTTCACCTGCACCCTGACTCACGCCGCTGAGTCGAAACCCGTTCCGAAAGCCCTGGAAGAACAGATCGGGCACCTGGTCGCGCTCATCAAGGACAGCTATGCCACCGGCTACCCGGAAGCGACGTTGGTGCAGACGCTGGACACCGGCGAGGACAGCCAGGTCACCCTCGCGGTCTTCACTATCGAAGGGTTTGGTATGGGCAACAATTACAGCCAATACCTGGCGGCCTTCACGCCCGAAGAGAACGAAGACGGCGTGCCGCACTACAGCCTGTTGGACGTGATGCGCATCGGTGGCGACAGCTGGCGGGCCATCGACAAACTGGATGCCAAGCTGGTCAGCGACCCGACCGGTGAGCAGACCCTGATCGACATTCCCGTGATGGAGAATACCGACGAGGACGCGCCGAATTTCCCAAGCAGAGCCGCCGTCATTCACCTGTCTTTGGACGGATCACAGGCACTGCGGTTGGTCGAGATCAAGTAAATCGGATTTATGCGATTGCGGTATGAGTGCTATGTAATTGGCATGGTTTATCGATTAATGCGACAAGGGTAATTTGGCTTTTCTACGCTATCAATCGAGAGAAAAGCCAAATGACTCTGCGTTCGACTCCGCCGAAAGTCCCCGCCGCAGCCAAGGCGGGTAGCCTCTGTTTTGCGTTATGCGCGGCGGCGCCTTTTGCCGACGCCGCCAGTACACAAAGCGCCAGCGAATCCCGGGCTTCGCAGCAGATCAGCCGGGCCGGGAGCCAGGCAGCGGTCACAGGCCCGGCGGACTCTTTCACCGGGCGAGTGCGGATTGATCCGTTGTTCCCCGCCACCGATGAAGACAATGCCGCTGGCGCCTACGTCAGCTTCGAACCGGGCGCGCGTTCGGCCTGGCATACCCATGCCGCCGGACAACGCTTGGTGGTGATTTCCGGTGTCGGCCTGACGCAGGAATGGGGCAAGCCCGTGCAGCAGATTCTTCCGGGCGACGTGATCGTCTGCCCACCAGGCGTCAAGCATTGGCATGGCGCCGCACCGACGAGCGCCATGACCCACCTGGCCGTGACGGGCACGGTGGAGGGCAAAAACGTGGAGTGGATGGAGAAGGTCAGCGAAGAACAATACGGCGCCGCTGGGGGGCCGACGCCATCGACCAAACCGGAGGCCGTGGCGGTTTCGCAAACCCTATCGGCCAAGCAGCAAGCCATCCCGTTGATTGCCGCCACCATGGCGACGAGCAACATGCCCGGCCTCAATACGGCCTTGAATCAAGGGCCGGATGCGGGCCTCACGGTCAGCGAGGCGAAGGAAGTCCTGGTGCAGCTCTACGCCTACAACGGTTTCCCTCGCAGCCTCAACGCCCTCGGCGAATTGATGAAAGTGGTCGAGGCCCGCAAGCAACGCGGCGTCCAGGACGACCCGGGTCGTGCGCCCACTCGCCTGATTCCCACCGGTGATGCGCTGCTGGCGGCGGGCAAGGCCAATCAGACACGCATTGCCGGTGCGCCCGTCCAGGGGCCGTTGTTCGACTTTGTCCCGGTCATCAACCAGTACTTGCAGACGCACCTGTTCGGCGACATTTTCGAGCGTGACAACCTGGACTGGCAAAGCCGTGAGCTGGCGACGGTCGCCGCGCTGGCGGTCACCCCCGGCGTGGAGTCACAACTGCGCTCGCACATGGCCGCCAGCCTGCGCGTTGGCTTGAGCGCTGCGCAGTTGCGGCAACTGATCCAGCTACTGAGCGGGCAGGGCGACGTCGCCGCAGCCAAGCGCGCTGCCGAAGCATTGGACACCGTCCAGGCCAGTCAACCCTCGTAGCGCAAGGCTTCGCGCAGCAGCGTGAAGGCCGGTGAACTTTGGCGGCGACTTGGATAGTAGAGGTGGTAGCCGGAAAACGGCTCGCACCAATCTTCCAGCACCCGAATCAACCGGCCTTGCGCCACGGCATCCTGCACCAGGTCCTCCGGCATGAAGGCCAGTCCCAACCCTTGAAGCGCGGCCTCCAGGCGCATCGCGATGGTGTTGAACACCAACTGGCCTTCCACCCGGACTTTCAATTCCTGCCCATGTTTCTCGAACTCCCAGACATAGAGACCACCATGGGTCGGCATGCGCAGGTTGATGCAATTGTGCGCCGTGAGGTCTTCCGGGATGACTGGCTTGGGATATCGGCCGAAATACGCCGGCGAGCCCACAACCGCCATGCGCATGTCAGGGCCGATACGCATGGCGATCATATCCTTGGCGACCTGTGGACCCAGCCGCACACCGGCGTCGAAACCCTCCGCGACGATATCGGTAAACCCATAGTCGACGATGATTTCGATATTGAGATCGGGATTGTCCGGCAACAGCCTGGCGAGCACGGATTGCAGGATCGTGATCGCGGAGTGCTCACCCGCGGTGATGCGCAACTTACCCGCCGGCTTATCGCGAAACTCGCTGAGCATCGCCATCTCGTTATCGATCTCTTCGAACCGCGGAGCGACCACCCGCAGCAGGTGTTCGCCTGCTTCGGTCGGGGCGACACTGCGCGTCGTTCGCGACAACAACCTGACCCCCAGTCGCTCCTCCAACTGACGCATCGCCCGGCTCAGCGCCGGTTGCGACATGCTCAGCTTGGCCGCTGCGCGGGTGAAGCTGCGCTCCTGGGCGACGGCGGCGAAGATGGCGAGTTGGTCGTAGCGTTCGGTGGTCATTGATCCGTCTCTGGTATGAGCAGCCTTGAATTATGGCATCTGTTGTATTAATTGGTTGAGTCATTTGAAGTCAGGATCTGCCTGGAAAATTGACGGCTATAGTCAACTGGCAGCCCATGATGTAAGTGAAGCTCGCAGCTATTCGCTCCACGAGAAGTGATTTGAGTTGGCTAATTGTTATATCGACAAGGAGAGGGCGGTATGCGTAGGGCTATAGCGCTTATGGTGCTGTTAATGGGGGTCGCAAATATACTTTTTGCGAGTCAGTTTACAGGAGAGCTAATATTGCTCCCTGACGGTTGCCAATTGACCAAGGAGCGAAAGTGTCAGTTGGGATCGATGCTTACGTTCAAATCGCCAAATGGCTTGGTTTGGCAAACCGATGTTTGGAAAGCCGGCAATCACGAGTCAGGGACAACGGATGGCGCATCGATCCCAAAATGGGCGCAACCTATAATAGGCGATGCGTACGACGCGTCTTTCTTGAAAGCGGCAATTGTTCACGATCACTATTGCTATAAAGAGAATCGGGTTCGGTCGTGGGTTGAAACGCATCGGATGTTTTATTACGCGCTCATTGATCTGGGTATTGATAAAGTCAAGGCGAAAACAATGTACTTTGCCGTCTTTACTTTTGGGCCGCACTGGAAGGATATTGTCGCTGGAGAGAGGTGTGGGGAAAACTGCATCAAGACGTTAGCTCCTTCTGGACAGGTTTCAGAAGAAAGTCAACTTAATTGGGAACGTTCAATAACGACGACACAAAATTTCAAGGCGGCTCTTGAGGCGGATCCGAGCATGAGTCTCAATGAAATCGAAGCTTATGCCGAGGCGGCCAAGCCCAATGATTTTTACGTGGGGCAGGGGAGTACGTACGTCCCCGAGGGCGCGAATGATCCCAATCTATTACAGAAATACTAGCTCGGTCAGAATGCGTTTCGCCGTTTCACGGCGGGGGTAGATATTATCGATACGCGGCGACTCGCCTAATCGCTAAATTGTTGTCTGGCTTGATGAAGGTCCGTTCCATTGGCTCGGATGTGATGCTTGATATTGAGTATGAAAAGGGGGCTGTAGTCGATAGTGTGGAGGTGGTTTTTGTCGGGGAATCCTGCTTTTCATGTGCTGGCTGTAGAGGTGTTTTTGTCCAGCGAGTTGTCGGGCCGTTGATTTTGTAGCGAGACGAAATTAACCGGAACCGCTTCAGTTAGCCCTAGGCCTGAGTGGGTGGACGGCCCGAGGACGCGCCAGCTAAAGAACCCTATTGAAGCGCCAGCACCTCACGGTGGTGACACTGAACGCACCTGCGACAGCCCGATGACTGTTATAGATCTCGAGTTCGCGAACGATGCCTGCGATACTTTCGCTCTCCATCGCCTAAGGTTCAGGCGCAGTCAGTTTTCAGGGAATACACGTTGAGTACGTTTTTTCTTGGTTGGACGGCTCAGTACGAGCGGCATTTCATCAAGTATCTGGCAGACCATTACGATGTCAGCAGACTGGAAGTGCCAAAGCTGCTCAAGCGTCTGCATCGCGTTGCTACCGGCTTCAGCAAGGCCGAGAGCGTGCAGGATCGTCTCGTGTCGTGGATCGGGCGTATGTACTGCGCGGCCAGGGGGTTTGATCGCTCGGATATACTGATCTGTAACGAAGGACAGGTGAGGCGCAATGTCTTGCCTTCGATCGTCAGCGTGTTTCCGGGACGCAAGATCCTGTTGGTTCGTGATCTTGTGGATGTTGCTTTCGTTGAAGAAATGACCCCACTCTTCGACCGGATCTATAGTTTCGATCAATCCCAATGCCGACTTCTCGGCATGCAGCACCTGAATCAGTTTTTTCCACTGGGCTTTGCAGAAGCCGAGCGGCTGACGGCGCAAGCGCGTAAAGCTGTTACCCAACAGCACTGTTTCTTCCTGGGACGTGACAAGGGACGCTCCGCCCTGCTGGACGGGCTCGCCGGTATACTTGAACAGCATGGTTGCAAAGTTGATTTCCGTATTGTGCGGGATAACACCTCGACGCCCGATACACGCTTCCACACCGACACCTTATTGGACTATGAAAGCAACCTGAAGCTGTCGCTGGCGGCGGATGTCTTGATTGAAATAAACCAGCCAGACCAAGCCGGCTTGACGCTTCGAACGCTTGAAGCCGCCTACTTTGGCAAGAAACTGATCACCAACAACGCTTCTGTCAAAGACACGCCGCTCTATCATCCGAGCAATATCTTTGTGATCGGCGCAGTGGATCAATGGGACATAGCCACCCTCGGCGAATTTCTCAGCTCCCCGTTTTCGCCGTTGCCCAAGGAAGCGCTCTACGCCTATTCCCCGGATTACATGATCGAACGTCTGACTCGGGAAAACGCTGCGGCAGCGTGTTAATGACACACTTTGACGCCGCCGATATACAGCGCCACCTCGAGTAAGCCTTCAGTGCGGGCATTTTTATTGCTCGAATTCTTATGGCGGCTGTGCGCAGGGCCTCTTCGGGTGCGCCGGTTTCCTAACGTACCGGTGTTTAGCAGCGAACGTGGCAGCTCTCACTTACGTTAGGAGCATTCCACTTGCAGATCACCCCAGGCCATCCACGCTCATACCTGATCCATTGCCTCGCTCACCCCCCGATCCTCACCCAGAAACCCGCCACTCTGATGGTGCCATAGCCGCGCATAGATACCGTTCTTGGCGAGCAATTCGGTGTGGGTGCCCTGTTCGATGATGCGTCCATCATCCATGACAATCAGTCGATCCATCGCCGCAATCGTGGACAGCCGATGGGCGATGGCGATGACGGTCTTGCCCTGCATCATTTCATCGAGGCTTTCCTGGATGGCCACTTCGACTTCCGAATCCAGCGCGCTGGTCGCCTCGTCAAGGAGCAGGATCGGGGCGTTCTTGAGCATCACTCGGGCAATCGCGATGCGTTGGCGCTGGCCGCCCGACAACTTGATGCCGCGCTCGCCCACCAAGGTGTCGTAGCCGGAGTGACCTTGTCGGTCGCTCAGTTGGCTGATGAACTCATCGGCCTGGGCATTGGCCGCGGCACGGCGGATTTGTGCGTCGCTTGCATCGGGGCGACCGTAGGCGATGTTTTCGCGAATGGAACGGTGCAGCAGGGAGGTATCCTGGGTGACCATGCCGATGGCGTTGCGCAGGCTGTCTTGGGTCACGTGAGCGATGTCTTGCCCGTCAATGCGGATCTGCCCACTGTCGACATCATAGAAGCGCAGCAGCAGGTTGATGAGCGTGGATTTGCCCGCGCCGGAACGGCCTACCAGGCCGATTTTCTCGCCCGGGCGAATGTCCAGGCTCAGGCCATCGAGCACCTGACGTTCGCCATTGTAGTTGAAGCTCACGTTGTCGAAGGTGACCGCTCCGCCGGAGGTCACCAGCACCCCTGCGTCCGGCGCATCCTGAACCTTGGGGCCGCGGGTAAGGGTGGCCATGCCATCCTGCACGGTGCCGATGTTCTCGAACAGCGAGGTCATTTGCCACATGATCCAGTGCGACATGCCGTTGATACGCAATGCCATGGCAGTAATCGCCGCTACGGCACCGGCACCGACGTCGCCCTGATGCCACAGCCAAAGGGCATAACCGCCTGCAGCCATGATCAACCCCACTACCAATGCTTGGTTGACGATTTCGAACTGGCTGACCAGGCGCATCTGGCGAAAGCCGGTTTGTTTGAAGTCCTCCATGGCCGCGCGCGCGAAGTGCGCTTCACGGTTGGAATGGGAGAACAGCTTCACGGTCGTGATGTTGGTGTAGGCGTCCGAGATACGCCCGGTCATCGAGGAGCGCGCATGGGCCTGTTCCTGCCCGACTTTCCCCAAGCGGGGCACGAAGTAGAACATGGCCAGCCCGAACAGCACGATCCAGGCCAAGAAAGGCAGCATCAGTTTCAGGGCGAAGCCGCCGGCCAAGGCGATGATCGCGATGAAGTACACGCCGATGCCGGGTGCGATCTCGATCAGGGTGAACAGCACGTCGCGCACGGCCAGTGCAGTCTGCATCACCTTGGTGGTGACCCGACCCGAGAACTCGTCGGAAAAAAAGGACAGGCTTTGTCGCAGCATCAGGCGGTGGAAGTCCCAACGCAGCCGCAACGGCAGATTGATCGCCAGTACCTGGTGCTGCACCATGGTACGCAACGCCACCAGCCCGATGCTGGCCAGCATGACGATCCCCATGCCCCACAGCACGCGGCTTTCCTGCGCCGCCGCCTCACCACCGGCCTGCCAGGTCGAGAGCAGATCCACGACCTGGCCGAGGAAGGAAAACAGCCAGGCTTCGTAGATCGACACACCGGCGCTGAGCAGCGCAAACGCAAGGATGTAACCGCGGGCGCCCCGTGTGCAGGCCCAAAGAAACCGAGCCAGACCTTCGGGTGGCGGTGGTGCTTCGTCAGGCGGGAAGGGGTCGAGTCTTTGTTCAAACACGCGAAGCATGGTGGTCTCCGAAACGATTGATGATGGGGATTCTGCCATTTAAAGGCTGCTTGCGGGGTTATGTGAGTGGGGGATGGCTCCAAGGGGACAGTCTTGCGTCGTCCAGACGGGCATCTGAACCACATTGACGTCTCGTATTGACATATCGGTAAATCTCGATATGATCGGCCCATGGAATTGATCGAAATATTCAAAGCCCTCTCAAACCCTACACGCCTTGAAATCTTGAAAGGTTTGAAGGATCCCGCAAAGAACTTCCCTCCGCAGGACGAAGGTGACGTTCTCACGGTGGGCGTCTGCGTCAGCAGTATCCAGGAAGGTATCGGCCTGTCGCAGTCAACGGTGTCTGGTTATCTTGCAACGCTGCAACGTGTGGGTTTGGTCGAAGTCAGGCGCATCGGTCAGTGGACTTACTACAAGCGGAATGAAGCCACTATCAGCGCGCTTGCCGAGATCATAGGGAAAGAGCTGTAGTTTTTTTTACCGCATGATATCGAGATATCTCGATATCCCTTTTTGTCGATACGAGGATTTACAATGAAAGCGATGGTACTTAAATCATTTGGCGGGCCGGGATCGTTCGAACTCCGCGATGTGCCCAAGCCTGTGCCGCACACGGGACAAGTCCTGGTCCGGGTACACGCAACCTCCATCAACCCATTGGATTATCAGGTTCGACGTGGCGACTATCCCGACCTGGTGCAACTGCCGGCCATTACCGGCCACGATGTATCGGGCGTTGTCGAAGAAGTTGGGCCAGGTGTGACAGCCTTCGCGCCAGGAGACGAAGTCTGGTACACCCCGCAAATATTTGACGGGCCAGGCAGTTATGCCGAGTACCACGTTGCTGCCGAAAGCATCATCGCGAAGAAGCCTTCCTCGCTAAGCCATCTTGAGGCGGCAAGCCTGAGCTTGGTTGGCGGGACGGTATGGGAGGCGCTGATCGTGCGTGCGGCGCTCAGAGTGGGGGAAAGCATATTGATACACGGCGGTGCGGGAGGTGTCGGTCATGTGGCGATCCAGGTGGCAAAAGCCATGGGAGCCAGGGTGTTCACGACCGTGCGCGAGGCAAACGCTGAGTTCGCACGAAGTCTGGGGGCCGATGTGGTCATCGACTACGAAAAGGAGGATTACGTCGACGTCATCATGGGGGAAACAGGTGGTCGCGGCGTTGATGTCGTGTTCGACACCATTGGCGGCAATACATTGTCGCGCAGCCCCGATGCGCTGGCACAGCTTGGCCGCGTAGTCACGATCGTGGACATTGCCCAGCCACAAAACCTTGTTCAGGCCTGGGGCAAGAACGCGAGTTATCACTTCGTTTTCACTAGACAGAACCGCGGCAAACTCGACGAGTTGAGCACGTTGGTCGCGAGAGGTCAGTTGCGGCCGCATGTAGGCGCCGTCTATTCGCTTGCCGACATTGCGCTCGCCCATGCCCGGCTGGAGAGTCCCAACAACGGTGTTCAAGGAAAAATCGCAATTGCCGTCGAGCCATCGCTCATCCCGTGAGTGCGTACTTTTAACCATTTAAGCCATTTTCGAGGAATGCCATGATTTATGAGATCGCTCTGCTCCCCGTGCACAAAGAACGCATCGAAATGTTCAGACGTGCATTTGACGAGGTCGCTCCTTTACTTGCCCGCGCAAAGGGTTACGGCGGCCACATGCTAGCGCAAGGGATTGAGACCCCTCAGCAATTCAATCTGATAGTGCGCTGGGCTTCACTTGAGGATCACACGCCGGGTTTTGAAGAGAGTGAAGACCATCGGCTGTTCATGATGGGCCTGGAGGAATATTTTTCGGAAGAACCGAGGGTCTACCATATTGAGGGAGCAGCTTCCTGTTCACCGTTCCTGACCGAGCGGTGGTCGAATTGACCGCTCTCAGGGATTGGAACTCATCCGGCCCCGGATCGCCATGCGCAAACAGCCCCAGGCGATGAACCCGATGATCAACACCTCGGCCATGCCTACAAGCATGTTGAATGAAAAGGTGAGCGGTTGCTCAGCCCAGTAGAAGGTGGTGCCTCTAAAGCCACCGACGCGCAGCCGCCCGCTAAACAGCGCGGGTACCAAGGCGATGACGTGACTCAGCTCCAGCAGTGCCAGGAAAACACCCATTAAAGTGAGCAGGACGCGTGCCGGGGTGCCTAGTTTTTGGGTGGACTCATGGGCAGCCGTGAGCCCCTTGGCTCTGCGCTGCCTGGCTTCCTTCACCGCCTTACCGCTGGTTGGGGCTGGAGCAGGCCTGTAGGTTGCCTTCACACCCGCCGCCGAGCCCACCACGACTTCGGTGGGCACTGCCACTTTCAGATAATCGGCCAGCTCACGCAGCCACACGTCGGTGCGTTGACTTCCCGGCAGTACCGGAACGTTGTCGGTTGTCAGACGGTGCTCAGTGCCATCGCGCATCACCAGCCACAGCTGGGTGTAGGCCGATTCAGCATCTTGGCGGCGACGAAGTTCGAGGCATTCAGGGGTATCGATTCTAAACACCGAATGCACACGCTCGCGACGCCCAAAAAAGTTACGGGTGCGGCGCTGACCTTCACCGTCGCGTCGCGATAGCAGCAAGGTTTCGCGGATGCCGGTGTACACCATCAGGAGTAGGCCGAGGGCCGGAATCAGCAGCAGCCCGAGCACGATCAGCAGTGAAGTCAGCGGATCCAGGTCAGTCAGAGGCGAGCCTCCATCTGCGATCACAAACACGACGAACGCCACCGGCAAGATGAAGGCAAGAACGCCTGTCAGCAGCACGAATGCGCTCTGCACCAGGTTGCGCGAGTGGATGTGCAGGTCATCCTGTGCGGTGCGCTCGAACCGATGTCCAAACAACATGCAAATCTCCTGATGCGCCGCCTTTAAGGACCATTCGAGGGGCCGTGACAAGCAGGCCAGGATCGTGTTTTTACGCCGCGCAGAATACCTCATACCTGGAAAAAATCACTCCGCACTCAACTCCCACAACACATCCAGCACATGCTGCGTAGGCCGTTCGATGTCCTGACTGCGGTGGGCAATCCCCAGTTGACGCCACAACAAGGGCTTTAATGGCCGCATGACGACCCTGGTATCGGGCAATGGCGTGGAAGCCTCATGGGGCAACAACGTCGCCCCATATCCAGCCGCCACCAGGCTCTTGATCGCATCGTTGTAGTTCAGTTGAATGCGCGGCACAGGCTGTCGACCGTCACTGGCGAACCACTCCGACGTCAAGCGCGAAAGGCGAGTGGTGGTGTCATTCAAAATCAGCGGCTGAGCGGACAGCCAACCGGGCGTCACGGTATCCGGGCATTCCCAGCGAGCCGGCAAGAAGGCCATGACTGGGTCCCGTCGCCACGGCTCGATCCGCAAGCCCTTCACCGGCGGCTGCGGCAGCGCGACCAGACCGATCTCCAACGAGCCCTCGGCAAGCTTCTTCAGGGTTTCCTGGGAGGTGAGCACCGCGACCTGCACATCGATAGCGGGGTGACGTTGGCTCAGTGTCTCCAAAGCGTTGGGCAGCAACTGTGCGATGGCCCCGGTGGAGGCGCCTAGTCGCACACGCCCGGCCAGTCCCTGTACCTGACGTTCCACGTCCTCAAGCGCCTGCTCCGCATCCGCCAACAGGCGCCGCGCGCGTTCCACCAGTGTGTGCCCTATCGCTGAAGGCTGAACGCGCCCACGAGTGCGCGACAACAGCTTGCCGCCCACCCGCGCCTCCAGGTCGGCGATATGCAGGCTGACAGTGGGTGACGCCAGGTGCAGCGCACGCGCTGCCTCGGCAAACGATCCCAGGTCGGCAATCGCCACCAACGTGCGCAGACGGTCCAGGCTGATTTCGCGCATGAGGGGTTCCTTGTTCAGAAAAACTGAATTTCAGCGTTTATAAATTCAACTTTTCCTATCTTAGCGCTTCGCTGAACATGGGAACTCCTGATTTCCAATGTTCGAGAGCATGCCATGGCAAGTCCCCTTGTATTCATCGATGGCGACCAAGGCACCACCGGGTTGCAAATCCATCAGCGTCTGCGCGATCGCCGCGATCTGCGGCTGCTCACCCTCAGCGCCGAGTATCGCAAGGACCCACAACGTCGCGCCGAAGCCATCAACCGCTGCGACATCGCGATTTTGTGCTTGCCCGACCAAGCCGCGCGCGAGGCTGTAGCGTCCATCGAAAGCCCTGCCGTTCGGGTGATCGATGCGAGTTCGGCGCACCGTACCCATCCAGACTGGACCTATGGTTTCGCGGAGATGAATCCGCAGCAGACCCAACGCATTGCCACCGCGCGACGGGTCAGCAACCCCGGTTGCTATCCAACGGGGGCGATCGGGTTACTGCGCCCGTTGCTGGAGACCGGATTGGTACCGAGGGACTACCCAATGAACATTCATGCCGTGTCGGGTTATTCCGGAAAAGGACGGGTCGGCGTGCAAGAGCATGAAGGGGCGGGCGCAGCACAGGCGTCGGCGTTTCAGGTCTATGGGCTGGGGCTGGCACACAAGCATATTCCGGAGATTCAGCAGCAAAGCGGAATGACGCAACGGCCGATGTTTGTGCCGGCCTATGGCGCTTTTCGGCAAGGGATCGTGCTGACCATACCTGTGCAAACCCGGTTGTTGGCGCCGGGCGTGAGTGCGGCGCAGTTGCATGCGTGTCTGATGCAGCACTACGCCGATGCGCGCCATGTACACGTGATGTCCATGCAGGAAGCTAAAACGCTGACGACCCTTGATCCTCAGGCGCTTAACGGGACTGATGATTTGCGGTTGTCGGTGTTTGGGAATGATGAGACCGGGCAGGTTTTACTGGCTGCGGTGTTTGACAATCTAGGGAAGGGCGCCGCGGGTGCGGCGGTGCAGAATCTGGACTTGATGCTTGCAGGTGCATGACCGCGCCAAGCAGCCTGGTGCCCTTGGGCACTTTTTTACGGTCCTTTTTTTATGTTTTAGGTTCGACCGATGCTGCCAGATGCCCCCGACAGCGCAAAGCCTCGACTTCACGAAACAGCGGACCGCCTCGACTGACGACTCAATCCAGGCGTCTTGCCCGTGATGCGTTTGAATGCGCGACTGAACGCAGCCTGAGAGGTATAGCCCAAGCGCTGCGCCACCTCTTCAATCGGCAGCCTATCGAGCGTCAGCCACTGGCTCGCAAGCCGCATCCGCAGTTCGGTGACGTAGCGCAGCGGGGCCATGCCAATCGTCATCTGGAAACGGTCCGCGAAGACCGAGCGCGAGGTATTGCATTGCTCCGCCAGCTGCGCAACGGTCCAGTCGCGCCCCGGTTGTTGATGGAGCGCGAGAAGCGCATTTGCCAAGCGTGGATCGCGCAATGCGGCGACCAGGCCAGAGGCATTGCCGCAGGCGCACTCCACCCAACCACGAACGATCATGGCGGCCACCACGTCGGCCAAACGCGCGAGGATGCCGGCGAAGCCGACACGCGCGGCGCTGACCTCGCGTTCCATGGTGCTCAGGATAGGCACCAGCCCAGGGTAACGCTGGCCACCGGCATCGATCAGCATCAGGCCCGGCATCAGCCGGCCAAGGTCATGGATACTGCCCAATTCAAACTCCATGCAGCCGCTGAACAAAAGGGTGGTCGGCGTGGGGCCGGCATCGGTTCCGGTCTCCACCGCGCTGACGGTGTCACCGAGGGGGGCGCCGTCTAAACGGTCGATGTCCTGAACAGGCGCGTCCGTATGTGAAAGCAGTTGATGGGCTGCGCCGTGGGAGATGAATACGGCGTTGCCGGCGGACAGTGCGTACGTTGTCCCGTCCTCCATCCGCAGCACTGCATTGCCGACCGCCAGGAAGTGGAACCAGGCATGCCCAGGTTTGTCAGCGAAGCCCAGGCCGAAGGCTGGACCGGCCTGGATACGCCGGTACTCGACGCCACGCAGGCGCATGCCGCGCAGCAGCTCATTGATGAGATCCGAGGAGAGGGCAAACTGATCGCTAGGCATCGTTCAGGTGTTTCAGTCAAAAAATTGAGGTTTTCGATCATAGATCATCCGATTTCCCGCGCCTAGACTGCGGGTCGCGATCAAGATTGGGAGAACCGTGCAATGACTGACTGTGTTTGTAATGCCGTATCCGACAGCCGCCCCGGCGCCGGGTTGGATGTAGAACCTGCGACCCCCGCGTGGATGGCCGTATTCTCGTTGGCGATGGGCGTGTTCGGATTGCTCACCGCCGAGTATCTTCCGGCCAGCCTGTTGACGCCGATGGCTGCCGATCTGGGGGTGTCCGAAGCGCTGGCGGGACAGGCGGTAACGGTGACAGCCGTGGTGGCACTGTTCGCGGGCTTGTTGGTGCCAGGCCTGACCCGCGGTATCGATCGCCGCTGGGTGCTGCTGGGTTTTTCCACGTTGATGATCGCATCCAATCTTTTGGTCGCCGTTTCCTCCAGTTTCGCGGTGCTATTGGTGATGCGTATCTTGCTGGGCATTGCCCTCGGCGGGTTCTGGAGCATGGCGGCGGCGGTGGCGATGCGCTTGGTACCGGGGGCGTTGTTGCCCCGAGCGCTCTCGATCATTTTCAGCGGCATTGCCGTCGGGACGGTGGTTGCGGTCCCGCTGGGCAGCTACCTGGGCGGTTTATATGGCTGGCGCAGCGCGTTCTTTGCAGCGGCGGCGGTCGGTGTGGTGACCCTGGCTTTCCAGTCGTTCACGCTGCCGCGCCTTACGCCGCGCACGCCGGCACGCCTGCGCACCATACTCGAGGTGTTGCAGCGCCCGGGCATTGCCATGGGTATGTTCGGTTGTGTGTTGGTGCACAGCGGCCACTTCGCGATGTTCACCTATGTTCGGCCATTCCTCGAGGGCACTACCGGCATCGGCCCGCAAGGGCTGTCGCTGATGCTGCTGGGTTTCGGTGTGGCGAACTTTGGCGGCACGCTGTTGGCTGGGTGGCTGCTTGAGCGTCACCCGCTGGCTACCTTGGTGTTGATGCCCGCGCTGGTGGGCGTTGCCGCACTGGCGTTGGTCCTGTTGCCGGCCTCGGTGCCGGGGCAGGCGGTGCTGCTGGCGATCTGGGGCCTGGCTTTTGGTGGTGTACCGGTGGCGTGGTCGAACTGGGTCGCCAGCGCAATACCTGATCAGGCGGAAAGCGCCGGGGGCATGGTGGTGGCGTCTGTGCAGTCGGCCATCGCAACCGGCGCCGCCGCTGGCGGTGCGATGTTCAGCCTCGGTGGCAGCGCAGGCGTATTCGTAGCGGCGGCCGTGCTGATGCTGCTGGCCGCGTTGCTGATTGCGTGGCGTGTCCGGGTTCCTTCTGCTGGTGGCGGTGCCCAGGTCAGGCCGGCGCTGCACCTTTGATCCGGCTCTCCAAGCCACCCCGATCCCGTCCGTAACCCGGAGATAAAACATGAACAATGCGACGTCCCACCAAGGACGCCTGAAATCCTTGCGCGCGGCAGGTATAGGCAATGCGCTCGAATGGTTCGACTGGACGCTGTACGCGACCTTTTCGGTGTACCTGGCAAGCAATCTGTTCGACAAGACCGATGCCCGCTCAGCGATGCTCGCGACCCTTGCTGTGTTTGCTGTGGGGTTTGTCGCTCGTCCCATTGGCGGGTGGTTGTTTGGCCGGCTGAGCGACCGATTGGGGCGCCGGACCATCATGGTGATCACGATGTTGCTACTGGCGATCAGCAGCCTTGGCATCGCGGTTATCCCTGACTACCAAAGCATTGGCCTGTATGCCTCGGTCGCGCTGCTGTTTTTCCGGCTCATGCAGGGGCTCGCCCATGGCGGCGAAACAGGGGTGTCCTACACCTATGTCGCCGAGATCGCCCCAAGCAAACACCGTGGCTTATGGTCCAGTTCAGTCTATGTAGGGGTGACACTAGGGGTGATGGCGGCGACGGCCATGGCGGCGGCACTGACCTGGATGCTGGGCGCGCAGGCCATGGGTGATTATGGCTGGCGGATCGGCTTTGCCGTCGGTGGGCTACTGGGTATCTACGCGCTGTTTTTGCGCCGCGGTGCGCAAGAGTCTCACGTGTTCGTAGAGCAGCAGGGCCAGGCTCGGCCGCCGCGCAAATTGTCCAGGGGGGAGATGCTGCGAGTCGCGCGCAACATCGTCATGCTCGCAGCGGCCGCCAATGTCACCTACTACGCTTGGGTCACGTTTGGCGCTTCGACGGCGATCGCCCACGGCATGGACGCCACGGGTGCCTACATGGCCAGCCTTCTGGCGCAGATCCTCTGTGTGTGCTGGCTGCCAATCTGCGGAATGCTGTCCGATCGTTTTGGTCGCAAACCCATGGTCATTGCCTGGGGCCTGGGCGTGATCCTGCTGACTTATCCCATCTCGATAATGGTGACCACTGAACCGTACACGCTGTTCCTGGCCCAGGTCATGGGTCTGGGAGCCTGGTCGTTGATCGCGGCGATTTTCCCCGCCGTGCTGTCGGAGCAGGTGCCGACCCAGGCGCGGGCGCAGGGCGTTGGGTTGGTGTCGTCGGTTTCGGTGGCGATCTTCGGCGGCACCGCTCCCTATCTGCACAGCTATCTCAGCGGCGCCGATCTTGGCTATCTGTACACCTGCTACGTCATGGGGTTGGGCCTGGTCACCGTCCTGGCAGGTTTTCTTATCGACGAAACGGCGGGCATCGATCTTGCGCACATCGAGGCGCCCGGCGCTCGAGTGGCTGCTGGCCCACGGCCGTCGATGGCCTCTCAGGATTAATCAATTGGCTTGCCGATCTGCGGGATCAAAGGAGTGCGATTCAATGAATTCAACAGACCTCAAGAACGCTACTGCACGAGGTGAACGACCAGGCGCGAGCGTGACCGTCAGCCAGACGTCGGGGCCACGTCAGGCCGCTCGCGAGATTTGGGTCGAAGTCCCTTCCGAGTCGGGCCCGGCAGCCGCTTGGTGCTACTCGGATCGCCGCTCCTATAGTCCGGGCGATTCGGTGCGCCTGTATCTGTCGTCGAACCGTCCGCAAGTGAGGCTCAGGATCTATCGTGATGGAGTCGTCGCTCGCACGTTGCATGAAACCGACAGCCTTGACGCTCGATTCCACCCGTTGCCCGAACGTGCCTATGAGCATGGGTGCCAATGGCCCGTCTTTGTGCAATGGTCAATTCCGGCTGATGCCGAGCCGGGTGGCTATGTAGTGGAAGTACGCGATAGCGCTGATAGTGTCCTCGGGCATCATCTGTTCATCGTCAAGACGGCGCGCAAGCGCGCCGACGCCTTGGTGCTCGTCGCGGCAACATCGACCTGGGCCGCTTATAACGACTGGGGCGGCGCTAACCATTACTTCGGTCTGCACCCCGGTACGCCTCGCGGTCGCGCGCCGTTGCTGTCGGCACAACGCCCTTGGGCGCGGGGACAGGTCTGGCTGCCCGAGGATGCACCGCGTTCCGTCAACGCGACCCGGCCGCGCAAGCCCGGGCCGGCGCGCTACGAGTTCATCGAATGGGCATCCCTTAACGGCTACGCCAAGTACTATGCACTGGCGGGGTGGGCCTCCTATGAAAGACCTTTTGTGGTCTGGGCCGAACAGCAAGGCTACACGGTCGATATCCTGACCCAGGACGATTTGCATCATGACCCGCATGCGCTCGAGGGCTACACCTGCGCCGTCTTCGCAGGGCACGACGAGTACTGGACGCGGGAAATGCGCAACCATGTCGACGCCTTTGTCGAGGAGGGCGGCAGGGTCGCACGCTTCGCCGGCAATTTCATGTGGCAGATTCGCCTGGAGGATGAGGGCCAGCGGCAGGTGGCCTACAAGTACGATGCCGGCGCGCTCGATCCTGTGGCAGCGACTGACCCTGGTCGATTGACGGGTGCCTGGGAAGATCCGCGGGTGGATCATCCCGGGGCGAGCACGTTTGGGGTCAATGCATTGCGGGGGATATACGGCGGCTTTGGGGGAATGGCACCGCGCAACCCGCGCGGGTATACGGTCTTCAGGCCCCGGCACTGGGCATTCATGGGCACGGGCCTGGGTTACGCGGACATGTTCGGAGACGAAGCCAACATCTTCGGCTATGAGGTGGATGGCCTGGAGTACACGTTTGTCGACGGCCTCCCGGAACCGCTGGGCACAGACGGAGCGCCCTGTGGATTGCAAATCCTAGCCATGGGCTGGGCGACCAATGCCGAGCACGGCCGCTCCGAGGATGCCTATTCATTCATGCTCGGCGATGGCGATGCCCGGTTTCGTGCTTCCATCCTGGCGCCCGACTTTAGCGAGGCCAACGATTTGCACAGCCGCGGGACCGGGATGGTGGTGCACTTCCACAAAGGTCGAGGTGAGGTCTTTACCGCCGCCACATGCGAATGGGTCCATGGCCTCATGCAGGCAGATATTTACACCGTGATGATTACAAAAAACGTGCTCGATCGGTTCTTGCGCAATACGTAGGAGGGGCGTCGATTTCCTTGAAAGTGGGTTGTTGCTTTGGAATAACATCAAGCTGCGATGCCCTGGGATATCTCCGCACATGACCAAGCATGCCCACCACCCCACGGCAAAGGCGCTCGTTTGGCGGGTTTGAACGGGATGTGGATCTGAAACTCGTGTCCAGCCGCAGTTTTCCTTCGGGCCGGTGTAATCCACCTACCGACTGGCCCCATGACTCGCCGGTTCAACGCACACGGTCGCGGCTTTGAACGGCCAAATCCAGGGCCTTTTGCATGTCCAGCCGCGCCGAACGGCCGACGTCTTTGTCGTTGAGTTGGTAGCGACGCTCCGACGGCAGGATGGGCGCAGTGAGGTCTTCGGCGTCCATCTGTTCGAAGTCGTGGTTGTCGCCGATGGTCATGGCGCTGCGGCGTAGCAGCATGCGCAGTTGCTCGGGCTGCAATTGCGGGTTGATGGACAGCATCGCCGCCAGCAGGCCTGCGACCATGGGCGTGGCGTAGGACGTGCCGCAATGCACGGCGCTGTCCTGGCCGGCGCTGGTCGTCGAGGCGTGGGCGCACGCGGCGGCGGTGATGTCGACGCGCATGTCGATGTTCGAGGAGCTGCGCTTGACCGCATAGGCCGGGTCGTCGACGGCGACGCCGGTATGATCGCTGCGCTGGTGTCCGCCGACCACCAGCAATTGTTCGGTAATGAAGGAGGAGGGCAGGCGGTATTCATCGCTGCCCGAGAACGAAGATCCATTGCCGGCGGAATTCACCACTATGACGTCGGGATGTTCCTTGCGCAGCCAAAGGAAAAACTCTTCCAGCAGTTCTTCGTAGCCACCCATGGCGAGGCCCGAGCGTAGCAACGAGTCGACGTCATCGCCTTTGATGTCTTTGGCGCCGACGCGGTGGATGCCCCAGCTCCAATTGAGCACGCGTACGCCGTCTTCCACGAGGTTGACCGAGGCGGCGATGTTGGCGGTGATCCCGGCATCGGAATCACGTTCGACGATGACCTCGAAGCCACCGCTGGTCTTGTCCAGGCCACGGAGCAAACCCGTGTTGCCGATGTCGTCCCAGCGTGCGGCGAGGATGCCGGCGACGGTTGTGCCGTGGTTGTCCGGTTTGTCTGCATCGCGGGCGTAGACGCAGGTGCGCGGCGGCGAGCAGGCGCCGAGGTAGTCCGCGAAATCCGTCGTGTCGAAATCCACATCGCGCTCGATCAGGCCGATGCGCACCGGTTGTGGCTGGATGGGCGGCTGTCGTCCGGGGATGCGTCGTTGGTAATAGTTCACCGCGTCGAGAAAGCGATTGGCGGCCCATTCGTCGGAGTCCAGGGCCGGTTTCTTCGGTTCTTCAGGCTGGGCAGCGGCCTGCTCGGTTTCTTCGGCCGAGGACTCCTCGATCACTACGGCATCCACGCTGGTTTCGCTGCCCAGGCGCAGCACCAGGGCGTCGCGCTGCACTAAGTCCTTGGCGGGCAAGCGAAGCTGGTACAGATTCAGGGGCGCGATGCTGCCGACCACCTTCGCTCCGTACTTGTGGGCCAGGCGCTCGGCTTCCTGGCGGCCGTCACGGTCTTCCTCGATCAGCACGCTGACCAGGTCGACGTAGGTGGTCAGGCCGTCCATGTTCTTCGCCACTTCGTCCGGCCCGGCGGCCAGCACGTGACTGTTGCGCAGGGTCAGCCAGGCGGCATTGCTGGTGCGGGGGCCGTCCTCCAGCCAGAGCGGGCCGCTCTGGTAATCGATACTGTCCAGGCTCACGCGCAGGTTTTCCCCTTCGCGCTGGACCGTGTCCACGGGGATCACCTTTGCCCCCAGTTTCAGTTGCGGCGTTGCATCGCCCAACCCGCGCGCTGTCAGGCACCAGTCCTGGTGCTGGCTTTGCAGCAGGTCGCCGCAGCGTTTCAGGCTTTCCAGGCGCAGTGGTTCCGGCGTCGCTGTCGCCGTGCCGGCAGCCAGGGTGAACAACGCAGTGAGGGCAGTGGATCGTAGGAGCATGGGCCAGGTTTCTTTGCCGAGGGTCTTGTTTGCTCCGACTGTTACGTGGCTCGCTTCGTTCAGCGGGGTAACACTACTCAGCGAATACCCGTTCCGGTTCAGAAGCGCTCGAGGCGCACTTCAAGACCTGCCTGCCGCGCGAGTTCGATCATGGCGTCGACCTGGTCTGCCTCGGCGATGAAGCCGACATATTCGTCGCCACCGGAATCCAGGTGCAGGTAGCGTTTGTCGAATGCCGCCAGCCATTGGTCGAAACTCGCCAGCGTCTCTGACATCGACAGGGTGCCCTCATGGCGGTAGGGGTAAATTTCTTTCACCCCGCTGGCGCTGACCAGATAGGGCACCAGATACTCGAAACCATCAAAGCCTCTCCAGTCGACGCCTAGCAAAGCCAGGTGTTCGAGCTTCTGGCCCCGGTCTGCATCCAGCAAGCCTTCCACCAGCGCGGTGGCCGGCTCTTGGCCCGAGCCGTATAGGCGAATCACACGCCTGACCAGCCTGGCGCGTTCGCCTTCTGGCATGGGGGCCAATAGGGCTTGAACAAACGTCTTGAGTTCGGCGCGATAGGGATGCAGCTCCCGCATGATCGCCGCGTCGCTGACAGTTGTTTCCTCCGGTGGCGGCAGGGTGAAGCGGCCGCCGAACAAGCGATCAAGAATGCCCATTTCCTTTCCTTGGTTTGTCCATTTCCTCCAGCCTACTGTTATACGCATTCCACGTGAACGCGATACTTGATATCCCGATCAAAAGGGTCTTCCGGGTTTTCGTAAGCTTCTAGTGTTTCCAGGAATCCCGTCCGCTCAAGGCTCACCAGATCCTCAAGGGTCCAATCAAAGGGGAAGTCGCTGGAAAAGCTTTCACCCTGGTATTCAATCCAATGAAAAACCGGGAAGGGCAGGTAACCGAGCCACTCTGATCGATAGTTGATCTCGTCGGATTCGTTACTCCTCACCACGGTGCGGATCTTGTTCTTGATGGCTGCTTGGCGTTCATCCATGGTGTTTCGATCCCGATTGATGATTGATTGCGTATCCTGTATAGAATCCGTTTTTTCCAGAATTCAAAGGATTGAGCCTGTGATCACTTGCCATGTCCGGTACGTTATTGACCCTTACCAGATCCCTGCTTTCGAAAGCTACTCGCGTCAATGGATTGAAGTGGTGACGCGAATGGGGGGAAACCATCATGGCTACTTTCTCCCTGCCGAGGGCGCCAACAATATCGCCTATTGCCTGTTCAGCTTTTCCAGCTTGGCCGAATATGAAAAATATCGACGGGAAGCTGAATTGGATCCGGCGTGCGTCGAATTGGTTCGCCAGGCGACGGAACAGCGATTCATTCTGAGCTATGAGCGTAGTTTCCTGCGCCCTGTCCTTGAGTGAGCGGTTGACGCTCGAGTTTCGCATCACCTGATATTCATCTCGCTTACCCTGGTGACGGCATTGGCCGACGGTCATCTGTTCGGCTTGTACCCGCGGTGGTGGTTTGGATTGCCTTATTTGCGTCGTTGCCCTAAAGGATAAGGCCGATATGAATGCCGCGTAGTCCGATAAAGCATAGGGGAAATGTATATTCGTATTTCCGTGTTTATCGCAAACCGCAATTAGCTAACCATGCAAAATTCTGCCGATGAAAACCGATATTCCTTATGGGAATGCCGCACATAAAATTAATGAATTTTTATTATTCCCAAGCGAGGCGTAGCTTGATTCCAGAACACGGAGAACTGCGCTTTGAAATCATCCTCGTTTAATTCAGCGGAAAAATTTGATACTTCACGGGCCAATGAGTACGCCCGGCAGAGCCGCATTGCGCTCGCTGGGTACGACGCCTGTCAGGACCTGGCGGCGTGCATGCTGGCGGCGACCCTTGGGAATGTGAGCTCGGCGAAAATACTGGTGGTGGGCGCCGGCGGTACGGCGCAGGAGATCATTGCAATGGCCAGGCTTGAGCCGGGCTGGCACTTCACTGCCGTCGATCCGTCCGGGCCTATGCTGGAGGCCGCGAAGCAGCAGTTAGCCGCAAACAGCTTGCTTGAAAGAACCGCCATGCATCTTGGGCATGTGGAAGACTTGGTAGCAAACGGGTCGTACCATGCTGCTACCTTGATCGGTGTACTCCATCATCTCGATGGGGATGAAGCCAAGTTGAAAATATTACGGTCCATCCAGGCGCATCTAAAGCCGGGAGCGCCGCTGATTGTCGCCGCAAACCAATATGCGTATGCCAGCCAGCCGTTACTCCTCGCGGCCTGGGGGCAACGGTGGCGACAGCATGGCGCCAGCCCGGAAGAAGTGACGGTCAAGCTTGGGAAAATTCTCCAAGGCGCTGATCCTCCACATTCCGAGGCCGCGGTTCAAAAGCTGTTGAGTGATGCAGGATTCGGCAGTGCAACCCGGTTCTTCAGCAGTCTTTTCTGGAGCGCCTGGTTAACGTGTAAAACGGCCTGAGGATGGAGCTTAAGCGACGTGGATCAGCTTTCCGGGAGCGTGATGGGCGCGTCACTGCTTTCAGCCGCCAGTTTCAGTCGGTCGGCTTTACTGATGTATTGATTCTTGCTTTTGGGGGCCAGCTTGGCACTGGCCTTTTTGGCATTAGCCTTCAATAACTGATTTATTTTCTTGCGGCGATTCATGTCGTTCTGCTCGGCGTGTCAATGTTCGGATGGTATCAGCTTTCCGTTTTTTCAGGATTCTTCCTGATGTTTGCAATGGGCTTCACCCGGCGCTCGATAATGATCGAGTCATTCGGAATCTCCAGCCGGATCGCCGTTTCCGCAGTACGCATTTCAATGAGCGTCGAATTGCCCACGCCTCGGAAAATCACCGTCGCATTTTCAAAGCGTTTGTAGTTTTCCAGCGGGGAATCCTTGGGGGCTGGCAACAGGTTGGCGTAAGGCGGTTTCACCAGAATCGTGGCCCTTTCTATGCGTATTTGCGCGAAGCGCATGGCCGCTTGCAGCAAGTCCGAGGTCACGCCACCCATGAGCAGGGGTGTCAGGAGGATGACACAGACAATCATCGCCCTGGTTTTCTTCAAGGGTTTCATTTCGGCGTGGGGCTTGTGCTCATGATGTTCCGAACTGCTGACCTCAAGCGCGGCTTTTATTTTCTTGTTCTGCTCCAGATAGGCTGAATAAACGATGTACTGAAAAACGGGCAGAAGGATAAGTGGGATGTGTTCCAAGGGGCTCCTGCGGGTAAGGAAATAAATGGTCACTGCGCCGCATATTCCAAAAAACACCGAGAAAAACGTAATTTTCGGTCGCTTGAATTCCAGTATGTTTTTTTTACCGGTGACTTTTCCATGTAGCCAGGCGAAACCTCTAAGCACGGGAATGAAAAATGGGGAAAGCAGCACCCCGGCCGCCGTGACGGAGACTGAAAAATAAACACACACCAACCCAAAGCAAAATGCCGCGACCAGAAATAACAAGCTGTCTCCAATCGAGACGCCTTGTGGGTAATGGCCGTTGCTCAATAGGTAACTGACGATGCACGTGCCGCCAATCAGTAATCCTATTTTTGCTGACAGAGAGAGAAGTTTTGTAGCGATCTCAATCTGCTTTTCGAGTCCCGTGGTTGCTTCCTGCATCACCCAGTCTCCTTGATATTACGCATAGGATGGTCGTTACCTGACTCATCGCTCTGTGGGTAGCATAGTGATGATTTTGCGCCTTGTGGCGACGATGGAGCGTTCGGGGCAGAGATGAAGCCGATGGCTGTCGTGTTCAGGCTACTCGAAATGTTATAGGGCATCGTTTGGGGAAAACGTCACGGCCATTGACCCGGTTAGAGGAGTAGCGAGGATCGGATGTGGACTCGATAGGGCAGTTGCATGGAAGGCTAAAGATTGTGGGAAGAGCCAACGTGCCCCCCAGTTTTCAGTAAACGCTAAACCAGTGGACAGCGTGATGGCCAATTGATATTTTTTGCTGGCGCGACAGATCTACAGCGGTGGCTTGTCGTCGTCATCCGCAGATATTTCATATGCGTAGTGACCTGATCGGGCCAAGCAGCGTTGAAACCACAATTGATCAAAGAGAATAACATGAGTGAATGGAAGCGCCTCGTATCGGACCCTAGTAGAAAAAAAGCGATTTTTTTCCTGATGCTTTTGGTGGTTGTCTCCCTCATCGGTAAAGTAAATCAGGTGGCCGTAGCGCAGTTGATGCTTGAGATGGTGTTTGGCTTTCTCTACAGCTTTTTAGCCGTATTCCTAATATGTGTTATTCGGGGTGAAGAAAAGGCTCACAAGAAGAACCCCTTGTTGATGATCAAAATGGGGGCGTGGAGTTATGTTTGGCGCGCTTATGTGATAACTCTCGGGTCTTCAATGCTCGCTCTGGGTTTGTTGGTTTTATTGTTTAGCTATCAGTTTCCTCTCGGTCCTTTTGGACTTTCTCACGTTGTGCTGTGGGTTTTGAGTACGTTTTGCATGCCGGTTGTTTGCTGGTTGTTTTTTTCGAAAGGCAGAATGTCCCAATTTCGCTGGTTGGTTTCAACTGCACGCGCTGCGATTTTTTTGCGGTGACGTTGAGTGAAGTGTGAATGTTTGGATGTAAGGCATTGTCGCTCAGGGTAGAGGCAACGACTCGTCGCAAACCTTGGTTTCGAAGGGCGCGTGCACCGCACGTACCTTAAGAAAGATACTCTTGAAAAAAACTACTGATATTGTTATCTGGCTGCGCCCAGGTTGAATTTCGCGCAGCAAAAATTGAAAACGCAACCGATGGGGCTGTCGTCTTACGAGTTACTCCCAACATGGCTAGCGCGAGCCAATTCTTTAAAAATTGGCAAAGCATCACTGTCGAGCGTATACCTCGCCCATGAGGGTGAGCGAAGAACCCAATACGCCATCTTTCCGACGTTGGAGGCTACGTCCAGAACCGCAATCTATGCCGGTTCTCTACCGGAGGGAACTTATCGTTTTTTCCAGTTCTCCGCCCAGCAGTGCGGTTATATGTGTGTTAGCTCGTGGCTGGATCTCAACGCGAACTTGTTTATGCCAACGTTCCGGACGAGAACAATGGTATCGCATTGAATTTTGGTTATTTCTCATCGAGCCGGATGACATACACCACGGATGGGGGAAAGACGTGGGTGGACGCTAGCGAAATTCCGGTGATATTCAATCAGCTCTTTTATAGCCGTGATGGGAAAAGCGCCTTTGCAGGATCCCCCCTATGAAGGGGGCTGGACCTCAACGGATGATGGCCGCCACTGGCAATCGGTGAAAAAGCAGTAATTGGAGAAGTCTTTGAGGGGAGCCCTCCCTGCAAGTCGCTTTCAGAACACGTTTCGTCGTCCATGTGCAATCGCCAACCCCCGGGAGTGGCAAGCTGTGAGGATGCCCCGGACCAAGTGCGCCAAAGACACCTGGCCGGAGAGCGAGAATGGCGATCGGATGTGCCACGCTACCGTGACGTGGGCCGGACGCCGCAGCCAAGACTCCGGACGGCCGCCGGCATGCGGTGGTCTCGTTCGAGATGCCGAGGTACGTTTATGCCTGATGAGACGCTTCACCTGCCCTTGATCCATAGCGTGCTTGCGCGCGAAAAGGACACCCCCGGTGCCTTGCTGCCTATTCTCCATGCCATCCAGGCAGGCTGCGGGTATGTCCCCGACAGCACCGTCCCGGAGATCGCCCACGCCCTGAACCTCAGCCTGGCTGAAGTGCGCGGGGTCATCAGTTTCTACCACGATTTCCGCACGACGCCGCCGGCGCGCCATACGCTGCGCCTGTGCCGGGCCGAGTCCTGCAAGAGCATGGGCGCCGAAGCCCTGGCCGCGCAGTTGCGCGAGCAATTGGCGCTGGACGACCACGGCACCAGCGCCGACGGGAGCATCAGCCTGCGGCCGGTCTATTGCCTGGGCGCCTGCGTCTGCTCGCCGGCCCTGGAGCTGGACGGGGAGTTGCATGCCCGGATCACGCCCGAGCGTCTGCGTCAGTTGGTGAATGACTGCATGGAGGAGGGCGCATGCTGACGCTCTGTATCCCCCGCGATTCGGTGGCCCGTGCCGTGGGCGCGGACAAGGTGGCCGATGCGTTGGCCCGTGAGGCTGAGCGTCGCCAGCTGCCGCTGACGGTGTTGCGCACCAGTTCCCGTGGCCTTTATTGGTTGGAACCGTTGGTTGAGTTGGAGACGCCTGAAGGGCGCTTGGGTTTTGGCCCGGTCACGGCCCAAGACGTGCCGGGCCTGCTCGATGCGCTGGCGCATGATCCGGGCAGCCATCCAGCGGCCCTGGGGTTGGTGGAAGACATTCCGTACCTGAAAAGCCAGCAACGCTTGTTGTTTGCCCGTGCCGGCATTACCCGGCCCTTGTCCCTCGATGATTACCGTGCCCAAGGCGGATTCCTCGGCCTGGCCCGGGCGATCCAGATGGATGGTGCGGATGTCGTCGCCAGCGTGCTGGACTCCGGCCTGCGCGGTCGGGGTGGCGCGGCGTTCCCGGCGGGCATCAAGTGGCGCACCGTGCGCGATGCCCAGGGGCCGCAGAAGTACGTGGTCTGCAACGCCGACGAAGGCGACTCCGGCACGTTCGCCGACCGCATGCTGATGGAAGGCGACCCCTTCCTGCTGATCGAAGGCATGATCATCGCCGGCATCGCCGTAGGCGCGACGATGGGTTACATCTACGTGCGCTCGGAGTACCCGGACGCCGTCAGTACGCTGAACGACGCGCTGCACATCGCCCGTGAGGCCGGTTACCTGGGCGCGAACGTCGGCGGCAGCGGTCGCACCTTCGAGCTGCAAGTGCGGGTCGGTGCCGGCGCCTATATCTGCGGCGAGGAAACGGCGCTGCTGGAATCCCTCGAGGGCAAGCGCGGCACGGTGCGCGCCAAGCCGCCACTGCCGGCGCTGCAAGGCCTGTTCGGGCTGCCGACGCTGGTGCATAACGTGCTGACCCTGACCTCGGTGCCGATCATCCTGGAGAAGGGCGCGCAGTTCTATCGCGACTTCGGCATGGGCCGCTCCCTGGGCACGATGCCGTTCCAACTGGCCGGCAACGTCCGCCACGGCGGCCTGGTGGAGCGCGCCTTCGGCCTGAGCCTGCGGGAGTTGGTGGAAGGTTATGGCGGCGGTACCGCCAGCGGTCGGCCCCTGAAGGCCGCGCAAGTGGGCGGGCCGTTGGGCGCCTGGGTGCCACCTTCGCAATTCGATACGCCGCTGGACTACGAAGCGTTCGCCGCCATGGGCGCGATGCTCGGCCACGGTGGCGTGGTGGTCGCCGACGACAGCCTGGACATGGCCCAGATGGCCCGGTTCGCCTTGCAGTTCTGCGCCGAGGAATCCTGCGGCAAGTGCACGCCGTGCCGGATCGGCTCCACCCGTGGGGTGGAAGTGGTGGACCGCTTGATTGCCAGCACTGAAGCCGGCGCCCGCCAGGAACAGGCCCTGCTGTTGCAGGACCTGTGCGATACCCTGCAATACGGTTCGCTCTGTGCCCTCGGTGGGATGACGTCCTACCCTGTCGCCAGCGCCCTCAAGCATTTCCCCGCCGACTTCGGTCTGGCGACCACGGAGGCCGACCAATGATCACCATCTTCGATCCCAGCACCGATATCGACCTGGGCACCCCGGCGCGTGACAGCGACGTGCAGGTCAGCCTGACCATCGACGGGCGCGAAATCAGCGTCGCCTCCGGCACCTCGGTCATGCGTGCCGCAGCCTTGCTCGGCACCACCATTCCCAAGCTCTGCGCCACCGACAGCCTGGAAGCCTTCGGCTCCTGCCGCATGTGCCTGGTGGAAATCGACGGCATGCGCGGTTATCCCGCGTCCTGCACCACGCCGGTGACCGAGGGCATGGTGGTGCGCACGCAAACCTCCAAGCTCGCCACACTGCGCCGCAACGTGATGGAGCTGTACATTTCCGATCACCCGCTGGACTGCCTGACTTGCCCGGCCAATGGCAACTGCGAATTGCAGACCGTGGCGGGGCAGGTGGGCCTGCGCGAAGTGCGCTACGGCTACGAAGGTGCCAACCACCTGGCCGAGGCCAAGGACGTTTCCAACCCATATTTCGACTACGACCCGAGCAAGTGCATCGTCTGCAGCCGCTGCGTGCGTGCCTGTGAGGAAATCCAAGGCACCTTCGCCCTGACCATCAGCGGGCGCGGCTTCGATTCCCGGGTCGAAGCGGCCGGCGGTGACAACTTCCTCGATTCCGAATGCGTCTCCTGCGGCGCCTGCGTGCAGGCGTGCCCGACGGCGACCCTGATCGACAAGAGCGTCGTGGAGATTGGCCAACCGGAGCGCAGCGTCATCACCACGTGCGCCTACTGCGGCGTGGGTTGCTCGTTCCGCGCCGAGATGAAAGGCGAACAACTGGTGCGCATGGTCCCGGACAAGAACGGCCAGGCCAACCACGGCCACTCCTGCGTCAAGGGCCGCTTCGCCTGGGGCTACGCCACGCACCCGGATCGCATCACCAAGCCGATGATCCGCAAGCACATCAACGACCCGTGGCAGGAAGTCAGCTGGGACGAGGCGGTCACCTACGCCGCCAGCGAACTGCGCCGGATCCAGCTCAAGTACGGGCGCGACTCCATCGGCGGTATCACCTCCAGCCGCTGCACCAACGAAGAAACCTACCTGGTGCAGAAACTGGTGCGCACCGCGTTCGGCAACAACAACGTCGACACCTGCGCCCGTGTCTGCCATTCGCCGACCGGTTACGGCCTCAAGCAGACCCTGGGCGAGTCCGCCGGGACCCAGAATTTCGACTCGGTGATGAAGGCCGACGTGATTCTGGTGATGGGTGCCAACCCCACCGACGCGCACCCGGTGTTCGGCTCCCAGCTCAAGCGCCGCCTGCGCCAGGGCGCGCGACTGATTGTCATCGACCCACGGCGCATCGATCTGGTGGATTCGCCTCACGCCCGCGCCGAGCTGCATTTGCAACTACGCCCCGGCACCAACGTGGCGATGCTCAACGCGCTGGCCCATGTCATTGCCACCGAAGGCTTGATTGACCAGCCCTTTGTCGAAGCACGTTGCGAGGCGACGGACTTCGCCCGCTGGCGCGATTTCGTCAGCCTGCCGGAAAACTCGCCCGAGGCCCTGGGCCCGGTGTGCGGCGTGCCTGCCGAGCAGATCCGTGCCGCCGCGCGGCTGTACGCTACTGGCGGCAACGCGGCCATCTACTACGGCCTCGGCGTCACCGAGCACAGCCAAGGCAGCACCTCGGTCATGGGCATCGCCAACCTGGCCATGGCCACCGGCAACATCGGTCGCGAAGGTGTCGGGGTGAACCCGCTGCGTGGGCAGAACAACGTCCAGGGCTCCTGCGACATGGGTTCGTTCCCTCACGAGTTACCGGGCTATCGGCACATTTCCAACGAAGCGGTCCGCGCCGAGTTCGAGCAAGCCTGGAATGTGACCTTGCAACCCGACCCGGGCCTGCGTATCCCGAACATGTTCGAAGCGGCCCTGGACGGCACCTTCAAGGCACTTTATTGCCAAGGTGAAGACATCGCCCAGAGCGACCCCAACACCCAGCATGTGACCGCTGCGCTGTCCGCGTTGGAATGTGTGATTGTCCAGGACATCTTCCTCAACGAGACGGCCAAGTTCGCCCACGTGTTCCTGCCGGGCAGTTCGTTCCTTGAGAAGGACGGCACCTTTACCAACGCCGAACGCCGCATCTCCCGCGTTCGCAGGGTGATGGACCCATTGGCCGGCAAGGCCGATTGGGAAGCCACCATCGCCCTGGCCGACGCCTTGGGCTACAAGATGCACTACAACCATCCTTCGGAAATCATGGATGAGATCGCGCGCCTGACGCCCACATTCACCCGCGTCAGCTACGCCGAACTGGAGCGCCACGGCAGCCTGCAATGGCCTTGCAACGATGCCGCGCCGGATGGTACGCCGACCATGCACATCGAGCAGTTCGTGCGCGGCAAGGGCCGTTTCATGCTCACCGGCTACGTGCCCACCGAGGAGAAGGTCAACAACCGCTATCCGCTGCTGCTGACCACCGGCCGCATCCTCAGCCAGTACAACGTCGGCGCCCAGACCCGGCGCACTGAAAACGTGGCTTGGCACGAGGAGGACCGTCTGGAAATCCATCCGACCGATGCCGAGAACCGCGGGATTGTCGATGAAGACTGGGTCGGTATCGGCAGCCGTGCCGGGCAGACGGTACTGCGCGCGAGGGTGACCGAGCGGGTGGCGCCGGGCGTTGTCTACACCACGTTCCACTTCCCGGAATCGGGCGCCAACGTGATCACCACCGACAACTCCGACTGGGCCACCAACTGCCCGGAATACAAGGTGACAGCGGTGGAGATCGTGCGGGTCAGCCAGCCTTCGGAATGGCAGAAGCGTTACCAGGCCTTCAGCGATGAACAAGGCCGCCTGCTGAGGGAACGTCGCCACGCCGAAAAAGCCGAGGTGCGTCAATGAGTGCTGACAGCTTGATCAAGATGGCCAACCAGATAGCGCTGTATTTCTCCAGCGAACCGGACCATGCGGTGGCGGTGAATGGTGTGCGCCAGCATATGAAAAACTTCTGGACGCCGGGCATGCGCCGGGATCTGCAGGGGTGGCAGGAAAAGCATCCGGATGCCGTCCTGCATCCGCTGGTCTTGGCGGCGCTGACGGAATCGCAAGTGACGACCTAGTGTCCCGTTGCGCGAATACCTTCCTTTTTGACGGCAATCCACACCGTCAAAAAGGAACAGGTATTGTTGCTACCGGGCACTAGTGCCTGGGTGGCGCCAATGCCATGCCAAGTGTCCATGCCCCCATCGTTCATGCAGCCTGTCCAAGTGCCACAACATCATAAGTCCTTGGCGTTATAGCGTCTGGAGGGCATGATGGCACTTTGCTGATGAATAGCCTCCGATCTTCCACATTCGTCTCTGTAACCTTTTGGAACGCTTGAAAAAGCTACAAACTGTCGCGGTGTGCAGAATGTAAGGCAAGTAATCACTGGTAGGGCGATATAACATCGGCCGCAGGTGATAGCGAAAATTATCGAATTAAAGTTATAAGATAATCGCGAACGATTCACATCAATCTAAAAAAACGCATTGACATTTAGCTATATGAGGATAGGATGAATTCACACGATAGATACATAGAACAATCCAAAGCGTTTGCGGGGGAACCTCGAATCCTAATCCTTCAATGGCTTAAGGAACCCCGTGCGCACTTCTCTCATCAGGTTACGGGTGATCCCGCGTTGATCGGGGTTTGCGTAACATTGATTACTGAAAAACTCGGCATGAGCCAGCCAACGGTGAGCCGGCACTTGGATCTTTTGAAACAAGCAGGCTTTTTGCGTGTGAACAAAATTGGCAAGTGGGCATTTTATTCAAGAGATGAAACTGCAATCAATGAATACAAGGCTTGGTTGACACAGCAAGTCTGATGGAGATGGAGTTTATTCAGCATGGATAGCGGAGTTTTTGGCGGGCTTATGGTCATGTTGTGCTGGGGGATTTCAGACTTTATTCAAAGTCTGATGATTCGCCAGTTAGGTACCGCAAAAACAATGCTGGTTCGCAACCTGTTTACCTTTGTGGTGGCCTCCCTCCTGGGGGCATATTTGATCATTTCACACCAGCTCAGGTTCGACACCAACGCCGTGTTGATCATCACCTGCAGCTCTGCGGCCTACGTATCAGGGTACTATTTCTACATGCGAGGGTGTGAAGTCGGAAATCTGTCCCTGGTTTCTCCGATTGCTTCTACCTATAGCTTGGTCACCATCCTTTTTTCCATCGTTTTCCTACAAGAAAGGTTGGCCCCGGCTGCCTGGATTGCCGTATCCATTATTTTTATTGGTATTGTCATGACCTCCGGCAATATCTTCCGATCATTGCGTGGCGGCTCGCAAGGGTTCCTCCAGGCCATTTTGGCCATGGCCGGCTTTGGCGTGGCCTTTTTTATTCTTGGTTTTTCCGCGAAGACACTTGATGTCACGAATGCCTTCTTTTACTCGGCATTGACTCAGGCTGTTCTTTTTACTTCGTTGGCGTTGATCCGCAATGGCAAGCTGGAGAAAGGGGACGTGACTCCGCGTCGCGGGTGGATCTTCTTTGCGCACTCTGTGTTGGTCAATGCAGGCTGGGTGTTCTATATATTCGCCTCCAAGATGGGTGATCTATCGTTAGTGACGCCCATCAGTTCGGTGTACTCCGGTGTGACTGTGTTGTTAGCTATCGCGATCTACAGAGAGATAACGACGGTGGTACAGAAGGTTGGGATAGGGACTGTTCTTGTCGGGGTCTTTTTACTAAGTTACAAGTGATCGAAACGTTTCCAGCCGGCACTCCTCGCTTTAAGGGATGACTCATCTCGTTGTGCTAAATGCGTCAACTGGTCATTTAGTACTGCATGCATAACCCATTTAAGTTCTATGTACCGATCAACGGTAGAAGGAGTTCTTGGAATGATGCAGCCGCCAATATGCCCCATTAATTATTCACCCGTTTCACTGGACCTTGTCGCTAGAATCGATACCTGGGCGAATCAGTACCCCGAGAAAGTAGCGATAATGTCTCGAGGGCAGCCGACTACCTACGCTGAGTTTTCAGATCGAAGAAAGGCGCTCGCCAAGCACCTTGTCCGCGAAGGCTTTGGATTGGGGAGCAAGATCGGCATCTACTTGCCCCGGGAACCTGATCTGATCGTCGCCCTGACTGCGGTCCTGTCGATAGGGGCCATCTTTGTTCCTCTCCCCCCGGATTCGCCATTACAGCGTAATGAGCTTATAGCCACGCTCGCCAACCTCGACGCTGTGATCAAACCCCAATCCGTTGATCTTTCACGATGGCCGGTGCGGGCTTTTTTAAATATCGAGGACGTCGATTGGCGCGATTCGACGCTGCCCTTCGAACCCGTTATCGATGATGGTTCGCTCGCCTACATATTGTTCACTTCAGGCTCAACGGGTCTCCCCAAGGGTGTGATGGTCCGTCGACAAAATCTCGCCTATTTTTTATCTGCGATTAATGAGGTGATCAATTTTTCGGCATGGGGCGCGCTGGTTTCCACGACGACCTACGGCTTTGATATTTCCATCCTGGAATTTTTTCTGCCCTTGGCTCAAGGAGGAACGCTGTACTTGGCCAGCGAGCAACAGGCCAGGGACGGACAGGCGATCGCGAAATTACTCGATCAATGTGAGCGTGCGCTGCTTCAAGCCACCCCAGCCACCTGGAGGCTGCTGATCGCAGCAGGGTGGCCCCGCACCTGCGCCGTCGGAGCGCTGTGTGGCGGTGAAACGTTGCCCGTCGAGCTGGGTGAGAAAATCTTTCAGTCGGCGCGGGCTGCATGGAACCTTTATGGACCGACAGAAACAACGATTTGGTCTTTCTGTCACCGATTACAGGCCGACGACTTTACCGGTTCTGCCACAAGTGTCCCCATAGGCCAGCCATTGCCTGGCACTCACTTTCGATTGTGTCCGTCAGATGACCCTTTAGAGCCCGAACTGGTGATTGAAGGGCCTGGGGTCAGTGCCGGTTATTTCAATCGGGACGATCTGACGCTGGAGAAATTTCAAACAACTGAAGCAAAGAGCAGCACTTCAGTGGCTTACTACACCGGCGATCGGGTTCGACTGCAGCCCGATAACTCACTGGTTTTCATCGGACGTAAAGACCGACAACTGAAGTTGAACGGTTACCGTATCGAGCCGGGCGAGATCGAGTCCGCTCTCTATAAGTCCGGCCTCGTCAGTCAATCGATCGTCACTCTTGTGGAACACGCTCATGATGACCACAGGTTGGCCGCCTATGTCGTGCTGGATGACAACGTGTTGGGGCCGCCGCGCGATGCGGATGCCGGGGTCTGGCTCGACGTGTGGGAGGCGGCTTATCTGTCGGCACAGAAAAATGAGATCGCCAGTGCCGAAAGTGGTTACACCTCAAGTTTCTCCGGTGAGTTGATCCCGGACAGCGATCTGCGTGAATGGGTGCAGGCGACAGCTTCTCGTGTTCTGGCTTTCTCAGACCATTCAGTACTGGATGTAGGCTGCGGTATCGGGATGACCGGCGCCGCGCTGCTGGAAAGAGGCGTTCGGCGTTATGTGGGCTGCGATGCTTCTGAAGCGGCGGTTGAGTCCGCGCGACGACGGCTGGAGGCAGTCGGTAGCCATACAGCCTCATTTGCGCTGGTAAAAATGGCGGCCCATGAGCTTGATGCGCTGAGTGAAGCACCTTTCGACGTCGTACTTCTGAACTCCGTCATTCAGTACTTCCCAGGCATTGATTACCTTGTCGATGTGCTTCAAAAAGCCTCCGCGTTGTGCAAAGACGGCGGCGTGATTGTGATCGGCGATGTTCCCTACGCGTCTCTGAAACACATCCTGTCCGCTGCCGCGAGTCGGACCCGCAAAAAGTTGCAGCGTGCACTTCCCGTGATCGGAGAAGGGGAGTTGTGGCTCGATCCTTTGCAGATCAAGCAAGTGGCCTACACGCTTGAGCGAATCGTCAACGTAGAGACCGAGTTGCGAGCAGGACAAGGTAACGATGAAATGACGCGTTATCGTTACGACGTCATCATAAGGCTCGACACCGATGACCGAACCCTCTTAAAGCCGGTTCCACGCTACTCGTATCAAGATGAGCGTCTATACGAGCAAGACCTGAGTCAATGGTTGGCATCCGCCCCTTCGGCGTTTGTGCTTACAGGTGTTCCAAACGCCAGAATCAGCCTGGACCTCCAGCTTTGCAGAAACGCTCCCTCAATCATCCCGGACGAAGCCTACGACCCCGAATACATTCGCCGCTGGGCCTCAAGCCGCCATCGTCAAGCCAGGGTGCGCTGGAACGATAGTCTCCCCGCGGGGACGATGGACGTATTCGTGGGCCCCCATAACAGCCTGGATCCCACTTTTGAGCCTCGCCCTGTCGTGGATAGCGCGCCGGTCGAGCAGGTCTTTGTCAGGGAAATCGATGATCTCGCTGTCCGGCAAGATGTCATTGAGAAACTCAAAGACTCCCTCCGCACCCATGTTCCTGCGTACATGATTCCCGCCCATTTTGTTTTCCTGGAGCGTTTCCCCCTCACGTTCAACGGAAAGCTGGATGTCGCAGCGCTCGAGCGGCTAGCGCCTCAAGTCCAACCCAGGTCATCGCAAGCAGACGACCAACCGTTGTCGGTAAAACAGCGCCTGACGCGAATATGGTCCGACATCCTGATGACCCCTTCAGTACATCCCGTGCGGAGTTTTTTTGCCCAGGGAGGCTCCTCTCTGCTCATCGTAAACCTGACCAGGACATTGAACGATGCCTTCGGCTTGAACCTTCAAGTCACTGAGCTTTTTGAAGAAAACAGCATCGACGCCCAAACGCGCTTGATTGGCAGAAAGTTGGGATTGGATGACGCCTCGCCCTCGAAGTGGGTCCCTCCTTCCAGTATCAGCCGCAGGAGCGCAGCCATTAAATCAGCGGCTCGTAAACGCCAGAAGCAGCTATAGGCGCCGCGTGGCTAAGACACCATCAATTCGGGAGAGAACAGGATGAGCGACATCAGATATCACGGAAATGAGATTGCCGTTATTTCCATGGCTTGCCGGTTCCCGGGCGCCGACTCCATCGAGCAATTCTGGGAAAACTTAACATCGGGTCACGAGTCCATCGAGTCTGTTTCCCTAGGCTCCTTGCTGGAAGCGGGGGTTCCGGCTGAACGGGTTAATCGGGAAGACTACGTTGCCATGGCGGCCCGTCTGAATAATGTCGACCGGTTCGACGCGGGTTTTTTCGAAATGTCAGCACGCGAGGCAGCGATTACCGACCCCCAGCATCGACTGTTACTTGAGTGTGCCTGGGAGGCGTTGGACGCTGCGGGATTTAGCAAGGACCGTGAGGCATTGAACATTGGGGTGTTCGCTGGCGCAGGCAACAACGGTTACCTTCACACCAATGTCATGGGGGAGGAGGACATCGGCGAAACCGGCTTTTTGGACAGTAGCGCCGGTTTCATGAATTTGTTGGGTAACGATAAGGATTATCTGGCGACGCGGATCGCTTATAAATTGGGGTTGCGGGGCCCCGGTCTAAACATCCAGACGGCGTGTTCGACTTCGTTGGTTTCGATTCATATGGCGTGCCAGAGCCTGCTCCTGGGCGAGTGTGATGTTGCATTGGCCGGGGGTGTGACTGTTCTGGTGCCCCATGCCCAGGGTTATGTCTACCAAGAGGGGATGATCCAATCGCCAGATGGGCACTGTCGGGCGTTCGATTCCGCCGCGCGGGGCACGGTCTTTGGAAGTGGCGCCGCGCTGGTCACACTCAAGAGGCTTGGCGATGCACTGGAAGCGGGTGATCCCATTCAGGCTGTCATCAAGGGATCGGCCATCAATAACGACGGTTCCAAGAAAGTCAGCTTTGCTGCCCCCAGCTCCCGAGGACAAGCTGAAGTCATTGAACGGGCACTTGAGAATGCGGAGGTGAGCGCCGCCACTCTCGACTTTGTAGAGACCCATGGTACAGGCACCCCATTAGGCGATCCGATAGAGTTCAAAGCGCTGATGGATGTGTTTACACAGCACGGCGCCCAGGCAAACACCTGTGCATTGGGTTCGGTGAAAACCAACATCGGCCATCTCATCGCGGCGGCTGGCGTGGCGGGTTTTATCAAGACGGTACTGGCGCTCAAGCACCGGACCATTCCCGCCACACTGCACTTCAAGAACGCCAATAAAGACATCCATCTGGATGGCAGTCCGTTCTTCATCAGCGCCAAAACCCTTCCCTGGCCGACCACCGATTCCCCTCGCCGCGCAGGCGTCAGCTCCTTTGGGGTGGGCGGTACGAATGCTCATGTCGTTCTTGAGGAGGCCCCCCTGACATCGGCGCCTTCGCTGAAAGAGTCCGGCGGTCCCTACCTTCTGGCGCTTTGCGCCAAGGATCGTGGCGCCCTGGCAGACCTCATCAACCAGTACCGCGAATTGCTCGAACGCCCGGCGGTGTCGTCGCTGCGCGATATCTGTTACAGCGCCCGTGCTGGCCGGGCTGAATTCCCTTTTCGATACACCGTGTCGGCCGGCGAGCCAGAAACCCTTCTGACGAAACTGCAACAAGAAGATAAAGATATTCACTGGGTCGACCCTGCCAAGGAGACCGGGCTGGTTTTCGTGTTCACGGGTCAAGGTGCCCAGTTTCCAGACATGGGCAAAGATCTCTACCAGCATAACGAGGTGTTTCGAACGTCTATTGATCGTTGCGATGCCATTGCGCAAACCTGCATGGGAATGTCCCTGCGCACGATCCTTTTTCCTTCGCCAGGCGATGAGGCCGGGCTTATAGATCAGACGCGCTATGCGCAACCCGCCTTGTTTGCGTTGGAGTATTCCCTTGCCCAGGTTTGGCTGAGCCTTGGCGTTGTCCCCGATATTGTGCTTGGGCACAGTCTTGGTGAATTTTCGGCCGCTTGTGTGGCGGGTGTGTTCAGTCTTGAAGACGGCATGACCCTGGTCGCCGAGCGTGGACGCCTCATGCAGGCGCTCCCCCTGGATGGCGGAATGTCAGCCGTCTCGCTGAACCACGACGAGGTGCGCGAGTTGCTGGCTCAGCATGCCATCGATCTGAGCATCGCAGCCATCAACGCCCCGGCCAACGTGGTGGTTTCCGGCGCCCTGAGCGAGTTGAGCAGACTCTACCCCGTGCTAGACGCCCTGGAGACCAAGTACACGCGCCTGAATGTCTCCCATGCGTTCCATTCCGAACTGATGGAACCGATACTCAAGCCCTTTGCCGGCGTTCTGGGGCGCATCAAAATGTCGGCCCCTCGCTATCCACTGATCAGCAACGTCAGCGGGGAGATAGCCACAGAGCGTCTAATGGCGTCGGAGCATTGGCTTGACCATGTTCGCCAGCCAGTACGCTTCATGGACTGCATCCGGGGCGCATTCAAAAAAGGTGGCCGGACTTTTCTGGAGATCGGGCCAAAGGCGGTGTTGTCGACGATTGGAGCGGCCTGCCTGCAACCTGATGACGCCGACCAGACCACCTGGATAACGAGTCTGAACAGCAAGGTCGCTGATCGCGAACAAATGCTGGAAAGCGCGGGGCGCTTGTTCGAGGCCGGGATTGAACTTGACTGGGAGGTCCTTCTAGAGGGCTCGACGGCGACACGCATAGACACGCCAAACTACCCCTTTCAGCGGGTGCCTCATTGGATCGGCCCTCGCGTTCCGGCACAACCTCAGTGGATGACGGCCGTGGACTGGGTGCAGCAACCCATCAACGCGCAAGTAACCCACGACGATCAGAGCGTCGCCGGGGTCTGGCTGTTCATTGGGGGAACGAGCGAACTCGTCCAGGGTATCCAGAACGGCCTGTCAATTCGTGACGAACACTTGGTTCGCGCTGTATTCGCGACCGATTGCCGTCGGATCAGCGCCAATACCTGGCACATCAGGTCCGACTCCCCCTCAGATATCCACGAGGTGTTTCGAACACTGCCCATTTCAGCGCGGAATCCGCTCAGAGGCGTTGTTCACCTCGGTGGGACCGAGCAACGGTCCGCAGACAATCATGCTTTGGGTCACGAAGACCTTGGTGCCCTGAATGCCGGTCTCTACAGCGTGTTGGCCACGTTGCAAGCGCTGACGGCCAGCTCCAGCTCAGAGGTCGCCAGGCTTTGGATCATGACGCGCGCGGCGGTAAACGTGCGTTCCGCCGCTTCGTCGATCAACGTTTCTCAAGCCACACTTTGGGGTCTGTCCAAAGTGATCGCGCAGGAAGAGCCGGCTGTTTGGGGCGGCTTCATCGATTTGCCTCCGAGCATCGAGGATGTCGGTGCGGATCTGCTCCTGGCATCGCAATTGATTCTTGCAAACGGGCAGGAAGATCAATTCGCTATCCGTCATTCCAATGTTCATGTGCCCCGACTCATAGCGGTGTCGCCCGCTAAATCGAGGCCTGTGGCGCTAAGTCCGGAAGCGACCTATCTGGTCGTTGGTGGGCTGGGTGGGCTAGGGCGCGAGGTCCTTGCAGGGTTAGTGGAGAAGGGCGCCCGTCATCTGGCGGTGGTCGGACGCAAACCGCTGGAAGCGACTGGCGCGACCTTGCTGGAAACGTTTAGACGTCAGGGTGTGGATATCGACTACCTCACTCTGGATATCGCCTCCCGTGAGGCTGTTGAGCCGCTGATGTCGTACATAGGTGCTCTGCAATGGCCGTTACGCGGTGTGCTGCAGTTGGCGGGGGCTGTTGAAGATGCTGTCCTCTCGAAGTTGAGCACATCCTCTCTCAGGCATGTCTTGTCGCCGAAGCTGCAGGGTACCCAGGTGCTGGACCATGTCACCCGGGCCCAGTCGCTGGACTTTTTCGTAGGTTTCTCGTCAATTAGCGCGTCGCTGGGGTTCAAGGGCCAAGCGAACTATGTTGCGGCCAACAGTGCGATGGACGCCATTATGGAAAACCGCGTCAGTTCGGGATTACCTGGTTTAAGCATCGCGTGGGGGCCTTGGTCATCCGAGGGCATGGCCAGTCGGGTCGACAAGGTGTTCAAGAAGCGCCTGTCGACGCTAGGCATCAATTACATGACGGCGAAAGTCGGCTTGCGAAAGTTGTGGGACAACCTGAGTGCGCAAGGTGTCGTCGGTATAGCACCGATCGACTGGGCGCCATATAAGGCGCATTTACAATCCAGCGACTGGCCGTACCTATCGCTTATTGATGCGCAACACTCAGCGGACACAACAATCGTGGAGCACGACAGCGTCCCGTTTCTCGAGGCTGCGTCGTTGCTGGATGACGAGCAACGACAGGCATTCATCCAGAGCAAGTTGATGTCCGTTGCGGCCCGGGTTGCAGGCAGTCTCGATGCCGACGCAAGTCCAGTGGACAAGTCGCTCACAATGATGGGTTTTGATTCGTTGATGACCGTTGAATTTCGCAACAGTCTGAAAAAGCTCGGTATCAACTTTCCCCTGGACAGGCTTATCGTCGGCGCCACCCTCAGCGATATCACCGACTTCGTACTTGAGCACCTTGAGGCGGTCCGTCAAGACAACCCGACCGAGCGAGCAGACAGTCGCTCTCCTGAGTCGCAAGCAGTGCAGACATCGGACTGCGTGGTTATTCCAATCCCTAGACCAGAAGCAACGCTGCGCTTGTTCTGCTTTCCCTATGCCGGCGGCGGGCCCGCGGTATTCAAGGGTTGGGCGGATCGGTTGCCCGATCATATCGAGCTTTGCTTACTGCAATTGCCCGGTCGTAATGCACGGCTGAGGGAAAAGTCGTACACCCGCATGGAAGAGCTGGTGACAAAACTGACCCCTGAACTGATTCCCTATCTAGACCGGCCGTTCGCATTCTTTGGTCTGTGCCTGGGCGGCGTACAGGCATTCGAGGTGGCTCAACGCCTGGTCAATGTACATAACCTGCACCCGACGCATTTGATTTTCGCAGGGAGTCGGGCACCGCACTTTTACAACGAGCATCAATTCGCTTCCGATGTCCTGCAGTTCAATTACGAGTCGGATCGTGAGCCTGCGGCGAGCGATGACGGCGAGCTCATTGCAATGCTCAAGGAAATGAATTTTGCCAATAATCAAGCACTGTTCGATGACGCTGAAATGCGTGACTTGATGCTTCCCATCATCAAGGCTGACTATGAAATAAATAACACCTATCTGTACGAGCCCAGCCCCCGTCTCGAGGTCCCGATTACCTCGATTGGAGGGCGCATCGACCCCTACGCCACAGGCGTGCACATCACCGGCTGGCGTGAGCATACGACTCATGCGTTCAAGTCGGTGTTCTGTGCGGGAGACCATTACTTCGTGGAAGGGCAGCGCGACCTGATAGCCAATATCGTGGTGGAAACCCTCGCCAGTTCCTCCCATTCAAACATCAGCCGCTCAGCAGAAACCGTCCATCAATAGGAGAGTACAAATGCCTTCATTTTTCGTACGTACTGCGCTGTGCCTCGTTCTAAGCCTGACCGCTCACTTGGCTTTCGCGTCATCCGACGCTCGCTCGATCCGGTTCTACGACGGCGGCTGGGAGAATATCCAGATCGACAATCATATCGCCATGTACATCCTCAAGCATGGATACGGTATGAACGTAGAGTCGGTAAGTCTTGATATCGCGCAAATGCAAAAAGCGATGGAAACGGGCGACATCGATATCAACATGGAGATGTTTACGTCGCTGATGCCTCAGTGGGTCGAGGATCAGAGGGCAAAGAAAGCCATCTTCGATTTCGGTCCCACTTATGAGCGTCTCACACAGGCATTCTACGTGCCCACCTACATGATCAAGGGCGATGCCAAGCGCGGAATCAAACCTACGACCCCTGATCTGAAACGTGTCGAAGACCTCCCCAAGTATGCTGAGGTATTCAAGCGCGCATCGGGATCAGGCAAGGCCACCTGGTTAAACTGCATCAGTAGTTGGGCGTGCCGGGAAATCAACCTGATTAAAATGGCCACTTACGGGGTGGATCGCTCTTTTACGCCAGTGGAGCTCAAGTCTGAGTCAGCGCTCAACGCCGCGATTATTTCAGCTTACGAGAAGGGCCAGCCCTTCATGACCTATTACTGGGACCCTAGCCCTCTGATGGGGGAACTGGACCTGACACGCCTTGAAGAGCCCGCCTACAGCGAAGCCTGCTGGGACGCCATCAAGGACAGCCTTGCCCAGTTCAAGGAGGGTGTCGGGAGTCGGCAAGCGTGCGCATACGCAGATATCTCCCTCAATAAATACACGTCGGCTAAATTCGCCAAAGAGCATCAGGCAGTCATCCCTTTCTTGAAGTCGATGTTCGTTGGAACCGATACTATCCGGACGCTGGCAACACGCATGGTCACCCACAAAGAAACCCCCGAGCAAACGGCGCGTTATTACTTGCGTAACCATCCGGCTGATTGGAAGGGTTGGGTGCCTGAAGAGGTGTTCAAGAAAGTGTCCGAGACGCTGTAGGCATTGAGGTACGGCCGAGCGCTTTGTCCACGCGGTAGGCTGTAAAAGCAGTGCATGAGGTGTGTTTGGCGAAGCGGGGTGATTGGTTTGGGGCCGCTTCGCGACCCCACGGGGGAGTGACGATCAGGTGTCGGATTGCCGAGCCGTCCAGTGCTTCATTTCTTCGGCAATGAAGTGGTTCACCAGGTCGCTGTACAGCTTTTCGATGGCGTCCGGGCTCAGGCCCTCGGCCTCGGCCCATTCGCGCCGTGTCGCCAGCATGGCCTTGAAACGCTCCGGCGCACGTACCGACGTGGCCGAGGTCTTGAACTTCGAGGCCGCGAGTACATATTGAAAACGCTTGCCCAGCAGTTTGATGACCGCCTGGTCGAGGGCATCGATTTCGCCTCGGATGTCCTCCATGTTGACGCACTCCGAGGGTTATAGCCGATTGCAGACTTCCATGTAGATCACTCCATTGGTTTGAGCGGGATCGGCCCAGCCTGAGCCGATGTTTTGATGGGGGTTAAAAATACCAATCTTCGGCGCGAACGACCCGGCAAAAAGGGCCGGCCAGCGTTGCGTTGTGATGGGCGATGATCACTGGCGCCTTCACGTCCGGCGTGTCGGCGCACGTATGACCATCGGCGATCAGCACGGCATCGAAGCCCAGGTCCCGGGCGGCGCGGCACGTGCTGTCGACACAATACTGGGTTTTCATGCCTGCGATAACCACGCCCTCGGCGCCACGGGCCTTCAGTTGCTCGACCAGATCCGTCATGGCAAACGCATTGGGGCGGTTCTTTTCGAAGATCACCTCGTTGCCCGCCAGTCGCAATTGCGGCAGCAGCTGTGTCAATGGACTTCCAGGTTCGATGGGCGAGCCAGGCGGACCGACGTGGCGAGCCAGGAAGATGGGGGCACCAGCGCTGCGAGCCTTGGCCAACAGGGCATTTAACCTGGCCAGCAGCGCTTCACCTGCCCAGGGTTTATGCGGGCCGTGAAACAACCCGACTTGCATATCGAGAATCAACAGTGCGTGCATCGTGCTTTCCTTGCGTGTGGGCCAGCGACGCAAGGGCAAAAGAACAGGCCCTTACCATCACTGGCGGGCCTTTGAGATTCTTGTGTTATGCGCTCACGACACCTCACGCCCCGCCTGGGCGGTCGTGGTTGTGGTGGTCGAGGTGAGCTTTGGGCGATTCATGGTGCTGACAATATCGGCATGTCATGGGGGTTGGCAAGCGGGGGGGCGGCTCGCGATAGGGGTGGTTCAGTTGCTTGGAGGGTGAACTGGCTGGCCTCATCGCGAGCAGGCTCGCTCCCACAGGAGGCTTGGGCTGGCTCGCAAATCGAGGCGCGCCACCGATCAAATTGTGGGAGCGAGCCTGCTCGCGATGGCATTCGATCAGTCAACCAAAATCTCAAAACCGCAGGTCTAGCCGCCGGTGTCTTCCGGTTCCAGCGCTTGCAGCCAGCGGTTCTCCGAGCGGCTCAGATGCTGGCGCATCGAGGTTTGGGCGCCGAGTACATCCTTGTGGGCCACGGCACGCAGGATCGCCTCATGCTCCACGACCGCGGCTTCCCACGTCAGGGCATTCTCCGAGTGTTTGCTCAGGTGAGCCGAAATCGGGTTGTGGCGTTCATCAAACAGCGCGGTGATGATCCGCACCAGGGCGGAGTTGCCGCTCATCTTGGCCAGGCGCTGATGGAATTTACGGTCATCCTCCAGCGGCGGCAGGCCATTGGCGATGCTCGCGCGCATGGCATCGATGCAGTCCTGCAGATAGCGGTAGTCGCTTTTCTTGCCATGCAGACACGCCAGGATCACCGACTCGCCTTCGATCAACGCACGCGCCTGCATCAGTTCCGAAGGGCTCTCGCCCAAGGTCATGCTCGGGGTCTTTCCGTCCTTGGCCCGGGCTCGCACGTACACGCCGGAGCCCATTTTGATCTCGATGTCGCCGTCTATTTCCAGGGCGATCAGGGCCTCGCGAAGCGATGGCCTGGAAACCCCCAACAGTTGCGTCAAGTCGCGCTCGGGAGGAAGCCTGGAGCCCACTTTGAAATCCCCCTGGGCGATGTAGTTGCGCAGTTGATCGGCGATTTTCTGGTATGGCTTGCGTTCGGCGGCGTTGATCGGTGAGACCATGGGGGGAAGTCCATCGGAGGGTCCGCAAAGGCTACCATAGGCGCTTGATGGTGGGAGCGAGCTTGCTCGCGAAGGTGGTGGGTCAGCTTGCATCAATGCTGAATGTACCGCCGCTTTCGCGAGCAGGCTCGCTCCCACAGGGAACAGGTTGCAATGACTCCCTCATTCACATCACCGCACCGATCTGCCAAGGCAGGAACTCATTGTCGCCCAAGCCGTTTTCCTCGCTGCAGGTGCGGTGCCCGGAGGCGGTCGCCAGCATCAGCCGGAACAACCGCTCACCCGCCTGGGCCACCGATTCCAGGCCGTCGACAATGCCGCCGGCGTTGAAGTCCATGTCCAGCTCCATGCGTTGGAACAGCCGGGTGTTGGTGGCGATTTTCAACGAGGGCGTGGGCTTGCACCCGTAGGTCGAGCCGCGACCCGTGGTGAAGCAGATCAGGTTCGCGCCCCCCGCCACCTGGCCGGTCGCCGACACCGGGTCGTAGCCGGGGGTGTCCATGAACACCAGGCCCCGGGCATCGACCGTTTCAGCGTATTGGTAAACGCCCATCAGCCCGGTCGCACCGGCTTTCGCCACGGCGCCCAGGGATTTTTCCAGGATGGTGGTGATGCCCCCGGCCTTGTTGCCCGGCGAGGGGTTGTTGTTCATGTCACCGTCGTTGTGGCGGACATAGGCTTCCCACCAATGGATCCGCGCCATCAATTTTTCCGCGATGTCGGCAGACGCGGCGCGGGCCGTCAGCAAGTGTTCGGCTCCGTAGATTTCCGGGGTTTCCGAAAGGATCGCCGTGCCGCCCTGTTGCACCAGCAGGTCCACGGCCGCGCCGAGCGCCGGGTTGGCCGTGATGCCGGAGTAGCCATCCGAGCCACCGCATTGCAAGCCGACGCATAAGTGGCTGGCGGCGACTGTCGTCCGCTGGCATTGGTTGATGAGGGGCAGCATCGCTTCAATGTGGGCGATGCCACGTCGCACGGCGTCGCGAGTGCCGCCTTCGTCCTGGATGACCAGGCTGGCCTTGAGCGCCGCGGGGCGAGCCCCCAGTTCATTCATCAACGGGGTGAGTTGATTGACCTCGCACCCCAGGCCGATCAACAGCACACCGGCGAAATTGGCGTGATCGGCATAGCCACGCAGGGTTCGCTTGAGGATGTCGATGCCTTCACCCTGGGCGCCCATGCCACAACCGCTGCCATGGGTGATCGCAACGACGCCATCGACGTTGGGGAAGTCTTTCAAGCGCTCGGCGGTAAAGGCGTTGGCGATCTGCTTGCAGACGGTAGCCGAGCAGTTGACGCTGGAAATGACCCCGATGTAATTGCGTGTGCCGACGCGTCCATCCTCACGGACGTAACCTTCGAAGGTCGCGGGGTGCTTGCTCAACGACGTGGGGACATAAACGTTCCGTACGCTGTGTTCGGCCGTGCTGACGGGCATGTCCAGGTTGTGCACGTGGACGTGATCGCCAGGCTCGATGGCCTGGGTGGCCTGGCCGATGGTTTGCCCGTACTTGAGCACTCGCTGGCCGGTCAACACCGGACGCAGGGCGATCTTGTGGCCGGACGGAACCGCTTGCCGGGCGATCAGGCTGATGCCGTCGCCACTCACCGGCTGACCTTCGGCGATATCGCCTCGGGCCACCGCGACGTCATCGCCGGGTGTCAACACAAGCAAAGAAGAGGGCGGATTCATGGGGTGTCCTCCGATGCCTAGCACTCGATGATTGCCTTGACGACACCTTGCTTGGGGTCGAGCAAGGTGGCGAACGAATGGGGCACGTCGCCCAGCGTCAGTCGGTGGGTGTTCAGGGCCGCATCCGGAATCAAGCCGTCGCGCAAGCATTGCTCGACGTGCCGGAAGTCTTCCTGGGTGGCGTTGCGGCTGCCCATCAACGTGGCTTCGCGCTTGTGGAACTCAGGGTCGGAGAAGGTGATGGAGTCCCGGACCACCGAGATCATCACATAGGTGCCGCCGTGGGCGATGAACTCGAACCCGCGCTCCATGGCCCGGGCATTGCCGGTGGCGTCGAACACCACGTCGAAAAAATCACCCCCGGTCAGTTCGGCCAGGGCTTGCTTGTCGCCTTCGCCGATGGGCACGGCGGCGTGGATATTCAGGTGTTGCTTGCAGAACGACAGGCGATCCTCGCGGGTATCCAGGACGGTGACTTTCGCACCGCGCAGGCTGGCGAAGATCGCCGCCGCCATGCCGATCGGGCCGGTACCGACCACCAGAGCGTGTTTCTGCGCCTGGATGTTCGAGCGACGCACCGCGTGAGCACCGATCGAGAGGAATTCGATCATCGCGGCCTGGTCCAGGGAAATCCCCACGGCTTTGTGCACGAACGCATGGGGAACGCTCAGGTACTGGGTGAAAGCGCCGTCGCAGTGAACCCCCAGCACCTGGATATGGGTGCAGCAGTTGGTCTTGCCCTGGCGGCAGGCGATGCAGGCCCCGCAGGACAGATAAGGCATCACATAGACGACGTCGCCGACAGCCAGGTCGCTGGCCTCGTCAGTGCCTTCCACGACACCGGAGAACTCGTGGCCCATGACCCGCGGATATTCGAGGTACGGTTGATTGCCGGTGAAGATGTGCAGGTCGGTGCCACAGACCCCGACGCGCTTGACCCGGATCAGGATCTCTCCCGGTTTCCTGAGGGGGTGTTCACGTTCGATGGCGGTGAGCGAGCCGGGTTCGTTACAGATGACTGTCAGCATGGCGATGCTCCTTGGCTGGCGTACAGGCAGTGACTGCCGGCACGCGGGAGGAGGGTTGTGAGCGCGCGGCTGCCGGGACCGGGGCTCTCTTTTTTGTTGTAGGCGAGCGGTGATCTGCACCGATGACCTTGGCCCGAAACTACAGGTCGGAAAAAATATTGGCAAGACCAATTAATAAAAAAATAGATTGGACTGACCAGTGTGTGGCCCAGGCATCGCCCGGCGCTGCACCATTGACTGGAACCCAGGTCCATCCCGACAGGTCACTCGTTTGTCAGGAACGAAAAACAGGACGGACCCTCTGATGCGACCGATTGACCTCACCTGCCTTTCCTGTGCCGCGCTGCTGTGCGTGGCGTGTTCAAGCCAAACCCCGGCCACATGGAGCTACGTAGACGCCCAAGGACGGGCCAATCTCCCCCCCGACCAGGCCTACCCCGAGCTCTTTGAAGCGGTGCAGCGTGGGCAGGTGTTCACCGACCAGAAGCATTTCGTGGACGCATTGCCCAACCGTGATCCGGCGCGGATCCGCGCCGATTACCTGGCCCAACGTGGCCGCGACGGCTTTGATATCAAGGCCTTCGTGAAAGACAACTTCATTGAATCCGGCGAAGCCGAAAGCCCGGCCCCCAAGCCTGGCGCGCCGATCAAGGAACACATCGACAGCCTCTGGCCGGTACTGAGCCGATCCTACAGCCAGGTGCCGGCCTACAGCAGTCTGTTGCCCTTGCCACAGCCTTATGTGGTGCCCGGCGGACGCTTTCGCGAGATGTACTACTGGGATTCGTATTTCACCATGCTGGGGCTCGAGCAAAGCGGCGATAAGGCCCAGGTCCGCCAGATGACCGACAACTTTGCCTACATGATCGACACCTACGGTCACATTCCCAACGGCAATCGCACCTACTACCTGAGCCGGTCGCAGCCGCCGTTCTTTGCCTATATGGTGGAGTTGCAGGCGCGCATCGAAGGCGACCAGGCGTATGGGCGATACCTGCCACAGTTGCAGAAGGAGTATGCCTATTGGATGGAGGGCGCCCAGGCACTCAAGCCCGGTGCGGCCGATCGGCACGTGGTCAAACTCGCCGATGGCAGTGTGCTCAATCGCTACTGGGATGCCAGCCCGACGCCGCGACAGGAATCCTGGTTGCAAGATGTCAGCACCGCCGAACAGGCGCCGGACCGGCTCAAGGAGGCGGTCTGGCGCGACCTGCGCGCCGGCGCCGAAAGCGGTTGGGACTTCAGCTCGCGCTGGTTGGACGATGGCCAGAACCTGGCGAGCATACGCACCACGGCCATCGTGCCCGTGGACCTCAATAGCCTGATCTATCATCTGGAACGCACCATCGCCAAAGCCTGTGAGACGGTGCAGAACAGCCCCTGCGTCCAGGCTTACGGCCAGCGCGCCGAACGGCGCCAGCGGGCCATCGAGCAGCACTTGTGGAATGCCGACAAAGGTTTCTATGTGGACTACGACTGGCAGCGCAACCAGCAACGCCAGCAACTCACGGCCGCGACGCTTTTCCCGCTGTACACCGGCCTGGCCTCCGTCGAGCATGCCAATCGCACCGCCGATGCGGTCCGTGACGGTCTATTGCGTGCCGGCGGCATCGCCACCACCCAGGTCAGCACCGGCCAGCAGTGGGATGAGCCCAACGGCTGGGCACCGCTGCAATGGGTGGCAGTGGAGGGGTTGGACCGCTATCAGCAAAAGGCGCTGGCGCAGCAGATTGGCAGCCGCTTTTTGCAGCAGGTACAGAACCTCTACCACAAGGAGAACAAGCTGGTAGAGAAATACGATTTATCTGGCCAGGGAAATGGTGGGGGAGGCGGCGAATATGAGCTGCAGGACGGCTTTGGCTGGACCAACGGGGTGACGCTGAAGCTGATGAACAAGTATGGCGCAACCTCACCCATCACCAGGCCGTAGACTGAACACCGTGGCGAGGGAGCTTGCTCCCGCCGGGCTGCGCAGCAGCCCTTGAGTTCCCCTCACCACAATGAACCCGCCAAGTCTCAAGTAAGCGCCATCGCACCATTCGGAACATCACCCTCCGGCAACACCACGTGCGGGCTGCCCGGCGTCAAAATGACCTTCCTGCAATCCTCCTGCTTCTTGTCGAAAAGCTTGTAGCCCTCGGCGGCCTGCTCCAGCGACATCCGATGGCTGATGATCACCTCAGGGGACAAGCGGCCGGTTTCGATATGGCCAAGCAGTTTGGGCAGATAACGCTGCACGTGGGTCTGGCCCATCTTGAAGGTCAGGCCTTTGTCGAACGCATCGCCAAACAGGAAGCCGTGGATGAAGCCGGCATACACCCCCGGCACGCTCACCACACCGCCGCGCCTGACTGCCGCAATGCATTGGCGCAGCGCCTTGCCGCTGCTGCCTTCGAGCTTGAGCGTGGCCAGCACCGTTTCGGTGGTGCTGCCCTTGGCCTCGAAACCCACCGCATCGACCACACCGTCCACGCCGCGCATACCTTTGGTCTGACGAATGATCGTGTCTGCAGGGTCGTCGTCTTCATCGAAGTTGATTGGAATCACGCCGTAGGTTTGCTGCGCGTAGGCCAGGCGATAGGGATGATGATCGACCATGAAGATCTGGTCGGCGCCCAACATCCGCGCGCAAGCGGCACTCAACAGACCGACGGGCCCGGCGCCGTAGATCGCGATACTCGAACCCTTGCCGATCCCGGTGTTGGTGACCGCTTGAAACGCGGTCGGCAAGATGTCCGAGAGGAACAGTACCTTTTCGTCCGACAGGGTTCCCGGCACCTTGAACGGCCCGGTGTTGGCCTTTGGAACACGTACGTACTCGACCTGGCCGCCCGGTATGCCGCCGTACAGGTGGCTGAAACCGAAAAGCGCCGCGCCCGGTGGAATGGCCTTCTTGTTCAGGATCGCGCCACGCCCGGTGTTGGTGGTTTCACAGGCTGCGAACAGATCCATCTGGCAGAAAAAACAGCTGCCGCAGGCGATCACGAACGGAATCACCACACGGTCGCCGGGTTGCACCGCGGTCACCGCTGAACCCGTTTCCTCGACGATCCCCATGAACTCATGTCCGAAGATATCACCGTGCTCGACGGCGGGGATTTTCCCGCGATAGAGGTGCAGGTCGGAACCGCAAATCGCCGTTGCCGTAACCCGCAGAATGATGTCGTCGCTGTCCACCAGGACGGGGTCGGCGACCGTATCGACTTTCACACTGTGGGCACCGTGATAGGTGAGTGCTCTCATGACGTCCTGCCTTTCTCGATAGTGGGTAAAGGGCAGAGGGGCGATTCTGGACGGAAGTTCAGAGAGATGACGGGCCATGGGACTAGCGGTCGTTTTGTGCTGCGCAGGTACTTTTGGACGTGGGCTGGTCGCGTTGCCCGGCTGCTATCGCTGGCCTGTCCAATACCGGACGACAGCCCCCTCGCGCCCCTGCACCGGATCGCTTTCGGGAAATGGCAGGGTCGCGATCTTCGCCAGTTGGGCTTCGCTCGGTGCTTCACGGCAGATGTCGGCTTGTTGACCGGGAGGGTAGGCGCCGACTACCAGAAAATTCTCGCTGGCGTGCAGGTTGCAGTGGCCTGTACCGGCGGGGAGCAGCAATACGTCACCGGCTTTCACCTCGAGGACATGTCCCTGCGGACCGCCAATCATCAAGCGCGCCTGGCCACTGGCGACGCCCAGCACCTCATGGCCTTCGGTATGGTAGTGGTGGTAGTGGTAAATCCCATAACGCCATTGAGGGGGCCAACCATTGGCGCGAAAAGTCTCTTCGATCAACGCCGCTGCATCGCCGTCCCCAATGGCGATGGCGCCGGAGTAGACGAGCACGGGCAGGCGCGGGTTGTTGGGGACCCAGCCGTTGCGTTCCAATATCAGGGCCTGCACGAAATCCGATACTTCGTGAAATGTGCTCATCGAACAATCTCCCCAGGCTAAACCTGCTCGTACACTGTCACTCGGTTACGCCCGGTCTTCTTCGACGTATACAGCGCCTGATCGGCCCTGGCGATCAGGTCGGCGTGGTCGTTCGAGGGCTGGCTCAGGTCGGCCACGCCCAGGCTGACGGTGAAGCGGATGGTCTGGTCGTTGAACTCCACTTCCAGCGCTTCGACGGCCTTGCGCAGGCGTTCGGCGAAAATCCGTGCGCCGGCCTTGTCGGTGTCTGAGAGCACCACGCCGAACTCTTCACCGCCATAACGCCCGGCCACGTCGGACTCGCGCACATGCTCGCGCAGCAGCCTGGCGACATGCTCGATGACCTTGTCGCCCGCCTGGTGACCGTAGGTGTCGTTGACCCGCTTGAAATGGTCGATATCGAGCATCACCAGGCTCAACGCATGGCCGTAGCGCTGGTGCCGGGCGTAGGCGGCTTTCAGGTTGCTCTCCCAATGCCCGCGGTTGTACAGCCCCGTCAGCCGATCGGTGCTGGAGAGTTGCTGCAGCTGCGCGTTGGCGGCCTGGAGCTGATGCCGGTTGGTGGCGACGTCGGTGACGTCATAGATCACCAGGCAGATGTGCTTGATGGTGTTATCAGGCGAGCGCAGCGGCAGCAGCGTGGTGTTCTGGTACATGAACGCTTCCTGGCCGGTGATCGGCTGGTAGCTCTTGAAGCGCATCAAGTACGGGCGCTGCTCCCAGACCGTGAACGCTGGCGTGCCCAGGGTCGCGACGCTTTCCACCTTGCGGCTGAACCATTGGTGATCGATTTCAGGGAACAGGCTGAAAAAATGCTGGTTGTGCGCGTCCTTGGGTTGCACCCCGGAGCGGTTCTCCATGAAGGTGTTCCAGACTTGCACACGGTACTCGCGGTCGAGCACCACCACGCCGACGTCGATGCTCTGAACGATGGCCAGCAACCAGTGGAATTCGTTCAGATCGATGGATTCGCTCATGGCTCAGTTCATCAGGTAGGCGAGTTTGTGGGTCAACCGTTCGATGGAGTCCTCCGTGAACAGCAGCAACAGGTCGAAACGAATATCGTGCCCTTCCAGGCTGTAGCTGATTTCCACCGCCAGGGTCTTTTTCCAGTGCTTGCTGTTGTCCCGGATCAGCTCCTCGATGGCCGCGTGCTGGCCGAGAATCTGCGGGTGGCCCTGGGAAAACACCACGTCGATCTGTTCTGCGATGCTGCTCAGGCACGCGCCGATCAAGACGCTGGAAAGGTCCAGCAGCATCTCCAGGTCCGAATAGTCGGCGCTCTGGCGCTGCATCAAGTGCGCGATGTCGGCGATTTCCGAGTCGTGGAAGATCAGCAGGGCTTCGCCGGCGATGCCGCTGCCGATAAAGCCCTGGCAAATCGCGGTGAGTTGTTGGGAGCTGCCGACGTCGGTCAAGGCCATGTGCAACTCTCCGACCTCGAGGAGGTTCACGTTCGGCACCGGCAACTGTACGAAGACCCCCAGCACCTTGGCGATCAGGGCCGCCGCCCGGCCGATGGCCACGTTGACCGTCTCGCGGAACACATCGTGAAAACCGATGGCCGTGTTCGTGGTCGAACGATTCTGGACCGGCACCTGACCGGGCTGGGCCAGCAGCCCCAGCCGCGCCAATGTCTGGCGCAAGTCGTTTTCGTCGAACGGTTTTTTCAGGAACGCCAGCGCGCCCAGCTCAAGCACGCGGCGCACCGCCTCATCCTGGACGTCACCGGAAATCACGATGACCTGCGCCTTCAATCCCTCGTCGCGCAAGGCGCTCAACACCTGGTAGCCATCCATTTCCGGCATGGTCAGGTCGAGCAACACCACCTGTCCCAGGCCCTGGCGTATGGCATCCATGGCCTGGCGCCCGTTGATCGCCTCGGTGACCGAAACCGGCCAGTCTGCCGGCAGCGCACGCAACACCTGTTTGCGCGCCATGTTGGAGTCGTCACACACCACCAGGGGAATCAACGACACAGGGACGTCCATCGACATTCAACGGCAGGGGAGGAGGTGCTGCTACGTACGTCATTCATAGGCTTGCAAGGACCCTTTGATTAACAACCGGGTTTATCAAGCTTAGCGTCCTGCCCGAGAACTGCGGGACACGGTTGTATTAAAAACTGGACCAATAAGTCAGGGGCGTCAACTGCACTTCGTCATTCGCGTCCCGCGCAAAGCCACGGTCGGCGTGCGATCGGCCGTGGCAGGCGCGGTTTGTGGTCTATAGTTTTCAGCAGACCCGGAATCCTTCCGTGCCGGCGATCAGGGACTGCGCACGCCCGCGCCGCAGCTGCATCGGATACCCGCAGGCCGTCAGCAGTGAACAATGCAGGGAGCACACCATGGCGATCCAACGGGCGAGTGTCATGACGTCGGCCCCGGATATCGTCCATCGTGAAAACGCCCTGCCCGATGGGACGAACAATTTGTTTCGACGCGGCTTCGACCAGGCCAGGGAAGCCTACATCCTGTTTCCGTTGCTGGCCGTTCTGCTGTTGCTGGTCATCTGGGCCGGCACCCTGTACCTGATCAAGGTCGAACAGGCTCGCGCGCGGCAGGGGATCGCCGAGGCGAGCTTGGAAATCGGCGCCACCTACGAAGCGCAGATCCTGCGGGCCGTGCGTGAAATCGATCAGACCCTCAAGCTGGTCAAGTACACCTACGAATCCGAGCGGGAGCCCAACCCGCTGCCCAAGCTCAAGGCACGCGCCTTGCTGCCTTCCCCCTACTTGTTCGACGTCAGCGTGGTCGACGCCAGCGGCCGGGTCGTCGCCAGTACCCAGCCGAGCGAAGCCGGAAGCCGAATGCCCAAGGATGTGCTGCAGACGCTGGGGCCGGACACGGCGCTGTCGATCAGCCGTCCGTGGAAAAGCCCGGCGACGGGAGAGTGGAAGTTGCGTTTCAGCCGACGGCTCGATGGAGGGGATGGCGCGTTCGCCGGGATCGCCATGGTCGAGGTCGATGCGGCCTATTTCGTCAGCAGTTATGACGCCTCGAAACTCGGCAATCACGGCTTGCTCGGCCTGTTGGGAATTGACGGTGTCTTTCGGGCACGGCGCAGCGGGGAGGACGTATCGGCCGGCGACTCGATCGATTACGCAACTGTGGTGCCGGATACGGAAAACACCGAGGTTGTACGCACCATCAATGCAGGGGACGGTGTTCGGCGCTACACCAGTGCTCGCCAGCTCTACGACTTTCCACTGGCGGTGATTGTCGGTTTGTCCGAGGAAGAGCAACTGGCCGCAGTGAACCAGCAAGCGCGTACCTATCTGTGGCGTGCCGCGGGTGCCAGCCTGATGCTGGTTTTGCTGGCGGGACTGCTCGCCCGGATGAGCTGGCAACTGGTGCAAAGTCGCCTGCGTGCCGGCGAAGCGAAAATTGCCTACGCGGAAAGTGTCGAGTACCTGGCCTATCACGACGGCCTTACGGCGTTGCCCAATCGCAGTCTGTTCAGCAAGCTGTTGAGCCAGAGCATCCGCGAGGCCAGCCGTTATGATCGGCAACTGGCGGTGTTGTTTCTCGACCTCGACCGCTTCAAGCAAGTCAACGATACGCTGGGGCACGATGCCGGCGATCAACTGCTCAAGGAGGTCGCGCTGCGCCTCGGGGCGTGTCTGCGCGGCAGCGATACGGTGGCCCGATTGGGTGGCGACGAATTCGTGATCTTGCTGCCGGAGTTGTCGCAGGACAACGACGTGGCGACCACTGCGCAGAAAATCCTGACCGCCATTGCCCGGCCTTTCAACCTCCAGGGCCAGGAGTTCCGGGTGACCGCCAGCGTCGGGATCAGCGTGTTTCCACAGGATGGCCTGGACGAGCAGACACTCACGAAAAACGCCGATATCGCGATGTACCAGGCCAAGCAACGTGGCAAGAACAACTTCCAGTTCTACTCCGCGAAGCTGAACGCGGACACACTGGAACGGCTGACGCTGGAGCTGAGCTTGCGCCACGCGCTGGAGCGCCAGGAGTTCCAGTTGCATTACCAGGCCAAGCGGGACATTCGCAGTGGCCAGATCACCGGCACGGAAGCGCTCCTGCGCTGGAATCATCCCGACCTGGGGATCGTGGCGCCCATGCAATTCATCCCGGTCGCGGAAGAGACCGGTTTGATCGTGCCGATCGGCAAGTGGGTGCTCAAGACGGCCTGCCGGCAAAACGTCGCCTGGCAACGACAAGGTCTGCCGCACCTGGGCGTCGCCGTAAACCTCACGGCACGGCAGTTTGCCGATGAGAACCTGCTGACGGACTTGGCCGAGATACTGGCCGAAACCGGTATGGACGCGCGCCTGCTGGAACTGGAGATCGCCGAGAGCCTGCTCATGCAGGACGTAAAAAGGGCGTTGAGCGTGTTGACCGGGCTCAAGCAACTGCAGATCCGCATCGCCATCGATGATTTCGGGATCGGTTATTCGTCGCTCTCCGCGCTCGAACAGTTTCCGCTGGATGTCATCAAGATCGACCGCTCGTGTATCTGCGATACCAGCAGCGTGTCGGAAGACAAAGCCTTGACCGAGGCCATTATCGCGATGGGCCGGACCCTCAGCCTGACCGTGGTGGCCCAAGGCGTGGAAACCAAGGAACAGGCCGATTTTCTGCGGGACAATGCCTGCGATGAATTCCAGGGTTTTTACTTCAACAAACCGGTGCCCGCCGATCAGTTCAAGCTGTTGCTGCAAGCTCAGGCGGCAGACACGGGGCTCGATACGTAGAGGTCCGTACTATTGCGACTCGAGCGCCAGTGCCCTGATGCTGCCGTCCAGTTCTTGTGCGTCTATATAGCCGATGGTGTCAGGGTTCCCTGCAATACGTTTCTTGACTTCCGCACCACTTGAAACCGCCTGCGGCGGCTGGCCCCGGCCGGTAAAGATGATCTTCGACCAATGGGCCTTGAGCTGGGCTGCGGACTTGCCGGTGAACGTTGTGTAGAACTCATCGCGGGTCGGTGAATCTTCTGTCTGGTCAATGGGAACTGCCTGCCCACCGTCGGGAAAACGACTGGTCTTGCCCAGGAAAATATCCGCCACCTGAGTGCGCGCGAGCGTCTTCACCGGGCTGGACGTGGCGACGACCACCACCACCTCGGCCTTGACGTCAACGCTGGCGACGCACAGGACGAGCCCCGACATAGCGAATCCGATGAGTCTCACAACCCACATGGCCTGCTCCATCAGAAGACAAAATCAACAGCCAGGCTGATGACGTTGAGCGATCCCCCCGACGTGAAGTCCGGTTGGGGATTGATCAACGGACCGACCGAGTTGCCCTTGAAACGTGTGTGATCGAATTGCACTTTGGCGTCCATGTTCTTGGTGAAATCCCAGCGCATACCCAGGGAAAGGGTCTGCTGGCCCTCGTTCGAGCCCAGAACAGAATTGAGCGCACCGTTGAGCTCGGCGACCGTGCCCGCCAGGGCCGGCGGAAAGGCCGATAGTGTCAGGCCCGGGCTGGAGACTTCCGTTTCGGTTCTGGAGCGCGCGTAGGTGACATAGGGGGTGAACGCTTCGATGCGGTACCCGCCGCTGATGTACCAGGCGCTGGTCCTGCCCAGGCCGGAACGGCTGTCGAGACGCCCCCATTCACTCATGACGAACCAGTCGCCCGGATCGTAGCTGGCGCCCACGCCGATAAAGTCGACGGGGGTGTCATCGGAATCGTAGCGCTCGGCGATGGCGATCCCTTCGGGACCGAACTCTCTGAACGTGTCGAAGAGTGAGTTGAACTGCTCCAGGGTCAGGTCGGCTTTCATGTAGGTGATGCGCGTGGTAAGGACGTCGAACTCGGTGGTGTTGGTAACCCCCCAGAAATTTCTCGTCAGCGCCTTGCCGGCTCCGTCGGGCTGGCGGCTGTCGGTCTGGCCGTAGTGAGCCTGCACGGTGTTGGTGATTTCATCGACGCGAAACCGGTAGCTGCCATCGATGCCGTCGCTGCTGGAGATCGGCATCAGGCTGTAGACCTCCATGGGCGCCCGCACCCAGGGCAGGGTGTAGCCCACTTTGCGGGTGTCGGAGACCAAGAACGTCGGCAACACGGTACGGCCGATGCGGGCGTTGAAATCCGGCGTGAACTGGTACTTGATGTTGGCCCACTCGACGAAGGGTCGGTAACTGTTGTCGTAGCGCTGTTCGGAAATGACCTGCACCACGGCTGAAAGCTGTGGGGTGAAGGTGGCGGTCAGTTGCGCGCCGATCAGGCTGTCGACGTCGGCGCTCCAGTTGCGCGAATGCCCCGTGCCGTTGGGCTTGAAGATACTGGACGTGACGTCGGCTTTCTTCTCGCTGGAATGGACGATCCCCACCGTGCCGAAACTGCTCAGCGAGAACATGTCGGCTGCGTCGGCACTGGCGCCGCCGGCATACAGCGTCACGACTACCAGGGCCAAGGTATTGGGCTTTTTCACCATGGGCTCAAGGTGACCTCGTTGCGTGGATCGCCATTCGTCTGTTCCTTGTAACGTTGGTTGAAACTGCGCGCTACCACGCAGCGAAGCGCTAGATCGCCAATTTGAGCGTAAAGGTCGCCCCTGTTCCCGGCCCATCGCTATGGGCCTCCAGCGAGCCGCCCATCTCCATGGCCGCCAGGACGCAGCTGTGCAGGCCAAAACCATGACCGTCCTTGCGTGTGGTGAAGCCATGGGCAAAGATCCGCGTCAGGTTCTCGGGTGCGATGCCTTCGCCGTTGTCGATGACCTTGATCACCAGGGTGTCGCCTTGAGGGATCTCGCTCTGAAGGATGATTTGAGGGGCAGGCTCCGGCCGGTCACCCATGGCCCTGCTGGCATTTTTTATCAGGTTGATCAGGATCAGCAGCACCCGGTGCTTGTCCAGTTGCAGCAAGGGTGTTTCGGCCAGGTTTCGCACCACCGTGATTCGATGCGCCGCGATGATGCCGGCGTTCATGCGCACGGCATCCTCGATCAGTTCCTTGACCTGCACGGTTTCGGCAAGGCTGGATGTGCCTGCGTAAGATTGCTGGGCGGCGACAATTTCCTTGATGTGATCAACGCTTTTGCTCAGCTGGCCGAGTTCTTCGGTCATGCTCTGTTGCTCGACCGCAAGCGCGTCCACCAATTGGTTCAGGTAGCCGGGCAGCAGTTTGCCTCTCTCGTCGTGGGAGATGAAGTCGCCGAGGTCATCGGCGTGCTCGTTCATCATTTGCACCGCCTTGCCAAGCCCCAAGGCCTTGCTGGTGCGCAGTTTGCGGGTGACCAGGTCGGCGGAGATATTCACACTGTTAAGCACGTTGCCCACGTTGTGCAGGACGTTGGTGGCGATTTCGGCCATGCCGGCCTGGCGAGCGGCGGCGGCCAGTTGCGCTTGGGCTTCGGCGGCGCGCAAGCGGCTCTGCGCCAGTTGCCAGCTCATCCGGGCGAGCACGCCCACCAGCAACACCAGCACCAGGCTGCCACCCGCGGCGCGCCATAGATAGGTGCGCCCTTGCTGGTTCACTGCGGCCAGTTGTTCTTCCTCGGACAACCCAACGATCACCGCCAATGGAAAGTCGTAGAGCTGGCGGGCACTGGTGTAGCGCCGCACCCCGTCCCAGCCATTGACCGAGAGCACGGCCTCGGTGCTTTCGGCGTCTGGCACCACCGCCGTGTAATCGACCGTATCGCCGGCCAGTACCGTCTCCCCGGTGCGCCGTACGCGGAAAATACCGTCAGTGCCCAGCAGTCCGAGCGCTCCCTGTTCGCCGAGTTTCGAGGCGTCGTAGCTGCTGACGAAATAGGCGGCATCGACCTCGACCCTGGCGATCCCGGAAAGTGTGCCATCCGCGGCATCAAGTCGCCGGCTGAAGCGCAAGCGCCATTCTCCGGTGACCGGGTTCCTCCAAGGGGGGCTGATGGACAGTGAATCGCCGTGTCGCAGCGTTTGCTGCTCATCGGGGTCAGCGATGTTTTCCCGGTCGTTGACCCGCGTACTCGCCACGAGCCTGCCGTCCGGATTGACCACACTGACGTCAAACACCAAGGCCGGCGGCAACAAGGCCCGCTCCTTGAGCTGGCGCAGGGGATTAGGCTCGCCCTCGGTCTCGTAGGTGTATTTGACCAGTTTGAGGGTATGGTCGATTTCATGGATGGCGCGCAACATCTGCGCTTCGTAGGTGGCGCCCATTTCCAGGCTGGCCGTCGCGGCACTCTGCTGCGCGCGAAGATGTTCGACCTTGATCAGGTAGAGGGTAGCGCTCCAGATGGCCAGCAACAGCAGAACGGCCAGCAGCGGGAACAGGATGTAGGCTTCCTTGGCCTGGTCGAAGAAACGCCGGGACTGGCTCGACTCGGTCGTCGGAGCGGCCTCTGCGCAATGGGCACTCCCAGGGTCCAACCTCAATGTATTGGGCCGCTGGATCGGCATAGTGTGCTCCCTGCATTTCACTATTGAAGGCGGGTGGTTATCCGACGGGGGGCATGGCTCGAGAGCGTGTTGCTCCAAGTTGCCCGAGTGAAAATATTTCGGATCTGCTAGGAACTATAGACTACAAACCGTACCTGCCAGTGCGCGGTGAACGATCCGATAACCGGGATTCCCCAGGCCAATCCTGGGGCCCTGGATAGCAATACCTGGTTGGCCGGCTGAAATGGCTACGTCCTCGGGACGTGATCGGTTTTCGATACGAACAGGCGCTTGATCGCCTTTGGGGGAGGTAGAAGCCAGCGTCAGCCGGCTTCTATTGAGTACTTGGATTTCAGCTGCGTTAGATGGCTCGGTCGACCCCTGTCAGCGCCGACCGAGCCAGTCTCACCACCTGAAATTCACGGAGGTGACCAACTCACGCTCGTCGCCGTAGCGGCAGATGGCAAACTCACAGTAGGTGTACTTTTTGTTCGTCACGTTGTTTGCGTTGAGAGCAATATCCCAGTTCTTGTCGATCTGGTAGCTGGCCATGGCATCGAACAGGGTATAGGCCGGCATCTGCGAGTCGATACCCGAGGCTTGGGTCGTTCCCTTATAGCGAGCACCACCACCGACCTTCAACTGCGGCAAGCCGAGCAGGGCGAAGTTGTAGTCAGCCCATACGGCGGCCTGGTGGTACGGTGTGTCTTCGCTGCGCTGGCCCACTTCGCTCTGGATCACGCTTTTGGTAATGCGCGCGTCGGTGTAGGCGTAGGTCGCAATGACACTCAGTTGAGGCGTCAGCTCTGTTTTGGCTTCCAGTTCCAGGCCACGGGAGCGCTGTTCGCCAATCTGCTGGGGATTCAGGCCCGCCAGGTCGCGCTTCACTACGTTTTCTTGCGTCAGTTCATAAACCGCTGCGCTCAACAGCGTGTTGCTGCCAGGCGGCTGGTAGCGGATGCCGATTTCGTACTGCTTGCCTTCGGTGGGATCGAATTTCTGACCAGGAGCCTCGGCCACCGCAACCGGGAAGAACGATTCGCTGTAGCTGATGTACGGGGCCAGGCCGTTATCTGCCTGATAAACAAGGCCGGCACGCCAGGTGGTGGCTTCGTTGCTCTGGTCGAGCTTCTGGCCAGTGGCAAAAGCTTTTTGATCCTGGTCGGCCCAGTCGTGTCGGCCGCCGAGCAGCAGCAACCAATGATCGTCGAACTTGATCTGGTCTTGCAGGTAGATGCCTGTCTGCAGGGTATCAATCTGCGAGCCACGATCACGACTTTGTCTCTTGTCCACCACTACCGGTTGCCCGTAGTTGTAGTCACCGATATTGATGGAAGACGCGTTGGCCCGGAAGTTATGCGAGTCGTACGAGGCGTCGTAGGTGTCGGCACCCACCAGGAAAGTGTTCTCCACGCCGCCGATGTTCCAGCGCGTCTCGATGTTGGTGTCGCTGGCCAGGGCCCTGGAACGCTCATGGCGATCGCTGTACTGACGACGCAGGATGCCCGTGGTGGCCGCGGCATTGATGGCTGCTGGGGTTGTCTGGGCCTGCAGGTAATTCCATTTCACATCGGCTTCGTAGTAACGCAATTTGTTGCTGATGCGGGTGTGCTCGTCGAAACGATGTTCGAACTCGTAGCCAATGGCGGACATTTCGCCGTTCATATCGTCGTAGTCAGGCTCGCCGATGAAATCGTGGCGGCCGATGGTGAACGGTCCGTTGCCGACACCCTTGACGAGTTGGTAGGGCAGGGGGGCGGAGAAGCGTGTGTCACTTTTTTGATAGAAGGACAGCAGTGTCAGCGAGGTGTCATCGTTCGGGCGCCAGGTCAGGGCCGGGGCGATGTAGGTCTTGTCGTCGTTGATGTAGTCCTGCTGGGTATCACTGTCGCGCTGAAGCATGGTCAGGCGATAGCTGAGGGTTTCACTGTCGCCGAGCGGGCCGCTGAAGTCGGCGGTCAGTTGCTTGCGATCATGATTGCCATATTGCAGACCCAACTCATGCAGTGGCGTTTCGGTGGGACGCTTGCTGACACCATTGACGAATCCACCTGGGGACAGTTGACCGTACAGTACCGACGCCGCACCGCGGATCACTTCCACGCGCTCCAGGCCGAAGGGTTCCTGAACGCCATCGTAGGAGTTGTTTTGCAGACGCAGGCCGTCGCGTAGCGAGCCGCCGGTGGCGGACTCCACGTCGAAGCCACGAATGCGGAACCGATCGGAAGTGCGGTTGAAGCTGCTTGGCTGGCTGGTGAAACCCGGCGTATAGCTCAGTGTGTCGGCCAGGGTGTCGGACTTGCGATCGCGCATTTCATCGGCGGTCACCACGGACAACGATTGCGGCGTTTCAGTAATGGCCGCGTTGGTTTTGGTGGCGCTGGTGTTGCGCAAGGCGACTTTGCCGTTGACCGGGCCTGTCGGGTTCTCAGGGGCGGCGGCATTGATGTTGATTTCGCCGAGTTGAACCGCAGTGCCCTTGCCAGACGTTTCGTCCTGCGCGGCGATCGCCTGGGCTGAAAAGATGCTCCCCAAAGCCAGTGCAAGAGTGCTCAGGTGAAATGCTGGATGACGCATGACGTAACGTTTTCCGGTGCCAACTGTTGTTTTTGTTCCGAGCATCGAGAGAGTCCTTGAGTTTACATTTTGGCTTTGGGGGCCTTATGCCCTGATTCTGTTCGATCAGTAGACCATCAGGGTTGGTGTCTACTGGCCATATGTTAGCTGTAAATGATAAAGGTTTGCATTAGTATTGTCAGGCTTGTAGGCAATTATTTTATTTTCGACATATCCTGTCGCCCACTTATGCCCCCCAGCTGATTCCCTACGGTGTTACCGGACGAAAAAACGCCGCGGGGGCATTGCTCGTTGAACAATTCGATCAGGCCTTTTGGGCGTGGAGGGACGGTCATGCTGAAAGCCACCGACGTGCGGCTGAGCTATGGCGAACAGCAGATTCTCAACGGTGTCAGCCTGGATATTCCTGAAGGGTGTTTCACGGCGTTGATCGGGGCCAATGGATGCGGCAAGACCACATTGTTGAATGTGCTTGCGCATATGTTGCGCCCGAGTACCGGCGACGTGCAGTTGTCGGGGAAACGGCTGGGGCAGTATTCGCGTCGAGCGTTGGCACAACACCTGGCGTTATTGCCCCAGCGCACCACATCGCCAGCGGGTATGAGTGTGCGTGAACTGGTGATGCAGGGGCGTTTCCCCTGGCAGACCTGGTGGCGTCAATGGTCCGAGCAGGATCAACAGGCCATTGACCGCGCCATTGACCTGGCGGGCATCGGCCCTTTGCTTGATCGTTCCCTGGCAACCCTGTCGGGTGGACAACTGCAACGCTGCTGGATTGCGATGACCCTGGCCCAGGATACGCCGGTGATTCTGCTGGATGAGCCAACGACCTTTCTCGACATTGCGCACCAGATCACGCTGCTTGAGTTGCTGGTGGATCTTCGTGAGCAAGGCAAAACCATCGTGGCTGTCCTTCACGACCTGAACCAGGCCGCGCGTTATGCCGATCACCTGGTGATGATGCGCGAAGGGCGTTTGCTCGCCCAGGGAACACCTGCCGAGGTATTCACTCGGGAAAATCTCAAAGCGGTTTTTGATCTGGATGCGCACATCATCACCGACCCGTATTCCGGTGATCCGTTATGTGTGCCGCAGACGAACCGAAGCCAGCCATTGGCTGTGCGGGAGGCGATGTGAGTCAAGGTTTACGGTTGCCGGTCTGGCTCGGCTTGTTGATGGCAATCGCCTTGACCTCGCTGCTTCATCTGGCCGTCGGCGCAAAGGACATACCTTGGCATGAAGCCTGGCAGGCCTTGGTCGCCTATGCGCCGGGCAACCCCGATCAGAGTGTCATCCGTGGCAGCCGCTTGCCGCGTCTGCTGGTTGCGATGCTGGTGGGGGCCAGCCTGGGGCTTGCCGGCGCAATCATGCAGGCGGTGGGCGACAACCCATTGGCCGATCCGGGCATTCTCGGCATCAACAGCGGCGCGGCGTTATTCGTGGTGTTCGGCTTGCTGGTGCTGCCGGGCAACGATATGTCGATGATTCCATTGTTTGCATTTGCGGGCGCCTTGGTGGCCTCCGCCGGCGTCCTATTGTTGGCGGGCCGGGGGCACAATCCGATTCGACTGACATTGTCCGGGGCGATGATCGCGGCGCTGTTCAGCGCGATCACCTCGATCCTGTTGCTGCTCGATCAGCAGGGGCTCGACAGTCTGCGTCGCTGGCTTACCGGCTCCATCGGTGTGACGGGGGGCTCGATGCAGGCTTGGGTCTGGCCCTATGTCTTGCTCGGCATGTGCCTGTGCCTGGTGAATGTCCGTGCCTTGAATGCTCATCGTCTTGGTCCGCAGGCCGCGGCCGGCATGGGCGTCAATCTGTTGAAAATGCGCGTGCTCGGCTTGGCGTCGGTGGTGCTGTTGTCCGGCGGGGCAGTGGCCTTGGCGGGGCCCATTGGGTTTGTCGGCCTGGTGGTGCCTCATGCGGCACGGCTGTTGTTCGGCGATGATTATCGCCGACTGTTGCTGGCCGCCCCGTTGCTGGGGGCATTGCTGCTGATTCTGGCGGATATCGCGGCAAGAACCGTGGTGCGCCCGTTCGAACTCAACACCGGTATTGTCACAGCCCTGATCGGCGGCCCCATTTTTGTCGTGCTGGTATTGAGGAAGGTCCGATGATGCGAGCGGGATTGACCTTGCCCCGAGCCTATCCGTTGCTGCCCTGGGTAGCTCGACCGATCGACTTGATTTCAGTGCTGTCACTGATGGTCGCCGTTGTTGCGCTGGCGCTGTATGCCTTGACCGTCGGCAGCTACTCGCTGAGTGTCGCCCAGGTCTGGCAAGCCTTGCTGGCGCCTGAGCAAGTCAATTCGACAATGCGCAACCTGCTCTGGGAACTGCGATTGCCGCGTGTCTTGCTGGCAATCCTGGCCGGTGCGGCCATGTCCCTTGCCGGTCTGTTGATGCAGTCTTTGACGCGTAACCCCCTGGCGGCGCCGGGCCTGGTGGGCGTGGAGTCAGGCGCCAGTGTCACCATGTTGTTGATTATCGTGCTCTGGCCGGGGCTTTTACCCCTGGAGTTTTATCCATTGGCGGCACTGGCCGGCGGGTTGGCAGTGGCTTTCTTCGTTGCGCTGCTGTCCTGGCGCCAGGGGATCTCGCCGTTGCGCTTGATCCTGGTCGGCGTGGGTCTTACCGCCATGCTCAGCGCGGTGGCCGACCTGCTCATCACTTACGGCAATATCGATCAAGTGGAGTCGGCCCTGATGTGGCTGGGCGGCAGTTTGCACCGGGCCGGCTGGGCGCAGGTCCATAGCCTGGGCATTTGGCTGATGCTGGCCGGGGTACCGTTGCTGTTCTGTCATCGCCAGTTGAATCTGTTGCAGTTGGGCGAAAAAGTCGCACTCAGTCGAGGCCTGAATGTCACGTGGGTCATGATTTCCTTGTTGCTGTGCAGCGTCATGCTAACGGCGGCCGCCGTGGCGAACGTGGGCACCATGACGTTTGTCGGGCTGGTGGCGCCCCACCTGGCACGACAAATCGCGGGTGACCGTCATGGCGCACTGATCCCCTTGTCGGCCTTGGTCGGTGCATTGTTGGTCATGGCCGGTGACACCCTGGGCAGGGGGCTTTTCCCGCCATTGCAGTTGCCTGCGGGGCTGGTTGTCGCAATCATTGGCGCGCCTTATCTGATTGTCTTGCTGGCGCGTCAGCGCAGTCGCTGAAAACACGGTGACGCTCATTGAATTTGTCTGGAGGTAAACGCGTGCGGGGATGGGTGAAAGGTTTTTTCCGAGGTGTGGTTGGCATGCTGTGTGTGCCGTTGGCATTGTTGGCGGCACAGGCCGGCGCCGCTGAAACCAGAGTGTTCGAGAACAGCTTTGGCCGAGTCGAAGTGCCCGTGGCCCCGCATTGCATTGTGTCTTTGCATGACTTCAGCCTGACGACCCAGCTATTGGAACTGGGGGTCAAACCCTGTGGTTCGACGGGGCGCAAAAAGCTGTTCTCGGACGTGTTGTTTCGCGGAACGCAGGAGCACTTCAATGTGACGGGCATCCAGTATATAGGCTCGCATCAGTCGCCCGATCTGGAAGCCATCGCGGCCTTGAAGCCTGACTTGATCATTGGGTTGTCGTATCACGCCGACATCAAGGAGAAACTCAGCAAGATCGCACCGGTCGTGCTGCTGCCCGCCCGGGAAAGCGACATCAAGACCTACGCCAAGGAGCTCGCCGACCTGGTCGGCAAGCAGCAGCGCTATGAAGAAATGCTCAATGAGTATCAATGGGTCGTCAGCGAGTTCAAGAAACGCGTGAAAGATCCTTCACGCATTACCGTCACGACGTTGGAAGTCTACAGCGATGGTTTCCAGTTGATCGGCCGCGGTGGCATGGACGATGTCATCACCGATTTTGGCCTCGGGCGTGTCGCCGCGTACCGAGAGGCGCGGCAAAACGTGCCTTACAGCCTGGAACGAATCGGCGACTTCGACAGCGATTTCATTATCGACACGTATGAAGAGCTGCTCGACTCAGAAGCCAGCACAGCGGCGTTTCGTCAGTCCCCCCAGTGGCAGAATCTGTTTGCGGTGAAGAATCGCCAGTTCTTGTACCTCAATCGCAGCCGCTATGCCGATACGATGCAGGGCCTGTTGGGTTCCGCCTATCTGCTGATGTCGCATGTCGCCGAGCGGGAGAGCGTGCTACAGGCCAAGTAAATGTATCCTCTGCGATACAATCGACATTAATGACAATGATTCTCTATTGCGAGTGTTAGTCGTTTGTATTAGTTTATGCTCTCGAAAATGCGCTGATCGGAATGGCGGGGGCTTAAATGGAAAGCAGTTTGATGCGTGCACAGGTTCAATCCATGGATGTTGTGCCGAGTAGCGAGCAGGCTCTGCCGTTCATATTCCAGGCCCCGCTTGCCGGTGATACCTGGCAAGCCAGTCGGGCGCAAATCCTGCAGGCCGTAGAAACCGAGTTGCCGCGAGTGGGTGGCATTTTGTTTCGCGGCTTTGCGTTCAAGGGAGAGGCGGATTTCGAGGAGTTTGCCCGTAGCTTCGGTCATGAACTGCTGACCTACGACTACGCTTCCACCCCGCGCACCAAGCTCAACAACCGGGTATACACCTCAACCGAATACCCGGCCCATCAGGTTATCCCGCTGCACAATGAACAGTCCTATTCGCTGAATTGGCCGATGAAGATCTGGTTTCACTGTATGCAGGCCTCGCAGGTCGGCGGTGAAACCCCCATTGCCGACAGCCGCCTTGTTTACCAGCAACTCGACCCCGCTATCCGTCAACGCTTTGCCGAGAAGCGCCTGATGTACGTGCGCAATTACGGCAACGGCCTGGACTTGCCCTGGCAGCAGGCTTTCAGCACCGAGGACCGCTCGCAGGTCGAGCATTTCTGTCGTGCCAGCAATATCGAGTTCCAGTGGAAGGACGACGGCGAGCTTTCCACTCGCCAGGTCTGCCAGGCTGTTGCCCAACATCCGGTGACCGGGGAGTGGGTGTGGTTCAACCAGGCGCATCTGTTCCATATCTCCAACCTTGCAGCGCCGGTGCGCGAAACATTGATCTCCATCGTCGGGGAGGAGGGCGTGCCGCGCAATGTGTTTTATGGCGACGGCTCGCCGATTGAATTGCAAGCGCTGGAGCACATCCGCGAAGTTCTGCAACGTTGCCAGGTGAGCTTCCCCTGGCAGGCGGGCGATGTGTTGATGCTCGACAACATGCTGGTGGCTCACGGTCGCTCGACCTTCCAGGGATCGCGCAAAGTCGTGGTCGCCATGGCAGAGCCAGCCTCGGCAGGCTGATCGCCTCCCACTTTCAGAAAGCCGTCGTAATGGGCGGCCTATTTCGAACAAGCACAATCAAGGACATCAAATGCTCGATCGCCTGATGCATCGCTGCTGGCTGCGTGGAATTCGCCTATCGATAGCCCAAGGTCAATTGATCGTTTCGCACGGATCGCCAGGTGCGCTGGATGATGAGCTCAAGGCCGAGCTCCATGCACGCGACGCCGAAGTGCTGCAGTGGCTGCAACAGCATCCCGATTATTTCGCGGCCCGGCCCCTGACGGATAACGAGCAGGCGCTGTGGTTTCTTCAGCGTCTGGAGCCTGACAGCTGCGCCTATAACATTGCCTATGCTGGCCGGATCAAGCCGCAATTCGTCACCCAAGATTTGCCCCAACGTCTGCAAGACGCCTGGGCAACGGTCCAGCAGCGCTATCCGATGTTGTGCACGCCCTATGCCGAGCGCAACGGCGAGTTGTTGCAGTGGAGCCATCGCGAGCGGGTCCAGCCGTTGCAGTACGTGGCCCTGCAAGACGCGGACCCAGAGACCTTGCAGCAACGTATCACTGAGTCGGCCGATCTTCCCTTCAAACTGGAAGAGGGGGACGTCAGTCGGGTCGTCCTTTTGAACAACGCACGCGACGGCCACGTCGAGCACACCGTGCTGTTGGTGATTCATCACATCGCGGCGGATCTGGCCACCTTCTACATTGTGCTCAATGAGCTGTTCGCATTGATCAACGATCAACCGCTGCCCGCCGTCAACCCCGAGGCCTATCGCGACTACTGCAGTGACCTGCATCTGCGCAGCGAAGCGGCCGAGCCCGTGGAGCTGGCCTGGTGGCAGGCACAACTGGCCGAAGCCCCGACGCTGGAGTTGCCGACGGATTTTCCCTACGGCAGCAACCAGGCATTCAAAGGTGGGGAGTTGTCGGTCCGCTTCGATCCGGCCACCACGGCACGGTTTCGCGCCGTAGCCCGAGAGGTGGGGGTGACGCCGTATGTGCTGTGGTTCTCACTGTTTCAGCAGTTTCTCGGCGTGCTGTCAGGCCAGGACGATTTCGTCCTGGGAACGCCCAGCGGTTGGCGCCTGCGACGTGAGCACGTCAACCTGCCGGGTTACCTGGTCAATCCGCTGCCGATCCGCTGTCGTCTGCGTCGGGATCTGTCCAGCGGCGACTGGGCAAGGCAGGTGGATGCCACCGTCAAACAGGCCTTGCAGCACCGCCACTATCCATTCTCGCGCCTGGTCAAACAGTTGGATTTACCGCGCCAGGTGGGCAGGGCGCCGCTGTTCCAGCATATGTTCACACTGAACAAGGAACGCATCGCGCCTTTCGAACAGTACGTCGACCGTTTGCTGTCGGAGCAGCGCGGCGCGGCCCACGAACTGAACATGGTGATCATCGACGAAGAAGAGGGGTTCCTCTGCCGTTGGCGTTACAGCAAGGCGTTGTACCGCCATGAAACGATCGAGCGTTATCGGGATCAGTTCGTCGCTTTGGCGCTGGCGGTGCTCGAACAACCCCACGTGCCGTTTGCCGAACTCGACTGGTTGCTGCCCGAGCAGCAGTCATGCCTGAAAGGGGAGGATGCGCCGGTCGCTGTCAGCAACGCCTGGCAGTCTTTCACCGAGCAATGTGAGCTCAAGCCCCAGTCGATTGCTCTTCAGGATGAGCAGGGTACGCTCAGCTATGCCGAGCTGGGACGTGCTGTGGTCGCCCGTGGCGAACGCTTGCAGGAGGGCGCGAGCCTGGCCGGTGAGCGTATTGCCTTGTGCCTGCCGCGCAGTCGCGAACTGGTGATGCATATGCTTGCAACGTGGCAGTGCGGCGCGACCTACCTGGCCCTCGATCCGCAGTGGCCGGCGTCGCGTTTGCAGGCTATCTGTCAGGATGCGATGCCCAAGGTTTGGGTCAGTGAGGGCGTGCGCCCCGAGTGGTTGCCTGAACAGGTTCGGTGGTTGGCGTTGCCGCCTGCGCACTTGTCCAGTGAATCACCTTTGCGGGCGGCCCTGGCGGCCGATCTTGCGGCTTACGTGGTGTACACCTCGGGTTCCAGTGGTCGGCCAAAGGGCGTGAAGGTCAGCCAGGGCAATCTGATTCATTACGTCAGTGGATGCCTTGAGCGCCTGGATCTGCCGGCCGATGCGAGCCTGGCGAGTCTGGCCAGTTGTGCGACCGACCTGGGTCATACCGCCCTGTTCGGCGCACTGCTGAGCGGCCGCTGTCTGCGCCTGCTGGCCGAGGACTTGGCCTTCGACGCCGAGGAACTCGCTGAGGTGCTTGAACGCCAGCCCGTCGATCTGTTGAAAATCGTGCCGTCGCACCTCAACGCTTTGTTGGTCGCCAAAGACCCGCAGCGGCTGTTGCCGCGTCAATGCCTGGTCACCGGTGGCGAAGCCCTGGGCCACGATCTGGTGACGCGCTTGCGCGCATTGAAGGCCGATCTGCGCATCGTCAACCACTATGGCCCCAGCGAAACCACCGTCGGGGTGTTGACCCATGAGGTCGATGCCAGCGGCGCGGCACCGTTGGGCCGGCCACTGGCCAATGTCCAGGTCAGCGTGCGTTCACCTGACGGCGCTCTGTTGCCGATCGGTGTCAGCGGCGAACTGTACGTTCAAGGGGCGACTGTCGCCCAGGGTTATCTCAGTGCCCCGGATGCCGATCACGCACGCTTTGGTGAGCACGGTTATCGCACCGGCGACCGCGTGCGGCTCAATCACCAGGGGCAGGTGGAGTTTCTCGGCCGCCTCGATGAGCAGGTCAAGATCAGGGGCTACCGGGTGGAGCCGGCGGAAGTCGCGGCACAGTTACGCGCCATGCCCCAGGTCAGCGACGTCAGGGTGCTGAACAGCCCCACGCCGTTGTCGGGCAATCGACTGGTCGCCTTCCTGGTCGCGCCGTCGGCCGCGCTGGCCGACATCCAGGCGACTCTGCAACGGCAATTGCCGGACTACATGCACCCGGCCCAGTGGCATTGCCTTGACGGTTTCGCCTTGCTGCCCAACGGCAAGGTCGATCGCCAGGCGTTGTTGCGCCTGGCCGAGCAAACGACGGCGCCAGCCCCTGGGGCAGGGCTGTCGAGCGAGCAGCCGTTGAACGTCGTGGAAGCCGCGTTGCTGGACATCTGGCGGGCCATGCTCGGCAACCCCGAGGTGGGGCCTGATGACAACTTCTTCGCGCTGGGTGGCGACTCCATTCTCGGCCTGCAAATCATCGCCCTGGCGCGTCAGCAACAGATTCTGATGACGCCCAAGCAATTGTTTGCCGAGCAAACCGTGCGTGCCTTGGCCCGGGTGGCGCAGACACCACAGCGCACCCTTGAACAACGCCTGCTCGAAATCGCTCGGGAGATCCTCGGCAACCCGGATCTGCGAATCGACGACAATTTTTTCTCGGTCGGCGGCGACTCGATCCTGAGTTTGCAGATCATCGCCCGGGCCAAGCAACAGGGCCTGCAACTCAAGCCCAAGCAGATCTTCGAATATCCCACCGTGCGTGGCTGGGCCGAGCAGGTCGTCGACCTTGGCGCGATGAATGCGCAGCCCGCCAGCGACGTGTCCGAACCCACTACGGCATTCGCCTTGACGCCGATCCAGGATTGGTTCTTTGCCCAGCAGCAGAACCTGGCCGAACACTGGAACCAGTCGCTGTTGCTGGCCTTGGACGAACCCCTGGATCAGGAGCGGTTTGCCCGGGCCCTGGGTTCGTTGCTTGAGCGCCATGCCAGCTTGCGCCTGACCTTTGAAGCGTCTCCACAAGGCTGGCAACAACGTTACCAGGGCTTTTCCCAGGATCAGGTCAACACGCTGTTCCGGGTGGAGGAAGAGCCCTTGACCGATGCCTTGCTGCAACGTTCGCAGCAGGGCTGGAACCTGGCGCAGGCGCCCTTGATCCGCTGGGTGTACTTCGCCCAAAGCCGGGAGTTGCTCTGCACGGCCCATCACCTGTTGGTCGATGCGGTGTCGTGGCAGGTTCTGTTGCACGAGTTGGAAAGCCTGTACCTGCAACCGGACGTGGCGCTACCCGCCGTCACGGCAGGTTTCCACGTGTGGAGCGAAGCGTTGCAGCGTCACCGCGTCGAGCCTGATGTGCTGGCTCAGGTGGATTTCTGGCATGAGCAACTGGCCGCTGAGGGCGTCGTGCCTGAACAGGTCAGTGTGTACGGTGAGAGCCGGACGCTGGACGCGCAACTGTCGGTCGAGCAGACGCAGTTGTTGTTGGGCGATTGTCATGGGGCTTACGGCACCCAGGTCCAGGATCTGTTGGTGGCGGCGCTGGCCGGTGCCATTGGGCAGTGGCAGGGACGGGAGCGAGTCACGCTGGAACTGGAAAGCCACGGTCGCAGCGGTTGGGAGCAGGGCCCCGATCTGTCTCGTTCGATCGGTTGGCACACCAGCCGTTATCCGCTGGCCGTCGACACCTCATGGGATCCTGAGCGCTCGATCATCGCGGCCAAGGAAGCCCTGCGTCGCGTACCTGAACAAGGCATGGGCTACGGACTGCTGCGGCTCGATCCGACCCACGGCCTGGGAGCGGCCTCGCTGTTGACCTTCAACTACCTGGGACGGGTCGATCAATGGATTGAAACGTCCAGTCTTTGGCGATTGGCCCGGCCGATCTGTCCCGGCATGCGCGCCGACAGCACCCGCCGCACGCATTTGCTGGATGTCACCGCGTTGGTGAACGAGGGTCGGTTGCATATCGAGTGGCGTTATGACCCCCAGGTCCACGCGCCAGCGTTGGTCCGCGAGTTGGCGCAGCAGTTCCAGCAGCGCATCGGGGCCTTGCTGGAGCACTGCCTGGCGCCCACGGTGGGGCGCGCCACGGCTTCGGACTTCGCTGACTCCGGCTTGTCCGACGATGAATTCCTGGGGCTGCTCGAACAACTCGAGCAGTAATTACCCCTGCGTCCCCATACATTACAGGTTCGGATACCGTCAGCATGAACGACAAGGTCAAAGCACTTTCGCGCAACATCGAAGCGATTTATCCGCTGGCTCCCATGCAGCAGGGACTGTTGTTCCACAGTCTGTTGCACCCCGGCAAGGGTATGTACCTGCTGCAATACCGTCATGTCATGGTCATGCCGAACCTGGATCTGGCGGCGTTCCGCCAGGCCTGGGCGCAGGTGGTGGAGCGCCATGAGTTGTTGCGCACTTCCTTTGTCTGGAAGCAGCAAAAACGTCCGATGCAGGTGGTGCACAAGCAGGTGGAATTACCGATCACCTACGAGGACTGGTCGCATTTGAGCGAAGGCGAGCAGCAGGATCGCCTGGAGCAATTGCTCAGCGAAGAGCGAGCCCAGGGGCTGGACTTCACCAAGGCGCCCCTGATGCGCGTCAGGCTGTACAAGCTGGCGCCCGACACCTACCAGTTCGTGCGCAGCTATCACCACATCCTGATGGACGCCTGGTGCTTCTCGATCATCATGATGGACTTCCTCAACGGCTACCGCGCCGCCCAGGAAGGTCGCCGCCTGAATTTGCCGGCGCCGCGTCCATACCGTGATTTCATTCGCTGGCTGGAAACCCAGAAGCCGGAAGATCATCAGGCGTTCTGGCAACAACGCCTGGCGGGTTTCGACACACCCAATGAATTTGGCTTCGGTCATGTCGGGCGCATTCAAGACGCCGTCGAGCCCGTTGAAGACTGTGTCGTACAGCTGGAGCTTGAGCAGACCCAGGCCCTGCAAAACGCGGCGGCCCAGCACGGTATCACCCTGAACACCCTGGTGCAGGGGGCTTGGGCTTTGCTGTTGGCGCGCTACAGCGGTGATCGCGATCTGGTATTCGGTATCACGGTCGCCGGTCGCCCGGTTCACCTGCAAGGCATGGAAAGTATCGTCGGGCTGTTCATCAACAGCCTGCCGTTGCGCTGGAGCTGGCGTCCGGATGATGCGCTGGGCCCATGGCTGAAAGCCTTGCAGACCGAGAACCTGAGCCTGCGCGAACACGAGAGTGTGTCCCTGGCCGAGATCCAGCGCTGGAGCGAAGTACAGCGCCAGGACCTGTTCCAGAGCCTGTTCGTGTTCGAGAACGCGCCCATTGCCGCTGACTTGCGTCAGGGGCAACTGGACTACCTGATCAGCGACATGGCCAACCGCACCCACACCAACTATCCCATCACGGTGGTGATCGTTCCGGGTGAGCGCCTGCATTTGCAACTGACCTATCAGACCGACTGGTTCCTGCGCGAAGAAGTCGAGCAGATGCTGCGCCACTTCCGCACGTTGCTGCTGAACATCGGTGATGCCCTGCGCTCGAACGCCGAGACACCCTTGCACCACTTGGCGATGCTCGATGAGCGTGAAATTGCCCTCCAGCACCAAGTGTGGGCCGGGGGTGGTCTGGCGGCCGACGAACACCTGTTGCAACCGCTGTACATCGAGCGGTTTGAGCAACAGGTTCGCCAGACGCCCGAGCGCATTGCCATGGTTCACGGCGAGCAAAGCCTGACGTTCGACCAGTTGAACCGCGCCGCCAACCGTCTGGCCCGGCACTTGCGTGCACAGGGTGTCAAAGCCGACGACCTGATCGCGGTGTTCGACGAGCGAGGCCTGGACCTGGTGGTGATGATTGTCGCCACGCTCAAGGCCGGTGCCGGTTGGTTGCCGCTCGATCCACGTAACCCGCCTCAACGGTTGGCCCAGGTCCTGCGCCAGAGCCGCACGCCGTTGCTGGTTCACAGTGCGGGGCAGAGCGAACTGGCCAGGGAGGCTCTAGGGGTTCTCGAACAGCGTCCCAATGCCGTGCTCTATGATCCCTCGGCACTGGGCAGCTACAGCGATGACGACCTGAACATCCCCGTTCACGACCGTTCGTTGGCCTACTGCATTTTCACGTCCGGTTCCACCGGCACGCCCAAAGGAGCCATGGTGGCGCACGCCGGCATGCTCAACAACATCCTCGGCAAACTGCCGGGGCTGGGGCTCGATGCGAGCGATGTGATTGCCCAGACCGCGCCGCAGTGCTTCGACATTTCCGTCTGGCAAACCCTCGCCGGCCTGGTGCTGGGGGCGCGCACCGTGATCCTCGGCGATTGCGTCGTGCAAGATCCGGACGCGCTGGCTTCGGCCATTGAACGGCACGGCATCACCATCCTCGAAGCCGTGCCATCGCTGATGCAAAGCCTGCTCGATGCGGGACTCGAGCGTACGTGCCTGCGCTGGGTGCTGGCCACCGGCGAGGCGCTGCCGCCGGCATTGGCGCGTCGCTGGTTCGAACGCTATCCCGCCATTCCATTGATGAACGCCTATGGGCCGGCCGAATGCTCCGATGACGTCGCTTTCCATCCATTGCTCGAACGTTTGCCGGAGCAACGCATCAATGTGCCGATCGGTCGCGCCACATTGAACAACCGCTTGTACCTGCTCAATGCTGATCTGCAACCCGTGCCGGCCGGTGCGGTGGGGGAGATCTTCGTCGCCGGGGTTGGCGTCGGGCGCGGCTACATGGCCGACCCGGCGCGCACGGCGGCGGTGTTCCTGCCGGATCCGATTGCCAACGATGGTTCCCGTCTTTATCGCACCGGTGACCTGGCGCGCTTCCTGCCCAATGGGGATCTTGAATACGTCGGCCGTACCGACCATCAAGTCAAGATCCGCGGGCATCGCATTGAACTGGACGAGATCGAAGCCTGCCTGACCCGTTACCCCGGCGTTCGGGAGGCGGTGGTCGTTGCCCGTGATGACCAGCAACGCGCCAAGGTCCTGGTGGCCTATGTGGTGGCTGATGCCCAGGCCAGTATCGAGGCGTTGCGCGAGCATGTCCTGGGTAACCTGCCGCCGTACATGACGCCGGGCGCCTTTGTGTTCCTGGAGCGCTTTCCCCTCAATGGCAACGGTAAGATCGACCGGAAATCCTTGCCTGCGCCGGATTTCGCCGCGCAAAGCCAGGCCCGCTATGTCGCCCCCAGCAGCGAGCTGCAAGGTCAGATGGTCGAGGCTTGGCAGAGCGTGCTGGGCTTGGGTCAGGTCGGTGTCGAGGACAATTTCTTCGAACTTGGCGGTCACTCGCTGCTGGCCACACAACTGATTGGTCTGATTGGCAAGCTCAGTGGCAAGGATTTGCCTTTGCGCGTGGTGTTCGAGCGCCCGACCATCGCCGCCATGGCCGATTGGCTGGAAAACCAGACCAGCACGGTGAAGTCATCGCCAATGCTGTTGCCGCGCCCGGAAAAACTGCCACTTTCGTTTGCCCAGCAGCGCCTGTGGTTTCTGCAACAACTGGATCCGCAAAGTCCCGCCTACAACCTGGCCGGTGCCGTGCGCTTGACCGGCGAGTTGCACATCGCCGACCTGCAGGCTGCCCTGCAGGCCGTGGTCGATCAGCACGAAGTGCTGCGCACCGGGTTTACAACCGAGGCTCAAGGGCCGAGCCAGGTGATCCTGGCCCGCACCGAGCTTGAGATGCCATTGATCGAGGTGCAGAGCGAAGAGACGCTGCACGACCTGCTGCGTCAGGATGCAATGACCCCGTTCCTCCTGGACGCCGCGCCGTTGCTGCGGGCCAGACTCTATCGCCTGGCGTCGGATGCGTATGTCCTGTCGTTGAACTGCCATCACATCGTTGCCGATGGCTGGTCCCTGCAATTGATCATCGACGGCGTGTGCAAGCAGTACCGCAACCGGCGGCTGGGTCTGACGACCGAACAGTCAGTACCGTCGATGCAGTACGCCGACTACGCACTCTGGCAACGCCAATGGATGGACAGCAAGGCGTGCGAGCAGGAACTGGCCTACTGGCGCGAGCAGTTGGCGGGCGAGCTGCCGGTGCTGGAGCTGGCGGCTGATTTTCCCCGTCCTGCCCAGGCCAGCCAGGCGGGCGGGCGTGTTGAACGGCGCTTGCCCGAGGCCCTGGCGGCACGTTTGCGCGCGTTCAGTGCCCGTCACGGCTGGAGCAATTTCATCCCGATGCTGACCGCGTTTCAGCTGTTGTTGCGCAGCCGCAGTGGCGCCGACGACATTCTGGTCGGCGTTCCCGTCGCCAACCGGCACCATGGGGTCTTGCAGCCCCTGGTCGGTTGCTTCGTCAACACGCTGGTGTACCGTAAAAAGCTCTCGGGCGAACGCAGCCTGCTACAACTGATGAGCGAGCTGCAAGCGTTGTCCGTGTCGGTTCAGTCCCATCAGGACTTGCCGTTCGATTACTTGATCGAGCAGCTCGGCGTGGCTCGGCAGGTGAGTTACAACCCCTTGTTCCAGGCGATGTTCAACTACTTTCCGGGTAACGCGCTGGAGCGTTTTGAACTGACCGATGTGATCGCCGAGCCGTTGGACAACCGTCCGGACAGTGCCCTGTGTGACCTGCACCTGGATGTGCGTGACAGCGAACATGGCATCAGCCTGAGCCTTCAATACAGCAGCGACCTGTTCCGCGAACAGACGGTGCAAGCGATGGTCGAGCAGTACCTGGCGTTGCTCGAAGCGTTGCTCGAGCAGCCAGGGCAAGCCTTGGGTGAACTGGCCTGGCAACCTGCCGAACGTTGCCTTGCCCGGATCGAGGGACAGGGCGTGGCCGGTCATCAGGACATTCTCCAGGCCTTCGCTCTTCAAGTGGCCCGTCAACCCGACGCGATGGCCGTGCAGGCCGGCAATGAACGCCTGAGCTATGCCGAACTGGATCAGGCCGCCGAGCGACTGGCGGCGGCCTTGCAGGCCCATGGCGTTGGCATCGAAGATCGAGTGGCCCTGAGCCTGCCCCGTGATGCCCGTCTGCCCATGGCCATGCTGGCGATCCTCAAGGCCGGCGCTGCCTATGTGCCGTTGGCCGAGGACACGCCACCGGAGCGTGGCCGTTACATTCTTGAGGCGGCGCAACCCAAACTATGCCTGGGCGCTGCCGCGAGCCTGGCGGTGTTGGCGCAGTGGAACAGCGGCGTGCCGTTGCTCGACATCGATGCCATGAGCGCAGCCGACCGCTACCAGGCACCGGTATCGGCGGCGGAGCAGCTTGCTTACGTGTTGTACACCTCCGGTTCCACCGGCCAACCCAAAGGCGTGGCCATCAGCCGTGGCAACCTGATGAACCTGATGCTGGCCGTGGACCAGGTCTTGCCGATGACGGCCCGGGATCGGGTGCTGGCATTGACCACCGCGACATTCGACATCGCCATTGTCGAATTGCTGCTGCCGCTGGCGCATGGCGCCAGCATCCTGCTGGCCGATCGCGAGCAGGCGCGTGATCCCCAAGCAATCGATCAGCTATTGATGACAGGGCAACCGACGGTCATGCAGGCCACTCCGGCGACCTGGCGAATGCTGGTGGCGCATACCTCGCGCAGTTGGCAAGGGGTGCGTGCCGTTTCCGGTGGAGAAGCCTTGCCCTGTGCACTGGCCGAGGCCATCGAGGGCAGGGGCGCCAGGGTGATCAACGGTTACGGGCCGACAGAAGCGACAGTCTACAGCACGTTTGAAGTACGCAACGGCGACGAGGGTGGTGTCGAGGTACCCATCGGACAACCGGTGGCCAATACCGCCGCGTATGTCCTCGATGCCGATCTGCAGCCAGTGGCCGCCGGTGTGCCCGGTGAACTGTACCTGGCCGGGGCCAACCTCGGTCGGGGTTACTTCGCGGCGGCGCGATTGACCGCGGCGGCGTTCCTGCCGGATCCTTTCGTGCCTGGCGCTCGCATGTACCGCACCGGTGACCGGGTTCGACGCAACAGCAGTGGCGGCCTGGATTACCTGGGGCGTCTGGATTTCCAGGTCAAACTGCGTGGCTTCCGTATCGAGTTGGGTGAAATCGAAGCGCTGCTGGCGCGTATTCCAGGGGTTCGCGAAGCGGCTGTCGTGTTGCTGGGTGGCGGTGAAACCGCGAGTCTGGTGGGTTACTACGCCGGCGACGCCCAGGATGAAGCGATGCTGCGTGAGACCCTCGGCGCGCAATTGCCGGACTACATGTTGCCGAGCCAGTTCGTTCGCCTGGACACCCTGCCTTTGAGCCCAAGCGGCAAGGTTGATCGCAAGGCATTGCCGGCACCGGTACGGCGCGACGGTCGGAGTGGCGTGCTTTCGGGCGAATGGGAGCAGGCGTTGGCCAAGCTCTGGGAGGAGCTGTTGGGATGCACCGATATCGGTGCCGACGATAACTTCTTCGCCTTGGGCGGCCATTCGCTGCTGGCGGCGCGCCTGGTGGCGCGAATGGCCGAGCAGCATGGCCGGCGCCTGCCCTTGCGCACGGTGTTCGAGCGGCCGGTCCTGCGCGATCTGGCGGCGCAGCTGGCGGCGACGAACATTGAGGCCGAGGAGGTCCTGCGTCATTTTGAAGAGCCGCTGGCACCGCTGCATTTCACCCAGCAGCGGCTGTGGTTCCTCGACCGTTTGCAGGGCGATACCCAGGCCTACCATTTGTCCCTCGCCTTGCGTCTGGAGGGCGCGCTGCAACCGGCGTTGCTGGAGCGGGCGCTGACGCAACTGATCGACCGCCAGCACAGTCTGCGCACGGTGTTCAGCGACACGCCCGAAGGCGCACGTCAGCAGGTCGAGGCGCTCACGTCGGTACCGTTGAGCTTCGAGCCACTGGCGATAGATGCGCACTCGCCGGTTTTTGCGCAGAAACTGAGTCAAGAGGCACAGCGTCCCTTCGATCTTTCGGCGCCCCCGCTGTGGCGGGTGCGTGTGTACCAGGGCCAAAGCCTGAGTGTGCTGCAGGTCACCTTGCACCACATCATCGCCGACGCCCGTTCGCTGGAAATCTTCTTCAATGAACTGCAACTGATCTACCGGGCCTTGCTGGAGGGGGGCGACGCTTGCCTGCCGCCACTACCGCTGCAGTTTTCCGACATCGCGGCCAGTTGGCAGAGTCCCTCGGGGCACGCGCGTATCGAATCGCAGCTTGAGTACTGGCGTCGAACCCTGGCAGGGGAGCCGCCGGTGCTGAACCTGCCGACCGACATGCCGCGCCCCGCGCAGCAGGGTTACAACGGCCAGCGCCTGCGCTTCAGCCTGCCGGCAACGCTGGTCAAGGCGCTGCGCGAGACCGCGCAACGCCATGGGCTGACTGCGTTCGCGCCGTTGCTGGCAGCCTGGAAAACGCTCCTGGCCAGACACTCGGGCCAGCGTGAAATCTGGATGGGCCTGCCGGTCGCCCATCGTCACCAGGCCCATACGGATAACCTGATCGGCTACTTCGCGACCACCCAAGTGCTGCGCAGCCACATTGATGCCCAGCAACCGGTCGAACAGTTCTGGCAGCAACTGCAAGCCACTCACCTGGCGGCACAGCAGCATGGGGACGTCCCTTTCGAACGGCTGGTGGAGGCGTTGCATGTGCGCCGCGACCTCAGCCACACACCGCTGTTCCAGGCGTTGTTCAACCTGATCCAGCGCGATGTCGCGGCCAAGGGTGAGCACAGTTTCGCCGGCTTGCCGACGCAGCGGCTGGATGTGGAAAGTGACAGCGCCCTGGTGGATATCGGCTTGCACATCGAGCAGCACGGTGACGATTGGCAATGTGTGCTGGAGTACAACACCGACCTGTTCCTGGCCCGGACGGCGCAACGTTATGCCGACGAATATCTGCATCTGCTCGACGGCATGCTGAAAAACTCACAGGCGCGCCTGTGGGACATCGACCTGGCCAATGCCGATCATGCCTTGGCACAGCGACCATGGCACCAGGCGGCCGAGACCTTGCACGGCGAGGCGGACCTGATTGCCCGCTTCGAGCGTCAAGCGGCGTTGACACCCCAGGCGTTGGCGGTCGATTGCCAGGATCAGCAAGTGAGTTATGCCCAGCTCAACGCCCTCAGCAATCGTCTGGCCCATTGGCTGCGTGCGCAGGGTGTCGGCACCGATGAACTGATTGCCGTTTGCTTGAGCCGAGGCCCGTGGTTGCTGCCAACCCTGCTGGCCATTCACAAAGCTGGCGCGGCGTACTTGCCGCTGGATCCGCAACACCCGGCAGATCGCCTGCGCTTTATCATCGAGCACGCGCGTCCGGCCCTGGTGCTCAGCGAAAGCCAGTGTGGCGATGCCTTGAGCGGTGTCGACAACGTCTGGCTCGATCAGTTGTCGCTGGAGGCGTGCAGCGCCGACAACCTGGAACTGGCGGTCAACCCACAGCAACGCGCTTATGTGATCTACACCTCGGGCTCGACCGGTACGCCAAAAGGCGTGCAGGTCACCCGCGAGAACCTGAGCAACCTGCTGGCCGGGCTCGATCGGCAGTTGCCACTCAGCGCTGCGGATGTCTGGCTGGCCAGTACCACTTACGCGTTCGATATGTGCAAGCCGGAACTGTTTTTGCCGCTGGTCAATGGTGCGTCCCTATTGCTGGCCCGTCGCGAGCAGGTCGTCGATGGTCATCAACTGTTTGCCTTGCTGCGCCGCGCCACGGTGTTCCAGGCGACACCCGCCGGCTGGCAGATCCTGTTGGAAACCGGGCAGGCCGACTGGCCGCCCGTGCGCGGGCTGATCGGTGGTGAAGCGGTTCCGGGCGAACTGGTGTCCGAGCTGCGTAGCCGCGGCGTGGTACTGATCAACGCCTATGGCCCGACCGAAACCACCGTCTGGTCCACCACGCAGGCGTTGCAGGGCGTACCGTCCGGCGTGGCTGATATTGGCTCGCCGCTGCTCAATACCCGCTGCTATGTGCTCGATGAGATGCTGCGTCCGGTGCCGCTGGGCACGACCGGGGAGCTGTACATCGCGGGCGCCGGGGTTACCCGTGGTTATCAGCATGCCGCCGCCGCGACGGCTGCGGTCTATCTGCCTGACCCCTATGCCGGCGAATCTGGCAGCCGCATGTACCGCACCGGCGACCTCGTGCGCCGACGCGGTGACGGTCGGTTGGCGTATGTCGGTCGCAGCGACTTCCAGGTCAAGGTGCGCGGGTTCCGCATCGAGCCCGGTGAGATCGAATCGCTGATACGTCGTTACCCAGGCGTGGAGGAGGCCGTGGTGATGATCGATCCGCGCAGTCAAAGCCTGTTCGCTTGGCTGCAGGCGCCGAGTCCCGTTGATCAAGTGGCCCTGCGGCGGCATCTCGAAGGTCTGTTGCCGGGCTACATGGTCCCGGCCGGTTTTATCGAGCAGCCGCGTTTTGCCCTCAATGCCAACGGCAAGATCGACCGCAAGGCCTTGCCGGCGCCGCAGCCCATCGCTGTACAGGGTGTGACACCGCGCAACGAACTGGAGCAGCAACTGGCCGACATCTGGCAGAACCTGCTTGAGGTGCCGCAAGTCGGGGTGTTCAACAGTTTCTTCGAGCTGGGCGGGCATTCGTTGTTGGCGATGCGCCTGATGACCCAGGTCGAGAGCCGTTTCGGCGTCAGGATCGAGCTGCGCAGCCTGTTCCATAACCCGACGATCGCCGGTCTTGCCGAGCAGATCGAGAAACCCCAAGGGCCTTCGACCGACGAAGCCCTGGACGAAATGCAGCGCCTGTTATCAGAGATGGAAGAGTAAGGATGAGTGCGATGACGCAACAAGCTTTCCTGGAGATTGCGCAGCGGCTGGCTTCCTTGCCTGCGGACAAGAAAAAAGTCTTTCGCCAGCGCCTGGCCGAGAAGGGCATCGATAGCTGGCGCCTGCCGATCGTTCCCGCCGTGCTTGGCGAAGGTGAGCACATGCCGTTGGCGCAGGCGCAGCGGCGATTTCTGTCGGCGGAAGCCCTGAGTGGTCGTGCCCTTTACAATCTGTGCTCGGTACTGCGTTTCGACGGCCGCCTCGATGGCGAACGTTTGCAACAAGCCATGCAGCAGTTGACTGATCGTCATCAGATCCTGCGCACCCGCTACACGAGCGATTCCCAAGGCCAGGTGCGGCCCCATTGTGAACCGCAGCAAGTGCCGCTGCCCGTCGTCGAACCGTTGACCCTGGCGGCTTCTGAATACGAGCAGTGGTGCGCCGATGAATACGCCCGCCAGCTCGCCGAACCGTTCGATCTCGCTCAAGCGGCGCCTTGGCGCTGGCAAGCCTTCAGCGACGCGCAAGAGCAATCGACCTGGTTGTTTTTTACCATTCACCATGTGGCCTACGATGCCTGGTCGGCCCAGCAACTGACCCTTGAACTGGCCGAGGCTTACCGGGCGCTGGCATTGAATGAGCCGGCCCGACAACCCGAATTGAGTATCCAGTACGCCGATTACGCCGCGTGGGAGCGCGAGTGGCTGGACAGCGAAAGCTGCCGGCAGCACATCGATTTCTGGCGCAGCCAACTGGCGGACGCGCCCGCGCCATTGGCGTTGCCCCTGGATCGACCACGCCCTGCGCCCGCTCAACGCCGCCATAGCGGCGCGGTGCTTGCCCGGGCGCTTTCGCCGCAATTGACAACGGCGGTGGAGGCCGCGATTCGCAGTCATGGGGTGACGCTGTACATCTACGGCCTGACGGCCTTCAGTTGCCTGCTGTCGCGCTACAGTGGCGAGCATGACCTGTGCCTGGGCACCTCGGCTGCCCAACGTGATCGTCCAGAACTGGTGCCCTTGATCGGCCCGTTGCTCAATACCCTGGTGATCCGTCAGCGTTTGCACGACAACCCGGACTTCGCCACCGCGCTGCTGCGCACGCGTGACACCGTCGCGGCAGCCTTCGATCATCAGTTGCTGCCTTTCGAAAATGTCCTCGAAAGCCTTGACCGTCCGCGTTCGAGCCCGCTGTTCCAGGTGATGTTCGTCCAAGTCGATTTACCCGAAAGCCGCACCCTGACATTGCCCGGTGTCGCGGTTGAAGTACTCGACCCGCCGCAGCGTCATGCACGCTTCGACCTCACGCTGCGCCTGGTGCGTAGCGCTGACGCGCGCCTGCGCTGCGAGTTGGAATACAGCGATGAATTGTTCGACGCGGCCACGGTCGAGCAGATGCTGGATGACTTGCTGGCGATTTTCCAAGAGGCGTCGAGCCATCCCCAGCGTCGTCTGGCTGAACTGCAACTGGTTTCGCCGCCGAGTGAGCTGAATGGCCCCGCGTTGGGCGCGATACCCTTGCCGCTGGATCAGCAGGTGCTTCATTGGGCAACGCACACGCCGAACGCGGCAGCGTTATGCAGCGCTGGGCAAACCATCGACTATGCCACGCTCGGTGCCGCGTCCCGCGCACTGGCCACGCGACTGGCCGGGCAGGGTATAGGCCCGGGCCAGGTGGTTGCGCTGTGCATGCCGCGTTGCGCGGAACAACTGCTGGCGATGCTGGCCTGTTGGCAACGCGGTGCGGTGTGTCTGTTCCTTGACCCGGCACAGCCACCACAGCGACTTGCGCAGTTGCTGCAAGACAGTGGCGCGACCCTATGGGTGACACTGGCCGAGGCCCCTGAAACGGACGCCGACATGGCACGCCTGGTACTCAGCGCCGCCGACTTGTTCGCGGTGGCCTCGGACGGTCTGGGCGAGAGCCTCAGCCAGCCGCACTTGCCTGCTTACCTTATTTATACCTCGGGTTCGTCCGGCCAGCCCAAAGGCGTCCAGGTCACGCATGGCAACCTGGCGCATTACGCGAGCGCGGTCAGTCAACGCTTGCAGGCGAAGCCGGGCAGCCGCTGGGCGACGTTGGCGACCGTGGCCGCGGACCTGGGGCTGACATGCGTGTTCGCCGCGCTGAATGCCGGCGATCCGCTGATTCTGCCGCCCGCCTCGTTGACCTTCGATCCGCCCGGCTGGGCTGACTTTCTCGACGATCAGCCCGTGGATTGCCTGAAGATCGCGCCGTCGCATTTGCGCGGGCTGTTGGCGCTGGACGATGCCCGGCGGATCTTGCCCAGGGAGGTGTTGATCCTGGGCGGTGAGGGTTTCGATCACACCTTGTTCGCACGGGTGCGTGAACTGGCACCGCAACTGCGCATCTTCAACCATTACGGCCCTTCGGAAACCACGGTCGGCGTGATCTGTGGAGAAATCCAGGCCCTCGACTCCCATGATTCGGGTCTGTATCTGCCCTTGGGCCAGCCGTTAGCGGACTGCCATTTGCGCATCGTAGACGGCAATGACGTGTCGGTACCGCTGGGTGTCGCCGGCGAACTGCTGATCGCAGGCCCTCAGGTTGCCCAGGGCTACCTCGGTCAACCTGAGTTGACCGCACAAGTATTTGGTTCCACGGCCCAGGGACAACGCTTTTATCGCAGTGGCGACCGGGTTCGCCTGGATCGCAATGGGCACCTGGTGTTTCTGGGGCGTCAGGATGATCAGGTCAAGATCCGCGGTTTCCGCGTTGAACCGGGCGAGGTCAGTGCCTGGCTCGCTGCTCAGCCTCAGGTTCGCGAAGGGGCGGTGCTGGCCTGCGAGGTGAAAGGGCGTACGCAACTGGTGGCGTATCTCAGTCCCGCCCTGGCAACCGAAGCGTTGGCGGCCTTGCAAGCCGAGGCCAAGCGCCAGTTGCCGGAGCACATGGTGCCCGGTCATTGGTGGGTGCTGGATACGCTGCCGCTGACGGCCAATGGCAAGCTGGATCGGCGTGCATTGCCTGAACCGGCCGAGACCGAGTCGGCCGATGCAGCCGCTCGGCCACCCATCGGCGCCACGGAACAGCGCCTGGCGCAACTGTGGTGTCAGATTCTCGATTGCGCGTACGTGGGGCGCGAGGATGATTTTTTCGCCCTCGGTGGCGATTCGATTCTCAGCCTGCAATTGATCGGCCTGGCCTCGCGTGAAGGACTCAAGTTGCAACCGCGCGATGTTCTGCAACATCCCACCCTGGCGGCCATGGCCCTGTGCATCGACGGCCGGTTGGACCCGGTGTTGCTCAGCGTCCTCACGGCTTTCCGTGAGTTGCTTGAACAGCCGGACCTTGGGCCGGACGCCGACTTCTTTGCCGAGGGCGGGGATTCGATTCTCAGCCTGCAATTGATCGCGCGTCTGCGCCAGGCCGAACTGCGCCTGATGCCCCGGCAATTGCTGGAGAACCCCAGCGCCCGGCAACTGGCCGGGGTGCTGACGGCCTCAGTGTCCCAGGCTGTCGCACCAACGCTTGCAGCCAAAGCCGTGGAGTCGCCACGTGCACTGTCCCACGCCCAGCAACGGGTGTGGTTCATGCAACAGCTCGATCCGGCTGCAACGGCTTACAACGTTACGCAGTTGCTGGCCTTGCGCGGCGATCTGGACGTGCCGCGATTGCAACGCGCTTGCCAGACCCTTGTCTCGCGCCATGACGCGTTGCGCTGCCGGTTTTTCGAAGAGCAAGGGCAAGTCTGGCAGCGCCTGGATGAGACGAGCGCTGCAATCTTCAACGTGCATGACCTCCAGGACCTGGATGCATCACAACAGACCGCAGCCATTGCCGGGGCCGCCCAGCGCGTATTTGACCTTGTGCAGGGGCCGTTGCTGGCCGTCGATGTATTTTGTGTGGCACCGGGTGATTATCGGCTGTTGTTCAATGTGCACCACATTGCCGTGGACGGCTGGTCCATGGGCTTGCTGGTCGAGGACTTTGCGCTGATCTACCAGGACCGGGCCACGCCTGCGACCACCGGGTTGCTGTCGTTGATCGACGCGCAGCGGCGAGATCTGGAAGGGGAGCAGGGCAGCCAGTTGCTGGGCTATTGGCAACAACGCTTGCAAGGTCTGAGCAACGAACCGCTGGAACTGCCCGACCACTGCACGCGGCCGGCGCTGCAGGCATACGCCGGCGCCCGCACCGAGCTTGCCTTGCCCGTTTCGTTGAGCGCCGCAGTCGAGGCCCGTGCCAGGGCTCTGGGTGTCACGCCCTTCGTGCTGTATTTCGCCGCCTACCAACTCCTGCTCTGGCGTCATGGCGGGCGCAATGATTTCGCCATTGGCTTGCCAGTGGCAGGGCGCGAATCGGCCGAGAGCCAGGCATTGGTCGGCTTGTTCGTCAACACACTGGCGCACCGGGTGCAGATCGATGCCCGGCAAAGCCTGCAATCCTTTATCCAGGCCCTGAACGGGCGGTTGGCCGATGATTTGTCCCATCAGGCGCTGCCGTTCGAGCAACTGCTGGACCTGCTGGATGTCGAGCGCAGCCTCGATCGCACGCCGGTGTTCCAGGCCATGTTCAACTATCAGGCCGACCACCGGGATTCGCGCCGCCTCAACCTGCCGGGCGTCAGCGTGGAAACACTGGCGTTGCCGGACGGCGTGGTGAGTGCCAAGTTCGACCTGACGTTCAACCTGTTCACCCAAGGCCGCGGGACTGATGCGCGTACCGGCTTGATTGTCGAATACGCGACCGCGCTGTTGAGCCCTGGTACCACCCAACGACTGATGGAGGATTACCAGGGATTGCTCGCCAGCCTGGTCAGCCTTGATCTTCAGCAGCGCTTGCTGGAAATCCCCCTGGGCTCAGTCGCCACCCTGGCCACGGCGGGCAAATCCGTGCACCTGCAAAGCGAGGTCGATTTTGTCACGCGCTTTGAAGTCCAGGCCGCCGCTCATCCCGAGCGTATCGCGGTGTGCTGCGCTGATCGCCGCTTGAGCTACGCGGCGCTGGATGCCCAGGCCAATCGCCTGGCCCAATGGCTACTGGCGCAGGGTGTAGGGCGGGAGTCGACGATTGCCTTCTGCCTGCCTCGGGACGAAAGACTGCTGGTGTGCCTGTTGGGGATCCAGAAGGCCGGCGCTTGCTACCTGCCGCTCGACCCGGCTCATCCACCGGCACGTCAGGCGCAGATTCTCACCCGTGCTCGGCCGCAATTGCTGCTCTGCGATACGCTGTCCGCAGACGTGCCCGGGGACCTGCGCTGCTGCCTGTGGGCGGACCTGCCATTGGCGCAGTTCCCTGCCCAAGCCCCGGCCTTGGCGACGACGCTTGAGCAGTTGGCTTACACGCTCTACACCTCCGGGTCGACCGGGCAACCCAAGGGCGTGCAGATCAGTCGAGGGAATTTCGCCAACTTCCTGTTGGCCATGGAAGCGGCGCTGCCACTGGCAAACGTGCAGCGTTATCTGGCCCTGACCACCGTGACCTTCGACATTTGCGGCCTGGAGCTGTGCCTGCCGCTGGTACGCGGCGGCACCGTGGTGTTGGCCGATGATGAAGAGCGACAGGATCCCCTGTTGCTGGCGCGATTGATTCAGGACCAGGCCGTGGATCTGATCCAGGCCACGCCGGCCACCTGGGCGATGTTGCTGCAAGGCGATCGCAAGGTGCTGACCGGGCGTGTGGCCTTGGCCGGTGGTGAGGCGCTGGCGGCGGAAATGGCGACCGAGCTCAGGCAATGCGTGGCCCACCTCGTCAACGTCTACGGCCCGACAGAAACCACGGTGTGGTCCACCCAGACGCCGATCGATGCCCTGCAAGTGCCCGTCGCGCCCATTGGCCGGCCATTGCTCAACACTCGCTGCCACGTCCTCGATGAGCACTTGTGCGAAGTGCCTCCTGGCTGTGTGGGCGAGCTTTATATTGCCGGCGACGGCCTGGCCCGCGGTTATGCCGGGCAGCCGGGCTTGACCGCCGAACGCTTCATTGCCGATCCGTTCAGCCGCGACGGTGGGCGTTTGTACCGCACGGGCGACCTGGCGCGTTGGCAGCCCGATGGGCAGTTGTATTACCTGGGCCGCACCGATGACCAGATCAAATTGCGCGGTTATCGCATCGAACTGGGAGAGATCGAGGCCGTGCTGCTCAGCCACCCCGAACTGCTGCAGGCGGTCGTGGCCGTGCAGGACGAGCATCTGGCCGCCTTCTGGGTCGCCAATCCCGGCAATCCACCCGACGCAGCCTCCATCCGCACATACTTGGAAGGGCGTTTGCCGGCCTATATGTTGCCAACGCATTTGCAGGCGCTGGAGCAACTGCCCCTCAACACCAACGGCAAGGTGGATCGTAAACAGCTGCCGCGCTTGCAGGTGGAAAACCGCGCCGTGGGAGGCGTCCAGCGCGCGCTGACGGCCAGCGAGGCGTCGCTGGCCGAGGTTTGGGCAGCGGTGTTGAACCTGCAACAGATCCCCGCCGACGGTCATTTTTTCCAACTGGGCGGGCATTCGCTGATGGCGGCCCAGGTGCGTGCGCGCCTGCGTGAACAGGGCTTTGAAGTGCCTTTGCGCTGGTTGTTCGAAACGCCGGTACTGGCGGACCTTGCGCAGCGCATCGAGGGGCTTGCCCATCACCTGGATCTGGCTTCGTTGCAGATCCCTCAGGTCGACCGGCAGCTTGACCAGCCCTTGTCCTCGGCGCAGCAACGCGTCTGGTTGATGCAGCAGCTGGACCTGGCCGACAGCAGCTTCAACATGAGCAGCAATGTACGTTTGCGCGGACCACTGGACCGCCATGCCCTGGAGCGTTCATTGCACCGGCTGGTGGATCGCCATGCCATCTTGCGTACGACGTATCACCAACGTAACGGCGAGTTGTACCAGCGGATTCACGGACAAATGTCGGTGGCGTTGCAAGTGACCGTTTCGAGCGACGTGCAGTGGCCGGTCGATGCCCGCGACATTGCGCTGCGACCGTTCGACCTCGCCAGTGAGGCACCCCTGCGGGCGGTCCTGTACCGCCTCGGCGAACAGGAACATGTGCTGCAATGGGTCATGCACCATATCGCCTCCGATGGCTGGTCCGGCGCGGTGCTGGTGGATGAACTGATCCAGGGCTACGAAGCCTACAGCGCGGGTGTGCTGCCGCCACAGAGCGAGCTGGCGATCCAGTACGTCGACTATGCCGTATGGCAAGGTTCGGCGGCGGTACAGCGGCGTCAGCGCGAAGGCCTGGACTTCTGGCGGCAGACCCTGGCCGGCATTCCCGCGCAGGTGCCACTGCCGTTCGATTTCCCCCGTCCGGAGCGCGACAGCGGCACCGGGGCGGCCCTGGACTTCCAGTTGTCAGCGGCCACGGTTGGCCGGCTGAAGGCTTTCGCCCAGGACAGCTCCACGTCGCCGTTCATGGTGCTGCTGACGTGCTATGCCGCCGTGCTGCAGCGCGAAACGCAAGGCCGCGATCTGGTCATCGGTACGGACGTCGCCAACCGCGACCATCCGGCCACTGAATCGCTGATCGGTTTTTTCGTCAATCTGCTGGCCTTGCGTATCCGCCTGCAACCGGAGCTGAGTTTGCGTGAGCAAGTACAGCAGGTCCGGGAGATTTGCCTGCAAGCATTCGCCTGGCAGGACACGCCGTTCGAGCGCGTCGTCGAATGCCTGGAGCTGCCACGGGTGGCGAATGTCCACCCGCTGTTGCAGACGTTGTTTGTCCTCGACAACACGCCGCGCCAGCAACGCCAACTCGGCAGTTTGCAGGTTGAGCCACTGACGGGCGAGCAGCACCATTCCAAGTTCGACATGGCCCTGTTCGCCAGTGAAGACGACGATGTGTTCAACCTGCGCTGGGTGTATCGCACCAGCCTGTTCCGCCCGGCCACGGTCGAACGCTTGCGTGATGCCTTCGAGTCGCTGCTGGACATGGCCCTCGGCGCGCCGGACAACCCAATCGACACCCTGATTCCGACTCCAAAGGGAGCTGCTGCAATGTCCACGGACAATCCGTTGCAACGCAAAATGAGCAAATTGGGCAAGATGCGCCAGAGCGGATCGCCCGTTACCCGCGAGCCCTTTGAAGCCCGGCCGCTGCGCGAAGGTTCGACGTTCCCCTTGTTGATTCAACTGCGCGACCGCGAGCTGGCGCCGGCCGTTTGGGCGGAGGCCAACCGTGAGAAGGTCGAAAGCTGGTTGCGCGAGCACGGCGGCATTCTCTTGCGTGGCTTTGATTTACCAACGCCGGCGGCTTTCGAAGCCTTTTGCCAGGCGCTGTGTCCGCAGCTGTATGGTCAGTACGGTGACCTGCCGAAGGAAGAGGGCGGCAAGAATATCTACAAGTCCACGCCCTATCCCAAGGATCGGATGATTCTGTTCCACAACGAGAGCGCTCATCAGCATCGCTGGCCGCGTCGCCAATGGTTTTACTGCCAGATACCCGCCACTTCCGGTGGCGCGACCCCGATCGTCGACAGCCGCCAGGTCTACCGTGAGCTGCCCGCCTGGCTGCAAGCGAACCTGCGTCGCAAACAACTGATGTATGTGCGCAACTTCAGCACCAGCCTGGACGTCAGCTGGCAGCACTTCTTCCAGACCGAGGAGCGCGAGCAAGTCGAGCGGATCTGCCGTGAGAGCAATATCGATTTCGAGTGGCGCGGCGTCAACGATCTGCACACCCGTCAGGTTTGCCCTGCGGTGATCCTGCACCCGCTGACGGGAGAGGAGAGTTTCTTCAATCAGATCCAGCTTTATCACCCGGCCTTTCTCGATGCCGATGTGCGCGAGCAGTTCCTACGCGATGGTGAAACGGCGATGCCGAGACAAGTGTTCTACGGTGACGGTTCCGAGCTCGAGCCGAGTGCCATCGAGGCCATCAACGTGGCCTACGACCGTTGTGCCGTGCGTTTCGACTGGCAGCAGGGCGATGTGGTCATGCTCGACAACATGCTGGCGGCCCACGCCCGGGATCCGTTCGAGGGCGAGCGTAAAATCGTGGTGGCCATGGGCGAAATCTATGGTCGTGATCAGGTGATGGCTGCGCCGGCGCAGACCGAAGAGACACACGCAGAGTTGAAACCATGATGGACCTTGGACTAACGCTTTCACCTCAACAAAAACAACTGGCCCAGGCCAATCCCCAGGCCTGGCGCTGGGTTCGGATGCAACTGTCGGGGGTGCCCGAGGCCACTGTCCAACAGCGATTGCGTGACGGCTTGCAGCAGCACCAGGCGCTACGCTTGCGCTACGAGCGCCCGGTCGGCGCCACGGGACTACGCCAGCGTGTGGTCGAGCCCCTCGAATTGCGCCTGAGCTGGCGTGAGGGACGCTCAGGTGACGGGCAGGATGAGCAACAGTGGTTGTGTGAGGCCCAGGCGCATTGCCTTGCCGAACAACCCGATGTGTTGGCCTGGTTACTCGACGATTGTCTGCTGTTGGCGCTCCCGGTGTATTCGCTGGATCAGCGCAGCCTGATCCAGTTGCAGGCGCAATTGCTGGGGCGTGCCGCGTCGTTTGAAAGCGAACCCATGCAGTACGGCGAATACGTCGAATGGATCAATGGCCTGCAACTGGACGAGGATGCCGAGCAGGGCACGCAGTTCTGGCGCAACCTGGCCTTGCAGGACGTGCCGGGCATGCGCCTGATCGAGCGCTATGGCATCGCCAGTGGCAACCATGCCGTTGTTCGGCTAACGCTTGCGCAGACACTGCCAGCGGCGTTGACGGCGCTGGCCGAGCGCGAAGGCGTGGCGGTCGAACCCCTGGTCCTGGCCGCCTGGGGCTCCTTGCTGGGCAGGCTGAATGGGCAGCAGCACGCCCAGTTGGGTTTGCAGCACGATCCTCGCGATGACTATGAAGAGCTCTCGGGAGCCTGTGGGGTGTTCGAGCAGACGCTGCCGATGGTGGTGCGGATGTCCGAACACAGCACCTGGATCAACCTGGCCCGACCATTGGCGCGGCAACTGGAAAACGCGGTGGCTTGGCAGGAATATGTCGGTCAGGCTCAGTTGCTACCGGAGTGGCGTGCCAGTTTTCAGACCGGGCTGCGTGTCGTGCATGCACCGCTGCTGCAGGGTCTGCAAGTCCTGTCCTTCGACACCCCGGTCGAATTGCAAGTGCAGTTGACGCTCGATGCCCAGGGCAGGGGGGAGCTGACACTGGCCTACGACTGTGGTCTGTATCGTGAAGGGCAGATGCAGATATTGCTCAAGCGCTTCGCCCATTGGCTCGAGCAATTGCTGCAGTCACCCAACGGCCTCATCAATGGCGTCGATCCGCACTTGCCCGAGGAGTTGCTGGCGTTGCCGACGCGTCCCGCCCTGGCGCCGGATCTCGATATTGTCGCCACCCTGCGCGAGCACGCCCGGGCACAACCGGATCGGCCGGCGCTGCGCTATGCGGAGCAGCTGTTCTCTTACGCCGAGCTCGATGCCTTGAGCGATCGTGTGGCCGGCAGCCTGCGTCAGGCCGGTGTCGGTCGTGAACAAGTGGTGGGTCTGTATTTGCCCCGGGGGGCGCAGATGCTGATCGCGATGCTGGCCTGCTTCAAGGCCGGTGCTGCCTATCTGCCCCTTGATCCTCAACAACCCCCGCTGCGGCTGGCCGATATTATCGAGGATGCCCGACCGGCGCTGTTGCTGCACGTAGAGGGTCTGCTGCCCGATACCTCGGTCGACACCCTGTGCTGGTCGCAGGCCTGCACGGGGCCGGTGTTCGATTCGCCGGTGCAGGGCACGGCGCAAGACCTGGCCTATGTGCTCTATACCTCGGGCACCAGCGGCAAGCCCAAAGGTGTGCAAATCGAGCAAGGTCAATTGCGCCATTACGTCACGCAAGTGACCCGCGCCCTCCGGTTGCCCGAGGCCGGCCATTATGGCCTGGCGTCTTCACTGCTCGCGGACCTGGGAAACACTGTGTTGTTTCCGGCCTGGTTGCAGGGCGGTTGCGTGCATGTGCTGGAGCAGTCCACCGTGACCGATGCCCGGGCGTTCGCCGAAGAACTTCAGCGCTACCCGTTGGACGTGCTCAAAATCGTTCCTTCGCACCTCGAAGCACTGATGGGCGAACACGCTCACAGCGACATGCTTCCACGCCAGGTCCTGGTACTGGGCGGAGAGCCGATCAGTGAGCATTTTCTGAGCCGTCTGGCCCAAGCGAAACCGGCCTGTCGCCTCTACAACCATTACGGTCCGACAGAGACCACGGTGGGCGTGCTATGGCGGGCGATCGATGTCAGCCAGGGCGTGAGTGGTTGCGCCTTGAATCAAGTCTTGGGTGATAACCGCATCCATTTGCTCGACGACCAGCAACGCGCGGTGCCGTCAGGCCAGGCCGGGGAGTTGTGCATCAGTGGCGCCAGTGTCGGGCGCGGTTATGTGGGCGGTGTCGGTGGCAGTGCCTTTGGTGTCGATCCGCTCAGTGGTAGCCGCTTGTATCGCACCGGCGATCTCGCGTTGCGCCAGGCCGATGGTGCCGTGCGCATTCTTGGGCGCAATGATCAGCAGGTGAAAATCCGCGGCTTTCGCCTGGAGTTGGCGGAAGTCGAACAGGCTTTGTTGGCCCAGCCGGGCGTGTTGCAGGCCGCTGTCTTGCTGGACGGCGAAGGCGACCATGGGCGCTTGCTGGCTTTCGTGGTCAAAGACGATGCCCGGTTGCAGACCACCGAGCACCTGGGCGCCGCCCTGGCTCGCCAGTTACCGGACTACATGCTGCCCAGCGGTATCCTTGCGCTCAAGACGCTGCCCCTGAACAGCAATGGCAAGCTGGATCGCAAGAACCTGCTCGAACGGGCCAGGCAGCGTTTGCAGAACACCCGCGTGGCACCTGTCGGCGAGCTTGAAACGGCTATTCTGGCCATCTGGTGCGAGGTGCTGGGTGTCGACGAGCTGGGGGTGACCGACAATTTCTTCAATGTTGGCGGGCACTCGCTGGCGGCGATCAAAGTGGTGTCACTGATTCGCGAGCGTCTGTCTCTCGAGTTGCCGACCAATCTGCTGTTCGAGCGCCATACCGTGCGCGATCTGGTGCATGGCCTGGGCGATGGCGACAGCGGCGGCCCATGGAAAGTCTTGAATGACGCGGATGAGCATTCGCCGGCCCTGCTGCTGGTGCACGGGGCGCAAGGGCACCTGCAGGCGTATCAGCCGCTGGTAGACAATCTAAGTGGTAAAGTCGCGGTCTTTGGCCTGGCCGCCCTGGAAAAGGGCTGGGATGAGGGCGACATGGACGCGCTATTGCGACAATACGTGGCGAGCATCCCCGTCCACCTGAAACGCCGCCCGCTGGTGCTGCTGGGCTGGAGCCTGGCGTCGCGGCTGGCATTGATGCTGGTGCCCCATCTGCAAGCCAGCGGCTTTGCTGTCGAAGGGCTTGTGGTACTCGATCACGATGCGCAGCGCAGCCTGGCCGGGGAAGGCGATGAGGCGGGCCAGTTGATTGCGGATTTTGCTTTCTACTGCCGCACTCACGCCCAGCCCATCGGTGAGTCGCTGCGCGAGCGTCTGACGGGCCTGTTGGCAGGTCTGGACTACGCCGAGGGGGTTGCCCGGTTGCTCGACGATGCCCAGGTGCGTGCGCATCTGCAATGGGAAGCCGCCGATGCTGATTTGCTCACGCTATTGGCGCAATATCGCTCGATCAAGAAGCGCTTGTATGAGCAATCCTTGCCCACCGTTGATGTGCCGCTGTGGCTCTGGCGCGGCAATGCCCATGCCGATTTGCGTGCTCAGTGGCAGGCGCATACCCGCCAGGCTGTTCGCCAGTGGACACTGGACGTGGGGCATCACGAGATGCTCGGAGCGCCGCGATTGGTCGAAAGCCTGTTGCCTTTACTGTTGCAAACCTCTGCCAAGGTGGTGTCTGCCTCATGATGTTATTGAAAGAACTGCTGCACGACGCTCGATGGCGCATTCTGCTGGCGATTCTGAGTAGCGCCTTGAGTGCGGCAACCAGCATCGGCCTGATCGGATACATCAACCGCAGCCTGGAGCACGGGCTCGATGATATCGGCCGGGGCTTGTTGCTGTTCGGGGGCCTGCTGATCCTGTTGTTCATCAGTGGTGTCACGTCGCAATGGTTGCTGGTGCAGATCGGGCATCGCCTGGTTTACCAATTGCGCCTGCGCCTGGTAGGCAAGGTGTTGGGCACAGCCCTCGAACGCATCGAGCGGCTGGGCAGCCCGCGTATCTACAATGCGCTGACCAAGGACGTGACCACCGTCGCCACGGCGTTCAAGCAATTGCCGATTTCCTTGTACAACGGCTTGCTGCTGTTGGCGGGGCTCGCTTACATGGCCTGGCTGAGCCTGCCGTTCTTCTTCCTGACCCTGGGGGTGATCGCCCTTGGGGTCGGTCTTGATGTACTGCTGGGGCGCAAGGTCAAGACCCTGATGCAGGCCGTGCGGCAGCAGGACGACCAGTTGACCGAGCAGTTCGAGGCGGCTATCCAGGGGCGTTGCGAGTTGGGCCTGAGCCGGGAGCGCCGACACCTGCTCTATGAACACAAGCTCGAACCGATCGCGCGGGCCTCGCTGGATGCGTCGGTACGTGCCGACACGCTGTGGGCGGTGAACCTGAACTGGACGACACTGTTGGTGTTCGTGCTGATCGGTACGTTGTTCTTCCTCGGCCAGGGGCTGGGGTTGCTCAGCCAACAGGTCGTGGTGGGTTACGTGCTGGCAATCATGTTTCTGCGCACGCCGATCTCGATGATCCTGGATGCCATTCCAGCGGTCATTCGCGGCCATGTCGCCTTGCAGGCCATCGACGCCCTGGCGCTGGGTGAGACGGTGCAGTTCAAGACCCCTGCGCAAGCGGCGCAACCCTTCGGCGAGTTGCGCCTGTCAAACGTGCATTATCGCTATCCCGGGCAGAGTGACGAGTTCGCATTCGAGCTGGGGCCGATCGACCTGACGATTCGTCGCGGCGAGCTGATTTTCATTGTCGGGGGTAATGGCAGTGGCAAGTCGACCCTGGCCAAGCTGCTGACGGGGCTCTACGTGCCGACTTCGGGACAGGTCTCGCTGAACGGTGCGGTACTCGATGCCAGCACCAGCGAGTGGCATCGTGAGCACTTCGCCGCCATTTTTGCCGACTTCTATCTTTTCGCCGATGTGCTGGGCGAAGCGGGTAATCATGAAGGGCTTGAGGCCCGGGTGGATCATTATCTGGAGCGCCTCGGGTTGGCTCATAAAGTCGAATTCGCGGCTGGACGCCTGTCGACCACGGCGCTGTCCCAGGGCCAGCGCAAGCGCCTGGCACTGTTGCTGCTGATGATGGAGGGGAGGGAGGTGTTCCTGCTGGACGAATGGGCGGCGGATCAGGACCCGGTGTTCCGCCATGTGTTCTACAACGAACTGCTGCCCGAGCTGAAGGCGGCCGGCAAGACGGTGATTGCAATCACCCACGACGACCGCTATTTCGATGTCGCCGACCGAGTCTATCGTCTCGACTATGGCCATCTCGTGGACTACGACCGAACGACCGAGAACCCTTTCCAACTGGCGAAATAGGGTTGCCGTTAAACGGGCTGCTCCTGCCGTTTGCACTCATCGAGGGGGCAACTGCTGCAATAGCCGACGCCGGGAAGGCGGTAGCGAATGCAGCAGATGCGCCTCAGGCGCTGCGGCTCGTCCTCGCCGATATCGTGGTAATGCACAGGGGCGAACAAAGGATTGCGCCGGCCGTCGGGCCGCAGGCGGGCGTTCAGGATTTCTCTGGCCGGCGCGGTGCTGTGTGCACTGGCCAACGGGTGCAGGTCGATACGGCTGGTGACGAACTCGAACGTATTGCCGGCATTGCTCCAGAACAACCGCGGCGACGCCCCGGAGACTTTGGCCAGGGTTTCGATGACGGGCTCCAGATGATCCTCGATCAGGGTATGAAATCGCTCGAAGGCCGTGCAGGGAGGCAAAGGGTGGCCGGCATGGGCCACGTGCAACGCTTGCGGCCTGGCGTCATTGCCCAGTTGTACCCCGGTATCGGCAAGGGCAAGCGGCAGATCGCACTGCTGGAGCAGATTGGCGGCCATCACGGGGGCCAGGAACGTGCTGAAGTACCATTTGGACCACAGCGATACCAGGGCCAGGCGCTCATCGGTTTTGTAGCGTGCCTGCAGGTCGTCGACGAATGCACCGAAATATTCGAGCTGGAAGAATCTGTCGCCCGGCACGTCTGTACGGGGATGGCTGCGCAGTTGCAGCTTTTCACCATGCTCGGCAAGCGGACCGGTGAACAGCGGGGCAAGGCTGGGGATCATCGACTCATCCGTGGACCGCGAATTGAGAGCGGTTATCGTTCAGAGGGGGTCGAAGTATAAACAGGGCGTTGCCGTCTTGCGACTGTTCATCGTCGATAGGGAAATTTGAGAACAGTGTATGAATTTTTAAAAATTAATGAGAATCGCTACCATTAGTATTGTATCGTAGGCGTCTTTCCGCCATGTCAGTCAAGGAGCAAGCAATGAGTTTGGACAGTCCGGATACGCGCTTTCTGGTTGTAGTCAATGATGAGGAGCAGTACTCGATCTGGCCGGATTATCGAAGCGTGCCCGACGGCTGGCGCACGCTCGACATGAAAGGCAGCAAGCAAGAGTGTCTGGACTATATCGAAAAGGTCTGGACCGATATGCGCCCGCTGAGCCTGCGCCAGGCCATGCAGGTACAAGGACAGGGCTGATCGCCCGCGACAGAGTTTTCACCTCAGGGATTCAATATGGAAAGCGTCCAGCCCCGTCTATCATCCAGCGCAACCTTCACGCTGGAACAGTTTCGTCAGCAAGCACCGCGTGAACTGAACACCAACCCGTATCTTCAGCGCCAGGCGGCCCGTGAATCGAATGCCCGGTCTTATCCGCGGCGTATTCCGTTGGCGCTGCAAGAGGCCCATGGCCTCTATGTTCGTGATACCCAGGGTCAACTGTTCATGGATTGTCTGGCGGGGGCGGGGACTCTGGCGCTGGGGCATAACCACCCGGTAGCCATCGCTGCCATGCGCCAGACGCTCGACTCCGGCTTGCCCTTGCACACCCTGGATCTGACGACACCGGTCAAGGATCGCTTCGTCGAAGACCTGTTCAATGCGCTGCCGGAAAACTTTGCCCGTCATGCGCGCATCCAGTTCTGCGGTCCGACCGGGGCCGATGGTATCGAGGCGGCATTGAAACTGGCGAGGACGGCCACCGGACGTAAACCGATTCTGTCGTTCTCGGGCGGCTACCACGGGATGACACTGGGAACATTGAGTCTGATGGGCAACCTGGGGCCGAAACAGGCACTGGGCTCGCTGATGGCCGATGTGCAATTCCTGCCGTATCCCTATGACTACCGTTGTCCGTTCGGCATCGGCGGCGAAGCCGGTGTCGATGCCGGGTTGCACTTTATCGAGCAACTGCTCAGCGACCCGGAATCGGGTGTGCTGCCCCCCGCGGCGGTGGTGGTCGAAGTCGTGCAGGGCGAGGGCGGCGTGATCCCGGCGCCGATACGCTGGCTCCAGGGCTTGCGCCAATTGACCCGTAAGTTTGGCGTGGCGCTGATCATTGATGAAGTCCAGACCGGCCTGGGTCGTACCGGCAAACTGTTTGCTTTCGAGCACGCGGATATCGAGCCCGATATCCTCGTACTCTCCAAAGCCATCGGTGGTGGCCTGCCGTTGGCCGTGATGGTGTACCGCGAAGAGTTGGATACCTGGAAACCAGGTGCCCATGCCGGCACATTCCGCGGCAATCAAATGGCGATGGCAGCGGGGGCTGCGACGCTGCGCCATATCATCAGCGAAGACTTGCCGGGACATGCCGAGGTCATGGGGCAACGACTCATGGGCGCTCTGCGCCAGTTGCAAAATCGCTATGCGTGCCTGGGCCAAGTACGCGGCCGCGGGCTGATGGTGGGTGTGGAAATCGTCAGCGACGCGGCGAACGACAGTCGTGTCCCGGCAGCCGATACGGCATTGGCCCAGGCCATCCAGCGTCAATGCCTGCGCCTGGGCGTCATTCTGGAGCTCGGGGGGCGCCATGGTGCCGTTGTGCGGTTCCTGCCGCCATTGATCATCCAGGCCGAGGAAGTCGACGTGCTGGTTGAACTGTTCCAGGTTGCCCTGGCCAATGCCCTCGTGGAGGTCAAGGGCAGGGCGTTGCACATCGCGTGAAATGCCGCAGTGTGAGAGCCAAGCCTGCTCGCGATGACGGCGGCACATTCAGTATCAGTGCAACCTGACCCACCGCTATCGCGAGCAAGCTCAGCTCCCACAAGGATTTGTGGTGAACGCGGGATCAGTAGTCCCAGTAGGCCGCTACCCAACGAAAGGCGTCACCGTCGACCGCCACCCGGCCAACGGAGGGGAATGGCAGGTGAGTGGCGACCAGCAGCTCACCGGACGCCGCCGCTTCTTGCATCAGGCGGACCCGAACGCGGACCGATTCTTCAGGGTCATGTTCAAAGCCGTTGTGCCAGTCGGGGTGGTCGAAGGCGACCGGGAACAAGGCATCGCCAGCGAACGTCAAGCGCTCCTCGCCGCAGGTCACGTGGACCACGCTGTGCCCTGGTGTATGGCCGCCGGTGCGCTTGACGACCACACCCGGGGCGACCTCGTAGGTTTCTTCGAATGTGCGCAGTTTGTCGTGGTAGTCGTTCATGAATTGTCCGGCGGTGGCGCGCAGCACGTCCGGTACCGGCGAGGGCATGGAGGTGAGGGAGAAATCGGGCGCCGCCCAGAAGGCTACCTCGGTCGCTGCCACGTGGATCCGCAGGTCTGGACGCAGCCGGCTCTTCACCTCATCGACCAGCAGCCCGCCAATGTGGTCCATGTGCATGTGGGTAATCACCACGTCGGTCACCGACGCCAGATCGATCCCGGCGGCGGCCAGGCGCTTGGGAAACTGCCCGGCCCGTGGGAACCCGGGGAACTGGCCGCCGAGCCCGGCATCGACCAGTATGGTCTGTTCGCCGCTACGCACCACCAACACGTTCAGTGCCCAATCGAAGGCGTCCGGGCCCAGGAACATGTCCTTGAACCAGGCCGCGCGGGCGGCTGGGTCGGCATTGGTGGACATCGTCGCGGTCGGCAGCGGCAATACCCCATCACTGACCACCAGTACGTCGATCTCACCAATCTTCAGCGCGTAACGCGAAGGGACCAACTCCTCGTACGAGGTCGCGTGCAAGCTCATGTTTGAATCCGGATGCATTCCATCCTTTGCAGCAGGGGCGTTCAAATGCGTGGTCATGGTCGTTCTCCGAAGGCTTGGCTCAGGGATTTGGCGAAAGCCGCCTTTCTCGGCATGAGAAAGTGGGTGTCGCTGGAGAATGAGTCTGCATGGGGCCGGACCACGTTCGATACCATACGTGGGTATGTCGCGCAGGTGCTTTAGCGTGATTGACCCCAGCAAAAGGTATGGGTATTCAGTGAGCCGGGGAGACGGTGGCACTTGCGCCATTGATGCAAACAGACCCACCGCTTTCGCGAGCACGCTCGCTCCCACAGGGCTCTGGAGGTGTTCAGGCGTTTTGTATTCACGCAGGCCCCTTGTGGGAGCGAGCTTGCTCGCGATGGCGGCGGCACAATCGACATCGATTCAAGCGGACCCACCACTTTCGCGAGCACGCCTGCTTTAACGCTGCGCGTCGGGTAGCGGCACCGGCGTCAACACGGGTTTACCGGCAAAGAACGCGTTCAGGTTCTGGCCCACCAACTCCACCGTGCCCCGCGTCGCTTCCGGCGACAGGCCGGCCACATGGGGCGTCAGTACGACGTTGGGCAGGTTTTTCAGCGCCTCCGGCACTTCGGGCTCGTGATCGAACACGTCCAGGGCCGCGCCGGCGATCCGCCGCTGCTCCAGGGCGCTGATCAGGTCGGCGGTGGCGACCACACTGGCCCGGGCGATATTCACCAGGAAACCATGGGGCCCCAGGGCGTCGAGGGCCTGTTTGTTGATCAACTGCCGGGTATCCAGGCCGCCGGGCGTGGCGACGATCAGGAAGTCCGAGACCCGTGCCAGCTCCGTGGGCGTGGCGCAGAAGGTGTAGGGCACGTCGTTGCGCATCCGGCGATTGTGGTAGCTGACGCTCATGTCGAAGCCGAGGGCGGCCCGCTTGGCAATGGCCATGCCCACCGCGCCCAGGCCCAATACGCCCAAGCGCTTGCCGGCCAGGGAAGGGCGCATGACCTTGGCCCATTCGCCACGGCGCACACTCGCATCGGCCCGGGGGATGTCGCGCACCAGCGCCAGCAGCAGCGCCATGGCATGGTCGGCCACCGACGACGCGTTGACCCCGGCGCCGTTGGTCACCACGATGCCCCGCTGGCGTGCGGCCTGCAGGTCCACCTGCTCGTAACCGGCACCGATCACGCAGATGATTTGCAGGTTGGGCAGGGCGGCGATTTCTTCCGCCGTCAAACCCAGGGGGCCGCGGGTCAGTACCGCGCTGAAGCGTTCACCGTGTTCGAAAATCGCTGTCTTGCGTTCGGCCGGCGTGGGCGCCAATTCCAGGTGGTAACCCTGCCGCTCGAGAATCGGCAGGTATTCATTGACGGTTTCAACCAGTACCAGAACGGTTGCGGTCATGCTGGGCTCCTGTGGGCGCTGGGTCGATCGTGGGTATTCAACCTGATTGTAGGAGCCGGGGGCAGGGGGGCTTGGCTTTTTATGTGCATTTTGGTTGCGGCGTCCTCCTTCTGGGAGTGAGCTTGCCCGCGATGGCGGCCTGACAGCCGACCTGTCTCTGGCGGTTGTACTTCGCTCCCACAGGGAGTTCAGGGAAATACAGGGATAATTTTATGGCAGTGATCTGATCCGCATAACCGCTCCTCAGCTAAGTCTTTGCTTCTGCTCGTGAATCCCGGACAATCGCGCCCCTGTTTCGGCCAGGGCGCTGCCTGTCGGGGTTTTCCGACTCGTCCCGGCCGGGTGCATGTGACCGGAAAGCGGAGATCCGACCGGATGAATGATCAGGCCAATAGCGTCGAAGAGCGCTTTGAAACGACAGTCCCAGCCACCCTCAGCCAATGGAGTCGCCAGGACACCACCTGGATGCTGGGTCTGTTTGGCACCGCCATCGGTGCAGGCACTCTGTTCTTACCCATCAATGCGGGTCTGGGGGGCTTTTGGCCGCTGCTGATCCTGGCATTGCTGGCATTCCCCATGACGTTCTATGCGCACCGTGGCCTGACCCGTTTCGTGTTGTCCGGTCGCGACGGCGCGGACATCACCGAGGTGGTGGAAGAGCATTTCGGCCTCAAGGCCGGTGCGCTGATCACGCTTTTGTACTTCTTTGCCATTTTCCCGATCCTGCTGATCTACAGCGTGGCGCTGACCAACACGGTGGGCAGTTTCCTGGAGCATCAGTTGCATATTCAGCCGCCCCCTCGGGCGGTGTTGTCCCTGGTGCTGATCCTGGGCCTGCTGGCGGTGGTCCGCTGCGGCGAGCAGGCGATCGTCAAGGCCATGAGCCTGATGGTCTATCCGTTCATCGTGGCGCTGCTGTTTCTGGCGGTGTTTCTGATTCCCCACTGGAGCGGTGGTATTCTGAGCACGGCGTCGACGCCGCCTGCACCTTCGGCGTTGTTGCATACCTTGTGGTTGGCGATCCCGGTGATGGTGTTCTCGTTCAACCATTCGCCGATTATCTCGGCGTTTGCGGTGGACCAGAAACGTCGCTACGGCGATAACGCCGAGGAGCGCAGTTCACAGATCCTGTCCCGCGCCCATGTGCTGATGGTGGTGATGGTGCTGTTCTTCGTGTTCAGTTGCGTGCTGACCCTGACCCCGGCGCAATTGGCCGAGGCCAAGGCGCAGAACCTGTCGATCCTGTCGTACCTGGCCAACCATTTCAGCAACCCGACCATCGCCTTTGCCGCACCGTTGATTGCGTTTGTCGCCATCTCCAAGTCGTTCCTGGGGCACTACATTGGCGCCAGCGAAGGCCTCAAGGGCCTGATCGTCAAGAGCGGCCGCCGTCCGGCACCCAAGACCCTGGACCGCCTCACCGCAGCGTTCATGTTGGTGGTGTGCTGGATCGTCGCCACTCTCAACCCGAGCATCCTGGGCATGATTGAAACCCTGGGCGGGCCGGTTATCGCGGCCATCCTGTTCCTGATGCCGATGTATGCCATTCGCAAAGTCCCGGCCATGGCCCGTTATCGTGGCCAGGCGTCGAATGTCTTTGTAGTGCTGGTGGGGTTGGTGGCGATTACCGCGTTGGTTTACTCCCTCTTGGCGTAGGCTGTTCCTGTGGGAGCGAGCTTGTTCGCGAAGGCGGTGTGTCAGTTCGCGGAGATGTTGGATGTGCTGGCCTCATCGCGAGCAAGCTCACCTGTAGGACACACGCATCCCCTGTGGCGAGGGGATTGGGCGACACGTCGTACCGCCCCGTTCGGCTGCGCAGTTGTCGTAAACCAGCCGGCATGGATCACCTGCCAACTCTGTCATCCAAAGGTCTTCACATCTGAGCGATGCTGACCGACAATGCCCGCTCCGCTCCGGGGTAGTTCAGCGGTAGAACACCTGGCTCTTAACCGGGTGGGCGCTGGTTCGAATCCAGCCCCCGACCCATTACATCGCAAGGTCAAGAGAACGCATGCTCAGGGACGATACGGGTTCTGACGGAACACTTGGCGTGGGCTATGCGGTCTTTCAATTGTCCAAGGCCCTCATCGCCCAAGGCACTGATCCTGAGTCAGAAAACCACGCCAAAGCGGTTCAGCGGATTGCACGCTGGCAGCAGGTGCTGGCGCATGCAGTGCAGGGTACTGCGCAGTACGGATCGCGTATGCCGCTGGCGGATATTCCCGTCTGGGTGACGCTGGAGGTCGCTACTGGCGGCTTTGCCACGGGGCGCTTGCTGGCGGGTGGTGACCTGAGCGAGCACTGGCTGCATCGATCCCGGGTATCCGTTCCGGCTTCGAGCGTCTGGGTATCAATGCATGGTATCTGACGGATGAAGGGCTCGAAGTATTGCGGGGGTATCTGGCGAAGGGCAATTACCGAGTCGATGTTCCAGAAGAGTCCGCCCTGCTGAGTGTGGCTTGGCTGTTAGGACAACAGCGAGTGGACGAGGCCTGGGCGCTCATCGAAACGATCACACCCTTCTTCGACCGCCTGCGCTTCTTTCCAGCACCTTGTGAAAAGCTGCAGTTTTCCGCGGCGCAGATACATGTCTTTGACATCGGTGAGATTCGGCAGCGACTCTTGAAGTTGCGCGGTCAACCACGTGTGGCGGTCCAGAAACAGGTTATCGAAGTCTGCTTGCCCCTGTACGACACTGCCGTGTCCCACTTCCTTTTGACTTATCAGGACGAGTGGCCGTGCAAGGTTTACCCAGAGGGATGGCACGAGCAGGCCGCTTCGCTTTGTACTCGGTTCAATGCCGTTCGCGAAGCGCAAGGTCACACAGTAGGGGCTTCCAAGCGACGCCTCTGGGAACTGTTTGCATTGCTCGAACAATGCTCTGGCGATTCGAGCTCGCTTACAGGCCGTCAAGTCGGTCGCATTCGTCAGATTGTTGATGATTTCGTGCGCAAGCATGGTCTGCCCGACTCCAGCGCTCATCGTGAGTACCGGTCAAAGCAGCGCGAGCATGTATCGGCGCCGGGTCATCACGTTATCGCCAAGGCCGTTGCTGCGCGAATGGAGCAGTATCCGGCCAACGATGGCGTCTCGGATCTGACTCCTTTGCTTGAACCGATCACCACTGAAGAAGCCAACGTATTTGCCCTGACGGGCGGGGCTGATCTTCCGCAGGCGATTCGCCGGCGCGTAGAGCGCTGCCGTAGCGGTACGATTGCCGAGTTGATCGATCATGGCTTGATTACTTCGGGCGACACCGTCGCGCGAGTGTTGCCAGCGATGACCGCTGAAATACGTAGCTCCGGATTTTCCGATCCCGCATTGGGTAATCTATACGCCGCTACTTATCGTGCCTTTCGCCAGCGCCGCTCATTGTTATTGCTCAATCTGCAAAGCCAGGTCAGGCTGGGCGAGTTGCCCTGGGTCGCGGCCATCGAAGGCTATCGCCCAAGTGACCTCGTCGATGCGGATATTGCCCGACAGGCACTTATCGAGTCGTCGGCATTGACTCTATCTGCCTTCCCCCAGGCGATTCTTCCCAACAAGCTGCTAAAAGAACTGCGTGCCCTCGCCGAAACAGCCGGGCTGGATCTTCCATTCGTGGACGAAGTCGCTTCGGACATATTCATGGGAGAGTTTTCAAACAAGTTCATCGACGCCGCCAGGCGTGCGGCCAAGGCGCTGGCAGGCACCCTGTACGCCCGTTACTACGATATTGATACCGACGGGCTGGCGACGCTTCCCGATAGACCCAGATCGAGAGCGCCCCAACCCTTCTGGAGTCGCTCGTCAACAAGCCGCGACGCTTTGACAACCGTGTGCGCGCGGCGCGCAAACGCAGAGCTTAATACTTGGCGTCCCGCAACCAATGGCACCCTCATTGAGCAGCAGCAGATATTGACTACGCAGAATCTCTCAATGCTGTTCTGCGAGCTTGATTTGAAAACACTGCTTTATCCGCGCTTGAGTTCACTCGTCCAGGTCTGTTTTGAATGGATCTGCAGGCGTCAGCAGATGCGAATAGAGCACTATCATGGGCGCTTGATCATGCTCAAGAACACCGCATACGCCTGGCGCCAGATGATTTTTTACTTGTCTGTGCTCGACGAGTCCGAAAGGGGGCTTGCGATCGAGGGGATCGAAGCGCATTACGCTCGGCAGCCAGGTGCTTTCCGGGAGAAATTCCTACCTGTGATGATGGGACTGCGCATGGCGGCAGCGGGCCATCGCCTGCCGCAACATGAACCAACCGCCGAAGGTGCGCGTGTTTTTCTGGGGTGGACAACTGAGGCGCATTGGCTGCGATAAAGAGTCCAGTAAAGGGCGGGCGATTAAGGCCCAGGAACATCTTCGACTCGATCAACGCCAAGTCCGAAAAAACGCCCTGATATCCTCCGCCAACAACGCCGGCTGCTCCAACGCGGCAAAATGACCACCCCGAGGCATCTCGGTCCAGCGCTTCACCTCGCAGCAGCGCTCCACCCAACTCCTGGGTGGCATGGGCAGCTCCTTGGGAAACAGCGCGACCCCAACGGGAGGCTTCACACGCTCGCCGCTGTTGAACTGCAACGGCCGTTTGCTGCCTTCCACATACTGGCGAAACGACGAGCCGATGCAGTGCGTCAGCCAGTACAGGGTGACATTGGTCAGCAACCATTCTCGGTCAATAGGGGGACTGTCATCGCACCAGCACAGGATCTTTTCCCCCATCCACGCCAATAGCCCTGCAGGCGAGTCATTCAGGCCCACGGCCAGGCTCTGTGGTTTGGTTCGCTGAAGGTGCCCATAGGCGCCTTCGGCATCGGCAAAGGCAGCAGCGCGTTGCAGGAAAGCCGTTTCGGCCTCGGTCAGCACTGGCTCGGTTTCGCCAAGGGGAGGGCGATAGGACCCTGGGACGTAGTTGAGATGAATGCCCGTCACCCGTTCGGGAAAACGCGCCCCCAGCCACATCGACACGCCCGCGCCAATGTCCCCGCCCTGGGCGCCGAACCGCTCATAACCCAGCCCGCTCATCAGTTCACTCCACAAACCCGCCACTTCACAGGGCCCCATGCCGGATTGCTGGAACGGTGCGGAAAAGGTGTAGCCGGGCAGCGACGGCACCACCACATCGAAGGCGTCGGCAGGATCACCCCCATGGCTGGCGGGGTCCGTCAGCAGCGGGATGATGCGTTGCATCTCGATGAAAGAGCCGGGCCAGCCGTGGGTGAGGATCAACGGCATCGGCTTCGGCCCGACGCCACGTTGATGAATGAAGTGGACCCTTTGCCCGTCGATGTTGGCGACAAATTGCGGCAAGCGATTGAGCGCCGCTTCCTGGGCGCGCCAATCGAAGGTGGTCGACCAATGTGCCAGAAGCGCTCGAAGCACCTCCATGTCCATGCCTTCGCGCCAACCTTGCCCGACCAGAGGTTCCGGCAGTCTGGCATTGCGCAGGCGATATCGCAGGTCTTCAAGCGCGCTTTCAGGGATGTCGATCCAGAAGGGGTCGATAAGCATGACTACGCCTAATACCGGGCCGTTACCTGGAAACCGCCATCCAGCTCGCACAACCGGTGATCAGGCCCGCTGATGTGCGATTCAAACGCCGCATGGCGCTAGGTGACTGTATGGCGCCCTTGATCCGGATACCGGTGAACACGTAGCCCAACTGAATGATCAGGTCTATCGCGATGCCCAGCGCGGTAATCATCAATGCCTGTCCAAGCGTCAGCGATGCGAGATCGAACGCATGGGGTAGGACCGCGCCAAAGAAGATAACCGCCTTGGGATTGCTGAGGGTCAGCAGCGCACCGGCAAGTAATCCGCGACTGGCTGAACGCTCAGTTGGGGCCTCAATTGCATGACCACTCGCCGACCACAACTTCCAGGCGATGAATAACAGATAAGCCACGCCGGCCCATTTCACGGCGATAAAAACATGCTCGTATCTCAGTGCCAGCGCCGACAGGCCGGTGGTTGCCAACAATAGCCACAAGGCGTTGCCGCCAACCATACCGGTCACGAACGGCAGGCAGCTCTTGCCACCGCGTGATACGACCTGACCGATCAGCGCACCCTGCGCCGGCCCAGGAATCGCGGCGGCGATGGCGAAGGGAATGACAAATAACCAGATTGAAGAAGTGGCAGGCATGGCGCAGGCGCTCCCGATTTCGAATCGGGTCAATATGGCATCAAGTCAACCCGTGGTCGAGTTGACTTTGCCAAAGCGACTTTTCAACGCCGCCCTGTCCGCGTACTCACATCCACCCACACCGCCAGCACCAAAATGCTGCCTTTGACGATCATCTGCCAATAACTGTCGACGTCGAGCATGGACATGCCATTGTCCAGGCTGGTGATCACCAGCGCGCCGAGCAGCGCACCGTAGACCGTGCCGGAGCCACCGCGCATGGAGGTGCCGCCGATGAAGCAGGCGGCGATGGCGTCGAGTTCGCCCATGTTGCCCGCCGAGGGGGAGCCGGCGGCCAGGCGAGCGGTGTTGACCACACCGGCGAGGGCGCACATCACGCCCATGATGCCGAAGATCCACAGCTTCACCGCTTGTACGTTGATGCCGGACAGGCGCGTGGCTTCCATGTTGCTGCCCACCGAGTAGACGCGGCGGCCGAACACGGTCTGGCTGGTGACGTAGCTGAACACCCCCAGCAGGATCAGCAGGAGCAGCACCGGTACCGGGATGCCATCGTAACTGTTGAGGGTATAGACGAACCCGGCCAACACCGCGCCGATCACCACCACGCGCAACACGTCACGCACCATGGAGTGAGGCGCCAGGCCATGGAGCGCGCGGTTGCGTCGCTGTTTCCAGGTCAGGAACAGGGTCAGGGCGAACAGCAGGATGCCCAGCCCGGTCCCGACCGTATGCGGTAAGTAACCTTGGCCGACGTAGACCAGTTCCGGTGACACCGGGGCAATGGTGGTGCCGCCGGTCACGCCCAGCAGGACGCCGCGAAACGCGAGCATGCCGCCCAGCCCGACAATGAACGACGGAATGCGCAGGTAAGCGGTCATGTAGCCGTTGCCCAAGCCAATCACCAAGCCGCACAAGGCCACCAGGCTGAGGTTCGCCAGCAACGGGATGTGATAGACCACATCGAGAATCGCCGCCAGGCCTCCCAGCAGCCCCAGCAACGAGCCCACCGACAGGTCGATCTCGCCGCTGATGATCACCAGCACCATGCCGCAGGCGAGAATCCCGGTGATGGACATCTGCCGCAGCAGGTTGGAAAGGTTGCGCGGGGTCAGGAACCCACCGTCGGTCTGCCAGCTGAAGAACAGCCAGATCAGCGCCACGGCGATCACCAGCGCGAGCATTTTGTAACGGGAAAACAGCTGTTTGACCTGATTCATCTACGCGGACTTCCGATCATTATTGTTATGGCCATCGGGATGGCTGAGCGCGGCGGCGAGCACCTGTTCCTGGGTGAGTTCGTGGTTGATGAAGTCGCCGCGCAACTGGCCTTCGCCGATCACCAGGACGCGGTCGGAAACCCCCAAGACTTCGGCCAGCTCCGAGGACACCATGATGATCGACACGCCTTCGGCCGCCAGCGCGCCCATCAGCTTGTAGATCTCGTATTTGGCGCCGACGTCCACGCCGCGGGTGGGCTCATCGAGAATCAGCACGCGGGGTTTGGTCAGCAGCATCTTGGCCAGCACGGCTTTTTGCTGATTGCCGCCGGAGAGGCTGGTGATCGGCAGGAACGGGCTCGCGGTCTTGAGGTGCATGCGCGCGATTTCCTTGTCGATGCTGCCCAGTTCGGCTTCGGCGTCGATGCGGGTCAGTTTCGCGTAGTTGTCCAGCACCGCCAGGGTGATGTTCTGGCCCACCCCCAGGTCTGGGATGATGCCTTGGCGCTTGCGGTCTTCGGGGACCATGCACAGGCCCGCGCGGATCGACTTGAGCGGCGTGCGCGTGTCGATTCGTTGGCCGCCCAGCCAGACTTCGCCTTCGTAGCGGCCGGGGTAGGCGCCGAACAGTGCCGACACCAGTTCGGTGCGACCGGCACCGACCAGCCCGGCGATGCCGAGGATTTCCCCGCGCCTGAGGACGAACGAAATATCGTCGACCCGTTTGCGCTTGGGGTTGTCGACGTCGTAGCAGGTGAAGTGGCGCGCCTCGAAAATCACCTCGCCGACGTCATGGGGTTCGGTGGGGTAGAGGTTGCTCATTTCCCGGCCGACCATCTGGGTAATGATTTTCGGAATGCTCATGTCCGCCATGGCGGTGGTGGCGATGTGTTTGCCATCGCGGATCACCGAAATGGTGTCGCACACGGCGGCCACTTCATCGAGCTTGTGGGAGATGTACACGCAGGCAACGCCTTTGGCCTTGAGGTCGCGGATGATGTCCAGCAGTACTTCGATTTCCGAGCGGGTCAGGGCCGAGGAGGGTTCGTCGAGGATCAGCAGCCGCGCCTGCTTGTTCAGTGCCTTGGCGATTTCCACCAGTTGCTGGTAGCCACCGCCGTACTGGGAAACCGGCAGCGAGACGTTCATGTCCGGCACTTTGAGCTCACGCATCAGGGCCTCGGCGCGGTGGATCATCGCCGGGTAGTTCATGCGTCCGCCGGGCAGTGTCAGCTCGTGGCCCATGAAGATGTTTTCGGCCACCGACAGGTCGGGGACCAGGGTCAGTTCCTGGTGAATGATGACGATCCCGGCGGCTTCGGTTTCGCTGATGGACTGCGCCTTGAGCGGCTGGCCGTCCCAAATGATTTCGCCTTCCCAGGTGCCGTAAGGGTAGACCGCCGACAGCACTTTCATCAGCGTGGATTTGCCCGCGCCGTTTTCACCGCACAGGCCGACACACTCACCCGGCCTGACCTTGATGTCGATGCCGTTCAGGGCTTTGACACCGTCAAAGGTTTTGACGATGCCGTTCATTTGCAGCAGGTAGTCGGACATGGCAAGGGCTCATGAAAAAGGGCTCACACATACGCAGGTGGGGGGGCCGTGGGACCAGCCGCACCCTAATGCCAGAGTCAGGCAAAGTCCCTGTGGGAGCGGGCTTGCTCGCGAATGCGGTGGGTCAGTCACATCAATGCAGACTGATGCACCGCATTCGCGAGCAAGCCCGCTCCCACAGAAATCACTGCCCGGCGATCTGCGCCTTGGTGTAGAACCCGTCCTTTTCCAGCAGGTCGATGTTGTCCTTGGTCAACGGCGTGGGGGTGAGCAGGATGGTGTCGACTTTCTTGCTGCCATTATCGTATTGCGAGCTGAAGGTGGGTTTCTCGTTGCGCGCCAGTTGCACCGAGAGCTTGGCGGCTTCGGAGGCGATCAGTTTCAGCGGCTTGTAGACGGTCATGGTCTGGGTGCCATCGATCACGCGCTTGACCGCCGCGAGGTCGGCGTCCTGGCCCGAGATCGGCACCTTGCCGGCCATTTTCTGCGCGGCCAGGGCCTGGATGGCGCCGCCGGCGGTGGCGTCGTTGGAGGCGACGATGCCATCGATCTTGTTGTTGTTCCGGGTCAGGGCGTTTTCCACGATGCTCAAGGCTTCGGTGGGGTTCCATTCCTTCACCCACTGCTGGCCGACAATCTTGATGTCACCCTTGTCGATGGCCGGTTGCAGCACTTTCATCTGGCCTTCGCGCAGGACCTTGGCGTTGTTGTCCGTGGGCGCGCCACCGAGCAGGAAGTAATTGCCCTTGGGCGCGGCTTTCAGCACGCCGCTGGCCTGCATCTCGCCGACCTTTTCGTTATCGAAGGAAATGTAGGCGTCGATATCGGCATTGAGGATCAGTCGGTCGTAGGACACCACCTTGATCCCGGCCTTCTTGGCTTCGGCGACGGCGTTGGTCAGCACGGTGGCGTTGAATGGCACGATGACGATCACATCGACGCCACGGGAGATCAGGTTTTCGATCTGCGAGATCTGCTTCTGCTCGTTGGCATCGGCGGACTGGACGAAGACCTTGGCGTCGAGTTTTTCCGCCGCCGCGACGAAATAGTCACGGTCCCGCGACCAGCGCTCCAGGCGCAGGTCATCGATGGAGAAACCGATTTTCGGATGGGTCGCATCGGCCATGACCGGAAGCGAGAGCAGGGCGAGGGCGCCGGCGAGCAGGGTACGTTTGAATGTTTTCATGTAGTGCGTCCTTTTATTGTTGTTTGAAAGACACTGCCTGACGATGAGCGTGATACCGGGTAGAACTGTAGAGCGTTGCAGGGCGCCGTGGGCACAGATTTGTCGCGAGAATGTAACGGCCTCTTTGGCAGGCAGACAAATCAGTTGTTCTTCGGGGGGCTGCTTCGCAGCCCAGCGGGGATAAATCCCCTCGCCACAACTTGTCAGGGGTAGATGAACCGATTGACCACGTTTTCGAGCATTTCCTGGCGACCGCTGACGGCCTGGGGATTGAGCTCGTTGCTAAAGGCATGCTCGGCCAGCGATTCAAGGCTGAAGTCGCCGGCCAGCACTGCCTTGCCAAACGGTTTCTGCCAGCCGGCGTAGCGCTGGTCCTTGAACTGTTGCAACTGATCGTTCTGCACCATGGCTGCCGCGCGTTCCAGGGCGAGGGCGAGGACGTCCATAGCAGCGACATGGCCGTGGAACAGATCAATATCGTCCAGGCTCTGGCGCCGGACCTTGGAATCGAAGTTGAACCCGCCGTTGCCGAAGCCCCCGGCCTTGAGGATTTCATAGGTGGCCAGGGTCATTTCCTCGACGCTGTTGGGGAACTGGTCGGTGTCCCAGCCGTTTTGCGGATCGCCGCGGTTGGCGTCGATGCTGCCGAAGATCCCCAGGGAGACCGCGGTGGCGATCTCGTGGTGGAAGCTGTGGCCGGCCAGGGTGGCGTGGTTGGCTTCGATGTTGACCTTGATCTCGTTTTCCAGGCCGAACTGCTGCAGGAAGCCGAACACCGTGGCGCTGTCGTAATCGTACTGGTGCTTGGTCGGCTCCTGGGGCTTGGGTTCGATCAACAGGTCGCCCGTGAAGCCGATCTTGTGCTTGTGCTCGACCACCATGCGCATGAACCGGCCGAGTTGCTCGCGTTCGCGTTTCAAGTCGGTATTGAGCAGGGTTTCGTAGCCCTCACGACCGCCCCACAACACGTAGTTGGAGCCCTTGAGGCGTTGGGTGGCGTTCATGGCGCTGAACACCTGGGCGGCGGCGCAGGCGAACACTTCCGGGTCCGGGTTACTGGCGGCACCCGCGGCAAAGCGCGGGTTGCTGAAGCAGTTGGCGGTGCCCCACAGCAGCTTGATCCCGGTCTGTTCCTGATGGCGCTCCAGGTGATCGATCATCTGGGTGAAGTGGTTGCGGTACTCCTTCAGCGAATGGCCTTCCGGGGCGACATCGGTGTCGTGGAAGCAGTAGTAGTCGATGCCCAGCTTGGAGAAGAACTCGAAGGCCGCTTCGGCCTTGCCGATGGCCACCTCCATCGGATCCCCGGCGTGTTGCCATGGGCGCTTGAACGTACCGGCACCGAACACATCCGACCCCGGCCAGACGAAGGTATGCCAGTAGCAGACCGCCATGCGCAGGTGCTCGCGCATGGGTTTACCGAGCACCAGTTTGTTGGCGTCGTAGTGACGGAAGGCAAGCGGCGAATCGCTGGCGGGGCCTTCGTAGCGAATCTTGTCGACACCGGGGAAGTACGGCATGTGCGGGTTTCCTTTTATTCTTGGCGGTGTCCCGATACTAACGCCGGCCCCGTGGCTGCTGATTATGAAAATCACCAATGGGCAGTTCGATTTTGAGTATTGAGATTCGGTGTCCGCGCGCCTAGTCTGTGTCGACCGGCACAGGGTTAAACCAATGAAAACCGTCCCGCCCGTTCACCGCATTGCGTTGTTGTTCAACGGCAGCAAGATCTACGACCGCGGCATCATCAGTGGTATCGGCAACTACCTGAGCAGCACGCGTGCGTCCTGGGACTTGTTTCTCGAGGAAGACTTTCTCTGCCGCTTGAAGGGTATCGAGCGCTGGCAGGGCGACGGAATCATTGCCGATTTCGACGACCCGCTGATCGGCGAGGCGTTGGCCGGGATCAAGCTGCCGGTGGTGGCGGTGGGCGGGTCCTATCAGGATGAACGCGCCTACCCGAAGGGCATTCCCTATGTCGCCACCGACAATGACGCGTTGATGAAATTGGCCTACGAGCACCTGATCGAGGCCGGGTTGACCCGCTTCGCCTGTTTCAGCCTGCCTGAAGCACAAGCCAATCGCTGGGCCCAGGAACGGGAGAAAGCCTTTCGCCGGCTGGTGCAGCGCGACGGCCTGCACGCCGAGGTCTATCGCGGCATGGGCACCAGCGCACCGCTTTGGGACAGCGCCGTCGAACAGCAGATCGCCTGGTTGCAAAGCCTGCCCAAACCCATCGGTATTATCGCCGTCAGCGACGCCCGCGCCCGGCAACTGCTGCAAGCCTGCCTGACCGCCGGGATCGCCGTGCCGGAGCAAGTGGCGTTGATCGGCATCGACAACGACCCGCTGACCCGCAGCCTGACGCGGGTGCCATTGAGCTCGGTGATCCAGGGCACCGAGACCATGGGCCGCACCGCCGCACGCCTGCTCCACCAGATGCTGCACGGCATGCCGTCCACGGGCACGCAGATTCTGGTCCCGCCGGATGCGATCAATGTGCAGGTGTCGAGCCTGCATCAACCATTGGGCAACCCTTATGTCATGCAGGCACTGCTCTTCATCCGCCAATACGCCTGCCAAGGCATCAAGACGGCCCAGGTGGCGGCTTATGTAGGGATCTCGCGTTCATCGCTGGAAGCGCATTTTCGTAAGGAGCGGGGCTGCAGCGTCCACGACGAAATCCTGCGCTTCAAACTGACCGCCGCCGCCAACGGACTGGAAAACACCGACGCGCCGATTGCCGACATCGCCCAGAATTGCGGCTTCAAGTCGGCGCAATACCTGCACACGGTGTTTCGCCGCGAATTCGGCTGCACGCCTCGGGAGTATCAACAGGGGACCAATGCGGCCACTCACTGGCCACTGCCGAACCGCTCCTGTGGAAGGACAGCCTGTGCCTGATGAATTGACACACCACCCAATAGCTCTTGTGGCGAGGGAGCTTGCTCCCGCTGGGGCGCGAAGCGGCCCTGAAACCTGGCACCCTGGTGTGTCAGGTTCGATTGAGTGGAGGACATTGGGGCTGCTGCGCAGCCCAACGGGGATAAATCCCCTCGCCACGGTTTTCGCTCGGCGTACGGGTAATGTGAGTGGTTGTCCCGTTTAAACATCACCTTCAAGGGCATGATCCGATCCATGAGCGACGACACCTATACCCTGTACATGCGCTTCCAGACGCCCGATCCGGCCATCGGCCCACGGCAGCGAGCGCGGATGCTTGCCCAGGAGCAGGCCTGGGCGCGTGAGCGTGCGTCGATGCATCGTTTCAGTTGGATCGCGGTGCTGGTACCGCCATTGTGCCTGGGCCTGGTGTTGCCGGGCATCGTGTTCCTGCTGGGGCTGCTGGTCTATCAGGGGTTATCCGCTCCAGGCGCCGACCTTGACCGCATCGCCGGGGCCTCCCTTGGCTGGCTTGGGCTCGCCACCTTGCTGTTCGTGGCTGCCTGGGTCCTGCATAACTACTTGCGCGACACACGCGACCCGACCAAGCGCTATTGGCAGTCGATGCCCGACCAAGGGCTGGTCGAGCTCGAACACCATACCCTGGTCTCCGGCATCAGCCTTTGGTCCAACAACTATGACCCGGACTGCAACACCCTCATGCAATGGAGCGACGGCAAACTGAAATGCGTGCAAGACAGCGGTGTGTCGCAATGGATCCTGGCCAAGACCGCGGCGGGGCATTGGCTGGTGCTCAAGGAGCAATATCCGGGCAACTTCAGCTACGGACGGGTAGGGCAAATGCCTGCGCCGGATAAGTTGCTGCGACCCAGCAGCAACTGGCGATTGCTTTCGCCCCCGGCACCAATCTGCCGTTGGGGCGGCGTTTCGACGGTGCGCCGATGCCATGGGTGGATACGCCGTACTGGCTGTCTGCCGATGAGCTCAAGCGCCTGGACGAGGCCGCCCACCACTGGAATTTTCTACCGCCGAACCGCTATGGGGTGATCAACGACCAGGATGCCGCGTGGCTGCAACGGCTGGTGGACCGGGCGCATCCAGCCGGGCACTAAAGCCACGTATCCACCACCCGCCGATCCAACTCTTCCCAATCCGCCATGCCCAATACCCGCGTCGTGTTCAGCCCGCGCAGATAACCGCGCAGCTGATTGGCCGTGGCCCGCTTGAGCTCCGGGTCGGTTTCGGTGTTGCTCAACAGCACGCTTTCATACTGGATCAGGTACTCCGCCACCCGCTCACGGAAGTCGGGCAATACCGCGTCGCGAATCAGATCAAACGTTCTCATGGATAGGCCTCATCAATCTTTCTCGGCTTGCAACTATTGCTAGGAGTAATAGTGACCATTACCAAATGCAAGTTCTGCTTTGTCGGCAATCATTGGAAAATCAGCGCCATCGAACACGCAGCCCAGTATTTTTATTTTCAGGACCCCAACCCATGCGCCCTTTATTTTTGCTTGCCCTGGCGTTTTCCCCGTTGTTGCTGGCCGGTTGTGCCTCGGCACCGAACGACCCGACCCTGACCTTGCAGACCAGCAAGACGCCGGCCCAATACGCCGAATGCGTCATACCGAAATTGCAGGGCAATGCCTTGAACCCGATGGTCTCGCAGACCCAGCGTAGCTACCGCATCGTGGTGCCGAGCAAAGTGTCGGCGGACAACGTGCTGGAGGCCTACAAGGCCGGCAGCGGCGGCAAGGTGTTTCTCTACGAGCGGCACTTGCTGGCCTCCAACCTCCTGCCTTCGAGTTTTGAACGCGCCGCACAGGAATGCATCTGACCGGCCCGTAAACGCTTTTCACCGTGCTCCTTTGGTTGGCCGCAACCAACCAATTACCTTGCCCCGCACCGTCCTCGGTCGCGGGGCTTTTTTTGCCTGCCGGTCAGGTTGGTCCATCCTCCGCCCGGATGAACTCGATAAGTGCTTTCAGGGCCGATGGCACATGGCGTCGGCTGGGGTAGTAGAGGAAAAACCGGATCGGCGGCGCTTTCCATTGCGCAAGCAGTTCCGTGAGATGCCCATTGCGCAGGTCGTCACGCGCCAGCTCCTCGTAGACGTAGGCAATCCCGGCGCCATCTTTCGCCGCCTGGATCATCAGCGCATCGTCTTCAAGAATGAGCGGGCCGGTGACGGACAAACGGATCGGTTGCCCCGCTGCCTGATACTCCCAGGCGTAGAGTTTGCCGCTGGGAAAACGCCGGGCGATGCAGGCATGGTCGAGCAAGTCCCGTGGCGCCTGGGCGATCCCCTGAGTGGCCAGGTAGGTTGGCGCGGCTACGGTCACGAACGATTGAGGGGGGCCGACAGGGACGGCGATCATGTCGCCGGCCAGGCTTTCGCCAAAGCGCACGCCGGCGTCAAAACCGCCGTTCACGATATCGGACAAGCCATCATCGGTGACCAGGTCCAGTTGAATGCGCGGATACCTGGCCACGAATGGCGCGAGCACTTTGGCAAAGACCGCACGCGCCGCCGGACGCGCCACGTTGAGGCGAAGCTTGCCGGCGGGCACATCCTGCAGCGAGGTCAATTGGGCCAAGGCATCGGCAACCTGCTGCAGGGTAGGGGCCAGCGTTGCCAATAGCTGGTGGCCGGCCTCGGTCGGCGTAACGCTGCGTGTGGTGCGGTTGAGCAGCCTGACGCCCAGGCGTGCTTCCAGCGCCCGCATCGCGTGGCTCAATGCCGAAGCTGAAACGCCACGCTCGTCGGCGGCCTTGCGAAAGCTGCGATGGCGAGCGACGGCGGCAAAGGCATCCAGCTCGGAAAGGTCGGGGTGCTGACTCATGAATGCTGCTCAGTAGTTCAAATACGATTACCCATCTTATCGTCATGAGAACGCTCGCGGATACTGCCCGCCTCATCTGTGGAGAACTCGCTATGCAAACCAATCGTCTTGGATCATCGGACTTCCTGATTTCGCCCATTGGCCTGGGAACCTGGGCCATTGCTGGCACCGGCTGGGAATACAGTTGGGGGGCGCAGGATGACGAGGACAGCCTGGGCGCCCTTGAATACGCTGTCGAGCGCGGGGTGAACTGGATCGATACGGCGGCGGTTTATGGGTTGGGCCATGCCGAGCAACTGGTCGGGCAGTTGTTGCGCCGGGTGCCGGCTTCGCGGCGTCCGTTGGTGTTCACCAAGGGCAGTCTGGTCTGGGACCCGGTCACCAAGGCAATTTCACACTCGCTGGCGCCTGGGTCATTGCTCGCCGAGGTCGAGGCAAGCTTGCGCCGGCTTCAAGTCGAAACCATCGATCTGTATCAGATCCACTGGCCGGCCTTTCCTGCCGATGGCAGTAGCGAAGGGATCGAGAGCGCGCTATCGGCCTTGGCTACCGCCCGTGAACAGGGAAAAATCCGTGCGATCGGCGTCTCCAATTTTGATGTCGCGCAACTCAAGCGGGCCCAGGCGGTGACCGAGATCGTGTCACTCCAACCGCCTTATTCCGCCTTGATGCGGGACATCGAGGACGGCGTCCTGCCCTTTTGCGAGCAGGCCGGAATGGGGGTCCTGGCCTATTCCACCCTTCAATCGGGGCTGCTTTCCGGCAGCATGACGCGCGAGCGCATCGCCCAATTGCCCGACGACGATTGGCGCAAGGCCCGAAGCGCGGACTTCCAGGAGCCCCGCTTGAGCGCGAACCTGGCGCTGGTCGAGGTCTTGGCCGGTATTGGCGAACGGCACGGGGTGAGCGCGGCGGCAGTCGCCATCGCCTGGGTGCTGCGCAAACCGGTGGTGACCGGCGCCATCGTCGGAGCCCGCCGTCCCGGGCAGGTCGATGGGCTGATTGCCGGCTCGCAGCTGCGCCTCAGTGCCGAGGAGATCGACGAGATTCAACCTTTCCTGCCCTTGGGGATGGGCACGAATGTCCCTGGGGACGTTTGAGCTTTAACGTTTGGCAGCCCGCTTGAACGAGCGGGGTTTGACGCTTCGCTGCATAACCGGCACTATCTGCTCGTTTATGATCATTAGTGCTCGTTTATGCAGGTTGTAGCATCATGACTTCTCCTCACGAAGCGTTCCCCGGCGAACGCCAGCAATTGATCATCCAGCGTCTTGCCCGGTATGGCCGGGTGATCGCGGCCGACTTGGCCAGCGAATTCAATGTGTCCGAGCACTCGATCCGGCGTGACTTGGGCGCATTGGCAGCGGCGGGAGTGTGCAAGCGCGTTTATGGCGGCGCGATCCTCCTGCCCGCTGCCGAAGGGTCGATGGAGGCGCGCGTGCGCAAAGACCCGGCGCGCAAGGGCAGCCTCGGCCAAGCGGCCGCTGCATTGTTGCGCGCGGGCCAGCACGTGTTCATCGACGCCGGGTCGACCAACCTGGCGATTGCCTGCGCCATTGATCCGCAGCTTCAGTTGACCCTCACCACCAATTCGCCGCTGATTGCGGTTCAGTTGATGAAGCTGCCCCGCGCCGAGGTGATCCTGCTGGGCGGCCGCTTGAGTCCAAACGCGGGAGGTGTGATAGGGCTGACGGCTGTCCAGCAATTGCGCCAATTCAGTTTCGACGTGTGTGTCCTCGGCGCCTGCGCCATCGATCCGGACAATGGCGTCACGGCGTTCGGCCTGGACGACGCGGAGTTCAAGCGCGCGGTGGTGGCGGCAAGTGGGCAGGTGATCGCGGCGGTGACCAATGAAAAGCTGTCCAGCGTTGCCCACTATCAGGTGGCCTCCTGCGAAGAAGTCGCCGCCCTGGTGGTGGAGCACGATGCGCCCCGTGAGCGACTCGAACCCTTCTTCGGCCGGGTGACCAACGTCGTGACGGCTGCCCGGGAACAGCGCCGTACCTGATGTCTTTGCCGCACTGGCAGGACAATCGAATAGATACTGCATGGCCCCCATTGTCCGCCAGGCGATTTGCGTCTAGTTTGCAGCCCGATCACAAGTACAAAAAATCAGGAGTCATCGATGCAACCGATTCGTCTCGGCCTGGTGGGCTACGGCAAGATAGCCCAGGACCAACACGTTCCAGCCATCCACGCCAACCCCGCGTTCCAACTGGTGGCGGTCGCCACGCAAGGGCAGCCCTGCGCCGGGGTGGAGAACTTCCGGTCCCTGGGCGAGCTGCTCGAAAACGGCCCTCACGTCGATGCGATTGCATTCTGCACACCACCGCAAGGTCGATTCGCCCTGGTGCAGCAGGCGCTGGCGGCCGGCAAACACGTCCTGGTGGAAAAGCCGCCGTGCGCCACGTTGGGTGAAGCCATGGCCTTGGTGGAGCAGGTGCGCGAGCAAGGCGTCAGCGGCCTGTTCGCCTGGCATTCCCGTTACGCCCCGGGCATCGCAGCCGCCCGTGACTGGCTGGCCAGTCGCACCTTGCACAGCGTGCAGATCGATTGGAAAGAAGACGTGCGCAAGTGGCACCCGGGCCAGGCGTGGATCTGGCAACCTGGCGGCCTGGGTGTCTTCGATCCGGGCATCAACGCGTTGTCGATTGCGACCCATCTGTTGGCACTGCCGTTGTTCGTGGAATCCGCCGAGTTGCGCGTGCCGGACAACTGCCAGTCGCCGATTGCCGCCAGCATCAAGATGGCCGACGCCCGTCACCTCGATATCCGTGCGGAGTTCGATTTCGACCATGGTCATGATGAGCTCTGGAGCATCGAGATTCGCTGCGCCGAAGGCGTCCTGCGGCTGGACAACGGCGGTGCGCTGTTGAGCATCGACGGCGTGCGCCAGGTGGTATCCGAGGAAGGTGAGTATGCGGCGGTGTATCGGCATTTCCAGCAACTGATCAACGACAAAGCCAGCGACATGGACCTGCAGCCACTGCGGTTGGTCGCGGACAGCTTCTTTGTCGGCAGTCGGACGGCGGTCGAGCCGTTCTACGATTAACCCAAGGAACCGCAGTTGAACGAACAGACCTTGTCCATGCGACTGGAGCGCGTGGCGGCGCATATGCCTGCGGGTGCGCGCCTGGCTGACATTGGCTCGGATCACGCTTACCTGCCGGTGGCCTTGCTGCGCCGTGGCGTCATCGCGGCGGCGGTGGCCGGCGAGGTGGCGTTGACACCGTTACGCGCCGCCGAGCGCACCGTGCGTGAGAATGACCTGGAGCAGCAGGTCAGCGTACGCCTTGCCAATGGCCTGGCAGCGATCGAGCCGGAAGACGGGATCACCGCGATCAGCCTTTGTGGCATGGGCGGCGAGACGATCCGCGACATCCTGGACAGCGGCAAAGCACGGCTGAGCGGGCGGGAGCGGCTGATCCTGCAACCCAACGGCGGCGAACAACCGTTGCGCCAATGGCTGATGGAGAACGACTACCGCATCCTTTGTGAGGAAGTGCTGCGGGAAAACCGCTTCTACTACGAGATCATCGTCGCCGAGCGCGTCGGGGCGGTAACGTACACCGCCGAGGAGCTGTACTTCGGCCCGCTGCAGATGCAAGCCAGAACCCCGATCTTCCTGGCGAAGTGGCAACGTCTGCTGCGCCAGAAGCAAAAGACCCTCACCAGCTTCGCCAAGGCACGGCAGGCGGTGCCCGAAGAGAAACTGCGCGACATCACGCGGCAGGTCCGCTGGATCACTGAGCTGTTGGCTTGAGTTGCAGTGAGGGTGGATGTACTGGCCTCATCGCGAGCAAGCTCGCTCCCACAGGGGATTGCGGGTGTTCACAGTATTGCGACCCATCACAAAACCCCTTGTGGGAGCGAGCTTGCTCGCGATGAGGCCACCACTGACTTGAAAAATTCCACGGTCTTCAGCCGGCTGCTTACCGACTCACCACCGGGTAATGCTTGATACGACACGCATACGAGTTGCCGTCGCCCTTACAGACGCCATCCAGGTAGCGGTAGTCGACCTGTACCGACTGCCCTTTCCCAGGCCATTGGCGGCGAGGGAGCGTGGCTTGGTAGTCCGGGGTTTCCGGGGTGAAGGTGAGCAACGAGCCTTGCGCCGGACACTCCACCGAAGAGGTCTTCGGCCTGACTTTAATCACCTGCGCCTGAAGCTGCGGATAGGGTTGTTTCAGCACTTCGACGATACGCAGCTCCATCTGGCAGATCTGCCACGTCGAGGCCTGGACGGGCTCGCCCAGGAAGGGGAGCGTCAAGGCAAGCAGTCCGAGGCAGGCTGTGTGAGTGTTCATGGCTGACCCTGTTTGAGGTGCTGACGTAGGCGAATCATAGCTTGGTATTGTGGCCCTCAGCAGGGTGGTGGCACTATGCCTACAGTCTTTAGGCCATTACAAGGAAGTGATCCATGCCCGGCATCCCAAACGTCGCCTCAGCATTCTGCGAATTCATGCAATCGTGGGAAGAGGACCGCAAATACCTGCCGTCCTCCATCAGTGCCCTGGCCAACGGTTTTGAGGGCTGGCTGAAGTTCGAGTTTTATTTCTGGCTGATCCACGCCCGTCGACTTCGTGGTCCCGACCGTGAGCTGGCGGACGTTGGCGTCGAGTATAAGGTGGCGCTCGATCAGCGTTGGTCGCAGATGGACATCCTCACCAAGCAATGCGACTTGTGGATTCGCGACCAGGATGAAAAGCGCTTTCACTTCATTGAACTCAAGACACCTTTCGCCAATGCCAACCAGGGCAAGATGTTTGAAAGCGCGGCCAAAGACTATTGGTACATGACCCGGCTGAAATCCCAGGCGGAAAAGGTAGCAACGGGCAGCGTCATTATCTTTGGCGTGAACTTTGACCAGGCGCGCTGGGAAAAACATCTCCAGTACGTCGAGGAATATGCCGGCTACGTCGAGCATTCATCCAAGGCATCCGGCACGGTGCCAGGCGTGGAGGGCTTGAGGTGGGCGATCCTGACCATGCACTACCCGCAGATGGGTGAGATCCCTCTGCCGCAAGCCGAGGTTCAGGCGCCATGAGGCCATAGAGGGCCGTTGGCCTGGCACTGCTGGCTCAACCGTAAAGCCCCATCAACGAGAAAGATTTGTCCGTGGTCAGTGCGACAACTTCGGCCAGGGAATGCAGGAGCACCGGCACCAGCAGGCCACCGCTGACCACTCTGGCGACGCCGAGCACGCTTCCACAGGCGAAGATCAGCACGACAGTTATCCAATTCCCATATTGGATGTGCATGCCGGCGAAGATGGCCGACGTCACGATGATCGCGATCCATGTCCAGGCACGGCTGTTCTCGTAGGGGAACAGCCGGAGCATGTAATGGCGGAAAAACAACTCTTCGGCGATGGGCGGCAGCACGATCAGCGAGGCAATCTTGATCGTGGCTTGCCAACCGTTGAGCCCGTCCAGGAGTTCGGCCATGAACACCTCACGGGGTAATCCGAGCACGAAGACGGCGACCCCGAAAAACAGGTAGGCCCCGATAACGCCGATCGCCCCCCAGCGCAGGGGGGTGCCGATGGAATGACCGCACCACTGGGGACGCAGATCGGTGCGGTATTGCAAGGCGAAGAGGGCGAGGAGAAGGAGCGCGGTGATACCCGAGGTGGTCGTGAACGTCAGATAGGCCTGCATGTCCGCGGGTACAAAAAGGACCTCGGGCAGTGCGGCCAGGAAAACGACCAAGGTGGCCAGCACGAACATCCCTAGCCGGGGAAAGAAGCGGTAGGGCGATAAAGTGGAGGCGGGTGCAAACTCAGGGGCGGCACTTAGATTCGTCACAGTCACTCCATGAGTGCAAGGAAAAAGGCATGATGCCAGTGTTTTGATTGGTTGGGCTGGGTTCCTATTGGCTTTGTGAAAAGGTCGGCAATCGGACCTGGTGTTTGCAACCGAACCACCGCCATCGCGAGCAAGCTCGCTCCCACATTCAATTTCCAGTGAACACAAAACTCATGTCCAACACAGCACCCCTGTGGGGAGCGAGCTTGCTCGCGATGAGGCCAGCAGCCCAGCATCCCTGTGACTGGACCACCGCCATCGCGAGCAGGCTCGCTCCCACATTCAATCTCCAGTGAACACAAAACTCATGTCCAACACAGCACCCCTGTGGGGAGCGAGCTTGCTCGCGATGAGGCCAGCAGCCCAGCATCCCTGTGACTGGACCACCGCCATCGCGAGCAGGCTCGCTCCCACATTCAATCTCCAGTGAACACAAAACTCATGTCCAACACAGCACCCCTGTGGGAGCGAGCTTGCTCGCGATGAGGCCAGCAGCCCAGCATCCCTGTGACTGGACCACCGCCATCGCGAGCAGGCTCGCTCCCACATTCAATTTCCAGTGAACACAAAACTCATGTCCAACACAGCACCCCTGTGGGAGCGAGCCTGCTCGCGATGGCGGAGGCTCAGCCACATAGATGCCGGAGTGAGGGCACACCGAGCCCTAGCGAGGTGCCGAGTGGTGGGGCAAGTGCGTTTTGGTGACTTTTGCGCTCTTCAAAAGTGACCCGCCGTAAAGGCGGAACCATAAGCCGCCATTACCTAAATAACGGATATACACACCGACCCAAGCACTCAAGCACTCAGCACTCAAAGCTGCTTCGACCCCCCACCAATCTGCCAGACATACGGCGGCTCCGTCCCATTGATCTCCCAATCACCAATAATGCGCTCCTTGTAGATCAACGGATTATGCGAGGCAGCAGTGCGAGCATTGCGCCAGTGACGGTCGAGGGCCTTGCTGGTGCTGGTGGCCGAAGCACCGAGGGCATTGAACAAGTCACTGGTGGCGCGTAACACCAGGTCGGAAATCACCACCTGGGCCTGAGCCGACTCCAGCTCGGCGGCGATGTTGGCGGTGTGTTCGGTCTCGGCGTTCTGACTGAAGCGGCTTTCATAGGCGCGTTGGGCGGCGTTCGCGGCGCGCAGGGCGGTGGCTTCGGCGGCATAGACCTGGGCCGAAGCCTTGCCGATCACTTGCTGCACCTGCACGTCCTGGCTCACTGCGCTGGCATTGCCGGTGCTGAAAATCCGTGTGCGTCTGCGTACTTGCTCGGTGATGTCGTGGACCGCAGCGCGGCCGGCGCCGGTCAGCACGGCGAGCAAGACCAGTTGATAGAACGCAGTCTGGTATTTGAAACGGGTAGAGAAGTCGATGAGGTTTTCCGCCTCGACCAGTGCATTCTCGAACAACGACGTCCCGCTGCCGGTGGTGCGTTGGCCAAAGCCGTCCCAGTCATCGCTTTGCTTGACGCCCGGCTGGTGCACGCGCACGGCGGCAATCACGTCGGCGCCGTTGTCGTCGCGCTGGGCATACACGTCGATCCAGTCGGCGAAAATACTGCCGGTGCTGTAGTACTTGGTGCCGTTGACGACCCATTGATCGCCTTGCTGGGAAACCCGGGTAACCACTTCACCGATTTTCACGGCGCCGACTTCAGTCCAGGCGTTGCCAACCAGTTCACCTTCGACGAAGCGCTTGAACCATAGGTCCTGTGGGCTGCTCGCGTGGGCATTGAGGCGGTCCTCGACGAATGCAAAGTGCCCGCGCAAGGCCTGGGGCAGGTTGGAATCGGCTTCGGCCAGTTCGATCAGCAATTGCAACAGCTGCGGCAACGAGGCCCCGGCGCCGCCATATTCGACCGGTACACGGATGGCGCCAAAGCCTGCTTCCTTTAGCCATTTCACCTGTTCAAAGGGCAGGCTGCGCGTCTGCTCACGCGCCAGGGCGCCGGCCTGGATGCGCGCAAAGATCGGTCGGAAGCGTTCGGCCAAGGGCTCATAGTCGGTGCCCGTGGAAAGGATCGGCGGCAGGTGTTGTTGCTGTGCGGTCATGTTGGTGTTCCTTCTGGATGGCGAGTAGGCGGGCAGGGTGAAAACCTGCCGGTGCCCAAGGCCATTGCACAGTCCATGCCCGGGGCCCGACGCCCGTAAATGCGGGGTCTTTAGGGCATTCATCGATGAAAGGCTGTCCTGGCTGCGGACAATCTGTTGCGCAACTGTGTGCCGGGCAACAGTTGCCGTGACGGGCATCGACACGCCAGGTGTTCGCCAGGCAACAGCGGACCAACAGCTTGTCCGTCGGGCGACAGTGCAGTGGTTCGATGATTCATGTAATCCATTGATTATTAAGGTGATATTCAACTGGCACGGTTGCTGCTCTACACCTTGTGCAGACGCCGAGGTGGCGTCTCCAGGCATGGGGTAAGCGATGAGCAAGCAATTCAAAGTGGTGGCGGTGTCAGGCAGCGTGCAGCACCCGTCACGCACCCTGGCACTGCTCCAGGCGTTGGTGGACCGGCTCGGGCAGCAACTGCCGATCGAGGTGCGCTTGATCGAACTGGCCAAGGTCGGTCCGCAGTTCGCCGGGGTGTTGCGCCGCGAGGCCTTGCCGGCTGCCGTGCAGGAGGATCTGCATGCCATTGAATCGGCCGATCTGCTGATCGCCGCCAGTCCGGTGTACCGAGCCTCGTACACCGGCCTGTTCAAGCACCTGTTCGATTTCGTTCATCACGAAGCCCTCAAGAACGTACCGGTGTTGTTGGCCGCGACAGGGGGCTCGGATCGTCATGCCTTGATCATCGATCACCAGTTGCGGCCCCTGTTCGGCTTCTTCCAGGCCCTGAGCCTGCCGGTGGGGGTCTATGCCAGCGAAACCGATTTCAGCCAATACCGGATCTCCAGCGCACAGGTGCTGGAGCGCATCGAGCGCGCCGTCGAGTCAGCGTTGCTGAGCCTGGGCCCGAGTACCCAGCGCAACGCCAGTGCCGCCTGATCGATTTTTTCCTTTCAAAACGAGCCGTGGAGTACATGCAATGAGCCAGGACACGATCAAATTTGCCTACTGGGTGCCCAACGTCAGTGGCGGGCTGGTGGTCAGCAAAATCGAACAACGCACCGACTGGGGCATCGACTACAACCGCAAGCTGGCCCAGATCGCGGAGGCGGCCGGCTTCGACTATGCGCTGTCCCAAGTGCGTTTTACCGCCGGTTACGGTGCTGAATACCAGCATGAGTCCGTGGCGTTCAGTCATGCCTTGCTGGCCGCCACCACGCGCCTGAAAGTCATCGCCGCGGTGTTGCCGGGGCCGTGGACGCCGTCGGTGCTGGCCAAGCAGATCGCAACCATCGATCACCTGACCGGCGGCCGGGTGGCGGTCAACATCGTGTCGGGCTGGTTCAAGGGCGAGTTCACGGCCATTGGCGAACCGTGGCTGGAGCACGATGAGCGCTATCGCCGCTCCGAAGAATTCATCACCGCGCTCAAGGGCATCTGGACCACCGACAACTTCACCTTGCGCGGTGATTTCTACCGCTTCCACGACTACACCCTCAAGCCAAAACCACTGCAGCAACACCCGGAGATCTTCCAGGGCGGCAGTTCACGTGCGGCTCGGGACATGGCCGCCCGGGTATCGGACTGGTACTTCACCAACGGCAATACCGTGGAAGGTGTCAAGGCGCAGATCGATGACCTCCAGGCGAAGGCGGCGGCCAACCACCACAAGGTCAAGGTCGGCGTGAACGCCTTTGTCATTGCCCGCGACACCGAAGAAGAGGCGCGTGCGGTCCTCGCCCAGATCATCGACCAGGCCGATCCCGAGGCCGTCAATGCCTTTGGCGATGCGGCGAAGCAGGCCGGCAAGTCCAGCCCGGAAGGCGAGGGCAACTGGGCCAAATCCAGCTTTGAGGATCTGGTGCAATACAACGATGGCTTCAAGACCAACCTGATCGGCACGCCGCAGCAGATCGCCGAACGCATCGTCGCACTCAAGGCCGTGGGTGTGGATCTGGTGCTCGCCGGTTTCCTGCATTTCCAGGAAGAAGTCGAGTATTTCGGCCGTAAGGTGCTGCCGCTGGTGCGTGAGCTGGAACAACGCAACGTGGCAGCCAAAACGGCGGCGGTCGCTTAGGCGCGGGAGGCAGCATGGGCACGTTCACCGACACCCCCGACGCGGTCCCGGCCAGCTTGCCCCAGTGGTTGCAGCGCCAGGCACATCGGCACGGCATGGACGTCGCGTTGCGCCATAAGCACCTGGGTGTCTGGCAGGAGCGAACCTGGGCGCATGTGGCCGACGAGGTGCGTCGTTTGGCGAGTGCCCTGCAAACCCGTGGTTTTGCGGCGGGCGCGACCCTGACGATCATCAGCCGACCCAGGCCGCAGGCGCTGCTTGCCGCATTGGCTGCGCAGTGGCTGGGTGGCGTGGCGAGCCTGTTCGACCCGCTGGACGCAGCGGCCGAACAGGTGCAACGGCTCGCCACGCTGCAACCGGATTTCGTCCTGGTCGAAGGCGTGGAAGAAATGCGGCGTCTGCGTGCGGCGCAGGTGGCCGTGGGAGTGTGGGTCTACCTCGACAAGCGTGGCCTGTCGGATGCGGCGCCATTTGCGCAAGCGCTGGATTACGCCGCGCTGGTTGCCGAGCGGCCAATCGATGACCTGGCGCCGCAAGGGCGAGTGCTGCAAACGGCCTTTGTCTTTTATCGCGGGGCCGGCCAGGCGATTGAGGAGCAACGCGTCAGCCACGCCGAGCTGTTGCAGGAGGGCCAGCGGTTGCTGGTGCGCGAAGGGTTGGGCCGACAGGAAGAGGCATTGGCTGCACGGGCGTTCGCCTCGGGCGGGCAAGCCCGCTATCTGCTGGCGCCTTGGTTGATGGCCGGTTTTCGCCTGAACTTCCCTGAGAACCTGGCGACCCGAGATCGCGACCGTCGTGAGCTGGGCCCGACGCTGGTGGCCGGGACGCAGGAAACCTATGAGCGTTTGCACCGCTATGCGCTGGAGCGTTTGCCGGAGTCGGGCGGTTGGTCCCGTGGGCTGGTGGACTGGGCGTTGGCGGCGCAGCCGGGGCTGTTGCAACGGCATCTGGGGGACTGGCTGGTTCGTCGGCCTTTGCGCGATGTGTTGGGTTTTTCCCGGACCCGCGCGCCGCTGTTGGTGGGCGATGCTTTGCCGCCCGAAACCCAGGCCTTTTTCCAGGTATTGGGTATCAGGGTTCGCCGATGGGAGGATGCGGCCCACTGGGAAGCGCCGTCGAACCTGGTGCAGCGCACCACCGATGACTGGACGGGTCTCCAGTCGCAACTGGCCTGAGAGGAGACGTCCCATGACCCAGACGGCCGTCACGCATTTGCTGGAGCTGGAGCATATTTCGCTGTCATTCAAAGGCGTCAAAGCGGTCACGGACATTAGCTTTCGCGTCGCCACCGGTGAGATCTGCGCCTTGATCGGCCCCAACGGCGCCGGCAAGAGTTCGCTGCTGAATGTCATCAGCGGCGTGTACCAGGCCCAGGACGGGCACATCCGTTTTGATCGACAGGAGCGGCGCCGGATGCGCCCTCACGACGTGGCGGTCCGCGGCATTGCCCGGACATTCCAGAACATCGCGCTGTTCAAGGGCATGAGCGTGCTCGACAACGTGCTTACCGGACGCAACCTCAAGCGCCGCAGCACCTGGATCGAGCAGGCGCTGCGCATCGGTCGCGCCCGGGCCGAGGATGACAGCCAGCGCGAAGCGGCCGAACGGGTCATCGCGTTCCTGCATTTGCAGCCCTGGCGCGACGTCCTGGTGGGCACGCTGCCCTATGGCTTGCAGAAACGGGTGGAGCTGGCCCGCGCGCTGGCGGCGGAGCCTCGGCTGTTGCTGCTGGACGAGCCCATGGCCGGAATGAACGCCGACGAGAAGCAGCAGATGAGCCGCTTCATCGTCGACATCAACCGTGAGCTGGGCACGACGGTGGTGTTGATAGAGCACGATATCGGCGTGGTCATGGACATCAGCGACCACGTGGTGGTGCTCGATTACGGTCGCAAGATCGGCGACGGCTCGCCTGAAGACGTACGGCAGAACCCCGAGGTCATTTCGGCCTACCTGGGCACTCACCACTGACACCGGATATTCGACGCCTTCCCGTCAGGGAGGGCTGGCAAGTTGCGCCCGCAGAACAGGAGCGGCGATGGAATTTTTCTTTGAAGTATTGATTGGCGGATTGTTGGCGGGGGTGATGTACGCCTTGGTGGCCATCGGTTTCGTGCTGATCTACAAGGCCTCCGGGGTGTTCAATTTCGCCCAGGGCGCGATGGTGCTGTTCTCGGCGCTGACCTTCGTCAGCCTGCTGGAGCGGGGCGTGCCGTTCTGGCTGGCGTTCGTCATCAGCCTGGCGGCCATGGTGCTGATCGCCGTGGCGGTGGAGCGCGTGGTGCTGCGGCCCTTGGTCAACCGTTCGCCGATCACGCTGTTCATGGCCACCCTTGGGCTGTCCTACGTCATCGAAGGCTTCGCCCAGGCGCTGTGGGGCGCCCAGGTGCATGGCCTGGAACTGGGTATCAGTGATGAACCGCTGGAACTGGGCGGGATGCTGTTGTCGCAGTTCGACATTTTTGCCGCATTGACCGCGGCGTTCCTGGTGCTGCTGTTGTCCTGGCTGTTCAACAAGACCCGGCTCGGATTGTCGTTGCGGGCGGTGGCCGATGACCCGCTGGCGGCGCTGGCCGTGGGCATTCGTTTGCAGCGGGTCTGGGTGGTGGTGTGGGCGGTGGCGGGGTTTGTCGGGTTGGTCGCCGGCCTGCTCTGGGGCGCTCGTCTGGGCGTGCAGTTCTCGCTCTCGCTGGTGGTGCTCAAGGCCTTGCCGGTGTTGATCATTGGCGGCTTCACCTCCATCAGCGGCGCGATTGTCGGCGGCTTGATCATCGGCGCTTCGGAGAAGCTGGCAGAGGTTTACCTCGGGCCCTTCATCGGCAGTGGCATCGAGAACTGGTTTCCCTACGTGCTGGCGCTGCTGTTTCTGCTGGTGCGTCCGGCGGGGTTGTTTGGCGAACGGGCCATCGAACGGGTTTAGGGGAGCGCATCATGTTTTATCGAGAAGCAGGCCAGTTCAACACACGTTATGCCCAGGACCGCCGGGTCTTCGCCCTGCGCCAGGACCGTCACGGACTCGCCGCGTTGCTGCTGTTTGCCTTCGTCGGGGTGCCCTGGCTGGGTAACGACTACTGGTTCAGCGCGATCCTGATTCCGTTTTTGGTGCTGTCCCTGGCCGGGTTGGGGCTCAATTTGCTCACCGGTTATGCCGGGCAACTGTCCCTCGGTTCAGCGGCGTTCATGGCGGTGGGGGCTTTCGCCACCTACAACCTTGAAATACGGGTCGCCGGTCTGCCGTTGCTGGTCAGTATTGCCCTGGGCGGGCTCACGGCGGCGTTGGTGGCGGTGCTGTTCGGCCTGCCGAGTTTGCGCATCAAGGGCTTCTATCTGCTGGTCTCGACCCTGGCGGCGCAGTTCTTCGTGACCTGGGCGCTGACCCGGTTCAGTTGGTTTTCCAACAACAGCGCCTCGGGCGTGATCAGTGCGCCGCGCCTGGATGTGTTCGGGGTGAATCTCGACGCGCCGGCTGGCCGCTATCTGCTGACCCTGAGCGTGGTGGTGGCGCTGTTCTGGCTGGGCAAGAACCTGGTGCGCAGCGAGTTGGGACGTAACTGGATGGCGGTGCGCGACATGGACACCGCCGCCGCGGTCATCGGCATTGCGTTGGCGAAAACCAAGCTGCTGGCGTTCGCCATCAGCGGCTTTTTCCTCGGGGTGGCCGGCGCGCTCTGGGCCTTCGCTTACCTGGGGACGGTGGAGCCCCACGGGTTCGACCTCAATCGGTCGTTCCAGATCCTGTTCATCATCATTATCGGCGGCCTCGGCAGCCTGCTGGGCAACTTCCTCGGCGCGGCCTTCATCGTGCTGTTTCCGGTGTTGCTCTCGAACCTGGTGTCGCTGCTGCCCGGTGGGCTGGTGGACGCCGGCCAGGTGGAGAACCTGCAGAAGATGATCTTCGGCGCCCTGATCATCCTGTTCCTGATCAAGGAGCCAGAGGGCCTCGCGCGCCTCTGGCAGAGATTTCGCCAGCGCGCACGGCTGTGGCCGTTGCGCTACTGAGCGATGCGCACAGCACGGGTCTGCAGTTCCATTTTGTTGGCTTATCCATGGCTTCATAACAAGGAAAATCCGATGTTCAAACGATCATTCGCCAGTAGCCTGGCACTGGCCCTGAGCCTCACCGCCGCGGCCTTCACCGTCCAGGCGGACAACGAACAATACTTCCCCCTGCAAAGCTATCGCGTCGGCCCTTATGCAGCCGGCGGCACCGGTTTTTTCGGCGGCTTCATCGACTACCTCAAGTACGTCAACGCCAACGGCGGGGTGAACGGCGTCAAGCTGACCTGGAGCGAGTGCGAAACCGAGTACGTGGTCGAGAAAGGCGTGGAGTGCTACGAACGTCTGAAGAAAGGCTTGAACGGCGCGCCAGCGGCGGCCACCAACCCGCTGTCGGTGGGCATTGCCTACGCGACCCTGGAACGTTCGACGGCCGACAAGCTACCGCTGATCACCATCAACCATGGGCGTACGGATTCCACCGATGGCAGCGTGTTCCCCTACGTTTTTCCGTTGCAGTTGAACCCGTATTCCGAGGTCTCGGCGATCATCAATTACATCGGCCAGCGCGCCGGCGGGCTGGACAAGCTCAAGGGCCTGAAGATCGTCACCCTGTACCACGGTTCGCCCTACGGCAAGGAAACCAATGAGGTCCTGCAGACCCTGGCCGACAAGTACCGTTTTGCGCTGACCTTGCTGGAGGTGCCGCACCCGGGCAACGAGCAACAGTCGCAGTGGTTGAATATCCGCCGGGAAAAACCCGATTGGGTGATCCTGCGCGGTTGGGGGGTGATGAACCCGGTGGCGCTGAAAACCGCGCAGAAAGTCGGGTTCCCGGCCGACCACATCATCGGCAACATCTGGAGCAACTCCGAAGACGACGCCGCGCCGGCCGGTGCCGCGGCCAAGGGCTTCATCGCCATCACCACGCACCCTTCGGGCACCGACTTTCCGGTGTTGCAGGGCATCAAGCAGCAAGTGGTCGACGCCGGACAGGGCGACCTGGCCGATCCCAAGCGGTTCGGCACCGTGTATTACAACCTCGGCGTGGTCAACGGCATCCTCAACGTCGAAGCGCTGCGCATTGCCCAGCAGAAATTTGGCAAGCAACCCCTGACCGGCGAGCAGGTGCGCTGGGGCTTCGAGAATCTCAAACTCGACGATGCACGGCTCAAGGAACTGGGGGCGCTGGGGTTGGTGCAGCCGTTGCAGCTGTCGTGCTCGGACCATGAAGGCGGTGGTGCGGTGCGCTTCCAGCAATGGGACGGTACGCAGTGGAAGCTGATCAGTGACTGGGTACAGGCCGACCGCGCCTTGTTGCGGCCGATCATCGAAGCGTCTTCGCACCAGTATGCCCGGGAAAAAGGCATTACCCCGCGTGATTGCAGTCAGGAATCCTGAGGCATCGCGGCGACCGGGCGCGGGCGTCCGGTCGCTATCTGAAAAGGCGAAACAGCATGGCGACGAACGTGCCGATCTTGCAGATCGACGATATTGAAGTCCTCTACGAACAGACCATCCTGGCCGTGCGCAGCGTGTCGCTGGAGGTGGCAAAAGGGCAGGTCGTGGTGCTGCTGGGCGCCAACGGCGCGGGCAAAAGCACCACACTGAAAGCGGCCTCCAACCTGGTGCGCGCCGAGCGGGGCGACGTGGTGCGGGGGCGGATTGTCTACCAGGGGCGCGAGGTGACCCACAGCGCGCCTCACACCTTGGCGGCAAACGGCCTGGTGCAAGTGCTGGAAGGCCGGCATTGCTTTGCCCAGTTGACCGTGGAGGAAAATCTTCTGGCCGGTGCCCTGGCGCGCCAAGTACCACGGCGTCAGTTGTTGGCCGATCTGGAATTAGTCTATGGCCATTTTCCCCGCCTGAAACTGCGACGCAAAAGCCTGGCCGGCTACACCTCGGGCGGCGAGCAACAGATGATCGCCATAGGCCGAGCATTAATGGCCAGGCCGCAGTTGGTCTTGCTGGATGAACCGTCGATGGGGCTGGCGCCGCAGATTGTCGAGGAAATCTTCGAGATCATCCGCCAGCTCAATCAGCGCGACGGCGTCAGTTTCCTGATCGCCGAACAGAACATCAACATCGCCCTGCGTTACGCCCACTATGGTTACGTGCTGGAAAGCGGTCGCGTGGTCAGTGAAGGCCGCGCCGAACAACTGGCGGCGCGCGGCGATCTACAGGATTTCTACCTGGGTGCGCGGACGCGGGACCAGCAAGCGGCTGGGATGGAAGCACAGCGCTCCCCATAAAAGAGCCCTCGCCGAATTGCTTTTGTGGCGAGGGAGCTTGCTCCCGCTGGGCTGCGCAGCAGCCCCAAAGCCAGTCACCGCGTTGTATCAGGTGGATGTCATCCGCTTGATTGGGGGCGCTTCGCACCCCAGCGGGAGCAAGCTCCCTCGCCACGGGGGGCTCAGGTCGACAGGTTGATCACCTGGCCATCCCGGGTGTCCAGCGCCGGGCGGCGTCGATTGACCACCAGCTCGCCAATCCTGATCAGCAACGTACGGGTGACGTTTCGACTCAGGCCCAGCAGACTGGCGGTATGGACCTGATTGCAGTTAGCGTATCGGTAGGCGGTGCGCAACAACTCGGCTTCGACCTTTTCATACACATCGCCATGCTCCTGCTCGAGCAGTTTCTCAAAGGCTTTCTGCAAGAGCGCCTCTGCGCTTTGAGGGGCAGCCTCCGGTGGGTTGTCCTGGCGCTCGATGCGAAAGTTCGACAGGTGCAGGTCCTGCACACCGATCACTTTGTTGCGGCAAATCAGCAACGTGTGGTGGATGACGTTTTCTAACTCGCGGATATTTCCCGGCCAGGAATAGTCGAGCAATTTGCGCTGCGCCTGGGCGTCCAGCGTCACCTCGCCGTGACCGAGCCTGTGGCTGTACTGCGCAATGAAGTGGCGTATCAACGGCAGGATGTCGCCGGGCCGCTCGCGCAGCGGCTTGAGCGCCAGGCTGACCACGTTCAGGCGGTAATAGAGGTCTTCGCGAAAGTGCCCGGCATTGATGGCTTTTTCCAGCTGTACGTTGGTGGCCGCCAACACACGCACATCGATCTTGATGCTCTTGCGCGAACCCAGCCGAACCACTTCGCGTTCCTGCAGTACCCGGAGCAACTTGACCTGGATCGGCAACGGCAAATCACCGATTTCATCGAGGAACAGGGTGCCGCCGTCCGCTTCCTCGAACCAACCGGCCTTGGCCGTCAATGCGCCGGTAAAGGCGCCTTTTTCATGGCCGAACAGCTCGGCCTCCACCAGGGTCTCGGAAAACGCCCCGCAGTTGACCGCAACGAACGGCTTGTGACGACGGGCGCTGAGGTTGTGGATATGGCGCGCCACCAATTCCTTGCCGGTGCCGGTCTGGCCGATGATCAACACGCTGGCGTCACTGGGCGCGACTTGTTGCAGGTGAGCCAGCAAGGCGCGGGAGGTGGGGTCTTCGAAGACCTGGGCCGTGGCACGAATCGAGGTGGCCAGGCCGGGGGAGGGAGGTAGCGTTAGAAGCTGCATGACGGTGGCCCGTTAATGAGATTGCCGTGACGGAAGGTGAGGAGTGCCAACGCTCCTTGATGGCAACACCGCGAGAAGCCATTGGGCTTAAGGCTTAATCTAAATGATCTAAAAAAATGATAATAAATAACTTTAAGTTATTTGCTTAGGACTGGGCCGACGGTGAGAGCAAGGGCTTGCTGCCACCGTCTCTTGGGGGCCTGGTATTTATCCGTCAGTACGAATATGCGGGGTAACGGACATCCCCACCCGCAGTTTCGCTGCCGCGGGCTGGTCGGGGTCGATGCGAATACGCACGGGCAAGCGCTGGACGATCTTGGTGAAGTTGCCGGTGGCGTTGTGCGGCGCAATGGTCGAGTAACTGACGCCGCTGGCCGGCCCCAGGCTTTGCACGGTGCCCGCTAGCGACTCGCCTGGCAACGCATCGATCTCGATGTTCACGACCTGGCCTGTCGCGACGTGCGCCAGTTGCGTCTCGCGGAAGTTGGCGGTGATGTAGACGGCCTCGAGCGGCACAATCGCCAGCAAGGGCTTCCCGGTATTCACGAAAGCGCCGATGCGCACGGATTTCTGCCCGATCGTGCCGGCAATCGGCGCCGTGATACGGGTATAGGACAGCTTCAGTTCCGCAATGGCCTGCGAGGCCTGGGCATGGGCAAGGGAGGCATCGGCTTTTTCCAGATCGGCCTTGAGGACGTCCACTTGCTGCCGGGCCGCCTGCAGACCCGCCTCGCTTTTGTCCCGGCGCGCCAACTGAATGCTCAATTGCGCTTCAGCCTGTTGCCGCGCTTGCACGGTGCCTGAGCCATCGTTGGCCAGGTTGCGATACCGCGCCTGGTTGGCATGGGCCAGCTTGAGTGCCGCTTCATCCGCGGCCACCGCCGCTTGTGCCTGGCGAATGGCGGTCTGCTGTCGGCTCAGGTGCGCTTGCAGGCTGGCGATGCTGGCCCTGGCACTGACAACCTGGGCTTTGGCTGCGTTCACGGCGGCCACGAAATCACGGTCATCCAGCGTCGCCAACAAGTCTCCTTTCTCGACCCGCTGGTTGTCTTCGATCAACACTGTCTCGACCGTACCGGACACCTGCGGCGCTACCGTGGTGAAATCGGCGTGGACATAAGCGTCCTCCGTTGATTGGGTCGATGCGCTGGATTCGGGGCGATTGAAATAGACAACTCCAGCGACTGCCGCGGCGAGCAGCACGACACTGATGATCTGGGCTTTCTTCGGTAAGGCCATGATGAATTACCCCTGTGAGGAGGAGGATGAGGCGGCCTGCTTGACAGGTGCCGGGATGTAGGTCAGCCGAAGCACGAGGGGAATCAACAGCAGTGCCAGCAGGCCCAGCGCGCGATAGGCATCGGCGATCGACAGCACCACCGACTGCTGGCCGACGATGCCCAGCAGTTGTGAGGGCTCCGGTGTAAAAGCCTCGGCGTTGCTTGCCAGGGCCGCCTGGTCCAGCAACATTTCCCCATGGAAGCGGCTGCGCACGACCACGAACTGTCCGACCAGCGCCGCACCGCACAACGACCCGAAGGCGCGCAGGGTGTTGATGGTGCCGGACACATAAGGGCCTTCGGCAGACTGCACCACGCTGGTGATCAGAAACAGCATCGACACCACCGCCATTGGTTGCCCCAGGGCTTGCAGCGTTTGCGCCACGACGAATTGGTCGCGGTTCCACTCGCTGGTCAACTGCGCGCCGCAAAGGCAGGCCAGGGCGATCAGGCACAGCCCCAAGGCGAACACGAGGCGCGCATCGACCCATTTCTGGTAGAGCAGCAGCGCCACCAAAGCTCCGAGGATTAATTGCGGCAGCGCGACGATCAGCCCGATCGAGGCCATCTGCAACGGGCGATAGTCCTGCAGCGGCCCGAGGTAACTGGCCGGCAGCAGTGAACTGGACATCAGCACCACCAACAACGAGACGAACAGAATGCAGCCCAGCCCCAGGTTGCGGCGCCCCAGGATCTGCAACTTGATGAACGGCGAGGGATGAAACCACTCGGTCAACAGGTAGATCGCCAGCAAGGCCAGACCAGCGACCAGTGACGAAGCGATCAACGGTGAATGGAACCAGTCCAGCCGCACGCCTTGATCCAGGACGACGGTCAACAGGCCAAAAGCCGGTACGCCGCAGGCCATGCCGGCCCAATTGGCCTGGCGAAAGCGTGGGCGCTGAACCGATTCCCGTGGCAATCCCCAAGCGATCAAGCCGGCGGCGATCAGGGCCAAAGGGACGATCTGCCAGTACACCCAGCGCCAATCCTGGAGTTCATCTGTCCACTGTCCTGCCAGCCAGATGGCCAGGTTGGGCGCGAAGGTCGCGGTCATCGCGTACATCGCCAGGCCGTACAACCGCACGGGTGACGGCAGGAACTTCAGGGCCGCCATCATCAGCAATGGGATTGTCGTGCCGCTGGCGACGCCTTGTACAAAGCGCAGGCCCAACAGCAGTTCGAGGTCATGGATGAACGGCAGGAGCAGCGCCAACGATGTACAGGTGGCGAGCATCCACAGCTCAAGGCGCCGGACCGAGAGCGTCAGGGCAAACCACGCCGAAAAGGGCATGGCGATCAGTTCTCCGGCGCTATACGCCGTGGTGAGCCAGGACGCATCGTCCAAGCCAAAGCCCAACGCGCCTCTCACGTCCGCCAGCGCCAACGCGCCGACCCGGGTGTTCAGCCCGGCCATCATGGCCGCGAGGAAAATACCGACCAGGCCAACCAGCGGGCGTTTCGAAGACTTGACCAAGGGGGTTGCGCGGGTCATGACGGGCGCGGGCGATAAAGCGATGCTGTTCATGGACGCTGCTCCGGGTTCCAGCCGCCGCCCAGGGATTTGTAGAGGTTGACCACGGTCAGTGTGGCGTTGGTGGCGTTGGCATTGAGGCTGGTCTGGCTGGCAAGCACATTCAATTGTGCCGTGAGGACACTCAAGTAGTCGGCGGCACCCTGTTGATAGCCGCGCTCGGCCGCGTGCAGTGCTTGCCGGTTCTGCTCATACGACAGCAGCAGTTCCTCATGTTGGCGCTGCTGCGCGGCCCAGGCATCCAGAGCGTCGTCCACCTCGTGCCAGGCGCGCAATACGGTTTGCCGATAGGCCAGGGCAGCGGTCTTTTGCCGCGATTCGTTCAGGGCCAGGCGTTGCATCAAGCGCCCCCCCTGGAAGATCGGCAGGTAAACCGTCGGCCCGACGGAAAAGAAGCGAGCGTCCCAGCTGGCCAGGTCGCCGCTGTCGAACGCTTCCATGCCGATTCGCCCTTTCAGGCCGATGCGTGGATAGAAGTCCGCCTTGGCCACGCCGATGGCCGCAGTGGCAGCGTGGAGCTGCGCTTCGGCGCGCAGGATGTCGGGGCGCCTGTGGGCCAGTTCAGACGGCACCCCGACCGGAACCCGGGTGGGCAGCGAAGGCAAGGGCATGGCTTGGCGCAGTTGTGCATCGAGTGCGCGGGGTGGTTCACCCATCAACAGCGCAAGGGCATTCATCTGGGCGTTGCGACGTTGAGCCAGTTCGGGAAGCAGAGCCTTGAGCGTCGCCAACTGCGCGCGAGCGGATGAGGTTTCGAAGCGTGTCGCCACGCCATTGCGCTCGCGGCTTTCGGCCAGGCCCAGGGTGCGCTCGGCGATCGCCAGGTTCTGTCGGGCGATGTCCAGTTGCGCCTGGGTGCCACGCAGTTGCAGGTAGGTCCGTGCCACTTCGGTGGCCAGGGCAATCCGAGCGGCTTCGCGATCATAGACCGTCGCCTCCAGGGTCGCCGCCGCACCTTCGCGCGCACGGCGGGCCCGGCCCCACAGATCGATTTCCCAACTGGCATCGAAACCCAGCTGCCAGAAATTGCTGGGCTCGGTAGGGGCGCCCAGTGCGGCGAACTTGCCATGTTCGCTGAGCGCCTCTCGGGCGTAGCTAGCATTGGCACCGACGCTGGGCAGCAGTTGCGAAGCGGTAATCCCCAGTTGTGCCCGGCTCTGATCAATGCGCTCGGCGGCCATCTGCAAATCAAGGTTGCCGGCTTGTGCCCGTGATTGCAGTTGGGTGAGCAGCGGGTCGTTGAACAGTTGCCACCATTGGCTGGGGACGGCGGCAGGGAGCAGGGTAGCGTCCCTCCCGTGCTCGGGTCGGGGCGTCAGTTGCGCGGCGTCAAGTTCGCCCTCGGGTTGCACGAAGTCGGGTCCCACCGCACAGCCGGTGAGGGCGAGTGTGGTGAGCACGACCATGGGGTTCAGGCGGCGTTGAAGTAACTCGAAAAAAGCCGACATGGGCAGGTCCCCGCAAGGTTGCAGCGTAGCTCCGCGAGCGTGCGCCTGGGCTCAATCGATCCTGGATAAAGAGTCGTCCGCTGTGGGGTCATGGTATTGAGCGATTGCGGCGAGGGCACTTCTACATCGGTTCAGCCAAGCCATACCTCAGTGGTGGGGATGTATACGAAGGTATGTGTTTGAGTCGGGGGGACAAGGGGGCGAGGTGATACTGCTCACTTAAGCCGTTTCCGGAAATTCTGATCTTTTTTTCTGAGAGGCATGGTTTTTAGGTAAGGATGGTGTGTATATCCGTTGCTGCGGTCACGGCTGCTGGCGGTTCTGCTCTTACAGCGGGTCACTTTCGAAAAGCCCGGAAGCCGGCCCAGTCGAAAGTAACCAAAGCGCTTTATGCCCCACCACTTGGTGCCTCGCCTAGGCTCGGCATGCCTTCGTTCAGCCAGCGTGGTTAACGGGGCGCTCCAGATCAACGTCCATCGCGAGGCGGCCTGACAGCCGACCTGGCTCTTGGGTGGGGCCGCGTTTCCCTGTGGGAGCGAGCCTGCTCGCGAAGAGGCCGGCAAGCCCAACATCCATGTGACTGAACCACCGCTATCGCGAGCAGGCTCGCTCCCACACTGGATTTTCAGTAGACACAAAACTTATGTACGCCGCAGTCCCCTTGTGGGAGCGAGCTTGCTCGCGAAGAGGCCGGCAAGCCCAACATCCATGTGACTGAACCACCGCTATCGCGAGCAGGCTCGCTCCCACACTGGATTATCAGTAGACACAAAACTTATGTACGCCGCAGTCCCCTTGTGGGAGCGAGCTTGCTCGCGAAGAGGCCGGCACATCCAGCATCTTCATCGGCTGAACCACCGCCTTCGCGAGCAAGCTCACACACACACACATTGGATCTTCAGTGGATACAAAACTCATGTGCATCACAAAACCTGTGGGAGCGGACCCAGCCTGCATAGGGGGGAAGCGCGATCGACACAACGACATCAGTGTGTCGGACGCAGCGCCACCTCGATGCAGTCCAGCAGCTTGTCGGCATCACAGGGTTTAGGCAGGCAGGCGACCAACCTCGGTATGTGTGCACCAAGGTCCGGGTAAGCGGTGATGAAGATGGTAGGGATCCGCAACCCCATGGCACCGAGCCGTTCATGCAGCTCAACACCACTCATGCCCGGCATCTGGATATCGGAAATCAGGCAGTGCGTGCCTGCCGGGGCATTGGCGTCCAGGAATTCGATGGCACTGCAATAGGTTCGAACGTTATAACCACTGGAACGCAACAGGCTATCCAGGGCTGTCCGAACGGATTCGTCATCGTCAACAACGGCGATAGTTGTCGTGTTGCGCATCTGCGTGGCTTGCGTCATAGGGGTCGCTCGTAACAGCGCCTGTCGTGACTACACGATACGCGGTCCCATAAGGCGCAGAAGTATACCTACGTATGACGCCCTAAGACCAAAGGGTTGGCGCTGGGGGGCGGATACTGCGCCAGGCCACGAAAAAATTGTGAAGGGCTTTCGTGAGGCGCTAATCTAAAGAACGCAACACGCCCCGTCCTGGATCCCGGCACACGTTTGACCCTCAGGTATCCAGTGCAGCCACGGAAGTCGCCTTCGGGCGACGACATCGGCAAGTGCGACATGACACTGGACGACAGCCGACGGCAAAGTGCGGCAGAACAATCCAAATAGTGTTCCTGTGCCGATGGATAACAGCATGCAAATATTATGGGACGATGGTGAGCGTATCTTCTGTCGAGAATTGCGCTCGGGTACAGACGGCGACAACACGGTCCTGGTGGCCCGACCCGCGACCGAACAGCCTCGCCCCGGTTGCCTTGACCGGCTCGCCCATGAGTTCGGCCTGAAGGATGAACTCGATCGCGCCTGGTCGGTGCAACCGCTCGACATGGTGCGCGAAGGGCCCCAGGTGCGACTGTTGCTCGAGGATCCCGGCGGCGTGCCGCTCGTGCAGTTGCTGATCGCACCGATGGAAACGGCGACGTTCTTGCGCCTTGCGGTGAGCATTGCCGTGGCGCTGGGCAAGCTCCACCAGCGCGGTATCGTCCACAAGGACATCAAACCCAGTCACATCCTGGTGAACTGCGCCGATGGCCAGGCCCGGCTTACCGGGTTCGGCCTGGCCTCGCGACTGCCGCGGGAGCGACAGGCCCCCGAGACCCTGGCCGGCACCCTCGCCTATATGGCCCCCGAGCAGACCGGCAGGATGAATCGCTCGATCGATTCGCGCAGTGACCTCTATTCCTTTGGCGTCACGCTGTACCAGATGTTGACCGGCTCGCTGCCGTTCACCGCGTCCGACCCGATGGAGTGGGCTCACTGCCATATCGCCAAAAAAACCTCGCCGCCCAGTGAGCGGGTCGAAACCATTCCCCAGATGCTCTCCCTGATTGTCATGAAGCTGCTCGCCAAGACTGCCGAGGAGCGCTACCAGACGGCCGCGAGCGTCGAACATGATCTGCGCCGTTGCCTGGCGGAGTGGACGCAATCGCGGCACATCGAGGCCTTTGCGCTGGGTGAACAGGGCGCATCCGATCGGCTGTTGATCCCCGAGAAGCTCTACGGCCGTGAACGTGAGGTCGAGACGTTGGTCACGGCGTTCGGTCGGGTGGTCGAAACCAACGCCCCGGAACTGGTGCTGGTGACCGGCTACTCCGGTATCGGCAAGTCCTCGGTGGTCAATGAGTTGCACAAGGTCCTGGTTCCGCCGAGGGGACTCTTCGCCAGTGGCAAGTTCGATCAATACCGGCGCGACATTCCTTATTCGACCCTGGTGCAGGCCTTCCAGAGCCTGGTGCGCACGTTGCTGGGCAAGAGCGACACGGAACTGGCGAGTTGGCGCGATGCGTTGCTGGAGGCGCTGGACGCCAATGCGCGGCTCATGACCGATCTGATTCCCGAACTCAAGCTCATCATCGGTGAGCCGCCAGCGGTCTTGGCGCTCGATCCCCAACAGGAACAACGCCGCTTCCTGCTGGTGTTCAGGCGCTTCATCGGTGTGTTCGCCCGCGCGGATCATCCCCTCGCCCTGTTTCTCGACGACCTGCAGTGGCTCGACGCGGCCACGCTCGACCTGCTGGAGGATCTGCTGATCAGCGCCGATGTGCGGCACCTGATGCTGGTGGGCGCCTACCGCAGCAACGAGGTGGATGCCTCGCACCCGCTGACGGGCAAGCTCAAGGCCATTCGGAACGCGGGGGGCAAGGTCAGTGAGATCACTCTGGCGCCCCTCGCCAAGGAGCATATCGAGCAGTTGATCGCTGAAGCCCTGCATGACGCGCTTCAGCGCATCGAGCCGCTGGCCCAACTGGTGCTGGACAAGACCGCAGGCAATCCGTTCTTCGTGATCCAGTTCCTGCAGGCCCTCGCTGACGAGCGATTACTGACCTTCGACCACGAGGTCCGGCAGTGGTGGTGGGATCCGCAGCGCATTCACGCCAAGGGCTACACCGACAATGTCGTCGACCTGATGGTCGGCAAACTGGTCCGCTTGCCGGCCGACACGCAGCAGGCGCTGCAGCAACTGGCCTGCCTGGGCAACGTGGCCGGGCTCAAGGCGCTTGCCACCGTTCTGGACATCCCCGCGGCGCAGGTCCGGGCGGTCCTGTGGGAGGCGGTTCGCCAGGAACTGGTCGAGCGGCTCGACGATGCCTATGGATTCGTTCACGACCGTATTCATGAGGCCGCCTACTCGCTGATTCCCCAGGCCGCGCGTGCCGAGACGCACCTGCGCATCGGACGGCTGCTCGCGGCGCAAACGGGCGCGCAAGCGCTTGAAGAGACGATTTTTGAAATCGTCGGCCAGCTCAATCGCGGCGCGGCATTGCTCACCGACCGGGTTGAGCGGGAGCAGTTGGCTGAATTCAACCTGATGGCCGGCCAACGGGCCAAGGCCTCGACGGCCTATGCTTCGGCGCTCAACTACCTGGCCACTGGTGCGCAGTTGCTGGATGAGGATTGCTGGACATGTCGTCATGAATTGATTTTCGCGTTGGAATTGAACCGGGCCGAATGCGAGTTCCTTACCGGGCAACTCGGTGCCGCAGACGAACGCCTGAAGGCCCTTGCCGATCGCGCCTTGACGGTGATCGAACGGGCCAACGTGGCGTGCCTGCTGATGGACGTCTACCTGCTCCTGGATCGCAGCGATGGTGCGGTGGCTGTCTGTCTCGACTATCTGCGTCATGTGGGGATCGAGTGGTCGGCCCATCCGAGCGACGACGATGTGCGAGACGAGTACGACCGCATCGGCGAACTGCTGGGCGACCGGGCCATCGAGGACCTCATCGATCTGCCGCTGATGGAGGACGCGACGTCCCTGGCGACGCTCAACGCACTGGGCAAGCTCTTTGCGCCGGCGTTGCAGAGTGAAGCGAACCTGGCGGACCTGTTGATCTGCAAGGCGGTCACCCTGAGCCTGGAGCAGGGAAACTGCGATGCGTCCTGCGTGCTGTACGCCAATCTTTTCCGGGTCGCGGGCCGGCGGTTCGGGGACTATCAGCTAGGGTTCCGCTTCGGCCAGCTCGGTTGCGACCTCGTTGAAAAAGGCGGCCTGAGGCGATTCGAGGCCAGCACTTATCTGTGCTTTTCCTGTTTTGCCGTGCGTTGGATGAAGCCCGTGGGGCAGTGCCGGGACCTGTTGCGTCGGTCGTTTGCGGCGGCGAACCGGATCGGCGACCTGCCGTACGGAGCGTATGCGGGCAATAACCTCACCGCCGATCTGCTGTTCGCTGGCGAGCCGTTGGCCGATGTACAGGGCGAAGCGGAGCGGGGCCTGGCCTACGCCAGGACGGTGCACTTCGGGCTGGTGACGGACTTTATCGTCGCGCAGTTGGCGCTGATCCGGATGCTTCGCGGCGTGACGCTGACTTTCGGCATCCTGGACGATGGCCAGTTGAGCGAGCCGGCCATCGAAACCCATTTGTCCAGCAACCCGGACCTGGTACTGGCTGAATGTTTGTACTGGGTCCGCAAACTGCAGGCCCGCTACCTGGCTGACGATCCTGAAGCGGCCCTGGCAGCGGCGGCAAAGGCCCAGGGTCTGCTCTGGGTTTGCCAGTCGTTCTTCGAGGAGGCCGAATACCATTTCTACGGCGCCCTGGCGCGAGCTGCCTGTTGCGACCGTGTGCCGGTGGATGAGCGCGAACCTTACTGGGTAGCGATGGCGGTCGATCACCGTCAACTCCAGACGTGGGCGCAGCAATGTCCGGAGAACTTCGCGAGCCGCACCGCATTGGTCGGTGCTGAAATTGCCCGGGTCGAAGGTCGAGTCATCGATGCCGAGCTGCTGTACGAGCAAGCCATCCAGGCCGCACAGGACAGCGGTTTCGTCCATGTCGAGGCGTTGGCCAATGAACTCGCGGCGCGCTTCTATGCCGCCCGTGGCTTCGGCAAAATCGCCCGTCTCTACCTCCAGGACGCCCGCTACGCCTACCAGCGTTGGGGCGCCGACGGCAAGGTGCGACAGCTGGAGAATACGTATCCGTTGCTGAGGACCGAAGCGGCTGTGCCCGGTCCAACGACGACGATGACGACACCGGTCGAGCACCTGGATCTTGCCACCGTGCTCAAGGTCTCCGAGGCGGTGTCCGGTGAAATCGTGCTGGATAAGCTGATCGACATGGTCATGTGTACGGCCATTGAACAGGCCGGCGCCGAACGCGGGTTATTGATTCTGTCGAGCGAAGGCGAGCACCGTGTCGCGGCGCAGGTGACCACTGGCAACCACGCAACGCAAATCCACAATGCCCCGGTGAGCGCGGCACTGTTGCCAGAGTCCATTCTCTACCACGTCCTGCGCACTGGAGAGAGCGTTTTTCTTGACGATGCCCAGATCGCGGCGCCGTTTGCCGCAGACCCTTATATCCGCCAGCAGCGCGCCCGCTCGATTCTCTGCGTGCCGTTGCTGAACCAGGCCAAGCTTGTCGGCGCGCTCTACCTGGAAAACAATTTGGTCGCCCATGTATTCAACCCAACCCGGATCGCCGTGTTGAACCTGTTGGCATCCCGTGCGGCCATCTCGTTGGAAAATGCCCGTTTGTACCGTGAGGTCGCCGGGCGTGAAGCGAGGATCCGGCGCCTGGTAGACGCCAACATCATTGGGATTGTGTTTTGGAATGCCGATGGCGACATCATCGAAGCCAACGATGCCTTTCTGCGCATGGTGGGCTACGAGCGCGAAGATCTGGCCTTGGGTCGCCTGGGCTGGAGGGACCTGACGGTGCCGGAGTTCCGGGAGCTGAGCGAACGTTCCTTGGCCCAGGCGCTGCTCACCGGGCACGCCCGGCCTTACGAAAAGGAATATTTCAGGAAGGACGGCAGTCGCCTGCCGGTCATTGTCGGATTGGCGCTGTTCGAGGCCGGCAGCAGGGAAGGGGTCGCCTTTGTGCTGGACCTGACCGAACGCCGGCAGGCCGAAGAAAAAATCCGCGAAAGCGAGCGACGTTATCGCGAGGTGCAAACCGAGCTGGCCCACGCCAACCGCGTCGCGACCATGGGGCAGTTGGTGGCTTCGATCGCCCATGAAGTCAACCAGCCGATTGCCGCAACGATCCTCAATGCCGATGCCGCGCTGCGTTGGCTGAACACCCAGCCACCCGAAATCGAGGAAGTTCGCCAGGTACTGGGCCGTCTCATCCACGACGCCAATCGGGCGGCGGATGTGCTGGGTCGGATCCGCGGGCATATCCGCAAGGCGCCACCGCAAAAAGGGCCGGTGGACATCAACGTGGCCATTGGCGAAATGATCGAGTTCACCCGTGGCCAGATCATCAAGCGTGGCGTCTCGATCCAGACGCAATTGGCCGCCGGCTTGCCGCTCATCGAGGGTGATCGGGTCGAGTTGCAACAGGTGTTGCTCAACCTGATCATGAATGCGCTCGAGGCGATGAGCAGCGTCAACGAGGGCGAACGGCAGTTGTGGGTCTGTGCAACGTTGGCGGAGGCCGGTTGGGTACTGGTAAGCGTGAGCGATTCGGGGCCGGGGTTCGCCTCGGAAAACGTCGATCAAGTGTTCACTTCGTTCTACACCACCAAGCCCACCGGCCTGGGCTTGGGGTTATCGATCTGTCGTTCGATCATCGAGTCCCACGGCGGCCGCTTGAAGGCCAGTGCCAACCAACCCCGTGGCGCTACCGTTCAATTCACGTTGCCCATCGTCCAGGGGCAAATGCATGCCTGAGGTCTGGACAGCGTCCGATTCATACTTAGGTTTAAAAGCCGCATATCAATAGATCACCGGCACCACTCCCACGTACAAATGCAACTGCGCAACCCCGGCGATAGATTGGCCTCAAGGGTTGCGGAGTATGCGCCATGATCGATTTAACTCACCGGGCAATGGATGGACTTTCTGCGCTTCGTTCGATCGCGCTGATTTTCATGACGCTCGTGACGTCGAGCGCTTTCTATCGCCTGGGGACGCCGATGCTTGACGGGCAGATGTGCGCAGCGGCCTGCAACCGCGGCCTGTCTGACATGGCCTTGAAGTGGGTGCATGTCGAACAGGCGGGGGACACGTTGCCGATCGGCGCGCACCTGATCAGTCCACGCGGATTCTACCTGCATCACGGGATCTACCTGGGCGGCGCGAAAGTCGCTCACTACTCCGGGTTCAGCGGTTCGCTGAGATCCGGCCCCATCGAAGTGATCGAGCTTGAACATTTCGCCCATGGCAAACCGGTCTGGATAGCGCAAGAGCCGTATGAATATTCCAACGATGAAGTCGTCAAGCGGGCGCGTTCACGGCTCGGGGAAAACCAATACCGGATCCTGTCCAACAACTGCGAGCACTTTTGCAACTGGTGCATCAGCGGAAAACACTACAGCGCCCAAGTCGATGCCTACTTCCAGCGTCCCCGTTATCTTTTCGCTTTTATTTCGATGTTGGAACCGCATCTGATTGCCTAGTTTCTCCTCAGGGCACGAGGGCAAGTCGCGCAAGGTCGCTGTGCTACACTTTTTTTCGTTTCACTCGTCGGAAGGGGCGTGAATGAACGGTAATTCTTCATCCAATGAGCCGGGTTTCAAAGGTTCCATTGTGTTCGTGGTGGATGACGATGCCTCCATGCGCGATGCGTTGAGTAACCTGCTGCGCTCTGTCGGGATTCGCGTCGAGACATTTGCTTCCACGGCGGAATTTCTTCGGCAACCAAAGACCGAGTGCCCCAGCTGCCTGGTCCTCGATGTACGGCTGCAAGGCGCCAGTGGCCTCGACTTCCAGGCGCAGTTGGCGGAGTCGAATTCGAATATCCCGATCATTTTCATCACCGGTCACGGCGACATCGAGATGTCAGTCAAGGCGATGAAGGCCGGTGCCGTGGATTTCCTGGCGAAACCTTTCCGTGAACAGAACCTGTTGGATGCAGTGTCCGCCGCGCTTCAGGCGGATGTCCGGCGGCGGCAAGTCGAGCAACAGTTTTCCGATTTGCATGCCCGCTACCAGACACTCACCGTGCGTGAAAAAGAGGTCATGGGTTTTGCGGTCACGGGGCTGATGAACAAGCAAATTGCCGGGCAGATGAACCTGAGCGAAATCACCGTGAAGATCCATCGCGCCCACGCCATGAAAAAAATGTGTGCCAAGTCGTTTGCGGACCTGGTCCGGATGGCCGAAGCACTGGGCACTGGGCACGGGGCAGAGTCGATGAGGGTTCACGAATTGAAGGCTGATAAGTGATGTCGATAAAAAGTTTTATTGACTAAAAAATTACATCGGGTAATTATTCCCCTGCATCTGCTTTCACGCAGAGTCATTTCGCAGGGGCAACCCAATGAATCAGAACACCGTGCCTTCACTGGCCAGTCTTTACGTCGAGACTCACGAATCGCCCTCTGACGCGCGCCTGGCGCCTTCGCTCATGCAAGGCTTTCCCGCCGAACCCCACCACCGTGTCACCTGGCATAACTGGATGAGCCCACCCTTCAACCAATGGGGCTTCCGCAACCTGGCGCGCTTGCGCCCCTCCATCGACGTGCAGGCCGGCACCGGGCCGGTCAGTGCATTCAAACAGGCGCTCCAGCCGCTGGATGCGCTGCACTTCGACAGCGAGTGTGGCTTGAGCATCAGCGTGATCGATCACCTGATCGCCAGCCAGACCGATGCGTTCCTGGTCCTCAAGGGCGACACCGTACTGTTTGAGCGCTACTTCAACGGCCAGCGTCCCCAGGACCGGCACATCATGTTTTCGGTGACCAAATCGCTGATCGGTGCCCTGGGCGAGCAACTGGTCTGCGAAGGCCTGCTGGACCCTACGTTGACCGCCGCCCATTACGTACCGGAACTGACGGGCAGCGCGTTTGGCGACGCGACCGTGCGCCAGCTGTTCGACATGGCCGTGGCCGTCGATTACAGCGAGGTCTATGAGGATCCGGATTCAGAGAGTTCCCAATACGGCTACGCCTGCGGTTTCCAGCCGGCACCGGCGCAGTACACGACGTTCGAATCCCTGTACCAGTATTTGCCGTCACTGAAGAAGCGCGGCAGTCATGGCGGCTTTTTCCATTACGTGACGGCCACCACCGAGGCGTTGGCCTGGGTCATGGAACGGGCGTCAGGCAAGGCTTGCCATCAGTTGCTGCAGGCGGTCTGGAGCTCGTTGGGCTGTGAGCGTGACGGCTACTTCCTGGCGGATCCCTGGGGCCGCAGCGTGGCCGGTGCCGGGTTCAGCGCGACCCTGCGTGACATGGCGCGCTTTGGCCGCCTGCTGGCCAACGATGGTCGCCAGGAGGGGCGACAACTGCTCTCGGCCGAGGCACTCGCCGGTATCGCCGCCGGGGCCGACCCGGCGATCTATGCCGCATGCGCCGACTTCTCGAGCTGGACCCCAGGCGCGTCCTACCGCAGCCAATGGTATGTCTTCAACGACCACAGCCAGGCGCTCATGGCCGGTGGCATCCATGGCCAATACCTGTTCATCGACAAGCCTTCCGGCGTGGTGATCGTCAAGCAGTCGTCCCTGGGCGAAGCCGTCAGTCCTTTCGACGGCGACAGCGTGCGCATGCTGCGTGCCATCGCGGCGCAACTGACGCCCTGACTTCATCCGATAAACACAAGAATTTCGTTCCGCTCACCTGGCCCGGCCAGGTGTTGGCGCGGATTTGCGCCGCCATTCACTGCCCTGTAACAACAATAATCAACAGGAGCTCCATATGGTTTCCATGATGCGTTTGTCCCGAACGTTCCTCGTGCTCGGGTTACCCTTGACCGCCCAGGTTGCCTGGGCGGGCTACACCTTCGACGAGGGCAACCTCAAGGGCGAGGTCAACTTAACGGCCGGTGGCGCAGCCGTGTCCACCCGCAACGTCAATTTTGGCGGCGGCATGGTGGACATGCGCAGCGGCAAGAATGGCGGCACGAAAATCGACTGGCAGGAGTTCTACGTCAAGCCGGGCGTCAAGTTGGAATACGCCGTACAGCCGAATTTCAGCCTGCTGGCCGGCGGCTCCCTGGTGGGGGCGACCACCTTCGGTGATGGCGATGCCGGTGGCTTCACCCGCAGTTCCGACGGCAAGGTGTCGACCGAAGAATTCTATGGCGGTTTCCGGGCCGGGGAGTGGACGGTCACGGGTGGTCGCCAGAATTACATGATCGGTAACGGCTTCATCGTGATGGATGGCAACCTCGACCAATTGAACGATGGCGCCTATTGGCTCGCCCCACGCACCGCCTTCAAGGATTCGGCGGTGGTCGCCTGGGACCATGGCGCGTTGAAGGTCCAGGGCTTCAGCCTGGGGACCGACAGCGACCTGGGTGACTTTCGCATGAGCGGCGTGAACCTGGACTACAACCTCGACGACCAGGTGACGCTGGGCGCCACCGCGTTGAAGGTCAAGGCCATGGGCCCCAAGGGCAGCACGTTGCCGCGTCGTCGCGATGGCATGCTGGTGTACAACGTCAGGGCCTTGAACGCCAAGCTCCCGGCTATCCCGGGCCTGAACCTCAATGCCGAATATGCCCTGGAGCGAGGCAGCGGTGAGGGCGTGGAGTACGATGCCAAGGCCTGGTACGGCCAGGTGGATTACACCTTCAGCACGCTGCCGCTGACTCCGGTGCTCGGCTATCGCTATGCGAGTTTCTCCGGCGATGACAATCTCACGGACAACCGACAGAAAGCCTGGGATCCGTTGAGCAAGGGCTTCGTCGACTGGAGCACCTGGCTGGTCGGCGATGTCGTCGGCAACTACCTGATGTTCAACAGCAACGAAAACGTCCAGCAGTTCTCACTCAAGACCCACCTCAACGAAACCCTCACCCTCGGTGCGATCCACTACCAGTTCTGGCTCGACGAAAAAAACTACATGGGCACCGCCGTCAGCGACAAACGGTTTGCCGACGAGAGTGTCGTCTTCCTGGATTGGGCACCCTCGAAGTCGTTGTCCACCTCGCTCTCGTATAACTGGGTCAAGCCCATGGCAGCGGCCAAGCAGGTCTTCGGCGACGACCGGAAATTCAGCGCGCTGGAACTCTACTTCACCTACCGCTATTAAGTGCCGCGAGCCTTCGCGGCCGCGCTGGAGTGTTTGATCATGAACATGTTTTTGCGCAACACCTTGCTGGGCGCTGTCGTTTCGATGCTGGTCAGTGGCGCGAGCCTGGCCGAAGAGCGGACGGTGCGAATCTACAACTGGATCGAGTACCTGCCGCCTGAAATCCTCAAGCGTTTCGAGGAGGAAACCGGCATCCGTCCCATCTACGATGTCTTCGACAGTGTCGAGACATTGGAGTCCAAGCTGCTGACCGGCAATTCCGGGTATGACGTGGTCTACCCGAGCAGTTCCAACGTCAGTCACCTGATTGCCGCCGGCACCGTCCAGCCCCTGGACCGCAGCCAGTTACCGAACTGGCAGCATCTGGACCCCGAGTTCATGAAGTCCCTGGAGGCGGTGGGTGATCCGGGCAACCGCTATGCAGCGCCGTACCTGTGGGGCACGACCCTGATCGGCTACAACGTCGACAAGGTGCGCCAGGTGTTGGGGGCCGATGTGCAAATGAACACTTGGGACATCCTCTTCAAGGAAGAAAACATGGCCAAGCTGGCCAGTTGTGGCGTCGGTCTGCTGGACGCCGCCAACGAGATCGTGCCCATTGCCTTGCACTACGAAGGGCTGGACCCCAACAGCCAGAAACGTGAGGACTACGCAAAGGCGCAGGCGGCCATGCTCAAGGTTCGCCCCTATATCACCTACTTCAATTCGTCGCGCTATGGCATGGACCTGGCCAACGGCGAGATCTGCGTCGGGGTGGGTTGGTCCGGTGGGGTGGCCCTGGCCAAGCGACTGGCCGAAGACGCAGGGAAGGGAGTCAAGGTGGAGATGGCGCTGCCCAAGGAAGGTGCGCCGATGTGGTCGGACGTCATGATGGTGCCCACCAACGCCCCTCATACCAAGGAGGCCTACGCGTTCATCAACTACATCTTGCGTCCGGATGTCATTGCGCGGATCAGCAACAAGATCGGTTACCCCAACCCGAACAAGGACGCCACGGCGTTGGTCAATGCCGACATTCGCAACAACCCCGCCATGTATGTGCCGGACGAGGTGCGCAAGACCCTGTTCGCCTTGGAGCCGGTGCCAGCCGCCGTGGAGCGGATCCGCACCCGCACCTGGACCGGCATCAAGACCCATCGCTGATCGGTATGACCCGGCGTTGCGGCGCCGGGTCCGTATCGGTGGGTGATGTCCTCAGGCGCGCATGCCTTGGAAGAGCAATTCGGTTATCCGCCGGACCTGGGTGGAGTGTGCCTCGATGTCCGGTTGTTCCTGGTTGACCAGCCTGAACAACTGCAAGTGCGAATAGTCGTTCAACAGGAACGCGGCGAGGTCGACGTCCAGGTCGGCGCGCAGTTTGCCGGCCTGTTGCAATTCCCTGATCAGCCCACTGATTTCCGCCCTGAGTGCATCGTTCATGGCGCGATACCCTTCCGGCAGCCCGTTGTCGCCACCAAACAGGATCAGCGGCAGCAACTCGCGCCACAGGCTCGGGTGCATGACCTCCAGTGCGTAACCGGTCAACAGCCGCTCCAGATAACACAGCGCTTCGACCGGGTCTTCGATTTCAGGCATCTGGCTGCGGGTGTCCGTGAGCGCGCGCTGGTCGGCGTCGTGGAGGATTTCCAGGATGATCTCCTGTTTGTTGCCGAAGTACTTGAACACCGTGGGCGCCGATACGCCGGCCTGGCTGGCGATTTGTTCGATGGTGGTGTTCTGGAAACCCTGGCGCTCGAACAGTTCGACTGCCGCTTTGCTGATGGCTTGCCGACGTTCGGCTTTTTGACGTTCACGCAGTCCGCTCACGGGAGGTCCTTGTCGGAAGAAGAGGTTAAGTGCCTTGGCGCAGCAACCCTGTGGGAGCGAGCTTGCTCGCGATAGCGGTGGATCAGTTGCATTGAAGTCGACTGAAACACCGCCATCGCGAGCAAGCTCGCTCCCACAGGATTGTTGGTTGGCAACAGGCCGGGTATAGGTCTGCAAAATACTTAACCCAGTAAAGTTTTTAAAGGGTTTATTTCGATGTTGCCCCACACGGACTTGGCTGAATGCCACGGTCCAGACACCTGGCAAGAGGCAAAACGCCATGCCCCACATGGCGAAATCAGGCATAGAGATGGCGCGTTCAGGTAACTAACTCGAGAGGGAAGGCAGGTAACGTGGCGCGACTTTTCACCGCAAGTGCGCACGTTCGCTCAAGGTGGATCTACACAACCAAGCGGTGCCGCTTCCAGGAGGGGCGGGAAAACCAGCGACACCGACGGTCCCTGCGCGCGTCTCAATGTTCGATCACAAGAGAATAAAAAAATGACCAGCCCCAGCTTCAAGGATTCGAACGGCCATCTGGCACAGGGCTTCAAGCCTCGTCACGTCACCATGCTGTCCATTGCCGGAATCATCGGTGCGGGTCTGTTCGTGGGATCGGGCCATGCCATTGCCGCCGCTGGCCCGGCCGTCATGCTGGCCTATCTGTTTTCCGGGCTGTTGGTGGTCCTGGTCATGCGCATGCTGGGCGAGATGGCCGTCGCCAATCCGGACACTGGCTCCTTTTCTACCTATGCCGATCAGTCCATCGGGCGCTGGGCAGGCTTCACCATCGGTTGGCTCTACTGGTGGTTCTGGGTGCTGGTGATTCCCATCGAAGCGTTGGCCGCCGGTCATGTCCTCAACCAATGGTTTCCCGCCGTCGATGCCTGGCTGTTCGCCTCGGTGTCGATCGTTCTGCTGGCCGTCACGAACCTGTTCAGCGTGTCGAAGTACGGCGAGTTCGAATTCTGGTTCGCCATGGCCAAGGTCGTGGCGATCATTGGCTTCATCTCCCTGGGGTTCGCGGTGCTGATGGGCTGGATTCCCGAGCGCGAGGCCAGCGGCCTGAGTCGTTTGATGGAGGAGCATGGCGGGTTCGCCCCCAACGGCCTGTCGGCGGTGATGGGCGCGTTCATCACCATCATGTTCAGCTTCATCGGTACGGAGGCGGTGACGATCGCGGCCGCCGAATCCGATAACCCCGCGCAGAACATTGCCAAGGCCACCCGTTCGGTGATCTGGCGTATCGGTGTGTTCTACCTGCTGTCGATCTTCGTGGTCATTTCCGTGGTGCCCTGGAACGATCCGCTCCTGGCTTCAGTCGGTTCCTACCAGCGGGCCCTGGAACTGATGAACATTCCCCACGCCAAATTCCTGGTGGATGTGGTGGTGCTGATTGCCGTGGCCAGTTGCATGAACTCCTCGATCTACATCGCCTCGCGGATGCTGTACTCCCTGGGCCGCCGCGGCGATGCGCCAAAGGCGGTGAAGGTGACGTCCTCGGCCGGCGTTCCAAGGTCCGCAGTGATTGCCAGTACCGTGCTGGGCGCGGGTGTCACCTTGTTCAGCTACTTCATGCCCGCCGGCCTGTTCCAGTTCCTGCTCGCCAGCTCCGGCGCCATCGCCTTGCTGGTGTACCTGGTGATCGCCATCTCGCAACTGCGCATGCGCCGGATGTTGCAACGGCAGAATATCGAGCTGCCTTTTCGCATGTGGCTGTTCCCCTGGCTGACCTGGTTGGTCATCGTGTTCATCTCGGCGGCGCTGGCGGTCATGATGATCACGCCCGAGCACCGCAGCGAGGTCAGTACCACCCTGGGCCTGGCGCTGATCATTTCCTTTATCGGCCTGGCGACATCGCGGCATTCGCCCCAGCCTGAGAGCGTCGCCTCGCTCGGCTAACCCCTCGTTTTCCCCTGTTGACGCCACGTTACTGGCGTCAACAAAACCGCTTTTCAAGCCCATTCAAGGCGCAAAAACCTCCGTCTTGAAGCGCGGCTCTTCCGCCTGTCACCCACTTGCAAACCCAGCCTTGCGAAGCGGCACTAACCCGCGGCCGCGTTGTCAGTAATTGGCGCCTGTAGGGATGAGGATCGTCCCTGGTATCGGCACATCGGCTGAATAGTTTTTCTCGAGCCTCCTCGGGAAAAAGAGCCTCGCGACGGATTGCGTCCTAGACCGACAATTTCTCTTGCAGGCTATTTTCCATGGGGTTTCTACTCGATCCGCGTCATGACATCGATGCTGCCTTATTGAGCTACCGCCGGGTGTTCTGGGCCCTGGCGCTGTTCAGTGGCGTGATCAATCTGCTGGTGCTGGTGCCGTCGCTGTACATGATGCAGGTCTACGACCGGGTCCTGACCAGCCGCAACGAAACCACCTTGTTCATGCTCACCTTGATGGCCCTGGGACTGTTCATGTTCAGTGCCCTGATCGAATGGGTGCGGGGCGAGGTGATGATTCGCATGAGCGCGGGGCTGGACGATGCCCTGGGCGAGCGGGTTTTCGACGCCGCCTTCGCCCGCAGCCTGCGCGAGCACAACGCCAACCCGGCGCAGGTGCTCAGCGACCTGGCGACGCTGCGCCAGTTGATCACCGGACAGGGTTTGATCGCGTTGCTCGACGCACCCTGGCTGCCGATCTTCCTGCTGGTGGCGTTCATCTTTCATCCCTGGTTCGGCGTGCTGACGCTGGTGCTCGCCCTGGTGCTGATCGGCTTGGCGCTGTGGGGCGAACTGGCGACGCGCACGCGCCTGGGCGAAGCCAATCGCTTGGGGGTGCAGTCGTCGATCTATGTCAACAGCACGCTGCACAACGCTGAAGTCATCCAGGCCCTGGGCATGCTCGGGCCGTTGCGCCAGCGCTGGAGCCTGTTGCAGCAACGCATCATTGCCGCCCAGGCCCATGCCAGCGACCGCGGCGCGCGCATCACCGCGGCGACGCGTTTTGTGAGGATCTCCGGGCAGTCCCTGGCCTTGGGGCTGGGGGCCCTGCTGGTGCTCGAAGGCCAACTGTCGGCGGGCATGATGATTGCGATGTCGCTGTTGCTGGGGCGAGCCCTGGCACCCGTGGAAATCGCCATCGGCTCGTGGAAGCAATTCAATGCCGGGCGCCAGAGCTACCAACGCCTGAGCCAATTGCTGGCCCAGCACCCGCGCGAGCGCCTGCGCATGCCGTTGCCACCGCCCACCGGCGCGGTGCGCCTGGAACAGTTGTATGTCGGCCCTCCGGGGGCTTCGCAGCCGATCCTGCGCGGGATCAATTTCAGCCTCGCCAAGGGCGACGTGCTGGCCGTGGTCGGGCCCAGTGCCAGTGGCAAATCGACGTTGGCCCGAGCCCTGGTCGGGGTCTGGCCGGCCATGGGCGGGTCGGTGCGCCTGGACGATGCCGAAATCAGCCAGTGGTCCCACGATGCCCTGGGACCGTACCTCGGCTACTTGCCCCAGGACATCGAGTTGTTCGACGGCACGGTCGCCGACAACATCGCCCGTTTCGGTGAGCAGGACGCCGACAAAATCATCGCCGCCGGACGGCAAGCCGGTATCCACGAAATGATCCTGAGGTTTCCCAAGGGCTACGACACGCCGCTGGGCCCTGGCGGGCTTGGCTTGTCCGGTGGGCAGAAACAACGCCTGGGCTTGGCGCGCGCGCTCTACGGCCGACCGTCGCTGATCGTGCTCGATGAGCCCAACTCCAATCTCGATGACGCCGGCGAGCTGGCGCTGGTCCAGGCGATCAGCGCGCTCAAGGCGGCCGGCAGCACCGTCGTGTTGATCACTCACCGGCCCAGTGTGCTGGCGGTGGTCGATCACATCCTGGTGCTCAAGGACGGTACTCAACAAGCGTTCGGCCCTCGGGACCGGGTGCTCAAGGCATTGATGCCGGGGCCGCGACCGGCCGCGGTCAGGGAGGCTGGCAAAGATGCGTGATCTGACCCCCGAGGCACACACCTACAGCGAGCAGGGGCTGAGCGTGCGCAGCACCACGACGCTGCCCAGCGCCAGGACCGACGCCGGGAACGCGGCGCGTTATGGCGTGGGTTTCCTGGTCCTGACGCTGGGTGGTTTCCTGCTCTGGGCCTGCCTGGCGCCACTCGACCAGGGGGTGGTGGGCAGCGGCACCGTGGTGGTGGCGGGGGAGCGCAAGGCGGTGCAGTCGTTGGTCGGCGGGGTGGTGGAGAAGCTGCTGGTCAGCGATGGCGACCGCGTCACCCAGGGGCAATTGCTCGTGCAACTCAACACGGTGCAGGCGCAGTCGCAATTGGACGTGACCCTGGGCAAGCTGCTCAATGATCGCAGCATCGAGGCGCGCTTGATTGCCGAGCGCTTGGGCAGCGCCGAGATCCAATGGCCCACCGAATTGCTGGCCCGCGCCGACGAGCCGCGAGTCAAGGCGGCCATGGCCTTGCAGAGCCAATTGTTCATCACTCGCCGGGCGGAATTGAGCAGCCGCTTGCAGATCATCGAGCACGAAGCCGCGGCGTTACAGCAACAGCTACTTGGCTACGAAGGCGTCAAGCGCAACTACGACGCGCAGATGCGCTTCCAGCAGCAGGAGCTCGAAGGCCTGCGTGACCTGGCTCGAGAAGGCTACGTTCCGCGCAACAAACTGTTCGAGGCCGAGCGCAACGCGGCTCAGTTGGCGGGGCAGATCGCTTCTGGGGTGGGCGATGTCGGCAGGACCCGCCAGGCGATCAACGAAAGCCGGCTCAAGGCCTTGCAGGCGCAGCAGGAGTTTCGCCGCGATGCCGAAACCCAGCTCAGTGAAGTTTCGGCCGAGGCGGCCGGTTATGCCGATCAGATTCGGGCCTTGCAGTTTGAAGTCGACAACGGTGCGATCCGCGCGCCAGTGGCCGGGCAGGTCATGGACGTGAGCATTCATACGGTCGGCGGCGTCGCGCAGGCCGGCCAGACCCTGATGCAGGTGGTGCCGCTGGATGCGCCGATGGCGATCACCGCCCGCTTCGAGCCGCTGATGGCCAACAAACTGCGCCCGGGCCTGCCGGTGCACGTGCATTTCACCGCGTTGCAGCGGGTGGATACACCGACGGTCACCGGCACCGTGACGACGGTGTCGGCGGACCAGTTGATCAATGAACAGACGCACCAACCGTACTTCTCCGCCAAGGTCGAGATTCCCGCCGACACCGTGGTCGCGTTGCAGAGCGCCGGCCTGCTGGTGCGCCCCGGCATGCTCGCCGATGTCACGGTGGTGACGGGCGAGCGCACCTTGATGAATTACCTGATGAAGCCTTTGCGTGAACGCTTGCTGGCAGCCTTCAAGGAGGAATGAGCATGGTCGACCGTTGCCGCTACCGTTGGCGTGTGTTGCTGGGCCTGTATACCGGTTGGGCGGTGCTCAATCCGCTGTGGGCCGCCGAGGCTGGCCTGAGCCTCACCGCCGCCTACGATGCCTCGCGCCTCAATGATCCGACGGTGCAATCGGCGGCCCACGCTTTTGAAGCTTCGCGGCATGAAGAAGACATTGGTCGTGGTGGCCTCTACCCGCAAGTGTCGCTGAGCTCGCGCTACGGCTATGGCGGACGTACCGACGGCGGCGACGACAGCACTTACGTCAACAGCAACGATTACCAGGCGAACAACATCACCCTGGCGGCGCAACAGCCGCTCTACGACAAGGCCCGCTGGGCGGCGTACCAGGAAGGTAAGGCGCGCGGGCAACTGGGCACCCAGGTGTTCGACGTGGCTGGTCAGACCTTGTATGACCGGGTGGCAAAAGGGTATTTCGACGTTGCCCGAGCCGAGAACGAGATCAAGCTGATCCAGCAGCAAAAGGCGGCCATCCAAGGCTTGGTCATCCAGAGCAAAAAACTGTACGAGGGCGGCCAGGGCGCGATCACCGATATCGATGAGGCCCAGGCGCGACTCGACCTGGTGCAAGCCCAGGAGGCTGAAGCCCAGGCGCGCCGTGTGGCGGCATTGCGGGCGTTGTCCGGGCGGGCCAGCGTGCCCATCGACGACATCCTGCCAATGCGCGAAGAACTGGCCGCCGGTAGCCCGATCCCGCCGGAGCAGGACTTGCCGTACTGGACGGCGATTGCCCGCCAGGCCAGCCCCGAGCTGGCCGCCCGGCTGGCGGCGGTGAAGGTCGCCGAGGCCCAGGCCGACAGTCAGCGCGCCGGGCATTATCCGACCCTGTCGCTGACCACTCAATTAACCCGCAGGGAAACCCGTCAATACCAGGAGCTCGACCCGCGCCAGGACACCTACTACGTGGGCGTGCAATTGGACATTCCGTTGTATCGCGGCGGTGCGGTGCGGGCCTCGGTGGCCAAGGCCGAAGCACAACTGGCCGGCGCCCAGTCCGACTACGATGTGCAGCGCCAGCAACTGGCCGAGGATATCGAGGCCGACTATCTGGGCGTCGTCGCCGGGTTCACCAAGAGCAAGGCCATGCAGCGGGCGGTGGAGTCCAACCAGCGAGCACTGGCCTCGACGGAGAAAGGCTTCCAGGGCGGTGTGCGTTCCACGGTGGATATTCTTGACGCCCAGCAGCGGTTGTTCCAGGCCCGTCGAGACCTGCTCAATACCAAGCTCGACATGCTGCAAAGTTATGTGAGCTTGCACACCCACACCGGCCAGATGAACCGCGCGGTGCTGGAGCAGGTGCAAAGCCTGTTCTAGACAACCCAGGGTTCAAGTTTGCACCTGACCCTGTGGCGAGGGAGCTGGCTCCCGCTGGGCTGCGAAGCAGCCCCAAACCCAGGCAATGAGTGGTGTCAGGCAGACCGAATCCAGCGGTTCACGACTGCTGCGCAGCCGAGCGGGAGCAAGCTCCCTCGCCACAAAAGCAGTCCAGGCCTGAGCTTGCCTTCAACTTTTCAGGCACAGCACGACCCCCCCAGTGGGAGCGGGCTTGCTCGCGAAAGCGGTGGGTCAGTCAGCATCCATGTTGGATGGGCTGCCGCCATCGCGAGCAAGCTCGCTCCCACCGTTTTGATCTGTGGTTGCCTGCGATTTTCCTGGCACAGCACGACCCCCTGTGGGAGCGAGCCTGCTCGCGAAAGCGGTGGGTCAGTCAGCATCCATGGTGGATGGGCTGCCGCCATCGCGAGCAAGCTCGCTCCCACCGTTTTGATCTGTGGTTGTATTGGGTTTTTCTGTGAATCAAGCCCCCTGTGGGGGGCTTGGGTTCAGGCGGTGAAGTCGCTGGTGTGCAGCTCCTTGACGCCCACCAGCTCGAATTCGAACTCGGGGGTGGCGTCGGCGTTGGTACTGCCGGAGAGGATGCCATCGACGAAGCGCAGCTGGCCGGTGGCGTTGGTGGCGTCGAAGGCGTTGCTGCCGATGAACGTGAAGGCATCGACCGTGGCGGTCAACGGGTTGGCGTCCAGGCCGGTGAGGTCCAACTTGTCGAACTCCGCGCTCTTGAAACCGCTGATCACATCGCGCAAAGCCCCGACGCCCATGTCCGACAGCGCACCAAACACGTAGGTGTCCGCGCCCGTGCCGCCGCTGAGGTTGTCGGTGCCCGCGCCGCCGATCAAGCGGTCATCGCCCGAGCCGCCCACCAACGTATCGTTGCCGGCCCCACCGTCGAGGACGTTTGCCGCACTGTTCCCCGACAACGTGTCGGCGTAGGCGCTTCCTTTCAGGTTCTCGATGAATTTCAACGTATCGAGCCCGGACCCCACGGTGTTTTGCTGCGCAGACGTCGAGAGGTTGACGGTTACACCGGACAAGGCGCGTTCGAAACTGGCGGTGTCAATGCCATCGCGCCCATCCAGGACATTGTTGCCGGCACCGGCGAACAATGTGTTGTTCAGGGCGTTGCCGATGCCATTGGCGGCGCCGGTGCTGTCGACATACAGGTTCTCGACGTTGTTGCCCAAGGTATAGGTCGCCAGGCTGCTGTGCACGCCGTCGACCCCACCGGTCACCGTATTGCTGTTGGTCTCGATCACGCTGTCGTCGGCATTGTCGACAAAGTAACTGTCGTTGCCGTCACCACCGCTCATGCTGTCGGCCCCCGCGGCGCCGTCGAGCACGTTGTTGGCGGCATTGCCGGTGATGAAGTTGCGTCGTTCATTGCCGGTGCCGTCGATGTCCGAAACCCCGGTGAGCACCAGGTTCTCGAGATTGGCCCCCAGCGTCCAACTGACCGAGGCCTGCACCGTATCGATCTGCGCGGTAGAGGTGTTGGTTTCCACCACGCTGTCGAAGGCATTGTCGACCACGTAGATGTCGTTGCCATCGCCACCGGTCAGGGTGTCGGCGCCGAGGTCGCCATCCAGGGTGTCGTTGCCCGAGCTGCCCACCAGGGTGTCGTCCTGGTCGGTGCCGGAGATCATTCCACCTTCGTTCTGCGCGTCGTCGAAGATGTCCTGCACGCTGTTATTGTCGTTGGGGTTGCCCTGGAAGCCCAGGTCATCGGCGATGTAGTCCGCCAGGCGTTGGCCGACGATTTCCGCCGATTCTTCATGCAGGTGCCAGACGTCATCGGGATACACCAGTGGATCGACTTCGTAGCGCAAGGGCAGGTCGGTGTAGTCCACCGCCAGCTTGACGTCGGCGCGTTCGGCGGCCATGGCTTCCTGGGCGGCGCGGACATAACCGACGCCTTCGACAATGGCGGCGACCTTCTCTTCCGAATAACCCCGGGCCCGAGCCGCGTCCTCTGAGTAATGACCGGTTTCCATCAGGTACACACTGAAATTGCCGAATTGGGCATGCAGATAATCGAAGACTTTCAGGGTCGCGGCCTTGTACGCCGCCGCGGCTGCGGCCTTGTCCGTGGCGCGGGCGATTTCCTGGGCGGCTTCCTCGCCCTGGCCCCAGATGATGCCCATGGTGACGTTATCGATCGACTGCAGTTCGGTGCGCTGGTCGCGTAGCAACGTCACCGCCCGCAACAGCGCCGGCCCGGGCTGGTTGGTGTCGGTCAGCCACCAGCACAGCCTGAGTTCCTCGGCGCCGAGCGTGGACAGGCCGTTGACTGTGCTGCCGCCGACCGCGATGTCGATGCCGTTGCCATCGGCATCGTTGAACTGGCTGCGCACATCGTAGGTGGTGTAGCGGTTCAGGTCATTGACCAGCATCGAGGTGCCGGATTGGTCGTCGTCCTCGCTCATGCGCAGCAGGCGTGCATTGGATTGGCCGAGGGTTGGCAGGTAGAGAATGTCCTGCTGGGCACGCTCGCCGAAGACGAAGTCGTTGGCGGTGAGGGTGTTGAGGTAGTTGCCGTTGAGGGCGATTTCGAAGCGATTGCCATCGGCGTCGGCTTCGGCGGACTTGACGTAGGTCTTGTCGCCTGCCGCGTTCAGGGTCATGTACAGCGTGCTGTTGCTGCCATCGCCGAGGCCGAGAAAGCCCAGCCCCGAGACGTCGATTTTGTCGACGCCGACGGTGAAGTCATAAATCGTGTCGGTAGCCGTGACACCCCCGGTGTCGTAGTCGCGGTAGCTGTCGGACAGGTTGTTGTAGCGAAACGTGTCGGCGCCGTCGCCACCGTACAATGAGTCGCGTCCGGCGCCGCCATCGACGATGTCCGCGCCGGTGCCGGCCTTGATTGTGTCGTTGCCGCCGAGGCCGAGGATCAGGTCCGCGCCTGTCGTGCCGTTGAGGGTTTCGGCGTTGTTGGTGCCGGTAATGGTGTTGGCGGGCGCATCGGCCACCACCAGGGTGAAGTTGTCGCTGACCGAGGCGCCGGAGGGATCGGTGGCCTTGACCAGGACGTCGTAGTTGCCCGCCGCGGTGCTGGTTGGCGTGCCGCTGAAGGTCAGGCTGGTGGCATTGAAACTCAGCCAGGCGGGCAGGGCATTGCCGTTGGCGAGGGTTGCGGTGTAGGTCAGCACGTCCTGGTTGGCGTCGGTGAAGCTGTTGCTCGCCACGGTGTATTTGAATGGCGTGCTTTCACTGGCGTTCTGGTCCAGGAGTGGAGTGGCCACGACCGGCGCCACGTTGGTGGGGTTGGTCTGGTCGGCGAAGACGAAGTGATTGGCCGTCAGGCTGCTGACAAAGTTGCCCGCCATCGAGATCTCGAACCGGTTGCCGTTGGCGTCGACCGTGAGGTCCTTGAGGTAGGTGCGGTTGGTCGACGAACTGTAAGTGACCTGCAGGGTGCCGTTGAGCCCGTTGCCCAGGCCGGTATAGCCAAGGGCCGACACATCGATCTTGTCGGCGGCCACATCGAAGTCGAGGATCTGGTCACTGGCGCTGGTGGAACTGGTGCGGTAGCTGTCGAGTTTCGAGGTGTAGCGGAACACGTCGGCCCCGGTGCCACCGGTGAGTTTGTCGACCCCGGTGCCGCCGACCAGGATGTCGTTGCCGGCGCCGCCATTGAGAGTGTCGTTGCCGGCGCCACCGAACAGTTGCTCATTGGCCGCGGTGCCGGTCAGCGTGTCGTTGTTCGGCGTGCCATTGATCACAATGGCGGCGGGGACGTCCTGCACGGCGAGGGTAAAGCTGTCGCTGACAGTGGCGTTGCTGCCATCGGTCGCCGTGACCTGGATCGAGTAGGTGCCCGACGCCGTATCGGGAGGCGTGCCGCTGAAGGTGCGAGTGGCGGCATCGAAGATCAGCCAACTGGGCAGGGCGCTGCCATTGGCGAGCTTGGCGGTGTAGCTCAGGCTGTCGTTGTCCGGATCGGTGAAGCTGGTGGCTGGCACCACGTAGCTGAACGGGGTGTTTTCGGTGGCGTTCTGATCCACCAGCGGTGTGGCCAGCACGGGCGCCTGGTTGGTCGGCGACGTGGTGGCGAAGACGAAGTTGGCGCTGGTCAGGGTGTTGAGGTAATTACCGTCCAGCGCTACTTCGAAGCGGTTGCCATTGGCGTCGGCTTCCAGGGATTTGATGTAGGTCTTGGTGCCAGCACTGTTGAGCACCAGGTACACGGTGTTGTTCTTGCCATCCCCCAGGCCGGTGAAACCCATGGCCGAGAGATCGATCTTGTCGGCGCTGACGTTGAAGTCGGTGATCAGGTCGCCCAGGTTGGCGCCGCCGGTGTTGTAGTTGCGGTAGCTGTCCAGGCGGTTGGCGAACACAAAAGTGTCCGCACCGGTGCCACCGGTGAGGGTGTCCATCCCGGCACCGCCGTCGAGCTTGTCGTCGCCGGCGCCGCCACTGAGGCTGTCGTTGCCCGCCAGGCCGAGCAAGGTGTCGGCCGCATCGCTCCCTAGCAGCGAGTCACTGCCGCTGGTGCCGGTGATCACGCGATTGAATATGAAGTTACTGGCGGTCAGGGTACTGGCGAGGTTGCCCGAGAGGATCAGCTCGAAGCGATTGCCGCTGGCGTCGGCGTCGAAGTCCTTGATGTAGGTGCGGTCGCTGCTGGCGTTGTAGCTGACTTGCAGGGTGCCGCCACGGCCATTGCCCAGGCCGGTGAAGCCGAGTCCGGCGAGGTCGATCTTGTCTTGGGTGACGTCGAAGTCGGTGATGGTGTCATCGAAGCTGGTGGTCGCGTTGCGGTAACTGTCCGACTGAGCGACGAACCGGAACGTATCGGCACCCGTGCCACCGGTGAGTTTGTCGAGGCCCGCGCCACCGACGAGGATGTCGCCTCCCGCCGCGCCATTGATGGTGTCGTTGCCCGCGCCGCCATAGAAAATCTCGCTGGCGGCGCTGCCCAGCAGGGTGTCGTTGCCGGCCGTGCCTTGCACGGTGGTCATCGGCACCGTGGCGCTGACGTAGCTGCCATCGCCATAGACCAGCGTGGCGCCCTTGCTGGTGTGACTGATGGTGTTGGCGATGATGGCGTTGCGGTCGGTGCCGTCTTCATTGCGCTCTGCAACACCGTAGGTCGACAGGTCGCTGCCGCTGATGATGTTGCCCTGGATGAGGTTGTCGCTGCCGTTGAAGTACTTGCCGGACACGCCCAGGGTGTCGTCATAGGACTGGATGATGATTTCCGGTACGGCACTGCCCAGGGCGTTGTTGTTGAGGGTGTTGTCGATGACCTCGACGTGGTTGCTGCCGTAGATGCGGATCCCGGCGCTGGCGTTGTCATGGATGTCGATGCCCGTGACGGTCACTTCACTGGAGAGCTTGATCAGCACGCCTTCGGCGCCGTTGCCATACACCTCGCCGCCGGTGATGGTGATGTTGCTGGGTGAGGGGATGTCCTCGCTGCCGCGCTGGACCACGATGCCGTTGCCACCGTTGTCGTAGGCGACGTTATTGGTCATGGTGAAATCGTGGGTGCTGGTGACGATGTTGAAACCGTGACGGTCGTTGTTGTAGGCGATGTTGTTTTCGAAGGTGCTGTCGCTGAGGAAGTCGGCGACGAATCCGTCCAGGCCGTTGCCGTGGGACACGCTGTTCTTGATGACCATGTTGACGGTCTGCTCGTGGGGGTCGAAACCGTACCCGGAGCAATCCTTGATCTCGACGCTGTCGAGGGTGACGTTGGAGTCGTAGCCTTCTTCGCCGGGAATATAGCCGTTGAACCAGCCGTCGACCTTGCCGGTAGTGCTGTCGCGGTTACCGTCGATGGTGAGGTTGCTGACGCCGAAATCGTGGGTTTCCTCGCCATAGGCCGAGCGGATGATGCCGGTGATCTTGGTGTCGGAGCCATCGGCCAGCTTGACCGTGGTGTCGCCCATGCCGTCGCCGTACAGGTAGACGTTGCTCTTGAGCATCAGGCAGCCGTCGGAAGGTTCCTCACCACCGGAAACGATATAGGTGCCGCTGGGCATGTACACCTGCCCACCGCCGGCCGCAGCCGCCGCATCAATCGCACTCTGGATGGCTGCCGTGTCGTCGGTGATGCCATCTCCTTTGGCGCCAAAATTTTGTACGTTGAAAATCATGAGCTTATCTCCGTATCAGGCTTTAACCTCGGTAGACGTCAACATTCCATCGACGACCTTCGTGTTATGACCCAGCGGAGCGCAAAAGTTGTGACCGCATATCGGGGAAAGTGTCAAAAAGCCGGACTAACTGATCAGCGGTTGTGTGGGGATGGGCTGGAATAACGTTCTGTTGACGCTTTCTTAGCGCTGACGACGCCCTTTGTGGGAGCGAGCTTGCTCGCGATAGCGGTGTATCAGTCGCCATTGATGCCACTGACCCGACGCTATCGCGAGCAAGCTCACTCCCACAGGGTTTGGTGGTGGGGCGGACATACGGTTTCCTTGATTGGCATCAACCCCGCTTCAGGGACCGCGCGATACCCTCGACCAGATCATCGCCCCGCTGAAAGGGGCGGCCGAGGACGCTCATGAGTTATCCGCTGTTTCTGACCTTGCATCTGTTTGCCGCGTTGGTGTTCATCGGCACGGTGTTCTTCGAGGTCCTGTTCCTGGAAAGCATCCGCAAGCAACTGCCCGCCAAGGTCATGGTGTTGCTGGAACAAGGCATCAGCCGGCGCGCCCGGCAGTTGATGCCGTGGGTGCTGCTGGTGTTGTTCGGCGCGGGTGGCGGCATGGTCTGGCTGCGCTATTGGCCGGCGTTGTCGTCGCCGTCGCAGTCGTCCTTCGGTGTGCTGCTGGGGCTGAAGATCCTGTTGGCGGGCAGTGTGCTGGGGCATTTCTTCTGGGCCATGTGGCTGTTTCGCAGCGGGCGCATGAACGCCCGCTACGTGCACATCATCCATGTCAGCGTGTTCTTGCACATGGTGGCGATCGTGCTGCTGGCCAAGGCCATGTTCTACGTCACCTGGTAAGCGCTGGCGGCGGGGGCGGGGCGCTTGATACAGGTCAAGGTGGCCTAACGGGTTAGCGCGCAAACTGCCCCCGTACCGCCACTCGGAGATTGTCATGTTCGACCCGTTCCATACCCTCGGTGAACGCCCCTCGGGACGTGCCCCTGTGGTGGCTGATTTCGATTGTCCGGTCGGTACGCGTAGATTCCACGCTGGCATTGGGTCCCTCGACCTGCTGCGAGGCTTGCGCATCAGCCGCCAGAAACGGCGGCCCCTATCCGTGGCGGTGCACCTGCCTTCGCGTTTGCGGCTGGCGTCGTGTTCGCCTCTTGCCAGCGACTGCCGATGCAGCGAGATCGAGGGCTATCTGCAACGTCTGGCGTATGAAATGGGCTTGGTCGGTTGCCACCTGGGAGCAGGGCGGCGGGTCGAGCAGTTTTGCCTGACCGGCGGTACACCGGTGATCGCTCACTTGCAGAAACTGATGAGCGATCTGCGCAAGCGCTTCGACTTCAGCGAGTACGACGGCGCCGATCACAGCATCGAGGTGGACCTGCATCACACCGACTGGTCGACCATGGGCCTGATCCGCGACCAAGGCTTCACTCATGTCAGCATCGGCGTGCCCGACATTGGCGTCGACAGCGAGCTGTCGGTCGATTGCTACCAGAATCCGGCCCCGATCCATTCGCTGATCGATGCGGCGCGCACGTTTGGTTTTCGCTCCATCAACATCGATTTGGGCTACGGCCACGCCTGGCAGACGCCCAGCAGTTTTGCCCTGAAACTGGCGACGCTGATCGAACTGGAACCGGACCGCTTGCACATTTTCGACTATGCCCGCGCGCCTTATCGGTATCGCTCGAAGAGCGCCGGGCTGGCTGGCACCTTTTGCAGCCCGGCCGACAATGACGCCATGCGGCGCATCTGCTGCGAACAATTGATCGGTGCCGGTTATCACTACATCGGCCTGGGCCAGTTCGTCAGGGCGGACGATGACCTGGCGGTGGCCCAGGAACACGGACGCCTGCATCGCAATTGCCAGGGTTTTACCCGTCACGGTTGCTGTGATCACGTGGGCTTCGGTTTGTCGGCCATCACGCAGATCGAGCACCTGTACGTACAGAACACCGACGACCTGCTTCACTATTGCCGGCAGCTGGACGCCGGGCAGTTGCCGGTGTGCCGTGGCTGGCGCTGTGAGGCGCAGGACCAGATCAGAGCGAGCGTGACGGAACAGCTGTCCTGTGACCTGGAGCTGGATATTCCGACCATCGAGGCGCGTTTCGGCCTGGTGTTTCGCGAACACTTCGCGTCCGTCTGGCCGTTGCTGGAAGCGTTGCATGACCAGGGATTGATCGAACTGTCGAGCCGATTCATCGGCATCCTGCCCGCCGGGCGCTTGAACGTGGACGCGATCTGCAACCTGTTCGACCCGGTATCGGATGACGCCAGCCCACACGCTTTCGAAAAGTTGAACCCCTCATGAAGACTGCCTCCGGTTTCAATCGTGCCCTGGTGGAGAAATACGACCGCCCGGGACCGCGCTACACCTCCTATCCGACCGCCCCGCAGTTCCACCAGGCTTTCGCCATGGACGAATACCGCCAGGCCGCCCAGCGCAGTCACGCGGCTGCGCTGCCCAAGCCGTTGTCGGTGTACATCCACATCCCGTTCTGCCAGAGCCTCTGTTATTACTGTGCGTGCAACAAGATCATCACCCGCAAGCCCCATCGTGCCGCCGAATACCTGACCTACCTCAAGCGGGAAATAGCCCTGCAGGCGGCCTTGTTCGACCGCTCGCGCAAACTGACCCAGCTGCATTTGGGCGGAGGCACGCCGACTTACCTGACCCATGGGCAACTGGCGGACCTGATGGACTGCCTGCACCAGTCGTTCGACATGGACGACTGCGACGCCCATGAGTTTTCCATCGAGGTCGATCCGCGGACCATCGATGCGCAACAGATCCAAGGCCTGCGTCAGCTGGGGTTCAATCGCCTGAGTTTCGGCGTCCAGGATTTCGATGCCCAGGTGCAGGTTGCCGTCAACCGGGTGCAAAGCGAGGCCCAGGTCGTCGAGCTGGTGGAGGCCGCGCGCCAGGCGCGCTTCAAGTCCGTCAGCGTCGATCTGATCTATGGCCTGCCGTTGCAGACCATCGCCAGTTTCGATGTCACCTTGAGCAAGATCGTCGCCCTGCGTCCGGACCGGATCGCGGCCTACAGCTACGCCCACCTGCCGCAACGGGTACGGGCGCAGCGGATGATCCGTCCCGAAGACATGCCACCGCCCGAGCGCAAGCTGGAGCTGCTGGAACTGACCATCCATCGCCTGACCGAAGCCGGTTACGTCTACATCGGCATGGACCACTTCGCCCTGCCGGATGACGAACTGGTGCGTGCTCGCGCCCAGGGCACCCTGCAGCGCAATTTCCAGGGTTATTCCACCCACGCCGATTGCGACCTGATTGGCCTGGGGGTGTCGTCGATCGGCAAGGTGGGTGACAGCTACAACCAGAACGTCAAGGAGCTTTCCCAGTATTACGCCCGGCTGGATCAAGGCTTGTTGCCGGTGCAGCGCGGCTATCGGTTGAGCGACGACGATCGACTGCGGCGTGAGGTCATCAGCGAACTGATGTGCCATGGGCGCATCGACTTCGACCGGATCGACAGCGCCCACGGCATTCGATTTGGCGACTACTTCGCCGATGCCCTGGACCGGCTCCAGGAGCTGGTGCGCGACGGGTTGCTGGACATTCGCGACGACGCGCTGGTGCTGTTGCCCCAGGGCCAATTGATGATGCGCAACGTGGCCATGGCGTTCGACGCGTACCTGGGTGCGGACCAGACGGTTCAGTATTCGCGCACGGTCTGATGCCAACGGACACGGCGCATTGCTCTTGTGGCGAGGGAGCAAGCTCCCTCGCCACAGAGGTCGATTTCGTCCCGCCAGGACCATCCTGTATCCGGCATCTGGGAGATGGACGATGAATGTTTGACCACCATCGTCTTGCCGCCGCAGTGTAAAGTGCGCGTTGTAATCGGCGTTGGGGCTGCAACGGTAATGGATTGACCTGCCCCTGAACGTTCGCCGTGCGGGCTTCTGGTATGGAAAATTCTATGGATTATGTTGCGCTTTCGTTGTTGGCCGTATTGTTGGTTCCTGGGCCGACGAACTCATTGTTGTTACAGGTCGGTGTGAGTCGAGGGCTCAATGCGCGTTCGATGCGTTTCGTCACAGCCGAGTGGTTGGCGTACGTTATTCAGACGACGATGTGGGGGGTGTTCATTGATCTGCTCATTGCTGAACACTCGTGGGTGGTGATTGCCACCAAGATTTTTGCCGTGTGCTTTTTGTTTCATATTTCCTTCAAGCTTTGGCTCTCGGTCACAAATGAGGCGTCTGGTGCCGCTACGGGTATTACCGTTCCGGATCTGTTTGTGGCAACGTTGACCAATCCAAAAGGGTTGTTTTTTGTTTCCTTCGTTGCGCCGGCGGGTACGTTCTTGTCGCTGGATAACTGGCTGTCATTCATGTTGCTATTCTCAGCCATTGTTTTTCCGGTAGGGCTAGTGTGGATTGCGGCTGGCGCTTTTTGTGGCCGAAAATTTCACGCGATTGTATCTGGACGATTTTTGAATCGAGCCATCTCTTTGGTGATTGGATTGTTCGCTTGCAGCATGCTTTTCAATATCGCATCCCAGGTGCATTTCGCCTGAATATGGGCCGATATTGACGCCAGGGCGCCTGACAATTCGGAGCTGGACCTTCAACTTTCAAGCTGCAAAGCCCTTTTCAGGAACCCTGCCGTTCGACTCTCCCGGCATTTCGCCACAGTCTCCGGAGCCCCGCAAACCACCACGTTTCCGCCCTGGGTGCCAGCCCCCGGGCCGATATCGATGACCCAGTCACTCTGCGCCACCACCCGCATGTCATGTTCCACCACAACCACCGTATGACCTTCTTCCACCAGGCGATTCAACTGCACCAGCAAGCGATCCACGTCCTGGGGATGCAACCCGTTGGTCGGCTCGTCCAACACATACAAGGTTGCGCCACGAGCCTTGCGCTGCAGTTCTGTCGCCAGCTTGATCCGCTGGGCTTCGCCGCCGGACAGCTCCGTGGCCGGTTGGCCCAGGCGCAGGTAGCCCAGTCCGATATCCTGTAGCACTTGCAATGAGCGCCGGGCCGCCGCTTGCTCGGCAAACACCTCGAGTGCCTGGTTCACGGTCAGTTGCAACACCTGGGAAATGTCCAGGCCCTGCCAGCGAACTTCCAGGGTCTGCGGGTTGTAGCGCGCGCCGTGGCAGGTGGGGCAGGGGGCGTACACGCTGGGCATGAATAACAACTCCACGCTGACGAAACCTTCACCTTCGCAGGTCTCGCAGCGTCCCTTGGCGACGTTGAAGGAAAACCGTCCGGCATCGAACCCCAGCGCCTGTGCCTGCTCGGTCCCGGCGAACAGTTTGCGCACATGATCGAACAATCCGGTGTAGGTGGCGAGGTTGGAGCGCGGCGTGCGGCCGATGGGCTTCTGGTCCACCTGGACCAGCCGCTTGACCGCGTCGAGCCCTGCGGTAATGCGCCCAGCGCTGGTTTGCACGGGTTCGTCTTCCAGGCTTTGTTCGTCGGGTTCGGCGTTGGGGCTGGCCTGACCCAGGTGGGCGCCGACCAGATCCAGCAGGGCCTGGCTGACGAGGCTGGATTTGCCTGAGCCAGAAATGCCGGTCACGGCGGTGAAGCAGCCCAACGGGAAGGCTGCGCTCAGGTTGTCAAGGTTATTGCGGGTGATGCCTTCCAGGCGCAGCCAGTCCCTGGGCGCTCGCGGGCGGTGTGTCGCGGCGTGTTTTTCACCAAAAAGGTAGGCGCGGGTGCGTGATTCAGGCACTTGGCCCAGGCCTGCCGGCGGACCGCTGTAGAGGACTTTCCCGCCTTGTTCGCCGGCGTCCGGGCCTACGTCGATGAGCCAGTCGGCGCGGCGCATGGTATCGAGGTCATGCTCGACCACAAACACCGAGTTGCCCGCTGCCTTGAGGCGTTGCAGGGCGCCAAACAGCGCTTCGCTGTCAGCCGGGTGCAGGCCGGCGGAGGGTTCATCCAGCACGTAGATCACGCCGAACAACTGGGAGTTGAGTTGGGTCGCCAGGCGCAGGCGTTGCAGCTCGCCGGAGGACAGCGTCGGCGTGCTGCGCTCCAGGGCGAGGTAGCCGAGGCCCAGGTCGATCAGCGTGACGATCCGTTCCAGCAACTCGGCGGCGATGCGCTGGGCGGCCAGGCGTTTCTCCAGAGAGAGGTTGGGTGTGTGGCGTGCGTCGGGTCCGCCGGCGTGGGGCTTCTCGCCTCTGGCGGCACGTTGTTCGCGGGCCGCCCGGGTTTGCCGGTGGCTGAGGACTTCTCCCGTTTCTTCGGCCTGTGCAAGGTAGTCGGGGGCCAGGACCTGCTTGAGCACTTCGGCCAGTTCGAGCAGTGGCAGGTGCGACAGCTCGGCGATGTCCAGGCCGGCAAAGGTCACGGTCAGCGCCTGGCGCTTGAGGCGCTTGCCCTCGCACAGCGGGCAGGGGCTGGCGCGCATGTATTGCGCCACGCGTTTGCGCATCTGGGCGCTTTGGGAATGCATGAAGGTGTGCAGCAGGTAGCGCCGGGCGCCGCTGAACGTGCCCTGGTAACTGGGTTCGAGCTTGCGCTTGAGGGCGGCGCGGGTCTGGGCCGGCGTCAGTCCGGCGTAGACGGGAACGGTAGGGGTTTCTTCAGTGAAGAGAATCCAGTCCCTCTGCTTTTTCGGCAGGTCGCGCCAGGGGATGTCGACGTCATACCCCAGGGTCACCAGGATATCCCGCAGGTTCTGACCTTGCCAGGCCATGGGCCAGGCAGCCACGGCGCGTTCACGGATGGTCAGCGATGGGTCCGGCACCATGGACGCCTCGGTCACTTCATAGACCCGCCCCAGACCGTGGCATTCCTGACAGGCGCCCTGGGGCGTGTTGGGCGAGAAGTCCTCGGCGTAGAGCATGGGTTGGTCGGCCGGGTAGCTGCCGGCGCGGGAGTAGAGCATGCGAATCAGGCTCGACAGGGTGGTGACGCTGCCCACCGATGAGCGTGCGCTGGGGGTGCCGCGTTGTTGCTGCAAGGCGACTGCCGGCGGAAGACCCTCGATGCTGTCCACGTCCGGTACGCCCACCTGGTCGATCAGGCGTCGCGCATAAGGCGCGACGGATTCGAAGTAGCGCCGCTGGGCTTCGGCATAGAGCGTGGAGAAGGCCAGCGATGACTTGCCGGAGCCTGACACGCCGGTGAACACCACCAGGGCATCGCGAGGGATGTCCACGTCGACATTCTTGAGGTTGTGTTCGCGGGCGCCGCGCACCCGGACGAAACCGGTGGCTTGAGGCAATGAAGAGGCGGGGCCGGAGCTTGCGGGCATGGAGCGTTCCTTGTGGGCGTCTGCTTAACGCGTTGGGGCTTTCAGGTGAGGCAGCGTCAAGGGGAGAATGGAACCTGAGTCACAGCGTTGATAATTATGCGACCGGGTTCGTCCATTCTCGTGCGATAAAAATTTACTCTGGACAAAAGAGATGAGAAAAGCTTCGCAGTTTTTCCCTGGATACGGAGCTCCCCATGCCTCGTTCAAAACTGCTCCCTGGATTGTTTGTCGCTCTGCTGGCCGGCGCCGCGCTGTGGTACATGTGGATGCTCACCAGTGCCAAGCTGGAATGGGGCGGCGCCAGCCCCGATCAGCAGCAAGTGGGCACCGTGAAGGATACCCGCTTGCGGGCGATGACCCAGTATTGCACGGGCGTGACGGTGACACCGCAGGGGACTTGGCTGGTGGGGCGCCTGGAGGAAGAGGCCCTGGCGCTTGAGCCGTCCGCTGACGTCGTGGACCTGGATGCGCTGGTCTATGGCAAGCCCGCCAAGCCTGAAGAATCGGAGACGCCCGGGACCTTTGCCCAGTTGTTCTCCCGTGCCGAAACGGAAACCTCGTTCATTTCCCGCCTGGATGCCCAGGGGCGATTTCAGCTCGTGGCCCATGTCAGCGGCACCGCTTGTCTGGTGGCCAGCCCCGACGGGACCCGTGTGTTCCTGCTCACGGGCCTGCGTCGGCCTGAAACGGCCAATACCCAGGAGCCCGATCAGACCGTGGTCCTTCGCAGCGACGATCAAGGTCAACACTGGACCTGGTTGACCAAGGGTTGGTTTCCCGAGGCCGATGCCTTGGCCTGGAGCCTGGTTCCGTATTTCCACGGCGCGAATGAAGTCTGGGCCGTGGGCCAGCCTGGCGTGGCGGAAGAAGGCAACCAAGAAGAGCAGCCGAGTGCCGTTTCCACCGGTGTCTTTTACTCGGCTGATTGGGGGACGACCAGCTCGCCGATCATGGCGTCCGAGTCGCTGCTGGTGTCCGCCGAATACGCCCACGGCAAACGTCCTGACATCACTGACTGGGGCACGAGCGCAGGCGAGCACGGGGAAATCAAGAGCAATGTCCTGCAACTGGACGCACAGACGGCCTTCATCTGGGTGTCCCAACGCTTCTGGGGCAGCCATCCCGATGGCGTCAGCCACAATATCGCGGTCAACGTCACGACACGGGCCCGGTTGCAGGCCAAGGCAGGGCAGTGGCAGGTGGTGGATAGGCAGCGTGACGACAACCTGTTCGTGAGCAAGCTGCTACAGAACGATGCCGGGCGGGTGATGGGGCTGATTGACCAGGGGGAACGCGGGCAAGATGTTGTCGCCGAACTGGACACCGCCGCGCTGATCTGGACGACCCTGGGTAACCTGCCCAGTGTGTTTGCCCCCCTGGCATCGGACAGCCAGGTGCGCGGTAGCAATTTCTGGATGGGGCAAGACACCCTGCTGATCAACACCACCAGCCACCACCATCCACCGCGCTGGCTCTACGGGTGGTCGGACGCGAACATCTCCGCCAATGCCGTGTTCTATTCCAAGGATTGGGGCCGCTCCTGGCAGCGCCTCGCCATCGGCGGCTACCTGGGCATCCTCGGTTTTCAACCGGCGCAGGATCGGGTGTTCTGGGCCAACGGCAATTGGTACGACAGTAATGACGGCCGCCTCTATTCCTATGGTTTGCGCTGAACAGATAGCCCCTGACACACTGCTGAACTGCTTTTGTGGCGAGGGAGCTTGCTCCCGCTGGGCTGCGCAGCAGCCCTAAAGCCAGGCTCCGCGGTGTGTCAGGTTGCTCTAGTCAGCTTCATGGGGGGCGCTTCGCACCCCAGCGGGAGCAAGCTCCCTCGCCACACAGGTATTCCATATCAACGATGTGGAGGCGGGTGGCGCCGCTGTGCGCATCAACCTTCTCATCCCATGGAAGCGTCCACCCACTACCCAAGTAGCATTCGTCGGCCCGGCGCGGCTTCGTACACTCAGGGCTCCTATCACGCACCCGCCGGAGGCGACGATGCAGCAGGCCCAGAGCGAAGGTGTGGTGAGCGCCATGTCCCAGGCGAGCGATGTCCAGCAGGTGGCCCAGGCGCTGGCGCGGCAGTTGTTGCACCCGCACCTGGGGTTCGTGCTGTTTTTCTGTTCCGCCGAATACGACTTGCCAGCCCTGGGCCAGGCGTTGTCCCAGAGTTTTGGCGGGATTCGCCTGGTGGGCTGTACCAGTGCCGGTGAAATCACCACCCAGGGTTACGGCCGCAATTGCGTGACGGCGGTGGGGTTCGATCATCGGCACTTTTCCATTGCCGCCGAACTGATCGGCGAAATGGAACACTTCAGCCTGATCGACGCCCAGCAAATGGTCGAGCGCCTGGCGAGCGGCTGCCGCAGCAACGCCCTGGCGCCGATCAAGGGCCACAGTTTCGCCTTGACCCTGCTCGATGGCCTGTCCAGCCGCGAGGAAATGGTGTTGGCAGCCTTGAGCGCCGCCCTGGGGGACATCCCGCATTTCGGCGGTTCGGCCGGTGATGACAACTACCTGACCCACACCCACGTCTACTTCGAAGGCCAATTCCACAGTGGCGCGGCGGTGGTGGTGCTGATCAACACCTGGCTGGAATTCGAAGTCTTCACCACCCATCACATCCTGCCCAGGGAAGAGAAACTGGTGGTGACTGGCGCCGACAGTGCTTTGCGACGGGTCTATGAGCTCAACGCCGAGCCCGCTGCCGAAGAATACGCCCGGCACATCGGCGTGCCGGTGAGCGCCCTCGACTATCGAGTCTTCGCCGCCCATCCCCTGGCGGTGCGTATCAATGACCAGTACTACGTACGGGCGATCCAGCAGGTGCACCCGGACCTGAGCCTGAGTTTCTACTGTGCGGTGGAGAACGGTATCGTCCTGACCGCGATGACCCCCGGTCCCTTGCTGCACAACCTGCAAACGCTGTTCGACGGCTTGCAGGCGCGCCTCGGCGACTTGCTGCTGACCATCGGCTGCGATTGCTTCCTCAGGCGCCTGGAGTTGGAAGATCGCGGCGGCCTGGAGCAGATCGGCCAGTTTCTGCGCGAACAACGGGTGATGGGGTTCAACACCTATGGAGAACAGTTCAATGGCATGCACATCAACCAGACGTTCACCGGAGTTGCCATTGCCCGACATCGCGTCCCCGGCCATCGCTGAGCTGCAAGCCCAGCTCGCCAGCCTGCAGCACGAAAACCGCAAGTTGCGGCGCATCAACGAAGCGCTGATCGAGCGGGTGGAGTCCGGCGTGACGCGGGGCAACGACCCCTATGCGGCGTTCCAGCATTCGGTGGTGCTGGCCGAGCAGGTGCGCGAGCGCACCGATGCCCTGAACCAGGCCATGGCCGAACTCAAGGCAGGCAATCACTTGCTGGGCGAGGCGCGGTTGCGGGCGGAAACCGCCCACCGGCACCTGATCGACGCCATCGAAAGCATCTCCGACGCGTTTGTGCTGTTCGACGAGCAACAACGCATCGTCCTGTTCAACAGTCGCTTCAAGGCCTTCTGGGCCAACAGCCGGGTGCGGATCATCGCCGGGATGCGCCTTTCCGAAGTCAAGCGCTTGATGACCGCCAACGGGTTGTTCAGCGAAGAACCCCGCGGCCAGGCCGACGAGCACGTGTTGTATCGCTTGCAGAACGGGCGTTGGTTGCAAGTCAGCGAACGGCCGACTCAGGAAGGTGGACGGGTGATCCTGTTTACCGACATCACCGACGTCAAGCTCAGCGAAACCGTGCGCCGCGAGCAGGCCATCGCGCAGAAATCCCACCTGTTGCAGCGGGCGGTGGACAACCTGTCCCAAGGCGTGGCGATGGTCAACGCCCAAGGCGTGCTGGAGCTGTGGAACCGGCGCTTCCTTGAACTCAGCGGCCTGGCGCCAGTGGCGGCCCACCGGCCCTTCAACGAAGTGATCGCCGACAGCGAGCTGCAGCTACTGACCCCGGCCAGCCGTGACAGCAACGGCCGGCTGATCCACGAATGTGAGCAGCGCCTGTCCGATGGCCGGGTCCTGGAGATTCGCACGCATCCGTTGCCCACCGGCGGCTACGTCAACACCTTCACCGACATCACCGAGCGCTACCAGCACGCCGAGGCCCTGAGCGAAAGCGAGCGCTGGATCCGCCTGATCACCGATCATGTGCCGGCGCTGATCGCCTACCTCAACGCCGACCTGGTCTACGAATTCACCAATAAGGTCTACGAGCAGTGGTACTGCTGGCCCCGTGGCGTGATGCTCGGCCAGAGCCTGCGCGAAGCCCATAGCGAGCAGCATTACCAGCGCCTGGAGGCCTACGTGGCCCGGGCGTTGGCGGGTGAGAGCGTGACGTTCGAATTCGCCGAGACCAATATCAACAACCAGGAGCGCTACATGCTGCGCTCCTACGTGCCGAACCGTTTGGCCAATGGCGAAGTGGTCGGAATTTTCGTGCTGATCCGTGACATCACCGAACGCCGTCGCACCGCCGAGGCCTTGCACCAGGCTTACCAGAACCTGGAACAGCGGGTCCAGGAACGCACCGCCGAACTGACCACCCTCAACGACCAGTTGCTGCGCGAGATCGACGAGCGCAGCCGGGTGGAGTTGCGCCTGCGGGAGGCCAAGCGCGAGGCCGAGCAGGCCAACCTGTCGAAGACCAAATTCCTCGCAGCGGTCAGCCACGACCTGCTGCAACCGCTCAACGCCGCCCGACTGTTCACCAGTGCCTTGCTTGAGCGCCGCGAGCCGGTTGCCAACGCGCAACTGGTGCGCAACGTCAGCAATTCGCTGCAGGACGTGGAGAACCTGTTGGGCACCCTGGTGGACATCTCCAAGCTGGACGCCGGGGTGATCAAGGCCGATGTCGCGCCGTTCGGCCTCAGCGAGTTGCTGGACAACCTGGCCGCTGAATACGCCCAGATCGCCCGCAGCGAAGGGCTGGAGTTGCACTTTGTCGGCTGTTCGGTGCTGGTGCGCAGCGACATGCAATTGCTCGCGCGGATCCTGCGCAACCTGCTGAGCAATGCCATTCGCTACACCCCCAGCGGGCGAGTGGTACTGGGCTGCCGCCGACATCGCCAGCGGGTGTCGATCCAGGTCTGGGACAGCGGCATCGGCATTGCCGAGAACCGTCTTGAGGAGATATTCCAGGAATTCAAGCGCGGCGACGTCCAGCGTCCGAACCAGGACCGTGGGCTGGGCCTGGGCCTGGCGATTGTCGAGAAAATCGCCGGGATCCTCGGGCACCGGATCCAGGTGCGCTCATGGCCGGGCAAGGGCTCGATGTTCGCCATCGACGTGCCGCTGAGCGCCACCGCGCCCAAGCCGTTGCCGTGCCTGGACATGAGCGAGCCGATGGTCGAGCGCCTGCGCGGAGCACGGGTCTGGGTGCTGGATAACGATGCGGCGATCTGCGCCGGCATGCGCACCTTGCTGGAAGGCTGGGGTTGCCGGGTGGTGACCGCGCTGTCGGAACAGGACCTGGCCCGCCAGGTGGACAACTACCACACCGAGGCCGACCTGCTGATCGCCGATTATCACCTGGACCACGATCAGAACGGCGTGGACGCCGTGGCCCGGATCAATGCCCGCCGGGCCTCACCGATCCCGGCCATGATGATCACCGCCAACTACAGCAACGAACTCAAGCAGCAGATCCGCGAGCGCGGCCACACCCTGATGCACAAGCCGGTGCGGCCGATGAAGCTCAAGATTGCGATGAGTCATCTGTTGGGCCAACCCCAGAACCATTGAGCCGAACCGCTTTTTGTGGCGAGGGAGCTTGCTCCCGCTGGGCTGCGAAGCAGCCCCCAGGGTCTGTCTGGCATATCGAGTTGTCAGGGTTTAGGGCCGCTTCGCGCCCCAGCGGGAGCAAGCTCCCTCGCCACAGGGTTGTGCGCCTCAACGCCGCAAATAAGCCCCGAAATCAATGTCTCCGGCACTGAGGATCGCCTGCACCCGGTTGTGCACATTGAGCTTGCGCAGGATCGCCGAGACGTGAGCCTTGACCGTGGTTTCGGCGATGTCCAGGGTGTAGGCGATCTGCTTGTTCGACTCGCCCTTGGTCATGCGTTCGAGCACCAGCAGTTGCTTGCGAGTCAAGGCCTGGAGCAGTTCCGGCGGGAACGCCGGGGTTTCGTTCAGGCGGCGGCCCATCGGGCTTTTTTGCGTGCGGATGATGTCGGGTGGCAGGTACACGTTGCCGTTGAGGATCTGCTCGATGGCGTCGGTCATCTGCGAGCGCGGCGAGGATTTGGTGATGAACCCCACCGCGCCATAGGTGATGGCCTGCAATACCACTTGCTTGTCCTGCTCGGCGGAGACGATCACCACGGGGATGGTCGGTGCCTCGTTGCGCAGGTTGATCAGGCCATTGAGCCCGTGCATGCCGGGCATGTTCAGGTCCAGCAGGATCAGGTCCAGGTCGTCGTGCTCGGCAGTCAATGCCAGGGCACTGTCCAGGTCGGCGGTCTCCATGACCTCACTGCCCGGAAAACCGTCGCTGATGACGTTGTGGATGGCTTCGCGAAACAGTGGGTGATCGTCGGCTATCAGGATTTTATACATGGCCATTCACCTCGTTATTGTCGTGTGGGGCAGGGCAGTTGCGCGCATTTCTTAGCAAAATCAGGGGAAGGGTTCGGGCCGGGCCGCTTGCAGGGGCAGGTTGGCCGCCTCCCAGGCATCGAGGCCATCGCGATACCAGTACACTTGCTTATAGCCCATGGCAGCGGCGCGTTTTACCGCGTTCCAACTCAACCAGCAATCGGCGCGGCAATAAAAGACCAGCGGTCGATCCAGCCGTCCGCCGGTGGCCGTGCGCAGGTGATGGCTGAAGTAGTCCTGCCAGGTCGGGTCGAGATCGCCGTCACCGGTATTGGCCAGCCACAGGCTGCCGGGGAGGTTGGCATGGGGTTCGTTGTCGATGAAACGCCCCTGGACCCACGGACGCCGATAAACGTCGATCAGCAGCGGGGGTTGGGCTTGGCCGAGCAGGCGTTGCAGGGCCTGGGTGTCGAGGGTCTGGGCGCCGTCGATCGTGGCGGGCGTCGGGCTGCGGTATTGGGCGATGCGATAGCCTTGCGCCGAAAACAGCGCGGTCTCGGCCTGGGCGACATTCAGCGCCAGGCCCAGCAAGAGGATCGCCAGCAAACGGGGCATAGGATTTATCCTTTTTGTTATGCGCCCATTACATGCCAGGGTCGAGGTCTTGTGAATGCGACCATAGACAGGAAAACCGGTACTAAAGTAGTAATTTGAGCCATGGGCCCTGCGCTGAACCCTTGTGGATACCCATGTGGGAGCGAGCTTGCTCGCTCCCACAGGTCTCTACTCACAGGGATATTGGGATGGGGGCAGCCTCAACTGGCCTTGCGCAACGCCGCATGCTGCGGGTTGAACGTCCACACCGCCAACAACGCGAACACCAGGGTCAATCCCACGCACACCGCCATCGCCAGTAGGTTGAACTGCTCATACAGCGCAAAACGCACCAATTCCACGCCATGGGTGAACGGGCTGACCGCGCAGAGCCAGTACAGCCACGGGCTGGCTTCCTGCATTTTCCACAGCGGGTACAGCGCCGAGGACAGGAAGAACAGCGGGAAGATCACGAAATTCATCACCCCGGCGAAGTTCTCCAGTTGCCGGATGGCATTGGACAGCAACAGGCCCAGGGCGCTGAGCATCAAGGCCACCAGCAGCAGGACCGGGAAGGCCAGCAGCAGGCCCATGGCCGGTGGCTGGATGCCGTACAGCCAGGCGATGGCGAGAAAGGCATAGACCTGCAACAGCGAGATCAGCGACGTCGCCAGCAACTTGCTCGCCAGCAGGAACGCCCGGGGCAGGGGGCTGGTGAGCAGGACGCGCATGCTGCCCATTTCCCGGTCGTAGACCATCGACAGCGAGCCCTGCATGCCGTTGAACAACAGGATCATGCAGGCCAGACCCGGCACGATGTACACCTCGTAGGGGATGTAGGTGTCGTACGGCGCGATGATGGCGATGCCCAATGCCGCGCGAAAACCGGCGGCGAACACCAGCAGCCACAACAGTGGTCGGACCAGGGCGCTGAGCAGCCGGGTGCGTTGCAGCACGAAGCGCAGCCATTCGCGCACCACGATGCCGCTGAAACAGTGCCAATACGCGTTCATGGCCGGACTCCCGAGGCGGTCAAATGAGTGAAAGCCGAACCGAGGGTGCCACCGTGTTCCAGGCTCACCGCATCGGCCTGGCCGCTGGCGACCAGGCGGCCCTGGTGCACGATCAACAGGTCGTCGCTGGGTTGCACTTCGTCCAGCAGGTGGGTGGTCCAGAGCACACTGATGCCCTGTTCGCTGCACAGTTGCCGGATGTGCAGGCCGAGGGCGAGGCGGCTGGTCGGATCGAGGCCGACGCTGGGTTCGTCCAGCAGCAACAGGCGCGGTTCATGGAGCAGGGCGCGGGCGATTTCCACCCGACGCCGATGGCCGCCATTGAGGTCGCGCACCCGCTCGTGGCGGCGCTCGGTCAGGTGCTGGCGGGTCAGTTCGGCGTCGAGGCGGGCGCTGCCCTGGCGCCGGGAAAAACCGTGCAACGCCAGGTGGTAGCGCAGGTTCTGTTCGATGCTCAGGTCCAGGTCCAGGGTGCTTTGTTGGAACACTACGCCCAACTGGCGCAAGGCCGGTCGCGGTGACTTTCGCAGGCAATGGCCGCCGACGCGGATGTCGCCGCGCTGCAGGTCATACAGGCGCGTGAGCAGGGCAATCAGCGTCGACTTGCCGGCGCCGTTGGGTCCCAGCAGCGCGGCGAAACGCCCGGCGGGGAGGTTGAAACTCATCTGCTTGAGGGCTTCGCGCGCACCATAGGCAAAGCTCAGGTCACTGACTTCCAGGGCGTTCATGGCGTGACCACCACGCCCCACGGATAGCGCCCGACTTTCACCGACTTCAGCACTTTGCGGCTCTCGACATCGATCACCGAGACATCGCCGCTGACGCCATTGGTCGCCAGCAGTTGCTTCTGGTCCGGGGTAAACGCCAGTTGCCAGACCCGCCGGCCCACCAGCAGGTAATCCAGCACTTCGAAGGTCTTGGCGTCGATCACCGCCACATGGTTGGCCGGACCCAGGGCGACGAACGCCAGCTTGCCGTCAGCGCTGAGCTTGATGCCCACCGGCTGCACCTTGTCCGGGTGCACCCCCTTGATCTGGAACGTCAGGGTCTTGAGCACCTGGCGGGTGGCGACGTCGAGGATGGTCAGCGTCCCGCCGATCTCCGCCGAGGCCCAGAGCTGTGTACCGTCGCGATTGAACTCGACGAAGCGCGGCCGCTGGTCCACCAGGGTGTTGTCGGCCAAGGTCAGGGTGCTGGTGTCGATCCAGTGCAGCATGTTCGTGGTTTCACTGGTGTTGACCGCCCACTTGCCGTCGGGGCTGACGGCCATGCCTTCGGGCTCGACACCGACGCCGATCTGGCCCAGCACTTCGGAGGTTTGGGTGTCGATCACCGTGACCAGGGCGTCGTCTTCGTTGGACACATAGAGCCAGCGGTCGTTGGGGTGCAGGGCGAACTGTTCCGGGTCCTTGCCGGAGGGCAGTTCCTTGATGATCTTGCGGGTGGCGACGTCCATCACCTGGACTCGGTCCGAGTCGCTGGCGCAGATGTACAGCAGGCGATTGTCATGGGACAGCAACAGGCCGCGAGGGCGCTGGCCCACCGGCAGGGTCTCGATGACGTCCAGGCTTTGCATGTCGATCAGGCTGAGGCTGTTGTCTTTTTCGTTGGAGACCCAGGCGATGCTGGCGGCCGCGGGGCCGGCGGCGAGCAACGCAGCGCCCAGGGCGAGGGCTTTGCACAACTGGGCCGGTTGGAGCAGGGAGCGGCGCATGGCGGTTTTCCTTATTGTTGTTATCGATCAGGGGTAACGGCAGCTCACTTCGGGCTGGTCATAGCCCAAGCTGTCCATTTCATTGGAAGGGTGCAGGAAGCCGTCCTGGGGCGAGGTGCTTACCAGCGCCCGGGGTTGGACCAGGGGAATCGGTTGGCGCAGTTGGCCGTTCCACGACCGGTAGCTGAGCTTGCGGCCCTTGAAACCGTCCAGGGGCAATTGGTCGCCGAGGGCCAGTTGGCGGACGGCGAACGGGTCGTCCTGGCGCAATTTGCTCACGGCGGCGGCGATGCTGCGCACGGCGATCCAGGCGGCGAAGTCGCGGTCGTTCATCCAACGTCCGGCCAGGGCTTCGAAGCGTTTTTGCAATTGCGCCGCGCCGTAGGTCTCCACGGTCTTGTGCCAGCCGGTGGGCGTCAGCCCTTGGGTGCCGGCCACCGGACGTGGGTACCAGGTCTGGTAGGGCAGGTATTCGCCGAAGTCGCCGCGCTCGTCGGCCACCAGCACCACGTCGTACTCGGCTGTCTGGGTGAACAGTGGCATGTCGGCCTGGGCGCTGCGGCGCTGGTCGTTGTCGAACTGCCAGGCTTTCTCGGCGACGATCTTCATGCCGAAGCGTTTCACGGCTCGGCGCAATGCGGCGGCATAGGCCTGGTCCTCGGGTGTCTGGCCGACGATCAGCAGGGCCCGTTGCCATTTGCGCACCACGCTGAACTGCACCAGGGCATCGGCAAGCATGGCGCGGTCGGGCAGGCTGTGCAGCACGTTGCCCAGGCAGTCGGTGGTGCGCAGGCTGTCGTCGGGGCTGCCGGCGTTGAACAGCAGGCTGTCGGGCAGGGCGGCGCTGAGCTGGCGCAGGCTGGCGGCCGGTGCGTTGACCACGAACAGCCGCAGGCCCTGGTCGTGCTGGACACGGGCGGCCTGGAGCAAAGCTTCGGGACTGTCGACGCTGGCGCTTTCCAGGCGGTAGTCGTGCTTGAGAAAACGCCCGGTGCTGTTGCTGTCGACGATCGCCAACTCAGCGCCACGCAACCCGGCATCGGCCGGTTCGGCAATGACATTGGAGAGCAGCGGCCCCGGGTCGGGACGATAACCCAGGTAGCCGATGCGCACCTGCAGCGGCGTGGCATCGCCCGCATGAGCGGTTGCCGCTGCCAGCAGAAAAACCAGGGCGTAACTGACGAGCCGGCGCATGACATCCTCCATTGCGGGTAGCGCCAGCATAGGAAGGCGATGGCCCTGGGGAAATATGCAGAAAGTACCGCCGGGGCAGTACCAAGGTAGTAACTCGCCTTGGAGGCCAGGGTTTTAGGATGCAAGGCAACGTCATTGATCAGGAGCGGACAGACCATGCGGATTCTCAAGACCCTGCTGCTGCCGTTTTTGCTGATCCTGAGTTTGATCGGGGTGGATCGGTTGCCTGGCAAGTACAAATCCTGCAAACACCCACAACCCCCTGTGGGAGCGGGCTTGCCCGCGAAGGCGGCAGTACTGTCGATACCTATGCAAACTGACCCACCGCTTTCGCGAGCAAGCCCGCTCCCACAAGGGATCTGTGGCGTGCATATAGAGTGCGAGTTCATTCCGGCAATGGGCCACTAAACATGTCAGCCCTCTGGCGCATCAACCTCTGGGTGTCAGCCTTTTTCGCCCTGGTCACCCTGGCCTGTGCCGTCCTGTTGTTGCATCAGGCCACGGCCGATGTGAAACGAGAGCTGCAATCGGCCGAGTCGGTGGTGCATTACCTGCGTGAAACCGCCGAGCGCGACCCGGCCAGTCTCCAGCCGCGGCTGACCGGCAGCCTGCGTCATGTGCGGGTCCGTTGGCTGGCCCCTGGGGAACGGTTCCCGGCGGATGAAGACGGGATTAAGGCCTGGTTCGGCCGCCGTCTACTGGACGACGGCCCCGCAGCCCAGGTGGTGGATTTGCCTGACGGTCGACGGGCGTGGATTGCGGTCGATCCGCGGGACGAAATCGACGAGATTATCGATTCATTGGTGCAACTGTTGTACGTCTGCGCCTTGGCGTTGTCGCTCAGCTTGCTGGCGATCCGCTGGGCGGTCCGCCGGGGCATGCGTTTGCTCGATGAGTTGCTGCAGGCGCTGCGTCAGGTGTCTGCCGGGGACCTGCAGGTGCGCCTGGGCACTGAAGGTGTGCCGGAAGCGCAGCAACTGGCGGGGCATTTCAATCGCATGACCGCCGCCCTGGCCGAGGCCCAGGCCGATAACGCCCGGCTCACCCAGGCTTTGCTGGCCGTGCAGGAACAGGAGCGCACCCAACTGGCCCAGACCCTGCACGACGACCTGGGCCAATACGTGGCTGGTATTCGTGCTCGCGCCTGCCTGTTGCGGCTGGTGATGGATCAGCCGCTGGCGCTGGAGCAGACCGTCAGCCAGCTCGAAGACCATTGCGAGCATTTGCAACAGGGTTTCCGGGCGCTGGTGCATGACTTGTATCCGGTGGTGTTGCAGCACCTGCCGTTATGCGAGGCCATCGGGCTGTTGGCGGGGCAATGGCAGGCCAGCCAGGGCATCACCTGTCAGCTGCGGATCGACGAAGCCCTGCCGCCTATGTCCGGGCCGGACAAGACCCACCTGTATCGCTTATTGCAGGAAGCACTGACCAACGTTGCCCGGCATGCCGGCGCCACGCAGGTGCGGATTCGCCTGCAACATCGCGCCGGGCGCCTACGGTTGCTGGTGCGCGACAACGGTCGCGGTGCGACACAACCACCGCGCGCCGGTGTGGGCTTGCACTCGATGTCCGAACGGGCGCGCAGCCTGGGCGGTGAGTTGCGCATCATCAGCCAGCCTGGCGCCGGTTGGGCGCTGGCCTTGAATATTGCCTTGGAGGCGTGATGAACATTTTGTTGGTGGATGACCATGCGGTGGTTCGGCAGGGCTACGCCAGCCTGTTGCGGGTGCTGATGCCGGACTTGCAGGTCCGCGAAGCGGCCAGCGGTGAAGAGGCATTGAGCCAGGTGCAGGAACAGGTGCCTCACCTGGTGATCATGGACTTCGGCCTGCCCGGTATCAGCGGCCTGGAAACCACCCGCCGGTTGCGCCAGCGCCTGCCGCAATTGCGGGTGTTGTTCTTCAGCATGCACGACGAACTGCCGCTGGTGCGCCAGGCATTGGACGCCGGCGCCGCGGGCTACCTGACCAAGAATTCGGCGCCCCAGGTGTTGGTGGAAGCGGTACGCCGGGTGCTGGCCGGCCATGCCTATATCGAACAGTCCCTGGCCACGCAACTGGCCTGCGCCAGCTCCCGGCAGGCTGTCGACCCGCGCCTGCAATGCATGACCCAACGGGAGCTGGAGATCTTCGTCATGCTCGCCAAGGGCACCCCGGCCCGTACCATCGCCGAACAGTTGTGCATCAGCGCCAAGACCGTGTCCAACCACCTGACGCTGCTCAAGAGCAAGTTGCGGGTCAGCTCCCATGCCGAGCTGGTGCATTTGGGGATCGATATGGGGGTGGTGCGGGTGGCCGGTTGAAACCCCTCATGCCCAGGCGATGACGATCCACTGTGGCGAGGGAGCTTGCTCCCGCTGGGGTGCGAAGCGCCCCCAAAAACCGGCACCTCGGTGTATCAGGTTCATTGAGTTGACCCTATTGAGGACTGCTTCGCAGTCCAGCGGGAGCAAGCTCCCTCGCCACAGGGTTTATGTGCTCCAGAGCCTTCACTGATCCCAGGAAGTAGGGCACCCCGTACACCCCTGCATATTCGCATCCTGGAAATTCCCATAATGCTGGCGAGAGCCGCTCAAGTTGGCCTGTTCCAGGTTGCTTTCGCCGAGCTTGGCTTCCTGCAGGTTGGCGTCGCGCAGGTCGGCGCCCTTGAGGTCGGCCTTGCTCAGCCAGGCCATTTCCAGGTCCGCCGCCTGCAGATTGGCCTCGTGCAGGCGGGCGCCGGACAGGCGAGCGAATTGCAGGTAGGCCGCTGTCAGGTCGGCACGCTGGAGTTGCGCGCCCTGGGCGAACAGGCCCCAACCCTGGATCGCCTTGAGCGTGGCGCCGCTGAAGTCCGCCAGGCGCAGATTGCTTTGTTGCAGGCTGGCGCGGGTCAGGTTGGCCCCCTGTAGCTGGGCTTTCTCAAGGTTGGCCAGGTCCAGCCGCGCGTGCCGCAGGTCGGCATCGCGCAGGTCGGCACCGCTGAGGTTCATTTTGCGCAGGTCCTGGTTCGCCAGTTTTGCGCCACGCAGATTGGCGCCGGGGCATTGGCTGGATTCGGCGATGAGGCAGCCGTTGATGGTCAGAGGTGTTTCGGTGTCGTCAGCGTTGGCATGGGTAATGGTCAGCAGGAGTACAACAGGCAAATATTTCATGGCTGGGAACTCGGTAACTGTGGGAGCGAGCCTGCTCGCGAACGCGGTGGTTCAGCCTGCATTGATATTGACTGACACTGCGCTATCGCGAGCAGGCTCGCTCCCACAGGGGATTGTGGTGTGGCTCCGCCCGGTGGTGAGTTGGAGCCCAGGTTGGAGCAGTTACTTCTGCGCCGTGGCCTTATCCCAACTCGGAATCTTGAACACCCAGAACGAGCCACCCTGGGCCACGGGCTTGGTCAGTTCGGCCATGTCGCCGCCCCACAACGGCACGGCGCCGCCGTAGCCGACGGTCACACCGATGTACTGCTCGCCGTCCTGTTCCCAGGTGATGGGCGGGGAGACGATGCCGCTGCCGGTCTGGAACTTCCACAGCTCCTGGCCGGTTTTCGCATCGAAGGCCTTGAAGAAACCGTCGCCGGTGCCGGTGAACACCAGGTTGCCCTTGGTCGCCAGCACGCCGGCCCACAGCGGCAGCGGTTCCTTGTGCTCCCACACCACTTTGCCGGTGGTGGGGTTCATCGCCCGCAGGCTGCCAACGTGATCGTCGTACATGCGCTTGATGCGGAAACCCATGCCCAGGTAGGCCGAGCCTTTCTTGTAGTTCACTTCTTCGGTCCAGTACTCCTCTTTCCACTGGTTGCCGGGGACGTAGAACAGGCCGGTGTCCTGGCTGTAGGCCATGGGGTTCCAGTTCTTGCCACCAAGGAAGGGCGGCGAGACTTCCACCGGCTTGCCCTTGGTCTCACCGGGCAATGGCTTGGCCGGACGCTGACCGGGGTTTTCCACGGGGCGGCCGGTCTTCAGGTCGATGTGGCTGGCCCAGGTGATGTTGTCGACGAAAGGGAAGGCGTTCTGCAGCTTGCCGTTGTTGCGGTCCACCACATAGAAGAAACCGTTGCGGTCGGCGTGGGCGGTGGCCTTGACCACCTTGCCGTTCTTGTCCTTGTAGTCGAACAGCACCAGCTCGTTGTTGCCGGAGAAGTCCCAGGCGTCGTTGGGCGTGTGTTGGTAGAACCACTTCACCTCGCCAGTGCTCGGGTCGACACCGACCTGGCCCGAGGTGTAGAGGCTGTCGTAATCATGAGGGTTGCCGTCCTTGGCCGTGCGCGCCCAGGTGTTCCATGGGCCGGGGTTGCCCGCGCCGACGATGATGGTATTGGTCTCGGGATCGAAACTGGCGCTCTGCCAAGGTGCGCCGCCGCCGTGGCTCCAGGCCTCGACCTTGCCGGTCTCGGTGGTCTTGTCGTCGGGCCAGGAGGGCGCCTTGACGTCGCCGGTCGGCGTGCTGTCCTTGCCGTTGAGGCGGCCCATGTGGCCTTCGACGAACGGACGCATCCAGACTTCTTCGCCGGTGTCCGGGTCGCGGGCGAACAGTTGCCCGACCACGCCGAACTCGTCGCCGGAACTGCCGTGGATCAGCAGCACCTTGCCACTGGTCTTGTCCTTGATCAGCACTGGGGCGCCGGTCATGGTGTAGCCGCCGGCGTGGTCGCCGAACTTCTTGTTCCACACCACCTTGCCGGTGTTTTTATCCAGGGCGACCACCCGCGCGTCCAGGGTGCCGAAGTAGATCTTGTCGCCATAGATGGCGGCACCGCGGTTGACCACGTCGCAGCATGGACGAATGTTGTCCGGCAGCCGATGGTTGTAGGTCCACAGGCGCTTGCCGGTCCTGGCGTCGAGGGCGAACACCCGCGAGTACGAGCCGGTGACATACACCACGCCGTCGCTGACGATGGCCTGGGATTCCTGGCCGCGCTGCTTCTCGTCGCCGAATGAGTAGGACCAGGCCGGGGTCAGCTTGAACACGTTCTTGTCGTTGACCTGGGCCAGTGGGCTCCAGCGCTGGGCATTGGTGCCCATGCCGTATTGCAGCACGTCCTGGGGGGTCAGGTGGTCGTTGGCAATGTCTTCCCAACTGACCCCTGGCGCTGCGGCATTGGCCAAGGGGCTGCGCGACAGACTGCCGGCCAGCAGCAAGGCAACGGTCAGGGCGGAGAGGGCGGGTAGCGTTTTTATTCTCATGGTGGCAGTTCCCAGTGAAAGGTTTTGGCCTGACTAGGTTGGGTCGCGCCGGGGCCCGCCGATACGGAAAAAGTCCCGCCTTTGCCGGGAAGACTTCCCGAACCGCCTGTCTTTGCGACTTGCGTCGGATGGCCTGCTACCAAGGAACTAGACCCCGGCCACCAAAGCAGCATTCGGCTGGCGCCACAGGGTTCCTAAGATGACGGCACGGCCTCTGCCAAGAGGTCTTGCGTGCAATCCAGAGGGCATAACAATGACAACAAAACGCAACGCCATCATCGCGACCGCATTACTGATGGGGCTGACCGGCGCAGGCTCCGCGTGGGCCCATGGCAACGTAGTGCCCCAAGCAGTGGAAACCAAGGGCTTGACCCCGATCAAGGACACCAACTTGCCGCTGGACGCCGATGGGTGGGCGGCCCAGAACCCGTATCGCAACGCCCCCGAGCGTGACAAAGCCGTGGAAATCGGTGCCTCGGCCTACAACCAGAACTGCGCGGCGTGCCATGGCCTGGAGGCCAAGTCCGGCGGGATCGCCCCGGACCTGCGCATGCTCGACGCCGCCGAAGCCGGCGATGAGTGGTTTGTCGAGCGCGTGCGCCACGGTGCGGTGCGCGACGGCCGGGTCTACATGCCGAAAATGGCCGACTACCTGAGTCAGGAAGCCTTGTGGGCGGTGCGCACCTATCTCGACAGCGTGCACGTCGAGGAGTGATCGCCATGCGCCTGTTCGCGTGGGTGATGTGCAGCGTGCTGCTGTGTGGCCAGGCGGTGCAGGCACAGGTGCGCAGCTACGATCAGATGATCGCCGCCGGAGAATTGAAGGTGGCGGTCTACAAGGATTTCGCCCCCTACAGTTTTGAAGACCAGGGCCAGCCCCGGGGTGTCGATGTTGAATTGGCCCAGGCCTTGGCCAAGGCCATGGGCGTGCGTCTGAAACTGATGTGGGCACCGCCCGGCGAGAAGCTCGATGACGATCTGCGCGACTACATCTGGCGCAGCAGCCCGCTGCACGACCGACAACTGGCCGACTTGATGATGCGTGTGCCGTACGATCACGACTACGTGCAAAAGCGCAACGATATCGGTGAACTGGAAAACGCCCAGGTGGTGATGTTCGGGCCTTATCAGCAGGAGTGCTGGCAGGTGGCGTATGACCGTCGTCGACTGGATTCGGTGGGCAGCGTCGCGGTGTTCCAGCAACACCCCATTGGCGTGGAGGTCGACAGCGTGCCGTCGTTCTACCTGACCTCGGTGTTAAACGGCATGCTCAGTGCCAGGACCCGCCATTACCCCAGCGTCGCCAAAGCCTTCGGGGCCATGCAGGCCGGGGAGGTGGACGCTGTCATGGCCATGCGTGGGGAAGTCGACTGGCAAGTGCATGAGGCGGCCGATCCGCAACTGTCGCTGGCGGAGAATGCCTACCCGAACATGGGCAAGCAACGCTGGGAGATCGGCATGGCGGTGCATGAAAACAACCGTCAGTTGGCCTATGCGGTGGAAGAGGCGCTGGAAGGCTTGATCCGCGATGGCAGCCTCAAGGCGATGTATGCCCACTATGGCCTGCGCTACGAAGTACCGCAAATGTACCAATAGGAGCGCAGGGATGAACTGGCGAGCGTTTGGCCTGCTGTTGGGGTGCCTGCCGTGGCTGGCGATGGCGGTCGAGCCAGGAAAGGATCCGGTGCCGTCGGTGATGTGGGCCTTTTATCACAAGCAATTGCTGGGGGACGCGCCGTTCGTGTTCGACGATCGGGTGCGGCTGCTGGCGCCACCCTTTGCCGAAGATGCGCGCCAGGTGCCATTGGAAATCGATGCCCGGGCCTTTGCTGGCGATGTCGTACGGGTGCTGGCCTGGGCCGAGCTGAACCCGTTGCCGAAAATCGTCGACTTCCAACCGGGGGAACGGGTGTTGCCCTGGCTGTCGATCCGCATTCGCATCGAGCAAGCCACGCCGTTGCGCGCCGCCGTGCAGACCCGCGATGGCCTGTGGCACGTCGGTTCGACCCTGATCGATGCGGCGGGTGGTGGCTGTACCGCGCCCAGCGTGGTGCGCACCCAGCCGGGTTGGGAGGAGCATCTGGGCGAAGTGCTGGGCGGTCGTTATCCGCGAGGGGACTCGAGTCGCTTGCGCCTGCAAATTGCCCACCCCATGGACAACGGCCTGGTCAGCGGCATCCCGGAGTTCTTCATCAACCAGGCGCAACTGTTGGACGCCGACGGCAAGCCGCTGGCGCACCTGGCGCTGTTCCCGGCGGTCAGTGAAAACCCCAACCTGGGTTTCGACATCTTAGGCCCGGGGCAGACCCGCCTGGTGCTGCGCGACAACAGCGGCAACGCGTTCGAAGCGGCCATTCCCTGACCAGAAGGAGCGCGCCATGCGTTGGTTGGTATTGATCTGTCTTGGCCTGTGCCTGCCGGCATGGTCCGCCACCGATTATGCACTCAAGCCCCGGCAGATCGCCGAAGGCACTTGGTTGCTGGAAGGCAGCACCGAGAACTTTGCCAAGGCCAACGGCGGCAACATCGTCAACACGGCCTTCATTGTCACCGATGCCGGCGTGGTGGTGATCGACACCGGGCCGTCGAAGCGCTACGGCGAGGCGCTGCGCCAGGCCATTGCGGCGACCACCGATAAGCCGGTCATCCGGGTCTTGCTGACCCATCATCACCCCGACCATGTATTGGGCAACCAGGCGTTCAGCGACGTGCCCATCGGTGCCTTGGCGGGCACCACCGATCTGCTGCGACAACAGGGTGATGCGCTGGCGGAAAACATGTATCGGCTGGTGGGTGATTGGATGCGCGGCACTGAGGTGGTGTTGCCGACCCAGGCGCTGGCGGCCGGGACATTGAAGGTGGGCAATCACTCATTGCGTCTGCTGCAACTGGCCGGGCACACCGGGGCCGACCTGGCGATCCTCGACGAAACCACTGGCGTGTTGTTCGCCGGCGACCTGGTGTTCTACGAACGGGCCCTGACCACCCCCAACAGCCCGGGGCTGGAGGTCTGGCTCAACGACCTGGACACCTTGCAGGCCTTGCCCTGGAAGCAGATCGTGCCCGGCCATGGCCCGGTCGCGCTCGATGCCCGGCCTTTCTTGCAGATGCGCGACTACCTGGGCTGGCTCGACCAGCTGATGCGCGACGGCGCGGCCCGGGGCGACGACATGGCCGAGATGATCCGCAGCCCCATCCCCGAGCGGTTCGCCGGGATCAGCCTGAGCCGGTATGAGTTGATTCGCAGCGTCAGTCATCTTTATCCGCGTTATGAGCGGGCGGGGATGCGGCGGGTGGACACTCAACCCGAATGATTCCCGTGGCGAGGGAGCTTGCTCCCGCTGGGCTGCGCAGCAGCCCCTGTATCAGTCACCCCGGCTATCAATATTGACTGGGCTATTTTTTCAGGGCCGCTGCGCGCCCCAGCGGGAGCAAGCTCCCTCGCCACAGGAGGGTGTTCGCTGTTCCTCCACATGTACCAAGGAACTAGAAAACTCAACACAGCGGGCAATTGTTGGCAGCGGCCCCGAGGCCAAGAATCTGTGGCAGACCGGGAAAATTTCCCGGGTATAACAATAACCGCAGAGGTAGCCGTCATGAGTCATCCCGCACGTCGCCAACCCTTCGCCGTGAGCCTGCTGCTCAGTGCCATGCTGCTGTCCGGTTCGGCCCTTGCAGCCGTGACCGATCAGGAAATTCTCCAGGACCCGAAAAACCCGCAGCAGGTCGTGACCAACGGCCTGGGCGTCCAGGGCCAGCGCTACAGCCCGCTCGATACCCTCAATGTCAATAACGTCAAGGACCTGCGGCCGGTCTGGGCGTTCTCCTTCGGCGGCGAAAAGCAGCGCGGCCAGCAAGCCCAGCCGATGATCAAGGACGGGGTGATGTACCTCACCGGTTCCTATTCGCGGGTGTTCGCGGTGGATGCACGCACCGGCAAGAAACTGTGGCAATACGATGCGCGCCTGCCCGATGACATTCGCCCTTGCTGCGATGTGATCAACCGCGGCGTGGCCTTGTATGGCGACCTGGTGTTCTTCGGCACCCTCGACGCCAAGCTGGTGGCCCTGAACAAGGACACCGGCAAGGTGGTGTGGAGCAAGAAGGTGGCCGACCACAAGGAAGGTTACTCCATCAGCGCCGCGCCCATGGTGGTGAACGGCAAGCTCATTACCGGGGTGGCGGGGGGCGAGTTCGGCGTGGTCGGCCAGATCAGCGCCTACGATCCGAAGAACGGTGAGCTGCTGTGGACCCGCCCGACCGTGGAAGGCCACATGGGCTACGTCTACAAAGATGGCAAGGCGGTCGAGAACGGTATCTCCGGCGGCGAGGCCGGCAAGACCTGGCCGGGCGATCTGTGGAAAACCGGCGGTGCCGCGCCTTGGCTGGGCGGCTACTACGACCCGGAAACCAACCTGCTGCTGTTCGGCACCGGTAACCCGGCGCCGTGGAACTCCCACCTGCGCCCTGGCGACAACCTCTATTCGTCGTCGCGCCTGGCCCTGAATCCTGATGACGGCAGCATCAAATGGCACTTCCAGAGCACGCCTCACGACGGCTGGGATTATGACGGCGTCAACGAACTGATCTCGTTCAATTACAAGGAAGGCGGCAAGGACATCAAGGCGGCGGCGACCGCCGACCGTAACGGCTTCTTCTACGTGCTCGATCGCACCAACGGCAAATTCATCCGCGGCTTCCCGTTTGTCGACAAGATCACCTGGGCCACTGGCCTGGACAAGGAGGGGCGGCCGATCTACAACGAGGCCAGCCGTCCGGGTGCGCCGGGCAGCGAAGCCAAGGGCAGTTCGGTGTTCGTCGCGCCGGCGTTCCTCGGCGCGAAAAACTGGATGCCCATGGCCTACAACCAGGACACTGGCCTGTTCTACGTGCCGTCCAACGAATGGGGCATGGACATCTGGAACGAAGGCATTGCCTACAAGAAAGGCGCGGCGTTCCTCGGGGCCGGTTTCACCATCAAGCCGCTGAACGAGGATTACATCGGCGTGCTGCGGGCCATCGACCCCAAGACCGGCAAGGAAGTCTGGCGCCACAAGAACTTCGCGCCGTTGTGGGGCGGGGTCCTGACCACCAAGGGCAACCTGGTGTTCACCGGCACGCCTGAAGGGTTCCTGCAGGCGTTCAATGCCAAGACCGGGGAAAAGGTCTGGGAATTCCAGACCGGCTCCGGCGTGCTCGGCTCGCCCATCACCTGGGAAATGGACGGCGAGCAATACGTCTCCGTGGTGTCCGGCTGGGGCGGCGCGGTGCCGCTGTGGGGCGGCGAGGTGGCCAAGCGTGTGAAAGACTTCAACCAGGGCGGCATGCTCTGGACCTTCAAGTTGCCGAAAGAGCTCGTAGCCAAGCGCTGAGCCAACCTTGGCAAATGTAGAACCTGTGGGAGCGAGCCTGCTCGCGATGGGGCCAGAACATCTTGCATCGATGGTGACTGATCCGCCGCCATCGCGAGCAAGCTCGCTCCCACATAAAAGCTCCGATTCATCCTCGGATCGCGGCAAAACCTACGACCAAATAACGAGAGTCCCCCCTGCCAACGACGCATTCGTCCGGCAGGCGGGGCTCTCTACCATCGGCCTATCGCCTGTCCCGTGACAGGCATCGACCAGGCAGAGGCCCCATCATGATCTACGCACAACCCGGAACCCCAGGCGCCGTCGTTTCCTTCAAGCCGCGCTATGGCAATTTCATCGGCGGCGAATTCGTCGCGCCGGTCAACGGCGAATACTTCACCAACACGTCCCCGGTCAATGGCGAAGTCATTGCCGAATTTCCGCGTTCCAGCGCCGCCGACATCGACAAGGCACTGGACGCCGCCCATGCCGCCGCCGACGCCTGGGGCAAGACCTCGGTGCAGGACCGCTCCCTGGTGCTGCTGAAAATCGCCGACCGCATCGAGCAGAACCTGGAGATCCTCGCCGTCAGCGAGACCTGGGACAACGGCAAGGCCGTGCGCGAAACCCTCAATGCCGACGTGCCGCTGGCGGCCGACCATTTCCGTTACTTCGCTGGCTGCATTCGCGCCCAAGAGGGTGGGGCGGCCGAGATCAACGAACTGACCACGGCCTATCATTTCCACGAGCCACTGGGCGTGGTCGGGCAGATCATCCCGTGGAACTTCCCGCTGCTGATGGCCGCCTGGAAACTTGCCCCGGCCCTGGCCGCCGGTAACTGCATCGTGCTCAAGCCGGCCGAACAGACGCCGCTGTCGATCATGGTCTTCATGGAACTGATCGCTGACCTGCTGCCACCCGGGGTGTTGAACATCGTCCATGGTTTCGGTCGCGAAGCCGGTGAGGCCCTGGCCACCAGCAAGCGCATCGCCAAGATCGCCTTCACCGGCTCCACCCCGGTGGGCTCGCACATCATGAAATGTGCGGCCGAGAACATCATCCCGTCCACCGTGGAGTTGGGCGGCAAATCGCCGAACATCTTCTTCGAGGACATCATGCAGGCCGAGCCGGCCTTTATCGAAAAGGCTGCCGAAGGGCTGGTGCTGGCGTTCTTCAACCAGGGTGAAGTCTGCACCTGCCCATCCCGTGCCCTGGTGCAGGAGTCGATCTACGTGCCGTTCATGGCCGAGGTGATGAAAAAGATCGCCAAGATCAAGCGCGGAAACCCGCTGGACACCGAGACCATGGTCGGCGCCCAGGCGTCCGAGCAGCAATTCGACAAGATCCTGTCGTACCTCGAAATCGCCCAGCAAGAGGGCGCCGAGCTGCTCACCGGCGGTGCTGCCGAGCGACTCGAGGGGGATTTGTCGAGCGGCTATTACATCCAGCCGACCCTGCTCAAGGGTCACAACAAAATGCGCGTGTTCCAGGAAGAGATCTTCGGCCCGGTGGTGGGTGTGACCACCTTCAAGGACGAAGCCGAAGCCCTGGCGATCGCCAACGACACCGAGTTCGGCCTCGGCGCCGGCCTGTGGACCCGCGACATCAACCGCGCCTACCGCATGGGCCGGGCGATCAAGGCCGGTCGTGTGTGGACCAACTGCTACCACCTGTACCCGGCCCATGCCGCGTTCGGTGGCTACAAGAAGTCCGGCGTGGGGCGTGAAACCCACAAGATGATGCTCGACCACTACCAGCAGACCAAGAACCTGCTGGTGAGCTACGACATCAATCCGTTGGGGTTCTTCTAAGCCGAGACCACAGCACCACCCCCTGTGGGAGCGAGCTTGCTCGCGATAGCGGTCGATCAGTCAACATCAATGTTGAATGTCTCGGCCTCATCGCGAGCAAGCTCGCTCCCACAGGGATTATGCGATTGCATGCCATCCACCCAATACCAACGCACCCCACCCACCGCTTCGAAAGTAGCATTCGAGCCCCAGGCGTGGCGTGCATTAATGACTTTGCCGGAATCGCCCGGTACAAGAAGAGGAAAGACCCATGTGGACTAAACCCGCGTACACCGACCTGCGTATCGGCTTTGAAGTGACGATGTATTTCGCCAACCGATGAGTGCTGGCCCGGCCTGGGACGTTCAGGCCGGGCTACCCATTGGTCTGATTGCATTCACAGCGGGATGCTTTAGGCTCAAGGTATCCCCTGACAATAACAACAGGCTTACCGATGAGCCACGTAACTGAAAAGATGAGCCTCAGTCCGCTGCGCAAGTTCGTTTCTCCTGAAATCATGTTCGGTGCCGGTTGCCGGCACAATGTCGGCAACTACGCCAAGACCTTCGGCGCACGCAAAGTGCTGATCGTCACCGACCCCGGGGTCATTGCCGCTGGTTGGGTGGCCGACGTCGAAGCCAGTCTCCAGGCTCAAGGCATCGATTACTGCATCTACAGCGCCGTCTCGCCCAATCCGCGGGTCGAGGAAGTGATGCTCGGGGCCGACCTGTACCGGGAAAACCATTGCGATGTCATCGTTGCGGTGGGCGGTGGTAGCCCGATGGATTGCGGCAAAGGCATCGGCATTGTCGTTGCCCACGGTCGCAACATCCTCGAATTCGAAGGCGTCGATACCCTGAACGTGCCCAGCCCGCCGCTGATCCTGATACCCACCACGGCGGGAACGTCGGCTGATGTGTCGCAGTTCGTGATCATCTCCAACCAGCAAGAGCGGATGAAGTTTTCCATCGTCAGCAAGGCGGCGGTGCCGGACGTGTCGCTGATCGATCCGGAAACCACCCTGAGCATGGACCCGTTCCTGTCCGCCTGTACCGGCATCGATGCGCTGGTGCATGCCATCGAGGCCTTCGTGTCCACCGGTCACGGCCCGTTGACCGACCCCCATGCACTGGAAGCCATGCGCCTGATCAATGGCAACCTGGTGCAGATGATCGCCAACCCGACGGACATCGCCCTGCGGGAAAAAATCATGCTGGGCAGCATGCAGGCGGGTCTGGCGTTCTCCAACGCGATCCTCGGGGCCGTGCACGCGATGTCCCATAGCCTGGGCGGTTTCCTCGATTTGCCCCATGGCCTGTGCAACGCGGTACTGGTGGAGCACGTGGTGGCGTTCAACTACAACTCGGCACCGGAGCGTTTCAAGGTGATAGCCGAGACCCTGGGTATCGATTGCCGGGGGCTCAACCACCAGCGGATCCGCGGCCGGCTGGTGGAGCACCTGATTGCCCTCAAGCACACCATCGGTTTCCACGAGACCCTGGGTCTGCACGGTGTAAGCACCTCGGACATTCCGTTCCTGTCGCAACATGCGATGCACGACCCGTGCATCCTCACCAATCCTCGGGAGTCGAGCCAGCGGGATGTCGAGGTCGTCTATGGCGAAGCCCTCTGACGAGCAGCAAAAAGCCCTGGAAGGGCTGCTGGGGCTGGGCAATCACTCGACGCGCAAGAGTCATTATCCGGAACTGACGGCGCGCCTCGATGAGTTGGAGCAGGCCCGGCGACACCTGCAACAGCTCAATGACCAACTGGAGCAGCGAGTGGCCGAGCGCACCGATGCGCTGTTGGAAGCCAACCACAACCTGCAGCAGCAGATTGCCCAGCGCGAGCGGGTCGAACAGCAATTGCGCGACGCCCGGGACGTCGCCCAGGCCGCCAACCGCAGCAAGGACAAATACCTGGCCGCCGCCAGCCATGATCTGTTGCAGCCCCTCAACGCGGCCCGCCTGCTGATCGCCACGTTGCGTGAACGCCAACTGCCTGCCGCCGAGCATGTGCTGGTGGAACGCACCCACCAGGCACTGGAAGGGGCCGAAGACCTGCTCACCGACCTGCTGGACATTTCCCGGCTGGACCAGGCCGCCGTCAAGCCCGACCTGGCGCCGTATCGCCTGGATGAGTTGCTGGGGCCGCTGGTGTCGGAGTTTCAATCGGTGGCCGGTGCTGCCGGGTTGGAGTTGCGGGTGCGGTTTGGTGATGAAGCGGTGCTGACCGACCTGCGATTGATCAGCCGTATCCTGCGCAACCTGCTGAGTAATGCCTGCCGCTACACCGACCAGGGCGGCATTCTCCTGGCGGCCCGGCGCCGGGGAGGGCGTTTGAGCCTGGAAGTCTGGGACACAGGAAGGGGGATCGCCGCCGATTGCCTGGAGTCGATTTTCCTCGAATTCAACCAATTGGGCGTCGGCCGGGCGGCGGATCGCAAAGGCGTGGGCCTGGGGTTGGCGATTGTCGAGCGCATCGCCCATATCCTCGGCTACCGGGTGCGGGTGCGTTCGCGGCCGGGACGGGGCTCGGTGTTCAGTATCGAGGTGCCGCTGTCGGATGAAAAACCACTGCCCGTGTCGCTGGCCCCGGTCCAGGCGGTCGCCGGCAACCCGCTGCCGGGGCGGCGCTTGTTGGTGATCGACAATGAGCTGAGCATCCTGCAAAGCATGGCCGCGCTGTTGGGGCAATGGGGCTGCGACGTGTTGACCGCCACCGACGAAGCGGGCGCTCTCGACGTGCTGCAAGGCCGCGCGCCGGAGCTGATCCTGGCGGATTTCCATTTGGATCATGGGGTCGTGGGCTGTGAAGTGGTCAAGCACCTGCGCGAGCATTTCCACCAGGCGATCCCGGCGGTGATCATCACCGCCGACCGCAGCGACCAGTGCCGCCGCGCCCTGCGCAAGCTGGATGCACCGCTGCTCAACAAACCGGTCAAGCCTGGCAAGTTGCGGGCGGTGTTGAGTCAGATGCTCGGGTAGCGCTATAGCGCAAAACTGAGGTGTTCCCCGAAATCGCATCAACTCCGAATCCCCTGTGGGAGCGAGCTTGCTCGCGATGAGGCAGGACATCTTGCATCGATGTTGACTGACCGCGAGCAAGCTCACTCCCACAGGTTTTCTGGAGGTCGTGAAAATCCCATCCGCTACAAGATCCTGTGGAGCGAGCCTGCTCGCGAAAGCGATTTTATGTTATGTTATCCGCTTTCGTTTGGCAGGGATTCTCATTCCTCGCCTTGTATGGACCCACGACCTTCCGAGTAATGCCATGAGCCAATCCCCAAGCATGACGAGCCCGTCCGGCGTCATCGCGCCCGCACTTGCAGCCAGTACCGTCAAAACCCATGTGCGCATGCTCGCCATCGATGCCTTGCGCGGCTTCGTCATGCTGCTGATGCTGGTGGATCACGTTCGCGAGACGTTTCTGTTGCACCGCCAGGTCACCGACCCCATCGATGCGTTGAGCGTGACCCCGGACCTGTATTTCACCCGTCTGCTCAGTACGCTCTGTGCCCCGGTCTTCATCTTCCTCACCGGTTTGTCGGCCTGGCTCTACAGCCAGAAACACACCGCCGGCCAGACCTCGGTGTTCCTGCTCAAGCGCGGCCTGTTCCTGGTCTTCCTGGAGCTCACCTTCGTCTGTTTCGCCTGGAACGCCGAATTCCCGCCCAAGACCTTGTGGCTACAAGTGATCTGGTGCATCGGCATCTGCATGATCGTCCTGGCCGCGTTGCTGCACTTCAAGCGCCGTTGGCTGATCGTCCTTGGGGTGGCCATTGTCGCCGGGCACAACCTGCTGGACGGTGTGGTGCTGGGGCCCGATTCTCCCTTTTTCGTGCCGTGGTCGATTCTTCACCAGCGGGCGTTCATCGATATCACCGAGTTCACTCGCGCCCGCACCACGTATCCGGTGCTGCCGTGGATTGGCGTGATCCTGCTGGGGTGGGCCATCGGGCCGTGGTTCGGCAAGGACGTCGAGCCCGCCGTGCGCCTGCGCCGGTTGTTCACGATGGGCTTGGGCTTGCTGCTGGCCTTCGTGTTCATCCGGTACCTGAATGTGTACGGCGACAAGCCCTGGGTCCAGACCGGCGATGCGCTGCGCACCTTCATGAGCTTCATGAGTGCGACGAAGTACCCGCCGTCGCTGATGTTCCTGATGCCGACCCTGGGAATAGGGCTGATGTTGCTGGCACTCTTTGAAAAAGCCCAGGAGCGGGGCGCCATTGCGCTGTTGGCGATCTACGGCGGCGCACCGATGTTCTTTTATCTGCTGCACCTTTACGTGCTCAAGGCGCTGTACCTGATTGCAGTTGCCATCTGGGGAACCAACCAGGGTGCTTATTTCGGGTTCGATGATTTGCCTATGGTGTGGTTATGGAGTGTGCTGCTGGGTGTGGCGCTGTTTTTCCCGACACGGTGGTTCGCCGGGCTCAAACAACGTCGTCGTGATATCGCGATCCTCAAGTATCTCTGACCGGAAGGCCCTGACCCCACGGAAGACGTCGATCAGGGCCATTAAAATGCCGTCATTTGGTCGGCGTTTTTGCCAAGAATGTAAAAATGCGCTTCGGTCTGTTTATTTCCTTCTGTAAACTCCCCCCGCTGCGACAATCGGGCACGGCCACGCCAGGCCCGATGAACACCGTTTGCAGCGTCCCTCACCCAGCTGAAGCCAAGACCTACAAGAAGTCAGCGCCGGAGAGACATAAACGAGAGGCCGACGAATCTGCTCGGCCCTGTAGGTCCATCCTCCAGTCCGTCTCGATCCCATCCCCCTGGCGTTGCTGGCCATGGATGTGGTCTATCCTTGATCAGGACCGGTGGACGGAATGGCGTTCATCCTAGGGATACACACATGTTGAAGAAAACACACACGGCGCTACTGGGCCTGGCGATGGCGATGGGTCTTGCGACCACGCACGCCGCCGAGCCAAAAAAAGTGGATGTCTTGCTCATTGGTGGGGGCATCATGAGCTCGACACTCGGCGTCTGGCTCAATGAGCTGGAGCCGGGCTGGACCATGGAAATGGTCGAGCGCCTGGACGGTGTTGCCGAAGAGAGCTCCAACGGCTGGAACAACGCCGGTACCGGCCACTCCGCGCTGGCCGAGCTGAACTACACACCGGAAGACAAGAACGGCAAGGTCGATATCTCCAAGGCCATCGAAATCAACGAAGCCTTCCAGATCTCCCGTCAGTTCTGGTCCTGGCAGGTCAAGAACGGTGTGCTGAAGAATCCGCGCTCGTTCATCAACTCCACGCCGCACATGAGCTTTTTGTGGGGCGACGAGAACATCGCGTTCCTGAAGAAGCGCTACGAAGCCCTCCAGGCCAGCCCGTTGTTCGCCGGCATGCAGTATTCCGAAGACCGCGAGCAGATCAGCAAGTGGGTTCCACTGATGATGCAAGGGCGTGACCCGAGCCAGAAAGTCGCGGCCACCTGGAGTCCCCTGGGTACTGACGTGAACTTCGGCGAAATCACTCGTCAATTCGCCGCTTACCTGCAAACCAAGCCGAACTTCTCCCTCAAGCTGTCCAGCGAAGTGGAAGAGATCACCCGCAACGAAGACGGCACCTGGCGCGTTTCGTACAAGAACCTGAAAGACGGTACCGAAACCGAGACCGACGCCAAGTTCGTGTTCATCGGCGCCGGCGGCGGTGCGTTGCACCTGCTGCAGAAGTCCGATATCCCGGAAGCGCGTGAATACGCAGGTTTCCCGGTGGGTGGTTCGTTCCTGGTCACCGAAAACCCGACCGTCGCCCAACTGCACCTGGCGAAAGCGTATGGCAAGGCTTCGGTGGGCGCACCGCCGATGTCGGTTCCACACCTGGACACCCGTGTGCTCGATGGCAAGCGCGTGATCCTGTTTGGCCCGTTCGCAACGTTCTCCACCAAGTTCCTGAAGAACGGTTCGTACTTCGACCTGCTGACCAGCACCACCACCCACAACGTGTGGCCGATGACCAAGGTCGGTATCGAACAGTACCCACTGGTCGAATACCTGGCCGGCCAGCTGATGCTGTCGGATGAAGATCGCTTCAACGCCCTGAAAGAGTACTTCCCGGAGGCCAAGCAAGAAGATTGGCGCCTGTGGCAGGCCGGCCAGCGCGTGCAGATCATCAAGCGTGACGAAGAGAAGGGCGGCGTCCTGAAACTCGGCACCGAAGTGGTCGCTTCCCAGGACGGCAGCATCGCCGGCCTGCTGGGTGCCTCGCCAGGCGCCTCGACCGCTGCGCCGATCATGCTGACCGTGCTTGAGAAAGTCTTCAAGGACAAGGTCGCAAGCCCGGCCTGGCAGGAAAAACTGCGCCAGATCGTGCCGAGCTACGGCACCAAGCTCAACGATAGCCCTGAGCGCGTAGCCCAGGAATGGGCGTACACCAGCGAGGTCCTGCAACTGGACCCGCCACCGGCGATCGGCAAGCCAGGCGCCCCTGCGGCACCGGCCAAGCCGGGCGCAGCCCCTGAGGCTAACCCAGCGGCTGACATGGCGCTGTAAGCTGGACGCTGTTTGGTAAGGTACAAAAAACGCCGCTCATTGAGCGGCGTTTTTTTGGGTTAGGTAAACCCTGTGGGAGCGAGCCTGCTCGCGATGACGGTTTACCTGAACAGACAATGTTGAATGTGCCAGCGCTTTCGCGAGCAAGCTCGCTCCCACAATGTTCCCGGCTGGCTGCGAGTTTTGTATCGGCCACCGGCCCCTTGTGGGAGCGAGCTTGCTCGCGATGACGCACGGTCAGCCAGCATCAATGCTCGATCTGCCCCCGATGTGTCAGATCATCTGTGCTTGTTCCACCTATCTCTCTGAACCGCACATCAAAATCCTCCGCCAACTGCGCCAGGGTAATCGCCCCCAAACGCTTGAGCAGCAATGCCTGGGCCTCATCGAACGCATCCGTCAGCGCCGCATTCACCGCTTGTTCCACCAGGCATTGCGGATGATCGGTGGACAGGCCGATGGCAAAGATCGACGTGCTGCCCAAGGCCTGGTGGATATCCAGCAACGTCATCTCCGACAGCGGCTTGCTCAGGGTCCAACCACCGCGATGGCCTTTTTCCGACGTGACATAACCCTGTTCCTTGAGCAGCGCCATGGTCCGGCGCACCACCACCGGGTTGGTGCCCAGCATCTGCGCGAGGGTGTCGGATGTGGCGGATTGTTGATGGCGATCCATGTGGATCAGCACGTGGAGCATGCGGGATAGACGGGTGTCGGTTCTCATGAGCGTTGCAGCGTTCTGTGTGGAGACGGGCGCGAGTATCGCCTGTAATTGCAAAAGTTACGAGATCGTTGACAGTGGCTTTTCAAGGAACTTACGATGTGTCGAGACTTTTCAGTTCGGCCAAACCACCTTGGAGATTGATCATGCGCTACGACGTCATCATCGCCGGCGGCAGCTACGCCGGTATGTCCGCGGGCCTGCAACTGGCCCGTGCCCGCCGCAACGTGTTGGTGATCGATGCTGGCCAGCGGCGCAACCGGTTCGCGGCCAGCTCCCATGGTTTTCTCGGGCAGGACGGTCGTGCCCCCGGGGACATTGTCGAAGAGGCGCGCCGCCAGCTATTGGCCTATTCGACGGTGGAATGGGTATCGAGTACCGCGATCGCGGCCAGCCAGGAGGCGGGAGGGTTCGCCGTGGAAACCGTCGACGGGCAGCGCTACCGTGCCCGGCGTCTGTTGTTGGCCGGCGGTGTCATCGATGAGTTGCCAGACGTGGAAGGGCTGGCGCAGCGCTGGGGCAAAAGTGTCTTCCATTGCCCGTACTGCCACGGCTACGAGCTGGAACAAGGCCCCATCGGGGTGTTGGCCACCTCGCCGATGTCGCTCCACCATGCCCTGATGCTGCCCGACTGGGGGCCGACGACGTTGTTCAGCAACGGCATGTTCGAGCCCGACGCGGAGCAACTGGACAGCCTGGCGCGACGCGGCGTGGTCCTGGTGCCGGAACGTGTCGAACGTCTTGAAGGCGAACGGGCCGACGTGGTGCTCGCCAACGGACGTGTGGTTGCCATTGACGGCCTGTTTGTCTTGCCGCGTATCCAGGTGGCCGGTTCACTTGCGGCGTCCTTGGGTTGCGCGCTTGAAGACGGCCCGCTCGGGGCGTTCATCCAGGCCGACCCGATGACGCGTGCAACCAGCGTCCCGGGGGTATTTGCCTGTGGCGATGCGGCGATGCCGTTCGGCTCGGTGGCGTTGGCGGTCGGCGATGGGGTGAGGGCGGGGTCAGGCGTACATCAGTCGTTGATCTTCAGTGCGCACTGAGGGCATCCACGCTCCCACAGGATAGTGGCCTGTGGGAGCGAGCCTACCCGTGATGGCACCGCTACTGTTGGGTGCCAAACATCGCCGTCCAATAGATTCCCGCATCGCTTTTCGGATCGGTCGCATACCCGGCGCCCAATTCGCGGAACTGCGGGTTCATCAGGTTGGCGCAGTGCCCCGGGCTGGCCAGCCAGCCGTCCACCACCTTGAGCGCGGTGTCTTGTCCGGCGGCAATGTTCTCGCCGATCAATTGGCCCAGATAGCCAGCCAGCTCGGCACGGTCGCCCGGCGTGCGGTTGTCGCGGTCCTTGTGGTCGAAGAAGTTGTTGTTGGCCATGGCCCGGGTGTGTGTGACGGCGGCCAGGGCCAAGGTGGCGTTCCAGGCCAGCGGCGTGGTGGCGGCGAAGGCTTCGGTGCCGCAGCGACGCGGCTGGGCGCGGGCGCTGTTGATCAGCTTCAGCAGTTTCTGGCCTTCGGTCTGCCAATCACCCAGGCGCGCCGACAACAACGGGCGCGCCAGCACGATGCGCCATTCGCGATCCAGGCGGCTGACGCCGATGTCAATGAACTGCGGGTCGAGTACCACCTGGCAGAAGCTCTCCTGCACGGCTTTCATGGCCGATTGCGCATCGCGCGGCCCGGACAGGCTGATGGCTTGCACGTTGACCATGGGATAGGCCGCCCGTGCCAGCGCCTGTTGCAGGTCGCCGATACCATTGGCCGACAGGATCAGCCGGGAGTCCATGGCCAGCGGCGGCAACTCCAGCGAGGCCTGGCCGGCACAGCTTTGGGATTGGCTGCGGTAAAGGTTGATGGACTCGACCAGTTGCGTCTCTTCGGTGGCCGTGGCGCTGGTGGCGAACACCAGGCCCAGCGACAGCACGACAAGACCCATGACGGATGGAATGGCACGCATGTAAATCTCCCTTGAGCGGACGGCGCCTATGATGCGCAATTTTTGCCCCGCTGGGGCAACGGTATTCACGCTCTCTTGAAATCCCTTGGAACGGCACCGTTGGGTACCGCTTGGGACAATCCTCAAGTAGTGGGATCAATTTTCAAGCGAATAAGTCCATTTCCGTGGTTTCAAGGCCATAAAAACCCGGATTATCAGTTCATCCAGTTACCGCCATCGACGTTATACGTCTGTGCCACCACGTATTCGCTCTCCGCCGAGGCCAGGAAAATCGCCATGCCGGTGAGGTCTTCCGCAGTGCCCATTCGGCCATAGGGCACCTGCTGGCCGACCTGGCGCTTCTTTTCCCCCAGTGGCAGGTTTTCGTGGCGGGCGAACAGCGCGTCCACGCCGTCCCAATGCTCGCCATCCACCACACCGGGGGCGATGGCGTTGACGTTGATCCGATGTTTGATCAGGTCCAGCCCGGCGGACTGGGTCAGGCTGATCACCGCCGCCTTGGTGGCGCAATAGACCGCCACCAGGGCCTCGCCACGCCGGCCGGCCTGGCTGGCCATGTTGATGATTCGCCCGCCATGGCCCTGGCGGATCATCTGCCGCGCCGCCGCCTGCAGCGTGAACAGCGTGCCGGCGACGTTGATGGAAAACAGCCGCTCGTAGCTTTGACGGGTGATGTCCACGATGGGTGCCAGGTCGAACAACGCGGCGTTGTTGATCAGGATATCCAGCTTGCCCGCCCGGGCCACCACGGCCGCTATGGCCTGGTCGATGGAGGCCTGGTCCGTTACGTCCATATTGACCGCGTAGGCGTTGTCGCCCAGTTCGGTGGCAGTGGCCTGGGCCCGCTCAAGGTCGATATCGGCGATCGCCACCGTGGCCCCTTCGTTGATATAGGCCTGGGCAAACGTCCTGCCGATACCACGGGCGGCGCCGGTCACCAGGGCACTTTTTCCTTCCAGTCGTTTCATGGGGTTGTCCTGTCTTCAGTCTAGGTAGTAGGCGGTGCACACAGCCTTTATGTGGCGAGGGCGCAAGCTCCCCCGCCACATAAAGGCCGGTCATGGGCAAGCCGATTACAGCAGCGCCCGTGGAGGCCGACAAACGCAGGGAGGATCGCGGGCTGATACTTTTTTAACGCCCTTGAGTGCGCCAGATGTGGGTTAAAAAAGTATCGGTGGGCGGTCAGGTCGAGGCTGGCGAAGCGCTGCGCTCTCGGCGTAAGGTGCCCGTTATAACGATAAAAGAGGCGCGCCATGCCTGATCACCGAACGCCCCTGTTCGAGCAGCGACCAGCCGAACTGGAAGTCATCCTGCCCGAGCCCGAACACAGTTTTCGCTGGTACGAGCATGACTACCCGTACCCGCTGGCGCGCTGGAACCATCACCCTGAATTTGAAATCCACCTGATCCGCCAGGGCAGCGGGAAACTGTTGGCGGGCGATTACATCGGCCCGTTTGGCCCCGGCCATGTGGCGATGATCGGCCCGGATTTGCCCCACGACTGGATGGGCGACCTGGCGCCGGGAGAGCACTTGGCCGGGCGCGACGTGGTGTTGCAATTCGACGGCGCCATGCTGCTGACCTTGCGCCGTACCTTGCCCGAACTGGGGGATCTGCAGGGACTGTTCGAACGCGCCCGCCGTGGCCTGGCCTTCGGTGGCAATACGGCGCAGCAGGCCGCGCACCTGCTGGAAACCATCGGCCCGGCCCGGGGGCTGGCGCGATTGGCGCTGTTCCTGAAGCTGCTTCACACCCTCAATCAAGCTCCCGGCGATGAGGCCCTGAGCCTGGCGAGCCCTTGCTACGCGCCGACCCTGGATGCGCGCAGTTCCGAGCGCATCCATAAAGCCTTCGAATACCTGCAAGCCGAACTCACCGGCGACCTGCGCCTGTCGGTGATCGCCCGCCAATTGGACATGAGCGAGCCAGGCTTTTCGCGGTTCTTCAAGCGCATCACCGGGCACGGTTTCATCGACTTGATGCGCAAGCTGCGGGTCCAGCGCGCCTGCCGTTTGTTGTTGCAGAGCGAAATGCCGGTGACCGACGTCTGTTTTGAAGTGGGCTACAACAACCTGTCCAACTTCAACCGGCATTTCCGCATCGAAATGAACCAGACCCCCAGCGAATATCGGCGGGGGGCTTTTGCCCTGCCTGACGGAGCCTGTCATGTTGAACGTCGTTGAACAGCAGGCAATGGCTGGAGCGCCACCGCCAACTGATCCACCGCCATCGCGAGCAAGCTCGCTCCCACAGGTCATGTTGTTCACTTCAGACCGTCGACAAACCCGTGGCGAGGGAGCTTGCTCCCGCTGGGTCGCGAAGCGGCCCCAAAAACCTGCCTTCGCAGCATCCCCCAGGTTCGGTGTTTAGCCTGGGATACCTTTTTGATGCTTCTTCAATCGATACGCGAACTGCGCCCGGCTCAGCCCCAACGAGCGTGCGGCCGCCGCGAGGTTGCCGCTGCTCAGTTGCAGGGCTTCGTTGATCAGGCGTGATTCCAGGCCGTCAATGGAGAAGTCCGCGTCCAGTTGGCTGAGGGACTGGAGCAGCGCCGGTTTTTCCGCGGCATCGTTGGCGGCCAGGCCCATCGGCGAGAGGCCGCCGAGGTGGTCCACGGAGTACGCATCCACCGGCAATTGCTCATTGCGAAACAGATGGACCAGGTCAATCGCCTGGCCTTCTTCGCTGGCGATCAAGCCCCGTTCGATGAGGTTCTGCAATTCCCGTACGTTACCGGGAAAGTCATAGCGCAACAGCACCTTCAAGGCGCGCATGGTCAGGCCCATCGGCGTGCGGCCGTATTCCTGGCAAAAACGCGTGAGAAAGGCATTGATCAGCAACGGTATGTCATCGCGGCGCTCGCGCAGGGGCGGCAGGGCGATGGGGTAGACGTTGAGCCGGTAGAACAGGTCTTCACGGAATGCGCCTTCCGCTACGGCCTTGCGCAGGTCGATGTTGGTGGCCGCCACGACCCGCACATCGACCTTGATGCCGTGGCCGCCGCCGATCCGTTCGATTTCCCGCTCCTGCAAGGCGCGCAGCAATTTGCTTTGCCCGGCCAGGCTCAGGCAGGTGATCTCATCCAGGAACAACGTGCCCCCGTGGGCGCGCTCGAAACGACCGGGGCGTGAATGGGTGGCGCCGGTGTAGGCACCGCGCTCGACGCCGAACAGTTCGGCCTCGATCAGGTTGTCGGGAATGGCCGCGCAGTTGAGGGCGATGAACGGGCCATCGCGGCGGCGGCTCAGTTGGTGCAACTGGCGGGCGAACATCTCCTTGCCCACGCCGGATTCGCCGCTGACCAGCACGGTGGCGGGGGTCAAGGCCACCCTTTGCAAAGCCTGGGTCGCGGCGTTGAAGGCGGCGCTGGCACCGATCAGCGGCTGTTCGCTGTCCGGCAGCAGGGCGGCTCCGGCCACACTGTCGGACTGAGTGTCGGCGCGCGCGACGACCGTCGGCGGGGAGGCGTTGAGGTAATTCAGATCCTGCTCGATGTCACCCCATTGTTCGGCGGTCTTGCCGACGACTCGGCAGCGTTCGTGGCCCATGCCCCGGCATTCCACCTCGCGAAAGACCACCAGTTGCCCGAACAACCCGCTGACGAAACCGATGGCGTAGCCCAGTTCGGTCCAGCACACCGGATCCTGCCCGGTGCCATAGGCGGCGACATGCTCGTCGGCTTCGCAGGAGTGATGCCAGAGAAATTCCCCCTCATAGAACCCCGAGTCGGCGTCGAACTTGAAATGCAGCGGCTCGACCTTGGTCATGCCTTCGAGGGTGTGCAGATGCGTGCCGGCGCGAAACACCGCCGCGGCATCGGCGTGGGGCCAGCGTTCACGAATCAGCCGGGCGTCGCGGGCGCCGGAGGAATAACCGGTGCGGGTAAGCATGCCTCGGGCCTGCTCCAGCCCCTGGCGTTCGATGATTTCCCGGCGCAGCGCACCGAAGGAGGAGCTGTGCAACAGCAACATGCGCTGATCGTTGAGCCAGATACGGCCATCGTCCGGGGAGAAAAACAGGCACGCGGTGAGTTCCGCCGTTGTGGGCGAACTGCTGTCGCTCAGCTCGTTGCTGTCACCCCGTGGATGGAAATGCTCGGTGGCGATCCGGTGATCCGGCAACTGGCAGTGGGGATTATTCATTGTTATGCCCCTGATGACGGGATGATCGAAATGATCACCTGGCGAGATAGTTATTAAGCATAACTTTATCAAATGAACAAGCGGCAGCTGGCCAACGGCCAGGTCGGCGGCGGCTTCATGAACCTGGTGCCTGGCGAAGAACCTTGAACCAGAGCCTTTCGCCAGGTTTATCAAGGCCTGCGGGCAAAACCGGCACAGCGCTTGCTCAAGCACTTGCACGGCGTTTGCGTCGATACCTTCCAGGTGCGGCAAACGATGACAACAACAAAGAGCCGGGAGTGTTAAATGTCTGCACCCAAAAGCCACCTGCTGTCCCAGGTGATCGAATCGGAATGTGTCTTCAACGGGGATTGGGTGCCTGCCTCGGGCCCGCTGCAATCGATCATCGAGCCGGCCACCGGTGAGCGGCTGATGCGCTGTGCCACGGCCGACACCGCCGACATCGCCAAGGCCAGTCGCGACGCCGCCCTGGCCCAACCGGCATGGGCGGCCCTGGGCCCGCGGCAACGGGCGGCGATCTTCCGCAAGGCCGCCGACGTGGCTGAGCAGTCTTTCGACGAGCTGGCGTTGTACGTGGCCCGGGAGACCGGCGCCGCGCTGTTCAAGGGCCAGCACGAAGTGCGCGAAGCCATCGTGCTGTTGCATCAGGCCGCCGGCCTGCTGTCCCAGGCCCATGGGGTGGTCCTGCCCAGCGAGGCAGGGCGCCTGTCCTATGCGCGGCGCCAGCCCCATGGCGTGGTCGGGGTGATTTCGCCTTTCAACTTTCCTCTGGTGCTGTCCATGCGCTCCGTCGCGCCAGCCCTGGCGGCGGGCAACGCGGTGGTGCTCAAGCCGGATCCGCAGACCCCGGTGAGCGGCGGTTTCCTCATCGCCCGGTTGTTCGAAGTGGCAGGCCTGCCCAAGGGCCTGCTGCAAGTGTTGCCCGGCGCGGCGGATGCCGGTGAGGCGCTGTGCCGCGACCCTAATGTGCGCATGATCGCCTTCACCGGTTCCACCGGCGCCGGGCGCAAGGTCGCTGAAGTGGCCGGGCGCAACCTGAAGAAGGTTGCCCTGGAGTTGGGCGGCAAGAACCCACTGATCATTCTCGAAGACGCCGACCTCGACCTCGCGGCCCGGAACGCGGCCTGGGGCGCCTGGCTGCATCAAGGGCAGATTTGCATGGCCACCGGGTTGATTCTCGCCCATGAATCCATCGCCGCCGAGCTGACCCGCAAACTGGTGGAAAAGGCCCAGGCCATGACCCTCGGCAACGCCGCCCGGGAAGAGGCCGCGATGGGGCCGCTGATCAATAAGCGACAGTTGCAAAGGGTCCACGACATCGTCAGCGACACCGTGCTCGCTGGGGCCCGACTGGAGGCCGGCGGCGATCACGATCGGCTGTTCTACCAGGCCACGGTGCTCAGCGGCGTGAAGCCGGGCATGCGCGCCTTCGACGAGGAGGTCTTCGGGCCGGTGGCAACGGTGGTCAGCTTCGCTACCGATGACGAAGCCATCGAGTTGGCCAATCGCACCGAGTACGGTTTGGCGGCGGCGATCATTTCACCGTCGGTGGGCCGGGCCATGGCCATCGGTGAGCGGTTGCAGTGCGGCATGTTGCACATCAATGACCAGACCGTCGCCGATGAGTGCGTCAACCCGTTCGGCGGGCGCGGCGCCTCGGGCAATGGCGGCAGCGTCGGCGGCCCGGCGGACTGGGACGAGTACACCCAATGGCAGTGGGTGACAGTCAAGGACACGGCGCCGGTCTACCCGTTCTGACAGGGGTTTTACCGGGCCCGATGAGCTGAGGGCCCGTGGGTACACAAAAATAATAAGAGGACTCAACATGAAACTCGACAACAAGCTTGTGCTGGTGACCGGTGTCTCGTCGGGTATCGGTGCTGCCACGGCGAGCCTGCTGCGCGCTCACGGCGCCCAGGTGATTGGCGTGGACCTCAAGGCGCCGCACATGACCCTGGACGGTTTTGTGCAAGGCGACTTGAGCAGCGCCGAGAACATCGAACGGTTGCTGCCACAGCTGCCCGCACGGTTCGACAGCCTGTGCAACATTGCCGGCGTGCCGGGCACCGCCAACCCGCAACTGCTGGCGCGGGTCAACTACCTTGGGCTGCGCCACTTGAGCCGTGCGCTGCTGCCGCGTATCAGCGCTGGCGGCAGCATCGTCAATATTGCCTCGATCCTCGGTGCCGAGTGGCCGTTACGCCTGGAACAGCACAAGGCGCTGGCGCGCATCGACGATTTTGCCGCCGCGCAAGCCTGGTTGGCCGACCACCCGGTGCCGGACCGGACCTGCTACCAGTACTTCAAGGAAGCCTTGATCGTCTGGAACTACCTGCAGGCCCAACCCTGGTTCCTCGAGCATTCGGTGCGCATGAACAGTGTCGCGCCAGGCCCGGTGTTCACCCCCATCCTCGACGACTTCGTGAGCATGCTCGGCGAGGCCCGGACCCAGGCCGACGCCCATCGCATGAAACGTCCCGCTTATGCCGATGAGGTGGCCGCGGTGATCGCTTTCCTGTGTGCCGACGAATCGCGCTGGATCAACGGCGTCAACCTGCCGGTCGATGGTGGATTGGCCTCCACCTACATCTGAAATACGCACCCGCGGACAGCGGCGCAAGCCGCGACCTGAGCGTGTTGGCTGCCAAAGCCATGCCCGAAAATAACAATAATGAGAAGCGTCCATGGATAACATCAAAGATAGCTTTCGTTTCAAGCAGTGCGCCCTGTTCCTGGCGTTATGCAGCACCGGTGTGATGGTCGACCGGGTCGAGGCCATGCAAATGGACCTGGGTGACTCCGACTGGAAACTGCGCTGGGACAACACCATCAAGTACAGCCAGGCCTGGCGCCTGCAGGGACAGGACAGCCGCTTGGTCAACGCGCCAACCGCCAACGGCCTGTACCCGTCGATCCAGAGCCAGGGCGATAAGAACTTCAGCAGTGGCCTGGTCTCCAACCGCCTGGATCTGTTCTCCGAAATGGACCTCAGCCGGCAAAACTATGGGCTGCGCGTGAGTGGCGCGGCTTGGTACGACGATATCTACAACCAGGACACCGACAGCAGCGATCAACCGCATTTTCTCAGCGAAACCCGCAAGCTCCATGGTCGCGACGCGGAAATTCTCGATGCCTTCGTGTTCTTGCGCGGAGACCTCGGTGAAGACTCCCAGGGCGTGGCACGCCTGGGCCGACACAGCCTGATCTATGGGGAAAGCCTGTTCTACGGTGGCAACGGCATCGCCAATGCCCAGGGGCCGACCGACGTCGTCAAGTTGCTCAGCGTGCCGGGGACTCAGTTCAAGGAGATCCTGCGTCCGGTCAATCAAATCTCCGGGCAGTTGCAGATCAACCCGCAGCTGTCGGTGGGCGCTTACTATCAGTTTGAGTGGGAGCGTTCCAATCTGCCCGGCGCCGGCAGCTACCTGAGCGATGTCGATGCCATCGGTTACGGCAGTGGTCCGTTGCGCGAAGTGTTCGGCAACGACACGGTCAATGGCGGCGATCTGAAACCCCGCAATTCGGGGCAGGGCGGCATGCAGATTCGCTACAAGCCGAGCGGCACCGAGCTGGAGCTGGGTTTCTACGCGGCCCAATATCACGATAAGGCGCCGATCGGGTTGTACGCGTACCTGGACGGTCCGGCGGCAGCGGCCACCGGCTTGCCGATCCTGGGTTCCTATCGGCAGGTCTACGCCGAAGACATCAAGACCGCCGGCGTCAGTTTCTCCACCGCCTACGGCCCGTTCAACTTTGCCGGTGAAACCTCGGTGCGCTGGAACGCACCGCTGGTGAGCAACCTGCAAGTGGTGACCCCCGGCATGGAGGCCGATGGTGGCGACAATGAGTTGTTCGCCAGGGGCAAGACCGCCCACGCCAACCTGTCGGCGATTTATCTGTTGTCGCCCACCGCGTTCTGGGACGGTGGCTCGGCCCTGGCCGAACTGGCTTGGAACCGCACCTTGAGCGTGACCAAGAACGCTGCCGCGCTGGATTCCAACACCACCCGCGATGCCACGGCGCTGCGGGTATTGATCGAGCCGGCGTACTTCCAGATTGTCGATGGGATCGACCTGACCGTGCCGATCGGCATGGGGGTGGTGCTCGATGGGCGCTCATCGGCGGTCAACAAATCCGGCTTCGGCAACACCCATTCCGGCGACTGGAGTGTCGGGCTCAAAGCCACCTATCTGCAACGCTGGGATGTCGGCCTCAACTACGTGAACTTCTTTGGCGCACCGAAAGCCGGGCTGCGCGAGGACGGCAATTTCAGTTACGGACAGTCGTTGGCCGACCGCGACTTCGTCTCGCTCTACGTGAAAACCTCATTCTAATAAGGTGGATTCGCCATGCAGAACACAGCTTTCCTGAACACCTGCGTCCTGACCCTGGCCCTGGCCGGCATGGGGCTGGCGCAAGCGGCGGTGTCGCCTGAACAGGCCGCGCGCTTGAGAACCGATCTGACCCCCCTGGGCGGCGAGCGTGCCGGCAACGCCGATGGCAGCATCCCGGCCTGGCAGGGCGGTTATACCCAGGCCACGCCCGGCTACAAACCGGGAGACAAGCGCCCCGATCCATTCGCCAGCGAGAAACCGCTGTATTCGATCAAGGCCGCGAACATGGAACAGTACGCCGGCGAATTGGCCGAAGGCACCAAGCTGCTGCTCAAGAAGTACCCGGACTATCGCCTGGACGTATACCCGACCCATCGCTCGGCCGCCGCACCGCAATGGGTGTATGACAACACCAGCAAGAATGCCACCCGCGCCACGCTGGACGTGGACAGCGAGAAGGTTTCCAACGCCTACGGCGGCATCCCGTTCCCGATCCCGGAAAACGGTGCGCAAGTGCTGTGGAATTATCGGTTGTCGTGGCAGGGCGGCGACACCATCAGCTCGCCTTTCGATACCTGGCTGATGACCGCCGGCGGCAAGAAAGTCCAGGCGACCCGGGCCCAATACACCTACCAGTTTCCCTACTACGTCGAAGGCGGCAGCCTGGAAAACTATTCGGGCAAGTACCTGTTGGGCAAGCTGTTCACTGAGTTGCCGTCGTCCAAGGCTGGCGAAGGCCTGATGACCCACTGGGACCTGGACCCGGCCAATCGGGCGGCCTGGCAGTATCTGGTCGGCCAGCGCCGGGTTCGCCGGGCGCCGAACATCGCCTATGACACGCCGGACTTCGTGACCTCCGGCGTCGGCCTGTTCGATGAGGCGTTCATGCTGTTCGGGCCGACCGATCGCTATGACCTCAAACTGGTGGGCAAGAAAGAGCTGATCGTTGCCTACAACAATAACCGCGCGGCGCTGGCCAAGAGCGACGACCTGGTCAAGGCGAACTTCCTCAACCCTGATCTGGTGCGTTGGGAGAAGCATCGGGTCTGGGTGGTCGAGGCCACGCTCAAGTCCGGCAAGCGCCATGTCGTGCCGCGTCGGACCTACTACGTCGACGAAGACTCCTGGCAGATCCTGATGGCCGACGGTTATGACGCCCAGGGCAAACTCGGCCGGCAGATGTACTCGCTGACGCTGCTGGCGCCAGACCTGCCGGCCCTCACCGCACAGGTCATGTGGGGCAGCTACAACCTCGACACCGGGGCCTACTTCCTCAACTCATCGAGCAACGACTTGGCGGTTCAGTACCAGAAGGTCGCGAAGCCTTCGGCGTCCTACTTCACCCCGGATGCCATGGCCAACGAAAACATGCGCTGAACCGGTGGCGGCCGTGGCGAGGAGGAGGTTCGTCGCGGTCGCTTACGATTTTCCAGGCGGAATAACGATATGAACGTTGAAAAAATCTTTGCGCGTCGCGGCCCGCTATGGGGTGTTTGCGCCCTGGTGGGGTGCCTGCTGGCGAGCGTGCCCTGGGTCGTACAGGCCACGACATTGGCGGTGCTGCAGCAACCGGCACTGCCGACGGCCAAGGCCCCGCGTGCGGTATTGCTTGGGCTGGCCCGGGCCGGTGAACGCCTGGTGGCGGTGGGTGAGCGTGGGATCGTGTTGCTCTCCGATGACGCTGGCGTGAGTTGGCGCCAGGCCAAGGTACCGGTCAGCGTCAGCCTGACGGCGGTGCAATTCGTCGATGCCGAGCAGGGCTGGGCGGTCGGTCATCTGGGCGTGGTGCTGCACACCCAGGACGGCGGGGAAACCTGGCAAAAACAACTCGACGGTGAGCGTGCCATCGCCCTGGCGGTGCAGGTCGCCGAGCGCGATGCCAATCAACCCGGCGGTGCCAGCCACTTGGCCCAGGCACGGCATATGCTCGATGACGGACCGGACAAACCGTTTCTCGACCTGTACTTCAGTGACCGCCTGCACGGCTACGTCGTGGGCGCCTACAACCAGATCTACCGTACCGATGACGGCGGACGAAGCTGGCAACCGTGGATGCGGCATGTGGACAATCCCCAGGGCTTGAACCTGTATGGCATTCGCGCCGTGGGCAAGGACCTGCTGCTGGTGGGGGAGCGCGGCCTGCTGCTGCGTTCGACCGATGCCGGGCAGTCATTCCAGGCCTTGAAGTCACCTTATGAGGGCAGCTTTTTCGGCCTGCTCGGTACCCGCGATGGGGCCTTGATTATTTATGGCTTGCGCGGAAACGCCTGGTGGTCCGATGACCGTGGCGGCAGTTGGCGACGCCTTGACACCGGTATCGAATCGACCCTGGCGAGCGCCCTCGAACTGCGCGACGGCAGCCTGTTGTTGGCCAGCCAGAGTGGCGAGCTTCTCTTCAGTCATGACCAGGGGCGCAGCTTTGACAAGCGTCAGAGCCGCAGCGGCGGGACCGTCGCTGCCATGCAACAGGCGGTCGACGGCAGCCTGGCCAGCGTCGGCTTGACCGGCGTCGCCGCTGACCAGGATCCGCGGGCCTCCGGTCAACCTTGAAACTTCACGGTGTAGCGCTATCGGGCTGCGGCTCGTGCAACAGGAGTCAAACTTGAAAGACGACAGAATCCAAACCGTGATCGGCCGCCAGGAAGACTTCGACCGGGCGTCGGGCAACTTCGCCGAGCGGGCAATCTTCAACCATCGACCGCTGGTGATCCTGCTGTGCCTGCTGGTGACCCTGGTGCTGGGTTGGCAAGCCACGCGCATCGGCATCAATGCCAGCTATGAGAAAACCATTCCCACCGGGCATCCCTACGTCGCCAATTTCCTCGAGAACCGCAGTGAGTTGAGCGGCCTGGGCAACTCACTGCGCATCGCCGTGGAGGTCAAGCAGGGGAGCATTTTCACCAAGGACTACCTCGACACCTTGGCCAAACTCAACGACGAGCTCTATCTGCTGCCGGGTGTCGACCGGCCCTACATGAAATCGTTATGGACCCCGACCACGCGCTGGACCGCCGTGACCGAGGAAGGGCTCGACGGCGGCACGGTGATCCCTGACGACTACGACGGCTCGGCCGCCAGCATCGAGCAGGTGCGGACCAATGTGGCCCGCTCCGGGGAAGTCGGTCAGTTGGTCGCTGGCAACTTCAAGTCCAGCGTGATCTTCGTGCCGTTGCTGGAAATCAATCCGCAGACGGGCAAGGCGCTGGACTATGGCGAGTTTTCCCGGCAACTGGAGGCGTTGCGCGACAAGTACCAGACCGATGACCTGCGGATTCACATCACCGGTTTTACCAAGATCGTCGGCGACCTGATCGAGGGCATGACCCAGGTCCTGCTTTTCTTCGTGGTGGCGGTACTGGTGACAGTACTGGTGCTGTTCGGCTACACCCGTTGCGCGCGCAGCACCCTGGTGGTGGTGACCTGTTCACTGGCGGCGGTGTTGTGGCAACTGGGGCTGCTGGCCCTGCTCGGTTATGAGCTGGACCCCTATTCGGCCTTGGTGCCGTTCCTGGTGTTCGCCATTGGCATGAGCCATGGCGCGCAGAAGATGAATGGCATCATGCAGGACATCGGCCGTGGCACCCACCGGGTGGTCGCCGCGCGCTACACCTTCCGCCGACTATTCGCTGCCGGCATCACCGCGTTGCTTTGTGACGCGGTGGGCTTCGCGGTGCTGCTGCTGATCAACATCCGGGTGATCCAGGACCTGGCGATCACCGCCAGCCTCGGCGTGGCGGTGCTGATCTTCACCAACCTGATCCTGCTGCCGATCCTGCTCAGCTATATCGGCGTCAGCCCGGCGGCGGCGCAACGCAGCCTGAGTGCGGAAACCACCGCGCAACAGGCGCAGATCAAGCATCCACTGTGGCGCGTGCTCGATCTTTTCACCCAGCGCCGTTGGGCCATGGGCGCCATGTTGGCGGGCTTGCTGTTGGCCGCGTTTGGTTTTGCGGTGAGCCTGCACCTGAAAATCGGCGACCTGGACCCCGGCGCTCCAGAGTTGCGTGCCGACTCGCGCTACAACCGCGATGCGTTGTTCATGACCCAAAACTACGCGGCCAGCTCGGATATTTTCGTGGTCATGATCAAGACCCCGGAAGATCAATGCACCCGTTACGCCAGCCTGTCCGCGGTGGATGCGCTGGCTTGGCAACTGGAGCAATTGCCTGGCGTGGAATCGACCACCTCGATGGCGGCGCTGAGCAAGATCGCCACGGCCGGTTATAACGAAGGCAACTTCAAATGGTATGAACTGATCCCCAACGACGGCGCACTGGGTGCCGTGCAGACCCGTGCTCCGCGAGAGTTGTTCAATCAGGGCTGCTCGATGCTGTCGTTGTACGTCTACCTGGCCGATCACAAGGCTGACACCTTGAACCGGGTGGTGGAGGCCAGCGAACGATTCATTGCCGGGCATCAGATGCCAGAGGTCAAGTTCATGCTGGCGGCCGGCAGCGCGGGGATCGAAGCGGCGACCAATATCGTCGTGAAGAAGTCCATGCGCGAGATGCTGTTCTGGGTCTACGGTGCGGTCAGTCTGCTGTGCTTGCTGACCTTCCGCAGCTGGCGCGCGACCTTGTGCGCGATGCTGCCGTTGATGCTTACTTCTATCCTGTGCGAGGCGCTGATGGTAGGGCTGGGCATGGGGGTGAAAGTCGCGACACTGCCGGTCATTGCATTGGGCGTGGGCATTGGCGTCGATTATGCGCTCTATGTGTTGAGCGTGATCCTGGCGCGGATGCGTGCCGGCGACACCTTGGCCCAGGCGTATTACCAGGCGCTGCTGTTCACCGGCAAAGTGGTGTTGCTGACGGGCATGACACTGGCTGTGGCGGTGTCGACCTGGGCCTTTTCGCCGATCAAGTTTCAGGCTGACATGGGGATCTTGTTGGCCTTCATGTTTCTGGTGAACATGCTTGGGGCTTTGATTCTGCTGCCGGCCTTGGCCTGGTTGTTGCTGCCGCAGAGGGTGTTTTTAAAAAAGCCTGAGTTGAGTCGGCAGGGGCGGTGGGTTCGGGGGTGAGGGGGGCTTTTTGGGGGCGGGGTGAATATCCGTTATTTAGGTCACGGCGGCTTATGGTTCCGCTTTTACAGCGGGTCACTTTTGGAAGAGCCGGGAGCCGGACCAGCCAAAAGTAACCAAAAACGCTTTGCCCCACCACTTGGTGCCTCGCTTAGGCTCGGCATGCCTGAACGAAGGCATTGCTCCGTGGGCCGCCGCGAAGGGCCATCCATGGCCCAGCGCGGCTAACCCGGCCTCCATGCCGGGATGCCCACTGCGCAATGCCTTCGTTCAGCCAGCGTGGTTAACGGGGCGCCCGAGATCAACGTCCAACACGAGGCGGCCTGATAGCCGACCTGGCTCTCCCGGTCGTACACCCATCAGATTTGTGGGAGCAAAGCTTGCTCGCGATAGCGGTGGTTCAGTCACATGGATGTTGGGTTTGCTGGCCTCATCGCGAGCAAGCTCGCTCCCACAGGTGATCTTGGGCGTTCATAAGTCTTGTGTTCACCACAGGCCCATTGTGGGAGCGAGCTTGCTCGCGATAGTGGTGGTTCAGTCACATGGATGTTGGGTTTGCTGGCTTCATCGCGAGCAAGCTCGCTCCCACAGGTGATCTTGGGCGTTCATAAGTCTTGTGTTCACCACAGGCCCATTGTGGGAGCGAGCTTGCTCGCGATAGTGGTGGTTCAGTCACATGGATGTTGGGCTTGCTGGCTTCATCGCGAGCAAGCCCGCTCCCACAGAAGAGGCTGGGGGCATGTGAATTATGTGTCTGGCTGAAATCTAGTGTGGGAGCGAGCCTGCTCGCGATAGCGGTGGTTCAGTCACATGGATATTGGTCTGACTGGTCTCATCGCGAGCAGGCTCGCTCCCACGGTGGTTCTGTGTTGGACATAAATTTTGTGTTCACTGGACATTGAATGTGGGAGCGAGCTTGCTCGCGATAGCGGTGGTTCAGTCACATGGATGTTGGGTTTGCTGGCCTCTTCGCGAGCAGGCTCGCTCCCACAGGGGAGACGCGGGCCCACGGAGCAATGCCTTCGTTCGGGCACACCAAGCCTAAGCGAGGTGCCGAGTGGTGGGGCAAAAGCGTTTTGCTTGACTGGGCCGGCTTCCGGGCTTCTCAAAAGTGAGCCGCCGTCAGGGCGGAGCCCTAAGCCGCCGTGACCTAAATAACGGATATTCACCCCAAGTCAGGAGTTCTCAACAACCGGATTCGTAACATCAAACCGTGGCCCGGCCGAATAACGAATCACACTGAGAACAGCCAACGTCGCAACCACCAACCCTGGGGAAGTCGCCAGCAATACAGCAGTGGTCCCACCCCCGGCCGCCAGGATCTGCCCGGCGGCCAGAGGCCCGGCCACCGACCCCAGGCGCCCGATGGCCACCGCCGCACCCACCCCCGTCGCACGCACGGCCGTAGGGTAGGAGGGCGGTGCCAAGGCATAGAGCACCAACTGCGCAGCCATGACAAACAACCCGGCGGCGAACCCGGCCATGGCCATGGGCACGATACCAATGGACAGCCCGACCCCGGCCAGGGCGCTCAACAGGCCGGCATAGACAAACAGCACCACCTTGATGCCATTGCAACGGTCCAGCAACAGGCCGCCCAGCAACGAGCCAAGGGCGCCGCCGATGTTGAACAGCATCTGCACCAGGCCAGCCTGGGGTTTGCTGAAGCCCTGTTCCAGCAGCAACGACGGCAGCCAGTTGAGCAACATGTACATCACCGTCAGGGTGAAGAAATAGCTCAGCCACAGGGCCAAGGTGGTACGGCTGCGACCTTCACCGAACAGCGCCTGGGCAGTGGAACCGCGTCGTTGGCTACCATCCTGGGCCTGGCGAAAGGCGCTGGATTCAGGAAGCCACAGGAGCATCAGCGGGACCACCAGCAACGGTGCCAACCCGCCGATGAAAAACGTCATCTGCCAGTGCTCGCCAAACAGCATCGCGACCACGGCGGCCAACGCGCCGCCCAACGGCACCCCGGCATACATCACGCTGATGGCCGTGCCTCGGCGCTGCTCACCCACGGCTTCGGCACACAGGGCAATGAGGTTGGGCAGGGCGGCACCTAGGCCCAGGCCGGTCATGAAGCGCACCAGCAACAGGCTGGAGAAGTGTTCGACATAAGCGGTGCTGAGAGAAAACACGCCGAACAGCAAGACAGCGGCGATGAGGATTTTCTTGCGACCGATGCGATCAGCGATCCAGCCCCCGAAGAAGGCTCCCGGCAGCAATCCGATGATCCCGGCGCTGAACACCCAACCCATCATTTTCGGGTCAAGGGCAAACGTCTGCCGTAATCCTGCGGCGGCGGTACCGGCTGACTGCAGGTCGAAACCCTCGATCAACGCAACGATGAAACACAAGGCAATGGTCAGCGTCGCACGACGCGCCGGACGGTCCATGGCAAATCCTCTTATTGTTTTTGTGAGGGACACCGGCTCGGAGGAAACCGGGCGGGGTGCTTTTAAGATTAACAAAGCTAACTAAAAAATGAAGGGCGCCAGGAGGATGCCAATAAGCGGCCAGTTCATTATGAAAATCAGGTGCTTGGCAACAATCTATGGATGAATTAGTAAATTAGTTAATTATATTAATGTTCGATTATCGAACATTCGTGATTGACGAAGGGCCCATGCCGTTTCCATTCTTTGTCCGCACGGCCTTTCATCGCCAAGGTTGGGCCGATCAAAACAACAACAATAAATGGACACCGAACATGCCAAACCTTGCTCGGGACACGCTGACGGCGCGCCCTGTTTCATCTCTCGTCCCTCTGCTGGCCTGTCTCGGGCTGAGCCTCGGCGCTCCCGCATTGTGGGCGGAAGGCTTCATCGACGACAGCCACGGTACGCTGACCCTGCGCAACTACTACATGGACCGCGACTACAAGGACGACGGCGCCAAGACCGCAGCCCGGGAATGGGCGCAGGGTGTGTTCATGAACATGGAGTCGGGGTTCACCCCGGGCACGGTCGGGTTCGGCCTGGATGTGAGGGGGTTGCTGGGCATCAAGCTCGATTCGTCGCCGGATCGCAGCGGCACCGAGCTGTTGCCGGTGTCCAGCAGCGACAAGCGCGCGGCGGATGAGTATTCGCGCCTGGGCGTGACCGGCAAGCTGCGTTTCGCCCAAACCACGGTGAAGACCGGCGATGTATCGATCTTTCTGCCGTTTGCCTTTGCCAGTCCGTCGCGATTGCTGCCGCAGACCTTTCGCGGGACGACGCTCAGTTCCAAGGATTTCGACGGTTTGACGTTGAACACGGGTTACATCGATCGCATCGCTCGCCGCGATTCCACCGATTACCAGCCGATGAGCATCGCCTCGCCCAACCGCCGATTCAACGGCGCGGCGACCTCTTCCCATATGGCGTATGTAGGCGGCGACTACCAGGTCAACAAAGACCTCAGCCTGCGGGCCTACCACGCCGAAGTGGCAGACCTGTACCAGCAGAACACCCTGGCGTTGTTGCATAACCTGCCCCTGGGCGACGGTGTCCTGACCACCGACCTGCGCAGTTTTTTCAGTGACGAAGACGGCGCCGCCAAGGCCGGAAAGGTGGATAACCGCAATGTCTCGGCGCTGGTCGGCTATCGCCTGGGCGGGCATCGCGTGAGCCTGGGCTACATGCATTCGAGCGGCGATACGGCCACGCCTTATGTGTCCGGCACCGAGTTGATGGGCTTGAGTGAAATGACTATGAGCTCGGACTTTCTCAATGCCAAGGAACGCACCTGGCAAGCAATCCATGACTACGACTTCGCCGCCGTGGGCGTGCCGGGCTTGAGGAGTCGACTGCGGTATGTGCGTGGCGATCATATCGAACTGGCGGCCCTGAACGCCGAGGATCGCAAGGAGCGTGAGTTCCAGATGGAGCTGGGGTACGTGATCCAGAGCGGCCCACTGAAAAACGTTGGGCTGCTGGCGCGCAAGTCGATCTATCGCAACGACTTTCCGGGGACGGCGGCGTTTCGCGACGAGAACCAGACCCGATTCCTGGTGACGTACAGCGTGCCGATCTGGTGATGCGCTGAGGTGCGACGCAACGCTTTTGTGGCGAGGGAGCTTGCTCCCTCGCCACAGGGGGAGCGGTGTTCTGTTACTGGTAAACCTTCTTCAACAACCGCAGCAACTCCTCGCGCTCAGTCCCTGAGAGGGTTGCGGTGGAATCAAGGTCGCTCTGGGCGGCGATTTGCTTGAGTTCCTTGAGCAGGGTTTCGCCGGTCTTGCTCAGGAATATTCCATAGGAGCGCTTGTCCGGCTTGCAGCGCACGCGCACCGCCAGGGCTCGGCTTTCCAGCTTATTCAACAGCGGCACCACTTGCGGCGGTTCGATCGCCAGGGCTTTGGCCAGGTCGGCCTGCATCAGGCCGGGATTCTGGTCGATGATCGCCAGGGCCGAGAACTGGGCGGGGCGCAAATCGTGGACGGCGAGCCGGCCGATCAGGTTCTGGAACAGTTTCAACTGGGCGCGGCGCAGGGCATAGCCGATCAGGTCGTCCAGCGCGGAGTCCAGCGGTGCCTGCGCGTCGGTCCCGGCGACCAGGGTCTCGGCGGGTTCGGCAAGCTTGGAAGACTTGGCCATCGAAGTGAGCTTCCTCAAAGTAAGTGATTAACAAGGCTATCCAGTTTGCCGGGGTTGCGGCGCCCTGGCTACGGGCTTGTGCATTTTGGAATTTTTTAGCCTTCGACCCTGCCTCTGAAAAATACGGATAAACTGATTAATAGTTAATTGACATAACTAAATTTCCAGTTTAGTTTTTGATCATCTTCAGCCAAGAACAAGAGAGCCCGCATCATGAGCAATTACGAAGGTCGCTGGAAAACGGTCAAGGTCGATATCGAAGAGGGCATCGCCTGGGTCACCCTCAATCGCCCGGAAAAACGCAACGCCATGAGCCCGACCCTCAACCGCGAGATGATCGACGTGCTCGAGACCCTGGAGCAGGATCCGGCCGCAGGCGTGTTGGTGCTGACCGGGGCCGGTGATGCCTGGACCGCCGGCATGGACCTCAAGGAATACTTCCGCGAAGTGGATGCCGGCCCGGAAATCCTCCAGGAAAAAATCCGTCGCGAAGCGTCGCAATGGCAGTGGAAACTGCTGCGCATGTACGCCAAGCCGACCATCGCCATGGTCAATGGTTGGTGCTTCGGTGGCGGTTTCAGCCCGCTGGTGGCATGCGACCTGGCAATCTGTGCCGACGAAGCGACCTTCGGTCTCTCGGAAATCAACTGGGGCATCCCGCCGGGCAACCTCGTCAGCAAGGCCATGGCCGATACCGTGGGCCATCGTCAATCGCTGTACTACATCATGACCGGCAAGACCTTCGGCGGGCAGAAAGCCGCTGAGATGGGCCTGGTCAATGAGAGCGTGCCTTTGGCGCAACTGCGTGAAGTCACCGTGGAGCTGGCGCGCAACCTGTTGGAAAAGAACCCGGTGGTACTGCGGGCGGCCAAGCATGGCTTCAAACGCTGCCGCGAACTGACCTGGGAGCAGAATGAGGATTACCTGTACGCCAAGCTCGACCAGTCGCGCCTGCTCGACACCGAGGGTGGCCGCGAGCAGGGGATGAAGCAGTTCCTGGACGACAAGAGCATCAAGCCAGGCCTGCAGACCTACAAGCGCTGAGACCACCGCGCGGCGGGCGCCATCGTGCGTCCGCAGGCTGTTCGTCCAAGGCCCTCGGCGCTACTGTGAACGTATTCCCGATAAAGACAATAAAGAGGAATCACCATGCTGGACGTGCCCCTGTTGATTGGCGGCCAGTCGTGCCCGGCCCGCGACGGCCGGACCTTCGAACGCTGCAACCCGGTGACGGGTGAGGTGGTGTCTCGCGTGGCCGCCGCCACCCTGGAAGACGCCGATGCCGCCGTGGCCGCCGCCCAAGCGGCGTTTCCCACCTGGGCCGCGCTGGCGCCCAACGAGCGCCGCACGCGTCTGTTGCGTGCGGCCGAACAGTTGCAGGCCCGTAGCAGTGAATTCGTCGCTGCTGCCGGCGAGACCGGTGCCATGGCCAACTGGTACGGCTTCAACGTGCACCTGGCGGCGAACATGCTCCGCGAAGCGGCGTCGATGACGACCCAGATCAACGGTGAAATCATTCCTTCGGACGTGCCTGGCAGTTTTGCCATGGCCCTGCGTCAGCCCTGTGGCGTGGTGCTGGGCATCGCGCCATGGAACGCCCCGGTGATTCTCGCCACCCGTGCCATCGCCATGCCCCTGGCCTGCGGTAATACCGTGGTGCTCAAGGCTTCCGAGATAAGCCCGGCCGTGCACCGGCTGATCGGCCAGGTGTTGCAGGACGCCGGGCTGGGTGACGGTGTGGTCAACGTGATCTGTAACGCACCGGCGGATGCGCCGGCCATTGTCGAACGGTTGATCGCCAACCCGGCGGTGCGCCGGGTCAACTTCACCGGTTCGACCTACGTTGGGCGCATCGTCGGCGAACTGTCGGCGCGCCATCTCAAGCCAGCGTTGCTCGAGCTGGGCGGGAAGGCGCCGCTATTGGTGCTGGACGACGCCGACCTGGACGCAGCCGTGCAAGCGGCCGCCTTCGGGGCCTACTTCAACCAGGGCCAGATCTGCATGTCCACCGAGCGCCTGATCGTCGACGCCCGGGTGGCGGATGAGTTCATCGCCAAGCTGACCGCCAAGATCGCCACCTTGCGTGCCGGTGATCCGGCGGCAGGTGATTCGGTGCTGGGCTCGTTGGTCGATGCCAGTGCCGGCCAGCGCATCAAGGGGCTGATCGACGATGCCTTGGCCAAAGGCGCAACGCTGGTCACCGGTGGCCAGTTGGAAGGCAGCATCCTGCAGCCGACCTTGCTCGACGGCGTCACTGCACAGATGCGCCTGTATCGCGAAGAATCCTTCGGGCCGGTGGCGGTGCTATTGCGCGGTAACGGCGATGAAGAACTGCTGCGCCTGGCCAACGATTCCGAGTTCGGCCTGTCGGCTGCGATTTTCAGTCGCGACACCACCCGCGCGTTGGCTCTGGCCCAGCGGGTCGAGTCGGGCATTTGCCACATCAACGGGCCGACCGTGCACGACGAGGCGCAGATGCCCTTCGGCGGGGTCAAGTCCAGCGGTTACGGCAGCTTTGGCGGCAAGGCGTCCATCGAGCATTTCACCCAGTTGCGTTGGGTGACCTTGCAGAACGGTCCCCGGCATTACCCGATCTGAAAACCATCGCATCACGGGCGGTCGAACCTTGAAAGCCGCCGCCCGGATGCAGGCCAGAATAACAATGACAAGGCCGCAGCCCAGCGCTGCCACGCTCCGCTCGTATCGCGACCCGAGCGTGCCTTGGTGGAGGAAATGTACGTGAGTTCCGAGTCCAGATCGTCCTCCCGACCCGAAGCCGGGCGGTATCGCCAGGTGTCGATTGGTCATCCAGCCGTCGAAGTCCGGGAAGAGCGCGGCATTTTGCACATGCGCTCCCTGGAACCCCTGGCCCCGCTGCCGGCGCGTTTGCTCGAGCGCCTGGTGCACTGGGCCCAGGTGCGCCCGCAGCAGACGTTTATCGCGGCCCGTGAAGCAGGCGGTGACTGGCGCCGGGTCAGCTATGCGCAGATGCTCGACAGTGTCCGGGCCATCGCCCAAAGCTTGCTGGGTTACGGCCTGTCGGCGGAAAAACCCTTGGCGTTGCTCTCCGGCAACGACATCGAACACTTGCAAATGGCCCTCGGCGCGATGTACGCCGGCATTCCCTATTGCCCGGTGTCGCCGGCCTATTCATTGCTGTCCCAGGATTTCGCCAAGCTGCGCCACGTCTGCGATCTGCTGCAGCCGGGGCTGGTGTTTGTCAGCGAAGCCGCCCCGTTCGAGCGGGCGATCAATGCCGTATTGCCGGCGGACGTTCCCCTGATCACCGTGCGTGGCGACATGGCGGGGCGGTCGCGGACAAGCTTCGCCAGCCTGCTGGCCCAACCCGGCGGCGCGGAGGCCGAGCGGGCGTTCGCCGCCACCGGCCCGGACAGCATCGCCAAGTTCCTGTTCACCTCGGGCTCCACCAAGCTGCCCAAGGCGGTGATCACCACCCAGCGCATGCTGTGCGCCAATCAACAGATGCTGCTGCAGACTTTTCCGGTGTTTGGCGAGGTGCCGCCGGTGCTGGTGGACTGGCTGCCGTGGAACCACACGTTCGGTGGCAGCCACAACCTCGGCATCGTGTTGTACAACGGCGGCACGTTCTACCTGGACGACGGCAAACCCACCGCCCAGGGCTTCGCCGAGACCCTGCGCAACCTCAAGGAGATTTCGCCGACTGCCTACCTGACCGTACCCAAGGGGTGGGAGGAACTGGTCAGCGCCCTGGAGCAGGACGGTGAATTGCGCGAGCGTTTCTTCAAGCGCATCAGCCTGTTTTTCTTTGCGGCGGCGGGCCTGTCGCAAACTACCTGGGACCGACTCGACAAGGTCGCCGAGCAGCATTGCGGCGAACGTATCCGCATGATGGCGGGCCTGGGCATGACCGAAGCGTCGCCGTCCTGCACCTTCACCACCGGCCCTTTGTCCATGGCCGGCTACATCGGCCTTCCGGCCCCCGGCTGCGAGGTCCGGCTGGTACCGGTGGACGGCAAGTTCGAAGGACGTTTTCGCGGGCCGCACATCATGCCTGGCTACTGGCGTTCGCCGCAGCAGACAGCCGAAGTGTTCGACGAGGACGGTTTCTATTGCTCGGGGGATGCGATCAAACTGGCCGATGCCAGCGATCCGCAACTGGGGCTGATGTTCGACGGGCGGATCGCCGAGGACTTCAAATTGTCTTCCGGTGTGTTCGTCAGCGTCGGGCCGCTGCGCAACCGGGCGGTGTTGGAAGGCACGCCCTATGTCCAGGACCTGGTGATCACTGCACCGGATCGCGAGTGCCTGGGCGCGCTGGTGTTTCCACGGCTTGCTGAATGCCGGCGCCTGTCGGGCCTGGGCATGGACGCCAGCGACGCCCAGGTCCTCGCCAGCCCGCCGGTACGCCAATGGTTCGCCGACTGGCTGCAACGCTTGAACCGCGAAGCCAGCGGCAACGCCAGTCGCGTGGAGTGGATAGCCTTGCTCGATGAACCAGCGTCCATCGACCGTGGTGAAATCACCGACAAGGGTTCGATCAACCAACGGGCGGTGTTGCAGTGGCGGGCGGGGAAGGTGGAGGCGTTGTATCGCGGGGAGGATGCGTCGATCCTGCGGGCGGGGCCCACTGCTTAAGGCAATAACAAGTCCCTGTGGGAGCGAGCTTGCTCGCGATAGCGGTGGTTCAGCAGCAGAGATGTTGCCTGACACACCGCCATCGCGAGCAAGCTCGCTCCCACAGTGTTGAATGGTCCAATCACAAATCCCTGTGGGAGTCTGGGTTCTGTTGTTTAGCGCCGCCCTAGCAGCAACCCCACCACCAGCCCGAACCCAGCGGAAATCGCCACGGTCTGCCAGGGGTGGCCGCCAATATAGACCTCAGTGGCATCGACCATGGGACGAGTGCGCTCCCGGGCGCTGGTGACCGAGTCGCGCGCCTGTTGCAGTTTCTGGGAGATCTGGTCTCGCAGGTTTTCGGCCTCTTCGCCCACCAGCGAGGCACTGCTTTTGAGCAGCTTTTCCGATTCTTCAATCAGCGCCGTCAATTCGCTGAAGGCTTGATCCTTGATTTGCTCTCCGTTCGCTTGCACGGTGCCTTTACGGGCCATGGAAGTACTCCTTGTGTGGATGATGGCATTGAACAATGGAGTGCTGCGCCTGTTAAAAAGTTGCAGTGCTCGGCCTTGGCAGGGCAGTCCATCGCAAATCGTGGTTAAGCCGTTTCCCTGCAAGGTGTAAGATGGCGCCTATTTACGCAACAGGTAATTCCCATGAGCTTCAATCTGGCTGACAAGCCCCTGGCCGAGCGCGCCGCGCTGGAAGACGAAAAATCCCGACTCTTTGAACTGTGGCAAAACAACCTGGGCAAGGCCAAGGGCGATGCCGCCCGCCTGTTCGGCGAGCGTTCCAAGCGCAAGGGCAAGTGGGCCGAGTGGGTGCGTGCCGAACTGGACGGCATGTCGCCGCCGGAATACGCCAACATGGTGCGCAGTGAAGTCAATCGACTGATGGCCGCCAACAAGTAAACCTCAGGTAAACGTTGCGGTAATGGCCTCGCGCACCTTGAGCACTGCCGGGTCCATTTGCGTGTGAGTCCGCCAGCCCAGTTCGATGGGGTAGCGGGGCAAGGCCAGAGGGCAGGGCAGCAACGCCAGGCCGCTGAGGTCGGCGATGGCCCGGGCGGCGTGGGCCGGAATCGTCGCCACGGCCTGGCTGCCCTTGAGCAGGAACGGCAACGCGGCAAAGTGGGTGGTCGAGGCACAGACTCGCCGACTCAGGCCAAGCCCGGCCAACCCTTCGTCAGTGATGCCGATGAAGCCCCCCGAAGACACCAACAGATGCTCACGGGCTACGAATGCCTCCAGACTGAGGGATTGTTGGCCTTGCGCCAGGCTCGCCGCATCCAGCAGGCAGGCGTAATCGCCTTCACCCAACACCTGGCGGCTGAGCAACCGCTGCGCGAAACCGCCCGCCGTGATCGCCAGGTCGAGGTCGCGCTCCATCAGGGCCCGGCCGACGATCTGGCTGTGGGTCTGGCGGAAAATCAAGCGCAGGCCCGGCGCGCGACGGGCCACTTCCTCGATCAGGCGCCGCCCATGGGCAATCTCGAAATCGTCCGAAAGGCCAATGGTGACCGAGCGGCCGTCGTAACGACTGGCGTCCGGGTCGACCATCGCCAGGCTCTGGCGGCATTTGTCCAGGGCTTCGCTGATCACCGGCTTCAGCTGGTTGGCCCGCAGTGTCGGCGCCAGGCCCCGACCCGTGCGCACGAACAATTGATCGTCATACAAACCGCGAAGTCTGCGCAGCGCAGCGCTGATGGCCGATTGGGTCACGCCCAGGCGCACGGCGGCGCGGCTGGCGCTGGATTCGTCATGCAGGGCTTCGAAGGTCTTGAGCAGGTTGAGGTCGATGTCGGCGATATTCATGAGGCTCATATCATTTAGCAGCATTCTGGGCTTTATTGATGATCGGCCGCTCCTTGAGAATCAGCAACACCTGATGATCAAGGAGTTGAAAACCATGCCCAAATCCATTGTGGCTGCCCTGCAGATCGGTTCGTTGCCGGGTGGCAAGGGCGAGACCCTGGCGCAGATCCTTGCCTATGAAGACGCCATTCGCCAGGCCGGCGCCCGCCTGGTGGTCATGCCCGAAGCGTTGCTCGGTGGGTATCCCAAGGGCGAGGGGTTCGGGACGCAACTGGGTTACCGGTTGCCGGAGGGGCGTGAGGCGTTCGCCCGCTATTTTGCCAACGCCATTGATGTACCCGGTGTGGAAACCGAAGCGCTGGCCGGCCTGTCGGCACGTACGGGGGCGAGCCTGGTGCTGGGCGTCATCGAGCGTGTCGGCAGCACCCTGTACTGCACCGCGCTGTATTTCGAACCCGATGCGGGCCTGGTGGCCCGGCACCGCAAGTTGATGCCCACCGGTACCGAGCGGCTGATCTGGGGCAAGGGCGATGGTTCGACTTTGCCAGTGATCGACAGCCAGGTCGGCCGGGTCGGCGCGGCAGTGTGCTGGGAAAACATGATGCCGCTGCTGCGCACCGCGATGTACGCCAAGGGGGTGGACGTCTGGTGTGCGCCGACGGTGGATGAGCGGGAGATGTGGCAGGTGACCATGCGCCATATCGCCCACGAAGGGCGTTGTTTTGTGGTCAGTGCCTGTCAGGTTCAGGCCTCGCCGCAAGCGTTGGGTATTGAGGTTGCGCACTGGCCGGCCGAACGGCCGCTGATTGCCGGTGGCAGTGTGATTGTCGGGCCCATGGGCGATGTGCTCGCTGGGCCGCTGAAAGACACCGCCGGGCTACTGACCGCCGAAATCGACACCGATGACCTGGTGCGGGCGCGCTACGACTATGACGTGGTCGGACATTACGCCAGGCCGGACGTGTTCGAACTGGTGGTGGACGAGCGCGCCAAGCCTGGCGTGCGCTTCACGGCGTGATTCACCACGTCGCCGCGGAACCCGGCAGTTCGAGGGTCCCGCGGTCGACGAAGCGCATCGTGCCGAACACGCCGCCAGCGAGCTTGCCCTTAAGCACATAGGGCAGGTTGTCCAGGCTTTGGGTCTGGCTCAGGCCCAGGGTCTGGCGCAGCACGGAAAACGCCGAAATGCTCACCGGGACGCTCAGGATCGCTTCGGAAAAGCGCGGGATCGAACCGGTCTGGTCACTGACCCCTGTCGCCAGCGTACGGCCATTGACCTCCAGGTCCAGCGCCACGCCGTTGTAGTCGATGGCGGTTTCGTTGGGGTTCTGTACGCGCAGCTTCACGGCGAAGCGCACTTCCAGGCCCTGGTTGGGCAGCGGTTCGATGCCGACCACGTTGATGTTAAGCGGGTCACGGTGCGGGAAGAGGGCGCAGGCGCTCAGGCTGAGCAGGATCAGGAATATGGAAAGGCCGAGGATTCTGCGCATGGATTGACTCTCAAGGAATGAAAAACTCGGAAGCGATTGAGCACGATACCCCACAGCGCTTCCACGGCAACCACTGAACCCTTGGCAGGAGCGCTTTTGTGGCGAGGGAGCTTGCTCCCGCTGGGGTGCGCAGCGCCCCCAAAAACGTCGACTTGATCAGCCTGACGTACCGCATTCCAATAGCCTCGGGGCTGCTGCGCAGCCCAGCGGGAGCAAGCTCCCTTGCCACAAAGGCTCCTACCACAAGGCTCATGACACACAGACTCATGACGTGGTCAAAGGGCTCCTGACAGTTTCTGACACCAGCCTCTGCTAATCTGCGTCATCTTTTTCTTTGCGGACAGTCCACCGTGTCGCGTACCACTCGGCTGCTCACTTTGCTGCAAGTCCTGCGGGGCAAGCGTTGTCCGGTCACTGCTGCGACGTTGGCGGGTGAGCTGAATGTATCCGAGCGCACCTTGTACCGCGACATTGCCGAACTCACGGCCCTCGGCGCGCCGATCCAGGGCGAGGCGGGCATTGGTTATGTGTTGCGCAGCGGCCTGTTCCTGCCGCCACTGATGTTCACCGCCGATGAAATCGAGGCCATTGTGCTGGGCTTGCGCTACGTGGATCAGCGCGCCGACGAGGTGCTGGGCAAGGCGGCCGCCGACGCCCTGGCGAAGGTCGCCGCGGTGCTGGCCCCGGATGTGCGAGACGCGTTGCGCAACCCTACGGTACTGCCTGGCCCGCCGGGTTATGGCTATCCGCAGAACACCGTGGAACTGAATGTCTACCGCCAGGCCATTCGCGCCCAGGCCAAGCTGCACATCGACTATGCCGACGTGAACAAGACCCCGAGCCAGCGCCTGATCTGGCCGCTGGCCCTGGGCTTTTTCAATGAGGCGCGAGTGGTGGTGGCCTGGTGCGAATTGCGCGGCGCCTATCGGACCTTTCGCACCGACCGGATTGCCTCGGCCACCGAGCAGGGCGAGCGGTATCCGGGCCGGCGCAGCGATTTGTTGCGGGACTGGTTTGCGCTGATGAAGTTGGACGAAACCGGGCGTTTCACTCCTGACAAAAACTGACACAACGCTGTTCTAGCATGGTGCCAGATCGATAAAACAAGGAGCCGTACCATGTCCAATCCCGTCTCTTCCCTGGCCCCGGCCATCGCCGGCTACATCGCGGCTGCCAATGCCCGTGACAGTTCGGCGGTGACGCGTTTCTTCGCCGAGGATGCCAACGTGTTCGATGAAGGCCAGCATCGCGTTGGCACCCAGGCCATCGCCCAATGGATGGAAGACACCGCCCAGCGCTTCCAGCCGCGGGTGGAAGTCCTCAATGTGCAGCAGCGCACCGGTAAGGTGCTGGTGCAGAACCTGATCTCCGGAACGTTCCCCGGCAGCCCGCTGGAGTTGCGTTATACCTTCCGGCTCGATGAGCAGGGCAAGATCAGCCGGTTGGATATCTCGGTTTAAGGTGTTTCACCTTAAAGAGGCGAACGCTGTTGTGGCGAGGGAGCTTGCTCCCGCTCGGTTGCGCAGCAACCGCAAAAGCTTGGGGCCGCTGCGCCCGAGGCGTCGGACCGGCCCAGCGGGAGCAAGCTCCCTCGCCACAGGTTTTGTATAGGCCACAGGTTTTTTTGTTCAGCCCTGGGTTAGCGCCGCAAACAGTTGAATGACTCATCACTCCTTACTGTCATGGCATACTCCCCACCTTCGTTTTCCGGACCCGGGCCGTATGACTTTCGACTCCCCCTTGACTGCCTGGCAGCACGCCATCGAACACCACGGCTTCGTCCAGGACGAGGCCCAGGAATTGGCCATCATGGCGCTGGAGCAATGCCACCAGGCGTTGCACGAAGGGCGCAAGTCGATCAAGGGCGTTTATCTCTGGGGCCCGGTGGGGCGTGGCAAGACCTGGCTGATGGACCGCTTTTATGAAAGCCTCAAGGTGCCGGCCCGCCGTCAGCATTTCCACCATTTCATGGCGTGGGTGCACCAGCGTTCGTTCCAGCTCACCGGCACGCCGGATCCTTTGCAAGCCCTGGCCCGGGAGTTGAGCGCGGAAGTACGGGTGCTGTGTTTCGACGAGTTGTTCGTCAACGACATTGGTGACGCGATCATCCTCGGGCGCTTGTTTCAGGTGATGTTCGAACTGGGCATGGTGATGGTGAGCACCTCCAACCTGCCACCGGAAGAACTCTATGCCAACGGCCACAACCGTGAGCGCTTCCTGCCGACCATCACTGCGATCAAGCAGCACATGCAGGTCGTGCCGGTGAACGGCTGGCAAGACCATCGCCAGCACCCAGGCCAATTGCAGCAACGTTATTGGCTGCGCGATCCCGGGCAACCCGATCCGCTGGGCGATGTCTTCAACCTGCTGACCACTGGGCAGGTGTCGAGCCGCACGCCGATTAACGTGGGCCATCGTCTGCTTGAACCGGTCCAGGCCAGCGATACCGTGCTCTGGAGCCGTTACGCCGACCTGTGCGAGCAACCGTTCTCGGCGTTGGATTTCATGGCGCTGTGCGACCGCTTCAACGTCATCCTGCTCAGCGACGTGCCCTGCCTGAGCGCCGAACAGCGCGAAGGACGCATTGCCCGTGGCACCGAGGACGGGGTGGAACGAGTCGTGGCTGGTGACCGTGAGTTGCCACAGTTGTCGGTCCACGACGACGGCGTACGGCGGTTCATTGCCCTAGTCGATGAATGCTATGACCGCAAGGTGCCGTTGTGCCTTTCGGCGGCGGTGCCGATGGATGAGTTGTACACCGAGGGCTATCTGCAATTCCCGTTTCGCCGTACGCTCAGTCGCCTCCAGGAAATGCAAATGCAACGTTTTGGTCAGCCTGCCTGACCTGTATCCCGCCGATGGCGTCGAGCCGCCGGTACTACCGAAGTGAGATGGAAGGTCATGGAAGAAGCCAAGGACATCCTTGTTCTGCAAGCCAGCTACACCAACCCGGTCCACGCTGAAGCGATCTGTCATGTGCTCAACGGCTATGCGCAGGACCCGATGGGCGGGGGGCATCCGTTGCCGGCCGAGGTCCTGCTGCACCTGCCCGAGGAACTGGCCAAGCGTCCTCATGCTTTCAGCGTACTGGCTTTCGTCAATGGCGAACCGGCGGGGCTGGTCAATTGTTTCGAAGGTTTTTCAACCTTTGCCTGCCGGCCCTTGGTGAACATCCATGACGTGGCGGTCATGCCGGAATTTCGCGGCCTCGGGTTGAGCCAGAAGATGCTGCAGAAGGTCGAGGACATCTCCCGCCAGCGCGGTTGCTGCAAGATTACCCTGGAAGTGCTTGAGGGCAATGCCGTGGCCCAAGGCAGCTACGCCAAGTTCGGCTTTGCCCCCGGCATGTTCGATCCAGCTCACGGGCCCATGCAGTTCTGGATCAAGCCCCTGTAAAAGCGGGCATCCGGTCGGCTTCGGTTATTTCTGTACGACTTCGGCCACTGGCGCCTTGGGCTGCATCAGGCTGAAGTCGATCAGGGCCTTGCGCGGGGTTTGATACGGATTGCCGATCAGCAGCGGACGGGCCTTGAAGTCATCGCTGACCAGGCTCTTGCTACGGTCCAGCTCGTCAAAACTCAAGCCCGCCATGTCCGCCCAGGTGTGAATCAGGTGCGAGCTGCTGTACGGCCGTGACAGGTCGCCGGCAAAGTTCCAGTCATGGTTTTCGCGCCACTTGGGCGAGGCCCAGGCCATGAAGGGAATGGTGTACATCGGCGCGGTCGGCTTGCCTTCGTTACGGCCCAGGGTGCCGTGACCCTGCGAATCGAACACGTCTTCACCATGGTCCGACAGGTACAGCAGGAAGCCGTTGGGATCGGTCTTGGCGTAATCCTTGATCAGGCTGGACACGACGAAGTCGTTGTACAGCACCGCGTTATCGTAGCTGTTGTAGGTCGGGACCTGATCATCCCGCAGGCCCGCCGGTACGCCCTGACGATCAGTGAACTTGTTGAACGTCGGCGGATACCGGTACTGGTAGCTCATGTGAGTGCCGAGCAAGTGCACCACGATCAGCTTGCGCGGGGCGCTGTCGCCCAAGGCCTTGTTGAACGGCTCGATCACGTCGCCATCGTACTGCGCGGCATTCTGGTTGCGGTTGTTGTTCAGGTACACCTGTTCGTCGGCCTGTTGGGAAAAGGTCGTGAGCATGGTGTTGCGCTTGGTCATGGTCTGCTGGTTGGTGATCCAGAAGGTCTTGTAGCCGGCCTGCTTCATCATGCTCACCAGCGATGGCGTACTCAGGTACAGGTCTGGATTTTCCTCGTCGGCGAACGTCAGCACCTGTTGCAGCGCTTCGATGGTGTAGGGGCGCGGGGTGATGACATTGTCGAACACCGAAAGCTGATCCTTGAGCTTGTCCAGTTCCGGCGTGGTTTCCCGCGGGTAACCGTAGAGGCTCATGCGTTGGCGGTTGGTGGATTCGCCAATCACCAGCACCAGGGTGGCCGGCTGCTCGGCCATGGCATCCTTGAGGTTGCGCAAAGGCGCGATCTTGCTGGCGCTGTGGAGCATGCCTTGCATGTTCTCCAGTTGCTCACCGTAGCGACGATAGGCCACCAGCATCTGCCACGGCACCGCCGGCTCGATGCGATCTTCGAATTTCTCCAGGCCACTGGCGAAGCTGCCGGTGCGCAGGGTCTGCTTGACCAGCGGATAACCGACCACGGCAAGCACGATGACGGCTGCGGCGACCATGGCCTGGCCCCGAGGCAGGTACACCGGGCGCAGGCGGCTCCAGAGCCAGTAACCAACCGCGGTGTGGGCCAGGAACGCCGCCACCATCCACCAGGCAAAATACTGAGTCAGGTACTCGCCGGCTTCGGACACGTTCGACTCGAACATGATGAAGATGACGCTCTGGGAAAATTCCTGCTGGTAAATGAAGAAGTAGCCCAGGCTGGCCATGGAACAAGCCCACAGCACAACGCCGATCAATGCCGCGAGCAAGCGTGTACGGGCGGGGAAGAGCAGCAGGGGCGCCAGCCACACCGCACTCATCACGAACGCTTGGCGAAAGCCGGTGAAACCGGAGGTATCGCTCAGCAGGATGAGCAGTTGGGTGATACCCGAGAAGTACCAGAAGAACAGAAACAGCCAGCCGAATCCGGCCCAATCGAAACCTTTCGCAGTCGTTTTGCTGCGTTTGAACAAGCTCATCAAGCGCTCCAGCCCTTTATCGACGCGGCTGTCGGCACCGGATTGGTGACCGCAGGCCTGCGCCGAGCAACCTTAAAGGCCGGGAGTATTACGAGCCGGTTGTGAAAACTTTGTGAGTTTTTCGGATACAAAATGCAGGGAAGGGAACGAACCGATAGCGAGACGGGCGAACAGGCGCACCATCCCGTGGCGAGGGAGCTTGCTCCCGCTGGGTCGCGTAGCGGCCCCAAGGCTTGGCGGTTGCTGCGCAACCGAACGGGAGCAAGCTCCCTCGCCACAGGGCATATCAGTGACACCGGCTTGAGCCAGTGCCACTTCCTGGTGCTGTGTCTCTGGGGCGGTTACCGAGCCAAGGACTGGCTCTGGTGGGACAGCTGTGCGTGTTGCAGCTGCATGCGCAGTTGCGTCACTTCATCGAGCAGCAGATCGCGTTCTTCCTTGAGTAGGCGCAATTCATCGCGACGAATGGTCACATAAAGGGTTTGGGGAGGACGTGTGGTAACGACAGGGCCCATTGCTCACCTCGCAAATGGCGTACATCAACTATAGAGATGTCGCCATGATTTGGTCGACACCTCTACTATCGGCGCCGATTCTGATTTCTTTTGCCTGTGATTGGAACTTTTTTATTTTTCATGGTCGCTGTGTCTTTGGCCGAATCTTGAGCGTTATCCCTTGTGATCGCTCGAATTACCCGGAAACTATGCAGCAATGCTCTGGACTAACCTCCTTTAGTCGATAGTGTTAAATCTTTGACACACCTTTATTTGTAGTAGGGAGCATCAGCACATGCAACTCGGGATCATTGGACTGGGCCGCATGGGCGGCAATATTGCGCGGCGCCTGATGCTCAATGGGCACGCCACCGTCGTCTATGACCGCAATGCCGCTTTTGTCGAAAACCTGCGCCAGGAAGGCGCCACGGGCGTCGCGGACCTGCCGGCGCTCGTCGCCGGCCTGGAAAAGCCACGGGCGGTCTGGGTCATGCTGCCGGCCGGCGCACCCACCGAAGACACCATCAACGTCCTCAGCGAGCTGCTCGAGCCGGGTGACGTGATCATTGACGGCGGTAACACGTATTACAAAGACGACATCCGTCGCTCACAGGCCCTGTCGGAAAAAGGCCTGAGCTACATCGATGTCGGCACCTCCGGCGGCGTTTGGGGCCTGGAGCGCGGCTACTGCATGATGATTGGCGGTGAGGCCGAGGTGGTGAAGCGCTTGGACCCGCTGTTCGACAGCCTGGCGCCGGGCATGGGCGACATCCCACGCACCCGTGACCGCACATCCGACGATGACCGTGCCGAACGTGGCTACATCCATGCGGGCCCGGCGGGTTCGGGGCATTTCGTGAAGATGATCCACAACGGCATCGAATACGGCATGATGCAGGCCTTCGCCGAGGGCTTCGACATCCTCAAGACCAAATCCAGCGAAAGCCTGCCACCGGAGCAGCGTTTCGACCTGAACGTGGCCGATATCGCCGAAGTCTGGCGTCGCGGCAGCGTGGTGTCGTCCTGGTTGCTGGACTTGACCGCCGACGCGTTGGCCAGCGATCCGAAACTGGACGGCTTTTCCGGTGAGGTCGCCGACAGCGGGGAAGGGCGCTGGACCATCGAGGCCGCCATCGAGCAAGCCGTGCCGGTTCCGGTCCTGTCCAGTTCGCTGTTCGCCCGTTTCCGCTCGCGCCAGCAAAGCACCTACGGCGATAAAATGCTCTCGGCCATGCGCTTCGGCTTTGGCGGCCACGTGGAGACGCCGAAAAAATGACCTCGATCGCCAGCAAATCCAAGGCAGAACCCGCGCCGCCGACTACGTTGTTTCTGTTCGGCGCCCATGGCGATCTGGTCAAGCGCCTGCTCATGCCGGCGCTTTACCACCTCAGTCGCGACGGTCTGCTGGACGATGGGCTGCGCATCATCGGGGTTGACCACAACGCCATCAGCGATGTGGATTTTGCCAGGAAACTCGAGGATTTCATCCGTAACGAAGCGGCGAGCATGGGCGGTGATGCCGACCGCGCGCTCGACCCGGCGCTGTGGGCCAAGCTGGCCCAGGGCATCAGCTACGTCCAGGGTGATTTCCTCGATGACGGCACCTACCGGGCGCTGGCGGCGAAAATCGCCGCCAGCGGCACCGGCAACGCGGTCTTCTACCTGGCGACCGCGCCGCGCTTTTTCAGTGAAGTGGTCAGCCGCCTCGGTGCGGCCGGGCTGCTTCAGGAACAGGAGGGGGCCTTCCGGCGGGTGGTGATCGAAAAACCATTCGGTTCCGATCTGCAAACCGCCGAAGCGCTGAATGCCTGCCTGCTCAAGGTCATGAGCGAGAAGCAGATCTATCGCATCGACCATTACCTGGGCAAGGAAACGGTACAGAACATTCTGGTCAGCCGTTTCTCCAACAGCCTGTTCGAGGCGTTCTGGAACAACCACTACATCGACCACGTACAAATCACCGCCGCCGAAACCGTCGGCGTGGAAACCCGTGGCAGTTTTTATGAACACACCGGCGCCCTGCGGGACATGGTGCCCAACCATCTTTTCCAATTGCTGGCGATGGTGGCCATGGAGCCGCCAGCGGCATTTGGGGCCGACGCGGTGCGTGGGGAAAAGGCCAAGGTCGTCGGGGCGATCCGGCCCTGGTCGGTGGAACAGGCCCGCGCCAACTCGATCCGCGGCCAGTACACCGCCGGCGAAGTCGCTGGCAAGGCGGTGAACGGTTATCGCCAGGAAGCTAACGTCGCCGCCGACAGCAACACCGAGACCTATGTCGCGCTCAAGGTCATGATTGATAACTGGCGTTGGGTGGGCGTGCCGTTTTACCTGCGCACCGGCAAGCGCATGAGCGTGCGGGACACGGAGATCGTCATCTGTTTCAAGCCGGCGCCTTACGCACAGTTTCGCGACACCGAAGTCGACGAACTGCAACCGACGTACTTGAGAATCCAGATTCAGCCCAATGAAGGCATGTGGTTCGACCTGCTGGCCAAACGGCCGGGGCCGGCGCTCGACATGGCCAATATCGAATTGGGCTTTGCCTATAAGGACTTTTTCGAAATGCAGCCGTCCACGGGTTACGAAACCCTGATCTACGATTGCCTGACCGGCGATCAGACCCTGTTCCAGCGCGCCGACAACATCGAAAACGGCTGGCGCGCCGTGCAGCCGTTCCTCGACGCCTGGCAGCAGGACGCAACGGTCCAGCCCTACAAGGCCGGTGAAGATGGCCCGGCGTCCGCCGATGATTTGCTGACCCGCGACAATCGCGTCTGGCATGGCCTCGGATGAGTGATCTGGTGAAGCGTCCCATCCGGTTTTTACTCAGCGACATGGACGGCACCTTGTTGCTGCCTGATCACAGTCTCAACCAGCGCACCATCGAAGCGGTTCGCGCATTGCGGGAGGCCGGGGTGCTGTTCAGCCTCGCCACCGGGCGACCGCCACGGGCCATGTTGCAGCAGATCGAGGCCCTGGGCGTCGACCTGCCCACGGCGGCGTTCAATGGCGGCACGCTGGTTCATCCCGACGGCAGTTTCCTCGCCGTCCATTACCTGCCACCCGAGGCTGCATTGGCCACACTGGCGCTGTACGCCGATCAGCCGGGCATCGAAGTCTGGGTATTTGCCGATGGCGACTGGCTGGTGCGCGACGCCAACGGTCCGATGGTGCCGGTGGAGACGCGTGGCCTGGGCTACCCGCCGGTAGAGGTCGAGAGTTTCGAGCCTTACCTGGAGCGGATCGACAAGATCGTCGCCACCAGCGCTAACACCGACTTGCTGGTGGAGTTGGAGGCTCGGCTGCATCCGCTGCTCAAGGGCCAGGCCCAGGTGTCGCGTTCACAACCGATCTACCTGGATGTGACGGCGATGAAGGCGAACAAAGGCGAAGCGCTGTCGACCCTGGCCGCTTTCCTCGACGTGCCGCTGGAGCAGACGGCGGCGATGGGCGACGGTGGCAACGACCCAGCGATGTTTCACCGGGCGGGATTGTCGATTGCCATGGGCCAGGCGGAGGAGGCCATCAGGCGCCAGGCGGATGTGGTGACCGCCGCCGTGACCGAAGACGGCGCGGCCTTGGCGATAGATCGGTACATCCTGTTGAGGTAATGCGATTGCGAACCCTGCGCAAGGCCGCTTTTCCCGTAATCCTCTTCGATCTGAACGAGTTGTAAGACAACTACTACAGCTCGTCCAAGTATTGGGTAGAATCCAGGCCTGATCGGATTATGGGAGGAAATGATGGGGAACACTTCAACTCAGGGCGGTAATTCGCGCAAGGCCACGCCACTGGAGCGCTTCATGCAAGCGGAGTCCTCTGGTGGCATCGTGCTTATGTTTTCGGCGCTCGCTGCGTTGATCGTGGCTAACAGCCCGCTATTACCCACTTATACCGGTGTGCTGCATTCGTCCTTTTGGGGAATGTCACTCGAACATTGGGTCAACGATGCGTTGATGGCGGTGTTCTTTCTGCTGGTAGGCCTTGAAATCAAGCGAGAAATGCAAGTGGGGGAACTGGCCAAATGGAGCCAGAGGGCGCTGCCGGGGTTCGCTGCGCTGGGAGGGATGATCGTGCCTGCCCTCATCTATGCCTGGGTCAACAGAAACTCTGCCGAAACGTTGGCGGGTTGGGCCATTCCGGCGGCCACCGACATCGCGTTTGCGCTCGGGGTGCTCTCGCTGCTGGGCAGCAGAGTGCCGATATCCCTGAAGGTTTTCCTTTCCGCGCTTGCCATACTCGATGACTTGGGCGCGGTCGCTATCATCGCCGTGTTCTACACCTCCGGCCTGGATGTGGCCATGCTTGCCGCGTCCGCCGCTGTGATCGCTGTGTTGTTCATCATGAACAGGGCCGGAGTCACTCGGTTGTTACCTTATCTGGTGCTGGGTGTGGTGCTCTGGGTACTGGTGCTCAAATCAGGCATACATGCGACCTTGGCGGGTGTCGCCCTTGCTTTTTGCATCCCGTTGAACAAACACCTCGACGAAGCGCAGTCCCCACTGCTCAGACTCGAACAGCGCTTGTCGCCGTGGGTTGCGTTCATTGTCATGCCCATTTTCGGCTTCGCCAATGCCGGTGTTTCTCTGGCAGGGGTGTCCCTGAGCAACCTGCTTGATCCTGTGCCGCTGGGTGTTGCTGCCGGGTTGTTGCTGGGTAAACAGATAGGCGTCTTCACCTTCGCGCTGGTAGCGATCAAGACAGGGCTGGCGCAAATGCCGACCCACAGTTCGTGGCGACAGGTGTATGGGGTGGCGTTATTGTGCGGCATCGGCTTCACGATGAGTTTGTTCATAGGCAACCTGGCATTCCCCGGCGCCCAGTTGTTGATCGATGAAGTGAAGGTTGGCGTATTGGCCGGTTCTACCCTGGCCGCACTCGCGGGCATCCTGGTGTTGCGGTTCTGCGCCGCTTCGAGGACATGATTGAAGCCCGCCTGATGGTGGGCTTTTCAGTTATGCAAGCTTCAATGGAGGCATACGCCGCCCAATAGTGTTGAACCGGGGGACATTGCTCAGGCCCAATACCGCGCAACCACCGCCCGATAATGCCCCTGGAGCGAGTAGCCGCCCACCAGGATTCTGCCGTCAGCCTGCACCGCCAGGGCAGTGGCGGTGTCCAGGCTGTAGCCCAGTCGCGTGCGAACCCAGCCTTTGCCTTCACCGAAGTCCGGATCGAGGCTGGTATCCGGCAAATGCCGGGCGAGCACGAAGTCGGCTTCGATACCGCCGATGGTGGCACCGGCGGTAACCAGCTTGCCGTCCGGTTGAAGCTGTGCGGCGGTCCACTGGCTGGCGTTGCGCCCGATCGCCATGAGCTGGCATTGGCCCTGATTGCAGTGACGGTCCGGCTTGCCGTCCGCGCGCACTTTCAGGGACAGGCTATGCATCGGGTCGCGGCTGCTGCCGAACGCCTGCAGATCACCGTTCGCATCCTGGACGATCTGGCTGACCATCGCGCTATGACCCTGTGCCAGGACGGACAGGAAGCCCTCTTCGCCGAAGCTGTCATCGAGCTTGCCGCTGCTGTCATAGCGGGCGATCAAGCCATGCTGGGGCAAGTCAATGGCGCCGCCGACGACAATATGGCCGTCCGCCTGGAGCATCAGGCAGCCGAGCCAGGTATTTTTCAACAAGCGTCGGACCATCACGAAACCACGGCCGTTGAATGAAGTGTCCAAGGCCCCGTCCGGCAGGAGCCGGATCAGTACGCCGACATGGTCGGACAATTGATAGTGATGGTTGGCGAGCAAGAGGATCCGGCCATCGGCCTGTACTTGCATGTCGCAGGCCTCAAGCCCCGGCACGCCGGGCGGCAGCCAGGGATCGCGCAGGCCTTGCGAGAGATTGCCGCAGAGCCGGATGATGTGCCTGCCCGCGTTGCCGAAGCTCTGGACGGCACGGCCCTGCTGATCGAACAGTGCCACGGCGGGAAGGGTGTGTTCGTTGTTTTCGTAGTGCAGGCCGGACAGCAGGATATGCCCGTCGGGCAGCTCGATCACTTTACCCGCCGTCGCTTCGAAGCCCTGTTCGAACGCGCCGATCACGCAGCCGCGGCTGCCGAAACCCGGGTCGGTCGAACCGTCATGGTTGAGTCGCGTCAGGCCGAACCGGCTGCCATGGGGGGTCTCGATCCTGGCAGCGACCAGGATTCGGCCGGCACAGTCGATGGTCAATCCGGTGATCAGGCTCGAAGTGCTGTCTTCGAAATGAACCCAGGCTTTGCCGTTGGCGGCGAAGCCTGGATCAAGTTGTCCGGCTTGGGCCATGACCTTGGGGAGTACAAACGCGAACTGATCGGGCATGCCGAGCTCTCCTTGCGTGTCGACCGGCCCGAACGGGCGATGACTGCATGAGGGCAACATTCAATCCCTGAATGTGACAATGCACAACTGTCAGGTCCCGCAGTTACAGGGGCGATGCGTGCCATAACAATGGCTTTACAACCCAATGCCAAGCCTGCAATCGATAACAGGCTCTACCGGCGTTTTATTCAGGCATAGACCAGGATTGCAAGGTGTAGCCTTCCTGGCTCAATTCGGCACGGGCCTGTTTCAACAGATCGGCCAGTTGGACCGGGTCGGTATAGGCGCTGCTTGGAATCTGAGTGCGGCCAATATGGGTATTGGTGCGGTCGATGACGGTCAGGCTAAGTTCGCCGTTACCGTCTTGTGGAGCCCAGGCCACGCATTGGAAAGGACGGAATGCGCGGTCGGCAATCAAAAGAGCTTCGTTGATACGGAGCGGGGCGTTCATGGCATTTTCTCTTTAGTGTGCCCAAACAAATGATGTGCCGTCGGTTGGGCGTACCGTGCGGCTGGTTACTTGTACTGATGTCCCGAACCCGCAGGCGGGTCACACATTATTCAAATAAATTTCGATTTTCTTTCAGACCAGGCTTTTGGACTTTTGTTTGAAAGCGTCATGAAAGAAAAGCGCCCGGGACAACTAACGAAACGCTCGCTTATAACCAGTTTGAGGCGATCTCGATAATCAATTGATACAAGGGCGCGTCAACTTCTTGCTACTGTTACAGGCAGGTTTGCCAAACGACTGTTTCTACTCATATTTCTTTATTTTGGCGCCAAGGATCAGTCATGATCGAAGCCAGTACGTCGCGTCGTCTGCTCGTGGTTGATCCCTGCGACGATTGTCATCGCCTGTTGCCAGGTCTGCGCAGCATTGGTTGGGATGTGGACAGTTGCGCCCTCGAACACGCCGGCGACAGGAGCTGTGACGTCGGCCTGTTGCGCTTGCAGCCTTTTCACCTGGAGCGTCCGGAAGCGGTCAAGGAGTTGATCAGCCGTAGCGGCACCGAATGGATCGCCGTGCTCAGCCAGGAAGTGCTGCGCCTGCAAAACGTCGGTGATTTTGTTTGCGAATGGTTTTTCGACTTCCATACCTTGCCCTTCGACGTGTCCAGAGTCCAGGTGACGCTGGGCCGGGCGTTTGGCATGGCGCGCTTGCGGGGGCAGGGTTCGATTCACATTGATCAGCCCGAACATGAACTGCTGGGCGACAGCAAGCCGATCCGCGAACTGCGCAAGTTGTTGAGCAAGTTGGCGCCGGCCGAGTCGCCGGTGTTGATTCGCGGCGAGAGCGGCACCGGCAAGGAACTGGTGGCGCGCACCCTGCATTGCCAGTCTCACCGGCGCAACAAGCCGTTCATTGCCATCAACTGCGGCGCCATTCCGGAACACCTGATCCAATCCGAGCTGTTCGGGCATGAAAAGGGTGCGTTTACCGGCGCTCACCAGCGCAAGATCGGACGGATCGAGGCGGCCCACGGGGGCACGCTGTTTCTCGATGAAATTGGCGACCTGCCGTTGGAACTGCAAGCCAACCTGCTGCGTTTTCTTCAGGAAAAACACATTGAACGGGTCGGTGGCAGCCAGCCGATTGCGGTCGATGTGCGAGTCTTGGCAGCCACCCATGTGGACCTTGAGGCGGCCATTGAGCAAAAGCGTTTTCGCGAGGATCTCTACTACCGCCTGAACGTGCTGCAAGTGGCGATGGCGCCCTTGCGTGAGCGCCATGGCGACCTGGCGATGCTGGCCAGCCACTTTTCCCATTTCTACAGCCAGGAAACCGGCCGCCGCCCCCGCAGCTTCAGCGAAGATGCCTTGGTGGCGATGGGCATGCATGACTGGCCCGGCAACGTGCGGGAGCTGGCCAACCGCGTCCGTCGCGGGCTGGTACTGGCCGAAGGGCGGCAAATCGAAGCCCGGGACCTCGGCCTGGCCAGCCACCAAGGCGTCGTGGCGCCGATGGGCACGCTGGAGGATTACAAAACCCGCGCCGAGCGCCAGGCCCTGAGCGATGTGCTCAACCGGCACAGCGACAACCTCAGCGTGGCCGCCCGGGTGCTGGGCGTGTCCCGGCCGACGTTCTATCGTCTGCTGCACAAGCATCAGATTCGCTAGAACTGCCTACACAACCCATTGTGGGAGCGAGCTTGCTCGCGATGAGGCCCTTTCAGTCAGCACGGAATGGAAGACCGCTATCGCGAGCAAGCTCGCTCCCACAGGGGGGTTGTTTTGCAGTGCCTTCAGGGATAGGTGCTTATCACCTATCCCTGAAGGCATCAGAAGTAATACGGGAATTTCAGGCTAAAGGTGAAATCCGGCGCATCGTCGGTCAGCCCGATGGACAGGTTGGGCACGATGGTCAGGTTGTCGGACGCGGCGACGGTCATGCCGATGTTGAAGTAACCGGCGTTGGCGTCGCTGGAGGTCACCGACTCCCAGTCGCCACCGTCCTGTTTGAGCTTGCTTTTCTTCTGGATCAGGTCAGAGACCGAGAACGACATGCTCATCTTCTCGTTCAAGGCAAAGGCAATGCCCGCGCCGATCTGGAAGCTGTCGCCGATCCGTACCTTGCCCGGCACCTTCTGGTTGACCGTGGAGCTGATGTCGTCGAACGACTCTTCGAGGTTATGGGTGTAGGACAGGGTGCCGAACAGCACGGCCGGGTCGAAAGTCTTGACCAGCGAGAGCCCGGGCGTGATCGACCACACGCCGTTGCCGGTGGGCAGGTCGTCAGGTACGAACAGGTTGGTGTTGGCCTGGGATTGGCGCAGCTTGATACCAAACGGGTCCTTGCCGGTGGGGGCCTTGACCCGCAGGGTGACCACCGCGTCCGGGGAGTTGATCGACTCATCCATGAACTTGTAGGCGATACCGAAGTTGACGTCGCCGATGGTCGGGTCGCGGGTCACGGTTTCTTCGCTGGTGACCCCGGCCGCGCCTTGATTGGCGCCGCCCGACTGGTACGTGGATTCGCGGTAGACCACCGGCACGTTGAGGTCGAACTGCCAGCGATTATCGAAGTTGTAGCGGCCGGTGAGGTCCAGCGTCCAGGTGTCGGCCTTGATCCGGTCGAGGTTGATGTTACCCAGGAAAATCGAATCCAGGGCCAGGAAGCCGTTGAGGATCAGTTGGCGGGTGTCGTAGCGCGAATAGGTCACGCCGGTCTCGAAACTGAACTTGCCACCACCGAAGAAACCGCTGGCCTCGTCATAGAGATTGGACACACTCTGGGCCGGCTGGGAATCATCGGCCAGGGATTGCCCGTAGCCGCTGCCGCCGGCTGTTGCCGCGCCAGCGCCGGCCACGCTCTGGTTGCCTTTCATGTCGGCCGGGGATTTGGCCAGGCGCTTGGGTTGCGGCGCGGCGGGTTGGTCCTCCACCTGGCGAACCCGTTGTTCGAGCACCGCCAGGGCCTTTTGCTGGACCTCGTATCGTTGCTTGAGCTCGAGAAGCTCCTGTTTCAGGGCCTCGATATCGGCATCCGGGGCTGCCTGTAACACGGCCGTCGGGAACAACGTGCTTAAACACATCACAGCGCGCAACGATACGGATCGATACATGAAATATGCCGTCCCTATTTGCCCAATGGTCGGAAATCAGCGTAGTTCAATAACCGAGGTTACGGAGGCCGCGCAGTTGGGTCAGGTTGCAGTCCAATGCCCCGGCACTGGGGCCGTTATTGTTCAGCACCACGTTGAGCTGCGTCATGTTGTTGACCAGGTTGCTATTGCCCAGCAGGCGAGTGTTTTGCAGCAAGCCGCCCTGGGCCACTTGTTGCAGGGTACCGCCCTGGTTATGGCTGGCCTGGATCGCCATTTGCACGCCGTTGCCGGTGGCGGTGACCGCGACGCTGCCGGCGGCGTTGCTGCCGCTGATGGTCTGGCCCTTGGTCAATAGTTGGCCCTGGGAAGGGACGAGCGCCGGCGCCTGGTTACTTTCCTTCACATTGATGTTGACGTTGTTGTAGGCCGTGTTGCCGTCGCCGGCGGCGCGCACGCTCTGGGTCACGCCCTGGCTCGTACCAAGGCCGGCACCACCGGTGATGTTGCCGCTGCCCTGTTCCGGGACGCTGCCAGTGCCGGTTTGCTTGATGGTGGAGACATAGAACTCGGGTTTGACGGTGGCGGCCTGGATCTGCATGGTGCTGGTGGCGCCGATCAAGTCACCGCTGGCGTTGCGCCAGGTACTGCTCATGACGATGCCGAAGCTGATGACTCGGCCGGGCATGACATAACGACCGCGCAGCTCGGCGAGCTCCTGGTCCTTGACTTCGATGGGTTTGAAGCCGGCATGGGCATAGCCCGAGGCGGTCGCGAGCAGGCAGGCCAGCGACAGCCAGTGTGAGGTTTTCATGTGCTGCTCCCGGAGCGTCCTGCTCCTTTTTGTACTTATTGTTGGCAGTGGTCGGCGATTAGAAAAAGTCGCTCTGTATGAAGCCGAAATCCATCAGTTCCGCATCCCTGACCGGGTTGAAACCGTCCAGCTTGTTACGGGCTGTCAGGGGTTGAGGAGGGCTGCGTAGCGCATTGGTCTTGTCATAGCCCGGGCCGACGATCGCGAAGACGATGCCGTTCCAGCCTTTGACGAACTCATCGTGGGAGTAACGCTTGTGGCCCAGCACCGGGTCGCCGATGTAGACCCATTGCTTGTCGGCCCGCTGCAACACCACGAAGTGCTTGTAGCCGCGTATTTCCATCAGGACCACCACCGGAATCGTCACCGCTTCGAGTTTCTCTGGCGGTATCCGGTAGCCTCGGGCGCGCATGCCGATGGTCTCCACGTAGCGCTTCATGTCCAGCATGGAAAACCCCTGGGTGCGAACCAGGTCCTGGTCGGCATTGACCAGCATGCCTTTGATGACGTGCTCTTCATCGACGTCAAGCCAATAGGCTTGGCGCAGTACCGTGGCCAGCGCGGCGGCGCCGCAACTGAAATCGGTTTTCTGCTCGACGATGTCGCTGAACTTGCGTTCGCGTACGCTTTGCACCGGTTTGTAGACCAGCATGCCGCCAGGCAGGGCGGCGACGGGCATCTGCGCCGCTTCGGCCATGCAGGCCAGGCAGAGCAGCAGGGAAACGGCAGTGACACGCATGATCGATACGCCTAGTGGACATCCGGGAAAAAAAGCCCCGTTTCCGAGCCACACTCTTCATGTAAAACGTTGAAATGAGTCCGTGGCGAGGAAGCTTGCTCCCGCAGGGGCTGCGAAGCGGCCCCCTTTTTGTGAGTGCGATGCACTCAAGCGGGAGCACGCTCCCTCGCCACAAGACTCATCCCAACCCTAGGTGAACAGCATTGCTGTTGCCGGGGCTTCGTTTCATGCGCGCTTACATGCAAGCCCTGCAGCCGGCCGCGATGGACAGCGAGTTGCTTTGCTGGTTGCCCACGCCCGCCGACACGTTGGCGCCGCCGTTACCGGAGAAGCCGTTCATGGAGTTGGTCATGGTGGCGTTGTTGATCACAGGGTTTTTCCAACCGTCGCGGGTCAACACCTGCTGGGTGTTGCTGCCGGCCAGTTCGAAGGACCCCACGGCGGAGAACTTGAACTTGTCGTCATCGTGACCACCGTTACCGCCTCTGTTGCCCCAGCCGCCATGATTGTCCTCTTCGACGGTGCCGGTGCCCTTGGCCTTGAACGTGCCAGCAGCGGCGTAGGTGCTGGTGAGCGTGTCGGTTTTGTAAGTCCGTACGCCCTTGTTGTCGACCACAAGGCCGGTAGAAGACTGATCGGCCGAAGCGGCGGCTTCTGCGACACGGCCACCCGATACGGCAATGGCCAGGTTGTTTTTCTGCTGGTTGAAGTTGCCGGCGGTCACGTTGATGCCGATGTTACCGGAGCCACTGTTGCCGGCATTGGTGAGCGAGGCATTGTTTTGCGTGGAGTTGTTTTTGACGTAGTTGTTGTTATTGACTTGCGTGGCGCTGGAGACCGCGACAGCCGAACCGAAGATGAAGCTCTCGTCAGCGGTGGCCAGGGCGGCGGCGTTGTCTTGCTGGTTACCGTCGCCGGCCGCGATGTTGGCGCCCATGTTGCCGTTGCTGCCATTGAGCGAGTCAGTGGCTTCAGCGGTGTTGCGGGTGGCCTGGTTGGTCACGACGTTGCCGTCGCTGTTCTGCACATCCAGCACGGCCGCGCCCGCCCCAGCGGTGATCGAGAGCAGTTGCTCGAACGACGGACCTCTTGGGCCTTGATTGCCGTGGCCGTTACCGTGGCCGTTGCCACGCCCGTTGCCGTCGGCCTGCGCAGCCATTGCCATGACAGCGGCGAGAGCGAAAACCAATGGTTTGAGTGCCATTGTAGGTTTCATGGTGTTTCTCCTTGCGTGTCGTTGGTTAAGTGTCAGTACTTTCTTATGTAGCCCCGGGTCAATCAGCGACCCGGATGCTCAGGGTGTTAGCCATGCGGTTCCCCACCCCGGCGCTCTGGTTCACCTGGATTACCCCTCGGCTGCCGGTGAAGGCCTGGTCGCTGGTAACGACCTGGCGACTGCCGGTTGGGGCGCCAGTTGCTCCTGAGTTCGGTAGCAACGCCACGTTCTGTTGAGACAGGGCGCTGTCATCCATGCTCTGCGGATGGGCACTGATGCCCACCCGCATGACATTGGCCATCTGGTTGTTGGCCCCGGCGGACTGGTTGACGCCCAGCACACCGTTGCCGTTGCTGAAGGAGTGGCCACCGATGCGGGCGGTGGCGTTCATGGAAGGGTTGGCCGGCGTGTCGACACGTTGCTGCACGTGGGTGCTGGCCTGGGCGTTGTTGCCAATGGCGATGGCCCGGGTGTTGGTTTGCTGGGTCCGGTCGCCCGCTGCCTGGTTGACGTTGAAGTTGCCGGTGTAATGGCTGCCGGAATCCTGCAGGTTGGCGCTGCTGACCACCGCGACACCCGAATCGGCAAATACGGTGAAAGAGCTGAGCAGGGAAAGCATGAGCAGGGTGAGTAGAAACAGGACGGGCTTCATGTCACTGGCCTCCCGCCAGCCGACCCAGCGGGGCCAGGCCGGAACTCAACGAGCGGTTGATGGTGCCGGAGATCGCACCCCCACTACCGCCACCGTGACCGGCATTCATGCCCGGCATGCCGTTGGGGTTGGTGACCACATTCAGGCCCTGCACGCCCGTATTCGGGGTGACGATGTTGCGGATCGACGAGCCGCTGGCCACGCTGGCGAACTCGCCGTCGCTCAGTTCGGTGCTGGCGGTCGCCTGGTTGATTCGTTCGGAGGGGTTGGCATTGACGGTGGTGGGGTAGGGATCTTTGCCGCCGTTGCGACCGATTGCGATGGGTTGTACATCACGGCTGAGCACAATGACGCCGTTGCCCTCGGCCTGTGCTGGCAGGCTGAGCGTTGCGCTGGCGGCGCAGCCGATCATGAGCAGACAGGTCAAACTTCTTTCGAAAGTCCCCACGGCATCGATTCCTTCTTCGGTGGGCTGGCCCTGGTCCAGCGTTGCGAAGTAGGGACGAGCAGGTGTTGTGCCGTGTTTTGAAATACCCGGTAATTCAATGGGTTGGATTCAGACATGGGACGTCGGGGAGCGAACCTGTTTCAGCGTTGAGACAAGGCACATGACGGTCAAATGGCCACCAGCCATTGCAGAGCTCTGGATCCAGGCTTTTGGGCGGGTGTTTCAGCAGCTTGACAGTCTTGATGACAAGAACATGAAGCGGGGGTCAGTGTGGGTTTGCCGCGAGTGCGCTGTTTCAGAAGTGAAACAAATCAAGCGGCGGTCAGGCTTCAAGCAGTTGGGTAACGGCTGCAAACACTTGCTGCCGGCGTTGCACCCAGTTGCCCTGAATGACCTGGAAAGGTTGCCGATGTCGGCTCAGCCAAGTCTCGATCGCCTGGAAAAACGTCAGCCGCTCTGCCAGCTCGGGCTGGCAACGCAAACCGTCGCCGGTCCATTCGACCTGCTCCGGGCTCAACAACAGGTGCAGGTCGTAATGACGGGCCAGCAGCGCCGGCTCGAGCCACTGCGGGCAATCGCCGAACAGGGTCTGGCTCCAGAGGATGTTGCTCAACAGGTGGGTGTCGAGGATCAACAGCGCCGGCCGCTGGGCACGTGCCGTGTCTTCCCAGGCCAGTTGGCCGGAGGCGATGTCGGTGATGTCGGCCAGGCAGGTATCGCGTTGGGTCTGTTCCATGAAGTGGCGCACGTACTCATCCACCCGCACGCCACCGAAGTGTTCCTGCAATTGCGCCGCCAGCCAGCTCTTGCCGCTGGATTCCGGGCCGGTCAGGACCACCACCTTCATGCGCGCAGGGCCGGGTCGGCGCGCCATTCCCGCCAGCCTTGCACGGCCAGCAGGGTGAACAGGGCGTAGAGCGCGGCGGTCAGGTGCAAGCCTTTGTAAATGAACAGGCCAACGAAGATCACGTCCAGGGCGATCCACAGCGGCCAGCATTGCACGCGTTTTTGCGCCATCCACCACTGGGCCACGAGGCTGAACCCCGTGAGCGCGGCGTCGAGCCAGGGCTGGGCGGCGTCGGTCCAGTGGGCCATGGCGGCACCCAACAGCAAGCTACCCACCGCGCCGATGGCCAGGCCGAGCAACACCGATGGCCCACCGAGGCGGCTGACCTGGCGCCCGTCGTGATTGCGCCCGGCACGGGTCCATTGCCACCAACCGTAGAGTTGCAGCACCGCGTAGACAACCTGCAGCAGCATGTCCGAGTACAACTTCACCTCGAAAAAAATCCAGCTGTACAGCAACACCATGACCAGGCCGATCGGCCAGCACCAGGGGTTCTGCTTGACGGTCAACCAGACAGCGATCACGCCGAGGGCTGCGGCAAACAGTTCAAGCCCGGACATGGCGGTTCCTTGGGGAAAGAGAAGAGGGCGGCGATTGTAAACGCTATGGCGTGGAGAGCTCCAATACCAATGTTGAATGGGGCGCCGCTATCGCGAGCAGGCTCGCTGCCGCAGAGAGATGTTGCGTAGCTGGAGAGCAAGTCGAGTCCGTGGCGAGGGAGCTTGCTCCCGCTTGAGCGCGAAGCGCTCACAAAAAAGGGGGCCGCTACGCAGCCCAGCGGGAGCAAGCTCCCTCGCCACAATAAATCACAACAGCTTTAACTGAGCATCGCCCCCAGCAGAGAGGCCCTGCACAACCCTCACACTCGGAATTGCTTGAGCAACCCGTTCAACTGTTCACTCAGTGCCTTGAGGCGGCTGCTGGCCTGGCTGGATTGCTCGGCGGCCATGGCGGTGCTGTGGGACAGTCCGGCGGCCTGGGTGACGTTCTGGTTGATGTCTTCCACCACATGGGCCTGTTGCAGGGTCGCGCTGGCGATGGAGGCGTTCAGGCTGTTGAGGTTGCGCAGGGCCTGGCCGATGGCGTTGAGGCTGGCACCGGCCAGGCCCGCCTGTTCGATGGTCAGTTGCGAGGCACGGCTGCTGTCGCCGATGACTTTCACAGCGGCTTCGGAATGGGTTTGCAGGCGCTCGATCATCGCCTGGATCTCCGCGGTGGACTTTTGCGTGCGCTGGGCCAGCAGCCGCACTTCATCGGCGACCACCGCAAAGCCCCGACCTTGCTCGCCGGCGCGGGCGGCTTCGATCGCGGCGTTGAGGGCCAACAGGTTGGTTTGTTCGGCGATGGAGCGAATGACCTCCAGCACACTGCCGATCTGGGTGCTTTCACTCGCCAGGGTGCGAATCACTTCCACCGCCTGGTCGATGGTCTGGGACAGGCGGTCGATCTGCTGCAAGCTGCCATCGATGTTGACCTGGCCTTGCTGGGCCTGGGATTCGGCGTCGCGCATCTCACTGGCCGCGTGCTCGGCGTTCTTGGCCACGTCTTGCACGCCATAGGTCACTTCGTTGATCGCGGTGGCCACCAATTCCATTTGTTGCGACTGTTGCTGGCTGCGTTCCTGAGCTTGAGCCGCGTCGTTGCCCAATTCGCTGGAAGATTGCCCCAGCTCGCTGGCCGAGGCCTGCAACTGGCTCACCACCTGGCGCAATTTGGCGGTAAACGCGTTGAAATGCCGGGCCAGTTGCGTGACTTCGTCCTGGCCGTGGGTGTCGAGGGTGCGCGTCAGATCGCTCTCGCCGCTGGCGATGTTGGCCATGGCGTTGACGGTTTCTTGAAGCGGACGGACGATGCTGCGCACGATCAGAGTCAGCAGAAGGCCCATGACCAGGGTGATCGCCAGGCCAATCAGCGAAGCCTTGATCAACTGGGATTGGAATTCTGCCTGGACGTCGTCCACGTACACGCCGGAACCGATGATCCAGCCCCACGGTTCGAACAGTTTGACGTAGGAGGTCTTGGCGACCGGCGCTTCGGCGCCCGGCTTGGGCCAGAGGTAATCGATGATCCCGGCACCCTTGGCCTTGGCGATGGCGACCATCTCGTTGAACAGCGCAAAACCGTTCGGGTCGCGGATCGCCGAGAGGTTCTGGCCTTCAAGCTTCGGGTTGGTCGGGTGCATGACCATGACCGGCGTCAGGTCGTTGATCCAGAAGTAGTCGCTCTGGTCATAGCGCAGGCCTCGCACGGCGCTGAGGGCTTGCTTCTGCGCTGCCTCGCGGGTCAGGGTGCCGGCGGTTTCCAACCCATGGTAGTAGCTCAGTACACCACTGGCGGTCTGCACCACATGCTGGGTCTTCTGCACCTTGGCCTGATACAGGTCCGTGTGGATCTGCTTGAGCATAAAGGCGCCGAGCGTGAACAACATCACGATGGCCACGACCAGGATGAGCCACAAGCGTCGGCTGATCGACACACTGCGCAAGCTATTCATACGCTGTCACTCCGGTTTCTTATTCTTGTCATTAACGACGGCCGGCACTTTAGCGCCTGGCGGCTATCCATGATTGACCTGGGTCATAACGCGGCAGCGTTATCAGGGCTTGTCTGATAGGATTTCGGCCCCGCAGCGCAAAACCTGAGCCTGTTCTGATGTTTCATTGGTTTTTTTTGAAAGGTCGCGGTTATCGTGCTGCCGCTGCGTGTACCTGCTTGACACTTGAATATTGATAAGACCTGCATGAACAGCGTCTTCTTTGGGGGATTAATGGATTTGTGGACCGCCTTTTCGGCACTGATTCTTGGCGTAGTGGAAGGCTTGACGGAATTTCTGCCGATTTCCAGCACTGGGCACCAGATCATTGTCGCCGACTTGCTCGAGTTCGGTGGCGAACGAGCGATGGCATTCAACATCATCATTCAGCTTGGCGCGATCCTCGCGGTGGTCTGGGAGTTTCGGCGCAAGATCTTCGACGTGGTACTGGGCCTGCCGACGCAACCCGGCGCCCGCCGGTTTACCGCCAATCTGCTGATCGCTTTCATGCCCGCCGTAGTCCTGGGCGTGCTGCTTGCCGACTGGATCCACCACTATCTATTCAACCCGATCACCGTCGCCGCCGCGCTGGTGGTGGGTGGCCTGGTGATGCTCTGGGCCGAAAAGCGCCAGCACCAGGTGCACGCCGAAACGGTGGACGAGATCTCCTGGAAGGACGCGTTGAAGGTCGGCCTGGCCCAGTGCATTGCGATGATCCCGGGCACGTCCCGTTCCGGCGCGACCATCATTGGTGGCTTGCTGTTCGGCCTGTCGCGTAAAACCGCTACCGAGTTTTCGTTCTTCCTGGCGATGCCCACCATGGTCGGCGCGGCCGTCTACTCGGGCTACAAGTACCGCGAACTGTTCGTCCCGGCGGATTTCCCGGTGTTCGCCATTGGTTTCGTCACGGCGTTCATTTTCGCCATGATCGCGGTCAAGGGCCTGCTGCGGTTCATCGCCAGTCACAGCTACGCCGTGTTCGCCTGGTATCGCATCGCCTTTGGCCTGTTGATCCTGGCCACCTGGCAGTTCGGCTGGGTGGACTGGGCCGCCGCCAAGCCATGAACGATTCAGGCAACCGCAAACGTGCAGGGCACAATGCTGAAGGCACCGTGCAGCACCTGCGGCTCAAACTGATGGTGTTTGCGCTGCTCTGTGCCTTGCCGCTGTTCGGCGCGCTGCTGTTCGGGCTGAGGGCGGTGTCGTGGGTGCCGATGGCGGCCTATGGCGTCGTCAGCGTGGTGGCGTTCCTGCTGTACTGGAGCGACAAGCGCAAGGCGCGCGCCGACGCCTGGCGCACCCCCGAGAACGTGCTACATGCACTGGAGCTGGCCGGCGGTTGGCCTGGCGCCTTGCTGGCCCAGCAGGTGTTTCGCCACAAGACCCGCAAAGTCTCGTTTCAAGTGGTGTTCTGGTTCATCGTGCTGTTGCACCAGGTGTTCTGGATCGACCAGTTGTTCCTGGGCGGTTATCTGTTGGCGTTGTCCTAGCGTGGGAGCGAGCTTGCTCGCGATAGCGGTGGTTCAGTCGCTGCCGCCACTACAGCAATAACCCAACCTGGGTACGCTTGGGCAACTTGCTGACCACCAATTGATGAGAGCGGCGCAGCAAATTGCGCAGTTCTTCGGCCCCCAGCGGGTAGGGCACCTGCATGATGACCCACTGGGCCCGTGCCAGGTAAGGCGCGGGATGAATGCCCGGGCGGTCGCAATGACCCAGGAACAGGTCCTTGTCGACCTTGAACGCCAACGAGTCGCCCCGCAGGCCCTGCAGGGCGAACATCTTGTTCCCGGCTATGGAAAACACCCGCACGCCGCCCCATTTGTAGTCTTCCCTGGCACCGGGCAAGCCCAGGCAAAACTGCGCGACATCCTCTTCGCTCAAACTCATAGCGTTCTTTCTCCACAGCCCTCGAAGGCTTCCACCAAATGATCGATCCAGGCGCGCACCGCCGGCAGCATGCCGCGCCGATGCGGGTAGACCGCCTGGAGCCAGCCGTCGGGCAACGACCATCCAGGCAGCAGTTCCACCAGTGTGCCGTCGCGCAATTCCTGCTCGCAATACATGCTCGGCAATAAAGTGAAACCCAGGCCGGCGAGGGTGCAGGCCCGGCGCACAATGAAGTCGTCGATGCCCAGGCGGGCTTCCAGGCTCAGCTCGACCTGCTGCCCATCGGCCTTGACCAGACGCAGATGCACCAGGCGATCGGCTTCCAGCGCCCCTAGCACCGGCAAGGGCTTGAGATCATCCGGGGTTTCGACCCGTCGTCCTTCGACGAAGGCCGGGCTGGCGACCAGCATCAGGCGTGCCCGGCGCAAACGCCGGGTCATCAACAGCGGGTCTTCGTCCCCCAGGTCGCGCACGCGCAACGCCACGTCGATGCCTTCGCCGATCAGGTCCACCCGGCGGTTGAGCAGGGTCATTTCCAATTGCACCAAGGGGTATTTCGCCAGGAAGGTTTCGATCACCACCGGCAGGAACTGGTGGGCCAGGCCCACCGGGCTCGATACCCGCAATCGGCCGCGGGGCTCGCTGGACATGCTCGCCACCGCTTCGTCGGCCATCTCGGCCTCCAGCAACATGGCCTGGCAATGGCGCAGATAAGGTTCGCCGACCGCGGTCAATTTCAACTGGCGGGTGGTGCGCTGGAGCAACCGGGCGCCGAGGCGTTCTTCCAGCTCGGCGATACGCCGCGACAACCGCGACTTGGGAACGCCCAGCAAACGCCCGGCCGCCGCGAAACCGCCGGCTTCGACGACTTTGGCGAAGTAGTACAAGTCATTGAGGTCTTGCATGGTGAGCTCGATTGTCCTGTCAGTGGGACAAACTATCGCATTTATGCGGACTTATCGATCATTGGCTTCATATATAGGATTGTCGCCAATTGATCGCCTGGTTGCGGTCCTCATTTGGAGAGCACTGATATGAAACTGCTGCACATCGATTCGAGCATCCTCGGCGACAACTCCGCTTCTCGCCAATTGAGCCGTGAAGTGGTTGAAGCCTGGAAAGCTGCCGAGCCAGGCATCACCGTCACTTACCGTGACCTGGCCGCCGACGCCATCAGCCATTTTTCCGCCCAGACGTTGGTTGCCGCCGGTACCAGCGCTGAATTGCGCGACGCCGCGCTCAAATACGAAGCGGACCTTAGCGCCGAGACAATGGCAGAGTTCCAGGCGGCGGATGCGCTGGTCATCGCCGCGCCGATGTACAACTTCAGCATTCCGACCCAGCTCAAGGCCTGGATTGACCGCATTGCCGTTGCTGGCCAGACATTCCGCTATGGTGATTCAGGCTATGAAGGATTGTGTGGTGGCAAGAAGCTGGTGATCGTTTCCACGGCTGGCGGGTTGCATGCCGGCAAGCCGAGTGGCGTGGGTCATGAAGACTACCTGACATTCATGTTCGGCTTCCTGGGCATTAGCGACATCGAAATCGTTCGTGCCGAAGGGCTGAACAAAGGGGATGACTTGCACACCAAGGGCATGCGCGAAGCCAAGTCGAAAATCAGCCAGCAATTCGCCGTTGCCTAAAATCTGCGTAAAGGCACCAAGCGCTTCGGGCAACCTTCGTAAAACCCTGTATTCTCGTCGTCATTGGATGGCCGGGATGCAGGGTTTTGCTGCATTCGGCGTCGGGGGATTCTGGCGCAGGTTATGCACGGCCAAGACGGCGAGCGACGGGGCCTTCCCGGGCGCTGGTGAAGGTGGAAGATTCGATGACACGTTTTGGTGCAGCGCTGCTGTTTTGCTTGTTTGCCAGTTTCGCTTCAGTGCAGGCCGCGCCGGGGCCGCATCCGCATTGGAGCGCCGGTTTCCATGAGCTCAGCTTTCTCGATCCGCTGGATCAGCAGCCGATGCACGCCATCGCCTTTTATCCGTCCACCGACCGCGAGCAATCCAGCCTGCTGGGTGGCTACCAGATCGATGCCGCGCCAGACGCCAAGATCGCCATCGGCCGCTTTCCGCTGTTGATGCTGTCCCATGGCAATACCGGTACGCCGCTGGCCCTGCATGACCTGGCCACCTCGTTGGCGCGCAAGGGGTTTGTCGTGGTGGCGGTGATTCATCCCGGCGACAATGCCCAGGATCACAGCCGGCTTGGCACCCTGAGCAACCTGTACGGACGGCCGATCCAGATTTCCGAAGCCATCACCGCAACCCTCAATGACCCGATGCTGTCGCCGTTCGTCAACGCCGGGCAGGTCGGGGTGATCGGCTATTCGGCCGGTGGCGAGACCGCACTGATCCTGTCCGGTGCGACGCCGGACCTCAATCGCCTGCGCCGCTACTGCGTGGAGCGGCCGGACGACCATGACGCCTGCAACACCCAGGGCGAGCTGATCGCCGACCGCGATGACCTGCAACCTGTGGCTGACCCCAGGGTTCGGGCACTGCTGCTGATGGCGCCGTTGAGCCTGAAATTCGGCCGTCATACCCTGGCCGATGTCCATGTGCCGGTGCTGTTGTACAGCGGCGATGGCGACAAACTCGTGGCCTTCGACAAGAACGCCGCCGCGTTGGCTCGCAAGCTGCCCACAGCGCCGGATTTCAAGACCTTGGCCGGTGCTGGTCATTTTGTCTTCCTGGCGCCGTGCACCGACGAGCAGATCGCCGCGATGCCCGCGCTCTGTACCGATGCCGACGGGGTCGATCGCAAGGACATCCACCGCACTATGATTTCCGAGGCCGGGCGCTTCTTTGGCGAGGCCTTGGGCAAGCCGACCCGGGCGGGGATGAGGACGGCTGATCAATAAGGATGGCCGATCAATTAGGGTGGTGTGTATATCCGTTGCTGCGGTAACGGCTGCTGGCGGTTCCGCCCTTACGGCCATCCCTTTCAAGGTCTTTTCGTTTTGGCGGCCTTGATTACCCGGTCCGTTGAAACATGTGCATGCACCGCAGTGCCTTGCACCCATGTTTTGGGTTTAGGCACCTTGGGGCCCCGGGGATTTTTCGCAACTTGTTTTGGTTGGATGTTTCTGGCCAGTTCCAACAAGCGCTGGGCCAGTTTTTCCAGAGGTATGACGGGAAAACATTCCGAGGGCAGCGCAATTTGCAGGCCTTCATAACCACTCCGGACCTGAACCGCCAAGTGATAGGTTGAGGCTTCCCAGCCGTCAGGCTGGGAAGCCTGATGGGCTTGCTCGACGCTTCGTTTGAGTACGGCCAGGACGTTGTAGGCCAACACCGCAGTAGCGAACCCGAGCAATGCAGCCTTTGGGCTACCAAGGGTTTCGATTTCACTTTCCAGGATTGTTTCCAGTCGCTGGAACATGCCTTCAATGCTCCAGCGGCGGCGATAGAGTTCCGCGATCTGCTGCGCGCTGACGCTTTCAGGCAGGTTGCTCCAGAACATCAAGCTGCTGTCACCCGAGTCTGTTGGCGAATGAAGCGTCAGTTCGACACGCCGACACTGATAACCGCCTCTGACCTGAATGATCTGCTCACGCACAGTGCCCGCGTCCACAGGCACGGGTTCCTGCCAATGCCCCTCTTGAATCAAGCGTGGATGCTTGGCTTGTTGACGAATGACAAAGGAGGTTTTGACCTGTTCGCAAGCCTCCATGACCGGGAGCGTGCAATAGAGTCGATCAGCCAGCCACACCTGGCCCGGCTCGGCATCGGCCAAGAGAGGCAGCACGCAAACACGCTCGCTTGCGTAGGCATCTTCACATGCCTGCAGGTCGATGACTTGATCCAGGTCGGGGTCGTAGACAACCACCGAAAACCCGGGCCGAGCGGCGCCGCGCTCGTGGCGTAAAGCCCCCAGTCGTTTCTCAGTGGATGCCAAGTGATTACCGTCCACCACCCGAACCTGCCAATCCGGCAGCATCGCCGTGCAACCCAACTCCTTGATGGTTGGAGCCAGGCGCTGCGCACAGCCCGTGACCAGGGCGCGCAACAGAGCGGGCTCGGTACGACTGATCTTGTCGTAGAGGGCCGCCAGGCTGACAGGAAGATCTTCCAGTTGCCGCGCCGCGGCGTGCAGGGATGGCTTCAAACCCAATGAAACAAGGGACATCAGCTTGATGATGGTCGAGAACAGTAGCTCACGAGAATACTGCCGTTGCCGATGTTCTTCGAAGACCTGATCGACCCACTCAGGGGCAATAGCGTGCTCCAGCGCCAATTTGGCCATAACGCTGGCAGGTGCTTTTTTCTCGAAACGCGCTAGAACATCGGCCCACATCGTTCTGGTATCCCTGATAGAAACTTCAGGGGATTTTACCTAAGACCTTGAAAGGGATGGCTCTTACAGCGGGTCACTTTTGAAAAGCCCGGAAGCCGGCCCAGTCAAAAGTAACCAAAACGCTTTTGCCCCACCACTTGGTGCCTCGCCTAGGCTCGGCATGCCCTCACTCCGGCATTGCTCCGTGGGCCCGCCGCGAAGGGCCATCCATGGCCCAGCGCGGCTATCCCGGCATCCATGCCGGGATGCCCACTCCACAATGCCTGCGTTCGGCCAGCGTGGTTTAACGGGGCGTCCAGATCAAGAGCCAAAGCAAGAGCAAGAGCAGGACGCAGGCCGGCATCTAGGTGGCTGAGACACCGCTATCGCGAGCAGGCTCGCTCCCACAATGGGCCTGTGGTGAACACAAGACTTATGAGCACCCAAGATCATCTGTGGGAGCGAGCTTGCTCGCGATGAGGCCAGCAAACCCAACATCCATGTGATTGAACCACCGCCATCGCGAGCAAGCTCGCTCCCACAATGGGCCTGTGGTGAACACAAGACTTATGAACGCCCAAGATCACCTGTGGGAGCGAGCTTGCTCGCGATGAGGCCAGCAAACCCAACATCCATGTGATTGAACCACCGCCATCGCGAGCAGGCTCGCTCCCACAATGGGCCTGTGGTGAACACAAGACTTATGAACGCCCAAGATCACCTGTGGGAGCGAGCTTGCTCGCGATGAGGCCAGCAAACCCAACATCCCTGTGACTGAACCACCGCCATCGCGAGCAAGCTCGCTCCCACACTCCTCCGACAGGAGAAACGCGGTCCCACCATGAACCAGGTCGGCTATCAGGCCGCCTCGCGGTGGACGTTGATCTCGGGCGCCCCGTTAACCACGCTGGCTGAACGAAGGTATTGCGCAGTGGGTAACCCGGGATGGATGCCGGGTTAGCCGCGCTGGGCCATGGATGGCCCTTCGCGGCGGCCCACGGAGCAATGCCTTCGTTCAGGCATGCCGAGCCTAGGCGAGGCACCGAGTGGTGGGGCAGGAGCGTTTTGGTTACTTTTGACTGGGCCGGCTTCCGGGCTGTTCAAAAGTGACCCGCCGTAAGGGCGGAACCCTAAGTAGCCGTTACCGCAGAAACGGATATACACACCAGAGCAAGGAAATACCGGGTCTTCTCAAAAAAGCCAAAAAACGGCAATGAACAGTATTACGATCAATAAGCTGAGTTTATGGCCCGGCGACGCAGCAGCAGAGTCAGGCCCAGCCCCGTGACCGACAGCAACGCGGCACAGAAGAAGATCGACGAATAACCCAAGTTCAATGCCACCGCCCCCATCAGCGGGCCGGCAATCGCCAGCGCCAGGTCAAAGAACACCGCATAGGCACTCAAACCCGCGCCACGGCTGGTGTTCGGCACTTGCTTGATGGCCTCCACCCCCAGCGCCGGGTACACCAGCGACAGCCCGAAGCCGGCCAGTCCGGCACCGACCAGGGCGAACGGGGTGGACGGCGCCAGCCACAGCAATACCAGTCCGAGGGTTTCGATGCTCATGCAGGCAATGGCCGAGTTGAAGCCACCGAAGCGGGCGATGCTGGAAATGAACACTAATCGCGCGAGGATGAAGCAGACGCCGAAAACCGTCAGGCACCACGCCGCGCCGGTCCAGCCGCGGCTGATGTAAAACAGGGTGATGAACGTGGTGAGCGTGCCATAGCCGATCGACGCCAGGCTCAGGCCCGCTCCGTACGGCGCAATGCGCGCAAACACCGCCCAGAAAGGTAACCGCTCGCCGCGAATGACCGGCACCGACGGCTTGTTGCGAATCATCAGCAGCGCAGCCCCCGCCAGCAACGACAACGCAATACCCAGGCTGGCAAAACCCAGTTCACTGACCATCACCACCCCCAGTGGCGCGCCAATAGCGATGGCCCCGTATGAGGCGATGCCGTTCCAGGAAATCGAGCGGGCGGTGTGCTCAACCCCCACTTGGCCCATGCACCAACTGATGGTGCCCACGCCAATCAGTCCCTGGGCCACGCCGAGCAGCAAGCGGCCAGCGATCAGAATCAACAGGCTGGGTAGCGGAAAACTTTGCAGCAAGGTCGAGATCAGCGTCAGCACGCCGCTGAGCACAATCCCCGACAGCCCGTAGACGATCGCCCGCTTGGTACCGACGCTGTCCGACAACCGCCCGGCCATGGGGCGGCTGAGCAGGGTCGCCAGATACTGTGAGCCGATGGTCAACCCGGCCACCACCGCGCTGAAGCCCAGCTGTTCGTGAACATACCCGGGCAGCACGGCAATCGGCAGGCCGATGCAGAGGAAGGCGATGAAGGTATAGAAAACGATGGAGACGATCTGCAGGGTGATCGACAGGGAACTGGGGGCAGAGGAGGGCGTGGGCATGTGGCTCGTTCGCGGGCAGCGGTAAGAGAGCATCATCATGGCGCGAGGTGGGGATAAAAGAAAGCAGGCTAACGGTTTGCATCGGTGGAGAATGTGCCACCGTCATCGCGAGCAGGCTCGCTCCCACATTTTGCCAGGGTGGTTGCGAAGACTCAGGTTCGCCACAATTCCTGTGGGAGCGAGCCTGCTCGCGATGGCGGTGGTTCAGGCGATGGTGATGTTGCCTGGAAGGACCTCATCGCGAGCAAGCTCGCTCCCACAGGTTTTACCCTTGGAATACAAAAAGCCCTGTCACAACGGACAGGGCTTTTCACTTGCAGCGTGCACTAAGGGCTCTATTTAGAACACCACACCCTGGCTACGCAGGTAGTCGTCATAGGTGCCGCTGAAATCGACCACGCCGTCGGCGCTCAGTTCGATGATGCGGGTGGCCAGGGATGATACGAACTCCCGGTCATGGCTGACGAAGATCAGCGTGCCCGGATAGTTTTCCAGCGCCAGGTTCAGTGCTTCGATGGATTCCATGTCCAAGTGGTTGGTCGGTTCGTCCATGACCAGCACGTTCGGCTTCTGCAGGATCAGCTTGCCGAACAGCATGCGGCCTTGTTCACCACCGGAAATGACCTTGACCGACTTGAGGATCTCGTCGTTGGAAAACAGCATGCGGCCCAAGGTGCCACGAACCAGCTGTTCGCCGCCCTGGGTCCACTGGCCCATCCAGTCGAACAGGTTGACGTCGTCTTCGAAGTCATGGGCATGGTCCTGGGCGTAGTAGCCCAGTTCCGCGGCGTCGGTCCATTTCACGGTGCCGGCATCGGGTTCCAGTTCATTGACCAGGGTGCGCAGCAAAGTAGTCTTGCCGATGCCGTTCGGGCCAATGATCGCCACGCGCTCACCGGCTTCGACGGTGAAGCTGAAGTCCTTGAACAGCGGTTTGCCGTCGAAACCCTTGGCCATGCGTTCGACGATGACCGCCTGGCGGTGCAGTTTCTTGGTCTGTTCGAAGCGGATGAACGGGCTGACGCGGCTCGATGGCTTGACCTCGGCCAGTTGGATCTTGTCGATCTGCTTGGCGCGGGAGGTGGCTTGCTTGGCTTTCGAGGCGTTGGCCGAGAACCGGCTGACGAACGACTGCAGCTCGGAAATCTGTGCTTTCTTCTTGGCGTTGTCCGACAGCAGTTGCTCGCGGGACTGGGTCGCCACGGTCATGTACTCGTCGTAGTTGCCCGGGAACAGGCGCAGCTCGCCGTAGTCCAGGTCCGCCATGTGGGTGCAGACACTGTTCAGGAAGTGACGGTCGTGGGAGATGATGATCATCAGGCTCGACCGCTGGGTCAGCACGTTTTCCAGCCAGCGGATGGTGTTGATATCCAGGTGGTTGGTCGGCTCGTCGAGCAGCAGCACTTCCGGGTCGGAGAACAGCGCCTGGGCCAGCAGCACACGCAGTTTCCAGCCTGGCGACACTTCGCTCATCGGGCCGAAATGCTGTTCGATGCCAATCCCCAGGCCCAACAGCAGTTCACCGGCGCGGGATTCGGCGGTGTAGCCGTCCATCTCGGCAAATTCGGTTTCCAGCTCGGCCACGGCCATGCCGTCTTCTTCGGTCATTTCCGGCAGCGAATAGATGCGGTCTCGCTCGGCCTTGACCTTCCACAGCTCTTCGTGACCCATGATCACGGTATCGATCACGGTGAATTCTTCGTAGGCGAACTGGTCCTGGCGAAGTTTACCCAGGCGCACGTTCGGCTCGAGCATGACCTGGCCACCGGACGGCTCGAGGTCGCCGCCGAGGATTTTCATGAAGGTCGACTTGCCGCAACCGTTGGCGCCGATCAGACCGTAGCGGTTACCCGCGCCGAACTTGACAGAGACGTTTTCGAACAGTGGCTTGGCGCCGAACTGCATCGTGATGTTAGCTGTAGAGATCAAAGGTTTATCCTGCGGAACATTCAGAGTAGCTAAGGGTGCGGCAGTACCTGTTCAGTACCTGTTTGCGCACGTTCCGACCGCGCAAAGGCGTCGTGGTCGCAAGCGCAAGGGTCCATCCGGCATAAGAGGACAGCAGCATACGGAGCGCCTGGCCCGGGTAGACGTGCGCCGAAACCGTGGTTTGCGGTATCGGCCAAAGGGGGCGCGTGATAATTGGCGGCGATTGTACTGATCTGGCCGCATAAACGATAGGGGATTGCCCGGGCAAGACAGTTTTTCACAACTTCAGGATAACTTTTGGTTACAAACTATGGCTAAAATGCCATCTCACTCGATGCCATCTCCCTTGCCGCTTGGCTGGCCCGGAGACGCAGCCTGTTCACTCTTGCATTGTGACGGACTTTCGTGAAGCTCATTATTGTCGCGATCTACCTCTTCTCCATTGGCTACGTACACCTGCGCGGGCGCGTGCGGCATAAGATCGGACGCCAGTTGAGCGATCACTCGTCTTTTCTCGCACCGATCAATTGCCTGCTTTACCTGTGCTCGAAACTGCCCAACAGGCCCTTCCTGAGCCCGGCGCAGTTCCCCGACCTGAGCCCGTTGCAGGCTCATTGGGAAGAGATCCGCGCCGAAGGCCAGAGCCTGCTGCGCGCGGGGGAGATCAAGCGCTCCGATCAATACGACGACGTGGGCTTCAACTCGTTCTTCAAGACCGGCTGGAAGCGTTTCTACTTGAAGTGGTATGGCGATAGCCATCCCTCGGCCATGAAGCTGTGCCCTCGCACCACCGAACTGGTGCAGAGCATCGGCTCGATCAAGGCGGCGATGTTCGCCGAGTTGCCGCCGGGGTCGAAGCTGGTCCGTCACCGCGACCCGTATGCTGGCTCCTATCGATATCACCTGGGCCTGGAGACGCCCAACAATGCTGGCTGCTACATCAATGTCGATGGCGAGCCGTATCATTGGCGTGATGGCGAAGCGGTAGTTTTCGACGAAACGTTCATCCATTACGCCGAGAACACCACCGCCCAGAACCGCATCATTCTGTTTTGCGACGTGGAGCGGCCGATGAAGTTTCGCTGGGCCACCGCATTCAACCGCTGGTTCAGCCGTACCGTGATGGCGGCGGCCGGTGCACCCAACGACGCGGGCGACAGGACGGGCGGCCTGAACCGGGCGTTCTCCAGGCTTTACAAGATCCGGTTGCAAGGCAAGGCCCTGAAGAAGCGCAACCGAACACTGTATTACCTGCAGAAGTGGGCTCTTTTCGGTGGTTTGCTGGCGGTCTTCGTCTGGATTTGAACGCCGGATTGGTCCTCATGCCTCGGGCTTTTGTGCATTCAACTGCTCCCACATCCTGGCGGTAATCCGCTGGCGGTGGTTGTAGCCTTCCCAAGGGTCGGCACCCAAGCCCTTGGCCCGTTCCAGCGCGGTATGGATGTCCCATTGCTGGGCGTTGCGCAGGGTCGACAGCTCGGCCCGGGCAATCGGCACCGAGACCGGCAGGCCTGGCCTGGCGCGTACCGAATAGGCGGCCACTGTGCTGGCTCCACGGGCGTTGCGCAGGTAATCGACGAATATTTTCCCGACGCGGTTCTTCGGTCCCATGGTGGCGGTGATGCGCTCGGGCATTTGTCGGGTCAGGAACTGGGAGATGGCTTTGGCGAACGCCTTGGTGGTGTCCCAGCCTTCATTTCTCGCCAAGGGCACGATCACGTGCATGCCTTTGCCACCGCTGGTCTTGAGGAAGGCCTGCAAGCCCAACTCGTCGAGCACCGCCAAGGTCATGCGGGTCGCCTCGATCATAGCGCTCCAGGGCAGTGACGGGTCCGGGTCCAAGTCCAGGACAAACAGGTCGGGCGTCTCGATCCGGTCGTGGGTGGCGGCCCAAGTGTGCAGTTCCACCGTACCCATCTGCGCCGCGCTGACCAGCGCGTGGATATCATCGATTTCCATCAGGGCGGCATGGCCCGGGTCCAGTCGCGGATCCAACTGCTTGATGTGAGGAATCTCCAGGCGATCGGCGTGTTTTTGAAAAAACTGTTCTTCGCCGATACCATCCGGTGCCCGCAATAGCGCGACCGGGCGCAACTTGAGGTGCGGCAGGATCCAAGGGGCGATGTCCAGGTAATACTGCGCCAGCTCGGCCTTTTGCACGCCGCTGACACTGTCGATGACCCGGTCGGGGTGGGTGATCGTCACCCCGTCGACTTTGGCCGTGCCGGCTTTTTTGCGACGCTGGGGTTTTGGCGTGGTGGGTTTTATCGGCAGGGGCTGCTCACGAACAACCTTGTTGGCGGGCGTATGGGTCGGCAAGCCCAGGAAAATCGCCTGCCGCACCTGGCTATCGCGGGTCCATTCAGTGAACTCGATCTCGCAGGTCAGGCTGGGCTCGACCCATTGCACGCCGCGTCCCTGCGTACCGTTGAGCGGCGCAGCCAGTGGCGAGGTCTCGCGCTGCTGCGCACACAGTTGTTCGTGCAGTTGCTTGATTTGTACTTGGCTGAAGCCTGTGCCGACCCTGCCGGCATACGTCAGCCCCGTTGGCCCGTTGACGGCCAGCAGCAGCGCGCCGAAACCGCTGCGCTTGCCTTGGGGGCGGGTGAACCCGACGATGACGAAGGCTTGGCGCAGTCGGCACTTGAGCTTCACCCAATCGGCGCTTCGCCGGGACATATAAGGGCTGCCCAGGCGCTTGCCAACCACGCTGTCCAGGGAGAGCGCGATGGCGCTTTCGAACATGTCGTGTTGGCCGGCGGAAAACGACTCGGAAAAGCGCAGGCGCTTGCTGGCATTGTTGCTGAGGGCTTTTTTCAGCGCCGCGCGGCGTTCTTCCACCGGCGCCTGACGCAGGTCGACACCATTGAGAAAGGGTGCATCGAACAGGAAATACACCATGTCGACGGTGCGGCTGATTTCGAACGCTTGGCGCAGGGCCGCGAAATCGGAGTGACCGGTTTCATCGAGCAGGACCAACTCGCCGTCGAGCCAACTGTCCCCCAGGTCTAACCCGGCCACGGCTTCGGCATGCAGCTTCAGTCGATCGGTCCAGTCCTGGTGGTTACGGTTGTATAACCGGACTTCGCCTTGTTCGATGCGGCTTAGCAGTCGATAACCGTGAAATTGGACCTCATAACGCCATTCGCCGGTGGGCGGCTCCTCCACGGGCGTCGCCAATTGCGGTGACAGGCGTTCGGGCAGACGGTTGCCAAGGGGGGGCGTCCCCCCTCGGCCAGGGTTGCGGGGCGTCGTTGCGTCCGACTCGGCATTGGATAAACGAGCAGATTCACTCTCGGCGTTGGCCATGACAGATTCCCTTGTATTGCACTCGCCAGGGTTTTAGCCCTGGGAGGCCTTGGTGGCTTTTTTGGCAGGAGCGGATTTGCGGGTTTTCGCAGGTTTTGCAGGAGCCTTCCCCGCGGATTTGTCGGTGGTCTTGCCCTTGCTGCCCAGGCTGCGCTTGAGCAATTCGGTCAGATCGATGACATCGGCGGTCTTGCGTTGTTCTTCGCCCGGATCGGTCTCCACGGCTTCGAGACGGCCTTCGTTGGCTTTTTTCTCCACCAACTCCATGATCTTGTCTTCAAAACTGTCCCGGTACTCTTGCGGCTCCCAGTCGGCGCTCATGTCCTGCACCAGGCGCTTGGCCATTTCCAGCTCGCCCTTGGCCAGGGTCGGGTTCGTAACCTCGTCGCCCAGTTCCAGCACATCCAACTCGCGCACCTCCGCGGGCCAGCGCAGCATCACCAGCACCAGGGCCGATTCCAGGGGCATGAGGGCGGCCAAGTGCTGGCGGGTATGCAGCACAACGTGGGCCAGGGCCACTTTGTTGGTCTTGACCAGGGTTTCACGCAGCAAGGCGTAGACTTTGCCGCCACGCTTGTCGGGGGCGAGAAAGTAGGGCGTGTCGATGTTTTGCAGGGGGATCTTCTCGCTGTCGACGAAGGAAAAGATATCGATGGTCTGGGTGGACTTGGGGTGAGCGGAGCGGATTTCCTCTTCGCTGAGCAGTACGTATTGGCCTTTCTGGTACTGGACGCCCTTGACGATGTCTTCCTTGGTCACTTCCTTGCCCGTGACTTTGTTGACTCGCTTGTAGCCCACCGGGTCCATGCTGCGTTTGTCCAGCCAGTCAAAATCCACGCCCTGGGAAGAGGTGGCCGACACCAGCGCGACAGGAATATGGACCAGCCCGAAACTGATTGCGCCTTTCCAGATTGCCCGTGCCATGTTGGTGTTTTCCTTGCCGATGGATGTCTCTCTGGTGACCGTCGCGCCTTGGCAAAAGTTTCCACCATCCTGCTTCACTGTGGGAGCGAGCTTGCTCGCGATAGCGGCGGTACAGACGCCATGGGTGCAAGCTGACCCACCGGCGTCGCGAGCAAGCTCGCTTCCACAATGGTTCGGAGACGCTTCGTTACATCTTCACCGGGACATTTCGCTTAACAACGGCGAACCTGCGGCGTAGCGTGCTTTCGATATGCCTGAACCCAAGAGGTGCCCCAATGAACAGGCTGATGCTCGCCATCATGACGCTACTACTGACCGCCGCTGCCCAGGCCGACACGTCCAGCGCAGGCCCTATGGTCCTGGCCCAGAACCTGCCGGGCAACAACAATCCCTATAACAGCCCCATACGCCGGGCCAATCCCAACAGCATGCAGGGCACCCGGCCCAACGTGCCGACGATTCATAACAACCCGACAGTGCCGGTGCCACGGCCACCGACCCTGGAAAACGGCGGTATCGGCAATGGCTACCCTCGTTCCGGCCAGCCGTCGGGGTCGCCGCGACCGACCATCGAGTCTCCCACGCCACCGCGCAATAGCCAGAATGGCAACCGCTAGGCACAGGAGCCCGTCGTTCTCTTTCAACACCGCAGAAGGAAATGTGCATGTTGCGTAAAACACTCCTGGCCGCATTCTGCGCCAGCGCTGTCCTGACCCTTGCCACGCCGGCCACTGCCGCGCCCACCCAGTCATTCAAAAGCGAAGAGGGCACGCTGGAAGTGACCACCGTGGTCAAGGGGCTGGAGCACCCTTGGTCCGTTGCATTCCTGCCTGGCCAACAGGGCCTGCTGGTGACGGAGCGAGAGGGCAACCTGCGCGTGGTCAGCCCCGACGGCCAATTGTCCGCGCCCCTGAGTGGCGTGCCTGAGGTGTGGGCCAAGGGCCAGGGCGGCTTGTTGGACGTGGTGCTGTCGCCAGACTTCAAGCAGGATCGCACCGTCTACCTGTCTTATGCCGAGGTTGGCGCAGATGGCAAGGCCGGCACCGCCGTGGGCCGCGGCCAACTGTCCGAGGACCTCAAGAGCCTGAAGAACTTCGACGTGGTCTTCCGCCAGCAGCCCAAACTGTCCACGGGCAACCACTTTGGCTCGCGATTGGTCTTCGACCGCGACGGCTATCTGTTCATTACCCTGGGGGAAAACAACGACCGGCCCACCGCCCAGGACCTGGACAAGCTGCAAGGCAAGGTCGTGCGCATCTACCCCGACGGCAAGGTGCCCGACGACAACCCCTTTGTTGGCCAGAAAGACGTCCGCCCCGAAATCTGGTCCTACGGCATGCGTAATCCCCAGGGCGCCGCCCTCAATCCTTGGAATGGCACCCTCTGGGAAAACGAGCACGGGCCCCGGGGCGGCGATGAATTGAACATCATCGAGCGCGGCAAGAACTACGGCTGGCCACTGGCGACCCACGGCATCAATTACTCCGGCGCCCCGATTCCCGAGGCCCAGGGCAAGACCGTCGAAGGCGCCCTTGATCCTCATCACGTCTGGCAGGTCTCACCGGGGCTCAGCGGCATGGCGTTCTACGACCATGAGCGTTTCAAGGCCTGGCAACACAGCGTGTTCATCGGGGCCTTGGTGTCCGGGGAACTGATCCGCCTGCAATTGCAGGGCGACAAGGTCGTCCATGAAGAGCGCCTGTTGGGTGAGCTCAAGGCGCGAATCCGTGATGTCCGCCAGAGCCCGGACGGTTACCTGTATGTGCTGACGGATGAAGACGACGGGGCCTTGTACAAAATCGGACTGAAGTAACGCAATGCCAGAGCTTTTGTGGCGAGGGAGCTTGCTCCCGCTGGGCTGCGCAGCGGCCCCTAGATCTGTCGCTGCGGTGTATCAGGTCGATTGCAGTTGCTTTTGGGGCTGCTTCGCAGCCAGCGGGAGCAAGCTCCCTCGCCACGAAAGCGTCTATCACTTGATGTTCCCCATTGACTTGCCGCCAACGCACCGCTAATTTCCAGGCATGAACTCAACCGTATTGCGCAGCCAGCCAAGCATTATTACCGCCATTCCTTATTTGGCGGGCTAGCTGACGGCTGCACCGAACCCGCCCTGGAGGCGGGTTTTTTCTTTCTGTCTCCCGGGCTCCGAGCGAACCAGGAGATCGCCATGCCCGCTGCCCACACCGAGCAAGCCCTGCTTGAGCACTATGTAAAGAAAATCCTCGCCGCGCCGGTCTACGAATTGGCCGTGCACACGCCACTGCAAGCGGCGCCCGCGCTGTCCGAAGCCCTGGGCAACCGGATCCTGCTCAAGCGTGAAGACCTGCAACCGACCTTTTCCTTCAAGATCCGCGGTGCCTACAACAAGCTCGTTCACCTGACGCCGGAGCAGCGAGCTCGTGGCGTCATCACTGCCTCCGCCGGCAATCATGCCCAGGGCGTCGCGCTGGCGGCACGGGAACTGGGCATTTCGGCCAGCATCGTCATGCCCGTGACCACCCCGCAACTGAAAGTACTGGGTGTGCGCAACCGCGGTGCCGAGACACTGCTGCACGGAGACAGTTTTCCGTTTGCCTTGGCCCATGCGCTGGAACTGGCCGAGCAGACCGGGCGGGAGTTCGTCTCGCCTTTCGATGACCCTGACGTGATTGCCGGGCAAGGCACCGTCGCCATGGAAATCCTGCGTCAGCATCCTGGCCGGCTGGATGCGATTTTTGTCCCGGTCGGCGGCGGTGGGTTGATCGCCGGGATCGCGGCCTACGTCAAGTACCTGCGCCCGGAGGTACGCATCATCGGGGTCGAGTCACAGCACTCTGCCTGTCTCCAGGCCGCGCTGGCCGCCGGGGAGCGGGTCACCTTGCCGGAGGTGGGAACCTTCGCCGACGGCGTGGCCGTGGCGCAGATCGGCGCCCATGGCCTGGATATCTGCCGTTTCTGTGTCGATGAAGTGATGACCGTGACCAACGACCAACTGTGCGCTGCGATCAAGGATATTTATGACGACACCCGTTCCATCACCGAACCGTCAGGCGCGTTGGCGGTGGCAGGCATCAAGCAATACGTGGCGCGCACGGGGGCGCGAGGCGAGACGCTGGTAGCGATCGATTCCGGTGCCAACATCAATTTCGACAGTTTGCGCCATGTGGCGGAGCGGGCTTCAGCAGCGGGCATTTGAGTTTTTTACGCTACGTCACACTTTTTTTGGACGAGGCGACGGGTGCCCACTTGCCCTTTCGCAATTGGGGCTACTCTAGGTTGCGAACAGGATAAAAGGCGATTGCAGTTTGCATGGAAAAAACAACGCTTCCTTGCGTTTTGCACGAGCCTTCTGGCGCAGGAAGAAGCTAAGCGCTTGATTCATATCAAATGTGGAAGGTTGTCAATACAGGCATATTTTTTGCGGGATAATTCAAGAGTTCGTTTGACGAGCTCGTTGACTGAAAACGCTAAAAAGAACGAACGAACGGCCCGGTATTCGTAGTCCCAGTCCGCAGGGAAGAAAACGGACGAAAATACCTCCGTCGTGAACATAAATTGGCCGCCTCAACAGGAGAGAGTCGCCATGTTTTTATCTGCCCTCGAAATGCGAAACATTATTGAAAGCAGCTTGCTGCCCAAGCGCTCGCAATGCACGTTGTCACCGGATTTGTCCATGACCGTCAAGATTTATGACGATCATGAAACTGATCGCGTGGCGCTGATCAAGAGCGACATCGACGCCACTAAGCTCACGGGCTGCCGGGCGATCAACGATCTGATTGCCGAGCTACGTACCGAACTCGATCATGATAAAAGTCGGGGCCATGCCCATCCAGGCAATCATTTTCATCAGAAGCACCGGATGACTGGACGTTAAACGCATAACCGTAGCGTGATCAACCTTTGTCTGGCCGGGCTTCCTCCCAGCCAGACGTTGAGGTGCTCTCTGTCGTGGCAAGTCGTTTCCTGGCTGATTCTGCTCAAGAATTAAGGCTGTGACGGCATTCCCTCGCGCCATTGTCCCAACCCCCAGTGCCAAACCCAAGTGTTCAGGTGCGACACTGAGGGTTTCGTATGCTGCCGGCCAGCCTTATATTTCGCGATAAAGGTTAGATCCAGAGCGTCTGTTGCACTGTTAGTTCTAACAGTAGTCAATACGCTTTAGCTCCCCCAAAATTGGCTCGTGTGTTATCGGTGCGTCATTGCATGGTAATAAATTTAGTTTGAGAGCCCCTACTAAATAGCTAATGCATTGTGCGTCTGTTAATGATGTGACTGTTTGGGTGGCTGAAATGAAAACAATCATCTATATGGTGTTGCTGTCATTGCTGAGTACCTCTGTCTCTGCAGTTTATTTGACGCCCAATCAAAATGCGGGTCGCGGAAACATCCCTGGTGGGTATGGGAATACGCCACCTCCAGCAGGTGATCCAAGTTTAAATTTCCCTATGGTCTTTCAAACCGATGATGGGGACTGGGTGAACGACATAACTTTGCCTGGTATCGCGCCGGATGCGGCCGAGATCACAATTAACGCAAGAGCTTCATATTCGAGTGTGTTGGATTTGACAAATACCGATGTGGGGGCTCAATCAATATCCATGAACAAGGGCGATACTTTTGTTTTTCAGTACGACGCCTCCGCTCGGAGGTGGAAGATCCGAGTGAGTGAATATTCTCCGAATAATGTGGGGAGTACCATACCGGACATCACGTCTAAAAGAATTGTGCGATACCTGATGAAAGATGGTGATTGGTCTGCGAACGTGATTTTGCCAAAAGCCAACAATGGTGATGTCGTCATTGTTCGGTCGACTGCCACCTACTCATCGAAAGTAAGTCCGCCGTCCGGTGTGTCTGGGGAGGCTGTAGACCTCTATTCAGGAGACACCTATACCTTCGTGTTTCAAGCCGATTTGAATCGTTGGAATTCTGTAAAGGCTCGCTATTTGCCTAATCCAGTAGTACAGCGTATCAATGATAACTATAACCAGATAAAAAACGATTGTCTTGAATACGGTACCCGTGCGCGGCGAGGGCATTACTATTGCAGTGGCAATACAATTCGGGGCACGGCAGATGGCGACTACAATCCTTGGGAGCGCCCAGCCACAGGCTTGACCTCCTATTCCTGGCTGAGAAAAGATATGGGTACCATCCGTCTATACAGGCCGGTTGGATTCATACTTCGTACACCTTTATACGGGGCGATTCATGGCCTCCCCGCGGTTTCCGTCGGTTGGACGTGCCTTTATCCTTTTGATGGATGGACCGCGAGCGCCAAGGAATGCGACGGGATTACCCCCGAGATGGCCAGCAAGGCTGGCTTTACCTATACCGCCGAGCCAGCACCACGGCCTCCCACTGCCAATAGCCAATATGCGTTTGGGGCTTGTGACAAAATGGGGATTACCCGAAAAGAGCAATGGCTAAGTTTTTTCAAAGCGGGTAACAATGCCCCGTGGAATCAGTGTTCTTGGAATGTGGAAAGCCAGACGAGCTGGAATGCGATGATTGATATTCACCAGGCGGATATAGTTCCTTATTCCCAAGTTGATCCGCAGAGTGGTATTGATTCGAGTTGGTATAAGCCAGCTCATAATGAACTCAAGCTGAATAATGCAGCGACCAGTTCGCAGCTGAATGCTTCTGCCATTGAGGCTATTTATTTCGATGTCAAGGTACAGCCAAGCCCGCTCGAAGCCGCCAGGATTTTTCAGCGAAAACTTAGGCAGGCGGGTCATTCCGTCCCCATTGTGCAACTTGATTTTTCCGTTCCGCCCGTAGAATGCTTCAGTTTTTCCCAAACAGATCAATCCGAGGCCTACGATTCCAGTCAATGTGCTCACTACATAGATTCGGTCGCTTGGATTGAGCGTTATGACCCGGGGACCAATAAAAATGAATGGAGCTTGTCAGTGGTGCCCACGGAGTGCGGTAGGAATATACAGTCAGATCAAACTAATCGGGCTTACGATGAGCTTGTTAGTAGATTTCGTAATGACGGTCAATGGAAAAATAATGATGGGGGAGGGATGCGTCGCCAACTCATTTGTCATCTCGCCATTGCGCGCACGAAAACGACTTGGAATCTGGAGCCGTTCAGGCCCGATGTTTCTCATGAAGTCGCTATAAATAATGGATGTAATCCTGTTTAAGGGCGACCCTCAACGTATCAATAATAGCGTCAATGCCTGTGCGGTGATTCCCTGGGTTTGCAGGCGGCTCAGGGAATCACCTTTTAACATTACTGAATTGCCGGTTCGGCGACGCCGCAGCGCTCAGGCGGATTTACGGCCTTTGGACTATAAATGCTTCCTGTACGGCAGATCTGGTCCGGTTTTTGTGCAGGTTAGCGCGGCGGCGCGCATGGCGAAGTCGAGCATTCCGTTGATGTGGTCCACGGTCAGCGAGTGCAAACCCTCCACATCATCCAGTTGCTGCTCGGTAAGCCAAGCGATCAACGCCGCTTGGAAGGTGTCGCCCGCACCCACGGTGTCAGCTATTTCGACGGGGCAAGCCGGTAGCGACCAGACGCCATGATGACGGCTGAACACCGTTGCGCCCTGGCCGCCACGGGTCAGGAATGCCAACTGGCAGCGATGCTCCAACCAGCCGCCAATCACCTCGTTTGGGTCACGGTCGGGGTAGAGCAGGCTCAGGTCTTCGTCACTGACCTTGATCAGGTCGGCATACTGCACCAGCGTTGCAATCCGCGAGCGCCACAATTCGATATCCGGCTGCGGGTTGAGCCGCACGTTCGGGTCGAGGCTGATCAGGCGCCGACCACTTTCCCGTTGAACCAGGGCCAGGAGCGTGTCGGCAATGGGCTGGACTACCAGCGAGAACGAGCCGATATGCAAACCACGCACTTCAGGGCCCAGTTCCGGTAGATGGGCCAGGCTCAACTGCCGGTCGGCACACCCTTCGCCGCGAAAGCTGTAGTGGGGCGAACCGTTGGCGCCTACGGCGACCATCGCCAGGGTGGTCGGCGCGTCGAAGTCCAGCAGGTACCGGGGGCTGACACCTTCATTGAGCAATACCCGCTGCAGGCGTCGGCCCAGGTAGTCGGTGGAGAGCCCGGCAAACAGCGCCGATTCAACGCCCAAGCGGCGCAGACCCACGGCCACGTTGAACGGTGAGCCTCCGGCAATCGCCTTGTAATTCACCTGCGAGGCAGGGCCATCCGCCTCGGTTTCACTGAAAAAATCAAACAGCGCTTCACCACACACCAGATACATAGTTGCCCGCTCTCAAAGGGTTGCGACGTGTTGTCGATAACGTTCATACGCCTGCTGGGACGCCGCGACGTGTGCGGCGACTGGCCGGGTTTCGCTGGCCGGGTCGAGCTTGACGCAGCGCTCGCACAGTTCGGCGAGGCTGTCTTGCGCGGCTGAATGACACCAGGCCGCCTGGATCGCCGCACCCAACGCCGCCGCTTCGCTTTGTTCGGTGCAAATGACTGTGGTGTCCATGATGTCGGCGACGATCTGCCGCCACACCGGGCTCTTCGAGCCGCCGCCGATCAGGCGAATGCTTTGGGCCTTGAGGCCGTTGGCCCGCAGCAGGTCCAAGCCATAGCGCAAACCGAAGGTCGTGCCTTCGACCACGGCGCGGCACAGGTTGGCCCGGGTCAGGTTGGTGGTGGTCAAGCCCAGCAGGCTAGCGGTGGCATGGGGCAGGGCAGGGACCCGCTCGCCGTTGAGGAACGGCAGCATGCAGACACCCTCGGCGCCAATCGGGGCCTGGGCCACCAGGGCGTTGAAGGTGTCGATGTCCAGATCCAGCAGCTCGCGAATCGCTCCGGTGGCGTTGGTCAGGTTCATGGTGCAGATCAGCGGCAGCCAGCCACCGCTGGAGGAGCAGAACGTCGCCACTGACGGTTGCGGGCTGACCACAGGTTCGGCGGCATAGGCATAGACCGTACCGGAGGAACCGAGGCTCATGGTGATCACGCCGGGCTGGATATTGCCGGTGCCGATGGCGCCCATCATGTTGTCTCCGCCACCACTGGCCACCACCGCGTCGGGGTTGATGCCCAGATGCGCGGCAATGGCCGGCAGGATGCGTCCGACCGGCTGATGGGCCTCGATCAGCTCCGGAAGCGCCATTAGCAGGCGTTCGCCGGGGTCGATGTGTTGCAACAACTGTACGTCCCATTGGCGGGTGCGTACGTTGAAGTAGCCGGTCCCCGAGGCGTCGCCGTATTCGCTGCAATGGCGCCCGGTGAGCCAGTAGTTGAGGAAGTCATGGGGCAGCAGGACGCTGGCGATGCGTTCGAAAACCTGGGGATGCTGCTCCCGCGTCCAGAGCAGTTTGGAAACCGTGTAGCCCGGCGCGATCACCACGCCGAGGCGTGCGAGGCTGCCGTCTTCACCCCCCAGGTATGCCAGAAGCCGATCGTTTTCCGGCGTCGTCTCGGTGTCGCACCACAGCTTGGCCGGGCGCAAGACCTGGCCCTGGTCGTCAAGCAGCACCAAGCCGTGTTGCTGGCCGGACACGCCGATGCCGAGGATCGCCTGGCCATCGACCCCGGCGGCGGCCAGGGCTTGGTGAGTCGCCTGGGTGAATGCATCGAGCCATTGCTGGGTGTCTTGTTCACGGCGACCGCTGGCCCCGCTGATCATGCTGTGGGCAGCGGCACCCTGGCCGAGCACCTGGCCGCTGAGCGTATCCAGGATCAGTGCCTTGGTGCCTTGGGTGCCGCAGTCGATACCCAGGAACAGTTGTTGGTTTGCCATAAAAATCCTTTGTCGTCAGATCAATACCCGCAGGAGATAGCCGCTCGGTCACACAATGTTCAGGCAAACACAAAACCTGTGGCGAGGGAGCTTGCTCCCGCTGGGCTGTGGTAGGAGCTGCCGAAGGCTGCGATCTTTTGATCTTGATCTTTCGCTTGATACTCAACCGGCCTTGGAAAAGATCGCAGCCTCGCTTCGCTCGACAGCTCCTACGACGCAACCCAGCGGGAGCAAGCTCCCTCGCCACAAAAGCGGATCGCGCCGGGCTTAGTTCGCGTCAGCCAACACCCGCTCAAGTGTTCGCGTAACCCCGTGCTCGCGCAAGCTGTTGCAGCACCATTCGAATGCTGCCACGAACTCCGGCGAGCGGGGGATCGCGCTGCCAAAGATTTCTTCCACCTCCAGCACCCGCTGGGTCACCAGCGCATCGTCAGCCACCAAGGCCTGGCAGAACGCCGCGCGTGGGTCCGGGATCGAATACGTCACGCCGTTCTCGTCCACGCCCTTCAGGTACACGGCCCAGGCCGCCACGACCAGCGCCGCACGGCGGGTTTCGCCGCCGTCGGCAATCAAGCGGTTGATGGTCGGGACGGTGAATTTTGGAAACTTCGACGAGCCGTCCGAACAGACCCGCTCCAACTGGTCGGCAATCGCCTGGTTGGAAAAGCGTTGCACCAGGGTGTTCTTGTAATCAGTCAGGTCGATGCCCGGCACCGGTGCCAGTTGCGGCGTCACGTCCAGGTCCATGTAGGCGCGCATGTAACGCACGAACAGCGGGTCGTTCATGGTTTCGTGGACGAAGCGATAACCCTTGAGAAAGCCCAGGTAGGTCAACGCCAGGTGGCTGCCGTTGAGCAGCTTGATTTTCATCTCTTCATAGGGAGAAACGTCATCGGTGAATTGCACGCCGACCTTTTCCCAGGCCGGGCGACCGTTGACGAACTTGTCTTCCAGCACCCATTGCACGAAAGGTTCGCAGACCACCGGCCAGGCGTCGTCGATGCCGTGTTCGTCATGCAATTGCAAGCGATGGGCGCCGCTGGTCATCGGGGTGATGCGATCGACCATGGCGTTGGGAAAACTCACGTTTGCGTCGATCCATTGGCCCAGTTCCGGGTCGCGCAGCGCGGCAAAAGCCAGCAGCGCCTTGCGAGTGACCGCGCCATTGTGGGGCAGGTTATCGCAGGACATCAGCGTGAACGCCGGGGTGCCAGCCGCGCGGCGCTTGGCCAGGGCGGCACAGAGGAAGCCGAAAACCGTTTTCGGCGCCTCGGGATGGGCCAGGTCCTGCTGGATCTGCGGCAGGTGGGCCATGAACTCGCCATTGCTGTCGTCGATGCAATAGCCACCTTCGGTGATGGTCAGCGAGACGATGCGGATCTGCGGATCGGCCAGTTTGTCGATCAGCGCCTGGGCGCCGTCTTCGGCCAATAGCATGTCGGCGATGGCGCTGATGACGCGGACTTCGGTGTCGTCGGTGTCGCCCAACTCATAAAGAGTGAACAAATAATCCTGGCCGGCCAGGTCATCCCGGGCGCGACGGTCTTCGGATCGAAGTCCTACGCCACAAATGGCCCAATCGAGGCCTTCGCCGGTATTCATCAACGCATCGGTGTAATACGCCTGGTGCGCGCGGTGGAAACCACCGACGCCGATGTGGGCGATGCCTTGGCGGCGGTCGTCCAGGTTATAAGCGGGCAGGGCGACCTCGGCGTTGAGGTTGTGCAGGTTCTGTCGGTTGAGTTTCATCACAAGTCTCTACAATCAGGCGGCGGCGCGCAGCGCGCGGTTCACCGCTACGCCCTCGGCATCGAATAGGTGGCAGTGTTCGGCGTCCAGGTGCAGGCTCAGTTGCTCGCCGAAGCGGCTCGCCAGGTCGCCGCGAACCCGCATGGTCAAGGCTTCGCCGGACGTCGTGACGACGTGACAGAAGGTGTCGCTGCCCAGCCGTTCGCTGACGTCGGCGGTGACTTGCAACGTGCAATCGCCCGGTTGCGCCAGGTTCAGGTGTTCCGGACGAATCCCCAGGGTCACCGCGCCGCCGACGCTCAGGTTGGCACCGCTGCGCGGCAGGTGGATACGCGTGCCGGCGTCCAGCAGTACCTCACAACCCTGGCTGTCCAGGGCGGTGACCTTGCCTTTGAGGAAGCCCATTTTCGGTGTGCCGAGGAACCCGGCGACAAACAGGTTGGCCGGCTGGTGATACAGCTCCAGCGGCGAGCCGACCTGTTCGATGCGCCCGCCGTTGAGCACCACCACCTTGTCGGCCAGGGTCATGGCTTCGACCTGGTCGTGAGTCACGTAGATCATGGTCGCCTGCAGCTCTTTATGCAGGCGCGCCAGTTCCAGGCGCATCTGCACCCGCAGAGCGGCGTCGAGGTTGGACAGCGGCTCGTCGAACAGGAAGATTTTCGGGTTGCGCACGATGGCCCGGCCGATCGCCACGCGCTGGCGCTGGCCGCCGGACAGTTGCTTGGGCTTGCGCTCAAGCATCGGCCCCAATTCGAGAATGCGCGCCGCTTCGTTGACCTTCTTCTCGACCTCGGCCTTGGGCACGCCGGCCAGGTCCAGGGCGAAGGACATGTTCTTGCGCACGCTCATGTGCGGATACAAGGCGTAGGTCTGGAACACCATCGCCAGGTCGCGCTTGGCCGGGCTGACTTCGGTGATGTCCCGGCCATCCAGTTCGATGGTGCCGTCGCTGACCTCTTCCAGGCCGGCGATCAGCCGCAGCAGCGTGGATTTACCGCAGCCCGACGGGCCGACGAAGACCACGAACTCGCGGTCGTTCACCTCAAGGTCGATGCCCTTGATGATGGAGAAACCTTCGAAACCCTTTTGCAAATTCTTGATTTTCAGGTTGGCCATGATGATGGGCCTCCACTTGTCATTTTATTCAGTTGACTGGGAAAGATCGCAGCCTCGTTGCACTCGACAGCTCCTACAGGGCTCGTGAGGGCTGTGGGCTGTGTGTAGGAGCTGGCGAAGCCTGCGATCTTTTGAAGGTTCATTTCACCGCGCCGAAGGACAAACCGCGCACCAGCTGTTTCTGGCTGATCCAGCCAAAGATCAGGATCGGCGCGCAGGCCAGGGTCGATACGGCCGACAATTTGGCCCAGAACAAACCTTCCGGGCTGGAGTAGGAAGCGATCAACGCCGTCAGGGGCGCGGCCTTGGAGGAGGTGAGGTTCAGCGACCAGAACGCCTCGTTCCAGCACAGGATCAGCGACAGCAGCACGGTGGATGCCAGGCCGCCCTTGGCGATCGGCAGCAGCACGCGGACCATTTCCTGCCAGAGGGTGGCGCCATCCAGGCGCGCGGCCTCGAGGATGTCGCGAGGGATGTCCTTGAAGTAGGTGTAAATCATCCAGACCACGATGGGCAGGTTGATCAAGGTGTAGATGATGATCAACGCGATACGCGTGTCCAGCAGGCCAAACTGTTTGGCCAGCAGGTAGATCGGCATCAGCACGCCCACCGGTGGCAGCATTTTGGTGGAGAGCATCCACAGCAATGTGCCTTTGGTGCGCTGGGTTTCATAGAACGCCATGGAGTAGGCCGCCGGCACCGCAATCAGCAGGCACAGGGCGGTGGCGCTGAAGGAAATCACCACCGAGTTCCAGGCGAAGCTGAAGTAATTGCTGCGCTCGTTGATGTGCAGGTAGTTCTCCAGGGTCGGCGCGAAAATGAACTGCGGCGGCGTGGCGAACGCATCGATTTCGGTCTTGAAGCTGGTCAGCACCATCCAGAAGATCGGAAAGAAGATCAGGATCGCGATGGCCCAGGCCAGCGTGCCCAGCAGCAGGCTTTGCAGGCGACGGGATTGTTGAAGAGTCATGGCGACGGCCTCAATGCTTGTCGGTGAGGTTTTTGCCGATCATCCGGACGAGGATGATGGCGGCGATGTTGGCAATGACCACGGCAATCAGGCCACCGGCCGAAGCCATGCCGACGTCGAACTGCACCAGCGCCTGGTTGTAGATCAGGTATGCGAGGTTGGTGGAGGCATAGCCGGGGCCACCGTTGGTGGTGGTGAAGATCTCGGCGAACACCGACAGCAGGAAGATGGTTTCGATCATCAGCACCACGGCAATCGGACGGGCCAGGTGCGGCAGGGTCAGGTGCCAGAAGATCGCGATCGGGCCGGCACCGTCCAGGCGGGCGGCTTCTTTCTGTTCCTGGTCCAGCGACTGCATGGCGGTCATCAGGATCAGGATCGCGAAGGGCAGCCATTGCCAGCTCACGATGATGATGATCGACAGCAACGGGTAATGAGCCAGCCAGTCCACCGGCTGGGCGCCGAACAGCTTCCACACCGAGGCGAGGATGCCCGAGACCGGGTGGAAGATCAGGTTCTTCCAGATCAGCGCACCGACGGTGGGCATGATGAAAAACGGCGAGATCATCAGCACACGAACGATGCCGCGCCCAAAAAACTCACTGGCCTCCAGCAGCGCGCTGATCAACACCCCGAGGACGATACTGATCAACAGCACGCTGCCCACCAGCAACAGGGTATTGGTGGCGCCAGGCATGAAGCCCGAGTCGGTCAGGAAATAGGTGAAATTCTCCAGCCCCACGAATTCGTTTTCGCCGGGGTAGAGCAGGTTGTAGCGAATCATCGAGAAGTAGACGGTCATGCCCAGCGGCACGATCATCCACAGCAGCAGCAAGGCCACCGAAGGGCTGACCAGGAACCAGCCGGGGTTGGCCAGGCGGACCTTGCGCGCCGGCGGCGGGGCAATCTCGATGGGGGCTTTGGCGGTTGTCGTTGAACTATTCATGAGTGCTTACTCTTATGCGACGCATTCCCTGTGGCGAGGGAGCTTGCTCCCGCTGGACCGCGCAGCGGGCCCATGCCGATAGGCAATCCTCTCGATCGCCAGGGCGGGCTTCGCCCGCCAGCGGGAGCAAGCTCCCTCGCCACAAATGGATGTTTACAGGCCTTTACTTGGGATACCCAGCGCGTTTCATCTCGCGTTCAGTGGTGGACTGCGCGGCGGTCAACGCCTGGTCCACGGTCTGCTGGCCAGTCAGCGCGCCCGAAAAGAACTTGCCCACCTGGGTGCCGATGGCCTGGAATTCGGGAATGGTCACCAACTGGATGCCGATGTAGGGCACGGGCTTGAGGGTGGGGGCTTTCGGGTCGGCGACTTTCAACGATTCCAGGGTCACCTTGGCAAACGGTGCGGCCTTCATGTACTCGTCGCTGTAGGTCGAGGTGCGGGTGCCTGGCGGTACATTGGCAATGCCGTCGGTCTTGGCGACCAATTGGCTGTACTCCTTGGACGTCGCCCACGTGGTGAAGACCGTGGCGGCCTCCTTGGCTTTGGAGCTGGTCGGGATGGCCAGCGACCAGGAGTACATCCACGAGGTGCCTTTGTCGGTTTTTTCGTGGGGGGCGAAGGTGAAGCCAACGTGATCGGCCACCTTGCTCTGGGTCTTGTCGGTGACGAACGAGCCGGCGACGCTGGCATCCACCCAGATCGCGCATTTGCCGCTGTTGAACAGCGCCAGGTTTTCGTTGAAACCGTTGCTGGAGGCACCCGGCGGGCCGGATTTCTTCATGTTGTCGACATAGAAATTGAGTGCGTCTTTCCACTCGGGCCCATTGAACTGCGGTTGCCACTTCTCATCGAACCAGCGTGCGCCAAACCCGTTGGCCAGGGTGGTGATGAGCGCCATGTTCTCGCCCCAACCGGCCTTGCCTCGCAGGCACAGGCCATATTGTTCCTTGGATTTGTCGGTGAGTTTTTCCGCGAACTCACCGATCTGGGTCCAGGTCGGGTGTTCGGGCATGGTCAGCCCGGCGTTCTTGAACAGGTCCGTGCGGTAATAGGTGATCGAGCTTTCGGCATAGAACGGCAGGGCGTACAGCGAGCCTTTGACCGACAAGCCATCGCGCACGGAAGGGAAGACGTCGTCCAGGTCGTAGGAGGCCGGCAGGTCCTTCATCGGCTCAAGCCAGCCCTTGGCGCCCCAGAGTGCAGCTTCGTACATGCCAATGGTCAGCACGTCGAACTGTCCGCCTTGGGTGGCGATGTCGGTGGTCAGGCGTTGGCGCAGGACGTTTTCTTCGAGCACCACCCAGTTCAGCTTGATGTCCGGGTGCTCGGCCTCGAAGGTTTTCGAGAGCTTTTGCATGCGGATCATGTCGCTGTTGTTGACCGTGGCAATGGTGAGGGTCTCTGCGCCGAAGCTGACGCTGCTGAGGGTCATGCAGGTGGAGACAAGCAGAACTTTTACCGAAGGTTTCATCGCGCACTCCTTTTCCGCGCCCGAAAGCTGCAGAAGGACAGTTATTGTTTTTGTGTCTTCCGGATGAAGGGAAGAATGTGCGCTGATTACAGCCCTCTATGGACGGCGTGACAAATCATCCGTCGCACTTGTGCTGATACTTTTTTGCACTGGAGAGGGTCGCGGCTGGACAAAGAACCCTGTGGCGAGGGAGCCTGCTCCCGCTGGGCTGCGAAGCAGACCCCAAAAACAAGGGCCGCTGCGCGCGCCAGCGGGAGCAAGCTCCCTCGCCTCGGGGGACCCTGTTGGGGCAAAAAAGGCTCAGCCCTGGTTCTGCTCGGTCAACCGCTGCACCGCCAGCCGCCGGTAGTGGGACGGCGTCATGCCCTTGAGCTGCTGGAAGCGCCGGTTGAAATTGGAGATGTTGTTGAAGCCGGACTCAAAGCACACGTCCGTCACCGGTTTGTCGCCGTCGGCCAGCAATTCGCAGGATTTGCTGATGCGTAGGCGATTGACGAATTCGATGAAACAGCGGCCAGTGGCCTGTTTGAACACCCGGCTGAAATAGGTGGGTTTCATGCCCAGGTGTTCGGCGACTTCTTCCAGGGGCAGTTCCCGGGCGTAATGGGCGAAGATGTAGTCCACCGCGCGGTTGGTACGGTCGATGCTGTGTTCGTCCGCCGTTTGCGGGGCGGTCGCGCCGGACAGCAGTTGGTAGTCATCCGTGGCGGCCAGCAGCTCCATCAGGATGAAAAAGTGCCCCAGTCGGCTCATGCCCTGGGAGTCGGCGATGCGCTGCATCAGGGTCATGGCCTGGCGGATGGTGCGCTTGCAACGGAACTCGATGCCGTATTGGGCGCGTTCGAGCAGCGGTGCGACTGTCTTGAGTTCAGCGAATACCTGGTGACCGCTTTCGAACAGCTCATCGGTGAAGTTCACCAGCATGTCGCGCTTGGGCACCACTTCGTCTTCGGCCACCTGGCTGATCCAGTTATGGGGCAGGTTGGGCCCGGTGAGAAACAGCGACTGGGGGTAGAAGTTACCGATGTAGTCGCCAATGAACACCTTGCCGGAACTGGCGACGATCAAGTGCAGTTCGTATTCCTTGTGGAAATGCCAGCGCACCAGCGGGCAGGGAAAGCCATGCTGGCGGTAGATGATGGACAGCCCGTTATGGTCGTCCATCAACTCGTAGGAGGGGTCGGTGACTCTGGCTGTTCGGGTCATGGGCCTGACGCTTTTATTGTTATCGCCGTTGGATAATGCCCCCTTCGCCAGGCAGGTGCCACCCTGACGTCTAACCGTTGCGGTTTTTTTCTTCGATCCACTGGGACATGTATTGGGTGCTCTTGTGCTGGTGATGACGCAGCATGCTGCCGGTGAAATTGTCCCGGCGTCGTTGCGCCAGGTCCGCCCGGCAGGCGTTGATGCTGTCGATCAGCGCCGGCCCATGCACCTGTTGCCGGTAGCGGCTCGCCAGCAGCGCCAGGCCTGCGTCCCGGGCCTGGGTCCAGCGCGCCTGGTCGCTATACAACTGCACCGCCGCGCGGGCGATGCCTTCGGCGCTCTGGGCAATCGACCCGGGCCAGGGCATGCCGCCGTGCATGGCTTCGGCCCCCACGGGCGTGGTGACGTTGGGGGTGCCGCAGAGCATGGCGTCGATCAGCTTGCCCTTGATCCCGGCGCCGAAACGCAACGGCGCCAGACAGATGCGTGCGGCCGACATGACCTGCAGGGCGTCCTCGGCCCAGTTCATGATGTGAAAACCTTGGGCCGGGTTGTGCAATGCGGCAGCCTTGGGTGGGGTGTAGGCGCCGTATAGATGCAGTTGTGCGCCGGGCAACTGCTGGCGGATCAGCGGCCAGATCGCGTTTTTCATCCAGAGCACGGCGTCCCAGTTCGGCGCGTGGCGAAAGTTGCCGATGCTCAGGAAATGCGCCCGGTCCTCGAACGGCACCGACTGTTCACTGGGCAGGTCCAGCATCAACGGGCACCAGTGCAGCAGGTTGCGGGGCAGCTTGAAGTGTTCCACCAACAGTTCGATTTCAACCTCGGATACCATCAGGTTGAGGTCGCAGCGGTACAGGGCGGCGATTTCCCGCTTGGCCAGGTCGGTGTTGGCCATTCGCTGGAATTCCTCGCCCAGGGCCGGGGCGAAGAGGTCGCTGAAGTCCTCGCTCGCCTCATCGCGCTTCAGGCGCTCCTTCAGGCGCTGATGCCGGGTGTGGCGCAGGCTTTGCAAATCGGAAGTCTCCAACACCCGCAGGGCACCGGGGCAGTGCTTTTCGACGCGCCAGCCGAACTGTTCCTCCATCATGAACTGGTCGAACAGCACGATGTCGGGCGCAAGTGTATGGATGAACGCGTCGAAGCTGCTGTTATTGAGTTCGATGGGCACTTCGCGGATGCCCAGCGCGACCAGGTCGGCGCGCTGTTCGCCCGGGCCAGCCGGGCTGCTGAAGGTGATGTCCCAGCCTTGGCCGAGGAAGGTGTCGAGGATCTGCATGATGTGCCCACTGGCCGCCGATGAACGCGGCTCGGGCCAGACATAGCCGATAACCAGGACTTTGGTGGCGGTGGGGTGACGCATGGGCAGGGGGTTCCTTGGCGCGAATCAGGCGCCATCGGCGCGCGGGGCGCCGATAGTGACCAAGAATGCGATCCGGCTCAAGCAAGAATGCGTTTGACCTTGTCCCGCAACTGATCGATGGAGAAGGGCTTGCCGATCACCGACATGCCCTCAGGCACATCGATGCTTTCTGCGTAACCGCTGGCAAACAGCACCGGCAGCTGCGGCCGCTCGAGTCTAGCCTTCCTGGCCAGTTCCCGCCCGTCCATTACCGGCAGGCCAACGTCGGTCATCATCAGGGCGATGGGCTGATCGTGGTCGTACAAAAACGCCAGCGCCTGTTCACAACCGTCCGCCTCCAGCACCTGGTACTCCAGTTCTTCCAGCACATCGACGATCAACATCCGCACAATGTCGTCGTCTTCGACTACCAGGATGGTGGGCTGGATGGCGGTAGGGGCGGTGAACATAGTAGACAGTCTCGAAGATGGGAGCGGGAAGGGCACGAAAAAAAAAGGCCTCATTCATGAGTAAGTGCCAAGGCGGCACAAGTTCCCTGGGTTGTACAAGAAAGGATCTATAGTACAAGAGCTGACAAGGATAGTCGCTTCCTTGCTACCAAGGCGGATCGTCGTGGGATGCGTGTCTTTGACTTGTCAGAAAATGTGGATCCAAGCGCGGTTTTTCGGGCAAACTCCACCGATTTCAACTGTCCACCAAGGCCCTTTCCATGATTCCTTCGTCTTCGGTCGACGAGCAAAGTTTTCGCAAGCTCTTGAGCCGCAATATCAGCCTGCCGCTGGGCATCGGCGCCCTCAGCGCGGTGTTTTTCATCATCCTTATCACCTATCTGCTGTCGGTGATCCAGTGGGTCGGCCATACCGACAGGGTGATCAATAACGCCAACGAAGCGCTCAAGCTGAGCGTGGACCTGGAAACCGGCATGCGCGGTTACCTGTTGAGTGGTGACGAGCACTTCCTCGACCCCTACGAAGTGGCCAAGCCACGGATCGCCGTGGCGCTGGATACATTGCTGGAATTGACAGCCGATAACCCGGTCCAGACCGATCGCCTGCACAAGATCCAAGCGCTCCAGACGGAGTGGGCCAATTACGCCCAGAGCATGATCGACCTGCAACGCAGCAGCGGCGATTACCGCGCCGCGGTGAAGGCCGGGCGCGGCAAGCGCCTGACCGACGAAATTCGCCAGTCCTTCGAAGAGGTCGTCGAGACCGAGCAGCAATTGCGTGCTGCGCGCAACGACGATGTGCGCAGCACAACCGTCTGGAGCATTGTCTTTTACCTGTTGTTCGTCGCGGCGGTCAGTGGGCTGCTGGCCTACGTCGGTCGCCGGGATTTGTTGAGCCTGTCCGAAAGCTATAGCGCCAGCCTGAAAGTCCAGCAACGCAGCGCTTTGCACCTGGAGAAGCAGGCCTGGTTGCGTAACGGCCAGACGCTGTTGGCCGAGCAGGTCCTGGGGCAGTTGTCGCTGAACCTGTTGGGGCGCAACATCCTGCAGTTCTGTGCAAAATACCTGGACGTCGCTGTCGCTGCGCTTTATGCGCGGGAAGAAAATGGTGTCCTCAAGCGCGTTGCCACCTATGGCCTGTCCCGGGAGGATGAAGAACAACAACAGGTGATCGTCGCCGGCGAAGGTATCGCTGGCCAGGCCGTGCAGCAGGGGCGTCTTATCCGCCTGGACGACGTACCGGACGATTACCTGAAAGTCAGTTCCGGATTGGGACAGGGCCTGCCCAACAGCGTGCTGGTGGTGCCCACCAGTGACGATGACCGGATCAACGGTGTGATCGAGCTGGGTTTCCTGCGGCCATTGACCGAGCGTGACATCGAGCTGCTGGAGCTGATCGCCGGTAATATCGGCACCTCCATCGAAGCCGCCCGTTATCGCCAGCGCCTGCAGGAAGTCCTGGCCGAAACCCAGCAGTTGAACGAAGAGCTGCAAGTCCAGCAGGAAGAACTCAAGACCGCCAACGAAGAGCTGGAAGAGCAGTCGCGCATTCTCAAGGAATCCCAGGCCCACCTGGAAACCCAGCAACAGGAGCTGGAGCAGACCAACGAACAATTGGCCGAACAACGCGACGCCATGGACCAGAAGAACAGCGAGCTGAACCTGGCCCAGATCCAGTTGCAGGAGCGCGCCGAAGAGCTGCAGCGTTCGAGCAAGTACAAGTCCGAGTTCCTGGCCAACATGTCCCACGAGCTGCGCACGCCGCTCAACAGCTCGCTGATCCTGTCCAAGCTGCTGGCGGAGAACCCGCAACAGAACCTCAGCGAGGAGCAGGTCAAGTTTGCCGAGTCGATCTACTCCGCCGGCAATGACCTGTTGAACCTGATCAACGACATTCTCGACATTTCCAAGGTCGAGGCCGGAAAGCTGGAAGTGCGCCCGGAAAACACCGGCGTGCAGCGTCTGGTGGAAGGGCTGCGGGACATGTTCGAGCCGTTGGCGGCCGACAAGGGCCTGAGTTTCGAGGTCCAGGTGCAGCCCGATGCGCCGACGATGCTCTACACCGACCGCCAGCGCCTGGAGCAGGTGATCAAGAACCTGCTGTCCAACGCCGTGAAATTCACCGAGCAAGGTTCCGTCAGCCTGTCCGTGGCCGGTCAGCCGGGCTCGGGTATCGCGTTCATGGTGCGCGACTCCGGGATCGGCATCGCCGCCGATCAGCAGCAAAGCATCTTCGAAGCGTTCCGTCAGGCCGATGGCACCACCAACCGTCGTTACGGCGGCACGGGCCTGGGGCTGTCGATTTCCCGGGACCTGGCCGCGTTGTTGGGCGGCTCGATCTCGGTTTCCAGCACGCCGGGGCAGGGCAGTGTATTTACGCTGGTATTGCCGGAACGTTATGTCGAGCCCGGTGACACGCCGACAGCGCCGATGACCTTCACTCCGACGGCCACCGCGCCAGCGCCTGTCGCGCCCAAAGCCGCACCGGCGCCGCTGATCGCCGACGTGGACGTGCCGATTGCCCGGTTCGCCGACGACCGCGACAAGGCGCCGTTCGACACCCGCTGCATTCTGGTGATCGAAGACGAGCCCGGGTTTGCCCGGATTCTGTTCGACCTGGCCCACGAGCTCGGTTACCAGTGCCTGGTGGCCCACGGTGCCGATGAAGGCTTCGACCTGGCGTTGCAACTGGCCCCCGACGCGATCCTGCTGGACATGCGCCTGCCGGACCATTCCGGGCTGACGGTGTTGCAGCGGCTCAAGGAGCAGGCCGAAACCCGGCACATCCCGGTGCACGTGATTTCCGTCGAAGACCGTGTCGAAGCCGCCATGCACATGGGCGCCATCGGCTATGCCGTCAAGCCGACCACCCGCGAAGAACTCAAGGACGTGTTCGCCCGCCTGGAGGCCAAGCTGACCCAGAAGGTCAAGCGAGTGCTGCTGGTGGAGGACGATGACCTGCAACGCGACAGTATTACCCGTCTGATCGGCGACGATGACATCGAAATCACCGCCGTTGGCTTCGCCCAGCAAGCCCTGGACCTGCTGCGCACCAACGTCTACGACTGCATGATCATCGACCTCAAGTTGCCGGACATGCTTGGCAATGACTTGCTCAAGCGCATGTCCAGCGAAGACATCTGTTCCTTCCCGCCGGTGATCGTCTACACCGGGCGCAATCTGACAAGGGACGAAGAAGCCGAACTGCGCAAGTATTCACGCTCGATCATCATCAAGGGCGCCCGCTCGCCAGAGCGCCTGCTGGACGAGGTGACACTCTTTCTGCACAAAGTCGAATCCCGGTTGTCCCATGAACGGCAGCGGATGCTCAAGACCGCCCGCAGCCGCGACAAGGTGTTCGAAGGCCGCAAGGTGCTGCTGGTGGATGACGATGTGCGCAATATCTTTGCCCTGACCAGTGCTCTGGAGGCGAAGGGGGCGATCGTGGTCATCGGCCGCAATGGCTTGGAGGCGATCGATCGCCTGAATGAATTCGACGACATCGACCTGGTGCTGATGGATGTGATGATGCCGGAAATGGACGGTTTCGAAGCCACCGCGCTGATCCGCAAGGATCCACGCTGGCGCAAGCTGCCGATCATCGCCGTGACGGCCAAGGCCATGAAGGACGATCAGGAACGCTGCCTGGCGGCGGGTTCCAACGACTACCTGGCCAAGCCGATCGATCTGGATCGTCTGTTTTCGCTGATTCGCGTGTGGTTGCCGAATATGGAAAGAATTTAGTGGAACGTGACACTGACATTGAACTTCGTTTGTTGATCGAAGCGATCTACCTCAAGTACAGCTACGATTTTCGCGATTACTCCGGCGCTTCCATCAAGCGTCGGGTCCACCATGCGCTGAGCCAGTTCGAGTGCAAGACCATTTCGGCCTTGCAGGAGCGCGTGCTGCATGACCCGGGCGCATTCATGCAGTTGCTGCAACTGCTGACGATCCCCGTCAGCGAGATGTTTCGCGACCCCTCGCATTTCCTGGCGATCCGCGAGGAAATTGTGCCGCTGCTCAGGACGTATCCGTCGATCAAGATCTGGATCGCCGGTTGCAGCACGGGGGAAGAGGTCTACTCGATGGCGATTCTGCTGCGGGAAGAAGGCCTGCTGGATCGCACGTTCATCTACGCCACCGATATCAACCCGCGCTCGTTGGAAAAAGCCAAGCAGGGGATTTTCTCTCTGGAAAACGTGCGCACTTATACGCAGAACTACCAGAACGCCGGAGGACGGCGCTCGTTTGCCGATTACTACACAGCCGCCTACGATTATGCGATGTTCGATAAAACCCTGTGCAAGAACGTGACCTTCGCCGATCACAGCCTGGCAACCGACAGTGTCTTTTCAGAAACTCAGTTAATTTCATGCCGCAATGTATTGATATATTTCAATAAAAAGCTGCAAGATCGCGCCTTTGGACTGTTCCATGAGTCCCTTTGTCACCGTGGTTTCCTGGTATTGGGCAGTAAGGAGACATTGGATTTTTCGGCTTACGGTCATCGATTCGAGCCGTTGGTCAAACAGGAACGGATCTATCGCAAGTTATGAACCAGACGAAGGACAGATCCAGGCCGCCCATCGAGGCTATCGCCGTCGGTGCATCGGCCGGCGGCGTCGAAGCGTTGCTCAGGGTGTTCGGACACCTGCGCAAAGGCTTTGGCCTGCCCATCCTGGTGGTATTGCATTTGCCGGATGAGCGTGACAGCCAACTGGCTTCTGTGTTCGGTCATCGTCTGGCGGTGCCGGTGGAGGAAGCCCGGGACAAGCAAGACATCGCACCGGGCACCTTATACGTCGCTGCGCCCGGCTATCACTTGTCGGTCGAGGCCGATCGTAGCCTGTCGTTGAGTCTGGAGGAGCCGGTCCACCATTCGCGGCCGTCCATCGATGTGCTGTTTGAATCGGCCGCCGATGCCTATGGCCAGAAATTGCTGGCCGTGGTGCTGACCGGCGCCAACAACGATGGCGCCCGGGGCTTGGCGAAGGTCAGTGCACTGGGCGGGATCACGGTGGTCCAGGACCCCGGCGAAGCCCAGGTTTCGACCATGCCCGAAGCGGCGTTGGCCCTGCACCAGCCCGACCATATCCTTACTTTGCAAGGCATCGGCCAATTGCTGGCCGGGCTGGAATGAACCACATGCCAAGAGATATTCAAGCCAAACTGCTGATCGTCGATGATCTGCCTGAGAATCTGTTGGCCCTGGAAGCGTTGATCAGGGGGGACGATCGCGAGGTCTTCAAGGCCCTGTCGGCGGACGAAGCGCTGTCCCTGTTGCTGCAACACGACTTCGCCCTGGCCATCATCGATGTGCAGATGCCGGAGATGAACGGTTTCGGGCTGGCGGAGCTGATGCGCGGCACGGAGAAGACCCGCAGCATCCCGATCATCTTTGTCAGCGCCGCCGGTCGTGAACGTAATTATGCCTTCACCGGTTATGAAAACGGCGCGGTGGACTTCCTGCACAAGCCGCTGGACACCCAGGCGGTCAAGAGCAAAGTCAATGTGTTCGTTGAGCTGTATCGCCAGCGCAAGGCCGTGAAGGAGCAAGTGGTGGCCCTCGAGCAGAGCCGCCGTGAGCAGGAAGTCCTGTTGCAGCAATTGGAGGCCACCCGCGCCGAGCTGGAGCAGGCGGTGCGCATGCGGGACGACTTCATGTCCATCGTCGCCCACGAGGTGCGCACGCCCCTCAATGGCCTCATTCTCGAGACCCAGCTGCGCAAGATGCACCTTGCCCGGGACAACGCCGCGGCCTTCAGCCTGGACAAGGTGCGCGCGATGGTCGAGCGCGACGAGCGCCAGATCAAGAGCCTGATCCGGCTGATCGAGGACATGCTGGATGTGTCGCGGATTCGCACCGGCAAGCTGTCGATCCGTCCGACGCGCTTCAACTTGACGGCACTGGTGGAAAACCTGCTGCGCAACTTCCAGCCGCAGATTGCCGTCGCCGAGTGCTCGTTGACTTGCATGGCCGAGCCGGCTGTGGAGGGGTTGTGGGATGAGTTTCGCATCGAGCAAGTGGTGTCGAACCTGTTGACCAATGCGCTGCGCTACGGTGGCAAGAGCCCGATCGAGGTACGTGTCTACAAGACGTCCGAGCATGCCTGCATCGAAGTCCAGGACCACGGCATCGGCATCAGCGAGGAGAACCAGAAGCGTATCTTCCAGCAGTTCGAGCGCGTATCGTCCAAGGCGGCCGCTTCGGGCCTGGGGTTGGGGCTGTTCATTTCCGAGCAGATTGTCACGGCCCATGGCGGGACGATCACGGTGTGCAGTCGTCTCAATGAAGGGGCGTTGTTTCGTGTCTGCCTGCCCTTGCAGAAAACTGTCTTGGACAAAACCGCCGAACAGACGCAACCTCTGAGAGACCCTAAGGTCGTATCAGCAGCTATTGATCGAACAAAGGCTTCTCATGAGTGAAGATGCGCAAGATGTTGTATTGATCGTCGAGGATGACCCGTCGATCCTGATGGTGCTGTCGGCCTACTTGTCGGGCGAGGGATACCGGGTGCTTCAGGCCGGAAACGGTGAGCAGGCATTCGAGATCCTGGCGAGCAAGCCGCATCTGGACATGATGATTACCGACTTCCGCCTGCCGGGCGGTATTTCCGGGGTGCAGATCGCCGAGCCTGCGGTCAAGTTGCGGCCCGAACTGAAGGTCATCTTCATCAGTGGCTACGCGCAGGAAGTGCGCGAGACCGATAGCCCCATTACCCGCAAGGCCCCGATCCTGGACAAGCCGTTCGACCTGGATGAGCTGCAGAGCATCATGCAGTCGATGTTGTCCTAGGTAGGAAGAGCGGAGGCATCCCGCAGCAACCCCCTGTGGCGAGGGAGCTTGCTCCCGCTGGGCTGCGCAGCGGCCCCAATACCAGCCGAATGTGGTGTGCCAGATTGTCTTGATCAGCTTGATTGGGGGGCGCTTCGCACCCCAGCGGGAGCAAGCTTCCTCGCCACAGTGCTCAAAATGCCCCCCAGGCGATGTCCTCCCATCACCTCAAACCTTGATCATGTCCCGCACCTTGGCCGTCAGCAAATCAAAGGTGAACGGCTTGGTGATCATCTGCATTCCCGGGTCAAGGAAACCGCCGCGTACCGCTGCATGTTCCGCATAGCCGGTAATGAACAGCACCCGCAGGTCCGGACGGATCTGCCGGCCGATTTCCGCCAGTTGCCGACCATTCATGCCGGGCAAGCCTACGTCGCTGATCAGCAGGTCGATGCGTTGGCTTGACTGGAGGATCGGTACGGCGCCATTGGCGTCGGCCGCTTCCACAAAAGCATAACCCAGCTCGCTCAGCACCGCGCTCACCAGTACCCGCACCGCTGGATCGTCTTCGACGATCAGCACGGTTTCGCCGTCCTGCGCATGGGGCGCGTGCTGGGTGGTGACCTGGGGCTCGTGTATTTCTTCACCGCGAAAGCGCGGCAGGTAAAGGTTCACCGTGGTGCCTTTGCCGACTTCGCTGTCGATGGTCACGTGCCCACGCGATTGCTTGCTGAAGCCATAGATCATCGACAGGCCCAGCCCGGTGCCCTGGCCGATCGGCTTGGTGGTGAAAAATGGGTCGAAGGCCCGATTGATGACCGCTTCGGGCATGCCGCAACCGCTGTCCTGCACGCTCAGCACCACATAGTCGCCGGGCGCCAGGTTGGTGTAGGCATCGGTGAAGTCGGCGTCCAGATGCCTATTGCTTGTCCGCACCACCAGGCTTCCGCCGTTGGGCATGGCATCCCGGGCGTTGAGTACCAGGTTGAGCAGGGCGCTCTCCAGTTGGTTGGGGTCGGCCTCGGCAACCCAGAGTTGTTCGTCCAGCTGCATGTCCAGGCGAATGCTCTCGTTGAGGCTGCGTTGCAGCAGCTCGCCCATGGACAGCACCAGCGTATTCATCTGGACGGCCTTGGAGTCCAGCGATTGTCGCCGGGAAAACGCCAGCAGGCGATGGGTCAGGCCGGCGGCGCGGTTGGCCGAGGTCACGCCCAGGTCGATCAGGCTGTCCAGGTCCTCGGTACGGCCCCGGGCCAGGCGCCGACGCAGCAGTTCGAGGCTGCCGATGATCCCGGTGAGCATGTTGTTGAAGTCATGGGCGATACCCCCGGTCAGTTGGCCGACCGCTTCCATTTTCTGCGACTGGCGCAGGGCTTCTTCGTTATGGCGCAACTGGGCGGTACGTTCTTCTACCTGCTGCTCGAGGGTTTCAAGGGTGGTCTGCAGGCGCAGTTCGCTGTTGCTCAGGTCGATCAGGCGGTCGCGGGCATCGTATTGCCTTCGCCGCCCGCGCAGGGCAGTGGTCACCAGGCTGATCAGGGTCACCGGGTGGAAGGGGCGCTCGAGAAAGGTGACGTTGCCCAATTGCGCACCGATACGGGCCGCCGGGTTTTGCTCCGGGCCGCCGTGATGGGTCAGCAAGACAATGGGCAGGTCGGACCAGGTCGGCTGTTGTTCGATTTGCAGGAACAGCGTCTCCAGGTCGGGGCCCGCCAAGGCTTCCGAAGAAATCACCAGCAGGCCGGCGCCGTCTTCCAGTTCTTGGCACAAATGGCCCAGATGACGGCAGATGAGGCCGGCAAAACCGGCCTCATTGAGGATCATCAAGGCGATCTGGCTGTCTCGTCCCAGCGGAGCGAGGATCAGTGCTCGTTCCGACAGGGGCTCCGTCAACGTCACTGGAGATCATCCTTGAGCAGCGGGTGGTCCGCTCCCATGTAGGTCGGCACGCCACGCAAGACACCCTGGAATGCCTCCAAAGGTTCGCCAATGGTCATGCCCTGGCCGCCGATGCGGTATTCGCGGATGGTCGACTCGTGGCTGCCGGTGCGTTTCTTGATGATGGAAATCGCCCGGCGCACCTTGCCCAGTGCTTCGAAATAACGCAACAGAATCACCGTGTCGGCCAGGTAAGTGATGTCCACGGGGGCCTGCATGTCGCCGACCAGGCCGTGCTGGGCGACGGTCATGAAGGTGGCCGCGCCCTTGCGGTTGAGGTAGAGCAACAACTCATGCATGTGCAGCACCAGGGCGTTCTCTTCCGGCATGGCCGCCTGATAGCCGTTGATGCTATCGATGATCACGGTCTTTATCTCGCCATCGTCGACGCAACGGCGCACGCGGTGGGAGAACTCACCGGGGGACAACTCGGCGGCGTCCACTTGTTCGATCATCAGGTTGCCGGTTTTTTGCAGGGCGTGCAGATCAATGCCGATGTTTCTCATGCGCTCGAACAATAAACCCAGCTCTTCGTCGAAGATGAACAGCGCGGCCTTCTCGCCGCGATGCACGGCGGCTGCGGCAAAAATCAGCGCGATCAGCGACTTGCCGGTACCCGCTGGGCCGAGGATCAAGGTGCTGGAGCCGGTCTCGATACCGCCGCCCAGCAGGGCGTCCATCTCGCCGATGCCGCTGGAGAGTTGCTGGCGCAGGTACCTCCCGCGGTGTTCGGCGGCCACCAGGCGCGGGAAGACGTGTACACCGTCGCCCATGATGGTGAAGTCATGGTAACCGCCGCGGTATTTCTGCCCGCGATACTTGACCACCCGGATTCGCCGCCGCTCGGCGCCATAGTTGGGGGTCAGTTCTTCCAGGCGAATCACCCCGTGGGCCACACTGTGCACGGTCTTGTCCAAGGATTCGGTGGTCAGGTCGTCGAGCAACAGGACCGTGGCGTCGTAGCGCACGAAGTAATGCTTGATTGCCAGGATCTGGCGGCGATAGCGCAGGGAGCTTTGCGCCAGCAGGCGGATCTCCGACAGGCTGTCGAGCACGACCCGGGTTGGCTTGACCCGTTCGACCACTTCGAAAATCTGCCGTGTCGCTTCCCCCAGCTCCAGGTCCGAGGAATACAGCAAACTCTGCTGGTGCTCGGCATTGAGCAGGCTTTCAGGCGGGGTCAGCTCGAAAATATGAATGTTGTCGTCCAGGGTCCACCCGTGGGAGGTCGCGCCCTGGCGCAGTTCACGCTCGGTTTCCGAGAGCGTGATGTACAACGAGCGCTCGCCAGCCTTGGCGCCAGCTAACAGAAAATGCAGCGCGACCGTGGTCTTACCAGTCCCCGGTTCCCCCTCGAGCAGGAACACATGGCCGCGGGACAAACCACCGTTAAGGACATCGTCCAGTCCTTCGATGCCGGTGGCGGCTTTTGCACTGATCAACTCGTTAGATGTAGACAAAAATAGCCCTCTCATGACTAGGGAAGTAGGCAGCAGGCGGGGTAACGCCTGAAATCGACTGCCTGAATACTTGACCTTTGGCGGTGATGGCGGTTCCGCTTACATCTACAAAACGCGGTGTACTGCACAACTTTCAGCGTGCACCGAGGGGCCTACAAACCCTGTTGCAGTGCCGGGTCATCGGGGTTCAGCTGTTCAAGTTGCGCCAACAGGATTTGAACGTTCTGCAACTGACCGGTTTCCTTCCAATAGTTGATCAGCAACACCCGGGCCTTGCGGTCGGCGGGGTAGCGCTGGACGATTTCCTGTAGCTGTTTCTGTGCGGCTTCCACTTCCTTTTCGGCATGCAGGGTGGTTGCCAGGTCATAACGGTAATGCCGGTTCTCGGGTTCCAGTTCCACGGCTTTCGCCAGGCCGAGCACCGCATACTCGCTCTGGCCGTGTTGTAGCAGCCACATGCCCAGCGCATGTTGTAGATAAGCCGACGCTGGCTGGGTTTGCAACTGTCGGGCGAGCAATTGTCGTGCGGCTTCGCCCTGGCCTTGTTTGTCCAGCACTTCGATCTGCATGACCAACGCCGGAAGATTGTCCGGTTGCAGGCGCAAGGCCTGCTCAAGGGCCAATTGGGCCTTCTTCAATTCGGCGTTGTGCAGGTGCAGCCGGGCGAGCTGGTAGTAGGCGTCCGCGGTTTTCGGACCGTCTTCGAGCACCTGCTCCCAGGTGTCGATGGCGATCTGCATCGCACCGAAATACAAGCCGAGGTCATCCGGCGAGAGACCCAGCAGCGCATTCACGGCGGCGAATCGGACGTTCGGGTCATCATCATCCAGGAGCGGGCCGAGCAACAGGCTGCGCTGGCCCGTCGGCACCAGCCCGACGACGCTGCCGATGGCGGCCCGACGCACGTCCGGTGATTCGCTGTGCAGGTCCGCGTCCGCCAGTTTCAGGGCTTGGGGGCTGGGGTAGTTGGGCAGTTCGGCGTGCAGCCACACCCGCCGCTTGGGCGAGAGATCCGGACGCCCCAGTTGCTGGTAAAGCATCCGCGCCGCCCCCGGCTGTCCGTTGCGGGCGTGTTCCAAGGCTTCACTGTAGCCACGCTTGATCGCTTCGGGGATTTGCGGCGTGGTGCTGCGTAGCCACACCGCGACAAGCGCGATCAACAACAGGACACAGAGGCTGAGGAGCAGATAGCGACGGCGAGGCGAGGGCATGCAGGGAGTCCATTACCAGAAGCGTGAAATGTCGCAAGCTTCAGTCAGGCGGCGGCCTGAGTCAAACCTTGTAACAGCGGTAATCGCCCTGTGGGAGCGAGCTTGCTCGCGATGGCGTCGGATCAGTAAGGTTGATATTGATTGACCCACCACTGTCACGAGTGCCCTGACAGACTTTTCTGGGAGCCATGCGGCTCAACGGGAGTTGTTTTGACAGCGGCGCTTCGGCGCTTATGGATTGACGACTCAATATTTCGAATAAATATATATTACTGTCAGACCTGACAGTAGTTTGGTCACGCTATTGCCTGTTTGAATGAATCTCTGAGACTGACGATCTGCTGCCGAGCAATAGTTTATGTACTGATCTGGCAGTCACTTCTAACCATGTACATTCGTGATATTCAATGTTTGTTGGTCGAGAGATTACTCATGAAACATTCAGCGGAAAAGTTAATCAACGAAATGGGAGCGACCAAGGCCACGGGGCATGCTGCTTTGGCGTTCGCTGATATTACGGGAATGGTTAGTGAGGGAAGCATATTCATGTATTTCATGTTATATGACGACGTGCCCGCTACTCCATTCATCATATTGCAGGTGTTTGATGATGCATTCAATAAAAAGATAACTTTGCCGTCACCGGGCGTTATTTGTCTGGTGCGCTATGGTGAGACTTGGGAGCCGGAAGAGGGGACTATCAGATGCGAGTGGGATAACGAAGCATTGCGCGCGACCGGAGAGTTTGACGTCACGTGTCACAGGGTGGGGATTCCGCGCATGGTTGGTTCTTTCGACGTTTACCTTGCCAAGCGTGCATAGATCGATCCCTATGGCAATATCGCACGCCGCGTGCAAAAGCGGTGCACACCCTCAACCAGACAAAAAAAGCCCCGCGTCCAAGTGAACGCGGGGCAAAGAATTGGTTGGTTGCGGCCAACCAAAGGAGCTCGGTTGAGCAGGGCGGATCAGTTGCTGGCGACGGTTTCCGGTTTCCAGCCACCACCCAGGGCCTTGTAGATCGCGACGATGCCGCGGTACAGGTCCACTTCGGCCTGGGCCTGGGTGTCTTCGGCGGCCAGGCGTTCGCGTTGGGCGTCGAGCAGCACGAGGAAGTCCACGGTGCCTTCGCGGTAGCGAATCTCGGCCAGGTCGGCGGCGGCGCGGCTCGATTCACTCTGGCGGATCAGCGAAATCAGCCGTTGCTGGCGCTTGCCGTAGTCGCTGAAGGCGTTTTCCGATTCTTCCAAGGCCAGCAGCACTTGCTGTTCGTAGGTCGCCAGGGCGCCGTCCGCCTCGGCGTCGGCACCGCGCAAGCGCGCCCGCACGCTGCCCAGGTCGAAGGCGGCCCAGGTAATGCTCGGGCCCAGCGCCCAGGCGTTGGCCGCCGAGGAGCCGATCTGCGAGCCACGTCCAGCCGTGAAACCGAGGAAGCCGCTCAGGCTGACCCGTGGGAACAGGTCGGCCTTGGCCACGCCAATGCGCGCCGTGGCGGCAGCCAGTTGGCGTTCGGCACTGAGAATGTCCGGGCGCCGTTGCAGCAGTTCACCCGGGTCGCCGATGGGCAGGGCCTTGGCGATGGCCGGCAACTGTTTCGGGCTCAGGTCCACGCTGAGTTTGTCCGGGCGTTCACCCAGCAGCGTGGCGATGCGATTGCGTTGGCGCACCTGCTCGGCCTGCAGTTGCGGCACGCTGGCTTCCACTGAGGCCAGGCGCGCATCGGCGCGGACCACATCAAGCTGATCGCCGACGCCGGCATCGCGCAGGCTTTCGGTGATCTTGCGCGAATCCTGCTGGTTCTTGAGGTTCGCCAGGGCGATCTTTTCCCGCAGTTGCGCGCCGCGCAGTTGACCGTAGGCGTCCACCAGTTCGGCGATCATCGTCACCTGCAACTGATAGAGGTCTGCTTCGATCGCCTGTTGATCGGCATCGGTGGCTTCCAGGTTGCGCTGGATGCGCCCGAACAGGTCCAGCTCCCAGGCCATGTCCAGGCCCAGGTCGTAACGCTCGGTGTTGACCCGGTCGTCAGTTTGCGCCGCCGGATTCTGGCCTTTGCCCAAGTCGCTGCTGGCACGGCTGGTGATGGTCGGCATGGCGTCATTGCTGGCGTCATCGCGAATCGCCCGGGCGGCCCGCAAGCGGGCGAAGGCCACGCGCAACTCGCGGTTGCCTTCCAGGGAGCGGCTCACCAACGCATTGAGGGTCGGGTCGTCGAACTGCTGCCACCAGACACCTTCGAAACGGGCGCGGTCGAAATTCTTCTGGCCGGCGGCACCGTCGGTGGCGGTGGTGATATTCGCCGCCTCCGTTTGCGGAGCCTTGTAGTCCGGGCCTACGGCGCAGGCACTCAAGGCCAACACCAGCAAGCTCGGCACGAACGCTTTCAAACTCATTGTTGCGCCTCCAGTTTCAAAGCCCGGGCCGCCTTGCGGGCCTCGCTGCGCTCGACGAAGTTGCGGATCAGTACATAGAACACGGGGGTGAGCAGCAGGCCGAAGAAGGTCACGCCGAGCATCCCGGAGAACACCGCCACACCCATGGCATGACGCATTTCCGCACCTGCGCCGCTGGAGAACACCAGAGGCACCACGCCCATGATGAAGGCGAAGGAGGTCATCAGGATCGGCCGCAGACGCAGGCGGCACGCTTCAAGGACCGCCGCCAGCGGGTTCATGCCTTCGAGCTGTTTATCCTTGGCGAACTCGACGATCAGAATCGCGTTCTTGCAGGCAAGCCCCACCAGTACGATCAAACCGATCTGGGTAAAGATGTTGTTGTCGCCACCGGAGAGAATCACCCCGGTAATCGCCGACAGCAGGGTCATCGGTACGATCAGGATCACCGCCAATGGCAGGCTCCAGCTTTCGTACTGTGCCGCGAGCACCAGGAACGCCAGCAGCACGCAGAGCGGGAACACGAACAACGCGGTGTTGCCCGAGAGGATCTGCTGGTACGTCAGGTCGGTCCACTCGTACGTCATGCCGTTGGGCAGTTCGTCCTTGAGCAGTTTCTCGATGGCCTTTTCAGCCTGGCCGGAGCTGTAGCCCGGGGCGGCGGCACCGTTGATTTCAGCGGTGATGAAGCCGTTGTAGTGCATCACGCGGTCTGGCCCAGAGGTGTCGCTGACCTTGATGAAGGTCGCCAGCGGGATCATCTCGCCACGGTTGTTGCGCACCTTGAGCTGGCCGATCTGGTCGGACTCGAGACGGAACTGCTGCTCGGCCTGGACGTTGACCTGGTAGGTGCGACCGAAGCGGTTGAAGTCGTTGGCATACAGCGAACCCAGGTAGATCTGCAGGGTGTCGAAGATGTCGCTGACGGCCACGCCATGGGTCTTGGCTTTTTCACGGTCGATGGCGGCATCGACCTGGGGCACGTTCACGGTGTAGCTGGTGAACAACCCGGCCAGTTCCGGCACGCTGCGGCTCTTGGTGATGATGTTCATGGTTTCTTTGTACAGCTCGTCGTAGCCCAGGTTGCCCCGGTCCTCGATTTGCAGGCGGAAACCACCGATCGTGCCCAGGCCCTGTACCGGCGGCGGTGGGAAGATCGCCATGTAGGCTTCCTGGATCTCCGAGTATTTGCCGTTCAAGGCACCGGCGATGGCACCGGCCGACATGCTCGGGTCTTTGCGCTCGTCGAAGGGCTTGAGGGTCACGAACACGATGCCGGCGTTCGGGCTGTTGGTGAAACCGTTGATCGACAGGCCGGGGAAGGCCACGGCGCTTTCAACGCCCGGTTGCTTGAGGGCCACGTCGGACATGCGCTTGATCACATCTTCGGTGCGATCCAGGCTCGAGGCGTCCGGCAGTTGGGCGAAGGCCACCAGGTATTGCTTGTCCTGGCCGGGCACGAAGCCCGTCGGGGTGGTGGAGAAGCCGAAGAACGTCAGCACCATCAGGCCCGCGTAGAGCACCAGGGCGATGCCGCTGCTGCGGATCACCCGAGCGACGGTGCCCACGTAGCCGTGGCTGGCACGCTCGAAGAAACGGTTGAACGGACGGAACAGCCAGCCGCCGAATACCTTGTCCAGGAACTTGGAGAAACGGTCCTTGGGCGCGTCATGACCCTTGAGCAGTACTGCGGCCAGGGCCGGCGACAGGGTCAGGGAGTTGATCGCCGAGATCACCGTGGAGATGGCAATGGTCAGGGCGAACTGTTTATAGAACTGACCGGTCAGGCCACTGATGAACGCCGCCGGAACGAAGACCGCGCACAGCACCAGGGCGGTGGCGATGATCGGGCCGGTCACTTCACCCATGGCGCGCTTGGTCGCCTCCACGGGGGTGAGGCCCAGCTCGATGTTTCGCTCGACGTTCTCCACCACCACGATGGCGTCGTCCACCACGATACCGATCGCCAGGACCAGGCCGAACAGCGACAGGGCGTTCAATGAGAAGCCGAACAGGTGCATCACCGCGAACGTACCGATCAGCGAAACCGGCACCGCCACCAGGGGAATGATCGAGGCGCGCCAGGTCTGCAGGAACAGGATCACCACCAGCACCACGAGAATCAGGGCTTCGAACAGGGTGTGGACCACCGCTTCGATGGAGCCCCGGACGAAGATCGTCGGGTCATAGACGATGCTGTAGTCCATCCCGGCCGGGAAGCCCTTCTTCAACTCGTCCATCTTCTCGCGAACGTCGTTGGAGATCTGGATGGCGTTGGAGCCTGGACGCTGGAAGATCGGGATCGCCACCGCTGGCTGGTTGTCCAGCAGCGAACGCAGGGCGTATTGGCTGGAACCCAGTTCGACCCGGGCGATGTCTTTCAGGCGCGTGATCTCACCGTTGGCGCCGGAACGAATGATGATGTTCTCGAACTCTTCCTCATTCACCAGGCGCCCCTGGGTATTGATCGACAGCTGGAAGGCTTGGGCATTCGGTGCTGGCGGCGCACCCAGGGCACCGGCCGCCACCTGGCGGTTCTGTTCACGGATCGCGGTGACCACATCGGTGGCGGTCAGGTTGCGCGAGGCAGTCTTGTTCGGATCCAGCCAGACCCGCAGGGAGTAATCGCCCATGCCGAACAGTTGCACATCACCCACGCCGCCCAGGCGCGCCAGCTCATCCTTGATGTTGAGCAGGGCGTAGTTGGACAGGTAGAGCATGTCGTAGCGTTTGTCCGGCGAGGTCAAGTGCACAACCATTGTCAGGTCGGGCGATGCCTTGTCCACCGTGATGCCGATCCGGGTCACTTCTTCCGGCAGCTTGGGCTCGGTCCGGGTGACGCGGTTCTGCACCTGCACCTGGGCGTTGTCCAGGTCGGTGCCCAGGGCGAAGGTGATGGTCAGGGTGATCTTGCCGTCAGCGGTGGACTGCGAGGACATGTACAGCATGTTCTCGACGCCAGTGATGGCTTGTTCCAGGGGCGCGGCCACGGTTTCGCCGATGACCTTGGGGTTGGCGCCCGGGAAGTTGGCGCGTACGACCACGGTCGGCGGCACGACTTCCGGGTATTCGCTGATCGGTAGCTGGAACAGCGAGATGGCGCCGGCGATCAGGATCAGCAGCGAAAGCACCGCTGCGAAGATCGGCCGCGAAATGAAGAACTGGGAAAATTTCATCTTGGATTCAGTCCCTTAACCGCGTGGGGTCGCAGCGGCCAGTTTGCCTGCCGAGCCTGACGCTGCCTTGGATGGCGCGACTTGGGGCAGGTTGCTGGCTTCGAGCGCTTTACGTTGTTGTGCCAGGGCGGCAATGGTTTCGTCGCTGGCCATCGGCACGGTTTCAGGCGTGACCGGTGCGCCCGGACGAGCCCGTTGCAGCCCCTTGACGATGATGGTGTCGTCCTTGCTCAGGCCGTTGCGCACGATGCGCAGCCCTTCGATCTTGGGCCCCAGCTCGACGGCGCGGTAGGCCGGCTTGTTGTCGGCGTCCATCACCAGCACGAATTTCTTGCCCAGGTCGGTGCCCACGGCTTCGTCGTTGATCAGCACGGCGGCGTAAGTGCCGCTGCCCACCAGCTTCAGGCGGGCGTACAGGCCAGGGGTGTAGGCGCCGTCCTTGTTGTCGAACACGGCGCGGCCACGGATGGTGCCTGTCTGCGGGTTGACCTGGTTATCGACGAAGTTCATCTGGCCCAGGTGCGGGTTGCCGTCCTCGTTGGACAGGCCCATGTAGACCGGCGTGGCCTGGCCGCGCTGGCCCTGGCGGGCGAGTTGGGTGTATTTGAGGAAGACACGCTCGTCGGCGTCGAAGTAGGCGTAGACCTTGTCGGTGGACACGACGCTGGTCAGCGGCGTGACGTCGGCGGTCACCAGGTTGCCGGCGGTGATGGCCGCCCGGCTGACGCGACCGCTGATGGGCGCGGTGACCCGAGTAAAGCTCAGGTTCAGTTTCGCCAGGTCCAACTGCGCCTGGATGGCCGCGGCGGCGGCACGGGCTTCCTGGGCGGCGCTGGTGCGCGAGTCCGCCAGCTCGGCGGAAATGGCGTTGCTCAAGCGCAGGCGTTCGCCACGCTGGGCTTCGTTTTCGCTGCGGGTGGCGGTGGCACGGGCTTGGGCCAGTTGGGCTTCGAGACGACGGACTTCAGCCTGGAAGGGGCGTGGGTCGATCTGGAACAACAGGTCGCCTTTCTTGACCAGCGCACCTTCGGTGAAAGCCACTTCGTCGATCTGCCCGGAAACCCGTGGGCGGATCTCGACGGTTTCTGGCGCCTCGAGGCGGCCGGTGAATTCATCCCATTCGTTGACAGGCTGCTCCAGCACCTTGGCCACACTGACTTTGGCCGGCGGCATGGACGCTGCCGTGTCGGGAGTCTTGCCGCAGGCGCTCATCACCAGCACCGCCAGCAGCGCGAGGGGAAAACGCAGTTTTGAAAGTGAATGTTCCATGGATAGCATCCGCCAATGTATTGAGAATGGGCGGATGATGCGTGGCACAAGGCACAGGAACGAATCGAATGAAGCAAAGGTAACTATCATTCAGAATGATATAAGCCATCGATGAGGGCTCTAGTCCGGCAATGCGCTGCACTTTGGGGAACGATGGATCCGTGGCGAGGGAGCTTGCTCCCGCTTGAGCGCGAAGCGCTCACATAGAAGGGCCGCTACGCAGCCCCGCGGGAACAATCACCCTCGCGACAATGACTCAGGCCAGTCCTGGGTGAGTGCATGGATTGAGAGGGGTTCTGATTCTTTTCTTATCAAATGTATTGATGGTCGCGTTCTATTGCGGCAAGTAAAGGTCATGGACACGCTTGACGGTCCCATCCGCACGAAGCGCTTCAACCGCTTCGCGCAAATGCTCGACCATTTCCGGCGAGCATTGCTTCGAACAGGCCAGGTAAAGGTCAGCGCTACTGCCGACCGAGCTCATGAGCAGTTTACGCTTGGACACCTTCGGCCAGATGTAGCGGCTCTCCGGTACGCCGTTGAACCAGGCATCGATACGGCCCATCAACAGCATCTGGGCGGGATTGTCGCCAATGGCCAGGGGGTAGATCTGCTCGTCACTGAACCCCTCGGCACGCAGGATATCCTGCTGCGCACTGCCCAGACCGACCCCGATCTTGCGGTAGGTTTCTTTCGCTTGGGCGAAGCTGCTCACCCGTCGCTGGAGGCTGAAAAAAGCTCGCTCCATGGGCATGATCGAGGCAATCCAGGTGAAACGATCCTCACGGGAGGGTATGCGCGACAGCGGTGTGATCAAGTAGTCCTGTGATTCACTGACGTGCTTCTGTGCCCGAGCCCAGGGAAGCACATGGACCTTTACGGTGTACCCGGCCCTGGTCATGGCCGCCACGGCGACATCGCCCACGATTCCGTGGCCCCTGGGGTCGTTGACGAACGTCAGCGGTGGTGCGTCGAGGATGTGCAGTTCAATTTCCAAGGGTTCAGCGCCGGTGTTGTGCACAACCAGCAGCGGTATCAATAGACAAAGCCTGGATAGCGCCTTGGAGGGACCATTCAAAACGCGTTTGCTCGGGCTCATGATCGATACTTCAGGCATTGGAAAGTGGGGCGTCATTCTATGGGGCGGCGCCGGGAACAGCGTGCTGCTGGCCGATTTTATGTGATGCAGCGCACCTAAAGCGGGCTCGCCGCAGTCGTTTTATCTGGACACGCCAGCCTGTTGCATCGGCCTGACTGCGTGTATCTGAAGGTATAGATCATCCCGTCGACAAAAGCCTTGAGTCTTGCGCATTGATACCAGATTACGGCGGTCAATCTCAGCGATGATCGACGCTTGGTTGTGGCAAAGAAGACAGGGGCAACGCTGCGAACTATGAGGCTGGCCCACCGTTGGCCCGAGCTTGCTCCGCAATCAGTTGCACCAGTATCCCCGCCGGTTCGCCTAGGCTCTGTCGAGGCCGATGGACGAGCCCGACATCACGGTGGAAGGTGTGCTCCGCTAGGTCGAGCGCGCGCACACCCTCTGGCCATTTGTGATGGGTTGCGGTTTGCGGCACCAGGGCCACGCCTACGCCGTTTTCAACCAGTTTGATGATGGCCTCCAGTTCATCCAGCTCGCTGACTTCATGCAAGGCAAAGTGCATCTTGCGCAGGAAGCGATCCACCTGCCGGCCACCGAACGAGGCGCGGTCATAACGAATGAAGGGTTGGCTGCCAAGCAGTTCGGCCCAGTCTTCGCCCGGTAGCGCGCTTGGCACGATCAGTCGATACGGCTCGAGCGCCAGGGTCATCCAGCGCAGATCGCTTTGCAGCGAGAAAGGCGGGCGGATGATGGCGGCCATGTCGATTTCGCCGGCATCCACCAAGTTGATCAACTCCATCGACACGCCAGGCAGCACCCGCGTGCGACACTGCGGACACTGTTGGTGAAACCGGGCGAGGGCGTCTGGCAGGTAAGAGCGTTGCACTGAAGCGATAGCGCCAATGTTCACCAGGACATTGGGGGCAAGTCCTGCTGGGCTTGCGCCAAGATTGTCGTAGAGGCGCAGCAGTTCTTGCGCCTGCAAGAGTATTTGGTGGCCCATTCGGTTGAGGTGGGCCGAGCGTCCCTTGCGGTCGAAGATCTCGAAGCCGAGTTCGGCCTCCAGGCGCTGGATCTGCGCGCTGACCGCTGCCTGGGTGAGGCCGATTTTATGCCCGGCGGCAGCGAAAGTACCTTCCCGGGCCACGGCGATAAGGGTCTTGAGTTCTTTGATCATTCACAAATATTAATTGTGTTCCTGAGAAATATATATTGATTTTGTTGTTATGAGCCGCACCTTACGATGGCCCGGTCCTAACAAAAGCATCAGGAGTCGTGATGAGCCTTTCTCCCTTCCACCTCGCAATCCCTGTTTACGACCTTCCAGGCGCCCGGGCCTTTTATGGCGAAGTGTTTGGGTTGCAAGAGGGCCGCTCCAGTGCCCAGTGGGTCGACTTCAACTTCTATGGTCACCAGTTGGTCATCCATGAACAGCCAAAGACCGCTGCCCAAGAGAGCGTGCACAGCAACCCGGTAGATGGGCACGATGTGCCTGTTCCGCACTTCGGCATCGTTTTGGGCTGGCAGGAGTGGGAAGCGCTGGCCGAGCGGTTGAAATCCTTTGGGACCGAATTCGTCATCGAGCCGTACATACGTTTCAAAGGGCAGGTGGGGGAGCAGGCCACGATGTTTCTATTCGATCCCTGTGGCAATGCGCTGGAATTCAAGGCGTTCAAGGATATGAGCCAGCTCTTCGCTAAATAGAGGGAAGAAGAGTGCCGATAGCTTGAGAGTGGCTGGCTTGTGACTCAATTATCAAAGGGTCACAAGTTGTCAACTATCTTCAGGGTGCGTAAGCTGCCTCCATGAACCAGCCATCCCTACCTTCGCCCAGTACCCGTGGCCCAGCCGACCATGACATTCGAAATCAGATTGTCGCGGCGGCCAATGAGCATTTCAGCCAATACGGTTATGGCAAGACCACGGTGTCCGACCTGGCCAAGGCCATCGGGTTTTCCAAGGCCTATATCTACAAGTTCTTCGATTCCAAGCAGGCGATCGGCGAGGCCATCTGCAGTCAGTGCCTGGCCGAAATGGTCGCGGCGGTGGAGCAGGCCATCAGCGAAGACGGCCTTTCAGCGACGGAGCGCTTTCGCCGCCTGGTCAAGACCCTGATCACCAAGGGTGTGAACCTGTTCTTCAATGACCGCAAGCTCTATGACATTGCGGCGTTTTCCGCGTCTGAGCACTGGCCCAGTTCGCAAGTCTATGACGCAAGGATCAAGAGCTTCGTGCTGCAGATCGTGCGTGAAGGGCGGGAACTTGGGGAGTTCGAACGCAAGACGCCACTGGACGAAACCGTCGACGCGATCCATCTGGCGCTGCGGCCGTTCGTCAATCCCCTGTTGTTGCAGTACAACCTCGATTACGTCGAGCAAGCCCCCACGCTCACTTGCAACCTCATCTTGCGTAGCCTCATGCCTTAAGCGCGCTCACCGATGCACATTTCGATCCTTGCGGCCTGATGGCCGCTTTTATTTATCTGGATTGTGACTGTTGACATATTTGGTCACATGAATAAGCATGGCGCATCTGCTCTTAGCCTGGGGCGTCGGTATGACGAGCTTTGCCAAATTGCTGCAGCAATTCGATCCGGACGCAGCCTTTATGGCTCCGCCCAACTGGCAGCAGGGTCGTACCCTGTTTGGTGGCTTGTCAGCGGCTCTGTCGCTGCAGGCGGTCTTGCGGGAACGTCCAGCGGATTTCCCTCCGTTCAAATCCGCGCAGGTGGCGTTCATCGCGCCGGTGACGCAGGCCCAGACTTTCGCTGTAAGCGTGTTGCGCCAAGGTCGCTCAGTCACTTCGGTATCCGTCGATTGCCTGTCCGGCGATGACCTTGCCTTGCGCTCGATTCTGCTGTTCGCTCAGCCACGGGCGAGCAGGATCACTCATGACGCCTGGGGCCGGCCGTTTGTGGAGGGACCGTCCCGCTACGCCACCCTGGCGCTGGACAGCAAGATTGCTCCGGCTTGCGCCTATAACTTCGAAATGCGTCCTGCAGGCGGTTCGCTGCCGATGTCCGGTGCTGAAAGTCCTGAACTATTGATGTGGGTACGCCATCTGGACGCCCAGGGCGTAGACCCGGCAGTAGCCTTGATCGCACTGGCTGACAGTTTGCCCCCAGCCGCCATGACCTGCTTCACCGAACCCGCCGCTATCAGCTCCGCGTCCTGGATGATTGACCTGCCGCAGCCAGCCGTTGCCGGCGAATGGTTTCTTGTCAGCTCTTTCAGCCAGCAGGCGCTGGAAGGGTATTCGCTACAGGACATGGAGATATGGGACGAAAACGGCCGCCGCGTGCTTTGGGCGCGCCAGACGGTGGCCATTTTTATCTAGTACAAACACCCCCTATCCAGACAGCCGTTCCCAGAGTCCCAACAATGAAAAAAATAATGCTCCAGGCCCCCGTGGGCCTCGCCGTTGCGTTCGCCACTTCTCATGTGTTCGCGAGCGGTTTTGCCCTCAATGAACAGAGCATCAGCGGGATGGGATCCGGGTTTGCCGGTCGCTCATCGTCGGCCGAGGACGCGAGTACCGTCTTCGGTAACCCCGCGGGCATGTCTCGCTTGAAATCAGAACAGGTCAGCCTGGGGGCTGCGACGCTTTTCGCGAAGAATGACATCAGCCAGACCCGCAGTACCTTTGGTGGCCAGGAAGACGGCGACGTCGTGCCCACGACCACGGTGCCCATGGGTTACTACGTCAAGCCCATCGATGAACATTGGGCGTTCGGCGTGGGTTTCTATGTGCCGTTCGGCCTGATTACCGATTACGGCAGCGACTTTGCCGGGCGCTATTACGGCAACAAAAGCGAGGTCACGACACTCACGTTCCAGCCCACTATCAGCTACGCCTTCAATGACCGGGTTTCGATCGGGTTCGGCCCGACGATCAACCGTATCAGTGGCGAGATAACAGGCACCGTGCCCAACCCACTGAGCCCGGGCCGCAATGACGGAAAACTCAAAAGCAACGGCGACGACACCGCGCTCGGTTTCAATGCCGGTGTCCTGGTGCAGGCGACGGATCGAACCCGTGTGGGATTGACCTACCATTCCAAGGTCAGTTACCACTTGGATGCCAAGACCAAGGTCAGCAACGGCATCTTCAGCGTGATAGGGCTCAGCGGTCGCAGCTATGACGCTTCGCTGGATGTGGACACCCCGGAGTCCGTGGACTTCTCGGTGACTCACCAGCTCGACAATGACTGGACCTTGTACGCGGGCAGTACCTGGACACGCTGGAGTCGCTTCAAGGAATTGACCATCGAGAACAGCGGCTTGCCGCCTTTATTGAGCGGCTCGCTGGGCACCATTACCGAAGAGCAGAACTGGCACGATACGTGGGCTCACGCGATTGGTACGTCGTATCAGTTGAATAATCAGTGGGTGCTGCGCGCAGGCTTCTCGGTCGACCAGTCGCCCGCCAACAACAGCAACCGTGGGCCACGTATTCCTACCGGCGACCGGAAAATCGTCAGCTTCGGTGCCGGCTGGACGCCAGTGGACGATGTCACGATCGATGTTGCTTATTCCTATCTGTGGGAAGAGAGCGTACGGGTCAACGAAAGCTCGCCGGCCAGAGGCGCCTACAGCTCCAAGTACAGGAACAGCGCGAGCGGTTTTGGTACTTCTGTCAGCTATCGCTTCTGATCGATTGTCGCTCTAAAGGTCGGGAGAAGGGTAATGCTGTCACTTAAGGCTGTGGAACGTTAGTTTCGACCGATTGGATTGGGTACATATCCGTTGCTGCCGTTACCGCAGCAATGGATATGTACCCAATCCAACCCCAAAGAAAGCAGCGCCCCCTCGGAAAGCACCTTTTCCTTAAGTGAACAGCATTGCGGGAGAAGGGGGCATTGTCTCCCGACCTTTAGAGCACGGCCCTGACGCTTCCTGGGTAAAAAACCTTTCCGCCCGCTCAGACGCCCATGATGCGTGCCATCAGGCCCTGATGAAACCAGCGCGGCGTGGCCCAGGTCAAGACGGTGACTGCCTTGTTGCCAAGCCCCGGAACGACACTTATGCGTCCGGCTTGCAGCGCGCGGATGCCTGCGCGCACAACGGGCTGGGGTTGCATCATCACCCTTTTCAAAACCGGTGTGATTTTTTGTCTGGCGCTTTCTGCAAACCCGGTGTCCGACATGCCCGGGCAAAGGGCTGTCACGACGATGCCATCGCTTTTGAGTTCGCGATGAAGCGCTTCAGAGAAGCGCAGCACGTAGGCTTTTGCGGCAGAGTAAACGGCGAAGTTCTTTACGCCCTGAAAGGACAGCAGGCTCGCGACCATAAGGATGTGTCCACGTTGCCGGATTCGCATGTCAGCTGCGAAGAGGTGGGTCAGGGCTGTCACGCTGGCAATATCCAGGGCGATCATCGCCAGCGAGTGGTCCAGGGACTGAGTCAGGAAAGGCCCCTGTAAGCCATGGCCTGCATTGTTGATGAGCACATCGATCACGATATTGCGCTCGCTCAGTCGCGCGTGCAGTTCGATGATCGCGGGGATCGAGGACAGGTCTACTTGTTCGACGAGCACATCAACGTGGAAGCGTTCGCGCAACTGCGCTGACAATGCTTCGAGCCTATCCAGCCGGCGCGCCACCAGGACGAGCGATTTTCCCTGTGCTGCGTATTGCCGCGCAAACTCTTCGCCAAATCCGCTTGAGGCGCCGGTGATGAGCACCCAAGAGCGTTCGTTAGGTTTCATATCATTGGTCTCGGGTTAGTCAACTGAAAGAGAGGGGAGCAACGTTGTGTTTGGTCGACTCAGCGAGTCGCCACCGGCTGGACCTCAGGAGGCTGCCAGCCACCGCCCAGCGCCCTGAATGCCGCCACTGCCGCCCGTGCCGATTCCGTGCGTGCTTGCGCCCGGGCATCAGAGACTTGCAACAGGGTCGCGTCGGCATTCAAAACATCGATCAGGCTGGCTGCGCCTTTCTGATAGCCAATGAATGACGATTGGCGAGCTTGGGCCAACGATGTTTCGCCCTGGGTAAGGGTGCTCGCCTGGGATTCTCGATTCACCAGCGCGGAAAACGCGTTCTCGACGTCCTCGGTGGCGCGCAGCACGGACTGGCGGTAAGCCGCCAGCGCTTCGGCGTCCTGCCCCTTGGCCTGGTCGATTTGCGCGTTGATGCGGCCAAAGTCGAAGAGTCTCCAGCGCAAGCCCAGTGCGCCCGACGCCTGGCTGGCATCACCGGTGAAAAGATTGCCGGCGGAAACCGCCGTGGCGCTGCCCAGTAAAGCGCTGAGGGAGAATTTCGGATAGTACTCGGCGACGGCCTCGCCGATACGCGCATTGGAAGCCACGAGACGGCGCTCGGCGACGATCAGGTCTGGCCGGCGGCGCAGCAGATCGGCGGGGGTTCCCATGGCGGTTATCTGGGGTGCCAGAGGAACACCGTGCCCATTCGCCAGTTGACTGCGATGAGTGCCGGGCGATGTGCCAAGCATGACATCCAGGGCATTCATGGCCGCATCCAGGCCGGTCTGCAGCACGGGCACCGTCGCCTGGACCTGCGAGAGGGTGCCCTCGACCTGATGAACCTGATAGTTGGCGGCGAGGCCCTTGCTGTAGAGCAACTGGACTTTTTCCAACAGATCCTGCTGTGTCCTGACTTGTCGGTTGGCAATGTCCAACCGCGCCTGAAATCCACGGGCAGTGATGTAGAGGTCGGCGGTCTGCGCGGCGACGGCCAGGCGTGTGGCCGCGACACCTGCTTCGCTGGCCTGGTACTCGGCCAGTGCCGCTTCGCGTCCGCGGCGCAGGCCGCCAAAGAGGTCCAGCTCCCAACTGGCGCCCAGGTTGAGTTCGTAGGCGCTGCCGTAGCGATCGTATCCAGGCGTCGAGTCCAGCACCTGGCCAAGGGGTGTTTCCACGGATTGGTACGCACGCGCAGCCTGGCCGTTGATATTTGCGGAAGGCAATAACGCGGCACTGGCGGCACCCAGGCCAGCCCGTGCCTGGGTGACGCGGGCCGATGCCTGCGCCAAGTCCAGATTTTGCTCGAGTGCCTTGGCAATCAGGTCGCTGAGCACCGGATCGGCAAATCCTTCCCACCACATGGCGAGGCTGGCTGATGTCGCGGCGGACCTCTGCTCGACAGACGTCTGGCCCAGGTAACGATGGGCGAGCACAGTGTCCGGACGATGGTAATCCGGACCGACCGTGCAGCCTGCCATCAAGCCGAAACTCACCAACCAGACAGCGGGGCGTAGGGGCGACATTGGGACTCCTGGAGTCATGTGAGGTTTGTGACCATATTATATTATGGTCACTTGCTGTCAATGATCGTTCATAAGGTGAAACTATAGAGAAGGTTAAGTGATAGGGGTGGGTGGTCTTGATATAAGGTGCGAGTTGATTTGTGACCATTGACAGTAATGGTCACGAGACTGAGAATGCGGCCTCTGTCCTCATTTACTCAAAAAGGGAACCTATGCGCCGGCTCCGACCTGTCACCTTTGCCGCTTGCTTGTTGCCGCTCGTCCTGACGGCGTGTGGTGATTCTTCCACCGCTAAAGATCCGCGCACGCTTGCCCCCTTGGTGCGGGTCGCTGAAGTCCAGGGTTCGTCCGACGCCTCGCGTTCTTTTACCGGCGTCGTGGCGGCGCGTGTCCAGAGTGACCTGGGCTTTCGGGTGTCGGGCAAGGTCCTCGAACGTCTGGTCGATACCGGGCAGACCGTTAAGCGTGGCCAGCCGCTCATGCGTCTCGACCCCATCGATTTAGGGTTGCAAGCACGAGCGCAGCAAGAAGCTGTCGCTGCCGCCAAAGCCCGAGCCAAACAGACCGCCGATGACGAGGCTCGCTATCGCGACCTGGTTGCCGCCGGTGCCATTTCCGCTTCGGGCTACGACCAGATCAAAGCCGCCGCCGATACCGCCAAGGCACAACTCAGCGCTGCGCAGGCGCAGGCTGACGTGGCCCGCAACGCGTCCGGCTATGCCGTGCTGCTCGCCGATGCCGACGGCGTGGTGATGGACACGCTCGCTGAGCCCGGGCAAGTCGTCAGCCCCGGGCAAACCGTGGTTCGACTGGCGCGGGCGGGGCAGCGCGAAGCCGTTGTGCAATTGCCCGAGACCCTTCGGCCCGCCGCAGGCGCCACCGCCCAGGCGACGCTTTATGGCGCTACCGTGGGCGCTGTGACCGCGAAACTGAGGTTGCTTTCGGATTCGGCCGACCGCGTGACGCGCACCTTCGAGGCGCGGTATGTGCTCGAGGGCGCGTTGGCCAATGCGCCGTTGGGAGCGACCGTCACGTTGCGTCTCGCCGGAGGCACCGCGCAGGGGCAGACGCTGCAAGTGCCGATCGCCGCCATTTATGACTCGGGAAAAGGTACCGGCGTATGGGGCATCAACGGTGAGCCGGCGAAAGTCACTTGGCGCCCTGTGCAGGTACTGGGTTTGAGTGACGACGCCGCGCGAGTCGCCGGCAATCTCAACGTGGGCGAACGTATTGTCGGGCTCGGCGCCCATTTGCTGCATGAGGGGGAAGAAGTGCGGCTGGCGCAACCGGGTGACGTGAAGGTTGCCGGAGGCCGTCCATGAGCCTCAACCTGTCGGCACTCGCCGTGCGCGAGCGCTCCATTACCGTGTTTCTGATTTTCCTGATTGCTGTCGCAGGGACCTTGGCGTTCTTCCAGCTGGGGCGTGCCGAGGACCCGCCGTTCACGGTCAAGCAGTTGACCGTCATCACCGCATGGCCGGGCGCGACCGCTCAGGAGATGCAGGATCAGGTTGCCGAACCCCTTGAAAAACGCCTGCAGGAACTGAAGTGGTACGACCGCACGGAAACCTACACCCGGCCTGGTCTGGCCTTCACCATGGTGTCGCTGGTCGATCGCACGCCACCTTCGCAGGTGCAGGAGGAATTCTATCAGGCGCGTAAAAAGCTCCAGGACGAAGCACTCAAGTTGCCAGCGGGCGTCATCGGGCCGATGGTCAATGACGAGTTCTCCGATGTGACGTTCGCGCTGTTCGCCCTGAAAGCCAAGGGCGAGCCGCAGCGGTTGCTGGTGCGTGATGCCGAAGCGTTGCGCCAGCGCCTGTTGCACGTGGCAGGGGTGAAAAAAGTCAACATCATCGGCGAGCGGGCCGAGCGCATTTTTATATCCTTCTCCCATGATCGGCTGGCCACTCTGGGCGTTTCGCCCCAGGACATCTTCGCGGCGTTGAACAGCCAGAACGCGCTCACGCCCGCCGGTTCGATCGAAACCAATGGGCCGCAGGTCTTCCTCCGGGTCGACGGTGCCTTCGATGAATTGGCGAAAATTCGTGACACGCCCCTGGCGATTCAAGGCCGCACCCTCAAGCTCTCGGATGTGGCGACCGTCGAGCGCGGTTATGAAGATCCGGCCACGTTCCTGGTGCGCAATAACGGCGAAGAAGCGCTGTTGCTGGGTGTCGTGATGCGTGAAGGCTGGAACGGCCTGGACCTGGGCAAGGCCCTGGATGCGGAGACGACCAAGATAAATGAAGGCATGCCACTGGGCATGACGTTGACCAAGGTCACCGATCAAGCCGTGAACATTGACTCGGCCGTCGGTGAGTTCATGGTCAAGTTTTTTGTCGCGCTGCTGGTTGTAATGCTCGTTTGCTTTCTCAGCATGGGCTGGCGTGTAGGTGTTGTGGTCGCCGCCGCCGTGCCGTTGACACTGGCGATAGTGTTTGTGGTGATGGCCGCCACCGGAAAGAACTTTGACCGCATCACCCTCGGGTCGCTGATCCTGGCGCTCGGGTTGTTGGTGGACGACGCCATCATCGCCATCGAAATGATGGTGGTGAAGATGGAGGAGGGCTACGACCGGATCAAGGCTTCCGCCTATGCCTGGAGCCATACGGCCGCACCGATGCTGTCCGGTACGCTGGTGACGGCAATCGGATTCATGCCCAACGGCTTCGCGCAATCGACCGCCGGTGAGTACACCAGCAACATGTTCTGGATCGTCGGCATTGCGCTGATCGCTTCCTGGGTGGTGGCGGTGGCGTTTACCCCTTACCTGGGGGTGAAGCTGTTGCCGGACATCAAGCAGGTCGAGGGCGGGCACGCAGCCATCTACAACACGCGCCACTACAATCGTTTTCGCCAGGTCCTGACCCGCGTCATCGCACGCAAATGGTGGGTAGCCGGCACGGTGGTGGTGACATTTGTCGTGGCGATTCTGGGCATGGGCCTGGTCAAGAAACAGTTCTTCCCGACCTCCGACCGCCCGGAGGTGCTGATCGAAGTGCAAATGCCCTATGGAACCTCCATCGAGCAGACCAGCGCCACCACCGCCAAGGTCGAGGCCTGGTTGCAGAAACAGGACGAGGCAAAAATCGTCACGGCCTACATCGGCCAGGGCGCGCCTCGCTTCTACCTGGCGATGGCGCCGGAACTGCCCGATCCATCGTTCGCCAAGATTGTGGTGCTGACCGACAGCCAGGAAGCACGCGAGGCTCTCAAGTTCCGTCTGCGCGAGGCGGTTGCTGAGGGGCTTGCCCCTCAGGCGCGTATCCGGGTGACGCAACTGGTGTTCGGCCCGTATTCGCCGTATCCGGTTGCCTACCGGGTGATGGGGCCGGATCCGTCGAAACTGCGCGAGATCGCGGCGCAGGTCGAGGATGTCATGCAGGCGAGCCCGTTGATGCGGACCGTCAATACCGACTGGGGACCACTGACGCCGACATTGCATTTCACCCTGGACCAGGATCGGTTGCAGGCGGTAGGCCTGACCTCAAATGCCGTTGCGCAGCAATTGCAGTTCCTGCTGGCGGGGGTGCCAATCACGGCGGTTCGCGAAGACATCCGCTCGGTACAGGTGGTCGGCCGTGCGGCCGGTGACATTCGTCTCGATCCGGCCAGGATCGAGGGCTTTACCCTGGTAGGTGCGGCGGGGCAGCGTATCCCGTTGTCCCAGGTGGGCGAGGTCGATGTGCGCATGGAAGATCCGATTCTTCGTCGTCGTGACCGCACCCCGACCATGACCGTGCGCGGCGACATTGCCGAAGGCTTGCAGCCACCGGACGTCTCGAACGCGATCATCAAGGCCCTGCAGCCGGTCATCGAGACCCTGCCGAGCGGCTATCGGATCGAGCAGGCGGGCGCTATCGAGGAGTCGGGCAAGGCCGGCAAGGCGATCGTGCCGCTGGTGCCGATCATGGTGGCCCTGACCCTGCTGATCATCATCGTGCAGGTGCGTTCGATCTCGGCCATGATCATGGTGTTCCTCACCGCGCCCCTGGGCCTGATTGGCGTGGTGCCGACGTTGCTGATCTTCCATCAGCCGTTCGGGATCAATGCTCTGGTCGGTCTGATCGCGCTCTCGGGCATCCTGATGCGCAACACGCTGATCCTGATCGGGCAGATCCATCACAACAAACAAGAAGGGCTGGAACCCTTCCATGCCGTCATCGAGGCCACAGTGCAACGGGCGCGTCCGGTCCTGCTGACGGCGCTGGCGGCCATCCTGGCCTTCATCCCGCTGACCCACTCGGTGTTCTGGGGCACGCTGGCCTACACACTGATCGGCGGCACGTTCGTCGGCACCATCATGACGCTGGTGTTCCTGCCAGCGATGTATGCCATCTGGTTCAAGATCCGTCCCGACCGTCCAACGCACATCCCGGCAGCGCCGTTGGCGTAAGCCAGCACGCGTGCTGTTTTTAGTGAATGTCGACTGAGCAACGAAGAGGTTTGAAATGATGACTCCCCAAGGTCAAAAACGCATCGTCGTCACCGGCGTGGGCATTGTCGGCCCGCTGGGTTGTGGCGTGGAAGAAGTCTGGCAGCGGTTGCTGGCCGGGCGCTCCGGCATTCGTCTGCTGTCTGGCGATATCACCGAGGGGACGGGTGTGGCCGTGGGTGGCCAGGTGCCGTCGCTGGAAGAGGACGCCACCGCCGGTTATGACCCGGAGCGCATCATTGCGGCCAAGGATCGCAAGAAGATGGACCGCTTCATCGAGTTCGCGCTGGTGGCGGCCGAAGAAGCGTTGCAGCAGGCCGGCTGGCAACCGACCGATGCCCATGACCAGGAGCGGACAGCGACCATTATTTCCTCGGGCGTGGGGGGCTTTGGCACGATTGCCGATGCCGTACGCACCACCGATGCCCGTGGTCCGCGCCGATTATCACCGTTCACGGCCCCGGCCTTCCTGGCGAATATGGCGGCCGGGCAGGTGTCCATTCGGCACGGTTTCAAAGGGCCGCTCGGCGCGCCAGTCACCGCCTGTGCGGCCGGGGTGCAGGCCATTGGCGATGCGGCCAGGCTCATCAGGAGCGGCGAGGCCGACATCGCCGTATGCGGAGGAACGGAAGCGGCGATAGACCGCGTGACCCTGGGGTGTTTTGCCGCCGCTCGGGCCTTGTCCACGGGGTTTGCCGAGCGCCCGCAAGAGGCCTCGCGTCCCTTCGATCGTGATCGCGACGGTTTTGTCATGGCCGAGGGGGCAGGGTTGCTGGTGATCGAGTCCCTGGAACACGCCCTCGCACGTGGCGCCACGCCCCTGGCGGAGCTGGTAGGTTATGGCACCAGCGCCGATGCCTACCACCTGACGGCGGGCCCGGAAGACGGCAACGGCGCCCGGCGCGCGATGGAGCAGGCGCTGCGTCAGGCCGCTGTCAGCCCGGGCGATGTGCAGCATATCAATGCCCATGCGACGTCGACTCAGGTCGGCGACAACGGTGAGCTGGCGGCGATTCGCTCGGTGTTCGGGCGCGATTCCGATGTAGCGATCACTTCCACCAAGTCGGCCACCGGGCATCTGTTGGGGGCGGCGGGCGGTATCGAGGCTATTTTTACGGTGTTGGCGCTTCGGGACCAGATCGTTCCGCCTACCCTGAATCTGGTTCATCCTGACGAGGCGGCTGCGGGGCTTGATCTGGTTGGCCTGAAGGCCAGGAAGAAGCCGATTACCCATGCGCTTTCCAATGGGTTCGGGTTCGGTGGGGTCAATGCCAGCGTGTTGTTTCGGCGTTGGGAGGACTGACTGTGGGGAGTTTTTTGGGCGGGGGGATATCCGTTATTTAGGTAACGGCTTCTTAGGGGGCCGCCCTGACGGCGGCTCACTTTTGAGAAGCCCGGAAGCCGGGCCCAGTCAAAAGTAAGCAAAATACTTCACGCCCCACCACTCGGCACCTCGTTCCGGCATTGCTCCGTGGGTCCGCCGCGAAGGACCATCCATGGCCCAGCGCGGCTATCCCGGCATCTATGCCGGGATGCCCACTCCACAATGCCTGCGTTCGGCCAGCCTGGTTAACGGGGCGCCACAGATCAATGTCCTCCACGAGGCGGCCTTATAGCCCACCTGGTTCTTGATAGGGGGTCGCGTTTCCCCCTGTGCGAACGGGCTTGCCCGCGAAGAGGCCAGCGAACCCAACATCCATGTGACTGAACCATCGCCATCGCGAGCAGGCTCGCTCCCACACTGGATTTTCAACAGACACAAAATTCATGTGCACCCAGTTTCCCTGTGGGAGCGAGCTTGCTCGCGATGAGGCCGGCACCCCCAACATCACCGCAGCTGAGCCACCGCCATCGCGAGCAGGCTCGCTCCCACACTGGATTTTCAGCAGACACAAAATTCATGTGCGCCACAGTCCCCTTGTGGGGCGGGCTTGCTCGCGAAGAGGCCAGTACATTAATATCTTCATTGCTGAGCCATCGCCATCGCGAGCAGGCTCGCTCCCACACTGGATTTTCAGCAGACACAAAATTCATATGCGCCACAGTCCCCTTGTGGGAGCGAGCTTGCTCGCGAAGAGGCCAGCAAGCCCAACAATCATGTGACTGAACCACCGCATTCGTGAGCGAGCTCGCTCACACACCAACGCTGAAATCCCACCGGTAAAACCGAGCCCCAAAAGGGGCGCTTTCCATCTTTTTAAAAGAGGCACCGTTTTCCAGGTCAATTTTTCCTTAAGAACTGCACAAACGTGCCGATACAGCGCGGTAGATCCGATTGCGCGGGCGCTTCAGCGGTGTCCCGCCGAAAGATATTCCAAGCGTTCGCGCGCCTGTGCCCTTGTGATTTTTCAGGTTTGACCAGAATCGGACCTCAGGTGATGAACCATGTCAGCCCACGCCAGGACCGAACTGGAAGGCGCCCTTGCCGTCTGCAAAGGTAGTTTTCTTTCCGTTGGTTTTTTCAGTTTTTTTGTCAACTTGTTGATGCTGGTTCCTTCGTTCTACATGCTGCAGGTGTATGACCGCGCGGTAGGCAGCGCCAGTCTGTCGACGCTGTTGATGCTGACGCTGATCATGTTGCTGTTGATGATCACCATGGGTGGTTTGGAGTGGGTCCGTTCGCGGATCATGGTGCGGATCAGCACTCGCCTGGACACACTGCTGAGCCAGCGTCTGTTCGACGCCAGTTTCAAGCAGGCGCTCAATACCAGTGGCATGAATGCCACGGCCCAGCCTTTGAACGACCTGAACGGTTTGCGCCAGTTCCTGACGGGCAACGGCCTGTTTGCGTTTTTCGACGCGCCGTGGATCCCGATCTACCTGGCTGTCATGTTCATGTTCCATTCCTGGTACGGCTGGATGGGGATCGTGAGTGCCGTGTTGCTGGGCGCGTTGGCCTTTGCCAACGAAAAGCTCACCTACTCGCCGCTGCAGGCTGCCAACCTTGAACAGATGGCGGCCACTGCGTTCACCAACAAGAGCTTGCGCAATGCCGAAGTAGTGGAGTCCATGGGCATGCTTGCCAGCCTGCGCCAGCACTGGAGCGGGCGAACCCATAAGGTCCTCGCTCTGCAAAGCCTGGCCAGCGACCGCGCCGCGACCGTGACGTCGGTGTCCAGGACGTTCCGGCAGATCGTTCAGTCGCTGGTGCTGGGCCTGGGTGCCTATTTGACGATCAATCACGAGATTTCATCCGGGCTGATGATCGCCGGCTCGATTTTACTAGGGCGCGCGTTGGCGCCCATCGATCAGTTGATCGGCGTATGGAAAGGCTTTCTGGGGGCCCGTTCGCAATATGCCCGGCTGCATGAATTGCTGCTCAAGATTGCCGCCGAGCCTGAACGCATGCCGTTGCCGACACCCGAAGGGGCGATTCGCGTCGAGGGGCTTTCGGCGGGATCGCCGGACGCTCGCAAACCGATTATCCGCGGCTTGGATTTCCAGGTGGCCGCAGGCGAGGTAGTGGGCATCATTGGTCCCAGCGGTGCCGGGAAGTCGACCCTGGCCAGGGTGTTGTTGGGCGTCTGGCCAAGCCTGGCCGGCACCGTGCGCCTGGACGGTGCGGACATCAGCCAATGGCGTCGGGAGGAGTTGGGCCAGTACATCGGTTATCTGCCCCAGGACATCGAACTCTTCGAAGGCACGATCAGCCAGAACATCTCCCGCTTCGGCCCGGTGAACGCACCTGCCGTGGTCGCCGCTGCGCGCATGGCGGGCGTGCATGAGTTGATTCTGCAACTGCCCGATGGTTACGACACCCTGATCGGTGCCAATGGCGGTGGGTTGTCCGGCGGCCAGCGACAACGTATCGGTCTGGCCCGCGCCTTGTACGGTGAGCCGCGCCTGGTGGTGCTCGATGAACCGAACTCCAACCTGGACGATGCCGGAGAAAAAATGCTCGCCGAGGCGCTGCAAAAGCTCAGGCAGAGCAAGGCCACGGTGTTTGTCATTACCCATCGATCCGGAGTCCTGGCGCAGGTGGACAAGCTGCTGGTGCTCAATCATGGCGAGCTGAGTCTGTTCGGACCGCGCGACCTGGTCCTGGCACGCCTGCGAGACGTAACGCCCGCGGCCCGCCAGGCTGCCGGGATTCAACCGTAGGAAACGGATGAGCCATTACATGCAAGACAGTCAGCACTCATCCACAGCGTTGCCCGTCGATGACAGGCCGATACGCCGCGTCGGCTATCTCATGCTGCTAGTCACTTTCGGCCTGTTCGGTGGTTGGGCGGCATTGGCCCCCCTCGACAGTTCGGCACTTGCGCCGGGCGTGGTCACGGTCAAAAGTTACCGCAAGACGGTGCAGCACCTGGAAGGTGGCATCGTGCGCGAACTGCGCGTGCACGACGGGGACCTGGTGAAAACCGGCGATGTGTTATTGGTGCTCGACAACACCCAGGCGCGTTCGGAAATGGAAACCACGCGCAGCCGGTTGATCGCCGCGCTCCAGTTGCAGGCCCGGTTGGAGGCAGAACGTGACGCGCTGCCTGAGCCTGTGGCGGTGTCGACCCTGGATCCCGCTGACCCGCGAGTGCAAGAGGCCCGCGACAGTGAAGCACGAATTTTCCAGACTCGACGGACCTCGTTGCTGGGTGAAATCGGTTTGCAAGAGAAGACCATCGGACAAATCGAGGAGCAGATTCGCGGGTTCAAGACCATCATCGCCAGCAAGCAAATGCTGGCGGCCTCTTATCAAGACGAAATAGTCGATCTGCGGGCACTGCTTGCCGAAGGCTACGTGGACAAACAGCGTCTGCGGGAGCAGGAGCGCAGCCTCGCCCGCCTGCAAACCGAAATAGCCGAGAGCCAGTCCGAGATCGCGCAAGCGCGAGTCCATGTCGACGAGGCGAAGTTGAAGATCCTGCAATTGAAAAAGGCCTTCGCCAGCGAAGTCGCCGGCCTGCTGGGCGATGCGCGGACCAAGGTGTATGAGTTGCGCGAGCGACTGGCCACCTTGCAGGACCGCGATCAGCGTACCGATATCCTGGCGCCCGAGTCCGGAATGGTCATGGGCATGACCGTCCACACCCTCGGTGCCGTGGTCAGCCCGGGCACTGCGCTGCTGGACATCGTCCCGGCCAACGAGGAACTGATCGTCGAGGCGCAAGTGTCGCCGATGGACATCGACCGCATCGCATTGGGCAAGTTGGCGGACATTCGTTTCAGCGCATTCAAGAGCAGCACCACGCCCGTCATCGAGGGGCGGCTGGTGCAGATTTCCGCCGACCGCCTGGTCAACAAGGACACCGGCACGGCTTATTACCTGGCACGCGTGGCCCTCACGGACAAAGGGCGCCAGACGTTGGGCAACCTTACCCTGGTGCCGGGAATGCCGGTCGAAGTACTGGTCAATACGGGCGAGCGGACGCTGTTGCAATACTTGATGCAACCCGCGAGCAATGTGTTCGCTCGTTCGTTGATCGAGGACTGAGATGAAGTGCCTGATTTCCCTATGCCTGGTTCTCATGCCACTGGGAGTCCTCGCTGACGACACTTATGTCGACCTTTGGCAATTGCACCAGGAAGCGCAGGGGGCTGATCCGCGCGTCCTGCGGGCACAAGCCCTGAGCCGAAGCGACGAGGGCAAGGAGCGGGCGGCCTTCGGTCAATTGCTGCCGCAACTCAACGCCAGCGGCAGCGTCAACCGCAGTCGGCGTGACGACGACCTGAACCGTATCCAGTACAACGGCAAGCGCATGGCCGTGGTGCTCAATCAGGTGATCTACGATCCGCAGGTCTGGCGCAGTTACCAGAAGTACATCGAGTTGGCCCGGCAGAGTGGCTACGAGTCGACCGATACCCAGGTGCAGGCCAGCATCGATCTGTCCGAGCGCTATTTCGCCGTGCTTGCGGCGGAAGACGAGCTGTCGCTGGTGCGCAGCGAACTGCAGGCGACGGAGCGTAACCTCAAGCGGGTCAAGGCCTTGTATGCGCGACAAATGGCGATGGTGACCGACGCACTGGATCTGGAGGCGCGAGTGGATGCGCTCAAGGCTGACGAGATCGAAGCCAGCAACAAGGTCCTGGTCAGCCGTGAAGCGATTTCCGAACTGGTGGGGCGCGATGTCAGCGAGCGGTTCAAGCGCATCGGTGACAATCCAGCCTTCAGCCTGCCGGCGCAAGCGCAGGACTATTGGGTGCAGACGGCACTCGACAGCAACCCGGCGCTGCACGCCCGGGAGCACAGCGTCCGCGCCGCCGAGGCGGCCATCGCTGAAAACAAGGCAGGGCATCTTCCCCGGCTGGGCCTGAACTTGACGGCGCAACGCAGTGATATCGGCTATGAAGGCGCCGTGACGCCTCGCTCGGACAACCTCGTTGCCTCCCTGGACTTGCAGATGCCGCTCTACAGCGGCGGTTCCACCCGCGCACGGGTATCGAGTTCCGAAAGTGACAAGGAGGTCGCCCAGCAAGAACTGGAGGCCTTGCGTCGTCAGGTCATCAAGGAAACCCGCACGGCTTATCTCGGCATGAGCGCCGAACTCAGCCGGACCAAGGCAACACGGCGTGCGCTGGAGTCCGCCGAGAAGTCACGCTTGGCCACGGAAAAAGCCTTTGGCTACGGTGTCAAGAATGCCGTCGATGTGCTGGATAGCATCAAGGAAGAGTTTCGTGCACGGCGTGATTACTATCAGTCCCAATACAAGTTCGTGACCAGTTTGCTGGTGCTGCATCGCTGGAGCGGTCGATTGGGAGATGGGGATATTCGCCGGGCCAATGAGTGGCTGGTTACGCCATAGTGGGTGGATTCAAGATGTGCTCGTGGGAGCTGCCCTGGCGCTGGCGTTTCTGTGCGTCGTATGTGCCGAAGGCAGGGCCAAGGCTCACGGGTTTGCCCTTGTGGGTTTTCGTCGCATCGATGTCGAGCGCTGCAACCCCTGCGGTTTTGCCCAGTTGCCGGGGAGGGTGACCTTCTGAGCCGCAGGCGCCACCAGCGGTGGCGCTTTCCTGCGGGAAAGGTGATTGAGACGGGACGGTCACAGCATGCGGCGCAGGACGTCGTTGCGAGGGTCCGGGTCGAAGAAGCGGTGTTTGAGGGCGCCGACGACATGCAGCAGGATCAGGCCGAGCAGGGTATAGGCGAGTACTTTGTGCAGCCACTGGAAGACGACGAACCAGTCGTCATTTTTCGGTAGCAGCTCCGGCAGGTTCACGCCAAAAAAGAATACCCCGTCGCTCATCGTGTAGGTGCTCGACATCGAATAACCCATCAACGGCACGATCACGATCAGTACGTACATGGCACGCTGCACAAGTTGTGACAAAAACCGCTCATGCCCGGCCAGTGTTTCCAGGGGCTGTGGAAGCTTGGAGGTGCGCCAGCGTAAGGCGATCTGGACCAGGACCACCAGGAATGCCAGTACCCCAAAGGATTTGTGCCACGGGTAATAGAGCTCATATTTGCTCGCCACTTCGTCATCCAGACCGGTCATGTACCAGCCTGCCCAGAGGAGGCCGGCGACGAGCACGGCACGTACCCAGTGCAAGATCCGCAGGGACGTCGGATACCGATCAATTATTGTTTGATTTGCCGGATTCATCGCGGTCTCTCCATCCATCATCAAGGCATCGAAAAATGCACGTTTGAACGGCCACCCTCCATGACACAGGGACTTGGAGGGTGGACGGGTCAGTGCGGGTTTATCCTCAGCTAGGCAACAGCACGGTAATGACCTTCTCCTCGGTGTAGGCCAAGGCGCCGCTGAATCCGCCTTCTCGGCCAATGCCGCTGGCCTTGACGCCACCCCAGGGCAGGTTGGCGTCCAGCGGGCTCCAGCAGTTGATGCCTACGGCGCCGGCCTTCACCGCCGCGGCCACGCGATGCGCCCGCGCCAGGTCGCTGGTCCAGACCGTGGCTGCGAGGCCGTAGTTGGAATCGTTGGCCAGTGCGACCGCCTCATCCTCGCTGTCGAACGTGATCACCGTGCCGACCGGACCGAAGATTTCGTCTTGGGCGATCGCCATGTCATTGCGGGCGTTGGCGAAAATGGTCGGCCGGACGAACCAGCCCTGCTCAGGGTTCGATACCCCGCCGGCCAGCAGGGACGCACCTTGGTCGATGCCCAGTTGGATGTAGCGGTTGACGCGATCCAATTGGGCTTTCTTGGCCACCGGCCCCATCTGCACGCCGGGTTGGCGAGGATCGCCCACCTTGACGGCGCGCGCGGCATCGGCCAGCGCTGCGGCGAAGCGATCGGCGAGGCCGCGTTGGACCAGGATGCGCGAGCCGGCCGCGCAGACCTGGCCCTGGTTGGCGAACAGGCCGAGGGAGCAGCCGAACAGCGCGTCGTCGAAGGAGGCATCGTCGAAGACAATCTGCGGACTCTTGCCGCCCAGCTCCAGGGCCACGCGCTTGAACAGCACGCCGGCGGTGCGCTGGATCTCGCGTCCGGCTTCGGGGCTGCCGGTGAAGCTGATCTTGTCGACATGGGGGTGTTCGCACAGGGCGCGACCCACCTCGCTGCCGTAGCCGGTGACCACGTTGATCACGCCATCGGGGAAGCCCGCTTCCTGGGCCAGCGTTGCCAGGTGCAGGGCTGACTGTGGCGTCTCTTCCGATGGCTTGATGACCACGGTGCAGCCTGCCGCCAGCAACGCGGCGAGCTTCCACACCGTGATCATCAGCGGTGAGTTCCAAGGAACGATGGCACCGACCACGCCTACTGGCTCGCGTACTGTGTAGGAGAGGGACTTGGTGCCGAAGTAGCCGCCGGAGGGAATGGTTCGTCCCTCGAGCTGGTTGGCCCAGCCGGCAGAGGCGCGCAGGTTGGCGACCGCATTGGGCACGTCCAGCCGGCGCGGTTCGATTGGCGAACGACCGATGGCGTCGGCGTCCATATCGGCCAGCAGGTCGGTGTCGCGTTCCACCAGTTCGGCCAGTTTCGACAGCAGTCGAGCGCGCTGGGCGCCGTCAAGCTGGCACCAGGCGCCACGTTCGAGCTGGTGGCGTGCGGCGCCTACGGCACGCTCCACGTCTTCAAGGGTGCCGCGCGCGCAACTGCCGTAAACCTGTTCCGTCACGGGGTTGACGAGATTGATGCGGCGGCCGTCGGAGGCTTCGAAGGACGTGCCGGCAATGAAGTGTTTCAAGTGCTCAGTCATTTTTGAAGTCCATGAGTGATGGGCAGGAGTCGGGACATGTCACGCCTCCAGGGCGTCCAGGGCGTCGCCGAAGATGTCCAGGGCCTTGAAGAACAGCGCCCGTGAGATCGTCAGCGAGGGCATGACGCGCATCACGTTGCTGTAGCGACCGCAAGGAATCATCAGCACGCCGTGGCTCAGCAGGTAACCCATGAGTTGGCCGATCTTTTCCGGTGCCAATGGCGCCTTGGTGGTTGGGTCCGAGACCAGCTCGATCCCGATCATCAGGCCGCGACCACGGACCTCGCCGACCATCGGGCTGCCGAAGCCACGGATACGCTCCTGTGCTTCAAGCCCCAGGGTGTGGGCACGGTTGAGCAGATCGAGCTCCGGGTCCTGGAGGATGCTGATGTTGGTCAGCGCCACTGCCGCGGACAACGAGTTGGCGGCGAAGGTGTTGGGCATCGATCCGTCAGGAATCGCCGCCGCCAGGTCCGAGCGCATGATCAGGCCGGCCATCGGCAGGTCGCTGCCGATGCCCTTGCCAAAGGTGAGCATGTCGGGCTTCACGCCGGAATGCTCGACCGCCCACATCTTGCCGGTACGCCCCGCGCCGGACTGCACTTCATCGACTATCAGCAGCGCGCCGCTGCGGTCGCAAGCCTTGCGCAACAGTTGCAGGAACTCTGGCGAGGGCGGCACGTAGCCGCCTTCGCCCTGCACCGGCTCCACGATCACGGCAGCCACGTCATCGGCGGCGGTGTAGGGGGTGTTCAGCAAGTAATCCACGTACTCACCGGCGATCTGCTCGGCGCTTTTGTGCGTGGTGTCGAAGGGGAAACGGTAGGCATAAGGGTAGGGGGCGTGAATGACGCCACCCATCTGGGCACCGTAGCCCTTGCGGTAGGCCGTGCCTGTGGTCAGCGCGCCGGAAGCGTTCCACACGCCGTGGTAGCCACCATGGAAGGCGATGATCTGATGCCGTCCGGTGACGCGCTTGGCGAACTTGATCGCAGCTTCCAGCGCGTCGCTGCCGCTTTGCGTGAAGAATGTAATGCAGTCGCCGCGCAAGCCGTCGGGCGCGATCTCGGAGAGCTTGGCGGCCAGTTCGGTGCGCCGGGTGCTATTGACCTCCAGGGCGTGCATCAGCACTTCGGACTGTTCGCGAATGGCCTGTACCACCTTCGGGTGGCAGCGGCCTACGCTGCTGACGCCCACGCCAGCGGACAGGTCGATATAGGTATTGCCATCGGCGTCCTTGAAGGTCGCGCCGAACGCCCGGTCCATGGCCACGGGCATGCGTCCGCCGCCGCGGGCCATCGACTCGGTACGTGCCGACAACGCCAGGGCCTCGGTGGTCCTGGGGCCAGGAATGGCGGAGGTTATCCGCGGGGCATCCGCGAAATGGAGGGATTCAAGCTTGGCTTCACTCATGACGGTCTCTCAAGATGTCGGTTTCAGTGTGCCGATCATCCCCGTGGCCTGTTCCTGGCCGGTAGCCCGAATCGGCACATTGCGCGGGCCGCCTCGAGCGTCAGCACCGACGCACTGACATTGCCCAAAGAAAATTTGCAGAATTCTCTTTATGTGAGAATATCGCCAGGGAGGACGATATAAAAACAAGAATATTGGCCGAGGCTTTCGTCATCATGAAAAATCAGAACATCAGCCATTTCCACGACATTCATGTCCACGCCGCCACCGTCCAGGAATGGAGCCAGGACTACAACCAGTTAACCGCTGGCACGGCTGAGAGCTCACTTATCCAGTTGACGACGGCGCGCTGCCACGTATTTCGCGAGCAGATCAACCAGCGTGTCGTGCAGCACGGTGTGGCCCCACGGGGCAAGATGTGTTTCGCCGTGCCGATCACTGTCCCGGGTTCTATCCGGATGCAAGGGCGGGAAGTGGACGACAGCAGCCTGTTCTTTCTTCATGGTGGCGAGGAGTTCATGTTCCATATGCCGCTGGGCATGGAGCTGCTGGCGATCACCTTCGAGCGTGAGTTGTTCGAACAAGGCCTGGCGCAAACCGCGTCGGCCAAGGAAATCAGTCAGTTGCTGCGTCAGCCGGTGATCAAGGTTTCCACTCAACGCTATGCCGAGGCTCGCCGTCGAATGCTGGCGGCGTTCTCCCAGGCGCTTTTGAGTGAAGAACTCGACAATGCGCAAGACCGGGAATTGGCGCTGGAACAGACCATGCTCGGCGAGTTGCTGCAATTGATGACCGACCCCGCCTGCGACAAGCAGCAGCGCACGCCAAGCTCCACGCGCAGCTACATTGTCGAAAAGTGCCACCGCCTGGCGACCGCACAATTGAACAACGTGCCCAGCGTGGACGAGTTGTGCCAGCGACTCCAGGTCAGTCGCCGTACCGTGCAGAACAGCTTCCGCTCGGTGACCGAGACGACGCCGGTCAATTACCTGCGCTCCGTGCGGCTGAACGGTGTGCGCCGGACCCTGATGTCCACCCCCGCGTCGCGTCTATCGATTGGCGATGCGGCAGCCCAATGGGGCTTCTATCACCTCAGCCATTTTGCGGCGGAGTACCAGGCGCTGTTCGCAGAATTGCCGTCCCAAACCGCCCGCGCTGCCATCGGCGGTTGCGCCCTTGCTTGAGCATTTGCCTGCACAAGGATGTAGAAAAGATGAATAGCCTTCGCCGCCTGCTCAGGGTCTTCGACTTGTTTCGTCCTGAACAGCCGGTCATCGATGTGGACATCATTTGCCGGGAACTCGGCTACACGCCCGCCACCGCCTATCGTTATCTGCGCGAGCTCGGCGACGCGGGCTTCTTGAAGCGATTGCCCCGCGGCTACGCGCTCGGCCCACGGATCGTCACGCTGGAGCATCAGATGGCCCACTACGATCCATTGCTGGCCTGCAGCCGGGGTCTGGTCGACAAACTGGTGGCCGACACGGGCCTGGACGCGCTGGTTAGCGAGTGGCATGGCGATTCCGTGGTCAACGTGCTGATCCAGCGGGGTTCCGACGCCGGCCCCGTGGGTGGCGACCGGGGGCGGCCGATCGATCTTTTTCACAGCGCGACCGCTCGTGTCGTATTGGCCTATCTGCTGCCGCGCCAGATTCGCCGCATCTATGACGTCCACGCGAACCCCGCCGAAGTACTGCATCAGGGGTTGGAATGGAAGCCGTTCACCAAGGGGCTGCTCGCCATCCGCAAGCAGGGCTACTGCATCAGCGAAAGCGAGCTGCACCCGGGACGCAGCGGTGTCGCGGCACCGATCTTCGACGAAAAACGACGAGTGCTCGGGAGCATGACCCTGGTGGGGCGTAGCGAGCGGTTCCATGCGTTTCAGCAGGGCTACCTGTGCGCCCTGGTCACCGGCGCGGCGTCGGAACTGACGGCGCGCATTGCCTTGCAATGAAATGAAATGAGAGGGCCTCACGCCATAATGCCTAGTCAGTTAGGAGCAAACGGCATAAATCCTGTGGGAGCAAAGCTTGCTCGCGATTGCGGTAAACCAACCGACAACGATATTGACGACTCTGCCGCTATCGCGAGCAAGCTTTGCTGCCACAAGTTTGCAGCATAACTGACTGGCATTAGTCCCACGCCAGGCTTTTTTGAGGGGACCGTGCCGATTACCGATTTGGGCTAATGGGGCCTTCAGGGAGAGGCATAGGATCGAATCCAGCGTGCAACAAAAACAATAACGCTATTCGGTGACGGTGAGCGTTTGACTGCACCGATCCTACAGCGCCTGCCTCATACAATAAGGTCAAGAAAACATGAGTGTACCTCTCCCGGTCAATAGCTCCACGGAGCTCAAGCGTGGGGCCTTGGGTGTCGGCTTTATCATCTTCTTCGTGGTTTCGGCGGCGAGCCCTTTGAGCGTCATCGCCGGCGGCTTTCCCATTGGCATCATGCTGGGCAACGGCGCCGGCACACCGGCGTTGCTGATCCTGGCCTTGCTGGTGTTACTGGCGTTCTCGGTGGGCTACACCACCATGTCCCGGCACGTGACCAACGCCGGTGGTTTCTATGCGTTCACCTCCCGTGGCCTGGGGGGCCTGGCCGGTGGCGCGGCGGGGGTATTGGCGATGCTTGCCTACAACATCCTGCAAGTCGGGCTGTATGGCATGTTCGGGGGCGTGGTCAGCAGCACGATGGAAAGCGTATTCGGCCTGGTAATGCCCTGGTGGTCGTACTCGCTGATGGCGATGGCCAGCGTTGCGATTCTCGGCTATCGCAAGATCGACCTGTCGGCCCGGGTGCTGTCAGTGATTGTGATCGCCGAATACCTGGCGATCCTGCTCCTGGATTTCGCCATTCTTAGGACCGGTGGCGACAGCGGCATCAATCTCGATGCGTTTGATCGCAGTCACGTGTTCAGCGGCACGCCGTCGATTGGCTTGCTGTTCTGCTTCGCGGCGTTCATCGGTTTCGAGGCCACTACCATCTATGGCGAAGAAGCCAAGAACCCGCAACGTACCATCCCGATTGCCACCTACTGTTCGGTCTTGCTGATCGGTGGGTTCTACGCGCTGTCGGTCTGGTCGATGGTGATCGGCGTGGGGGCGGACAAAATCGTCTCCACGCTTCAGGCCTTGCAGGACCCGACGACGTTTATCTATGGCATGTCCGACCACTTCGTCGGCCCGCACCTGACCCAGGTCATCCGCGTGCTGTTCATGGTCAGCATCTATGCCGGGCTGCTGGCGTTCCACAATGCCGCGGCCCGTTACTTCTATGCGATCGGCCGTGACGGTTTGCTGCCCAGCCGGTTAGGCACCACCCATCGCGTGCACCAGAGCCCACACATGGGCTCGGCGTTGCAGAGCTTGATCTCCGCCGTGGTGGTGCTGATTTTCGCCGCCATGGATGCCGATCCGATCCTGCAACTGTTCGCCTGGCTGTCCAACTTGGCGACGCTTTGCGTGATTTTGCTGATGGCGCTGACTTCCGCAGCGGTCTGGGTCTTTGCCCAGCGCCATCCCGAACTCAAGCTGGGGGTCTGGCGTGGGTGGATTTTCCCCGGTTTCTCTTGCTTGGCGTTATTGGCGGTCCTGGTCATTGCGGTGGTGCATTTCGATGTACTGACCGGTGCGAGCAAGGCCTTGTCATACGGCCTCTGCGCGATCATTCCTGCGGCCTTGCTGGCGGGTGTGTTTCTTGCGGCGCGACTGCGCAAGGTGGAGCCGCAGCGGTATTTGGTGTTGGGGAGTCATAAGCTTTAGGAGCCTGCGCTGGGGAGCGGGTCGACAGTACAAGGGGGATGAAACCGAGGATTTATGGAGGTGGCTAGGCTTCTTCTCGCCAACTTCGTAAGCTTTGCCTCACTATTCACCGTCACAGCGGATCCGACGCCGACAAGAAAGGGACGACATGTCAGAGATTTACAGCGTGGAAGTGCCGGGTGCGAAATACCCGTGCACGAAAACATACCAGACGCTTGCCGAGAGTGCCGATCAATGGCAACTGCTGCTGAAAAATGCCCATGGCAAGCAGGCCAAGTGTTTATGTAAAGGCAACGGCTCAAAGCACCTCAATATCCGACACCTCAAGGTTCAGAAGCGGTACGTTCTCGCAAGGTATGCGAACACAGGCCCTGGGCATGCCTTGGATTGTCGCTTTTTCAGCGATGCCGAGTATCGGACCGGGCTGCAATCCTACGTTGAGGGCGTCGTGGTGGAGGGGAATGAGGATGACGTCACTGTTCGTCTCTCTCAAGCGATTCAGCTCAGGAAGAAGAACGATGACGCCGAAGCCAAAGTCGACCTCCCACTCAATCCTCAAAAGCCGGGGCGAACACAGCGGGCAATGAAGCTCCGGGGGTTGCTGGATCTGCTGTGGACGCGCAGTGATCTAAATACCTGGTTCCCCAAAATGGAAGGCAAGCGAGATGACTCGATTCTTCAATGGAAGCTCAAGCAAACGGCGGAACACATCAAGACCCATCGAATGACGCTAGACAACGTTCTTTTGTGTCCAGCACAAGAGGGGCCCAAGTGTGGAGCTCGAAACTTTGCAATTGTGAAACAGGCCGGTCGACTCAAGTACAGGCTGGTCACCGTCGGTGTGCTTAAGCCTCACATTGAGGGTGAGCCCGTAGATCAGATTCAGACCCTTTCGCTGATGAACAGTAAGGGCATGCCCACGATGTACCTCAACGGGCGTACTTGGTCGGATGCTCAAAAAAGCTTTGGTCGGGAGATTAATGCCTGGAAAAAGGGCGCCAAGACCATTGCCATCGCGTTTTTGGAATTGCGACAAGATAACAATCGTTATAGCGACGTTCTCGAGGTCGCTCTGATGCACGTGAGCGATATGCTGATTCCCTTGGACTCCGGTCTGGAGGGCAAGGTTGAAGCGATGCTCCGTGAGCAAAAGCGTAAATTCTCAAAACCGCTGCGTTTCGATGGCGACGACAAAACGATTCCTGACTTCTGGCTGAATGATCTGGATGACGAGTATCCGATGGAAGTGTTTGGGATGAACACGCCGGAGTATTTGCAACGCAAGGCCGACAAAGTTCTGCACTATCAGACTGAGTATTCACAACGCTTGGGGTGGTGGTTTTGGGATGCTTATCAGAACAGCGACGTGGCAAGCAGTCCTGCTCTGCCGCCTGCGACGAGGTAGTCGCTACGGCGGGTAAGTCTTGCGCCGCAGCCTGGCGCACTCGTCTCGTTTTGCTAACGACGCGGGATGGATCCGGTCATTGGCGAGCAGCAGGCACGTCAGTTATTTTTACTTTGGGACATTGGCAGGCCTATGGATCGTAAAGCCTTTCTCGCACAGCCGGATGTGCGAAGTTTTGTCGAGTGGCTTCAAGTGGAGCTTCCCGGGCTTGTTGTGCACCTACGGTTTCCGAAAAGCAGGTTTGTTGATGACGGGTTGAACCAGCAGGTCGTGGGCATCGAAAACGTGCACGCACTGTACTGTTGGGGAAGTGCTTGGCACGACGACCAGACCGGGGAGTGGGTGAAGTCCGCGGACTGGATCAGCACGAAGGCATCGCTCGATCTGCTTCGTACCCGACTGACGACAGCACTGACTTTGAAGTGCGATAGCGCTGCCTACAATGCTTGCCTCGCGGTATTGCAATGGGGTGGTGTTCGCGGAGCTATACCTTTTCTCCACCAGCTTCGTCGTCATGGGAAGCTCGTACAATATCTCGATAGCCGTATTCCGCTTTTTGACCTGAATTCCAATCAAAAGCTTTCCCAATTGGATGAGAGCAGCATCCTGCGCTTCGATGCGGGGCTGACCAAGATTCACTCGCTGCTCGACAGAACGGGGGCGCCGATCTACGACAGCCGGGTTGGTGCGGCGATCGCCATGCTGTATGCACTTTACCGTCAAGACAAACAGACGCCAGCGCAACTCAGTTTTCCTTCAGGTGCCGCGCGCGGGGCGCAGATCCGTGATCCTGGTGCATTCGGTTTTACCAGGTCGCCGCAATTCTTCTCCAAGGCTGTAGAGAGCTATTCATGGGCGCGCAGCCAACTGGAACTTGGTTGGATCATCCAGGCGACCCTGGCCGGGGCGCCTATGTTTAGCGGTTCGTTGCAAGAACGCAGTCATTGTTTCGAGGCTGCGCTCTTCATGATTGGCTATGACCTGCGCTGTTTTTTCTCGACATCGGTGATCAAGCGTACGGCGCCCAGGCTCAGCTACGGGCGTGAAAGAGGCCGGCTCCGTCGTTCCTGGGTGCCAACCAGCGTCAATATCGCGCAGGTGCTCGATGACTATCTGCAGTGCAGCCAGTCCGCGGGCCATGCCGTCGAATTGACTGAATTCAGGCAGTGGCAAGTAAAGGTCAGGGGACATGCTGCAGGTACGGCTCGGTCGTATTGCACGCTACTTCGAGCCAGCGAGTTTGACCTGGTCAATTTCGATCTTGAGGAACTCCAGCGAATCACCCACGGTGGGGCAGAAGGATTAGCGACCCTCAATGGTGGACGCGAGCAGTTCATTGCGGGGGATGAGCATGAACAGGTATTCCTGACCTGCGTGTATTTGTGCGCGCGGGTAATCGAAATGGCCCGAGAGCACTCGGTTCTGCCCACGAAAATGCTGATCCATGGAGGATTCGCCGGCAACAAGAGGACTGCGAACCTGATTATTCGCACGGGAAGGGCGCTGGGAAGACATTTCGATTTGCTGGACGATGTACGGCCAACCGCACTTTTCAGGAGGTTTTTCGGTCAGCCCTTGATTGAGTTAGACCAACAGTTGATGGTGGCGGTAAGAAACATTAAAACCGGTATCGGTGGATGAAAGTCGGGGCGGAATTGCGGAGATCAGTCGATGGCGATTGAAAATGGATAAGGCTAAGCTCATCAAGTACTCACGCCTCAGCGTGGTTTCGGACTGAGCCCACCGGTGGCGTCCAACGCCTCAGTGGCCGGCTTGCTAGGAGGTCGTAAATACCAGAGGGAGTCATCCAATGGCGCTTCCACGAGCGTTGGCATTTGATGTGTTCGGTACGGTGGTTGACTGGCATTCAGGCATTGCACGTGAGGCGAGTGCATTCGTGTCGACCTACCTGCCCGCTGTCAGCCCCGCAGAATTTGCAATGCAATGGCGCCGGTTGTATTCGCCAGCGCTGCGCGAGTGCATCAAGGGGCATGGAGGCTTCGTTGTCCTGGACACATTGCACTACGAGACGCTGGTCCAGCTGTTGACGACTTACGGTCTGGAAGTCGACCAGGTTGCCCCCGAGGTATTGCACACGCTTGCCCATGCCTGGCGCCGCCTGGACCCTTGGCCGGATGTGGCCGAGGGGCTGGCCCTGCTGCGCCGACGCTTTGCGGTGGTGACCTTGTCCAATGCCAATGTGGCCTTGATGGTCGCAATGAACCGGTACAACGGTTTGCAATGGGACGCGCTGTTGGGGGCGGAATTCGCACAAACCTATAAGCCGGATCCTGCCGCGTACCTTTCCACGGCAAGGGCGCTGGATCTGAAACCCAATGAACTTTGCCTGGTGGCCTGCCACCACAGCGATCTTGCGGCAGCCAGGGATTGTGGCCTGATGACGGCCTATATCGACCGGCCCATGGAATACGGTGGAGCACCCGCCCCCGATGCCGCCGACGCCCAGGATTGGGATTGGCGGGCCGATGGTTTCATCGACCTTGATCAAAAGTTTGCGTGACGGCGCCCGTCAGCTTACCTCCGCAGCCTCATCAAACTTCAACCGGGCCGCTTCAACCTCAGGCAATTTGTCGAGCGTCCATTTATGCAATTCGCGAAATGGCTGCTGCAGTGTTCGACCCAGTTGAGTGATCTCATATTGGACCGCCACAGGCGAGAACGAAATGACCTTGCGCGAGACGAGGCCATTTCGTTCCAGGCGCCGCAGGCACTGAGTCAGTGCCTTCTGAGTGACGCCCTCCAGGCGACGCCTGATGGCGTTAAAGCGATGCGGCCCGTCATCCAGCACCGCCAGAACCATCATTGACCACTTGTCTGCGATCTGGTCGAACAGCGCCCGGCTTGGGCACTCCGATGAAAAACATTGCGGCTTTAATTCCAGCATCGAAGTTTCCTTATATATACCTAGGCGACTCTAAGTGCCTAATTGACATTTGGTTTACAAAATATACTTATATGGCTTCCAAAAGCAAATGGGAGTCCATCCAATGTCAAACCTTGATACCAGCGTTTTATTCCGTCCTTTTTCCATTCGGTCGCTTGAACTGAAAAATCGGATTGTCATGTCGCCGATGACGAGGCAGTTCTCGCCGGAGGGCATCCCCGGTGAAGGGAGCGCTGCATACTACCGGCGGCGGGCTGAGGGGCGGGTCGGGTTGATCTTGTCAGAAGGGACCGTCGTTGATCGTCCCGCTTCACGTAACGGTTCCGGCATTCCTTTTTTCCACGGTGAAGCAGCACTCGCTGGATGGAAGAACGTGATCGATTCTGTTCACAAGGCTGGGGGCCGTATGGGGCCGCAACTCTGGCACACCGGCGCAGTGCGTGACGTCAGCGGCTGGGAGCCTTATGCGCCGGTTGAAAGCCCATCTGGCCTCGATTCGCCAAACGACCGGCGCGGTGTGGCAATGAGCGAAGAAGATATTGCAGACACAGTTGCTGCTTTCGCCAAGGCCGCGGCGGATGCCAAACGACTGGGTTTCGACACCGTTGAGATCCATGGGGCTCATGGTTATTTGATCGACCAGTTCTTCTGGGCCGGCACCAATCAGCGCACCGATCGTTATGGCGGACCGACGATCAAAGAACGCTCCCGCTTTGCCGCAGAGATCGTGACTGCAGTTCGTCACGCGGTCGGGCCCGAATTCCCTATCATCATGCGCGTTAGCCAATGGAAGCAGCAGGACTTTGGGGTGCGCCTCGCCGAGACGCCTGCCTTGATGGAAGACTGGCTGCTACCGTTGGTCGAGGCGGGTGTTGATGTTCTGCATTGCTCGCAGCGACGCTTCTGGGACCCTGAGTTTCCCGAAATTGATGGTGAAAACGGGCTGAACTGCGCAGGCTGGGCGAAGAAAGTCACTGGAGCCACAACCATTAGCGTCGGCTCGGTCGGGCTGGATAATGATGTGACTCACGCATTCGCCGGCCAAGGCTCAACCCCGGCGAGTCTGGATCGGCTCGTCGAGCGTATGGAACGCGAAGAGTTTGATCTGATCGCAGTAGGACGTGTTCTGCTGAGTGACAAGGATTGGGCCGCCAAAGTGGAAAAGGGCGATTATGCGGATCTGAAGGGCTTCAATCCGGCATCTTTAGCCGAATTGGTTTGAGCCTGAGTGGAGAGTGTGACGTCACAAAAGGTCTTAGCCTGAAGGCGTAAGCGGTCTGGCCTCGGATGGTGCGAGGCCGAGATTGCAATCTGTTGTTGAGTGCGCCATGACAGTTTCAATGACTGATGTGTTAAGGCCACTCAACATGGGGTTAACACTTTTTTCGGAGCTCGGTGGAATCTGTTACAGGCTATCCGGGTCGCCAAAAAACATTTTGACTGGGCTCTAGGACAATACTTTCAGGTAGGAAAAGTTCAAATATGCCCCCAGTTATGCCCCCAGTTGCATCAGGTTTGCGAGCGATCGCGAATGGCGATTTCTCACAAAGACCAAGATGGACTCGGATGGTATTCAGTGTACACGCCGGTATGGCCGGAAACTTGAGCCGCCAGCTATGGGCGCCGATAACCCTGTTCAACAGCACCCTGACAGTGCTCCAGGGATTTTCCATTTGCGAATCACTCGGCCCAAGAACATCGACCAGAGTGGCTGACATCTATTCTGGAGGCATTTCTGGCGGATTGATCAGTACGTAACGAGTCCGCCCGAACCCTGACGAATGACAAAGAAACCGGCCATTGAGCCGGTTTTTTGCCTTTGATACCGGACTAATGCGCCATGCATTGCTCCACGGCATGGCAACAAAAGGAGGTTCAGAGAAACTATCCGGGTGACGGTTTTGAGCGCGCGGCAGGTTTCAACCGCGATTGTTCGATGAGGTAGAACGCTGGCGGCTGCATGCAGATGAACGACACGATTCTGGAATTTGATCGATATAGGTACAGCATGAAAGTATGGTGGAAGAAGGCAGATTCACGCGGCGCTGAGGTTGAGCGTTTGAAACGAGCATTCGAGATTGCAAACCATGATCTGGAGGCCGCCAATGGTCGCCTCGCACAAGCAGAACAGCAGGTTGTCGAATGCCACGGTCGTATCAAGAAGTTCGAAGATCTGGCCGCCAATCTCGCTACCTTTTCGCATTCGCTGGAGATGACCCAGTCCTCCTTCGCCAAGTTGACTGGGACCATGGGCGATGAGCGGCAACACGCAGTACAGGCCCAGCTCATTTCTATGGATAGCCGCAATGCGATCGACCTGATTGCGGTCAACCTCCAGACACTGGCAGGCACTTCGGAAGAGGCCTCGCACAAGATCGGACAGCTTGATGGGCAGGCGCAGAAAGTCGGTGGAATACTGCAAATGATCAAGGAGATTGCTGACCAGACCAATCTTCTGGCGCTCAACGCCGCCATTGAGGCGGCTCGCGCAGGCGACGCCGGGCGTGGCTTCGCGGTGGTGGCCGATGAAGTGCGCAAGCTGGCCAAGCGCACTGCGGAGGCTACTGCGGAAATCACCACCTTGGTGGGGAAGATTCGTGTGGATAGCTGGGACAGTCGCGATCAGATCGCCTCCCTTGCAGAGCATTCAGCGTCATTCAGCAAGGATGGGCAGGCCGCAGCGGATACCATGAGACGTCTTCTGAGTATGTCTTCCACCAGCGAACAAACGGTCTAGGCCTCGGCGTTGCGCAGTTTCTGCGAGCTGGCGAAAGTTGATCATCTGATTTACAAGTTTCGCGTGTACAAGGTTCTGTTCGGTATTTCCAATAGAAGCGAATCCAGTTTTGCACTCCATACCCATTGCAGGCTTGGCAAGTGGTATTACGAAGGTGAGGGCAAGACCAGCTACGCCCAACTACCCGGCTACCGCGATACAGACAGTCCTCACAAGAAAGTCCACGACGCGGCCTTCGCGGCGCTGCGTGCTCATGCACAGGGCGATTCGGTTACCTTGTTGAAGGAGGTTGCTGTCATGGAAGAGGCAAGCCTGATCGTCCAGGATTGCCTGGAGCACATGGCTGAGAGCGGCGAGAGAGACACGCGTTTGCTGCAGTGTCACTGATGACATGAGCTTCGTGTTGTCGGAGGCAGCGGAACCGCAGTCGTAGATCGCTACTTTTTTTCATCATTGGTTTGGTGGGTACAGCGTCATTCATTGTGCCCGTTATCTGCTACGAACCCTGCCACCTCCCGCGCGAAATCCTCGAACCGGTCGTGATGCGGCCAGTGCCCCGCATTGGCGTACAGAACGACCCGCGCGTCGCTGAAGTGGTCGATGCGCCGTTGGTTGTCGGTCAGGGAGAAAAAGCTGTCCTCGCCCCACGGTAGCAGGACGGGGCAGCGTATCGCCTCGATCAGTTCTACCAGTTCCGCCTCGCTGCTCCAGAGCTGCGCAGGCTTGCGGGCGAAGTCGTCGAATTTCCAGGCGTAGCGGCCATCCTCCAGACGCCGGCTGCCGTGGCTGGCGAGGTGCTCGGCCTGGGCCGCGCTCAGGTTGGGATTGCGGCTGTGAAAGTGGACGAGCGCCTGTTCCAGGCTGTCGTAACGATGGCTCTGCCGCTCCGGCAGTTTCAACCGATACAGCGCTTGCTCGCGCAGGCGCTCGGCGCTGTTGCGGCGATGGTTGCGTTCGACATCCTCGGGCGCCGGGCCCAGTCCTTCGATGCACACCAGTTTGTGGACGCGCTCGGGGAACGCCGCGGCATAGCGCAAGGCGATGTAGCCGCCGAGGGAGTGCCCGACCAGGGTGGCGCGGTCCAGTCGCAGGTGTTCGGTCAGGGCCAGCAAGTCCCATAACCAGGCGTCGTAGGTGTACAGGCCGCTGTTGCTCCACTGGCTGTCGCCATGGCCGCGCAGGTCCGGGGCGATGATTCGCCAGTCGCGACTGAGGTGTTCGGCCACCCGGTCCCAGTTGCGGCAATGGTCGCGGCCGCCGTGGATCAGCAGCAGGGGCGGGGCATCGGCGTGGCCCCATTCGACGTAGTGCAATTGCAGGCGCTGCGAGGTGAAGAAGCGCGAAACAGGTTTGGGGGGACTGTTCATTGGGGGCTCCCTAGCGGGCGTACTGTGCGTCATCGACCCGCAGGCAGATGCCGGTGACGAATTCCGATTGCGGCGACACCAGGTACAGCAGGCTGCTGTCCAGTTGCTCCGGTTGTCCGGCGCGGCGGCGGGGCAGGCGGCTGAGCATGCGCTCGGCATGTTCCTGCAATTGGCCCTGAGTCATCTCGGTTTCGAACAGGCCAGGCGCGATGGCATTGACGTTGATGCTGTGGCGCGCCCATTCCATTGCCAGGGCTTCGGTCAGGCGTACCACCGCTGATTTGCAGGCGCAGTAGAGCGCAGCGTTCATGCCGGGGCTGTAGTGGAAGGCACCCACCGAGGCGATGTTGACGATCCTGCCCGGCCTGCCGCTGCCGATCAGGTGCCGTGCGACTTCGCTGGACAGCACGAACGGCGCGCGGACGTTGGTGAACAGCAGTTCGTCGATATCTCCGGCTGTCGTCTGCAACGCGCTGGCCGGGCGTCCGATGCCGGCATTGTTGATCAGAATGTCGAGGCTGCCGTGACGATGCACCAGGTCCTCGATCACCGCTGGCAGTTGCTGGCTATCACGGACGTCCATGACCTGGACGAAGGCCTGGCCACCAGCGTGCTCGATCTCGGTCACCAGTTCTCGCAGGCGCTGTTCGCGGCGTCCCGCGACGATGACGCTGGCGCCCGCGGCCGCCAGTACCACGGCAAAACGCCGACCAAGGCCGCTGGACGCGCCGGTGACCAGCGCCACCTTGCCAGCGAGGTCGGTGTGTAGCGTGACGGGGGGTGTGGAATCCATGGGAGTACTCCGGGCAAGCGCCGCCGCGGCCGGCCGGTTACGGCGGGTCGTGGCGGCGTACTGGGGTAGGTCAGGCGGATTTGGGGATGAAAATCGACTTCGGCTGGACGAATTCCATCAGCCCGGCCACGCCGTTTTCCACGCCGAAACCGGATTGCTTGTGGCCGCCAAGCGGAACGCCCGGCGAGGACTCCAGGTTCTGGTTGATCCACACGGTGCCCGTGTCCAGGCGCTTGGCGATCGCCACTGCCTGATCGACGTCCTTGCTCCACACTGCGCCCGCCAGGCCGTACTCGGTGGCATTGGCGCGGGCGATGACCTCGTCGATATCGCTGAAACGCAGCAACGGCAGGATCGGGCCGAAGGCTTCTTCGGTGACGACCCGGGCGTCTTCAGGCGGATTGTCCACCAGCGTCAGCGGCATGAAGTAGCCGGTTTCCGGCACCGGGCCACCCTCCAGCAGGGTCAGGCCGGCTTCCCGGGCTTCGTCGCGCATCTGCAGCACTCGACGGTATTGCGCCAGGTTCTGGATCGGACCGAAGACGTTGCCCTCGACCATGCCGTCGCCCACCGGCAGGTTTTGCGCCAACTGGTGCAGGCGGTCACGCAACTGCTCGTAGATGGCGTCATGGATGTACAGGCGCTTGCACGCCACGCAGACCTGGCCGCTGTTGAAGAAGGCGCCCATGAACAGTTGCTGCGCGATCTGCTCGACATCCACATCCGGCAGCACGATGGCCGCGTCGTTGCCGCCAAGTTCCAGGGTAATGCGCTTCAGGTCGCGGGCTGCCGACTCCATGATGCGCCGGCCGGTGGCGGTGGAACCGGTGAAGGAAATCTTGGCGAAGCCTGGGTGACTGGTCATCAGCGGCCCGAGGTGATCGCCGCCGCTGATGATGTTGAGCACGCCGGCGGGGAGCAGGTCGCGGGTCAGCTCGCCGAGGCGCAGGGTGGTCAGCGGGGTGAAGGGCGAGGGCTTGAGCACCAGGGTGTTGCCGGTGATCAGCGCATGGGAAATCTTCCACGAGGCCAGCAGGACCGGGAAATTCCACGGCACGATGGCGCAGACCACGCCCAGCGGGTCGTAGTGCACTTCGACCCGGCGCTGGGCGGTTTCCTCGACGATTTCTACGGGGGTGTCGAGCTGCGCGATACCGCGAATCCAGTGGGCGGCGCCGAGTATTTCCTCCTTGGCCTGGTTCAGTGGGCGACCGTGCTCGAGGGTAAACAGCCGGGCCAGTTCGTCGGCATGTTCAACCAGGCGTTTGGCGAAATGGTGGAGGGCTTGCTGGCGCTCGGCGCGCGGCGTGGCTTTCCAGCCAGGGAAGGCGCGCTGTGCGGCGGCGACCGCCAGGTCCAGTTCGTACTGGCCGGCATCCGGGGCGTGACCGATGACTTCGCCTGTGGCGGGGTTGATCACGTTCAGTTGGCTGGCGCATTCAGCGGACTGCGCGTCGATGGTCATGAGGGGCGTGAGGCGTGAGGGCATGGTTCGGGTTCCTGTAGGTTCTTGTTTTTCATGGGGGGCGCAAGCGCGCCGGATGAGCAGGCATTTACCTAAAATAGTTAGATAAACATCCTCCGTCAATCAGCCTTTGTCTATCGATAGTGGCTAAAAACAAAGACAGAAAGATGGGTATTTTCAAATTCAATCTATTGCTGTTAGATTAAATGGCACGTCCCGAGTGCGATCCCCCATCGTCCCGAGGCGCCAAGAACAATAAGGGCCAAGCCCCACCGCCTTGAGGATTTGCCGATGTCCCATCCTGCAACGACCGCCGTGATCATCGGGGTCGGCGAATGCGTCGATCGCCCCGATGACGTGCGCGACGCCCTCGAACCCCTCGCCCTGATGGAGCTCGCTGCCCGTGCCGCCAATGCCGACAGCGGCGCCGAACTGCTGTCGCACGTGCAGTCGCTGGAAGTGGTCGGCCTGGTCAGTTGGCGCTATGAAGATCCGGCGAAGGCGCTCTGCGCGAGGCTGGGCATCCAGCCTGATCGCGTGGTCAACGCCTCCATGGGCGGTGAAACCCCGGTGCGGTTGATCCACGAAGCGGCACTGCGAATCGCTGCCGGACAGGAGTTGACCTCGTTGATCGTCGGTGGCGAAGCCATGGGCTCCATCAGCAAGGCCCGTCGCCAAGGGCTGAAGCTGGATTGGACACCCATCGCCTCCCGCGAGCGTGCCTGCCGGTTTGCCAACGACTCCATTGCCACCCGTCCCGTAGCCCGCAGCCTGGGCATTCGCGAGCCGGTGCAGATGTACCCCTTCTATGAAATGGCCTGGCAGGCCCGACAAAAAAACAGTCCGGCCCAGGGGCATATCGACTCGTCGCGGCTGTGGGCACGTTTTGCCCAGGTCGCCGCGAGCAACCCGAGTGCCTGGCGCCGTGAAGCACCCAGCGCCGAACAGATCGCCGAACGCAGCGAAGACAACCGCCTGATCTGCTGGCCCTACAGCAAATGGATGGTCGCCAATCCCAACGTCAACCAGGCCAGCGCGGTATTGGTCACCAGCCTTGCCAAGGCGCGGGCGATGGGCGTAGCAGAGGATCGTCTGGTGTATGTCTGGGGCGGCGCCCTGGCCAGCGAGGCCGACGACTTTCTCGACCGTGACGACTACAGCCGCAGCCCTGCCCAGGAAGCGGTGCTCGAGGAGGCTTCGGCGTTGGCCGAGGGCGAAGCTTTCCAGCATCTGGAGCTGTATAGCTGCTTCCCGGTGGTGGTGAAGATGGCCCTGGAAAACCTTGGCCTCGATCCCGCCGATGGGCCGGCGCCGACGGTCTGTGGCGGCCTGAGTTTTTTCGGCGGGCCGCTCAACAACTATATGGGCCACGCCACTTGCGCCATGGTGCGGACCTTGCGAGACGCACCGTCGGACCTTGGTTTGCTGTACGGGCAGGGCGGTTTCGTCACCAAACACCAGTCGCTGGTACTGAGCCGTCGCGCACCGGCGCAGCCCCTGTCGCTGGACAGCAAACCGGCGCCGCAACAAGACGCCGTCCCGGCACTCGACCTCGACTATCACGGCCCCGCCAGCATCGAAAGCTACACCGTGCTCCACGACCGCGACGGCCAGCCGCGCCAGGGCGTGGTGATCCTGCGTACGCCGCAGGGCGCGCGAGCCATGGCGCGGGTTGGCGTCGATGACGAGGAGGCGATGGCGGTATTGCTGTCGGAGACTCACAACGCCATTGGCCGTAGCGGCCACCTTTATCAAGATGTATTCGGCAAATCGTGCTGGCGCCTGGACACCGAAGCCCGCCCGCGGGCGCTGCGCTTCACTCGCGTCGAGCGGCGCGGGCCGATCACCCTGGTGACCATCGATCGCCCGGGGCAGATGAATGCCTTGCACCGTGACGCCAACGCCGAGCTGGCGCAGATCTTCGATGACTTCGCCGCCGATCCGCAGCAATGGGTAGCGATCATCACCGGCGCCGGTGAGCGGGCGTTTTCTTCCGGTAACGACCTCAAGTACACCGCCATCGTCATGGCCCGCGGCGAGCAGGTGGAAGTACCCGTCAGCGGCTTTGCCGGGCTGACCTCGCGCTTCGATCTGAACAAACCGGTGATCGCCGCCGTCAACGGCCTGGCCATGGGCGGCGGTTTCGAGATTGCCTTGGCGTGTGACTTGATTATCGCCAGCCATAACGCCAGTTTCGCCTTGCCCGAGCCTAAGGTCGGGCTCGCTGCCCTGGCGGGTGGTTTGCTGCGCTTGCCGCAGCAGATCGGCTACCAGCAAGCCATGGGCATGATTCTCACCGGTCGCCACGTCAGCGCCGACGAAGCGCTGGAACTGGGCCTGGTCAACGAACTCGCCAGCCCCGCCGAACTGCTGCCCACGGCCCTGCGTTGGGCCGAACAGATTGTCGCCTGCAGCCCGATGTCGATCCGCGCTTCCAAGGAAATCGTCCGTCGTGGCCTGGAAACGCCCGAGCTGCGCGTCGCTTATCAGGCCCAGACCGGCTACCCGGCTACCCGTGCCCTGTTCCGTTCACCCGATGTCCTTGAAGGGCCGCGAGCCTTCGCGGAGAAACGCGCACCGCGCTGGGACGGCGGCAAGGGGAGCGCCTCATGAACCTGCAGTGGACCGCCGAAGAGCGGGCCTTCCGCGAAGAAGTGGAGGCGTTTTTCGAGCGCGAGCTGAGCGATGACCTGCGGGCTGCCGGACGCTGGATGACTAGCGTCTACGGTGACCACCAACTGGCCCTGCGCTGGCAGCTCAAGCTGCTCGCCCAAGGCTGGCTGGCGCCGTCCTGGCCGCTGGAGCACGGCGGTTGCGACTGGAGCGTTGCCCGGCACTATATTTTCGCCCAGGAAAAAGCCAAGGCCTTTGCGCCGCCCACCTCGCCCATGGGGTTGCAGATGTGTGCGCCGGCGTTGATCGCCTTCGGCACCGCCGAACAGAAAGCGTTCTTCCTGCCGCGCATGCTCAGCGGCGAGCATTTCTGGTGCCAAGGCTATTCCGAGCCCGAAGCCGGCTCCGACCTGGCGGCCCTGTCGATGCCCGCCGAGTATGTCGGCGGCGCGCTGCTCTGCCACGGCAGCAAGATCTGGAGCACCCACGCCCATGTCGCCAACTGGGTGTTCTGCCTGGTGCGTACCTCGCGGGAAGATCGCCCGCAGAAGGGCATCAGTTTCGTCCTGATCGACATGCGCAGCCCCGGCGTTGAGGTGCGCCCGATGGTCTCGCTGACCGGCGAGCACATCCAGAACGAGATCGTCTTCGACCGGGTGCGGGTACCCAAGACCCAGGTCGTGGGCCGTATCGGTGAAGGTTGGACCGTCGCCAAGTACCTGCTCGAATTCGAACGCGGTGGCGCGGCCTACGCGCCACAGATGCTGGCGCGCCTGCGTGAATTGCGGGGCTTTGCCCGGCAGGCACCGGGGCAGGCTGGGCGCAGCCTGCCCGAGGACCCGCTGTTCATGGCGCGTTTGGCGGAGGTCGAGTGTCAGGTCCGGGCGCTGGAAATGTATGAACTGCAGACCCTCTCGGCCCTGGCCAAGGGTGGTTCTCCGGGGGCGTCGGCCTCAGTGCTGAAGATCCTCGGCACCGAGCTGCAACAGGCAGTCACCGAGTTGGGCCTGGACGCTGCCGGCCATTACGGCCTGGCGTTCCAGCCCCAGGCCGGATTCCCCGGTGGTGCCGTCGGCATTGCCCATGGCGGTCCGGGCTTCCATGGCGAGCGGTTCGCGGCCCTGGCGCCGCTGCGTTACCTCAACGAACGGGCCGGCAGCATCTATGCCGGGACCAATGAAATCCAGCGCAACATCCTCGCGAAAACCGCGCTGGGACTCTGAACGGCGCCTGCGCCGGGGCCTGCGTGCGGGCCACCACAATAACAAGGGAGTCAAACAGTGAAAGGTATTGGTGCCGATGGCGAGTACTGGGCCGCGCTGGCCCAGGGGCAATTGAAAATGCAGCGCTGCGACGGCTGTTCCCGATGGAACTGGCCGGCGGTCTGGCGCTGCGGTGAATGCGGCGGCTGGAGCCAGAGCTGGCACGCGCTGGTGCCGCGTGGGCGAATTTACAGTTGGACCCGAACCTGGCACGACTTCGGCGCGCCGAAGGGGCTGGCCATTCCCTACATCAGCGTGGTGGTGGAGCTGGACGATGCCGGCGGCACACGCCTGCTCGGCACTCTGGACGCCAGTGCTGCGCAGCCCGTGATCGGCCAGCCGGTCACGGGGCGTCCGTATCACGACACGTTCGAGGGCGAAGCCCTGCTGGCCTGGCGCTGGAGCGCCGGCCCTGTCAACTCATCTGCCGAGGAAGTCTGAAATGCCCGCCAATCCAATGCTCGATGCGGTTTCGGTCGCGGGTGTCGGCCTGCGTCAATACAAGCGCGGCACCGCGCCGCTGCCTGAACAGGGCGTGCTGGTGCAGGCGATCATCGATGCCTGCGACGACGCCGGTTTTGATCCGGCGCAGATCGACGGCTTTGTCTCCTACGGCGACGACAAGAACGAACCGGTGCGGCTGATGCCCGACCTGGGCACCCGCGAACTGCGTTTCAACGCGCAGATGTGGGGCGGCGGTGGCGGTGGCATTGCCGGGGCCTTCGGCATCGCCGCCGCGGCGATCATCAGCGGCCAGGCCACTGCGGTGGTGGTGTTCCGCGCCTTGGTGCAGGACAACAGCGGGCGCATGTCGGCGGCGGTGATGCGTCACCATCTCAACGACCATATCGTCGGCGCCGGCCTGGTTTCGCCGGCACAGATCTGCGCCTTGCGTGCCCAGCGCCTGTACGAGCACCACAAGGTGCCGACCTCGGTGGCCGAGGAACTGGTCCGCGCTTCCTACTACCACGGCTCGCGCAACCCGCACGCCACTGCCTATGGCAAGCCGCTGGATATCGGGGTCTACCGCGAAGGTCGGCTGATCGCCGATCCATTCCGCCTGTTCGACTGCTCGCGGGAGAACGACGGCGCCGGCGCGCTGCTGCTGGTGTCCACCGAGCGTGCCCGCGACTTGCGCAAGAAGCCGGTGCGCCTGCTGGGCGTGGCCAACGGTGCGCACAAGGGCTGGGGCGATCTCTGCGAGAACGACCTCGATTACGCCTCGGCCGGTTTCAAGCCGATTGCCAGGCGTCTGTGGGAGCAGACCGGCGTGACCCCGGCGGATGTCGACGTGGTGCAGCTCTACGAGAACTTCAGCGCCCAGGGTGTGGCCTCGCTGATCGACCACGGTTTTTGCACCTACGACAACGTCGCCGAGGTCATCCGCTACGAAAACCTGATCGCCGACGGCGGCAAGCTGCCGGTGAACACCGCCGGCGGCAACTTTGCCGATGGCTTCGTCCACGGCATCGGCGTTGCCATCGAGGCGGTGCGCTGCCTGCGCGGCGAATCCACCAACCCGGTGGCGGATGCTCGCATCTGCCTGATGGCTGGCGGCCCCGGCGCACCCACCGTCAGTTCGGCGCTGTTCGCCAGCGACGACCTGTAAGCCGCGAGGAAATAAACATGTCCGAACCTCATTGCGTCATCGTCGGCGGCAGCCATGCCGGCGCCCAGGCTGCGGCCAACCTGCGCCAGGAAGGCTGGAGCGGGGCGATCACCCTGGTCAGCGCAGAGCCGCTGCTGCCGTACCACCGGCCGCCGCTGTCAAAGGGATTTCTCTGTGCCGACAAAAGTGACGAAGCGTTGTTGATCCGCCCGGCGGATTTCTATGCCAAACAGAACATCGACGTGCGTCTGGACACCCGTGTCACCCGCGTCGATCCACAGGCCAACCGACTGTATTGCGACAGCGGCCTGATACTGGATTACTGCCACCTGATCCTCGCCACCGGCGCCGAGGTTCGCCGCCTGCAGTTGCCGGGCGGCGACCTGCCGGGCATCTGCTACCTGCGCGACCGCCAGGATGTGTTGCGCATCCGCGAACACCTGCGCCCCGGTGGCCACGCGGTCATTGTCGGCGGTGGCTACATCGGCCTGGAAACCGCCGCTTCACTGCGCCAGCAGGGCATGCACGTCACGGTGCTGGAAGCGCTGCCGCGAATCCTGCAGCGGGTGACTGCGCCAGAGGTCTCGGCGTTCTACACCCGGGTGCACCGTGAAGAAGGCGTCGAGGTGGTGCTGGACGCCCGCCTCGAATGCTTCGTCGGCGAGGGCAAGGTGCGCGAAGTGCTGCTCGCCGACGGCCGCCGCCTGCCGGCGGACCTGGTGGTGGTGGGAATCGGCGTACTGCCCACGGTCGAACTCGCCCGCCAGCTCGGCCTCGCCGATGTGGAGCAGGGCATTACCGTCGACGAACATGCGCGCACGGCGCTGGACAACGTCTACGCGGTGGGCGATTGCACCCGTCACTTCAATCCGCTGTACGACAGCTGGCTGCGCCTGGAATCGGTACAGAACGCCAGCGACCAGGCGCGCATCGCCGCCCTGGCGATCTGTGGCAAAGCCACGGCGTACGCGGCGTTGCCGTGGTTCTGGTCCGATCAGTACGACCTCAAGTTGCAGATCGCTGGCTTGTCCAGCGGATACGACCGGGTGGTGCTGCGTGGCGACAGCCAGGCCGGTCGCAGCTTCTCCGCGTTCTACTTCCGTGGCGACAGGCTGCTGGCGGTGGACGCGATCAACCGTCCCAAGGACTTCATCGTCGCCAAGCGTTTTCTCGCCCAGGGCAAGTCCGCTGATCCGGCGCGGCTGGCGGACGAGTCCATCGATGTCCAGGCCTGTTTCAGTTGAAGGAGTCGGCCCATGCCAGTCATTACTTTTGTCGCCCATGACGGGGCGTCTTTCGAAGTCGAAGCTGCGGCGGGCAGCAACCTTATGCAGGTAGCGCTGAACAACGGCATCGACGGCATTCTCGGCGAGTGCGGTGGCGCCTGCAGTTGCGCCACCTGCCATTGCTACCTCAGCGAAGCCGATTTTGCCCGGGTGCCCGCACCCGGATCGATGGAGCGGGACATGCTCGACTGCGTCGCCGAGCCCGAGCCCACCAGCCGCCTGGGTTGCCAGGTGGTGATCAGCGACGACATGGACGGTCTGGTGGTGCGCATGCCCGCCTCGCAGTACTGAGCCTGACAAGCTTCCGACAACGACAAGAAAGGAGAAGCGTGGTCATGATGCCGCGTGTGATTTTCGATACAGAACACCAGCAGTTCCGCGACAGCGTGCGCCGCTATGTGCAGGGTGAAATTGGCCCTAAGGCCGAGGGCTGGCGCGAGGCCGGGCGGGTTGATCGGCAGGCCTGGCTGGATGCGGGCGCCCAGGGTTACCTGTTGATGTGGGCGCCCGAGGAATATGGTGGCCTGGGGATCGATGATTTCCGTTACGACCAGATTCTCTATGAAGAGAACGTGCGCTACGGCGAGGTCGGGTTCTACATGCAACTGCATTCGCGGTTGGTGGCGCCCTATATCGGTCACCACGGCAGCGAGGAACAAAAGGCGCGTTTCCTGCCGCGCTGTATCAGCGGCGAGAGCATTCTTGCGGTGGCCATGACTGAACCCGGCGCCGGCTCCGACCTGGGCGGCATGAGAATGCGTGCCGAGGACCGTGGCGACCACTGGCTGCTCAATGGCTCCAAGACCTACATCTCCAATGGCCTGATTGCTGATGTGGTGCTGGTGGCGGCGCGTACCGTACCCGATGCCAAGTACGGCATCGGCCTGTTCCTGGTGGAAGAGGGCATGCCCGGCTTCAGCCGCGGGCGCAAGCTGGACAAGATGGGCCTGGATGCCCAGGACACCGCCGAGCTGTTCTTCCAGGATGTGAAAGTGCCCAAGGCCAACGTGCTGGGCGATCCCGCCAAGGGTTTCAGCTACATGATGCAGGGCCTGGCCGAGGAACGCCTGACCGGCTCGGTGATGTCGCTGGCCAGCGCCCAGACCGCCTTCGACCTGACCCTGGAATTCATCCAGGAGCGCAAGGCCTTCGGCCGCAGCGTCGGCAGCTTCCAGAACTCGCGGTTCAGGATGGCCGAGCTGCGCAGCCAACTGGACTCGCTGCAGACCTTCCTCGATCAGTGCGTGCTGCTGCACAACAAGCGTGAGCTGAGCGCCGAGGTGGCGGCCCAGGTCAAGCTGCTGACCTCGGAGCTTGAGGGCAAGGTGATTGACGAGTGCCTGCAGCTGTTTGGCGGGGCGGGCTATATGGAGGAATACCGTATTTGCCGCATGTACCGGGATGCGCGGATTACCCGGATCTTCGCCGGGACCAGCGAGATCATGAAGGAGATCATCGGGCGTGGGTTGGGGTTGGATGATCGGAAGGGATAAAGTCGGACCCCATCGCTGACATACCAGCGATGGGGTCCTTCAGATCAACTGCATCTGCCGCGCCAGCGACACCGCTTCGGTACGGCTGCGCGCCCCCAGCTTGGCGCTGATGCTGCGCAAGTGGGTGCGCACCGTGGTTTCCGAGACGAACAGGCGGTCAGCCATGTCGTTGTTGCGCATCCCGGTTTCCAGCAGAGCCAGCACTTCGAACTCCCGCTGCGACAGGCTGATCTGCGCCTTGGCCATCTCCGCCGCCGAATTCACCAGCGGCGCGAGCCGGGCGATGAAGCGCTCCAGCAGTGAGTCTTGGCCGCGCAAGGTCGCGCGGTTGCGCTCGCACCACTGGCTGGCCAGTTGGCAGAGCTGCTCGCCTTCGTCCAGGAAGACCCGGTAATAACCTTCGCTGATGGCGTGGCGCAGCGGCGCCTCCAGCACCCGCAGTGCCCCTGCTTCGTCGCCGCTGCCGAGCATGGCTCGGGCCAGCAGCATCTTCAACTCCAGGGCCCGGCGCACCCGGCCCACCGCGTCGGCGGCGTCCACGGCCTGCCGCAGGAGTTCGATCGTCTGCGCCGCCGGGGCGCCATGGGCCGCCAGGCGTAGGCTCATCATCGGCGCCCAGTCGGCATCGTAGACGCAGGCCACCAGCACACCGGATTGTTGCTGGCCCAACTGCACCGTAGAACGCCGGCAGGCATAGCTGGCGCCCGTGAGGTCGCCCTGGCGCCAGGCCACCCAGGCCCGACCGAGCCAGGCGGCGCTGCTCAGCCGCGGGATGGCGTGGATGCTGCCCAGTGAATCCAGTTCGTCGAGGTATTCGTTGGCCAGTTGCGGCGCGCCGTTGATGGCGTGGATCCGCGAGACCAGCAGGTGAGCCTGGATCAACTGGTCCGGGGTGCCGTTCTCGGCGATCAGTGGCATTACCCGGGTCAGCACCTGCAGGCAGCGCGCGGTTTCGTCCCGTTCGTACAGGGCGATGGCCAAGGTCACATCACTGAGGCTGGCCCGTTGCAGGTAGGGCGAGTGGTTCGGCCGTTCGCCGCCGAGCTGGCTGAGGGCGGTACTCAGGCGGGCCTGGATCAGGTCGAGTGAGCCGCTGCCGGTGATGGTCAGCGCCTGGTTGAACGAGGACTGGCGCACCTGTGGCGAGGACATCCGCGCCAGATGCCTGCGTGCGATGGCAAAATCATTCCGGGCAATCAGCGCGTAGATCACGATGTGCATCAGCACCAACTGATGGAAGTCCAGTTCGCCTTCCGCCGGGTCGCTGTCGATTTGCGCCAGGTCGAGGCTTTCATGGGTGCGGTCGGCCATGCTCAGACTGACCGCGCGCACGGTGGGCATCTGGCGACTGAGTTCCGCGGGCAGGTCGGGAAAGTCGCGAAGGTTGGCGAGGTAGCGCAGCGCTTCGTCGTGACGGCGGTTCAGGCCCAGGGCCCAGGCCATGGTCAGGGTCAGGCGCGGGTGGTTGCCGAATTGCTCATCGGGTAGCTGATCGAGCCAGCGCAGCAGCAGGCGCGCGCGACCTTGCACCAGCAGCTCGGGGGACAGGGCCTCCAGCAACCGGACCGCCGCGTCGATGCAACCGGCCTGCAGGTAGTGGTTGATCGCCAGGATCGGGCGCCCGCGTCGCTGATACCAGTCGGCGGCGCGGCGCTGGATATCGCGGTGCTGCCCGGCGCAGGCAGCGGTCTTGAGCACGGTGGCGAACACACTGTGGTAGCGCCAGGTCTTGTGCTGCGGATCGACCCGGACGATGAACAACTGGTGTTTCTCCAGCCAGGCGATCATGGCTTCGCTGTCCTGGCGTTGCAGGACGTGGTCGCAGGTGTCGGCGTCGAATTCGTCGAGGGCGCAGGACGCAAGCAGGAATTCCCGCACGGGCTCGGCGAGGGTGGCGAGTACCCGCAACGACACCATTTCAGTCATCGAGGCGCGCCCGTCGCCGAAGCGTTGCAACAATTCAGCGTCGCTCAGCGGCCCTTGCACCGTGGCGCAGAACAGGCCAAGAAAGGCCGGCCAGCCTTCGCTCTTGCGGTGCAGCAGAGTGATTTGCGCGTCGCTCAAGTGGTGGCCGGGGCGCTGCTGGAACAGCCGCTGGGTTTCCTCGTGGGTGAAATTGAGTTGGTGCGCGGTGATCTCCAGGATCGCGCCCTGGGCTCGCAGACGCGGTACGCCGATGCTTGGGAGGGTGCGCGAGCCGATGATGACCTCGCTCTCGGGCCCGATGCGTTTGAGCAACTCGCGCATCAAGCTGAGGATGCCTTCGTTGCTGATGGCTTCGAACTCATCGAGGAACAGGCAGATCGGTGCGCTCAACAGCAGTTGTTCCATGCGCTCGAACAGGTTGCTGCCGGACGCGGGTTCCAGGGCGAAGGCGCGTTCGAGGCGCTGGAGGAAGTGACCGATGTCATTGTCCCGCTCCGACAAGGTCAACCAGGCGCAGGCCCGGCGTGCCGAGCGTTCCTCGAAGAACTGCCGGAGCAGGGTGGTCTTGCCGAAACCCATCGGCGCATGAACCAGGGTCAGCGCCCGAAGTGGTTGTTGGTTGAAGCGTTCGAGCAGGTGCACGCGGCGAAAGGTGACGGCTTGGCCAGGGCCGTGCTTCTGGATGGCCCGGCGCGTGGCTTCGGGGTGATGAATGGCGACGGCTTGCATGGGCTCTCCCTCACGAGGGTGCGGGCTGCCCGCGGGAGGCGGGCAGGGCGGCGCTCAATTCATGTGTTTTTCGAGGGTTTCGTACTGCATCAGGATGCAGTGTTCGAGCCCCGAATAGACCACGTCGATGTTGTCCAGCGCGCCGGTCTTGAGGCCTTTCCAGCAGTACTCGGCAGCGACGAAATCCTCGTTGCCGAACACTCCCAGCACGGTGTCGTAGGAGGTCTTGTACAGCGCTTCGGACTTGGCGTTGTCGGCCTTGTTGAGGGTCAGCATGTGGTAGTCCACCTGGGTTTTGCCGGCTTCGGTGGGGATCACGATCATCACGCTCATGTAGTACGGGCTGGTGATCAGCACGGTGTTGGGGAACAGCAGGTAGGCGTGGGTGATGGTCTTGTGGATGTTCTTTTCGTTCTCCAGACCGTCGGGAGCGAATTCGACCTTGCCGGAGATCTGCCGCAAATGGTCGCCCATGCGGGTGACCACCGTGGGCACGTCGGCGAACAACGGGCCCACCGATTTGGCGTGCAGGCGCTGCACGTGATAGCCCTCGAGGAAGGGTTCGATCACCTGTTTCCAGTTGGACTCGAGGTGGAAGGTCTTGCGCCCGTAGAGGTGCTGCTCGTTCAGGGCCAGGGCGTCGAGGTCGGCGAGGATGTCGTCGCCCAGCAGGCTGAAATCGCCCTCGGCGTCACGGTCGAGAATCGCCCAGATGATGCCGCCGGCTTCCTTGCTGGGCAATTCCACCAAATTGCGTTTTTCCTTGTTCAGGCAGGCGAAGGTCTCGGCGCGGGCAACCCCGGCGAGGTTGCCGTCGAGCTTCCACGACCAGGCGTGGTACGGACAGGTGATGCGCGCGCTTTTCTGTGGCTCGCAACCGGGTACCAGGGTCGAGCCCTTGTGCATACAGGCGTTGATGAACACGTGCACCACACCCTCGCGGTCGCGGGAGACGATCAGCGGTACACCGTAGGCATCGTGCGGCAGCAGGCTGCCCGCCTCCGGCAGCATGGCCGAGACGGTGATGGCTACCGGCAGGCGGCGGAAGACTTTTTCCTGCTCTCTGGCGTACACCGCGTCGTCGAGAAACATTGCGGTGGGACGGGTCGCCTCGATCACCGGGGTGGTGGCTTCGTCGTGGGCCGGGATGGCGCGGATGGCTTCGATCTGACTGGCTGTCAGGTCATTCAAACGCTGGTAACGGATCTGGGTTTCAACGCTCATGGCGGGGTCCTTTTTGTTGTTTTCGAAGGGTTTTGCAGGGGAATCACGATTTACCTAATGTTGTTAGGTTATTTCGCGTTCCCGCTAAATACAAGCCCCGATCTGGCCGGTCGTCGCGGCGTCTGACGCGAATCAACACAAGCTGCTTTCCCTGTCGCTCGCTGCGCCAAATCGTCGGAAGCGACGACGGCAAAGGATTTTCGCCTCACTACCATCGCTGCCGACGGCTCGGTTTTTCGCGAGCTTTTTTCTTACTGAACGGGAGTCGCTCGTGGCTGACGCTTATCTCTACGACCATGTCCGCACGCCTCGGGGACGCGGTCGCTCCGACGGCGCCCTGGCGCAAATCACCCCTGTCCAGCTGGCGGCGCAGACCCTGGTCGCGCTGCGCCAACGCAATGGCCTGGACACCGCGCAGATCGACGACGTGATCCTCGGCTGCGTGGCGCCCATCGGCGAGCAGGGCGCCAACATCGCGCGTCTTGCGGCCATCGTCGCCGACTACGCCGAGCAGGTGCCGGGCCAGCAGATCAACCGCTTCTGCGCTTCGGCGCTGGAGGCGGTGAACCTGGCCGCCGCAGTGGTTTCCAGCGGCCAGGCCCAGGCGGTGGTCGCCGGTGGTGTCGAGTCCATGTCACGCACGCCGATGGGCGGCGATGGCGGCCCTTGGTACGCCGATCCGCAGACCAACTGGAAGTCGTACTACACGCCGCAGGGCATCGGTGCCGACCTGATCGCCACCCTCGATGGCTACCGCCGCGAAGACATCGACGCCTTCGCCGTGGAAAGCCAGCGTCGCGCTGCCCATGCCTGGGCTTCGGGCTATTTCGACGGCTCGGTGATCCCGGTACGCGATGTCATCGGTGAGGTCGTGCTGGCCCGCGACGAACACCTGCGCGCCGGCACTACCGTCGCTGATCTGGCCCGGCTGAAGGCGGCGTTCACCGCCATGGGCGAAAGCGGCTACGACGCCCTGGCCCTGCAACGCTACCCGCAGGTCGAGCGCATCGAACACGTGCACACCGGCGGTAACTCGTCGGGCATTGTCGACGGCGCCAGTGCCGTGCTGGTCGGCAGCCGTGCCTACGGCGAGCGCAACGGGCTCAGGCCACGCGGCCGGATCCTCGGTTTCCAGTCGATCGGCAGCGAGCCGACCATCATGCTCACCGGCCCCGCGCCCTGCAGCGCGAAGCTGCTGCAACGCCTGGGCCTGGGCTTCGACGATATCGACCTGTTCGAGGTCAACGAAGCGTTCGCCTCGGTGGTGATGCGCTTCATGCACGAGACCGGCGTCGGCCACGACCGGATCAACGTCAACGGCGGCTCCATCGCCCTCGGCCATCCCCTGGGCGCCACCGGCGCGATGCTGGTGGGCACCGCCCTCGATGAACTGGAACGCCGCGGCGGCCGCCGCGCGCTGATCACCCTGTGCGCGGCAGCGGGCATGGCCACCGCCACCGTGATTGAACGGCTCTGAAGGATGATGATCATGCATAACCTCACTCTCACGATCGATGCCGACGGCGTCGCCCTGATCGGCATCGATGTTCCGGGACGCAGCCTGAACATCCTCACCGCAGACCTGCAGCAAGAGCTGGCCACGGTCTTTGACCAACTGGCCGGCAATGAGGCGGTCAAGGGCGTGGTGATCCACTCGGCCAAGGCCCGTGGCTTTATCGCCGGCGCCGACTTGCTGGAACTGGTGAAGAACTTCGAACGCGGTACCACCAAGGTCCAGGCCCGCGACCAGAGCGCCAGCCTGCAACGCCTGACCCGGCGCATGGAAACCTGTGGCAAGCCGGTGGCCACCGCCATCGGCGGGCTGGCCCTCGGCGGCGGTCTGGAGCTGGCCCTGGCCACCCATTACCGCGTGCTGGCGGATGATCCTGCCGCCCAGGTGGGCTTGCCGGAAGTCAGCGTCGGCCTGTTGCCCGGCGGCGGCGGCACCCAGCGCCTGAGCCGCTTGATCGGCGTGGCCCAGGCCCTGCCGTTGCTGCTCGAAGGCAAACCGGTGGGGCCGCAGCGAGCGCTGGAATTGGGCATCGTCGACGCGTTGGCCGAACCTGCGCAACTGATCGCCAAGGCCCGGGCCTGGGTGCTGGCCAATCCGCAGGCCAGCCAGCCCTGGGACCGCAAAGGTTGGAAACCCGCTGACCTGCGCCAACTGGCGTATCCCAACGGGCCGTTGACGGCGAAAATCCTCCAGGCCCATGTGGCCTCACGGGGCAATTTCCCGGCGCCGTTGGCGATCCTTTCCTGTGTCGGCGAAGGCTTGCAGGTGGACATCGACACTAGCCTGCGCATCGAGGCCAACTATTTCGCACAACTGCTGACCAGCCCGGTGGCACGCAATCTGATCCGCACCCAGTTCATCAACAAGGCCGCCGCCGAGAAACTCTCGCGTCGTCCACAAGGCCTGGAGCGGGTGCGGTTCAGCCGTATCGCGGTGCTCGGCGCCGGGCAGATGGGCGCCGGTATCGCCCAGGTCGCGGCGCAGGCCGGGATGAGCGTGGTGTTGCTGGACGCGTCCCTGGACCAGGCCCGCGCGGCTCACCAGCGTATCGCCGGCGACCTGGGCAAGGCTGTCAAGCGCGGCACGCTGCGCCAGGAGCAGGCCGACGCGGCTTTGGCGTTGATCCGTCCGACCGCCACTTACGAAGATCTGTCCGACGCCGAGCTGGTGGTCGAAGCGGTCTTCGAGGATCTGGCAATCAAGGCCGAAGTGACCCGTCGTGCCGTCGAGGTGCTGCCTGCGGGCGTGTTGTTCGCCAGCAACACCTCGACCTTGCCGATCTCGCTGCTGGCCGAGGCTGTCACCCGCCCCGGGGACTTCATTGGCCTGCATTTCTTCTCGCCGGTGGAGCGCATGCCACTGGTGGAGGTCATCCGCGGTCGCGCTACCAGCGACCCGACCCTGGCCAGGGCGCTGGACTTCATCGGTCAGTTGAAGAAAACCCCGATCGTGGTCAACGACAGCCCGGGCTTCTTCACCAGCCGGGTGTTCGGCAGCTACGTCGACGAAGGTTTCCTGATGCTCAAGGAGGGTATTAGCTCGCAATTGATCGAACAGGGCGCGCGCCAGGCCGGCATGCCGGTGGGGCCGTTGGCGGTGGCCGACGAGGTGTCGCTGGAACTGCAGCTCAAGGTGCATCGCCAGGCCCTCGAACTGAACCTTGACGAGCGCTTCCAGCGCGGCGCGGCCATCGACCTGGTGAAGGCGATGGTCCACGAGTTGCAACGGCCGGGGCGCCGCGCCGGCGGTGGTTTCTACGAGTACCCGGAAGGCTCCGCCAAGCATCTGTGGCCCGGCCTTGCCAGCCACTGGCCGGTGGCGGAGCACCAGCCGGAGTTGGCGGAAGTTCGCCTTCGCGTATTGACCATTCAGGCGCTGGAAGCTGCCCGCTGCGTGGAAGAGGGCGTGGTCAGCGAAGCGGCGGACGCCGACCTCGGCTCGACCCTGGGGATCGGCTTCCCGACCTGGACGGGCGGTGTGCTGTCGTACATCGACACGCTGGGCGCCGGCGCCTTCGTCGCCCAGTGCGATGCCCTTGCCGAGCGTTGGGGCGAGCGTTATCGGCCTTCGGCGTGGCTGCGCCATCGGGCCACGGCGGGACAGAGCTTCCACCCCAGCCTGCTGTCGGCGTAAGGCGGGTCCAGGATGAGCGGATTTCCTCTCGATCCCCGTCGCGGCGATGCCTTCGCCGCCGACAATGGCCTGCTGGTGCGAACCTGTGTGATCGGTGCTGGCGTGATGGGCGCCGGCATCGCCTACACCTGTGCCTTCAATGGCCTGCCGGTGCGCCTGAAGGAGGTGCGCCAGGCGCCGCTGGATCAGGCCATGGCCCAGGTTCGCCGGTTGCTGGCCCGGCAGGTCGGGCAGGCGCGTCTTGATCCGGAGGCTGCGGCTAATATCGCCGCAGCGATCCATCCACAACTGGATTACCAGGGCTTCGAGCGCGCCAGCGTGGTGATCGAGGCGGTGGTCGATAACCTCGGCATCAAGAACAAGGTGCTGGGGGAAGTGGAAGGACTGGTGGGTGCCGATGCGGTGCTGCTGAGCAACACCTCGTCGCTGCGCATCGACGACCTCGCCGCGGCCTTGCAGCGCCCGGATAACTTCGCCGGGCTGCACTTCTTCAACCCGGCCCCGGTGATGCCGCTGGTGGAGGTGATCCGCGGTCGCCTGACCAGCGACTACACCGTGCAGACCGCGATCAAGCAGGCCTTGGCCATGGGCAAGGTGCCGATCGTGGTACGCGACGGGCCGGGCTTTCTGGTCAACCGCATTCTCATGGCCTACATGCACGCCTTCCTGCGGCTGCTGGCCGACGGGGCGGATTTCGCCCGGGTCGACCGGGTCGCCGAAGCCTTTGGTTGGCCCATGGGGCCGGCGTATCTGGAGGACGTGGTGGGGCTGGATATCGGCTCGCATTCCTGCGACCTGATTTTCGCCGGCTATCCGCAGCGCATGCCGGGCATCGCCAACGATGCCATTCGTATTCTGCTGGCCGCCGGCCTGCTCGGACAGAAAAGCGGCGCCGGGTTTTATCTGCACGAAACGGACAGCGATGGCCGCCCGGCCAGGCAAGTGAACCCGACCGCGCGGCAGTTGCTGGCCGAGCACATTGGTCCGGTGACCAATGAACTGTCCGACGCCGCGATCATCGAGCGGTTGATGCTGGCTATGATCGTCGAGTCAGTGCACGCCCTGGAGGAAGGCGTCGTCGCCAGCGCCGCCGAACTGGACCGGGCGCTGCTGCTGGGCATCGGTTTTCCCGCCTGGCGCGGCGGTGCTCTGCGCTATGCCGACGAACTGGGCGCGGCCAGGGTTCTGGCCCGCTGTGAACACTACCGCCACCTCGGCGACGCCTATGCGCCGCCGCCACTGTTGCGGGCCCTGGCGCGCGAGGGTGGCCGTTTCCATGACGGGGGCGCCGATCCGGGCGACCCGCGAACTTGATGAAAGGACCTCTGACCATGCACCAACCCTTCAGCTACATCACCTACGAGACCCGCGGCGCTGTGGCGCTGCTCTCGCTCAATCTGCCGCACAAACTCAATGGCATGAGCGCGCCGATGCAGGCCGAGATCCGTGCCGTGCTGGAACACCTGCAGACCCAAGGCGACGTGCGGGCGCTGGTGATCACCGGCAGCGGCCGGGCCTTCTGCTCCGGCGCCGATCTCGGCGATATCAGCCAGAAAGGCGATGGCCGCGCCCAAGCTGAAAGCACCTACCGGGCGATGGTCGAGCAGTCCAACCCGATGATTCTTGATATCCGCCAGTCGCGGATTCCGGTGGTGGCGGCGGTCAACGGCATTGCCGCCGGAGCCGGGGCGAGCCTGGCGCTGGCCGCCGATGTGGTGGTGGCGGGGCGCTCGGCGAGTTTTCTCATGCCCTTCGCGCCGCGCCTGGGCATCGTCCCCGATCTTGGCGCCACCTGGCTGTTGCCGCGCTTGCTGGGCGAGGCGCGGGCGCGGGCGGCGCTGTTGCTGGGTGAGCGCATCAGCGCCGAGCAACTGGCGCAATGGGGTGGGATCTGGGCCTGCGTCGAGGACGCCGAACTGCTCGACACCGCCCTGGAACTGGCCGGGCGCCTGGCGGCTTCGCCTCGTCACTCGGCGGCGGAACTGAAAAGCGCGCTGGACTGTGCCGAACGCAATTCCCTGGCCGAGCAATTGCAGTACGAAGCCGACCGCCAGCGCGAACTGATCGCTCACGCGGATTTCCAGGAAGGTGTGGCTGCGTTTCTTGGCAAGCGCGCTCCCGTATTTCCCTGATCTGCAACCTTGGCAGAGCGTCAGGGGTTGCCAATCTATATGCGTTAGGTTTAGCTTAGGCACCGTTTCCAAAACAATAAGAACAGTCCAGGCATCGACGCTCTACCACGGGGGTCGGTGCACTTAACTGAGGGCCCGTGCAAATGCCTTCATCGTCTTTCGCTGAGCCTCTCACGCTGCGCCTGATCGAGCGGCCGCGGCTGCTGGAACCCTTGCTGGCGCAGATCCGCCGGCAGCGGGTGAGCTTTATCCAGGGTCCCGCCGGCAGCGGCAAATCGGTGCTGCTGGACCAGGCGTTCCAGGCCATGGCCGGGCAGTTGCAGACTGCCCGGCTCTCGCTGGCGTCCAGCCCCCTGAGCAACACCTCCCTGCGAGCCTCCCTGTTATCGCTGTTTTCCCGGCTGTGCGGGCATGACCGTGGGCGGGCGCCGTTCGTGATCTTTATTGACGATGCCGACCAGTTGCTCGGGCGCACCGATCCTTCGGTGCTGCGCCAGTGTCTGAGCAGCCTGCCGGCCCAAGGCAAGCTGGTGATCGCCAGCCGGCGTAAGCTGGCGCTGCATCACTTCGGCCTGGCCAGCGAACCCGGCGAGCCGCTACAACTGGGACAACTGCTGTTCACCCCGCAAGAGCTCCGCCAGGCCCTGAGCCGGCATGGCCAGCCGCTGGACGCTGCGGCGCTGATGGCGGCGTGGCGTTTCAGCGAAGGCTGGCCGGCGGTGCTGGCGTTGCTCTGCGCCAGTGATGTCGAGGACGGTTCACTGGATGCCGAGCACATGCTGCAGGCATGGTTCGAGGAAGAACTGTTCAGTGACCTCGGCCCCGCGTTGTTGCGCTTTGCCTTCGAGGCCAGCGCCGTGGGCCGGGTCCAGGCGCAATTGCTCGACTGGGTGCGCGGGCGTTGCGACAGCCAGGGCCATATCCGTGGCCTTGCTCATGAGCACGGTCTGTTGCTGGACGGCGGCACGCGCTTGCCGCGGCCATTGCTGGCAACCCTGCGTCGCCAGCACCGGCGGGACGCTCCGCTGCGGGTCAGGGAACTGCGCCGCGCCGCGCTAGAAACCCTGCTCGACCTGCAGCGCCTGGAGCCAGCACTGGAACAGGCTTACCAACTGGGTGATCGACCGTTGCTGCTGGGTTTGCTACAGCGTCATGGGCACAGCTTGCTGTGTCAGGGGCGGATGCGTTCGTTAAGTCGCTGGCTCGGCGAACTGGACGCCGCCGGCCTGCTGGAGAGTATCCCCCGCCTGCAACTGACCCTGGCCTGGGCCTTGCTGTTCAGCAACGACCAGGCCGGCGCCTTGGCGATGGTTGCGCGCTTGCGCGCCGGCCCCCGGGATGGCGAGCTGGACGCAGACCTCTGCGCTCTGGAGCTGACCTCACTGAGCATGCGCGACCAGGTGCAACTCGGTCTGGCTCAAGCCGACCTGCGTCGCGCCGAGGCGGACGCAGGTGGTTTCGCCAGCGGCGTGCAGCAGTGCACCCGGGCGCTGCTGCACCTGCTGGATGGCGAGCTGCAAGCGGTGGAGGACTGGCTGACCCGGCGCCTGGACACCCTCGACAGCCAGTCCGGCGCGTTCGTCGGCGCCTATGCCCGGGCGATCCTGGCCATGGGCGCGCTGCTGCGTGGCGAGCCGGACCAAAGCCGAAACTGGTTGCGTCAGGCCCGCGAACAATTGGCGGGCGAGCAGACGCCTTCCCACGGCAATTCCTTGCTTGCCACGTTGCAAGCCCTGGCGCTGTACGAAAGCGGCCGCATCGACGAGGTTCGGCAACTGCTCGAACTGCACCTGCCGCTGCTGCGCCAGACCGGCTTGCTGGACCAGATCATCCTTGCCCACAAGCTCTATGCGCGGATCCTGCTGAACCACGAACAGGGCAGCGCGGCGCTGGAGGTGTTGGCGGCGCTGGAGTGCCTGGGCCGTGACGGGCAACTGCCGCGCATGGTCATTTGCGCGAGACTGGAGCAGGCCCGTTGCGCCTTCAGCCGTGGCGACCTGGCCCAGGCCCGTGCGCTGTTCGACGAAGCCGCCGAACAGCGCGGCACCGAGCAGGTTCGCCGCTACGCCTTCCTGCCCAGCGACAGCGACAGTTTCGAACTGCTCGGCGCACGCCTGGCGCTGGCCGAAGGCCGTGACGACGGGCTGGTGGAGTGCCTTGCCGCCGAGCTGGAGCGGGCGCTCGGCAGCGATCGCCTGCGCCGCGCGCTGAGCATTCGCATCCTGCTGGCGCTGGCGCTGGAGCGTCGCGGCCATGAGCACGCCGCCCTGCGCATGATGGAAGCGGCGCTGTCATTTGCCGCGCCACGCGGCCTGAAGCAGACCTTTCTCGACGAAGGACCGGCGGTGTTGGCGCTGGTGCAGCGAGTGGGGCAGGGCGTGTCGTCGCTGGCGACCTTCGCCGCCAGCCTGCTGCTGGGTAGCGGCCTGAGCCTCGAACACCAGCCGGCAACCGTGCCAGTGAACGCCAGCCTGCTCACTGCCAAGGAAGTCCAGGTCCTGGCGCTGATGGCCAGCGGGCAGAGCAACGATGCGCTGGCGCGGCTGTTGTTCGTGTCGGAAAGCACGGTGCGCACCCACCTGCGCAGTATCAACGCCAAGCTCAACGCCCGCAGTCGTCTGGAAGCCTTGGCGATCGCCCGGCGCGAAGGGCTGATCGCTGGCTGAACCACGGGAAAATCGTCGGAAACGATGAGGAAGGCGCCGGCCTCCCTACTCGATACTCACCCCGAACCTCGCGAGCGGCCGCGGCCCAGGGCCTGCCGTTCGTTATCACAACACAGAGAAAGGGGCGACATGATGCAGACACGGACGCGGCAAGCGGACCTGCCACTGTCGGGGGTACGGGTGGTGGAGTTGTCCTTCGGCCAACTGGAAATGTGCGGTCGGTTTCTCGCCGACCTGGGTGCCGAGGTGATCCTGGTGGAGCCCCTCGGCGGTGTGCCGTCGCGGCATGCGGCGCCGTTGTACGCGGGCCGCAGCTTGCGGTTTGCCAGCCACAACGCCAACAAGCGCAGCGTCGAACTGGACCTGGACAACGCCGCCGGGCGCGAGGTCCTGGGTCGGCTGCTGGACAGCGCACAGATCTTCCTCGAAGGCGCGCCCCGTGGCTGGCTGGAACGCAGCGGTCTGGCTGCGCACCTGCGCCCTGATCTGGTCACCCTGGCGATCAGTGCCTTCGGCCGCAGCGGACCTTACGCCGACTTCCAGGCCAGCAACACCGAGCTGCTGGCGATGGGCGCGGTGCTGGCCCGCTCCGGTATCAAGGGCGAAGCGCCGTTGCTGCCGCCGGGCGAACTGGCCGAGGAAAGCGCCGCACTGCAGGCCGCCTGGGTGGTCCTCAGCGCTTACTGGAACTGCCTGAATGGCGGTCTCGGTGGTGTGCTGGATTTCTCCATCCATGCCTCAACCTTGCAGGTCCTCGACCCGGGAATGGGCGTGACCGGGAGTGCCGCCGGTGGTCGCAGCGCCCTGGAACTGGCGCCGCGTGGCAGGCCGCCGCGAGGTAATGGCTACCCGATCTTCCCGTGCCTGGACGGCGCCGTGCGTATCTGCCTGCTCAACCCACGGCAGTGGCAGGGCATGTCGACCTGGCTGGGTGACGATCATCCTTTCACCGATCCGTCCTTCGCCAACCTGGCCAAGCGCTTCAAGGTGATCCGAGAAATCAATGCGCTGATCGCCGAGCTGTTTCGTCAGCGTCCGGCTGCAGAGCTGGTCAGCGAAGGTCAGCGCCGCGGCGTGCCGATCGCTGCGGTGGCGACGCCGGGTCAAGTGCTGGAAGACCCGCACTTTCTCGCCCGCAACAGCTTCGTCGATTTGCCGCTGGGTGAAGGGCTCAGCGGCCGGGTGCCCGGTGGTTATGTCGAGATCGACGCCTTGCCGGCCGGTATCCGCCAGCCGGCGCCCCTGCTTGGCGAGGCCAATGGGTTATCGCGCGACAGCGTCGCTGCGCCACCTGTTGTTGAACGGCACCCCCGACGCCCGTTCGCTGGCATTCGCGTGCTCGACCTCGGGGTCATCGTCGCCGGCGCCGAGCTGGGCCGTCTGCTGGCGGACCAGGGCGCCGAGGTGATCAAGGTGGAGAGCCGCGACTACCCCGACGGCCTGCGCCAGTCGCTGGACAACGCGCCCATGAGCATTTCCTTCGCCCAGGGCTCGCGGGGCAAGCAGTCGTTCGGCCTGAACCTGCGCGATCCTCGCGGAGTGACGCTGTTCAAGCAACTGGTGGCCGGCGCCGACGTGGTGCTGTCCAATTTCAAGCCCGGCACCCTGGAGTCGCTGGGCATTGGCTACGACGTGCTGGCGGCGATCAAGCCGGACATCATCATGGCCGACAGCAGCGCCCTGGGTAACCACGGCCCGGCTAGCAACAGCATGGGCTACGGCCCGCTGGTGCGCGCCGCCACCGGCCTGACCTGGTTGTGGCGCTACCCCGGCAGCGACGACGGTTTTAGCGACAGCACGACCATCTTCCCCGACCACTTCGCCGCGCGGATTTCCGCGGCGGCCATTGCCGCGCTGCTGGTGCGTCGCCAGCAGCGGGGTATCGGCGGGCGGGTCAGCGTCTGCCAGGCCGAGGCTATTCTCGGTGCGCTGTCCACGGCGTTCCTCGAAGAATCGCTGCGCCCGGGCAGCTTCGTGCCCCAAGGCAATCGCAGCCGCTTCGTGGCGCCGAGCGGCGTCTTTCCCTGCGCAGGCGATGACGAGTGGTGCGCCATCAGCGTGACGTCCGATGCCCAGTGGCGGCGCCTCTGCGAAGTACTGGAACGGCCCGACTGGCTCGACGATGCACACCTCGCCAGCGTCGACGGCCGCCTGGCCCGCGCCGAGGAACTGGAGGCCGGGATTGCCACCTGGGCCGCACAGCGCACGCCGCTGCAAGTCCGCGACCAACTCCAGGCCGCAGGCATCGCTGCCGGCAATATGCTGCGCCTGGACCAGATGGCCAGCGATCCGCAGCTATTGGCCCGCGGCTTTTTCCGCACCTTGCGCCAGCCCGGCCTGTCCGCGCCACTGCTGACCGAAAACACTCCGGCTCTCGGTCCGCTGCCCGAGCCGGAGATTCGCCCCGCGCCTTTCCATGGCGAACACACCCTCGTCCTGGCCGAGCGCCTGCTGGGCCTGGATAGCGCCGCCCGCGAGGCGCTGGTCGCCGCTGGTGTGCTCGAACCCCTGTCTGCCGAAACCGCCGCCTGGCTCGCCGAGCGCGAAGCCCCGATCCCTGAGGAGCCCCTTCCATGAACCGCCCAACCTTCGAGACCCTGGACCTGCTGCTGGAAGACGGCATCGCGATGATCTGCCTGAACCGCCCGGAACAGCTCAACGCCTTCACCCCCGCGATGGTCCGGGAGTTTCTCCAGGCCCTGGACTACACCGACGCCGACGATGGGGTGAAGGCGGTGGTGGTTACCGGGCGTGGCCGGGCGTTCTGTGCCGGCGCCGATCTCTCGGCGGGGGCTGGCGCCTTTGACTATGCAGGCTCGGGCGAAGGGCCCGAGGGCGTGTTCCGCGATGAAGGCGGGCTGATGACGTTGCGCATTTTCCGCAGCCTCAAGCCGATCATCGGCGCGGTCAATGGGGTCGCTGTCGGCGTCGGCGCCACCCTGTTGCTAGCGATGGATGTGCGAGTGGCTTCCTGCGAAGCACGCTTCGGTTTTGTCTTCGCCCGTCGCGGCATCGCCCCGGAGGCGGCGTCCTCGTGGTTCTTGAGCAAGGCGGTGGGCATTTCCACGGCCCTGCAGTGGTGCTACTCCGGGCGCCTGGTCAAGGCCGACGAGGCGCTGGCCCGCGGCCTGTTGCAGTCCATTCATGAGCCGGACCAGGTGCTCGCGGCAGCCAAGGAGATGGCGCGCAGTTTCATCGAACACAGTGCCCCAGTGTCGCTGGCCGTGACCCGTCAGATGATCTGGCGCATGAGCACGGTAGAGCACCCGATGGACGCCCACTGCCTGGACAGTCGGGTGGTGCAGCAGCGCGGTCGTTCGGCGGACGCGCGCGAGGGTGTCGCGGCGTTTCTGCAGAAGCGCCCGGCGCAGTTCAGCGAGCGGGTCTCGACCGACCTGCCGGACTGTTTCGACTGGCACCGCGAGCCGCCGTTTCGCTGATTGAAAGACCGGGAGTGTCGTCGCCAGGGCTTGAAACAGAGCCGTCCGTGCAAAATCGTCGCATCCGACGATGGGGCCGCCAGCATTGATACCGTAGCGTGGGAAGTGGCTGTCAGGCCGTGTGAATGAAGCGGTAGTGGCCCCGTCGCAGGGGCCCGTTGCAATGACAACCACTCCCATGGGTTGGGAGTGCCGACGCAGATTCCAACAATAATTACAAAAGGAGAAGCGCTGATGAATGTCAGTCGCAGAGTGTCTCGCAACAAGTCGATGACCCTGGCCCTGTTGCCCCTCGCGGTGATGGCGGCGGGCGGCTCGACGGCGGTGCAGGCGTTCACCTTCACTACCGAAGACTGGAACGGCTACTGGGATAACACGGTGACCTACAACCTGGGCTTTCGTGCCCGTGACGTCGACAACAAGATCGGCAACAACCCGGCCTTCGACGAATCGGAATACAAGTTCAAGGACCGCGGCGATGTGGTGACCAACCGCTTCAACTTGCTCACCGAACTGGGCGGCACCTACCGCGATCATCTTTCGCTGCGGGTATCGGCCCAGGGCTGGCACGACTTCGCCTATGACGACGATGTCGAGGGCAACCCCGGCGAATATGCCCCGGGCATGCCGTACTCGGCGCTGGCGGCCTATCCGTCGAGCAAGTACCGCAGCGGCGTCAAGCACGCCTACGTCACCGGCGGTCGCCTGCTGGATGCCTTCGTGCAGTACTCCGACACGTTCGCCGGACACTCCACCACCGCTCGTTTGGGCCGCAACACCCAGTACTGGGGCAACGGCCTGTTCTTCCCGTTCCAGAGTATTTCCTACTCCCAGGGCGCGCTGGACGGCATCGCCGGTGCCGCCTCGCCGGGCACCCCGGCCAAGGCATTGTTCATCCCGCGTAACCAGGTCAACCTCAGCACCCAGTTGACCTCCGAATTCTCCCTGGGCTTCCAGTACTTCCTCGACCGCGCCGAGAACATCCTGCCCCAGGGCGGCACCTACCTGGCGCCGAGCGACTTCCTGTTCACCGGCCAGGACAGCATGCTCGGCATCGCCCGCGGCTCCAGCCGGCGCAATGACAAGATCAACGACAACTTCGGCATCAACGCATCCTGGCAGGTCACCCCGGAAACTACCCTCGGCTTCTACTTCCGTCGGCTCGACGAGGTACAGCCCTGGGCACCGCTGCTGAAGATCAACGACAACGGCGACCCGAACTACTTCCTCTCCTACAACTCGGGCGTGAAGCTCTACGGCATCAGCCTCGACGCCCCCTTGGGCAACAGCAGCCTGGGCATGGAACTGTCGTACCGCGACGGCACGGCGCTGAACAGCGCGCCGGGCTTCGTTTCCGACGACCCGGAGCGTGGCGCCACCGGCAACGTCGCCAACCTGATCGCCAACGTCATGGTGCCGCTGGGCAGCACGCCGTTGTACGAGACCGGGACGTTCATCGCCGAGCTGGCCCACACCCGGGTGATGTCGGTGGATTCGCGCAATAAGGGTCTCTACAACGGCGAGGGCTATGACGGCTGCGGCGGCGGCAAGTGGGACGGCTGCTCGACCCGCAACGCCACCGCGCTGGCCTTGTCCTTCACCCCCGAGTGGATCCAGGTGGCGCCCGGCCTGAACCTGAGCATGCCGAGCAGCGTCACCGTCGGCCTCAAGGGCAACGCCGGCGTCCTCGGCGGCACGGCCCAGGGTTCCTACAAGTTCTCGGTGGGCGTAGCCGCGACCTACCTGTCCAAGCACACCCTGAAAGTCGAGTACATCGGCAGCCGCGCCCGGACCACCGGCACGACCTACACCCCATCGGGACTGCCTATCTACGAGGGCGGCAACGGCGCGTACATGCTCAACGACCGTGACTGGGTGTCCATCACCGCGCAGACGGTGTTTTAGCTTCAGCAACGCGCATGTGGTTTTTGGCCCTCCGGCTCCGAGGGCCCTTTTTTCCGCATGAATGATGAGGAGCGTCGGTCCCGCGTCGTCGGGATCGAAGTCCGCAAAAGCAATAACAAGAAGGACCCGATTATGTGGCGTTGGACCTGCACCCAAGAACACCGCCGGCGGTTCGCCGGACCCGGCAGCGCCGTCCTGATGCTTGGCTTGCTGCTGTCACTGACCGGCCAGGCGTCGGCCCAGGGCTTCGCCGATCCGCTGGAAACGCCGGCCCCGCGCTACGCCGACGGACTTGCCGGGCTGCCGATCCAGGCCCTGGCCAATACCGGCGAGGCGTTGCTGGCGGTGGGACTGCGCGGGGTGATCCTGCGTAGCGAGGACGCCGGCCGGCATTGGCAGCAGGTGCCGGTGCCGCTGAGCTCCGACCTGCTGGATGTGTCGTTCGTCTCGCCGCAACACGGCTGGGTCGTCGGCCAGGACGGGGTGATTCTCGCCAGCGAGGATGGCGGGCGCAGTTGGACCCGACAGTTCGACGGGCGCCAGGCCCTGGAGCAGTTGAGCCGCTATTACCAGGACGACACCGCGCTGGAACCACAGGCCAGTGATGGTTACCTGGACCAGTTGCGCACCAACCTGCAGGCCGGGCCAGTGCTGCCGTTCTTCAGCGTGCGCTTCGTCGACGACCGTCATGGCTTCGCTGTCGGTCCGTTCGGCATGTTCGTCGCCAGCGATGACGGCGGCCAGCATTGGCGGCCGGCGCTGCACCAGATTGACAACCCGGATTCCCTCCACTTGAACGCCATCGCCCAGGTCGGTGAGCACCTGTTCATCACTTCCGAGCAGGGCATCGTGTTCAAGGCCGACCGCAGCGGCGCGCATTTCCGCCCGGTGAGCACCGGCCATGTCGGCTCGTTCTTCAGCCTTGCCGGCCACGGTGATGTGCTGCTGGCCGGCGGCCTGGGCGGCGTGCTCTACGCCAGCCACGACCAGGGCGAAAGCTGGCGCGCACTGAAGTCGCCGCTGACCCAACTGGTTTCACGTATCGAATTCGATCCGCGGGCGCAGCGCTTCACCGCGATCACCGCCGGCGGCGAAGTGCTCGAACTGAGCGCCGACCTGATTCGTTCCAACCTGCGCCAGAGCGCCGCGCCGATGCTCTACACCGACGTGCTGAGCCTGCCGGGGCAGGTGATCTACGCCGGAATCCAGGGCCTGCGCCCGGACAGCGCCGAGCCCGTCCAACCGTCCCGAGGGGAGCAGTAATGGTGGATATGTCACGCCACACCAGCATGCCGGTAGTCGCGCGCATCGAGCAGTTCGATGCCCGCAGTGGCGACCTCGCCGAACGCATCATCTTCAATTCGCGGATCGTGGTGATCCTGCTGTCCCTGCTGGCGACTGTACTGCTGGGCTGGCAGGCGAGCAAGCTGACCGTGGGCGCCAACTTCAACCAGATGGTGCCGCAGTCGCACCCCTTCATCGAAAACTACTTTGCCAACGCCGACTCCCTCGGTGGCCTCGGCAACGCCGTGCGCATCGTGGTGGAGAACAAGCAGGGCGACATCTACGACGCCGAGTACCTCGAAGTGCTCAAGCGCATCAATGACCAGGTGTACCTGCTGCCGGGGGTTGACCGCGCGTTCGTCAAGTCGCTGTGGATGCCGGCAGTACGCTGGACTGAGGTCACCGACCAAGGCTTCGTCGGCGGGCCGGTGATGCCCGAGGATTACAGCGCTTCCGCGGCGTCTCTGGCCCTGCTCAAGCGCAATGTCGTCCGCGGCAACCTGAGCGGCAGTCTGGTTGCCACCAACGGCCGTTCGAGCATGCTCTTCGTGCCGTTGCTGGAGCGTTTCGCCGACAGTGGCGAGCCGGTGGATTCGGCCGGCTTCGCCAAGCGCCTGGAGGACATTCGCCAGTTCGAGAGCGACAAGATCGGCATCCATGTGGTGGGCTTCCCGCAACTGGTCGGCGACCTGGTGGCAGGTCTCGGCAAGGTCATGGTGTTCTTCGTCTTTGCCGCGCTGATCGCCATGGCGATCATCTTCGTCTACACCCGCTGCGCCCGCAGTACCTTGCTGGTCACGGTGTGCTCGGTGATGGCGGTGTCCTGGCAACTGGGCATTTTCCACCTGATGGGCTACGTCATCGATCCGTATTCGATCCTGGTGCCGTTCCTGGTCTTCGCCATCGGCATTTCCCACGGCGCGCAGAAGATGAACGGGGTGATGCAGGACATCGGCCGCGGCACCCATCGCTATGTCGCCGCGCGCTACACCTTCCGTCGCCTGTTCCTCGCCGGGCTGACCGCGTTGCTGGCCGACGTGGTGGGCTTCGCGGTGCTGGTGATGATCGACATCCCGATGATCCAGGGCCTGGCCATTGCCGCCAGCATCGGCGTTGGCGTGTTGATCTTCACCAACCTGATCCTGCTGCCGGTGTTGCTGTCTTATACCGGCGTGTCGCCCCGGGCGGCGCAGCGCAGCCTGCGGGAGGAGCAGGGCGGTAACCGCCTGGAGTTCCTGGTCGCGCTGACCCGCCCGCGTCCGGCGGCGCTGATGGTTGGCGCCTCCGTGGTGCTGGCGCTGGTGGGCTACCTGGCGAGCCTGAACATGCAGGTCGGCGACCTCGACCCGGGCGCCCCGGAGCTGCGTGCCGATTCGCGCTACAACCAGGACAACGCCTTCATCACCGGCAACTTTGGCCTGTCCAGCGACCAGTTTGCGGTAATCGTCAAGACCGCGCCGGGGCAGATCAATAGCTTCCAGACCCTGCTGGAAATGGACCGCCTCGAAGAGCGCCTGCGCCGCCTGCCCGGGGTGCAGACCACGGTATCCATGGGCAGCCTGACCCGGCTGTTCACCGCCGGCAACTCGGAGAACAACCCGAAATGGCTGAGCATCCCGCGGGATGCGCTGATGACCACCAACGCCACGTCGCAGATCGCCGTGACCTACCCGGACCTGGTCAACGGCGACTACACCGTGGCCCCGGTGATCGTCTACCTCGCCGACCACAAGGCGCAGACCCTGGAAGCGGTGGTCGCCCTGGTGCAGGACTTCGCCCGCGAGCACGACAGCGCCGACCGGCAGTTCCTGCTGGCTGCCGGCAGCGCCGGGATCGAGGCGGCGACCAACGACATGGTGCGTCATTCCCACTACCGGCTGATCGGCTGGGTCTACCTGGCGGTGATCGTGCTCTGCTTCATCACCTTCCGCTCGTGGCGGGCGGTGCTGGTGGCGGTGATCCCGCTGGCCATCACCACCATCCTCTGCGAGGCGTTGATGGTCTGGCTGGGCATCGGCCTGAAGGTCGCCACGCTGCCGGTGATGGCGCTGGGCGTGGGCATCGGCGTGGACTACGCGCTGTACCTGCTGAGCGTGCAACTGGGCAACATGCGTCGCGGCCTGCCGCTGGCCGAGGCCTACCGCAACGCATTGAACTTCACCGGCAAGGTGGTGGCGCTGATCGGCATCACCCTGGCGGTATCGGTGGTGACCTGGGTGTGGTCGCCGATCAAGTTCCAGGCCGACATGGGCTGGCTGCTGACCTTCATGTTCGTCTGGAACATGGTCGGCGCCCTGGCCCTGATCCCGGCGCTCTCGTATTTCCTGCTGAACCGGCAGTTCCAGGATTCCGCGTCCCGCCTGGCGGGGCAGGAACCGGTGGATGAGCACGCCATCCACGCCCCCCGACAACAGGCGTCCGTGCGCGACAAGGCACAGGCGCTGGTTACTCCGCTTCCCGAGGTTCGTTAGTACACGCCCACGTTCAGTGACGCCTGCGTTTTGAATAATAAAAATCGAGACAGGAGAACAACAATGAAGACCCCCGATATCCGCAAACACACTCTGGCTGCCCTCAGCCTGGCCGTGTCCCTGGTGTTCGCCGCGGCCCCGGCCCTGGCCGAGGAGTTGACCCCGTTCGGCGCCATCAAGGGCGCCAATGCCGACGGTAGCATCCCGGCCTACACCGGCGGCCTGACCCAGCCGCCAGCCGGTTACACCGGCAACGGCAATTACATCGATCCCTATGCCGCCGACAAGCCGCTGTACAGCATCACCAAGCAGAACCTGGCGCAGTACGCCGACAGCCTGACCCCGGGCACGCGCTTTCTGTTCGAGCGTTTTCCGGACTACCGCATCGACGTCTACCCGACACGGCGCAGCATGCACTGGCCGGATGCGGTGATGAAGAGCACCGTCGAGCACGCCGGCCAGGCGAAGCTGGCGGGCGAGGTCGAGGGCGATCGCATCGACAACTCGTTTGCCGGGATTCCGTTCCCCCAGCCCAAGACCGGTACCGAGGCGCTGTGGAACCGCTACTTCACGTTTATCCCGTACCTGGAGCTGACCGCTGCCTCGTACATGGTCGATTCCCGCGGCAATGTTTCGCTGCTGCCTGAGGGCACCATGCACAAGGCCAACGTGATCTACGAGCCGAAGCTGCAGAACAGCGACAACACCGGCATCACCGACATGGCCAATATCGTCTCCTCGGCGCCCGCCAACGTCGCCGGCTACGCGCAACTGCGCAAGGAACGCCTGGACTACGGCTCCAGCGGCACCCTGGCATGGTTCTACGATCCGGGCCAGCGTCGCGTGCGTGTGGCGCCGAACTACACCTACGACATTCCGGCGTCGAGCCAGGGCGGGGTGCTGTTCTATGACGAAGTGTTCCTCTTCTCCGGGCGCATGGACCGCTTCAACTACAAGCTGGTGGGCCGCGAGGAAATGGTCCTGCCGTACAACAGCTACAAGCTGCTGCAATCCAACTACAAGGATGTGCTCGGGCCAAAATTCCTCAACCCCGATGCCATTCGCTGGGAGAAGCACCGCGTCTGGGTGATCGAGGCCGAGCTCAAGGACGGCGCCCGTCACGCTTACCAGAAACGCCGCTACTTCCTCGACGAAGACTCCTGGGTGGTGCTGGCCACCGAAGGCTACGATCATGCCGGGCAGATTCACCGCGTCGGCTATACCTATCCGGTGTTCGAGTACACCGGGTTGGGTGGCGTGTCCAACGGCAGCCATGGTTTCTACGATTTCAACCGTGGCAGCTACGCGGTGATCTGGATGGGCAAGACCTCCGGCAAGCCGGCCGACGTGAAGTTCTTCAGTGAGGTCAAGCGTCCGGAGATGTTCACCCCGCGCGGCATTGCTGGTACGTCCACCCGCTGAGTGCTGCAAAACCCGGCGTGCCACTGGCCGCCGGGACTAACAAGAACAAGACCGCCTCTGCATTTCATGAGGCACCGTGAGGATTACAAAGATGTCCGGGACGCTTATCGAGACGTTCAACTGGTGGGCGGTGGAGCGCGCCGACGTGCCTGCGCTGGTGGTCGGCGACGAGCACGTCAGTTATGCCCAGCTCAAGGTCTGGGCCGGCTCGGCCGCGCAGTGGCTGGTGGCCCAGGGTGTGGAGCCCGGTGACCGGGTCGGGATCATGGCGGCCAACTCGCTGCAATGGATCATCCTCAGCCAGGCGGCGATGCTGGCCGGGGCCATTCTCGCGCCGGTCAACCCGCGTTTCACCTTCAGCGAGGCGTCTTATCTGCTGCTGGAGCGTTACCGGGTCAAGGCGATTTTCCATGACGCCGAGCGCGCCGACGTGGCACGCAAGATGGCCGACCAGGTGCCGGGTTGCGGGGTGTTCGACCTGGCGGAAATGGACCGGCTGCGGGATGTGCCGTTCGACCCTGAAATCGCTCTGCCAGAGGGAGCTCTGGACGTTGATCTGGTGATCATTCCCACCAGCGGCTCCACCGGGCGGCCCAAGGGCGTGGTGCTGTCGCATCGTTCCATGGCCGGCTACATCGCCGACTCCTGCCTGGCCCGGCCCGGCGCCTTCAGCGAGCCGCGGGTGTTGCTGTTCGCGCCGTTGTGCACCTCCGCCGGCTACGTCGTGCTGACCCAGTACCTGGCTTATGGCGGCACGGTCTATCTGGAACAGGCGTTCGACGCCGAGCGGGCGATCGACAAAATCGTCAGCCAGCGCATCACCACCATGATGGGCACGCCGATCTTCTTCGAACGCATGGCGGCTTGCGACAGCTTTCGCGATGCCGACCTGAGCAGCCTCTATTACTGCCTGGTAGGTGGTTCGCGGGTATCCCGCGCCTTGCTCGATGCCTGGCTGGGCAAGGGCGTCCTGCTGCGCCAGCTCTACGGCCAGACCGAAGTGGGCGGGCAGGCCACCTTCAACACCGACCAGGCTTCCATCAGCCACCCGGAGAAATGCGGGCGCGGCTCGATGTACACCCGCATCGCGGTGATCGATCAGCAGGGCAGCTTCGTGCCGCCGAATACCCCGGGGCAAATCGTGGTCAAGGGGCCGGGGGTGATGGTGCGCTACTGGGAAGACCCGGAAGCCACTGCCAGCACCCTGGTGGATGGCTGGGTGCGCACCGGCGACCTGGGCATGCTTGACGAGGACGGGCTGCTGACCATGCTCGACCGGATCAAGGACATCATCATTTCCGGTGGCCTGAATATTTCTGCGGCGGAAGTGGAACGGGTCATCTCCGAGTATCCGGGGGTGCACGAAGTGGCGGTGATCGCTGCCCGCGACGACACCTTCGGCGAGACTCCGCTGGCGATCATCCATGGCCCGGCGCCGGGTGATATCCCTGAACTGCTGCTGCATTGCAGCACCCACCTGAGCAGCTACAAGGTGCCGCGCTACATGGTCTGCACCAGCGAACCGCTGCCGCGGCTGGCTTCGGGCAAGATCGCCAAGCCGAGCTTGCGCGAAGAGTATGCGGAGGCGCACCTGAGGTTGAATCGGGTGCGCTGAGGTTGTTTTTGGGCCGCAAAGCAGCGCCGATGATCCCTGTCATGAGGACACTGCCAATGATCACCCTGTACCACAGCAAGGACTCCCGCTCGCTGCGTTGCCTCTGGTTGCTGGAAGAGCTCGGTCTGCCGCATCAGGTGGAGTGGGTTGCCTTTCCGCCGCAGTTGAAACAGCCCGAGTACCTTCAAATCAACCCCAACGGCACGGTGCCGTACCTGATCGATGGCGAGAACGCGCTGCGCGAGTCCGCGGCGATCCTGCTCTATCTGGCCAACCGCTATGGCCATGGCAACTGTGTGGTCCCCGTGGACTCACCGTTTTACGCCGCCATGCTCGACTGGCTGTTCTACGGCGAGACCGTCCTGGCCGGGTCGCTCTCCGCGGCGCTGCGCTACGCCATGTTCCTGCCGCGCCCGCAGCGTAATGAGGTGGTCGCGCAGGACTACCGGGAAATGATGGTGCAACGCCTCGATGCGTTGGACCGGGCGCTCGCGCAGGGCCCGTACCTGTGCGGCGACACCTTCACCATCGCCGATATCTCGGTGGGCTACGGCCTGTTGCTGGGCGAGTTGCTGGGGCTGGCGCCGCGTTATCCGCAGCGTATCGCCGACTACCTCGCACGCCTGAAAGAGCGCCCGGCGTTTCTCAAGGCCCGCGGCCTCGCCAACTGAGTGAAGCCTGGCGGCTCGCGCCGCCAGGCTCCCGCCTCACCACTGCAACGGCAGTTCCAGCAAGGCCAGCGCGTAGCCCATGCGGTATTTCGGCACGCTGCCCGGCACCACACTGAAGCTCGGTACACGCTTGAGCCATTCCTCGGCCAGGATGCGCATCTCCGCGCGGGCCAGGAAGTGCCCCAGGCACAGGTGGGCACCGGTGGAGAAGGTCAGTGCTTCCTTCTTCGGCCGGTCGATGTCGAAGCGGTGTGGGTCTGCGTTCTTGCGCTCATCGCGGCCGGAAATCGGCAGCAGGCAGAGCACCATGTCGCCTTTTCTGAACTGCATGCCGAAGCGCTCGCAATCCTTCAGCACCATACGCGGTGTACTGATGATGCCGAAGCAACGCAGGCCCTCGTCGACGAAGGACGGGATCAGCGCCGGATCGGCCGCCAGCCGTGCCTGCAGCGCGCTGTCGCCGGCCAGTTGGCGGAAGGTGAAGGCGGTGGCGTTGGCCACGGTGTCCATGCCGCCGAGGAACAGCAGGAAGCACATGTTCTGGATCTCGTCGAGGCGGATCGGTCGGCCGTCGATCTGCACGGTCAACAAGTGGCTGATCAGATCGTCGCCGGGAGCAGCGCGTTTGGCCTCGATCAACTCGGTCATGATGCCAACGATCTGCCCGCCCAGATCATGCAGTTCCGCCTGCACGTTGGTGGCGAAGAAACGGTCGGAGAGGGTGCGGAACTCCCGCAGCCGCTCCAGCGGCATGCCCATCAGTTCCATGAAGATCGACACCGGGAAGGCCGAGGAAATGCTGTCGGCAAAATCACAGTGCCCCTGGTCCTGCACCTCGTCGATCAGGCGGTTGGCCCAGTAGCGGATCTTCTCTTCCAGCACCTTGACGTTCTTTGGCGAGAAATGCGGCATCAGTGCCTGGCGGTAGGGCAGGTTGGCCGGTGGATCAAGGCTCAGCGGAATGAACACCGGCGGGTTCTCGATACGCGGGATCTGCTGCTCGGACGCGGAGAAGTGCTCGGGATCGCGCACCACCTCGCTGATCTCGTCATACCGCGTGACGACCCAGTGGCCGCCATTACGCAGGGTGTAGAACACCGCCGGCGCCTCGCCGTGCAGGCGACGGGCATAGGTTTCGTGGAGGTTTTCGGCGGGGGGGGCGGAGCCTGTGACGTTGAACATGTCGAAGTCATACAGGTGCTCGGGAGCGACGTGGTCCGGACGGGGTGAGACGGTCATTGCGTGTTCCTCGGTTTTTGTTATGTGAGGTTGTTTTTAACTAACTATATTAGTTTATAGATCGTAATCCGACGCCATTTCATGACGTTCTCCAGCAAGTGTCCGCTGCGTTGTCTCAGCGCTGCAGCCGTGGCACCTCCAGTTCGAGGCCGTCGAGGGCTTCGGTCAGGCGGATCTGGCAGCTCAGGCGCGTGTTGGGGCGGGGCTCCGGCACGCATTCGAGCATGTCGCGTTCCATATCGGTTTGTTCTGGAAGCCTTGCCTGGAAAGGCTCGGGAACGATCACGTGGCAAGTGCCGCAGACCAGATTGCCGCCGCAGTCGGCGAGGATGCCGTCGACGCCGTGGGCTACGGCCACTTCCATCAGCGTCGGCCCCGGGGCGGTCTGGATTTCATGCCGGCTGCCGTCGGGCGTGATGAATGTCAGGTTGATCATCGTTGCAGGTCCTCATTGTTTTCATTGTGGGTTGACCCTGGAAAAATATCTAAATAGATTAGATAAATGTCCCGGGGCCTGTGTCAACCGTTCCGGCGTGTGCCAACAACAATAAAAACGAGTGAGTACCATGGCTGAATTCGATTACATCATCGTCGGCGCCGGCGCGGCCGGTTGTGTATTGGCCCATCGGCTGTCCGCCGATTCGCGGGTCAGCGTGGCCTTGCTGGAGGCGGGCGGGCGCGACAACAGCTATTTCGTCAAGATGCCCAAGGGCCTGGCCAAGGTCATGCAGGACGCCAGTTGCACCTGGCTGTATCCCGCCGAACCGGAGGAGGGCAATGCCTTCAACGGTGATATCTGGGCGCGCGGCCGGCTGATGGGCGGTTCCAGCAGCATCAACGGCATGATGTACGTGCGCGGCCAGCCGGCGGATTTCGACGAGATCGCCGCGCAGTCCAGCGACGACTGGGCCTGGGCTCATATCGGCGAAGCCTACCGGTCTTTGGAATCTCACCAACTGGGTGCCGGCCCGACCCGCGGCGACCAGGGTCCGCTGCGCCTGAGCCTGGCCGATCGGCGCAATGCCCTGACCGAAGCCGTGCTGCAAGCCGGTGTCAGCATGGGCCTGCCGCGCAAGGACGACGTCAACCAGCCCGACGATCAGCCAGCGGTCGGCTATTCCTCGCGGACCATCTGGAAGGGCCAGCGCCAGAGCGCATCACGGGCGTTTATCGAGCCGGTGCGCGGGCGCCCCAACCTGACCATCATCAGCGACACCACCGTCGACCGCGTGCTGTTCGACGGCCAACAGGCGGTGGCCGTCGAACTGGCGTCCGGCGGCAGCATCAGCGGCACCCTGCGTGCCCGTCGGGAAATCATCCTTGCCTGCGGCGCCATGGCTTCACCGGGAATTCTCCAGCGCTCCGGCGTCGGGCCGGGTCATCTGTTGCGCGATCTTGGTATCGAGATGGTCTGCGACAACCCCGAGGTCGGCCAGAACCTGCTGGAACACCGTGCCCTGTTGCCTCAGTGGCGCTTGCGCCAGCCGTTCTCCGACAACCGTGAATACACCGGCCTGCGTCTGCTGAAAAACACCCTGCAATATGTGCTCCGGCACAGCGGTCCGATGTCGTCGGCAGCCTATGAAATGGGCCTGTGGCTGAAGTCCGATGCGAGCCAGCCGCGCCCGGACATCCAGTTCCTCGTCGCGCCGTTCACCTTTGACTACAGCACCCACCGCCAGACCCTGGAGAAGCATCCGGGCCTGGGCATGGTCGCCTATCCGCTGCGCCCGACGTCGAAGGGCCAGGTGAACATCCGCAGCCGCGACCCGCACCAGCTGCCGGAGCTGAAACCCAACTACCGCACCACCGAGCACGACCGCGCGCTGATGATCCGCACCCTGCAACTGGCCCGCGAGTTCGCTGCGCAATCACCGTTGGCGCCCTACATTGCCGAAGAAACCTTCCCCGGCCCGCAGTGCGTCAGCGACGAGCAGATCCTTGCCGCCTACGACCAGCACGGCAGTTGCGGTTACCACGCCGTGGGCACGTGCCGGATGGGCAAGGATGACGCTTCGGTGGTCGATTCGGCGCTGCGTGTGCGCGGTGTCAGCGGGCTGCGGGTGGTCGACGCCTCGATCTTCCCGCAGATCCCGTCGGGAAACACCAACGGCCCGACCATGGCCATGGCCTGGCGCGCGGCCGACCTGATCCTGCGCGACGTGGCCAACTAAGGGAGAACACACCGATGGATCTGTCCCTGACCACCGAGCAGCGCCTGTTGCAGGACACCCTTGAACGCTGCATGCGTGATTACCGTCACAGGCCCACCTCAACCGCCGGCCTGGCCTGGGCTGTACCCCAGGGCCAGGAGCTGTGGCGCCGACTGATCGGCGAACTGGGCCTCGGCCTGCTGGTGCCGAGGGTGGGCGGCGAGGCGCTGCATGTCGAGCATGCGCTGGTACTGGAAGTGTTCGGCCGGCATTTGCTGCGCGAGCCGTTTCTCGAATCCGTGGTCGTGGCGGGGCACCTGCTGGCGGCCCTGGGCGGCGAGCGGGCTGAAACCTTGCTGGATGAAATGAGCGCCGCCGAAGCCATCGCTGTACTGGCGTGGGCCGAGCCGCAATCAAGCCATGACTTCGCCGATATCGCCCTGCGCGCGAGCCGTGACAACAACGGCTGGACCCTCGACGGACGCAAGTGCCTGGTGCGCAGCGCCGCCTGCGCGAGTCATTTCCTGGTGGTGGCTCGGACCTCTGGCCGCCTTGGTGACATGCAGGGGTTGTCGCTCTTCCTGTTGCCGAAGGACACGCCAGGGTTCAGCCTGAATGAATACCCCTGCGTCGATGGCGGCCACGCCGCCGACCTGCAACTGGATCGGGTCAGGCTCGATGCGTCGGCGCTGCTGGGCGAGGAGGGCGCAGTGTTTTCTCACCTGGAACGCCTGCGCGATATCGCCGTCGCCGGTGCCTGCGCCCAGGCCCGCGGCCTGCTCGGCGAAATGCTCGAACAGACCCGCACCCATGTCGGCCAGCGTCGCCAGTTCGGTCAGTCGCTGGCGGGTTTCCAGGTGGTCCAGCACCGTCTGGTGGACATGTATTTGCACGTGCTCAAAGCCGGCTCGGCCTCGTTGTTGGCGACCCTCAGCCTCGACACGCCCGACAGTGGCCCGGCGGCCTCGGCAGCCCAGGTGGTAATGGCCTCGGCTTGCCGCTTTGTCGGCCAGTCAGCCGTGCAGTTGCACGGCGGCATGGGCATGAGCAACGAAATCGCGATCAGCCACTACTTTCGCCGCGCCACCGCTCTGGAGCGGGAGTTCGGCAGTCGTGACTTTCATTTGGTCCGATACAATGCTCTCCAGCCTCTGGCGCCCTGATAGAATCGCGCATCGTCGATGACCGGCAACCGCGCCGGCTCCCCACTCAAACGACGGCGCCCGCACGATGCAGGCGCTGACGGCTCTCACAGGAATGATTCTCTTGGGTAGACCTTCAAAACCGATCATCTCGAAGGAACTGGCGGTACGTGCCGCACTGGAAGTCGTGGACGACAAAGGCATCGACGGGCTGACCCTGCAACTGGTGGCGCGCAAGCTCGGTGTGCAGGCCCCATCGCTGTATTACCACTTCAAGGGCAAGTCGGAGATGCTCGAAGAAGTGGCGCGGATGATCCAGGTCGACGCAATCATTCCCAACCTGCGCACCACCGGCAATTGGCGCGATGCGTTGATCGAGCTGGCCGTGGCGGTGCGTGCTTCGATCCTCCGGCACCCCAAGGCGGCGCCGCTGCTGCTGCAGTTCTTCCCCCGCCACCTGATGCTCAAGTACTACGATTTCTGGGCCACCCGCTACGACATCCCCGCCGAGCGCAAGATGCTGGTTATCGAAGGCGTGGAAAAACTCACCTATGGCTCGGCCCTGATTGGCGCCATGAGCCGTGCCGGTGGTGTGCCGCCGATGCCCGAGTTCGACCAGACCGAATACCCGGCGCTGGCCGAGGCGGTCAATGCCAATCAGCTTGATGACGATGCGATGTTCGTCGAGACGCTGCGGGTGTTTCTCTACGCGTTCTAGCTCCGCAGATTCGTCGTAACCGACGATACCCGCCCCCCCGCTGATGCCGGACCATGGCCATCGACCGATTGTTCAGGTGGATGGCCACAGGCATGAATACACGAATCACGAAACTCTTGGGCATCAGCTACCCGATCATCCAGGGCGGCATGATGTGGGTCGGCCGCGCCGAGCTGGCGGCGGCAGTTTCCAATGCTGGCGGCCTGGGGATCATCACCGCGCTGACCCAGCCAGACCCACAGGCACTGGCCGAAGAGATCGCCCGCTGCCGCACCCTCACGTCACGCCCGTTCGGGGTCAACCTGACGCTCCTGCCGTCGATCAATCCGCCGCCCTACGAGGCCTACCTGGACGTCATCATCGAGTCCGGCGTGAAGGTGCTGGAAACCGCCGGCAACAACCCCCGCGAGTTCATCGCCAAGGCCAAACAGGCCGGGCTGGTGGTGATCCACAAATGCGTGGCGGTGCGCCATGCGTTGTCCGCCGAGCGCAATGGCGTCGACGCGGTCTCCATCGATGGCTTCGAATGCGCCGGCCACCCCGGTGAAGACGATATCTCCGGCCTGGTGCTGATCCCCGCCGCCGCGCGGCGGCTGTCGATTCCGGTGATCGCCTCTGGCGGCATCGCCGACGGCCATGGCCTCGCCGCCGCCCTGGCCCTGGGCGCGGAGGGCGTGAACATGGGCACGCGCTTCTGCGCCACCCAGGAAGCGCCGATCCACCCGTCCATCAAGCAGGCGCTGCTGGCCGCCGACGAGCGCGACACGCGCCTGATCTTCCGCAGCCTGCGCAACACCGCGCGGGTGCTGCGCAATGCCATTTCAGAAGAAGTGGTGAGCCTTGAGCGCCGCGAGGGCGGGGTGACCTTCGAGGACATCCGCCCGCTGGTGGCCGGTGCCCGCGGACGTGCGGCGCTGGAGTCGGGGCAGGTGGACGACGGGGTGATCACCGCCGGCCAGTGCGTCGGCCTGATCAATGACATTCCCACCTGCGCCGAGCTGATCGAGCGCATGGTCGCCGAGGCCCGCGAGCAAGTGCGACGCGTGGTCGGCCAGTTCGACGCCTGACCCGAAAAACAACAAGAGGGGCTTTGCAGTGACCGATTTTCTCTTCCGTGGCCAGTCCCTGACCCTGGCGCGAATCGAACAAGGCTTCGCCGAGCTGCGCCTGCGCCGCGACGATGCTGCCATCAACAAGCTCGACGCCCGCACCGTGGACGAACTGAGCACCGCTCTCGGCCTGCTGGAGCAGCAGGGCGACCTGCGTGGTCTGCTGGTCAGCAGTGGCCTCGACGTGTTCGTGGTGGGCGCCGATATCACTGAATTCACCGACCTGTTCACCCGCACCCGGCAGGACATCGTCAGCCACACCTGGCAGGCCAACCAACTGTTCGAGCGGCTGGCCGCCATGGCGGTCCCCAGCGTGGTTGCCATCAACGGCTTCGCCCTTGGCGGCGGCCTGGAACTGGCCCTGGCCTTCGATTACCGGGTCATGGCGGAGGGCGCCCGCATCGGTCTGCCTGAAGTCAGTCTCGGGTTGATTCCCGGCTACGGCGGAACCGTTCGCCTGCCGCGGGTCAGCACGCTGGAGGTGGCGCTGGACTGGATCGTCAGCGGCAAGCCGCAATCCGCCGCCGCAGCACTGGAGGCGGGTGTGGTGGAACAGCAGGTGGCCGCCAGCGAACTGCGCGCCGCCGCCCTGGAGTTGCTGGAGCAGGCAGCCGCCGGTCAACTCGACTGGCGTGCCCGCCGCGAGCGGCGCCTGGGTCCTCCAGCAGGCATCGTCGACGCCGACCGTTTCGAACAGGTCCGTGCCCAGGCGCGGCGCCTGGCCGGCAAGCACCAGCCGGCCCGCAGCTGGGTGGTCGATCTGCTAGAGGCGACCAGTCACGCCGGCCACCGGGAGGCCCTGCGCCTCGAAGGCGAAACCTTCGCCAAGGTGGCCAAGACCCAGGCGGCGTCGTCGCTGGTGCGCACCTTCCTCAACGACCAGGCGATCAAGAAGATCAGCCGTCAGCATGATCGCCAGGCCGAGCCGATCCGCCAGGCGGTGGTGCTGGGCGCCGGCATCATGGGCGGCGGTATCGCCTACACCAGTGCCTTGCACGGCACGGCCACGCGGATGAAAGACATCCATCAGCAGGCCCTCGACCAGGGCATGGCCGAGGCCGCCAAGCTGCTGGCGCGGCAGGTTGGCAACGGCCGTCTCAGTGAGGCGCGTGCCGCTGCCGCACTGGCTGCGATCACCCCGCAACTGGACCACAGTGGCTTTGTCGAGACCGACATCGTCATCGAGGCGGTGGTGGAGAACCTGACGGTCAAGCGCAGCGTTTTGCAGGAGACTGAACGCCGGGTCTCGACACGTACCGTGCTGTTGTCCAACACCTCGTCACTGGGGATCGACGAGATCGCCGTGGGCCTGGTCCGGCCGGAAAATTTTGCCGGCATGCACTTCTTCAACCCGGTGCCGGTGATGCCGCTGGTGGAGATCATCCGTGGCAGCCGCAGCAGCGCGACCACGGTCGCCAGTGCCGTGGCCCTGGCGCTGAGAATGGGCAAGACGCCAATCGTGGTCAAGGACTGTCCGGGCTTTCTGGTCAACCGCATCCTGGCCGCCTATATCCGCGCCTTCCTGCAGTTAGTGGGCGAGGGCGCCGACTATGAGGCGGTGGACCGTGCCGCCGAAGCGTTCGGCTGGCCCATGGGTCCGGCCTATCTGGAAGACGTGGTCGGCCTGGATACCGGCGCCCATGTTTGCGATGTGATTTTTGCCGGTTATCCGCGGCGCATGCCGGCGGTGCCGGGCAATGCGATCAAGGCGTTGCTGGCAGCGGGGCGTCTGGGTCAGAAGAACGGCAAGGGCTTCTACCGCTACGAGGCCGGTCCCGGCGGGCGCCCGGCGCGTTTCCCCGATCCCGAAGCCCAGGCCCTGGTGGCCGCCGCTCGTAGTGGTGCGGAGCGGGCATTCAGCGACGAGGAAATCACCGAGCGGCTGATGCTGGCGATGATCGTCGAAGCCATTCATGCCCTCGAGGAAGGTGTGGTTGCCAGCGCCGCCGAACTGGATACCGCCCTGCTGCTGGGGCTGGGTTTCCCGGCGTATCTCGGCGGCGCGCTGGTCTATGCCGACTGGCTCGGCGCCGCCCATCTGTTATCGCGCTGCACCCATTACGCGGCGCTGGGCGAGGCCTACCGGGCGCCGGCGCTGCTGCTGGAACTGGCGGTGAACGACGGCCGTTTCTATCCCTGAACTGACCGGGCCTGCTTGGCCCGGCACCCTCGACAACAAGAACAAGGAATCGAGCATGGCTCAAGCCTATATCGTGGCCACCGCGCGTACTGCGGGCGGTCGCCGCAACGGACGCTTGTCCGGCTGGCACCCGGCGGACCTCGCCGGTGAAGTACTGAACGCCCTAGTGCAGCGCGCCGGCATTGATCCGGCGCTGATCGACGACGTGATCCTCGGCTGTGTCGGCCAGGCCGGCGAGCAGTCCAGCAATATCGCCCGCAATGCGGTGCTGGCAGCGGGGCTGCCGGAAAGCATCCCGGCGACCACCGTCGACCGCCAGTGCGGTTCGTCCCAACAGGCCCTGCATTTCGCCGTGCAGGCGGTGTTGTCCGGAACCCAGGACATCGTCGTCGCGGGCGGCGTGGAGAGCATGAGCCGCGTGCCCATGGCACTGGCGCACTGGCTGCCTGAGCAACACGGCTACGGCCAGTACGTCAGTCCGGGCATGCAAGCGCGTTATCCGGGCGTGGTGTTCAGCCAGTTCGATGGTGCCGAGGCGATTGCCCGCAAATACGGGCTGGACAAGGACACCCTCGACCGCTTCGCCCTCGACAGCCACCGCAAGGCCGCCGAGGCGAGCCGTAGCGGTGCCTTCGACGCGGAGATTGTGCCGGTGCGCATCAGCCTCGAAGGCGGCGGCAGCGACTGGCACCGGGTGGACGAGGGTATTCGTTTCGACGCCACCCTCGAAGGTATCGCCGGGGTCAAGCTGCTCACCGAGGGCGGGCGCGTCAGTGCCGCCAGCGCCAGCCAGATCTGCGATGGCGCCTCGGCGTTGCTGGTGGTCAACGAGCGCGGCCTGAAGACCCTCGGCGTCGAGCCGCTGGCGCGTATCGAGCACATCAGTGTCCTCGGCCACGACCCGGTGATCATGCTCGAAGCACCGATTCCGGCGACCCGCCGCGCGCTGCAACGCGCCGGCTTGCGCATCGACGACATCGACCTCTACGAAGTCAACGAAGCCTTCGCCCCGGTGCCGCTGGCCTGGTTGCAGGCGCTGGAGGCCGATCCGCAGCGACTCAATGTCCACGGCGGCGCCATCGCCCTCGGCCATCCCCTGGGCGGTACCGGCACCAAGCTGCTCGGCACGCTGCTCCATGCCCTCGGCCGTCACGGCAAGCGCTATGGCCTGCAAACCGTCTGCGAAGGCGGCGGCCTGGCCAACGTCACGATTATCGAACGCCTTTGATTTCTGGAGAGCCAGCAGCATGAAACTCGACAATTCCATCGTCGCCGTGGTCACCGGCGGCGCTTCCGGCCTCGGCGCCGCCACGGTGCGCGCCCTGGCCGCCCGCGGCGCCAGGGTGGCGATCTTCGACCTCAACGAAAACCTCGGCCTGGCCCTGGCCGAAGAAGTCGGCGGCGCCTTTTTCAAGGTCGACGTCACCTCCGACGCCAGTGTCGATGAGGGTTTCCGGGGAGCCCGCGAGGCGCTTGGCCAGGAGCGGGTGCTGGTCAACTGCGCAGGCACCGGCAACGCCATCAAGACCGCATCACGTGATCGGGTCACCGGCGAAATCCGCCATTTCCCGCTGAGCGACTTTGACCGCATCGTCCAGATCAATCTGCTCGGCACCTTCCGGGCCCTAGCCAAGAGCGCCGCCGGGCAACTGGCGCTAGCGCCGCTGGCTGATGGCGAGCGCGGGGTCATCGTCAATACCGCTTCGGTGGCCGCCGAGGACGGCCAGATCGGCCAGGCCGCCTACTCGGCGTCCAAGGGCGGCGTTGCGGCGATGACGCTGCCAGTCGCACGGGACTTGTCCGGCGAGGGCATCCGGGTCAACACCATCCTGCCGGGGATCTTCGACACGCCACTGCTCAAGGGCGCGCCGCAATCGGTGCTGGATGCCCTCGGCGCCTCGGTGCCGTTTCCCACGCGCCTGGGCCGGGTCGAGGAATTTGCCGCACTGGTCCTGTCCATCATCGAGAACGGCTACATCAACGGCGCCTGCCTGCGCCTGGACGGCGCCATCCGCATGGCGCCGCGCTGAGGATTTCTGCCCATGAATTTCGCAATCGACCCAACCCTGCAGGCCTTGCAGGCGAAAACCCGGCGTTTCATCGATGAAGTGGTGCGCCGTTATGAAACCGATCCGCGCCAGGATGGCCATGGCCCCCATGAGGCATTGCGCGACGAACTGGTGGCGCAGGCGCGGGAATGGGGGCTGCTCAGTCCCCACGCCGGCACCGAACTGGGTGGCATGGGCTTGTCCCACATTGCCAAGGCCATCGTCTTCGAAGAAGCCGGCTATTCGGCCCTGGGCCCTGTGGCGATGAATATCCACGCCCCCGACGAAGGCAATATTCACCTGCTGGAAGTGGTCGCCAGCCCGGCCCAGCGCAAACGCTGGCTGCGGCCACTGGTGGAGGGCACGGTACGCTCCTGCTTCTGCATGACAGAACCTGCGCCGGGTGCCGGCTCCGACCCCTCGATGTTGCGCACCACGGCCCGGCGCGATGGCGATGACTACGTGATCAGCGGCACCAAATGGTTTATCACCGGGGCCGAAGGTGCTGGCTTCGCCATCATCATGGCGCGGGTTGAGGACGGTGAGGCCACCATGTTCCTCGCCGACATGAACCAGCCCGGTGTGAAGATCGAGCGGCTGATGGACTCCCTCGACAGTTGCTTCACCGGTGGCCATTGCGTGGTGCATTTCGACGGCCTTCGGGTACCCGCCGACGCGGTGCTGGGAGAAGTGGGGCAGGGCTTGCGTTATGCCCAGGTGCGCCTGGCGCCGGCTCGCCTGACTCATTGCATGCGCTGGCTCGGCCAGGCGCGCCGCGCCCATGACGAGGCGGTGGCCTATGTCAGCGAGCGCGAGGCCTTTGGCAAGCGCCTGATCGAGCACGAAGGCGTGGGTTTCCAGTTGGCCGACAACGAAATGGACCTGCACAGCGCGCGCCTGACCATCTGGCATTGCGCCTGGCTGCTGGACCAGGGCCAGAAGGGTCGCCATGAGTCCAGTGTGGCCAAGGTGCTGTGTTCCGAAGCCCTGTGGCGGGTGGTAGACCGGAGCGTGCAGGTGCTCGGCGGCAGCGGCGTGACCGGCGAGCGCGTGGTCTCGCGCATCTTCCGTGACATGCGTGCTTTCCGCATCTACGACGGCCCGTCGGAGACCCACCGCTGGAGTATCGCCCGGCACATCGACCGCCAGCACAACTCGGCGAGGTTCCGTTGATGAGTGGCGTCTTTGACCTTGCCGGCAGACGTGCGCTGGTCACCGGCGCCTCCAGCGGCCTGGGCGAACACTTCGCCCGCTTCCTGGCTGCAGCGGGGGCCGAGGTGCTGGTTGCCGCGCGCCGCCGCGAGCGCCTCGACACGTTGGTGGCAGACCTGCGCTGGCAGGGTGCGACGGCCAGGGCGCTGGAACTGGACGTCACCAACGCCGCCTCGATCGACGCAGCGTTGGCCGAGCTGCGCGGTGTCGGCGGTATCGATGTGCTGGTCAACAACGCTGGAGTGAGCATTGCCAAGCCGGCGCTGGAACAGGAGGAACAGGACTGGGACGCCGTGCTCGACACCAACCTCAAGGGTTGCTGGAGCATGGCCACCGCCGTGGCGCGGCAGATGGTGGCGCTGGGGCGACCGGGCAGCATCATCAATATCGCCTCGATCCTCGGCGAGCGGGTGGCCGGTGGCGTGGCGCCCTACGCGGTGTCCAAGGCCGGGGTGCTGCAACTGACACGCGCCCTGGCCCTGGAACTGGCCCGCCATGGCATCCGGGTCAACGCCTTGGCACCGGGTTATATCAGCACCGAGCTGAACCAGGACTTCCTCGCCAGTGATGCCGGGCAACGGTTGTTGTCGCGGATCCCGCAGCGCCGCTTCGCCACCCCGGAAGACCTGCGCGGCGCCTTGCTGCTGCTGGCCAGCGACGCCGGGCGGTCGATCACCGGGGCAACCCTGGCGGTCGATGGCGGCCACTTGATCAGTTCGTTGTAGGAGCGGCCGATGTCCAGTCTGTTGCTGCTGCGTCACGGCCAGGCCGCCTTCGGTGCGGATGATTACGACAGTCTGTCGCCGCTGGGTATGCGTCAGGCCGAGGCCACCGGGGTGTTTTTCGCCGAGCGGGGGATGGCGTTCGACGCGGTTTATGTCGGGCCACGCCGCCGGCACCGGGACACGGCACGCGCGGCGGTCAGCGACGCCGGGTTGCTGGCCGTACCGGCGCTGGACGAGTTCGCCGAGGGCGACGCCCTGCTGGCGGCCGCCAGGCGCGAGTTGCTGGTACGGGATGAGCCCTGGCCCGAGGATCGTGCGGCTCAGTTGCGGCACTACGGTGCGCAGTTGCGCCACTGGTCCACCGGCACGGCAACGGTCGCCGGCGCCACGCCACTGGCCGAATTCGGCGCCACCGTCGGCGACTGGCTCGATAGTCTGCGCCAAGGTGTCCGGGGCCAGCGGCTGCTGGCGGTGACCTCGGCGGGCACCATCGCCATGCTTGCTTGCCGTGTGCTGGGGCTGCCTGACAATCGCGTCCACGAACTGCTGCTGGCGCTGGACAACGCCTCGCTCAGCGAAATCGTTTTCGACGTGCAGCGCTTGTCGCTGCGGGTCTTCAACAGCACGGCGCACCTGCCGGCGGCGCTGGCCAGCCGTATATGAAACGGGAATAGAGCATGAGCATTGATTCAACCGACGTCCGGGCCCTGGATGCACCCGAGGTGCTCGCGGCCCTGGCTGCCGAGCTTGGGGATAGCCTGTCGGCGCGGGCGCTGGAAATCCTTTCTGTGCAGCGCCTCTCCGGCGGTGCGGTGCAGGAAAACTGGGCGCTGCGCCTGCTTGTCGACGGTGCCCGGTACGCCTGGGTATTGCGCACCGATGCGCCGTCGGCGGTGGGTGCGAGCCTCGGCCGCCTGCAGGAGTTCGCCGTGTTGCAGCGGGTTTACCAGGCCAGAGTGCGGGTGCCTCGTCCTGTGCTGATGGTCGAGCACAGCGTGGCGTTGGGCCGGTCGTATTTTCTGATGGAGTGCCTGGACGGCATCGCTGCCGGCCATCGACTGACCCGTGAACGGGATGCGCTGCCCGATTCCGATGCGCTGCTGGAAGACCTGGCCGGGACGCTGGCCCGCCTGCACGGTATCGAGCCGATCTCCGGTGAGCTGGATTTCCTCTCGCGCCCCGAAGGCTCACCGGCCCTGGCTGCGATCGCCGAATACCGCCGCTACCTCGACACCCTGGCAGAACCGCAGCCGGTACTGGAGTGGGGGCTGCGCTGGTGCGAGCGGCACGTTCCGCCGTCGCTGCCGCTGCGCTTGATCCACCGCGACTTCCGCACCGGCAACTACCTCGTCGACCACGGCCGTCTGAGTGGCGTGCTGGACTGGGAGTTCACCGCCTTCGGCGACCCGCGGGAAGACCTCGGCTGGTTCAGCGCCCGCTGCTGGCGCTTCGCCGCGCCGCAACGCGAGGCCGGTGGCATCGGCGATCTGCGCACGTTCCTCGACGCTTACCAACGGGCCGGCGGCATCGCCCTGGCGCCCGCCGAGCTGACCTACTGGCAAGTCATGGCGCACCTGCGCTGGGGTGTGATCGCCCTGCAACAGGCCCAGCGTCACCTCAGCGGCCAAGAACGCTCGCTGGAACTGGCGCTGACTGGGCGCCTGTTGCCGGACCTGGAAATCGAAATCCTCAAGCTGACCCGGGAGGCCCCATGAGCCGCTTGCCTGATGCCCACGACCTGTTGCTGACCGCCCGTGAGTCGCTGTTGCAGCGCTTGTTGCCCGCTTTGCCGGCGAAGCTGCACTACGAAGCGCGGATGTTGGCCAGCGCCCTGGCCATCGCCATTCGCGAACAGGTGCCCGCGCTCCCGTCCGATCCCACGCGGGCTCTGACCCGGGAAGTGGCGCTGGCCATTCGCCGCGGCGAGCACGATGACGGCGCGCTGTTCCCGGCGCTGCTGGAGCACACCCGCGCCAAGCTGCGGATCAGCAATCCCCGGCTGCTGGAGGTTTACGCCGGTATTTTCGACTGAGGCCGCCCGCGCCTCGCCGCATACAACAAGGACAACAACATGCGCGCCATCCTGCTCGGACTTTCCAACCTGTCGGTGGGCAACCGCCTGTACCTGGGCTTCGGCCTGACTTGCCTGCTGACCCTGGTGGTGGGCCTCAGCGGTTTCAAGGTGATTGACCTGCTGACCGCTGGCAACGAACGGGCCAGCGACCTGTCCCAGGTGCAACTGCTGGTGCTGCGGGTGCAGGTGGCCGAACGCACCTTCGCCCACCAGCGCAGCGGCGAGGCGGCGGGGCAGGTGCGGGCACTGGTGACGCAATTGTCCGATTATCTGCACCGGCATCCCGGCTTGCCGGGCCGCGAGACCCTGGATGTCGCCAAGGGTCAATACCTTGAAGAGTTCGAGCGCTTCGACCAGCTGCAACAGGATGCCCTGCAGGCCAGGGTCAAGATGCAGCAACAGGCGGACGAGGTGCGGCGCAGTTTCGAAACCCTGGAGCAGGACTTCTTCGACGCCGCCAAAGGCCTCGACGAGCAGGCCGCGATCAGCGCCGTCGAGGCCCTCGACCGGGCCAACGATGTGGCGGAACTGGTTCGTATGCTGCTGACCTTGCGCACCCTGGAGTTCACCTGGGACCTGCAACCCAGCGCCGAGCACTACGATGCCTGGCACACCTTCAATGCCGGCATCACCGAAAACCTGGAAAGTCTCTCGCGCCAGGTCGAAGGTCCACACCGCAGCGCCTTGCAGGACGCCCTGAAAGCCTTGCAGTACTACACTGAAGCCTTTGTCGGCTATCGCGACGGCATGCACAGCAGCGCCACCAGCCAGACCCGCATGATCGGTCTGGCGCAACAGATGCTTGGCCTGAGCGCCAGCGCCTACGACCATGAGGCCGCGCTGCTGCATCAGCAGAGTCGCAGTTTCCTGCTGGGCATGGGCCTGATCCTGCTGTTTTCCATGCTCCTCAGCGTGCTGGCCGCCTGGCTGATTCGCCGGCTGACCCTGCAACCGCTGCGCGAAACCCTGGTAATGGCTCGACGGGTGGCCGATGGTGATCTGCGCGAGGAGCCGCACTGCCCACGGCGCGATGAATTCGGCGAGCTGCAACAGGCGATGCATGGCATGACCGGCAACCTGCGTGGGCTGGTGGGACATATCCAGCGCGGCGTGAGTCAGTTATCCCGGGCTACTGAGGGCCTTGGAATGCTCAGTCGTGAAAGCCTCGACGGTATGGACCGGCAGCGCAGCGAAACCGAGCAGACCGCCAGCGCCGTGCAGCAACTGGCGGCCAGTGCCCAGAGCGTCGCCGAAGATGGCGCCCGCGCGTCCCAGGCCGCGCTGGAAGCTGATGACAGAGCCAAGCGCGGCGAGCAGGTGGTGCTGCAGATGCTCGGGCAGATCAGGTTGCTGTCCGATGGCATGCAACAGACCGCAGGTTCCGTTGCCCGTCTGGATGAGCAGAGCCGCAGCATCGTGCGGGTACTGGACGTGATCAAGGCCCTGGCCGAACAGACCAACCTGCTGGCCCTGAATGCGGCCATCGAAGCGGCGCGGGCTGGCGAGTACGGCCGTGGTTTCGCCGTGGTCGCCGACGGCGTGCGTGGCCTTGCCGGGCGCACGCGCCAGTCGGCCGGGGAAATCGAGGGCACCATCGACCAGTTGCTCCACGTCACCACCCAAGTGGTTCAGGAAATGCAATCGGGCCTGGCTTTGATCGATGACTGCCTGTTATTGGCCGAAGAGGCGGGCTCGTCACTGGAATACATCACCCGCATGGCGTCGGTCATCGAACAGCGCAACCAGCAGATCGCCGCCGCAGCCGAGGAGCAGAGCAGCGTGGCGGAGCAGATCAGCGACAGGGTGGTGCGCATCTGCGATGTGACTCAGTTGAATGTGGCGACGAATCATCAGATCGATCTATCCACTCAGGAGGTTTCGAACCTGGGGCGGCAGTTGAGGGAGCGGATTGAGTTCTTTCGGAATTTTTGAGGGTGTCGGAACAAAGAAACGAGGATTGATCAAGGTCCCCTGAAAACTGATAAGCCACAAAATTAGGTTGTTACGCGGCTTGATAGTGTTTTAGGAGGGTTCTCAGTTGCGCCGGGATTTTCCGGACCACCAACTGCACTTGCCGGGGCCTGTTTAAGATGCGTTGCCGGATGGGTGGGGCATGTTGCTGATGGACCGTATGTTCCGGCGCGCATCGGCTCGTTGGAGCGGCTGGCCAACATCGGCAGCAATGCGATTGGTGCCATTGCGTTTGAGCCCGTGGCACCCGAAGGACAGAAATCCGAGGGGATGTCATGGGAGAAGCCCTGTCGATTTCCCGCGCGCAAATGCTCAGGCTTGCCGAAGAAGCCGAGGTGCCCACGGACGTTGCAGGCAGGGCGATTGATGGCATTTGTGATGTGGCGAGCCGGTTTGCAGTTATCGCCGAGGCCCAGTATCTACAAATTATTACTCGAGATACCTTGCGCACAATCCAGGACCGCATTGATCAGAACGTAGCTCGGTTACAGCACGGTCACGCTGGCAGCGGTCGCCGCAGAGGATCGGGCGATCCTCTGGACGTGGCTGGGCCTTCATGGTCAATCAAAAGGTAGGCACGTTCAGGCAGAACAGGCTGTCTGACGATGCTTAGAGGCTCTCAGGGTCGCCAAAAAACATCTGAATCCGCGAACGCAACCAGCGCTCCCCAGGGTCATTGTCCTGAGAACCGCGCCAGGCCATGTGCAGTTCGAAGCTGCGCACCGGTATGGGCGGGTCTTCGGCGCGTACGCCACCGGCGGCGGTCAGTGCGTCGGCGGTGTAGTCGGGCACGGTGGCGATGATGTCGGTGCCCGACAGCAGCGTGCTCAAGCCATTGAATTGCGGCACGGCCAAGACCACATGGCGCTTGCGGTCGAGTTTCGCCAGTTCCTCGTCGATGAAGCCGCTCAAGTCCCCGGCGAAGGAGACCAGAGCGTGGGGGCGAGCGCAGAATTCGTCCAGGGTCAGTCGCCCCGGCGCGGTGTCGGCCCGTAGCACTTTGGGCATGCTGCGCCGCAAGACCTTGCGCTTGGCGTTGGCCGGCAGGTCGTCGGTGTAGCTGACGCCGATGGAGATTTCACCGGAGGCCAGCAGGCCCGGCATCAGGATGTAGTTGACCCGGCGCACCACCAGCACGATGCCCGGCGCTTCGGCCCGCAGGCGTTTGAGCAGCATGGGCAGCAGGGCGAATTCGGCGTCGTCCGACAGGCCGATGCGAAACACCGAGGTGCTGGTGGCCGGGTCGAATTCCGCGGCGCGGCTGACTGCCGTGGAAATCGAATCCAGGGCCGGAGAGAGCAGGGCGAAGATTTCCACCGCCCGGGCCGATGGTTCCATGCTGCGGCCGGTGCGCACGAACAGCGGGTCATCGAACAGGCTGCGCAGGCGCGACAGCGCGGCGCTGATGGCCGGTTGGCCAAGAAACAGCTTCTCGGCCGCGCGAGTCACGCTGCGCTCATGCATCAATGTTTCGAACACGATCAACAGGTTCAGATCGACACGCCGCAGGTCATTACGATTCATCTGGGGTCCTGGCAGATTCGGTAAGCTTGACGTGAACGGCCATATGGGAACAATGGCCGGCATGAATCTTACGGGGAAAGGCTGGTACTCTGCACCGGCTAATTGCGTTTTCTTAGGTTAGGTCCTACAGGAGTGGTTGGTTTTTCTTGCTGCGGAATCAATGACAGGCATGTCGACTATTAATAGCCACTGATGGTCTTGGCTACAAAGCCCGGATAGAGTTCATGGCATTAGAGGTTACTTTGACGAGGTTTGCGATGTCCCGCACGATCCGTTTTCACAAGTTTGGTGGTGCCGAGGTGCTCAAATGCGAAGAGCATGCGGCGGCTCTTCCTGCGCCAGGAGAAGTGCAGGTCCGCGTCGAAGCGATCGGCATCAGTTGGTACGACACCTTGTGGCGCCAGAACCTGGCGTCCTCCCAGGCCCGCCTGCCTTCGGGCCTGGGCCATGAAATGGCCGGCGTGGTCACGGCTGTCGGCGACGGCATCGATGACTTGGCCGTGGGCGACAAGGTCGCCAGCTTTCCGGCCGAAAGCCCGAACGATTATCCGGTGTACGGTGAAGTCATTGTGCTGCCACGCACTGCTCTGACCCGTTATCCCGACGTGCTCAACCCGATCGAAGCCGCCGTGCATTACACGCCGCTGCTGATCGCCTATTTCGCCTATATGGACCTGGCGCGGGTCAAACCGGGGCAATTCGCCCTGGTCACCGATGCCAGTCATTGCGCCGGCCCGTCTTTCGTCCAGTTGGGCAAGGCCCTGGGGGTGCGGGTGATCGCGGCTACCAAGACGGCTGACGAGCGTGAATACCTGCTGTCGCTGGGCGCCGAGAAAGTCATCGTCACCGAAGAGCAGGACTTGCTGATGCAAATCAACAAGCTCACCGACAACCGTGGCGTCGACGTGGTATTCGACGGCCTTGGCGGGCCGCAGATGTCGCTATTGGGCGATGTGCTGGCGCCCCGTGGCAGCCTGGTGCTGTATGGCTTGCAGGGCGGTAACCAGACGCCGTTCCCGGCCTGCGCGGCGTTCCAGAAGAACATTCAGTTCTTCGTGCACTGCATCGGCAATTTTACTGGCAAGCCGGAACTGGGCATCGTCCAGGACCAGGTCGCGTTGCAACGAGCATTGCGTGATATCAACCAACTGACCGCCGATCGCGTGCTGTTGCCACTCAAGACTCGGGTCTTTCCGTTCGCCGAGTTTGTCGAGGCGCACCGGTACATGGGTGAATGCCCTTGTCGTGAACGCGTTGCCCTTCAGGTCGTCGACCCCGCCTGATATCTGTCTTGCGCAAGAGTCATCGCCGGGCTCTTGCGCTGCCTTCGGTTCGCTCCATCCCTCCTTTCCCACGCACTGGCTGCCTGACGGCGGTGCCTTCGTGCGCGCAAGGCCCTTCTTCAAGCACCTGTCCCGGTTCGTTCGCGGCGGAAACGGTTTTGTCAGTGAACATCTGAACTGGTTTTTGCCCTCAATCTGTATCTTCTAATCATTATTTAAGTCCTGATAATTGAACGCTGATTTCCATATCAAGGAAGAAGTCGTGGTGCGGTATAACTTTTTCGAAGGCTTTCATCCTTCAAGGCGCATTCAAGGTGCAACGAGCGTTAATTGGCATGGGGCTATCTATCGATCCTGGAGAAAACAGGGTGGGGTAGAAGGTCAATTAAAGTTCGGCAAGTTCCTTATTTCTCGTACTCATTGTCTGTGGGACGTTGTCGGAATTCTCCTAGGACGTACCGCTAGCCCAGCGAGGCCCTGTGTTTTAAGGGCCAGCGGCGGGGGCGCCCGGGAGCGTGGGATGACTTCCTGTGTATGTATCAAATAATTACGACAAGCAACGCTTGAGCGTATTGCTAATACTCTTTGAGTACTAGGACGATTCATTCAGACCAACACGTCGCGCGGTCACGTTGGTGCGGGTGCGGCGCCGATAGTTGAATTTCAGGTAAATGGCTATGAGTGCAATTCATGAGCAGGCAATGACTCACGTGTATCAACAGATACTGCAACGATTGTTGGGTTTTTATTCCCGGGCCGAACGGACCGCGTTGCAGCTTTTGATCCAGCGCTTGATTGTCGCCGCCGGAGGCATCGACCGGATTGGCGATTATCGCGTATTGACGGTCCAGAACGGGAGCCGGGAGAGCTTTTATGTACTGACCGCTTTGCGGGCCGCGCAACTGAGCATCGCGGGTCGGCATCCGGTGACCTTCGCCTTGCGCGTCGCCACGCCCCGCCTTAGCGAGACCACCCAGGCGACGCTGGAGAACATCCACCGCTGCTACAGCGCGCTGTTTGTCTATGACGATCCCCGGGTTGAGTTGCTGATGGCGGATAACCGCGAGGTGTTGCCGTTCAATCACCGGCAGCCCTTGTCGGTGGCGGGGCACGAGGCCAACCGCATGGATCTGCTGGCCTTGGGGCACCTTCGCTCGGTCGACAGTCCCCTGGAAATCGGGAGCGACGGTTACCTGGCGATGGCCGAATTCTATCGGCACATGGCCCGCTGGGAGTCCGGGGTGGACTCGATGGTCAGCAGCGATACGCCGCGCCAGCAAAAACAGTTCATTTCAGGCCTGCGCCGCGCAGCCCGCAAGATCGGCCTGGCGACCGACAATATCGGCTGCTTCGACAGCCTCTTTGCGCACCTCGATGCCTTGAGCAACGACCTCTACGAGCATTTCTACGGTCCCGAGCGCCTTGGTGCGTGGAAGCCCGAGGGACATTTCGAGGCCTGCCGGCGGATGAGCCACATTGGCATCGACGACCTGATCGTCGACCGACTGGAAGGCACCAACTGGCCGCTTTTCAATGAATTCCTGCGGGTGCAGACCGATGGCCTCATGCCCTCGGCGATCGAAAACGAATACCTCAGCCCGCTGCTGGCGGCCCATTTGCACGGCCTGCAGGCCTGTTACGTGCAAGGGCGCAGCTACGAAACGGGATACGGTGACTACGTGCAGCGGGCGATCATGATCATGCATCGCAAGCAACTGCCGGAACACGCCTGCGAGCAGGCTCGGGCGTTGTTCGGCTCACCGTCGTCGATACCCGAGCGCCGCGCCTACGCCGCCCTCGAAGCGCAAAAGGTCCTGGGGCTCAGCGAAACGCAACTGGTGTGCATGCTGTTCGCGCCATTCGTGGGGCAGGGCGCGGGCCTGGAACATTTCCTGCGCTGTTGCCACCCCGGCATGCTGGTGGCGATGCCGGACCTGCACAAGGCCATGCAGGGCGCGACAGTCGCCGATCAGATCGAGCAATGGATGGTCGACGTCAGTGGCCTGCCCATCGATATCCTTGGCAAGCTGTACCGGGCGAGCGTCACCGCGCCGGAACAACCGGAAGCGGTTCCGGGAGCTGATCTGCAGCAGGCCCTTGACGACGTTGATACCGTAGAAGCCGGACAGGCCGCCGATGAGCCGCACGAACGCTCGGCAAGGCACTGAGGAACGAGGTTTGATGGACTCGTCTACCTCGTCCCTGGTCGTGATGCCCGGCGTTGCGGCCTGGCCGACTGCAACCTTTCCGCCTGGCGTGATTCCATGAAAGGTTGCCGGGAGACAGATTTCGCCTACCAGGCGGTTTATCGCTACCTGACCACGCTGATCAACGAACTGGAGGTAGATGCGCGGGTGCGCCTGCCTTCGCTGCGGCAATTGGCCGAGCGTCTGAATGTGTCGATATCGACCATCCAGTACGCTTATTCGTTGCTGGAGAAGGAAGGGCGGGTCTACTCGATCGCCAAGTCCGGTTATTACGCGTTGCCGGGGCCCAGCATGACTCCCCTGGATGGCGGTGACGATCTGCTCGAGACCTTGTACGTCAATGCCCGGCGGCCCGGGATGCTGGTGCTCAGCGCGGACGAGCCGGCGTCGATGCAGCCGTTGGACAGCCCGATGCTGTTGCTCGAGCGCGAGCTGCTGCGCCAGTATCCACGTTCCTCGCAGACGCCCTCGCAACCCTGGGGCGAGCTGGAGCTGCGCACCGCGCTGGCGGCCCGCTATACCTCTTCGCCGGCCCGTTGCTGGAATGCCGATGACGTCTACATCGGTGCCGACCTGCGGGGTGTCCTGGAGATCCTGATCGCGGTGCTGGCACTCAGGGGCGCCACAGTACTGATCGAATCGCCCTGCGACTGGGCTGTGTTGCGCCTGCTGCAGGCTGCCGACATCAACATCATCGAGCTGCCACTGCTGGCCGGCGGGGGAATCGATATCGAGCAGTTGGAAGAACTGCTGGAGAGCGAAACGGTACGCCTGGTGGTGCTGTCGTCAGTACTGAACATGCCAACGGGGTCGCTCGTCCCTGAAGAGAACCGTCGCGGCATCGCCCAATTGCTGGGACGGCATGGCACCTGGGTGCTGGAGAACGACAGCCATACAGACCTGGCGTTCGAGGCCGGGGCGACACCTTTTCGCGACTTGCTCGACCCGGACCGGTTGATCGTCTACTCCACGTTCGAGAAGACCATCGGCCCAGAGGCGCCATATGGCTACGTGTTGTCGCGCCAGTTGACCTTGCACTTGCAACGACATTTCCTGCTGCGCGCGTTTCGTCTGTCGCCGATTCGCCAGAAAGCCATTGCCCGGTTGTACAGTAACGGTCGGGTCGACCAGCATTTGCTAGTGTTGCGGCGCCTGCTGCGCGAAAGCGCGGTTTCGACCGCACAATTGCTGCGCGAGCGGCTGGGCGACAGTCTGCAATGGGCGGAACCCCAAGGTGGCGCGACGATCTGGATGCGCTCGACGCGACGGGTTGACTTGCGGCGGGTTTTCCATCGGCTGCTGGCCCAGCGAATCGTCATCGCGCCGGGGGAGTTGTTCAGCCTTCATGGCCTGTATGGGCAACATATGCGCCTGAGCCACGCGCTCAACGGGTCTCAGGACCTGGACGCCGCACTCTGTGCGCTGGCCGACGCCCTGAGGCTCGAACAATCGTAATCGGCGGCGATGGATCGAACCCGTCGCGCCATGGTCGAACTGTCAGTAAACTGCACCCCATTTCCCGAGCCATTCCACTCAGAGGTTTTGCATGACAGTCAGTCCATTTGCGGGCAAGCCGGCACCGGCAGAGTTGTTGATCGATATCCCGCGACTGGTGACGGCCTACTACACCGGCCGACCCGATGCCTCGGTTGCGACCCAGCGCGTGGCTTTTGGCACCTCCGGTCACCGTGGCAGCTCCTTCGACCTGGGTTTCAACGAGTGGCACGTGTTGGCAATCAGCCAGGCGATCTGCCTGTACCGCGAGGCCCAGGGCATCAACGGACCGTTGTTCGTCGGTATCGACACTCACGCGCTGTCGACCCCGGCGGGCGCCAGCGCACTGGAAGTCTTCGCGGCCAACGGTGTGACCGTCATGATCGCCGAGGGGGATGAATACACCCCGACGCCGGCGGTTTCCCACGCCATTCTCTGCTACAACCGTGGCCGTACCTCGGGCCTGGCGGACGGTATCGTTATCACGCCGTCCCACAACCCACCGCAAAGCGGCGGCTACAAGTACAACCCCACCAACGGCGGCCCGGCCGATACCCACATCACCAAGTGGATCGAAGCCAAGGCCAACGAACTGCTGGCCAACCAACTCGCCGGCGTCAAGCGCGTCAGTTATGAGCAGGCCCTGAAGGCCGATACCAGCCATCGTCACGACTACGTCAATACTTACGTGGCGGACCTGATCAATGTCATCGATTTCGATGCCATCCGCGCTGCCGGGTTGCACCTGGGCGTGGATCCGTTGGGCGGCGCGGGCGTGCGCTACTGGCCGGCCATTGCCGAGCATTACCGCCTGGACCTGGACGTGGTGAATACCCATGTGGACTCCACCTTCCGTTTCATGACCGTCGATTGGGATGGGCAGATCCGCATGGACCCATCCTCCAGCCATGCCATGCAAGGGTTGATTGGCCTGAAGGAGCGTTTCGACGTGGCCTTTGCCTGCGACCCGGACCATGACCGCCATGGCATCGTGACGCCGTCCGGTGGCCTGTTGGCGCCGAACAATTACCTGGCGGTGTCCATCGACTACTTGTTTCAGAATCGCCCGCAATGGCGTGCCGATGCCGGCGTGGGCAAGACGGTGGTCAGCAGCGGCCTGATTGATCGCGTCGCCAAGCGCCTGGGGCGCCGTCTCTATGAAGTGCCGGTGGGCTTCAAGTGGTTTGCCGACGGCCTGTTCGATGGCTCCCTGGGCTTTGGCGGTGAAGAAAGCGCCGGTGCTTCGTTCCTGCGCAAGGATGGCGGCGTCTGGAGTACCGACAAGGACGGCCTGATTCCGGCGTTGCTGGCGGCTGAAATGACGGCGCGCACCGGTCGCGACCCGAGCCAGGCCTATCGCGCCTTGACCGACGAGCTGGGCGAGCCGTTCTCGGTACGCGTCGATGCCAAGGCCAACCCGCAGCAGAAGGCTCTGTTGAGCAAGCTGTCGCCGGATCAGGTGACGTCTACCGAACTGGCGGGGGAGAAGATCCAGAGCATCCTCAGCCACGCGCCGGGCAACGACCAGGCCATCGGCGGCCTGAAGGTCATGACCGAAAACGGCTGGTTCGCGGCGCGTCCGTCCGGTACCGAGGATATCTACAAGATCTACGCCGAAAGCTTCATTGGCGATGCGCACCTCGAGCAACTGGTGGCTGAGGCGCAAACGCTGGTGGATGGGGCGATCACCAGCAAGTGATGCACGTGCAAGTGCAAGTGATGTGAACTTGTGGCGAGGGAGCTTGCTCCCGCTCGGTTGCGCAGCAACCGCAAAAAAAGCGGGGGGCGCTGCGCACCCCAGCGGGAGCAAGCTCCCTCGCCACAAAAGTCACAGCCACAGCCACAGCCACAAAAGCCAAAGCCACAAGAGAAGCAGTGCGGCCAGTGGCGCAGGGGTCAGGCCAGGTCTACGAGGACGATTTCACTGTCTTCGATTGCCGTCACCCGTAATACCTGTTCAGCTTCAATCGCAACTCCGTCTCGAGCTTGTGCACGCAAGCCATTGATTTCTATCGATCCTGTTGCAGGTACAAGATAGGCTCTTCGCCCGGTGTCCAGCCGGTATTCCGCACTTTCACCCGCCCTGAGATTGGCCGCTACCAGTCGCGCGTCGGCGCGAATGCGTAGGCTTTGGTCGTCCCCGGCCTTGCCACTGGCCAAGGTGACGAAGCCTTCGCGCGAGTCCTTGGGAAACGGTTTGGCGCCCCATGACGGTGCCAGGCCTTCTTCATTGGGGATGATCCATATCTGGAAAATGCGCGTAGCCGTCGATTCCAGGTTGTACTCGCTGTGGGCGATCCCGGTGCCCGCGCTCATGACTTGTACGTCGCCAGCCTCCGTACGGCCCTTGTTGCCCAGGTTGTCCTGATGGCTGATCGCACCTTCGCGCACATAGGTGACAATTTCCATATCCCGATGGGGATGTTGAGGAAAGCCGCTGCCGGGGGCGATGACATCATCGTTCCAGACGCGCAGGTTGCCCCAGTGCATGCGTTGCGGGTCGTAATACTCGGCGAACGAAAAATGGTGGTGGGCATCCAGCCAGCCATGGTTGGCGGCGCCCAAGGTGGCGAAGGGCCTGAGTTCGAGCATGTTCGTGTCCTTTTCGCTGGGAGCGAAAGCGAGGGTTGATGAGGCTATTTTCGCGAAGGGAATCATCGATAAAAAGCGTAAAAAATGCGTCAAAACCATCGTCTGTTTAGATATGAAATCGCGAGCCAACTTTCACTTCATCGCCTAAACCCATGACTTAAAAGCTTTTGGGTGGAACCTGAGGGAAAATCCAGACACCATAGCCTCATGGTTCATGAACACCGGAGTCCCCAGCGTGTCGCAACACACTCCCGATCTTCCCCCCGAGCTTTTACCCCTGGCCCAGATGCCGTTGCTCAAGCGACTGGCCGCGCGGTTCTTCGGCCATGGCCTGACGCGCCTGCGCGCCCAGCACCGAGCGTCCTGGTTGCACGGCCAGGCGGACGGCTTCCGCAGCGGCCATACCGCCGGTTTTGACTATGGCTATAAGGAAGGCCGGGCCGAAGGGCTCGAGGAGGGCCGCCAGGTTCTGTTGATCCGTGATTCCCGCAGTACGGAGCATCCGGCACCGCAGGTGGATGATTTGCTGTTCGATGACTGGCGCCTGCCGCTGACCACCGAGCTGAAGAAACGCATCAAGGCGGATGTCGCGCGATTGCTGCCGGCGCATGCGCAACCGAGTGCTGCGCAATGGAAGATGATTTTCAGCGACACACCGTCTACCTCGGTGGTCGCCGGGGCGGGTGCGGGCAAGTCCACGACCCTGGTGCTGCGTATTGTGTTGCTGTCCCATTACCTGGGCTTCGAACTGGACTCGATGACTGTGGTGACGTTTACCCGGGAATCGCGCAAGGACTTCATTCAGAAATTGATCGAAGTGTTTGCCCTGTGGGGGCGAACCGTCAGCCTCAAAGAAGCTCGTGATCTGGTGCGCACGTTCCATTCGCGTATCTTGCCCATGGTCCGCAGCCTGCCCAGGTTCGAGCGACTCCAGGCCTTCGAGACCCTGAGTCATCGCGCCGAAGCGGACGACGACGCCCAAGGCAACCCCTTCGACTTGCGTATCAACGATGCCCAGCGCCAGCAGCTCAACGCCTGTTATCACCATCTTTACCAGCGGGACGCGCGTTTTCGTGAGCTGATCCAGCCGCTGTCCCGCCATGCCCTGCAACTCAAGGAACTGGAGCGCGATCACCCGGATGTGCAAAAACGGGTGGCAGTGACCGAACTGGCGGCCCAGCGCGACGAGGAATTGTGCGACGCGGTCGAAGACCTGTGGTTTCGTGCCGGTGCCTGGCCAATCAAGGGGATCGAGCCAAAGCGACAGACTTTCGAGATCAATGGTTCGAAATTCCACTGCCATGGCTACGCGCCTTCCCTGGATGCCTGGGTGATGCTGGGTTTCGATCCGCGGGAAGACGCCCGGCTCAGTCGTCCGGGGGCCAAGTTGAGTATCCGCGCGGAGTGGGCGGTAAAGCGCACCTTGTTTCAAGCTTTCTGTCGTAAGCCCCTGATCTGGCTTGAAAGTTACGAAGCCTCAAAGCGCGTAGTGGCATCCATGGCCGGCGATGCCAGCGCCGGCCCCGGGTTCGACTATAAGGTCAAGGGCGAGCTGGGCTCGGCGCCATTGCTGGACTGTTTTGTCGCGGCGGCAGGCTTTATCGAGAACCTGGGCCTGGATGTCCCGGATGCCGTAGGCCGGATGTCTTTTGCCCAGGATGACCCCGACCGGTATTTCTTCGAGGCGCTGAGCCGCTACTGGCGGGCGTTCGAAGACCATTTGCTCGATCAATCGCCGCCGATCATGACCTATAACCGCATGTTCGCGTTGTTCAGCGAGCACTCGCCGGAAAATTTCAAGTTGCTGGGGGATGCCTTGCTCAGGCCGCTTTCGCACCTGATGATCGACGAGTTCCAGGACGTGTCGCCGCAGATTGTCTCCTGGCTTCGTGCCAGTCTTCGAGAGGTCCGCAGCCGTGGTCCTGCGCTGCATGTGGGGCGCGGTGCCCAGCGCTCTTCCTTGTTATGTGTGGGGGACGATTGGCAATCGATCTATGGCTGGCGCGGCAGTTCACCGAGCTACTTCATGGCGTTCAACAAGCAATTCCCGTCACCCGCGACAACCCGGGTCATGCTCACTGACAATTACCGCAGCCACCAGCACATCATCGATGCGGCCGAGCACATCGTTCGCGCGGCTGCGGCTATTCCGGGCAAAAAAGCCAAGGCCAGCGGCATGCCTCCCTCGCTCAGCCCGGTCAATGTGTTGGATCGAGACGACGAAGGGCTGGCCCTGCGATTGGAGGAACACTACCGCAAGGGCGATTCCATCTTGATGCTGTATCGAAAAAGTAGCGATAAGCTATTGATAGAGAAGTATATTCAGCCAACAGTTAATGTGGATTCTAGCTTGCCGTATGACGCCCGGCGGATCAGGCAGATGACTTATCACAGCGCCAAGGGGCTCCAGGCTGATGCAGTGTTCTTGTTGGGCGACTGCCAGCACCTGAGCAGTTCGCCCTACAAGAACCAGGTATATCGAATGGCTGGGCTGGGGCAGGACGGAGATGCCGAACCTTACGACACGGCGCAGAAAGATGAAATTTTGCGTTTGGCGTATGTGGGGATCACTCGTGCGGTGCAGCATTGTTATTGGTATGTCGATGGGCAGGATGGCCAGGCGGCCAGTGGGCCTAAGGCTTCGGATCGTGTTGCGGCGGACAAGGCCTTTTTTGCTGACCACCGTCGTAAAGGTTAAGGATCTGTGCGTGGGTATGGGTATGGGGATGGGTATGGTGTGTATATCCGTTGCTGCGGTAACGGCTGCTGGCGGTTCCGCCCTTACGGCGGGTCACTTTTGAAGAGCGCAAAAGTAACCAAAACGCTTTTGCCCCACCACTCGGCACCTCGCTAAGGCTCGGTGTGCCCTCACTCCGGCATTGCTCCGTGGGCCCGCCGCGAAGGGCCATCCATGGCCCAGCGCGGCTATCCCGGCATCCATGCCGGGATGCCCACTGCGCAATGCCTGCGTTCGGCCAGCGTGGTTTAACGGGGCGTCCAGGGCAAGAGCAAGAGCAAGAGCAAGAGCAAGAGCGGGACACATCCAACATCTGTGTGGCTGAACCACCGCTATCGCGAGCAAGCTCGCTCCCACAATGGGCCTGTGGTGAACACAAGGCTTATGAACACCCAAGATCACCTGTGGGAGCGAGCTTGCTCGCGATGAAGCCAGCAAACCCAACATCCCTGTGACTGAACCACCGCCATCGCGAGCAAGCTCGCTCCCACACTCATCCCACAGGAGAAACGCGATCCCACCATGAACCAGGTCGGCTATCAGGCCGCCTCGCGGTGGACGTTGATCTCGGGCGCCCCGTTAACCACGCTGGCTGAACGAAGGTATTGCGCAGTGGGCAACCCGGCATGGATGCCGGGTTAGCCGCGCTGGGCCATGGATGGCCCTTCGCGGCGGCCCACGGAGCAATGCCTTCGTTCGGGCATGCCGAGCCTAGGCGAGGCACCGAGTGGTGGGGCAAAAGCGTTTTGGTTACTTTTGCGCTCTTCAAAAGTGACCTGCCGTAAGGGCGGAACCCTAAGCCGCCGTTACCGAAGAAACGGATATACACACTACGTCAAGGAACAAAAGGCCTGACCCCCACGCTTCAGCACTATGGCCAATGGCCCACAAAAAGCCTGAAACATGATGGCACCTTTGAATAAATGATCTACACCTATGACAAGGGATTGCATTGCCAAGGTCGGCATGCGGTTGACCGGTCGATCACCGCGCGAAATCTTCGCCACGCTCCCTCGATATCGTTCGCATTCGGCTAACCAGAGCCAGGTCTAAGTGCGCCCACTTTTCGGGTGCGAAGGAGGTGCGTCACTTCATTGAACGTGGACCGTGAGCAAGCTTGGGCATCGTGCCGAAGCCTGATAACAGAAGGAGGCCCTGCGCATCGATCAGCAATTCGATGGGACGGCAGGCGCTTCCCTATAAGGAGATATCGATGAACCATCCCCAAGGAAAGATCGTTGCACTGCTGGCCCTGACAGGTGCGTTGTCCATGGCCGGCGCCCAGGCCGGAACGTTTCCTGATTACGGCTTCGCTCCACCGAAGAGTTCGTATCCCTCGCCATTCTTCCGTCTCAGTCAAAACTATCCCACCGTGGCGCCGGCGGCCTCTTCGATGCCGTCGTTCTTCAAGCAACTGCCCGCCAATTTCAACAATGACTTTGAAACCTGGCGCACCTACATGAACGAGGTGAAGAAGTACTGCCTGGAGGGCAACACGGAAGTCGGCTGGGACGTGCAGAAAAACAAGGTTCGCCAGTGGTATCACATGCCTTGGCAACACTATGGTCCCAACGGCCGTGAAGCGATTCACGGACTGACCAAAGAGGCGCCGATCCAGCCCAAGCAGTTGGCAAGCACGCAAACCGGGAGTGGCCAGACGTATGCGGTAGGCATCTATAACGACATAGGCGCGTACACCATTGGCCAAGTCTGGAAGGATCCGCAGAACCCTGACCCGAGCTATACCTCGCAGCCGAAGAGCTTCCCCAATGGCACCGTGGTGTGCAAGGCGTTGTTCGCAGATATCGATATCAGTACGGTGCCGTCGCTGGTCAATCCGGTGCTGTGGAGTGCCTATACCACCAAGGACTTCTACTCGACCAAACGCTCCATCACCAAGGTCGCGCTGATTCAGATGGACATCGCCGTCCGTGATACTCGGGTGAAAGACACCGGTTGGTTGTTCGGTACTTTCCAGTACAACGGTGCCGTCACCGGTAAATCGGGCTGGGACAACCTGGTGCCGGTGGGAATCATGTGGGGGAACGATCCCAAGGAGACCGGTAACGCGTTCACCAACCCGACGCCGACCGAAACCAAGATCAACCCGGCGTTGAAGCAGACGGCAATCAACGCCAACACCAAGGAGCTGCCACCGACCCACCTGGGCTGGAACGGTCGCCTCAACGGTCCCGTGGACAACCCCCAGGCGTCCTGCCTGAGTTGCCATATGACCGCTGAATACCAGCAACTGGCGCCGATGAATCCGACTTTCCAACCCAATCCGCCACCGGTGGGCGGCGAAGAATGGATGAAATGGTTCCAGAACATCCCGGCCGGGCAACCCTTTTCGCCGGGTACCCGAAGCACGGACTACAGCCTGCAATTGTCCGGCGCCTTGGCCAACTTCTATGACTGGAAATGCAACCACAGCGGTATCTATGTGGACGGCAGAAATGCTTGCGCAAACGTAAAATCGCTTAACCTGATGAAGGCCAGCGATGCGCCTGAACAAGAGGTGTTCAAAGTACAGCGCAGCCCTGAACTGGAAGAGCTCCAGTAGCGTGCCCCCGGCCTCGGACAAGCGCCGAGGCCGGGTCAAATTCGCATTCCTTGTGGGAGCGAGCTTGCTCGCGATAGCGCTTTCGCAGTCAATGAAGGGTTGAACAGGCTAACCTCTTCGCGAGCAAGCTCGCTCCCACAGGTCTCAAACCAGACAGACGCCTACGCCATCGGCGGCAACCGCCGCTTGACCGGGGTCTTCTTGACGATGGCCGTATTGGTCTCGGCATGAACATTGAGCTTGTCCAACACGGTATCCAGCTGTTCCATCGAGCGCACATGCAGGCGCGCGATGAAGCAGTCGTCGCCGGTGACCTTGTCGCATTCGGTGAATTCAGCGATGGCCTGGATCTGCCGCTCCACTTCCTGCAACTGCCCCGGTAGCGGGCGGATGCGTACGATGGCCTGAAGTTGATAGCCGAAGCACTTGGGGTCCACCTCGACGGTGTAGCCCCTGAGCACGCCGCGTTCTTCGAGGCGGCGAAGACGTTCGGCGACACTGGGGGAGGACAGGCCGCTGAGGTTTGCCAGGGCCTTGAGGGAGCGTCGGGAATCTTCCATCAGGGCGCTGATGAGGATCTGGTCAATGTCGTCAGTCATTTCAGCTCCATTAGGCGAAAGCCTGAAGTTGCCTTGATAAAAAAGGTCGAAACGCAGTTTAGCCTTTTTCAAACCATGGAGAAGGCCCCGGTCGGCTCGGCATACTGTGCCCACTTGCTGAAGGAGCCTGAAGATGGACAAGACCTTACGCCGCGGTTCGCTGGAAATGACCGCCGCCATGCTGATTTCCGGAACCATTGGTTGGTTCGTGCTGGTGTCCGGTTTGCCGGTGCTGGACGTGGTGTTCTGGCGCTGCGTGTTCGGCGCCGCGACCTTGCTGCTGATCTGCGCCGGGTTCGGCTTTTTGCGCCCCGGCATCCTCACCCGTACCACCTTCCTGCTGGCGGTACTCAGTGGTGTGGCGATCGTCGGTAACTGGGTGTTGTTGTTTGCCTCTTACTCCCGTGCTTCGATTGCCATCGGCACGGCGGTGTACAACGTCCAGCCGTTCATGTTGGTAGGGCTGGCGGCGTTGTTCCTGGGGGAGAAAATCACCGCGCAAAAACTGTTCTGGCTGGCGGTATCGTTTCTTGGAATGCTGGCCATCGTCAGTGCCCATGGTGAGCAAGGGCAGGGCGGCGGTGACTATCTGCTGGGCATTGCGTTGGCACTGGGGGCCGCGTTGCTGTACGCCGTCGCGGCGTTGATCATCAAACGCCTGACCGGCACGCCACCCCATCTGATCGCCCTGATCCAGGTCAGCACCGGCGTGTTGCTGTTGGCACCCTGGGCGGATTTATCGGCGTTGCCGCAACACGCCCAGGCCTGGGCCAGCCTGTTGACCCTGGGCATGGTGCACACCGGCGTGATGTATGTGCTGCTGTACAGCGCCATTCAACGGTTGCCGACCGCGTTGACCGGGGCACTGTCATTCATCTATCCGATCGCGGCGATCTTCGTCGACTGGTTCGCCTTCGGCCATCGCCTCGAGCCGCTGCAATGGCTGGGTGTGGCGGCGATCCTGCTGGCGGCTGCCGGCATGCAACAGGGCTGGGGCATCAAGTGGCGTCGCCCAGCCCTGTCGTAGCCCCCGCGTTCGGGCGTGGATCAGAAGATGTAGTCCGTGGTCAGGAAGTTGGAATCCCGCTCACGGATAATGTCGCTGATCAACGCCTTGTTGTTCTCCTGGAACTTGGTCGCCACCAGCGTGCGGATGGAAAAGGTGCGCAGCGCATCGTGGACGGACAAGGTCCCCTCGGCCGAGTTCTTCCGGCCATTGAACGGGAATGTGTCCGGGCCACGCTGACACTGGGCGTTGATGTTGATGCGGCCGACCTGGTTGGCGAAGGTGTCCACCAGCTTGCCGACTTGTGCCGGGTTGGTGCCGAAAATGCTGAGCTGCTGGCCGAAGTCGGACTCCAGTACGTAATCGACCACGGTATTGAGGTCGCGGTACGGCACGATGGGCACGACCGGGCCGAACTGTTCTTCGTGGTAGACCCGCATCGCCGTGTTCACCGGGTACAGCACCGCCGGATAGAAGAATGAGTTGCGCGATTCGCCACCGTGGGCGTTCTTCACTTGCGCACCCTTGGCGACCGCATCGGCCACCAGCGAATGCAGGTAGTCGACTTTGCCCGCTTCGGGCAACGGCGTCAGCGCCACACCGTCTTCCCAGGGCATGCCGGGTTTCAGGTTGGCCAGCCTGGCGTTGAATTTCTCGATGAATGCCGGCGCCACGTCTTCATGGACAAACAGGATTTTCAGCGCCGTGCAGCGTTGGCCGTTGAAGGACAGCGAGCCGGTCAATGCTTCGCTGACGGCGTTATCCAGGTCCACGTCCGGCAGCACCAGCCCGGGGTTCTTCGCATCCAGCCCCAGGGCGGCCCGCAAGCGGTGCGGGCGCGGGTGGAGTTTCTTCAGGTCGCTGGCAGCCTTGTTGGTGCCAATGAAGGCGAAGATGTCGATCTTGCCGCTGGCCATCAGCGCGCTGACGGTTTCCCGGCCGCTGCCGTAGATCACGTTGATCACGCCCGCCGGGAAGCTGTCGCGGAAGGCTTCGAGCAGTGGCCGCACCAGCAGCACGCCGAGCTTGGCCGGCTTGAACACGACGGTGTTGCCCATGATCAAGGCCGGGATCAGCGTGGTGAAGGTTTCGTTCAGCGGATAGTTGTAGGGCCCCATGCACAAGGCCACGCCCAGGGGAACGCGGCGGATCTGCCCGAGGGTGTCCTGTTCCAGTTCGAAACGGCTGGAACGGCGGTCCAGTTCCTTGAGGGCGTTGATAGTGTCGACGATGTAATCGCAGGTGCGGTCGAATTCTTTTTGGGAATCCTTGAGGTTCTTGCCGATCTCCCACATCAGCAGCTTGACCACGGCCTCGCGTTGCTCGCGCATGCGCGCCAGGAAGGTTTCCACGTGGCGGATGCGCTCGGCGACGCGCATCGTCGGCCATTGGCCCTGGCCGCGATCGTAAGCCCGGACGGCGGCGTCCAGAGCGGTGAGGGCGGTCTCGGCATCCAACAGTGGCGTGCTGCCGAGAATCACTTGTTCATCACCCAGCTCACCGGTCAGGTAGACGGGGCTGCGGACAACGGCCAGCGGCCCTTGCCAGGTTTTCAGGACGCCGTCGACCAGGTATTCGCGCTGCTCGATCCGACCTTCGAGGCGGTAGGCGTCGGGGATGTCGGCGGCACCGGGGAACAGGTTGGCGAGGAAGGGGGCTGTGGTCATGTCGTTACTCCATCAATGAAATGAGCCATGGGCGGACGGCTTGCAGGCATGAAACGCTTTTAGCGTTATACGCCTTAATGGAGGTGTTTTTTAAGTGGCTTGGGGCAGGGGACGCTGCTGTTCACTCAAGACAGTCAATGATCCGTGGCGAGGGAGCTTGCTCCCGTTGGGCTGCGCAGCAGCCCTGGTTTTGAGCACGGGGAGCAATCACTACCGCGGTTCATTGACCGCCTCAAGGAAGCCGAATCGGCATTACCAGCGCATCCGCACCCCCATGCTGGTAATGACGCCGTTGAGGTCGTTGTCGTCGACGTCGCTGCTGTAATCGGCGCTGACATACAGGCTTACCGCCGGCGTGACCCGGGCCACCAGGCCCAGGCCGACTTCGACGGTGGAGGATTTGCGGCTGCTGCTGATCTTGTCGACCTTATCCAGGGACACCGTGCCGGCGCTCTGCACGGTGTGCCACAGGTTGGTTCGCAGGTAAGGCTCCACACCGAGGCCGTTGACCTGGTAGGTACCTTTGAGACGTGCGCCAACACGGCCGCTCCAACTGCTCAGTTCATCATCAGTGCCGCTGTCGGCATTCGGTGTGTCGAGGGTGACGCGCTGGTTGATCAGTTGCGCCTGGGGTTCGACCACCCAGTGGGTACTGATACCAATAGGGAAGCCACCTTCGACCGACAGCGTCACCGCATGGCCTTCGGCGGCCTGGCGCTGGCCTTGTTCGGTGCGGCTGTAGCCGCTGACCCGGCCACCGCTGGCGCTCAGGTCGACGTGCCAGCCCGCGGGGCCGGTCAGGCTCCAATAGGCGCCGAGGTTCGTACCTGTCAGGTTGAGGGCGTCTTTGCCCGGGTCGGCCAGCGCGGGCATCACCAGCAGGCCGCCGCCGGTTGAAATGATCTGGTGTTGCCCACTGATCAGCCCCATGCGCTGGGTATGGCCGCTGTCGTTTCGCAATGTGAACAGGGCGGGGCTTTTGCCGGAAGCAGGCTCACTTCCAATGAGTGCCGCATCGAGGTGGGTGGGCGGTGTTCGGTCGTACCAGGGTTGCACAGTTTCCTCGGCGGGCCAGGCCTGGGCCTCCATGGATGAAAGCAGCAGCAACGACGTCGAGACGGTATGGAAAGGGGCGGTGAACGCTTGTGGACGGAGGGAAGTTTTCATGGGGGCCTGCCTTGCAATCGCATGCATTTCTCGCTTTTTGGCGTCTCTCCTACCCCGAATGAGGGGCGACCGAATGGATTGAGGCAAGCCTTTGGCGGCCCGTCTTGACGGGTTCCAGAGGCCTGCCCCTGACTGTGTTTCCGGGGGTAGTAAGGTGTAGTCAAGAAGACTGATGGCGGCGCGTCAAGAAAATGAACGATGAATGGCATGATGAAATCAGCGCCAATAAGGCGCTGATTTCAATTGGTTATTAAGGTGACTATTTGGGCGTCAAACCACCGTCGGAGATTCTGCCTACCAGATGATCCTAAAGCCGATTCTGCCCGCCACACTGCGTTGCTGGTTGCTGTCGAAGTTTTGGCTGTAGTCCGCGCCGGCGTACAGGGCGACTGCGGGCGCCAGGCTCACGGTGACGCCAACCCCGAGGTCACCGGTGGAGGCGCGCTGTTGGGTCTCGACCCGTTCGCTGTCGTCGAATATCACTGAATCGGTGCCGGAAAATGTGTGCCAGAGGTTGGCGCGCAAGTACGGTTCCACGGGCATGCCGCTGACCTGGTAGCGGCCTTTAAGGCGCGCACCGAGGCGGCCGGTCCAGGCACCGTCGGAATCGAATTCGACCTTGGAGATCCCATCGTTTTGCGTATCCAGGGAAACCTTCTGGTGAATGATCTGGGCCTGGGGTTCGAAGACCCAGTCGGTGGTCACCGCGAAGGGGTAGCCGGCCTCCGCCGAAACGGTCAGGGCGTGTCCGCGATTGTCGATTTTCAGGCCGCGTTCGGAACGGTTATCGCCGTTCAGTCGCGTGCCCATCACCACGGTGTCGACGTAGCCGCCGCTGGGATCGGTGAGCGTCCAGTAGAGCCCGTAGCTGTCGCCATCGAGTTCTATCTTGCCGGCGTGTCGGCCTTCGAAACCCAGGTTGAAGCCCTTGATGTCGCCGTTCAATTCCGTGTGGCCGACGAAGAAGCCAATGCGCTGGGTCTGGCCGCCGGACAGTTGCGAGCTGTACAGATCGTTGCCCACCTGGAACCCCTTGATCGATCCATCGAACTGCGGCGTCACCGTGCCGGCCCAGGTTTTATCCAGGTCTACGCCATAGACCCGGCCCCAGCCCGCGCCGAACGCGCCGGTTTCCGTGAGCAGGCGCTGGTCACCCTGACGGTCATGGAACGTGCCGAGGGCCATCAGCGTCAGTTGCGCCGCCGCCGGAGGCAGTACCGACCAGGTTGGCACTTCCGGACGATACAACGGGATGGGCGCCGCGCCAGGCACCGCGGTTGGCAAGGGTGGTAGCGTCGGGACAGGCGGCGCGCCAGGCGCGGGAGGCGCCGTTGGGATGGGGGCGGCTACCGGCCCTTCAATCAAGGTGGAGCGCAGGTACCAGTTGTTTTGATTACCGGTCGCGCCGCCCTTGAACAGGCGGTAATCGAACGCACCGGCCGAGATGGACTGCCCCTGCGAAAAGGCATTGATGTCACTGACCGCTCCCCCCTGGGCCTGGACCACTTCGATACCGTCCTGGGTCGTCCGCGCGCCCGTGCCGCCCAGGTTCGTGACCATAATGGTGGTAGTGCCGGTGAGCGTCCCGCCATTGACCACCAATTTGTCACTGGCAGAGCCATCGGCGCCGACCGCCGTCTGCACATGCAACTGGCCATTGTTGCCGACGTAGTTGCCCTGGACGGTAAGCGTGTCGTTGGTGCGGGTGTTGCCCTGGGTAAGGTCTATCGTGCCGGCGTTGTTGAGCGTTGCCAGTTGACCGGCAGTAAAAGGGGCGATGACGCCTTGGGTCGCCGTCAGCGTGCTGCCGCTTTCGATGTTGAGCGTTCCGGTGCCGGTGGCGCTGTCACCCAAGGTCAGCGTGTCGTTAAGGTCCAGTTGCGAACCTTGGGTGAGGTTGACCGTTTCCCAATTGAGGTAACGGGCGCCGGTGCTGGAGGTGCTGCCTTCGAAAGTCAAGACGTCCTGGCCCAATCCGCCATTCACGCTGGGGGTGATGCTCAGCCCGGTTTCATCGAGCGTGCTCAGCCGTGCCGTGTCGCTGCCGTCGCCCAGCAGGATGGCCGAGTGAATGAGACCGCCGCTCCACTGGAACTGGTCATCGCCGGCACTGGCCCTGACCTCGCCGAGGATTTCGCCACCGCTGATGGTGATGCTGTCGTTGCCGCCGCTGACACTGACATTGCCGCCGATGCGTCCCGCGGAGAGGATGATGGTGTCCTGGCCGAAACCGGTCACCAGGTTGCCGATGATATTGCCGCCGGACATATCGAAGACGTTGTCATCGAGTTTCATGTCGACCCGGCCGATGGTTCCGCCCGTCATCTTGGCGATGTCGCCGTCTTCGAATGCGTCGACGATGGTTCCACCGTTCATCTCGAACGTATCGAGGCCGTCGCCTTGGGCCAGGGACAGGATCCTGCCGCCATTCATGACGAAAGAGTCGGCTTCCGAGCCTTGCTCGACATCACCGTCAATCACGCCATTGGCATTGATCACGATGCTGTCGACGCCAGTGCCAAACGTGACATCGCCAGTGATGACGCCACTGCCATTGGCGGGCATGGTCAGGCTGTTGTCACCTGAAAGGTCTGTCAGCCCAGGGCTGGTGCCGCTGTCGCAGACATAGGTGTCATTGCCTGCGGTTGGCACCAGGGTGCAGGCCGCCATGGCGGCGGGTGTGGGTAACAGGAAGGGGATCGATACCCAGAAGGCGTTGAACAGCCGATTGAAGCCTTTATCGTGCCGAATCATGTGCTATCCCTCTGCATCGGCATCCCATGGACACCGGTTTCAGCATCGGTTGCGCAACAGATGGCACACAGGGCCTGGCAACGCTCGCTGTATGGAATGGCACCCTAACAACGAATAAAGGGCGTCGCTACTGTCAGAACTTACAGGTCAACGCGTAGAAAACGTGAGGGAAGGCGGGCTCTACAAATGCACTTCCACCGAAAGCGGCAGGTGATCGCTCAGGTGGGTCCAGGGTTTGTTGCCCAGTATTTGCGGGGAATGACTGCTGGCGTTGCGCAGGTAAATGCGGTCCAGGCGCAACAGCGGGAAGCGGGCCGGATAGGTTCTGGCGGGGCGGCCAAGGTGGTGTTCGAAGGCTTCGTGCAGGTAACCATGGCGGGCGAGGGCGAGGTTGCCGCGCAGTTGCCAGTCGTTGAAGTCACCGGCAATGATCACCGGGGCGTCCTCGGGCAGCGAATCGAGCAATTGGCAGAGCAGTTTGAGTTGTAACTGGCGATGGCTTTCCAACAGGCTCAAATGCACGCAGATTCCATGGACCGCGGCGTGGCCCGGCACATCCAGCACGCAATGCAACAACCCGCGCCGCTCGGGGCCGGTGATGGACACGTCGAGATTGCGGTACTGGCGGATCGGGTATTTGGAGAGCAGGGCGTTGCCATGGTGGCCATCGGGGTAGACCGCATTACGGCCGTAGGCGAAGTCGCTCCACATGCTGTCGGCGAGGAATTCGTACTGGGACGTCTGGGGCCAGTTGTCGTAGCGTGACGCGTGGCGGTCATGTTCGCCCAGTACTTCTTGCAGGAACACCAGGTCGGCGCCGGTACTGCGCACCGCTTCGCGCAATTCGGGCAGGATGAAGCGTCGGTTGAGGGCGGTGAAACCCTTATGGGTGTTGACCGTCAGGACCCGCAACCGATGAACCGCTTCAGGCGCGTCCGAGGGCATGGGGTCGGCGGCTCGCCAGTCGGGATCTTGAGACACGTTCACTCCTGAATCAGACGTACTTGTTCATGCGACTGACCCAAGGCACCGGCAGTTCCGGATTTTTCGTGTCCTTGCCGATCGCCATCGCGGGCAAGCTCGCTCCCACAATGTTTACCGTTGATCGATGTGTGACGTGATGGCTGGGAAGCTTTTGTGGCGAGGGAGCTTGCTCCCGCTTGAGTGCGAAGCGCTCATCGCTTTTTTTTGGGGCCGCTTCGCGCCCCGGCGGGAGCAAGCTCCCTCGCCACAGAACCGTGCCGTGCCCAAAACCCATGTGGGAGCTTGCTCGCGATGGCAGTGTGTCTGAACCGCCGCCCTCCGCGAACAAACCCAGCTTTCACAGGGGGTATTCAGATGAAGACAATCTCATAGGGCAAACCCATCCGATCAAGGATGACCCTGGGTAACAGTGGGGCGATGCCGCTCGCCGGTTCGCCGGCGAGTTGGCTGACGTAGGCGTGCATGGCGTGGCGCTTGCGGGCGGTGGTCCAGACGTCGAGGCGCAGCTTGCGGGCCCGGTGCCAAGGGATTTTATTTTGCTCGCGGACCGGCCAGTGCCAGGCCCACACCGGCAGCTCGTTGAACGCCACCCCGATCCGGTCGGCGGCCACGGCCCCGGCGCGTCCGACGGTGTCGTGATCGCTGTCGCCATCCTGGCGCCAAGTGCTGAACACCACGTCACCGGGGCGCAGGTGACGGGCAATGAACGTGACCAGCTCGGTTTCGTGTTCGGCCAGATTTTTTTCCGGAAAACCGCCGCGCACCCATTGCAGGCCAGGGGTGGCAATGCCCAGGCGATGCAGGGCGTCGACGCTTTCCTGGGGGTGAGGGCGGTGCGTGCGCAGGCGTTCGTCGTTCCACAACGGTGAGCCGGGGTGGGCCAGGGCGCCATCGGTGACCGAGATCAGCAACATGGGCTGGTCCAGGTGGTTCAGCAACTGCAGCAATCCGCCACAGGCCCCGACTTCATCGCCCGGGTGCGGGGCAAGGATGACGGCGCGAGCGCCAGCGGGAATGAGCGTCTGGGTACTGATGATCGGAATATCGGCCAGTTGCGCAGCACTGTTCCAGATTTGCGGGTGCTGCCGGCCAGGCAAGCGAGAGGCGGGCTTCATAGGTGACATCCTTGTATGTGTTCAATCTTTCAGCCATGCACCGGGCCTACTGTCCGATGGCACCGATGGGGTATGACTGCGATTCACAGCGCTCCGAATCCTGGAGACTACCGCAGGGGAAGTATTGACCATGTCGGCCGATTCGTCTCGTGACATGTGCGTCTGAACTGCATTTTTTTCATCAAACTGGACGGTGTGGATTGAAAAAAACCGCGTCCTTGCGGTTCTCGTGGCTGTTTACAGCAGGTATTTCAATCCTCTTCTTCGCGTTGCAGCTCGAACAGCAGCAGCGAGCGCCCGGTGACAGAGTATTCGGAATCGAAATCGAAGCGTTCCTGTCCACGAACGGTCGGCTGGTTGGTGTCGACCATGCAGGTCCAGAAACTGCCCTCGGGGACTTCCGGCAAGCGGAAGTTGACGATGTCATGGTGCGCGTTGACCACCAGCAGCAGCGTCGCATCGCCACCTTTACGCCGGATGCCGGTTTCCTGGGCGCGGCCGTCCATCAGCATGCCGAGGCAGCGGCCATTGCTGTCCTGCCACTGTTCAATGGTCATTTCGCTGCCGTCCGGGGCCAGCCAAGTCACGTCCTTGACGCCGATGTCCTCGTTGTAATTACCCACCAGGAAGCGTCCACGTCGCAGGATCGGGTAGGTCAGGCGCAACTTGATCAGGCGCTTGACGAACTTGAGCAGCGCCGCGCCATCTTCGCTGAGGTCCCAGTTGACCCAGCCAATCTCACTGTCCTGGCAGTAGGCATTGTTGTTGCCGTGCTGGGTACGGGCAAACTCGTCGCCGGCGACGATCATCGGCGTGCCCTGGGCCAGCAGCAGGGTGGCGAAGAAGTTGCGCATCTGTCGATGGCGCAGCGCGTTGATCTCCGGATCATCCGTCGGGCCTTCGACGCCATGGTTCCAGGACAGGTTGTTGTTGCTGCCATCCTGATTGTTTTCGTCGTTGGCTTCGTTGTGCTTGTCGTTATACGACACCAGGTCATGCAACGTGAAACCGTCGTGGGCGGTGACGAAGTTCACCGAGGCGTAGGGACGCCGGCCACGTTGGTTGAACATCTCGCCCGAGGCGGTCATTCGGCTGGCGAAGTCGGCGAGTTGGCCGTCGTCCCCCTTCCAGAAGGCCCGCACGGTGTCGCGGAACTTGTCGTTCCACTCGACCCAGCCCGGCGGGAAGCGCCCCACCTGGTAACCTCCGGGGCCACAGTCCCACGGCTCGGCGATCATTTTCACCTGGCGCAGTACCGGGTCCTGGCGACAGGCGACGAGGAAGCTGTGGCGCTCGTCGAAACCGTCATGGTAACGGCCGAGAATGGTCGCCAGGTCGAAGCGGAAGCCATCGACGTGCATTTCCGTGGCCCAGTAGCGCAGGGAATCGGTGACCATTTGCAGAACGCAGGGATGGCTCAGGTCCAGGGTGTTGCCGGTACCGGAGTCGTTGATGTAATAGCGTTTGTCGTCGGGCATCAGCCGGTAGTACGAGGCGTTATCGATGCCGCGCATGGACAGGGTGGGGCCCTGTTCGTTGCCCTCGGCGGTGTGGTTGTAGACCACGTCGAGGATGACTTCCAGGTTGGCCTCGTGCAGGTGGGCGACCATCTCCTTGAACTCGGCGATCTTGCCGCTGGCCAGGTAGCGCGGGTCGGGCGCGAAGAAGGCGATGCTGTTGTAGCCCCAGTAGTTGGTCATGCCTTTGTGCAGCAAGTGCTGGTCATTGACGAAGGCATGGATGGGCAGCAACTCAACCGAAGAAACACCCAGTTTGCGGATATGCTCCAGCACATCGTCCACCATCAGCCCGGCGAACGTACCGCGCAGGTTCTCGGGTACCGCAGGGTGGCGCATGGTGAGGCCGCGCACGTGGGTTTCATACAGGATGGTCTTGTCCCACGGCACGCTGACGCGATGATCGTGACCCCAGGTGTGCGCGGGGTCGATGACTTTGCACTTGGGAACGAACGGGGCGCTGTCACGCTCATCGAAACTGAGGTCGCCGTCGGGGTGGCCGATGGTGTACCCGAACAGGGCTTCGGACCACTTCAATTGGCCGACCAGTTGCTTGGCGTAGGGGTCGATCAGCAGCTTGTTCGGGTTGAAGCGATGGCCGTTCGCCGGGTCGTATGCGCCGTAGACCCGATAGCCGTAGATCAATCCCGGATGGGCATCCGGCAGATAGCCGTGGTAAATCTCGTCGGTGTACTCCGGCAGCTCGATGCGTTCGAGTTCGACTTCGCCGGCATCATCGAAAATGCACAGTTCGACCTTGGTGGCATTGGCTGAAAACAGCGCGAAATTGACCCCCAGGCCATCCCAGGTTGCACCCAGTGGAAAAGGCAGCCCTTCACGAATCCGCGAAGCCTCGATAACGGGCGGCGGCGTGGTTTTGTTTGGACGGGTCATAGTTGCTCCTGCAAAAAACAGACAGATACAGCGATGCGGTTCACTTGAAAGGGAGGGCGGTGCCCTGCATGGGTGGCGAGGGAAATCATTCCCCCGCCACACGCAGGACTTTTCGCCCCGAAGAAGCGCTTGCTCGAGACCGATGACGCAGGTGAAATCAAACCGCCGGCGGCTTGCGCGGTGCTCGAGGCTTCTTGTCGGCGGTCTTGTCCGCCGGTGCGACTACCGCTGTAGTCGCCGTGGAAGACTTGGCCGCTGGCTTGGCCTTGGCCGTGGTGTTCTTCGCGGCGGGCTTGGCCGTGGTGCTCTTGGCAGCAGCAGGCTTGGCGCCATCGGTTTTGCTGGCCGCCGATTTACTCGCGGCCTTGGGTGGCTTGCTGGGTGCCAGTGCTTCAGCTTCAGCCAGCTTGCGCGCCATCTCCCAGTGGCGTTTTTCCTGCCCGGTGGGTTTACCCTCGGACTCCCAGATCTGATAGGCGAATTCGCGAATGCGTTTATCGTCGGTACTCATCGCAGTGCTCCTGATTCAACTCAAGATTGGATAAAGACATTGACCGGGAAATCCCCCAGCGCGGCGCTGATCAGCAGCTCCCTTTGGGGTGTGACTGTGACGCTTGAAAAAAGTCCCTTCAGTTTTTCATCCTGGGCGGCGAACGGTAACGATACGCGGGTATCGCCCCAATCCGACGCAGCCACCAGCGGCACGGCACTGTTTTCCAGCAAGTGCGCCGCATGGATCGGTACGACAACGATCGCCCGTTGTTGCGAGTCCTCACGCATGAAGGCCAATACCCGATGGGCCTGCTCACCGAGCACTTCCAGCGGTTGGTAGCGACCCTGGCGCCATAACTGCGGATACTCGGCCCGTACGGCCAATGTCCGGGCGATCAATGCCTGCTTGATCCGGCCGTCACGCCAATCGCGCACCAACGCGGCTGGGGTGTTGTCGGCGCACATCGCCTCGCGGCGTGCCTGGAAATCCACCGGGCGGCGGTTGTCCGGGTCCACCAGGCTGAAGTCCCAGAACTCGTTGCCTTGGTACAGGTCCGGTACGCCGGGTACGGTCATGCGCAGCAAAGTTTGCGCCAGACTGTTGAGGGCACCCGCCGGGGCCACGGCCTGGACCGCTTCGGCGATGGCGCTGCGCAAGGGCAGCCCCTCATCGCCCAGCAGCAGGCGTTCAAGGAACATCTGGGTGGCTTGTTCATAAGCGTCGTTGACCGCCGCCCAACTGCTTTGCAGCTTGGCTTCGCGCAGGGCCTTGCGTTGCCATTGCCACAGGCGCTCGTTGTAGGCGGCCAGCGCCTTGTGGTCCTGGAGGTCGAGGTCCAGCGGCCAGCTGCCAAGCAGCGCCTGGTACAAAATCAGCTCATCGCCGGCCGAAGGCGCCGCCGGATCGCTGTGCAGCGAAGGCGAGAGGATGCGCCATTGTTCCACGCTGGCGGCGTACCAGTCGGCGCGTTCGCTGAGCACGGCAAGCCTGGCGCGGGTGTCTTCGCCGCGCTTGTGGTCGTGGGTGGCGGTGGTCATCAGGTTGTCGGGAAAATGTTCGAGACGCTCGACGCACACTTGGTGGAACGCTTGCACTGGGGCGCTGAAACGCTCGGTGTCATAGCCCACGTCATTGCGCGACAACAGCACCGCCGAGCGATAGAGGGCGGTGTCCTCCACGGCCTTGGCGGCGGCTGGCGAAGTCAATTGCTGGAAGCGTACGCAGGCGTGGCGCAGGCGTTTGCGCTGGCTGCCGCGCGGGCGTTGCCGCCAAGGCATTCCACCGAGCCAGCCGGCCAGGGAATCGAGCACCGGCCAGTCGGCTTCGCTGAGGGTTTGCCGGGCGCCTTCCAGGGCCTGGTTGAAAAACACCTCGTCTTCAGCAGAGCGACCCATGGGCGTGATGTAGGTGCGATACACCGGGAAATGCACGATCAACTCCTGCAAAGCCCGTCGAATCGCGCCCAGGGTCAGGTCGCGGGTCATCACATCGTCCCGAGCCACTTGCAGCAGGGCCTGGGCCACGCTTTCGAAATCCCCGGCCAGGGAGCCATTGAGTATCTGTTGGCGGGCCAGGCGGGCTTCTTCGATGAAGTGCGCCGGCCGCTCACTGTGCCGGCTCCAGAATTCGGCGAGGGGAGCGGCGCCGGCCGGATCATGCTGCAACAGCGAGACCTGGTTCATGAATTCGTAACCGGTGCTGCCGTCGATGTTCCAGTCCCGCCGCAATGTTTCGCCATCGCCGAGGATCTTCTCGACGAAAATCGGCAGGTGTCGGGTTGGCGACAGCGAATCCACGCGCCGGCGCAATTTGCGGCAGTAACCACGAGGGTCGGCAAGGCCGTCGATGTGATCGATGCGCAGCCCATCCACCAAGCCTTCGCCGATCAACTCGAAGATCTTGGCGTGGGTGGCTTCGAATACCGCCGGACGTTCGACCCGCAGCCCGCCCAGTTCGTTGACATCGAAAAAGCGCCGCCAATTGATGTCGTCCGCCGCGGTGCGCCAGCTGGCGAGGCGGTAGCTCTGGCGTTCCAGCAACTGATGCAGGCGTTCGAAACCCTGGGGCTGAGTGGAGTCGTAGCCAGCCAGGTTGTCCTCGATGGCGGCCAGGAGGTCGGCGTGTGCCGCCAGCGCCTGCAACTCCGTTTGCAGCGGGCGGGCGAGGGTGTGGGCATCGGTCTGGTAATTCAGCGTAGTGAAGCGTTCAGCCAGGGTCTTGAGTGCTTCGGCCTGCTCGACGGGCAGGGTTTCGGCGGGTTTGAGCAGCTCGCCATAGTGCATCGGACAAATCGGGAAGCGGTGTTCGTAGTGCTCGACGTAGAAGCTGCCGTGGGTGGCGTCGAAGCGCAGTTGCAAGGTGCCTTCCTGCAACGCCACGCCATAGTCGCTGCCCAGGAACGGCAACAACAACTGGCCTTCCATCAGCGGGTCCGGGGAATGCCACTGGATGTCGAAGAACTCCCCGTAGGGACTCAGGCGTCCCCATTCCAGCAAGTCCAGCCACCAGGGGTTGTCATTGCCGCCGACGGCCATGTGATTGGAGACGATGTCGAGGATCAAGCCCATCCGGTGCTCGCGCAAGGCTGCAACCAGGCGCTTGAGCGCGGCTTCGCCACCCAGTTCGGGGTTGACCAGGGTCGGGTCGACGACGTCGTAGCCGTGCATGGAGCCGGCCCGGGCCTTGAGCAGTGGAGAGGCATAAATGTGGCTGATGCCCAGTGAGGCGAAGTACGGCACCTGGGGGATGGCATCGTCCAGGGTGAAGCCTTTATGAAACTGCAGGCGCAATGTTGCCCGCAGGGGTTGGATCAACGTCTGTTTCATCGGTCACGCTCGTTCGCCTGAAGTCTCGCGCAGGCGAGTATTTCCAGACGCCGGGCGGCGTCCGGGTGATCCAGCAGCGCCTGGGCCGGCTGGGCCAGGCGGCGGCGCCAATTAGGGTGGGTGTCAATGGTGCCGGGCAGGTTGGCCTGTTCCTCGATGCCCAGGGCATCTTCGAGCGGCAACAACACCAGCGGTGCGCGGGTGTGACCGAGGAAGCGCACGCTGGCATCCAGCACCTGGTCGGTCTCGCGGTGTTCTTCGCGAAAGTTCTGCGGATCCTGGTTGAGCGCCTGGCACAGGCCTTCGCGTTCGCGCTCGCGGTGTTTGCGCCAGTCCATTTCGGTGGGGGAATCGATCAGGTCCAGCCGGGCGTTCCAGTCGATATCGTGACCGTGCCACCAGCCGTTGAGCGTCGGCAAGTCATGGGTGCTGGTGGTCGCCAGGGCGTTGTCCGGCCAGTCGAGGATGGGCTTGAAGTGGGTGTTGTCCTGTTCGAACAACAGCACGCGCATGCCGAGGATCGAGCGGGCGCTGAGTTTGTCCCGCAGGCCATCCGGCACGGTGCCGAGGTCTTCGCCCAATACGATGGCCTGGTGACGATGGGATTCCAATGCCAGCAGGCGCAGCAGGTCATCCACTGGATAATAGAGGTAGGCGCCATCGCTGGGCGGGGCGTCGTTAGGGATCACCCAGAGCCGTTGCAAGCCCATGACATGGTCGATGCGCAGGCCACCGGCGTGGGCGAAGTTGGCTCGCAGCATTTCAATGAATGCGCGAAAGCCGTTGCGCACCAGGCCTTCCGGGGAGAACGCCGAAATGCCCCAGCCTTGGCCGGAGCGGTTGAGAATGTCCGGCGGTGCGCCCACGGTCAACGACGCGAGCAGCTCGTCCTGTCGGCTCCAGGCCTGGCTGCCGCCACCATCGGCCCCCACCGCCAGGTCGGCGATCAGGCCGATGCCCATGCCGCTGGATTTGGCTGCGCTCTGGGCGCGTTCCAGGCAACGGGCGATCAACCATTGGCAAAAGGCGTAGAAACCGATTTCGTCGGCATTTTCTTCGGCGAAATGGGCCAGGACCGCGCTGCGTGGATCGCGCCATTCTTCCGGCCACTGCCGCCAGTCGAGGCTTTCGCCGCGGGCGGCGCGTTCGGCCTGCAAGGCCTCGAAGCGACAATGGTTTTCCAGGGCTTCGCCGCTGGTGTGGCGGAAACTGCTGAAGTCCTCGTGCAGCGGGTGCGCGCCCTGGCTGAACCCGTCGTACAGGGCGCGGAGGATTTTCTGCTTGGCCTGGGCGGCGACTGGCCAATCGATCAGTGGCTGTTCTTCCAGGTTGCGCAGTTGATTGGTCAAGCCGCTGGCGTCGATGGCGGTGCGCAGGGCGCGTTCACCGAGGATGGTGCCGGGGGCGGCGTACAGGCTGTTGAGGAACAGTCGGCTGGACGGCGAGTAAGGGCTGTAGCGCCCGGTGTCGCTGCTGAACATCGCGTGCATCGGGCTGATGGCAATGGCCTCGGCACCGCGCTCGCCAGCCACCCGCGCCAGTTCTTCCAGGGCCTGGGTATCACCGAAGCCACCGTCACCGGGGCGTCGCAAGGCATACAACTGCGCGCTCAGGCCCCAGGCCCGTGGCGTAGGGTCGTCCACCGCATCGGCCACGCTATAGCAACGGGCGGGCGCCACGGCCAGGGTGAAATGCTGGTCCCGGATGCTGACGTGCTGATAACCCACCGGGACCATGCCCGGCAGCTTGGCGTCGGTATCGAGGTTCAGGTTCAGTGTCGCGCCGTCTTCGAGTTTGATTTCGCAGGGCGTTCCGGCCTCGAAGTAACGGCTCAAGTCCAGGCTGGCCCCGACGTCGGCGGTGATCAGCGGTGGCAATTGATGGTTCTGCTGATCTTCCTGCAACTGCAGCAGGCTGGCATCGATTTCCTGGGCGCTGCCGGCCGGATGGCCCAGGCCGGTGAGGACCGAACGCAAGACCGCCGGCGAGACTTTCTGGGGCCGGCCATTGGCATCGATCCAATCCACCGCCAGGCCCGCTCGGCTGGCGAGGATTTCCAGTTGCGCATCGCTCATAGGCGCTCTCCAGTGATGTTGGGCAAGGTTGTCGCCTGCGTCAGACTGACCAGCGCGCTGTAGGGCGCAAGGACGCCCTGTTGCAACAGACCTGCGACCTGCTGCGGATGTTCGAAAAGAATGCGTGCCTCTTCCGGGGCGTGGTGTTCGACGGGCTGGTCGCCCAGGTTCAGGTCGATGCGCAACACACTGCCATCGCCCAGTCGCCAGCGTGCGCTGACGGCACCACGGCCCAGCACATCGGCCCCCAGGGCCTGGGCGCCGGGCAGGCGCGGGACGATCTCTTCACGGCGGATTTTCAGCAGTTGGCGATACAGCGCCTCGCTGGCCTGTTGTTCCGGTCGTTGCGGTTCCAGGCTTGGCCGTGAGGCCTCGAAGGTGCTGGCCGCGTTGGGATCGGGAATTCGCTTGCGTGTCTGCGGATCGGCAAAGGCACTGAACGCCTTGAACTCGTTGCGTCGGCCTTCGCGCACCAGTTCTGCCAGCTCGCCATGGTGGCTGGTAAAGAACAGGAACGGTTGTTCGGCCGCCACCTCATCGCCCATGAACAGCAGCGGGATCATCGGTGACAACAGCAACAAGGCCGTGGCCGCTTGCAAGGCCTGGGGCGCGGCGAGCTGATGCAGGCGCTCGCCCAGGGCACGGTTGCCGATCTGGTCGTGGTTCTGCAGGAATAGCACGAACGCGCTCGGCGGCAAGTGACCGCTGGGTTCGCCCCGGGATTCGCCGTGGCGATTGGTGTGGCCCTGGAAGACGAAACCCTGACTGAGACAGCGTGCCAGTTGTTCCGTCGGTTGCTCGGCATAGTCGGCGTAGTAGGCGTCGGTCTCACCGGTCAGCAGCACGTGGAGGGCATTGTGGCCATCGTCGTTCCACTGGGCGTCGTAGCCCTGTTCCAGCAGGCTGGCCTGGTTGTGTTCGTTTTCCACGGTCAGCCAGACGTGCCGCACCGGGTCCACCTGCTCGCGCACCCTGGCCGCCAGTTCCTGGAGAAAGTCCGGGTCTTCGATGGCGTGTACCGCGTCGAGGCGCAGGCCGTCGAAACGGTACTCCAGCAACCACATGAGCGCATTGTCGATGAAGAAGTCCCGCACTTCGCGGCGGCGAAAATCAATCGCCGCGCCCCACGGCGTGTGCTTGTCTTCGCGGAAGAAGCCCTTGGCATAACGGTGCAGGTAATTGCCGTCGGGGCCGAAGTGGTTGTAAACCACATCCAGGATGACGGACAGCCCATGGCCGTGGGCGCTGTCGATCAGATGCTTGAGCTGTTCAGGGGTGCCGTAGGAAGCCTGGGGCGCGTAGGGCAAGACCCCGTCGTAGCCCCAGTTGCGATCGCCGGGGTACTGCGCCAGTGGCATCAGCTCGATGGCGGTGACGCCCAGCCCGGCCAGGCGGGCCAAATGCTGTTCGACGCCGTTGAAACCGCCCAGGGCGCCCACGTGCAATTCGTAGATCACGGCTTCGTTCCAGGGGCGGCCGGACCATTGGGTGTGACGCCAGGGGTAGGCATGTGGGTCGACCACCACACTGTGGCGGTCGATGTCGCCGGCCTGGGCGCGAGAGGCCGGGTCCGGCACCTCCAGCTCGCCATCGATGTTATAGCGATAGCGGGTGCCGGCGGGGCAACGGGTCTGGATCATGAACCAGCCGTCGGCTTGGGGCAGTAGCGGTATTGAATCTCCAGTGTCGAGTTCGACACTGACAAAAAAAGCATCCGGGGCCCAGAGGGCGAAGCGGGTGTGCTCGTCATCCAGCATGACTGCCCCGTGGGTCCATGTCTCAGGCGTCCTTGACGTCATTGTTACCTCATTGTCTGGCCGATTTTCCCAGTGACTTCGCCACCAGCTGTTCGTAGAGTTCGGCGTAGGGTTCCACGGCCTTGCACCAGTTGAACGGTGCAGACATGGCCCGGCAGCGCATGGCGTTGAGCAGGTCGGGGAATTCGAAAACCTTGAAGGCCCGGCTCAAGGCCTGTTGGTAGCTCTGCACGGTGGATTCATCGAACAGGAAGCCGGTGATGCCATCCTCGATGGTGTCCGCCAGGCCTCCGGTATTGCGCGCCACCGGCAGCGAACCGAAACGTTGGGCATACATCTGGCTCAAGCCGCAGGGCTCGTAGCGCGACGGCATCAGCAGGAAGTCGCTGCCGGCGAACATCCGCCGCGCATCGGTTTCGTTGAAGCCGATGCGCACGCCAATGCGGCCGGGGAAGCGGAGCGCCAATTCACGCATGGCCTGTTCTTCCTCCGGTTCGCCGCGACCGATGATGGCGATCTGGCCGCCGGACTCGACGATGAACTCGGCGACCGCTTCGGTCAGGTCCAGGCCTTTCTGGTAGACCAGGCGCGACACCACGGCGAACAGCGGGCCGGTGGAATCGTCGAGACCAAACAGTTCCCGCACATGGCGCGCGTTGACGGCCTTGCCTTCCCAGTCGCCCATCGCGAACTGGCGGAACAGGTGGGTGTCGGTGGCCGAGTCCCAGCTTTCATCGATGCCGTTGGGGATGCCGCTGAGCAAGCCTTGTTGGGTCTTGGCCGCGAGGAAACCGTCGAGCCCGCAGCCAAATGCTGGAGTGGTGATCTCCTGGGCGTAGGTGGCGCTGACGGTGGTGATATGGCTGGAGTAGGCCATCCCGGCCTTGAGGAACGACAATTTGCCGTAGAACTCCATGCCTTCCTGTTGCAGGGCGTGTTCGGGAATGCCCAGTTCCGGGCAGGACGCCAGGCTGACCACACCTTGGTAAGCCAGGTTGTGGATGGTGAACAGGGTCGGGGTGCGTTGCCCGCGCCAGTGCATGTAGGCCGGCGCCAACCCGGCTGGCCAGTCGTGGGCGTGGACCAGGTCCGGGCACCAGTGGATCTGCGCCAGGTTGGCGGCGATGTCGGCGGCGGCCAGGCCCAGGCGGGCGAAGCGAATGTGGTTGTCGGGCCAGTCGCGGCCGTTGTTGGCACCGTAGGGAGAGCCTTCGCGAGCAAACAGTTCAGGGCAGATCAGGACGTAGATCACCAGGCCGTCGGCCATGTCCATGCGCCCGATCTTGCAGGGTGGCAGCGCTGCGTGGCCGCCCAGTTCGCCGACGATGTGGATCGGATTGCCGCTGTTCATCACCTGCGGATAACCAGGGATCAGCACCCTGACATCATGCAGCCCGGCCATGGCCCGGGGCAGTGCCGAGGACACATCGCCCAAGCCACCGGTCTTGACCAGGTCGGCGATTTCCGAGGTGACGAACAAGACCTTCTTGCGATTGGGATTCTGTCGAACGACGGGGAGCAGTGCCTTGCCGCCGGTGGCCAGCACCGGGGCCGTCGGCGATTCGGCCGCCGGCGGTAATTGAGAACGGACGTGTTGTGGTTCCAAGGCAGCACTGATCATAAATATCTCCCATTTTCTCGATCTGTTTCCGGCACGCGCCAGAGCTGTTGTTTCATTGGCCAAATCCTGCGGCCAGGCGCACAAGCGCAACGCAAGGAAAGCGAACGGCTACCCAAACGCGGCGAAGCGAATCAGCTGAAGGAGCTGTTGCAAGGACCAGTGCAAGGACTGCACCAGTCGCTGTTGCCCTACCTCTAACCTGACCTGTCGCCGTTGCGAAAAGTTTCGACTTTTTTTCGTCTGGATGACCGGTCGGTTTTCCCCCCGGTTAGGCAGTCTAGGTCAGATCCTAGAGCGGTGCGCCTCGGTTCGTCGTATTGTCCGACAATCACGTTTTTTAGCGGCAATGTCTTACACGACGAAGGGGAATACGCACCGACGAAGTGCAGTTTCCTGCAAAGGAAAAAGTGTAGGGGGAGGGCGTTGGTTCATTGGCGTGTGCGATGGAATAGCGTGCTGCACCATCAGAGGGCGGGTGGAATAGAGGCGTTTTGATGGCCATTTTCCGCAAGGGAAACACGCTATTTCTGTGGGAGCGGGCTTGCTCGCGAATGCGGTGTATCAGTCAGCAAATATGTGACTGACAGACAGCATTCGCGAGCAAGCCCGCTCCCACAGGAAGAAGTGTTCTGGGTATTGGGCTCGATTCAACCCGTCGGCGTCAGCAATCGAATCGGCCTGCCCGTCGCCCAGGCCAGCAGGTCTTCGATCATCAGGGAATAGAAGCACTGGTAATTCTGTCGGCTGACGTAACCCACGTGAGGCGTGGCCAGGACGTTGTCCAGGGTTCGGAATGGATGGGCGGCAGGCAAGGGCTCCTGGGCGAAGACGTCCAGGGCGGCGCCAGCCAGGCGCTGGTGCTGGAGGGCGTCGATCAGGGCGGTTTCGTCGACGATCGGCCCGCGGGAGGTGTTGACCAGCAGCGCTTGCGGTTTCATCCAGCCCAGCGCCTGGGCGTCCACCAGGCCGCGGGTGCGTTCGCCGAGCACCAGATGGATCGAGAGGATGTCGGCCTGTTCGAACAACGCCTGCTTGCTGACATAGGTCACGCCGACTTCGGCGGCCCGCTCGGCGCTGAGGTTCTGGCTCCACGCGATGACCCGCATGCCGAACACCTGGCCGAATTGCGCCACCCGTGTCCCGATGCTGCCCAGGCCGAGGATTGCCAGCGTCTTGCCGTGCAGGTCGCCGCCCAGGCCTTGCTGCCACAGGCCGGTGCGCAAGGCAGTGGCTTCCTGCACCAGGTTGCGTGTCAAGGCCATGATCAGCGCCCAGGTCAGTTCGGGCGCGGCGTGCTTGTAGCTGTCGGTGCCGCACACCTGGATACCCAGTTCGGCGGCGGCCTTCAGGTCCAGGGCGGCATTGCGCATGCCGCCGGTGAGCAGCAGCTTGAGATTGGGCAGGCGGCGCAGCAGGCCTTCGTCGAACACCGTGCGTTCGCGCATCACGCAGATCACCTCGAAGCGCTGCAAGCGTTCGGCGAGGGTGTCGCGGTCGGCGGGGTAGTCGTGGAGAAACGTCACTTGGCCGACGCTGTCCAGCACCGACCAGTCCACCACATCGCGTGCCACATCTTGCCAATCGTCTATGACTGCTATTTGCACCGCCATGGATCACCTCGTCAGGGAATGGGTTTGTCCAGCCAGCCCAGCAGGGCCTTGTGGAACCGATCCGGCTCTTCCATCTGCGGGGCATGCCCCAGATTGGGGAACTCCACCAGGGTCGAGCGGGGAATCAGCCCGGCCACCTGCTTGCCCAGCACCTCGTAGTGGCCCAATTTGGCCTTTACCGCCGGCGGCGCGATGTCGCTGCCGATGGCGGTGGTGTCGGAGGTTCCGATCAACAGCAGGGTGGGTACGGTCAGGTCCTTGAACTCGTAATAGACCGGCTGGGTGAAGATCATGTCGTAGATCAGCGCCGAGTTCCACGCCACTTGCGTATGACCCGGGCCCTTGTTCAAGCCGGCGAGCATGTCCACCCAACGGTCGAACTCAGGTTTCCAGCGGCCGGCGTAATACGTCGTGCGCTCGTAATTGCGAATGCCCTCGGCGGTGACTTTCAGCTCACGGGCGTACCATTGGTCCACGGTGCGATAGGGCACGCCCAGGGCTTTCCAATCCTCCAGGCCAATGGGGTTGACCATTGCCAGGCGCTCGACCTGATCGGGGAACTGCAAGGCGTACCGAGTGGCGAGCATGCCGCCGGTGGAATGGCCAAGGACAATGGCTTTCTGTACACCGAGGGCTTTGAGCAAGGCCTGGGTGTTGTTCGCCAGTTGCTGGAAGCTGTACTGGTAGTGCTCGGGTTTGCTCGATGTGCAGAAGCCGACCTGGTCCGCGGCAATGACCCGGTAGCCGGCCTCGCTCAGCGCTTTGATCGAATCGCCCCAGGTGGCGGCGCAGAAATTCTTGCCGTGCATCAGTACCACCGTGCGGCCATTGACCTTGCCTTGGGCCGGCACGTCCATATAGCCCATCTGCAAGGGTTTGCCCTGGGACTGGAAGGCGAAATGCTTGAGGGTATAGGGGTATTCGAAGCCCTCCAACTGGGCGCCGTAGGCCGGGCCCTCCGGCGGGGTGGCGGCCTGGGCGAGCAGGGGCAGGGCGGTGCTGAGGAACAGGCTGGGCAACCAGCGCGTGGAGGTTCGGGACATGGTCAATCTCCTTGTGGCCGCCGCCGATCCTGGCGCGACCCGATTATGGCGACATTAACCACAGGCAACCGAACGGCCCGAATGTTCAACCCATCCAGCCCAGCGTGGCGAGGGCGAGAGCGCCATAGCGAAGGCCTTTGGCAACGGTCACGATCAGCAGGAAGCGCCGCCACGGCTCGCCCATCACCCCAGCCACCAGGGTCAACGGATCGCCGATGATCGGCAACCAACTGAGCAGCAGCGACCAGCGGCCGAAGCGCTGGTAATGCGCGCGAGCCTTGTCCAGATGCGCCGGGCTGACCGGAAACCAGCGCCGGTCCTTGAAGTGTTCCAGGCGCATGCCCAACCACCAGTTCACCAGCGACCCCAGGACGTTGCCGAGCGTGGCGACCCCCAGCAACAGCCAGACAGCGTAGCGCTCGCTGAGCAACAGGCCGACCAACAAGGCCTCCGATTGCAGCGGCAGCAAGGTCGCCGCGCCGAAAGCCGCCAGGAACAAGCCGATATAGGCTTCGCCCATCAGTGGGCCGGGTAATCCGCCACTACGGTTTGGGTCCCGTCTTTCTTCAGGCCAATCACTTGATAAGCATCGCTCATGCCGTCCATTTCCATGCCGGGCGAGCCCATGGGCATACCCGGCGCGGCCACGCCGAGCAAGTCATCGCGCTTGCTCAGCGCCAGCACCTGGTCGGCCGGGACATGGCCTTCGACGAATTTGCCGTTGATTTCGGCGGTGTGGCAGGAACGCAGGTTTGGCGCCACGCCCAGGCGTTGCTTGACCGAACTCATGTCGGCCTCGACATGGTCGTTGACCTTGAAGCCGTTTTCTTGCAGATGCGAGATCCACTTCTTGCAGCAGCCGCAATTGGCGTCGCGGTGCACATCGATGGTGACGGGTTCGGCGGCCTGGGCCAGGGTGGTCATGAACAGGGCGCTCAAGGCGAGCAGGTGCAGGGGGTTGGCCATGGAGGTGGTCTCGTGTCGAACGGTTTGGAGGGAGGATAACAGAGTAGCGAGCACGAGCTGACAGGGGGCTGGGGCGGGGATTACACAATTGTCAGGTTGCAAGGGCAACGCCCCCTCTGTGGCGAGGGAGCAAGCTCCCTCGCCACAGGTCTATGTCTGGAGGGGACTAGCGCACCTTGAACCGCCCCATGATCGCATTCACCCGCGTGTTGGCCTCCAACAGTTGCCGGGTGTTGTTCTCGCTGGCCAGGCCGCTTTCCACCAGTTCCTCCACCATATGGCGGATTTGCACCATGCTGCGATTGATCTCCTCGGTCACCGCGCTCTGTTGCTCGGCGGCCGTGGCGATCTGGGTGCTCAGGCTGTTGATCTGGCTGACCGAGCCGGCCATTTCGTCCAGGCCCGAGTTGACCCGAGAGGTCGCGTCGGCGGCCGACTGGCAGCTGGCCTGGGTGTTTTCCATGGCCGAGACCGATGAACTCACGCCTTGGGTCAGGCGGGTCAGCATTTCGTTGATTTCCGAGGTGCTGGCCTGGGTACGGGCGGCGAGGGCGCGAACTTCGTCGGCCACCACGGCAAAACCACGGCCTTGCTCGCCGGCCCGAGCGGCCTCGATGGCGGCGTTGAGCGCCAGCAGGTTGGTCTGCCCGGCGATGGCGCCGATCACACCCAGGATCTCGGTGATGCGCTGGGCGTCCTGTTGCATGCTCTCGACCTTGCGGGTGGCGCTGGCGACTTCATCGATCAACGCCACCACACTGTTAGACGCCTCACCGACCACCACGCGGGAGCGATCGGCATGCTCGTTGGCGCGTTGGGTGAACGCCGCGGTCTCGGCGGCGTTTTGGGCGACGCTTTCAGCCGTGGAGCTCATCTGAGTGATGGCAGTCACGGTCTGGTCGGTTTCCGAAGCGTGGCGCATCAGGATTTCGCTGGTATGGGCCGAGGTCCGTTGCAGATCGCCCAGGCTCGACGCCATGGCGCCGGTGGCCTGGGTGACTTCACCGATCATGCCTTGCAGGTAAGCGATGAAGCGGTTGACCGAGTGCCCGATCGCGCCCAATTCATCCTCGGCCCGGATGGTGATGCGTCGGGTCAGATCGGCATCGCCCGTGGACAAGGCGTCGATGTTGCCTTTGAGCACCTTCATGCGATGGGTCAACTGGCGGATTGCGTAAAGCTGTATCAAGACCAGCAGGATCACCATCGGAATCTGCAGCAGGCTCAGCGTGCTCAGCACATCGTCGCGTTGGGCGGTGATCAGGCGGGTCGGCAATGCGGTGGCAAGGAACCACGGCGAACCTTCGATTGGGCGCATGAAGAAGGTGCTGGCCTCGCCCTTGTTGTCGAACTCGACCCGCTGCAACGGCTGGTCGCGCTTGGCCAGGCCCGCCTTGATCTGGGCGGCGAATGGCGAGGTGGCCGCCAGTTCGCTGATGTTCTTCAGCACGATCGGCCCGCTGATGCGTGAACTGTTGCTGATGATTTTGCCGTCGCCTTCGACGATCAGCATCTCGGCGCTCAGGTCGGCTTCCTTGCGTGCCACCAGTTCATTGAAGAAGCCCAGGGTCACGTCGATGGTGGACACGCCGTAAGGCACGCCGTTTTTCTGGATGGCCATGGCGCAGTTGGTGCGCGGTTCGGCGCTGGCGTCGTCTTTATAGGCCGCGGCCCAGGCGCATTTGCCCGGTGGGGTGGCCATGCCGCCCTTGTGCCAGGGTTGCTCGTAATAGTTGGGCGCGGCGTCACTGTTCCAGAAGGTATTGACCACCAGTTTGCCGGACGCGTCGCGGTGCCAGAACGTGCTGAATTTGCTGCGTCCCTCGGCCCGCTGGTTAGGCAATGGCCAGATCCCGCCGCCGAAGACTTTCAACTCGCCGTACTGGTCCACCAGCCCCGGCAACACTTTGTCGATGGCATCGCTGTCGAGCAGCGGGATGGTCTGGGTGATGCTGCGTTGCTGCGCCTGCACCTTGTTCAGTTCGCCCTGGATCTGCTCGGCGACTTCGGCGATGCGGTTCAATGCCACTTGCTCCTCGGTATAGCGCAGCTTGGGAGCGACCAGGTAACTGATGCCGACGACGGTCAGGATCGATAACACCAGCATGAACAGAACCAGAAACAACGTGTAGCGGGCCTGAATGGTGCGCAATGACGGCATGGGGTATTCCTTGCACAGGGGCGTCTGTCGGAAGCAAATGGGATGAGCGTTCCAATTTGTGTCGGCTTCCTGGCCGGGAGCTTGAATGCCGCGTACCGCTTTCGTCAGGCGGCCGAGCTGGCCTGGGTGTCTTTCCAGGCTTGGGCGCGAGCCTGCCAGTCATCATGGAGCCGTTGCATGGGAGCGGAATACAGGCTGAGTCTGCTCGGCTGTGCAACCCGGTGGAAAAGTGCCTGCCAGCCTTGTGCGGTGTCGATGGGCATTATCCCTGTGAAGAAGAACCCGGCGGTCATCAGCAGGCGACAGTCCGTGTTGAAGTGCCGACCGAGTCCGAGCCGCACCGAAAGTGGCCAGTGGACCGGCAGGCGGCGCAACTGCTCGACGAGGCCGGCGTCTACGCGCGCTGCCACGATGTCGATTCGTCCGGGCAGATGGTTGATGCGCAATGGCTGTACCCCGGCAGGACCCTCGTCAGGGCAAGTCCCGAATTGTGATGCCAGCGGAGCCATCAGCCATTGGTATTGCGCAGGCCATTGGCGCTCCGACAGCGGTCGAAGGTGGCCGCTGACGACTTGACAGCCGATCACAATGGTTTCGGACTGGTCCGTTGCGAACGGCGAGGGCACATAGTCGGGTAGCAAACCGACGTTGTGAAAACCAAGCCGTTGGGCCAGTCGTTGGCTGTAGGAATGGCTGGTGACCTGTTTGATCGACAGCCTGGCGAGCCCAAGCTCCCGGCTGCCGTCCACCAGTTGTTGTCCCAGTTGCGTGGCGATTTGTCGGCCTTGTAGCTCGGGGTCCACCGCAACCAGCGCCAGCTCAGCGTCTTGCGTTACCGGCCCGTGGCGGCACAGCGCGGCATGGCCGACCACGCGGTCGCCTGTCACGGCGACCAGCGAATGCCAGCGGCCCAGCAGATTGTGCTGGCCAATCACCTGCGGCATGTAGACGTCAGGCGAGACGTAGTAATCGCCATACACCCGGCGGAACAGCTCGCAGGTGCTGACACTGTCCGTAGACCTGAACGGTCGGATAACGAAATGGCTCATCAGGCGCTCCTCGATGCCAGGGGCGCGTAGACCCGACGATCCACTATCGACAGGTGCTTGCCGGAGCGGGGGTGGCGTTCCAACTCCCATGGGTTGCACGCCTGGACGTCAAGGTGGAGTTGCTTGAGCCCTGGGTATTGCTCAATCAAGGCGGCCTTCAGCGCACGGGATCGGGTTTGGCCAGCGTGCGCCTGTGCGTCGGATACCCACTTGAGCGACACCCGGTCATTGCCCTGGACGTGCTCGATGAGCAATTGCCACTGCAAACCGCCGCCCACGCGCCGGGTGATCTCGCCGATGTCTTCGGGAAACAGCGACAACACGCCAACCCGTACGCGACGGCTTTCAGCACTGCGCCCTTGAAGGGCGAACTTGCGCTGGGGGGTGCCGGCAGGCTCGCACCAGATGGCCCGGTCTCCCACCGGGTATCGGACAATCGGCATCAGGGTCCGGGTGAAGTTCGTCACCACCAGGTTTCCAGCCTGACCACACGCCTCGATCACCTCGCCGCTCAGCTCGTCGAGGATTTCCACCCGCGTCTGTTCATCAAACACACGGTGCTCGCCCAAGCCGCAGTCCGGTGTGCTGGCACCCACCAGCCCGGCATCGACGCTGGCATATCCGATTGACGCGAAGCGAGCATTCGGGAGGGCGCGCTTGAGTGTCGGCAGTTGGCTTTCGAACAGGTTTTCGCCGCCAAACAGCACGGTGGTGACCTGTGGCAGCATTCGCCCTTGGCCATTGACATGGCTGGCGAACGCCAACAAATGCGCAGGTACACCCACCAGCACGTTGATGCGGTGTACGGCGATAGCATCGGCCAATACGTCGAAGTCCACCGACCCGGAGAAAGGGAATTCGGTAATGGGGGTGTCTACGCAGCAAAGCGCTCCGTGGATAAACAGGAAGCTGGCATATAAGTCTCCCGAAAAGAACAGATTGGCGATCCGATCCCCAGTGCCCAGTTGGGCGGACAGGCTGCGCCCAAAGCAATCGAGCATCAGCTGCCATTCCGCGTGGGTGTATACCGACAGTTTGCCTTGGCTGGTCGTACCGCCGGTTTTGAAAACCAGTGCATCCTTGATTTCAGCGGTCAGTACCTGCCAGTTGTTCAGGTCATGACTCCCTCTCCAGTATTCATTTACATCCACAATGGGTAGCTGATTGAAATCCCACCCCTGGCCAGGTAAATGGCCTAGTTGCCCTTTATAAAACGTCGAATACGTGCGGATATGGTTGAACCATTGCTCGTAGGAGAAAGAAGCATTCATCAGGATTTTCTCAAGGCTTAAAAGTCTGCTTATCGAATGGCGGGCGAGATCAACTAGCCGGGCATCCTGCGGTCGATCACCAGCGGGACTTTGCCGCTGTGTTTGTTACGTTCGAAACCCTCGACCGGACAGCTCTGCACTTCCACGACCAGCAACGCGGCATTGACGGACGCACGTAGCGGCGCGATCTCCAGCACTTTGCTTCGTACCGTTTCGGCGTCGCCATCGGTGCGGATCAGTAAATGCTCGGAACCGCTGCGTTGATGGTCGAGCACGATCTGGACGGCCGCTTGCGCCCGCTCGGCCAGTTCGCCGGTATTGATGAATTCCGTCGCGATGCGCACCAAGCGGCCGTGGCGCCCACGCAGCTCGAATCTCGGCGACTCCAGGCCGCACGTGCATGGGTCGTAAACCCAGCGTCCAAGATCGCCAACCTCATATCGCTGGAGAGGGCGCGCCTGGCGGATGCGGGAGCTGAACAGCAGGCGTCCGGTCTGCCCCTGACTGACGGGAGCGTCTTGTTCCACATGGACGATCTCCAGCGATTGGAGGCTATCCATCAGGTGGAACACGCCGTCGTCGCTGCCGATGCAGGCATGGCCGAGCGGGCCTGCATCCACGGTGCCGTAGATGGCCGAGCGAATGCAGGTGACCCCGCATCGCTGGAATAACGTGCGGCTGTCTTGCCCCAAGTGCTCGCCACCCAGCATGACCTTGCGAACGCCACCGTAGCCTTGGAGCGCTACGTATTGGGAAGAGAACAGTCGCTGCAGGGTGCTTGGCATGCCGATAAGCGTGTTGATCCGGTGAGCAACGATCAACTGCGCGATCTCCTCGAAGTTATCGTCTGGTGGCGCACTCATCGGGTAATGCACAACGTTCATCTGTTCCAGGATTTTCGTGAAACTCAGGAATCCGCCATACAGGCTGCCGCCATAGAACAAATTCATGACTCGATCCTGTGCAGGTTCAAGGCCCGCCGCGCGCAGCCCGTCGGCGGCGGCGCGCATATGGTGATCGAAATCGCGGTAAGTGTAGGGAGACAGCACGGGGGCGCCACTGCTGCCACCCGAGCGGAAGAACAGTTGTGCCTGCGGCGCCGGGGGCAGGGCGAGGAATGCGGCCTTGTCCATGATCGGTGTCGAGGCGTCATGGGACAAGGCTGGCGCAGGTGCATCCAGCGTCACGCGTTGGCTCGCTGCATCAGGTTCAAGTCCGACCGATACACGGCGACTCAATCGCTGGAGCGCGTATACGCCATCGTGGGGTTCGCCGTCATAGCCCTGCTGGATCTGCGCAGTGGACGCCACGCGGGAAACGCCGGCGCTTATCAGACGGCGCGCCAGTGCAGGTGCCCGTTCCGGCTCACAGATAAGTGCGCAGCTCTGCAGCACGTTCCGCCATGGCAGCAGGGTTTCAGTGAGCATCGCTTCGGGTACTGGCCGTAGCAACAGCGTGCGAAACAGCGGGGAGGGTTGCAGTCTGCGGTGGTGTTCCCAGAGGATGCGCCAATCGCGGCCCGCCCAGACCTGGCCGATTTCCTTGGCGAAACTGTAATCCAGGCGGGCCAGCGCCGTCCGGGTCGTGATCTCGCAGGCTTCGGCGGCAGTGGGTTCCAGGGTGGGCCAACGCCCGGTCCGGCGTTCGAACGCGGTGGCCAAAGCGCTGCCCAATGCTTGTACTTGCGCAGGCTCATCGCTGTCCACCAGCAACCATTGCGGGCTGGAACAGGCCTGTTGATCGAGGCGGCAAACTTCATCAACCAGATCATCCAGCGCCTGCGCGCTGGCAGCGAGCGGCGTGATATAGGCGAAGCTGATCCTATGGCCCCAATCGATCCAGCGACAGCCACTCGGAATCTGCTCACGCAACGCCTTCAAGGCTGTCTCGCCGCCCCAGGCGCTGACGCCGTGCGCCAGCGCAAAGAGACGGCCGGCCTCCCGCGAGGGGACGGGCAGTACCGCCAGATAATCGTGCAAGCGGCCGCCCGGATCGCACCCCACGAATGCAGCCAGCAGCCGGGCCGTGAGGTCGCCATCACGGGTGCTGGGGCGCAACCAGTTCACATTACCCGCCAGCAGGCCTTCCAGCACTGCGCAGAATCCCAGCAACGGTGAGTTGCCCGGCGTCACGTGTACTACCAGGCCCAGTGGCTGCCAGCTTTCGAACGCGCCATCGCCGTAATCGATGCGCCGGAGTGAGCGCGCGTCGGTGCCCAGCTCCCGCTCCAGTTTGAGTTCCAACTGCTGACGTTCGCAGAAGGCAACCAAGGCTTGGCGCTGATCCTCATCGAGCAAAGAATCCGGGGCCGCCGTACGCAGCCAGTGCACGAACGCCTCCGCGCAGTCGAGCACCTCTTCGCTGCGAGGCGGGGCTTGCAGCAGGGCGGGCAGTTGCGCTTGAAGGCGTTTAAGTGCGGCATCGAGCGTCAGCTCGACGTTCAGTTGGCCATTGATGAGATACATGTCAGTTTTCCTTGATCAATTCGGCAGCAGCCATGGCGCAGCTTCGACTGGCACTGGTGCCGGCGCGGCCGTGCAGTTCGAACCACTGGGTGGGCAGGCCGCACGCGCAATTGGCCGGATGCAGGGTCGCCAGATCGCTCATCACCACGGCGTGCGCGGGGCTCGAGGAGATGTAGGGCGAGACGAATGACAGTAACCCCGGCTCGCCAAAAGGCTGGACGCCGAAGTCCGAGGGGTGACGCACGAAGACTTTCGAATAGACCGGCACGTGGAATCGATGGTGGGCGCATTCGATGTAAGGCACCGCGTGTTCGACCGCCCCGTAGCCGTCGCGGCACCTCTGGGCGTGAATGCCCAACTGCCGGGTGATGCGTTCGTAGACCTGATGGCGAGGGATTTCCTGGGCCGCCTGTTTCTTCCAGCCACCCCCCAGGAAAACCAGCGACCCGGGGGCCAGTTTCAGGTCATCTACATCGGTTTCGCGCATGCGTTCGAGGACATGCCACAGCAGCGCTGGAAAGCCGAATATTCTCACTGGGAGCCCCTCTTCGGCGAACGACTGCAGGGCATTGATGACGCCAAAGACGTCGAAGTCGTGGCCTTTCCCGGTACGTCGCAGCGCGTAGGCGACGCGTTTGGCGGGTGCGAAGCGGCACAGAAACTGATCGGTATACGCTGTGCCGAGCCGATTGGCGGCTTCGGGTTCATGGCTGAAGAGAAGGTAGTTGCATGGCTCAGGTGAAGACCAGCCGTAGTGTTCGAAAATGTTCGCGACCATTCCCTGGGCCGCCGCCATGCTGCGCTCGTCATAGCACATGCGGCTTTTCTGCCCGCTGGTACCCGAGGAGGTGAGCTCCAGCGCGCCTTCGGCGGTGGGGCTGAGGAGCATTCTCTGCTTGAAGTAACTGGCGTAGATCGGTGGCAGGCGCGACCAGTCCGTCAGGTGTTCCAGGTCATCGACCGAGAGTCCATTGGCGTTGAGCCAGTCTCCATAACCGGGGGTGTGTTGACTGTGGAACAGGCTGATCTCAGCCATGGCTTTGTCGAACAGGCCCGCAGGTACCGAATCGCAGTCATACGGACGGTGCAATGCGCACAGTGCATCAGCATAGGGAAAATGGATCATCAGCTATTCCTCCGCAACGGTGAATTCAGGCGTGGGTAACGGCTGCAACCTGAACAGGTGCAATGGCAAAAGACAGCAGAACCCGGCGATGCCGACCATCAATGCGAAGGATTCAAGGCTCGCCCCGGCCCCCAGCAGTGCCAGCAGCGAGCCCGCCACGCTCATCACGGCGATGGAAATCATCCCGACCATGGCCGAGACCAGCCCTTTGCTGTCCTCGCTGGCGAACAGGGCCAGCCGATACAATGCGGCATTGCCCATGCCGAGCCCGATCGCATAGACCGACAGGGCACCGATCAACACGGGCAACGAAAGGCTGAACTGGCTGGCAATGACCAACGTGATCAAGCCGGTGCAGAAGGGCCATAGGCTGTAGCCGACCACCCGGCGCACGCCGACCCGTTCGACCAAGGCGTTGAGCAGGAGATTGCCCAGGATCACCGCAGAGAACACCGGAATCTGCCAGGCGCCGTATAACAGTGGCGTCAGGCCCTGGCCTTGGATCAACAGCAATGGAGACAGGCCGATCCAGGCAATGAGCGGCAGACTCATCAAGCCCAGCGCGACGCTGGCCGCCATGAACCCCGAATGGCCCAGCAGAGCGCCGTATCGCCGGACAAGGAAACGCATGTCGAGTGGCTCGACGGTCTGCGCTTTACCTAGGACGCGAACCGCTGCACCGATGTTTCGCGGCATGAACCACCATAAGGCTAGCCAGCTCACTGTCCCGAGGCCGGCCAGCAACATGAACAGTTCGCGCCAGGACAGCCATTGCAGCAACAGCCCGCCCGCCAAAGGCCCCAGCAGGGGCGAGAGAAGGGCAACATTGCCCAATAACGCCATGACTTTCACGGCAGTGGATTCGCAAAAGACCTCTTGTATCGCGGGATAGCTGACCGCAATCACAAAGCCCAGCCCCATCCCTTGGATCAAGCGCAACCCATTGAAGCCTTGCATGCTGGTGACCTGGGTGATTGCCGCGCAGGCCAGCGCGAATCCGGCACATCCGACAAGCATGAACGGGCGCCGGCCATGGCGATCCGACAACGGACCGATCAACCACGGCAACATGACCCCGCCCAACAGGTACAAGTTGAATGCGTAGGGGATCTGACCCGCAGGCGCATCCAGGTCCTGGGTCACCTTGAGCATGGCGGGCATGACCAGGTCACTGGCCAGGTAGGTAAGGCATTCGAAGAGGGCGATCGCCAGGCAGAAGCCTGTCAGGCGGATGGGTGAAGAACGGGGCGGCTGATTATGCATAGGGTCCCAACGTTGGTTTCCGAAAGAAGAAATTCACTTCTTTTTCGAGAATACGTTGGCGACTCCTACGGTCGTAAGGCGCCTTTTCCTTCAATGAGTAGTGGAAAACGGACCTGAGCTTGTAGGAAGTGTCGCTCAGAAGAAAATTACAACGGCTGCTGGGAAATATTCTTACGGTCAATACAAACAGGTCATCAATCGTTTACAACCGCAGTCGCGCGAAAATGCGCGATGGTTGTACCCTATGCCTTGCCTGTATCGCGCAGGAACAAAAGGCAGCAGCGGGCCTGGGAAGCACGCTGGATGCAGAACGGATCACTTCAGGAAGCTGTCAATGACACATTCACAACGTTTGAAATACTCGATTCTGATCGTCCTCGTCGTCCTGGCGATCATGCTCGGACTGTCCTGGATGCAGGGCAAGGGCATGATCAGCGAGCAGCTGTTTCAATACATCGCTATTGCCGTGGCGGTCATCGTGGTGGTGATCAACGGCGTGATGCGGCGCAAGGTCAAGCCTTGATCGCCGGCTTCAATTCCTCGGCCTCGAGCACGGCCATCGCGCTGGGGTGCAGGCGGTAGCTTTTATCGGGGTTGAGGGTCACGACGCCCTCGCTGCACAGGCGCTTCAACACCTCGCGCACGCTGAGAAAGGACAATGGAATGTCCAGCCCCAATAACTGGCTGTGCACACCACGCACTCCCAGGCAGCGGTTTTCGTGGGCGGCCTTGAGCAGCGCGTCGATGACTTTGAGGCGAATCAGACTGGTCCTGAGCCCGAAGCTCTTGAGCAGGCGCCTGATGTGGTCATTGCCGCCGCGTTCTGGCGGCCTCTCGAATTCACGGTGTGTGGCGTTCAGCGAGACGCCGGTCGGCCTTGGCTTGCCCTCCATAGGCAGTTGCGCGTTACGCATGCAAAAACTCCTTACCAGCCTGTTCAGAAAAGGTCACGAATACTCTCCTGTAATAGGACGAACGAGGGCACACAATCATGAGGGCCATGATGTGAAAAAATTGCCCCTGCTTCGTCAAACCCCCGTGTTCAAGCGGCGTCAGGGCATTAATTTTTTTTCATCCGGTTCGTTTTCAAGGTAGGCACATTCCGGTTCAGCACGCGGCGTGTGATTTCCCAGGCGAGCCGAGTGGTTGTCTATTGGCGCACCGGTAGCCGTCCTGGTCTCTGAAGTTTTCATCAGGAGTGAACGTGAGAATGTCCGGGCAGTTATCGAGGGTTGGCCTCGCAGGCGCTTTTCTAGGGATCGCTCTCGGGCTCAGTCCCGTGGTCAATGCGCAGGACGATGGGCAACAGGCCAGTGCCGAGATCCGTCGCACCCGTTTTGGCGTGCCACATATCCGCGCCCAGGACGAGCGTGGACTGGGTTATGGCATCGGTTATGCCTACGCCCAGGACAATCTGTGCCTGCTGGCCAATGAGATCGTCACGGTCAATGCCCAGCGCTCGCGGTATTTCGGGCCCGAGCAGGTCACGGTCGAACAGCGGCAGAACCGCGTCAGCGATCTGTTTTTCAGCTGGCTCAATACGCCGCAAGCGGTCTCCGGTTTCTGGCAGGCCCAGACGCCTCAAGTGCAACAACTGGTCGAAGGTTATGCGGCGGGCTACAACCGCGCGTTGGCCGAGCGCAAGGCCAAGGGCCTACCCGAGCAATGCGCCAGCGGGTGGGTGCGGCCGATCACCGCGCTGGACCTGGTCAAATTGACCCGTCGGTTGTTGGTGGAGGGCGGCGTCGGCCAGTTCGCCGAAGCCCTGGCCGGCGCACAACCGCCCCAGGCGACGGCACTCATCGCTGCTCCGGCCGCAAGTTACGCTGCCGCCGCGACCCGGCAGCAGCGTTTTGCCCTGGAACGCGGCAGCAATGCCCTGGCCATCGGCAGTGATCGCTCGTTCAACGGTCGCGGGATGTTGCTGGCGAACCCGCATTTCCCGTGGGTGGGGGGCATGCGTTTCTACCAGATGCACCTGACCATTCCCGGCAAACTGGACGTCATGGGCGCAGCGCTGCCAGGCCTGCCGATGATCAACATCGGTTTCAGCCAGCACCTGGCCTGGACGCACACCGTCGACAGTTCCAAACATTTCACCCTGTACCGCCTGCAACTCGACCCGAAAGACCCGACCCGCTACCTGCTCGATGGCAAATCCGTACCGATGAGCCAGCAGACGGTCACCGTGGACATCAAGCAACCCGACGGCCAGGTACAGACGGTTTCCCGCGTGGTCTATGGCTCGCAGTTCGGCCCGATCGTGCAATGGCCCGGCCGGTTGGACTGGGACAACCGGTTCGCCTACAGCCTGCGGGACGCGAACCTGGAAAACGATCGCGTGCTGGCCCAGTGGTATGCCATGAACAAGGCCGTCACGCTCAAGGATTTGCAGGATGCCGTCCATAAAATCCAGGGCATTCCCTGGGTCAATACCCTGGCGGTGGACGACCAAGGGCAAAGCCTCTACATGAACGTGTCGGTGGTGCCGAACGTCGACGCCGACAAACTGGCCCGGTGCAGTGACCCCAGGGCCGGATTGCAACTGATCGTGCTGGATGGCAGTCGCAGCGAATGCGCCTGGGGCAGCGATTCCAAAGCGGTGCAAAAGGGTACTTATGCCGCCGACAAGCTCCCGCAGTTGCTGCGCCGCGATTACGTGCAGAACTCCAACGATTCGGCCTGGATGGTCAACCCTGCGCAGCCGTTGGCCGGTTATTCCCCGGTGATCAGCCAGCAAGGCCAGCCGCTGGGCCTGCGGGCGCGTTTTGCGTTGGAGCGGATGGGCCAGTTGGCCAAGGGCGGACCGGTGAAGGTGGAGGATTTGCAACGCATGGTCATGGACGATCAGGTGTACCTGGCTGACCAGATGATGCCGGACCTGCTCGGCGTTTGCGCCGGTGACCTGGGGGGCGATGCTTCGGCATTGGCCGAGGCCTGCGCCAGCCTCGAGGCCTGGGATCGCAAGGCCGGCCTGAACAGCGGCCTGGGGTTCGTGCATTTCCAGCAGATCATGGAACGACTGCAGGCAGTGCCTGATTCATGGCGCGTTGCGTTCGATCCCAAAGACCCGCAACACACCCCGCGCGGCCTGGCGATCGAGCGACCGCCGGTGCTCAAGGCTGTGCGCGAAGCCATGCTGGCTTCGGTGGCGGCGGTGAAGGTGGCGGGTCTGTCGAAGGACAGCCGATGGCAAGACGTCCAGGTGGCCAGCAGCGGTAGCCGACAGACGCCAATCCATGGTGGCCCCGGGGAGTTGGGCATCTATAACGCGATCCAGAGTGTGCCGGGGGCGAACGGCAAGCGGGAGGTGGTCAGCGGTACCAGCTACCTGCAAGTGGTGACGTTTGACGGTAAAGGTCCACAAGCCCAGGGACTGTTGGCATTCTCCATTTCCAGCGACCCTGCTTCCCCTTATTCGGCCGACCAGACCCAGGCTTTTTCGCAGAAGCAGTGGAGTGTGCTGCCCTTCACCGAGCAGCAGATCAAGGCTGATCCAGACTATCAGACCGTGATTATCCGTGAGCGTGATGAGGCGGGCAGGGTGGCGACGCAATAATCGCTGTTGTAGTGCAGGCGAAGGGGCAGTCACATTCAATTGAATGCAGGCTGACCCTCCGTCATCGCGAGCAAGCTCGCACCCACAGGAGATTGTTGGCGTTTGGGAAATTACAGGCCGGCAGAGATCCAAACTGTGGGCGCGAGCTTGCTCGCGATGAGGGCGGCACATTCAAGATCGAGTCAGACTGATCCATCGCTATCGCGAGCAAGCTTTGCTCCCACAGGGGACGCAATTACTGGGCCGGCCGCTGCCCGATGGAGTTGAGCACCGGGTTGCCGTCCTTGTTCTGGGTCAGGTAGACCGGCAGGACTTTGGGCAACGAAGCCACCAGGTTCTGCACTTCGCTGATGTTGTAGACCCCGCCGACACGCAGGCCGCCGGTGCTGTTGTCAGCCAGCATGACGGGACGGTCGAGGTAGCGGTTGATCAGCGGCAAGGCGTCGCTCAGGGCAAGGTTGTCCAGTACCAGCTTGCCGTTACGCCACGCCAGCGAACTGTCGTTGGGGTCTGTCTCGCGCACTTGCGGTTGATGGTCGCCCGCCTTGTAGCTCGCTTGCATGCCCGGCGAAAGTTGCAGGCCATTACGAGAGAGCGCCTGGTTGCTGGTGACCCTGACCGAGCCTTCCACCAACGTGACCCGCACCTGGTCCTGGTACATCCAGACGTTGAAGCGAGTGCCGGTTACACGCACCTGGCCTTGGCCGGCGCGCACGACAAACGGATGCTGTTTGTCATGGCTGACGTCAAAAAACGCCTCGCCCTTTTCCAGGGTGACCCGGCGTTCGTTTTTGTAGTTGGCAAAGGTCAGCTCACTGCCCAGGTTGAGTTCCACGTGGCTGCCGTCGCCCAGGGTGATATGGCGCACGCTCGTGCCGGCTTCGAACCGCTGGTAGGAATTGGCGATCCAGTCCAGGTTCCAGCCGGTGTAGGCGGCCACGGGCAGGCCGACGACGAACACCGCGGCGGCGACAGCCAACCGGCTCCAGCGCGACCGGGGTCTGGACGCTGGAGTGACGGCGGCTGCCTCGACACGTGGCAGATGATCGGCAACGTCCCAGATTTCCAGCATGGCTTCGTATTCGAACGCATGCAGGGGATCGGCATCATGCCACTGCTTGAATGCCTGCCGTTCGGCATCGGTGCAGTCGACGGCATGCAGTCGCATACACCAATGAGCTGCGGCATCGGTAATGGCGTCGTATTCGGCTTCCGAGAGGGTATGTTCGGTCATTGATTCGTCCTGGTTTGCCGCATTCTAACCTTCGGTATGAGCTGCCGAGAACTGCCGTCATGGCGTTTACGCATCAATGAGCCTGTTTTTTTCGCTCAAACACGGATCATGGCCTACCGTCGCATACTTGGCGTGAAAAAAAGATCAAATAACCCTTTGCCCAGATCACGGCACCGCAAGTTACCGGGAAGGGCGCACATCGAGTTGCCGCCCTAATTCGCAAATCAAGAGCGTGATCGAGTCGGCGTTGCGAAGTATGACGTCGATGCGCTTGTCCGGCAAAATCGGATCCAGAAAAGCATCGCGAGCGTGATCCATGGTTTTGGCGCCGGTGATCTTCAGGATCTCCTGAGTTGTCTCTTTGTATAAAGGCAGCAGCTCCAACTTCTTGTAGGTGTTGTCTGCGCTATCCCATTGCGTGAACAGTTTGGGTTTTGGGGTGGTCAGCGAAAGTCCGTTGAGCTGCAGGTCCTTTTGCTTGTCGTATTGTATTTGCCCTAGATAAGTCGCTGTTGAAATCAAGTCGAGGAATGGCAGTACCGAGTCCAGATAGGCGATGTCAAAGGTATTGAACAACTGATGGGAAATTTCATGGATGAAGGTCGCTCCCTGGGCATGGGCATCGACATTAAAGGAGTCGGGCACGACGGACTTGTACCAATCCAGTCCCATGTCGAAGAAAAACTGGGTGAGGTAGATTCTTCCCACCGCCGCCGGTTCGAGAACGAACGCAGTCGCCCTGTCCTCCAGGTGTTTGAGGTTGCCGATAACGATGCGGTCCGCATTTTGCAGTTCCCAGGAGGGATCGGCCAATGGCTGGCATATCGGCGAGATTGCTGTCTCTATTTTGCTGATAAGACGGGCGTCGACGCTGCCGACACCAAAAAACAGTTTAAGGTATCTGTCCAGTCGAGAGCCCGGAAGAACCTGTTGCTTGAGTTGATGGAGATTGTGCAGGGCATTGAACGAGTAGAACCGCGCCGTCTCCAGCGCCTGCACGATTGCATTTGCCCGGTGCGGATATTTCCGACGTATCTCAGCCATGCCTCGCGCTTCAATATTCAATGAACCTTTGGCTTTGAAGTCGCTATAGGTTATAGCCATCTTCGACCCGGCCTTACCAAAACGGATGGTTTGGCGCCGTGGGTCGATCCCCCATGTCCGGTCGTCCGAGGACTTTTTCAACAACGGCCCTTCACCGTGCTCATGAATGATTCGCCAGGTTTGGTCGGCTTTTGCTACTTGAAAGACTTTGCCGGCCAAGGGGATATAAAGCTTGCCGTTTTCTATGGCCTTGTACGTTCCATCAGACAGGTTTCTTTGCAGGTTAGATAGGCTGATACCCGTGGCTTCGAAGACGCCCAGGTCGGTACGCAGTTGACCGGTGGAAGCGATGTCCTTCCAGTTGAGCGTCGACGGGACACTCGGCAAGGCCGGTCCAACGGGATCGAGCAGGCCGAATGTATCGTCACGATTGAGCAAGCCCAGCGATACCATCTCGGCGGCGCCGGCGATGAAGTTGTGCAAGCCGGTTTTCCAGTCACGCGCTTGCAGGGCCTCGGAGGACGCTTTGAAGTCCTGGTAGCTTTCCCACAGCGTTTCTATGAACGTCAGTTTGCCCGGCAACTGTCTTCCCACTAACCGGATGCCCGAGCTGAACAGGTGCAAGGCCGTGGTCCAGTCGAATTGGCGCTTGTCCTGCGCCTGGGAACTCAACAGCTCTGCCAGCAACCTCGTGTTGTCATCGAACAGTGCGTCGAGCAGGTTGGTGCGGATGGGGTTGGAACCCAGGGTGATTTCCGAAAGGTGCCCAAGTGTCGAAGCGAACAGGTTCCTGAAAATGGCTTGCTGGTTCTCGGGAAGCCGGCGGATCAGCAGATCCTGGAGCGCGCCGGGGGTGTTGAAGGCCGCGACCACGCTCGCTTCGTCCTTGAACTCGGTGAAGCAATGACCTGAGTGATAAGGGGAATACAGGACAAGGGGGTGGGCTGCCTGGGCGCTCGAACCCACCAGGTAGAGCCCCAATGCCTTGACCGCCGCCGCGCCGCCGGTCTTGATCAGCTCCACAGGGCGAAACAGCGCGCTGGCGCCTTCAACCGCGCTGCGGGCGATGGCGTCCGGCATATCCAGTACCTGGCGAATCAGGTCGAAGGCCTTGCTGGAGAGATGTTGCTGTAGGTGCCGTGCGTGAGCGTGTTGCAGCAGTTGCCAGGGCAATTGTTGACGGAACCGGCGCTTCCTTTGCTGGACTGGCGCGCCAGAGCCGGAAAGCGTGTCCACGACCTGTGTTCTGTAGGCGGTGGAAATATCCAATGACGACAATATTTGCCTGACCGCCGTCTCGTTCAAGCCGTCAGGCAGTTTGCGCGGGGCGGTCGACGAAACCTTGAAGTCGTTTCGGGTCACGTCGACATGATTCAAGGCAAAGTCGGTCAGCGCGCTGGCCGGCCCCACGACGGCAAGGTTCGGTGTGATCTGGAGGGTGTCGGGGTCGAGGTTTTTTCCAGGGAAACGTGCGTCCAGCAGCGCCCTGAGTTTTTTATGCACGTAGGTGCGCAATGGCTCGATACCGTCCAGATAGTCCTTGGCATCGGCATCGACCACGCTGTTCTTGTATTGCTCAAGCAGTTCGATATGCAGGCGCCGGTCTTCCAGGGGCGCTGTGCCGAGCCAGGCGGGCAGTTTCTGTTGTCGCCTGTTGGCTTGGGCGATGTCCGCGGCGCGTTTCAGGTTGGTGGGTGCGCCTTTGGCCAGCAAGGCGTCGAAACTTTTGCGCAACGCCGATCCGCTGAGTTTCCAATCCCCGACTTTCAATGTGCTCAAATAACTGCGCTCGGCCTTGAACTGTTCGATGAACGACTTCATCCGATTGACCAGCACATTGTCTTCCAGCAGTTCATAGGCCTGGAGTTGGTAGCGTCCATGGGGAAGGCGCTGCGCGGGCGCCAGGTTCGATAGCCAGGCAAAGCGTTTTCGAGTGTCCAGCAGGCCTTTGTTCAACTGCTCCGTGGCCAGGTCTACGCTCGTAAAAGCCTGTAGGCCGCTGGTGGGGGACCAAAGGATGGCCATGCCCGAGTAGGGGGTATCCAGGCCGCCGCGCTCGGTCAGCAAAAAACAGTTGGGCAGGCGCAGGGAAACCGCGCGCCCTTCAGCTTGGCACGTCAGCTTCAACGAATAGACATCCGGTCGAAAGCCTCTGACGCCCAGGCGCTGCGTGCGGTCCGGGTGGTCAGCGTCGTAGGCGAAAACGTTCCTGATCAAGTCATGGGCGGCTGCCGGTAGCGTTCCGTCACGTTCTCTGAGTTCGGCCTCGGCGCGCAGGCCCAGTGAGAAAACGTTGGTCAGTTCAGGCAGCAGCTTGTCCAACCCGCTGTGCAGCAAAGTCGTGTTGGCGGGTGGCAAGTGGATGAAGTGGGTGTGAAAGGTGTCTTCGACATCGGTGTAGCGCTTGATCTTCCTCTCCAGTTGGTCGGCCATGAAGTTGGACGGTCGCAGGTCTCCGTAAAATGCTGGTCGTGTGCCCCAATGCCCATCGGTTTTCTGATCCAACAGGCTTTTGTTGATCAAGGTACGGACATCCAGCGCCTTGTCGATGAGTGAATGGAGGTTGACGTCGCCCTGGCGGGACATCTCCAACGCGTAGTGAAGATTGTCCAGCTGCTTGGCGATGATCGCGTCAGCCAAGGCCTCGGCCACCGGCAAGTCCACCGATTCGCCTGACACTTGTGGCTGGTCCAAGCGCAGGAAACGGTTGCGTTCGTCCAGGCTCAAGAGGTTGTAGAGCGCTTGCCTGGGCTCGGCGGTGGCTGGGGTATTGAGCAGCGCATCCTTGAAACCCAGGTAGTTGGCAACCTTTTGCAGGCCGTGGTTGGGGGTGTAGAGATAATGATCCTTGCCACTGATCATCAACGAACCGGCCAATTCGACGAAGTGCGGTTCATATTCCCAGAGACGAATCGTTTCGATGAACAGCAGTGGTTCGTCCCGGCGCGAAGGTCTGAACAGGCGCAGCAGCTCCTGGTTTTGCGCTTCGGTCAGTTGCCCTTTTTCGCGCTCGATCAGGATCGCGGCCCGCAGTGCGTCACGAATGATCCGGGCAAGAAAGTCGCGGCGCGACCGGTAGAAGGGGCTATTTGCCTGCCAGTAGGCATTGATGCATTGGCTGAGCTTGGGGATCAGGTTCCTGGCCGTGGCCTTGATGATGCCTTCCCATTGTTGCGCCGTGTGTGCGGTCGTGCCGGGGTGAGTCAGGTCGACGTCATGCCCGGCGGGCCAGCCCTGATGGTGGAAGTAGACCAGCACGGCGTCGCTCAACGGAATGCTTTCAGTGACCGGGATAGCTTGGGTATCGCCCAGCGGGACACCCTTGCGCAGGGCCACACGTGCCTGTCGTTGATCGAAGTTGGGAAGCCGTTCGCTCAAGGCTTCGTTCAGCATCGAGGTCAGTGTGGGCAGTTTGATCAGCTCATCCACCATGGCCAGGGCATTGAGGCTCTGGGCGTATTCGATGGCTTCGACCTGCGCCTTGAAAACGTCTTCGTTGATGATCTGGCTGGTCTGGGTGATGTCGGTGGTGCTGTTCAGTTCGCTGCGCTGGGAAATCGCCAGGTAGCGAAACAGGTCGTCGCGCCCCGCGGTGTCCTGCAGCATTTCATCGATCTTGTTTTCGAGGGCGTGCGAGTCGTTGAATTTGCGGATCCCTCTGTCTGGCGTGTAAAGGAACGCGGGCTTGAGGTCGGTTCCGTCGTTATCTGCCAGGGCCTTGAGGGTAAAGCAGCCGGCCAATGGGATCGGTGCCTTGTTCCCGGCCTGGAGCAGAATCGTCTCGGCGGCCATCGGTGGTCGCTGCGCCGCACGTTGTGCATGGCTGGGCAGGGCGACATGGTGCAACCAGTCGAGGTCGGCCTGGGTCAGTCCAGGGGGAGCGTTCAACTCAGCCAGGCGAGTGGCGTTCAATACCTCGGGAAATAGCAGTGGCGTGGTTTCAGTGGTCATCGTTGCTTCTCGATCAAGGCGCCGCAAGACGGCGCGGAAGCGGCCAGACTAGGCAACGATGGATGGGCAACGGTGGTACATAGTTATTGCGCGTCGGGCTTCTTTGATCTGCGCTGGGAAGGATTGACAGTGCGCGCCTGAAACAGTGTTTAATCACCGGGCGGGTCCTTTACGCTGTCGCTACCTCCAACAATCATTCCGGAGCTTCAGATGTCTGCGCCATCCGATCATGCCGCTTCTTGCACCCTGTCCTTCGATGCTCTGGTGAGTTTGCTGGAGAAGATTTTCCTGCGTCATGGCACATCGACCGAAGTCGCCCGGTGCCTGGCTGAAAACTGCGCCGGGGCCGAGCGCGACGGTGCCCATAGCCATGGTGTGTTTCGCCTTCCCGGTTATGTCTCGACACTGAACAGCGGTTGGGTCAACGGCAAGGCCGTGCCGGTGGTCGAAGACGTGGCGTCAGGGTTCGTCGCGGTGGATGCCGGTAACGGCTTTGCCCAGCCAGCCCTGGCCGCCGCGCGGTCATTGCTGGTGGAAAAGGCCCGCGGCGCCGGTATCGCCGTCCTGGCCATTCGCAACTCCCATCACTTCGCGGCGCTCTGGCCGGATGTCGAGCCCTTTGCCTACGAAGGCCTGGTGGCATTGAGCGTGGTCAACAGCATGACGTGCGTGGTGCCCCATGGCGCGGATCGTCCATTGTTCGGCACCAACCCCATTGCCTTCGCTGCGCCACGGGCCGACGGTGAGCCGATTGTCTTCGACCTGGCCACCAGCGCCATCGCCCACGGCGACGTGCAGATTGCAGCGCGCAAGGGTGAGTTGCTGCCGCTGGGCATGGGCGTGGACAGCCTCGGTCAACCGACCCGCGACCCCAAGGCGATTCTCGAAGGCGGCGCGCTCCTGCCGTTTGGCGGGCACAAGGGCTCGGCGCTGTCGATGATGGTCGAGTTGCTGGCGGCAGCCCTGACGGGGGGCAATTTTTCCTTCGAGTTCGACTGGAGCAATCATCCGGGCGCCAAGACGCCGTGGACCGGCCAGCTGTTGATCGTGATCGACCCCAGCAAGACCGCCGGGCAAGACTTCGCCGAGCGCAGCCGGGAACTGGTCAGGCAGATGCATGGCGTCGGGCTGCGGCGGTTGCCGGGAGACCGTCGTCATCGCGAGCGCAGTAAGGCCAATGAGCGGGGGATTCCCCTGGATGAGCAGACGTTGGCGCAGTTGCGGGAATTGGCGGGCATTTGAACCACCGACGGTGGCAGCCAGCGCGGTTGCCACCGGCGTTTATCACGGCCCCGCGCCAGAGCCTTGCCGTGACACGCTGCGCCAAGCCTTCTACTATGACGGCTTCTTTTCTCTGGAATCGCCTGGATGAGTAAGCCCGGCCAAACAGTGCTGATTGCGCTGCGCAAGATGATCGCCTCGGGTGAGCTGGCCGCCGGCGAGCGCTTGATGGAAATCCCCACGGCCGAGTTGTTCGGTGTTTCGCGCATGCCGGTGCGCATGGCGTTCCGCACCCTGGAACAGGAAGGGCTGCTGGTGCGCTTTGGCGGGCGAGGTTTCCAGGTGCGTTCGGTCAGCGCCGAGCAAATCGCCGGGGCCGTGGAGGTACGTGGCGTGCTGGAGGGGCTGGCGGCACGGCAGACGGCCGAGCATGGTTTGTCTGACGAAGCCCGCGCGATACTCGAGCAATGCCTGGTGCAGGGCGATGAACTGTTCGCCAAAGGTTACGTGACCGAGGATGACCTGGAGGTCTATCACGACCTCAACATGCGCTTTCATCAGGTGATCGTCGAAGGCAGCCACAACCCGGCGATCGCCGACGCCCTGGCCCGCAACGATCATCTGCCATTCGCTTCAGTCACCGCCCTGGCGGTGGATCGCCAGAACATGGCCGGCGAGTTTCGCCGCTTCAACTATGCCCACATGCAACACCATTCCGTGTTCGACGCACTGATCAATCGCCAGAGCGGCCGTGCCGAGGCGATCATGCGCGAGCATGCCAATGCGACCCTGCGCTACGCTGAAGTGTTCGGCTCGAGGCTGGCTGACGAGCAGATGACGGTGATTCTGCGTTCGGAGTAACCCGCCCGGTTGCAGGTAACAACGGAGTTTCTCCCACTTAAATCCCTTGTGGGAGCGAGCTTGCTCGCGCTAGCGGTGGTTCAGTCGCCATCAATGCTGCAGAACCGACGCCATCGCGAGCAAGCTCGCTCCCACAATGATTTTCGGGGGATTGGAGGATTTGTATTCACCACAAATCCTCTGTGGGAGCGAGCCTGCTCGCGATAGCGGCGGGTCAGCTTGCATCAATGCTGGATGTGCCGACTCACACAATGGTTTCGGGTGATTGCAGAGTTTGTATTCACCCTAAATCCCTGTGGGAGCGAGCTTGCTCGCGATTGCAGTGTGTCAGTCACCATCAATGCTGCTGAGCCGACGCCATCGCGAGCAGGCTCGCTCCCACCGTGTTCAGTGTTGTTCAGATGTTAGAGGTCGAGTACCAACACCGGCGTCTTCGACCTGGAGCAACACGGGGTGAACTGGTCGTTGCAGGCCTGCTCAGCTTCGGTCAGAAACATATCCCGATGTTCCGGTACACCCTCCAGCACCCGTGTCAGGCAGGTGCCGCACACGCCTTGTTCGCAGGAGATCGGAATCTCGATGCCATGACTCTCCAGCACCTGCACCACGCTGCGGTCCGCCGGCACGTCGAACACCTGGCCGCTGCGGGCGAGCTTGACTGAAAAGCTGCCGTCGGCACGGGTGTCGGCAGGGGCGGCGGCGAAGTATTCGCGGTGCAGGCGGTCTTCCTGCCAGCCCTGGCCCTTGGCGGTGTCGAGCACGTGCTGCATGAAACCCCCGGGCCCGCACACGTAGAGGTGCAGGTCGTTATCGGGGGCGGCCAGCACCCTGGCGGCGTCCAGCAGGGTTGCGGGCTCCTCATCAAAATGCAGAAACACCCGGTCAGCGTAAGGGGCCTGGTGCAGGCGTTCGACAAAGGCCGCACGGTCCCGGGAGCGGGCGCAGTAGTGCAGTTCGAACGCCGCACCGCTCTGGGCCAAGTGCTCGGCCATGCACAGGATCGGCGTGATGCCGATGCCTCCGGCAAACAGCAGGCTGCGCCGGGCCTGGGGAGCAAGCGAGAACAGGTTGCGTGGTTCGCTGATGTGCAAGCGCATGCCAACGTGGATCAGCTCATGCAGGCTGCGCGAACCACCGCGGGACGCCGGGTCCTTGAGCACGCCAATCAGGTAGCGATGCCGTTCCTCGGGATGATTGCACAGCGAGTACTGGCGAATCAGCCCGCCGGGCAAGTGCACATCGATATGGGCGCCGGCGGTGAAGGCCGGCAATGGCTCGCCGTCGACACGGGTCAGTTCGTAGCTACAGATATCGAGGGCTTCGTTGTGTCGCGCCGTGACCTGGACTTCGATCATGGCCGTTGCTCCGCCGGTTGCGGCTGATGGCTGCTGGCGATCAATCCGGCTTGAGGCTCGCGCTCCCGTGCGATCCAGCGCTCCAGCACCCGCCGGGACTGCACGCCGCCGGCATCGATGTTGAGCTTGAGCAAGTTGCGCTGCGGATGGTCCAACAGGTTGCGCTGCTGGCGTTCGAGCATTTCCAGGTCTTCGCTGAAAATCTTGCCTTGGCCTTCGCGAATGGACGCGGTGAGGGCTTCATCCTGGGGCTGGAAGTGCCGGGCCATGCCCCAGAAGTACCAGATCGAGGTTTCGGTTTCCGGCGTGATGAAGTCCACCACGATGCTCGACGCCTTGAATTGCGGCGCGGCGTGATAACCGCCGTTGCCGGCATGGGCCACACCCACTTCGATCAGCACATGGCTGGGCGGGGTGAAACGGCAGATCTGCCAGCGGTCCACCGGCACGTCATCCGCCAGGTTGTTGCCGCGCAAGGCCATGCGCCAGAACGGCGGGGCCATGATGTTTTCCATATGCCGGGCGGTGACCACTTCATCACCTTCGACGGTGGTCACCGGCGGCGCCTCGTCGATTTCCTTCTGGCCAATGCTCGAGGCGTGGACATAGGTTTCGTGGGTCAGGTCCATCAGGTTGTCGATCATCAGGCGATAGTCGCACTGGATATGGAACAGGCCACCACCGTAGGCCCATTCATCGCTTTCGGCCCATTCCAGATGATGGATAAGCGCCGGGTCGGCCAGCGCCTGCTCACCGGGCCAGACCCAAATGAAGCCATAGCGTTCCTGCACCGCAAAGGTCTTGTTGCAGGGGAATCCCCGGACCCGTTGCCCCGGCATCTCGACGGTCTTGCCATCACCGCCCATCACCAAGCCGTGATAGCCGCACACCAGATTGCCGTTTTCGACGTACCCCAAGGAAAGCGGGGCGCCGCGATGGGGGCAGAAGTCTTCCACGGCTGCGACCTTGCCTTCATGCCCCCGGTAAAAAGCCATCTTTTCACCACAAATCTGGCGACCCAGGGGCTTGTCGGCGATTTCATCGGGTGTGCAGGCAACGTACCAGGCGTTTTTGGGGTACATGTCGGATCTCCAGGCGGATGTTGTTCTTGTCTGTGGATCCATTAACTCTCTTAACTAATTTGCTTGTCAACGGTTTTGCCGGATAAATGGATAATTTGCGATGTCAGTGGATCCATTGATTGGATATCGGGCGATTATTCCAGTACCGACAGGCCGCCGGCACCCGAGGCTTCAATGAACGGCCGCAGGTGCGCTATGGTTCACAGAACGAAGTATTCCTGGACCTGCCGGGCGGGTGTCTGATTGTCTCGCGGGCTTGCTGCTGCACAACACGGAGTGATGCATGAAGACCAAAGCGGTACTCACTGAGCAGGACGTTGCGCAATTGCTGGTGGAGGCCAAGGCGCTGGCTCACCAGCGTCAATGGGCGGTGTCGGTCTGTGTGGTGGACGACGGTGGTCATCCCCTCGGGCTGTTGCGCCTGGATGATGCCTCGCCATTATCGGCCTATATCGCCACCGAAAAAGCCCGTACGGCTGCCATGGGCCGGCGTGACAGCAAAGTTTTCGAGGACATGATCAATGGCGGTCGATTCGCGTTTCTCAGCGCTCCGCACCTGCAAGGCATGCTTGAAGGTGGAGTGACCATTCGTCATGACGGGCAGTGTATTGGTGCTATCGGGGTGTCTGGGGTCAAGGCTGAGCAGGATGCTGAATTGGCTCGTTTGGCGGTGGAGAAGGTATTGCCGGTGATCACTCCGGATGCCTGAGGTTTTTGTTGATCGAGTACATATCCGTTGCTGCGGTAAAGGCGGCTTATGGTTCCGCCCTGACGGCGGGTCACTTTTGAGAAGCGCAAAAGTAACCAAAACGCTTCTGCCCCACCACTCGGTGCCTCGCCTAGGCTCGGAAGGCATTGCTCCGTGGGCCGCCGCGAAGGGCCATCCATGGCCCAGCACGGCTAACCCGGCATCCATGCCGGGTTGCCCACTGCGCAATATCTTCGTTCAGCCAGCGTGGTTAACGGGGCGCCCGAGATCAACGTCCACCGCGAGGCGGCCTGATAGCCGACCTGGCTCTTGGTGGGACCGCGTTTCTCCTGTGGGAGCGGGCTTGCTCGCGAAGGCGGTGGTGCAATCACATGGATGTTGGGTTTGCTGGCCTCATCGCGAGCAAGCTCGCTCCCACAGGTGATCTTGGGTGTTCATAAGTCTTGTGTGTTCACCACAGGCCCAGTGTGGGAGCGAGCTTGCTCGCGATAGCGGTGGTTCAGCCACCTAGATGCCGGCCTGCGTCCCGCTCTTGCTCTTGCTTTGGCTCTTGATCTTGATCTGGACGCCCCGTTAAACCACGCTGGCCGAACGCAGGCATTGCGCAGTGGGCATCCCGGCATGGATGCCGGGATAGCCGCGCTGGGCCATGGATGGCCCTTCGCGGCGGGCCCACGGAGCAATGCCGGAGTGAGGGCACACCGAGCCTAGGCGAGGTGCCGAGTGGTGGGGCAAAGCGCTTTTGGTTACTTTTGGCGCTCTTCCAAAAGTGACCCGCCGTAAGGGCGGAACCCTAAGTAGCCGTTACCGCAGCAACGGATATACACCCAAAACCCAAGCCCAAGCCCAAGCCCAAGCCCAAGCCCAAGCCAAAAAAAACAGCGCCTTCCACAAAAGAGGAAAGCGCCGCTTTTTTAAATGATCAGCATTATCTCCCTGTCAGGAAGCAAACCGCCGCAACCCCACCGGTGGCACAAAGGCTTCCAGCTCGGCCTCCACCGCCTCGATTATTCGCTCCACATCCGGCGCATTCATCACCGTCGCGCAGGGAATCCCCGCAATGGCGATCATGGTCTCGCCGCTGGCACGATCAAACAACCGGGCAACCATACTGCCAGGCGCATCCATGCTCGCTTCGAATCCCATGGGATGGAAGTGCCAGCGCATCAACTGGCAAGCGTTGGGGAACGTAACCTTGCTGAAAGATCCTTTATTCATGTGTTGCCCGCCTTCTTCAATCGAGCGCTTCCTTTTGCCCATGTCAGGAAGGAAGAGCCATCATGGCTCTACCAGTGAGAACTAAAAATAGCACCTGAAAATGAAGCTCATGTGGATTTTTTCAGTCCATTTTGCGATTGGTTCACTTTTTTTGATCTGGATCACGACTTAAGCGGCAATGTTCAGAGTGCCATCACGCTTGCTTGGGCGCGTCCTCGGGCTCGCTCAACCGCTCTGGCACGCGGCATTGCAAGGCGATGACCAGGGCCAGGACCGCCAGCGCCAGGGCCGTGGCGAAGACGGTGTGCAGACCGTTCGTCACGGCGTCGGGGCTGGCGCGGGTGATGTCATTCGTCGCCGCTGCGGTCGCGAACACCGCGCCGAGCACGGAGGCTCCGGTGAAGAAACCCAAGTTGCGCGACAGATTGAGCAGCCCGGCGATGACGCCCCGCCGTTGGGCGGCCACATCGGCCATGACGGCCGTGTTGTTCGCCGTCTGGAAAAACGCGTAGCCCAGGGTAGTCACTACGATAGCAGTGAGGTAGCCGGCGATGCCAAGGGCAGGGGGAACCAGTGACAGTATCAGGCAGCCGAGGGCCATGGTCGCCAGGCCGGCGAGCCGCATGGGTTGCACACCGCACCGATCCACCAGGCGTCCGGCAGGCACCCCGGCCAGCGCCGCGACGCACGGCCCTGCCGCCAGTACCAGCCCGACGAGGGCTGCGGGCAGTCCGAGGGTAATGGACAGGTAAAAAGGCCCGACCAGCAACGTCGCCATCATGATCGTTGCGACCAGGGCGCTCGTTGCCAGGCCCGAGACCAATGACTTGTCGCGAAACACTGTCAAGGAAATCAGCGGCGACACGGCTCGGGATTGGGTCCGAATGAACAGCCCGCCGCCCGCCAAGGCGGCCAGTAGCAGCGCAATATTCAACCCGCCAAAGCTCCCGCGCCCGGCGGTCATGGCCAAGGCATAGGCGGCGAGCGTCAAGGCCAACAGCACGGTGCCGGTGATGTCGAAGCGAATCGTTTCGGCCCTCGGCGGCAATTGCCGCACCGGCAGCGAGTACCACGCCAGCCATAACGTCAGCAGGCCAAGGGGGAGGTTGACCAGGAACAAGGCCTGCCAGCCGAACCCGCTGATCAGCAGGCCGCCGAAGGACGGCCCGAGGGCCGTGCCCACCGCCGACAGCGTCGCCAGCAGCCCCATGGCGCTGCCGGTTTTTTCCTGGGCGACCGTTTCGCCGACCAGGGCCAGGGTCAGCGTCATCATGATGGCGGCCCCCAGGCCTTGCAGCGCGCGACCTGTGATCAGCAGCCAAAGCGAAGGGGCCAGGCCGCACAACACGGAGGCCAAGGTGAACAAGGCAATGCCGGCCAGCAGTAGCTTGCGGCGGCCCATCAGGTCGCCCAAGCGGCCAACGCTGACAATCAGCGTGGTCATGGCAAGCAGGTAGGCCAGCACCACCCATTGGACCTGCTGGAAAGAGACATCGAGGGCCTGGGCCAGCGTCGGCAGCGCCACTGCGGCCACACTGGCGCCCAGGGAGGCCAGCAGCGTCGAGAGCGCAAGGCTGGCCAGGGCCCAGCGAGGTGAAAAGAGCCGGTTCTTGGGGGCGGTTGCCGGTTGGCTGGGTTGCGTGTTGATGGGTTTCATCGTCTCACCTGTATCCGTGGCGCTCGAAACGGCGCTGTCAGAACGTTACAGCTGGGCATAACATGGCGGAAGACGCAGCGTTTGCAGGTTATAGCTGCACCAGACGCCATCTATTCAATTCGAGGCTTCGCCATGTCTTCGCCTGACCTCAATCTACTCGTCACCCTCGATGTGCTGCTCTCGGAAGGCAGCGTGGCTCGCGCTGCTCGGCGGCTGCGGCTCAGCCCATCGGCCATGAGCCGGGCACTGGCGCGGCTGCGGGAAACCACCGGTGATCCGCTGTTGGTAAGGGCCGGGCGCGGGCTGGTGCCGACACCCCGTGCGCTGGAACTGCGCGAACAGGTCAGCCAACTGGTGCAACAGGCCCAGGCGGTGCTGCGCCCGGTGACGACCCCGGATCTTGGGCGCCTGAGCCGTACCTTCACGCTGCGCACCCGTGAGGGGTTCGTGGAAAACTTCGCCATCGCCCTGATCGCCCGCATCCACGAGCAAGCGCCGGGCGTGCGGTTGCGTTTCGTGGAAAAGACCGACCGGGACAGCACCGCGCTTCGCGAGGGCACCGTGGACCTGGAGACCGCCGTGGTGGACAAGGACACCAGCCCGGAACTGCGAACCCAGGCGTTGTTCAGCGACCGCTTGATTGGCGTGGTGCGCTCGGGGCACCCACTGAGCCATGCGGCGGTGAATGCCGCCGGTTATGCGGCGGGCGGGCATGTCGGTGTCTCGATGCGCGGCCTGGACCATGGCCTTATCGATCAGGCCCTGGCGGCGCTGGACTTGTCCCGGGAAATCGTCACCACCGTGCCAGGTTTCTCCTCGGCGCTGGGACTGGCCCGCTCCAGCGACCTGATCGCCAGCGTGCCTGAGCGCTACACCACCAGCTTGCGCAACGGTTTGCACAGTTTTGCGCTGCCGTTCCCGGTGCCTGGGTTCACGATCGCCATGCTCTGGCATCCGCGGATGGACGCCGACCCCGTGCATCGATGGTTTCGAGGCTGTTTACGAGACGTATGCGCAAGTCAATCATAGACATTTAGTAGATATTGATTAATAGCACTTCGCTGGCACTTAGTTGGCGAAAGTGCGACGTCGTCCGCACATGACTAGTTATCTATATTTAATATTTAAATAGAGTTTTGTCCGACAATCTGCAACTCTGGCGGTTGAGTGCGCGCACTAACGAGGTAGAAGCCTATTGTTTATGGGTGTTTAGGGGCAGGGCGTGAAATTGAACGAAAAAAATGGCTAGACGTTTGATTTCAAATTGTGTCAGGTTTCTTACGTCCTCATTGGGCGAGTGATTGGACGATCTCGCCAGAGATCGTCTGTCTGACTAAAAACTGTTCCATTTGCAAACAAGGAAGTGTGTTTATGTCGAAAGTCAAAAACAGCGCTATTGATTCTGCCGAACAACTGCTCTGGGCTCCGCAACTGGCGGCTCCCAGTAGTGCGTTCAACCAGATCAATAGTTTCAGTCACCAATATGACCGCGGCGGCAACCTGACCGTCAACGGCAAACCGTCATATTCCGTCGACGAGGCGGCCACGCAGTTGTTGCGCGACGGTGCGGCTTACCAGGACCGGGACGGCAGCGGCAAGATCGAGCTGACCTATACCTTCCTGACGTCTGCCTCTTCCAGCACCATGAACAAACATGGAATCAGCGGCTTCAGCCAGTTCAGCGCCCAGCAGAAAGGCCAGGCAGCCCTGGCCATGCAATCCTGGGCGGACGTGGCTAATGTCACCTTCACCGAAAAAGCCAGCGGTGGCGACGGTCACATGACCTTCGGCAACTACAGCGGCGGCCAGGATGGCGCTGCGGCGTTCGCTTACCTGCCGGGGACTGGCGCGGGCTATGACGGGACGTCCTGGTACTTGATCAACAGTAGCTACACCCAGAACAAGAACCCGGACCTGAACAACTACGGTCGCCAGACCCTGACCCACGAAATCGGTCACACCCTCGGCCTGGCCCACCCCGGTGACTACAACGCCGGTGAAGGCAGCCCGACCTACGATGACGCCACCTATGGCCAGGACACTCGCGGCTACAGCGTCATGAGCTACTGGAGCGAAAGCAATACCAGCCAGAACTTCAGCAAGGGCGGCGTCGAAGCCTACGCCTCGGGGCCGCTGATGGATGACATCGCGGCGATCCAGAAGCTCTACGGTGCCAACACCACGACCCGTACCGGCGACTCGACCTACGGTTTCAACTCGAACACCGGTCGCGATTTCCTCAGTGCCTCTTCGTCGTCGGACAAAGTGGTGTTTTCGGTATGGGACGCGGGCGGCCGCGACACCCTGGATTTCTCCGGGTTTACCCAGAGCCAGAAGATCAACCTCAATGACGCCTCGTTCTCCGACGTGGGCGGCATGGTGGGCAACGTGTCCATCGCCAAGGGCGCCGTCATCGAAAATGCCATCGGCGGCTCGGGCAGCGACCTGTTGATCGGCAACTCGGTGGCCAATGAGCTCAAGGGCGGTGCCGGCAACGATATCCTCTGGGGTGCCGGTGGCGCGGACAAGCTCTGGGGTGGGGCGGGTTCGGACACCTTCGTGTTTGCCGCCAGTTCCGACTCACGGCCGGGAGCGACGGATCAGATCCTCGATTTCGTCAGCGGCCTGGACAAGATCGACCTGACCGGCATCACCAAGGGCGCGAGCCTGCATTTCGTCAGCGCCTTCACTGGTGCGGCGGGCGATGCGGTGCTGTCGACATCGAGTGGCAACAGCCTGCTGTCGGTGGACTTCTCCGGGCACGGCGTGGCTGACTTCCTGGTCAGCACCGTCGGCCAGGCAGCCGTCTCGGACATCGTGGCGTAATGCGAAAACCCCTGTAGGCGCTGCCGCAGGCTGCGATCTTTTCGCTTGAGACTCAAGCGGTAGGGGAAAGATCGCAGCCTCGTTTCGCTCGACAGCGCCTACAGGACCCCGGCCAGGATCAAGCAAATGCATAGAGAATCGATGCCCTGTAGCGTCCAGGCAACCGCTGGGTTGCTCGCTACACTGATGATGTTTTGTGGAGAAGTCGCCATGGCGCGCAGCCTGTTGTTAGCAGAACCCTCGCAGTTGGCCGGCCAGTGGCTGGCCGTTTTGTCGAGCCCGCAGGACACCGCGCAAAGCCAGGCGATGCAGGACAAACCGTCCAACACGTGCCTTGTCGAGCTCAAGGCGGACCAGACCCTGGGCGGACAAACCGAATGCCTGGGCCACTGGCTAGGGGATGAACCGGTTCATTGGTTTACCGAACCCGATGGTCTTTCCTTGATTGGCAGACAGAACGCTAGAGTGCACCTGGGCTTGCGCCAGGAACATCATTATCAGGTCACCTTGAAGTCCGGCCTGATACTCAGGCTTGAGCGTCCGATCGAGCGTTAACAAATTGTTACGATTGCCCCAAAGCAAGACGCGTATGTTCAATCAGGCGTGCGCATCGGCCGGGGCCGATTTAATAATTAAAGATTGGTAGTGCATAACAGCCGGATATCCGGCGAAGCCAACAGCAGGAAGAACCATGACTAAGAGCCGGGGCGCTGTCGCCGCGCCGTTGTTTAAAGCGCTGGGCGCTTATAAGAACATTCTGATCAGTGTCGGTTGTTTTACTGCATTGATTAACGTCTTGATGCTTGCGCCTTCGATATACATGCTCCAAGTGTATGACCGCGGGTTGTCATCCCAAAACGAAACCACCCTGGCGATGTTGTCGTTGATGGTGGTCGGGTTCTTTGTGTTCATCGGGCTACTGGAAATGGTGCGCAGCTTCATTGTCATCCGCATCGGCAGCCAGTTGGAAAGACGCTTCAACCTCCAAGTGTACAAGGCTGCGTTCGAGCGCAACCTGTGTCAGGGCGAGGGCAATGCCGGGCAGTCCCTGGGCGACCTTACCCATGTTCGCCAATTTGTCACGGGACCTGCATTGTTCGCGTTCTTCGACGCGCCATGGTTCCCCATTTATCTGCTGGTGATTTATCTGTTCAACGTCTGGCTCGGCGTATTCGCCACCGTCGGCACACTGCTGCTGATCGGCCTGGCCTGCCTGAACGAAGCCATGACCAAAAAACCGTTGGGGCAGGCCAGCATCTACTCGCAACGGTCCAGCCAACTGGCCACCAGCCATTTGCACAATGCCGAGACCATCCAGGCCATGGGCATGCTCGACGCGTTACGCAGCCGCTGGTTTGCCGTGCACTCGCGTTTTCTCGGCCTGCAAAACCAGGCCAGCGACACCGGCGCGGTGATCAGCGCCTTGAGCAAGACCCTGCGCCTGTGCCTGCAATCGCTGGTACTGGGGTTGGGCGCGCTGTTGGTGATCAAGGGCGAGATGACCGCCGGAATGATGATTGCCGGCTCGATCCTGATGGGTCGGGTATTGAGCCCCATCGACCAGTTGATTGCCGTGTGGAAGCAGTGGAGCGGAGCCAAGCTCGCCTATCGCCGCCTCGATGCGCTGTTGCAGGCTTACCCGTCACAGGATGATGCGATGGCGTTGCCGCCGCCCAAGGGCCAACTGAGTTTCGAGCAGGTGAGCGCCGGCCCGCCGGGGCAACGCAATGCCACCCTGCAGCAGGTCAGCTTCAGCCTGGCGGCTGGGGAAGTACTCGGAATTCTGGGGGCTTCGGGCTCCGGTAAATCCACCCTGGCTCGTGTGCTGGTCGGTGTATGGCCGACACTGGGGGGAACGGTGCGGCTCGATGGGGCTGATATTCATCGCTGGAATCGCGACCAGCTCGGCCCGTATATCGGCTATCTGCCCCAGGACATCGAGCTGTTCAGCGGCAGCATCGCCGAGAACATCGCCCGCTTTCGCGAGGCCGATCCGCAAAAGGTCGTCGCCGCCGCGCAACAGGCCGGCGTCCATGAGTTGATCCTGCGCATGCCCCAGGGCTACGACACCGTGCTGGGGGAGGACGGCAGCGGTTTGTCGGGCGGGCAGAAGCAACGGGTGGCCCTGGCCCGGGCGATGTACGACCGACCGAGTCTGGTGGTGCTCGACGAGCCCAACTCCAACCTCGACATGGTTGGTGAAGCGGCGCTGGCCGGCGCCATCGCGCAAATGAAGGCCCAGGGTACCAGCGTCGTGCTGGTGACCCATCGTTCCTCGGCGCTGGCCCAGGCCGACAAACTGCTGGTACTCAACGAAGGCCGGCTACAGGCCTTCGGACCTAGCCAGGACGTACTGCGGGCACTGTCCGGCCAATCGGAGACACCACAACGGGAGCGTCCCCAGGCAACCCCCAACGGACTGAGCATGAGCCGTCAGTACCAGGCTGCCAACAAGCCCAGCGGCGTATGAGCAAGGAACGCGACATGAGCTTCGAACAACCTCAAATCATCGAGCGCCCCGAACACAGCGCACGGTTCTTCACCCGCATGGGCTGGGCACTGGCGATCCTTGGCGCGGGGAGTTTTTTCACGTGGGCCAGCTTGGCTCCGTTGGATCAAGGCATACCCGTGCAGGGCACCGTAGTGGTGTCCGGCAAGCGCAAAGCCGTGCAGTCGATGAGCAGCGGCGTGGTCAGCCGGATCCTGGTGCGCGAAGGCGAGGCGGTGAAGCAGGGCCAGCCACTGTTCCGCCTGGACCAGACCCAGGCCGCCGCCGATGTGCAATCACTGCAAGCCCAGTACCGGATGACTTGGGCCAGCCTGGCGCGCTGGCAAAGCGAGCGGGACAACCTTTTGCAAGTGAGTTTCCCGGCTGAGCTGAGTCGCGATCCCGATCCGCGCCTGGCCCTGGTGCTCGAAGGCCAGCGGCAACTGTTCAGCAGTCGCCGTGAAGCCTTCGCTCGGGAGCAGGCGGCGTTGCGCGCCAGCATCGAGGGCGCCACGGCGCAACTGGCGGGCATGCGTCGGGCCCGCGGCGACTTGACCGCCCAGGCCGACTCCCTGCGCCTGCAACTGGGCAACCTGCAACCCTTGCGGACAACGGCTACATCCCGCGCAACCGCCTGCTGGACTATCAGCGCCAGTTGTCGCAAGTGCAGCAGGAGCTGGCGCAGAACAGCGGCGAAAGCGGCCGGGTGGAGCAGGGGATCGTCGAGTCTCGCTTGAGGCTGCAGCAGCACAACGAGGAATACCAGAAAGAGGTGCGCAGCCAATTGGCCGAGGCCCAGCTCAAGAGCGAAACCCTGCAACAGCAACTGAAGTCCGCCGGGTTCGAGTTGCAACACAGCGAGATCCTCGCCACCGCCGACGGCATCGCCGTGAACCTTGGGGTACACACCGAAGGCGCGGTGGTGCGCCAGGGCGACACCTTGCTGGAGATCGTACCCCAGGGCACGCGACTGGAGGTGGAGGGGCACCTGCCGGTGCACCTGATCGACAAGGTCGGCCCGCATTTGCCGGTGGACATCCTGTTTACCGCCTTCAACCAGAACCGTACGCCGCGGGTGCAGGGGGAAGTCAGCCTGATTTCCGCCGACCAGATGCTCGATGAGAAGACCGGCGCGCCGTACTACGTGCTGCGCAGCAGCGTCAGCGACGTGGCGATGGACAAGCTCAACGGCCTGGTGATCAAGCCCGGCATGCCGGCCGAAATGTTCGTACGTACCGGCGAGCGCTCATTGCTCAACTACCTGTTCAAACCGCTGCTCGACCGAGCCGGCTCTGCGTTGACCGAAGAATAAGGATGCCTGGCGGGATGAAGCGTTTCTATTGGATGGCCGCGCTGGCCGTTTCCGTGTGCCACAACGCCTGGGCCATGGGGCCCTTCGAGTTCTATGAGCAGGCCCTGCGCAATGACCCGGTCTACCTGGGCGCGATCAAGGAGCGCGATGCGGGGCTGGAGAACCGCGCCATTGGCCGCGCCGGGCTGTTGCCGCATTTGGGCTACAGCTACAACAAGGGCCGCAACCAATCCAAGGTCACGTACCTCAATGACCGTGGCGCCAGCCAGCATGACGATCGCAACTACAGCAGCTACGGCTCCAGTCTGACGCTGCAACAACCCTTGCTGGACTACGAGGCATATGCGGCCTACCGAAAGGGCGTGGCCCAGGCGTTGTTCGCCGACGAAAGTTTTCGGGACAAGAGCCAGGCGTTGTTGGTGCGGGTGCTGGGTCAGTACACCCAGGCGTTGTTCGCCCAGGACCAGATCGACATTGCCCAGGCCAAGAAAAAGGCGTTCGAGCAGCAATTCCAGCAGAACGAACATCTGTTTCGCCAGGGCGAAGGCACCCGCACCGATATCCTTGAGGCGCAGGCGCGCTATGAACTGGCAATCGCCGAAGAAATCGAGGCGCGGGACGAGCAGGACGCCGCCCTGCGAGAGCTGGGCTCGTTGATTGGCGTCCCGGCCCTGGATATCGGCGACCTGGCCCCATTGCACGACACCTTCCAGACCTTTGTCTTGCAACCGGCCAGTTTCGACACCTGGCACGAGTTGGCAGTGAGCAATAACCCCAGCCTGGCGTCCCAGCGTCAAGCGGTGGATGTGGCGCGCTTCGAGGTCGAACGCAACCGCGCCGGGCATCTGCCCAAGGTCAGTGCCTACGCAACGATGCGCCAGAACGAATCGGAAAGTGGCAACACCTACAACCAGCGCTACGACACCAACACCATCGGCCTGGAAGTCAGCGTGCCGCTGTATGCCGGCGGTGGAGTCTCGGCGTCGACTCGCCAGGCCAGCCGCAACATGGAGCAGGCCGAGTACGAGCTGGAGGCCAAGACCCGCGAGACGCTGATCGAACTGCGCCGTCAGTTCAGCGCCTGCGTGTCGGGAGCGAACAAATTGCGCGCCTATCAAAAGGCCCTGAGCTCTGCCGAAGCGCTGGTGGTATCGACTCGGCAAAGCATCCTGGGTGGCGAGCGGGTCAACCTTGACGCACTCAATGCCGAACAACAGCTCTACACCACTCGCCGTGACTTGGCCCAGGCCCGCTACGACTACCTCATGGCCTGGACCAAGCTGCATTACTACGCCGGCACCCTCGGCCCGCAGGACCTGGCGAAGGTGGATGAGGCGTTTGTGTCCCGGGCGTCAATTCAATGACCGGCGCGTTGCCTTTTGTGGCGAGGGAGCTTGCTCCCGCTCGAGTGCGAAGCGCTCGCTGGTTTTTTGGGGCCGCTGCGCAGCCCAGCGGGAGCAAGCTCCCTCGCCACAAAAGCCAGGACAAACCACAACACCAGGACAAACCACAACACCAGGACAAACCACAACACCAGGACAAACCACAACACCAGGGCAGACCACAAAACCAGGACAAACCACAAAAGCCAAGGCCAACCACGGAGGTGGGCAAGCCCCATCAGGCCGCGCAAACCACAGGATTTTTGCAACAACTAAGGATGGTTCGTGATGAAAATCGATAGCAAAAAACAACCCAGGCAGACAGGTCGCCTGTTTCTGCTCAAGACCCTCAACCACGCCGTGCTTTGCGCACTGGCGACCTTGGGCACGGCCCAGGCGGCGCCTTATGTCGAGAGCGGCAGGGCGGGTGACCCGGACAGCTGGCGCAGCAGCGAATTCAACGCCGAATGGGGGCTGGGAGCGATCAACGCGCAGCAGGCCTACGCCGCCGGTTACACCGGCAAGGGCGTCAAGCTGGGGATCTTCGACCAGCCGGTCTACGCGCCCCACCCTGAGTTCTCCGGCACCGGCAAAGTCGTGACCTTGGTCACCAGCGGCATTCGTGAATACACCGACCCTTACATCCCGGTGAAAGCCGGTGATCCGTTCCGCTACGACGGCTCACCCACCGTCGGCTCGGACGGCAAGCTGGGTTCCCATGGCACCCATGTCGGTGGGGTCGCCGCCGGCAGTCGCGATGGCAGCCCGATGCACGGCGTGGCGTTCGGGGCGCAGATCATCAGTGCCGACAACGGCGACCCGGGGCCCGAGGACGGGATCATCCGGGGCAACGATGGCGCGGTGTACAAGGCGGGCTGGGACGCGTTGATCGCCAGCGGTGCACGAATCATCAACAACAGCTGGGGCATCGGCATCACCGATCGCTTCGACCAGGGCGGTCGCGACCCGGCGTTCCCGCACTTCACGGTGCAGGATGCGCAACTGCAATTCGATCAGATCAAACCCCTGTTGGGCACCAAGCCCGGCGGCGCCTACGAGGGGGCCATCGCCGCGGCCCGCAGCGGGATCGTGACGATCTTCGCCGCTGGCAACGACTACAACCTCAATAACCCCGACGCCATCGCGGGCCTGGCGTATTTCGTCCCGGACATCGCGCCAAACTGGCTCACCGTGGCGGCGCTGCAGGTCAATCCCGATACGGCTAGCCCCGACCCCTACACGATCAGTACCTTTTCATCGCGCTGCGGCTACACCGCCAGTTTCTGCGTGTCGGCACCGGGCACCCGGGTCTACAGTGCCGTGATCGGCGGAACCAGTGCCGACGACCTGACCGTGGGCTACGCCAACAAGAGTGGCACGTCCATGGCCGCGCCCCATGTCGCCGGCAGCGTGGCGGTGTTAATGGAGCGCTTCCCTTACATGACCGGCGCCCAGGTCGCCAGCGTGCTGCGCACCACCGCCACCGACATGGGCACGCCGGGCGTCGATTCGTTGTACGGCTGGGGCATGATCAACCTCGGCAAGGCCATCGACGGCCCGTCGATGCTGGTGACCGAGCAGGACATTCCCACGGAATTTCGCATCGAGGGCGCCTACGGCTCCGGTCAGTTCGTGGCGGACCTGCCGGGTATCGGCGCGATCATCGATGCCGGCAAACCCACGGAACGGGTGTGCAGCGGTATCCAATGTGGGCTGGACGTCTGGCGCAACGACATCGCCGGTCACGGCGGGCTGACCAAGGAAGGCATCGGCACCCTGGTGCTCACTGGCGAAAACACCTACAGCGGACCGACCCTGATCAATCAAGGGCGACTGGCGATCAATGGCTCCCTGGCGTCGGCCGTTACCGTCAACGATGGTGGCATCCTCGGCGGCAACGGGCGCATCGCCAGCCTGACCGCCAGCCGTGGCGGCAGCGTGGCGCCGGGCAACTCCATCGGCACCTTGCAAGTGGCCGGTGACGTGACGTTCCAATCCGGCTCGAACTACGCGGTGGAAGTCTCGCCCACCGCCAGCGACCTGATTGTGGCGGGCGGCAAGGCGTCCATTGATGGGGCGACGGTGTCGCTGTCCCTGGAGAACAGCCCGACGCTGCTCACGGCCGGCGAAGTGAAAAGCTTGCTGGGCAGGCAGTTCAACATCCTGCAGGCCGCCGGGGGCATTGATGGGCGCTTCGCGCAAGTGTTGCCCAACTACGCGTTTCTGGGGGGCGACCTGGCGTACAGCGCCAGTGGCATTCAACTGGCGGTCGAGCGTAACGATGCGTCATTCGCCAGCCTCGGCTTGACACCCAACCAGCGTTCCGTGGCCACTGCCGCCGAGCAATTGGGCGCAGGCAACGGGTTGTACGAGGCCTTGTTGCTGGCACCCAGCGCCGCTGTGGCACAACAGGCGTTCCAGCAGTTGTCCGGTGAAATCCATCCGGCCATCGGCACGTTGCTGATCAATGACAGCCGTCAATTGCGCGACGCCGTGGGTGATCGCCTGCGCCAGGATGCACTCTACGACGCCGGTACGCCGACCGATGCCAACAGCAATGCCTGGTTCAAGGTGCTGGGCGCTTGGGGCAAGAACGAGGGTGGAGATGATCACGCCAGTACGACCAGCTCCATCGGCGGGCTGCTGGCCGGTGTCGACGGCCTGATCAGCGAGCAGACGCGCCTGGGCTTCGTCACCGGTTACAGCGACAGTTCCTTGAGCATGGGTGACGGCACCCATTCTTCGGCCAAGGCCGACAGCTATCACCTGGGTGTCTATCTGGGGCATGAGATCGACGCGCTGCGCCTGACCGTTGGCGGCGCCCATAGCTGGCATCGCATCGACGTCAAGCGTGACCTGCAATGGGGCGACGTCAGTGGCCGGGAGAAAACCAAGCGCGATGCCCGGACCACTCAGTTTTTCACCGAAGCGGCGTATCGCCTCGACGTGCAACCGGTGGCCCTGGAACCGTTCGCCAACCTGGCCTATGTGCACCTGGACAGCGACAGCTTCCATGAGAAAGGCGACAACGCCGCCCTGCACGGGAGTGACGACCGTCGCGATGCCGTGCTCTCGACCCTGGGCGTGCGGGCCAACCACACCCTGGCGCTGTCGGAACAACAGCAATTGCAGCTGTCCGGTTCCCTCGGCTGGCAGCACAACCTGAGCCATACCACGTCCGAACAGGACCTGGCCTTCGCCGGCAGCAGCAACACCTTCGCGGTGCAGAGCGTGTCGATGGACCGCAATGCCGCCGTGGTCGGCGCCCGGGCCGGGCTCGCGGTCGCCAAGGATGTGCGGGTCAACCTGGACTACAACGGCCTGCTCGGCTCCCGGGATAAAACCCATGGCGTGGGCCTGACCCTGGATTGGCAATTCTGAGCATGAAGAAGGGGCTGGACACGCCCCTGTGGCGAGGGAGCAAGCGCCCTCGCCACAAAAGCTGTACCACCCGGTTCTAGCATTCCAACAACAAAAAGAGAGCAACAACCATGGGTATCTACGACTACAAGAACTTCGGCAGCACTGAATCCAAAGCATTGGTCAGCGATGCGATGGCAATCATGCTGTATTCCTATCACAATCTCGACAACGGCTTTGCCGCCGGGTACCAGCACAACGGTTTCGGCGCCGGATTGCCGGCGACCCTGGTCACCGCGCTGTTCGGCGGCACGGATTCCCAAGGGGTGATCCCCGGCGTGCCGTGGAACCCCGATTCGGAAAAGCTCGCCTTGGAAGCGGTGCAGAAGGCTGGTTGGACGCCCATCAGCGCCTCGCAACTGGGCTACACCGGCAAGGTCGATGGACGGGGGACGTTCTTCGGCGAGAAGGCCGGCTACACCACGGCGCAGGCGGAAATCCTTGGCAAGTACGACGCCGATGGGCATCTGACGGAAATCGGTGTGTCGTTTCGTGGCACCAGCGGCCCAAGAGAGAACTTGATCGTTGACTCCATAGGCGATGCGATCAGCGATTTACTGGCGGCCTTCGGACCGAAGGATTACGCCAGAAACTACGCGGGCGAAGCCTTCGGCAATCTGCTCGCAGACGTCGCCAAGTTTGCCCAGGCCCATGGCCTGACCGGCGCGGATGTGCTGGTCAGCGGTCACAGCCTGGGTGGGCTGGCGGTCAACAGCCTGGCGGACTTGAGCACCAGCCAATGGTCGGGGTTCTACGCCGATGCCAACTACATCGCCTACGCTTCGCCAACCCAGAGCAGTACCGATAAAGTCTTGAATATCGGTTACGAGAACGATCCGGTGTTCCGCGTCCTGGACGGTTCGACGTTCAACCTCGCGTCGTTGGGGGTGCATGATGGGCAACAGGAGTCGGCCACCAACAACATCGTCAGCTTCAACGACCACTACGCTTCGGCGGCATGGAACGTGTTGCCGTTCTCCATCCTCAACATCCCCACCTGGATTTCCCACCTGCCCAGCGGCTACAGCGATGGCATGGGCCGGATCATGAGCTCGGCGTTTTACGACCTCACCGAAAAAGACTCCACCGTTATCGTCGCCAACCTGTCAGACCCCGCGCGCGCCAATACCTGGGTGCAGGACCTCAACCGCAACGCCGAAACCCACACCGGTAGCACGTTCATCATCGGCAGCGACAGCAATGACCTGATCCAGGGCGGCCAGGGCAACGACTACCTGGAAGGCCGCGCCGGCAACGACACCTTTCGCGATGGCGGTGGCTACAACGTGATACTGGGCGGGCAGGGGAGCAACAGCCTGCAACTGCAGCAGTCGGTGAAGGATTTCAGCTTTGCCCATGACGGGGCCGGGACGCTGTACATGCGCGATGCCCATGGCGCGATCAGCATCACCCGCGACATCGGTACCTTGGTCAGTAAAGAGCCCGGATTATTCTGGGGGCTGCTCAAGAATGAGGTGAGCCACAGCGTCACCACCAATGGCCTGGTGGCTGGCGGTAACCTGACCGCGTATGCGTCTTCGGTCAAGGGCAGCGCGGCCGACGACACCCTGGTGGCGGGGGCGAAGGGGGACTGGCTGTTCGGCCACGACGGCAACGATGTGCTGGTGGGCGGCGTGGGTAACGACACCTTCATCGGCGGCGCGGGCAACGACCAGATGCAAGCGGGCGGTGGCAGCGACACCTTCCTTTTCAACGGCGCGTTCGGACAGGACCGGATCAGCGGTTATGGGGCAGGGGACAAACTGGTGTTCCTCGGCGTACCCGGTGCCGGGGCGGGTCATGACTACAGCGAGTACCTGTCACAAGTGGGCAATGACACACTGCTCAAGGTCGGCGACAGTTCCGTGACCCTGGTGGGGGTTGGTATCGGGCAGGTTGGCGGCGACGGGATTGTGTTCGCCTGAGATCGCTATCGCGAGCAAGCTCGCTCCCACAGGGGATTTCGGGTGTACGCAGTATTTGTGTTCACCACCGAACCTTTGTGGGAGCGAGCCTGCTCGCGATTGGCACATCCTGCAGCACTTTGACTGAGCCACCGCTATCGTGAGCAAGTTCGTTCCCACAGGGGATTTCGGGGGTGTGCAGGATTTGTGTTCACCACCGGCCCTTTGTGGGAGCGAGCTTGCTCGCGATGGCGGCCTCCAGGCGAATCACAGGAAATCAGTCTTCCTTGCGAATGGTCGCCACATCATCGGCGCGGACCCGGACTTTCCTGCCGGAAATATCCTCGAACTCGTAGAAACCGTCGGCCGTGCGGGTGTTAGGGGTGTCCTTGGTCAAATATTGGGTACCGTTTTGCAAGGTCACTACCGTGGGCGATGCACAGCCAGCCAGTGCCATAAATGCCATGGCAACCAGGGGCAGGCCCAGAAACCTGATGTTCATAACCATAACCTCTCAATCAAAAGGACACGGAGCAACTGATTCGACCGCGCCATCACATTAGCTAACCGCCATTGGTCTCGCTTGCCGTAGGAAAGTTCATCGCTAGCTGAAGGATTTCACCTTAAATATAAGGGACCGTTCATCTTTTGCGGTTGCCTGAGCGGTTTACAGCTGTTATCTGTATGCATAACCAGTACCCCGATACCCTTGGCGTTTCTTCCCGTGGCAGCCCGTTCTCTCGACGATCCGTTTTACTACCTGAACAACTTCCAGCAAGTGCTCGCCTGGTTGACCCGGCGTTATGCCGATGTGCTCAGCGGCGAAGAACAGCGCTTCATTGACGATTTCGCAATGCTGCCCCGTGCCTCCCAGGCCTTGCTGGTGCGGATGGTGATGCGCAAGGGGTTGCGGTTTCGTCATAGCAAGCTGAGTTACCCGGAAATCGGCGACATTGGCGCCGCCGTCGCGCCGCTATTGGCGCTGGGATGGATCGAGGAACAAGCCCCGATCGGGCTCGTTGAACTGTTCGAAGTGCTGCTCAAGGCGGAAATCCTTCTGTGCCTGGGTCACCTGATCGAACACCCCAAGGCGAAGAAGACCGAATGGCTCCAAACCCTGGGTGATCACCCCAGCCCGCCTCAGCCTTTTCGTGCCTGGTGCCCGCAGCTTGACGACCGCCTGTACAGCCTGACGATCATGCATCTGTGTGACAGGCTGCGCTTGATGTTCTTCGGCAACCTCTACCAGGATTGGTCGGAATTCGTCCTGGCGGACCTGGGTATCTTCACCTACGAAACCGTTGAGTTCAGCGCCGAGTCACGGGGCTTGCGCAGTCGCGAAGACGTCGATGCCTGCGTGTTCCTGCACGACTGCCAGCAGCGCTTCGAAGCCGGCGAGCCCGTGGAAGAAATTGTCGCCCAGGTCAACCAACTGTCCCTGGACAATCCGTGGCTGGAACGACGCCGGGGCAAGTTGTTGTTCCAGATCGGTCAGCACGGCGAGCGCATCGGTGATTTCGCCTTGGCCTTGTGCATCTATCGCGATTGCACCTATCCGGGCGCGCGGCTGCGGAGGGTCCGGGTACTGGAGCGAATCGGCGAGTACGCCCTGGCCCTTGAACTGGGCGAGGCGGCGGCGCAGGCACCGCAAAGTGCCGCCGAAACCCAGGCCTTGCTTCGGATCGTGCCTCGCCTGCGGCGCAAGTTGGGCGGCCCGCGGGTGCCACGGGGCATGCCTCGGGAAGTGGAGCGCCTGGAACTGCACCTGCCTCGTGTCGATCCGGCCTTGTCGGTGGAATACCACGTCCAGGCCCACCTGCACGACGAAACCGCACCGGTGCATTACGTCGAGAACAGCCTGATCAATTCACTGTTCGGCCTGCTGTGCTGGCCGGCGATCTTCGCGCCGTTGCCGGGCGCGTTTTTCCACCCGTTCCAGCGCGGGCCGGTCGACCTGCTCAATGAGGACTTCCATGCCCGTCGCGTCGAATTGTTCGCAGCCTGCCTGGCGGAGTTGGACGATGGTCGCTATCGGCAGACCATCGGTCGTCGTTACGCCGAAAAGTGGGGCGTGCAATCACCTTTCGTGTTCTGGGGGGCGTTGTCCGAGCCCTTGCTGGAACAGGCCCTCGACTGCCTGCCGGCCGAGCACCTCAAGCACTGGTTCCAGCGCCTGCTGCTGGACATCAAGGCCAACCGCGCCGGCATGCCGGACCTGATCCAGTTCTGGCCGCAGCACAAGACCTACCGCATGATCGAAGTCAAAGGCCCCGGTGATCGCCTGCAAGACAATCAACTGCGCTGGCTGGAGTTCTGTCACGAGCACCAGATGCCCGTCGCCGTTTGTTATGTGCAATGGGCAGCGTCCCCCATCGCGAGCAAACTCGCTCCCACAGAGGCCGAATTACCGCAGAACACCCATGGATGTGAGCAACCATCCCAGGTCCCCTGTGGGAGCGAGCTTGCTCGCGATGGAGGTCCATGAACCCGGCACCGAGTTACAGCATCGCCGTACGAGCGCTGTGTGAGTTCACCGCCAAAGTGGGCGACCTGGACCTGCGCTTCACACCCTCGCCGACAGCCCTGGAAGGTATCGCCGGCCATCGCACCGTGGCCTCGCGGCGCAACGAGGGTTATCAGGCTGAAGTGGCCCTCGAAGGTTACTACCAAACATTGACCGTCAAAGGCCGGGCCGACGGCTACGACCCGGTCCGCCAGTGCCTTGAAGAAGTGAAGACCTACCGGGGCGACCTGAGCAAACAGCCGGCCAACCATCGCCAGTTGCATTGGGCCCAGGCGAAGATCTATGGCTGGCTGATGTGCCACAAGCTGCAACTGCCGCACATCGACGTGGCCCTGGTGTATTTCGACATCGTCAGCGAAAAGGAAACCTGCCTCACCCAACGCTTCGAGGCGGCGCAGCTGCAAGCCTTCTTCGAAGCACAATGCGTACTGTTCCTGGCCTGGGCCGAGCAGGAAATGGCCCATCGCCAGGCGCGTAACCTTGGCGCCCAGGCGCTGGTATTTCCCCATGCGGGTTTCAGGCCCGGGCAACGGCACTTGGCCGAGTCGGTGTTCAAGGCGGTCACTACCGGCCGCTGCCTGATGGCCCAGGCGCCCACCGGCATCGGCAAGACCGTCGGCACCTTGTTCCCGATGCTCAAGGCCCTGGCGCCGCAGCAACTGGACAAGGTGTACTTCCTCACGGCGAAAACCCCAGGGCGCAAGCTGGCCCTCGACGCGGCGCGCGTGATCACCGCCAGCGCGCCGTCGATGCCGTTGCGGGTGCTGGAAATGATCGCTCGGGACAAGGCCTGCGAACACCCGGACAACGCCTGCCATGGCGAATCCTGCCCGCTGGCCCGAGGTTTCTATGACCGCCTGCCGGGTGCCCGGGCGGCGGCGAGCCGGGTCACCTTGCTCGATCAGGCGGCGTTGCGCGAAATTGCCCTGGCCCATGAGGTGTGCCCGTATTACCTCAGCCAGGAAATGGCCCGTTGGGTCGACGTAGTGGTGGCCGACTACAACTATTACTTCGACTTCAGCGCCTTGCTCTTTGGCCTGGCCCAGGCCAATGGTTGGACCGTCGCGACCCTGGTGGACGAGGCCCATAACCTGGTGGAGCGCGGACGGCAGATGTACAGCGCGACCCTGGACCAGGCCACGTTGAGCAGCGTGCGCAAAACTGCCCCCGAACCGCTTAAGAAATCCCTGGAGCGGGTCAGTCGCCAGTGGAACGCCTTGCACACGCCCCAATTGGCGGCCTATCAGGCCTATGAAAAACTGCCGGAAAAGCTGCTCCAGGCCTTGGCCACCTGTACCACCGCCATTGGCGATTACCTCAACGATCACCCCCAGGGCCTGGACAGCGGCTTGCAGGCGTTCTACTTCGACGCCTTGCAGTTTGGCCGGGTGGCGGAAACCTTCGACGAGCACTTTCTGTTCGACATCCACAAGCGCGAGCTCGGCCGCCAGCGCAGCCTGTCGACGCTGTGCCTGCGCAACGTGGTGCCGGCCGCATTCCTGCGGCCCAGGCTGACGGCGGCCCGCAGCACCGTGCTGTTTTCGGCAACCCTGAGCCCTCGGCATTACTACGCGGATTTGCTGGGAACGCCGGGCAATACGGTGTGGATCGATGTCGAATCGCCGTTCAAGGCCGAGCAGTTGGACGTACAGGTTGTCAGCCGCATTTCTACCCGCTTTGCCCATCGCCAGGCGTCCCTGGAGCCGATCGTCACGTTGATGGCCCGCCAGTTCAGCGAGCGCCCGGGCAACTACCTGGCCTTTTTCAGCAGTTTCGATTACTTGCAACAAGTGGCCGGGCTGTTTGCCGAGCGGTACCCGCAGATTGCCCTCTGGACGCAATCACGGGGCATGGGCGAAGGCCCTCGGCAGGCGTTTCTCGAACGGTTCATGGAGCACAGCCAAGGTATTGGCTTTGCGGTGCTGGGCGGAGCCTTTGGTGAGGGTATCGATTTGCCGGGCTCTCGCCTGATCGGCGCCTTCATCGCCACCTTGGGGCTGGCGCAGTTCAACCCGGTCAATGAGCAGATGAAACAACGCATGGCGGCGATCTTTGGCGATGGCTATGACTACACCTACCTGTACCCCGGGCTGCAAAAAGTTGTGCAGGCGGCTGGCCGCGTCATTCGCACCCAGCAGGATCGCGGGGTGGTGATGCTGATCGATGATCGGTTTGGCGAGGCCAGGGTGCAGCACTTATTGCCGCGCTGGTGGTCTGTCACTCAGGAAACACACTCCGCCACCTGTGGGAGCGAGCTTGTTCGCGATAGCGGTCTGTCAGTGACATGAAGGCTGGCTGAAACACTGCTATCGTGAGCAAGCTCGCTCCCACAGGGGAATTGAGTAGGACTTGAGTCGTGAGCAGTCTGGAGACTTGCTGATTCGCTCAATCATTTTTCCTGACACCAGACTTGTTCCATACTCCGCAAAAAATCCACACGGATGCCCCGGCCAGATGCTTGAGAATGACCCCAAGACCCCACTCATCAACGAGGAGCAGCGCTTTCGCCTGCTCATCGACGCGGTGGTCGACTACGCCATCTACATGACCGACCCGTCAGGCATCATCACCAGTTGGAACTCCGGTGCCAGGCGTTTCAAGGGTTATGAGGAGTCCGAGATCCTCGGCCAGCATTTTTCCCGTTTCTACACCGATCAGGACCGCGCCGCCGGTCTGCCGCAACGGGCGCTGGACACAGCCCTGCATGAGGGGCGTTTCGAAGGCGAGGGCTGGCGGGTGCGCAAGGACGGCACGTTGTTCTGGTCCCATGTGGTGATCGATCCGATCATCGACAGCCAGAGCGGCACCTTGCTCGGCTTCGCCAAGATCACCCGCGACCTGACCGACCGCAAGATGGCCGAGGAAACTCTCAAGCAAAGCGAGCAGCAGTTTCGCCTGCTGGTGCAAAGCGTCACCGATTACGCCATCTACATGCTCGACCCGCAAGGTCAGGTCACGAACTGGAACCTGGGGGCGCAACGGATCAAGGGTTACCTTCCCTTGGAAGCCATTGGCCGGCATTTCTCGATGTTCTACACCCCCGAGGATCGCGATGCCGGCGAGCCGCAGCGCGCGTTGAGCATCGCTGCCAGCGAAGGGCGTTTCGAGAAAAAGGGCTGGCGCATGCGCAAGGATGGCACGCGCTTCATGGCCCATGTGGTCATCGATGCGATTCGCAGCGATACCGGCACGCTGTTGGGCTTTGCCAAGATCACTCGCGACATCACCGATGCCACCCAGGCCCAGCAGGCCCTTGAGCAGGCCCGTGAGGCGCTGTTCCAATCGCAGAAACTGCAAGCCATCGGCCAGCTCACCGGCGGCATCGCCCATGATTTCAATAACCTGCTGACGGTCATCCTTGGCAACCTGGAAATCGTGCGTAAGCGCATGCCCAACGAGCCGAAACTCACTCAGTTGCTGGATAACGCGACCCAGGGCGCGCTACGCGGGGTTTCGCTGACTCAGCGCATGCTGGCGTTCGCCCGCCGGCAGAAACTGACCTATGAGTCGGTCGAGCTGTCGGCCTTGATACAGGGCATCAGTGGTCTGCTGCAAAGCTCCCTGGGCCCGTCGATACACATCCAGACCCGTTTCGCCGAGGCGCTGTCGCCGGTGCTGGCCGATGTCAACCAACTGGAACTGGCGATTCTCAACCTGGCGACCAATGCCCGGGACGCCATGCCCCATGGCGGCCAGATCATCATTGCCGCCGATGAGCGGCAAGGGACTGATGCCGGGGCGGACAAGTCGATGGCCCCAGGACGCTACATTTGCCTGACGATTACCGATGAAGGCGAGGGCATGGACGACGTCACGTTGGCCTCGGCCGTGGACCCGTTCTTCACCACCAAGGGCGTCGGCAAGGGCACGGGCCTGGGGCTGTCCATGGTGCATGGCCTGGCGGAACAACTGGGTGGCCGCCTGACGCTCAAAAGCCAAAAAGGCTTCGGCACCACCGCCGAATTGTGGCTACCGGTGGCTGACGATCCGGCACCTGGCAAAGCGGCGATCGAGGAAGCCGCGCCGCCGGTCCACGAGTTGAAAGTATTGGTGGTCGACGATGACAGCCTGGTGCTGACCAGCACGCGCTTGCTGATCGAAGACCTGGGGCACCGAGTCCTTTGCGCGCCATCGGGGGCTCAGGCACTGGAGTTATATGAGCGCAACCCGGACATCGACCTGGTGATCACCGACATGGCCATGCCGCAGATGGACGGCGCGCAGTTGGCTAAATTGTTGCGCTACCGCGACCCGACCCTGCCGATCATCCTGGCCACCGGTTATGCCGAACGCCTGGAAGGTTTCGCCACACAACTGCCTCGGCTGATCAAACCGTTCAAGCAGATTGACCTGATGCAGATCATTGGGCAGACGATGAAATAGATACGGATCCCAGGTTGAATACAGCTCCCCTGTGGCGAGGGGATTTATCCTCCCTGGGCTGCGCAGCAGCCCCCTGGATCGCCTGATACACCGAGGCGTCGGTACGATGGGGCCGCTTCGCGCCCCAACGGGGATAAATCCCCTCGCCACAAGGGTATATGTCTACCCATAAAGGGGACCCTGCCTATTCAGTGTTCTTTTTGAACCCACGCAAATTCATCGCGCACAAGCAAAACTGCAACACGATCAATGCATACGCGCCCGTATGCAGCCCCCAGACCACCCACAGGATGTTGCTCGCAATAAAACAACTGAACCCCGCCACCCTGCGGCGGGGTTGGCGTGAGCCGATCAACCAGGCGGCCAGCACCGTGACGAGCATCGCCGGCCATTGCACCCATCCAAGATAATCCACGCAACGCTCCTCTTGCCCTTACACAGTAGAGACCTTGGCGGCTGGGCAGCGTTTCCTCGGACTTTGCTACCTGCGATCCATTGGCTTGAACTTGCCGCGTGCCGGGTTCTTCTAATGAGTTCGAATCATCACCGAGGCACCGCCTGCGCAATGCCCAGAATACTCACCGGGCCGACCCCGGACGAAGAACTGACGGAACACAACGCCAAACTGTTCGGCTCGCCCAAGGAGCGACTGGACTTCTATCGCCGGGAGATCCAATACGAAACCAGCATCCTGGCCAATCGAACCGATGCTTACCTGGCCGCCCAATCCTTCCTGGTGATCGCCTTTGCCTCGTGCATGGCCAACCTGAACCCGGAATGGGGCAAGTTGTTCACGCTGATCGTGCCGCCATTCCTGGCCTTGCTGGGCTTCCTGAGTTCGCTCAATGCCTGGCCGGGGATCAAGGCGGCCTACGAGATCATTGATCATTGGCATTTCAAACAGAGCGAGTTATTGCGCGCCGAACCCTTGATGGGCTTGGCCTACGATGAATCGCCGCTGTTCAGCAAACGGGAATCGACCCACAAGGGCTATCGCAAGTCGTTGCTGTTCTCGCTGCGTACACCCTGGATCTTTGCCACGTTCTGGGTGCTGTTGGGGGTGTATTCGGTCTATATCCAGTTGAGCGACCCTGGCGGCTGAGACATACCCGTCATTGTGGCGAGGAAGCTTGCCCCCGCTCAGTTGCGCAGCAACCGCAAAGCTTGGGGCCGCTTCGCAGCCCAGCGGGAGCAAGCTCCCTCGCCACAACTGCGTTCATCTCCTGCCACAGTGCTTCACCTCGGCTGCTTACGGCGCTCATACCATGCCAACGTGGGCTGGGTCGTGACGCCATGAACCAGAATGCTCAAGGCCACCACCGACAGGGTGAGGTCGATGCACAGTTGCGCCACCTCTGGCGGCAGGTCATGGTTCAAGGCGAAGAACAGATAAAACAGGCTGCCGATCCCGCGAATGCCGAACCAGCCGATCAGCAGCCGTTGCGGTCCGTCGAGCAATCGACCCCAGGGCACCATCAGCACACTCAACGGACGAATCACGAGAAACAGCAGGGCACCGATCACCAAGGCCCGCCAGTCCCAATGGTTAGCCAGCACGACTCCCAGCAGGGTTACCAGGAACACCTCCATCGACCGCTCCACCAGGCTGCCGAACGCCAGCATGTCGCTCATCATGACTCCGGCGGCCAATTGACTATCGTCCAGCGACTCGGTGTCGCCCAGGACTGCCTCTTGGGGATCGACGGTTTCGTGGCCCACCACCGGTTGCACCAGGTGTTCCGCCGGCGGTGCCGCTTCATCGGTCGACTTGACCTCGGCCTGACGCAGGCCCAGGCCGGCGGCGAACACTGAGAGAAAGCCGTAGCCCTGGATCCACTCGGCCACCACGTACGCCAGGGCAATCAGCGCCAGGGCCAGGTAATCATTGGGGGACAAGGTGCTGTCGGCATTCCTGATGCGCATCGACAAAGTCAGCTTGCCGATGCCACGGCCCATCCAGTAGCCGACCAGCAACCCGGCTGGCACGGCCCACAGGACGTCATGAAGCAGCCACTCACCGAGAAAACCGCTGCCGTCCTCACGCAGCATCAACAGCCCGAGGATCACGAACGGAAACGCCGTGCCGTCGTTCAATCCCGCCTCACCCGACAGGCCGAACCGTACCCGGTCGTCATCCCGCGCATCGTTGACCTGCACCAGCGCCGCCAGTACCGGGTCGGTGGGCGCGAGCATCGCGCCAATCAGCATCGACGCGCCCCAACTCAGGCCCAACAGATAGTGCAATGTCAGGCACAGGCCGGCGATACACAGGATCATCACCGGCCCGGCCAGCCCATAGGCGACGCGCCAGGTGCGGTCCTTGAGGGGCAGGCGCAACTTGAGGCCGCTGACGAACAGCGAAAACACCACCGCGACTTCCGTGAGGTGTTCCATCCAGACCGACGAGTCGCGAACGTCCAGCTTCAGCACGTCCAACCCCAGCGGCCCGATGGCGACGCCCAACACCAGGCACATCGCCGAGGTGGTGACTGGCATCCAGCGCAGATAAGAGGAGGTCAGGGCCAGGGTCAGCAACACCGCGCCGAGCACCGCTACCCATACTGTGAACGTCATCGTTGCTCCTTGGATAGCGCCGGTACCGATTGGCGAGTGAAACCCGTGGCGAGGGAGCTTGCTCCCGCTCGGCTGCGGAGCAGCCGCAAAAGGCATGGGCCGCTTCGCGTCCAACGGGAGCAAGCTCCCTCGCCACAACAGCGTTCTGCCGCATTCAACAGCCGGGTGGTTATCTGCATTTGAGGCGCCGAGCGAAGCGAGGGTTCCCACCAATGCAGCAGGCCCCCGTTTATCCGCCTGCCATTCAATCCAACGGAATTTTTCGCCGTTCCTGGCGCTCTGCAACAGAAGAGACGTTCTGATTCAGCGTCCGCCAAGAACCCGAGAGGCCCTTATGACTGCGCTGACACCCCTCCAATCCCAGCCGGCCACCGTGCACCCTGTTATCCATAACGGACAGGTGCGCCAATGCTATGAACGGCTGTTCCAGGGCCCCGACGACGCTGACAAGCAAGCCGTCGCCCAAACGTTCCTCCAGCAATGCATCACGAAGGCTGCGGCGCTCCCCCAGGAGATGCCTGCTGACCCGACGGCGTTGCAGGCCTGGGTCGAACAACACAGCGCCGGCGTGGCCCGGCAATACGCTGACTATCTGGAACGGCGCAAAACCGGCGGCCCGCGGGAGTTCTTCCGCAGCAAAGCCCACGCCCTGTACTTCCTCCAGGCCGTGGCGCCGACCAAAAGGGTCGACGGCGCTTGGCTGTATGGCGTGGTCAAGCACTGGCATGACCACCGTTTCGAAGGGTTGCTGTGCACCTACCTGGAAGAACTGGGAGACGGTCACCCCGCGCAAAACCATGTGGTGCTTTATCGCAAGTTGCTCGCCGAATACGATCTGTCGGACGCCCCGGACATCGACGACGACCTTTATCTGCAGGGCGCCGTGCAATTGGCCCTGGGCTATGCCGGCGACGAATACCTGCCAGAGGTCATCGGCTACAACCTGGGCTACGAACAATTGCCCCTGCATCTGTTGATCAGCGCCTATGAACTGAGCGAACTGGACATCGATCCGTACTATTTCACCCTCCACGTCACCATCGACAACGCCAGCACCGGTCACGCCCACAAGGCCGTGCAAGCGCTGCTGCAACTGATGCCGATGGAAGCGGACCGTGAGGCCTTCTGGCAACGGGTCACGTTGGGCTATCGCCTCAATGACCTGGGGCAGGGCAGCCGGGCCATCATCGGCTCGTTCGACCTGGATCGTGAAGTGCTGGACATGCTCGAACGCAAACGCCCGTTCGGCCAGCACATGCATTCCGATTACTGCAAGTTCGAAGGCAAGACCGTCAACCAGTGGCTCGCGGCGCCGGGTCAGTTGGAAGGGTTCCTGACGGCCATGCAGAACAAAGGCTGGATCAAGCGCCATGAAGACCCGCAAAACAGCCGCTTCTGGACCCTGATCGACGGGGCAGGGGCGGCCATGTTCGGGGTGTTCAGCCCTTACGAAAAACAGCTGCTGCACGATTGGATTGCCGGTGACTGGCTGGACGAGGGCACGAAGTCTGGCGTGCGGCGTAGTCCGGTTGCCGCTTGCGAGGCCGCCACGCCGATGGACGATCCCGATGTGCAAAGCCTGCAACAGGCGCTGCAAGGCCGCGCGCCCGACGAGCAGATGCAAGTCCTGATGCCCTGGCTCTGCGCCCGCTGCCACAGCCATCCGGCCGGGCTGCTGGCGACTCGCCGATTCATCGAACTCAAATCCGCACTTCGCTAGGGAGCCCTGCATGAATGAAGAAGTACGCCTGTCCGAGCCGGACCTTGCACTGCTGCAACTGGGCCGACGCCTGCAAGCCGACGGTTACCGTTTCATTACCCCGACGCCGTTGACCCATGAACGGGTCAACCAGCGTCCCGGCAATGAGCGCGCCAAGACCCTGCGGGATGTGTTCGGCTGGTCACGGCCATTTGCGCCGGGTCTGATCAGTACCGACGAACAGCGGCAATTGCAAGACGCCCAGGTGCTGGAAGCACATGACGGCCTGTTGCGTAGCCGGGTGCGCTGGTCGAGCCTGGATGGCTTGCTGTTTGCCCATTCGCAGTTCCCCACGCAAGCCACCGATGCGGTGTTCTTCGGCCCCGACAGTTACCGTTTCGCCCAACTGATCCATACGCATCTGCAACAGAATTTCACTGCCGTGCAGCGCGCCGTGGACATCGGTTGCGGCGCCGGTGTCGGCGCCATCGTGATTGCCCGCGCCCGCCGTGAAGCGCAAGTGCTGGCCGTGGACATCAACCCCCAGGCCCTGCGCCTGAGCGCGGTGAACGCCGCATTGGCCGAGGTCGCCAACGTCGAGGTCGCCCGCAGCGACGTGCTGCAGGACGTGCCGGGCCAGTTCGACCTGATCGTCGCCAACCCGCCGTACATGGCCGACCCCTCCGAGCGCGCCTATCGCCATGGTGGCGGCGCACTGGGCGCCGGGCTGTCGCTGCGCATCGTCGCGCAGGCCTTGCCCCGGCTCACCCCTGGCGGCTCGCTGGTGCTCTACACCGGCGTGGCGATGGTGGATGGGCGCGACCCGTTCCTCGAAGCGCTGGGGCAATGGCGTGACTCAGCGGATTTCGGTTGGACCTACAAGGAATTGGACCCGGATGTGTTCGGTGAGGAACTGCTCACGCCGGGTTACCAGGACGTGGAAAGGATCGCCGTGGTGGCGTTGGTTGTAACCCGCATGGGCGCAGGTATCGGCGGGGCTATCGGAGGGACTATCGATGAACAGGCGCATGAAATTCGGCGTTGAAGAGGAGTATTTCATCACCGATCTGCACACCCGCTGCATGCCGGGTGAACCACCCGCAGAGGCTGTCGCCGCCTGCCGGGCCGAGCTGGGCAAGCATTTCGCCCATGAGATGTTCCAATGCCAGGTCGAGATGGCTTCGCCCATCTTTCGCAGCCTGCCCGAGGCCGCCGACTACCTGAACCAGGTGCGTACGGGCCTGAACCAGCGGCTGGCACCTTATGGCCTGGGCCTGCTCAGCGCCGGTTCACACCCGATGGCCACCCCGGTGCTGCAACCCACCGATGAGCTGCATTTCCAGCAACTGTTCGATGATTACCAGCGGGTGGCGCGGCGCAGTGTGCTGTCGGGGCTGCATGTCCATGTGGAAGTCCCGGCCACGCAGGACCGGGTGCGGGTCATGAATGAGGTCCTGCCCTGGTTGCCGATGTTCCTGGCCCTGAGCGCGTCATCGCCGTTCTGGAACGGTGGCTACAGTGGCTTCAGCAGCTATCGACAAGTGGCCTGCGATGAATGGCCGCGCATGGGCGTGCCGGAGTATTTCGAAGATGAGTCGGCGTTCGCCGGCTACGTCGACATGCTCATGCGCACCGGGTCCATTCGCCAGGCCAGCGATTGCTGGTGGGTAATACGGCCTTCGTCACGTTATCCCACGCTGGAGCTGCGCATTTGCGATGCCTGCCCTCGGGCAGACGACGTCCTTTGTCTGGTCTCGCTGTTTCGCCTGATGGTGGCTCATGCCGTCACGCAACGCCGGCCCGGGGCCCGCTACAGCCAGATGTCCCAGTGGATCCTCAAGGAAAACCGCTGGCGGGCCAAGCGCCACGGGATCCTCGCGGAGTTTATCGTCGAGGGGCAGGAACAGCCGATGCTGATCGGGGAGTGGCTGACCCTGGCGGAGCAGACCTTCGGTGAAACCGCGGCCGAGCTCGGCGTCCAGGACGTGTTCAAGCAGGCCCGCCGGATCGTGCAGGAAGGCACCAGCGCCGATCGGCAAATCGTGCTCTACGAACAAGGCCTGCTGCTGGGCGATTCGGTCGAACAGGCCTTGAGCCGCGTGGTCGATCAGTTGCTCGCGGAAACGGCCGGGATGCCGGTCGCCGATCCAGCGTTGCAACAGGTGGCAGGTGGTCCATGAGCAGCAAGACCCTGGATGACTACAACCGCATGCGAGATTTCGCCGCCACCCCGGAGCCGGCGGCGAAACGTTCGCGTCGATCGGCAAAGACTGCCCATGCCTTGCAGTTCTGCATTCAAAAGCACGATGCCTCGCGATTGCATTACGACTTCCGACTGGAGCTGGACGGCGCGCTCAAGAGCTGGGCGGTGCCCAAGGGACCTTCCCTGGACCCGAAAGCCAAACGCCTGGCGGTGCATGTTGAAGATCATCCGCTGGACTACGCGACGTTCGAGGGCAGCATTCCCGAAGGCCACTACGGCGCCGGTGACGTGATCGTCTGGGACCGTGGCGTCTGGATTCCCCAGGGGGATCCCCACGATGCCTATGAAAAAGGCCGGCTCAAGTTCGAGCTGCAAGGCGAAAAGCTCAGCGGCTTGTGGAACCTGGTGCGCACCCACATGCCTGGCAAACAGGAGCAGTGGTTCCTGATCAAGCATCAGGACCAGGCCGCCCGTCCCGAAAGCGAATACGACGTGGTCCAGGCCGAGCCGGACAGCGTGCTCAGTGATCGCACCCTTGTGCCCAAGCAACGAGGCAAGGCTGCCGCGGCCAAAACGGTGAAACGGCCGGAAAAAGCCAGCCAGCCGAAATCGCCGAAACGCACCTCGAAAACCACCCTCAGCGGCGCGGTCGCCGGGCCGCTGCCCGAAACCCTCAAGCCGGAACTGGCGACACTGGTGGAAAGCGCGCCCGACGGCGAATGGCTCTATGAGATCAAGTTCGATGGTTACCGGGTCATGGCGCGGATCGAAAACGGCGACGTCAGGCTGCTGACCCGCAACGGCCATGACTGGACCCACAAGTTGCCAAAGCAGGCCGAGGCCTTGGCTGCCCTGGGGTTGGAATCGGCCTGGCTCGACGGTGAAATGGTGGTCGCCAACGATCAGGGCGTGCCGGACTTCCAGGCCTTGCAAAATGCCTTCGAGGTCGGCAGCAGTGGCAAGATCGCCTATTACCTGTTCGATATGCCTTATCTCAACGGCATGGATTTGCGCAAAGTACCGGTGCAAGAACGCCGGGCCGCATTGGCCGCCGTGCTGGAGCCCAATCAAAGCCCCTTGCTACGGTTTTCCGATGCCTTTGAGCAACCCCCTGAAGCGCTGCTCAACAGCGCCTGCCAGATGCAGATGGAAGGGCTGATCGGCAAACGCATCGGCAGCGCCTATGTGTCCAAACGCAGTAACGACTGGATCAAGCTCAAATGCAAGAATCGCCAGGAATTCGTGGTGGTGGGTTTCAGCGATCCCAAGGGCGCCCGCAGTGCCTTCGGTGCCTTGCTGCTGGGGCTGCATGACGCTGACAGCGGCCAATTGCGTTACGCCGGCAAGGTCGGCACCGGCTTCAACGAAACCACCCTCAAGAGCATCTACCAGCAACTGCTGCCCCTGGAGACGAAAAAGGCCGCCGTGGTGAACCCGCCCACCGGCTACGAAGCCAAGGGCGTGCACTGGCTTGAACCGACGCTGCTGGCCGAAGTGGCCTTTGCCGAAATGACCAAGGAAGGCTCGGTGCGCCATGCGGTTTTCCACGGTTTGCGCAACGACAAGCCGGCCAAGGCCATCACCCAGGAGCTTGCCAAGCCCGTGAAAAAAACCACGGCGGCGAAGAAAACCAGCCCCAAGGACGAACCTGACGCGAAATCGGACAAGAGCAAGGACAAGGTAAAGACCCGGACACAAGCCAAGGCGCCGGCCATGGACGGCAAGGTCCGCATCACCCACCCGGAGCGAGTCATCGACGCCAGCAGCGGCACCACCAAGCTGCAGTTGGCCGAGTACTACGCCAGCGTTGCCGAATTCATCCTGCCGGAACTGGAAGATCGCCCGGTCGCCCTGGTCCGGGCGCCGGATGGCATCGCCGGTGAGCTGTTTTTCCAGAAGAACTCCGAGCGCCTGGCGATTCCCGGCATCGTCAGCCTGGACAAGGCACTGACGGGGCAGCCGGTGATGATCATCAACAACGCCGAGGCGCTGATTGGCGCGGTGCAGATGAGCACGGTGGAGCTGCACACCTGGAACGCCACATCCGTGGACCTGGACAAGCCCGACCGCTTCGTCCTCGACCTCGACCCGGACCCGGCGCTGCCCTGGAAAAGCATGGTCGAGGCGACGCAACTCACGTTATCGGTGCTCGATGAGCTGGGGCTCAAGGCGTTCCTCAAGACCAGCGGCGGCAAGGGCATCCATGTGGTGGTGCCGTTGACGCGCAAACTGGGCTGGGACGAGGTCAAGGGCTTCAGCCATGCGATTGTCAGTCACATGGCCAAGCTGTTGCCGGATCGCTTTTCGGCGGTGTCCGGGCCGAAGAACCGGGTAGGGCGGATCTTTATCGATTACCTGCGCAACGGGTTGGGCGCCACTACCATCTGTGCCTACGCCGCCCGGACCCGGGAGGGGTTGCCGGTGTCGGTGCCGATTTTTCGTGAGGAGGTGGCTGAGCTCAAGGGGGCGAACCTGTGGAATGTGCACAATGTTCATGAGCGTCTGGCGGAGGTGGGGCATGAGCCTTGGGCTGGGCTTAAGAAGACTCGGCAGAGTATTACGGCTGAGATGCGTCGGCGTATTGGTATGAGGAAGGTTTAAAGGTATTGGGGTTTGGTGTGTATATCCGTTGCTGCGGTAACGGCCACTTAGGGTTCCGCCCTGACGGCGGGTCACTTTCGAAAAGCCCGGAAGCCGGCCCAGTCGAAAGTAACCAAAGCGCTTTTGCCCCACCACTTGGTGCCTCGCTTAGGCTCGGCATGCCTGAACGAAGGCAGTGCTCCGTGGGCCGCCGCGAAGGGCCATCCATGGCCCAGCGCGGCTAACCCGGCATCCATGCCGGGTTGCCCACTGCGCAATACCTTCGTTCAGCCAGCGTGGTTAACGGGGCGCCCGAGATCAACGTCCACCGCGAGGCGGCCTGAGAGCCGACCTGATTCTTGGTGGGACCGCGTTTCTCCTGTGGGATGAGTGTGGGAGCGAGCTTGCTCGCGATGGCGGTGGTTCAGTTTTCGGTGATGTTGGATGTGCCGGCGTCATCGCGAGCAAGCTCGCTCCCACAGGTGATCTTGGGTGTTCCTAAGTCTTGTGTTCACCACAGACCCACTGTGGGAGCGAGCTTGCTCGCGATGGCGGTGTGTCAGTCGACCTGTGTATCTACAGACTGACCGCCTAAGCAAGTCCGCTCGCCACAAGGTTTGCACAAATCTTCCAGACACTTCTCCCATCAGCAGTTAATCTGCCAAGAGCACATTCGTTAAACGGGACAGGGCATGACGGCGCGCAATTGGATCGATCTCAAGCAGGACGCCACGTCCGGTATCGAGACCGTGCGCGCGCATTTCGAGGGGCATGCCTATGATCCCCATTGGCATGACAGCTACCTGGTGGGCGTGACCGAGCAGGGTGTGCAGCAGTTTCATTGCCGCCGCCAGCAGCACAACAGTACGCCGGGCAAGGTGTTCCTGCTTGAGCCCGGTGAGCTGCACGACGGTAATGCGCCTCACGACCACGGGTTTACCTACCGCACGTTGTACCTGGAACCCCAATGGCTGGAGCGCGAGTTGCGTTCCTTGTTCGACGTCGCGCCGGACAACGCCCAGTTGGGTTTCGCCGCCACCCTGACCGACGATGCACGGCTGGCGAGTGCCACGGCCTTGGCCTTCCAGAGCCTGCATGAGCAGGAAATCCGCATCGTGCGCCAGACGGCCCTCGATACCCTGTTGGCCAACCTGACCCAACACCTGCACTGGCGGGCGCGGATCAACCCGGATCCGCGGCTGCCGTTGGTGGCGCAGCAGGCCCGGGATTATCTGCACAGTCACCTGAGCGATGACATCGGCCTGGATGACCTGGCGCGGGTCACCGGGGTGGATCGTTTTCGCCTGACCCGTGCGTTCAAGGCCGCTTTCGGCCTGGCGCCCCATGCCTATCTGATCCAGTTGCGCCTGGCCCGCGCCCGGCGTTTGCTGGCCTCTGGCGAGAGTGCCGTAGCGGTGGCGGCCATGCTCGGTTTTGCCGACCAGAGTCACTTGGGCCGCTGGTTTCAGCGTGCCTATCGCCTGAGCCCGGCGGACTACCGCAAGCGCTGCTCAATTGTTCCAGACTGACCCTGGCTTCGCGGGGATGATCCAGCGATCGATCCTTACCGAGAAGTCGCTCCATGGACCAGTTACTGCCGTTTGCCTTGTTCGCGTTTGTCGCCTCCATCACCCCGGGCCCGACCAATATCCTGGTGCTGAGCCATAGCTCGCGCTTCGGCCTGGCAACCACCGTGCCGATCATTCTCGGTGCCTGCGCTGCGGCAGCCTTGCTGGTGCTCCTGGTCGGCACCGGGTTGGGGGATGTGCTGGCGCGCCATGCCACGCTTCAAACGCTGCTCTCATGGGCGGGCATTGCCTGGCTGAGTTGGATGGCCTGGCAGATTTTCCGCGCACCGGCCCAGGCCATCGACCCGGACCGCCCGGTGGAAGGCCCGCGCCTGGGCCTGGCGGGGGCGGCCGGGTTGCAATTGGTGAACCCGAAAACCTGGATGATGGCGTTGGCGGTGGTCAGCGTTTTCGCGGGGGCCGAGGCCGACCGGACCGTGCGGGTTCTCTGGCTGTCCCTGGCGTTCTTCGCCATTTCCATCCCCTGCATGACCGTCTGGGCCTACCTGGGCCGCGGTGCCGCACGGTTCTGCCGTTCCGCCGTGGCGATGGGGCGGTTCAATCGGGTCATGGCGGTGATGCTGCTGGTGTCGGCATGGTTGACCTTGGTGATGTAGCGGCGATCCACCTCCATCACCCCGCAATCCCTTGCAACGGTTGGACGGTATCAAAACACAGTTGATTTGGAGAGCATCGGCCACGCCAGAACTTAACGTGCTTTAGCGCTCGAACGAACACTCGACCCCAAGGAAGGAGGTCCATCATGCCCACTCAAGATACCCCTATCGATTTTATCCGCGCCAGGCTCCCTGTCTGGTTGAAGCGAGCCACACGGGCCCGGCAGGCACGTTTCAAAGTGCTCACCCGACAATTGCAGCGCGACAGTGATGCACTCAATGCATTGCTCAGCGACCTGCCGGGGCCCTATGCGTTCACCCTCGAACGGCTCAAGACCCAGCCAGAAGTACAGGATTGGAGCCGGGTGATTGGCTCCGGCACGGTGGCGGACGCGGTACGCCGGGCCAGGGTCAGGCGAAGTTCTTTCGTTAACGACCCCTCGCTGTCGGTGATCGAGGCGGCCATGTGCAATTACCCTCCCGCCGACGCGGTCGTCGGCAGCGATTTCGATAACCAGGGCGAACTGTTCATCCAGGGCCGACGAGGGGAGTTCTTCCGAGGGAACGCTCCGTCGGACAGGGCGATACTGGCCACGACCCCGGCCAGCTTCGCCAGCCTCTGTCGCCGTATGGATGTGGGCGGGGCCTATCGGCAGTTGCTCGAACAGAAGATGCCTCGTATTGCCGATGAGGTGCCCGCCATTGCCAAGGCCTACATGGCGTACGCCCGCAGCCAGCTCGCCTATGACGCCTACGAAGCCAAGCTGGATGGGCGCCTGGACGAAACCGGTGAGCGGTTGCTGGCCCACGTGGGCATTCATCTCGAAGGTCGGCCCGTCGCCCCCCTGGCCTGTGAGGTCAAGGCGCTGGAATTGCTCTCGGCGCCCTTGTTTGGCGTCCGGGTGTACTGGGGACTCAAGGGCGATGCCCAGGGGGTTCGCCCGATCGTCTTGCACATGCCCCATGACACCGTGGCGCCGCTCAAGCAGTTCCCCAGCTTGCAGGCACTGTCAGCGGAGCTCACCGAACGGCTGCGCAAACGCCGCTATCGCCAGGGCCTGATGCATTACCTCCCATTGCGTCTGCAGGCCAGCCTGGGCACGGCGTTGCACGATCAAGTGGAGTGGAAGGTGACGGACAACCTCAATCTCTTCCAGGAAATTCATGCACGCATCACCGGTTGGCGCGAGGGCGAGCGGGGCGAGGATGGCGATCACCGGCACATCCGGATACCCACGCCCAAGGTGGCCTGGGGTCTGAAAGACTTGCGTGAGGAGCCTTGGCACGCCAGCTATCACGAGTGGCGCGGCCACGCCCTGGCCAACGCCTCGGCACTGATGGTCCCGACCAAGGACCAGGACTGGCGCGCGCTGCTGGCGCGCCTCGACTATTGGGAGGGGCTTGTCGAGCGTTCACTGATGATCGCCGCGACCTTCTTTCCGTTTTGCGCGCCGATCGGCATGACGGCCGCGGCAGTCGGTGGCGTACGCCTGGTGTACGAGATCTTCGAAGGCATCCAGGCGTTCAACGAAGGCCACGCGCAAGAAGGGATCGAGCATATCTTCAACGTGTTGTTCGGGCTCGCTCAAGGCGCCTACCTGGGCTTCGTCGGTGGGACCGTTGAGCCCATGCCGGTGAGTGACGGCACCACGCGCCTGTGGAATGGCGACGTCAGCGTCTTCGAAGCGCAACGCCTGCCCCCCGTGGAGGCCGAGCAGGATGCCTGGGGTGTCTGGCGCACGACAGACGCGGCGTGGGTACGCATCGAGGATCGTTACTTCGAAGTAGAGGGCGCGGAGGACGCCTTGAACCTGCGCCTGCCAGCCGGGCACCGAGGTGTGACGCCGCCGCTGGAATGGAGCCGTGCCCGCGGCTGGCAGTGGGCTCATCGCAACCCGTTGCAGCGCGATAACCTGGCGTTGTTGCGTGCCTTTGCCGAGACGCCCGTCGAGCTGGATGATACGGCGCTCCTGGCCGTGCAACGGCAGGTCGGTATCAGCGAGGCGCATTTGCGCTACTTGCAAGTCCAGGGGCGGCCGATGCCGGCGATATTGGCCGATGCCCTGGATGAAGCACGGAACTGGCAATGGGCGCGGCACACCATTGAACGCCTGCGCCGTGGCGAAGCGCCGGGAGGCAGGCATTTTCGCATCGTACAGACCCTCGTCGATCTACCGGGGTGGCCCGAGGGCTTGACGTTGCGCTACCACGATGGCGTGAGGCTCTACCCGGTGGGTGACATCGCCGACACGCGCTTCCTATGGTTGAGCAAAGCGGACCTGGAGCACGACGCCTGGGCCGCCCGCATTCTGGGGAAGTTGAGCATGGACGAGCAGAACGTGCTGCTCGGACAACGCAGTTTCGGCCTGCGCCCGCTGGAGCGCAGCCGATTGTTGGCCGGACGCTGGGCCGGGTACCTGGAACGCAATGCCACGCGGGTGAACGCGGCCATGGCCCGTCATGTCGGGCGCGATCCCTTGGCTGCCCCGGTGATTCGGGCGTTCCCGAACCTGCCCGAATCCATCGCCAACGAACTGGTCCACGAGGTGGCAGGTCATGATCGGTTGCGCTTGCTGGGAGGCAAGGTGGCCGAGAACCTGGGCAAGCAGTGCGCCGAAGCCTTGCGCGAGCTGCGCCTGACCCGTGCCTTGCGCGCCCTGGAGCGGGGCGAAGGCACCGTGGACCGTGACCGCATCGTCATGGGCCTGCTGGGCGATGCCCCCCGGTTACAGGGTCGCGTGCACCTGCGCGTTTGGCTGCGCGAGCTGCAAGACCCGATAACGGTGGGGGAGGACGGCCCCTTGAAAACCATTCGCCAGGAAGGCGACAAGTACCGCCCCTTTGACGAAACCGGCGAAGAATTGGCAAACCCCATGAGTCTGGAGGATGCGCTGCTGCGGGCGCTATCGGACGACGCCCGCCAGGCGCTGGGCTTGAATATCTGGGAGGCGGATAAGCTTCGGTCCCAGTTGCTTGCACAGGCCCTGGAGGACCGGCAAGGCCTGCGTCCCTACCTGTCGATGAGGCGCCTGGGCAGTGTCGGATCGCGGCCGCAATGGTTGAACGGGCACTTGGTGTACCCCCTCAGCGGCCGTGGCAGGCTGCCGCTGCACGATTGGCGCGGCAGCCTGGAGCAGCGTCTTGAGCGGCTCTATCCCAGCCATGGAGGGGAGCGTCTCATACAGCTACAGGCAAACCTGACGGAACAGGCCGGGCACCAAGGCATCAGCCTGGGCGAGCTGGTGGACCGGCTGGAAAACGAATGGACCACGCTGGACGATGGGCTGCGCCAGTGGGTGGACCATGAGGGTTTCCACCACCCTAACGAACAGCAGTACGACCGTGAGACCCTGCTTGGGCAACGCAATGCCATCGCCAGTGAACTGCGTCGTGCCTGGCGGAGCGAAGCCGAACCGGGGCTGGAGGGTAGTGAGGTGGCATTACGCTTAGGGGCTTTGGACGTCGGTCGGTTGCCTCCCATCAGTGCACGTTTCGAGCATGTCCGTTTGGTGGCGCTGAGCCATATGGGCCTTAGCGAGGACCCTTCAGACTTCCTGAGATTGTTCCCCAACATCGATACGTTGAACCTGCAGGGCAATCATCTCACCACGATTCCGGTGGCGGCAGGTGAGTTACGTTCGCTGGTGGAACTGTCAATGGAAGGCAATCCGCTCCATCTGCACGCAAATGTCTTCGCGCCATTGACCGGTGCTGAACCCACTAGAATAGCGGCCCTGGACCTGACGGGGATCAGTAGCGGTCCGGAGACCGGAACCAGTGCGGACGTGATTGCAGCCATTGACAGCCTGGCCGCACTGCCGACGTTGCGTGAGGTGGTGTGGGCCGAAAACTTGGATTTCACGCCCGAGCAGCTGCAGGCGCTGACTCGGTTGCCGGACTTGCGGGTGCTGGATCTGTCGCGCTGTGGCCTGCGCCTGGATGAGGAGGGCAGTGCATTCCTGCATACCGCGACGGGTTTGCAGGAGCTGCGCCTGAACGGAAATAATTGCAGGGACCTACCCGATTTGCCAGAGCTGACGAGCCTGTACGAGCTGGGAGTGGCCAGGAGCGGGCTTGATCGGGTGCCTCCGCTGGCGTTGGCGGTGCTGAACAAGCATCCGTCCGCTCTGTACGTCCTCGATCTTCGAGGCAACCGCATCACCACTATCCAGGATGACTTGCTGCCCGCGCTCGACCGCTTGCCCGATCGGGGCTCGCTGGCCGTATGGCTCGATGACAATCCATTGCCCAGTCTTCAGATCCAGGCCCTGCGCGCCATATATCCCGACTCGTTCCAGTACACCGCCGATGATTGGCTCTACTTTTCCTCGGCGCTCAAGAGAGCGCTGGAGGTTGCCCGCGACGATCCCGGGATGCGAAGTTTCATCGACTGGTTCTCTGTTGGCATCCGCAACACCGATAAGCGGACGCCTGCCGGGTTGTCTTTCGCCGATCGCCAGAGGGCGGCCGCTGTCTTGCAGCACTACATCGGCTACGAGAACACTCACGACCCGCTGCCGCTGCTGATTGGCGATTTCGATCAGCAACTGCAACAACTGCGCACGCGCCTGCAAGCCCGTATCCTGGATCGACAAACGCCAGACCTTGCCGAGCTGGAAATGCATTTCCACTTTTTCGAATCGGTGATGCGCGCGCGCCTCGTTCGAGGAGGCGTGCCCTTTTCAGCGTTTCTGGTCGAGCATTCCGCCTATTGGAACCATGCCCTGACGGAGCGTTACCCCGACCTTGCGCAGCGCCAGGTACACATGACCCGTGAAGCATTCATCGACTGGCTCAGCGATGCCCAGGACACCTTCAACAGCAATGACCAGACTCCGCGCGTGGGAGAAATGGCCTGGCGGCCCTATCTGGGGCTGATGTCCCGCGATTGGTCCGAAGGGCTGGCCTTCTGGGATACGCTGGATGACGATCTGGTGGAGGCCTTCAGCGAGCCGGTGAATCCGTCCCGTTGGCCGCAAGTGATGCTGGATAACCTGGTGCAGCCGGACGCCAGCCTGCCCAGCCCATTGGAGCCCGTCACCCAAGGCGACCGGATCGTCTGGCGCGGCGTGGGGCTCGAGGCCGTGACGGATGTGGATTGGAGCGCACGCCAGCCGGTGATGCTCAACGAGGACCAACTGCGGCGGACCATGGCGATCTACCGTTCGGTCAAGAGCCGCGAGGTCGAATCGCTGGTGCGGCGGATCACCATGGGGCTGGTCAATGCATGGTGGCCGGTGCCGTAGGCGCTGTCGCCTTGAAGACCAAGGCCTTCAGGCCACACTCCGGGTCGATGTCCGGAAATTCCGGTGGATTGTCCAGGCGCGTTTCGAACACCAGCCCGGGCGCTTCGCGGGTGACGCCGTCGATGAGGAAGTCCGGGCCGGTGGCCGGGTCGTTGCTGCAGGCCAGGACTGTGCCGTGGGCGGTCAGCAGTTCCGGCAGGCGGCGCAGGACTCGCTGGTAATCCTTGGTCAACAGGAAGCTGCCTTTCTGGAAGGTGGGCGGGTCGATGATCACCAGGTCGTACGGGCCGCTGTTGATCACCTTGCCCCAGGACTTGAACAGATCGTGGCCAAGGAAACTCACTTGGCTCAGGTCGTGGTCGTTCAGGCGATGGTTGTCGCGGCCGCGGCTCAGGGCCGCACGGGACATGTCCAGGTTGACCACATGCTGCGCGCCGCCGGCAATGGCCGCCACGGAGAAGCCACAGGTGTAGGCGAACAGATTCAGCACCCGCTTGCCCTTGGCGTTGGCCCGCACCCAGTCACGACCGTAGCGCATGTCGAGGAACAGGCCGTTGTTCTGCTTCTTGCCCAGGTCGATCCGGTAGCGCAGGCCGCCTTCGGTCAGGGTCCATTCGTCAATGGGCTCGCCCACCAGCCATTGGGTGAGGCTTTGCGGCAGGTAGCGGTGTTGCACGGCGAGTGTATGGGCCTTGCTGTGTTGCCAGGCCGGCGATGTCGTCAGCGCCAGCAGCGTCGCGATCAACCCGTCCAGGTGCGTGGGTTCCGGTTCCTTGAACAGCGAGACCAGCACCACCCCTTGCAACCAGTCGACCGTGACCTGCTCCAGGCCCGGCCAGCAGCGCCCGCGGCCATGGAACAGGCGCCGGGTTTCTTCCGGCACCGATGCCAGGGTGGTCAGCAAATGGTCGTGAAGGGTTTGAAGGGCTACGCAATTCATTCAGGCAACGCCAAGGATTCGAAAGGCCGGCATTTTAACCTGTGGCGAGGGAGCTTGCTCCCGCTCAGTTGCGCAGCAACTGCCTGTTTCAACCTCCACTGGTGGCCAGAATACTCGCGACCTGTTGCGGCTGACAGTTGAGATAGGCCGAACGCTTGAGCCAGCCCGGGTCCGGGTACCAGGAAAACATGAATTGCCCGCCCTTGAGCTTGTCGATCACCTGGCGCGCCACCTGCGGGCGTACGGCAGGGCAGCCCTGGCTGCGCCCGATACGGCCCTGGCGCACGCTCCACAACGGGTTCACGTAGTCGGCGGCATGGATCACGATCGCCCGATCACGGGCCAGGTCATTGAAGCCGGGCTCCAGGCCATCCATGCGCAGCGAATAGCCGTGGGTGCCCTGGTAGCTTTCCTGGGTGCGAAACAGTCCCAGGCTGGATTGATAGCTGCCCAGGCGATTGGAAAATTGCGTGGCGAAGTTTTCTCCCGAGTTCTGACCGTGGGCCACCAAGTCGCGCAATACCAGCTTCTTCTGGCGCAGGTCGAAGATCCACAGGCGCCGGGCCGTGGAGGGTTGCGAGTAGTCGATGACCGCCAGGTGACGGGCTTGGCCGGCGCCGTTGGCAACCGCGCATTGCATGGCGCTCAAGGCACTTTTGAGCGCCAGGGGATTGAGTTCCGGCGCTGCCTGGGAGAGGCTGTGGTAAAGCGTTTGCGACTTCGCCCTTTTTTCGGCCAGTGCCGGGCTGCAAATGATGCCCAGGCCCAGCATGACCAGGCAGAATCGGCGCAAAAAGCCCGATACAGGCGAAGGGGTTCCAACGTGGTGTTCGTTCGCGGCATCCCGTCCGATTTCGTTTGTCTGCATGATGGCGGGTCTTACCTGTCGCAAAAATTCACCGTCAACGAGACGGCCATGGATTGGAGTAAAGCAGTTGTTCAAAAAGTCCGCATGTTACCTGAGCCTTTTATTGCTCACTGCGCCATTGGTCGCCACAGCCGAAGACAGCGATCCGGCACTGGTGCAGACCACCCTGGCGCAATTGGCGGTTGCGTGCCCGGACGTCGCGGTGGGTGTCGACTTTCCGACGTTGCTCGACTTGCAGGCGTTCTATCAGCAAAACGCAGGCCAGGCAGTCTGGGCGGACGACGAACGACGGGCGGCGTTGCAGGTCCAGTTGCAACAACTGGCCGATGACGGCCTGGATCCGACCCGCTATCACCTGCCGGTCGAGGGGACAGCCCAGGGCGCTCACTGTGCCGACATCGCCATCAGCCAGCGCTACCTGCAAGCCTTGCATGACCTGCGTTTCGGCTACCTGCCTCAAGACCGGCTGGAGCCGGTGTGGAAGGCCAACCCACCGCCACAGGATCACCCGGCCGTGGTGCTGGCCATCGCCGGACTGGGCCGGCAGAACCTGGCCGATGCCTTTGAACAGGCGCGACCGAACCTGGACCTCTACCGCAACCTGCGCGGCCTCTATGCCCGGCTGCGGCAACAGCCTTTAGCCGAATGGCAAGCGGTGCCAGGCGGGCCGCTGCTGCAACCGGACAAACAGGACGCCCGCGTACCCGCCCTGGCCCAACGGCTGTTCAACGAGGGTTACCTGAGTACGCCGCCGCAAGTGACTGACGAGCATTACAACCCCACGCTGGTGGAAGCGATGAAGAGTTTCCAGGCCCAGCATTCGCTTCAGGCCGATGGCGTGGTGGGACCGTGGACCGTCACTGAGCTGAACATCAGTCCGGCCATGCGCCGCGAGCAGTTGCGCATCAACCTGGAGCGCATGCGCTGGCTGGCCCAGGACGTGGAGTCCGACAGCGTCCTGGTCAACGTGGCGGCGGCGCAGTTGACGGTTTACCAAGGCGGCGCGCCGGTCTGGCAGACCCGCACCCAGGTGGGTCGTGCGCAACGGCAGACGCCCTTGCTCAAATCCCACGTCACCCGGCTGACGCTCAACCCGACCTGGACTATCCCGCCGACCATCATGCGCGAAGACAAACTGCCCGAGATCCGCCGTGATCCGGAGTTTCTTACCCGCCACAACCTGCGGATCCTCGACAGCGATGGCTTGCCGTTGCTGGCGGAGGATATCGACTGGGAGCACCCGGGCAACCTCATGCTGCGTCAGGATCCAGGTCCGAAGAACCCGTTGGGCAAAATGGCCATCCGTTTTCCCAATCCGTTCTCGGTGTACCTGCATGACACACCGAGCCAGTCGTTGTTCAGCAAAGGCCCGCGAGCCTTCAGTTCAGGCTGCGTGCGGATCGAGCAGGTGATGCACCTGCGCGATCTGTTGGTAAGCCCGGCCGAACGCGCGCGCACCGACACGTTGTTGGCCAGCGAGTCGACCCATGAGTTCAGGCTGGCCCGGCCCGTGCCAATCCTGTTGGGGTACTGGACGGCACAGGCGGACAGCCAGGGCCAGGCGGTGTACGTCCCGGATATCTACGGGCGTGACGCGACACTGTCTGCCGCCCGTGGTCGCGCGCTCTGAGCTCAGGCGCATGCAGTTGCGGGCGCGTGGGTGGTTTCGTCGAGCGTGGCGAACAAGCGCTGGCCGATAGCGTCGGCGGCCTGCAGATGCTGCTGCGGATCGGCGGTTTCCGAGTCGAACAGCAGTTGGGAACTCACCACCCGGGCACCGCAATAACCGAAAATGCCATGGTCGATCTGCGTGGTCATCGCCTCACCGTAGCCGTGGCGTTGGAAGCTGTCGGCATCGGCGCCACCGACGCCCACCAGATGGACCCGCAAGTGCTGCAGCTTCTGGATAAACGGCTTGTCGAGGCTGAAATCGAACGCCCAGCCGTTGGAAAACACCCGGTCGATCCAGCCCTTGAGCAGCGCCGGCATGGACCACCAATAAATCGGATAGACCAGCACCAACGCGTCGGCACGGTCGATTCTGGCTTGCTCGGCCAGCACATCCGCGGGTGGCAAGGCCTCGCGGTGGTGCACAGCGTGGTCGGCAAAGCTGAAGCGTGGCTCGAAGCCTTCGGCAGCCAGGTCGGCGATCTCGAACGTATCGGCAGGGTTGGCGCGGGTGATGCCCTCGGCGATTTTCCCGGCCAGGCTGTGGGTGAGGGAGCGCGGATCGTGGTGAGCCACAACGATGAGTGCATGCATGGCGAAACTCCTTCTGGTCACGAGGTCTTGATGACAGGTATGCTTAAGTTACGCTTAGTAAGTTACGGTTGGTAAAGTTAGCATGTCAAGCACTGACGAACATTCGCAGCCTGCACCTCGTCGTCGTTTATCCCGGCATGACCGGCAGCGCCAATTGCTGGATGTCGCCTGGCGACTGGTGCGCGAGGAGGGCAGCGACGCCCTGACGCTGGCCCGATTGGCGGATCAGGCGGGGGTGACCAAGCCCATCGTCTACGACCACTTCATTACCCGGTCCGGGCTGCTGGCAGCGCTTTACCAGGATTTCGACGCTCGCCAGACGGCACTGATGGATGCGGCCCTCGACGCCAGCGACGCCACCCTGCAAAGCCGGGCGGCGGTGATCGCGTCTTCCTACGTCGAGTGTGTACTGCTGCAAGGCCGGGAGATTCCCGGGGTGATCGCGGCATTGACCAGTTCGCCGGAGCTGGAGCGCATCAAGCGTGAATACGAGAGCATTTTCCTCGACAAGTGCCGCGCCGTGCTGGAGCCGTTCGCGAGTACGAAGGGCATCACCCAGGCCGGTTTGCGGGCGATGCTCGGGGCGGCGGAAGCACTGTCCAATGCCGCCGCCACCGGGGAAATCAGCGCTGCCGAGGCAAAAGAAGAACTGCTGGTCAGTATCGTTGCGATGGTGACCAGGACCGCCGGCCTCCCTTCAAGCTGATCCATCGCTATCGCGAGCAAGCTCGCTCCCACAGGGGCTTGAGCTGAACCCCAGCCCCGTAACCACCACAAAACCATGTGGGAGCGAGCTTGCTCGCGATGATGGTGGCACATTCAGCCTATCGGCCAACTGACCGACTGATATCGAGAGCAACCCTCCTGATGGCGAACTGCACTTTTATGAAGCCGCAGGCGAGGGGGTCGCACCATCGCAAGGCAGTGGGTGGCGCTTGGGAAAGGGAGCCGGGCGCCGGTCGGCTTGTGGTGATAGCGCTGGCGTCTTCGCGGGCAAGCCCGCTCCCACAGGGGATAGCGGTAAAAGCGCTGCCGTGAGTAGGGGCAGGGCGAGGTTTGGCACGCTCGCTGCAAGAGGCTATCCAGGCCCACCGTGAACACAGTCGAGTGGGCAGCCCCGTCGGTCAACGAAGATCGAGCGCCAGCAGGCTGGGGGATAACGGTAGGTCAGGGCGCAGTCGCCGGACCGATACCGCACAGAACAGGCAAAGACGCCTGGAACCGCAAGGTTTCAGGCGTCTTTTTTTTTGCTTTCAAAATCGTGATGGGCTTTTGTCGGGTGCTTTCTATGAATTCCAACGTTGCTTCTCTGAACAAGCTGCAAACGCTGATCGTGATCGGCAATGGCATGGTCGGCCATCACTGCGTCGAGCAACTGATCGAGCGCGGTGCCCTCAATCATTACCGCGTGCATGTGTTCAGTGAAGAGCCGATGCGTGCCTATGACCGCGTGCACCTGTCCGAGTACTTCTCGGGCCGTGACGCCGAGTCCCTGGCCCTCGGTGAAGCTTCGTTGTACCAGACCCCCGGTGTCACGTTGCACCTGGGGGTGCCGGTGCTGGAAATCGACCGTGATGCGAATCAGGTCGTGACCGCGCAGGATCGCATCAGCTACGACAAACTGGTGCTCGCCACCGGTTCCTACCCGTTCGTGCCGCCGATTGAAGGCGCCGAAGGCGATTCGTGCCTGGTCTATCGCACCCTTGAGGACTTGGATGCGATCCGCGCCGCCGCCAGCAATGCCCGCCGTGGCGTGGTGGTCGGTGGTGGCCTGTTGGGCCTGGAAGCGGCCAACGCCCTCAAGACCCTGGGCCTGGAAGCCCATGTGGTGGAATTCGCCCCACGGCTGATGCCGGTGCAGTTGGACACGCAAGGCGGCTTGGCCCTCAAGGCGCGCATTGAAAGCCTGGGCGTCGGCGTGCACCTGTCCAAGGGCACCCAGTCCATCAGCGCCGGTGAGCAGTACCGTTATCGGATGAATTTCGGCGACGACGATTTCCTGGAAACCGACCTCATCGTGTTTTCCGCCGGTATCCGCGCCCAGGATGCCCTGGCTCGCCAGAGCGACCTGCAGATTGGCCCGCGCGGCGGCGTGGTGATCGACGATCATTGCCAGAGCAGCGATCCGGACATCTACGCCATCGGCGAGTGCGCGGCCTGGAACGGCAGCATTTTCGGCCTGGTCGCCCCGGGCTACCAGATGGCCCGCAACGTCGCGGCCCGGCTGTGCGGCGAAAGCGCTGAAGCCTTCACCGGCGCCGACATGTCCACCAAGCTCAAATTGCTGGGCGTGGACGTCGGTTCCATCGGCGATGCCCATGGCAACACCCCGGGTTCGCGCAGCTTCCAATTCATCGACGAAACCAGCGCCAGCTATCGGCGACTGGTGGTGGACGCCGCCGGGAAGCGCGTGATCGGCGCGGTGCTGGTGGGTGACAACAGCTACTACGACACCTTGCTGCAATACATGCAGAACGGCATCGCCTTGCCCAAGGACGCGGCCAGCCTGATCCTGCCATCGTCCGAAGGCGCCCCGACCCTGGGCCCGGCGGCGTTACCCGAAAGCGCCACCATCTGCTCGTGCCACAACGTCACCAAGGGCTCGATCTGCTCGGCCATCGACGGCGGTTGCACTGATCTGGGCCAGCTCAAATGCGACACCAAGGCCGGTACCGGTTGCGGTGGTTGCGCGGCCTTGGTCAAGCAAGTGTTCGAGCATGAATTGATTGCCCGCGGCGTCAGCGTCGACAAGAGCCTGTGCGAACACTTCGCCTACACCCGCCAGGAGTTGTATGCGCTGGTGCGGGTGGAAGGCATCATCAGTTTCGAAGAACTGCTGGCCAAGCACGGTCGTGGCCATACCGGCTGCGACCTGTGCAAACCGGCGGTGGGCTCGATCCTGGCGTCGTGCTGGAACCAGCCGATCATGGACCCGTCCCTGGTGGCGTTGCAGGACACCAACGACACCTTCATGGCGAACATGCAGAAAAACGGCACCTACTCGGTAGTACCGCGGATCGCCGGCGGGGAAATCACCGCCGACAAACTGATCGCCATCGGCGTGGTCGCCAAGAAATACGACCTTTACACCAAGATCACCGGCGGCCAGCGCATCGACCTGTTCGGCGCCCAGTTGCACCAGTTGCCGGACATCTGGGCCGAGCTGATCGAAGCCGGTTTCGAAACCGGCCACGCCTACGGTAAGTCCACGCGCACGGTGAAGTCTTGCGTGGGCAGCACCTGGTGCCGCTACGGCGTGCAGGACAGCGTGCAGATGGCCCTGACCATCGAGGACCGCTACAAAGGTCTGCGCTCGCCGCACAAGCTCAAGTTCGCGGTGTCCGGTTGCACCCGCGAGTGCGCCGAGGCCCAGAGCAAGGACGTCGGCGTGATCGCCACCGAAAAGGGCTGGAACCTCTACGTGGCCGGCAACGGTGGCATGCGTCCGCGTCACGCCGAGCTGTTCGCCACCGACCTGGATGACGAGACCCTGATCCGCTACATCGACCGCTTCCTGATGTTCTACATCCGCACCGCCGACAAACTGCAACGGACCTCGGTCTGGCGCGAAAGCCTGGAAGGTGGCCTGGACTACCTCAAGGACGTGATCATCCACGACAGCCTGGGCCTGGGCGCCGAGCTTGAAGCGCAGATGCAACTGGTGGTCGACCGCTACGAATGCGAATGGGCCAATGCCTTGAAGGACCCGGAGAAGCTCAAGCGCTTCCGCACCTTCGTCAACGACAAGCGCGGCGATCCGGACGTTCACTTCGTCCGCGAGCGCGGCCAGCGTCGGCCGGTTCACGCCCATGAACTCCATCTGATTCCCGTCACCGAGGAGGTGCTCTGATGAGCCAGTCAAACGTCGTTCGTATTCCCGCCCGTGATGTCGCCCAGGAACCGTTGCAGTGGCGGGCCCTGTGCAGCCGCGACGACCTGGTGCCCAATTCCGGCGTGGTCGCCTGGCATGACGGCAGCCAAGTGGCGTTGCTCTATCTGCCCGAGCATCAGGACAAGCCGCTGTACGCCATCGACAACCGCGACCCCAAGTCCGGTGCCAATGTCATCGGCCGTGGCTTGCTGGGCAGCATCAAGGGCGAGCTGGTAATTGCCTCGCCGATGTACAAGCAGCATTTCCGCCTGGAAGACGGTCATTGCCTGGAATACCCCGAGCAAAGCCTGCGGGTGTGGCCGGTGCGGCTTAATGGTGAGGTGGTGGAGATTGGCGAAGACTGATCCGCGCTATGGCGGTTTTTGGGGTGCTTTTATGGAGTTTTGTGGCGAGGGAGCTTGCTCCCGCTGGGCCGCGCAGCGGTCCTAAAATCTAGCGGTCGCTGCGCAACCGAGCGGGAGCAAGCTCCCTCGCCACAAAAGCGGGTCACATGTTATTGAAATTTGGGGATGAACAATGAAAACCGCCGCCCAACTGGTGAAACTCAAGAGTGTGCAGAACCAGCAGGTCCACAGCATCGCGCCGGAGCAGACGGTGCTCGAAGCGCTGCAGATCATGGCCGAGAAAAATGTCGGCGCGCTGCCGGTGATCGAGGACGGTCAGGTGGTGGGCGTGTTCAGCGAGCGGGACTACGCGCGCAAGATGGTGCTCAAGGGGCGGTCATCGGTGGGTACGACGGTGCGCACCATCATGAGCGCCCCGGTGGTCACCGCCGACAGCCAGCAAAGCATCGACCGCTGCATGGAGGTCATGACCGACAGCCACTTGCGGCACTTGCCGGTGCTGGATAACGGGCAGTTGATCGGCCTGTTGTCCATTGGCGACCTGGTGAAAGAGGCGATTGTCGAGCAGGCGAACCTGATCCGACAGTTGGAACACTACATTCGCGGGCACTAACCCCCGCTTATTGCGGACCAGCACCGTTTTTTGTGAGCACCGCTGTTGTGGCGAGGGAGCTTGCTCCCGCTGGACCGCGTAGCGGTCCCAAGATCTTGCGGTCGCTGTGCAACCGAGCGGGAGCAAGCTCCCTCGCCACAACAGCAGTTTCAGCCCAGCATCAGCAACTGCCGAATCAAATTCGGCGTACTGCCGGTCCAGCGCTTGAACGAGCGACGGAAGTTCGCCGTATCGTTGAAGCGCAAGTAATGCGCCACTTCTTCGTTGCTGAACCCCTTGACCTGATACAGATACAAAGCCACATGGGTGTGCACCCGGTCGACCTGTTGCTGGAACCCGGTGTGGTGCTTGTGCAACTTGCGCTTGAGGGTCGCCGGGCTCATGGCGAAGGCCTGGGCGGTCTGTTCCAGGCTCGGCGTCTGCTGCACCTGGACGTGCAGGTAGTCGTAGAGGCAATCCAGGAAGCTGGAGGCGAAGCCCAGTTGGTCGAGCTGGTCCTGGGCTTCGATCCGCGCCACCTGTCCTGCGGTGGCCGAAACATTGGGCCAGGGCTGGGCGAGGCAGTGGCGGGGCAGGCGCATGAGGTCCAGGGGGCGGTCGAATTGCGTGTGCTCGCCCAGGTGCACCCAATATTGCTCGACGTAACGCGGCTCGCTGTGGCGAAAGCTGCACTGCCAGGGCAAGCGCTCGCCGCTGAGCCAGGCACTCATCGCCACCATCGAGGTCATGCTCGCCTCCAGCACGAAGCGCCATTGCTCCCCGGCACCGCAGCTGTCCAGCCAATGGACATAGGCGTAGTGCTCGTCCAACAGCAGGCGCGGGGCGGCCAATGGGCTGAGCAGCGCTTGCTGGTCGATCAGGCTCTGCAGGGCCTGATGCAGATTCTGCGCGTGGCGCAAGGCGTGGCTCGCGGGGCCATAATGCCCGGGCAACAGCCGCTGACCAAACAGGAAACTGCTGTCGCTGGCATCCAGCAGGCGCCGGCTGTTGTCGATCAGGCCGAGGAATTGCTGCGGGCTGATACGGCTCTGTCCCGCGAGGATATCGTCATGGAACAGCCCGGTGCCGCGCAGGAGGCGATGGCTGTCGATGTCCCGCGACAGCGCCAGGTCGATCAGCGCGGCAGGTTGATAGTGGCCCGGAATGAAGCGGCTATCGGTTTCGTACCAGCAGGTCTTGAGTGTCATGCGCTTTTCGCCAGCGTGGTCCGGGACTGGGCCAGTGCCAGGTTCAGGCGCTTGAGCAAGGCCTCGGGGGATTCGTCGAACGCCATCACCACCGCCGTGCTGGCGGCCAGTTGCAACCGTTCGCCGTGTTGCCGGGTCTTGTGGGCCAGGCTGCGCACCGCAATTTCCAGCTCCAGGGCCAGGCGCCGGGCCTGGCTCTCGCCGGTGTCGGGCAACAGCACCACAAAGCGATCGCCGGCCAGACGGCACAGCAGATCTTGGCGACGCAGGTTCAAGACCAGCAATTGGCTGACCGCCTGCAACACCGCATCGCCTTCGCCGTGGCCGAAGCGTTGGTTGATGGCGGTGAAGTTGTCCAGGTCCAGGGCCAGCAACGACAGGGGCTGCTGGCGGCGCCGGCTGTCTTCCAGGCTGGCGGACAGTTCGTGCTTGAGAAAGTCGGCGCCCCCCAACGGCGTGAGCTTGTCGAACAGGCGGTGCTCACGGAACAGACGTTCGCGTTTCTCCATTTGTCCGTTGATCGCCAGCTGTTCGCGGTGCCAGTGATAGATGCCGAGGGTCAGCAGGATCATGCCCACCGGCATGGGCCCGGATTCGAGCCAGTGGTCCCAGGTAATGCTGTCGGGCAGGCGGATGAACTCGTCGAGGCTGTCGATCCACCAGGAAAAGAAGATGCAGCCCAGTCCCAGGACCAAGTAGTTGGTGACCCGGCCGGCCGGGCGGCTTTTCAAGACCAGCCCCAGCCAGACCAGTGCCAGCAGCGCCGAGCCACCTTCACCGAGGATATCCAGCCAGACCCATTCGGCGATGGGTTTGAGTTCGCCGCTGGCCAAGTGCAGGATCAACCCGAGGTTGGCCGCCAGCAGGAGCAGGGCGAGTTTGAAGCGGTGCGGGCGGAGCACGGAGAACATGGCCGGAGTCCTTTGCCAGAAGCGGAATGCGGCCCAGCACAGCAGATGGATGTGACAGTGCGGTGACGGCGGGTGATGGGGTGGGGGAGGTCGAATCAGCTCATCGGTTGTCCGTTTTTTTATTCATGACATCACCACTTATCTCATTGTGGCGAGGGGGTTCTGTGGGAGCAAAGCTTGCTCGCGACAAAGACGACGCGGTTTTTCAGGGAATCGAGGCGCCTGCATCGCGAGCAAGCTTTGCTCCCGCAGCGGTGCGACGTTTCGCCAAATTCCTTCGCCCTTCAGATTCGCTGAGTCTGTAAAACAGGTCATTTCAGCTCATTCCGACTCACCAGCCCGCCTAAATCAGCCTATTACAGCCTCCACGGCCAACCCCTGTCACAGAACCGTCATTCCCCACCCCTAGCGTGCCCTCCCAGTTGCCGGGCCATTGCCTGGCGGATTTCCGGATTCCTGGGGAGGATCACCATGTATCACCGCACAAGCACTGCCGGGCTCGTCGGTTTCACCTTCACCGCGTTGACGATGGCCATTGCCAGCGAACGACTGAGTGCCGCCGAGCAATCGGCCGGCGCCACCGAACACGTTGAAGTGGTCGGCCAGGCGGCGAGTATCGACCAGGCCCTCAAGGAGCAGCGCAGCGCCGACAGCATCAAGAGCGTGGTGCATGCCGACGGCGTGGCGCAGTTGCCCGATGAAAACGTCGCCGAAGCGGTGCAGCGCCTGCCCGGTGTCAGCGTCGAGCGCGACCAGGGCGAAGGCCGCTTTGTCAGCGTGCGCGGCCTGGGGCCGGACCTCAACAGCGTGACCATCAACGGCACGCTGGTGCCAGCCCCGGAAAGCGAGCGTCGCGCCGTTGCCTTGGATGTGTTGCCCTCGGAACTGGTGCAATCGTTATCGGTGATCAAGACCCTGACGCCGGACATGGACGCCAACTCCTTGGGCGGTACGGTGGATGTGAAAAGCCTCTCGGCCTTCGACCACAAGGGCCTGTTCTACACCGGCAGCAGCGAAGCCAGCTATGACAAGAACACCGGCCAGACCAGCCCGAAATTCTCCGGCGCCATCAGCGACCGTTTCAGCCTGGGCGATGGCATCGACAACTTCGGCGTGGCCGCGGCGCTGAGCTGGCAGAAGCGCGACTTCGGTTCGGACAACGTCGAAACCGGCGGTGCCTGGGATTTCGAGCAGGGTTCACGCCTTGAAGAGTTCGAACAGCGCGACTACGACATCCGCCGCGAGCGGGCCGGTGGCGGCTTGAACTTCGACTACAAGCCCGACGACTTCAGCAGCTATTACCTGCGCACGCTGTACAGCCGCTACAAGGACAGCGAAACCCGCAACGCCGCCAGCATCGCCTTCGATGACCCGCAGGCCGCCGGGCAACTGGGGGACGCCGAGGGCGAGCGCAAACTCAAGCAACGTGAAGAAACCCAGGAAATCCAATCCTACGTACTCGGTGGCGAACGCCTGTTCGGGCTCTGGACCCTGAGTGGCCAGGGCGGCTACAGCCAGTCCAGCGAAGACAGCCCCGGCCATATCGCTGGCGCCACCTTCGCAGGCATCGATGGGTTCGACGGCGGTTTCTACGACAACGACAAACCACGGCCGATCATCGGCTCGGGGTTCTACGATCCGGCCAGCTTCAGCCTCGACAAGGTGGATTGGGAGAAACAGAAGACCACCGACACCGAGAAAAACCTGCGCCTGGACCTGGCCCGGGACTACGACTTCAGTGGTTATGCGTCCCAGGTCAAATTCGGTGGCAAAGTCAGCCGGCGGGACAAGGACAACGACCTGGACGCCTGGGTCTACGAGGATTTCGACGACCTGGGTTTCACCGACGAGCAACTGAACCTCGGGCAGTTCCAGAAAGGCACCGTGGACTACCGTCTCGGTCGCTTCGGCCCGGGTATCAGCGCCAATGCCATCAAACAGTTGCTCGGCGGCCTGAACCGCGACGAGTTTTTCGACGAGCAGGAGTCGCGCGTCAACGACTTCAAGATGAGCGAGGACATCAATGCTGCATACCTGATGAACACCGTCGACATCGATGACTGGCGTTTCATCGCCGGCATGCGCTACGAAGGCACCGAATTCGAAGCCAAGGGCACCGGCGCCACCGACGGCGTCTTCACCGATACCGAGACCCGTCGCAAGTATCACCACTGGTTGCCGGGGTTGCATGCGCGCTACCAACTGGACAAGAACACCCAGGTGCGTGCGGCCTGGACCAAGTCCGTGGTGCGTCCAACCTTCGGGCAATTGGCACCAGGCTTTGTCATCGACGATGACGAGGCCACCTTTGGCAACCCGCAGCTCAAGCCGCTGGAGTCGAGCAACCTGGACCTGGGCATCGAGCATTTCATGGGCCACGCCGGCACGGTCTCGGCCTTCGTGTTCTACAAGGACATCAAGCATTTCGTCTACAACACCGACCTGGCCGGCACGGGCGCCTGGACCGATTTCGCAGAAGCCCACAGCTACGCCAACGGCGACAGCGCCAAGCTGTACGGCTTGGAATTGGCCTACTCGCAAAAATTCGACTGGCTGCCGGCGCCCTGGAACGGGCTGCTGTTGGGTGCCAATACCACCTTCAGCCGTTCGGACGCCGAGATCGAGGGGTTTGACCAGGCCAGCGGTACCCAGCGCAAGCGCAGCATTGACCTGCCGAACCAGTCGGACACGGTTGGCAACCTGATGTTGGGTTGGGAAAACGACAAGCTGAGCCTGCGGTTGTCGGCCAACTACAAGTCAGCGTACCTGTTCGAGCTGGCGTCCATCGGCGACCGCGACCATGACCTGCACGTCGATGCCCAGACCTTCGTCGATTTCAGCGCGCGTTATTCGCTGACCAAGAACCTGCAAGTCAGCCTCGAGGCCCAGAACCTCACCGACGAGTCGTACTTCGTCTACACCGGCCATCGCTCCTACAACGGCCAGTACGAAGAGTACGGCCCGACGTACAAGCTGGGGCTGACCTTTACCCATTTCTGAATCGCGAGCCTGATCACTTGTGGCAATAGGATTTGGCTGTGGGAGCAACGCTTGCTCGCGACGAAGACGACACGGGGCTCCCGGAAACCGAGGCGCCTGCATCGCGAGCAAGCGTTGCTCCCGCAGATGAATTTCCTGGCAATAGAAGTGAGCAACAAGCCCGTTTGAGTCTGACTGAATGACAAGGATTTTCCCGTTGAACACGATGTTTTCCTTACCCAAGCGCTACCTGCTGGCGATGGCGATCAGCCTGGCATCAGCCGCCGCCCTGGCGGCCGCCCCGGCGCCCAAGCTAAAGCTGCAACCCTGGTCTCAAGCCGAGCAACTGTCGATCAACGCTCTGGCATTCCTGCCCGGCCCTTCGACGACCGAGCGACTGGCCAGTGCCCGCGAGGGCTTGTTCTTGCTCGATGCCCAGGGTCGCGAACTGACGCGCCTGAAGGGCACCTTCGAAGGTGTCGATAGCCGTGCCCAGGGCGCGAACGTGTTGGTCGCCAGCCTCGACAGCACGCGCCAGCAAGCCCTGATCGTCAGCCTCGATCCACAAAGCCGCCAGTGGGGCACGCCGTTGTACCTGCCCACGCGGGACTTCCCGGTCAACGGTCTGTGCCTGTACCGCGACGAGGCGAGCAACCTGTTTGTGTTCCTGGTGGGGGAAGAGGGCAAGGGCGAGCAATGGTTGGTGGGCAATGGCGAGCGCCTGAGCGACAGCGCGCAACGGGTGCGTGGCCTGCCATTGCCGCCGGATGCCAAGACCTGCCAGGTGCAGGACAGCGCCAATCAATTGTTCGTCAACGAGGAACGGGTGGGTTGGTGGGCCTATCCGGCATCCTCTGAGGCCGAGACCGTGCGGGTGCCCGTGGCGATGCGTGCGCCGTTCGGCGACGTCCAGCAGGCGGCAGGCGCGTTGGCGGTGTTGCCCGGCGGCGTGTTGGGCCTCGATCCCGAGGCTGCGCAGTTGCACCTGTATCAGCAGGACGGCGAGGGCTGGACGTCACGTGCCAAGCTGTCACTGCCGGGCCTGAATGAGCCGGAAAACCTCGCGGCGCGCCTGACGAAAAGCGGCATCGAAGTGCTGCTGCGTGACGATGACGACGGGCACCTGTACCAAGGCGAAATCAACTGGCAACCCACGCCAGTGCCCTTGCCGCCGGTCCTGCCCACGGTGGCCGCCATCGCCCAGAGCGAGCCGGTGGCCCGCCAGGGCGATGCCGCGGATGACCCGGCGATCTGGGTGCATCCGACCACACCGGAGTTGAGCCGGGTGTTGGGCACCAATAAAAAGCAAGGCCTGCTGGCTTACGACCTGCAAGGCAAGCTGCTGCAGGAGCTGCCGGTCGGGCGGCTGAACAACGTCGATGTGCGGGCGAACTTCAAGCTGGGCACGCAAACCGTCGATCTGGCGGTGGCCAGCAACCGTGATCGCAACAGCTTGAGCCTGTTCAGCATCGACCGCGCCAGTGGCGAGTTGCGCGAAGCGGGGGAGATTGCGACGCCATTGAAGGACATCTATGGCATCTGCCTGTTCCAGCCTGCCGACGGTGGGCTGTACGCCTTCGCCAACGGCAAGAATGGGCACTTCGTGCAATACCGCCTCAGCGCGCCGGACGGCGTGGTGCAAGGCCAGTTGGTGCGCCAGTTCAGCGTCGACAGCCAGCCCGAAGGTTGCGTGGCCGATGAGCAGCGCCAGCGCCTGTTTCTCGGTGAGGAAGACGTAGGTGTCTGGGCGGTGGATGCCCGGGCCAATCAACCGGCGACCTTGAGCCGCGTGATCAAGGTTGGCCCGTCGTTGCACGCTGACGTCGAGGGCATGGCCTTGTATCAGGCCAAGGACCGCGACTACCTGGTGATTTCCAGCCAGGGCAACGACAGCTACCTGGTGCTCGATGCCGAGCCTCCGTTCGCCGTGCGGGGTGCGTTCCGAGTCGGCCTGAATGCTGCCGCCGACATTGATGGCGCCTCGGAAACCGATGGCCTGGAGGTGACCTCGGTGAACCTGGGCGGGCCTTGGAGCCAGGGCATGCTGGTGGTCCAGGACGGCCGCAAGCGCATGCCCGAGCAGACCCAGAACTTCAAGTTCGTGCCCTGGACCGATGTGGCGAAAGCCCTGCGTCTGCCTTGAGCGGCGTTGTCATCAGCCGGTCACGAACATTTCATCGAATAACCGCCAGACAGGAGTTTCAACCATGCAAGCCACTTTGGAACACATGACGATCTGGGGCCTGATCAGTGACGCGAGTCTGCTGGTCAAGGCGGTCATGCTCACCTTGCTGCTGGCCTCGCTATTGAGCTGGTACCTGATCATCCAGCGCAGTGCCGTGCTGCAACGCAACGAGCGTCAGCTCAACGGTTTCATGCAACGTTTTCGCAGCACCCAGGACCTGTTGCCCCTGTACCGGGAACACGCACAGGTGCGCGAAGAAGACGGTGGGATCACGCCGATTTTCCAGGCAGGCTTGCTGGCCTTCACTCAGCTCAACCAGCCCTCCAGCACGCCCGAGGTGGTGCTTGAAGGCGTCGAGCGTTCGCTGCAAGTGGCGATCAGCGAACAGGAAGTGCAGCTGGAGAAAGGTTTGCAGTTTCTCGCCACCGTCGGTTCGGTCAGCCCTTACATCGGCCTGTTCGGCACGGTCTGGGGCATCATGAATGCTTTCCTCGGCCTGTCCCAGGTGCAGCAGGCCAGCCTTTCCACCGTGGCGCCGGGCATTGCCGAAGCGTTGATCGCCACGGCCATCGGTTTGTTCGCGGCGATTCCGGCGGTGATTGCCTATAACCGTTTTGCCGCCCGTGGCCAGACCCTGCTGACCCGTTATTACGCGTTTGGCAACGAGCTGCAGGTGCGTCTGCACCGCAAGCTGCACGGTGCCCCGGTGAACCTGGCCTCGGCCGCTTGAAAGGAGAGGACAGATGCTCGTCAAGCCACAACGCAAGCACGGTCCCAAGGCCGAAATGAACGTGGTGCCGTACATCGACGTGATGTTGGTACTGCTGGTGATTTTCATGGTCACCGCGCCGATGCTGACCCAGGGTGTGAAGATCGAACTGCCCAAGGTCGCGAGCCAAGCGCTGGCCACCGACAGTCGCCAGCAAATCCTCACCCTGTCGGTCAAGGCCGAGGGCGGTTACTACTGGAATCTGGGCGGTGAGCTGGACACCCGTCATCAGACCGACAGCGCCGTGGACCTGGAGCAGATGCGTGCCAAGGTGGCGCAGGTCGTGGCCGAGCGCAGCGATACCCAGGTGTACATCCGTGCCGACGATCATGCCGATTACGGCCGGGTCGTCGCGGCCATGGCCGCCTTGCAGCAGGGCGGCGTGAGCAACCTGGGGCTGGTGACCGAGGCGCCGCAATGACGGCGATGATCATGCACAGTTCCTCCTTGAGCGTACCCGCGCCGAGCCGCCACGGTTTTTGGAAAAACAGCCTGGCGGCGGGACTCGCCGTGGCCCTGCACGCCGCGATAGCCGCGTTGTTGGTGTTGGGGTGGAATGTGGAGAAACCCGCCATCGAGCCGCCCCGGGTGTTGCGTACGCAACTGGTGATATTGCCGGTGGCACCGGTGCCCGAAGCGCCTGCGCCGGCGGCTGTCACTCCGGTTGCACCAGCAGCGGCCGAATCTGGCCCGTCCCCCATGGAAGCGCCACGTCCTGCTCCTACCAAGCCGGTGGTGGACCCGCGGGCTCAGGCGCAGAAGCTGGAACAGGCGGCGCTGGCTCGCAAACGGGTCGAGGAGCAGAAACGCGAGCAACAGGCCCAACAGCAGCAGCGCGAACGCCTGGAAAGTGAGCGCCGCCTGCAAGTCGCCGAGCAGCAAGCTGCCGAACAACAACGCCAGGCCCGACAGGCGCAAGCACTCGCCGAGCAACGCCACGCCGAGCAGGCGCGCCAGGCCGCTGCCGACAGCCGCAGCTACCAGCCCCTGAGCAAGCAAGCCCCGGACTATCCGCAGCGTGCCCTGGACAAAGGCCTGGAAGGCGATTGCACGGTGGAGTACAGCGTGATGCCGGACGGGCGGATCGACAGTCCCAAGGTCATCGAGGGTTGCCACCCCTTGTTCATCCGCCCATCCCTGGCCGCTGCACAGACGTTCCGTTATCAGCCGCGAATCATCGATGGCAAGGCGGTGACGGTGCCGGCGGTGCGCAATACCTTTCACTACCGGATCAAATGAAAACAAAGGCCTGGCAAAAAGTACCTGTGGGAGCGAGCTTGCTCGCGATAGCGGTGGACCAGCCGTCATCGATGTTGGCTGGCCTGGCCCTATCGCGAGCAAGCTCGCTCCCACAGCGGTTTGTGTGCGACCACTGGATCGCTCCCAGCACCACCAAGAAGCTCATTCTGGCGCCATCAGGCCTTTACTTGCGGTAATGACTCGGCGCCACGCCCACTTCGCGGCGGAATACCTGGGAGAAGTGACTGGCGCTGCCATAACCGACTTCCAGGCCGACATCGATGATGCTGCGCTCGGTTTCGATCAGCAGTTGCCGGGCCCGGGCCATTCTCAGTTGGATGAAGTACTGCGAGGGTGAGCGCCCGGTGGCGCGTTTGAACAGGCGGCTGAAGTGGTATTCGCTCATGCCGGTGGCCTGGGCCAGGTCACCGAGGCAGAAGGGTTCGGCCAGTCGTTGTTCCATCAGGCCGATGACGCGCTTGAGCTTGAAGGCGGGCAGGGCGTTGCGGCCGGACATGTCCTCGGCCTCGGTATCCACATAATGCCGCGCCAGGTGCACCGCCACGCATTGCGCCACGCCCTGGATCAGCAAGGCACTGGTTTCACCGCGCCGGGTCACTTCCGCCCGAATCTGTTCGAGCAAGGCCGAGAGCACTTCATCCCGCCCGCCAGAGACTTCCCGCAACTGGATCGCGCCGCTACCGCCCGCTTCGGCAATGGCGCGCTCCAGCAACGCCAGGCCCAGGTACACATGCATGACCACGAACGGCTCAGGGCTGGTCACTTGCCAGCGCATTTCATAAGGAACAGGGGAGGTGGTCAGGAAAAAATCCGCGCGGCGCACCGTATTCGCTTCCCACGGCTCCTGGGCGGTGCGCTCCTCGACAATAGCTTCTCCGGACAACACCCAGACAAGCAACGGCTCGGCCACCGCCGGCACGACGATGTGGGCTTCGCTGCGCTCACGAACAAAGATCTCCACCAGGATGTCCTTGCTCGATACGCCGTCTGAGGTGGCCAGGCGTTCGCCGCGAATGTGTGCCTGCAGGCCGCTTGCCGATGTTCGTTCGGTGACTTCCATGCTTCGATGGCCTCGATGAATCGGCCGCCAGGCTAGGCTGGGTCGGCGGCGGGACGGTGCTGACGCAACAGTTCGATCTGCTGGGGCGGGATCAACTCGCGCAACGCTTTATAGAGCGCGCGGGTTTCCAGCAGGTTCCAGATGCGCAGCATGGTTTCCAGCGCATCCAGGGGTTTGCTGATGAAATCCCGGGCGCCGAGGGCCAGGGCCCGCAGGCGCGTATCTCGGGTCGCATCGGCGGTCAGGACCAGGATCGGCAAGTAGTCGTTGGCCGGGATGCGCCGGTTCAGTTGCTCCAGCACGGCAAAGCCGTCGAACGCCGGCATGTGCAGGTCGAGGATGACCAGGTCCGGCTCGAAGCTGTTGAACAGGTCCAGCGTACGCAAAGGCTCGGTGCTGCTCAGCACATTGTGCAGCCCTTCGCGGGCCAGCAGTTGTTCCATCAGGTCCAGGTTGGGGCGCTGATCGTCGACGATCAGAATGCGCAAGTCGCGATTCATGCGGGCTCCGGTAGATAGTGCTCGAGATGGCCCAGAAAGGCCTGGATATGGATAGGTTTGGTCAGGATCGCCGTGGCCCCGGCGTCGCGCAGGGCGCGATGGGTCAGGTCGCTGGCGTCGGCGGTGATCATCAGCACCGGCGTGGCCGCGGTGGCCGGGGACTGGCGCAGGCGCCGCAAGACTTCCAGGCCTTCCAGGTCGGGCAGGGTGACGTCCAGCAGGATCAGTTGTGGCGAGTGCTGGCGGGCGAGGTCCAGGCCCATCTGGCCTTGCATGCTCGATAACAGCTGGATGCCGGGACGGCGCTGCATCAAGGTCTCGATCAGCGCGAGGCTCGACAGGTTGTCCTCGATGCAAAGGATTTTGCCGTGATAGTCCACGGGCGGGCGCGTCACGGCCAGGGCGGCGATGGGGGGCAAATGCGGGCCGATCACCTGGGTGCCAGGCAACTGCAAGGTGAAACAGCAGCCGTGTCCGGGCTCGCTGTGGACCTGCAGGCTGCCCTGCATCATCTCCAGCAGGTTCTTGCTCAAGGACAAGCCAAGGCCGGTGCCTTCGACCTGCGGATCGGCGCCCAGGCGTTCGAAGGGCTTGAACAGTTGATCCAATTGCTCAGGGGCGATGCCATGGCCGGTATCGTGGACGGCGATGCTCACCTGGTGGGCCTGGACGCTGACTTCAATGCGCACCTCACCGCCGGGCCGGTTGTATTTGATGGCGTTGGACAACAGGTTGAGCAACACCTGCACCAGACGCTGGCGGTCGGCCAGCACGCCGCTGTCGTCGGGCAGTGCAGGCAGGTCGACCAAGTGGATCCCGGCATCGGCGGCCATGGGGGAAACCAGCGTCAAGGCTTCGTGCAGCACCGTCGCCAGGGCGATTGGTTCGATGTTCAGGGGCAGGCGTCCGGCCTCGATCCGGGCGATATCCAGCACCTCGTTGATCAACGCCAGCAAGTGCTGGCCGGCCCGCAGGATGTGGCTGACCTGGGGGCGTTGACCGGCGGTGGAGTCCATGTCCAACAGTTGAGCGAAACCCAGGATGGCGTTCAAGGGCGTACGCAGCTCGTGGCTCATGCGCGACAGGAATTCGCTCTTGGCCCGGCTGGCGCTTTCCGCTTCTTCGCGGGCGGTGCGCAGGGCGATTTCGGCGGCGCGCCGGTCGGTGATGTCGCGGGTGATCTTCGAGAAGCCGCGCAGAGCGCCCGTGCCATCGTATTGCGCGGTGATGACCACGCTGGCCCAGAAGCGGCTGCCGTCCTTGCGGCAACGCCAGCCTTCCTCCATGTAATGCCCGTCGCGGGTGGCCTCGCGCAGGGCCATGTCCGGGTGCGCCGGGCATTCCTCGGGCAGGTAGAACAGGGAGAAGTGCCGGCCAAGGATTTCCTGCTCGGTGTAGCCCTTGATCCGCTGCGCGCCGGCGTTCCAGGTGGTGACGTAGCCCTGGGCATCCAGGGCGAAGATCCCGTAGTCCTTCACCCCGTCGATGATCAGCCGCAAGCGCTCTTCGTTATCGCGCAGGGCCCGCTCGCGTTCGGCGAGCAACTGCCCGGCCTCCACCAGGCGCGTGCCGAGCTGGCCGATTTCGTCCTGCTCCGACGGTTGCGGTAGCAAGGGTTGGCCCAAGGCCAGGCGCTGGGCGTTGCCTTGCACCTGCTGGACCCGGGCGACAATGCCCTTGGACAGGAACAGCACTGCGACAATGGCTCCCAGCAACCCGCATACCGCCGCCAGCAATGTGGCGAAAAGCAGGCGCATGCGTGTGGCCGAGGCGGCGGCGCTGCGCTCGGCGAGCAGGCCGTCCTCGCGTATGCGCATGGCGCTGATCTGCTCGCGCAGCACGTCCAGCACCTGCTTGTTTTCGATCAGGATCGCGGTGATGGCCTCGGGGTCGTCACGCTTGCCGTTGCGCAACGCGACCAAGCCGTCGAGCTTGTCGGCGATCAGCGGGGTGATGGTCTTGAGGTGCTCGCGCATCCTGGCATCGCGGATGTTGTGGTCCAGGCGCTGCAACGCCGCATGGATCAGCGGCGTGGCCTGTTCGTAGCTGGGCAGGAAATCTTCGCGCCGGGTCAGCAGATAACCGCGCACGCTGGCCGCCGCCTCGGCCAGCAGGGTATGGACCGTCTGGATATCACCCTGGACGAGCAGGACCCTGCGCACATCCTCTTCGGCCCGTGCGGTCTGGCGTTCGGTGATATAGATCAGCACCAGCGACAGCAGCAGGACCACCAGGGGCAGGGAAATCACCACCAGAGCCTTGCCCCGCAACGGCAGGTCGGCCCAGCGGCGGGCGGCGAGAAACCTCATGGCCATTGCCCGGCGGGTTGCGCCACCAGCCCCAAGGCCACGCCACGCACGGCGGCCTGGGTCCGGTCGGCAGCGCCCAGTTTGCCGATGACGCGCTCGACGTGGGCCTTGGCCGTGCCGGGTGCGATGCGCAGCTTTTCACCGATCTCACGATTGCTGAAGCCACCGGCCACCAGCCCCAATACCTGACGCTCACGGGCGGTCAGGGCCTGGACCTGGGGGGCGCCACTAGCACCGCGTTCAGCCATGCGTCGCAGCAGGCGCGCGCTGACGGAGCTGTTCAGCGCCTCGTCGCCCTGGGCGACCCGTTTGAGGGCGTCGAGCACTTCATCGCGGCTGGCATCCTTGAGCAAGTAGCCGACCGCGCCCGCGCCGATGGCGGCTTCGAGGTGGTCGGGGCTGTCATCCATGGTGAAGATCACCACTTTGATCCCGGGCTGGCGCTGCTGCAGGATCCGCGCCGCGCCGAGGCCGTTGAGGACCGGCATACGGATGTCGAGAATCGCGATGTCCGGTTGTAGCCGCTCGCACAGGTCGAGAGCCTCCTGGCCGTCGCTGGCCTGGCCGACGACCTCGAACCCCGGGCTGTCGGCGAGCATGCTGATAAACCCGGTGCGGGTGACTTCATGGTCATCGGCCAGCAGTAGACGCAAAGGACGGTTCATGGCTGTACTCCGGCGGCCGGTAGCGGCACGCTGGCCAGCAAGCGGGTTCCCGCGCCGGGTTGGCTGCAACAGGCCAGGTAGCCGCCCAGCAGGTTGGCGCGTTCCTGCATGGCGGCCAGCCCCAGGTGGCAACTGCCGTTGGTCTCGATGGGTTGCTCCAGGGCAAAGCCACGGCCATCGTCTTCTACCCGCAGGCTGGCTTGGCCATCTTCCACCGCCAACCCCAGGCCCACGTGGTGGGCCTGGGCGTGCTTGAGTATGTTGTTGATGCCTTCCTGGGCAATGCGAAACAGGGCGATCTCGGTGTTGCCCGGCAGGCGTGCGCTGCTGTGTTCGGCCCAGCTCACGGTCAGGCCCGCGTCACGCAGGCGGTCGGCCTCCTTGTCGACGGCTTTGTACAGGCCGAAATCATCCAACACGTGGGGGCGCAGGCCGCCGATCAGTTGCCGGCCCTCGCCGACGCAGCCTTGGGCCAGGTCGAGGATGGCTTGCAACTCGCTCGCCAGCGCCGGTGGTAGCGACGGGCAACGACCGGCGAACCCCTGCAAGCGCTGGTGCAAACCGGCCAGGTTCTGCGCCAGGCCGTCATGCAGGTCGTAGGCCACGCGCTTGCGTTCGTCTTCCTGGGCGCTGAACAAGCGGTGGACCAGCTCGGACATGGTCCGTTCGCGGGCCTGTAGCGCTTCGACCAGACGGCTGTTCTCCAGGTGCGCGGCCAACAGCGTCGCCAGCAATTGCAGCGACTCGATGTCTTCGTGATCTGGCGCGCCGAGGGCGACGCTGTTGCCCAGCAGCAACGCCCCGAACGCCACGCCATCGGAGGTACGCAACGGAATCCGCAGGACCTGGGGCAGGGCGCTGTCGGGAGACTCCAGCCAATTCGGGCCGGGCGTCTGCGGCTGGGCCAGGTTGGCGAGCAAGTCGACGCGTTCCGCGCTGCCATGACTGGCGAGGGTGCGCAGCGTGTTGTCCGGCGCCCACTCCAGCAACAGGCCATGGTCCATCGCCATGAAGGCGCACGCTCGTTGCAGCGCGCGCTGACGCATGGCTGACAGTGGCAACTGCGTCAGTTCGTGGCCGGTGCCCAGCAGCAGGCCCAGGCGCGCGGCACGGCTTTGGGATTGGCGATACTGGCTGCGGATGGCCAGGGCGCTGCCGGGATCATGGGGCGGGCTTTGCATGGGGAGCTCCAGCATGGAAAAAGGTCGGACGGTTCGCGGTGATGCCATTAGACCGTGTCACCGGCACCGGGCCTATCTGCCGAATGGCATAGGCGATTGGCTCCGGTTGGCCGATGGCGAGCGCCGAGAAGGTCGGCAAAGTGGGCTCATTGAAACCCAAAGGAGTCTTCTGATGAAAATGAAAACCTGTGTCATTGCTGCTTTTTTCCTGCTGAGCGCGCCGCTTGTCCAGGCTGTCGAGGCCACACCCTACGTGTATCGCACAGTGGCCGAGCAGCCCAAGAATGTGAACGACCGGGAGATCGCCGCACTGTTCGACCGCTGGAACGCCGCGCTGCAAACCGGTAGCGCCACCGCCGTGACCGGCCTCTATGCCCCGGATGCGATTTTGCAACCAACGGTTTCCAACAAGGTGCGCAACACGCCGGCGCAGATCCAGGATTACTTCGAGCATTTCCTGGCCGCCAAGCCGGTCGGGCAAATCAACTACCGGGAAATCCGTCACCTGGGTCCCGACGCGGCGATGGACAGTGGTGTCTATACCTTCACGCTGACCCAGGCCGACGGTTCCAAGCGCGAAGTCCAGGCGCGCTACACCTTCCTCTATGAGCGCCTCGATGGTCAGTGGAAGATCATCAACCACCACTCTTCGGCCATGCCGGAAGTGCCGAAGACCTTGCACGCCAGTCACTGAGAGTACGGGTCGCAAAAGACCTGCCTGTGGGAACGAGCTTGCTCGCGATGGCGGTATGTCAGAACCATAGAGGCTGACTGATACTCCGCTATCGCGAGCAAGCTCGCTCTCACAGGGCTCTCGATCAATTCCATCCCCGTTTTTAGACATCCTTTGCATAAACAACTTGGATTCCTGCACGAACATTAATTAGAATCAGTCTCATTTGAGATTTTGCGCAGGCTTCTGGACATGTGTGATGCAGTTACGCCGACGGAGCAATCCCTCCATGCGTTGTACCGTGACCACGGGAGTTGGCTGGAAGGCTGGTTGCGACGGCGCATGGGCAATGCCTGGGATGCGGCGGATCTGCGCCAGGATACCTTCCTGAGGGTGCTTGCCAGCTCCCAGACCCTGGCGGACCTGCAAGAACCCAGGGCTTATCTGCTGACCGTCGGTAAACGCCTGCTGAGCAACTTCTACACCCGACGCAATCTGGAGCAGGCGTATCTCGACGCCTTGGCGAACCTGCCTGAAGCCTGCGCACCGTCTCCGGAACAGCGTTGGCTGCTGCTGGAAACCCTGCAAGCCCTGGACGAATTGCTCGATGGCCTGCCGCCCTTGGTGCGGCGGGCTTTTTTATGGAGCCAGCTCGAAGGCCTGGGTTATCGCGAGATCGCCGAGCGCCTGCACGTGTCCGAGCGCACCGTGAAGCGCTACATGGCCCAGGCTTATGAGCATTGCCTGTTGGTGGACTTCTGATGCCCTCGGCACCATCGCCTGAAGTTCGTGAAGCGGCACGGGCGGCGGCCCGCTGGTTGACCCTGATGGAATTCGAGGGGGACGCGTTCGACTCGGCGGCCCTGCAACGCTGGCGCGACAGCAGCGCGCACCACGAGGCGGCCTGGCAGAAGGCCCAACGATTACGCCAGCGCTTTGCCGGGGTGCCAGCCTCCCTGGGCATGGCAGCCCTGGACCGCCCGACACTGGCTCGGCGTGCGGTGCTCAAACGTGCATTGGGCGTCGCCGCATTGGTCCCGACCGCCTGGCTGCTGGGACGGGAGCTGCCGCTGGAGGTCTGGCGCGCTGATTTGCACACCGCCACGGGCGAGCAACGGCGCTGGTCGCTGATCGATGGCAGTGCGCTGCAACTGAACACCGACAGCGCCGTCGACCTGGACCTCCAGGCACGGCGCCTGGTGCTGGTGCGCGGCGAGATCGCGCTCAAACTCGCCGGGAGCACGCCGCTGTCCGTTGAGTCACCCTATGGGCTCATCACGCTCCATCGTGGCGAAGTCTGCCTGCGCTTGGGTGAGGGCGACTGCCGGGTGTCGGTGGTCAGCGGTTCGGCCCAACTGCAGCCTCTGCATGGGCCATCGCTGAGTTTGCAAGAGGGCCAACAGGTCAACGTCCAGGCCTCAGGCTCGGGGCCGGTGCGGGCGTTCGACGTGGCACAACTGGGCTGGCGTGACGGGGTACTGGTGGCGCAGGACCAGCCGCTGGGGCAATTCCTGCGGGAACTGAGCCGCTATCGCCCCGGCGTGCTGCGCTGGGACGACACCTTGGAACCGCTGCGAATCACCGGCAGCTTCCGCCTGGACAACACCGATCGAATCCTCACGCTGCTTGCCGCCAGCCTGCCGCTGGAGGTGCACATGCGTACCCGTTATTGGGTCACGTTGACGCTTCGTCAAACTCTGGCCTGAGGCTTGCGGTAACCCCCTGTGGCGAAGGAGCTTGCTCCCGCTGGGTTGCGTAGCAACCCCAAACCCGCCACCGCGGTGTGTCAGGTTGATCCAGTCTGCCTCGTTGGGGGCGCTGCGCACCCCAGCGGGAGCAAGCTCCCTCGCCACGGGGTTTGAGGTCTGATCCCATTTTTTTGTCCCCTTTTTTTGTTTCGCTTGTCATTCAAGGCAACTGAACAAAAACGAGAGCGCTTTCCAATGTCCGCAGTTGTCCCTTTGCGTATGCGCCCGGCCTTTGCCGGCCGGCGTCCGCTGTTGAACCTGAGCCTCCTGCTGAGCCTGGGTGCCAGCCCATTCTTCATGTCATCGAGCCTGGCCGAAGAAACCGCCCGGCGCAGTTATCAGGTGCCGGCCGGCAGTCTCAGTGCGGCGCTGACCCGGTTTGCCGGGTTGGCGGGGGTCAACCTGTCGGTGGATCCGGCCTTGGTGAACGGGCGCAACAGCGCCGGGCTTTCGGGGGAGTATGGGGTGGAAGAGGGGTTTGCCCGGTTGTTGCGGGGTTCGGGCCTGCAATTGCAGCCGGTGGGGGAGCAGGCCTACATCCTGATGCCGGCGCCAGAAAGCGGCAGCTTGCAACTGGAACCCACGTCGATTCTCGGTGCCACGGCTTCGACGGACAGCCCAGTGTATGCCGGCGGTCAGGTGGCACGGCGTGGTTCGCAAGGCTTGCTGGGTTCGCGGGATTTCATGGAAACGCCGTTCAGCATGACCACCTACACCAGCACAACGGTCAAGAACCAGCAGGCGCGAACCCTGGGCGACCTGATCGCCAGCGACCCCTCAGTCCGCACCACCAACCCGGCGGGTGGACGCTATGAGCAGTTCACCATTCGCGGTTTCAGCCTGTTCAACAGCGATGTTGCCTACAACGGTCTCTACGGCATCCTGCCGACGTACACGATCGACATGGAGATGGCCGAACGCGTCGACATCCTCAAGGGCCCGAGCCAGCTCATCAACGGTATCTCGCCGCGTGGCAGCGTGGGGGGCGGGATCAACGTGGTGCCCAAGCGCGCCACCGACAAGCCCATCACCTCGTTCACCGGCAGCTATGCCTCCAATAACCAGCTTGGCGGGGCGGTGGATGTCGGTCGGCGCTTTGGTGAAGAAGACATGTTCGGGATTCGTTTCAATGGCGTGAAACAGGCGGGCGACACCGAATGGGATCACCAGAGCGTGGATCGCGAGATGGCGGTGCTGGGTCTGGATTTTCGCGGTGAACGCCTGCGACTCTCGACGGACATCGGCCACACCGAACGCAACACCGACGCGCCCCAGGAACGCGTGCAGGTCGGTGTCAATGCCCAGATCCCTCACGCCAGTGATGTGCGCGACAACTACGCCCAGTCGTGGAGCAAGGCGCGCACCCAGGACACTTTTGGCACGGTGAACGCTGAGTTCGATGTCAGTGATTCGGTGATGCTGTACGGCGGCGTTGGCGAGCGCAAAAGCGACCACGATTTCCTTCGGCACAACGTTTCGGTGACCAACGACGCAGGGGATTTCACTGTCCAGCCCCGTGACTTTACCCGGGAAGAAAATGTCCGCACGGCCACGGCCGGGATGCGCAACTGGTTCCATACCGGTCCGGTGAGCCATGAGGTCAACCTGGCGGCCAGCTATTTCTACATGGATTTCGAAAATGGCGGCGCCCGTTACGCCAACGGTCGCAGCAACCTGTATGACCCGGTGCAGACCCCGACGCCGAGCAACCCGACCCGACAGGACGACAAGGTCTACACCGAGAACCGCTTCAGTGGCGTGGCGCTGTCCGACACCCTGGGGTTGTTCGAGGATCGCTTGCTGCTGACCCTCGGCGCCCGTTGGCAACGGGTGAAGGTTGATGACTGGACGAATAACGTCAAGGGCGACACCGCCTACGATGAGGAAAAGGTTTCGCCCTCGGGCGGCATCCTGTTCAAGGCGACTGACAAGCTGTCGCTGTACGCCAACTACATGGAAGGCCTGAGCCAGGGCAAGATCGCGCCGTCGACGTCGGTGAACGAGGATGAGATTTTCCCGCCGTTCATCAGCCGTCAGGTCGAGGTGGGCGCCAAATATGACGCCGGCCCGTTCGCCGTCACCGCCGCGGTGTTCCGGATCAAGCAGCCGGCTTACGCAACCGATGCCACGACACGCGTCTTCGGCCCGAACGGTAAGCGTGAAAACACCGGCGTGGAGTTGAGTGTGTTTGGCGAGCCACTGAAGGGAACCCGCTTGCTCGGTGGCGTGATGTTCATCGACAGTGAACTGACTGACACCACCGACGGCAGTTTCGATGGCAACCGCGCACCGGCCACGCCGAAGTACAACGTCAACCTCGGCGCCGAATGGGACGTGCCAACGGTACAGGGCCTGACCTTGACCAGTCGCGGCATTTATTCCAGCTCGCAGTACCTGGACCAGTCCAACACCAAGGCAATCGATGCCTGGACGCGCTTCGATGTGGGGGCCCGCTACGGGTTCAAGGTCGACGAAAAAAACATCACCCTGCGGGCCAACATCGAAAACGTGGCGGACAAGCGCTACTGGAGTTCGGCCGGCGCGTCGGATGACAGTGAGCCGGGCTTGACGCTGTCGACCCCGCGCACCTACCTGCTTTCCGCGACGGTGGATTTCTAGACCGATGTGCCGCTCCAGGGAGGGAGCTGACTGGGTTCAGATGTCGCGAAACAGATCGTGGGCATCCAGCAGCCGCCAGGCGATCTCGGGGCGTTTTTCCAGCCCACGGCGGATGGCGGCGGGAATCGACTGGCGAATCTTGCGGCACAGGCCGGGCTGATCCTGGAATTCGATGGCGATGCCGCGCATGGTCCGCACTTCGTTGTAGCCAGGCTCGACGCGCAGGCGGATCCCCAGGTTTTCATACAGGCGTTGTTGCAGGCGCTGGAGTTCGTCGAGGCTCTGGATGTTCTCCAGGCGCTCGAGCAGGCGTTTTTCCTCCTGGCGATTCAGGCACAGGATGCGCAGGTCGCTGCCAGGCGCTTGCAGCAAGGCATCACGCCCGCAATCGCAGACGCCGGGCGGGCAGGGGGGACGGATCGGGATCGACGCGGTCATGGGCTCCACAAAGTCTGCTGCACAACGAAACAGCGAGCTTATCGCCGGCCCAGGCAATGTGATGCCTGGCGGCATGTGGGTCAAGCCTGTTGGAGGGGCCGCTGGTCTGGCGCTGTTGTGTGCTCCAGCGCTTTATTGTGGGAGCGAGCTTGCCCGCGATAGCGGTGGGTCAGTCAACATCAATGCCACTGATCCAACGCTATCGCGAGCAAGCTCGTTCCCACAGGGGATCTATGGCGGACGCAACAGGTGTGTTCGCTGAAATCCAAATGTGGGAGCGAGCCTGCTCGCGATAGCGATGGGTCAGTCGCGGAAATTACAGTCCCAACTCAGACAAGCCAGGATGATCGTCCGGCCGGCGACCCAGGGGCCAGCGAAACTTGCGCTCGCTTTCCTTGATCGGCATGTCGTTGATGCAGGCGTAGCGGTTGTACATCAGGCCTTGCTCGTCGAACTCCCAGTTTTCATTGCCGTAGGAGCGGAACCAGTTGCCCGAGTCGTCGTGCCATTCGTAGGCGTAGCGCACGGCGATGCGGTTATCGGTGAAGGCCCAGAGTTCCTTGATCAGCCGGTAATCCAATTCCTTGGCCCACTTGCGGGTCAGGAACGCCTTGGCTTCTTCGCGGTTGTGAGCGAATTCGGCGCGGTTACGCCATTGGGTATCCAGTGTGTAGGCCAGGGACACTTTTTGCGGGTCGCGAGAGTTCCAGCCGTCTTCGGCCAGGCGAACTTTCTCGATTGCCGATTCACGGGTGAACGGTGGCAACGGCGGACGAACTTCAGAAGAGGCAGACATGGCGAATCTCCAATGAGTTGATGAATGGCACAGGGTTCAACGGGTCAGGCGTGTAGCAATATCTTCAGCATGTCCTGGGCGTGATCAGCCGCGCTGTGGTCACCCATGACCAGCGCCACGGTAATGGCGCCGTCGATCAGAATCAGCAGTTGGCGGGCCAGGGCGTCCGGGTCTTCGACGCCTTGTTCGACGCACAGCCGGGTCACGTAATCGAGCAATTTCTGTTTGTGCATCTTCGCCACCTGGCGCACCGGGTCCTGCGGATTGCCGGTTTCGCCGCTGGTATTGATGAAGGCACAGCCGCGAAAACCTTCGCTGTCGAACCAGCCCTTGAGCACGGTAAACAGGTTGAGCAGCCGCGCAGTCGGCGTGGGCGCCTTGTCCACTTCGCTGCTGAACCAGTGCATCCAGCGCTCGTCTCGCCGCTTGAGGGCGGCCACGATCAGGTCGTCCTTGTTGGTGAAGTAGCGATAGACACTTTTCCTGGAGACGCCAGCGGTTTTCACCAGAAGATCCATGCCGGTGGCGGCGATGCCACTTCTATAGATCAACTTTTCGGCGACATCGAGGATGATGTCTCGTGTTTCATTACCAGTGATTTCGTTCATGGGGCGAAAGTAGAATGATCGTTCTCCTTGGTCAAGTCTTTTTTCTTGACGACAGGAAGACCCGAACCCATCCATGGTGTAAGCTCATGCGTTCTTTGGAATCGACCTTTTGCGAGCCCTATGCCGTCGCTCTTCAAACGCTCCCTGCTGCCCAAGTTGCGCAGCTTTGCACTGACCGCCGACGCGGTGACCATCCTCGATGGCGCTGCCCAGTTCCGCCGTTGCCTGCTGGAGAAAATCGCCCAGGCCACCCAGCGCATCTACATCGTCGCCCTGTACCTGCAACAGGACGAGGCCGGCCAGGAAATCCTCGATGCCCTGCATGCCGCCAAAGCGGCGCGTCCGGAACTGGACGTGGTCGTGGTGGTGGATTGGCTACGGGCCCAGCGCGGATTGATCGGCGCCAAGAAGCAGCCGGGCAACTCGGCGTGGTACCAAGAGCAGACCCGCACCCATGCCAGCGAAGTGCCGATCTACGGCGTGCCGGTGCAGACCCGCGAACTGTTCGGCGTGCTGCATTTGAAAGGTTTCGTGATCGATGACTGTGTGCTCTACAGCGGTGCCAGCCTGAATAACGTCTACCTGCACAAGTTCGACAAATACCGCTACGACCGCTATCACCTGTTGCAGAACACGGCACTGGCCGACTCGATGCATCACCTGGTGCAGCACGGCCTGATCACCTCCCGGGCCGTGCATCGCCTGGACCTGCCGAACCTGCCCAGCACCCGCAGTTTGCGCAAGGACATCGGTGACCTGCGCAGCCGTCTCAAATACGCGACCTATGACACCAGCGTCGGCAGCCTCGACAAGAGCGGCCTGTCGGTGAGCCCGTTGCTGGGTGTGGGCAAGAACAATCCGTTGAGCCGGGTGATCGGTGAACTGATCGCCAGCAGCCGCCAGCAACTGACCATCTGCACACCGTATTTCAACCTGCCCCTGGCCGTGACCCGGGAGCTCAACCGCGCCCTGGCCCGCGGGGTCAAGATCGACATCATCGTCGGCGACAAGACCGCCAACGATTTCTACATTCCGCCAAGCGAACCGTTCAAGATCATCGCGGCGCTGCCATACCTCTACGAAATCAGCCTGCGACGCTTCGCCAAACGGCATCAGCGCGCGATCGACAGCGGTCAATTGAACCTGCACCTCTGGCGTGACGGGGACAACACCTATCACCTCAAGGGTATGTGGGTCGACGAGCGCTACACCTTGCTGACCGGCAACAACCTCAACCCGCGGGCCTTTCGCCTGGACCTGGAAAACGCGCTGTTGCTGGACGACCCCAAGGGCGAGCTGCTGGCGCCGCGCCAGGCCGAACTTGAGCAGATCTACCGCCACACCCGCCGGATCGAGCGTTACCTGGACCTGGAAACCTTGCCGGATTACCCCGAGGCTGTGGCCCGGTTCCTGAAACGGGTCAGCCGGGTGCGGATCGAACGGCTGCTTTACCGGATCCTGTGAACACCCGCGCCATGTCGGAAAAAGACACCATCTCCATCCAGCTGGTGCGTGAGGCGTTGCTGCAAAGCTGCGCCCCAGGGGCGGCTACCGAGGAGGTCCTGAGCAAGGTCGGCATAGATCCGGCGCTGCTTGACGACGCCCAGGCGCGGGTCCCGGCCCATGCCTATGCGCGGCTCTGGCGTTTGCTGGCCCAGCGCCTGGATGACGAGTTTTTCGGCATGGACCCGCGCAAACTCAAGTCCGGCAGCCTGGCGTTTCTCTGCCAGTGCGCTATGGCCCAGCCCACGCTGGCGAGCGGTTTGACGGCGGGGCTGGGGTTTCTGTCGCTGATGCTCGAGCACCTGCCGGCCCAGTGGATGCGCCAGCAAAGTCTGGCGGAGATTGTGCTGCTGGAAGATGACCAGGCCCCGCGCCGGGCCTTTACCTATTTCACTTACTGGATGATCGTCCATGGCGTGGCTTGCTGGCTGGCCGGGCGGCGCATTCCCATTCTTTCCGTCGAGCTGCGCTGCCCGGCGCCGGATTTCTGCGACGACTACCGGGTGATGTTCTCCCAGAACCTGCGCTTTGACCGGCCCCGTACCCGGATGATTTTCGCTGCCGAATGCCTCGACCAGCCCATCCGGCGCAACGCCGATGAGCTCAAGCGTTTCCTGGCCCTGGCCCCGGCCAACATCCTGGTCAAATACCGCAACCCGCAAAGCCTGGCCAGCCGTATCCGCCACGACCTGCGGCAATTGCCTGCCGAACAGTGGCCGGAAACCGAGGCCCTGGCCCAACAGTTGTGCGTGTCCGCCTCGACCCTGCGCCGCCGCCTGGCGGAGGAGGGCCAGACCTACCAAGGCCTCAAGGACAGCGTGCGCAAGGAGTTGGCGATCTCCTGGCTGGCCGAACCCTCCATCAGCTTCGTCGAAATCGCCTCGCGCCTGGGCTTTGCCGATGCCAGTTCCTTCTACAAGGCGTTTCGCAAATGGTCCGGGTCCAACCCGGGGCATTATCGCAGCTTGATTCTCAACGAGTCCGACTGATCCAAGAACCCCTGTGGGAGCGAGCTTGCTCGCGATAGCGTCGGATCAGCTGCATTGATGTTGACTGACACACCGCCATCGCGAGCAAGCTCGCTCCCACAAGGGGGGCTTTGTTCGGCACGCTCATAAAACCGTCATTTTTCTTTGATACAAGCCTGTGCAGGCGCCGGAAAAGCCGGGCCATCCATCAGGGTAGTGTATGCACGTGACCGTTTTGGGCTGTGTATGAGCGTATTGGTCACCGGCGCCGCAGGGTTTATCGGTTTTCATACGGCCAGGCGGTTGTGCCGCGAGGGCCATCAGGTCATCGGCATCGACAACCTCAACAGCTACTACAGCGTCGAGCTGAAGCAGGCACGGCTGGCGTTGTTGGCCGAATACCGCAACTTCCGCTTCCTGCGACTGGACGTGGCCGATAAGCAGGCGCTGCTGGACGTGTTTGCGCAAAACCCATTCGAGTACGTCGTTCACCTGGCGGCCCAGGCCGGTGTGCGCTATTCCATCGATAATCCCGACCTGTACGCCCAAAGCAACCTGGTGGGATTCCTCAACGTGTTGGAAGCCTGCCGTGCCCATCGGCCGGCGCACCTGGTGTTCGCCTCGAGCAGCTCGGTGTATGGCTTGAACGACCGCCTGCCGTATGCCACCACCGATTCGGTGGATCAGCCGGTGTCTTTTTATGCCGCAACCAAGCGCGCCAATGAACTGATGGCCCACGCTTACTCGCATCTCTACGGGATTCCCACCACCGGCCTGCGGTTTTTTACCGTCTATGGACCTTGGGGACGGCCCGACATGGCGCCGTTCAAATTCACCGAGGCCATCCTCAACGGTCGCGCCATTGATCTTTACAACGACGGCGCCATGTCGAGGGACTTCACCTACATCGACGACATCGTCGAAGGCCTGGTGCGGTTGTTGCCGCGGCCGCCGGCCAAGGAAGCGGGCGTGCGCCACAAGCTCTACAACATCGGCTTCGGCGCGCCGGTGAAGCTCTTGCAGTTTGTCGAGTGCCTGGAAGAGGCCCTGGGCATTCCCGCGATCAAGCATTTCCTGCCGTTGCAACCGGGTGACGTGGTCGACACGTGGGCGGACACACGTGAACTGGAAGAACACATAGGGTTTCGCCCACAGGTTGCGGTGCCCGTCGGCGTGCAGTCGTTTGTCGATTGGTACCGCGAGTACTACCGCGTTTAACCCCTCAGCTGTTTATTGGAGCGTCATGCACGAAACCCTTTATGTGTCGGTCCTGATTCCGGCAAAGAACGAAGCCGGCAACCTCATTGCGCTGCTGGAAGAAGTACGGGCGGCGCTGGCCGACGTGGCTTTTGAAGTCATCGTGGTCGACGATGGCAGCACCGACGCCACCGCCGCTGAACTGCGGGCGTTGCAAGGCAGTGGCTATCGCCAGTTACGGGTGCTCAGCCATGCCCGTTCCCTCGGGCAGAGCACCTCGATCTACCACGCGGCTGAAGTGGCCCGCGGGCATTGGCTGGCAACCTTGGACGGCGACGGGCAGAACGACCCGGCCGACCTGCCGAAGATGCTCGACCTGGTACGCGGTTCGGAGGGCACGCCTGCCGGCGTCAAGCTGGTGGCGGGGCATCGCGTCAACCGCCGGGACACGGCGAGCAAGCGGTGGGCCTCACGGTTCGCCAATAAACTGCGGGCCAGTCTGCTCAAGGACCAGACGCCCGATACCGGCTGCGGCATCAAATTGATCGAGCGCGAGGCGTTTCTGCGCCTGCCGTATTTCGATCACATGCACCGTTTTATCCCGGCGCTGATCCGCCGTCACAACGGCCGGATGTTGGTGCACCCGGTGAATCACCGTGAGCGCGGGGCCGGGGTGTCCAATTACGGCAACCTCGACCGGGCGCTGGTGGGCATTGTCGATCTGTTCGGGGTGTGGTGGCTGATAAAGCGCACCCGCCTGGATATCAACGCGCAAGAAACCGAGGTGTGACATGGGCAGAGAAACGTTGTGGCTGGCCGTTGGCTTCGGGGGACAATTGGCGTTCACCGGGCGTTTTGCCCTGCAATGGCTGTACAGCGAGTACAAGAAGCGCAGCGTGATACCCGTGGGTTTCTGGTACCTGAGCATCATCGGTAGCGCGCTGTTGCTGGCCTATGCCATCTACCGCGAAGACCCGGTGTTCATTGTTGGCCAGTCCTTTGGCTTCATTGTTTATCTGCGCAACTTGCAGTTGATCGCCAAGCATCACGGGCAGGAAAACCGCGAACTCGCCGAGAAGGGCTGAGACGGTGCGGATACGATTGTCCTCCCCGCGCCTGGAGCTTCTGGCACTGGTGGTGTTGGCCTTGATCATGGTGGGTGCCGGCTTGGGTTGGCGCCAACCGATGAACGTCGATGAAGAGCGCTTCCTCGGCGTTGCCCTGGAGATGCTGCAGAACGGCTCATGGTTCATTCCCCATCGCGCCGGGGAAATCTACGCCGACAAACCGCCGCTGTTCATGTGGGCGGTGGCGTCGTTCGTGCAACTGACCCACCTGCCGAAAGTCGCCCTGTACCTGCCCGCGCTGCTGGCCGGCGCTGTCACCACCGCGTGTCTGTATGACCTGGGCCGGCGCTTGTGGGGGCGACGCGTGGGAGTGATCGCCGCACTCTTGTTTCTCGCCACCTACCAGACCTACAGCATCCTGCGCACCGGGCAGATCGATGGTTTTCTTGCGCTCTGGACCATCCTGGGGATCTATGGCTTGTGTCGGCATTTGCTGCTCGGCCCGGCGTGGCGCTGGTATTACCTGGCCTGTGGGGCGATGGGGCTGGGGATCATCAGCAAAGGCGTGGGTTTCCTGCCGGTGTTGATGCTGATTCCCTATGCCTATGGGCTGCGCCGAGGGTGGAAAGGCCTGGTGTCGATGCCGGGCAAGGCGGGGGCCTGGTGGTTGGGGCTGATTGTGGCGCTGGCGGCCATCGCCCTGTGGCTCGGGCCTTTATTGTGGATCGTCTGGCAGGGCAGCTCCGACAGCCTGGCGTATGCCCAGGAGATCCTGCTGAAGCAGACGGCGGGGCGTTATGCCAATGCCTGGGAGCACCGCGAACCTTTCTGGTATTTCTTCGTCCAGGTGATTCCGAAGTACTGGCTGCCGATCTTTTTCATGCTGCCATGGCTGGTGCCGGCCTGGCGCAGGCAGTTGCTCAAGCACGACGGTCGGGTGCTGGTGTTGCTGGGGTGGGTGGTTCTGGTGCTGCTGTTCTTCAGCTTGAGCAGTGGCAAGCGCAAACTGTATATCTTTCCCGCGTTGCCGGCCTTGATCCTGCTGGTGGCGCCGCTTGTGCCGTGGATGCTGCGCCGCTGGTTCAGCCAGCGGCCGAGGGGCAGGGTGGTATTCGCTGCCTTGACGGTGTTGTGGTTGGGCGCCTGGTTTGTGCGCGGCTTCATCGAGCCCCACCGGGAAGGCGTCAACCCCCACCAGACCTTGATGCGTGATGTCGCGGGGCTGACTTCGAATGCCGAGTTGGTGCTCGTGGGATGGCGCGAGGGCCATTGGTTGTTCGCCCGGCAACCCATCGTGCATTTTGGCTTCCATGACCGCCAGTCCCTGGAACGCTCCGCCATCTGGCTGCGCAGCCACCCCCAGGCCTTTGCCCTGGTGCCTGGGCGGGACATGGCCCGCTGCTACGACCCGCAAAAGGCGCGTCGGGTTGGGAATACTTCTCGGGCTGAGTGGTTCCTGGTGGGGGCTGATGCTGACAACCAGCGCTGCCAATCCCCGGCGCCGGAAAAGGTTTATTCATTTGCCTGGAAGCAGCCCTTGTAGCGGCTGGACCGCCGCCATCGCGAGCAAGCTCGCTCCCACAGGGTGCTTGGGCGTTCACAGAATCTAGGCCCACCACCAATCCCCTGTGGGAGCGAGCTTGCTCGCGATGACGGCCTGACGGGCACCACATCCCTCGAACCATGGCCAAACCAGTCAAGCAACTTGATGGCTTTGACCATTGCCGCCACCGTCCTTCGGCGCGAGTATTTGCCTGCTCTTCACGGTTCCCCCAACCAATAAAAAGTACAGAGGGATTCTGGTCATGCGCGATTATTCGTCCGCCACGTCGCAGTTCGATTACCTGCACACCGTCAATGCTGCGCTGCACGGCTCGCTCGAGGCACTCAATGCCTGTGTCGAGTGTTGTGACCGGCATGCATTGCCGGGTCGCATCGCCTTGTTCTGGGAGGGCCGTGACGGCAGCGAAGCCACCTGGACCTACCGTGACCTGCAGGACAACGCCGCGCGGTTCGCCAACTTTCTGCGCGCCCAAGGCGTCGGCCGGGGCGACAAAGTGGCCGGCCTGCTGCCGCGCACCGCAGAGCTCTTGATCGTGGTACTCGCCACCTGGCGCATCGGAGCGGTGTATCAACCGCTGTTCACCGCGTTCGGGCCCAAGGCCATCGAGCACCGCCTCGGCAGTTCGGGCGCGCGAGTCGTCGTCACCGACGCCGTCAACCGTCCCAAGCTCAACGAAGTCGCCGATTGCCCCACCATCGTCACGGTGGGCGGCGAAAAGGGCCAGGGCATCGTGCGCGGCGACTACAGTTTCTGGGCCGAAGTGGCGAACCACTCCAACCAGTGCGAACCGCTGATGCTCACCGGCGAAGACCCGTTCCTGCTGATGTTCACCTCCGGCACCACAGGGCCGGCCAAAGCGTTGTCGGTGCCGCTCAAGGCCATCGTGGCGTTCCAGAGCTACATGCGCGACGCGGTGGACCTGCGCCCTGAGGACGCGTTCTGGAACGTCGCCGACCCGGGTTGGGCCTATGGCATCTATTTTGGTGTGACCGGGCCGCTGGCCATGGGGCATCCCATCACGTTCTACGATGGCCCGTTCACCCTGGAAAGCACCTGCCGGATCATCAACAAATACGCCATCACCAACCTGACCGGCTCGCCCACGGCGTATCGCCTGTTGATTGCTGGCGGCGAGCAGTTTGCCCGCTCGATCAAGGGCAAGCTGCGCATCGTCAGCAGCGCTGGCGAGCCGTTGAACCCGGAGGTGATCCGTTGGTTCGCCGACAACCTGGACGTGGTCATCCACGACCATTACGGCCAGACCGAACTGGGCATGGTGCTGTGCAACCACCATGGGCTGGAGCACCCAGTGCACTTGGGCGCTGCCGGTTTCGCCTCGCCGGGCCACCGGATCGTCGTGCTGGATGAAAACCAGCGCGAGTTGGGCGTGGGCCAGCCGGGCATTCTCGCGGTGGACCGCAGCCAGTCACCCATGTGCTGGTTCGCCGGTTACCAAGGCGCGCCGACCAAGGCCTTCGTCGGTGATTACTACTTGAGCGGCGACACCGTGGAACTGAACCCGGACGGCAGCATCAGCTTCGTCGGCCGCAGCGACGATGTGATCACCACCTCCGGCTACCGGGTCGGTCCGTTCGACGTGGAAAGCGCGCTGATCGAACACCCGGCCGTGGTGGAAGCGGCGGTGATCGGCAAGCCTGATCCGGAACGCACCGAGTTGGTGAAGGCCTTCGTGGTGCTCAGCACCCAATACCGCGCCTCACCGGAGCTGGCCGAGGAACTGCGCCTACACGTGCGCCAGCGCCTGGCGGCCCATGCCTATCCCCGTGAAATCGAATTTGTCAGCGACTTGCCGAAAACCCCAAGCGGCAAGTTGCAGCGCTTTATCTTGCGCAACCAGGAGATCGCCAAGGTTCAAGAGACTTTGGCGCACAACGTTTCAGCTTGAACCCAAGGAAACCATGATGCAGATCGACAACAAGATTTTCCTCGTCAGCGGCGGTGCTTCCGGCCTCGGCGCGGCCACCGGTGAAATGCTGGTCAAGGCTGGCGCCAAAGTGATGCTGGTGGACCTCAACGCCGACGCCGTAGCTGCCCAAGCGCAGAAGCTGGGCTGCCAGAGCGTGGTGGCGGACATCAGCAACGAGGCGGCTGCTGAAGCCGCGGTCAAGGCTACCGTCGATGCGTTCGGTGGCCTTAATGGTTTGGTGAATTGCGCCGGTATCGTGCGCGGCGAGAAGATCCTCGGCAAGAACGGCCCCCACGCGCTGGCCAGCTTCAGCCAAGTGATCAATGTCAACCTGATCGGCAGCTTCAACCTGCTGCGCCTGGCGGCTGCGGCCATTGCCGAAACCGAGGCCAACGCCGACGGCGAACGTGGCGTGATCATCAACACCGCTTCGGTAGCGGCCTTCGACGGCCAGATCGGCCAGGCCGCCTATGCGGCCTCCAAAGGCGCCATCGCCAGCCTGACGTTGCCGGCCGCCCGTGAACTGGCGCGCTTCGGTATCCGGGTGATGACCATCGCGCCGGGTATCTTCGAAACCCCGATGATGGCCGGCATGACCCCGCAAGTGCGCGACTCCCTGGCCGCCGGCGTGCCGTTTCCGCCGCGCCTTGGGAAACCTTCCGAGTACGCAGCGCTGGTCCGGCATATCATTGAGAACAGCATGCTCAACGGCGAGGTGATCCGTCTCGACGGCGCCTTGCGTATGGCCGCCCAATAAGTCAGGAGGATTCATGATGTCCAACGATCCTATTGTCATCGTCAGTGCCGTCCGCACCCCCATGGGCGGTTTCCAGGGCGAACTGAAAAGCCTTACCGCCCCGCAACTGGGCTCCGCCGCGATCAAGGCCGCCGTCGAGCGTGCCGGAATCGCACCGGGTGCGGTTGAAGAAGTGCTGTTCGGTTGCGTGCTCGCCGCTGGCCAGGGCCAGGCACCGGCACGTCAGGCCGCGCTGGGCGCTGGGCTCGACAAGTCAACCCGCTGCACCACGCTCAACAAGATGTGCGGTTCGGGCATGGAAGCGGCGATCCTGGCCCATGACATGCTCATCGCCGGCAGTGCCGAGGTGGTGGTGGCTGGCGGCATGGAAAGCATGTCCAACGCGCCGTACCTGCTGGATCGCGCCCGTGGCGGTTACCGCATGGGCCATGGCCGGGTGCTTGACCACATGTTCCTCGACGGCCTGGAAGACGCCTACGACAAAGGTCGGCTGATGGGCACCTTCGCTGAAGATTGCGCCGAGGCCAACGGTTTCAGTCGCGAGGCTCAGGACGCCTTCGCTATTGCGTCCACCACCCGCGCCCAGCAGGCGATCAAGGACGGCAGTTTCGACGCCGAGATCGTGCCGCTTCAGGTCATGGTCGGCAAGGAACAAGTGACCATTCGCCACGACGAGCAACCACCGAAAGCACGGATCGACAAGATCGCCTCGCTCAAGCCGGCGTTCCGCGAGGGCGGCACGGTGACGGCGGCCAACGCCAGCTCCATTTCCGACGGTGCCGCCGCCCTGGTGCTGATGCGCCAGAGCCAAGCGGTCCAGCGCGGCCTCAAGCCTTTGGCGGTGATTCACGGTCACGCGGCGTTTGCCGATACCCCGAGCCTGTTTCCCACCGCGCCGATTGGTGCCGTGAAGAAACTGATGCACAAGACCGGTTGGTCGCTGGACCAGGTCGACCTCTTTGAAGTCAACGAGGCCTTTGCCGTGGTAGGGCTGGTGACCATGGACAAGCTGGAAATCGCCCATGACAAGGTCAATGTCCACGGCGGCGCCTGCGCGCTGGGCCATCCGATTGGCGCCTCTGGCGCACGGATCCTGGTGACCCTGCTATCGGCCCTGCGCCAGAAGGGTCTCAAGCGCGGCGTCGCGGCCATTTGCATCGGCGGCGGCGAAGCCACGGCCATGGCTGTTGAATGCCTGTATTAAGGAACCACCATGCTCCCGACTGAAGAACAGACCCAAATCCGCGACATGGCCCGACAGTTCGCCCAGGAACGCCTGAAACCGTTCGCCGCCGAGTGGGACCGTGAGCACCGTTTCCCCCGGGAAGCCATCGCTGAAATGGCCGAACTGGGGTTCTTTGGCATGCTGGTGCCAGAGCAGTGGGGCGGCTGTGACACCGGTTACCTGGCCTATGCCATGACCCTGGAGGAAATCGCCGCCGGCGACGGCGCGTGCTCGACCATCATGAGCGTGCATAACTCGGTAGGTTGCGTGCCGATCCTCAAGTTCGGCACTGATGAGCAGAAGGCTACATTCCTTACGCCCCTGGCCAGCGGCGCGATGCTTGGCGCCTTCGCCCTGACCGAGCCCCAGGCCGGCTCGGACGCCAGCAGCCTCAAGACCCGGGCGCGGCTGGAGGGCGATCATTACGTGCTCAACGGTTGCAAGCAGTTCATCACCTCCGGACAGAACGCCGGGGTGGTGATTGTGTTTGCGGTGACCGATCCGAGCGCCGGCAAGCGTGGCATCAGTGCGTTCATCGTGCCAACCGATTCGCCGGGCTACAGTGTGGCGCGGGTCGAAGACAAACTTGGCCAGCACGCGTCCGACACTTGCCAGATCCTCTTTGAGGATGTGAAGGTGCCGCTGGCTAATCGCCTGGGGGAGGAGGGCGAAGGCTACAAGATCGCCCTGGCGAACCTGGAAGGCGGCCGGGTGGGCATCGCGGCGCAAGCGGTGGGCATGGCCCGCGCTGCGTTCGAGGCTGCCCGTGACTATGCCCGGGAACGCTCCAGTTTCGGCAAACCGATCATCGAGCACCAGGCCGTGGCGTTCCGCCTGGCGGACATGGCGACCCAGATCGCCGTGGCCCGGCAAATGGTGCACCACGCCGCCGCCCTGCGGGACAATGGCCAGCCGGCGTTGGTGGAGGCGTCCATGGCCAAGCTGTTCGCCTCGGAAATGGCCGAAAAAGTCTGCTCCATGGCGTTGCAGACCCTGGGCGGTTACGGTTACCTCAACGACTTCCCGCTGGAGCGCATCTACCGCGACGTGCGGGTCTGCCAGATCTACGAAGGCACCAGCGACATTCAGCGCATGGTCATTTCGCGCAATCTTTGAACAGGAGTCCTGCATGAGCTACGAAACGATTTTATTGGAGATCAAGGACCGCGTCGGCCTGATCACCCTTAACCGTCCCCAGGCGTTGAACGCCTTGAATGCGCAGATCGTCAGCGAGCTGAACCAGGCGCTGGATAGCCTGGAGGCGGATCCGAGGATTGGCTGCATCGTGCTGACGGGCTCGAAAAAAGCCTTCGCCGCCGGTGCCGACATCAAGGAAATGGCCGAGCTGACCTACCCACAGATCTACCTGGACGACCTGTTCAGCGACAGTGACCGCGTGGCCAACCGTCGCAAACCGATCATCGCGGCGGTGAACGGTTTTGCCCTGGGCGGTGGCTGCGAACTGGCGTTGATGTGCGATTTCATCCTGGCCGGCGACAATGCCAAGTTCGGCCAGCCGGAAATCAACCTCGGCGTGCTGCCGGGCATGGGCGGCACCCAGCGCCTGACCCGGGCGGTAGGCAAGGCCAAGGCCATGGAAATGTGCCTGACCGGGCGCTTTATCGACGCGGTGGAAGCCGAGCGTTGCGGTATCGTCGCGCGGATCGTACCAGCCGATGAGCTGCTGGACGATGCGCTGAAAACCGCAGCGTTGATTGCCTCCAAGTCGGTGCCCATCAGCATGATGGTCAAGGAAAGCGTCAACCGCGCCTTTGAGGTCAGCCTGTCTGAAGGCGTACGTTTCGAGCGCCGGGTATTCCACGCGGCGTTTGCGACGCAGGATCAGAAGGAAGGCATGGCGGCGTTCGTGGCCAAGCGTGCGGCGGAGTTTCAGGACAAGTAATGCGGTGTCCTTACTGACGCCATCGCGAGCAAGCTCGCTCCCACAGTGGATCTGCAGTGAACACAAAATTTATGTTCGCCTAAGACTCAGTGTGGGAGCGGGCTTGCTCGCGAAGGCGGTGGCACATTCAACATTGATGCAAGCTGACCCAGCGCTTTCGCGAGCAAGCCCGCTCCCACATGGGATCTGAAGTGTATTCAGCATCTGCATACACCACCAAACCTGTGGGAGCGAGCTTGCTCGCGATGCTTTTTCAGCCATCACACCAGGTAGTTCTTTAACTCCCGGGCAATGACCATCCGTTGTATTTCGCTCGACCCCTCATAGATCTGGGTAATCCGCGCATCGCGGTAGTAGCGCTCCACCGGATAATCCTCGAGGTACCCGTACCCACCATGAATCTGTATGGCCGAGGAGCAGACCTTCTCGGCCATTTCCGAGGCAAACAGCTTGGCCTGGGAAGCCTCCGACAGGCATGGCTTGCCGGCGCTGCGCAGGCGGGCGGCGTGGAGGATCAGCAGGCGGGTGGCGTTGATGCGGGTGTGCATGTCGGCCAGCAGGTTGGCGATGCTTTGGTGCTCGATGATCGGCTTGTCGAACTGCACGCGATCGCGCGCGTAGGCCAGCGCCGCTTCAAACGCTGCGCGCGCGATGCCCAGGGCTTGCGCCGCGATGCCGATGCGGCCGCCTTCCAGGTTGGAGAGCGCAATCGCCAGGCCTTTGCCGCGAGCGCCCAGCAGGTTGGCCTCGGGGACGGTGCAGTTGCTCAAGGTGACCGCGCAGGTGTCCGAGGCACGGATGCCCATCTTGTGTTCGGTGCGGTCGACGATGAACCCTGGTGTATCGGTGGGCACCAGGAACGCCGAAATGCCTTTTTTGCCCAGCTCCGGATCCGTCACGGCAAACACAATTGCCAGTTTCGCCCGTTTGCCATTGCTGACGAACTGCTTGGCGCCGTTGATGACCCACTGGCCATCGCGCAGTTCGGCCCGGGTGCGCAGGTTGTGGGCCTCGGAGCCGGCCTGGGGTTCGGTCAGACAGAAGCAGCCAATGGCCTGGCCACTGGCGAGCTCGGCCAGCCAGGTCTGTTTTTGTTCATCGGTGCCAAAATTCAGGACCGGCCCGCAACCCACCGAGTTGTGGATGCTCATCAACGCCCCGGTGGCACCGTCGCCCGCGGAGATTTCCTCCACCGCCAGGGCATAGGCCACGTAATCGACGTAGGTGCCGCCCCATTCTTCCGGCACCACCATTCCCAACAGGCCCAGTTCGCCCATCTTCGCCACCAGGCCGTCGTCAATCCAGCCAGCCTTTTCCCACGCCTGGGCATGGAGGGCGATTTCACCTCGGGCGAAGTCCCGGGCCATGTCGCGGATCATCACTTGTTCTTCGGTCAGTTCGAGGTCGTGCATGGCTCAGTTCCCGTGGTGGTCGAAGCCGTCGAAGAAACTCGCCACATGGTCGGCGTCCAGCGCCTCCAGGGTCGGCGGGTTCCAGCGCGGGTTCTTGTCTTTGTCGATCAGCAAGGCGCGCACGCCTTCGATCAGGTCGCCGCGTTCGAACCATTGCCGGTCCAGGTGCAGTTCCAGGGCAAAACAGTCTTCCAGGCTCAAATGCCGGCCGCGCCGCAGCATTTCCAGGGTCACGGCCATAGCCAGGGGCGAGCGGCTGTCCAGCAGGTCAGCGGTCTTCAGCGCCCATTCGTGGCTGTTGGCGACAGTGACCTGACGCAACTGCTCGACCATGCTGGGCACGTCGGGCAAGCCAAAGAAATGGTCAATGGCCGGCCGCAAGTCGGCCAGGGGGGGCGCAGGGAGCTGTTGCTGGCCGAGTTTGGCCAGCAGGCTTTGCAGGTCCTTGAGCGGCGTGTCGTGCCACTCAAGCCGATCGAGACGTTCGTCGAGCTGGTTGAGCTTGTGGTTGTCGAGGTACCAGTCGGCGAGCCCGCAATACAACGCGTCGGCGGCACGGATCTGTACACCGCTGACCCCCAGGTAGATCCCCAACTCACCGGGAATGCGTGGCAGGAAATAGCTGCCACCCACGTCCGGGAAATAACCGATGGCCACTTCCGGCATGCCCAGGCGGCTGCGTTCGGTCACGACCCGCAGGTCGGCGCCTTGCACCAGCCCCATGCCGCCGCCCAGGACGAAGCCGTCCATCAAGGCGAGGATCGGTTTGCGGTAGTGGTGGATCGTCAGGTCGAGGGCGTATTCCTCGACGAAGAAATCTTCATGCAGGGTGTTGCCCTGCTTGTGGCTGTCGTACAGCGAGCGGATATCACCGCCGGCGCAGAAGGCCTTGTCGCCCGCGCCCCGCAATACCACGGCGCGGATCTGTGGGTCGACTGCCCAAGTATCGAGTTGTTGCTGCAAGCTGCGCACCATGCCCAGGGTGAGGGCATTGAGGCCGGCGGGGCGGTTCAGGGTCAAGTGGCCAATGTGATTACGAACGTCGACCAGCACCTCATGGGCCACGGATTCGAGGGTTTCCGCAGCTTGGGATGAAACCTGAGCTGTCATCGCTAACTCCCTGCTTTTATTGTTTTTTATGAATTGTGTCGCGCGTACCCGTTCAGGATCGTACCAGTGCAAATTTGCCTTGCACAACCGGGATACGTGCAGGTCCTGTCTGCATATTTATAGCAGCCACAGGCTCAGCCGCGACCCGAAAGGACCTCCGTGATGCTGCGGCGCTTGGCATTTCGCTCGCTGACGTGGATCAATTGTTCGAGATCTTCCGGGGTGACGTCGAAGAAGGCCTCCATTTCCGCCAGGGCCAGTTTCAGGTCTTCGGCGGTGATGGCCTGTCGATCGACGGGCGGGTGGTCAGCCGGTATGACGGCTGCCGGCTCGCTGGCACGCTTGGGATAGCGCACCCGGGTCAGGTTGTTGTAGGCCAGCGCAAAGACGAGCAACCCGGAGCCGGCCAGCATGGCCGCGCCGACGGCCTGCCAGTCCAATGCAATGATGGACGGATCCGCCAGTACCAACGTCGCCGCCAGGGCGCCTGCCGGCGGGTGCAGGCAACGCAGCCAACACATCAACACCAGCGCCATGCCGGCCGCCAGGCAGGCGCTGCCCAGGGTCCGCCCCATTACATGGGCCACCAGCAGTGCCACGACCGACGCACACAGGTAACCGCCGACAATCGACCAGGGCTGGGCGAGGGCGCCCGAGGACACGGCAAACAACAGCACGGCCGAGGCGCCGAGGGGGCCGATCAGGTGTTGCGCCACCTCAAGGCCAAAGACCTGACCACATGACCAGACACTGAACATCGTCCCCAACGCCATGCCGATGGCGGCGCGGCTCCATTCGGTGGGACGGGTATTGATAGCGGCGGGGAACCAACGAGAAAGCATTAAGCCACAATCCAAAAAACGAACAAAAAAAGGGGCTTACGGGAGAGTCCCAGAAAGCCCTTTAAGTGTTCCAACAGTTGGGGGAGGAACGGTGCACAGTGTGCCGGTCACAACCCCTGCTTACAAATTCATATTAATGCTGGTTGAGTGCATTAATTTTGAGGTAACGCTCAGGCTCAGGCGCTTCTTGAGGCGGGGAACCACGTTTGCTGGGCAATGGGCAGGTTGCGTGATTGGCCGCGGCCCATCGGGAAATAGGTGAAGCCCTTGTCGGCCATGCGCTCCGGGTCGAACAGGTTGCGCCCGTCGAAAATCACCGGGGCCTTGAGCCGTTGCCGGATCAAGTCGAAGTCCGGCGCCTTGAAGGGCTGCCATTCGGTGCAGATAACCAGCGCATCGGCCCCCGGCAACACCGATTCCGGCGTGCCCATCAGCATGAGTCGGGTCTCGTCGGGGTAGAGCAGTTGCGTCTGCTGCATCGCCTCCGGGTCAAAGGCCCGGACACTGGCGCCCGCCGCCCACAGCGACTCCAGCAGGGTGCGGCTCGGCGCATCGCGCATGTCGTCGGTGTTGGGTTTGAAGGCCAGGCCCCACAGCGCGAAGGTCTTGCCGCGCAGATCGCCCTGGTAGAACGCCTTGATCCGCTCGAACAGCTTGTGTTTTTGCCGATCGTTGATGGCTTCCACCGCTTGCAGCAGGTCGCTGGAGCAGTGGGCCTGCTCGGCGGTGTGGATCAGCGCGCGCATGTCCTTGGGAAAGCACGAGCCGCCGTAGCCGCATCCCGGATAAATGAAGTGGTAGCCAATGCGCGAGTCGGCGCCGATGCCCAAGCGCACGGATTCGATGTCGGCCCCCAGGTGTTCGGCCAGTTCGGCGATCTGGTTGATAAAGCTGATCTTGGTCGCCAGCATGCCGTTGGCGGCGTATTTGGTCAGCTCGGCGCTGCGCAGGTCCATGAACAGGACCCGGTCGTGGTTGCGGTTGAACGGTGCGTACAGGTCGCGCATGGTTTCGCGCACTTCATCACGTTCGCAGCCGATCACGATGCGGTCCGGACGACGGCAATCGGCGACGGCCGAGCCTTCCTTGAGGAATTCGGGGTTGGAAACGATATCGAACTGCAGCAAACGACTGGCCTTGAGCAGGCATTTGTCGATGTGCGCCCGCAGAACGTCACCGGTGCCCACCGGCACGGTGGACTTCTCCACCACGATGAGCGGTTGCTCGCGATAACGGGCGACGGCCTCGCCAACGGCCAGGACCTGGCTCAGGTCGGCACTGCCATCGTCCCGGGAAGGCGTGCCTACCGCGATAAACAATACCTGGCCGTGTTGCACGGCAAGCTGTTCGTCACAGGTGAAATGCAAGCGTCCGGCCTCCAGGCCTTCACGCACCAGCGCGGCCAGGCCGGGCTCGAAAATGCTCACCTGGCCTTGCCGAAGGCTGTCGACCTTGCGCTCGTCGATGTCCATGCACACCACGTCATGGCCCACCTCGGCCAACACGGCGGCTTGCACCAAACCTACGTAACCACTTCCGAATACACTGATCTTCATGGCGGATTCCCTGGATCATTCCGAGTAAGCGACATGCACAACCAGCGTTCGCCGCAGTGCGCTTGGTTCAGAATAAGTCGGGGATATTGCAGTTCACTTACAGTCCGCTGAAGTCTTGCGCCGCCAATCGGTACGCTGCTGGCAATTGTGCGACAAATTCGCTGACCACTTCCCGAGTCAGGCTGACGATGTCCTCCACCCGTTCCATGCCGGCGCCGGTCCGCCAACTGGCGACGATGTCCATGACCGATGGCAGCGGCACGCCGTCCACCAAGGTCAATGTGCCTTGGGCCAGTTCGCCGACCACCAGCGCCGCCGGCATGGCGCCAATGCCGAAGCCGTCGCGAACCAGACGGGTGATGGCCGAGGCCGAGTTCACGCAGTTGATGCGGGGCGAGACGATGTTGGCCGAATGCAGCAGGTTGAGGATGTCCTGGTGGGGCCGCGAGTTGCGCGAGAACGTCACGATGCGTTCCTGGGACACATCTTCCAGCGACGCATAATGCCGGTCATAGGCGGAGCCGGTGCGCACCACCCAGTGCATCGGATAACGGGTCAGCAGTGCATTGCGCACGCTGTCCAGGCGCAGGATATCGGTCTGGAAAATGATGTCCTGGTAGCCTTTTTCCAGTTGTGAGCAGAGGTTGCTCGCGGTGTCGGCCGACAGTTCGATCTCCAGGGCCGGGTAGCACTCCATCAGGCGTGTCACCAAGGGGCTGAGCCAGGTGTGGATCACCGTATCCATCGCCCCGATGCGGATCCGGCCACGCACCTGGCGTGGGTCCTTGATCACGGCTTTCATGCTTTGCATGGTGTCCATGATGCGCTCGGCGTACTCCAGCACGCGCTGGCCTTCGGAGGTCAGCGACACCCCTTTGGAATCGCGCACGAACAGGCGCACACCCATTTCGTCCTCCAGGGCGGCGATCCGGCTGGAAATGGAGGCCTGGGTGGTGAACAGCTTTTCCGCGGTGAGGCGAAAGCTCTTCAGGCGGGCGACCCAGACGAAGGTTTCGAGAAACTTGATGTTCACTTCGGAGTTCCCTTGGCACAGTCATGAAGCATAGAAACAGTGGCGACGGGCGTATCCCCTCCCTGTGGGAGCAAGGCTTGCCCGCGCTGAAGATAACTCGGTCTTCCTGGAAATCGAGGTGCGTGCATCGCGAGCAAGCTTTGCTCCCACAGGGAAGTCCCCTCGCACAGTGGCTAGGCAGGTTTCATATTCTTCACTGCTCGGCATTAGCCAGGTACAGGACGACTTCTCGCAACTCGGCTAAATCCGGAACATTATCGATAGCCGCTTCAGGCCGGCACCAGGGATAGTCCAACTTCGATACCCAGGCCATGATCGTCGGCAGATCGGTCGCCGGCTGGGTTTTCATGTGCTCGATGGTGATGGTCAATCGCTCGACCCATTGCGACTGCGGATCGAACTGCCAGTCATACAGGCCGCAACCGACTCGCACCTCGCCGCTGTTTTTGTCTGACATCGCCACCAGCCATTTGCACTGGAACGCCTCCACGTTGGCTGGTGGCGGGGCGGCCAGGCAGAACGTGTAGACGTTTTCGAAGGTCTGGCCGAAGCGACTGACCAGCACATCGCCAATGGCGGCACGCCCTTCAACGTGGTCGGGAAAGCTGATGGAACCGGTGCGCACGACCATGTCCAGAACAGCCGTCGGCGTAAAGGCCTGGTCCAGCAGGTGCGGGCGGTTGCAGTCCTTGGCACGGATGTAGTGTTGAATCGAGCGCTGAGCAGTGTTCATCGTGTCTCCCTTCAGGTTGAAAAACAGCCTCGTCCGAGGCCTACAAATCACTGTTCCATAAGTCCGTCACCAGCATGCAGCCAGGGGCGTGGGTGATGCACAGCGGTGGGCGCGAGGCCTGGACCACCGATTGAGGTGTCACACCGCAGGCCCAGAACACCGGGATCTCGTCCGCTTCCACCGGCACGGCATCACCGTAATCCGGCGTGTCCAGGGATTGAATGCCGATCAGTGACGGATCACCGATGTGCACCGGGGCGCCGTGAACATTGGGCATGCGCCCGGTAATCTGGATCGCCTGGATGGCCGCGGCGGCTTTCATCGGGCGCATGCTCACCACCATCTTGCCAGACAGGCGGGCGGTGGGGCGTGTGTCGATGTTGGTCTGGAACATCGCGACATTGCGTCCCAGTTCAATGTGCCGCAAACGGATACCAGCCTCCAGCAAGGGTTGTTCGAAGGAGAAGGAGCAACCGAGGGCGAAGGCCACCAGATCGTCCTGCCACAGGTGTTCGATGTCCAGCGGCGATTCGCTCAACTCGCCGTGGCGATAGACCCGGTATTGAGGCACCTCATGGCGGATATCGATGGCGGCGCCCAGGTTGCGGAAGAACGGGTCCCCTGGCTCGGTCACGTCCAGCACCGGGCAGGCCTGGCGATTGAGGGTGCAGTAGCGCAGGAATTCATTGGCCCAGTCGCCGGGCAGAATCACGATATTGGCTTGCACGCGACCCTGGCCCAGGCCGCTGGTATGGCCCTGGTACTGGCCGGCGGCGATGCTTTGGCGCAGGGCCAGAGGCGTGCATTGCTGCAGTTGTTCGAAGGACGTCATCACGGGTTCTCCTGGCGTTCGTTCGCTACTTTGAGAACACGGCGGTGAGGACGTCCAACAAGGAATATTGGTACCCCGCGACAACTAAAAGTTATTCGAGAGGCGCTTGGCCGTTCAGGCCGGGGGCCGCCACCATGCGCAACGGCCCGACATCGACGGCGTACTGGCTGACCACCTGGCGGCTCATTTGAATGATGTTCTCGATCAACTCCAGGCCGACGCCCGCGCGCCAGGACGCAACGACGTCCAATTGGGGCAGGGCGGTACCGGGTTCGAGCTGGATCAATTCGCCGCTGGCCAGGGGCTTGGCCACCAGCGCGGACGGCAACGCGCCGATGCCGAAACCATCGCGAATCAGCCGGGTCATGGCCGAGACCGAATTGACGCAACTGACCCGCGGCGCGCTCACGCCGTGGGCGTACAGCAAGTTGAGCACATCCTGGTGCGGTCGCGAATGCTTGACGAAAGTGATAATGCGCTCGCTGGCCATCTCCACCAGCGACGCATAGGGCCGGGCATAGATCGATTGGCTGGCAGCGATCCAGTGCATGGGGTAGTGCCCCAGTTCCAGGTTGCGCACGCTTTCGTGGCGGACCAGATCGGTCTGGAACACGATGTCCAGGTAGCCTTTCTGCAATTGCTCACAGAGGTTGCGCGCGGCATCGGCGGTGATTTCGATTTCCACGGCGGGGAAGGCCTGCATCAGCATCGACATCAATGGGCTGAGCCAGGTGTGGATCACCGTGTCCATCACGCCGATGCGCACCAGGCCTTGCTGCGGGCTGCTGGTATCCAGTGATTGCTTCAACGCCCGCTGGACTTCGAGCATCTGTTCGGCGTAGTCGAGCACCTTGAGGCCTTCGGGCGTCAGCGAGACCCCGCGGGAATCACGCACGAACAGGCGCAGGCCCAATTCCTCCTCCAACGAGGCGATCCGGCTGGAGATCGCCGCCTGGGTGCTGAACATCTTCTCGGCGGTGAGGCTGAAGCTTTGCAGCCGGGCGACCCAGACAAAGGTTTCGAGGAATTTGAGGTTCATGAAGGCTCTCGGTGTGCGTGTGGTGCTTATGATTGCAATTGTTACTCCAGATCGAGCCAGCGGGCGCATCAATTTTTCTTATGCCCGATCCGGCTTTTTTCCCGTTTGACGCTGTGCGGATCCGCCGCAAAGAATCCGCTCCACGACGCAGGTCCACTGCGCCGGCATCCCCATGACAACAATAACGAGGCGTGCGCACAGCCCTGGAGGGTTCGCTCGCGCCCATAAAAGGAGCGCGCCATGCAACACGCCACATTCCCTCGATGGACCTGCACTCCGGCGGGCACCTTGCTGGGCTTGAGCCTGATCGGCGTGCCGTGCGCCCAGGCCGACTTCATCGCCGACAGCAAAGGCAGCCTGGAGGCCCGCAACTTCTACTTCAACCGCGACTTTCGCCAGGAAGGGGCGAGGGACAAGGCCGAGGAATGGGCCCAGGGCTTTCTGCTGCGGATGGAATCGGGATACACCGCCGGGACCGTGGGTTTCGGCCTCGATGCCTTGGGCATGGCCGGTTTCAAGTTGGACTCCGGGGGCGGCACGGCCGGCACCAATCTGTTGCCAGCGGATTTGTCGGGCGGTTCCCAAGACCGTTACGGCGAACTGGGCCTGACCGCCAAGGTGCGCCTGTCCAAGAGCACCTTGAAGCTGGGGACGTTGCAGATCAAGGACCCGGCGGTGAGTTCCAACGACACGCGCCTGTTGCCGGGAACGTTCAAGGGCGGCTTGCTGAGCGTGCAGGAAATCGACCGCTTGAAGCTGACCGCCGGGCAACTCACACAGATCAACTTTGTCGACTCCACCGACTACCAGGACATGACCGCCAACCGCATCGGTGGAAGCAGCGATAAGTTCCAGTTCGCCGGGGCGGACTATCAGTTTCTGCCAAACCTGACGGCGCAATACCGCTACAGCCAATTGGAAGACATCTACCAGCAAAACTACCTCGGGTTCGTCCACACCCTGGACCTGGGCGCAGGCCAGTCATTCAAGAGTGACGTGCGTTATTCGCGCAGCACCGAAGACGGCAGTTTCCGCGATCTCGACAACCAGGCCTTCGGCGCCTTGTTCACCTACAGCCTGGCGGGCCATGCCGTGGGCCTGGGTTACCAGCGCATGAGCGGCGACGATCCGTTCCCCTACATCGGCCGCAGCGATCCGTACCTGGTCAACTTCGTGCAGATCGGCGACTTCGCCAACATCGACGAGCGTTCCTGGCAGGCGCGTTATGACTACAACTTCGCGGCCATTGGCATGCCCGGGCTGACCTTCATGACCCGCTATATCACGGGCGACAACGTCCAGCGCAGCGCCGCGGGCGAAGGCAAGGAGTGGGAGCGCAACACGGATATCGCCTATGTGGTGCAAGACGGTACGTTGAAGGGGCTGGGCTTGAAATGGCGCAACGCGACGGTGCGCTCGAATTTTGGCAACGACCTGGATGAGAACCGGCTGATCGTCAGCTATACGATGGCGCTGTGGTAAGAAACCCTCCGGCAAATTGTGGCGAGGGAGCTTGCTCCCGCTGGGCTGCGCCGTAGGAGCTGTCGAGTGCAACGAGGCTGCGATCTTTCCCCAAACACTTGAGTTTCAAGCGAAAGATCAAAAGATCGCAGGCTTCGCCAGCTCCTACAGCCGAGCGGGAGCAAGCGCCCTCGCCACGGGTTTACCAGCGCTCGGCCACCAATAACAACGACTGCGGCACCGGACTTTGTGGGTGCTGCGGTTCCTGCAGGCCCACCAGTCGAAAACCGGCCATGTCCAGGGCATTGAGCCAACTGGACAAGGTGCGGAAGTACCACGGCATGGGCTGCCATTGGCCCTTGAACCCATCGAAGGTTTCTTCTCGCCAGCCGTCCTGATAATTGCCCGCCGCCACCGCCCAGGGATGCAGCGTCTGGACCACCAGCGCGCCGCCTGGGCTGAGCAGAGCGTTCATCGCGGCGAGCAACGGGATGATGTCTTGATGCAACAGGGCGAAGTTGGCGCAGATCAGGTCGTAACCGCTGCCGACGTCCACCTTCGCCTCCACCAGCGCTTCATAACTGGCCAGATGCACTGGCGAGGAACCTGCCGCCCGGGCCGCCTCGACCAGCGTCGCGTCGCCATCCACACCCACCGCCTCGATGCCTCGTTCGGCCAGCGCCCGCAACAACAAGCCTTCGCCGCAGCCCAGGTCCAGCACGCGCTCGGGCTGACGGCTCAGTACCGCGAGCAGCATGGCTTGGTCGGTGACCGTTTGGCGGCTTTCGATGGCACCCGTGCGAATGGCTTCGATCCAGGCTTGGGCGTTGTGGTGCCAGCTTTGGAGGAGGGTGGTTTCCGAGGTCGACATGGATCCAGCTCCGCAGTGAATGGGGTCAGCATAGGACAATCGTTGGCCCAGGTCACAGCGGCCGATCAAGAAACAACAGGCGTGCCGCCAGCGCTGTCATGACCCCGGCAAAGCCATACGTGCCCAGGCGCCTTGAAATCCCACCGCTTGCCAGTTTCGTCCTGAGCTGTGCGGCGCAAACACCCAGCAGCGTATGGAAGACGAGGGCAATCAGTGCCAGCAGCGCGCCGAGGAAGATCAGTTGCAGGCTTACGCCGCCGTTCTTTACGTTGACGAACTGGGGTAGGAACACCATGAAAAACAGCAGCGCCTTGGGATTCAAGAGACTGTTGAGGGCACCTCGGCAGAAGATTTTCCACAGCGAAGCCGCCTGGAGCTGGCTGTCCTGCGTCGCCGCCGGCGTTCTCAGGGCTTGCCAGGCCAGCCACAGCAGATAACCGGCCCCTGCCAGGCGCAGCACGTCGAACGCTGGTGCCCAGCTCATCACTAGCGCGCCAATGCCAGCACTGACCATCAGCGTCATCAGCACGTCCGAAAAAGAAATGCCGAGGGCGGCCGCGACGCCAGCACGCCAGCCGTGGGCCAACGCATGGCTGGTGACAAAGGCCATGTTGGGCCCCGGAACGATCAACAGAAGCACGACAGCAACCACGAACAGGTAGAGATTAGCGGTATCCTGCATGGGGATCACTCCGTGGGATGAGCCACGACAGTAAGTGAAGGGCGAGGAGGGCGTCAGTTACAGTCCAGGCTTATCTGATAGCAACAGTCGTCTCTCGCGATGAATCCACCGAGCTTGGCGAAAACACCAGCATGCCCAGTGCCTAAAGCTGCGCCTCTGTCGGCTTTACGACGCTGCGGATCAGTGAAGCGAATGTTTCTATGACCCCGTCCTCGCCATGCCGCCCCCGTACCAACGCGCCGGACAGGGCTTCTCCCGCGCCAACCAGGCCAATGCAGCATCGCTCGAGTTCGTCCGCTGGCCACGTCGTATGAGGTTCGAGCACAGATATGAACATCTGCACGCAGTTATCTAGAAGCTCCTGGAACACCGCCGCCTTCTCTTCGCTGCCTGCCAGGGCAGCGCCCACGGCATGGAATTCGTCGGTGTTATCGGCCGCGCAGTGAATGTAGGCGCTGGCCAGGACCCGGGCCGTCTCCTCCAGGCTCCTCGCCGTCTTGGACATGGCGTCACGGAAAGCGCTGACCCGCTCGGTATCGATCCACTTGTAGAGCTCGATCAACAGACCCGAACGGGTGCCGAAATGATCGTAGACCACCGGTTTGGACACGCCAGCGCGAACGGCCAGATGCCCCAAGGTCAGCCGATCCGCGTCTTCTTCGCGCACGATCAGTAACGCGGTATCCAGCAACTGTCGCCGCCGCTCGGCTTTGGTAAGCCGGCGAGGCGGGGAACTGATAGGGCTGTGCTCAGTGTTTTTCTGCACGTTTTCGTTCCTGGTCGACAAAAACCTACCAATGGTAGGTTTAAGTATGTGATGGTGTGTTAGCTTACCTACTGAAAGTAGGTTTAAACCAGAGACAAGGAGAACGTACCATGTCACTTGATCCTATCTTGCTAATGGGTGGTTCTGGCGCCATTGGCCATCACACCGCTCGGGCGCTGCGCGCCGCTCATCCCGATGTGCCACTGCTGATCGGTAGCCGCGACCTTGCCAAGGCCCAGCGCGCCGCCGAGCACATGGGTGGGGCGCGGGGCGTGGTGATTGACTCCGCCGCAGATGACCTGGGCCTCGGCGGTCGCCCAGTCAGTGCCGTCGTGGTCTTTTATATGGACCACGCCCTTGCCGGATTGCGTTTTGCGCAGAAGCGCGGCGTGCCGCACCTTAGCATTTCCTCCGGCGTTTTCGAGATCGCGCCGGAAATCGCGACGTACATGCACAGGCCTGACGCCTCGCCCATTGTCCTCGGTTACGAATGGCTGGTAGGCGCGACGACAGTGTCGACGCTGAGCATTGCCCAGGCATTCGGCCGGGTCCACGACATCCGTATCAACGCACTGGTCGATGAGCAGGACACGGGCGGCCCGACCGTCGCCACCGATTTTGAACACCTGAATAAAATGCTGCCCGCCGCGCTGACACGGCGCGACAGTGTGTTCGTCTGGCGCGAAGGGGAAGAGTCCAAGGCAAGCTTCCACGCGGTGGATGGTACGGAAATCGAGGCTTCCGGCTTCTCGTCCATTGATGTCGTCGGCCTGGCGGCGGCGACGGGTGCGGCAAATGTCGAGTTCAACTTGGCCACCGCGGTGAGCTCAAGCCGCCGTCAGGGTAGGCCGATGTCTACCGAGATCATCATCGAACTCGTTGGCGAGGGTCTCAAGGGAGAGCCGCTGCATACACGTCATGCGGTCATCCACCCAGCAGGCGCTGCACCCTTGACTGGCCTCAGCGTCGCAATGACTCTGGAGCGCCTGCTCGGGTTGGACGGCCAGCCACCGACGCCGCCAGGGCTTTATTTCCCTTATCAACTGTTGGACGCCGCCACCTATCTGGAACGTTTGGAGGAGGAGGGTGGTGAGTTGCGCAAGCTGCAGGCGTAATCAACTAGGCAAGCCTGTGTGCTGAGCGTTTCCTCCCTTTAGTCAGGTCTGCTAGCTGGCTACCGGCTAGCAGACCTGACGCTGAGAGGCTATAGCTTTCCGGCCGATCCCAAGGCAAAGATTCTCGGGTTTGCCGAATTCATCGCCCAGGATCTTTCGGCGGCGTCTTATAGAGGCTGTCCGTTTACCAATTCACTGGCGCAGATACCCGAGCCAGGAAATCCTGCCCGGCGTCTCATCGAAGCACATAAAAAGCGTCAGTTGCTCTCGTCTGACCATCACAGGACGTCTACTGAAAGATAGCCATTGTGTTGCCTCGAAATCGAATGTTACCCTAATAACAGGAATATAAATAATGACAACCTAATAACACTTGGCGCTCGGGGGCTCTGAAATCCATGGAAAAAAACAGCTTCCTGCAGCTGCTGGAGCGAGAGTTCTCCAACCTGACCCCGACGGGCAAGCGGATCGCCAGCTATCTGTTGGGTAACCCTGAACAGCTTCCGTTCGAGTCGGCTGATAGCATCGCGCAGCAGACCTCCACCACTGGGATTTCCGTAGGGCGCTTTTTTCGATCCCTTGGCTACCAGAACATTGATGAAGTCAAACAAAGCTTGCGCGTTGAAACACCAGCGTCGTGGCTTATCACTGATCGCATCGGCGCCTTTCGTGCCGAAAACAATCAGCAAGATGCTCTTGATCGTTCCCTGAGCCGCGAGATCGAGGCCATTCGGTATGTCTACGGTTTGGCACGCAGCGACGCCTTCGCCGATATCGTGCAACGTATCTACGACGCCGACGCAGTGTTCATTCTCGGCATTCAGTCCACGCGAGGAATTCTCACCGCGTTCCATAGTCACCTTGAGTACATCCGCCCCAAGGTCTACTACGTCGACGGTCTATCCGGCATCTACGCAGAAACCCTGAATTCCGGCTTCGCCAATCCCTACGCGATCATTGCGGATTTCCGTGCCTATTCCAGCGTGACTCAGACCTTCTGCGACGCGGCCAAAGACAACAAACTCCCATTGGCGCTGATCACCGACCTGCAGTGCCCCTGGGCCCGAGACTACCCACTCGACCTCTTGCAACTGAAAACCGATGTCGGGCAGTTCTGGGATTCTCCAGCGCCATTGGCCTGCCTGTTAAACCTCATCGTGTCAGCCGTCGCCGAGAAATACGGGGATCGGCTCGATGAGCGCCTGGCCAAGAATCGTCAATTGCAAAAAGCTTTCGGGCAGTTCGAAGGCTGATCCTCATCGTCCCACCGAATCCCAACTGGAGTATTGGCGTGAACAACAGCCCCCTTGTAGAGATCGATGCCCAGCGCTACCAGGTGCAAATCGATTTGATCTACGCCGGTGCAGACAACCTGGCAGGAAGAGTGATTTATCCAGACGCCCGTTGCCTGTTACATCACCAGGCTGCCGGCTGTCTGTACAAGGCCAGTCAGCTTGCGCGTCAGGCCGGGTTTACTCTTCGCATCTATGACGCCTATCGGCCGCCTTATGCCCAGTACCTGCTGTGGGACGCGCTGCCCAACAACGACTATGTACGTGACCCGCATTTGGGCTCCCACCACAGCCGTGGCGTGGCAGTGGACCTGACTCTGGTCGGTGCTGATGGCGAGCCGCTGAATATGGGGACTGAATTCGACGCAATGGAAGAGAAGTCCCACCAGTTCTATCCCGACTTGCCAGTAGACGTGCAACGCAATCGATTGCTGTTGGTGGGGATCATGCTCGCCGCCGGCTTCCAGACGATTGCCACCGAGTGGTGGCATTACGAACTTCCGAATGCCGATGACTACCCATTACTGGAGAACGTTCAAACCACGGATTGATAGCCCTGCAACGCCGCGCGGCCCACGTTAGTGCGGCTGATAACAAAATAACAAGACAGCGTTACTTACGTTTCACCTGCAACTGCCCGGTTATAGCTTTTATAAAAAACCTGACGTACTTCCCTCTATCGAATGATCAAGGAAACCGGCATGAACCCAATGAACACCGTGACCAGCAAACCCTTTCCCGGCGCTGGCAAGCTATTGCTGAGCGTTTTGTGCAGTGCACTGAGCCTCGGTGCCTGGCAGGCCGCGACAGCGGCTGTACCACAAGACACCCTGGTCATCGGCAAGCCCGCTGATCCCCAGACCCTCGACCCGGCCGTGACCTTCGATAACAACGACTGGACCATTACCTACCCGTCGTATCAGCGCCTGGTCGGCTACAAGGTCGAAGGCGACAAAAGCAGCACCGAAGTTCAGGGTGACCTGGCCGAGAGCTGGACCGTTTCTCCGGACAATCTGGTCTGGGAATTCAAAATCAAACCAGGCAACAAATTTGACGACGGCGCCCCTGTCGATGCCGCCGCGGTGAAGTTTTCCTTTGATCGCTTGATGACGCTCAAGCAGGGACCTTCCGGAGCATTTCCGGAGGACATGGTGGTCGCGGTTGTCGACCCGCTGACCATCCGGTTCACCCTGAAGACGCCTTTCTCGCCGTTCCTGTTTACCCTGGCCCACAATGGCGCTTCGATCATCAACCCCGCTGTGGTCAATAAAAGCGCGGACGTCAATGCCTGGCTGTCGAGCCATACCGCAGGCTCCGGTCCCTTCCGCTTGAGCAACTGGCAAAAAGGCCAGTCGCTGACCATGGAGCCGAACACCTATTTCGCCGGTCCCAAACCTGCGCTGAAAACCGTGGTCATCAAGATCATCGGTGAGCCCTCCGTGCGTCGCTTGCAATTGGAGCGGGGTGACCTGGACATCATCGAAGACATGCCCGAAGACCAGCTCGGCGTGCTTGCCAGCAAGCCCGGCGTGGTGGTGAAGGAGTTCCCGTCGCTACGGGTCACCTATCTTTACCTGAACAACAAAAAGGGGCCCCTGGCCAGCGTCGATGCGCGTCGTGCGATCACCGAAGCGGTGGACTACAACGGCATCGTCAAAGGCATTCTCAGGGACAAGGCCAAGCTCCTGAACGGACCGATCCCGGACGGCATGTGGGCGTATGACAGCTCGTTGCCGCCGATGAAGCAGGACATGGCAGCGGCCAAGGACAGCCTCGCCAAAACACCGCAGAAAATCACCAACCTCAGCTACATGTATTCAGACAAGGATCCTAACTGGGAACCGATCGGCCTGACCCTGCAAGCAGCGTTGGCGCCGCTGGGCATTAACCTCAAACTGGAAAAGCTCGCCAATGCCACGCTGCGTGAGCGCGTCGGCCAGGCGGACTACGACATCGCGGTCGGTGCCTGGAGCCCGGACTTTGCCGACCCGTACATGTTCATGAACTTCTGGTTCGACTCCAAGATGCAGGGTCTGCAAGGCAACCGCTCGTTCTATAGCAACCCGCAAGTCGACAAACTGATCCGAGAAGCGGCCGCTAACAGCGACACCGCGAAGCGCGTCGAACTGTACCAGGCCGCGCAGAAAATGGTGCTCAAGGACAGCGTCTACGCCTACCTCTATCAGAAGAGCTATACCTTGCCGATGCGTGATTCGGTCAAGGGTTACGTGTTCAACCCCATGCTCGAGCAGGTGTTCAACTTGGGCAGCATGAGCAAGTAAACCGGCTCCCTCGCGCTGGTCATTCGTGGCTGGCGCGGCTTCTGATTTTCGTCGCGAGTGTTACTGAGGTGCCAAAATGGCCTTCCTGACTTTGTTGCGCAAGCGCCTGCTCGGCCTGTTACTGGTCGTGTTCGGCGTTTCGCTGATTACCTTTGCAATTTCGCACCTGATCCCGGGTGATCCTGCTCGATTGATCGCCGGCGACCGTGCCAGCGATGCGTTGGTGGCCGGCATACGTCATCAACTGGGATTGGATCTGCCGTTGTATCAACAATACGGTCGTTACCTGATGGACCTGGTGCAAGGAGACCTGGGAACCTCGATACGCACCAGCCGTCCCGTTCTGGAGGACTTGCAGACGTTCTTCCCGGCGACACTGGAGCTGGCGCTGGTAGCACTGGTGCTGGCGATCCTGGCCGGCGTGCCGCTTGGCGTGCTATCAGCGGTTTACCACAATCGGGCGATTGACCAGATCGCCCGGACCCTGGCGGTCACCGGTATTTCAACGCCAGCCTTTTGGCTCGGCCTGGGGGCAATCGTTCTGTTCTACGGGCATCTGGGTTGGTTGCCCGGAGGCGGGCGGCTGTCCGAAGGGCTTGCTCCGCCGCCGACAATCAGCGGTTTTTATCTGCTCGACTCGCTGCTCGCCGGTGAGGGCGCGCTGTTTCTCGATACCGTGGAGCATCTGATCCTGCCGGCGGCGACCCTGGGGTTCGTGACCTTGGGCGTTGTCGCACGGCAGATTCGTTCAGCCATGCTTGATCAACTTGGCGAAGACTATATTCGCACCGCCCGCGCCTACGGCTTGTCCCGATGGACTGTGATCCTGCGCCATGCACTGCCTAACGCGCTCATCCCTTCGGTGACTGTCCTTGGGCTGACCCTGGGAGATTTGCTGTATGGCGCGGTGTTGACCGAAACGGTTTTCGCCTGGCCCGGCATGGGTGCCTATGTCGTCAAGTCGATCCAGTCGCTGGACTTCCCGGCGGTGATGGGCTTCGCCATTCTGGTTTCGTTCATCTACGTGCTGCTGAACATGGCCATCGATATTGTGTACCGCGTGATCGACCCACGCATCGGCGAGGTAAGTTGAAATGTCCGCTACCCTGATGGCCACGCGTCGCCCGCGCTGGAACGAAAAACTCGCCTATCTGACCTACCGCGTCCGCCGCAGTCCGTTGACCATGGCGGGGCTGGCGATCACCTGTATTGTCTTGCTGTGCATGGTCTTCGCCCCTTGGCTCGCCAGTCACGATCCCAACGCGCTGAACTTGGCCGAACGCCTGGCGCCGCCGTCCAGCGCCCACTGGTTCGGCACCGACGAAGTCGGGCGCGACCTGTTCAGCCGCGTACTGTTCGGTAGCCAGCAGTCGGTGGGTGTCGGTCTGTTCGTGGCTTTTGCATCCTGTTTTATCGGCGGGTTGCTGGGATGTTTTTCCGGGGTCATCGGTGGTCGTTTCGACGCATTGATCATGCGCCTGATGGACATCATGCTGTCGGTGCCATCGCTGGTGCTGATCATGGCCTTGGCGGCTGCGTTGGGCGCGAGTCTGTTCAACGCGATGCTGGCGATTACGCTAGTACGAATTCCTTCCTATGTCCGACTAGCCCGTGGCCAAGCCTTGAGCATCCGCGAGATGGGCTATGTCAAAGCCGCCCAAACCTTCGGGGCAGGGCGCTGGCACGTCGTGCACTGGCACGTGGCACGCAATGCAATGCCGCCATTGCTGGTGCAGTTGAGCCTGGATATCGGCAGCGCGATCCTCATGGCCTCGGCTCTGGGCTTTATCGGCCTGGGGGCGCAGCAGCCTACGGCCGAGTGGGGGGCGATGGTCGCCACCGGGCGCAACTACATCCTCGATAACTGGTGGTACTCGACCTTTCCAGGCCTGGCGATTCTGATCACGGCCACCGGGTTCAACTTGCTGGGCGATGGCGTACGCGATCTGCTCGATCCACGGCAACAGGGGAAATGACCATGCATGCGTCGAGTCCAGTATTGTCCATCGACAATCTGAGCCTGGAATTCCCGGCTTACAAAAACAACGTCAAAGCCCTGAACGGTGTGTCGCTGCACGTCAATCCCGGCGAAATCGTCGGCGTCGTCGGCGAGTCCGGATCGGGCAAATCAGTCACGGCCATGCTCAGCATGCGATTGTTGCCCGAGCGCAGCTATCGCATCACCGCCGGCAGCCTGAGCATGCTCGGTCGCGACATGCTGGCAGCGCCTGAAAAAGAGTTACTGACGATTCGTGGGCGCGATGCCGCGATGATTTTCCAGGAGCCGATGACCGCCTTGAACCCGACCCGGCGTATCGGCAGGCAAATGCTCGATGTGATCATTCATCACCAGAAGATCAGCGCCACCCAAGCCCGTCTCAAGGCGATCGCACTGTTGCGCGACATGCACATCGCCAGTCCGGAACAGGTATTGGAGAGCTATCCTTTCGAACTGTCTGGCGGCATGCGTCAGCGGGTGATGATCGCCCTGGCGTTCTCCTGCGAACCTCAATTGCTGATCGCCGACGAGCCGACAACGGCCCTCGACGTGACCGTGCAACGCCAGGTGCTGTTGCTGTTACGAGAAAAAGCCAGGCAGCGGGGCACGGCCATCTTGCTCATTACCCATGACATGGCATTGGTTTCGCAGTTCTGCGACCGGGTCTACGTCATGTACACAGGGGCAGTGGTCGAGGAGGGCCGCACGGCCGATGTCATGGGAAGTCCGCAACACCCCTATACGCAAGGTTTGCTCAGTGGTCTGCCGGAAATGGTCGAGCCGGGCCAACCGCTGCTGACCATTCCCGGTCAAGTGCCGAACCTGGCCTCTCTGCCCGTGGGCTGCACGTTTCAGGAGCGGTGTGCGTACGCCATGCCGGTTTGTACCCAGCGCCCGAGTCTCAACACCATCAACGGTAATGATCAACGTAAAAGTGCGTGCTGGTTACCGGTCAAGGAGCTTTCGTGATGAACAGTGCCGTGCTTCGCCCCATCACTCAGATGGCCTCCACGATTCTTCAACTTGACGATGTTCACGTTCGTTTCCCCGTAAGCAATGACTGGTTGGGGCGGCCGCGTGGATATGCCCACGCCCTGAACGGTATTGATCTTCAGGTGCGGGCAGGCGAAACCCTGGGTATTGTCGGCGAATCAGGTTGCGGCAAGAGCACCTTGGCCCAGCTGTTGATGGGCCTGGTGCCGCCCAGCAGCGGGGCGCTGAACTGGGCCAATCGCAGCGGCGAAGGCCGTAGCAACGTTCAGATCGTTTTCCAGGACCCACAGTCGTCCCTTGATCCGCGCCTGCCTATCTGGCGAATCATCACCGAGCCGTTATACGCCCGAGGCCACGTCAACCATGCGCAGATGCGTGAGGTAGCCGCCAGGGTCGCGGCCCAGGTCGGCATCCGTCCGGAGTACCTGGACCGCTTCGCGCACCAGTTTTCCGGGGGGCAGCGTCAGCGTATCGCCATCGCCCGAGCCCTTTCATCAGACCCGGATATCATTGTCCTGGACGAGCCCACCTCGGCGCTGGACATCTCGGTCCAGGCGCAGATTCTCAACCTGCTGGCCGAGCTGCAACGTGCGCGTAATCTGACTTACATCCTGATATCCCACAACGTATCAGTGGTGCGTCATATGGCTAATCGGGTGGCGGTGATGTACCTGGGGCAAATCGTTGAACTGGGCAGCGCGGCTCAAGTGCTCGATCAGCCACGTCACCCCTATACCCGTTTGTTGCTTGAGGCGGTACCACGACTGGGCGTGCCACTGCACGACGAGCAAGTCGCGGCGCCTACCGAATTACCAGGGAACCGCCAACTACCGAGTGGCTGCTTCTTCCGTGAACGGTGCAGTCTATGCACCGTTGGCTGCGAGAAGCCTCAGGCCTTGCTGGGAGATGAGCAGCAGTGTGTGCGCTGTCATTTACAGGGTTGAGTCACTGGCTTCGCCAATCTCAAACCAGCTCTGCACGTGACGTGCCGTGCGGCTAGTGCTCAAGCAACGCCCGAACCCGCTTGGCAATGGCAAGGCAAGAGGTCAACCCAGGCGATTCGATCCCGAACAGATTGACCAGTCCCGGAACGTGATGCTGCCGTTCACTGCTGATGAGAAAGTCGCTGGCAGGTTCGCCAGGAGCGGAAATTTTCGGACGAATCCCGCTGTACCCAGGCTGCAAGCTGTTGTCCGGTAAATCAGGCCAATAGCTGCGAATCGCTGAATAGAAGACATTGGCCCGCGCTGGATCGACCTGATAGTCCTCGGTCTCGACCCATTCGGTGTCTGGGCCGAAACGCGCTTGGCCGCCCAGGTCCACGGTCATGTGAACCCCGAGGCCGGCGGCCTCCGGCGCGGGGTAGATGAGATGGGTGAAGGGCACGCGCTTGGCCAGGCTGAAGTAGCTGCCTTTGCACAGGTAATCCTGAGGTACCGTCTGTTGCGGCAAGCCCTCCATGCGCCTGGCCAGTGCAGGCGCTTTAAGGCCGGCCGCGTTGATCAGCAGGCGGCAGGACAGCGCCATCGGTGTCGTCCCTCCGACGTTTAGAAGGAAACCGTCAGCGGTAACCTGGGCGCTGATCAGGGGCGAGTAGAACGCAATGGTGGTGCCCGCCGCTTCGGCATCGCCCTGCAATGCCAACATCAATGCATGTGAATCCACGATGCCGGTCGAAGGCGAATACAAAGCTGCGATGCATTCAAGCGCAGGTTCCAGCGCGAGGGCCTGCTCACGATCGAGCAGGCGCAGATCATCCACGCCATTCTCCAGACCTCGCTCAAGCAAGACTTCCAGCTGGCGAGTTTGCGCTTCATCCTTGGCGACAATCAGCTTTCCAGTTTTACGTGTGCTGACGCCATGGGTGTCGCAGTAGGCATAGAGGGCGTGCCTGCCCTCGACACACAACCGGGCTTTAAGACTGCCGGGCGGGTAGTAGATCCCGGCATGGATTACCTCCGAATTACGCGAGCTTGTGCCGATACCAATCGCTTCTCCCGCTTCAATCACCAGTACTTCGTTACCTGCCAGGGCCATTTCGCGTGCGACGGCAAGACCGACGACACCCGCACCCACCACTACGCAATCGATATCGACACTCACCGTCACGGCTCCTTTCAATCGTTAGAGGCCACCCAGGCGCGATATTCGGGAGAGGTTGCGGGCGAGGAAGGCGGCCTCGTCCTGTCCTTATTCCTTACGCAACAGCACCCGGGTCACCCGACGCTCTTCAACCTCCATCACGGTCATGCTCCACCCTTGGCAACTGAGCGTGTCGCCAATGATCGGCAAACGATCCAGCAGGCTCATCACCAACCCGGCAAGCGTCTGGTAATCCTCCGTCGCATTCGCCTGGAAGCCAATGTGCTCGCGGACCTGACTGAGATTCAGGGCACCGCTGACGAGGAAACCTCCATCCTGGGCGACAATATTCGGACCTTCGATTTCACTGGCATCCGGCAGTTCACCTGCAATGGATTCCAGGATATCAGTCATGGTGAGAAGGCCGACGAAATCACCGAACTCGTTCACCACGAATGCGATGTGGGTCGACTCCTTACGCATTTGCTCCAGTGCATTGAGAATCGTGAAACTGTCGAGCAGGTTGATGGCTTTGCGCGCCATGACCTCCAGGTTCGGCTGATTGCCCGCCAGTATTTCCTTGAGCAGTTCTTTCTTATGGACAAAGCCTAGCGGCTCATCCACACGTCCTTCCCGGATCAACGGCAAGCGTGAGTAGGAAGAGTGCATCAGCGCCGTACGGACTTCTTCCGCCGCATTGGCCAAGTCGAGGTGGTCAATTTGCGCACGGGGCGTCATCACGCTGCGTATCGGGCGCTCGGCCAATTGCAGCACGCCACTGATCATGACCCGTTCGCGCCGATGGAAAACCTGCTCCGGTTCGTCGCCTTCCAACATGTCGGCGATTTCCTCGCCGACTTCATCGGCCCCCAGCTTTTGACCGCCCAGCAGGCGCAACACCGCATGGGCGGTACGCTCGCGCATCGGCCGAAGGCCTTGCAGGCTTTTCTTGCGACGGGAACGCGCCAACTGGTTGAACAGTTCGATCAGGATCGAGAAACCAATCGCGGCGTACAGGTAGCCTTTCGGAATGTGGAAGCCCAAGCCTTCGGCCGTGAGGCTGAAGCCGATCATCATCAGGAAGCCCAGGCACAACATGATCACGGTAGGGTGGCCATTGACGAATTTTGTCAGCGGCTTGCTCGCGATCATCATCAAGCCGATCGAGAACATCACTGCGATCATCATGACCGACAGATGCTCCACCATACCCACGGCCGTGATGACCGCATCCAGGGAAAAGACTGCGTCCAGTACCACAATCTGCGCAACGATCGGCCAGAACATCGCGTAGGCGGCATTGCCGGACCGTTGCGCCACGTGGCCCTCGAGTCGCTCATGCAACTCCATGGTTGCCTTGAACAACAGGAACACCCCACCGAACAGCATGATCAAGTCCCGCCCCGAAAACGTCTTGCCGAAGACCTCGAACAGCGGGTTCGTCAAAGTCACCATCCAGGAGATGCTGGCGAGGAGGCCAAGGCGCATCAGCAACGCCAGGGACAGGCCGATGATACGGGCACGGTCGCGCTGCTCGGGCGGAAGTTTGTCGGCCAGGATGGCGATGAATACAAGGTTATCGATGCCGAGCACCAGCTCCAGCACGATCAAGGTCAGCAGGCCCAGCCAGGCCGTGGGGTCAACGATCCATTCCATGGCTTATTCGTTCCCTCGGACGATCAAGGCGAGGGAAGGGGGCTGCAACACGCGTATGCAGGCCGCAGGGGCGCAAAAGAGAAAACGGTTCTTTGAAAGGCGACTGGGAGGTTCCTGGAGGGTGTTCATACAGACCTGGAAATAATTGGGGAAGAAATCCTACAACGGTTTCCAATACTTCATACGAGGCGATTTATTACAGGATCTGACAGGGGCGATTGATGTGAACGCTGCCAATCGCATCTGTACATCAAAACGCCCCAACCATTGGTCGCTACTGTCAAAGTTGACAGTAGCGATGCAGAAGCCGCCTCTTTTTAATCAAGCTCCATCAGATAAGGAGAAACAGACATGGCTACTCAAAGTAAGGCATCGGCTGGTGAGTTGGACCCGAGCTTTGGCGAAGGAGGGAAAGTGATAGGCCCCATTCAAGGGGTATCAGCATTACTCGATAATGGAAAAATACTTACGGCAGGAAGGCGGGATGATCGTCCTGGCCTCCTGCTAATCCAACATCTTGATGATGGCAACGTAGATGTATCTTTTGGCGAAGAAGGAAGAAAAACCATCACTTTGAACGGCTCGGTCGTAAAAGTCACCGCCGTGAAGTCCCAACCCGGTGGCCGTGCATTGATATTTGGCATTGTTAAAGTGGGAGCCTTAACCATGCTCTATGTCGCTAGTATCTTGCCTGGGGGCGAATTGGACCGCGATTTCGGCGAAGGGGGATGCGCCTATGTGAGATCTCCGACTCCGGGTCAGTCCTACTCCTCCAGTGCGCTGGCTATCCAGCCCGACGAAAAAATTATCCTCGTCGCACAAACCGAGCCACCGAGCCTACCTGCTGCAGAGCTCTTTCGCCTTGACCGCACGGGCAACCCGGATCTGAGTTTTGGTGAAGCCGGTATGGTGTCTGTAGTGGGAGGGTATCAATTTCCGTCAGTCATTGTACTCCCCGACAGCCGGCTGGTGCTCGGAGGAAGATGGAGTGGTGCCTTGTTTGCAGCTTTTCTGAGCGATGGACGACGCGACCTCGACTTTGGCAAGAGCGGCGTGGTCCGCATAGAAGTCGGTTCGAATAACCTATCGGAGATTACCGCAATAGAACTACAGGCGGATGGGAAAATCATGGGCATTGGCGGGGCTAGTATCGAATCACACTGGCGGATAATTGCAACAAGAATTAATTCCGACGGAACCATGGACGATACTTTTAACGAAGGAGAACCCGCTGTCATTGAGTTTCCCGGTTACGACACTCAAGGCAGTGGCATCGCCATACAACCCGACCATAAAATCCTGGCAACAGCGCCTGCGTCGGGGGCTGGCGGCGTCGGTTTCGGATTGACACGATTGCTTCCCAACGGAGCATTTGATACTGAGTTCGGCACACAAGGCAGGGTCATAACGAACATGCGAGGAATGGATATGGCTAGGAGGGTTGCCATACAACCTGACGGAAAGATTGTGGTATCCGGTTGGGTTTGGGGAAATGAACAAGGGATAGTGCGTTATATTGCATAGGCATAAAGATCCAATTGCGGAGATCAAGCGGGTGCTCAATTCCCTGCAGTGCGGAGATCTGCCTGAAAGGCCTCGCAGGTTGTGTCCTGTAGAACGTCGCTACCGAAATCATGCGGCGGGTTCTACGAGAACGGCCAAGAGGGCTTTCTCACGGAATAGTCCGCCGAAGTAAACCTGACCCTCATAGCCCTCCAACAACCCCCCCCATAAATCAGCAGTTTGGTAAAAGCCAGCCACTCGCGCGTGCACATAAGCCACTAGGGTTGTTTCCGCTCGCCAGCAATAAAAGTGAACCGTTGGACGCACTGAAAAGTAAAAGTGACCCCATGGCCGCAGCTTTGTTAACCCTTCAGTCCACGGTTTCTAGATATTCACACCACCGACAGTCGTAAACCCCCGGTTTTCATCGCCGATTGAAATTTCAACCCTCAACTATGTTGCGAATAGTTCCTATGCCCGTAGTGCTGCAAAGCTAAGCTTTCGGAAGCAATTCACATCCCTTCGTGACACGGTAACTAGCATGGCGAGCCCGAGAACCCACCTACGACGGCAGCTCACAGCCTCACGAAAGGCGACGGGCAATAACTACAGTATTTGGCTTTTTTATAGCCACAAGGTGCAGGAGGATATTGCACTGGTTGGTGATTGTGAGGTTTTGCACTGGGTTACAAATCTGGAACCCAATCCAAAGGTGGCTAGCTTCACGCTTGGCGTAGAGGTCGAGGTTTCGGCAGAGGAACCAGTGGCAGACGATAAATTCGAAGTCATAAAATGCACTAAAGTCTTTTGCGTGGATGGCGCTGTAGAGCTGCACAGGATTTTCAAAAGCGACGATGTGAAGGATGAGGTTCGCCGCGTCTCCGTCTGGTTCAAGGAGGTCGGCAGCTCCGTTTCAACAGGTACGCTTGTAGACCTGCCAAGCACAAACTTCTATTTGGCGAGTAAGCACCTCGGCTTTTGGGTAAAAGTCAATGCGTTTGCCTCGCAGGTACGCAGCTACAATCTTAAACACGAGATGGAGTTAATCCACTCGACGATGACAGTGCAAAAGGGCGGGGATGTACGCACCCTCTTAGCCAGTACCCCGATTCAAGATACTGCGCTCGCGCTTGGTGCGATGTGCCAAATGATCTTATCGGGCACCATTAAAGTGGAAGCAAGCGTCGATGGATTTGGTAACAATACCCGGTGGTCTTTACCATGACAGCACGAAACAGTCGTGCGACCACGGTACGGGTTCTTGAGTCAACGATGCCATGGGAGCCTGTTTGTACTGATTTGTTTTCTGAGGATGCACTGAGCACGTACAATCGTAGGGTTTCTGCCTTGGAAGTGTATATGGCAGGTGCTTCACTTTCAGTGATAAAGCTACAAACCAAGATTGGCGGCAACTATCTAAGAAAGCTCATCGCAAAATGTCTTCTCGTTGATGCGCGTGGCGTCGTATACGGATATACGGCGTTGATACCAAATATTCGAATAAAAATCTATAAAAGAACGGCCCCCGTTAAACCACGAATAGGTGGGAGTGGCCTTTCCGGAGTGCTTGGTCTCCTATTTCAACAATACCCCGATCTAGAAGACTATCTACGTGCATTGATCTTGAAGCGCACGAAGCCTCAGCCTGGTACTGGGAATGTGGTCATACAAGAGGCTGCAATCAAGCCAAAAGCGGTTCATCATAGCTTCATAAAGTTTCTAGAGAAAAAATCCCACCCCAACGATGCCTGGCCCTACACAACCCAAAGCTACGGCGTTAAAACCATCTCAGAATTCACTCGCAGAGTTCGCGCTGAAAATTTTGATCGTGCCGTTCATATCATAGGTGACGTGTCTGCAGTTGCGCATTTGGCAGTAGGGAGGGGTAAGTCCACATTGGCGAACCTCAAAAACTTGTATGACTCTATAGTGATTGATAGTCATACGATCGATTCCGAGTTTGTAATCGAATTCGAAAATTCGTCAGGCCTGGTAAGCTCAGTGGAACTTAAGCGCCTCCACGTGATTGTGGCTTTGGAGCCATCTTCGTACGCAGTATTGTGGTTTCATGTGGTGTACGGGCTGGACGCAGATGCAGAAGATGTCATCTCATTGTTGCGGGAGATGCTAAGTCGAAATTTGCCAAAGCCTGATGTACTTATTCCAGATCTAGAGCTCAAGCCCGGTGCAGGCTTCCCCACAGAGATTCATCCTGAAATTGCCTGCGCAATACCATCAGTTTTGCGGCTGGATAACGCACTGGCACATTTGTCCACAAAAGTCAGTTGCGAGCTCCGGAAGGAGCTAGGTTGGGCTGTGGAATACGGCCCGCCTAGACATTTTGAAAGACGCCCTGGGATTGAAAGGTATTTTTTAGATTTTGAGCACGAATTGTTTCAACGTTTGGTAAGCACAGTGGGGTCTCGACCTGGAGGAAACACAGGAAACAGCGCAGATAAAGCAGCAGTGAAGTATAATATTAAAAGCTCTTATTTAGAGCAGCTCTGCTACACTGTTTTTGCCAATCATAATGTAGAGGCAACTGAAGGGAAAGGATTCTTAAGCCCGCTGGAAGTTATTGGGCAGCGACTACGCCAGGGGAATAATCATTTCATACCTAGATTTCTACCTGCTGACAAAATGAATACGATCGCCTTGGCGCTGAGATCCGAAAGGCGCACAGTACGAGGCAGTATTGAAAAGGGCATCAGGCCCTATGTGAATTTTGAGCGGGCCCGCTATTCCAATGACGCTCTCAGAAAGGAAAGTAGTCTCATCAATCAAGTAATAATTCTCAAAGTCAATGAAAGTGACGTGCGGACGATTTATGGGTATCGCTTGGATGGGCGCTCTCTAGGAGCTCTCAAAGTTGAAGGTCATTGGCAAGATGTTAAACATTCTAGGAAAACCCGCAAAGCAGTTAATAGCGGCAAACGCAAAAAAACTGTAAGTAATGTTGAGGGCCAAAGCCCTGTGGTGGTTTTTCATAACCATCTAGCAGCGGAGCTAGAGAACAGCGTTCAAACCAAACCGAAGTCGAAAAAACTTGCGTCGCAACTGGATCGTTTGAGGCATGAGATGGAATGGAGCACGAACAGTGAAAACGGTGGGGGGACAACCTCCACGACAGATGTTCCTGCTCGCCCTGCTCCTGAGCGGGAATGGGTGTTGCCTGAGGATAGTGTAGACATTGATGCATTAATCAAGAAGATTTAACGAGGAACGGTCGATGGAAGTTTATGAGCCGACAGATTTGGCGATGCAGCTTAAGTACTTTCCCAGCCACCCTCTTATTATAAAAGATTATACGATTGTCACGTCCAGTATACCCCCAGTTCTAAATATTGTCGTAGAAAGCGTCATGCTGCATAAGAGGAGTATCTGTTTCCGGGCTCATCCCCAAATGGGAAAATCCACAGCCTGCCGGCTTTCACGTGCGGCCATTGACGAAGGGCAGAGCTTCAAAGATCGTTTTTGCTTAATGATCACTGCGGATCCACGCCGCCATGAACATATAATCCGCACGATTGTGAGGAATTTGAATCTTGCAATCCCGAATCAGCCAAAACTCGAAAACCTGCGCAGAGATGCTCTGGCGGCAATCGAGAACAAGCTCAGGTCGGTGAGTGGCAGGCATTTCGTTCTGTTGATCGACGAAATGCAGGCATTGCTGATTCCGGAATATGAACACCTCCAGTTCTTGCAGAACGAACTCGCCTTGCAGGGGATCGGTATGACTGTGATCGGATTCGCCCAGACACAAGTGAATGACTCAATTACCTTGCTGAGGGAGCAAGGGCGACCCGAACTACTTGTTCGTTTTCTGAATGAAGTATACGACCTGCCGCACTGCACGAATGTTGGATGGCTTACGGAAACCCTCACATTTTTTGACGAGAAGATGACCTACCCTCCGAATAGTAAATGCACATATACGGAGTTCTTTCTACCACTAGCCTTCGCAGGCGGTTTCAGGTTGGCTGATAGCGCAAAGCTAATTTTTTTACAAATGGAGCAAGCTATTCGCGAGGCAAGCTTGAAGCTTTTTCCGACTGCTCATGTGCTAGAAGTATGCAGGCTGATCTTAATTCGCGCAAAAAAACTAGATCACGCTGGGTTTGAACTTCCACAAGATGTCGTTAAAGCAGCCGTAGCGGAAGCAAATTTGGCAAACTACACAACTAATCTGACTAGAAAATAATTATCCAGGTGGCAATATGCTCATTTACCCTGCCATGATTGCGTCATATCCTTCCTCATGGCAGGTCTACTTAGATATTCTGAGGTGTAATTGCCTCGCAGACTATCATGCTCTACAGGCTTTCGTATTGGGCAACCCAAGCCAGGAGACATGGTGGAACTGCTCAGGCTCATTGCATTACTTGAGCGCGGAGCTGGGAGTGTCACCTGTAGAGCTGAAACTGTCATTCGTCGATGGTTGGTTTCCCCCCCCCAAACCATATGAGCATGATTTAACAAGTCAGAGGGAGCGAGTTCAGATCCGACATTGCCCTCAATGCATAAAGCACGGTTACCATTCTGTAGTATTTTACTTTGGCGTTGTCACCCACTGCCCCTGGCATGGAGATACTCTAGAGCGGTGTGAGCAGTGCTCAATGATTCTTGATCAGCAGTGGGGTATACAAAAGGGAATTTATAATGCTGAAAATCTCTGTGAACACATTCCAATTATCTTAAGGGTTGCAAAAAACGACCCGTTGCCTGCAGATCTAGCTGACGTTATACGGACTTGGTGCAATACGTTTTTTACGTGGGTTCAACGAGGTCACGAACTGTTAGGCGAGACAGCTTATGATGTAATCGCTGTAAATCATGCCTGTGCGTTGCAAGATGTCCACGTAGCGCTTGGGTACCTAGTCGAACGACTGGGCGTTCCAGGCTTCACTACGAGGCATTCTGAGTCGACTGTTGTCTTCAGAAATACTTCCCTTTAAACCTTGCGCTCGCAGGAATTCCCAGCTTATGCATGTTGCAATAATGAGTTGATGTCAGCAGGCAGTCGGGTGATATCTAGTACTCAAATGCGAGCGGTTATCCGGGCGTTGCGCAGGTACCTTTTTCGCGTATATGTGAAGCCTCATCGATCCTGTCTCAAAAAGCTCAAAGAACTCGGCAAAGCAGAGTGGGTAAGAATGGATGCAAGAGCGATATGCCCTGGCGTCCTTGCTTATGCTTTGGTTTGTGCAAAGTATTGGCAGGTTTCTCCTTATTATTTTTTTCGAGGCACTTGCTCTTATGATTGCACAGCCGGATTTAAGCAAAGAACCATCAATTTGAATGATGGAGGTATTGGGGCAAGCTTTGAGTTGGACGCTGTCAGCGTATTGTGTTCCTTTTATGAGGTGCTCGATGGTTTAGCTAACTACGAAAAAACCGGCGCAGAATGCATTATGTTCAGCTCTCAATTCTTTTGTTCCAAGCGGACATGCAGATACTCGGGCATCTTCGAAATCGGTCGCAATCGCGGCCTCCCTGCGCGTGAGGGCGCCTACTTATTTATGAAAAATCCAGAAATCCTAGCCAGCCTTTGTAGCAAGAGCCAGAGCCCGTACCGACTGGTCATCGATAGCGATGAAGTAGGGCTTCGAAGGCTCGATAGACACACGATCTACTGTGCCATTTACAACTTTTCAAAGGGCGCCTCAGGCTCGTGCGATTTTTACATCTGACCATTGCAGATGAATAAACTCGCCAGCAGTTTGCTTCCGTTGTGTGTTTCGAAACCATTTAGTCACCCTGACTCTCACTCGCGTGTCAGGTGGCCTGCAAGCCGAGTTTCTTTAAATGGTTACTAACAGTTTGACGGCTGATCCCTAGCTGCCTTGCAACCTCTGCCTGGCTTAAACCTTGAGCCGCAAGACCCTTTATTTGCGCGCGCAACTCTTCAGCAGCAGCGGTTACAGGATGAATAGCCTTTGACGGTAGCGGAGGGATCTCACACTGGAGCAATCCTGTGGCTTTCAGGTCGCTCTCAAGGTGCTCCAAAATCTGCTGCGGCGTCACCCCGCGTTCCGCAGCGTAGGCCAGTACCAAAAGGCTGAGCGGATCAACGTCAAGGGCTTCAGCAATTTGCTGACTGACGTCAAGGGTAACTGAGCGCGTACCTGCTTCCAGTCGGCTGAGGTAGGAAGGATCGGCCGCACGAGCCAGTTCTTGCTTCGAGGATTCGCGATGGTTGCGTAGATACTGCAAAGCAGAAGCGTAGGCAGAGCGAAGCGACATGAGCGTTACCGTTCAAACGCAACGATATGCTGAATTTGCCTTGTCATACGCAAGTGTCTATAGTCACGCGACTTTGCATTGGGGTAGGCTGGTCGACAGCGGGCCCTTATTGCTAGCGGATTTTGCCAATTTATGCATAAACCGAATTTAGCTCCGGACAGCCCTGAACCGGTCTCAACCCAGTCTGCGCATCTTACCAGCAAGGCCAAAACCACCAGCCCATGAAAGTCCTCATCTACTCAGATCTGCATCGCGAATTCGACCGCTTCATCCCACAAGATGTGTCGGCGGATGTGGTGGTGCTCGCCGGCGACATCGATCTGCAAGCGCGGGGTGTTTTGTGGGCAAACGAGACCTTTAAAGCTCCAGTCGTGTACTGCGCTGGGAATCATGAGTGCTACAAAGGGCACCTCGACCGAACAATCGAGAAAATGCGTGCGGCGGCGGCCCCCCACGTCCATGTGATGGAGAACGAGGTTTTGACCTTGGGAAACGTGAGATTCCTGGTGGGTACCGCATGGACGGATTTTTCTTCGACGGGCGATACGGTCGCCGCATCCATGACCTGCGGCCGGGTGATGAACGATTTCAAAATGATCAGAGCCGACTCGAATTATCGGCGCCTGCGGCCGGCCGACCTTATTGCCAAGAACCACGCGACACGGGAGTTTCTTTGCCTAGAGTTGAGTCGGCCATTCGCGGGGAAAACATTCGTTGTCACTCACCACGCCCCATTGGCTGAGGTGGCGGGCGATGAGCACGATGGGCATGTCAGCGCCGCATACTACAACACATGGCACTCTCTGGTGGAGCAGGCCGACTTCTGGGCGTTCGGTCATACCCATTACTCGATCGACACCGTATTGGGCGGGTGCCGACTGGTGTCGAACCAACGAGGCTATCCAGGTGAAGTCTGCGGATTTGACCCAGGCAAAATCATTGAAATTGTATGAGGTATGGAGAACAGCGTGAGTGCCTGTGAATTGATCGAACTCCCAACGAGAGTTGTACGGGCGAGCGCCATAGGTTGGGGCGTGACCGTCGATGGTTATTTAGTAGACGCAGCGCGGGTGGGGGATCGCTACGCAGCCACTGTCTATGGAGACCAGTCAGGAACGATTAGCGATGGCATGACCGTCGTCACTCCACCGGTTCGCGCTATCGAGCAGCGCAGCGGCTTCACGCTGGTGCGTAGCCGGAGTGGTGATGATCATTATGTCATCGTCACCGAGCTCCCGGAACGTGATGCTGGAGACGCTTGAAGCCACTGTGCTGCAGCACCAGCGCGGGGCAGGGGGCGAGATCCACGAGGCTGGTTGACTAGTTGTATCAGTATCTGAACTTTGGTGATTGGCATTCTATGTCATGCACGAGGGGCGCACTTACCTGCCTCGAAACTTTTATATGGCCAACTTTCAGCAGATAACGTTCCACAAATATTTAAGGAAAGGTATGTCGGAACTCAAAAAAATTACAGTTGTTGTCAAGAATTTCAATCTGCAAGCGAGTGGAGATCTTGACGCGCTTTTTACAATGGTGCGATGCGAAGATGAGGAAGGAAATACTCACCACTTCAAAGAGGTCGTGATGTTGAACTACCTCAAGAGACACGGCGCGATGATGACTGATACCCCCCGAACTTGGTTCTTCAAGCATCTAGGGAAAAAATCAATCGTGCTGGTTGCATTTGAAAAGGGCAATGGGAAGGTTGAGTACGACCTTGATCATATGCGACTCGTTGCCAGATCGACCTTTCTGAGGGGCATTCTGTACGGGCTGGCGGCTGTTCCAGTAGGTGTGATTGTTGGCACAGCCACATATGGATTCGGCTTGCTGCTCGTTCCTGTGGGCCTTTTTTACAGCTACAGGAACATTTTCAAAATACCGAAAATGTTGCGCCGTAAGACTTTGGTCAGTGATTTAGCATCTCATGGTGTTGTCGTGCAGTGATGACGAGTGCGTCCCTCAGGATTTGGTAGTCCCAAGAGCCGGCGTCGCACCAGGCTCCGCGAAACTAAGAACCTTTGGTGTTCATGTAATCTCGACATGCCATTTAGTTGTCTCGAAAAGACTTCGGCTTTGACGAAGCATGGCTTCGTGCTTTGACAATACGATCTTCGGCCAAACCCGCCCTAATCGGAACGTGGCCGATACTGTTTGCCCCAGGCCGCGCTTGGATACCAGACCCAAGCGATGACCTGCTTCCCGTCCGGACGTGATTTATACCGAGCGGGCGGGCAGATCACTTCGTCACTGATCTTCTGTTAGGTAGGCTTTAGGTGGTGAACTCGATGGCCCTCTCGTTGCCCGAGTTCACCGCCTTTTTTCTTGCAGAAACTAGTCTTCGTATCGACGGGATTGCAGGCCACGCAGAGAGCCATCGAGGATGAACACTATCTGGTGCCCCTTCAGTCGTTGATGAACTCTTCAAATTTCCGGTGGAGTGTGTGCCCGGGATATTTGGAGATGCGCTCACTTCCCACCAGGTATGACGCGATGGTCTTTGGCTTTCGTCCCGGCTCGCGAGCGGCCAAAGCAGATACGGCACCAATCAACATCCCCGTGCAAATCCTCCAAGGCTCGTAGGGGTCACCGGAGCCGAAGGTTGGCAGGGCAATCATCGTGGCTGCCACTGGGATTCCGACTGAGAAGATGCTGCAGATATCATCGGTGCGAAAAAATCCAATCGAATCCCTATAGTCAGCTTTAGCGCGCTCAAAGCGTTTAACGAAATCACCGACGATGTACTGAGCATGGCTTTTGCTGTTGCACGTTGAGATTTCAGCTTTCAACAGCTTCAATTCGTTCTGAAACTGCGTCCTGACCTCGACGTGCTCCTCGCGAAACCTCAAAAGCTTGTCGATGTTCACGTGCGCCAGGCTGCGCGGCAGAAGGTCGTTGATGGCCATATTTGCGAGGTAAGCATTGGCGTCATCATCGTAGACGGCCTCGGTGAAACACCCTTCGTTGGCGAAGTAGGTACCGACTGCCCAGCAGTCCGACGAGTCCGTTGTAAGCTGCAGTGAACGTCGTTCCGCCACTGACGTTGCAAGGTAGAACATGTAACCGCCCGCTAAGTCTTCTGGCACCTCTAGAAAGCCATCTGCGCTCAGACGCTGGGTCAGACTTTCAAACAATGGCAAGAGCTTGGCTTCGATCTTATCCGGATTTATCCGCGTGAATGATTCGGACGAGCATCCTGCAGGCCATACCAGTGGACTCGTCGTGCGCGCTCGGAGGTGATAGAAATCCAGAAAGCGATGGGCTGCTCTGTGCTTCTCGATCGGTTCTAGCGTCAGATCAACTACCGCTCCTGCTTGCACCGCCTCCCGAACCTCCGCGTCATCTTGTGGCACATATCCTGTAGGTACTATCCGATGGATACCATCCCAAACCAGCAGCGACCGTTTAAGTGCCTCCGTATCCTGAAATTCAATTGATGGGTAGTGCAGGGCGCGTGTCATAGGACGTCCTTGTACGTTCTCAGAAAATGGTCTTTGGGCTACCGCCAAATGATAGATCACCCCATCAGAGAAGCACGTTGGCACATCCATGAGCTGCAGCAATAATCGAAGTAGGCACTAGCTCAGGAAACCGGGTCGATGTCACGGGTTTGCGTCTGGAACCTGCCAGAGTGGGGGTGGCAGTCTCGGCGCGACATGACCCGTATACGCACATCCAAGTCAGACATCCAGCACTGGCACCGGCGCAGTGCTGAATGACTCAGTCTCTACAGCCAAAAACCTCAGATGCTCAAGCAGAGGTATTTGATTTCCAGATAGTCCTCAATCCCATACTTGGAACCCTCACGGCCCAATCCCGAAGCCTTGATTCCCCCGAAAGGCGCCACCTCGTTCGAGATCAGCCCCGTGTTGATGCCTACCATGCCGTACTCGGGGCCTCGGCCAGCCGATTGGCGCAAACGCAGGCCTGACCGTTGTTGCGGAATTTGGAGACGATTGCGCCCTCGACTGCCTTGTCTAGGTCGGCGTCATCGAACACGATGAAGGGGGCATTCAGCTCGCACAGGCACTGGTTTGCGCAGTTGCATATGGGCCGACCTGGTCGCTCAGCAAACCAATCGACGGGTGCTTGGCCGGTCTGAACGACGTCCGTCGGCGCGACCTTGCGCAAACGCTGGAATGCTCGGCCATCGGTGACAAGGAAGTGGAAGGTGCATGGCTTACCGACTTCATCATGCAGACGGGCGCCGATGAGGTGATGATCGATTGCAGGATTTATGACCCTGTCGCACGCTGCCGCTCCTTTCAGTACGCTGCGGAAGCGATCTCGTAGTAGCTGGAACCAAAATGTGCAGGGATGCGCGCCCCCTTGTATGCCTCTGAGCCACTTGCTCAGACTAGCCTGTCGCGCCGGTAGGAGCCGGACACTGCGTAGAAGAGGGTGTCAAGCTCTGCACTGGTCGCAAACCGGGCTTCAAATTCCCCTGTTTCACCAGCGAACACGTACTCCGCACACTGGCAATAGTCTTCACCCTCACCGCAGTTGATGCACGTGGGGTTGCAAGCGTTGATCAGGACATCAATCGGGTCGTCGTCATCGATCCCGCTGTGCGCTCCGAAATCCATGTCTTCCATACCGCCTCGGGCGAACTCCGCGACTGCCTCCTCGTCTTCGAAGTGCCAGGCGCATAGTGCTTCCAAGACGGGAAGAAGCACGACTCGGACGTAGTCAAATCGAAATCCGTCCAGAAGGCAAAGGATCCTGCCGTCGTCCTCGACTAAGCATTCGAAGCTGACCTGGCCGTACTGCCGAATTAAGTCCTCATACCGCTTCGGCTCAATGCGTATATGTTTCATGGCGTTGTTTACTGCATCCACCAGCGTCATCTTTCCGCCCTGGATCCGAGCACCAGCAACTGCATATTCAGCGTCAAACACCTGGATCAGAGCTCCCCGGCCCTCCTTTAAACCGAGCACGCGCCGGATAGCGATGATGTAGTCGATAGCGTGTGCGGCGCAGAGATTTGCCCCGATAACCTGATGCAGCTTCAGGCTGCGGCTATCAGAGTGGCTTTTGAGCTCTTCAAAAACGGGGAGGAGGAGTGTGTCCAAGTATTTAAGATAATCGGCGCAGGCGCTCCTGCAGGTCTCTGAAAATTCGTGATCCAGGCTGTCGATCGCGGTGCTTTTGCTCATCGAGTGCTTATGCTCAGCTTCGGGAAATTGTAATCGTGATTGTACACCGGGGCCATAGGGTGGGAGTGGGGGCACGTGTGGCGGTTACCCGTGCCTGGGGAAGGTAGGCATTATCCTGGCGCTCTGCCCATCACTTTGGGGCACACCACTCGCCACATCGGCGCTCCGGCATAGCCCGAATCCACTGTCTGCCGATCCCCACAAAGGGCGTCCGCTTTTGGTCGAAATTTCGACGGTCGAAGCCATCCAACGTACGGGTCAAGTTCATCGCAAGCGCAGATCACCTCGACTGCAAATCGCTATCAAGCCCACGCAATTATGCAGCGCAGTGACTCTGACACCTGCGCCTGCTGGCCTGAGGCGCCTGAAGGCGTGCACAATGGTGGTGAGTTAGCGTCGAAGTTGTCGTGAGGCGCGGCCTGAAACCAGAGAACCATCGAGCAAGGAGTGCCTATGCTGCAAGCCGCGACCGGAAAGCTGTTCACGAACCGTGAAAATCCAAGGACGACGCTCCTGAAGGGAGTCGTCTACACCAACCTTGATCTCGCAGTGGTAGACCAGGTCACCACCAAGGTAGGGACGCTGACCAGCATGGACACCTCGCATACCCCAACAGCGCTCGGGTATGAAATGACGGAGTACATGGAGGCAGCTGAACCCGAGCCGGGCGTTCTCGTCTCGCGAACCATGGGCGCCTACATCGATGACTTTGCAGACGTGGCTTCTTTCAGCCTCCGGGTCATTTGCTCGCCTGATGTCCATATTGCCGAGCGCCTGTTGAATCAACGGCGCCGGCCAGGGCAGCCGCACCCCAGTGAACGCCTTGCGCGTTTTTACGATGCCTCAGTCCGGGCGGATCTTGCCGAGATTGCAGCCTTCAACGAGTTCACCGAACAGTTGATCGGACTGCAGCGCGTGACCTACATGGCGGTCATTCAGTCGATCAGAACCTACGTCGCTGCCGTTCACAGGATGAGCGACGACCTCAACCTTGCGTACACATTGCTGGTCATGTGCATCGAATCCCTGGTTCAGAAATTTGATGGACACGAACCCCAGTGGTCGGACATTCCCGAAGAAAAGAGACGAGGGGTGGAGAAGGCTTTGGAGGGTGTCGATCACGATCCTGCGCGAGCGGTGAGGGGCGCGGTACTGGACGTCATTCATCCTCGCCTAAGTTACCGGTTTGGACAGTTCATCCTGGCTCACCTGCCGGCCGACTACTTCACCGTGCAAGCCGATGCGCAAAAACATCCGATTGGTCGTCGCGATTTGGAAGCCGCGTTGCAAAACCTCTATGGCGTACGCTCCGGCTACGTTCACACGCTTAAGCCTTTGACCAAGGAATTTCTTCATTTCGCCAGTCACCGGGAAACCTGTGAAGACGATGACAAGCTCACCTTTACCTTTCAGGGGCTATTCCGTCTCACGCGCGCGGTGATCATTGAATACGTTCGCAAGGCGGAGAAAGTCGATCATGAGCCGTACCATTACGAGTGGGATAATCCACACCTGCTGAGAATGAAACTTGACCCATCGCTCTGGATCTACAATCCCGAGGCCTTCAACAGCCAGACGCCCAGACACCATCTAGAAGGGCTCGTGCTTCTACTTGATCAATGCTTGGTCGACTTCCCCAATTGCAAGCTCCATCACCCAACGCGCGTCATCGACAAGGGATTCAGCATTCAGTCCCAGATGGCCGAAGCCATGAGAGTGTCGTTTTTGGGGTTCGCCTACCTGTCCGATTTCTTCTTGGGAACAGAGCAGACACACAGGGTGTTTTCCCAAACTGAGGTCGACCTTTTGAACCGGCCAGGCGTTGACTCGTTGATCGCCCAGGCTCTGATGGGAAGTGATACTGGCTGGGCACCTTCCGAGCATAAAAAGCAGCTCGACCAATATTACAAAAAACGCCACATGAAGACCGGTATCAAGGTGTCGCAGAACGTGGAAGCGTGCATGGGGCTCGCGCTGGCCGAGCGATACCGACTGGCTGGCGACTCGCCTGGTGCGTTGGCAGCATTGAGTGCAGCCGCGAAGGACTTTCCGCACCTTAAGCAACTGCGCCATATGGGCGATGAATTCGACCAGGAGAGGCCTATCGACTGGCGCTCAATCATCTACCCAAGATGGGCCGCTCCGAGAGCCACGCTTGAATGCAATGGCTTGTGAAGGGCTTGTAGACGACTGGTCAGTTTGTAGTAAACGTCCAATGTTGCCCGCACGAACCGGAAGCATGACTACACATGGCGCATCGCGATCGGTCTCTCAATCCAGAAATCTGCGCATGCTGCGCAGCTAGCCGGGCTCTGACGAGCAGCCTGGTGCAAAACCGGCGGGCCGCCGGATAAGCCGGTGATCCTTTTTGATTACTCCACCAGCCGAGCGCAGGAGGTGCCTACGCGTCTGCTCGATGGCTATCGTGGCTAAGTCATGACCGATGATTATGCCGGTTACAATGCGCTGGGCGCACAAGCTGGAGTTGAGCGCCTGGGGTGTTGGGCCCATGCTCGTCGCAAGTTTGCTGAAGCACAAAAGTGCAACCCAAAGGCAAGACGGGACGCGCAGATATCGCATTGAAACTGATCAGCAAACTGTACGGTATCGAAATCGCTTACAAAGAGAAAAGCGATGAGGCGCGCAAAAAAGCTCGTCAGGACTTGAGCTGCCACGTATTGGGACAACTCAAAGAGTGGTTGCGCAAAACGCTGCCCTATGTGACTACGCAGAATGCACTAGGCAAGCAGTAACCTATCTGGCAAGCAACTGGGACAAGCTTGAACGGTATGTCGAGGAAGGCTACCTGCCTATCGACAATAACGCCGCCGAACGAGCCATCCGCCCCTTCGTGATAGGGAGAAAGAATTGGCTTTTTAACGACACGCCTAGAGGCGCGAAGGCCAGCGCTCAACTTTACAGCCTGGTCGAGACTGCCAAAGCCAACGACCAGAAGCCCTATGCGTGGCTGCGCCACGCACTCGAACGGCTGCCAACAGCGACATCGGTTGAAGATTACGAAGCCTTGTTGCCGTGGAACTGCTCACCCAAATCGCCTAGCTGAGCGCACCAGCCATATAGAGTTCGGTGGGGTTTATGGAGCGCTTACGATCAAGCCGACCGCTGTTTCGCAAACCGCCTTTTCAATGCCTTCACTTCACTCGGTTTCTTGCCAAAAACTGCCTCGATAATCTCGACATCAGCCTCATTCAAGGTTGATGCGTCTACGGAGGTCAGCACAGCCGGGCTGCCATGGTCGAAGGCATGCTTGGCCAGTGCCTGCTTTGTCGTGAGCAAGGCGCACTGTGGCAGGACTCGCATCAGTTGCTGAGACACCTCAAGCTTGCTGGTTTGATCCGAGAGACGCTGGATAATCGCCCCCAGATCCTGAGTGACCTGGATGACTGTCTGCGGTGCACTTGGGGCCTGGACAACCTTGCACGCAAGATTGATGAGGTCACGCAGTGGAGGCTGGGTAGTGAGGGAGATGATCTGCCGCCAAAGCCGCCGGCGTCCTTCATCAGCCGTCGCGTCATCCAACACTGTATCTTTGAGAGCTGAATAAGCGCCGGTTTCGAGGGCGCTTACCCATAGCGTGAGACCCTTGTCGGGAAGAGCGGCGGTACCCAGCGGGCCTTTAGCAAGTAATTGCTGCGTCGCTAACGCTTTGTCAGATGCAGGCACATGACTGGTCAGGTTCGTCCAAGCCTCTTTGAGCATCGTGACTTCACCGCCGTCTTCCCAATCTACGGCATCAGCCAACGTAACTAGTTGTGCGGGTGTGAAAATCGCACGTGTTTTGGCAAGAAATGGATGAGCTTCGGCTAGGTGGGTCTGCCATATGACACATGCCAGTTCGATAAGGGCTGCTTGAGATGCTGTGTCTACCCAGCCGGCATTTATCATCGAATCCAAGGAAGCAAGCAATCCTTTCTCAGCGTCGCTTGGATAGCGGGTTCCCACCGCGATGGATTGGGTGAATATGGTTTCCGGATCGTATCCCGGCGTGATCGTTTCAGGAGATGGCCATGTGCCCGCAAAACACTCATGAAGTAAGTTGTGTTGTGGTGGATAGCTTCTGGCTGTGTTGAACGTATCTCTCAGACTTGCGGCGACAATGGCAGGCGTACCATGTAGGTAGACCTTGGATATCCCCTCTGCAATCGGCTGCAGCTCGATAAGTTCATTACTGGCCTTGGATGGGAGCTTGCCCAGAGATCGATCCAGATGCTCATGCAGGAGGCCCTTGTCCCACGCGGCAGTAGGAATGGAATTGATCGCCATACCGTAGAGCTCGTCGTAGCGCAGCGGCGTTTGGTTCGTGTCAAAACCCGAGTCCAGGTACGTTACGATACCTTCCTGGGCTGAGTCCTCCAGTAATTCGAAGCTCTCAAACAGCGCCTGCGCGCAGCCCATGGAAAGGGTGTCAGGTAGCCACTCCACCCAGGTGCCTGTCACTTCATGGAGGAGGGCACGGTCTTGCTTGATGACCTTATCAAAGAGTGCGACTGAATCCTGCTGGAGGCCTTCCGCTGTCGACAGGCTGGTGTTCAGGGCCGATAGGACATCCTTCGTGTCCTGCTGCAGGTGTTCGAACTTCGCCGTAGCCGTTGTCAGCAGCCAGGCAAACCCCCGCTTGTAATCTGCCTCCGGTTTGGGGTGATCGCGCAACACCGCAGCTACCGCCCCTACACACTGGCTGAGCTCACTTCCTGTTGCGAGATGCTGATGCAGTTCCAAAGCAGTCAGGGCGCTTCCCTGGAGCTCAACTGATGGAGATGAGACCAGCTCGATTACAAGCGGCCAAAGTTTCTCGCGACTCTCCTGACCACCGTTCGCCAATTCCTCGAAGACTTGATCGACACGGCTCGCTGCGCCTTCCAGGTCAATGGCCCGTCCTCGACCGGATGAGACCTCGGAGGCGAGCAGCGAGACGTAGTCATCGCCGAGCATCTCCAGCAACATACTTGGATTCTCAGCAATCCATTGCTCCAACTTTTCGAATCCGAAATGGTAAGCCCCTGATGCAGTGGCCACATCCCGAACCTTCAGCCATTCATTGAAAACCTTATCTTGTCGCTCCGGTAGACCGTGTTTCTTACGCACGTCAAGTACGATGGCGCATGCCTGCATAACCATTGCTTTGGCTTCGTCGAGGCTGGGGGATTCGAGCGTCGAGAGGCGGAATTCCGTTTTCTGGTTGGTAGTAAGCAGATCGTCAATCAGAGCGGTGGCGATCTGACGTTGTTCTTGTGCAGTGGCCAGTGCGATGACGGTGCCGATTTTGTCTAAACCCACCAATGACCGTAGGTTGGCAGAGGCTGCGAGCTCGGTGCAGAGCTTGCCCAGCATCAAACGGGTGGTTCTTTCCGGCAGATAGCCTATGAGGCTTGCCACCACTCGCAGAGCGTTATGTCTGCGTGCAGGAGACTCAAGGTGCAGGTCACCCATCAGTTGGTGCAGCAGTTGTGCCTGGTCTTCGCTAAGCGATACTTTGTCAGTTCTGGAGGATAGCTGCTCAATGACCCCCTTTGTGTCGCCTGAAACGAGCAGGCCAAACAGCGCATTGGCGCCGGCGCCAAATTTGCGGGTGATCGGATCTTCGGAGAGCAGCAATATGCTCTGCAGCGAGTCAGGCCAACGAACTCCGACCAGGCTCGCCAAAAACTGACGAAGGTCACGGCAGCTCTCTTTAGCGGTCGTGACATTGGCTTCCTTGTCGTGATTGACATAGCGCTTTAGCAATAACGGCCGCGCATCAACTGGCTGATCCATGACCGAACCGTCGTTGACCAGTAGCGCCGTTAACCTCGTCAGCAGTTGCGGATCGTCTTGCAGATCACCGTAAAAGTCAGGAAAACTGACCCGGGCCGCGCTCAGCGCGCCCAACGAAATGGGATGTCCGGTGACCGCGTTTTCGTGCAGACCACCCGGAAGTGTGCTGATTATTCCCTCGTGCTCCCGCCGTTTCGCGAGCCACCAAGACTGGGCAAACGCATTCACGATCTGCAAGGCATTGCGCGGATCCGCGACTTTCACGTGGATCATCCGGTCGATTATCTCCTCCGGGGTGAAACCTCGAATCTTTAGATCCGCGACAATATCTTCGAACGCGGACAGATGCTTCAGTGCGAATTGGCGCATATCGCCTCGTGGCGGCGGCGGAATGTCCAGGCGAAACTGGAAGATTCGATCGAGATACCGACGAGCGTCCATGTGTGTGAAGACGCTGCCAGGTTGTTCAGGGTTGCCTCGGCCTCGCGCGAGTGCATCTGCGACTTTCGCTTCGTCGCAGGAGATAACAAACACCAGCCCCAAGCCCTGCGGAAGTTTGTCCGAAGGGATTTCCATGAACGCTCTGACCGCATCTAGCCCTAGAACCATCTCCTCAGAAGACAGTCTATCGAGGTCATCTACAAAAATGACCAGGCGTTCACAGGAGTTGGGCCTACTAAGAAGCCCTTCTTTTTTATTCTTGAATATATCCAGCTGCTCAAGAAGCATTGCTTCGTACTGCTCGGCACTGGCGCTGGGCAGCGATACCTTGGTGATCGATCTGTAGCTTTCGACCTTGGAGGGCTTCAGATTCTTTAGGAGGTAGCTGTATGCACCGGAGATCGCGGCCACGAATATCGACTGTGAAAACCGATCAGTCCAGGGAAGCAGCCAAAGCCCCAATGAAATCAAGCCGAACAGCAGCAGCATCGCGCCAATGAAGGCGGGCAGCGGCATAGCCCAAGCCCGCCAGAGCTGCGCCCAATAGTCTTTCCAGCCTTTCCACTGGTGCTCCACTTGGGTGATATTTCTGAACAGACGGTCGTGGAGCGCCTGTTCGTCTCCACCAAGCTCCATAAAGACATGGCGCAACAGTGCTCGCTTGATGTCCTGATCTTTGCCACCGAACCGCCATGCATTGAACGTGATGCTTTTGACGCGATCCTTACGGGCAGGTTTGCCGGGTGAAACCGATGCATCAAGCTCAAGGTTCTTGGTGTAAAGCTCTTTGATCGAGCTTTTCCCTGTACCCCAGCCGCCGAGTAAGCCGATGCTGAAGGGAGGTTTATGATGGTCGGACTCGACAAGGCTACGCAGTGCTTGGGCAAGGTGCCGATGACCGAACGCGTCCTGGTCAGCACTGTCAATCTGCCGGTCGAGTACAGCGGGCATTGACCCTTGCGAGCTATCCATTCGCCGAATTCCTTGAAAACGCAGGGGTGGCATTACGCCAGAATGCCGTAAGCCTAATTGAGTAGGGAAGTTCAAGACAACCATGAATTGGAAAGATATTGCCGCCATTGAGTAAATGCTGGATTAACCATCGACCGACCTCAGATACCTAGGCAACGATGGGGTTGAAAAGCCTGATGCCGGCGACTTTGGTCGAAGCGAGAGGCCTGGTCACCGCCATTCCAAGAGATGCGGGTATGTTCTCCTCTCGATCAGTTATTAGTACCGACGCCATGCATCGACGAAGTGTAGTGGTCAACTGATCCCGGACACCGAGCTAAGTTTTTTCCTCAGCACTGGCAGGCGCCAAGCCATCATTGAACCGATGCGGTCGCCGCCAGCTGTACCGCTCTATCAGGAATCGGACGATATTCTGTTGCGCTAGCGCAGCGCTCATGTGACCCGACGTCAGTATCCGTTATGTATTCAGGCTGCGAAACAGCCGCTCCATCGGCGCGTACTCGTGGCAGTTGCCGCGCCGGCTCACGCTCTGTTTGAAGCGGTATCGCCATAGTCTCTGGCGGAAGCTCCGGCTGCCGTATTGACTGCCCTCATCGCTGTGAAGTAGCACATTTTTGAGGCCGGCCACGCTGCTCATAGGTCATGTCCAGCGCCTGCTGTCGACATTTTTCACCAAAGCAGAAGGCTGGCTACAAATTGGTGGAGGGCCGATCCGGGCCTCCCTACGGTCTTGGTCTAGCTATGGTGGCGTACGCGGCGTGCTCTCGAAAGCGGGTACAGAGGGCGGGGAAGTGCCGTGACCAGAACTGAGTGCTCTGCAGTATCGCGCAACTGGCCAAAGCTCTGGCTGTAATCACCTACGCATGCGATCCTACTATTCTGCAACACAGGATAATCAAATCTTAGGGACAGAAGGGGTCGATCCGCAATGACTTATGAAAAGATCAAGGGTTTCGATGGTGCTGAAGAATTTGCATTTCCTGAGCTTCGAGCGCTCTCCGCAGTATGGCAAGAGCGTAAATTCGAGTTGGAGCAGAATGGCGCTTACAAGGAATTCCTGAAAAAACTTCAGCGTGAGTGGGCTATTGAAACTGGGATCATAGAACGCCTTTACAACTGGGATCGCGGTGTTACTGAAGCCCTTATCGAACAGGGTGTTGAATCATCCATTATTTCCCACCAAGGTGGCGTATCGCAGGGGCAAGCGGAACACATAAAGTCCATGATCGATGATCATTTGTCGGTGGTCGAGGGATTGTTTGGCTACGTCAAGGGTGAAGATCCTCTGTCCGAGTACTTCATCCGAGGCCTGCAAGCCCAGTTTACTGCCCACCAAGATCACACGGAGGCAGTAACAGCAGCAGGAGATATAATAAGCGTCGCCCTGCTCAAAGGTGAGTATAAAAAGCTTCCCAACAATCCGCGCCGTGCCGATGGCGCCATGCACTCATACTGCCCGCCAGAGCTAACTAAAGAGGAAATGGAAGCCCTGATAGAAATGTACCGAGGGGCCGAGTCCCGTTTTGAGCCAGAAGTTCGGGCCGCTTGGCTTCACCACCGTTTTACTCAGATACATCCGTTTCAAGATGGCAATGGGAGGGTAGCTAGAGCGCTCGCTTCGCTGGTGTTTCTGAAGGACGGACTTTTCCCTCTTGTTGTTCGTGATTCAGATCGCGAGGAATATATAGGTGGGCTTGAAGCAGCTGACGATGGAGATCTTCGCCCTCTTGTAAACTATTTCGCGCGTCGCCAACGCGAAGCAATCCTCAGAGCTCTGGGCTTGGAGCAGCAGGTACAACAGGGTAACTATGCTGGGCAGATCATAAACTCTGCTCTAGAGCTTCTGCGTGACAAGCTTTCTAAAGAAAAAGTCAAAGCGTCGGCAGTTTATGGGTATGCCGATAAACTATTTAAAGTGGCAAATGAAAAGTTCAAAGAGCTCTTCAGTGCACTTGATAAAGAGTTGGTTTCAGTAACTCCCCCAGGAAAGCCCAAGTATCATGCTCGTGTAAATTCAGCAGATAATTCTTCTGATCAGCGGCATTATTTCCAGAAGCAAATTGTTTCGATTGCGAATGAGCAGTTCGACTACTTTGCCAACTTCGATAATTATCGAGCGTGGGTGCGCGCGACGATTATCACTGAGCACGAAATCGATTATGTTCTGAGTTTTCATGGCTACGGATTTGGGGAAAGTGGCATCCTTGCAGTGTCGGCCTTCACTAACCTGAAGGCGCCAAAAGAAGGTGGTGGATCAGAGTCAATCAGCCTGAGACCTGCGGCAACAGATCTTTTCCAATTCAACTATGTTGAGCAAATCGATAGCACTGAGCGACGTTTCGCTGAGTGGTTAGAAAGCTCTATTGCTATCGCACTCGCTGAGTGGAAACGAACCCTTTAGGTCAAAAAAGGCGTTCTGAGTGGTCGAAGGGACTTGAGAGAGTGTTAGGGAGCACTCTCTCAAGTCCCTTCGACCACTCCTATCAGATGCTCACAGCTCCAATATCAAACGCGAGAGTCAATATTCTCCCAAACCGTCATCGGCGGAAGCGTTTGGCCGGTATTCTCAAAACTAGGTTAGCCACCCAACAGCCAATTATCTTCATGGACGCCGTTCTAGCTATGGACGTCCATACCAATCGGCAACGCGCAATATTTATGGGGGTGAAACAATGTCCATTCCCATACAAATGACCTTTAGAGATTGAGCGTTACCCCCATGAGCATCGCCGATAGCCGTGTGCAGCAATCCTAGTAGAATCTGATGACCCCCACCGAGAATTACGATGACTTCAGATCTAAGTGAAGAGGAAATGCGCAGGGCGCTTTTTGGTGATGCTGAGCCCGCACCGCTGGTGACGCCTCCACCAGTGCCGGAGGCGACTGGTGAACTCGTGTTCGAGAAACCGAAGGCGTCTTTGCAGAAAAAGAAGGTGGCAAAGGCCTTTACACCCAGGTTGCAAGTGACCCTGATGGTCGGCAACGAATACGAAGGCAAGATGTTTGAGTTGATCCATCAAGCCGACACCCTGAGCAAGTTGCTGGCGGAGCAGGAGGCGGTGAAGGCTGCCCGGAAGAAATTTCGCTACGTCGAGGTGGTGGAGGTTAAGTCGATGTAGTCGCTGACGCCGGCATGATCACCTGATGCTCGGTGGTTTGAGCCTGAGTGATTGTCCACGTGCGACGCTGGCCCACATCAGGGTGGTCAGGTTCATCTCCATCCCTTCCTCCATCCTCTTACGAGATCAATCCAACGATCACGCTTGGTACTCTGCCCTCGACTAATTTAGTGCCCTTTGCGCGCGAATCCTGCGGAACTCTGTGCCATCTTTTTTCTCGTCTCGCAAACCCTTAGGCTGTTTCGACAGACAAGGAGAATTGCTATGTCCCCACTGGCCACTGCGCTCATGAATTCCCGGATCGAACATTCGATGTCCAGATTCAGGGCCGCAGAATGCGCAGGCGTGAGCGAACGAACCTGGAGATATTACGAGCAGGGTCAGCGCTCACCGCGCAAAAGCGTCGTACGAAATTTTTTTGACCGATCGGGCATTTCGATGCCCTCGAACATCGTCAAGCTGCTTAAGGTTGCGCGATCAGCCCGCGTGCTGAGCATTACATCTCTCAAGGGAGGGGTCGGTAAGTCGCCCATTACCGTTGATGTAGCAGCATGTTTGGTGGAGCGAGGAAGCAACGTCGCAATCATTACGCACGACTGTTGTTATGAGGATGACGTTTCAAATGGGAAGCACCCCAAGGCCCATTCACTGGCTGCCGGTGTCGACTTCTTTGGCTATACAGACGTATTTTTTAGCGTGGCCGAAAAAAGCAGTTTCACCAAGCGACTGCGACACATCGTGGATCATGGATCCCCCATGGATCGCAGCGGACTGGAGTTCGAAATGGGTGGAACGCTGGGTTCAATGGTCGAAAGGATTGCATCCTCCAGAATGTTCAAGGACATCAAGGCCGACTATGACTATGTCCTGCTTGACCTCAATCTCAAGGTCGACCTCATTCGTGCCCATTCAGACCTGGTTGTGATCATTATCGACAGCGCCTGCCATCAATCAGTGGATAGCGCCCAGCGATTGAATGTGCGATTGCTCACAAGCAAGGGCGGACGCCGTACACCGAGATGCTATGGGTTAGTCACGCGCAATGATGTAGGTGGCAGAAGCCAAGAATTGGAGGAGTTTTGTGGAGGCTTGGAGATTCCTCCTGCGCTGGTAGAAGGGCTGGAAGCAAGGCGGCTCAGCTCCAGTAAATTCCGAGAACATATTCTCAAGGACATCAAGTCCTTGCCTTTGACTCGCCTGATGACTCACTTGACCAACGCTCATGAAGTCGTGATCGACAAATACAACTATGACCAACCATTCATGGAGGGTTTTTCGTACTTCGATTCCGTCCTGGATATCTCCCCCGAATCGCATGCTGCGGACGAGATACGTCGATTGGCGGCAGAGCTCGTTGATTATCGGTTATAGCCATGCGTACGCCTGCAGATCGGCAACTGGGAGTTGATAGGGCCGTTAACCGAACCGCAGGGCACTGTGACTGATTACCATCGCTATGATCTGGCCGAAACTCATGATGCGGGGCTGCTCTGCCTTCAACCCACTCTATGATCAATCAGGGTGGCTCATTAGGGTCGGTGTTTAATTTTGGGCCGTTGGGGCCGGATCTTTTTTAAGGTATGAATGACGATCCCACAGGGGCACGAGCAATTGTTCGCTCGCGATCAATCGTCGTAACGGAGGAAGGTTTGAGTAAGGAATACGTTTGGGGCCCTTCGTTTTTCGGCCGGATACTGTCGATGTCACCACCATGGTCAATGCGCCTTGCAGACGGTTTTTTTGAGCTGGATGTTCATGGCGAGCGCGTTGTGATTCGATCCGACGAAGTATCCAGCATGCAAGCGACAAGAGGTCTGTTCTCGGGCCGAGTGAGTTACCCGGGCGGCAGCGTAGGCGGGTTACCGAAAGCTTCAGTTTCGGGGCTCAACGCGGTCATAAAAGATGTCACCAAGGCCCACGACCGATTGCGCGAGGAGACGCTGCGTGAGGCCGAGAAACGCACCCTGGCGCGGCATGAACGCTTTCGAATCGCGTACATGCAGATTCGAGACTGGCTTGGGGAAGCTGCTCGTATCTTCAATGATGCGATGGCCCAGCGGCGATGGGTAACTCATGAGCAGCAGATGGGTTTGCAGGCAACCAGGCCAAGATTGGGAATCCCTGAGACAGATTTGAATGAGCTACTTCAAGACCATGACTTGAGGGTTGCTCTTAGCATTCGCCTTGAAGATATCGAGCGCGTGCTTACTTTCTGGCGAGCGGACTGGAGCATTAAGTGGCGCGAGTTCAACAAAGAACACACCAAACGAGAACTCGTTGCTTGTGAACCGCTCCTGTCAAAGGTCGAAAAGCGGCCTCTGAACGATGAGCAGGCGCGGGCGGTGATCTGCTTTGATAATCGCGTTCTGGTTGCGGCCTCAGCGGGCTCCGGCAAGACCTCTACCATGGTTGCCAAGGCAGCGTACGCGATTGATCGAGGTTTTTTTCAGCCAAAAGAAATCGTCATGCTGGCCTTCAACAAGGATGCAGCCAAAGAGCTGGCGGAGCGCGCTGAGGAGTCGTTCAAGCGGCTGAAGATGGAGGGCGTCACGGTACGCGCCAAGACGTTCCACCGGCTCGGCCTCGCCATCATTGGCTATGCCACCAAAAAGAAACCACGAGTTCCTGAGTGGGTTGTAAAAGAGCCGTTGGCATTTAAGAAGCTGGAGGAATTGGTCGATCATCTCAAGGACAACTCGGTGGCATTCCGCAGTCGCTGGGATCTGTTCCGCCTAGTGTTCGGTCGGGATCTTCCCGACTTTAAATCCATGAAAGCACCTCCAAAGGCCGGGACAAAAGCTGGCCGGCTCAATCCGATCCAAGGTGATCCGGTGAAGAGCCTGGAGGAGTGCATGATTGCGAACTGGCTCCACTATAACGGTGTCGAGTACGTCTATGAGCGCCCCTACGAGCATGACACGGCTACTGCGACTCATAGCCAGTACCGTCCTGACTTTTACTACCCAAAGATTGGCCTGTATCACGAGCATTTTGCTTTGGACGAGCAGGGACAGCCACCGGGGCACTTCGAGGGGTATCTGCAAGACGCGCTATGGAAGCGCGCGCTGCACCGTGAGCGTGGTACCCATCTGATCGAAACAACATCGCACCAAATCCGACAGAACACGTGGGTTGAACATCTCACGCAGGAACTCACCAGCCGGGGGATTGAGCTCGACCCGAACCCCGATCGTCCCGTTCCCCCAGACCGCCAGCCGCCGCTATCCACTACCAAGCTGATTGGTCTCATCCGCACCTTCATCGCCCATGTCAAAAGTAACTGCCTGACGGAAGATGAGTTGCTCAAGCGGGTGGATGAGCTTCCTATGGGGTTGTTCAAACATCGCTACAAGATGTTCCTCGACATATTCTGGCCGGTTATGGAAGCGTGGAACAAGGCCCTCAAGGATGATAAAGGTCTCGATTTCGAGGACATGCTGGTGCAGGCCGCCGAGCATGTGGAGCAGGGCAGATGCGTACCGAACTTCCGGTTGGTCATGGCCGATGAGTTTCAAGACGCATCAAAAGCGAGAGCGCGCCTTTGTCGGGCGCTGGTGAGCGTCCCGGGTCGCCACTTCTTTGCTGTCGGCGACGACTGGCAATCTATCAACAGATTCGCCGGCGCTGATGTGTCTGTGATGACTGAGTTCAGGGAGTACTTCGGATCTGGCCAGTTGTTAAAGCTGGAGCAGACCTTCAGGTGCCCCCAGGCTTTGTGTGACGTATCCAGCCGCTTCGTGAGTAGAAACCCGGTGCAGCTGACTAAGACGGTGTACTCGAAGACTCCCGCTGTGGGGCCTGCGCTTAGGGCGGTAATGGTGCCGGATGCAGATAGTATTGATCACGGCATCAACAGCTTCCTGGAAGGCCTGGTAGCTGGGCTGAAAGATGGCACGATCCCTAAAGCAGATGACCGGTTGATCAAGGTTTGCATTCTCGGAAGGTACAACAAAGAGATCAAATTCGTCCCCGGCAACTGGAAGGCGCGCTTCGGTCAATTTATTGAAGTGTCATTCTTAAGCGTACATCGCTCCAAGGGTACCGAGGCTGACTACGTGATCTTGCCATCGATGGTGAGCATGAAGCGTGGCCGCAGCTTCCCCAGCACCATGACTGACGACCCAGTCCTTGGTCTCGTCATGCCCAATGGGGATTCTTATCCGTTCGCAGAAGAGCGCCGCCTCTTTTACGTTGCGTTGACCCGGGCTAGACGTACAGTGGTGATGTACACCGTTGCGAGCAAGGTCTCGATTTTCATAAAGGAACTGGCGATCGACAGTGCGCTTCAGGTTGAGGACGTACACGGAGCTCCGGTCAGGCTCCATCCATGCCCCCGTTGCTGCGTCGGCGACTTGGTCGTGCAGGAGAGCAAGAACGGCCCGTTCGTTCGATGCACCAACTTCCCGGAGTGCGATTACAAGCCTCCCAAGAAAAAGCCCGCGAAGAAAGCTCGGTATACAGGCAATCGATACGGCAAAAAAAGGTTCCGCGTGTAGCGGGCCTCAAAACCAGAAGGTTGGGGGCAAGGCGACTCGGGCGCGCAGGAGAGCTTGAGTTGCTTTCAGCCTTCAATTTCCATCCATTGCCACCCCTTCATTCCATGGAGGTTGTTCAGCGCATTGAGTGGAGGATTGAGGTCATACTATTGCCATGCCACGAAGAGGGAGCTGGGAAGATCTCTCTGCATCATGGCGTCTAATAATTCGTGCTTGGTCAGTCAGGAGTCAGACATGAGGGATAAAGCCCATCCTTTCCCCTTTGATGCGCAAGCAGAAATCGTCATGAAGACGTTCATGCAAGCCACAGGAGAGAAACTCAATCGGGCACAAAGACAGGTCAGTGGGGGAGATAACGTCCAGCGATTCAGCCACGGTGGCTCGTGGCAGTCGCATCACAGTTACGACCCTGATCGCGTCGACCAGATGCAGACGATCGAGCACGAAACAAGATTGCGCTTTGAGGACATAATGGGAGGCCGGCTAGACGTCATCGAGCGCACGGTTGATGAAATATCCAGCAGCATGGCCGACAGCTACGCCAAGGCGTTCTACAAGATGCTCTCCGATACCTGCGAAGAGCACGGCAATGTCATCGATGGTTCCGCGTGCAGCCTTGGCGAACAGATGCTCAAGGCTATCGAAACAGTCGAATATTCGGTTGATCGGGATGGTCAGGTATCGCTTCCAGAATTTCGCATGCATCCCAGCCTCGCGAAGCGCCTTCATACGGATCCCTCGCTGCATGAGCCAGAATTGCTTGCCAGGGTCGAGGAGGTGAAGAAGATCAAAATCACCCAGGCTTTGGCAGCGGAAGCCGCGCGAAAATCTAAATTTCGTAGTAGGGGGCAGTGATGGGCGCCAGGGTTTTGCTGTGCATCGGTTGTGACAATTACCAATCTCCAACGCTCAGCCAATTGTCCGGAGCCGAGCATGACGCGCTCTCCATCCACTCTGCACTCTCGATAGGGCCATTGAGCCGTATCCAGTCAGAGGACGCGTACTTGCTACGCTCTCCTGTCAGGAGTCAGTTGGATGCAATGCTGCTTGAGATTCAGGACAAGTACGATGAAATCGACAGCTTCACGCTATTTTTCGCCGGGCATGGCGGTGAGGCCAACGACAGCTATTTTCTCTGCCTCAGCGACACTCGTGCAGATCGTCTCTCCACCACGGGTTTTGCGCTCAGTCGACTCTTCGAATACTTTAACGAACTCAAAGCTGCCCACTGCAATGTGATCATTGATGCGTGCCACGCCGGTGGCATGGTGTCCAACCTCGGTATCTTGCTCAAGCCTGAAGTGATTGGTAAGGCCAAGACATTTGGCGTGTCGTTTTTTGTATCGTCAGCAGCAGATCAGTACGCCAGCGAAACCAGTGAAGGCGGGTGTGGAACCCTTGCACTGCTCAAAGTGTTGAGTGGCGAGATCGATACCGGGTCGCGAGCGGGCGTTCTCGATTTACTGGATATTGGTCGACCGGCTGCACATTTCGTGTCGGAGCAGACCCGGGGAGGACAGATGCCTTCCGTGTGGGGCGTCAACCTATACGGTCATATGCCGCTGTTCGGCAATCCGCATACTTCCGACAATCCGGCGTCCTCTTTGTTGGGGATCACAGGCATCTCCCCCGCGTCCCCGGCCGGACAAGCCATCAGTGCTCATTCCGCCGAGCTGTACAAGCTGATGTTTGCCCCGGAACATGAACTCACCGCCGAAAAGCTTTTTCCTGTCCTTTCCACGTGCGTTGATAGCCTGGCCGACATACCCAACGCAGCCGGCGCGTTTATCGGCGGCATTTGGCAATCCTTGGAGAAGGGCGCAGGGCGCCACACCAACAGCTTTTCTCGGGTCGATCTGAGCGCAACGTGCGCAGCGTTGCTCCTTCAGTCGTCCCAGAAGGACAATGCCTCTCGCGACTGCATTCTGGGACTCGCTCACGAGATCGTGACAGAGATTGAGTACCGGCTGTGGGACATCGTCAATGGGCTTCGAGAAAACCCTTGTTCGCTGTCCCGGCATGGCATTCCCGATCTGTTCTACCTCCCGCAACGCATTTCTCGAATTTTAGGCTGGGCAGGCGCAGCGGTGCACTTGGCTCGGGAGCTTGGCGTCAGTGACGCTAATCTCAGAGAGGCTCTGGAGCAAATGAGTGCCCTACTGGTGGAGCACTACGCTAGCGCCTGTGCGGGCATGAGCGAAGACGAAGCACCGTACTGGGCCGCGTTCCTCACAGCCATTAAAACGGATGACGCGAATGGCCTTGGCGAATTGGTCGTCAGTACGCTGATTAACGCGCTCGTTGAGCACGAGGGGCGACTTGCCCAGCCGTTGCTGTCGGCAGAGAACGTTTTCGGCTATCTCAAAGCACGCGCCGACAAAGATCCCGCCGAGTTGAAGCGTTTGAGTAGTTCACCCTCGGAGACCTTGGCGCTTGTCCTGCTCATCAGCCGTCGTCATTCCCTTGAAGAAGAGCTGGATTACAACCTGGCAAGCCTCGATCACGCACACCTCAACATCTTCCTTCCGCAAAGCTACCTGGAGTTCAGCCAGCCATTCGTTCGTAACGGTATAAATCACGTATTCCAGGTCGGCCAGAAGGTATGGACGGTGGCGGATGTCGTTCAGCGCTGGGAGGAAGTATGCAGGCCCCAGATGCTTCAAGACACATCGCTGCAAAACCCTGCAACGCGGATCGGCGCCATCTGCGCATCACTGATCTTCCCCGATCGAGTGCCATGGTTTCTGCTCAACGACGAATGACCTCGAACGCAGCGAGGGCTTCTGAGCCTGGTCAACCGGGGCTAAGGAGCAATTGGCTGTTCAGCCCCCCAGATCAGGCCGCACGATTCTCCGTATGGCGTAAAGCTGCACACCACGCTGATGGAGTTTTCCTGCTGGGAAAGGCGGAGAGCACTCGATATTGTGGCGCAGAATGCGTATTGCCACGTCCTGACTTGCAGCTTTGGCATCTTTCGTCTATAGCCATTAATGGCAATCCGCCACTGGCGCGACAGGCACGTAAGGATAAGAAACATGGTTAAAATTCTAGTGGGTTGGGTAATGATGGCGGGATGTTTAATGCCGACAATTGCAGGAGCCGCCTTCTGGGATAAAACCGAAGAGGTAAAGCTGGATCTAAAGCCGTCTGCCCCAAGAGAAATAAACGATGAGGCATATCAAAAAATCACGATCAAAACGGCGGGCATCGAAGGGTTTTGCAAGGACAGTTATGTTAATTCATTTGCCAGAAATTTAATTGGAAAAAACAATAGAGCTCTTTTGGTATTAACGATGGATAAGGTTCCAATCATGAAATTGGAATATGACGATAAAACGAAGCAATGTACAAAGGCTACGTGGCAGGAGAGAGATTTTAGTGGGTTTGAGTTAAGCAGAAACGCAAATAAAGAACACCAGCTTAACTTAATTTATTCGTCCCGTGATGATATAAAGTCGCTCGAGAAATTTGTTGAGATGGGTGCTCAACTGCCCAACGTAACAGGACAGTTGTTAGCCCGCCCAATTGCTGCGGGAGTAGCTCCATTCTTAGATGCTGCATTCGCTTCGGCGGCAAGTTCGGCGGACGACCATTCCATCATCTTCCAAATGCCAAGTAATGACAAATTTACTCAGGAGACTTTGTGGGGGTATATTGGACAGTCGAAACATCAGTTGTTCCATTTCTACTTGACCGTTAACGATGACCTATTCTCTAGTAAGGGATTTGCGTCAATCATGACCCAGCCATTGGACAGTGGTGTTAGACCGCAAGAGGCCTTGGAGATCCGGCGAGCCAAAGAAAAATTGCCTTCCCATTCAGGCGATTTGGTTCTGATAAAAAACGAGTGTGCGTATTTGAAATCAACCTATCAAAGTCGGCTTAACGAAGCAGATATGCAGCGCTTGCTCGAGGCTTATTTGTTAAACAATCACCGTGGAGCACTGACAGCAGCTAGTATTGAGGGATGTTTCGGTTATGCGGTAAATGAACCGATGGAGGCGCTCAGCTTTAAAGTGCTTGCAGATGAAGTTCTTGATATTCCAAACAATAAAAAAGACACTCATTTTTTAAACTATCTATATGATGGCCAGGCAAAAAAGGTCTTGCAGGAGGGGGCTACCTTTTACGATAAAGATGGTCAGCTTGGTGTTTCAGATATGGAGAGTTATTTGAAGTCTGCTGGTAGCACCTCTGCGCTTTGTCATACTTATGTAGCATTTAACCAGGCTGCATATATTCAGATCATTAATTCTAGGGTGTATTATGTCCGAGCATCAGTTGATAGGGAGTATACAAAACAAGAGGCAGCTACTGGGAGTCTTTCTAAGGTTGGGCATATCTCTTTGAGTCGAAACTTTGATAAGGACTATGAAGATATTCGCGGGGTCAAACAATGCATCAATGAACAACGTCAGAAGTACGGGCTAGCTAACTTATGAGCAACCGTATGCATACGCAGAGGAGTGACTTTTATGCCGTGCTATCGCTCAGGCATAGCGCATTGTTATGTTTGGGAACGGATTTTGTTGTGGCTAAGGTGGATTTGACCTCGTCCTGACCTCGCACGCTACCATGATCGAATAGCTCCGAAATTCCGATTACCATGTCAGAAGCCATGACTTTGGTGCGTACCCGCACGATTATATAGATTTTATGATCGTCACCGAAGCAAATTGCTACCCACCTCCGATGCACTGCAACGAGATGTTTGGATGGTCAAACGACGGATAGCGTCTAGGAAAAAGCAGGTGTAATTGTCCTCCAGAGTACAAACCCAGTACAACTAGCTGAAATTTGCCCGCGCAGATTGCTAACAAGAATTCTACGCGTCAATTAAAACTGTGTCAGGTTCCAGCAGTACATACGGGATGACTTCAGATTTCCATGAGCTGGAGTAGTATCGCTTTGCTTGGTCTTCAGTTAATTGTATAAAACTATCCCATTGAGAAGGGTGAATGGTCTGGCACCCTTCACTTGAGGTTGTATTATATCCGCCCCGATGTATATTAATCCCAAAATACCCTGTGTCTAGATAGGGCGGGTCACCATCTCTAGTTACTGAAACTTTCCCTTCACGCTGACAAAGCGCGAGATATTCTCCCTTGTGGTAGTCGAAGCGGTGCGCATACCACACTCCAGGATTTAGTGAGGCCATTCCTTTTTCAGCCCCATCCCCTTCGCCTTTACGGTACTTCGACGGGTCAGTATTACCGTTATAGGCCACCATTGCTTGAGGCGAACAGATGAAAATTGCATCGTCGTATATCCCCCTGTCATTTACCTCTGGGGCTCCCATTTGTTCCCTGTAGTAACCTCGAATGCCAACTACAATCAGAGGGTAAGTTTTACGATCTATATTATATGGCTCCAATAGCTCTAAAAGTTTTGGGGTGCTTAGTCTTGGCTTTTCTGGTGATAACATAATAGGTAACTCCTAGGCATGAACCAGACTGAACGGAAGAATACAGTAGAATTTAGTGTAGGTAATATCTGGAGTGGCGAAAAAATGACCAATGGAGACAAATTTCCATAATCTGTTTCATTGGGTTTACACTTTTGTTCGTTGCATTATAAAATTTGATGAGCTGCCCGCCACACGAATGCTTAATTTCTCTCTTCGGCGGACAATTAACTGCTTTGGAATGCCAGTGCTTGTCACTGCTGAGATGCTTAAAGCTGGACTAATTGCGATCACTAAAATTGGTTTTTAATTCCAATTCATCATAAAAAAATCTGGACGATTTTATTTTGTCTAATACGCTCAAGCCAAAGCGCATCCGCATAATTGCAGAGGATATCGATATGAAACAGCCTCCCCAATATGAGGTAGAGAGCAAGCAGCTGTTTCTTGAAAAAAATTGGGTGTTAATCGTAGGGGTGGCATTAGGGGCAATAACAATGTTTTTTCTTATGGCGCTTGTAATAATGTCTACCTTTGCACTCGTCGTCCCGCCAGGTAGTAGATTTATCGTTATAACAATAATTGCATTTGGTTTGTCTTTTTCCGGGGCCTTTATAGGTGGAAACGCTGCGGCAAAAGGGAAAATTCCATTCGTCCCTGAAGCTTACACTGCTGAATTCAGTGCGGGAGGAGGGGTGGCAACTTTTTTGATTGCGTTTACCTTAGGCTCAATATTATACAATCCGGCTGATAATCCGCCACCACCTCCACCTTCATGGGATGGAAAGTTAAAGAGTTTGAAGAAGGCTGAGGCCCAGATTTCAAATGTTGACGATTCAATGATTGTGCGGATTAATGAAAAACAGTTGCTTGAAGTAAATTATGGAGATACTCCGCCCTTTTTTGATATATTGGCAGAGCTGAAAAAGGGCACAAATGTCATTGAGGTGGAAGTAAGAAATGGAAGCTATGGTGGTTGCTCTGGTAAATTGAACATTTTATTTAATGGAATGGATGTTCCGGACTATAAATGGTCGATAGATAATCCTTATGCTGCGCCGAATAGCACGTGCTTCTTAAATAAAAGGACGCTGAGAATAAATTAAAAAAGTATCGATGCAATCGAACCTGAACCCTTACTTCGCTGCCTGGCGGGGAAAGATTGAGAGCATTGGTGATCAGGTTCTGCAAGGCAACGGCCAGAGCGACAGGATAGCTTTCGATCAGACAGTTGTGATATCCGTCCAAAACCACTTCGACATCTTTTTCCAGCGCAAGTGGTGTCAATTCGGCAAGTTCCTCGCGCACTAATGTAGCCAATTCGGACACTGGTTTTTTCCAGGTAGCAACTGTCCTGCCATCCTCGCAATTGACCGGTGAGCTCGCGGCAGTACGTTTGCTCGGTCAGCCATTTGTTGCCTTCCGTGATGACAATGGGAAGGCCATCTTCTATCCGATATTTGTGTTCATCGTGGTGGTTCACTACATACCGAGCCCAAAAAATGCACACCCGTATCCTGAGGATCGCTTCCCGTCACGCAGCCAAGGCAGGAGCCGTATGCGGTATACGGATCTATGGGGGGGGGTGGCAGGTACCTGCCATCCCTACCGCGACCCTTCCGCATCCTTTATGTTGAGATCAAACAATCATGTTGAGTCCTGGGCTTGGAAGTGGGGAACTCGAATTAGCAGGCGAATCCGTGCCTGAGTTTTCAAGCTTGCCCTAAGCGAGCCACTGGGCTCTGGAGAACTGGGCGAGAGCACTAATTTCAGATCGAATCTGTTCACTCCGGAGTCATGAGCACTGCAAGAGTCATGTTGATGAATTCTTCATTCTTGCTGATGGTATCCAAAGCGCCCCGAACGCTGACAGCAACCTCCGCTGAACCCTGTCGTTCGACCCACAGCGTAAGCTCCATGATCGCCGCTTCGAGCGCTAGCTGGTTCTGATTAATTTTGTAGAGAAGGGAAGGAAGTAGGTCTGAGTTGGACATCGTGATTCCTCCGTGGAACAGTTAACAGGCGAATCCGTGACTGAGTTTTTCAAGCTCAGCCTTTACGAGTTCGTATCCCTCTTCAGTGTGAACGAGCTCCAATGGTGTGTTGTCACCGAAGGTGTTTTTCGGTTGGATCAGCCAATTGTCGGCTTTTGTTTTGTTGCCAAAGACGGCTTCGACCTGGAGCTGTACCAACTCAACGTAGTTCATTTCTGGCTCTCATACTTGTTGGTGCGGGTGAGAGTATCCATTATGGCTCTTGCCTGCATGGTCGCTTTCCCTGCATGAGATTAGTGGCATACTAATGCCAGCAAAACCAGACGATTTCAGGAACTGGGCCTGCTTCGGCTGAGACGACTGGTTGTTTGCAATAGGTTTCGAGCCCACGGCCAGGAGGACACCTTTTTAGCTGTCAAAAGCGTGGTGCTGGGGCAGCAGATTACACCAGCCAGCGTTCGCCCTGACCAGGATACACCTGCGTCTGGAGCACGGATGAGCACGCACTGGAAGGATATGTGATGAAGCTAATTTTGGACTGCGAGTTCACTCAGCTCAATCAAAATACAAAGCTGATCTCGCTAGCCTTGGTCTCGGAGACTGGCGACGAGTTTTATGTGGAGTTGACGGATACATACCGGCTCGAGGAGTGTAGTGATTTCGTAATCCATAATGTCCTGCCGCAGTTGAGCCTGCCTCGCTATGGGATGTCGTTGTTGGAAGCTCAAGCCGCTCTGAAGGCCTTCCTTGGCAATTTTGAATGCCAGCTGGAAGTCTGTTCCGACGCCCCGGATTGGGATTGGGATTTTTTCTGTCAGCTAGCGTATGTGGAGCACAGGTGGCCAAGTCACGTGACCAACCGGCCCATCAATCTGATCCATTTGTTTAGGCATTTTGGGGCAGACGATATCGATGATGTAGGACTTCCAGAACTTCCTCATCATGCGTTGCTCGATGCCAGGATTCTTGCAGCGTTTTACCGCCACCTGGCGGCAGCTCCAATCAGGGTAGAGAGTGATAGCTCGTGACGAAGCTCTACGGCTTGACTATAGCTACCGTCCCAGCAAGAAGGTGGTTTCTTGATGAGCAAAGATAAAGACAACGGCAAGATCATCTCAAGCGTAACTGGAAGCATAACCAAAGCTGGCTTAGGGCTTGTCCCGGGCGTAAGCGTCGCAGTCGGAATCTACGAACTGCTCAGCCTTGGCGCGGAACAAATGGCTGAATACATGGAGCGCAGAGCCCAGAAGAGATGTGAGGAGTTCCATGGCCGCTTGATCGCAGGCGAAAAGCTCGACGAGTTCACTGCCGAGAATTTGGATATTGAAGATTACCACGCGCTACTCAGCGCCTGCCTTAACGAAATGGAGTCCGAAAAAGCAGCTTTATACGGCGCAATGGCCTCTGCTATCGCGCTAGGGAGAGTAAACGGTCGAGAAAAGCGGTTTCTCATTCTGGCGCTGAAGGATCTATCCCACGCCCAGCTGCAAATGGCGCGCAAGGCATTCATAGCCAAACGACACTCACTTAAACCTCAACAAGGAGGGGGGCAGCGTGAGGAACGGGAGTTCCTGGGCCTCAGCTCCAGTGATGAGATTGAACAGCTCAACTACGAATCACTGGTAGCAGCTAAGATTGTCCGCGAAAACAAGCTTGTTCCCATCGGAGAGGCGCTTGTGCGGGCTTGCTTCACTGGCGACGAATTAGCGCCGAGCAGCATAGGGGCGAGCGTCTGGAGCTCAGTAAGGCTAAACATCCTTTCCTTTGAGCTCGCGGGGCGTGTGCAGGCGTTAGCTCTAAGCCTTTCGGATGCCGCCTGGCACAAAAACATGCACAGTTCCATCCACCGTCCTCAGGATCGCGGGCTGATTCAGCCATTCGAAAGACTTCACGTTTTGATCATTGATGAAGACATCAGTGCCGTGGTCAATGGGAAAGAAGCTCTGATGCGAGAGGTTGGCAAGCAGACACTGGTAGTAGTGGCATTGAGTCAAGTGCCAGAAGAGCAGAAAACAGTGCTACCTCCTGCCATATGGCTTGATGAACCCCATTTGCCAGCAACTGAGCTCATGCAGCGAATCATGTCGGTACCAAGGTGCTAGCCGAAGGCTAGGTCAGGAGCTGCTATCTAGCATGAATCTTCCTCTCGTAGTCTTACGGCTACCGCCGTTGCGGTGTAAGCGTCTGGCGAACCCACCTTGCGGATTTGTAACGAACATACCATGGAGCAGCTTGGGTATCGGGAATCGTGTGGCCGATCTCAGAGCTTGGCTAGCTTCAATCTTGTCTGCAATTGACCTACGCACTCACCCGCAATGCTCCTCACAGCTGGATCAACCCATGGTTTAGAAGCTCATGTTCGCGAATCAAGCCCAGCTGTAGTAGTACGCTGACAGCAGTCGTGTAAAGCGGCCCTAGGCTTCCGTCTGCAATTTTAATAGCTATACCCAGGCCGCGACTACGAATCCCAACCGTGTAGACACCATCTGCACCGACTTTAGGTAAGCGGCCAGCGAACACACCTTCAGAAATCCGGAATTAAGGGCAATGGTGTCCGCCTATTTAGGTGGACACCATCGCCTTAAGCGATGGCATCAGGAAGATGTGTTGCCCGGACGGTTACAGTGAAGCAGGGCCCTCACCTTCCTGTTGACCTCGTGACAGGTGTTTGAACGCTGTTCTATGTGGAGTAGGACAGCCCTAAGGCCAGGGACACATTCTAGTCACCCAAGACCTGAATTTTACAACGTAGTGTGTCGACGAGATCCATCTTGCTGTGAATCCTTGACTGCTTGAGAACATCAGATATTGGTGCTTACAGCAAATCGATCTCGTCGCCTTCTGTTGCGTTCGGCCATCAGGGTTAAGGCGCAAACGCACCGCCGGCAGGGATCGATAGGGTCTTGAAGGTCTCAATTTTCTCGGACTCCAACTCTTTCAGAATCGTTTCCTTGGCGTCATTCTTGTCGATAGATCGGCCCGTGTTGTCAAAGCTGATTTGCTTGATCCTCAGTTCAATCTCACTGTCTTTTTTCTGGGCCGCAGAAAATTCTGGGAAGCCAAGAGAGATCACGCAATCACCATCGAGGCCCGAGGTGCTGAATCGGAATTTGGCATCGATTCTGTGCAGGAACAGGCTAGAGCGGTAAGACACATCCGAAAGAAAGTCAGAATGCTCGAGGCTGAAGCCTTTCAAGTCGAGGTTACGAATCTTTTCCTTCATCCAGTCCAATGCTGTGGGAAGGAGGATGTCTGGATCGGGCGAGATCCCGATATCGACCACCTCTACAAAGGACAAGGCGGTCAACCTGCTGCGTCGAACTGACACCCGGCTGCATGTCGAAGAAACAGCACGGCTTCAATTAGTCGCGGGTGACAGCTACATGATCAAGGCGCATACGTTCCATGAAGCGATCGTTCCCGCCAACAACGTCACCATCACCCTCGTCCGTCTGCATGGTCATCAGGCTGGGCCGGCCAAAGTGGTGGGCATCGATGGTCGCCCTGAAGAGATTCAGTTTGAGCGGACAGATGTTTCTCCTCATGACCTGCTATCCGCTTTCTGATCCGTCGTCATGCAGATGTGCGGAGGTCGGCACTTATTCAGGCCGCTTGCCTCGGGCCACTCTTGCTCTTGATTTCACTTTACTGCGCCTGGTGCGGCATGGCCAGAAGTCTCCAGGCGCGACGGAGCACCGCGCGCAGCCAAACCGCCGAAGGACATCCCAGCATCCACGTAACGCAACGCCGACTTCATATCCTTCCAGCCCACATAGCTCATCAACGCCTTGATGTCCCACCCGTTAGCCGACGCCCATGTCGCAAAGCCTCGTCTCATCGAGTGGGTGCTGTATAGCTCTTCAGGCAACCCGGCCTCCTTGAAGATGCGGCGCAGCATCGGAATCAGGCTGTGAGGTTGGATGGCGGTGTCCGACAAATTCCCCCAACGATCCAGGCGGCGAAAGACAGGGCCCTTCACAAGGCCTGCGACGGTGATCCAATTGATATAGGCCTCGACCGGACAGAGCATCGTCAACGCCGGCGTCTGGAAGGTTGTCCCTTCATACTGGCGATCACCTTTGGTGTGAGCTAGGAAGAACGTGATGCCCTCACCGCTATAGGCCTGCGTGTTCTCCACCGTAAGCCTGGCCAGTTCGTCCCCGCGAAACCCCCGCCAGAATCCGATCAGCACCATTGCAACCGAGCGACGGTGGCGCAGCAGCGTCTTGTAGTCACCGCGATCAAGCGCGGCAGCGGCTTCCACTTCAAGCCATTTCACGGCTTGCTCGAGGTGCCTAAGTAGAAGGGGAGCGGCTTGCTTGACTTGGGCGGGGTGCATGACACGGATGCCCTTGATCATCTGGCGCACGTTAGGCGTCTTGGTCGGGTCTGGGAATCCCTGGGTGATATGCCACTGCGCCAGCGCGGCCAACCGCTGCTTGAGCGTGCTGATTGCATGCTTGTCGGCATACTCGGCCAGGTAGCGAACGATGCCGTCGCCGGTTGTGGGCAGATAGCCGCCCCACGTCACTTCGAAGTGCTCGATCGCCGCCCGGTAGCTTTTCCGGGTGTTCTCTCTGGTGCCTGCCATGAGGTACCGGTCAGCCTTGTCCATCACCTTTTGCCTTCAAAATCTGAGTGATCCCAGCATTCCATATTTTTAGCGACCGCTAAAAGCCTTTTCGAGAGTAAAGAAGCTATAACTCTCAATTATAGACTCCTAGCCTATCAACGTAAATGAAGCTAAAATTTGATGATCGTTTCATGTAATTACATGACATGTAACACAGTACGAAATCGTAGGAGAGGCGCATGGCTCGGGGCGGAATCAATAAGGCTGTGGTGCAAAAAGCACGGCAGTCGCTGCTGGCGAAGGGTACGCACCCGAGCATCGACGCTGTGCGTATCGAATTGGGAAATACGGGCTCCAAGTCCACGATTTCGCGTTATTTGAAAGAGCTCGAAGCGTCAGGGCGCCCAGCCATCGAGCTTCGCGATCGCATTGGCAACGCCCTTAAAGCAAGTGTTGAGAGCCTGCTCGACCAGGTTATGGAAGAGGGCAGCGAGAAACTCTCTGTTGCTCAAGCCCAGTTCGATGAGCAGGTACGAGCCCTGGAGGCGAGCAATCAGAATTTGCAGGCAGAGCTCACAACGCTGAGGCGTCAATTCGAGGCCCAGCACTCTGCGCTGGAGGCTCAAACTGCTGAGCTGAAAGTCAGTGAAGCTTCCCTGCGGGAAGAGCTGGGCCGCAACGCTCGATTGAGCCAGACGTGTGTAGAGCTGGAGCGCCGGATCCGCGAAAAGGATGAGCTGATCCAGTCCCTGGAAGAAAAACATGTGCATGCGCGCAACGCCCTAGAGCACTACCGCGAGGCGATCAAGGAACAGCGTGAACAAGACCAACGCCGAGATGAAAGCCAGCTCCAGGCCTGCCAGGGAGAACTCCGCCAGGTTCGAGAGACTCTTGTAGTCAAACAGGATGAGCTGACACGACTGAACCGAGACAACGAGCGACTAATCGGCGAGGCTCGCCAGCAAGCTAAAGCACTACATACGCAAACCCATCAGGTGCAATCGCTCACCGCTCAGGTTCAAGCGTTAACACTCTCCGAAGCGAAAGCAGGCGCAATCATCGAACACCACCAGGCCCAAGTGCTGGGGCTTCGTGAAGAGGTCAAAGGGTTAAACATTGCGGCCGCAATGGCGACCGGCCGAGAGGCTGACCTAAGCAGGCAGATCGTCGACTTGCAGATAGAGCTTGCCAGCTATACGAGCAATGATGATGGCTCAGTCCTGTCTCCGGCCGAACCTGTTGCTGCGACTCGGGACATTCCAACGCCGAAAGTACCGCCCAACAATCGAAGAGGGAAAAAGCCATGAAAGCTGCTTGCCAAGAATCAGCGAAGGGTCGTCAGAAGGATATCGGAATGCAGTGGGCCCACGAGAAGATCCATCGACTGGTTGGGCGCGGGCTTCTTGATGAAGCCTTGGGACGTAAGGCGCCCCCGGTTGCAAATAACTCGCTTAGGTGCGAGGAACCTCACGCCATCTATTGACGCAGGGCTTGGTGGGACAAAGGCGAGGTCACAGGCCCCGGCATTCTTTGAGGCCAATTCGTTTGTTGAGAAGTGCTTCAAGTCAGCGCCAGGGGTTTAAGCTCAACGAACACCCCGTTGATAACGCCTGACTGGCAGATAGAGTGGCACAGAGTAGAAGCAGCCCCAAGCCTGGCCTCGTAGTCGTCCATATCGCAGATGACGTGCCCAGTCGGGTCAGCGCGCCACCGCTCCCCTAAAGCCTGAATCTACTGGCCTTGCTTTCGGCGCTCCCACTCTTCGTCACTTACCACATTCAGGATCGTGGTCATTGAGGAATAGACGTGAAACTCGGGGAGATGGCTCACGATACGGTCGTCCTGGAAGTAGTGGTGAGCGATCGAAGGAAATAACTCCTCTGGCACGGGGTGTAGGGCATTCGGGTTATGAAACATGCTCATGCCCTCCGCCCACGTTTCTGCGCAGTCCTCGTTGACCTCATAGGTGAACATTTTCGGCAGTGAAGCATCAGGATCGTGGTCGTGGTAAGTCCCCATTCTGAAGAGCTTAACGTTGTCACCCCCAAAACCTGCTTGCTTGCCCATGCGGTTGAACTTGGAGACGGTGCCGCTTGCGGAGAACATGATTGCACTGATGTTCTCGGCGCCAAGCTGGAAGAAAAATCCCGACGGAATCTCTTTTTCGCCCACGATGTGCTTATCTATTTTCTGAGAGGTAATTACCAGCTTCCCCGACTCATCGTAGTGATGATCGTGATGCACCGCGTATAGGTAATTGATGAGGGCCGTTGACGTCCACAGCATCGACTGGTTTTCGTGAAAATCGGCGATCGCGATGACCAGAGGCTTGCTAGCAACGTGTTCAAGCTCCCAATACTTCTTCTGCAGCTTGGAGAAGAGCGGGCTGCCGAATCTGATGGGCATTTCATTCCGAGTTTTCTCCTGAATCTGCTCAGGCGTCAGTTGGGTGATGTTTGCTATGTCCGCGTCCGTCAGCTTGCCTTTACGCCCCACGATGGTTGCCTCGATCGCAACGGTATGCCCGTATTTTTGCACCATGAAATCAGGGGCATGGTGGCTGCGATCCAAAAAAAGACCTTCTTCCACCAAGTACGCATTGAGGTACAGTTCCCAAATCCTGGCATCAAACCCGGTGGTCTGGAATTGCTCGATGAAGTTGCCATCGATATCGACGTAGTGGGGCATCATTTCTCGGATAATGCCTCTAGCTGCCACATGGGAAAGTTGCGTTGACAGGATGAGGAAGTAGGGATGAAGCTTTTCCTCCGCCTTGACCGGAGCAAACAGATCCAATGCCTCACCGTTTTCATCGTCTTGCAGGAAGACCGCCTGGCCGCTCAAGGTCGTGGCCGTTATTCTGTCCACCAGCCAGCTATGTGCGTCGCGAGGCGTTTCCATTGACACTTTCTGGTCAATGCAACGATACCGTCCAACCGCATCTCTCCCTAGCAAAATGGCGGAGAAATCGCGATCAATAATATCGATCAGGATAACACCAAGAACCGTCTCCTCTTGGTTGGAAAACCATCCGATCTCTCGGGTAAAAAACTCCGTCATAGGGCTGCGAGACTCACCGATAAGTGCTGAGAAACGCTTTAAGTCCATGCTGGTGATCGGCACATTGATCATCTATTTCTCCGTCTGGGCGTTGGCCACAGTCTTGATCAAGCCCAGCGCCCATTCGTTTATGGCGGATGGCTCTGGGGCACGACTCGCTAAGGAAGTTTTTGGCGTGTGTCAGAGGGTTGAGAATAGCTCGGTCTCGACCTGATCAGCCGGAGTATTGAGAGTAGATCAGGTCTACAGGCAGCCTACTATTGGAGTAGCTAGGCATTGTCAGGTGAGGGGAGTTTGAGAGCCGCACCCCCTCTCAATCGCTTCCGCCAGCTCCTGAACCGCGTCAGCCAGCCTTCGATCTTCCCGCGCATCTCCGCTCGCGGGCGTGAATGATTGACAATGACGCAGGAGGGCATCAGCGTCGTTCTGGTTCAAATCAAGCTCAATCATCATCCTCGCAAACCTCATCAGACTTTCTGAAGCGGGTGGGGGGGGGCGGAGCTCTTGCAGTGACGCGTGAGCGACTTCAGCTGCCTCGAACTGCCTGCTCTCGCCAATGGTGCGGCACCCGGGTTTGGATTTCCACCACCGCATCGGCTTCGATCTACAGTTCTTGGCTTTCTGCCCATGCCTTCTCGAAAAGCTGTCCGCGCGTTCTTGAGTACAGCTGTGCCGAGTGAAACCGATTGCTGACTCAAGCTTGCCGGCCTTGCCAAAATCACTTTCGTGGTGGGCACTGAGTCTGGCCCAGCCCCCTTGTAGTGCGCTCAGAGGAGTTTTCCGAACGTGAAGGCTCCGGCACCCGACTGTCTGTATCGGTCACCCGTAAGCAGCCAGACATCAAAGAGATCGTCACGGTGCTCGCCGCGCGATTCATTTATGATCCTGCTTTTTAGATCCGCGTTAATGGAACGCCCCTGGGACTGATTATCTAAAGTGGGGTTGCGTAAGACCCCAATGCGGCAGCCTCTGGGGAGTTGTTGTTACCAAGCTCTGGGTCGTGAGCACCGTGCATGGAGTTCTGAAAGGTAAGCGGAGCGCGCAGGCGTCCAGATGTGCGCGCTAAGCGCCGGGAGCCTAGAACGGGGAATGAGCTCACAGCATCAGTAATTACTGCGGTCGTGCACCTAGGAATTTCCAGAACGAACCTAAAGAAGACGCGCTCTCCGGACGAGCCGGGGCATCCGCGACAGCAGTCTGGCTTGGTGGAGCGCCCATCCTGCAAAAGTGCCATTGGTGGGCTGCCCTAAATCCTCTGTTGCAGAGCACTTGCTTAACCGACGCCGCCTAATGCTTGGTGAGCGTTATTTTCCCGGTACTGTTCTGATCATGGAGGAGCGCCATCGAGCTCTGGGCAAGCAGTGGAAGGTGTATCGCCGGCTAAACATAGTCGAGGGAAAAAAAGAGGGCATTGTCCACCAACGCTTAGGCAACAATCCCATGTTCTAAGCGCGCGACGAGTGCGAGGGCTTCCTCAATATGGACATCCAGCGGGCGCTTGCCACCTAACCCCCGCATTGGCCTGGTCAACCAGCCAATCGCCAGTGCTTTGTCTTGAAACAGGCCAATCGCTGCGCCCAGCAACTTGGGATCAATCGCTTCCACCGGCTCAACGATTGAGCGCTCCGCGTTCATAGAGTCTTTGATCGCAAAAGCCAGGGCTGACAAAGCGTCAGCGAGTCGGGAGTCCTCTTTGCAGTCCCCAGACGCCGGCCGAAAGTCAGCACAGTGGCGCAGAAGTGACTCGGAGTCATTCATGTTCAGGTCGAGTTCGATCAGCATCTCGATGCATGTCCGTAGGGCTGAGGGGGTATGGAAATGATACTGGCATTCGAAGCCGATGCGCTGGATTCCGAAAATTACTTGAGGTCAACCGGGACAATGGATAGCTGGAGCCATGAGCGTAAGCTGTACAGCTTAGCGCTTGATATCATGGGGGAAGAGGGGCTAGGTCGCTGGCTGCGCGAGCAATATGACCGGCACAGCTCTTTACACGGGTTTGTTACGACACCTAGCTGGCTGTGCATCGACGGTGGGCTGCTCATCAATAGACTCTGCTTGTATCTCGGTGGTCATATGGAACGGTCGGCCATCCAACGGCCCGGTCGGGAAGTCCCGTTCTACTGTAAATGCCACAGGATACTTTTCGGTGCACTGCTGCAAGCATTACCGTCGACGTGCTCAGCCCACCGTTGCGTGGGCTCAGGTTTGCTGCTGATTTAGGGTGTTGAAGCGGGCGATGCAATGCTGGCCTGATTGCGGTCTTGGCCGCCTGTTACCTTCGACTAGTCCTGGCTTCTGACAAGGATCTTGCCATCGACCAGCGTTACAAGCCCTACTTCGGCGGTCACTCCAAGGTACTCATAGATGGCGCGCACTTTGTCTACGAATACCTCATCTGCGCTCAGCAGGCAATTGCTGCGAGAAGCGATTGCAGCATGAGCAGCGTCGCTGATAGCTGCGATATGTCGATGTTCACGGTTGAGCTTACTGTCAGTCCGATAGCCGATGACATTGAGGAGGTTATACATGGCAGTGACCTTCTCGGGGATGTGCATCTCACGGTTGTAAAGCGGGCTACCAGCGATGCCTAGAAAGTTTTCGATCGAATAGCCTTGGCCACGATAGCCATCAAGATCTTGATAGATCTGCCATATTTTCTCGATGACCCGGGGTGGTTTAACGTTGTTGAGTTCCTTCGGCCCAATCCCCACACCAGCCCGATAGGTATTCACTCCTGACAAACCTGAGCCTTCACCAACGTGTTTCGTCATTTCGGCACCAGCCATAGCTGAGACTTGCTCGTATTGGGATTGTAGGTGTCGCAGGTATTGCTCAATCGGCGCCCGCAGCTCTGGGTGGGTGTCGTCCAGTTCGGCTATTCGATCCGACATGCTCTCCAACAGGCCGCCGAATGCCTTGACCTGCTCGGAGGCGATATCTGCAAACGCTGATTCGGCCCGCCCCCCGTAAAGCTTCAATGTGGTCTGGTGGGATGCGGCCAGCATGATGTCGTAGACCGGCTCAACCTGCAGATAATTGGCGTAGGCTTCGGCGGGGTGTAGGGCATGGAGGATCATCTCTCCGGTAGGCTCGAAACGATCGTCCAGCTGGTACCTGAAGTGCAGTGCATTGAGCGTACCCAGTGCCGCTAGAAATTTTTCAGGTTGATTGCTGCGCTTGATTTCACGAAGTGTGTCGTCGGAGTAGATGATCTGAAAAGGCTCGGATAGGGACGTGAAGAACTCTGGGTCATAACCTTTGACTGCCATGTCGAGCACGTTCTGATCAAGGTAGATGATCGCCTGGCCGGTATAGGGTTGGGGGCTGTTAGTGGCTGTCATACTCATGAATCTCAGAGGTTTCTCAGGATGATGAAGTCACTCGACGTTTCTGAAATACTCCAGACGGGTGATCTATCTGCTACGAATGCATGACTCAGGGGCGAATCGCTTGAGAGAAGTTAATCCCGTCTGCAGCTGCTGCGCCACGTCTATCAACCAAATTATGATGTGAGAGAACGTATTGGAAAATTTCAAGTATTTTGCACTTATGTACCTGAATGACTGGCAGTTTTGGGATAAGCCATTCTCGGAGCGCATATTTTCTAACGACGACAAGGATAGCTTGGATGCCTTCCACCACGCTGCAAAGTACTACAAGGTCACTCGAAACTTTCCCATTGACGCGTCCGAGAGCCGACTCCAGGCCGCACTTGACCTGGTTAGTGCTAGGCGAGGTGCGTTGACTGAGAAGAATGTGTGCCAAACGGTGGATCGCCTGGCTTCGGAGTTTGAGAGCCGTTACGGTAAAAACGCGATTTCAGCGGCATCGAAATTCCTTTGGTTACGCCATAAAAGTCCCGTGGTGATTTTCGATTCTCGGGCAAGAAAATGGCTTAACAAAAATGGGTACAAGGTGCCTGCAAACGACTACACCAGATATCGACAACAGTGGCTCTGCGCATTCGTAGATCATAGGGCAGAGATAGACCACGCGTGTTCCGGGCTTGTGAATGTTCTGGATTACTCGATGGCGCATGACGAAGACGAGCAGGAGGTCTCAGACGTCGTTTCGTCACTCTGGTTCCAAGAACGTGTGTTCGACAAATTTCTCTGGTTCAACGCTGACAATTGATTTAGAAGTGTTGATCCGGGGTGCCCTTGGTGGCCGAGATGCTGTGCTCACCGTTAATTTATGAGTGGAGTGTGGATGACACTGGCTGAGGTGATCCACGTGCTATGCACCGCGTACAACGACGAACGAAACTCGTATGGTCAGTCCGTCGCCATGACCTGATGTTACTGCGGGCCTGAAAACCCAACCGGCCAGCGCTAGGAAATGGAGCGGGATGCCACACACAGCATCCCGTATCCAAATCACGGGTAGAGCTTGAATGCACTGTCGGGATAGCGCTGGTCCTGACCCATTCCTTGATGGCTCAGATACTCCTTGGCGCTTGTGAACCATGCATCCAAAGCCAGGAGCGCAGTATTGTGGACGACGATGTGCTTGTTGGGATTGCCCTTTGTCTGGGTAGGCCATAGCCACGGTCATTCAAGCTTACGCCTCGGTCTTCGATTTCGTCTCCGTTCTCCGATACGCTGATCGACACGGCATCTGGCGGTACCGAGATATGGGTGTTCAGGATGTGCTGCCTGTCCTGCTGACGCTGATGGACTTCCCGCCGCTCCCAAAGGGCAAGCGCCATCTGCGTGACGGCATCGGCGTCCTCTATGTGGGCACCGTCGCTAGTACCAATGGCTACTGGAATCTGCCGGCCGCACGAGCGGAGTCTTGTCAAAGTGGTTTACGAATTCCCGGCACAGGCTCGTACATTCCAGTCAGAGCGAACTTCAGCGAAGCATCCCGTGGCGTTTGAGCCGGATTACCAGGCAGCTCGCTTCGATTTGGACGTCGACAATCAACCCACAGCACATCCTTATGTCGTCAGCACCATGGCCAGGGAGTTTAGGATGTAGCTCAAGGACGCCAGCTGTCTGTTGTGGCTCTAGCATTCTGTCTGGGAGCACTCCAATTGACGGGGCATGTGCAGGGGCTCGGATGGGCGGCGCCTCATGATATTTCAGTTGTCAGGTACAAGCAGGCCATTAAGGTATTTATAGCCTTTGACTTCTAAGCCAACACCTTGACGAATAAACTGATCCGGTTGCGCGTGTCCGCTATACCAATAGCTAACATACTGGTAATAGTCGTCAATGTTCCGCTGGTCGATACCAAACATTTCGGGGCAGGCGATCCGAGATTCAAGATGGTCTTTTTGATGTAACTGAATGGTTCCTCTGCTGTACATCGTTTTGATTATGTCCATGCAGCGTGAATGGCTGTGAACACCATCGGCGTGGCGAAGGACTGTTAGTACGTGGCAGTACTTTCCAGATAATAGGGGCTGGATGATCTCGGTTTCTTCTGCGCCGGTAATGGCCTTTATCTGGATTCCAGCTGTGTTAGTCGTGCCCATGAATGTGGCAGGTTCGTCTACGTCTGCTTTATTGTTTCTTCTTATAAATATAAGGTCGAAGCTATTCTGGGGTGCGTAAAAATTTGGGTATTGGCTTTGGGTTGTAACAAAGCCGGTGCCAATTACTTTGAATTGGTCGATGTACGAATCTTTGCACTTTTCCCGATTGGTGCACCATGAGAACGCTTTTCTGCCAATGGTTCTCATGTTGTTGTTGAAGGTGTTTACAGTGTAGGCCTCGAAGATGAAGCCGGCAAAGGAATGAAGCGGGAGCTTGGTACGGAATGTTACGAGATCGTTGCCTATTGGAGTGAAGTGCCCAGTTTCAATGCCGTCGGCAATCAGTTGCTTGTGATACCTGGCATGTAGAATTTGCTTCTGCAGGCTTTCATCGACTGCAGGGTGTCGCGGGTCTAGAAGGGCCAGTGAGTTTAGTTGATTCGGGAATGGAATAGAAGTTGAACCGGAAAATAGTAGTTCCAGGGATGAATCTGCCTGTCGCTCTTGGTTTGAAATGATCACGTGTGCAGTCACTGTCAACTCTCCGTGTGCAGTGAAGAATAGTAAGTTCACAGAACCATGCGAATCCGCTGAAAGCTGCTTTAGCAATTGTTAGCTGCTGGAGCGCTTGAGGCGGGGCGAGATGGCTGCCTGGAAAGTAGTAACTGTAAACGTGGCACACTACGAAAACTAGTGCCTGGTTTCATCAGGAGAGCTTTAGAGGGGCATAAGGGGGCGATTCTGATGGGTAGGGATGGGTGATGGATTGCGAGGCTGCCGGGTTGGGAGGGGAGGCTGCGCGAGGGGCGTTCAATCAGGTGTGAGCTGTGACCGTAGGAGGGCGCTAGGTCACGCGGAGGGGGCAGGGTGCGATCACTGGATGGTGCTGAGGTATTTGTCTAAGAACCGCACGCTCCGAAAAACCTCAAGGTGATTCAGGTACGGAGGGTGAAGCCTTGACTTGATCCTGCTCGCGCTTCAATTGCTCGGCGACCACGAACACGTTGTCTGCTGGATCCGGACGCTCGCTCTCATAGCCGTTGCGCGCCAAGAACGCGAATGCTTCCTCCACAGCTTTTTCCTTCGGGTTGCGATCTATAAATGACTTCATGGTTGGCGAATCCATAGGGGCAGGTATAGACAGCGGAGCATATCTCCGCCTGATTCAAAAGACAGTCGCAACCCACGCCTGAGCGCGGGTAGGTTGGCCAGTGCGGACTGACCAACCACGTTCACAAGCGGTGCTCCGGATCAGACCAGTTTCGCACCTCTGAATTATCGATTGCACCTGGTTAACCGACGCCATGCAAGTCCCCTGGCTCAACATGCGCAGATCTAACTACCGAAACGGTTAGGGTTTTCGCGGCTTAGCGGCCCGACAATCATTTGAGGTGATATCGCCCCTGCGACCCAAGAGTTAGAACCTCGTTATCCACTGGCATGGTGGGTCATCGAAGCGTTCCCGAGCTGAGGAAACTAGGCTAAATTGCCTCCAATATCTCAGGCGATTCAACAATCTCTGCCATGAGACGACCCACTCTGAAAGGACTCACATGTACCTGCGTAGGCTAGACGTCAGCGGTTTCAAATGTTTCGGTGAGCCTTTCACCATCGAGTTCAATGACGGCTTGAATGTCCTCGTTGGCGAAAACGGAGCAGGGAAAACAGGCGTTATCAGCGCCGTACGGCAGCTGTTCAACGACTCTGAGTCTGGCAAACGGATGATCAGTGAGCGTGACTTCCATCGCGGCTTTGACGCCGGCGCTGTCGCATCGGAGCAAATCCACATCCAGGCCACTTTTAGCGATCTGGATGCGAATGATGCGGTGGCTTTCGAGGATTGGTGTGGACACCACGACGAAGCGAAGCTGACATTCGAAGCCCGGAACCAGGAGTCCAGGGGGCGTTTCAAGCATCACTCGTACGGTGGTCACGAATACACCAACCCCCTACAAACCGAGACGCTTGACCTCATACACTGTATCTACCTACCACCGCTGCGTGACGCTGAAACCAAGCTGAGAGAGGGGCGACAGTCCAGGCTAGCTCGCCTGCTCAAAGCCCTGTGTCGCAAGGATCTGGACGCTGCCCGCAAATCGCAAGAACTTCACCCCTTGGAAAAGCGAGTAGGGGAGTTCAACCGTGAGCTTGCTGAGAGCGACGAATTTGCCATCAAACTTGCCAACCAGCGCATCGGGGAAAGCCTGAAGGCTGCCCTGGGCCTGCACCTGTCCCAAAGCACGGTAATACAGTTCTCGGAGGTGAGCTTCTCGCGGATCGTGGAAGGGTTGCGGCTGCTCTACTTCCCGGATCTCACTCAGGTGGATCCTGCACAGTTCCGCTCGCTTGAGGAAAACAGCCTCGGCTACAACAACCTCCTGTACATCGCGTCGATTCTGGCAGAGCTGATCCTAGAAGAGGACGAGGGGCAGGGCGAAAAGACCTACCTGCGGCTGCTACTGATCGAGGAGCCTGAGGCGCATTTGCATCCGCAGCTCCAACTGCGCCTGCTTCGACATCTCAAAACCGTCGCAGAGAGACGGGGCATCCAGGTCATCATCACCACCCATTCGACCGTGCTTTCGGCTGCCGTCTCCGTCAATCACATACTCCACATTTCCAACGAGGGCAGACCTCGGGCAGTGTCGCTGCAGGGCTGTGGCCTGCCCGATCCCAGTCGGCGCTTTGTCGATCGGTGGCTGGATGCAACCAAGTCGAATCTGCTGTTCTCCAAAGGCGCGATTCTGGTTGAGGGCATTGCCGAGGCGATTGTCGTGCCAGAGCTCGCACGCTTCGTTCTGCGCCAATACGGCGAAGGCAAGGACTCACTGGACGATTACGGTGTCTCCGTGATCAACCTCGGCGGCATCTATTTCAAGCATTTCATGCAGCTCTTCTGTGACGTCACTGGTGAGCAGCCTGGCGAGAACGTCCCAATCAGGTGTGCCGGACTGACAGACAATGATCCTCCCAAATCCATTGTGTCCATCGATGATGGCAAAGGTGGGAAAAAAGATGTGCCCTACCAGCCTCATGCCGATGACTACCAGCTCGGTGAGAATCTTGCGCTAGGGCTCCAAGCCGTCATCAACGAGTCCGAATTCGGCCGTCTGTTTGCCGGTAAATACAAAACGTTTGAGTACGACATTGCCCTGGAGGGCAACAATCTCCGATGGATGATGCCCGTTGCAGCCAACCTGTGGCCGGTTGCGGACGGGCCAGTGGTCAGGGCGCTCAACAGTGACGCCGAACTTGATTTCAAATCAATGAAGCCAGAAACGAAAGCACCGTATGCGCACGCGCTACTGGGTCGGATTGACACGGACGAAATCGGCAAGGGTGTCTACGCGCAAGCCTTTGCCGACATGCTTGAAACCCTCGAAGGCGAGTTCGTAGTACCGGATTACATTCGCCAGGCTGTCCTCTGGGCTTGCGGCCTGCAGGAAAGGGCAGAGCAATGACTGTGATTGATGATGGGAGAAAGGCCGCGGCTGCTGATGAATTGGATTTCACGCGGGAGCAGCTGGACTACCTCGACGCCCCTCTCGATCGACACGTTTACCTGAAAGCCTGCCCTGGTAGTGGTAAGACCGAGGTTGTTGCAGCCATGGTGTCCAAGATCGTGGACGAATGGTGTCACTTCCCTTCGGGTATCGCAGTGCTGACCTTTTCGAACAGTGCAACGGACGAGCTCAAGGCCAGGGTACACAAGCACCTACGCGGGCCCATTGGCTATCCGCATAGCATTTCCACTTTTGACAGCTTTGTTTTCACCAGGCTCGTGGGGAAGATCGCACATGATCTGACGGGCTACAAAGGGAAGGATGGGGATTACCGGATCCGTATTCTTGAAAAGTCAGCGAAGATTATCCCTACACGCAACCCCATCTGCGGTCGACGAATCCCAGCGTGCCGGTTTAACTATGACCTAGATTCAGCTCGGTTCGTTTTTTCAACCGGTGAACGGTCACTGGATCAGCAGCTTAACGGCGCCATCATCGACGAAGCTACCCGGCAAGACCTCATAGCTACTAAGAAAAGGCTATGGGAGGCTGGCTTCGCAACCTACGGTGATATCGACATGCTCGCCCTCATGGTACTGAGGGAGGCGAAGTACGACGCCTACTTCACCCGGCTGGCCCGCCGATTCCCGTTGGTGATAGTGGATGAGTGCCAGGATCTCTCAGAAGAGCAGCTCAGGATCGTCGAAAAGCTCCACGATCGTGGGGTCAAATTTCATTTTGTCGGGGATCTCAATCAGTCGATTTATGGCTTTCGGAGATCAAACCCGGAAAGGGTCGAGAAGCTGATGGTCAAGCTCGACTTCAAGCCCTACGAATTGACGGCGAATTGGCGAAGCGGGCAGGCGATCGTTGACTTGTGCAGTAACCTACTTGGGATCGGCCGAATCAAGGGCAACCCTAAGATAGCCTCAGTCCCCCCGCAAATTCTCGAATACCAGCAATGTCCGTCGGAGCTTCTGCCCACCATTCGCGACTTAACCCGGGAGTACCGGAGAGTCGTGCTGGTTGCCCGGGGACATACCACCCTACAGCGTTTACGCAGCGGCGATGCCTTCGAAGGTATCGAGGTACTCGCAGTAGCGTTCATTAGCGCCAGCACCGGCTCACTCAAGGACATTAAGGAGAGCCTTCGGGCGTTCGCCAAATGGCTGACCGGTAAACTGGAGATGCAGGTAAGCCGGGCAGGGCCTCATTGCCCGGTCGCAATGGAGTCCAAGCTGGCGTGGCGGCAGTTCATCTACGAAAGCCTCAAGTTCATGGCCGCCAATGGAGCTGCAGACCCGAACATGACGTGGTCTGCCTGGGCACGGAATGCCAAGCTTGCGCTGCGCCAGCTACCTGATCAGGCATTCGTACCCGCAGAGATTCGTGAGGATCTGGAAGGTCTACGTGAGCTGAACATAATTGCCCGGGCCGGGGAGGGTAAAAACCAGGTGTCTGTTCGCCTTATGAGTCACGACCGCCAGGAGTACCGGCCGGATAGCCTACGTTACGAGACCATCCACCAGGTGAAAGGCGAAACTCACGATGTCACGGTTCTCGTTTCATCACAGCAGCCAGGCGTTCATCTCTCGCATTGGCGTGATTGGTTACGCGACCGCAGTGCGGAGGCCGCGCGATTCGCCTACGTTGCCAGTTCACGGCCGCAGCACAGGTTGTTCTGGGCCGTGAAAAAGCTGAAGCCCAAGGAACGGGACGTACTGACACAGCTAGGATTTGAACTCCCGTAGCCGAATCTGCTGCCCGCTCATGTGGAGGACGATTAGCAGGGATCGGACATATTTCGGACGGAGTACAAATGTGCTCTATTGCATCGAGCCAGGGGATCACGCCAACGGGCAAGATCCTTTCAGAAGCTAATGTGGAGAGAAGACCATGGCGGAGGATGAGCATCCGAGCGAGACCGTCAGGGATCAGAATGACATATATCCTCCCACTTCTGCCTCGTTCGACCGGGTTTCAGCTAGGCAATTACACCGAGTTAACCATCCATTTCCATCGCACCCCGGATCGTACTGGCGTTAATATCAATCGCTAAAATCAGCCGCTCTGGTGAGAGCGGAATCCTACATGAGAAGAATATGTTAACTGCTGTCATTTCTGGAAAGAAGCGTGGAACTGGTTTTGAAGGAAGCCTGTTGAAGCTTGGGCAAGCCGAAGGTGCGGAAGATGTACTCACCGCGAGCGTCTTCGAGCGCATTGCTTACTTACCAGATGATTTATTCATCACGGCATTTACCACGGTGTTAGGTGTAGGTATTGGAGCCATTGAAACTATCGAATTTTGGCCATCGTGGTACCTGGCTGATGGCCGTCGCGTCGAACCTGATGTAGTGATTAGCGATGGGAATCAATCGTTGCTAGTTGAAGCCAAGCGCCATGACGATTATCGGCAACAATCTGCAGGACAATTGGCGGCAGAGCTCCAGGCAGGCTGGTGTGAGGGGAAACTGGCTGAAAACTGTATACTGCTCACGTTAGGTGGCTTAACCGATTTCAGCCGCAGCGCACATGAAGACTTGTACAGTGAGATCGTCACGCACCTCCCTCCGGGCAACGAATATCGATTCAAGCTGGCCTGCTGCAGCTGGCAGCGACTATTCAGCGTGCTAGAAGACACGCTGAAGCAAGAATCAAGCTCAGGGTTACAACGAATGCTCTCAGATATTTCTGACTGTTATTCTTGGCATGGCTTGCGCACTCATCGCACGTTATGGCTAAACGCATTAGAGGCAATGCATCTGACTACCCAACCGAGCATTTTCGAACGATGGAACCTGAAATGAATAAAGAACTTGACGCCGCCTTGCTTGATGTTCGTCGAGCATATCGCTTGCTGGCAAACTACCAAAAGCGTCAGTTTGATCTGCTTTCCTATATTCGCAACAAACTAGAAGCTGTAAATTATTATCAGGACTATGCATTTTCTCGCCCAGGTGATCTGCGCGGATTGGAAAACCAAGCTAATGCAGGTTTGCGTTTTCTTCCCTTCCTAGACGTTTCGGCGATATGGCTCCGACACCAAAACCAAGAGGAATACTGGGATAAGCATCTACCTGGTGACTTGATGTTTGGTGCTTGGGTGCGCAGTGATACAGGATTTGACAAGTATCAAGGCCACTACACAACGAAAACAGCCGAGGCATCCACTAGCACCCTCGTTCTATCTGTTGTGATCTGTGATGAGCCAAACGATATCATAGGGAACTGGTTCAACAAAGTATGGAACCCACTTCCCTATCCAGATGATGGACAAGTGGGTAGCAGCGAGTCTGTTCCTGGGTATCGCGTATATAGCAAGAGTATTGAGCTGGCTAAGCTGGCCGACCAGCATTCAGTAGATACAGCCATCGGGAGATGGCGAAAAGACGCGGCAATTGCGCTAGGTGTGCCCCTCATCTGACTCAAGGGTTGAAAATGCCGCATCGTTCCGGTGATTGGTTGAAGCCGCCTACGCAGACAGGCTGTTATGGGGCAATTTATGCCTGTCAAAAGCACCCAGCGTGCTGGTCAGACATGATGCTGACGGCCACCCCCGGCAGAACGAGAAGGTTGAATCGCGCTATGCCCGAGAGACCAGTTTCTGGCGTCGAGCCCACAGGGGTACAAATGTACTCCTTCCTCGATCAGATCATTCTTGGTGTTCTACGAAGGACGGGTGTGCTGCCTCTTCCAAGGCAGTAGCGAGCGTTTCCAAGGCGTCGGCCAAGCGACCATCTTCCCGTGCATCCCCACTACCTGGGGCGAACTCACGACAATGCCGAAGAAGGGCATCGAGGTCGTTGCGGTTGCGCGCAGTTGTTCAGGTGTCATCTGGTCGAGATTGGGCGAGGAAGTCATGCAGTGGATTTTACCTAAGCGATCCACCTGCCACAGCGTAAAAATAAGGCTAAATCAATGTGATTGCTCCGTTAGCGCCAACCCGCTGCCATGGCAAACCGAGCACCAACGCTTGAAGTTGTTCAGCGTCGAGTTCGACTTCCAGGCCGCGATGAGTGCCAGGCCAATGGAATTCCCCTTGGTTCAACCGCCGTGCGGCAAGCCAGATGCCCACGCCATCATGCACCTGCACCTTCATCCGGTTGGCACGACGATTGGCGGACAGATAAGCGCAGTGCGGCTTCGCCGCACCGAACACTGCGACCACGCGGGCCAGCGCCGTGTCGGTGCCGGCACGCATGTCCATGGGCTCCGTGGCGAGCCAGATGGCGTCGATGCGGATCATTGCGATAGGCTGCGGATAAAGTGTGCGCAGCCGTCCGGGTCGGAGATGGGCCATTTGACCGTGATGGATTTGTCGCCCATCGGCAGTGCAATAACCACCGCTTCATCAGCGTGCCGTTTAGGTATCGGTTGCAGCGGTACGAACGCGGGAAGTGGAGCGACGGGTTTGTCCCGGTAAATCGGCAGCCACTTGCGGATGACGTTGGCATTGATGCCATGGTTGATGGCGACGCTGGACACAGTGGCGCCTGGTTGCAGGCACTCCTGCACGACCTGGGCCTTAAAGGGTTTGGGGTAAGAGCTTCGTTGGCGCATGAGAATCCTGGCGATAAGGGTGATCGCGTCCGCTTAAAAATAGGCGGACACCATCGTCCTTAATTCAGGATTTCTGAAGGTGTGTTCGCTGGCCGCTTACCTTGCAGTGCCCGCTGACCCTTGTTCGCAAACTTCCTTCCAGGATCATCACTTCCTCAACTACTGCTGCCGCGAATCCTTGAGCTGCGACCAGGTGACGTCATAGCGAGTGTGGTAGCCGTGAGAGCGCACTTTACTGAGGGTTTCGGAGCAGGGCGTGAAGTGGTACACCAGCTCCTGGTGATGTGCTTGGTGAACACCGATCCGATAGCCGACATAGGAGCCAGGTACGAATGTACCTTGATGCGAGTCCATCTTAGAAATTCTTCTTATCGTCAGGCCGCTCAAGGAGACCGCATGTATAAGAACGTGAGTTTTACGGCTCGCGAGCTATTCGATCGGGCTTGGTCTACACCGGTTCTGAGGCTGGCGCGGGAGATTGGTGTTTCAGATGTCGCGCTGAGCAAAGCATGCAGGAAGGCTGGCATTTCACTGCCGGCTCGTGGACATTGGGCCAAGCCCGCCGAGAACCGCCCCAGCAAGCCCGCTCCGCCGAACTCTACCGAGCTGATTACGTTTCGAGTATTGGACAGGACGTTGCTACCTCCAGCGCCGCCCAAACCGCCCAGCACTCCCAAGCTAGAGAAACTCAGTGTGCCGGACAAGTTAATAGACCCCCACCCGCTGGTGCGTAAATGGCTCCAGGCTGTCAGGGCTGCGAAGGATGTTGAAGGACGGGTGGAGCTATGGCGCGAGCGGGTGTTGTATACCCGTATTTCGCGTGACATGGTCGATCGCGCTGCATTGCTTCTGGACGCCTTGATAAAAGACAGCTCAAAACGCGGATGCATTTGGGCGGTGGATGATCACAACCGAACCACGGTAACGTTCGACGGCGAGATGGTTTACGTGACCCTGCGAGAGCGTATTGCAAAAGCAGTGAAACCTCCGCCACCCCCAGAGCCCCAGCCCAAGCGGCGCCGGATGCGTGAGCCGGTGATGTGGTTGGGGCGACGGGAAATCTACGTCTATAGCTCGACTGGCGAATTGACGCTGATTGCTCAAGAAAAGCCAGACGTAGGGTCGCAGAGAAGCTGGACAGACAGTAAGACGGGCCACTTGGAAGACAAACTTCATCAGTTCTGCACAGGTCTCGCCAAAGTAATAGAGCGGATGAGGGCGTATCGGGCGAGCATGGAGGAGTGGCGCCGTCAGCGTGAGAGTGAAGAAGCCATTCGACGCCAAGCCATCATGAAAGCAGAGCACCAGCGAGCGCTGCAGCTGCGTTTAGTGGAGAACATGGAGAAGTGGGAGCAAGCGGTACGCCTGAGAAGGTTCATTGATGCCGTAGCAGCTGGCATTGGAGAGGTCAGCGAGGAGGAGGGGCGTCATGTGAAGGAGTGGGTGGAGTGGGCGAGGGAGCACGTCGATGTACTCGACCCTCTGGGCAAAGACGCCACCACCTCGCTTGACTGAGCAAACCCATAGGGCCGCTGCTCTTTTGAAAGAGCGCTCATAGGTGGCGCCCTCAGGCGGCCGAGCTTGCTCCGCGCCTGGTTAGGATAATTGTCGGAATGGCAAGTCAGATTGACTGTAAACCACTTTTTCACACTGTAAACCAAGCTGGTTAACAGTATAGAAAGCAGGTTTACAGGTCTACGATTGGCTTCGGTTCACGGGTGGCTTGGCTGGCCGGCTAGCATCGCCTATCTGCGAAAGAGCTCCAGTAGCGACTCATCGCAATCCGCAGCATCTGGTCGCAAAGCAGTCGACGACAATCAATGCTAGGCACAACCTCATGTCACGAGCTGAGATACAGCCAGAAAGAAGCGATCTTGCATGGCTCGTGCCGGCGAAGGGCAAACACCGATGTTCAAACTCAGGTCGGCGCTGCTACAACACCTGCTAGCGCAGCCTCAGCCGGTCTCCCATGGCCGACTACGCGACGCCCAACAGCTTTTCCAGCTGCGCATGTTCCCAGGTGCTCAGCAGCTCTACAGGGTCAGTGCTGTACGACTGCATCGAGTCGAAAACGTAGGCTCGCCCCTCTGGGCTGTAACAGCTGTCGCAATAGTCGAGCGTGTCGCAGTCGTTATAGAACGTGAGCACCCAGCCATCGGCCTCGACTGTCATCAAACCGCAGTAGATTTCAGCCCACGACTGCTGACCTAGTCGTCTCATGCTACGAACCCCGAGAGCGATGTCCCGCAGGATCTGATAAGCCTCGCGGGCTGTCAGTGGTTTTGCTTCCAAAAGAACGGTACCTGTATCTGGGTGTTGTCGGTCTATCCGTGTCCGACCTGGGCTGACCGAATGGTAAATGAAACCTTGCGTGTTGAGCGTGTTGCGCGGGCATCAATTTGGTAGCCTTCGGCCTTTTGGAGCACACTCATGAAAGCCGATCCCCAGTCCAAGCTCAACGCCCGCTATGGCGCCCCTGACATTTCGCCGGCCACCCAATGGAATGGGGTCATCGAGCAACTGCTGGATCACCGGAGCGTCCGGGCGTTCACTGATCAACCTCTGCCCGAAGGCACGATCGAGACCCTGGTCGCAGCCGCTCAGTCCGCTTCTACGTCTTCAAACCTGCAGGTCTGGAGTGTTGTCGCTGTTCAAGATGTCGATCGTAAGAAGCGCCTGTCGGCGTTGGCGGGCAATCAGGCCTATATCCATCAAGCCCCACTGTTCCTTGTATGGCTTGCAGACCTGTCCCGAGTCTCGCGCATCGCGGAGCAGGCAGGGGTAGAGCTGGAGGCGCTGCCGTACTTGGAAAGCTTGCTGCTCGGCACGATCGACGCAGCTTTGGCAGCTCAGAACGCTGTGGTTGCTCTGGAGTCGTTGGGGCTTGGCAGCGTATACATTGGTGGTATCCGTAATGACATTAAAGGGGTCGCAAAAGAGTTGGGGCTGCCGCCACAGGTCTATCCCGTCTTCGGCCTCTGCGTCGGCTACCCATCACCTGACCAACCTGCAAAGGTAAAGCCGCGGCTGCCGCAGCAAGCCGTATTGCATCATGAAACCTATTCTATCGCCGCCGAGGAGGGCGTCCTCTCGGAATACGATGCGCGCCTGGGTGCGTTCTATCAGCGCGAGGGGATGAAGGCTTCCGGCTGGTCGGAGCAAGTGGTCAGCAGACTCCGGAATGTTTCGAGCCTGCATGGGCGTGAGGAGCTTCTGGGTGAGCTGGCGCGGATGGGCTTTGGGCTGCGGTAAGGCTCATCGTAGGCTTGCTGAGCCCTTCAGCTTGGGTGCCGCTCGCTAGGTTTTCTGATGTGGCCGCGGGCGGCTCAAGACGGTTCTTCATCGTATGGGCGCTGGTCTCAGGTTTTGAGATCGTCCGGGTAGTCTTCGACTGGCAACTGGCCAACCGGGCCCTCAGGCTTATGCTGCGATTCCTCAAAGTGCATTGCCAGGCACAGATAGATCAGCGCGGCCCTGGACAGCTTCAGCATCAACAGGCTCTTTGCGGCGAGGTCATCCCTGTCGAGCACAAATGCCAAGTGATCAGCCCAGAGCTCTGAGGACTCGCCAATCCAATGGCAAGAATCCACGATTTTGGCGTACTTGTGCTCAAGGTGGTTTCTCAATTCATCAAGCGCCTGAGCATCAGGTCGAGCTACGTCCTTCAGCTCCTTGGAGTAGATGTCTTGGGATACCCAATAGAGCGCGCGAAGCGGAAGATTCCGGGTGAACATGAATTCATCACGCACAACCCGCGGCTGGAGAAGACGACCATTTTTGTCCGATTTGAACCATACAGTCCGGAAGCCTACCGCCTTTTCGGGTATGCCCAGCTTCCAATAGGCATTGATAAAGTAGGCAGCCTTATCCAGCAACGAATAGGCGCTGCGATAGGCAGTCTTGATCTGCTCCAGACCCATGCCATAGAGCGCGTAATCGCAATTGAAGGCAAGTGACATGCCCCTGTCTGCCACATGACCGGGTTTGGCGTGTTCCCCTAGGTAAATACAATGACGGGCGAACCCGTACTCCTGCTTCAGCTGGTTGTAAAAGCCTAGGTACGTGATTCCAGCGTCGGCGCCATGATCGGGTAACCTCAGTACGTCTTGAGCGGCGGCGGGGAACGCTCCCAGGTCGTTCATGGGATTGAGGAATAACTCTTCCTCAAGGCACCATCGCCGGTAACGCCGCTCCTCCTTCGAGGAGCCGAGGCTGTGCTCTAACAGCTCTGCATCATCATCGTCGTCGACGGACTCGGCTAGCCTGGCGTGATGCCATTTGAAAAACTCTATCGCTTCAGGATAGGTAGCGCCATCACGGCCCACTCCACCCGCGATGGCTAACTCCAGCTTGCGCCGTGCATGCACAAGGAGCCAATAGGTGTGACCAGGGTCGTATAGCGCCTTGCCATATTGAGCCAAGCCAATGCCAAGGTTGCCCAGGGCCATACCCAAGATCGGATTGTCCTCCAAGGCGTTACGCCACTCCCTAAGCGCCTCAATCCATCGGCCACACACCTTGAGCGCATTGCCCAGATTGCAATGGATTCTGGAGCGAAGCATTGGTGCCAGCTCTTTAAACCCGGAATGTTGTATGGAGGCGCGGAGGAAATAAAGCTGTTTGAGCAGAGCAGGGTGTTCAAGGGTATCGTCCTCCCATGACTGCACCTCCAGCTTCCTCAGCGCGGCCCATGCGTTGGAACACGAGTAGTAAACGAGGCATCTGTTCTCCGGCTCGACGCGCGAAGCCACAAAATCCACTAGCTCCGTCGCATGCCGCAAGATGCCGTCATCGGCGCCATCGTCTGCAGCATCGATCAATGAGTCATAGAGGCGTCGAAGACGAGGAGCATCGCTTGGGCTACCGAGTTGTTCGTTCAATGCCTTCAGAAGGTGAGAGCGGTCGTCTGCGTGGGGTTCATAACCCTGCTCAGCAAAACGGCGAGCGAAATCGTCCATGGGTAATCACCGCGATGAGAAGCTGACTATCTTAGCTGCCTTTAAACATTCAGCGCCTACACGCGTAGTCGAAAGGTTGCTATGTCAGCGTTAATTGAATGGCTCATGCACGAGCATCGCTCATAGAGCTGGACGACCCGCGTTGATCCTGAGGCGCTCTCTGCTTCGACAGTTACCAGCCCCGTTGAGCACTGATCGGCGGGCTATGATCATTCAACGTGCGAAAAATTGAGCGAGGCAACGATGGCAGTCGTGTTCTTTCTACCCTGGGTGGCTGCTGCCGAAGAGCTGCGAATCGCAGATATGCGCCTGATCCCGTACGAACGGGGTCGTTTGCCTGGTGAGGTCTTGGGAATCCCGCAAATAGCTTTCGACGGTGTCCTTGGCAATTACGGCGACCGGGGATTCGGATCTCACCCCTCTCAACCGATACATCAGGCGGCGCTCATCATCTGGGATGATGACACACCAGGACTGGAGGTTTCAGACGCTCAGATCCAGCAGCGATTGGTACAGAGCTCCTACCTCGCATTCTCCGCCATGGCAGCCCGATCGCTATGTTCAACGTTCGGGTATTACAACGCCGACACTCTCCAAGTTGTGGCGCAGCGGTTCGATGTCGCCTCACCGGGTCATTCCTGTATGACCACGCGCCGGCGTGACGGTGGAACACAAAACATGTTGGCGGGGAGTGGGGGGCTCAAGTTCATTCGGCCTTACCACGTCGTCGACAACCGCACGCAGATCTCGCTCGACACGCCACTGCTCGAAGCATTACTCAAGCTACCTAATGGGGAGCATAAGGAACGCATCGACGAGGCGGTGGTTTCCTTCCTCAGAGCAAACACCGATGCCACATCCATGGATGAGCGATCTGAGCTGATCCTGATGAGGATTGCCATAGACACGCTACTCAATGTCCCACATGACAAAGCCGCCTTCCGCAGGGCTATCAACGAACACTTCGATGAGCTACCGAACCCTCCCATTTGGCATAAAGGGAACCTAGACGAATCGTGGTGGCGCGAGCACTGGGACAAAAACGTCAATCGCCCGCTCGACGCCTGGGTTCACGATTTCTGTGCCGCTCGAAACGCCGCAGCTCATGGCCCCGCAAATGGTGAGAAGGGAAGCATCTGGCCTCGCCACAATCACCTCATTTTTTCCGCCTGGTTGTTGCCCCTGATCGTCAAGAAGCTGCTTTACCAAGCGGGGCTTTACGAGTTCAGCGCCGAAGACAAGGTTGCAAGGGCGGGCTTTGAGGTTTTTCTGGCCCACAATCTGCTGTCAGCCACCGACGAGGATGAAAACAAAGTCTGGTGGCAGGTTGCTGAGTCCGCGCTTTGGCTGCCGCTCTTCGCAGAGCGACTACGCCAAGCCTGTGAATCAGGGCCACAGCCGTATCAGTGGCCGTATTAGGGCTGAGGCTCTTGAATACTGAATCCAGCACACGGGTCTGATCGAGCTCGACCTTCCGACGTAGTTTAATGGCACCCTAGTCATCGCTAGCAATGCCGAAACAAGTGCTACTCCAGCTAACACCCCAGTAGAGACCGACATGTCCTTCACTCATGCGCATCAGACAGCAATGGCTCAGCAACGCAACAGGGGGCGATGCCTCCATTACGACAATGGAGCCCGCTGCGACGCGATCATCTCCGCGCACTCCATTCAGAAGGGTGGCCAGCTCAACCTGATAGTAGAGCAGGGTCATGTTTACCAGCTGTCCGCCGATCTCACCACGTTGAAATCTACCGGGGGTAAGCCTCAACTGAAGAAAGTGGGTATCAACAAAGTGTCCACCTTCCGTGGCATGTGCAAACATCATGACAACAGGTTGTTCGCACCGATCGATGACAGACCACTGGCATTCGATCACGAACAGATAGCTCTCTATGCCTACCGCAGCATCTGTCGTGAGTACTTCGTCAAAGAAAACGCCGCCCGCTCTCTAGCAGCCATGATTGAGCATCCTGAGGTACCTCAGGCAAATCGCCAATTGCTGGTGGACTCAGCTCAAGGACAGGCATTTGGTTTTCAACACCTGCACCGACACAAACTGATCTACGATGCTGCGATCTCTCAAAGCAATTTCGCGGAGTTTAGATTCATCGCATTTCAGTCGAGTTCCCCTTGCTCGGTTCAAGCCTCAGGGCTGCTTTTTCCTGATTATGACTTTCTGGGCCGCAAGCTTCAGGATTTAGGGCATGAGACCGAAGTGCTTGATCTACTGACGTTCTTTACAGCCCCGACAGATGAGGGTTGGGCGTACGTGCTGGCATGGCATGAGTCAAGTGACCAGGCTTGCCAGTGGGTACGAGATTCCATGCAAGAAGGTTTTCAAAGGGGTGCAAAGCTTGAGGATATGCTGATGCGGCTTTCGCTGGCCTGTGAGAATCATGCTATCCGAATCTCCTGGTGGGACGGTTTACTCCCATCCGCCCAGAGTGCAGGACTTGCCGCACTGTCAGTGGGGACTGACCCAAGAGTGGTAACACCACCAGACTATCTAGCTCATGGCTGTGAAGGACTTGCTGACTGGACGTTTGAATACGTCCACGACGGAGCGGGGATTTAGATCACCAGATCTGCCTAGGTAGGTTCAGGCAGCGGATCCGATGCCGGTTTGAGAATCAAGTAAGCTGCTCCCAACCGGTTCGTTGCTTGCAGGGACACCTTGAGGCCAGATGTTCCCGGGCTCTGACTGACAAACAAGAACTCAGATTGGCAGGGGCAATGGAGCAAGAGCAGCTGGCGCTGAAACCTAGGTAAGGCCTGGATGCCCTCGCTTAGGCTTTAGGACTGACGGGGTGGAGATGAGTCAGCCACCGGCACCATGCGGTGCCGACTGCGTACGAAGAGTGCAAGTGCCAAAATCAATACTGGTATTGCAATCACCCACTGATGAACAGCGTTTACTCCGAAACCTGCTGTTGTAGCGGCAAGGCCACCGACGATCGAGAATATCGATGCCAGGGCTACACCACCCAATGCAAATGCGGTTCCGCCAGTGGCAATACCGAGTGTTCCTGTCAGCAAGAACGTGAGCCAGCCTAGCAAAGCACCTGTGGAGCCACCCAGCACGATCCCTCCGATACCAGGCAGCACTAATTCAGTCACAGTTCCTAGGGCAACGCCCAAAGCCAGGCTGCCAAAAAGCAGTATCGTCGCGAGCAACCACTGTGTAGTGCGTCTGATCGGCTGCCATTGCCTGTAAACGCAGAAGCACAGAAGGCCAACAGCGAAAGTCATTACGAGGACGCGTACCATTAGACCACCGGTAAGACAGGATAGGCTGCCAGTTTAGACGGCTGCTGCCCATCAGGACTACCTTGTGGACATTTGAAATTGGCCGCCGGACGCAGTCTGCGCCCTCCGCTAAGTAGTCGAGCCCAAGCTTTGCCGCGGGGGCCGGCGCGCCTATCCTGGCTTTTTGCTTTCGGAAGGTTAGGTAATTCTCGTTTTTTGTCAGCTAATACAGACGCAGATTTATTGCTCGGAATGCGCGTCCGCATTCCGGCACGCTCCAATTTCCAAAGGAGGAGATGAGCATTTTCAGCTGGCTGTTCAACAGACCCAAAGCTGTCAAATCCGATACCGCAGCAAGGCAACAACCCGCTCAATCTCAATCCCTCAACGCTCATCCAGAGCTCCGTGCCGCTCCTCAGATCCGACGAGATAAGCTTTTTCTCGCTGTCGAATCGCTTGATTTCTCGGGCATTTATCAGCTGTCCAAGTCCAAGAAGTGGGCGATCGCTTGGCGAGACTCTGATCCTTCTGCGGGTCGGGGAGGTCACAGAGAATCAGGCTTAGGGGCCTACGTGCTTGCAGATGTGAGCAGCGGTACCGTTGTCTGCCATGGGGGCATGCCTAGGCCAAACAACGGCCATGTGTGTGACGCCGGCGTGTTTTGCCTGGAAGATGGGCACTTTGGTAGCACCCTGTCTGGGACGTTCAGCGTTTTCGATCCCAGCGGTTCTGTGATCTTAGCTAAAGAGTTGACGGCAAATATTCTCACCAGCGGTATTTCTAGGCACGGGAAATACGCATTCTGCGCCACCGCGAACAGCCCAACCGAGCATGGCAACAAGGTGTTCTTGTTTGACCTGGTCAATCGGGTGCAAATGTACAGCGTCACGCCTAAGGCCGGATGGCCTGAAAGCTACGAAGTGGACGAGGGTACCGGGGAACTCATGGCGCTGTTCAAGGACATGGGGAGCTTCCGGTACAACGTTCACGGCGAATTCATGGATGCTGATCCGCTTGGCGATGCCAACCTCAACTCCTCCCATTACGACCGCATCATCCTCGCCGCGGAAAAGATCTTGGGGGAGGTCGACCTGACAGACGAGCGCATCCAGGAAGTCCTGACCGCGGTGCAGCGTGCCCGCTCGCTCGGTGCAGATGAAAACCCTGCCTGGAAGCCAACAGCGCTCAAAGTCCAAGGGCTTGCACACGAACAGCTGGGCCAGTACCCCGAAGCAGTCCAGGTCTATGAGGAGGCGCTGGCTTTGAATCCAAAAATTGGCGTTAAGCGCAGGCTGGCTTCGGTGAGTAAGCGGATCAACGCTGAGTAGCAGGGGCCGCGCCCCATTTACTCCCATTCTCCCATTCGGGTTGATGACCGCTTGGCGCAGCACACTTGCCCCTGCGAAATCAGGCTGTGAAGCGCCGCTGCCTTAACGTCCTGATGGCTCTTGGCTGTAAAGGCACGGCTGACTGGGCATTTGAATCTGTGCAGGACGGGCGGCTAAACACCCAAACAGTCGCGTTTGGCCGGTGCGACGACGGCACGGCATAGCAACCAGGGACGTCAGAGGTCAATTATTGGAATAGTCGATTTCTCGCAACCGCACGGGTTTGCGAGCGATCAAGACATGCGGCTCAGGTGTGGTGGGATGTCATCGCTGAGGAAACTGAATTTGCGGCCCGACGGCATGGGGGGGGCAATTTTTGAGCAGTTTTTCTCTTTCAATATATGCTTAAAACAGTCCTTGGTTGGAGCCACAAATATTGCAGGGCGCCTACGGATTTTTGGCATTGTACCTATATCTGTAAAAATCTATTGAGCCCCCATTTTAACGCAAGGTCTGAGTTACCAAGGTTGCAACAATCTGGATTTTGAATCAGACGGGCGGTACTAGGGGGGAGGGTGGTGCAGTACACTCTCCCTATCGGATCACGAAGGTCAAGCATCGGAGTCCTTATGAGCCCCTCACCACACGGTTTAGTCGGCATTCGCCTCGCAGAAAAGCAGATCGAAACGCTCAGGCAGCGGATTGATACACTCCAGCAGGATCCAGGCTATGCGCAAGACGTGGAATTCTACGGAAAGCTTCAGGGGCTGATGCAAAAATTTGGGTTTACCTCTCAGGATGTGGTGGAGCTGCTGATGTTGAGGGGAGATCTAGAGCTTGCACCGAATCTGACCGTATCGCGTTTGAGGCACATCTTCAGCCTGATCGAGGGTGAGGCCCGCGTAGAGAGGGGGGCATGAAGATGGGTGAGGGCCAAGGCAAAACGATCCATCAGAAGCTGGGCCGGCTGATCGAGCTGAATCAGGACATCGGGCTGCGTTATCGCTTGTCCTGCGAGCTGATGGACGATCCGGGAGTGGCGGATTGCTTAAGGTTTCTTGGGGAGCTCGACCACTTAGCGCTACAGTACGGGTTTAGTCCGAGCGAAATCATTGCGCTGCTGAATGCAGAGGACAAAGAGGGCGCGATAGAAAGATCAGAGCCGGTGGGGTCTGAGCCTCAGATGAAACCTTGAGATGTGTTTCAATAAAGCATTATCGCCTAACTCAACTAAATGGATCATTTAGTTGAGTTATATGGTGGCTATGCTACGGATCTCATAATAGTACGAAGCAGCGGCGAAGGGTAACGGAAACCCTGGATTATGAATTCTCAAAACAGTCCGCTCTTCCAGCCGCTGCCCTAGTGGCATTTCTTGACTAGAGTGTATCGAGTAATATTCAACTGCGTTATCCGGGCAGGGGAGGCGAGCAACCTTCGGCTCACCAAAAGCTCGGGAGCTGATAGCAGGACTGCCACAAGCTCCAGATGAACCTGCTATTCCGCCAAACCGGCGCCTGATAGATCTCATGAAGATAGGCAAGAATCCACGCGCGCTCTTGCCCTCCTGCAGCTGAGGCTTGGTATCATGTGCAAAGCGTCAATAGGAAATCATTTTCCGGTCGAAATGCTCTCCACAAGACTCGTGATCGCGTCATGAATAGCGCTTAGCGCCGTTTCTGCATAAATCACGGCACTGGATAGTTCTCCAAGCGCCACCTTCTGGTCGGCCTTTGCCAAATTGGAGACGCATGTAGCCAATAACATCCGGGCGCCAATCTGGTTCACTGCCTCGAAGATTGAGAACTTGGAATCATTCAGCAGAAAATAATCTTTCAGATCATGAAGGCTCTTAAGCGCATAGCGGAAAGCTCGTGGATCTTGCTGAGCCACTGGCTTGTCACTGCGCCGATAAGAACTAACGTAAATGTCATTATAACAAACTATAAGTTCCGCAATATAACTACAAACCTCCACACTTAGCCCAGCATCGGGTTTGTAGACCCAATGACAGTAAACCACATCCCTTGCATTTCTCCATGAAAACCTAGCAAAGTAACCAGCAATTGGTAAGATTACATCCTCGCGCTCACCATCAAAAATCCATTTGTGAACTTTCAATTTTCGAGTCATTATTGATGAGAATCGCTCCTCGGATATATCAAGCTTTGCGATAGTATCTCGCGCCTCTGTGAGATCGACATAAAGAGGATCTCTATGAGGATGAGGATAAACCGCCAGACGAGGAATTGTTCTTTCGTGCGCATCCCCCTTAGTCAGACTAACATCCAGTGTGTTATGCACAAATGCGCTGGCAAAATTGAACGCAATCTCAACTGATCCCGTTCTAAAATAGTGCTCATAAAAATGACCTGAGAAATCGATTGCTGCCTGGTCATTAGCCAGCCCCGAAACAGTAATCACATATGGTGAAATTTTTAGAAAGTTTTTTGCAGCATCTGCCGAATAACAAGACATAAGAACGACAGCGGACAACGCTGGCTGCGTCGCCTCAACCAGTGCAGCCAGTCGCTTGGACTCGACATAGTGGCCCTCGTCGCCTGAGGGCATATCAAGACAGAACCCGCCACTGTCCCCATGGCCAGAAAACTGCAAGATATCATATTTGGTTTGCGCTATCGCTCGCGCCAAATCCTCAAGGGTCGTCGCTTGTTTAAAATCAACTAGCGCCGCCGCTTTTTCTATTTCTATAGCTTGGTTGACGCGTCGTTGCTCGCGATCTAACCGCAGTGGTTCTTCATCAGCTGGACTACTGTACGCAATTAAGATACGACGCATGTCACAATCCTTAAAAATCCATTACCAAGGCGGAAGCAAATTACTCACGAAAAATGATCGCGAATTACAATGCTTAAAAATATGGCACTTTAGCATGATTCATTTAGAGTGCGAAAGCATCAGTCCCGCAAATCTATAGGCCGGCTCACTCCGACTAAGAGATGTTACTCCTGCTCTATGTCGCGCAAGCTGTTACGGATCCTGTTGATGTATTGAAAGCGGATGGCGAACACACCTACCGAACTCCAGTATTTAGGGCGATGGTGTCCTCGTATTAAGCGGACGCGATAACCCTTATCGCCAGGATTTCTATGCGCCAACGCAGCTCTTACCCCAAACTATTCAAAGCCCAGGTCGTCCAGGAATGCCTGCAACCTGGAGCGACGATTTCCAGCGTAGCCATCCATCACGGCATCAACGCCAACGTGATCCGTAAGTGGCTACCAATTTACCGGGATCAATCACCCGCAACTCTGCCGGCCTTTATCCCCGTACAAGCTGCACCCAAGCGCGCAACAGAAGAGACGGTGATCATCTAACTGGCTCTGGGCGATAAATCCGTCACCGTAAAATGGCCAGCCTCAGATCCGGACGGCTGCGCGTGTTTTATTCGTGGCCTGGCCCAATGATTCGTATCGACTCCATCTGGCTCGCCACCCAGCCCATGGACATGCGGGCCGGCACTGACACTGCACTGGCCCGGGTGTTTACCATGTTCGGTGCGGCTATCTCTTTGCCAACCGCCGGGCCAACCGCATGAAGGTGCTGGTGCATGACGGCGTTGGTATTTGGCTAGCGGCGCGACGCTTGAATCAGCGCAAGGCCGGGCATCCATCGTGGTCCGGAACCAAACCATGTGTTTTTGACCGGTACCGCCAGAAATAAAAAACGATGTTATGGAGATTCGTGAGGCGTTGCTTGCATGCAAAGGCCCGGCCTACAAGGCTTTCGCGCTGGGGACGGTGGGCGTCACCTAAAGCGCCATTTTTACGGGTGGGCCACATCTAGACCGCAGCGGCGGCGATATCGGCAAGCTAAATCGAAATGTACGAGGGTGTCCAGCCTACCGAATGGTGTCGATCCGCTTGGTGCGATGGCCAAAAATGTAGCCTCGATGACCTGATCATCCACCTGAACTCAATGTGCGGTAATTAAGGACTATATTGAAGTTTTACGCATTAAATATTAAAGGTGTCGCGCCTGAGATTTGATGCCATGCACCTAGGATTACTTCCTTGATGCCAAGCATCTAAGTTCGCTTCCAGCAAACTTTTGGAGCCACTTGTCCGATTTCTTCGGTATGTTTAGTGAGGCGTGGTTTCATGGTACATGGAAGCAAATTTACAAGCGTCGATTCCTGAATGACTTTCTCAACGTCTCCAAGCGCTTTTACAGGATGATTCAAATCTAAGACGGTGACGCATAGGCATTGAACGGTTGACAAGCGTGCCGAAGTGATTCCGAGAAAAACGTATGAAGCGAGAAGTAAAGTGAACCCTATGGAATCGAGACCTCTAGAAAACGCGATTACTTCCAGATTTGGGGTCAAGGTTGGTTCGGCGGACTGGAATGCCTTGAAGCAGCCTGAGCCCACAGCTTGGATACAACCTGGATCTCAGTGATGCCGAAGCATTAATGAGTACACATAATGTATATTATGTTAAACGTCGTGTTTACTTCTTCCCCTTAACGCACCGCCCCATGCCCTAACCCTTGATGGCTCAAGGCTATCAGTCGATAATCACGCCCTCCAAAAAGCACATAAGGATTTGCTGTGAAGAAGCTCTACTTGGCTCTACCGTTCTGCGCACTGCTGCTACAAGGCTGTGGTGTGACCATGACCCGCTATGAACCCAACTTCCAGAACGTTCAGCAGCTCAAGCAAAATGCGCCCATGCAGCCCCTACGCGGGGCACAGGTCAATGCTGATACGGGCCAAGGGTCGCTGATGGTGCGCTTGAACCCGATTTCTTCGCCCGAGGGCAGCGTTCCACTGCACATCCAGGCAGCGATCAACGATGAGCTCCGTCAAGCGGGTCTGTTGGATCCTCGCGCTGACCGGCAGCTGCAGGTTCAGTTGGTCAAGAGCCAGCTCACCGCAGGCGTAGGCAGCGGCCATGGCGAGGTGGCTGCACGCTTCACGCTGCGTAAAGGTGACCAGGTTTTATACGAAACCACTAAAGACGTGCAGCGTGATTGGGACAGCAGTTTCTTCGGTCCGATCGCCATTCCGGCTGCCGCGAACAACTACAACCCTATGTTGCAAGACTTGCTGAAGAGTTTGTACAGCGACCCACAGTTCACTCAAGCGTTGAAGTGACCAAAAAAAAGAGCCGCGATTGCGGCTCTTTTTCTATCGGCGTCAGCCCCGTGGAATGCGGGTGTCGACGGCGGAGTATTTCATGCGGTTGTTGTCGACCCAGTTCTTCAACAGCGCATTGACTTGCCGGTTGAAGGTGTCGGTGACGGCAGCCTTGGGCGTATTACCTGCCAGGGGCAGGAACCAGATACCCATCCACGTATTGATCGCGTCATGATTGCTGGTCTTGCCCAACGGCTGCCCCTGCTCGTCCAGAGTTTCCAGGCTCATGGTGTACTGGTCGGTTGCCAACGCAGGAATGATCGTGAACGTGAAGCCACTGATGAACGCCAGGACCATTTGCCCACCGCCTGGCGCATGGTTGTAGACCTTCAATCGAAGACTGTAGTCGCCTGGTTGTTTCTGGAACTCGTCGAAGACTACGCGTCCAAAGAGCCCTGATTCATCGAAGGTCCGCTTCAGATCAGGCTTGAGCATGTCTCGAGCCTGCGGCACCTCGGTGGCTTTGGCATTGTCGGGATCGCCTTGATAGAAATCGAAATCGACATAAACGTTCGGCTTGTTCGAGTAACTGGCCATCGAAGGCAGATTCACGGGGGCTACTTCATCTTTGGTGAAACTGGCGCATCCGCTGAGACTCAAGGCCAAGGCAAGGCCTATGGCTTTTCCAAATTGCATATCGACTTCCTTGCGTAAAGATTAATGTCGCTCACAGAGAGGGAGACGATTCTAGCGAGATCAGCTTGAAAGCAAAAGGCCATCATGCAGCACTCCTAACGAGCATGAAGCTCAACAACAACGCCCCCTTGATCACAAGATTGAGTGAGACGTACATCAACATCGAGGAACTGCTGGATAACAGCAGCGTTCGTGCGGATGTGATTGCTCAAGCGCACCGTTGTTAGCTTGCCAGCGCCGGCAATTGCCATCGGCAACATCATCTGATCCGCCAGGTGGTTTTCTACAGCTGTATTCGATTGGGCCCACGCAGTGAACTCGTCTATCGCCGCGTCAGCTACCTGCTCCGCGCGCACTCGTTCTTGGCCGATACTGGTAAAGACTGCGGTAACGCCAGCCCTCAAGGCAGTGATCGACACGACATTCCCTGGTCCCGCCCGGTCACCCAGATCGGTCACAGAGAGGTCGTGCCGTTCGATCTTCAGCCTGGCCGAAAGTCGATCGGCTTCTCGGTTCCCAATCGAGACAGGAATGGCTGAAACCAGCGCTCCAGCCGAAATGATTGTGACGGGGTCCATTCCTCCGTCCAACTCCAGCGGTTTGAGGATCGAAGGTCTAATAGTGGCTTCGACCAGGCCCCCACCGCCGGGGACAAAACCATAATTGAGTAGCACAAGCTCCACCTGCGCGCCCATACGCCGTACCAGCGGCAACCACACGTGCTGTATGAACTCGAAGGGCGGCGCCGCGGGATTATGCGTCCCGCCGGTGATCCGGATTGTGCTCGGCCCGTCAGCCTGCAAAAGTGCAGGCAGCAGCGTCTGCAGTACCAACATCGTGCTACCCGCAGTTCCGATCGCGAATGCATACTCACCGCCCTTTATGCTTGCGGGATGGAACTCTATCGCTGTCGAGTTGAGTTCCGCCCCTACGGCTCTAGCGCCACAAATCTCAGTCGCTGCTCGTACTGCGGTCAGGTGCTGACGCAACAATCCGGGGCGGGAGCGCTTGCCGCGTATCCCCGTCATCCGGAATGCCCGCCCGGTGATCATCGAGAGGCTGAGGGCCGTACGAAGTACCTGCCCTCCTCCATGGGTTCCGTCGATCAGAATCAGATCCTGGTGCATTGCGTTACCCCTTCACGCATACGACTTGGCGCAGGGTATGAACCACTTCAACCAGGTCGCGCTGGGCAGCCATCACCGCATCGATGTCCTTGTAAGCCATCGGAATCTCGTCGATAACAGCCGCATCCTTACGGCACTCCACGTGAGCGGTCGCCCGCACCTGGTCCTCGACCGTGAACACCGCCTTCGCCTTGGTGCGGCTCATCACCCGGCCTGCACCGTGTGAACAACTGCAAAACGCCTCCTCATTCCCCAGGCCACGCACGATGAAGCTCTTTGCGCCCATTGATCCGGGAATGATCCCCATCTGCCCCTTCTGCGCAGAGACGGCGCCTTTACGGGTGAGAAGAATGTCCTCTCCAAAGTAGGTGCCCCGCTCCACGTAGTTATGGTGGCAGTCGACGGCGATCAGCCGTGACTCAAAAGGCTTGGTGATGATCGACCGTACGGCGTCCAACACGGCCACCATCATGACGGCGCGGTTCTGCTTGGCGAAGTCCTGGGCCCACTCAACAGCTTCAACGTAATCATCGAAGCTCGAGGTGCCTTCTCGAAGGTAGGCCAGGTCCCGGTCAGGCAGGTTCACCATGTGCTTGCGCATTTCCTCGCGGGCCTTCTCGATGAAATAGGTACCGATCATGTTGCCTACTCCACGGGAACCGGTGTGCAGCATGACCCACACGTGGTCGGTCTCGTCCAGGCACACCTCCACGAAGTGGTTCCCTGTACCCAGCGTTCCGAGGTGTTTGCGGTTGTTGGATTTTTCCAAGCTTGGATGCTTGTTGGTGATGAGGCTGAAACGCCCCTCAAGCGCCGACCAGGCTTGATCAACAATCGCCGGGGCGCTCTCCCAGGCCCCTTTATCACGGCCACTACGCCCCGAGGTGCGTCCATGGGGAACAGCCTTCTCGATGGCGGTACGCAGGCCGAACAGGCTGTCGGGAAGATCGCCGGCGCGCAGCGAGGTGCGCACAGCCGACATCCCGCAACCGAGGTCGACCCCGACAGCAGCCGGAATAACTGCGCCTTTGGTTGGAATCACACTGCCGATAGTCGAGCCTTTCCCCAAATGAACGTCGGGCATGACAGCCATGTGCTTGAACACGAATGGCATCTGCGCTGTGTTCATCAATTGTTGCTTGGCCTCTGGCTCAACCGGGACACCTCGGGTCCACATTTTAATGGGCTTGCCGTTTACGACTTCAAGCAGCTCGAAGGTTTGAGTGGTCATCATTTTCGCTCCTGTGATTGTCTGTTTGGGAGCTCTATAGCGAGCGGCATGCCAATGTTACGGCTGACGGAGGGTATTTTATTTATCCAATTGATATTGAAGGATTTAAATCCTAATCAACGGATGATGACGCAGCGACGCTACCCATAATCAGGATGTAAAAACTATACTCCATTATCGTAATCTATCTTTTGAGATACCTCGTAATGCAGATCAAGAAGACAGTCGCCATTGGAATCCTTGGCTCGAAGCTCGACCGAGTTGGCAAGGGCGAACAGCGCTGGAACAAATGGCGTCCGACTGTCTCGCTGTGCCAGCAGCCCGACCTGGTGATTGATCGCCTTGAACTGATTCACGGGGAAGCACGCTGGGACACCGATCTCGCCTTGAAGGTAGCGGCTGATATTGCCCAGGTGTCGCCAGAGACCGAGGTTCGCCTGCACACCATGGCGATGCGAAACCCCTGGGATTTCGAGGAGGTTTATGCCGCACTCCATGATTTTTCGGCTGGCTACCCATTTGACACGGAGCGCGAGGATTATCTTGTTCACATCACCACAGGCACCCATGTTCAGCAGATCGTCTGGTTCCTGCTGGCCGAGTCCCGGCACGTCCCTGCCAAACTGTTACAGACACAGCCAAATGGCCTGCGCAATGATGACTCGGCGCCTGCCGGCAAACACGTTGTCACCGACCTCGATCTTCAGCGCTACGACCAGATCGCGAAGCGATTCCACGCTGAGCGCCTGGAAGGCACAAAACTGCTCAAGTCTGGCATTGCGACCCGCAACGCGGCCTTCAATCGTACGATAGAGCAGATCGAGCGGGTCGCCGTTCGATCCCGGGCACCGATTTTGCTCAGCGGCCCAACGGGAGCGGGAAAGTCCTTCCTGGCACGGCAGGTCTACGAGCTCAAACGGGGGCGTCACCAGATCGATGGTCCGTTCGTCGCGGTGAACTGTGCCACGTTGCGCGGTGATACCGCGATGTCGACGTTGTTTGGCCATACCAAAGGCGCGTTCACTGGCGCTCAACAGGCACGAGAGGGCTTACTGCGCTCGGCTCACAAAGGCGTCTTGTTCCTCGACGAGATTGGAGAGTTACCGCTCGACGAGCAAGCGATGCTTCTGAAAGCGATTGAGGAAAAGAGGTTCTTGCCCATGGGCTCTGATAAAGAGGTCGAGTCGGACTTCACCCTCATCGCCGGTACCCATCGAGATCTGCAAGCGCGCGTTATCGAAGGCCTGTTTCGCGAGGACCTGCTAGCCAGAATCAACATCTGGACCTTTGCCCTCCCCGGACTGGCCAATCGGAGGGAGGACATCGAGCCGAACATCGATTTTGAACTGCAGCGGTATGCCAGGGACCATGCCCATAGGGTTCGCTTCAATGCCGAAGCTCGGCGCCGATATGTGTCCTTTGCTACCGGCAGGGATGCCAGTTGGCCAGGAAACTTCCGACAACTCTCTGCGTCGATCACCCGGATGGCCACATTGGCTGACAGCGGCCGGATCGACATGGCGCTTGTGGAGGATGAACTGGAACGACTGCGTCTGGACTGGCGGATGCCGACCACCTCGGACCCACTGTCGGAACACCTGGCTAATGCAGGCCTTGAGGTCGACCTGTTTGATCGCCTGCAACTGGAGTCGGTGTTGAAGGTATGCAGCACCGCGGCAAGTCAGGCGGACGCCGGTCGCAAGCTCTTTTCACAGAGCAGATCAGCCAAAGCATCACCTAACGATTCCGACCGCATCCGTAAGTTTCTGGCTCGGTTCAACCTTACATGGAGCCAAGTCCGCGAGCTTGTATAGAAGGGATGCGGCTCGAAATCACGTCCTAAGCAGTCGGCACCCGGCGCAACGAAGGCCGCTGGACGGGCATCTGCTGCCAAGCCAACTGCGCCTGAACGATGTCGACCGCATCCAGCACTTTCTGCGCCCAACCCTCATCTTCCGGATGCACCACGACCACGCGAAAGCCATGGTCCTCACCTTCAATCTGCACGCCTTCGGAATCATCGACGTGCAAGTCGATATCGAACGCCGGCGGATATTTCGAAGGCGCATTCGACAGCCCATGGACCGTCAGCGCGCGGTTGTGCAGCACGCTGTTGACTACACCGTCGACGCGGATGCCGTATAGCAACAGCCAACGCCGGATGTAGGATGGCGTGCGACCGGACGACGTATAGACCCAGATGCTGCAATCCTGGCGGCGCAGCTCTCGGATCAGGGAACGTGTTCCCCTGCGCAACGGCTCACCCAGCCAACGATGAACACGGGCCGGCAATCGGCTTTGCTCGACTTCGCAGTGGTGGAGTTGGCAGGCGAGCGTGTCATCGATATCAAACGAAATGCGTATGCGCTGTCGCCTGGACATCTGCATCGGGATGGCGCAGCGGATGGCCTGCCCTGCCCGGCTGCCGAAGGTTTTACATTTGGCGAACGCTGAATTCCCGCTCATCAATGGCCACCTTGAGAGAGGGGCAAAGACTTGCCTTTGAGAAAGAACTTCATCGGGTCAGGCGCTTGTTCTTCTAGAAAAGCTGCGTATTTTTTCTTGATCTTGGGCAATTCGTACAACGCCTTGACTCCATGTTTGGCAGAGTTGCGTATAACCGATGACGGGTTGAAGTAGCCCTCGGCATTTTCCAGTGTCAACACAAAAGGAGGCAACCCCGCCCGCATCAACAGGTAGCTGACGATGAGCGACCCACTGCGGTTGTTCCCTTCAATGAACAACTGCGGCTTGCTGAGAATGCGCACATAAACGCCAGCCGCACGCTTCCAGACGGATTCGCTGCGATACGCGCAATACCAATTGAACAAGTCCTTGATGCCTCCCTCAACGTTGTTGAAGAAATGCGCCTCGGTCGCGGCCAGGTGCTGGGCGTATTCCAAGCGGCGCGCCGGGTCTCGGCCACAAAGCACCGTGGCGTTGATCTCGAGCATCAGGTTCAGTTGCTGAAGGTCAAACAGATCAACGCCGCGGGCAACATAGTCGTCAATCAACGCGTAGCCTTCAAGTACATTTTGCAGCACTTCGTCAGTCAAGGGATCGCGCGGCTCCGTGAAGTGCCGGCTGAGCTCGGTGAAGCGGTTTTGCACTTCACGCAGTGCACGTTCAATCGCAGGCAAATCAAGGCGATGCGTAGCAGGCATTGGTGCTCCTTGGAAACGCTTGGTAAATGTCTACCGGATGCCCGCCAAATCCATTTGGCTTCTGCAGGTATGCGGCCTTGACCGGAGGTGTGTTAGCTGAACTTGCCGCTGATGTAATCGCCGGTCATCTGTTCACGTGGGTTGTCGAAGATCTGCGTCGTTGGGCCCATCTCAACCAGATAGCCGGTGCGCGTGCCCTGGGAAATATCCACCGAGAAGAACGCCGTTGTGTCAGCGACACGGATGGCTTGCTGCATGTTGTGGGTAACCAGCGCGATGGTGTAGTCCTTCTTCAACTCGACCATCAATTCCTCGACCCGCCGGGTAGCGATCGGGTCGAGTGCCGAACACGGCTCATCCAGCAGCAGGACTTCCGGCTCGGTGGCGATGGCGCGGGCGATACACAGTCGTTGTTGCTGGCCGCCGGAGAGCGACAGGCCGCTGACCTTGAGCTTGTCCTTGACCTCATCCCACAGGGCGGCGCCTTGCAGCGCGTGCTTGACCCGATCGCCTATATCGCCTTTGTAGCGGTTGAGGCGCAGGCCAAACGCGACGTTGTCGAAGATGCTCATCGAGAACGGGTTCGGCTGTTGAAACACCATGCCGATGTAGCGGCGCACGACCACCGGATCAACGCCCTTGCCGTAGACGTCTTGCCCAAGGAAATGCACGTGGCCTTCGAAACGGAAACCTTTCACCAGGTCGTTCATTCGGTTGAGGCTGCGCAGCACGGTGCTTTTGCCGCAGCCGGAAGGCCCGATGAAACCGGTGATCTTGTTTTTCTCGATCGGCACATGGCTGTCACGTACCGCCATGAAGTTGCCGTAGAAAATCTTGTCCAGTTTGCAGTCCATGACTACAGGCGCCTGGGTGACAAACGGAGCGGCTATTTGCGCAGTGGATACGTTCAAGATCAGATGCTCCCGTTCTTAATACTTGGGCTTGCCGAAGATACGGCTGATGATATTCACGACCAGCACGATCATCACCAGCACCAGTGAGGCCGCCCATGCGAGCTCGAGCTGGTTGTCGAAAGGCATGCCGGAGAAGTTGTAGATCAGCACTGCAAGCGATGCCGTCGGGTTCATGACCTCGAGGCTGCCTTGGTGGTAGATCCAGTAGTTACTGAACAGCGCGGTAAACAACAGCGGCGCGGTTTCGCCCGCGGCACGCGCCACGGCCAGCATGACGCCGGTCAGGATCGCCGGCATGCCGGTGGGAAGGACGATTTTCCAGATCACCTGCGAGCGGGTGCAGCCCATGCCATAGGCGGCATCCTTCATGATCTTGGGCACCATCCGCATCGACTCTTCCGCTGTCAGCACGACGATAGGCAGCATCAGGACTGCCAGCGCGACGCCACCGGCCGGTGCCGAATAAGTGCCGGTGGTCATCACCACCAGGGCGTAAGCAAACACCCCGGCCAGAATCGAAGGCAGCCCCGTGAGCATCTTGGCCGCAAAACGCGCAGCGTTCGCCAGCTTACTGTCCGGCCCCAGTTCCGCCAGGAAGATCGCCGCCATGATGCCAACCGGCACCGCGATTGCCGCCGCGATACCCACCATCACAAAGGTACCTGCCATTGCGTTGCCGAAGCCCCCGCCCATCTCGAAGCCAGTCGGCGGCAGTTCGGTGAAGACTTCCAGGTTCAGGCGAGCGCCGCCGCGGGTGATCAGCATGTAGAGCACGGAAACCAACGGCACGCTGGCCAGCAGCGCCCCGCCCCAGACCAGGGTGGTCAAGATCAGGCTGCGCAGGGCGCGGCCCTCGAACTTGCGCTGCAGGCTGGGCATCGCGCCTGCTGGAGACGTCAAGTCTGTTGCAGCAGTCAGATCAGTCATCACTTGTTACCCCGCTGGGCGTACATCATGATCAAGGAGCCGAAGACGTTCACGATCAACGTGATCAACATCAGCACCAGTGCGGCATACATCAACACTTCGATCTCGTTCGGCCCGGCTTCGGGGAAGTTCAGCGCCAGCAAGGCCGCCAGGGTGTTGGCCGGTGCGAACAGCGAAAGGGAAATGTTATTCGCGTTGCCTACCAGCATGGCCAGGGCCATCGTCTCACCCAACGCACGCCCCAAGCCAAGGACCAAGGAGCCGAAAATACCCGTGGCGGCCGACGGCACCATCACCTTGAGGATCGCTTCCCAGTGGGTGGTCCCCATGCCGTAGGCGGCCTGCTTGGTTTTCATCGGTACGCCCGTGAGCGCATCCTGCGAAACAGCGGCAATGGTCGGAAGAATCATGATGGCAAGCACCAGCGCCGCAGGAAGCAGCCCCGGCCCGCTCAAGGATGTGCCGAAAAATGGCACCCAGCCGAGTTCGCTGTTCAACCAGGTGGTCAGCGGCCGAATCGCCGGGATCACCACGTAGATCCCCCACAGGCCGTAGACGACGCTGGGGATGGCCGCGAGTAATTCGACAATGGTTCGAAAAATGGCGGCGAGCTTGGGAGGCAGGAAGTCCTGGGTCAGGAAAATCGCCATGCTGACGCCGAAAAAGCCCGCAATCAACAACGCAATCAGAGCGCTGTAGAGCGTGCCCCAGATAGCCGGCAGGATGCCGTATTTACCCTGGTTAACGTCCCAGACAGTGCCGAGAAGCACATCAAAGCCGTGCTTTTCCATGCCAGGAAGCGCCTTGCGCCCCACCTCGAACACGAGGGCAAATACCAACGCCAGAACCAGAACCACCCCAATACGCGCAAGCGCACGAAAGGTGCGATCAACCAGGAAGTCCTTCGCGGACGGTGGTTGGCAGGCAGAATCTGGATTAACCGGTACGACAAAGGGTTTGTTCATTGGCTAAGTCCGGAACAGGGGGGAAAGTCTCCCGGCATGCTGACAGCGCACACCGAGAGAGGCCTCAGGCGTTACTGAATGTTGGCGGACGCTTTGCGAACCTGCTCGACAACCGACTGCGGCAACGGGATATACCCCATCGAATCGGCAATTTTCTGCCCTTCGACCAGGCTGTATTCGACCATTTCACGCATGGCTTTGGCCTTGGCCGGATTGCCGTTGTCCTTGCGGAAGATCATCCAGGTGTAGGACGTGATCGGGTAGGACTTGGCGCCGTCCGGATCAGGCAACCAGGACACCAGGTTTTCCGGCATTTTCACTGCAGCCAGGGCCTCGGCACCACTTTCGGCGTTCGGCACTACGTATTGGCCGGCCTTGTTCTGCAACTGGGCAAAGTCAACCTTGGCCAGCTTGGCGAAGCCGTATTCGATGTAGCCAATCGCGCCCGGCGTCTGGCGCACGGTAGCGGTCACACCATCGTTCTTCGGCGACTTGATGAACTTGTCACTGGCCGGCCAATTGACAGTGTTGCCCTCCCCCAGCGCCTGCTTGAACTCCGGATTGATGGTCGCCAAGTGCTTGGTGAACACGGCGGTCGTACCGCTGGAATCCGCACGCACCACAACCGTGATCGGCGTATCGGACAGTTTCAGGTCCGGGTTGGCGGCGACGATCTGCGGATCGTTCCAGCGGGTGATTTTGCCCAGGAAAATGTTCGAGTACACATCCCGTGGCAATTTCAAACCTTTAGGGTTGCCTGGCAGGTTATAGGCCAGCACGATTTCCCCAGCGGTCATCGGCAGCAACTGCACGCCTTCGGCAACCTTGGCGATATCTTCGTCTTTCATCGCCGAGTCACTGGCGGCGAAATCAACGGTTTTATTCAGAAAGTCCTGTACACCCGCGCCACTGCCCTTGGATTGATAATCCACAGTGACACCTTCGGATTTCTTGCTGAAATCCTTGAACCAGGTCAGGTAGATCGGCGCCGGAAAACTCGCGCCAGAACCCGTCAGACGGACGCTTTCTGCAGCGAATGTCGCCGAAGTGGCACAAAGAGAAAACGTAACGGCGAGCGCAGCAGATTTCATCAAACTTTTCATTGAAAGAAATTCCTTGTGATGACGGGCTGGGGAACTCTGCAACAGTCGTGTTACGTTTTTATGAAGATCGAATTGCAAGTGCGAACAAATGCCTCCCTGTGCCGCCACACCGAGGTGCGCAGCTGCGATTATTTGTAACGAATTGATAGACAACAGAGTGCCGTGGCCAAATTCGATGGGGTGTCGATCACCGACGGCCGGACCCGTTCCCTGGAGGTTCCACGGCCCCAATCGCTTGCCCATGAAAATGCAGATCGTAGTACTTCCCGGCGTCGCCCAAAACCTTCTGCGGCTTGCCATATTCACTGCGCAGGGCAAGCACAGTCTCTATGCCGGCGATATCCAGTTCTGCGCGAGGATCAAGGCCATCCTTTTGCACCAACAGTATTTCGTAAGTCTGGCTGGCCATCGGCTCCGTCAGGTTCGGCATGTTTTTGCTCAGGATCGCAATGGCTTGTGCCTTGTTTGCTGGATCCCGGAGCCATTTGATAGCGTCCGTGTACGCGCGGATATAGCCGACCAACTCGGCCTGATTGTGCTTTGCCCAGTCTCGACGCGCAGCACCCACCGAAGCCTGATAATGACCAAGTACATCTTCCACATTGGCAAGGACATTGAAGCCCTTATGTTGAGCGGTCGCGTGTAATGGCGAAATAAGGAGGGTGCCGGCCTGCTTGTTCTTGATTAACGCGTCGAAGCGCTGCCGCAATCCGCCAACGCTGACAAACTCGACATCCGAGGCCTCCAGGCCGCCCTCCTTCAAAAGCTTGCGCAGGACGAATGCGTAGCCTGTTGTCTGAGCATCGACGGAGAGCTGCTTGCCCTTGAGATCGGTGTAGCTTTTCACCTCAGGCGAAGTCACCAGCCGGAGGAAACCTTTGTTGCTGGCGCCCATGAAGGCGAATATGTCCGCTTTCGCCTGGGTCCGTGCTTCACCTTGCCCTTCTGTATAGGCGATGACATTGTCGATGCCGGTCATTGCGATGTCGAAGCTGCCCTCGATGAGTCCGGTCAGTTGAAACTTGGAATCCGGCGTTGGCGTCAGCGAAACAGATAGGCCGTTGCGTTCGAAATAGCCCTTTTCTTGCGCGACCCAGATGGGCCAATCATGAGGAGACGGAAACGACACAACCGATACCGGTGTCATTTTCCGGTCGCCGGCAGGCTGTGCGCGCTTGTTCAAACGGGAAGCCGGGGGACAGCTCTTTTCCTGTTGCTCCCGTAGAAGATGGGCTTCCCTTTCCTCCGCCTCGGTCTCCACACTCGCGGCATTGAAGTAGCGAACACCAATGGCAATGGGGATGATGACCTTCCAGGAGCCGCGCTTCGCCTGGGCGGCATGCTCACGCGTAGAACGCGCTTGATCCAACTGGTTGGCGATCGCCGCGCAATCCAGCGAAGCGAACCTGGATTCCGGCATCTCGCTTCTTGGGATGCTCGCGCAACCCGCTACACCCAGAACAAGTGGAAACCACAACAGCAGTTTGACCATGATTTTTCTCTCGACATTAAGGCCTGACACGCCCGGCCGATCAACACCGAAGGCAGAGAAATAGGGGGTTGATCGGTAAGTGGCGCACACGCGACACCCGCGTTCGTGACGAGACGCCACCTTACGGAGAGATGCCTTACCCGAGACTTACGGAGTGTTCGAGAGGGTTTTAGTATTCGCGCAATGCCAGAGAAGTACGCTGACGGCGACGTTTGAGGAGCGTGCCGCCATGGACGGCATGCCGGCAAGCCGCATCAATGACGCAACAGCCTACGCAGCGGAACCCCATCCTTGAGCACGGGGGATTTGATCACGATGTAACTGAAGTACTTGGAAATGCCGATATTCTTGTCCAGCAACCCTTCGATCACCTCCTGATAATGCTGGATGCTGCAGGTCATGAAGCGCACCAGGTAATCGTAACCGCCGCTGATCAAATGGCACTCCAGGACTTCATCGACCAAGCGAATGTTGGACTCGAACTTGGCGAAGTCTTCCCGCTTGTGGTCGCTGAGGGTGATTTCAGTGAAGACCGTGACCGAATCAGTGATCTTGGCCAGATTGAGATGAGCCCTGTAGCCGGAAATGTAACCCGCCGACTCAAGCCGCTTGACTCGCTGCAGACATGGGCTGGATGACAGCCCCACGGCGTCGGCGAGGCTGACGTTGGTCATTCGACCGTCCTTTTGAAGTTCAACAAGGATACTGATATCAATTCGGTCTAGTTTTATTAAACCTTCCATCGGGTACCCCTCGATTGTCTTCAGTTGACAGTGGTTTTAGCAAATTCAACGTCGCAAAGATAGCTGATGCTGAGCGACGAGGTCGGCCATGCTGGTGATGTAGAAATCGGCGGAATGTTCTTGATTATCAGGCTCATGGCCACGACGGATCAGACACAAACCCGCCGACTTTGGGGGGTGTGCGGGCGGCCTGGACACTTGCATGATGTTTTCAGGCTTGAGCTTGTTCGCCTGCAGCCATGCTTCATCCTCCAATGGGTTGCTGGCTCGGGAATGCAGGTCCTCGGGTGCAATTCCCAAGCGCTCGCAGAGTTGGTCACGATCCTCGGCATCACGATCGCAGTACACCAGCAGCCGGTAGAATTTACGCAGGTACAACATGGCACCGGGCGCGTCCTCGAACAGCGACCAGTTGCACGCCGAACGGGCGAAGCTCATGCCCTCCTCCCAACTGACCTTGAGCCCCAGACGCTCTGCCAGTTGACGATGGGCAAAGCACAACAAACCACTGAAGCCCAGTTCGGAAAAACGCGGATAGAGCCCGCGTACCGCCTCGTCGAACTCAGCCAGTACCGCTTCCCTGTCTGGCATGCCCGGGTGGTTGTCGAGCACAGGTTGCAGGGCCATCCAGACACCGGAATCCCGATCGACCAGGACTTCGTCGCAATCGATCAGCAGCGCACGATAGTCAGTCAGGTGCATGTGTGTCGCCTCCCATGATGCATTCATCGATCCATATGCTCTAAATGCCCTCGGTCGGCACATCGCTACAGTGTGCCGACCGAGACCTGAGATTAATCCAACACGCGTTGCAATGCTGCTTCAAGAATGGTCAGCGCTTCGTCGATCTGACTTTCTTCGGTGACCAGAGGCGCAAGGAAGCGCAAGACATTTCGATACACCCCGCATTTGATCACCAACAGCCCGCCTACCCTGGCCTGGTCGATCAGTTGTTGGGTGAGTTCGGCATCGGGGCTGCGGGCCTCATCGTCCTTGATCAATTCGATGGCCAACATGAAGCCGGTGCCGCGTACGTCACCGATACGCGGGTGACGTGCCTGCAAGCGCAGCAGGCCCTGACGCAGCCGCTCGCCCAATACCTGGCCACGCTCGAGCAACTGCTCCTGTTCGTACGCTTCGATCACCGCCAGCGCGGCTGCACACGACAAGGCGTTACCGCCGTAGGTGCCACCGAGACCACCGGGCAATGGCGCGTCCATGATGTGCGCACGCCCCACCACGCCCGAAATGGGCAAACCACCCGCCAGGCTCTTGGCGACGGTGACCAGGTCCGGCTGAATGCCGGCGTGCTGGAAACCGAACCATTTGCCGGTACGGCCGAAGCCGGTCTGGATTTCATCGAGGATGAGCACGATGCCGTGTTGCTCGGTCAGGGTCCGCAACGCCTGGAGAAATTCCGGTGGCGCGGAAAGGAAGCCGCCGTCACCCTGCACCGGCTCGATGATGATCGCCGCGACTCGATCCGGAGCGACTTGGGTCGCCAGCAATTCATTCAGGGCCTGCAACGCCATCTCGCTGCTGAAACCGCGATAGGCATTCGGGTAGGGGGTATGGAAGACCTCAGGCGCGAAGGGCCCGAAATTCTGCTTGTAAGGTTGGCTCATGCCCGTCAGCGTCGTACCCAGCAAGGTACGCCCATGGAAACCGCCACGAAAGGAAATGACGGCGGGACGGTTGGTATGGGCGCGGGCGATCTTCACCGCGTTCTCTACCGCCTCGGCGCCGGATGTGAACAGCGCCGCCTTGTAGGCTTGCTGACCGCCCACCAACTCGCACAGGCGCTTGACCAGATCGAGATAGGGTTTGTAGGCCACCACCTGGAAGCAAGCATGGCTGACCTTTTGCAGTTGGGCCTGCACCGCCGCGATCACCTTCGGGTGATTGTGGCCGATGTTCAAGACGCCAATGCCACCGACGAAGTCCAGATAGCGCGCCCCGTCCACGTCCCACACTTCAGCCCCCTGGGCCCGGTCGATGACCAGCGGATGTGCGGTGACCAACCCCCGTGGCACGAATTGATCGCGTTGACGGAGCAAGCTTGGGGTTTCTTCGACTTTACTGTTCATGGCATCTCCCACAGTGAACCAGGCAACCGGGAAACGGCTGCGATGTGTTCCACAGGTTAAGCGTTCGACGCAATTGTCTAAGCCGAACTTGGCCTCTGGGAAATTCGGATCGACTGTTTTCACCCCGGCAAACAGCAGATTCCTTCAGCCGGCTCCAGCCCCATGGAATCTGCCGGCAGACGCCCCCTACAACGCAGCGATGTGCGATTACACAGGCTCTTTTGATACATCCTGCTTTGCCACTCGGGCATGCTGGATGTTCCCTATTCCAGTACGAGAAGTGACCCATGGCCCTGCTTTATAAAGCCGACCCGGTACGCGGCGAACAATGGAAGCGTCTATTCGCCGAGTACGCGTCGGACATCGAATGGCGTGCCTGGCCGGACATCGGCGACCCGAAGGACATTCGCTACCTCGCCGCCTGGCAGGCGCCGGACGACCTCGAAACACTGCTGCCAAACCTGGAAGTGCTGTTCGCCTTGTCGGCCGGGGTCGACCAACTTGACCTTGATCGTCTGCCCATGTCCCTGCCGGTGGTCCGTTTACTCGATCCGGGCATCACCCGGGGCATGTGCGAGTACGCGAGTTTTGCAGTGCTCAGCTTGCACCGGGACATGCTCCGTTATCGCCAGCAGCAGATCGCTCGGTGCTGGCAGGCGCACTTGCTGAAACCGGCAGCCCAGCGTCGGGTCGGTGTCATGGGGCTTGGCATGCAGGCCCAGCAGATCCTGGCTACCTTGCAGACCTTTGGTTTCGCCTTATCGGGCTGGGCACGCAGCGAACACAATATCGTTGGAGTGGATTGCTTTGCCGGTGACGAACAGCTCCCGACGTTCCTTGGCCAATGCGACATCGTGATCTGTGTCTTGCCATTGACCGAGCAGACCAAAGGGATTCTCAACCGCCAGTTGTTCCACCATCTGCCCAAGGGGGCTGCCCTGGTCAACATGGGCCGCGGCGGGCACCTGATAGAAGAGGATCTGCTCGAGGCCTTGGCCAGCGGCCAGCTCAGTGCCGCGGTGCTCGACGTCTTGCAACAGGAACCGGCACCGCCGGAGCATCCGTTCTGGCAGCATCCGCAAATCTTGCTGACGCCGCATATCGCGGCGATGACTCAACCCGAAAGTGCCTTTGGCGTGTTGCTGGACAATCTCCGTCGCCATCAACGCGGCGAATCCATGCTCGGCCAGATTGACCGCCAGCGCCGTTATTGACCTGCGCTTGTCATGCGCCTACGCAAAGCACCGACGAAAAATCCGCTGATATTTGCTGCTGAGCCTGCTCCCGATTTGAGCAATAACTGCGGCGCGTGAAGCCGCAACTTATGCAATCTACCGAATCAATGTCCGCCTCTTGTCAGGCCAGGCGGCAGGTGAGATACCAACACTTTCAGCGGAGAAATCCACCGGTCACGCGCCCTTAGCTACGGAGATCTGTCATGTCCAACTCGCAACGCCCTGCCTATGCCTATCGCCCCATGACGTCCGCCGATGTGGCCGCGGCCCATGCCTTGTCCGTGCAGTTGAAGTGGCCCCACCGCCTGGAAGACTGGGCCATGCTGCAACGTGTCTCGCAGGGTTTTGTCGCAGAGGATGAAGGCCGCCTGATCGGTACGGCGTTCACCTGCCCGCAGGGTGATTACGCCACGATCGGCCTGGTGATCGTCAGTGATGAGTACCAGGGCCAGGGCATCGGTCGCAAATTGATGGAACTGGCACTCCAAGCGTGTGGCTCGCAGACTGCCATGCTCAATGCGACGCTGGCCGGAGCGCCCCTTTATGTCAGCCAGGGTTTCGTTGACTTTGGGCATATCCAACAGCATCAAGGAAACGCATTGCCCCCTGCCCCCACGGACCTGCCATCCAGTGAGCGCTTGCGCCGCCTGACCGAAGCCGATCGGAGCGACGTGATCGAGCTCGCCAACGCCGGCAGCGGCCTGAACCGGCATGCCGTGCTCAACGATCTGTTCGAGAGTGTCGAAGACGTCGTGGGTATCGAGCGCGAGGGTCAACTGCGCGGGTTCGCTCTCCTGCGTTCATTTGGTCGTGGTCGCTACATCGGTCCAGTCGTCGCAGAGAATCCAGAGCAGGCCAAGCACCTGATCGCGGTGTTGTTGGCGCAAGTGCCGGAGGCTTTCGTGCGCATGGATATAACCCCCAACAGCGACCTGGGTTCCTGGCTGGAAGAAGCCGGGCTGAAGCAGGTCGACACCGTCGCACAAATGGTGCGTGGGACCCCACCCCAGGCCAGCGGCGGCGTGCACCAGTTTGCGCTGGTGACCCAGGCCATCGGCTAACTCCCCTACACCATCCCCCCTGGAGAAACACCCTCATGCTAGAACCGACTGCCGTGCTGTTGGCCCATGCCAACGGCACTCCCGCGACAACCGCATTCACCAGCGGCTCATTGGGAGTCAACGATCCGTTCGACCGGCAGATTGCTTATGCCGGGACCGATGACATTGCTGCTGGCATCGTCCAAGCGAGCGGGCAATTCAGCGTCGATGAATACCCCTACAGTGAAACGATCGTGGTCCACGCCGGACACGTCACCTTGCAGAGCCAGGATCACTCGCTCGAACTCAATCCGGGTGACAGCGCGGTGATTGCCCGCGGCACACCGGTTCGGATCGAGGCGCAACCTGGCTCGCTCTGGGCATTTTGTGCCGATACCCAGCCTGCTGAAATCGGCAGTATTGGGCTGACCGCTCTCCCTGCGCATACCCTGCTCTCCCCTTCGACGCCACCGAGTGAGGAATTCCTGCTGAGCCCGACACCGCAATGTCGCTCGAACAACCTGTTTGTCGAGGACGCAACCAATCTGCGTATTGGTATCTGGGATTCGACACCTTATATCCGTAAGGCGCGGCCACATACGATGCATGAACTGATGCACTTGCTTGAGGGCAGCATCGTTCTTCAGCTTGCGGATGGGACGGGTCTGGCGGTGAATACTGGCGATACGGTGTTTGTGCCTAAGGGGGCTCCTTGTGCCTGGGAGAGCAGCGTCTATGTGCGCAAGGTCTACGTTTGTAAGTGATGTCTGGTGGGGCTTTTTTGGGTGTGAATATCCGTTATTTGGGTAACGGCTGCTTAGGGTTCCGCCCTTACGGCGGGTCACTTTCGAAAAGCGCGAAAGTAACCAAAGCTCTTCTGCCCCACCACTCGGTGCCTCGCCTAGGCTCGGCATGCCTGAACGAAGGCATTGCTCCGTGGGCCCGCCGCTACGCAACACCTTCGTTCAGCCAGCGTGGTTAATGGGGCGCCCGAGATCAACGTCCTCTCCGAGGCGACCTGATAGCCGACTTGGTTCTTGATGGGACCGCGTTTCTCCTGTGGGAGCGAGCTTGCTCGCGATGGCGGCGGCTCAGTTTGCGGTCATGTTGGATGTGCCGGCCTCATCGCGAGCAAGCTCGCTCCCACAGGGGATCTTGGGTGTTCATAAGTCTTGTGTTCACCACAGACCCATTGTGGAAGCGAGCCTGCTCGCGATGGCGGTGGCTCAGTTAATGAAAATGTTGAATGTGCCGGCTTCTTCGCGAGCGAGCCCGCTCGCACAGGGGATCTTGGGTGCTCATAAGTCTTGTGTTCACCACAGATCCATTGTGGGAGCGAGCTTGCTCGCGATGGCGGTGGCTCAGTTAATGAAAATGTTGAATGTGCCGGCTTCTTCGCGAGCAAGCCCGCTCCCACAGGGGGGGGCTGGGCGCATGTGAGTTATGTGTCTGCCGAAAATCCAGTGTGGGAGCGAGCTTGCTCGCGATGGCGGTGTCATAGCCGATGAAGATGCAGGATGTGCTGGCCTCATCGCGAGCAGGCTCGCTCCCACAGGGGAATGCGATCACCCAGAGCCAGGTCGGCTATCAGGCCGCCTCGCGGTGGACGTTGATCTCGGACGCCCCGTTAAACCACGATGGCCGAACGCAGGCATTGTGGAGTGGGTAACCCGGCATGGATGCCGGGTTAGCCGCGCTGGGCCATGGATGGCCCTTCGCGGCGGCCCACGGAGCAATGCCTTCGTTCGGGCATGCCGAGCCTAAGCGAGGCACCGAGTGGTGGGGCAAAGCGCTTTTGGTTACTTTTGGCGCTCTTCCAAAAGTGACCCGCCGTAAGGGCGGAACCCTAAGCCGCCGTTACCGCAGCAACGGATATACACACCGTTAAAAAACTCACAGAGTGCCCCACTCCGATCAAAGCGCCATCGCAATAGCCCGACCCACATCCTGAGTCGACCCCTGCCCACCCAGGTCAGGCGTAATCGGCCCTTCGGCAATCACCCGCTCGATAGCCCTGAGAATCCCATCATGAGCCGCACGATAACGCTCATCGCCATTACCCAAAAAGTCCAACATCAAAGCACCAGACCAGATCATCGCAATCGGATTGGCAATATTGCGCCCATAGATATCCGGCGCCGAGCCATGAACCGGTTCAAACAGCGAGGGGAAGCGCCGCTCCGGGTCGAGGTTGGCCGAAGGGGCGATGCCGATGGTGCCGGCGCAGGCAGGCCCCAGGTCGGACAGGATGTCGCCGAACAGATTCGACGCCACGACCACATCGAAACGATCGGGCTGAAGCACGAAGCGCGCGCACAGGATGTCGATGTGTTGCTTGTCCCAGGTGACGTCCGGGTACTGCTGCGCCATGAGCGCGGTGCGTTCGTCCCAGTACGGCATGCTGATGGAGATGCCGTTGGACTTGGTCGCCGCGGTCAGGCGTTTGCGCGGCCGGGTCTGGGCCAGGTCGAAGGCGAACTTGAGAATCCGGTCCACGCCGCGGCGCGTGAACACCGATTCCTGCAGCACGAACTCATGCTCGGTGCCTTCGAACATCTTGCCGCCAATCGAGGAATACTCGCCCTCGGTGTTTTCGCGGATCACCACGAAATCGATGTCTCCGGGCTCGCGCCCGGCCAACGGGCACGGCACCCCGGGAAACAGCCGCACCGGACGGATGTTCACGTATTGGTCGAAGTCCCGACGAAACTTCAGCAGCGAACCCCACAGGGAAATGTGATCCGGCACCTTGTCCGGCCAGCCCACGGCGCCAAAATAAATCGCATCGAAGTCCTTGAGCTGCGCGAACCAGTCGTCGGGCATCATCTGCCCGTGTTCCAGGTAGTAATCGCAGTGAGCCCAGTCGAGCACTTCGATGCTCAAATCCAATTGCCATTTCTTCGCGGCCTGCTCCAATACCCGCAGACCTTCCGGCAAGACTTCCTTACCGATACCGTCGCCGGCAATCGCGGCGATTCTGAATGGTTTGCTCATCAACCATGCCTCCTCTCTTCAAACGCTGACCGGATCACAACCCACCCATGTGGAAGGCTTTGACTTCAAGGAATTCATCCAGGCCATACTTGCTGCCTTCACGCCCCAGGCCCGATTGCTTGATACCGCCAAAGGGAGCGACGTCCATGGAAATGAGCCCGGTATTGAGACCGATCATGCCGAACTCCAACGCCTCGCCGAACCGCCATGAGCGGCGCAAATCCTGGGTGAAGAAATAAGCGGCCAAGCCATAGGGCGTTGCGTTGGCCGAGGCCAGTGCCTCCTCTTCAGTGCTGAACCGCATCAGTGGCGCGATCGGACCGAAGGTTTCTTCGTTGGCCAGCAGCATTCCGGCATGGGTTTCACCAAGCACTGTCGGCTGGACGAACTGGCTGTCACCTTTGGGGATTTCTCCACAGAGTAGACGAGCGCCCTGGCTCAACGCTTCGTCGATATGTCGAGCGACCTTGCTGACCGCCGCCGCATTGATCAGCGGGCCTATGTTTACGCCTCCCTCCAGGCCATCGCCGACCTTGAGCTTGCCCACCTCCTCCACCAGGCGCTGGGCGAAGCGCTCGTAGATCCCGTCCTGCACCAGAATCCGGTTGGCGCAGACGCAGGTCTGCCCGGCGTTGCGGAATTTGCTGAGCATGATGCCGGTCACGGCCTGCTCAAGGTCAGCGTCGTCGAACACGATGAACGGGGCGTTTCCACCCAGTTCCAGGCTCAAGCGCTTGATGTGTTCGGCGCTCTGGCGCATCAGCAGGCGACCGACCGCGGTGGACCCGGTGAAGGACAGTTTGCGCACCGTCGGGTTACCGGTCAGTTCTTCACCAATGCCAGCAGGCATGCCGGTGACGACGTTGAACACCCCGGCCGGAATGCCGACCCGTTCGGCCAACACGGCCAGGGCCAGCGCCGACAGCGGGGTCAGGTCCGACGGTTTGACCACGATCGTGCACCCGGCGGCCAGGGCCGGCGCGCACTTGCGGGTGATCATCGCGTTGGGGAAGTTCCACGGGGTGATCGCGGCGCAAACACCGACCGGTTGCTTGAGGGTCAGCAAGCGGCGATCACCGCTGGGGGCCTGGATGGTTTCGCCGTAGACCCGTCGGGCTTCTTCGGCAAACCATTTGACGAAGCTGGCACCGTAGCGAATTTCGCCCTGGGCTTCGGCCAGCGGCTTGCCCTGTTCGCAGGTCAGGATCAGCGCCAGGTCGTCGAGGTTGTCGAGCATGGCCTGATACCAGCGATCCAGCAGCGCCGCCCGCTCGGCCGCCGGACGCGCGCGCCAGGCCGGCCAGGCACGGTCGGCGGCCTCGATGGCGCGCCGGGTTTCACTGCCTTGTATCGCAGGCACCCTGGCGAGCACATCGCCGGTGGCCGGGTTGATCACGTCCACGGTCGCGGCATTGTCGGCGCCGACCCACTGACCGTCGATGTAAGCGCGTTCTACCAGCAGGCTGGGGTCTTTCAGGCGATTCTTGAGCATGGTGTCGAGTCCTGTTTTGAGACAGCCTTCAGTCTATTGTTTCGCCCTGGACGAGGATGCTGAAAACGCCGGCCCTACAGCCGTGAATGCTGAAAATCAGCCTTCGACGGCATGCTCTACTGCGGGTGGGGAAGGATCGCCGTGCGCCTCGCTCAGACGATGAAACGCACGGGGTTGTAGATGGGGGACGCCATGTTCAATCAGGCAAACGCAACCCTAGCGGTGCATTGAGCCCACTAACCCTTGCAGGAATCGCTCGCCAGCGTCCATCTGGCTGATCTCGATGAACTCGTCAGGCTTGTGCGCCTGTTCTATCGAGCCTGGACCGCAGACCACCACCGGCACATCCAGGCGTTGCTTGAACAACCCGCCCTCGGTGCCGAACGAGACTTTGGCTGTGCCGGTGTCCGGGGCGGCAAAGTTTTTCAGGAACCGCACCGCTTCGACGCTCGGGTGGGTATCGAGGCCCGGATAGACATTCAGGGTCTCGATCTCGATATCGGCCACGCTGGAGAGCTTCCTGGCTTCGCGCACGATCAGTTCGGCCCGCTCGCGCATCTGTTCCAGGAACCCGTCCAGGTCGTCCGCCGGCAAGTTACGTACTTCGAAATCCAGGGTGCACAGGTTGGGCACGATGTTCAGCGCCTTGCCGCCGACAATCTGGCCAACATGCACGGTGCTGTAGGGCACGTCGTAATCGGCATCCCGGGCGCCCTGCTCTTGCAGCTGCTGCTGGCTCAGGCGCAGCGCGGCGATGAAATCGCAGGCCACGTGAATCGCATTGACCGAACGCGGTGCGAGGGAGGAATGCGCTTCCAGACCGCGACAATACGTACGGTAAGAACCCTTGCCCTTGTGCCCGAGCACGAACTGCATATTGGTTGGCTCGCCGATGACGCACAGAAATGGCCGAACCGGTGCCAGGTGCAGCACATCGAGCAAACGACGCACCCCCACGCAGCCGATCTCTTCGTCGTGGGACAGTGCCAGTTGCAATGGCCGGCTCAATGGCAGCTCGGTGGCATCGAGCATGGCGTCGACAGCCAGTGCGATAAACCCCTTCATGTCGCAACTGCCACGGCCATAAATCCGCCCGTCCCGCACCGTCGCCTCAAACGCCGGAAAGGTCCAGGCCTGCCCCGCCGCCGGCACCACGTCGGTATGCCCGGACAGCAGGATCCCCGGCACATCCCGTGGCCCGGTGCTGGCAAACAGATTGGCTTTCTGGCCGCTTTCGTCCTTGACGATCAGTGACTCGATACCCTTGGTCAGCAACAGATCGCGCACGTACTCGATCAAGGCCATGTTCGACTCTGAAGAGACCGTGTCGAAAGCCATCAACCGTTTGAGAATCTCCAATACACGGGGTTTCATGAGGCCTTGCTCCGTTGCTCGACTGAAGAGGAAAAGCGCTTGATGTCGACCAGCCTGACGGAACGCCTGTTCATGCATACGCCGCCACGGTCACGTTGTTGGACTGCTGGGCCTTCATCAATTCCGCACTGTCGTGGTGGCAGAGAATTTCACTGCCGCCGACAATCATCCGGCGCTCCGGCGCGACACAGTTGCACAACCCGTCGACCCGCACCGGGCAACGACTGAGGAAGGTGCACAGGCCGGGCACGTTGGCTTTCGGGCCAATGGGCGGCAGCGTCTGGCAAGTGGTTGCCCCACAGGTTTCCAGCCAGCCCTGGCGCAGTTCCGGTACAGAATGGATCAGCAGGTCGGTATACGGATGGAACGGTGCCTCGGCATAGGATTGACGGGTACCGGCCTGGATCTTGTGGCCGCTGTACATCACCACGATGTCGTCACACAAGGCGCGCACGGTGGAGATGTCGTGGCTGATGAACAGATAGGACACCCCCAACTGCCGACGTAGATCGCGCAGCAGTTCGAGAATCGCCGCGCCGACCACGGTATCCAGTGCCGAGGTCACTTCATCGCAGAGAATCAGGTCCGGCTTGGCCGCCAAGGCCCGGGCCAGGTTGACCCGTTGCTTCTGCCCGCCGGACAGCTCGTTCGGACGCCTATCCGCCATCGTGCGTGGCAGACGCACCAGGTCGAGCAATTCGCCGATACGCTCGCGCAAGGCCGCGCCCTTGAGGCCGAAATACATCTTCAGCGGACGGCTGAGGATCGTGCTGACGCTGTGCATCGGGTTGAGCGCGGTGTCGGCATTCTGGAAGACCATTTGAATGCGTCGGAACTGCTCACTGGTGCGCGAGGACAGACTGCCCCCCAGGGGTTGACCATCGAAGGTCAACCCGCCCAGGGCCGGCACCAGCAATCCGGCCACGACCCGTGCCAGGGTCGATTTGCCAGAACCCGACTCACCGATGATGCCGATGGCCTGGCCCCTGCGAACCGTCAGGTCAATGTCTTCCAGCACGCGAATCGCTGGCATGCCCTGGGCATTTTTGTTGCCGTAGCCGGCGGTCAGCCCCTGGATGGTCAGCAACGGTGTCTCTTGGGCGATGTCGCTGGGCGGACGGATCGTCGTATCCGGCCGCGCCGCCGCCAACAAGCTGCGGGTGTATTCGTGGGCCGGGCCCTTGAGTAACGGTGCCGTGGCGCTGTGTTCGAAGATTTCGCCGCCATTGAGCACCACGATCTGGTCAGCCATCTGCGCCACGACAGCCAGGTCATGGGACACATAGACGGCCGTGGCCCCACGCTCACGGACCACTCGCTTGAAGGCCCGCAGCACATCGATCTGGGTCGTCACATCGAGGGCCGTGGTCGGCTCATCGAGCACCACCAGCAACGGATCGCTGATCAGCGCCATGGCCGCCATCACCCGTTGCAGTTGCCCGCCGGATACCTGGTGGGGGTAGCGCTGGCCAATGCGTTCAGGGTCTGGCAGGGCCAGGTCGCGGAACAACTCGATGGCCTTGGCCTCAAGCACCGCCCGGCTACCCAGGCCATGAATCAACGCGCCCTCCACCACTTGGTCGATCAGTTTTTTCGCCGGGTTGAACGCCGCTGCGGCGCTTTGGGCAATATAGGACACCCGATTACCGCGCAACTTCTGCAACTGGCTTTCGCTCGACGCCAGCATGTCATGCTCGCCGATCTGTACGACGCCGCCCGCCAGGCGACACCCGCGCCGGGCATAACCGAGCAGCGCCAGGGCAATGGTGGTCTTGCCGGAGCCGGACTCACCGATCAACGCCAACACTTCGCCTTTTTGCAGGGAGAAGCTGACACCCTTGACGATGTCCACTTCACCGCGTTCGCCACAGGCGACCACTCGCAGGTCCTGTACTCGAATCAATTCACTCATTTCAATGACCTCCCGAACGTCGGCTACGTCGCGACGACAACCGGTCGATGAACAGATTCACGCCGATGGTCAGGGTGCCGATGGCCAAGGCCGGAATCACAATGGCCGGCGCCCCCTGATTGAGGCCGCCAATGTTCTCGCGCACCAGCGAGCCCAGGTCGGCATCCGGCGGTTGTACGCCAAGCCCCAGGAAACTCATGCCACTGAGCAGCAGCACGATAAAACCAAAGCGCAGGCCCAGGTCCGCCAGTACCGGGTTGAGAATGTTCGGCAGGATTTCCACGCAAGCGATGTACAGCCGGCGCTCGCCACGGGTACGGGCCACTTGCACGTACTCCAGCGCTTCGATGTTCACCGCCATGCTGCGGGCGATGCGGAAAGCGCCGGGGGTGTAGCTCAACACCGCCGTGCAGATCAGCAAGGTGACCGAAGAGCCGAAGGCCGAGACCATGATCAGCGCCAGCATCTTGCTGGGGATCGAAATGAACGCATCCATCAGGCGACTGATCAGCTCATCCAGCCACTTTGGCGACACCACCGACAACAGGGCAAGACTGGTTCCCAGGGTGCTGGACAGCACCGCGGCCACCAACGCCAGGCCGACGGTAAAGCGTGCGCCAACAAGAATCCGGCTGAGCATGTCGCGGCCCAGGTAATCGGTGCCGAACGGGTACGTCGCGCTGAGGCTGTCGAAGACGTTGTCAGAGACCACCTCCCCCACCGGATGCGGCGCCAGCCACGGGCCGAAGATGGCCACCAGCAACCAGATCACACACATCGCGGCGCCGACCAGGCCAAGCCAGGACTTGGCGTGGGCGTCTTTGCCCAGCCCCAGCGCAACGGCCGCCGTCGGGGACTTCACAATGAGGTTGTTCATTGGTTTCTCAGCCTCGGATTGGAAAGAATCGCGCACAGGTCGGCAATCAACACCAACCCCAGGTACGCCGTACAAAACAACATGGTGCAGGCTTGCACCAGGGCCATGTCGCGGTTGGTCACGGCATCGACCATCAGACTGGCGATGCCGGGGTAGTTGAAGATCGTTTCCACGATCACCACCCCACCCAACAGGTAGGACAGGCTCAGGGCGATGGCATTGGCGATGGGACCAATGGCATTGGGCAAGGCATGCCGAAGCACGATCCGGATATTGCTTACACCCTTGAGCCGGGCCATTTCCACGTAAGGGCTGTCGAGTTGATCGATCACCGCCGCCCGGGTCATGCGCGACATTTGCGCGACAATCACGCAGCACAGCGTCATCACCGGCAACGCGTAGGTGCGCATGAATTGCCAGGGTGAGGTGATGTCACTGGCGTAGGACAGCGCCGACAACCAGCCCAGGTTCACCGCGAAGATCAGCACCGCCAAGGTGGCGACCAGGAATTCCGGCACCGCCACCATGGTCAAGGTGAAGAAGCTCAGGAAGCTGTCGATGCGCCCGCCTCGGCCCATCGCCGAACCGATACCCAGGGTCAACGCCACAGGCACCGACACCAACGCCGTGGCAGCCGCCAGCATCAACGTGTTGGGGACCCGGCCGGCCATCAGATCGATGACCGGCATGGCGTTGGACATCGACATGCCCATGTCACCGCTGAGCAGGCTTGTCAGCCAGTGCAGGTAGCGCAACACACCGGGCTGGTCCAAGCCCATTTTCATCCGCAGGGCCGCCACTTGTTCCGGCGTGGCGAACTGCCCCAGCGCCTGTTGCGCCGCGTCTCCCGGCAGCACCGCCGTGATGGCGAACACCACCATGGAGACAATCAACAAGGTCACGACCGCCGCCCCCAGGCGGCGGCCGATCAACCAGAGTGTGTTGCTATTCATCATCCGACCCTCATGCAATATGGCCCAGACCCGACGCTCATCAGGCGTCCAGCCAGACTTGCTCGGCAAACATGTAGCCCATGAAACCGCCCAGGGGGTTGGCGCCATAGCCTTTGACGCGCTGATCGGCGCCATCGATATTGCTGATAAACACCGGTATGCCGATACCGCTGTGCTCGTGCACCAGCACTTGCATGTCGGCGTACATCTTGCCGCGCTTGGCCTCGTCGGTTTCTCCTCGGGCCTGTATCAACAGCTGGTCGAACTGTTCGTTTTTCCAACCGGATTCATTCCACGGTGCCGTCGACTGGAAGAACTGCGAGAACAGCATGTCGGCATTCGGTCGTGGGTTGATGTTGCCAAAGCTCAGCGGGTGCTTGGCCCAGTGGTTGGACCAGTAGCCATCGCTCGGCAGGCGGTTGACGTTGAGTTTGAGCCCCGCCTCTTTGGCGGACTGCTGCAGCAACACCGCGACGTCCACCGAGCCGGTCGCCGCTGGCGAGCACATCAACGGCATGGTGATGTTTTCCATGCCGGCCTTCTTGAGCAGGAATTTGGCTTGTTCCGGATCGTAAGCCCGTTGTGGCAATTCGGCGTTGTAGAAACGGGCACCGGGGGCGATCGGATGATCATTGCCGACCCTGGCGTAGCCTCGGAAGATCGCCGACTTGATCTGTTCCCGATCCAGCAGCAACTTCATGGCCTGGGTGAATTCCGGGCTTTTGCCCGGCATCTGGTCCTGGCGGATGATCAGGTCAGTGTAGTTGCCCGACGGTGAGTCAATGACCTGGTGCTTGGCGCTGGCCTTGATGCGGGTCGTCGAGCGTGGGTTGACCTCGTTGACGATGTGCACGTCCCCCGACAGCAGCGCATTGATCCGTGACGATTCGTCGGCAATGCCGATGAATTCGATCTCGTCCAGGTACGGCAAGCCGGGTTTCCAGTAGTTGGTATTGCGCACACCAATGGAGCGCACCCCGGGCTTGAACTCCTTGACCTTGAACGGACCGGTACCGATGCCCTGGCTGAAATCGCTGGTGCCCTCGGGCACGATCAACATGTGCGAGACGGCCAGGATCGACGGCAGCTCAGCGTTGGGGCCGCTCAACTGAATCTGCACTTCGTGGGTGCCGACGGCTTTGACTTCGGCGAACTGCGACGCCAGCGGCAGGACCTTGGAACCGGTGATCGGGTCTTTGTGCCGCAGCAGCGAAAACACCACGTCGGCGGCGGTCAGTGCCTTGCCGTTGTGGAAGGTCACTTCCTTGCGCAGGCTGATCACCCAAAGCGTGGCGTCAGTGGTTTCGATGCGCTCGGCCAGTTCCAGTTGCGGCACCATATGGCTGTCGAAACGCGTCAGCCCGTTATAGAACATGTAATGGCGCACATAGTCGGTGGACGATGACCCCTTGGCCGGGTCCAGGGTGTCGGCGGTGGAACTGGTCGAGCCTGCGACGCGAATGCGGCCGCCAGGTTTGCCTTTGCCAGGGGCAGCGGCCTCCTCATCGGCGAACAGCTTGCCGGCGGTGCCGAACAGGCTGCCGGCACCCGCCACGGCCACTCCGGCCAAACCCAGCATTTGCAAAGCATTGCGGCGTGACATGCCGCGATTGAGCCCTTCGAAGATGCGCAGACTTTCCGTACCTGTTATCAGCTGGGTGTCGATACTGTTTTTTTTGTCAGTCATGTCAGTTCTACCTTTCGGAAATGATCGGGCTCTATTGCTCGCGATTAACGCAATGTGTTGAAGCGTGAAGCGTCTCCCCGCAACTCAGTGCAAATAGTCTTGAAGGCGGTAATACGCACCCACCAGTGGCAAGAACCAGGGCTTGCCAAAGTGTCCGGGGATGGCCGGCCAATCGAGTTCCCGCCAAGGGTTGGCCTCGACTTTGCCCGCCATGACGTCGGCCATGACTTGCCCCATGTGCACCGACATCTGCACACCATGACCGCTGTAGCCCATGGAGTGATAAACCCCTCCATGCTGGCCGGCCCGGGGCAACCGATCGGAGGTCATGTCCACCAATCCACCCCAGCAATAATCGATCTTCACCTGGGCCAGTTGCGGGAACATCTGCACCATCGCCGCGTGCAAGACTTTGCCGCTCTTGGCGTCGGACACGCTGTCAGACATGGCAAACCGTGCACGCCCGCCAAACAGCAGACGGTTGTCCGGGGTCAGGCGGAAGTAGTTACCGATCATGCGGCTGGTGACATAGGAGCGGTGTGCCGGCAGCAAACTGTCGATCAACGCCTGCGGCAGCACCTCGGTGGCGATCACGAAACTGCCCACCGGCACGATCCGCCGCCGATACCAGCCCAACCCACCCTGCTGAGAGGTGCCGGTGGCCAGCAGGATCTGCTTGGCCTGAAGCGAACCCTTGGTGGTATTGACCCGATAGCCCCCGGCACTGGTTTTCCAGTCCGTTACGGACATACCCTGGAAAATCAACGCGCCGTGACGGGCTGCGGCTTCGGCCAACCCGACCCCGAAGCGCCCGACGTGCATCTGCACGCCGTTGCGCTGCAGCAAGCCACCGTGGAACTGGTCCGAGTTGACTTCAGCGCGGGTCTCCTGCGCAGACAGCAACTCGACCTCGACATCGACCTCACGCCGAATTAATTCGCAGGTGCGCGCCAAACCTTCGTAATGCAAGGGTTTGGCCGCCAGCTTGAGCTTGCCATTGCGCTTGAGGTCGCAGGCAATCCGCTCCTGTTCCACCAGCGAGACGACGCTCTGCACGGCGCTTTCATAGGCCTGGTAATAGGCGCGCGCTTTATCGGCGCCGAGGCTGGCACTCAGTGCCGCGTAGTCCTGGGCAACGCCGGTATTGCACTGGCCGCCATTGCGTCCTGACGCCTCGCCAATGACCCGCCCGCCTTCCAGCACCGCCACACTGGCCCCCTTCAAGGCCAGGGCCCGGGCCGCGGCCAGGCCAGTGAAACCACCACCGACGATGGCCACATCGACCTGCCCGGGCAACGCACCGAGCTGGGCACCGGTAAATGCCGGTGCGGTATCGAGCCAATAGGACTCACTGCCCATGTCTAACCCCTTATGCCTTGAAGAGTGCCCAGAGACTCAGAGACCGACCAAACCGGCCAATCCGCCGATGTCCGCGATCTGGTGGTAGCTGTAGCCAGCGTTTCCGGGCAGTTCATGACCACGGGCCACGAACGCTTTGTGCTTGATCTTCATGTCGTGGGCAGACATCAGGTCATAACGGAAGCTCGAGGACACGTGCAGGACATCCTCCGGCCCGCAGCCGAGGTTATCGAGCATGAACTCGAACGCCGCCAGGCGCGGCTTGTAGGCTTGGGCTTGTTGGGCCGTGAAGACTTTATGGAAAGGCGCGCCGAGCTTGTCGACGTTGGACATGATCTGCTCGTCCATCGCGTTGGAGAAAATCACCAGGGGAATCTTGTCGGCGATTTTCGACAGGCCGGCCGGTACGTCGGCATGTGGGCCCCAGGTCGGTACGGCATCGTAGTAAAGCTGACCTTCGCCTTTGTATTCGACACCCCAACGCTTGCAGACCCGGGCCAGGGCGGTCTTGAGAATCTCATCGTACGGCCGCCAGTCACCCATGACCTGGTCCAGGCGATAGGCCGAGAAATCCTTGACGAACTGGTCCATCTGCTCGGCAGGAACCCGATCGGCGAACAGTTCGCGCGTCATGGTTCCCATCTGAAAGTTGGTCAACGTGCCGTAGCAGTCAAAGGTAATGAACTTGGGGCGAAGGAAGCTCATGAGTGCAGTCCTGAGTGATGGTTGAGGTCATGAGGGGCAAGCGGTTGCGCCGTTCTGGAAGGTTGGGTGCAACGCTGCATCACGGATTTATTACAGCATCATGAGACCGTGCATAAACGGTTAAAAGTATAGGTCGCTTGGCACAAACCACCGTTTTTCGGGGCCTGCTCAGCAGACTGTGCGGGATGCGCCAAGCGCGGGCATTTGCGCCGTTTTCAAGGCATTTGCGGACATTTATGGTGCGTAAAAAACCGCTGAAAACCCTGCACGCGGCAGAATCTACCCCTGCAAACGAAAACGGGCGCATCTCATGAGGATGCGCCCGTTCATTGTTTGGCGGGTGAGTTTCCAGTGCCTTCAGAACTCCGCGACCTTGCCCCAGGCCGAAGATTGGAAACGGTCCGGGTGATAGGGGCGCGGATCAACCAGTGGGGGCATGTCACAGACAATATCGGCGATCAAATGGCCCGCACCCGGGCCGATGCCGAAGCCGTGACCACTGAACCCCGCCGCCAGCACCAGGCCAGGCAGGCTCGCCATCTCGCCGATGCCCGGGACACCATCAGGCGTGCTGTCCACATAACCTGCCCAGGCTGCGGTGACCGACGACGTCTTCAGCATCGGGATCAGGTCTACCGCGCGCTTGTACGTCAACTCAACCGTCGAGGCGTCTGCCTTCGGATCCAGAATTCGCATGCGCTCCATCGGCGTTGGCTGGTCCAACCGCCAGCGGCCCAAGCCTTCGTGCCCTGACTGGAAGCCCTCCAGGCCACCGGGTGCCAGCTTGCGCCAGCGGCGCTGGAACATCGGCAGGAACTGCGGGGCGAAACGCAGCAGTTGCAGGGTCGGGTCAACACGCCCTCTACCACTGATGGCCACCGTGATCCCGCCATCAGAGCGACGGGTCATGGAGACTTCATCCGTGTGGAGCGCGTCCGGTATCTCTTGGGCGTTCTTGGAAACGGCCAGTATCGTTTGACGAATGGACGCCTGGGGAAACCGGATGCCGTACTGACGGCAGAAAGAGGACGCCCATGCGCCACCGGCGAGCACCGCGAGCTTGGTGCGAATGGTGCCCTTCTCGGTAACGACGGCAGACAATCGACCGCCCTCGGTCTCGAGGCCACGCGCGGCGCAGCCCTGGTGCACCGTGCCCCCCAACTTGATGATCGCCCGTGCAACCGCCGGGGCGGCACGGGATGGATCTGCCGTACCGTCGGTAGGTGAAAAGACCCCGCCTTTCCACGGCTTGCCGGTCACCCGGCCATGTTCAGCGGCCTGCTCCGCCGTCAGCATGTGGGTTTTCACGTTGACGGTACGGGCAAACTCCCCCCATTTTGCCCAACCGGCCAGCTCTTTCTCATTGTTGCTCAGATAGAGCAAGCCACACCTTCTAAAGCCTGTGTCCTCACCGGTCTCTGCCGCGAACTGCTCCCACAGATCCAGGCTCTTGGTCGACAACGGCAGCTCGCGAGCGTCTCGATTCTGCTGACGGCACCAGCCCCAGTTTCGGCTCGACTGCTCTGCCCCCACGCGGCCTTTTTCCACCAGCGCGACCTTCATGCCGCGCTTGGCCAGGTAATAGGCCGTGAAGGTTCCGATAATGCCGCCGCCGATCACGACAACGTCGGCGTGTGTCGGAAGTTCAGAATTCGTCTCTACGGAAATTAGCGGTGCTGGCATTTTAGGGATGTCCATGAAGGCCGGGGGATTTGAAGGTACGTCTTCTTCAGGTGGTCGCGGGTGCATTGGCCATGCACTGAGGGTTGCGACCTGGGCAAGCCGCTGCTTCGTTCTGGAAGCTTTGGTGCCACGCTGAATCATGGGGTTATTACAACACCATGAAACCGTGCATAAACGGTTAAAAGTATAGGTTGGCTGGTACAAAGCACCGTTTTGCGGGATGTGTTCAGCAGACTTTGCGGGAGGGTTCGGTATTTGTTCTGTGAGATGTAGTTTTGGGTGTATATCCGTTGCTACGGTAGCGGCCACTTAGGGTTCCGCCCTTACGGCGGGTCACTTTTGAAGAGCGCAAAAGTAACCAAAACGCTCTTGCCCCACCACTTGGCACCTCGCTAAGGCTCGGTGTGCCCTCACTCCGGCATTGCTCCGTGGGCCCGCCGCGAAGGGCCATCCATGGCCCAGCGCGGCTATCCCGGCATCCATGCCGGGATGCCCACTGCGCAATGCCTGCGTTCGGCCAGCGTGGTTTAACGGGGCGTCCAGATCAAGATCAAGAGCCAGAGCAAGAGCCAGAGCAAGAGCCAAAGCAAGAGCCAAAGCAAGAGCCAAAGCAAGAGCGGGACACATCCAACATCTATGTGGCTGAACCACCGCTATCGCGAGCAAGCTCGCTCCCACAATGGGCCTGTGGTGAACACAAGACTTATGAACACCCAAGATCCCCTGTGGGAGCGAGCTTGCTCGCGATGACGCCGGCACATCCAACATCACCGCAAACTGACCCACCGCCATCGCGCGCAGGCTCGCTCCCACACTCATCCCACAGGAGAAACGCGGTCCCATCAAGAACCAGGTCGGCTATCAGGCCGCCTCGTGATGGACGTTGATCTCAGGCGCCCCATTAACCACGCTGGCTGAACGAAGGTGTTGTGGAGTGGGCAACCCGGCATGGATGCCGGGTTAGCCGCGCTGGGCCATGGATGGCCCTTCGCGGCGGCCCACGGAGCAATGCCTTCGTTCAGGCATGCCGAGCCTAAGCGAGGCACCGAGTGGTGGGGCAGAAGCGTTTTGGTTACTTTTGCGCTCTTCAAAAGTGACCCGCCGTAAGGGCGGAACCCTAAGCCGCCGTTACCTAAATAACGGATATACACACCAAAATCTGCCAATCATGCTTTCAACGCCTCTTCCAGAAACACCACCAAAGCCTGCACCCGCGGACTACGCAGTTTTCGTGCAGGCACCAGCAGATTGATCGGCGCACTGTCGAATTGCCAATCCGCCAACACCCGAACCAGACGCCTGTTGGCAATGGCGTCACTGACATCCCATTGCGAACGCAGCACCAGCCCCAGGCCTTGCTCGGCCCAACGTCGGGCCACGCTACCATCGTTGCTCAGCATCGCGGGCTCGATGCGCAAGGTTTTACGCCCCTGCCCCTTGCGCAGATGCCACAGCGTGACATCTTCATCATTTTCACGAATGCAAATGCAGCGGTGCTCAGCGAGTTGCTCGGGCGACGACGGCGTCCCGTGCTGCTCCAGATAGGCAGGGCTTGCGCATAACCATCGGTCATTTGACGTAAGGAGTCTGGCCACCCACAGGCTGTCATTGAGGTGACCGATGTGAATCACCGCGTCGCTGTCGTGACGATCAGGCCAGGGCGTTTCGCGTAAATCCAGGTGCAGGCACAGCTGAGGGTGCAACCTGGCGAACCGGGCCAGCAGCGGTGCGATGCGTTGCCGTCCATAGCCGAACGGCGCCGCCAGCCTGAGCGTGCCGACCAGTTGTTCGTCGTGTTGCTTGAAGGATTCAGGGAGCGCCTCCAGCTGCTCCAGCAAGCGCGCACTTTCCCGGGCGAAACGCTCGCCATCGGCGGTGAGGCTCAGGCGCCGGGCATCACGATTGGCCAACGTCAGGCCGAGCAACGTCTCCAACTTGCGCAGACGCATGGACAGCGCAGGGGGTGAGACATTCAGGATTCTGGCGGCAGCGCTCAACGACTCGGCGCGCGCCAGCGTCACGGCCAGACGCAGGTCTTCGATGGAGATCATTCAATTGTGCTTAATGATTGATGACATCTCATTGAAGCACAGCTTCACGACCGTTTTGTAGAGTGCTCCCTGTACCCAGCCATTCGAGCCCTCCTCATGCCAGCCTCTCTTGCCACCCTCGATACCCCCGTCGCGATCATCGATGTGCCGCGCATGCAGCGCAATATCCAGCGCATGCAACAACGCATGGATGCCTTGGGAGTGCGTTTGCGCCCGCATATCAAAACCAGCAAATGCCTGCCCGTGATCCAGGCGCAGCTCGCCGCCGGCGCCAGCGGCGTCACGGTTTCTACCTTGAAGGAAGCCCAATATTGTTTCGCTGAAGGCATCCGTGACGTTTTCTACGCCGTCGCCATCGCGCCAGGCAAACTGGCCCAAGCCCTTCTGCTGCGGCGCCAAGGCTGCCAGTTGAGCATCCTTACCGACAGCCTCGCTGCCGCCCAGGCCATCGTCGCCTTCGGCCAGCAACACCACGAACGTTTCGACGTCTGGATCGAGATCGACTGCGACGGCCATCGATCTGGCCTGCAGGTCGAAGACGATCACTCGTAGAAGTCGCCCGGATACTCAGCGACGGTGGCATGCAGCTTCGCGGTGTGATGACCCATGCCGGGTCAAGTTACGAACTCGACACCCCTGAAGCGCTGCAGGCCCTGGCCGAACAGGAACGCTATCTCTGCGTCGAAGCGGCCCAACGCATTCGCCACGCCGGCTTCTCGTGCCCGGAGGTCAGCATCGGCTCGACACCTACGGCATTGTCGGCACTGAATCTGGAAGGCGTCACTGAAGTACGCGCCGGGGTCTATGTGTTCTTCGATCTGGTGATGCACAACATCGGTATCTGCCAAGCGGACGAGTTGGCGTTGAGCGTGCTGACCACCGTCATCGGTCATCAGCAAGGCAAAGGCTGGATCATCACCGATGCCGGTTGGATGGCCGTGAGCCGTGACCGGGGCACGCAGCGCCAACAGCGGGACTTTGGTTATGGTCAGGTTTGCACCGAAGCTGGCGATTGGATCAAGGGCGCGCTGCTCACCGGAGCCAATCAGGAGCACGGCATCATCTCGCTTGAAACGGTCGAAGGTATCGATATCACCGCGTGCTTTCCCATCGGTAGCCGGCTGCGCATCCTGCCCAACCATGCCTGTGCCACAGGCGCGCAATTCCCGGACTATCACGCGTTTGACGCCGAGAGCGGCGTGCACCTCTGGAGTCGTCTGCATGGCTGGTAATCAAACAGGCTCGATCAATTTGATCTGCACGGCCAACGCCGCAGCGCCGGGTGGACATTACGCCCAGGCAGTCGTGCACCAAGGCGTTCTGTATGTGTCCGGGCAACTGCCGATACGCGTCGATGGCGTCCACAGCGCCGACCAACCGTTTGAGGTCCAAGCCTCCATCGCGCTCGATAACCTGGTGGCGATCCTCAGTGCCGCGGGCCGAAGCACGAGCGACCTGCTGAAGGTCACTGTCTATGTCGCAGGCATCGAACACTGGCCCGCCTTCGATCGAATCTACGCCGGTTACCTGGGAGAACACCGGCCAGCGCGGGCGGTGGTGCCGGTTCCGGCCTTGCATCATGGCTACCTGATCGAAGTTGAAGCGATAGCGCGCAGCTAATCATGGTGAGGGAGCCCGCTCCCGCTGGAGTGCCAAGTTAGCCCGGCAGATACGGCAGATTCTCCTTTGCGCCCTAGAAGAACGGCATATTTTGTCTGGGCTGCTTTGTTAGCTTATTGAGCAGGCTCGACATACCGCTCGAAAGGAACACCTTGGATGACTACTCAATCTTCGAACAGCTACAGCGTTGATCCGCAAACCGCCCACCTGTTTTATATCGATGGCGGTTGGTCTGCTCCGGTACGCCCGGCCAGTTTGCCGGTGGTCAATCCGGCAACCGAAGCGGTCGTTGCCCAGGTCGCCAGCGGGTCTGCCGAGGATGTCGATCGGGCGGTCGCGGCGGCGCGTGCCGCGTTTGCCGATTGGTCTGCCACTTCCACAGCGGCGCGCGCGTTGGTACTGGGCAAGATCCATGCGCTTATCCTTGAGCGAAAAGAAGCGTTTGCCCAGGCAATCTCACTGGAAATGGGCGCGGCCATCGGTTCCGCACGGGCAATGCAAGTGCCCCTGGCCGCCGAACACGTCCGGGTCGCCCGCGACCTCCTCTCCACTTATCGTTTCCAGACCGTCGAGAACGGGACCGCGATCCAACGCGAACCTATCGGCGTCTGCGGCCTCATCACCCCATGGAACTGGCCGCTTTACCAGATCACCGCAAAAGTCGCCGCGGCGCTGGCGGCTGGCTGCACGGTGGTGCTCAAGCCCAGCGAACTGTCGCCGCTGAGCGCCTTGTTGTTTGCGCAAGTGGTGCATGACGCAGGCCTTCCACCGGGCGTCTTCAACCTGGTGAACGGCAGCGGCCATGTGGTCGGCGCGGCAATGGCCGCACACCCTGACATCGACATGATTTCGATTACTGGCTCAAACCGCGCAGGTGCGCTGGTCGCCCAGGCGGCCGCTCCAACGGCTAAGCGGGTCGGGCAGGAATTGGGCGGTAAATCCCCGAACATTCTGCTGCCCGACGCCGACTTTGCCAAAGCCGTCCCGTTGGGCGTGATGACGGCGTTCCGCAATGTCGGGCAATCGTGCAGCGCCCCCACCCGGATGATTGTGCCCAAGGACCGCCTGGCGGAGGTCGAAGCGCTGGCGGCCGCCACCGCCAACGCGATCATCGTGGGCGATCCGCAATCACCGGAGACGGTACTCGGCCCCATCGCCAATGAAGCCCAGTTCAATCGCGTGCAAGCCATGATCCAGGCTGGCCTGCATGAGGGTGCCAAACTGCTGTGCGGCGGGTTGGGCCGCGTGCCGGGGTTTGAAAAAGGTTTCTACACCCGCCCGACGGTTTTCTCCGAGGTGGATAACGCCATGCGGATCGCCCAGGAAGAAATCTTCGGGCCAGTGCTGTGCATCATTGCCTATGAAACCATCGACGAGGCGGTCGCGATCGCCAACGACACGATCTATGGGCTCGGCGCCCATGTCCAGTCACAGGATCTTGAGCTGGCGCGTGCAGTGGCTTCCCGTATCCGCGCCGGGCAAGTGCTCCTGAATTACCCGGCCTGGAACCCCATGGCGCCCTTCGGGGGCTACAAGCGCTCGGGTAATGGCCGTGAGTACGGCGTCTTCGGCCTCGAGGAGTACCTGGAAACCAAGGCGATCGTCGGGTTTGTCGAATCGCCTGCCGTTGCCTCATAGCTCCCCTGCCCCTCTATCGAACGGGAGAGGGTGTCATGAGTGCCGGAGGCGTCATGACACCCTGCACAACGCATCGAATCACCTTACACGCTCCCAGACGATGTGAACCTTCGCCCCATCGGGGCGGCGAAAGTCTTCCACCATCCGGTCGCCGTCGACCTTCAACTGCAGGTCGTCCCGGGTACGCACAGCGCCCACCCAGTTCGGGAACGTCGACCCTTTGACCGTGTTGCCTGTGAACTCACCGTTCTGGTCGACGGTATATCGCCCGAAGAAACCGATGCTCCCCGCCAGCGCTGCCCGATTTTCCTCATCGGTGCCTTCGCCACGCACATTGGAACGAAACGCCGGCACGCGCGGATCAGTGAGCACTTCGACAAACGTCAGCTCTGGCGTGAAGACGAGCCAGCCATGAGGATCGGGGCCGTAAGCATCCGATACACTGCCCTGGCTTTCAACGGTTGCACTGACCATGCGCCATGTCCCGACCAAGGTGTTTTCTTTGCCCGTAAACACGCTGGAGCACGCCGATAAGGCAACGATCGCACCGACTGCCAGTATTTTATTTTTCAGACCCATCCGCATCACCTTTCACTCGTCGCAACAACGCGACGGACAATAGAGTGGGTTTCATCCTCGTCGGCACGGCCTTCATCCCTGGCCACGATGACCGCCAAGCGTAACTCCCGCGAAGCGGCATTATCTGCCCGCCGCCCCAGTTGCCAGCCCAAGTACCCCCACAGCAGCGCGCAACAGGCGCCCATCATCGCGGCCGGGCCGGCGCCCTGCCCGAGCAGGTCGAGCAGACTCTTGGCCCAGCCGCTCATGGCATCACCCGCGCGATAAACCACGGTGTCGATGAAGTTCTTGGCCTTGTATTTGCTCTCGGCATCCAACGGCGCGAACAGCATCTCCCTGCCCGGTCGGACGAACGCGTATTCGCCGATTCGTCGCACAATCATCACCGCCGCCAGCAACGCGAACCCTGGCGCCAACGCCAGGCCCAGGAAGCCGATGCACATGAGCAGCGGCACGATGGCCAGCAAAGCACGCACCCCCAGTTTCGGCGCGATGCGACCAGTGATGAACAGCTGGGACAGCAACGCACCGGCCTGCACGATGATGTCGATGGTGCCGAAGATGCGCACTTGCGCCTCGCGATCCGGATAGAGCTCGGCCACCAGGCGTGCCTGCTCGAAATAGAGAAAGGTGCTCACCGTCGCCAACAAGACCACGAACCCGGCGATCCCCAACAAGTAAGGTGACGCAAGCACGGCGGTCAAACCGCTGAAGGGGTTGCCCCGCAGTGGCTGCCGGGGGCTTTGCGTCGGCGCGGCGCCGGGACGGCCAGCCCCGCCCGTTTCACGCCATTGCATCAACGCCCGTTTCAAGACCAGCGTGGCACCGAGCAACAAGGCCGCCAGCAGCATCAACCCCGAGGCGCCGAGGGGACCAATGAGCAGCGCGCTCAAGGCCGGCCCCAATAGGCCACCGACGCTGGCGCCCGCAGCGATGAAGGCAAACAGGCGTTTGGCCTGCTCGCTGTCGAACACATCCGCCATCAGGCTCCAGGCCACGGAGACGACGAACAGGTTGTAGACCGATATCCAGACGTAAAAGACCCGGGCCAGCCAGACACTGTCCGGCTGGAACTGGAACAACTCGACGAACATCAACAGGTTGAAGCCGAAGAAGCCGTACACCCAGTCGATCAGGCGCAGGCGCGGCACTCGGGAACTGAGCCAGGCGAACAACGGCACGGCCGCCAGCATGACCAGGAAGGTCGCGGTAAACAGCCATTGCAAATTCTCCACCCCCGCCGCGATACCCATCGACTCACGGATCGGGCGCAGCATGAAGTAACCGGTGAAGAGGCACAGAAACAGCAAGAACCCGCACAGCGCAGGACGCAACTCGCCGCCGCGGGCGTTCAGGGCGAGACTCAGCCGCTGCAAATAGGATGGCGTACTCATAGGGACTCCGGGGAGACGGCAACAAGGCAAGGGTCAAGCGCGGGACGGATGCCCGCGCCCAGGGTTGCATCAGCGATAGGTCACGCCAGTCAGGCGCTCGGAGACGGCCCAGAGCCGTTCGGCATCCGCCTCCGTGCTCGCGGCCGGCGGCGTCTTGGCGAACCCCAACGGACCGCGTCTTTCATCGTCACCGGTCGGGCCGTAATAAGCCCCACCCACGGCATGTTCAGCCGTGGCGGCGTACAACGTGGGTAACGCTCCTTGTGCCGCTGAGTGGTACGCGTCGCGGTCCTTTGCCCAGCGCCGACCGAACTCGCTGTCCAGGCCGGGCCCCCGTGCGACCAACTCGGTGACCGCCACGCCGGGGTGTGCCGCCATGCTGCGAATGCCCCAGTTCTCAGCATCGCTGCGCCGCTGCAAGGCAAAGGCCCAGTGCAGGACGGCCAGTTTCGATTGGGCGTAGGCCGCGTAGGGGTCGTACTTCTGCTCGCTCTGAAGGTCATCGAGGTTCATCGCGCCGCGCGCCGCGGCAATGCTTGACAGGCTTACCACGCGAGCATCCTGGCTTTGACGCAAGAGCGGCACCAACAGGCCGGTCAGCGCGAAGTGCCCCAGGTAGTTGGTGGCCAACTGAAGTTCAAAGCCATCAGCGGATGTGCCCCGTTCGGGAGGCGCCATGACGGCGGCGTTGTTGATTAACACGTCGAGGCGCGGCAGCCGCTGGTTGAGACGCTGGGCCAGGCCGCGCACCGATGAAAGATCGGCCAGGTCAACGGCCTCGAACTGCACCTTGGCGTCGGGCACGGACTCGCGGATACGCGCGATGGCCTGCGCGCCGCGCTCCGGGTTGCGCGCGGCGATGATGACCTCGGCGCCGGCGCGCGCCAAGGCTAGCGCGTCCTCGTAGCCCATGCCACTGGTGCCACCGGTGATCAGGACGATTCGACCTTTCTGGGACGGCATGTCGCCGGTCGACCAGTCTGGTTTCGGTGCAATGCGAGCGGACGCTTCGACACTCACCGCACTGAGCAGCGCGACGCCCGCGGCAAGGGTTTTCGCCAGTCTTGCAAGCCGGCTCATGTCGATCATGCGGCCAATGGCGGGTGTTGTTGTGCTATTCCACATGGTGATGGTCCCTGTCTGAAGAAATGAACCGGCATCGCCGGACGGTCACTGTTTCGAGCACGCCTCAGCCAGCTGCAGAAAGCTGACGTGCTTCTTTACTCCTTGGGTGTTCAAGTAGGTCATCTTGGCTTGCACGACCTCGCATACCGGCGATGTCGCCTCCTCGATATGAATGACCCTGGCGATGTCCAGCGGCATGCCATATTCGTAGGCCGGAAACTGCGTTTGTTCTTTGGCGAGCAGCGGCGAGCCGCTCAAGGAGATGACTGCCAGCAGGCCGGCAATCGACAGGTTTCGAATGTTCATAGTGGGCTCCACGACACTGTCCTCGTTGGGATGGTCGTAGCACTCTAGGCGGGGGCGACTGACGTCAAGGTGACTGCTGGCTGACGGGAAGATGTCAAACGCGGGTGGACTTTATGCGCAGGGGCGACGACTAAAGCGCCGCCTGGTTCATCAAGGAAAAGCCGAAGGTATTGAGCCCATTCTCGCTGTGGGCGAACACGCGCCCACCGTGCATGGACGCTACCGCACGCACGATGGAAAGCCCTAGGCCATGGTGCGCATCGCTTCGCGCCCGGGCGGCGTCGGCGCGGTAGAAACGCTCGAACAAACGTTCCAGGTGCACGTTATCGATGGGCTCGCCGGCATTGGAAACGCTCACCTCGACCTGCATGCCGTGGCTGACCAGGCTCACCGTGATAGTGCTGGTCGGCACCGCGTAGCGCGCCGCGTTCTGTATCAGATTGGCCAGGGAGCGGTGAAAAAGGCGTCGGTCGATGCACACGCGCATGTCGCCCTGGATCACCACGCTCAGTTGTTTGTCATGCAGCACCGGCTCCAGATACTCCACCGTCTTCGACGCCTCTTCATACAGCGAGACATCACTGAGCTCGGTTGCCCGTTGCCCGCTCTCGGCCCCGGCCAGGAACAGCATGTCATTGACGATGGCGCCCATCCGTTCCAGCTCTTCGAGGTTCGACTGCAGCAAGTCCTGAAGCTCGCTCACCTCACGCCCGTGGGCCAATGCCACCTGGGTCTGTCCGATCAGGTTGGTCAGAGGCGTTCGCAACTCATGGGCCACATTGGCGTTGAACCCTTCGAGCTGACACCAGGCCGCTTCCTGGCGCGCCAAGGCGCCGTTGAACGACACCGCCAGTTCCTGCAATTCCCCTGGTAGCGCCTCGGTGTCCAGTCGCTGCTTCGAATCCCCCGGCGGCAGGCTATTGGCTTGATGGCTCAAACGCCTCACCGGCCCCAGGCCGAAACGCGCGATCCAGTAACCGAGCAGCGCAACCAGGCCGATACCCAACGCAGAGGTCAGGATCAGTATCTTGGTGAAGTGGTCCAGGGTCTTCCTGAACGGCGTTGAATCCAGCCCCACGATAAAGCGCAGTTCCGGACGGTTGCCCATGGCCGGGATGGTCTTGAGCAACGCCATCATGGGCCGCTCTTTCTCAGGTAGGTCGAGGGTAAACAGCCCATCGGAGCGCTTCGACCAATCCTGGCCATCCGGCATCGCCCCGCCATAACTGAAGGCCGGGTTGTCCACCAGGATCCAATAGCGGACCCGTTCATCCGCGGGCGTCAGGTCGTCGAGCTTCTGGCGCAAGCCGACCCAGAACGCCGGCGAATCGTATTTCGCCAGCACCGGGTCAAGTACCGAGTGTCGCAGGATCAACTCGTTCTGCATCTGCTCATCGAGGGATTGCTTCAAGGAACAGCGCAACAGCGTCGCGCTGACCGACATGATCAGCAGGACAGCGAGGGCGAACATCAGGGCGAGTCGCTTGGCAATCGATCGTTTCATCAAGGCGTACCACTTTGCCTGCCATCGGCCTCTCGGCTTTCCAATACATACCCCATGCCGCGGACGGTATGCAGCAGCTTGCGCGGATACGGGGCATCCACCTTGGCGCGGACACGCTTGATCGCGACCTCGACCACGTTGGCGTCACTGTCGAAATTCATGTCCCAGACCTGCTCGGCAATCATCAACTTGGAAAGAATCTCGCCCTGGTGCCGTGCCAACAGGCTCAACAGACAGAACTCCTTGGCCGTCAGGTCCAGCCGCAGCCCACCCCGGGTCACCTTGCGCGCTTGCAGATCGACCTCCAGGTCGTCGATGCGCAAATGCGTCAGGTCAGCCGTGTCGCCGGCGCGACGCCGTATCAAGGCCTGGACACGCGCGACGAGCTCGGCAAATGAAAAAGGTTTGCCCAGGTAATCATCGGCGCCCTCGCGCAGCCCTCGAATGCGGTCATCCACCGTGCCCCTGGCCGACAGCATGATGACCGGGGTTTTCTTGTGCAGGCGCAGGCCTTGCAATACGTCGTAACCGTCCTTGCCCGGCAGCATCACATCCAGGATCACCACGTCGTATTCCCATTCCAATGCGTAGTGCAGGCCATCGATGCCATTGGCGGCAACGTCGACAATGTAGCCAAGCTCGGTCAAGCCACGATGGACGTAGGAGGAGGTTTTTTCTTCATCCTCGACAATGAGCAAACGCATCAGGTGACTCCTCTGCAACAACGGGGCAACCCAATGAGTCTAGACAGCGAAGGTGTCTGGAGGCTGACGGCTTCCTGACATTCCTGTCAGAAACGGCTCAATGACCGGTGCCGACGCAAAATTACCACGGCTCAGATGGATACCGTTTCCGCAGGAGAGAAATCGGCGAGCAATTCGATGAAGGATTGACGCAACCAACGATTCGCCGTCACCTGGATGGCATCGCGGAGGTCCTCAAGCAGTCGATACGCGAGGCCGGTGCCCTGCCCTTCGAAATCCGCACCGCCGCGCCCAGCGACTTCATCACCGGCGCCGGTGCCGGGGGCGCCTACATGCTCGCCGCCCGCGACCTCATCACCAACGACATCGAAGTCGCCGTCGAAGGCGCTCAACTCGACGGCATGGTCTGCCTGGCTTCTTGCGATTAAACGGTCCCCGGCCAACTGATGGCTGCCGCCCGCCTGAATATCCCGCCCCTGGTGGTGGTCTGCGGATACCAGCCAAGCGGTGAGTACAACGGCAAGCATGTCGATATCGAAGACGTGTTTATCAGTTCCATGCATGTGGTGACCGGCAAGCTGCCGGTCGAGGAACTGAAACCCTGGAAGAATTTCAATCAGTAACCCGCTTCCTTCTGGTGTCGGAACGCCAATACGTACACGGTTTCTTCCGCGGGGACAAAACGGTAAAGCGCAACGTAGCCCGCGTCACCAAAAGTAATGATCAATTCTCGTAGTTCGGGTGACTCGGCGAAGGGGCGACCTATATGGGGGTCGGCTTCCAGGCGCATCAACTGCTGCTCAATGACTTGAGCCGCCCTGCGTGTCACCTGTACGTCTTTTTCCAGCAGGAAACGACGGCAACGCTCCAGACCTTCACCCGCCCCCGCAGTAACGATCAATCGTGGCATTCAGGAAGCTCCGACTCTTCCTCGGTTCCCCACGTTTTAAGCCAATCTCGGGTCTCAGCCCCTGTCAGGTGCAGGCCCGTTTCCTGGTAGGCCGTCCACGAAGCCAGCGCCTCCTGCTTGAAGCTTTCCCGTGCTTCCTCTCGTGCTACATACTGAGAAAGGGCTTCTCGCATGATCCAGTGGGCCGAGCGCTGCCGCGCATTCGCCAACTGCTGGATGCGGTACTTCAAGTCCTCATCGATTTTGATCGACGTCGCCATATCGGCCTCTCTGGTATCAATAGGTATTACCTTTGAATACAATAGCACAACTTAAACGCGCTTGATCCGAATGAGGGACGCGGCGCAAGCGAGGCGTCAAGACGTGTGCGAACACTTGGGGAGGCAGGTTTTACAGCGGCCATAGCGTGGATCCCTATGCTCAGCCCATTCATTATTTATTCGATTTCAGAATTATCCATATAGCCAACGAAACTAAGCAAACGACCTTTCTGTCACCTATCTTGACCTCAGCGTCTGCCAATCTGGCTGGATGCTGGAACGTATTCAACGGATCAGGGACGCCATCCAATGGCTCCGGACACACGTTGATCCAGCGGCTCATACGTCCACTTTGATTGAAGACCGCAAGACCGATAAGGAGATCACCTCTGTGGTGGATGTGCAGCAAACGTTGGACTCGGTTTCCCTTCGCATACCCTTTGGCGGCGACCTTGCGTACGGCGCCACCTTATTGATGACGGCCAACTGACGCCCGAACCCGAGCCAAGGAAGCCGCTCATGGCAATCACGCAAAACACCCGTTTGGTGCAGGTCGACAGTCCTCTCGGCGGCGATGTCCTGTTGCTGCAAAGCATGGAAGGCAGCGAAGAGTTGGGGCGGTTGTTCCACTACGAATTGGACCTGACCTCCGAAGACCGGGCGATCACGTTCGACCAATTGCTGGGCAAGCCGATGGGCCTGACCCTGGAGCTGTACGACGGCGGCAAACGCTATTTCCACGGCATTGTCTGCAGTTGCCGGCAGTTGACCGGGCACGGCCAGTTCGCCGGTTACCGTGTCAGTCTACGCCCCTGGTTCTGGCTGCTCACCCGCACCTCCGATTGCCGGATTTTCCAGAACAAGACGGTGCCGGACATCATCAAGCAGGTGTTCCGCGACCTCGGCTTCTCCGATTTCGAAGACAGCCTGAGCGGCAGCTACCGTGAGTGGGAATATTGCGTGCAGTACCGCGAAACCAGCTTCGACTTCGTCAGTCGGCTGATGGAGCAGGAAGGCATCTATTACTACTTTCGCCATGAAAAGTCCCGTCACGTGCTGGTGATGGCCGACGCCTACGGTGCCCACTCCACCGCGGCGGACTATGCCTCGGTGCCCTTCTACCCGCCCGATCGGCAAATGCGCGAGCGCGATCATTTCTACGACTGGCAACTGGCACGGGAAGTCCAACCCGGCTCGCTGGCGCTGAACGACTACGACTTCCTGCGCCCGCGGGCCAGCCTTGAGGTGCGCTCCAGTGTGCCGCGCAACCACACCAACGCCGACTACCCGCTCTACGACTACCCCGGAGAATACGTCCAGAGCAACGATGGCGATCACTACGCGCGTACCCGCATCGAAGCCATCCACAGCCAGTTCGAGCGTGTGCAGCTGCGCGGACGCGCCCGCGGAATCGGTTGCGGTCATGTGTTCACGCTGACGGGATACGACCGTGCGGACCAGAACCGCGAGTATCTGGTGGTGGCCGCCCGTTATCAGATTCGTCAGGATGCCTATGAAAGCGGGCAGTCGGACGTCGCCGAGCAGTTCGTCAGCGAGCTGGACTGCATGGATGCCAACCAGGCCTTCCGCCCTCTGCCCCTCACGCCGATGCCCATCGTCCGTGGACCGCAGACCGCCGTGGTGGTGGGGCCCAGTGGCGAGGAGATCTGGACCGACCAATATGGCCGGGTCAAAGTGCATTTCCATTGGGATCGCCATGACCAGTCCAATGAAAACAGCTCCTGCTGGATTCGGGTCTCACAGGCCTGGGCCGGCAAGAACTGGGGATCCGTGCAGCTCCCGCGGATCGGTCAGGAAGTGATCGTCAGTTTCCTCGAGGGCGATCCGGATCGGCCGATCATCACCGGCCGCGTCTACAACGCCGAACAGACCGTGCCCTACGGGTTGCCCGCCAATGCCACCCAGAGCGGGGTGAAAAGCCGTTCAAGCAAGGGCGGCTCACCGGCCAATTTCAATGAAATCCGTATGGAGGACAAGAAAGGCGCCGAGCAGCTGTTTATCCACGCCGAGAAAAACCAGGACATCGAGGTCGAGAACGACGAGACCCACTGGGTTGGCCACGACCGGCGCAAGACCATCGACAACGACGAGACCGTACACGTTAAACACGACCGTACCGAAACCGTCGATAACAACGAAACCATCACCATTGGTGTGGATCGCAAGGAAAAGGTCGGCAATAACGAAACCATCTCTATCGGTGTGAACCGCACCGAGGATGTTGGCAGCAACGAGAAAATCACTATTGGTGCCAATCGCACCGAGAGCGTGGGCAGTAACGAGACCATCACCATCGGTGCCGACCGCACGGAAAAAGTCGGTGCGAACGAAAAAATCACCATCGCCAGCAACCGGACCGAGGACGTGGGCGGCAACGAGACCATCGGCATCAGCGGCAACCGTAACGAAACGGTCCAGGGCAACGAAGGGATCGAGATCAACGGCAACCAGAGTACCCAGATCGGCCAGAACGAGTCCCGCGATGTCGCCCAGAACCGCAGCACGAGCATCAAGCAGAACGACAGCCTGGACGTGGGCAAGCACTTCTCCCTCAACGCCGGCGACTTCATCAGTCTGACCACGGGCGCGGCCAGCATCACCATGAAGAAGGACGGCACCATCGTGATCAGCGGCAAGAACATTACCCTCGACGGTTCCGGCGCCATCAACATCAAGGCGAACAAGAACGTTGTCGTCAAAGGCCAGAAAATCCTGCAGAACTAGCCACGGAGTGGGCGCCATGACCGTTGAATATCATTTTCCCGCTTCCCCCTCCGCCACGTCCGCGCGCGTGGATGGCGTCGTGATTGGGGTGCTGCTGGATGTGCCCAGTGCGGATGCCCCTGTGGTGGCCTTCCCGGGCTGCCCCGGCGAAACCGGCCTCGCCGCGCGCACCACTACCCCACTCGCCCGTGAAGACATCGGCGCCCAGGTCGCGCTGATGTTCGAGGCTGGCGACCTGAGCCGACCGCTGGTGATCGGTCGCATCCAGCGCCTGCCGCAAACCACAACACCAGCCGTCGCCCATCTGGACGGCGAACGCCTGGAGTTTACGGCAGAGCGGGAAATCGTCCTGCGCTGCGGCAAGGCGAGCATCACCCTCACCCGCGAGGGCAAGGTGCTGATTCGAGGGACCTATCTCTCGAACCGGTCCTCCGGCGTGAACCGTATCAAGGGCGGTTCGGTGCAGATCAACTAGACAGGTAGTCGACTCATGGAGCTGCTCAACGCCAGCAAACTGCTCGCTGCCTACACCCAGGGCATGGAGCCTGATGGCCGCGAATCCCTGGTGATCGTGGCCAAAGGCACGTTTGATTTACCGCTGGACGGCCGTGCGGCAACCCTCGCCGACACTCAGCAGCCACTGTTGATGGCTGATACTTTCTTCGGCGAGCCTGGCCTCAGCGCCCCGCTGCAGGAAATGGACTTCGCCCCGGTCAAGCCGTTCTGCGATGTGCTGGTACGCGGCAAGGCCTACGCCCCAGGTGGGCGGCCCGTGACGCAGCTGGCCGCGGGCATTCGTGTCGGGAAGATGAGCAAAGCCTTTTCCGTCCTCGGCCCCCGACAATGGCAACCGGGGCTATTGGGGGTATCTCCCGGTTTACCGCAACCCTTTACCGAACAGGACATCTCCTATGCCCAGGCCTATGGGGGCTCCCATCCCATGGCCAGGAATCCGGATATGCGTCATTGCTACCCGGACAATCCAAGCGGTTGCGGTTGGTTCCCAGGCAGCATCGACAGTGCTGAAGTCGCTTACAAGCCAATGCCGAATACGGAAGAACTGGGCAAGCCGATCGACAGTCCCTCTGGCGACTTCCGCCCCATGGCTCTCGGCCCCCTGGGGCGTAGCTGGCCACAACGCGCTCGCTTCGCCGGTACCTACGACGAAGGCTGGTTGGCCGACTGCTTTCCGTTTCTGCCGCAGGATTTCGACCGCCGCTACTTTCAGGCTGCCCCTGACGATCAGCAGATTCCTTACCCGCGTGGCGGCGAGGACGTGCTGCTGCTCAACCTCACGCCACGGGAGCACGCGAGCTTTCGCATCCCCACAATGGACGTGCCAGTGACCTTCTTTCTGAAAAAAGGCGGTCATGAGACTGTGCAGGCGCTGATCGACACCCTGCTGATCGACACAGACGCGCGCCAGGTGCAGCTGACCTGGCGTGTCTCCCGTCCGCTACGACGCAATATGTTCGAGATCGCTCAGGTGCTGGTCGGCACCATGTCCACGGGCTGGTGGCGCGCCCGCAAACTGGGCAAGGATTACTACCCGTCGCTCTCCTCCCTGGTAAAAGCCAGGCGCGCCCCCGAGGAGACGGACGGATGACCGCACTTTGCATCATCGGCTCCGGCATGGTCAGCGCCGTTGGCCTCAGCGCACCCGCGAGCTGCGCGGCGATCCGCTGTGCCATCGACAATTTCCAGGAAACCCGTTTCATCGACCAAGGTGGCGAATGGCTGATGGCCGCCAGCGTACCGCTGGAGCAGCCCTGGCGCGGCCGCATCAAGCTGATCAAGATGGCCGCCCGCGCCGTCGCCGAGGCGTTACAGAGCACCCCTGGGATCGACCCGGAAAAGACCCCGCTGCTGCTGGGTGTGGCCGAAGCCGAGCGTCCCGGCCGTCTGGATGGCCTCGATAAAAGACTGGTGCAGGACATCGAAGCTGAACTGGGCCTGCGCTTTCATCCGGATTCCAACATCATCGCCCGCGGCCGGGTCAGCGCCGCCGTGGCCCTGCTTAATGCACGTACGCTGATCTACCAGGGCGGCCATCGCCACGTGCTGGTCGCCGGCGTCGATTCGTTCCTGTGCGGCCCCACCCTGGCCGCCTTCGAAGAACGCGAGCGTCTGCTGACCAGCGAGAACTCCAACGGTTTTATTCCCGGCGAAGGTGCCGCGGCCGTGGTACTGGCCGCCCCGGTTGCCAGCGCAACGCCGCAACTGGCCTGCGTCGGCCTGGGGTTCGGCATGGAGAAGGCCACGGTGGAGGCCGAAGACATTCCCCTGCGCGCCGAAGGCCTGACTCAAGCTGTACGGGCGGCCCTGAGCGAAGCCGGCTGTGGGTTGGAGCACATGGATTATCGGCTCACCGACATCTCCGGCGAGCAGTACTACTTCAAGGAAGCCTCCCTGGCCCTCAGCCGGACCCTGCGCGTGCGCAAGGAGTTCTTCCATCTCTGGCACCCGGCCGACTGCATTGGCGAAGTCGGCGCTGCCATCGGCCCGGCCATGCTCGCCGTGGCCCTGGCTGCCAGTCGCAAGGGCTATGGCGAAGGACCGAATATCTTCTGCCACCTCGGCAACGACGCTGGCGAACGCGCCGCCGCACTGCTCAGCTATCAGATCGTGAGGGCCGCCTGATGGCCAACGAAGTCTTCGCCAACAATATGGAGATCTCCTGCAAGGCGGCGGATGGCAAGTCCATTGCTGCGTTCCCGGATGTCTGTTTCACCCCACCCCAGGCCCCGCCCACCCCTCTGGGGGTGCCGATTCCCTACCCCAATACCGGCATGGCGAAGGACACCATCAATGGGTCCCGGACGGTAAAAATCAGTGGCAAGGAGGTCATGCTCAAGAACAAGAGCTACTTCAAGACCAGCACAGGGGATGAAGCCGGAAACGCACCGAAGAAAGGGATAGTTACCAGCAAGATTAAGGGAAAGGTGTACTTCACTGCATGGTCGATGGATGTGAAGTTCGAGGGAGAAAATGTAGTCAGGAACATGGACCTGACGACCCATAACCATGCGTCGCAGCCGGGTAATAGTCCAACTTGGCCCTATCTTGACACGGTGGCGGCGTCCAACAGCTCCCATCCCTGTCACAACGTAGTAAAGGGATTGAAAGATAACGATTGCCAGCGCCATGTCGATGCAAACACCTACTCGACAGGTGCGGTCAATCGGGCCGGCGCATCAGCGGCATTGTGCGGCGATCCAAAATGCAAAAAGGCAGTGGAGTGCGTGCTTACACCCTATGCACCCTCCAACTGCTGTGACGGGAAAACACCCCACCATGTAGTGCCTAAATCACAATTCAAGGAGAGGGGAAAAGGTGGTCAGGCGCTCCTGCTCGATGCGCAAGGCGCCAATAAGTACGACCCCGACAAGGCACCGTGCATTTGTGAAGATGGCCATAGTCACTCCACCGGGACCCACGGTGACATTCATGAAGAGACGAACCTCCTCACGGTGAATCATCCGGCCGTTGCGCCACATGTCACCGGCAAGACCATTGACCCAAATGCTCGCTGGAGTGTTGCCGAAGCCGAAGCGGTCGGAGCGCAGGCCGCCCAAAAAGGTGGCAGCAAGTGCGATAAGGCCTGCACGCAAAGCCAAGTGCGAGCAGGTCATCAACAGATGAATATTGGTCCGACGGACCAAATCCGTCCATCGACGGCCGGACGCGTTCCAGAACCCTCGGATACGACGACCCTATGACATCTATTTTCAAGGAGACTCCACATGCCTGACACACCATTGAAAGGCCTCATCATGCGCACTGCGGTAGTACGCCTACCGGGCCTTGGTTATATCTATGCCGCAGACCCTAAAAAAGAAGCCGATGAGATTCCACACGCCATCACGTTCAAATACAAGGACGGCACTTTTATCAGAGGCGAGGCCAACTATGATGCCCATTCGTTAGCCGTTGTTTCTCAGCCTGAACTCGGACTCATTGCCATCTCTGGCGCCGGCTATTACTCAGCCATCATGGCAAGCGGTACCACCACCGGTGACATATTCGACGACAGCACACCTGCTCCTCAAGCGCCAAGAACGGGCGGTATTCGCGGCGTGGCGGCGATCAACGGACAAGCCTTTGCGGTCGGCCTAAGAGGTATGGTGTACCGCTTTGACGGTCCCAAACGCTGGATACGGATCGATGATGGCTTACCGGAAACCTTCAATGCGCAGGCGATTCATGGTTTCTCAAATACAGAAATCTATGCAGTTGGCCGGGATGGCGCGATATGGCTATTCGATGGTCATCATTGGCACCCTTGCGAATCGCCAACATCGGTGACTCTCACATCGGTCATGTGCGCACCTGATGGAACGGTATACATAGCGGGCCATCGCGGTGTGCTGTTGCAAGGGCGCAAGGATATGTGGAGCGTCATCGATCAAATGGTAGTCTCCGATAATATCTGGGATTTGGAATGGTTTATCGATGCTCTTTACATCTCTACCCTGTCCAATGTCTATCGGTTGAAACAATCGCAATTGGAGCCTGTGAACTTCGGTGATGATCCTCCAGCGTCCTGTTACCAGTTGAGCGCCGGCGATGGCGTCATGTGGTCGAATGGTGAGTTCGATCTTATGTCTTTCGATGGAATTGCATGGACGAGGATCGTTTGAGCAATTGTCTGGCGTTGAGCGATGGGCCTTCCCCGATAGGCTCCTTATGATGTCGTCGATTGTGATTGATCAACACGCCGAAGAGGTAGCCTTCCTCGCGATCTTGCGCGACTACGCCGTTCGGGCGCCCCACTACGACCTCGTCCACCTGGCCACCCTGGACAATCGCATCGAAGCCCATCTGGATGGCCTGCACATCGCAGGTTTGCGCGGACTGGAGGTGCTGCTGCAACAACTGACTCCCACCGCGCAGGGGGAGGTATTTGCCGCTACGGTGCTGGCGTTCGAAACCGGCCATGTCGCAGCCATGGCCACCCTGGCTGGACATATGCGCGCCCACGTAGACAGCGAGCGCTATATGGCTGCGGCCCTGGGTTGGCTGGAGTGGCCGCGGGTCGAGCCCTGGCTCGACCGCCTGCTCGCCTCCCCCGAGCCCCTGTTCCGCCGTCTCGGCCTCACGGCCTGCGGCATGCATCGCCACGACCCAGGCCCCGGCCTGCTGGCCGGACTTTCCGATGCCGACCCCAGCGTGCTGGCGAGGGCCGCACGCACGGCTGGCGAACTGCGTCGGCGTGACCTGCTGCCGGCGATTCGTGCCCACCGCCAGCATGAAGACGCCGCCACGCGCTTCTGGGCCAACTGGGCCACCACCCAAATGGGCGATCAGCAGGCCTTGGAGCCTCTGCGCTCATTCGCCGAGCAACCGGGCGAATTTCAATACCGCGCGCTCTGTGTGCTGCTGGCCTGGCAGGAACGCGAGCCCAGCATCGCCTGGATACGCCAGTGGGTACAGGACCCTCGGGATCGGCGCACCGGCATCCAGGCCCTTGGACTGCTGGGCGATCCGGTCTGCGTGCCCTGGTTGATCCAGCAGATGAGTGACCTGCCCTTTGCCCGCGTCGCCGGTGAAGCCTTCAGCCTGATCACCGGCGCGGACCTGGCGTTGCTGGATCTGGAATTGCAGGCCCTGCCGGATTTCGATGCGGGCCCGAACGACAACCCTGAAGATCCCAATGTCGCGATGGACCCCGATGAGAACCTGCCCTGGCCCGACCCGCAGGCAATCGAAAAATGGTGGCAAGCCAACGGCGGACAATTCCAGGTGGGTACGCATTATATGCTGGGTTTGGCCCATAGCGAACACAGTTTTCAGCAAGCCCTTGTCCACGGTCAACAACGCCAGCGCATCGCCGCCGCCTGCGGTCTCGCGCGCTTTCGGCCAGACGAGGTGTTTTTCCCTACCAGCGCACCGGCCTGGCGGCAAAAGCGCTTGTTGGGGATGACAACGGTGTTCGGGCGTTGATCAGGATGTTTATATAGCGCTTCGACGCCTGGCAATCACCTATCCCCTCTGGAGACATCATGCCAAACGCAACTGGACAGAACCCCGTGGCACTCATCAGTGGGGTTGGCAGTGAGATCGGAATCGGCATGGCGATCGCCCGCAGGCTGGGCGCGGCCGGAGCTCGATTGATCGTCACCGCCAGCAGTGCCCGCATCCTTGAGCGCGTCGCAGAACTGCGTGCCGAAGGGTTCGACGTCGAAGGGCGGGCCCTCGACCTTACCGATGAAAACCAGGTACGTGAGTTTATGCTGTGGGCAGAGTCCCTCTGGGGGCAGGTCGATATTCTGGTGAACAACGCAGGCATGGCCATGCAAGGCAGTCCGGAGTTTTTTTCCGACTTGGCGACCATGGACCTGCACACCTGGAACCTGACACTGGCGCGAAATCTGACCACGGCTTTTCTGCTTACACGGGCTGTTCTGCCCGGCATGCGGGCGCGTCGATACGGGCGCATCGTCAACATCAGCTCCACGACCGGCACCCGCTGCAGTAACCCCGGTGAAGCGGCTTACAGCGCCGCGAAGGCCGCGATGGTCGGCATGAGCATGAGCCTGGCGCTGGAAGTCGCCCAGCAAGGGATCACGGTGAACAGCGTCGCTCCTGGCTGGATCACCACAGGATCGACCACTGCCGAAGAAGCCCAGGCAGCAGGTTACACGCCGATGGGCCGGGCGGGCCGTCCCGAAGAGGTGGCGGCACTGGTCGCTTTTCTTGCGTCTTCGGAAGCGAGCTACCTCACGGGCGAAGTCATCGTGGTGGATGGCGGAAACTGCCTGGTCGAGAACAAGGCACCTTGATCTGAACATACGCCCCAACGGCCGCTCGCACCTGGAGCCTGGCCAAACAATGGTGCCAGAAACTGACCCTGTCGATGGTTAGAGTGTAACGGTTGGCCGCAGGAAACGATGCGCTGGAAACAGCGTCCCTGCCCCAGCCCTGTTTCCATCTCATCAATCATCCAGAGTAAGCGTCGGCTATGAAGCGTATCCAGTATCACAATTACGGCGGGCCGCAGGTGATGAAGCTCGAGGCCTTCACGTTGGCTTCACCGGGCCAAGGCGAAGTCGCTGTGAAAATCAGATTCGCCGCCATCAACCCTATCGACTGGAAGTTGCGCAGCGGCCAGATGAAGATCGTCACGGGCAGATCCTTCCCCCGGGCCATGGGCATGGATTTCTCGGGCACCGTCACCGCCGTGGGCTGCAACGTGACGCGGTTTAAAGTGGGCGATGCCGTCTTTGGTCTCGCGCGCTTCAAGGAAAGTGGTGCACTGGCTCAAGCCGTGGTCACCAAGAAATCGCTGCTGGCCAGCAAATCCGATGGTGTTTCCTTCGAGCAAGCCGCCTGCCTCGGAACACCGGGCATGACGGCCTGGAACGGCTTGCGGGACAAGGCCGGGCTGAGCGCGGGCCAGCGTGTCTTCATCAATGGTTGCAGTGGCGCGGTCGGTGAAGCCTGCGTGCAAATAGCGCGCATGGTGGGGGCCACGATCACTGGTGCTTGCAGTGAAGAGACGCTGGAGCGGGCGCGGCAGCTGGGGGTCGATACGGGGTCGATCTACGTCGGCCGCAATCAAGGCGCCTCGGCGGCGTTGGATCTGGCGCAGGTCCGGCTGGCGCTTCGGGAACAGCGGAAAATGCAGATCATCTACCAGGACGAAAATGGGGAGCAGACGCAACGAACCCTCTGGCCGATCATGCTCGGGTTTGTCGAGTCGCAACGGTACATCGCAGGCTGGTGCGAACTGCGCGGAGACTATCGTTTATTCCGAACGGACCGGATCGTCGAGGTGAGTGTCCTGGAGGAGCGCTACGCCCGTCCCAGGCACCAGTTGGTCAAGGAGTGGCGCTCCCGGGAAGCGCACCCGTGCAAACAGAAAGACTGCAGCTAGCAGCCGACTTGCTCCATGGCCAACCCATTTCCTCTGTGGGAGCGAGCTTGCTCGCGATGAGGGCCACCCATCCAACATCCCTGTAACTGAACCACCGCTATCGCGAGCAAGCTCGCTCCCACAGGGGAGTTGGGATGGGCATGAATGTTGTGCTCGCTGAAGATCGAATGTGGGAGCGAGCTTGCTCGCGATAGCGGTGGTTCAGTCACTTGAACAACTCACTGCTCATGAAATCAATGAACACCCGCAGTTTCGGCGCCAGGTGTTTGCTTGAGGGCCAGAGCATGCGGAAGGTGCTCTGATGCCGATTGAAGTCGTCCAGGACGGTGACCAGCTCACCGCTGGCGATGGCCTCGCGCACAGTGAAATCCGGCACACAGGCAATCCCCAGTGCCTCATGCACCACGTGCAGCAACGCCTCGGTGGTGTTGCAGACCAGGGTCGCCGGCAGGTTGAGTTCTGGCTCCCCGTCCCCGTTAACCGGCCAGACTTGCATCCTGCCAGTGCTGGGAAACTTGTAGAGCAGACAGGCATGGCGCAGCAGGTCCGTCGGTGCGTGCGGTGTGCCGTGTTCGGCGAAGTACCGGGGCGAACCGACCACAACGAGCTTGAACGGCCCCAACGGACGGGACATCAGCCGGGAGTCGTGCGGCTCGCCGGTCCGAATGACCGCATCGAAACCCTCCTCGATGATGTCCACCAGCCTGTCGGAAAAATCCAGGTCCAATTCGATACTGGGGTAGCGGCGCATGAAGGCGATCAGCGTCGGCATGACCAAATCCGCAACGAGGGGCAAACTCACTCGCAGTTTGCCCCGTGGCGCCTTGCGGGTTTCCGACAGTTCCAGCTCGGCCGCTTCGACTTCGCAGAGAATGCGCCGGCAACGCTCGAGGAACAGCGTCCCCTCCGCCGTCAGCGTGATACTTCGCGTGCTGCGATGAAACAGCCGCACACCCAGTCGCGCCTCGAGCCGGGCGACGCTTTTGCCCACCGCCGACGACGAAATACCCAACGCCCTGCCCGCCTCTGAAAAGCTGCGGGTTTCGGCCGCGCGCACAAAAAAATCGATCCCGCTCAGTGATTCCACGCCACGCTCCCATTACGGACATTTTTTCCGATGTGTTGTGCACTCTAGCATTCTTGTCTCGCCAAAGAGGGACACCTACCGTAGTCGACACTTATCAATCTGCGATTGACCGCGTCGTTCCGGCGGGTCAGGAGCGCTCCAAGCAGGTGACACATGACGATTGCCAACACCCATATCGACGCCGAGGCCGAGGTTGATCAAGCCACGGCGCCGCTCCCCATCGGATCACTGTTTGCCCTCGCACTGGCGGCGTTCGTGACCATCCTCACCGAAGCCTTGCCCGCCGGTCTTCTTTCACAGATCAGCGAAGGGCTGGCCATCTCCGAAGCCCTCGCCGGCCAGTTGGTAACGGTCTACGCGATCGGCTCCTTGCTGGCGGCCATTCCATTGACCGCCGCGACCCAAGGCATGCGACGCAGATCCCTTTTACTGCTCGCCATAGCGGGCTTCGCTGTTGCCAATACCGTCACGACGCTTTCCACCCATTATGTTTTGACGATGGTCGCGCGCTTGCTGGGTGGCGTATCGGCCGGGCTACTGTGGGCCTTGTTGGCCGGTTATGCCGCGCGCATGGTGCCCGAAAGCCAGAGAGGTCGAGCGATTGCAATCGCCATGGTGGGCGCGCCCTTGGCGTTATCCCTGGGCGTACCGGCCGGCACGCTGCTCGGCAACCTGGTCGGCTGGCGAATGAGTTTCGCCATCATGAGCCTGTTCGCCGTGGCCTTGATGGTCTGGGTACGCCTCAAGGTGCCTGACTTTTCTGGGCAAGCCACCCATAAACGCCTCGCCTTGGGCCAGGTCTTCACGCTGCCGGGCGTTCGCTCGGTGTTGTTCGTGGTGCTGGCTTTTGTCCTGGCGCACAACATTCTCTTTACCTATATCGCTCCGTTTTTGACGGCGGCGGGCCTGGGCGAGCGGACGGACCTGGTCCTGCTGGTCTTTGGCGTTGCGTCGTTGCTGGGGATCTGGGTCGTCGGCGTGCTGATCGATCACCATCTCCGGGCGTTGACGCTGGCAGGTACGGTGCTGTTCGCCCTCTCGGCAATGATGCTAGGGGCAATGAGCGACAGGCCAGCGGCGGTGTATATCGCCGTGGCCGCTTGGGGAATCGCTTTCGGAGGGGCTGGGACCCTGTTCCAGACGGCCATCGCCAAGACTGCCGGAGACGCAGCGGATCTCGCCCAGTCGATGTTGGTCACGGCCTGGAACCTGGCCATTGCCGGCGGCGGAATCGTCGGAGGCCTTCTGCTCGATCACCTGGGGGTCGTGGCGTTTGCGCCGGTCCTGGTCGTTCTGCTGATCATGACATTGGCGGTGGTGTGGTCGGCCAGGCAATACGGGTTTGCAGCAAGCACGCGTTGAATATGCATCCGTTTAATGAGTAGTCATCCCACGATAGACCTCGGCCACTGCCATCAAATCGTCATCACTGCGTCGCCGAAATGCCACGATTTCTGGCTACTGTCCTCGCCAATGAGATCGATCTCAAGCGAGTGACGATGACTGATTTGAAAGAAGTGGCCCGTTTGGCCGGGGTTTCGCGGGCAACCGCGGCGCGCACCTTTGCCTCCCCTGAAGTGGTGCGTCCGGCCACCCGCGAGCAGGTGTTCGCCGCCGCACGGCAGTTGGGTTTTCGGCCCAATCGCCTGGGCCGTCAACTGCGCCTGCAAGTGACCAAGCTGATCGGCGTGGTGGTCCCCAACCTGCTCAATCCCGTGTTCGCCGAACAATTCCAGGCCATGGAGCGTGCTGCGCGTTTACGCGGCTACAACTTGCTCCTGGCGACGACCGACTACAGCAGCGAGCGCGAAAGCGTGGTGGTCGAGGAGTTGTTGCGCCAGCGGGTCGATGGCCTGGTCCTCACGGTCACCGACGCCGAGAGCAACCGCGTGCTGCAAAGCCTGGACAGCGAGGACACGCCTTTTGTGCTGGCCTATCACCAGCCGGGCAATCCGCACTACAGCGCCGTGTCGGTGGACAACCGCGCCGGCATGGCTATGGCCACTCGTTATCTGCTGGAAGCCGGGCATTGGCGCATTGGCATGGTTGCCGGCCCGGCCCTGCAGTCGGACCGCGCTCGCCTGCGTTACGCCGGCTATTGCGACGCCATGCGCGAGGCCGGCCTCGACAGCCTGCCGGTGATTGAAATGCCGGCCCATACCCAAGCCGACTTCGCCGCCATCGAGCCGCTGCTGCAAGGCCCGCAGGGGCTCAGTGCGCTGGTTTGCTCCAACGATTTGCTCGCCATCAGCCTGATTGCCGAGTTGCGCCGCAACGGCTGGCAGGTGCCCCAGCAGCTCTCGGTCATGGGATTCGATGGCATCGCCCTTGGCACTCAAATGCACCCGACGTTGTGCAGTGTGGTTCAGCCCATCGAGGCCCTGGCCTGCACCGTAATCGATCAATTGCTGGCGCAGATCGCCGGCGCCGCACCGATTTCCCATTGCCTGCCCTGCCATATCCGGCCGGGCGAAAGTACTCAATCCTACGAGGAGACACTTGATGATCCGCTTGCGTAAAACCCTGGCGACGTTGCTGATTTGCGGCGTTGCCAGCCTGGCCCAGGCCGCCGAAACGGCGATTTGCTACAACTGCCCACCGGAATGGGCCGACTGGGGCACACAGCTCAAGGCCATTGCCGATACCACTGGCGTGCAGGTCCCGCTGGACAACAAGAACTCGGGGCAGGCACTGGCGCAACTGGTCGCCGAGCAGGCCGCGCCCGTGGCGGACGTGGTGTATTACGGCGTGACCTTCGGTTTGCAGGCGCAAAAAGCCGGGGTGGTCGGCACCTATCAACCCAAGGGCTGGGAACAGATTCCGGCAGGCTTGAAAGATCCACAGGGACACTGGTTCGCAATCCACTCCGGCACCCTGGGCATCATGGTCAACGTCGATGCCTTAGGCGGCTTGCCTGTCCCGCAAAGCTGGGGCGATCTGCTCAAGCCTGAGTACAAAGGCATGGTCGGCTACCTTGATCCATCCAGCGCGTTCGTCGGTTACGTTTCCGCGGTAGCGATCAACCAGGCCATGGGCGGCAGCCTCAATGACTTCACGCCGGCGATCGATTACTTCCAGAAACTGGCGAAAAACTCGCCCATCGTGCCCAAGCAGACCGCTTATGCGCGGGTGTTGTCCGGGGAGTTGCCGATCCTGGTGGATTACGACTTCAACGCCTATCGGGCACGTTACAAGGACAAGGCCAACGTTGCTTTCGTGATCCCCAAGGAAGGCAGCATCAGCGTGCCTTACGTCATGAGCATCGTCGGCAACGCGCCACATCGGGCCAATGCCGAGAAGGTCCTGGATTTCGTCCTGTCCGACCAGGGCCAGGCGCTCTGGGCCAAGGCCTACCTGCGACCGGTGCGGGCGATGAAGATGCCTGCCGACATCGCTGCGCAGTTCCTGCCAGACAGCGATTACGCCCGGGCTGGTGTGGTCGACTACCAGCAGATGGCGGCGGCACAGGAAGCCTTCTCCGCACGTTATCTGAAAGAGGTCAAGTAAGTGACCGCCTCGGTAATAAAAGCCCGGGGAGTCCCTTCGGGCCAGGCCACGGTGCCGCGTTTGCGGCTGACCGCGGCCTGGGCCCTGGTGCCTGCGGCTGCGGTGCTGTTCGCCTTCTGGCTGTTGCCGCTGGCACACCTGATCGTGCTGGGTGGGCAACATCGCGACGGCGGCGAAAGCGGCTATTGGCAGGTACTGAGCAGTGCGCAATACCTGGGCAGTCTGGCACAGACCTGCCTGCTGGCCTTGGCGACGACCCTGGCGGCGCTCCTGGTGGGTGGCATCAGTGGTTTTTTTCTCAGCCGCCAACGCTTCTTCGGCCGTTCACTGCTGGTCGCCTTGTTGACGTTCCCGTTGGCATTTCCCGGCGTGGTCGTCGGCTTCCTGGTGATTCTGCTGGCCGGGCGCCAAGGCTTGTTCGCCAGCCTTGGCCTCGAACTGGCGGGTGAACGCTGGATCTTCGCCTACTCGCTGATGGGGTTGTGCCTTGGTTATCTGTACTTCTCGATTCCACGGGTGATCCTCACGGTGATGGCCGCTTGTGAAAGCCTGGATCGCAGCCTGGAAGAAGCCGCTCACTCCCTGGGCGCCGGCCACTGGCGAGTGGTCTGCGATGTCATCGTCCCCGGCCTGGCACCGGCATTGGTCTCGTGCGCTGCGATCTGCTTTGCGACCTCCATGGGCGCGTTCGGTACGGCCTTCACCCTCGGCACTCGTCTGAACGTGACCCCGGTGGCGATCTACAACGTGTTCACCAACTACGCCAATTTCGCCGTGGCCGCTGCGCTGTCGGTGGTCTTGGGGGCGCTGACTTGGGCGGTACTGCTGCTGGCCCGACGGTTGGCGAAAAACTCGAGGACCGTCTTGTGAAGCGCTCAACGCTGTTTATCGGCCAGTTGGTGTTTACCCTGCTGGTTTGCGCATTCATGCTGGTGCCCGTGCTGATGTCGCTGCTGGCCGGGCTGACGCGCAATTATTTCCAGGGCGTCTCCAGTGGCCTGACGTTCGATTGGCTGGTGCAAGTCTGGCAGGCCTATTCGCCGACGGTCTGGCTATCGCTGCAACTGGCCGTGGCCTGTGCACTGTGCGTCTGCGTGGTGGGTGTTCCGGCGGCTTACGCGTTGGTGCGGATGAACAATCGCTTCAGCCGTGCGTTCGAGGAACTGATGGTGCTGCCGGTGGCGATGCCAGGCCTGGCCAGCGCCCTGGCGTTGCTGCTCACCTATGGGCAGTTCGGTGGGTTTCGCAGCAGTTGGTTATTCATCCTCGTCGGCCATGTGCTGTTCACCTTGCCGTTCCTGGTGCGTCCGGTGATGGCCGTGATGCAACGTCAGCAACTGCCGGTGCTGGAAGAGGCAGCCGCCAGCCTTGGCGCCGGGCCGCTACGACGATTCTTCAGTGTGGTGGTACCCAACTGCCGGGCAGGGATCCTCGCTGGGGTCTTGATGGTCGTCACGCTGTCGCTGGGCGAGTTCAACCTGACCTGGATGCTTCACACCCCAATGACCAAGACGCTGCCGGTAGGCCTGGCTGACAGCTATGCCTCGGCCAGGCTGGAAGTCGCCAGCGCCTACACCCTCATATTCCTGTTGATGATCGTGCCGCTGCTGATTGCGTTGCAGGCCATCAGCGCGCGCCTTTCCCGTGGAGAAAAACGATGACCGGAACCACCATTCGCCTGGCGGGTTGCCGCAAGGCGTTCTCCGACGGCACCGTTGCCGTCCATGACCTGGACCTGACCATCAATGCCGGAGAAACCCTGGCGATCCTCGGCCCGTCCGGTTGCGGTAAAACCACGACCTTGCGCCTGATCGCCGGCCTTGAGCGTCCGGATGTGGGGCAGGTGTTATTTGGCGACTCCGACGTCACCCGCCTGCCCATCGAACGACGCGACGTGGGCATGGTGTTCCAGAACTATGCGTTGTTTCCCAACCTGGATGTGGCCGGCAACATCGTTTATGGCTTGAAGATTCGCGGCATGGCGCCGGCTGAACGGAACAAGCGCTGCTCGGAGTTGCTGGAACTGGTGGGCCTTCAGGACCATGGCAAGCGCAGCATCCACGAGCTGTCCGGCGGTCAACGCCAGCGGGTCGCCCTCGCCCGCGCCCTGGCGCCCAAGCCTCGGGTATTGCTGCTTGACGAACCGTTGGCGGCGCTGGATGCGCAGTTGCGCGAGCGCCTGCGCAGCGAGTTGGATCAGTTGCTACGCCATCTGGGCATTACGGCGGTGTTCGTCACCCACGACCAGGGCGAAGCCATGGCCTTGGGCAACCGGATTCTGGTCATGGAACACGGTCGCGTCGCACAGTTGGCCAGCCCAAGGGACATCTACCAACAACCGGCCAACACGTTCGTCGCCAGTTTTGTCGGCAACCTCAACGCTTTTCCAGTGCTCGCCCACACGCCCCTGGGCTTGAAAGTCAGTGGCGGAGAGTTGCCGTGGCGGGGTGGCGGACTGCCTGCCACCGTCTACTGCCGGCCCGAGCATTTGCGGGTGATGGACAGCGAGGGGCATCTGCGCGGACGCCTGGTGGGCCAGTTTTTCCAAGGGGCCCAAAGCCGCCTGTTGGTGGACGTCGGCGCCACCCAGCCATTGCTGGTGGACAGCACCGACAACGTCATCCACGCCACCGGCGCCCTGATTGCCTTGGCCGTCGAGCCGCAAGTGCTGTTCACCCTGTCATCGTGATCTTCGTGTTTTCAGAGGGCTTATTTTGAATCATCCGTTTCTCATTGCGCAGATCAGTGACCTGCATCTCAAGGCCGGGGAAAAACTGACCTATGGCGTCGTTGATACCCTCGCCGCGTTGCGTCGTGCCGTCGATCATCTGAATAACCGGGTGCCACGCCCCGACATCGTGGTGGTCAGTGGCGACCTGGTCGACTTCGGTCGCCCTGATGAATACGCCGTGTTGCACCCCGAACTGGCGCGCCTGCACATGCCTTGCTACCTGGTGCCCGGTAACCACGACGACCGCGAACATTTGCGGGCGGCATTTGCCGACCACCATTACCTGCCAAGCTTGGCCGGTGCCCCCCTGGACTGGGTGGTCGAAGAGTATCCGCTGCGCCTGATCGGCCTGGACAGCACCATTCCCGGCGGTCATGGCGGTCAGTTGCTGGATAGCCAATTGCGCTGGCTCGATGAACAGTTGGCCCGTCGTCCCGAGGTGCCAACGCTGCTGGTCCTGCACCATCCGCCGTTTATCAGCGGCATTGGCCACATGGACCGCGAGCCGTTCATCAACGCCTCGGCACTGGAACAGATCATCGCCCGCCATCCACAGGTGGAGCGTTTGCTCTGCGGGCATTTGCATCGACCGATGCAGCGGCGCTTCGGCGGCAGCCTGAGTTGTGTGTGCCCCGGCACCTCACATCAAATCGTCCTGGATCTACAGCCAAGCGCGCCCGCGCATTTCAACCTGGAACCACCCGGATACCTGCTGCATCACTGGCATGACCAGGGTTTGGTGACCCATAACGGTGTGTTTGGCGAATATCCCGGGCCGTATCCGTTTTATGACGCTCATGGACTGATCGACTGATAACCCCAGGGACTTTCACTGATGCCGTTCTTTGGAGATTTATCCCCTACCCACTCAATGCACTGAAGTTTTTCCAACGAGTTATTTAACGCCTCGGCCAATCATCTGATCGGCCGAGCGCTCCCTGCTGTCTTTTCAACATGCCCGGAACAGAGATTCCGCGGTGGAGTTCGCCCTGATGAAAGTCCTATTTAACGTACTGAGTGTTTTAACGGGTGCTGTGACGCTTGTCCTCAGCCCATTGGCGTCGGCTGATTTTATCAACGACAGCAAAGCCAACTTGAACTTGCGCAACTTCTACTTCAACAACGACAACCGTGACGGAGCCGCCGCGCCTTCGAAGACCGAAGAATGGGGCCAGGCCTTCATGCTCAATTATCAGTCGGGGTTTACCGACGGCACCGTCGGGTTTGGCCTGGATGCCATCGGCTTGCTGGGCCTGAAGCTCGACAGTGGCGCCGGCCGTCATATCGGTGGCTCGATGTTTCCCAACGATGGCGACAAGGCGGCGGACCAATGGGCTCGTCTCGGTGCCACGGCCAAGATGCGTGTCTCCAAGACCGAGCTGCGTTACGGCACTTTGCAGCCGAAGTTGCCGATCCTGGTCTCCAACGATGGCCGCCTGCTGCCGCAAACCTTCGAGGGCGGGCAAGTCACCAGCAATGAAATCGACAACCTGACGTTCACCGCTGGCCAGTTGGAGCACGCCACAGGGCGTGCGTCCAGCGACAGTGCCGGCCTGGCCGTTGCCGGCGGTACCCAGGAAAGCAATAAATTCACCTTTGCCGGTGGCGATTACAAACTGACCAAGGATCTGACCGCGCAGTATTACTACGCCAATCTTGAAGACTACTATCAACAGCACTTCGCCGGTTTGCTGCATGTATTACCGTTGGGTGAATACGGTTCGTTGAAAACCGACCTGCGTTACTTCAAAACCACGTCCGATGGCAAGAACAGCAGCGCTGCCGGTCGCGCCAGTGGTTACAAACTCAGCGGTTATACCAAGGATGGCAATGGCGAGATCGACAACGACACCTGGAGCGCGGCGTTCATTTATTCGTTGGGCGGCCATGCCATTACCGCCGGTTATCAGCGTGTCTCCGAAGACAGCAACTTTACGCAACTGAACCAGGGCGGCCTGGTGGGCAAAGGCGAAGGCGGCGCAAGTCTTTACCTCTACACCGACCGCACCATCCAGACGTTCATCCAGGCCGGTGAGCGCACGGCATTCGCGCAATATGCCTATGACTTCGCAGCACTTGGCGTACCAGGCTTGAAGGCCTCGGTGATGTACCTCAAGGGCGACAACATCCAGACCGCCAGCGGAAAGGACGCCAGTGAGTGGGAACGTGATATCTCCCTGGATTATGTGATCCAGAGCGGCGCGTTGAAGAACGTCGGTTTCGGCTGGCGCAACGGGATGTCCCGCAGCGATATTGCCCGCGACCAGGATCAGAATCGCCTGTTTGTGAGCTACAGCATTCCGTTGATGTAAGCGTGCAGAAGGAAGGGGCCGGAAGCACTCCCACCGCGGCTCCTTTCCTCCCGCCCCGTTGTGCTGGCACAACAGCGTGCACCTTCGCGGGGCACGCTGATTCGCATGATCAGGCAATAATCAGCCCGGATCGTGCAATCCACCCCAACCATTCCTTTCTATAGTTAACCAGAGCCAAACCATCTGGAGCTGGTCCCCTTATGAGCGCCCTGAACATAAACGGCCGTGAATACACGGTCGACGTTGACCCTGGCACCCCTATTCTCTGGACCCTGCGTGACACGCTGGGCATGACCGGCACCAAATTCGGTTGCGGCGCTGCGCTGTGTGGCGCCTGCACCGTGCACTTGGATGGACAAGCCATTCGCTCCTGTGTGACGCCCATCGCCGCCGCCGAAGGCAAGAAAATCACCACCATCGAAGCGGCAACCGATGGCAGCGACCCGGTTGGCAGCGCCGTGCACGAGGCGTGGGTCAAACACGACGTGGCGCAATGCGGCTACTGCCAGAGTGGCCAGATCATGAGCGCAACGGCTTTTCTCAAGGCTCAGCCCAAAGGCAAACAGCCGACGGCGGCCGAGATCGACTCGGCCATGGCCGGCAATATCTGCCGTTGCGGCACCTATGCCCGAATCCGTGCCGCGGTGGCTGATGCCGCCAAAGCCCTTGCCTGATCGGAGCCGACCATGTTGAACGAGATTTTTCCGAACGAGCTTCCCCGCGCCTTGCAACACCTGCTTGAACGCAGCGAGGCTGACGGCCCCGTCGCCCTGCCCCGGCGCAGCTTTCTGAAAATCGTCGGCATCGGCGGGCTGGCTTTGGGCGCGTTCCCGCACCTGGCTTTGGCGCAGGAGGCCAATGGCGCCGCCGCAGCGCCGCTCAAACCGACTCAGCAACCCTCCGCATTCGTGCAGATCGCGCCCAGTGGCGAGGTCACGGTGACCATTAACCGGTTGGAGTTCGGCCAGGGAGTACAAACTGCCCTGCCCATGATTCTCGCCGAAGAACTCGATGCCGACTGGAGCCTGGTGCGCAGTCGCAACGGCAGCAACGACGCCGCCTACATGGACCCGGCCTTCGGCATCCACCTCACCGGCGGTTCCAACACGATCAAGAACAGCTACACCCAGTACCGCGAACTCGGCGCCCGTGCGCGCGCCATGCTGCTCAGTGCCGCCGCCGCGCGCTGGAACGTCGACGTGGCGAGCCTGAGCACTCAGGCCGGCATGGTGCTCGGCCCGGCGGGCCGTAAAGCGAGCTACGGCGAACTGGCGCAAGCCGCGATGGCGATGCCCGTGCCCGAGCAGATCACCCTCAAGGATCCCAAGGATTTCCGCATCATCGGCCAGGCCACTACACGCATCGATGCCAAGGCCAAGAGCAGCGGCCAGCAGGATTTCGGCATCGACATGCACCTGCCGGGGCAACTCACGGCGGTCGTCGCCAGGCCGCCCGTGTTCGGCGCCAAAATCGCTTCTCTGGACGACAGCGCGGCGCGAGCGACGAAAGGCGTAAAAGCCGTGTTGCGCGTACCACTGGATGGCGGCGCCGAAGGTGTCGCGGTAGTCGCCGACAGTTACTGGCAGGCGAAGTTGGCACGCGATGCGCTGAAGGTGGAATGGAACGCCTCCACCGTGGAAAAAGTGGACAGTGAAAAACAATTGGCTCAATACCGGGAACTGGCCGGCCAGCCCGGCCCGTTGCACTTTGATGCCGACATGACGCCGCTTGCCACCGCGCCGCATCAATTGGACGCCGAGTTTGTGTTCCCCTACCTCGCCCACGCCCCGATGGAGCCCCTGAACTGCACAGTGCAACTTGCCCAGGACAGCGCTCAACTGTGGGTCGGCACACAGTTCCCCGGCGGCGATGGTGCGGCCGCGGCCACGGTGCTTAACCTCAAGCCCGAGCAGATCCAGGTGAACGTGCAGACCGCTGGCGGTGGCTTTGGCCGGCGTGGCGTGCCCACCAACGATTTCGTCGTACTGGCCTGCGAAGTCGCCAAGGCCGCCCGCACTGCCGGGGTCAACGCCCCGATCCGCACCCTCTGGAGCCGGGAAGACGACATCAAGGGCGGCTATTACCGCCCGATGCACCTGCACCGCGCGCGCATCGGCTTTGATGACACCGGCAAGGTCCTCGCCTGGGACCACGCCCTGGTGGGCCAATCGATCATCACCGGCACCGTGTTTGGCGGGCGGGTAAAAAATGGCATCGACCCGACCGCCACCGAGGGCCTGCGCGATCCGTATCCGCTGCCCATGCGGCTGACGGTTCATCACCCCAAACTCAACGTCCCCGTATTGTGGTGGCGCAGCGTCGGCTCCACCCATACGGCGTTCGTGATGGAAACACTGATCGACGAGATCGCCCGCACCACCAAACAGGATCCGGTGGCGTACCGGATGAAGTTGTTTGGCGACCAGAGCCCACGGCATCGCGCGGCGCTGCAATTGGCCGTGGACAAGAGCGAATACGGCAAGCGTCAGCTAGCGGCGGGCCGCGCCTGGGGCGTGGCGGTCCACGAGTCGTTCAGTTCGGTGGTGGCGTATGTGGTCGAAGCCTCGGTGCAGGATGGCCGGCCGGTGCTGCACAACGTGACCGCTGGCGTGCACTGCAACTTGGTGGTCAACCCACGCAGCGTCGAGGCCCAGGTCCAAGGCGCCGCGCTGATGGGCTTGTCGATGTGCCTGCCCGGTGGCGCCATCACCCTCAAAGACGGTGTGGTGCAGCAGAGCAATTTTGCTGACTTCAGCGTGCCGCGCATTACCGACATGCCGGAATTCGCCGTCCACATCGTGCCCAGCGCCGAACCGCCCACGGGGATGGGTGAACCCGGCCTGCCAGCGCTGGCCCCAGCGTTTGCGAACGCGGTGGCGAGCCTGACGGGTAAACCGTTGCGTGAGTTGCCGTTCAAGTTGGCGTGACCGGGGTGTGAGGCTGTCTGGCCGCAATGCCAGGCAAGCCTCGCGATCACAAGCGAATCCGCTTGATATCCCGCTGCGGCGGCTCTCCAAACAGGCGGCTGTATTCACGACTGAACTGCGAGGCGCTTTCGTAGCCAACCAGCCCCCCTGCACTGCTCGCGTCGACCTTCTGGCTCAACATCAATTGCCGAGCAGCTTGCAGCCGCAGCTGCTTCTGGTATTGCAACGGGCTCATTCCGGTCACGGTCCGAAAATGCTGGCGGAAAGTGGAAGGACTCATGTGCGCTTGCGCCGCCAGGTCGTCCATGCGCAACGCCTGGCGAAAATTCAGTTTCAGCCAGGCGACCGTCTTGGCAATGTGTTGGCTGGGTGAACCGGCGGCGATGACATGCAGCAACTGCGGCGCATGGGCACCGATCAACAGGCGAGCGACAATCTCTTCCTTGATCAGCGGGGCCACGCTCTCAAGCAGTTGAGGCTCGTCCAGCAGGTCTATCAAACGCCTCAGGGCATCCAGCACCCCGGCATCCAGCGCCTGTACGGTAATCGGTCGAAACGCGTCGTCTCTCATGCGTTGTGACAGCTGCATGCGCTCGGCCACTTGCATCACCATCGTGCTGTCGAATCGCAGCATCATGCCCAGGAACGGCTTGGCGACGCTGGCTTGGGAGACATGGGAAATGACCGGCAGATCCACACACGTCACCATGGACTGGCCAGGGGCATAAGTCAGTATCTCGTCCCCGATCATGGCTTGCTTGCGGCCTTGCAGCGTCACGCCGATGCCCAGGCCGTAGAGGCAGTGCATGGGCGCGGTGACCGCTTTGCGCCGATGCAGGCTCAAGCCGGCAATGGCGGTCATCTGGTCACCATCGCCGGGCACAAGCCGGCTGACCGAACCGGCCAGGCGATTGAGGTCGCTGACGCTCTGCTCGCTTTTTAAATCGGTGTGCACAGTTCACTCCTTGGAAACATAGGGCCCACGACTTGCGGTGATGCCGAACACTGTTCGGCATCACCGCAAGTCGTTGATCAATATGGACGCAGTATGCTGGGTCGGCGGTTCGAGCCGATTGCCTGATTGGCGCAATTTATTGCACGATTCAACGAGCCGTAACCAGTAAAAGCCATCCAAATCCATGTATTACAAGATGTTTCGGGGCACTGAAAATGCACAAAGTGATGGCTTGGCTCGAAAGCTAAAGACCCTGGAAGATGTAGCCGGTTGAGCGTTGTTCATCCAACGCGACACCCACTTGCCGAAGTCGTTGGGCCAGGGCCGGCGTTTCGACCCGCACTTTCCAATCCAGACCTGCCGGTGCCACTGGCGAGCGGTCGTAGCGAATGATCGCTTCAGCCAACTGCTCCCGATCAGGCAAGTACACCGCCAACGCGTTGCCCTTCCAAGCGGCGACGTTCATGCCCATCGCTTCACACAGCGCAATCTTGGCCTCGGCATCGTCCCGGTCGGCCTGGCGGGAACGCTCGATCTGATCGGCCAGGATCGGATCGACGACGCGGTCGGTAAACAAGACCTCGCCCGTCTCCCAAACTTCGGGAGGACAGATCTTGTCGGCTGGACGCAAGGCAATGAGCGGATTGATTTCCATCGGGTAGATTCGACAGACCAACGGCCGCTCTTCATAAATGCCGCAACGACCGTCGTCGCCGAGATTGCGGCACTGGGTCAACGCATTGCCGGCCAACACCGCAACGACTCGGATCCGGGCCTCGCCACTGGTAACCTCCACGGCTCTTTGGGCGCTGTGGGCAAATTGTCGCGGCTCCGAAGGCCAGGTCGACTCATCGAACGCCTCCAGCACGATCGCCACCTCATGTCCGCGTTGCAACCATTGCCTCGCCTCGTCCAACGTCAGCGGAATCAGCCGACCTTTGCAACAAATCCCGCAGCCGTTGCAGGCAAAACGGACAGTGTTGTTTTCCATATCAAGCACTCGCACACATGTTTTCGACCGCCTACAGAAAGGCCCTACCACTCGGAGACATCCATGGCAGGGCCTCAGGGCCGCGAGAGTATGTGGAGCGAAACGCCAATCCGCTTGCCGGATCCGCCGACATAATTGCCTGATCCAAGGTGATTTCAGGGGTCAGCCCTTGGCAGGAAAAACCGTTGTTTCAGGCAACTCTTCACTTCGGACGCTGGGAACGCGGCATCATTGAAGGTGATCGGCGTCGATCACAGCCTGGGCGAACGCCTGCGGCGCCTCTTGCGGCAGGTTGTGGCCGATGCCTCCATCGATCAGACGATGCTCATATTTGCCGGTGAAGCGCTTGGCATAGGCCTCGGCCGGTGGATGCGGGGCACCGTTGGCATCGCCCTCAAGGGTGATGGTCGGCACGCTGATGGACGGAAAGGTCGCGAGTTTCTTCTCCAGCTTGTCGTACTTGGCCTCGCCCTTGACCAGACCCAGGCGCCAGCGATAGTTGAAGATTGAGACGGCGACATGATCGGGGTTCTGCAACGCGGCGGCGCTTCGGTCATACGTCGCGTCATCGAAGTTCCACTTCGGCGACGCCAGCTTCCAGATCAGCTTGGCGAAGTCGTGGGTGTTTTTCTCGTAACCGAGGCGGCCACGTTCTGTCGCAAAGTAGAACTGGTACCACCACTGCAACTCCGCGGCCGGCGGCAACGGCGCCTTGCCGGCCTCCTGGCTGCCGATCAGGTAGCCACTCACCGCCACCAGCGCCTTCACCCGCTCCGGCCAAAGGGCCGCGACAATGTCGGCGGTGCGTGCGCCCCAATCATAACCGCCCAGCACGGCCTGCTTGATGTTCAGTGCGTCCATGAAATCGATGAGATCGCTCGCCAGTGCAGAAGGCTGGCCGTTGCGCAAGGTCTTGGCAGACAGGAAGCGCGTATCGCCATAACCGCGGGCATAGGGAATCAATACGCGATAGCCCTTCTCCGCCAACGCTGGCGCCACATCGGCATAGCTGTGGATGTCATAAGGCCAACCGTGCAACAGGATCACCACCGGCCCATCGGCGGGACCGACCTCGGCATAGGCAACGTCCAGTAGGCCGGCCTTGACGTGCTTGAGCGGGCCGAACGAGGTGTGGCTGCCGGGGGTGATCGCGCCGACGGTGCTCGCCGGCACATCGGCCGCGCTTGCCTGGGACGGGGTCAAGCCCAAGGCGCCCAGCTGCATCATTGCCAACGCCAGAAGGGTTGGCGCGAGCAAGCGGCGATGCCGGGGTGCGGGGGTAGGGTTTATGTCCATGTGAAGCTCCTTGCGAACGTGGGGTGTGCCGGTGAGACAGCTTGGGCTGTCTCGATGGGCCCCATTTGACGTTGGCCAGGTATCGCGGATGTGTCGGGGACGGGCTTGAATGCAATCGTTCGTATCGATGATGACATTTGATACACAGAAATACATGTCTCAATGCCAGGGCACAGGATATGGGCAGTATTTTTTGCTGGGTGAGCGCTCGACGCGCAACGAGCTGCAGTTGCGAGGCATGACGGCGAACATGGAAATTTCCGAGCTATTTATGCTTAGCGATTGATATCATTACGCCTGCATTCAATATGATCGGTCTAAAAAGGGATTTTCATGTCAACCGATAAAAACCTGTTTGATGACTACCTCAAGAAAAACCTCGTACGTGATCTTGTTTTCAGGGCGCTGGTCTGGTTGGTCATCTCGGGGATTGCGGCCTATTTTGCAATCCATACACTGAACATTCAGCCTTTGGATTACCTGGACCGAATGGGTAACTCACTGGGTCGGTTGGTGAATAGCGTGGGCAGCGTGTCGATCCTGCTCTGCCTGCCAGCGCTTATGTTCAAGGACTTGGAGGCGAGCGTAAAAACTCCTGGATATAAAGCCTTCATGGGTGGCTGTTTCGCAGGAGCAATCCGCCGGCTGGCGGGCGATCTTTCGTTATGGACATTGGGCGCCATCATCACCTTGTCGTCCTCCTTCCTTCTGGTCGCCACGATCGTAAAGCTCAAATCCTCCGATTACCTTCCGCTGCTCGTATTCACGGCAACGGCCGTCATGATGATTGCCGGGATAGGTGCGATTAACTTTTTAGTCAGACGCAGTGCACCGACTCCGTTGATGACATGCACGAACAATCCGACTGTGATTTCCGTCGTCTATGGGGTTATTACCGCTTCGCTCGTTTTTATCGTGCTGAAGCAACTCTAACTGGTATAGCGCATTGAAACTTCACGGGGTGATGTCGTAGTGGGCACGATTTCCCTTCGGACTGCTTTCAAAGATGTATAGGCCTTTTCAGGCCGCCCCGCCCTTTCCATGAAACGCCTGCCCCAACACCGCCAACCGCTCCGCCAACGGCGGCAAGCACTGACTGCTGCGGGTCAGGATGCCGATGTTGTCGGCGTTGCGCTCAGCCACGGCCTGCACGCTTTGCAGGCGCTGGTTAATGCCCATCGACGCCTTGGATTGTTCCTGGGTGGTATTGGCGATCAGGTCGTTGAAATGATTGATCACGGCGATGTCTTCGACGACGGCATGCAACAGTTGCGAAGCCAGTTGGCTGGCGGACACACAACGCTCCACCCCGTCGCGGCTGTCTTGCATCGCGACGGCGGCCTGGCGGCTGCCTTGCTGCAGTTTGGCGATGATCTGCTGGATCTCGGTGGTGGACGCCGAGGTCTTTTGTGACAGGGTGCGAACCTCATCGGCCACCACCGCGAACCCGCGGCCCTGCTCGCCAGCCCGAGCGGCCTCGATGGCGGCGTTGAGGGCCAATAGGTTGGTCTGCTCGGCAATGCCGTTGATCACATCCAGTACCTGACCGATCTGCTGGGCCTGCTCGGCCAGGACCTGCACGGTTTCGTTGGTCAGGTTGATGCGCCCTGCCAGTTCGACAATCTCTTCCCGGGTCTGGTCAACCGTGCTGCGCCCGCGGGTGACCTGCTCGTTGGCCTGGCCGGCACGCTGCAGGGTCTGGTCGACATGGCCGGCAATATTTTCCATGGCTTGGACCAGATGGCTGATCGCACCGCTCATCTGTGCCACTTCATCAAGTTGGTGACGGGCGCCGGTTTCCAGGGTCTGGCCAACCTGGGACAGGTCCTGGCCCAGGTCCGAGAGGTTGCGGGTGTCGCGCACCACGCCGTCCACCAGTTGGGTGACCTGCTGGAGGAAATGATCGAAACGCTCACTCGAAGAGACCTTGACGCCGTCGCTGCGTGGCCTGCCGGTGTCATTGCTCAGTTGGGCGGCCGCCGCCAGCACCTTGTCGAGCACCTCCTGGTTTTCCGTGGCGTCGGCCAGGCTCTGGTTCGCCAGGTAAATCAGGATCACGCTTTCCACCACCACGTAGAACGCGTGGAGGAAGACCATCGACCAGCCACCGTGGCTACCCATGACGAACACTGGATAACCCTGGTGTTGAAGCCAGTGAAACCCCAGGTGATGAACCGCGATGGTGGCGGCGGCGACGACAATCGGCAGCCAGTCACGGTAGAACGTCAGCACGGCCAGCAGCACGAAGATCCCGAAGTGGAATTCGATCACGCCGTGGGTCTGGTTGATGTGCAATGCCGCCATGACCATCAGCGCCACCGCGATGACACAGCGCATGGCCCGGGTGCCGGCCAGGACGCGATAAAGCGCGGTGCTCGCCACACAGGTTGTCGCCCCCACCAGCAGCGCCTGGGTGAACGTCGAGTGGAGGAATGCCAGGCTCAGGGAATACAGCAACGTGAGCCAAAGCAGCCCCAGCATGATGCGGTCGGCTTTACGGTGGTGATCGTTAAAGCGCACGGGCAATGTCATGGGGGGGCGTCCTTTTCAAAGACTTGTAGGTCCGTTACCAGATGCCGTTAACGGCTTAGCGGCGTTTCGAGGGAGAACTTTAACTGATTACCATCAATTAGTAGCATTACGCCACCAAGCTTTTCTCTGCGGCCTTTGCTTTATGATGTCCGCCATCTCATGAATGACTGATGGAACCCCCATGACTTTCGATTTCGACACCGTATTGGAGCGCCACGGCACCGGCAGTACCAAATGGAGCCGCTACCCGGCCGATGTGTTGCCGATGTGGGTGGCCGACATGGACTTCCCCGCCCCGCCGGTGGTCATCGACGCGCTGCACAAGCGCCTCGCACATCCGATGCTGGGCTACAGCATCGCCCAGGACACTCTGCGCGCGGCCATCGTGGCTGACCTGGGGAGCAAGTACGCCTGGCGCGTCGAACCCCAGCAGATCGTGTTCCTGCCTGGCGTCGAGCCGGGTTTCAACATGGCGCTGCATGCCCTGGTGGAGCCCCAGCAGAATGTCGTGGTGCAAGTGCCCAACTACCCGCCGCTGCGTCACGCCCCCGATCACTGGCAGTTGAATAAAGTGGAATTGCCGTTCACCCCGGTCAACGGTGAGTTCCATACGCCGTTGGCGGCATTGCGCGAGGCGTTGCAGGGTGGCGGCGCGCTGTTGCTGAGCAATCCCCATAACCCGCTGGGCAAAGTGTTTGAGCGCGAAGAACTCAAGGCCGTGGCCGACATTTGCCTGGCGCAGGACGCCTGGATCATCTCCGATGAAATTCATGCCGAACTGTGTTTCGACGGCCGCGTGCACATTCCGACCGCCTCCCTCAGCCCGGAGATTGCCGAGCGCACCATCACCCTGATGTCCGCCAGCAAGGCCTACAACATCGCCGGGCTGAAAACTTCATTCGCCATTATCCAGAACGCCAAGCTGCGCGAACGGGTCAACAGCGCCCGGGCCGGCATGGTCGACAGCGTCAATGCCCTGGGCCTGGAAGCGACCCGTGCGGCCTACAGCGAAGCCGGCCCATGGCTGGAGGCCTTGAAAGCTTATCTGCAAGCCAACCGCGATTACCTGGTCGAGGCGGTGAACACCCGTCTGCCGGGCATCACCATGACCGTGCCCCAGGGCACTTACCTGGCCTGGCTGGATTGCGCCGGGTTGGGGCTGGACGATCCGCAAGGGTTCTTCTTGAAAGAAGCCAAGGTCGGACTGAGTGCCGGGCTGGATTTTGGTGATGATGCCGGGCAGTTCGTGCGCTTGAACTTCGGCTGCCCGCGGGCGTTGCTGGAGGAAGGCATCACGCGGATGGAGCGCAGCCTGAAAGCCAGGGGCTGATCCCCCCAGACGAAAATCCTCTGTGGCGAGGGAGCTTGCTCCCGCTGGGGCGCGAAGCGGCCCTCAATGGGCAGACAACTCGGTGTTGGTGAGAACTGGGGCTGCTTCGCAGCCCAGCGGGAGCAAGCTCCCTCGCCACACACAGGCGCTCTCGCCACGATGATCGGTGCTTTACTCATGCATATCCGGCGCATGGACAAAACACAACTTGTTCCCCTCTGGATCGCGGCAATACGCCCCGAAATAACCTTCGCAATACTGCGGCCTCGGGCCGGGTGGGCCTTCGTCGGTACCGCCCATGGCCATCGCCTGCTCCCAGGCGGCGCGGACGGTTTGCGGGGAGTCGGCGGCGAAGCTCACTTGCATGCCATTGCCCCAGGTCGCGGGCAGGCCGTTGAACGGCAGTTGGACAAACACCTGCGGCCAATGCTTGCCGGGTAGACGCCAGCCTTCCCCCGGCGGGCCCGAATCGTTTTCACCCTCGATACGCTCCAGCCCCAGGCAGCCGAGGACGGCGTCATAAAAAGCGACCATTTTCGGCAGGTCGCGCGCGCCGATCTGTATGTGGCTGAACATTGCCCTGCTCCTTATCGACACCCGTACTGACGTTGGAGAATACCGGCTCGCCCATGTTCGCCACAGCCGACGATTCACCGACGAAACGACCTGCCGTGACGCTCATCGACTGGCAGGGCAATCCGACCGAACTCTGCCCGAAAACCCAAAGTCCACCCTCCATCACAACCACATCCAGCCTGGAGAATGACGATGGTCGACTACCCTTTCCCACCTTTCCCGAAACAAAGCCAGCCGGTTCCCGGCACTCAGCGCAACATGGACCCTTACCCGGATTGCGGCGAACAGAGCTACACCGGCTCCGGACGACTGGCGAACAAGATCGCCCTGATCACTGGTGCCGACAGCGGCATCGGTCGCGCCGTCGCCATTGCCTTCGCCCGTGAAGGCGCGGACGTGGCGATTGCCTACCTGGACGAGCATGAAGACGCCAAGGAAACCGCGCGCTGGGTCGAGCAGGCCGGACGCCAATGCTTGTTGTTGCCCGGTGATCTGGCGGATAAAGGTCTGTGCCGCAAGATCGTCGATGAAACCGTCGCCCGCTTCGGGCATATCGACATCCTGGTCAACAATGCCGCGTTCCAGATGACTCACGAAAACCTCGAGGACATTCCCGACGAAGAATGGGTGCGCACCTTCGATATCAATATCACGGCGATGTTCAGGATCTGCCAGGCCGCCGTGCCGCACATGAAGCCGGGAGGCTCGATCATCAACACCAGCTCGGTCAACTCCGACATGCCCAAGCCGACGCTGCTAGCCTATGCCACCACCAAGGGCGCCATCGCCAACTTCACCGGTGGCCTGGCGCAGATGCTCGGGCCCAAAGGCATCCGCGTGAACAGCGTGGCGCCGGGACCGATCTGGACGCCGCTGATCGTGGCGACCATGCCCGAGGAAGAAGTGCAGAATTTCGGTTCCCAGACACCCCTTGGCCGCCCTGGCCAACCGGTTGAGGTGGCACCGATCTATGTGCTGTTGGCCTCGGACGAAGGCAGCTACATTTCCGGGGCCCGTTATGGGGTTACCGGAGGCAAGCCGATGCTTTAAGCAAGGCGGCTGAGACTGTTTTTTGTGGCGAGGGGATTTATCCCCTCGCCACAATGAAGTTCGCCAGCACTCGGGGTTACTCCTTGGCAATCACCGAAATCTTCCCGTTACGCTCGATGATCGCAAACTTGATCTGTTCCAGGGTCTCGATGCCCTGGCTCGATCGCGCCGCTTCCATGATGTCCGCCTCCACCAACCGCGCATGACGCATGCGGCCGCGGAGGATTCGTCCATCCTCGACGATGATGGTCGGGCCACCGTCGATCAGCCGCGACACCCATTGGGAGCGCAGTTTGAGCAACGAGAAGCCGACATCGATGGCAATCAGCGTCACGATCACCATCAGCGCGTTGGTCATCGAGAAATCATCCCCCAACAGCGCCTGTTGCGTGGCCTCGCCGATGATCATCAGCAACACGAAATCAAAGGTGGTGAGTTCTGCCAGCGAACGTCGCCCGGCGATCTTGAACAACACCATCAATGCGGCATACATCGCCGCAGCGCGCAGCACCGAATCCATAGGTCACCTAAGGAAAAATGAACTGGTTGAAACTGAGTGCGGCACCGCCAGAGGTTGCGATGCGGCTGTGATAGGTCCCGAACCCTTCGCCAAGCAATGATAGATGCAGGCTGGCCTGCCCTTGCTTATCCGCTTGGACCCAGAGCGTCATGCCCTGCCCGGCCCCCGCCGAGCGCAGCGGTGGAGGTTGCAACGCCTGCACCTGGAAACCTTCCAGCCAGTCGCCCCCCAACTCGACTTCCAGCTTGGCGCTGGGTTGGCCCTTGAGACGGATGACCATGGCGTTGCTGGAGCCATTGCGGTGGAAGGCCTCGTACTCGACACTCAGGGTGCCGTCGCTGCTGTGCAGCTCCCGGCTGCTCAACGGGCCACGGGAAAACAGCCCCAGCAAGGTCAGGATCACTAGCAGCACCAGCACGTACCAGCCCACTCGCTCGAAATGCCAGACTTTATGCTGGAACGCCATGTCTTCGCGTACCGGAAACTGGCGGCTACGGTGGTCGTCCTGGTCGTATGGATCGCTCATGGTCCATCCCCTATCGCCGTTCACCGGCCACGGCGCGCTGGTGAAGGCTGGGCAATTGCTGCAACGCGTATTCGGCGGCCCACATTTGTACTTGGCCGCGACTTCCAAAAAAACGTTCGCAGCGGCTGAACAATGCTCGCTGGCCGTTCACCTCGAACGCCCAGGCAAAACAGACGGTGCCGGCGGGTATTCCATCCTTGTCGTCGGGCCCGAGCAGGCCGGTGGTGGCCACCGCCACGTTGGCATTGGCATCGCGCAAGGCGCCGAGGGCCATTTCCTCGGCGACTTCGCGGCTGGTGAGATTGAAGGTCTCGATGGTGCGTGGACTGACACCAAGCAAGCGCTGCTTGGCTTCAGGGGAATACACCACATAGCCGCTTTCGATCAGTGAACCGCTGCCGGGCACCTCGGCCAGCAACGTGACGATCTGTCCGGCGGTGCAGGATTCGGCCGTGGTCAGGCGCAGGTCATGTTCACTTAAATATTCAACCAGGATTTGGGCAACAGTCATGGCAGGCGGTCCTTCAGGGATGCTGATGGGTTGACCCCTGCCGTTGTGTTTCATTCCTTTTATCGCGCCGCGGTGCCGGGCCAGCCAATAAAGGGACGGCAAATAAATGAAACCCCCGTCTCTTGCTGTACCTCAAACCTACATGGGCCTCATGCGGGGCCGTCCTGATCAGGAGGTCGTCATGTCTGCACCTTTCGTCAAACTGTTCACGCACCCCGAATTCGCCTGGGCCGATATCCGTGAGCAGGAACAGGCGCATCCGCGCCATTACCTGGCTCATTTGCTGTTGCTCGCGCTGATTCCTGTGGTGTGTCTGTTCATCGGCACCACTTGGACCGGTTGGAGCCTGGCCGAAAACGAAACGGTACGGCTCAGCCGCGCCAGCGCGCTTCAACTGTGCGTGCTGCTGTACCTGACCATCGTGGTCGGCGTCACGTTGATGGGGCTGTTCATTCGTTGGATGTCCCGTACCTTCGAGGCACGCCCGACGGTTAACCAATGCATCGGTTTCGCCGCCTACACCGCCACACCGTATTTCCTGGCCGGGATCTTCGGGCTCTATCCGAGTCGCTGGTTGGCGGTGGCAGTCTTGTTGCTGGCGTCGGCCTACTCGACCTTCCTGCTGTTCGTCGGATTGCCCAAGTTCATGGGCCTCAAGAAAGAACAGGGCCTACTGTACTCGGCGAGTGTCTGGGGCGTTGGTTTGCTGGTCCTGGTAACGATCCTGGTAGAAATGATCCTGCTTTGGTTCAACTACCTGCAGCCGGAGTATTTGCGTGTTCCGGTGGGCTGAGCGTGCTTTGGGGGGCGCACCTGCCGGTGACGGCGGCCTGGCAGTGCTCGGCTTTCGCAATCTTCGCGAAACAGGACTATCTTTGCTCCTTGAATTCGATGCGGGAGTGAATTGCCCCCCCTTTCAAGGCCAAGCATTATGTCATCGCCAAGCGAAGGCACTCCCAACGTGCCCCAGCGACGAGAGCTGAGCCCCAGTGACCTGAACTTCCCTGTGGTGGGAATCGGCGCTTCGGCGGGCGGTTTGCAGGCCATCAAGCGGTTTTTCGAGCACATGCCCAGGGACAACGGCATGGCGTTTGTCATCGTGATGCACTTGGCGCCCGATCATCAAAGCCTGGTCGGCAAGATCATCCAGGAAACCACCCAGATGCCGGTGCTGCAAGTCACCGAAGCAGTGCCGATCCATAAGAACCGCGTCTACGTGATCTCCCCCGCCCAAAGCCTGCACATGAATGATGGTTATCTGCACGTCACCCCGGCCGAACCACGCCAGGGCACGCAGGTGGCCATCGATCTGTTTTTTCGTGACTTGGCGGACGTCCACCGGGAAAGGGCTTTTTGCCTGGTGCTGTCGGGCACCGGGTCGGACGGCGCCGTGGGCCTGTCGAGGATCAAGGAGCAAGGCGGCGTGACGATCGCCCAGTCCCCGGCAGATGCCGAGTTCGATGGCATGCCCCTGGCCGCCATCGACACCCAGAGGGTCGATCTGGTGCTACCGGTGGCGGAAATGCCGCAGAAACTGCTGGAACTGTGGAGCAACTCACAGGGCATTCGCCTTCCAACCGCCAACGACCCGCCGATCCATACCCAGCCGCCACCCACCGAGCGCGAGACAGCCGCCGCAGAGCGATCGCTTCAAGACATCCTGGTGCAACTGCGTACCGGTACCGGCCACGACTTCAAGCATTACAAGCGCGCCACGGTGCTGCGACGCATCGAGCGGCGCATGCAGGTCACCGCCCAATCGGATTTACCGTCTTACTACGCCTACCTGCAAAACCACCCGGAAGAAACCAAGGCCTTGCTCGCTGATCTGCTGATCGGCGTGACCAACTTCTTCCGTGACCGTGAGGCATTCGAGGCCCTGGAGCGGGACGTGCTGCCCAGCTTGCTCAAGCCCATCGAGCCGGGCAACTTGCCTCCAGAGGAGGTTCGTGTGTGGTCGGCGGGTTGCTCCACGGGCGAAGAGGCCTACACCCTGGCGATGCTGGTCAGCGATCAACTGGTGCACGATGCCTGCCCCACCAGGCTGCAAGTGTTCGCCACCGACATCGACGAGCGCGCCATTGCCATGGGCCGCAGCGGTGCCTACCCGGAGGCGATCATTACCGACGTGCCACCGAGCCGGCTGCGCCAATATTTCGTCAAGGACGGCCACAGTTACCGCGTGCGTAAGGAAATCCGCGAACGGGTGTTGTTCGCCAAGCACAACCTGCTGTCGGACCCACCTTTTTCCCAGATCGACCTGATTGTGTGCCGCAACCTGCTGATCTACCTCGACCGTGAGGTGCAGCGGGAGATTCTGCAGATGTTCCATTTCGCCCTGCGACCGGGGGGCTATCTGTTCCTCGGCTCGTCGGAGTCGGCCGAAGCCTGCCAGGAGCTGTTCAGCCCGGTGGACAAACGCAACCGGATCTTCCGTAGCAAATATGGCACCGCCAGCCGCCGCCCCCCACCATGCCCCGCGGCGGTTATGTACGCACGACGTCCTTGCCAGCCGCCCCCCTGGTGCCCCCTGCGCGCAGAGTATCGTTTGCCGACATCCACCTGCGCGCCATCGAGCGCTGCGCGCCGCCGAGCATGATCGTCGATGCCAATGCCGATATCCTGCACATGTCCGAAAGTGCCGGGCGGTTCTTGCGTCATGTCGGCGGTGAGCTGTCGCGCAACTTGTTGACCCTGATCAATCCGCAACTGCGCCTGGAAATCCGCACCACGCTGTTCCAGGTGAATCAGAGCGGCCAGACGGTCAAGTCCCGCCAGGTCAACCTCGAGCGGGACGGACATCGATTCCTGGTGGGTCTGCTGGCCCAGCCCTATCGCGACGAACAATCCGACGCCGAGTTCGTGCTGGTGGTGTTCGAAGAAGTGGAAATCGACGCGACCGAACAACCGGAATTCAACGCCAGCCAGAGCGAAAACCAGGTCCTTTCCAACCTCGAGCGAGAACTGCAACGCACCAAATTGCATTTGCAAGACACCATCGAGCAGGCCGAAGTCTCCAGCGAGGAACTCAAGGCCTCCAATGAGGAAATGCAAGCGATCAACGAAGAGCTACGCTCGATCACCGAAGAGTTGGAGACCAGCAAGGAAGAGCTTCAATCGATCAATGAAGAACTGCTGACGGTCAATTACGAACTCAAGACCAAGGTCGAAGAAACCGACAAGATCAATGACTACCTCACCAATCTGATCGCTTCCACCGACATCGCCACGGTGTTCATCGACCGCAGCGTGCGCATCAAGTGGTTCACACCAAGGGCGACGGAAATCTTCAGCATGCTGCCCGTGGACACCGGGCGCTCACTGCTGGACATCACCCATCGCCTGGACTACGCGGACATGGCCTCGGACGCCACCCAAGTGTTCGAATCCTTGAACATGATCGAACGGGAAGTCAGCAGCAACGATGGCCGCTGGTATATCGCCCGCCTGCTGCCGTACCGCTCCAGCGAGGATCATATCGACGGCACCGTATTGACCTTCATCGACATCAGCAAGCGCCGGGAGGCCGAAGAAGAGTTGCGCCTGGGAGAAGAACGCATGCGACTGGTGGCCGAAAGCACCCGGGACTACGCGATCATCCTGCTGGATGAGCATGGCGTGATCACCCACTGGAACACCGGTGCCGAATTGATCTTCGGCCATTCCAAGACCGAAGCCGAGGGCACGTATTACGACTTCATCTTCTCGCCCCAGGACCGTACCGACGGCGTGCCGGAAAGCGAACTGAGGACGGCCCGGACCATTGGGCGCAGCGAAGACGAGCGCTGGCACCCGCGCAAGGACGGCAGCCGTTTCTTTTGCAGCGGCGAGGTCACCCTGCTGCAAGGCGAGCATCTGCACGGCTACGTGAAAATCTCCCGCGACCTGACCGGCCACAAGCGCCTGCACGAAGAACAGACCCAACAGCTGATGGAAACCCAGAACTCCAGCCATCTGAAGGACGAGTTTTTTGCGGTGATGTCCCACGAACTCAAGCACCCGCTGAACCTGATCCAGCTCAACGCCGAGTTGTTACGGCGCTTGCCCGCGACCAAGACCGTCAGCGCGGCGGCCAAGGCCGTCAACACCATCTGCGACGCCGTGGCCAGCCAGGCGCGCATCATCGATGACTTACTGGACGTGGCGCGGGTACGCACCGGCAAGCTCAAGCTCAAGCGCCAGGCCGTGGACCTGGCTCGGGTGCTCCAGGACATCTATAGGGTGGTGATCAATGACAACCACCCGAACAAGGTGACCCTGGAACTGCCCGAAGGCCCTGGCGGCGAGCTGATCATCAACGCCGACCCGACCCGGTTGGAGCAGGTCATCTGGAATTTGGTGAACAATGCCCTGAAATTCACACCCAACGGTGGGCGCGTGCAATTGATCGCCAGCCAGGACGGCAGCATGGCGCAACTGGACGTCAAGGACTCCGGCGTGGGCATCGAAGCCGAGCACTTGAACGAAGTGTTCGACCTGTTCGGCCAGGCCGAGACGCAGCATGCGACCCATCAACGCGAAGGGCTGGGCATCGGCCTGTCCTTGGTGCGACAACTGGCAGAGGCTCATGGTGGCAGCGTCGAGGTCAAGTCCGCCGGGTTGGGCAAGGGCAGCACGTTTACCCTCCGCCTGCCCTTGAGCAAGGTTGAAGAATCACTCGCCAAGCAAGCCTCCGGCGGTGAGCACTCCGGTCGACTGAGCGGCCTGACCATCCTGTTGGTGGACGATTCCCCTGAGGTGCTGGAGACCCTCAAGCTGCTGTTGGAGATGGAAGACGCCCAGGTCCTCGCCTTCGACCTGCCGCAAGAAGCGCTGCAAAGTGCCCGGGATGCCCGTTTCGATGTGGTGATTTCCGACCTGGGCATGCCGGTGATGAACGGGCACGAGTTGATGCAGGCGTTGCGTCAGTTGCCCCATGCCAAACACATCCCGGCCATTGCGTTGACGGGGTATGGGGCGTCTGTGGATATGCAGAAGTCCCGGCAGTCGGGGTTCGATCAGCACATTGGCAAGCCGGTGGCCTATGACGAGCTGATTGACACGATCGAGCAGTTGTTGCGTTCGCAGGTTTACTGAGCTGGGTTTGTGTGTTGGTTTTGTGAGTATATCCGTTGCTGCGGTCACGGCCACTGGCGGTTCCGCTCTTACAGCGGCTCACTTTTGAAAAGCCCGGAAGCCGGCCCAGTCAAAAGTGAGCAAAACGCTTCTGCCCCACCACTTGGTGCCTCGCCTAGGCTCGGCATGCCTGAACGAAGGCATTGCTCCGTGGGCCCGCCGCGCTGGCTCTTGGTGAGACCGCGTTCCCCTGTGGGAGCGAGCCTGCTCGCGATGGCGGTGGCTCAGCCACATAAATGTCGGCATGCGCCTCCTCTCCAAAAAAAACGGCGCCTTTCATTTCTGAAAAACGCCGTTTCTTCTATGTGAACAGCCTCACCGCCGAAGCGGCTCTTCACCCATCACAAAGGCAATCAGTCGTCACGACCCATCAGGCCAAACAGCTGCAGCAAGCTGACGAACAGGTTGTAGATCGATACATACAGGCTGACAGTCGCCATGATGTAGTTACGCTCACCGCCGTGGATGATGGCGCTGGTCTGATACAGGATGCAGACCGACGAGAACAGCACGAAGCCGGCGCTGATCGCCAGTTGCAGGCCGCTGATCTGGAAGAAGAAGCTGGCCAGCACGGCCCCCATCAGGACAAAGAAACCCGCGGTGATGAAACCGCCGAGGAAACTCATGTCCTTGCGGGAAATCAGCACATAGGCCGACAAGCCACCAAATACCAGGGCGGTCATTGCAAAGGCCGAGCTGACCACTTCGGCGCCGCCCTGCATTTGCAGGTAGCGATTGAGGATCGGGCCGAGCAGGAAGCCCATGAAGCCGGTCAGGGCGAAAGTCGACACCAGGCCCCAGGCCGAATCACGGAGTTTGTTGGTAAGAAAGAAAAGGCCATAGAAACCGATCAGCACGACGAAGATATTCGGGTAACCCACCCGCATCTGTTGTGCGACGTAGGCCATCACACCGCTGAAAGCGAGTGTGAGTGCCAGCAGGCCATAAGTGTTGCGCAGGACGCGGCTAACCTCTAGCTGCTCAGCCTGCACGCTGTTGTTCACTGCGTAATCCTGTTCGCGCATGGCGACACTCCTCCGGTTTTGAAACATTCAGTGGCAAGGATCATAACAGACGCTCTGTAACAAGCTACGTAGAGAGTTTGACAGTGTGTTTCATTCGGGTATTATGGCGCCCGCAACGCAATACGGAGGTGTGGCCGAGTGGTTTAAGGCAACGGTCTTGAAAACCGTCGACTGTAACAGGTCCATGAGTTCGAATCCCATCGCCTCCGCCATCTTCTAACGTCAAAGCCCTGATTATTCAGGGCTTTTTCGTGTCCGGCATTCGGAATACCTATTGCAGCTTCAGCATTGGAGATCGCTATGGCAAACCCCACCCCGCCACTCAAGGAAAGAAAAGTGACCAGCAAAACCATCGGCTCCATCGTTGCTGCAATCCTGGGCATCGTCCTGTTGTGTGTATTGTTCGGCAGTTGGTACACAGTCGACGAGACCGAGCGAGGTGTGCTGCTGCGCAACGGGGCGCTGGTCGGGGTGGTTGAACCGGGACTGTCCTTCAAGACACCCTTCATCGAATCCGTCCGCATGATCAGCGTCCAGAGCCAGGTCACCGCTTACGAAGACCTGCAGGCCTACAGCAAGGATCAACAGTCCGCCCAACTCAAGGTGTCCGTGTCCTGGCATATCGCCCCTTCCGATGTGGCGAAGGTCTACACCCAGTTCAAGGACCTTGAAGGCATCCGCGACCGGATGATCAGCCGCCAGGTGCCGACCCAGGTGGAAAACGTCTTTGGCAAGTTCAACGCCGTGGCTGCCGTGCAGAACCGCGTCCAACTGGTCAACGATATTTCCACGGCCATCAAGGCCACCATTACCGGGCCCGTGATCATCGACAGCGTCCAGGTCGAAAACATCGATTTCAGTGACGCCTACGAAAAAGCCATCGAAGCGCGCATGGCTGCGGAAGTCCAGGTCAAGACCCGCGAACAACAGCTCGCCACCGAGCAGGTCCAGGCGCAGATCCGCGTGACCCAGGCCCAGGCGGAAGCTGATTCGCAAGTGGCCCAGGCCAAGGCAGACGCGCTGGCTACCGAACTGCGCGGCAAAGCCGAAGCCGAGGCCATCAAGGCGCGGGCCCAGGCCCTGGCCAGCAACCAGAACCTGGTGGAACTGACCAAGGCCGAACGCTGGAATGGCGTGCTGCCCACCACCGTGCTGCCGAACAGCGCCCTGCCCTTCATCGACATCAAGTAACGCCACGGGCGCGGCCTGCCCGGCCGCGCCTGCTCCATCGCGGAGCGCCCTCGCAAGCATCGCCCCTCTCGTAACGCTACACTCGGCAATGAACCCGACGTTCATCGTTAGCAGGGAGCTCAACGTGTACCCAGGCAAAAGCAGACCGATACGAACCACGGTACGACGATTACCCTGCCTCCCCTTCGGCTCATGCCTTGAGCACCTCCCTCTCCTCGCGAATTCACCAACTCCTTCGATAAGCCCCCTTAACAGGAGAGTAGCGTGACCACTCTGATCAAAAAATATAAATGGCCCGCCCTGTTGGCCGTCGCGCTTATTGTGTTTTCCGCACTGATATTCTTTTTAATCAAGTCATACACGTACGACTCGTCGACCTACTTCGAATCCCGCGACTTCATTCGTCAACTCAAACAATCCGACGCGAACTGGAACGTCAAGATCCTGAGGAAAAAGATCGGCATCAACAACAACCTGTCACTGACCCCACCACCGGAGGCCGACAGTCGCTGGCAGCAGTTGGAGCGGCTCAATAACTCCGGCCCCTTGGCGGTGCTTTGGGCGTCCCGGCGCAAGGGTTATGTGAATGCCGTCAAGAACAAGACCTTGCTGGTGGAGCAATTCGAACAACACAACGCCCAGCTGCGCACGTCCCTGGATACGCTGCCGCAGGTCGAAGACCAGATTCAAACGCTGCTCATGGACATGCCTGTCGAGAGCCCCATGGAGCGTCTGACCGTGGCGTCCAATGTGCTTGAGTTGACCCTGACAACACTGGAATTCGCGCTTTATGTCACGACGGACAAAGCCCAGGAAGTGCAAGGCAAGTTAACTGAGTTGGAGCCGTACATTCGCCAGTTGCCCGCGACCTATCAGGCGCCGTTCATGACCCTGACCCAGCACGTCAAGACCATTGTCCAGGAGCAACCGATGGTCAATGACCTGCTTGACCGCATCAGTGTCATTCCGGTTGCCCAGGAACTGGACAGCATCAATGAGCTGCTGAACGAGACCCAGCGCAGGACCGCCGCAACCGACCGTCAATACCACATCTACCTGGCGGTGTGCGCCAGCCTGATGGCCCTGTTGATGATCTACCTGGCGGTGCGGCTGGTTCGCAGCTATGCCGTGATCAATCAGTTCAACCAAGCGTTGCAATCGTCCAACGAACGCCTGGAAGAGCGCGTGCAGGAGCGTACCCGTGAGTTGATGGAAGCCGAACGCGAACTGGTGGATGCGGCGCGAATGGCGGGCATGGCCGAAATCGCGACGAATGTGTTGCACAACGTCGGCAATGTGCTCAACAGCGTCAATATTTCTGCCGAGTTGGTGACCCGCAAACTGAGGAGCAGCAAAACGCTCGGACTCACGAAAGCGGTCAATATGATGAATGAACACGCCGAAGATCTTGGCCGGTTCATGACCTTCGATGAAAAAGGCCGGTTGCTGCCGCGTTACTTCAACGAGTTGGTCGACTCCATTGCCGCCGAACAGAGACTGCTTATCGATGAATTGGCACAGTTGACCAAGAGCATCGATCACATCAAGGAAATCGTCACGACCCAACAGACTTACGCAGGGGCCGCCAGGCTGATCGAACCGCTCAATATCAGCGACCTGTTCGAAGATGCGCTACGCATGAACTCGGGCGCCCTGAGCCGGCACCACGTCACCGTCATCAAGGATTACCAGAACGTTCCCGCGATCATGGGGGACAAGCATCGGTTATTGCTGATCCTGATCAACTTGATCAGCAACGCCAAATTCGCGATGTCGCACATCAGCGAGCATCCGCGGGAAATGACCCTGGGGATCCGTATTCTGGATGAAACCACGCTGTGCCTGAGCGTCAAGGATCGCGGCGAAGGCATTTCCCCTGAGAACCTGGCGCGCATCTTCAACCATGGTTTCACCACCCGCAAGGACGGCCATGGCTTCGGCCTGCACAGCTGCGCCCTCGCGGCGGTTGAAATGAATGGCCGCCTCCATGTCCATAGCGATGGACCGGGGCAAGGTGCCCTGTTTACCCTGGAGATCCCGCTGGAGCTGGCGCACGCCTGACTGTGTCGCAGCCCCTGTGGCGAGGGAGCTTGCTCCCGCTGGGCTGCGCAGCAGCCCCTTTTGTGAGCGCTTCGCACTCAAGCGGGAGCAAGCTCCCTCGCCACGGGTTTGTCGACTAAACAGTATTGGCGAACATCCACCTATTTGGTGTTTACAGGCCGGCCGCTACGGCTTCTCCGGGTCGGCAACGCAGCCGCGTAGGCCAACGCTTCCTCGCGAGAAGCAAAAGAGCCCAACCGGTCAGCCTGGGTACAGACTCTCCATGGGCCGCTGTTCACGCTGAGCACGTCATAACCGTTGATGTGCATTTTCGTCATCATCGCAGTACTCATGATCACCTCCGAGTTCAACAAGGGTGCATCGCCTACCATACACGCTGATGACCCACGGGTGCCGACCGGACGTCGCGACGCCTGCGGCCCCGTGGCCGCCCTCAGTGGGAATCCGAATCCCACAACCAGTCCCACAGCCCCGGCAAATGGACGGGCTCAGCGCTGTGATCGACCGTCCGGGCCAAGGCCGCTCGCTCCAAGGCCTGGTGGTCATCATAGAACGGCCTGGCGGCGGTCCTCATGCCGGTCGCCTTGGCGCTGTCGAGCAGGATCTGCAGGTATTCGCGGGCATGTCGGGCGGTATAACGATTGATGTCGTGGAAGGTCACCACCACCGGGATGACCCCGTCCACCGCTGGCAGTTGCCCGGCGGCGATGCGCTCGCGCACCTCGGAGAGTTGTCGGGTCAGGTTGATCCGTCGCCGAGGGCTCATCGTGATGCCCCAGACCTTACCGTCATTGGCGCTCAGGTCGGTCAACAGGATATGCAGGCCATGTTGCCGGTAGGCCGCTGCGGTGCGCCTGTCGAAACTCCAGAAGGGTGGCCTGACCAGCGACGGTGCCGCACCGGTCATGGCGGCAATATCACTCCCACCGTGGGTGAGCGATTGTTCCAGCTCATCAGGGCTCAGGAACCGATGATTGGTGTGCCAGTAGGTCGCCGTATGAAAACCCAGCACATGACCTTCCTGCTGCTGACGACGCATCACCGAGCGGCCGATATCACTGCCGCCAGCCCGCGGCCCACGTGTCTGTAGAAAAAACACGGCCTTGATGCCGGGCTGTACCGGGTTGTCTGCGAGTGCGTCCAGCACCTCCAGGCTAGGGTTCCAGATAGACGAGGCGCTGGGACCATCATCGAATGTCAGCAGGAAACGGATCGGAGGTTGTTCGTGCAAGCGTTGTTCGGTTTGCGGTGTCAGTTCGATGGGGGCGCCAATGCAGCCCGACAAACCGATGGCGAGGGCTGCGATGAACAGGACCCCGGCGATTTTTTTCATGTTTTGCCTTTAGTTGGTGCCGCGTTGTTTCGCCTTTGATCCCTGGCCGACAGTGTTGAAGCCCACCTTGGAGAAGGGTAACCGGGTTTGGTTCCTTGCTGTAAATAATGGTTGTCGCAACATTTACTGTTGCCCCCCCGCACTTGAGCTTGGCGGTTTTAATTTGACCGTCTGGAAATTCGATGGAATTTTCCGAATGCCTTTGTATCCATCCGTATAGGACTATATTAGGGAGGATTTATGGGCGGGCCATCGCTTTACATCATTGACTACATGCTCCATGGCGAGCCCAAGTCATTCATTATTCGCGCAGAAGTGATGAATAATTCCGAGGCTTGGCATTGGGCCAGTTGCGACGCGGGGGTCGGGCGCATACCGAAATTCGGCAGGGAGAAGGTCAAGCGGGTTTCCAAGCCCCTTGCGGAAAAATACGGCATTACCGATGTACGCTGGCGGGCGAGTGTCGCGCCGACCTGGGTCAAGGAGTCCGGCTGAAATAACGTGTACCGTTTCCGGCGCGCCGGTTGTCAGGCCGGGCGCCGGATTCTTCGACAAATCCGAAATAACTCAACTACGCTTAAACCACAGCACGACCCGCCCCCTGGCGGGTTTTGTGCTGCCTCATCAACCCTGAATGGAGGTGTGACATGTCTGAAAAAGAGTCCATCACCACCCTGCTCACCCTGCTGGAATCCCGCCAGGCCAGGCTCACGGCAGCCTGCAAGGAAATCGCCGATTGGGTCGACCACCAAGGCGGGCACCCTACCGCAGTGCGTATCCGCGACCGACTCAACGACATCGACAAGGACGCCCCGTCGATCCAGAGCGCGTTGATGTCACTCAAGCCCGCTGAGCCGCCGCTGCCCAAGTTCCGCTGACACGCTACGTCAGAGGTGTTTCCCATTGAGTTCTACCGGTTGGAAAACTGATGGAACGCGGACATTTTTTGCGCCTCGAAATGGATAGGCACCGGTGCAAAAGCCGCAAAGGGAGAACCACATGAATGCCAGAATCCTGCTATTGATCGCTTGTGCGAGCCCCGCCGCTGTCATGGCCCAAGGCTGCGACGTCATCACCCAGTCCCAGAGCCAGTCGGTTCCGGTGATCGAAAGCCATAGCTGCTACGAATACAAAGGCGTGCCCGCCGAAACCCTGGATTGGTCTTGCAGCAACGAAAGCAAGGGAACGCTCAGTACCCAAAAGCGTAAAGTCGAGCGTTGTGCCGAGGGACATGTGGCGACCTGCCAGGCCAGACTGACCCAGGAAGCGTTGGCCAACCCGCGCTCAACCAGCAAAGACAAGCACGGTGGATCGGCCAACCTTCCCGACAATGCAAAAGTGACGTGGTACTACTACGGTGTCGAGCATCTGCAACAGGCCCAGCAAGATTGCGAGAGCACCGGCGGCGAGTGGAAAAACCAGTGACGGGCCGGCGCGTGCAGCGCAGCTTGTTCATTGCTAGCCCTTGCTGTGCTCCGGTGACGACGGCCCCTCTTTGACGCCACGAGGCCCGGCTACGCCCCAGATGACCAGGCCCAACACCGGCAGGATGATCAGCAGTAGCGCCCAGCCGGCCTTGGTCCCGGCTGACTTGTCGCTTCGAAAGACACTGACAATCGCCCACAGATCCACGAGCAGCAAAAGCACCGCAACAGCGATCCAGAAGTAACTGGCTAATTCAGACATGGTCTAATCCTCTTGTTGGTCCAAGGATTAGGCACAGCCGTTCAGGCGCCGTTCAAAGATTTTCACCCATAGCGCTTGGATGGCAGCTACCCCCGCTCATTCAGATAAGCAACCCATTGCTCATAGGCTTCATGTTGACGCTTGACCGCCTCATCCCAAGTCGATCCGCTCATCTGATGGACACATATGAGCTTCATCATTTCCGCTGTTGCCGCATCGAGCTCCACCAGGAGTTCGTGGGATTTGATCTTGAAGTCTTCAACGGTGGTCATTTGTCTGTCCTTTCCCCTACCGGGGCCAGCCATTGCACCCAACATGGATTCATTTTTTCGAAGCTGATTCCCTTTGAGGCGATAGCCGGTCGAAAGCCTGGTGCTGACGGTAGGGAAGACCGACTGGAATGATGACAGCCTCAAAATGAACTCAGCCATTCCCGCCCCGTCGTGGTCATACGGATAGGACACTGAAAAAGCGATATTTGAACCAGCAACTGATGCCAGGCTCGAATATTGCAGTTATATTTCAGTTCAATGACAGTCACGGATTAAGCACCCTCATGAAAATTCGAGCGACCGTCATCTGCGAAGATAATCGCCACGTCCTGCTGGTTCGCAAAGCCAACAGCCGTTGGGCGCTACCCGGCGGTACCGTCGAACCTGGCGAGACCCATTCCGGGGCAGCCATCCGGGAATTGGCAGAGGAAACGGGCCTGGACGTCGAGAACCTGCTCTACCTGATGCGAATCAGTGACGGGCAAACCGAGCATCACGTATTCGAAGCGTCAGTCAGCGACTCGACGGCGGCCCGGCCACAGAATGAAATCAGCGATTGCCTTTGGCACCCACTGGAGGCCATTGCGCAATTGCAGATGAAAAAAGGCACCCGGGAAATTCTCGAGGCGTTTCGGCGGCGGTTGTAACTCACTTTCCGTGATAGACGCCGTGGCGACGCCAGGACACCCATCAAGTCAGCAACCAGGCTTCGCCGGGCGGCCAAGGCTTGCATAAAGCACCGAGGACTGTGGACAAGTTAGCTGGAAACGGCTACTCAGTTTACGTGGTACAGGGATTGAGACTGAGGATTTCCTTGAGAAAATCGATAAATACATTGATCCGGCTGGACCCACGGTGATTGGGTAAATACAACGCGTTGATGCAAGTGCTGGCACTGCCGGGATTGACCTCGTAATGCTCAAGTAACCGGGTCAGCCGGCCGGCTGCCACATCATCGCGCACCAGCCAGTCAGCCAGCAACGCCACCCCGCCTCCGCCGATGGCAGCTTCGCGCAGGATGTCGGCATTGTTGCTTTGCAGGCGCCCGTGGACGCTGAGCTGAATGGGCGCTTCTTCATTTTGAAAGGTCCAGTGCTGGTGTGTGCCCCCGTAGTCGAAACGCAGGCATTGATGCTCAAGCAAATCCCGTGGGTGACACAGCGCCCCACTCCGGCCCAGATAATCCGGACTGGCCACCACCCACCGTTCGAAATGTCCCACGCGTTTGCTGACAATGTCTTCACTGACCACGGACGATCCCAACCGGACCGAAACATCGATCTGCTCGCTGAGCAGGTCACTGACCTGATCGCTCAGCGACAGACTGATCTCAAGACCCGGATGCCGCTCGAGCAAGCGACTCAGGTGCGGCGCGATAAGACGTCGACCGAACTCCACCGGCACGCTGATGCGCAGGCGGCCCTGCGCTTCGCTGCCACGATCAGCGACTACGGCATCGGCTTCATCGATAGCTTCGAGAATTGCCACGGCTTTTTCGAAATAGGTCTGGCCGGCAACGGTCACGCTGGTGTTACGCGTGGTGCGATTGAGCAGGCTCGCGCCAAGCTCGTGTTCCAGCCCAGCCACTTGCCGTGTCACTGACGACGTTGAAATCCCGAGTTTGCGCGCTGCCGAGGAATAGCCCCCGCAGCGCACGGTTTCAACAAACATCTTCAGTGCCAGCAACTTGTCCATAAGCGGGGTCCGGTCGAAAGGGAACGCGGATGATTGTGCATCACTGCTCGCCCGTCGTCTTGTACCGCCGTGCTTGAACGCACCCGCCGGTTTTTCAGACATCGGCCTTGCGGCTCAGGAACAGCCCGAGCGCGAGCGCTGGCAGTAGAGCCACCGCGACGGCGGACAGGTTCCAGCCGAAATGCTCGTACAGCGGGCTCGCGACCAGAGACCCCACCGCGCCGCCGACGAAAATGCTGGTCATGTACACCGCGTTAAGGCGCGCACGGCTGTGTGGATCGAGGGCGTACACCTCACGCTGGCCGAGCACCATGTTCAATTGCACGGCGAAATCCAGCAGCACCGCACACACCACCAGCCAGATATAGCCACTGCCCGGTAGCGCGGCGATCAACAGCGACACCGGCGCCAGCCACAACGCGACCAACGTGCCACGGCGACCATGTCCGGCATCGGCCAGACGCCCGGCAATCGGCGCCGCAATGGCCCCCACCGCACCGACCAACGCGAAGATCGCCACTTGTGACTGAGTGAAGCCGTGGTGACGCATCAGTTCAATCGGTGCGAGGGTCCAGAACAGGCTGAAACTGGCAAATAGCAGCCCTTGATACAGCGAGCGCTGACGCAACACCGGATAACGCCGGGCCAAGGCAAACACCGAACCGATCAACGCAGCATATGTGGCTTTATGAGTTGGCAGCCGACGCGGCAGTGCCACTGCGGTAATCAGAGCGATGACCGCCATCAGGGCCGCAGCGCTGTAAAACACCCCGCGCCAGCCGAACACTTCGACCAACAGGCTCGACAGTGGCCGCGACAACAGAATTCCCAACAGCAGACCGCTCATGATATTGCCGACGACGCGGCCACGGCTGGCCTCGGGCGCCAAGTGCGCCGCCAGCGGTACAAGGATTTGCACGGCCACCGACGTCAGGCCGATCAGCAAAGACAGCACCAGGAACATCGACGGCGAATGGGTCAGGCCGGCGCACAACAACGTGACACTCGCCGCGAGGGTGAAGCCGACCACCAAACGGCGGTTTTCCATCAGGTCGGCCAGCGGCACCAGCAGCAACAGGCCCAGCGCGTAGCCAAACTGCGTAAGCGAAACGATCAGGCTGGCATTGGTGCTGGACAGCCCGATCTGCGGTGCAATCAGCTCAACGATCGGCTGAGCGTAATAGAGATTGGCCACGACCGCACCACAGCAGAACGCCAGGAACGCGACCATCAGGCCGGAAAGTGACGCCGACTGTTCGGCGTTGGTCGCAACGGCCGGGTTGCCCGGGAGCATGATGACACCTCATTAAGTTCAAGAAAGTGGTGCCAAGGCTACGGCCATGTGTCGATGCGCAGAATCCATGTGGCAGGCAACGCAGTGATGCGTCCCGCGCAACGTCACAGGCATTGCTTCTGACGCAACACGCTGTTGCGTGCGCCGCTTATTCTCCAGTGCTGGTGGTTTCTCTACGCTTTGGCCCTTGGCGCAGTCGTCCAGGTCGGCGCCCTTCCCCGGCCGTCACAAGGAGCGTTTTCATGACCCGTATCCCATCCGTTCTGCTATTGCCTGCCGCGTTTTTCTCCGTCCCATGAACAGCCACTACCTGAAATCCAAAACGCTATGGATCTGCGTGGCGCTGGTCGCCGTGCTCGGCCTGATCGGCGCCGTTTTGCTGATGTGGCGCCCGCCGATTGCGCCCATCGAACGCCCGACGACATTCGATGCCGCGCAGTTGCAACGGGGGGCGCGGGTGGTCGAGGCAGGTGATTGTGCGGTCTGCCATACCCGCCCCGGCGGTGAATATCTGGCCGGTGGGCTGCCGCTGGTGACGCCGTTCGGCACCCTGTTCAGCACCAACATCACCCCGGATGCGCAGACCGGTATTGGCCTGTGGTCAATGCCGGCGTTCGAACGGGCGATGCGTCAGGGCATTGCTCGCGATGGCCACTTCCTCTATCCGGCGTTCCCCTACGTACACTACCGGCGCATGAGCGAAGCAGACATCGCCGACGCCTATGCCTACTTGATGAGCGGTCCCGCCGTGCACGCGCCGGCCAAGCAAAACCAGATGAATTTTCCGATGAACATTCGCCCACTGGTGTCGTTCTGGAACTTGCTGTACCTGCACGGAGAGCCACTGACGCCGGTAGCACAGCGCAACGAGGCGTGGAATCGCGGGCGTTATCTGGTCGACGGCCCGGGCCATTGCGCCGGCTGTCATTCGCCGCTGAACCTGATCGGCGCGGAAAAATCATCGGAATATTTGCAGGGCGGCAGCGTTGACGGCTGGCAAGCACCAGCGCTGGTCGGTCTGGGCCAACGCGACAACCCGTGGAGTCGCGAGCAACTGGTTGGCTATCTGCGCGCAGACATAGTCGATGGCCACGGTACGCCCGCCGGCCCGATGCGTCCGGTCAGCTTGAGTCTGGCACGCTTGCCAGCCAGTGAAGCCGAAGCGATTGCCGAATTCCTGCTCAGCCTGGAGAGTCCGCACACAGCGACGCAGACGCCGTCGAAGACGCCCGCCAGTGAACCGGCAGGCCATGCGACCGGCGCCCTGCTCTTCAGCGCCGCCTGCGCCGGGTGCCATGGCCCGGCGGCGCCGATGCGCGTAATCGATGGTCGCCCGGGACTGCAAAGCACCTCGGCGCTGCAAGCGGCCAGTCCACGCAACTTCCTCAAAACCGTGCTCGAAGGCTTGTCCGCCACGCCCGGATCGCCCGGCCCGGTGATGCCTGCGTTCGCCGCCAGCCTAGACAACGCGCAACTCGGCGCCCTCGCCGCGTATCTGCGCCAGCAAGCCAGACCCGATCAGCCTTGGGCCGAACTCTCTTCCACTATTGAAGCGTTACGTCAGGAGACGAAATGAGCCAGATCATTCTCAACGTCAACGGAGCCGTCCAACCGCTTGAGCTGGAGCCGGACATGCCACTGCTGTATGCGCTGCGCAATCACTTGAACCTCAACGGCGCCAAGTACGGTTGCGGTCTCGGTCAATGCGGCGCCTGCACGGTGATCGTCGATGATCAGCCGGTGTTCGCCTGCCTGACGCCCTGCGCCGGCCTCGATGGCAAAAGAATCCGCACCGTGGAAAGCCTCGGCAGCGCGGAAAAACCTGGCCCTCTGCAAGCGGCGTTCATCGAGAAACAGGCCGCGCAATGCGGCTACTGCATTGCGGGCATGCTGATGCGCGCGCAAGCGTTGCTTGAACGCAATCGACACCCGGACGAGACCACCATTCGCGAACACATGGCCGGCAACCTGTGCCGCTGCGGTACGCACTTGCGGATCATCGAGGCGATCAAACAGGTGGCCGGGCAAAACGGGAGCCTGACATGAGTGAGTCGAATGGTTTGAACCCGAGTCGGCGCGCCTTCCTGCGCGGCGGTGCGTTGCTGATGGCGTTCACCCTGATGCCGGTGGCGCGGCGCGTTTTGGCTGATACGGAAGTCGATACGCTCGGCACCGTGGTACTCGCCCCCGACCTCCCCGGAAGCCTGCGCACCAACCCCTATCTCGACGCCTGGATCCGCATTGGCGCCGACGGCATTACCGTCTACACCGGTAAGGTCGAATTGGGCACCGGGGTGAAAACCGCACTGCTGCAAATTGCCGCCGAGCGTTTGCAGGTGCCGGCAACATCTATCGACTTGCTCACCGCCGACACTGAGCTGACGCCCAACGAAGGCTACACCGCCGGCAGCCACAGCATTTTCGATAGCGGTACCGCGTTGTATAACGCTGCCGCGCAGGTGCGAGAAATGCTCGTCGATGCCGCTGCGCGCAGTTGGCATGTCGATGGGGCGCTGCTGAGCACCCGCAACGGTACGATCGAAGGTCCAGCCGGTCAGCGGATGAGTTACGCCGAGGCGGTCAAGCATGTCGATTTGCACCAATACGCCAAGGCTCAGTCACCGGCGATGGCCACCGCCGACTTCAAACTGATCGGGCATTCGTTGCCGCGCCTCGACATCCCGGCGAAAGTCAGCGGCGGCGCGGCATTCGTCCAGGACATGCGCCTGCCGGGCATGCTGCATGCGCGGGTGATCCGCCCTCCGCGTCCGGGCTGCATGCTGCAAGCATTCGATGAAGCGTCCATCGAGGCGCTGGCTGGCGTGGTCAAGGTGATCCGCGACGGAAATTATCTGGCGGTGGTCGCCCGTGATGAGTGGCAAGCGATCAAAGCCATGCGCAGTGCCAGCGAAGTTGCGCAATGGAGCGGCGGCGAGGCGATTCCAGAGGCGGTGGAGATTCATGGCCTGCTCAAACGCCTGCCCTCGCGGCGCTATCCAATCAGTAACAACGGCACGCCAAGCGGCGAGGCCGGCACGCGTTTCCAGGCGCGGGTAACCAAGCAATATCTGATGCATGGTTCGATAGGCCCATCGTGTGCGGTGGCCTGGTTCAAGGACGGTGATCTCACCGTCTGGACCCACACCCAAGGCGTTTACCCGCTGCGCGCCGGCATTGCCGAAATGCTGCGCCTGCCCTCTGCGCGGGTGCGCTGCATTCATACCGAGGGCTCAGGGTGTTACGGGCACAACGGTGCCGATGATGCCGCCGCCGATGCCGCATTGATTGCCATGCGCGTGCCCGGTACGCCGGTGCGCGTGCAATGGATGCGCGAACAGGAAAATCTTTGGGAGCCCTATAGCTCGGCAATGGTCACTGAGGTCGACGCCGGCCTCACGCAGGGCCGCTTGCAGGACTGGGCCTACGAGCTATGGACCACTCCGCACAACGAACGCATCGTCAACGCCGGACGCCTGTTGCCGGCACGCCTGCTGGCGCAGCCCTACACCTCTGCGCCGTCGGTGCCGATCGCCCAGCCCGAAGGGGATGGTGATCGCAACGCGGTGCCGCTGTACGACCTGAACTCGACGCGCATCAACATGAACTTTGTCACCGAAATGCCCTTTCGCACCTCGGCCATGCGTTCGCTCGGTGCGCATATCAATATATTCGCCATCGAGGCGAGTATTGACGAGTTGGCGATCAAGGCCGGAATCGACCCGGTCGCTTTGCGTCTGACCCATCTGAGCGACCCACGTGCCCGCGCGGTCGTGGAACGTGTACGTGATGCTATCGGCTGGCCGCAAAAAAGCAGCGAGCCCGGCGCAGGCATCGGTTTCGCCTTTGCCCGCTATAAAAACATCATGGGTTACTGCGCTATCGCGGTGAAGCTGCGGGTGCATCCGCAGAGCGGCGAGATCCGCATCGATCATGTGGTCACGGCGGTGGACGTCGGCCAGATCGTCACTCCCGATGGCCTGCGCAATCAGATCGAGGGCGGAATCGTGCAGTCTGCCAGCTGGACCCTATACGAAAAAGTCGCTTACGACGCAGGGGGCATTCACAGCTACGACTGGAGCGATTATCCGATTCTGCGTTTCACCCAACTGCCAAAACAAGTCGATGTGCATTTGCTCGACCAGCCCGGACAACCCTTCCTCGGTGCCGCTGAAATCGTGCAGGGCCCGATGGCCGCCGCCCTTGGCAATGCCGTCGCCAATGCGACCGGGCGCCGCTGGCTGAACCTGCCGCTGACCCGCTCGACACAACCAGCCTGAGCCACGCCCGTGTTCATCGGTGATGAGCATGGGCGCCATTGCGTCATGCGCAAAACAGCGTGGCGTCGGTCACGGATTATCACCCTCGCGGCCCCCGGTTAATTTATCTGCACTGATTCGCACCCCTGCTGCTGCGTTTGAATCCCACTCATTAAAATCTGGAGCTACCCATGACCCGTCGTTTGTTCCAACCCATCGCACTTGGTCCTTACACCCTTGCCCATCGCGTCGCCATGGCGCCATTGACTCGCTCACGCGCCGGCCAACCGGGCGATGTGCCGACGGCCATGAACGCCGAGTACTACCGCCAACGTGCCAGCGCGGCGCTGATCATCACCGAAGCCACACAAATCTCTCGCCAGGCTCAGGGTTACGCGTGGACGCCGGGCATCTACACCCCGGGACAAGTCCAGGGGTGGCGAGAAGTCAGCACCGCGGTGCACGAGGCCGGCGGGTTAATCTTCATGCAACTGTGGCACGTCGGTCGTGTTTCCCATCCCAGCTTTCAACCCGACGCCGGCCTGCCCGTAGCACCTAGCGCTCTGCCGGTGCCCGGCAAGACTTTTATCGTCGATGAAAACGGCAACGGCGTCTGGGGTGATGTACCCGTGCCGCGCGCTCTGGAAACGGCGGAAATCGCAGACATCGTCGAGAACTACCGCCTGGCCGCGCGCAACGCGCTGAATGCGGGCATGGACGGCGTGGAAATTCATGCCGGTAATGGCTACCTGCTCGACCAGTTTCTCAACAGCAACAGCAACCAGCGTGACGATGCCTATGGCGGCAGCGTGGAGAATCGCGCGCGTTTTCTGCTGGAAGTGGTTGCGGCAGTTGCTGAAGAAGTCGGTGCCGAGCGCGTTGGCGTACGCCTGACGCCGATGGGGCGCTTCATGGGCATGGGCGATGACACCCCAGAGGCGACGTTCGGCCACCTTGTCGAAGCGCTCAACCAATGGGATCTGGCGTACCTCCACTTGGTCGAGCCAGCGATGGTCGGCACAGTCAAGGACGAACATTTCGACCCGCGCTGGGACGCGATCATCGCCCAACTGCGCCACACCTGGAACGGCGTGTTGATACTTGCGGGCGGATATGATGCCGACTCCGCCGAACAAGCGCTGACCTCGGGCCGCGCTGACATCATTGCGTTCGGCAGACCATTCCTGGCAAACCCTGATCTGCCGCGTCGGCTTCATGATGGCCTGAAACTCAACACGGCGGACCCGAGCAGCTTTTTTGGGGGCGATCAGCATGGCTACATTGACTATCCATTTCATGCCTGACAAGAACATGCCGGTACGGGTTAATAACTTTCAAGGCGTGCTTAAGGACTTTAAATCTCGGCGGCGGACAGAACTCCCTAACGACCTGGAGAGCCGCCATGACCCCGCAATCGTTGAAGTCAGACCATCCCAGCGCGAAGCTCGGGACCGGTCGTGACATGCAACCGTTGGGATGACAGAGCAGTACATCCAAATGCGAAAGGGCTTGAAGGTACCCCTACGAAGTAACTGACGGTCGCGAATTGTGGAAAGGGTTTTGATTGCGGAAAAAATAAGGGCCTGCATGAGGTATGTCATGCAAGCCCTTGATATTCATGGTGCCCGAAGCCGGAATCGAACCGGCACGCCCTTACGAGCGGGGGATTTTAAGTCCCATGCGTCTACCAGTTTCGCCATTCGGGCGGTAGCGCGGTTAGCCATGGGGACGTCGGCAAAATCCAATGGCCGAAGTCCTGGCTGGTGCAGCAAGAGGGGGAATATATACATCCCTCCCTTGTGAAGCAAGGCAGCTTATGCCCTTTTCAAGACAAAAATTTTCAACGCTTCGAAAATAAAAAGCTCTGTAGATCATAGATCTACAGAGCTTTTTAAAAGTGGGCGCCGAAGTCGGAATCAATCCGGCGCATGTGGATTTACAATCCAACCACTTCTCTCTGTATTTCAATAGGTTAGCACTTGCGGCATTGCGCAAGCTACTGATTTTTAAGGTCATCAACGCCACGTCCTGCGCGCCACGGCATCGGAGGTTGCTGAACTATTTCTGTGCAAAACCAGGGCTGGTTTGTCCTGGGAGACCCGCCCTATGGCTGTGTTCAGGGCGTTCGGGAGGATCTGCAGCGACTGCTCGCACTGACAGGCATGGCTTTCCCCGAGCAAAAAAGATACCCGCTCAGTGGCGGGCCATGTGCCTTAAGCCTTACAACTCCCATCGGCGAAAGTAGCGAAATGCCTTCATCGAGATCATTCTGCATATCCTTTGTATCAGGGCTGTGATGTAATCGCCGCCTTTGCGGCAGGGCAGACCTGTAAATACCTAGCATGGAGTGCTGTAATGCGCGCTGCACACATACAGAACCTGACCGGGCTACGGGGATTCGCCGCCTTGTCAGTCGTGCTCCTTCACATACGATACGGCGATCTGGCCAACGCCTACGGCGCCTTGGCGATCCTCTTTCAGACGAGAGGTCTGGGGGTCGATATATTTTTCATCCTGTCGGGTTTCATTCTGGCTTATGTCCATGGGAAAGACTTTGCAGATGGTATTCGTCCGAAGGGCGTTATCCAGTTCTGGGTAGCCAGGCTTGCACGGATCTACCCGGTGCACTTGTTTATGCTGGTCATTACAGCGTTCATTCTGCCGATGCATCGCTTGTATGAATGGTCACCCGTCGATACTGCCTACACGTTCTACGCGAACCTGTTTCTGGTGCATGCATGGGGCGTAACCCCCGATCTGACATTCAATCAGCCTTCATGGTCGATCAGTTGCGAGTGGGCGGCGTATCTGATCTTTCCGTTCCTCGCCTTTTTCACAAGGAGGTGGGGAAAGATCTCCTTCTCACTCCTGTTGCTCGGTCTGGCGCTCTATGCACCCTTCCTGCAACCGAATTTGCTTGCTAATGGCGTGTGGACCATCAAATGCATCGTCTACTTTGCAGCCGGCTACTGCACCTATCAGGTATGCCATGACCTGCCGGACTCCAGACTCTGGCGAATCACCGCATTGGCAATGGCCCCACTGATTCTGCTGATGTTCTGGACAACCAGCATCCAGTACTACTTCGACACCCTTTTTCCCTTCCTCTTGATCGTTTTTATTGCAAGTCTGTTCCGGGCAGGGCCGATTTGGGGATACTCCAACCCAGTGTCGGTCTACCTCGGAAAAATCAGTTTCAGCCTCTACATGTGCCACATCATGGTGCTGTTCGTTGAACGAAAGCTGTTCGGCATGATGGATCTGAAGTTTGAGATTCCCATCATCATGGCATTCTCGATGCTCCTCTATCACGGAATTGAAGAGCCCGCGCGGAAAGTGATCCGGATGGTGTCAGATGGTCGTCACCGCGAGTTCCAGCAGCCCCCCACCACAGATGGCTTCGCATCGCCAGCTCTGGCACCGGAGCCGGTACCCACTACGCCTGCGTGACCTTACGAAATCTCCTCTTCTGCCTTCCTTGTCGAATGCGGTACTAGCACTATGGCGAACGAATTCCCTGGCGCTGCCAGGGACTGCCGGGGCTCCGAAGCGACATGTTGCGGAACACATTACTTTTCGGAAGGCACAAAAAAACCCCGTAACTCATTGAGCTACGGGGCTTTTAATAGTGGAGGCCGAAGTCGGAATCGAACCGGCGTAGGTGGATTTGCAATCCACTTCACAAAGCTTTGTAGATCAATAGGTTAGCACATAAACCGTTCCGCAAGCGAGTGAATTTTGAATCCGGCAAAGCCACGGCACGCGCGCAGTACGGCGGAGGTTGCGGAACTACTTCTGCGGAAAATCAGGGCTGGTTAGCTCCGGAGGAATTCCGGGTGAACCACGCCCTGTGCAAGCCGGGCTTCGGGCATGCTCACTGGTTTGGCAGGGAAAAACGTCAACCCCATTAGCGGCGAAGGGCATCAAAAGCGCGCAAAAAGAGTTTAGGAATGAATTTTCCTTCCGTTCCACGCACCATGAAATGAGCGAGCTCCTGCGTGACCAAATTCTCATTGCCCCCTCTGCCGATGGGAGTTAAACACTTGTATGTGAGCATGATTTTGCGAGCCAAATCATGTCCGTGATGATTCAGATAGCGCAAATCCGTCATCACGGAAGCCCCACCTATGTACTCCATTTTGTAATTTCGGGCGTTACTCCCCCCAAAAAAACCTTCTATATATCGATCAACGCTGAGCTGTAATAGCTCTGGATCTGCAATCCACTGGCTCACAGCCAAGTGTTTTCCGCAAATTTTTTCCATATTAAAGTTCTTTGGATCGTTCAGGAACACGTACCACATAACACAGACAGGATCATAAACTAAGTTCTCTATTGAGTAGCATATTCCGTCACCAATTACCACGAGACCATCGGCAGCTTCATTTTTCCTATCAGGCGCATCCCTATCCACTACCCCCCTGACAGTTGTAGCGCCGTTATTATGGAGATCACTGATCACGCCTTTAACCAACGTACTACATCCAACCCCATTTAATGACCTAATAAATTTCTCTCTTTGCTCCGCATCTATTTCTTGATTCTTAAAAACGAAATCAAATGTATTTTTAACTAAGTCACCCGGAAGCTTGACCCCCGTCGCAGCAAAGGTCAGGCTAACTTTCGGATCCGCCGAACAACATTGCAAACCTAGATCCAACGCAGCATATACCGCCGCATCGTAATGACTTTCGACATATACCTGCCTGCGATTATTCGGACTTATTGATATTTGCGAAACACCATTTAATAATTTAGCGATAGCTTCGTCCTGGGCGATCTTTCTTATCACGCCTCCATCCACCATACATACAGCCCGCTCGCCTGCAAGAGCAACGGTTGTCGGTGAGTGAGTTGTAATCATAATTTTCGTATTGAATTCAATGGCAACGCTGTTTAGAACCTCAAATAACTGCATGACCATTGACGGATGTAAAAACGCATCTGGCTCGTCGATCAGCAATAGATCTGGCGCATTGATTACGTCTTTGCCCCGCTCTTCAACATTAAATAAGGTAGCAGCAAGACGAAACAACACTTTTTCGCCGGAGGACAAAGACTCAACAGGCACTATTGAACCTGTCGCAGTCTCTACCAACTCCGCCTTATAGTTTGGTTCCAAACCTTCAGGAAGGTTGAATTGAAACTTACCAGCAAACACCTTCCCAAAAATTTCGTTTAACAACACCCAAGGTGGCACATCATTCTCAAGAACACCATCAGCAAGCGCATGCGGCTCTTCGGCTTTTCGGACAGCGAGATAAGCCTCATAATCTCGCTTCTGTTTCCGCCATAAATACTTATTCACAACGGCTGAAACACCTGCAAAGCCGAACAAATCATCTGACGCCGACTCAAAATTAAGCTCGAACTGTTTCTCAGTCAAATCGGCAACACTGACATCTAACTTCTTAGCGATAGAGCGAGCAAGTTTGTATATTTTTTGACGAGATAAAGCTTGATACTCATGAAGCCCCACCCCAGCATATTGATCTAGAAAATTATCCCACTCTCCAACATATATATCCTTTTCCTTAACAAAACCACGAGCTGTCGCTAACGCTTGCTTATCGTACAGCCCTGAAGAAAAATCTTGTTCAATCCCAGGCACTAGATGCAAGCTCTCAATATATCTTATACAGGCGCGAGGTACTAAACCGCCACCCGACCAAGCCTCACTACAACCATTTGAGATGCTTTCGAAAAACCGCGTTTTACCGGAGCCATTCGTCCCAGTTAAAACAGTAACAGGCTCATCAATGGGAAAATCACCAACGAGCAAAAAGCCTTTATATACTTCTCCACCCCTGATCACTAACATAATAAATGGCCGCCACAAGTGAATTTTTAGTATTTCGTTATACTTTAATACTATAGGCTAAATCAACGGTTTGAATTTCTAATTTAATAGTATCGCCGGCGTATCCGCAGCGGCGAGCTGTGGACAGGTACGTCTATGGCTGTAGCTTCTGCTGCCAACCTCAGTACGGATAAACGTCTTTCGACGAATGAAACCAATCAAGTTGGAGACGGTTGTGGACGCAGCGGCCTCTCTACTGCGTCTTGCGGACCGTACACCAATCTAAGCCATACAGCTCGTCGCCTCGCCCTCGCCTGAGCTACCTCGCCTAGATTACTGTACATCCAAACAGCACTTAGCCAGCGAACCCCAATCATGAACTTTGAACAGGCCAAGGCGCTGAGGATCCAGCGATGGCGCGACACCCTTGATGATCACGACTTCAGAATGCAGAACCCAGAGGCGCACCGGTCCTGCCTGCTTGAAGCAAGCGCCCGGTTAGCTGAGGAACGGCTGATTGATCGAATGCAACAGTTCGAGATGGACGAGATGGCGAACGCCGCGTACTGGCACGCCGTGGAAGAGCTGCAATCGACGCAAGTTCTCTATCACGGCGCGTCCCACTACGTTCTTGTTTCACGAGACGGCTCGCCCAGTTTGGGCACGATTCACCAGTCAACATTCACAGAGAGAACCGAGAGCCACCGCATTCACGCCTACGATGGGAAGGTCTACCGACAGGGCGAGAAATTGGAGCTGGTCTGCCGTGGCTCACCAAACGGCGTAATTGAAGGGCTCGTGCTCACCCTGAATGACGGGCGCCAATTCGACCTGGTCGAAACGTCCAGGATGATCAACGGAATTGTTTACCCCGCCATCGAGGATCCTGATATCTATCGCTGGCTTACCGATGCTGTGCAAATCGCACGCGAGAACCGAAACCTGCCGCTGATGAAAAAGCTCCGGCCGTTCGCGGAACTGGCAGGGTTTGTTCAATGCTCGTCGTGCCTGGACCGGTTCGGCGAGCGCGAGGACTGCGGGCAGTGCGACGGTTTGGGGTTTGTCGAAAAACGGCGTTGCCCGGGCAAACTTCCCGCGCTAAGCCACGGTCAACCGAACATGGCCAGCGAACCAGGTGATGAACATGTGCGGCGGAGTTGAAGCAGCTGACAAGAATCGAGCGTACGAACGGGTCAAGGTGTATTTCCCGAACCCCAAGGCAGCGTTTCCCGTGGTGCTTGAAGACGGGACCGACCTTGGGTGGGTGAGATGGGGCCGGCGCCGTGAGGAGAAAGGCACAGGCCCATCAGGGGGATGGGCGAAGCTGGAGACAGTCGAGCGCGGCGAATGGGAGAAGTATCACCCACAGCGGGCCCTGGGCCTGGTGCAGCGATACATGGAGAAGGACGGCGAGCGTGTATCCCATTGGTTCGATATGAACGAAGGCTACGGGCTGGAGTGCCTAGTGCTGGGCGAGGAGGAAAACCGGCGTGTGTATGTGGTCACCACCTCCCCTCCCACAGAGTTCGCCTGGATACATGACCGGTGGCCGATGATAGGCCGGCTCCCCGGCCCTATCACTGACTCAATGCCCTAACATATGCCTGGCACGCCTGCAGCGCGATCAACCCCCGGTCGCCGTCATCGGTGATGGCGATAATTCTTTGAGCATGCGCTGGGTCAAGGTGGGCTCTTGTTCTTCCATGAACCACGCCGCCGGCGCCGGCGGTGGCAGACACTGCGTTGCAACTGGCTGAGTCCTCGAGGAGGACTGACAACCGGACATCAGCAGTAGCAAGGCGATCACGCAGGCGATCTTGATCACGTTGGGCATTGGTCAGTTCCTGATAGTGTTTTTGCTCGCTGACGGATAGTTGCTTTTCCAGCGCCAGGCGCTTGCCCTGCTCTGCTTGAACCTGGCCCGCGGCGGCGCTACTGATCTTTGCCAGGTCGTCCTTATGCAGGCCGGCCTGCTTCGCAAGCTGCCCGCTATACCGCCAGTCCTGCACCTTCCATGTCGCGCTGATCGCCAGGATCAACGCCACGGCCATGCCGGCGATGAGCAGCTTCAACGAGCCGGGCGTCATGCCAGCACCGCCTGCGCCTTTTCCCAGAGGGCCAGCCGGTCAGCCAACCCATTGAGCCCTCCATTTATTCGGCGAGTGATCCTCTCGAACTCGCCGGCATCTGCCAGGGTGTTTAACCCGTGAGTGGACCAGAACCACGCGGCGGACTTCGCGGCCCACTCTGGCTGTTCCAGCAGTTCTGGGTGACTGATCAGGTCAAGACCCAGGGCTTCGCCGCACGCTGCGTAGTTCGCCCGGCCCGTGATTTGGATCAGTCCCCGCCCACGGAATTTGAAGCCGTCGCCTTGTGTGGTGTTGCCGAGGTCTGCCCTGCCCTCATAAAGGGCCTGGGTGGGCGTTGGACCCCAAATTTCACGGACGTAGAGCAACTGGCCGGACTCATGACCGATCTGAGCAATGAAGGCAGCGACGCGCGCCACGCCAATAATCTGGTACCGGCCCATGGCTGTGTTCAGGGCGGGTGCAAAAACGCCGGCTTTCGAGCCGGCGTTAGGGAGTATCAACAGCAACTGCTGTGCGGTAACAGGCATGGCTTTCTCCAGGCAAAAAAACACCCACTCAATGGCGGGTTCTCTGATTACACCTGCTAAAGGATAATTATGGCGCTGGCGGCTCCGGCCATTCCGGAGCCTCAACAGTGATATCTACTTGCAGAAGCGCTCGATAATATGTCTGCCACTCCATCGCATAAACAGTTTCTTCGTCTGTCGCATTGCCTAACTGCAAAGACAATAAAACTGGCGTCATGGATTGCGACGCACCGGCCAAAAGCGAAGCCTTTTTATTTTGCTTTGCCTTCAGGATTGCCTCTGGCTGTAGCTCTGGATGTAAATAAGCCTGATAACGTGGATCATCATCTTGCATTTCAACGATACCGGGCCAAGACTCGTGATCTGGTGGAGCAAATAAAACCGCGATGATACGGGGCAGCGTCTCGTCTGAAAGCTGAACATAAATCTTATTAGTCTCAGCGGTCATATTGAATACCTCCCGATGGTAGCTGTATATGTAGGGGTGCCGGCGGAGTTGCTGGTGGAGATATAAAGCGTTTGCGGCACGGCAATATCGATAGCGTAGTTACCATTTAATGCGCCACCACCAGTTACTGTGCCTGAAATATTCTGTGCTCCGATTGAAGTGTTTGAGGCGGTCACGGTAATGCCACAGGCAGACGTTGTTGTCGATGAATTGGTTAGGCCGCCTGAAACGCTTACAGCATTCAATGGTGCTGCACCAGCCAAGGGAATCGGCGAAAAAACCAGACCGCCAGTGCTGCCGGAAAATACCTGAACCGGATTTATGCTGATGCTACGCCCCGTTTGCGAGAACGGCTTTAACTGGCTTGTTCCATTCGTTGCCAGAACACTGATCAGGGCTGATGCGATATACCCCGAAGGCAGATTGGCACCGCCATAAATTTGCGGTGCTGCGGCTGAAGTAGCATTTACCCCCAAAAGCCGGACAGTCCCAGCTGGCGTGCAAATAGCATAAATTGCCACGAAGCCGTTTATGGGCGCAGTACCCGTATCCATGCCATTGGGGCCAATGTTTGCCAGGTTAATGGTCTGGTTGAGCCCTGAGATACAGTAGCGTAAGCCACCCAGCGCGGTCTCCAAAACTAGCTCGTCGGCCGTGAAAGCTGCGGAGGAGGAAGCCGCATTTATGAACGCTTTAAGATTTCTGCACTGCCCGACCACGCCAGCCACTTGCCCGAACCGAACCGCATGCTGACTGCTAGTCGCCGACGGCACTTGCAGCGCGCCACCAGTGCTACTGATCAGAATCCACTTATCCAACACGGCCGATAGCACCACCGTGCAGTTACCATTTGCAACGATCTCTCCGCCCTGCAAAGGCTGCAACCCCAGTCCAAGGATTTGCTTGGCGACGCCACCAGCTTGTCGAAAGGTGCTGTCACCTGTGTTGTTGTTCTTGGCTTTGAAGCGAAGCACCATTCCGTTGAACACACTGGTAATAACTGGGACGTAAGCTGCGGTATAGGTGTTTGCGGTTCCCGTGTCGTCTCCAAAAGTGCTGAGCGCCGCTTGCTCGATTTTGTAAATAGCCTCCCGCAGCTGAGTATCGACCCCTTCGTCGGGAACAAGCCCGGCAGTGAGAATAACGTTCAAGACCTCGTGGGTGATGGCGTTGCCCCATGCGGAGGGGATCAACGACCCGGGCGTCCCGAGCAACGGGTCTTCATCGACAAACTGGCCATTTACCAGCCCGACGCTGGGAACACTTTTCGGAAAATCCACGCTATTACTCCTCAGTCGTAATTGATGTGCACAACGGTATGTGCCGGCGCTGGGCGCCGGATGGTGCATTCGAGCGGATTTCCAGGGTTCACCCCGAAGCGCTCACCCCAGTAGCTCACACCGAATCGCCGTCCCTGCCGCTGCCGACCGCCAGTGTTGAGCGTCCACATAAACTGCGCGAGCCATGTGCCAAAGTGCGCGGAGCCAAAGCGCGCGCGACCAAAGCGCGGTGCTCGATGTTCGGTAATCGTGGCGTTCGGGTAGCCCTGGCTCACGGCGATCTCGATGAAATACGCCCGGCTCTGCCCGCCCACCTCGACCAGGCGCCGGCGGACAGCAAGACGGCGATCTTCGAAAGCAGGGTTCGGCCCAAGGCACGGGTCCGGCAGGCCCATGATGGCTTCCCAGTCCGGAACCAGTTCGCTGACGCCGGCCGGATCCATCTCGTTGAGCAAATCGACCGCCCGGGCATCGAGGCGCGAGAACTCGACGGACACCCCGGACAGCACCAGGTCAATTTCCGGTACCAGCTCCGGATCCCAGGCCGGGCCTGACGGCAACAGCCCCCGCAACTGTCGGCGGTACTGCTCGGCGGTTCGCGCTACAGCCATGTGATGCCCCCAAAGGTCAGCAACTGATTGGCCGCTGCGGTGACGTTGGCGGATGGCAGAGTCAGGGTGTGGTCGGTTTCACCTGCAGCACCACTGATCGCCTCGCGGATGTGGCTGATCAGCAGGGTTGAGCCCAACCCCGCCTCACGGTCATGCAGGTCGATCAGGTTGGCCGTGATCGCGGCGCGTACGGCCGTGGTATCGGGCACCGGGTGAATGCTGTACGCCAACGGCACACGTACTGGAGCCAGGACGTACAGTTCTGCTGTCACGGGCCGCAGTGGCTCAATGTAGGCTTTCACCTCGGCCAGCTGCGCGGGGGTGGGTACCGGGTCCAAGTCTTCGTCACGCATCACAAATAAACCGACGGTGCCGGGGCCCAGGTAGTTGCCACGGCACCATGCTCGGGTCACGCCTGGGACCTCAAGCGCCCAGGTTTCGTAGTCATCCGCCGAGCCGCCATGCGGAATGATTCGATAGGACCTGACCACGCGCGCGCGTAGCGCCTCGACGCTTTCTTCAGCGATGCCGCCAATCAGGCCTGGCGCCAGCACAGTGAAGGCGTTGGTAACGCCCGCCACAGGCTGCACCAGAGTCAGCGACAGACCGGTGTCTGCGTTGCCCAGCGTCCCAGCATCCACCGCTTCGACCGCGGCGGTGTTGTTCCCGGCGACAGTGGTCACGCCGGTAGTGATGCGATAGCTCCGGCCGTCACCGGCCTGAAGTACTACGTCAGCGTCAAGCACCGCACCCGCAGCCGCCTGGAAGCTGACCAAGCCTTCGGCGGATTGAGCGGGCTTGCGAGGCTGCGCCAGGCGCATCTGCGCGATGCGCTCCAGGGTGTCTTCATCGGCGCGGTCCGGAAGGATCTGCTCGACAATCCAGTCGAGATAGCCGTACAGGCCATAGGCAGTGCCCGCCAGCGTGCGGGCCAGCACCTGAGCATCGGATCGGCGCAGCGATTCGCTGGTCAGGTCGCTTTGGGTGCGATCCACCAGCACCGGCAATGACGGCGTTTCAAACGGCATAGATCACCTGCCAGGAAGGGGTGGGTTGGATTTCAAGCTTGGCGCCGCTGGGCACCGTCAAGACGACGCTGAGGTTCAAGCGGTCGATGTCGGCCCGGGCGCTGCTGATACCGATATCCAGGACCTGACCATCGTCTATGAGCCAGCGCAGGGCCTCGGCGGCGTAGAACTCGGCGTCTCGCTGGGTAGCGTCCGTGAGCTTCACGCGGCGCAGCAGCCACAGGCGGGAGCCGATGCGGTCGTCGGCAGACACGGGGTAACTGTCGCCCCACCAGCCGTACAACTCATCGTCGTCCACCGGGTCGTCAGGCTCGGCCCGGCGCCAGGTGTACAGGCTGATCACCACCGCGCGAATCAGCGCTGCTTCGACAGTGCTCGGAATAATCATCATGCCCCCGGCGCGGGTGCACCGCTCTGCCCGCTACCCGGCTGGGTGCTGGTGTGGACGTGGTCGATTTGGCTGATCCCACCGGCCACCTGGTCGCCCTGCGACACGATCTGGCCCGACTGGGTGATGGTCGGGGTGTCGAAGTTCACCGAACCGCTGGCCTTGATGTTCAGCGTTTCAGTTTCGATGTCGATGATCCGGCCACGCTTGAGGTGAATCTTGTCGCCCTCGTCGGTGTAAATCGCCACCTCGCCTGGCTCCAGTTCCTGAATGCGGTACCGGCGATCGGAAGCAACCAACACCACCGCGTGCGAGCGATCGCCACCAATGAACGCCGTGAGCACTTCGGCGCCAGCCAGCGGATTGCTGGTGAAGCCATAGGGTTCGAAGTGCTCGACATTGTCCTTGAGTTCGCCAGCGGTGAGCCGTAGTTGAAGGGATTGCATTTTCTTGAGGGCGTCGACGAGCACCACGGTGCCGCGGGCCAGCATGTTTTTCACGGTCATTGTTTGGGCTCGTAGTCCGCGGGGATCAGATATTCGAAGTTGTCGGCCTTGCCGCCCTTCTTCAATTTGCGGTTCTTATGCGGGTCATGCGGTTCCGGCTCGAAGCTGTCCGGCGGGCCGACTTCCATCTTCGTGATCATGCCGGCCTCGGTGAGCGTGTAGGTCAAACGGGCAATCAGCATCCACCGGTCAAAGCCGATGATGGGATCGATCACGCGAACCAGCGTGTTGTGCTTCCAGAGCGCACCGTTGGTTTGCCGCCAGCCTTGCACGGTGTAGGTGGTGGCCAGCGCCTTGCCCATGCGCGTGCCGCGCTCCCAATTAGCCCGGGCCTGGGCAAGCTCGTTGGTCATCTGGCCCGACTCCTGAATGATCAGCACCCGCTTGCGGGTGGTTCGGTCATCCGTCAGAACCGCCGACACTTCGGCAGCTGCCTCCCCAAACTCATCGTCTGTGCCCGAGCGCTGGCCGAGCACCTGGTATTCGGAAAACACACCGGAGAAGTCCAGCGGCGCGCCGCCGGTGAGAATGTTCTTGCCGACCTCCAGATGATCAAAGGCCCGCCCCTCACTGCCAGGCCTGGCCAGCACCGCCATCCCCCGCGCGTCATCGGTGCAGAACACCCTGAACAGCGTCAGCAAGCGGTCAATGGATTCGAAGGCGGTCTCGCCCGGCTCGATGGTGTGGTCGGAAAGCTTAGCCCCCTCGGGGATCTCGCTGCGCACGGATATGCCATAAGGCGCCGCGAGCGCCTTTACGATGGTCAGCACACTTTGGTTGTTCCACTGCCCTGGCTTGTTCACCGCGGCGCAGTCAACCAGATCCGCCGTCAGCGAGCGGCCGCTGATCGTGGTCGTGATCTTCTGATGGTCGTAGTCAATCGGTGTGGAAAACACCCAGCCGGTCAGCACCAGGTCATCGCCGATACGCACCTGGCATTTCGCGCCCTGCCGGATCGGCACCGCGACATCCTGCCCCGGCCACTTCCAGGTGATGCTCAGGGAGAAAGACCGGGCCTGATCTTCCAGGCCGGCGGTGATTTCCACCGATTTCCAGCCGGAATAATCCAGACCGTCAACCATAAGGCTGACGGTGTTTTGATCTTCGGCCATGGGTTACCTCTGGGCGATTTTGATCGGCGCCGCCGGAATGAAACCCGGGTGCCGGATTCGGTTGCGCTGCACCACCTCACCGGACCGGGTCGCATCGCCGAAACGGCGATACGCGAGCACCAGAGCGGATGTAGTTTCAGGCGGAGTTATATCCACCAGGCGAACGCCGGATTCAGCGACGGCGGTCAGGTGCTTGACCAGGGCCTGGCGCAACGTGTTCAACACCACGTAATGCGCCGAGTCGGCCTTGAGCGATGCTTCGTAAATTGCCTCGTTGAGCCCGTCGCGCAGCTCGATCACATCGTCAGCCACTGGCACTTCGGGGCGAACCAGCGGCAGGACCGCTTGCTGTTCGACCGACGGTGTTGAGACAGTTGCCACCGGCTGCGATGCGATCGGCATCTCGCTCACGATGAGCGCGATCTGCACCAGCAGCGCGTCCTGAACCAGGTTGGCCGTGGCTTGGGACGCTGCCACCGCATCGACACCGCCCACTTGGCTCACGGTATTGATGCTGGCCACCGCCTCGGCCTGTTGGGTGGTGGTGGCCACCGCGGTGCGATAGCTCGAACTGGTGTCCGAGAAGGCACTGTCCTGGATCGAAAAGTCTTTGAAGTAGCTGGAGAACAGCGACGACAGCGAGTCCGGCGCGTTCATCAACGACTGCACGAACCCCGACAAATTGGTAAACACTCCAACGAACGGGGCGAACTGCTGCTGAATGACCGTGTAGACGTTCGACAGGCTGTTGCGCAACCTGATGAAGCCAAGGCGCGCCTGGTCGACTTTTGACATGGCGGCCTTGTAGCGAGCCAGGGCTGAATCCAAAAGGCTGTCAGAGGCTTTCACCACCTGCTGCTGGCTATTGACCTTGGCAGTTGGAAAGGTCAACGGCTTATCTGGGTAGAACGTCAGATCGAAGCTGACCATACCGCCGGCGGTCAGCTGGTGAGACAAATCACAATCGCCGACCTTCACCTGCATGCGGCCCAGCCAGGGATGAACAAGCTCGCCCGGCCCGGGCGTTTGCAAAGCCTCCAGCAACTTGTCCCGCCGCTCGAAACAATCGTCGCCGATCACCCACGCCGTCATGGTGTGGACCTGGGCCTGCTTGCCGAGCTGTTCGAAGAATGGCTCGTCCCGCTGCGGGTATTCGTGGAGCTGCCCCTTCTGGCCGACCGGTACCGACGCCTGCGGGATCAAGAAACTGATCCCACGAAACGACGCCGGCAACAGTTGCTTGCGCCAATCACTTGCCATGCTCTACCCCCTCATGACGCCCACGGTACGCGTACCGACGTTGGGCTTGATGTTCAGCCCTGGTTGGTTGGTTTTCGGTTGCTCTATCGTCGTGCCCGGCGGTGCGCCGTTCAGGTTGATGTTGAGTTCGCCGTTGAGCTTTTGGCCGTTGGTAGCAGCGGTCTGCTGTAAAAGCTGGTTGTTGCTGATGCCAAACGCCTGGTTGTTCATCGCCTGGCGTGCTGCAGCGGACTGGGTAGCATCTGCCAGCAACAGCTCCCCCGTACCGCCGCCGGCACCCGCGTTGCGTTTCTGCTGGGCTTCGGTGAAAGCGTTCACTTTGTCGGTGGCGTTCTGGATGATGCCTTCGCCGCCATCCCCGCCGCCGAACCACTTCATGATCGGCTCGATGATGGGCCGCAGCTTTTCCCACAACTGCTGGAACCAGGCCGTGATCGGCCCCCAGTTGTTGATGATCATCCCCAGTGGCGACCAGTCGAACATAGTCTTGAGGTGCTCCATTACCGGCGTCGAAAGCGCCATCACTAGATTCCAGGTGGCGGCGAACAGCTCGGTCAGCGGCTCCCAGTTTTTCCTGATCAGGGCAATAGGTCCCCAATTGGCGAAGGCCTTGAAGAAATCCCAAACGGCAAGCACCGGGCCCTGAATGAGCTGCCAAACACGCTCGAAGTACGGCGCCACGATGGACCAGTTGGCAATGAGAACCCCGGCTGCCAGCGCGATGCCCATAACAGCCAGGCCCACGACGGACCTTTTCATAGTCCCGTCCAGCAGCTTCATGGCGAAGATTGCCGCCGTAACCGCAACGCGCAACACGCCATAGGCCACCGCCGCGCCAAGCACCCCCTTGATCAAGCCAGGGTGCTGCGAAGCAAGTGAGGCGAGATTGGAAACCAGCGGCCCCACCAGTGTCATGAAGTCGTTGAACGGCGGCAGCAAAGCGCTGCCCACCTCTACACCAAGCCGATTGACCTTGTTGGTCAGCAGTTGCATGGCGTTGGCAGTGGTCTTGGACCGTGCGGCGAATTCCGCCTCCATGGAACCGGCGAACTTTCCACCGGCGCCGACCGCGGCGAAGCTTTTCTTCAGCAGATCCAGGTTGGTCAGCAACGGAGCGATAGCAGACACCGACTCAGTGCCGAACAACTCAGTCAACAGGCCTGCCTGCTTGGCGGGGTCCACCTTGGCGATGCGCTCAAGCACATCCTCAATCGTGCCTTGGGCGTCCTTTTGCATGCTCCTGGCAACTTGCTTCACATCCAGGCGCAGCGACTTGAAGGCCTTGGCCTGTTGCTTCGTGGCCGAGCCCCCTTTGGTGAGCGCCAGCATAAAGTTCTTCATGCCAGTTGCGGCGACTTCGCTGGGCACGCCCACACCGGCCAGGGTTGCGCCCATCGCTGCGATCTGGCCCGAGGCCAGGCCCGCAATGGCACCGAGCGGCCCGATGCGGGTCACGATGTCGGAGATCTGCGCGGCCGAGGATGGGCCCACGTTGCTCAAGTAGTTGATCTGGTCAGCCAGCTTGACCACTTCTGGCTGCGTCAGTTTGAAGGACGTCCGCCACTTCGCCATCATGTCGCCGGACTGTTCGGCGGTCTGGTCGAACGCAATACCCATCTTCACGGCGTCTTCGGCGAACTGCTTCAGCTCCCCCGCGGCGAAGCCGGCCTGCCCGCCGGCGGCAACGATAGCCGCAATCCCGGTCGCCGCCATCGGCAGCCGCTCAGACATGTCCAGGACATCCTGGCCCATCTGCTCGAACTGCTTTGGCGTTTCGAAGGTGACGACTTTTCGGACATCAGCCATGGCCGTCTCGAATTCCATCGCCGCTCGCGCGCCGGCGATGAACGGAGCGGCAAACGCCCCGCCCTGGACAAGATCCTTAAACCCGATATTGCCCAGGCCCGAGCTGTTCATCTGCTTGCGGAAACCCGCAACGTTTTTGCGAATGCCCGCCAGCGTCGGCGACAGCTTGTCGACGCCGGTGATCAACGCCTTGAGCTGGAACTTATCCGCCATCACTGCACCTGCTGGGCTGCGTTAATTCGTTGGGCGTGCTCCAGGGATTCGCGGAGCACATCCAGTGGCCTGGCCATCATCTGTTCGGGGTCAACCTTCCAGAACCAAGCCAGGTCATAGGCGGCTGCAATCAGGTCGCCGATGGCTGCGACGCCGCACTCATGAAAAAACCGGCGACCGCCCAACTCAGGGCATTCAGGTCGGACAGGTCCAACTGATTCACCGACGACGGAGGAATGCCGGCGCAGACCGCGATGTATTTCGCGGCGACGTCCATGTCCAGGCTGACTTCCTCGTTCTTGTCGATCTTGTACGGCAGCGCCTTGATTGCCCGCACTTCCTGCACAGTGGGCCGGCGCAGAGTGAGCTCGCTCAACGTCTCACCGTGAGCCTCGATCGCGACTTGAAGTTTTTGAACATGACTCATTGCCAGCTCCCTTTGATGCCGTCGAATTGCAGTTCAATGGTGCCGTCGTCCCCTTTCGAGGTGGGCTCGTCCACGAGATAGGCACCGGCCAAGACGTAGACCGTGCCGTTGCTGAACTCGCAGGTGATGGTCATGTCTCGACCGGTTGTGAGGGCCTTGATCGGAAAGTTCGGCGTGTGGATCGCCGTCATCTTCAGGTACGCCGCCAGCTCTTCCTCCTTGAAAAATCCTGGGTAGATTGTTTCGCGCTTCTTATCCATCAGCGGCGCTTCCGCGCCACCGGTGATAGTCAGCTGTTCGCCGTCCACCTTTACGTAAACGGTGCCCGCTACTTTTTGACCCATGGTCTGTGTCTCCAGAATGAAAAAGCCCGCGCTGGGCGGGCTGGGTGTCGTGGGTCGGGGTTACGCCGCTTCGTCGTATTGCAGGCGGAACTGGTTGAGCAGCGCGAAGACGCGCAGGCCGTTGATGTAGTCGGGCGGGAACAGCACGTTGATTCGGCTCGGGTCCTGAGTGTCGCGCTCCACTACCAGGTGTTGCGCGAACAGCTCGGCATTTTCCACATGCCCTTCCAGCTCGAGCTTGGCGTACTGCGCGATCAGCTCGCCACGGATCACCGCCGGCGTCACGATCGGCTGGCCGGCGCCGAACGCGGTGCCGTCGCTTGCCAGCTTGTGGCGGCCGTACTTGCTGGTGATCACGCTACGCATCCGGCGGATGATGAACGCCGACTGGTGCATGGTCTCGCTGTCCAGGTAGGAGTTGTCCGCCTGGCCGTAGGGGTTCTTCTGGTAAGTGGTGATCGAGCGCTGAATGCGCACGTACCCGCCCTCGTAGTATGCCGTCGCGATGCCGTAGGTCAGCAGGGATTGACGCTCGGTCAGCGTGAAGCGATCGCTGGCCGGCGCCGGATCCAGGCCCGGCAGGCTGCCGCTTTGAGTGGGCCGGCTGGCATCCGCCGAGATGAACACCGCTGTGCGCGCCGCCAGGGCCGCCGCCTGCACCCAAACCGGTTGAGGTACACCAGGCTCGACGGCCTGGAGGGTGACGTGCTGATCGTTGCGCGCCTGGCCGGCCGCCACCAGGGTGCCGATGGTGCCGCGCTTGGCGCTGTAGACATGGCCGAACAACTGCTTGGCCCAAGACCAACGGCCGGTGTTGTCGTCCATCGTGTCCTTCCAGACGTTCAAGCTGGTCGTGTCCGACCACGGCATGCAGATGAATTCGAACGGCTCATCACCCAGCGCCGCCGCCGCGTCTACTTGGTCTGGCACACCGACGCCGCCAGCCATGGCCGTGGTGACCACAGTCAGGCCCGCCGGGGTCGTCTCGCCGTTGGACTTGCCCAGACGGTTCATGGACACGGAAATGTCGTTGCCGCTTTCGCCGGTCCACTTGCTGGTCAGGGTCACCACGCCAGCTACCGCAGCCGCGGTCACCGGCAAGTCCGGTGTGGCATTGATCTTCACCGCCAGGGCCGCAGCCGCCACGGTCGGAGTAGCCGCCGAAGGCACGACGGACTGAACCCGGGTACCACCGACGTACAGGTTCAGCAGGCCGGCCTCGGTCGCGGCGCCCGTGATAGTAACGGTAGCCGTCGCCAGGGCGCCGGTTTCGTTCTGCAATGGCAGGCACCAGATTTCCCCAATGGGGTCAGCCTTGCGCCAGGTTTCATACATCGCGGCGAGCATCGACCCCAGGCCGCCGATTTCCTTCGCCAACGCCACGCTCGATACCAGAACCAGTTGGCCGATGCTTTCACTGGTTGCGTTGTCATTGACCTGGGCGACGATCAACCGGCGCATGGCCGACGACGCGCTGTTGGCCGCCGAGTTATCCATCTCCGCGTAGAACAGCGGCACACGGATGTCGGCAGGGATGTTGCTGAATCCGATAGCCATTATTGCGCTTCCTCAGATTTCGCCAGCGGGCCGGCTTTGGTGGTTGGGGCCTTGTCGGCTTTGAGCGTCACGTCGCCATCCGCCTGGCGGCGGCGCCACCAAGCGTTGTCCGGCACCTCTCGGCCTTCCTTCGGCAACAGGTCGCCGGCCTCCGGGTCGGGCACAGAGCGGCCGAAGGCCGGCACCACAGTGATGCGATTGGTCATGGTGTTACGTCTCCAGTGAATTGTGCTTCGATGCGCCCGTCCGGGCCGGGTCGTTTGAGGTTCGGGTCTGCGGGGTCGATGCAGTCCATGTTGATGTGCGCACCGGTGAAGCCCGGCAGGCCGTCCAGTTCGTACTCCTGCCACGTCTCTGGCGGGTCAGTCGGCCGGTTTCGGCCAAGCTGGAATTCCGAGAAGAAGGTGAACTGATAAACGACCCGGGCGCGGCTGATGTGAAGCAGTTCGCCCTTACCGTATTCGATGCGCGTGTACTCTGGGCCAGGCGCCCAGCCGACCAGAGACCGCCACAACTCGGCACGAACGTCGTGTAACAGGTCGTTGTCCTCTTGGCCGCGCTCGTCGGATGTGGCCAGGACTATCACAACAGTGAACTGGTCGGTGATGCTTTGAAGAACCATGTTCTGCGCTTTGCTCGGCGTGGCTGCATCTGCCGAGGCGATCACGTAGGCAGCCGGCAAAGGCAGCTTGGCGCTCTCGACGACGGCGTCCCAGTCAATACCGCCTGTGACTCGTTCGGCAAAGGTTGGGCACGTCTGCCGCAGATGGGCAACGATGGGGGTCACTTTCATGCGTGAATTCCAGGCGTAAAAAAACCCCGCATTTGCGAGGTTTCTGAAGGGGTTTCAGCTCTTACTAAATCTGTCCAACGCTGATTCAATATCGATATCCGACGGTAAAGGCAGGGGCATGGTGCCGATGTCTGTCTCAGTAGCGAATTCCCCCTCCGTCAACTGTCGCGCTTTGCCGTTGATGGGTTTGAATTTACCGCCCTCATAAAGCCATACATCAGGCGCGCTCTTACCAGCTAACGAGACGTTCCAGCAGCCAACCATAGAGCGCGCTCCCATGACCTCGGATTCGCATACAACAGCGCCATTTGGATAGATCTTATGGTCCAGGTAAACAAGCGTGAGGCGATCAAGCGCGGAAGAAGGTGCCTCGCCTACAGGCTCAGCAGCCCTACAGGCTAACGACACAGCCGCAAACGCTATCGAGACCAGCGATATGGATGCTTTCATAGGTAACTCCATGTATTTGAATAGGCGAGCCTAGCCGAAAGTAATCTATTCGGTCATCCAAGGGCAGCGGCGAACGCAGCCGAGAGGATCGATTTAACTTGCGAAGCCGAGTCTTGCAGCGCATCGGCCATGTAGTTGTCGCGGGGCTTGATGCGCCATTCCCCGGCGGCGCGCTCCGCTACCAAGCGAGCCCGAGCTCCTGCAGCGCGCCTGTTTTTCCTACCCTTCCCTTTCCCCGGCGCGAGCTTGCCGGGCCTGCGCCCTTGCTTGACGCCGTAGTGGAGGTAAGCCGGATAGAATTCTTCCATGGCCGAGGTTTTGGTTGGAGAGATGCGCACCAGAAAGCCCGAGCGGGAAACCTTGAAGGTTACCGATTCGACAGTGGCGCCGGTTCTGTTCCTCGGGTAACCATCCTGGCCCTTGCCCAGTACCAGGTTCATCTGGGCTCGCTGGGTGATGAGCTGGCCCACCTTACGCATGCCGGCCCGAATCTTTCGTTTGTCGAAGGCGTCACGCTCGAACTTGTCAAAACCTTCGAAGTGCAGGTAGCCCTCAAGCGAGGCGGAGTTAGACATAGATGCCCCCCTCCGCCTTCACCGGCCCCAGCTCTTCCACTTCAAGAACCGTGAACCGACGATTTCCGTTCATATCCGTCACACGTCGTACCCTGTACAGCGTCGTGCCGTGGAGTACTTCATGGGCATCGCTAATGCCGTTGAGGTAATAGAACGTGACTCGATGCGTAATCTTCGAATCGATTTGCAAGCCAGCGCTATAAACCACTGTCCCTACGGGCTGGATACGAGCCCATCGCCGCTTCTCATCCTTGAAAATTGGGTCGAGCCCCATGTCGCTAGCCGGCGCATCCTGCCTAAGCCTGATAGTGATCCGCCGGTTCAGCTCCGCCGCGCTAGGCTCCCTGACTGTCCCTTGCTCACGCATCACCATGATCAGAACCTCGGCGGAACAGTGATATCGGCCACCAAGTGGTCCAGGAAATGTGAGGGAAGCTCAACGAGCGCCTGCCCGATGACGAACACCTCGGCGTGGCGGACAGCGGTAGCGGCTGCCATAAGCAGCCAGTTGCGCACGCTGGGGTAAGCCTCAAGATCAGCCCCTGCCTTGTATCGGAGCCGCAGTAGCCCTGAAGGACGCCCGTTCGGAAAATATAGGAAACTCTCCCTTGGGCCCTGCCGGAGCTCAAACGCCACGACCTGCTCCACCCAGCTTCCGTCCGGTTGCTGCGCTGCAATGGAGACGATTTCGTTCGCTTGGCCCACATCCAAAGGCCGACCAGATCCAAAGTGCCCCGGCCATTCTTCTTCGTAGATCGCCCCGCGGATTGCGGCACCAGTTTTTGATTCGCATTGACCTGTCACACCCGGGATCACTATTTGCTCGATCAGCTCGGGCTGCAAATCTTCCGGCTCCATTCGGCACTGATAAGCAACTTGGGCAAGGGTCAGGACTGGATCGCCGACGTACTCGATTCGACGGGCCATGGCTTAGGGTTTCTCGTCGGGTTCTTCCGGGTCGACCGGATCGACGGGGTCGATGGAGTCCGCGGGGTCCACTGGATCAACCGGATCAACCGGATCGATAGGATCGGCTGGTTCCATCGGGTTTTTCGACTCAGTCCCTTTCGCCCCTTTCTTACCAGCCGATTTCTTTGCGCCGGCACCAGTAGGCGCCTTTTCAGGAGCCGCAGCGGCTACATAAGCCGTTGCGCGCCCAGACTTGATCAGCGAAGCGGCGGCATCCCTGTCGAAGCCAGCGATTTCACCAATGGCGTAACCACGCCATTCCTTTTTGAAGGTCACAATCTTCGTATCGGTCATGATGCTACCTGTATGAAGGTGGCCCCACCACGCGGCGGGGCCCAGGGATTACATTCCGGCGCCCCAAGTGATGCCGGTACCCACTGAAATCGACTCGACGTGACGCGGGCCAAAGTCGTGCTTGCTGATCACGCGGATCAAAGTCTGGTCGCGCTGGAACGCGCTCACGGTATTACCGGCGCCGTCCTTGTAAGACGCCTCGGTACTGATCGCAATCGCCAATGTAGTGTCTTCACCGATGTAGCAATCGGCGAAGTTCACGAAGTAGATCTCCGACTCGTTACCGCCAACACCCAGGTTGACCGGCACTTGAGTCGTCAATGCCGCCGGATAGCCCTTTAACATGCCGCTGTCGATTTCCGGATATGCCTTGTTGCCGTTGCCGTCGCGGAGCGACTGCAACCAGCGAATGGTTCGTGGAGCCATGATCCAGCCACAGCCAGCAAGGTCGACGTTGGCGCCTTCCAGGCGCAACATCATGCCGCCCAGGTACAGGTCAACGATGGCGAGCGTTGCACCCGCAGGCGCTCCCATAACATTGCCAGGCAGCGCCCAGTAGCGCAGGCCCTTCGGCAGCGACCCAGTACCAGCACCACGAATGAAGTGAAGGTCTTCCGACAAGCCCATGCTGACCGCCAGATCACTGCTGACCTGAGAGTCGATGCGAGGGTTGACGCCTGCATACGCCAACAGATCGTTGGAAATAGGCACGATCGCGGCAGCCTTCTTGGCCGAGAGCTTGAGGTCACCGAACTGCATATCAGTGATCGCAATGTCTTCCTCGGTGCCCAGGTATGTCACCTGGGTATTCCCCAGCACGCGGGGCATAGTCAGGTTGCCGTTATTCAGCGGCAGGCTGATCGCGCCCATCTTGCGCACCACGGACTTGGGCCGAAGCGATTCGATAACGCTGGTGCTGAAATTCTCTGGTACCAGCACTCCGCCGGAACCCGGGGTAACGGTAGATAGCGCCATGTGCACGTCGGCGCCGTAGCCACCCGTCTTGGCCATCTCAGCAGCGACGTGTTGATTGCCGCCTGCCTGGACCATCAGACGCACCATCTGCGCCATCGCAACACCAGGTTTGGTGGGTTCGCTATGCACGGATACGTGCGTAGGAGAACCCTTGTTGCCTTGCGCGCTCTCCTCAACAGGCACCGCAGTAGCAGCCGCAAGACGCTCGGCGCTTTCGGCGCGAGTGATCTTTGCTGTCATTTCGTTGATCTGAGTTTCCAGCTGCGCAAACTGCGCGAGCTGCTCGACGGTGAGGCTGGCGCCACCAGCCTCGACCTGGGCCAATGCCTGGACCTGGGCAACCAGCTGGGCGCGTTCGCTACGCATTTGAAGTACAAGGGACATGGTGCCTCCTGGGCATTAAAAAACCCGCACATGGCGGGTTCGACGACTGCCGCGAACGCGGTCAGATCAGGGTTTGCAAATGGAGTGCGGACGCACGGACAGCGATGCGGCCTGGCTGGCGGGTCGCCCGACTTACGGCGACCGCCTGGGACAAGTCGTCAACGGCTTGTTGCGGGCTTTGAAGGCGGTCGGCCAAACCGGCGTTGATGCCGGCCTGCCCTCGGTAAAGACCCGCCTCAGTAGCGATGACCTGTTGCACCGGGAGCCCCCGATAATCAGCCACCGCGTTGACAAAGAGCTGATAGCTTTCCTGCACGACGTCGTTGAGGTATTGCAGTGATTGGTCGCTCAATGGTTCATGAGGGGTGAGGTCGTTTTTGTGAGCGCCTGCAAAAACCGTCGTCACCTTGACGCCCATTCCCTCTTCCATTTTTGAACGGTCCATGTGACTGGCGATCACGCCGATCGAACCGATACCACTGGTCTGGCTTACGACCAGTTCGGTGCATGCCGAACCGAGTAAGTAGCCACCGCTGTAGGCCATGAAGTTGACGACGCCGGTGATGGGCTTTTGCTGGGTCATGGCACGGATATCTGCCGCCAGCTCAAACGCGCCTACCGCCGATCCGCCCGGGCTGTCGATGTCCAGTACGATACGCTCAACCATCGGGTCAGCTACCGCGTTGCGAAGTTGTGCCCGAAGTGACTCGTAGCTGGTCATCGTTTCGCACATGCCTATATGGCTGCCGCGGCTCACCAGGACACCGCTGACCTGGATCACTTCAATACCCGTCCGGGCGATGGCGGTGCGGCGCTCTTCTTGCTGCTGGGCGATACGGTCTATTCCGTCATCGCCCCACAGCGCTGGGTTTCCCCCGCTACCGATGTTCACGATGTTCAAACTCATCGCCTGGTTGGCCCAGCGCACACCGAGGTCCAGCATGTCAGGCGTTACCAGCAGCGGCTGATTGAACAGCAGGCTGGAGGCTCGCAAGTAATTTTTCATTGAGCGAGAATCCTCTCGATTTCGGCGTGTTGCAGCTCAAGCTGCGCCCGCACGTTGGGGTTGGTAAGGTCAGCCTTGCTTTTGCCCGCGTCCACCATGTTCAGTGGTTGCAGGTAGATGTCGCCGCCAGGTACCGGCGGCATGTTCTCCAGCCGACGGATGTCGTTGACGCTCAGCCATCCCCATTGCCGACCAATCGCGTAGGCTTCATAGCGGCTCTTCTGATCGCCACGTAACAGGCCCGAGAGATTGAATTCGATGAAGTAATTGCGGCGATCCGCAGGCAAGAGAAAGTCGCGCATCATCGACTGTTCGTGACGTTTGACCCACGGCAGCAACGCGAACACCACGAACTGAATCATCAACTGCTCAAGGGTGTTGTAGTTGGACTTCTCCAGGTCGTTGACCATGGGTAACGGGATCTTGTAGATCCGGGCAATATCGGTACCGGTGGTTTTCAGTATCCCCAGCACTTCGGCGTCGACGTTGTTCATGGAGACGGGCTTGAAAGTCATGCCCTCTTGCAGCAAGGCGACCTTTTTGGCGTTGTCCATCCCGCCGAATTTCTGGCCCCACTGATCGACAATCTTGTCGATGCTGCTCTGATCCTTGATCGCAGGCGCCTCACGTGGGCGCTCGATGACACCGGATACTGAAACCCCGTTGGCGAAGCTTTTGCCCGTGTACTGCCTGACCGCTTGGGCCAACCCCAGCGACTCGGCATGCACTTCAATGGGCGACAGCCCGACATAGTGGTTCGTGCTGAACCAGCGCACGTGATGGATCATCCGCATCGGCAACGCTTCGCCCCCACCAATCCGGTAGTACGGGAGCATGTCGCCGCCCTTCAGCACTTGCACCTTGTCGTTACAGAGCGGCCAAAGAGCGGTGATGTTTCCATCCTCCCGACGATCAATGAAGCTGTAGCCGTTGCCCCTTAGCCCTGCCGCCCCTTGCATGCACTCTCGATACTCATAGGGCGTTTGAAAGCCGTTGGGCTGATAGCGCAGCACGTCATACGCGGGGTGACTGACGGCGGCTTCCCGCTGGCCTTTGTCCATTCGCCGATAGAGTTCACAGGGCAACTGTCCCATGGTTTCCGCCAGGAGTGTCACGCAGTTCTGCAGGATCGGAAGGCCCAGGGCCGATTCAGGGGTAACCCTCACCCCGGAGCTGTTGCGGCCACTTCCGATCAAGCTCCGCCACAACCCGCTCCCCACATCCGTCAGGTTTCCGCGCTCGCCGAGCAGGTTTGAAAAAAACATGCTCAACCTCCTTTTGGCTTGGAGTGCATCGCGGCGGCCGCCCGGTCAGCGAGCTTTGCCCAAAAGATAAGGCTGCAGCCGGCCACGATGCAGGCGGCTGGAATGTGGACCATCGCCACGCCGGTTATCAACAAACCGAACCCCAACAGCCCTGCCAACCAGGACAGGATGACCAACTTCATATGCCAACCCCTTCGTCATAGACAGATGTGCCACCGCCCACCGCGGCCTTGCCGCTGATACCGGTAGCCATGATTGCGGCAACAATGCCGTCGATGCGGCCGGTGGCCTTAGCCTTGTCGGCCTTGCGGTTGCTGGCTGGGTCAGAAACGATTACCGCGTTGCCCGCATTCCAGGTCATTACTGGGTTGCCGTCATGCCGCAGGGTTTCGACTGTCTCGCTTTCGAGCAGCTCCCACTCACTGGGGTCCAGGTCTATTACTTCGCCGCCCTCGGCCTGGGCAGGCAGGCCCAGCAGGCGCCGCTCAAACTCATCAACGGCGGGCCCCATGTCCTTGAAGCCTTGGCCGAAACCCACCATTTCCGGCAGAGTGATGTCGTATTCCGACATCAATTGCAGCAGATCCTCTATTCGCCAGCGGTCGTAGGCGATGCGCTCCACGCCAAAGTAGGCCGTGATTTTTACCAGGCGCCGCAGCACATGGAGCTTACTAATTGCGCGGCCAGGAGTCGTTTCAAGGTGCCCGTCCTTGATCCACATTGCATACGGCACCTTGTCGCGATCCTCACGGCCTTGCAGATCGTCGTCCGGGATCCAGAAGTACGGCAGCACGCGCCAGTGTGGATCGTGCGGCGCCGGCCAGAACAACAGAACGAACGCCGTTAAGTCCGTGGTGCTCGCCAAATCCAGCCCGCCGACGCAGCGCCGATTACGCAACATCCGCATCGGTACTCGCTCTTCCGCCTGCTTCCAAACCGCCCACGAAATCCACGGGGCGTCGGCCTGAGTCCACTCGCAGAAATTCAGGCGCCGCACTACCGACTCTTGGGCCGGCAACCCTCGGGCGGCCTTCACCTGCTCGCGCAAGTATTTGCGACCCGGGATGCCATCGGCCTGGCCTTTGGCGATGTGGTCGAGCGACGGGTTGACCTTCGCCCAGCAGCTTTCATCCTTGAACGGATCGTCGCCTTCGTCGAGGGAGCAGATGAATGCAAAGAAGCTGTCGTCATCCTCAATGCCGGCGCAGATCCGCACGCCCAGGTCGTGATACTGACCGCACACCGTTTTCTTGTCAGAGCCGCTGTTGGTGATCATCACCACCATGGCCTTGCGGCGGTTCTTGGTACCGGCGCGCATCATGTTCACGGTGGCAGCGGTTTTGTGTTCGTGCACCTCATCAAGCAAACCGATGTGAGGCCGCGGGCCTGACTTGCCTTCGTCGGCACTGATTGGCCGGAAGAACGAATTGGTGTTGGGATAGAAAAGGTTCCACACCTTTTCGTCGCGCCCCGACTGCACCAGCCGCGAACGAAGTTTCTTCGACATGTCTACCATCGACACGGCGTCGCGAAACAGGATCATCGCCTGATCGCGTTTGGTTGCGGCGGCATAGATCTCGGCGCGCTGTTCTCCGTCGGATACCAGCCCATACAAGCCGATGCCGGCCACCAGCGGGCTCTTTCCTGAGCCTTTACCGGTTTCGATGTAGCCCAATCGAAAACGGCGGAACCCATCCACTGTCATCCAGCCGAATAGACTGCCGATGACAAATGCCTGCCACGGGGCCAGCAGGAAGGACATCCCTTCGTAGTCGCCACCGTTGAGGCAGAGCACCTCCTCGAAAAAACCAATGGCGCGGTTGGCCTTAGCCAGGTCCCAGATCAAGCCGCGAGACGGGCCGAGTTTCAGATCCTGAAGATGCCGCTTGCAGGCGTTTCGGACATCAGGACCAGCGACGATATCGCCAGCCAACACCGCCAGGGCGAACGCGCTGACTCGGTCATCAGTTGAAGTACTTGTCTGCGGCGTCTCGTTGCTCATTGGGGAATAGCTCACCTTGCGGCGCCGCCGACGTTTTCAGATTGCGCCGGGACATAGGCGACAAGCCGAACTGGGCGCCGGCGGCGTTGGCGCGCTTCTCGGCGTCGTTCGCGAGCTGGCGAAGGACGTGCATTTGCTGCGCGCCGGTTTTGAAGGTCTGGATGTCGCCGCCCAGGGCATCATCGGAGGCGGCGTTGCGCTTCGTGATAAGCCGCTGGTACCGACGCCAATCAGCGGTCGCCTGGCAGTAGGTCGCCAAGGCCATCGAATCCAATTCAGAAACAATGCCCAGGGAAATCAGCGCCGGTACCAACTGCTCCCACTCCGCGACTGCATCAGCCGAAAGCACGTCCGGCATCGGCGGTGCGCCAACCGGTACCGGTGGCGCCGCTACCTGCGCCAGAAGATCGCTGACGTTTTCACGACCTCGATTGCCTTGCAGCAATTTCAGCGCCGCCGGCGTTCCAGGGCGACCTGAGTTTCCGTTTCCGGCCATAAATACCTCTAACTTGTTGATACCCCCCCTCCCTCATTTTTCCCGACTTTGCGTAAAGAGGGGGGCGAGCGGTCTAGGAGAAAGTCGGGAAAGAAGTTTTTCACCCCCCCTGCCCCAAGGGTGCCATTTTTTGGTGCAAGGCCTGGGCGGGCCTTCTCTCCCAGCGCGAACTGACCCAAGGATTAGTCCGGTTGAGGATCATGTCTCGTCCAGCCTTGACGCTTGGCGATTCGCGGAGGCAAAAAGCACAACTGATTACCACGCCAGCGATCTGGATGCAGTGCCAGAAACCCTGATTGGAGCAAGGGTTCAAGCAGCTTCATTGCCGCTCTCTGCTCTTCGCTGTACCCGATAACATCATCCGGGTCTGGGTTTTTCGGTGCGCGGAACTCAACGCCACTAAGATTCATGATGATTTCCTATTCCAGTGGTGACCCGGGTCCAGCGGCAGACCTTGTGCGTTGCAACCAGGGAGGCGCCCGCTCTTCTCAATCCGTTGCTTGGTCGAGTCGTGACAGAACTTACAGAGGCCGGACCAGTTGCTGGGATCCCAGAACAACTTCCACGCCGCCTTGATGCGGCCCGGGTCCCCACTGTCCTTGGCGTCCTTCAGCTTGGGCGCGGTCTTGTGGTCAACGACGGTAGCGGCGACAGGCCGACGATCCGTTGAACACATCGTGCAATACGGGAACTGACTCAAGTACCCGTCGCGAGCCTTCTGCCAGCGGTACCCGTAACCACGCGCCGCGCTGCTGCCTCTTCGCCCATCCGATACCGTACCCATCAGCCCATCTTCCAAACACGCGCCAAGTTACCCGCACTCTGGCAGACCGAACCGACAAACACCGCGAGCAACAGCACCAATGGCCAAGAGTTGGCAGGCATCACGAGCAGCCCCTTGCCGATGTACACCACGGCAGACCCAGCGGCGACCATCACCAGCCAGGCCAGACAGCTCATGTCCCTGCGGAATCGAGCACCGCGCCGACGGAACGTGAACAACCGAACGAACAACGCAACGCACAGCCAGAACGTAGCCTGCGTCATGATTTGCGGTACCAGAGGACTATCCATCCTGCCTCCCTTGCTGATCAGCAACGAGGCCGCGCCGCTTGATGACGGCCAGCGCGACAGTAACCACCACAACCGACGCACCAAATGCCGCCGGCCCGGTGTACTTGAATGGCCTGGTGCCGAACAGCTCAACTTCAGCCATACCAGGGGCGAACATGTAACCCATCACGAAAGACACCAGCAGGAACAGAACACGCTTCCAGACTGGCAACTCCTCCGTAGTGGTGAAGAACACCAGCGAGCCAGCCAATGCACCAATCACGGCGAGCATATCGACACCCGCCATCAGGCCAGTTGCAGCCAGTCCTACACCACCGGCCACGACAACAGTTGCCGGCTCACTCATGCTGATTACTCCGTCGCAGACACCCAAGGGGCCGAAAATAAAAACCCCGCCGAAGCGGGGTTAAGTGACCGGCCCAGGGTGGCCGGGTGAAGCTGCACAGCACGTGCGAGGTAAGCGCCGAGGCGCAAATTCCATATCTTGGGGACTTTTTACCCTTGGAGTACGGAAACGAAAAGGGGCTATTTTCGGTCCAACCGTTCGACGCTACTTTGACGCAACTTTGAGGTAGGTTTGAAGGAAAGAGCCACGACGAGCGGTCAGCTGTGTTCGCTTCCGGGCCCGCTCGGTAAGTGCCTGCAACAACCGAAGGTGAAGCGCTTGCACATGGTCATAGTAAGTCTGCTTTGCCCCTGGGCTCAGATCGAGCAAATGCATCTGCATAGCGATTGTGGGTGCAGGATCACCCCCATACCTCAGCACAGCCAAGCGCGCCAAGCGCTCGCCCTTCGCATCTTGCCGCTCAACATCAGCAAGGGCCGCCTCAATTTCCTGCGCGACCCCATCCGGCCCAGCTCCACCGCCCATGATAATCCTAGGCCCCGGAGTTCCACGCGGTGCACAGCCGCCCCATTCCATGATTGACCCCATCGGACTCCCCATGCTGCCGGTCGAGCCGTTCTGCCGCCATTGGGCCGCCCAGTGCTTCAACAGCTCTTCAATCTCAGGAATCATCACCCTTCTCCCCGAAAAACCGAACCCGACACAAAAAACGCCTTACCCAACACAACCCCAACACAACAAAACCCCTTAAAAATCATAGACCTTAGTAAATATGTGTAATGTGTGTTGAGTGTGTTGGGTTTATTCGTCCTCGCATGGATAGTTTTTTCGGTCATTGTTCTGACGTGTAAATGTCGCGCACATGCGCGCACGCGAAGGCAAACCCAACACACCCCACACAGAGCCCGCAAAGCCGCGTGGTTCCGGCCCTTAAACTGTGGTGGGTACTCGAAACCAACCCAACACACACCCGACACACCCAACACACTTGTTGACGTATTCATGCCGCAGCCGCCTTGATATGGTCCCAGTTTTCGACGTTCCAGCCGGCCAACTTCGCCCGGGCGCGCCATTCCACCACCTGCTTGCCCAGTTGGGCCGCCTTGAGTGATGGGGTCGGGGAAGCATCAGGATCCAACGGAAAAAAGAACGCACCGAATCGCCGATTGTTGCCATCGGTCCAGGGTATCGCCCGGGTCTTGTCCACCTCGGAACTGACGAAGAGCGAGAACTTCGTCTGACTCATCACGTGTTCTTTGTTGCGCTGGCACCATTCGAGGAACAGTGAGTAGAGGTCTGTCGACAAGCACGGGCCCCACAGACCATGTCCGAGTTCGCCATATTTCCAAAGGTGCAGGAACGTTTGCCAGCCGGCGCGACTCAGCGCCACCAACCGTTCACGCGCATCTGTAGACGGCGGACGCGTGCGTTGGTCGAAGTCACCGAGATCTATCGACAGCAGCCACCCATACAGAGCCGCCACGCCGCCCGCTTGCAACTCCTTGCCGATCGCCTTCTGCCGTTCCACCGGCAACGTCTCTTGCGGCCACATCACCAGCATCCGCCGATCGCTCTCGCTGATGGGCCACGGCAGTATCTCGTTGCTCAGGAACACGGCGTTCATGTGGTTGGCCTCTTCCCAACCGTTGATGAACTTCGACTCCATGCGCACCGTCTTGCCGGTGACCAGGTGCTTGATCTTGCCCACCTGGTTGTACCGTTGATCGCGGCTTACAACTTCCTCGAATACCGACCACAACTTGCGGCTTTGCCAGGCATTGAAATTGCTCTCCAGCTGGGTTTGCCCGACCGTAGCTGCATACTGCCCGTAGAGCATCCCCAAGGCATCGGCGAACAGCAGGCTCTTGCCCGATCCCTCCATGATCGAATGCATGAGCACGGCGGTATCCATCTTCGCGCCCAGGTGTTGAAGCGGATAGGCGAGCCAACGCGTCAGCCAGCTACAGGCTTTCTCGTCGTGATTGCAAAGGAACGAGATCAACCAGCGCAGGTTCGCGCACGCCTCGTCATCGCGGACCGGCTCCAGGGGCAGACCGTCGAACGTGTTGATGTAAACGCTTGGGTCTTTCGTCATCGTTGGGTCAAACACGATGTGATCAACGTCTACGACACGCCGGGCGCTACTGTTCAACCACAGCGCATACGAGTCACCCAACGCCATCTTCACGGCACCTTCAGGAACGCGCCGCTTCTTCTCCCGATCCCAGACATCCTTCGTGCCGTCGATGTACACGTACCGGTCAGTGGGCGACATACCGAACGCGCCGCCTTTCTTGCCAGCCATCCGCCGCGACTGCTCGATGTCGCGAACATGTTCGTCCGAGATGAGCTTTCGCTGCTCGGTATCCTCCAACCACTGTTTCGCAATCGGCTTACCAACCCTCGCCTCGAACGCGGATTTCTTCATCACCCGCGACTGGTCGAAGTCCCATACGTGAGTCGTGCCCTCCACTAGCGCGAAACGCCGCAGGACCTGCTCAATGGTCAACGATCCCCCCGCACCCCCATCCACAGCCGGAGCGCCCTCGCTAGGGGCTGCGCTAGGGTTCGGCTCGGGGCCTCCGTTCGATGGGGCCGGGGGAAGATCTCGCACATCTGGGCGTGGCGAATGCTGCATGCCCAGCATTCGCGCCGCGTCCTTTACTGCCTTCGATTGATCCCCGTCGTGCTCCAGCAAACAGAACACCTCGAACGCATCGTTCTGATGACCGTTCGCCAGCGGGTCAGCGGCATGATGGGAGTACACCTTGCCGTCGTCACTGACCGTAACACCCGGCAGGCCTGTGCTGCTTTGAGGGTACAACCACTTGCTGCCGCGCTTGATATAGCCGTGAGCGCGCAACAGCTCTTCAACGTTGTGGCCTCGGTTGAACTCGTCGATAACTGAAGGTGGTTTGCCGGCTGCCGGCGCGGGTCGTTTTATCACTTTCGCCGGCGGACGCTTCGGCTTGGGCGCCCATGGGCAAGCGGACTCGGCGTCGCGCTTAAAGATGTCCCAGTTTTGCCAGATAGCCAGCAGATCGGCAGGCAACACTGGCAGCCCTTCCGTTGCGCTCGGAGGCGTCCGCCAGACGTAGGGCTTTCCGGTACCGGGATGGATCGACGGCGGCAGGACATCCTGCACCAGACCCGCACGGAGCTCCAGCACGGTGAAGCGCTTGTACTGCTCCGATTCAAGCTTGGCGGCCGCCTCCCCTTCGACGTCACCGGCCGCTTTCGCGGCCCGGGCCTTCGCCGTCAATGCCTTGTAAATCGTCCCGTCTGGGTCGTTTTCGTTCGGCCAAGCGAGCGAATGTCTGTTCAGCTCAACGCCTTCAGGCACTTGGAACAGGATACGGAAGCGCGCCGGATTACCGACGACAGTTGGGAAAACCAGCGCCATCGCATCCAGATCCAGGCCCAACAGCTCGTACAGGACATGCCTGGTCCATTGCACGTCATCTACATCCAGCGAGCAAACGCGGCTCGGACCCAGAACGACGCCGAGATTATGATTGGGGTGAGCCTTCCAAAAAGCTTCAGCGGTGTCCGCCGAAGTGAAGTACCCGCCCGGTTTGTTCCACCCCTTTCCCTTTGGAGCTTTTTCACCTGGTTCAATCGAAACGAGGGCTAGGCCAAAGGTCCCGATGTATCGCCGCGCCCACGCTTCTGTGGGCACGCTGTTTGCCGATTCACTCATCTACGCCGCTCCCGCAACCCCTGACAACTGACACAGGTTTCGCAACCCTCGATAGTCTGCTGACGAAGTAACGGGATGGGCTCGTCGCAATCCTCGCAAAATTGCGCACTGATGCGGGACCTGGGTACGTGTCGATTCCGATGCAAAGCTACGTCGAGAAGGTACTGGGCCTGGTCGTTGGCGCGATCGATGTCATCAGCCATTTTCGCGTTCCTCCATGGCCTGGCGGGCACCAGCCATGATGCCCAGCACCGCACGGATCACGTCGACGCCGTGCTTCTCCAGCAGCGCCACTTCGTGCGGCTCCCACACGTTGTCGGCAGCACCTTCATGCATGCTTGATACGAACTCGCCGGTTTCGTGCAGCAGGCGGCCGACTGACTTCAACGCCTCTTTGGTCGGCGCCGCCGGCTCGGGCTTGTACCAGACCATTCCCGCAGGCCGCATAAGAGCATCCAACAACTGCGGATTGCCGGTCAGCCGAATGACCTCCTCCAGTTCATCGGGATCAAGCCAACGGCGTTCTTCATCGTGCTTGAGCTTCTTCTGCAGGGTGTCGTAGTCGATCACCATGTCCAGAGCCAGGGCCGTGACGCCACCTTTGTAATCGTGGCCGGCCCGGTACAACGCTTTGCGAAGCGAAAGAACCGGCCCGAAGGCCGGTGAATGGTTTGAAGTGCTCATAACCGTAAATTCCCCATTTACGGCCTAGCCAGAGGAACGGGCACGCCCTATCCTACGACCACGACCGATATGCATGTGCTGTGTGTCGTCGTAGCCGGGCTGGGGGATTCTTTGGTGAGAGGCCCCAGCTCGGCGTCTCTTTCAAGCTGCCCGCAGGTCAGCAGGTAGCAAAAAAACATCAGGGCGGAGCGCATCGCGCGCTATACCCGTCTTTAACTCAACTCGTAGCACGAGCTCAGCGGGCAACTCCCCCTTCCTAAACCAATAGGAAACGAGCTGCTGCGAAACCGGTCGATCTTCGGTCGACACCAGCACCGCGAACGCGGCCTGACCACCGGCAAGGCTGATGGCCTCTGCTAGCGCCTCTCGCTTGGAATTCGAAATGCCCATCTCAACCTCTGGATCTGAAGTACGAGGCAAAAATACAACTAAATTTGTTAAGCGACAACATGTTTTTATGTTGGATCAAATACAAATCTTTTTGTAGCCTTCGTCAATGAGCGAATCGACCCCCAAGCCAAGCCGCATGGCCACCATATTCAAGACCCGTCGCGAAGAGCTAAACCTCACTCAAGAGGATATCGCCAGCAGGGTCAGCGCCCGTCTGTCCCCGCCAAAAAAGCTCACGCAGCAGGTTTATGCTGCGTTTGAAAAAGGCAAGACCCAAACGACCAAACATGCCCTCACCATCGCGCAGGTGCTGGACATCCCCCTTGGCGACTTGGACGAAAATTGGAAGATGCCGGTGCTGAGAAGTGGTACAGCGCCCGACGGAAAGATAATTGCCGCTCAGGTACAGCTATGTGATGAGGAATCTCCACTCCACGATGAAGTAGAGGTTCCCTTGCTCAAGGAAATAGAACTGGACGATGGTTCAGGGCACACAACAGTTAGAGCACAAGGCACATTCAAGCTTGGGGTTACCAAAAAATCCCTGGAAGATATGGGCATCCAGATTGAGGATGTAGTTTGCATTGAGGTTTCAGGTAATAGCATGGAACCCGTCATCCCTGATGGTGGCAAAGCTGGCGTTGATCGCGGGCGCGCCAATGTGAAGGATGGTGATATGTTTGCGCTTCTTCACAACGGTCAGCTAAGGGTCAAGATGCTTTATAGGATGCCGCGCGGCGGGCTTCGCATGCGGAGCTTCAACCGGGAGGAACACCCAGATGAAGAATACCCGGCAGATCAAATCCGCGACGAGCAGATCGAAATTTTGGGGCGGATCTTCTGGTACTCAGTCATCCGATAATTTCTCTAGCCCCTGCAAATTAAGCCCGCCAACGCGGGCTTTTTTTCGATCTCAACAAATTTAACAAAAAACAGCGTTGACCTAATTACAAATAAACGCGTATTGTTGTTTCGTACCCCTCTCACCAAAGAGTACGAGACATGCAGACAACACAGCACAGCCCCACCCGCTGCCCGGTCTATCTGCACCCGGCAGCTTGCACCAGCCCGAAGGCCGTTGAGGCAATCCAAAATCGCACTGGACTGCTGGTCATCGTCAACACTGGCCGCACCGCGCCTACCCTCCCCCCTCGCTCTGTTTCGGCAGATGACGCGGGACCGTGGGGAGGTGACGCAGCATGAAGCCCATCCTTATTGGCCTCACTGGCCGGGCCCGAACGGGCAAATCCACAGCTGCCGGCCACCTGATGCGCAATCACATGCTTGAGCATTACGCATTCGCGGATCCGTTGCGCACCGGCTTGATGGAAATATTCAACCTGGACGCCGATGACTTCGAGGGTGACCGAAAGGAACAGCAAATCGACTGGCTTGGCAAATCACCACGCGCCCTTATGCAGTCCATGGGCACTGAGTGGGCACGCCAGACGGTGCATCCGGACATCTGGGTAAAAATCGCCGAACAGAACCTGAACTACATGGAGAACGCCCTCAACGATGTGATCGGGTTCGTAATCAGCGACGTGCGCTTCGAGAACGAAGCTACGTTCATCCGCCGCCGCGGCGGCACGATCATTCACATCCATCGACCGGACGCACCAGCAGTTAACCCGCACATCAGCGAGGCCGGTATCCAGGGCCAACCCGGAGACCTGACCGTCTTCAACACGGGCACTCAGGAAGCCCTGCGGCTCCAGATCGACGAATGCGTTCATCTCGTTCGCACCGGCACCGTACGGCCCGCGTGAGGTTTCCGCCATGAATCGCACCCTCGATCAAACTGCTGCCGTTCTCGGCTTCAAACCCCGCGTGTTCCGCGCCAAGCTCCGCGACCTGCGGATCCTGAATAGCTCCGGCGATCTTGCGAGCCATCACCGTGACGGCGGCAACTTGTTTTCCGACCCGCGCACCGTGCTGGTCGGCAAATCCAAGTGCCCCAAGCATTACGCCGTGGTGATGGTGACTGAAACCGGAGTGCAGTACCTGGCGAAAAAGCTGGGAATGACGATCACTCACAAGGACGCCGCAGCATGAAGCCCAACGCAATCAACTCCGCTGTAGGCGCCCTAAAGCTGGTGCCCATGTTTCTGAACCACCCGACGGTGATCAGTCGCGCCACGCTTATTGGCGCCTCTGCCGAAGCCGTTCAACTGCTGGAAGCCTTGCCCTGCGTCTCGGTTGAACTAGCGGAAGTGTTCCGCTGCGTAGATGCAGTGATCGGTGACGGACATGTTGCGTACGTGACCCCGGTCAACTGCCCGGAATACCCCTATGGCGCCGTCGTCTCGGACGCCAAGGGCAACGTCTTGGCGGCGGCAAAGGGCAAGAGCAAAGAAGGCCTCGCCGAACTGATCCGCCTCAAGCTGGTGCCCCAAATGGAGGGGCACGGGGGAGGAAGCGCGTGAGCACCACCTTGGAACAACTCCGGCGCCAGTTCGCCACGCCATGCCCGAGCCTGACCGCTGTGCGCGAGCAGTACTTCACGCACATCCGCACCGACCGCTATCTGCTGAGTGAAATCAAGGCCGGCAGGATCAAGCTTGTGGTCAAGCGCCTGCACTGCTCGGCCCGCGCCAAGCCTGTCGTTTACCTGCACGACCTAGCCGCCTACCTCGACGCGCAAGCAACGAAGCAAGCGGCCTGATTCAAACGGTACCCCTGCCGACCAGGGGCAACAGACCAACCCAATGAGGCACAGCACATGAGCAAAGCACGCCCTTTCATCGACACGCTGCGGGACATCGAAGCCGGCGGCCTGCTGGACGAACTCACCGAGACCCAGCACAGCCTGATCGACGCCATCAACGACGTGCCGCTGTATCAAGCCACGTTCTAACTAACTCCCTGCAACACCCCGTCGCCGGCCTCTCACCAAAGAATCCCGGCGGCGGGCTCTACTGAGGCATACAGCACATGCAAATCGAAACCACCATAATTGCCATAGGGTTACTGGCCGGCTGGATCTCAACTGCTTTCTTTCTGGTAAAGGCCGCTAAAAAAGCCCACGCACGCGGAATCGCAAAGGGCCTGGCCGGCGCGAGCGAACTCCACACCCAAGAGGTCCAGGGCTTAAGACAAGACCTCCACCGCCAAATCGCACTCCGCAAGGCTGACCGTACTCGGTATCAGCCTGCCTGCACGCTTGCGGATCATGAGATGCTGACCAACGTCGGGCTGACGCTTCGGCTCGCCGGGGAAACATGGCAAGCATTCCCAGGCGCCGAAAGCATGGTTAAAAAAGCGGACCAACAGCAGCGGGAGCTCATCTCTTTCACCGCAAAAATATGGGTTTCTGCCTACCCGGGCCATCCAGCCGTGGAGGATGCGGCATGACGTGGATCCTGACGTATAGCGGCCAGCAATTCGACCTACTGCGCCCTACCCCCGCCATGGTCAAGCCGGTAGACATAGCCCACGCGCTAGCCCGGCTGTGCCGCTTCAACGGTCACACCCACCAGCACTACAGCGTTGCGCAACACAGCCTGATTGTTGCCAGCCTAGTTCCCGACGCCCACCAGCTGGTGGCGCTGCTTCATGACGCGACCGAAGCCTACATCGGCGACATGACGCGCCCGCTCAAAGCGCTTATGCCCGAGTACCAGGTAATTGAGCAGGGAATTTGGCTGGCTGTTTGTGAACGCTTCGCCATGCGGCCCGACCTGCCTTGCAGCGTCAAACGCGCCGATCTCGTTGCCCTGGCCACAGAGCGCCGCGACCTTATGATCTCCCACCCCGGCGAGTGGGAATGCCTTAACTCGATTTCCCCCATGTCCGAACCCATCAAGCCAATGCCCGCCGAGGAAGCGAACCGCCAATTCTTCGGGCAACTGGTGAAGCTGATGCAGCGAGCGGACCATCGGAGGGCGCACGCATGACCGGCGACCAGATCGACGAAAAGAAGCTCGAACGAGCGATCCGCAAGATCAAGCACTGCCTGGCGCTGGCCCAAAGCGCCAACGAGAACGAAGCCGCCACGGCGCTGCGGCAGGCACAGGCATTAATGCGCGAGTATCGGCTGACCGAAGTGGATGTAAAGTTGAGCGACGTCGGGGAAGTCGAGTCGGCCCTCTTCCGTGCCAAACGTCGCCCGGCTTGGGATCAACAACTGAGCCTCGCCGTAGCGGAAGCATTCAGCTGCACGACCCTGCGGCGTCGGAAGTGGGGTTCGGAAAAAGGCCAGGTCATCGAGCGCGCAATATTCATCGGCGTTTCTCCGGCCCAGAACATTGCCCTGTATGCATATGAGGCCCTGCACACCAAGCTCACACAAGCGCGCAAGGAATACTGCTCATCGGTCAGGTCTGGAATTCACCGTAGTGACTACTCCGCCGAAACCGCCGGCGATCACTTCGCGCTGGCGTGGGTTTGGGAAGTCCAGTCGAAGCTGAAAGCGCTTATCCCTCAAGACGATGACGATCGGCTCGTCCAGCGCGCCAGCAGCCAAGACCTCGTCGCGACTCAGGCGCAGGACAAGGCATTGATCAGTGAGTACCTCGCTACCCAGGACATCAAAGAGTCGCGGAAAAGCAAGGGCGTCGAGCTGGATCTGAACGCCCAGATCGCCGGAATGCGCGCCGGGCGCAATGTTGAGCTGCACGTGGGGCTCACACGCGCCGGAGAAGATCTTCTTGGGCTTACCACCAGCGTTTCACAGACGCCCTCCACGTCGCAACTGGCGGACCGATAAATGACTACAGCCACCACCGCAGCGATCAGCCCAGTCGGAGCCCATACCATGGAATTCCTGAGTGAAACCCTAACCGACGACGAACTGGCGGCCATCACCGGCTACAAGACCCCGTCCTGCCAGCGGCAATGGCTCACGCGTAATGCATGGCAATTCGTTTTGACGGGCGCCCAGCGTCCCGTCGTCGGGCGTGTATATGCCCGCCTCAAACTGGCCGGAGTCAAACCTACTGCTACCAACGCCGTGGCCGAAACGTGGACCCTCGACTTATCGCGTGTGGGATAGCGATGCGCCCGAGAAAAACAGCAAACCGGGACTTGCCGCCCCGGATGATCCGCCGCGAGCGGAAACGAAAAAGCGGCTACGTTTGGGTGAGCTACTACTACGACGGCAGGACTGCCGACGGAAAGCGGAAAGAGATCCCGCTTGGCAACGACCTGGACGAAGCAAAGGTTGAGTGGGCTCGCCTTGACCGCAAGGCGGTCCCAAAGCCGTCTCACCTAATGGGGAGCGTGTTCGATAGATATGAATGTCAGGTCATGCCAGGGCTGACAAAAGGCACCCAAGACGATTATCAGAAGGGACTTAGGCAGTTACGCAAGTCGTTCGAGCTGGCCCCAGTGGATGCAATGACACCCCAAGTTATCGCCCAGTATCGTGACACTAGGTCCGCCAAGGTTAGAGCGAACCGGGAAATTGCTCTACTGTCGACGATCTTCACCCACGCCAGGGAATGGGGCCTGACTGACAAGGCTAACCCCTGTTCACGTTTACGACGGAACAAGGAGACACCTCGTGATTTCTACGCCGGGAACATTGTGTGGGATGCCGTGTACGCCCAAGCGCCGGCAGAGTTGAAAGACGCTATGGACCTTGCCTACCTCACAGGACAGCGCCCCGCCGACGTGTTAAAGGCCTCCGCTGCGGACATCAACAACGGGTTCCTGCTGGTTGGCCAGGGCAAGACTCAGAAGCGTTTGCGCATCCAGCTCCACAACGGCACAGACGCGTCCAACCTCAGCACCTTCCTGGACGAGCTAATCGACCGCCGGACGATGGCGGGCATTCGAACCTCCACTCTCATAACCAACAAGGATGGGTTACGTATGAGCTATGCCATGTTGCGTAACCGATGGGATGAAACCCGGGAAAAAGCGGCAGTGAAAGCAGCAACTGATGGAGACACCACGCTCGCCGCTACCATACGTCAGTTCCAGTTCAGGGACATTCGACCGAAGGCTGCTAGCGAGATTGCAGACCTAACCGACGCCAGCCGCTTGCTCGGGCATTCAAAAGAAGAGACAACTAAGAGAATTTATCGCCGCGTTGGTGAAATTGTCAAACCTACAAAATAACCAAATCTACTACATATCCATTTAATTAACCCAGATAGAGAGATCGGCAAATTCAGTTTTTATGATGCGCTTCAAATTGGCGTGACCTATGGCCATGCCAACGCTAGTCAAAGTAAACATTTTCATGTTGGAGCCATTCCAAACAGAAAACACTTGCGCCATATACGGACGCAACTCTACGCATTTAGACTGAACTTGCCCGGTGGTCATCAAGGAAGAGTGATAAAAACCTCTAATTTTTTGTGCTGTTGCCTCATCAACATTATGAACCGATAACATTTCGTCCAATTTTTCTTGATTAGCAGCTGCTATCTGGTATTTATCTGGATCATTAAGACAACGCATGATAAACGAATTAATAATTTCCTGAGGCAGCGCCGCCTCAACTATTTGAGCTTCTTCAACGCCAATGGAAAAAAAAACCGAATAGTTCTTTAGAAGCAGATCTCCGAAACTTATTTCTCCCATTTGAACTGCACCACAGCCAGTAAACTGAAGATGTTGAAACGCGGCGCCATTTGCAGCTAGCTCATCCACCAGCGGCTGAAGATGTTCGTCTAGATAGTTACAAAAATCAGCCATATTTGACAGGCCATTATGAACTGCATGACGAGTTATAAAAATCAAGGAAAGATTCGCTACATGCTTGCTAGTTAATTTAGGCGCAACATCAAGCGACTCGTTCAAAACTATCTGTAGTATGTCTCTCTGATCCTGTTTACTTCTGTCTACTAGAAGATCTACCAGCAAATCACCCAAATCGCGGTCGCCAGTCCTGCCATATTGCTTCTGAACTGTATATAGGGCATGCTGAAAATCCGGATCGACAGCTTTATCCAGCCCTTCAGGGTATTCACGCTCCAGCTTTGATATAACTTGTTCGGTAATCTCTTCCACTCGATAGCTCATGGTGTCTCTAGCGACACCTGACAGTTCGTAAAACGTCGCCTTTGCTACATCTAAGGCAATTGCTCGGGCGTCCGCCACCGATATTCCATAAGTTACGTTGCCTCCTGCTTGTATCGCGACACCCCCAGCGCCAACATCCTGACTCTGTTCTTTATTGAGCATTATTTTTGCCCCCAGCTTGTATGTTGCCCAGGTTAGCGTCTCCACCGGCCTGCACAGCGACGCCACCATCGCTCACTGTCTGAGACTGGCATGCCTTGTTACGAGACTGGCGCTCACCAAGCCAAAGACCTATCAGCCCAGCGAGCGAGGTCACGGCAGCAATACCTGGCTCGTAGTCAGGGTCGAACCAAAACCAAGCAATACTAGCTACGAAAGCGACCGCGGTTAACAGCTTTATGAAGAACATATCCACTCCTTGATCGTTTTAAAGATTCCATTGGCGCCGCCTAGCTTGGCGAATACGTGAAGGAATCGCGGGTGCTGCAATGCTAGCGCAATGCCACAACGGAGTCATGGTGCACGTCAAATAATGGAGATTTGCGGAACACTAACCAAAAAATGCGGAACACATCACCTAACGACAGGCATAAAAAAACCCCGTAACTCATTGAGCTACGGGGTTTTTAATAGTGGAGGCCGAAGTCGGAATCGAACCGGCGTAGGTGGATTTGCAATCCACTGCATAACCATTTTGCTATTCGGCCTCAATACGTTTGATGCAATGCAACCACATCAACCGCGATACAAACCTGATCAGGAAAAAAGCCACTTACTCAGCGCTATCTCCTTGAAAACATTGAGATTTTTTATGTCTCAGTGCGTTCGATGGGCGCAATTATGTACTCATTTGCCTAGGCTGACAACCCCTTGATTTCAAAAAAAAATCGCCGAACGGTCAGCTTTGCCCTTCCCCGGCCAAACCTGCCGACGAATCCCGGACCGCGCTCCGGCAAGCGCTGAACCGCAGCACCGTGATTCGCCTCATCGGAAAGCCCGCAGGTTGACGGAACAACCGCACCTCCCCTCGGCTCATTCCTTATATCGCCCCTGGAGAATGAGGAAACCATCATGTCTGAACGACCCAACCTGGTTGCCAGCCGGGCAGCGGTGCCAACCCCGGCGCATCCCAATCTCGGCACACCGGAGCGTGCGGTGTCGTTGCTGGCCGGCACGCTGCTGATCGCCAATGGGTTGCGCCAGGGCGGGCTGCAGGGGTGGCCACAGGTGCTCTTGGGTGCCTGTGCCGCCTGGCGCGGTTACTCAGGCACGTGCAGGATCAGGCGCGCGCTGACCCATAGTCCGTTCGAACAAGCTTTTGAACAGGATCGGGACTGGAACGGCAGCAAGGTGATCTCCCGCAGCATTACGGTGGGCAAGCCCAGGGAAGAGGTCTTCGCGTTCTGCCGTAACCCGGGCAACCTCGGTGCCCTGGTGCCTTGGGTCGATGCGATCGAACAGACCGGTGAGCGCACCTACCGCTGGGTCGCGCACGGCCCGACAGACAAGCCGCTGCAATGTGACATCGAACAGGACGAGCCCAAGGGCGACCGCAAGTTGCATTGGACCGCCGGCCCGGACACACGATTCAAGCATGACATCCGGATGCACTTCAGCGATGCACCGGCCGGCCGAGGCACGCAGCTCAAGGTCATCGTCGCCTGTCAGGCGCCCTTGGGTGCCGCGGGATATGCCCTGGCCGCCGCCATTTCCCGGTTCTCGGACAAAGCCTTGTTGCATCTGCTGCGCAGCATCAAGCAACAACTGGAAACCGGCGAGGTAACCACCAATCGCATGCACACCCCTGCTACGAAGGACTTCCTGTTCATCCACCCGGCCACAGATACCTCGCAAACACCGCCCCACCCGCCGTCCACTGGAGGTAACGCCTGATGCGCGCACTGACTTGGCAAGGCCCGAACAAGCTGCAAGTTGAAACGGTTGATGACCCGTCCATCCTCAATCCCCGCGACGCTATCGTCCGGGTGAAGATGTCGTCGGTGTGCGGATCGGACCTGCATCTGCTGGGTGGCTACGTACCGACCATGCAGGCCGGCGATATCATTGGCCATGAATTCATGGGGGAAGTCGTGGAGATCGGTTCAGCCGTCGGTTCATTACGCAAAGGCGACCGGGTTGTCACCGTTTCGATCCTGGGTTGCGGCGAGTGCGAACATTGCAAGCGCGCGGATTTTTCCTGCTGCGACAACTCCAATCCCAATCCCAGCGCGACAGACATCGCCTACGGCCAGCCGGCGTGCGGCATCATCGGTTACAGCCATGCGTTTGGCGGATATGCCGGCAGCCATGCGACCTATATCCGCGTGCCGTTTGCTGACGTCAACCTGTTCAAAATTCCCGAAGGCCTCCGCGACGAACAAGCGGTATTCGTCTCCGATGCAGTGCCCACCGGCTACTTCGCCGCCGATAACGCCGATATCCAACGAGGCGATACCGTCGCGGTATGGGGGTGCGGCGGGGTCGGGTTGATGGCGATTGCCAGCGCCTACCTGCTAGGGGCCGAACGGGTGATTGCAATCGATCGCCTGCCTGATCGCTTGCAACTGGCCGAAGAAAAGGCCGGCGCCATCGCCCTCAACTATGAAACCACCGACGTGCATGCCGCCTTGTTGGAGCTCACTGGCGGCCGGGGGCCGGATCGCTGCATCGACTGCGTGGGGATGGAAGCCCATGGCACAGAGATCGATTATTTCTACGACAAGACCAAGCAAATGCTGCGCCTGCACACCGAACGCGGGACGGTGCTGCGCCAGTCGATCCGAGCCTGTCGCAAAGGCGGTACCGTGTCGGTGGTCGGCGTGTATGGCGGTCTATTGGATAAGTTTCCCATGGGGGCCATCGTCAACAAATCCTTGACCTTGCGCTCTGGCCAACAGCCAGGACAGCGTTACGTGGGACGCTTGTTCGAGCACATCCAGAAAGGTGAACTGGACCCTTCTTATCTGCTGACCCACCCGATGGGGCTGGAGCAGTCGGTGGAAGGCTATGCGATGTTCAAGGAAAAGACACAGAACTGTTTACGGGCGGTGTTCCGGCCGGAGTGATTGTGGCGAGGGCGCTTGCTCCCGCTGGCTGCGAAACAGCCCTGAGCAAGCGGCTCGGTGCGGGGCACTGAGGGGAATTTGGGGTTGCTACGCAACCCAGCGGGAGCAAGCGCCCTCGCCACGGAAATGTCACAAGCCTTAGAGGCAGTCGCAGCCCTGCACCATTATGGGTAACATACCGGCCTTCCCCGCAGCCCTTCTGCGACCTGCCAAATAAGCCCATTCCATGCCTTTCGAACTCAGCGTTGACCTCACTACCCTCGCTATCCTTGCCGTTGTCGCCTTCATTGCCGGTTTCATCGATGCCATCGCCGGTGGCGGTGGCCTGCTGACCACGCCGGCGCTGCTGACCGCGGGCTTGCCGCCCCACCTGGTCCTGGGCACCAACAAACTCAGTTCGACCTTTGGCTCGGCGACGGCCAGCTTCACCTTCTACAAGCGCAAGCTGTTCCACCCGAAGCAGTGGACCCACGCCCTCGTCGGCACACTGGTCGGGGCCCTGACCGGCGCCATCGTCGCCCATTACCTGCCTGCCGAGTGGCTGAACAAGATGCTGCCGGTGATCGTCTTCGCCTGCGGCCTGTATCTATTGTTTGGCGGCACGCCCAAGGCACCGTTGGACAGCGATGCACCGATCAAGAAGACATGGCAGTCGCCCCAGGGCTTCAGCCTGGGTTTCTATGACGGTGTGGCCGGGCCGGGTACCGGTGCGTTCTGGACGGTCAGCAGCCTGCTGCTCTACCCCATCGACCTGGTCAAGGCCAGTGGCGTGGCGCGCAGCATGAATTTCGTCAGCAACATCGCGGCGCTGTCGGTGTTCATCTTTTCCGGACAAGTGGACTGGGTCATCGGCCTGAGCATGGGCCTGTCGGTGATGGTCGGTGCGTTCTTCGGGGCTCGCACCGCCATCAGCGGCGGCGCGAAGTTCATCCGACCGGTGTTCATCACCGTGGTGCTGGGCTTGACCGTACGCCTAGCCTGGCAGCACTGGTTCAGCGTGGCCTAGGCGCCGCGCCACATAAAGGTCGATCAGATAGCGGGCGATCGAGCGCGAGGCCGGCAACGGTGGCAGGTCGTGGACGTTGAACCATTGAGCGTCCTCGATTTCATCTTCCTGGGGCACGATGTCGCCGCTGGCATATTCAGCGTGAAACCCGAGCATCATCGAATGGGGAAACGGCCAGCACTGGCTGCCCACGTACTGGATGTTCTTCACTTCGATACTGACCTCTTCACGTACCTCGCGCACCAGGCAATCCTCGGCCGACTCGCCGGGCTCGGCAAACCCAGCCAGAGTGCTGTAGACGCCCGTGACGAAACGCGGCGAACGGGCTAGCAGGACTTCATCGCCGCGAGTGATCAACACGATCATGCTCGGTGAAATCCGCGGGTAGTGGCGCAGGTCGCAGGCATCGCAATACATGGCCCGCTCCAACGGAATCTGGCTCATGCGCTTGCCGCAACTGCCACAGAAGCGATGCTCCCGGGCCCAGGTGCCGATCTGCGCCGCATAGCCCAACACCTTGTACAGCGTGTGGTCGTCCTCGAGCATGAACGCCCGCAGGCCTTTCCAATTGCAGCCGGGAATGTCCAGCGGGCTGTGCAATTCCAATAGATAGACCGGCTCGCCATCCAGGTGACCGATGCCGTGCTCGGCGAGGATCGACAGGTCTTGGCGCTTGAGCCAGTCGCGGGGGAATAACGCGCCGTTGTCATCGAACAGAAAACCTTCCGGGCTACGGGCCACGGCCCAGCCGCCAGGAAGATCGGTAGCGAGTACTGCGGTGGTCCAGCGTGAAATCATGGTCAGTCAATCCAGAAATTCGGGTTTCTGTTTGCTCATATGGGCGGCCATGGCCACGCGCAGGTCGGTCGATTGCAGCATGGCGGCATTCCAGGTGGCTACGTATTCCAGGCCGTCGTCGATGCTATGGTCGCGCATGTAGCTGATCATTGCCTTGGTGCCGGTCACGGCAATCGGCGACTTGGCGGCGATTTCCCGGGCAATGCCCATCACGCCGTCGAGCAGGCTGGCGGTGTCGCTGTAGACACGATTGACCAGGCCGATGCTGCGCGCTTCGTCGACACCAAACGTGCGCCCCGTATAAGCGAGTTCACGCAGCATGCCGTCCCCGATGATCCGGGGCAAGCGTTGCAATGTGCCAACATCGGCGGCCATGCCGATATCGATTTCCTTGATGGAGAACTGCGCGTCCTCGGCGGCATAACGCATGTCGCACGCGGCGATCAGGTCAATGGCACCGCCCAGGCAATAGCCTTGGATGGCCGCGAGCACCGGCTTGCGGCAATTGTCCACGGCGTTGAACGAAGCTTGCAGTTGCAGGATCTTGCGCCGCAACAGCCGCGCATTGCGCCCCACGTCCTTGCCCAGCTCATTGGCCACGCCCGCCAGCATCATCAGGTCGATCCCTGAGGAAAAATGCTTGCCGGCACCGCTGAGTACCACCACCCGCGCCTCATCGGTGTCGTCGATCCATTGGAAGATCTCGATGATCTCGCGCCAGAACGCGGCGTTCATCGCATTGATCTTTTCCGGGCGATTGATCTGCACATGGGCGATGTTGTCTGCAAGTTCGACGTTGAACGCTTGGTATTGCGACATGGCAGTGATCCTTTACCGGCTGAAAAGAGGCTTGAACTATAACAAGCCATGGCGACAGGACGTAGGCAGTGCATCGGCCAAAAGCGGGACTGACCTCACCGCAAGCCATTGTGGGAGCGAGCTTGCTCGCGATAGCGGTGGTTCAGTTTGCAGTGATGTCGATTGTGCCGCCGCCATCGCGAGCAAGCTCGCTCCCACAGGAATCACAGCGTTCAGCCGTTATTCAGTTGCCTGCAACTGCCCATCCCACCCCCCACCCAGCGCCGCAATCAACTGGACGCTGGCAATCAAGCGGCTCTGTTGCAGGCTCAGCATGCTGCGTTCGTTGCTCAGCGCGGTGGCCTGGACGGTGACCACGTCGAGGTAGGCAATCAATCCGGCCCTGTACTGGTTCTGTGTCAGGCGCAGGGATTCCCGGGCGGCGTCCAGGGCTTCCTGGCGCACGCGGGCTTCGTCTTCCAGCACCTTGAGCTGGATCATGTAGTTTTCTACCTCGCGCAAGCCGTCGAGCACGGTCTGGCGATAGGTGGCGACGGTCTGGTCATACGCCGCGACGGTGCGGTCGACTTCCGCCGAGCGCTGGCCGCCATCGAACAGCGTCATCGCCAGTTGCGGCCCGACCGACCAGAAGCGGTTCGGCACGCTCACCCAGTTGTCGTAGGTACTGCTGCTGTAGCCGCCGCTGAGGCTCAGGGTCAGGTCCGGGTAATACGCGGCCTTGGCGACGCCGATGTTGGCATTGGCGGCCATCACCGAGCGCTCTGCCGAGGCGATGTCCGGTCGGCGCTCGAGCAGTTGCGAGGGCAGCGCCACCGGGATCTGCGGCAGTGTCGGGATGTCCTGGATCTCGGCCAGGTTGAATTCGGCCGGCGGCAGGCCGATCAGCACGGCGATGGCGTTTTCGAACTGGGCTCGCTGCCAGATCAGGTCGATCAGGTCACCCTGGGTGGTCTTGAGCTGGTTCTGCGCCTGGGCCACCGCGTCCTTGCCGGAGACCCCGGCGCGGTACTGGTTTTCGGTCATTTTCAGCGAACGCTGGTAGTTGTCGACGGTGGTCTGCAACAGGCGCTTCTGTTCATCGATCACCCGCAACTGCAAGTAGTTCTGCACCAGTTCCGATTGCTGGCTCAGGCGCATCGCCGCCAGGTCGGCGAAACTGGCTTGCGCGCTCGCCTCGTCGGCTTCCAGGGTGCGGCGCAACTTGCCCCATACGTCCGCCTCCCAGCTGACGCCGGCCTGGGCGCTGTAGGTGTCGCGAATGCCGCTGGACGAACTGCTCAGGCTCGAACTGCTGCTACCGGTGCCCTGGCTTGAGCGCGTCTTGCCAACGGTCAGGTCCACGGTGGGGAAAAACGCGCCACGGGCATTGCGCACCAGTGCCCGGGCCTGCCGGTACTGGGCTTCGGCCTGGGCCACGGTCTGGTTGGACGCGTTGAGCTTGTCCACCAGGCCGTTGAGTTGCGTATCGCCGTAAAGCTCCCACCAGGCGCCCCGGGCCATTGCATCGCTGGGGTTGGCCTGGCGCCAGCCCTGGGCCTCCTTGTACTGCACTGGGGCGGCGGCCGCGGGGCGCTGGTAATCCGGGCCGACGGCGCAGGCGCTGAGCATCGCCACGCACAGCACCAGGCTCAGCACCCGCGAGCCACGGGCAGTCGCCAGCGTGGTGGCAAGATTGAAAGGCGAACGGTCGGTCATAGCGGGGTTTCCAGGGCAGCATCAGTGCGCACGCCACGCCAGCGGTTGAAGCGATGGCGCAGCTTGTCGAGATAAAGGTAAACCACCGGCGTGGTGTAGAGCGTCAACACCTGGCTGAACACCAGCCCACCGATGATGGTCAGGCCCAATGGCTGGCGCATTTCCGAGCCTTCGGCGGCGCCGAGCAATAACGGCAAGGCGCCAAGGATCGCCGCCAGGGTGGTCATCAAAATCGGCCGCAACCGCAGCAGGCAGGCGCTACGGATCGATTCCAGCGGTGTCTGCCCGGCACGCTCCAGTTGCAGCGCCAGATCGATCATCAGGATGGCGTTTTTCTTCACCACGCCGATCAACAGGAACAGCCCCAACAGCGAGATCAGGCTGAACTCGCTGCCCAATGCATAGATCGACAGCAAGGCGCCGACCCCGGCCGATGGCAAGGTGGACAGGATGGTCAGCGGATGAATGTAGCTTTCATACAGCACCCCCAGCACCAGGTACACCGCCAGCAACGCGCCTAGAATCATGAACGGCTGGCTCTTCTGGGTGGCGGCGAACGCGTCGGCGGTGCCGGCCATTTTCGCGATGACATCCTCGGGCATGCCGAGCTTGGTAATCGCCCGCTCGATGGCCGCGGTGCCCTGCTCCACCGTGACGCCTTCGGCCATGTCGAAGGAAATGCCCTCGGAAGCAAACTGGCCTTCATGGCTGACCCGATCGTCCTCCAGGCTGTTCTCGTAATGGGCAATGGCCGACAGCGGCACCCGCGCGCCATCGGCGGTGATCACCTGGACCTGTTCGAGGGTGCTCGGGTCCTGGGCATACTTTGGATTGACCTCCATCACCACCTGGTACTGGTTGAGGCTGTCGTAGATGGTGGAAATCTGCCGCTGGCTGTAGGCGTTGTTGAGCACGGCGGTGACCATGTCCATGTCGATGCCCAGGCGCTTGGCCTGGTCGCGATCCACCACCAGCGTTACCTGCTGCGCCCCGCCACCGTCGCGGGCGTCGATGGCCGTCAGCTCCGGCAAGGCCCGGAAGGCCGCCACGACCTTGGGGTACCAGGTGCGCAGCGACGCCAGGTCGGCGCTTTGCAGGATGTAGGAATACTGCGAAGTGGTCTGCTCGCGACCGCCACCGAACTGCAGGTCCTGGTCGGCCATCAACATCAACTGAGCACCGGGGACCTTGGGCATTTCTTTACGAAGGCGCTCGATGACCTTTTGTGCAGAAATATTACGTTCCTTGATCGGCTTGAGACGCACCAGCATGAAGGCGTTGTTGGTACCGTTGTTGCCACCGATGAAACCGGCGACGCTCTGCACCGCCTCGTCCTTGAGCACGGCACGACGGAAGATCTCCATCTTCGGCTGCATCACGTTGAACGACAGCCCATCGTCGCCACGCACAAAACCGATCAATTGGCCGGTGTCCTGCTGCGGCATGAAGGTCTTCGGCACCACCACATACAACGCGACGTTCACGCCGATGGTCACCAGCAGGCTCAGCAAGGTCAGGCGCCGATGGCGCAGTACCCAGTCCAGGCTGGTGGCGTAACTCCGGAGCATCCGCTCATTGAGCCGCTGGCTCCAGCGCTGCAGGCGGTTTTCCTGCCCCGGTACGTGAGGCTTGAGCCAGCGGGCGCAGAGCATCGGCGTGAGGGTCAACGAGACCACCAGCGAAACCACGATGGACGCCGCCAGGGTGATGGAGAATTCGCGGAACAGGCTCTCGACGATGCCGCCCATGAACAGGATCGACAGGAACACCGCCACCAGCGAGACGTTCATCGACAGCAGGGTAAAGCCTACCTCCTCGGCCCCCCGGTACGCCGCCTCCATCGGTGGCACACCTTCGTCGATGTGCCGGGAAATGTTCTCCAGCACCACGATAGCGTCGTCCACCACCAGCCCGGTCGCCAGGATCAGCGCCATCAGCGACAGATTGTTCAGGGAGAAACCGTACAGGTACATCACCGCAAACGTGCCCACCAGCGACACCGGCACCGCCAGGGTCGGGATCAGCGAGGCGCGGAAGTTGCCGAGGAACAGGAACACCACCAGCACCACCAGGGCCACGGCGATCAGCAAGGTCATTTCCGCTTCATGCAGGGTGGCCTTGATCACCGGCGAACGGTCCATCGCCAGGTTCAGCTTGACACTGGCCGGCAGCACCGCCTGCAACGCGGGCAGTTGCGCCTTGATCTCGTTGACTGTCTCGATGATGTTGGCCCCGGCCTGGCGGTTGATCACCAGCAACACGGCGGCATCGTCGTTGAAAAAACCGCTGTTGTAGCGATCCTCGACGCTGTCGGTGACTTTCGCCACGTCCTTGAGCCGCAGCACCGAGCCGTCCTGGTAGCGGATGACCAGCGTTTCGTAGTCCTTGGCCTTCTCCAACTGGTCATTGGCCTGGACCTGCCACATGCGCTGGTCGTCCTCCACCGAGCCCTTGGGCCGGCGCACGTTGCTGTCGGCGATGGCGGTGCGCACATCGTCCAGGGCCACGCCGTACTGATTGAGCAACTGGGGCTCCAGCTCGATGCGCACCGCCGGCAACGAGCTGCCGCCGATCTGCACTTCGCCGACGCCCGACACCTGAGACAGGCTCTGGGACAGGATGGTGGACGCCAGGTCGTAGAGCTGGCCTTTTTCCAACACGTCCGAGGTCAGCGACAGCACCATGATCGGCGCCTGGGACGGGTTGACTTTCTTGTAGGTGGGCATGCTGCGCATGCCGCTGGGCAACAGGTTGCGCGACGCATTGATGGCCGCTTGCACTTCCCGGGCGGCGCCGTTGATGTCGCGGTCCAGGTCGAATTGCAGGATGACCCGCGTAGAACCCTGGCTGGAACGGCTGCTCATGGTATTGACCCCGGCGATGGCGCCGAAGGAACGCTCCAGGGGCGTTGCCACCGTTGAAGCCATCACCTCGGGGCTGGCCCCTGGCAAGTTGGCCTGGACCACAATCACCGGGAAATCCATTTGCGGCAGCGGCGAAACCGGCAGCAGGCCGAAACACACACCACCGAGGAGCATGATGGCGAAGCTCAGGAGCATGGTCGCCACCGGACGCTTGATGAATGGGCCGGACAAGTTCATCGGCCATCGCTCCAGGCTTCAAGCCGCTGGATACAAGGGATGGCTAGGCTGTTGTGGCGAGGGGATTTATCCCCGCTTGAGTGCGCAGCACTCACCAAAGGGGCTGCTACGCAGCCCAACGGGGATAAATCCCCTCGCCACAGAAAGCGCTCAAGCTCCGGGACGCCGGATGCTGCCGTCATACCCGCACCTCTTTCGCATCCGGCCTGGCGAACCGGCGCCCCAGTCGGTCGAAGTACAGGTAGATCACCGGCGTGGTGAACAACGTCAAGACCTGGCTCACCAACAACCCGCCCACCATCACCAAGCCCAGGGGCTGGCGCAACTCGGCGCCGGAACCGGTGGCGAACATCAGCGGTATGGCACCGAACAACGCCGCCAGGGTGGTCATCAGGATCGGCCGGAAGCGCAGCAACGCCGCCTGGTAGATCGCCGTCTGCGGATCCATGCCCTGGTTACGCTCGGCGTCGAGGGCGAAGTCGATCATCATGATCGCGTTCTTCTTGACGATGCCGATCAGCAGGATGATGCCGATGATCGCGATCATGCCCAGGTCATTGCCGCTGAGGATCAACGCCAGCAAGGCGCCGATGGCCGCCGAGGGCAAGGTGGAAAGGATGGTGATCGGGTGGATGTAGCTCTCGTACAGCACGCCCAGGACGATGTACATGGTCACCACCGCCGCCAGGATCAGCAGCAAGGTACTCGACAACGACGCCTGGAACGCCTGGGCCGCGCCCTGGAATTCGGTCTGCACTCCCACCGGCATGCCGATGTCCTGCTGGACCTTTTCGATCACCTCCACCGCATGCCCCAGGGCCACGCCCGGCGCGAGGTTGAACGACATCATCACCGCTGGAAATTGGCCGATATGAGCGATCGCCAATTGCGCCTGGCGCTCTTCGACCCGGGCCAGGCTCGACAACCGTACCTGCCCGCCATCGGTGGTCTTGACGTGGATCTGGTCCAGCGCCTGCGGCCCGAGCCGTTCCCCGGCCTGGGCCTGCAACACCACGCGGTACTGGCTGGCCTGGGTGTAGATGGTGGAAATCTGCCGCTGGCCGAAAGCGTCATACAGCGCATCGGTGATGTTCGACACCGAGACGCCCAGGCGCGAAGCCGCGTCGCGGTCGATCACCAGGTAGACTTGCAAGCCCTTGTCCTGCAGGTCGCTGGCCACGTCGGTCAGTTCCGGCTGGCGGCCCAGGGCCTCGACCAGGCGCCCGCTCCAGAGGCTGAGCAACTCGGCGTCCGGCGATGACAGGCTGAACTGGTATTGGGTACGGCTGACCCGGTCTTCGATGGTCAGGTCTTGCACCGGCTGCATGAACAAGCGAATGCCCACCAGCCGATCCAGCTGTGGCTGCAAGCGGGCAATGATTTCGGTGGCGCTGTCATCCCGTTCGCTGTGGGGCTTGAGGTTGATCAGCAGGCGACCGCTGTTGAGCGTGGCGTTGTCGCCGTCCACGCCGATGTAGGAGGACAGGCTCTGCACTGCCGGGTCGGCGAGGATCACCTTGGCCAGTTGTTGCTGGCGCTCGCTCATGGCGGCAAAGGAGATCGATTGCGGCGCCTCGGAAATGCCCTGGATCACCCCAGTGTCCTGCACCGGAAAAAAGCCCTTGGGCACGGCCAGGTACAGCACCACCGTCAGCACCAAGCTGCCCACCGCCACCAGCAGAGTCAGCGGCTGATGCTTGAGCACCCACTGCAACTTGCGCCCGTAGGCGGCGATCAACCAATCGATCCAGGCGCCGCTGGCGCGATAGAAACGGCCCTGCTCTGCTTCCTTGGGTTCGCGCTTGAGCAGCCGGGCGCACATCATCGGCGTCAGGGTCAGGGACACCACCAGGGAAATCAGGATCGCCACCGCAAGCGTGATGGCGAATTCGCGGAACAAGCGCCCGACCACGTCGGCCATGAACAACAATGGGATCAGCACCGCAATCAGCGACAGCGTCAGGGAGATCAGCGTGAAACCGATCTGCTTGGCTCCCTTGAGCGCGGCCTGCAACGGGCTATCGCCCTCCTCGATGTAACGGGCGATGTTCTCCAGCATGACGATGGCATCGTCCACCACGAAACCGGTGGCGATGGTCAGGGCCATCAGGGTCAGGTTATTGATGGAGAAACCGGCCAGGTACATCACGCCGAAGGTGCCGATCAGCGACAACGGCACGGCCACCGACGGGATGATCGTGGCACTGACGCGACGCAGGAACAGGAACGTCACCATGACCACCAGGGCGATGGCGATCAGCAACTCGTGCTGCACGTCGGTGACCGAGGCGCGGATGGTCTGGGTGCGGTCGGTGAGCACGGTGACGTCCAGGCCGGCCGGGAGGTTGTCGGTGATGCTCGGCAGCAGAGCCTTGATCCGGTCCACCACTTCGATGACGTTGGCCCCCGGCTGGCGCTGGATGTTCAGCAGCACGGCCTGGTTTTCGTTGGCCCAGGCGGCAAGGCGTTCGTTTTCGGCCCCGTCGACGATCTGCGCCACGTCCTTGAGCCGCAACGGCGCGCCATTGGCGTAGGCCAGGATCAGCTCGGCGTAGTCCTTGGGCGAGGTCAACTGGTCGTTGGCGTCGAGCATCGAGACCCGGGTCGGGCCGTCGAAGTTGCCCTTGGGCTGGTTGACGTTGGACGCACCGATCAGTGTGCGCACATCCGCCAGGTTCAAGCCGTTGGCCGCCAGGGCCTCGGGGTTGACTTTGATTCGCACGGCCTGACGCTGGCCACCGGCGATGGTGACCATGCCGACGCCGCTGATCTGGGCGATTTTCTGCGCCATGCGGGTGTCCACCAAGTCATTGAGCTTGGGCAACAGCATGGTCTTGGAGGTAATCGCCAGGGTCAGCACCGGGGTGTCCGCCGGGTTGACCTTGTTGTACACCGGCGGCGCCGGCAGGTCCTTGGGCAGCAAATTGGTGGCCGCATTGATCGCGGCCTGCACCTGCTGCTCGGCGACGTCCATGTTGATGTCGAGGTTGAAGCGCAGGGTAATCACCGACGCGCCGCCGGAACTGGTGGAGGCCATTTGCGTCAGGCCCGGCATCTGCCCGAACTGCCGCTCCAGAGGCGCGGTGACCGCACTGGTCATCACATCGGGACTGGCGCCCGGGTACAGGGTCATCACGCGGATGGTCGGGTAGTCGACCTGGGGCAATGCCGACACCGGCAGCAACCGATAGGCGATCAGGCCGGCGAGGATGATCGCCAGCATGCTCAGGGTGGTGGCGACCGGGCGCAGGATGAACAGCCGCGAGAGATTCATGCGCCGCCCTTGTTCGCCTTGTCGGCCGCGGCCGACTCAGCAGGCGCCGCCGCGGACTTGCCCTGCAGGTGCTCGGTCGGCGTGGTGGGCACGTCCTGGCTGTCATTGACCACTTCCACTTCGCTGCCTTCCTTCAGGCGATCGGTGCCTTCGAGCACCACCCGGTCGCCCGCGGCCAGGCCTTCGGTGACCACGGTGTTCGTGCCGTCGCTGGCGCCGATCTTCAGCTTCTTGATGGTGACCTTCTTGTCGCCCTCCAGGGCGTAGACGAAGGTGCCGTTGGTGCCGAACTGGATGGCCGCCGTCGGCGCCAGGACCACGCCTTTGAGGGTGTCGGCCAGCAGGTGGACGTTGACGAACTGGTTGGGGAACAGCGACTGGTCACGGTTCTCGTAGCGCGCCTTGAACTTCAAGGTGCCGGTGGTGACATCGATCTGGTTGTCCAGGCTTTGCAACACGCCACTGGCCTGGCGCTTCACGTCGCCCCGGTCCCAGGCTTCGACGGGCAACTTCGCCCCGCTGCGATAACGGGCGAGCACCGTGTCGAGGTTGTTCTCCGGCAAGGTGAACACGACGCTGATGGGTTGGGTCTGGGTGATGACCGCCAGGGCCGTGGTGTCGTTGGCCGCTACCAGGTTGCCGATGTCCAGTTGCCGCAAGCCTACGCGGCCGGTGATCGGTGCGCGGATCTTGGTGAATTCCAGGTTGAGCTTGGCGTCGTTGACCACCGCCTGATTGGTCTTGACCGTGCCCTGGTACTGGCCCACCAGCGCCGCAGCGGTGTCGAGGGTCTGCTTGGCGATACTGTCTTCGGCGTACAGGCCGCGATACCGCTCAAGGTCGACCTGGGCATTTTTCAGCTGGGCCTGATTCTGCAACAGCGTGCCTTCGGCCTGGAGCAAGGCGTTCTGGTACGGGCGTGGGTCGATCTCGGCCAGCAAGTCCCCAGCCTTGACCATTTGCCCCTCTTCGAACGCGATCTTGACCAGCTCGCCACCCACGCGGCTGCGCACGTTGATGGTGTTGAGGGCCGTGACCGTACCCAGCGCCTTGAAGTACAGCGGGAAATCCCCGGTCACCGCCGGCGCCACCCGCACCGGGATCGGCCCCATCGCCCCACCGAACCCTGGCCGCATGCCACCGGAGCGGCCCACGTGCCCCGCCGCGGCCTTGTCCCCTGCCCCCGGCTTCTGGGCCGAGCCACCGGGCCAGAACTTCCAGGCCAACGCCGCGACGACCAGCAGGACGAACAGGCCGAGCAGCCAGCGACGGGAATTGCGGGAAACAGAGGATTGCATGGGGTGATCAACCATTGGGCGCGTGGACTTCTTTTACGGGAGGCTGAACGATAAGCACTGGCGGGTATTTAGCAAAGCGCCTTTACCGGCAATTTACGTTGGGCTTACCTTTCGAATCGTCGGCTAAGGCCTTGAAGCAAAAAAGAAAACGGCCTGGACAGGGCCAGGCCGTTAACAATTGTAATAAATACCTTATTTCATGCCACTTATTTCAGAACAGCCAGGGCCGCGTCGTAGTTCGGCTCTTCAGCGATTTCCTTGACCAGCTCGCTGTGCAGCACGGTGTCGTTTTCGTCCAGCACGACCACGGCACGGGCGGTCAAGCCTTTGAGTGGGCCGTCGGCAATCGCCACGCCGTAGTCCTGGATGAACTCGGCACCGCGCAGGGTGGACAGGTTCTGGACATTTTCCAGGCCTTCGGCGCCGCAGAAACGCGCCTGGGCAAATGGCAGGTCGGCGGAGATGCACAGCACCACGGTGTTGTTCAGTTCGTTGGCCTGGGCATTGAACTTGCGCACGGAGGTGGCGCAGGTCGGTGTGTCGACGCTCGGGAAAATGTTCAGCACTTTGCGCTTGCCGGCGAAGTCCTTCAGCGAAACGTCCGACAGATTGCCGGCAACCAGAGAAAAGGCTGGCGCCTTGGAACCGGCTTGTGGCAACTGGCCGTTGACTTGGACCGGGTTGCCTTTGAGGGTGACTTGAGCCATGAACGGATTCCTTCTGACAGGTTTGAAAATGGTGAGGCCGGAGTTAACCACGAAATGCTCGCGCGACCTATGGCCGGACATAAAAAGTCATGACGTCGACCTCCCCCCTAAGCCACGGCGGCTATTTGGCCTTGAGCTGCAGAAACGACTGATGCAGATCCGACGCCCAGCCATCGATGACCCCTTTGACGTCATCGGGCTTCATGACCTGGGACTCGTTGGACAATGGCTTGCCCGTGCCCTTGCGCACGACCTGGGCGACCACCGCGTTGTTGCCTCCGTCGAGAAAAACCGCTTCGGTGCCCAGGGTGGTTTCCTGGTCGCGAATACCGCTGGCAGTGCTGACAGCGGCCGCCACCAGCGCAATCGGAACCACCTCATAAGGTTTCAAGCCTTCGGTCTTGCTACTGACGGCAGTGATCGCCGCCCGTATCACCAATACACCCGGCCCTGGAGCGGTCGCCAGGGGCAAGGATTTCCCCGCTTCCCGCATGAGGGCCTGATCGTAATACGCGGTGATGCCCGACAGCGTGGCCTGGGGGATCTTCACGGTCGCCTGCGGCTTGGGATAAAGCTGCGTCGGCTCGACATAGAGGCTGGTGTATTTGTCCAGGTCAATCTTCGGATCGACCCAACGCATGACCTCGGCCCCCGACGGCGACTTCTCTTCCTTGAGGCGGCTGTAATCGCCCAGGAACCCGGAATACTCATCCGGCTGGGTAACTTTGCTCGAACAACCCGCCAAGGCGAGCGAGACAATGCAAACAGTGCCGATCATCGACGAAAACTTCATGCTGTCACTCCTGTAAGCCACACGAGGCGGGGCCGGAACTACAGGTATAGCCAATGAGCATGCTTTTGCCTGCCTGGAAATCAGAAAGTCTTTTGGCACAGAGCGCGACCTCAGGGGATGGCCCTGAAGGGTGAGACTTTTTTGCCGGTTTTTTTCAGCTCACCTGTCAGAGTTGACAGTAGTCAAAGCCACGTACTGGAGGTTTGATAGAGCAACCGCCAAGACGATAAACCTGATGATGCTTGGCAAGCAGGAGCAGGCGAAATGACCAACCAGAACGAAGATAAAGAGATCCTGGCAATTGACCCCGCCATCATCGTAGGGATGGTGTCGGTTGTACACCCAGCGAACCCAGACGGCGGTGTCCCGCTTCGTTTACTGCTCAATGGGGAGCTACCGCTGCTGGTGCGGCCCTGGATCGAGCAGGAGGAACATGACGACGCCCGCCTATTGCTGGGCGATTCCGATACCCCGGTCTTGAACAAAACCATTATGCCGGGCGAAAAAAATCGGGATTTCACGCTGAACCTGCCGGGTGCCCTGCTGAGCAACGGTATTAACAAAATGCGCTTGAGCGTACTCCGTTTGGGCCATACACAGCCCGAAACATCGCGGCCTTTGAACGTACTGTTCCACCGGCCACAGCCGGGGGGCGAGGTCACGACTCCCGGCGACAACCCGAACCTGTCCCTGGCCCTGCCAGCCGATGTCATCACCAAGGGCGTGGATGCGGCAAGGGCCGCCCAAGGGGTGATCGTGACCCTCGGCTACCCCTACATGAGGGATAGGGATGTCATCACACTGGATCGTGACAGCCAGGAAATGTCGTACACCGTCAATGCCAACGAGGCCGCTGCCGGCAAAGTCGACATCATTCTGAGAACCGCCGACTTCTGGCAAGACAATCCCAGGTTCGCCTTGCGGTTCCGGGTCACGGATCAGTTGGGCAATTCCAGTGGCCCGCAAGCGATATGGTCGAGAACCACTTACATCGATGTGCATATTCGCCAACCGTCACTCGACCTGACAAAACCCATGGTCTTGGAGGCCATGGAACTCAACGGCGAGCGCCTGAACTTCGAAAGAGACTTCTACTATGCGGAATTCGCCAACGTCGAAGTGAACTACATCGGGTCAGCGCCCGGGCAGACGGTAAAAGTGTTTTGGATTGGGCGTAACTCGACCTACGGTAGCGAGATCCAGACTGTCGCTTTTGCCGGACAGACCTTGAACTTCCAGGTGCCCAGGAACGAAGTGGTGGATTGCATCGGCACCGGTGCGGAGGTTCGCTATACCGTCAGGCTGCCTGGCACGGATACGGATATTCCATCCACAGACCTGGACATTACGGTCACGCCACAAAAACACGCGTTACGCGAACCAACGTTGGACGGCAGCAAAACCAATCTCAGGGCCTACCATCCAGTCCTGTCCACGCCGCATACCGCCCGGATGGCGCTGTTTGGCGTGACGGCTCGCTACGGTGACGAAATTCGGATAACAGCCGGTACCAGCCAAACCGACCTGGCCGTGCCCCCTGCCTGGATAGCAGAAAACCGCGGAAGACCCATCATGGTCAACTGGACACTCAAGGAAACCGGCACCGACACGCGGATTATCTTTTCATGGTTTCTGAGATTGATCGCCTGATTCGAGCTTTCAACTCAACCACCGTCTCGATCAATACCTGACGCTGCTTTTTCACTGCGGGAGAACGTACCGTGCGTAAATTAATAGGTCTGCTGTTAATCGCGTTGATGGTCGGTTGCTCACAGGTCACCACGACACCGCCTGATGTCGTCAATGTCAACGGGGTTCAGGTGCTCAATGGACCGGAAACCGCCACTTTCCTGACCACGCTTTACAATCGCAGATTTCCCAACTGCAACACTTCCGACTCCCAGCCCTCATTCCTCTGCTCGGGTATCACCCTGAGGGTAACGGCGAAAGACCCCGAAGAAAAATACAAAGTCTGGGACCCCAGTCCGACCTCAATAACCAGTGGCGGAGTGTCCTTCTCTTTTCTACGGGCCGACGCCAATTTCGGAAGGCTGGCATGGGGGCACGGCAATGGTTTTATCCTCTATCCCATCTTCGGCGCACCGCCTGACAAGATTGACCTGGACTATCTGTGCTCATTCCCGATGGATGGCTGGACCTGGAATCGAACCACCCCTTGTGGTGTCTCCGCGGACTATCCCAATTACAGCCGCCCCTGTCATGTGGCCGGCGTGACCACCGCGGCACAATGGCTGGGCGTATGGACGCTGCCGGGGGGCAATGAATACCTGCGCCAATGCGGATTCGATGTCCAGGATGACCGCAATTACCTGGCCGGGCCCGCGTTTTACCAATCTGTTCTGGCCAAAGGCCTGTTAGGAACGAGAGGCTTCAACGAGCACAACGAAATCATCATCAAGACCTGGACACCGGGGCGGCCGAACACTTTTCCGATCATGGCGTTTTTCTTCGTTGCGGGAGGCGACAACGCGGGCTTGGCTGATGCTCGATACAACCAACGGGACTTCTACAACTCCACCAATCCAAGGATTGTGGTGCCGATCATTCGCCTGACGCCCGCCAATAGCGCTGCCGCAAGCGCCACCTTCAGCTACGTCGCATCCGATCAGGCAGTGACTCAATGAAGCTTTCGTTATCTCTGCGCATGGGCAAAACACTGCGGCAACTGATCCATGGATCAATGGGCCTACTGTTGATCAGCTTGCTGGTCAGTTGCACGCAGATTGCGACAAAACCGCCCGAAATCACCCGCATCAACGGCGTGGAAATACTCGATGGACCAGGCACCGCCGCCTATCTGACCACCCTCTACCATCGCAATTTCCCTAACTGCAATCGAACCGACTCTCAACCCGCGTTCCTTTGTTCGGGCGTGACCCACCGACTCACAGTAAAAGACCCCGCTAACATCTATAAAGTCTGGGATCCTAGCCCCATCTCGATAATCAACGGAGGGGTGTCCTTTTCCTACCTGCGGGCGGATACCAACTTCAATGCCTTTGGTGGAAATTATCAAAACGGCTATATCATCTATCCGTTTCTGGAGGCCCCGGTGGACAAGGCACATCTGTTTTATATGTGTTCGTACCCAATGGATGGATATACCCAAAGCAGAACTCAGGTTTGCGGCCCTCATGCTGATTACCCCTACCACAGCAATTTGTGCCAATACCATAACGTGACCATCGCGGAGCAATGGGTCTACGTATGGACATACCCGAACCCGAATGCCGAACTTCATCGCCAGCAGTGCGGATTCGACGTCTCCGATGAGCGCAATACGTTAGCCGCGCCAGCGTTCCATGAATCGTTGCGGGCCAGAGCCCTGTTGGCGGCGACCCATCCCAACTATGCAGCTCAGGTCTTCAACGAGCATAACGAAATCATTATCAAAACCTGGGCGCCGGGACAGCCCAACACCCTTCCAATCCTGGCGTTCTTCTACGTTGCGGGATACCCCTGGGGACTGGCCGATGCCCAATACAACCAGCGCGACTTCTACAACTCAACCAAGCCGAATATCGTCGTACCGATCATTCGCCTGACACCGGCCACCAGCCTCAACGGCACGGCCTCTTTCACCTACGTTGCAGCGGAGCAGGCAGTGACTCATTGACTTGTTTGCCCTTAGGACGACTCAACGCAACCGCGCCATCGCCAGCGTGTCCACCCAGCGACCGTCACGCACGGCATAGTCGCGCATCAGGCCTTCGCTTTCGAAGCCGAACTTGCGGTACAGCCCGATGGCCGCTTCATTGTCGGCGTACACCGTCAGTTCGACCCGGCGCAGGTTCATCCAGTTGTCGGCGACGTCCAGCGCGGCGGCCAGCAGCCTCGACCCCACGCCTTTGCCCTGCCAGGCGACAGCCACGCCCATGCCGAGGCTGCCGCAATGGGCCCGACGCACCCGCGAAAACTGCTCCAGCCCCAGGTTGCCGATGACTTCACCCGCGTGCAGGGCCACCAGTTTCAACAAACGCTCGTCATCCGCCGCCAGGCGCTTGCGCCAGGTTTCGGTGGACTGGAAAGGCATTTGCAGCACCTGGCGAGTCACCGCCGGGTCGTTGTAGAGCGCGGTGACACCGGCGATGTGGGCTTCAGTGAAGCGTGCGAGGGTGATCGAAGACTCGGACATGGGGGCTCCTTCCTGGAGGCGCGACAAGGCCGATCACTATAAGCCGCGTCAGGCTGCGGGGGAAACCTGTGGGGCGGTGGCTGTGGTAGCGGATGTGCCGGCCTCATCGCGAGCAAGCTCGCTCCCACAATGAGTAATGTATGAACACATGATTTATCTCCACTGAAGATCCAGGGTGGGAGCGAGCTTGCTCGCGATGAAGCCCTTTCAGCCGGCATTGATGTTGAATGAACGGCCGCTATCGCGGGCAAGCTCGCTCCCACAGCGGGTTACTGTCTATTTTCGGTCAGGTCTGGAACCAATCCCGGCGCTCATTCAGCGTGTGATGGATCAGCTCACGCAGCATCTGCACCTCTGGCGAGCCTTCGGCCTGGGCATTGACGGCCATCCACAAGTGTCGCTGCATCGACAGGCCGAACACTTGCGGCAACGCCACCAGGCCTCGATCAAAGCGGCTCATGTAGTGCGGCAAGAGACCGATGCAGGCACTGCAGCGAATCATTTCCAGCATCAGTTCGTAGGATTGCACCTGCACCACACCGGCCCGGCGTTGTTCTATCAGGGCGTTCCACGGTGCGAAGCCGTCCACGTGTCGGTCCGCCTGCCATTGCACCAGCATGTAGTCGTTCAGGTCGTCCAGGCAGTCCGGGCGCGTGGCCGGGCGTGAGTAGCGCTTGGCGATGTGCGGCACATAGTCCAGCCGCGCCAGCCGCTCCGCAGGCAACGTGGCGAAACTCGGCCCCGGCACCGACGCGTGGGCATCGCTCAACCACAGCACCAGGTCGGCGCTGACGGCTTGCAATGCCAGTTCACTGTCCAGCGTGATGATCTGCAGTCGCACGCTGGCGTTACGTCGCAATAACGAAATCAGGTCGCGCCCGAGGATGTCATGCAGAATCGACTCGGCCACGGCCAGGCGAATCAAGGGTTGATCGTTCAAGGGCGGCGCGCTTTCGTGGGCCAGGCTGATCAAGCGCGCCTGCAATTGCCGGCCTTCGCGGCTGAGGGTCAAGGCGCTGCCCTGGAAGCTGAACAGCGAACGTTGCAGCCGCGCCTCCAACTGCGCCAACTGCTTGCGCAGCCAGGTCGCCTTGACGTTGAGGCTGCGGGCCGCTTGCATGAAACAGCCGCAACGGGCACTGACCAGGAAACACTGCGCCACCTGCGGCTCTATACCACCGGCCATGGCCAGCCACGGGTCGTGGGCACGCAACGGGGTGCGGTATGCGGTGACAGCCTGGCGTCCTGCGGGCTCGATGAAGGTCATGGGTGACTCCCTGTCGGTTGGTACGCATAAGCGGGAACTGCGTGGGCGTTCCAGATTCAGCGCGGCTCCCTGTGGCGAGGGGATTTATCTGTGGGAGCAAGGCTTGCCCGCGATGAAGATGACGCGGTCTCTCCGGGAACCGAGGCGTTTGCTTCGCGAGCAAGCTTTGCTCCCACAAATAAATCCCCTCGCCACAAAAGGTGTTCAGCTCACAAAGATGTTCACATCTGAAAAATGCCGCGGTTAAAGCCCCTCCTCCAGCACCTTGCTCAACTGCGCGCCATCGATGCTCAACGTCGCGGTGTCGAGCATACCGTCCAGGTACGCCTTGGCGATCTGTTCCTGACGCTGGGCACGCAGGGCCTGGGTCAGGCGCTCGCGGACTTCGTCCAGGGTCGCCTCTCGGGCCGGTTGTTGTTCGGTAAGCTTGATGACATGAAACCCTGCCGGGCTCTGCACCGGGTCCGATACCGCGCCGACCTTCAAGCGTGCCACCGCCTCGCGCACCGGCGGCAGCAGTTGCTGCAACGGCTGGTAACCATTGTCACCGCCACGCTCGGCACTGCTGCGATCCTGGGAAAAACGACCGGCCAGGGCGCCGAACTCAGCGGGTGAGGCCTGGGCTTTCTTGCTCAACTCCAGCGCTTGCCGGCGCACCGCCTCCACGGTTTGCGGCTCGGTGGCGGCGAGGAAAATCTGACTGACCCGGTACAACGCCGGCGCGGTCCAGTTGGCTTTCCCGGCGTCGTAAGCCTGTTTCAATTCGTCTTCACTGGGATACCCGGCCGGCACCTGGCTGACCGACTGCAAGTAATCACGAAAAACAATCTGCTCAGCCGCCGCTCGTGTCTGCCGCTCCACCTCGGGCCGCTGACGCCAACCCTGGGCATCGGCTTGTTCCAACACGGCTTTTTCCGCCAGGCGGGCACGGATCCAGCCCTCCAGCGCAGCCCGATTGCCACGCATTTGCTGGCGAACCTCGGGGGCCAGGGCGGCCAGCAAACTCTTGAGTTCTTCGGGGCTGACCTGCTGGTTGCCCAAGCGGGCCAAACTCGGTGCGTCGGCCGAAACAGCACTGGCTGTCTGCACCGCGGCGACCGGATCGCTGCCCGGCCGCAGGCCCAGCACCAGCGCCACGGCGACCAGGCCCAGCGCCGCGGCGCTGATGACGAAGGTCGGTTTTTTCACGATGCGACGGCCTCCACCAAGGGCGCCTCGACGGACTCGGCTGGGGTTTGCACCCGCGCCGCGTTCTGGCTGTACTCACGCAGATAGACAATGAACTCCTGCAACAGGCGGTCCCACAGCTCCAGGTTGCTGCGCAGATGATCGGCACTCACGCCCGCCGCGACCACCACATCCATTTCCATCACCAGGAACTCGCCTTGCAGCGACAACCGGGCAAAGCGCCGCGAGGCATTCCACAGTTCCGCCAACCCGGCCGGCAACTCGCCCTGCACCCGCAAGGCACAGCTGAAGGTGAAGTCCAGGTATTCCCCCGCCGTCGCCGCAGGATTGCCGAAACGCACGGCGAAACCGATGCCCTGGCTGGCACTGAGCAGTTGCACGATGCCGTTCTGCTCGGTTTCGTTGACCCGATAGCCCGCGGCCTGCAACAACTCGGTCAGGGATTTTGCACCGACGTTTTCAATCATTGAGGTCATGTTCGATTCTTCCTTGTTCTGTTCAGTGAGTGATCGAGGCCTGGGGCACATCGAAACGGTTCTTGTAGAGATCATCGCCAAACCCTTGGGCCAGCTCTTCGAAACGCACCCGGGCCTTGGCCGCGAACGGCTGGCGGATCTTCATGATGTCGGTCACATCGATGGTTTCGTAGGCATGCAGCAGTGTCTTGGCGACTTCGTACATCTGCTGATTCTTGACCGAACATTGCTGCACTTGTGTGTCACGCTCGCTCAATTGCGCTTCCAAACGCGCCCGCTCGGTCTCTTTGCCACGGGCCAGGGTCAACAATTCCTCGTAGGCTTTCTTGAATTTGCCGACCTGCTCGTTGCTGGACGCCACCTGGGCCTGGGCCTGGCTTTGCAGGTTTTGCTGATGCCCGGCCAGTTGCTCGTTCAGGGCCTGGGCCTTGCTCAATTGCGCAGTCAATTGCTTGATCTGCGCCTGGGCGTCCTTGGCCTGACTCTCCGCAGCCTGACGAGCGGCGCTGGCTTGGGCCTGCTCGCTTTGCAGGGCCTGCAACTGCGCGGTGGTGCTGCGCAGTTGTGCCCGTAGTCGCTCCTCCAGCCCTTCGCCGTGAGCCATGCCGCTGAGCAGCAGGCCCAGTACCAGCAACGCGGCCGGGCATTGGTTTTTGGCTCGCCTTTTCATGAGGCCTCCCTGCGCTTAGAAGCGCGTGTTGATTTCAAGCTGCAAGACATCGATGTCGTACGGCGCGCCGTACACCGCTTCGGAACTCAACCAGCGACCGGTGGCGAAGACGTTGCTCGCCAGGCCATAGTTGCCGCCCAGGAAATACCCCTTGGCGTTGGTGCCACCCAGATGGAATGACGAATCGTTGAAGCCGTCCGGCAAGGCGTCCGGCTGGATGTACTTGTAGCCGGCGAACAGGTTCCAGTCGCCCTCGCGCTTGAGCTCCAGGGAGTTGCCAAGGGTGAACTGGAGCATCCAGGCGTTGGCGCCGCTTTCCACCTCGCCATCGCTGTCCAGGTTGTTGGCGAACTGCCCTGCGGAGCGTTTGCGCATCTCGCCTTCGTCGTACCCCAGGTTGTGGACATAGTGGGCCTGGCTGCGCAATTTCAGGTCTTCGGGCAGATCGGTGTCCCACGCGAAATTCAGGTCCAGCAGGTTGAATTCCGAGGCCAGGCCGACGTATTGCGGCTGCGGCGTGGTGGACGGGTTGAGGGGGTTGGGCGTGATGTCGCGCAGCAGGAACACGGTGTTGCCCTTCTGCATGAACGCTACCCGCGAACCATCGCTGTCGCAGCCTGGATCACCGGCCCAGGGCTGACACGGCGAAGAACGCTGGCCTTCGATGTCGTCGAAGCGGTAATAGGCCAACGCGCCCTTGATCCGGTTGCTGTCGTTGATGGCCCAGTTGGCCCCCAGTTGCGCACCGTACAGCCACTTGTTGTCGCTCTCTTCCTTGTCACTGCCGTTGCTGGTGCTGGTGTCGTTGGTGTACTCCACCGGGAATGCACCGACAGTACCGAAGACGCCCCAGTCCTGATTGAGCTTGTGGTTGAAATTCGCCGCCACGCCGTCGAAATTCAGGTCGCCGGAATACAACAGGTCGGTGGAGAAAAACGGATTGGCGAAGCGCCCGCCGGTCAGGGTCAATTCGTCCGAGGGCTTCCAGGTCAGGTAGCCCTGGTCGAGCCAGATGTCCTTTTTGCCAAAGCCGCCACCGAGGGTCTGGGTGGTGGATACCGGGTTGTTGTCCGAGCCGGTGCCTATGCGGATGCCCGCCGTCCATTGCGGGGCGATCACGGCCTTCATGCCCAGGCGGGCGCGCAGGCGGAACAGGTTTTCCCGGTCTTCGCGGGTATTGAGCAACGGCGGCAGGCTGGAACTGCTGTTGGGGTTGACGTCGTAGGGCCCCTTGTCGTTGAGCCGGGCAAAGTCGACGATCTCGTTGCTATTGGTACCCGAGTAATAGCGCGACTCATCCCGCAAGCGAATGTCGCCATCGAAACTGATGCGCGAGACCCAATCCGGGAAGGTGTTGGGCTGGGCCCAGTTTTCCTGCTTGGCGGTGGCCATGACCTCAGCCTTGACCTGATCTCGAATCTGCTCGCGCACGATGTTCGGCACGTATTGCACCCGCACGTCCCCCGGCGCACCGGTCGGCGCTGCGGCAACCGCCGTGGCGGCCTGGCGGGCCTGCACCGCTTCGCGCTCGGCCTGGGCGATCAGGCCGTCGGCCTGGTCCTGCTTCAACACGCCCTGCTGCACCAGCAGGCGGATCAGATTGATCGTGGCGTTTTCCGAAGGCGCCGGGGCCGCGGCCGCGTGTCCGGCCAGGCTCAGGACCACCAGGCCGATCGCCCACGACAATCGATTCACATTGGAAATCATCTGCACACAACTCCTGTTGGCAAACTTCAAATAGTCGGTTAACCCGGTCGCCGTCCCTGCAAGGACAGGCGCACGGGCAAGGTCAGGGAGGCCGGTGGCCGTTCACTCAAATGGGGCGCGGCACGCAGGGCGGAAATCACTTGCTCGTCCACTTGCGGGTTACCGCTGGACTTGACCAGCTCGACCCGGGTGATTTCGCCCACGGCACTGAGCCAGACATCGGCCTGCAGCGAGAACGCCAGGCTGCGCAAGTCGGGGTTTTCCCGCAGCAAGCGCTGGAAGGTGAACGCCAGGAACTGGCTGTAGGTGCCATTGCCCAAGCGCCCGCCCCCTGCCCCGGCCATGCCGCCGCCCTTGCCGGCACCGATGTTGAAAGCGTCGTTGCCGGACTGGGCATCGCCGTCCATTTGCATCGGGTTCGCCAGGTCATCCACCGGCGACGGCGGCGCCTCTTCTTCGGGCTTGACCTCTTCGGGTTCCGGGGTCGGCTCTGGCTCGACCACCTTTTCCTCGACCTGGGGCTCAGGTTCCTTGGGTTTCTCTGGCGGCGGTGGGGGCGGAGGCGGCAGCGGGATGATGGTCGGCACTTTTGGCGCCTCTCGCCGTACACCACTCATGTCGTTGGCCCACTGCCACAGCAGCCAGGCCGCCACGGCGCCCAGCAGCAGGCCAGCGGCCCACTTGAGCAGGCGCAGCGGCGACGTCTTCACCGGGGGCGGATCAATGGGAAGTCTGGCGGTCATGATCAGCCCTGGCTCGGTTTGCCGGTCACGAGACCGACCTGGGACAGTTCCAGGCGCCGCAACAGGTCCAGCACTTCAATGACTTTCTGGTACTGCACCGTCGCGTCGCCTCGCACGATCACCGGGAAGTCCGGGCTCTGGGCCTTTTCGATGCGCAGGCGCTCTTCCAGCTCGGCCAGGGTCACCGGGTAGGCGTCGAGGAACACTTGTCCACCGTCATTCACCGAAATCGCCTTGGTCTTGGCCTCGGACAACGACACCGAAGCGCTGGCCTTGGGCAAGTTGATCTGGATACCCGACACCTGGGCCGTGGCGGTGAGGATGAACATCACCAGCACCACCATGAGCACATCCACCAGCGGCGTGATGTTGATGCTGTCGACCGCCGCGTCATCGTCGTCATCGTGTGAAGCGTTTACGCTAGCCATGGCGATTTCCTCAGGCCGGTACGGACGATTGGGCGTGATGATTACGGCGATGCGCCGCTTCACCGGACTGGCCTTCGCCGTGCATCTCCGCCAGGCGGGTGATGAACTCGTCGACAAAGACCCGCATGTCGGCGCTGACTTCCTTGTTGCGGGTGATCAGGCGGTTGTAGCCAAACAGCGCCGGGATGGCGACGAACAGGCCCATGGCCGTGGCAAGCAATGCTGCCGCCATCCCCGGGGCGATGGCGTTGATGTTCACATCACCGGCCATGGCCGTGCCGAGGAACACCACCATGATCCCCAGCACAGTGCCGAGCAGGCCGATGTACGGACCGCCGGCGATGGCGTTGGACAAGGTCGAGAGCTTCGAACTCAGTGCTTGGTTCTCACGGGTGCGCACGCCGTCCATGGAACAGCGGATCGCCTCGATGGTGGCCGCTGACACCGACGAGGTGTCAGCGCCCTGCTCGCGGCGGGTGCGGATTTCCTTGACGGCCACCAGGTACAAGCGCCACAGCGACGAGTGTTGCAGGCGCTGGGCGAGGTCCTGGTCGTCGGCGAACATTTCCAGGCGTGTGCCGATCCTGGCGAACTGCTCGCGGAAGGCTTCGTTGGCGGCGCTGAGGCGGCTGACCATGCGGTTCTTGCGGATCATGATGATCCACGACTGGAACATCATCAGCACCAGCACCCCAATGATCACCCAGGCGTCGAGCGGTACGGCGTTGAGCAGGAAACCCAGGCTGCCGAAACCGAAACCGGACTGCTCTTCATCGACGCCATAGGCCACCAGTTTCGATTCGGCGCCCTGGGCATTGGCGTCGGCCAACAGCAACGGCGCCGGGCGGGCGACCTTGGACAGGCGCGCTTCGTCCATGGCGCCGCTTAAGGGCGCGAAGGCACCGGCGGCAACGTCAGCGCCCAAGGCGATCGGCGAATTGAACGCCGGCATCGCCACGGCGAGGCTCGCGGTTTCACGTCCGTTGACGTACAGCACGACCCGGTCGCCCGAGGCGGTCAACGCCAGGTGCTGCCACTGGCCGGGGTTCAGCGGCTGGGTCGAGACCGCGCGCTGGTCGTTGATCGCTACGAACGGCACACCTTGGTTGACCCCGACCAACAGGCTGGTGGCGGCTTCGCGACGGGCCAGGATGATTTGTTCGCCACTGGCCTGGTCCTGGCGCAGCCAGGTGCTGAAGGTGAACGCCGCGCCGGCACTGTGTTGCAACGACGGGCTGGCGGGCAGCAACAGCGGCTGGCCGTTGAACTGCAAAGCCCGCCCGATCACGCCGTCGATGCTCACGCCGGCTGCACCCTGGGCATTGTTGCCGTAGGCGGTGGTGTCCTTGGGCGGCACGCCGGTGGCAGCGTCGAAGTGGTACAGCGCGGTGTAGTCCGGGTCGAAGCTCAACTGGCCGCTGCTCGTGGCCGGCGCCTTCTGGTTGCCGTAATACATCCACAGGTCCTGACGTTGGCCGCCCTCAACGCTGGGCACGTCGACCCAGATCAGCGCCATGCCCATCAACGGGTCGAAGCTTTCGATCTGGTGATTGAGCACGGTCTTGTCGTCGGCACTGACGAAACGCAGGTCCGAGCCGTCGTCCTTGACGCCGTCGAAGGTGAAGTTGCCGGTGTGCAGGCGCACCAGCAACGCGGTGCGGCCCAAGGCCTGGGCGATGGCGGCGCCCTGGGGCGTGGTGTCCACCGAAATCTGTTTGCGATAATGCCAGTCGTCCTGCCACCAGGCGTTGGCGGTCGCCGGAAGCACCAGCCCCAGGCAGATAAACAGGGATAACAATAAGCGTTGCATGGACATGACTCCTGGGTTCAAAACGTCGCTTGCAGGTTGAAGTGCAGGCGCGATTCCTGTTTCGAGGTGTTCGGCCCTTCGAGCAGCGGATAGCCCCAATCGAGGCTGCCGGACAGCCATTTGCTCAGGCTCGCGCGGGTGCCGAGGCCGACGCTGGCGAGGCTGTAGTCGGCTTCCTGGTCGGGCAGTTCGTCACGCAAATACAGCTGCGCGCCTTCGGCGAAGGCATAGAAGCGCCACTCCTGGACATAACTGCCGAGGAACTTGGCCAGGGACGGGGTACGCAGTTCCTGGGACAGCAGGTAACCGTCATCGCCGGTGCGCTCAGCGGCCAGATAACCGCGCACCGAGGTGGCGCCACCGGCGGAGAACTGCTCGTTGGAAACCAGCGGCCCGGAGGCCAGTTGGAAGGCCGCCTTGGAAGCGGTCTGCCAGTCATTGCCGAAGGTAAAGGTGTAATTGCCGTCGCCCTTGAGCACCGCGAAACTGGGGCTGGCGCGATAGCGCTTGTAGTCGAACTCTTCGTCGGAGCTGCCATAACCCAGCAGGCTCCGGGTGCCCGCCACCAGGCTCAGGCCGAGGCCCAACTGGCTGTGTTCGGTGTAGCGAAAGCCGTTGTAGGCGAAGGTGAACGGCGCGTACTTGAGCGGTGCCTTGTCGCTGGCACCGCCCAGGTTCAGCTCTTCCTCGAAGTCCTTGAAATCCACCCCGACCGAAAAGCTGTTGGCCCATGCCCCGGTGGACGGCAGGCTGTAGATCGCCGACACCCCGTAGGAATGCCCTTTGCCCAACACGTTGCTGCCGCCGACGGTGGCTACGTTGCTGTCGGATTGGTAACCCGAGAATTGCACACTCCAGCGTTCGCTCAGCGGCGCGGTGTAGGAACCCGACCAGACCTTGGCGTTTTCGGTGTCCTGGGGCGCAGTGAAGAAGGTCAGCGAAACGCTGTGGCCCAGTTGCCAGAGGTTGTTGTAGCCGAGGCTGGCGACCGTGCGCAGCTTTTCGGTGTCGGCACTATAGTCGTTGTTCAGCCCCAGGCTGGCTTGCCAGGGGTTCTGGTCTTCGACCTGCAAGTCCACGTCCATCGTCCCGGGGCGCTGGCCTTCGCGCACCAGCGGCATGACCTGGCGTCCCGGGGTCTTGTTCAACAGCGCCAGCTCTGCCTGGACCCGGGCGAAATCCGGTACTTCGCCTTCCTTCAGCGCTGGCACATCATCACGGATTTCAACGGGCGAATAGTGTTTGGCCCCTACCACGCGCACCCGACCGATCTTGGTCTCGCTGACTTGCAGGTAGACGATGCCGTCTTCGACTTTCTGCTCCGGCAGTTCGACGAACACCGATTGATAACCACGGGTCTGATAGGCTTTTTGCAAGGCTTCCCGGGCACCCTCGATGTCGCTCAAGGCCTTTTGCGGACCGAGGAACGGGTACACCGCTTCCTCGATGGCCCGGGCATCGAGCACGGTGTTGCCACGCACGAAATACTCGTTCACGTCCACCAGGCGCGTCGGCGCCGCTTCGGCCTCCTGCCCTCCTTCGGCGGCAAAGGCCGACGGCCCCCCGACCGCCAGCAACAGCCAGCCCCACAGCGCCGGCCGCGATTTGAAGAAATGCTCCACACCACCCCCTGAATTCAAAGTACGGCTCAATTGCTTATGGTCGATGTCGTGGCGTGCCGGGCCAGCCAGGTGTGCAGCAGCGCGAAGTTCAAGGAGAACTCCGGCATTTGCAGCAAGGCGCCACAGAACACTTCACCGATGATTTTCTGGATGAGCCGCACCGCCCGTGCATCGCCCAGCAGCGTGGCGAGGTCTTTGCTCAGGACGTTGAAACTCCAGACCTTCTGGTTCAGGTCCAGGCCGACAAACCAGCGGAACAGCAGGTTGTAATTGAGTTGTTCGTAGAGTTGCTGCTCGCTGGGCACCGAATAGAGCAGTTGCAGCAGGAGGATGTGCATGGCGGTTTGCGGTGCGATCAGCATCTGGGCACCGGCGTTGAGGCCCTGCAGCACATCGCGATGGTCATCCAGCAGATCGTCGATCTGCGGACGCAGCAAGACCAGTGAATGGCCTTGGGGAATGTAGCTGGACACTTCCTTGAGCGCGCCCTGCCAGTCATCCTGGGAAACGATCCAGACCCACGGCGCGCCGTAGCGATACACCGAGACCGGCTGCTTGCGCGCCGCCTCGACGATCTTCGACAGCCGCTGGTCAAGCTCCTGCATGCCCACTTTCGAATAGCGTTCCATAGTCCCCATCGCCTCACTCCCGGCTTCGCGCCCCGGCTCCAAACGACCTGAAAGGTCCCCTCGAACACGTCACACAGGCATGACGGGAATGGCGATGTGCTACCGAACTTTTGTCATGAAAGCTTCATTTTTGAGGGTGTAGAGGGCGTGAGGGTTTTGTGGGAGCGAGCTTGCTCGCGATGGCGGTGGGTCAGTTGGCGGGGATGTCGAATGGGCTGCCGTCTTCGCGAGCAGGCTCGCTCCCACAGGGGTTCTCGGGTGGATACAAGATTTGTGTCCACCCCCATTCCAGTGTGGGAGCGAGCTTGCTCGCGATGGCGGTGGGTCAGTTGGCGGGGATGTTGGATGGACTGCCGTCTTCGCGAGCAAGCTCGCTCCCACAAGGGTTCTCGGGTGGAATACAAGATTTGTGTCCAGCACCCATTCCAAGTGTGGGAGCGAGCCTGCTCGCGATGGCGGTGGGTCAGTTGGCGGGGATGTCGAATGGGCTGCCGTCTTCGCGAGCAGGCTCGCTCCCACAAGGGTTCTCGGGTGGATACAAGATTTGTGTCCAGCACCCATTCCAAGTGTGGGAGCGAGCCTGCTCGCGATGGCGGTGGGTCGGGTTGCATTAATGCTGAAGGGGCCAGCCTCATCGCGAGCAAGCTCGCTCCCCCAGGGGATCGGGTGTTGGCGATGAGGCCTGTGCTGTTATTGGTGCTGCACCTGCACCATCGAGCTCACCTGCACCCGCGCCTGCATCTGTTCCGCCCCACCACCCCGACGCATGCCGCGGACCGGGCAGGCGTCGAGGTAGTCCAGGCCGATCGCCAGTTTCAGGTGTCGGTCAGGGCGGGTCAGGCGGTTGGTCACGTCGAAGCTGTACCAGCCATCATCCAGCCAGGCTTCGGCCCAGGCGTGGCTCGCCAGGTGGCTTTCATCTTCGGTGCACAGGTAACCGGAGACGTAGCGGGCCGGAATCCCCAGGCTGCGTGCACAGGCCAGGAACGCATGGGTGTGGTCCTGGCACACCCCGCTCCCCCCGGCAAACGCCTCGGCGGCGGTGCTGCTGACAGCCGTCGTGCCCGGGCTGTAGGGCATGCGGGCGGCCAGACCATTCATCAAGTCGGTCAGCGCCGCTCGATCACGCCGGGCTCCGCATTGCTCCACGGCGAAGGCACTGAGCACGTCATCCGCCTGGGTCAGACGGCTGGTACGCAGGAACGGCAACGGCGATTGGCTGTCCCCCTCCATCTCTACCGTCCGATCGATCTCCACCTGACCATAAGCCGTCAGCACCAAGGCGCCGTGGGGTTCGTCCATGGTCATCACGTGCAGGATGTTGCCATAAGGGTCGATCTGGCTGCGCACCAACCGCGGCAGCTCCAAGTGCCACTCAAGGATGCGTTGGCGCTGGCTGTCCTTGGGGGTCAGACGCAAGAACTGGATGCTGGTGCAGACTTCGTCGGCGTAGCTGTAGGTGGTGTCGTGGCGTATGGACAGTTTCATACGACCTCCAGATAAGATTCATGGACGGTCTGGCCCAAGTGACGGATCTGACCGATCAGGTCGGTCAGCCATTGGTGCAGGCCCGACGCCAGGATCTCGTCGATTCCGGAATAGCGCAGGCGTGCATTCAGCTCGGCGGCCAGACGTTGCGCCGGCCGGCCGTTGTTGCCCGGCAAGCTGGCGAGAATATGGTCCAGTTCCTCGATACAGGCATGCAGCGAACGCGGGACGTCGGCCCGCAGCAGCAACATCTCGGAGACCTGCTCGGCATTGGGCGCGTTGCGGTAGATCTCGTTGAACGCCTCGAACGAAGACAGCGCGCGCAACAAGGCGCTCCACTGGTAATAGCCGCGGGCCGAATTGTCGCTGACCTCCTCCGACTCCTCGCCGAACATCTCGTAGCGGGCGTCCAGCAGGCGCAGGGTGTTGTCGGCCCGTTCGATAAAGGTCCCCAGGCGAATGAAACAGTAGGCATCGTTGCGCATGATGGTGCCCGACGTCGCGCCACGGAACAGGTGCGAGCGCTCCTTGACCCACTCGCAAAAATGGCTGATGCCGTAGCGCCCCAGGCCGTTACTGGCGATGTTGCGCATTTCCAGCCAGGTGGCGTTGATGTTTTCCCACATGTCGGCGGTGATGCGCCCGCGCACGGCATGGGCGTTGGTCCGCGCGGCTCGCAGGCAGCTGTAGATACTGCCGGGGTTGGTTTCGTCCAGGGCAAAGAAATGCAGCATGCGCTCGGTGTTGAGCGCGTCATAACGGGCGTTGTAGTCGTCCAGCGTACCGGCCGCCAGCAGCGACATCGCCAGTTCGGCATGGCCGTCGCTGCGTCCGGCCTGGGGCATCAGCGACAGTGAGTAGCTGACTTCGAGCATGCGGGCCAGGTTCTCGGCGCGCTCCAGGTAGCGGGACATCCAATAGAGGTCCGAAGCAGTTCTTGAAAGCATGTCTTAGTCCTCCACTACCCAAGTGTCTTTGGTGCCGCCGCCCTGGGACGAGTTCACCACCAGCGAGCCTTCGCGCAGCGCTACGCGGGTCAGCCCGCCGGGCACCAGGCGCGTTTCCTTGCCCGACAGCACGAACGGACGCAGGTCGATGTGACGCGGGGCGATGCCGCTCTCGACAAAGGTCGGGCACGTGGACAGGCTCAAGGTCGGCTGGGCGATATAGGCTTCGGGACGGGCCTTGAGGCGTGCGCGGAAATCTTCGATCTCCGCCGCGCTGGCGGCCGGCCCGACCAGCATGCCGTAGCCGCCGGAGCCTTGGGTTTCCTTGACCACCAAATCCGGCAGGTTGGCCAGCACATGGGACAGATCCTGGGGCTTGCGGCACTGCCAGGTGGGCACGTTCTTCAGGATTGGCTCTTCGGTGAGGTAGAAGCGGATCATTTCATCGACGTAGGGGTAGATCGACTTGTCATCGGCCACGCCCGTGCCGACCGCGTTCGCCAGCACCACGTTGCCCGCCCGGTACACAGCGATCAGCCCGGGCACGCCCAGCATCGAATCGGGGTTGAACGACAGTGGGTCGAGGTAGGCATCGTCAAGACGACGGTAAATCACGTCCACCTGCCGGGGGCCAGCGGTGGTGCGCATGTACACATGGTCGTCGCGCACGAACAGATCGGCCCCCTCCACCAGCTCCACGCCCATTTCACGGGCCAGGAACGCGTGTTCGAAATAGGCACTGTTGAAGCGTCCCGGGGTCAGCACCACGGCGGTGGGGTTTTCCAGGGGGCTGGAGCTCTTGAGGGTGTCGAGCAGCAGGTTCGGGTAATGATCGATGGGGGCCACGCGCTGGGCGGCGAAGAGTTCGGGGAACAGGCGCATCATCATCTTGCGGTCTTCGAGCATGTAGCTCACACCGCTGGGGGTGCGCAGGTTGTCTTCCAGCACGTAGTAACTGCCGTCACCGTCGCGCACCAGGTCGACACCGGCGATATGGGCGTAGATGCCCCGGTGCAGGTTCAGGCCCTGCATCGCAATCTGGTAGCCCTCGTTGGCGAGCACCTGTTCAGGCGGGATGATGCCTTCCTTGAGGATGTGCTGCCCATGGTAGATGTCGGCCAGGAACATGTTCAGGGCCTGGACCCGCTGGATACAACCACGCTCGACCATCTGCCATTCACTGGCCTTGATGCTGCGCGGGATGATGTCGAACGGAATCAACCGTTCAGTGCCCTGCTCGTCCCCATAAAGGGTGAAGGTGATACCGGCGCGATGGAACAGCAGGTCGGCTTCGCGGCGTCGTTGTTCAAGCAGTTCAAGCGGTGTGTCCGCCAGCCAGCGCGAGAAGGCTTGGTAATGCGGGCGGCAGTCACCCTGGGCGTCATACATTTCGTTAAAAAAAGCGTGGGGCATAGCCAACTCCCAGCCGTGTCGTACACGGCATTTCTTATTACGTCGTCATTCCACTCAGTACGGCCTTGCCTTTTTATGAGCCCTGGTTCTCTTGAATACCTCTTCGGCATGGGTCTCTGATCAGGCCTTTGCGTCCGGTTGACGTGCGCCCCCCTGTTTATCTACGTATCGAATACCTCTGGCTGGTTCTCTGGTGTTGGTGTCGTAGCAAGGGCTGTGCCTAAGTGCGGTGCATCGAACCAATGCTGGAAAAACCGTCGCAGAACGACAGAAAAGCGAAATTTATTTTCGATTTTGCGACGAAAAGCTATTTGAAGGCTGAAACGTTTATTTCAATTTCCGGCATCAATGCCACAAACGGGTCGAATCGGTGCACGCAGGCGGGAAGCCGGCGTGGAATGCCCTGAAAAGGGGAAATTTATACCCAACGCAAACGCCGGGCTTAGCTCAACGATAGCTGACCCGTCGGACTTCGGGGGAAACGAGCCTTCCGTCGCCTCTCTTCGCACAAACTCAATAGCACCCCTTGCACCCACAGTATTATGGTATACCATCATACGCAAAGACCTATCCACCCACCCCAGGGAGCAGCTCATGAGTTTCGAAATTCGCAAGATCGTCAGCTATGTCGAAGAAACCTTCATCGAAGGCGGCAAGGCCACCGACAAACCGGTGACCATGGTCGGGCTGGCGGTCGTGATGAAAAATCCCTGGCTGGGCCGCGGTTTCGTCGAAGACCTGAAACCGGAAATCCGCGCTAATTGCTCTGACCTCGGCGCACTGATGGTCGAGCGCCTGGTGAGCATCATCGGCGGTGCCGAGAAGATCCAAGCCTACGGCAAGGCCGCGGTGGTCGGTGCCGACGGCGAAATCGAACACGCCTCCGCCGTGATCCACACCCTGCGTTTTGGCAACCACTACCGTGAAGCGGTCAAGGCCAAGAGCTACCTGAGCTTCACCAACAAGCGCGGTGGCCCTGGCACGTCGATCCAGATCCCGATGATGCACAAGGACGACGAAGGCCTGCGTTCGCACTACATCACCCTGGAAATGCAGATTGAAGACGCCCCCCGCGCCGACGAAATCGTCGTGGTGCTGGGCTGCGCCGATGGCGGCCGCCTGCACCCGCGCATTGGCAACCGCTACATCGACCTGGAAGAACTGGCCGCCGAGAATGCGCAGTGATCCAGCCTGGGCAACCACAATAAAAAAGGCATGCAGGAGCGCTCCATGATTCGGCTCACCGCTGAACTCACCCCGGCCGGCACCAGCTACCTGGCAACCGGCCAAGGCCAACCCGTGGTCCTGATCCATGGCGTGGGCCTGAACAAAGAAATGTGGGGCGGCCAGGTCGTTGGCCTGGCCACGCAATATCGGGTGATTGCCTACGACATGCTCGGCCATGGCGCCAGCCCCCGTCCGCAAAGCGGTACCGCGTTGCTGGGCTACGCCGACCAGTTGCTGGAGCTGCTCGACCATTTGCAATTGCCCCAGGCGACGGTGATCGGCTTTTCCATGGGTGGCCTGGTGGCCCGTGCGTTTGCCTTGCATTACCCGCAGCGCCTGCAAGGCCTGGTGGTGCTCAACAGTGTATTCAACCGCAGCGCCGAACAGCGCGCCGGAGTCATCGCCCGCACCGCCCAGGCCGCCGAGCATGGGCCGGACGCCAATGCCGAGGCGGCGTTGTCGCGCTGGTTCAGCCGTGAATACCAGGCAGCCAACCCGGCGCAGATTGCCGCATTGCGCCAGACCCTGGCGCAGAATGATCCCCAGGGCTACCTCACCACCTATGAATTGTTCGCCACCCAGGACATGTACCGCGCCGGCGACCTGGGCAATATCCAGGTGCCGACACTGATCGCCACCGGCGAACTGGACCCCGGCTCGACACCGGAAATGGCCCGGCAACTGGCTGAGCGCATTCCCGGCGCCAGCGTTGCCGTACTCGCCGAACAGCGGCATATGATGCCGGTAGAGTCGCCGCGCCTGGTCAACCAGCTGTTGCTGGAATTTCTCGACACGGCAAACGCCCGACAAAACCAAATAAAGGGGATCGTTGCATGACACTCGCACGCTTTTCGATGTGCATCGGCGGTGAATGGGTCGATGCCCTCGCCGGCAAGACGTTCGAAAGCCTGAACCCGGCCCTGGCCCAACCCTGGGCCGAGTTGCCCGACGCCGACGAAGCCGATGTCGAGCGCGCCGTCCAGGCGGCACAGAGCGCGTTCGACAGCCCGGCCTGGCGCGGCTTGACCGCCACCGCACGGGGCAAGTTGTTGCGCCGCCTCGGTGACCTGATCGCCGAGAACAAAGAACAACTGGCCCAGTTGGAAAGCCGCGACAATGGCAAGCTGATTCGCGAAACCCGTGGCCAAGTCGGCTACCTGCCAGAGTTCTTCCACTACACCGCAGGCCTGGCCGACAAGCTCGAAGGCGGTACCCTGCCCCTCGATAAGCCGGACCTGTTCGCCTATACCGTGCACGAGGCCATGGGCGTGGTCGCGGCGATCATCCCCTGGAACAGCCCGCTGTACCTGACCGCGATCAAGCTTGCCCCGGCGCTGGCGGCCGGCAACACCATCGTGATCAAACCGTCCGAGCACGCCTCGGCCACGGTCCTGGAGCTGGCTCGCCTGGCCTTGGAAGCCGGCATTCCACCGGGGGTGGTCAACGTCGTTACCGGTTATGGCCCCAGCACCGGCGCGGCCCTCACACGCCATCCGCTGGTGCGCAAGATCGCCTTCACAGGGGGCGCCGCCACGGCCCGCCATGTGGTGCGCAGCAGCGCCGAGAACTTCGCCAAGCTGTCGCTGGAACTGGGCGGCAAATCGCCGAACATCATCTTTGCCGACGCCGATCTCGACAGTGCGATCAATGGTGCGATCGCCGGGATTTATGCGGCATCCGGCCAAAGCTGCGTGTCCGGTTCACGCTTGCTGGTGCAGGACGAAATCTATGACGAGTTCGTCTCGCGCCTGGTCGAACGGGCCCAGCGCATCCGCATCGGCAACCCCCAGGAAGACGCCAGCGAAATGGGCCCCATGGCCACCGCGCAGCAACTGGCCGTGGTCGAAGGCCTGGTGGCCGACGCCATCGCCGAAGGCGCGCGCCTGCGCCTGGGCGGCAAGCGTCCGCAGAACCTGGGCGAAGGTTGGTTCTATGAGCCCACACTGTTCGAATGCGACCGCAACTCGATGAAGATCATGCAGGAAGAAGTCTTCGGTCCGGTGGCGTCGGTGATTCGTTTCAAGGACGAAGCCGAGGCCCTGGCGATCGCCAACGACTCGCAGTTCGGCCTCGCCGCCGGCATCTGGACCCGCGACCTGGGCCGTGCCCATCGCCTGGCCCGGGATGTGCGCTCCGGGATCATCTGGGTCAACACTTACCGTGCGGTGTCGGCCATGGCGCCCATCGGTGGTTTCAAGAACAGCGGTTATGGACGCGAGAGCGGCATCGATTCGGTACTGGCCTACACCGAACTGAAAACGGTGTGGATCAACTTGTCCCAGGCGCCCATGCCTGATCCGTTCGTGATGCGCTAGGAGTCCTGAGAAATGATCGAACCCGGCATCTACAAAGAAGTCATGAGCTCCTTCCCGTCCGGCGTCACGGTGGTCACCACCCTGGACCCGGACGGCAATATCGTCGGCATCACCGCCAGTGCGTTCAGCGCGCTGTCGATCGACCCGGCGCTGGTGCTGTTCTGCCCCAACTACGGCTCTGACACCTACCCGATCCTGCGCGACAGCAAGCAGTTCGCGATCCACCTGCTGTCCGCCGACCAGACCGCCGAAGCCTATGCCTTTGCCGGTAAAGGCAAGGACAAGGCCAAGGGCATCGACTGGCACCTGAGCGAACGGGGCAATCCATTGCTGGGCAAAGCCACCGCGATCATCGAATGCGAACTGTGGCGCGAATACGATGGCGGCGACCACGCGATCATCGTCGGCGCAGTGAAAAACCTGATTCTGCCCGAGCAACCGGTGACGCCGATGATCTACCACAAGGGCAAGTTGGGCCCACTGCCCGCGCTGGCTTGATGGCCATCCCCCTCTCCTGTGGGAGCGAGCTTGCTCGCGATGGCGGCAGCACATCCAACATTACGGTGACTGACACACTGCTATCGCGAGCAAGCTCGCTCCCACAGGTTCATCACTTTTTCAGGGAGCTCGCATGAGCAACGACAAATACGAACAAGGCCTGAAGATCCGTACCCAGGTGCTGGGCGAGGCGTATGTGCAGCGCTCCATCGAGAACGCCGACGATTTCACCCGACCACTGCAGGAAATGGTCACCGAGTATTGCTGGGGCCATGTCTGGGGTCGCGAGGGCTTGTCGCTCAAGGAGCGCAGCATGATCAACCTGGCCATGATCTCGGCGCTCAATCGCCCGCATGAACTCAAGCTGCATGTGCGTGGCGCCTTGCGTAACGGCTTGAGTCGTGAGCAAATACGCGAAATTCTGCTTCAGGTCGGTATCTATTGCGGCGTTCCCGCTGCCGTGGACAGTTTCCGGCTTGCCCGTGAAGCCTTCGCCGAAGCCGATGCCGAGGCCCCCAGTCAACCTTCGGCTGTTTGATCTGAACGTGCACGGATGTTGCCCGTTTGGCATGGACAGCCATATTACAGAGCGGACCCCATGAAACGCCTGCCACTCGACGACAGCTTCAAGGTCAATCGCAACCCCGTTACCCTGCGCGAGATCGTGCTGGATAAACTGCGAAGCGCCATCATGAACTTCCAGCTTCTGCCGGGCGATCGCCTGGTCGAACGCGATCTGTGCGATCGCCTGGGTGTGAGCCGTACATCGGTACGCGAAGCGCTGCGCCACCTGGAATCCGAAGGCCTGGTGGAGTTTGCCGACGCCAAGGGGCCGCGGGTCGCCATTATCACGTTGGCCGACGCTGTCGACATCTATGAGCTGCGTTGCGTGCTCGAAGGCCTGATCGTCCAGCTGTTCACCCTGCGCGCCAAGGCCAAGGACATCAAGGCCCTGGAAAAAGCCCTCGCGGAAAACCGCAAGGCCCTCAAGGAAGGCGAACTGCAACAAGTCATCGATTCGGTGCAAGGCTTCTACGATGTGTTGCTCGAAGGCTCCGGCAACCATGTCGCCGCCACCCAACTGCGCCAGTTGCAGGCACGCATCAGCTATTTGCGGGCGACCTCGGTGTCCCAGGAAAACCGTCGCGGCGACAGCAACCAGGAGATGGAACGCATGGTCGAGGCGATCAAGAGCGGCGATCCCCTGGCGGCCCACCAGGCCTGCGTCGACCACGTGCGCGCCGCTGCCAAGGTCGCCCTGGAATACCTCAAGCGCAAACAGGAAGAGACCGGAGAAATCCCCGAGATCATCCCGCCCATCGCCCTCAAAGAACCGCGTATAGGTCGCTAGCCATGTTCAGCCCGAGCTTTTGTCCAAAGTGCGGCGGCAGTGACCTCGATCACCGCCTGCCAGCGGGCGATACCCATAGGCGACTGATGTGTGGCGGTTGCGGCTACATCCACTACGTCAACCCGAAGATCATTGCCGGCTGCATCATCGAGCAGGACGGCAAGTACCTGCTGTGCCAGCGCGCCATCCCGCCGCGCCCGGGCACCTGGACACTGCCGGCCGGCTTCATGGAAGGCGGTGAGACCACCGAACAGGCGGCGCTGCGCGAAGTCTGGGAAGAAACCGGCGTACGCGCTGAAATCGTCTCGCCCTACTCGATCTTCAGCGTGCCGACGATCAGCGAGGTGTACATCATCTTCCGCGCCACCGCGGTGGAGATCACCGGCCAGTTCGGCCCGGAAACCCTCGCCTGCCAGTTCTTCGCCCCCGAAGACATTCCCTGGGACAGCATCTATTACCCGGCCATCCGGCAGATCCTCGAACGTTATATCGAGGAACGCCAGGCCGGGGTCTATGGCATCTACATCGGCAACGACGACAACGGCAAGATTCACTTCATCCGCTGACGGATCTCAGGGCGCCACGCCCTCGACAATGATCACCTCGGCCCGGGCCACGCCTTCGCGATGATGCTTGGCCTCCTGATACTGCGCCGAGTGATAGCAGGCCAGCGCCTGTTCGTAAGAGTCGAACTCGATCACCACGCTGCGCTGCGGCGTGACCCTGCCCTCCATCGCTTCGCTACGCCCGCCCCGGGCCAGCATCCGACCGCCATACAAGGCAAACGCCGCCGGCGCCCGTTGGGTGTATTGGCTGTATTGATCGGGGTCGGTGACATCCACATGAGCAATCCAGTACGCCTTCATAGTGACCTCTCGGTTTATTTTGTATTATGGTATACCACAATATATCTCCAGCAAGCCCTCATCAAAACACAGAGAGCCCGACATGGCCTTTAACAGCATTCAGGAAATCATCGAAGACTACCGCCTGGGCAAGATGGTGTTGCTGGTGGATGACGAAGACCGGGAAAACGAAGGCGACCTGCTGCTGGCCGCCGACTGCTGCGACGCTCAGGCCATCAGCTTCATGGCTCGCGAAGCCCGTGGGCTGATCTGCCTGACCTTGACTGACGAACATTGCCAGCGCCTGGGGCTTGAGCAAATGGTGCCGAGCAACGGCAGCGTGTTCAGCACGGCGTTCACGGTGTCCATCGAGGCCGCCATCGGCGTGACCACCGGTATTTCCGCCGCCGATCGGGCGCGTACCGTCGCCGCCGCCGTGGCCACCGACGCGGGGCCCAACGACATTGTGCAGCCGGGGCATATCTTCCCGCTGCGGGCCAAGGAAGGCGGTGTACTGACCCGCGCCGGGCACACCGAAGCCGGTTGCGACCTGGCACGCCTGGCAGGTTTCACGCCGGCGTCGGTGATCGTCGAAGTGATGAACGATGACGGCACCATGGCCCGCCGACCGGACCTGGAGATTTTCGCCCGCAAGCACGGGATCAAGATCGGCACCATCGCCGACCTGATCCACTACCGCCTGAGCACCGAGCACACCGTGGTACGCATCGGCGAACGGGAACTGCCCACGGTACACGGCACCTTCCGCCTGTTCACTTTCGAAGACCGCATCGAAGGCGGCGTGCACATGGCGATGGTGATGGGTGACATTCGACGGGAAGAACCGACCCTGGTGCGGGTGCATGTGATCGACCCGCTGCGGGACCTGGTGGGTGCCGAATACCACGGCCCGTCCAACTGGACACTGTGGGCGGCCCTGCAGCGGGTGGCCGAAGAAGGTCGCGGCGTGGTGGTCGTGCTGGCCAACCACGAATCCTCCCAGGCGCTGCTTGAGCGCGTACCGCAACTGACCCAGCCGCCACGACAATTCAGCCGCTCCCAATCGCGCATCTATTCTGAAGTGGGCACCGGTGCGCAGATTCTCCAGGACCTGGGCGTCGGTAAATTGCGGCACCTGGGACCACCGCTCAAGTACGCGGGGCTGACGGGGTATGACTTGGAGGTGGTGGAGAGTATTCCCTTCACCGGATAACAGCCCCCCTGTGGGAGCGAGCTTGCTCGCGATAGCAATCGACCTCTGATACACCGCTATCGCGAGCAGGCTCGCTCCCAAAGGGCTCGTCCCTGGAATGGCAGGGGAAATCTACCCCGGACAGATAGCCGGTACGGCAAAATGCTTGCAGAAAGTTTGGAATACCATAATATGATATTCCATAGACCGAACGCTTCAGCCAGGTGCCCCCCGACAGGGACAGCACAAACAATAGCCCTTGGCACGGTCGTCTTTAAGGCCAGATGGACCTACTGCTCCCGATAGGCGGGCGACAAAAGCCCGCTCAATAAACACAACAATGAGGGCGTGAAAATGGTGTTGAAGAAAAGTGCAGCCGCAATGCTTTTTGCCGGCCTGCTGAGTGTCACCAGCCAGGCGACGATGGCCGCTGAAAGCGTCAACTTCGTCAGTTGGGGCGGCAGCACCCAGGACGCGCAGAAACAGGCCTGGGCCGACCCGTTCAGCAAGGCCAGCGGCATCACCGTGGTCCAGGATGGCCCCACCGACTACGGCAAGCTCAAGGCCATGGTTGAAAGCGGCAACGTGCAGTGGGACGTGGTCGACGTCGAGGCGGACTTTGCCCTACGTGCCGCTGCCGAAGGCCTGCTCGAACCCCTCGACTTCTCAGTCATCCAACGCGACAAGATCGACCCGCGCTTCGTCTCCGACCATGGCGTCGGCTCGTTCTACTTCTCCTTCGTGCTCGGCTACAACGAAGGCAAGCTCGGTGCGGGCAAACCGACAGACTGGTCCGCGCTGTTCGACACCAAGACCTACCCCGGCAAACGCGCCCTGTACAAATGGCCAAGCCCCGGCGTGCTCGAGCTGGCGCTGCTGGCCGACGGCGTCGCGGCAGACAAGCTCTATCCGCTGGACCTGGACCGCGCCTTCAAGAAGCTCGACACCATCAAGAAAGACATCGTCTGGTGGGGCGGCGGCGCTCAGTCCCAGCAGTTGCTCGCGTCCGGCGAAGCCAGTATCGGGCAGTTCTGGAACGGTCGTATCTACGCCTTGCAACAGGACGGCGCTCCGGTCGGCGTAAGCTGGAAGCAGAACCTGGTCATGGCCGACATCCTGGTCATCCCAAAGGGCTCGAAAAACAAGGCCGCCGCCATGAAGTTCCTGGCCAACGCCAGCAGCGCCAAGGGCCAGGCCGACTTTTCCAACCTGACCGCCTATGCCCCGGTCAACGTCGACAGCGTTGCACGCCTGGATTCGGTGCTCGCCCCCAACCTGCCGACTGCCTACGCCAAGGATCAGATCACGCTTGATTTCGCGTACTGGGCCAAGAACGGTCAGGACATCGCGACACGGTGGAACGAATGGCTGGTCAAATGAAAATGTCGGCAACGACAACCCCTCGCACTGGGAGCGCCATTGGCGCTGCCGGTGCGGTACAGACCAAGGCGGCGACGCGAACCCCGTCGCTGGCACAGCGCTGGCGCGGGACCGGCAACCTGCTCCCCGCCCTGCTGTTCCTCGGCCTGTTCTTCCTGGCGCCGTTGATCGGCCTGCTGCTGCGCGGCGTGCTCGAGCCGGTGCCCGGGTTAGGCAACTACGAGCAATTGTTCGCCAACTCGGCCTATGCCCGAGTGCTGTTCAACACCTTTTCGGTGGCCGGGCTGGTGACGCTGTTCAGTCTGCTGCTGGGTTTCCCCCTGGCCTGGGCCATTACCCTGGTGCCCCGTGGCTGGGGCCGCTGGATGCTGAACATCGTGCTGCTGTCGATGTGGACCAGCCTGCTGGCCCGCACCTACTCCTGGCTGGTACTGCTGCAAGCCTCCGGGGTGGTGAACAAGGCGTTGATGGCGCTGGGCATCATCGACCAGCCGCTGGAGATGGTGCACAACCTCACCGGCGTGGTGATCGGCATGAGCTACATCATGATCCCGTTCATCGTCCTGCCGTTGCAGGCGACCATGCAGGCCATCGACCCGATGATCCTGCAGGCCGGCTCGATTTGCGGCGCCAGTCCCTGGACCAACTTCTTCCGGGTATTCCTGCCGCTGTGCCGGCCGGGGCTGTTCTCTGGCGGGCTGATGGTGTTCGTGATGTCCCTCGGTTACTACGTGACCCCGGCACTGCTGGGCGGCGCGCAGAACATGATGCTGCCGGAATTCATCATCCAGCAGGTGCAGTCGTTCCTCAACTGGGGCCTGGCCAGTGCCGGCGCCGCCTTGTTGGTGGCGATCACCCTGGTGTTGTTCTACTTCTACCTGAAGCTCCAGCCGGAATCCCCGGTGGGCGCCAGCAACGCGAGGTAAGCCGCCATGCTCCTGACTCCCAATGCCATGAGCCGGCGCATGCGCTTCGGCCTGTATTTCACCACCGGCCTGATCGCGCTGTTCCTGCTGTTGCCCATCGCATTCATCGTGCTGCTATCGTTCGGCTCGTCCCAATGGCTGGTCTTCCCGCCGCCGGGCTGGACGCTCAAATGGTACGGCCAGTTCTTTTCCAATCCTGACTGGATGAACGCGGCACTGACCAGCCTCAAGGTCGCGGTACTGACCACCGTCTGCGCCGTGGCGCTGGGCCTGCCGACAGCGTTTGCCCTGGTGCGCGGGCGCTTCCCGGGCCGGGAAATGCTCTACGGCCTGTTCACCCTGCCGATGATCGTGCCGCTGGTGATCATCGCCGTGGCGGTGTATGCGCTGTTCCTCAAGCTCGGCTACACCGGGACGATGTTTGCGTTTGTGGTCAGCCACGTCATCGTCGCGCTGCCCTTCACCATCATCTCGATCATCAACTCGCTCAAGCTGTTCGACCAATCCATCGAGGATGCCGCAGTGATCTGCGGTGCCTCACGTCTGCAAGCGGTGTTCAAGGTGACCTTCCCGGCCATTCGCCCGGGCATGGTCGCCGGTGCCCTGTTCGCGTTCCTGGTGTCGTGGGACGAGGTGGTGCTGAGCGTGATGATGGCAAGTCCCACCCTGCAAACCTTGCCCGTCAAGATGTGGACCACCCTGCGCCAGGACCTGACGCCTGTGATCGCCGTCGCTTCGACGCTGCTGATCGGCCTCTCGGTCCTGGTGATGGTGATCGCCGCCGCCCTGCGCCGGCGCAATGAAATCAGCGCCTGAGCGCCTAGGAGAACACGATGAGTGCTGTCAAAGACCCCGCACAACAGAACGACAAGACCCTGGTCAGCCTGCGCAACCTGAACAAGCACTACGGTGACTTTGCCGCCGTGGACGATATTTCCCTGGAGATCCAGGATGGCGAATTCCTGACCTTCCTCGGCTCCAGCGGCTCGGGCAAGAGCACCACGCTGTCGATGCTGGCCGGGTTCGAAACCCCCAGCAGCGGCGAGATCCTGGTGGGCGGTAAATCCCTGGTCAACGTACCGCCGCACAAACGCGACATCGGCATGGTGTTCCAGCGCTACTCCCTGTTCCCGCACCTGTCGGTTCGCGACAACATCGCCTTTCCCCTGGCGATTCGCAAACTGGCCAGCGCCGAGCGCGAACGCCGGGTCGACGCGATGCTCAAGCTGGTGCAACTGGGAGAGTTCGCCCATCGCCGCCCTTCGCAACTGTCCGGCGGCCAGCAGCAGCGCGTGGCGATTGCTCGGGCGCTGGTCTATGAACCGCGCATCCTGCTGATGGACGAACCCCTCGGGGCCCTGGATAAAAAACTCCGTGAAGACTTGCAGGATGAATTGCGCCAGTTGCACCGCCGGCTGGGCATCACCATCGTCTACGTCACCCATGACCAGGAAGAAGCCATGCGCCTGTCCCAGCGCATCGCGATTTTCAGCCACGGCAAGATCGTCGGTTTGGGCAGCGGTTATGACCTGTACCAGAATCCGCCGAACGCTTTCGTCGCCTCGTTCCTGGGCAACTCCAACTTCCTCAAGCTCAAGGCCCAGGGCAACGCCGTGGCGAGCTTCGAAGCCCAGTCGCTGTCGATCCGCCTGACCGCCGGCCTGCAAACCGACCAGGACGTGCTGCTGATGGTGCGCCCGGAAAAAGCCCTCGCCCTGAGCGTCGAGCAAGCCGCCCAGCAACCCTTGGCGGCCGGTTGGAATGAGGTGTCGGCCAAGGTCGTCGAAGTGCTGTTCCTCGGTGAAAGCCAGACCTGCAGCGTCGTCACGTCCGGCGGCACGGCCATGACCGTCAAGGCGTTGTCCGCCGCCGGCATGCCGCTCAAGGCCGGCGACCCGGTGCGCGTGCGTTGGGCCACTGCCGACGCCTGCGTCTACACCCAATGGGCCGAGAGCGACCTGAACAAGGCCGCGGGTGCCCATTGATGAACATGGAGCGCCCACAACCGATAAAACTCGAGGATCGTCCGATGATCGATGCCAGCGTCTACAAACAAGTCATGGGCTCGTTCCCGTCCGGGGTGACGGTGATCACCACCCTCGATGACGACGGCCAGGTCGTCGGCCTCACCGCCAGCGCCTTCAGCTCCTTGTCGATGGACCCGGCGCTGGTGCTGTTCTGTCCCAACTACAGCTCCGACTCCTACCCGGTGCTGATCAAGAACAAGCGCTTCGCCATCCACGTGCTCTCCGGCGGCCAGCAGAACGAAGCCTACGCCTTTGCCCGCAAAGGCAAGGACAAGGCCCAGGGCATCGAGTGGACCCTGAGCGAATTGGGCAACCCGTTGCTGAACAATGCCACCGCCATCATCGAGTGCGAACTGTGGCGCGAATACGAGGGCGGCGACCACGCCATCATGGTCGGCGCCGTGAAGAACCTGATCGTGCCGCAGCACACACCGGGGCCGCTGGTTTATTGCCACGGCAAGATGGGCGCCCTGCCCGTCCTCGCCTGAACCGATCGTCAACAATAAAGAGAAAGCGCCATGAAATTTTCCCTGTTCGTACACATGGAGCGCTGGGACGAAAGCGTCAGCCATCGCCAGTTGTTCGAAGACCTGAGCGAGCTCACCCTGCTGGCCGAGGCCGGCGGTTTCAGCACCGTGTGGATCGGCGAACACCACGCCATGGAATACACCATTTCGCCAAGCCCGATGCCGCTGCTGGCGTACCTGGCCGGCAAGACCACCACCATCCACCTGGGCGCCGGTACCATCATCGCGCCGTTCTGGCACCCGCTGCGGGTGGCCGGCGAATGCGCGCTGCTGGACGTGATCAGCAATGGCCGCATGGAAGTCGGCCTGGCCCGGGGCGCCTATCAGGTGGAGTTCGACCGCATGGCTGGCGGCATGCCGGCTTCCTCCGGCGGCCAGGCCTTGCGGGAAATGGTCCCGGTGGTGCGCGCCCTGTGGCAAGGCGACTACGCACATGATGGCGAGATCTGGAAGTTTCCCACCTCCACCTGCGTACCCAAACCAATCCGCAAGCCTCACCCGCCGATGTGGATCGCCGCCCGCGACCCGGACTCCCACAACTTCGCCGTCGCCAATGGCTGCAACGTGATGGTCACGCCGTTGATGAAGGGCGACGAGGAAGTCCTGGACCTGAAGAACAAGTTCCAGGCCGCCTTGGACAACAACCCCGACGTGCCACGCCCGCAATTGATGGTCCTGCGCCACACTCACGTCCATGGGGTGAATGACCCCGAAGGCTGGAAGGTCGGCGCCCAGGCGATCTCGAAGTTCTATCGCACCTTCGATGCCTGGTTCGGCAACAAGCAAGTGCCGGTCAACGGCTTCCTGGCGCCAAGCCCGGAAGAAAAGTTCGCCGAGCGCCCGGAATTCCAGCTGGAAAACATCCGCAAGAACACCATGATCGGCACCCCGCAGCAGATCATCGAGCGGATCAAGTATTACCAGGAGCTGGGGGTGGATGAATTCAGCTTCTGGTGCGACAACAGCCTGCCCCATGCCGAGAAGAAGAAATCCCTGGAGTTGTTCATCCAGCAGGTGGTGCCGGCGTTTCGGTGATCAGCTGCATGGCCATCGCGAGCCGGCTCGCGATGGCCATCCAACTGAAACATATGTGTCAAAAGTGACAATTACCCCCACTACCCCGCCGCCGTCCCGCAAACCACTGTTAACGGCCCGCGAAGCCACATAACGTACCGCGCAGACGGTTCAACTCTGATTAAGGATGATGCGCGTGGGGTTTTATCGGTTGCTGTTGGCCATGTTGGTGGCGGTTTCTCATATGGGCGTGACGTTCATGGGGTTGAACCCCGGCGTCGTTGCCGTGGTGTCCTTCCTGATCATCAGCGGTTTCGTGATGACCTCACTGATCGAAAGGACCTACAACACCCCAGGCCAAATCGGCCTGTTCTACACCGATCGACTGTTGAGGCTGTACCCGCAGTTCCTGGTGTACTTCGTCATGTCCTGCGGGGTGATCCACTTCCTCCTGCCAGGAACGCCCCAGGCTGCAGCGCTGACCTTCGAAAACATCACCACCAGCCTGCCGATCCTGCCGTTGGGTTTCTACATGTTCGGCATCACTGTGCCCGAGATACTGCCACCCGGTTGGTCCTTGGGACTGGAAATGTGTTTTTACCTGTTGATCCCGTTCCTGATCCTCTACAAGAGGCGGGGTGTGGCCTTTGCGGTGTCCGTGACGGTGTTCATGGTCGCCTCGCTGGGCTACCTCGACACCGACATCTACAGCTACCGCCTGCTGCCCGGTGTTTTGTTTATTTTCCTCGGCGGCAGCTACCTGTATCGGGCCCAGACCAAGGGGCTGTGGATCGTCTTCCTTACCCTTCTCGTTGCCGCCTTGATGTTCCTGGCCATTGTCGTGGGGATCATTCCCCGTCGACCTTTCAACGCCGAGGTGACTCTGGGCATCGCCCTCGGCCTGCCGGCGGTATTTCTGCTCGGAAAACTAAAGCACCACCGGCTCGATGAATTCCTGGGCAATATCAGCTACGGCGTGTTCCTCAACCACTTTGTGGTGATGTATGTGTTGCGGGCGTTCTGGCCGGTGCAATACAGCGCCCTGATCATCACGGCGGTGCTGGTGCTGTCGTTCGCGCTGAGCGGCGTTTCGTATTACGGGGTCGAGCGACCGGCGCTGAAGCTTCGTCATGCTCTCAGGGCGAGCGTTAAATCCGCTGCTACGCAGGCTCCCGTTGGCAGCACCGTGGCTTAGCCTCCGACTGCCGTACAAAAATGCCCGGGACGCAGGTCCCGGGCATTTTGTGTTTCTGCGCAACAGAATCAGAACGTCACGCTGGCGCTCAGTTTGGCGGTACGCGGCTCGCCGACGTTGACTTGCAACTGGCTGCCGGTGGAGGACGGGTAGTACTGCTTGTCGAACAGGTTGTCGACGTTCAGTTGCAACGAGGTCTTGTGCCCGAACACCGGCGACTCCCAACGCAGGAAGGCGTCGGCGACGGTGTAGCTGCTCAGCCAGAAATCATTGGCGTTGTTGGCGGCGCGCTCACCGACGTAGCGAGCGCCGGCGCCGGCGTGCCAGGCACCGAATTCGGCAGGCACGTTCAGGTGGTGGCTCAAGTAGAGGCTGGCGGTGTGCTTGGGGGCATCGGCCAGGCGATGGCCTTCGTTTTTCGGGTCATCGAGAATTTCAGTGTGGGTATAGGCATAAGTCCCGATCAAGTCCCAACGTTCCGCCAGGCGGCCGGTGATGTCGAGTTCGAGGCCTTGGGAGCCAACCTTGCCCGCAGCTTCTGCCAGCGTTACGCCGTTGACTGTAGAGGAGGTCACGACGTTTTTCTTCTCGATATCGAACAGCGCAAGGTTAATGTTCAGGCCCGGCAGCGGATCGTACTTGGCGCCAATTTCGTAGCTACGGCCCTCCTCCGGCTTGAAGGTGCTGAGGTTGTCGTCCACGGTGTCGTTAGGCTTGAACGAACGACTGTAGTTGCCATACAGCGACAGCTCCTCGGTGGCTTTATAGACCAGGCCCAGGAACGGGACGAAGGCATCGCCGTTGTCGTCGCGGACCGGTACCCTGGTGACCGCCCCTTGCTTGGCGAACTGATCGTAGTGCTGGTAGCGACCACCGAAGACCAGGATCCAGCGATCATCCAGGTGCCAGTTATCCTTCAGATAGACCGAGCTGGAAGTCAGTTTGTTGCTCAAGTTGCTTTGCGCAGCATTCAGCCTACCTGGCTCTGCCAAGCCACCATAGACCGGCGCGGTGATGTCGAAGCCGTTTTGTTGAATCCCTCGGTAGGTTTTCCCGCGATACTGATCAGACACCTGATTATCGACGCCAATCAGCAAGTCATGACGTTGGCCGAACAGCTCCTGCTTACCCATGAAATCCCAACTGGCGTAGCGCGTTTCGTCGTCATAATGAGCGCCGTTGGCAGCCCGACGCAGCGTATTTCCGTTCAATTCGAAAGGCTGCGCAATCGAAAGACTGTACCGATCATTGTTCCAACCATAAGTCACGCGAGTCTTCCACGCCTCGCTCAACTCATACTCGAACCGCGCCGTGGCCGTTTCGCGAATACCCACGCTCTTGGCCCAAGGCTCATCCAGACGCTTGTCATAATCGATATCGGCCGGATGCCCATCCCTGAACACCGTCCCCCGATCAAACGGATTGGAATATTCGTTGTACTCATAACTCAGGTTCAACGAAGCCCGCTCACCCGTCCAGGCCAGCGACGGCGCCACCAGCGTGCTCTCGTTGACCCCGTAGTTGCGCCAGTAATCCTCGTGACCCCGCTCGGCGATCAGTCGATAGGCCAGGCCGGTATCGCCCAACGGCCCGGTGGTGTCCAGGGCCATGGTGCCGCCGCCTTCGCTGTAGGCCGAGCCGCTCAGCGTGGTGCTTTGGGTGTATTCCGGTTTCTTGCTGATGACGTTGATCAGGCCGCCGGGCTCCAGCGCGCCGTACAGCATCGAGGCCGGGCCCTTGAGCACTTCGACGCGCTCAGTCGTGGCGCTGAAGTTGTGGCCCAGGTTCGAGCGCACGCCGTCGCGCAGGATCGAGCCGTCGTCGTTGGTACCAAACCCGCGCTTGACCAGCGAGTCCCGCGAGCCGCCCAGCGTGTTGCCCTGGCTGACGCCGCTGACGAACTTCATCGCGTCGTTCAGCGAGCGCACCTGATAGTCGGCCAGGGTCTGCTGGGTCACCACGTTGATCGACTGCGCTTCTTCCTTGATCGGTACATCGCTCTTGCTCGCCGTACTGGCTTGCGACGTCGTGTAGCCTTCGTCCTGGATGATCCGACTGCCCTGCACGTTGGTGGTGGGCAGCTCCAGAGTGTCTTGTGCCCTCAGGGGGCTTGCCATGAAGCAGCAGGACAGCGCGGGTAAAACACATTTGACGAGAGCATTACGGTAAGCGAGAGGGGTGGAACGATTCAAGACGCGCACTCACAGAGGGATAGGAATGAGAGCGAATATACTTTGAGAATGATTCCCAGTAAATCTTTCTAACATCTCCCTGCTTGACTCTGCCCCAAAAAAAGGACGCCGGATGATGAGTCCGGCGCCTTGATGCTTCCCTCCCCAGTCTCGGGCGGGCTACGGTCAATGATCGATGGCGGCCCCGGCTCCTCTTGGTACGCGGATGTCTTCGACCAAGTGCTGGATGTGCTCCGGTGGCGGCGCGGTAAAACGTGACACCACCACAGCGGCCAAGAAGTTGAAGAGCATGCCCAACGTGCCGATGCCTTCAGGGGAAACCCCCAGCCACCAATGTTCAGCCGTGTTCATCGTCGGGTTGATGAACTTGAAGTAGACGATGTAAGTGAACGTGAAGGTCAGCCCGACGATCATCCCCGCGATCGCACCTTCGCGGTTCATGCGCTTGGAGAAGATCCCCATGACAATCACCGGGAAGAACGAAGACGCCGCCAAGCCGAAGGCGAACGCAACCACCTGGGCGACGAATGCGGGAGGATAGATGCCGAACAATCCGGCGATCAGCACCGCCGCACCGGCGGCAATACGTGCCGCGAGCAACTCCTGCTTTTCGTTGATCCTGGGCATGATGTTGCTTTTGAGCAGGTCATGGGAAATCGAGGTGGAGATCACCAGCAACAGCCCCGCTGCCGTCGAAAGCGCCGCCGCCAGGCCACCCGCCGCGATCAACGCGATCACCCACCCCGGCAGGCCGGCGATCTCGGGGTTGGCCAGCACCATGATGTCGTTGTCGACATAGAGTTCATTGGGCACCGGCGAGAGCTGGTTCGTGAGCAATCGTTGCTCATGCGCCCCACGCTCACCGGTAAAACTCGGCGCTCCGACCAGGGCCGCACCCGGGCTGTATTGGATGATGCCGTCGTTGTTCTTGTCCGCCCACGCAATCAGCCCGGAGTTTTCCCAGGCCTTGAACCAGGCCGGCGCGGTGGCATAACTGACATTAGGGATGGAGGTCAGCAGATTGGTCCGCGCGAATGCCGCCACGGCCGGCGCGGTGGTGTAAAGGATGGCGATGAACAGCAATGCGTAGCCTGCCGACTTGCGTGCATCCCGAACGGTGGGGGTGGTAAAGAACCGCACGATCACGTGGGGCAGGCCCGCGGTGCCGACCATCAGCGCCATGGTGATGAAAAACACGTCCATGGTCGACTTGGTGCCGTTGGTATAGGCGGTGAAGCCCAATTCAGCGCCCAAACCGTTGAGCCGCTCGATCACGCTCTGCCCCGAGCCGGCGGCCTCGCTGATAAAGCCCAACTGCGGTATCGGGTTGCCGGTGATCATGATCGAGATGAAAATCGCCGGCACCATGTAGGCAAAGATCATCACGCAATACTGCGCCACTTGGGTGTAGGTGATGCCCTTCATGCCGCCCAATACCGAATAAAAGAACACGATGGCCATGCCGATCATGACACCGACGTTGATATCCACTTCCAGGTAACGGGAAAAGACGATCCCAACGCCGCGCATCTGCCCTGCCACATAGGTAAAGGAGATGAAGATCACGCAGATCACCGCCACCACCCGCGCCGTCTGCGAGTAATAACGTGCCCCGACGAACTCGGGTACGGTGAACTTGCCGAATTTTCGCAGGTACGGCGCCAGGCACATTGCCAACAGCACGTAGCCACCGGTCCAGCCCATCAGGTAGACCGAACCGTCGTAACCGGCGAAGGCAATGATCCCGGCCATGGAGATGAACGACGCCGCTGACATCCAGTCCGCGCCGGTGGCCATGCCGTTGAGTACCGGATGCACGCCCTTGCTGGCGACGTAGTATTCGCTGGTGGAACCGGCACGCGTCCAGATTGCAATCGCGATGTACAAGGCGAAGGAGGCGCCTACGATCAGATAGATCAGGGTTTTTGTGTCCATGTGCGCCGCCCTCAGTCTTCGTGGACGTCATATTTGCGATCGAGCTGATTCATCTTCCAGACATAGAAGAAGATCTCGAGCACAAAGACGTAGATGGAACCCTGCTGGGCAAACCAGAACCCCAAGGGTGTACCGAAGAAACTGACGGTGTTGAGTGCATCAGCCAGCAAAATACCGAAGCCGAAGGACACCAGAAACCAGATGGCCAGCAATATCACCATCCAGCGTAGGTTTTCCTTCCAGTAGGCGCGCGCAGCCTGTTGCTTTTCAGTGGACATGGAGGTGCCCTCCCGTTTGTTTTTATTGTTTTGCACTTCAAACCGTAGCAGTCACTGGGCATGACGCTAGTACGACTTTCGTCTAATTCGCGCCAGTAAGTATTGACATCCCTGCCTAATCACCATCGGGAGCGTTAAACAGCATCTAAATGCCGGAGTGATATCAAATCGCCCTCCCGCCCTAAAGCTTTGGCGCTCGCGGTCGAATGTATTCCATTAAGAGATTTTTTTGCCCAGGAGCAGCGGCATGCAGACGTTAAAGGCCTTGTACGAGTCTATCGAAATGCAGTTTTTCGATACTCTCACCAAAAAGCTCTCGAGCCTTTTCCTGTTGGTGCTGGTCAGTGGCTTGCTCTATTGGGTTGCCCTCAGCGCCCGCGCCGAGATCCTGCTGCTATTGCGCAACGCGCAACTGGACGGCGCCTTGTTGGGGCAGATTGAAGACCGGCTCGATAGCCTGACCCATGCCCTGCTCTTCGGCGCGGTGCTGACGCTGGGCATGATCAGCTTCATGGTCTGGTATTTCCGCCACCTCATCGTGCGCCCGGTCACCGCCATGACCAAGGCCCTGGAAGAGATCGCCAACGGCGAAGGCGACCTGTCCAAGGACCTGCCGCTGGTGACCCACGACGAGATCCGTGTGCTGGCCGGCACTTGCAACCGTTTCCTGGCCAAGCAGCGGGAAATCATCAGCAACGTCCAGGCGCTGACCGTACACATCGCCGTCGAGTCGGCACGCTCGCTGAAGAACATCAGCGACTCCAGCGACAGCGCCACCCACCAGGCCCGATTCGCCAAGGAAGTGATGGACCAGAGCAACACCGCCGTGGGCCGCATCGAAGAAGTCTCGCGCCAAACCCAGGGCATCTCCAGCACCACCGCCCAGAACCTGAGCATGGCCCGCGACTCCTACGCCGAGCTGCTGGAAGTGACCGGCAACATCAGTGAAATCTCCAACAGCCTCGGTGAATTCGCCACCCTGGTGAGCGCCTTGAACCAGCGGTCCTCAAGCATCAAGTCGATTGTCGGGTTGATCCAGCAGATCTCTGCCCAGACCAACCTGCTGGCCCTCAATGCCGCCATCGAAGCCGCCCGGGCCGGCGAAAGCGGCCGCGGCTTCGCGGTGGTGGCCGATGAAGTGCGCACCTTGGCCCAGAACGTCAGCCGGGCCACCGACGATATCTCGCGCAACATCGACGCCATGCTCGAGGAAGTCAGCTCCACCCACGAGCAGACTACGCAGATCAGCCACAGCGCCCGGGAAACCCAGAAAGTGGTGGAACGCGCCTCCGGCCATTTCGAAAGCATGATCGGCGATTTCGAATCCACCAACGGCAAGCTGGCGGACATCGCGACCCATATCCAAGAGTTCGCCGACAGCAACACCGGGATCAACGACCGGGTCACCCAGATCCATGCCGACAGCCAGTTGATCGACCAGCGCATGCAGCATTCGGCAACGGCCACCCGCGACCTGTCCGGCGTGGCCGAAAAGGTCCAGGCGCTGCTCGGTCGTTTCGTGCTCGGCCACGGCAAGCTGGATGCCGCCATCACCCGCGCCAGCGAGTGCCGCGACACGCTCCAGGTCCGCCTGGAGGCGCTGCAACGCGAAGGCCTGAACCTGTTCGATCAGAATTACCAACTGATTCCCGGCACCGATCCCCAGCAATACATGGCCAGCTATACCGAACGCTTTGCCCAGGTCTGCCAGGAAGAATGCGACAAACTCACCCGCAGCACGCCGGGTGGCAAGGTTTCGTTCATTGTCGACAGCAAAGGTTACTGCCCGGTGAACAACAGCTGGGTCTCCAAGCCGCCAACCGGCGACCGGGCGGTGGATCTGCCGGTGTGCCGCAACAAGCGAATCTTCAACGACCCGATCGGCCTGCGCGCGGCGGGCAACGTCCAGCGTTTCCTGCTGCAGACCTACCTGCGCGATACCGGGGAAATCATGACCGAGATCGACGTACCGTTCTTCTTCGGCGGCCGCCACTGGGGCAACTTACGGGTGGGCTTCGATGCGGCGGTGTTGTTGGCGGAGTGATCAACACCGGAATCAAGCCAGACAACTACCCTGTGGCGAGGGAGCTTGCTCCCGCTCGGCTGCGCAGCAGTCGCAAAGCCGGCTGATGCGGTCGGCCTGAAGAACCCCGGGGCCTGCTTCGCACGCCAGCGGGAGCAAGCTCCCTCGCCACAAAGAATTTGTGGCGTATGCAAATGCTGAAACCAACCCAAAACAACTGTGGGAGCGGGCTTGCTCGCGAAAGCGGTGTGTCAGCCACATTATCTGTTAACTGACACGACGCCTTCGCGAGCAAGCCCGCTCCCACATGGGGTTGGGTTTAACTCAACTCAACAGCACTTGGGCCCACCCTTGCCACCGTAACGGGCCTCCTGGCGTTCGCGAAAGAACGCCTCGTAGTCCATCATCGGTTTGTCCGGGTGCTGGGTTTGCATGTGCTCGACGTAGTTGTCGTAGTCGGGCATGCCGACCATCAGGCGGGCGGCCTGACCGAGGTATTTACCCAGGCGACTCAAGTCATTGAACATCGTTGCAATCCTCTATCAAGCGTCCGGCAGGGCCTGGAATGGCGCTTCTTTGTCCGTGCGTTCTTTCGTGCCCCAGGCGGCGATGCCGACCTTGAGCGCGTAGAACAGGATGCTGAAGACCACGAACAGGAACAACACCGTCAGCGTCGCGTTGGTGTAGGCGTTGAACACCACGTGCTGCATCTGCTCGATGCTCTTGGCCGGGGCCAGGATCTGGCCGGCGGCCAGGGCATCGTTGTATTTGCGCGCCAGGGCCAAGAAGCCGATCGCCGGGTTGGCGTCGAACAGCTTGATCAGGCCCGCCGTGGTGGTGCAGATCAGTAGCCAGCTCGCCGGCAGCAGCGTGACCCAGACGTAGCGCTGGCGCTTCATCTTGATCAGCACCACGGTGGCGAGCATCAGGGCGATACCGGCCAGCATCTGGTTGGAGATGCCGAACAGCGGCCACAAGGTGTTGATGCCGCCCAGCGGATCGATCACGCCCTGGTACAGCAGGTAACCCCACAGCGCCACGCAGCCGGCGGTGGCGATCAGGTTGGCGGTCCAGGATTCGGTGCGCTTGAGGGCTGGCACGAACGAGCCGAGCAGATCCTGGAGCATGAACCGCCCGGCGCGGGTGCCGGCGTCCACAGCCGTGAGGATGAACAGCGCTTCAAACAGGATCGCGAAGTGGTACCAGAACGCCATGGTGTTCTCACCCGGCAGCACCGAGTGCAGGATCTGCGCGATACCGACCGCCAGGGTCGGCGCACCGCCGGCACGGGCCAGGATGGTGGTCTCGCCGATGTCCTTGGCCACCGCTTGCAGCGCGTCGGGGGTGATTGCAAAACCCCAGCTGCTGACGGTCTGGGCCACGGCCACCACGTCAGTCCCGACGATCGCCGCCGGGCTGTTCATGGCGAAGTACACGCCCGGCTCGATCACCGAAGCAGCCACCATGGCCATGATCGCCACGAAGGACTCCATCAGCATGCCGCCATAACCGATGTAGCGAGCGTTGGTTTCGTTATCCAGCAGCTTGGGCGTGGTGCCCGAGGAAATCAGCGCATGGAAACCCGAGACCGCGCCGCAGGCGATGGTGATGAACAGGAACGGGAACAGCCCGCCCTTCCACACCGGCCCGGTGCCGTCGGTGAACTGGGTCAGTGCCGGCATTTTCAGCTCGGGCATGGTCACCAGGATGCCGATCGCCAGGGCGACGATGGTGCCGATCTTGAGGAATGTGGACAGGTAGTCCCGAGGCGCCAGGATCAGCCACACCGGCAGTACCGCCGCGACGAAACCGTAGCCGATCAGCATCCAGGTGATCTGGATCCCGGTGAAGGTGAAAGCCTTGGCCCAGACCGGGTCGGCGGCGATTTGCCCGCCCAGCCAGATCGAGCCCAGCAGCAACAGCACGCCGATGATCGAGATTTCACCGATGCGGCCCGGGCGGATGTAGCGCATGTAGATGCCCATGAACATCGCGATCGGGATGGTCGCCATCACCGTGAAGATGCCCCACGGGCTCTCGGCCAGGGCCTTGACCACGATCAGCGCCAGCACCGCGAGGATGATGATCATGATCAGGAAGCAGCCGAACAGCGCGATGGTACCGGGGATGCGGCCCATTTCCTCGCGCACCATGTCGCCCAGGGAGCGACCGTTGCGACGAGTGGAGAGGAACAGGACCATGAAGTCCTGCACCGCACCGGCCAGCACCACGCCGGCGATCAGCCAGAGCGTGCCGGGCAAATAGCCCATCTGCGCCGCCAGCACCGGTCCGACCAGCGGCCCCGCGCCGGCAATGGCCGCGAAGTGGTGGCCGAAGAGAATGTGTTTGTTGGTCGGGACGTAGTCCAGGCCATCGTTGTTGAGCACGGCGGGGGTGGCCCGGCGCGCATCGAGTTGCATCACGTTGTTGGCGATGAAGAGGCTGTAGTAGCGGTAGGCGACCAGGTAGATGGCCACGGCGGCGACGACGATCCAGAGGGCGTTGATGGGTTCGCCGCGGCGCAAGGCCACGACACTCAACGCACAAGCTCCCAGAACAGCCACGGCAAACCAGGCGAGGTGTTTAACCAGACGGGTTGTCATTGCGTGTCTCCTGCCGATATCCAGTGGATTGCGGCGATTGTTTTTATAGTGTGCCCCGGCTATTCGGAGCCGGCCCAATATCCCTGCAAGTGGTCAATAAATAAATCCGTAGTACTACGTAGAACCCCAATTCCCCCTGTGGGAGCAAGGCTTGCCCGCGATAGAGTCAATACGGTCTTTCATACAAGGCGGCGCCTGCATCGCGAGCAAGCTTTGCTCCCACATGTCTTGCGCCACAGGTTTTATGCCTCGTCCATGGGTTTGGCATATGATGCCGCCATTCGCCTCCCCGCCGAGCCCGGACAGGAGTACAGATGCTGCTCAAACACAAAATCGTCGCCCTCGGGATCTTGCCGCTGGTCCTGGCCATCGCGGTCATCTGCGCCCTGGTGATCTCGCTCAACCGCCAGTTGGGCGATCAACAGGCGCAACTGATCGAAGACAGCATCCTGGCGAGCAAGCGCGCCGAGTTGAAGAACTATGTCGAGATGGCGCAGAGCCTGATCGCCCCGCTGTATGACAACGGCCAGGGAGACGCGCGGGCGCAACAGCAGGTCCTGGAAGAACTGCGCAAGCTCAGCTTCGGCATCAACGGCTACTTCTTCGTGTACGACCACCAGGGCCGCAGCCTCATGCATGCCCGTCAGTCGGAACTGGTGGGGCAGTACCTCTGGGACATGAAGGACCCCCACGGCCTGCCGGTCATCCAGGCGCTGATCAGAAGCGCCGAGTCAGGCGATGGTTTCCAGCGCTACGCCTGGAACAAGCCCTCCTCCGGCCAGGTGACCGACAAGCTGGCCTATGTCGTGAGGCTCGACAAATGGGGCTGGACGCTTGGCACCGGGATCTACCTGGAGGATGTCGAACGCGCCACCCAGCAGGCCCGTGATGAAGTCGCCCATGGCATCCACACCACCATGCAAGCCATCGCCGCGATCGCGTTGGTGGCGGTCCTGCTGGTGTTTGCCGGCGGCATGACCCTCAATGTCAGCGAACATCGACTGGCCGACAAAAAACTGCAGCGCTTGAATCAGCGCATCGTCAGTTTGCAGGAAGAAGAACGCTCGCGGGTTTCGCGCGAGCTGCATGACGGCATCAGCCAACTGCTGGTGTCGATAAAATTCCAGTTCGAACTGGCCAGCCACGTGCTGGAGAATGGCCAGGAAAACGGACTGGGCATCCTGAAGAACGCCACCGACCGGTTGGGCGAAGCCATCGGCGAGATCCGCAATATCTCCCACGACTTGCGCTCGTCCCTGCTCGACACCTTGGGCCTGCCCGCCGCCATCGGCCAGCTCGCCACCGAATTCCAACAGCGCAGCGGGCTGGAAGTGTCCTACCGAAGCAACGAATTCGATTGCCGCCTGGAAAATGGCGCCCCTGTCTCGCTGTTTCGCATTGCCCAGGAAGCCCTGACCAATATCGAGCGCCATGCCGGGGCGAAAAGTGTCGGCATCACCCTGTTCGGCTCCAGCCAGTCCTTGCGCCTGACGGTGGTCGACGACGGGATGGGGTTCAACGTCCCGCAAGTGGAACGCGGTCATGCCGGCATCGGCCTGCGTAACATCCGCGAGCGGGTCGAGCATTTCGGCGGACACCTGGAAGTGACGTCGGCGCCGGGCCGCAGCGAACTGGACATCCTGCTGCCCATGAACCTCTCGATCACGGAAAGCTGATGCACGCCCACGCCAACAGGAGCACTCGTCGATGAACCTGCCCCCCGTGATTCGCGTCGCACTGGTCGATGACCACTCCCTGGTCCGCGACGGCATCAGGGCCCTGCTCTCGGTAATGCCGCAACTGGACGTAGTGGGCGAAGCCGAGAACGGCGCGCAGGCGATCGAAATGGTCGGTCGCTGCCAACCGGACCTGCTGCTGATGGACATCGGCCTCAAGGACAAGAACGGGCTCGAGTTGACCCGGCTGCTGGGCAAACAATACCCCAGCCTCAAGATCCTGATCCTCAGCATGTACGACAATTATGAGTACGTCAGCGAATCCGTGCGCTCCGGCGCCAGCGGCTACGTGCTCAAGAACGCGCCATCGCGGGAAATCATCGCGGCCATCGAAGCGATCATCAGCGGCGGCACCTTCTACAGTGCCGAGATCGCCCAGCGGCTCGCCACCGACCCGCATACCGACAACGAGCTGACGCCACGGGAGAGCCAAGTGCTGGCGAAAATGGTCCAGGGCCTGAACAACAAGGAAATGGCCCGTGAACTGGACATCAGCGTACGCACCGTCGAAACCCATCGCCTGAGCATCCGCCGCAAGCTGAACATCGACAAACCCGCGGCCCTGGTGAAATACGCGATCGACCACGGGATCATTTCCCACTAGGCCCTTGTGTCATAGCCAGGCTGCTCAAGATCAGCGAACAGACCTGGACCACTTCTCTGGTCATCCTGCGCTCAGTGCCGTGGGCAAGCGCTTTTCATCGGCGCCCCGCTCGCCCGTGGACGTTGCCACCTATAGCGACGCCATGGCCGATATGTTCTGCGCCTACTTGGAAAGCTTGCATCGACGCCCCTTCGAGACCGCTCTCTGCTGACGGTTCGTCAGCAATGTGCCAGTGACAGCCTGCCGACACTTTTACTACACTCCCCGATCTTGTTTCCCTCCGCTACGAGACGTCCAATCCCTATGAAAACCATAACAAGCTCGATGACGTTCTGTGGCCTGTTGGCGCTCTCCTGCAGCGCCCTGGCCGAGCCGGCCCCCTCGCTGCTGGACCAGGTCCTGCAACGCGGCGAACTGAAGGTGTGCACCACCGGCGACTACAAGCCCTACACCTTTAAAACCGAAGCAGGCGAATACGAAGGCATCGATATCGACATGGCGCGCTCCCTGGCCGCCAGCCTGGGCGTCAAGGTGCAATGGGTGCAGACCACTTGGAAAACCCTGATGCCGGATATGGTTGCAGGCAAATGCGACATTGGCATGGGTGGGATTTCGGTGACGCTGGAGCGCCAGAAGAAAGCCTATTTCAGTACCACCCTGGACGTGGATGGCAAGATCCCGCTGGTGCGTTGCGAAGACAAGGAGCGTTACCAGACTCTCGAGCAGATGAACCAGCCTTCGGTACGCCTTGTCGAGCCGGCGGGCGGCACCAACGAAGCCTTCGTCCGCGCGTTCCTGCCCAACGGCCAGCTCAGCTTCCACGACAACGTGACCATCTTCCAGCAACTGCTGGACAAAAAAGCCGACGTGATGATTACCGACGCGTCGGAAGCGCTCTACCAGCAAAAGCTCAAACCCGGCCTGTGCGCCGTCAACCCGACCCGCTACCTGCAATATGGCGAGAAGGCCTACCTGCTGCCACGGGATGACAACACCTGGAAGATGTACGTCGATCAATGGCTGCACCTGAGCAAGGCCAATGGCAGCTACCAGAAGGTGATTGGGCAATGGCTGGCCGTTCCAGCCGCCCAATAACCGTTCGCAAGAAAATCACAAAACCCTGTGGGAGCGAGCTCGCTCGCGATGGCGTCAGGTCAGCAGCATTGATGTTGGCTGACACACCGCTATCGCGAGCAAGCTCGCTCCCACAGGTCAGGGTCTGTTCCGGACAGGCCCACTCACCTCACTGCGCCGCCCGCACCTTGGCGATTTCCTCGTACATCGTCTTCACCAGGTCGCCATCCAGGGATTTGGCGAACTTGTCGACCACCGGTTTCACCCGCTCACGCAGGCGATCTTTCTCGGCTGGGCTGATTTCATTGACGGTCATCGCAGCGGCCAACGTGGCCTTGGCCTTGTCCATGCTCGCCGCCGTGACTTCACGCTGAAAGGTTTGCGCCTCGGCCGCGGCCGCGCGAATCATCGCCTTTTCATCGTCGTTGAGGCGGTTCCAGGTTTTCTGGCTGATGATCAACGACTGCGGGTTGAAGATATGCCCCGTGACGGAAAGATACTTCTGCACCTCGTAGAACTTGTTGCCCTCGATCACCGTGAAAGGGTTTTCCTGGCCGTCGATGGTGTGTTGCTCCAGGCCCGTGTAGACCTCCGGGAACGCCATCGGCACGGGGTTGGCGCCCAGTGCGGAGAAGGTCTCCAGGTAGATCGGCGACTGGATGACGCGAATCTTCAGGCCCTGCATGTCTTCAAGCTTGGTCACCGGGTGCTTGCTGTTGGTCAGGTTGCGAAAACCCAGGTCCCAATAACCCAGTCCGACCAGCCCTTTGCTGTCCAGTTGCGCCGCCAGTTTCTGCCCGACCGGCCCATCGATGACCGCATGGGCCTCCTCGACATTATTGAACAGGAACGGAAAATCGAGCATGGCGTAATCTGGTGCCTGGGCGGCCAGGATGCCGGAGTTGAGCACCGTGATGTCCAGTGTGCCGCCCTGCAACGCCGACACCGTTTGCACATCACCGCCCAACGTACCACCTGGGAACAGGCGGACCTTGATCTTGCCGCCGCTCTTTTCGCTGAGCAGGTCGGCGAACTTCTGCGCGCCCTGGCCCTGGGGGTGTTCCTTGACGTTCTGGAAGGCGAATCGCAAGGTTCGTTCGCGGATCTCGTCCGCGTGGCTGGCCGCGCCGGTTAACAGCAAGCCCGTCGCGCACGCCCCGGCCAGCAGGGTTTTCATCAGTTTTCCCATGTCACTCTCCGATCGTTATTGTTTTTAAGGTCGAGCTAACAGCACCGGTGTTATCCGGTAAAAAATTTCAATGGCCCCAGGACCAACTGCGGGAACAGGACCAACAGGAACAACACGACAAACTGCGCAAGCATGAACGGCCACACCCCACGCACGATCTCCTCGAAATCCAGCTTGGCCACCCCGCAAACCACATTGAGCACAGTGCCCACCGGCGGCGTGATCAGGCCGATGGCCGTGTTGATCAGGAACAGCACGCCGAAGTACACCGGATCGATCCCCGCCTGGATGACGGCTGGCATCAGCACCGGGGTGAGGATGAGGATGGTCGGAGTCATGTCCATCACCGTGCCCACCAGGATGATCAACACCATCATTACCAGCAGCAGAAAGGTCTGGTTGTCCATGAACGGCGCCAGCAGCTCCGCCAGTTGGCCCGGCAGGTCGGCAATGGTCACCAGCCACGATGAAACCATGGCCGCCGCCACCAGCAGCATCACCACCGAGGTGGTCTTGGCCGAAGACAGGATCACTTCGTACAACTGGCTGACTTTCATTTCGCGGTAGATCACCAGGGACACGAACAGCGAATAAACCGCCGCGACCACCGCTGCTTCCGTGGGTGTGAAGATGCCGAATTTGAGGCCCAGGATGATGATCAAGGGCAGGCCCATGGCCCAACTGCCGTCGAGCAACGTGCGCAGCACTTCGGCACGGGAACGCTTGGGCGGTGTCTCGACGTTCTCGCTGCGAGAGATGTACCACCAGGCCACGGCCAGTGAAGCCCCAAGCATCAGCCCCGGCACGATACCGGCCAGGAACAGCTTGGAAATCGATACCCCGGATGCCACGCCAAAAACGATGAAGCCAATGCTCGGCGGAATGACCGGCGCGATGATGCTGCCGGCGGCGATCAGGCCGGCCGAGCGCCCGCGGTTATGCCCGGCCAACACCATCATCGGCACCAGCAACGCCGCCAGGGCCGCCGCGTCGGCCACGGCCGAACCAGACAGCGACGCCAACAGGCAGGAAGCAATGATGGCCACGTAACCGAGGCCACCGCGCTTGTGCCCTACCAGCGCCATGGCAATGTTGACGATGCGTTTGGACAGGCCACCGACGTTCATGATTTCGCCGGCCAACATGAAGAACGGTACCGCCATCAGCGGAAAACTGTCCGCGCCGTTGAGCAGGTTCTGGGCAATGATTTGCGCATCGAACAGATCCAGGTAAACCATCAACGCCACGCTGACAACCAGCAAGGCAAACGCGATGGGCATGCCCAACGCCATGCTGCCCATCAAGGACCCGAGGAAAATAACCAGTGTCATGGGTGGGTACTCTTGGTGGCGTTATGTGTGATCACCTCGGCGTCGCTATCCTTGACCATCACCAGCTCGTCATCCCCCAGCTTGCCGAACAGCGCCAGGTAGAGCTCGTAGAGCAGGATCGGTGCGGCACTGGCGCCGAACACCAGGCCGGCTCCATAGAACAGCGCCATGGACAACCCTGACGCCGGGGCGACTACATTCAGGTTGATCGCCGCCTGTTGCCAACTGCCACTGAAGATCAGCCAGCAGATGTACAGCATCAGCAGATGGCCAATGACCAGGCAGATGCGCTTGCCTGCCGGTGGCAAGCGCTTGACCAGGCTGTCCATGCCCAGGTGGGCACGGTCCTTGAGCGCCACCAGGGCGCCGAGAAAAATCATCCAGACGAAGAACCAGCGCGACAGCTCCTCCGACACACTGATGCCCGAGTTGAAGGCATAGCGCAGCACCACATTGCCGAACACCAGCACGATCATCGCAACCATGCACAACACAATCAGCAGCTTGAGCAGCTTGAAATACAGATCCACGACTTTTGTCATTTTGAAGACCTCCGAGGCTTGTCGAGCGCCCACATCCCAATGGCGCGATAAAGACCACAACAGCACTGGGCCGCTATCGGATCGAACCTGGAAGGCTGGAAAATGCGTTAGAAGGATGGATCAAGGAGAAAGCGTAGGGCGCTCGGATGGGCATGGGGTTTCCTCTATTTTTATTATGGTCTTTGCCACGGTGGGCAAGACAGATGCCGCTAAAATGTACCACCCGGTTAGTTTGGTCAATAACCCAAGCAGGCGCACCACACAAAGCGTGCGATTATCGGTCGGGATGCTTCGACGACTAACGGGTACCTGGCTTAGGAGCAATCGAATCGACGTAACTTCCTTATTGCAAGTAACGACGGTGCCTAGTGGGATTTTGCAATTGCAATGGATCCACGTTATTTAATATAAAAACTCAAAATAAATTGAACTTTCTACAAAGAACAAAGTTCGCGCTCAATTCATTAATTCTTAAAGCCGCTATTACGACGATTTACAGGCGCCATTCCAATGGCACGCCTTATCTTGGACCAGCGTAAAATAAGGCGCCAAAAAAATCACGGCACCCCGCTCTTTAGTGTAGATCGAGTATTAAGCAGGCACAAAAAGACAAAAAAGACCTTTAATATCAACTACTAATTGAAGTTAAAAGATCTTCGAAGGCTCCCCTTCGCCCCACCACTAAAACTCCTCTAAAAAATTATTAATCAACTTATTCATATAAACCTTTGCGCTCACGATCTTTGGTGCTATTAATTCTCCGCCCCGAACTTCAAGATGCCACTACGTCACTTCCTGTGCACGTCAAGCCGCTGTCTGACACCGGGCTAACTTAACTTAAATCGCTTGTTTGCTCGAACGCCCCCATCGCGTCCGGGCGGGCTGTTGTGCGGCGCAGCAAACTGCGCGAGGAAGGGCGTCATCGCAACTCATCATCCACGCATCAGGATCCTCTCGATCTTCGGTACCCGTCCGGAAGCCATCAAGATGGCGCCCTTGGTCAAGGCCCTCGCCGCCGAACCGGGCATCGAGTCGCTGATCTGCGTCACCGGCCAGCATCAGAGCATGCTCAAGCAGGTACTGGACCTGTTCGACCTCAAGGCCGATTTCACCCTCGACGTGATGACCCCGCACCAGACACTCAACTCCCTGACCGCCGCGTTGTATGCGGCCATCGACCCGGTGCTGGAACAGACCCGGCCGGATCGGGTGCTGGTTCACGGCGACACCACTTCGGCCATGGTGGCTTCGATGGCCGCCTTCCATCGACGTATCCCCGTCGGCCACGTGGAAGCCGGCCTGCGCACCGGAGACATCTACAGCCCTTGGCCGGAAGAAATGAACCGACGGTGCATCGACCTCGGCGCCGATCTGCTATTCGCCCCCACCGGACAGTCCCGCGATAACTTGCTGGGTGAACGCCTGCAAGGCCGTTGCCTGGTGACCGGCAATACCGTGATCGACGCGCTGCAACTGACGGCCCGGCGCATCAACGACGATGCCCGGTTGCGTAGCGAACTGGACCAACAATTCCCGTTCCTACAGACCGGACGCAAACTGCTGCTGGTGACCGGCCACCGCCGGGAAAACTTCGGCGAGGGCTTCCTGGACATCTGCAAGGCCCTGCGCCACCTGGCCCAGCGCCCGGATATCCAGATCGTCTATCCGGTGCACCTCAATCCCAACGTACTGGGCCCGGTGACCGAACAACTGGGCGAGTTGCTCAATGTGCATTTGATCAAGCCGCTGGACTACCTGACGTTCGTGCGCCTGATGCAACACGCCCATGTCATCCTCACCGACTCCGGTGGCGTGCAGGAAGAAGCGCCGTCCCTGGGCAAACCGGTGCTGGTGATGCGCGACGTCACCGAACGCCCGGAAGCAGTGGCGGCGGGCACGGTGCGCCTGGTCGGCACCTCGCCGGCATCGATCATCGCCGGCGTGGATGCGCTGTTCGACGATGACGCGTCATGGCGCCGCGCCTCACAAGCGGCCAATCCTTATGGCGACGGCAAGGCCAGCCAACGCATCGTCGATACCTTGATGGGCCGCCCGGTCGACGACTTCGTCGTGGCCCCGCTGCCTGCACAACGGCAGCCCGTCTATCGGTCGCTGTCCGAGCCACGCGAGCTGCTCGCCGATTTCAACTGAACAACTGCTATTCCCCTTATCAGATCGAGACTTGCCTGAATGAAGCCTTCCGTTGCCATCCCTACGGGTGCGCTCAGCGCCCTTGCCTGTGGCTTGAGCCTGCTCGCGCTCATGCCGACCTTTGCCCTGGCCGCGGACAGCCCGCTGACCCAGGCTATTCATCGACTCAACGCTGATACCCGCCAGACACGTGAGGTCCGCTTGAGCGACCTGGGCATCACGGCGCCGATCCTCTTGAGCGCCAGCGACGCCCGCCGCGAGCTTTACCTGCCGGTCCCCGCCGGCGTTACCCTCGAAGACGCGACGCTGCAACTGGATGCCAGCTACCTCAATGGCGAAGGCGGCCGCAACACCCTGCTGCTGTCCCTCGACGGCTACCCGGTGCGTGCCGAAGGGCTCAGCGAGGCCCAAGGCGATGCCAGCGCGACGCTCGGCGTCGACAAGGCCGCACGTAACAACGGCCTGGTGCGCCTGGGCATTGCCTGGTCCTCGATAGTGTCGAGGCCACTGTGCGAAGACGATCGGGTCATTGGTAATGTGCTGCGCATCCAACCTGAAACGCGCCTGAACTACAGCTACGACGCCAGCCAGTTGCGCGACGTCGGTGCGGCCTGGGCCGCCCTGCCCGGCGAGCCCGGCATCCTCGTCGCACCGGGTTCGTTGTCCGCCGTCAGCTACGATTCGGCCTGGCGCCTGGGCGTGGCACTGGAGCGCATCGGCAAACACAGTCGCATCCTGCCCTTCCCCGCCGTGCAAGACAGCGTGGACCTGGGCAGCCTGCGCATCCCTGCCGAGCTCTTGAGCATTCCGGCCTTCGCCAGCCTCAACGGCATAGGCCCGCACACCTTGGCCAACCCGGCCGAAATCGGCGCACTGCTGGTGTTGGGCCAGACCCCGAACGTCCAGGCTGACCTAGCGATCAACGACCCGGAGTTGCTCAAGGCCATCAACCAATCCCTGGACGCCCTGCAAAGCCAGGTCCAGGGCCTCGACGCGACGGCCGCCAGCGCACTGACCCTCTGGCGCGAACAGCACGTCAATGCCGCACTGGCGGGTGCTGGCACCGACAACGTACGCCTGGCCCTGCTGGGCACTCGCCCGGTGCTGATGATCGCCCCAGAATCCACCGGCAAAGCCTTGTCGCTGCTTGGTACGGCCTGGAGCAAACTGGCGCGAAGTCGCCAATTGACCGTGAGCGAAGCGCAAACGCCGTTGAGCGAGGACGGCCGCGTGGCCCTGTCGCGACTGGGCGGCGCTCCCGGCCATTTCGACGTGGCCTCGCGCTTCGACTGGAGCACTTCGTTCCCCCTGGGCAGTGTCGCTTACGACGGTCGCCTGCCCGTCACGGCCGTGGTGGACGTCTCCACCGCCCCGGGGGCCTCCGCGACAGCACCGGTGGCCTCGCTGTTTTTCAATGATTTCCTGATCGGTGCACAGCAACTGACCACCAACGGTGAGTCGCAGCGCATCCAGGCCCATATCCCTCGCTACGCCCTGGGTTCGAAAAACGTCTTGCGCGTCTCGTTCCAGCGCCAGCCGGTCAGCGACCGCTGCCTGGAAACGCCGCAAGCCTTCCCGGTGTCGGTCCTGCCGACCAGCCATATCGTCGTGGAAAAAACCTCGCTGGACGACGATTTCTCCGGCCTGGCCGCACGCTTCGCCGCCGACACCCAGATCCTGGTGCCCCAGGCCTACCTCGACCAACCGGCCAGCAGCCTGGCGCGGGTCATTGCGGTGGCCGATGCCAGCGGTGTATCGCCGCTGCGAGCGCAGCTCAAGGTGAGCGCTGATCCTAAAGCCGTCGTCAGCCCGGACAAAGCCTTCCTGGCCTTCGAGTTGCCGCTCAAGGACAGCCAGGAATCGGTCCAGGTCGACGAGCAGGGTCGCCTGCGCATCAACCACAAGGACCAAGTGCTGCTGGACGTACACCCCCTCAACCAATTGGCCTCGCTGCAAGTGGTGCAGACCGCGGGCCAGCATGGCCTGGTCTACCGGGCCCTGGGCAACCAGCCGCCGAGCCTGGCCACGCCGATCGTGCTGACCCGTGGCGACGTGGCGATTCTCGGCGACAACGGCACCGTTGCGGTCTTCGACACCCAGGACCCAAGCGGTAGCCTGTTGATCGGTCGCGAAGAACCCAAGGGGCTGGACGCCTGGCGCAAACCGTCGCTGCTCTGGCTGATTCCAGGCGCCATTATCCTGTTCCTCCTCTTGTTGCTGGCAGGCCGTAGCGCCCGTCGCAATCGCCAGTAACGGTACCCTTCGATGACGTCGCTTTATTGGCCCTATTGGCTGGCCCATTACTACAACTACCTGGAGGCCGCGACCATCGTGGTCGCGGTACTGATCCTGATCTCCAGCCTGGACGATCTGATCATTGACCTGTGGTACTGGTCTCGTCGCCTGTACCGCAAGTTCACCGTGGACCGCCGCTACCGGCCGCTGACCGTCGAGCAATTGTTGGCCCGGGACGAACAGTCCCTGGCGATCATGGTCCCGGCCTGGCTGGAATACGACGTCATCGCACCGATGATCGAGAACATGGTGTCGACACTCGACTACCAGAACTACGTGGTCTTCGTTGGTACGTACATCAACGACCAGCGCACCATCGACGAAGTCGAGCGGATGCGCCGGCGTTACAAACAACTGCACCGCGTGGAAGTGCCCCATGCCGGGCCGACCTGCAAGGCCGACTGCTTGAACTGGGTGATCCAGGCGATTTTCCTCCATGAGAAAACCCATGGCATGACCTTCGCCGGCGTCGTCCTGCACGACAGCGAGGACGTGCTGCATCCGCTTGAATTACGTTTGTTCAATTATCTGTTGCCGCGCAAGGACATGATCCAGTTGCCAGTGGTCTCGCTGGAACGCAACTGGTACGAATGGGTGGCGGGCGTCTACATGGACGAGTTCGCCGAATGGCACGGCAAGGACCTGGTGGTGCGGGAAAGCATGACCGACACCGTGCCCTCCGCCGGCGTCGGCACCTGTTTTTCCCATCGCGCCCTGCGAGTGCTGGCCGGTGAAACCGAAAACCAACCGTTCAACACCGACAGCCTCACCGAGGACTACGACGTCGGCGCGCGCTTGGCCAAGGTGGGCATGAATGCGATCTTCGTGCGTTTCCCGGTGCAGTTCCGGGTGCTGCGCAAATCCTGGTTCCGCAAACCCTACGAATCGACCCTGACGATGCCGCTGTGCGTGCGCGAATTTTTCCCGGACACGTTCCGCACCGCTTTCCGGCAAAAGGCCCGCTGGACCCTGGGCATTGGTTTGCAAGGCTGGGAGCAGATGGGCTGGAATGGTTCGCTGGCCAACCGATACCTGCTGTTTCGCGACCGCAAGGGGGTAGTGACAGCGTTCATCAGCATCATTGCCTACGCAATCCTGGTGCAACTGCTGGGCCTGATCATCCTGCGCAACAGCGGTTTGTGGGACGTCAGTTTCCCAACGCCTTTTGAAACCAGCAGCGTGATCAAATACCTGTTGCTGGCCAACGGCGTTGCCCTGGCCTGGCGAATCCTGCACCGCTACTACTTCACCACGGTGTTGTACGGCTGGCAGCACGGCTTGCTGTCGATCCCACGCATGTTGGTGGGCAACTTCGTCAACTTCATGGCCGCCGCCCGGGCCTGGCGCATGTTCCTGGTGGGCAAGGTGATGAACCGCAAGCTGGTCTGGGACAAGACCATGCATGACTTCCCTTCCACCGACCTGGTCGCCATTGCGCCGCGCCGCTTGGGCAGCGTGCTGTTGTCCTGGCAGGCTATTACCGACACCCACCTGCAAAGCGCCCTGGATGAACAACAGTCGCGCAATGTACCGCTAGGACGGATTTTGCTGAATAACGGCTGGCTGGACGATGAAACCCTGGCCGAAGCCATCGCGTTCCAGAATGACCTGCCCCGGGTCTTCGACGTGGCCGAAAAAACCGCGGCCTCGACCTCGTCACTGACCAGCGAGTTTGCGTTGCGCTGGCGGACCATTCCCCTAGGGCCCAATGGCGAAGGCCGGGAGCAGATCGCCGTCGCCAACCCGCTTTCCGACGAAGGCTTGCAACAGGTCAGCGCCGAATTGGGCAGCGAACCGGTGCAACTGATCGCCAGGGAAAGTGAAATTCTCGCACTGTTGCGCCAGTTGCCCGAACGCAACGGCCACGCCGTACCGAATGCCAGCGCCCCGCTGCTGGGTGACTTGCTGATCGAAATGGGCCTGCTCGACCGTGATCAGTTCAGCCGTGCCATGTTGCAATATCGGCCGCAGCACCACGGCCGGATCGGCGATTACCTGGTGGACAGCGGCGTGCTGCCCCGGGCGACTATCGAACAAGTGGTGGCACGCCAGCACAGCCTTTACCCAATGGAGCTTCCGGCATGAACCGCCCCTTCTTGACGCTCTTGGCCACGGGGCTGAGCTTGATCCCGGTGCTTGCACCCGCCGAAACGTTGCCACTGCCACTGACCGGCCCGGCCTATACCGCCGCCAACGAAGCCTACAGCGCCTACGAGCGCAAGGACTACGACCTGGCCATCGCCAAGGCACGCGAGGCCCTGCGCCTGCGTGCCGATGTGACGCGCCTGAACACGTTGATTGAATTGGCCGAACGGGACAAAAAGCTGCGCGACCAACCTCGGACCGCTGCATCTTCGCGCGCGGCGCCAGCTGCACCGGGTTTCGTCGCGGCGTCCCAGGGGTTCAAGGCCTATGACCGCGAACAATTCGGCCTGGCCGAGCAATCGGCTCGCAAAGCCATCAGCCAGGCACCCCGGCGCCGCGAATATCGCCTGTTGCTGATCGATTCGCTGCAACGCCAACAACACCTGGAAGACGCCGACCGGGCCACCACCGAGGCCCTTGGCGTCTTTGCCAACGACAACACGTTGTTGCTGCGCCGCAAAGCCATTCGCCGCCAACTGGCCGTACCGCTTGCGACCCAGGGCTATCGCGCCCTGGAGCAAGGCAACACAACCCGAGCCGTGGACCAGGCGCGCAAAGCCGTGGCCTGGGCTCCAGAGATTGTCGCCAACCAGCAACTGCTCATCAGTGCCCTGCTCGCGGCGAAGGATTACCCCGCAGCCGAACAGGCCGCGTCTGCCGCACTGGCGGTGGACGACCGTCAAACCGCCCCTTGGGTCTTGCGCAGCTATGCCCGTAACCGCCAGGGCCAGTCGCAGGCGGCCCAGGACGATCTGAACCAGGCCCAGAGCCTTGCGGGCCTGTCGGCGAGGGAAGCCCGTGACATCCGCTCCGCCCAGGCCCAATCCTCACCACCTGTGCTGCTGTGTCAGGAAAGCACCTACGGTCTGACCTGCGCCATCTCGCCGGGTAACACCGGCGAGCAGGCGCAGGTGAGTGATCTGCAGCTTGCTTACAATCGGATTCGGGCCGGCGACGACGAAGCCGCCCATGCCGCGTTCCGCAAGGCGGACGCCACCGCTCCACTGGCACCGGCACCCGCCCAGGACGCCGCCTACAACGCCATGCGAGTCCATGAAGACGACGAAGCCGTGGCGTACTTCAAGCGTGTCATCGATGGGCAAAAAACCGCTGAGTCGCCCCTGTCCGCGCAACAGCTGTTCGATACCCGTCGCACCGTGGGCGATGTATCGCGCAGACTCGGCCTGACCAGCACCACCAGCTATCGTGGCAGCAGTTCCAGTGGCCTGAGCGCCGCCCCGGGCGCCAGCAGCAGCGGCAGCGAAAGCAATGACCTGCTGCAAAACAGCACCGAGCTGTCGTGGCGTCCGCTGGGCTATCGCAATGGGCGCTTCGTCGAACTCTACGGGCGCATCACCGACACCCTGTGGAGCAAGAACAGCGATTCGGACACCGGCGCCGATGCCTTGCAAGGCGCGCTCGGGGTGCGGGTCAAGCCCTTCAGTTCGGTCAACATCATGGCCGCCTTTGAACGGACCTTCCCGCTCGGTTCTTCCAATGCCGACGGCGACTGGCTGGTGCGGCTGGGCTACGGTTCGAGCATCGGTACCGACCTGCGGGTCGATGTGCCGAGCTGGTGGACCTCGCAGCTGTATGCCGAGGTCGGTCATTACCTCAACGCCTCGCGCAATTACTTCAACAGCGAGTGGCAAGTGGGCCGCAGCTACGCCATCGGCGGGACCGGCTCGCGCTGGGTGACCTTCCCCCATGTCGTCGCGGCGATCGACTACGATTCCAAGATGAAGAGCGAAGCCGGTGGCGACTTTTCTTCCGGCGACGCCGGGGGTATCGGGATAGGAAACAACGTACGTTATTGGTTCCGGGAAGACGCCTACAACGCGCCACGCTCCTATGTGGATTTTTCCCTGCAATATCGAGCCAGGGTATTCGGCGAGGATCGCGCCAAAGGCGTGTTCGCACGCCTGACCTACTCCTATTGAGCCGGTGGGTGTGGCAGTCGCTCCGCCGGCACAAAGCGACTCGCCTTGTCGAGCCGCGACTACACTGCATCCAGAAGGAACTTGTTTGAAAAGCTTCACAACGTTCGTCCATCGCAAGACCGTCGCGGCGCTGTTGCTGGCCGCGCTCCTCGGCGCAGGTACAGGGACGTACTACATGAGCACGATCACTGCTGCACCGAACATCGTCGGCATCGTCTGGCAGCCGGACAACCAGACCGTCGGCATCAGCGGCCATTGGGAAAAACTGGGGGTGCACGAGCTGTTGGTGCAATGGACGGTGGTGGACGACCAGGCTTTCGTGCCCGGCACCGGCCTGACCAGCGTACCGGTACTGCCGGATTGGGCGCGCATCGCCAAGGCGCCCTGGGCCCAGGATGTCATCCTCGGGCTGGCCGGTTATTTCAGCGAAAACCGCTCTCGGGACAATATCGAGCAACTGGCGGCGCTGTCGGAGCGCGTCGCCGGTTTGCCGACGCCATTGCATGTCACCGGTTGGTATTTTCCGGCTGAAGTCGACCCCAGTTGGTCTCGCGCCACGGAGTTGCCGGCCTTGCTCGCCAAGCTGCCGCGACCGCTGTGGATCAGTGTCTACGACGGCGCCAACATCGGCCCCGCTGCCACCGCAGACTGGCTCAAGCAATGGCTGCCGAACGACATCGGGGTGTTTTTCCAGGACGGCGTCGGCGTCTACGCCCGCACCGCCCCGGTGGCCCGAAACTACGCCGATGCCCTGCGCGATCGGCTTGGCAAGGATCGCGTGCGGATCATCGTCGAAGCCTTCCGCCCCCAATACGGCGGTGGTTTCCGCTCCGCCACCGTCGCCGAGCTCAAGCCACAACTGGCGGCCTATGCAGGCTACCCGCTCTACCTGTTCGATGGGCCGCACTACATGTCCCCGGCATTGGTGGACCAGCTGAAGCAAGCACTCGCCCAGCCCTGACCAGGCACTTGAAGCTATCCGCCCGCCCGCGCTGACTGAGTTTGTATCGGTCTGTATATAAAATGCGGACTGATACGAAATGCCGGATTTCGCCCCCTCCTGGCACACATCGTCGATACATCCGCGCGTTTAACTGTGATCACCGGATAGCAGCACCCGGCCTACTCAACTAAACGCAAGGAGAATCACCATGTTCAACTTCTCGAAACTCTCGTCCTTGGCAATCGCCCTGACACTGGTTGGCGGCGTCGGCCTGGCGAACGCTGCCTCGGCAAAAAACGCCCCGGCCCAGGCTGCGCATCAACTGGCTGAAGGCGGGTCTGATCGCTTGATCGAGAATCGCGTGGCCGAAGGCGGGGCCGATCGGTTGCAGGAGTTGCGTGAACGCAGCGCGGTTTGAAGCGATTTTTTGGCCTGGGATTGCTCTCGCTCGACCGCATGGAGGGTTCAGGGGGGCTGCTGCGCAGCCCAGCGGGAGCAAGCTCCCTCGCCACAAAAGCTCAGGGCTCAGGGCTCAGGGCTCAGGCTTCAAGCTTCAAGCTTCAAGCTTCAAGCTTCAAGGCTTGATGTTCTTCAGCTCATTGAGCAAGGCGAGCAGTTGCTGCATCTTTTCCTCGCCGAACTGTTCTTCGATCCGCCGGTAGTTGCCTTCCATGCCCTCGCTCATAGACACGAAACACTGCTGGCCGCGCTCGGTCAGGCCCACGAAGACCCGCCGCTGGTCCTGGCTGGACTTCTGCCGGCGCACCAAGCCGTCACGCTCCAGGCGACTGAGCACGCCGGTCATGCTCGGCTTGAGAATGCAGGCCTGATGGGCGAGCTGGTGGCTTTCCAACTCACCTTGCTGATGGAGGATGCGGATCACTCGCCACTGCTGTTCCGTGAGGTCATGCTGGTTCAGCGCCGGGCGGAAAAAAGCCATAGCGGCTTCGCGGGCTTGCAACAGCGTCAGGGTCAAAGAAGGTCTGGGGTTGGCCATGTTCGAACTGTATGAATAGGCGAGTCGGCAGCTTAGTGTCGTCGCCAGGCGGCTGCAAGAAGCATGACGGTGCCACCGCTTCTGTGGCGAGGGAGCCCTCTGCATAAGGTACGGCTGCGTTGTTTCAGCGCAGCCCCGATTGCCGCTGGCGATACTCCCCCGGCGTGAGTTGGGCGTAACGCTGGAAAAACCGGCTGAAATACGCCGGGTCCTTGAAGCCGAGCTGGTAGCAGATTTCATTGGCCGAGCTGCCGGTGAACAACAGCAGTCGCTTGGCCTCCTGCATCAGCCGCTCCATGATCAGGCGCTTGGACGGCAGGTCTGCGATACGTCGGCACACATCGTTGAGGCGCGCCTCGGTCACGCCGATGCCCTCGGCGTAGCGCGACAGCGGCCAATGTTGCAGGTAGTGGGCCTCGATCAGCTCGTTGAAGCGGTGGAATATCTTCAGGTCTTCATGCCGCGCAGGCCTGGCTTCCAGGGAGTTGGAGCACAGCCGTAACAGACTGATCATGATCAACCGCGTCAACCCATCCAGCGCCGCACTGCGCCCCGGATGCCCCGCCGCCACCTCCTCGCTCAATTCCTCGAACAAGAATTCCAGCCGCCGCGCCTCCCCCGCCTGCCCAGGCCCCAATTGCGCCAAGGCCACGCAGGCGGCCGGCATTTGCACGCCGGCCGGCGCCAGGCTCGGGTCGGCATCGATCAGCTGCCACACCAATTGCTGGCGCACCGTCAGCACATGCCCGTCACTGTCGGCTTCGGTCACGAAGGCATGGGGAATGGTCGGCGGGGTGAGGAAGAACATCGGGCCGGATTCGACGTACTGCTGATCATCGAGGTACACGCGCACGGTGCCGCTCTTGACGTAGTGCACCTGGAAGAACCGGTCGTGGCGGTGCACCGGCATGTTGCGGCCGAAAAAACCCGCCAGGTTGGCGAGCCGGTCGTAATGCACTTCGGCGTCGCTGTAGCGCTGGTCATACACCTGACCAATGTTGATGTTCGGGATCGGTTGGCGGTCGGTCATCACGCGATTGCTCGTTTTTATTCTGATTCAGGCACCTGCCGCTCTCATCCTGCGCCGAATCCGGCAAGGCAACCAGTGCCGATCATTCTGTCACGCTTGACGATAGTTAACATCTTAATTATAACTGTTAACACATTAACAATAACCGCAGAGCCCTCATCACTCTGCCATCGCCAGGAGACAAGCATGAGCCGTGCCCTGCATGACGTCGCGACCGGCACCCTGTTCGGGGTCGCGCTGAACTACCAGGGGCTGCTGAAACAGCGCCTCGCCGAGTTCGAGCAACCGCCCTACCAGAAGCCGCCGCTCAAGCCCGTGCTGTTCATCAAGACGCCCAATACCCGCAACCGGCACGACGCCGACGTGGTTCATCCCGGTCACGGCGAACGGCTGCAACCAGGCCCGGCCCTTGGCGTGGTGATGGGCAAGTCGGCCAGCCGCGTCAGCGCCGCCGAAGCCCTGGACTACGTGGCCGGCTTCACCGTCGTCAATGAATTCAGCCTGCCGGAAGACAGCTATTACCGCCCCGCCGTCAAGGCCAAGTGCCGGGACGGCTTCTGCGCCATCGGCCCGGAACTGGTGCCGAGCGCCCAGGTGGCCGACCCCCACAGCCTGGCGATCACGCTGTACGTCAACGGCGCGGTTCGCCAGCAAAACAGCACGGCCAACTTCGTTCGCAACGTCCCCCAACTGATCGCCGAGATCAGCGAATTCATGACCCTGCACGCCGGCGACGTGCTGATCACTGGCACGCCTGAGGGTCGGGTCGATGTGCTCCCCGGCGATCTCGTCGAAGTGGACATCAGCGGTGTGGGTCGTCTCGTCAACACCATCGTGGCCGAGGAAACAGGAGCAGGTTCATGAAGCACGCGCGCATTCGTTTTGAAGGCCAGGATCACGCCGTCACCGTCGAAGCCCACAACGCCGTACGCCTGGCCGACGGTCGCCTGCTGGCCGAGGACCAGGTCCAGTGGCTGCCACCGGCCACCGGCAGCATGTTCGCCCTGGGCCTGAACTACGCCGATCACGCCGCCGAACTGGCGTTCAAGCCACCGACCGAACCCCTGGCGTTCATCAAATCGCCCGGCACCTACACCGGCCACAACCAGACAACCTGGCGTCCCGACAACGTCGCCTACATGCATTACGAGTGCGAGCTGGTGGCGGTCATCGGCAAAGCCGCACGCAACGTCAAGCGCGAGGATGCACTGGACTACCTGGCCGGCTACACCGTGTGCAACGACTACGCGATCCGCGACTTCCTGGAAAACTACTACCGCCCCAACCTGCGGGTGAAGAACCGTGACGCGACGACGCCCGTCGGCCCATGGATCGTCGATGCGGCCGATGTGCCAGACCCCAGCGACCTGAAACTGCGCACCTGGATCAACGGCGAGCTGCGCCAGGAAGGCAGCACCAAGGACATGATTTTCGACATCCCCTACCTGATCGAATACCTGTCCAGCTTCATGACCCTGCAACCCGGCGACATGATCGCCACCGGTACGCCGGAAGGCCTGGCGGACGTGGTGCCCGGTGATGAAGTGGTGGTGGAAGTGGAAGGCGTCGGTCGCCTGGTCAACCAAATTGTCAGCGAAGCCGAGTTCTTCGCATCCCGTAAAGAGGCGTGAGCAGCATGATCAAACACTGGATCGATGGCCGTGAGGTCGAAAGCAAAGACGTCTTCGTCAACTACAACCCGGCCACCGGGGAGGCCATCGGCGAAGTCGCCAGCGGCGGCACCGAGGAAGTGGCCCAAGCGGTTGCAGCGGCCAAGGAAGCGTTTCCGAAATGGGCCAACACCCCGGCCAAGGAACGCGCCCGGCTGATGCGCAAGCTCGGTGAACTGATCGAGCAGAACGTGCCGAAGCTGGCCGAACTGGAAACCCTCGACACCGGTTTGCCGATCCACCAGACCAAGAACGTGCTGATCCCGCGCGCCTCCCACAACTTCGATTTCTTTGCTGAAGTCTGCACGCGGATGGACGGCCACACCTACCCGGTCGACGACCAGATGCTTAACTACACCCTGTACCAACCGGTGGGTGTCTGCGCGCTGGTCTCGCCCTGGAACGTGCCGTTCATGACCGCGACCTGGAAGACCGCGCCGTGCCTGGCGCTGGGCAACACGGCCGTACTGAAGATGTCCGAGCTGTCGCCGCTGACCGCCAACGAGCTGGGTCGCCTGGCGGTCGAAGCCGGCATTCCCAACGGCGTGTTGAACGTGATCCAGGGTTATGGCGCCACCGCTGGCGATGCATTGGTGCGCCACCCGGATGTGCGGGCGATCTCCTTCACCGGCGGCACCGCCACCGGCAAGAAAATCATGCAGACCGCCGGGTTGAAGAAATACTCGATGGAACTGGGCGGCAAGTCGCCGGTGCTGATTTTCGAAGACGCCGACCTCGAGCGGGCCCTCGATGCCGCGTTGTTCACCATTTTTTCCCTCAATGGCGAACGCTGCACCGCCGGCAGCCGGATCTTCATTCAGGAGAGCGTCTACCCACAATTCGTCGCCGAATTCGCCGCCCGCGCCAAACGCCTGATCGTCGGTGATCCGCAGGACCCGAAAACCCAGGTCGGTTCGATGATCACTCAGGCCCACTACGACAAGGTCACCGGCTACATCAAGATCGGCCTCGAAGAAGGCGCCACCCTCCTGGCCGGTGGCCTGGAACGCCCGGCCAACCTGCCGGCGCACTTGAGCCGCGGCCAGTTCATCCAGCCGACAGTGTTCGCCGACGTCAACAACAAGATGCGCATCGCCCAGGAAGAAATCTTCGGTCCGGTGGTGTGCCTGATCCCGTTCAAGGATGAAGCCCAAGCCTTGCAACTGGCCAACGACACCGAATACGGCCTGGCTTCCTACATCTGGACCCAGGACATCGGCAAGGCTCATCGACTGGCCCATGGCATCGAGGCCGGCATGGTGTTCATCAACAGCCAGAACGTACGCGACCTGCGCCAGCCTTTCGGCGGCGTAAAGGGTTCCGGAACCGGCCGCGAAGGCGGACAGTACAGCTTTGAAGTGTTTGCCGAGATCAAGAACGTTTGCATCTCCATGGGCAGTCATCACATACCGCGTTGGGGGGTATGACCCAGGCCGAGTGATACCCCTGTGGCAGCTCACGCATCTGTGGCAAGTGAAACACCCTGTGGCGAGGGAGCTTGCTCCCGCTGGGCTGCGAAGCGGCCCCGGCTTTTCCTGGCGATTGCTGCGCAATCGAGCGGGAGCAAGCTCCCTCGCCACAAGAGCGGTGATCCATCCAAAGCATCAAGACTTGATTCACCCGCTGTCCCGAGACTCAACAAGAACAATTTTTCAGGAGAAACATCATGGGCGAAGTCGTCCTGGCTGCGAAAATCTGCCACGTTCCCTCGATGTACCTGTCGGAGCTGCCCGGCAAGCACCACGGTTGCCGCGCCGCCGCGATTGCCGGCCACAAGGAAATCGGTCGTCGCGCCCGTGAGCTGGGGGCCGATACCGCCGTGGTGTTCGACGTGCACTGGCTGGTCAACAGCGCCTACCACGTCAACAGCGGCGCGCACTTCAAGGGCATCTACACCAGCAACGAGCTGCCGCACTTCATCAAGAACATGGAGTACGAATACGCGGGTGCCCCGGAACTGGGCGAACTGATCGCCGCCGAGGCCAATGCCGTCGATGTGCGCACCCTGGCCCACAACATCCCTAGCCTTGAACTGGAATACGGCACGCTGGTGCCTATGCGCTACATGCACATGGACGTCCCGCAGGACCAGAAATTCAACGTCGTGTCGATTGCCGCCTGGTGCGCCTGGCATCGCCTGCAAGACAGCTTCGCCTTCGGCGCCGCCGTGCGCCGGGCCATCGAGAAAAGTGATCGCAAGGTATTGGTGCTGGCGTCCGGCTCGTTGTCCCACCGCTTTTCCGATGATCGCAACGCCGAAGCCAACATCCACAACTGGACGCGGGAATTCGACAAGCAGGTCGACTTGCACGTCGTCGAAATGTGGCGCCAGGGCCGCTGGAAAGAGTTCTGCGCCATGCTCCCGGACTATGCCGAACACTGCTTCGGCGAAGGCAAGATGCATGACACGGCGATGCTGCTGGGGTTGCTCGGCGGGCCGGACTACGACAAGCCCGCCGAAATCATCACCGAGCCTTTCGGCAGCTCCGGCACCGGACAGATCAATGCCATTTTCCCCATTTGATGAGCTACCAGCTGCAAGTCGAGCGCTTGTAGCTGGCAACTGCCGACGCAGGAGGCCCCATGCCGCATTTCATCGCTGAATACACCGACAACATCGAACAACAAGCCGACCTGCCCGGCCTGTTTGAAAAGGTCCACGCCTGGCTGGGCGACAGTGGCGTGTTCCCCCTGGGCGGCATCCGCAGCCGTGGCGTACGCCTGGACACCTGGCGCATGGCCGACGGCAAGCACGACTACGCCTTCGTGCACATGACCTTGAAAGTCGGCCATGGTCGCGACCTGGCCACCCGCCAGAACGTCGCGGAAAAACTCTTCGAGGTGATCACCGCGCACTTCGCCGAACTCCAGGCCCAACGCCTGCTGGCCCTGTCCTTCGAGATGATCGAACTGCACGAGCAACTCAACTTCAAGGCCAACAACGTCCACGCCTTTCTCAGCGCCCAGACCACCTGAAATCGCCTGCCCCGCACTCCCCATCGGCCTCTCTGACAAAAAGTACAAGATCATGAGCACAGCCAATACCGCCGACACTGCCGGCACCATCGCCCACGACCGCACCCATGCCACCATCACCTGGCGGCTGATGCCGCTGTTGCTGGTCTGTTACCTGTTCGCCCACCTGGATCGCATCAACATCGGTTTCGCGAAGATGCAGATGAGCGCCGACCTGCAGTTCAGCGACACGGTCTACGGCTTCGGCGCCGGCCTGTTCTTCATCGCCTATGCGCTGTTTGGCGTGCCCAGCAACATGGCCCTGGACCGGGTCGGCCCGCGGCGCTGGATCGCCACGCTGATGGTGGTCTGGGGCGCCTTGTCCACTGGCATGTTCCTCATCGAAAGCGCCGCCGGTTTCTACGTGTTGCGCTTTTTGCTTGGCGTGGCCGAGGCGGGTTTCTTCCCCGGGATCCTGGTCTTTCTCAACCGCTGGTATCCGGCCCGTCGCCGAGCCCAGGTGACCGCCTTGTTTGCCATCGCCGTGCCGATGGCCGGGGTGATTGGCGGGCCATTGTCCGGCGGCATTCTCGAGCATTTCCATGACCTGGGCGGCCTGCGCGGCTGGCAGTGGATGTTCGTCATCGAAGGGCTGCCGGTGATCCTGCTCGGCCTCGTGGTGCTCAAGTGCCTGCCGGACAGTTTCGAGACGGTCAAGTGGCTCACGCCGCACGCCAAGCAACAACTGCGTGAACAACTGAGCCTTGAAGAACAGCGCAAATCCATCACCTCGTTCTCGGCGATCCTCAACAACCCACAAGTCTGGTTGTTGGTGGCGGTGTACTTCGCCGTGATGCTGGCGGTGAACACCCTGGCCTTCTGGATGCCGACCCTGATCCACGGCGCCGGCATCGGCAGCGACGGCAAGGTCGGGCTGCTCAGCGCGGTACCCTACCTGGCCGGCTGCTTTTTCATGATCGGTTGCGGGCGCTCGTCCGATCGCCATCGCGAACGCCGCTGGCACCTGTGCGTGCCGCTGTTGATGGCGGCACTGGGCATTGCGATTGCCGGGCTCTCACCTGGCAACTCGACCCTGGTGCTGAGTGGCCTGATCGTCGCCGGCATGGGCGCCAGTGCGGCGCTGCCGATGTTCTGGCAATTGCCGCCGGCCTTCCTGTCCAACGGTACCCAGGCCGCCGGCATCGCGCTGATCAGCTCCTTCGGCAGCATCGCCTCATTCTTCGCGCCCTACCTGATCGGCTGGATGCGCGACACCACCCAGAGCGCCAGCCTCGCCCTGTATGTACTGGCCCTGCTCATCGCCCTTGGCGGCTTGCTGGTGCTGCGCACCCGGGCTGCCATCGTCAATCCTCAATAAGAGACCCTTGCCATGCTTGACCAGACCTTCATCCAGCAAGCCGCCGCCCGCCTCGACCAGGCCGAACGCTCCCGCGAGCAGGTGCGGCAGTTTTCCCTCGACCACCCGGACATCACTATTGAAGATGCCTACGCCATCCAGCGTGCCTGGGTCGCGCAAAAGATCAAGGACGGGCGCAAGCTGGTCGGCCACAAGATCGGCCTGACCTCCCGGGCCATGCAGGTGTCGTCGAACATCACCGAGCCGGACTACGGCGCGCTGCTGGACGACATGTTTTTCGATGAAGGCACCGACATCCCGTTCGAACGCTTTATCGTGCCACGGGTGGAAGTGGAGCTGGCGTTCATTCTCGGCAAGCCGTTGAAAGGCCCGAACGTGACCGTGTTCGACGTGCTCGACGCCACCGAATGGGTGATCCCGGCGCTGGAAATCATCGACGCGCGCATCCAGCAGATCGACCCGCAGACCAAGGCGACCCGCAAGGTATTCGACACCATTTCCGACAACGCGGCCAACGCTGGGGTGGTCATGGGCGGTCGCGCCGTACGCCCGACCGAGATCGACCTGCGCAAGGTACCGGCGGTGCTCTACCGCAACGGCGTGATCGAAGAGTCCGGCGTCTCGGCGGCGGTGCTCAATCACCCGGCCAAAGGCGTGGCCTGGCTGGCGAACAAGCTGGCAGCCTATGACGTCACCCTGCAACCGGGACAGATCATCCTCGGTGGTTCCTTCACCCGCCCCGTGGCCGCCAACCCCGGCGATACCTTCCATGTCGATTACGACATGCTTGGTTCCATCGCCTGCCGTTTCGTCTGATCGGAGACCGCCTCATGGACATGCCCATCAATACTTTCAAGCAACGCCTGCGCAGCGGCGAAGCGCAGATCGGCCTGTGGCTGGGTTTGGCCGATGCCTACTGTGCGGAACTGGCGGCCAATGCCGGCTTCGACTGGCTGCTGATCGACGGTGAACACGCGCCCAACGATTTGCGCACCCTGCTCGGCCAGCTCCAGGCCGTGGCGCCCTACCCCAGCCAACCGGTGATACGCCCGGTGATCGGCGACACGGCGCTGATCAAGCAAGTGCTCGATATCGGCGTGCAAACCTTGCTGGTGCCGATGGTGGAAAGTGCCGATCAGGCGCGCGAGCTGGTGCGCGCCATCCACTACCCACCCCACGGGGTCCGCGGTGTCGGCAGTGCACTGGCCCGGGCGTCACGCTGGAACAGCATCCCCGGTTACCTCGACAAGGCCGACGAGCAGATGTGCCTGTTGGTGCAGATCGAGAGCCGCGAAGGCCTGGCCAACCTGGATGCCATTGCCGCGGTGGAAGGCGTGGACGGAGTCTTTGTCGGCCCGGCGGACCTGAGCGCGTCCATGGGTTTTCGCGGCAACCCCGGCCACCCACAGGTGCAAGCGGCCATCGAAGACGCCATCGCCCGCATCCGCCAGGCCGGCAAGGCCGCCGGGATCCTCAGCGCCGATGAGAAACTGGCCCGCCGTTACATCGAACTCGGCGCGGCGTTTGTCGCCGTGGGTGTGGATACGACGGTGTTGATGCGAGGCTTGCAGACACTGGCGGCGACATTCAAAGACACACCGAAGCCTGCGGCTGGCGGCGTGTACTGAACGACACCACACTTCTCTGTGGCGAGGGAGCTTGCTCCCGCTGGGCTGCGCAGCAGACCCAAAAAATCTTGAGTTCACTCGTGCATCCAGGGGTCGCTTCGCGACCCAGCGGGAGCAAGCTCCCTCGCCACAAAAGCCCTATGCCTGCCGCGGACTTCAGCGCCTGATCGCCTTCAGGTCATTGAGCAACCCCAACAACGTCTGCAGCTTTTCCTGCCCCAACTTGTCCTGCAAACGCTGGTAATTCTCTTCCATGCTCTGGCTCATCGAATCGAAGCTCGCCTGCCCTTGCGGCGCCAGGCGCACCAGCACCCGCCGCTGGTCCTGTTCGGCCTTGCGCCGCACCACCATGCCCGCCGCTTCCATGCGCACCAACACGCCGGTCATGCTGGGCTTGAGGATGCAGGCCAGTTCGGCCAGGCGATTGATCTCCAGCTCGTCGTGCTGGCTAAGGATACGGATGACCCGCCATTGCTGCTCGGTCAAGCCGTGTTGATTGAGAGAAGGCCGGAAAAACCCCATGGCCGCTTCGCGGGCCTGTAGCAGGGTCAGGGTCAAGGATGGGCGCGGCTTGGGCATGAGTATGTTCGCGAGAGAGATTTAGTTAATGAGTTAACTAAATCTTAACAGCTTCCAACCCATGCCGGACTATCCATCCACAGAATCCGGACCAGGCGCTGTTCCCCTGTGGCGAGGGAGCCTGCTCCCGCTGGGCTGCGCAGCAGCCCCTGGGTCAGCCGCCATAACCCTGTGGGAGCGAGCTTGCTCGCGATAGGGCCCTGTCAGTCAACATCAACATCGACTGGCCCACCGCCATCGCGCGCAAGCTCGCTCCCACAGGAATGCACCAGCCTGACCAGGGGCGGATGCCAGTCATATCGCTCAAGCGCCCTTGATCACCCCCTTGAGCACTTGCTTGAAATGCTCGACCTGTTCCTCGCTGAACTGGCCGAAGACCTTGTCCTGCTGCTCCTTGGCAATCGCCCAGAGCGCTTCGGTCTCATCAATGCCCTTGACGGTCAGGCGTACCCGCTCGCCCTCATCGCTCACCAGGCCCTTGCGCTTGAGGTTGGCCACGGCTTCTTCGATCTCGCGCACCGGCATCGCCACTTCCCGTTGCAGGTCGCACAGGTTCAGCCCGGCGTCGTTCTCCAGCACCATCAACATCCGCGCTTCGCTGGTACGCAACCCAGTGGACAACTGGCGCGGCTGGTAGCTGGCCTGGTAGGCCCGCAGCGCCTGGGTCATCAGGTAATACAGGTTGTGGCTCAAGCGTCCCTGGAAGTGACTGCTGGGGGATTGGCCCTCTTCCCGTTTGGTCATGCGAGTGTGGGGCAGCACCATCGAGTAGGCGCCCTGGTGATAGAGCAAGGGCGAGCGCCCGAAATCGTCAAAGGCCACGACCTTGCCGATCATGATCCAGTGATCGCCACCGTCTACCTGCTGGAATTTTTCACAATGAAAACGCGCCGAGCAATCGACAAACACCGGGGCGCCACCCTCGCCGGTCTCGAACTGGATTTGTGCGAAGCGATCTTCCTTGGGTCGGGCGAAGTTGTTCGACAGGTCGATCTGGTCGGCGGCCAGCACGTTCACCGCGAAATGGCTGGCGGCTTCGAACACTTCGTGGCTGCTGGAGCGCTTGTCGATGCTCCACAAAATCAGCGGCGGGTCCAGGGACACCGAGTTGAAACTGTTGGCCGTCACACCGACCTTGCGGCCATCTTCAGTGGCGGCAGTGACCACGGTCACGCCGGTGGCGAAGTTGCCCAGGGCCCGGCGGAACGCGCGGGTGTCGAAAGCGGTATCACAAAGACTGGACATGCAAGACTCCCGGCCGCCTCAAGGGACGGCCTCGATTATTGTTCTAGGGTTCAGCGAACAGGCGGTCAAACCATGGACGGATCGGGCTCGAGCCCCATCAGTTCACGACCGAGGATCTGCGCGCAGACGTCGTAGTCGGTGTAGGCATGGGCGCCGGTCAAGTGGGCGTCGCGGAACAGCCGTTGCAACTCGTTGTTCTCGAACCACGCGCCGCCGCCGGCTGCCTCCATCAAGCGGTCGACGGCCTGGATGCACATCTTGGTGGCGTAACCCTGGTTGGTCCGCCAGAACGCCAGGGTTTCGCGGCTGGGGTACTCGTGACGCTCGCCGTGTTCGGCGTGCTCCTGCCAGGTTTTCTCGAGGAAGGCACGGGCCGCCGCCACCTGATGGGTCGACTCGGCCAGGCGCATCAACGCCGGGGTGGCGGCACCGACAGCCGCGCCGGTGTAGGCCCGCACGCGGTTGCGGGTTTTCTCGCGAAAGACCTCCAGCATGCGCTCGGCCACGCCCAGGCTGACCGTGGAGAAACCACTGGCGAAGTACGGCCGGTACGGCGAGTAGAAAATCTTGCTATCAGAATACAGGCCGAATCCACCGGACTTGCCTTCCATCATGTCCTTGGCTTTCTGGATCCGGTGTTCCGGCACGAACGCGTTGTCGATAATCAAGGTCTTGCTGCCACTGCCACGCATGCCCACCGCGAACCAGTCATCGCGAATCTGATAGTCGCTGCGCGGCAGCACCGCAAAGCAATAGTCCTGGGTGCCTTCGGCGTTTTTCCGGCGAAACCCCACGATCGCCCATTCGGCATGATCGCAGCCACTGCTCCAGCCCATTTCACCGCTGAACATCACACCACCGTCGACCTCCTCGGTGCGGCCAAACGGGGCGATGCTGCTGCTGGCGGTGGCATCCGGGTCATCGCCCCAGATTTCCTGCTGGGTCTTGGCCGGAAACATCGCCAACTGATGGCTGTGGGTGCACAACAGGCTCATGGCCCAGGCCGTGCTGGCACAGGCACCGGCCAGCAGCGCGATGCAATCGGCGAACTGCGGCAGGGAAATCTCCAGGCCACCATACGGTTTCGGCTGGAAGGCCCGGTGCATGCCGATGCTTTTGAGCAAGGCGATATTCTCGGCGGGCACGCTACGGTCTTTCTCCGCCTGGAAGGCGTTGGCGGCAATGGACGGCAGGAGGGGCTTGAGGTCTTCGAGCAGCGGGTTTGGCTTTTTCATGGACGGGCTCTTTTATTATTGGCATCTGCCGATCCCGCCTTTGCCCAGCAACCTGAGGTTGCACAAACGGCGGGATCAGTGATTAAGGCCGGTCCAGTATGGGCAATCGCGGGCAAGTGAAAAATGCACCTTCCAGATCCAAGATTGTACTTTTCATGGGGCAGGTTTCGGCCCCATGGCGCGCTCGGTCAAGTACCCCGGCACGGATGATCAAGACAAGCGCCCTGCCAGGGCTCTTAATAGGGCCATTCCCTGCAACGCCTTGCGTAGGCGTGGCAACGGAGTTTCCTTTCACTTTGTCAGGTTGCGTCATGATCAATATCGAAACGCCCACCTATTACACGGCCACCAAGAAATACAACCTCAGCTTCCCTACGCTGGAACAGGACGTGGACGCCGACGTCGTGGTCATTGGCGGTGGTTTCTCCGGCATCAATACCGCGCTGGAGCTCGCCGAAAAAGGCATCACCAACATCGTGGTGCTGGAGGCGCGTTATCTTGGGTTTGGCGGCACCGGGCGCAATGGCGGGCAAATCATGGCTGGCATCGGTCATGACCTGGAAAAGATCAAGAAGGACGTGGGTTAAGATGGCCTGCGCCAGGTCTTCGAGATCAGCGACCTAGGCGCCGACATCATCAAGGACCGTATCGCCAAGTACGCGATCGATGCCGATTTCTGCCACGGTTACGGCTACATGGGTTTCAACGCCCGCCAGGAAAAGACCCTGCGGGCCTGGGAAAAAGACTTCAAGTCGATCAACAGCAAGCACGAGATCCGCTTTCTCGGCGGCGCCGACGTGCAGCAGATCATCGGTTCCAAGGCCTACGGCAGCGCATTGCTGCACATGGGCGGCGGGCATGTGCACTCGCTGAACCTGCTGCTGGGTGAAGCCAAGGCGGTGGTCAGCCACGGCGTGCGGATTTTCGAGAACAGCCCGGCCCTGGAAGTCAGCTATGGCGAGCGTATCACCGTGCGCACCGGACGCGGCTCGGTCAGGGCCAGCAAGCTGCTCTGGGCCTGCGACAGTTTCCTCAACAAGCTGGAGCCGGAACTGCACCGCTCGACCATCAACACCTACGCCTTCCAGATGATGACCGAGCCGTTGTCGGACGAACTGATCCAGCGCATCAGCCCGATTCGCGGTGCCTACAGCGATATTCGCCCAGTGATCGACTACTACCGCGTCACCAACGAAAATCGCCTGCTGTTCGGCGCCGCTACGCCGTTGGTGGAGCACATCCCCCAGGATCTCAAGGCCTGGAACCGGCGCCTGATGCTGAAGATCTTCCCGTACCTCAAGGACGTGAAGATCGACCTGGCCTGGGGCGGCCCGATGGCCTGTAGCCCGAACCTGTTCCCGCAGATCGGCACCCTGCCCGGCCGCAGCAACGCGTTTTTCGTCCAGGGTTACTCAGGCTTTGGCGTCACCCCGAGCCACATCATCTGCAAGGTACTGGCCGAAGGCATGAGCGAAGGCTCGGCGCGCTACGACCTGGTCAGCTCGATCCACCGCCCGACCATCATCGGCAAAGACGCCATTCGCCCATTGCTGCTGACTGCCGGCAAGTCCTGGCACCAACTGTCGGGCTACTGGAACGGCCGCCGCTGATGGTCATGATGCCAGTCAAATAAGCGAAACCCCTGTGGGAGCGAGCTTGCTCGCGAAGAAGGCGCAACAGTCAACCTCAATACTGCCTGACCCACCGCTATCGCGAGCAAGCTCGCTCCCACAGGGGCCGAGGTTTAACGGACTGGCACTGGACACACCTCACCTTTGTTTTTTCAATCACCAGGAGTCACTGCCATGCCCCTCATCACACTCGAAAAAGACATCCAGCTGTCCGACCTGGACGCCTGGGGCACCGTCGCCGATCTCGGCTCGCAGATTCTCGAAGGCGAAGTCAAAGCCTTCGGCAAGATGACCTTCGGCGCCCCCACCGACCCGGTCAGCAGCGCCTACTTCGGCACCACCCAAGGCAAGTTCCGGATGGTCTACCCCTTCGCCGAACAAGCCACCGTGGTCACCGGCGAAGTGGTCCTCACCGACGAGGCCACCGGCCAGAGCACCCGCTACAAGGCCGGCGACAGCTGGTTCGTGACCAAGGGCACCCCGGTGCTGTGGGAAGTGGTCAGCGAAAGTTTCGTCAAACACTACTTCGCGGTAGTCTGACCGCACAGGGCTGCCGGCACCACCGGCGGCCCGCTTGCGAAGGTTGCGACCATGAACGCCATCCCGACCCAGGACATCGCCGGCCAGTGCCTGCACGCCTTCACCCAACTGGTTCCCGTCAGCCGGGCGGCGTTCTACTGCGTGGATCGGCACCTGCAAGTCCACGACTTCAGCCTCCATGGGATGAGCGGCGAGATGCACCGCGACTACCTGGACAACTACCGCCAATTCGACCCGCTGCACCCGCGCCGCTGCGCGTCCAGCGAGCTGGCCGTGGTGCCGTTGGGCCTGGCGATGGCCCGCCAACCGCTGCGTGACAACCATCGTTATCGTGACTTCCTGCAACGCTACGGCGTGGTGGACGTGGTGGAAGTCTTCGCCCATCGCGACGGTCAGCCCCAAGCCGCGATTTCGTTGCTGCGCACCGCCGAGCAAGGCGCCTTCACCCCTCAGCAGTTGAGCCAACTCAATGCGTTGCAGGCTTTGCTGCAACTGGCCGTGGCCCATTTGCCAGCCCATGAAGATGCACTGGCCGACCTGACACCCAAGGAGCGCCAGATTGCCTGGCTGCTACGCCAAGGCGTCAGCAACAAGGAATTGGCCCGGGAACTGGACGTGGGCCTGCCGACCATCAAGACTCACCTGATCCACCTGTTCCGCAAAGTCGGTGTGAGCAGTCGCACCGAATTGGTCAGCGCACTGTTTCTCTGATCAACCATTCGGTTGATAGGCCGCTGTGGTCCGGCCCCCCATGATCCGAGTGGCTAATTCAACCACCGGAGCCTTGCAAATGAGCACCTCTACAGACTGGATCACCGTCGGCGCCCTGGCCGATGGCTTTGCCCCCGAAGCTTTCATCCTGCCCAACCTGGCCGACCTGGACGGCAAGACCTTCACCCTGCATTTCGCCAACGGCTGGCAGATCGAGCATCGTTTCGAACAGGAAACGCTGACCTGGAACGCCGCCGATGGGCATTCCAGCGGCACCGCAACCTACCGGGCCACATCCGTGCGCCCAGGCCTGTACCTGGTGGACTTCATCAAGCGCGAAGGCGAGCTGACCTCGTCGATCAGCCTGGTGCTCGATACCGCCAGCGCCGCCTTCACCGCGGTGATCGGCCGCATGCCAAGCCAGCAGGAAACCGGCGAAGGCCTCTACCACCGCGCATTGGCCGGCAAGCCCCTGACCTCGGTTCAAGCGCAGTTCCTGCACGGTAGTCTCGACCGTCCCTGGCAGCCTGGCCTGTGCCCGCACGCACCGACCACCGAGCTGGTGGGGCTGCGCAACCTGTATCGCTACAGCCCGAGCGAAGTCTACGAACACATTTACCTCAACGACCAGTTCTACTCGTGGCAGTGCCTCAAGGGCGTTGAGCAAGGCCTGTGCGACACCGATCGCTGCGACACCTACAAGATCGCCGATCAGTTGTACCTGTTCGTGTGGCGGGAAAAGATCATCCCGACCCTGGGCCTGGTGCTGATCGACCTGCAACAGCACCGCAGCGACGGCAAGATCTTCGGCTACGTCGGTGAATCCTTCGATGAGTTTTCCAACTTCCCGGTCAGTTCCTACTGCCAGGTGCTCAATCAGACGGAGTACCCCGATGCCTGAATCACGCACCGTGGTGATCACCGGTGCCGGCACCGGCATCGGTGCGGCCTGCGCCCGCCTGTATGCCGCCGAAGGCGCCAACCTGGTGCTGATCGGCCGGCGCCGCGAGCCCCTGGAAACACTCGCCGAGGACATCGGCGGCCTGGTGCTGGTGGGCGATGCGGCCTGCCCCAACACCTGGAACGGCTTCGTCGAGCAGATTCGTACGCGCTATGGCCGACTCGACGTGCTGCTGGCCTGTGCCGGTGGCTTGGGGATGGGCAGTGCCACCGAAACTCAGCCGTCGGCCTGGGAAGCGGCCCTGCGCAGCAATCTCGACAGCGCCTTCTACAGCGCCCGGGCGTGCCTGCCCCTGCTGCGGGAAAGCGCCGGCAACATTGTGTTGATCGCCTCCATCGCGTCATTGGCGGCGGGCCCTCACGTGTGCGGCTACACCACCGCCAAACATGCGCTGCTGGGCCTCAACCGCTCCCTGGCCAGGGATTACGGCCCTCACGGCGTGCGGGTCAATGCGGTCTGCCCAGGTTGGGTTCGCACGCCCATGGCCGATGAAGAGATGCAGGTGTTGATGCAGCTCCATGGCGAAACGTTGCAACAGGCGTATGACCGGGTCTGCGCCGACGTGCCATTGCGCAGACCGGCCAGTGCGGCGGAAATCGCCAACGTCTGCCGTTTCCTGGCCTCGCCTGAAGCGTCGATCATCACTGGGGCGACGCTGGTGGCCGATGGAGGCTCCAGCATCGTCGACGTGCCGACATTGGCCTTCAGCCGGATGGAGGCCAGCGATGTCTGACGATCTGGACTTCAGCGGCCAGACCGTGCTGGTCACGGGTGGTGCACAAGGTATTGGTCGGGGCATCGTCGAAGCGTTTGCCCTGCGCGGGGCCCAGGTGGTCATCGCCGACCTGAGCCTGACCCGGGCCGAGGCAGTGGCCGACGAATTGGCCGCCGTGGGCTGTCAGGTGCAAGCCGTGGGGGTTGACCTGGCCGACGCGACGGCGATTTTCGACACGATGACCGCGCTGGAGCAACGCTTGGGGAGACTGGATATCCTGGTGCACAACGCCGGGTATTTTCCGCTGACGCCGTTCGCCGAGATCACCCCGGCGATACTTGAACGAACGCTGGCGGTGAACCTGTCAGCGCTGTTCTGGCTGACCCAGGCGGCGTTGCCGATGTTCCGGCGCCAGGGCCGAGGCTGCGTGCTGGTGACCTCCTCGGTCACCGGCCCGCGGGTGGCGTATCCGGGGCTCAGCCACTACGCGGCCTCCAAGGCTGGGGTCAATGGCTTCATTCGCAACGCCGCGCTGGAACTGGCAGCCGAGAATGTCCGCGTCAACGGGGTCGAACCGGGCATGATCGCGACACCGGCCATGGCCAACCTGGGCGACGATGAAGTCAATCAGGACATCGCCCGCCGGGTGCCGCTGGGTCGATTGGGCCAACCGAGCGACATCGCCGGCGCCATGCTGTTCCTGGCGTCGAGCCTGGCCAATTATGTGACCGGGCAGACGTTGGTGGTCGATGGGGGGGCGACCTTGCCGGAGGTGTAACAAGGGGAGCAGCCGGTCAGTTCGCGATGGTGGTGAATGTACCGACGCCATCGCGAGCAGGCTCGCTCCCACATTTATCCTGCTTACCTAAGGCCCCTGTGGGAGCGAGCCTGCTCGCGATGACGGTGGTTCAACCTGCGATGATCTCGGACAAGTCCTCCCTCAAGCCACCCCCTGCCCCACCTGCAAACGACTGGAACGAAATTCCTTGGGCGACAGCTCGAACTGCTTCTTGAACGAACGGCTGAAATGCGCCGAATCGGTAAAGCCCCATTTGTAGGCGATCGAGGTAATGGACTCGTCCCGCAGGAACGGGTTGGTCAGGTCATCGGCGCTGCGCTTGAGCCGGGCCCGCTGGATGTAGCGGCAAACGCTGTCGTCCTGCTCTTCGAACAAACGGTACAGATGGCGCACCGAAATATTCAGTCGATTGGCCAGGCCCACAGGGCTGAGGCCGGGCTGGTTGAGGGACTCGTCGATGACCTTCTGCACATAGCTGCGCAGGTGGCTGCCCTGCAAGGCCACCCCTTCGTCACGGCCATCGCTCCCCTGTTCCAGGGCCGAGCCCAACAGTGAAACGAAGGCACTCTGCAAGGCTTCACCCTCGCCCGCGGCGCCCTCGCCGTCCGGTGTGTCCTTGCACAGCTGGTCCATCAACACATGCAGCATCCGCCCACACGCCTTGCTGGACGACACCTTGCCGAAGGTCTTGGTTTCCCCGCCCAATTGCCGCGACACGTCCTGGCGAGACAAGGACAGCACCGCGTGCTCGATCAAGCCGAATGGGCTGATCTCAAGCGCTCCCACGGAATCCATCAACAACAGCTCACCGGGCGCCAATTGGAGGCTCAGCCCGTTCTGAGTAATGCGGCAGTAGCCGCTGCGCTGGCTGACCAGGAAGCAATCCTGGTCATCATCGTGATCGGCATTGGGCGAGTGACGCTTGATGCTGCCGGCGTTGGTGCGCAGGTTCGCGAGGGCAAGACCGCCCCGATGGACATTCGACACTTCACCAATGAACAACGCGCGATTGAAGGCCAACTCGGTATCGAAGTGGCCGCAAGTCGCCCGCAGATCCCGGTTCCAAGTGTCCAGACCGTCCTGCCCAACCTGTTGCATGCTCATGGCATTCTCCGCAGTGGCTTTTTGTTTTTGTACGGCAATAGTTAACATGTTATCTATATGCACGCAACAAGTACCTGTTCGCCAGAGCAGTAGCAGGAATGATGCCAGGACAGCCCAACAGAATCAGAGCGTAGCCAACACCCGCTGCAGGCCGCTCAAGGTCGCCAGCAAGACGCCGCGCTGCTCGCGGCTCAACGGGATATAGCGACGAAAGGCCGGCATGCGATTGACCACCTCGCTACCACCCATGTGTTCCAGGCGCACGCACCACTGGCGGCCCTGCAGATCGATGCGCAGCCGCTTGAAATCCAGCGGCATAAGAGCCTGATACAACACAGGATCCTTCTCCACGGCCGCCTGCAACCGGGCCGCCAGATCACTGCGCCCGTCCCGCTGCCGGCAACGAATGCCGCTACGCCGCAGAGCCCCGCCGTGGTGCAATTCCAGGCGTGCCGTGCCCTCTCGGAAAGCAGGCACGCGCAGGACGAACTCGGTCATCACCAGGTGCATCAACAGCTGCGACTCGGTGCGTTCGACAATCTCCAACTGCAAGCTGCCGTCGTCGGTGGTCGCCGTCGCCATCGTCGGGCCCGCGATCTCGAATCGTGCCAATGCGAGGTTGCGCCGCAGGTGTTCCAGAGTCACCCCGGGCCGATAACCGGCCGGGGCACGCTGGGCGCTGAACAATTCAGACAGTTTTTGCAGCAGGGTCGACAAACTCGCCCGCAGGTTGCCCTGGCTCATGGGAAAACTCCTTGGCCAGCACGTCTTCCACCGACGCCGGCTTGAATGGATTGACCTTCTGCACCACCAAGGTCCAGAACAAGGCGTACGCCGCAGTGCCGCCGAGCATCACCGCGAAAGGCACGTAGATGTCCGCCGGATTCATGCCGGGCGGGGTGATGAACCACATGCCCAGGACAATGCCGATACTGGACAGGATCTGTGGCAACGGGAACCACGGCGAGCGATAGGCCCGCGGCAGATCAGGGCGACGAACCCGCAGGCTGACCACCGACACGGTCACCAACAGGTAGGCAAAACTCCAGGCGCACACCGCAGCCAACACCAGGTGCATGATGTTGTCGGGATTGCCACCCAACCACCACGCATGCAGACAAGGAATCAGCATCGCCACCAGGATGCACAGCAACGGCGTCTTGAACCGTGGGTGCAGATACGTGAAGACCTTCGGCAACGCGCCGTCCACCGCCATGCCGTAGAGAATCCGCGGCACGCCGGCCATCAGGGTGTTGATGGTCGCCGCGCCGGCAAATAGAAAGCCGATGCCCAGCCACATCGGGCCGATATCGCCCATGACCTGTTCGGCGAACCGTGGAATCGCCATGGGTGTGTCCAGCAGATGCACGCCGCCGGTGGCATCCAGCAGCACGTTTTCCACCTGGCGCTTCATCGCCGCGCCGTAGATGAACATGCACGTGGCGACGCTGAACAAGCCCAGCATCATCGCCCTGGGCATGGTTTTAGCAGAGTGGCGCAGGTCCGGCGCCAGCGGCGTGACGAATTCGCAGCCAACAAACATGAACATCGCCATGCCCACCAGCGACAGCACCGTGACCAGATCGGTGCCCACCACGGACGCGCCGAACCAACCCTCCAACTCCACCGCCGGCGCGGCGATCAGGCCCAACACGCCGAACACCATCAGGGTGGTCCACATGCCGAACGTCAGAATGATTTCGGCCCGGCCAAAAGCACTGACGCCGAAAGCATTGAGCACGCCAAACACCACCACGAACCCCACGCCCAGCAGCCAGGAACCGCCAGCCGATTCGGCCAGGGTGTTGAGGTGTTCGAAATTCACCAGGGCCATGACCCCGGCCAGGATGGTCTCGGCGGTGCCAGCGAAGACATGGACAATCAGGTAGGCCGACAAGGTGCCGGTGATCGCGAAGAACCGGCCCATGCCACAGTTGATGTAGTCGTAGACCGAGCCGGTGGTCGGGAGAATCGACGCGGCCTCGGCGAACGTCGTCGCCTGGGCCAGCATCATCACCACCGCGATCAGCATCGCCATGGCAAAGGCGCTGCCGCCGATGCCGAAGCCCATGGTCGCGGTAAGAATCACGGGGCTTGCCATGATCAGGCCAATGGTGCTGGCCAACGCGGTGGGAAAACCCACCGAACCCCGGTTCAAGTGCTCGGTGAGCCTGTCATTGATCGACATCGTGCAGATCCTCGAAAGCGGATTTTTAGTATGGATGCCACAGCCGTCCAGGAGCCGGCGATCATGCCTTCCCCAACCAGTCCCTGATCGAAACGGCGTTGCGTGCGGCCTTACTCTGCGCCGCCCCCGCCCCGGGCGTCTTGCCCATGTCTGCCGACGGTTTTGTTGCTGCCTGCCAACACCGCCACGCTGGCGGCCTGGATCAACTCCATGGCAGGCAGGTGAAAGACTTCCCCTCGTGCCGCTCCCTTTAATGCCCGCTCCGCTGTCCTATCACACTGGGGAATCCACCATGGAGCACACACGCCTTACACCTCTGCTGCGCAACGCCATCGGCCTGGGCATCGCCCTGCTGGTCGTCGATTCATCGGCCCAGGCCCATGAGCTTTACACCGACGAAGACACCACCGTCACCGGCAACTTCCTGGCGGTCTACGGGCTGTTCAACAGCCGCAAGAACTACGACGGCACCGCCGGTGGTTCGAGCTGGCGCGAAGGCTTCATCAAGTATGGCCTGAGTATCGACCAGACACTCGGCAGCCTGGGCAGTGTCTACGGGACGGCCAACCTGGTCAGCTCTGGCACCTGGGGCGATGGCGATGCGGCCGGCCTGAGCGACGGCTCCGAACGCACCACGAAGTTCGACGAAGCCTTTGCCGGCTGGCGCTCGGGTGACCTGTTCCCGGCACTGGGCAAGGACGGTGTCGACCTGTCCTACGGCCGCCAAGTGATCACCCTCGGCGATGGCTTCATCATCAACGACGATGGCCTGAACCTGGGCAAAGGCGTGGCCGATGGCGAACTCAACCGCGGCGGCGCCTATTACCTGGCCGCCCGGCATGCCTTCGACGAAACCGCCGTGCTGCGCCTGGGCGGCAAGGACGGCGTGCATGGCAGCCTGATGTGGATCAAGTCCGACAACCGCGCCCAGGCCAACACCGAGATGGCCGCCGGCACGCTGGAATACACCACCGCGCCTGGCACCCTGGGGCTGACCTATATCCATGGCATCGATGTCGATGACCGCTACGCCAGTGACTTCCAGAAGCAGCGCGAAGGCATCGACATCTACAGCCTGCGCGGCGCCGGCAATGCTGGCATCGAAAATGCCCACTTCTCCTTCGAGTACGCCTGGCAGGACAAGGACGCGGGCCCGGAGAAAGCCTGGTACGCCGAAGCCGGCTACACCTTCGCCGACCAGCCCTGGACGCCGGACCTGACCTATCGCTACAGCCGCTACTCCAAGGACTGGGACTCGATGTTCAACGGCCAGAACCGTGGCTATGGCACCTGGTTCCAGGGTGAAGTGGCGGGCAACTATGCCGGCCCGTTCAACAGCAATACCGCCATCCAGCACGTCGGCCTCAAGCTCAAGCCGACGCAAACCGTGACCATCGGTGCGCTGTTCTTCGACTACCAGACCCTGCACACCCGTGAAGCGCTGAACCTCGACGCGCAGGAACTGGACCTGTACGTGGAATGGGCGGTGAACGAACACCTGATCGTCACGCCGCTGGTGGGCCTGTACAAGCCGGAGAAGGATGCCGACAACGGTGGTAATCAGGTCGAAGGCAACGGCACCAACGTCTACAGCCAGTTGGTGGTGGCGGTTCCCTTCTGAGCGTATCGGGAGCTGCCCCAACGGCAGCCCCCGGTCGGTTTATTGCTTGTGCTGGTGCAACATGGTCTGGATCTGATGGGTCGCTTGCCGGGTGCTTTGCGCCAGCTTGCGCACCTCATCGGCCACCACCGAAAACCCCCGCCCGACCTCACCGGCCCGGGCGGCTTCAATCGCGGCGTTCAAGGCGAGCAGATTGGTCTGGTCGGCAATGCCCTTGATCACCCCCACCACCGTGGCAATCTGGGCGTAGGTCACCTGGTTTTGCTCCAGCATGCGCTGATGAGTGGACTGGGCCGAGCGCTCATCGCTGATATCCCGCACCGCACCAATGACCCGGACCAATTGCCCGTGCGGGTCGCGTACCGCCCGACCGCGCTCGCGGCACCAGATGTAATCCCGGCTCCTGTGGCGCATGCGGTATTCGAAGACGTATTCACCGCGGCCCTGGGCACCAAGGATTTCCCGGTCGAAAATGGCCATGATCTTCGGCAGGTCGTCCGGGTGAGTGATGCCCACCTGGGCATCCCAGCCATCGGGCAAGTCGTCGGGTCCATAACCCAGCAACGAGCGGAACTGACTGGAAAAGCGCATGCCACTGGCCGGGTGCTGGAGATCGCCGTCGACCACGGTAATGTCCCAGCAACCTTCCGTCAGGGTCGACTGCAGCAGCTCCCAGATCTGCGCGTCCTGGCGATGTTGCTGCAGTTGCTGGCCGTGTTCATCCAGACGACGCTCAATCTCCTGCGCACGCTCGCGGGCTTGCTCCAGTTGCTGGCGAGCCAGGTGCAACTCATGTTCGCTTTGCTGCCAGCGCAGGGTTTGCGCTTCCACTTGTGCCTCGGCCTGGTGCAAGTGGGCAGTGACGCTCGCCATTCGCCTCGCGTACTGCTCAAGGACCGTCCGCAGTGGCGGATAGGCGTCGAGCATCGGTGTGGCCTCCGCTTCGCCGGCCAGCACACGCTGCACCTGTGTGATCAACGCCAGTTTCTGTTTGTTGGTCTGGAGAAACATCGCCTGCCCCTTTGCCCATCAAGTCGAAACCGGATCTGATCGCAAACCGGCCATGCTGGCTTGTCCCTGCCTGCACGGGACCTTGCTTGTGGCTGCCAGCCGCCCGGGCTGGCAGCCACAGACATACCGCGCGGCAGGCACAGTCAAGCCGGGCGGTCGTGTCGGGATTACGCTCGGGTTTTCCCTTGTTCGCGATCAGGAAACCCTCATGAGCGATATTGCCCTGCTGCCTCAGGTCGAAGCCTTCCTCGGTAGACCTCACGCCCTGTTCATCGACGGTGGTTACGTCCAAAGCCAGAGCCGCCAGACGCTGGACGTCGTCAACCCCGCCACCGGCCAAGTCATCGCCCAGGTCAGCGACGCCAACCCCAGCGACATCGATGCGGCGGTGGAGTCGTCCCGGCGCGGCTTCAAGCAGTGGTCTCAAACCGCGCCGGCGGTGCGCGGCCATGTGCTGCTCAAGTTGGCGGACCTGTTGGAACGCAACCGCGAAGAACTGGCGCAGATCGAAACCTGCCAGTCGGGAAAGATCATCCACATCTCCCGGGCCTTCGAAGTGGACCAGGCCGCGCACTTCCTGCGTTACTACGCCGGCTGGGCGACCAAGATCAATGGTGAAACGATCACCCCTTCGTTGCCCTCCTTCGCGGGTGAACGCTACACCGCGTTTACCTTGCGCGAACCGGTCGGGGTGGTGGTCGGCATCGTGCCGTGGAATTTCTCCACCATGATCGCCATCTGGAAACTGGCGTCAGCCCTGGTGACCGGCTGCAGCATCATCATCAAGCCCAGCGAGTTCACCCCGTTGACCATCCTGCGCATCGCTGAACTGGCCATGGAAGCCGGCCTGCCGGCCGGTGCCCTGAACGTGTTGACCGGCGGTGGTCAGGTGGGCAAAGGGCTGATCGAACACCCGGGCACCCACAAGGTTTCATTCACCGGTTCGGTGCCCACCGGCCTGGCGGTGGGCCAGGCGGCCATGGGCGCCGGGCTGACCCGGGCGACCCTGGAATTGGGCGGGAAAAATGCGGCGGGGTTCCTGCGTGACATCGACCCCGAGGTGGCGGTCAACGGGATCATTGAGGCGGGCTTTCTGCATTCGGGGCAAATCTGCGCCGCGGCGGAACGGTTCTTCGTCCATCGCTCGCAGATCGAGTCGATCATGGACAAACTGGCCCAGCGCCTGGGCAAACTCACCATCGGCTCGCCCCTGGACGAACGCACCGAATTCGGCCCGGTGACCAACCGCCAGCATCAGCAAAAACTCGCGGAATTCTTCGCCAAGGCCCGCGCGCAGAACAACACCATCGTCCACGGCGGCAAGCTGATCGATGGGCCGGGGTGCTACGTCGAGCCGACCATCATCCTCGCCAATCACCGCGACGACAGCCTGCTCAACGAAGAAACCTTCGGCCCGATCGCCACGTTCTTCCCGTACGACACAGAGGAGGAACTGCTGGAACTGATGAACGAAACGCCCTACGGCCTGAGCGCCAGCCTCTGGACCAACGACCTGGGCAAGGCCCTGCGCATGGTCCCCGCCATCGAGGCCGGCACGGTATGGGTGAACATGCACACCCTGCTCGACCCGGCCGTGCCTTTTGGCGGCAGCAAATCTTCCGGGATGGGCCGTGAATTCGGCAGTGCATTCATTGATGACTACACCGAACTGAAGTCGGTGATGATCCGCTACTGACCTTCAAGGGCTCAGGTACAACCCCAGAGCCCTACCCAGCAAAAATCCCTTTGTGGGAGCGAGCCTGCTCACGAAAGCGGAGGATCAGCCAACCATGATGCCGACTGACCCAACGCCTTCGCGAGCAAGCTCGCTCCCACAGTTTTTTTCCGAGTCGCCCAAGGCATCCGCGACCACCACAAATCCCCCTGTGGGAGCGAGCCTGCTCGCGATAGCGGACTATCAGTCAACGATGATGCCGACTGACCCAACGCCTTCGCGAGCAAGCTCGCTCCCACAGTTTTTCCGAGTCGCCCAAGGCATCCGCGACCACCACAAATCCCCCTGTGGGAGCGAGCCTGCTCGCGATAGCGGACTATCAGTCAACCATGATGCCGACTGGCCCAACGCCTTCGCGAGCAAGCTCGCTCCCACAGTTTTTTTCCGAGTCGCCCAAGGCATCCGCGACCACCACAAATCCCCCTGTGGGAGCGAGCCTGCTCGCGATAGCGGACTATCAGTCAACCATGATGCCGACTGACCCAACGCCTTCGCGAGCAAGCTCGCTCCCACAGTTTTTTTCCGAGTCGCCCAAGGCATCCGCGACCACCACAAATCCCCCTGTGGGAGCGAGCCTGCTCGCGATAGCGGACTATCAGTCACCATGATGCCGACTGACCCAACGCCTTCGCGAGCAAGCTCGCTCCCACAGTTTTTTCCGAGTCGCCCAAGGCATCCGCGACCACCACAAACCCCCTGTGGGAGCGAGCTTGCTCGCGATAGCGGACTATCAGCCAACCATGATGCCGACTGACCCAACGCCTTCGCGAGCAGGCTCGCTCCCACAGTTTTTTTCCGAGTCGCCCAAGGCATCCGCGACCACCACAAATCCCCCTGTGGGAGCGAGCCTGCTCGCGATAGCGGACTATCAGCCAACCATGATGCCGACTGACCCAACGCCTTCGCGAGCAGGCTCGCTCCCACAGTTTTAACGCCGGCAGGCGTTGACCGGTGGGACCCGACCGCGCCAGGGTTGAGCGCGCTCCAGTTGGGCGGCCAGGGCCAGCAAAGTGTTCTCTTCGCCAAAGCGACCGGCAAAATGCGCCCCCATCGGCAAGCCATTGGCGCTCCAGGACAATGGCACTGACATCGCCGGCTGGCCGCTGGCATTGAACAGCGCGGTGAACGGCGAATAGCTGTGGTAGCGCTCGATCAGTTCATCCAGGCTCATGCACACATCCTGCAGATCCAGCTCGCCAATCCGCACCGGCTCGCGGGTCAGGACCGGGGTCAGGATCACGTCGTAATCCTGCATGAACACCGCCAACTGCCGGCCGAGGGCATGAATCCATTCCACCGCCGCGGCATACTGGGCGCCGCTGACGTTGCCCTTGTCCCGCAAGATAATCCGGGTGCGCACCTCCAGTTCTTCCGCCTGTACGGCAAACCCACGCACCTGGCCCAACAGGTCGACATAGTGACGAGAGCTGGCGCCAATGATGGTGAATACATGGTCGAGAAACTCCAGCAACCCCACCGGCAGGCTCACCGGCTCGACACGGTGCCCCAGGGCCTCGCACAACCGGGCCGCCTCGCCCACGGCCTGCAGGCTTTGCGGCGCGGTGGGCCAAGGGCCGAGCTGCTCGACCAGGGCAATGCGCAGCGGCTTGGGATCAGCCTGCACCGCCATCACATACGGCAACGCCTGGACCGGCGCGGCATAGGGCGCGCCCAGGTCCATCCCGGCGGTGGCGTCCAGCAGCGCCGCACTGTCGCGCACCGACAGGGTGATCGCATGAGGCGTGCCCATCCCCGCCCAGCCCTCGCCCACTATCGGCCCCGACGGCATCAAGCCACGACTGGGCTTGAACCCGAACACGCCACAGCAAGACGCCGGCACACGCAATGAACCGCCGCCGTCATTGCCATGGGCGAACGGCACCACGCGGGCCGCCACCAACGCCGCCGCGCCGCCACTGGAACCACCGGCGCTGTGCTCGCCGCTCCAAGGGTTGCGCGTGGCACCGAAGCGCACGGACTCGGTGGAGTACGACGTGCCGAACTCCGGCGAAGTGCTGGCGCCCATCACCTGGCATCCGGCACGGCGCAGACGCGTCACGACTTCCGATTCGAAATCCGCACGAAAGTCACCCAGTGCGCGAGAACCGTTGGTCATCGCCGCGCCGTGAACCGGCGAAAACAGGTCTTTGATCAAGGTCGGCACACCGGCCAGCAGGCCTTGGCCAACCTGTGGCGTGCGGGCCGTCTGCCGGGCCGAATCGTACAAGCGCTCGGCCACCGCATTGAGCTGCGGCTCGACCCGCTCCAGACGCTCGATGGCGGTTTCCAGCAGTTCGCCGGGCTGGACCTCGCCACGCCTGACCCACTCGGCCAGCGCGGTGGCATCTTCACTGTCCATCAGATGGTGGATGTCTTGCATACCCATGTTCCAGATTCCTTATGTCACGACGATTGATGTGATCCAACGGTGCTCGCCTGCCCCTGGCTCCGTGCGCGCAGGCCGGCAATGACCCAGAGCAGCGCCAAGGCAAAACTGGCCAGGGCCAGCCACTGGATGGCGTGACGCAGGTCACCGGCAAAGACAACCACCAACGCCACCACCAGCGGACTGACGAATTGGCCGATGTACAGGCACGAGGTAAACCCGCCCAAGCCCCGGCCGCGGGTGCTGGCGGTCAAGGCATTCATCACCGGTGCCATCACGTTGGGCACCAGCAGCCCGGCCCCCAGGCCCTGGATGAACACCGCCACCAACACTTCGTTGTAGTTTTGCCCGCGCATCAGCAGCCACAGCCCCAGGCCCATCAGGCCAAGCAACAGCGCGTTGCAACCGGCGATGCCGAAGCGACGGCGCAGCAACGGCCACATCAGCGAACCGACCAAGGTCGCCAACAGGCTCAGGCCCGCCGCCAGGCCGATCATCGTGCTGGAGGTGATGCCCAGGCTGACCAACAGCGTCGGCGCCTGGATCGGCATGATGAACGTCAGGACCATGCCGCCCAGGATCATCAGGTAGCCGACCAGCAGTGGCAGCACGGCGACCTTGGCCGGAGCCGACTCATCGACGCCCTGCTCGACCTTCTGCCGCTTCGCCACCGGTGGTTCCCAGAGCACTTTCATCATGGCCGGCACCAGCAGCAGCGGCAGCAGATACAACAGGAACGGCGCACGCCACGAATGCTCGCCGAGCACACCGCCCACGACGAAAAACAGCGCGCCCACCAGGCCGATGGTCACCACCTGCCGGTTGACGTAGCGCAGCCGCTCCTCGCCCTGCCAATAGTCGGCGATCAGCGTCGCGCAGCAGGTCATCACCGCCGCCTCCGTGCAACCGAACAACAGCCGCACACCGACAATCGACGGCAGGCTATCGAGCAGGGCCGGCAACGCGCCGAGCAAGGCGTAGAGCAGCGTGGCAATCACCAGCAACGCCTTGCGTCCGACCCGGTCGGCCAACCAGCCCGCCAAAGGCGCGCACACGGCTATAGCCAGAGCGGGGCCGGTGATCGCCAACGGCACCAGCAGATCGGCGCGCGGTTCCAAGGGGCCGAATTCGGCGCCCAACCGGGGCAGGATCGGCGTGACCATCACCGCGCCCATGATCGTCAGGCTGCTGCCCAGCATCAGCACCCCGCCTTCGCGCCAATTGGCTTGGCGCGCCGGGGTGGCCGCCTTTGAAACGGAACTTGATTGGTTCATGGCGAGCCCCTTTTAGAAACTGTGAGAAATACGCAGCGCCGTGGTGTAGCCCTCGGCGCGGTTTCGCGCATCGAGCTCCTTGTAGACATGCAGCCACACCGGGGGCATGCCGGGCTTGAAGTAGCTCACCGCCGGCCCGACCGCCAACACCCGGGCACGATTGCCCGTCTCCAGGCCCGGTGCATCGTCGTCGGTGAATTGCCGGTAGTAGTAGCCACCCACGCCCACGGTCCACGGGCCGACGTGTTGGCCCACGGCGAATTCGTGACGGTACTCGACGCCATTCTTGTAGTCGGTGGCGTGGTTGCGCGTATTGATGTCGGCTTCGAAGCTGGAAGACACCTCGAAGCCGCTGTCGGAGATGTACGTGGCGTTGAGGATCGGCGAGAAGGTCCAGTGGTTGAGACCCGGTGAGATCAAGCGATCCTTGTCGTAGTCACCGGTGGGAGCCTGGATCTGGAACTGGGCGTTGACGAATAGATTCGGCGACAGGGTCCACTGCAGGATAACCGGCAGCACCTGCATGTCGGCCATGCGGAACGGATCGGCTTCAAGGTCCAGCGGGCCGACAGGAGTCTGCACCTGTACCGAAGCGTCCATCTGGAAGAACGGTACGACGGCACCGAAGCCATACTTGGCGCCCAGCACGGTGTAATCGGTCATGCGCATGTAAGCGACGCCGATGGACAAGACATCCAGGGAGAAATTGTTGTCCACGGACTTGCCGTGGCGATCTTTCTGCACATTGGCCGAATAGAACGCGGTGCGCAGGCCGACGGTGCCAAAGGGCGTGGCCGGCGGCATCATGCCCGCGCCGAAATCGTAGACCCCGACCGCCGTGGTCGGCGCTCCGTTTTCGGTGCCATGGGCAGCGCCGCATGCGCCGATCAGTCCCAAGGTCAGCCAAGTACAGCGCCAGGCGTTTGTTTTTTTATTTTGGTACATCGAATGCCCCTCCAACCATGTGGTGTCGGGGTCATCCTAGGGAGGCGGCCGGTCAGCCGTTATCCGTTTTCAGCACAGATGCGTGCGACGCAGGGTTTGGGAGGGTGTCTCGCCGAACAGCACCCGATAGTCGCTGGAAAACCGGCTCAAGTGCCAGAACCCCCAGCGCGCCGCCACCTCCTGCACACCCAGCACCTGATCGCCATTGCGCAGTTCACGGCGCACGGCATTGAGGCGCAACGCCCGCAAATAGGCCACGGGGTTGATGCCCAGGGTTTCCTGGAAGCAATACTGCAGTTTGCGTCGGCTGGCACCGATGTGATTGCACAAGTCGAGGATCGACAGCGGCTCATCGACATGGGCCAAGGCGTACTCCCGCGCGCGATCGACCATGCGCTTGCGCGCCGTGGGGCTGAGCGGGGGGGCCTCGTCCGGCGCCACCAGTTCCAGTATGTGCAGCATCACCGTGTCACGCAGGCCACGACGAATCGACTCGTAACCCAGCAATGAGTCACGCCCCTGCTCGCCCCCTTCAAGCTCATCGAATAACGCCGCAAGCTCGGCGGGCAGCGTCGAGTTGCCGAGACGGTAACACTTGGGAAGATCGGTAATTCGAAAGCGGCTGCCTTGACGTTCCAGCACATGCTCCAACGCCTGCTCGTCGATGGCGACACCGAGCAGATCCAGATGCTGGGGCGTGCGCAGCTCAGGCAGGTTATGGCCACGGGCGACCAACAGGCTGGGCTCGACAATCGGGTGCCCGGAGCAAAAGACCGGCCCGTCCGCACTCAGCGGCACGCTGAAGGTGATGGCGCCCTCCCAGGCAATGCCTTGCTTGGTCAGGGCCTGATTAGAGCGGTCGCGCACCAGTTGCATCCACTCCGAGCGGAACTCGATCAACTCGCCGTCGAAGCGCCCAGGGGTCAACTGGTCATAGCAAACCTGCCAACCGCCCATGTTCCGGGCATGCTCATCGATGTCTGTGGTGCGGAACCGATTGATCGGCAGCACCGGCAACCCCTCCGACGAGACCGCTGGCTGCGCCATGTTGTCATTGTTCATTGACCCGACCTTTGATGATTCCAGGGCTTATGGGTCAAAGCTCAGGCAAGTTCCATTCCGCCCCGCGGGCCGGTCGTGCAATTGTGCCGAAAACGGATACCGGCCCGGATTCAGCTGCCGGCGTCGGCATGGGCCTCTTCGAAGAAATAGTCCTTCCAGCTGTCGGCCTTGTTTTTCAACACGCCCAGTTCATGCAGTTTCTCGGCATAGATGTAGGTGCGTTGCGGAACGACGGTGAAGTCGATTTCGGGGTCGGTGACGATTTTTTCCACCAGCGCCAGCGGCAACTTGGACTGTTCTACGCGGATGTAGGTCTGGGCAGCGGCCGCTTTGTCAGCCCTGATGATGCCTTGCGCTTCCACCAAGGCGTCGTAGAACGCCTTGTAGGTCTTGGGGTTTTCGTCGTGGAATTTTTCCGTGGTGTAGAGCACGTTGAACGTCGCCGGCCCGCCCAGCACATCATAGGAACTGAGCACCTTGTGCACGTTGGGGCTTTGCAGTGCCTGGTACTGGAAAGGTGGGCTGGAGAAGTGTGAGTTGATCTCCGACTGGCCGGCGATCAGCGCCGCCGTCGCATCCGGGTGCGGAAGGCTGACCGAGATGTCGTCGAATTTCTTGAAATGATCGTTGCCGAACACCTTGGCGGTTTCGATCTGCAACGTGCGCGACTGGAACCCGACACCCGCCGCCGGGACGGCGATCCGATCCTTGTCGGTGAAGTCCTTGAGGCTCTTGACGTGCGGGTTGTTGGTCAGCAGGTAGTTGGGCATCGACCCCAGCGAGGCGATGGCCTTGACGTTCTGCTTGCCGCGGGTCCGATCCCAGATCGTCAGCATCGGCGGAACACCCGCCGACACCACATCCAGGGCGCCGGTCAGCAAGGCCTCGTTCATCGCCGTCGCGCCGGAAATGCTGTTCCAGTCCACTTTGATATCCAGGCCCTGGGCCTTGCCATGCTTCTCGATGAGCTGCTGGTCACGCACCACATCGAGGATCAGGTAGCCGATGCCGAATTGCTGGGCGATGCTGATCTTGCCTTCGGCGTGGGCCAAGGGATTGAGCAGCGCAGAGGCCGCCAGGGAAACCAACAAGGTGAGCGCGGAACGCTTGAAAGCCATGGTCGGGTGAACCTCACAGTAAGGGGAAAAGACTGCAGATCACGACTTTAAAGCTATAAGAAAATTAATTTAAATACCTGAATAGCATATCAATAGCACCTAAATGTCCGACATCCGGGTCCATGAAATCGCACTCCCGGACACGATCACTTGATAACCTTGCACACCTCCCCTGATGAACACCCAGCGCGAAGCGATCATGAATGAGATGACCCTGGATGTCGGCATCGCCGCCGAATCCCTTTCCCAGCCGCGCACCCTGGTATTCCTGGCCTATCCGCAGATGGGTTTGCTGGACCTGACCGGTGCCCAGACCGTGTTCTGGGCCGCCACCAAAGCCATGACCGAACGCGGCCTGCCCGGCTACGCCATGCACACCGCGAGCCTGGCAGGCGGATTGATGCAAAGCGCCGAAGGCCTGGTCGTGGAGACCCGTGCCCTGCATGAACTCGACGGGACGCTCATTGACACGCTGATTGTGCCCGGCGCCCCGGACATACAACAGGCGATGGTCGATTGTGTCGACCTGGTGCAATGGCTGCGCAAGGCCTCGGTCCAGGCCAGGCGCACCGCATCGGTGTGCAGCGGCACTTTCCTCATGGCCCAGGCCGGCTTGCTGGACGGACGCCGAGCCGCCACCCACTGGGCCATGTGCGAGATGCTCAAGAGCGGTTTCCCGTCGGTTGAGGTGGACCTCGATGCGATCTTCATCCAGCAGGACAACGTGTGGACCTCGGCCGGCGTCAGCGCCGGCATCGACATGGCCCTGGCGTTGGTCGAAGCCGATTGCGGTCGCGACGTGGCCCTGCAGGTGGCCCGTGAGCTGGTGGTGTTTCTCAAGCGCCCCGGCGGGCAGGCGCAGTTCAGCCAACTGTTGCAATTGCAGATGCAGGAGAGCGCCGGCTTCGACGAATTGCACGTGTGGATTTCCGAGCACCTGGACGACAACACCCTCACCGTCGAACGACTGGCCCGCCAAGCCAGGATGAGCCCGCGCAACTTTGCCCGGGTCTACAAACGCCAGACTGGCCGAACCCCGGCCAAAGCCATCGAGCTGTTCCGCCTTGAGGCCGCGCGGCGAATGCTGGAAGACTCCCAGCGCAACATCGACCAGATCGCCCGATCCTGCGGCTTCGGTGACGAGGAACGCATGCGCCACACCTTCCAGCGTCACCTGTCGATTTCACCTCGGGAATATCGCAACCGGTTTTCCCGCTGAGCGCGAGACTCTTGCAACTGTTCCGTCAGGCCACTCGCTTGGATCGCTCCCGCGCGTCGTCCTGCTCGGCCAGAAGCGCGCTGCAACGAGAACGCAACCAACGCTCCCCCGGATCATTGTGCGAGGCGCCGCGCCAGACCATCGACAGCTCGTGCTGGGGCAAGCAGATCGGGGCCGCTTGCGCCCGCATGCCGGTCGTCATCGCCATCGCCAGGGCAACGTAATCCGGCACGATGGCAATCATGTCGCTCTCGGCCAGCAGCACGGGCAAGGCGCTGAACTGCGGCACGGTCAACACCACTCGGCGCTGTCGGCCCATCAGGCATAACGCGCGGTCCGTATCATCGATGACATTGCCCATGGACGACACGACGGCATGGGGCCGACGGCAGAATTCGTCCAGGGTCAGTTCGCCGGGCTGCGAATCGGCGCGCAACAGCATCGGTCGAATAGGCCGCAGCGTCTTGCGCCGGGCATTGGCGGGCAGCTCCAGCGTCGGGCTGATGCCCAGGGAAATCTCGCCGCTGGCCAACAGCTGGGACACCTGCCATTGATCGGCCCGGCGCACCACCAACGTGGTGCCCGGTGCCTCGACCCGCAGGCGCCGCAACAACTCCGGCAGCAGCGCGTACTCGACGTCATCGCAAAGGCCGATATGGAAGGTCGCCTCGCTGGTGGCTGGCTCGAACGCCTGGCAGCGACTCAAGGCGGCGGCGATGCCGTCCAGGGCCGGTGACAGGTTGGAGAAGATTTCCCGCGCCCGGGAGGTCGGTTCCATCAACCGCCCCGAACGGATGAACAAGGGATCGTCGAACATCAACCGCAAGCGTGCCAGGGCGCTGCTGATCGTTGGCTGGCCGAGAAACAGCTTTTCGCTGACACGGGTCACGTTTCGCTCGTGCATCATGGTTTCGAAGACCACCAGCAGATTGATGTCAGCACGACGCAGGTCATTTCTGTTCATCATCGTCGTCGCCCCAGGCGCCAGGCCTTTGAGTCAGGAGTGGACAAGATCATCGCCTGCGCCCTCCATCAAGGCCTATGGCGACGAGGTGTTGAAAGCGTAATCCCCGAGGCGCGCTAGGTCTGTTGTACATGGGGACACTCGACTCACCCTTTGGGCGGCGTCATCGATACTTCGGTATATACCCGGCCCCGTATCGAACACCGACTTTGTGGCGAACACTGCCTTTGTGGCGAGGGAGCTTGCTCCCGCTGGGCCGCGCAGCGGCCCCAACACTGTCATCGCGGTGTGCCAGGTTGAACCCGTCGGCTGGTTTTGGGGGCGCTGCGCACCCCAGCGGGAGCAAGCTCCCTCGCCACAAAGGCGGTGTTCGCCACAGGTTGGTGGTCCAATAATGGGATTTGAACAACCCACGTCACCGCCGGACAAAACACAAAACCTGTGGCGAGGGAGCTTGCTCCCGCTGGGGTGCGAAGCGGCCCCCCTCTTTGGCACGGTCTGGCGGGATTTCAGGGTTTTATGTCCTACCTCAGGCAAAGCGGCGCTTCGTAAGATACGAATCGATGCTCTGTCGCCCCGACACCCCAGAGCGAGACCACGTAAAAACAGAAGGTCTGCCAGCGTGCCTCTACCCTCCGCAATGCTCAAGAACGTGTATGACAGCCTTCGATACAGCCCAAGCCAGAGGGGGCCGCGACTGTCGATGGGCATCAGCACCCACCCGCTGGTCAACGCCCTGGGCTGGGCGGTGGGCCTGGTGGTGGCCTGCGGGATCGTCATCATCAACGCCGAAACCCACTCCGACCTGGCCCCGACCCTGCTGTACATCACCTTGTTGTTGATGGCGGCCAACCTGTTCTCCATCAACCTGGTGATCACCGTCGCGCTGATGTGCATGGGCTTGCTCACCGCAATGTTCTTATACAACGGCGGCTATCACCGCTGGGAATCGACCACCGGCTTCTTCCGCTGCCTGACCGCACTGTCCGCCATTGCCTTCCTGGCCCTGCGCAGCAAGCAGGCTTCCGACAGCCTGCGGCATAACGAGGCTTACCTGACCGGCGCCCAGCGCCTGAGCCAGACCGGCAGCGTGGGCTTTCGCGGTGATCGACAAGCGTTGTCCTGGTCGGAGGAATCGGCACGTATTTTCGAGTACTCGCCCAGCAAGACGCCGACGGTGTCGATGATGCTGGAGCGCACCCATCCTGAAGACCTGGAGTTGGCCCGCGGGGTTTTCCAACAGGCCGCCGCGGGCGAACCACAGATCGAGGTCAAGCTGCGGCTGCTGATGCCTGACGGACGCATCAAGCACATCCACATGATCGCCAGCCCCCTGCTCGTCCAGCATGGTCGTTTCCAGTACCTCGGCGCACTCATGGACGTCACCGCCAGCAAGCAGGCCGAAGAAGCGTTGTTCCGCGCACAGAGCCAACTGGCCCATGTCACGCGCTTGACCTCCCTGGGGGAAATGGCCGCGTCCATTGCCCACGAGGTCAACCAGCCACTGACGGCCATCACCAGCAGTGGCGAGGCCTGCCGCCGCTGGCTCGAACGTCCGGAACCCGATCTCGGGGAAGCCTTGGATTGCCTCGACCGAATCGTCGCCAACGGCTGTCGCGCCAGCGAGGTCATCAGCGGTATCAGGGCGCTGTCGCGCAAGTGCGACCCGTCGCGCCAGCCCGAGCGGCTGGACGACATCGTCCGCGAGACCCTGAACCTGGTCCAGCAGCAACTGGCGCATCATAAAGTCCGGACGAAGGTGGATCTGGCAGCGACTGACAGCCAGGTCAGCGCGGACCGGGTGCAACTGCAGCAAGTGATCATCAACCTGATCATCAATGCCTGTCACGCCATGGACGGGGTCAAGGTACACGAACGAACCCTGCACCTACGCACCTGGATGGAGGCTGACGACGTGCTGCTGGAGGTGACTGACCACGGAACCGGCATTGCCCCCGAGGTCCTGCCGTCCTTGTTCAATGCGTTTTTTACCACCAAGGAAAACGGCCTGGGCATGGGCCTTTCCATCTGCCGGTCCATCATCGACTTCCATGACGGCAGGATCTGGGCGACCAGCGAGGCCGGCCAAGGCACCTCGTTCAGGTTCGCGCTGCCGCGGCTCACAAGCACCGCTCTGTCGGGGGGCGAGCAATGAACTCCATACAGTCCTCGGGTCCGGTCATCGACAACGCTCCCATCGTCTATATCGTTGACGACGACGCACCGCTGCGCCAATCCCTCGGCAGCCTGCTGCGCTCCATCGGCCTGCAGGTGCACCTGTTCGATTCGGTCGCGCAGTTCATGAACCATCCCAGATCCGACCAGCCCAGTTGCCTGCTCCTGGATGTGCGGCTGCAAGGCACCAGCGGCCTGGATTGCCAACGGGCGCTGGTCGCGGCCAACGTTCAACTGCCGATCGTGTTCATGACCGGTCACGGTGACATCGCCATGACCGTGCGGGCGATGAAGGCCGGTGCCGTGGATTTCCTCGCCAAACCGTTCCGCGAACAGGACCTGATCGACGCCGTGACCGCCGCCCATCACCAGGACCGCCAGCGGCGCGAGTCCGAACGCGGCCATCAGCAAGTGCTTGGCCGCTACGCCACATTGACGCCCCGGGAGCAGCAGGTCATGGCGCTGGCGGTGTCGGGCCTGATGAACAAGCAGATCGCCGGGGAACTGGGCTTGAGCGAAATCACGGTCAAGATTCACCGCGGCCAAGCGATGCGCAAGATGTGCGCAGGCTCGTTCGCCGAGCTGGTGCGCATGGCCCAGGTGCTGGAATGGCGTCTGACTAACACAGGCCGATAGTGAATCGAGCATTTCGGCACTTTGGCCGAGCGTTTCGGCACAGTCCCCCCTCTCTGTTCAACCTAGACTCGAACTTCACTTAAGATCCAGATGGAATCGCGATGAAAATCAGATCAATCCTGCCTGCACTTACTTTGGCAGTATCACTCGGTGGATACGCTGCCGACTTCTCACTGACCAGCCGGGATATTGCTGACAACCGCCCGCTGACCCGTCGCGAAGTGTTCCAAGGTTTCGGCTGCGAAGGTGGCAACACGTCTCCTGAGCTTTCCTGGGCAAATGCCCCCGCAGGCACTAAAAGCTACGCGATCACGGTCTATGATCCCGATGCACCGACCGGTAGCGGTTGGTGGCATTGGACGGTGGTCAACCTGCCCACATCTACCCATGGCTTGCCAAGAGGCGTGGGCGCGAACCTGCCGGCCGGCGCAGTACAAGGGCGAACCGATTATGGCCAGCCGGGATTTGGCGGGGCTTGTCCACCTGTAGGGGATAAACCCCATCGCTATCAATTCACCGTATGGGCATTAAAAGTAGATAAGCTACCACTCGACGGTGAGGCCAGTGGCGCCTTGGTTGGGTACATGCTCAATGCCAACGTCCTGGCCAAAGCGACCATTACTTCAACTTACGGACGTTAAGAACGATGCGCCCTTGTGACGGCATACAGCACCGGGAAAACATTATCGATGCGTGTGTCATACGGGCGCGGCAGCCCCTTACCTTGTCAAGGGTACCGGTGTTCGTGACCACCTTGTGCCGAGTGCGACAGGGGGAAAAACTGTTGCAGTGGGATGACCGGGAGATGCGCGCGGGGCCGCAACACCTGAACCTGGGTGAATCGACGTTGCGGCGCCAACTGGCGAATGAAGGGGACAGTTTCAGGAGCATTCTGGAGGGCGTTCGCCTGGCGACAGCGTTGCAATGGTTACAGACAACGTCTCGTCCCATTGGTGAAATTGCCGGTGCCTGCGGTTACGCCTCGGCCTCGCGTTTTGCGGTGCGCTTTCGCTCACACTATGGCCTGTCACCGCGTGAATTGCGGGCGACGATTTAAGCATTCCGGGGGAATGCTGTATCGAACAGTAGAAAGTTCATACCCACGTATACTTGGCGGGACCATTGGACGGCGTATCTTGCAGTGACACGGGCGCCTTTATGGCCACCTGATATCAACCCCAGGTATCGACATGTCCAACACTGCAATTATTTCAATCATTGATGACGATGAGTCTGTTCGAATTGCATTGGATGGCTTGTTACGTTCCCACGGATATCGGGTTAAAACATACGCGGGTGCCTTGGATTTTTTATCTTCCTGCGAACTTGAAAACACCGCGTGCCTGATATCGGATATTCAAATGCCTGGCATGACGGGCATTCAGATGTACGATCGATTGTCGACCCTGGGCATTCAGATCCCGATCATCTTCATCACCGGCTACCCTGGCGTGCCACCCCGTGTCAGTGCGGGTGTGCCCGAGCCGGTGGCGTTTTTCCCGAAACCCTTCGACTGCGCTGAATTGATCGCCTGTATCGAATCGGTACTTGCCCGCTCCGCTTGATTACGCCGCGTCCTCATACCTTCGTATAGATCTCCCCTACCCAGGCATAAGCGCAATGACCCTATGTAGAAGTGTTAAACACAGGTCCTGCCAATAAGCTTCCCTACAGCGAACCGAAACTGAATGTGCTCGATGGCAATTCATTGCAGCCAGGCGCTTTTGGAGTACTTCGCGACACGGTCACGCTGAAACAGTTAAACAATTCAACGTATCGATTTTGTCTTCGGGAGCTCATCATGAAACACCATATTCTGGTTGTTGGCGCAGGTTTCGGCGGGGTCTGGAGCGCATTGAGCGCGGCCCGGCTGCTGGACCAACACGATCGTCATGACGTGCAGATCAGCGTCCTGGCCCCCCAGGCTGAACTGCGCATTCGCCCTCGTTTCTACGAGCCGGACGTCCACACCATGGCCGCGCCGCTGGGTGGTCTGTTCGACGCGGTGGGCGTGAAATTCGTACAAGGTTCGGCGAGCAGTATCGATGTCGACAACAAGCGGGTTGGCTATGTGGATGTGTTCGGTACCCACGGCACCCTGGGCTATGACCGCCTGGTGCTCGCGGCGGGTAGCCATCTGGTTCGCCCCGACCTCGAAGGCATGATCGAGCATGCCTTCGACGTTGATGAAATCGAACAGGCAATCCGCCTCGAAGCCCATATCAAGTCCCTGAAAAATCTGCCGGACAGCCCGGCCCGCAACACCGTGGTGGTGGCCGGCGGCGGCTTTACCGGGATCGAAACCGCCACCGAAATGCCCGCACGCCTGCGCGCTGTCCTCGGCGAGGACGCGAACATCCGGGTCATCGTGGTGGATCGCGGGCCGCAGATTGGCGCAGCGTTGGGCGACGGCATTCGCCCGTCCATTGTCGAAGCGTCCGAGCACCTGGGTATCGAGTGGATCCTCAACGCCTCGGTCGAGTCGGTGGATGCCGGTGGCGTCACCCTGTCGAACGGCCAGCGTATCGAGTCCCATACCGTGATCTGGACCGTGGGTTTCCGCGCCAGTCCGTTGACCCAGCAGATTCCCGGCACCCGTGATCGCCAGGGTCGCCTGCACGTCGACGCCAACCTGAAAGTCCTGGGCCAGAACGACATATTCGCCACCGGTGACGTGGCCTACGCCGCCACCGACACCCTGGGTAACTACGCGGCGATGTCCTGCCAGCACGCCATCGCCTTGGGCCGCTATGCCGGCAACAACGCGGCGGCCGACTTGCTGGGCGTCGCGCCGATGGCCTACAGCCAACCCAAGTATGTGACCTGCCTGGACCTGGGTGCCTGGGGCGCGGTGTATACCGAAGGTTGGGATCGCCAGCTCAAGTTGGTCGGGCAGGAAGCCAAGGACCTCAAGACCCAGATCAACAGCGTGTGGATCTACCCGCCCGCGGCTGATCGCGCGACCGCCCTGGCCGCCGCCGACCCGTCGATCCCGGTGGCCTGACCCCGTTCCCGCCCCCGGCCAGTTCCTCCTGTCTGTGCCGGTCTTTCCCAGACGCCTGCCAACGATCCTTGGGCAGGCGTTTTTTTCCCGGCGCTCGTCCCCAAGCCAGCCTGAATATCGTCACTGCCCAGCAAAATCCGTATCAATGCCCGCCCACCGCCCTCCGTGCACAAGGTAAGGTAGGCAGAAATCATCCGGATCGAGGTGTGCCGTGGCGTCCTATTCCTTGCGTCAGCTGAAGTACTTCGTCACCACCGTCGAATGTGGCAGCGTCGCCGAAGCATCCCGCAAGCTGTACATCGCCCAGCCGTCGATCGCCTCCGCCATCAAGGGCTTGGAGGACAGTTTCGGCGTGCAGTTGCTCATTCGTCATCACGCCCAGGGAGTCTCGTTGACGCCCGGCGGCGCGCGTTTCTATCGCAAGGCCCAGGAACTGTTGCGCATGGCTCGGGAGTTCGAGCAGAACGCACTGGCCGATAACGATGTGGTCAGCGGGCAGATCGACATCGGCTGCTTCGAAACCGTCGCCCCGCTCTACCTGCCGCGGCTGATCGCCGGTTTTCGCGAGCGCTTCCCGGGGGTGGAAATCCGCGTGCAGGATGGCGAACAGCAAGAGCTGGTGCAAGGCCTCACGGGGGGGCGTTTCGACCTGGCGATTTTCTATGAACACGACCTCGACAGTACTATCGAGACCGAAGCACTGACGGCGCCGCAACGCCCCTACGCGTTATTGCCGGCGGGCCATCGCTTCGCCGATCAGGCCCAGGTGTCGCTGCGCGACCTGGCCCTCGAACCCATGATCCTGCTGGATGTGCAGCCCAGCCGTACCTATTTCGTGAGCATCTTCGAAGAGCTGGGCCTGACCCCCAACATTGTCTTCAGCTCGCCCTCCATCGAGATGGTGCGAGGCATGGTCGGCCAGTCCTTCGGTTTTGCCGTACTGGTAACCCGTCCGCACGCCACCTGCACCTACGATGGGCAACACCTGGTGTGCGTCGACATCGCCGAGGACGTGACAGGTTCGGCGCTGGTGGCCGGCTGGCTCAAGCGCGCGCACCTCACCAAACCGGCCCAGTTGTTTGTCGACTACTGCAAGGAACAGTTCAGGCAATGGCTGGCCTGACGCCCAGCCAAACACTAAACCCGTGGCTAGGGAGATTGCTCCCGCTGGACTGCTAAGCGCTCCCAAAACCAGCCGACGGGTTCAACCTGACACACCGCGATAACCCGTGTTGGGGCTCTGCGCAGCCCAGCGGGAGCAAGCTTCCTCGCCACAAAAGGTAGGTGTTCGCCGCAGGTGGGTGGTCGCCAATAATGGGGTTTGAATAACCCACACCACCCCCAGCCAAACACTAAACTCGTGGCGAGGGAGCTTGCTCCCGCTGGGGTGCGAAGCGCCCCCAAACCCAACCGATTGGTTCAATCTGGCACACTGCGATAACAGTGTTGGGGCTGCTGCGCAGCCCAGCGGGAGCAAGCTCCCTCGCCACAAAAGGTAGGTGTTCACCGCAGGTGGGTGGTCGCCAATAATGGGATTTGAATAACCCATACCACCCCCAGCCAAACACTAAACCCGTGGCGAGGGAGCTTGCTCCCGCTGGACTGCTAAGCGCTCCCAAAACCAGCCGACGGGTTCAACCTGACACACCGCGATAACCCGTGTTGGGGCTGCTGCGCAGCCCAGCGGGAGCAAGCTCCCTCGCCACAAAAGGTAAGTGTTCGCCGCAGGTGGGTGGTCGCCAATAATGGGGTTTGAATAACCCACACCCCCCCAGCCAAACACTAAACCCGTGGCGAGGGAGCTTGCTCCCGCTGGGGTGCGAAGCGCCCCCAAACCCAACCGACTGGTTCAATCTGGCACACTGCGATAACAGTGTTGGGGCTGCTGCGCAGCCCAGCGGGAGCAAGCTCCCTCGCCACAAAAGGTAGGTGTTCACCGCAGGTGGGTGGTCGCCAATAATGGGATTTGAATAACCCACACCACCCCCAGCCAAACACTAAACCCGTGGCGAGGGAGCTTGCTCCCGCTGGGGTGCGCAGCGCCCCCAAACCCAACCGACTGGTTCAATCTGGCACACTGCGATAACAGTGTTGGGGCTGCTGCGCAGCCCAGCGGGAGCAAGCTCCCTCGCCACAAAAGGTAGGTGTTCACCGCAGGTGGGTGGTCGCCAATAATGGGATTTGAATAACCCACACCACCCCCAGCCAAACACTAAACCCGTGGCGAGGGAGCTTGCTCCCGCTGGGGTGCGAAGCGCCCCCAAACCCAACCGACTGGTTCAATCTGACACACTGCGATAACAGTGTTGGGGCTGCTGCGCAGCCCAGCGGGAGCAAGCTCCCTCGCCACAAAAAACACGGGGGGCGCCGCAGATTCGGTGCCTAGCGAGCCGCCCAGGCATTGAAGCGTTGTTCCAGTTCCTCGCCATGGTCGACCCAGAACTCCGCGTCCACGGCTTGGGCTTCAGCCAGGTTGGCCTCGGCGGTGGGCAACTGTTCCTGTACCGCCGTCGGCAACAACGCCAGTGTCTTGCGGTGCACCGGCCCATAAGGGATGTTTTCCGAAAACACCTTCTGGGTCTGCGGCTGGCTGGCAAAGGCAATGAACTGCTCCGCCAGGGCCTTGTTCGGCGTGCCCTTGACCACGGCCCAGTACTCCGGGTCGTACAGGCTCTGGGGCCAGACAATACTCAGTTTCATGCCTTCCTTTTGTGCCGACGCAATACGCCCGTTGTAGGCCGCACTCATCGCCACATCCCCCGCCACCAGCCATTGCGCCGGTTGGGCGCCGGCTTCCCACCATTGGATGTTCGGCTTGATCTGGTCCAGTTTGGCGAATGCCCGGGATACGCCTTCAGGGGTGTTCAACACCTTGTACAGGTCCTGCGCCTTGACCCCATCGGCCAGCAAGGCGATTTCCAAGGTGTACTTGGCCCCCTTGCGCAGACCGCGCTTGCCCGGGTACTCGGCAACGTTCCAGAAATCCGCCCAGGATTTGGGCGCCTTGGCGAGCTTGCTCTGGTCATAGGCCAGGACCATCGACCAGACATAGGTGGCCACGCCACATTCGGTGAGTGCGCCCGGAACAAAATTCTCCGGGTCGCCCAGGGCCGTCTGGTCGAGCTTTTCAAACAAGCCCTCCTCACAACCACGCAGCAACTCGGGGCTTTCCACTTCGACCACGTCCCAACTGGTGTGACCGGCCGCGACCATGGCCTTGATCTTCGACAGTTCGCCGTTGTATTCGCCGGCCACGATGCTTCCTGCACCGCTGGCGTTGAAAGGTTGGAAGTAGGCCTTGTCCTGGGCCTGCTTGGTGGCGCCGCCAAAGGAAATCACGGTCAAGCTTTGGGGTGCGGCCATGACGCTGGAACTCAACAACGCCAATGCACACGCAATATTGCAACGCAAGGATCTGGACATGAAGCGGTTCCTCGAAAATACCGGCTCGCCCGCACGAGCCGGTGACGGGACTCAAAGGTGACCGTAAACACGGGCGGTATGGTCTACAGCAAAGGCTCTTGTCGGCCTGTTCGTTGTCGCCTGGCTGACCACCAGGAATCTCCTTCCCTTGAAATCGTCCTCCTCAGGCAGCCTTGCGGTCAGCAATCATTGGGTTCACAAAGATGACTCGCCAAGCGATCCATCAAGCGATCGCAGGCAGCCATTTGTTCAACGCTCACGTATTCGTCGGGCTTGTGCCCCTGGTCCATGCTGCCGGGACCACAGACCACCGTCGGCACGCCGGCCTGGTGGAACAGGCCGCCTTCGGTGCCAAAGGCGACCGTGCTGAAGGCGTCACTGCCGCACAGCCGCGCAACCAGTTGAGCGGCCGCGCTGTCGGGCGAAGTGGCCAGGCCCGGGTAGGCCGACAGTGGTTCAAAGCGGATCGCCGTATCCCGCGCCACCGCCTGCATTGCCGGCAGCAGGCTCTGCTCGGCATAACCTTGCAATTGCTCGGCCACCCCATGGGGATCGAAATCCGGCAAGGCGCGTACTTCGAAATCGAAACGGCAGTCGGCCGGGACGATGTTCAGTGCCGTGCCGCCGTGGATCACCCCGACCTGCACCGTGGAAAACGCCGGGTCGAAGCGCGGGTCGTGCCGTGAGGGTTCGGCCAACTGCGCGCCGATCTCGCCCAACCGCCCGATCAGGCGCGCCGCCTGCTCAATGGCGTTGACCCCGTAAGGGGCATAGGCCGAATGGCAGGCCACCCCTCGGACATGACAACGCATCGCCAGCTTGCCTTTGTGCCCCAGCACCGGTCGGAGTTGGGTGGGTTCGCCAATCAGGCACAGCGCCGGTTGCGGAACTCGCCGAACCAACACCTCCAGCAAGCTGTGAACGCCCAGGCACCCCACCTCTTCGTCATAGGAAAACGCCATGTGCACCGGTCGCCGCAGCGGGCTGGACAAGAATACCGGCACCGCCGCGAGCACCGAGGCCAGGTAGCCCTTCATGTCCGCCGTGCCCCGCCCGAACCATTTGCCGTCCATCTCGGTCAGGCAGAACGGATCGACCGTCCAGGCCTGCCCGTCCACCGGCACCACATCGGTGTGTCCGGACAACACCACGCCACCGGGCACCGCCGGGCCAATGCTCGCCAGCAGGTTGGCCTTGGTTCGCTCGGCGTTGTAGATCAGCTCGCTGTTCACGCCGAGCCCTTGCAAGTAGTCGCGCACGAACTCGATCAAGGCCAGGTTCGAATCGCGGCTGACCGTGGCAAAGCCCACCAACCGTTCGAGCAACGCCCGGCTGCGCAGCTCACTCATCACCCGGCACTCCATAACTCGGCGCCAGGGTCGGGTTGAGCGCACGGGTCAGGTAATCCTGCAATTGCGGCTGATAGGCGAGCCAGAGCTTTTCCAGCTCGTCGATGGGGTTTTCCTCGGCCCAGTCCACCCGCAGATCGACGATGGGCCAGGTCAGGTCATCGACCACCGACAGCGCCGCCGAATGCACCGCCCCGGCCTCCCCGCCCGCCGCTTGCCCGGCCTGCAACGCGCTCATCAAGCGTGACGCAAGACAGCCACCGCTGTGTTCGAAGGCCGTGACCATGGCCTCGATCACCGCAGCGTTGGCCAACAGATTGCCGGCCGCCACGCATTGCTCACCGGCCACCGCGTTGTGGGTGCCCAGGGTATGCTCGCCGCTGAAAATCGCCGTGCGGCCCTCGGCGTCGATCACCGCCACCTGGCGGTATTGGCTGTAGCCGTTGCGCGGCAGGGTCCGCTCCAGCGCCGCTTGTGCCGCCAAGCCGCCGGCCAGTTCATCGAGAATCTGCGGTCCCAGGGCCGGCAGGGTTATGTTCTGGCTCGACACCGCACCGACGCCCGCGCGCAACCAGGGGCAACGGGCGCCGACGGCAATGCTCGAGGAACTGATGGCAATGCCCAACTGACCGGTTTCGGCACAGCGTCCAACGATGGAAAAGGTCATGCTCCACTCCTTATTCAGGGATCACCGCGATCACGTCGATTTCCATCAGCCACTGCGGCTGGCCCAGGGCACTGACCACCAACCCGGTGGAGATCGGAAACACGCCCTTGAGCCACTTGCCGACCTCCTGGTACACCGGCTCGCGGTAACGCGGGTCGATCAGGTACGTGGTGGTCTTGACGATGTGGCTCAGGTCGCTGCCGGCCTCTTCCAGCAATTGCTTGACGTTGCGCATGGCCTGCTCGGCCTGGGCGCGAGGATCGCCAAGGCCCACCAGTCGCCCGTCGAAATCGGTGCCGACCTGACCGCGCACGTAGACGGTGTTGCCCGCGCGCACGGCCTGGCACAGGTCGTTGTCCAGCGTCTGGTTCGGGTAGGTGTCCTTGGTATTGAACATGCGAATACGTGTGTGAGTAGGCATCAGCGGACTCCCGAGAGACTGGTTTTCGAACGGTGTGAATCGCTGTCGAGCGCCGGGGCCTGGCGCTGGGCAGCATCTTGATAGGCGAGGTAAATGCGTTGCTTCACGATGTGGTCGGCAATATGCCGGGCGTCATGCCAGACACCCCAGATGAACGCCGAGCCTCGACGTGACAACCACGGCAAGCCGACGAAATACAGGCCAGGCTCGCTGGAAACGCCACGCTGATGCCGAGGTTTGCCATTGGCGCCGAGGGCGTCGACCTTCAGCCAGCTGTAATCCACCGAGTAGCCGGTGGCCCAAATGACACTGGTCACGCCAGCGGCGACCAGGTCCAGTTCCAGGATCGGCTGGGTCAGGCATGGCGGGTCGGGCAGCAGGTGGCGGGCTTCAGGTTCGAGCGGCAGGTCCAGGCCGTTGCGGGCGATGTAGGCATCGGCGGCATCCAGCAAGGCCAGGTAGTTTTCGTCGCCGCGTGCGATGTTTTCGGCAAGATTCGGTTCGAAGGTCACCACATTGCCGTTGAACGATTTCGTCAGCCCCACCAGGGTGATGCCCTCGTGGGCCAGCCGGCGAAAATCCACGGTATGGCCGCCACGGGCACCGCTCACGGCGATGGTGACGTGTTCCTTGCCGGGCTGGACCGCCTCGGCGTCCCATTCGCCCAGCACGCCCAGCCACCAGCAGAAATCGCGGTTGCGATAGGCCCGGGGTGGACGATCGTGGGCCCCCACCGAGAGATAGACCTGCTTGCCAGTGCGCCGCAGTTCATCGGCGATCTGCACCCCCGACGACCCGGCGCCCACCACCAACACCGCCCCCTCGGGCAATTGCCCGGGGTTGCGATACTGGGCCGAGTGAAGCTGGGTGACCGTTGCCATGTCCGACGCAATCGGTGGAATCACTGGCCGTTGGAAAGGCCCGGTGGCGACGACCACGTGGATCGCTTCGATCAGGCCTTCGGAGGTTTCGACGCTGAAGCCCGGACGGCCGACATTGCGCTCGACACCCCTGACCTCCAAGCCGGTACGGATCGGTGCGTTGAACTTGCGGGCATAGGCTTCGAAGTAATCGGCCACCTGGTCTTTCGTCGCGAAGGCATCCGGTTCGAGCCCTTCGAATTCCAACCCCGGAAAGCGGTCATGCCAGGCCGGCCCGTTGGCCACCAGCGAATCCCAACGCGCCGTGCGCCAGGCCTCGGCAATGCGGCTGCGCTCCACGACGAGATGCGGCACGCCTTGCCGGCTCAAGTGCTCACTCATGGCCACGCCGGCCTGGCCGGCGCCTATAACAAGCGTATCGATGCGTAGGGTTTCAACAGGCATGTCTGTGCACTTCCGACAATAGGTTTGATTCAGGCCGGCATGGCGCCGCCTCGGGTTCGGTTTTCTTGTTGTTCTGCGGTTGCGATGATCGAGATGAGGTGTCGAGGCGATTGTGTTGGCAGGCGGGGATTTGCGAAACGAGGGTTTTTGTCGTTGCTGGGAAGGAAAAAAATGGGCTACTGCCCGAGCGTGATGATCACGGCAACAAAGCACATCTTATTAGACTTGGAGCACGTCGCTCCCGTGGCGAGGGAGCTTGCTCCCGCTGGGCTGCGCAGCGGCCCCAAACCCGTCACCGAAGCCTGTCAGGAAGGCTGCGTTCAGCTTTTTTTGGGCTGCTGCGCAGCCAGCGGGAGCAAGCTCCCTCGCCACAAGAGCGATTTGGCGGCGCGTCAAAAAGGTCGATGCACGCGGTAGCCGCTACCACTGACATCCACCTCCTGGATATGGAATGCCTTTGTGGCCAGGGAGCTTCCTCCCGCTGGGCTGCACAGATCGCATTGGCCAATTCACTGCATCCGCGCCGGAAACGCCTTGAGCTCCAGCTTCTCCATCACCAACCCGATAAACGCCGAAACCGCCAGCGGCAACTGCCGCCGACTCGGATACAGCACATTCAGGCCGAAGCCGCTGCGTTGGTACTGCGGCATCACGCGCACCAGCCTGCCGGCTTCCAGGTCGAGGGCGCTCAGTGCTCCCGGCAGCACGGCAATGCCCAGACCGGCGACGGTCGCCCTGCGCAACGCTTGGGCGGTGTTGGCGTGGAAGCGACTGGCGATCTGCACGTGCGCCTCGATGCCGTCCGGGCCGACGAGGCGCCAGTCGGTCAAGCCGCTGGGGTGGGCGAAGCTCACGCCGTCATGGTGAGCCAGGTCCTGCAGCGAAAGCGGCGCGCCGCGTGCGGCAATGTAGGCGGGGCTGGCAACCATGCCATCACCGTCGTTCTGCAGCAGTTGGCGACCGACATACCCCGAGTCCTGCAGCGGACCGCCGCGAAAGGCCACGTCGATGCGGTCGGCAATCAGGTCGACACGGGCATCGCTGAGCACAAAATCGAGTTGCACACGAGGGTGTGCGGCTAAAAAGCCGGCCACCCATTCCATCGGGAAAAAATCGAAAAAATCCGCCGGCGCCGCAATGCGCACCAGGCCGCTGGGCTCTTCGCTGCCCTTCATCAGTTCCTGTCCTGCATCCATCAGACCATCCACCGCCTCCACGCAGCGGTCATAAAACCCCTGGCCCACCTGGGTCAACGTGAGTTTGCGGGTCGAGCGCTGCAGAAGTCGCGACTCCAACTGCGCCTCCAACTGTTGGACCCGGCGGCTGACGGTGTTGGCAGGCATGCCCAAGCGCCTGGCCGCCTCGGCGAAGCTGCCACTGCGGACCACCTGGACAAACAGCGCGACATCGTTGAGATCGAGCATAGCGCCGACATTCCTTCGTTTAATGGATGAGTTCAATCCGATTGTATCGGCTAATCAATCCACTGGCAGGCACTTATCCTTCTCCCATCGAGGCCCAACGCCCATGACTTGGAGGCAATCCCATGAACAGCATCGTCGCCGCGCCGCCGCGCGCTATCGTCCATCGCACGTCCGGCAGCAGCCACGGGCCGATCACCCGACTCATGAGCCCCGGCGACCTGGGCCAGCTCTGCAAGCCGTTCGTGTTTCTCGATCGCATTGCGGCCAAGGCCGACGCCATGCAAAGGGGATTCGGCATGCACCCTCACTCTGGAATCGCCACGCTGACCTACCTGATCGAAGGCCAGGTGATTTACGAAGACACCACCGGCCAATCCGGCACACTGCCCAGCAGCGGCGTGGAATGGATGCAAGCCGGCAACGGTGTATGGCACAGCGGGCGGCCGGTCGCCGGTTCTCCGATCCAAGGCTTCCAGCTCTGGGTGGCGCTGCCGGCGGCGCAAGAAAATGCCCCGCCCCACAGCCTCTACCTGGCGCCCTCCGAGATCCCTCAGGAAGGTCCGGTGCTGGTATTGCTCGGCCAATACGGAGCGACCCGCAGCCCTGTTACGGCGCCAGCGGGCATGAATTACCTCGCCGTGCAATTGCAGGACAACGAGCACTGGCGCTACACGCCGCCGGCCGGGCACAGCGTTGCCTGGCTGGCGGTCAACAGCGGCAGCCTCGATGCGGGCGGCAACGTCAATGCCGGGGAAATGGTGGTATTCGAAGAGTCCGGCGCGGCCATCGACATCGTGGCCCGGGGCGCGACGTCCTTTGTGCTCGGTTCGGCGGTTAAGCATCCCCATGACTTAGTGATGGGCCACTACTCGGTGCACACCAGCGTGGCGGCTCTGGAGAAAGGTGAGAAAGAAATCCAGCGCATCGGCGCCCTCTTGCAGCAAGAGGGTCGGTTGGGCTGACCGACCCTCGACTCAATCCCTGTTCTTAACCGATCCCTTAAAGGTGAATCATGACTGACATCGGTCTCGATCTTCTGTTTTCCCGTACTCAACTCGGCAAACTGTCCCTGAAAAACCGCATGATCATGGCGCCGATGACCCGCAGCCGCGCAGGAACAGGTGATGCGGCCACGGCCCTGATGGCCGAGTACTACAGCCAACGCGCCAGCGCCGGCCTGATCATCAGCGAAGGCTCTCAGGTGTCGGCCCAGGGCAAGGGTTACCTGAGAACGCCAGGGATTTTCACCCCTGAGCAAATCACTGGCTGGAAACAGGTGACCGACGCGGTCCATGCCGAGGGTGGGCAGATGTTTTTGCAGCTCTGGCACGTGGGCCGTCTTTCCCATCCCTTGGTGCAAGTCAACGGCGCCCAACCCGTAGCCCCCTCGGCGATCAAGGCTGATGGCGAGATCTACACCCCCGAAGGCCTCAAGCCCTATGAACTGCCACGGGCGCTGGAACTCGATGAAATCCCCGGCGTGGTCGCCGACTTCCGCCAGGCTGCAGCCAACGCGAAGCTGGCTGGCTTCGACGGCGTGGAGATCCACGGCGCCAATGGCTACCTGATCGACCAGTTCCTGCGTGACGGCACCAACCAACGCACCGATGCCTATGGCGGCTCGATCGAGAATCGCGCCCGTTTCCTCAAGGAAGTGGTCGAGTCGGTGATCGAAGTCTTCGGGGCCAGCCGTGTCGGTGTGCGCCTGTCGCCGATCTTCAGTTACTTCTCGATGAGCGACAGCAACCCACAAGCGACTTTCGACTACACCGCCAGGATGCTCAGCCGCTATGGCCTGGCTTACCTGCACATCGTGGAACTGGGCGAAGGCCCGTTCGACTTCCGGGAACTCAAGCGCCGCTTCGGCGGGCCCTACATCGCCAATGGCGGCTACAGCGCCGAACGCGCCGCCACCGCCATCAGCCGCGGCGAAGCAGACCTGGTGGCGTTCGGCACACCGTTCCTGGCGAACCCGGACCTGGTGGAACGGTTCAAACGGGGCCAGGCGCTGAACACCCCTGATGCGTCGACGTTCTATCAGGGCGAGGAACGCGGTTATACGGACTATCCGACCCTGGCCAAGGCCCAAGCAGGCCAAGAGGCTTAATAACCGAGACCTGTGGGAGCGAGCCTGCTCGCGATGGCGTCAAGTCAGTCGATATGGAGGTTGACTGACACACCGCATTCGCGAGCAGGCTCGCTCCCACATTTGATCCTGGTCCTCCCCGACCTTCCGGTGGCTCAAGTCCCCTGTGGGAGCGGGCTTGCTCGCGAATGCGGATTGTCAGCCAACAATGATGTCGAATCTGATGCCGCCATCGCGAGCAAGCTCGCTCCCACACTGTTGCCGGTTGGCCGCAATCTCTACATCCACCATCAATCCCCTGTGGGAGCGAGCCTGCTCGCGATAGCGGTGGCTCAGAATGCATCAAACCGTCAGGTGCTTTCCGACGTGTTCGGCTGGGAGGAACGGGCCGATGAATCCGAGCGCTTCATGCGCAAGGAAATCCAGGCCTACGTCGACAAGTACTTCAGGTAAACGGGCTCACTCCAACAACCGGACTAGTCGCGGCTCGATCGCCTGTTCACTCACCTCAAGCAGCGCCAGCGTCACCGGCAACTTGAACCGTCGCCGGCCGGCGCTGCCAGGGTTGAGGTAGAGCCGCTCGCCCCGCCATTCGATCAGCGGTTTATGGGAATGGCCGGTGATCACCAGTTTCACGCTCGGGTCGAGGGGCGTCGGCACATCCGCGATGTCATGGACCAGCAGTACCGGCCATCCCCCCAGGTCGAATTGCAGGCAATCGGCAAGGTGCCCTGCCCACTCGGCCTCCAGATCGTTGTTTCCGCGCACCACGTGCAGCTCGCCGATGGAAGCCAGGGCGTCGAGGATGTCCGGGCTGCCAATATCACCGGCATGAATGATCCGCTCACAGCCTTGCAGCGCGGCAAGCGCTTCGGCGCGCAGCAGGCCGTGGGTATCGGAAATGACGCCGACTTTCATGAAACCTTTCTCCCCAATCGTGTGCCGCCGCTTGTACCTGCCTCGTCGCAGTTAGCTAACATGCTGAATTCGAATAGGATAGGCTGCGCCGTGAAAAGTGCGGACCCGTCGTGGAAAGGATACGTCAATGCTTGGACGCAAGCAGCCAGAGCCCAAGATCGAAAGCCCCGATGAAGCCTTCTCGCTGCAGGCTGTGCGGGCCGGAGCAGCATTTCGACTGACCGTGAGTTTCATGCTCGTGGTCGTCATCGCCTTCCTGGCCGTCGAAGGCTGGCGGACCTGGCGCGACTACCGCGCCGCGTTTGCGTCTGCCCGGGATTCGGTGACGAACCTGGCACGGGCGACGGCCCAACACGCCGAAGACACCATTCGACAAGTGGACGTGGTCACCGCTGCCCTCGCCGAGCGCGTGGAGGGCGACGGCCTGCAGAACATGGACGTCCCGCGTATCCATAAGCTATTGGTGCAGCAAGCGGCGATCATGCCGCAACTGCATGGGTTGTTTATCTACGGCCCGGACGGTCAATGGCTGGTGACGGACAAGGAAGTGATCCCGGAAATGGCGAACAACGCCGACCGCGACTACTTCCAATACCACCGCACCCACGAGGATCGAGGCGTGCGCATCGGCGATGTCGTCAAGAGCCGTTCCACCAACGACCTGATCATTCCCATTTCTCGCCGCCTGAACAACCCCGATGGCTCGTTTGCCGGCGTATTGCTGGGGACCGTGAAGGTCAGCTATTTCGTCGACTACTACGGCGACTTCAAAATCGATGGCAAAGGCGCTCTGGTCCTGGCCAAGCGCAGCGGAACGATCCTGGTCCGACGCCCCTTCGTCGCGTCGGTGATTGGCAAGAGCCTCGTGAACAGCGTGATCTTCAGGGAACATTTACCCACCTCCAACCAAGGGGTCGCCGAAGCCAGGGCCGTCGTCGACGACACCGAGCGCCTGTACGGCTACCGGGCCTTGACCACCTATCCGCTGGTGGTGGAAGCCGGCTTGTCCCGCGAATCGATCATCGCGCCCTGGCGCCGCGATCTGTTCAAGACCGGTCTGGTGCTGATTTTCCTGATCGCGATACTGGTGGGCTTCGGGCTCATCGTGTTGAGCCAGCTGCGCTACCGCATGACCATGGAGAAGCAGATTCGCAGTGCCCACCAGGCCATGCGCGACATGGCGCTGACCGACAGCCTGACCGGGCTGGGCAACCGCAGGCGGCTGGACCTGGCCCTGGCCAATGAATTGCGCCTGGCCAGGCGCCAGGGTTCGTCCCTGGCCCTGATCATGCTCGACGTCGATTATTTCAAGCGTTTCAACGACCGATACGGCCATGCCGCCGGCGACGATTGCCTGCGGGCGATTGCCGCCGCGATCGGGCAGACCATCAAAAGGCCGGGCGACCTGGCGGTCCGCTACGGCGGTGAAGAGTTCACCGTGCTGTTGCCCAACACCGACAGTGCCGGTGCCGCCAAGGTCGCCCAGCAAATCCTCGAAGCCGTCAGAGCCTTGAACATTGAACATGGCGATCATCCCCTGGGCCTGGTGACCGTCAGCGCGGGCATCACCACCTGCCAGTCGAGGGGCGAGGACGTCACCCCAGCCATGCTGATCAAGGCCGCCGACGCCTTCTTGTACCTGGCCAAGAATACCGGGCGAAACCGTTGGTGCAGCGCCGACTCGACGCCGGAGTGAACCCGCGGGAGCGCCGCGCATCGGTCAGAATCGCGCAAACCCAAGTCCACAGGTGCCTGTAAGGCGCCTGGCGGCTACAATGCGCGCTTCGACCGTGACCAGCCTGACTAAAAACAAATGTCCTTGCCCAAACATCATCTGGAATTGCTCAGCCCCGCCCGCGACGTGACCATCGCCCGCGAGGCCATTCTGCATGGCGCCGACGCCGTGTACATCGGTGGCCCGAGTTTCGGCGCGCGTCACAACGCCTGCAACGAGGTGGGCGATATTGCCCGGCTGGTGGAATTCGCCCACCGCTACCACGCCCGGGTGTTCACGACCATCAATACCATCCTGCACGACAATGAACTGGAGCCGGCCCGCCAGCTGATCCACCAGTTGTACGATGCCGGTGTCGACGCGTTGATCGTCCAGGACCTGGGGGTGATGGAGCTGGATATCCCGCCCATCGAGCTGCACGCCAGCACCCAGACCGATATCCGCACCCTGGCCCGGGCAAAGTTCCTCGACCAGGCCGGATTCTCGCAACTGGTCCTGGCCCGTGAGCTGAACCTGCAGGAAATCCGTGCCATCGCCGACGAGACCGATGCGGCCATCGAGTTCTTCATCCACGGTGCGCTGTGCGTGGCCTTTTCCGGCCAGTGCAACATCTCCCACGCCCAGAACGGCCGCAGCGCCAACCGTGGCGACTGCTCCCAGGCCTGTCGCCTGCCCTACACCCTGAAGGACGATCAGGGCCGGGTAGTCGCCTATGAAAAACACCTGCTGTCGATGAAAGACAACAACCAGAGTGCCAACATCCGCGCCCTGGTCGAAGCCGGCGTGCGCTCGTTCAAGATCGAAGGGCGCTACAAGGACATGGGCTATGTGAAGAACATCACCGCCTATTACCGCCAGCGCCTGGACGATGTCCTCGAAGACCGCCCGGACCTGGCCCGCGCGTCCAGCGGCCGTACCGCGCATTTCTTCGTCCCCGATCCGGACAAGACCTTCCACCGTGGCAGCACCGACTATTTCGTCAGCGAGCGCAAGATCGACATCGGCGCCTTCGACTCGCCAACGTTCACTGGCGTGCCGGTGGGCGTGGTGGAAAAAGTCGGCAAGCGCGACCTGCAAGTGGTGACCTTCGATCCGTTGTCCAACGGCGACGGGCTCAACGTGCTGGTCAAGCGCGAAGTCGTCGGTTTCCGCGCCAACATCGCCGAGCCCAAGGGTGAATTCGAAGAGGATGGCCAGAAGCGCTACCGCTACCGCGTCGAACCCAACGAGATGCCGGCCGGGATGTACCAATTGCGCCCCAACCACCCGTTGAGCCGCAACCTGGATCACAACTGGCAGCAAGCGTTGCTCAAGACCTCCTCCGAGCGCCGGGTCGGCCTGGCCTGGGTCGCGCGCCTGGGTGAAGAACGCCTGGAACTGACCGCCACCAGCGAAGAAGGCATCAGTGCCAGCGTTGCCCTGGACGGGCCCTTCGGCCTGGCCAACAAGCCGGAACAGGCCCTGGAGCAACTGCACGACCTGCTCGGCCAACTGGGCACCACCGAGTACCACGCCACCGCCATCGAGCTGGATGCGCCCCAGGCGTTCTTCATCCCCAACTCGCAGCTCAAGGCGTTGCGCCGCGAAGCCATCGAAGCCCTGACCGCCGCCCGCATCAACGCCCACCCGCGCGGTGGCCGCAAGGCCGAGACCAGCCCGCCGCCGGTGTACCCGGAATCGCACCTGTCGTTCCTGGCCAACGTCTACAACCAGAAGGCCCGGGACTTCTATCACCGCCACGGCGTCAAGTTGATCGATGCGGCGTTCGAGGCCCACGAGGAAACCGGTGAAGTGCCGGTGATGATCACCAAGCACTGCCTGCGCTTCTCGTTCAACCTCTGCCCCAAGCAGGCCAAGGGCGTCACCGGGGTGCGCACCAAGGTCGCGCCGATGCAACTGATTCACGGTGATGAAGTGCTGACGCTGAAGTTCGACTGCAAACCCTGTGAGATGCATGTAGTCGGCAAGATCAAGGGACACATCCTCGACCTGCCATTGCCCGGCAGCACGGCGCAACCCGTGGTCGGTTACATCAGCCCTGAAGACCTGCTCAAGACGATTCCGCGCGCACCGCATTAAACCATTACCCACCACCTAACCTGTGGCAGTGGGTATTCACAAAACTGGCATCCGCCACAGATCCCCTGTGGGAGCGAGCTTGCTCGCGATGGCGTCAGCTGCATCAGCATCGATGCAAACTGACCCACCGCTTTCGCGAGCAAGCCCGCTCCCACATTGGATCTGTGGTGGACTGAGGATCTGTGATCATCCCGAAAAACCTGTGGGAGCCGAGCTTGCTCGCGATGGCGGCGGCACATCCACCATCAATGCAAACTGACCCACCGCTTTCGCGAGCAAGCTCGCTCCCACATTGGATCTGTGGTGGACTGAGGATTTGTGAACATCCCGAAAAACCTGTGGGAGCCGAGCTTGCTCGCGATGGCGGCGGCACATCCACCATCAATGCAAACTGACCCACCGCTTTCGCGAGCAAGCCCGGCTCCCACACTGAGTGTCGGGTGGTTGGAATGGATTTTTCATTTCTGCGCCGTTTTCGCTTTTCCGGGCGACAAATCCTGTTCAAAGGGCTCCCCCGCCGCGCGCACATGGTGTTAGGTTGTAAGTGATTGTTTCATAAAACGACACTTCTCCCCTGCAAAGGAATGCCTGCCACCATGAACTTCCCGTTCAAGCGTCTTGCCGTTGCCACCCTCGTACTGTCCAGCCTGTCGTCATTCGCGATGTCGGCCAACGCCAATATCACCGCCCAACAAAGCGCGACCCTCGTCAAAACCTTCGCCGACACCTCGGTTACCGATTTCCGGCAGTTCCTGGCAAGCGTGGCCAAGAGCGACCTGGCCAAAACCGCCAACCTCGGCCCGGCCATCAGTGCCTTCCAAGACAACAAAACCCTGTCGGCTGAACAGCAGAACGAAATCCATCGCCTGCTGGGCCTCTACGCCCGAGTGAAATACGGCGAAGCCGCCACCGAGACGCTGAAGGAACTGGTCGCCATCCCGACCTTTCGCAAGGACGGCGTTGCCCAGCACGAGAACCCGGAATTCCTGAAGATCGCCGACAAGATCAAAAGCCTGGCCGAGGCGTTCAAGCTGAACTTCCGCAACATCGACAACCGTGTCTATGAGATTTCGCTCGACGGCAGCGGTGACGAAGTCGTCGGTATCCACGCCCATGCCGACGTGGTGCCGGTCACGCCGGAAAACTGGGTGTTGAAAGACGGCACCCGCCTCGATCCGTTCAAGGTCACCCTGGTGGGCGACCGCATGTATGGCCGGGGCACCGAGGACGACAAGAACGGCATCGTCGTGGCGCTTTACGCCATGAAGATCATCAAGGAAGAAAAACTGCCGCTGGCACGCAACTTCAAGCTGCTGGTCGACACCACCGAGGAAACCACCGGCGACGCCATTCCCTATTATTTCGAACGCAACCCGACGCCCAACTACAACCTGGCGCTGGATGGCGGCTACCCCGTGGTGATTGCGGAGAAAGGCTACGGCACCGTCATGGCGAACTTCACTCGGCGTGCCGCACAGGGCAAGGGCGCGCAAATCACCGCATTGACCGGCGGCCTGGCAACCAACCAGATTCCGTCGACGTCCGTGGCCACCTTCGCCAGCGACAAGCCCGCCGAGCTGGCCGCCGACCTGCTCAAGGCCGCTACCGATTATGCCAAGCGCAACGGCGGCAATTTCGACGTGGGCACCCAGGTCGTCGGCAAGGACGTGCAACTGACTTTCACCGGTGTGTCCGCCCACTCCTCCGAACCCGAGTCAGGCGTGAACCCGGTGGCGCGGATGCTGGACTTCATCAATGGCCTGGACGGCAAAGTCGCGCTCAAACACAACCACATCACCGACGCCGCCCGCTACGCCGCCGACAACTGGGGCCTGGACTATCTGGGCAGCAAACTGGGGATTGGTTTTTCCGATGCGTTCATGGGCCCGCTGACCGCGTCCCTGACGTTCGTCGGGATGGATGAAAAGACCTTCAAGCTGGCGGTCAACCTGCGGGTACCCGTCGGCAAGACCACCGAAGCCCTCAAGACTGACATAGCCGAAAAACTGGCCGCCTGGAGCAAGCAATCCCAGGTCGCGGTGGCCTTCGATTATTCCATCGACGCGCCGATGTACCGCAACCCTGAGGGTGAATGGGTCAAGGCACTGTTGGCCGTCGCCACTGAAAATCTCGGCATGGAACACAAATACGGCACCTCCGCTGGCGCCACGTCGGTCCACGACCTGCCCAACGGCGTGCAATTCGGCCTGGCGATGCCCGACGTCAAGTACACCGGGCACAACGACAACGAGTTCAAGACCGTGGAGCAATTCCTGTTGGACTTGCAGATCGTGACCGAGATGATGGGGCGGATCGGGCAGTTGCCGAAGCTCTGATCGGCCTGCACGGGACAGCTATCAAGGCCTGTTGGTGTTCATTGTGGCGAGGGAGCTTGCTCCCGCTCGGTTGCGCAGCGACCGCAAGATTCTGGGACTGCTGCGCAGTCCAGCGGGAGCAAGCTCCGTCGCCACAAAAGCGATCGGAGGGGCACATCTGTAAAACATCCTGTGGGAGCGAGCTTGCTCGCGATAGCGGCGGGTCAGTCACATCCATGCCGACTGACTTGACCCCATCGCGAGCAAGCTCGCTCCCCCAGGGTTATGTGCGCAGCCAAGCAAGCTCATCGGTCATGGAACTGTCCATCCGTGGCGAGGGCGCTTGCTCCCGCTGGGGCGCGAAGCGGCCCCAAAAGTCGGCCTGACCCACCACGGTGCCAGGCCTGAAGGGTTTCACCCTCACCAGGTAAGCACCGCCCCCACCGCAAAGGTATCGGTGTCTTCGTTCTGGGCGCTGGTGTCGTGGCCGTTGATTTCGAACTGGTTGTACTCGGTCACGAGCTTGAGGTTGTCGTTGATGTCGTGGAACAGCGCGATGCCCCGGGTTTCGTAATCGGCACCGCTGCCCACCACGCCATTGCCGTCGTCATCGGTCTTGCCATAGGACAGCGCCAGGCGGTTCTTGCCCTGCTTGTACGAGCCCTGCAACAGGTAGCCCTTGCTGTCGACATTGCGCAGGGTGGCTTCACCGGCGTTGTTGGTGAAGAACGGATTGATACCCTTGGCCTGGAACCCGGAACCGGTGAGCGACAACCCGCCCATCTTGGCCTGCACGCCATACCCCAGGCCCTTGGAAGTCACCGATTCAACGGTGGCGTCGGTGTTGTCGGAGGTTTGGTAGCTGCCGTTGAGCCAGCTGTAGATCTTCGCCCCACCGAGGTCGAACTGGTAGGTGATCTCGCTCTCGGTGCGCGGGTTTTCCTGGTAGGCCTTGCCGGTGGCGCTGTTATCGTTGGTGTCCACCGGGTCCATGATCCCCACCGCCACCCGCAGCCCGTCCATCACCGGCGTGCGGTAAGTGATCTGCGAGGTCGGGAACGGGTACGGATAACCGCTGCCGATGTTGCCGAACGAGACACCACCGCCGTCCACCAACCCCAGGGTGTCACTGACCTGACCGTAACCGGCGAGCAGTTCGTCCAGCAGGATGTTGGAGCGGGCAAACAGGCCGAAATCCTTGCCAATCAGCACTTCGCCCCACTCCGGGTTGGCCACGGTGCCGTAGAACTGGCGCACGTCGATGGCGGTGTCGGTGCCGTTGGTTTCGCTGTCGTTGATGGTCACCCAGAACGAGGCCCGGGCGCCGAGCTTGAGATCATCGACCTGCTTGCCCATGTTGAAACCCAGGTAGTTGGGCAGAAAACCCATCTTGACCCGCGCCTGCCGACGGTCGTACTGCTCACCGGCGCGGTCCACGTCACTGTTGACGTAAAAGGCGTTGATGTAGCCGTCGGTGGAAAAGGTGGTCTGGTCCTTGTCGTACAGCATGATTTCAGCGTTGGCCCAAGGCGTCACGCCCAGGCTGGAAAGACCGGCGATGACCGCAGGCAAAAAACGCAGGCAGGTATTTTTATTGTTGTGCATGGCGCGCTCCGCAACAGGGGACGGGATGTCGGAGGCGATTATCGAAAGGCGCCAGGGCGCGTCATACGCTGCCTTGGAGGCAATTGGCGGATGCTTTGGAAGCGCCGGCCTGGCGCGGCAGTTTGGTGTAAGACGGCGAGGCTGGCGGGTGCGGTACTTTGGGTGTGGGCCGCTGGAGGGGCTGGGAGGATCAACTCATTGGGCAGTCATACCGAGTTGTCTGGTTGGGGGCCGCTTCGCAGCCCAGCGGGAGCAAGCTCCCTCGCCACAGGGTTGCACCCACCTTCAAGAATGAAGTCCAACCCAACTTTTATGGCGAGAGAACTTGCTGCCACAGGTTTTGCATCATGCTGCTTTTGTGGCGAGGGAGCTTGCTCCCGCTGGCCTGCGCAGCAGGCCCCCTTACCTTTGGATCAGAACCTCGGCTTGACGATCTTCCACTCCGGCCGGTAGCGCTGCATCTGCCGCACATCGTCGCGCTGGCGGATGCCGCAACTGAGGAACTGGTCATGCAGCTTGCCCAGTTGATCCCGGTCCAATTCCAGGCCAAGGCCCGGCGCCCGGGTGATCTTCACGCAGCCGTCGACAATCGGCAGCTTGCCGCCCTTGACCACTTCCTCATCCGGCTCCTGCCACGGGTAATGGGTGTCGCAGGCATAGTCCAGGTTCGGCACCGCCGCCGCGACATGGGCCATGGCCATGAGGCTGATGCCCAGGTGCGAGTTCGAATGCATCGACACGCCCAGGCCGAAGGTGCTGCACATTTTCGCCAAGGCCTGGGTGTCCCGCAGGCCGCCCCAGTAATGGTGGTCAGCCAATACGATCTGCACGCTGTTCAACGCTACGCTACGGCGAAACTCGTCGAAATCGGTGACCACCATATTGGTCGCCAGCGCCAGTCCCGTGCGCTTGTGCAGCTCGGCCATGCCTTCCAACCCTGGCGTCGGGTCTTCGTAGTACTGCAAGTCATCGCCCAGCAGCTCGGCCATGCGAATCGAGGTTTCCAGCGACCAGTTGGCATTGGGATCGATGCGCAGCGGATAGCCGGGAAACGCTTGCTTCAACGCCTTGATGCAGGCGACTTCATGCTCTGGATCGAGGGCACCGGCCTTGAGCTTGATGCTCTTGAAGCCATAGTCCTGGATCATCCGCCGGGCCTGGGCAACGATCTGCTGTTCGTCGAGCGCCTCGCCCCAACTGTCTGGCGGATACGGCGAATCGATGTGCTCGGCATACTTGAAAAACAGGTAGGCGCTGAACGGAATCTCGTCGCGAATCGCACCACCCAACAGGTCCACCAGCGGCACGTTCAGGTAGTGGGCCTGCAGGTCCAGGCAGGCCACTTCGAACGCCGAATAGGCATTGCTCACTGCCTTGCTCGCATGGGAACCCGGCGCCAGTTCGGCACCGGCAACGCTGGCCGGTTTCTGCGCGGCGACGGTCGCCTGGACGATGGCCCGCAACTGGTTGAGATTGAACGGGTCTAGGCCGATCAACTGGCTCTGCAACTGCTGCTGGATCGCCAGGGCCGGGGCATCGCCGTAGCTCTCCCCCAGGCCGATGTAACCGTTGTCGCTCTCGATCTCGATGATCGAGCGCAGCGCGAACGGCTCATGGATGCCGCTGGCGTTGAGCAAGGGTGGATCGCGAAAGGCGATGGGTGTGACAGTGACGCGTTTGATCTTCATACAGCGGCTCCCGATGGGCCAGGGTTCAAGGCTTGGGGTTTTTCCGGTTGTCCGGCGACGGTGTCGGCAACGGTTTCAGGTCGGCCGGACAATGAATTCGGCGTATCGCGGCCCGGCTTGGTGCGGGCAAAGAAGATCACCACGGCGGCAACCAGGGAGGTGATTGCCAGCCCATACAGCCCACCCTCGATGGACCCGGTGGTCTGCTCGAGGAAGCCGAAGGCCGTGGGCGCCACGAAGCCGCCGAGGTTACCGATGGAGTTGATCAGGGCGATCACCGCCGCCGCGATGCGCGCATCCAGGTAGCCTTGCGGAATCGGCCAGAACAGCGCCGAGGCCGCCTTGAAACCGATGGCCGCGAAACAGATCGCCACGAAGGCAAAGATCGGCCCGCCGGTGGTGGACATGAACATGCCGAACGCGGCGATCACCAGCGTCACTGCGACCCAGGCCTGCTGGAATTTCCATTTGCCGGCCAGGGCGGCAAAGCCGTACATCGCGACGATGGAAATGATCCACGGAATGGAGTTGAGCAAACCGACCTGGAAGTCCCCCAGGCTGCCCATTTTCTTGATCATGCTCGGTAGCCAGAACGTGGCGCCGTAGATGGTCAGGGCGATGGAAAAGTAGATGAAACAGAACAGCGCGATCTGTCGGTCGGCCAGCAACTTGAACATCGACGGTTTGACCACTTGGGCGGCTTCCCGGGCCCGTTGCTCCTCGGCGATGGCGGCGATCAATACGGTTTTTTCTTCAGCCGTCAGCCATTTGGCCTGGCTCGGGTGCGATTGCAGCCAGAACCAGACAAACCCGCACAACACGATGGAGGCGAAACCTTCGATCAGGAACATCCACTGCCAGCCGTGCAGGCCCATCCCGCTGATGTGCAACAAGGCGCCGGACACCGGGCCGGAAATCACCGAGGCGATGGCCGAGCCACTCAGGAAGATCGCCATCGCCTTGCCGCGCTCATTGGCGGGTAGCCATTGGGTGAAGTAGTAGATGATGCCGGGAAAGAACCCCGCCTCCGCCGCGCCGAGGATGAAGCGCAGCACATAAAAACTGGTCTCGCCGCGCACAAAGGCCATGGCCATGGCCGCCGCGCCCCAGGTGAACATGATGCGCGTCAGCCAGGCCCGCGCGCCGTAGCGTTGCAACAGCATGTTGGACGGGACTTCGAACAGCGCGTAGCCGATGAAGAACAGCCCGGCGCCGAGCCCGTAGGCTGCGGCGCCGATGCCCAGGTCGGTTTCCAGGTGACTGCGCACGAAGCCGATGTTAACCCGGTCGATGTAGTTGACGATGAACATCACCACCACCAGCGGCAGTACATGACGTTTGACCTTGGCCGCCGCGAGCGCCAGGGTGCTGTCATGGGTGGAGTCCGTTACGTTATTCAAGGGGTGCCTCCCGATCATTGTTTTTGTGGGGAACGGGACGATGATGGACGCGGTGGATTGTTCCCGTCTAATCTAACTTGGCACTTGATTGATACCTGGATTGAATCAATGTTTGAACTGGCCCAGTTGCGCTGCTTCACCACCGTGGCGACCGAACTCAACTTCCGTCGCGCCGCCGAACGCCTGAACATGACCCAGCCGCCGCTGAGCCGGCAGATTCAATTGCTGGAACATCACCTGGGCGTCGAGCTGTTCACCCGCAGCACCCGCAGCGTGGCACTCACCGCCGCCGGCCGGGCGTTTTTCATCGAGGCGCAGAACCTGTTGGAACAGGCGCAACAAGCCGCCGTGGCGGCCCGGCGTTTCGCCCAGGGCGACATCGGCTCGGTGACCATCAGCTTCGTCGGCAGCGCGGTGTACGAGTTCTTGCCCAAGGTGATTGCCGAGGCCCGCCTGAAACAGCCCCAGGTCAAAATCGTCCTGGCGGAGATGAACACCTACCAACAGCACGAAGCCCTGCGCGCCCGACGCATCGACCTGGGCATCGTTCGCTCACCGCTGCTGGAAACTGGCTACGCCACCGAATGCCTGGTGCGCGAACCCTTCGTGCTGGCGGTGCCTGCCGGGCATCCACTGGCCAGTGCCGAATCCGTCAGCGTCCAGGCCTTGGATGGGCAGCCATTCCTGATGTACTCCCATGCCGCCTACCCGCCCTTCAACGAACTGCTCACCGGCATGCTGCGCTCGGCCCGGGTCGCGCCGCAATTCGTGCAGTGGCTGGGGTCGTCGCTGACGATCCTGGCGCTGGTCAACGCTGGCATGGGCCTGGCCCTGGTACCGCGTTGCGCCACCAGCGTGGTGTTCAAGCAAGTGGTGTTTCGCGAGATCGACCTGGGCGAAGGAGTGCAAAGCGAGTTGCACCTGGTGTGGCGCGAGGACAATGACAACCCGGCGTTCACCATGTTGCTGGAAGGGATTCGGGGGGCGGTTCGGGAAGGGTTGTGAAGGCGGAGCAACAAGGCCCACGCGGTTGGCAGTGCCTGACGGAACCCAACGTTCCACCGAGCTTCATGGACTTAGGTTGTGAGGGCGATTGCGGCGCCCCCCACAACACTACCTGACGACTACCCAGGCTTGTGGTTATCCAGTACTCGATTGACCGCTAGCTCACCCAACATGATGACCCGTTGCAGCACCAGCATCGTTTGGCGTCTTGGGCCGTCCATCAAATCGGTGAGGTCGCTGACCATCACGCTGGCGGATGCCAAGGATTCGCACGCCTCAACGAGTAACGTTTCGTCATCCACCGCTGCGTCGATGGTGAAGATCGTGCTGGGCTTGCGGGGCTGTATCTGCGTTTTCGTTGCCCCGGGGTTCAGGTAGTGCTTGAGCGCGCGGTCTGCCGCCTCTTTCAACTTTTCGGGGTCGAGAGAGTCGCCGTAGAGTACCGAGTCGATATCCGGGGGGTTGGGAGTAACCTTGAACATATAACTAATTCCCTCATCTGGGGCCGCAACCGTTCTCGACTAAAAGAAGGGTGGCGGCTGTGCGCAGGTTAGTCGACCGGTGGAATTAGCAAGCCCGGCGCGCCCAAGGGCGCCCTGCGCACAACCACCATCAAGTGCAGGAATAGAATGACCTGACTGAATGGTACTTATGCACTTCACTAAAACCGTCCGGGCGACTAAACCCGACCACTGATGGGCAGTGGCAGGTAAACGATAGAGGCCCGGGGCAAAGCGCACAAGCCAGCGGATTCTGACGCATGCGTAAGTAAGGACGCAAGGTCTCGTAGCCTTTAGGGCGTAATGTGGAATGTATTTAAACGTGTCGCGCTGGATATGTTTGCGAAAATTAAACGAGGCGACTTTTCTTCGCTATTCCTTGGGGCGGTATTGGTGTAAAGACAGTGTCTTATGGAACGCTCCGGGGTCATCGGTATTAAACGAGATTATGCCGTAGATAATACGCTGGCGGATGCTTTGGGGAATTTTCCTACATCTGACCGCGGCAACGACGTGCTTTCTCGGCAGAGGGTTTGAGGCTGGAGGCGATCTTGGGTGATTGGCTTCGGCCTTCGATCGCACTTGAAGGGCTTTGAAGGATGCTTGGCGGAGGGAGGCGCCGTACGAGGTCACCGGCAGAAAGATCGCACTCAATGCAGTGGGTGGAACCTCGCACAGCTACCATAAAACTCCGGCTATTAAAAAGATGGCACTGTACGCCGGTGTGGACCGGAGATTTGCAATGCCGGAGTGCCCAGGGGGCCCGGCATACAGCGCCATCAAACATCGGGCGGAGCGACCTGACCTGTTCCTCATGAGAGGCACTAAGCACTACCCCAGGCTGCTCCGCCCTGTTACTACGAGCGGTGAGAAAGGATAAAATACCGGTGGGCTGTGGATGCGCTGCCGAGGGATTCGATGATGGTTGTAGCCCCTCGAAAGATTCCTATCCCTAGAAGACATCGACATTGCGTACGGACTCACCGCTAAATGGCTGCTAATCTTCAGCGTCCCGGTGTCTAGCGTAATGAGGCTCAGATTCGGCCACATAGTTTTCTAGTGAGGAGCATCCCTCCACGCTCGAAAATCTCTTCAAACGAGAAAGGAACATTTGAATGTCGATGCTTGCCAATGCTGTTGCATCCATTCGGCTTGGGGTGGAGGACTTTCAGGCCGCTGAAAATGATGATGCGCGCGCACTTTCGGCAATTCGAAATCTAACAGCCGGATTACTTTTGCTTTTCAAAGTTAAGCTACAGGAACTCAGCCCGGCAGATTCGAAGGAGGCACTTCTCAAGCAGACCGTGACCCCTGTGCTTGATATCGACGGCAATCCTATGTGGATTGGTACGGGTAGTAAGACAGTTGATGTGCAGTCTATCATTCAGCGACTCAAGGGGCTTGGTGTAGATGGTGTTGATTGGAACCGCCTTGAAGCGCTTACCAAGTTGCGCAACGATGTTGAACATTATTTCAGCCCGCACCCTGCCTCAGTATTGCTTGAAGCTATGGAGGCCTCCTTCCATCTAATCCAGCAGTTCGCTCCTAAGCATCTGGGAAAAAGCCCGCTCCAGTTGCTCGGCAATGATCTTTGGTCGTTCCTCACCAAGCAGAATGCCTTCTACACGCATGAACTTCATATTTGCCAGGAGGCTTCCAAAGCGATTTTTTGGCCACTTCCTCTGCTGACAGAGTCCGCCGGGGGCTTGCGCTGCGTTAGCTGTAGATCAGAGCTGCTCAAACCCCACGCTCCCCTTGTTCAGCCTCCTAAAACAAGCTTTGAATGTACGAGTTGCGGCGCTGTGACGACTTACCAAGAGGCAGTCGAAAGCATTCTGGTGGCTAGGCATTATCGGGATTTGTACCTCACTGCTACTCAGGGGGGCGAGCCGCCGCTGGAATGGTGTTCTAAGTGTCATCATAGAACCTACATCGTAGATGATGCGTTTTGTGCCTTATGCCTAGAGGACAGCCCAGAGTTGGGTTGCGTGCAATGTGTGGAGGGTTTGATCATGCTAATGGTACTGATGCAGAGTTAGATCGCCTGTGTGTCCACTGTCGTAACGTTGCTGAAATGGATTAGGCCGCCCAGACGGCGTTGGAGTTCACGTAGAAACACCGCTTTAGTTCTGATGCCAATCTTCAAGCCTGTTCTAAGACGCTTTTTTGCGTCCAGCCTAATCCATCCGATCTCTAATGAATATTCAAGAACTTTCGATACGATGGATGTAGCGACCACTTTACGTTATTCCTACGATTTTCTATAGAACGATATAGGTCAGGGTCATCTGTGAAGTGTGTGAACTCTATACCATCTAGATGGATATGAGAGATCAAACCTAGCTTATATAAGAAATCCGCAAGATCTTCAACGCCCGCATAAGGCTTTCCGTCGATCATGGGGATATCGTCTTTAGTTCGACCGCGTAAAAAATTAAGCTCTAGGGCCTCTTCTAGCTCAGAGCATGAAAACTCTTTTTTGGTGGCTCTTAATGCATCAATAAGATTATTTAGCTCTTCAAACTGATGTATATGCTCTTTAATTAGGTCGTCTCTGCGGTTGGCTCCAAAGTCGGAAAGTATGTAATTGATATGCTCAAGGGTTACTTTCCGAGTTAAGGCGTTTTCTTTGGCTTTTTTTGCGGCCATGCGACACAACTGCCCCATCCAACGAGGCCTTCTATTAGAGAAAGCAGATATTGCGTCAAATAATTTTGCCTCTTTGCTTTGCCCCCATTCGATAGGGGATGTAAACACCATATCTAATATTTTGTTGTAGTCAGTAGCGAGTTTGAGCTTTGCTTCTGGGGAGTCGGGATGATTATTCGTTATATAAACAAGAATTTTCTGCGCAAGCATGTCGCGCATTTGCCGCTTAGTCCAAAATATATTTATTATATACTGTTGTAGCTTATCTAGATCTTCGAGGTGCCTTAGGCAGGACCAAACATCGCTTCGGACGGTTGTGCGTATATTCAACCCTTTATAATCAAACGCCAAGGACCGGATCGCGCTGAAGAACGACCCTACTCGTGCTTGGCTTTCGAAGTTGTTCTGAAATTTTGCGTCGATATCGTCGATAAGTAACCACACATGCTTTCGCTCTTCAGAATCCTGATAGCGCTTTAGTAAGCTTTCGCTGTTGGTAGGAAGTGATTTTTTTAGTTCAATACCCAGCAAAGGTATTTTGCCTAACGTCCTAGAGATCAGTGCACCTACAATATTTTTGCTTTTTAGTCCGTCGAGTTCAGCAAGCTCTACCATTGACATAGTATCATCAGATAGAGCTACACCTATATGAACACCAATTTCCATGAGGATTTTTTTACAGATTATTTGCTTCCAATAATTCTCTAAAAATGAATGATCGGATCCCGTAAAGTGCCCAAGACCTAGCAGATCGTTTCCCTTCACCCGAACTATAATCGGATCGCCATATGAATCATCATTATTTAACTTATAATACAACCGAGAAAGGAGCGCGGACTTTCCCATCCCTTTTCGAGCGCTTACAATGGATAGCTTTTCTTCGCAAGCATAAAAGTCATCAAAGTCTTTGTTTTCAATATAGTATGCGTTCAGATGATTGAGATCTTCATCCTCACCCGCTTCATTACCAAATAGCTTTTTGTCACGAAGATTTATCGATATCATTATTAATACTCAATATATCTAGGCGGATTAGTCAGCACCTAAGGTATCAGCGAGACTAAATCCTAAGTTTGTTACTTCGTACACTTCGCCTTTGGACCCTCGAGCCGTTACGAGATCAAGCTTCAAAAGCTCTTCCAGTGCAGACTCCCATTTTGCGACATCTCTACGCTCACGGGAATCTATAAGATTTCTACCGTTCGTTTGTATGTCAGTTCCGCCGATATAGCGAATATGCATTATTGTTCCGTGTGAATCTTTTGATGCTTCTCTCAACAATGACTTCGCCTCATAAGACAAAATTGGAATATTTTTTTGCGAGAGAGAAACATCCTTGCCGCCAACTGCATCATTAACTTTGAAAATTTCATTTTCATTAATTGTAATCTGCAACTGTCGCGAGAACTTATTGCGAAAATCCGATAAGTCTTCGTACCCCTCGTACAAGCTGCGTTGCCGACACGCTTTCTTGAACTCTGTCAGAAGTTTGTATTGATCATGATCTACTGTATCTAAAGCAGCGGGCTGATTGGAAAAATACAACATGGCTGGCCTGCCGCCATTCACATGCTTTTCAATTTCCTCCACGGTTCCACTCGCATATTCAGTAGTTGCAGTTCCGACTCTTGTCCAAAAAACGCCAATTAATAAATCACACTTATCTAGAATTTGTCTGTTGATAATGTCCTGTGGGCCCGACCCCATTTCAGGAGCAGAGTGCGTCTCCCATCCAATAGGCAGAAGAACTATCTTACGAGACCTGGAGTGTACGGCGTTCCATTCATGAATCACCTCTCTGACCTGTGCTCGCTCGGCTTTAACATCTCCAGGGGACGCAATCATCACATTGAAAACTTCTGCTTCATAACTCATGCTCAATCCTTAGCGCATTGCGAATTAGGTGGCAACATGACATCAAGATGTCACGAAGTTCCGCGGCTGTCCACTGGAGCGGAAAAAGCATATGCGCAGTTGAGTCCGAGAAGTCTCTTGAAACCGTACCAAGACGAGCACCATCACCGCTTTTAGACGACTTACTTGGTCGAACCTTCCAGGTGAGCTAACGCTAAAACTTGGATGGTTTTCCCGCCTCAGGCTGCAGACTCCCTTCGTCACCCATTAGCAAGTACGGTCGGCATGGGATATCGCCCCATAGCTGCGGAAAGTCGGCTTGATTACCTCCAAACTGCATCATCGCCGCATAAGGTTTGTTAGGGCCCACCAGCGCCGAGCTGTCGGAAGCCTGGGTGATAATTGAAGCGGCCAGACCGACGGCGCTGACTTGCAACATCTTGCCGGGCCAATGGCCGGTTTCGGCTCGGCGTCCTTTGGTGGCGTCGGAAAGCTCAGGCCACTGGGGGCGGCCTCATGTTCGAAGTTTTCCTCGGTTTGGCTGGCGAGTTCAGCGGCTAGGCTGTGTTCCCATGGAGTGTTCCACTTTGCTTAGGGTTTTCAGTAGGTGTTGGTGGTCTAGTTCGATGATGAACATGGGATGCCTTTCATTTGGTTTGCGGGGGCTTGTCCCAAACAATTGAGTCGAAAGCAAAGATGGCGCAATCAGCTCTGTTGGCCGACTGCCTGCCTCGCGAACTGAGCTTCAAACATAGCCTTCAGCTATGCCTTGCGTTGAGGCAGTACGGGGCTCAAGAGCAAGAGGATCAGATGCTAATTTTTTGAAAGCGACTCAGACCTGCAAGTGAAGCGCATCCGCCATGGCTTCAATCTCTTGTCGCATCCACAACTTCTGCAACCAATCGGAGGGAATAGCCTGCACGCCATAAAATGCCCCTGCCACCTGACCGACAATGGCAGCGGTGGTGTCAGCGTCATCGCCCAGGTTCGTCGCGGCCAGCACCGCATCAGTGAAACTGTCCGTCTGATGAAAGCACCACAGCGCCGCTTCCAAGGAAGCCACCGAATAACCAGTGCCTGACACTTCACTCCGACCTTTTCCCTGATACGCCCCTTGGGCAAGCGCTATCACTTTAGCCTCGGTCAGTTGCTCAGACGGCACACGCAACACATCCGCTTTTGACGCGCCGGTCAATGCGTTGCCAATGACATCAGCCAACACCTGGCAACACTCCACCGCCTCTGTCGCCCCATGGGTTGTGCGTGAACTCAGAGCCGCAAAATCGCGAATGCGTTCGCGATCCGGATAAAAGAACAGCACGACCGGTGCCAGTCGCATCAGCGAGCCATTGCCAGCCGTATCAGCAGCGGTATCCCCCGCGAATGGGTCGCCATGGGACTGATAGCGTTCCAGTGCACCGCGAACGGTCATACCAATGTCAAAGCAATCGCCAGTGGAGCTCAGATAACCCCAATGCCACCAATTGAGGTATCGGCCCATCTGGTCAGCCGCATCAAAACCACGCTTTTGCAACAGGCTCTCAGCCAGACACAAAGCCATCGATGTGTCATCGGTCCATTGGCCAGGCTTGAGACTGAAGGGGCCGCCACCGACCATGTCGGTCACAGGGGTAAAGGAATTCCGTGGCTGGAATTCAACAGTAGTGCCAACGGCGTCACCACACGCCAAGCCCAGTAAGCATCCGCGATAGCGGTCTGAAAGTGTCGGGGACATCCTGATTCCTTCTGTTGCGAGTTCGTCCGCGCAGGAGCGGCGTACATCCAGCGAGATGATAACGGCTGGGCATGCGCAAGGAACCTGATCGCAATCCTTTTTATCGAAAACGCAACGTACATTCACTCGGCAGTTTCCCCATCACCAGACAAGTTGTACGATGACCGATGAGCGCACCTCGCTCGCGTTCCTGATACCTACAACAACAAGGAAATCCCCATGAAAAAAGCGACATTGGTCATCAGCTTCTTGTGCCTGTTCAGCGGCTACGCAGCGGCAGCCGCCACATCCCCCGAGCAGGAGGTAGCCCAGGCGGTCGATCATTTGACCCAAGCCATGCTGCACAAGGACATCCCACAACTCCAGGCCTTGGCCGCCGAGAACCTGACCTACGGGCACTCCAGCGGCAACATCCAGGACAAGAAGGCCTTCATCGCCGACATCGAAACGGGCAAGAGTGCGTTCAAGACCCTGGAAATGAAGAACCAGAAAATCACCTTGTCAGGTGACGTGGCGCTGGTGCGCAATCACTTCTCGGCGCAGGCGCTCAAGGGCACAGAGGTGGTGCCGACGGAAATCGAGAACTTCCAGATCTGGCAGAAGCAGAAGGATGGCAAGTGGCTGCTGATCGGGCGTCAGGCGTTTCGGTTCTGATAAGAGGCAGGACCGGAAACCTCTGCGGCAAGCGCATTATTTGAGCGTGTGGTGATCCATTGTGGCGAGGGAGCTTGCTCCCGCTCGGTTACGAAGCGACCGCAAAAAAGGGGCCGCTGCGCAGCCCAGCGGGAGCAAGCTCCCTCGCCACAGCGTATTTTTTCAGCCCTGACGCCTTGCTTCAGGCTCCGGCCCACTGCTCCCGGTACTGCAACAGAAAATCCACAAAAGCACGCACCCGCTGCGGCACGTACCGGCCATGGGGATACAACAAGGTGAACGGCCGTGAGCGCCCCGCAAAAGGCGTCAGCACCTCCACCAATTGCCCGTTGGCCAGCTCCGGCTCCACGATGAATTGGTAGGTCTGGAACAAACCGGCGCCATGTTTGGCCAGCGTCACGCCGCCAAGCACATCGTCCGAACAGCAATAACCCCCTTCGCCGAATACTTCCTTTTCCTTGCCTTCGACATTGAACAACCAGGAAATCCGTCGCCCGCTGCTGGGCAATTCGAACTGGATGCACTCGTGGTCGTCCAGGTCTGCAAGGACTTGGGGCGTGCCGGCCTTGCGCAGATAATCCGGGGACGCGACCACCACCAGTTTCGCGTCTTCCAGCAACCGGGCGATCATCGACGAGTCGGGTTGGGCCCGCACCCGGATGGCGAGGTCATAACCCTCGGCAACAAAATCGATGTTTCGATTGCTCAGGTGCAGGTCCACCGTCACTTGCGGGTACAGTGCCCGAAAGGCCGGCAGCAAGGGCAGGATGCGGTGATGACCGTAGGTGGTGGGCAGGCTGATGCGCAGTTGCCCGGACGGCACCGACTGCGCGCCCATCATTTCCTGTTGCGCCTCGACCAGTTGCGTCAGCGCTTGCCGGCATTGCTCGAAATAGGTCCTGCCGGCTTCGGTCAGGCGAATGCTGCGGGTGGTACGCACGAAAAGCCGTGAGCCCAGGCGTTCTTCCAGGCGAAAGATCGAGCGGCTCACCGCCGCCGGGGTCACCCCCGCCAGTTGCGCCGCGGCCGTGAAACTGCCCGCCTCCGCCGCCAGGCAGAACAGTTCTATGCTGCCTAGCTGCAGGTCTTCGAAATGACGCTTCATGATTCGTTACACCGCGTATCAACTGAAATTTCCCAAGGCCTGTTTATCAGCCCGTGGCGTATAAATACAGTGGCTTTCCAACACGCGGGCGTTGTCCTGCGTCCATTTCCCATCAGCTGGAGTGCAACATGCCTTTCGTCAATGTGCGAATTACCCGAGACGGCGTCACCCGCGAACAGAAAGCCCAGGTGATTTCCGAAATCACCGAAACCCTCCAGCGCGTGCTGGGCAAGGACCCTCACTTGACCCATATCGTGATCGAGGAAGTCGACACCGATAACTGGGGCTACGCGGGAATGACGACGACGGCGTATCGAAGTCTTCCCAAGGAATAACCCTCCACCCTTGCGAGCCCGGTCCGATTGACCGGGCTTTTTTCTGCCTGGTGATTCCCCTTGTGGGAGCGGGCTTGCTCGCGAAGGCGGTATATCAGCCGACTCAAATGTCGACTGACACACCGCCTTCGCGAGCAAGCCCGCTCCCACAGGGATTTATAGGTGTTCTAGATTGATTACATGACGTATCAACTCAAGTACCAGAAGCCTTATTTATCAAACCCTGAGGCATCAATACCCTGAGCTCAACCACCGCCACACAGGCGTACCGGTTCCTTTCAATGTGATCAGGAGTCAATCATGAGCCTCAACAAAACCGCCATCATCACCGGCGCTTCCAGCGGGATCGGCCTGGGTCTGGTCAAGGCGTTCCTGGCCCGGGGGTATAACGTGGTGGGCAATGCCCGCTCCCCGTCCGGCCTGGACTCGGCCGCCGCCCAACTCGGCCACCCGGCCGGTTTCATGGGTGTGGCCGGCGACATCGCTGACCCGGCCACTTCAACCGCCCTCGTCGCCCGAGCCGTCGAGGCGTTTGGCGCCGTTGACGGGCTGGTGAACAACGCCGGTTTCTTCTTGCCAAAACCCTTCATCGAATACAGCCCCCAGGACCTGGACGCGCTGCTGGACACCAACCTCAAAGGGCTCGTCTACGCCAGCCAGGCCGCTGCCGCGCACATGATCGGGCGCCAGCAAGGCTTCATCATCAACATTTCGGCCGCCGTGGCCCTGCAACCGAACATCCAGGTGCCGGCTGCGCTGCCGGTATTGATCAAGGGTGGCGTCAACCAGATGACCCGCGCCCTGGCCCTGGAACTGTCGCCTCACAACATCAAGGTCAACGCAGTGGCACCCGGCATCATCGACACGCCCATGCACGACCCGGCACACCGCGACTTCCTCGACAACCTGGCCCCAGCCGGTCGCGTGGGCACCATCGAGGAAATTGCCGAGGCCGTGTTGTACCTGGCGGGCGCTGATTTCACCACCGGCGCAATACTGCCGGTGGACGGCGGGATGAGCACAGGCAAGTGGTAAAAAGAAAAACCCCGGAGGCAGGACCTCCAGGGTTTTCATGACGCACTGGATTCAGAGCGTGTAGGAGATGCCGGCCTGCACGGTCCGCGGTGCGCCTGGGTAGGCATAGACGTTACCGAAAGCGCCTTCTTCGTAGTCGGCGTCGAACAGATTCTTCAGGTCCAGGTTGAGGCGGATCTTCTCGTTGACCTTGTAGTAGCCGAGCAGGTCCACAACCGTGTAGCTGTCCATGGAGAATGCATTCGCCGCAGTCTGGCCGGCCCGCTCATCCACATACTTGGCGCCTAGCCCCAGGCCCAGCCCCTTGAGGCCGCCATCCTGGAACTCATAGACGTTCAACAGGCTGAAAGTGTTCTTGGGCACGTTGAGCAAGCGAGTGCCGGACGGGATATTGATGTCCTTGGTCACTTCGGCATCCACATAGGCGTAACCACCGATCATGCGCCACTCCGGCGTCAAATTGCCCGCCACGTTCAGGTCAAAACCACGGCTGCGCACTTCGCCGGCGGCCACGCTGAAGGTGGAATCCACTGGATCCGTGGTGAGCACGTTACGTTTTTCGATCTGGTACACCGCCGCATCGACACTCAACTGACGATCCAAGGCTTCCCACTTGACCCCCATCTCATAGGACTTGCCCTCTTCCGGCTTGAACCCGCCGCCTTCGCGACTGGCACCGTTGTTGGGTTTGAACGAGCGTGCGGTATTGGCATAAACCGCCACGGTGTCGGTCAGGTCGTAGACCACCCCCAGGCGCGGGGTGACGGCGCTGTCGGTGACGTTCCAGTTCCGACTACCGGGCGGGTTCTGGGGGACGAAACTCTCATACTGATGCTCGAACCGCTCAAACCGCGCCCCAGCCAACAGCTTCAAGCGCTCAGTCAGCGCCACCTGATCCTGGACGAACACACCAAACGTCTTGAGGTTTTCCTGGTCATCGGTGGGCGTGCGCGTCAGCGCCGGGCGTGGCTGGCCATACACCGGATCGAAGATATCGATCGGGTAGGCACCGGTGCCCGCGGCGGAACGCTGGATGATGGACTGGTAGTCGTAGTCTTCATACTCGACGCCTGTCAGCAACGTGTGCTCGAACCCGCCGGTGGAAAAATGCCCGGTGAGGTTGAGTTGAGTGTCCCGGTCGGTCCACTCCAATTTGCGATAGTTGAAGTTGCGACCCAAGGTGCGCCCATCGGCGGCGATGCCGTTGCCTTCGACAGCATTGCCCTGCAGGGTGCCGTCGAGCCATTGGGTACCGCCGGCCAGGGTCCAGTCGTCGTTGAGCATGTGCTCGAACCGCACCTGCAGCATGTTGTTGTCGTTGTGCAGCTTGCCGGCGTCTTTTTCGCCGAAGAACGTATCGCGCGAGGCGGTGCCACGCTGGCCGGCGTAATGGGTCAGGCCACGGTCCAGCGGATGGTTGTTGCGCATGAAATCGCCTTCGAACGTCAGGCGCGTGGTGTCGTTGACCTGCCAGGAGACCACCGGCGCAACGCCATAGCGCTCGGTCTCGACGTGGTCACGGAACGTGTCGCCGCCCTCGCCGATCACGTTGAGGCGATAAGCCAGGCGCCCTTCTTCGTCCAACGGCCCGGACGCATCCAGCGTACCGCGACGCATCCCCTGGTCGCTGACCTGGCTGCCCAGGGTCACCGTGCGCTCGGCCAACGGCTGCTTGGACACTACGTTGAAGGTGCCGCCCGGATCGCCACGGCCATAGAGCATGGTGGCCGGGCCGCGCAGGACTTCCAGTCGTTCGATGGTGTTGGCGTCCGGCATGTTCGGGTAGCCACGGTTGATCGGGAAACCGTTGCGGTAGAACTCCCCGGTGGTGAAACCGCGCACGGTGAAGGTGGTCAAGCCCTGGCCGCCGAAGTTGTTGGCCCGGCCTACGCCACCGGCGTAATCGAGGGCATCTTGCAGACGCGTGGCGCCGAGGTCTTCGACCACGTCGCGGGACACAACGGAAATGGATTGCGGGGTTTCATGAATCGCCGTGTCGGTACGGGTGGCACTGGCCGAACGGGTGGCGTGATAGCCCTTCACCGGGCCTTGTGCTGATTCATAGTCTGCAGCGCCAACGATATCGGTGGCTTGCAGCTCAAGGGTCGCGGGGTTGGCAGGGATTGGCTCCTCAGCCCAGGTGGAAACGGAATAAGCCTGGAGCACACACAGTGAAACGAGAATCCGACGCATCGACGCACAATCCTAATGGAAAAAAGCCCCCACATCGGGAGGCTGACAAGAATGTGTCGCGAAAGATACAGTAACTCATTGTTGTTTGATATCTATTCCCATTAACGCTGATATTTTTTGTGACCGGTCAGTCCGTTATCGCGAGCAAGCTCGCTCCCACAGGGGGATTCGAACCAATCACTAAACTTGTATCCACCGAAGATCCACTGTGGGAGCGAGCTTGCTCGCGATGACGCCAGGACTATCTCCCCAAACCCTACTGCCCCACCGCAATCGACTTCTGCGCCACCCGCTGGAAAAACGTCTGCGCACGCACATCCTGGGTATAGGCCACGTTCAACCGCAACCAATCGCACGCCTCCCCTTGCGGCAGGAACGTGGAGCCCTGAGACAGTTGGATCTGCAATTCCCGGGCGATCTGCTGCACCCGTTGTGCCGCCAGGCACCGCGGCCGGGCCCAGACGAACAAGCCTCCCATCGGCTCGGCAAACACCTCCCAGTGGGTCGGGTCCAGTTGGCGCAGCGTACTTGCCATCTGCTTGTTCAGGCGCTGGCGCAAGCGCTGGATCAGCTTGCGATAAGCACCGTTGGCCAGCAATGTCGCCACCACGTTCTCCGCCAGCAACGAACAACCGATGCCGGTAATCATCTTGACTTCGGCCAGGCGCTGGATGATGTCGGGCTGGGCGACCACATAACCGATGCGCAGCGAACTGGATAGCGTCTTGGAAAAACTCGCCAGGTAGATCACCCGGTCCAGGGCATCCAGGGAGGCCAGGCGGGACGTCGGGCCATTCTGGAAATCGGCGTAGATGTCGTCCTCGATGAGGCGAAAATCATGGGCCGTCGCCAGTTGCAACAGACGATAGGCCACGCTCGGCGCGAGGCTGGTGCCGGTGGGGTTCTGGTACATGCTGTTGATGAAGAAATACGAAGGCTTATGCTCGCCGAGAAGCTGTTCCAGGCGGGCGATGTCCGGGCCTTGGGCGGTTCTTGGCACCGCCACGGTCTTGACCCCGTGCAGCTTCAGCAGATTGAACAGGTTGTAGTAGCCGGGGCTTTCCACCAGCACCAGGTCACCGGGCTTGAGCAGGGTTCGCACCAGCAGGTCGAGGCCTTGGCTGGCCCCTTGGGTGGTGATGATCTGCGCCGGGTCAACGTGAATGTCGATCAAGCCCAGCCGTTTTTGCAGGTGCAGGCGCAGCTGGGGCGAGCCCAACGGAGTGCTGTAGTTGAACAACGCGTGGTTGTCGCTGCGCACCACCTGGCGGATCGCCTGGCCCAGGTCGGTGTCGTCGCGCCAGGCGTCGGGCAGCCAGCCGCAACCGAGCTTGAGCTGCGTCGATTCATTGTCGAACAACCGCCATGACACGTTATCCGTTTCAGGTGCCGGCTCCATCGGCCGGGCCAACTGCTGCGCGACAAAAAAGCCCGCGCCATGCCGAGACTCCAGCACCCCGCTGGCAACCAGTTGGTCATAGGCTTTGATCACGCTCGACAGGCTCAGGCCATTTTCCCGGGCCAACTGGCGAATGGACGGCATCCGCGCGCCGGGGCGTATGCCATGAGCGTTGATCCAGCCCGTAAGGTGCGTCACGAGCTGCCGGATCACAGGCTCGGCCACGTTGCGATCAATCTTCAGGTCCACGGCGGGCACTCTTGGCTAAAGTGTTCTCGATTTTTCAGAAAACAGTTAAACACAAATGGCCGGCGTCTGTTCCTTGTTTGCGTTGTGCCCGGCAGTGATAGTCCCCGGGACTTCATGCGCACCCTTTAAGGAACATCCTTGAACCCACAGCATCGACATTCCTGGGGACTGGCTTTCGGCCTTTGCCTCATCACCCTCGCGGTCAACCTGCAGGCGCCGCTGTACACCACCTACGCGCAGTTGTCCGGCCACGGGGCCGGGGCTACGGCGGTGGCGTTTTCCGGTTATGTGCTGGGCGTGTTGCCGGTGCTGCTGGCGTTCGGTGGGTTGGCCGACCGGGTAGGCCGCAAACCGTTGATCCTGGTCGCGCTCGGGCTGTCGATGCTGGCGACATTGGTGACGTTGCTCTGGCCGAGCTTGCTGGCGCTGGGCGTGGCGCGCTTGATGATGGGGATCGGCACGGGGCTGGCGTCGGCCACGTCGACCGCCTATATGACAGAGCTGATGGCAACCGGCGATCCCCGCTCGCCGGCCAACCGGGTCACCGCCAGCACCTCCCTGGGCTTTGGCCTGGGCGCGGCGTTGACCAGTCTGTTCCTGTTCGTCCATCACAGCGCCACGCCCGGCAGCTTCTGGTTGCAGCTGATGTTGGCTGCCATCGCGATTGTCGTGGTCTGGCGGCTCCCGGACCCGGCGCTGAAAATCAAAGACGCGCCGCTGCTGCGCCTGCCGTTGTTTCCCGCCGGCAGCCTGCCCTACAGTTTTTCCATGCTGTTGGCTTGGGCGACCTCGGGCCTGGTCATCGCCCTATTGCCGTCAGTGCTGGCGACCCACGATTTGCAGCGTTGGTCCGGCCTGTCGACCTTTACGGTCATCAGTTGCGGCTTGCTCTTTCAGCCTTGGGTGCGGCGCATGCAGCCGGCCAGGGCCACGGGTCTGGGCCTGTTGATCCTGCCGGCGAGCTACGCGTTGCTGGCATGGGGCGCGAGCGTCGGCTCCCTGCTCGCCGTGCTGCTGGGGGCACTGGGGGCCAGCAGCGCCTGCTACGGTTTCCTGTACCTCGGTGGTTTGTCAGCTATCACGGCCATGGCCGGAGCGGAGAAAGCTCGGGTCAGCGCCGGGTTCTTCCTGTTCGCCTATGTCGGGTTCAGCCTCCCGGTGGTGGTGACCGGGCTGCTGGCTGACGCTTTCGGCGCTGACGTGGCGCTGACCGTGTTCGGTCTGGCGCTGCTGGCGGGGGCGTCTGTCACCGGATGGCGCATCGTCCGGACGCAGGCCTATGTGACCCAACTGTCCCATGGTTGAACACAAAACCTTGTGGCGAGGGAGCTTGCTCCCGCTCGATTGCGCAGCAATCGCAAAATCTCAGGTCTGCTGCGCAGCCCAGCGGGAGCAAGCTCCCTCGCCACAGAGTCGACTTTATCCCCGGTGCAAACAGGGCTGGCTAAACCCCACTGGGACACTACACCCGACAAAGTCGTATACCATATCCCCACCTAAGCCGAACGACCCGCCGCCGTGACTTTATCCAAGTTCAACCTGCCTGACCTGGGCAACACCCCTTCCACCTCGGAAATCATCACCCGCCACCTGCGCGATGCCATCGTGGCCGGGCATTTCGCCGAGGACGAGCCGATTCGCCAGGATGACATCGCCCGCCAGTTCAACGTCAGCAAGATCCCCGTGCGCGAGGCCCTCAAGCGCCTGGAGGCCGAGGGCCTGGTGATGTTCCAGCGCAATCGCGGGGCGATGGTGACGCGCATTTCCGAGGCGGAGCTGGCGCAGATGTTCGAGGTGCGGATGCTCCTGGAAGACAAAGTGCTGCGCCTGGCGATTCCCAACATGACCGAAGACACCTTCGCCCGCGCCGAAAGCATCTGCCGGGAGTTCGTCGGTGAAGACGACGTCGGGCGTTGGGCCGAATTGAACTGGCAACTGCATGCGTGCCTCTACGAACCGGCGCAACGGCCGTTCATGGTGAGTCTGATCCGCTCGGTCCACGACAAGCTGGAGCGTTACTTGCGCATGCAGATAAGCCTTTCGGCCGGTAAGGACCGCGCCGATCACGAGCACCGGGAAATCATCAAGGCTTGCCGCGCCGGCGATGTCGAGCGGGCCGTGGCGCTGCTGGACGAACATATCGCCGGGGTCTGCGAGACCTTGTTCAAGTTCCTGCCATCCAGCCATTGATGGGCTGGCACTGTGCCGATTTCGTCATCGGCGACAGATAAAACCATCAAGCCGTCCCCCCTGGGCGCGGGCCACGCTTGCCGTCACTCATCTGAACGGACGTGGCCCTCCCATGAAACGCATCACCGTGATCGATTCCCATACCGGCGGCGAGCCGACCCGACTGGTCACCGACGGCTTTCCTGACCTGGGCCAGGGCAGCATGACCGAGCGCAAGCAACGCCTGGCCACGGAGCATGACGCGTGGCGCACCGCCTGCGTGCTGGAACCCCGGGGCAGCGATGTGCTGGTGGGGGCGCTGCTCTGTGAGCCGGTGGACCCAAGCGCCTGTGCCGGCGTGATCTTTTTCAATAACAGTGGCTACCTGGGCATGTGCGGCCACGGCACCATCGGCCTGGTGGCATCACTGGCCCACCTGGGCCGGATCGGCCCCGGCGTGCACAGCATCGAAACCCCGGTGGGCACGGTACAGGCCACCTTGCACGAAGACCGCTCGGTCAGCGTGCGCAACGTACCGGCCTACCGTTACCGCCAGGCACTGGCCCTGGAGGTGCCGGGCATCGGCCAGGTAGTCGGCGATGTGGCCTGGGGCGGCAACTGGTTTTTCCTGATCGCCGAACATGGCCAGCGCGTGGCCGGCGATAACCTCGACGCGTTGACCGCCTACACCTACGCCGTGCAGCAAGCCTTGGAGCAGCAGGGTTTTCGCGGTGAGGACGGCGGCCTGATCGACCACATCGAACTGTTTGCCGATGACCCGCACGCCGACAGCCGCAACTTCGTGCTCTGCCCGGGCAAGGCCTATGACCGCTCCCCTTGCGGCACCGGCACCAGCGCCAAACTGGCGTGCCTGGCGGCCGATGGGAAACTCCAACCCGGGCAGATCTGGCGTCAGGCCAGTGTGATTGGCAGCGAATTCGAAGGTTCCTATGAACGCTCGGGTGAACGCATCGTGCCGACCATTCGCGGCCGCGCCTACATCAGTGCCGAAACCACCCTGATCATCGAAGCGGATGATCCGTTCGCCTGGGGCATACGTCCGTGAGCGAGGGCCATGTCGCCGACGTGATCGTCATCGGCGCGGGCATCATTGGCGCGGCCTGTGCCCGGGCATTGGCCCAGCGCAATCTGAATGTGTTGGTGCTGGACGCCGGTTGGCACGGCGCCACGGCGGCCGGCATGGGCCATCTGCTGGTGCTGGATGACAACCCGGCGGAATTGGCCCTCAGTCAATACTCCCTGCAACGCTGGCGCGAACTGGCCCCGGCCCTGCCCGAGGCCTGCGCCTGGCGCAACAACGGCACCTTGTGGCTGGCGGCCAATGCCGAAGAAATGGCCGTGGCCCACACTAAGTACCTGAACCTGCTGGCCCATGGCGAAGCCTGTGAACTGGTCGGCCAAGCCGCTCTGCGTCAGCGTGAACCCGAACTGCGCCCAGGGCTGGAAGGCGGATTGCTGATCAAGGGCGACGGCATCCTCTACGCCCCGGCAGCCGCCCGTTGGATGCTGGACGCGCCTGACATTCGCCAGCAACGGGCACAGGTCAGCGAAATCGACGGCGCTCGCGTACGCCTCGATGACGGGCGCTGGTTGAGCGCCGAGGCGGTGGTCCTCGCCAATGGCATCCAGGCCACCGAGTTATGCCCGGAATTGCCGATCGAGCCGAAGAAGGGCCACCTGCTGATCACCGACCGCTACCCCGCCACCGTCACCCACACCCTGGTAGAGCTGGGCTACGTCACCAGCGCCCATAACGCCAGCGGGCCGTCGGTGGCGTGCAATATCCAGCCACGCCCGACCGGGCAATTGTTCATCGGCGCCTCGCGGCAGTTCGGCACCGTCGACCCGCAGGTGGAAGGCTGGATGCTGGCGAAGATGCTCAAGCGAGCCGTCGACTACATGCCGGGGTTGGCGTATCTGAACGGCATCAGGGCCTGGACCGGTTTTCGCGCGGCGAGTCCTGACGGCTTGCCCCTGGTGGGCCAACATCCGCAGCGCAAGGGGCTGTGGCTGGCGGTCGGTCACGAAGGGCTTGGCGTTACCACGGCGCCTGCGACGGCCGATTTACTGGTTGCGCAGTTGTTCGACGAAACCTCGCCACTGCCCGAGCAACCTTACCTGCCGCAGCGTTTCCTGGGGGAACCCGCCCATGCCTGAAGCCCGACACACATCCCCTGTTTGCTCCGGGGACAGGGTTAACCCCGTGGCGAGGAAGCTTGCTCCCGCTGGGGCGCGAAGCGGCCCTGTTTTGGGTCTGCTGCGCAGCCCAGCGGGAGCAAGCTCCCTCGCCACAGGTTCTGGGGGCGCTCAAGACATCCGCTTCGCCAAGGAGGATTGGCCCCATGCCTGAATTATTCCTGGACGGCCGCCCACTCTCGGTTGCCAACGGCACCAGCGTCGCGGCGGCATTGGCGTTGGGCGCGGACGGTTGCAGTCGCACCTCGGTCAGCGGTCAGCGGCGGGCGCCCTTGTGTGGCATGGGCGTCTGCCAGGAATGCCGGGTGCTAATCGATGGCCGTCGCCGCCTGGCCTGTCAGACCTTGTGCCTCGATGGCATGCAGGTGCAGACCCGACCATGAACGAATCCACCGACCTGCTGATCATCGGCGCCGGCCCCGCCGGCATGGCCGCCGCCCTCGCGGCGGCCAGCAGCGGCGCGCGCATTGTGCTGCTGGACGACAACCCGTTGCCCGGCGGGCAGATCTGGCGCGACGGCCCCCAGGCCAACCTGCCCGGCACCGCCCGACGCCTGCGCGAACAACTGCACACCTGCGCCAACGTACGCTGTCATGCCGGTACTCGCGTGATCGCCTGCGCGGCGGATAACACCTTGCTGGTGGAAGATGCCGAGCGCGGTTGGCAGATCCGCTACGAGCGCTTGATCCTCTGCACCGGTGCCCGTGAGCTGCTGCTGCCGTTTCCCGGCTGGACACTGCCCGGCGTGACCGGCGCCGGCGGGTTGCAGGCGCTGATCAAGGGTGGCTTGCCGGTGCGCGGCGAACGGTTGGTCATCGCCGGCAGCGGCCCCTTGCTGCTGGCCAGCGCCGCCACGGCAACCCATCAGGGCGCACAGGTGCTGCGTATCGCCGAGCAGGCCCGTCGCGCCGCCGTGGCCGGTTTCGTCGCTCAACTGCCACGCTGGCCGGGGAAGTTTTTCCAAGCGTTCAGTCTGTTCGACCGGCATTACCGCACCGACACCCATGTGGTGGAGGCGCTCGGGCGGGAGCGGCTGGAGGGTGTGCGCCTGCAACAGCAAGGCAAGACCATTGAACTGGCCTGCGACCGGCTCGCCTGCGGCTTCGGGCTGATTCCCAATACCCAGTTGGGCCAGGCCCTGGGCTGCGCGGTTGAAGACCAGGCGCTGGCGGTTGACGCCTGGCAAGCGACCTCGCGCCGAGAACATTACGCCGCCGGTGAGTGCACCGGTTTCGGCGGCAGCGAACTGGCGCTGGTGGAAGGTGCCATCGCCGGGCATGCCGCCGTCGGCAATAACGCCGCCGCCCAACAGCTATGGCCGCGACGCGCACGTTGGCAGGGTTTCGCCCGGGCATTGAACAGGGCCTTCGCCCTCGACCCACGGCTCAAGACCCTGGCCACGGCGGACACCCTGGTCTGCCGCTGCGAGGACGTGCCGTATGGCGAACTGGCCGGCCATGACAACTGGCGCGAAGCGAAACTCGCTAGCCGCTGCGGCATGGGCGCTTGCCAGGGCCGAGTGTGCGGCGCCGCCCTGGAACACCTGTTCGGCTGGACACCGCCCACCCCTCGCCCACCCTTCAGCCCGGCGCGGATCGAGACCTTGCTGAACCTGGCGGAAACGCCACCCACCTGAGCCCGACACACATCCCCACTCTGATCTACATTCGCCACAAATCCCCTGTGGGAGCGAGCTTGCTCGCGATAGCGGTGGATCAGCTTGCATCGATGTCGAATGAACTGACGCCATCGCGAGCAGGCTCGCTCCCACACAGGTTCCTGCGGTGCCTGCAAAGTTGAAGCTCACCGCAAATCCCTGTGAGAGCGAGCCTGCTCGCGAAGGCGGCGTGACAGGCACTACATTTTCGACTGACACTCCGTCATCGCCTCCACAAAAAAAAGACGACGCCGGCCATGTACCCCTCGCTCACTTCACTAGCCCCTTGCGACCTCGACACCCTGCTGCGCAGCCTGCAGCCCATCGCCCCGCTGCTGGACACCCTCGCGGATGTGGTGTTTTTCCTCAAGGACAAGCAAGCCCGCTACGCCTTCGTCAACCAGACTCTGGCCCGGCGCTGCGGTTTCAAACACAGTGGCGACCTGCTCGGTCTCACCGCCGAACAAGTGTTCCCCGAGCGCTTCGGCCCGCTGTACACCGAACAGGATCGCCGGGTGTTGGCCAGCGGGCGGGAGTTGGCCGACCAGCTCGAACTGCATTTGTATTACGGCAACCAACCGGTGTGGTGCCTGACCCACAAGCTCGCCCTGCATGACTCAAACGGTCAGATCGTCGGCCTGGCCGGCATTTCCCGTGACCTGCAACTGCCGCAATCGAGCCACCCGGCGTTTCACAAACTGGCGGCGGTGGACGCCCATATCAAGCAGCACTTCGCCCGCCCCATCAGCCTTGCCGAGCTGACCGCCATCGCCGAGTTGTCGGTGGCGCAGCTGGAACGGCACTGCAAACGCATCTTCCAACTCACACCACGGCAGATGATTCACAAGGCAAGACTGGAGGAAGCTTCACGGCTGTTACTCGACAAAGACCTGCCGATCACCGAGATCGCCCTGCGCTGCGGTTACACCGATCACAGCGCGTTCAGTCGCCAGTTCCGCGCCCTGACCAGCCTGTCCCCCAGCCAATATCGCGAGAATCAGCGCTGATCCTTGTTCCCTGATGGGGCGTCGCATCCCGTGGCTGCTCCCATCTGTAACACCCCAGGCCAACGTAGCACCCTGTCCTTATGGATCACGCCCCGCCGGGAACGCCTCTAGGTCAGTCCTCCCGCACAATTACTGCGCCTCAACCCGAAACAGGCATGCGGATTGCTTATTTAATATCGTATACGAAATCCTCAATACGATATCTCACCGCATTTATTCGACAGCGAGGCATTTATGAAAAACCCTGCATTGGCCGTAGCCCTCAGCGTTGTCCTCACCCCGCTTTTCATCGCCCCCGCCCACGCCGACAAGCTCGACGACATCATCGGCTCCGGCAAACTGCGCTGCGCCGTGACCCTGGACTTCCCGCCCATGGGCTTTCGTGATGAAAAAAACAACCCGGCGGGCTTCGACGTGGACTATTGCCACGACTTGGCGAAGGTTCTCGGCGTCGACGCGGAAGTGGTGGAAACCCCGTTCTCCGACCGAATCCCCGCGCTGTTGTCCGGCCGCGCCGACGTCATCGTCGCCTCCACCTCCGACACCTTGGAGCGGGCCAAGACCGTCGGCCTGACCGTGCCCTACTTCGCCTTCCAGATGGTGGTGCTGACCCGCGACAACACTGGCATCAACAGCTACGCCGACCTCAAGGGCAAGGCCTTGGGTAACACCAGTAGCACCTACGAAGCCATCGCCTTGGAGAAGGACCAGAAGAGCTGGGGCAGCGGCAGCTTCCGCGCCTACCAGTCGCAGAACGACACCCTGCTGGCCGTCGCCCAGGGGCACATCGATGCCACAGTGGTGACCAACACCGTGGCCGCCGCGACCATCAAGTCGGGCAAGTACAAGGGCCTGAAGATCGCCGGTGACGCGCCCTACGTCATCGACTACGTGTCCCTCGGCGCCAAGCGCAGCGAGTACGGCCTGCTCAACTACCTCAACCTGTTCGTCAACCAGCAGGTGCGCACGGGGCGCTACAAGGAGCTGTTCGTCAAATGGGTCGGCACCGACATCCCGCCGGCCAACCTGACCGTTCCCCAGGTCTATTACTGAGGATCGGCGCATGCCAAGCACGCCAGTCCGTTTGAAAGGCCGCAGCCTGGTGGAGGGTGCCGCCCAGGGCGCCCTGCTGTTCGCCGAGGTGGGGCTGAGCTTCTGGGGCGGGGTCGATCCAGCCAGCGGCGAGGTCATCGACCGCCACCATCCCTTGAGTGGGGAGCGCCTGGCCGAGCGCGTATTGGCGATTCCCAGTGGACGCGGTTCCTGCACCGGCAGCAGCGTCTTGATGGAGCTGATCAGCAACGGCCACGCCCCCGCAGCCCTGGTGCTGGCCGAAGCCGATGAAATCCTGACCCTGGGCGTGCTGGTGGCCCAGGTGATTTTCCAGCGTTCGCTGCCGGTGTTGTGCGTGGGACACGAGGCCTTCAATGGGCTGCGCGGCCAGGGTTTCGTGCGCCTGGAAGGCGATCTTCTGACATTGTCTGGCCGGCCCCCCAACGACGGTTGGCAAGGTTCGGACGCGGCGTTGCAGCCGCCCACCGCCTCGACCCTGGCGCTGACTGAACAAGACCGGGCATTGCTCGACGGCAGCCATGGCAAGGCCGCCCAAGTGGCGATGCAGATCGTGCTGCGCATGGCCGAGATCCAGGGCGCCACGCAGTTGCTGGACGTGACCCAGGCCCACATCGACGGCTGCATCTACACCGGCCCGGCCAGCCTGCGCTTTGCCGAGCAACTGGTGCAGTGGGGCGCGCAGGTGCGCATCCCCACCACCCTCAATGCCATCTCCGTGGACCAGCGGCGCTGGCGCGAGCTGGGCGTCGAACCGGCCCTGGGAGAGCCGGCCAGTGCCTTGGGCGACGCCTACATGGCGATGGGTGCCCAACTGAGCTTCACCTGCGCGCCCTACCTGCTGGACAGCGCGCCAAAGGCCGGCGAGCAAATCGTCTGGGCCGAATCCAACGCGGTGGTCTATGCCAACAGTGTGCTGGGCGCTCGCACGCAGAAGTACCCGGACTTCCTCGACATCTGCATCGCCCTGTGCGGGCGGGCCCCCTTGTCCGGCTGCCATCTCGACGACCCGCGCAAGGCCCAATTGATCGTCGATGTGCCGGCGCTGGGCAAGGTCGATGACAGTTTCTATCCGCTGCTGGGCTACCACATCGGCAGCCTGGCGGGCCGGCGCGTTCCGCTGATACGCGGCCTGGAACACGCCGCACCGAGCCTGGACGACCTCAAGGCCTTCGGCGCCGCGTTCGCCACCACCAGCGCCGCGCCGCTGTTCCACATCGCCGGGGTGACACCGGAAGCCCTCGACCCGGCCGAGGTCCTGGAGCGCGACGTCGCGTTGCCGCAGGAAAGCGTCGATGCCGCAGGGCTGCTTGCCAGTTGGCGTGAGCTCAACAGCGCCCGGGACAATTGGGTGGACGTGGTCTCCCTGGGCAATCCGCATTTCTCCCTCAGCGAATTCGCCGCCCTCGCGACCTTGTGCGCGGGGCGGATCAAGCATCCCTACGTGGTGCTGGCAATCACCTGCGGCCGGGCGGTGCTGGAGCAGGCCCGCAAAGCCGGGTATCTGACCGCCATCGAGGCCTTCGGTGCGGTGCTGGTGACCGACACTTGTTGGTGCATGTTGGGTGAGCCGGTGATCCCGCCCCAGGCGACCACGCTGATGACCAACTCCGGTAAATACGCCCACTACGCGCCCGGCCTGGTCGGTCGCGGGGTGCACTTTGCCGCCCTCGCCGATTGCGTCGACGCCGCCTGCACCGCCGCGACCCGCGGCCAGCCGCCGACCTGGCTGCAACCCTCCGCCGGCACCGGGAGCCCGACCCATGTTTGACTACAGCTTCCAATGGCGCCCGGCCTTGCGCGCCCTGCCCGACATGCTTGCCGGGGCCTGGGTGACCTTCGAGACCGCCGCGCTGTCGATGATCTTCGGCGTGCTGATCGCCCTGGTGCTGACGGTGATGCGCCAGGCCCCGAATCGCGTGCTGCGGGGCGTGGGCAATGGCTGGGTGTCCATCGCCCGCAACACACCTTCGCTGTTCCAGATCTACATCCTCTACTTCGGCCTCGGCTCCCTCGGGCTGCACGTCAGTTCCTGGCTGGCCTTGCTGGCCGGGATCACTTTCAACAATGCCGGCTACCTGGCGGAAAACTTTCGCGGCGGCCTCAAGGCCGTGCCCGGTACGCAAATGCGCGCCGCCCGCTCCCTGGGGATGAGTGCCTTCCAGGCCTACCGGATGATCATCGTCCCGCAACTGTTGCGCATCGTCTTCTACCCGTTGACCAACCAGATGGTCTGGGCGGTGCTGATGACGTCCCTGGGGGTGGTGGTCGGCCTGAACAACGACCTCACCGGTGTCACCCAGGAATACAACGTCAAGACCTTCCGCACCTTCGAATATTTCGCCCTCGCGGCGGTGCTGTATTACCTGATCGCCAAGCTGATCGTCGGGCTGGCCCGGCTGTTGTCCTGGCGCTTGTTTCGTTATTGAGGGGGGTGGGACATGTTTTCTACAAGCCTCAGCGTCAACGACCTGCTGTATTTGCTCGAAGGGGCCTGGGTCACACTGCAACTGACCGCGTGGTCGATCCAGCTGGGCACCCTCGCCGGCTTGCTGTTCGGCCTGTTGCGGGCGTTGTTGCCACGGGCCAGCCTGCCATTGGCCTGGTTGCTGGACGTGTTTCGCAGCGTGCCGCTGCTGATCCAGTTCGTGCTGTTCAATTCCCTCAAGAGCATCGCCGGCCTGAACCTCAGCGCCTTTGCCGTCGGTTGCATCGTCCTCGGGGTCTACGCCGCCGCGTACTTCACCGAGATCGTCCGCGGTGGCGTGCTGGCGGTGCCGTTGAGCACCCGCCGGGCCAGCCGGTCGCTGGGCCTGAGCTATGGGCAGGACCTGCGCTTCATCGTCCTGCCGATTGCTACGCGGGTGGCCTTTCCCGGCTGGCTGAACCTGGTGCTGGGCGTGATGAAGGACACCGCGCTGGTGATGTGGATCGGCATCGTCGAATTGCTGCGGGCGTCGCAAACCATCGTCACGCGCATTCAGGAACCCCTGCTGGTGCTATGCATCGCGGGCCTCATTTACTACGTCATGAGCCTGGTGGTCGCCCGCCTCGGCGCACGCCTGGAAAGAAGGTGGCAGGAAAATGATTGAGATCGAAAACGTGCACAAATCCTTCGGTGACCTGGAAGTGGTCAAGGGTGTGAGCCTGACGGTGGACAAGGGCGAAGTGGTGTCGATCATCGGCGGTTCCGGCTCTGGCAAGTCGACCCTGCTGATGTGCATCAACGGCCTGGAACCGATCCAGAAAGGCAGCATCCGCGTGGACGGTATCGAGGTCCATGACCGCGCCACCGACCTCAATCGCCTGCGGCAGAAGATCGGCATCGTGTTCCAGCAATGGAACGCCTTCCCGCACCTGACCGTACTGGAAAACGTCATGCTCGCGCCACGCAAGGTGTTGGGCAAGAGCCGTCAGGACGCCGAGGCGCTGGCGGTGAAGCAGCTTGAGCACGTGGGTCTGGGGGACAAGCTCAAGGCCTTCCCCGGCAAGCTTTCCGGCGGCCAGCAGCAACGCATGGCGATCGCCCGGGCGCTGGCGATGTCGCCGGACTACATGCTCTTCGACGAAGCCACCTCGGCCCTCGACCCGCAACTGGTGGGCGAAGTGCTGGACACCATGCGCATGCTCGCCGAAGACGGCATGACCATGGTGCTGGTGACCCACGAGATCCGCTTCGCCCGGGACGTCTCCGACCGCGTGGCGTTTTTCTGCAATGGCCGGGTCCATGAGATCGGCCCGCCGGACCAGGTGATTGGCCATCCGGTGCAGCCGGAGACGGCGGCTTTTCTCAAGTCGGTGAAATAGCGATGGCCCCATCGCGAGCAAGCTCGCTCCCACAGGTTCTGTGGCGCTCACAAAACAGTGTGGGAGCGAGCTTGCTCGCGATGAGGCCCAACCAGACAACACAAGGATTTGACCCATGCGCTCATCGAAAATCATCCATGTAGTGAGCTGCCACGCCGAAGGCGAAGTCGGCGATGTGATCGTCGGCGGTGTCGCCCCACCACCCGGCGCCACGGTGTGGGAGCAATCACGCTGGATCGCCCAGGACCAGACCCTGCGCAACTTCGTCCTCAACGAACCCCGTGGCGGGGTGTTCCGCCACGTCAACCTGCTGGTGCCGGCCAAGGATCCGCGGGCGCAAATGGCCTGGATCATCATGGAACCGGCCGACACCCCGCCGATGTCCGGCTCCAACTCGCTGTGCGTCGCCACCGTGTTGCTGGACAGCGGCATCCTGCCGATGACCGAACCCCAGACCCGCTTGGTGCTGGAAGCGCCGGGCGGCCTGATCGAAGCGGTGGCCGACTGCCGCGACGGCAAGGTGCAACGGGTCGAGATCAAGAACGTGCCCTCCTTCGCCGACCGTCTCGATGCGTGGATCGAAGTCGAGGGCCTGGGCTCGTTGCAGGTGGACACGGCGTACGGCGGCGACAGTGTGATTGTCGACGCCCAGCGCCTGGGCTTCGCCATCCGCCCCGACGAGGCCGCCGAGCTGGTGGCCGTGGGCTTGAAAATCACCCGGGCCGCCAATGAACAACTGGGCTTCGTGCACCCGTTGAACCCCGACTGGTCGCATATCTCGTTCTGCCAGATCGCCGCGCCCATCGTCCAGGAGAACGGCATCGCCACTGGCGCCAACGCCGTGGTGATCCAGCCAGGCAAGATCGACCGCTCCCCCACCGGCACCGGCTGCTCGGCACGCATGGCGGTGTTGCACGCCAAGGGGCTGATGCAAGTGGGCGAGCGATTTATCGGCCGCTCGATCATCGGCTCCGAATTCCACTGCCGCATCGACTCACTGACCGACGTGGCCGGACGCCCGGCGATTTACCCGTGCATCGCCGGGCGGGCATGGATCACCGGCACACATCAGCTGTTGCTCGACCCGGCCGATCCGTGGCCGCAGGGCTATCGGCTTTCGGATACCTGGCCGGGGGCATGACGTTCAGATTCACCCTAAAACCCTTGTGGCGAGGGAGCTTGCTCCCGCTGGGCTGCGAAGCAGTCCTGAAATCTGACCACTCGGTGTGTCAGTCAGATTCTGGGGGCCGCTTCGCGCCCCAGCGGGAGCAAGCTCCCTCGCCACAAAAGCACTGAGTTTTTCACACATTCATACACGTATACGAAATACCAAAGGAGACAACCCATGAGCAAACGCATCAACTGGAGCGGCGTGTTCCCTGCCGTCACCACCCAATTCAACGACGACTTTTCCATCAACCTGGAAAAAACCCACCAGGTGATTTCCAACGTCATCCGCGATGGCGTTTCCGGCCTGGTGGTCTGCGGGTCGGTGGGGGAAAACACGTCCCTGAGCGCCGAGGAAAAAATCGCCGTGACCGAAGTGGCGGTGGACGCCTCCCGTGGCCGCGTGCCGGTGATCTGCGGCGTGGCCGAGTTCACCAGCGTGCAGGCCGCCAAGGTCGCCAACGCGGTGCGCAAGGTCGGTGTCGACGGGGTCATGCTGATGCCGGCGCTGGTCTACGGCTCCAAGCCCTTCGAAACCGCCGAGCATTTCCGCTACGTGGCCCGCCACGCCGATGTGCCGTTGATGGTCTACAACAACCCGCCGATCTACAAGAATGACGTGACGCCGGACATCCTGATTTCCCTGGCCGATTGCGACAACGTGGTGTGTTTCAAGGACTCCTCCGGCGACACCCGGCGCTTCATCGACGTGCGTAATGAAGTCGGCGATCGCTTTGTGCTGTTCGCAGGCCTCGATGACGTGGTGCTGGAAAGCCTTGCCGTGGGCGCCGAAGGTTGGGTCTCGGGCATGTCCAACGTGTTCCCGAAGGAAGGCGAAACCATTTTCCGCCTGGCCCGCGCCGGCCGGTTCGCCGAAGCGATGCCGATCTACGAATGGTTGATGCCGATCCTGCACCTGGACGCCCGCGCCGACCTGGTGCAATGCATCAAGCTGTGCGAAGCCATCGCCGGCCGCGGCAGCGCCCTCACCCGCCCACCGCGCCTGGCCCTGCCGGAAGCGGACCGGGTGTATGTGGAGCAGATCATGGCCAAGGCCATGGCCAATCGGCCGGTGTTGCCGGATGTGGGGCTTTAAGAACCGACCCGGCACGCCAGGTAGGTAAAGAAACCCATGTGGGAGCGGGCTTGCTCGCGAAAGCGGTCTGTCTGATATGACTATGCTGCATGTGCCGCCGTCTTCGCGAGCAAGCCCGCTCCCACAGGATTGATGGTGAATACCGAATCGTGAACACACGCAATGAAACTGTGGGAGCGAGCTTGCTCGCGATAGCGGTCTGTCTGAATCGACTATGCTGGATAGGCCGCCATCATCGCGAGCAGGCTCGCTCCCACAAGGATTCAAGGTGTCCCATGAATTATTTCCTGGCTCAGGCCCTGAACAATCAATGGGCCAACCACAGGCTGCTCGGCGCCTGCGCGCAGTTGAGCGAGGCCGACTACGCCGCGCCGCGCACGGGATTCTTCCCGTCCATCCAAGCCACGCTTTGCCACATCCTGGAAGTGGACCGCTATTACCTCACCGCCCTGGAAGGCGACCGGGACGGCCAGATAAAAGACTTTTCCGAGACCCTGGCCTTTGCCCAACTGATGCACAACCAGACCCGAACCGACCAGCGGCTGGTGGCGTTCTGCGAAGCCCTGCGGGAAGACGACCTCGCCCGCTCCGTCGACCTGGTGCGTGCCGACGGTGTGGTGCGCGAACGAATCGACCGGCTGCTGTTGCACCTGCTCGAACATCAGATCCATCATCGTGGACAGGTCCACGCCATGCTCAGCGCCACCCACGTCGAGCCACCCCAACTCGATGAGTTTTTTCTCGATTGCGACCGTCGGTTCCGCGAAGACGAGGAACAGTTGCTTCAACTCGATGAACGGCGGGTCTGGCGCGAATACCTGCCCGGTTGAACCGACCACTCAAAGGAGACCTTGCCATGAACGTTATCCTTCGTTGCATCGGTTTGGCGTTGATGCTGATCACCACGGCAGCACTCGCTCACCACGGCTGGAGCGAATACGACGCCAGCAACCCCTTGGAACTCGACGGCACCATCAAGGAAGCCGGGTATTCCCATCCTCACGGCTACGTGCGCCTGCAGACCACCGACAAAACCTGGACCGTCGTGCTGGCCCCGCCGTCACGCATGGAAAATCGGGGGCTGACCAAAGACATGCTCAAAGCGGGTAACCGCGCCACCGTGGTCGGCTATGCGAACCGCAACAAACCCGATGAATTACGCGCCGAACGCATCACCATCGACGACAAGACCACCGAGTTGCGCTGATGCAGGGTTCCCAGGCAGGCTCAGCCCAAAGCTGGATGGACCGGTTGGCCGACTCGTCCCTGGGGTTGGCGATGCGCAGCGAGCTGTGGCTCTATCCGCTGGTGGAAGTGGTGCACATCATCGGCTTTTCGGTATTGGTGGGCGCAGTGGTGATGTTCGACCTGCGCGTCCTGGGGCTGTCCAAGGGCATCGCCGTGACCGCGCTGGCCCGCCACCTGCTGCCCTGGGCCGTTGCGACCCTGCTGTTGATCGTGCCTGCCGGATTGATGATGTTCAGTGCGCATCCCCATGACTTTGCCGGCAACAATGTCTTCATTCTCAAGCTTTGCCTGATCGCGGCGGCGGGCCTCAACGCCCTGCTGTTCCACGTTGGAACCTACCGTTCGGTCGAGCAATGGAACACCGGCCACAAGGCACCCGGCCTGGCCAGACTTCAAGCGCTGGTGTCCATGGCGCTCTGGATCTCGGTCATTCTCTGCGGTCGATTGCTGGCCTATACCTGAACCTGAAAAAAGGCGATGGCCGCTGCCGGCCATCGCCAAATCGCCCACCCGGGCGCTCTCAGATCCGTGCAGGGGACACGATGATCTTCACGTTGTGCTCCTTGTTGTTTACCAACTCCTCGAAGCCCTGCCCGACGATCTCCTCCAACTGGATACGCCCGGTCACCAGCGGCGAGATGTCCAGGCGTCCGTCGGCGATGAAGGCAATCACATCGGCGAACTCACCGTTGTAGGCCAGCGCGCCAAGCACTTGCTTCTCGGTGGAGACCAGTTCAAAGAAGTTGAACTCGCTCGGCTCCTCGAAAATGCCCACCAACACGCATTTGCCCGCCTTGCGGATCAGGTCGATGGCGAACTTGGCGGTGTGCTTGTTGCCAATGCATTCGAAACTGACGTCGGCCCCCAGGCCAGCGGTCAGGCGACGGACTTCGGCCAGGGCGTCGCACTCGTTCGGATCGATCACATGGCTGGCCCCGACTTCCAGGGCCTTGGCCTTGCGCGCGCCGGACATTTCCAGGGCGATCACCTGGGCCGCGCCGGCGGCCTTGGCGCACATGATGGTGCACAGGCCGATCGTACCGGCACCAACCACCACCACGTTCTGGCCCAGCAGGCTGCCGGCCTTTTTCACCGCGTGCATGCCCACCGCCAACGGCTCGATCAACGCACCGGCCTCGGTCGGAAAATCGGCGGGCAGTTTGTAGAGCAGGTTCGCCGGCACGTTGACCAGCTCCGCGAACGCACCGTTGTTCATCAGCCCGGTGAAGGCCAGGTTCTCGCAGATGTTGTAGAGCCCATGGGTGCAGTAATAACAAGTGCCGCAGTGCTGGCAGGCGTCCGCCGCCACGGGCTCGCCGACACTGAAACCTTCGACGCCGGCGCCCAGTTCGACGATCTCACCGCAGAACTCATGGCCGAGGATGCACTGGCCCTTGATCCCGGTCAGCGGGTGTGGCGCGTCCACCGGGATAAACACCGGCCCGGCCACGTATTCATGCAGGTCAGAGCCACAGATGCCGCACCATTGCACACGGATCTGCACCCAACCGGCAGGCGGCGAAACCGGCAGTGGCACGTCCTCGACGCGGATGTCGTTGCGGCCATGCCAGACGGCGGCGCGCATGCTGCGGGTCGGCTTGATTGAAACGTTCATAGCGTTGCCTCCAGAATTTTATAGGGGCGACGAATCACCTCGCCGCCCGCTTGATCAGTGCTGCCCGATGAACCCAAGGATCAGCCAGTTGACCTGCTCGGCCGCTTCCATCTGCACCATGTGGCCCTGGCCAGGCAGCACTTCGACCTGGGCACTCAGCCCGTCGCTGTGGGCCGCCGGGATGATTGCGTCGTCGCTGCCCCAGATCACCAGCGTCGGTACGTGGCCAGCCTGCACGACCTCGCGCAGGTCCACCTGCTGGTGACCGTCCTTGAACAGCGTCGCGGACAATTGCCGCAGGGCGGCGTCCACGCCTTCCAGGCGCTTGTACTTGAGCATGTCGTCGAGCATCTGGCGGTTGACCAGCTCGGCATTGGAGAACAGTTGCACCAGTGGCGGCTTGAGGGCGTTGCGGTTGGCCGCTTCGACGAAACCTTGCAGGTAGCTGCCGTTGATCTCCGCCCCCAACCCGGCGCTGCCAATCAAGGTCAGCGACCGTACCCGCTGGGGCATCAGGCGCGCGGCATTCAGCGACACCGCCCCGCCCATGGAATGCCCCACCAGGTGCACAGCGTTGATGTCCAGATGGTCGAGCAAGGCCAGCACCACGCCGCTCAGTTCGTCCAGGTCGCCGCGTTGCAGGGTTTTCGACGATTCGCCATGGCCTGGCAGGTCCAGGGCAATCACCCGCCGTCCGACGGCCAGCGCTTCATGGTTGAACAGCCAGTTGTTCAGGTCGCCGCCGAAACCGTGCACCAGCACCAGCGGCGTGCCGCCCTCGCCGCGCTCGAAATAGCGGATCACCCGGCCGTCCAGCACGACTTTCTGCGGTTTCGGGCCGCTGTCTTCATCGGCCGCGTCACCGGGCACAAAGTTGGATTGGAACTGCTCGATGACCGCGTCGATCTCGGCCTCGCTGGCCTCGCCTTCGACGACGATGCCAAGCAACGCGCCGACCGCCAGGGTTTCGTCCTGGCGGGCAACTTGCCGGCGCAGGATCCCGGAGAACGGCGCCTCGACGCTGCTGGAGATCTTGTCCGTCTCCACGTCCATCACTTCCTCGCCCTTGGTAATGGCCTGGCCCTCCTCCTTGAGCCAGGCATCGACCCGGCCCTCGGTCATCGACAGGCCCCACTTGGGCATGGTCAAGGTATGAATCTGGCTCATCAGCGCTTGCTCCACTCGATCACGTTGAGCACGGCTTGCTCGATTTTCGCCGCGTCAGGGATGTACAGGTCTTCCAAGGCATCGGAGAACGGCACCGGGGTGTGCGGCGCGGTGACCATTTCGATCGGGGCCTTGAGTGCGCCAAAGGCTTTTTGCGCCACCAGCGCGGAAATATCGGTGGCCATGGAACAGCGCGGGTTGGCCTCGTCGATCACCACCAGGCGCCCGGTCTTCTCGACACTTTCCAGGATGCTGTCCTCGTCCAGCGGGCTGGTGGTGCGCAGGTCGATCACTTCGCAGTCAATGCCGCGCCCCGCCAGGTTGCGCGCTGCGTCCATGGCGGTGTTGACCAGCCGCCCGTAGGACACCAGGGTCACGTCCTTGCCGTCGCGCAGGAAGTTGGCCTCGCCGAACGGTACGGTGTAGAGCTCTTCCGGCACGTCGCCCTGCAGGCTGTAGAGCAACTTGTGCTCGCAGAAGATCACCGGGTCGTTGTCGCGGATCGCTTGGATCAGCAGGCCCTTGGCGTCGTAAGGCGATGACGGGCACACCACTTTCAGCCCCGGAATGTGCGTCCACAAGGACGTGAGCATCTGCGAATGCTGGGCGGCGGCGCGCAGGCCGGCGCCGACCATGGTGCGGATCACCAGGGGCGTGGAGGCCTTGCCGCCGAACATGTAGCGAAACTTCGCCGCCTGGTTGAGGATCTGGTCCAGGCAGCAGCCGGCGAAGTCGACGAACATCAGTTCGCACACCGGACGCACGCCGCAGGTGGCGGCCCCGACCGCCGCACCGACGTAACCGATTTCCGACAGCGGCGTGTCCAGCACGCGCCCGGGGAACTGGTCGTAAAGGCCCTTGGTGACGCCGAGCACGCCACCCCAGGCATCGTTTTCACCAGGCGCGCCGGCGCCGCCGGCCACGTCCTCACCCATGATGAAGACGCTGGCGTCGCGGCGCATTTCCTGGGCCAGGGCTTCGTTGATTGCCTGCTGATAGCTGATTTTTCTCGCCATGATGGGATTCTCTATTTTTGTTATTCAGGGGGGCGTTCAGGGATAGCTGACGTAGACGTCGGTCAGCAGGTCCGCCGCGGAGGGCTTGGGATCGGACTTGGCCTTGTACACGGCGTTTTCGATCAGCGTGTCCACTTCCTTGTCGATCTGGTCCAACTGCTCGACGGTGAGCAAGCCGGCCCGAGTGGTGCGCTCGCGGAACTGCATCAGGCAGTCCTGGTTTTCGCGGAAATGCTTGACCTCGTCCGGCGCCCGATAGGTCTGGGCGTCGCCCTCGAAGTGGCCGTAGTAGCGGGTCAGCTTGACCTCGATCAGCGATGGCCCTTCCCCGGCACGGGCGCGTTCGACGGCGGCCCCGGCGGCTTCGTGCACGGCAAAGAAGTCGAAACCATCCACCGTCACCCCAGGCATGCCGAAGCCGGCCGCGCGGTCGGCGATGTGATCGCAGGCCACTGACCAATTGGAGGCGGTGGCCTCGGCGTAACCATTGTTTTCCGCGACGAACAGGCACGGCAGGTTCCACACCGAGGCCATGTTCATGGCTTCGAACACCGCGCCCTCGTTGGAGCCGCCGTCGCCGAAAAACACCACGGCCACGCTGTCGGTGCCCTTGAGCCGGGCCGCCAGGGCAGCGCCGACCACCAGCGGCGCGCCGGCACCGACGATGCCATTGGCGCCGAGCATGCCTTTCTCGAAATCGGCGATGTGCATCGAGCCGCCCTTGCCCTGGCAAACGCCGGTTTTCTTGCCATAGATCTCGGCCATCATCCCGTAGACGTCCACGCCCTTGGCGATGCAATGGCCGTGGCCACGGTGGTTGGACGCGATGCAATCGTCATCGCCCAGGTGGGCCATGACGCCGGCGGCCGAGGCTTCTTCGCCGGCATACAGGTGGACGAAGCCGGGAATCTCGCCGGTGGCGAACTCCACGTGCAGGCGCTCTTCGAAGGCGCGGATGGTGCGCATCACCTGGTAGGCGTGCAGCAGTTGATCGTGGGTGAGCGGTGTCGACATTTTTATTCTCCTGGGGTGTCTTCTTGAAGATTCAGAGGGTGTTGCGGGTGTTCGCGGCCGATGGCCAGCAAACGCTGTTGCGCGGCGTAGGCCAGCACCGCGTTGACGTCGATGCTCAGCGGACCACCGGCATCGAGGGTGACCGTGGGCCGGTCATGGACGTTGAATTCGATTTCCCGCTCGCCGTCCAAGGCCAAGGTGCCGCTGGAGAGCGACAGGCCGTGGGCGACGCCGGGTTCCAAAGGGCCGGCGGCGAGCACGCCGCAGCCCTGCAACAGGCCGGGCGCGAGCGGCACCAGCAGCGCTTCGGGGGATTGCGGGTCCAGGCGCATCCAGGCCCCACCCGGTGCCTGGCGTGACACCGGAAACCACAAGCCGCACAGCGCCGACAGGCCGATGGATTGCGGTTCGGCGAAGGTCACAAAGACTTCGGCCAGGTCCTGGGCGCGACTGATGGCCCGGGCGCCGACAAACCGCAGCGGCGACACGGCGACGTCCACCAGGGCGACTTCGCGCAGGCCACGTCCGGCATCGCAGACCAGCAAGCGTTTGTTGCGGCGCAAACCGATCTGCGCCGGGATCCGGCCACTGGCGTATAACCCACCGGCCAGCCCGGCACTGGTGGCCTCGCGCAGTTCGGGAAAGGCGTTGTTGGTGCCAGTGGACAAGGTCAGCAATGGGATGTCCCCCACTTCGGCGGCCACCGCCTTGTGGGTGCCGTCGCCGCCGAGCACGGCGATCAGCGCCACCTCGCGCTCGGCCATCAGGCGCGCGGCCCGGCGGGTGTCTTCGACGGTCTGGCGCAGGGTCAAGTCGAGGAACTCCAGGGCCGGCCAGTGGCTGCTGCGGGCCTGGCGGCTGTGGCTGTTCTTCAGCACGGCGGCGGCCATGCCGATCATGTCGGTGGGCATCAACACCTGCTCGATGCCGGTGGCGCCAAACGCGGCCAGCAGGCGCTGGATCACCGAGACCTTGTCAGTGCTGGAAAACAGCCCGGCATTGGCGGTCAGGCGCCGCACGTCACGGCCCGATGCGGGGTTGGCGATGATGCCCACGGTCAGTGGCCGGCAGCTCATGGCGCCACCGAGGAAGGAACAGGCGAACGGCCTGGGCAGGAGGACCCTCGACAGGAAAACATAGACACCTCGTTGTTATTATTGGATGACCCGTCGAAGCGGGCTCCAGAGGTAGAGCAAGGGCGGTGCCAGCTACGGAAAACATCCTGGAGATGGCCGGGCCAGAGCGGTCCAGGCGTGATCTCCGATGAGGCGAAGCGAGCCCCGGTGAGACGCGCCATGTCAGCCTGCACGAGGTGGCGGCGAGACGCTGAGACGTGGCGTCTCACCCCTGCCCGAATAATCCGTCGAGCTTGTCTGCACCCAGCGAACGGCGCTTAATGTGCGCACAACGACAAGAAGCTGAATCGGAGGCCCTATGCTTTCCGCTCACTCCCGGGCGCACGTGGATTGCGTCAGCCGCGTGGTGAAAAACGCGAACCAATTGCCACAACTGCCCGTCCCGGACCTGATCCTCGACTCCTGGCGCCGCTCCCTGGAGCAACATCACCTGGACCCTGGTTCGCTGCAGGGCCCGCGCATCCTGTCCCAGGACGTGCTCAAGCAATGTCGCGAGCGCTCCGAGCTGTTTCTCAATATCGCCAGCGAAGAAGTGGCCCGCCTCCATGGCCGGGTCCGCGACGCCGACTACTGCGTGCTGCTCACCGATGCCCAGGGCCAGACCATCGACTACCGGGTGGAAACCACGATTCGTAATGACTGTCGCAAGGCCGGGTTGTACCTGGGCACCTGTTGGTCGGAGGGCGAAGAAGGCACCTGTGGCGTGGCGGCGGTGCTCACGGCCAGGGCCCCGGTGACGGTGCACAAGCACGACCATTTTCGCGCGGCGTTCATTGGCCTGACCTGCTCCGCCGCCCCGGTGTTCGACCCCCAGGGTGAACTGCTCGGGGTGCTGGATGTTTCGGCGGTGCGCTCGCCGGACGATCGACGCTCGCAGCACCTGATTCGGCAAATGGTGGTGCAGAGCGCCCGGGAGATCGAACAGGCATTTTTCATGGGCAGCGCCCAGGGCTACTGGGTGCTGCGGGCCCATCGCAACGCCGGCTACGTCGACAGCCAGCCGGACTTCCTGTTCGCCTGGGACGACGACGGTTGCCTGCAAGCCCTGAACCCGGCCGCCCGCCAATACCTGTTGCAACATTACGGGCAGTTGCCGCAACACATCGGCCAGGTCTTCGACCCGCAACGGCTGCACCGTGCCCGGGACGAAAGCCTCTGCCCGCTCGATCACGCGTTGCATGGCCGCTTGAGCGCGCCTCGCCAGCGGACCAGTCCGCGTCCGCGGGTGGCGATGACGCCTGCCGAGATCGATCCGCGCCTGGCCGACAGCCTGCGCCTGGCGGTACGGGTCAAGGATCGCAACCTGCCAGTGCTGATCCAGGGCGAAACCGGTTCCGGCAAGGAAGTGTTCGCCCGGCAGTTGCACCAGGCCAGCCAGCGCCGTGATCGCCCTTTCGTGGCGTTGAACTGCGCCGCCATCCCCGAAAGCCTGATCGAGAGCGAACTGTTCGGCTACGTCGCCGGCGCCTTCACCGGTGCCTCGGCCAAAGGCATGCAGGGCCTATTGCAACAAGCCGATGGCGGCACCTTGTTCCTGGATGAAATCGGCGACATGCCACTGGCCTTGCAGACCCGCCTGTTGCGGGTACTGGCCGAGGGTGAAGTGGCGCCGCTGGGGGCATCGCGCCGCAAGGCCGTGGACATTCAGGTGATCTGTGCCACCCACCGCGACCTGGAGACCCTGGTGGCCGCCGGCGAGTTTCGTGAGGATTTGTATTTCCGCCTTGGCGGCGCGCGTTTCCAGCTCCCCCCATTGCGCGAACGCAGCGACCGGCTGGCGTTGATCAATCGGATTCTTGCCGAGGAGTCGGCGTTGTGTGGGGGGACGGTGCAACTGAGCGGCGCGGCACTGGAATGCCTGCTCGGTTATCACTGGCCGGGCAATATCCGCCAGTTGCGCCATGTGCTGCGCTATGCCTGCGCGGTGTGCGAAGCCAGTGTGGTTCAGCTCAGCCACTTGCCCGAGTCATTGCACCGCGCGGACGCCGCCGATCATGGACCGGAGCCGAGCGCCAGCCCGGAACGCCAGGCGTTGCTCGATGCCCTGGTGCGCCACCGCTGGAAACCCACCGCCGCTGCCCGGGCCCTGGGCATTTCCCGGGCGACCCTGTATCGGCGGGTGCACCAGCACGGTATCGAGATGCCAGGCCGCAGCCCCGCCTGAGGGCCTACCGGCGCGCCAACTCATGACGGACGCATTGCTCGTAGTAGGTCTGCTTGACCGCAGCCGGTTTGAGACGCGACGCGCTGTTGTAGGTCTGTTCGGTAATGCCCAGGGCCGTCATGCGCATCCAGGGCCGGGGAAACTTGCGCACTTGCAGCTTCTTGCGCGCGCCGTACAGGCTGACGCCAGACAGCTTCGACGCCTGCGCGCCCGCCGCAATGTCCGAACCCCAGCGGCACACCGACTGCTGATTCTGTGTCAGCGCCCTGGCCTGGGCCTCAAGCGAGACGGCGGCCAGGAGAAACGTCGCTACGACCCACATAGAAATACGCATAGGTTTGTCGCCCAACTTTCTGAAAGGAAAGAAGTTTGACCGTATAAAAATGAGCAAGGGGCCAGCATTTGAACAGGCCCCCTGTCTACCTGAAACGCCGAGTTGGCATTGCGTTCCTGGGGCCGCTTCGCAGCCCAGCGGGAGCAAGCTCCCTCGCCACGGGTAATGGCGTGCCTTCACCCACTGCGCTATCTGCCCAAGCGACATGCCAGCCTATAAATAGATAGAGGTTATTGTATTAACTAATTGAAAATAAACGAATTTAACTTGAATTCTGCTTCCTACCCCAGTGACCACAGGAGCTGGCCTTCACCCGCTGCGATATCTGCCCCAGGAACATGCAAAAACCTAGAAAAAGGTAGAGAACAAACCACTAAGCACATGAAATAAAACAAATTTATAGAAAACCGCCGATCCCTGTGGCGAGGGAGCTTGCTCCCGCTGGGCTGCGAAGCAGCCCCCAAGAAAGCACTGACAACTCGATATGTCAGATAAACAGCGGACAACCTCCCTCGCCACAGTTCATTAGCCTGCCTTCGCCTCCTGCAGCAGTTGCTGGATCACCTGCTCCTGCTCACCATAACGTCCTTCGCCAAAATGGCTGTAGCGCACCTGCCCCTTGGCATCGATGAAGTAATGGGCTGGCCAATACTGGTTGTTGAAGGCGCGCCAGATCGCATACTGATTATCGATTGCCACCGGGTAGTGGATGTCCAGCTTGCGCACCTGCTCACGCACGTTGTCGATGATCTTCTCGTAGCCGTATTCCGGGGTGTGGACACCGATCACCACCAGCCCGTCCTTTTCATACTTCTTCGCCCAACCGTTCACATAGGGCAAGGTGTGCTGGCAGTTGATGCAGTCGTAGGTCCAGAAGTCCACCAACACGACCTTGCCCCGCAGGGACTCGCTGTTCAGCGCAGGCGAGTTCAGCCATTGCACCGCACCGTCCAGCGAAGGCATGGTGCCCTGGGATTCGAGGGTCGGCATGGAACTTGCGCCGGCCTTGCTCACCACATAGTCGATGGCCTTGGGCACGTTCTCCAGCAGGCTTTTTTCCAAGGTGGCCGATTGTTGAGACGACGTCGCCGCCAACAACTGATCATCTGTCCCGGTGCCAATCGCCACGGCCGCCAGCAATACCGCCACCCCCGTTCCCCGGCGCAGCCAGTTGGTAATCGGCAACGAGAGTTTCAGACGTCCGACCAGTCCACGCCCGGCCAGGATCAACGTGCCCAGGGACAAGGCACTGCCCAGGCCGTAGGCGAGCAACAGCAGGCTGGTTTGTGCGCTGGCGCCTTGCAGCATCGCGCCGGTCAGGATCACCCCAAGTATCGGTCCGGCGCATGGTGCCCAGAGCAGCCCGGTGGCGACCCCGATCAGCACCGAGGCCACAGGTCCGGCCATCCGCCCGGCCCCGGCGTCCAGGCGATTGCCCAGGCTGACCAGCGGCCGCGCCAGCCAGATGCCGACCCGGCTGAAAATCAGCGACAGCGCGAACACCACCATCACCACCAAGGCGACTTGCCGGCCGACGCTGCTGGCGCGCACCACCCATTCGCTGCTGACCACCGCCAGGCTGGAGACCAGGGCGAACGTCAACACCATGCCGCCGAGGGTCAGCAGCACCGAGCCACGGGAGCGATCGGCCCGGGCGAACAGAAACGGCACCACCGGAAGAATACAGGGGCTGAGGATCGTCAGGATCCCGCCGAGAAAAGCGATCAGAAGCATGGCAATACCTCAACATAATAAGGCCGACGCAAACCCCGTGGCGAGGGAGCTTGCTCCCGCTGGGCTGCGAAGCGGCCCCGAAAAAGACCTGACAACGCGGTGCGTCAGACCGATACAGGGGGCCGCTTCGCGCCCCAGCGGGAGCAAGCGCCCTCGCCACAAAAGCAGGTCAGTTCTGGTTGCTGCAGTTATCGGACAACTTGCGATAGTCCAGCGCCTGCTTGTGGCCTGCCGAATCCAGGTAAGTCATGTGGGCGTTGACCACGCCGCAGGTCGGCTCGGCGTCTTCGGTCAGGGAGAGCACCTTCTGGATGTCCAGGTGGCTGCCGTAGGTATAGCTGTGCGCCTGCACGTTGCTTTCGGCCCGGGCCGACAGGGTGCAGATGTTCAGCGCGGCAAAAAGGCAGGCGGCGTAGAGGGCTTTGGTGTTCATGGCGATTCCTCGATTCAATGGGGGTTTGTCTGCCGAGGCCCGTTGTGTTGCCTCGATGGATGCCATTGAATGCCCCGCAGGTATCGCGTCTGTATCGAGCCAGGTGGCTTTTTGCATCGCTGTGTATCCGTCGCGCGCCAGATACACTGCAATACAAACCGCCGCGAGCCGGGCCGGCCGGCGCCTGTAGACTGCTCACAACGAAACGCCGAGGAGCTGGACACCATGGATCATGTCGATCACGTGTTGATAGTGGATGACGATCGCGAGATCAGAGAGCTGGTTGGCAACTACCTGAAAAAGAACGGCCTGCGCACCACCGTCGTCGCCGATGGCCGGCAGATGCGCGCTTTCCTGGAAACCACCCCGGTGGACTTGATCGTGCTGGACATCATGATGCCCGGCGACGACGGCCTGGTGCTGTGCCGGGAGCTGCGGGCCGGCAAGCACAAGGCCACGCCGGTGCTGATGCTCACCGCGCGCAACGACGAAACTGACCGCATCATCGGCCTGGAGATGGGCGCTGATGATTACCTGGTCAAGCCGTTCGCCGCCCGTGAACTGCTGGCGCGGATCAACGCCGTGCTGCGCCGCACCCGCATGCTGCCGCCCAACCTGGTGGTCACCGAAAGCGGTCGCCTGCTGGCGTTCGGGCGCTGGCGCCTGGACACCACCGCCCGCCACCTGCTGGACACCGACGGCACCATGGTTGCCTTGAGCGGCGCCGAGTATCGTTTGTTGCGGGTATTCCTCGACCATCCGCAACGGGTGCTCAACCGCGACCAGTTGCTTAACCTCACCCAGGGCCGGGACGCCGACCTGTTCGATCGCTCCATCGATCTGCTGGTCAGCCGCCTGCGCCAACGCCTGCTGGACGACGCCCGGGAACCGGCCTACATCAAGACCGTGCGCAGCGAAGGCTACGTGTTCTCGCTGCCGGTGGAGATCCTCGAGGCGTCGGTATGAGCCTGCCGCTGCGTTGGCCGCGGACCCTGGCCTCGAGACTGTCGCTGATCTTCCTGATCGGCCTGATCCTGGCCCAGGGCCTGTCCTTCGGCGTCCAGTACTACGAGCGCTACCAGAGTGCCAGGTCGACCATGCTCGGCAACCTGGAAACCGATGTCTCGACTTCCGTCGCCATTCTCGACCGCCTGCCTGCCGCCGAACGCCCGGCCTGGCTGCCGAAACTCGCCCGGCGCAATTATGGCTACCTGCTCGACGAAGGCCAGCCCGGCCAACCGATGGACCTTGCCGACGCGCCGATCTCGGTCAGTTCGATCCAGGAGGCCATCGGCCAGGCCTATGGCCTGACCTTCCAGCAGATTCCAGGACCGAAAATGCACTATCAGGCGCACCTGCGCCTGGGGGATGGCAGCCCGCTGACCATCGATGTGCGTCCGGCGATGATGCCCCTCTCCCCCTGGCTGCCGATGGTGTTGCTGGGGCAGTTGGCGCTGCTGATCGGCTGCACCTGGCTGGCCGTGCGCATCGCCATCGGTCCCCTGACCCGGCTGGCCCAGGCGGTGGAAACCCTCGACCCGAACGCCCATAGCGTGCGCCTGGACGAAAAAGGCCCGACCGAAGTGGTGCATGCGGCCAAGGCCTTCAACGCCATGCAGGACCGCATCGCCGCCTACCTGAAGGAACGCATGCAGTTGCTGGCGGCGATTTCCCATGACTTGCAGACGCCCATCACGCGCATGAAGCTGCGCGCCGAGTTCATGGACGAAGGGATCGAACGGGACAAACTGTGGAGCGACTTGAGCGAAATGGAACACTTGGTGCGTGAAGGCGTGGCCTATGCCCGCAGCATCCACGGCGCCACCGAGGCCAGTTGCCGGATCAGCCTGGATGCGTTCCTCGACAGCCTGGTGTTCGACTACCAGGACACCGGCAAGGACGTGCAACTGTCCGGAAAAAACGCCGCCGTGATCGACACCCGCCCCCATGCCTTGCGGCGGGTGCTGGTCAACCTGGTGGACAACGCCTTGAAATTCGGCGGCGCGGCGCAGATCCAGGTGCGACTGGCCAACAACGGGCAACTGGCGATCCAGGTGTTGGACCGTGGCCCCGGGATCAGCGAGCAGGAACTGGCCGAGGTGCTCAAACCGTTCTACCGGGTGGAAAGCTCGCGCAACCGGGAAACCGGCGGCACCGGCCTGGGCTTGGCCATCGCCCAGCAACTGGCGATCGCCATGGGCGGCTCACTGACCCTGAGCAACCGCGACGGCGGCGGCCTGTGCGCCGAGTTGCGCCTGGCATTCGCAAGCTGACACCGCCCCTTGTGGGAGTTCAGCTTGCTCGCAATAGCGGTGTGTCAGCCAGCCCATCCATACAACTGAGCCGGCGCCATCGCGAGCAAGCTCGCTCCCACACTGTTCCGGGGCGCTACAAATATTGATGCCTCACCCAATTCCCCTGTGGGAGCGAGCTTGCTCGCGATAGCGGTGTGTCTGCCGGCATCCATTCAACTGACCTAACGCCATCGCGAGCAAGCTCGCTCCCACACTGTTCCGGGGCGCTACAAATATTGATGCCTCACCCAATCCCCCTGTGGGAGCGAGCCTGCTCGCGATAGCGGTGTGTCAGCCAGCATCCATTCAACTGACCTGACGCCATCGCGAGCAGGCTCGCTCCCACACTGTTCCGGGGGCGCTACAAATATTGATGCCTCACCCAATCCCCCTGTGGGAGCGAGCTTGCTCGCGATAGCGGTGGGTCTGCCAGCATCCATTCAACTGACCTGACGCCATCGCGAGCAGGCTCGCTCCCACACTGTTCCGAGGCGCTACAAATATTGATGCCTCACCCAATCCCCCTGTGGGAGCGAGCTTGCTCGCGATAGCGGTGGGTCTGCCAGCATCCATTCAACTGACCTGACGCCATCGCGAGCAGGCTCGCTCCCACACTGTTCCGAGGCGCTACAAATATTGATGCCTCACCCAATCCCCCTGTGGGAGCGAGCTTGCTCGCGATAGCGGTGGGTCTGCCGGCATCCATTCAACTGACCTGACGCCATCGTGAGCAGGCTCACTCCCACAGGAGTTTGGTCAGGTTGGAATGCGGTTTGTATGCCAGTGTGTCTGCAGATGATCGACATACACAAACTTGCACAATGCTGCGTCGTGGACACACCCTGCTTACACCCGCTTGAAAGACTCCCTCGTATCCCCGGCGACTATCCCGACCGGGTCTCGACATCCAAGGAGCCGTTACATGCCTACCGCAACTGCATCCCCTATTCGTTTCCAGGGCTGGACGCTGTTCAGCCTGCTCGCCGCCCTGGTGCTGTTGATGACCGGGTTGATCCTGGTGCTCAACCCGGACCTGACCGAAGGCGTGCGCAGCGCCATTCGCGCCACGGCGCGTTCGTCCTTCGCTTTGTTCCTGCTGGCCTTCACCGCCTCGGCATTCGCGGTGCTGGTGCCCTCGCCCCTGAGCCGGTCGCTGGTGCGTGAACGGCGCTTCATCGGACTGGCCTTTGCCTTTTCCCACCTGGTCCATGCCGTGCTGATCTACAGCTACGGCCAGCTCAACACCGAGTTCTGGCCCGGCCGCACCACCCTCGGCAACGTGCCCGGCAGCGTGGGCTACGTGTTCATCCTGCTGCTGGCGCTGACCTCGTTCAAAAGCACCACGCGCCTGATCGGCTTCAAGGCCTGGAAGCGCCTGCATGTCACCGGTATGTGGGTGCTGGCGGCGATCTTTGCTTATTCCAACTTCAAGCGCATCCCCATGAGCGCGTGGTACGTGCTGCCCTTCGGCCTGATCTGCGCCGCCACCGCTATCCGCCTGATGGGCAAGCTGGCCCAGGCCACCCAGCGCCGCCAACGGTCGCAACACGCGGCTTGAGCCCAGGGAGGTCGATCATGTATTCAAAAGCGCTGAAAACACTGCATATCCAGCTCGATAATGTCGGAACATGGCTCGCGCCCCTGGGCCTGCGCCTGTTCCTGGCCTGGGAGTTTTTCGAATCCGGACTGGAGAAATGGAACGGCGAGAACTGGTTCGCCGAAATCCAGTCCGCCTTCCCGTTCCCCTTCGACCATGTACCGGCCCAGTGGAACTGGGAACTGGCGATGTGGGCCGAGCTGATCGGCGCCATCGCCCTGCTGATCGGCTTGGGTACGCGCTTGTCGGCCCTGGTGCTGATCGTCGTCACCGTGGTGGCGACCGCTGCCGTGCACTGGCCGGCGGACTGGTCGAGCCTGAGCGAACTGGCCCAGGGCTATGCGATTACCAACAAGGGACATGGCAACTTCAAGCTGCCATTGATCTACTTGGTGGCGTTGCTGCCGTTGCTACTGCAGGGGGCTGGGAAGTTGAGTGTGGATGCCCTGCTGAAGACCGGGCTGCATCACCCAAACAAGGCCTGACAAAAATCCCTGTGGGAGCGAGCTTGCTCGCGATGGCAGTGGGTCAGTCGACTACAACAGTGACTGATATACCGCCATCGCGAGCAAGCTCGCTCCCACAGGAGTCAGCATTTCAAGTAGGCAGATTACTACCGCACGCCAACCACCCCTTCCTCCTGCATCCGCCGCAACAGCGCCACGGCGCTGTCCATGAACTCGAACGAAGCCACCCCCGCCTCCCGCGCCAACGCCAGCAGCTGCCCTCGCCCCGCCAACCCGGGATCTTCCTCGATGCGCTGTAAAAGCCGCCAGGCCAGCGGGCTGAGTTCGGAAAAGCGCACCTCGAATCCTGGCGTGCGCCGCACCAGCAACAGCGTCGGCTGGGCCGGTGGTATCGAGGGCTGGTAACTCGGCGCCAGGCGATGCACCGGCCACTGGTACGCCAGCGGCCAGGCCAGGGGCGAGACACGCAGTGGCAGATCGAGCAAGGCGGCCTCTTCATGAGCCGGCAACGGCTCGGCCTCGGCTTGCAGCAGCGCCATCTCGACCCACTCATAGTGCGCCAGCTCCGCCGCGAACGGCGGCCAGTCCGGCGACGTGTGGGCCGCGAGGTATCCAACGAATTCCTCGGCGATTTCACCGAACTTTGGCGTGGTACAGCGATGCTCCCGCAAGAAACGGCGCACGCAGGCACGCCAGCGCTCCTGTCCCAGTACGCCCACCAACACCGGGAAGGTGCCGCTGAGCAGCGAACGCAGGTTCTCGAAGATCAGGTCGCGGTAGACCTGCGCCCGCGCCGCGTCCATGCCGGCCGGGACCGGGCAGTGTTCCGGGTCGCGCAGGTAATGGGTCAGCGCCTGTTGCTGCTGATGCAGCGTTTGCCGGGCCTCAGCCATGGGGCACCGCCTGCCGGGTGACGGCCGGGTGTTGCAACTGGCGAATGGTCTGCAATTCGGCCACCAGCGCGGCATAGGGCGGGAAGTTGAAGTCCCGTTCGAGCAAGGTCGGCTGCACGCCGAAACGGGCGTAGGCCTGGGCCAGCAAGGCCCAGACCACTGGCTTGACCGGCGCGCCATGGCTGTCGATTTTCAGCGTGTCGGACTCGTCGTAATGCCCGGCCACATGCATCGCGACCACCCGCCCCGGCTCGAGGCCCACCAGGAATGCCTGGGGATCGAAACCGTGATTGACCGAGTTGACGTAGACGTTGTTGACGTCCAGCAACAGGTCGCAATCGGCTTCGCGCAACACCGCCCGGGTGAACTCCAGCTCGCTCATGTCGTGTTGGGGGGCGGCGTAATAAGAGACGTTTTCCACCGCCAGGCGCCGCCCCAGCACATCCTGGGCCTGACGGATGCGCGCCGCCACGTGATGCACCGCTTCCTCGGTAAAGGGCAGCGGCAACAGGTCATACAAATGCCCGTCATCGCCGCAGTAGCTCAAGTGCTCGCTGTACAACGGCACGTTGAAACGCTCAAGGAAAGCGCGCACCTGGCCGAGAAACGCCAGGTCCAGCGGCGCCGGCCCCCCCAAAGACAACGACAGGCCATGGCACGTCAACGGATAACGCTCGGCCAGCGAATGCAAGGCGACACCCTGGGGGCCGCCGATTCCGATCCAATTTTCCGGAGCCACTTCGAGAAAGTCGAAATCCCCGGCCGGTGCCTGGCGCAGTTCATCGAGCAAGGCCCGGCGCAGGCCGAGGCCTGCCGAAGGTTGAGATAACTTCAACATGACACATCTCCTGGGGAAACGAGATGTGGAGAGCCTCATGTAACGAACACCCACCCATGACGGAAACCGAACACCCGTGGCGAGGGAGCTTGCTCCCGCTGGGTCGCGCAGCGGCCCCAGTTTTTTGGGCCTGCTGCGCAGTCCAGCGGGAGCAAGCTCCCTCGCCACGGGTCCTTTGTCCGATGCCGCATCAGTGGGCTGGCATCAACTCATCAGGCTCACCACCGGGCGAATCAGGACTCGATAGCCGCCCCGCACTTGCCTTCGCCACATTTGCCTTCCGCAGTCTTCGCCTGGGCCGACAGGTATTGCTTGGCTTCCGGCAACGAGATGCCGCCGTCATGGTTGGCGTCGATCTTGTCGAACTCCGCCGCACGCTCCGGTGCCGCGGCGACGAACTCGTCCCGCGAGACCTGGCCATCGTGGTTTTTATCGGTCTTGGCGAATTTGTCTTCGCCGCACTTGCCTTCGGCGGGTTTCTTCACGGTATCGGCTGCCGCCACGGTATAGCCCTGGGCCAGGTCGTTCATGGTCAAGGCCGAAGCCGCCGTGGAGAGACCCAGGCCACCGACCAGGGCCAGGCCGAGTGCAAGGGACGAATTGCGAGAGAAGTTGAGCATGGGGTATTCCTCTGACGATTGACGATTAAGGCGCCATTACCCGCACCGAAGCTCGGTGTCGGCTGGCTGGCGTAGTTAATCGCCGGTGTGTATCCGGCCTGTGTCGCCGGCCCGGGCCTTCGTCAAGCAGGTGTATCTGGGCCGGTGCGGTACACATTGCGATACACGCCCGCCCGGCCTCAGGTCCCTGGCGTTGAAAAAATCGAAACCTTGGAAGGCCTGCACCGGTCAAGTCCTGTATGAACGTCAACCGCTGCGCGTCGCGCCAAGCGCCCGCAGCCTGAAACGAGGGACAGACATGAGCATGACCGTCGGTGATTTTCTGGTGGAACGTCTTTATGAATGGGGGGTTCGCCGTATCTATGGCTATCCGGGCGATGGCATCAACGGCGTGTTTGGCGCCTTGAACCGCGCCCAGGGAAAAATCCGCTTCATCCAGGCCCGCCACGAGGAAATGGCCGCGTTCATGGCCTGCGCCCACGCCAAGTTCACCGGCGAGCTGGGGGTCTGCATCGCCACCTCCGGGCCCGGCGCGTCCCACTTGGTGACGGGTCTCTACGACGCGCGGATGGACCACGTGCCCGTGCTCGCCATCTGCGGCCAACAGGCCCGCGCCGCGCTGGGCGGGCATTACCAGCAGGAACTGGACCTGGTCAGCCTGTTCAAGGACGTGGCCGGGGCGTTCGTGCAACAAGCCAGCGTGCCCGCCCAGGTGCGTCACTTGGTGGACCGCGCCGTACGCACGGCAGTGGGCGAGCGCCGGGTCACGGCGCTGATCCTGCCGAACGACCTGCAAGACATGGAATACACCGCGCCGCGCCACAAGCACGGTACGGTTCACTCCGGCGTCGGCTACCGCAAGCCCAGCATCGTCCCCTACGAAGAGGACCTGCGCAAAGCCGCCGAGGTCCTCAATGCCGGCAAGAAAGTCGCCATCCTGGTCGGTGCCGGCGCGCTGCACGCCACCGACGAGGTGATCGCCATCGCCGAAAAACTCGGCGCCGGCGTGGCCAAGGCGCTGCTGGGCAAGGCCGCCCTGCCCGATGACCTGCCCTGGGTCACCGGCACCATCGGCCTGCTCGGCACCGAGCCCAGCGACAACCTCATGGCCGGCTGCGACACGCTGCTGATGATCGGCTCCGGCTTCCCCTACGCCGAGTTCCTGCCCCCTGAAGGCCAGGCCCGGGGCGTGCAGATCGACATTCAGGCGGACATGCTCAGCCTGCGCTATCCCATGGAAGTCAACCTGCACGGCGACAGCGTCGATACCTTGCGCGCCCTGCTGCCGCTGATCGAGGAAAAACCCGACCGTAGCTGGCGCAAGAAAATCGAACATTGGCGGGAACGCTGGGACCGCACCCTGGAAAAACGCGCCGGGGTATCCGCCAAGCCGATCAACCCGCAACGGGTCACCTTCGAACTGTCGCCGCGGCTGCCGGAGCACGCCATCATCACCTGCGATTCCGGGTCCTGCGCCAACTGGTTCGCCCGGGACATCAAGATCCGTCGCGGCATGATGTGTTCGCTGTCCGGCGGCCTGGCGTCAATGGGTGCGGCCGTGCCCTATGCCATCGCGGCGAAGTTCTGTCATCCAGAGCGGCCGGTGATCGCCCTGGTGGGCGATGGCGCCATGCAGATGAACAACATGGCCGAGCTGATCACCGTCGCCAAATACTGGCGCACCTGGACCAACGGCACCTGGATCTGCGCAGTGTTCAACAATCGGGATTTGAACCAGGTCACCTGGGAACAGCGGGTCATGGAGGGCGATCCGAAATTCGCCGCCTCCCAGGACATCCCCGACGTGCCCTACCATCTGTTCGCCGAATCCATTGGTTTGAAGGGCATCCTGGTGTTGCATGAGGACGACGTGGCCACGGCCTGGGAAACCGCCCTGGCGGCGGACCGTCCGGTGCTGATCGAGTTTCGCACCGACCCCGACGTGCCACCGCTGCCGCCGCACATCAAGCTGGAACAGGCGAAGAAGTTTGCCTCGACCCTGCTCCAGGGCGACCCGAACGAGCGAGGCATCGTGGTCGAGACCGCCAAACAGGTATTGAGCAGCCTGCTACCGGGCCATCGCACGGATAAAGAGTAAGGCTGACGCGATGCCACCGTTGAGCTGCATCGTCGCTATGAACCGTCCCCGCAGCTGGTGTTCCGCGTGCTGTGGGGATGGCTGGCCCGGCGTTGCAATCCATGGTGGCAGGCCGTGACCGTGGGCCAGTCGCTGCCCAGCTCATGAGTTTCAAGACCCGCACAGGAGGAAAACAACGCAGCCTGTCGGCCCCTTCGTTAACACGACTCAGTAAATCAGCCCACCCGCCGATATAAGACACGTGCGGGTGAAATCGCTTTTTGGCTGATGAATTATCTTTATGATTGAAAATGCTGGCAATGACTCGACTGTCCTCTCCCCGGGCTCGCCAACCCGTAGCTTCACCCGTCGCACTTTTCCGGCCATCATGCTCCTGCTGTTTGTCATGTCCGCCTTGGCGATCGCCGTGCTGCTCAATATCACCGGAGCCCAGGACCGGCGCGCCCGTGAACAGAGCCTGTTTTTCGCCCAGCGGGCCATTGAGGGGATTCGTACCGGCATTGGCCGGGACCTGAGCGACTATTCCAAGTGGAGCGACGCCTATCGACACCTGCATGTCGAGGTCGACAAGGAATGGGCCTATGACCAGGAAAACGTCGGCAGCAGCGTGTATTCGCTCTATGGCTACCAGGCGGTGTTTGTCATTTCCCCGACCGGCAAGACGGTTTATTCGGTAATCGACGGCCAGATGAGCGACGTCGATGCCGACACCTGGCTGACCGGCGACCTGCGCGCCCTGTGGAACAACGCCAGCACCGCGGAAAATCACGACGAAGTGGTCGTCGAGATGCTGCATCACGAAGACGCCCCGGCGTTCGTCGCCGTGTCCGCCATCACCACCGGCACGGACAACAGCGTGGCGCAAATTCCCGGCCCACCCAGCCTGATGCTCTTCGTCAAGGTCCTGGACCCCGGTGCCCTGGAAATCCTGGCGCGGGACTTCGCCCTGCCCGATGCCCATATCGCCAGGACACCGGGGCCAGCCGATACCGCCCAACTACTGCTTGACGACCTGACCCAGGAGGCCTTGGCCTGGCGACCGCAGACCCCGGGCCAGGACCTGCGCAAGGTCCTGCTGCCTGTGCTGGCCCTGGCGTTACTGGTGCTGGGGATCCTGGCGCTCGCCGTTCTGCGCCACGCCTTGGTGATGCTTCGCGCCCAGGAAAGCCAATACGCCAGCCTGCTGGCCCACCGCAAGGCGCTGGAACGCAGTGAAGAACGTTTCCGCGACATTGCCGAAGTCTCCTCCGACTGGTTGTGGGAGGTCGATTCGACCGGGACCCTGACCTATCTGTCGGAACGCTTCGAACAAGTGACCGGGTTCAACCCCACGGAATGGCTGGGCAAACCCCTGCACCGGCTGCTCCACCCCCATGGCGGCTCGATCTCGATTGCCCAATGGCTGCTCGGCGGTGCCAACAGCCTCTCATCGGCGCCGCTGCTGTGCGAGTACACCGCGCGCAACCAGCGCATCCGCACCTGCAAACTGTCGGTACGGGCCATTGAAGCCGGCACCCTGGGTTTTCGTGGCACCGCCACCGACATCACCGACGAGCTGCGGGCGCTGGCCCAGATCAAGCACCTTTCCCTGCATGACCCGCTGACCGGGCTGGCCAACCGCAACCGTTTGTTCGATTGCCTGCGTGAACACCTGGGCCGACCTGATCGCCCGCCCCTGGCGCTGCTGAACCTGGACATGGACCGCTTCAAGCCGGTCAACGACTCCCTGGGCCATGCCGTGGGCGATAAAGTGCTCAAGGAAGTGGCGCATATTCTCCAGCAAAACGTGCGTGGCACCGATCTGGTGGCGCGCCTGGGCGGTGATGAGTTTGTCATCGTCATGCCCGACCCCGGCGACGCCGACAATCTCGATCAACTCTGTGAACGGCTGATCGACTGCATGCAACGGCCCATGCACCTGGACGGCAATACGCTGTACCTGGGGGTGAGCATCGGCGTCGCCTGGTCGCAGCCCGGTGACGAACGGGCCGATGAATTGTTGCGCCACGCCGATATCGCCTTGTATGCGGCCAAGGCCGCGGGCCGCAACACCTGGCGCGTATATGTGGAGGCCATGGGCAACCTGGCCCGCGACCGGCGGCGATACGAGCAGCAACTGCGCGACGCGATGCAACGGGACCAACTGGAACTGCGCTACTTGCCGCGCTTCGACGTGAGCGCCGAGCAACTGCACGGTTTCGAAGCCCAGACCTTCTGGCACCATCCCGAGAAAGGTGAACTGGGTGGGGCCGACTTCATACCGGTGGCCGAAACCTCGGGCCAGCTGGAAGAGCTGGGCACCTGGATGTTGATCAACGTCTGTGAAGAGGCCGCGACCTGGCCGAACGCCGTCAATGTCTCCATCGCGGTTTCCCCCCGGTGGTTCAACAGCAGCTTCCTGCTCAACCAGGTGCAAGAAGCCCTCGAAGCGAGCGGCCTGGCACCTCACCGGCTGACCCTGGAAGTGGCCGAAGGGGTCCTGCTGGCCGACCACAAGACCGTCGCCAGCACCCTCCATGCACTCAAGGACCTCGGCGTGCGGATCAACATCGACAAATTCGGCACCAGCATCGCCTCCCTTCGCGAAGTACTGAACCAGCCGTTCGATGGCATCCGCTTCGATCGCAACATCCTGTCGCAGCTTGGCCTGGAGGACGACAAGGAGGGCGTGCTGGCGATGATCCGGTTGAGCCGCAGCGTAGGGCTCATGGTCACCGCCGAAGGCATCGAAAACGCCCGGCAATTCAGCCAACTGCGCAACGTGGCCTGCGACCATGTCCAGGGCCCCTACTTCGGCGCGGCACTGGCCCGCTCGGAAATGGCCTCGTTCTTCACCACGCCGCGGTGGCTGTAACCCAGTCTGTGGCGAGGGAGCTTGCTCCCGCTGGGGCGCGCAGCGCCCCCAAAAAACGATGAGCGCTGCGCACTCAAGCGGGAGCAAGCTCCCTCGCCACAAAAAACCTCCAAAACCATCCGCTAGAGATTGATCACCGGTAAACACTGTGGCGCATGCAAAAACTCATGAACACCCTAGTTCCCAGTGGGAGCGAGCTTGCTCGCGATGACGCCAGCACAGCCAACCTCACCGCAAGCTCAATCCCCTACAAACTCAACCGCCCCCGCTCCTCCTCGGTCAGCCGCTGGCGGCTCTGCTCGTCCAAAGGTCCCGCGCCCAGGACCTGCACCGGGCTGGCCGGATCATAGGCACGAGGCGCTTCGCGGCTGGCACCATCGCGTGACGGGGCCAGTTGCTCGGAGCCAAAACTCACCACCTGCACGGTAAACACCGACGCCTGGTTCTGCCGCGCCGCGTTCTGTTGCTGACGGGCCACATCCTCAGCCGCCTGCGTCGCCGACGACGCCGCCGAACTGGCCGAGGTGATGGCCCCGGTGTTCACCGTGGCCGCCAGCGGCACGCCGGTGGATTTGCCCTGGGTCTGGATGTTGGCCGCGTTCACCACGGTCAACGCCGCGATGTTGACGTTGCCCGACACCCGAATCCCGGCCTCGCCCGCATCGATGGTGCCCAACGGCGCGATCAGGTCGATATCCCCCGCCGCCACTTCGGCAATCGGGTTGAGGGTGGCGATACCCGCACCGGTGCTCGGCACCGACGGCGACAGGGTCACGTTGCCCCAAGTGTCATACACGCGCCTTGGCGGGGTGTAGACCACCGTCGTCTTCGATCCACGCCCGGCGTTGATATCGCCCTCGGCCGACCAGCCGAGGATCGAACCGCCAAAGGTGGTCATGATCCGGCTCTGCCCCAGCAAAATGCTGCCTTGGGCGTACAACTGAATGTCGCCCTGGCCCTGGGTGATGACCCCGGCGGAGGCCGGTGGCGCGTTGCCTTCGACCCCGAACACCTGCTGGCCGCCCGGGGTCAGCACCTGGATATCGCCGCCGAAATCGGTATGGATCCCCGAACCGCCGTAGAGTGTGATGTCGCCGTCATAACGAATGCTGTTACCCGCCACATCCTTGCTGGGGAACAGCGCGGCAATCGCCTCGCGCCCTCGGCGGTAACTGCCACTGCGCTCGCCACCGACGGTGGTGTATTCACGCCCCCCGGCCTTGAGTTCGGCGAAGTAGATCTGTCGGGCGAAGACGTTCTGCTGTTCCGCCGGCAGGTTGGCGAAAAACGCCAGGGCCTGGTCTTCGCCAGCGTTGTAGCCAAAGCGTTGGCTCAGCCACAGGTTCAGTTCGCCGCGATAATCCTTCAGCGCCGCTCCCGGTTGCAGGTAGCGCGCCAGCAAGCCCCGGTAATTCGGCCCCTGGGCGCCAGCCCCGGCGATCAGCGCGATCGAGGCGCCGCCGTCACGAACCTGCGCCGCCGGGTCAACATTGCCGATACTGTTGAATCCGCTCTCCTGGTACAGCTGCCCCACGCCCGGGCCCGAACCGTACAGGTTGCGCCCGGCACTGACCTCCAGCAGGCCGGGACCGGCAATGTTGAAGGTACTCAGGCGGATGTCGCGCCCAGCGGAAACCTGGGAAATCTCATCAGCCCGACTGTGCACGATCAAGTTACCGGTGGATTGCCCGCCAGCCGAGCCACTGATAGCTGAAGGCGCATCGGTCACGGTGTTCAACGGCACCCCGGAATTGACAATGTCGCGTCCGGCCATGACCCGCAGCGGGCCACTGCCCTCGTAACGCACCTCGTCACTCGACCCTGGATAACGAATCACTTCGCCGGTACGTAGGCCGACGATGTCGCCCTTCACTGCATAAAAACGCACTGGCTCGCGCTGGGCATACGGCTGGACGCTGAAGGTATTGATACCAAAACTGAACAACGGGAACTCGCTCGGCGAGACATAGACCCCGGCGCCGTAATTGTCATAGTTCGGGTTGATGTTGATCCCGCTGTAGCCGGCGAAGGCCGGACGCAGCGGACCGGATAACAGGGCCGGGTCAGCTCCGGACTGCGTGACCGCATAACCGCCGGCATAGATCGAATCGGCGGCGATCAGTTGCAACTCGGCATTGGCCGAGGGCGCGGTCATCAATGAGAACCCCGATGCCACGCCACTGACGCCACGGGCCGATGGTCCGTAGTAGAGGCTGCCATTGGCGGCGACGGCCCGCAGGATCGAGGGGTAGACAAAACGTCCGCCGGAGGTCGAGGCATTGAGACCGGCAAGGTTCTCGTAGGCGACGATGGGCGTCAGGTTACCGCCGACACTGAACAGGTCGATGGCGGTATTGCCGGTCCACAAGGAGAACTGGCTCAGGCCGCCACCACTGCGGTAGGCGCCGTCGCGGCCGGTGTAGCCGGTGGAGTTCTGCATCACCACTCGTCCCGGATCGCCCACCCCCTGCAACACCAGGTCGCCACGGCTGTCCAGGCTGACGCCGGCATCCCCCGGCATCAGGGTTACGCCGCCGCGAGCGGTGGCCATGGTAGCAACGTAAGCGTCATAGGCTCGAGACTCTTGCGGATCCTGGAAAGCACCAAAGCTGCCGTAGGTCAGGCCCAACGCCCCGATCGCGCCAGCCTGCAACTGCAATGAACCCCGCAGGTTGGCCAGCATCCCGTTCAGATCAGCCGCCGCGTTGATACTCTCTCGTGCCGCCTGGGAAGGGTTGAGCGCCCCACCGATGCGCAACCGCAAGTCACCGCCACCGGTCAACACCAGGCTGCCATCGGCGGCAACCCGGCCACTGCTGCCCACAGCCAGAACCAGTCCCTGGCTGCGCTCCACATCGGCGCCCAGGACACCGAGCTGCTGGGAGATCAGGCCGGCGTCGCCGCCGACATCGATGCTCAGGTTGCCGCCGCCCAGCGTACCGATCCCGGTAAAGCCGGTCAGGTAGGGATCACCCGCCTCAGTGGAGGGCTGCTGGGCGAAGGTGCCGAAGTTGATCCACCACGCGGTGGGAATCTGCGCGGCCGGATCGGCCGTGCTACCCGTGCCTTGGCGCCATAACCAGTTGCCCATGGCCGCGGACGTGTTCTGTGCCCCGCTGCTGACGTTTCTCTTGGAGAACGAATCGCCGTGCAGGTCACCGCCCACCGTCAGCTTGAGGTTACCGCCTTGCTCCGGGTACCAGGCCTGGTAAGCGCCACCGGTGGTGAGCGATTCATAGGCGGCACCCGCAGCGCCCAGCACACTGCCATCGGGTTGTCGGCCACGGGCCTGCTGATAGGGGTCGTTGGCGCCCGGCGCCAACGAGGCCGACTGGGTGCCGGCGGTGTAGACCCCGAACAGCGACCGCATATTGAAATCACCGGCACTGAGCAGTTCCAGATCCCCGGTCCCGGTGCGCAAGACGCTGAACAGCTGGCTGCCGGGAGTGACCTTGGTGCGTATCGGCTCCGGAGGGTTGTCGGGAACCACAGCCAACACGCACCAGTCAGGAAACCAGGTGCAGAAATCCAGCGCCTCAGGCGGCACAGGCTCCCCTGGTACACCATAATTGTTGGTCGGAGACCAGACCAAAACCGTTTTGGGCGGTGCTGGGATACATTCACCTGGAATCCAGGTGCAGAAATCCAACATCTCGGGTGGTACGGGCTCTCCTGGCACGCCGATATTGCTGCCTGGCGCCCAAACCAGCCCCGTTCCGCCACCACCTCCGCCGCCACCACCGGTCTGCTCGCGCTTGGCCAGGTAATGCCCATCGGCCAATTGCAAACTGCCCGCCTCTGCATGAGGACGGGTGATGCGGGTGTCAGCCGCCTCGGTATCGGCCCCCGCCACCCAACGCATCGACCAGGATTGCGAACCGTCCGGCAGCAGGCTTGCCACCGCCCAGTTGCGTCCCTGGATACCGTTCTCGACCGGCCGCAATTCGATCAGGTCGACCCCCTCGGCCAGCTTGACGTCGGTGCCGGCAGGAATCAGCGCGCCGGTGCCCAACGCCAGGGCCCCACGCAGCGTCAGCCCACTGCTCGGCACTGCGACCCCCTTGGGCCAGGTGCCGTCCTTGACGGTAATGCCCATCGACAGGCGGGTACCGGCTTCCAGGCGAGTGTCGACCGGCAAGCTGACCGCCTCTTTGAGCAAGGTGCCAGCGGCATACAGGAGGTTGCCGCTGGCATCGCGGATGGCGGCCTGCAACAGCGTACCCGCGGGCAGGTTCAGCGCCTCGCCCAGGCTCAGCGTGGTCGGCAGCTCGAGCCCCGCCGGCAGGCTGCCGCCCTTGAAGGGCACGTCATAGTTGAGCAGGCTGCCGGCCGGATACAGGGTGCCCTCGGCCAATTCGACGCCGGCCCCCGGCACCACCAGGTCGGCACCGAACGGCTGTTTACCGGTGATCAGCAACCAGCCATTGCCATCGGTGCGTACCTTCGGGTCGCCGGCCTCCGGCGGTGCGAAACCATCGTTGATGCTGCCATAGATATTCAGGTTACCGCCGGCGCGCACCACCAGGTTGCCCGCCTCGCCGGAGCCATAGACATCGGTCTTTTGCGTATGGCGGTTGAGGCTGGCGTAGCGATAACCGGACAGGTCCAGGTCGCCCTGCACCACCAGGTTGCCGTCCGGCGTCTTGCTGAGAATTTCCACGCCGGGCCGCAGGTGCAGCGCATCGGCGTAAGCCGCATTGTTCAGCCCGGCCAGCTTGCCGTTGAGCAGATTGCCGTTGACCAGCGCGGCCTTGATGAACGCCTCGCTGTCATTGTGTTTGTCGTTCAGGTATCCCTGATCGATCACTTGATAAGGCCGCCCATCCACCGCCGGCGCGGTGCCGTCGCGGGCATCGGTGTAACGGGCAATCGCATTGACGTTGATGGAACGCGCGCCAAGCACCGACACGTTGCCGGAGGCATCGATGGCGATATCGCCGTACCGCGGGTCATCGACTCGCAGCCGCGGGGCATTGAGCTCCAGGGTGCCACGGGCCCGGCCGTCGTTTTGTCCCGGCCCATTGCCCAGCGGCGCACCGGTGCCGTGGCGCAGGTCAAGGCGCGCGCCGCTGGCCAGGGTCAACTGGCCGTCCCCCGAGTTGAGTTCGATCAGCGCCCGGTTGGGGCTGTCGATGATTTTGCCGTAGCTGTCGACCCGCAAAAGACTGCCGTGGGTATCGAGCAGCGCGCTGCCGGCAACGGTCAATCCGTTTTTCGCCGCCAGACGGATACTTCCGACTTCTTGCCCGCTGGCATCGACGGTGCCGATCACGGTCAGGCTGCCGTTGTCCACCGAGACATTGATGGCATTGGCCTTGAGTTCGTTGCCGATCACCAGGTCGCCTTGCTTGAGCTGGAAGCTGCGCGAGCCGAACACCTGGTCACGGTTCAGCCGCCCGTTCAGCGCGGCGAAATCCCCCAGGCTTTGCCCGCGCAGATCCACCGCGCCGCCGGCATAGGGCACCAGGGTGCCGCCAGCGTTATAAGTGCCGGTGGCGGAACCGAGGATCCGTCCTTGCAGGTCGATCAGGCCGGCATCGGGGTCGAGGGCGATCGCGCTCAGCAGGCCGGCGCGGTTGTTGCGGGCGCTGAGGTCGACGGTCGAGCCGACGGCCTGACGGATATTGCCGGTGCGGCTGTCGAGGAACAGATCACCGCCCCAACTGTATTTGCGCACATCGTTGAGCACGACTTCGCGCCCGGCCAGGTCAATCCGGGCGTTGTCCCCCAGCACGACGTCGCCGCTGGCACCGAGGGTGAGCTTGCCGCTGGGCAGGCGGACCGTGCCGTCGAGCAGCAGGCTGCCGGCCTGCAGCTGCAACTCAGCCCCCAGTGCCGTGTTGTCGGCGGCCGCGGCCGACAGCCCGGCGATGCCCGCCACCGTCAGCGCGCCACCGGCGGTGATACGGTTGACCGAGCCTGCCTCGCCGGTCCACAGCGGTGTGTTCACCCGCAAGTCACCGCCGCTGTAGCTGTAGCCTTTACCGCTGACATAGTCGCCGCGCGACTGGTACACCTGCAGCGCGCCTTTGTGGTTGGCGGTGATGCGCTGGCTGGCGGTCAGGTTGACCTGGCCGAAGCCCAGCGCCAGGCGCTGCGGGTTGTCGAGGTTGTTGGGCTGGGCATTGGGGCCGTAGCCGAATTCCAGCACCTGGGCCTGGATATCCAGCACCCCGCTGCCGTTGCCAGGCCCGGCCAGCAGCGGCGCGCCGGCCGGCGTCAGCGCCCCGTTCCACACCAGGGTGCCGGTGCGAATGCTGGCGTGGTCATCGGCCGCGCCGTAGCCGTAGATCGCTGGCGTGCCGAGGACCAGGCGCTCCAGGCTGGACTTGCCCGTCAAAGGGTCCAGGGTGCTGAGCTCGACGCTTTCGTAGAAATTCACCGAATCCCGGGCATTGAGCACTAGGTTTTCCAGGGCCGGCGCGCCCTTGAGGCTGTCACCGCGCAGCAGGCGGTCGAGCACCTGCTGGTTGAGCGTCAGCCCCTTGGGCAGCGCCTGGCGTTGTTGGGCCGCCGCCAGCGCCTGGGCCGAACCGATGTTGATCGCGCCCACCGCCAGCGTCAGGTTGCGCGTGCCGAAGCGCACCGACTCGTCAAGGTTGAAGGCGTTATCGGTAGCCGCAATGATGGTGCCCTGGGAGTAGAGTTCGGTGGTGCCGCTGCAATGGCCGGTGTCGCATTGGCCGATCAGGATCGAGCCCGGACCATCGGTATCCGCGCTTGCGGTGGGCGGCAGCACATCGAGCCAGCCGTTGGACACCGCCAGCAGGCTGTTCTTGCCCGGATTGTAGACAAAACCGCTGCGCGAATCGAACGGTGCGCTGCCTTGGCCCAGGGTATTGATGCTCGCCCCCTGCTCGACCACGATGGCACCGGCCTTGACGTTGGTGACGAGGAACACCTCACCGGCCTTGAGGCTGCTGCCCTGGCGCAGAATGATGTCGGACAGCGTCGAGTTGAAGGTCACCAGATTGCCGCCCTGGCCGTAGCTGACCCCGGGCAGCGTGCCGATCGACAGGCGCGGAGCCTGCAAGGCATTGAGTGCCTGATCATAGAGCGAGGCGCCGGCGAAACCCGCCGTGGCCTGTTGGCCGACCGGCAGCACTTCGAGGCGGGTGGCGTCGGCGAAGATGCCGACGCTGCCGCCCAGGCCGCCCTCGGCCGGTTTGAAACGGGCTGTTCCGTTGAACCGGAACGTCTCGGCAGGGTCGCCCACCCCTTTGAACTTGAGCTTCAAGGTCTTGCCATCGGCCTCGATCATCGGCCGCGGCACGCCTTTGAGCGCGGCGTCGGCCTTGGCGAACGCTGCGTAGCCGGTTTCGTTGTATTGCGAATAACGCCGCAGCACGTCCGCCGAGGTCAGGATCACTTGGCTGGAGAGCGTATCGCGAATATCGCTGTGGGCAATCGACAGGCCTCCCGAGGTGGCCCAGGAGCCGTTACGCATGGCCAGGCTGCTGGCCATTTTCCCACTGTCGGCCAAGCCATTGAGTTCGACCCGGAACGCCCCCGGCAACAAAGCATAAGTCGAGGGCAGCAAGGTGTAGGTGCCCGCCGGCAGGCCTGGAATACCCGCGTCCAGGGTAATGCGCTGGCCTATCAGCGGATCGCGCGCCCCGGCGTCCCCTGACGGCGGCGCATAGCCGCGCTGGTCGCCAGGGACGATGGCGTATACCGGGTTGGTGTCCAACCCCGGCAATACCAGGCTGCCGTCCGCACCGATCTGCACCAGTGGGTTGTAGCGTGCGTCGGTAGAACCGCCACGCCCGGAAATGAAACCGGCGCCGGCCAGTTCGCCGCCGCCGGACAGATCGAGCACGGCACCGGGTTGCACATCGATGCTGTGGCCGGTCATGGACACGCCCACCGACAACACGTTGGAGGAGGTACTGCCTCCCGCGCCGATCAATTGGACGTCCTTGCCGTTGTAGCGATAGGACAAACCGTCGACCGTGCCGCCATAAGGCATGTTCAAACCGGCCCCGCTGACCGACGTGACACTGCCCGGCAACAATTTCAGGGTCTGGATATTGCCTACTTCTTCGCCAAGGCTGAGCAGCCCCAACGGCGCCCGGACCACGCCGCCCTGCAACAAGGTGCCGGCGTCCAGGCTCAGCGAACCGAACACCGAATACGGTTGGGCCGGCAGCGTGTCGGTGGTACGCCCGATCCGCAGGGTCGCGTCGGCGGTGGTCTTGACCAGGGCCGTGGCCCCCGTGGTCGGGTAGATCTGCGCCGCCAGCAGAGTCAGGTCGGCGTTGCTGAGCAATTGTGTGGCCGTACTCTCGATATTCAGCGGCGAGCCGACGAGAAAACGCATATCGCCGCGGCTGCTCAACTGCGCCTGGGCAAAACCGCGACGGTCGACCTCCAGGGCCGGGCCCTGCTGGCGCGCCAGCACGCCATGGGCGCCCAGGGTCAGGACGTCGCGCAGGTCCAGCAGGTCGGCGTTGACCTGCAATTGGGCGGCGCTGTCCTGCACCGACAGGCCACCTTGTACGGTCGGACGCACGTGCACGTCGGCGCCACGCGCCGCGGCCCCCGCCAGCCGCACATAAGGAGCGTTCAAGGAAATCCGGCTGTCACCCGGCGCGCCCTCGGCCAGCGCCAGGGAGCCGGTATAGATTTGCAGGCTCTGCGCCAGGTTCAAGTGCATATCACCGGCGAACGACAGGATGCCGTTGCTGAGCAAAGTCAGGTTGGCGAAACCGCCGCTGCTGACTTTATCGACGTCCAGGCGGCCCTGGCCGTAGCTCATCAGGCTATCGGTGGAAGCGCTGCCGGTGCCCCGGGACAAGATCAGCTCACGGGGCACCCGCACCTGATCGTCCACCGTCGAGCGATCGTACAGCGGGGTTTCCAGGGCCACCGACAGACTGCCCCCGGCAGCGCCCACACCGCCAGACGCCGCCTGGAACTCGCCGTCCAGGCGCAAGCCATTGTTCGAACTCAAGGCGATGCTGCCGCCGGCGCTGCTCAACGTCGTGGCGCCTTGGCCGCGAATATCCAGCTCGGCCTGAGCGCCGTTGGCCAACAGCCGCGCGCCCTGCTTCACCACCACGAACAGGTCCGGGGCATTGGCCGTGCCTTTGTCTGTGTCGACGCTGCCGCCGATGACAATGCTGCCGCCGTCGTCTACCCGGCCGTAACGCCGACGCTGGGCATCCACGGCCGTTACCGCGCGGGCCGAGACGTCCAGCACTGCATGCTCGCCCAACAGGATCGAACGCTGATGGGGACGCTCGACCACCGGAATATCCGCCCCCCCCGCCGGCTTGATCTGGGTGAGCAGAATGTTCCCGCCCCAGGCATCGAGTTGCCCGTCGACGCTCAACTGGCCGACGCTGGCCAGGCTCAGGGTACTGCCCGGATCGACACTGACCCGCGCGCCCGTGCCGATCACCAGCGCCGCCGTTTCCCGCTCGCTGGCGGTGGACAGGATGCTGCCGGCCTGCAGGCTCAGGTTCGCGCCCTTGCGCTGGCTCAACACACCTTTGATCGCATCCTGCTGATACAGCTCGGGGGTCCAGAGCGACAACAGTGTCTGCGGCGCACTGCCGGTGGCGGCGTCCTGAATGTTATCGCCGAAGTGGTACACCGGCATGCTGACGTCCAGCTGGGTACCATCGCTGACGGTCAGTCCCTGGTTACCGGTAATGTCGTAGGCCGAGAAGCCCTTGTTGAAGAAGCCGCTATCCAACACCAGGCCAGCGCCGGCGCCCGCTACTGGCTGGTCGCTGATGGTCACCTTGCCGGCCTGCACGCTCAGCCGGCCGCCGCCATTGACCCCATGGCCGCGCAGCTCACCGTCGAGGCTCAGCACCCCGTTGCCGGCGGACGTATTGGCGTTGGCCGCCAGGGTCAGGTTGCCGCCCTTGCCACCGCGTTGCTTGCCGTCGGCCAGCAGCGCGGCCCCCGATGACACATCGATCAGGCTGCCGCTCGCCAGTGTCAGGTCACCGCTGCTGCGCAGGGACACATTGCCGCCATTGAGGAAGGGCAGCGCACTGTTGTCATTCGGGTTGTGTAGCTGGTTGCTCCAGAGGCCACGGGTATCGAGGGTCACACCCTTGCCCACGCGGACGGCGGCGCGGCTGCCGTCAACGGCATCGATCCGGGTGTCCTCGACCCGGGCGCTCTCACTGATCTGCTGCAACACGTTGCCCAGGGCAATGTCACCGCCCCGGGCCGTCAGGTTGGCGTCAACCTCGACCTGCGGCCCAAACAGGGTAATGCTACCGGCCGGCGCCACTTGCAGGTCTCCCTCGACCTTGATGCTGCCGGTGGCGGCGATCTTCACGGCGCCAAGGCCGAAACCGTTGAGCTGTTCAGTGTTCAGGTACAGGCGGCCTTCGCGACCTTCGACCACCGGGTCTTCGAGCCCCAGGCCAGCCGCGACGGATTGCGCCTCGGAGCCCAGGACAATGTCCTGCAGGGTGCCGGCATTGGCGCGCAAGGCGTATTGCAAGGTGCCGCTGCTTTTCACGTAGTACGGCACATAATTGCCGACGATCAGTTGCGCGCCACGGGCCACCGCCTTCGCCGACTGGTTGTAACCGTCCAGCCCGCCCTGCGCGGCCTGCACCTGGCGGTCGCTCTGGAAGGTGTCGCCGACCACCTGGCCTTCCAGCACCGCGTTGCGCGTGCCGATCACCAGGGCGCCGGCGTCGCGGCCGACGCTGTAGCCCTGCTCGAAACGCTCCCGGGGGGCGATCAGCGGACTGTAGTAGAACTCGCTCTGGCCCCAGCGCGCACTGTGCTCCTCGTAACCCTGGTATACGCCGTCATAGAGGATGTCGCCGGGGGCGCTGGAGACTTCATAAAGTCGCCCGTTCGCCCCCTTGAGCCAGCTCTGCTTGACCATCCCGGACTGCACATCGAGGGTGCCGCCGGACAGGTTGATCTGCGAACCCTTCTGCGTCACCACATCGTTACCGCTGAAGGACACCGTACCGCCCTGGGCCATCCACTCCCCCACGCTGTGCACGCGGGTACCCAGGTAACCGCTGACCTCAAGCAGGCCACCGGCGGTGTACCAGCGATCCGTTGCGTAACCGTTGGTGCCGGCTGGCACGAACACCAGTTCGCGGGTATCGACCCACACGTCCTTGCTGTTCAGGCCGCCCTTGTCGCGGTTGCCCGGGGCATCGCGCTGCTCGTTACCCTGGACGTTGACCTTGATGCTGTTGGATTCCATCGCCACCTTGACGCCCAGCGCACCGGACACGTCAATGATCGCGCCATCGCCGACCCGACTGCGCTGGGCCGCGCGCACGCCGACCTGTCCGCCGCTGGCCAGGGTGATCGAGCCTTTCTGGAAGTCCACGGTGCCGGCGCTGTCGATGGCGATCAGCGACTGGTCGCGGCGATAGCCGTCGGCCGCGACGATAGACGCGTCGTTGGCACCGAGCGGTTGCATCAGGCCGTTGCGTTGGCTATCCAGGGCGCTGCTGCTATCGAGCAGGATCGCACTGGTAGCGCCCTCGCCCAGGGTCACGCTGCGACTGGCGGTCAGGTGCAGGGTGCCGCGTGAATCCACCGAGGTACTGGCCAGTGCCACGCCGTTTTGCCGCACGTCCTGGCCGGTCAGGCTCACATCGCCCAACGCCGCCTGCAGCAGGCCGCTGTTGCTGACTTGGCCGGTGCCGCTGGCGACCACCTGATTGCCGCGCACCGACGATTGCGCATTACCGTCGGTGCCTTGGCCTTTCTTGATCACGAAATTGCTGCCGGCGGCCAATGCGACCTGGCCCTTCTGGGTAGTGAGGGTCCCGGCGTTGTCCACTTCGCTGCCCAACAGCAGCACATAACCACCACCAGCGGTGGAGCTGGCAGGCGCGTGGGTTTCGATCCGCGCGCCCTGCTCGACCCGCACCTTGCCGCCGGCGTTGGTGAAGGTCGGCGCCGTGCCGGGGCTGTACAAGCCATTGCTCTTGAACTGGCTGTCGTCGAACGCGGTAGCCGCGGCCACCAGGTTGCGCACGTTGATCTGGCTGCTGCCGCTGAAGACGATGCCGTTCTGGTTGAGGATCAGCACCGTGCCATTGGCCTTGATCGCACCTTGGACCTGGCTCGGCGCGGTCGCGTTATTGACCCGGTTGAGCACCGCCCAGTCGGCGTTCTGCTGGAAGTTGACGGTGGTATCGCGCCCGACGTTGAAGGTGTCCCAGTTGATGATCGCCTTGTCCGCGGTCTGCTTGATCGAGACCTGAGTCTTGCCGCCCGCCTCGGTCTGCACCGGCGCCTCGACATTGCTGAAGAGCGGTTTGCCGTCGGCACCAATCACCAGATTCAGGCCATTACCACCCAGGCCGTTATGAATGGTTTGCGGACTGGCAAGGGCTGCCGCACGGCCCGCCGCCTGCAAGGCCTGCTGCGCGGCGATCGCCGCCACCGTGTTGTTGAGGTTGCTCAGCGAGCGCTGCAATTGCTGGTTGACCGTCTGCTGTTGCGCCAGCGGTGGCGGCGCTCCCGGAACCTGCCCGCCCGGGCGCGCGGCGTTGGTGGCCTGGGCCGCGCCCTTGGCGGCAAACCAGCTCGAACTGAACGCCGCCGGCTGCGCGGCCTGGGCCGTGCCCGTGAGCACCAGCAGGCCGATGGCCTGGGCCAGGGGGGTGAGGTACAACGCGCCCTGCTCCAGTACCGAGCGAGAGGATCCAGGGGCGAAGCCGCGAGGCGTCGGTTTTGAAGTTTTTTTATACAGACGCATCACTATCCGATCCTTTTCCCAAAGCACAGAGTTAGGTCACACGGTCGACCAAGGCGGCCGTATCGATATCTATAGGCGGTTACAAAGGTGCGCGACCGAACGCTTGTCATACAAAGTTCATATGCGTGCTCGCCGGGTAGCGAAATCATTCGGCGCATCGGCCTGCTCAAAGTCGTCAGGCGCAGAAAAACAACATCGGTAGCGCCAACCTGGCCGCTACCGATGCTGTGTTCAGAGTGGCCACATCCTGTGGCCGGAAGGTGCTTCCTGCGTGCAGCTTACAAACGACCCTTGCCGTTGCAGACGCTTACGTTGGCGATATCCAGGCCGTCGCCATAAGCGTTGTCGAGGAAGGTTTTCTTGATTTCGCCGGCCAGGTTGGTCGGTGTTGCGCTGGTGCCCGGTACGATGGCAAAGGCGTGGGCGTTGATGATGGTGTTTTTAGTGCCGGTGTACACGCTGGTCAGGAAGTTGCGGATGGCGGTGGCATCAGCAGCGGTCTTGTAGCACTGACCTACGAGCAGGTTGGTGTAACCCACGATCGGGTACTGGTTGGCGCCGGTTGGTACAGCGGTGTCACCGGCGGCGGAACCGAAGGTGGGTACCCACTTCAATGGGTTGGCACGATCGGCAGCGGTAGCTGGAACTGGAGCAGTACCCAGGGCGGCGGTGGTGTTGGCCAGGCTTGGCAGTGGAGCAGTGCCGGCGGCTACGGCGTTTTTGCTGACACGAGCAACCACGGCGTTGTTGTTGGGGGAAACAAAGTCAGGGCTGACATAACCGATGGCACCATCGGTGGCGTTGACTGCGGTCACTATGTCAGCGCTGCCGGCAACGGCTTGCCAGTTGGCAGGCTCGGCGCCTACTTTGGCAGTGGTGAAGGTGCTGCTGACGCCGAACTGGGCAGGGCAGGAATCATTCAGGAAGCGGGCGAACAATTCTGTGGTGCCGCTGCTGCCGGAACGGTAGATGACCTTGATCGGGGTGGCGTCGCTGTTACCCAGGATCGGGCCCCAGGTGGTCACGGCGCCGGAGAAAATGCTGCACAGTTGGGCGCCGGTCAGTTGCAGGGTAGTGGTGCCGGACTTCTTGTAGGGGATGGTGACCGAAGTGCCGACCGATGGAATCTGGATCAGTTTGCCGAAGGTGGCACCGAAGGCGTTGTTGTAGTTGGTCAGCTCAGTCTGGCTGATGACCGAGTCGCTACCGGCGAAGTCAACCGGGGTACCGGCAGGCTGGTTGATCGAAGCCGGTGCGTTGGTCAGGAAAGCCGTCTTGCCGGCGCCGCTGCCGACACCGGTGTAGCTGAAGTCTGTTGGCAGCAGACGTGGCAGAGGCGAAGCGCCGTTGTAGAGTCTCTCAGGCAGGGTGGCACCGCCACCGACAACCGCGGCCATCGATTGGGCCGAAGCCAGGGCGGCTACTGCCAGGGACGCTGCGATCATAGTGCGCTTAAACATGAAGAATCTCCTTTCATCGTGTTCGTACGTAGGTTGGGTGACGCATGCTTGCCGTCATGGCGCTCGGTCCTGTGCCGATGGCGATGGGGTGAGGCCATGGGTTAGAAATTCGCAGCTTCCGGTGACAGATAAAGGAAAAAACCTCGGGAGCTGAGGCTGTTTTTCGAGTTTTTTCCTCGGGTGTTCGAGGGCTCTGGGTTGAGGGTCCGGGCTGGTTTTGCGGGGATACGACAAGGGTTGTCAGGGAAGCCGACGGCAGGCGGTCGTGCGGCGCGCAAACATGACAGAACGAGGAACCCGAGTTTGGCGCGGACGGGGCTCGGGAGGTGTTGTGGCAGTGCAAAAATATTCGCAGCTTTTGTGGCGAGGGAGCTTGCTCCCGCTGGGTTGCGAAGCGACCCCAAACAGGCCGAACGCGCTTCGCCTGATGTACCGAGGTGTCAGGTTTTGGGGCTGCTGCGCAGCCCAGCGGGAGCAAGCTCCCTCGCCACAGGGGCTGTGCTTGCCGCAAGAGTGGTGGTAACCAGAAAATGCTCGGTTTACTGGACCAACTGATTGATCTCGATGATCGGCAGCAGCACGGCCATGACAATCACCAGCACCACGCCGCCCATGACCACGATCATCAACGGCTCCAGCAGCGCGGTCATGCCCATGGCGCGGCGTTCGATGTCGCGGGACAGGGTTTGCGCGGCGCGTTCGAGCATCGGTGGCAGGCAACCGGTTTTCTCGCCGCTGGCGATCAGGTGGATCAGCACCGGCGGGAAGACTTTTTCAATCCGCAGCGCCGCCGCCAGGTTGACCCCTTCCCGGACTTTGGCCGTGGCCTCGCTGACGCTCAGGCTCAGGCGGTCGTTGGACAGCGTCTGGCGCGCGGCTTCGAGCGCCCGCAGCAATGGCACCCCGGCGCCGCCGAGGATCGCCAGGGTCGAGGCAAAACGCGCGGTGTTGAGGCCCAATACAAAACGCCCAATCAGCGGCAGGCGCAGCACCCGTGCGTGCCAGTTCAACCGCGCCGCCGGTTTGCGCAAGTACATACGCCAACTCCAGAACCCACCGGCCAGCACGCCAAAACACAACCAGCCCCAGGCACGAATGAAATCACTGGCAGTGAGCATCGCCACGGTCAGCGCGGGCAGGTCCTGGCGGGCCTGGGAAAATGCACTGACCACCTGGGGTACCACGTAGCTGAGCAGGAAAATCACGATGGCGACCGACACCAGCCCCACCACCCCGGGGTAGATGAACGCCGTGAGGATCTTGCCCCGCAGGTTGTTGCGTTCCTCGATGTAATCCGCCAACCGCTCCATCACCTGGGCCAGGTCGCCGGACTCTTCACCGGCGGCAATCAACGCCCGATAGATTTCCGGAAAGTCCCGGGGCCGTGCCGCCAGGGCTTCGGCCAGGCGCATGCCGCTGCGCACATCGGCGCGCACCGCGCTGAGGGTCTGGGCGATGTGCTTGCGCTCGGCCTGCTCCACCGTGGCGCTCAACGCGGCTTCCAGCGGCAGGCTGGCGCCCAGCAGGCTCGCCAGTTGCCGGGTGGCCCAGGCCAGGTCGTTGTCCGAGAGCTTGGCGCTGAACAAGCCACCGCCGTTGGCCGGTGTCGTGTTGCGCTCGATCTGCACCTGCAATGCCGTCAGCCCGCGACTGCGCAACAGGTTGAAGGCGGCCCCCTGGCTGTCGGCTTCCAGGTGCCCGATCTCGATCTTGCCGGTAGCGTCGGCCGCTTCAAAACGGTAGCGATTCATCAGGCGTCCCGTGTCACGCGCAGGATTTCTTCAGGGGCCGTGGTGCCACTGCGCACCCAGCGCTCACCGTCCTCGCGCATGCTGAACATACCGGCCTGGCGGGCGGCGGCGCGCAGTGCCTGCTCCCCTGCCCCCTGGTGGATCAGCGTGCGAATGTCATCGTCGATGCAGAACAGTTCATGGATACCGGTGCGACCGCTGTAGCCGGTCTGGTTGCAGCTCGGGCAACCCACCGGGCGCCAGGTGCCGGGCGTGGCCGGATCGGCCTGTTTGCATTGTGGGCAGAGCCTGCGCACCAGTCGCTGGGCGAGCACGCCGAGCATTGACGAGGCCAGCAGGAACGGCTCGACGCCCATGTCGATCAAGCGGTTGATGGCCGATACCGCATCGTTGGTGTGCAGCGTGGCGAGTACCAGGTGCCCGGTGAGGGAGGCCTGTACGGCGATTTGCGCGGTCTCCAGGTCGCGGATTTCGCCGATCATGATGATGTCCGGGTCCTGGCGCAGAATCGCCCGCAACGCCAGGGCGAAGGTCATGTCGATCTTGGCGTTGACCTGGATCTGGCTGATGCCCGGCAGGTCGTATTCCACCGGATCTTCCACGGTGAGGATGTTGTGCACGCTGGCGTCCAGCCGGGCCAGGGCGGCGTAGAGGCTGGTGGTCTTGCCGCTGCCGGTAGGGCCGGTGACCAGGACGATGCCGTGGGGCTGGCGGATCAGGTGATCGAGCTTGCCCAGCACGTCCGGGTCCATACCCAGGGTTTCCAGTTGCAGGCGGCCGGCCTGCTTGTCCAGCAACCGCATCACCACCCGTTCGCCGTGGCCGGTGGGCACCGTCGAGACGCGGATATCGATCGGTCGCCCGGCGACGCGCAAGGCGATGCGCCCGTCCTGGGGCAGGCGCTTTTCGGCGATGTCGAGCTGGGCCATGATCTTGATCCGTGACACCAGGGCGCCGTGCAGGGCCTTGCGTGGCGAAACCACATCGCGCAGGGTGCCGTCGACGCGGTAGCGCACCACCGAATGGCTTTCGTAAGGCTCGATATGAATGTCGCTGGCTTCATCCCGGGCGGCCTGGGTCAGCAAAGCGTTGATCATGCGGATCACCGGCGCGCCGTCCTGGGTGTCCAGCAGGTCGGTGATCTCGGGGATGTCCTGCATCAGGCGGTCGAGGTCGACTTCGTTTTCCGCCGCGCCCACCACTGCGGCGGCACTGCCGGTGTCAGCGTAGGCACTGTTGAGCAGTCCATCGAGCTCCTCGTCGCGCACCCGCTCCAGCCGCACTTCGCCGAACTGACGGCGCACTTCACTGATGGACCAGCCCGGCGTGGACGGGCACACCATCAGCACCGCGCCCTCGTCGGACTGGCGCAACACCAGGCGCTGGGCCTTGGCCCAGGCGTATGGGAGGGTGTTCATACCGACGCCTCCTCTATGACTGACATGCCCCCCGTGGCGAGGGAGCTTGCTCCCGCTGGGTTGCGCAGCGACCCCAAACAGGTTGAATACGATCTGCCTGACGCACCGAGGCGCCAGGTTTCGGGTCTGCTGCGCAGCCCAGCGGGAGCAAGCTCCCTCGCCACGGTACTCATTGTCCAACCGGCTCCGTTGCCGGCACCGCCTTGATCACCGCCCTCGGCGTCTGCAATCCAGCCGGCGCGGCCCCCGGGATCGCCCGGGCCGAGGCCGGCAATTGCGGGGCTTGCATGTCCGGCATCGCCCAACTGCGATCCGGTTGCAGCAGGCCTTGGGCGCGACGCATGAAGTCGTAGCGGTTGAGGGTGATGCCGCGGCCCGCCGCCGTGTCGCGGATGATGTAGGGCCGCAGGAACACCATCAGGTTGGTCTTGGTGATCTGCCGCCGCTCGTTGCGAAACAGCGCGCCGATCCCGGGAAGGGTCGACAGCCACGGCACCGCGTCGTTGCTCTGGCTGTAGCCATCCTGCAGCAGCCCGCCAAGAACCATGATCTGCCCGTCGTCGAGCAGGATGCTGGTGTCGATGGCGCGTTTGTTGGTGACGATGCCCGTGGTGCTCGAAGCGCGATTGTCGACGCTGCTGACCTCCTGATAGATATCGAGCTTGACCGTCCCGCCTTCGGAAATCTGCGGCCGGACATTGAGCTTCAAGCCCACCTCCTCGCGGGTCACGGTCTGGAACGGGTTGTTGCTGGTGCCGCCCCCGCCGGTGACGTAGCTGCCGCTGACGAAGGGAATGGTCTGGCCGACGAAAATGCTCGCCGCTTCGTTGTCCAGGGTCAGCAGGTTCGGCGTCGACAGCACATTGGTGCCGCCCTTGCTCTTCAAGGCCCGGGCCAGGACCTTGAGGTCGAGGATCTTGCCGATGCCGGGAATGTCCACGGTGCCGTTGACCAGGCCCAGGTTCAGGCCTTGGGGCAGCACGTCGATGCTGGTCTTGCCATTGAGGTTGAGCCCCGTGCCGCCGAGATTGACCCCGCCGATCACACCGCTGCCACCGAGGTTGCCGGTCTGCCATTGCACACCAAACTCGCTGGCGTCGTCCTCGCCGACCTCGACGATCAAGCTCTCGATCACCACTTGGGCGCGACGCTGGTCCAGCAGGTCGATGACTTCCCGCAGGTTGCGGTACAGCGGGTCCGGCGCGGAGATCAGCAAGGTGTTGGTGGTGGCGTCGGCCTGGATGGTCACACCGCCGGCGCTGAAAGCGGTGTTCTGTTCGTTTTTCGTCGAAGCGGCGGTGGTCCCGTTGCTGCCCTGGGCGTAGCCGTTGCCGCTGGTCGACCCGCTGCCGCTGGTGGTGCTGCTGCTGGTGCCATCGCCACTGCTGCCCTGCCCGCTCTGGCCATTGGTGCTGCCCCCCATGCCACTGAGTACCGAGCGCGAGTTGTCGTTGCCCTCGCCTTCGCTTTCCCCGGTGAGCAAGCCGCGCAGGGCTTGGGCCAGTTTGCCGGCCTGGGCATTGCGCAGGTACACCACGTGCAGGTTGCTCGGGTTGTTCTGGGCGTTGTCGAGCTTGTAGATCAGGTTGCGCGCCAGCTCGGTGCGCTCGGGGCTGCCGGCGCGGATGATGATGGAATTGGAGCGCGGGTCGCCGATCACGTTGATCTTCTGGGTCTGGTCGCCACCCTGGGTTTCCAGCAGGTCGGAGACCATTTGCGCGATGTCGACGGCGATACCGTTGTGGATCGGCACCACGTCGGTGTCGATGGCACTCGGGGTGTCGATGCCTTCGATGAGCTGCGCCACCCGCGCCAGGTTTTCAGCGTAATCGGTGACGACAATGGTGTTGTTGCCCGGGTAGGCATTGATCGGGTTGTTCGGCGACACGATCGGGCGCAGCACCGGGATCAGGTTCACCGCGTTTTCGTATTGCAGGCGGAAGGTGCGTGTCAGCATGCCGTTGCCGGCCGGTTTGTCGGCGCTGTAGATCGGCCCTCCCAGCAGCTTGGCATCGGCCTCCGGCACCACCTGGGCCACGCCGCCTACGTCCACCACGCTGAAGCCTTGCATGCGCAGCGCGGCCAGCAACATGTCGTAGGCCTGGTGAGCCGGGACCTGGCCTTCGGAAACCAGCGTCAGGTTGCCCTTGACCCGCGGGTCCACCAGGAACTGTTGGCCGGTGGAACGGGACAAGGCCCGCACCACCGCCTGGATATCCGCCTCGACGAAATTCAGCGTCACCGGTTGATCCCCCAGGGGCGTGCGCGCCGGCGCTTGGCTGCTCGGCGCTCGGGCACGGGCGGTGAGGTCGACCTGATGCCGCACCGCGGGCTTGCGTTCACGCAGGTCCTGGGCCCGCTGGCGATCGAGCAATGCATCGCCGCTGCGCTGGGTACTCCCCAACGGAATACCCAGCTCGCTGTCCACCAGCAACGGTGGCTGCGACGCGGGCGGCGTGCTGTTGCACGCACTCAACGCCAGCAACAACAGCGGCGCGGCCTTGCGCCAATGACGTGGGTATCGGGCCCCTTTCATGAAGCTTCCTTAGCGCTTTGCGCCTGATCCATGCGAACGGTTCCGGACAGTGTGCCGGCGCTGTTGTCGAGGTTGTCGTGGTTATCGGGATTGGCAAGGGCGGTGCGCTGCAAACGGGCCTCGATCACTTCCAAGGAGAACTGCCGTGGGTTGCCCAGCAGCCAGCTGATCACCGCCTCCGCCGGGGCCTGGTCGAACGTGAGCTGCCAGGCATTGGGGAACTCGGTGCCGGGCGCTTGTAATTGGTAGTGCTGGCTCAAGCCGCTGGCGTCCAGGCTCTGGCGCAGGGCGGCTTCGAGGGGCAGGCCTTGTGCAGGCCCGGCGACGTCACGCAACAACACTTCAAGGGCCTCGGTCTGCGACCGCAGCTTCGGGGTTTCGGCTTGCCAGTAGGCGATGGTCTTGAGCGGTGGCTCAATCAACGCAAGCCAGACCAGACAGCCGCCCAACACCAACGCAGCCAGGGCAACGGCGGCTTGTTCGCGCACGGCAAGCCCCTGCCAGAACGTGCGCAAACGCGTGCGAAAGGTTTGCCAACGAGCCCGCGCCAGTACCAGGGAATGCTTATTCATCAGCGGCGTCCGGGGTTTCGTCGGGGGTGTCTTGGCTACCCTGGCCGGCCGGGGCCACCCGCAGGCGCCAGCCCTGGTCGATGGCAGCGACGTCGATCCCAGCCTGGGCCAGGGGGATTTTCCAATCTTCTTCGGCGGTGGTTTTCTGCGCCTCGGCCACGACACTCAGGCGCAATTCATCGTTCTCGAACACCAATGCCTGGACATTGCCGCTCATGAACGGCATGGCGCTGCCCGCTTGCTGCACCAGGCTGGCAAAACGTTGGCCCGGGTCGGTCGCCGCACCGCTCTGGCGCGCCGCGATTTGCTGGCGTGCCTGTTGCAGCGGGTTGAGGATCACCGGCAGCTCGGGAAACGCCTGTTTCACCCGCTGGCTCATCTGCGCCTTGAGCCGTTGGCCCTGGGCCGCTTCGCGGGCGGCGTAGAGGTTCAGCCCGACCACCCACACCGCCAGCGCTGCCGCACAGATCGCCGCCGCCCGCCCCCAGCCGCCACGCTCGGTGGCGTTACGCGAAAGGCCGGCATGCAAGCCCCAGCCCGGCGCAGGACCGGTCCAGCGCTGGGTTTCGGCCAAGGTGCCGAGGGAAGGTTGCGGCGCTTCGCCGACCCAGTGCAGCCCGGCCCCGATTTCCAGCAGCCACTCGTCCAACGCCTCTTGCTGCAACGGTTGCACCACGGCGTGCTGCAAGCCATGGCGCACCAGCAGATGGTCGTCCTCGATGCAGGCCACCGGCCCCGACAGCACCGGCAAGGCGTAGGCCGCCGGATAGAGGCCGCGCAGCTTCATGCCGGCCTGGTGCACAAGCCGCCCGAGATTGGCGAGGGATTCACGGTCCAGCCAGGCGATCTGCACCTGCCCATCAACGTCGCGCGGGCTGTGGGCCACCTGCATGTGTTCGCTGGCACCGAGCATCAGGGCCTGGGCCGCGCACGTCACCGCCGCGGTGATCTTGGCCGCCGGTAATAGCGGCAACTCCAGGCGAGTCAACAGGCTGTCGCGGGGATGAAGGAAACACTCCACCGAAAGGTTTTTGCCGCCCTGGCCCAACGCCCGCAGGCTACTGCGGCCTTGCTCGCAAACCTGGCCCTGGCGATCCAGCCAGGCAAACGCCACCACACTGTCGAGGTCCAGGCTGCACAGCGGCGCCAGGGCAATGCGCAAGCGCGTCATACGCCCACCCTTGACCAGATCACCTGGGGCAAACGGTCCTCGGTGCGTTGCAGCAAAGCCTCCAGTTCTACCCGCCGCTCACCGCTGCGCGCCTGGCCCCGCAAGCGGAACCAGTCGCTGGTGATGCCGACCTTGACGTTGGCGTTCTCCAGCTCCGGCATGCGCAGGCGATTGACGAAATCCCCGCGGTTGATAAACCAGTGGCCGCCGTCGCGCTCCCTGACCAGTGCCTCGGCCCGTTGCAGCGACAGCCCCGGCACGTAGGCGGCCAGCACCGGGGCACTGGCGGTATTGCCATTGATCCAGGTGTTGGCCGGCAGGATCGTCACGTACGGCGTCAGTGTGTCCAGTAACCGCGTGGTGACGCCCTTGACGCTGCGCAGGTCTTGCAAAGTACGCAGCATCGGGCGCGTCGGCGCCAGCGGCGTGTTGTCGGCCCCTGGCGAGGTTTCGCGGCCGCTGTTGAAGGTATTGGCCTTTGGCGCCTGGTCCAGCCGCTGCGGATTCAACAGGCGCGGATAGGCCTCGACCACCCTTTCGACGATGCGCGTGCGGACCGGCGCGGCCACGCCCAACTGCTGGCACAGGCGTTCGAAAGCGCGCACCTGTTCCTCGTCCACGCGCTCATTGACGACAAGGTTGCGCAGGTTGAACTTGCCTTGCTCATCTTCCAACTGGCCTTCGAACGGCGTGTCGACCTGGCCTGCGCCCGGCATCACGATGGGTTTCGCCCAGGGTTGGCCGAAGCGCGTCAGTGGATCGCGCTGGCGGGCGTCCCAGAGCAACTGGCGACTCAGTTGCAAACCACCCTGCAACCGCGCCGTGCCTTGGACGCGCAACTGCTCGGCCTCCAGGCTGCGGGTGAACAGGGTCTGGCGGGTCAGCATGCCGCCGGCGATGACCGCCACCACGGCAGCGATCAGCAAGGCACTGATCACCGCCATGCCGCGCTGCTTCGCCGCGAGGGGCGAATCCGTTCGCATCACGGCCCTTACAACTGCCAGGAGCCAATGTCGGCATTCACGCCGTCGCCATCAGGCTGGCCGTCGGCCCCCAGGGAAAAGATATCGACTTCGCCGTTGGCACCGGGGTTGAGGTAGTTGTAGGGGCGACCCCATGGGTCGTTGGGCAGGCGCTCGAGGTAGGAGCGCCAGGTGCCGTTTTTCGCGTCGGCCGGTTTCTCCACCAGCACCTTGAGGCCCTGGTTCATGCTCGGGTAACTGCCGTGATCCAGGCGGTACAGCTTCAAGGCTTGCATCAGGCCGCCAATGTCCTGTTTCGCCGCCGTTGCCCGCGCCTGATCGGGACGGTCGAGAACCTTGGGCACCACCATCGCCGCCAGGATGCCGAGGATCACCACCACGACCATGATTTCGATCAGGGTGAAACCCCGCTGCCCGCGAGGGCCTTGGGAACGGGCGTTGTAACGGGCGATCTGCATCTCGACGGTCCTTCGCTGGATTCGATTCGAGGCGCAGTGTTGCAAGAAAATATGTCAGTGATATTGAAATTGCTCAGGAGCTTGCGTCGTCAATCGGTCACGAACGTCGGCTAGCGTTGCAGGTTGTCCTCGCCCTCGAGCCCGCGCCATGCCACGCCCTGCTCCGCAAGCCGGCTTCACCCTGATCGAAGTGCTGGTGGCCCTGGCGATCATCGCCGTGGCCATGTCGGCCGCCGTGCGCGTGGCCGCGGTGATGACCCAGAGCAACGGCCTGTTGCGAGACAAATCCATCGCCCTGCTGGCCGCCCGCAGCCAACTGGCGCAGTTGCGTCTGGAAGGCCGTTTTGCCCAAGGCTCGAAAGTGTTCGAGTGCGACCAGGGGCGCTTGCTGCTGCGCTGCGAACAGACCCTGCGCCCGGCGGAAAACGGCCGGCTGCTGCGGGTTGAACTGAGCGTGTCGGACCGCAGTCGCGAAGCACCGCCACTGGCTCGGTTGGAGACGTTGGTCAGCCGGGAGAAATAAAAGGTGGGCGCTCTTGTGGCGAGGGAGCTTGCTCCCGCTCGGTTGCGCAGCGACCGCAGGATTTTGGGGCCGCTTTGCGACCCAGCGGGAGCAAGCTCCCTCGCCACAGGGGTTCAGCGCTGATTTTCGGGGGAAGTCAGGGAAGGCAAACTCACTGAGTCCGGCAACCGGGCCAGGGCCAGTCGGGTCTGTTCGTTGCCACGTTCGATGACCACCGCCTGCGCCTCGATCGCCACCAGCCGCACCCCTTGGGCCACGCGCTCACCCACCAGGAAACTGCGCGGCGGCCCGTCGTTGAGGCTGAGAATCGCCACGGCGGCGTGGGTGCCGGCCATCACCCCGCTGACCTTGATGTCCACCGGTGCCGGCTGGTTGGAGAACCATTGCAACGCCGGGTTATCGGAACGCTCGGCCATGCGTTGCGGGGCGACGTCCGGCGTGCGGGACTCGGCCGAGGTGAGCAGCAGCGAAGACCAGGTCGCCACCCCGGCCAACGCCGCCAACAAGCCCACGGCCTGGACGATTTGCGCCGGGGACACACGCTCGATGAACGCCATGGCCTGAATCTCCTTTTTTTGATTCCAGCTTGCAGCGTACGCGTCAATTCTCTCCGTTTTATTTCACATCCTTATCATCTTCACCGTGCAGAGTGACCTTTACGCAAAGGAGCGCGCATGAACCTCGGCAAGCAACGCGGTTTTACCCTGATCGAATTGATGGTGGTGCTGGTGATCATCGGCATCGCCAGTGCCGCCGTGAGCCTGAGCATCAAGCCGGACCCGTTGAAGTTGCTGCGCCAGGATGGCGAACGGCTGGTGCAGCTGTTGCAACTGGCCCAGACCGAAGCGCGCACCGACGGGCGGCCGATTACCTGGCGCTGGGACGCCAAGGGCTTTGGCTTCAGTCGCCGCGCGGACCGGGGCACCGGGGTTGATCGCTTCGAGGACGACCCGCAACTGCGTCGACGGCGCTGGCAGAGTCCGTCGATGGAGGTTCGCGTGGAACCCAGGCAGCGGGTCGTGCTGAATGCCGAGTGGATCGGCGAGCCCTTGCAGATCCGCTTGTCGGACGGCCAGAACAGCCTCACCGTGCAACGCAGTGCCGCCGGACGGGTGCAACTCCAATGAGCGCCCGGCAGGCGGGTTTCACCTTGCTGGAAGTGATGGTGGCGATCCTGCTGATGGCGGTGGTCAGTCTGATCGCCTGGCGCGGGCTGGACAGCGTGACCCGTGCCGACAGCCATTTGCAGGCCAGTACCGAACAGACCGAAGCGCTGCTGCGGGTCTTGAACCAACTGGAGCGCGACGTCGCCCTGCGCGCCAGCATCGAGCTGAGTGAACCGCTCAAGCCCGGCGTCGACGACCCGCCCTCGACCGCGCCGCCCGCCCTCACCGTGCGCAGCACCGAAGGCCGGGGCTTTCGCCTGGATGTGATCCGCGTGGCGGCGGCCCAGGAAGGCGAGCTGCAACGGGTGCGCTGGTGGCTCAAGGGCGACACGCTTTACCGCGCCCAAGGCCAGGCCCGCAACCGCTACCCCCTGCCCGCACCCGGCTCGGGCGTGGCCGTGCTCAGTGATGTCAGCGACGCCGCACTGCGGTACTGGGACACGGAAAAAGGCTGGCGCAAACTCAGCGGTAACCGCCAGGAAAACCCGACAGGCATCGAGATCAGCCTGACTCGCCAGACACCCCAGGGCGTCGAGAAGTATCGGCAGGTATTAGGGCCACTGGAATAAGCCGAACAACACTGTCCCCTGTGGGAGCGAGTTTGCTCGCGATAGTGGCGGGTCTATTGAAGATGATGTCGAATGTGCCGGCCCCATCGCGAGCAAGCTCGCTCCCACAGGTTATGAAATGAAGACTTGAGCCAGACACAGGCTCGCTCCCACAGGGTTATGGAGTGAACCGAAGACTTGAGCCAAGCACAGGTTCCTTGTGGGAGCGGGCTTGCTCGCGAAAGCGCCATGACAGTCGACATTGATGTCGAGCCTACAGGCCTCTTCGCGAGCAAGCCCGCTCCCACAGGGTTATTGGGTGGCCTCAGGTTTCGGGCCCGGCACAGGTCCCTTGTGGGAGCGAGCTTGCTCGCGATGATGCCCGCCCAGACGCCGCTGGCCTCAGCTCAGCACCACCACCCCACCCGGCAATTCGGTGCATTTGGCGCCGTAGGCATCGCGGATCAACAGCGCCACGCCCGCCAACTGGTCTAGGCGAAACCGTGCCTGGACCTTGCGCTGGCCCAATTCACGGTTGAGCAGCAGCAACATGCCGGGACGGTAGCGGTTGATTTCATCGATGACGCTGGCCAGGGACGCGTCGTTGAACACCAGGACCTGCTCACGCCAGGCAATGGCGGCCGACACATCGGCACGCTTGAGAACGCCCACCTGGTGAGGGTCGTAAGTCAGCTGCATACCCGGTTCCAGGCGAAACCGCTGGCCTTGCACCTCGACCTGCACCACGCCCTCCAGGCAGGTCGCGCAGACGCTCTGGTCGGTGTAGCGGATGTTGAAGCGTGCCCGGGCGGCGCTGATCCAACCGGCGCCGGCCTGGACACTGACCACCTGGGCACTGCGCCCCTGCACTTCAATTTCGCCACTGAGCAATTCCAACCCTTGCCCGCCATCGGCCAGCGCGCGGCGGCTGAGACGGGTCTGGGTGTTGAGTTCCAGGCTGACGCCCTCGGCCCATTCCACTCGGCGCTGTTCGCCGACATCGGTGATGTAGTCGGCCCCCAGCCCGGAAACACCGCCGGGTACCGTGGCGCGGATCAACAGGAAGGCCGCCGATGCGGCGATGGCGCCCCCCAACAACGCCCGACGACCGAAATGCCGGGGCGCCTGCAACGCTGCGGCGGCGGGTTGCAGCCCCTGCCACAGCGCCTTGGCCTGTTCGAAGGCCTGCGCATGTTCGGGGCTTTGCCCGCACCACAGGCGCAAGGCCCGGGCATCGGCCACGGTGGCACGCCCCGAGGTCAGCAGGATCAGCCAGTCTCGGGCCTCGCTGGCCAATCGGGCCTGGGGCGTGGCGTCAGGGGAAGCGATGCTGAAGATGTTCAAGCGCACACACACTCATGAAAGGGTCGGGTCTCTACTCTCAAGACGGTTTTCCCGCGCCGGGACCGAACCGCTGAATGACTTTTCTTTCCAGGCGCAGAGCACAATGCCCCAGCGCCGCCTTGATTTCCTTCTCCACCATGCGGGTGGAAATACCGAAGCGCTGGGAAATTTCCAGGTGCGGCGCCTCTTCCAGGCGAGCGGCGATGAAAATCCTGCGTCGGCGCGCCGGCAGTTCGTACAAGGCCTTGAGCAAGGTCTGCAACTCCTTCTGCCCACCCACCACCCGGGCCGGGTCCAGCGCCTCGTCCGAGACTTGCAGCAACTCCTCGACTTCATCGCCCGTCAGCAAGCGCGCATCGGCCTGCCGACGGTCGGCGGCGATGTTCAGGGCCATGCGATACAGATACGCATTGGGCTGGGCGATGTCCGGCGTGTCGACCATGCGATCGACCCGCAGGTAGGTTTCATGCAGCACGTCGTTGGCCAGTTCCTCGGAACCCAGGCGCCTGCGCAGGCGTACCCTGAAATCCTCATAGGAGGTGAGGAACAGTTTCACCAACGGGCTGCGACCGGTGTCTTTCATCGCCCCGACACCCCTTCCCCTGTCATGCATTCCATGCTTCTTCCTGATGAGTCGGGTAACAAAAGCAGGGTCACCGGCTGGCGTAGCGAACTGGGCGCCGGGCGGTCGATCCTGAGGTTTTGCAAACTGTTGACCAAGGCCTTGTCCCGCATCAGGTCGCCCGTGGAACTGACCAGGCGGCTGTGCTGGACCACGCCGTCCCGGCCGATCCACACTTGCAGCACCGCCCGAAAACTGCCCGGGCGGGTCAACGGTGAACGACATAAATTGCGCTGGATGACCGTCTGGATGGCTGCCGCGTAGTTGCTGTCACTCAAGCCTGGGGTGACGCCGGCAGGCAGCGGCACCTCGCGGACCCGCACCGGCTGCAACGTGAACGCATCCGCCCGGGCATAATGCGCCGCCAGCCCGGTGCCGCTGAGCAACACCCGCAACCCTTCGGCGGGGGTGAACCGCCCCTGCACGCCCAGCGTTTGGCGCTGGCTCGATAGCGGGTGATCCACCAGCACCGCCATGCCCGTCGCGCGACTGAACTGCTCCAGCGCCGTGGTCAGTTCCTGGGGCGCGATGTCCAGGTCCACCAGGCCAACCGCCTGGATCGGCCCGGCCAGCAGACACAGCAACACCATCAACCACCCCAAGGGCGCCCTGGTCCATCCACGTCCGCGTCCGCCCCCGGCTCTGCCCTGCTGCACGACTGACGTATCCGTTGAAAATCGTCATCCTGAGGGGTGTTTATGAATGTCGTATGACAACTGATACAAATCCCCTGGACCGCACTAGACTGATCCCCTGACAACGCACCGTCCGCTGCGGCGGGCCAGGAGGTCGGAGATGAAACAGTGGATGAACATGATCGCAGGCCTCGGGCTGTTCATGGCCCTGCCCTGGGCCCAGGGTGAAGAAGCCCCGGCCTGTATCGAGGTGACCGTGGGTGGCTACAAGACCCCCGACTACAACTGCCTGAGCCGGCAGATGGGCAACGACCCGCAAGCCGCGAAGGCAGCGCAACAGGCCCGGGAGGCCATGAACGTGCCCGTCAACGAACGTGCGCCGAACAGTATTGGCCTGGCAACCCCGGCGGCCACGGGGGTGCGCATGGGCAATACCTTTGGCACTTCGGTCAAGCCCCAGCGGCCGCCGGTTCCGGCTAACAACTCGCCGTTGCCCAAGTAACGATATTGCTTTTTGTGGCGAGGGAGCTTGCTCCCGCTGGGCTGCGAAGCGGCCCCAAGATTTTGCGGTCGCTGCGCAACCGAGCGGGAGCAAGCTCCCTCGCCACAGGAACGCATTCAGGCCGGATGAACGAACATCAACCACCCGGACTCTGGCGAAAACTCACCGCCAGCCGGTTCCAGCTGTTGATGGTGCTGATCGCCAGGGTCAGGTCCACCAGTTCTTCCTCGCTGAAACAGGCCCGGGCCTGGGCATAGACGTCATCGGACACCTGACTTTCAGCCAATAGCGTCACCGCCTCGGTCCAGGCCAGGGCGGCGCGTTCGCGGGCCGTGAAGAAACCGCTGTCGCGCCATACCGCCACCGCGTAGAGCCGCCGCTCGGTCTCGCCCTGACGCCGCGCTTCCACCGAATGCATATCGGTGCAGAAGGCACAGCCATTGAGCTGCGAGGCGCGGATCTTGATCAGGTGCAGCAGCGCCGGTTCGATACTCAGGCGACTGGTCAGGGCTTCCAGGCCGATCATGGCGCGCATCGCCCCGGGGGATGCGGTGTAGTAATCCAGACGCGGGCTCATGGCGGGCTCCGTGGCATTCGAGACCTTCACGGTAGGCCCCGGGGCTGGGCAATGACAGGTCCAATTCGTCGAAAAACCCGGGGACAAGTCCAATGAACGGGATTTTCTCCACGCAACTTCTACGCAGTCGCACAATGCGGGTAATCTTGCGCCTTTGACGCTGGCCGCCAACAATCGCCCAGGAGCTTGCGGGTATGGAACTTCATGTTGTCATCAACGGCCGCAAGGACCTGTCGGGCCAGTTGTATCAACAGTTGCGCAGCGCCATCGAGAGCGGTCGCCTGGCCGCCGGCACCCAACTGCCGCCCAGTCGCCTGCTGGCCGAGCAACTGGGGGTCTCGCGCAAGACCGTCTCCGACACCTACGCCCAACTGACCTACGAAAACTTCCTCACCGGCATCATCGGCAAAGGCACCTACGTCAATGCGCGGCCGGCCAAAGTCGTGCGCAAGCAAAGCCACCGCGAACTGGCCGGTGCCGACGTCGTCGAGGCCTGGCGCACCATGCCGGACCTGATGCGCCACCCCACCCTCGAAGGTGCGTTGCGCTACGACTTCATCGGCGGCGCCACCGGCAAGGGCCAGTTTCCACTGGACGACTGGCGACGCTGCACCGCCCACGCGCTGCGCCAGATCGCCAGCGCCAAGGGCTTCTACAGCCAGCCCGAAGGCCTGCCGTCGCTGCGCAATGCCATTGCCCGGCACATCGCGTTTTCCCGCGGGGTCAATTGCCAGGATGAAGACGTCGTGGTGTGCAACGGCGCACAGCAGGCCCTAGACCTGATCTCGCGGGTATTGACCCGTCCCGGCAGCCTGGTGGCCATGGAAGATCCGGGTTATCCGCCGGCGCGGTTGCTGTTTGGCTCCCAGGGCGCCACGGTGGCCGGGGTGCCGGTGGACGAGCAAGGCATGCGGGTGGACCTGGTCCCCGACGGCACTCGGTTGATTTATGTGACGCCCTCCCACCAGTTTCCCCTGGGCATGCCCATGAGCCAGGCTCGCCGCGAGGCCTTGCTGGCACGGGCCTATGAGCTGGGGGCGATCATCATCGAAGACGATTACGACAGCGAATTCCGCTACGAAGGTCGGCCCGCCGATTCGTTGCAGAGCCTGGATGAGCGCGGCATCGTCGCCTACGTCGGCACCTTCTCCAAGACCCTGTTGCCGGAGCTGCGGCTCGGTTACGCAATCCTGCCGCCGGCGATCCTTGAAGCGGTGATCCTGGCCAAGCGCCTCACTGACCAGCACACCTCCACCCTACCCCAATGGGCGCTGGCCAAGTTCATCGCCGAAGGCTGCCTGCTCAAGCACATCCGCCGCTGCCACACCCTGTACGCCGGGCGCCGCGAGCGGATCCTGGCGCGCATGGCCGGGGACTTGTCGCCCTGGTTCGAGGCCGTGCCCACCACCGCGGGCTTTCATATGGCGGTGTTGTGCAAGGTGCCGATGGACCTGGCGCTGGTGATCGAGCTGGCGCGAAAAGCCGAGGTCGGGCTCTACAGCCTTGAGGGCTTTTTCAATGATGTGCCCGTGCGGCCGGGCCTGTTCTTCGGTTTTGGTGCGATCGAAACCCTGGACATCGACATCGCCCTCGACCGTTTGCGCGACATTCTGCAGCAGGTGGCCTGAGGATTGGACTGGGCATTTATCCGCCCATTGGCTGTTTGAGCCTCGCGCCGCCAGGCCTATCCTGCACGGGTGTCATTGCGAGTAAACACCCCCGTCCGACTTGATTCAGGAGCCTGAAACAATGTCTCGCCAAGTGATCAATACCGTACAGGTGCTAGCCGCCGCCGGTCGCTCGGAAGAACTGGGCCGGCAATTGCAGCAAATCGTCGAGACCCTGCGCGCCCTGCCAGGCTGCGATGCCTACCTGGTCGATCGTTGCCCGGACGATGGCGACCGCTGGAACGTCAGCGCCCGCTGGCAATCGGAAGCGGCCATGCAAGCCCACTTCAACTGCCCGGAAGTGCAAGGCTTCATCAGCCTGATCGACAACCGCCTGGCCCGAAGCGTGGATTTCAATAGTTTTCCGGTTGTCTGAGGTATTCCTGTCTGGGCCACTGAAGTAAACGCTTCACCCCGTGGCGAGGGAGCTTGCTCCCGCTGGGTTGCGAAGCGACCCTAAAACCTGTTGAAGCGGCGTGTCAGATGGATTGAGTTGTTGCTGTTGGGGCTGCTTCGCAGCCCAGCGAGAGCAAGCTCCCTCGCCACAAAAGCCCCCATCGGCCAATGGCTTCATCGGCCCAGCCAATTGGTCTCCCCACCTTCCGAAAGATTGGACGTTTGTTTGCCCCACCCTGGGGCTTAGGGTGAACCCATCGCCGCGACAGCGCGAAATCACTCGAAACCACACAGGTCATACCCTCATGAAAACCCTTTGTCTGTTTGCCGTCCTCAGCCTGCTGCCCATGACTCAGACCTACGCCCACGAAGCCGCGCCTTCGGAGAAGGTCACGGTGTTGCAGGAGCAAATGCTGAAAAACGTTCCAGGTAAAAAAGCCATGATGCTGACCGTCAACTATGCCCCCGGCCAAGCGTCCATTGCCCACAAACACGAAGGCACGGCCATGGCCTATGTGCTGGAAGGCGCCATCACCTCCCAGGTCAAGGGCGAGCCGGCGAAGACCTACAAGGCCGGGGAATTCTGGTATGAAGCGGCGGGGTCCGAGCACCTGGTGTCGAAAAACGCCAGCGCGAGCCAACCGGCCAAGTTGCTGGTGTTCATGGTGATGGGAGAGGATGAGGCGGTGTTGATCCCACTGAAAAACTGACCCGCCGAGACGCAGTCCCCCTGTGGGAGCGAGCTTGCTCGCGATGGCGGTGGATCAGTCAAGTTCAATGTCGCGGACCCACCGCTATCGCGAGCAAGCTCGCTCCCACAGGGGACCACAGTGAATCTTTAATCAAAAAAAAGCCCCGCATCTCTCAATGCGGGGCTTTTTCATTCAACGCCGGATCAGTTGGGCGTCTTGACCGACTGACCACTCATCGCCACGTCCAGCAGTTCGCGGTTGGCGACCGCGTACATGGCGTAGTCGGTGCCGCTGGCGGCACGGATGTCCACCAGCATGGCACGCCAGCGCTCGACCATATCGTGATGCTGCTCGAGCCACAGCGCCAGGCGGGTTTCCACGTCCTGGGCGCCATCGCCCTCTTGCAGGACCGAGATGGTGATCGCCCGTTGCTGCCAGTCGACGTCATCGCGGAACGCTTCACGAGCCAGGGCCTGCCAGTTGTTTTCCACCGGCAAGGCGCTGATCTGTTGCAGGTACCAGGTGATGTCCAGGGCGCTGCCCACGGCGAAGTAAGCCTTGGCCACATCGGCGGCGTTCTGGCCGGTGACGTCGGACGCCTCGATGATCGGCAGCAAGGTGTACAGGTGCGTGGTGCCGGCGACCATGCGCGCCAACAACTCTGGCACGCCAGCCGCGACATAGGCCTGGTAGCGGGTCTGCCAGCCTTCGCGGGTCGGGCCTTCCAGCAGTTCGTCAAGCTTGAGGCCCAACGCCGCCAGGTGCGGACCGAAGTGCGCGACGTCACGGGCAGCGTTCTGCTCGTTGCGGCGGCTGCGCAGGAACCAGCGCGTGGCGCGACGGCCCAGGCGCATCAGCTCGTCCATCAGCTCCAGTTGCACGTCGGCCGAGACCTGGTGGTCCAGGGCTTCAATCTGACGGAACCAGTGCGGGAGGTGGAAGATGTCACGCACGATCACATAAGCGCCAGCCACGTTTGCCGGGCTCATGCCCGTAGACTCTTTCAACCGCTGGACGAAGGTGATGCCCATGTGGTTGACCAGGTCGTTGGCGATCTGGGTGCTGACGATCTCGCGCTTCAGGCGATGGCGACGCATGGCCTCGGAGAACTTGCTCACCAGCGTCGGCGGGAACGCGGTTTCCATGTCACGGGTCAGGTAATCGTCGTCCGGTACCAGGGAGTTGAGCAGCGCTTCCTTGAGGTCGATCTTGCTGTAGGAGATCAGCACCGACAGTTCGGCACGGGTCAGGCCATGGCCCGCCGCGACACGTTCGGCCAGTTGATCTTCAGTCGGCAGGAACTCGATGGCGCGGTCCAGCTTGCCCCGGGCTTCCAGATCGTTCATCAGGCGCTTGTATTCGGCGATACGCACGAAGGCGCGGCGTGCCGCCAGGGACAGGGCCTGGGTCTGCTTGTAGTTGTTGCCCAACACCAGGCCACCCACTTCGTCGGTCATGCTCGCCAGCAACTGGTTGCGTTGCTTGTCGGTCATGTCGCCGGCCTGCACCACTTCGTTGAGCAGGATCTTGATGTTCACTTCGTGGTCGGAGCAATCCACGCCACCGGCGTTGTCGATGAAGTCGGTGTTGGAACCGCCGCCATTGAGACCGAACTCGACGCGACCCAGTTGGGTCATGCCCAGGTTGCCGCCCTCACCCACGACCTTGCAGCGCAGTTCGTTGCCGTTCACGCGCAGCGCATCGTTGGCCTTGTCGCCGACATCGGCGTGGCTTTCGGTGCTGGCCTTGACGTAGGTGCCGATACCGCCGTTCCACAACAGGTCCACCGGCGCCTTGAGCAAGGCGTTGAGCAGTTCGGTCGGGGTCAGTTTGTCGGCCTTGATGTCGAAGCGCTCTTTCATCTGTGGCGAGATGGCGATGCTTTTCGCGCTGCGCGAGAAGATACCGCCGCCTTCGGACATGATGCTGGCGTCGTAGTCGGTCCAGGCCGAACGCGGCAGGTCGAACAGCCGCTTGCGCTCGGCAAAGCTGCTGGCAGGCTCCGGATTCGGGTCGATGAAGATGTGCAGGTGGTTGAAGGCCGCGACCAGTTGCAGCTTGTCGGACATCAACAAGCCGTTGCCGAACACGTCGCCGGCCATGTCGCCAACGCCCACCACGGTGATGCTGTCTTCCTGGACATTGATGCCGCGCTCGCGGAAGTGGCGCTGCACGCCGACCCACGCGCCCTTGGCGGTGATGCCCATTTTCTTGTGGTCGTAGCCGGCCGAACCGCCGGAGGCGAACGCATCGCCCAGCCAGAAGCCGTAGTCGATGGCGATGCCGTTGGCGATGTCGGAGAAGGTCGCGGTGCCCTTGTCCGCCGCCACCACCAGGTACGGGTCATCGTCGTCATGCCGCACGACGTTGGCCGGCGGTACCAGCGCGCCGTCCTTGAGGTTGTCGGTGATGTCCAACAGGCCGGAGATGAAGATGCGATAGCAGGCGATGCCTTCGGCCGCGATCTCGTCCCGGCTGCCGCCCAACGGCAGGCGACGAGGCAGGAAACCACCCTTGGCGCCCACGGGCACGATCACCGAGTTCTTCACTTGCTGGGCTTTTACCAGGCCCAGCACTTCGGTGCGGTAGTCTTCTTCACGGTCGGACCAGCGCAGGCCACCGCGGGCAACGTTGCCGAAGCGCAGGTGCACGCCTTCGACCCGTGGCGAGTAGACGAAGATCTCGAACTTGGGCACCGGTTTCGGCAGTTCCGGGATCAGGTGCGGGTTGAACTTGAAGCTGAAGTAGGACTTGTTCTGGCCGTTGGCGTCGGTCTGGTAGAAGTTGGTCCGCAGAGTGGCCTTGATCAGGTCCAGGTAGCGACGCAGGATGCGGTCTTCGTTGAGCACCTGGACGTCATCCAGGGCCGAGAGGATCGCTTGCTCCAGACGCAGTTGCTTGTCTTCCAGGTCGTCGCCACTGAGCTTGCGCGCCAGGTAGAAGCGGGTCTTGAACAACCGGGTCAGCTCGCGAGCGATGTCGGTGTGGTTGTTCAGGGTGCTGGCGATGTAACCCAGGTCGAAGCCCAGGCGAATCTGCTTCAGGTAACGGGCGTAGGCGCGCAGCAGCGCCACGTCGCGCCATGGCAGGCCAGCGGTCAACACAAGGCGGTTGAACGCATCGTTCTCGGCATCGCCGCGCACGATGTGGACGAAGGCGTCCTGCAAGGTGTCGTTGAGTTGCTGGATGTCCAGGTCCAGGCCTTCGGCGGCGGTGAAGGCGAAGTCATGAATCCAGAACTCGCGGCCGTTGGTGTGGCGCAAGCGGTACGGGAATTCACCCAGCACGCGCAGGCCGAGGTTTTCCAGGATCGGCAGCACGTCGGACAGCGCCAGCGGCGTGTCGGCGTGATACAGCTTGCAGTGCAGCTCGCGCTGGCCGGAGACCTGGCCCAGCGGCTGGTAGAAGCTCATGACCAGCGGGTTCTTTTCGCTCAGGTTCAGCAGGTGTTGCATGTCGACCACGGCCGAGTGCGCGGCAAAGCGCTCGCGGTAGCCGGCCGGGAAGCCTTTCGGGAAATCCGACAGCACGTTGGTGCCCTGGGCTTCGCCGAAGCTTTCGATGACCAGGCTGGCGTAGTCGTCCTTCCAGCTGCGGCAGGCCTGCACGACTTCTTTTTCCAGCAGCAGCGGGTCGATGTCGAGGCGGTTCTTCGGGTCCACCCGCAGGATCAACTGCACACGGGCCAGTACGGATTCGGAGAAGAAGGTCCAGAACTCGCAGTCCGAGGCCTTCAGGCGATCCATCAGCACTTGCTGGATCTTCTGGCGCACTTCGGTGGAATAGATGTCACGTGGCACGTAGGCCAGGCAGTAGCAGAAACGGCCATACGGGTCTTTGCGCAGGAACACGCGGATCTTGTTGCGTTCCTGGATCTGCACGATGGACATGACGGTGCTGAACAGCTCGTCCACCGGGGTCTGGAACAGGTCGTCACGGGGCAGCACTTCGACCACCTGGGCCAGTTCCTTGCCCAGGTGCGCCTTGGCCTGGAAGCCCGAGCGACGCTCGATTTCCGCGACCTTGCGGCGGATGTACGGGATGACCCGCACGCTCTCGCCATACACCGAAGAGGTGTACAGGCCCATGAAGCGGCATTCCTTGATGACCTTGCCGCTGGCGTCGATTTCGCGGATCGACACGTAGTCCGGGTAGGCCGGACGGTGTACGCGGCTCGGGTGCGCGGCCTTGGCGAACGACAGCAGGGTCGGCTCGCGCAGGTAGGCGACGGCGTAGTCTTCGATGCGCAGGTCTTCGGCGGTCAGGCCGGCGCGCAGCAATTTGGTCAGGCCCAGGAACGACTCGGGGTCGTACTCGATGTGACCGCCGTCGGCCTCGTCGCGTACCACGAACTCTTCATAGCCCAGGAAGGTGAAGTGGTTGCCCACCAGCCATTCCAGGAAGCTCTTGATCTCGCTCTTTTCATCAGCGTCGATGGCGAAGGCGCTGCTGTCCAGGCTGTCGAGGATTTCCTGGACCTTGGCTTTCATCGGTTCGAAATCGGCCACGGCCACGCGCACTTCGCCCAGCACTTGCTCAAGTTCCTTGCTCAGGACGTTGAGTTCGGCGGCGTTGGCGCAGCGGTCGATCTCCAGGTACATCAACGACTCTTGCAGGATGCCGTCGCCCTGGGTGCCTTTTGGCAGGATTTCCAGCAACTCGCCCTTGCTGCCGCGACGCACGCTCAGCACAGTGGTTTGCAGGGTATGGATGCTGTAGCCGCGACGGTTCAGCTCGGTGCGGACCGAGTCCACCAGGAACGGCAGGTCATGGTGCAACACTTCCACGGCCGTGTGGGTCGACTGCCAGCCGTGGCGTTCGTAATCGGGGTTGTAGACGCGCACCTGCGGTTGCGTGTGATCGAAGCGCTCAAGCAGGCGCCAGGCAGACAGGGTGCAGCCGGCGAGGTCGGACAACCGGCGCTGGGTAAGTTCATCGAGGGAAATGATGCCGAAGAATTGTTCAGCGAACAGCGCCACTTGTGGCAGTGCCTGTTCACTGATGTGCTGCGCCAGTGCCGCTTGCAGTTGGTGCTGGAAGTCGGCTTTGCTGGCTGCGGTGAAGAACGCCATCTGTGGTACTCCGCTTGGGCTTGTTATTGATGAAAGCGTCGCGTGCAACCCCTTGCGGGGCTATCGGCCATCCCGTTCCTGATTCTCGGGCAGAGGAAACAGGATGACAGGTGGGTGAAGCTGGACAGGACCCACAGGTCACATCCTTTTCCATCTAATTTCGTGTCATGGACACCTGCAAAAACCACCCAAGGGTGGCCTTGGCAGGTGCACATCCGTTGCGCAGCTTAACGAGTGCGACAACCTGCCTGCTTGCAGCGCTGCGACATATTCGGTCATCGGCTAGCTAAACAGCCGGTACGCACCGAACAACCCTAGCAGGCCGGGGGCCAAACGGCACCCCGAGGCGGTAAACCAGCAGAAAATCCTTCAGGCTGGCAAAATCCACTTTTCGCACCCCGCAGGTGCACTCGATCCTGGAGCCAACACCATGCAAATGACCACCGCCCTTCTGATCGCCAACCCGTGTGATGAAGAAGAAGACAACATGGCCATGCTCTGCTGCCACAGCGCCCAGGGCGAAATGTTCCTGATGACGCGCTACCCCGACGAAGACGAACTGGAAATCGCCCTCGATGGAGAGCCTTCGACACTGGAGGGCGTCAAGGTCACCCTCAGCCCGACCCGCCTGCTGATTGAAATTGCCCCGGCGGACGCCGATGCGCTCAACGGCGACGATGTGCTGGAGATCACCCACGACACCGATGCGGCGGACCTGGCGGAAGTGGAACTGACGTTGCAGAACATCCTCAAGGGGACGGGGACCTATATAAGCCAGCTCTGACTTCCAAGGCGACCGCTCCCCTGTGGCGAGGGGATTTATCCCCGCTGGGCTGCGCAGCAGCCCTGAAGCAGTGAATTCAGTCTTCCTGGCACACCGAGTTGCCTGGTTCGAGGGCCGCTTCGCAGCCCAACGGGGATAAATCCCCTCGCCACAGGATCAGTGCGCCAGCTGTTATTCGTCTTTCTGCACGAGATTGCCGTCAGCGTCATAGACCAGGTACTCGTCATCGTTATTCGGATCCCTTACGTAGTAACGGGCCTCATTGCCGTTATCCGGCACCTTCATGCTGGTGTAGGACCCCAGTGCCTTGATCACCTTGTTGTCCTGACTGATCAAGACCAGCCCGGAACCACCACCGGCCCGGATGGCCGCGGCGTAACGGGTCTGAAACGCGTTGATCTGGCTGTAATCCAGCGGCACCCGCAGCCTGCCCGCCAGGTCGATGGCACCGTAGCTACCATCCCGTGCGACCACCGCCATGCCGTTGGAAAACGGTGTCACTTCGTCATACGGCAACTTGATGGGTAGCCGCGCGCCCTGGCGATCGATAAACGCGAATTTCCGGCTTTTAGTGTCCTGCACCAGCAGCGGTTGCTGGCCCACAAACCGGCCTATCACGTTGTCACCCTGAAGGTTGATCCGTTTACCTTCCAGGTCGAAAACGTCCTGATGACGCCGATCGGGGGCACTGGCGTAGAGCAAACCCTCGCTGTGCTCGATGCCCGAGAATTGCGTCGGCAGGATCTGCTTGCCATCCAGGGTATAGGCACCGTACAGGCCCTCCGTGACATCGGTTCGCTTGCCGAGACGGGCGATGAACAGGTTGTCGGTCACGGTGGGGTTGACGAATTTCATCGGCAACACGAAACGGTGACGCCTGGCATCGTAAAGCCCATAAGGGCCGTTGGTTTCACGCTCCACCAACAGCAGGCCATTGCTCAATGCCTCGGTGATGTGTTCGAACGGCAAGTCCACGAGCTTGTTGCTACCGGCGGGAAAATAGGCGAGCTGGCTGCGCAACGCCTGCCACTGCGAATCCGGGTCGCTGGATTTCTCCGGGGAAAACAAGGCGTAGGTATCGGCCATCTGGCTATCTTGCACCTGCACCCAACGGGGCTTGATCAACCACTGGCCGGCCTGGTCGATGAAGCCGTAGCGCTCGGCGTTCCGGTCCAGGGCAATGTAACGCGCTTGTGCAGCCAGGACGTTGTCGACCTGGGTGAACTCAACGGTGTTGTCTTCCATCGGATCGAGCACATGGATGACGATACGTTGCGGGGTGGCCTCGAATCGATAGTCGACCTCGGTGTTTTTCAAAGGCCCCGCCTGAGCGACCAGCGCCTCGGTCAAGCGTCCCAACTGTTGCTGCACCGCTTGGCCGGTCTTGAGCTGCTTGAGATCATCCTTGGTCTGCAGCAGCGCTTTGTAATAGTTCTGCAACGCCGCGATATCGCCATCGGAGGGAAACGACCGGGCGTTGTGACCGTTGCTGTAGAGCGCCCTGCCCGCATCATCCACCCCCTGCACCACGAAGGTCGACGATTTCGGCGTACTCAAGCGCACGGAGGCGCTGCCATCACCCAGGGCGGTGAGCTGGAAGGACTGGTCGTCGTCCAGGGTCACTTTCGGGTGATCCTTGTCCAGCACCACTTTCTTGAACGCCGGGTAGCTGCGGTACGCGACTGTCAGGCCGAGACTCGCCAGCGGTTTGTTCACCGACAGTGCAAAGGCGTCATGGGACGAGATCGTGTCGTCGGACTCTACCTCAGGCGCCCCCTTGAGCTCGGCGAAGATTTTTTCGCTGCCATCGCGAAAACGCAGGCGTTGCGGCAGGTATTGCTCGGCCGCTGGCTCATCCGGCGTGGCGGCGCGCTTCCAGAGCGGATCAAGGCTGCTGGTATCGAGCCGCACCTCAGAACCCTCGGCGAACAGCCGCTGGGTAAAACGCAGGCCCTGGATCGACGCCAGTTCAGCTTTCAGTTGCGCACTTGTGAACGGCACAAACAGCGGCTCGTATTGCAGCGGCTGCTCATCGGCAGGCTCGTTCGTCTCGACGGTCAGGCTCAGTTGCACATCACTGACCAACTCCAAGGACCTGAGGCTTTCACCGGCGTCCTGAATCAAGTAATTGAGGCGTTTCTCCACCTCGGGCGGTGCCAGCGTGCCGATGTCTTCCATGCCCCCTTCGTTCAGTTGCTCGGCGGCGAAACCTTCATCGGCCGGCGCGCCGCTGTGGCGAAACAGGTAATAGGACGTAAAGCCCACCACCAACAAGGTCACACTCAGTATCGACAGCAATCTCAAGCGAGGCTGGGTAAAGTTCATGGTGGCTTCGGTAGTCAAAGGGCAGGGAAAGGCAGGCAGCTAACCACACGGCCTTACGCGCTGCAAATCGGCTGGAGGGGTCGGTTCTGATGAGGATCTGTCTGGATCGTCGCCCCTGTGGGACTGAAGCGAACCACCGTCGGTCGTGCCTCTGACACGTCGCCCTTGACGACCGCTTGGGTTCTGGTGTTTCCTGAAACCGGTTTCAGAGCCACTAATAAATCCAATAAGCAGGTTTCAATCCGTGAACTCTTTCTCCGCCGCCCAGCGCAACCGCGTGACCATGCTCGACGTCGCCGAACGCGCCGGGGTCTCCAAGGCCAGTGTCTCGCGTTTCATTGGCGAAGACCGTGCCCTGCTCTCCGAGGCCATCGCCCGGCGCATCGAGCAGGCCATCAGCGAACTGGGCTACCGGCCGAACCAGATGGCCCGTGGCCTCAAGCGCGGGCGCACACGCCTGATCGGCATGCTGGTGGCCGATATCCGCAACCCTTATTCGATTGCCGTGATGCATGGCGTGGAAACCGCCTGTCGTCGCCATGGCTATAGCCTGGTGGTGTGCAACACCGACCGCGATGACGAGCAGGAACGCCAGCACCTGGCGCTGCTGCGCGCCTACAACATCGAAGGGCTGATCGTGAACACCTTGGGTCACCACCGTGACGAACTGTTCGAACTGCGCAGCGAAATGCCCCTGGTGCTGGTGGATCGCAAGGTCGATCGGCTCGACAGCGATCTGGTCGGACTGGACAACCCGGCAGCCATCGAAATGGCCCTCGATCACCTCGAACAACGGGGCTACCGCGACCTGTTGCTGGTGACTGAACCGTTCGATGGCACCAGCTCCAGGATCGAGCGCGTCGAGAGTTTCAAGGCCGGCATCCAACGACGGCCTGCCCTGGCCGGCACCGTGGTGCAAACCTGTGATCAGTTGACCACGCGCATCAAGACCTTTCTTGCCCAGCCTGGCCATGGCCCCAAGGCGTTGTTCTGCGCCAATGGCATCGCCGCCCTGGCCGCCACGACGGTGTTGCGCGAGCTGGGTTGTCACTTGTTCGACGACGTGGGCCTGATCGCCCTCGATGACTTGGATTGGTACCCCTTGGTGGGCAGCGGCATCACGGCCCTGGCCCAGCCGACGGCGGAGATCGGCGCCAGCGCGTTCGAATGCCTGCTCAAGCGCTTGCGCGGTGACAACGGGCCGGTGCGGACCCTGGATTTTGCGGCGCGGTTGATTGAGCGTGGGTCGACGCTTGGGCATGGGCGGTGATGGTGAGGGACCTATCGCGAGCAAGCTCGCTCCCACAGGGATCTTCAGTGCGCCACAGATCCAGTGTGGGAGCGAGCCTGCTCGCGATGAGGCCCTGAAGCATCCCCCTTTTTTTGAACAAAACTGAAACCGGTTTCAGAGGTATAACAACAATGCACAATCCACCCGTCTCCATCAGCCTTTCCAGCTACGGCGCCGACCTGGTGCGACAACATGGCCAAGGCCGTTTCATCGATCTGTTGGCCGCCGCCGGTGCCTCGCGCATCGAATGGCGCGAAGAATTGCTCACCACCGAACAGCCCGCTGAACTGGCCGCCGCTGCCCGAGCCCAGGGGCTGCAGAGTATTTTTTCGTCACCACTGGAACTGTGGCTCGCCGGCCAGTCCAGGCCCAATCCCGCCCTGGCGCGGGCCCTGCAACGCGGCGAGGCGTTCGGTTCGACCTGGCTGAAAGTCTCCCTCGGTCATTTCACCGACTCCAATGACCTGTCGGCACTGGCCCCGGTGCTCGCCGCTAGCCCGGTGCGGTTGCTGGTGGAAAACGACCAGACCTTGCAGGGCGGACGGATCGAACCGTTGCAACGGTTCTTCACCGCGGTGGAGCATCAAGCGCTGCCCGTCGCCATGACCTTCGACATTGGCAACTGGCAATGGCAGGACCAATCGGCCGCCGTGGCCGCCCGACAGCTCGGACGGTATGTGGCGTATGTGCACTGCAAGGCCGTGGCCCGGCGCGCCGACGGCAAACTCGTCGCCGTGCCTCCGGCCATGACCGACCTGCACCTGTGGGAACAACTGCTCAAGCACATGCCCACCGGCGTGATGCGCGCCGCCGAATACCCGCTGCAAGACGATGACCTGCTGCAACTGACCACCCGCCATGTCGCCACCCTGTCCCGCCTCGGGCAATCGCACCAGGAGCCTGCCCATGTCTGAGTTCGATGTATTGTCGTTCGGCGAAACCATGGCAATGCTGGTGGCGGACCAGCGCGGTGACCTGGCCAGCGTCGATCAGTTTCACAAGCGCATTGCGGGGGCCGATAGCAACGTGGCTATCGGGCTGTCGCGGCTGGGCTTCAAGGTGGCGTGGCTGAGCCGGGTCGGCGCCGATTCCCTGGGGCGCTTCGTGACGCAGACCTTGGAAAACGAGGGTCTGGATTGTCGCCACGTGACGGTCGACCCGGAGCACCCCACCGGCTTCCAGTTCAAATCCCGTACCGTCGATGGCAGCGACCCGCAAGTCGAGTATTTCCGGCGCAACTCGGCGGCCAGCCATCTGTCGATCGACTCCATCGCGCCAGCGCTGCTTGACGCCCGTCACTTGCACGCCACCGGCATCGTCCCGGCGCTGTCGGGCATGGCCCGCGAAATGTCCTTTGAATTGATGAGCCGCATGCGCGAGGCCGGCCGCAGCCTCTCGTTCGACCCCAACCTGAGGCCGAGCCTGTGGGGCAGCGAGTCGACGATGATCACTGAAATCAATCGCCTCGCCGCCCTCGCCCACTGGGTCTTGCCGGGGCTTGGCGAAGGCCGGCTGCTGACCGGCTTCGACGACCCCGCCGACATCGCCGCGTTCTACCTGGACCAAGGTGCTGAAATCGTCGTGATCAAGCTCGGCGCGGACGGCGCCTATTACCGCACGGCGCTGGACCAGGGCGTCATCCCCGGCGTGCCGGTGGCCCAGGTGGTGGACACCGTGGGCGCCGGCGATGGCTTCGCTGTCGGCCTGATCAGCGCATTGCTCGAAGGCCACGCCATCACCGAGGCCGTGCGGCGCGCCAACTGGATTGGCAGCCGCGCGGTGCAGAGCCGTGGGGACATGGAAGGGTTGCCGACGCGCCTTGAGTTATTGGCTGAATTTGAAACCGCCGATCGCGAGCAAGCTCGCTCCCACAAGGTTTCGTACTGACCCTGTGGGAGCGAGCCTGCTCGCGATTGAAACCACTACAAACGCACCTGCTGCAACAAAAACAACAAGCTCAGGAGTCAACGCCATGCAAACGCTCAACCTCGCCACCCGCCGCTGGTGGTACATCATGCCCATCGTGTTCATCACCTACAGCCTGGCCTACCTCGACCGGGCCAACTATGGCTTTGCCGCCGCCTCGGGCATGGCCGAAGACCTGATGATCACGCCGGGGCTTTCGTCGCTGCTGGGCGCATTGTTTTTCCTCGGTTACTTTTTCTTCCAGGTCCCTGGGGCGATCTACGCGCAAAAGCACAGCGTGAAGAAGCTGATCTTCGTCAGCCTGATCCTCTGGGGTTCGCTGGCCACCCTGACGGGCGTGGTCTCCAACGCCTACTGGCTGATCGTGATCCGCTTCATGCTCGGGGTGGTCGAGGCCGCCGTCATGCCGGCGATGCTGGTGTACCTGTGTCACTGGTTTACCCGGGCCGAACGCTCGCGCGCCAATACCTTCCTGATCCTCGGCAACCCGGTGACCATGCTGTGGATGTCCGTGGTCTCGGGTTACCTGGTGCAGCAATTCGACTGGCGCTGGATGTTCATCATCGAAGGCCTGCCGGCGGTGCTCTGGGCCTTTGTCTGGTGGCGCCTGGCCGATGATCGTCCAGCTCAGGCCAAGTGGCTCAGCGACCAGGAAAAACACGACCTGGAAAGTGCCTTAGCGGCCGAACAGGTCGGCATCAAGGCGGTGAAGAACTACGCCGAAGCCTTCCGCTCGCCCAAGGTGATCATCCTGGCGCTGCAGTTTTTCTGCTGGAGCATCGGGGTTTACGGGTTTGTGCTGTGGTTGCCGTCGATCCTCAAGGCCGGCCTGCAGATGAACATGGTCGAGGCCGGGTGGCTGTCGTCCTTGCCGTACCTGGCGGCGGTGATCGGCATGCTGGTGGTGTCCTGGGCGTCGGACAAGGCGCAGAAGCGCAAGCGTTTTGTCTGGCCGCCGCTGCTGATCGCCTCCATCGCGTTCTACGCCTCCTACCTGCTGGGAGCTGAGCACTTCTGGTGGTCCTATGGCTTGCTGGTAGTCGCCGGCGCTTGCATGTACGCGCCCTACGGTCCGTTCTTCGCCATCGTTCCGGAAATCCTCCCGGCCAATGTCGCCGGCGGCGCCATGGCCTTGATCAACAGCATGGGCGCGCTGGGTTCGTTCGGCGGCTCGTACCTGGTGGGCTACCTCAACGGCACCACCGGCTCCCCTGGCATGTCCTTCCTGTTGATGAGCGGCGCGTTGCTGCTCTCGGTCGTGCTGACCCTCGCCCTCAAGCCCGGCGCCAGCGACCGGACCGTCTCCCATCCCGCGACGCCACACCCGTCGCCCGCCCGCTCCTGAATCGAGACCCGCCCCATGAAAAAGCACGTGGTGCTGTACAAAGCGCTGTCACCTCAATTGATGGCCCGCCTGCAAGCCCAGGCCCAAGTCACGCTCATCGAACGCCTTGATGCCCAGGGCCTGGCGCAACTGCGCGACGCCCTCCCCACGACCCACGGCCTGCTCGGCGCCAGCCTCAAGCTGGATGCGGCGCTGCTGGACCTGGCGCCGAACCTGCAAGCCATCGCCAGCGTCTCGGTGGGGGTCGATAACTACGACATCGATTACCTGACCGAACGCCGAATCCTGCTCAGCAACACCCCCGACGTGCTGACCGAAACCACCGCAGACACAGGCTTCGCCCTGATCCTGGCGACCGCCCGGCGCGTGGTGGAACTGGCCAACCTGGTCCGCGAAGGTGGCTGGCAACAGAGCATCGGCCCCCGTCATTTCGGCACCGATGTCCATGGCAAGACCCTGGGCATCATCGGCATGGGCCGCATCGGCGAAGCCCTGGCCCAACGCGGGCACTTCGGCTTCGGCATGCCGGTGCTCTACCACAGCCATTCGCCCAAGCCCGCGGTCGACCAGCGTTTCAACGCCCGTTATTGCAGCCTCGAAACGCTGTTACAGCAGGCGGATTTCATCTGCCTGACCCTGCCCTTGACCGCTGAGACTCAAGGGCTGATCGGCACCCAAGCGTTCGCGCAAATGCGCCCCGAGAGCATCTTCATCAACATCTCCCGAGGCAAGGTGGTGGATGAAGCGGCGCTGATCGAGGCCCTGCGCAACCAACAGATCCGTGGCGCGGGGCTGGATGTGTTCGAGCGCGAACCCTTGAATGCGGATTCGCCGCTATTGCAGATGGACAACGTGGTCGCGACGCCGCACATGGGCTCGGCCACCCACGAGACCCGGGAAGCGATGGCGCGCTGTGCGGTGGACAATCTGTTGGCGGCGTTGGCGGGGGAGCGGCCGGTGAATCTGGTGAATGCGGGGGCGTGGAAAGGCTGAGCCATTCACCGCCAGTCAAAACGTCATCGCGAGCAAGCTCGCTCCCACAATGGATCTGTGGCGCTCCTTGACCCGCGTCCACCGCCAATCCCCCTGTGGGAGCGAGCTTGCTCGCGATGGCGTAGTGTCAGGCAACATTTTCGTCGACTGACACACCACCTTCGCGAGCAAGCCCGCCCCCACAACGACTCCAAACCGATCACAAATCCGCACACCAGACAAAATCCCGTTAGTCGCCAACCCCCGCCATGCATTAAAGTAACGCCCCCAGCCCCGGCGTTATCCGAACGCCTGGGGCCACCCTTTCCAGGAACAGTCATCGATGGAACATCGTGAAGCGCTGCTTGCGCTGCGAACCTTTCTTTCAACGCAGATTCTCGGCCAGGAAAAACTCATCGAGCGCCTGCTCATCGCCCTGCTCGCCGACGGTCATATGCTGGTGGAAGGCGCGCCTGGGCTGGCCAAGACCAAAGCCATCAAAGAGCTGGCCGAGGGCATCGAAGCGCAGTTCCATCGTATCCAGTTCACTCCCGATCTGCTGCCCGCCGACATCACCGGCACGGAGATCTACCGCCCGGAAACCGGCAGCTTCGTGTTCCAGCAAGGGCCGATTTTCCACAACCTGGTGCTGGCGGACGAAATCAACCGCGCCCCGGCCAAGGTCCAGTCGGCCCTGCTCGAAGCCATGGCCGAGCGCCAGGTCAGTGTCGGGCGCAGCACTTATGAACTGTCGCCGCTGTTCCTGGTGATGGCCACGCAGAACCCGATCGAGCAGGAAGGCACCTACCCGCTGCCCGAAGCCCAGCTCGACCGGTTCCTGATGCACGTCAAGATCGGCTTTCCCGATGCCGCCGTGGAACGCCGCATCCTCCAGCAGGCCCGGGGTGAAGCGCTGAACGGCGAGACCAAGCCCGAGCGCCGCGTGAGCCAGCAGGCGATCTTCTCCGCCCGCAAGGAGATCCTCGGGTTGTACATGGCCGATGCCGTGGAGGAGTACCTGGTGCAACTGATCATGGCCACCCGCAACCCCGCCAAGTTCGATCCCGAGATGGCCGAGTGGATCGCCTACGGCGCCAGTCCGCGGGGCTCCATCGCCCTGGACCGCTGCGCCCGTGCCCATGCCTGGCTGGCCGGGCGCGACTTTGTCAGCCCGGAAGATATCCAGGCCGTGCTGTTCGACGTGCTGCGCCATCGCATCATCCTGTCGTTCGAAGCCGAGGCCGCCGGCATCGACCAGGACCGGGTCGTGCAGCGGATTCTCGACGTCGTCGCTGTCGCTTGAGCATGAGTCATGAATAACCCCCTGGCGCCCGCACCGGGCATCCGCGTCAGCCTTTCGGAGCTGATCGAGATGCGCCATCGCGTGCGCGAGGTGCAATTGTTCTCGACACCGGGCCAGCGCAGCCCGCTGATCGGCCTGCATCACTCCAAGCTGCGCGGGCGCGGGGTGGATTTCGACCAGGTGCGGGTCTACCAGGCCGGCGACGACGTACGCACCATTGACTGGCGCGTCACCGCCCGGACCCAGGAGCCTCACACCAAACTGTTCCACGAAGAACGCGAGCGACCGATTTTCATCATGATCGAGCAAAGCCACCGGCTGTTCTTCGGCTCTGGACTGATGTTCAAGTCGGTGCTTGCCGCCCAGGCCGCCAGTCTGATCGGCTGGGCCGCGCTGGGGCATAACGATCGGGTCGGCGGCCTGGTGTTCGGCAACAACACCCATTACGAGGTCAAGCCGCGACGCAGCAAACAGAGCCTGTTGCAATTGCTCAACCGGCTGGTGCGGGTCAATCAATCGTTGCACACCGAGGGCGAGCCGGACCGCGACTCGTTCGGCATCGCCCTGCGCCGGGCCCGGGAAGTGCTGCGACCCGGCAGCCTGGTGATCGTGATTTGCGACGAACGAGCCTTGTCCGACGGCGCCGAGCAGCAACTGAGCCTGCTGTCGCGTCATTGCGACCTGTTGCTGCTGCCGCTGTCGGACCCGCTGGATCACGCCTTGCCCGCCGCCGGCTTGCTGCGCTTCGCCCAGCGTGGCGCGCAGCTGGAACTCGACACCCTGAATTTCGAACTGCGCCAGGCCTATCGCGCCCAGGCCGAGGCACGCCAGGCGCGTTGGGAATTGCTGGCGCAGAAGCTGCGGATCCTGATGATGCCCCTGAGCACCCAGGGCGACATGGTCGAGCAACTGCGCGAATACCTGAACCCCAAGCGGGCCGGGAAAGGCCGATGAGCAATCTCGATCAACTGCAGCCGCTGATGGCGCCACCGCCCATTGGCTTCTGGCCGCCCGCGCCGGGCTGGTGGTTGCTGCTGGTAATGTTGCCGTTGCTGGGCCTGGGCCTGTGGCAATTGCGCCGGTTCATTCCCGCCAAGCGCACCACCGACCGCAACGAGCAACCCCTGGACCCGGTGCGCCTGGCCGCCCTGGCCGAACTCGCCCGCCTGCCCAAGCCCTACGACGGCGCGCCAGCCGGTGCCTGGCTCCAGCAGCTCAATGGGCTGCTCAAACGCCTATGCCGCAACCACTACCCCTACAGCCAGAGCCACACCCTCAACGGGCGCAAATGGCTGGCCTTCCTGGATAACCGTTGCCCGGCCGCCGGCCTGACGCGCTGGATGGTACTGGTGGAAGGCGCCTACAAGCCCGAATGCAAACTCGATGACAAAGCCATCGCCGGCCTGACCCAGGCGGTGGAAATCTGGATTCGCAAACATGTTTGAATTCGCCTGGCCGTGGATGTTCGCCCTGCTGCCGCTGCCCTGGCTGATGCGCCTGGTGCTGCCGGCGGCCGACAGCGGCGAGTCGGCGCTCAAGGTCAGTTTTCTCGGCGACCTGGAAGGCCTGGTGGGCCGTCGGGCCCGGGCCAATCTGCCGACCTGGCGGCAACAGACGCCCTTTATCCTGCTCTGGCTGCTGTTGCTGATTGCCGCTGCACGACCGCAGTGGCTGGGGGAGCCGCTGCCCATTGCCGCCAGCGGTCGCGACCTCCTGGTGGCGGTGGACGTCTCGGGCTCCATGGACTTTCCCGACATGCAGTGGAAGGACGAAGAAGTCAGCCGCCTCACGTTGGTCCAACACATGCTCGGGGATTTTCTCGAAGGCCGCGAAGGTGACCGGGTCGGCCTGATCCTGTTCGGCAGCCAGGCCTACTTGCAGGCGCCGCTGACCTTCGACCGCCGCACCGTGCGTCGCTGGCTCGACGAAGCGCGCATCGGCATCGCCGGCAAGAACACCGCCATCGGCGATGCCATCGGCCTGGCCCTCAAACGCCTGCGCCAGCGTCCGGCCCACAGTCGCGTGCTGATCCTGGTCACCGACGGTGCCAACAACGGCGGCGAAATCGACCCGCTGACCGCCGCTCGGCTGGCCGCCGACGAAGGCGTGAAAATCTACCCGATCGGCATTGGTGCCGACCCGGAGCAAAGCGGCACGGCGGGCTTCCTCGGCGTCAACCCGAGCCTGGACCTCGACGAGCCGACCCTCAAGGACATTGCCCAGGTCACGGGCGGTCGCTATTTCCGCGCCCAGGATGGCGAGCAATTGCTGGCGATCAAGACCACCCTCGACCAGCTCGAACCGGTGACCCAGCAACCGACCCAGGCGCGCCCTGCCCTGGCGCTGTATCACTGGCCCCTGGCCGTTGCGCTGCTGTTGAGCATGTTGCTGGTGGCCCGGGCGCGCTGGCCGGACAACCCACTGCAACGCCTGCTCAACCAAGCGCTGTTCCAGCCGGCCCAACACACCGAGTGGCGCCAGCGGCTCAAGCGCCTGCGCTTGCGGAGGCGTCGATGATCGCCCTCTGGCCACACTGGCTGCGCCCCTGGTTCGTGTTGCTGCTGCCGTTGCTGGGCTGGTTGCTCTGGCAACTGTGGCACCGGCAGAAGCGGGTGGGCCGCTGGCAGATGATCCTGCCACCGGCCTTCCATGCGGTGCTGCTCAGTGGTGGCAGTGGCCGGGAAAGCCGGCTGCCGTGGATTGCCCTCGGCCTGGGCTGGCTGTTGATCGTGCTGGCGTTACTGGGGCCAAGCTGGGCGCGGGTCGAACAGACCAGCCAGAAACCCGCCGACCCGCTAGTCGTGATACTGGAACTGACCCCGGAAATGCTCGCCACCGATGTTCCGCCCACGCGCTTGGAACAGGCCCGGCGCAAGGTGCTGGACCTGTTGCAGAACCGCAGCGATGCCCAGACCGCGATCATCGTCTATGCCGGCAGCGCCCACACGCTGGTGCCGCTGTCCGACGACCTGGCCACCAGCACCAACCTGCTCGAAGCCCTCGCGCCGTCGATCATGCCCCAGAGCGGCCATCGCGCCGACCTGGCCGTTCATAAAGCCATGGCCCTGCTGGACCAGGGTGAGCTCGGCCACGGTCGGATCCTGCTGATCGGTTCGTCGTTGAACGAGCAGGAACGTGAAGGCATCCGCCTGGTCCTGGACGGCTCCGCCACGCAATGGCTGATGCTGGGCATCGGTACCCGCGAAGGCGCACCGGTGGCCCAGGAAGATGGCAGTTACCTCAAGGATGCCCAGGGTTCGATCCTGGTGCCACGCCTGGACAGCCCGGGCCTCAAGGCCTTCGCCAACGAGCTGGACGGTCGCTACCGCCCGGCGCGGCTGGACGACAGCGACCTGCGCGGCCTGGGCCTGCTGGACGGTCCTCGCCATCTGCGCAGCGACGGCCAGACGTTGCGCCTGGACACCTGGGCCGACCAGGGTCATTGGCTGCTCCTGCCATTGTTGCTGCTGGCCGCCTGCGCCGGGCGTCGCGGTTGGCTGTTCTGCCTGCCGCTGCTGTTCGCCTTGCCGCAAACCGGCCACGCCTTCGAATTCCAGGACCTGTGGTTGCGCGCCGACCAACAGGGCCAGCACTTGCTCAAGCAAAAGCGCCCCGCCGAAGCCGCCGTCCACTTCGAAGACAGCCAGTGGCAAGGCGTCGCCCTGTACGAAGCCGGCCAATACAGCGAAGCCGCCCGGCGCTTCGCCGAAGGCAACGACGCCCGTGCCCACTACAATCGTGGCAATGCCCTGGCCCGGAGCGGCGAGCTGGAAGCCGCACTCGATGCCTATGAACAAGCCCTGGAACTGCAACCCGACCTGCGCCCGGCCCAGACCAACAAGGCCCTGGTACAGAGCCTGTTGAAGGAACAGGCACCACCGGCGACGCCAGAGCCCAAGCCCGCCGAAAGCGAGGAACCGGGGCCGGCCGAACAAGCGCCGGATAGCGATTCAACCCACCCGTCTTCCGAACCGGGACAGCCATCCAGCGAGGCGACCGCGACGCCGGACGAGTCCCAGCCCCCACGGACCGCACAAGCGCCCACCGCCCAGGATGTGCCGGGCAGTGAGCTGCCTGATGAACAAACCACCACGCCGCCGCTGCGTCCCGCCGCCGGCCAGCGCAATGAAGAAGAACAACGCCAGGCCATGGAACAGTGGCTGCGCCAGATCCCGGACAATCCCGGCGAGCTGCTCAGGCGTAAATTCTGGTATGAACAGCAAAGCCATCAGGCCCAGGGAAAAACCCCATGACCCGCTTCACCGCCTACCTCCTCGTCTTGCTGCTCTGGGCCTCTGGAACCCAGGCTGCACAGCTGACGGCCAGTGTGGACCGCAGCCGCCTGAATTCCGGGGAAACGGTGGAATTGACCCTGGAATCCAATGACGCCACGTTGTTCGGCAAACCCGACCTGGGCCCGCTCCAGGCCTTGTTCGATGTACGCGGCACCCGCCAGGTCAACCAGTTGACCACCCTCGACGGCGAGAACCGCGCCACCACCCGCTGGATCGTCACCCTGCTGCCGCGTCGAAGCGGCACCGTGGTCATTCCTCCATTGCAACTGGGCGAGGTGAGCAGCCAGCCCATCACTCTGCAAGTCATCGAAAGCGAAACCCGCAACGCCTCGGGGACCCTGGCGCCGGTGTTCATCGAGGCCAGCCTCGACCAGCGCGATGTCTACGTACAGGCCCAGGCGATCCTGACCCTGCGCATCTACCATTCGGTGTCGCTGTACGACGACAGCAGCCTGACGCCGCTGCACATCCCCGACGCCCGCACCGAACAACTGGGCGAATCGCGCACCTATGAAAAGGTCATCAACGATGTGCGCCACGGCGTGATCGAACTGCGTTATGGCATCTACCCGCAGCGCAGCGGCGAGCTGACGATCCCGGCCCAGACCTTCAGCGCTACCCTGGTCGAACCGGTGGCCCAGGACGCCGCACCTTCAGGCCCCAAGCCCGGCCAATTGATGCGGGTCAGCTCCGAACAACTGCTGCTGAGCGTCAAACCCAAGCCCGCCAGCTACCCGGCCGACGTACCCTGGCTGCCGGCACGCAGCCTGTCCTTGAGCGAAAGCTGGAGCCCGGAACCGACCCACAGCCAGGTCGGCGACTCCCTGACCCGCAGCCTGACCCTGGAAGCCGAAGGCCTGGCCAGCGCCCAGTTGCCACCGCTGCCAGCCACCGAAATCAATGGCCTGCGGCGCTACCCGGACCAACCGGTCCTCAGCAGCCGCAGCAGTGAACGCGGGCTGGTGGGCAGCCGCGAAGACCGCGAGGCGCTGGTGCCCAACCGGAGCGGCACCATCGAGCTGCCACCGGTGGAAGTGGTCTGGTGGAACACCCTGGAAGATCACCTGGACCGCACCAGCCTCCCGGCGCGGACCCTGCAAGTGGCGAACAATCCAAGCCTGATGGTGGATACGCCGGCCGGTACGGCGCAGATCGTGACGACGGTCGACAACGAGAGCCTGTGGTATTGGCAACTGAGCAGCCTGATCCTGGCCTGCACGACGTTGCTCGGCTTTGGCTTGTGGTGGCGCGCCCGGTGGCAGCCGGCGATCCTGCGCTCGACCCAGGCCGGACCGAGCCCGCGCACCCTGCTGGACGACCTCAAGCGCACCTGCCTGGCCAACGACCCCCACGCCACTCGCCAGGCCCTGGACGCCTGGGCCCGCCAGCAACCGGAGACCCTGGCCGACATGGCGGCGCGCTTCGTGCCGCTGTCCGACGCCCTGGACGGCCTCAACGGCGCGCTCTACAGCGAGACCGGCCAGCATTGGCAAGGCGAAGACCTGTGGCGGGCCATTCGCACCATCCCGCCCACCGAAGGGGCGCTGGATTCTGCGGGTGATTCGGGATTGCCGCCGCTTTACCCCAAATAACCCGCTCTTTTTTGTAGCTTTTGAGCTTTGTAGCTTTTGTGCTTTTGTGCTTTTGTGCTTTTGTGGCGAGGGAGCTTGCTCCCGCTCGATTGCGCAGCAATCGCAAAAAAGGGGGCCACTACGCAGCCCAACGGGAGCAAGCTCCCTGGCCACAGGATCGCGCTGCAGCAGATACCTCGAAGTTGAACAAGTCCTCCCCCCGGTTTCCCAGTAAACTCTCCTTCTTTTAGCCGCCCTCCTCTTCACCGCGGCCATCATCTGTTTTCTGGAGTTTGCCTTGCGTCTGTTTCACACCTCCGACTGGCACCTGGGGCAAAACCTGCACGGTCAGGAACGCGATTTCGAACACGCCTGTTTCCTCGACTGGCTGCTGCGTCAACTGACCCACGAAAAACCCGACGTGCTGCTGATCGCCGGCGACATCTTCGACACCGTCAACCCGCCGGTCAAAGCCCAGGAGCGGCTGTACGATTTCATCGTCAGTGCCCACGAACAAAACGCCAACCTGACCATCGTGATGATCGCCGGCAACCACGACTCCGGCTCACGTATCGAATTGCCTGCGCCGCTGATGCGACGTTTGCGCACCCACGCCCTGGGCCGGGTGTTGTGGCTGGACGACGGTCAACTGGACGTCGAACGCCTGTTATTGCCGTTGCCCGATGCCAAGGGCAAGGTCAAGGCGTGGTGCCTGGCCTTGCCGTTCCTGCGCCCCGCCGAAGTCACCGGCGCGCAACTGGGCGACGACTACCTGCGGGGTATCGGCCAGGTCCATGAGTGGCTGATCGCCGCGGCCAACAGCAAGCGCAAGAAAGGCCAGGCGCTGATCGCCATCAGCCATGCGCACATGGCCGGCGGTTCAGTGTCCGAGGATTCCGAGCGCAGCCTGATCATCGGCAACGCCGAGGCCCTGCCCGCCAGCCTGTTCGGCCCGAGCATCAGCTACGTCGCCCTCGGTCACTTGCACAAGCCGCAGAAGGTCAACGGTGAAGAGCGCATCCGCTACAGCGGCTCGCCGATCCCGCTGTCATTCTCGGAGATTGGTTACCAGCATCAGATTCTCGACATCACCCTGGACGGTGAAACCCTGGTCAAGGTCGAGCCACGCCTGATTCCCCGGGCCGTCAACCTGCAACGCCTGGGCCCGGCGCCCTTGGCCGATATCCTGGGGCAACTCAAGGAGTTGCCCGACATCGACCTGCTGGCCGACGTCCAGCGCCAACCCTGGCTGGAAGTGCGGGTGCGCCTCGACGAACCGCAGCCCGACCTGCGCCACCAGGTGGAGACCGCGCTGCAAGGCAAGGCCGTGCGCCTGGTGCGGATCGCCGCCGAGTACGCCGGCAACGGTGGCGCCGGCAGTGCCGATGACAGCAGCGCGCTGGTGGAACTGGATCAACTCAGCCCGCAGGAACTGTTCAGCCGCGCCTGGCAGGACACCTATGGCAACGAAGTGGACGAACAGACCCTCAAGGACTTTGCCGTGCTGTTGCAAGACGTGCAGATGGAGAGCGAGCAGCCATGAAGATCCTCGCGATCCGCCTGAAGAACCTGGCGTCCCTGGCCGGGCCGTTTGAAATTGATTTCACCGCCGAACCCTTGGCCAGTGCCGGCCTCTTTGCCATCACCGGCCCCACCGGCGCCGGCAAGAGCACGCTGCTCGATGCCTTGTGCCTGGCGCTGTTCGGCGCCGTGCCGCGCCTCAACAACACCGGTCGCGATGCCAAGGTGCCGGATGTCGATGGCGAGATTGCCACGGGCGACCCGCGCACGCTGTTGCGCCGTGGCACTGGCGATGGCTTTGCCGAAGTGGATTTTCGCGGCATCGACGGGCGTCGCTATCGGGCCCGCTGGGAAGCCAATCGCGCCCGGGAAAAAGCCGGCGGCAAGTTGCAAGCCAGCCGCCAGAGCCTGCGGGACCTGGACAACGATCAACTGCTGGCGAGCCAGAAAGGCGAATACAAGACCCAGCTCGAAGCCGCCCTGGGCCTGAATTTCGAGCAGTTCACCCGCGCCGTGTTGCTGGCCCAGAGCGAGTTCAGCGCGTTCCTCAAGGCCGATGACAACGATCGCAGCGAACTGCTGGAAAAACTCACCGACACCGCCCTGTATACCCGCCTCGGCCGCCGTGCCTTCGACAAGGCCAAGCAAGCCAAGGACAGCCACCGGCAGTTGCAGGACCAGGCCACCGGTGTCACGCCGCTGGCCCCCGAGGCCCGGGCCGAGCTGGACCAGCGCTTCAACGACGCCCAGCAACACCTCAAGGCCCAGCAGGCGCAACTCAAGCAACTGGAACAGCAACACACCTGGCTGCGCGACCTGCGCCAGTTGCAGGACGAACACGCCAGCGCCGCCGAACAGTTGCAACAGGCCCAGGCCGATTGGAACGCCCTGGCCGACGAACGCCTGAAACTGACCCGCCTGGAACAACTGGCACCCCAGCGCCATCAGTTCATTCGCCAGGCGGAGTTGAGCCGACAGCTCGACCCCTTGGCCGCGCAGATCCAGCAGCTCACCCAGCAGCAGATCGACCTGCATCAACAGCAAGCCGAACAGGAAAAAGGCCTGGGCGCCACGCAACTGGCATTGGCCGCGGCTCGGCAACAAAGCAGCGACAGCGCGCCGCTGCTGCGCCAGGCCTTTGAAGAACAAAGCACCCTGGCCCGCCTCGCCAGAGACGCCAGCCAAGCCGCCGAGCGCCAGGAAACGGCACAACAGGCGTGCAGCGAAGGCCAGCACGCCATCGACACCTTGCTCGATCAGCAAAAACAGGTGGCCGAGCGCTTGCAGCGAATCGCCGGCGAGCTTGAACAAAGCACGCACCTGGCACCACTGAGCGACGCTTGGAACGCCTATCGCGACCGCCTCCAACAACTGATGCTGATCGGCAACCGCCTGAACCAGGGCCAGGCCGAACTCGCCACGCTGGAACAAGGCGCCGCCCGTGCCGCCGAGGAACTGGCTAGCCGCCGGCAAGACCTCGAGGTGCTGTACAAGGAAGCCGGCGCCGAGCCGGAGGCCGTGGCCGAACAGATCCAATTGCTTGGTACCCTGCTGCAAGACAACCGCAAGCAACTGCGCGCCTTCGAGGACCTGACCCGGCTGTGGGCCAGTCAGCAAGAGCTGGACAAGCGTGGTGCCGAGCTTGAGCAACGCCAACAACAGGCGTTGCAGGAACGCGACCGCCTGGTGCGTGAGGGCGGCGAAGCCAAGGCCGAACTGAGCATCGCCGAACAGACCCTGACCGTGACCCGCGCACTGCTGGAACGCCAGCGCCTGGCCCGCAGCGAAAGCGTCGAACAGCTGCGCGCACAGTTGCAGGACGAGCAGCCCTGCCCGGTGTGTGGCAGCGTCGAGCATCCTTATCATCAGCCCGAAGCCCTGCTGGAAAACCTCGGGCGCTTCGATGAAGCCGAAGAGGCCGACGCCCGCAAAGCCGTCGAGCAGCTCAATGAAAAAGTCATCGACCTGCGGGCTCAGTACAGCGGGGTCATCGCCCAGCTCAAGGAACTCAAACAACAGCAGGACCAGCTCGCCAGCCAGCAACAGAGCCTGGCGCCCAGCCTGGAAGCCCACCCGTTGTCGGCGCAACTGCTGGCCCAGGATTCGGGCAAGCGCGACGCTTGGTTGACCCAACAGAACAGCCAGCTGCACTTGCGCATCAGCCAGGACGAACAACGGCAAGCCGCCCTGCTGACTTTGCAGCAGGACGCCGCGCGCATGGGCCAGCGGCTGCGCGAGGCCGAAGCAGCCAGCCAGCAGGCCTCCCAACACCTGGGCAACCAACAGCAAGAACTGACCCGCGACCGCCAGCGCCTGGACGAGGAGTTGAGCCACTTCAGCACCCTGCTGCCGGCTGACACCTTGCAGGCCTTGCGCAGCGAACCCGCCGCGGCCTTCTTGCAGCTCGACCAGCAGATTGCCCAGCGCCTGGAGCAACTGGAACAGCAACGCGACGAACTGGGTGAACAGCTCCAGCGCCAGCAGACCCTGGAAAAAGAACAGGACCGCCAACAGACCCGCGTCCAGCAACTGGAAGCGGCCCGCCTGCAATTCAGTGCCCTGAGCGAGCAACAGCAGGCGTGCCAGGAGAAACTCGCGCAACTGCTCGGCGAACACCCCAGCGCCGAACACTGGCAGCACCAACTCGACCAGCGCCTGGAACAGACCCGGGAGGCCGAGGCGACGGCCAATCAGCAGTTGCAGCAAGTGCGTAACAGCCTTGTGCAACTGGCCGCCGAACTCAAGGCCCGCCAGGAGCAGGCGCAATCCCTGGAGCATGAACTTCAGGCGCTGGCCACAGGTATCGCCCAGTGGCGCACCGGCCATCCTGAACTGGACGATGCCGCCCTTGCAGCCTTGCTCAGCCTGGACGAGCAACACGTCGGCCAGTTGCGCCAGCGCTTGCTCAACAGCGAAAAGGCCATCGAACAGGCCCGCGTACTGCTCACCGAACGCGAGCAGCGCCTGCACAACCACCAGGCCCAGCACAACGGCAACCTGGCGCCCGAGCAACTCGCCGAAGCCCTCGCCGAACTGCAAACTCAATTCGCCGCCAGCGAACAGCGTTGCGCCGAACTGCGCGCCGAACAGGCCGAGGACCAGCGCCGGCAGAACGCCAACCAAGCCCTGGCCCAGCAGATCGAACAGGCCTACGCCGAATACCAGCGCTGGGCACGCCTCGATGCCCTGATCGGCTCGGCCACCGGTGACCGCTTCCGCAAGCTGGCCCAGGCCTACAACCTCGACTTGCTGGTGCATCACGCCAATACCCAACTGCGGCAACTGGTGCGCCGCTATCGGCTCAAACGCGGCGGCAGCATGCTCGGGCTGCTGGTGATGGACACGGAAATGGGCGATGAACTGCGCTCGGTGCATTCGTTGTCCGGCGGCGAAACCTTCCTGGTCTCCCTCGCCCTGGCCTTGGGCCTGGCCTCGATGGCGTCCAGCACCTTGAAGATCGAATCGCTGTTCATCGACGAAGGCTTCGGCAGCCTGGACCCCGAGTCGCTGCAACTGGCGATGGACGCCCTCGACGGCTTGCAGGCCCAGGGCCGCAAGGTCGCGGTGATTTCCCACGTGCAGGAAATGCACGAGCGGATCCCGGTGCAGATCCAGGTGCGACGCCAGGGCAACGGGTTGAGCACGGTGGAAGTGAAATGAGCCGCGCCACGCTCTATTCCTTCCGCCGCTGCCCCTACGCGATGCGGGCGCGCATGGCGTTGCGCTACAGCGCGATTGACGTGGCGATTGTCGAAGTCAGCCTGAAGGCCAAGCCAGCCGAGATGCTCGCCCTCTCCAGCAAAGGCACGGTGCCGGTGCTGCAGGTCGATGGCCGGGTGATCGATGAAAGTCTGGAGATCATGCGCTGGGCCTTGGCCCAACACGACCCGCAGGACTGGAGGCTACGGAACGATGCCGACGGCCAGGCGTTGACGGCGGCGTTGATCGAGGAAAACGACCAGGTGTTCAAGCTGCACTTGAATCGCTACAAATACCCCGAACGCCACGCCGAGTATCCGCAGGAGCATTACCGCCGCGAGGGTGAAGACTTTCTGCGCCGCCTGGAGGCATTGCTTGCAACCCGGTCGTTTCTCGCGGCGGAGCACCAGAGCCTGGCGGACGTGGCAGTAATGCCCTTCATCCGGCAGTTCGCCCATGTCGATCGCGACTGGTTTGCCCAGGCGCCCTATCCCCGGCTACAGGATTGGTTGCAGAGGTTCCTGGAGTCCGAGCTGTTCGTGGCGATCATGGCTAAGTAGCCGTTTGCCTGGCGAGCACACTTTTATAACTGTGGCTAAGGAAGCTTTTGTGGCGAGGGAGCTTGCTCCCGCTCGATTGCGCAGCAATCGCAAAAAAGGTCCGCTGCGCGGCCCAGCGGGAGCAAGCTCCCTCGCCACAAAGGCAATCATGCCCGACCTTTGTTGCCTGATCCGATCAGTCGCTCAGCAAACTCAATAATCGCTCACGCGCCACTTCCAACTCACCGGCATCCGGTTGGGCCGCCGAAACAATCGGTGTGGAATAGAGGAACAGCAGCATCACTGCCAGACGCATCGCCATGGTGTCGATCCTTATCTGCGAAGGAGTCAATTTGTCAGCGTCAAATTTAAACACATGGCCAAGTGATATTACAGTAGCATTTCTCCAGAAACGGCGAAGCCTGCGATCTTTTCTCTTTCACTTGAGGGTCCGTGAAGATGAAAAGATCGCAGGCTTCGATCGTTGCGCGAGATTTCAGTGTTGGGTCTTGTGGTCCAGCGCCGCATAGAAGTTGGCGCTTTGTTGCAGGTATTTCTCGGTGTAGCTCTGGGTGCGGTTTTTCTTGTCACTGATCTCGATGCTGGCACTGGCAGGCAATGCCACAGTGGCGGAGATGGCGGAAGCGGCGATCACGGAGAAGAGATTCAGATTCATGGCGGTATACCTCGGATTCAGTTGGCTGACTTGCCCGGTTGGGCCGTGAAGCAAACTTACGCGCCGAGGCGTCTCGCTTTGAAATGCTTTGCAATACTAGCGACTATCAGTCTCGTTGATACAACGGCGCAGGCCCCGAAATACGGGGCCTTCGCTCTATTGATGGACGATGAATTTCAGGTCGCTCGGCGCATCCATCGGCATTTTCTGCACGGTTTTACCCAGCAGGCCGGTCTTCGGATCACGCTCGACCACCACGATCTGGTTGCTCTTCTGGTTGGCAATCAGCAGGAATTTCCCGCTCGGGTCGAGGCTGAATTCCCGCGGATGATCGCCTTCGACCGAGCGTCGCTGCAGCTCTTCGAGCGTGCCGGCGGCCGGGTCGATGGCGTACACCAGCACTTCGTTGGTGGTGCCACGGTTGCTGACGTAGAGGAACTTGCCATCCCTGGAGGCATGCAGTGCAGCCGCCGCCCTGCCCGGCTGGGGTTTGCCGGCGGCCAGGTCGACCAGTTGGCGCTGGGTCAGGCGACCGTCCTGGTAATCGAATACCGCGACCTGGGCGGTCATCTCCATCGTCAACCAGGCGTGCTTGCCGTCGCCACTGAACAACAGATGGCGCGGCCCGCTGCCCGGCGGCAGTTGCACGAATGGCGGATCGGCAGGCGTCAGCGGCAGTTCGGGATTGGCCTTGGGGTCATAGCGGTAGACAAACACCTTGTCCGCCCCCAAGTCATTGGCGAACACATATTTGCCGTCTGGTGACGGCACCGCGGAATGCACATGACCGGATTTCTGCCGCTCGGGATCGACCCGACTCGGCTGATGGCTGCCCGACTGGACCACCGGCGCCAGCTTGCCATCCGGCCCCACCGGCAGCACCACCAAGGTGCCGCCCGGGTTTTCCAGGACGGAATAATTACTGACCAACAAATGCAGCCCATCGTGGCTCAAGCTTGAATGAGTCGGCTCGTTGCCCAGGGACTGCACCTGGTTGATCAGGCTGATGGCATGGGTCTTCGGGTCGATGGCATAGCTGCTGACCTTGCCCACCGGGTCTTTCTGGCCCGGCCCGTTTTCGTTGACCACGAACAGCCGGGTCATGTCCTTGGACAGGGTCAGCCACGAAGGGTTGTCGGTCTTGATCACTTGCAACGGGTTGGCGTCGATGCGGCCGGTACGGCTGTCGAACTGCAACCGGTAGATGCCTTGGCTCTGGCCGGCGGTGTAGGAGCCCACCAGCAGTTGATGACGTTCTTCGGTGTCCGCCTGGACGCCCATGGCACCCAGGCTGCCGGCCATCAACAGCGGCCAGAGACTACGCATCTTCATGTTCTTCGTCCTCATCGTCGTAGCCGCCGAATGCCTCTATGCACTCCAGGTGGTGATCACCCGAATCACTGGTGATGACCCAGTGATTGCAGGTTGCATCGAAGGTTGCGGCCTGCATCTGCGCCGATGTGAAACGCCAATGTTCGCGGGTGCGACCATTCATGCACTCGACGTGCAATTGATCCTGCTCGTCGAGGGAAAAATCGAACGCATGCAGCTTGTCAATGATCAGCATGTCGCAGGTTTCAAGGGCATCGAGCAGGGTTTCGGTTACGGCAGTCATGATGATCAGTCGGTCGTTGGGAAAGTTGCCATGATAACCCAATGTGGGAGTGGGCCTTGGGCCATAACTTCAGCAGCGATGTTTCCTGGGCGATTGCCATCGCGAGCAAGCTCGCTCCCACAATTGGATTTTCAGCGAACACAAGTTCTGTATTCACTAAAGATCCCCTGTGGGAGCGAGCCTGCTCGCGATGGCGGCAGCCCAATCAACCGCAATGCAACTGCCTGACTGCGATCAGAGCGCCTCGCGCCCCGGCACCCCATCCACCAACCGCAGGATCCCCAGCGGGTTGGCATTTTTCAGCGGCTCGGGCAACAGGCTGTCGGGGTAGTTCTGGAAGCACACCGGACGCAGGAAACGATCGATCGCCAATGTGCCCACCGACGTACCACGGGCATCGGACGTCGCCGGGTAAGGCCCGCCGTGCACCATCGAATCACACACCTCCACCCCGGTCGGATAACCGTTGAGCAGGATGCGGCCAACTTTCTGCTCCAGCAGCGGCGTCAGTTCGCTGAACCGTTCGAAGTCCGCCGGCTCACCGATCATCGTGGCCGTCAATTGGCCATGCAGGCCGTTCAGCGCGGCGGTCAGTTGCGCCTGGTCGGCGACTTCGACAAACACCGTGGTCGGGCCGAACACTTCTTCTTGCAGCGCTTCGTCACCGTTGATCAACAGACTGGCGTCGGCCTTGAACAACTGCGGCTGGGCCTGGTTGCCCTGCTGCTCGCGCCCGGCCAGGCGTTCGATGCCCGGGTGAGCCAGCAGTTTCTGCAGACCCTTGCCGTAGCTTTGCAGCGTGCCGGCGTTGAGCATGGTCTGAGGCGCCTGGTCGCCGATCAGCGCGGCGACCTGCTGGGTGAAGGCGGTGAATTGCGGCGAGCGAATGCCGATCACCAGGCCCGGGTTGGTACAGAACTGACCGCAGCCCTGCACCACCGAAGCGGTCAGGTCGCGAGCGATGCTCTCGGCACGGGTCTCCAGCGCTTGCGGCAATACGATCACCGGGTTGATGCTCGACATTTCGGCGAACACCGGGATCGGCTGCGGCCGTGCGGCCGCCATGTCGCACAGGGCACGCCCGCCCTTGAGGGAACCGGTGAAGCCTACGGCCTGGATCGCCGGATGCTTGACCAGCCATTCGCCGACGCCACCGCCGTAGATCATGTTGAACACACCGGCCGGCATCGCGGTTTTCTCCGCCGCGCGGATGATCGCATCGGCCACGTGCTCGGCGGTCGCCATGTGGCCGCTGTGGGCCTTGAACACCACTGGGCAACCTGCGGCCAGGGCCGACGCGGTGTCGCCACCGGCAGTGGAAAACGCCAGGGGAAAGTTACTGGCGCCAAACACCGCCACCGGCCCCAGGCCGATGCGGTACTGGCGCAGGTCTGGACGTGGCAACGGTGTGCGCTCAGGCAATGCCCGGTCAATGCGCGCGCCGTAGAAATCACCGCGACGCAAGACTTTGGCGAACAGGCGCATCTGGCCGCTGGTGCGACCGCGCTCGCCCTGGATCCGTGCCGCCGGCAACGCGGTTTCACGGCAGACTACGGCGACGAACGCATCGCCCAGGGCATCCAGTTCATCGGCAATGGCCTCGAGGAACTCGGCCCGGCGCACCGCGCTCAGGCTGCGGTAGGCTGGATAAGCCGCGGCGGCGGCCTTGGCGGCGGCGTCGACTTCTTCGGCCGTGGCCTGGATGAAATCATGGGGCAAGGCCTCGCCGGTGCTGGCGTCGACGCTCTGCAGGCGAGTCTGGCCGGCCGCGCTGCGCGCCCCGCCGATGTAGTTGTGGCCAAGGATCTGGTTCATCGCAAGTCTCCTTTAAAGTGTGCCGATAGTACCCGGGTTGAACACCGCGTCCACCGGGGCAATGCCATTGACCAGCGGCGCGCCGAATTCAGCCTGGCTGATTTCGAACACATCCCCTGGCTGCGTGCGGATGCCATCGGCGAACGACAGGGTCGCGGTGCCGAAGAAGTGAACGTGGACGTCCCCCGGGCGCAGGAACTGACTGTACTTGAAGTGGTGGAATTCCAGGTTTTCGAGGCTGTGGCACATATTCGCCTCGCCACTGAGGAACTCGTTCTGCCACAGCACTTCGCCGTTGCGCAGGATACGACTGGTCCCAGACAGATGTTGAGGCAGTTCACCCACGCGAAGTTCCGGGCCAAAACTGCAACTGCGCAGTTTCGAGTGGGCCAGGTACAGATAATTCTTGCGCTCCATCACATGGTCGGAAAACTCATTGCCCACGGCAAAGCCCAGGCGATAGGGCTTGCCGTCGTGGCCGATGACATACAGGCCGCTGATTTCCGGCTCTTCACCGGCGTCTTCGGCAAAGGGTGGCAGCGGGAACGGATGGCCCGGGCGGACCACGATGCTGCCGTCGCCCTTGTAGAACCATTCCGGTTGCACGCCGGCCTGCCCGGCCTGGGGTTTCCCGCCCTCCACGCCCCACTTGAAGATGCGCATGGTGTCGGTCATGGTCGCTTCGTCACCGGCCTGCTGGTGCATCTTGTCCCGGGCCGAGGCGCTGCCCAGGTGGGTCAGGCCAGTGCCACTGACCAGCAGGTGCGCCGGGTCCGGGTGGTCCAACGGGGGCAGGATGCGCAGCTCTTTGAGCAGTTGCGCGTAATCATGACCGGCCCCCAGACCCAGGCTGGTGACCTGCTGCTCAAGCTTCACGCCGGCCTCGATGGCCGCCAGCGCCAGGTCGCGCACGGTGCCGGCGCCCTGCACTTCGCGCACCTGATCGCCCTCGACCACACCGACGCGGCGTTCGCCGTTACTCAATTCGAACTGAACTAAACGCATGGGTTTTCTCCCTGTAAACAAAAACATAAATAGGCGTAGTGAACGGTCAGGCTCCCTTCGCAGGCTTTTTGTGGCGAGGGAGCTTGCTCCCGCTGGGGGGCGAAGCCCCCCCAACTTCAGGCGCCGAGTTCATTCAGGCAAAACACAGCGCGTGTTTGCGACTGCTGCGCAGTCGAGCGGGAGCAAGCTCCCTCGCCACAAAAGCTTGCTCCCACAGTTGATTGCGGTGGCCTCAGGTACGCGTCGCCCCCCGGGCGCTGGCGGCGAACTGGTCCGCCGGCAGCACATGCTTGCGCTCCAGCAGGCGATAGACCACCCCGGTCAACACCAGGCCGAACACCATCACACCGGACAGGAAGTACAGCCCCGAGGCCAGGTTGCCGGTGTATTCCTTCAGCGCACCGATCACGAACGGCCCGATGTAGCCGCCCAGGTTGCCCACCGAGTTGATCAGCGCAATGCCCGCCGCCGCACTGGCGCCGGCAAAGAAACGCCCGGGCAAGGTCCAGAACACCGCCGTGCAGGAAAACAGCGCGAACGCCACCAGGCACAGCGCCGCCAGTTGCAACACCGGCACCGACAACCAGGCGCTGAGGAACAGGCCGATGGCACCCAGCACGTACAACACGGCCAGGTGACCGTAGCGGTCGTTCAAACGGTCGGAACTGCGGGGAATGATCAGCAGGCCGACGATGCCGAAGATGTAGGGCACCGACGACACGAAACCGGTCACTAGGTCGCTGCCGCCGAACTGCTTGATCAGCGTCGGCAGCCATAGACCCAGGCCGTAGATGCTCAAGGTCACCGGCAGGTAGAACAGCGCCAGCAGCAAGACACGCTTGTCCTTGAGGGCATGCAGCGGATTGCCGTGGCGGGTCTGGCCATACTCCTGCAGGTCTTTTTTCAGCTCACCGGTGAGCCAGTCCTTCTCGGCCTGGTCCATCCATTTCACCTGTTGCGGGCCATCCGGCAGGTAACGCAGCACCGGCCAGGTCAACAGCACCGCCGGCAGGCCGATGACGATGAACAGCCACTGCCAGCCGTGCAGGCCAAGGATCCCGTCCATGCCCAGCAAGCCGCCGGACACGGGGCCGGTGATCATCATCGCGATGGGTTGGGAAAGTATGAAAAGACCGAGGATCTTGCCGCGATGGCGCACCGGGAACCACTGGGTGATGTAGTACAGCACGCCCGGGAAGAACCCGGCTTCGGCCGCCCCCAGCAAGAAGCGCATCACATAAAAGCTATGCGGGCCTTGCACGAAAGCCATGCCGATGGTGATGGCGCCCCAGGTGACCATGATCCGGGCGAACCAGCGCCGGGCACCGAAGCGCTCCAGCATCAGGTTGCTGGGGATCTCCAGCAGGAAGTAACCGATGAAAAACAGCCCGGCACCCAGGCCATAGGCAGCGTCGCCGATCCCGAGGTCGGCGCCCATGTGCAGCTTGGCGAAGCCCACCGCAGAGCGGTCCACGTAGGCGATCAGGTACAGCAGGATCAGGAAGGGAATAAGTTTCAGCGTAATGCGACGAATAAGCCGCAATTCCTGGCTCATGGGACCGGTCTCCGATTGTTGTTGTTATAGAACCTCGGGGGATTTCTCTCGCGAATGACCGCCAGGACAACCCCTCCGTTGAATCGGACTATATAGTAATACTATTTACCCAACAACACTTCCAAACCGCACAAATTGCGCTTATGTTACGCTTCAGCTAGAACAATATAGTCATACAATAAGAGAATCGATCATGTCTGATAAGAAACCCTCCCTGCGCTCGGCCCAATGGTTTGGCACCGCCGACAAGAACGGCTTCATGTACCGCAGCTGGATGAAAAATCAGGGCATCGCCGACCATCAGTTCCACGGCAAGCCGATCATCGGCATCTGCAACACCTGGTCGGAGCTGACGCCGTGCAACGCGCACTTCCGGCAGATCGCCGAGCACGTCAAGCGCGGCGTGATCGAAGCCGGGGGCTTCCCGGTGGAATTCCCGGTGTTCTCCAACGGCGAATCGAACCTGCGTCCCACCGCCATGCTGACCCGCAACCTGGCGAGCATGGATGTGGAAGAAGCGATTCGCGGCAACCCGATTGACGGCGTGGTGCTGCTCACCGGTTGCGACAAGACCACCCCGGCGTTGCTGATGGGCGCCGCCAGCTGTGACGTACCGGCCATCGTCGTCACCGGCGGGCCGATGCTCAACGGCAAGCACAAAGGCCAGGACATTGGCTCGGGCACGGTGGTCTGGCAATTGAGCGAACAGGTCAAGGCCGGCACCATCACCATTGACGATTTCCTCGCGGCCGAGGGCGGCATGTCCCGCTCGGCCGGCACCTGCAATACCATGGGCACGGCCTCGACCATGGCCTGCATGGCCGAAGCCCTCGGTACTTCCCTGCCCCACAACGCGGCGATTCCGGCCGTGGATGCACGGCGTTATGTGCTGGCCCACATGTCCGGCATGCGCGCCGTGGAAATGGTTCGTGAAGACCTGAAACTGTCGAAGATCCTGACCAAGGAGGCCTTCGAAAACGCCATCCGCGTCAACGCGGCCATCGGCGGCTCGACCAACGCGGTGATCCACCTCAAGGCCATTGCCGGACGCATCGGCGTGCAACTGGACCTGGACGACTGGACCCGCATCGGGCGCGGCATGCCGACCATCGTCGACCTGCAGCCGTCCGGGCGCTTCCTGATGGAAGAGTTCTACTACGCCGGCGGTCTGCCCGCCGTGCTGCGGCGTCTGGGCGAAGCCAACCTGATTCCCCATCCGAACGCCTTGACCGTCAACGGTAAGAGCCTCGGCGAAAACACCAAGGACGCACCGATCTATGGCCAGGACGAAGTCATCCGCACCTTGGACAACCCGATCCGCGCCGACGGCGGTATCTGCGTGCTGCGCGGTAACCTGGCGCCACTGGGCGCAGTGCTCAAGCCGTCCGCCGCCACCGCCGAACTGATGCAGCATCGCGGGCGCGCGGTGGTGTTCGAGAACTTCGACGAGTACAAGGCACGGATCAACGACCCGGAACTGGACGTGGACGCCAGCTCGATCCTGGTGATGAAAAACTGCGGGCCGAAGGGTTATCCGGGCATGGCCGAAGTCGGCAACATGGGCTTGCCGGCCAAGCTGCTGGCCCAGGGCGTGACGGACATGGTGCGGATTTCCGATGCGCGCATGAGCGGCACCGCCTACGGCACGGTGGTGCTGCACGTGGCACCGGAAGCCGCCGCCGGCGGACCTCTGGCGGCGGTGAAGGAAGGCGACTGGATCGAGCTCGATTGCGCCAGCGGCCGCCTGCACCTGGACATCCCGGACGCCGAACTCGCCGCACGCCTGGCCGACCTCGCGCCACCGCAGCAACTGCTGGTGGGTGGCTATCGCCAGTTGTACATCGACCACGTCCTGCAAGCGGACCAGGGTTGTGACTTCGACTTCCTGGTGGGTTGCCGCGGCGCCGAGGTGCCACGCCACTCCCACTGACCCCCCCTGTGGGAGCGAGCTTTTGTGGAAGCTGAGCTTGCTCGCGATAGCGGTGTAACAGACAACATCCAAAGTTGGCTATCACACCGACTGTGGCGAGGGAGCTTGCTCCCGCTGGACTGCGAAGCAGGCCCCTGGGCGGTCGCTACGCAACCGAGCGGGAGCAAGCTCCCTCGCCACAAAGGTCGCCAGGCCCAAGGGTTTGGCCTGATGAATATCCGCGCGCCTGCTATCATGCGCAACATTCCCCTCGCACAGGATCGCGCCGCGCCCCATGGATTACCGCAAACCCTCCGACCGCAAAAGCATGCATGCGCGCATCGTCCAGGAGCTGGGCATGCAGATCGTCTCCGGGCGTTTCAAACCTGACGATAAACTCCCCGCTGAAGCCTTGTTGTGCGAAGAGTATGCAGTCAGCCGCCCGGTGCTGCGCGAAGCCACGCGGGTGCTGGTCGCCAAGGGCCTGGTGTATTCGCGCCCGCGCGTGGGCACGGTGGTCAAGGCCCGGCGGGAATGGCACATGCTCGACCCGGATGTGCTGCATTGGCTGATGCAGAGCAGCCCGCAGAATGAATTCTTCAACCTCCTGACCAGCGTGCGCAGCATCATCGAGCCGGCCGCCGCCGCCCTCGCCGCCCAGTTCGCCGACGAGGCCGACATCGCCGCCATCCGTGAAGCCTACCAACGCATGGAGGCAGCCCCGACCCCCGAGGCCGTGCTGCAACCGGACCTGGACTTCCACAGCCGCATCGCCGACGCCACCCACAACGACCTGCTCGCCAACCTCTGCAACATGTTGTCGGTGGCCATCGCCGAAGCGCTCAAGCACTCCAACCAGCGGCCCAATCTGCATGAACTGGCGATGCCGCGACACAAGGCGATCCTCACCGCCATCGAGAACCGCGACGCCCTCGGCGCCCGCCATGCCACGCTGGTGCAGCTGGACGATGCCCGTAGCGCGTTGAATGTGGTGCTGGGCAGCGATCCCGCCTGACATCCCCCGAATTCCAGCGCGACCTGCCACACCCCGCCCGCAACCCGGTGGTATGTATGTACCACCCACCCGGAACAGAGAAGTCGATACTTTTCTCGCCGTCATTCCGACGGCCATGAAACTTATGAAAAGGACTTCTCATGACCGCCCTCCCCACGGCTGACACCGCCGCCGCATTGGCACAACGGGTCAGCCTGCAATTCGCCAGCCGCCCGACCTTCGAAGAGGTCGCCCAACGCATGCTTGAACAAGCCTTCAAGGAAAAGTACCCATGGCTGAGCATCGACCTCGCCAAGACCCAATTGGCAACGCCGGACGTGGTCGGGCGCGGTTGGCACTTCCAACCGTTCATGCCCCAGGTCCTCGATTACCTGGCCTCGGACACCCCCATGGATTTCAGCCCACAGGGCAATCTGGATTACTACCTTTCCGACAGCATTCCCCGCCGCCTCTGGTCAGGCAACGAAAAACCGGACATGAAAGTCATCAAAAAATTGCTCCTTGAACTGACCTGGAGCGTGCCGATCGGACTCGAAGATGCGGTAACCCGCTACTGGAACACCGACCTCGACGCCAGCGGCCAAACCGGTGCGAACGTCACCCGCTGGGGCTGGCTCAGCGATGTGCTCAGGAACACGCTGAACATCCGCGGGCTGCAACAACCGGGCCTCAGCGATCCGGCACGTGCGGCCCTGGACCAGATCGTCCGCTGGCCGGACCGTGACCTGCGTTTCATTCGCCACAATCAGGCGCCTGTGTACGCTTACAGCCTGGAAACCAGGATCACGCAAGGCACCTCCAGCACCGCACTGGTCGGCACCGAGATCCTCCTGTCCTGGTCCACTCGCGGCGCAACCGAATTTCTGTTGTGCGGCCCCAGTGGTCCCGTGCAGTCCTTTGCCTCGGTGGAGGCCTTCAATGAATATTGGGGCGAACGAATCGCCAGCGAGTACATCGTCGACACCGTCACCTGCCAGCGCCACGAGATCAGCGGCAATGTCTTCGAGACCCAAGCAGCCATGGTGTTGGAACAGCAACTGGCCGACCTCAAGGCGGTACAGCTACCCGCTCGGATCGGCCTGCAAAACCTGAAAAAGCTCTACAACGACTTGAGCGATCCGGCTCGTTATCTGCTCGACGCGCCCCGGCCCACGCCTGAAACCTCGACCCAGCTTGAACCGTTGTTACCCAAATGGCTGCAAACAGCCTCCATCGCCGATCAGACCGCGTTCCAGCGCTACAGCCTGACCCTGGCCAGCGCGAAAAAACGCAACCAGGGCCAGACCTTTCTCAGTGACATCAGCGACATCAGGGCCTTTACCGCCAACGCCTTGCTCAACCGCATGACACAAACGAACGACAGCAGCCCGGACAAGGTACCCTCCAGCCACTTCCAGCCCGACGATGTGCGCCTGACATTCACTGTCTCGGCGGGTTATCCCGGGGCCGTCGGTATCAGCGAAGAGCGGAACATGAGCCTGACCGACCTGGCCATCAACAACCTCGTCGCCCGGCCAAGCGGGAACCTGACGCTCAGCCATCGCCTGGGCCTGACGCTGCCGGCCTGGATCACGCCGGATTACATTACCCGCAAAGGCGGGTTGATCGAACAGGTCGACATCGGCGCGAACTATCCTCGTTATCTGCGAGAAAAGTTGCTCGGCCGTTCGCCTCATGCACAGCGGCGTCAACACATGTTTGCCCAGCAGATGCCGGCGCAGTTGGCGCTGGAGGCATTGAAACAGGTACTCGACAACGAAAACGGCATGACCCGCAAAGGCCTGCGCCTGCTCGAAGCCGTCCTCCAACCCACCGCAGACGCCCAACAGGTCGACGGACGTCCGGTGGTCATGCGCCACCTGGCGCTCCTGCGCAAACCTCAGGCCCAGCCCGATGTGGTGACCAACCAGTTCATCATCGAGGCGCAAGACATCACCACCGGCCCGCACCTGCTGTATCGACCGCTGTACGCGCCCGCCCTACAGGAATTTGCGACCCGTGAGGCCCTGTTGCAGGCCATCACTGCTGCCAGGGACTTGCAGGACAGTGTCCTGACCTGGCTGTCCGATGCCGCACGTCCGGTGTATGCCAACGGTGGTTTCCTGGAGCCACACATCGTGCGGTTTTTTCCGGGTGACGAGTTCGAGCAGCCTGAAAAGCCCGCCCCGGCGACCCTCGCCAGCGACGATAGCCACGACGATCTGCTGCAATCACTGCAAAAAGGCCAACTCATGCAGTACCTCTACGGCTGCAACGCCCAGGCCCTGGTCACCCAGGCCGACCGGGCCTCGGTCTCCAACAGCGAAAGCCGCTGGGCGGTGTTGCTCGAGGGCGGCGGCCTGTTGTTCAACACGCTGCTGTTTCCTTTGCTGCGTGGCCCGGCCATGACCACCGTCTGGCTGTGGAACCTGATGGCCAGCGCCAACCATGACATCCCGGCCCTGATCAGTGAAGATCCGGTGGCTCGGGAGCTGGCGGCCGTCGATTTGCTGGTCAACCTGGCGTTGCTGGTGAGCCAGTTCCCCTCTAGCCACATCCCTGCTCATGCCCCCGTACCCGAATCGATCAAGAAACAAGCCATGCGCCCGCCAGCGCCACGGGCCATTGCCGAGCAATGGCCCGCGCCGTCCTCGCCGCGCATCATCGAGGGGAGCATTGCCTTGCCGGGCACCCACGCTGAAACCGCTGCCAGGACCTTGGACTTGAGCTTCGCCAGCACCCACCATCGCTTGACGCCGGAACAACGCACCCGCCTGCAGCGCCTGCAAGTACCACACCCGGCTTCACTGCCCGAACCGATCACCTATGGGCCCTATAAGGGCCTGTACGTGATCGGCAACAAATGGCACGCCGAGGTTGAGGGCATGCTGTATCGAGTCACCCCGGAAGAGGACGGCAGCGCCACCATCGTCGACCCGCTCGACTCGACCAAAAAAGGTCCGCCGTTACGCGTCGATACCCAGGGCCAATGGGTCCTGGACCTGCGCCTGCGCCTGCTGGGAGGGGCGCCGCCCAAGCGCGTGGCAGCACAACGTCGTCTCAATAGCCAACGATGCAAGGAATTGATCGAGGAGATGGACCAGTTCATCGCGCAAGAGCCCGATCGACACAAAGCCATGACTGTTGCCCTCCAAGTGCTGGCGAGACTCGAGGAAGGGCCCTACACCGAGGCGCAGCGCGCACCGAAGCGCAAAGTGTTCTATGACCTGCTCCAGGCGCAGACCGAGATGTATGTGCACCTGGTGAACAGCGCGCCCGAACGCGCCAGCCTGGGTATCGCGTTTGCGCCCGAATACTTGCGCGGGCTACTGGAAAACGTGGTCAGAAATGCCCGCAGAGCCTCCCTGATCACAGAAAGAGACTACACGAACATCAGGGCCACCCATCCCCAATACGCGGAACCCAACATAGAGGCGGCCATGACCCATGACCTGCCGGGCTACAGAAGGTTCCTCGACACACTGACGGATGTCACCGATCAATGGATTCATTGGCTGGAACTCAAGGACGACTACCTGGAAAGGTTATTGAACCTAGATGAAGCCGGAGCCCAAGCGTTTGAACGCCTGACCACGGAGTTCCCATCAGGCGGGATAGATGCGACCGGCACCAAATCCTTGCAGCTCTCTACGCTTCCCGTACTGGCGATCAAGGACCTTGATTCCGACTTGACCGAGAGCCTGTCCCACATCATCGAGCCGCTGGGAGAACACATGATTTCTCATTGCAAGCTGCGGCTCTACGAGCTACTCCCTTCGGAACAACTGGAGGTACTGGAGAGCCTGACCGAGCACTATGGCCAATCCCTGGATGCCTTGCAGGGCATTAAAACCCTCTATGCCGACGATATCGACGAAGCCTATTTCGACCGGTTCATCAAGGTGGTCGAGAGTCTGTACCAAGACGTGTCAGGGAAACTGGCGGTTGAAATCAAACCCGAGCCCAAACCACGCAGGCGTGCGCCCAGGCGCCCCAAGGCAGCGCCCGGGCGGCCGCAGAAACAGGTGATCAGGACCCGCAAAAGCGGTGTTTTGATTGGTGACCTGAAACCGGCCGGCACAGCCTTGCCGATTGAAGTCGTCGAGCTGCGTTCCGAAACCAGTGACGAGGTGATCGCCACCTATTCGCGCCACGACGATGTCTGGGATGTCGTTGACGTGCGGCCTCCGATGCCGGTGCCCGCCCCCGTCCCCCGAACGAGGTCGGTCAAGGCCATCAAGAGTGCTGCGCGAAAGCTGCTGGACGAATTGGCCGAACGTTTACGCCGCGCTGAAAGCTACAAGAAATATTGCCGCTACCCTCAGGAAATCGAGGAAATCGTGAACAATGAGGCGAGTCGATTCAGCGCGCTCCATGAAGAACTCGACCGAGCCTTCAGCGCATCACAAACCTCGCCTACGCCGGCCGACCAGGCACTGCGCAAACAACTATCAGACGCTGTTTCCAGCCTGAGGAGCAAGGGCAGTGCCCTGCGCATCGAATTGAGCCTGAAATTGCCGCCCACCGATAGCAACCTTCGGTTCCTGTTCGAAAAACAACTGATACAAGTCGCCCGACTCGGCGAATGTCAGGCCTTGAAAGGCGATCGCAAGGATTTTCTCCAGGAATACGCCGTCAACGACCGCGACGGGTTTCCCCTCTGGTATGCCCATTTCCACTACGAAACGGCCGACACACCCAAAGCCGACTACAGCGTCGCGCACCTGAAAACCAAGGAGCAACGGCGGGAGCACTACCACTCGCTGATCGCCAAGGCGGACAGCCCCTACGCAGTGGTGAACGTACATCGAGGACAGCTCAGCAAATCCTTGGCGCAAAGCAAGTTCCTGCCGCTGGCGCCCTGATCACAGCGCAGGATCAAGGGCTCGGCTTTGCGGGCTGCGGCGAGACCTGCCACAACCTGAATTCGACAGGGTGGTATGTATATACCACCCACCGGGAACAGCGAAGTCGATACTTTTCTGGTCGTCATTCCGACGGCCATGGCACTTATGAAAAGGACTTCTCATGACCGCCCTCCCCACGGCTGACACCGCCGCCGCATTGGCACAACGGGTCAGCCTGCAATTCGCCAGCCGCCCGACCTTCGAACAGGTCGCCCAGCGCATGCTTGAGCAAGCCCTCAAGGACAAATGCCCCTGGCTGACCCTCGACCTCGCCAAGACCCAATTGGCAACGCCGGACGCCGTCGGGCACGGTTGGCACTTCCAATCGTTCATGGCTTGGGTCCTCAACTATTTGGCACTTGGTACCCCCCTGGATCTGAGCCCACAGGGCAATCTGGATTACTACCTTTCCGACAGCGTTCCCCACCGTCTTTGGTCAGGCAATCAAACGCTGGACATGAAGGTCATCGAAAAGGTATTGCGTGAGCTGTCCTGGAGTGTACCCATCGGGCTGGAAGAGGCGCTGTCCCGCTACTGGAGCGACGACCTCGATACCAGCCCACCCACCGAGGCGAACAGCCCTATCAGCCGCTGGCAATGGCTCAGCGACACCTTCAAGAACATGCTGCATATCCGTGGGCTGCAACAACCGGGGCTCACCGACCCGGCACGTGAAGCCCTGGACCAGGTGATCCGCTGGCCGGACCGTGACAGACGCTTGCGTGACAACCGCCAGGCGCCGGTATACGCCTACAGCCTGGAGACCCTGGTCACCCAAGGCACGACCAGCACCGTGCTGATCGGCAGCGACATCCTCCTGACCCGCGCTACCACAGACGCCACCGTCTTCCTGTTGTGCAGCCCCGGCAGCGCGGTGCACGCCTTCACCTCCCTGGAGGCGTTCAACCAACATTGGCGCGAACGGATCGCCAGTCGGTACGTGGTCGACACCGTCACCTGCCAGCGCTACGAGATCAGCGGCAATACCTTCGAAATCCAGGCAGCCATGCTGCTGGAACAGCAACTGGCCGACCTCAAGACCGTACAACTGCCCGCTCGGATCGGCCTGCAAAACCTGAAAAAGCTCTACAACGACTTGAGCGACCCGGCCCGCGCTCTGCTCGATGCCCCACGCCTTACGCCTAAAACCTCGGCGCAACTTGAACCGCTGTTGCCCAAATGGCTGCAACAGGCCTCCATCGTCGACCAGACCACCTTCCAGCACCACAGCCTGGTACTGGCCAGCGCCAAGAAACGGCACCAGGGCCAAACCTTTCTCAGCGACATCAAGGACATCAAGGCCTTCACGGCCGACGCCCTGTTCAAGCGCATGCAGCAAACCAACGACAGCAGCCCGGACAAGGTGCCGTCCAACCGCTACCAACCCGACGATGTGGTGCTGATCTTCACCGTGTCCGCGGGGTATCCCGGCACCGCCGGTATCAGCGAAAAAAGGAAGATGAGCCTGACCGACCTGGCCATCCGCAACCTCGTCGCCCGGCCAAGCGGCAGCCTGACGATCAGCCATCGCCTGGGCCTGGCGCTGCCTGCATGGTTGACGCCGGAGTTCATCACCCGCCGGGACGGCTTGATCGAACAGGTCGACATTGGCACCTCCTACCCGCACTACCTGCAAGACAAGCTGCTTGGCGATTCGCCCCAGGCGCAGCGGCGTCGACAGATGTTCGCCGAACAGATCCCGGCGCAACTGGCGCTGGAGACGTTGAAGCAGGTGCTCGCCAATGAAAACGGCATGACCCGCAAAGGCCTGCGGCTGATGGAAGCCGTCCTGCAATCCGACCCCCACGACCAACAGGTCGACGGTCGCACCGTGGTCATACGGCACCTGGCGTTGCTGCGCAAGCCCCAGGCCCAAGCCGATGTCGTGACGAACATGTTCATCATCGAGGCGCAAGACATCACCACCGGCCCACACGTGCTGTACCGACCGCTGCATGCGCCGACGCTGCGGGAATTCCCCACGCGCCAGGGGCTGATGCAGGCCATCGCCAGTGCCGGGGAGCTGCAGGACAGCGTCCTGACCTGGCTGTCCGATGCCGCACGCCCGGTGTACGCCAACGGTGGTTTCCTGGAGCCACACATCGTGCGGTTTTTCCCGGGTGACGAGTTCGAGCGGCCCGAAAAGCCCGCACCGGCGACCCTCGCCAACGACGACAGCCACGACGATCTACTGCAATCGCTGCAAAAAGGCCAACTCATGCAGTACCTCTACGGCTGCAACGCCCAGGCCCTGGTCACCCAGGCCGACCGGGCCTCGGTCTCCAACAGCGAGAGCCGCTGGGCGGTATTGCTCGAGGGCGGCAGCCTGTTGTTCAACACGCTGCTGTTCCCCTTGCTGCGTGGCCCGGCCATGACCACGGTCTGGCTGTGGAACCTGATGGCCAGCGCCCGAAACGACATCCCGGCCCTGAGCAGCGAAGACCCGGTGACACGGGAACTCGCCACTGTCGATCTGCTGGTCAACCTGGCCCTGCTGGTGAGCCAGTTTCCCGCCGTCCACGTGCCTGTTCGCGCGACGCTGCCCGAATCGGTCAAGGCCCAGGCGATGCGTCCCCCGGCGCCACGCGCTGTACCTGATCAATGGCCCGCCCCGGCCTTGCCCAGCCTTGTCGAAGGCCCCGTTGCCTTGCCTGGCGCCCACGCCGAAGCCGCCAGCAGGGTCCTGGACTTCAGTTTCGCCAACCCGCGTCAGCGCCTGACGCCGGAACAACGCACCCGCCTGCTGCGCTTGCAGGCAACGCGCCCGGCAGCACTGCCCGACCCGGTGACCTACGGGCCTTACAAGGGCCTTTACGTGATCAACAACACCTGGCACGCCGAGGTCGACGGCGTCCTGTATCGAGTCACTCCGGAAGAGGACGGCAGCGCGACCATTGTCGACCCGCGCGACCCGAGCAAAAACGGTCCGGCACTCAAGTCGGACACCCAAGGCCACTGGTCCCTGGACCTGCGCTTGCGCCTGCTGGGCGGTGCGCCACCCAAGCGTATGGCGACACTGAGTCGTCTGAATACCCAGCGCAGCTTCGAATTGACCGAAGAACTGAACCGACGCATTGCCCAGGACGCCGACCTGCAAAAAGCCGTGGACGTCGCCCAGCAAGTCATGACACGCCTTGACGAAGGTCCCTACACCGAGGCCCAGCGCGCGCCGAAACGCAAAGTCTTTTATGACCTGCTCCAGGAGCAGACCGACCTGTATGTGAGCCTGGTCAACAGCGCACCCGAACGGGCCGGCCTGGGTATCGCGCTGGCGCCTAAATTCATGCATGGGCTGTTGGAAAACGTGGTGAACAATGCCCGTAAAGCCTTCCTGGTGACGCAAAGCGATCACATCGCCACCACTCATGCCCATCCCCATTTCCAGGGAGAAGATAAGCTGGAAGCGGCGCTCACTGTTCACCGCGAGAGCTACTTGCAGTACCTCGACACGCTGAGTGACATCCACGAGCGTGCGATCCATTGGCTGGAACTCAAGGACGACTACCTGGAGCGGCTGTTGAACCTGGACGACGCCGGCGCGGCAGCGTTCGAACGGCTGACCAAAGACCGCCCGCTGGAGGAAAGAAATGTCACCAGCAGTAGATTCCTGCTGCTGGGCACACTGCCGCTCCTGTCGGTCAAACACCCCGACTCCGACTTTACCGGCAGCCTGCTGCGCATCGTCAAGCCACTGGCGGAACACATGCGTACCCACGGAGATCTACAGCTTTACGACCTGTCTCCCTCGGAACAGCTGGCGGTGTTGGAAAGCCTGACCGAGCACTATGGCAAGGCCTTGGACGGCTTGCAGGGCCTGAAGACCCTCTACGCTGACGACCTCAACGAAAGCTATTTCGAGCGGCTGGTCAAACTGGTCGACAGCCTTTACCAGGACGCGTCCGGGAGACTGGCCGCGGAACTCAAACCCGAGCCCAAACCACGCAAGCGTGCGCCCAAGCGTCCCAAGGTATCCGCCGGGCGTCCGCAAAAAAAGGTGATCAAGACCCGCCACCGCGGTGTCTTGATTGGCGACCTGCAACCGGCCGGTACGACCTTGCCGGTTGAAGTCGTCGAGGTGCGCTCCGAAGCCAATAACGAGGTGATCTCCACCTATTCGCGCCATGACGACGTCTGGGACGTGGTCGAGGTACGTCGCCCGACGCCGGCACCCAAGACGCGATCGCTCAAGACGATCAAGGCCGATGCGCGAAAAGTCCTCGATGAGTTGGAAGACCGTCTACGCCACGCTGAAAGCTATAAGAAGCACTGCCGCCATCCTCAGGAAATCGAGGAAATCATGGACAATGAGGCGGACCGCTTCCGCACCCTCGCTGCCGAACTCGACAGGGCCTTCAGCGCATCGCAAGCCACGCGCACGCCGGCCGATCAGGCGCTGGCCAAGCAGTTGTCGGACGCGATGACCAGGCTGACGCTCAAGGGCAGCGCCCTGCGTACTGAATTGAGCCTGCAATTGCCGCCCACCGACGGCAACCTGCGGTTCCTGTTCGAGAAAAACCTGATCCAGGTCGCGTTGCTGGGCGAACGCAAGGCCTTGAAAGGTGCCCGCAAGGATTTTCTCCAGGAGTACGCTATCAACGACCGCGACGGGTTTCCCCTCTGGTATGCCCATTTCCACTACGAAACGGCCGACACACCCAAAGCCGACTACAGCGTCGCGCACCTGAAAACCAAGGAGCAACGCCGGGAGCACTACCATTCGCTGATCGCCAAGGCGCAGAGCCCCTACGCGGTGGTGAATGTGCACCGTGGACAGATCGGCAAATCCTTGGCCCACGACAAGTTCTTGCCGTTGGCGCCTTGATTGTTCACCTCAAGCGAGGGGTTCATCGTGGCAAGGGAACTTGCTCCCGCAGGACTGCGAAGCAGCCCTTTCTGTTGTGAGTGCTGCGCACTCAAGCGGGAGCAAGCTCCCTCGCCACAGGTGTTTGGCTGGAATGATCAGTCTATGGGCACCAGAAAAACCTGTGGGAGCGAGCTTGCTCGCGATGGCGGACGACATCCAACACCTTCATTGACTGTCACACCGCTATCGCGAGCAAGCTCGCTCCCACATGGGGTCGCCACTAGACGTGGGGGGTGATTCATCGTGGCGAGGGAGCTTGCTCCCGCTGGGTTGCGAAGCAGCCCTTTCTGTTGTGAGTGCTGCGCACTCAAGCGGGAGCAAGCTCCCTCGCCACAGGTGTCTGGCTGGAATGATCAGTCTATGGGCACCAGAAAAACCTGTGGGAGCGAGCTTGCTCGCGATGGCGGACGGACATCCAACACCTTCATTGACTGTCACACCGCTATCGCGAGCAAGCTCGCTCCCACATGGGGTCGCCACTAGACGTGGGGGGGGATTCATCGTGGCAAGGGAGCTTGCTCCCGCTGGGTTGCGAAGCAGCCCTTTCTGTTGTGAGTGCTGCGCACTCAAGCGGGAGCAAGCTCCCTCGCCACAGGTGTTTGGCTGGAATGATCAGTCTATGGACACCAGCAAAACCTGTGGGAGCGAGCTTGCTCGCGATGACGGACGGACAGCAACACCTTCATTGACTGCCACACCGCTATCGCGAGCAAGCTCGCTCCCACATGGGTTCGCCACTAGACGTGGGGGGTGATTCATCGTGGCGAGGGAGCTTGCTCCCGCTGGGTTGCGAAGCAGCCCTTTCTGTTGTGAGTGCTGCGCACTCAAGCGGGAGCAAGCTCCCTCGCCACAGGTGTTTGGCTGGAATGATCAGTCTATGGGCACCAGCAAAACCTGTGGGAGCGAGCTTGCTCGCGATGGCGGACGACATCCAACACCTTCATTGACTGTCACACCGCTATCGCGAGCAAGCTCGCTCCCACATGGGTTCGCCACTAGACGTGGGGGGTGATTCATCGTGGCGAGGGAGCTTGCTCCCGCTGGGTTGCGAAGCAGCCCTTTCTGTTGTGAGTGCTGCGCACTCAAGCGGGAGCAAGCTCCCTCGCCACAGGTGTTTGGCTGGAATGATCAGTCTATGGGCACCAGCAAAACCTGTGGGAGCGAGCTTGCTCGCGATGACGGACGGACAGCAACACCTTCATTGACTGTCACACCGCTATCGCGAGCAAGCTCGCTCCCACATGGGGTCGCCACTAGGGCTGTGCTGGGCAGGTTCGCCCTCGATCAATGCGCAAACAACGAATTGCCCTTCTGCCCCGCCAGCTTCTCCGGCTTGATCAGGAACCGCGCCAGCGCCGGCAGCAGCCACAGCGCACCGAACATGTTCCACAGCAGCATGAACGTCAGCATCAAGCCCATGTCGGCCTGGAACTTGATGGCCGAGAAGATCCAGGTGCACACGCCGATGGCCAGGCACAAACCGGTGAACAGCACCGCCTTGCCGGTGGATTTCAGTGTCTGGTAGTAAGCCTCCTGCAGCGGCAACCCGGCCCGCAGGAAACTCTCCAGACGACTGTAGATGTAGATGCCGTAGTCCACGCCGATCCCCACGCCCAGGGCCACCACCGGCAAGGTCGCGACCTTCACGCCAATGCCCATGAAGGCCATCAGGGCGTTGCCCAGCACCGATGTCAGTACCAGTGGCAGCACGATGCACAGCGTCGCCGCCCAGGAACGGAAGGTGATCATGCACATGGTCGCCACGCAGATGTACACCAGGATCAGGATGGTCAGTTCCGATTCCTTGATCACTTCATTGGTGGCCGCCTCGATGCCGGCGTTACCGGCGGCAAGGATGAACTCCAGGCCATCGCGGTTGTTTTCCTTGGCGAAGTCCTGCACCGCCTTCACTGCGCGGTCCAGGGTCTCGGCCTTGTGGTCGTTGAGGAACACCAGCACCGGCGCCAGGGAGCAGCTGTTGTTGTACAGGCCATCGGCCCGGGCGATGGAGTTGTTCAGCACGTCAGGGTTGCGCGACAAGGTCTCCCATTTCAGGTTGCCCTCGTTCATGCCCTTGATCATTTGCTTGGACACGGTCACCAGGGAAATCGCCGATTGCACGCCCTCGGTGTTCTGCATCTTCCACATCAGTTCGTCGATGGGGGCCATGGCTTCATAGCGCGAGCAACCTTCGGCCTTGGTCTTGACCATCACCACCAGCACATCGGAACTGGTGGAGTAATTGCTGATGATGAAGTTGTTGTCCTGGTTGTAGCGCGAGTCCGGACGCAGTTCCGGGGCGCCCTGGTCCAGGTCGCCGATCTTCAGGTTCTGGCTGTACCAGAGGCCACCGCCAAAAGCGATCACCGCCAGGGCAATGGACACCGGCGCGACCTTGGCGCTGGCGAAGTTCGACAGCAGGCGCCAGAACGGATGTTCGCGGGTCGCGTCTTTCTTGCTGCGCTCGATCGCACGCTTGCTGATGCCGGCGTAGGAGATCGCCACCGGCAGCAGGATCAGGTTGGTGAACACGATCACCGCCACGCCGATGGAAGCGCCAATGGCCAGTTCGCGGATCACGCCGATGTCGATGATCAGCAAGGTGATGAAGCCCACGGCGTCCGCCAGGATCGCGATCATCCCCGGCAGGAACAATTGGCGGAAGGTGCGCCGTGCCGCTGTCAGGGCGTTGTCCGCCTCGCTGGACTGCAAGGCGATGCCGTTGATTTTCTGCACCCCGTGGGAAATGCCGATGGCGAAGATCAGGAACGGCACCAGCATCGAGTACGGGTCCAGGCCGAAACCGGCCGCGTGCATCAGCCCCAGTTGCCAGACCACCGCCACCAGGGTGGTGGTCAACACCGCCACGGTGCTGCGCATGCAGTTGGTGAACCAGTACAACAGGATCAGGGTGATGACGAAGGCCACGCCGAAGAACAGCACCACCATGACCAGGCCGTCGATCAGATCACCGACTTTCTTGGCGAAGCCGACGATATGGATCTGCACATTCGGGTTCTGGGCTTCGAACTTGTTGCGGATCTTGTCTTCAAGCTCGTGGGAAAACTTCCGATAGTCGAGAGCGAGCAACTTGCCCTGGTCCTGCGGGTCGGGATAGGACTCCAGCAGCGGAATGTCGATGATGCTCGACTTGAAGTCGTTGGCCACCAGGCGCCCGACCTGGCCGGACTTGAGCACGTTGTTGCGCAGCAGGTCGAGGCTGTCGGCCGAACCGTTATAGCTCTGGGGGATCACCTCGCCGCCGGCGAAGCCCTCCTCCGTCACTTCGGTCCAGCGCACGCTCGGGCTCCATAACGACTTGAGCCCGGAACGGTCGACACCGGAGATGTAGAAGACTTCGTCGTGGATCTGGCGCAGGGTCTCCATGTACTCCTTGGAGAAAATATCGCCATTGGTGGCCTCCACGGAAATGCGCACCGTGTTGCCCAGGTTCGCCAGGTCGTTGCGGTGCTCGAGCATCTTCTGGATGAAGGGGTGCTCGAGGGGGATCATTTTTTCAAAACTGGTGGAGGGGCGGATCAGCGTGGCCTGCCAGAACAGGAAAATGCTGACCAGCAGGCAAATGATGATCACTGCCGGGCGGTTGTTGAAAATCAGGCGCTCGAGGAACGTCGCCTTGTCTTGATGATGACTGCTCATGGGGTCCGCCTTCTTGTTTTTATGCCCGTCTTGCAGGCCTGACTCATTTGCTCAGTTCGGCGCCGGTGGAGGTGCTGGCGCGCACGCCGCCTTGCCCCGCCAGGATCAGGTTGCCGTTGCCTGCCGCCGTGACGGCCGCCACGGAGATTCGGTCCGGGCGGTTGAACACGCTGAAGGTCTCGCCGTCGTCGGTACTGCGCACCACGCTGCCGCCGTTGCCGACAATCACGATGGAACCGTCCGCCAGCAGCGTGGCGCCCGACAGGCCGAACTCCAGGCTACCCCGGGCGGCCTTGAGCTCGACCTGCTCCCAGGTTCCGCCAAAATCGGTGGAACGGTACAGGTTGCCGCGCAAGCCGTAGGCCAGCAGTGTCGAAGGCTGGGCGGTGCCAATGACTCCGAACAGCGAGCCTTCGTACGGACCTTCGACCTTCTCCCAGGTCTGGCCCCCGTCGGCGGAGCGGAACATGCTGCCGGCCTCGCCGACAATGAACAGCCCGGCGTCCTTCACGGCCGCGATCGCATTGAGGTGGAACTGGTCTTCGTTGTCGAGGCGATCGCTGGCGTCTTCCCAGTGCTTGCCGCCGTCGGTGGTCTCGTACAGCGCGCCGTACGCCCCCACGGCAAAACCACTGTTGGCGTCCTTGAACCAGACATCCAGCAGCGGCGCTTCACGGGTGAGGTCTTCGAACTGCTTGGTCCAGGTGCTGCCACCGTCGTCGCTGGCGAGGATCTGCGCGTCGTGCCCAACGGCCCAGCCATGCTTGTCGTCGACGAAAAATACCGCAGTGAGCAGTTGGCGGGTCGGCACCTTGGCCTGGGTCCAGGACGTGCCCTGGTCGTCGGAATAGACAATGTGCCCACGATCACCGACCGCCACCAGGCGCTGGCCGGCGTGGACCACATCGAGCATCAGGGTTTTGCTGGCCTTGGCCGATTCGACGGAATAGATGACATCGGACGTCGACGCCGCAACGGCCATCACCGGTGCCGACAACAGCGCAGAGCCCAGCAGCGAGAGCGCCGAAGCCAGCAACGCGACTCTGCGCAGCATCGGCGGCCGGCAGCGGCCCACAGCCATGACAGGCTCATTCATAGACCTTTCCCCCATTATTATTGTTATGGCTTGGTATGTTGCCAGTCCTGGAGCATAGTCCTGAAACCTGCAATCTAGAGCCACTTCGGAAGCTGACCTATCCTATCGGGCTTTCGAAAGGTCTGACAATCGACACCGCGTTATCTTTTGTTAACCGGGAGGATATCGCCAAGGGTGAATCGGAAGACATTCGTGAGGGTGATGAATGTGGCGAGGGAGCTTGCTCCCGCTGGAGGCCGAAGGACTCCCTGATCTTGGCCCACCCGCTATTTGCAGCGAAAGTGAATCAGGATCAGGCCTGCTTCGCAGGCCAGCGGGAGCAAGCTCCCTCGCCACACAGGTAACGCAGTGCCTGTTTATGCCAGGCTCTTGCTCACCACCTCGAACACATCGGCGGATAGCCCGCCGGACGCCAGGATGCGCTCCAGTTCGGCTTTCATCAGCGCCTGGCGGGCGCTGTCGTATTTGCGCCAGCGGGTCAGCGGGGCCAGTTGCCGGGAAGCGATCTGCGGGTTGAAACCATTGAGCTGGATGACCAGGTCCGCCAGGAAGCGATAACCCGAACCGTCGGCCGCGTGGAAGTTGATCAGGTTCTGCCCGGCAAACGCCCCCACCAGCGCCCGGACCTTGTTCGGGTTCTTGATGTTGAACGCCGGGTGCTCCATCAGCGCCTTGACCCGCGCCAGGCCGCCCGGCAACGGGCTGCCGGCCTGGACACTGAACCATTGGTCCATGACCAGCGGGTTGCCCTTGAAGTTTTCCGCGAACACTTCCAGGGCGTGGACTTTCTCGGTCTCGAATGGCGAGTTGACCAGCACCGCCAGCGCAGTCAGGCGTTCGGTCATGTTGTCGGCGCTGTCGAACTGCTCCAGGGTCGCACTCAGCACCTCAGGCTTGCCGGTGAGCATCAGGTACGACAACGCAATGTTCTGCAACGCGCGACGGGCGAAATGCTCGGCCTCGGCCACGTATGGCGTGCGTTTCGACAGGTCGCGGTTGGCTTCATAACGCAGCCACAAGGCTTCGAACAGGTTATCGGCCAATTGCTGGCGGGCGAACTCGCGAGCGGCATGGATCGCCTCGACGTCGGCCACTTCGCTGATTTCGGTCAGATAGGCTTCGCTTGGCAGCGAGAGCATTTCCGCGACCATAGCCTGATCCAGGGATTCGTCCGACAGCACCGTGCGCAAGGCGCTGACCAGACGCGGATCCAACGACAGGCTGGTGCCCTGCTGATGCTGGGCAATCAGTTCCTGCAACACCTGCACCGACAATTGCTGGCCGGCATCCCAGCGGTTGAAACCGTCGCTGTCGTGCTGCATCAGGAACATCAGCTGGTCGCGGTTGTACGGGAAGCTCAGTTTCACCGGCGCCGAGAAACCGCGCAGCAACGATGGCAAAGGTTGTTCGGCGATGTCGACAAAGGTGAAGGTCTGCTCGGCTTCGGTCACCGAGATCACCCGGGACGTGCCACTCGCAGCGGCTTCACCGGCCAGGCGCAACGGGATTTCGGCGCCTTGGCTGTCCAGCAGGCCAAGTTCGACGGGAATCACGAACGGCAGCTTTTCCTGCTTGTCCGGGGTCGGCGGGCAGCTCTGGCGGAAGGTCAGGCTGTAGGTCTTGGCGGTGGAGTCGTAAGACTCGCTCACCGCCAGTCGTGGCGTACCGGCCTGGCTGTACCAGCGCTTGAACTGGGCCAGATCGACGCCATTGGCATCTTCCATGGCCTTGATGAAGTCGTCGCAGGTCACGGCCTGGCCGTCGTGGCGTTCGAAGTACAGGTCACTGCCCTTGCGGAAACCCTCAGGCCCCAGCAGGGTGTGGATCATGCCGACCACTTCCGAGCCCTTTTCGTACACGGTCAGGGTGTAGAAGTTGGAGATCTCGATAAAACTGTCCGGACGCACCGGGTGGGCCATGGGGCCGGCGTCTTCGGCGAACTGGTGGGTGCGCAGGTACGCCACGTCCTGGATGCGCTTGACGGTGGCGGAGTTCATGTCGGCCGAGAACCCGGCGTCGCGGAACACCGTGAAACCTTCCTTGAGCGACAGTTGGAACCAGTCGCGGCAGGTCACGCGGTTGCCCGACCAGTTATGGAAATATTCGTGGGCAACGATCGCCTCGACCCGCTGGTGCGCGGCATCGGTGGCGGTTTCGGCGCGGGCCAGCACGGCACTGGAGTTGAAGATATTGAGGCCCTTGTTCTCCATGGCGCCCATGTTGAAGTCGTTGACCGCGACAATCATGAAGATGTCCAGGTCGTACTCGCGCCCGTACACCTCTTCGTCCCAGCGCATCGACTTCTTCAGGCTGGTCATGGCGTGCTGGCATTTGTCGATGTTTTCCGGCTCGACGTAGATACGCAGCGCCACATTACGCCCGGTCATGGTGGTGAAGGTGTCTTCGACGCACCACAGGTCACCGGCCACCAGGGCAAACAGGTAGGCCGGCTTCTTGAACGGGTCTTCCCAGGTCGCCCAGTGCCGACCGTCTTCGCCGGGGCCGCTGGCGACCGGGTTGCCGTTGGACAGCAGCACCGGATAGCTGTGCTGCTCGGCCACCACAGTGGTGGTGAACTTGCTCATCACATCCGGGCGGTCGAGGTAATAGGTGATCTTGCGGAACCCTTCGGCCTCGCACTGGGTGCAGAACATGCTGCCGGATTTGTACAGGCCTTCCAGGGCGGTGTTGGTTTCCGGGTGGATTCTGACCGTGGTGTCGACCGTGAAGGCCTGGGCCTTGGGGTGCACGGTCAGGTGGCTGTCGTCCAGTTGATAGTCGCCCTGCCCCAGGTCGGCGTCGTCGAGCTTGAGTGAGACCAGCTCCAGGTGCTGGCCATCGAGCACCAGCGGTGGCAGCCCGGCGCCGCGCTCGGGGTTGCGGCGCATCACCAGTTGCGCATGGACCAGGCTGTGGTCCTCGAACAACTCGAAGGTCAGGTGTGTTTCGTCGATCAGGTACTCGGGGGCCTGATAGTCCTTGAGGTAAATCATCTTCGGTTGTTCGGTGCGCATGGGTCGAATCCTTCTACTGATGCACGGCGAGCTGGTAGGCCGTGTATTTACGAATGTTGATCACGCCAGTGTCGAAAATCAGGTATTGGCCCTTGATCCCCAGCAGCGTGCCTTCGGCGATCGGGTTCTTGTCCAGGTTGAAGCTGACGATCTTGGTCGGGTATTGCTCCACCGGATAACGGATCTCGATGGGCTCGACGTCCGCTATGGTCTGGATCGCTTGCAGGCCGAATCGTTCCTGCAAGCCCTGCAATCCCTGGGCGCAGCTTTCGAACAGCGCGTCGCGGATCGCCGGCAGGTCCACCGCTGCCGCGTCGCCCTTGAGCAAGGCACGCCAGTTGGTCTTGTCCGCCACTTGGCTGCGGAACAGGTCTTCGACAAATCCCGATTGCTGGCGGGTGGCGACCCGCAGGATGGGCAGCGCCTGGCTGGCGCCCTGGTCCAGCCAGCGGGTCGGCAATTGCGTGGCGCGGGTGATGCCGACCTTCACGCCCGAGGAATTGGCCAGGTAGACCACATGATCGGTCATGCAGAATTGCTCGCCCCAGGCCGGGTCACGGCAAGTGCCTGCGTCGAAATGGCAACGCTCGGGGCTCATGATGCACAGGTCACACTGGGCCAGCTTGGTCATGCAAGGGTAGCAATAACCCTGGCTGAAGCTGGTCTTGGTCCGACGTCCGCAATGGGTGCAGTGGATCGCACCGAGGTACTCCAGGCGCACCGTGCTGCCAATCAACGGGTTGACGGGCACCTCGGTATCGCCCAGGCGAAAGGCGTATTGAACGGTCGGCCCGTCAAGGCGCGCCGACATCTTGCTGATTGCACCGCGGCCAATCTCGATCAATGGATGGCGTCCGACTTGAACAGGATATTCGGAACGGGGGTCGACTTCGACTGGCACTCCTGCGGGCCCATGTAGCCGGTGCGCTCGTCTTCGGGCAGGTTCTGGATTTCCCAGGCGATCATGGCCTGCAACGACAGCTCGCGCTGCTCGGCGGTGAGCTTGTTGCCATCGGCCCATTTACCGATTTCCACCGCCAGTTTCAGGCTCTGGTAGATGTCGGGGGTGATGTTCTTGATCATTTCATTGAAGGAAGACATGGGTTCTCCGCGCAAATCGCGCATTCTCAAAAGGCACAGGCGCCGGTCAAAGGGCCATTTTACGGCGAGCGAACAGCCCGCCCAACAAACCCGTGAAGCACCCGACGAGCAGCCCGCCGACGTGGGCCGCATTGGCGATTTCACCGAAACCGATCAGCGAAACCAGCCCGGACAGGCACAGCAGCAACCACACCAGCATCATCACCAACACCCCACGGGGCAAGTGGTAGGCCGGGTTCGGTGCGAGCAACTGGTAGATCCAGCAATGGCCCAGCAGGCCGTACAACACCCCCGACAACCCACCGAACAACGTCGGGCCGCTGAAAAAGTACTGGGCGAAATTGGAGACGAGGCTGAACAGCAACGTCAGTCCCAACAGGTTGATACCGCCCTGGCGCGCTTCGATCCGCCGCCCCAGTTCCCAGTACCACATGCCGTTCATGGCGATGTGCAGGAAGCCGAAATGAATCAGCATCGGCGTCACCAGGCGCCACCACTGCCCCGCCGCCAGGCTATCGGCCAACGGCGTGAACTGGATGTAATCGCCAACGACGTGGAATTCGAGGAAGGTCAGCCAGCGCAGAGTCTCGAGATTGTCCCCCAGCAGGGTGACGGCGCTGACGATCAGGCTCAGCAACAGCACCACGGCCGTTACCGGACTGCGGGTCAGTTGCTGGACGAACCCCGCTCGCCGGGAAGTCCCGCCCGTGTCCGGCAGCTCCAACTGCTGATCGGGGTCGCCGGTGGGAAAACGTGCGTACAACGAACGCACGTCCTCACAGATCTCATCCGGCACCCAGAGCACCTGCTCGCCCGCCTCTTCGCTGACGCGATGGGGCACCTGCATGCGTTGCAGCAGCTTGACGAAGCCGCTCAGGTCCACGGCCAGGGGCAGACGCAAAACCGCGACAGCACTCATTGCACCACCTCCGGCCGCTCGACATCGACCCAGACGAACTTGTGCGGATCCAGGCGGGTTTCCTGGTCGAGGCGATAGGCGACCAGCTTGCCGTAGAGCACCGCGCTGTAATCCAGGCAGGCCAGGTTCGGGCGGATCGGCGCGGGTTTGCCGCTGCGCCAATAGTGGCCGACGAACAACAATGGCTCATCGACGCCATAGCGCAGCAGGTTGTTCTTTTCATCCGGCGACAGCGGCGTGCGGGCCACCGGCTCCGGCAAGGCGTCGGGCTGGAACACGATGTCGCCATAGGTCTGTGGGTTGTCTTCCCAGAACTTGGTGCGGAAAAACGAACGGGTCAGGCCATCGCCACCGGTCAGCGTCAGGCCATGGGGCAGGCGCATGTCCGTGCCGCGCAGCAAGCGATCGAACACCGTGCAGGCAAAACTGCCCGGTTGCGCCGAGGCCTGGAGGAAATGCTCGTCGACGCAACCGTCCGGGAACAGGCCGCGCAGCGGTTCGATCAGGCCGGCATCCCAACAGGCATGCACCACTCGGAAACGGCCGGCGTCGACAAACAGCGGCAGCTCATAGAACCATTTGAGGAAGTCATGCCAGTCGACGGGATGCTGCTCGAACTGGGTCAGGGTCTCGTTGAGCAGCCGGGCATGGCGCGGCGTGTGTTCGCGCACGTAGCGCTGGCCGCTGCCCGGCAATGCCGGTGTGCTCCAGCCCAGGGCGTTGAACTCGTGGTTGCCCATGATGCACAGCGCCTGGCCGGCCACGACCATGTCATGGACGATGTGCAGCGCCTCGCGAATCCGCGGGCCACGGTCGATGATGTCCCCCAGGAACACGGCCATGCGCGACGGATGACGCCAGACCCCGCCCTGCTTTTGGTAACCGAGTCGGTCCAGCAGGTGTTCCAGGGTCAGGGCGCATCCGTGCACGTCACCGATCAAATCGTAACTGCGCGCAGGATCGAGCATCAGTCGCCTCCACCCCCCAACCGACTGCCCCAGCCGAGCTTGGTCCGGCAGACTTCGTAGTAATTGTGATCCAGCGGGTGGATCAGGCGCAGCTTCTGCGCTTTTTTGCTGACGGTGATGGTGTCACCCGGCGCGCAGGTGAAATGGTTCTGGCCGTCACAGGACACTTGCGGGTAGATCTGCATATCCTTGGACACGACGATTTTCAGCTCACTGTTGCCATCGACCACAATCGGTCGCCCAGACAAGGTATGGGGGTACATGGGCACAATCACAATAGCGTCGAGCTTGGGGTGCATGATCGGCCCCCCAGCCGACAGCGCATAGGCCGTGGACCCGGTGGGGGTGGCGACGATCAGGCCGTCGGCCTTCTGGCTGCAGACGAACTGGCCGTCGATGTACAACTCGAATTCGATCATGCGCGTGGATTTGCCAGGGTGCAGCACCACGTCGTTGAGGGCATCGCCCTGGCCGATGGCCTCGGCGTGACGGCGGACCTCGGCTTGCAGCAGGAAGCGGTTTTCCACCAGGTAGTGGCCGTCCAGGACCTCGGCGACCTTGACCTCCAGCTCGTCAGGGCGGATATCGGTGAGGAACCCCAGGCTGCCGCGGTTGATCCCCAGCACCGGGATATTGTGCCGTGCCAGGGCCCGGGCGGCCCCCAGCAGGCTGCCGTCGCCACCGACCACGATGACCATGTCACAGACTTCGCCGAGCATCTTGCGCGACGACGTCTGCAGGCCATGGCCCGGCAGCACTTCGGCGATGGTATCTTCGAGGATCACATGCAGGTGCCGCTCCAGGAGGAAACGTTTGAGACGGCGAACGGTGTCCAGCACCTGCGAACTGCCCAGGCGACCGATGATGCCGATATTGCGAAATTGCTCCATGAGGCTCCTGCGAAGGTCTGCGGCGGGCGAAAAACACGATTATGGGCGAAAGCGCGCCGTAGACAAAATCCTTTAAGCCTTCAACGCAACGGCTATGCTCGCAAGATGATCCTGTTCCCTGAATTGCTGGACTTGCCCCGTCGCCTGCGCCACCCCGAAGTGCGCGACCTCGCGTGGGCGATCATCGCCCCGCCGATGCTCATCGACACGCCCTGGCCCCAGCGCCATCCCCTGGCCGGCAGTGACTGGGTGCAAGAGCCTGGGCAACTGCAACACTGGTTGCGGCAACTGGACCGCGACAGCTACCCATTGCTGCATTGCCTGTCCCAAGGGCGAACGCGACGCCTGGGCCTGTATTACGAAAGGCTGTGGCAGTTTGCCGTGCAACACGCCCCGGGCATCGAATTGATCGCCGCGAACCTGCCGATCCGCCGCGAAGGCCATACCCTGGGCGAGCTGGACCTGTTGCTGCGCGATCGCGACGGCATCCACCACCTGGAACTGGCCATCAAGTTGTACCTCGGCCCCCAGCACGGAAACGGGTTGGACGCCGCGCAATGGCTGGGGCCGGGTTGCCATGACCGGCTCGACCGCAAGCTGGCGCATCTGCGCGAACACCAACTGCCGATCTCGGCCCGCCCGGAAAGCCGCGAGGCCCTGGCAGCCCTGGGGGTCGAGCCCTCGGGCCTCGAACTGTTTCGCTCCGAACTCTGGCTGGGCGGGTATTTGCTATACCCCTGGCCGGGCCAGGCCGAACCACCGGCCGGTGCCCACCCCAGGCATTTGCGCGGTCGCTGGCTGCATCAACGGGACTGGCTTGCGTTTATCGCCCAACGTCCGCCGGGCCGCTGGCAACCCCTGCCCCGCGCCGCCTGGCTGGCCCCGGCGCATTATCCAGCCGAGCAAACCTGGAGCACTGCGCAACTGGACGCCTGGCGAATGGCCCTGGACCCCATGGCGCCGGCGCAGTTGATGGTGCGCCTGAGCGAAAACGCCGAGGGCGAGTGGGAAGAAGCCGAGCGGGTGTTCCTGGTGGCGGATCTTTGGCCGAATGTGCCGGGCAATGGCTGAGCCTTGCGCTGCCTGCCAGAGCCTCATCGCGAGCAAGCTCGCTCCCACATTGGATTTGTGTTGCTGCAGGATTGGAAATCCACACAAACCCTTGTGGGAGCGAGCTTGCTCGCGATGAAGCCAACTCGGTCTAAAAGGACAACCGCACAGCCAGCGCCGCCAACGTCACCAGCAACACCGGCACCGTCAGCACGATCCCGACCTTGAAGTAATACCCCCAGCCGATCTGGATGTTCTTGCGCGCCAGCACATGCAGCCACAGCAAGGTCGCCAGGCTGCCGATCGGGGTGATTTTCGGGCCCAGGTCGCTGCCGATGACGTTGGCGTAGATCATCGCCTCCTTCACCACCCCGGTGGCCTGGCTGGCGTCGATGGACAAGGCGCCGATCAGCACCGTCGGCAAATTGTTCATGGCCGACGAGAGCAACGCCGTCAGCACACCGGTGCCCATGGCTGCGCCCCACACGCCATATTCGGCGAAACCGTCGAGCCAATGGGCCAGGTAGCCGGTCAGCCCGGCGTTGCGCAGGCCGTAGACCACCAGATACATGCCGAGGGAGAAGATCACGATCTGCCAGGGCGCTTCCTTCATCGCCTTGCGGGTGGAGATCTTGTGGCCGCGGGCGGCGACCGCCAGCAGCAACGCAGCACAGACCGCCGAGATCGCACTGATGGGAATCCCCAGCGGTTCCAGGGCAAAGCAGCCCAGCAGCAGGATCACCAGCACCGCCCAGCCGGCATAAAACGTTGCCTTGTCGTGGATCGCCGTCGCCGGGTCATCCAGTTGATCGGGGTCGTAGTCGCGCGGGATGTCGCGACGAAAGAACCACAGCAAGATCGCCAGGCTGGCCGCCACGCTGACCAGGTTCACCGGCACCATGACCGCCGCATAGCGGTTGAAACCAATGCCAAAGAAGTCCGCCGAGACGATGTTCACCAGGTTCGACACCACCAGCGGCAGGCTCGCGCTGTCGGCAATGAAGCCGGCGCCCATCACGAACGCGAGGGTCGCCGCCGGGGAAAACCGCAACGCCAGCAGCATCGAAATCACGATGGGCGTCAGGATCAACGCCGCCCCGTCATTGGCGAACAACGCCGACACCAGCGCCCCCAGCAGCACCATGAACGCAAACAGCTTGCGCCCGCTGCCCTTGCCCCAGCGGGCCACATGCAGGGCCGCCCAGGCGAAAAACCCCGCCTCGTCCAACAACAGGCTGATGATGATCAGCGCGACAAACGTGCCGGTAGCGTTCCAGATGATCTGCCAGACCAGCGCAATGTCACCGACCTGCACCACCCCGCTCAACAAGGCCAGCAGCGCGCCCAACGTCGCGCTCCAGCCAACGCCCAGCCCCTTGGGCTGCCAGATCACCAACGTAATGGTCAGCAGGAAAATCAACGACGCGATCAGCATGCGCAACAGCCTTGAAAGGAGGGTTGAAAGAGGAAGTCAGCAGCGATGTGCCAGCGGGCGATCAGCCATGGCGCTCAAATTGAAGGCATCGACGCGATTGTGGGATACGGACATGACGAAGGATGGCCTAGTGGTGCGAAGGGGCGAATATAGGGAAATTTCGAATATCCAGTAAAGCGCGGATTGAATGGCCGATGCAGATGCATGTGTGGCGAGGGGATTTATCCCCGCTGGGCTGTGAAGCACCCCAAACCCAACACCTTGGAGTGTCAGACAATTTGAATGGGGGCGCTTCGCGCCCCAGCGGGGATAAATCCCCTCACCACAACTGCTTGGCTTGAAGTTCCAGAGGGCCTTCAGGCCTTCTTGTGCTGCTCGACCCACTTGCCATAGGCGTCGATGAATATCTGCAGGAACGGCCGTACCGACTCCGACAGGTTGCCCGCCTCGTCAAACGCCGTCCCGGCGCCGCTCAGGTAGGCTTCCGGCTGCTGCATGCAGGGCACGTCAAGGAACACCAGCGACTGGCGCAAATGATGATTGGCGCCGAAACCACCAATGGCGCCCGGCGAAGCACTGATCACCGCGCCCGGTTTGCCGCTCAGGCAACTCTTGCCGTAGGGGCGCGACCCCACATCGATGGCATTTTTCAATGGCGCCGGCACCGAACGGTTGTACTCCGGTGTGACGAACAACAAGGCATCGGCCGCGGCCACCTGCTGACGGAAAGTGCTGTAGGCTGCCGGAGGGGAAACATCGATGTCTTCGTTGTAGAGCGGCAACTCGCCGATCTCAATGATATTCAGCTTGAGGTTGGCTGGCGCCAGGTCAGCCAGTGCCAGCGCGACCTTGCGGTTGATCGATGCCTTGCGCAGGCTGCCCACCAAAACGGCCACTGTGTAGACATTACTCATGAGAGGCTTCTCGACTGTCGGCTCAAAGGAGCCTGTAGTTATAGATGATCGGGGTGACAATTGGACCAGCGGAGCGACAAAAACCGGCCGGCTGGACTATTTTTTTCATGTAGGAAAACTTACCGCGCTTGACTAAGGTCTACAGAACCGCAAATCGAGTGATTTATTTCCAGAGGTTCTAAGCAATGGCAGCAGTACTTGTCGGACAATTTCATGCGCGGGACGCCGAAGGTCGCGTCTATTCGGTGCATGAGTTTCAGGAATCGACCCCGTCGCCCGACGGACACGGCAAGGAGCCTGTCACCACCTATAAGTTGGCGATCGGTGATCGCGTCAACAAGCTCGACGACGGCAAATTCGAGCTGGTGCAATCTAAAATCGAATTGACGCGCGAACCGGAGACGCCACTGCCAACTCAGACGCCCACTGAAACGCAAATAGCTTCATAACCGTTGGTTATGAGCAGAAGTCATGCCCGGACTTGGGTTAGGATTCAGCCACTCAATGGCTCACCCGCCGAACATGGACTTCTTGCATGCGTTTACGCCACATCGAAGTGATCCAGGCGCTTTTGCAGACCGGCCACCTCGGCACGGCGGCCGAATGGCTGCAATTGCCGGTGGCGGAGGTCGAGGCGATCCTGCGCGATGCCGAGGCCCAGTTGGGCTTCATGCTGTTTGCCAGCGTACGCGGGCGCTTGCAGGCCACCCGGGAAACCCTTGAATTGCGCGACGGCATCACGCGGGTGTACGACACCCTCGAACCGGTGCAGCGCCTGGCCAGCAGCCTGAAACATCATCAGGCAGCGCCCTTGCGCATTATCTGCACCCCGCCGCTGGCCCAACAGTTGCTGCCCCAGAGCATCGCCGCCTTGCGTCGTCGCCATCCGGAAGCGCCGTGCACCCTGCTCAGCCAACCGACCCGCGACATCGTCCACAGCCTGTTGTTGCGCGAAAGCGATCTGGGCCTGAGCCTGCACGACCCTGAACACCCCGACATTCATTGTCAGATGATCGCCCAGGGCAAGCTGCAATTGCTCGCGCCCCACGGCTGGCTGCAACCCCGGCAAAAGTACATTTCGTTGCAGGACCTGGCGGGCCAGCCGTTGGTGGGCCTGGATGGCCATGACCCGCTGAGCCCTGCGTTCGAGCATAAGCTGGCGGCGCTGCGTCCGGCGCCCATGATCCAGATCCGCGTCCAGACTCATCAGATGATGCGCGCCATGGTCGAGGCCGGCGAAGGCCTGGCCATCGTCGACCCGTTCACCGCCTCGGGCGCCAAGGACGGCGGCCTCGACGTCTGCCCGGTATCGCCCGCCATCGCGATTGGCCTCTATGCCTTGAGCCTCAACGGCGCGCCCTCTTCTCCCGCCCTTCAATCGCTGCTGGAACGGATTACGGAACAAGCCGAGGCGTTGCTGAGCCACTGATCGACATGCCCAGCGGGTCGTCGAACAGCCGGTACCAGAACAGCGCCACTTCGGCGGTATGCCGGTCAATGCCGCGATAGCGCAGGTGATCGATACCGCCGAGCACGTAACCGCAACGCTCATAGAGCCGGCAGGCGCCCAGATTGTTGTTCTGGGTCTCGAGCATGATACCCGGCAGTTTTTTCTTGCGGCTCCAGAACTGGGCGACATCGAGCAAAGCCTTGGCCACCCCGTGGCGACGGGCCGGGGCGTGTACCGCCAGCTCGTCGATATGGGCATAGCCGTTCCAGTTGGTACTGACCACCAGGTGCCCTACGGGCTGGTCATCGAGATAAGCCATGAAAATTTCGCTGTCCGGGGCATCGCGGAAGCTGCTGAACTCCTCGGGATCGATGCCATAGCACTTGCGATAGGGAACGATGGGCGTCACCGGCCACTGGCTGACGGGACGGCCGATCTGCGCCGTCGCGTAGTCGCTGACTTCAAAACTGAAATCGCTGCCCCAGATGTAGGCGGCAAAGCCATCATCGACGATGCGCACCGACAGTCCGGGGTGCTTGGGGTTCATGACCGGTCGCATACTGGGGAAGGTCCTCATTCCTTGAAGCAACCAACGGCGTGGTGCCATCCATTGCCCTTGTCTTTCAAATCATCACACATCAAGCGGGATCCGTAGCCTGCCCGTTACCTCAGGTTAGAAGGTCGTGGCGATTGTGGCGAGAAATGAACGATGGATGCAGTCGCTCACTCAAGACTGGCTGAGTCATTGTGGCGAGGGAGCTTGCTCCCGCTTGAGTGCGAAGCGCTCACAAAATGGGGCTGCTGGGCAGCCCAGCGGGAGCAAGCTCCCTCGCCACAGGTTTTTTCTTACCTTGAATGAACAACATGGCTCTCACAGGGTTTCATCAGTTCGCGGCAGCCTGCGCCTCGGCCAACTGTGTCCACAATGCCGGAGCACCCGCGGACTTGGCGATGGCTTCCAGACGCGCGGCATGCTCGGCCAGGTCGCTTTCGCTGGCGCGGATGATCCGCGATGGCTGGCGGTCGACGGGCAAACGGCGAATTTCCGTGGCCTGGTTACCGGAGCCTTCGCCGGTACCGTTGCCGTCCGAGGCGTTACCCGCCAGGGACAGGCTGGTCTGGCCGCCGGTCATGGTCAGGTAGACGTCGGCCAGGATCTCGGAGTCGAGCAAGGCGCCGTGCAGTTCACGGCCGGAGTTATCGACGCCGTAGCGCTTGCACAAGGCATCGAGGCTGTTGCGCTGACCCGGATGCCGTTCCCGGGCCATCATCAGGGTATCGAGGATGGTGCAATGCTGGGTGATATCGGCCCGGTCGTGCTGGCCCATCAACGCGAATTCGTTGTTGATGAACCCCACGTCGAACGCCGCGTTGTGGATGATCAACTGCGCGCCCTGGATGAATTCGAAGAACTCATCGGCCACTTCGGCAAAACGCGGCTTGCCCACCAGGAATTCGTTGGTAATACCGTGGACGCCGATAGCGCCCTCGTCACTTTCGCGGTCCGGTTGCAGGTAAACGTGGAAATGGCGACCGGTCAGGCGACGGCCGATCAGCTCGACACAACCGATTTCGATAATCCGGTGACCATCGGTCACCGGCATGCCGGTGGTTTCGGTATCCAGCACTACAGATCTGTTGGCCATCAGTGTTCAGCTCTCAACGGGCAGTCTTGCAAAAGCGCGGATCTTAACACGCTCTGCGGAGGATTAGCCGGAGACTGCTTTTGTGGCGAGGGAGCTTGCTCCCGCTCGGTTGCGCAGCGACCGCCCAAGGGGCCTGCTTCGCAGTCCAGCGGGAGCAAGCTCCCTCGCCACAGGTGTCATCCTGTCCAGCCCTCCCAACGAGTTGCGGATCAAGCCTGCTTGTAGCCCCGTACCTCATCCACCCCACGATTGGCCAACTGGTCGGCCCGTTCGTTGCCATGGTGGCCGATGTGGCCGCGCACCCATTTCCAGGTGACGTTGTGGCGATTGACCTGCTCATCCAGCAGTTTCCAGAGGTCGGCGTTTTTCACCGGCTCCTTCGCCGCCGTCTTCCAGCCACGCTTCTTCCAGTTGGCCATCCACTCGTTGATGCCTTTCATCACGTACTGCGAGTCGGTCACCAGCAGCACATCGCAAGGCCGCTTGAGCTCTTCCAGGCCACGGATGGCGCCCATCAGTTCCATGCGATTGTTGGTGGTATTGGCTTCGCCGCCCCAGAGTTCCTTCTCCACGCCCTTGCACACCAGCAACGCGCCCCAGCCGCCCGGGCCGGGATTGCCCTTGCAGGCGCCATCAGTGAAGAGTTCTACGCTATCGCTCATGCCAATCTATCCAGAAAAAATGCAAAGGCCCGCCCATCGGGCCCGACAACACCCGAAGCCCAATGCCGACAAGAACCCTCAGAAAAAGTTTACGGCTCGATGTGGCGACGATTGACCTTGGCCATGGGCAAGGGAATCAGCTTGCCCATCGGCTCGCGTCGCGCCTGACGCACCGGGCGCAGCCCGACCGCGATCTTGCGCGCCACCAGCAGGTAGAAACCACCGCCGGACAGCTGCCAGTCGCCGGCCTTGCGCTCCCAGCCGGCCAGGCGAGCCTGCCACTTGGGTGATGCAAGCGGCGGACGATAGCACCCGAAGCGGCGTTTCTCCAGCGCGAAGCCCAGCAGGTTGAGCCAGTCGCCGACCCTCGACGCCGAGATGCAGCGGGCCTGGCGCAAGGCGTCGTGGGCGAATACATGGCGCAACCCCCAGGTGCTCCAGGGGTTGATGCCAATGATCAACAAGTGCCCGCCGGGGCGCACGCTGCTGGCGGCTTCGCGCAACAAACCGTGGGGCGACAGGCAGAAATCCAGGCCATGCTGCATGACCACCACATCGGCGGCATGTTCGCTCAGCGGCCAGGCCTGCTCCTCGCAGACGATTTCCACCCCGGGCAACGGCGCCCCCAGGCGTACGTTGCGCTGGACCTGCGGCGCCGACGGCGGTGTTTGCGCCGAAGGCCCGTAGTGCACCAGATAACCGCCGAAGAACCGGCCCAACTCGTCTTCGAGCATGCGCCGTTCCTCTTCCAGCAAAAATTGCCCGACAGGGCCGGACAGCCATTCACGGGCGGCGCTGATCAACGCCAGCCAGTCAGGATCAGCCTGAGCGAACGCTTCATCGGTCATTGCATTCTCCAACGCGTCAGGAAGTTCTAAGATGCGCCTTTGTTTTCCGCTTGGCGAATTCCGCGATGATACAGATCAGTGCCCTGCCCGCGTTCACCGATAACTACATCTGGTTGTTACAGGATCACTCCACCCAGCGCTGCGCCGTGGTCGACCCGGGTGACGCCGCGCCGGTGCAGGCCTGGCTCGACGCCCATCCGGGCTGGGTCTTGAGTGACATCCTGATCACCCACCATCACCATGATCATGTCGGCGGCGTCCAGGCGCTCAAGAATGCGACGAACGCCACCGTTTACGGCCCGGCCAGCGAAAATATCCCGGCGCGGGACCAGGCCCTGAATGACAACGACCAGGTCAGCGTGCTCGGCTGGGACTTCGCTGTCTACGCCGTGCCGGGCCATACCCTGGGGCACATCGCCTACTACCACCATGGCCTGCTCTTTTGTGGCGACACCCTGTTCGCCGCCGGTTGCGGCCGGCTTTTCGAAGGCACGCCCGCGCAGATGCACCATTCCCTGGGTCGCCTCGCCGCGTTACCTGAAGATACGCTGGTCTACTGCACCCATGAATACACCCTGAGCAATTTGAAGTTCGCGGCCGCCGTGGAGCCAGGCAACCCGGATATCGCCGCCCGCCTGGAAAAAGTCAGCCGTCAACGCAGCGAAGGCATCATGACGCTACCTTCGACCCTGGCCCTGGAAAAACTCACCAATCCATTCCTGCGCACCGCTGAAACATCCGTTAAACAAAAAGCAGACGAACGGAACGGCCAGCGAAACCAGACGCCGAGTGAGGTTTTTGCGGCCTTGAGGGCTTGGAAAGATACGTTCTAAGGGAGCTATCGATTGATACAAAAATTCTGAAAGGTTGACCTGTTGGGGTGCGCTTCCTAGAATCGGCCGACATTTTTGCCCGGAACTTACTTCCAGCCAATGTCGTCATCTATACGCAGGTCCGTCCAGTCAGACACATTGACCCGCTTGGCTCAAGCCATCGCGGTGGCTGTGTCCGCCACCCTGGCGGGCTGCCAGAGCACGAGCCAGCTGCCGCAGACCGACGCGGCGCACACCCCGAATATCGCCGCTCGCGCCAAACAGAAGCCGGTATGGCTCACCGAGAAACCCAGCCCCCAAGTGCCCCAGGACATCTGGGAACGCATGCGCCAGGGCTTTCAGCTGCAGGAAACGGCCGGCGTCAACCCGCGTATCGAGCAACAGCGCCTGTGGTTCGCCAGCAACCCTTCCTTCCTGGAAAACGCCGGTGAGCGCGGCAGCCTGTACATCCATTACATCGTCGAACGCCTCGAAGAACGCAACATGCCGCTGGAGCTGGCGCTGCTGCCGGTGATCGAGAGTGCCTACAACCCCATGGCCTATTCCCGGGCCAATGCGGTGGGGTTGTGGCAATTCATCCCGTCCACGGGGCGTTACTTCAACCTGCGCCAGACCCGGTTCTATGACGGGCGACGCGATATCACCGCATCCACCACGGCCGCCATGGACTACCTGACGCGCCTGCATGACATGTTCAACGGCGACTGGTTGCTGGCACTGGCGGCCTACAACGCCGGTGAAGGCACGGTCAGCCGCGCCATTGAGCGCAACGAGAAGCTGGGCCTGCCCACCGACTACTGGAACCTGCCACTGCCCAGCGAGACCCAGGCCTATGTGCCGAAGTTGCTGGCCCTGTCCCAGGTGGTGCTCGCGCCCGACGCCTATGGCGTGAACCTCAATCCGATCGCCAACGAACCCTACTTCCAGGTCGTTGAGATCAACCAGCGCATGGACCTGTCCAAGGTCGCGGCGGTGGCCAACATCGACGAAGACGAGCTGTTCCAGCTCAATCCGGCCTTCAAGCAGCGCACCACCATCGACGGCCCCCAGCACCTGCTGGTGCCGACGTCCAAGGCCCAGTTACTGACCGCCAGCCTGTCGACCATGCGCCCGGAAGAGCTGATCAGCCAGCGCGCGCTCAAACCGGTCTTTGAAAACGTCGACGACAGCGAAGTGGAAGGTGCCAGGCGCACCTACCGCGTCAAGCGCGGCGACAACCTGGCCCAGATCGCCAAGGCCAACAACGTCCAGACCAAGGACCTGCAGCGCTGGAACAAACTCAGCGGCCACAAGCTCAAGGTCGGCCAGACCCTGGTGATGCAGGACGCCAAGCCCACGAAGAGCACCGGCAAGCGCATCAGCACCGTGGTGGCCGCCAACAGCAAGAACCAGCAGAAGCAGACCCAGTACAAGGTCAAGCAGGGCGATTCGTTGTACGTCGTCGCCAAGCGCTTCAATGTGGAAATGCAGCACCTCAAGCGCTGGAACCCGCGAATGGGCAAGGCACTCAAGCCTGGGCAGATGCTGACGGTCTATTCCCCGCACTAAGCCCCTCAATGGCTGAAGGGCTTTTTGTGGCGAGGGAGCTTGCTCCCGCTGGGCTGCGAAGCGGCCCCAAAAGCAACGACCAATCCACCTGTCACACCGAGGTGCCAGGTTCAGGGTTGCTTCGCAACCCAGCGGGAGCAAGCTCCCTCGCCACAAAAGCATTCTCGCTCCAGTTTCGAGTAATCTGAGACGCTTTGGCCCCCCGCCTTTTTCCTGCCGATACAAGCTGTTACTGTACAGGCCATAAAAGCCCAAGCCGCCTGGATCGGATCTCAGACTTGATACGTCCCCTCCTCCTGCTCCTGATCAGCCTGGCCTTGAGCTCTCCCGCCAGCGCAACCATCAGCGAAAGCCATGGCTATGCGCAGTTCGGCACGCTCAAGTACCCGGCCAGATTCACCCACTTCGACTGGGTCAACCCGCAAGCGCCCAAGGGCGGAGTCTTGCGGGTCATGGCATTCGGCACCTTCGATACGCTCAATCCCTACACGTTCAAGGGCAGCAGCCCGGTTTCCACGCCCAACTTCCTGCAATACGGCATCAATGAGCTGAACGAACCGCTGATGGTCGGAACCGGCCAGTACGCACCGTCCGGTGATGAGCCAACGTCGAGCTACGGCCTGATCGCCCAGTCGGTGGAATACAGCGAAGACCGCAGTTGGGTCGTCTTCAACCTGCGCCCCGAAGCGCGGTTCCACGATGGCGTGCCCATCACCGCCTATGACGTGGCGTTCTCCTACCGGACGCTGCTCAAGGATGGCCATCCGCAATACCGCACCAACCTGCAGGAAGTGCTGCGGGTCGACATTCTCAGCCCGCTGAAAATCCGCTTTGTCTTCAAGCGCGCGGGCAACCCCTTGCTGATCCTGCGCCTGGGTGAGCTGCCGGTGTTGCCCCAGCATTACTGGAAAGACCGCGACTTCAAGGCGACGACCTTCGAGCCGCCCCTGGGCAGCGGGCCGTATCGCATCACCAAAGTGCAGCCAGGCCGCCAACTGGTGTTCGACCGGGTCAAGGACTATTGGGGCAAGGACCTGCCGGTCAATCGCGGCAAGTACAACTACGACCGCATGGACGTAGAGTTCTACCGTGACAGCGAAGTCGCCTTCGAAGCCTTCAAGGCCGGCGAGTTCGACATCTACATCGAACACCAGGCCAAGAACTGGGCCAACGGCTATCAATTCCCGGCGGTCAACCGGGGCGATGTGATCAAGGCGCAGATACCCCACCAGATTCCGACCCAGACCCAGGGCCTGTTCATGAACACCCGGCGCGCCACGTTCGCCGAGGTCAAGGTGCGTGAAGCCCTGGGGCTGATGTTCGATTTCGAGTGGACCAACCGCACCCTGTTCAGCGGTGCCTACAAGCGCACCCTCAGCTATTACCCCAACAGCGAATTCTCCGCCACCGGCCTGCCGGTGGGCCACGAATGGCTGCTGCTCAAGCCGTACCGGGATCAATTGCCACCCAAACTGCTCACCGAACCCTTCAGCTTGCCCAAGACCGACGGGCGCGGTATTCCCCGGGAAACTCTGCGCAAGGCATTGGGACTCTTGAAAGAAGCCGGCTGGAACCTCAACGGCCAACGCCTGCTGAATGCCGACCACCAGCCCCTGAGCTTCGAAATCCTGCTGGTGAACCCGAACCTGGAGCGTATCCTGCAACCCTACGTCGAAAACCTCGCCAGCATTGGCGTCCAGGCCCGGCTGCGCACGGTGGACCGCGCCCAATACAAGCAGCGCCTGGACCAGTTCGACTTCGACATGATCCTGCTGACCCTGGGCCAGACCCTCAGCCCGGGCCTCGAGCAATGGCAGTACTTCCACTCCAGCCAGGTTGGGATCAAGGGCAGCAAGAACTACGCCGGGATCGCCAACCCGGTGGTCGACCATCTGCTGGAAAAACTGCTCGCCGCCCAGACCCGCGACGAACAGGTCGCCGCCGGCAAGGCCCTGGATCGCGTATTGCTGTGGCAGCATTACTGCATTCCCAACTGGTATCTCAATTATCATCGCCTGGCGTACCGCAACCGGTTCGCCTTCGTCACCACGCCGCCCTATACCCTGGGCCTGAGCGCCTGGTGGCTGAAATCTTCGGAGAAAGATCAATGAAGCCTCTACGTGCCCTGCTCCTGCAGGCCAGCAGCCTGTTATTCGCCGGGCTGGCCTGCGCCGCGCCGCAGCATGCCGTGACCTTGTACAACGAGCCGCCGAAATACCCGGCCAATTTCAAGCACTTCGACTATGTCAACCCGGACGCGCCCAAGGGCGGCATCTTCCGCCAGGGCGGCTTTGGGGGGTTTGACAGCCTCAACCCGTTCATCAGCAAAGGTGTGCCGGCCGATGACATCGGCCTGATCTACGACACCTTGGCCAAGCAGGGCCTGGACGAGCCCTTCACCGAATATGGCCTGATCGCCGAAAAAATCGAAAAAGCCCCGGACAATGGCTGGGTGCGCTTCTACCTGCGCCCCGAAGCCCGTTTCAACGATGGCCATCCGGTACGCGCCGAAGACGTGGTCTTCAGCTTCCAGACCCTGACCAAGGACGGCGCACCGATGTTCCGCGGCTATTACAACGACGTCGCCGACGTCATCGCCGAAGACCCGCTCAAAGTCCTGTTCAAGTTCAAGCACAACAACAATCGCGAGCTGCCGTTGATCCTCGGACAATTGCCGGTCTTGCCGAAACACTGGTGGGCCGAGCGCGACTTCAACAAGGGCAACCTGGAGATCCCCCTGGGCAGCGGCCCCTACAAGGTCGCCGAGGTGAAGGCGGGGCGCTCGATCCGCTACGAGCGGGTGAAGGACTACTGGGGCAAGGATTTGCCGGTCAATCGCGGTTTCTACAACTTCGACGTGCTGGTCACCGATTACTACCGCGACAACACCGTCGCGGTCGAGGCGTTGAAAGCCGGGCAGTTCGATTACTGGCTGGAAATGACCGCCAAGAACTGGGCCAACGCCTACAACATCCCGGCCGTGACCGAAGGCCGGCTGATCAAGGAACAGATCCCCAACGGCAACCCCACCGGCATGCAGGGTTTTGTCTACAACCTGCGCCGGCCGGTCTTTCAGGATGTTCGGGTGCGCAAGGCCTTGAGCCTGCTGTTGGATTTCGAGTGGACCAACAAGCAACTGTTCAACGGCGCCTACGCCCGTACCCGCAGCTATTTCGAGAATTCGGAAATGGCCGCCACCGGCCTGCCGGGCGAAGACGAACTGAAGATTCTCGAGCCCCTGAGTGGCAAGATTCCCGAGCAGGTCTTCAGCGAATCCTTCCAGCCGTCCATGTGCGACGGCAGCGGCATGATTCGCGACCAGCAGCGCAAGGCCTATCAACTGCTGCAAGAAGCCGGCTGGCGCATCGTCGACGACAAGATGGTCGACGCCCAAGGCAAACCGGTGGTGCTGGAGTTCCTGCTGGCCCAGACCGAGTTCGAGCGGATATTGCTGCCCTTCAAGCGCAACCTGAGCGACCTGGGCATCGACCTGGTGATCCGCCGGGTGGACGTGTCCCAGTACATCAACCGCGTGCGCTCCCGGGACTTCGACCTGGTGGTGGGCAGCTTCCCGCAATCCAGCTCGCCGGGTAACGAACAGCGCGAATTCTGGATGTCGGCCGCCGCCGACAAGCCCGGCAGCCGCAACACCATGGGCCTGAAGGACCCGGCCGTGGACCAACTGGTGGAGCAACTGATCAATGCCGATTCGCGCAAAAGCCTGGTGGCTCACGCCCGGGCATTGGACCGTGTCCTGCAATGGGGCTACTACGTGATTCCCAATTGGCACATCAAGACCTGGCGCGTGGCCTACTGGAACCACATCGGCCATCCGAAAATCACGCCGACCTATGACATCGGTACCACCACCTGGTGGGTCAAGCCGGAGGTCAAGCCGGCCGATGAAGTAGAGAAGCAGGTCATCGAGCAGCAAATCGCCGCCCCTGCGAGCGTGGAGTAACGAAATGCTGGCTTACATTTTTCGGCGACTGCTGCTGATCATCCCGACCCTGTTCGGCATTCTGTTGATCAACTTCGTCATCATCCAGGCCGCGCCCGGCGGGCCGGTGGAACAGATGATCGCCAAACTCGAAGGTTTCGAGGGCGCCACCAGCCGCATTGCCGGCGGCGGCGCCGAAGTGTCGGTGGCCGGTTCCTCCTACCGCGGCGCCCAGGGCCTGGACCCGGCGCTGGTCAAGGAAATCGAGCGCATGTACGGCTTCGACAAGTCGGCGCCCGAACGCCTGTGGATCATGATCAAGAACTACGCCCACCTGGACTTCGGCGACAGTTTCTTCCGCGATGCCAAGGTGATCGACCTGATCAAGGAAAAGATGCCGGTGTCCATCTCCCTCGGGCTGTGGAGCACGCTGATCATGTACCTGGTGTCGATCCCGCTGGGGATCGCCAAGGCCACCCGACACGGCAGCCATTTCGATGTGTGGACCAGTTCGGCGATCATCGTCGGCTACGCGATCCCGTCATTCCTGTTCGCCATCCTGCTGATCGTGGTGTTTGCCGGCGGCAGTTATTTCGACTGGTTCCCGTTGCGTGGGCTGACCTCCAACAACTTCGACGAATTGAGCATGGGCGGCAAGATCCTCGATTACTTCTGGCACCTGGCCTTGCCCGTGACCGCCCTGGTGATTGGCAACTTCGCCACCATGACCCTGCTGACCAAGAACAGCTTCCTCGACGAAATCAACAAGCAATACGTGGTCACCGCCAAGGCCAAGGGCCTGACCCGCCATCGGGTGCTCTACGGCCATGTCTTCCGCAACGCCATGCTGCTGGTGATCGCCGGGTTCCCATCAGCGTTCATCGGGATCTTCTTCACCGGCTCGCTGCTGGTGGAAGTGATCTTCTCCCTCGACGGCCTGGGCCTGATGAGTTTCGAGGCGGCCATCAACCGCGACTACCCGGTGGTGTTTGGTACCCTGTTCATCTTCACCTTGCTGGGGCTGGTGGTGAAACTGATCGGCGACTTGACCTACACCTTTGTCGATCCGCGCATCGACTTCGAAAGCCGGGAGCATTGAGATGAACCTGTCCCCTCTCAATCGCCGTCGTTTCGAACTGTTCAAGGCCAACAAGCGTGGCTGGTGGTCGCTGTGGCTGTTCCTGATCCTGTTCGGGCTGAGCCTGGGCGCCGAACTGATCGCCAACGACAAGCCGCTGGTGGTGCATTACGACGACGGCTGGTACTTCCCGGCCCTCAAGCGCTACCCGGAAACCACGTTCGGCGGCGAGTTTCCCCTGGAAGCCAACTACAAGAGCCCGTACATCCGTGAACTGCTGGCGGCCAAGGACGCCTGGGTGCTATGGGCACCGATTCCGTTCAGCTACCAGAGCATCAACTACGACCTGAAGGTCCCCGCCCCGGCACCGCCCTCTTCCGTCAATTGGCTGGGCACCGACGACCAGGGCCGCGATGTCCTCGCCCGGGTCATCTACGGCTTTCGCATCTCGGTGCTGTTCGCCCTGACGCTGACGCTGCTCAGCTCGATCATCGGCGTGATCGCCGGCGCCCTGCAGGGCTTCTATGGCGGCTGGGTGGACCTGGCCGGCCAACGCTTCCTGGAGATTTGGTCAGGGCTGCCGGTGCTGTACCTGCTGATCATCCTGGCCAGCTTCGTGCAGCCCAACTTCTGGTGGCTGCTGGGCATCATGCTGCTGTTTTCCTGGATGAGCCTGGTGGACGTGGTCCGCGCCGAGTTCCTGCGCGGGCGCAACCTGGAATACGTGCGCGCCGCGCGGGCGCTGGGCATGCAGAACGGCGCGATCATGTTCCGTCACATCCTGCCCAACGCCATGGTCTCGACCATGACCTTCATGCCGTTCATCCTCACTGGCGCCATCGGCACCCTCACCGCCCTGGATTTCCTCGGCTTTGGCCTGCCGCCGGGCGCGCCGTCCCTGGGCGAGCTGGTGGCCCAGGGCAAATCCAACCTCCAGGCGCCGTGGCTGGGCATCAGCGCGTTCGCCGTGCTGGCCCTGATGTTGAGCCTGTTGGTGTTCATCGGCGAGTCCGCTCGCGATGCCTTCGATCCGAGGAAGTGATATGAACCAGGACAATCTGATCGAAGTGCGCGACCTGGCGGTGGAGTTCATTGTCGGCGAACGTCGCCAGCGCGTGGTCGAGGGCGTCAGCTTCGACATCAAGCGCGGCGAAACCCTGGCCCTGGTGGGTGAAAGCGGCTCGGGCAAATCGGTCACCGCCCACTCGATCCTGCGCTTGCTGCCCTACCCGCTGGCCCATCACCCCACCGGGACCATCCAGTACGCCGGCCAGGATTTGCTGGGCTTGAAGGAAAAAACCATCCGCCATATCCGCGGCAACCGGATCGCGATGATCTTCCAGGAGCCGATGACCTCCCTCAACCCGCTGCACTGCATTGAAAAACAGATCAATGAAGTGCTCGGCATCCACAAGGGCCTGACCGGCAAGGTCGCAACCCGCCGGACCCTTGAATTGCTGGAGCTGGTCGGCATTCCCGAGCCCCACAAGCGTCTCAAGGCCCTGCCCCACGAGTTGTCCGGCGGCCAGCGCCAGCGGGTGATGATTGCCATGGCCCTGGCCAACGAGCCGGAACTGCTGATCGCCGACGAGCCGACCACCGCCCTGGACGTCACCGTCCAGTTGAAAATCCTCCAATTGCTCAAGGAATTGCAGGCGCGATTGGGCATGTCGTTGCTGCTGATCAGCCACGATTTGAACCTGGTGCGAAGAATTGCGCATCGCGTATGTGTCATGCAGCGCGGTTGCATCGTCGAACAGGCATCGTGCGAAGAGTTGTTCCGCGCGCCGCAGCATCCGTACACTCGGGAGCTGCTGGGCGCCGAACCCAGCGGCACCCCGGCGAACAATGTCGTCGGCCCGCCGCTGTTGCAGGTCGAAGACCTGAAAGTCTGGTTCCCGATCAAGAAAGGCCTGTTCAAACGCACGGTAGACTACATCAAGGCCGTAGACGGTATCCGCTTCAGCCTGCCCCAGGGCCAGACCCTTGGCATCGTCGGCGAAAGTGGTTCCGGCAAATCCACCCTGGGGCTGGCGATCCTGCGGTTGATCGGGAGTCAGGGCGGGATCCGCTTCGAAGGCAAACAGCTGGACAGCCTGACGCAGCAACAGGTCCGACCGCTGCGCCGGGAGATGCAAGTGGTGTTTCAGGACCCGTTCGGCAGCCTGAGCCCACGGATGTGTGTGAGCCAGATCGTCGGTGAAGGCCTGCGGATCCACAAGATCGGCACCGCGGCCGAACAGGAACAAGCGATAATCGCGGCATTGAAGGAGGTAGGCCTGGACCCGGAAACCCGGAACCGCTACCCCCATGAATTTTCCGGAGGGCAACGGCAGCGTATCGCCATTGCCCGGGCCCTGGTGCTCAAGCCGGCGTTGATTCTGCTGGATGAACCAACGTCGGCCCTGGACCGTACCGTGCAACGCCAAGTGGTGGAGCTGTTGCGGTCGTTGCAAACCAAGTACAACCTGACGTACCTGTTTATCAGCCATGACCTGGCTGTCGTCAAAGCGCTGAGCCACCAACTGATGGTGGTCAAGCATGGCCAAGTGGTCGAACAAGGTGATGCCCGCAGCATATTCGCCGCGCCGCAACACCCCTATACACAGCAGTTGCTGGAGGCCGCCTTCCTGGCCCCAACAACTGCCGAATAACCTGAAAAGAGGAGCAACACATGGGTTTTCTCGCCGGTAAGCGCGTACTGATCGTCGGTGTCGCCAGCAAGCTGTCCATCGCATCCGGCATCGCCGCCGCCATGCATCGCGAGGGCGCTGAGCTTGCCTTCACTTATCAGAACGACAAACTCAAGGGTCGTGTCGAAGAGTTCGCACAAGGCTGGGGCTCGAGCCCTGAGCTGTGCTTCCCGTGCGACGTGGCCAGCGATGAAGAAATCGCCAAGGTTTTCGAAGAACTGAGCAAGAAGTGGGACGGCCTGGACTGCATCGTGCACTCCGTGGGCTTCGCCCCGGGCGACCAACTGGATGGCGACTTCACCGAAGCCACTACCCGTGAAGGTTTCCGCATTGCCCACGACATCAGCGCCTACAGCTTCGTGGCCCTGGCCAAGGCCGGTCGCGAAATGATGAAAGGCCGCAACGGCAGCCTGCTGACCCTGTCGTACCTGGGCGCCGAGCGCACCATGCCGAACTACAACGTCATGGGCATGGCCAAGGCGTCCCTGGAAGCCGGCGTACGTTACCTGGCCGGTTCCCTGGGCCCGGACGGCACCCGCGTCAACTGCGTCTCGGCAGGCCCGATCCGCACCCTCGCCGCTTCCGGCATCAAGAACTTCCGCAAGATGCTGGCCGCCAACGAAGCGCAAACCCCGCTGCGTCGCAATGTCACCATCGAAGAAGTCGGCAATGCCGGCGCCTTCCTGTGCTCGGACCTGGCCTCGGGCATCAGCGGTGAAATCATGTACGTGGACGGCGGTTTCAACACCACCGCCATGGGCAACATCGAAGAGTAATCTTCACGCCGTTGCAAAAAAGCCGCTTGCCCTGGAAAGGCCAAGCGGCTTTTTTATGCCCACAAATCCCTTTGTGGGCGCGAATGCGGTTCACTTAAGAAAAACAATGGACTTGTGGCGACGGCCTTGAGTGAACCGCATTCCCTGTGGGAGCGAGCTTGCTCGCGATGGCGGTGGGTCGGTTGGCATTGATGTTTGATGTGCCGCCGTCATCGCGAGCAAGCTCGCTCCCACATTGGATCGGCGGGTTGGCCTGTGCTAGCTGCGAAGCGCCTGTTTCTGCACATACATCGCCGCATCGGCGTCAGCCAGCAGGTTGTCGATTGACCGATGGCGCTGGGCATCGTACTCGATCTGGCCGACGCTGAACCGAATGTCATAGCCACGCTGCAACATCGCATTGCGCTCATCGAGGATTTCCTTGAGGCGCGCCATGATCGTCGTTGTCTCGACATGGGAAGAGCCGGTGAGCAGCGCCACGAACTCATCACCGCCCAGGCGACCGATCACATCACTTTCGCGAAAGGCGATACGCAGCACGTCGGCGAAGGTTTTCAGCGCGCTGTCACCCTCGGCATGCCCATGACGATCGTTGATCGGCTTGAAGTCGTTGAGGTCGAAGAACAGCAGCGTCGCCGGTCGCGACAAGCGATCACACACATTCAACGCATGCTGGGCCAACGTCCTGAAGCCGCGCCGATTGGACAACAGCGTCAGCTCGTCCATGCTCGCCATCTGCACCGCGACCATTTCCTGCTCGGCCATGCGCGCCAAGTCGCGCAGCAGTTCGCGCTCTTCGTCATTGAGCTGGCGCGGCTTGGTGTCGAGCAGGCACAACGTGCCAAGCTTGCTACCGTCCTCCAGCCCCAATGGATGCCCGGCGTAGAAGCGAATGCCAGGCTTGTCCGTGACCAGCGGGTTGTCGTGGAAGCGCTCGTCCTGTTTCGCGTCGCAGATCTCCAGGATCTGATCCTGCAAAATCGCATGCCCACAAAAGGAAACGTCCCGCGGGGTTTCGCTGGCGTCCAGGCCGGCGCTGGACTTGAACCACTGCCGGTTGGCGTCCACCAGGGACACCAGGGCAATGGGCACGTCAAACAGACGCCGGGCAAGGCAGGTCAGGCGGTCGAACCGCTCTTCGGGTGCGGTATCGAGCAGCTTGAGCGAGTGCAGATTCTTGAGGCGAACGGCTTCGTTGTCCGGTTTACCTGGCGCAAGCATCGGGAACTCCATGAGAGGGACTTCATGAAGTCTAGTCCAGGACCACGGTCCTTGGAGCCGAACGGCTAAATCCAATGGGCATTTGCCGGCCAGGGCTAATACACTGCCACTCAGGTTCAAGACGAGGACGCCGACCGATGAAGCATGCCAACCCTGACGCCGCCCCCCGCTTCTGGCGCGACGCGGCCCTGCCCTTCATCGAAGCCCGGGCCATCGACGATGGGCGCAAGGTCTGCTATTCGCGCCACTCCCATGACCACTTCTCCATCGGCGCGATCACCGCCGGGCGCAGTACCTACATTCACGAACGCTCGAGTTTCCAGGTGGAAAGCGGCACGGTGGTGCTGATGAACCCCGGCGACGTCCACGCCTGCAACCCGATCGACGATCAGCCGTGGTCCTACGTGATGTTGTACGTCGACACCCAGTGGCTCAGGGATCTGCAGCGCCGTATCGGCTTTGACGAAAACCTGGAGTTCCAGGGTTTCGCCACCACTCACAGCCGCGACGTGGAGCTGTTTGCCGCGCTGGGAAGGTTGTATGGGCAATTGGTGGACGAGCACCTCGACACGGCCCGCAAGCACACCGCCGCCGAGGCGTTTTTCATTGACCTGCAACAACGGCTCAACCCTGCCGGTCGTCCGGACCGGGGCAGTCATCCGGGCCTGATGCGTGCGGCACAGTTTATCCACGATCATTGCAGCGAAGCCTTGAAACTCGAAGACATCTGCGCCGCCGCACAACTGTCGCCGTCCTACCTGAGCCGAGCCTTCAAGCGCCATTACGGAATGACGCCCCACGCCTTCCTGGTCAACCGCCGGATCCAGTTTGCCCGGCGCCAGTTGCGCGAAGGCAAGCTGATTGCCGATGTAGCGCTGGACAGCGGGTTTGCCGACCAGGCGCATTTTCAGCGCGCCTTCAAGCAACACTTGGCGGCTACGCCCGGCCAATATCGCGGCTGATACCGCATGGATCGGGGGCTCGGGGCCCTCTGTGGCGAGGGAGCTTGCTCCCGCTGGGCTACGCAGTAGCCCTCGATTCTGGGCGACTGCTGCGCAGTCGAGCGGGAGCAAGCTCCCTCGCCACAACAGCATTCCCGCCTCTAAAGCGCGGACTGCAGCCAAAACAGCGCTTTCTTCTCAGATGCAAGGTTGCCGCCCACTTCAGCTCAAGGCACCAACAGATACACCGCACTGGCCACCAACAACACCGCCATCGCCCGGTTGAACAGGCGCAGGGTCGCCGGATTGCCCAGCCATGTACGCAGGAAGCTGCCGGCATAGGCCCAGCAACCCACCGAGGCGTAGCAGATCACCAAGTAAATCGCCGCAAATTGCCACACCAGTCGCGCCTCGCCATCGGCCACGAATGCCCCCATCCCCGCCACGCAGGCCAGCCAGGCCTTGGGGTTGAGCCATTGCATCAGCGCGCCATGGAACATCGAGGGCGCCCGTCCGGCGTCTTCGCCATCCAGATGACCGTTGTCCATCGCCAGTTTCCAGGCCATGAACAACAGAAACGCCACGCCGCCCAGTTGCACCACTCGGGTCATCCCCGGCCAGCGCTGCAACACTTCATGCAAGCCCAACCCCATCAGCACCAGCAACAGGACGAACCCGAGGGTGGCGCCGGCAACATGGCGCAATGTGGCCCGAAACCCGTACCGCGCCCCGGAACTGAGGGCGACGATATTGACCGGCCCCGGTGTAATGGAGGCCACCAAGGCAAAGGCCGCCATGGAAAATATCAAGCTCATCACATACCTTCTTCATTCAAGGAAAGAGGCCCCAAGGTAAAGGGGCCGCCTCTGCGGGTATTGAAGAAAACTGCCTTGCCTGTTGAGCGTCCAAGCTCAATTTTTTACGCAAATTTTACGCAGTACCTCATTTCCCCTATCGATACTGTGCAGCTCATTGAATCAGGCGTTATTCATGTCCATTGCGGTTCTGCGTCTCATCGGCTTCATACTCGGCATTTTCCTGATTACCCTGGCGATCAGCATGGCGATTCCGCTGTTCACGCTGATGCTCTACGAGCGCAACGATGATTTGTCGGCGTTTCTTTGGTCGAGCCTGATTACCTTCGTCTGCGGTATCGCACTGGACGCCCGAGGACGACCGGACCATGTTCAGATGCGCCCCAGGGAGATGTACCTGCTGACCACCGCCAGTTGGGTGTTCGTGTGCGCCTTCGCCGCCTTGCCGATGGTGTTCATCCAGCACATCAGCTATACCGATGCGTTTTTCGAGACCATGTCGGGCATCACGACCACGGGCTCGACCATCCTGACCGGGCTGGATACCGCGTCTCCCGGCCTGTTGATCTGGCGCTCGATGTTGCATTGGCTCGGCGGCATCGGCTTTATCGGCATGGCCGTGGCAATCCTGCCGCTGCTTCGGGTCGGCGGCATGCGCCTGTTCCAGACCGAATCATCGGACTGGTCGGAGAAAGTCACGCCGCGCTCTCACGTCGCGGCCAACTACATCCTGTGGATCTACGTCACATTGACCGCCTTCGCGACCTTGGCGCTGTGGCTGGCCGGCATGACCCCCTTCGAGGCCATCAATCATGCGATGTCCCTGATTTCCACCGGCGGCTTCTCAACCTCCGATGCGTCCCTGGCGCACTGGCCTCAACCGGCCGTTCATTGGGTATCCGTCGTTGTCATGATGGCGGGATCGCTGCCCTTTACGCTGTATGTAGCGACGTTGCGGGGAAACAGGCGCGCATTGCTCAAGGATCAGCAAGTTCGGGGCTTCATCGGATTTCTGGTGATTACCTGGCTCGTGGTCGGCACCTGGTTGAGCCTGAACAGCGACCACGGGTGGTGGGACGCGGTTCGCATCGTGGCGGTCAACGTCACCTCTGTCGTTACCACTACTGGCGTGGCGTTGGGCGATTACACGTTGTGGGGCAGCTTCGCGCTGTTGCTGTTCTTCTACTTGACGTTCGTGGGTGGCTGTTCGGGATCCACGGCCGGAGGGTTGAAAATCTTTCGCTTTCAAGTCGCCGGGGCGCTGCTGATGGGCAGTTTGAAACAACTGATCCACCCCCGGGCGGTGATCCGAAAAAAATACAACAACCACCCCATCGATGAAGAAATCGTCCGCTCGCTGCTGACATTTTCGTTTTTCTTCACCATCACGATTGGCGCCATCGCCCTGGGTCTGGCGCTGATCGGTCTGGACTGGACAACCGCCCTGACCGGCGCGGCCACCGCCGTGTGCAACGTGGGACCGGGGCTCGGTACTATCATCGGCCCGGCCGGCAACTTTTCGACCTTGCCGGACGCGGCCAAATGGCTGCTGACCATTGGCATGCTGCTGGGTCGGCTGGAAATCCTGACCGTGCTGGTGTTGTTCACGCCGGTGTTCTGGAGGTATTGAACACTTCGGGTAAGACAAAACAGACAAACAAAAAAGCCGCGACGCCATGAACAGGCGTCGCGGCTTTTTTTCAAGCGATCAGCGGTCGTTCTTGATCGAAGAGCTGGTCGCGTTGGTCAATCCCTTGGTGTTGTGGGTGCCTGGCGTCGCAGTGGAAATCGCCGACGCCTTGGTCAGGCCGCGCGTATCACGGTCCTTGGCGATGGTCGACGTCAGCGAGGCCTTGCTGGCGCGATCGGTACGGGTGGCGCCGGTGTGCTTGCCGCTCAAGCCATGATCGCGGGTACGGGTGCCGGCGTGGTCGCTGGCCAATCCTTTGCCTAGGCCGCGGGAGTCGCCGGACTTGTCGTGGCCCTGGCCACCGCCAATTCCACCACCGTGACCGCCACCATTGCCACCGCCATTGCCACCGCCGTTTCCTCCACCGTTTCCGCCACCGCCGCCATTGCCACCGCCTGCGGCATAGCTCGAACCGATAGGCGACAGGTCGGCAGGCAGTAACGCCGAGGCACCTAACGCCAGGGCACAGACAGCAACGGCAATGAGAGATTTCCTATGTGTGGACATGATGTCTCCGAAAGACAAAAACAGCGGGTGAACCTTTAAGACTCAAAGGTTCAATTTTTGTTCATGAGCATCCGACCGAGCGTACGGAAAATTCACTGTCGATTTTTCGGTGGAGTCGTCCAGGGCACGGTTCTATGCTCTGCCCCATGAACCGACAAGACTCGTTGCTCCCGCCCCACGCCGAGATGGTCCGCGCCATGCTCGAACGAGACACCGCCTACGAGGGGGTGTTCTTCACTGCGGTCAAGACTACCGGCATTTTCTGTCGCCCCAGTTGCACCGCGCGCAAGCCGAAACCGGAGAACGTGGAGTTCTACGCCCACGCCGACGAAGCCATGTCGGCCGGCTACCGCGCCTGCCTGCGCTGCAAGCCGCTGGACGCCGCGGCCATTGCGCCGGACTGGATCCAGGCGCTGCTCAAAGCGGTGGACGCCGAACCCGACCTGCGCTGGACCGACGCCCTGCTGCTGGAGCAAGGCATCGAACCGCTGAAATTGCGCCGCTGGTTCAAGCAACATTTCGGCATGACCTTTCACGCCTACCTGCGCACCCGTCGCCTGGGCATCGCCCTGGGCGGCATCAAGGAGGGCACGTCCATCGACAATGCCGCGTTCGATTCCGGTTATGAATCGTTGAGCGGCTTTCGGGACGCCTTCGTCAAATCCTTCCACATCACGCCGGGTCGCGCCGCCCTCAGCGAACCCTTGCTGTTCACTCGCCTGACCACGCCATTGGGGCCGATGCTGGCCATGGCCGAACGACGGGGTCTGGTGCTGCTGGAATTCCTCGACCGCCCGGCCCTGACCAAGGAGCTGGAAGAACTGCAGCAACGTTACGGCTACACGGTCGCACCGGGGCACAACGCCCACCTGCAACAGATCGAAACCGAACTGGCCGACTATTTCGCCGGCAAGCTCACCACGTTCAACGTCCCGCTGCACATGCCCGGCAACGCCTTTGCCGTGCGGGTCTGGGCGCAGTTGCAAAAGATTCCCTACGGCGAAACCCGCAGCTACGGCGGCATCGCCACAGCCCTGGGCAGCCCCGGTGCCAGCCGCGCCGTGGGCCTGGCCAACGGGCAGAATCGCCTGGCCATCGTCATTCCCTGCCACCGGGTGATCGGTGCGGATGGCTCGTTGACCGGTTATGGTGGCGGCCAGCCGCGCAAGGCGTTTCTATTGCGGCTGGAAAAAGCCGCGGTGCAGGTTTCACTGCCCCTGGCGTTTTGAGTGCCCCGGAGAATGAACACCTGATGCCTGTGCCCTACCACGACGCCAGTGCCTTCCTGGCCAATCTCGACGAAGACTGGCGACAGCATGTCGAGACGATCGGCCCTTGCCTGCTGCAACCCAAGCCGGCCCGCGATCCCTATGAGGCCCTGGTCCGGGCGATCGCCTACCAGCAACTGCACGCCAAGGCAGGCGATGCGATTCTGGGTCGGCTGCTGGCGTTGTTCCCGGCGCAGACATTCCCCACACCCGTACAGATCCTGGCGACAGACGTTGCTCAATTGCGCGGTTGTGGATTTTCCGCCAGCAAGATCGCGACCATCCAGGGCATCGCCCAAGCGGCATTGGACGGGGTGGTGCCGGATTACACCACGGCGCGGGCGATGGAGGACGAAGCGTTGATCGAACGCTTGGTCAGCCTGCGCGGCGTCGGGCGCTGGACCGTGGAAATGCTACTGATCTACAGCCTGGAGCGGCCCGACATCCTGCCGGCCGATGACTTTGGGGTACGCGAGGGTTATCGCCGGCTCAAAGGGTTGGCGCAACAGCCCAGCCGCAAACAGATGGTCGAGATCGGCCTGGCCTGGAGCCCTTATCGGACGGTGGCGGCGTGGTATTTGTGGCGAGTGCCCAACCTCAAGACCGCGTAATCGTTCATCGCGAGCAAGCTCGCTCCCACACTGATCGGGAGTGGACAGAAGATCTATGACCGACACAGATCCCCTGTGGGAGCGAGCTTGCTCGCGATGGCGTCCGCCCATCCGTCATACCTTCAACGGCCCAGAACATCGGGCCGCCCAGGCTGTCCAGAGTCATTAGAGTCCCTAATCGGAGGTTCCCATGCAGCTCGAAGGATCCTGCCACTGCGGCGCCGTGTCGTTCAGCCTGGCCTGTGCCCATCCCTACCCTTATCAACGCTGCTACTGCTCGATCTGTCGCAAGACCCAGGGCGGCGGCGGTTATGCGATCAACCTGGGAGGCGATGCCCGAAGCCTGAAAGTGCGCGGTCGCAAGCACATCTCGATCTACCATGCGCGGCTCAAGGAAAAGGGCGATAAACGCGCCCACCGCAGCAGTGCCGAACGGCATTTCTGTTCCCTGTGCGGTTCAGGGCTGTGGCTGTTCAGCCCCGAATGGCCGGAACTGGTTCACCCGTTTGCCTCAGCCATCGACACACCACTGCCGGTACCGCCGGAGCACACCCACTTGATGCTCGGTTCCAAGGCGCCGTGGGTGGAGGTCGAGGCGCGTCCGGGGGACCAGCAGTTCGAGGTCTACCCCGAAGAGTCGATTGCCCAGTGGCATGAGCGCCTGGGGCTGACCGTTTGAGAGGTAGCGCTGCATAGAGCCTCATCGCGAGCAAGCTCGCTCCCACAGTTGATCTTCAGTGTCCACAAATTGTATCCACACAGAAAATCCCCTGTGGGAGCGAGCTTGCTCGCGATGGCGTCAGGACAAACTCCCCTATGCCGCAGGCACACCACTGTGGAACCGAAACTCCACATCCGGCGATTCGATCAATTCCCGCTCGGCCTCACGGACCTTGCCGATCACCTGGGCAATGTCCTTGGCGTCACCGTACTGGTAGGCCAGTTTCAGGTAGCCCTGGAAATGCCGGGCTTCGCTTTTCAGCAAGCCGAAATAGAACTTGCCCAGTTCCTCGTCCAGGTGCGGCACCAAGGCCTCGAAACGCTCGCAACTGCGGGCTTCGATGAAGGCGCCGACCACCAGGGTGTCCACCAGTTTGACCGGCTCGTGGCTGCGCACCACCTTGCGCAGTCCCGAGGCATAACGCCCGGCGGAGAGCTGGCGCAAGCCGATCTTGCGTTTTTTCATCAAGCGCATGACCTGCTCGTGATGCACCAGCTCTTCCCGGGCCAGGCGCGACATCAGGTTGATCAGGTCGACGTGGGAATGGTATTTGGCGATCAAGCTCAGGGCGGTGCTGGCCGCCTTGAATTCGCAGTTCTTGTGGTCGATCAGCAACGTTTCCTGGTCGCCCAGCGCGGCCTGGACCCAGGCATCGGGGGTGCGGCAACCAAGGAATTCGTGAATTTCGGGAAGAGTCATGGGGCTCACGGGCAAAGGTAGTCGAGCGAAGGGCGCCGATTATACCGGCCTGCCTCCAGACCACCAGCCGCCGCCGTTGATATGCATCAAGTCGACCACTCACCCACAACAACTAGACTGCCTCATAACAACTATAGTTGAGCAACACCAGCCTTTTCATTGCAGGAGAACGCCGATCATGCAAGCCATTCGCAGCATCCTGGTGGTCATTGAGCCCGAACATTCGGAAAGCCTGGCGCTCAAGCGCGCCAAACTGATCGCCGGTGTGACCCAGGCCCACCTGCATCTGTTGGTGTGCGACAAAAAGCACGACCATGCCGGCCTGCTCGGCGTGCTCAAGACCGCACTGCTGGCCGACGGCTACAGCGTCACCACCGAGCAAGCCTGGAACGAAAGTCTCCACGACACCATCATCGACGTGCAGCAGGCTGAAGGTTGCGGGCTGGTGATCAAACAGCACTTTCCCGACAGCCCGCTGAAAAAGGCCCTGCTGACCCCGGCGGACTGGAAACTGCTACGCCATTGCCCCACCCCGGTGCTGCTGGTGAAAACCGCCGGTTCCTGGAAAGACAAGGTGATCCTGGCCGCCATCGACGTTGGCAATGCCGACGGCGAGCATCGCCACCTGCATTCCACCATCATCGACCATGGCTATGACATCGCCCTCCTCGCCAAGGCGCACCTGCATGTGATCAGCGCCCATCCCTCGCCAATGCTCTCGTCCGCCGACCCGACGTTCCAGCTCAAGGAAACCATCGAGGCCCGGTATCGCGAACAATGCCGGGCGTTCCAGGCCGAGTTCGACATCGACGACCAGCACCTGCACATCGAAGAAGGCCCGGCGGACGTCCTGATTCCGTACATGGCGCGCAAGCTGCAGGCGGCGGTGACCGTGATCGGTACCGTGGCCCGCTCAGGGTTGTCCGGGGTGCTGATCGGCAACACCGCCGAGGCCGTGCTCGATACGCTGGAAAGCGATGTGCTGGTGCTCAAGCCCCAGGAGGTCGAGGATCATCTGGTGGAGTTGGCGGTCAAGGAATAAACAGAGGCTGGCAATAACGCTCTTGTGGCGAGGGAGCTTGCTCCCGCTGGGTTGCGAAGCGACCCTCGCTCTTGATCTTGAAAATGTCCAGCCCTGAAAAATCCAGGCGTCTGCTGCGCAGCCGAGCGGGAGCAAGCTCCCTCGCCACAAAAAGCTCTCTGGCACAGAAGCCCCTTTGCACACAGGGTGGGGGTCAGCCGCCGATCGCATCCTTCAGGAACCCCGGCGCGATGTAGCGCTGGTAATGGGCTTCGGACAGGAGGAAAAACTCCCGATCAATGGCATCGCGCAGGTCCGGCAGGTCCCAATCGCGGAACTCCGGCATCAACACCATGCCGTAGGCTTCCAGGTTGTTGATCACCCGTGCGCCCCGGGCGATCAATTGGTAGGCCCAGCAGTATTCCGACTGGTGCGGCACAAAACGGATCTTGCGCGATTCCAGTTGCTGGCGCAGCAACCCGGGGTCGAAAACCTCCAACTTGGCCACCATCACCTGCACCAACAGTTGTTCGAGGCGCATCCACACCGCGCGTTTTTCCTCCTCGTTGTAGCCGTTCCAGTGAATCACTTCATGGTGGAACCGCTTGCAGCCACGGCACACCAGGTCACCATAGACAGTGGAGCAAAGGCCGACGCAGGGGGTCTTGATGAGCTGGTTGGGCATAAGGAAAAGCACACGCAAAAGCAGAACAGGCTGGCATGTTAGCCCTTTGTCTAAGATTGATCACCCCTCAAACTTGAGCGCCCAACTTACCTTTAATTTTTTTTTCCCGTAGAATCAGCCAGCCTTTTAAGGCGCCAATGTCCGTTAGAAGCTGTTTTCAAAGCGTCACGAGCACAGTCGTTCCTTCAGAGCGGTGTTGGCGAAGGGTCTTTCCAGCGGGGAAAGCCCGACGCCAACCCTCATCAGCTCCCGTTCTGCAGGCGTAAAACTTTGAAAGCAGCTTCTGTGAGGAACCCCGGAAACTCTGGCGTAGTGGCTCAAAAAGCCTGCGACGCGCATGAGTACCGTGGTTTCTGGATGAGCGTCCCGGACACCCATTTGGGACCACTGATGAGGGTAATAACTGTGCTTGAAGCCTACCGCAAACATATCGAAGAGCGTGCAGCCCTGGGTATCGTTCCCCAGCCGCTTAACGCCGAACAAACCGCAGGCCTGATCGAGCTGCTGAAAAATCCTCCGGCTGGCGAAGAAGCTTTCCTCGTTGACCTGATCACCAATCGCGTTCCGCCTGGAGTCGACGAAGCCGCCTACGTCAAGGCCGGTTTCCTGTCCGCCCTGGCCAAGGGCCAGGCCCAATCCCCTCTGCTGGACAAGAAGCGTGCCGTCGAACTGCTCGGCACCATGCAGGGCGGCTACAACATCGTGACCCTGGTGGAACTGCTGGACGACGCCGAGCTGGCGCCAGTCGCCGCCGAAGAACTCAAGCACACCCTGCTGATGTTCGATGCCTTCCACGACGTGGCTGAAAAAGCCAAGAACGGCAACGTTCACGCCAAGGCCGTGCTGCAATCCTGGGCTGACGGCGAGTGGTTCAAGAAGCGCCCGGTGCTGGCCGACAAGATCAGCCTGCGCGTGTTCAAGGTCACCGGCGAAACCAACACCGACGACCTGTCCCCTGCCCCGGACGCCTGGTCCCGCCCGGACATCCCGCTGCACGCCCTGGCCATGCTGAAAATGGCCCGTGACGGCATCGTTCCGGACGAGCAAGGCAAGACCGGCCCGATGAAGCAGATCGAAGAGATGCGCGGCCAGGGCTTCCCGATCGCCTACGTCGGCGACGTGGTCGGTACCGGTTCCTCGCGTAAATCGGCGACCAACTCGGTGCTGTGGTTCTTCGGCGACGATATCCCTTACGTGCCGAACAAGCGCGCTGGCGGTTTCTGCTTCGGCAGCAAAATCGCTCCGATCTTCTACAACACCATGGAAGATGCCGGCGCACTGCCTATCGAGTTCGACGTTTCGAACATGAACATGGGCGACGTGATCGACCTGTACCCGCATGCCGGCAAAGTCTGCAAGCACGGTACCGACGAAGTCATCACCACCTTCGAAATGAAGACCCCGGTGCTGTTGGACGAAGTCCGTGCCGGCGGCCGTATTCCGCTGATCATTGGCCGTGGCCTGACCGAGAAGGCCCGTGCCGAGCTGGGTCTGCCACCGTTCGATCTGTTCAAGAAGCCTGAAGCGCCCGCTGCAAGCACCAAGGGTTTCACCCTGGCGCAGAAAATGGTCGGCAAGGCTTGCGGTCTGGCGGAAGGCCAAGGCGTGCGCCCTGGTACCTACTGCGAACCGAAAATGACCACCGTGGGTTCCCAGGACACCACCGGTCCCATGACCCGTGACGAACTGAAAGACCTGGCATGCCTGGGCTTCTCGGCTGACCTGGTGATGCAGTCCTTCTGCCACACCGCGGCCTATCCAAAGCCGATCGACGTGACCACCCACCACACCCTGCCTGACTTCATCATGACCCGCGGCGGCGTTTCCCTGCGTCCGGGCGACGGCATCATCCACTCGTGGCTGAACCGCATGCTGCTGCCAGACACCGTGGGTACCGGTGGTGACTCGCACACCCGTTTCCCGATGGGCATCTCGTTCCCGGCCGGTTCCGGCCTGGTCGCGTTCGCCGCTGCCACCGGCGTCATGCCGCTGGACATGCCGGAATCGATCCTGGTGCGCTTCAAAGGCAAAATGAAACCTGGCATCACCCTGCGTGACCTGGTTCATGCCATTCCGTACTTCGCCATCCAGAACGGTCTGCTGACCGTCGAGAAGAAAGGCAAGAAAAACGCCTTCTCCGGCCGCATCCTGGAAATCGAAGGCCTGGAAGGCTTGACCCTGGAGCAGGCTTTCGAACTGTCCGACGCCTCGGCCGAACGTTCGGCTGCCGGTTGCACCATCAAGCTGTCGAAAGAGTCGATCACCGAGTACCTGCAATCGAACATCACCCTGCTGCGCTGGATGATCGGCGAAGGCTATGGTGATGCACGTACCCTGGAACGTCGCGCTCAAGCGATGGAAGCCTGGATCGCCAACCCGCAACTGATGGAAGCCGATGCCGACGCCGAATACGCCGAAGTCATCGAAATCGATCTGGCCGACATCAGCGAGCCTGTGCTCTGCGCGCCGAACGATCCGGACGACGCCCGTCTGCTGTCCAGCGTTGCTGGCGAGAAGATCGACGAAGTGTTCATCGGTTCGTGCATGACCAACATCGGTCACTTCCGCGCCGCCGGTAAACTGCTGGAGCAGGTCAAGGGTCAGCTGCCAACCCGTCTGTGGCTGTCGCCGCCGACCAAGATGGACGCTCACCAGCTCACCGAAGAAGGCTACTACGGCATCTACGGCAAGGCCGGTGCACGGATGGAAATGCCAGGCTGCTCGCTGTGCATGGGTAACCAGGCACGCGTCGAGCCGAACTCCACCGTGGTGTCCACCTCGACCCGTAACTTCCCGAACCGTCTGGGTGACGGCGCGAACGTCTACCTGGCTTCGGCCGAACTGGCGTCCGTAGCCTCCATCCTGGGTCGCCTGCCGACCGTCGAGGAGTACATGGAATACGCCGGCAAGATCGACAGCATGGCAGCGGACGTGTACCGCTACCTGAGCTTCGACCAGATCGCCGAGTTCCGTGAAGCGGCTGCAAACGCCAACATCCCGGTCGTTCAAGCCTAAAGCTTAAAACGCCCGACTGAAAACGCCGCCCTTCTTGCGAGGGGCGGCGTTTTTTTATGCCTTTTTATTTCTATGCCCGGCGAGCCATCGCTATCGTGAGCAGGCTCGCTCCCACAAAAGCGGCGGTTTTTCGAGGGAGGGAAAGTGCCTTTTTGTTGGGGACATATCCGTTGCTGCGGTAACGGCTGCTGGCGGCTCCGCTCTTACAGCGGGTCACTTTTGGAAGAGCCGGGAGCCGGACCAGCCAAAAGTAACCAAAAGCGCTTTGCCCACCACTCGGCACCTCGCACAAACCCCTTATGCACCGCAAAACCTGTGGGAGCTCGTTCCCACAGGGGAACCAAGCCGGTTTTGGGTGAGAGGGTGTCCCTTGCCACAAGGCATGCGGATGCCTTATGGCATTTTGTGGCGCGGCCAAAAGCGGTCCGAAAATCTCGTAGGAATCTACTTCCCGTGGCGAGGGAGCTTGCTCCCGCTGGGGCGCGAAGCGGCCCCGAACCAGGCGCCTCTTTTCGCCAGGTACTGCGCAGGGGCCGGTTTTGCGACTGCTGCGCAGTCGAGCGGGAGCAAGCTCTCTCACCACGGGGTGCGGGGGCGTCCTACAGGTCGGTTGTGGGGACCGGAATCGACTTCTATAGTTGGGTTCGTCGCTGGCTTTGGCCGGTGGCTGGGTTTCGCAGCCCTCGATGAAAAATATCTAATACCGTCAAATGAAATTCAGGCAAACTTGCCCGCGTTCATTTTATGGCGGTTGTGCGCGGGAGACTTTCGGGTCTGCCGAGTTTTTGGATTCTTTTCCTCGGTCTGCGAACCCTCGCGCAACTGCCACCCATTTGATTCGCAGCAAGAAGGTGGCATTTCTTTTTTCTTAAAGGGAATTCAACCTCATGACAACTCACTCATCCAGCCGCTTCACACCTCTCACCCAAACCGCCACCACCCACCCCGTCCTGCTGATCGACACCCAAGCCCTGCTCCCCGAACTCCATGCCTGTGCCAGCGAACGCCTGCACGCCACGCTCGATTACCTGACCTTGGTGGCGTGCGGCAGCCTGCGTGACTCGGCAACGAGCGACATCAACACCCTCACCAATGTCGCCCGGATCCTGGTGCAGGATGTCGCGGATGTGTTTGGCGTGATCGAGCGGCGCGGGCTCGAAGGCTGAGCCATTGTGGGAGCGAGCTTGCTCGCGATGCGGCGGCACAGTCCACATCTTTGTAGGCTGAAATACCGCTTCGCGAGCAGGCTCGCTCCCACAGGGGAATGGCGTTAACCCGAGAATCTCGCAGGGATTTACCTTCCGTGGCGAGGGAGCTTGCTCCCTCGCCACGGGGTTCCTGACCCACAGGGCGTGCGTGTTGTTGCCTAACCCAGTTGTCGGCGCACGGCCAGTTCCACGCCGCGGATTTCCGCCAGGCCCTTGAGGCGGCCGATCAGTGAGTAGCCGGGGTTGCTTTTGCGGTGCTGGTCGTCCAGCAGTTGATGCCCATGGTCGGGCGCGGGCCGCCTTCGCGTTCACGTCGGCGCTCTTCAGCCACCAAGGCGCTGATGACTCCGACCATGTCGACGTCGCCATCCAGGTGATGGGCTTCATGGAAGCTGCGTGGGTCGGTTTCCCGGCGGGTTGAACGCAGGTGGGTGAAGTAGATGAACGGCGCAAAGTGCTTGGCCATCGCCACCAGGTCGTTGTCTTCACGCACGCCATAGGAGCCGGTGCAGAACGTCAGGCCATTGGCCGGACTGGGCGCGGCATCCAGCAGCCATTGGGCGTCTTCGGCGGTGGACAGGATGCGGGGCAAGCCGAGCAGTGCCCGGGGCGGGTCGTCCGGATGGATTGCCATGCGCACCCCCACCTCCTCGGCAACCGGGATCACCGCGCGCAAAAAGTACCCCAGGTGTTCGCGCAACTTGGCCTCGTCGATGTCGGCGTAGGTCCGCAGCAAATCACGGAAGTTGTCCAGGCTGTAGTGTTCCTCGGCGCCGGGCAAGCCTGCGATCAGGGTGTTGACCAGGGTTTCGCGCCGGGCCGGCGTCAGTTGTTCGACGTAGGCCTTGGCCTGCTGGATGTCCTCGGCGCTGTATTCAGCCTGCGCCCCCGGGCGCTGGAGGATGAACAGGTCGAAGGCGGCAAACGCGGTTTGATCGAAGCGCAAGGCCCAACCGCCATCCGCCAGCTCAAAAGACAAATCGGTTCGGGTCCAGTCCAGTACCGGCATGAAGTTGTAGCAGACGATATCGATGCCACAGCTCGCCAGGTTGCGCACGCTTTGCTGGTAGTTGGCGATGTACTCGTCACGCCGTCCACAGCCGCGCTTGATGTCTTCGTGCACCGGAATGCTTTCCACCACCGACCAGCTCAGGCCTGCCGCTTCGATCATCTGCTTGCGCGCTGCGATGGCGTCCACCGGCCACACCTGGCCATTGGGAATCTCGTGCAGCGCGGTGACGATGCCTGTCGCACCGGTCTGGCGAATGTCTGCCAGGGAAATCGGGTCTTTGGGGCCAAACCAACGCCATGTCTGTTCCATGTTCTTCTCCTTTTTATCAGTTGGATGCGGCGAGGGCGTGCAACAGGCTGTCCACGCCATCGCGGGTCAAGACGCCGTAGGCGCGGTGCACGGCGTCGCGAAACGCTGAGCGAGCCGAGAGCGGCGGCGGGAAGACTTCGTGCAGGTCGAGTACCGCATCGACCCGCGATGCGCCCTCGAATCGTCCCGCAAGATCGACAAAGGTGGCGCTCAGCGGATCGTCAACCACGTGCGCCGCACGACCGGGCAACGGCTGCGTGCAGTAGTGGATCCATGCCGCGATGCCCAACGCGGTACAGTCGATGCCGCGGCCCTGATCGAGCAATTGCTGCGCGCCGAGCAACCAGCGTTGCGGCAGCTTCTGCGAACCGTCCATGGCAATCTGGCGCAAGCGATGGTGCAGGCTGTCGTTGGCAAAGCGTGCCTGCAGATCGTGGGCATACGCCGAAAGATCGATGCCGGCCGGCATGTCCAGGGTCGGCGCGGCCTCCTCGGCCATGTAGCGCGCGATGAGGCGCGCCAGCCTCACGTCGCTGACGGCCTCGAAGACCGACTCATGACCGGCCAGCAACCCTACGTAGGCCAGCAACGAATGGCTGCCATTGAGCATGCGCAGCTTCATCGTTTCAAACGGACGCACGTCGTCCACCATCTGCACGCCCTCCACTTCCCAGTCCGGGCGGCCGAGGGGAAAGCGATCCTCGATCACCCACTGGCTGAAGCTTTCACAGACCACCGCCGCACGGTCATGGCAGTCGAGTTGCTGCTCCAGCCGGCGGAAGGATTCGTCGTCCATGGCCGGCACGATGCGGTCGACCATGCAACTGGGAAACGCCACCTGTTGCTCGACCCACTGCGCCAGCGCCTCATCCTGCAACGCCGCCAACGCACTGACCGCCTGGCGGGTGCGTTGGCCGTTGTCGGGCATGTTGTCACAGCACAACACAGTGAAGGCCGGGATACCCGCGGCGCGGCGTCGGCGCAGGGCCTCCAGGACAATACCGGGGGCTGAGCGCGGCGTGTGTGGCTGGGCGATGTCATGGGCAATCGTCGGATCTTCCCGGCGCAACTGCCCGGATGACGGGCTCAGGCAGTAACCTTTTTCGGTGACAGTCAGCGTGACGATCCGCGTTTGCGGCGCGGCCATGCGCTGCAGCAACTGTTCCAGTTCCTCACCGCCCTCGCCCACGTACAAGGCCTGGCGCAACACCCCGATCTCGCGCAGCGTCACCTGCTCGCGGTCGCGGTACTCGGCCACATGGTAGCGACCGTCCTGCTCGCGCAATTGCTCGACCAAAGTGCGATTGGAACGCAGGTTGGCGCTGCACACGCCCCACTCGCTTTCGCCATGGCGATTGAGATGGCGTTGCAGGTAGACCGCCTGGTGCGCGCGATGAAACGCGCCCAGGCCCAGGTGCACGATACCGATCTGCGCTGCAGTACCGGTGCAAGGCACACGTTTCACAACAGGCATCGACTCACTCCTTCTGTTCAGGAACGGCTCAGGGCCGAAGCGGGTTGCGGGCTTTGTGCCGCCGCGTTGCCGGTGTCCGCCACCGACAGCGGTTTAACGTAGCGCGCCACACACACGGCACCGATCACCGTCAACAACCCCGCCAGCAGGAAGGCACTGGTGAACGAACCGGTGAATTGCACCAGGAAGCCCGTCAGGGTTGGGCCGACGATGCCCGAGGTGTTGGCCAGAAAGTGCATGAAACCACTGACGCCGCCCACTCGCGCCGCCGGGACGGTGTCCTGGATGATCGCCCAGTAGATAGCGCCGGTGAGGTACAGGAAGAACACCGCCAAGGCGACGAGAATCACCGCCGGATACAAGGTAGTGACCATCCCGGCACAGGCGATGCAGACGGCGCAGGCCAGCAGGCAGGTCACCAGCACCACTTTGCGGGAGAACATCATCCGCCCGGTTTTCTTGAACACGAAGTCGGAGATGAAGCCACCCAGGGCCAAGCCGAGGAAACCCAGAACCCAGGGAATGACCGTGGCGATGCTCATGTCCTTGACGTTCAAGCCGTGGGCCATGGTCAGGTAGCTGGGGAACCAGGTCAGAAAGAAGAACAAGGTGTAGTTATAGGAAAAGAACGCCAGGGAAGTGAACAGCACCGTCGGCTGCTTGAGGTAGAAGCGCAGTGGGAACACCGGTTGTGCCGCCAGCTCGCTCTGCCCCTCGGCCCGGAGAATATCCTCGGCGCCCTCGCCTTCGGGCCGTTCCTTGACGAACTTGTACCAGACCGCCGCCCAGATCAGGCCGACCAACATGATGATAATGAACGACACCTTCCAGCCGTAGGTGACGGCGATGAAGCCCACCACCGGCCCGGAAATCGCCCCACCCAGCGGCGTGCCGGACATCGACGCGCCAATCGCCCGCGCCCTGCGCTTGGGGGCGTACCAGTTGTTCACCATTTTGCTGGTGGTGACGCTCAGCGGCCCTTCGCCCATGCCGAACAGGATCCGGATGAGCACCAGCGAAGCGAAGCCCACCGTCAGCACGGTCAGGCCGCTGAACAGCGACCACAAGACCATGGCCAACAGCAACGTGGTCTTGGCGCCGTAACGGTCGGCGGCCCAGCCACCGATGAAGTTGAAGGCGGCATAGCCGACGAAAAAACTGCTGAAGATCATGCCCATCTCACCCGTACTCAGACCGTAGTCCTTCTGGATGAAAGGCGCCGCCACAGACAATGCCGACCGGTCGAGGTAATTGATGACCCCGGCCAGGAACAGCATGATGATGATTAAGCTACGTCCTTGACCAAACATGGTGGAGCCTCCCGCTTGTTGTGTTTATTCGGTGAGGGTGCCCGCACTCGGGCACGATAAGGTCGGAAGATCAGTGGTGGGCGTTCGTCAGTTCCACCAGTACCTTTCGGGTTTGCTCGGGGTGTTTTTCGATGAGGTCGATGGCACCGGGCATTTCGTCGAAGGTGACGCGATGACTGATCAGGTCCTGGACCTGCAACTGGCCGCCGGCAATCAGTTCGATCACCCGGGGGAACTTGCGGTTGTTGAGCCGCGAGCCCACCAGGGTCAATTCCTTCTTGATCATTTCCAACTGCACCAGATCACTGGGCGTGGCAGTGAAGCCCAGCAATCCGATGCGCCCGGCCGGCGAGGCCAGGCGCACCATCTGCGGCATCAGCGCCGGGATGCAGGCGGCATCGACAATCAATGGCACGCCCTCGCCTTGAGTCAGCTCACGCATCACCGCTTCGACATCGACTTGCTGGCCGTTGAGGGTCCGGCTGGCGCCCAGCGCACGCGCGGTCTCCAGGCGGCTGTCGATGACATCGGTGACGGTGATGTCAGTCATTCCCAACGCCTTGGCCATCTGCACCAGGGTCAGGCCGATCACCCCGGCGCCGTAGATCAACACACTGTCGCCCGGTTGCGGCTGCATGCGATCGAGCACGTTCAGGGCAATGGAATAAGGCTCGACCAGGGCGCCGTGACTGAGGGACATCGAATCGGGCAAGCGGTGCGCATTCTCGGCGGGTACGCAGACCTGCTCGCTGAAGCCGCCGTCGCGGTGCACGCCGATCACTTGCAGTCGCGTGCAGACATTGGGCCGGCCAATGCGGCAGGGATAACAGGTGCCGCAACTGATCACCGGATCGATGCACACCCGGTCGCCCACCTGCAGGTGCTCGACACCTTCCCCGACTTGCCGGATCACCCCGGAGAACTCATGGCCGGTGACGCGGGGGAAACGCACGAATGCGTTCTGCCCATGAATGATGTGCATGTCCGAGCCACAGATGCCGGCGTACGCCACATCGACCTGGACCTCGCCGGGGGCGACTTCGGGCCGGTCGACCTGGGCCAGACCGAATTCGAAGGGTGCTCTTACCTGAAACGCTTTCATCGGTCACTCCTGACGGGGTATTCGCCCCGTTTCCTCAAAGGGTTGAAACCGCCTTACCAATGCCAGAGCGTGCCGTCTTCAAGACGGTTGACCGGCAGGCTGGCGCGTTTGTAGGGGTATTGGCGGGCAAGGTCTTCATCGATGTCGACGCCATGCCCCGGCGTTTCGCCCGGGGTGAAGTGGCCGTCCTCGAAGCGATAGGCATGGGGGAAGACTTCATCGATGCGGTCTTCGTGAGGCATGTGTTCCTGGATGCCGAAGTTGGGCACCCACGTATCGAAATGCAGGGCCGCGCCCATGCACACCGGTGACAGGTCGGTGGCGCCGTGAAAGCCCGTGCGCACCTGGAACAGCGCGGCGAAATCGGCAATGCGCCGTACATGGGTAATGCCGCCGGCATGCACCAGCGTCGTGCGGATGTAGTCGATCAACTGCTCCTGGATCAGCTCGCGGCAGTCATGGATGGAGTTGAACACTTCGCCAACCGCCAGGGGCGTGGTGGTGTGTTGGCGGATCAGGCGAAAGCTCTGCTGGTTCTCGGCCGGCGTGCAGTCTTCCAGCCAGAACAGGTTGTACGGTTCCACGGCCTTGCCCAGGCGTCCGGCTTCGATGGGCGTCAGGCGATGGTGCACGTCGTGGAGGATATGCAGGTCATCACCAAAGCGTTCGCGCACGGCGGCGAACAGCTTGGGCACGTAGTTGAGGTATTTGGCGGTGTCCCAGACGTGTTCGGCCGGCAGGTCGCTGTCGGCCGGCTCATAACGCTCGCCACTGCGCTTGGCGACGCCGTAGGTGGTGGCAATGCCGGGCACGCCGCATTGCACACGCACGGCTTTGTAGCCCAGCTCGACGTGACGGGCGACTTCGTCCAGGCAACCTTCGATGTCCTTGCCGGTGGCATGCCCATAGACCATCACCCGCTCGCGGCTCTTGCCGCCGAGCAATTGATACAAGGGCATGTTCGCGGCCTTGGCCTTGATATCCCACAGCGCTACGTCGACGGCGGCGATGGCGGTCATGGTCACCGGCCCCCGGCGCCAATACGCACCGCAATACAGGTACTGCCAGATGTCCTCGATGCGGTGGGCATCGCGGCCGATCAGCGCGGGCAGGACGTGTTCTTCCAGGTAAGCGACGACCGCCAGTTCGCGGCCATTCAAGGTGGCATCGCCAATGCCGTAGAGGCCTTCATCGGTGACGATTTTCAACGTGACCAGGTTGCGACCCGGGCAGGTGACAATGACACGCGCTTCAACGATTTTCATAAAGTCAGACCTGTGCAACAGAAGGAAGGGAGAACGAGCCCATGTTCGGCATCGCCGCCTGGGGAATCAGCGCGCCCCGGTACTGGACGACCTGGGCCGCCAGGCGATGGCCCCAGCGAGCGGCCTGCTCCGGATCGCCGCCGCGCAGGCGACAGGCCAGGTAAGCGGCGCTGAACGAATCACCGGCAGCGGTGGTGTCGACGACATGGGAAACGGTTTGCGCGGGTACTTCGAAACGCCCGGTCGGGCACTGAATCAAGCAACTGGCGGCGCCACGCTTGAGGGCGACTTCGCGCACGCCCACCTGGGCATAGGTACTGAACAAGGCGTCCGGGTCGTGATAGCCGAACAGGGTCGCGTCATCTTCCCAGGTGACCAGGGCCAGGTCGGTCAGGTGCAACAGGTCGCGGTAGGCCTGCCGGGCGGTTTCAGGATCGGGCCAAAGATGGGGGCGGTAGTTGTTGTCGAAGACAATGCGCGTGCCCGCTCGACGAGCGTGATGCAGGGCCTGGATCAAGCGTTGGCGCCCTTCCGGCGCGAGGATCGCCAGGCTGATGCCGCTCAGGTAGACGTAGTCGTATTCGGCCAGGGCATCGAGCATGGCGCCGGCCTCGGGGCCTTGGAACATGCGCCGCGCCGCCGCTTCCCCGCGCCAGTAGAGGAAACGCCGCTCGCCGTGTGGATCGGTCTGGATGAAATACAGCCCCGGCAGCGCGTCTTCGATCACGCGGACATGGGTATCACCGACTCCCTCGTCTAGCCAGGACCGGCGCATGGCGACGCTGAACGCATCACTGCCCACGGCCGTCATGTAGTCCACGGTCACTGCGCCACGGGGATTCAATCGGGCCAGGTAGACCGCGGTATTGAGCGTATCGCCACCGAACGTCTGCGTGATCGCGGCACCCGGCTCACCGCGCATCTCGATCATGCATTCCCCCACCAACGCCACTTTCAGCGGGCGGGCGAATCGGGTCTGCGGGCCATGGTCAAGCGTCAAATCCATAATCAACGCGCCTTTCTTGTTTTTAAAACGGCGTTTCATTTTTATCTCAAGGCCCGAGTCTAGTCAGATTCGCGGCCTCGTCAAGTAAAAATGAAACAGCGTTTTGTTCTGCTTGCGTATATCCTTGGGTTTTACTTTCACGTTGGAGCCTTCATGGACAACAGCGTCATTCCCAACAACGATCTGGTGTCGGCGGTGGGCCGGACCATGGCCGTGCTCGAGGCACTGGCCGAGCATCCGGAAGAAAGCGGCGTGTCGGAAATCGCCACCAAACTGGACATGTCCAAGGCCACGGTCTATCGCTTCCTGCAGTCGCTCAAGGCCCGTGGGTATGTGGTGCAGGACGCCGAGGACCGCTATCGTCTCAGCGTCCGGCTGTTCGAACTGGGCGCCCAGGCCCTGCCCCACCTGGACATCGTCCGGGAAGCGGAGCCGGGTATGCGCAGGATCAATGAGCTGACCGGCGAGACCGTCCACCTGGGGATCCTCGACGAAGGCAGCATCGTCTACGTGCACAAGATCGACTCCAAGTACAACCTGCGCATGTACTCGCGGATCGGTCGACGGGCGCCGCTGTACTGCACCGGCATCGGCAAGGTGCTGATGGCCTGGCTTGAAGAAGACGAATTGCTCGCCCACCTGGAACAGGAAAGCTTCGAGCGCCGCACGGCCAATACCCTGACCAGCGCCGAGGCGTATCTGCAGGAATTGGAAACCGTTCGCCAGCAAGGTTATGCCGAGGACCATGAAGAGTTCGAAGACAACATGCGTTGCCTCGCGGCACCGATCCGCGACCGTTTCGGCCATGTGATCGGCGGGATGAGCGTTTCATTCCCGTGCTTTCGCTTCAGGGAAGAGTTGAAGCAGGACTACGTCAAGCAGTTGATGCACGCCACCCAACAGATCTCAAGCCAGTTGGGTTGGCATGCGCGGTAATAGCCGTCGCCAACCGTGGCGAGGGAGCTTGCTCCCGCTGGGCTGCGCAGCGGCCCCAAAACCTGCCGAATACGGAGCATCAGGCACACCGCACCCGCCGGTTCTCGACTGCTTCGCAGCCGAGCGGGAGCAAGCTCCCTCGCCACAGGGTCCATCGTTTTTCCCAGGTGAACCGCATCACCTGTGGGAGCGAGCTTGCTCGCTCCCACAGGTTTCAACTGGCTGGCATCAGAACCAGGTTTCCATCTGAATGCCGTACTGCCAAGTGCCGCCGGCGTTGAAGTCGGTCTTGCCGAAGGAGTCCGTGGAACTGTACCTGTCCAGGTCCGACGACCAGTTCATGACACTGGCGAACAGACGCAGCTCAGGGCGCGTGAGCAGATCGCCCAAGTCGGGCTTGAAGGTCGGGGCGACCGTGAACTTCCAGAAGTTGCCGTCGACCGCATTGCGTTGCAGGTAGCCCTTGGGGTCGAGCTGCATGGTTTGCCAACTCATCTCGTAGGCCATCTCGAAATTGCTGTTGATTTCGTTGGCCAACCGCACGTTCAGGGTCATCCAACGGTAATCGTCGCCCTTGACGTAGCGATCCTTGCTTTGCTCGGCCAGCAGGCTCGGGCCGATGCGCCAGTTGGGCGCCAGAGGCGTCTCGCCGTACAGCGCCACGCGCAGGGCTCGGGCGTCGTCGATCAGTTCGCCATCGGCGCCGATGTTCTTGACCTCGGCACCCAACCCCTGGCCATAGAGCAGCGCCGTCTTGAAGAAGCCTTCGCGACCGAAAAAGTTTTTCTGGTGATTGGCGACCATGGTGTGCAAGCCGGAATCGGCCGGCGCCAGTCCCGCTTCATTGGTGCGCGTGCCGAAATCGTTTTTCTTCGAGCCTATGGCGTTGAACATCCACTGCCACTGCCCGCCGTCGAAAAACTGGTTGGACGTCAGGATGTAGCTTTCCACATCGGCATTGACGCCGCCTTCGCTGAAATCCCCGTAGTTGCGACCGATCAATGAGTAGTTCGAGCGCCAATCCTTGGTCATCTGCATGTCGTAGATGCCACCGCCGGTGCCGGCCAGGTAGACCACGTCAGAGTCCAGCCAGTGGATGTCGAAATTGTCCCTGTCGAAGCGCTTGCCTGCCCACAGGGTGGAATTTTCGAACATCGCGTTGCCCTTGAATGCCGCGAGGTGATCGAGCTCGGTGAACACCTGGCGCACGTTCAGGTTGCTTTCCTCGGCGGTCCAGTCGTTGGAGCTCTCCACGCCATCGGCGATGGACACCGTGAATTTGGAGCGGGTGCCGTTCTGCGCGTACAGCTCTTTCGACAGGTCGATGCGCATGTAGGTGTCGTCCTCGTTACCGAGTCGTCCGACGGCGCCCCCGACGGAACCGGCCGGGGTGGTGTACGGACCGCCACGCCCACCACCCAACCCGTCATTGATCAGCAAGCCGGAGCGGGCGTAGCCCTTGAAGCTGAAGCCGTCAGTGAGGTGCGCGCTACTGCCCTGCTTTTCCGTGCCTTGCTGGCGGGCTTCGAGTTTTGCCAGACGAGCATCGACCGTGGGCGTCGCAACGGCGGACACTGTCGATTGCGGGGCGGACGTGGCGAGTTTGATTTGCTGCAGTTCCCTGGCGAGTGCCTGGGTTTGTTGTTCGGCGGCGGCGGCACGTTTTTCCGCTGCGCTGGCACGGGCTTCGAACGCTGCCATGCGCTCTTCCAGCGTCGCGGCCTGAGAAGTGGTCGCCGAGACGCCGAGCACGCTTGCGAGTAGCCAGCTTGATGCTTTCTGCATGTGGATTTCCCTGTTTTGTTTTTATTGTTCTGTTGCCGCGACCGGCCTTTTTCGCCCTGCTTCTGAATTGTCAAACCAGAGGAAAAAAAGGATGCCTCATCGCAAATACACTGCTACATTTGGCGATGTTAACGTTAACTTTTCTAAAAACAAAAATAAAGAGGGCTTTATGAAACAGCTCAAATCGCTCCTTCCAGCGGCGCTTCTCGGCTTTTGTGTCGGGTTTCCAGCCCTGTCGACGGCCGCCAACCTGACCATTTCCTGCGGTGCCGTGGGTGCCGAATTGCAACTGTGCAAGGAGGCCGTCGAGGCGTGGTCGAAGCAGACCGGCAACAGCGTCGAAGTGGTTTCCACGCCTAACTCGGCGACCGAGCGGTTGTCGTTCTACCAACAGATCCTCAGTGCCCAATCCAGCGACATCGACATCATCCAGATCGACATGGTGTGGCCGGGCATGCTGGCCAAGCATTTGATGGACTTGCGCGAGGTGCTTCCTGCCGACGCCACCCAGGGTTACTTCCAGGCCCAGGTGGATAACGCCACGGTGAACGGACGCCTGGTGACCATGCCGTGGTTCACCGACTCGGGGCTGTTGTACTACCGCAAGGACTTGCTCGAGAAATACAACAAGCCCGTGCCCCAGACCTGGGAAGAAATGACCACCACCGCCAGGGCTGTCCAGCAAGCCGAGCGCGATGCCGGGAATGCCAATGCCTGGGGTTATGTGTTCCAAGGCCGCGCCTACGAAGGCCTGACCTGCAATGCCCTGGAGTGGATCAGCAGCCAACCGCAAGGCGGGCTGATCAGCGCCCAAGGCGATATCGTCGTCAACAGCCAAGCCTCAAGGGCCGCATTGACCCTGGCCAAAAGCTGGGTCGGTGATATCGCCCCGCGTGGGGTGCTCAATTACACCGAGGAAGAAGGACGCGGCGTCTTCCAGTCGGGCAATGCGCTGTTCATGCGCAACTGGCCGTATGTCTGGGCCCTGGTGCAAAGCCAGGACAGCACCGTCAAAGACAAGGTCGGCGTCGCGCCCCTGCCCCGCGGCGGCGCCACGGGCACCCACGCGTCGACCCTCGGCGGCTGGGGCCTGGCGGTGTCGCGCTACAGCGCCAACCCCAAGCTCGCCGCGGAACTGGTGAGCTACCTGAGCAGCGCCCAACAGCAGAAACACCGCGCCCTGGTTGGCGCCTACAACCCGGTGATCGAGTCGCTCTACCAGGATCCCGAACTGCTCGCGGCCATGCCTTACTACAGCCAACTGCACAGCATTCTCAATGATGGGGTCATGCGCCCCGCCTCGATCACCGCCGACCGCTATCCACGGGTCTCCAATGCCTTCTTCGATCAAGTGCACGGCGTGCTGGCGGGCGAGCGACCGGTGGATCAGGCCCTGGCCGAGCTGGAAAGCGAACTCACGCGGATCAAACGCCGGAACTGGTAAGCCACACGGAAGGAAATCACCATGTCTGTCTCCACCACACTCGTCCCCGACGACGAGTACCTGCTCACCCGGGAAACGCCGGTACAACGCCGTCGTGTTCGCGCCGCCTGGCTGTTCCTGACCCCGATGCTGCTGTGCCTGGCGCTGGTGGCGGCCTGGCCGCTGCTGCGCACCTTCTGGTTCAGCCTGACCGACGCCAGCCTGGCCGACACCGGCGACGCGACCTTTGTCGGCTTGAGCAATTATCTGTTTCACAGCAGTGCCGGTTGGTCAGGCCTGCTCGTCGATCCACAGTGGTGGAATGCGGTGCGCAACACCTTGCATTTCACCGTGGTGTCGGTGGGGCTGGAAATCGTCCTGGGGCTGCTGGTGGCGTTGTTGCTGAACGTCCAGTTCAGCGGACGCGCCCTGGTGCGGGCGTTGATCCTGATTCCCTGGGCGATCCCGACCATCGTCTCGGCGAAGATCTGGTCATGGATGCTCAACGACCAGTTCGGCATCATCAATCACCTGATGCTCGGCCTCGGCCTGATCGATGCGCCCCTGGCCTGGACCGCCGACGCGGACCTGTCGATGTGGGCGGTGATCATCGTCGACGTCTGGAAGACCGTGCCTTTCGTCACCCTGCTGATGCTGGCGGCCTTGCAGATGTTGCCCAGCGACTGCTACGAAGCCGCCAGGGTCGATGGCATCCACCCGGTGAGAGTGTTCTGGCGGGTCACCCTGCCGCTGCTGATGCCGGCCTTGCTGGTGGCGGCGATCTTCCGGATCCTCGATTCCCTGCGGGTGTTCGACGTCATCTACGTGCTGACCTCGAACTCGTCGAGCACCATGAGCATGTCGGTCTATGCCCGCCAGCACCTGGTGGAATTCCAGGACGTCGGTTACGGCAGCGCCGCCTCGACCTTGCTGTTCCTGGTCGTCGCGGTGATCGCCATGGTTTATCTGTACCTCGGACGCCGTCAACTGGAGGTCCGCTCATGAGCTCGCGCCTGCTGAAAAAAGCCCTGTTGCGCCTCGGGTTCTGGTGCCTGATCGGGATCTTGCTGGTGTATGCGGTCTTCCCGTTCTATTACGCCATCGTGACGTCGCTGAAGCCGTCCAGCGCCTTGTTCCAGGTGAGCTACTGGGTCGATAAACCGGACTTCTCCAACTATGCCACCGTGCTCAACCAGGCCTCGTTTCTGCGGGCCATCGGCAATTCGCTGGTGGTTGCGCTGTGCGTGGTCACGCTGGCGCTGTTCCTCAGCCTGACCGCCGCCTATGCCTTGGGCCGAGTGAAGTTTCGCGGGCGCGGCCCGGTGCTGATGATGGTCCTGGGCGTCTCGATGTTTCCCCAAGTCGCGGTGCTGTCGGGGTTGTTCGAGGTGATCCGTGCCCTGGGCCTGTACAACACGTCCTGGGCGTTGATCCTGAGCTACACGATTTTCACCCTGCCCTTCACCGTCTGGGTGCTGACCACCTTCATGGGGCAGTTGCCTCATGAGCTGGAAGAGGCCGCCATCATGGACGGTGCCTCACCCTGGGTCACGCTGACCCGGGTGCTGTTGCCGCTGCTCTGGCCGGCACTGGTCACCACTGGCCTCTTGGCCTTCATCGCCGCATGGAACGAGTTCCTCTTTGCCCTGACCTTCACCCTGACCGACTCGCAACGCACGGTCCCGGTCGCCATCGCGCTGATTTCCGGTGGCAGCCCCCATGAGCTGCCTTGGGGCCTGTTGATGGCGGCGTCGGTGCTGGTCACGGTGCCATTGGTGATTCTGGTGCTGATCTTCCAGCGCCGCATCGTTTCCGGCCTCACTGCCGGTGCGTTAAAGGGTTGAGGCCCAACACAGACAAGAAAGGAACAGCATCGTGATCAAATTGAAGCTGGACAACGTGAACAAACAATTGGGCGGCGCACGCATTCTCCGTGACGTCAGCCTGGAAATCTCGGCCGGCGAATTCGTGGTCTTCGTCGGCCCTTCGGGCTGCGGAAAGTCGACCCTGCTGCGACTGATCGCCGGGCTGGATTCGATCTGTGGCGGCGACCTGCTGATCGACGGACGCCGGGTCAACGACCTGGAGCCGCGCGAGCGTGGGGTCGGCATGGTGTTCCAGTCCTATGCGCTGTACCCGCACATGAGCGTCTACGACAACATCAGCTTTGGCCTCAAGCTGGCCAAGACCGAAAAAACCACCCTGCGCGAGCGGGTGCTGAAAACCGCGCAGATCCTGCAATTGGACAAACTGCTGCAACGCAAGCCACGGGAACTGTCGGGAGGCCAGCGCCAGCGCGTGGCCATGGGCCGGGCCATGGCGCGGGAGCCGGACATCCTGTTGTTCGATGAGCCACTGTCCAACCTCGACGCGTCCCTGCGCGTGCAGATGCGCAACGAAATCGCCCGGCTGCATGGGCGACTGGGCTCGACCATGATCTACGTGACCCACGATCAGGTCGAAGCGATGACCCTGGCCGACAAGATTGTCGTGCTCAATGGCGGTCGCATCGAGCAGGTCGGCTCGCCACGGGAACTCTATGAGCGTCCGGCCAGCCGCTTTGTCGCCGGTTTCCTGGGGTCGCCCAGGATGAATTTCATCGCTGCATTCCTGCATGCGCCAGGCGAAACCAGCCAGGTTGAAAGCCTGGTGTTGGGCATGACGGCCCTACCCTTCGACAGCTCGGGTCTGGCAGAGAATGCGCAACTGAGCCTGGGGATTCGTCCGGAACATATCGCCCTCAAGCCGGCACAGGGAACGGCCGGCCTCGTGGTGAGCGGGGTCGAATACCTCGGGAGTGAGACCTATGTGCACCTCGATACCGGCCAGGACGACCCCATGGTCTGTCGTTGCGAGGTCAACGCCGCATGGCGGGTGGGCGATCGGGTCGAACTGCAACTGGATATCGATAATCTGCACCTGTTCGACGCACACGGCACGGCGTTGAAGCGCCACGCCATCGACAGCCTGCCCGATGACGTCGTCCTGCGACCGGCACATGCGGGCGCCCTATGACTGTGTCTTTGAATACCCAGAGCAATCCCATGCCCGCCTCTCTTGAACGTGCGCAGCAGGCCCTGAGTGATGGCCTGTCTCGTCTGATCCACGATTATCGACCCGACTATCATCTGGCCCCGCCCACGGGTTGGATGAACGACCCTAACGGGGTGGTGTTTTTTCGCGGCGAGTACCACGTGTTCTACCAACACCACCCCTTCGACGCCAAATGGGGGCCGATGTACTGGGGCCACGCCAAGAGCGCCGACCTGGTGCATTGGCAGCACCTGCCCATTGCCCTGGCGCCGGGCGATGATTTCGACCGCGACGGCTGTTTTTCCGGTAGCGCGGTGGTGTGCGGCGACACCCTGGCGCTGATCTACACCGGCCACACCTGGCTGGGAGAGGTGGGAGACGAACGCTTCATCCGCCAGGTCCAGTGCTTGGCCACCAGTGTCGACGGCGTCCGGTTCGTCAAGCATGGCGCGGTCATCGAGAACGCGCCGCAAGCGGCGATCATGCACTTTCGCGACCCCAAGGTCTGGCAGGAAGATGGTTATTGGTACCTGATTGCCGGGGCACGCCTGGGCGACACGCCGCTACTGCCGCTGTACCGCTCCACCGACCTGCGCGTCTGGGCGTTTCTCGACTACGTGTCCAGTGGCACTGACGGCGACGGCTACATGTGGGAGTGCCCGGACCTGTTTCGCCTCAACGGGCGCGACGTACTGTTGTACTCCCCCCAGGGCATGCAACCGGCGGGTTACGAACGGCTCAACAAGTACCAGACCGGTTATCGCATTGGCCACCTCGACAGCGAATGGCACTTCAACGGCGGGCCGTTCATCGAGCTGGATAACGGTCACGATTTCTATGCCGCGCAAACCTTGGTGGCCGCTGATGGTCGGCGCCTGGTGTGGGCCTGGCTGGACATGTGGGAAAGCCCGATGCCGAGCCAGGCCCATCACTGGTGCGGCATGCTCGGTTTGCCACGGGAGCTGGAACTGCAGGGCGATCGCCTTGGCGTGTTTCCGGCGCGGGAACTGGTTGCGCTGCGTCAGGCGCCATTGCCGAGCATTGCGCCGTGGGGCGAGCCCGGCAGCCGCTGGGTGCCGCAAGTGAGTGGCGACCGGCTGGAAATCCATGTGCAGTTGGACCTGCTCGGTTGCACCGAAGGTCAGTTGGGCATTGCCTTGCGCTGCAGTGCCGATGAGCAGGAACAAACCCTGCTGTACTACGACGCCTCACTACAGCGCCTGGTGCTCGATCGCAGCCGCTCGGGTGCGCAAGTGAGCGGCCAGCGCAGCGTGTCGATCGAGCAGGCGCGAACACAACTGCACCTGCGGGTGTTTCTCGATCGGTCATCCATCGAGGTGTTTGAAGAAAGCGGCCGCTTCAGCCTCAGCAGTCGCCTCTATCCGCGGCCCGACAGCCTCGGGGTGAAGCTGCTGGCGAGCGGGACTGGCGGACGCGTCGCCATTGCCAACGCCTGGCCCCTGGCCTCGGGTTGGCTGTGAGTCGTGTCATTCGAGTCGCGGGAGGCCTGGGCGCTGTGTCATGATTCTGCGTCAACCTGACTGGCCGCACTTCGCATGACTTCCGTGAAAGACGTTGCACAGCTGGCCGGCGTATCCCTGATGACGGTTTCGCGCGCGCTCAACACGCCGGAAAAACTGAGTCCCGAAACCCTTCAGCGGGTACGTCGCGCCATCGATGAACTGCAATTCGTACCGAGCCTGTCGGCGCGCAGGATGCGCGGCGACAACCTGCAGGCGCGCACCATCGGGGTGTTCGCACTGGACACCGCGACCACGCCGTTCGCCGTCGAGCTGCTGCTGTCCATCGAACAGACCGCGCAGCAGGCTGGCTGGAACGTCTTCATCCTCAACCTGCTGAGCAACCCGCCCACCGACCAGAACATCGACCTGATGCTGTCGCACCGCCCTGACGGCTTGATTTTCAGCGCCATGGGGTTGCGCCAGGTGAGCATTCCCGAGCGACTCAAGAGCAAGCCGCTGGTACTTGCCAATTGCCTGGCCGATGACCGCCAACTGGTCAGTTATGTACCGGATGATGAGGCCGGGCAGTATCGCGCCGTGCATCACGCCTTGAGCCAAGGCTATCGGCGCCCGCTGTGTATCAACTTGCCCAGGAAGAGTGTTGCCTGGCGCCTGCGCCAACAAGGTCTGCAACGCGCCTGCCAGGCATTCGGGCTGGGGCCTGAAGCGCTTTTGCAATACGACCTTTCCGATCACGACGCCTACGGTGAGACCGCCGCCATTCTCGACCGGCATATCGTCAACGGCCGTCCGCAATTCGACATCCTGGTCTGCGGCAACGACCGCATTGCCTTCTGTGCCTATCAACTGCTGTTGGGCCGTGGCTTGAAAATCCCTGATGATGTCGCGGTGCTGGGCTATGACAACATGATCGGCATCGCCGAACTGTTCATGCCGCCGCTGACCACGGTCCAACTGCCGTACTACGAGATCGGTCGCCAGGCCGCCCGGCACCTGATCGAGAGCCTCGAACTGACGGGCGCGAAACCGGTGGATTGCCCGCTGGTGGTCAGGGCGTCGCTATAAGGCAACCGGTATCCGTCAAGGCTGCTGCGCGGGCGATGGCGGCAGTGATGTGATGATCCGGGCGCGGCAAATCTCGAGGATTTCATCGGCCAGCGCGGAATCGTCCGGGCAGGCCCGCGACAACATGATCGCGCCGACGGCATGGGCCAACATGTCGAGCATCTTCGCCCTGACCTCTTCCTGCGCCTCTTCCTTCGCCTCTTCCTGCGCCACGTCTTGCCCGGTCTCGTACCGGCTTTCGAGCGCCGCCAGCATGTTTTCGATGCCGCTGGCAAAGGTCGCCTTCAGCTCGGGCGATTGACGGGCAGCGTCCCCGCACAGTGCCGCCAGGGTGCAACCGCCGCCCGGGGCGTCACGGTGATTCCTGGACACGTAAAGATTGACGAACGCAGGCACATCGATGTCCGCGCTGTCGGTCAGCGATTGCGCAAGGCTGCTCGCCGCTGCCTCGGCCATCAGGTCGGCCTTGGAGCCGAAATGTTTGTAGAAACCGCCATGGGTGAACCCGGCGGCCGCCATCAGATCCGCCACCCCCACGCCGTCAAAGCCGCGCTCGCGAAACAAGACCGAAGCCGTCTCGACGATGTGCTCCCGATTTGCCTGGGCCTGGGCCTTGGTTACCCGCATTTCTCACTCCTTGGTGCTGCTCAAAATCATGCTCACATCATACATAGATGTCGAGCATAATCAAATTCGTTGACAGCTTAGATTTCGATCATCATCATAATAAAAAGCCGCATTCACTTTGAAGACTTCACGCGTTCCTTTTATCCAAACTTACGGAAACAAGACGCCATGACCGACCAGCATCTGTTCACGCCCTACACGTTGGGTAATCTCACCCTTTCCAACCGAGTGGTCCTGGCACCGCTGACACGTAATCGTGCGGGGCAAGGTCTTGTACCGAGCGAGTTCGCGGCCACTTACTACAGCCAGCGAGCGTCCGCCGGCCTGCTGATCTCCGAGGCCTCACAGATTTCCCAGCAAGGCCAGGGTTATCAAGACACCCCCGGGATCTATACACCGGCGCAGATCGACGGCTGGCGCAAGGTGACCGATGCCGTGCATGCCAAAGGCGGGCGGATTTTCCTGCAACTGTGGCATGTCGGTCGGGTTTCCCACGTCGACCTGCAAGCGAACGGCGCCGCGCCAGTGGCCCCCTCCGCCCTGCGCCCGGCGACCAAGGTGTTCGTCAACAACAGTTTCCAGGACGTTTCCGAACCGCGAGCACTGGACATCGGCGAGTTGCCCGGCATCGTCAACGATTTTCGCCAGGCGGCGGCGAACGCCATCGCGGCGGGATTTGACGGCGTAGAGATCCACGGCGCGAACGGCTATCTGCTCGACCAGTTCCTCAAGGACGGCGCCAACGTGCGCACCGATGCCTACGGTGGCTCGATTGAAAATCGTGCCCGCCTGCTGCTGGAAGTGACCGCGGCCGTCGTGAAAGAAGTCGGCGCCGAACGCACCGGCCTGCGCATCTCGCCTGTCTCACCGGCCAATGGCGTGTCCAGCAGCGCGCCACAGGCCCAGTTCGACTACCTGGTTGACCAGCTCAACGCCCTGGACATCGTTTACCTGCACGTGGTCGAAGGCGCGACGGGCGGGCCGCGTGACGTTGCGCCCTTCGACTTCGCCGCGTTGCGCCAGCGTTTCAAGAACACCTACATCGCCAACAACGGCTACGACTTGGACCTGGCCACTTCGCGACTCGTCGAAGACCAGGCTGACCTGATCGCCTTTGGCCGGCCGTTCATTGGCAACCCGGACCTGGTGGAGCGGCTCAAAACCGGCTCGCCGCTGTCGGCGTTCAATCCCGCCACCCTCTATGGCGGCGGTGCGGCGGGCTACATCGACTACCCAACGCTCGCGCAATCCAGCGTGCGGTAACACTGACCGACCCGACTGCGCGTCTGAAAAACAGCGCGTTACTGACATTTCCCTGAAGAAGAGAATCATACATGGACACTCGCACAACCGTTCTCATCACTGGCGCTTCCACCGGCATCGGCGCGGTCTATGCCCAGCGCTTTGCGCAACGTGGACACAGCCTCGTCCTGGTGGCCCGCGACGGCACGCGCCTGCAAGCCCTGGCCGCCAAGCTGCGCAGCGAACACCACGTTGCCGTCGACATTCTCCAGGCCGACCTGACCCAAATCGGTGACCTGACGACCGTCGAAACCCGCCTGCGGGACGACGCCAGCATCGGCATCCTGGTCAACAACGCTGGCGCCGCCCAGTCCGGCAGCTTCATCGAGCAGTCGACCGACAGCGTCGCGCACCTCGTGTCGCTCAACACCACCGCACTGGTCCGGCTGGCCAGCGCCATCGCCCCACGCCTGGTCAAAGCGGGCGACGGCGCGATCATCAACATCGGTTCCGTGGTCGGCCTGGCACCGGAATTCGGCATGTCGGTCTATGGCGCGACCAAGGCGTTCGTGTTGTTTCTCTCCCAGGGCCTCAGCCTGGAATTGTCGCCTAAAGGCGTCTACGTTCAAGCCGTCCTGCCAGCGGCCACCCGTACCGAGATCTGGGAGCGCGCGGGCATCGATATCAACACCCTGAGCGAAGTCATGGAAGTCGGTGACCTGGTCGACGCCGCGCTGGTCGGTTTTGATCGCCGCGAGCCGGTGACCATCCCGCCCTTGCAGGAAGAGGCACGCTGGGATGCCTTGCAGGCGGCACGCCAGGGCCTGCTCGGGCAAATCAAGCAGTCCCATGTTGCCGAGCGCTATCAAGACCTGGCGTGATCGTCGTTCAGCGGGCGCCGGCGCCAAGGAAAGCGCCGGCATTTATCGATGCCTGACCGGGTGATCAGTCCGCTGTATCCCTTATGAGAGCAAAGCACCATGAAGGCATTTTTAATCGACCGCTACGGCAAGCACAGTGGACGGATCGGCGAGGTACCGGCCCCTGAAGTGGCTGACCACGACGTTCTGGTCCGCGTGCACGCCGCCAGCGTCAACGTCCTGGACTCAAAGATCCGCAAAGGCGAATTCAAACTGATCCTGCCCTACTCGTTTCCCTTGGCATTGGGGCATGACGTGGCCGGGGTCGTGATGCGGGTGGGATCCCGTGTCCAGCATTTCAAACCGGGGGATGAAGTCTATGCCCGCGCCCCGGATGGGCACATCGGCACCTTCGCCGAGCAAATTGCAGTGAACGAAAACGCCCTGGCCCTGAAACCCGCAAACACCAGCATGGAAGAGGCCGCCGCCCTGCCCTTGGTCGCCCTGACAGCCTGGCAGGTACTGGTTGAAACCGCCCAGTTGAAGAAAGGGCAAAAGGTGTTCATCCAGGCCGGTTCCGGTGGCGTGGGCACCCTCGCCATCCAGCTTGCCAAACACCTCGGCGCCTTCGTTGCGACCACCACCAGCACCGCCAATGTGCCCTGGGTCAAAGCGCTGGGAGCGGACGTAGTCATCGATTACAAACAACAGGATTTCTCAAGCGTTCTGCAGGACTATGACGTCGTGTTGAACAGCCTGGGCGCCGATGAACTGGAGAAGTCGCTGAAGATCCTCAAACCCGGTGGCCAGCTCATTTCCATCTCGGGCCCACCCACCCCGCAGTTCGCCCAGGCCCAGGGGTTTTCGTGGCCGCTGAGACTGATCACGGGCCTATTGAGTAGCGGTATACGCCGCAAGGCTCGCCGAAAAGGTGTGAGCTACGCCTTCGTGTTCATGGGCGCCAGTGGTCCGCAACTGCGTGAGATCGCCGAGCTCGTCGAGTCCGGCAGCCTCAAGCCGGTGGTCGACCGATCCTTCCCCTTCGACGCGACGGCTGAGGCCCTGGACTACGTCGAACAGGGACGGTCCAAGGGCAAGGTCGTCATCAAGGTTCACTCAGGAATGGCCGATGAGTGAGCCAGTCATCACCACACGGCAATGTGGGAATCCGCCCGGGGTTCGGTCCCGCCGCACAGCACACCGCTGACCGGGTCACGCAGGATGATCTGGCCACGGCCATAGTCGGTCAGGTCGCTGGCGACCTGGACTGCATGGCCCCGCCGTGCCAGGGCATTGACCAGGTCCCGTGAAGCGCCGTGCTCGATCCCGACTTTCATGTCCCCCAGCCATTGCCAACGCGGTGCGTCCAGGGCCGCTTGCGGGTTCAGGCCGAAATCCACCAGGTTCATGACCATCTGCACATGCCCCTGGGGCTGCATGTAGCCGCCCATCACGCCGAAGGGGCCGAGGGCCTCGCCATTACGGGTCAGGAACCCGGGAATGATGGTGTGAAAGGTTTTCTTGCCCGGGGCCAGGCAGTTGGCATGGGTTGGATCGAGACTGAACTCCTGCCCGCGATTCTGCAGGGCGATACCGCTGTCGGGCAGCACCACGCCGGAGCCGAACCCGTGGTAGTTGCTCTGGATGAACGAGACCATGTTGCCCTCGCCATCCGCGGTCGCCAGGTACACCGTGCCGCTGGCGTGGGGGTCGCCGGGTCTGGGCGGTTGGGCCTGTTCGCCGATCTGCCCGCGCCGACGGGCGCTGTAGTCATCGCTGAGCAGGTCAGCCACCGCCACGCGCATGTGCAGGGGGTCGGTGATGTAGTGCAGGCCGTCGCTGTAGGCCAACTTCATCGCCTCCAGTTGGCGATGCCAGGTTTGTTGGCTGTCACGCTGATCGAAGTCGAAACCTTCCAAAATCTTTAACGCCATCAAGGCCACCAGGCCCTGCCCGCTCGGCGGGATTTCCCAGACATCCACACCTCGGTAATTGACGTGGATGGGGTCCACCCACTGGGCGCGATAGTCCCTGAGGTCCGAGGCGCGCAGGTAGCCGCCGCTGGCCCGGGAATGGGCGTCCAGGCGCTCGGCCAATGCGCCGCGATAGAGGCTTTCGCAGCCGGTGTCGGCCAGTTCCTGAAGCGTGCGTGCCTGGGCCGGGTTGCGGAAAATCTCCCCGGCCCGTGGCGCCCGGCCCTCGATCAGAAAGGTATCGAACCAGGCCTCCAGGACGGCATCGCGATGGGGCGTGAACTCGTTCACCGCGATCTGCCATTGATGGGCAACCACCGGCGACAGCGCAAAGCCGTCCCGGGCCAGACTGATGGCCGGTTGCAGCAGCTCGGCAAAAGGCAGCTTGCCAAAGCGCTGCGACAACTCGGCCCAGGCCGATGGGCAGCCCGGGACGGTCACCGGTGTCCAGCCATAGATCGGCATTTGCCCATGGCCGGCGGCCTTGACCGCCTCGATGCTCAGGGCGGCCGGTGCGTGGCCGTTGCCGTTGAGGCCGTGCAACTGGCCCTTGCACCAGACCAGGGCGAAGGCGTCACCGCCGATGCCGCAGCCCGTGGGCTCCACCACCGTCAGCGCTGCTGCCGTGGCGATGGCGGCGTCGATGGCATTGCCGCCTTTTTGCATGATCTCGATGCCCGCCTGGGCCGCCAGGGGCTGGGACGCGGCGACCATGCCCCGACGGGCGAAGACGCTCTGGCGTTGCGATGGATAAGGGTATTCGTGGGCAGAAAATGTCAGCATGGCAAAGGCTCTTCAATACATGAATCGATTGACCGGACTCAGGGAATAGACGACCTTGCAGCGGTCATAGCACCCGGCTGAGAAAAGCCCGGGTACGCGGGTGAATGGGGTGGCAGAAGATCTGCTCTGGCGGCCCTTGCTCGATGAGCTCGCCCTGATCCAGGACCACCACACGGTCGGCCACTTCCCGGGCGAAGCCCATTTCATGAGTCACCACGACCATGGTCATCCCCTCCTCGGCCAGCTCTTTCATCACTTGCAACACCTCACCGACGGTCTCCGGGTCGAGGGCGCTGGTGGGTTCGTCGAACAGCATGGCCTGGGGTTTCATCGCCAGGGCTCGGGCAATCGCCACCCGTTGTTGCTGGCCACCGGAGAGCATCGAGGGGTAGTGATCGGCCTTGTCCGACAGGCCGACCCGCTCCAGCAAACCGCGGGCCTGTTCCAGTGCCACGGCGCGCGGCACGCCGAGCACCTGGATGGGCGCCTCGATGATGTTCTCCAGGGCGGTCATGTGAGGGAACAGGTTGAAGCGCTGGAACACCATGCCGATGTCCCGCCGCTGCCGGGCGATGTTGCGCTCCGACTCACGCACCAGGCTGCCATCGGCCCGCTCGCGATAGCCCATGGCCCGGCCATTGACGCGGATGCGTCCGCCCTGGATGTCCTCCAGCAGATTGATGCAACGGATGAAGGTGGTCTTGCCGGAGCCCGAGGCACCGATCAATACCACCACTTCGCCGCGCCGCACTTGCAGGGAGATGCCCTTGAGAATCTGCAGCTCGCCGAAGGACTTGTGAACGTCCAACGCCTCGATGATCAGCTCTTCGCTTTTATGCGCCATGGTTAACGTGCCCTCAGCAGGTTCAGGGTGCTGCGACCGAACATCCGCGTCGACGCCGGCGGTGGTGACGAGGGCCGGTCCGACTGGCCGAAACGAGCCTCCAGCCAGCGCTGGAAGAAGCCCCACAGCGTGGTCAACAACAGGAAGTAGATCGCCACCACCAGGTACAGCTCGAACACCCGGAACGTCGCTGACGTGACCATCTGGGTACTGAGCAACAGTTCCTGGACGCCGATCACGCTGACCAGCGTGGTGTTCTTGAGCATCACGTTGAACTCGTTGCCCAGCGGCGGAACGATGACCCGGAACGCCTGGGGCAGGACAATGCGGCGCATCAGTTTGGCGAAGGTCATGCCCAGGGAACGTCCGGCCTCGTATTGGCCCTTGTCCACCGCGCCGATGCCGGCGCGGATGATCTCGGCCATGTAAGCGCCCTCGTTGAGCCCCAGGGCAATGATCGCCGCCTGGATATTGCCGGGGATCACCAGGCCGAACAGGTCGATGTCTTCGAAGCGGAAAATCCCGCCGGCGGCCAGGGCGGTGTAGAGAAAGACGATCTGCACCAGCAGCGGCGTGCCGCGCATCAGCCACACGTAAAAGCGCACCGGCAAATGCAGCAAGGGGTTGCTCGACAACCGCAACAGCGCGGCAGCCAGCCCGAGGGCACAGCCCAGCAGCATCGCCAGCACACTGATCAGGCAGGTCAGCCAGAGCCCGGTGAGGTAGACCCCACTGGGCTGCAGCAGGTACTGCCAGAACACATCCCAATTGAAATTCATCGATGGTTCACCTCAATCAAGTGTGTCACTGGCGACATGCCATTTGCCAAGCAACTGGCTGTAGCTGCCATCGCTGCGCATAGCGTCGATCACCTGCTGCACGGCGGCGGTCAGTTGCGGATCGTCCTTGCGAATGCCCAGGCCGGTGAGAATCCGGCTGAAGGCCGGCACGCCTTCCTCGAACAGGTCGGGGGCCATGGTGGCGTAGTAACCGGCGGTTTCCACGGTGGTGCCGTAGGCGTCGACCTGGCTGATGCGCAGGGCCTGGAAGGCATCGGTGTCGGTGTTGTAGACCACCAGTTTCATCGGCGGCTTGCCGGCCTTGGCCAGGGTTGCGTTCTCGGCGTCGAGCAGGGTCTTGATGGTGGAACCGTTGAGCACTGCGACCTTGTGCCCGGAGAGATCCGGCAATGTCTTGAGGGCCTTCGGATTGCCCTTGGGCACCACTACCGCCTGGCTGGAATACATGTAGTTGACGATGTCGATCACCTCGCGGCGCTCGGGCTTGTCAAACAGCTGGTCGACGATCATGTCGCACTGTCGGGCCAACAACGCGGGAAGCAACCCGGAAAAGGGAATGACCCGCCACTCCACCTGCTTGTCGCCCAGGCGCTTGGCGATTTCCAGCCCCAGGTCCACGGTCAATCCCTTGGGTTTCTGCGCCTCATCGAAGGCCACCAGCGGCGGCGAATCCATGCCTGAGCAGTAGACGAGTTTATCGACCTTGAGCAAACGCTCCGGGACAACGGGCGCGGCAACCGCCCACTGCGCACAGAAACCCAAGGATAAAGCGGCAACCAACAGGCGAGGCTTATGCATGACCAGACACTCCAGTTCAGTAAGTAACGGGCAGTACTCAAAGTCAAAACACGGGCAGGATTTAGTGACTCCTGCTCTCGTTATTTTTTCGATTGCAGGAACTCGATCAATTCAGGAACGGTGCCTTCGATGTGCGCACGCACCACCGCCTCGGCCTTCCCGGCATCGCCGGCACGCAGGGCATCGAGGATCAACATGTGCTCCTGAAGCGCACTCAGGGGCTTTTCCACGTGCTGCAGCCATAGGCGCATGGGCGCTTCGATCAGGGAGTAAAGCGCGCTGATCTGCTTGAGCAAGCGCGGGCGACCGCTGAGGCTGCACAGGTATTCATGGAAGGCGCGATGGCGGCTGACCCACTCGGCGCTTTCCTCGCGGTAATCGTCCATCTCGTCCAGCAAGCGCTCCAGGGCGGCCAGTTGGCGTTCGCCAATTCGTGCGGTCGCGACACGGACCGCCAGGCCTTCCAGGGCACTGCGCATTTCGAAGACTTCGTGCAACTCATCGATGTCCAGGCCGCTGACAACCGCCCCGCGATTGGGCCGCAGGGTTACCAGGCCCTGGGCGTCCAGACGGCGAAAGGCCTCGCGCACCGGCATCCGGCTCATGCCGATCTCGTTGGCAATGTCCTCGGCAATCAGCCGGTCGCCCTTGCGTAACCGACCGCCACAAATGGCATCGAGCAGGAAGTTGTAGGCCTCCTCCTCGGCGGTCATGGGCGGGCGTTCAGCGTACGTCGGAGCAAATTGCATGGCAGCACCTTCTGCATTTTTGTATCCAATTATCCATGGATTCAAAAAAGCAGAATGCGTGCCAACCTCGCGCGCTATCGTGCAAGCGATTGATTTTAAGGAATTTACTGAGAAAAATGACAGCCAGCCTTAAGACCTGCGTCGCGCAGGTTTGCTACCAAATAGCTCAGAGGCTGCCTTTTAGGGGTGCAAGATGGCGCTTCGGTAACACCGCTAACGACTGCTCATCATGCCGGTGCCCTGGGCGTATCCGAGGGTGACTCGCCAAACAGCGACCGGTAATGGACCGCAAAATGACTCAGGTGAAAAAACCCCATGGCCACGGCGATCTCACTGACGTTCAGCGCGGCCGCACGGGTCGTGATCAGCCGGCGGCGCACGGCATTGAGCCGCAGGTTGCGCAGGTACTCCACCGGACGCATCCCGGTGACCGCCTGGAAACTGTTCTGCAAGGTTCTGCGGCTGACCCGCAATTGCTCGCACAAGTCGAGGATGCTCAAGGGCACCTCGGCGCTGGCCACGGCCAACTCCTGGCAACGCTTGACCAGGTAGGCACTGACGGCGAAGTTGCCGCGCCGGCCACGCACCTCGTCCGAGGCGTGGCTGAACAGGTCGAGAAAGGCGTTGAGCAGAACGTCTTCGAGAATTTTTTCCGAGGCGGGATTGACGGCATCCGCCTGTTCCAAAAGGTGACGAAACAGTGGGTGAATCCTTTGTTGCACCCGGCGCAGCACCACCTCATCCACGCTGACCTGGGACACGCTTTTCAAGCGCTTGAGCTGTTCGCTCGACAGTTCGTAGGCCGCCAGCTTGGCGAACCGCACCGTGTCGACGTTGGCCGCGAAGAAGTGCGTGCCTTCCGGGGCGTGCAAAACGAAGTCTTCGCCGTCGCGCAACAACACGACGCTGTGGGCGCCCACCTGGTGCCCCTGGACCACCGGCGCACCGCCCAGCGACATGGCAATGCACAAGCGCCCTTTTGGCGCGCAACCGCGCTGCACCACCCGTTTGTCCAGCACCTCCTGGAAGATCTGGAAACGCTCGGCGCACACCTGGCGCAGCTCGCTGGACAGGCATCCACGCCCGAGCTGGTCATAGACCTGTTGCCAGCCCAGGATCGAACCGGCGTGTTGCTGAGGATCATTGAAGGTACGGACTTCGGCGAACATGATCATTGTTCCTCGGTGGCCCTGCGCTTATTGCCTGATACGGTTATGCAAGCCGTGGCGAGGGAGCTTGCTCCCGCTGGGCTGCGCAGCAGCCCATTCTGGTGAGCGCTTCGCACTGGAGCGCCAGCCCGGTCAAGCGGGAGCAAGCTCCCTCGCCACGAGTGCATCATTTCACTTGAGTAAACAGTTCTTACTGTCGATCGTCTCCATCCGCCTGGAAAACCAAAGCCAGTTCCATGCCAAGCATGTACAACCGGTACTCGGCGGCCTTGATGTCCAGGGGCGCCAATAAAGACCCGGATAGCACCACCTGACCCGCTTCAACGCACTGCCCGTCGGCCAGCAAGCGCCGCACCAGCCAGCACAGGTTCGCCACCGGCGTGTCCTCGCGCGCCAGGACATTCCCTTCGCCGCACGCCACCCCGTCGCACTCCAGCCGATAGCTCACTTGAGGCAACTGATCGGCCTGGAAACGTACCCGCGGCCCCAGGCAATACAGCCCCGCCGCGGCATTGTCGGCAAGAAACGCACCGACGCCGAAACGCCAGCCCTGCCAGCGACAATCGGCGATCTCGAACGCCGGCGCGACCTCGGAGATGGCGGCGAGGATGTCCTCGTCGCTGTAAAACCCAGGCACCAGCGTACGCCCCAGGACAAACGCCAGCTCGATTTCCAACTTCGGCTGGATCAGCCGTGCAAGGGACACCCCACGGCCGGGTTCCACGGCCATGGCATCGGTCAGTGCGCCCAATACCGGCTCATCGATACCGAAACGGTCCTGGGCGGCGCGGCCGGCGAAGGCCACTTTCCATCCGCTCAACCGCTCACCACCGGCCTGGCGCCGACGCAGCGCCTCGCGCTGCAAGGTGTAACCCGTCGGCAGGTCGACGGCCTCCGGCTCCAATGAAGGCAAGGCGTGTACGGCCTGCGCGGCATCGTGAAGCCGGACCAGGAGATGATCTTCGCGGCTCATGAGAGTTGCTCCGCCAGTTTGCGCAACACGCCGTCGAGCCGCTCGGGTGTGGTGATCGCGGCAACGAACCGGTCTGGCCGCACCACCACGACGCAGTCACGTACCTTGGCAAACCATTCGCCCAAGCGGTTATCGACGTCTTCTATGCAAATGGCCCCGCTGGCAGACAAGGGTTGGTTGCGCCCCACGCCACTGCGCGAGCGATTGATCTGGATGAAGCGCGTCTCCCAGCGTGCCCACCAGGCGGCGGTTTGTTCGCTGAGCTGTTCACTCGGGTTGACCCGATACCCCAGCACCGCATAGGAATGCCCCAGCACCTCGTCCAGGCGTCGGCGCTGGCCTTGGGCATCTTCGATGGGCGGTTGGATGAACAACTGTCCGACCAGATCATCCTCATGCAGCTCGGCGCGCTCGTGATACACCAGGCCTTTGGTGATGGTCGCCTTGGGTTTGAACTTGAATTCCAGCAAGTGCGAACGCAGGTTGTCGACGCTGTTGACGGCCTGGAACAGCCAGTCCCGCACGCCGGCCATCAACGGGTTGGTCAGGCCAAGGACAGCGCCCATGTTGTCGGCCAGCGCGATGAGATCGGTCGCATGCCCACGGCGCTCCTGGTCGTAACTGGCCAGAATCGCCGGCGACGCCCGCCCCTGGAGAATCGCGGCGAGCTTCCAGGCAACGTTGGCGACATCACGCAAGCCCGAGTTGAGCCCCTGCCCGGCCCAGGGCGGGGAAATATGCGCCGCGTCCCCCACCAATGCCACCCGACCTTGGACAAAGCGCGCCGCGACCCGGGAGTTATGGGTGTAGGCGCGAATCCGGATGATTTCCAGTTGATCGACCGCATCGCCGATATGCCCACGAATCAAGTCCCGGATCGTCGCCTCTTCGCACATCCGGGTCTCGTCTTCGCCCTCCAGGAGCATGAATTCCCAGCGCCGTTGCTGATACGGCAGATAGATGCAGACGAAAGGTCGCTGAGGGTCGGCATGCAAGGCGGTATACGGTGCATCCAGGGTGTCGTTGGCCGTGTCGATCACCACCCATTTGCGCGGATGGGTCAGCCCCAGCAGTTCGATGCCGAGTTTCTTGCGCACGCTGGAACGTCCGCCATCGGCGCCGATCACGTACTGCGCCTGCAATTGATACAGCTCGCCCCGGGCATCGCGCACCTGCAAGGTCACGCCCTCGGCATCCTGCTCCAGGTCGAGCATTTCGTGGCCCTGGCGCAACTCGACACTGGCGTGCTTGCCCAACTGCTCGCGCAACGTCGTTTCAAGCAACTGTTGCATGAAGATGTTGCGCATCGGCCAGCCATAGTTCGCCGTGCTCGGCTTGACCTCGGCAAAACAGACGCCTCGCGCATTGTAGTAACGCAGGGGCACGTTGCAGATCATATCGCGCGCGGCCAGCTCAGCGATGCCGATGCCCTGCAACACTCGCAGTGCCTCGTCATCCATGCCCACCGCACGGGGATACGGCAAGACGCCGTCAGCCAATTCGAGGACGATGCAGTCGATACCGTACAGCCCCATGTAATGAGCGGCCGTGATCCCGTTCGGGCCGCCGCCCACGATGACAACCTGGGTTTTCTCCTGCTTCATCGCTATTCACCGCTTTGTTGTTGTGGTTGTAGGCATTGGTCGTGCAAGTAGTCCATGACGACACGGTTGAACGTGTCCTCCTGGTCGTCATGGACATAATGGCTGGCGTCGGCGATTTGCGCTGTGCGCACCCGCGGATTGGCCGCCTTCATCGCCTCCAGGGTCGCCGGGGGCAGAAAGTCGGAACGCGCGCCCCGGATGAACAGCGTCGGGCAATCCAGCGCCCGGACCGCCGGCCACAGATCGGTCGGGGTAATGCTCAGGCGCGCCTGGGCAATCCCGGCCTGATCATGGCGCCAGCCGATGCCTGCCGGTGTTTCCTTCATCGAATGGGCCAACCTCGATGCCAGCCCCTGGGCGGACAGACCAGGACGTGACCGGCGCCAGAATTGCGCGGCACTTTCCCAGTCGGGAAACGACAGGGGCGTCTGGCTCATCTCGCGACGGATGCGCTCGGCACCGTCGCCGCTGATCGACGAGCCGGGACCGATGTCTTCGACCACCAGGGCTTGCAGTCGTCCAGGGTTGAGCCGGGCATATTCCAGCGCATTGGTGCCGCCGAGGGAATGCCCCACCAGGACGAAACGCTCCAGCCCCAGGTGCGCGACCCAATCTTCCAGGTCGCTGACATAGGCCTCGGTCCGGTAGCTGGAAGCCTCTGCCCAGTCGCTGTCGCCACGGCCGCGCTGGTCCAGGGCATGGCAACAGAATTGCTCGCCCAGAGCATTGGCCAGCGACGCCCAGGTCTGGGCATAGGCCCGCAGCCCATGCAACAGCAGCACGGGAATGCCTGAGGCATTGCCCCACAACAAATAGTGCAGGCGCATTCCCGAACGATTGGTGAAGAACTGGCTGTTTGCAGACATTCGTTGGCTTCCCACGTCAGCGCACCTCAATACAGGCCGTCATTGCCCTTGACGTCAGCGGCCTGGAGACCACCCAGACGTGCATGCAAACGCCCGCGCGTGGCGAAGGCCCAAATGATGATCAACTCGTCGGCCGAGGGACCGTCGCCGAACGACAGGGAAATGCTGTCGTAATGGGAACGGACATACAGCGCGTCCTTGTGGGCCAGCGGCACATCGATGGTCACCCCAGGCCCGCCGCGCTTGCCGGTGGATGGCACCCAGGACTTGCCGCCGCCCAGCGCGACACGGATCGGATCCGCCGCCGGATTGGTCAGCAACGCATTGCCGTGCTCATACTCGCCCTGGCTGCCCACCAGGCACGCCTTGCCGTAGCTGACAATCTCACGTTCGCCGGCCAAGGCCTGGATGCGCCGACCAAACTCCTTGCCCAGCAAGGGTGATGGCTCTACCAGCTCGGCCAGGCTTTCGCTGAAACGGCCGGCGTAAGGGTTGGCGATCACCGCGCCAATGGCGTATTTGAACAGCGGTTCACCATCGGCCAACTGGCCGGTCTCGTTGGCCAGGGTTTCCTCGACGAAGCTGTACCATTTGCGGATGTGGTAACTGGCGAAATTCGCGGTTTTCATAAGAAAAGTCTCATTCAAAGTGGGTCGAGATCGAAATGCCGGCTGGGGGCCCCAGCGGCCTTGAAGCGGGCCTTTCCCCGCGCGTCGTCGTGTTCGGACTCGAGGAAAAATTCCATGCGATTGCCATCGGGGTCGTTGAAATACACGCCGTTGCCGATCTCGTGGTCGGTGATCTTCACCACCTCAACGCCCTTTTTCAGCAACATGCCGTAGAGCTTGCGCAGGGTGGTCATGTCGCCCGCGATCTCCAGCCCGTAGTGCTGCAACCCCAGGCCGCCCTGGTGGGCCCCGGGTTCCGCGCGGAGCAACGCGATGTCGTGATGCTTGGCACCAAACGCCATCATGATCCAGCTTTCACCCCGGGCGCTTTCATGCATGCCCAGCACGTCGGCGTACCAACGTGCCGACACTTCAGGGTCGCTCACGAACAACGACAGGTGAGTACGAACGACTTCGACTTTCATCGCGCGATCCCTCAGTTCTTCTTGATGATGGATTGATGCCCGGACTTGATTTGCGCCACGGCGGGCGTCCAGAGCACATCAGCGATTTCACTGAATTCACGCCACTGCTTCTGCCAGCCGTCACCGCCATTCTCGGAGGTGAACAGATGCCCGTACTTGGTACCGGCGACGATCTGGCGAGGGTCGGCAGGATTCAAGGCAATCGCCCAGACACAGGAATTGGGTTGTTGCGGCAGCGGCAGCACTTCCCAACTGACGGCGGCATCCCGGGAGACCAGCACCTTGCTGGTCGTGCCGGGGGTGCAGTCGGAGATGCTCAGGTAGAGCGTATTTTCGCTGCCCAATGCGGCATTCATGGCGCGCACGTAATACAGGCCGAAGGTTTCCCGGGCGACGATGCCGGTCCAGGTCTGCCCCTCGTCGAGGCTGCGGTACACGGCGTTGACGCACACCACAACAATGACCTTCTGCCCATGGTTGGGCAGGACCACGATGTTGTGCACGTCCGAGTTGTAGTCCCACAGCAGGCGGTCATCGACGCGGGTCCAGCTGTCGCCACCGTCACGGCTGTGGAACAGTCCCCCCTCCTCCAGGCCGAACCAGAGCTGGTTGCGATCTGTCGGGTCGTAGGCGAACGCCAGCAAGCGCGGACGACTGACGCCGTCGCAGAATTCCGGGATCTCCACGGGGGCACGATCCCAGCTCTGGCCACCGTCGAGGGTGCGCCACAGCACGGCGCGCGAAGGCGCACCGGTGCCGACGAAAATGCGCTGAGCATTGTGTGGGTCCACGGCCACTTTCCAGACGGTCTGCCCATTGAATGGCGAATCCACCCGCTGCCAATGGCCGCCGGTGTCATGGCTGATGCACAGGCCGACGTCGGTGCCGGCGTAAATCACCTCCGGTGTACCCGGGTGGACACTCAGGGATCGGGTGATCGCATCGAATTCCAGGTCCTGGCCCAGGCCCAGGCGATGCCAGGTACGGCCATCGTCGGCGCTGCGGATCACCGCTTGCCCTACGGTGGCGACCAAAAGGGTTCCGTTACTCATCACTGCTGCTCCTCAAATGAAGATGCCACGGGTCAAGCCGCCGTCGATGCCAATGGATTCCCCGGTCACGGCACCGGCCTTGGGCGATGCGAGGAAACCGATCAGCCAGCCCATCTCGATAGGCGCCAGGGTGCGGCGGATTGGCGTCGCGTCGATGTAGCCCTGCTCCACCTGCTCGGGCGTCTTGCCCTGCTTGACCCCTTCGCGCTCGTACAGCTCCTGGATGTGCGGGGTGTCGACCACGCCGGGGTGGATCAGGTTGACCGTGATGCCGGAAGGGCCGAGTTGGTCGGAGAGGGTCTTGGTCATGTGGGCGATGGCCAGGTTGCGCATGCCCGAGAGCACCTTGCTGCCACGGCCGGTCAGGCCACCGATGTTGATGATGCGACCGAAGCCGCCGGCCTTCATGTGCGGGGTCACCGCCTTGGCGCAACGGAAATAGCCGATCACCTTGGTGTTGAGGTCCGAGAGCAATTCGTCGTCGCCGGCATGTTCGATGTCGTTGCGCACCACACCGGACGGTGCCGCGGCGCCGTTGACCAGGATGTCGATGCGGCCAAAGTGCTTGTGGGCCGCCTCGACCATGTCGGACACCGCCGACATCTGGTTGGTGTCACAGAACAGCGGCAACACCTCGTTACCGGTCTCAGCGGTGATTTCCTCGGCGGCTTGCTGGAGAAACTCCATGCGCCGCGCGCAGATCACCACCTTGCAACCTTCCTGGGACAAAAAGCGCGCGACTTCCTTGCCGATGCCCATACCACCGCCGGTGACGATCGCCACGCGGCCTTGCAATTCCAGATCCATAGCAGTTCCTCTTGTGATTATTCGGCTCAGGCCAGATCGACGAAGACACTTTTGGTTTCGGTGTAGGCATCGATCACGTTCTTACTCATTTCCCGACCCCAGCCCGATTGCTTGTAGCCGCCAAAGGGCGAGGCCGGGTCGACGACGTTCCAGCAGTTGATCCACACCGAGCCGGCCTTCAACTGCGCCGCCACGCGATGGGCGGAGCGCAAGTCGCGGGTCCAGAGCCCGGCCGCCAGGCCGTAAGGCGAGTCGTTGGCGCGCAGCACCAGTTCATCGATTTCGGTCCAGCTCATGACGGTCAGCACCGGGCCGAAGATTTCTTCCCGGGCGACACAGGCGCGCTCGGCACGGTCGAGAAACACGCTGGGGCGGATGAAGTGGCCGCGCTCCAGGTGGGCCGGCCGGTCACCGCCGCAAATCAGTTCGGCGCCTTCTTCCTGGCCCCGTTGCAGGTAGCCACGCACCGTGCCCAATTGCCGGGCCGAGACCAGCGGGCCCATGCTGTTGGCCGGATCCAGGCCTGGCCCCAATACATGGGCGGCTGCGTGGCGCTGGAGTTCTTCAAGCACCTGGTCGAGGACGCTGGCGTGCACGTACAGACGCGATCCGGCGGTGCAGACCTGGCCCTGGTTGTAGAAAATGCCATCGGCGGCGCCTTTGGCGGCCCGGACGATATCGGCGTCCGGCAGGATGATGTTGGGGGACTTGCCACCCAGCTCCAGGGAGACCTTCTTCATGTTGCCGGTGGCCGCCTGGGCGATCAGCCGGCCCACCTGGGTCGAGCCGGTGAAGGCGATCTTGTCCACGTCCGGGTGCTGGGCCAGCGGTGCGCCGGTCTGCGCACCCAGGCCAGTCAGCAGGTTGACCACCCCGGTCGGGAAACCGGCGGCCTCGATCAATTGCACCAGGCGAATGGCAACCAGGGGTGTCTGCTCGGCGGGCTTGAGCACCGCGACACAGCCGGTCGCCAGCACCGGGCCGAGCTTCCACACGCACATGGTCAGCGGGAAGTTCCACGGCACGATCAAGGCGCAGACGCCCACCGGCTCGCGCAAGGTGTAGTTGAGCATCGGCGCGCCGCTGGAGGGCGACACCGGCAGCGTGCTGCCTTCGATCTTGGTCGGCCAACCGGCGAAGTACCGAATGATGTTGGCCGCGCTGGCCGCTTCGCCTCGGGCCGTGGCGATCGGCTTACCGTTTTCCAGGGTGATCAGTTGCGCCAGCTCTTCGCGGTGCTGGTCGAGCAATTCCGCCAGGCGAAACAGCAGCAATCCACGCTGGGCCGGCGACTGCTGCGCCCAAGTCCCCGTAAAGGCCGCGCTGGCGGCAGCGACGGCGGCATCCACGTCGCGTTCACCGCCTTCGGCGACTTCAGCCAGGGTGCGCTCAGTGGCCGGGTTTTCCACGGCAAACCGGCGACCATTGGCGGCGTCCTGCCAGGTGCCACCGATAAACAGGCGCCCGGGTTGCGACAGGAACTTCTCGACCTCAGGTAACAATTGAATCTGATTCATATCCGCTCCTTCACAGCGCCATTTCAATCAGGCAAGGACCGCCGTCGGCCTTGGCGTTGGCCAGGGCGCGGTGCAGCTCACCATTGGTGTGTACGGTGCTGGCCGGCAAGCCGTAGCCCTTGGCCAGGGCCTTCCAATCGATGCGTGGGCGGTCCAGTACCGTCAGGCTCAGGGCCTCGGGGCCCAGCTCGGTCATGCCGAAGCGGCGCAGTTCGTTCTGCAGGATGGCGTAGCGGTGGTTGGCGGCGATCAGGATCACCACCGGCAGTTGCTCCCGGGCAATGCTCCACAAGGTCTGGATCGTGTACTGGGCACTGCCGTCCGATTGCAGGCAGAACACCTTGTTGCCACGCTCGGCCATGGCGGCGCCGAAGCCCACCGGGATGCCCTGGCCGATGGCCCCACCGGTGTTGGTCAACACCCGATGCCGTGCGGCATGGGCCGAGGCGGTGAAGAACGGATAGCCGCATGTCCCGCCTTCCACCGACACGATGCAGTCATCCGGCAACGACGCGGCCAGCACCTGGCCCACCGATTGCGGCGTCAACGTGGCTTCGCCGGGCGGCAGCTCGATACCGGTTGGCGTGGGCACGTAAGCCGGCGCTTCAAGGGCATCGGCCAGCGCAGTGAGCGCACCGGCAACGTCGTCCCCCACCTCAGCCAGGCACAGCAGGCGTTCACGCTCTGCCAGCCGGGAGGCAATGCCTTCGTAGCCGAAGTAGCTGATGGGCTCGGGGACGCCCGCGCAGACCACCGCGTCGTATTGGTCAAGGATCTCGATGGCCACTTCGGGGAAGTAAGGCAGGCGATCCAGGTCAGGCAGGCCACCGCCGCGATAACTCATGCGCGGAAAGGTTTCGGCGAACAGGCGCACGCCCGGCAGTTGCGCCAGGCGCCCCGCCGCTTCCAGGCCGGCGACGGACAAACCTTGGTCACCGACGATAAACACCAGGCGTCGACCCTCGCGCAATGCCTGGGCGACCGTCTCGATGCGGTCACCGGCAAAACGCCGAACCGGCGCCTGCAATGCCGTGAAGGCTTTCTCGTGCTGCACGGTGTTGGCTTGCAGGTCCATCGGCAGAATCAGGCTGGCGATCTGGCCGTTGGCTTGCCAGGCGGCACGCACCGCCTCTTGGATATCTTCCCCGACGCCCGATGCGGTGCGCGAGGTGCGCACCCATTTGGAAACGCTGCCGGCCAACGCCTGGATGTCACTGGCCAACGGTGGATCGTAATTGACGTGCCAGGACGCGTGATCGCCGATCACGTTGACGATCGGGGTGTTGGCGCGACGTGCGTTGTGCAGGTTGGCAATGCCATTGGCAAAGCCTGGGCCGAGGTGCGTCAGGGTCATCGCCGGCTTGCCGGCAATCCGGCCGTAGCCGTCCGCCGCACCGGTGCATACCCCTTCGAACAAGGACAACACCGGCTTGAGGGCTGGCGCGCTGGCCATGGCTGCCACCAGGGGAATTTCAGTCGTTCCGGGATTGGCGAAGCAGTATTCGATACCGCTTGCCACCGCCGCCTTCACTATCAGTTGCGCACCATTCATTTCCAGCCCTCTTCATCGAGCGTTTGCAGTGGCTGAGATTTATCACACAGCAGAATCGACAAAACAAGCTATTTTTCTGCATTAAAATCATATTTTGAGATTAGTGCAGATTTTTAGAGATAAAATGCCCATGAATAAGTTTGTATTTCTCAAGCATTGAGTTACCGTGGCAACGCGCTCCTGAGCGAGCCCGCGGGCTTTTCATCGCCGCCGTGGCTACCTATAGTGCTCACCCAACGACCCCCTACGCGCCATTCCCCCTTTAGGAGCGAAATGAGCAGTCTGAGCAAAATGCTGAGTGTGCTGGACCTTTTCGGCCCGGCATCGCTGAAGATCGACCCCGATACCATCGCCGAGCGCATGGGCCTGTCACGGGCGACCGTGTACCGCTACGTCAAGGATTTGTGCGACGCCGGCCTGCTGGTCCGGGTGGACGCCGGCAGCTACGGCCTGGGGCCGCGCATCATTGAGCTGGACTGGATGATGCGGCAGTACGACCCAGTCCTCGTGGCAGGCCGCGAGTTGATGCACGAACTGTCCGAAGCCACTGGACTGGCGGTGTTCGCCAGCGTTTTCTACGACGGCCGCATCATCAACACCTACATCGCCGAACCCACTGACACCTACCAGTTCTCATTCGGCCGCGGCCAACCGCTGCCGTTTTTTCGCGGTGCGCAGTCCAAGGTATTGATCGCCTTCCAGAAGGGCCGGCGCCTGCAACGCCTGTTCGAAGAACACCTGGCCAACGACCCCGACAGCGGCTATGACTGGGCAAGCTTCTCCAAGGCCGCGAAAAAGATCCGCAAGGACGGCTATTGCATGACCCACGACGAACTCAACCTGGGGCTCACCGGTATCGCGGCGCCAATCGTCAACCCGGAGCTCGACGAAGTGGTGGGCAGCCTCTCGGCCGTGGGCAGCACCCACAGCTTCAAACTGCTGCGCCAGGAAACCGTGGTTGAAATGGTGATGGACACCACCCGGCGGATTGCCGAGCGGATGAAAAGTCCGCCTGCCGTCGGCTAGAAACCGGAGGTGCGGCCATACCGGTGCCCTGTGGGAGCGAGCTTGCTCGCGATAGCGGTGAATCAGTTGAGATGGGTGTTGACTGGGCCGCCATCATCGCGAGCAAGCTCGCTCCCACAGGGCTTACTGAACACCCCCCTGCTTAGAACGGCACGGCCACCGTCACCTGGCTGTACACGTTGGTGCCATTGCCCGTCACTTGATTGCCCCCCGTCGTTGCATCCCGATCCGGTTTGTAGAGGCCGATCAGCGGGGTGATGATCAAGTGCTCGTTCACGGCCCACTCGGCATACAGGTCCAGCTCCCGGGCATCCAGGTTCAGGGCGTTGTCTTTACGCACGGTGTTGTAATCGAAGTACAGCGCACCGAGGGTCAGGTTCTCCAGCGGCGTGGCGGTCAGGCCGACATGATGAATGCCCGTGTTGCTGTTGAAGGGCCCGGCATAGTTACCCGCGACTTCACCCTGGAACCAGGTGCCATAACCCGTGCTCTGCCCGGTGAACAGCGAATCCCACTTCTGCGAATAGCGAGTGTAGCGGTACGTCAGCTTGGGTGCCCAGGCGAGATCGGCAAAGGTGTAGCCGGCCTCGGCATACCAGGCGTTCTGCGGGCCGGCGTCCTTGTCCTGCCAGGCGTACTCGAACGCCAGGCTGGCGTTCTCGATGCCCGCGTCACCTTCACCACGAATGCTGTAGACGTTCATGCCCTCGCGTTGCTTCTGCAAATCGCTGGCCCAGCGATCATTCACATCAAGGCCGTGGATCCAGGTCAACCCCAATGTCCCGGCCTTGGCGGTGTAGTCCAGCGTGCCGGCGGCCAGTTCGGTTTCAGCCTGGGCGCGGTTGTCGGACTTGAGCCAGACGGCACTGCCATGCAGCCCCTCCTCCCCGCCCAGACGCAATACGGCGGTCTGATCGAACGCGTGCCGGGCCGCCAGGTAATAGGCGCCGCCACGATTCAAGCGACCATCGGCAGGCCCTTTGCCCAGGTTCGGCCCGTCATCGTTGATCAAGAATCCCCTGCCCAGCTTGACCACCTGGCGGCCGCCGGAAATATCGACGCCGTCCTGCCCCAGCACAGGGAACAGATCGGCGGAGCGCCAGCCCAGGTAAGCGTCTTCGATCTTGGTGGTGCGCTCGGACCCAAGGGAATTACCGGCCGGATCGCCATCGCCCCAAGTGGCGGAACTGATCAGGTTGAACGCGCCATAGGCAGTGCCATGGCCCGCCAAGCCCTGGTCGCCGCTGACGCCATACTTGATGAAGCCTTCGCGCCAGGTTGAACCGCCCGGCCTGCCGTCATAGTTCTTGCGGCTGTTGAACTGGCCAAACACCGCCAGCAGGTCGGCGTTGAGGTGCGTGTCGTCATCGGCATACAACGCATGGGCCTGGACCTGACTCGCGGCGCAAAGCGCCAGCGTGCAGGCAAGGCCACTGCCGAAAAATTCCATACGCGATAGAGACCGCATGGCTGGAGCTCCTTGTGGTGCGCCTTTGAAGGCTGTTTTTATATTCAGGAGCCGGCACAGCACACTGCGCCGGCTGGCAGGGCTAGCGGCAGTCGGCGAGCGCGCTGTCCAACGCATCGACCATCAGGGTGGCTTCGTCAGCGGTGAGGGTCAGCGGTGGCGACATCACGATCTTGTTGCCGATCGGCCGCACCAGTACGCCGGCGCGGCGCGCTTGTTCGGCAATGCGCGAGGCCAGGCCGTTGGCCGGGTCAAGCGGCTCGCGGGTGACCTTGTCCGCCACCAGGTCCACGGCGATCATCAAGCCCTTGCCGCGCACTTCGCCCACCACCGCATAACGTTCGGTCAGCGGTTGCAGTTGCTCCAGCATTTGCCCGCCGACTTTCCCGGCATTGCCCGGCAAGTCCTCGGCCTCGACGATGTCCAGCACCGCCAGGGCCGCCGCACATGCCGTCGGGTGACCGCTGTAGGTGTAGCCATGCATGATCACGCTGCCGAAACCCGGGGCGTTTTCGATGGCATCGACGATGCGCTGGTTGAACACCGTCGCGCCCATGGGGATGTAGCCGGCGGTGATGCCCTTGGCCAGGCACAGCACATCGGGCGCGACGCCCCAGCCCCGGCTGCCGAGCATGCAGCCGGTGCGGCCGAACCCGGTGACCACTTCATCGGCGATCAACAGGATGCCGTGGCGGTCGCAGACTTCCCGCAGCCTCCTCCAGTAATGCGCTGGCGGCACGATCACGCCACCGGCGCCTTGCACCGGCTCGGCGATCAACGCAGCAATGGTCTGCGGGCCGAGCAGCGCGATCTGGTCCTCCAATTGACGAATGCAGTGAGCGGTCAGTTCGTCTGGATCGCGGCAGTCCCAGGGATTGCGGTACAGCCACGGCGTGTCGAGCAGATGACAGCCGGCCAGGAGCGGCCCGTGGTTGTAGTGATAGACCCCATTGCCGCCCACGGAGGTGCCGCCCATGTGCACGCCGTGGTAGCCATTGCGCAACGACAGGAAGCGCGTGCGCCCTGGCTCGCCGCTGGCGATCCAGTATTGGCGGGCCATTTTCAGGGCCGTCTCGACCGCATCGGAACCGCCGGAACTGAACAGCACCCGTGCCATGTTTTCCTCGGCGAACATCGACGTCAGCCGCTCGGCCAGGTCGAACACCCGTGGATGGGCGATGCCGTCGAAGGTCTGGTAATAGGCCAGTTCGTCCAGTTGCGCGGCGATGGCCGCCTTCACCGAAGGCCGGTTATGGCCCACGTTCACGTTCCACAAACCGCCCACACCATCGAGCATGCGATGGCCTTCGATATCGGTGATGTAGTTGCCGTCGCCACGGGCGATGATCAACGTCTTGGAGCGGTTGGCTGGCGCCGAAGAACTCATCGGGTGCCAGAACTTCTTCTGTGCTGTCTTGTAGTGCTCGTACATGATTGCCGTCCTCACTCTGTTTCACGCTTGCGTACGTACAGCAGCTGCTGGCCGGTAAACTCCAGCAACCCCTCAAGGCCGAACTCGACGCCGAACCCGGACATCTTGCTGCCACCAAACGGCGTATTCGGCTGGATCTGCGCATGGCAGTTGACCCAGGCCATGCCACATTCCAGGCGACTGGCCAATGCCTGTGCCTGCTCGCTGTCGCTGCCCCAGACCGATCCACCCAGGCCCATGTCGCCAGCATTGGCGCGGCACAGGACATCCTCGACATCCTGATAGGCGATCAGGGGCAACACCGGACCGAACTGTTCCTCGTCCACCAGGCGCTCCCCGTCAGTCACATCGGCGACCAGCGTCGGCGGATAGAAAAAGCCCGGGCGGTCCAGACGGGCACCGCCGCACAACACCCGCGCCCCATGGGCACGGGCGTCCGCCACCAGGTCCTCAACCAGCTTCAACTGTTCGAGGTTCTGCACCGGGCCAAACGTGACCCCAGGCGCCAGGCCGTCACCCACCACCTGACGCTGGGCGATCTCGGCCAGGGCCTCGGCAAAGGCCTCGTACTGGGATTGGTGGATGTACAAACGCTTGAGGGCGGCGCAGGTCTGCCCCATGTTCAGGAACGCCGCCTGGAAAATGTCTTCGGCCACCGCCGCGACCGGCGTGCCGGGCAGCACGATGGCGGCATCGTTACCGCCCAGCTCCAGGGTCAGGCGCTTGAGGTTGCCAGCGGCGCCGCGCATCACGCTTTGGCCGGTGGCGGTCGAGCCGGTGAAGACGATCTTCTGGATGCCGGCGTGGGCAGTGATCGCGCTGCCGAAACCTTGTTCACCGGTCACGCTATTGATCACGCCCCGAGGCACATGGCGCGCGATGATCTCCACCAGGCGCAGGGTGCTCAGAGGGGTCAGGCTGGACGGTTTGCTGATCACGCAGTTGCCGGCCCGTAACGCCGGCATGATGTGCCAGACGGCGATCATGAACGGCCAGTTCCAGGGCGTGATCGACGCGACGACGCCCAACGGCTTGCGGTGCAGTTCAATGCGCTGGCTCGGGGTCTCCTCCACCAACTCCACGGGGATCTGTTGTTCGGCGGCGTAACGCGTCCAGGCCACCGCGCCCATCACTTCGGAGAACGCCAGTTCCAGCGGCTTACCCTGCTCCAGGACAATCAGCCGGGCCAACGACTCGGCGTCCTCCTCAATGTCAGCCGCGATGCTCAGCAGGCGCTGGCGGCGATCTTCATGGCTGCTGTGGCGCCACTCTACAAAGGCCGATTGCGCCGCTTCGACGGCGAGGTCCAACTGGGCCAGGGAACCGGCCGCGCAGCGGGCGAACACCGTAGCGGTCGCCGGATTGACCACATCGAAGTGACCGTTTTCGCCGTCGACCCGGGCCCCATTGATGAGCATTTGATAATCGTGCATAGCCTCTTCCTTTCACGCGCTGCCGGACCGTCCCGAACGACAGCGCAATTTTTTTGTGTGGTTTGACGTTGTCCCGTGACGCCCTAGAGCTTGTGGCTGCCCAACGCCGTGAACCGCTCGGGCGAGGCCTTGCGCAATCGAGCCGCGAGGAACACGCCGACGATCAGCGCGACGGGAATGACGGCGCAAAGGCCGTAGGACAAGCGTTGGCTGGCGCCGGTCAGCACGTCGAAATGAATCACTGCAAGGGCCAGGACCGCCAGCAATGCCAGGCACGAAAAACCCGGAAGAATCCGACCGCGCCAGACCCCCAGCTTCAACTCCGGATGAGCCCGGAAATACACGAATACCGCCGCCGAGGTCAGGGCCATGAGCAGGATCACGCACAGCGTCGCCAGGTTGGAGAACCAGGCGAACAATTGCAGGATCGGATCGGCGTCCAGCGCGGCGAAGATCAACACCACCACCGCCGCGATCAGGCTTTGCAGGACCGAGCCCATGTGCGGGCTCTGGTGCACGCGATGGGTGGTGCCCAACCGGCTGTGCAGTAAACCGTCACGCCCGATGGCATAGAAGTAACGCGCCGCGGCGTTGTGGAACGCCAGCAGCCCGGCGTAGATGCTGACCATGAACAGCAGGCGGATGATCTGGGTCAGGTGCGGGCCGACAAAATGATCGGACATGCCGTAGATGAACGTCGTCGGGTCCTGGAGCGCCTGCAGGGTCGGCACGATCTTGTCCGCCCCTACGCCAATCACCATCGCCCAGACCGACAGGGCATAGAAACCACCGATCAACAGCACCGAGCTGTAAGTGGCGATGGGTATCGTGCGGTGCGGATCCCTGGCTTCCTCGCCGTAGATGGTGGTGGCCTCGAAGCCGATGAACGCCGCGAAGCAGAACAGCAAGCCAATCGACGGCGTGCCGCTGAGCACATGACTGCGGTCGAACGAATCGAGATTGATGCCGCTGTCGCCACCGGTCTTGAGGATGGCGAAATCCAGCGTCAGGATCGCCAGGTACTCGGCAATGACCACCACCGACAGCACCCGGGCCGACAGGTCGATCTTGCGATAGCCGAGAATCGCAACGCTGGCCATCGCCAGGAGCGAATACGTCCACCACGGCAAATCCAGACCAAAGACGCTGGCCATGGTGCCGCTGACCACGCCGCCGAACATGCCGTACAGGCCGACCTGGAGAATGTTGTAGGCAAACATCGCCAACACCCCCGCCGCGCCACCGGCCAGGCCACCCAAACCGCGAGCGGTGAACGCATAGAAACCACCCGCATTGGTCATGTGCCGGGACATGGCGGTGTAGCCCGCCGAGAAGGCCAGCAACACCAGCAAGGCCAGGAGCAGCAACGCCGGTGTGCCGGCGCCATTGCCCAGCATGATGCCAATGGGAAAACCGCCGGCGATGACGCTCAAGGGGCTCGCCGCCGAAATCACGAAGAAGATGATGAAGCCGACACCCAGGGCGCCGCGCTTCAACTCCGTCGAGCTGCTGATCGGGAAAGATACGCTCATTGTTCTTGACCTTATTGTATGAGGCAGTTGTTGCTGGATCGGAGACGGCCAACTTCGCCGACTTCCAAAAGCTTATTGTTCTGCTTGCACGCTGGATTCGATGCTAGGCCCTTGCCAAAACCCTTCGCTATCCCAAAACGGCAGCATCCGAGGCGGCGCCCCAAAACAGGTCATCCCCCATTCCGGCACGCTGACCATGCCCCTGGACCAAACAACACAACCTGTGGCGAGGGAGCTTGCTCCCGCTGGGCCGCGTAGCGGCCCCTCTTTTTTTGGGCCTGCTGCGCAGTCCAGCGGGAGCAAGCTCCCTCGCCACGGGTTAATCGTTTTCTTCGGGCATAGCGCTTTCTGGAGTGACCCGCATTAGCCCAAACGGCTGCCGATTCGGGATAACGGGAAAATGCCTCCTCCGGCAAGATAGCCTCGCCCGTCGTTCAAACAGCGCTGGGCCCAAAACAATAAAAGCCCCCACGCGCAGGAAAACTTCAGCATGTTCTTCGCTCGTCTCTCTATCCAATGGCGGATCACGCTCCTGAGTGGGCTGTGCCTGCTGGCCGTCGTCGGGGCCTTGACCGGTGCCTCCCTGTATCAGAACCAGCAAGGCGCCACGCTGCTCAAGCAGCAAAGCAGTCAACTGCTCGGACGCTCGGCCCTGGAAGGTTTGCAGGCACAGGCCCTGGCCCATGGTCAGCGGGTGGAGCGCTTTTTCAGCGAAACAGCGATCTATGGGGAAGGTTTCGCCCAACAGGTCCTGCAACTGCGCGCCCAGGCGTGGAACGGGCGACTGACGCCAGGGCAACTGCGCCGGGACCTGATCGCCGCGACTCGCCAAGCCCTTCAGAACCGCGAAAAAGTCCTTGGTTTCTACGTGGTGCTGTTTCCTGACGCGCTGGTCGGTGAGGATGCCGGTTTCGCTGGCCAACGCGATCTGGCCGGCAATGAAAAAGGTCGCTTCGCCCTGTACTGGTCACAAAGCCAACCCGGGCATTTGGTGCAAGAGGTGCTCAGCGAAGCCCAGATCAGCGCCAACACCGCACCACCAGGCAGCGAGCCGGCCAACGCCTGGTACATCTGCCCGCAGACCCAGGGGCGCACTTGCGTGACAGAGCCCTACGCGATCGAGGTCGAAGGCCAGAAGACGTTGATGAGTAGCATCTCCATCCCGCTGCTGGACCAGGGCAACGTCATCGGCGTGGTGGGCATGGACATCAGCCTCGATACCCTCCAGCAACTCGCCGCCAGCCTTGCCAACGACCTGTATCCCGGCCACAGCGAGATCAATATTCTTTCCCCGTCAGGGCAGGTTGCCGGCCATAGCGGCGCGGTTGACGGCACCTCGGTCGACGTTCGGCAAGCCGTGCAAACCGTTTCTGCCAATCCCCCCTGGCAATTGCAGATACGCGTGCCGCAAGCGCTGGTGCAAGCGCCAGCCCTGCACATGCAGGCGCAGTTGGACGACAAGCATCGCCAGGCCAACTGGTTCAACCTCAGCCTGGGTTTGCTGGCTGCGGGCCTAGGGCTGTTGCTCATCTGGCTCACCGCCTACGGCGTGACCCGGCCGCTGCTGAGGGTGGCGCATATGCTCGATGCGATTGTCGACGGCGACGGCGATCTCACCCAGCGCCTGCCCAACGGACGCCACGATGAACTGGGCCAACTGGCGAAGGGCTTCAACCGCTTTCTCGACAAGTTGCAACCCATCATCCGCGATATCCAGCAAGCCTCCCTGGACACCCGCGACACCGCCGATACGTCGGCGCAGGTGGCCCGGGAAGTCAGCGCGGGCATGCACACGCAGTACCGGGAAGTCGAGCTGGCGGCGACCGCCTTGCATGAAATGAGCACCAGCGCCCAGGAAGTGGCTCGCCATTCCCACCAGGCGGCCGACGCCGCCACCGTCGCCGAAAACGCAAGCCGCTCAGGGCGTGAACTGTTCGCCAACGCGGTCACCAGCATCGACAGCCTCGACCGGCGCCTGGAAACCACCCTTGAGCAAGTGCAGGCACTGGCCGGCAACAGCCAACACATCGGCCAGGTGCTGGACGTGATCTGCGCCATTGCCCAGCAGACCAACCTGCTGGCCTTGAATGCCGCCATCGAAGCGGCCAGGGCGGGAGAACAGGGACGCGGTTTCGCCGTGGTGGCTGACGAAGTTCGCCATTTGGCCAGCAACACCCAGAACTCGGTCGAGCAGATACGCACGGTGATCGAAGCACTACAACAGTTGAGCCAGGAGGTCGTGCACAGCACCCAACTGAGCCGCGAACAGGCCAGGGACAGCGTCGCTCAAGTCGAAAAGACCCACGTGGCGCTGCAACGCATCACCGACGCCGTGGAAGTGATCGAACACATGAACCAGCAAATCGCCAGCGCCGCCCTGGAGCAAAGCGCTGTCGTGGAAGACATCAGCCATCGCGTCAGTGACATTCGCGGAATCAGCGAAACCTTGACCAGCCGGATGGAGGAAGCCTCGCAGGCAAGCCACTCGCTGCATGCCATGGCCAATCATCAGCAAGCGTTGGTGGGTCACTTTCGGATTTAAGGGTGCTTACACAATTTCACAGAGCGCCTACAAAGCTTCACCCCTGGCATTGGCTTCGATCCCTACCATGGGCGGCTCAATAGTGGGGAAGCACCATGTCCAAGATTCCTTTCGTCACACTGGGCCTGTTGGTCGGGGCACTGCTGCTCAGTGGCTGTGATAACGCCTCGACCCCGGAGGCCTCCGCCCCGCTGCCAAGCGTGCGTGTCGAAACCGTCCAGGCCCGGCCACTGTCGATCAGCAACGAGCTGAGCGGCCGGATCGCGGCGCCACGGGTCGCCGAAGTCCGGGCGCGGGTGGCCGGCGTGGTGTTGCAGCGGGTGTTTCGCGAAGGCAGCGATGTAAAGAAAGGCGACGTGCTGTTTCGCATCGATCCGGCGCCCTTCAAGGCCGACCTGGACAGTGCCGAGGCAGCGTTGCGCAAGGCCGAGGCCAATGCGTTCCAGGCCCGCTTGCAGGCACAGCGTTACGCTCAGTTGATCGATGACAAGGCGATCAGTGGCCAGGATTACGACAACGCCCGGGCCAACGTGCGCCAGACCGCCGCGGACGTCGCCGCCAACAAGGCCGCGGTGGAACGGGCGAAGCTGAACCTCGGGTACGCCACGGTGACCGCGCCGATTTCCGGGCGCATCGGTCGCGCCCTGGTGACGGAAGGCGCCTTGGTGGGGCAGAACGAAAGCACGCCGTTGGCGCTGATCCAGCAACTGGACCCGATCCACGCCGACCTCACGCAATCGACCCGCGAACTCAACGACCTGCGCCGCGCCTTTCGCGCAGGGCAGCTGCAAGCGGTCGGCCAGGGCCAGGCCAAGGCCACCTTGATCCAGGACGACGGCAGCCCTTACCCGCTGCCCGGCAAGTTGCTGTTCACCGACCTCAGCGTTGATCCGAGCACAGGCCAGATCACTCTGCGCAGCGAGTTCCCCAACCCGGACCTGGACCTGCTGCCGGGCAGCTTCATCCGCGTGCGCCTGGAACAGGCGGTCAACAGCCAGGGCATCACCGTGCCGCAACGGGCCATCCTGCGGGACAGCGCCGGAGTTGCCCAGGTGTTGCTGCTGGACGCCGAGCAGAAGGTCAGCCAGCAACCGGTGCAACTGGGCGCCGCGCAAAACGATCGCTGGGTCGTCACCCACGGTTTGAAACCCGGCGACCGCATCGTCATCGAGGGTCTGCAACACGCCCGTCCCGGCGAGCAGGTCCGGGTCGACGATTCCCCACTTCCCCTCGCCCAGGTTCCCGGGCCACAGGCAGGACATTAAGCCATGCCGCAATTCTTCATCGACCGTCCGGTGTTCGCCTGGGTCGTCGCTTTGTTCATCCTGTTGGCCGGTGTCCTGGCCATTCCACAGTTGCCGGTGGCGCAATACCCGGTCGTGGCCCCGCCACAAATCGAGATCTACACCGTCTACCCGGGCGCCTCGGCGCAAACCGTGGACGAAAGCGTGGTCAGCCTGATCGAGGAAGAACTCAACGGCGCCGACAACCTGCTGTATTTCGAATCCCAAAGCAGCCTGGGCAGCGCCACCATCACCGCGACCTTCCAACCCGGTACCAACCCGGAACTGGCCCAGGTCGACGTGCAGAACCGCCTCAAGGCGGTGGAGTCGCGCCTGCCGCAAGCGGTCACGCAGCAAGGCTTGCAAGTGGACAAAGTCTCCGCCGGCTTCCTGCTGCTGATCACCCTCACCTCCAGCGACGGCAAGCTCGACGACGTGGCCCTCAGCGACTACCTGGCGCGCAACGTGATGAACGAGATCAAGCGCCTGGACGGTGTCGGCAAGGCCCAGCTGTACGGGGCCGAGCGGGCCATGCGGATCTGGATCGACCCGCAGAAACTCGTCGGTTTCAACCTGACCCCGGCCGACGTCAATGCCGCCATCGTCGCGCAGAACGCCCAGGTGTCGGCCGGCAGCCTGGGGGATTTGCCGAGCCGCAGCGCCCAGGAAATCACCGCGACCATCGTCGTCAAAGGCCAGCTCAACACGCCGCAAGAGTTTGCCGACATTGTGCTCAAGGCCAACCCCGATGGCTCGACGGTGCGCATCGCCGACGTGGCCCGGGTGGAAATCGGCAGCCAGGAATACCAGTTTTCCACGCGCCTGAACGGCAAGCCCTCCACCGCCGTGGCGGTGCAACTGTCGCCGGGCGCCAACGCGTTGAACACCGCGACCCTGGTGCGCAACAAAATGGACGAGCTGTCGCGCTACTTCCCGGCCGGCGTGGAATACAAGATTCCCTACGACACCTCGCCGTTCGTCAAGGTCTCGATCACCAAGGTGATCTATACCCTCGGCGAGGCGATGTTGCTGGTGTTCGCGGTGATGTTCCTGTTCTTGCAGAACATTCGCTACACCCTGATCCCGACCCTGGTGGTGCCGGTGGCGTTGATGGGCACCTTCGCCACGATGCTCGCGCTGGGGTTCTCGATCAACGTGCTGACCATGTTCGGCATGGTGCTGGCCATCGGCATCCTGGTGGACGATGCCATCGTGGTGGTGGAGAACGTCGAGCGGATCATGGCCCAGGAAGGGTTGTCGCCCAAAGAGGCCACGCGCAAGGCCATGGGGCAGATCACCGGGGCGATCATCGGCATCACCCTGGTGCTGGTGGCGGTGTTCCTTCCGATGGCGTTCATGCAGGGCTCGGTGGGGGTGATTTACCAGCAGTTCTCGCTGTCCATGGCGACGTCGATCCTGTTCTCGGCCTTTCTCGCCCTGACCTTGACTCCGGCGCTTTGCGCGACCTTGCTCAAGCCGGTCGCCCAAGGTGACCACCACGCCAAGGGCGGTTTCTTCGGCTGGTTCAACCGTGGCTTCGACCGGTTCGGCGACCGCTATCAAGGTTGGGTGGCCTATGCGGTGAAACGCAGTGGCCGGTATCTGCTGATCTACGGCGTGCTGCTGGTGGGCATGGGCCTGCTGTTCAGCCGCCTGCCCTCCTCGTTCCTGCCGGTGGAAGACCAGGGCTACACCATCACCGACATCCAGTTGCCACCGGGTGCGAGCAAAAACCGGACGGTGCAGGTGGTGGAGCAGATCGAAGCCCACAATGCCGGCGAGCCGGGGGTCGGCGACAGCACGATCATTCTCGGCTTCAGCTTCTCCGGCAGTGGGCAGAACGCGGCCCTGGCCTTCACCACCCTGAAGGACTGGTCGCAGCGCGGCGCCGAGGATTCGGCGGCGTCGATTGCCGACCGTGCCAACCTGGCGCTGGGTCAGATCAAGGACGCCATGGCGTTCTCGGTGCTGCCGCCGCCCGTGGATGGCCTGGGCACTTCCAGCGGTTTCGAGTTCCGTTTGCAGGACCGTGGCGGCCTCGGCCATGCCACCTTGATGCAGGCCCGCAGCGAACTGCTCGCCGCCGCCGAAAAAAGCCCGATGCTGATGAATGTGCGCGAAAGCGCCCTGGCGGAGGCGCCGCAAGTGCAATTGGAGGTCGACCGCAAGCAGGCCAATGCCCTGGGCATTTCCTTTGCCGATGTCGGCAGCGTGTTGTCCACGGCGGTGGGTTCGGCCTACATCAATGACTTCCCCAACCAGGGACGCATGCAGCGGGTGGTGGTCCAGGCCGAGGGCGACCAGCGCAGCCAGGTCGAGGATCTGCTGAAGATCCACGTGCGCAACAACAGCGGGAAAATGGTCCCGTTGTCGGCATTCGTCCAGGCCCGCTGGACCCAGGGGCCGGCGCAATTGACCCGTTATAACGGTTATCCGGCGGTGAGCATTTCCGGCGAACCGGCACCGGGCTACAGCACCGGGCAAGCCATGGCCGAAATCGAACGGCTGGTGGCCCAGGGGCCGACGGGCCTGGGCCAGGAATGGACCGGGTTGTCCTTGCAGGAACGCTTGTCCGGCAGCCAGGCGCCGATCCTGTTGGGGCTGTCGCTGCTGGTGGTGTTCCTGTGCCTGGCGGCGCTGTACGAGAGCTGGTCGATCCCGACTTCAGTGCTGCTGGTGGTGCCGCTGGGAGTGCTTGGCGCGGTACTGGCCGTGTCGTTGCGCGGCATGCCCAATGATGTGTTCTTCAAGATCGGGCTGATCACCATCATCGGTCTGTCGGCGAAGAACGCGATCCTGATCATTGAGTTCGCCAAGAGCCTGTACGACGAAGGCCACGATCTGATCGACGCAACGCTTGAGGCCGCACGCCTGCGCCTGCGACCGATCATCATGACCTCGCTGGCGTTCATCCTTGGCGTGGTGCCGCTGGCGATTGCCACCGGTGCCAGCTCGGCGAGCCAGCAGGCCATCGGCACCGGGGTGATCGGCGGGATGCTCAGCGCCACGCTGGCGGTGGTGTTCGTGCCGGTGTTTTTCGTGGTGGTGATGAAGCGTGTCAGGCGTGTTGATGCCAAGTGAGGCTAGGCTTTATAGCCGGCCTGGTTCTCCCGGTCGTACTCCATTCCCATTGTGGGAGCGAGCTTGCTCGCGATGGCGGCCTCGCGGCTGGCCTGGATGTTGGTGATTGAGTACATATCCATTGCTGCGGTAACGGCTGCTTAGGGTTCCGCCCTGACGGCGGGTCACTTTCGAAAAGCCCGGAAGCCGGCCCAGTCGAAAGTAACCAAAGCGCTTTTGCCCCACCACTCGGTGCCTCGCTAAGGCTCGGCATGCCCTCACTCCGGCATTGCTCCGTGGGCCCGCCGCGAAGGGCCATCCATGGCCCAGCGCGGCTATCCCGGCATCCATGCCGGGATGCCCACTCCACAATGCCTGCGTTCGGCCAGCGTGGTTAACGGGGCGCCGAGATCAACGTCCACCACGAGGCGGCCTGATAGCCGACCTGGTTCTTGGTGAGACCGCGTTCCCCCTGTGGGAGCGAGCTTGCTCGCGATGGCGGCCTAACAGCCGACCTATCTCTCCGGCCATACCCCGATCCATTTGTGGGAGCGAGCCTGCTCGCGATGGCGGCCTTACCGCCGACCTGTCTCTCCGGCCATACCCCGATCCATTTGTGGGAGCGAGCCTGCTCGCGATGGCGGCCTAACAGCCGACCTGTCTCTCCGGCCATACCCCGATCCATTTGTGGGAGCGGGCTTGCTCGCGAAGGCGGCCTAACAGCCGACCTGTCTCTCCGGCCATACCCCGATCCATTTGTGGGAGCGAGCCTGCTCGCGAAGACGGCAGGCGAGCCCAACCATCAGTCCGCCTGCACCGTGACCTGGCGCTGTTCGCCCAACCCCTCGATCCCCAGGCGAATGGTCTGGCCCGGCCGCAGGAACACCGGGTTGGGCTTGATACCCAGGCCAACACCCGGCGGCGTGCCGGTCGAGATGACGTCGCCGGGTTGCAGACTCATGCAGCGGCTCAGGTAGGCAATCAGTTGCGGCACGCTGAAGATCAGCGTTCGGGTATTGCCGTCCTGATAGCGGTGCCCGTCGACCTCCAACCACAGGTCCAACGCATGGGGGTCGGCGATTTCGTCCCGGGTCACCAGCCAGGGCCCGAGAGGGCCGAAGGTGTCAAAGCCTTTGCCCTTGTCCCAGGTGCCGCCGCGCTCCAGTTGCCACTCGCGCTCGGACACATCGTTGATGACGCAATAACCGGCGACATGCTCCATGGCATTGGCTTCGTCGATGTAGCGCCCGCCTTTGCCGATGACCACGCCCAACTCGACTTCCCAATCGGTCTTGAGCGAGCCACGGGGGATCTGGATGTCGTCGTTCGGCCCGCAGATGGCACTGGTCCATTTGTTGAAGATGATCGGCTCTTTCGGCACCTCCATGTTCGACTCGGCCGCATGGTCGGCATAGTTCAGGCCGATGCAGATGAATTTGCCGACCTGGCCGACACAAGCACCGATGCGCGGTTGACCGGCCACGAGTGGCAGGCTGCGCGGGTCGATGGCGGCGAGCGCGGCCAGGCTGTCCGCGCCCAGGGCCTGTCCGGCGATGTCCGGCACATGGCCCGAGAGGTCGCGGATCTGATGGTCAGTATCCAACAGCCCGGGTTTTTCCGAACCTTTTTCGCCGTAACGCAACAGTTTCATGAAGTGCTCCTGCTCAATTGAAAATTCAGAGGCTCATGCCGCCATCAATCACGTGTACCGCCCCGGTGGTGTAGGCAGACGCATCGCTGCCCAGGTACACCGCCAACTGCGCGATTTCCTCGGTGTTGCCGATGCGCCCCATGGGCTGGCGGTCGAGAAATTGCCGGTAGACCTCTGCTTCATCGACACCCTGCCGCGCGGCCTGGTCGGCGATGCGCTGGCGCAGCGAAGGCGAATCCACGGTGCCCGGGCATATCGCGTTGCAGCGGATGCCCTGGCTGACGAAGTCGATGGCGACGGATTTGGTCAGCCCCACCACCGCAGCCTTGCTGGCAGCATAGGCGAAGCGATTGGGCACGCCTTTGATACTGGAGGCCACCGACGACATGTTGATGATCGAGCCGCCGCCACGGGCCAGCATGCCCGGCAGGAACGCACGGATCATGCGGTACATGGCCGTGACATTGAGGTCCATCGAACGCGCCCAGGCGGCTTCATCGCATTCCAGAATATTGCCGCTGTGCACGTAGCCTGCGCAGTTGAACAGCACGTCGAGCCCGCCGAGGCGTTCGCAGGCTGCGCTGATGGCTGCGGTCGACGTGACGTCCAGGGGCATGGCGGTGATCCCTTCGATCCCCGCCAGTGCATGGATATCGATGTCAGTGGCGAACACCTCGGCCCCGGCCCGGGCGAAGGCAATGGCGCTGGCCAAGCCAATGCCCTGCCCCGCTGCCGTCACCAGCACACGCTTGTTTTGCAGATTCATGCGGTCTCCAGTTGCGCTGCCGTGGCGGCGTGCTTGGGGGTCCTGCCGAGCATCGAAGCGGGGATGGCCAGGATCAGCCCGCCGCTGACCAAAAGACACAAGGCGAGCACATAAGTGCCGTTGTTGATGTTGCCCGTGAGGGTTTCGGCCACGGCGGTGATCATCGAGCCGGTAAAGCCCGACAGGTTGCCGATGGCGTTGATCATGCCAATGCCGGCGGCGGCGGCGACGCCCGACAGCACGGTGCCCGGCAGCGTCCAGAAAATCGGCATCAGGCTGAGGATCCCCGACGCGGAGACGCTGAGAAAGAGCACGGACAACACCAGGTTGTCAGCGAAGAAGGCACTGAGGATCAGGCCGACGCCGCCAATGAACGCCGGGATCGCCGCATGCAAGCGCCGCTCACCGGTGCGGTTGGAGTGCCGGGCATTGAGCAGCATCGCCACCACCGCCACCGAGTAAGGGATGGCGGTCAGCAGACCGATGTGCAAGCTGTTGGTGATGCCGGTGCTCTTGATGATCGAAGGCATCCAGAACGCCAGGCCATAGAAGCCAGTGTTGAAGGTCAGCAGGATCAACACCAGCAGCCACACCCGAGGGTTGAAGAACACTTCGCTCAAGCGCGTGGCCTTGCCCTGGTTGTCGGTTTGCAGATTGGCCTTGAGCAGGGTTTTTTCCGCGACGGTCAGCCATTTGGCTTTGTCGATGTTGTCGGCCAGGCAGACGATCACCACGAACGCCATGATGATCGACGGAATGCCTTCGATGAGCAGCATCCATTGCCAGCCAGACAAACCATGCACCCCTTGCATGCTGTTCATCAGCCAACCGGAGAGTATGCCGCCCAAGGTCAGGCTGACCGGCAGCGCCAGCAGGAACCCGGACATCACCCGGCTTTGGCGGTGGGTCGGAAACCAATAGTTGAGGTAGAGGATCACGCCAGGGAAGAAGCCTGCTTCGCAGATGCCCAACAGGAAGCGCAGCACATAGAACATCGTGCTCGATTCAAGGTGGAAGAAGGCCGCCAGCGGCACGGTGTAGGCCACGGCCATGGAGATCACCGCCCAACTGAGCATGATCCGGGCGATCCAGAACCGTGCGCCAAAGCGATGCAGCAACAGGTTGCTGGGCACTTCGAAGAGGAAGTAACCCCAGAAAAACATACTGGCGCCCAAGGCATACACGGTGTTGCTGAACTGCAGCTCGTTGAGCATGTCGAGCTTGGCGAACCCGATGTTCACCCGATCGAGGTATGCCGCCATGTAGCACAACAGCAACACGGGCAGGATCCGCCAGATGACCTTGCGGTAGGTCCGGTCTTCAAAATCGAGCTCGCCGGCTTGCGCCTGAGCGGGCAACTGCTCGGAGATGGTTTGCATGAGGTAACCCCTGATTGTTTTTATTGGGTCACGTCGAATGAACGAATCATCCGGCGATTGAACGAGGACTCTACTGTCGGAAATCGATTCTTTCCCAATGGCATTTTTGGATTAGTCGATAACGTATTGTTATCGAGGCTTGGGTTTGGCAAGGGGGCTACTGCGTAGCCCAGCGGGAGCAAGCTCCCTCGCCACAGGGTTCGGCGCAGGCTGATCCACCGCCATCGCGAGCAAGCTCGCTCCCACAGATGTTTCGTGTTGACTCAGAGATTCGCGACACTCCCGCCCCCTGTGGGAGCGAGCTTGCTCGCGATGGCGGCGGCACATTCAACGGCTCAGACGGGCGTTGTCTTTGAGGATCTCGGCGAACTCCAGCGTATGAGTTCCTGTGGCGAGGGAGCTTGCTCCCGCTGGGGCGCGCAGCGGCCCTGAAACCTGGCAACTCGGGTGTGCCAGGCAAATTGAGTTCACGGCTTTGGGTCTGCTGCGCAGCCCAGCGGGAGCAAGCTCCCTCGCCACAAAAGCGACCTTACCAGCCTAAGCCCTGCACAGGATGGAGTTATTGAGTTCCCTAAGTGGCCAGCATGGCGGCCAAGCGGGCGTTGTCCTTGAGGATCTCGGCGAACTCCAGCGCCGCGCCCACCAACGGCTCATCCTTTCGCGTGAGAATGCCGTAGTCCTGCGGCACCAGGTGCAGCGGGGTGTGGAGGGTCTTGAGCTGGCCGCTTTCGAGCAGCGGGTCGACCATGGCATTGGGCAGCATGCCGATCATGGGCCCGCGTTGCAGCACCTGGAGGAAGGTCTGCATGGAAATGGTGTCGATGGTGTTGCGCGGCATCCCTACCCCGGCTTCGGCAAAGGCCAGTTCCATGCGAGCGCGGATCGGCGTGCCGACCGGGTAGAGAATCCACGGCAGGTCCACCAGTTGCTGCAGGGACGTCGGTCCGGCGTTCGCCAGCGGATGGCGGTCATTGACCACGATGCAGAACGGCTCCGGGGCCAGGGGTTGGAAGTCGTAGTGCTGGTGCTGGCTTTGCTCGGTAAACCGGGCCACCGCCAGATCGAGCTTTTTCTCTTCAAGCATCTTCATCAAATGGTTGCTGGTCTGCTCCACCACCTCGATGGACAGCAAGGGCCAGCGCTGCTTGATTTGCAGAATCGCCTCGGGCAAGGCCACCGCCGTCGCGGCAAAGATACCGCCGACCTTGAGGTAACCATGGCCGCCCTCGCGCAGGCTGCTGATTTGCTCGACGAACGAACGTGCGTCGTTCAAGGCGATCTGCGCGTAACGCAGCACATGTTCGCCCAATGCAGTGGGCGGCATGCTCCGGGGTCGGCGTTCGAACAGGGCGAAGCCAAGCAGGCTTTCGATTTCTTTGAGCATCTTGCTCACGGCCGGCTGGCTGAGGTTCATCTGCTCGGCCGCCAAATGCATGTTGCAGGTGCGCCCCAAGGTATCGATCAGCAGCAGGTGGCGGAATTTGAGCCAGCCGCAGAAGCTGGAGAAAGACAGATCGGACATGGGCAATCCTCGACGATGCAATAACCGGACGTTATCAGATACTGAATATATCTCATTGGAGTTCATCAACAGCGCGCCCTAGCTTGAACGCTTTACGAACCAGGAAGACTGCCCATGTCGCTGATGCTTACTCCCGAGAACACCCTGCCCGTCGATGGCGTCGCCGGCACCCTGATTGGTCGTGCCTGGGTGCCTGGCCGTGTCGCCGGACCTTCCCCCGTGGTGCTGCGCAGTGACGGGGTGTTCGACCTGTCAGAACGTTTTGCGACATTGAGTGACTTGCTGGAAACACAATCCCCCCTGGCCGCCGTCAGGCAGACACCCGGCACTTTCATCGCCAGCGTCGAAGCGCTCCTGGCCAATACCGGCACTCATGCCGACCCGACCAAACCGTTCCTTTTGCCGCCACTGGACTTGCAAGTGATCAAGGCCGCCGGCGTGACCTTCGCCGCCAGCATGATCGAGCGGGTGATCGAGGAACAGGCCGGCGGCGACGCAGCAAAGGCCGAGGCCGTACGCGCCACCGTGCACAGCGTGATCGGCGACAACCTGCGCGCCATCGTGCCGGGCTCCGAGCAAGCCATGCGCCTCAAAGCCTTGCTCATCGAACAGGGCATGTGGTCGCCGTACCTGGAAGTCGGCATCGGCCCGGATGCGGAGATCTTCACCAAGGCGCCGGTCCTGGCCGCCGTGGGCAGCGGCAGCCATATCGGCATTCATCCGGTATCGCAATGGAACAACCCCGAACCGGAAGTGGTGCTGGCGGTGAACAGCCGTGGCCAGATCCACGGCGCCACCCTGGGCAACGACGTCAACCTGCGGGACATCGAAGGTCGCAGCGCACTGTTGCTGAGCAAGGCCAAGGACAACAACGCATCCTGCGCCATCGGGCCGTTCATTCGCCTGTTTGACGAACACTTCAGCCTGGATGACGTCCGCGCCTGTGTGGTCGACCTCCAGGTACAAGGCGAAGATGGCTACCGCTTGCACGGTTCGAGTTCCATGAGCCAGATCAGCCGTGACCCGCAGGACCTGGCAAGCCAGACGCTCAATGCCAACCACCAATATCCGGATGGTTTTGTGCTGTTTCTCGGTACCCTGTTCGCCCCCACCGAAGACCGCGACCATCCCGGCAGCGGTTTCACTCATAAACGCGGGGACCGGGTCAGCATCAGCAGCCCCTTGCTCGGCAGCCTGCATAACCAGGTGACCCATAGCTGCGACGCCGCCCCCTGGACCTTCGGCGTCGGCGCCTTGTTGCGCAACCTCGCCGCCCGCGGACTGCTGGGCCGCTGATGCTACGCCCGTGACCGATTCATCCAATTACAAGAGAGACCTGAATCATGAGTGACACGCCCAAACGCCGCCTGCGCAGTGAGCAATGGTTCAATGACCCGGCCCACGCGGACATGACCGCCCTGTATGTCGAACGCTACATGAACTACGGCATGACCCGCGAAGAGCTGCAATCGGGACGCCCGATCATCGGCATCGCCCAGACCGGCAGCGACCTGACCCCTTGCAACCGTCATCACCTGGAACTGGCCCAACGGGTCAAGGCTGGCATCCGTGATGCCGGCGGCATTCCCATGGAATTCCCAGTGCACCCGATCGCCGAACAGTCGCGGCGCCCCACCGCTGCCCTGGACCGCAACCTGGCCTACCTGGGGCTGGTGGAAATCCTCCACGGCTACCCGTTGGATGGCGTGGTGCTCACCACCGGTTGCGACAAGACCACGCCCGCCTGCCTGATGGCGGCGGCGACCACCGATTTGCCCGCCATTGTCCTGTCTGGCGGGCCGATGCTCGACGGCCATCACAAGGGCGAACTGATCGGCTCGGGCACCGTGCTCTGGCACGCGCGCAACCTGATGGCCGCCGGCGAGATCGACTACGAAGGCTTCATGGAAATGACCACCGCGGCATCGCCATCGGTGGGTCACTGCAACACCATGGGCACCGCCTTGTCGATGAACGCCCTGGCCGAGGCCCTGGGCATGTCGCTGCCGGGTTGCGCGAGCATTCCGGCGCCCTATCGCGAGCGCGGGCAAATGGCCTATGCCACCGGCAAGCGCATCTGCGACCTGGTGCGGCAAGACATACGCCCATCACAGATCATGACCCGCCAGGCCTTCGAGAACGCCATCGCCGTCGCCTCGGCCCTGGGAGCTTCGAGTAACTGCCCGCCGCACCTGATCGCCATCGCTCGGCACATGGGCGTCGAGCTGAGCCTGGACGACTGGCAGCGGATTGGCGAGGACGTGCCGCTGCTGGTCAATTGCATGCCGGCGGGCAAGTACCTGGGCGAAGGGTTCCATCGGGCCGGCGGCGTGCCCTCGGTCATGCATGAACTGCAGAAAGCCGGACGCCTGCACGAAGACTGCGCCACGGTCAGCGGCAAGACCATCGGCGAAATCGTCAGCAGCAGCCTGACCAGCAACGCTGATGTGATCCATCCCTTCGACACCCCGCTCAAACACCGCGCCGGTTTCATCGTGCTCAGTGGCAACTTCTTCGACAGCGCGATCATGAAGATGTCGGTGGTGGGCGAGGCGTTTCGCAAGACCTACCTGTCCGAGCCCGGCGCCGAGAACAGTTTCGAAGCCCGGGCCATCGTGTTCGAAGGGCCGGAGGATTACCACGCCCGCATCGACGACCCGGCGCTGGACATCGACGAACGCTGCATCCTGGTCATCCGCGGCGTTGGCACGGTGGGCTACCCCGGCAGCGCCGAGGTGGTGAACATGGCGCCACCGGCCGCGCTGATCAAACAAGGCATCGACTCCCTGCCCTGCCTGGGCGACGGTCGCCAGAGCGGCACCTCGGCGAGCCCATCGATCCTCAACATGTCCCCGGAAGCGGCCGTGGGCGGCGGCCTGGCGTTGCTGCAAACCAACGACCGGCTGAAAGTGGACCTGAACACACGCACCGTGAACCTGCTGATCGACGACGAAGAGATGGCCCGGCGCCGACTCGAATGGACGCCGAACATTCCGCCCTCGCAAACGCCCTGGCAGGAACTGTACCGGCAACTGGTGGGACAGCTTTCCACCGGGGGCTGCCTGGAGCCTGCGACGTTGCATCTGCGGGTGATTGCTCGCAGTGGTGAGCCGCGGCATTCGCACTGAGTCCAGGGGACGATTGTTCACGCACGTTGAATGCTGATGCCAACCCAGAGGGATTTATTCCAAGGGCCTAAAGGAGAAAGATGCGCGCCAGGGATCGTTGTCCCTACCGAATCTTTCTCACACCACGGAGTCGATCCATGCCATTCGCCAACTACAAATTCCCCGAAGGAATCCTGGACCACGCCCGCAAGGAAGAGATCATCCATCGCACCACGCAGATGTTCGTCGAGTACTTCGGCGAGCAAGTGCGACCGTTCACCATGGTCCTTGTCGAAGAGGTCGCCGACGGTGGTTGGGGCCGCGCCGATGAGACATTGACGTTGGCGAAGATGGGATTGCCGGCGAAAGGACAATAACGCCTGCGGATCATCAGCGACGCATCGACCCCGCACCGCCGGGGTCGTTATCGACGTCACGCATCAGCGCTTCAAGCCACCCTGCCAGGGATTCCCCAATGCCAACTCAAGACGTATCCTCGCCGCGCTCCCCGTTGGCGACCGTGACTGCACGCGTCGCCGGTTTCGAACCGTATCTGTACGCCTTGCTGCGAATCATCTTCGCCGTCGTCCTGTTTACCCACGGTTTGCCAAAGGTTCTGCGCACCGCCCATGGCTCGATGGCCGATCCAATGGCCGCGTCTATCAACCTCATCCAGAACGTGATGGGACTGCCTTTCGCTGCGCAGCTGGCCTTTCTGGTCATGCTCCTGGAAACGGCCGGTGCGTTGATGCTGGCGACAGGGCTCGGCACGCGGCTCGTCGCCCTGCTGATCGCCATTCAAATGGTTGCCATCAGCTACGCGTTGGGGCCGACATGGCCCTGGATTGACCGAGGCATCGAGTTTCCGGTGCTGATGGGATTTCTGGCCCTCTACATCGTCGCGCGCGGCGGCGGAGTCTATTCATTGGACGCGCGCTTGGGCACGCGTCTGCGATAGAAAGGGCTCAGGCGCGGGTGGCCCTTTGTTTGAACCACCCTTGCCCTATGCTCAGAAATCGACCGTGGCCGACAATTGCAAGGTGCGCGGCGAGCCTGGGGAGAACGCACCGTACGAGGCGACACCCGACCAATACTCGCGGTCAAAGACGTTCTGGACCGTGGCCCTGAACGTCGTCGGTCGACCTTCGATCTTGGTGGCGTAGCGAGCGCCCGCGTCGAAGCGGGTCCAGGCATCCAGTTCTTGGGTGTTGGCCTGGTTCACGTATTGGCTACTGGTGTAGATCGCGCCGCTGGTGAGGGTAAAGCCTTCCACCCATGGGGTGTCCCACTCCGCCCACAGGTTGGCTTGTACGTCTGGCACGCCCACCGGTTTATTGCCACGGTTAGCCGCTGTGGCGGAATCCGTCAGTTCACCATCAAGCAGTGTCACCCCACCCATCAGGCGTGTGCCGGGGGCCACTTCACCGAACACGCTCAGCTCCACGCCACGGTTGCGCTGTTCGGCCTGCACCGAGAACACATTGCCCGCGCCGATTTCGCCGCTGGGCTTCTCGATCTGGAACAGTGCCAGGGTGGTCATGAACGTGCCGTGCTCATACTTGACCCCAATCTCATGCTGTTTGGACTCATAGGGCGCAAAGGTTTCGCCGGCATTGCTCGCGGTGCCTGGCGCGACGTCACCTTTACTCAGCCCCTCGACATAGTTGTAGTAGAGCGACACGTCCTCCCAGGGCTTGACCACCACGCCAACCAATGGGGTGGTGGCGCTGTCGTCATAACGGGAACTGACCGAGCCGGCGGCGTTGTAATTGCGCGACTCGATATTCTGCCGACGCAGCCCCAGGGTCAGTTGCAGACGCTCATCCAGTACCGACAAGGTGTCGGTCAAGGCAAAGCCGGACAACTGCGACTCGGAAACCCGCAGCACCTTGGGTGCATTGATGGCCGGCTTGGGTACGTCCACCGGGTGATAGATGTTCGAGCGGACCTCCGGTCCGTTGTTGATCCCCCGGGACAATTCATCCTGGTACGTGGTCGCCATCAGTGTGGTCGTGTGGCTGACAGGACCGGTGTCGAACACCCCACGCACGCCCACATCGGCTGTCGAACGGTCCACGTTGAATTTGTAGTACCCCGGCGTGTTGCTGATATCGCCGGCGTCGTTGAGGATTCTTGGCACCTGGTCGGACATCCGCTTGACGTCCGACCGACCGCCACCGGCGTGGGCGAACACCGTGACCGCGTCCGTCAGGTCGTATTCGCCACCCAGCAAGGCCGACTGCTCCTTAGTGTCCGACCAACCCCATTTCTGTGATGCGTTGGTACGACCGTTGGGGGCTGATGGAATTTCAACGCCAGGTGCGACAGTGAAGGGGCGCGAGGCGCCATCGAAGCTTTCTTTCTGGCTGATGAAGTCGAGGTTCAAGCGCAAACGCTCGCCCCGATAATCAAGGGCGATGGCGCCGATGTCGAGTTCGCGCTCTTGATCATCGATGGCCGTGTCGCCACCTTGGAGGCTGCCGTTGAAGCGCACGCCGAACTGGTTTTCCGAGCCGAATCGACGGCTGACATCCAGGTGTCCACCCACGTAGGAATCGGAGGCATAGCTGCCGGTAAAGCGCGTCAGGTCTTCCTCCAACGGACGCTTGGGAACGATGTTGATCACCCCGCCCACTCCGCTGTTCGGAGAAATACCGTACATCAGCGCACCCGGCCCCTTGAGCACTTCGACCCGTTCGGCGTAATCGGTGAACACTCGGTAGTTGGGTGCCACGCCGTAGACGCCGTCGTAGGCCAGCTCGCCGAGGTTGCCCTCGCCGATGGGAAAACCACGGATGAAAAACGAATCGACGATGCCGCCCACCTGGCCAGTGGAGCGCACCGAAGGGTCTCGTTGCAGGGCGTCGGCCACGGTCACGGTCTGCAGGTCGGCCATGGTCTTTTCGGTGTAGCTGGTCACGCTGAACGGCGTGTCCATCACGTCCTTGTTGCCCATCATTCCCAAGCGCGCACCGCGTGCCACCTGACCGCCGGCCAGCACGGGCGGCAGTGCGCCTGGGTCGCTGTGGGTGCCGCTGATGGTGGTGGCGTCAAGGGTCAAGCCTTGTCCGTTGCCCGCCGAAACATCCGAGGTTTTATCGGCGGCAGGCGCCTGTTCGGGGGTTGCCGCCCAGGCGGTGGCGCTTCCTGCGACCAGAATGAAACTCAACGTGGCGCTGCGAATCGCGAGGGATAACGCGGACTCACCACAAGGTCGACGTGCAACAGACATGGCTTAAGGATCCTTTCCAACGAGAGAAAATGGTAATCACTCCTATTGCCAGTCGACCTGCGGAAAAGTATCACCTCCCGGGGATTATTTTTTCAGGCTGTGCCGGATCCCTCAGGCGTACAGGCGTTCCAGGGGTATGGCGACAACAGGCAGGGCCGGGTCGAACGCGTGCCGCGTGGTCTTGTAGGGGAACAGCTCGCCCCGGGCGATGGTGTTGAAAATCCGAGCCACTTCGAAGGCTTTGCCGGTCTGCCAATGCCGCACGCACACCCGCGGATCCGCGTAGTCGAGCTGGATGCACGGGACCCGCTTCAAGCCCAATTGCAACGCCGCGTTGAAGCGATGGTTGCCGTCCATCACGATGCCTCGCGAACGCTCGACGATGATCGGTTCCAGCCAATGCCCGGCGCGGATGATCGCCTCCCGCAGCCATTGCACATTGGCCGGATCGACGTGCTCCGATTGCAACACTTCGCACAGCGGGCGTAGCGCAATCTGGTAACCCTGGTGTTCCATGGCGAATCTCCTGGTCGGCGGCGGGTTCAGCACGCGTCCGCCTTGGCAGGCACCGAGTAGAGGCTGGCCACGTCCAGCAAGCGCTGGGCATGTTCGATGAGCGGCAGGTCCACCATCTCGCCGTCCACCTGCACCGCATGGGAGCCGCTGGCCACGGCGCGCATCACGCGATCGGCCCAGGCCAGTTGCCCCGCATTGGGCAGGAAGGCCCGCTGGACCGTGTTCAATTGCGCGGGATGGATACACAGCTTGGCGCCAAAGCCCAGGGACCTTGCGTAATGCGCATCGTGATTGACCATCGCCAGGTCACTGATGGCCGGTGTCACACCATCGATCGGCGCCGGCAAACCGGCCGTGCGCGACGCCAGCACGATGCGATTACGAGCGAACAGAAACGCCTCGGGCACCTGGCTGCAGTTGATGTCCAGGGAAAAATCCAGGGAGCCGAACGCCAGGCGCGATAGCCCGGCAATGCCGGCAATCGCCTCGACCTGCTGCAAGCCCTTGGCAGTCTCGATGATCGCGACGATCTGCAACTCGGGCTGCCACGCCAGCAGGTGCTCGACCACTTGGCACAACGCCTCGCCGTACTGCGCCTTGGGCAAGAAAATCCCCGCGCAACGTTCGGGATAGCGCATGTCTCCCAGCCACGTCAGGTCCTGGCGCAGGAAGGTGCTGTCGACGCTGTTCAGGCGGATGTAACGCTGGCAGGCGACACTCGGCACGCTTTCCTGCCAAGCCCAAATGGCCGCGCGGGCCGCGGCTTTGCTGTCGGGATGGACGGCATCCTCGAGGTCGAGAATGATCGCATCCGGCGCCGCATCGACGGCCTTGGCGAACCGTTCGGGGCGATTGCCGGGAACGAACAGGTAGCTGATGGGAAGCGTGGCGACGGTTAGGGGGCGTTCAGTTGTCATGGAGCTCTCCTGGTGGGCATCAGTAGTGATTCGCGAAAAAATTCATGTCCCTCAGGCAGGGAAATCCCGGTCTCGGCTGCGGTCTGTTCCAGCGCCCCTTAAGTCCTTTTCCATCAAGGCATTAAGGTATTTTTTTAACGGCGAAAGAACGCTTACAAGCACCTGCAAACAAGCGCTTATGCACGCTCGTTCAGCGAGTAATTATTTAATATTTTCGAAAACCTTACTTGATAATCGTTCGCGTTAGCAATATGGTTCTCGCCATCGAGCCGACACAAGCCAATCATCAAAGGAAGTTTTCGTCACCGCAGAAAGTGCATAGCAGTGATGTCATTTGAATGCCAGTCGTTGGCTGTTTAACACGGACGCACCCTCCATCGATGGCGGCTGCTCCGTTCTTCGAATAAACCTTAGGGAATGGGTTTCTTATGCCGTGTTTTGTGAAGTACTTATTACGTCCGGCCTAATGTATCTACCTTCAGGCTTCGTTTGGCTTACACCGCCAAACACTGAAATTTCTTACGCCTGAAAACGGAAAAAAATTTATACCTGTCTCGACAACAGCGGTTGTCGAACTATGAAAAATGGCATGTTCGACGCCAGGGGTTAACGATGCCTAACGTTTCTACGCCGACATTTAACAACCGAACCGAAGTGCATCAACCCACGCGGCTGGCGCCCCTACTCGACCCGGCGATCAGACAATTTATTCATGATCACTCACAAAGACTTATAGAACTTGTTTCACACTATGGATCCCCCCTCAACCTGATGTGGCCCCACGCTTTTAAAGCCAATACGGCGGCGCTGCAAGGCGTATTGAAGAAGTACAACGTGAATCACGTCATCTTTTATGGCGCCAAAGCCAACAAATCCCAATGCCTGCTTCGCGCGGCAGAGGATTTGGGCATCGGCGTCGACGTGTCGAGCATCCACGAGCTCAACGCCGCCCGACGCGCCGGCACGCCGGGAGCGTTTTTGTGCGCAACGGGACCGGCCAAAACGGCTGTTTTCCACCGGGCATTGGTTGAGGCCGGATCACTGATTTGCGTGGATTCGCTGGAAGAATTCGCTCATCTCAAAGCGCTGGTCAAAACCATGCAAGCCCCCGTGCAGGCCAGGGTTTTACTGCGTTACCGGCCGCAGAGCTGCCTGGCGAGCCGTTTCGGAATGGGCACCGATGACCTGCTGGAATGCCTGCGCCAGTTGACGGACGAAGGCGAGCATTTTCACTTCGAAGGCTTCCATTTCCATCTGGGCGGTTACGGGTACGAAACCCGGGTACAGGCCTTCCGTGAGGTGACCGCCTTTGTCGATGCGGCGCGCGCGATGGGCTTGAATCCCAGCATGATTGACATGGGCGGCGGGCTGCCTATTCGTTATGTCGAACCCGAGATCTATAACAGTTTTCTGCAGAACGATAATAAACCCGGTCATTACTACAATCATTCTGTGCCCGAAGCGTTTTATCCCTATGGTGGCAGTTTAACAGCCAGCCAGTGGTTGGAACTTTTCCTGGAGTCCGATCATTCGCTCGGCCGCTCCATAGCGAATTACTTGAAGTCGCGCACTATCACCTTATCGTTGCAACCCGGTCGAAGCCTGGTGGATCAAGCCGCCATCTCGGTATTTCGAGTGACCCGCACTAAAAAGCTGGCCGACAATAAAACCGTGATCTTCGTCGAGGGCAGTAGTTTCAGCGCGTGTGAAACCTGGTTCGCGTCTGAATATCTGGTCGATCCCATCTTGATAAGCGCAACGCAATCGCCCCATCAGCCGACTCAAGCCTACATCGCCGGCCATAGTTGCCTGGATGATGACGTCATCAGTTACCGCCTTATCAACTTCGAACATTTACCCCAGCCCGGCGATTTATTGATCTACGCCAATACCGCCGGCTATCAGATGGATTTGCTGGAAAACGAATTCCATCGTCACCCCCTACCCCGTCGATTAATGGCGACTTGTTGTACACAAGGCCACTACGCGTTTTCACCTGACTGCTAAAGGGAGTACTTCATATGATACTTAATAAAGTTTCCGATCTGATTGGTAATACCCCCATGCTGGGCATTGATATACCCGACACCCATGCCAGGCTGCTGCTCAAGATTGAAAAGAACAACCCCGGCGGCAGCATCAAGGACCGCATGGCGCGGAACATGGTATTGGCTGCGCTCAAGTCCGGACGCTTGAAGCCCGGCGGCGTGGTCGTGGAGTCCTCTTCGGGCAACACCGGCATCGGCCTGGCCATGGCCGCTGTCGAATTCGGCCTGCATTTTATCGCCGTGGTCGACCACCACGCCGCCCAGGACAAGATCGCCGTCATGAAAGCGCTGGGGGCCGACGTTCGATTTGTCGCCGGCCATTATCGCGAGGATGAGGTCGCGGTGGTCGAGCGCCAACGGATGGCTGCCGAACTCGCGGAACAGATCCCGGGAGCGGTGTTCATGAACCAGTCGGACAACGCCGCCAATGCCGGCGGCTACAGCGACTTCGTGCGTGAAACCATTGCCCAGGTGGAAGGCAAGGTCGGCGCCTATGTCGGTTGTGTCGGCACCGGCGGCTCGATGACCGGCATCGCCCGCGGGCTGAAACTGCACAACCCCGACACCGTGACCGTCGCCGTGGAGCCCGCCGGTTCCATTGTCTTTGGTCATCCCGGCTACCCGTACTATCAATCCGGCACCGGGACGCCAGCCGGCGACACCGTGGGCCTGGTGCTCGACTACAGCTGCATCGACCTGGGCGTCCAGGTCACCGATTCCCAAGCCTTCGAAACCGCCCGCTATATCGCTCGCAACCTGGGGTTGCTGGTGGGCGGCTCTACCGGCGGGGCGATTTTCAAGGCCTTGGAGTTCATTCACAAAGGGGTGCTGACCGGCAATGTCGTGGTCCCGATCGCCGACGGCGGCGAGAAGTACCTGCACACCGTGTTCGACGATCAATGGCTGCAAGCGCGCGACTTGCTCGATCCCGGCATCGCCGTGCAACTGGACGGCTGGCTCGGCAAGACCCAATGGCTGGAATCCAGTTCTGCGCCGCTGCAGTTGAGCGTCGCATGACCCTCCACCCACACAGGAACGCCTCTTCATGAACATGCTGAAAGTCGCCATTTGCGGCGGTGGCAGAACCGGCCATCTCAATGCCATCCTGTTCAAGCAATTGCCCGATGTCCAGGTGTCGCTGCTCACCGGCAATCGGGACATCGTCGACCACCATGCTCGCCAAATTCCCATGCAGGCGTTGATGCCGGATGGCTCGACGCTGAGTGCAAGACCGGACCGGGTGACCACCGAGGCAAAAATCGCGGTCGAGGACGCCGACATCGTCATCATCACGGTGCCGGCCCATGCCCGGCCGCAGGTCTTGCAGGATATCGCACCGCACCTGAGCACGACCAAGCCGGTGTACATCGGCGCCATCCCGGGCTTCTGCGGTTTCGACTGGCTGGCCCAAACCACACTGGCGGATAAACCGAACCTGGTGATCTGGGGCATGAAGGACGTCCCGCACACGGCGTTCGACCTCAAACCCGGACGCTCGGTGAAGATGGGCGGCGGCAAAAGCCAGCTGTATGTGGCCACCCACGCCCGGGAAACCCAGGCGTCGCGCCAACAGCTCCAGCACATGCTCAGCAGGCTTTACGGCCCTTGCGTGACCCTGCTCGACCATTACCTGGAGATCACCCTGACCCCGGGCAATCCGATCATGCACAGCTCGGTGATCTACGGTCTGATCGGACCCTACGGCCAGTGGCACCGCAAGATCTTCCCGCAACGCCTGTGCTGGTGGACCGAATGCCCGGAACTGGGCGCCTACTTCCTCGAACGCATGGATGAAGAAAGCCAGAACCTGTGCGCGGTCATCAGCCAGCGCATGGGTATCGACCTGTCCTCGGTCAAGTCCTTGAAACAGGAGATCGTCGAGGCCTACGGCGAGCAGATCCGCGACCGCAGCAGCATGCTTTCGATCCTGCGCACCAATCGGGCCTACAACGACATCCTCGCGCCCATGGTGCCGGCCGACGGCAACCGCGCCGGCTATGTGATCGAGCGCCAGAGCCGTGCCTTCAATGAAGACGTTGCCTATGGCCTGGTCCTGCTGGTGGAAATGGCCAAGCGTTTCGAACTGAAGGTCCCCTACATCGAGGAAGTCCTGCAGTGGAGCATTGCCTACATGGAAGGCTTGCGCGACTCGGCGCTGGATTACTTCCCGACCCACTGGCCGCGCTCGGCCTGAACCGGGTTTCACCCTCTTCTTTATTCATCGACGAGCACATACCGATATGGATGACTTCAAGACACTGGTCACTTATTCACGCAAAAACGCCATGCGACGATTGGTTCGCTGCCTGTTTGCCGAGAACATCCTGGACCGTTCGGCCCTGAGCTTTTCCGCCGACGGCAGCGAGGCCACCTACCCGCTGAAAAATGCGCGGGCCCAGCTGTTTTTCTCGCAGATCACCCTGGCCCCCGCCGACACCTTGATCAGTGACGGCGACGTGGTCCTACTGGCCGACGAAGGCGTACGCCAGGTCATTCACAGCCATCAGGATTTGCTGGACGTGCTGCGCGACAGCTTCGACTTCGAACCCAGCGACGAAGGCGTGGCCGGGCTCAAGTCGGACATGGAAAACAGCCTGATGAACGATGCCCACGCCCGCCAGCATCGCCAGCAGTGGAACGCGCGCCTGGCCCAGGCCGCCGAAAGCCACGGGCTCGCCAGCCTGACCGACTACCTGCGCCAGCACACCAGCACCAAGGACGCCGCGATTCTTTTGGACCAATGGGGTTCGCTGGAAGGCCATCCGTATTATCCGACCTGGAAAGCCCGTCCAGGCCTCAGCGATGCGGAAGTCGAGCAACTGTCCCCCGAGTTCAACGCCCAGGTCCCCTTGCGCATCGCCGCCTTGCGCGCCGACATGGCCAAAAGTGAAAGCATGCCCCATGTCACCAGCTACCACAGCTGGTTCGCCGCGAACTTCCCGGCGCAATGGGCGCAGTGGACCGCCGCGCTCAACGCCAAGGGCCTGGACGAACACCAATGGCTGCCGCTGCCCATCCATGCCTGGCATCTCCAGGCCTATGTACTCAAGACCTTCGCCGCGGAAATTGAAGCAGGCATCCTGATCATCGAAGGACCCGACCTCCAGACCCTGCCGACCATGTCCTATCGGACCATGATGCCGGTGCTGGACGAGACCGCGCCGCTGATCAAGTTGCCCATCGCCGTATGGATGACCAGCGAGCTGCGCAGCCTGCAAGCCAAGTCGATCCACATGGGTCCGCGGATCAGCACGGTGATCACGCAGATCCTCGCCGCCGAAAACGGCTTCGACCAACGCCTGGAGATCTTCCCGGAAGAGATCGGCGTGCGCTACCGCAACGCGATCACCCAGGACGATGCGCCCGGACGACACCTGTCAGTGGTCTATCGCGCCAGCCGAGCGGCTTTCGAACGCAACGACGATTGCCTGCCCATCACCGTGGCCTCGTTGTTCACCCGCCTGCCCGGCGGCCGCCCGCTGTTTACCGACCTGATCGAGCGCGATGGGGGTCGGGCCAGTGTCCAAGGCGTTGAAGACTGGTTCCGGCAGTACGCCGCTGTGGTCACCCGCCCAGTGGTCGCGATCTACCTGATGTACGGCATCGGGCTCGAAGCCCATCAGCAAAACACCATGGTGCTGTTTTCCCCCGATGGCAAAGCGCGTAGCCTGCTGATCCGCGACTTCGGCGATGGCAGGACCTACGCGCCCCTGCTGGAGGAACGTGGGTACACCTTGCAACCTCATGTGCAGCCGGGCATCTTGCCGACCGTGTTCGTGGAAGATATCGAGCCGGTGCGCATGTTCGTGCTCGACGCGGCGTTCCTCACCCACCTGCACGAGATCGCCTTGTGGCTGACACGGGAATACGGCCTGGACGACACGCGATTGTGGCGAGTGCTGCGCGAGGAAACCGAGGCCGCGTTCGACGCCGTGCGCGAGCGTGTCGCGGCGCCATTGTGGGAGGCCGAACGCCAGGCGTTCATCCAGGACCCGTGGCCGACCCGGTCGTTGCTGCGCATGCACCTGTTGCAATACTCCAACTATCGTTTACAGCACACGCTGACCAACCCGCTTGCGAGCGTTTAACCACCGAGGCTGAGTCATGTCCCACGCAGGTGCCCTCCAGGGTTCGAACGTCAGAATCCTGATTTACCTTCTATTCGCGATCCAGCTCATCTCCATGGGCGCGATGGAAATGAGCGGGCCGTTCTGGCCGGTCCACCTGCGCGGGCTGACGTCCTCGGAGTCGGTCTTCAGCTTCGCCAGCATCGCCGTGTACGTCGGGCCGATGCTGGGCATCATTCTGACCAGCGCCTTCTGGGGCCGTATCGGTGATCGCTACGGTCATAAGTTGATGATGATCCGCGCCCTGGCGGGCCTGTCATTGACCCAGCTCGGGCTGGCGCTGTGCAGCGATATCTGGATCATCCTGGTGCTGCGCTTTTTGCAGGGTGCCTTTGCCGGGTACATCGCCCCGGCCCAGGCCTATGGCGTCAGCATCGAAGCCCCGTCGCGACGGGCGCGGCTGTTCGCGATCCTGCAAATATCCACCAACGTCGGCTCATTGCTCGGCGCGGTGGTCGGAGGCCTGATCCTCGACTACGCCACCTTCTTCTGGATCAACATCATCGCCTCGGCCTTGTGCGCGGTGTGCACGGTGGTGGCCGCCGTGACCTTGCCGGACGTACCGCCGGTGAAAAAACCCGCGGCCAGCCAGGCCCCGGCGACAACCAGCCGTACCGACAGCCTCTGGCAAGGATCGCCCTTGCTGTCATTGCTGTGCGTCATGGGCATCCTGCTGTTGGCGCGGATGCTGCCACAGACCTCATTCTCCTTGTACGTAAGCTCGGTATTCGACGTCAGCAACTCGGTGGTCGGCCTGTGCTACGGCTTGCTGGCGCTGGGTTTCATCCTCTCGGCCACGGCCTGGTCGCGTTATTTCGAGCACCGGACCCAGCAGGACACTTTGCATCGCATCATCTACGTCGTGCTCGGTTGCATCGCCCTGACCGCCCTGGCGGGGGTCACACGCAACGCCATCGTATTTGTCGTCGTCTACTTCATCTGGGGGGTGCTGCTGGGGGCTACCACGCCGGTGCTGATGGCGCTGATCTCGAAATCCGCCGACAGCGCGCGGCAAGGCCACGTGCTGGGCATTGCCCAAGGCACCGCGCAGTTCGCTTCGATCGCAGGCATCTCGGCCGGTGGGTTACTCAGCCAGGTCTACGGCTTGCAGTACACCTACCTGTTCGTTTGCCTGGCTTATGTGTTGGCACTGATTCCCGTCGTCGTCTTGCGGTACTGGCCCGCGAGCCTGCAAGCCAGCCCCGCCCCGCCTGGGGACTGATCGAGGAGTTTCGTTTTGAACATTGAACAACTGCGCACCGATACACCCGGTGTCGCGCACCTGGTCCATTTCAACAACGCCGGCGCGGCACTGATGCCTGAACCGGTGATCGAGGCCGTGACCGACCACCTGCAACGGGAGGCACGCCTCGGTGGTTACGAGGCCGCTGGGCAACAGGCCGCGGCGCTGGACAACGTCTATAACGCCATTGGCCGCCTGATCAACGCCCAGCCTGATGAAATCGCGGTGATCGAAAACGCCACCCGCGCCTGGGACATGGCTTTCTATTCCTTGCCGCTGCGGCCCGGCGATGTGGTCCTGACCTCCACCACCGAATATGCCGGCAACTACATCCCCTACCTGCAACTGAAAAAACTTCGGGGTATCGAGCTGCGGATCATCCCCAACGATGAGCACGGCCAGGTGTCGCTACCGGCCCTCAAGACACTGCTGGAAGATGACCGCGTGGCCTTGGTGTCCTTGCCGGTGATTGCCACCAACGGCGGACCGGTCCAACCCGTCGAGCAGATCGGTGCCCTGGCACGGGCCGCCGGGGTGCTGTTTCTGCTCGATGCCTGCCAAGGGGTCGGACAGATGCTGATCGATGTGAAACGCATCGGCTGCCACATGCTCGCCGCGACCAGCCGCAAGTACCTGCGGGGCCCCAGGGGCATGGGCTTTCTCTATGTCGAAAAGGCCTTGTGCCAGAACCTTGAGCCGGCTTTTCTCGACCTGCACGCCGCCTCGCTGCAAACACCGGACACGTTCAGCCTCCGTGACGATGCCAAACGCTTCGAAAACTGGGAGTGCAACGTGGCGGCCAAGCTGGGGCTCGGCGCGGCAGTGGACTACGCACTGGCCCAAGGCATCGAGCCGATGTGGCAGCGTATCCAGCACCTGGCCGGCCATTTGCGCGAACGCCTGACGGCGATTCCGGCGGTCACGCTTCAAGACCTGGGCACGCTCCAGTCCGGCATCGTGACCTTCACCCACCGACACGGCAGCGCGACACAGGTCCAGCAATGGCTGGCGGGCCAGGCCAAACGGATCAACGTCAGCACATCGACGTTCCGCTCGACGATGCTCGACATGCAGCAGCGCGACTTGCTGGAAGTCAGCCGCGCCTCTGTACACGCCTACAATACCGAAGCTGAAATCGACACCCTGGTGACCGCGCTGATGCGCATGCCGCGCACCTGAGGGTTGGGTGTATGCGATGTCCATGAACGACTCGAAATACTGTGGGAGCGAGCTTGCTCGCGATGGGCGCCGGTACAGCCAGCCTCCTTGCAAGCTGACATACCGCTATCGCGAGCAAGCTCGGCTCCCACACTGATCTCGGGCGTTCATGGAATCGGTGTTCACCGCAGATCTTTGTGGGAGTCGAGCTTGCTCGCGATGACGGCGGCACATTCAACCTCAATGCAGCCTGACCCACCGCTATCGCGAGCAAGCTCGCTCCCAGTCGATGCCGCTTGCGTCGCGGGCAAGTTGTCCTTTAGCATTGGGAATACTTCTCAATTGCAAAAAACTGCAGCCATGAGCGAAATCCAGCCCGCGAACAACGACCATCATCTGCGCGTGATCGAAGCCCTGTACGCCGGCCATCACGGCTGGCTGTACAACACGCTGAAGAAGAAGCTGGGTAACGCCATGGATGCGGCGGACCTGGCGCAAGACACCTTCACGCGCATTCTCGCCTCCCAAGTCACGACCATTGACCAGCCCCGGGCCTACCTGAGCTGCGTGGCCAAGGGCATTCTCATCAACTGGTATCAGCGCAAGGCCCTGGAACGGGCCTACCTGGAGGCGCTCGCGCATTTGCCGGCCCAGGAAGTGCCGTCCCCTGAATTGCGTTTCCTGGTGCTGGAAACCCTGCACGAAATCGACGCCATGCTCGACACCCTCCCGGCGCCGGTCAAACGGGCATTCCTGCTGTCGCAGATCGGCGGCCTGAAATACGACGACATCGCCCAACAGCTGAACGTCTCGCTGATCACGGTCAAGCGCTACATGAAGCAGGCATTCGTGCAGTGCTTGATGCTGGTGGAATGAATGCTCACTCGTCGCCGTGAGCCGCCGCTCGACCCCAAGGTCCTCGAAGAAGCCGCCGAGTGGCTGATGCGCCTGGGCGAAAGCGACCTCAGCGACACCGAGCGCGCCGAATGGGAGTGCTGGAGAGCCAGCAGCCCCGAGCGCGGCCGGGCCTGGTCTCGTGCGCAATTGCTGCAAAGCAAGCTCGGCGGCTTGCCACGAGCCTTGGCAATGTCGGCACTGGATCGCCCGAGCAGCCCCGAACGGCGCGCGGCCCTTGGCAAACTGGCGTTGCTGCTGGCAGCGGTGCCTGTTGGTTGGGGCAGCTGGAAACTGGCGCAAACGCAGCAATGGTCCGCCGACTACCGCACCGCCATTGGCGAGCGTCGCGAGTTGACCCTGGCCGATGGCTCACACCTCACCCTCAATACCGGCACGGCCATCGACGTGCTGTTCGACACCCAGCAGCGGCTCATCCGTGTGCGCGAAGGGGAAATCCTGGTGCAGACCGCGCCGGATGCTTCCCCCCAGGCCCGACCGTTCCTGGTCGGCACCCGCGAGGGTCGGATGCAGGCCCTGGGTACGCGGTTCACCGTGCGCCAAGTGCCATCGCGCACCCAGGTGGCGGTACTCGAAGGCGCCGTGCGGATTGAATTGGCCGAGGCTCGCCAGGTCGCGCCGCTCATCGTCAACGCCGGACAGCGCACCGACTTCTCGTCCCAGGCCTTCGGCCCGTTGGCCCCGACAGATCGCAACGTCGGCGCCTGGACCCAAGGCATGCTGATGGCCGACAAGATGCGCCTGGCGGATTTCGTCGCCGAACTGGCGCGCTATCGCCGGGGCTTCGTGCGGTGCGACCCGGCCATTGCCGAGCTGCGGGTTTCCGGCGCCTTTCCCATCAGCGATACCCAGCGCACGCTCAACATGCTGGTGCAAACCTACCCGGTCCTGGTCACTGGCCATTTGAGCGGTTACTGGGTGACGCTCTCCCCTGCCTGACCCGACAAAATTATTTGCTGCCCCGGTGATACTTTTTTTGATCTCAACTGGCAAAGAAAGGAATAACCATTTACCTCGTCCATAGGGTCATCCATCCATGCTCGTTGCACGGCCCCTGCGTCCGGATCGTCCGTCCAAGCTCGTCATGCGCAGTGTGCTGTTGAGCCTTGCGTTGGGCACGGTCACCGGTTCGTTCGCCTTCGCCGCCGTGCCCGCACAACTGGAAACCATCGCCCCCCGGGCCTATGACATCGCACCCGGGCCGCTCGGCCCTGCCCTGTCGAGTTTTGCGGTGACCGCCGGCATTGCCTTGTCGTTCCAGCCCTCGATCACCGAAGGCCTGGTCAGCCCGGGACTCTCCGGCACTTATCCGGCAGCGCAAGCGCTCACACGCCTGCTGGCCGACAGCGGCGTGGAGATGGTGGCCCGCGACGATGGCAGCTACACGCTGGTACTGCGCCAGGTGTCCTTGCCGGAGATCAACGTCGATACCGCTGGCAGACGCAGCACCGGCCTGCCACCCACCGACTCCAGCGGCCAGGTCGCCCGCGGTGCCCGCCTCGGCCTGCTGGGCAACGCCGATGTGATGGATGCGCCGTTCAGCATCAGCAGCTACACCTCGACGATGATCAAGGATCAACAAGCGGTCACCGTGGGCGACTTGCTGGAGCGCGACGCTTCGGTGCGCTCCACTGGCCAGGCGGGCGGCATCGTCGACTCGTTCTTCATCCGCGGTTTTCCGCTGGGGGAAGGCAATCTCGGTGAATTGGCGTTCGACGGTGTGTATGGCGTGGCGTCCAATTATCGGGTGTTCACCGATTACGCCGAGCGCATCGAACTGATCAAGGGTCCCGCCGCCCTGCTGTATGGCATGTCGCCCAACAGCGCCGTGGGCGGTGTGATCAACGTAGTCCCCAAGCGCGCCCTCGACGAGGACCTGACACGGTTCACCAGCCGCTACGCCAGCGACTCGCAACTGGGCGGTCACCTCGACGTCAGTCGACGCTTTGGTGAGGAGCGCCGGTTCGGGATCAGGCTCAACGGCAGTCTGCAGCAGGGTGACACGGCCATCGACAAGCAGTCCCGAGACGTCGGTACCGGCGCCATGTCCCTGGATTACCAGGGGGATCGCCTGCGCATGACCCTGGACCTGATCAGCCAGGATGAAAAGTTCGACGCCGCTTCACGCCCTTTCATGGTCGCCCCCGGCGTGCAAATCCCCTCCGCCGCCAACGGCCGCACCAGCGTCAGCCAGGACTGGGGACGCTCCCGAGCCCAGGACAAATCGGCGTTGCTGAGTGGCGAGTACGACCTCAGCGACCAGTTGACCCTGTTTGCCCACGCCGGCGGCGGAAAATCCGAGGTCGAGCGCATGTCCGACCAGACCCCGACCATCATCAACGCGGCCGGCGACACGTCATCGGTTCCCGGTTATTACAAATTCAAAGTCCAGCGCTACACGGTCGACGCCGGCGCGCGCCTGGATTTCGACACCGGGCCGGTCAGCCACCGCGCGGTGCTGCAAGTCAGCCGTTATCGCGACGAGTTGTCCCGGGGCATCATTTCCGGCCCCGCCATCCTCTCGAACATCGATCACCCGGTCGACCAACCCAGGCCCAACCTCGCCGAACCCCATACGCCGAAAGTCTCCGCGAGCGAACTGTCGGGCGTCGCCCTGGCCGACACCTTGTCGGTGCTCGATGAGCGCCTGCAAGTCACCCTCGGGTTGCGCCGGCAAAACATCCAGTCGGACAACTACAACACCACCGTGGCCACCCCGTCCTACGACAAAAGCAAAATCACGCCACTGTTCGGTATCGTCGCCAAGCCTTGGGAGCATGTCGCGCTGTACTACAACTACATCGAAGGCCTGAGCAAGGGCGACATCGCGCCCTCCGCCGCCACCAACGCCGAAGAGGTTTTCTCCCCCTACATCTCCCGCCAGCAGGAGATCGGGGTCAAGGTCGACTACGACCGTTTCATGGCCACGCTGGCGTTGTTCCAGATCAAGAAACCCAGCGGTGAATTGTCGTCCGGGGTGTTTTCGGTGCAGGCCCAGCAACGCAACCGTGGCGTGGAACTGAACCTGTCCGGCGAGATTGCCCAAGGCACGCGCCTGCTCGGTGGCGTGACGCTGCTCGATGGGGAACTGACCCGCACCCGCGTGGCCGCCAACCGTGGCAACACACCGGTGGGCGTCCCCAAGGTCCAGGCCAACCTCTGGGCCGAGTGGGATACCCCGGGCATCGACGGGCTGACGCTGACCAGTGGCGCGATCTACACCGCCAGCCAGTACGTCGACCAGGCCAACACCCAGGAACTGGATGCCTGGACCCGCTTCGATGTCGGTGCCCGCTATGCCACGCGCATCGCCGAGCGGCCGACGACCTTTCGCGCCACGGTGCAGAACGTCTTTGACCGCGCCTATTGGTCGGGAGTCGCGTCCTATGGCGCGTTTTCCCAAGGCGCACCGCGCACGCTGTTGTTATCCGCCACCGTTGATTTCTGAAACCTGCGGGCCGGGGCGGCGACTTGCGCCGTTGTCCGGTCCGGCTTTTGTAAAGGCATGAACCATGGTTACCGTTTTTCGCCGCCCTCACACCCTCGCCGCCCTGCTGTTCGCCGGGCTGCTCGGTGTGTCGTTTCTTTCGCTGACGCCCCGCAACGCCCTGGCCGCCGAGGCGGACCCGGCCCTGGGCAGCGTGACCGACCTGCTCGGACGCCAGGTCAAGGTCCACCTCCCGGTCCGGCGGGTGATCCTCGGCGAAGGCCGCCAGTTGTACCTGGTGGCAGCGCTGGACACGCAAAACCCCATCGAGCGCATCGTCGGTTGGCGCAAGGACCTGATCCAGTCCGACCCGGACACCTACGGTGCCTACCTGCGCAAATTTCCCGGCATCGCCAAGATCCCCACCTTCGGCGGATTCGAGGACGGCACCTTTGACATCGAACAGGCGATCTCCCAACGTCCCGATGTGATCATCCTCAATATCGAAGCCCAACACGCCACCGAGGACGCGCGCTACATCGAGAAGCTCGACGCGTTGGGCATCCCGGTGGTCTACGTCGACTTTCGCAACAACCCGATGCAGAACACCGAGCCGACCATGCGCCTGTTCGGCCAGTTGTTCGGCAAGCAAGCCCGTGCCGAAGCCTTCATCGATTTTCGCAACCAACAGATTCGCCGCGTCACCGACGTCATTGAAGCGCGCCACCCTGCCCGGCCAAAGGTCTTCATCGAGCGCATCGGCGGTTACACCGATGATTGCTGCCTGAGTTTCGGCAACGAGAATTTCGGCCTGTTCGTGGAAATGGCCGGCGGCGATAACATCGCCAAAGGCATCATCCCCACCACGTTCGGCCAGTTGAATGCCGAACAAGTGGTGGTCGCGAATCCGGCGCAGGTGGTGGTCACCAGTGCCAACTGGGAAGCCTTTGCGCCCGGTGGCCATTGGGTCGGCGTCGGGCCGGGGGCGGACATGGCCCAAGCCAGGAAAAAACTGGCGTGGTACACCCAGCGGCCAGCCTACGCCGGCATCAAGGCCCAGGAGGATCAGGCGTTCCACGCTATTTGGCACCAGTTCTACAACAGCCCCTATCAGTTCGTGGCCATCCAGCAATTGGCCAAGTGGTTTCACCCGACGTTATTCGCCGACCTGGACCCGGATGCCTCGTTCCGTCAATTGCATGAGCAGTTCCTGCCGGTGCCTTATGAGCCGGGCTACGCCGTCAGCCTGCGCCAGACCGAGGACAAGCCATGACTTCGCTGAACGAAAGCCTGGTGATGCAACGTGACACCTACCGGCGCCTGGTGCTGCGCAAGCGGCTTATTCTCGGAGGGCTCGCGCTGTTGCTGATCTGCAGCGTCCTGCTTGACCTGGCCCTCGGACCGGCACGCTACAGCCTCGACGAAGTGCTCGGCGCGCTGTTTTCGCCAGACAGCGCATCGCCTCAGGTCCGCGTGGTGATGTGGGACATCCGCCTGCCCGTAGCGCTGATGGCCGTTGCGGTGGGCGCCGCGTTGTCGCTGGCCGGCGCGCAGATGCAGACGATCCTCAACAACCCGCTGGCGAGCCCGTTCACCCTGGGCATTTCCGCCGCCGCCAGTTTCGGCGCGGCCATGGGGCTGGCGTTTGGCGTGGCCTTGTTCCCGCTGGCGGCACAGTACATGGTGCCGGTGAATGCATTCATCATGGCCATGCTGTCGGCATTGCTGATCCACTTCCTGAGCCTGCGTCGCGGTGTCACCGCCGAGACCATCGTGCTGCTCGGCATCGCCTTGGTGTTCACCTTCAACGCGCTGTTGGCGCTGGTGCAATTCTTTGCCACCGAACAAGCCGTGGCCGCCGTGGTGTTCTGGACGATGGGCAGCCTGACCAAAGCCACCTGGCCCAAGCTCGGGGTGATCTGCCTGGTGATCCTGGTCACCCTGCCGATTTTCGCCCGACGCGCCTGGGCCTTGACCGCGCTGCGCATGGGGGACGACAAGGCCGCGAGTTTCGGCATCAACGTGCGCAGCCTGCGCTTTCAGACACTGATCATGGTCAGCCTGCTCGCCTCGTTCCCGGTGGCGTTTGTCGGCACGATCGGCTTCATCGGCCTGGTCGGCCCGCACATCGCACGGATGCTGATCGGTGAAGACCAGCGGTTCTTCCTGCCGGCGTCCCTGCTGACCGGCGCACTGATTCTGTCCGCCAGTTCGGTGATCAGCAAAACCCTGATTCCCGGGGCCATTTTCCCCATCGGCGTGGTGACGTCGCTGATCGGCGTGCCCTTCTTCATATCCTTGATTCTCGGCGGGAAGAAAAACTCATGGTAACGATCCGGCTGGAGAATCTCGGGGCCCGCTACGGGCAGCGCACGGTCATTCACGGCGTGACCACCGCAGCGTTTGTCGGCGGCCAGGTGGTGGCGGTGGTCGGCCCCAACGCGGCGGGCAAATCCACCTTGTTCAAGCGCATGGCCGGGTTGATCGACGGCCCTGGGCAGGTGATTTTGGAGGGTTCGAAAAAAGGACCGCAGGGCATCAGCTACATGCCCCAGGGTTTGAACGCCAGCGCCCGGTTGACGGTGTACGAGTCGGTGCTGCTGGCGCGCAAGCAGCTCACGCCGGGCTGGGTCGTCCATGATGATGAGTTGAAGCTGGTGGACGAGATTCTCGCCGCACTGGGCATCACTGAGTTGTCGTTCCGTAACCTCGGCGAGCTCAGCGGCGGACAGCAGCAACTGGTGTCGATCGCCCAGACCCTGGTGCGCGAACCGGAAATCTTGCTGATGGATGAACCGACCAGCGCCCTGGACATGCATCGGCAAGTCCAAGTGCTGAATTTCATGCAGGCCCTGGCGCGCAAACGCCAGGTCATTGTGTTCATCGCCATCCATGACCTGAACCAGGCGCTGCGCTTTGCCGACCAGGTACTGGTCATCGCCGACGGCACCGCCCAGGGCAGCGGCCCGAGCGCCGAGGTGATTACCGAGTCGATGCTGCGCAAGGTCTACAAGGTGCAGGCGCGGATCGAGCAGTGCAGCCGCGGCGAGCGCCACATCCTGATCGACGATATCGTTTGAGCGCAGTCTGCATTCGCCGTGCACAGCCGCTGCCGCAGCATGACTTTTCGTACAGGCCTGCCCAAGGCCTAAACGAATGAATATTTCGACCTAAGAATGCTAACAAATCGCTATTAGAGGCATTGCGCCTCATTTTTCTAAAGATAAAAAAATCATTAAATTACAGTAAGTTGGACTAAAAAAAAGCCCCGCTTCGATCGCAAAAACTGGCCGAAAAATGCGCCTCATCACGTTCAAGGCCTTCCTTTACAGGCGAAGAAGCGCGCCTAGACTCTCACTCGATTCAGCTCCCTGAATCATGACCACCACACGAAAAGGATATTCAAAATGAACGCCTTCACTTCGGTAAATACCGTCACCACGCCCCTGACCATCAACTGCAACTCCGTGACCACTTACAACGGTGATCCCAACGAGACCACCAAGATCACGTTCAGCTACCAGAACAACCTGCTGTGGGCTACCCAGGTCAACAACACCGCCTCAACGCAAACACTCTCCGCCGACGCCTCTGCCGGGCCGGTAATCCTGCGGGCTGGCGCCAAGGTGACGCTGCAAAACGTCGGTTCGGCGTTCAGCATCCTGTTCACGGGCAGCATCGTCGACAGCGGTTCCGAGACGTCTTTCAACGGCACCAACATCGGTACATTCAGCCTTTCCTGATCCACACGGGCTCTGTAACCAGAACCCATCCTTGAAGCCGGCGGACGCGGACGCCATACGCCGGCTTCATTTAACGCAGTACGGGACATGGACGGTACCCTCGCGTGACAAAGCATCGGATGCTTTATACCCGGGTTTTCTGGGTAACACTGGGCGCGATCCTGGCAACAATACTGTGGGTACTCGCTACCGGCAGACCTGCGCCAACGGCTTCGCCTGACGGGTACAGGCACACCTTTTCCAACGCCGAGCGTGCATCCTCGATATCGGGTTGCGCCGACCTTGCGCCCTCTTCTTCCACCTCTGCGGCGATCCCGGCACCCTGCCTGCCCGGGCCGATACTGCTGCCCGGCATGAACGTCAGCCGCCAGGTCGGTCCAGTGGTGTTCGTGCTGATCGTCGATAGCCGCGAGGCACGGGTGAACGCCGAACTGTCCATGGGCAGCGCAGGCCTGACCGGGTTGAGCATGACAGCCGAAACACCCACTGCCACCTTTGATCTGGCCAGCGATGGCCAACGGGTACGGGGCAGCCTGGGGGCTTTTTTCTGCGCCCCGCCGAACACGTCGCACGTGCTCGCCGACTTCAATATCGAGGGCACACACGACGACAGCAAGGACCGCGCACAAGCCTACCGCGGCGACCTGATCCGCTGGCAGAGCCCGACCACCAGCGTGATTGCCCGCTACCACCAACCCTTGCTGCCGGACCTGCAAGTGACCGTGGAACTGCTCGACCCCTATAAACCCGACAGCAGCAACGCGTTGACGGCCCAAGTGAGTTTCTACTACGCCACGAACCTGATCGACCGCTACACCGTCATGGCCACCGCCACCCCCGTGACCCTGCGCAAATCCAGCGTCGGGCCGGTGAGTATCCAGGGCGGGGCCTTGTCGTTTCGCCCCGCCACCCAGGAACAGCGAGGACAACTCAGCCTCGATGGCACTTTCCAATCCGGCCATAACCCGCCCAACCACTATGCCGGCAGCATCGCCGACTGGTCGTGGATTCGTGGCCGTGCCGACAATTGCAGGGGATAGACATGACCAGCCGCGCCGCCCCATCCGACTATCAACAAATCGCCAACAGCGCGGCCTATGCCCAGCCCGATGACAGTGGCTATGGCTGGCGCGGCTACGTCATGCCCAAAGGCACCCCGCCGGCCAGCTTGCCGGCCAGCCTGAGCCCTGCCGATGCGTTCGACAAGAATGCCGGCCATTACCTGTTCGCCCCCAGCGAGCCGGTCAGCCTGCGCAGCGATCCCTCGGGGTTCGTCGCCGCGCTGTACGACTTCCTGTTTGCCGTCGAACAGCGAAACTTCGTCGGTCGGGCGCTGCTCTGGTTGCCTGCAAGCAGCCTGCCAGCGCCCAAGCGTTTCAACGACTATGGGTTGCGCATCAGCCTGGAGACACCTTGCCAGGTGCAGAACAACCTCAACGTGCAACTCGGCGATCGCCTGACTTTCTTCCTCAACTTCGGCACCTTCGTCAAATACGACGCGGACTTCAATGCGCTGCGCCTGAAGTCTGGCAACATCGGTATCAGCATGGGCTTCAACGACAAACTGCAGGCCGACAGCGGTCTGCAACTGACGCCTGCGCAGCAGCCGTTGGCCTATGTACCGCTGGACGGTAGCCAGGCCGGAAGCCTGGCCTATGCCTTGACCTACAGTTCGGCGCCTGCGCTGCGGTATTTCCAGACCGGCTTCGCCTATGTGGTCAATACCGGGAACGGTAACAACGTGCTCAATTACCCGGTCTTCAACCCGGTCGGCATGCCGGCCAAGCTGAACATGGGCGGTGTTCTCGACCCGCTGGACCCGCTGAACCAAAACATCAGTGCGCCACAACTGGCCGCCGGGCTGATCCGCACCGGCCTGACCTTCGCTGCCGGCAGCACCTCGCTGCCCAGTCAATGGCGCAGCACCGCCGGCAACCCTATCAGTCTGGTCCCGCTCAATGGCCTCGACGCCAACGGGTGGCCCCTGCCTCACGCGGCCAGCCTGGTGTTCTGCGACGACGGTGCCAGCTACAGCCTGACCCTGAGCGGCGACTATGGCTTGAGCCTGCCGACCGTGCCCGCCGGCACCGCCGGGCAAAATCTGTTGTGTGGCATCTTCGGTACGGAGTGGCTGAGCTTCACCAACTACAATCCCGCGGCCAGCCCCACCGACAATGACCGCATGCGCCTGCTCGCCGCGCAATCGGCGCATGCACCGGTCTTTCCGTTCCAGACCAGCAGCCTGGTCTCGCCCACCAGTGGCGCGGTCACGGCCCTGCTGACCGACGACTACCGGACCTCCTGGAGCAACCTGATTGCCGGTGCCTCTACCCCGGCCTACAGCGCTCAGCCCGACGGTAGCCCGCTTTATGGCCAGGCCGCGACCGATGGCGACACTGTGCTGCTGACGCCGACCGCTCCCCGTACACCGCTCCCACAGGACCCCGGCTTCGCCTTCCCCCTGGTGCCTTATGCCGGCATGACCAGTACCACGAGCGTCAACTTGACCCAATTCGAAAGCGAAATCCTCGCCGCCTCGCGCAAGAGCCTGATCAGCGCCGCCACCTTGCCGGGCAAGCAGGCCGCACGGCTCAAACGACTGCAACGGGCCCTGACCGCCACGACAGAAAAACCTGCTCGGGCGACGACACCGCAAGGCTTGCTGGTGGACCTGGATCCGGACGGTGTCGGCTACCGCAAGGTACTGTTGGCACGCTCGAAATCTGCCGAGCGTTTGCTGGATTTTGCCTTCGAGCAGCCCACCAACGAGTTGCACGAGGCCCTGCAAACCAATCAATTGTTCCTCGTCGGCGTCAACTCGCACCCGTTTGTCGACCAGGGCGCGACATTCAGCAACCAACTGGAGATCGCCGACTGGCGCTTCATCGCCAATATCGGTGTCGGCGTGCAAACCACCAGCTATCGCAACGTACTGATCATGAAGTATTGCAGCGGCAGCCTGAAGGAACGCATCGACAACCCCAACCGCTGGACCATGCCCGAGACGTTCTCGAAAACCGCAGACCTGGTGCCAGGCCTGGAAACCCTGGCCTACACCGGCTTGTCTCAATGGCTGCAAGACTTCATCGGCGCCGCCGAGCTCAAGGCCGCCGCCGCCACATCCGACAGCCTCTATGCGGACTTCGTCGCCCAGGTCAACGATCCCGACTGGAACGGCTTCATGGTGCTCAACGCCGACCTGCCCTTGGCCAGTCTCCCCGAGCAACTGGCCGGGATCGCCGCCGGCATCGATTACGGCCGCTTTCTCGCCCACCACTTCGGTGCCAGCGTCAGTCGCATCAGTCATCAGGACGACACCTTGGATATCCAGGGCATTTCCAACCTGTTCGGACTGATCGACTACCAGAACCCGGCTTATGAACAGGCCCAGGCCAACGGCGCGGATGCCGACATGCCAATCGCCCTGGCCACGGCCGAAGGTTATGCCTTCAGCGTTCTCCAGCTACAGACATTGTTTCGCCAGTCCAGGCTGGTGACCTTCAACAGCCGTATCCAATTGAGCCTGGACCGCCTGTTCGGTTCGCCGATCCAGGCCACGTTGCGCGCCGACAAACCCAGCGCCGTGAATGCCATGGTGCTCGACGGCAGCGCTCTGCAACAAAACGACACCACCACCTATGTGTTCGAGCAAAGCCAGAGCTACCTGTTCAACCTGGACAGCAACGTGCTACCCGCCGCATCGGTCAACCGCATCCAGTTCAACACCCTGGGCAGCCCGGACGGCGGCGTTACCACCGCCAGTCGTTTCCTGCTGTGGGGCAAGCTGGATTTCGCCCTGCTCAAGACCTCCGCCGGGCCATTCGACCTGTTGTCCTTTGGTAGCGAGGACGGCAGCCCGAGCAATCAGGGCCTGGCTTATACCAACCTGCAAATCGGCATGAGCTTTCCCAGCGCCACACCAAATGCGGTGGGCTTCAACTTCAACCCCGACAACCTGGGATTCGATCCGGTCACCAGCCAGGTTCGCGGAAAAAGCCTGTACAAGGGCTTTACCCTGCAACTCAAGCAGTTCATCCAAGCGCCGGAACAGAAGAAACCAGCGGACTACGGTTTTCTTCCGGTCCTGCCGGAGAACCTGGCGCTCAAGGCCCTGTCCGGAGCCTGGTCGGGCATTGTCTACAAGGTCACCATGGGATCGCCCGGCGCCCTGGTCTCGGGCACCGGTTTCGAGTCCGACCTGCTGGTCGCCTGGTCGCCCGGCAGCAAAAGCACCGACGCCAACCCCATGCTCTTTGTTGGCTTAAGCCTGCCGGGCGCCGCGCCGTCCGCCAGCGTGTTCTCCCTGCAGGGGATCATCAAGGTCTCCACCGGACCGATCAAACTGCTCTACCAGACCCTCCCCGGGCAGCCCGATCCCGAAGCGAAATTCTTCAACCTGCAACTGACCGACATCGGCATCAAGATTCTCGGCATCGCCAAGTTGCCACCGGGAGCGACCCTGCAGTTTTTCCTGTTTGGCGACCCTCAGTCCTCCGGCAGCCTGGGCTGGTATGCCGCCTACGTCAAAGATCCGGACAGCGAAACCGAGCGCCTGCTGGCCCTGGCGTCGGACACGTCCACGCATCCGGCACTGACCGGGCCATCGGAGATCGCCTCATGACTCGCGTCCTGTACTGGAACATCGAGAGCTTCGGCTATAACAAGATTCGTCCCCTGACCACCAAACGGGACCGCACCGGGGCGCTCATTCCCGACCTGAACGCTGCCGATCGACTGGCGTTGATCCTCGCCCACATCACCGCCTTCAACCCGGACATCTTCGTGGTGGTGGAGACCGCCAGCGGCCCGAGCAACGGTCCAGGCTCGCTGATTTCCCCCACCGGCGGCTGGCAAGGTTGTGTCGAACTGCTATTGCGCATTCGCAACCTGACCGGCCTTGCCTGGAACCTGGTACCGCCGTTGGTGGTTGGCCAGGCCGGGCGAGCCGAGGGCGTCGCGGTGTTCTACAAACCGGTGATCCCGGCGGGCGGTGGCGTGGCGGCCGGCAGACGCCTGTTCACCGGCCCCAACGCCTGGTCACCGGCGGGCAATGGCATCAGTTTCAACCCGACCGTATTGCCCGCGCCCGCCGCCGGCAACTACCCGCTGCTGCAGACCAATACCTGTTTTACCGTCGCCGGTCGCGCCATTCCCCCTACCGCCCTGAACCCCGGCACCCCGATTGAGAGCCAGTGCGCGGCGCGGGTCGATTTCGTCGACAACCTCGGCGCACCAATCAATTATGGCGGCCTGCGCCAGCCCTACATGGTGACGTTCTGTGAAACTGTCGACGGCCCGCCCGTGGTGGTGCAGCGTAACCTCACGCTGTTCGCCATCCATTCGCCGCCGCAGTATGTGGCGGCCAATGCCTACCTCAACGGCCTGGCTAACGTACGCGACATCAGCGCCGCCCTGGGCGCGCTGGAAACCCGGGTCATCACCGGTGATTTCAATGTCAACCTGCTGAGCCAGAACGGCAATGATCCACTGCGCTACGCCCCGCTCACCGGCCTGGGCTATGCCCTGCAACTGCAACCACCGGCCGCGGCCCCGCCTCCGGCCCTGGATGCCTACATGGGCTATTTTGCCACCCACCTGAAGAGCAAGAACTCGACGATCTTCTGGTCGACCAACGTGGGGGTCGTGCCTTATCCGGGCTACCGCTACATCGGCTCTTCAAGCAGCAGCAACCTGTATTCGATCGACAACATCCTGGTGCGCGGCGGTGCTGCCGGGAACTTCACCATCGCCAACACCGTGGTCGGCATGCCATTGAATGTGGTCAACCCCGCGCCTGGCGGTGCGCCCATGGGCGTGGTGGCCATCGCCAGCGATTTCCAGGCCCCTCCGCTCGGCTGGCCGCCGTCACCGGCACCGGCATTTGTCGCGGGCGACCGACAACGTTTCCGCGGTTGGAGAAACATGGGGCACATCCGCTCCACCAGCGATCACCTGGCCCTGTTCGTGACGGTCTGAATCAAGGAGAAGACAGATGGCCAACAACCCACTGAGCAATCTCGCCGCGGCACTGACTCGCGATGCCGGCGCGCCGATCCTCCTCACCCGTGACTACCTGATCGAAGGCCTGGCGGACACCAGCGTCAGCGTTTCCGCCAGCCTGGACAGCGACCTCAAGGCGGCCTTCCAATCGACTGTCGCCGGGCTGCCGATAAGCCTGACTGCGCAAAGCGTGCAACCGCTGAACCCTGCGAGCCAGACGTTCAAGGTCACCGGAGTCAGTGCGCGTTTTCTGCAACAGGACGTCAAGCAGGGGCTGGTGCTGACCTTCGGCCTGCGGGGCAGCGTCGGCACGCAAAGCCTGAGCCTGGAGATCGTCACCACGCCGGCCAGTTGGACCTGGTCCGATCTGTCGACTTTTGCCACCGGGATCCCCTTCAAGTGGGCCGGGATCAGCAACGTGGTGTTCACCTTCAATGACAGCCTGGGCGCCTGCCAGGGCTTTGCCGCCAACCTGACGCCGCCCGCCCAGCTCAGCAACGCCGTCGCGGTGGTGCAAAACCTGGGGTTTCCGACCCTCGCCCTGCCTTTTACCGGCAGCATGGATTTCGCCAAGGTCGACGGGGTCGACATCTTCATGCCGACCACCACCCTGCAGGCGCCTTTCCTCGGCCCGGACAGCGGCTTGAAACTGTTGTACCTGAGTGTCGACGCACCGGTTTTCGGGTTGATCATCGGCCCACCGGAGCTACAGGATGGCGACGACCCGGCGGAGGCCTTCTACGACCAGCAAGTCAGCCTGTATTTTGGCCTGGACCTGAGCCTGACTGACCAACGAGGTCAATCCGTCGACTACCAGATGCGTGCCTTGGCCCAGATCAACAACGGCAGCGCTTTCAATTTCTACCTCGGTCACAGCGACGACGGCAGCGCCCTGCTGACTCCGGCCACGATCATCGGCCTGCTGGACAACAACGGCAGCTTTTTCACGGGAACGCCACCGGTACTGCAGCAGTTCCTGTCAGGGATCGGCCTGCGCAGCCTCAGCCTCAGCGGCGTCACGAGCCCCAGCCTGGCCCTGAGCAGTGCCAGTGTGACCCTGGGCGCCGACCCGACGGTGATCAACGTCGAGCACCCTTGGGTTCCCTTGCAGGACCCGACCAACAAGCTGGTTTTCGGCATCACCGATTTCGAACTGGTGTGGGGCATCAACTTTCTGCCCAAGGGCAGTACCCAGAGCTTTCTGTTCCAGACTCAGTTCCTGTTGCTACCCGAGGTGTTCAAAGGCAAGACCGCCGCAGAAAACGGCCTGTTCTTCGTCCAGTTCAACTCCGACCTCCAGTTGCTCGCACGCTTCGACGGCACAGCCAATCTCAACGACCTGATTGCCACGCTCACCCTGGACTTGATCCGCATTCCCAAGGGTTTTGTCGATGCCTCGCTGTCCGACGTCGGCCTGAGCCTTGACGTCGGCGCCAAGAGCTACGCCTTCAATGCCGGCTTCGAGCTGGACCTGAACCTGTTCACGCTCGGCGGCCAACCCATACTCTCGGTCACCGACGGCCAGCTCTATATCAAGGCCACCACCCCCACCAGTGCCAGCGGTGTCGCCAATACCCCTCCGGTCACCACTTACCAGGCGGGCATCGGCGGACTGGTCGGCATCGGGCCGTACTTCGCCAACGCCAACGTCGACTATGACGGCACCCAGACGCCAGCCACCTGGAAAGTGGCCGCACGACTGGCGCAACCGGTGGATGTGCAGCAATTGGTCAGCCAATTCCTCAGCTTCGGTGGCGCCTTCACATTCCCGGATTTCCTGCCCGGCACCCTGCTGGTCAACACCCTTGAGGTCGACGCCAGTCTCGCCACCGGCGCCACCCCGATCGACCGCTACACCGTCTCCGGTAGCCTGCGCTGGACCTTCAACCTGGGCCAGGCCTTCAGCGTCGACACCCTGGCCACTCTGAGCCTGAGCTATGACGCCAGCAAACCCGCCCAACAGCAATACAGTGGCAGCGCCACCACGCTATGGGATTTCAGCTTCCTCAACGACAGCGTGCTGCTGGGCTACAGCTTCGCCCCCGACAATCAGGGCAGCAACGCCCAGTTGAGCCTGTCCTGGGAAGGCCTGACGGCGATTTACCAGGTCGACAAGAAGACCCTGACCTTCACGTTGAAAAACTGGAGCCTGGGGCGTCTGATCCAGAAACTCATGCAGTCCCTGGGCGACCCCTACTTCACTCTCGAATCGCCCTGGGACGTGCTCAACCAGATTTCCCTCGACGGCCTGTCGCTGATCATCAGCCTGGAAACCAGCAACGGCAGCACGCCGACCATCGCCGCCAAATACACCCTGGCGAGCAAGATCGACCTGGGTTTCATGAGCATCGACGGCCTGGTGTTCGAACGCAAGAAGGTCGATGGCGTCGACAAAATCACCCTGGGCATCGACGGTTCCTCAGTGTTCAAAGGCAACAATCCCCAGGAACAACAGGACTGGAGCAACCTGCTGGATCCGCAGAAGGGCCAGCCCGTGGACAAGCTGCCGTCGGTTCCGGGCCAGGGTACGGACTACTTCAGCCTGCCGTTGCTGGTGCTCGGCCAACGTGTGGCCATCAGTGGCTACGACAGCTTCGCCAACACCAAAGCGGTGATCGACGCCTTGAAGAAGGTGCCTTCGACAACCGGTTCCAGCAACCCGCTGAACCCTGGCGACAGCGGTACCAAGGGCACGCCGTACTACAACCGCAACAGCGACTGGCTGATCGCCGGACAACTGCTGCTGCTCAAGACCGGCAAGGACTGGACCGTCGATCTGATGCTGGTGTTCAACGACCCCAACCTCTACGGCCTGCGCCTGGCCCTGGCCGGGGAGAAAGCCAAGGCGCTGGGCAATCTGGTCCTCGACATCCTCTACAAGAAAATCACCGATGATGTGGGCGTGTACCAGATCGAATGGACCTTTCCCGACAGCATCCGCAACCTGAACTTTGGCGCAGTGTCGATCGTGCTGCCGGAGATCGGCGTCAAGATCTACACCAACGGCGATTTCTTCATCGACATCGGCTTCCCCTACAACCTCGACTTCACTCGCTCGTTCTCGATTTCCGCGATCGTCTATGGAGTACCCGTGCTGGGCGCCGGTGGTTTCTACCTGGGCAAGCTGTCGTCGGTCACCGCGACCCAGGTACCGAAGACCACTCAGGGCACCTTCGATCCGGTAATCGTCTTCGGCCTGGGCCTGCAACTGGGGCTGGGCTACAACTTCGTCAAGGGGCCGCTCAAGGCCGGCTTTGCCCTGACGGTGTTCGGCATCCTGGAAGGCACCATCGCCGCCTTCCACGCCTATCGTCCGTCCACCGCACCGGTCACGGCCAACAGCAGCGTCCAGGACGACTACTACTTCAAGATCCAGGGCACGGTCGGGGTCATCGGCCTGCTCTATGGCAGCATCGATTTCGCCATTATCTCGGCGGCGGTCAATGTGCGCATTACCCTGTCGCTCTCCCTGACCTACGAGAGCTACAAGCCCATTCCCATTGCCGCCCGGGCTACGGTGGAAGTCAGTGTCAAGGTCAAGATCGACCTGGGGCTGTTCAGTTTCAGCATCAGCTTTTCATTCCATGCCGACGTCTCGGCACGCTTCGAGATCAATGCCCTCAACAGCGGCCCGGCACCCTGGGCCGAGCCGACCCAGTTGCTGGCTCGCCAGGCCCGGCACCTGCAACTCGCCAGCCAACGACGGGCCGCCAGGCCCAAGGCAATGTCGGTGCCGCGCAGTGCAACCAAGCCGGTATTGAACCTGTACGCGACACCGCAATTCACCGTGATGTGCAACGAGGGCGTGAGCAGCTACAGCGGCCAGCAAGGTGCTTTCGTGTTCCTGTTGACCATGGATGCACCGTCCCCGACTCAACAGACACGGCAGGCGGATAACGCCAGCAGTTTCGAGCGCCTGTGCGCCGATTACCTGCCGTGGCTGATCGGCACCTTGGGTTCAGCCAGCAGCGACCAGGACACCCTGGCCGACATCCTCGGCACCTTGGTGGACAAAGCCCTATTGGAAGTGGATATCGAACGCCTCGCCGACCTGGCCCACCCGCCGTTCGGCATCAGCGAGTTGTTGACGTTCCTGTCGTCCTTCGACGTCAGCATCACGTTGCCCGACGCCACCAACCAGGCACAGATCCAGCAGGTGCTGGAAGCCGGCTCGGTGCTGTTCCCGGTCTTCGACGGCCTGTCCCTGGACGTGCCCCTCGCGAACGCCGGTAGTGCGACCCTGGACTTTCTCCAGTACGTGGGCACCAACAGCACCTACCGCAGCAACGTCGCGCAGTTGTTCAAGGAACTGGCGGCCGTTGTCACGGCCAAGGACGACAATCGCGCGCCGTCACTGCGGGCCGCAGGCGATGACAACGAATCCATGGCCGCGGTGATTTTTACCGATGCCTTCATGGTCATCGGCCGGCAGCTGTTGCAGGTCGCCCTCAATGCCTTTGACGACTACGCCTATGCCACCGCGAACGGCAACTCCATCGAGCAAATCCTGCAATGGACCAATGATGCTCGAGGCAACAGCCTGACCCTGGACGATATTGTCCGGCCCAACGCCGACGTCGCCTTGAGCCTTGGGCTGACCCTGAATATCCCGCTGCCCGCTTATACCCTGCAAAGCAGCGACACCCTGGCAACCGTCGCACGAGCCTGGTCCGACAGCGCCATGCCGGCACGTTGGACCACCACGGCCCCGGGATTGATCCTGGCCAATGGCAACTCGACGGTGATCGCCGCCAATCAACTCATCAGTCTGTTGGTGGGCAACGACATTCATCAATACACCACGGGCCCTGGGGAAACCTTCAACAGCCTGGCAAGGGCCCTGGGCGTCGACCTGCCAGTGCTGGCCCAGGACAGCGCGCTCTACGACATGGCCGGCCTGCTGTTGCCCGGCCAACCGTTGCTGCTGCCGACCCTGGCGTACCAGACCGCCGCCGGCGACAGCCTGAACAGCAGTGGCGCACGCTTTGGCGTGAGTGCCATGGCGCTGTTCAGCGACCCCTTGTCCGCTAACTTCAGTGTCGGGCCGCTATTCGCCACGCCGCAGATCACCCTGACGGCCCTCGATAGCCTCTTTACCGAGGACCTGTGGACCGTGATCGTGGGCACCGATCAACTGGCCCAATTGGCAGGCATGCTTTCGCGCTTCCTGGCCTATGGCCTGCGCCTGCCGTCGAACCCGGCGGGCATGGGCGGCCTGAGCCTGAGTGCGCAGTTCCTCTACCCAAACAGCCAGAGCGCCTATGGTCTCTATCAACTGACCGGCCAGCAGTTTCCCACACCAGCCGACCAGGCGCCCGGCACCGACTTTCCCATCAGCTTGAGCCGGGCCGCCACCAGTCATGGCGTCGACTTGTCGTTCGTGCAGATCGCCGGCGGCAGCAGCGGTTCGATGAACCTGAACCTGGCCTACAGCAACCTGTCCGTGGTGCTGGCCTACGCCCAACAAGGCAAGTTCCAGCCAGCACCGAGCATCAGCCTGCTGCCAACGGTGGCCCGCAGCCCGAAAGACTATGCGGTGAAAAGCGTTTCCCTGTGGTCGACCGCCGACCTTCAGCAGTTGCGTGACCTTTGCCAGCCGGGGCTGCGTGCCTCGACCGAAGAGGCCTCCAGCGTACAACCCATGCTCTGGTCCCTGCCGGATGGCCTGGCCCGCCTGATCAATCAGCGGGTGGGCAGTCTCGCCCCGCAACTGCCCGATCTCTCGCAACAACTGCCCTACCTGCCGGCCTTCACCCCTTGCGAAGTTTCAACCGACCCCGCGTCCCTGGAAACCACCCACCGCGAAATAGCCTCCTACAGCTACGCGACCCGGGTGGACTTCACCCTCAAGCGGCTGCCCCAGGCCGAGCCCGGCGTCATCGCCAGCAGTGGTAGCAGCTTGTCCTATACCTACCAACTGCTGGGCCCTTCGGCCACCGATGCGCAGTTGCTGGAACGCCTGTTGAGCGCAGTCGACGAGTTGGGTACGTCAATCATCAGCGGCCAGTTCCTGCTGATGCCCCAAGGCAACGCCAAGGCCAGCAACCTGCTGAGTCAGGCCCAGAATGACTTCCTCGCGTTCCTGACCCAGACCAACCTGTCGACCGAGACCAACCCGCCACCCGACTTGATGACCCCGCGCATGGCCGACGACGCCGGGCCGCGCGGCATCCTCAATCACCCCCAAGAAGTGGTGAAACTGCTCTGGGAACTGTCCACCGTCCGTTCGGGCGGCTACTACCTGAGCTATTACGACGTGACCGCCGGCAGCGGGTTGCCCGATGGAATTTTCGACGACAGCGGCACGGCGACCCTGACCCTGGTGGTGACGTATCCGCGGGATGCCCTGCAAGGCCGCCTGTGCAACTTCATCAACGCCTTTGTCACGACTGATACGGTGATCCAGCAAGGCAGCCACATGACCCTGCGCTCGGCCAGCACCGTCAACCCTAGCCAGCCGACCCGCGCCAGCGACAGCCTGGAAAGCCTGGCGGCGTTCTACGGTATCGGCTCCGGGCGCATTGCCGAACTCAATCCGGACGCGACACTCGCCCCCCACGCACAAGTGCCGATCGACGGCATCATTCACCTGGTGACGCCGGCCGACTCCACCGCTGGCAATGGCCAACCCGCGGCCATCCTCGACAACCTGGCCCGCTACTACTCGGTGGGGGCATTGCAACCGATCACCGCCGCGCAGATCGCGGCCCTCAACCCCGGCGTCAGCGCCGCCAGCACCGTGGCGCTGTTCATCCCGGCGCTGGTCTATCTCGTCGACGGCAGCCTTGCACCGGGCAACAGCCTGCAATCGCTGGCCGACTACTACGACCTCGATCTCGATGCACTGGCGGTCGGCGCCGAGCGGGTTCCCGGGCTGCTGGTCAGCGGCAGCACATTGACCCTCGATACCCGGACCTTCGATTTGCAAGCGGTGTTCAACCAAGGCAATGCCGCCTTCAGTGTCCTGCGCGACAACCCGCCGCCGGTGGACTCACCGAGCGTGGACCCGGACGGCTATGCCAGTGCCTACCTGTACAACCTTTACTCGGTGCTGTCCGCCGGCATCGACGGTTCGCCCTGGTTCAGCGCCAGCGACCTGGCCCTGCCCTTCGGTCCGCAGCGGCCGGACAGCGGGGCGGATGAACTCGAGGCGCAACTTCATCGCCGGGCCATGCGCAACCCGCAGAGCCGGCGCGAAGCCCTCAATGCCCTGGCCGACGACAGCCAGTACACCTATCAGCAAACCCTTGGCCTGGCCCGGCGCGCCACCAGCAACGCCGCCCCGCAGCCCACGAACCCAGGCCTGCCGGCTGCCTCCGACAACCCCTATCGAGGCGTGGGCAGCTTCGCCCAGGTCAACCTCTCCTGGCTGGACATCTTCGGCAACATCACGGTGACGCCCTTCCAACAACCGCCAGCCGGCTACAGTGGCAGCCTCAACCATCCACCGCTGCCGTTACGCTACAACGATCGCCTGATTGCCCCGTCGGCCTGGCCCAATACCCGCAGCTTCTATACCTATGAAGCCGCGGCCGGTGGCGTGCAACTGGTCATCAGCCTGAGCCTGGACACCTCCAGCTACGACCCGGCCAACGGCGGCGACATCAAGGTCCAGGCTGGCAAGGACCTGGAAATGTTCAGCCTGATCTACTACCAGTTGAACCAGTCCTACCAAGGCTTGAACCTGCCCTGGTGCCAGGGCCGCGCCGTCAGCGTGGAACTGGTCAACAGCCTGTTCGCCCAGCCATTGAGCCGGCTCGACGACAGTCAATCGCAACCGTTGCTGGACTACATCAACGGGGTGATTCTGTACCTCGGGCAAGTGGTCCAGGGCGCCAGCGCAACACCGCCGGCCACGGTGCGCCTGAGCCTTGCAGTGGATATCGACAGCCTCGCGCCCGGCTCGATCCTGCCCCTGAGTCTGACCCTCAGCCTGCGTCGGGTCTCAACCCTGGTCGCGCCGGATGTCGCCGGCCTGGAGGGCGGTGTGGCGGTGACCAGCACCCTGCTGCCAATCCCCGACCCACCGACGGCCAGCACCAGTGGCTACAGCTTGTTCGCCGCGACCTTCGAGGCGCTGTTCCAGCGTTCCGGCGCCTGGCTGACACGGGTCGGCAGCGGCACCGCAGACCCCGGCAGCACACCGGACGGACGCAGCCAGACCCTGTGGGCCGCCCGTTTCGCCCTACAGGATGGCGCGGTCGGCATTCGCTACCGCATCGATCCGGCCCCGGGCTACTTCGCGGCCCGACCGATCGCCAACAGCCTGACTTCGGACAGCGTGCAGATCTCTCCCACCTACCGGCCGGACCAGCCGTTCCCTGGCAATGACCTGGCGACACTCAACCTCACCGGCGTCGACCAGAACCTCTGGTTCGAGACGGCCCTCAAGGCCATCGATGGCTTCCTGTCACCGACCTATGCCCCCTCGGTGTTCCTGCTCGACACCCTGCTCGGCAGCAAGGACCCGCTCAAGGACGGCAATCTGGGCAAGATCTTCAGTGCCAAGCAGACCCTGGCTGACGATATCGCGTCCACCATAGAACCGGTGCTGTCGGCAGGTCCGCAAGACGGAGAGACCCGGGCCGCGGCTGGTGAAAAGCTGCGCCAGACCTTGCTTAACCAGCTGTACTCGGCCTATAGCACCACCGCCATCGTCGGTTTTTCCGTGCAGGGCAGCGCGACCGACCAAACGTTGTCGTTGTACGGCCAACCGACCGTTTCAGGTTCCAGTCAGTCCACGCCTGGCACCGGGAACGACAACTACGCCTTTGGCAGCGGTCGCATCGGCTTGCAGGCATCGGTCGGCGAAAGCGCCCTGGCGTTTGTCTTCAATTCCCGCAACGAGGCAGCAAGCTATGTGCCGCTGGCGCTGGAATTGCAGGTCAGTCACCTGGAACACGACATGCGCAGCGTCCCAGGGATCAGCGGCTACACCCAATCGAACTGGATTTCCCTGATCTCCGGGCCGTTGCGAATCCCCTTGGCTGGTGGGCAGACCATGAACCTGCCGGTGCTGCTGCGAGCCTTGCCAGAACCGCCGATGATCCAGGGCCAGACAGCGACAGCCTGGGCGCAGCCGCCACAAAGTGCCTCGGACCTGAGCAAGTGGACCTATGCGTTCGAATCGCTGTTTCGCGGAACCGCCCAGGACAGCCTCAACGTCGCCATAGCCCTGAACACTCCAACGGTCAACGGTGCGCTGCGCAGCACCGGCAAAAGCCTGGTCACCGCACTGGCCCAGTTCGTCACCGTTTACCCGAGCATTGAAGTGGCCATGCAGCAGAGCCTCACCGGGATCGATGTCGGCCAGCCGACCGAGCTGCAAATCGCTGAGGCCCAGCATGCAGTGGAGGCCTTCGTCTACATCGTCCAGGAGGTCACCGATGCCTACCATGCCTGGGCCAGTCCGATCCTGAGCAAAACTGCGTTTGTGCCGCCCCAGGCCCTGACCTGCGCTTTCAGTCAGGTGCTCGTCCCGGTGACGGTCGATGGGCAAGAGGTGGCCGAGACCCTGCTGCTGGATGTGACCATCAACGATGTGGCGGCCAACTACGATCCAGGCACTGGCCGAATCAGCGCCACCCTGGCGCAATTGGGCGAGGTCAGCCTGCCGGCCCCACGGGTGGAAATAGATCCGGCGCAATACGAGGCAGTGAGCGTTGTCGATCCGGACGCCCCCGGGTTGATCGCCTACCGCTATCGGCTCAAGAGCGTCCTGCCGGTCCAATGGCTCGATTACACGCAAGCGCTGCTGGTCAACGAGCGCCGCACCAGCCTGCCGGCCCTCAATGTGTTCGATCATCAGGACGCCTGGGCTTCGCTGTCGGTGGAACGCAACCGCATCCTGTTCCCTGCCGCGGACATCGGCACTCTGCAGACCAACCCGCTGTTCCGCTTCTCCACCCCGATCGTGCGCTTTGTCGACAGCATCAGCCCCCATATCACCCAGAGCAACTTTTCCCTGGACACCCTGCCCGTGGCGAATGCCAGCCTCGACGATTACCTGGAGGTGTTTTTTGCAGCCCTGGGCTCGGGCAGCAACGGCACCACGGTGCAGGTGAGCATGGAGGGGCGCTACAGCTACGACATCGCCGGCCAGGGAGTCGTCGCGCGCACCGTGCTGCCGGCGGCGCTGATGTTGCCGGTGGCCACTTCGCTGAACAGCCCGCCCGCCTTCACCAGCACGTTCAGCCAGGCCATCGACCGCTGGCGCCTGGCCGAGCAGGTCACGGTCCAGGGCAATGCCCGGGTCGACCTGACCCTGCGCGCCTTCAGTGCCGACGACCCGGCCCAATTGGCACAGGGTGCATCGGCCTCGGACAACCAGCCGCCGTTGCTGAGTATCGAAAATCTTTGGGTATCGGCCAGCAAGGTTCCCCCGGGACAAGGAGGTCTATGAGACGAAAATGCACCGCACGGTTGATGACATTAACAGGCCTTAAGTCAAACATATTGGAGTACACCTTATGAACGGACACACCAATCCCTCCTTTGCCGAAGCGACACCATTGGGGGCGTCTGACGTGCAATTCATCAATGACCTGCATGAGCTACTGGAGCGCCATGGCAACCTGGATCGCTTCGGACTCTGCCTGCTGCATGATCACTTCGCGGTTGCCGAGGACGAGATTCTCCTTGAGTGCAACGATCACGATGCCCGCACCTTGCATCTGGATGTGGTCAAGCGTGCGACCCTGCCGCAAAGCAAGTTCACCAGTTGGCGCATTGGCGGGCCCCGGGCCGAGGCCTTGACCGCTTGCGCCATGGACAAGTGCAAGGTCGAGGCCCTGACCGCGTGTGCCATGGACAAGTGCAAGGTCGAAGCCCTGACCGCGTGTGCCATGGACAAGTGCAAGGTCGAAGCCTTGACCGCTTGTGCCATGGACAAGTGCAAGGTCGAAGCCTTGACTGCTTGTGCCATGGACAAGTGCAAGGTCGAAGCCTTGACAGCCTGCGCCGATGACCATTGCAAGGTCCAAGCCCTGACTGCCTGTGCCATGGATAAATGCAAGTAACGCCAAGCCCTGCCAATGGCCAGTGGCAAGCACGGGAAGCCGACAGGCTCCCGTGCTCGTCCTGGCTCGCACAGTTTTACGCGCGCCGTCACGGTGCCTTGGTGGGCAGCGGCACCGCCGCGCTGGAACTGGCGCTACGGCAATTGGGCGCCACGGCCGATTGGCGGGTGGCGGTTCCGGCGGCGACCTGCCATCAGGTGGTAGCGGCTGTCCTCAATATCGGCGCGGTGCCGGTCATCATTGAAAACGGTGCCGAGTTATTGCTCAGCAGCGCCGCCCTGGAAGGCCATGAGAGCGGCCTGGATGCGGTCATCGCCGTTCATCAATACGGTTTGCCTTGTGATATCCCGGCGCTGCGTCGACAGTTGGGGCCCCGGATGCCAATCATCGAAGACAGCGCCACCGCCTGGGATCTCAATCGCCCTGGCGCTTCACGGGTGTTGACCTCCCTGGGAAGCGGGAAACCGCTGGATATCGGCGGCGGCGGCGCGCTGTTCGGCGACGTCCCGGTGGATGCCGATATCGATGTGTGGTCGCCAGGCCAACGTTCGCGGCCACGCCCGGCGTCGAGCCCGCCCCTGTCGATCCATGCCCTGCCCGCCCTGAGGCAGGCCGTCGCAACGGCCCAGGCACGAACCCGACGGCTGCGGCAGCAGGTGCCCGAGTTATTGGTACGGCTGCGTCAATATGGCCTGGACCCTTGGGTGCCTCAGGACACGTTGGCGCCGAGCTGGCAGTTCATCCCGATCCGCACCCGCGATGCCCGGGTGTTCGAACACCTGCGCCACAGCCCTCATGCCGATCTCCTCGGCGTCTGTGCCCCAGTCGCCCGTGCATTGCGGGAATTACCCATGCTTGGCACTCGTGCAGAGGTGGCCCAAGGGCCAAAACCCGCCTTGGACTTGCACCGCAACTGGATACTGCTCGATCCCCAGGCCGCCCTCGATCATCCGCAGCATCTGGCGGCCTGGGCCGGAGACCTTCGATGAATTCACCCGTCCATGACCTGGCTCAGCCCTTCACCATCGGCCCAAGGGTGCAGCACCTTGCGGACTACGCCGACAGTGGCCAGGCCTTGCTCGAAGAACAACTGCTGGGGGTGGCCGGCGCCCGGGTCCTGCTCGCCAACTATGCAGCGATTCGGGCCGACTTTGGCACGCTCTGGGGATCGGGCACAGACATGTCCGGGCACGCGGAGATCGACCATTGGCTGCTGCACAATTCGGCCTTTATCTCCAGTAGCCAAGCCGCAGCACAAGGTATCAACACGCCTATTACCCTCGACGGCCGCCGCGTGCCAGCCTGGCGTCCGCCCCGTTATGGCAGGGCCGCGGTGCTTTGCTTGCCCTCCAGCGACCAGGTGCTTTTCGACGTCAAGGGCATCGGCGTACCACCGGATGAAGCCCCCGTGCTCCCTCATTCCAACGGTTTGCTGACCCTGGCCGAAGCCATGCATGAAGTGCTGATGGAGCACCTGGTATTAGCGGCCATGACTCATGCAAAAAAGGCAATCACCCCTTTGCCGACCTATGCCGTTATTGACCTGGGCTTCGATGCCTTGTGGCATGACGGTCGGCCACCGGAGCCCGCAGTGTTGTTATTGCGCCGACCTTGCACCCGTCCGCGCTGCCAGTGGCAACGTTACTGGCAAGGGGCCGAACTGGCGGGCGCCTTGATGCAGACCGAACTGCTGCTCAGGCGGTATGGCCTGACTGCCAGCAGCTGTGGCGCGGTGCGTTTTCAGGTCGGCCATGAGAACGGGAAACTGCTGGTGCGACGCGACGGCGCAACACTCAAGGTCAACAACCAGGTGACCAAGACACTGGAACAGATACTGGCGAACAACCAAGGCAAGCCGCTGGTGATCGACGGTGTCAATGTGCAACTGGCTGGGCAGTCCAGCGCCGACCCGCTGCAACTGCAGGTCATGGACTTCGGCCGTTATCGTTTTGCCGAGCACTTCGACCATCACCTGTACGCCTGGGTCGACGCCGACTACCAGAATCTCAACGGGCTCCACCTTGCGCCTGACCACCCGCATTACATCCAGCCAGACCCGCTGCTGAGCCTGGCAAAGGTCGTCGAAGGGCGTGCTTTCGCCGCCCTGCAACAACACATCCGAAACTTTCGCCAAACGCCCGGGGCCGATGGTCTGTGCCAGGCTTTACGCGCCGTCCTGGAGGACGCCCGCCGGCCTTTGCACCCGGTGCCCTGACACCAGTCGCTGATGGTCGCCACGCCTTCGATCTCCACCAACAACGCCCCCGCGCGCTCGACTTTGTTCGCCCCGTCCTGAGCCTTGTCCAGGGTCTGCTGCATGGACAGTGCCGCACGATCCGACCTGATCATCAGTTGAATGTTGCCCGCGGACGCCTGGGTCTTCTGCGCCAGGGTGCGCACTTCAGAGGCGACCACCGCAAAGCCGCGCCCATGATCACCGGCCCGCGCCGCTTCAATCGCGGCATTGAGCGCCAGTAGATTGGTCTGTTCGGCAATGCCGCGAATCACATCGAGCACGGAAGAAATGGCATCGCTTTCCAACTTGAGCTCACCAATGATCCCAGCGGTCTCTTCGGCCTGCCCCGATTGAGGTCAAGCTTTCGACAGATAACGGTAAGCATCCAGTAAGGGAAAACGCTCAACGATAGGCACGCATTTCATCCTGTCCCGCTGGAGCACCCCATGCATTTGCTGCGCTTAGCCGTTTCAACCATCTCGAATGTGATCCTGCTCGCCGTGGCCACTTCAGCCATCGCCGCGCAAGCAGCCGAATCTGAAACCGCCGAACCGTCGTCGTCCTGGGGACTGGGGGTCGGCGCGATCAGCAGCCAGCAGCCCTATACCGGCATCGATCGTGACAACAAGGCGATACCGCTGATCTACTTCGAGAACGAATACCTGCGGGTGTTCGGCCCAAACGCCGAGGTCAAGCTGTCGCAGTTGCAGATCAGCGACACCCAGCAAATCGATTTCAACCTCGTGGGCCAGTACGACTTCAGTGGCTATGATGCCGACGACTCGCGGGTTTTCGATGGCATGAGCGACCGTAAAAGCAGCTTCTGGGCCGGGGCCAAAGTGCAGTGGCACACCGATCTGGTGGACGTGCACGCCGAGTGGCTGGCGGATGTCTCGGACAACAGCAAGGGGCAGCGCTTCAACCTGGGCCTGGAGCGAACCTGGCGACTCGGCGAGCACATCTCTCTCACGCCCCATGTGACAGCGATGTGGCAGGACAAAAAATACGTCGATTATTATTTTGGCGTGCGCGACAGTGAAGCCCGCATCGATCGCGCGGCCTATGATGGCAAGTCTGCCCTCAATCACGAATTTGGCGTCCGGGGAAACTACATGTTCGATCAGCACCACTCCGTGTTCCTCGATATCAAGGCGACCCGCTTCGCCAGTGAGATCAAGGACAGCCCGCTGGTAGACCGTTCTACCGAAAACAGCGCGCTGTTCGGCTACCTGTACCGCTTCTGATGAGCCGCATTCTGCTGGTCGAGGACCATGAACGCTTGGCCCAACTGGTCAGCACGGGATTGACGAACGCCGGGATCGCCGTCGATGTGATCGACCGCATGGACGGTGCATGGGCGGCCATCCAGCGGGTGCCCTACCAGGCGCTGATCCTCGATCGCGGCTTGCCGGACGGCGACGGTCTCACCCTGTTGAAGCGTCTGCGCAGCGCCGGGCTTGGCCTGCCGTGCCTGGTGCTCACGGCACGGGATGCCCTGCATGATCGGGTACAGGGACTCGATGCCGGTGCCGATGACTACCTGCCCAAGCCGTTTGCCATGGATGAAATGGTTGCCCGGGTGCGGGCTTTGCTCCGACGTCCCGTGGACTGTCGCCCACTGGCCCCCAGCCACGGAGACCTGAGCCTGCAACCCGAGACCGGCACTATGTGTTGTGCCAATGAAAGCATCACCTTGGCGCCAGCGGAAATGCAGATCATGTTGCTGCTGTTGCGCAAGCCTGGGGAAATCGTCCGCCGCCCCAGCATAGAGGCGGCGGGCTGGGGCTTGAGCGAGGCGGTCACGCCGAACGCCCTGGACGTGGCCCTGCACCGTATCCGCCGCAAGCTGCTTGCCATCGGCTCCCGCCAACGCATTGTCAACCTGCGAGGTCTCGGTTATGCGCTCCGCCAGGTCGACGTGGTTGAGTAGCCTCAGGTTCAAGGTGCTGCTGGCCTATATTGCCGGCGTGGCACTGAGCATCCTGTTGATCGTGTCGGCGGCGTTGGCCCTGGTCACCTCACAGAGCGACATCCTGTCGGTCATGAACATGGCCGAGCGCACCCAGGAGCTGGCGGAAAAACTCCAGTTCGATGCCGGTGGGCGCCCGGTCGGATTCGACCCCAGCGAGGCGGATCGGGTCTGGACCTATGACAGCATGCGCCAGGAGATCGGCTACCGCGTGTTGGACGCCTCGGCAAACGTAGCCCTGGCGTCCACCGAGGCGACCTTCTGGCCGGCGAGCGCCTCACTGGGCCCTGCCGACCAGGCGTCCTTCAAGTTCGAGCGCCAGGGCATCCTGATGTACGGCGCCACCGCGTCGGTCGAACACAACGGCCAGACCTGGCACCTCCAGCTTGCCGTCAGCGAACGGTTGATGGACCTTTTCCACGGTGCCTTCGCCCTGCCCTTCATGGGCGCCGGCATCGTCCTGTTCAGCCTGGTGCTGCTCTTCGTCTTTGGCGCCTGCGCCTATGTCATTTTGGGCTATACGCTCAAGCCCTTGCGCGAGGTGTCCGAATCGGCCGCGGCCATCTCGCCTCGCTCCCTGCATTCACGCTTGCAAGTCAGCAGCGTACCGTCCGAAGTCGTGCCGCTGGTGGACAGCTTCAATCGGGTCCTCCAGCGCCTGGAAAATGGCTACCGGATCCAGCAGGAGTTTCTGGCGACCGCGGCGCACGAGCTGAAGACGCCACTGGCGCTGATACGCGCGCAGATCGAATTGATGGCGGACAGTCCCGATCGCAACGCGCTCCTCAACGACGTGGCCCACATGACCCGTCAAGCCCAGCAACTGCTGCTGCTGACCGAAGCCAGTGAGGCCCAGAACTATCGGTTTGCCGCGGTCGAACTGGCCGATGTAGCGAAGGAAGCCACCGACTATCTACAGCGCATGGCCGAAGCCGTCGATGTGCGCCTGGTGCTGGCCGAGGATTGCACGGGCAGTGCCCCGTGGCAGGCTGATCGCAGCGCCCTCTTCACCTTGCTGAAAAACCTGCTGGAAAACGCCCTCCAACATGCCCCTCGGGGCACAGAGGTTCGGGTTGACATTGGCAGGGATCACCTGAGCGTACGCGACTGGGGCCCTGGGGTGGATCGGGAGCAACTGCCCCAGCTGTTCGTGCGCTTCTGGCGCGGGCCCCATCGCCGCGACCATGGCGCCGGCCTGGGCCTGACGATCTGCCAGGAAATCGCCCGGGCCCATGGCTGGACGCTCTCGGCCACGAGGGCGGAGCCAGGCTTGTTGCTGCAGGTGTCTCGGCGGGGATGACTGGATACAGATGCCGGGCGTTCTCAATTCCGCCTTGTGGGAGCGAGCTTGCTCGCGATAGCGGTGGTCCAGCAGGCATCGATGTTGGATGTGCCGTCGTCATCGCGAGCAAGCTCGCTCCCACATTGGTGATACGCGGCCTCAGGCGACCCCGCCGTCAGATACCGCAAGCGTGCCAGGCTGTGGAACGCGGCTTGGTCGGAACGTCTCGGGCATCGCCAGCAACAGGCCGAAGGCCAACGCGGCAATCGCCGCCAGGGTCAGGAACGCCGCGCTGTAGCCAGCCCCTTGCACGACGAAGCCGGCCAGGCTGTTGCTCAACGCGGCGCCGAGCCCGAACACCGTCGACAACACCCCGAGGCTGACGTTGAAACGCCCGGTGCCCTGGGTCAGGTCCTTGACCACCAGCGGAAACAGCGCACCAAACAGCCCGGCACCGATACCGTCCAGCAGTTGCACCGCCACCAACCAATAGGGATCGTCGGAGAGTACGTACAACACACCGCGGATGGGCAGGATCAGGAAGCCGGCCAGCAGCAACGGCTTGCGGCCCCAGGCATCGGCCTTGACACCCACCAGCCACGCCATGGGCACCATGACCAGTTGCGCCGCGACGATACAAGCCGACGTCAGCGGCGTGGCCAAGTGCACATTGGCCTGGGCCAACTTCTGGCTGACCAGCGGGAGCATCGCCGCGTTCGCCAAGTGGAACAGCCCGCAGCAAATGGCGAACAACAACAGCGTGCGGTTATCCAGCAAGACCCGCAACGTCGAGGGCACCGGGCCGTGGACCAACTGACCGGTCTCAAGCCCCCGTGCCACGTCATGGTCGATGGCCTCGGCGGACACGCAACTGACCGCCACGATGCTGGCCAATGCCATGGCGGCCATCAGGTAGAACACCGCGATGGGACCGAACAGCCAGGCGAACCCACCCGCTAGCAGCGCTGCACAGGCATTGCCTGCATGGTTGAATGTTTCGTTGCGTCCCGTGCGCTGCGTAAAGGCCTTGGCACCGGTAATGCCCAAGGATATCGCCGCGATAGCCGGCGCGAAGACTGATGCCGCCACGGCGCCGATGGCCTGGGTCAATGCCACCAGTCCAAAGGACGACGTGAACGGAAGCACCAGGCAACCCAGGGTCACCATCAAGGCCGCCGCGGCCACCACGGCACGCTTGCTGCGCACCCGGTCGATCAACGCGCCGGCGGGCGCCTGGGCGACGAGTCCGGCCATCGCCGCCACCGTCATTACCACGCCAATGCTGGCCGGGTCCCAGCGATGCACCGCCAGCAGGTAGATCGCCAGGTAAGGCCCCAGCCCATCGCGCACATCCGCAAGGAAAAAATTCAGGCCATCCAGAGACAGGTTGTTGCGTCGCTCTTGGTTTCGATCCACAGCGGCCTCGACGAGGGCTTTGCCCAAAGTTGATTGACGCCATGATGTCGCAAAGAATCGAACCGAGCCACCGCGACGAACCCGAGGCCACTGAGAAAACCGTGGCGAGGGAGCTTGCTCCCGCTGGGTCGCGCCTGTAGAGCTGTCGAGCGAAGCGAGGCTGCGATCTTTCCAAAGACACTTGATTCTCAAGCGAAAGATCAAAAGATCGCAGGCTTCGCCAGCTCCTACAGAGCCGAGCGGGAGCAAGCTCCCTCGCCACAGGTCCATCGTTTTTTCTTAGGTGAACTGCATCACCTACCAAAGCGCGATGTCGTAGGTGAAGTAGATCCGGTTGCTGTCACGACCCCGGGAAAAGTCCGAGCGATAGACGTAGTTTCGCACCTTCACGCCCACCCCCTTGAACGTACCCTGCTGCACCACGTAGGCAATCTCTGCGTCACGTTCCCACTCTTTGACCGTGGTGTTGGACTTGCCGTCGTTACCGCTCAGGTAGCGGGTGGAGAACGTCAGGCCGGGCACACCGAGGCGAGCGAAGTCGTAGCCATAACCGAGCATCCAGGTCTTCTCGTCTTCCTCGATGAACTTGCCGATCCCGACGTTGCTGAAGGAGTACACCGTGGCGCCGCTGATGTAAGGCAGGCCCGCCTCGCCGCTGAGGGTTTGGTAGCCGGCGCTCAGGGTGTGGCCGACAACGGCGTAGGACAGCGATCCGCTGAGCATGTCGTTGTCGATCTTGCCGCCGTAGGCCGACCCCGAATCGACGCTGTTGAAGTAGCGCAGGTCGCTGGTCAACACCCCGGCGCCCAGGGGCAGATCATGCTGGATGCCAACAAAGTTCTGTCGATAGAAATTCTCCAGCTCGCCATAGAAGTAGCTCAGGCGGATGTTCTTGCCCAGCTTGTAGTCGGCGCCGGCATAGCTGAAATCGCCGGATTTATCGCCGCTGTAACCGTCAGGCACGATAGGCATGCTGTCGCTCGAATCCCGCAGCTTGAAACGCTCCAGATGTCCGCCGGTGACGGTAAGGTTGTCGATGTCACTGCTCGTGATCTGGGTGCCCTGGTAGGTCTGGGGCAACAGCCGCGCATCGTTGTAGACCAGCACCGGGGTCTTGGGCAGCAAGGTGCCGTATTTGAGCGTGGTCTTGGCCAACCTGGCCTTGGCGGTCATGCCCGCGCTGGCGAACTCGTCGGCGGCGCGACCGTCGTCATGCACCGGCAGCAGGCCGGTGCCGCTGCGGCCACGCCCAGAGTCGAGCTTGACCCCGAGCAGGCCCAGGGCATCGACCCCGAAGCCGATGGTGCCCGGCGTAAAGCCTGACTGGTAATCCAGCAGAAAGCCCTGGGCCCACTCGGTGCGCTCACTCTTTGCAGTCCTCGCCGCCCGGGCGCTCATCCCGTGCTCGTCGCGGAAATTTTCGTTGAAGTAGACGTTGCGCAATTGCAGCTTCAGCTTGCTGTCGTCGATGAAACCTTCGGCGCTGGCCGTGGCCAGGGGCAACAGCCCAAGGATTGGAAACAAAGCCCCGCGGTTAAGCAAAGTGGTCATGTCTGGCTACTCATTGTTGTTATTGGGCGTGCAGGCCGGCACACCCCCACTTGCGGGGGCGTGTCAGGCAAGAAGAGGTTGTCGAGCGAATCAGGAAAACAGCGTCAGCGCCCCGGTCAGCAGGGCTAGCGCGGTAATCACCAGGGACGTGAGCACCGCCCATTTGACGGTGGCTTTCTGGAAGTCGCCCAGGTCGCGGTCGACCATGCCCACCAGCAGCAGGGTCGAGGCCACCAGCGGGCTCATCAGGTGCACCGGCTGGCCGAGAATGGAGGCCCGGGCAATTTCCACCGGATCGATCCCGTAGGCTGCCGCGGCGTTGGCCAGGATCGGCACGACACCGAAATAGTAGGCATCGTTGGACAAGACGAAGGTCAACGGCATGCTGGTAATCGCCACCACCAGCGGGAACAGATGCCCCCAGGAAGGCGGGATCCAGTCCACCAGGGTTTGCGCCAGGGCATCGACCATTTTCGTCCCGGAGAAAATCCCGGCGAAGATGCCTGCGGCAAACACCAGCAGGACCACGGTCATGGCGTTACCCGAATGGGCAAGAATGCGCTCCTTCTGAATATCCAGTTGCGGGTAGTTGATCATCAGCGCCAGGACGAAACCGATCAGGAACAGGATCGCCGAGTGCATGAGCCCCATCACCAGCGCGACCATCACCGCGACTACCAGCAGCAGGTTGACGTAGGCCAGCTTCGGACGCTTGTGCGGCGTGTCCTCGATGATCGCGTTGATGTAGCAGTCACCGCCACCGCTTTGCAGCTGGACGTTGCCAATGCGCTTGCGCTCGGCACGGCCCAACAGGAACGCCGTGAACACCACCCATGCCGCACCACCGATCATGGTCGGCAGCAACGGCACGAAATACTCGCCGGCATCCAGGCCCAGCGCTGCGATCGCACGGGTCGCCGGGCCGCCCCAAGGGGTCATGCCGCTCATGATGCTCAAGGAGAGCATGGAAATGGTTGCCAGGATCATCGGGTTCATGCCGATGCGCTTATACAGCGGCAACATCGCGGCACAGGTAATCATGTAAGTCGTCGTGCCGTCACCGTCCAGCGCCACCAACAGCGACAGCAGCGCCGTGCCCACGGCGATCTTCATCGGGTCGCCATTGACCCGTTTGAGGATCTTGCGGATCAGCGGGTCGAACAGACCGGCGTCGATCATCAGGCCGAAAAACAGGATCGCGAACAACAGCAATGCCGCCGACGGCGCGACCATCTTCAGGCCGTCCAGCATCATCTTGCCGGTGGTCCCGCCAAAACCGCCGATCACGGCAAAGACGATCGGCACCACCGTCAGCGCGACGATCGGTGACAACCGTTTGGTCATTATCAGGAAGGTGAAGACCACCACCATGGCCAAGCCAAGTAAAGCGAGCATATGTCAGATCTCTTGTTGTTATGAGTAGCTTGGCAGACACCCAGGCGCACGCCCTCCCGCCCGCCAGGCAACACTAAGGCGTGCCTGGCGCAAAGGTATTGAGTGAGCTTACGCGGTGCTGTCAAGTCAGCCGTGAGCGGTTAGATGTGTTTGGCGACCTTCGTGCCGTCCCAGCTCGAGTCGGTTGCCGGGGCCTGCGTCAGGGCGGGTTTGCCATCCAGGGTCTGCAACAGGACTTCGCGGTCACAGGCATTCTCCGAGAGGGAGATCACCACGGTCGCGACGGCGTTGCTCGCCAGGCTGGTCAACGCCCGCGCTTCAGACATGAATCGGTCGATTCCGATCAACAGGGCCAGGCCCGCCAGGGGAATGTCGTGGATGACCGTCAAGGTCGAGGCCAGGGCGACAAACCCGCTGCCGGTCACACCCGCGGCCCCCTTTGACGACAGCAGCATGATCGCCAGCATGGTGATGACCTGAGTCAGCGTCAGGTCGATGTTGCAGGCCTGGGCAATGAAGATCGCCGCCAGCGACAGGTAGATCGCCGTACCGTCGAGGTTGAACGAGTAACCGGTCGGCAGCACCAGCCCCACGACGCCTTTCTTGCAACCCAGGGCCTGGAGCTTTTCCAACATCCGCGGCATCACCGGTTCGGTCGAGGACGTCCCCAGCACCACCAGGAACTCTTCACGCAGGTAACGCAACAGCTTCCATAGGCTGAAACCGTGTGCCCGGCAAATGCTGCCCAACACCACGAAGACAAAGAAGGCGCAGGCGATATACAAGGTCATGATCAGCTTGGCCAGGGAGCCCAGCGACGTGATGCCGTACTGCCCCACCGTGAAGGCCAAGGCCCCGAAAGCGCCAATCGGAGCGAAACGCATCAGGTAAGAGAAAATCTTGAACACCATGTGCGAAGCTGATTCCAGGACCTCCAGCACGGGCTTGCCGCGCTCGCCCAAGGACGACAGGGCAAAACCGCAGAGCACCGCGATAAACAGCACCGGCAACACCTCGCCTTTATTGAAGGCGCCGATGAAGGTGTCGGGAATGATGTGCATGAAGAAATCCACCACGCTCAGTTTCGCGGCGGAGTCGGTGTACTGCGACAGCCCTTGGGTGCTCAACTGCGTCGGGTCGATGTTCATGCCCGCGCCGGGCTTGAACAGGTAGACCGACACCAGGCCGATGATCAGGCTGATCACCGTCAGCGCCAGAAACAGCAGCATGGTCTTGCTCAACAAACGTCCCAGCGAGCGCTTGTCGCTCATGCCGGCGATGCCAGTGACGATGGTGCAGAACACCACCGGCGCGATCATCATCTTGATCAGCTTGATGAAGGCATCGCCCAGCGGCTTCAAGGCAATCGCCTGTTGCGACCAGAAGTGCCCGACGATCACGCCCAGCAGCACGGCGCAGATGATCTGGAAGTAGAGCGATTTAACAACTTTCATGGCATCACCCATTTTTAGAATTGTTCTGATGCAAAAGACCCTGGTGGGCTGGGCTATCCGGCCAGCCGTTGGGACGCCGTGGCGTAGACGTAACCTGAGAAAAGCCGGCGCGCGGTACGTACTACCGAGGCCTGAATGGTCTCACCCTTTTCACCGGTGTAGGACAGTACGACATCGATACCGCCGCTTGGGTGCTCAATCCGAACCTGTTGCAAACGCGGCTCACCGACGGTGCCGAGCAGCTGTGCGACGACGCTGCCCTCGGTCACGCATGCGGTGGCCAGGCCGATGGAGCCGGTGATCGCCAAGGCGCGGTGACAGTTGTGCGGCATGAAATAACGCACCTGGACCGTCCCGCCGGACTTGGCCGCAGACACCAGCACCGGCTTGGGAATGACCTTGTCACTGACATCACCCAGGCCCATGGCCAGGCCGGCTTTCAGGCGCAGGGACTCCAGGCGCTGCAGGAAGGCTTTATCGGCGTCCAGTTCAGCGGGGCTTTCGTCGCCGCGCTTGCCAAGCTGGCTGGCCTGAACAATCACCATCGGCATCGCCATGTCGATGCAGGTCACCGGGATGCCGTCGATCACGTCCTGGGTTTGCCCGGTCGGGAACAGTTTCCCGGTCTTGCTGCCCGCTGCATCGAGGAAGGTCAGTTGCACCGGAGCGGCGGTGCCAGGCACGCCGTCGATGGCGGTGTCGCCTTCATAGCTGACCTTGCCTTCCGGGGTTTGCACGTCGGAATTCACGAAGGTCCCGGTATTGAGGTTGCGAATGCGTACCCGGGTCAGGTCGCCGGAAGCCTTGACCAGCCCCTGCTCGATGGCGAACGGGCCGACAGCGCAGAGCATGTTGCCGCAGTTGGGGGCGGTGTCGACCCGACGCTGGGAAACCATGACCTGGACGAACAAATAATCGACATCCGCATCAGGGTGCAGCGATGGGCTGACGATCGCCACTTTGCTGGTTTGTGGACTGCCGCCACCGATGCCGTCGATTTCCAGCTCATGGCCGGAGCCCATCAGGTTGAGCAGCAGCTCGTCACGTTCGGCGATGGCGACCGGCAGATCCCAGGCGAGAAACACCGGACCTTTAGACGTACCGCCGCGCATTAGCACACAAGGAATTCGCTGCATGATCACTAACTCTTGTTAATCAATCCGGATAATTGATGCTCTGGACACAAGAGTGGCAGGGTTTAAAAAGTGTTTCCAATGCAAAGATCGGAGCGATTATTGCGTTTCACAAATGAATTATCTTACGATGACGGGCATCGCGCAGCCCCCTCTCCGCCGAGGTAGAACATGGAATATGAGCTCCAGGACATACGATCTTTCGTGAAAATCGCCGAACTGGGCAGTTTCCACGAAGCCGCCGATGCGCTGCACCTGTCGCAACCGGCCCTGAGCCGACGGATGAAAAAACTCGAGGAAGGCCTGGGCACCGCTTTGCTCGATCGCACGACCCGCAAGGTCAGCCTGACCAGTGTCGGCCGTGATTTCCTGCCCAAGGCGCGGCGCCTGCTGGATGATTTCGACGACTCGATTCTCAACATCCGTGAGCTGGCGGAGCGGCAGATCGGCCGGGTGACCTTGGCGTGCATCCCCACGGCAGCGTTCTATTTCCTGCCGTCGGTGATTCGCCTCTACAACGAGCGCTACCCGAAAATCCGAATCCGCCTGCTCGACCTCAGCGCCAACGAAGGGCTCGAAGCGGTCCTGCGCGGCGAAGCCGATTTCGGCATCAATATGATGAGCGGCCAGCACCCGGACATCGAGTTCGTGCCCCTGGTCAACGAACCCTTCGTGCTGGCCTGCCGCCGCGACCATGAGCTGGCTGAACGCAGTGCGGTCACCTGGTCGGAACTCAGCGACTATCGGCTGATCGGGGTCGGTCGCCTGAGCGGCAACCGCATGCTGCTGGACCACGCGCTTTCGGGCCTGAGCTGGCGCCCACAGTGGTTCTACGAAGTGCAGCACCTGTCGACGTCGTTGGGGCTGGTGGAGGCTGGCCTGGGTGTGTCGGCGATGCCCAGCCTGGCAATGCCCGCCGGCGATCATCCAACCCTGGTCAGCGTGCCGCTGATCGAGCCGGTGGTAAACCGCTCGCTGGGCCTGGTCTACCGCCGGGGCGCATCGCTCTCCCCGGCCGCGGAGAAATTCGTCTCGATCCTGCTTGAGCAGTGGCCGCAATGAGACGAGAGCCTCCACAGCACCAGCGCGGCGAGGCTGATCGAGGCGCCGAGCAGGCTGACCGCCATCCAGCCCCACAGCGCATAGACCTGGGTCGCAGCGGCCGCCCCCAGTGCGCTGCCCACCGAGTAGAAGCACATGTAGGCGCCGACCATGCGACTTTGGGCATCAGGCCGCGCGGCGAAAATCAGGCTCTGGTTGGTGACGTGCACGGCTTGTACCGCGAAGTCGAGCAGCACCACGCCGCAGACCAGTGCGATCAGGGAGCTCTCGGTAAAGCTGATGGGTAGCCAGGAGAGCGTCAGCAGCCCTAGCGACCAGCCCGTCACCCGTTGTCCAAAACCTCGATCTGCCCAACGACCCGCGCTTCTGGCCGCCAGAGCCCCGGCGACGCCCGCCAGGCCAAACAAGCCGATGGCCGTGTGTGAAAGCGACAGCGGCGCGGCGCTCAACGGCAGCACCATCGCCGTCCACAGCACCGAAAAAGCGGCAAAGATCAGCAAGGCCAGCAGGCCCCTGGTCCGTAGCATCGGCTCGGTCACCAACAGCCTGAACAGCGAGCGGATGAGCGCCAGGTAGGGCTGCCGGTGACGGGGCGACACAGCGGCAGGCACGACGGTCCAGAACACTGCCGCAATGGCCAGCATCAAACCCGAGGACACGAAATAAACCCCGCGCCAGCCCGCCAGATCGGCGATCACCCCGGAGGTAAACCGCGCCAGAAGAATCCCCAGGACAACGCCACTGGTGACAGTTCCCACGGCCTGTCCCCGTTGGGAGGGCGAGGACAGCACGGCGGCATAGGCCACCAGCACCTGGACGACCACCGCCAGTAACCCCATCACGATCATGGCACCCAGCAAAGCCAACCAATGCTGGGCTGCGCCGACGGCCGCGAGTGCTATGGCAGACAACACCAATTGCGCGAACACCAGCCGTTTACGGTCGACCTTGTCTCCCAACGGGACGATGAACAGCAGCCCCAGCGCGTAACCCACCTGGGTGGCCGTCACCACCACCCCGATCAATCCGGAAGCGACACCCAAACTCTCGGCCATCGAGGCAAGCAAGGGCTGGGCAAAGTAGACATTGGCGACGGCCAGTGCGCAGGTCACGGAAAACAATAACGTGAGCGACGACGAAAGCCCTGGGCACCGCTGCTCATTCAACGACCCCGTGGCGAGGGAGCTTGCTCCCGCTGGGCTGCGAAGCGGCCCCTCTCGTGAGCGCTCCGCACTCAAGCGGGAGCAAGCCCCCTCGCCCCCCTGATTTCCCGAAGGCTGCCGGGTGAAACAGTCGGCCTCTGCTGTCATGCACGTCTCCTTGGCGCTAAACTGGTTTCAATTAAAAACCTGATCGGATTGTCGCCCTATCAGGTTTCAATTTGCAACCACAAAATGCCAACCAACTTGGCAGTGCTTTTCCAGAGGTCAATGCAATGGAAACCGCTTCATCGCAAAACAACGAATGCCCGGTAGCCAGGACACTGGACGTGATTGGCGATCGCTGGTCGCTGATGATCATCCGCGACGCCTTCGACGACATCCGCCGCTTCAGCGAGTTTCAAAAGAGCCTGGGCGTTGCCAAGAACATTCTGGCTTCGCGACTCAAAGCCTTGGTCGAGGTCGGCGCGTTCGACGTTCGACCCGCCTCGGATGGCAGCGCCTACAAGGAGTACGTCCTGACGGAGAAAGGCCGGGAGATTTTTCCGGTGGTGGTCAGCCTGCGGCAGTGGGGCGAACGTTTCCTGTTCGAGCCGGGAGAAACGCGTTCCGTGCTGCTGGATAACGCCTCCGGCCAGGCCCTCATGCCGATGGAGGTGCGCTCGGCAAGCGGTCAGACACTCGGGCCGGCCGATTGCCACAGGGTGAGGCTCGTGACCGACAACCTGACGTGAGCGTTTTTATCCCTGCAAAATCAGGGACAGGTCCGGGTACCTGGCGCACATGAAATCGACAAAGGCCCGCACCTTCGGCGCCGCAAGCCGCCGGGACGTGTGCAAGACCCAGAGTTCGGCTTCTTTCCCCATTACCGTGCCCCACTGGACCAACTCGCCACTGGCCAACTGGCTCCATGCCATGGACTGCGGGATGAGGGCCGCCCCACCACCGGCGATGGCCGCATCGCGGACCATCAGGAACGAAGAGAACCGCAGCCTGGGGATCGGCTCCAGGACCAGGTGGCCGCCATCGAGTGTCCACTGGGTGGGCTCGAAACTGGAGACCACAATGCCGGGAACCGAGCGGATGGCGCCGGGTGCGGGCATCGGCAGTCCAGGCGCGGCCACCACCACCAGCCGGTCCTTGGCGAAACAACGACCGACTAAATCGCTGTCCGGGCTGGGGTTGATCCGGATGGCGACGTCAAATTGTTCCTCGACGAGATCCACCACGCGATCCTCCGCAATGACCTCGATGGTGACGTCAGGGTAAGCCGCGCAAAACTCCGCGCCGATGCGTCCCATCGCCAGTTGCGAGAACAGGACCGGGGCAGCGACACGCAAACGTCCGCGCGGCGTCGAGACGCCCTCCTTCGCCGCCGCCATGGCTTCGGCCACCTCGGCCAACGGCCCTTCGGCCCTGGCCAGCAGCAGCGCGCCGGCCTCGGTGAGCTTCAGGCCGCGGGCGCTGCGCTCGATCAGCCGGATACCCAATTGTTCCTCAAGGTCGGCGATGCGGCGCGACAAGGTGGCCTTGGCTATTCCGCTGGCACGGCTTGCCTTGCCCAATCCCTCGTTCGTGGCGACGAGGGTGAAATCGATCAGCCCGTTCAGGTTCATGGTGTTCCACTTTTGCAACGGAGTGTCTACATCCTGGCGTCTTCGTTTTACTCCTGCAACACAATATCGTTTGTCCATCGCCACGGGCCGACCAGGCCGTAGCGGACTTTTCTGACTCACCCACCTTTTTGCAGGAGATTCAAAATGAGCATTCTCGTTACCGGCGCCACGGGCACCCTCGGTTCACTCATCATTCAACGCCTCGCCGACGCAGGCGCCGAGGTCAAAGCCCTCGTGCGCCAGCCTGGCAAGGGCTCCTTCCCGGCGGGCGTCACTGAAGTCGTTGCCGACCTCACCGACGTCCCTTCGCTGCGCAACGCACTGGCGTCGGTGCGCACGCTGTTCCTGCTCAACGCCGTGACGCCCGACGAGGTGACGCAAGCCCTCATCACCTTGAACCTCGCTCGCGAAGCGGGCATCGAGCGCATCGTCTACCTGTCGGTGATTCATGCCGACAAGTTCACCTACGTGCCGCACTTCACCGGCAAGCATACAGTGGAGCGCATGATCGAAAACCTCGACATCCCGGCGACCATCCTGCGCCCGGCTTACTTCATGCAAAACGAATTCATGGTCCAGCAGACGATTCAGGACTACTCGGTGTACCCGATGCCGATCGGCTCGGCGGGCGTGTCGATGATCGATACCCGGGACATTGCCGATATCGCCGCCGCCGAGTTGCTGCGACGCGACAAGGCGCCTTCGGCCCTGGACCGGGTCACCCTGGAACTGGTCGGCCCGCAAGCACTGACCGGTACCGCCGTGGCGAAGATCTGGAGCGCCGCCCTGGGTCGCGAGATCGCCTACGGCGGTGACGATGTGGCCGCCTTCGAAGCCCAATTGGCCGCATACGGCCCCGCCTGGCTGGCTTATGACATGCGCCTGATGATGTCCGGTATCCAGACGTTTGGCATGCAAGCCGCTGAAGGGACTGTGCAACGGCTGCAGGCGATTCTGGGACGCCCGCTGCGTACCTACGAAGACTTCGTTCGCGAAGCCGTTGCGCAGGGTTGAACCGCTGGAGCGCAGGAGTGGGCTCGACTCATCGAGTGCCTACTCCTCCGCCGGCCTCATATGAAAAATCGTATAGGGTAGGATCAACGTATCGGCAACGATACTGAAAGGCAGGTCGACGATTGCAAACGGTGCCAGCGCGCGTGAATACACGTCGTTGTCGTTCGTCGAGCCCTTGATGATCTTGATATCGGTGGCCGCGCCGCAGTAAGGCTGGCGGCCGCAGAGTTGCCCCATGCCAAAGATTTCGTTGGCCGTCGCGCACCCCGCCAACAGCGCCATCGTCAAAGCCAATATCGCGATCCGCATGACGCTCTCTCCCCTGGAAAGACGGGACTGTAGCATCGATGGTGGACGACCTGTAGAGGTACACCCTGCTGACGCTGCGTCGGCCGGTCGCTTAGGAGGCCCGTATATTCGGCGCTCCACCTCCCCGCTCATTCCACGCCGCCTCCTTTTTGGCGGCAAGTGAATCCCCGCCTGCACCCGCCAGATATTTAGCTTGACGCCAGAGATGACGATCATCATATTTATAAAATATTACGCTCATCATGTAGAAGCCGCCGTTACTGCAACGGGGCCGCAAGCCACCATCGCGGCATTTGGCATCAACGTCTTTACCCGCCAACCAAACACCGGAGAGGATGTATGGAAGCCCGAACGTCATTGGCGATTGCCAACACCCAACCCCACGCCTCCACCCAACCCTTGACCGGCAAAATCGTGGCGCTGCTGGCAGGCCTGGCGGCGATCAGCATGCTCTCCACCAACATCATCCTTCCGGCGTTTGCGGACATCGGTGAAGACCTGGGCGTGACCGCTCGCGAACTCGGCCTGACGCTGTCCAGCTTCTTCATCACCTTTGCCTTGGGCCAGTTGGTGGTCGGGCCACTGGCCGACCGCTACGGACGCCAGAAACTGGTGCTGGGTGGCCTGTCGGTGTTCGTGGTCGGCACCGTCATCGCCGGTCTTGCCAGCACGCTCGATGTGCTGATCGCCGGACGCGTCGTGCAGGCGTTGGGCGTGTGCGCGGCCTCGGTGCTGTCGCGCGCCATCGCACGGGATCTGTTCGAAGGCGAGACGCTCGCCCGCGCCCTGTCGCTGACGATGATCGCCACGGCCGCGGCACCAGGGTTTTCGCCGTTGGCCGGCAGCGTCCTGGCCGTCACGCTCGGCTGGCGTGCCATCTTCATCCTGGTGGGACTGGCCGCCGTTGTACTGGCGTTTTTCTATGTGCGCGACCTCGGAGAAACCCATCCCGCCGATCGCCGGGCACCCCACTCGGCCAAGAGCGTGGCGCTCGCCTATCGCCGATTGGTACTGGATAAACGCTTCATCCTCCCCGCCCTGTCCATGGGTTTGTTGATGAGCGGCCTGTTCGCCTCGTTCGCGGCGGCGCCGGCCATCCTGATGCAGGGTTTCGGCCTGACCTCGGTGCAGACCGGCCTGTATTTCGCCGCCACCGTCTTCGTCGTGTTCGCGGCCGGCATGGCGGCCCCACGCCTGGCCCATCGTCATGGCGCCCGAATCGTCACGCTCCTGGGCATCGCTTGCGCCATGGCCGGCGGCGGCTTGCTGCTGGTAGGGCCGGCCGTGCCTGGCCTGGGGTGGTATGCCCTTTCGATGATCACGTTCCTGTGGGGCATGGGCCTGGCCAATCCGCTGGGCACGGCAATCACCATGGGCCCTTTCGGCAAAGAAGCCGGGATGGCGTCCGCGCTGCTGGGTTTTCTCTCCATGGGCGCGGCGGCGCTGACCACCTGGCTGGCCTCGGTCCTGAACTTCGCGCCGATCACTACACTGGGCGGGATTCAGGCGACGGCCTGCCTGGTGGCGCTGGTGTTGTTTCTGTTGCGGGGTAGGCTTTGAGCAATGGCTTCGCCGATCAATACACCGGCCAAGTTTCGACAATCTTTCCCCCGCGCACGGCCAGCAAATCGCCAAACTGCAGCAATACGGACTCGGTCTGGGTCGGCCGTAAAAATACCTGGTCCTCTACGTTCAACCCCACGGCCGGCGAACCGTTGACCATTTCCTGATTGGAACTGCGACCATAAAGCTCGTTGCTTTGCAGCCCCGAAGGAGACTCGAACTCGGCCATCCAATTGCCACCGTAGATAAAGAACGTCCCACGCTGGTTCGGGTCCCACCAGGAGAACAATCGGGACTTGTCATTCAGGGCGGGAAAATTGACGGCGCCGGTGCTTTTCAACACGGGCGTTGCGATAAAGGCCGCCGGCACATGCTCGGCCAGGGATGGCAAGTCGTAATGCGTCGGCTTGAGAAACGCGGTCCCCACCGAGACCTCGCTGCTCAAGCGCTCCTGCTCGTGCATGCCGTAGCTGGGGCTGCCGGCGGTATTGAGCGTGAGCCCGTCGTGCCAAAGCGCCGGGAAATGTTCACGCACGTAATTCACATGGCCGTTGTAAATGACCATCACCTGGTCGAACAACGCCTGGGACGAACCAAGAACCCGGGGCACGCCCATGCCGACAAACGGGTCATACCCCATGAAGCCTGAAAATTCGAGCTGCTGCGGATGGGCACTGATCAGCGTCAGCATCTCGCCGAGTACCGCGTGGTCAGCGACTCCGCCGCGATGCAGGCCGACATCCAGCTCGATATTGACCCGCATCCGAATGCCCAGGCCCTGCGCCAACGCCTGGTAACCCATCAGCCGCTGCGGGGTGTCGATCAACCATTGCAATTGCCTGGAAGGGTCGAAGGTGCCCTTGTGGGTTTGGTAAAACAACTCGGCCGAGCGCACCGGCAGAGGTTTGCCGAGCAAGAGGTCAGACTCGGGGAAAGTCACCGCATCGTGGTTGAGGAACGGCTGATGAAACGACATCAGCCGCCGGGTATCGGTACGTTTGGCGATGTACGCCAACAACCCGGGCGACGGCAGGGACTTCTCCACCAGGCGCAAGTGTTTACCGGCACGTTTGACGGACTGCATGACCACATTGATGTTGTGATCGAGCAGGTCGAGGTCGATCAGCATTACGGGGCGCATCGGCCCATGGACCTTCAGCTCCTGGTTCAACGCACGGAAGTACTCGTTGTAGGGACTGCCCCGGTCGCTGGGCCGCAACAGCGCACCCGCCCCGGCCATCAACGCACCCACGCCCGCGGTGCCGAGCATAAAGGTTCTACGGTTCATCAGGATGCTCCCTCCGCGTGCGCAATCAGGTGCACGTTACGGCAGCGCTACTCCATCGTTGAGGTTATGCGAGGCCAGAAAGGGGGCTTTAGCGGCCACGCTTTGCCGATGCCCGGAAGAAAGGCCCTTCCTGGTGTGTGGCTACCACTGGCTCGATCCGTTCATGGCCTGCTCTTGGCGCAAGTGTTCCCAAAATATCCTGATGACATATTCACGTCCGCGATGGCAAGCTTCCGACCGCGCCCAGCCCCGTATGCAGCCGGGCAAGTCTTTCATAGGCGATGCCCGTTGCCATTCACCTCGGCCACCCATCAACTGTTATCCAACTGAACAAGGATGTCCTCATGAAAATCTCTCTTGGTCTCGTCACGCTGGCCGGGTGCCTGTCCACCGTCCCGGTCTTGGCTGCCGGCCCGAGCCACGGCGATCTGTTCAAGGCCTTGGCGCAGTGCCAGGCCAGTGCGCAACAGGTGAGCGAGTTCAACGGCCTGGTGGACGCTGAGCAAGTGTCGCTAGCCAAGGATGAAGCGCACACCCCGTGGGGCGGTGGCGCCTGGCAAGCCTCCCCGGCACTGACGGTGCACGGCGTGTCGTCGACCACCCTGGTGATGACCGACCGCTTCAGCTTCTTTCTCCAGGCCAAGAGCAGCAACCCGAAGGCCGATGCAGAGAAACTCGCCAGCGCCCTGAAACTGGAAAAGACCTTGGATACCGACGGCTACGTGGACTACCAGCGCAACCTCGACAACGGCGCGACCCTGCGCGTGGTATCCACCGAAAACAAGGACAGCGATCTCTACGTGGGTTGCACCTATCAGCAGGACGCGTCCTGAGACCAGACGGCCTCGACACAAGGGTCGGGCCATACCCCAGGCCATTGTGGGAGCGAGCTTGCTCGCGATGAGGCCTTCCTTGCCGACACTTCATTGCCTGCCCCCCCGCCATCGCGAGCAAGCTCGCTCCCACAAGGAAATTTGTGCCTGGCGCAAGGCCTGGGCCTTACCCAAACCCAATGTGGGAGCGAGCCTGCTCGCGATGAGGCCCTCCCGGCCGATACTTCATCGCCTGACCTTCCGCCATCGCGAGCAGGCTCGCTCCCACAAGGGGGCAATGACACAGTATTGGACTTTTACCTATCCGCGCTCCACCGACACCTCTTTCACCCGCGCCAACAGCACCTGCAATGGATGAAGCACCGCCACACCCTCTTGCCGCTTCACCTGGCTGCGGCAGGAGTACCCATCGGCAACCACCCTGCCCGACTGATTGAATTTCTGCAGGAGCGGCTTCCAGGACTGCCCATAGATCGTGTCGGACGTTCCGGCGTTTCGCGTCTCATGCCCGTAGGTGCCCGACATCCCGCAACAGCCGCTGGCTTGCACTTGAAGCGTCAGGCCCATGCGCTGGAAAATTTTCTGCCATTGCCCGATACTGCCCGGCTCGTTGGTTTTTTCCGTGCAATGCGGCAGGAAGTGGTAAGGCTCGTCCGCCTTCACGGCTTCATCTTCCGGCAGCGCATCAATCAACCACTCCTGCGCAAGCATCACCTGGGGAGCGCTGCCGGCGTCCAGGGTCTTGGCGTACTCCTGTCGATAGACCAGGGTCATCGCCGGATCGAGCCCCACCAATGGCACTCGATACTGCTGGAGGCTGAGCAAGGTCTGGCTATTGAAGCTGGCAGCCTTCTCAAACGCCTTCAAGAACCCCTGCACCTGAAGCGGTTTGCCGTTGGGCGCGTAAGGGGCCAGAAAGACTTTGTAGCCCAGCCTCGAAATCAGCTCCACCCAGTCAACAAGCAATGGCGTTTCAAAAAACCGGGTAAACGCGTCCTGCACGAGGATGACACTTTTCTCCCGCTGCTCAGCGCTAAGCGCTTCCAGGCGTCCCGATGTTGCCACTTCCACGTTCCAGCGCCGACACACGGCGGCAAAATCCACCAAGCTGAGCAGCGGGCTATCGACCATCCCGGCCACGCGTTCGAGCCCCCAGCGGATCGGCCGGGCACTCATCACGACGTTGTACAGGCGCGGCATTTTGGCGAGATACGGCACCGTGTATTCCAATGAGCCAATCAGGTAGTCCTTGAGGGGACGCAGGTAGCGGCTGTGGTAAAGCTCAAGGAAGCGCGAGCGGAACTCCGGCACATTCACTTTGACGGGACATTGGCCCGCGCAGGATTTGCAGGCCAGGCAACCGGTCATCGCTTCATAGACCTCATGGGAAAAATCTGGCTGCCCCATCTTCCGGGCCAGGCTATTCACGGCCCGACGCGCCACACCCTGCGCCCCGCCAGCCCCTCGAACCCGATCGCTGGCCGCCAGCACATCGACACCCTGCTCGCCCTGCAACCTCAGCCATTCCCGGATCAGCGAGGCCCGCCCCTTGGGCGAGTGAATGCGATTGCGCGTCGCCTTCCAGGACGGGCACATGGCGTCATCAGGATCGAAGTTGTAGCACGCACCATTGCCATTGCAATGAACCGCCGTGTCATAGCTCTGCCAGACGCGTTCATCGATGGTCCGGTCCAGGGCACCGCGCATCTCCACTTCATCGACGCGGGTCAGTCGAGCATCGGGGACCGTGTTCGGAGTGGCGATCTTGCCGGGGTTGAGTTGGTTGAAGGGATCGAAAGCCGCCTTCAGCGCTTGCAGCGCGGGGTACAAATCACCGAAGTAATCGGGCACGTATTGCGACCGCAAGCCCTTGCCATGCTCGCCCCACAGCAGTCCGCCATACTGTTGCGTCAAGGCTGCGACCGCATCGGAAATCGGCCGGATCAAGGCGGCCTGGGCCGGGTCCTTCATGTCGAGGATCGGACGCACATGCAGGACGCCGGCGTCGACATGACCGAACATGCCGTACTGCAAATCATGGCTATCGAGCAGCGCACGGAACGTCTGGATGAAGTCCGCCAGGTGTTCCGGCGGAACAGCAGTGTCTTCGACAAAGGGCTGGGGCCTGGCCTCACCCTTGACGTTGCCCAGTAACCCCACGGCGCGCTTGCGCATCGCATAGACACGCTTGAGCGCCTCGGCGCCAATCGCCAACGTGTGGCCCAAGCGGACAACGGACGTATCGCGTTGCAGGTGCAGGACGAACTCATGAACTTGCTGCTGAACCGCCGCTTCGTCATCCCCGCTGAACTCAATGAGGTTGATCCCCAGCGTCGGCGTATCGGGGTCTTCAGGGAAATACTCGGCGACACCGTGCCAGACAATGTCCTTCATCGCCAGCATCAGCACTTTTGAATCCACCGTCTCAATCGACAGCGGCTTCATGGCCATCAACGCCTTGGCATCACGCAGGGCGTCCATGAACCCGGCGTAACGCACGTTCACCAGGATGGAGTATTTCGGGATGGGCAGGACGTTCAGCTTGGCCTCGACGATGAAGCCCAAGGACCCTTCAGAGCCGCAAAGAACGCTGTTCAGATTGAAACGCCCATTGGGTTCGCGCAGATGGGCCAAGTCATAACCGGTCAGGCAGCGGTTGAGTGTCGGAAAGGTGTCCCTGATCAGCTCGGCGTGAGTATCGGCGATGTCCACCGCGCACGTGTAGACCTCGCCCACCCGATCCTCGCGGTTGAGCAGCGCCGGCAACAGCGCCGCGTCGACCGCTGAGCTGGTGAGACGCTCACCGCCCAGCAATACCGTCGAAAGCTCAAGCACATGATCGCGCGTCTTGCCGTAGGTGCAGCTCCCCTGGCCACTCGCGTCCGTGTTGATCATCCCGCCGATGGTGGCGCGATTCGACGTCGAGAGTTCGGGGGCGAAGAACAAACCGTAGGGCTTGAGCGCTGCGTTCAACTGATCCTTGACCACGCCACTCTGTACCCTGGCCCAGCGCTCCTCGACGTTGATCTCCAGGATGTTGTTCAGGTGGCGGGAAAGGTCGACCACCACGCCGTCGGTGAGCGATTGGCCGTTGGTGCCGGTGCCTCCACCACGTGGCGTGAGCACGACCGCACGGTGCGCGGGGTCGGCGGCCAAGCGTGACAGGATCATCACGTCCTGTTCATCCAGGGGAAACACCGCCGCTTGAGGCAGGCGCTGGTAGATGGAATTGTCGGTGGCCAATACCGTCCGGTCGCCATGGTCGCGGGCAATCTCGCCTTGAAACCCCGCCCCTTGGAGCGCGTTTAGAAAAGCGTCATAGGTCGCTTTCTGGGGATCAGGAGGCGATAACCGGGCAATCATGATGTATTCCTACAGGCTGAAAAGCTAATCTATGCATTCGCATTACGTATGCTCAGCACAAGACGCATCGAGCAGCTGCATAAGGTTTTCATGATTCTTGCCTCACCAGGCGCTCGGAGCAAACGTAATTCCTGCTGCTTTTGCATGAGTTTTATGAATGAACCCTAGACGACTGACGCCCTCGATGTCGCTGCTGGTTGCCTTTGAGGCCGCCGCGCGCCATTGCAGCTTCACCAAGGCCGCGGAAGAGTTGGCACTGACCCAAAGCGCCGTCAGCCGACAGGTACAAACCCTGGAGGCGCAACTTGAAATCGAACTCTTCCGCCGTGAAGGCCGCAAGATTGAATTGACCGCGGCGGGCGCGCTGTATCAGCACGAGCTGGCGGCCGCGCTGGGGCGTATTCGAAGCGCAACGTTGCAGGCCATCGCCTACAAGAACGACAGCGGCCCCTTGAACCTGGCCGTCCTGCCAACCCTCGGTTCCAAATGGCTGCTGCCGCGCATGCATGAGTTCTATGCCAAGCACCCGGACCTGCTGGTGCACATACATTCGCGGATCATCCGCGAAGACGTTCAATCCTCCACCCATGACATGAATGCAATCATCTGCGCCGGCTCGGGGGAATGGCCTGGCTACGTTGCACATCAGTTGCTCACGGAAAAGCTGGTGGTGATCGCCAGCCCGACCGCCCTGCCCGAGTACCGGGGCATGTCGCCGGCGAACGTTGCCGAGCACGCCTTGCTGAACGTCGTCTCAAGGCCAGGTGTCTGGTCGGACTGGTTCGACAAGCACAACGTCGACCACCGAAACATGCGATCCGGCCCGAGCTTCGAACTCACGGCCCACCTTATCCAAGCCGTGTCGGCCGGAATTGGAATCGGGCTGGTTCCGCAGATCCTGGTGCAGGATGAACTGAAGAGCGGCGACCTGGTTGCGTTGTTCGAACCGATGGACAGTGGGCGCAGCTACTACCTGGTCTATGCGAGCCGATACCAACACCTACCGGCGCTGAAGGCCTTCAGCGTGTGGCTTCTGTCGTTGCCGTTTCCCGATAACTGAGGTCGCCCTCACCCATTTCCCAGCATCTGCCACAACGAAGCCCCCACCCCGGTAATGCTCTCCCCGGCAATCAAGCCCGCCGCCGCGGTAATGGCGAAGCGTTCGGTGAGGCTCGGCCAGCGACAGCTCACCAGCCACGTGAGCACCGCACCGAGGGCCATCATCAGGGACACCGAGGCCGGCAAGACGAAAGCCAGGCCCAAGGCCGCCGTGCTCGGCAAGTAACGGGCCCGATGCGCCGGCAGCAGGCTGTCGAGGATCCCCAACAACAAACCGACCAGCCCGCCGATGAAAATCGCCCAGCGAATGCTCGCCGACAATGAGTCCAGGCCCAGGGTCAGGGTTTGCGCCACGGCCTTCCAGGTGGCGACCGCCGGGGCCGGCCATTCTTCGGTGAGCAGCATGGTTTGCGGGTCCGGGATCAGGGCCAGGTAGGCCAGCACGCCGACGATGCTGCCGACGAAAATACCCAGGGTCTGGGCGATCAACTGCTTGCGTGGCGTGGCACCAATCGCCCGGCCGACCTTGAAGTCGTTCATCAGGTCGGTGCACTGCCCGGCCGAGCCTCCGGCGGTGTTGGCGCTCATCAGGTTGATCGGCACCTGCCCCGGGGCGACGATGCCGAAGCTCAACTGGGACAGTTGCCCGATGGCCCCGATCGGCGGAATGCCCGTGGCGCCAACCACGCGGGCGGCCACCGCCGCCAGGCAGATCGCCAGGGGAATGGTCAACAAGGCCATCCACGGGTTGATGCCGAACAACAGCACTTGCAGGCAGACCACCAAGATGATCGACAGTGCGAAACCGGCGGCCGGCCCAGGCTTGGGGACCGTCCAGATCGCCCCGCCGCCCGCCTTGGTGGACCGGTGCAAGGCCCACAAGCGAATCGCCAGTGAGGCCAGGGTCGAGCAGACCATCAGGCTCACCCCCGGCCAGAGCAACCACTCCACCAGCGCCGCGAACTGCGGGCCGCTGCTGCCGCTCGGCAACTGCACCAGGCCTTGCTCCAGCAGCCATGGCGCCAACCCGCCCCACGCCAGCAAGGCACCGAGCAGCAGGGTCAGGCCCACGCGAAGACCAATGATGCCGCCGAAACCCACCAACAACAGCGAAGGGTCAGCGGTAAAGGTCAGGCGCTCCAGTTGGGCGCTCGGAGACCAGCGCGGGATGGCCCACATGAAGGTGTCGACCGCCTTGACCAGCCCGGACAGCAAGGCGGCGCTGAGCAGCACCTTCAAACGCGTCGCGGCTTCGTGGCCGTGGTTGTAGATGTGCAGCAGCGTTTCCAGGGTCGCCATGCCTTCGGGAAATTTCAGCGCCTTGTCATTGAGCAGTGAGGGGCGCAGGTACCAGGCAATCCAGATCCCCAGGAAACTCACCGAAAAGACCCATGCCACCATGGGAATGGCCGACAACTGCTGGCCGGTCAGCAAGGTGTAGGCCGGGATGGGCGCGACCAGCCCACCGGAGATGATCGACGCAGCGGCAGAGGCCACGGTCTGGTTGATGTTGCTTTCGTGCAGCGTCCAGGGCAGTCGCCCCACCGATCGACTGGCCAAGCCTTGCCAGATGCCATAGCCGATCAGCAAGGCAATGATCGACATGTTGAACGACCAACCGATCTTCAACCCGGCGTAGACATTGGAAGGCGTCAGCAGGATACCAAGGACGATCCCCGTACTGACCGCACGCGGACTGAGTTCGCGTTCGACGGCGGCGTTCAGGGGGAATGTGGACGAGGTTGGATGCATGCGAAGTCCTTATCGACACGGGGAAGCCGCCGCCAGACGCAGACAGGTCCCCTGTGGGAGCGAGCTTGCTCGCGATAGCGGAGTGTCAGTCGCTAGCCTTGTAACTGATCCACCGCCATCGCGAGCAAGCTCGCTCCCACAGGGATCATAGGGGTCACATAAAGCGGCAACTTAATAAGTGAACGCAGTATCGGCGCAAGGTTCACACGACGGAGGCAAGCCCTGGCGAACGTGCTCGCCAGAATCGCCAATCCAGGGGCAGGAAATGAAGCGTGTCGCGAGCGCTGCCAAGGGCCAGACACCGCATCGCGACCGAGGCACCGTCAGGCTTGTTTCGCCCCCTCGCAATTGACCATCCAGGCAATCCCGAAACGGTCTTCGAACATGGCGAAGCGTTCCGCCCAGAAGGTCTCCTCCAAGGGCATCTGAACATTGCCGCCGACACTCAAGCGCTCGAACAGCCGCTCGGCCTCTTCCACGCTGTCGACATTGAGGGAAATCGACACGCCTTGGGGTTTGCTAAACGGCTGGCCCGGCGGGCAGTCGGACGCCATCAGGCTGAAATGACCCACAGTCAGGCAGGCGTGCATGATCCGATTCGCGTCCTTGGGCATGCCGACGTCCTCAGGCGCCTCGGCAAAGGACATGGAAAACAGCTCGCCGCCAAGCACGTCCTTGTAAAACGCGAAGGCTTCCTTGCAGCGGCCGTTGAAGGTCAGGTACGGTATGATTCTCATGGTGGGTTCTCCTGTCGTCGGTCTCACGATTGATCGGCCATCTGCGCCCGCAGGCGTTCTTCCTGCTCGCGCAATTCGGGGGTAAAGGATTCGCCGAACTCCTCGAGTTCGAAGATCTGGCGGATTTCGATTTCACTGTCGCTGACCATCGGGTTCGGGCAACGCTTGACCCAGTCGATGGCCTCCTGCAATGACTGAACCTTGAAGATCCAGAAGCCGGCGATCAGCTCCTTGGTTTCAGCAAAAGGCCCATCGACGACAGTCCGGTGCTTGCCGGAAAACTGCACACGCACGCCCTCGGAACTGAGGTGCAGGCCTTCACCGGCGAGCATCACCCCGGCCTTGACCAATTCTTCGTTGTAGGCACCCATGGCGGCCAGCAGTTCTTCGCTGGGCATTTCTCCGGCTTCCGACTCCGGGCTGGCCTTGACGATCACCATAAATCGCATGCTCGTATCTCCTGAGAATGGATGGATCAAGCCGCCTTTGTGGCGGCTCTACGGACTAATCGAATGGCAATGGCCGAAATCGACAGGTCGACACCATTATTTTTCGATAGACCGTAGGCTCCCTTGCCGTGACGTCACGTCCAACGCTCAGGGATTCCACTGGAATCGGTAGATGTCTCGATAACCATTGCTTGGGTCGTACAGCAGCTTCGTCCCGCCGTCCAAGGTGATATTGTCGGCATTGACCAAGTGAACCGGTGCCACGAAGCCGCTCACCGGTTGGCCTGCCATCAGTCGATTCAATTCGTCGATCACTTGCCAGCCATGCACATTGAGCGGTTCGGCCACGGTGACGGTCTGGTAGTTTTTTTCCTGTATGCGCAAGAACGCCGAAGCGCTACCGTCACCGGCCGACAACAGACTCATGCCATCGCGAGGGATCGCGGCGCTGGCCAAGGTGGCCACCGCGTAGTCGAAATAGATATCGTTGATGGCCAACGTATGGGTCCAACGCTTGCCATGGCGCTGAAGCAATTCCATGGTGATGGACGGCATCTTCTCGCGACTTTCGGAAATCGCGACGTCGCGCACCTCCAGCAACGAGCACTCCCGACAGGCCCGAATCACGTTTTCCATGGCCTTGGCTTTCGCCATGGCGATGCTGTACCGGGAGTCGGTCAGGATCACCACGCCGGCCTTTCCGTTCGACTGCGCCACTGCCGCCATGGCCGTGATCCGAGCCACTTCGAGCGGGTCGGTCGTGACGTTCATGGCCATCGGCGTACCGTCAATCGGCCCAGGGCGCTCCCCGGCGTGCCAGCCCACCACCGGCACGCCCTTGTCGGCGAACACAGCCAGCGCCGCCTTGTTTTCAAGGGCATCGGCACCGCACAGAATAAGCCCATCGGGGTTCGCCGCCAGGGCATCGGCAAAGGCCTTTGCACGCCCGGCCGAGGATCCGGCGCCATCGAATACCCTCAGCGTCCAGCCCATCGCCTTGGCGGCCTCGCGAGCGCCCTGGGCGACGCCGACAATACCGCCGTTGCGCATATCCTCTGCGACAATGGCGATGCTCTTGCCGCGCTGGGCGCGGGGGCCGGACTCAGGGCCGCTCCAGGGAACGGCGCCGAGGGTGGCCTTGGCAACCCTTTCCTGCGCTTGAGCCACCGTCACCGTGGTGTCCGTCGTGGCTGTCAGATCCTCGCAGTATCCGGGCGTTGCCGTGAAGAGACAGAAAACCGTCATTGAAATTATCTTGAGCAACCGGGACCTGGTCATACAGGTTCGATCACCGCATGTGATGCCGGGTCTGGAGCCGATGGCGCGATCATAATGTGTCATGGCGTCTCTTTTTTTTATGGATGCAACGTTGACGTTCAGTGTCCGCAAGGATAGTCGGTTCTGCTGTCATCGGCCCGAAAGGGAAATTGCAAGTTTGTAACATCCTTCCCGGTCCTCGCGGGAGATCAGATGCCTTGGCAGCGGAAAGCACGGAAGAACCGTTACAGATCGAAATCACCCTGTCCATCCCCCCGGCTGCAGGTGTATGGCACTGGTGCAGCCCGCAATACTTGCGCGGCCCCAAGCCATTCGATCAGTAGCCCGAAGCTGCCACATGACTATGCTCTTGGAACAGACACGTAGCGGAGAATCAGTCCCCATGACCACGAATCTTGCCGATATTTATAACGACTACATTGCCTGCCTGAATGCACAGAATTGGAAAAACCTAGGCCTTTTTGTGCACCAGGAGGTGGTTCACAACGCGAGACGATTAGAGTTGCACGGCTATCAAAGCATGTTGCAAGCGGACTATCGGGACATTCCCGGCTTGCGCTTTGAAGTCGAATTCCTGGTGATCGACCCACCCAAGTTGGCGGCTCGCCTGGCATTCAATTGCACGCCGGCTGGGGAGTTCCTGGGCCTTGCGGTCAATGGAACACGGATCTCCTTCGCGGAAAACGTCTTCTACGCCTTCGAGGACGGCAGGATCCGCGAGGTCTGGTCGATTATCGACAAGGAAGCGATCGAAGCTCAGCTCCAATCAACGTAGTGGATGGATGAAATGTAATCCGAGAAGCAATCGCGCTCGACACCCATTATTCGACGCGCCTCGAAGTGAGGAACCTGCCGAGCGCATAGTCTGCGAGCCACCCTGGAGGAGATGGCGATGACACGCACCCGCTTTTTTGGAAAAACCGTACTGGCCTGCACGTTCATCCTGGCGATGATTGGCTGGGGGATTGGCTTCTACGGCCCGCCGATCTATATGCAAGCGGTCATGGAGCGCACGGGTTGGCCGATCGCCCAGGTCTCGACTGCCGTGACCCTGCACTTTCTCAGCGGCACGATTGTCATCGCCAACCTGCCACGTCTTTATGCACGCTTCGGCATACCCGCCATCACCTTGCTTGGCAGCATTGTCCTGGGTATCGGCGTGAACCTCTGGGCTCAGGCCAACCAGCTCTGGGTGCTGTATGCCGGCGCGGTCTGCTCGGGTATCGGCTGGGTGACATTGGGTGCGGCGGCTGTCAATACCCTGATCGCGCCGTGGTACGTCAAGGAAAGGCCCAAGGCCCTGGGCAAGGCCTACAACGGTGCCAGCCTGGGTGGGGTGATTTTTTCGCCGCTGTGGGTATTGCTGATCGAGCGTTTCGGCTTCGCCACCGCAGCGCTGGTGATCAGCGTCATCGCCGTGCCGCTCATAGGCGCCTTCGCCTTCCTGGTCTTTAACAAGAGCCCACGAAGCCTGGGACAACATCCCGACAACGCGGATCAGCCGGAGCCCGTGCCGATCAACACCAGCGCCATGCCATGGACGACAATGCAGACGCTCAGATCGGCGAGTTTCCGCACCCTGACAGCCGGCATGTCCCTGGGGCTGTTCGCCCAGATCGGCTTGATCGCGCACTTGTACTCGATCCTGGTGGGACGCATGGGTCCCCATGACGCCTCATTCGCCCTGGGCCTGGCCACCGCCAGTGCGATGGGCGGGCGATACGTCGCCGCGCGCCTGATGATCCAAGGAATGAACCGTCGACAACTGGCCTGCCTCGGCTATGCCATTCAGATGCTGGGGACACTGATGCTTCTGGGCCTGGACCTTCACCCGGCAGTGGCCTGGATAGCCGTGGTGCTGATCGGTTCGGGCATTGGCAATGCCACCTCCTTGCCGCCACTGATTGCACAAGCCGAGTTCAGCCGTGAACACACCGCCAGGGTTATCGCCCTGATGGTCGCGATCAGCCAGGCCACCTACGCCTTCGCCCCGGCCTTTTTCGGCTTGGTGCGCGCCGCCTTCACCGATCCGAATCACGCCATCGTCGCTGTTGTGACAGCAGCGGTCATCGTGCAGGGGCTCGCCATTTTGTCGTTCTATCGGGGCGTATACGCTCGCCCGCTCATAAAAACCGTTTTCTGAGCGCTCGCCTTGGTCAGGGAATACATTGATCGGGCGGCAAACTGACCGCCCGTTCCAGCGACGGCGTTACGCTACCCGCTAAGAACGGAACGCATCAACCTTGAGTCCAAACCGACTCATTTTGTTGTACAAGCCGCCACGGGACACATTCAACCGTTGCGCAGCCAGGCGGATGTTTCCCCGCGTGTCCTTGAGGGCGGCGATGATTGCATTCATTTCATGGGTGCCCAGGTCCGGCGCCGTCCGCGGCTCAGGCACACTGACCCACGGCGCTGGCCGCCCGCGCGGCCTGATGTCCAGCGCAAGATCGCTCGGTTCGATCAGTTCGGTCATCGCCAGGTTGGTCGCTCGCTCGATGACGTTTTCCAGCTCACGGACATTGCCCGGCCAGTGATAGGCGCCGAGCATCTCCAGCGCCTCGGGTGAAAGGTCCTGCATCGTCTTGCGCAGCGACCGGGCACACCGCGCGAGAAAATACCGCGCCAGCAACGGCACATCTTCGCGGCGCATCCGCAGCGGCGGCACCGTCAGGCTCAACACGTTGAGCCGGTAGTAAAGGTCCTCACGAAAGGCGCCCTCGGCCACCGCCTGGCTCAGGTTGCGGTGGGTGGCGGCGATAATGCGAACGTTGACCCGCAGCGATTTTTTCGCCCCCACCCGTGTCACCTCGCCTTCCTGCAGGACACGCAGCAAGCTGACCTGCGCATCGAAGGACATGTCACCGATTTCGTCGAGGAAGATCGTCCCGCCATCGGCCAATTCGAACTTGCCTGCCGACCCACCGCGAGCCGATCCGGTGAAAGCGCCTTCGACATGGCCGAACAGTTCGCTCTGCACCAGGTCACGGGGGATGGCCCCGCAATTGACCGCCACGAAAGGCCCGCCACAACGGTCGCTGGCATTATGAATGGCCTGGGCGAACAGTTCCTTGCCTGTGCCGCTCTCGCCAAGGATCAGCGTGGTGGAATCACTGCGACTGGCAATCCGCGCCAGGTGCACTGCATCCTGAATCGCCCGTGAGCGGCCCAGGATGGTTTCAAAGGTGTAGCTGGCCTGGGTGCCCATGATCCGCCGGGTGATTTCCCGGATGCGCCGATTCTCGCGCAACGAAACAATCCGCCCGCCTTGCGCCAGCGGGCAGACCGACACCAGGCAGGCCAGATGGCTGCGGTCGTGCAGTTCAAAGGTGCAATCCAAGTCCCGTACCCCTTCCCCGCCCCCGAGCAGGACCGCATCGGTCAATTCACTCTTGCCCAGGCTCTTGAACGGACTGCCGAGCAGGTCATGCCCCACGCGGAACAACTGTCGGGCGTAATGATTGAGGGCCTTGATGCAGCCCCGCTCATCCAATACCACCAACCCCTCGTTGAGCACTTCAAGGACGGTTTGTTGTTCTTCGAGCAAGGCTTGTAGCGTCATCTGCCTGGAGACGGCCTCGGCCGCGGCCTGGACGGTGCCCAGCGTATGGAAATGAAACCAGCCCGGCTCCGCCGTCAAGGTCAACATCCCCAGCGTCCGGCCCTGGGCATCGCGGATCGGCGCGGCGGCGCAGTGCATGCGGCGTTGGCGCAGGCCAAGCCCGAAGTTCTCCTCGGCCAGCACATACACCAAGCGGTCTTCGATGATCGCAAGCCCGGTGCAATTGGTGCCCTGCACCGATTCCAGCAGGCGACTGCCTATGGGGGTGAGATCCAGGCCACAGAAGTACAACGTCGTGCCTTCGGCATCGGTCAGGTTGATATGGCCCCTGGGGTTATAAGCGAGCAAACCGCGCATGACTTGCGCCGCCGCGGCGATCAGCAGCCGGTTGGCGGCCAGGGTCGCGGTCAGGTCGGCAGGCGCGACAAAACGGTACTCGCCGTCTTCCGGATCGAGGCCGGCATTGACGCTGCGCAACCAGGATTCCCAAATCACCCGCCGGATCCCGACAGGGCGATTGGTCTCCCCCCGCAAGCACGCTCGCCAGGCCTCATCCAGCGCAACGCTGGGTCCTTCGTTCAACGACGCAGGGCCCAGGGTGGTGAGGTAATCGCGGTCTTCGGCGCTCAACGCTGCAGGTTGCTGATCCATTATTCGGCCACATGTTCATATTTTCGACATGTCAGTATAGACATGTCACCAAAATGAACATCAAATCAAATTAAATCCATTAAATATCAATCGCTTAGCGATTGGCACAGCGCTTGCTCTCTGCCTAAACAGACGAGGACATTCTTACCGCCGAGTCGTAAAAACAATAAAGGGAGTCATGTTCATGAGCACATCCAAGACCCTCCGCCTTGGCCTCATCGGCGCCGGCCGCATGGGCAGTTTTCACGGCCTGACCGCCGCCCGGCACATCCCCGGCGCGTGCCTCGCCGCCATTGCCGACCCTACCCCCGGCCAGGCCGCGCGCCTGGCCGCAGAGCTGGACGTGCAGAAGGTCTATGCCGATCCACAGCAACTGCTTGATGACCCGGACATCGACGCCGTGCTGATTGCCGCCCCGGCGCGCAGCCATGCCGAACTGGTGATCAGTGCCGCCCGGGCCGGCAAAGGGGTGTTCTGTGAAAAACCGATGGCCATCACCCTGGACGAAGCGGACCGCGCCATCGCCGCCGCTGCCGATGCACAGGTGACGCTACAAGTCGGCTTCAATCGCCGTTTTGCCAGAAGTTTCCGCACCGCCCATCTGGATGTCGTTGCCGGCCGGATCGGTACGCCACAACTGCTGCGCTCGCTGACCCGTGACCCGGCGCTGAACAACCCGGCCGCGTCGCCGCAATGGGTGATCTTCCTGGAAACCCTGATCCATGACTTCGATACCCTGCGCTACCTGAATCCGGGCGCCGAGGCGGTTGAAGTTTTTGTGATGGCCGATGCTCTGATCGCACCGGACTACAAGGACAAGGGTTTTCTCGACACCGCGGTGGTCACGATCCGTTTCGACAATGGCGCCATCGCCACAGCCGAGGCCAATTTCCAGGCCGTGTATGGTTACGATGTCCGCGGCGAAGTGTTCGGCAGCGCTGGCATGCTGACCATGGGCAACGTCAACGACTCCGACTTGCTGCGGTACCTGGCCAATGGGGTCCAGGCCGACACCCAGCGCATGGACACCGACTTGTTGCGTGATGCCTATGTGGCCGAACTCAACCACTTTGTCAGTTGCGTGCGCAGCGGCGAAAAACCCTTGGCCAGCGGTGAAGATGCCCGGGCGGCACTGGCCATTGCCCGTGCTTGCATCGAGTCCTTCCAACAGGGCAAAGCAGTGCGTGTGCAAGGAGCGCGTTCATGAGTTTCATACCGTTCAAACTGGCGATCAGCGCCGAGATGGTCTTCCTCGACCTGCCCTTTACCGAGCGGGTCAAGCGCATCCATGCGCTGGGCTTCAGCGTCGAGATATGGAACTGGGCGAGCAAAGACATCCAAGCCCTCGCGGCGACCGGTGCCGACTTCACCTCCATGACCGGCTACCTCACCGGCAACCTGACCGACCCCGACGATATCCAGCAACTGCTCGACAGCGCCCAGGAATCCTTGGCGGTCGCCGCGCAATTGGGTTGCCCAAGCCTGAACCTGCACGGCACCGGCCTGGGTGATCAAGGCCTGCCGGTCAGACCCGTGACCCAGACCACCGGCCGCATGTGGTTGAGCGCCTGCAAGACGCTGGAAAAAATCGCCCGCCTGGGTGAAGACGCGGGTCGGGTATTCCTGCTGGAAAACCTCAATACCGAAGTCGACCACCCGGGCACGCCGTTCGCCCGCGCTGACGATACTCTGGCGCTGATCGAGGCGGTGGGCAGCCCGCACCTGAAGATGAACCTGGACCTTTATCACGCGCAGATCGGCGAAGGAAACCTCATCGAACTGATCCAGCGCGCCGGCAGCGCCATCGGCGAAATCCAGGTCGCCGACGTCCCGGGTCGCATGGAACCCGGCACCGGTGAAATCCACTATCCCGCCATTGCCAGGGCCCTGTTCGGCATGGGATACAGCGGTGTCGTCGGCCTCGAAGGCTGGGCCAGCGGTGACAGCGAGATCGCGCTTGAGCGTTTCCGGCAGGCCTTCACGCTTGATGGATAAAGCCCGCGCCGAATTCAACACGTGCGGCAGATTTTCATTTCTTGGTGACGTACCACTCATAACAACAAAAGGAAAACCATCATGCGTCGTTGCACACTGCTTTTCGCCACCCTGCTATTGCTCTTCAGCCAATGGGCCGCCGCCGACTATCGCATCGGCGTCAGCATCGCCAGGGTCGACGACAACTTCATGACCTACGTGCGTAACGGCCTGGACGAGGCCGCGAAAAAGGAGAACGTGCAGATCCAGTTCGAGGACGCCCAAGGCGATGTGGTGCGCCAACTCAACCAGGTCCAGGGCTTTATCAACCAGAAAGTGGATGCGGTCATCGTTCTGCCGGTGGACACCTCCGCCACAGCCAACATCACCCGTGCCGCGGTCGAAGCGAAGACGCCGCTGGTCTACGTCAACCGTCACCCGGACGAGCGCACCTTGCCCAAAGGCGTGGTTACGGTGGCGTCCAATGACATTGAAGCCGGACAGCTGCAGATGCGCTACCTGGCCGAAAAGCTCGGGGGCAAGGGCAACCTCGCGATCATCATGGGTGACCTGGCGCAAAACGCCACCCACGACCGCACCGAAGGCGTCAAACAGGTGCTCAAGGACTATCCCGGAATCAAGATCGTCGAGCAGCAAAGTGCCGAGTGGCAGCGCAACAAAGGGATGGACCTGACCAGCAACTGGCTATTGGCAGGCAGCCGCTTCGATGCCATCGTCGCCAACAACGACGAGATGGCCATCGGTGCGGCCATGGCCTTGCAGCAGGCCGGCAAAGCCAAGGGTGAGATTGCGATCGTCGGCATCGACGGCTTGCCTGACGGCCTGGCGGCGATCAAGCGCGGGATGCTGGTCGCCTCGGTGTTCCAGGATCCCAAGGCCCAGGCGACCAGCGCGGTACAGGCAGCGCTCAAGATGATCAAGGGAGAGCCGGTGGAAACGGACGTCTGGGTGCCCTTTCAGTTGATCAAGCCTGAGCAGTTGGCGGTGTTTGAACAACATTACAAGTAGCGACAAGCTCGACATCTCGCCGCGATCCCGGTCAGGGATCAGCGGCGACTCGCAAACCCAACACCTATTTTTATTTGGGTCACGCAGCCCATCACATACAGCACGGCTGGTCACTGCCCCACTCGGGCCCAGAACTCTTCGGCAGATTGACTGAGTGGCGCCGATGGACGGGTCAGATGAATTTCCAGCGGTATATCCCAGCTTTCGTCGAGCGCTCTGACTAAGCGCCCATCCAGCATTTCCTGCTCGGTGAGGCTCTTGGGCAACCAGGCCACGCCTTTGCTTTCCAGGGCCATGGACATCAGCACCGCTGCAAGGTGGCTACTGAAGAGTGGCTTGAGGTGAAGGTAATCTTCCTTGCCACGCAGCCTGTGGGCGACGATTCGCCCCAGTCCAGACTCATGGGTGTAAGCGAGGTAGGGCAATGCCGCAGGCGAGGTGCCGAAATTAGCGGAGGCACTCGCAAGAGGCACAAGAACGTCTTCCCCCACCTTCTTGCCGATGAACTGATCAGGGGCGAGCAAGGGTGGAACGTCGGGATGGCGATGGCAGAGCAGAAACTGGACCTGGCCATGTATGAGCATCTGCTCACAGACCGCCATGCTATCTGAATGCAGCTGCACAGCCTCGATGGGGGCACCGTTCTCTGAGCTTCGAAGCCACTTGGGGAAAAATGTAAATGACAGGGAATGGGTTGCCGCGAATTGAAGCGACCTGGCGGCCATTCCCGCGATCTCTTGAGCCTCGTTGCGCATTCTGTACAAGCGCCTGGCAGCCTCCTGAGCACTGGGCAAAATTTGCCGCCCCGCGTCAGTCAGCGTCGCGCCGTGAGGCGTTCTAACGAACAATTGCACGCCCATCCAGTTCTCCAACGAGCGCACTCTGCGACTGAATGCCGGCTGGGTAACATGTCGCGCTTCAGCGGCCCGAACAAAGCTGCCGTACTCCGCAAGCGCTGAAAAATCCTCAAGCCAAACGAGCTCCAAGGGCCATGCCTCCTGTGCATAGGGTGCGGCATTAATAGCATTGGGCGGGTGACATCGCAAAGCATAACGTGGGGCTACAAACAACAAGAGGACCCCGTCATGCGCATCGTAGACATTCGTGAAAAAACTGTTTCCATTGCCTCCCCAATCGCTAACGCCTACATCGATTTTTCGAAAATGACCTGCTCGGTTGTCGCTGTCATCACGGATGTGATTCGCGACGGAAAGCCTGTCATCGGCTACGGTTTCAACTCCAATGGTCGCTATGGCCAGGGCGCATTGATGCGTGATCGTTTCCTGGCGCGTCTGACGGAAGCTGATCCAGACACGCTCGTCGACCATGCCAACAACAACCTGGATCCGTTCGCCATCTGGAAAACCTTGATGACCAACGAAAAGCCAGGCGGCCACGGCGAGCGCTCGGTTGCAGTGGGCACTATCGACATGGCCGTATGGGATGCCGTCGCCAAGATCGAAGGCAAACCGCTGTATCGCCTGCTGGCCGACCGCTACCGCAACGGCGTGGCCGATGACAAGGTCTGGGTCTATGCGGCGGGTGGCTACTACTACCCTGGCAAAGACCAGACCAAGCTCAAGGCAGAAATGCAGAGCTATCTGGATCGTGGCTACGACGTCGTCAAAATGAAGATCGGTGCGGTGCCACTGGACGAAGATATCCGTCGCATCGAAGCGGTACTGGAAGTGGTTGGAGACGGTCGTCGACTGGCGGTCGATGCCAATGGTCGTTTCGATCTCCAGACCGGTATTGCGTACGCTGAGGCCATCAAAAAGTACAACCTTTTCTGGTACGAAGAGGTCGGTGATCCGCTGGACTACGCACTCCAGGCCGAGCTCGCCAATCACTACGAACTGCCGATGGCTACCGGGGAAAACCTGTTCTCCCACCAGGACGCCCGCAACCTTTTGCGCCACGGCGGCATGCGCCTTGATCGCGACTACCTTCAGTTCGACTGCGCGCTGTCCTATGGGCTCGTGGAGTACATGCGCACCCTGAAGGTAATGGAAGAGTTGGGTTGGTCCTCCCGCCGCGTGGTTCCGCACGGTGGCCACCAGATGTCCCTGAACATCGCCGCCGGCCTGCATCTGGGCGGCAACGAATCCTACCCCGATGTGTTCCAGCCTTTTGGCGGCTTCGCTGACGGCATCCGCGTCGAAAATGGCTATGTCGGCCTGCCGGATATTCCAGGTGTCGGCTTCGAAGCCAAGTCCGCTTTGTACGCAGTGATGCGTGAGTTGGGCGAAGGCTGACCCCTTCGATCTGCGGTCTCTTTGAAAGAGGCCGCAGACTCAGGCGTCACCCTCTGACGCCAAGCCACATGCCCACCACAACAATAAAATGAGGTGCTTCCGTGGAAATCTCCAAGTCTCGCTGGTATGGCCAGCTGTATGTGCAAGTGCTGATCGGCATCGTGATCGGCGCAGCGATCGGTTACTTCGTGCCTGATATCGGCGCCAAGCTCCAACCCTTTGCCGATGGCTTCATCAAACTGATCAAAATGCTGTTGGCGCCCATTATTTTCGGTACGGTCGTTGTGGGTATCGCCAAGATGGGCAGCATCAAAGAAGTCGGACGGATTGGCGTAAAAGCGCTGATCTACTTCGAGATTCTTTCAACCATCGCCCTGGTCGTCGGCCTTATTGTGGTCAATGTCGTGAAGCCTGGTGTCGGTATGAACATCAACGCTAGCACGCTCAATGGGAGTGCCATTAGCAAGTACAGCCAAGCTGCCAGTGAACAAGGCGGCGCCATTGAATTCTTTCTCAATATCATCCCGCAAACCTTCATCGGCGCATTCTCCAATGGCGTCATGCTCCAGGTCATTCTGCTTTCGGTACTGATGGGCGTTGCCCTGGTTCAAATGGGCGAAACCAGCAAGCCGCTGATCAATACCCTCGATCTGTTCCTGCAGGGCCTGTTCAAGATCGTTGCGATGGTCATGCGCTTGGCTCCGCTTGGTGCCGGTGCTGGCATGGCGTTCACGATCGGCAAATACGGGATTGGTACCTTGCTGTCGCTCGGTCAGTTGCTGGTCGCACTCTACATCACCACCTTGTTTTTCATCGTCGTTGTGCTGGGCACGGTTGCTCGATGGTCGGGTCTGCCGCTGATGCAATTTCTTCGTTATTTCAAGGATGAAATTCTCATCACCCTTGGGACTTGCTCAACCGAAGCCGTGCTGCCGCGAATGATGGTGAAGCTTGAAAAGCTTGGCTGCAAAAAATCGGTCGTGGGCATGGTGTTGCCAACGGGGTACACCTTCAACGCGGACGGCACCTGCATCTATCTCACCATGGCCGCCATCTTTATCGCCCAGGCGACCAACACGCCACTGACCTTTATGGATCAGATGATTCTGCTGGGCGTATTCCTGCTGACCTCAAAAGGCTCGGCTGGCGTGGCGGGTGCCGGGTTCGTAACGCTTGCTGCCACGCTCACAACCATCCACTCCATTCCTCTGGTAGGCCTGGTTTTGCTCTTGGGCATTGACCGGTTCCTGAACGAAGCGCGAGCCGTGACCAACCTGATTGGTAACGGCATCGGCACCATCGCCATTGCCAAGTGGGACAACTCGTTCGATGTCGGGGCCTGCGAGCGTGAAATCGCCGCCATGAAAAACGAAAAGGCGGCAAGAAAGGCATTGCTGGCGCAAAAATAAGCCGCAAAGCGCCCCGGTCATGCCACTTCGAACACGGCATGACCGGTCGTGGTGCAGCGGCAAAAGACGAACTTGATAGCCGCTTTACTTCCCTCCGGTCACATCAAGGAAGGTTCCCGTCACAAACGACGCCTGCGGCCCCGCCAACCAGAGAATGGCCCGTGCGACCTCCTCCGGCTGGCCACCGCGCCCCATAGGGATCGTATCCTTCATCCGGTCGACTCGGCCCGGCTCTCCCCCACTCGCATGCATCTCGGTATAGATATGCCCGGGGCGAACGCAGTTGACACGAATACCTTCCCGGGCCACTTCCTTGGCATAACCCGTCGTGAACGTTTCAACCGCCCCTTTGGACGCTGCGTAGTCCACGTATTCATTCGGGCTACCGAGGCGGGCTGACGCCGAGGAGATATTGATGACGGCACCGCCACGCCCGCCATAACGGTAGGCCATGCGCCGGGTAGCGTGTTGCGCGCAGAGCATCGGGGCCAAGGTGTTGACCGCAAATATTCGCTGCATGCGCTCGAAGCCCAGATCCTCCAGGCGAGACTGCCGGGCCAGTATCGAAGCATTGTTGACCAGCACATCGATTCGTCCGAAGCGCAGGTCAAGGGTGGCGAACAGTTCGGCGACCTGTGCCGGGTCGGCGTTATCGGCGCGTACCGCCAAGGCACGGCTTCCCTTGGCCTCGACTTGCGCGGCGACCGCCAACGCCGACGCCTCATTGGCGATGTAGGTCAGCACGACGTCGTAACCTTGCTCAGCGGCCAGTACCGCCGTCGCCGCGCCGATCCCGCGCCCGCCTCCGGTGATCAGGATCACGGGCTTTTGCGAACGGTCATTCATGGTCAATCCTCACAGCCAGATGAAAAAAACAACGTCAGCCGATTACCCACGTACCGAGTGCAATGACGGCGCAGGCCAACAGCTTGCGTAAGGTCAATGCTTCGCCAAGAAACGCGTACCCGATCAAAGCGGCGAACATGACGCTGGTTTCTCGCAGGGCGGAGACAGACCCCATCGGGGCCTGGGCCATGGCATAGATCACGACGCCGTAGGCCAGCAATGAAACCAGCCCGCCAGCAGAGGCCACGGCGATACCTGGCCGCAAGGCAAAGAGGCTTTTGGCATCGCGCAGTCCGATATAAACCAGGGGCATCATCACGCCCCACAACAGGCACATCCAGGCGGTGTAGGCCATTGGCGCCCCGGACAGGCGAACGCCTATGCCATCGACAACGCTGTAAGCGGCAATGAAACAACCGGTTCCCAGTGCGTAGGGCAAGTCAGGCAACGCCCGCCGGCGCCCGGTATAAGCCAGCGAGATGATTCCGATCGACACCAACGCAATCCCCAGCAGTCCACTCGGCGCCATCCGCTCACCGGCGAACAGCGAAGCGGCCAGGACAATCAGGATGGGGGATACACCGCGGGCGATGGGATAGGTCTGGCCCAGGTCTGCGGACTTGTAACTGCGCACCAGGAACAGGTTGTAACCCACATGCAGTACCGCGGAGAGTGCGACGCAGAACCAACTTGCACGGGCGGGCGGCGCCAGTAGCGCGGCCACGATGACGCTCGCCAGGGCGATCGCCATGCACATGATGGTCATGGACCACAAACGGTCGACGCCTCCGCGCAGCATGGCATTCCAACTGGCGTGCAGCAGCGCGGCGAACAAGACGAGGCAGATGATGTGCAAGGGCATGCATCATCCTAGGCCGACCCACTAGCGCTACAAAAGCAAAGTCTCTTCATCCAGGCATGATGAAAAGCTCATGCATACGTTTGCTGAGCACCGAGCGCCTGGGTCACCAGCCAACGACGGAAGCTGGCGATATGAGGCTGAGTCTCGATCCCTGTGGGGCACACGAAGTAATACGCCAGAGGCGATGCGAACGGCAGTTCGAAAAGCCTTTGAAGACGGCCATCATTGAGCTCGGCTTCGACATGCCCGCTGCGCGCCAGCGCAATTCCTTGCCCCAACAGCGCCGCCTCGATGGTCATATTGGTGTCTGCGTAGCGAATGCTTTCCTTCAAGGTCGTGACCTCGACGCCCGCCTGGGCAAACCACTGCTCCCATTTCGGCACCAACGCTGCGCCATCGCGGGTAAGCAGTGGATAGCGCAGTAATTCGGCGGCCGTTTGCGGCGTACCAAAGCGTGCGAGCAACGCCGGGCTGGCGACCGGAAAAATCTGCTCGCGAAACAGAAACTCTGAAAACAACGAAGGGAAATGCCCGTTGCCCAAGCGGATCGCCACGTCCGGGTCTGTCGTCGAGAAGTTAATGGGGCTATCAGTGCTGTCCAGGGTGAGCAGGATTTGCGGATGCGCTTGCGCCAGATCAGGAAGCCGGGGCAGCAACCACTTCAAGGCGAAGGAATAGGTCGTGCTGACACTCAGCCGCTGCCGCCCGTTTTGCTCGCGCAAATCGGCCAAGGTGGCCTCGAGCTTCATGAAGAACTCCCGCACGATAGGCGCAAGTGCAGCTCCGGCCGAAGTCAGGTGCAGCGAGTTACCGCGATGAAACAGCTGCAATCCCCAGAGCTGCTCCAAATGCTTGAGCTGGTGGCTCACTGCGCTCTGTGTGACATGCAACTCCTCTGCTGCCGCGGTGAACGTGGCGTGCCGGGTCGCGGCTTCGAAGGCTCGCAGGCTTGAAGAAGGAGGGAGGTTTCGCATGATGTTCCCTTCTATGAGTAAACCCTCATGCTAGCGCCTTTGCCTTGCCTTTGCCTCTGCCGTTGCAGGCAAGCTGTTCGCCGGCGACCGCGACGCGGCCTGATAGCCGACCTGGCTCTGGGTGACCGCGCTCCCACAGGGGCCTGAGGCGGGCGTTAATTTCGGGGCTACTGAAGATCCAACGTGGGAGCCGAGCTTGCTCGCGATAGCGGTGGGTCAGCCCCATGGATGTTGGGCTTACTGGCCTCATCGCGAGCAAGCTCGCTCCCACAGGGGTCTGAGGCGGGCGTTAATTTCGGGGCTACTGAAGACCCAACGTGGGAGCGAGCTTGCTCGCGATGGCGGAGGGTCAGCTTGCAGTGATGTTGGATGTGCCAACGCTATCGCGAGCAAGCCCGGCTCCCACAGGGGTTCTCGGGTGCTCATGGCCCCCCGTTTTACCCTCCCCTCAGCGCTCGAATGACGCCAAGTTATTGGCATAAAAGTCGATTAGATAAAAATATATTAATACAGTGACGGTTTCCCGACGCGCGGTACCAACGTGCCATTGCTGGCGATTTAAATCCAAGCTCATCATCCGCAGGCAAGCCCCCGCTAGACGTTTAGGCCAGCCGACCTGGGCTACAGGATGTAATCACTCGCATCGCGCAAGGGAGCATACCGAGATGATGACTGTTTATTTTGTTGTGATGACGATCTGCAGTGGCATCGAAGGCTGTGTCGAGGAACGGAAACCAGGGCCTACCTTTGCTACCCGGGCAATGTGCATGGAGACAGCCAGGGTCATGGAGCCGCGCAAAGGTGTGAAGTTCAAATGTCGCAGCGAGCGTATGTGGGTGGTCGATGAGACGCCGCCCGTAGAAGGTTACGGCAAAATTGTCTCCACCAAGAGCACCATCCAGCCTTAGCGTTATGTTTTTCTCGCCGACAACAGAGACTAACCGGCAGCTCGGCGGAGGGAGGCTGACCGACGAATAGCGTAACGGTGCAAAGAGAACGCCGCGCGATGAAGTTTATTGCAGACCGGGATATGCTAAGGCGCCATCCGCCCGGCTGGCCTGGCTTGCAAGGAATGCGTCATGGAGTTCGTGGTTCATAGCTATTGCCTGAAAGGCGCACGCCAAGAGCCTTTGCTGCCCCCTGTCACTCTGACACCGACCACGTTGACCTTGACGGTCGCCGAGCTCATTCGCCTGACCGTCGCCGAACAGATCGCCGCGCTGTCAGTCCAGCACTGGCTGGAACATGCGTCGATGCGTGAAATGCTCGACCGCCAGTACCTGAGCGAGCGGGATGTTCTTCAGCAAGCCCATGAAGGCGCAGTTGCCATGCCCCAGGCCAGCACGCCTCCAGAGCTGGATGTCGGGGTTGAGGTCAAACGAGCCTTGAAGGGTTTTGAAACCCGTGCGTTCCGCGTTCTGCACAACGGCGTCATGCTGCAAAGGCTCGATGAGTCAATCGAACTGAGCCCCCCTTCCACCCTCGCGTTTATCCGCCTGGTGCCACTGATTGGCGGTTGATCCTCGTCGCTCACTTTCTCGGATACCCTCATGCAATCACGCCGTCCTGTGCCCGAACAAGCCACACGCCTCGCTGCGCTGCGCGCATTCTGTGACAGAGCGTTGGATGACTATCCCGAGCTCAGCCACTATGACGAATTCGAGCCCGATTTTTGGGACGGCATCGACGTCCTGCGCATCGCCGATGATTGGGTCAGACAGCATCCAGAGGATGGGCCCAAGGCACTGGCGGATGGTTTTGTGTTCCCGACCGTTTGGGACGATCTGGAGGACCGCCGCGATCAACAGCGTTATGGCCTGCAATATCGACTCTGCGACGCGTGGATCACGGCGCACCCGGATGCCTACGCGCTGGAGCAGATCGGCGCGCGGCTGCAGCACATGCTGCGATTTGCCTTCGAGGACAGTGACTATCCATTGCCCACTGACGAAGATGGCCCGGCCTTTCACCGAAGAAGTCCGGACCAGGCCTGGGCCTTTCCCGACGTTCAGGCCTGCATGGATCGCCTGAGCAATTACCCGTCCACCCCGGCCTGGCAGACCGTCGCCGAATGGTTGCTGGACGGCAGCTGGAACCGCGTGCAGCCCCCTTCCCCAGCTGATGAAGAACAAAGGAAAATCGCCGACGCGTACATCTACGTGCACAAGGAAATCCAGCGCATCGCTCTGGGCCTGCTGGAAGCGGACCGCCTCGATTACCCGCGCTTCGTCCGGGCGGCCAACACCTGGGGCCGCGCCATGATGTTCTACTCGGACGACACCGGGCTGGACAGCGATGATGTGGACCTCACTCGGTACGCCGATGACGATTTCGACGAGGACGATTCAAACGACGAGAACCCGGAAGACGTCGATGATGAGCCGTCCCAGAGTGATGACATCCCCACTGAAAAACCCGCTGCAGTCCCCCCTGAACTGGCGAACTTCACCGTTCGTTACGTCGAGGACGCCCTGGCTGGATTGCCCGATAATGCCGAGCGGCTGGCTGACACCTTCCGCTCGGTCGAGGTGTATCAGACCCGTTGGTTGCTGCAGGCCTTGTCGGTCATCGAGCGACTGGGCATGACGCCGGATGACTTCGACAGCTTCGGCTACACGGCTGCGATGCTCCAACACTTCCTACTGCTTCAGGATTTGCCCAAAAACCAATCCCCAGAGCTGCTCGCGACGTTGTCCGGCTTTTCAAGAACTACCCTGCTCACCGCCCTGCCCTACGCCGGACAAGCCAGCCGAGTGGTGCTCGACGCACTCGGTTGGAGTGATCTGCAAGCCTTCCAGCGTGAATACCTGAACATCGCCCTGGCACCTCGGTCCGGCTGGGGCACGGACCTGCCCAATACGTTGGATGAAACCGTGGGCGTGGTGGACCGCTACCTGCTGGACAAGGCGCTGGCCGAGGCCGACCCAGGCCACCTGCGCGAGTACCTCGCGGCGCTCGAACCCTCGCACTGGGCGTTTCCCGAGACGCGTGTACTGCTCGACGCCTACCAGGGCATCGGTCGAGCGGCGCTGGAAAAGAAGTTGACCCGCCACGCACAGCCGGCCATGCGCATCTATGGCTTGCTGCCCGTCACAGGGCCGGACGACGTACGCCAGCGCTACCTGACGCTCAAGAAACTGCACAAAGAGGTGCGTAAATACGGAGCTCAGCGACAGGCCAACTCCCACGCAGCGGTGCAGGCAGGCCTGGAAAACCTAGCGCGTGTCGCCGGTTACCCCTCGGCGATTCGCCTGGAATGGGCCATGGAGTCAGAGATCGCCGAATCCGCCGTGACAGCCGCGTCCATCGATGGCTATGACGTCACGCTCGTCATCGACGGTTTGTCGCCCACATTGCACATCTGCAAAGCCGGCAAGACGCTCAAAAGCGCACCACCTGCGATTCGCAAGCACGCCGACTTCGTCGCGCTCAAAACGCAGCAGGCCCAGCTCAAGGAACAGATCGCACGCTTCTGCCGTACCCTGGAAGCGATGATGAGCAGCGGCGAAACCCTGGCGCTGGACGACCTGAAGCCGCTGTTGAAAATGCCGGCGGTTCGCCTGCTGCTGGAGCAACTGATCGTGCAGGCCGACGACGCTGCGCTGGGCTGGCTCGATGCCGCGACGCTGACGGTGACTGACCTTGAAGGCCGCCAACACGTCGCTGAAAAGAACCTGCGTATTGCGCACCCTTTTCATCTGTTCACGGCAGGGCAACTGTCGGCCTGGCAGAAAGAAGTGGTCAACCATCGCCGCGTGCAGCCGTTCAAACAAGCCTTTCGCGAGTTGTACCTGCTCACCCCTGCCGAGCGAGACACCGGCCTGTGGTCCAACCGATTTGCCGGCCACCGCCTGAAAGGCAAAGTCGCCGCCCGGTTGCTGCAGGTCCGCAACTGGTCGACTTCAAGCGTCGAGGACATCTATTACGAGAGCAAAGAGCACGGCATTTACGCCCTGTTCAACTTTCTGGATACCGGCCATTACCTCTCGGAAACAGAACACTTTACCTTCGACACGATTGCGTTCTACCGCGACCAGAAAGCCATACCCCTTGAGCAAGTACCGCCGCTGCTGTTCTCGGAAATCATGCGCGACGCCGACCTGCTGGTCTCCGTGGCCCACGCCGCAGACAGCTACAGCACCAGCAACGAAACCCTGCAACGACGCACCGAACTGGTCGGCGAGTTGATCCAAGGGCTAGGGTTGCAAAACGTCAGATGCGAAGGGCATTTTCTGCACATTAGCGGCCAGCGTGCGAACTACCGTATTCACCTGGGCAGCGCCGCCATCCATATCGAACCCGGCAACTACCTGTGCATCGTGCCCGCAGGCAGCAACGTCACGGCGTTCTACCTGCCGTTCGCCGACACCGACAGGAAAATGGCCGAGGTGCTGAGCAAGATGTTTCTGTTGCTGGACGACATGAACATCACCGACAGCCTGATACTGGAGCAGATACAGCGCAGCGGCTGATGTTCAAACAGTGAGAACACACTCACCCGACTCAGCGCTTCGCTTTCGCCAGGTCCGCAATCAGAAAGTCCCGGAATGCACACACCGCTGCCGGTAAATTGCGGCCAGCCATGCTTTGCAGTTCGATGCGTCGTGCCTGCATGCCTTCGTCAAGGATCGGCACGCATTGCAGGACCTTGTCCGCCACCTGCTTTTGCAAGGTCATTTCGCTGGCCAGGCTGATAACGCCTTCTTCGCGGACGAAGCTATAGAGCGCCGCAACGTAATTGGTGGTCAACACCGGGTCGAACAACAACCCCTGGACACCGCAACAGATGTCGAATAGCTGCCGTATCGTGGTGTCGGCCTTGGGTAACGCAATGGGCCAGGGCTGCAGCTCAGCGAGGCTGACCGCTTCACGCCCGGCCAAGGGATGGGAATTGGCGACCACGGCAAAAATCGCCCCGCTCAGGACATGTTCGACCTTGATTTCCCTTTGCGGCGTCAGGCTGAAGGTCATCGCCAGATCGGCTTCGCCGGAACGAACCTTCTCGGTCGCTTCGGCCGGCGCGCAGACCTCCAACGTGAAATGAATGCCCTGATACTCACGCCTGAACGCACTGATGCTCCTGGGCATGTATTCCAGTGCAAACCCTTCCGAGCAGGCAACGTGCACATGGCCCCGCTGCAAACCATGTAGCTCGGTAATCTCCAGCACCACCTGCTCGGCCTCAAGCTGCGACTTGCGCGCATAGGCCGCCAGGCGCGCCCCCGCCTCGCTGAGCACCATGCCTCGGGCACGACGCTCGAACAGGCTGGCGTCCAGAGCCAACTCGAGCTTGGCAATTTGTCGGCTCACCGCTGAGGCTGCGACATTCAGGCGCATCGAGGCTTCACTGATCGATCCGCATCGCGCGACTTCCAGAAAATAACGCAGTGCCGTGGACTGCACACCATACAGCTGCATCGGCGCCCCCAGGAATTGCCTTTTCGGCAACGCAAGTATCGAAATATTATTCTTGTGGCATTGATAGCCTTTCCCTACATTCGTGTCCAGACCAAAAAAACATGACCTGAGCTCCTCACCCTCCTTTACGCATTTGCGATTCGCTGCCCTTTGATTCAACCACTCTCGCCAACGGAGACGACGGCATGGGCATCAAAGGTTTCGCCTGCAGTATTGCGCTGACAGGCCTCATCAGCAGTTTTCCGGCTCATGCCGGTAAAGCCAACGACACCCTGGTTTACGCTTCCGACAGCGAGCCTGAAAACATCAGCCCCTATCACAACGATTTGCGCGAAGGGGTGATTCTCGGCCGGCTGATCTGGGACAACCTGATCTACCGCGATCCCAGCAGCGGCGAATACAAACCCATGTTGGCCACCCGCTGGACCCAGGTCGACGACACCACCCTCGACTTTGAGCTGCGCAAAGGCGTCAAATTTCACAACGGCGACACCTTCACCGCCGACGACGTGGTGTTCACCCTCAACTACGTGGTGTCGCCCGAAGCGAAAGTCGTCACCGTGCAAAACGTAGACTGGATCAAGAGCGCCGAAAAAACCGGTGACTACAGCGTCCGCCTGCATCTGAAAAAGCCTTTCCCTCCGGCACTGGAATACCTGTCCAACGCCGTTCCGATGTACCCCAAGCAGTACTTCGAGAAGGTTGGCCTGGCCGAATTCAGCCGCAAGCCAATCGGTACCGGGCCGTATAAAGCCGTATCGGTGGTGGCTGGCGAAGGCGTGACCATGGAGATCAACAAGGACTATTTTCCGGATAGCCCACAAGGCAAGCCCCATATCGGTCACCTGAAATTCCGGGTGATTCCGGATGCAGAAACCCGCCTGGCCGAGTTGATGACCGACGGTGTCGACTGGACCTGGCGTGTGACCTCGGATCAGGCCGTCGACCTTAAAGGTATGCCGAACCTGACCGTCACCAGCAGCGAAACCATGCGCATCGGCTTCCTGATTCTTGATGCTCGAGGCACCTCCACTGAAAACTCGCCGATGAAGCACCTCAAGGTGCGTCAGGCCATCAACCATGCGATCAACCGCAATGCGCTGGCCACGCAATTGGTGGGTGGAGAAGCCAAGCCCTTGCAGGTTGCCTGTTATCCAGGCCAGTTCGGCTGCGATACCTCCGCGGCCACGGTCTACAACTACGACCCGGCCAAGGCCAAGGCGCTGCTCGCCGAAGCCGGTTACCCCAATGGCTTCGAGACAGAAATCTTCGCTTATCGCGACCGTGATTACGTCGAAGCCATCATCGGCAACCTGCGTGCCGTGGGCATCAACGCCAAGTTGCGCTACCTGAAGTACGCCGCCCTGCGCGATCAACAACGTGGCGGCAAGGTGCCCATGTCGTTTCAGGCCTGGGGCTCGTTCTCGATCCTCGACACCTCGGCGTCGGCCGGCACCTGGTTCAAGGGCAACCCGGACGACAACATCAAAGACCCACAAGTCCAGGGCTGGTTGCAGACCGCTGACAACGCCCTTGACCCGCAATTGCGCAAGGACAACTACCGCAAGGCGTTGCAGCGCATCAGCGAACAGGCGTACTGGGCGCCGCTGTTCAACTACTCGATGAACTACGCCTACACCTCCGAATTGGCGTTCACGCCCTATCCGGATGAGCTACCGCGTTTCGTTCAGTCCAGCTGGAAGTAATCCGCCACCGAGCGGATTGATCGAGAGTGCCGTGGCTTGCGGACTCACCCGCACCACGGACACGTCCTCACACCTGTCATCCATTGGATATGAGGAAACTTGCCATGCTTGGATTCCTTCTGCGCCGTCTGGGCATCGCTGTTTGCGTCGCCATTACCGTGTCGGTGATCAGCTTTTCTCTGTTGCATCTGTCCGGCGACCTGGCCACCGCCATTGGCGGACCGGAAGCCACCAGCGAACAGATCGAACAAATCCGCGTGCAATACGGTTTGAACAAACCGCTACCGACCCAGTACTTCAACTGGCTGGGCGATTTGCTACGGCTGGACCTGGGTAACTCTTTTTTCTTTCAGGAGTCGGTCTACAGCCTCGTCGCCAGCCGCTTGCCCATTACCCTCGGGTTAGGTGCCCTGGCGCTGGGCATCGCCTTGCTGGTGGCGATCCCACTGGGCGTGCTGGCCGCGGTCAAACGCGACACCTGGGTCGACCGACTGGCCTTGAGCATTGCGGTATTGGGCCAGGCAATGCCCAGTTTCTGGTTTGCGCTGATGTTGATCGTGGTGTTCGCGGTGACGCTCAAGTGGCTACCGGTGTCCGGCAATTCGACCCTGCTGCACTTCGTCATGCCGGCCATTGCCTTGGGCTACTACGCGACGCCGGCAATCATGCGTCTGACCCGGGCAGGCATGCTTGATGTGCTCAGTTCCGATTACATCCGCACGGCCCGCGCCAAGGGCCTGCGCCCCGCCCGCGTGTTGTTCAAGCACGCACTGCGCAACGCCTTGATTCCGGTGGTCGCGCTGGCGGCGGTGGAGTTCGGCTTCATGCTCGGCGGTTCGGTGGTGATCGAAACCGTGTTCTCCCTGCAAGGCATCGGACAACTCGCCTGGGACGCCATCGCCCGTGATGACTTTCCAGTCGTACAGGCCGTGGTCCTGCTCATTGCCGTGATCTACATCATCCTCACCTTGCTGGCCGATGTGCTCAACGCACTGCTCGACCCGCGCATTCGCGTGCGCTAGGAGGTTTACATGAGCACCCCCACGACCCTCGCGATCAATGACTACCTGCCACCCCCCAGCAGCCTGAGCCGAATACTTGGCAAGAGCTTTCGTCATCGGGGTTTCGCCATCGGCACGGTGTTGTTGCTGATCATCTTCACCAGCGCACTCTTCGCCCCGTGGCTGGCGCCTTATGACCCTTATGCGCAGGACGTGATGCTGCGTATGAAACCGCCGGCATGGATGGCCAATGGCACCTGGGAATACGTCCTGGGAACCGACAAGCTGGGCCGTGACTACCTGTCACGCCTGCTCTACGGCGCACGTATCTCACTGTTCATCGGCATCGCGGCGGCGCTTATTTCCGGCTTTATCGGCACCGTCATGGGGCTGTTGGCGGGTTACTACGGCGGCAAGGTCGATGCGTTCATCAGCTACCTGATCACCACTCGGCTGGCGATGCCCGTCGTGATGGTCGCGCTGGCCTCGGCCTCGTTGATGGGCGGCTCGCTGAAAGTGGTGATCGTGCTGCTCGGCTGCCTGTTATGGGATCGCTTCGCGGTGGTGGTCAGGGCTTCGGTGCAACAGATTCGCGATGCTGAATATGTGGCCTCGGCCCAGGCGCTGGGCTGCTCGACCCTGCGCATTCTGGTCAGTGAAATCCTGCCCAACCTGGTCGGCGCGCTGATCGTCGTCGCGACGCTGGAAATGGCCCACGCGATCCTGCTGGAGTCGGCCCTGTCATTCCTCGGGGTTGGCGTGCAGCCGCCGACGCCGTCCTGGGGTTTGATGATCGCTGAAGGCAAACCCTACATGTTCTTTTCCCCGTGGGTCATCGCCATTCCCGGCGTCGCCCTGATGATTCTGGTGCTGGGCATCAACCTGGTCGGCGATGGCCTGCGCGATCTGATCCTGCCCGACGGCCGTAACTGATAGGCGACCGTAACTGATAGAAGGTACCGAACATGGCACTACTCCATGTAGAAAACCTGCGCGTGGATATCCCCATGGGCAACAGCCCGACGCCGGATGACATGCTGCATGCAGTGCGCGGTCTGAACTTTGAAGTCGAGCGCGGTGAAATGCTGTGCATCGTCGGCGAATCCGGCTGCGGTAAGTCCTTGACGTCGCTGGCGCTGATGGACCTGTTGCCACGCAAGGCCAAACGCACGGCGTCCCGGCTGACGCTGGACGGTATCGACATGATCGGCCAGAGCGAACGGCACATGTGCGACCTGCGCGGCAACCGTCTGGCGATGATCTTCCAGGAACCGATGACCTCGCTGAACCCGGCCTACAGCATTGGCGATCAACTCAGCGAAGTGCTGACCCGGCATCGCAAGGTGTCGCGCAAGGATGCCCTGCTTCACGCCGGGCGGATGCTGGAGAAAGTCGGTATCAGCAATGCCACCGAGCGCTTGCGTCAGTATCCGCATCAACTGTCTGGCGGTTTGCGCCAGCGGGTGATCATTGCCATGGCGTTGATGTGCGAACCGGACCTGATCATCGCCGATGAGCCAACCACCGCATTGGACGTGACCATTCAAGCGCAGATCCTGCGCTTGATTCGCGACATTCAGAAAGAACTCGGCCTGGCGGTGATCTTCATCACCCACGACCTGGGGCTCGTGGCCCGGATCGCCGATCGGGTCGCCGTGATGTATGCCGGGGAAATCGTCGAAACCGCCCCTGCCCTGCAACTGTTCGAGAACCCGCAGCATCCGTACACCCGTGGTCTGCTGGCCAGTATTCCAATCCCTGGACAGACCAGACCGGGTGAGGCCCTGGGTTCGATTCCAGGCCTGGTGCCAAGCCTGGTCGGCGAACAGCAAGGGTGCGCGTTCCGCAATCGTTGCGCTCAGGCGATACCGGCCTGCGCCCAAGACATCCCTGAAGTCGAGCAGGACGGGCACATGGCGCGCTGCCTGTTCGCCGCACCGGCCCCGACACCGATTCGTCTTATGGAGCGCGCAAGGTCATGAAAAAAGACATCACGTTGGAGCTGTGTGACATCCATCGCGAGTTTCGGATCAACCAGGGCTTTTTCAAACCCGCCGCCCTCCTGAAAGCCGTGGATGGCGTTTCCCTGCGCCTGATGCGTGGCGAGACCCTCGGTCTGGTCGGTGAGTCCGGTTGCGGAAAAAGTACCCTGGCAAAGCTACTGCTCGGTCTATTGCCGCCTACCAGCGGCGACGTGCTGGTCAATGGCAAACATCTGTCGGCGACGGATCGCAAGGCAATGTCCCGGCACATTCAGCCAATATTCCAGGACCCGTACTCCTCCCTGAACCCACGCAAGACGCTGCGCGAAATCATTACCCTGCCGCTGATCGTGCATGACATCGGCAGCCCAGCCGAGCGGCGCAAGAAGACCGAAGCGATGCTTGATGTGGTCGGCCTGCCCAAGCGGGTCATCGACAGCTACCCGAGTCAGCTGTCCGGTGGGCAACGCCAGCGGGTCGCGATCGCACGGGCGCTGATCATGCGTCCCGATGTGTTGATCTGCGACGAGCCCACCTCAGCACTGGATGTGTCGGTGCAGGCGCAGATTCTCAATCTGCTGCAAGACCTCAAGCGCGAATTCGGCCTGACCTATCTGCTGATCAGCCACAACCTCGCGGTCATCGAACACCTCGCCGACCGGGTCGCGGTGATGTACCTGGGGCGCATCGTCGAAGAGCGTACTCGCGAAGCGTTGTTCGCTGAACCCGGCCACCCCTATACCCGTGCCTTGCTGGATTCGGTGCTCACGCCCGATCCGCGTCTGGGCATTCCCGATATCGGCCTGCACGGCACCTTTCCCAATCCGATGTCACCGCCGTCCGGTTGCGCTTTTCACCCGCGCTGCCCGAGCTGCTTCGCTCCGTGCAAAACGGCCTACCCGGCCAATGATTCAATTATCGGCGGCAACGTGCGTTGCCACCTTCACGACAATCCTGCCCAAACACTGGAGCTTGTCCACTCATGAGTCGTTCATTGGCCATCAGCAACACCACAGCGCAATTCGACAACGGCGCCTTCTTCAATCTGCTCGAACGCAGCGTCGCCTTGCACACCGAAAGCCAGGCAACGGACAGCCAGCCCGAGTTGTATCGCTACCTCCATGACTTCATCACCCCGCATGTCGAGGCAATGGGCTTCAGCGTCAAGATCTATGACAACCCGGTGGCAGAGCGTGGCCCCTTCATGATCGCCACACGCATCGAACATCCCGAACTGCCGACCGTGCTCAGCTACGGCCACGGTGATGTGGTCCGGGGCTATGAAGCCCAATGGCGTGAGGGCCTGTCACCGTGGCAGGTCACGGTCGAGGGCGATCGCTGGTACGGCCGCGGTACGGCGGATAACAAAGGCCAGCACCTGATCAACCTGACCGCGCTGGAACAAACGCTCAAGGCTCGCGACGGCAAGCTGGGTTTCAACGTCAAACTGCTACTGGAAATGGGCGAAGAAGAAGGCTCGCCGGGCTTGAACGCGTTCTGTGCCGCCCACAGCGAAGCGCTCGCGGCGGATATTTTCATCGCCTCGGACGGCCCGCGCCTGGCGGCATCACGACCGACGATTTTTCTCGGCTCACGCGGGGTGTTCAACTTCGAGCTGGTGGTCAATTTGCGCGAAGGCGCCCATCACTCTGGCAACTGGGGCGGGTTGCTGGCCAACCCTGGCATCATTCTGGCCAATGCCATCGCGAGCATGGTCGATGAACAGGGCCGGGTGAAAGTGGCAGGCCTGCAGCCCGAGACATTGCCAGAGCCGGTTCGCCAGGCTCTGGCCGATATTGAAGTGGGTGGCGGTCCGGGCGATCCGGAAATCGACGCCAACTGGGGTAACCCGCAGCTCTCGCTGAGCGAAAAGGTGTTCGGCTGGAACACCCTCGACGTCATCGCCTTCAAGACCGGCAACCCGGACGCCCCCGTGCATGCGATCCCCGGCAAGGCCAATGCCCATTGCCATATCCGCTTCGTGGTGAACAGTGACTACAGGACCTTCATCCCGGCTGTGCGTGCCCACCTGGACGCCCATGGCTTCAGCAATGTCGAGGTCAAGCAAAGCCGCATCGATGTGATGCATGCCACTCGGCTGGACCCGCAAAGCCCGTGGGTCAATTGGGCACTCAACTCCCTGACACAGACCACCGGCAAAAAACCTGCGCTGCTGCCAAACCTCGGGGGCTCGCTGCCCAACGACGTGTTCGCGGACGTGCTCGGCCTGCCAACATTGTGGGTGCCCCACTCGTACCCGGCCTGTTCGCAACATGCGCCGAACGAGCACTTGCTGGCACCGGTGGTCAAGGAAAGCCTGCAAATCATGGCCGGGCTGTTCTGGGACCTGGGCAACGACGCGGCACGCCTGACTCAGGAACATCAGTTACGGGCGCAGGCGCAATGAGCGCCACGCCACAACAGGCGCTGAACTGGCTTGCTGACCAGCGCGACGCCATGGAAGCGTTGCTGCAGCGTATCGTCGACACCGACTCCAACAGCTATGACAAGGCGGGCGTCGACGCGGTGGGGGCGCTGCTCGCGGAAGAACTGGAAGCTGACGGCATCCTGCTCCAGCGCATGCCGGTCGATGGTTTTGGCGACGTGATGCTCGCCGAAGTGCCAGGCGCCTCTGGAAAGCCAGTGCTGTTGCTGGGCCATCGCGACACGGTGTTCCCCAAAGGCACCACCACGACGCGCGGCTACAGCTGCGATGGCAACCTCGCCTATGGTCCCGGCGTCGCCGACATGAAAGGCGGCCTGGTGCTCAATTGCTTCGCGCTCAAGGCTCTCAAACGCGCCGGTGAGTTACCCTATCCGGTGCAGGTTCTGTATACCGGCGACGAAGAAATCGGCTCCGGCAGCGCCAGAACCCATATCGAAAAAGCCGCCCGTGGCGCGCGTGCCGTGCTCAATACCGAACCCGGCCGGGCCAGCGGCAATGTGGTCAGCGCACGCAAAGGCGGCGCCACGCTGATCATCGAAGTCAGCGGGCGCGCGGCGCATGCCGGGGTCAACCATGCCGACGGAGCCAGCGCCATCGAAGCCCTGGCACGCAAGATCGTCAAGCTCCATGCCTTGACCGATTACGCGGCAGGCATCACGACTAATGTGGGCCTGATATCCGGTGGCACCTCCAGCAACACCGTCGCGCCTAGCGCCTGCGCCCGGCTGGACGTGCGCTTCATCGAACTCAAGCACTGGGATCAAATCCTTACCGCAATCCTGGCCATCGTCGCGGAAGAAGAATTGATCGGCACCCGCGCCATCCTCAAGGAAGCGACCACCTTTCTACCGATGGAGGCCCGTCACAGTGAACGGTTGCTGCACCTCTACCAACAAAAAGCCCTGGCGCTGGGTTTCAGTGTCGAAGGCGAGTTCACCGGCGGTTGTGCCGACTCTGGATTCACCGCCAGCCTGGGTATTCCGACGCTGTGTGGTCTCGGGCCGGTGGGTGGCAAAGTCCATACCGAGCGTGAGTATCTGGAACTGGATACGCTGGTGCCTCGGGCTCTGGCGTTGGTGGGGACTATTCTGGCTGTTGGCTAGGGCAGTTGAGGCTTTTTTTGGGGGGGGAATCTATTCGCGTTTTTCTGGACGGGTGGTGTGTATATCCGTTGCTGCGGTAACGGCCACTTAGGGTTCCGCCCTTACGGCGGGTCACTTTCGAAAAGCCCGGAAGCCGGCCCAGTCGAAAGTAACCAAAGCGCTTTTGCCCCACCACTCGGTGCCTCGCCTAGGCTCGGCATGCCTGAACGAAGGCATTGCTCCGTGGGCCGTCGCGAAGGGCCATCCATGGCCCAGCGCGGCTAACCCGGCATCCATGCCGGGTTGCCCACTCCACAACACCTTCGTTCAGCCAGCGTGGTTAACGGGGCGCCCGAGATCAACGTCCGCCACGAGGCGGCCTGATAGCCAACCTGGTTTTTGATGGGGACCGCGTTTCCCCTGTGGGAGCGGGCTTGCTCGCGAAGAGGGTGTGTCAGTTTGCGGTGATGTCGGATGTGCCGGCCTCTTCGCGAGCAAGCCCGCTCCCACAGGTTTTGCGGTGCACATGGGCTCTGTGTTTGCTGAAGATCCAGTGTGGGAGCTTGCTCGCGATAGCGGAGGCTCAGCCACATGGATGTTGGGCTTGCTGGCCTCATCGCGAGCAAGCTCACTCCCACAGGTTTTTACGGTGTATGTGGGTTTTGTGTCTGCTGAAGATCCAGTGTGGGAGCGAGCCTGCTCGCGAAGGCGGTGGTTCAGTCACATGGATGTTGGACTTGCTCGCGATAGCGGAGGCTCAGCTACATAGATGCCGGCATGTGTCCCGCTCTTGCTCTTGCTTTGGATCTTGATCTGGACGCCCCGTTAAACCACGCTGGCCGAACGCAGGCATTGTGCAGTGGGCAACCCGGCATGGATGCCGGGTTAGCCGCGCTGGGCCATGGATGGCCCTTCGCGGCGGGCCCACGGAGCAATGCCTTCGTTCAGGCATGCCGAGCCTAGGCGAGGCACCGAGTGGTGGGGCAGAAGCGCTTTGGTTACTTTCGACTGGGCCGGCTTCCGGGCTTTTCGAAAGTGACCCGCCGTCAGGGCGGAACCCTAAGTGGCCGTTACCGCAGCAACGGATATACACACCAACCCTGAAATCAAGCATCCCAAGGGACTGCCGCGTCCACGTCAATGGCGTACCGCTCAATGGCCTCGGCACAAACACTGGCGTCCAGACGCCCCTCATGCACCAGTGCAGTCAGCGCACTCAAGACAATCTGGTGGCGATCCACTTCGAAAAAACAGCGCAACCGGTTGCGGGTATCGCTACGGCCAAACCCGTCGGTCCCGAGTACCGTGTACCGGGCATCAAGATAACTGGCGATCAACTGCGGCAAGGCGCGAACGTAGTCCGTGCAGGCAATGATCGGCGCCGAGTCGTTGAGCGACGCCTGCAAATGGCTGCAGCGCGAAGCTTGTCCAGGATGCAATCGATTCCAGCGCTCCACCTCCCGGGCATCACGTGCCAACTCGGTGAAGCTGGTCACGCTCCAGACCTGACTGTCGATACCCCAATCGCTCGCCAGCAACTCGGCGGCGGCAATCACTTCGCGCAGGATGGCGCCGGAACCCAACAACTGGACACGTCCACGCGCCCCCTCGACTTCATGCCGGGCGAACCGATACATGCCTTTGATAATGGCCTGTTCGACCCCTTCAGGAAGGTTGGGCTGCGGGTAGTTCTCGTTCATCAAGGTGACGTAATAAAACTCGTCCACCTGACGCTCCAGCATCTGGCGCATGCCGTGATCCAGGATCACCGCGAACTCGCCGGCGAATGCCGGATCGTAAGCCCGGCAATTGGGGACCATCGCCGCCATCAGATGACTATTTCCGTCCTGGTGCTGCAGACCTTCGCCACCCAATGTCGTGCGGCCTGCGGTGGCCCCGAGCAGAAAACCGCGGGCCCGTTGATCCGCCGCCGCCCAGATCAGGTCGCCGATGCGCTGGAAGCCGAACATCGAGTAATAGATGTAGAACGGCAACATCGGCAAGCCATGTACCGAATAGCTGGTCGCCGCCGCAACCCAGGAACTGATCGCCCCTGCCTCGCTGATGCCCTCTTCGAGAATCTGGCCGTCCAGCGCTTCTCGATAGCTCAGGATCGAACCGATGTCTTCCGGCTCATATCGCTGCCCCACGCTGGAGTAAATGCCGATCTGCTTGAACAGGCTGGCCATGCCGAACGTACGCGCTTCATCCGCCACGATCGGCACGATGCGCGGGCCCAGTTGTTTGTCCCGCAGCAAACCACTGAGCATTCGAACGAACGCCATGGTGGTGGACATTTCCTTGCCTTCGGCACCAATGGCAAACCCGCCATAGCTGCTGACGTCAGGCACCGCCAATGATTCGGCAGTCGAAGGGCGCGATGGCATGTACCCACCCAATGCACGGCGACGCTCATGCAGATAGCGCATTTCAGTGCTGTCTTCATCGGGTTTGAAGAAGCTCAACGAGGCGGCCTGTTCGTCGGTCAACGGCAGGTTGAAACGATTGCGGAACGCGATCAGCGCCTCCCTGTCGAGCTTCTTCTGCTGGTGCACGGTCATCTTGCCCTGCCCTGCATTGCCCATGCCGAAGCCTTTCTTGGTCTGCGCCAGAATCACGGTGGGTTTGTTGCCTTCGAGCAATGCGCTTTGATAAGCGGCGAAGATCTTCACCATGTCGTGACCGCCACGCTTCAGGCGGTCGATCTGTTCATCAGTCAGGCCCTGTGCCAACTGCGCCAACGCCTCGTTCTGACCAAAAAAATGTTCACGGTTAAAGCGCCCGTCTTTTGCCGCGAACGTCTGGAACTGTCCATCGACGGTACTGGATAGCGCCTTGACCAGCGCGCCATCTGTATCGCGCGCAAACAAACCGTCCCAGTCGCCCCCCCAGACCAGTTTGATGACGTTCCAGCCTGCCCCACCAAACAACGCCTCCAACTCGTCGATGATGCGCCCATTGCCACGCACCGGCCCGTCCAGCCGTTGCAGGTTGCAATTGACCACCCAGACCAGATTATCCAGCCCTTCCCGGGCGGCCACCGTCAGGGCCGACATGCTTTCCGGCTCATCCATTTCCCCGTCGCCAAACACGCCCCAGACGGTTCGCCCGGCGTTGTCTTGCAGGCCTCGGTGTTCCAGGTAACGCATGAAGCGCGCCTGGTAGATCGAGCTGATCGGACCAATGCCCATGGAGCCCGTCGGAAACTGCCAGAAGTCCGGCATCAACCAAGGATGCGGGTAACTCGACAACCCTCGGGCCCCCTTGGCGCGTGCGCCGATCTCTTGGCGATAATGCAGCAGGTCCTGTTCTTCCAGGCGTCCCTCGAGGAACGCCCGAGCATAGACCCCTGGCGCCGAGTGCGGCTGATAGAACACCAGATCGCCACCGCGCCCTTCGGTTCGCGCTTTGAAAAAATGGTTGAAGCCCACTTCGAACAAATCCGCCGCGCTGGCATAACTGGCGATATGGCCGCCCAATTCGCCATAGGCGTGGTTGGCCCTGGCAACCATGGCCAACGCATTCCAGCGCATGATCGAGGCCAGCCGCTCTTCGATGGCCAGGTCCCCTGGAAATACCGGCTGACGCTCAACACCGATGGTATTGATGTAGGGCGTGCCATGGCTGGGCCGCCAACCGATGTCCGAGGCGCTTGCCACAGCCACCAGCATGTCGAGGATCTGCTTGGCCTGTGCCGTGCCGCTATGGGCGATAACCGACAGCAAGGCGTCCCGCCACTCAGCAATTTCTTGAGCATCTTCAGTGGTCTGGCCCGGCCATTGGGCATGAATATCGGACAGGTTCATGGGCATCTCCTGCAAATGTCGGGCAACGCTTCAAGGCGGCGCGAATAGCTCAATCGTGCGAGTTTTTTGACGTGCTCTACCGCGTCAATGACGGAGCGCTCGGCCCAGTTGCCTTGCCCTATCTGGTAAATGCACGGATGGCCAACGGAAAGATTGTTCAATAGATACTCTTCAAGTTCACCGCAAACGAGAAAGCTGTAATCACACCCCGCTACGTGTACTTCAACGCACCTGTCAGTCCCAATATCCGGAGGTTCAACCTGCACCAGTGCGATATTGTCAAAACAGCTGAAGCCATGATGTATCAGGTCAATATGATCACTGTCCATTGCGGACACTACGACAACGATGTGCGTACAGTTCGAAGGCTCACGCATCCACTTCATGGTTTTAGAACCACAGTCGGCAGATCGGCTCATGGGTTTGGCCTTTCTATTTTGGGTAATCGATTCAGCCATGAATGGCGATGACTTTTGTCAGCTGAAACAGCGCTCCTGTAACCCGCTTTTCACCAGTGTCCGCGTCACCGATAAAATCTCTTCCACCTGTTTATCGATCGCTGCATAGGAGGCTGCGTCTCCCAGTTTGAGGACACGCAGTGGGTGACCGCAGACTGATCCCAGCCAGGTGAGACGGGGTATCGGGCTGGCTTCGACATCCAGTAAAAAACAGCCTTTGGATACGCCGTGCAGCAGTTGGCCGGCCCGGCAGGTGGTCGCCGGCGCCGACGCTATTGGGTTGGACCCAAATTGCAGCCAGTCGAGCATAAACGCCCTGGATTGCTGGACCACCAGATAAGCAACCTGGTCCCAGTCGTCGATCTCCATATGCAACTGGTCAATCATATATTTGGGCAAAGCGGCGCTGGTCACGATGACGACCCGGGTATCGGCCAGCGGTTCTTTCACCCAGATTGCAGACTGCGATATCGCATGCATGGTGGTACTCCCGGCGTGATTCGTGAGCCTGGCTGACATAATCCCTTGTGGGAGCGAGCTTGCTCGCGATAGCGATTGTCAGTTACTTCTGTAGACACTGAACCAACGCAATCGCGAGCAAGCTCGCTCCCACAGGGGCTCCCACAGGAAACTCCAAGCAGTTCTACGCTTAGCCGTTACGAAACAGGAAGCTGTAGGCATTCAGCGCCGGTGCTCCACCCAAGTGTGCGTAAAGCACTTTGGAACCTTCGGGAAATTCACCACGACGCACCATTTCAATCATGCCATGCATCGATTTACCTTCGTACACCGGATCTGTCAGCACCCCTTCAAGGCTGCCGCACAGCCGGATGGCTTCCAACGTACCTTCGTTGGGCAAGCCATATTCCGGGTAGGCGAAACGCGTATCGAGCACCACATCCTCTTCCGTAATCTCGCGACCCAGCTCCACCAGCTCAGCCGTGTGCCGGGCGATGCGCAGGATCTGTGCCTTGGTCTGTTCCGGCTTGGCCGAAGCATCAATACCAATCACATGCTTGGAACGACCGTCAGCCGCGAAACCGACAACCATGCCCGCCTGCGTACTGCCGGTCACCGAGCAGACCACGATGTAATCAAACTTGAAGCCCAGTTCTTTTTCCTGCTGCCGCACTTCTTCGGCAAAGCCGACAAAACCGAGGCCGCCGTAGGGGTGTTCGGAACAACCCGCCGGAATCGGAAACGGTTTGCCACCCTGCTCCACGACATCGCTCATGGCCTTTTCCCAACTTGGCCGAATGCCAATATCGAAGCCTGCCGCGTCAAGCCGCACGTCAGCGCCCATGATCCGCGACATCTCGATGTTGCCTACCCGGTCATACACCGCGTCGGAATAGTTCACCCAGTTCTCCTGCACCAATACGCACTTCATGCCCAAGTGGGCAGCGACTGCAGCGACCTGGCGGGTCTGGTTCGACTGAATGCCACCGATGGAGACCAGCGTATCGCAGCCTTGCTCGAGCGCTTCGGGAATGAGGTATTCGAGCTTGCGTGTCTTGTTCCCACCAAAGGCCAGGCCACTGTTGCAGTCTTCACGTTTGGCATACAACTCGACCTTGCCCCCCAGATGTTTACTGAGGCGCTTCAAGGGCGTGATGGGAGAAGGACCGAAGGTCAACGGATAACGTTCAAAACGATTCAGGTTCATGACTCTGCTCCTTGATATGGGATATCCAAGCGCCAGACCGAAAGGGAAAAAGCCGCATTCCAGGCTCTTTCAGGAGGGGCTTCGATGAGTTCAATATTAAGAAGAATTCGAAAAATATGTGTTGCAAGTTTCCATCATTTGGAAAAACATAATTTCCATCAAAGAACATGAAACATACTTTTAATGCGTGGAACTCAACATGAGAGCAACAAATACTCACAAGAAGCCGGACACTACGGGCCCGGTGCCGCACCCACTGGATCGAACCGACCGCGCTATTCTCAAGGTCCTGCAACGGGATGCCTCCATCTCCAACGTGGCGCTCGCAGAGAAGGTGAAACTGAGTGCCCCGGCCTGCCTCAGGCGCGTCGAACGACTCAAGCAGGTCGGCCTGATCAAGAACATCGTCGCACTGCTGGACAATGAAGCGCTGGATGCGGGGATGGTGGTCTTGATCGGTGTAGTGCTGGACCGCTCCACACCGGAATCCTTCGCCGCATTCGAGGCGGCCGCGCAAAAAGTGTCCGGCTGCATGGAGTGCCATGTGGTGACGGGGGAGTTCGACTACTTCATGTTGCTGCGCACCAAGGACAGCAACAGTTTCAACCGGCTCCACGCGGAGCAATTGCTTTACCTGCCTGGGGTTCGTCAGATTCGCTCGTTCATGGGGTTGCGCCAGGTCTTGTCGACAACCCACATCCCCCTTTGAGGCTCCACTCAGGTCGCCTTGACCCACAGCCTCAGCGCCAACCTTTTCGTAATGGATTGGGGCAGGCGCAGAAAAACTGACACGACTGAATGCGTTGGCAATCCAGCTGCTAAGCTCAATTTCGCTCCAGACCACAACCAATAACAATGTTAAAGAAAGGTAAGGCAGCATGGCCACGGCACAGTCTCCGGCAACGTCCGCGAAATGGCGCTTCAAGTTAGGCATCGCCATTCTTTGTCTCATGCTCACGTTGTGGTTGTTGGTGCCCCTGGCAGCGGCCGCGGATGTGCCCAGCTCTACCATCGCGGCGATCACCGGCGCCCTGTTCATCATCAACAAGGTGCTGTTGCTGCTGGTCATCGCCGTGATGGGCAAGGCGGGTTTTCAAGAGCTCAAGCAGCATGTGTTCAGCTATGTGTCAGGCCTTGTGCCCAGCGCTGAACAGGAGGTCAGCGTCACCCGCCACCGTATTGGCCTGGTGATGTTCTGCTTGCCGTTGGTGTGCTCCTTCCTCGAACCCTATGTCGACACCCTCGCGCCCGGTCTGCGTCCCAATAGCTGGGCATTGCAACTGCTTGGCGATGCACTGCTGGTTGGCAGCTTCTTCGTACTGGGTGGCAATTTCTGGGAGAAATTGCGCGCGCTGTTTATCCGCACCGCGCGGGTCACGGCCAGTGATCCGGTCTGAGCCAACGCCCCCGGATCGCCTCTCCCCGACGCGCTGTCAGTTTTTCTTGAGTTGCCATGACTTACAGGTGCCGACATGCCCGAAACACAGAACTCGCCCGTTTCCATCGAGCCTGAGCGCCAGACTGAACCGCCTCCTGAAAAGCCTGCGCCAGCCAATCCACTGCGGCGCATTGCGCTCGGCGTTGCGGTGTTGATCGCCGTGATGTTTACCCTCGCCATTTTTATGGAGCGGCGCACGCCCTCGACGTCGCAAGCCGTGGTGCAAGCCTATGTGGTGGAAATGGCTGCCGAGGTGGGTGGCCGTGTGACGGAAATTGCGGTGCTCGACAATGCCCGGGTGAAGGCCGGCCAGGTGCTGTTTCGTATAGACCCGCAACCCTACAAGCTTGTCGTCAGCGAGGCTGAAGCACGGCTGGAGGAAACCGGCCAGACGTTGGGTGCCAGCACCGCCTCGGTGGATGCCGCCCAGGCACAGCTGGTGTCGGCGCGTGCACAGCGCGACAACATACGCGAGCAAACCCGGCGGGTGAATCAATTGGTCGAGCGCGGCGTGTTCGCCCCCGCCCGCCAGGATGAAGCCAAAGCCTCGCTGAGCTCCGCCGAGGCGGCCGTGAGCAAAGCCCAAGCCGACCTGGAACGAGCGCGCCAGCAATTAGGGCCCAAAGGCAACGACAACCCGCAATTCAAACAAGCCCTGGCCGCGCTGGAAAAAGCCCGGCTCGATCTGGTGCGTACCGAAGTCATTGCACCCGCCGATGGCGTGATCACCCACCTCCAGCTCGCTGTTGGCCAGGTCGTCAGCGCTGGCCAGCCAGCACTGACCTTCATCGACAGAAGCACCGTATGGGTGTCTGCCGCCTTCAAGGAAAACAGCCTGGAACATGTGCAGGCTGACGACCCGGCTGAGCTGGTGTTCGATGTATTGCCAGGTCGCGTGTTCAAGGGCCGCGTTGAAAGCGTGGGCTGGGGTGTCGCGCAACAGGACAGCAGCAACGCCCCCCTGCCCTCGGTGCGCAACGAGAGTGGTTGGGTGCGTGACCCGCAGCGCTTTCCAGTACGCCTGATAGTGGAGGAACCTCACCCGATCGGCCCGCGTTATGGCTCACAGGTAACCGTGGTGATCTATACCGATGACAACCCCGTGACTAATGCCCTGGGGGCATTCATGACACGCCTGGGCGCCTGGCTGAATTATGTCAATTGATGGGCAAGCTGCACTGGAGCTGCTGCGGATCAAACGCCAGGGATTGCGCGTCGCCCTGGCAGTGACCGTGGGCTTGTGCACGGGTCTGGTCCTGGACGACATTTTGCCTTTTCTCGCGCCTCTGTTCGCCATCCAGTTCCTCCTGGCCAACCGCCGTGCGCCAGGGCTATCTCAGGGATTGATAACGTTGCTGGTGAGTATGCTGGCCGGCGCGCTGCTGGTGTGTATTACCGGCGTGCTCGGTGAGCGGCCGTGGGTGCTCCTGCCGGTACTGTGGCTGTTTTATTTCGCCTGTTTTACCGCGCAAGGCCAACAACGGGGCGGCGCGGGACCGGCACTGATGCTGGTCATTGCCATTGTGGTGCCGATGCTCGATATCGTGCAGCGCGATCTGGGCGAGTCCATCGTGCTAGTGCTGGTCAAGGCGGTCAGCCTGGGTTTGCTGCTGACTTGGGGCGCCCATGCGCTGCTGCCCGACCCTGCAGGTGAACACACCGACCCGCAAATCCCACAGCCGCGCGAGCTGACGCGGGTGATTCACCAGGCCATGGCCAGCGCGGCGATTCTGCTGGGCATGATTGCCCTGTGCCTGAGCGACCCGCGACTGGCCACGGCGATGGTCGTCCCCATCACGGTGGCCTCGTTGCTTAGCCAGTTTTCCCTTGGCATGAGCAGCCGCACCGCCCTTGGCCTGGTGGTGGTCAACCTGCTGGGCGGGGTGGTGGCTTCCCTGGCCTTTACGCTGTTCGAACTGCGGCCAACCCTGTGGCTGGTGGCGCTGATTCTGCTGCTGGTAAGCCTGCTGTTTGCCGGCAAAGCCGCCATGGGCAACGCCGCTGGCAAAGTATTCGGCGGGGGGCTCATGACCTTCCTTATTCTGTTCGGGCTCGGTGTATCACCGTTGCCGACAGAAACGCCCCAGCTGTTTTCCACCCGTATCGCCTACGTGCTGTTTGCGGTTGTCTATGCCATTGGCCTGGCCACGCTGCTGTGGCCAGGCGCCAAAGCCGGCCGAGGCGACCAACGCCCATCGCAGCCGATCGTCGACCAGTAGCCTCTGCAGTCCGGTATTCACCGCTTACTCAGCGAAGCCTCAAGAGGAATATCGAGGGTAAAGGTTGCGCCCTGACCAACCCCGTCGCTATGCACCGTCAAGCTGCCACCCATTTCCTGGGCGGCCAGCGCGCAACTGTGCAGGCCAAAACCGTGACCGTCTTTGCGCGTCGTGAAGCCATGGGAAAAGATACGCGGCAGGTGCTCAGGCGCAATCCCATTGCCGTTGTCGGCCACGGTGATACGCAATACCTGCCCTTCAGCGAGGGAAGCGCTGAGCGTGACACATGGGCTGCGATCGATCACGCCGTCCAACGCCTGCTTGGCATTACCGATCAGGTTCACCAGAATCAGCAGCACCCGGTGCCGGTCCAACGGCAACAGGGGCAAGTCGGCGATGTCCTTGACCATCGTCACCTCCAGGCGGGCCAGCAATCCAGCACTCACGCGCAAGGCATCGTCGATCAACGCTGCGACCGGCACTGTCTCGACAATACTGACGGCAACGGCATAGGACTGTTGGGCCGCGACAATGGTTTTGATGTGGTCAATGCCCTTGGTGAGTTGTCCGAGTTCTTCGATGATGCTCTGTTGCTCTGCCGCCACCACCCCCGCCAGCTTGAGCAGGTAGTCGGGCAGCATCTTTCCCTTGTGGTCTTTGGTGAGAAAGTCGCTCAGGTCGTGAACGTGTTCGTTCATCAACTGAGCCACCTTGCCCAGTCCCCGGGCTTTGGAGGTGCGCATCTGGCTGCTGACCAGTTCTGCCGATACGTTCACGCTGTTGAGGACGTTGCCGACGTTGTGCAGCACCGTCGTGGCGATTTCGGCCATGCCCGCCTGACGGGATTTTGCATGCAGTTCGGTTTGCACCTGGCTCATGCGCAGCGCCGCGCGTACGCGCGCCTTGAGTTCCAGCGGCGAAAAGGGTTTGGCGATATAGTCATCGGCACCGCTCTCCAGCCCGGAGACGCAGGCCTCGCTACCGCCGCGGGCGGTCACCAGGATCACGGGCAAATGGGCAAAACCGGCCCTGGCTTTGATTCTGGCTGTCAGGCCAAAGCCGTCGAGCTTGGGCATCATCACATCCGAAACCACGACGTCGATGGGGCGAAGCTGCAGCAATGCCCAGGCCTGCTCTCCATCAGTTGCGGTGGCGACGATGTAATCGTCTCGCAAAAGCTCGCTGAGATAGCCCAGCATTTCCGGGCTGTCGTCGACCACCAGCACTCTGGATCGCGAGGCATGTTCCGCTGGCTGCTCGTCGTCTGCGCCTTGGGTCGAAGCTCGGTCGTTGTGACTGCCACTGCGACCGTCGTCGAAACGCAGGTGGCGCTGTTCGGTTGTGCTTGTCGTGCTCGATGACGATCGCTCGTGCATCGTGCGGGCTTCGATCGGCACGGTGTTTGGCTCGATCCCCAGTGGAAGTCGAACAAAGAAGCACGAACCCCGTCCGGGCTCGCTGCTGACACCGACTTCACCCCCCATCAGTTCGACCAGATCCTTGACCAGGGCCAGACCAATGCCTGTACCGCTGTAGTGACGCGTTGCGGAATTGTCGATCTGGGAAAAACGCTGGAACAGCAGCGGCAGTTTGTCAGGCGCAATGCCAATCCCCGAGTCCTGCACCGCGAGTTCAAATCGCTCGCCATCGAGCGGCGTGACGGCCAGGTGCACGGTGCCGCCGGCAGGTGTGAACTTGATGGCATTGCTCACCAGGTTGAGAAGAATTTTCTCGAAGTGTTGGGGGTCCAGAAACACCGTACCCAGCGCGGGGTCGATGCTGCAGGTCAAGGTGCAGCCTTTTCCCGCGGCCACCATGGCGGCGTCCTCGGCCAGCACCCCCACCATCTTGTTCAAGTCAATGGGTGTTGGACACAGCTCAAACTTGCCCGCTTCGGCCTTGGAAAAATCGAGGATGTCGTTCACCCGGTTCATCAAGCGCAACGCGTTGCGTTGGGCGCGGTCGATCTGCACATGCCAGTCCGCTGGCGGGGTGGTCGCCGCCGAGAGCTGCTCCAAGGGGGCGAGAATGAGGGTCAAGGGGGTGCGCAGTTCGTGGCTGACCGTGGCCACGAAATCGCTCTTTGCCTGGTTAGCCGTCTCGGCCTGGTTGCGCGCCTGAATGAGCTCGATGGCCTGTGCCTCCAACACCTCGGTCTGGTGGTGCAACGTGTCGGTCCGTTCGGCGACCATTCTTTCCAAAGAGGCCTGGACTTGCTGTCGTTCGGCCTCGGCCTCGGCCTCCAGCACCCGAATGCGCAGGGCATTCTCCTGAAACACCCGTACGGCGCGGGTCATGATGCCAATCTCGTCGCCGCGTCCGGCGCTGGCGATCTCGGCGTTCAGGTCGCCGGCCGCAAGCCGGCGCATGACCGAGGCCAGGGCCACGATGGGCTGCGCGATAAATCGCGACGTGCTCCAGGCGATGGCGCCGGCCAGCAGGATGGCGACGGTACCGGCAACGATCGTCGCAAGCATGCCGCGATCATTGTGGACCAAGGCGTCGGAGCGCGCTTCACCTGCGAAGCGCGCCACCAACAGGCCGGCGCTCCGTGCCTCGTTGCGAACCTGATCGCGCGCGTCGCTCAAGGCGTTGCTCGCCTGATGGAACCTGGCGAATGCCGCCCGGTAGCCGGCAATCTGATCGCTGACCGTCAGGGGCGTAGCCTTGGCTTGCAGTCCCACGGACGCCGGGAGAACCCGAGAGAGCCGGGAAAGTTCGTCCAGGATGTGGCCAACAGAGCCGGCGACCTCGGCCGACGGTGACAGGCGAAACGACAAGGTCTGCGCCTCCAGGGTGGCAACACGCTCGGCGAAACGCTTGGACAACGCGGCGGCATTTCGCAGCAGACCGGTTGCTGCCTGAATGTCGCTGGCGTCATGGGCCACGTGCCCCTCCACTTCACCCAACATTGCCTCGAGGCGCTCGGCCGTATCCGCGACGGCGGCGAGATGCCGCAAAGCCTCGCCTCCCCGGAGCTTGGGCGCTTCGTCGAGGTGCTCGACCGCCAGGCTGGCAGCAGCGAGCGCCGTCGCCAATTGCTCCAGGGCTTCTCTCTCCTGCGGCGCGCCCATCAACTCGTGCAATTGCTCGACCACAGGCTGGAGCGCCGCGCTGGCGTTCCGCGCCGCAGTAGCGGCCTCCCCGTCACCGGTCACCAGCATCCTGGCCAGATTGGCGGTGATGATCCGTTCGCCATTGCGCAGGATATCCAGGATGCGATGGGCGCTTTCGACGTTGCTCACCCGCGCCTCGTGCTCCACGGTGCGGGACTCAAGCCCTTTCAACCCATCGGCGATGCCCTGTTCGACGAGGATCGTCGCCTCTCGCATCCGGCCGTAGTGGGCTGTCATGTTCTCCGTTTCGCCATCCATGGTCAGGCTCGCCGCCCGCAAGGCGGCGATCGCCGTAGCGAGCCGTTCCAGACTGCCCTTGAGCGATTGTGCCTCGGCCACCGGGATGGCGGTGAGACCGGCGATAGCCGTCGCCACCATGCCTTCGGCCTGGGACAGGCTTTCCTGGTCGCGGGTGGCGATGAAGTTTTCCACCCGCCCGGTGGCCCCGTTGACCGAGGCCAGGATTTCCGCGGAATGGCTGGCGGAATCCACCGCACGTACCATGCCGCGCAGGCCGTAGAGGTTCACCAGCGACACCGCCAGCATCAGGAACACCAGCGCGGCGACCGCCAGGCCAATCCTGACGGCAATGGGCCTGTCCGTGGCGGGTCGGAATGTCGACATGGCGCCTCGCCTCCCGTCCGCCACTACTGTTTCGTCACCTCCGGCAACGGCGTCGGCGGCGCCGTCTTGTTGATGGCCGCGTCGATCATCGCCACAACGGAAGCCTGGTCATAGGAAGGATTGGCGGCGCCGCCCACCGGCATCGTAGCGAGCCAGGCGTCCAGGTCCTTCCCATCGATACGCACCAGCGGCACTTCGACAAACTTCGGCACCTGCTTGCCCGCCAGAATCTGCTGGGCCACCCAGAACCCCACCTGGGAGACACTCGGGGAGGCGGAGACAGAAACGGTCTCGTAGCCATTGGCATCGCGCTCCTGTTTCCACAGGGCAAGTTCGTCCTGACGATTTCCCATCACAATAATCGGCAAAGGGCGCCCTGCCGCCTTGAACGCCATGGCCGCGCCATAACCGTCGCCCCCTTGGGTCGCGACGGCATCGATGTTGGGCAGCGACGGCAGCGCCAGCGCCACCTCCTTGCGTGCGACGGAAGCGGTCCAGTTCCCGTAGACGGTCTTGGCGAACTTCAGGCCCGGATAGTCGCTGGCGGCCTTGCGAATGCCGTCGCTGATGTTTTTATCGGTGGCATCGCCGGCAATGCCGCGGATCTCCAGCAGCGTTCCGTTACCCTTGAGGCGCTCGGCGATATAATCGATTTCCACGCGGCCCATGGCAGACCAGTTGTAATCCACGGTGTAGACGCAGCTTTCGGTGACGAGGCTGGCCATGACCACCACCACGATGCCGGCGTTGCAGGCGTCGCGGATCACCCCGTTGAGGGCCGTGTCGGACGCGGCCAGGATGACGATGGCGTTCACGCCGTTGACGATCATCTCCTGGATATGGCCCGCTTGTTCCGACGCCGAGTTATTCGCGCTGACCACCGGAGCCTCGCGAATCAAGCCATCCTTTTGCGCCTGGACCGCAATCTCCTGCCAGTTGCGCACCATCACCTTGCGGAAATCGCTGCCCGCGTAGGAGTTGCTGAAGGCAATGCTATGGCTTGCGGTAGGGGCGCGGACGATGCCGCCGTCGGCGGCTTGGGCTGGATGGGCGACAACCATCGCCAGCCCGGTCACGCAGCCAGCGAAGCGCCACAAGATCTTGTGGATCGGTTTGGTGTTCATGCTGTTCTCCATCGTGCTTGGGATTTACCAACAGTCATCCACCTGCACCTGCCGACAGCCTGGATCGACTGTTTGATCTGGTTTGGAGAAATCGGCCTGCAGATTGGAGATCGTCGACCATGTGAAGCTTGGAACAGGCATTCAACTTGAGCTCGTAGCCGGGCAGCCTCTAGCGGCCAGACCAAGCGTCTCGCGCCAATGCTCACGAACTGACGATGGGTCGCCCAGGGATCAAAATGCGCCGATGAACACCTGTTACCAGATGGCTCATTCGGTCATTCCAACAATAGAACCGGGCATGTAGGACTAGACACATACAGACTCCTTTCCTTGGCGGCCGATCATTGAAACCCATAGATTGCCTGCAGTGGCAATGAGCATAGTCGCAACGTGCCCGCTTCGCTCGCGGCCGTGGAGGATTTCAGAATGGACCTCTTTCCAGAGATCCATTTTTGCACACAGTGCTCTCAGTCTTAAGGGTGGGCAGCCAAGGGCCAACCGATACGCGCCGCGCGCAGGAGGCTGGCCTTGACGACCAAGCGATGAAATGGAGCGATAACGAAGATGTAGGCCCGGCCTAGGCGGTTGTGGCACTGGACCACGGTTGAAAAGACGAGTTGGCGACTGCCTTCTGGCTCTGTCTCTCCAGAACACAGGATCGATATCCGGAAGTCGAGGTGCTTGTCGTCCTCTCCCAACACGATTTCAGTCTGGTTCGTGCTGTAGACCTTGAAGACGCCAACCCGATCAGCAAGGGTTGCCAAATGTTTGGCTGTCTTGAGACCAAAACAGACAACGATGGTGTCTCGGATTTTCATGAGCCATCCGATCCAGGATGGCTGATGGGAAAGAATGAATCGAGCCAACAGATCTGGATCGCCAGATGTGCCCGCAGGGAGCCGAATCGCAAAAGCGTCCGCCAGGTTCATCGACTGGTAGAGGTGGGTGATGCCGGACCTCGTGGGGACTGGCACCGACTTAATGAGCTCCAATTCTCGGGGCATCGGGGTCTCTCCTGAGTTCCAACTATCCATTAGACGACATGCCATGTCGCGTTTTTTGTTGGGAAGCGCCCACTTCTCCTTGTCGGATACTGAGCCCGATCAAGGCATCATAGAGCGCTTGCTGCCCAGCTGGCAGAACAGGCAGCAACGTCGCACGGCGCTTGTCGACATCGAACCAGGATTCAACCAACCATCCCACCAGATAGAGCGCCGAAAGGCATCCGCCAGCGGTCGCGACGTTCCCCTGGCATACAAGAGGCTGGTCCATGGGCTCAAGTCCCAGGGCTTGCAAACCCGATCGTGCATCCGGGTGGGTAGTTGCCTGGCCGCTGAGCAGCCCAAGGCGTTCGAGAATGAATGCTCCGGCACATATGGAGCCGATTCGCTGGCGCCTGGCGTCAAGTTCAAACGACGGCAGGAAATCTGGCGCGGCCAGTGCAGCGGGTATTCCTTCCTTGCCGCTGACGAACAATACTGCGTCGGCACTATTGGCCTCGCAAAGCGGACCGTGCACCGAAACAGCCAGGCCGTGCGCCGATCGCACGATAGCGCTGGAAGCCAATATTCGGACGTGCCAGTCCTCAGTGTTGCGGCCTAGAATGTCCCACATCAGAAACAGGTCGATATCCGTGAATTGGTCGAAAGCAACCAGAACGATTTTCTTCAAGGCGAGCTCCATGAAAAGTGCTGGCGTGCAAAACGCAACGGCCATCTTTGCGGGTGTTCGCAGCGTATCAATCGGTTACGCACCATACACAGTCTGTATGGCGCTGACTCTGGAGCGAAATAACAGGTGAGAAAACTAACTCGTCACCATTGGATCGCGGCTGGTTTCGAGGCCCTCGACCAAATAGGGCATGTTGGCGTTTCGGCGGAGAGTCTATCGCGTCGATTGGATGTGACCCGCGGATCGTTCTATCACCATTTCCGCAATCGCGAAGACTTTGTCCGCACCTTGCTGGCCGTTTGGGAAGAAGACTACACGGAGCGCATGCTCACTTATGCGGCCCAGGGTCGCAGCGCGGGCGAAATCTTGAAACGCTACTTGAGTATTGCCGCTGAGAAACAGCCTGGGCGGGAAGTTTCCATCCGAGCCTGGTCGCTGCACGATCCGTTGGTAGGCGAGTTTCAGCAGCGTGTTGACACAAGACGACTGGACTTCGCGATACAGACGTGCCGCCGCTTGGTCCCTATGCCAGGCCAAGCGGAAGTGATTGGACAGGTGGCCCATCTGTGCCTGATTGGCGGTCAACAGGCAGGGCTGCGGCGTGATGCCGCTCGCTTCAACGGTTTCCTGCATCGAGCCTTTTCACTTTTCGAAGGGGCGCTTGCACCGTGGCGGACCTATTCGCGCACCCAAGCCGTCGATGACATTTGAAGGCTGTCGGCAGGACTGGCTACGGCGATGAAAGGGCCAGCCGTGGAATCGCAGGCATCGTAGTCAGGAAGTCCATCGGCATGCCGTGTTGGACGCATGAGTCATCCACTGGCAATACGGCATTCGGCTCAAGCCGGATTGGAAACAGCCAACTTGAGCCCAAACGCGACAAAAACGCCGCCCGTGAGCCGATCAAGCGCCTTCAAAGCCGCCGGGCGCTTCAGGAAATTGCTCAGTGGCACCGTCGCCGCCACCAGAATGCCGAACCAGGCCAGCGTCAACAGCACATGTAACGTCGCGAGGAAGAAGGAGTAGCCGGCCACGCTCGCGCCACTGGGGACGAACTGGGGGAGGAACGTAACGTAGAAGACACCTATCTTGGGGTTCAGCAGGTTCGTCAATAAACCGCGAATAAAGGCGTCACGCGCAGAGATAGCCATGTTCTCGTTCCCCTGCCCTTGCAGCGTTGACCGAGGCCGCAGCAGCAATTTGACACCCAACCAGACGAGATACGCCGCACCGACGATTTTCAGCGCAAGGTAAGCCCACTCCGAAGCTTGCAACAGGGCACCGAGCCCCAGTGACACCGCGGCCCCCCACACCAGACACCCGAGCACGATACCGATAGAGGCCATCGCCGCCGAACGTCGACCGCCGGTCGCTGTAGCGCGAAGCACCATGGCGGTGTCCACGCCGGGAGTAACCGTGAGCACTGACGCAGCAGCGATGAAGGCAAGCAGCAGGGATAAGTCGCTCATCTGGATGTCCATGGCAGTCGGCAGCCGTATGGCTATGCACTCTAGTTAGCCACTTGGCGTCTGGTCAAACGTTCTGTGTAGCCCGTCGGCCGAGGACATGTGCACCGAGAGCATTCGCGCCTCCGTCACAACGCCGCAGCCGCAACCACTCTGGAACGCCTGGCAAAAGCCAGCACCATCAGCAACCCCAGGCCAGCCATTGCCGCTCCGGCCAGGGCAATCGCCGGGTAACCCAACCCCGCGTTGATCACCGCGCCGCCCAGCGCCGCGCCAATCGCGTTGCCAAAGTTGAAGGCACCGATATTCACTGCCGAGGCCAGATTAGGCGCGTCCTTGGCGGCTTCCATCACACGCATTTGCAATGGAGGTACCAAGGCAAAACTGGCGATCCCCCAGATCAAGATGGCAACCGCAGCCGGCAGCGGCCAGCGCATCAGTACGGTGAATGCCAGCAAAACGAGAATCAGCACGCTCAGCGAAACGATCAGGGTGCGGTCTATCGAGCGATCCGCCGCCTTGCCGCCCCACATATTGCCCAGCGTCAGCCCGACACCGAACAGCACCAGCATGGCCGTGATGAAGGTGGTGGAGGCATGCGTCTCACCGCTCAGGATCGGGGCGATGTAAGTGAAGACGGTGAACATCGCACCTGAGCCGACGACAGTCAGGGCCAACGCCCCCAACACCGGTCCACGACCCAGTACCCGAATTTCGGCCAGCACACCGATGCTTTTCGGCGTCGGCACATTGGGCAGGGCGAACCACAACGCGGCCATGGCCACCACCCCCAGGCCGGTAATCCCCCAGAATGCGCTGCGCCAGCCGAACAGTTCACCAAACCAGGCGGCCAGCGGCACGCCGCCGATGGTCGCCAGGGTCAGGCCCATGAACATGGCCGCGACCGCCCCGGCCCGTTTCTGCGGAGCGACCACGCTGGCGGCGACGATGGCGCCGACGCCAAAGAACGCACCGTGGTTCAGTGAGGTCACCACCCTGGCGACCATAAGGCTGTAGTAATCGGTCGCCAGCGCTGACATCAGATTACCCAGGGTGAAAATCGCCATGAGTCCGATCAGCAGATAGCGTCGGGAAATCCTGCCGGTGGTCAGGGTCATCAGCGGCGCGCCAAACAGTACGCCCAGGGCGTAAGCACTGACCAACAGGCCTGCGGCTGGAATGGAAACGCCGAGATCCGCAGCGATGCCCGGCAACATGCCCATGGGGGCGAACTCGGTGACGCCGATGCCAAAGGCACCCATGGCGAGTGCAACAAGTGGAAGGTTGATACGCATGACAGGCTCCTTATCTATGCCGCAGATGCTACGATCCTGCCTTTACTGGCGGTAGATGGCATTTTTGGCAATCACCTTTGCGTAAGGAGCACAAATGGACTTCAACGGCAGATCCGGTGAAATGGCTGTGTTCGCCACGGTAGCGCAGGAAGGCAGCTTGTCGGCCGCCGCGCGTGCATTGGGGCTGACACCTTCGGCAGTCAGTCGGGTCATCGCGCGTACCGAACAACGTCTTGGCACCCGCCTGCTATTGCGTACCACTCGATCGATCACCTTCACCGCCGAGGGCGAGGCTTACCTGCGCGGCGCCCGACGTATCCTGGCCGACATGGCCGAGGTCGAGGAAGCCATCGCCGACCAGGGCGTGCCCAAGGGCCGGTTGCGGGTCAGTGCCGCCCTCGGCCATGGGCGGCAGACCATCGTTCCCTTGGTGGCAGCATTCAGCGCCCGCTACCCGAACATCGTCGTCGACCTCACCCTCGGCGACGAAGTGGTCGACATTCTCGGCGGCCAGGCCGACGTGGCGGTACGCTTTGGCCATCTGCCCGACAGCCCGCTGACCGCGCGCAGGATCGGCGACACCGGCCAAGTGGTGGTGGCTTCGCCCGAGTATCTGGAGCGCCATGGCACACCCCAGGAACCGGAAGACCTGCTACGGCACAACTGCCTGCGTTTCAATTTCCGTCGCGCCGAACCCAACTGGCCGTTCACCCGCGACGGCAGAGCGTTTTCCCTGAAGGTCAGCGGCAACATCGAATGCAGCAGTGGTGAAGCGCTGGCACAGCTCGCACGGGTAGGTGCCGGCATTGCGCGCATCGGCGAGTTCACCGTCGCCGAGGACCTGCAGCGCGGCGATCTGGTACCGCTGCTGGAAGAATGGAATCCCGGAGACCGGGAGCCGATTCATGCGGTGTTCGTAGGTGGCTCGGCGATGCCGGCGCGGGTGCGAGTGTTCGTGGACTTTCTGCTGGAGCATCATCGGATGTGAGGGTTGTCAGCTGGCGGTGGGCAGCTTGTCTCCATGCCATTGCCAATACATTGTTCTGGCCAACGGTGCTGGTCGTGGTCTATCGCTTCAGATTGATTAAGTCCTGATCAGCCCGCTAGTCCACAAGCTCGATGTAATTGGATTCGCCACCTCCCACCGCGCCCGACAACCAACCCCAGACGAAGTGGAGCGTTGTGCGACCCGCTTGATCAGTGCCCACTGTACCGCGCGACCAACCGGCGAGAATCTCCCCGTCAGTCGTTAAACACTGGTAAAGCAGCTCAATGGTATCTGGGCCTGTCACGCGTCCGATTTGGCTTCCTATACGGATCCGTCCGCCTTGGTAGTGGCTGGTGATAGTGCCTTCTTCGACGAAGTAGTGAAATACCGTCCCGGTACCGGATAGCCCCTGGCTATTGTTCGCGACAGTGAATCGGCGCTTGTCCAAGCGCTCGCTGAGTTGAGACAAAGCAGTTTCCATCAATCGCGTCCTTTGAGAAATCCATTTCAGAACTGTGCACCTTAAACCATTTTTCCGAGCAGCATGATTCTGTCAGTCGCAAGCGTCAGCGCATGCGCAATTGACCGTTAGGTTGGCTCACGGCCGACGCCAAGAATGAAGGTGGCGGCTTTCACAAGCGCCACCTCCATCCTATCTACAGCTTCTTGAGCTTTTGCCTGGGCGCCAAAAAAACTTATTCGACTTAACCTCAAATCAACCCCAGCGTCAGGGCTTTGAGGGTCGCAGCCGCACGGGTGGTACATTGAAGTTTACGGAACACGTTTTCCACATGGGTGCGGACCGTGCTCGGACTGATGCCTAGCTGACGCGCCACTTCCTTGTTGCTTCCTCCTGTGCTGATACGCCGTAGAATTTCGGCTTCGCGCTCGGAAAGCAGGCTAGCGCTCGGCCTGCAGGCAGTCATCATCGTGTCCCCGCGCGCCGCCGCGATGACCGCCTGACAGGCCCGTCGGTCAAAGCGTCCCTGGTCCGCCTCGTCCAGCAACAAGCGGGCGGCATCGTCCTGACTGAAGGCCGGCCGCCACGGCCGCTCGCTCAGCAACGCTTGCCAAGCCAGGGCCGCGGCCAGCAAGCGATGTTCGCTTTGCAGCGCGTCACCGTTGAGACTGCGGAAGTAACCACTGCCATCCAGTCGCTCGTAGGCATGGGCCGCTATCTGGCCCGACACTGCCAGCGCCGGTATCTGGCTACAGGCCCGCGACGTCCAGTAAGGCACCAATCGCACTTGCTCAAGATCGCCTTCCAATAACGCACCCGGGGTATTCCAGACTCGATTGGGCACCGCTGCGCGGCCAAGGCCATGGATCAGCGCCGCTTGGCCGAGATTGTCTACTGATGCCTCTGGCAGCCCCGAAAGCCTGGCGGCCTCTTGGACCAGCTCCGAAGAACGTCGCGAATACCCCGACAGCCATGGCAGCTTGAGATCGATCACATCGCTGACAAGGGTCAGCGGCACCGATGGTGCGGTGTGCCGCGACGCAGCAACATGTGGCGTGCGCAGTTGAGCGAGCCAATCTTCGGCGTGTTGCAGCATTTGGGCGGCGAGCGCTGCTGGATAGCGTCGATCACGCTTGCTGGCGATCCACTGCAATGCCGCCTCCAGACCGTGCCTGCGGGCCAGGATTTCCAGATCACCGGCGAGCAACACTTGATAAACCACCTCCGGCACCTGCGGATGACGCAGGCCGGACGGCCGCCCCTCGCCGTCGTATTGCTCAAACACATGACGCAGCCCGTGTTCGACTTCGGTGCTTAAGCCCAGTGTATGAGCGATATCACCGGACACCTCGCAATGAATCTGCGCCAGCGGCGTGGACCTGCGCATCGCTCGCTGGCCTGCCGCGCTGAGGGTTTGCGTCAGCATCGCGTTGCGGCCCTCGACGTCATCGCCCAGCAGTCGGGTGAAGCCCTCGGCATTGGCGGTGCACCCTGACCAGCGCAGCAAGGCCACCTGACGTCCGATCTCGGTGTGCTCGCCAGCGCCATTGCACGCCTGCGCGAGCATCTGCACCAATCGGGCGGTGCGGCGCGACTGATCGAACGGCTGGCCCATGCTCAGGTCGCCCACCATGGACAACGCCAGGATGGCGTCTTCCAATTCGATACAGTCACCTGCTGACATGTCGTTTCCTCCGGGTATCCGATTGAACATTGTTGATGGCCTCGGATAAATGACCGATACCTCAGCCGCCGAGTATCGCTGAAACTGCGCTCACCCCCTACAGGAGATCGCATCATGTTCAAACCCAAGGCCCTTGCCCTCACACTCGCCATGACCTGTTCATTGTTCGGCGGCGCGGTCCATGCCGCGGCGCAGCAACCTTCTGTCGTCATCGTCCATGGCGCTTTCGCCGACGGATCCGACTGGGGCAAGGTCGTCCCGCTGCTGCAGGCGGAAGGCATCAAGGTCACCGTGGTACAAAATCCGTTGACCTCGCTGGCGGACGATGTCGCCGCCACGCAGCGTGTGCTGAACAACCAGGAGAACGACGTCGTATTGGTCGGCCATTCCTGGGGCGGTACCGTCATCAGCGAGGCTGGCACCGACAAGAAAGTACGCAGCCTGGTGTACGTCGCCGCGTTCGCTCCGGATGCCGGTCAAGCCAGTAAAGACCTGGGCAAGGACTACCCTGCCCCGTCCGGCGTGAAAGACATCGCCGCCGACAAAAACGGTTTCCTGTACATGACCACCGAGGGCATGGCCACCGGTTTTGCCCAGGATCTTCCCCCAGAGCAAACCGCGGTAATGGCCGCGACGCAAGGGCCGATCCGGGCCTCGGCCTTCGATGACAAAACCAGCGCCGCCGCCTGGAAAGGCAAGCCAACCTGGTACGTTGTGGCCAAGGAAGACCGGATGATCCAGCCTGATCTGCAACGCGCTTTTGCCAAGAAGATCGGTGCCAAGGTCACCGAAATCGAAGCCAGCCACGTGCCACAACAATCTCGCCCGGCAGATGTCGCAAAAGTCATCATCCAGGCGGTTCAGAAGAGCCAGTGATTCCAGGCGCCTTCTGCGTCGGGATCGAGGGAAGCGCTGCGGCGTCTGAATGGATTGCCACCGGTTTCAGGACAGGGTGGCGGAAGCTCGGACGCAACGCACTTCCCTCGCAGCAGTCATCGCATCAGGCGATGCAATACGATGGCCCCGGGCGTGGTGATCGGCGAGCGGGCCGTGGAGGCTGTACGGGCCACTGACGACCTATGAGCTTCATGCATGCGCCCGTGACTCCGTTCGAGCCAACAACCTCGAAAAGGATGCTCAGCTCCGTAGCGCCAGTCTCTCGTTGCCAACCAGGTTGGCACGGGCCAAGTCGGTAAACGCCTTGAGCGCTGCCGAAGGGTTGCGCCGGTTCGGGTAATACAAACACAAGTTGTCTCGCGCTGGCGTCCAATCCTCCAGAACCCGCTCAAACTCTCCGTTCTCGATTTCGGCTTGAACGTCCTGTTCCATGAAAAAACCGAGGGCCACGGCGGCCCCGACTACCGCCTTGGCAAGACCAGGCTCGTCCAGTGTGAACTGCCCGTTCACATCCAGCCTGATGACCTCCCCGTCGCGTTCCAGATGCCACGGATAAATGGCACCGTTGGGCAGGCGGATCCGTAAGCAGTGATGAGTGAGTAGATCGGCTGGAGTCCGAGGCTGGCCGTGCACCTCGAAGTACGCTGGCGAGCCCACGATGGCGTAACGTTGCGGTCGGCCCAGCGGGACGACGATCATGTCGCTGGGTACCAGATTGGCAGACCGCACGCCGAGGTCGAAGCCGTCAGCAACGATATCCACCAGACGCCCTTCGGTAACCAGATCGATGTGCACCTTTGGGTAACGCCGCGAAAACTCCAGAATCAGCGGCATCAGGGTCGTACGCGCGGCACTTGCAAAGGCATTGATGCGCAAGACTCCCGAAGGTCCCACATTGTGCGAGCGCACCGCCTCAAGCGCCGCGCGAACATCCTGTAGCGCCGGCCCGACTTGCTCCATGTACATCCTGCCGGCCTCGGTGAGCGACACGCTGCGTGTGGTGCGATTGAACAGCCGCGTTTCAAGGTTCGACTCCACCTTCGCGATGGTATTGCTCAACGCAGTCGTCGAAACACTCAAGTCGATAGCGGCCTGTCGAAACGAGGCCCGGCGCGCCACGGCCGTCACCGCCTCCAACTCGTTAAGCCCTACACGAAGATCCGGCATTTGATTGTCCTGTTTATCGGGATTGGCCATTACGTTTATGCCAGTTGAGCAAACTATCCCGCGGGCGACAAGATCACTGGGTGTCATCAATTCACCGTCAGAGAGGGAGATTACGCCATGAATCTTGATTTGAAAGGCAAGCGCATTCTGGTTACCGGCGGCACCAAGGGCGTCGGCAAAGCGGTTGTTGAGCTGCTGCTCGACGAAGGCGCAAAAGTGCTGACCTCGGCTCGCCAGGCAAACATCGAAATGCCGCCAGACTTATGCGTTCCGGCTGACCTATCGACCCGGGAGGGTTGTGAGACCTTGGTGGCCGCGACCAAACGAATATTGGGAGACGTCGACATCATCGTCCACGTACTGGGCGGCTCATCGGCACCGGGTGGCGGCTTTGCTGCACTGGACGAGGAGCACTGGCAACGCGAGCTCGATCTGAACCTGTTTCCAGCCGTGCGCATCGACCGTGCCTTGTTGCCGAGCATGCTCGAACGAAACGAGGGCGTCATCATCCACGTGACCTCCATTCAAAACCGGCTGCCTCTGCCTGAAGCAACGACCGCTTACGCGGCGGCCAAGGCTGCGCTCTCGACTTACAGCAAAAGCCTGTCGAAGGAGGTCTCGCCAAAAGGCGTGCGTGTTGTCCGGGTATCACCGGGGTGGGTTGAAACCGAGGCGTCGGTCGCCTTCGCCGAGCGCCTGGCGAAAGAAGCAGGTACCGACTACGAAGGCGGCAAGCAGATGATCATGAACGCGCTAGGCGGTATTCCACTCGGCCGGCCCTCGAAACCTGCAGAAGTGGCGAACCTCATTGCCTTCCTGGCTTCGCCTCGCGCGGCATCCATCACGGGCAGCGAATTTGTCATTGATGGCGGCACCATTCCAACGGCTTCATAAGAGGTATGGGGCGTTTCGGCTCTGCAGAAGTCGATAGGGCTTACCGTACCTTGTACAGCACAGCAGCCCCTGGCTTGGGTTCGAAAGCCGGCACAGTGCGCTGCTCAAGTGGCATACCCTTGGCATCCCAAACCAAGGTGTCCGACGGGTACTCGTCCTTGCGGGTCATGGCGTCGATCTGCTTGGCGATCACCTCCGAGCTTGCAGGCACTTCGGGGTTCCATTCGAATACGCCAACCCTACCGTAGAACACAGCCGGCGCGTCGACATCGAGGCGCCGGTCGGGGCACATGACCAGGCCGCGGTCAAGCATAACCCGCAACGCACCGACAGGCACCGCCTTCACGGTGGGCGTGGTGCGCTCGGTGCTGTGGCCTGGGCAGACATTGGCCGAGCGAGTAACCATGTCCTCGACCACTTGACGATCGGATTGGGCCTGCGCCGAAAAGGCAACGGCAGACAGGGCGAGCACTCCAAGATTTGACTTCCAGGGCATGCAAAACCTCCTATGGAAAACATACTCCAACGTTGTGGACCGTCCCCCTGCAAGAACAGTCCGTTGCCAGGGGCGCGCTCTTGAAGACTACCACGACATTAGTCTGTTCCACTTGCTGATACAGCCCATGGTGGCCACTTTGGAACAGGTGCGGCCTTACGAAATCATGCGGTCAGATCCCTCACGCAAAGCCGCCGACTTTCAAGCCAGCCGCTCCGCGAAAGTGAGTCAGTGATAGACGCGGTCACTTCGCGCCGGGATCTCTATACCCACCCGTCATGCGTAGCGCGGCTAGTCGAGCCGCCTGCCATTTTCCCGAGCGTGCTTGATGTCTCTCGAGGGAGGGGCTCCGAAACGTCGGGCGTATTCGCGGCTGAACTGGGCGACGCTTTCATAGCCGACCCGCAGCGCGGCGGTGTTCACGTCGACCCTATCGGTCAACATCAGGCTGCGCGCGGCTTGCAGCCGTAACGATTTTTGATACTGAATGGGGCTGGTGCCTGTCAGCTTGCGAAACCGGTGATGCAGGGTAGAGCTGGCCATTCCTGATCGTTCGGCGAGGTCGGCCACGTGCAGCGGTTTGTCGTAGTGATATTTTAGCCATTCAATGGCTCTCACGATGCCCTTGTCTCGGTAACCATCGCGAGTGACGCTGCGCAACAAATGCCCCGCTTCACTGAGCAGCAGCCTACCGTATATCTCCCGCTTGATAAGGCCTGACATCAAGCCTGCTTCAAGCGGCCGTTCGATCAGCGTGGCGAGTCGAGCGAACGCGTCGAGCAGCTCACTCGTCGCCACACCGGATACGAAGCCACGCGCCTCAGTAGCCATTTCCTGCTTTGGCGGCTCCAGGGTCAGGATCACCTCGTTGAGCAGAGAAAAATCGAGCTTCAACACAATTGATAAATAGGGGGTTTGTTCGCTAGCCGCGTTAACGCGAGCCAGTGTGGGTATATCGACCGAAGTGACAAAAAACGTCCCTTGCCCGAACTCACAGGCTTCCTCGCCGAACGTGATCTCCTTCGCGCCCTGCAGAATGATCGCCACGCAAGGCTCATAAATGCAGTACTTGGGCGTACCTGGCTCGGCCACTCGATAAAAGGTCAAGCCTGGAATCGACGTCGTGCAAACCTCGGTCAAGCCAATCTGCAAAGTGACTTTTTCGATAAGCCGTCTGAGTGCCTGGCGGCGTTCGTTGGGCTGAGCGGGTTCATGCACGCCCAGGGAATGCACATGGCTGAAACGGAACTGCGAGATGGAACCGCTCGTCATCACATGCGCCCCTATATATGGAAAGCTCGAGTTTGCTGAGAGTGCGTGAGCAGCACAAGTGCATCGGCAGGATTGTGCAAAAGATATGGCGCATTAGGGTCACCTGGCCAACCCTCGTTGCTCTAACTTCTAGCACGAATACCGGCTTCGATGAGCCCGTGAAACCTCAGTCGCGAAAGGAAAGTTTTGGATGGACAGACGAGATTTTCTTACCTATTCGGCGGCCAGTGCAGTTGCAGCCGCTTTGCTGCCAGCATCGGCTGTCGCACATTCGGTGGCTGCGGTCCCAGCGCCCTCTTCGCTGACAGAGCGTGGAAGCGTGATGCGCACTGAAGGCCGGCAGGTGCGCGCCGACTTGCCCCTCAATTCGCCCTCGCAGACAATGAGATACATGACGCCTCAACGCTTTGGCATAGGCGGGACGCAGATCGGCAATATCTTTGCGCCGATCAGCGACGAGCAGGCGGGCCTGGTCCTGCAGGCTGCTTGGGGTGCGGGCGTAAGGCTCTACGACACGTCGCCGTTCTACGGGTTTGGCTTGAGTGAGTATCGTCTGGGCCGCTTCCTGCATGACAAAGATCCAGACGACTATGTGATCTCCACCAAGGTCGGCCGCGTATTGACGGCCGCTGGTGGCCTGCGCGCGGACCATGCCATCTGGAAGTCGCCAGCGCCCTTCAACTACCGATATGACTACACCGCAGCAGGCACGCGACGCTCCGTGGAAGACAGTCTGCAGCGTCTGGGGCTGCCACGTATCGATATCGTCTTTATCCATGACCTCTCGCCAGATAACACTGAGCTGGAAGGCGGATGGGAAGCGGCGTATCGAATTGCGCGCACAGGGGCAATGGTTGAGCTTGAAAAAATGCGCGATGAGGGACTCATCAAGGCATGGGGCTTCGGAGTCAATACGCCGAATGCTGTAGTTCAGGCACTGACCAGTGATGACCCGACGCCCGACATCGTGTTGCTTGCCTGTCAGTATTCCCTCCTCGACCACGGCGATGCGTTGCGCAACACCTTTCCGGCATTGAGCAGCAAGGGCACGAGTGTCGTGATTGGAACACCCCTGAATGATGGGTTTCTGGGAGGCCGCAACCGATATAACTTCAGCCAGGATCTACCTGCCGGAGCGGTAGAAAAGCGCGGACGAATCATGGCGATTGCCAGCCGACATGGCATCGACATTCATACTGCCGCCCTGCAGTTCGCAGCGGCACATCCTCAAGTGTCCGCGATTATTCCGGGGGCGCGTTCGCCGGGGCAGGTAGTTTCCAATGTACAGGCGATGAAGGTCGGTATTCCGCCAGCCTTTTGGGCGGAGTTGAAGAGCCAGAGCTTGATCGATGCTCAAGCACCGGTTCCTTCATGAGGAAAGTTCTCGCTCGTGCCACCTGCTGATGTGAAGACATCGTCGCCAGCCAGGTTTTATCCCGTGGCGGGTGGTTGCAACAACGATGCAGACAGCAGCCACTTTATTACCTTACCGAAGCAAGCTTTAGCTTCCTGCCGCGGCAATCACTTATATCCATAACAGTGAGAATTCAAGGACCTTATTCTCCAGCAAATAAACTGCGCACGCGTTCAAATAAGAACGCTAGCCTAAGGTCGTAATAAATGAAAACACGAACGTCTCTCATGATTTTCAGCGGCCTACTTGCGCTCTCCAGCAGTGGCTACTTACTCGCGGACACACTTGCGTTCAGCGTTCCATTGCCTGATCCGCTCCCACAGCTGAAGGTTCTGACACTCCTTGTAGGTATGCACCTGCTCGGTATGTGCTTCGGGCTCGGTGGAGCGACGATGCTAGACCTCTGGATTTTACGTTGGATGCGCAGGGGTAGCCTCCCGGTTGAACTCGGACGCACCTTTCACTTCATCAGCGACGCGGTCGCTCTTGGACTATGCCTCCTGTGGCTTTCAGGCCTTGGTTTCCTTGCTCTTTACGCGATGGAGTCGCCGGAAAAGTTTGAAAATCCTAAACTCTGGGCGAAAGTAATTGTGGTGATCGTCTTGACCATCAATGGAATAATCATCCACGCGTTTGTGTTGCCAGAAGCACTACGCGACTTGAGTCGCCCCCTGCTCTTTGGCGTTTCCCGCAGGAGAGCTGCCTTATTTCTCGCAGCCGGTGCGGTTTCGGGTGCGTCTTGGTACACGGCGTTTGCCTTCGGCATTTTTCGTGAGTTAAACAACAGCGTCACATTCACCCTGTTGGTCATCATGTGGCTTACCCTGATAGTGGCCGCCTCCCTCGCAGCAACTCTGCTCTGGTTAAACTCTGCCGCGGGAATAAGAAAATCTCCTTCGCTCAGCCCGCCGTCTTAACGTGGGGCCTGGCTTCGCTGTCGCAACGCAATCAACGGTTAACAGGATTGATCGCCTTTGATCCACGAACGAAGCTTGTTCAACGTAGGCGCTTTGACCCAATCGAGCTCCAGCCCTTGAAGGTGGGCTCGATCGTGATGACCGCCAAACTGAGCCTCACGCCTTGGGCCACCATACGCAGGGTGAGCTGCCCATTACCAAGTTCTGAATCGAATTCGCTTTCTGTGGTGACCGGGGTGTCGAAAGAATGAGCTCGCATGCAAGCTGACCCGATTTTCAGCACCCTGTTTAAATTCAAATGGCCTACCGCAGGAGGTGATGCCAACCTGCCTGTACATTTTTTGAACGCCCGTTAAAACGCTGTGCCTACCTAGCATCAGCGCGGTTATCCACAGACATACTCACGGATTTCTTGGATAACTAGATGGAAGCGTGAAGCGCTCCTGGCGGAGTGAACCTACGGATTCGATGCGCCCGTATTCTGGACACTGGCCGATTAAACCGTACGCCATCATCCATTTGCTGGCGTTGAAAAACAGCGTGAGACGGACACTCTCATTGATGAGTGTCCGCCTCCTCAGCCGGATAAAACTCGCCCTCCTTCCCCATCTTTTTCAGCCGTTCGCGCGCGATCAGCTCAACGCTGGCTACTGCGGCCTGATCGTCAGGGTCGACCAACTGCAAGCACAGGCGTCGGACATTCTGATCGTGGGTGCCCTCGCTGAGCATTTCGTGAGTGAAGACTTGTTCGCCACGCCATAGGCATAGCTGGGTATGAGTCCCGCCGAGCCATATCTCGTTGATTGATCTAAGGTCAGTGGTAGCCAATTGATCCACGGTGATTGTCTTATCCATTGCGCTGTACCTTACCAATGAGTAGATACCGGTAGACTTACAGGCACAGCGGGTCGTTCCCAGTTCCTTGCCGCTGCCACATCGGAATGCCTTCAAATCGCCTGGGCATGCCTTGGCAATGCGATGGAAATCAGGGCAGCCAGCAATACGAACACGCTCGAGATCCACAAGCACGCCTCCAGACCGTACAGCTGATAAACCCAGCCGGAGAGCACGGTGCCAATCAGTCGTCCCATGGCGTTGGACATGTAGTAGAAACCCACGTCCAGGGATACGCCGTCTTCGTTGGCATAGGACACGATCAGGTAGCTGTGCAGGGACGAATTCACTGCGAACAACGCGCCAAAGACCATGAGACCGCCTAGCAGTACCGTCTGTGGTGACCACCCGCTGTCGAGCCCAAGCGCAATCAAGGCTGGCAGGCCCGCCAGCGCAAGTGCCCACACAAAAGCTGCACGACCATCCGGTACATGCCCACTTTTCTTGCCGGTGATGTTGGGTGCGAAGGACTGCACAATACCGTAGCCAATCACCCAGGCCGCCAGGAAGCCGCCAACCCTCCAGAAATCCCAGCCGAACACGCTGCTCAAGTACACCGGCAAGGCCACCACGAACCAGACATCCCGGGCGCCGAACAGGAACATTCGCGCCGCCGAAAGGATGTTGACTGCCCGGCTTTTGGACAAGATATCGCGGAACTTGGGTTTGGCTTTTGCCTTGCCCAGGTCCTTCTTCAACAAAATCACGCTGCTGATCCAGATCAGCGCCAGGACGCACGCCATGGCCAGCAAGGCGCCTTTGAAGCCGATCAGGGCCAGCAAGGCTCCGCCAAGAAAGAAGCCGACGCCCTTGAGTGCGTTCTTCGAGCCGGTGAGGATCGCCACCCATTGATAGAGCTTGCCTTGCTGCCCATCGGGGACCAGCAACTTGATCGAGCTTTTGGCACTCATCTTGTTCAGGTCTTTGGCAATCCCAGAGAGCGCCTGGGCACCCATTACCCAGGGGATGGTCAGCCAGGCAACCGGAACCGTGAGCATCAGCAGTGCTGCGACCTGGATGCCCAGCCCGATGTTCATGGTCCGGTTAAGACCCAGTCGAGCGCCGAGATAACCACCCACCAGGTTGGTGATCACGCCAAAGATCTCGTAGAACAGAAACAACGCGGCGATTTGCAGTGGGCTGTAGCCCAACGCATGAAAGTGCAGCACCACCAACATGCGCAGGGCGCCGTCGGTGAGGGTGAAGGCCCAGTAGTTGCCCGTCACGAGCAGGTACTGCCGAACTTCCGGTGCGAGGGCTGACAAGGCTTTCATGACCGCTCCTCAGACTGCCAGACCGACCAGCCTGGCCAATTCGACGGCGCGGTTGGCATAACCCCATTCGTTGTCGTACCAGGCATAGAGTTTGACCTGGGTGCCATTGATGACCATGGTCGACAGCGCATCTATGATCGATGAGCGCGGGTCGGTACGGTAATCGATGGACACCAACGGACGCTCCTCAAAACCGAGGATATCTTTGAGTTCGTTCTCGGAAGCGTCCTTGAGGAACTGATTCACTTCTTCGACAGTGGTGGCCCGCTCGACTTCGAAGACACAGTCGGTCAGCGAAGCGTTGGCCAGCGGCACGCGCACGGCATGACCATTCAGGCGCCCACGCAGCTCCGGGAAGATTTCGGCGATGGCGGTGGCCGAGCCCGTGCTGGTCGGAATCAGGCTCATGCCCGAAGCACGTGCACGACGCAGATCCTTGTGCGGCTGATCGAGGATGCTCTGGGTGTTGGTCAGGTCATGGATGGTGGTGATCGAGCCGTGGCGAATGCCCAGCTTTTCGTGGATGACTTTCACGACGGGGGCCAAACAGTTGGTGGTGCATGAAGCCGCGGTGACGATGCGGTGCTGCACAGGATCGAACAGGTGCTGGTTGACGCCCATGACAACGTTCAACGCGCCCGGCTCTTTCACCGGAGCGCAGACCACTACACGCTTGACGCCCTGATCCAGGTAGGCCTGCAACACCCCCACGGTTTTCATCTTGCCGCTGGCTTCGATCACCAGATCGCAGCCCGACCAATCTGTCTCGGCGATCGCCTTGTTGGCCGTTACTTTGATCCGTTTACCGTCGATGACGACGTTGTCGCCGTCGGCGCTGGCTTCGTTGTTCCAACGGCCATGCACCGAGTCGAAGTTGATCAAGTGCGCATGGGTCACCGCGTCGCCCGCCGGGTCGTTGATCTGCACGAATTCGAACTCAGGCCAATTCCAGGCTGCCCGCAGAGCAAGGCGACCGATCCGGCCAAAACCATTGATGCCAATTTTAATAGTCATGTTGTTGTGCTCTGTCTCTGTTGTCAGTGGGCTTTCGACTGGGTGTCAAATCGACCGCTGGTTCACACGCTTCATCAGTTCTTCTGCCGACTCCTTGCGCTCGGAGTAACGGTCCACCAGATAGTCCTGACGATCGCGAAGCAATAGCGTGAACTTCACCAACTCTTCCATCACATCCACGACACGGTCGTAGAACGCAGAAGGTTTCATCCGACCGTTATCGTCGAATTCCATATAGGCCTTCGGCACGGACGATTGGTTGGGGATGGTGAGCATACGCATCCAACGTCCCAGCACTCGCAACTGATTGACCACGTTGAACGACTGCGAGCCGCCGCACACTTGCATCACCGCAAGGGTCTTGCCCTGAGTCGGTCGCACCGCGCCCATGGCCAGTGGCACCCAGTCGATCTGCGCCTTGAACACAGCGCTGATGTTTCCGTGACGCTCCGGAGAGCACCAGACCTGCCCCTCGGACCACAACACCCAGTCACGCAGCTCCTTCACCCGTGGATGGTCGTCGGGTGCGTCATCCGGCAGTGGCAAACCTGACGGATTGAAAATCCGCGTCTCGGCGCCGAAATGCTCCAGCAGCCGAGCGGCCTCCTCCACCAACAAACGACTGAAGGAGCGCTCACGAGTGGACCCGTACAGCAGCAAAATGCGTGGTTTGTGGTTGGAGATTTTTTCGATGCCGAGCTTGTCTGTCGACGGTAGATCGATCAGTTCAGTATTGAGTTGGGGGATGTGGTCATCGTACATAGTCATTGTCCTGCGCAGCAGCGCTCTTGGAGCCTTCGAACCAGCGGCGTTTCATTGCCCCTGTGGTTACAGCGTGCCAATGAGAGCCAGCTCTGCCTTGAGCTGCTCGGCACTCAGTTGAGAAAGCGGTAGAGCCAGGAAGGCTTGGATGCGGGTTCTGATCTGCTCCAGGGTGACTTCAAACGCCGCCTCTATCTCTTCTTGAGTTCCGTGGTATTGCGAAGGATCAGCCAACCCCCAATGGGCCTTGGTGGCCGGCCCGAAAAATACAGGACATGCCTCCCCGGCAGCCTTGTCGCACACCGTGATGACGAAATCAGGTGCCAAGCTCATATGAGCATCACTGGACTTGCTGAACAGCCCGAGCGTCGAGATACCAGCCTTTTCCAACGTTTTGAGACTCAGCGGATGCACTTCGCCTTTGGGTTGACTGCCTGCGCTGTAGGCTTTCATGCCGTCAGCTGCCAAGTGGTTGAAGACTGCTTCACACAGGATGCTGCGGCAGCTGTTGGCAGTGCAGAGAAAAAGGATTTTCATCGGGCGGTCTCGTAGTCGAGGACGGAATCAAGCGACCTTGTTTTCACAGCACACGGCTGCACGTTCAGGACGGTCACCCATTTCATCAAGGCGTGTGGCATCAGGGCTTAACCAGTGCTTGTTGCTTTCGAACGTAGTGGTCAGCACTTGATGAACCCAATCGGGGAGATTGGGGTGCAGTCGGTAATAAACCCATTGGCCTTGTCGACGATCCGAAAGCAGACCGCATGTGCGCAACTGCGCCAGGTGCCTGGAGATTTTTGGCTGACTCTCGTTCAACGCGCAGGTCAGTTCGCAAACACAAAGCTCTCCTTCCCGAGTGATGAGCAACATGGTGCGGACACGGGTTTCATCAGCCAGGCATTTAAAAACAGTGGTGGGTGTCAGATGGTCAGCCATATCGATTCTCAGCGTTTGGTTCCACCAAGACGAACATCTTGATGCGCTCATGAATTTCATGAAGCGTGTGGCGAAATGCGTCGGGCTTGGACTGTGAGCGGGCAGCGTTGACGGTACAAACGAACAGAACGCGGGTTTTGCTGGTCATCGTGAAGATCTCGATCACATACGGCTTACCGAATATATGTTTTTATACATATCAGGTAAAGTCCAGCGCCAGAGAAAACTCTAAAAAACCAGTCCTTAACGACAACGCCCCTCTGAATCCCGCTATTTACGGGGACAAACAGAATACTCCTCAGCAAAGCCCAGCTTATACATCCGGACAATCGTATATATGAATTTTGCAATAAGCCTGTAGCCAGTTATCCGGATCCAGCCCTGAAACATTACGGGCAGTGCCAAGCAGGGAAAAATCGAAACCAGACCATCCGAGGGCTTCCTCATCGACTAAGCGCTACCACAAACTCAAGAAATGCCCGCACCTTGGCCGGCGGCAAATGCCGTGAGGGGTACAACGCGTAGAGAGGAAAATACTCATCGGGCCAATCCGGAAAGAGTTCGATGAGCCGTCCCTCGCGCAGCGCCGTCTCTACACCTAACTCCAACACCTGGGCAACGGCCTGCCCGTCCTCGCAGATTCGGTGCATCGTGCCGACGTCATTGACCATTAGCCTTCCGTGCGTTTTGACATTCAAACGCTCATGACCTCGATGGAACTCCCAGATGAACGGCTTGCCGGTTTGAGGATTTCGAAAATCGACACACACATGGTCCGAGCTCTCAAGCTCGGACGGATGGAGTGGTCGACCGTGTTTTTTCAGATAAGCCGGAGAAGCAACAGTGAGCACTCGTGTTTGCAGCAACTGCCTGCCAATTAATGAGGAAGAAGGTTGCTCGCCAAAGCGCACAGCGAGGTCAATCCCGTCTGCCACCAGGTCCCCCAGCTGTTCTCGGGTCACGAGATCCAGCTCAATCGCGGGATAGGTAGCCATGAAGCTTCCAAGGGCAGGGGCCAAGATCAGCCTGGAGAAATACGGGTCAACATTAACGCGAAGCCTTCCCCGTACTGCGGTTGCACTGCCAGAGGCCATCGTTGCCGCTTCCTCCAATCCGGCGAGCAGCGGCGCTATTTCTTCATACAGTCGGCGCCCTTCATCTGTGAGCTTTACCGATCGAGTCGTGCGGTCAAACAAACGGATCCCCAACCTCGCTTCGAGACGCGCGACAGCCCTACTCACTCCGGACTGGGTCATGTCCAGCGCATCAGCAGCTTTAACGAAGCTCCCGCTATCCACTACGGCAGAGAGCACCCCCATACCGCTGACCAAACGCCCGTCGAAGCCCATTAATGATTTTCCGTCATTAAATTAATGATATTCATGATATCGCAGAAGGATCAAAAGCAACGCAATAATTCACCCATAGCGGCAACGGGTCGCTCTGTAAGAGGAACTCATATGTATACGGTAATGGGTGTTACAGGCCAGGTAGGTGCGGAAGTTGCTCGCAACCTGCTGGCTGCCAATAAGCACGTCAGAGTCGTGGTACGTGACGCTGAAAAAGGCAAGGCATGGGCCGCCAAAGGATGTGAGGTTGCGGTCGCAGACGCTAACGATGTGAGTGCGTTGGCCGCTGCGTTCAGTGCCAGCACCGGCGTATTCATTCTGCTGCCTCCCAACTTCGATCCTTGCGAAGGTTTTCCAGAAACACGCCACATCATCGAGAACCTGCGCGCCGCGCTGGAAACAGCGAAACCTGAGAAGGTGGTGTGTATTTCCACGATTGGCGCCCAAGCACGTCAGCCGAACTTGCTGAACCAGCTTCAAATCCTTGAACAGAGTTTTGCCACGCTGGACCTGCCGATCACGTTCCTGCGTCCAGCCTGGTTCATGGAAAACAGTCTTTGGGACATTGAGCCCGCCAAGCGCGACGGCGTTATCCCAAGCTTCCTTCAGCCATTGGATAAACCCGTTCCTATGATCGCGACTGCTGACGTCGGCCGAGTAAGCGCCGAGTTGCTGCAGGAAAACTGGTACGGCAAGCGAATCGTCGAGCTGGAATCCGAGCAACAGGTTACGCCCAATGATATCGCGGCGACGTTATCGGAGCTGCTGGACAAGCCGGTGAAAATGGCTGTGGTGCCCAGCGATACCTGGGAAGCACTCTTGCGCTCTCAAGGCATGAATAACCCTCATCCGCGCATTCAGATGCTCCATGGTTTCAATGAAGGCTGGATTCGCTTTGAAGGCATCCCGCGCAAGGGGCGCGTTGCATTGAAAGAAGTTCTGTCGGCGCTTCTTTCCCGCTGACAGCCTTCGAAGGCAACGCGATGTTGATCTCGTATCCGTGCCCTCCTGGGAAACGATCATGGTCAATGGTTTCCAACCTATAGCCTGATCGTAACGGAGCGCCGATGGAGACATTGGCCTTTTTCTGAATCTTGGAGCGAAAAACGAGACTCGTATCTGGCGTCCGACCCATTGAAATATAGAGGTTTCTTTTCTTGCCGGCGCAGGAAAAGACTCAACTCAGGTTCAGAAACTCACGGTCTGCGGGAGCTTTTCGCCCCCGCCCGTAAAATATCCCCCCAGCGACGCACCAGATAGTTGTGCTCATCCATCACCGAGTTCCACACAGCGATGTGCCCCATGCGCTGCTCATAGGAACCACCATCGCGCACATCGCCGATGTCAATCAGCGGCAAACCATCACTGCCCAGCAACTCCTCCCGCGCAGGTTGGCCGGCGTACCAGTAATCCCACTCGGCACTGCTCAGATGGTCGCGGCTGCGCGCCGGGTTGCCGATGTAGTAACCCTGGCGCGCCATCACCGCGCCGGGCCAGCCGGACAACCACCAATTGAGGTAGGCGTAGGCCGCATCCAGCACCGGGCCCTGGGCGTGGCGAGACAATGACAAACCGCCGAACCAGGCGCGGTAGCCCTCGCGAGGCACCGCCAGACGGTATTTCACCCCGGCGCGATGCAGGCGCATCAAGGTCGGCGACCACAGGCTCTGGATATCGATGCTTGGGCTGAGCATCAATTGCGCCGCCTCCTCGTCATCGGACCAGAACGCCGCAAAGTGACCCTCCTTCTGTTTGCGCACCAGAATGTCGGCCAGCACATCGATCTCTTCGATGCTCATATTGCCGATGTCCTTGAAGCGCGCAAGTCCCGCGCCCTGCACCGCCAGCGCGGCATCCAGGGCACCGATGGCCGCATCGCTTTGCAGCGCAGTGCGCGCGCGCCACGCAGGGTCGAGCAACCATCCCCAACTCTCGTTGTCGTGGCGAAACCCCTCGGGCAAGCGCTCGGGGCGGTAGGCGAAACTGTCGGCGTTATGGGTCAAGGGCAGCATGCTGATTCGCTCAGTAACAGTGCTGCCGAGACTGCCATCGTGCTGCACGAATAAGCGCTCGCTAGGCACGCTGCCGCTGCCCAACCGATCGTTGGCGGACAGGCGGCCGCGCTTGGGCAGGTCGTTGATTTCATGCCACAACGCAATGCGTCGCGTATCGATGGGCTGGATCGCCCGGGCCGGCCATACGAAGTCGACGTTATGGAACCATTGATCGTACAAGTCATAGCTGTCGGGCTGCATCACCGCGATGCGCTGGGCCTGCTCGACATCGTGCACCTGGTACACCAGGTGAATGCCCAATTCCTGTTCGGCACGAACACGCAGGCATTCGAGCAAGGTCACTGAGGTGCCGAGGACGCGCAGTGTGATCATGCGGCGAACCGCTGGGAGAACACGTCAAAGGAGCGGCGCAGCAGCGCGGGGTCGAGACCACGCAGGATAAACACCAGACGCGACTGTCGATCAGTGCCCGGCCAGGCAGGCAAGTGTACCGGGGCATGCAGGCAATGCTGCACACCATGGATGACGATGGGGGCGTTACTGGTGTTCACGTTGAGCAGTCCTTTGACACGTAGAATTCGTTCGCCGTGGCATCTTAACAGCATCGACAACCAAACCCCGAAGCCGACCCAATCCAACGGCTGGTCGAAGGTCAGGCTGCACACTTGCGCGGTGCCGTGGGTGGCGCTGGTACTGCGATGCAGTTGCCAGCGACGGACTTCCACTGTCGGTTCGGCGCTGCGCAAACCTTCACCCAGCAACAGCTGATCGCCGCTGTGGACGTCGCAGGTGTTGAGGATCGGTGTACCGGCATTGAGCGCTTGCAGGTGCGCGCGCAGTGGGGCGCAGTCCTCCACCAGGTCGGTCTTGCTCAACAGCAAGCGGTCCGCGGCGGCGACCTGGGCCAGCCATTCCGGGTGCAGGCGTTCTTGCACAGTGGCGTGGCTGGCATCCACCAGGGTAATCACCAGGCCGATATGGAAACGCCCGCGCAGTTGCGCGTCGTTGTTCAGAGTGGCGAGGATCGGCGCCGGGTCGGCCAGGCCGGTGGTCTCCAGGATCACCCGTTTGAACGCCGGGATTTCGCCACGCTCACGGCGTTGCAGCAGACCGAGCAATGCGTCTTTCAGTTCGCCTCGAATCGAGCAACAGACGCAGCCACTGGGCAGCAGCACGGTATCCGGAGCGACTTCTTCCATCAGCAAATGGTCGATACCGACGTCGCCGAATTCGTTGATCAGCAAAGCCGTATCGCCGAGGCTTTCGCCTTGCAGCAAGCGCTTGAGCAAGGTGGTTTTGCCGCTGCCGAGAAAGCCGGTGATGACATTGAGAGCGATGCTCATACGGCTGACTCCAAATGATCCAACAGATGCGGGTCCAGGGGATCCAACGGGCGACCGAGCATGGTTTCGGCCGCTCGCCAGAGTGGATCCAGGCCACTCACCAGCGCTTGCTTGCCGGTCGCGCCGAGCAGCAGATAAGAGGCGCCCTGAAAGTCTTCGACCTTGAGCCGGAACACCGCCAGTACCTGATTGATCGCGGCGATGCGACGCAGACGTTCGCGGCGCCTGGGCAGTTCATCGCCCAGAGGGTCGCTCCAGTGCAGGTCTTCGCCGAGCAAACCGCAGAGTCCGCACATGGCTACACCTCACTCATGGCATGACATCGCCGGAGTTCGGGCCGAGGGTCTGGCCAACGAACAGGTTGCCACCCGGCTCGCTGGCCAGCAGCACAGCGGTGGGCGCCACCTCGTCCGCCAGGCCGAACCGGCCGAGGGGCAATTCGGCGGCCTTGGCGCGTTTCCAGTCGGCACTGATCCCGACGACCAATGGCGTTTCAATCGGCCCCGGAGCGATCGCATTGACCAGTACGTTGTCCTTGGCGACTTCCAGCGCCAAGGACTTGGTGAAGCCGATGACCCCGGCCTTGGCCGCGGCGTAATGGGTGAGTTCAGCGCCGCCCTTGATACCCAGTTGCGAGGCCACGTTGATGATCCGCCCCCAACGCTGAGCGAGCATATGCGGCAAGGCGCGCTGGCTGGCGACGAACACGCTGGTGAGGTCAACGCGCAGCATGTCGTTCCACATCTCGATCGTGAGGTCGACGCAGCGCGCCTGGGTGAGCATGCCAGCGTTATTGACCAAAATGTCGATGCCGCCGAAGTGCTCGACGCAACGGTCGACACTGGCCTGGGCGCCTTCGACGGTGCCTACATCGGCGAGGCACTCCACCACGTCAGCGCCGAGGTTGCGGCAGGTGATCGCGGTTTCGGCGAGGCTGACGGCGTTGCGGTCGGCCAGCACCAGGCGCGCGCCTTCAGCCGCATAGGCACGAGCGATGGCGGCACCGATACCGCTGCCAGCGCCGGTGATCACGGCGCGACGGTTGGTAAGTTGAGGCATGTAGAATCTCCTGAAGCAAACACAGGTCCCATGTGGGAGCGGGCTTGCTCGCGAATGCGGTGTTTCAGATAAATCAGTTGTGACTGACAGACCACATTCGCGAGCACGCCCGCTCCCACATTTGAATTGAGTACAGTCAGTCGGGCCAGCGCACGGTCAGGCCACCGTCGATGACGATGCTCTGCCCGGTCAGGTAACTCGACGCATCACTGGTCAAGAACTGCACCAACGAAGCCACTTCATCCGCGCGCCCTACCCGCCCCAACGGAATCGCCTTCGCAGCTTTCGCCAAGCCCTCCGGCCCAAGGGAGTTCTTCGCATCCAATGACTGCGGCGTCTCGATCAACCCTGGGATCACCGCATTGCAACGAATGCCCTTCGCTGCCAACTCCACCGCCAGTGAACGACACAACCCCGGCACGCCGGCCTTGGCCGCTGCGTAATGGCTGTGCTCTTGCCAGCCATACACGCCGCCGGCAATCGACGAAATCGCCACCAATGCACCGCCCTCGCCCATATGCCGAGTCGCCGCGCGAAAGGTGCGCATCACACCCGTCAGGTCGACGTTGAGCATCTCGTCCCACAACGCATCGGTCATTTCCAGCAACGGCGCACGGCGCAGCAAACCGGCGTTCGCCACGGCGTAATCCAGGCGACCGAAGCGCTGCACGGCGTGTTCGGCCAGTGCATCCACCGAGGCGGTATCGCCCACGTCCAGCGGTAGCATCAGGCACTCGCCACCGGCTTCTTCCACCAAGGCCGCTGTAATCTGCGGGTCATGGGGATCGGCCGGGTAATACCCACCGACCACCGCCACGCCATTGCGCGCATAGGCCACGGCGAGGGCTTGGCCAATGCCGCTGGCGGCACCGGTAATCAAGGCAACTTTACGGCTCATCTAGAACTCCTTACTGAACGGTTTCCGGGCGCACGTGGCGTGCGGCGAACATCAGGGCACCGGACAAGAAGCACGGCACGGCTCCGAACCACAGTGCGGCGGTCTGCCAGTCACTGCCGGCGGACAACACCTGGGTGGCGCCGAACCCTGCGACCACCGCGCCAATCGGGCCCATGGCATGGATGATCGCGCCACCGGTGGCGCGAATGCTGGTGGGGAAACTTTCACTGATAAAAAACAGCGCCGCCGAGTACGGCCCGATCAGGAAGAACAGGCCCAGGCTGTACAGCCCGACCACCATCGCCATGTTGCTCGGGCCGAACAGCATCCCGGCAAACGACAGGCCGCCGAGCATCCAACCCAAGCCAATCACGTTGCGACGGCCGATCTTGTCGCCCATCCAGCCGTGGCTGAGGTAGCCGCAGTAACCCACCAGGTTCGACAACACGAGGATGATCAGCGAGTTCTCGAACGAGATGTGGTGCACGCTGACGATCACTGAAGTGCCGAGCACGCTAAACACTTGGATGGCCGCCCAATTGAGCAGCAGCGCGGCGCCAATCACCAACGTGGCGCGACGGGCCGGGCCACGGAACGCGGCTTTGAGGCCAGCCTTGCTGTGTTCGTCATAGTCCACGCCGTAGGTCACGGCGACGTTTCGCGCTTCGGTCACGGCGCCGTTTTTACGCAACTGACTGATGCGTTCGTGGATCTGGAACTGCGGGCTCTCCTTGAGCTTGCGCGCCATGATCGCAATCACGATGGCCGGGATTGCGGCGAAGATGAAGCAACCCTGCCAGCCGATGATCGGCAGCAACAGCGCGGTCAAACCCGCCGCGATCAACGCACCGACCGGCCAGCCGCCCTGCACCAGGCTGTAGATAAAGCCGCGACGTTTGGTCAGCCGCGGGTCTTCAGAGGCGCCATACAACTCGGTCAAATAAGTGGCATTGACGGTTTCTTCGGCATAGCCCAGGCCGCCCAACGAACGGATCAGAATCAGCGGTGACTTGCCCCACGCCCCGCCAATTGCGGTCAGTGCCGAGCACAGTGCGGACCCGGCCACGGTAAAAATAATTCCTTTGCGCCGTCCCAGCTTGTCGACGATCGGCCCGATGGCCAACGCAACGACGGCGGTGCCCACCGCCACCCAGGTCGCGATTTCAGCTTGCTCTACTTCCCCCCAACCAAAGTGCCGGCCGATCTCCGGCAGCAAGGTGCCGAAGAGGATAAAGTCATACACCGCAAACACCCAGGCGAAGAAGGCGATCCAGGTGGCGAAGCGTACTTCCTGGGACGTCAATTGCCGGGGTTTCCAGCCAGTCAGGTCAAGCTTGTTGTAGATAGACATGAATCGCGCCTCGAAGGATGGATGGGTGTCAGGTACGCGGTTGCCGGCGGATAAAGTCGTCGGCGATTTCGTCGAAAGTGACGAAGCGCACGCCGGCATGGCTCTGGATGTGTTCGATCAGACGCTCAAGCATCAGCAGCACTTGCGGGCGGCCGGATACATCGGGGTGGATGGTCATGGTGAACACCGCGTATTCGTGTTCGCGGTAGACCCAGTCGAATTGGTCGCGCCACATTTCCTCGAGGTGGCGCGGGTTGACGAAGCCGTGACTGTTGGGCGCCTTTTTGATGAACATCATCGGCGGCAAATCGTCGAGGTACCAGTTGGCCGGGATCTCCACCAGATCGGTTTCTTCACCGCGCACCAGGGGTTTCATCCAGGTGTCGGGGTGTTGGCTGTAGTCGATCTTGGTCCAGCTGTCGCCCTTGCGCACGTAGTAGGGGTGGAAGTCGTTGTGCATCAGGCTGTGGTCATACTTGATGCCTTTTTTCAGCAGCAGCTCGTTGGTGACCTTGCTGAATTCCCACCACGGCGCGACGTAGCCGGTGGGACGTTTGCCGGTGACCTGGGTGATCAGCTCGATGGATTTATCGAGGACAATTTCTTCCTGCTCGGCGGTCATGGCGATGGGGTTTTCATGGCTGTAGCCGTGCACGCCGATTTCATGGCCGGCGTCGGCCACCGCCTTCATCTGCGTGGGAAAGGTTTCCATCGAGTGGCCGGGGATAAACCAGGTGGTACGCAAGCCGTAACGCTCGAACAGCTTGAGCAAGCGCGGAGCGCCAATTTCACCAGCGAACAGGCCACGGGAAATATCGTCAGGCGAATCCTCCCCACCATATGAGCCCAGCCAGCCTGCCACGGCGTCTACGTCGACGCCGAAAGCGCACAGAATTTCTTTAGCCATCATTGTTCTCCTGGGGATTTATCAATCAGTCGTGGGATTTTTCAGGACTGGCGCAACGCGGCTTCCACTGCCAGCGCCGCGCGCAACAATCGAAAGTCTTCGCCCGCAGGCGCGCTAATCAACATGCCGGTGGGCAAACCGAGCGGATCGCAGCCGCTCGGCAGCGACACGCCCGGCAGATCCAGCAAGCTCCCGGGCATGGTCAGGCGCAACGTCGCGAGATTGGTGTGCACGAACAGTTCGTCATCGGCTTCCAATGGCGCCAGGGGTGGCGCGACATGGGATACGCTTGGCGTAATCAAAAACGCCCCATCCAGCTCATCGGCAATTTGTTGCTGCAGCCGGTTACGCGCGCTGTAGAGGTTGACCAACTGGCTGGCGGGGAATGCACGTGCGGCTTCCAGACGGCGTCGCACGCGGGGGTCGAGTCGGGCAGCAGCATCGCTGTCGAGCAACGGCTGATGCAGAGCGAAAGCCTCAGGGGCGCCAAGCCAGCCTTGTTGTTCGATGAGATGAAGCGTCGCTTGGAAGGCTGGCGAAGGCCGCAGGTCAATCTGCGCACCGTGACCTTTCAACACGCTCAAGCAGTTCAGCAGGTTGTCACGCACCGCAGGTTCTACGCGTGGATCATCAAGGACCGACGGGTCGACCCAAAAACGCTGCCCTGCCAGACCGCGGGGAATGCGTGAGGTCGACTGGGTGCGCCCGCACAGGATGTCGTCGATCGCCAAGGCATCGCGCACACTACGTGTCAAAGGCCCCACGCTGTCGAGGGTATGCGCGAGCGGGAAGACGCCTTCGCGGCTATAGCGTCTGCAACTGCTGCGAAATCCCACCACCCCATTGAAGGCCGCTGGAATTCGGATAGACCCAGCGGTATCCGTGCCCATCGCAATCGGCACGATTCCCGCCGCGACCGCGACCGCTGAACCTGAAGACGAGCCACCCGGAATGCGTGGCTGGTCGAGTCCAACAGGATTGTGCGGCGTTCCAAAATGGGGATTGAGTCCAAGGCCCGAGTAAGCAAACTCGCTCAGGTTCGTTTTCCCGACACTGACCATTCCGGCTCGCGCCAGTAGACCTACGACATTGGCGTCGAGCAGCGCTGGCGACATGTCGCGGCGCACGGCTGCGCCTGCGGTAGTTGGGCTGCCTGCGACGTCGAACATGTCTTTCCAAGCAATGGGAACGCCGTCCAGTGCGCTTGCCGGCTGTCCAGCCTTCCAGCGTGCGGCTGCTGAGTGGGCTTCGCGAAAGGCACGCGCCGAACAAAGAGAGATGAACACGTCATCGACTTCCATCACCCTGGCCAGCATTTCTTCCAATGCCTTGACCGGGTCGCTGCTACCCGAGGCGAATGCATCCGCCATGGCCAACGCATCGGCTTCAAGCAGTAATTGAGGACTGGCGTAGGACATCTGATCCACCAAAAACGTATTCATTATTAAAATGTACGTTTTACAGAGCAGATAGCGTGCCAAACTGATGCTGAAGGAATGCCAGGACGGCAACCTGAACAAGTAACCAGCGTCTAACCTACGGACTAGACACCTTTCCAAGCGGGTGGATACTCCCCTTTCGCAGAGCCTTCCATGCAGGAGCCGCCAGCAATACAAATAATGTATTAATTAGAAAATATCCGTTTTGGTGCAGAACAGTAACAACAGCGCCAGGAACGCGCACAAATGACGTGGTCCACGGTGACAACCGACTTGTGCGAGAATCCTCCCCCGCCTTTCGAGAAGCGTATGAGATCGATGACCGCCGAGGATTACCGCACTGCATCCCGCTACGCCATGATCCGCCAGGTCCTGCGTGACGCCATCGTTGATGGGGAGATGCCCCAAGGGCTCGTCCTGCTCGAAGCCCCTCTGGCCGACCTGTTCGGAACCAGCCGCGTACCGGTGCGCAAAGCGTTGGACCTGTTGCATAAGGAAGGCTTGATCAGTCGATTCGATGGCCGCGGTTATCTGGTCAACCTAAAAGGGGTGGAAGTGGAGCCCCTACGGTTGGCCGTTACCCACAAGCAACTCGGCCTTGATAGCAGCGAGGAACTGGTCGATACCCGGCCGTTGGGCGAGCGGATGTTCGACGAGATTGGCTCGGCCTTATCGACCTGTATTGCTTTCGGGCACTATCGACTCGACGAGCAAAGGGCCGCCGAGCATTACGGCGTCAGTCGGGCGGTAATACGCGAGGCATTGATGCGCCTGCGTGACCGCGGCCTGGTGGAAAAGGAACCCTATTCCCAATGGCTGGCCGGCCCGCTTACCGCCAGGGAGATTACCGAAGACTATGAGCTGCGCGCGTGTCTTGAACCTGAGGCGTTACGCCAGAGCGCACCCGGGCTTAGCCGGGAATCCCTTGAAACGATGCTGGCTCGGGTTAAAGAAGCACAGAGCAACCCACGTTGCAGCCTGCCCTGCATCGAGCAACTTGAAGAAGACCTGCACTACCACTGCCTCGCCGGAATAAACAATCGCAAGATCGCTACGCTGATCCGGCAGGCCCAGAGCCCCAGGATCATCAGTCGGATTTTTTACAGTCAGTTGGGCCTGGGCCCCGACGAAGCCATGCTGGCGGAGCACCGTTTGATTTTAGAACTGCTATTGCATGGCGCATTCGACGCAGCAGCACTGAACCTCAAGGAACACCTCCACCGCGCCCGCCAGCGCATGTTGCAGCGGTTGAAGGTCCTGTCCGTGCTACCTGAGCAACAGGTGCCGGAGTATCTGACCAAGCTGAGCTGAAAATCGTCTACCGGTCAGTCCGTACACGTTTCAGGCTCATCATCAAGGCACTCGATGCATGCATCCAGCAACTCATGGAGCGCCGCAACGCGATGCACGCCAAGTCGCTCATTAAGTGCCAATTGCGCCTCTTTCCAGGCGTGCCGCCCTTCAGCTTGCTTTTCCAGTCCTGCTTCGGTCACTTGGACAAGGCGGCTGCGCGCGTCGCCACCTGCCCCGACCGTCAACCAGCCTTGAGCGACCAGTGGCTGCATATTCCGTGTCAACGTCGAAGCCTCCATTTGCATTCGCCTAGCCAGGTCGCTCGGACGAATGGGCCCCAGTCTGACGACGTGTGACAACAATGAGTACTGCGTGTTTTTTAATCCGGACTCGGCGATATAGCGATCGTAGTGACGCGTCACCATGCGATTGAGCTGGCGAATTTTCAGGTTGGTACAACCCTGTGGCTTGGTCATGTTTTTCATGTTATAGATTGTATCTACAAATATTGCATATACAAGTATTGAAGATGAGGAAGGAGTTCGTGATGGAGGCTGACCAGGTCGTTGCTCAGTGGGACGAAGAGGAAAAAGCGATTCGTGCCCGTTGGAATACCTCCCACACCGCAACGCAGAAACAAATCACCAGCCTGACGGGCATGGAGTTGTTCGAGGCAATTTTCGCCGGGGAACTACCACCCGCCCCAATCGGCGATACGCTCGATTTCCTGCCCATTCACATGGAACCAGGCACAGCGATCTTCCAAGGTCGGCCGCAACGAAGGCACTACAACCCGCTGGGAACCGTGCACGGCGGTTGGTTTTCCACGCTGCTCGATTCGGCGGTGGGTTGCGCCGTGCATTCGACCTTACCCGCAGGCAAGGGCTTCACTACGCTGGAGCTGAAAGTCAACATGGTCCGTGCCTTGACCGACGCGGTACCGCTGGTACGCGCCGAGGGCAAGTTGATCCATGCGGGAAGTCGGATTGCCACGGCCGAAGGCCGAATCGTTGGCCCCGACGGCAAGCTGTACGCCCACGCCACCACGACATGCTTGATCTTCGATTTCCCTGCACCTTCCCCGAAGCGTCCACATGAGCAAGCCTGACGTTGTTCTCTGCGCTCCGGTCCGAACTGAGTAACCTCGTGGTTCCGCCTCAATCAACGGAGAAAGTCATGAAATACACATCCTTTGGCAAGACCGGTCTGCGGGTTTCGCAGGTGGCGCTCGGCACGGGCAACTTTGGCACGGGTTGGGGCCATGGTGCCGATCCCGATACCAGCAAAGCGATCTTCAACGCCTATGCCGAGGCTGGGGGCAACTTCATCGATACAGCGGATGTCTATCAGTTCGGACAATCGGAGGAACAGATCGGCATCCTGCTGGAGGGGCGGCGCGAAGATTTCGTCATTGCGACGAAGTACAGCAACGGCGCGCAGCCGAATGCCAATCGGCTGGTCACCGGCAACAGTCGCAGGGCCATGGTCACCTCCGTGGAAGCGAGCCTGAAGCGACTCAAGACAGATCGGATTGACATTTACTGGGTGCATCATCCCGATGGCCTCACGCCAGCCGAAGAAATCGTCCGTGGCTTCGAGGACTTGGCACGCGCGGGCAAGATCCTCTATGCAGGCCTTTCGAACTTCGCCGCCTGGCGTCTCGCCCGCACAGTGACCCTGACCGAACTGACTCGTACCGTTCCCATCGCGGCTGCGCAGTTCGAGCACAGCCTGGTTCATCGCGAGCCCGAAGCCGACCTGTTCCCGGCATCGCACGCACTGGGCCTTGGTATCGTCACGTGGTCGCCGCTGGGCGGCGGCATGCTGACGGGCAAGTACCGCCAAGGGGAGAAAGGTCGCGCCGAAGGTTTGGGCGGCCGGGTGTTCCAGCCGGAGAATTCGGCGCAGCGTACGCACATCCTCGACACCGTCATTGCCATCGCGGGCGAGATCGGCGCCAGTGCGGGTCAGGTCGCCATTGCCTGGGCAGGCACCCACGGAGCAGTGCCGATCATCGGGCCACGCTCAATGACCCAGCTCACCGACAACCTCGGCGCGCTGTCGCTTGAGCTTTCTTCCGAGCACATCAGTCGTCTCGATACAGCAAGCACCCTGACGCCCTCAGCGCCAGCGCGGACGGTAATCCCCTGGGCCGAGAGCGCGGATCGGATCGTGGCATAGTGCGGTACTCGGCCAGAAGTGCCTATTGATAGCGCGGAAAACCAGCACGTCGGCGGTCAGAATCATTCGACACGCTGCCCACGGAGCCGTCGCCTTGAGCATCAGCCAGTACACGTCTCAGCGTATTTCGTTGACGTATTCACGCGCTGGTGCGATTTCAGCAGCGCGCCTTCCTTGTTGTGCAGGCGGAAGTACTGAAGGAAATAATGCAGGTTCTGAAGCGGTGCCCAGCCAGTCACCACCGTGTCGGTTGTGCGACTGTGCGTCAGCATCCCTTCGGACACCAGCTCGGCCAAGGCACTGTCCGCCTACACTTAAAAACAGTGCTCCCCTCCAAGACTCCCTTGCGCAGACATTGCATACCGCCAGCAACACTTACCTGCTTTAATCATTATGATAGCCCTGCCTAAGACGCCGCCCTTGTCATTAAAAACATAACGTTCAAAGGAATTGAATTGTCATGCCCACCCTGGACAACGCTTTTCACAGCCTGCATCAGAACGGACTACTGGTCTTGGCCAATGTGGCCGATGCGGGCGGTGCGCGCGTCGTCGAACGCTTGGGCGGCAAGGCCGTAGCGACCAGCAGCGCGGCCATGGCCTGGTCGCATGGTTATCAGGATGGCAACAAGTTGCCTCTCGACCTGCTGAGTACCACCGTCAAGTCGATGGTACGGGTGCTCAGCGTACCGCTCACGGTGGATATCGAAGGCGGCTACTCGGATGACCTGGACCGGGTCGGTCAAGTGGTTGACGCCGTCATCGCCGCTGGGGCGGTCGGGATCAACATCGAAGACGGCCTGGGCTCTCCGGAGCTGCTTGTCCGTAAGATCGACGTCGCGAGAAAGGTGGCGAACCAGGCGGGCGTCAAGCTGTTCATCAACGTACGGACTGACGTCTACCTGAAAAACCTGTTCCCCACCGAACAACGCCTGGAGGAACTTCTGAAGCGCAGCGCACTGTATGCCAGCGGCGGGGCGGATGGTCTGTTTGCCGCTGGCGTGGTCGATTCGGACGAAATTGCCACCATCTGCCGGGACACCAGACTGCCAGTCAACCTGTTGTCCCGGGACGGATTGCCCTCCCCCGACGAATTGAAGCGTCTGGGCGTCAGACGACTCAGTGCGGGCTCCAGCATCGCCGAATTTCTGCACGGCGCCATGGGAGCATTGGTCCGCAGTTTCTTGGACAACGGCCAACTCGACACCCACGCCTTGAAAGCCCATACATACGGCGAATTGAACGCCTTGATGGCAGCGAAAACCGAGTAACGCCTGGGTCCTCGGACGAGGCCAAACGCCAGTCTGAACAGAAGGTGTCTGGTTCTGAAACATGAAGATCTTCGCCGTTACATTTCCACTTGAGTACCGAGCTCTATCACCCGGTTCAAAGGCAGCTTGAAATATTTCAAGTTACTGTTGGCATTCTTCAGCAAAAACGCGAACAGGTTTTCGCGCCACCGGGCCATGCCAATGCGCTTGGTTGGGATCACGGTCTCGCGGCTAAGAAAGTAAGTGGTCCGCATAGGGCTGAAATCAAGCTCGTTGAGATGGCACTCTCTCAATGCCAGCGGCACATCAGGCTCTTCCATGAAACCGAAATGGAGGCTGACGCGGAAGAACCCTTCTCCATGAGCCTCAACCTCGAAGCGTCGGCCAGCGGCCACTCGGGGACTGTCCTCGGAAACGACGGTCAGCAACACCACCTGTTCATGGAGCACTTGGTTGTGCAGCAGGTTGTGCAAGAGCGCATGCGGAACGGCATCAGTGCGCGCCGTCAGGAAAACCGCAGTACCTTGCACCCGATGGGGTGGCTGTGAACGGATGCTGGCGATAAACAAAGGCAGAGGGAGCGCCGTTTCATCCAGCCGCTCGACGATAATCTTGCGACCCCGTTTCCAAGTCGTCATCAAGATGAACAGACCGACGCCGGCAATCACCGGGAACGCACCCCCTTGAAAGATCTTCGGCGCGTTCGCCGCGAAATACAGGCCGTCTACCAGCAAGAAACCAAGCAGCAAAGGCATGGCCAGCCAACGCGGAGTTTTCCAAAGAAGTAGCACGACCGCTGACGACAGGACCGTGGTGATCAGCATCGTGCCCGTGACTGCCACGCCATAAGCGGCAGCCAGGGCACTGGACGACTCAAAGCCGATGACCAGCAACACCACCCCGACCATGAGTGCCCAGTTGACCGTGCCGATGTAGATTTGCCCCTGTTCTTGACTGGACGTGTGCTGGATGAACATGCGCGGGACATACCCTAACTGGATAGCCTGCCGCGTCAGGGAAAAAGCACCCGATATCACGGCCTGGGACGCAATGATGGTCGCCAGCGTGGACAGCGCGACCATCGGCAGCAATGCCCAGCTTGGCGCCAGCAAATAGAACGGATTGCGAACCGCCTCGGGGTTTTCCAGGATCAGGGCGCCCTGGCCAAAATAGTTGAGCGCCAACCCTGGCAGTACCAACATGAACCACGCACGAGAGATCGGTCGGCGACCGAAATGGCCCATGTCCGCATAAAGCGCCTCCGCACCGGTCAAGGCCAAGACCACGGCGCCCAGGATCGCCACGCCGACACCCGGATGAACGACGAAGAAGCGTATTGCCCAGATAGGGTTCAGCGCCTGGAGTACTTCAGGTCGTTGCACGATACCGTGGACCCCAAGTACACCCAACACGACAAACCACAACACCATGACTGGCCCGAAGAGGATACCGATCCGCGCCGTGCCATGTTTCTGTATCAGGAACAGCGCCACCAACACGATGACCGACAGCGGCACCACCCAGTTCTCTACGCCATCAAAGGCAAGCTGAAGTCCTTCGACCGCAGAGAGGACTGAAATAGCCGGGGTAATCATACTGTCCCCGTAGAACAGTGCCGCTCCAAACAGGCCAAGAAGAACCAGTACCTTGCTCATGTTCGGATAAGGTGCCGACGCGCGACGGGCCAAGGCCGTCAAAGCCATGATGCCGCCTTCCCCTTGGTTGTCGGCCCTCAGAATGAACAGTACGTATTTGATCGAGACAACCCAGACCAACGACCAGAAAATCAGCGACAGGATGCCCAGCACCCCATCGTGATTGGCTTGAACCCCGAAGTGACCGGAAAACACCTCTTTCAGCGTATAGAGAGGACTGGTACCGATATCGCCATAGACCACTCCGACGGCGGCAATGACCAAGCCAACGCCGGATGTTTTTGAGGCTGAGTTTTTGTGTGCAATGGTCGCCGTTTCACTCACGGGGGCTTCTCTCAGACTGCGGGAGTAAGTACATGGCTCCCCTGGGCGTTATCACTAAAAACGTAGATAAGGCATGGGCGCCAGAAACGCGCTTAGTATCCCGGCGGCAAGAAAAAGCCTCCGTAAAAAAAACGTAAAATTCGCTCTGTGAGTTAGCTTAGAGCTGTCCATGCCCGCCCTCTTCCCTCGATTTTACGACGGTACGGTGTATCTACTTGCTTAGCATGCATGCAGGTGACCTCGGTTCCCCCTATCCAACCCAATGGCCTGCGATGAGACGTGACGTCCCATCTACCTGTGCATTTTTTGAGCGCCCATTAAGACGCCCTGCCTACCTGGCATCAGCGTGGTTATCCACAGACATACACACGGATTTATTGGATAACTAGATGGGATCGTGAAGCACTCCTGCCGTAGCGCCTATGGATCCGATGGCCCGATACCCCGCAAGCTGCAAGCCCGCCTTTATCGCACACCGTCATCGTTTCGCTGGTATCGCCATTCAACGGTGGAGCGGTCGCTCGGAAGGATCACTTTTGGCCAGGTGAAGCACTTACGCCATGGCCGAATCGATGTGTTGGTCGCCAACGCTGGTATGGGCGAGATCACTCCGCTTGGCAGCATCACCGAGGCGTACAGCCGCCACGACCGCAGGTATTTCCAAGGCAAAAAAACCACTCATCTGAGTGGCTTTTTTCTCAATTTTCCCGAGGGGCGACACGCGTAAGCGACGCCTCGCTCCGTCGGCAAGCAGGTCTACCCAGACCTCTTCCGTCCCAGTAGCAGGACGGTAGGAGGACTACCCAAACTGCTCAGGCGCCGGCACCCCCAGGAGCCGCAGCTCTGAAAAGGGTTCATCACCCGAAGCGAAGATGAAGTTATCGTCTCGAAGTTGCGAGGCCACATCGCCTTCCAGGGTGATTTCGAACCGGCGCCCCTGTTCGTCGGCGCTGTAGCTTTTCAGGTAGGTTCGCTGACCGTCCTCGCTCAGCACCGCCTTCAGCGTTGAGTTGTAGCCGTTCCACAACTCGGTGAAGCCTAACGCGGAGACGTCTATCTTGTCGGTATCAGGATCGAAGTCGATGATCCGATCCTGGAAATTGCCATCGGTCGTACGGAAGCTGTCTTCGATGGACCCATAGCGGAACACGTCCGAGCCCTCTCCCCCGTTCAGCACGTCTCGTCCCAAGCCCGCATCGAGAATATCGTGTCCGGCGCCGCCCCAGACGACATCGTTACCACCACCGGCAACGAGTACATCGCCCACAGCGGAACCATTCAGTCGATCGGCCGACTCCGTTCCCTGGATCAGGCTGGGGGCGAACACCAGGTTGGTTTCGTTGAGCGCTTGAGCGAGATCGCCGTTGAGTACCAGTTCGAAACGATTGCCCTGTCCGTCCGGTTCAAAGCTTTTCAGATAAGTACGGGTGCCGGTGTCATTGACTTGAACCGCCAGGGTTCCGTCAAGCCCGTTGCCCAGCCCGCTGAAGCCTAGCGAAGACAGGTCGATAAGGTCCTGGCTGGCATCGAAGTCAACGATGCGATCGCTGAAGGCCTGAGTGTCGGTGCGATAGCTGTCGCCGATGGAGGTGATTCGGAACACATCGGCGCCGGCGCCACCCTCGAGGACATCTCGTTGCCCTCCTCCATCGAGCAGGTCGTTGCCGTCATGACCACTGAGGTGTTCCGGGACATAAGCGCCATGGAGCGCATCGTCGCCCACGCCTCCGGCAATTTGGGGCAATACACCTGCAAGCGCTCCAAAGGTGGTATCCAGTGTTCCGTCAGCGTTGAGCCTGATGATGCTGAAGTCATCGTTGCCAAAATAGTGCTCTGCCCGGCCACCAGGATCTTACCGTCCGCGAGCACCGTAATGTCCCGGGCCGTATCCCTGCCTCCGGCCAGATCGAATACAGCGACGCCCTTGTTGCCAAAACTTGCGTCAAAGGTTCCGTCTTGATTCAGCCGGATGATCTTGAAGTCATAGCCGGTTGCGCCTTCCTGGTTATAACCCGCCACCAGGATTTTACCGTCGCCCTGCACTGCAATGGACTTCGCCAAGCCGGCCACCTCAATGTCGGCCGTACCGTCAGTGCCAAAGCCGGTGTCCAGGGACCCATCGGGATTCAATCGCGCGACCACGAATGCCTCGTTGTAACCTGGAACCAGGATCTTCCCGTCGGCTTGCAGCGTCAGGCCAAAGCCCTCCAGTGTGTTGATGTCGGGAACCGTGAACGCTACGGCTTTGCCGCCGTTGAAACTCGAATCAACCGTACCGTCGGCATTGAAGCGATTGACGGAAAAATGATGCTCGTAGGCGTCATAATTCGACACGAGGATTTTGCCGTCCGGCTGTACGGTCGCGCTGGCGGAATCTCCCCATGCAGCCGGCGCGGTGGCGGTTCCATTGACGCCGAAGCTTTGATCCACCGACCCGTCGATGTTCAGACGGACCATGACGATGCTCGGGTCAGAGAAATGCGGATAGACGATCAGGAACTTCCCATCGGCCTGTACGGCTGCGCTATAGCCCTCGCCTGGGTATATGTCGCGAGGAAGCAAGGCCTTGCCATCGTCGCTGAACGTGGTGTCGATCGTGCCGTCGGCGTTAAGACGAACCAAAGAAGTCCTATAGCCTTCGTACTCCCATTGTCCGGTATCTACCCACGTTATCCCGGCAAGCCAGATTTTACCGTCCGGCCCCACCGCTATTTTGGCGGTGTCGTTATAGCCTTCCAGGTCCACGAACGTTTTTCCGGTGCCGGCACGTAGCGCCGCGCTGGCACCGATGTCTGAGCTGGTCATGCTTGAGCCTCGCAGTGTCGATGGGATACTCCGTGAATTTCGCCTTGTACAAAGTAGCCGTTTACTCCTAATCCGCCAGCCTGGATTCAACAGCCAGACAACAGGCGCGACGCACCAGCCCCTTCGTTCCCGTAATGTTCTCGTGTCTCTTATCACGCAGATCGCTTTTTCGGCCGACCTTCTCTCTCCGGTGTACCCGTGGAAAAGCCTCTCTCAAATAGTCGAGAAATACAGACCTATCTACGCTTAATAAGTACCTGACGAATAAAGTGTCCAATGCGCAACTTCTGGTCCGCCTACATCACTCCACCGCCCCAACTTCCCGTCGCGCAGATCATGATCAAACAGCGAGGTGGGTGGGCAATTAGATTTCGTTAAGGCGAGCGAGACCGTAGCAGATCGCATCCACCTTGCATTAACAACCGACAACAAAAACCGTCACTCACGAGTTCGCCGCTTAGCGATCAACCAGGCACCATCATTTCGTTTAACGGTTAAACTTGATCTAGCACTTCAATTTAAGTAATCTCCGAGAGAGACAAACATCAGGTGCGCGCACATGGAACTTGCAACTGCTATACCGGTTTTCAAGATTTCCTCAGAACGGCTCGCTCGAGAGCATTATGTTGATTGCCTGGGATTCACAATAGACTGGATCTATCAGCAGCGAAACCACCCCGTATATTTGCAAATCCGAAAAGACAAACTGGTTCTACATCTCACCGAGCATGAAGGTGATGCAGAACCAGGCGCGGTCGTAATGGTTCATGTATCAGGCATCGATCAGTTTTATCTTGAGCTTCGTAGCCGGCTGCCATCTGGAAAACTTGTATTTGTCAGTCATACCGAGGCATCGACCACCCTGCAAATAGCCGATCCTTTCGGCAATCAACTTAGACTGACGGAAAATAAATTAAGCTAAAAAAAACGCTGCTAGACATAGCAGCGTTTTTTTGCATTCAAATTTTTCTAGATATAAATAATGTGCGCTTATTATGAACCGACGCTAACGGGTATGTCACCTGCAGCACATTGAGAATCTTGCTCACCCTCTCTATGTGGGTTTGTATCCAAGCATATCCTTCTATACATTCGAAAATCAGGATTCCGTCTTCACTACAGAACTCACATGTTTTATCAAACAGATCTACAAAAGACTGATTGTCGGCTTGTGAATAACCAAATCCGATACCAGCCCATACGACGCAGGTGAAATCATCCTCAAGCAACCTGACTGTACGAACGTCACCAACGGTAAAGCTTGTACGCTCAATGTGAGCATAATTCTTTCGAGCTTCTAATATCGCATGCGCTGAGATATCGATTCCGTGGTATGCCCTGTGGCGATTCAGAGAAGCTCTTAACCCTCCGGTGTAGCAACCTATGTCAAGTATTCGGTCGCAGTCATGCTCTTCGATAATTCCGGAAATTACAGAATATCTGGCGGTCAGAGCGGTATTGGACAGATACGCATAGGCACCTTTTAAAAATGCTTCGTCCTGCCTTGCCGGATTAGCTGTCATTGACTCGCGCTCATCGTCTGACAACAGAGTTCTCTCTAAAGCGGACATAGCCTTCTCCTTGGTCTCAAGCGGATAAGAAATTCAGACGCTTTACGTCACTTGCTTTATCTCTGCGCTGGGCACGGGGGACGCGCTCAACTGCGCACCGGAAAATTGAGCAATGAGAGTACCCGCCAATATCAGGATGCACCCTAAAACCTCCCTGGCCCCAAGCGTTTCTCCAAGAATTGCCCAGGCTGCGACTGCGGCGATCACGGACTCCGTGCTAAGGATGATCGCACTATGTGCTGCCTTGATATGTCTTTGAGCCAGAATCTGCAGGGTAAAACCCACCGCGACTGACATCACGCTTCCATATAGCAATGGAATGTAGGCGTCTCGAACCATCTGGCCGGATATAGGCTCCACAAAAAGTGCAAGCACCAACGACATGATCAAGCACGTACCTGACTGGATTATCGCAAGCTTAATCGGCGGCAGACTGTGGCAGAACGAAGAAAGAGCTATCACTTGTAGCGCCCAAAAAAGAGAACTCAGCAATGTAAGGAGGTCGCCAGGATTAACCTGCAATGCACCATGGACACTCAACAAATACAGACCAATTACTGCCAGAATTACACCGATCCAAAGTCCAGCGCCATGGCGCTGCCCAGTAAACAGGCAAAGTAGAGGCACGAGCGCGACGTAGAGGCCGGTGATAAATCCAGTATTTGCTACGGACGCATAGATTAACGCCACCTGCTGAAGATTTATTCCGCCAAAAAGGATTACACCTACAGCAACCCCTTTCATCCAATCCTTTGAAGTGAGCTTGGCGGTGCCTTTCTCCAAATAAAGCAAAGGCAGGATTAGAATTGTTCCGATCGTAAAGCGTATTGCTGTAAACCAGAAAGGCCCAATCGAATCCATACCAATTTTCTGAGGAACAAACGCACACCCCCAAATAATCGCAGCCCCCATGAGCAGGACGTTCGACGTAATTGTTTTGCTTTTCATAGTACCAACGTAGCAAGGCGTGCTGCACATTTCGAACATGAACAGTCATAGGAGTCATCATTAGCGCAGCCATTGCCAGCAGCGCATAGCCGACGCCCAGACTCATGCGACCCATGAAGGATGAGTACAAATTCAAATGGCGATCACCCGCTTCTTTCCCTTGGCGCGCTATGCCTATCAAACCCAGTAAGTATTGGATTCAAATCAATCATCCTTGGGACTTAAGTCCTTATCCCTAGAGGTCTATGAACGCAATCAGCAGTCTAAGGCCGCCAAAGAGCCCTGCGCCTGATTGGATCCAATTTTTAACCTTTATTTTTCAAGAGCACAAGCTCTTTTTGCCATCAAAGATATTGATACATGAATTCGATGATAATGATGCGACTCTACCTTTGTAACAGCTTGGTGACAGTCTTAAGCATATTGTATGACGCCATCGGATTGGCTCGAACATCTTTATAAGAAAAATCAAGCCTCTCTGCTCATTGAGTTATATATCTGCTGCTATAAATGAAACCAGCCCACCGTCTTACCGCATTGCCAAACTGCGAGCCCCCTTTTTTTCCCGATAAAAACCCTTAGCCGCCAGGGCAGTCAATTTCTGTAGTCCCCCGAATACGCGTCAGCCACATTCATCTCAATGTCACCACTTGATGGAAAGCTCATCCCAACGCAAATAATGACAGGCGCGCTTTACGCCCAAGGATTCCTGATGAGACTTGCCACTTACAACGTCGAAAATCTCTTCAACCGCGCCGCAGTCATGAACCTTGAGGGGTGGGCAAAAGGCAAGCCGACGTTGGAGCGCTTCGCAAAACTCAATGCCTTGCTAGGCCAAGAAGCCTATACGGCGGCGGATAAGCAACACATGGTGCGTTTGCTGGATGAGCTGGGACTCAGCCCCTCAGACCAAGGGCCCTTCACCCTGCTTCGGCAAAATCGTGGCAGCCTGGTCAAACGATCCCGCAACGGTGAAGTAACAATTGTCGCTGATGGACGATCCGATTGGGTCGGCTCGCTGGAGTTGATTCAGGCACCTGTTGACGAGGAAGCCATGCGCAACACTGCCCGGGTGATGATTGATCTGAAAGCCGATGTACTGGCGGTGGTGGAGGCGGAAAGCAGGCCAGCGCTACGCGACTTCAACACCGAGATCATCGGTGGGTTAGGCGGTGATGTGTTCAGCCATCTGATGCTGATAGACGGCAATGACGAGCGCGGCATTGATGTCGGCGTGGCCGCACGCTCAGGCTTTCCAATCGGAACCATGCGCAGCCATGTGGATGATCGTGTGGATGTCGGCCCACTGATTTTTTCAAGGGATTGTCCAGAGTTTTATCTGACAATGCCATCCGGCCTCCAACTGGTATTGTTAGTCAATCATTTCAAAAGCAAAGGCTACGGCAGCCCCTCTGATTCGGCCAAAAGAAGATTCGCCCAAGCCAATCGAGTGAAGGAAATCTATAACTTGTTGATTGAGCAAGGCGAACAATATGTTGCCGTCGTGGGTGACTTGAACGACACGCCGGACAGCGACGCATTGAAGCCGCTCCTTGACGATACGACGCTGAAAGATGTGTTCGCCCACGAGCGTTTCGATGATGGTGGTTACCCTGGAACATACGGATCTTGCACAGCAGCCAACAAAATTGACTATCTGCTGCTGTCGCCAGAGCTTTTTCTAAAAGTGAAAGCTGGTGGCGTATACCGCAAGGGTATGTGGCCAGGTTCAAGACCCGTACGTTGGGAGGCCTATCCCGAAATCACCAAGAAAGCAAACGCGGGTTCTGATCATGCTGCTGTATGGGTGGATCTCGATATCTGAACGCTCTTGAGCTAATCGCAAGCGATCGTGCAGGCGCAGCTACTTGGTTCGCCTTCACAGCCCCCCGAGTATTTTAGTCAGAACTTACTCCCCAGGCGTCAGCCCTTCATCGCTGTCTTGTAATGATGGCCACGCAAGGCTCATAAACGCAGTACGTGGGCGCATCTCGCTCGGCTACTCGATAAAAGGTCAGCCTGGAATCGAGGTTGTGCAAACCTCGTTTCGGTATTGGAGGCGGCTTACCGGTTAGCTGAACTGATGTCAGCGATAAAGCGGATCGTGCGACCAAACGCGCTCGATTCAGCTCATCAACAGGCAACGCTCCTCCTCTGATTCTTCCAACCCGATAAATCGTCGCACCCGTTGAGCGCCATGCCCTTCGCGGATCGCCTGTGGCGAGGCATCCAGCTGCACGTTGCCGTTTTCCATGAAAATCACCCGGTCAGAGATCGACAGGGCAAACTCCATTTCGTGAGTGACAATCAGCAGGGTCATGCCTTCGCGAGCCAGGTCGGCGATCACCGTAAGCACCTCGCCGACCAGTTCCGGGTCCAGCGCCGAGGTCGGTTCGTCAAACAGCAGGATGTCCGGGTCCATGGCCATGGCCCGGGCGATCGCCACACGTTGTTGCTGGCCACCAGACAGTTGATGCGGATATTTGTGAACGTGGGCCAGCAGGCCGACCTTGTCGAGCAGCTGGCAGGCCCGCTGCTCACTCAGTGCGCGGCTGCCGCCATGATAACGAGGGGCGAGGCTGATGTTGTCCAACAGTGTCCGGTGCGGAAACAGGTTGAAGTTCTGGAACACCATGCCGATGCGCTGCACACCCTGACGAACCCGACGCCCATCCGGTTTGTCCTCGGCATTAATGAAGCCCTCTCCGAACAACAGGATTTCACCCTGATCGATGCGTTCCAGGCCATTGATGGTGCGGATCAACGAGGTCTTGCCGGAGCCGGACGGGCCGATGATGGAAATCACCTGGCCGCTTTGCACCTTCAGGTCGATGCCTTTGAGCACATGATGATCGCCGTAGCGTTTGTGCACGTCCCGCAGGTGCAGGGCCGGGGCCGCCCCTTTGGCTGGGAGGCTGACCTTGCTCGATACCCTGGGTGCCAGACTGTCACGCAGCACTTGTGTCGAGGCGCTCTCCAGGGTTTGCGGTGTACGCAGGTTCAGGTCCAGGTAACGTTCCAGACGCTGCAAGGCGAAGCCAAACACTGTAACGATCAGCACGTAGTACAGGCCCACAGCCGCCAGAGTCTCCATGACCAGGAAGTTCTGGGCATACAGGCGCTGGCCGACAGTCAGCAGTTCGGTCAGTGAAATCACCGAGATCAACGAGGTCAGTTTCACCACCGTGATGTATTCGTTAATCAACGTCGGCAGTGAGATACGAAACGCTTGAGGAATGACGATCAGCCGTTGCACGCCAAGCAGCCCGAGTCCCAGGGCACGGCCCGCTTCCTTCTGGCCCTTGGCGATCGAAATCAGCCCACCACGATGAATTTCTGCCATGTAGGCGGCCTCAGTGACCACCAGCGCCAACAGACCGGAATAAAATGGCATCGACAGCACCGGCCCGGCGCCGGGCAGCAACTGCGGCAGGTTGTAGACGAAGACCACCAGCACCAGCAGCGGAATGCTGCGAAAGAACCAGATGTAGAGTGATGCGGGGATGCGCAGCCAGCGCACGCTCGACAGTTTGGCCGAGGCCAGGACAAAACCCAGCAGCATGCCCAGAAACCAGGCCAGGGTGCTCAGTTCGATGACGGTCAGGCTCGCCGCCCAGAAGTCAGCCAGGGTGAACAGCGAAAAAAAGTAATCCCAATCGAATTGCATAGACACCTCGCGCAAGCCGCGCCCCCGATCGAGGGCGCGGTTTCAGGCATTACTCAGAGACCGGTTCCAGGTCATACGCCTTGAGAATGGCGGCGTACTCGCCGTTGGCCTTGCTCTCAGCCAACGCCTTGACCAGCGCCTGATAGGTCGCGTCGGCGTCTTTCTTGACGTAGATGCCCAACGTTTGCGGGTACACCAACTTCTGCGAGCTGACGATCACACGGCCGTTGGTACGCTGAGCGATCATGTGCGCGGCGCCGGCAATTTCTACTTGAGCCTGGATGTTCTTTGACAGCAGCGCCTGCGTCACCTCGGGTGCCGAGGGAAACTCACTGACGGTGATGGCGCCCTTGTTGTTGGGGACGCAGTAGTCGCTGGACAACTGACGAAACTTGCCGACCCAGGTGGTGCCCTGCTCCAGCCCGATTTTCAGGCCACACAGGTCTTCGGGAACCTGCGGGTTCAGCTCACTGCCCTTGGGCACCATGATCGCCGCGCCGGTGTTGGCATAAGCAATGGTCCGGGCCTGGGCCTGGCGCTCCGGGGTGATGTACATGCCGGAGATGATTGCGTCGTAATGCCCGGCGTTGAGGCCGTTGAGCAGATTGGGAAACTTGGTGTCGACGAAGTTGGCCTTGACGCCCATTGCCTTGGCCAGGGAATGGGCCAACTCCGGGTCGGAGCCGACCACGTTCTTGTTGGCGTCATAGGACTCGAACGGTGGGTAGGTGATTTCCATTCCGACCTTCAATACACCCGGGGTCGCGGTGCTGGCGAAGGCGGCATTGGCACAGAACAGAGCCGCGGCGAGCAGACTCAGTCGGGTCAAGGCGTAGGGGGTTTTCATGGTGGGATGCTCCGTTGGTTTTTTTTAGGAATGAGTGGCAGTGTTTTTCAGGCGACCGAAGCTCGATGGCTTGCGGGCTCGGGATGGCAGTTCAAGCTCGCCGTTCTCGACGCGTTTGCGCAGGTACTGATAGGTCTGCAGGGCTTGACTCCACATGTGTTCACCAATCGTCAGCGCCTCGTAGACCTGAGCGTCTTTGATGAACGCCGGCAACGGCTTGATCAGCGTGTGGTAGTCGCAGGCGTAAAACAGCGGGAAGCTATAGCGCTCCTGAGCCACCTTGCGCACTCGGTGTGCGGTGGCCACAAAGGTCCCAGCGGTCATGACTTCCAGCATGTCGCCGATGTTCACGACAAACGCATCGGGCATAGGCGGTGCATCGATCCACTGATCCTGGTCGTTCAACACCTCCAACCCCGGCTGATCGGCGTGCAGGATGGTGAAGCACTCGTAGTCGGTATGCGCGCCGATGCCTGGAGCATCCACGGCAGTGGCGTCGAAGGGGTAATGGATCAGCCGCAGCTTGGAAGGCGGACGGGTGACCAGTGCGTCGAAGTAGCCCTCTTCCAGGCCCAGGGCCAGGGCGAAGCCATCGAACAATCGGCGGCCCAGAGCAAACACGGCCTGATAGTAATTTTGTACGGCAGCCTGAAAACCCGGCACGTCGGGCCAGTGGTTCGGGCCCAGCAGCGGCGTTCGACTCAGGAATAGCGGATCGTCCACCGGCACTTCGAAACCGATGTCGAAGGCCTCTTTGTGGTCCGGCTTGCCCTTGGAGTACACCTCCTCACCTTCGGGCACGAAGCCCTTGTGGCTTTCGGAGGCGCCGATGTAATGGCGCATCTTGGTCTCCAGGGGCTGCGCGAAATAATCCTTGCTCGCCTGGCGCAGGCCCTCGATCAGTGCCGGATCAATGCCGTGCCCGGTAATGTACAGAAACCCCACATCGCTGGCGGCACGACCCAGTTGCTCGGCCACGGCGAGGCGATGCTCCAGTTCGATACTGAAGAGGCCGGCGATGTTCACCACCGGAATGCTATTGAAATTGGCCTGGGTCAGCGAAGTCTTATTCATGGTGGGCTCCTTCACAGGTAAAACGGTTGAAGTGTTCGCGCTCGGTTCGCGCCACCCACTGGTTCAAGGTCCAGAGATCGGCCACCGGCATGTTGGTGAAGGGCAAGTGATGCAGATACCCGTCGGCCCCGAACTCTGGGGTCAGGGTGCTGACTGCATAGCCGCGCTGAAATTGAGAAGCCCAGATCGCCTCCCAGTGGCGCTGGTGAAACATCAGTTCACGGGCATATTCCGGGGCGGCGGGATGGGGAACTTGCGGGCCCTGGTCATAACCGACCCGAGCTTGAATGTGATGAACGCGCTCGACGAAGGACGACAGATCGTCGGCCGGGTCGTCCAATAACCGCTCACAGCACACCACCCAATGGCTGATGTCACTGGTGAAACGCAGTTCCGGCAGTTGGCGAATCAGTTCCAGAGTCACCCAAGGGCTGTACAGGGAACGGGCGCGGTGAGTCTCGAAACTGCAGAACACCCCATGCCTGGCGGCTAGCTCCAGGGCCTGACCGAAGAACTCGACCTGCTGCGCCAGAGGCCAGCGGTCATTGCCTGCAAGCAGATTGACGAAACGGGGTGTCAGCTCCGTGGCCCAGCCGAGCTTGCGATCGATGTCGACCAAGTGCTGGGCAGGTGTGGCGCGCTGATCAGGCAAGACATCGTAAGCACTGAACAGGGTGCAGATGTAGGGGACGTGATTGCTGCGCAGGAAAGCGCCAAACTCGCCACGCTCGCTGGCCTGCAGTGGCAGGCGTGCTTCGATCCCATCAAACCCGGCGCCGAGCAGTTCATCCAGAGCGGATGAATGGCTGGCGGTATAGCCCCATAAGGTACGGAAAATCTCTAGCTTCATGCATTCCTCTCGACTGCGTCGGGCCACGAGCGGATTGGGCTGGTGGCGTTGCTGGGCAGTCGAAAAGGGGCTGCTGCGGGCTGCTGCTCTGATGGCTGCGGTCCCATGTGGAGGATCCTAAGGCCATCGTGACAAATGATTGAATAGGCTGTAGCAAATAGTTAGTTCAGAAATCCATGAACTAACATCGACCTGGTGCGTGAACCTGGGACGCCGGTGCACGTCTATCGTGCGTTTCCTAACGACGCCCGGACCAAAGCCGACCAGCTCAACGCCTGACATGTTCCTGTCAGCCTCCGGTCACTCTGACGTCAGATCCTTGCCCCTAAAGTACCCCCAATGACTGCCCTACGGTGCCAGCGTTACAGGCACCAAGGACACATCGCTTTAGCTGGACCTCTTGCCATCAGCCGGAAGGAGAAACGCAATGAGCCATCCTGATGCGCACGTCAGTGCTCTTGATCCATTTACTTGGCAATCGACGCTCGACAGCAATCTGGACAGAAAAGGCCTGTTGCTCCGCCTGTTCGCCGAACAGCGATTCATGGCTGCGCAGGTGCGAACCTGCAAGCTGGATCACAGGGACTATCTGCTTTCGCTGATTGATCCGGCATCGACGGTGAACGATGGCACTCGGCACTCATCAAGCGTCGACGGCCATCGAATGCGGAGCGTCATCACCGAAGCGGCAAAGAAAGCTCATTGGGGCAAGCCCCCAAGACAGGGTCGGGCGCAAGGCATCGCTGCCCACTATGACGCGCAGACCTGCATGGCGGTCGTTCTCGATATCGAAGTGAGCGACGAAGGCCGCTTGATCATTCATGACGCGGTCGTTGTCGCGGACTTGGGTTTCTTGAAGAATCCTGGGCGCGTGCGCTCGCAGCTCGAAGGCGCTTTCATGATGGGGATAGCGTTTGTGACATCCTGCGATTTTGATCCAACCATCGGAGATACCCGGCCTAAACCTGCCTATCGCACCCGTTGGCCACTCGTCTCATGGCTGCCAGGACAGATCGCGGTGCACCTGATCAATCCCACCGGGGCTCTCGAAGCCGGCCAGCCCAGCCAGACCAGTTACGCACCTGTCGCCCGGGCCTTGTGCAATGCGATTTTGAAGGCCACGGGTAACGGTTCGGTCCGGAGCCAGCTAACCATCGCCACAGCAAACCAGCTAAATTAAAGCTTCCAGATCAGATGAGGTTCTGCGCCATGCCTTCAGGATCCAATGTTTATTTCAACAGCCGCGGGCAACGCGGCGCGGACCTGTTCGTAGAAGTGCTTCGCAGCGAGGGTGTACGTTACGTCTTCGGCAATCCGGGAACAACCGAACTGCCTTTGCTCGACGCCCTCTCAGGCGCCTCAGACACCCAATACATCCTCGGCCTCCAAGAGGCCTCAGTCGTAGCGATGGCCGACGGTTATGCGCAGGCATCCGGTCGCCCCGGCTTCGTCAACCTCCACACGGCCGGTGGACTCGGCAATGCAATGGGCGCAATTCTCAACGCGAAGATGGCGAATACGCCGCTTGTCGTCACGGCGGGCCAACAAGACACGCGACATGGCGTGACCGACCCGCTGCTCCACGGAGACCTCGTCGCTCTCGCCCGACCGAGCGTCAAATGGGCGGAAGAAATTCATCATCCCGAACACATCCCGATGCTGCTGCGTCGTGCGTTTCAGGACTGTCGCACGGGGCCGGCCGGCCCGGTTTTCCTTTCCCTGCCGATAAACGTGATGGAGCAACACACGGATGTAACGGCCGGCCCGCCATCGCGAATCGAGCGCGGTGCCGTGACCGGGGCGATTGAGGAATTGGCCGCTGCCTTAGCGGCAATTACCCCCGGTTGTCTGGCGATTATCGTTGGAGAGGAAGTGTTCCAGTCGAGCGCGGAAGTTGAAGCCGTGAAGCTCGCCGAAGCACTCGGCGCGCCGTTGTACGGGCCATCCTGGCCCGGGCATATTCCGTTTCCGACGGCTCATCCGCAGTGGCGGGGAACGCTGCCTGCGAAGGCTTCCGATATCAGGGAGACGTTCTCTGACTTCGACGCAGTCTTCCTGCTCGGCGGCCATTCGTTGATCAGCTATCAATATTCCCAGGGCCCCGCTGTTCCATCTCACTGTCGCCTTATCCAATTGACCGGCGATGGACACCAATTAGGCAGAGTCCACGAGACAGCGCTAGGGCTGATCGGGGATTTAAGACTCTCCTTGCAAACGCTGTTGCCGATACTGGACAAGCAATTGGTCCCTCACAGCGAGGCAATCGCAACGCTGCGAAACGTCGCAGGCCAAGAACGCGATACACGTCGTGCCGACGTCGTCGCTCGCGTCAGTCGCGAATTCAACACGCCGGTGACAACGCCTTTCGTGGCTGCCCACGAGGCTATCCGGGCAATCGGGCCGGACGTCTGGATCGTCGACGAAGCACCCGCCACGATTCCTCATGTCCGTGCCTGCCTGGACTCCCATTCGGCCCGCCAGTATCTTTTTACCCGCAGCGCCATCCTGGGCTGGGGCATGCCGGCGGCTGTCGGTACGTCGCTTGGCCTGGACCGCAGCCCGGTAGTCTGTCTGGTCGGTGATGGCTCGGCAATGTACTCACCGCAAGCACTCTGGACGGCGGCGCATGAACGGCTGCCGATCACGTTCGTTGTCATGAACAACGGCGAATACAACATTTTGAAGAATTACGCTCGTAGCCAGGCGCACTATCTGAGTGCAAGCACTCACCGGTTCATCGGCATGGACCTCTGCGACCCGGCGATCGATTTCCTGGCCCTCGCCTCTTCCATGGGGATCCCTTCCCGCAGGATCGAGCGCGCCGGCGATATTGCAGGAGCTGTCGAAGAAGGTATTCGCTCAGGCTGCCCGAATCTCATTGAACTACCGATCATGCCCTGAAGGAATGGGCGCACCTTGTCCCTGCTGACACTCACCCCAAACACCACGCATCAGTTCCTTCAGCATCAGCGCTTCGCCCCAGCGATCCGTTATATCGCGCCCATCACTCCCCGTGATCGCATAGGGTGGCGGGCCAAGCTCGCAGGTGAAGGACAGGCTCGCGGGTGTGTTCGGTCGCGCCAGCCAATCCTTGATTCCGTAACGCCACCAGCCCAGAAACCGGTCCAACCAAGGGCGATGCTGGGCGAAGGTCAAGGGCACCTGGACCTGCTCACTATTAGCGACCCGCCCGTGAAAACCCCAACTGTGTCGCAAGATGGTGTGAATCTGTTCGTCGTCTTCGGCAGTGGCCGACTCAGGCAGTTCGCGGCCCACGACGTAATGGGACAAGTCAGCCAACAACTTGAGGTCGGGCATCTGCGCGAGCAAGTCGAGAGTGAACAACAGGTCACTGGTGAGACGATAGCGGTGGGTTTCCAGCAGGATCGGAAAGTCCACCTGCTCGGCCAGACGCTGCCAGCCTTCGATCAGGGTGATCGCCTGTGCCAGCGTGCGCGGCCGGACGTCGGCTTGCAGCGTGAGGTGGTGGCAGCCGTAGCGGGAGGCAACCTCAAGCGCTTGCGCCAAGTCACTCACGGTGCGGGGAAACAGTTGACCCTCGATTTGCAGGCCTTGCGCCTTGGCAGCGGCATGCAGACGTTCGGCCTGTGGCGCAATCCAGAAGTGGTCGGTGATCCCATCGAAGCCAGCAGCGGCAATCTTCTCCACCTGCGCCTCAAGGGAAAGATCGCATTGACCACGGTGATCTTGCATGGCCCACAGGGACTGAAATACCAGGAATTCACGCATGTCTGGGCCTTAGCAGATGTTTGAGCGACACATCGGCGTCGGCCAATGCGTCCACAGAGAGTGGGGTCAAGTTGGCAATCAGCCGTTCACACAACTTGATGTCCTTGGCAACGCTGTTGCCCTGCCCCCAACCGCAAGCGCCTTGCAAACGTTGCTCGGTGTCCAGGTAGAACAGCAGCAGACCACCGTCTGCCAGGGTGCGAACGGCCGAAGGTGGCGTCGGTGAGATCACGCCCACCGTCTGCAAGCCCCAGTCGTACTGATCAGACCAGAAGCCGGGAACCCCCTCGAACGGCAACTCGCCGCCCAACAGATTCAATGCCGCGTGACGGCCCTGGGTCTCGGCATTGCGCCAGGTTTCCTGGCGCTGGAATAACGCGTCGGCGTGCAGGCGAAACTCACACACATCGCCAGCGGCAAAGATGTCTGGCGCGCTGGTGCGCAACTGGGCATCGACTCGAATTCCCTGGCCCACCTCAAGCCCCGCCGCCGCGGCCAATTCGATGTTGGGTTGCATGCCGATACCGACCACCACCCAGTCACAGGGCAGCACTTGGCCGTCCACCAGTTGCACCGCCTCAGCGCGTTCGATGCCTTGTACAATTTCAAGCGCTACGTTCAGCCGCACGTCCACGCCCTGTTGCCGATGCAACGCCAACAAGGCCTGGGATACGGCTTCAGGCAAGACTCGCCCGGCCAGTCGTGGCCCGGCTTCCAGCAACGTCACCTGACAGCCCAGGGTTCGGGCCGTTGCCGCCACTTCGAGGCCGATAAAGCCGCCGCCGACAATCACCAGGCGCGTGCCGGGCCTCAATGCGCTGCGCAGGGCCAGGGCTTCGTCATGGGTGCGCAGGTAAAGCACGTTGGCCAGAGATTCAGGCACTTGGGGCAAGCGACGCGCTCTGCCTCCGGTCGCCAGCAGTAATCGGCTGTAGGACAGCCAACGTCCGTCGCTCAATTGCAGGCAGTGGTGCTGCGGATCCAGACTTTTTACCGGGTTGCCCGCCAGGTGTTCGATGTTCAGTTCAGTGAGCCGGCTCTCCCCCCACAGGCTGCAATCGTCCAGGTCCATCGTGCCCTGCAGCAAGCCCTTGGACAGCGGAGGACGCTCGTACGGCCGATGGCGTTCATCGCCGATCAGGATCAGCCGCCCGGTATAACCCTGCTCGCGCAAGGTCAGCGCCGCGCGGCCACCGGCATGGCCGGCGCCGACGATAATCAGTGGAGCATTCATGGCGTGCACTCCTGGCGGTCAAGCCGAAATGGCGAGCAGAACCCGCCCCCCGTCGACCCGTACCGGATAGGTCTTGAGATTGACGCACACTGGCGCCCCCAGGGCTTTGCCGTTGCGATAGTCAAAGCGCCCGTTGTGCTTGGGGCACTCGATGACGTGGTCCATCACCAGGCCGTCAGCCAGGTGGATCGACTCGTGAGTACACAGGCCGGCAGTGGCGAAAAACTCGTTGTCAGCAGAGCGGTAGATGGCGTAGGTATGCGGACCGTGGTCGAAGCGAATGACGTCTTCTTCATTGATTTCGCCCACGGCGCAGACATCGATCCATTGATCGTTCATGGCGTTTTCTCTTGTTCGGGATACAGCCGGAAGGTGTCAGCCCAGCGTGGCTTCAGCCTGTGGATGAGCGTCGGTGGCAGGCCTTGAGCTACCGACGGGGCGTCGCACGAAATACGTCGGGTCCTTGCGCTGCTTCAAGAGGGTCGGAATGATTTCCTTGAAGGCCTCGCCTATGTTGGCGTAAGGCGGCGGGCAGTCGTGGCGGATCTCTTCATGGAGTTGCGCCAGGGCGTGGTACGGCACCATCGGGTACATGTGGTGCTCAAGGTGATAATTCATGTTCATGTACAGAAAGCGCAGCACTCGGTTCATATAGATGGTGCGGCAGTTGCTGCGGTGGTCGAGCACGTCTTCCGCCAGGCCCACATGTTGGGTGAGGCCAAACAGGTAGGACAACCAGCCGCCATACAGGATGGGCAGGCCGATATACATCAGCGGCAACCAGCTGTGCAGGTAAAGCGCCGCGCCAAAGACAACGGCGTAAATCACGAGCCAGATACGGGCCGCCAGGAACACTTTGGACCATTCGGACTCAGGGATGAAGGTCTGTTCCTGGGCATCCATTTTGCCAACCGCGTGCCGGCACACGCCTCCCATCGTCTTCAGCAGCAACGGGATCTGGAACAGGCTCAGCAGCATCATGAACAAGCTCGGTGGACGCGGTTCGACGATTTCCGGATCGCGGCCAACGACGATGGTGTCGGTATGGTGCCGGGCATGGCTCCAGCGCCACACATGGGGCTCGAACATGCACATGAAGCTCGCCACCTGGTAGAGCGCGTCATTCATCCAGCGGGTCTTGAAGGCGGTGCCGTGACCGGCTTCATGCCAGCGCGGGTTGGAGGCGGTGGCGTACAAAACCCCATACGCCAGGAAAAACGGCACACAAGCCCAAGTGCCCCAGAACCAGTAGCCGCCGAAGCCGGTGACCACCAGGGTCAGCAGCCAGATGGCGGTGTCGAGCAAGGCCGGGCCGTCGCGGCGCTGCATCAGTTGCTTCATGCGTTGACGGGAAATGGGCGACTGGTACCAACTGGCCGATACAAGACCTTTTTCGGCCGCGCGGGCGGCTTCAGGGCCGGTCAGGCGATAGTCCCGGGGAGAGGCTGTGTTGTCTTGAGGCATTGTTATTGTTCTCCGCAAGCGTGAGAGGTCAGGTGCTTTGCGTAAAAAAATATAGAGAGCGTGGAAGCTACCCTCAAGGTCTTGAATACATTCCCTATCAAGCTATCATCCAGCTCCTACAGGGCTTGATAGTTTTCTATCAAGACGCGTTGAAGGCTCATCATGAATAACAATAAACGCCCCACCATCGCCACGGTCGCCCAACACGCAGGCTTAAGTGTCGCCACCGTCGACCGTGTGCTCAACGCTCGTGCTCCGGTTAATCCAGCCACTGCCGAACAGGTGCTTCAGGCCGCCGAAGCCGTGGGTTATTTTGCCGCGCGGCTGATCGGCCAACGCATTCTCGAACGTCGCCCCACGTACCGCTTCGGCATCCTGCTGCTGGGCACCGCCCAGGCGTTCTACGCCAACCTGGCCCAAGCCATCACCGAGGCCGCGCAGCGCCAGGCCGGGGCCAACCTGACCTGCCAATTCGAATACGTTTTTGATCGCACCCCCAGCGCCATCATTGCCCAGATCGAACAGTTGGCGGTGCAATGCGACGGCCTGGCGGTGGTCAGCTTCGCCCACCCGCAGATCAACGCCGCCCTTGCCCAGATTCGCGAAGCCGGCGTGCCCGTGGTGGCATTGCTGTCGGGCATTCATGAGGCGGCGGCCGAGCCCTATGTCGGCCAGGACAATCAGGTAGTCGGGCGCACGATGGGCTGGCTATTGGCCCGCACCTGTGGCGCGCGCAAAGGCAGCATCGGCGTTCTGCTCGGTGGCCATCGCTTTCTTGGCCACCAGGAGCGGGTCGAAGGTTTGCACAGCTACTTGGCCGAACACGCACCTGGGCTGCGCCCGCTGGAGCCGCTGATCAATCTGGACAACTGCGACATCACCGAAGAAGCAACCCTCGACCTGCTGGTTAGGCATGACGATTTGCGCGGGCTATGCGTGGTAGGTGGCGGTGGCGACGGGATTATCAACGCGTTGGCGCAACTGCCCAAGCGCCCGACGCTGTGCTGCATTTTGCAGGAGTCCACCGAACTGTCACGCCAAGCCCTGGCCCAGGGTTTGGTCGACGTGGTGATCGACTCTCAGCCACGCCAGACTGCAACGGCGCTAGTGAATCTACTGGTGGAATTGCAGACTGCGGAGCAGTTCGATCCTGTGCGTCACCGGGTGCATATTCCGCTGCAGATTGTGACATCGGAGAATTCCCAAAGCTGAGGGGCTGGCGGCACAACCTGTTCGCCCCTCGATGAGTCGCTTTTTGAATCCTGGAGCGGGAAACGAGACTCGCATCTGGTGTCCGACTCATTGAAATCTAAGGGGTTTCTTTTCTTGCCGGAGCAGGAAAAGACTTAATTCTGGACTTGTTTTTGAAGGGCTTCAAGGGCCAAGGAGAAGTTGCCACCCGGCTCGCTGGTCATCACCACACACCCTTCCCCGCTCATATGTGATGCCTCGTCCTCCTTGGCGGCGTTGAAAAGCAAGTCGATGTTGTTGCAGACCAGCACTGCCCGCAGGTCTTGCACCCGTTGTGGCTTTATCCGGAAGTTGCCAGTTCAAGTTTGCCGGTGGATGGCACCCGGTATAACAGGCAATTCTGGCTGCTCATTTCGCTGGCGTTCACGGGCGCACCCTGGGCCTGGAATAGGCCGGAGCACCCACCAGAAAGAAACGGAAAGCGCCCCTCGCCGCGCCACCACGCGAGAGTCACTCAACTCACCGGTCCTGACCACCTCCACGCTCTATCCTTGAGTTTTTGCGCTTGGCCAACCATTCGATAGATGATGCCTTACTCGCCCCGTACGGGAATGAAAGTCGACTGCCTAAAAAAAAACTCCCCCCCCCTAAAGTTCCTCCCACGGGCGGCCGATATGGAGACGCCCTGGCTCTTTTGCAGCGCCAGCCCAAGGAATGGAGATGACGGCAGATACGCCCAGGCGTTCTGCGGTTGCGCAGGCATGTCTCACGAGCGGGCTGGCAGCAATAGATAAGCATCCCAACAAATAAAACATCCAGGGGCGAAACGGTGAAAGAGATCAAACCACGAAGTGATGTATCTCCAGTGTCACGCAACAGGATTTTTGCCCTTGAACAACGGATGCTTTTCGACGGCGCGGCGGCGGTCATCGCCGATACTGCCGTCGTGTCGCGTAGCGGGGCCGAAGATGCCTCGGTAGCGATAAGCGGCATCAGTGTCAGCGATACCGATAGCGCCACCCAGCACGTCACCTTGAATGCCAGCCACGGCACGCTGAACCTGGCCAGTACCAGTGGCCTCACCGGTTTGAGCGGCAATGGCGGCGCCAATATCAGTTTCAGCGGCTCCCTGGCAGACATCAATGCGGCCCTGAACGGCATGTCTTTCAGGGGCGACAGCGACTTCAATGGCGCCGCCTCGTTCACCTTGACCAGCAACGACGGCAGCAATACCACCAGCAAGACCATCGATGTCAACCTGACCCCCGTCAACGATGCCCCGGCGATTTCCGGCAGTGGCCCGGCGCTGCAAGTGGACGAAGGGGGGTCGGCGAATTTCTCGGCGCCAGTCAACTCCGCCGACGGCAAGGGCTTCACCCAAGGCAACCTGGGGATGACCGATGTCGATAACGTACAGCAACAGGTCATCGTCAAGCTCACCGCCCTGGCCAGCGAGGGTACCTTGTTGCTCAACGGCAAGGAGCTTGGGGTTGGATCAAGCTTTTCCATCGACCAGATCGCCAATCTCAGTTATCGCCACAACGGCAACCAGGTCATCGACCCCGCCGGCCTTACAGACAATTTCACGATTACCATCGACGATGGCGCCGGTGGTGTCATTCACGACCAGACCGTGCAGGTCCACATCAACCCGGTGAACCAGACGCCGACATCGAGCGGCACTATCACGGTTATCGAGGGCGAGCAAAGCATCAGCCTGACCGACAATGGCAACCTGATCAGCCCGATCGGCACGCCGCGTGGAACCATTCAGATCAGCGATCCCGACCAGGCCCCAGGCGTCGATTTCACGTATTCACTCAATTCCCTGCCGACCCGCGGCACCTTGCGCTATGACGGTGTGGTGATCACCGACAGCACGTTCGTCATCCAGGACCTGAGCAAGCTGACCTACAGTCACGACGGCAGCGAGGCCAGCGGGGCCGGCACCACCGACAGCTTCCTGCTGAATGTCACCGATGACGGCGGCGGCACGCATGCGCCTATAACGTCCACGTTGACTGTCAATCTCACCATTCTGCCGAACAACGACGATCCGGTGCTGGATCACAGCATCGACCAGAACCTGGATCCCGGGGAAACGACCCGTGTCATTACCAGCGGCATGTTGCAGATCACCGACAATGATTCTTTCAATTCCAGCCTGAGGTACACGCTCACCGCCGTGCCGGACAGAAATGTCGGCTATTTCACCCTCAACGGCGGGTTGCTGGTGGTGGGGTCGAGTTTTACCCAGGCCGACATCAACGCAGGCAACGTGGTCTACCACGTCAGGGACTACACCGGCGCGGCGCGAACCGACAGCATCAGTTTCACCGTCAAGGACGGTGGTGTGCGCCTGTATCCAAGCTCACGCGATGGCGGTATCTACGACACCGACGCAGCCAACAGTTCGCTGACGGTCAATACGTTCAACATCAACGTGCCAGCCCAGCCATCGACGGGGCCGGGCGCGCTTCCTGCGGATCCTTCGCCCAACCTGGCGCCGGTCAGCGGCGGCGACAAAACCGCGACGATCGATGAAGCCGGCAGCTACACGCTGACCGCCGCGGACCTCAGTACCACCGACGACTTCACCCCCGCCAACGGGTTGACCTACCGGGTACTGGTGACGCCGGGCAGTGGCACCCTGCTGCTCAACGGGGTCGCGATTGGTGCATTTGGCACCTTCACTCAAGCCGACGTGAACAACGGACTCGTTACGTTCCAGCACAGCGGCGATGAACATTTCGTCGACAGCTTCCAATTCTCGGTTTCCGATGGGACGCTGACCACCGCCACCGAGAATTTCAGCCTGAGTATCGTGCCGAAGAACGACACACCGACCGCAACCAACGATGATCGGGTGTTCACTAACGAGGGCGGCACCGTCACCATTACCGGCAGCAATATTGTGGTCGTCGACAGCGACAGGCAGGCCGACGCCAGCGGCGGTACCCAATACGCCACGACCAATGATGTGGTCCTGCGAATCAGCGCGCTACCGCAATTCGGCCACCTGACGCTTGGCGGCGTGACCGTGACATTGAACCAGACCGTCACCGCGGCGCAACTGGCCGCGGGCGATCTGAAGTACGTCCATGACGGCAGTGAAAATTTCACCGATAGCTTCACCGTGGTGCCGATAGACGACCAGGGCGTGGCCGTCGCAACGGGTACCAATCAATCGAGTACGGGTTCGGCGCTGGTGGTGCCGATCACTGTTTCACCGGTCAACGATGCCCCCGTGTTCAGCTCTAAATCCCAACTGGTCGCAGGTGAGGCAGGCGCTATCAACGAAGGTCAATCGGCAATCATTGGCGGCGCTTCGAGTTATGCCAATGCCGATGGCTCCGGCACGGTGAATGGCACGGTGGCCGGCGCGCACCTGGCGTACGGCGATGACGACAACTCCAGCGTGCAGCGTCAATACCGGCTCACCGCCATTCCGACCCACGGCCGCTTGATGCTCAATGGCGGCGTTCTGGGGCTCGGCTCGGTATTCACCCAAGCCGACCTGGATGCCAATCGCGTCACTTATCAGCATGACGGCAGCGAAACCAGTAACGACTCGTTTTCCTACATCGTCAGTGATGGCGATTACAGCGCCAACGATAACGGCTCATTTGCCCAAGGCATCGCCGCCACGGCATCGACCTACAACATCGAGATTCTGCCGACCAACGACAAGCCAACGGTGACCGCTCCATCCAGCCCGGTCAATATCGACAGCACCACCGCCGGTAACAATCCCGTGGGCGGATTCTCGGTGGGCGACCTGGATGACTTGAGCGGCGTCGGCACGCAAGATGCGGTGCAGGTCATCGTGCGCCTGACTCAGACTAACGGCAGCGCTTTTACCGCGGGCCAATATGCCGGCGTCACCCTCTCCGTCGACCTGGGCGGCGGTGCCACCCGAGATGGCGACAAAGACGGTAACGGTGATTACCTGGTGTTGCGCGGTACCCGCGCCGAGGTGAACGCGGCGTTGGCTACCCTCACCGCCAGCGTCAACGACCCCAGCAACGAGGACCATCAGTACCGCATTCAGGTGGTCGTCGACGACCGGCTGCGAGATGCGGGCGGCAACCTGACGGCGGGGGCCAATGGCGGCAGCGAAAACCAGGCGGCCACGCCTGGCGGCGCCGGGCAACCGGTATCCACCGTGGAATTCGACGGTTACGCCGACAGCGTCTCCAGCACCGATCTCAACCTGGCCCAGGCCAGCGTGCTGGTACGCGTCTCGACGATAAATGACGTGCCCAGCGTCAGCATCCCGGCTTCCCAGCAGATCAACGAAGACCGCCCGACGGCCATCACCGGCATCTCGGTGGTCGATACCGAGTCCACGGCGCTCAACGTCCCCGTCACGGTGACGGTCAGCGTCCCATCGGGTGAAGGCGTGCTGGGTATCGCCGGCGCAGGCACCCAGACCACCATCACCCTGGCGTCAGGCCGTACGGTCAGCATCAGTGGGGACAATAGCAACAGCGTGACCCTGATCGGGCGGGCGGACGATATCCAGTCGCTGTTGAACGACGCCAGCACTGGCTTGCTCTATACCAGCGCAGCCAACGCCAACCACGACTACAACGGTGTAGCCGCCGGTGACGTGACCCTCAGTGTGCGATTGGACGAAGGCGCCGCCGCCATCGGCGGTGACATTGGAAGTGGCAGCGTTGCGTCGCCCGCCCAGACCAGCGAATTGGCCATAACCCTGCAGGCCACCAACGACGCCCCCACCGTAACGACGGGCAGCGGCAGCCTGGCGGTAGGCCAAGGCGGTGTGGCGGTGGCCGTGCCCGGGTTTTCGGTCGTTGATCGAGATTACAACGATGGCGCAGGGATTACCGCGCCGCCAGGCGAGAGTGCTTCGCCAGAACAGGACTTCATTCAAGTCACCGTGCGCCTGACCGATGCCAACGGCGTGCCGCTGAGCCAGGCGGCCTACGCCGACATTCTCTTGGGGTCGAGCAGCTCACCCGCGCAAGACCCTACGAGCTTTGAAATCGATGACACCCACTCCGGCAGCGGCAGCGCACTGGTCATCCGCGGCAGCCTGGCGAATGTAAACGCCTATCTCGCAGGGTTGCAGGTGACGCTCAGCGGCGCCCTTGCCAACACCGATACCAGCTACCAGGTGCAGGTGATTGCCGACGACCGCGTTCGCGATGTGTCCACCGGCGTCCTGGATGCCGACGGTCTGGCCAACGGTGGTTTGAATCCGTCCGGTGCCTCGGTCGTCGCTGCGCCCACGACCGTTATCGATCCCTATGCAGCCTTGCCTGGCTCGTTGACACTCAATATGGGCAGCAACACCCGGACCCTGTTCGTCTCCGGTATCAACGACCCGACCCAGATTACCGCCAGCGATGTCATCGTCAAGGAAGGCTCGACCACCCTGAACCTGAGCGGCAGCGTCGGCGGTTTCAGCATCGATGATTCGGACGACAACGGTGCCAATACCTTTTCGGCGACCATTCATGTCAGCCAAGGCGTGATCTCCGGCGTGGGCGGCAGCGGAGGCTCGATCAGTGGCCTTGGCAGCGACACGATCACTATCACCGGGGCCACCGAGGCTCAAGTCAATGCTCGCCTGCAAGCCTTGACCATTACCTACCCGACGGCCGCGGGCGCTCCGGCGGGTAGCGATTACACGGGCAGCTTCACGGTGACGGTCTCGGTCAACGATGGCGGCAGCACCGGCCAGCGTCCCGCAAGCTTGAACGGCGACACTGACGACGCGAGCCAAAACCCGGGGGACTTTGACTACGCCGACGGCACCAGCGCCGAGCTGATCACCACGCGCACGATCAATGTGACGGTCAGGCCTGTCAACGATGCCCCCCTCGCCTCCGGCCTCGACAGCTCGAAAACCGCGACCAAGGGTGGAGACCCTGTTCGCCTGGATGCCGATGGCAATGTGACCGTCAGTGATCTGGAGCTGGACTTGAGCGCTGACAAATGGCAAGGCGCGACCCTGACCATCAACCGTCAGGGCGGCGGCAATGCCGACGATGTCTTTGGCTTTTTCGACAGCGACACGGGCGACGCTACGATCGGTGTCCAGGTCAGCGGCGGTAATCTGCTCGTCGACGGCGTGGTGGTCGGCACTGTCAACAATGCCTCGGGCACCCTGCAAGTAACCTTCAACGCCAATGCCGACAGCTCAGTGATCGGCAAGGTCATGGGCGCCGTCACCTACAGCAATCTCAATGCCTCGACGTCGACCAGCGCGGACGTGAACCTTGACTTCGTGCTCAATGACCAGAATCCGAATACCACCGACAGCGGCACTGCCGGCAGCGGCCAGGACCAGGGCGCCGAAGGGCAGAAGATTGCGACCCACTCAATCACCATTCATCTCAATACCGCACCGGTTGCCGTAAACGACGGCCTGCACACCGTCCAGCAAGGCAACCCGGCCAGCGGCAACGTGCTGCCCAACGACACCGACCCTGAGGGCAACCCTCTGAGCGTCGCCGGGTTCAGCGTCGCGGGTGTGGTCGGCAGCTTCAATCCGGGCGATACCGCAACCATCACCGGCGTCGGCACCCTGACCCTCAACGCCGATGGCAGCTACCTGTTCACGCCGGTCCCGACCTACCACGGCGACGTGCCGGTGGTGACCTACAGCATCACCGATGGCGCGGGCGGTACCGACAGTGCCGACCTGACCATTCGAGTCAACGCACCACCGCTGGCGGTGGACGATGGCCTGCACACCGTCCAGCAAGGCAACCCGGCCAGCGGCACTGTGCTGCCCAATGACACCGATCCGGACGGCAACCCTCTGAGCGTCACCGGGTTCAGCGTCGCGGGTGTGGTCGGCAGCTTCAATCCGGGCGATACCGCAACCATCACCGGCGTCGGCACCCTGACCCTCAACGCCGATGGCAGCTACCTGTTCACCCCGATCCCGACCTACCACGGCGACGTGCCGGTGGTGACCTACAGCATCACCGATGGCGCGGGCGGTAGCGACAGTGCCGACCTGACCCTCCGAGTCAACGTGCCACCGGTGGCGGTGGACGACGGTTTGCAAACCGTCCAGCAAGGCAACCCAGCCAGCGGCAACGTGCTGCCCAACGACACCGATCCGGAGGGCAACCCTCTGAGCGTCGCCGGGTTCACTGTCGCGGGTGTGGTCGGCAGCTTCAATCCGGGCGATACCGCGACCATCACCGGCGTCGGCACCCTGACCCTGAACGCCGATGGCAGCTACCTGTTCACGCCGATCCCGACCTACCACGGCGACGTGCCGGTGGTGACCTACAGCATCACCGATGGCACGGGCGGTACCGACAGTGCCGACCTGACCATTCGAGTCAACGCGCCCCCGGTGGCGGTGGACGATGGCCTGCACACCGTCCAGCAAGGCAACCCGGCCAGCGGCAATGTGTTGCCCAACGACACCGACCCTGAGGGCAACCCGCTGAGCGTCAACGGGTTCACCGTCGCGGGCGTGGTCGGCAGCTTCAATCCGGGCGATACCGCGACCATTACCGGCGTCGGCACCCTGACCTTGAATGCCGATGGCAGCTACCTGTTCACGCCAATCCCGACCTACCACGGCGATGTACCGGTGGTGACCTACAGCATCACCGATGGCGCGGGCGGGAGCGACAGTGCCGACCTGACCCTTCGGGTCAACGCGCCACCCGTGGCGGTGGACGATGGCCTGCACACCGTCCAGCAAGGCAACCCGGCCAGCGGCACTGTGCTGCCCAACGACACCGATCCGGACGGCAACCCTCTGAGCGTCACCGGGTTCACCGTCGCGGGTGTGGTCGGCAGCTTCAATCCGGGCGACACCGCAACCATCACCGGCGTCGGCACCCTGACCCTGAACGCCGATGGCAGCTACCTGTTCACGCCGATCCCGACCTACCACGGCGACGTGCCGGTGGTGACCTACAGCATCACCGATGGCGCGGGCGGTACCGACAGTGCCGACCTGACCATTCGAGTCAACGCGCCCCCGGTGGCGGTGGACGACGGTTTGCAAACCGTCCAGCAAGGCAACCCAGCCAGCGGCAACGTGCTGCCCAACGACACCGATCCGGAGGGCAACCCGCTGAGCGTCAACGGGTTTACCGTCGCGGGCGTGGTCGGCAACTTCAATCCGGGCGATACCGCGACCATCACCGGCGTCGGCACCCTGACCTTGAATGCCGATGGCAGCTACCTGTTCACGCCAATCCCGACCTACCACGGCGATGTACCGGTGGTGACCTACAGCATCACCGATGGCGCGGGCGGGAGCGACAGTGCCGACCTGACCCTTCGGGTCAACGCGCCACCCGTGGCGGTGGACGATGGCCTGCACACCGTCCAGCAAGGCAACCCGGCCAGCGGCACTGTGCTGCCCAACGACACCGATCCGGACGGCAACCCTCTGAGCGTCACCGGGTTCACCGTCGCGGGTGTGGTCGGCAGCTTCAATCCGGGCGACACCGCAACCATCACCGGCGTCGGCACCCTGACCCTGAACGCCGATGGCAGCTACCTGTTCACGCCGATCCCGACCTACCACGGCGACGTGCCGGTGGTGACCTACAGCATCACCGATGGCGCGGGCGGTACCGACAGTGCCGACCTGACCATTCGGGTCAACGCGCCACCGATGGCGGTGGACGACGGTTTGCAAACCGTCCAGCAAGGCAACCCAGCCAGCGGCAACGTGCTGCCCAACGACACCGATCCGGAGGGCAACTCTCTGAGCGTCACCGGGTTCACCGTCGCGGGTGTGGTCGGCAGCTTCAATCCGGGCGATACCGCGACCATCACCGGCGTCGGCACCCTGACCCTGAACGCCGATGGCAGCTACCTGTTCACGCCGATCCCGACCTACCACGGCGATGTACCGGTGGTGACCTACAGCATCACCGATGGCGCGGGCGGTACCGACAGTGCCAATCTGACGATTCGGGTCAATTCCAGGCCAATCGCCAACGATGATGGGGTGTTGCTGACAGACCGCGACACGCCGATTCCGTCCATTGACGTGTTAGGCAACGACACCGATCCGAGCGGCCACCCACTGACCGTGACTCACGCCCAGAGCCCGGACGGCAGCGTCTCGATCAATCCTGACGGCACCTTGAATTTCACACCGGCCTCCGGTGTCACCGGCGATGTCACCATCACCTACGTGATCAGCGATGGGCTCGGTGGTAGCGACACCGCGCAGGTGCGCATCCATGTCAACGAGCCCCCCGTGGCCGTGAATGACGGCGTGCACAGTGCACCGCAAGGAGACTCCATCAGCGGCAACCTGCTCGGCAACGACAGTGACCCGGAGAACGATGCGATTCATGTGGTCGATTTCAACATCGAGGGTGTGCCCGGCACTCATGCAGCGGGCAACAGCGTGGTGATCCCAGGTGTCGGCACTCTTACGGTGAACCTCGATGGCAGCTTCGCGTTTGCGCCGAACGATAACTATCTCGGAGCGGTACCGACGATCAATTATCGGATCACCGACGACCATGGCGGCTTCTCCACCGCGCAATTGAGGCTGCGCATGGATTCGTCGATATTGCCGCTGCCGCCGACGTCCGTAGGCGCGCCGGATCGAAACTTGCCCACAGGCGACGTCCTGCGTCATGAATACCCGGATTGGCAACTTGATTCGTTGAGTGTGCGGCGTTCCATGGTGCCAGGCTTGTTCGTCACGCTCCCCGTAACGGACTCACAAATCCAGGCGAGCGATCGACTCGACCCACTGCGCTCCGGCTACAGCGAGACCCGCAATGGCGAAATTCGCTCTGAATCGATTGGTATCGGCCTCGGTTTTGTTCCAGATCTGCACGTAACATTTGCGGTACAGGATTCGCAAAAAACCATCGATTACCAGGAAGGGTCACTCAAGTTCAAGGACAGCCTGTACTTCACCGGTGGCAATAGCTTATTCGGCGATTTCGATGCCCTGCTGCCCCGTACCGACGAGGCCCCGGCAAAAGACATCAAGCCCGATCAAGCGTCCGGCCAACCCAAAGCCGCCGCTTCTTTCAGCGATCAGGTCAGCAAGGCCGCCAAGCAGCGCCAACCTCACTTGCCTGTTCAAGACCTCGGATTATCAACGCCACAGCGCAAAGTCTGACTCACTGTCCTCAACTCTCATAAAAACGGTAATCACATGTGCTTGATGGAAAAAAATCGTTCAGTGCTCGGCGCAGGCTTGGTCGCAGCCATGCTCATTGGCTTGACTGGCTGCTCCGTTGCCCCGCAGCCGTTGAAAGAGGATGAAGTTCACCAACGGGTGGCCGGTGATCAGCTCCAGCTTTACGCTGATCAGGAGCCCATCAAAGGGCCGTTGACCTTCTCCGACGCGTTGGCACGCTCGCTCAAGTACAACCTGGACTATCGCTTGAAGTTGATGGAGTCCGCCCTCGCCGCTGGCCTGCATGACGTTTCGCGTTACGACATGCTGCCCAAAATGCTGGTCTCGGCCGGTTACACCTCACGAAGCAACGAGTCGGGCGGTACGAGCGTTGGCATTGAAACCAACACTGTTTCGTTGATCCCCTCTTCTTCCGTCGAGCGCAACCGGACGCTGGCCAGCGCCGAGTTTTCCTGGAACCTGCTGGACTTCGGCGTCAGCTATTACCGGGCCAAGCAAAACGCTGACCAGTATCTGATTGCAGAGGAGCGCCGGCGGCGCGTCATGCAAACGGTCCTGCAAGATCTGCGCACCTCCTACTGGCGCGCCTTGGGAGCCCAGCGCCTCGAAAGCCAAGCCGACCAGTTGCTTAAACGCGTGCACGTCGCATTGGGCAAGTCGCGGGAAGCCGAGGTGCAGGGGCTACTGCCTCCAGCGCAGGCTTTGGCCTACCAAAGCGCCCTGCTGGATGCGACCACCTTGCTCAACGCTCGCCGCCAGGATCTGGAGTTCGCTAAACGCGAACTGGCCGCGCTGATGAGTATCCCACCCGGCAGCCAGTTCACGTTGGCCGAGGAAAGTGAGCCGTCGTTGCCTGGCGTCCCTACTGACATCGCCAAGCTTGAAGAAATCGCCTTGCAGGCGCGTCCTGAACTGCGCGAAGAAGATTACCGCAAACGTATTTCAGCCGACGAAGCGCGACGCCAGTTGCTGGCCCTGCTGCCAAGCCTGGGGATCAACATCAACGATCAATACGACTCCAACAAATACCTCTATAACAACAATTGGGTCGACAGTGGCGTGCAGCTGAGCGCCAACCTGTTCAAGCTGGCGGCCATCCCGGCCACGCAAAAAGCCAGCGAGTCCCAGGAAAAAACCGATAACGCTCGCCGCCTGGCACTGTCGATGGCCGTACTGACGCAAGTGCGCATTTCGGTCGAACGCTACAAGCTTGCCTTGGTCGATTACGACCTGGCTGACCAGTCAAGCCAGGTCGATCAGCGCATGGCCAAGTTCGCCCAGGCCTCGGTGACTTCGCGTACGGACTCCGAGCTTGAAGTGATCCGCACGCAAACCCGCGCCCTGCTCGCACAGTTCCAGCGATACTCAGCCTACGCCACGGCGCAAACCGCGTTCGGACGCATCTACAACTCCCTGGGCCTGGATGTATTGCCCGAAGACGTCCGTGGCTCCAGCAACCTGCAGCAACTTTCGCAGCAACTGAAAGAAAGCCTGAGCAGTTCAGAGCGCCAGGCGTTCACAACGGCGATCGGCGAGCTGCCTTCTCAGCAACCGTTGGCGGTCCGTCTTGAATACTCGGGCGACGCTCAAGCGGCCCGTGGCATGCTCGACGTGGCTCGCCAGACACTCAAGCGCAATCAGTTCGTGCTGGCTGAAAAAGACCAGTCGGGGCCCACGCTGATCATGCAACTGCGAATCGACAACGTTCAGGACGGCATCCGTCGCGGTCAATGGAACGTCAGCTTGCGCCGTGCCGATGGTAGCGTGGCAGGCACCAGTCAGTACCAAAGCACTTTGCGGGCCCAGCCCGATAGAGATTCATTGAACGCATTCTGCGAAGCCGCCACAGTGGCCGAAGTGCCGAACGTGCGAGCGTGGTTGAAGTCAGGCCCAACACAGGTCGCCTCAAAATGAGTATCCGGCATCGTAGCCTCCCCTTTTTCATGTTGACCGGTTCGTTGCTTGGCTGGGTTGTGGCTGGGCAATCGGCTTGGGCACAAAACGAAACCGACGCCGGCGTACGCGTGCTGCTGGTGGCCGACCAGGAAACCACGCTGGCCAGCCAGTTGGTGGGGCGGGTGCGAGCGGTCAACGCGTCCCTGGGTTCAACGTTCAGTAAAGGCGACGTGCTCGTCAGTTTCGACTGTGACGAGCAGGTCGCCCGCCTGAAAATGGCCCAGGCCGACCTGAGCTCGGCGCGCGAATCACATGACGCCAAGTTGCGTTTGCAAGGGCTGCAGTCCGCCGGTGAAGTGGAGGTTTCACTGGCGGCCAGCGCAGCGGAAAAAGCCGCTGCCCAGGTGGCCCAGTACCGTGCCCAGCAACAGCAATGCAATGTCCTGGCACCGTTCGATGGACGTGTGGTCAAGGTTCAGGTCAAAGCCTTTCAGGGCGTTAACCTGGGCCAGCCCTTGCTCGACATCATCAGCAAAGGGCCGCTGAAGATGCGCGTCAACGTCCCCTCCAAATGGTTGGTCTGGCTCAAGCCCGATCAGGCCTTCCAGGTGGATCTGGGTGAAACCGGTAAACGCTATCCCGCCAAGATCAAAGCCATCAACGCCCAGGTCGATGCCGTCAGCCAGACCATCGAACTTGAAGGTGTCATTGAAGGCCAACCCGCTGATCTGCTGGCGGGGATGAGTGGCACCGCACTGTTTGAAGCGCCGCAATGAACGCCCAGCCCCATACGGTCAACCCTGTCGCGGTGCTGCTGCATCTGGAGCAGCGCGCACAAGAGGCCCGCAGCACCGTCGAACTGGGCTTTGTGATGGTCAACGAAACATGGCAGCTTTTGCGTTATCGCCAGGCCTATATGTTCGTCAGCGACGTGCTGGGCAAACCCGTCTTGACCAACGTTTCAAGCTTGGCGGTACTGCCTGAAGAGTCGCCGTTCACCGTTTGGCTCAAACGGTTGAGCCTCCCTCTTTGGAAACAGACCGCGGCCTCGGACGAACCGACCTCCATATCCACCGTGCGTCTATGGCGAGCTCAGGAACTTCCCGAGAGCTTCGCGCAGGGCTGGGCCGAATGGATGCCAATGCAACTGCTGTGCGTGCAACTGCCCTCTCGCGATCAATCGCGTCGTGGCATGTTGCTGCTCGCCTGCGACACCGAACCGGACGAGCATACCCAGGCACTGCTCGCCCGACTGGGACAAACCTATGCGTACTGTCTCGCGACGCTGACAGACAAACGCCCCACGCTCGGTGCCCGCTGGCAGGTCTGGCGACGGCGCCCGTGGCGTATGTTGGTACTGGGTACCGTCGTAGCCTCGGCGTTGCTGTTACCGGTCCGTCTGAGTGCCCTGGCACCGGCCGAGATCGAAGCGCACAACGCAATGGCGATCGCCGCCCCACAAGACGGCGTGGTGCACGAGTTCATGGTCCAGCCCAACCAGATGGTGCAAAAAGATCAACCGCTGTTCAGCCTCGATGACACAACCTTGCGCAATCGTCGAGCCGTGGCCCGGCAAGCGCTGGAGGTCGCCCGCTCCGAAGCGTTGCTCGCGGCACAAAAAGCGTTCGACAGCGCACAGAGCAAAGGTGAACTGGCCGCCCTTAATGGGCAAGTGCAGGAAAAACAGGCCGAGGTCACCTGGCTCGACGAAATGCTTGAGCGCAACGTCGTCCGGGCGCCCCGCGACGGCATCGCGATTTTCGGCGACACCAATGATTGGATCGGCAAGCCCGTGGTCACGGGTGAACGCATCATCCAGCTGGCCGACCCACAAGATGCCGGGGTGCTGGTCTGGCTTCCGGTGGCCAATGCCATCAACCTTGAGACCGGTTCCGAAATTCGCCTGTTCTTGCACGTTGCGCCGCTGTCACCGCTGAGCGCCAGCCTGATTCAGACCAGCTATCAGGCCACGCTTTCGCCGGACAACATCCCTTCTTACCGGATTCGCGGGCAGTTTCAAGGCGATGCCAGCCCGTTGGCGCGGATCGGTCTTAAAGGCACCGCCAAGCTATACGGCGAATCAGTACCGCTGATCTATTACGTATTGCGTCGGCCTCTGGCCGCCTTACGTGAATGGAGCGGTCTGTGAGTGAGCTGGATCTGGCGGCCATGCCGTCGAACTCACCCACCGGATCAGCGCCAGACGACTCAAGCATCGAGCTTCCCGAAAACCTGCCTGCCATGCGCGAAGACTTGCGCCTGATTCCTGCGGCCACGCAACGTGACGGCTCGCCGGCCTGGATGATCCAAGACCCGGTCGGTAACCGTTTTTTCAACATCGGCTGGCTCGAGTTCGAGATGCTGTCACGCTGGTCGCTGGGCAGCCCGACCGCGTTGCTGGAGGCACTGGCGGTCGAGACGCCTCTACACGTCAGCCGGGCGGAACTGGCGGCCTTACTGACCTTCCTGAGTCGCCATCAGCTGCTGCATATCAGCGATGTCCACGGTACCCGACGCCTGGAAGAGATGGCCAAACAGCGCAAGCACACCGGCTGGCAATGGCTGCTTCACAATTACCTTTTCATGCGCGTGCCGCTCTGGCGCCCGCAACGCCTGTTACAAAGAACCCTGCCGTGGGTCGCGCCATTATTCAGCCGGACCTTTCTAGTGTGCCTTGCCGTCGCCATCCTGCTTGGCCTGTTCTTCGTCGAGCAGCAGTGGGACGTGTTCGTTGCCAGCTTCCAGCAAAGCCTCTCCCCGGAAGGCCTGGTCGGCTACCTGATAGCGCTGGCCGTTACCAAATGCCTGCACGAACTCGGGCATGCCTATACGGCCACCCGTTACGGCGTGCGGGTCGCGCACATGGGCGTGGCATTCCTTGTACTGTGGCCAGTGCTCTACACCGACACCAGCGAGTCATGGAAACTCGCCGATCGACGTCAACGTTTTCACATCGCTGGCGCCGGCATTCTCGTGGAGTTACTCATTGCCGGTATTTCCACGCTGGGTTGGGGGTTATGCGAAAACCCGATGCTCAAAAGCGCACTGTTCTTTCTGGCGACCACCAGTTGGATGATTTCCCTGGCCCTCAATGCCAGCCCGTTCATGCGCTTTGACGGCTACTTCCTGCTGTCGGACTGGCTCGACCTGCCGAACCTTCATGAACGCTCGGGGGCGTTGGCGCAAGCCTGGATGCGCCGACGCCTGTTGTCCTGGGACGAACCGGACCCCGAAGTCGTGGCGCCGCGCCTGCGTTATTTTCTCATCGCCTTTGCCGTGATCACCCGGATCTACCGCCTGGTGGTGTTTCTCGCCATCGCCGTCGCCGTGTATTACCTGTTTTTCAAGGCGCTGGGTATTTTCCTGTTTCTGGTCGAAATTGCATGGTTCGTCATTATGCCCATCCAGCGTGAACTCAAGGTCTGGTGGCGTCGCCGCAAGGAAATCCCCACACAGCGTGGCCGTCTGCTTATGCTCGGGTTCGGCGCACTGATGCTATTGGCCGCCCTGCCGTGGAGTACCCAAGTGCAGGCCCCCGCCTGGCTGCATGCGGAAGTTCAATACACGCTCTATAGTCCCTTGCCCTCCAGGCTGGTGGAAATGCCACCCGCCGGGCAACGCGTCGAAGCCGGTTCAGTCCTGGTCGTTCTCGACTCCCCGCAAATACGCGACAAGGCCGAGCGCTCGCACAAAGCGACGCTCGCATTGCGCGCACAACTGGCCGGGCTTACAGGGGCTGCAAACGGGGCCGAAAAATATGCCTCGGTTGCCAGTCAGCTCAGCCGTCAGCAAGCCGAGTCAGCCGCGCAGTCAGCCGAGCTGCAACGCCTGACACTGCGCGCGCCGATGGCGGGAATGCTCATCGACATCGACCCTGCCGTGCAGCCTGGGGTTTGGGTCAAACCCAATCAGCCGCTGGGCGTATTGGTCAATCCTGATAGCTGGACGGTAGAAGCCTTCGTCCGTCAGCAAGACCTCTCACGCCTGGCCGTTGGCGCTCGCGCGCGCTTTTATGCGCAAGGGGACGGCGGTAGAGCGCTTGAAGGCAAAGTGATCAGCATTGACGATTCGCGCACCCAAAACGTTCCTCACCTCATGTTGAGCACCGCCTATGGTGGCCCCATCGCCGTCTCAGCCAAACCGGACAAGAACTTGCAGGTCCGTGACGCGCTTTACCGGGTCAAGATACGTCTGGACGCCTCCCCCGCTCAAATGATGATGCGGTTAGGCAACGTATCCATCGAGGGTGCCCGCACCAGTGCGGTTGCCGAATTATTCACCGATGCATTGTCGATTCTGGTGAGAGAAAGCGGGTTTTGATGGATAACGGCAGGGCACCGGCTGCGCGCAACTGACCGTTAACAGGGTGATCGATCTTTTCCGGTTCGCGAACCGATCACTGGCTGTCGACCTGGGCACTCAGCAAGTATTCGAACTCCTGCTCCGGCATCGCCTTGCCATACAACCAACCCTGCGCACTCTGGCACCCATAAAGTTGCAAGAACGCTTGCTGGGAGGCTTCTTCGACACCTTCGGCAACCAGGGTCAGCCGTAGGCTATGAGCCATGGAGATGATCGCCTTGACCAACTCGGCGCTGTCGCGATTGTGTTCGATGTCGTTGATAAAGGAGCGGTCGATCTTGAGCGTTTCGATGGGCAGGCGACTCAAGTAGCTGAGCGCCGAATAGCCAGTGCCAAAATCATCGATTGCAATGGTCAACCCCAACGCATTCAGTTGTTCCAGTGTCTCGCGTACGACGACATTGTTATCCAGTAGTAGACCTTCGGTAATTTCCAGTTCCAGCCAGCCCGGTTCGCAGCCGGTGTTGCGCAGGACCGTACAAACCGATGTGAGCAAGTCGTTCATCTGGAACTGTCGCGGCGACAGATTGACCGCGATTCTCAGCGGCGGCCAACGATTGCCGCGGTTCCACTCGACAACACGGCGGCAGGCACTTTCCAACACCCATTCACCGATGCCGACGATCAATCCGGTTTCCTCGGCAATGGGAATGAAGGTGTCCGGGGCGATCAGCCCATGTTGCGGATGTTGCCAGCGCAACAAGGCTTCGGCACCGATCACGCGGCCACTGATCAGATCGATCTGCGGCTGGTAATGCAATACCAGCTCACCATTGCGCTGGGCATGGCGCAAGCTCGCCGCCAGCACCAGTCGTTCGGTGGATCTTTGGGTCATGCTCGGCGAGTACAGTTGTACATTGTTACGCCCGTGAGTCTTGGCGCTGTACATGGCCGAGTCGGCGAACTGCACCAGCTCATCGATGTTCTCGACGCCCGCCGTACCCTGGGCGATACCGAGGCTGCCTGAGACAAAAATTTCCCTGCCCTGGATCTGATAAACGCCCGTGATGGACTTCAGAATTTTGCGCCCCTTGTCCTCCAGCTCAAGGACAGTTTCGAGCGGCGTAGACAGGATCAGAGCGAATTCGTCGCCGCCCAGGCGGGCCACGTTATCGCGACCACACACTGAGCGTCGCAGGCGCCTGGCGGCTTCGCACAGCAGCTCATCTCCGGCACCATGACCCAAGGTATCATTGACCGCCTTGAAGTTGTCGAGATCGAGAATCGCGACCGCGACCTGACGCCCGTTGCGCCCCGCTTGCAACAAGGCTTCTTGCAAGCACTCCTTGAATCGTTCGCGGTTGGGCAGACCTGTCAATGCGTCGTAGAACGCCAGTACATGCAGCCGTTGCTGATAGTTTTTCAGCTCGCTGACGTCCTGGGCTGTCCCAAACATCCGCAAAGGCACGCCACCGGCGTCGTATTCGATGGTCAGGCAGGTCTGCAAGTGCAGCTCCCGCCCCCCCACCGCCATGCAATATTCCAGCGCCAGAAATGCGCTGTGCTTCGAGAAGGCGTGGTACACGCTCTCCAGAACACGGGCACGGTCCTTGAGTATGAGCATGTCCAGGAGTTCTTGCTGGGTCGGCGCCCAATGCCGCGGTTTATCGAGCATGCGACAGAGTTCCGCGGACAGCTGCAAGCGACCTCGCCGAAAATCCTGCTGCCAATGACCGAAGCGGGCCAGGGCCTCGGCCTGTTCGAGTCGCCGCTCGGCGGCCTTGAGCCTGGAGATGTCCCGGCCCACGGCCAGGACACCGATCACTGCCCCGCTAGCGTCTCTATCCGGCACGATGCGGATATGGCTGGTGCTCAACGTGCCGTCCACGCCGGGCCAGCACAATTCATGCTCGTCAGGCTGCCCACTGTTTAAAACCGACAGCAATTTGGCTTCATAGGCGAGTATTTCAGGCGTGTTTCCACCATCGCTGGGTTTCTTGCCCAGCAGCGTCATGGCCGGTACCCCAGATACGCGTACAAAGGCCTGGTTGACGTAAATCCGCAGACAGTTGTGATCGTACCGTACGATGATATCCGGGTTGTACTCGACCAGGGTCCGCAAGGTCTGGTGGTCGCTTGGCAGTTGCCATTCTGAATGATCAATCATTGGCAAGCAGCGTCGAGTGAGTGGATAGGAGTGGTTTGTTGCACATGTTCGTGACCTTTGGTATTCGGTGATTGACGATCATCACCTTGAACGGCTTCATGCCCGTCTGGTTGCGGAGCTGTCCACGGGGTAAATGTGTGTAAGGGAACCGCGACCGCTCGAAGGGCAAAAACAGGTTCAACGGCGCAGTTCCATGAAGTAGCGTCCTTTGTCAGACAATGAAATGCTTGACCCCGGCATTGAGCTCGTCAGCGAGTGTCGCAAGCTCTCGACTGGAAGCATGGGTCTGGTTCGCCGCACTTGAGGTCCGTGCCGAGACATCCCGAATGTCGAGCAGATTGCTGTCCACCTCGCGCGCGACATGGGACTGCTCCTGGGTCGAGCTGGCGATGCTCACGTTGCGCTCGTTGATCTGAGCGATGGCGACTGCAATCGCGCCGAGGGCGGTGCCCGCCTGGCGAGTCACTCCCAGCGTGTCCCGGGTCCTGCCATTGCTGTCGTGCATGGCGCCGAGGGCGTCCTGGCTGCCCTTGCGCACCGCGCCGATGATGTTTTCAATCTGCCGCGTCGACTCCTGCGTCCGCTGTGCCAACGCCCGCACTTCATCCGCGACCACGGCGAAGCCGCGTCCGCTTTCCCCGGCCCTCGCGGCTTCGATCGCCGCGTTCAGGGCCAACATGTTGGTTTGCTCGGCGATGCCTCGAATGACATCCAGTACGGAGGCAATGCCACCTATCTGCCCATCCAGCACCTGGAGGGCATCGGTGGTGTGTTCAATGTCACCGGTCAGCGATGCCATGGCATCGACTGCCCGACCGACACTCTCCTGTCCTTCGCGGGAGCTTTGGTCAGCTGATTGGGCCGCCTCGGAAGCCGAGACGGCATTGCGCGCCACCTCCTCGATTGCCACGGTCAGTTCAGTGACGGCGGTCACGGCTTGATCCAGATCATTGTTCTGGCGCGTCAGGCCCCGGCTGGCCTCATCGGATACCGAGCTCAGTTCGCCGGCCGTCGAAGCAAGGCGCGCGGCGCAACCCACGATGTGCTGGACGGTGCTGCGCAATCCTTGCTGCATCTGGTTCAAAGCACCCAGCAAGCGTGCCGGTTCATCCGCGCCGGGCGAGTCGATCGGATGGCTCAGGTCGCCTGCGGTGATGCGCTCCGCGGCCGTCAAGGCAGCGGTCAGCTGCCGCAAAAGCCGAAGCACCATGGATGTCGCCAGCGCAGCCCCGGCCAGCAACATCACCAACAGACCGCCGGACACCAGCATGATGTCGTTGCGGGCGCTATCACGTCGGGCTTCAAGCGCTTGCGCGAGTGCATCCAACGCCGGCCGGTTGAAGGCAAACAACGCGTCGATGGTCCGCGTGTAGATCGCCAGATAGTCGGCGACCGGATAGTTGAGCTCATTGGCCGAAATCAATTGAGTGTCGGTCAGCTTGAGGGCCTGCTCGACCTGCGGCCCCAGTGTTGCCAAAGGACCAGCGAGCAATGCGCTGAATGACGGGCTGGCACCATTGACCTTGGTGAAAGCTCTGGTCAGCTTGCCGAAGCTGTTCGCTGCCTGGGTCGTCAAGCTGCTGAGGGTGGCACGTTGTTCAGATTGGATTTGCCCTTGCGAGAGCAGCAGCGCGCCCGTCGTGCTCAATTGCGCGAGCAATTCACTGGTCTGTGGCAGTTCGACCAACGTGCCGGTGATCAGGTAATAGGTTTCAAAGATCGGATCCAGTGACAGTTCGAAGTGGTCGAGCAGCGAATCCTCCAGTTGGAGACAGGCGGCGACCAACTGTCCATGCAACGCCTGGCTATGAGCACCATTGACCGTACCTTGTGAGATCTGGCCAGCCAATTCACTCCATTGCCGATGAGTCTTGCGCAGGGCATCCAGAATGCCGGAAGGAACCTGAGATTCGCTCAATTCACGTTCGGTCAAGTCAAAGGCTTGTTCAACTTCGGCCTGTTTTTTCTGCCTCGTTTCAGTCAATGCCCGGCTACCGCCCAGCACCGCGGATGAAAGACTGCTGTGCTGTTGCGTCAGCTGAATCAGGTGCAACAGTTCCTGCACCGGTTGCATGCCGAGAGATTCTTGCACCGCCTGGCGACTCTGACCCATGGCGCCAAGGACGAATAACGACGTAGGCGCGGCGACCAGCACCAGGCACAGCACCGCCAACAAGGAAAACTTGCCGGGCAAGGACAATCGATCGAGCATGTTCATGAAGGGGCTCTCGGAGGTAAAGAGAAATCAGGTACCCAAGCCATGGGTCTAACGTCGTGTAGGCAAAGCTTCGCTGTACTACGGATCGGCTCAGCTATCGCACGGCGTTGGATTGACTTGCCGAGGATCCAGGCGCGACAACCAACAACGTCGTCCTCTGCTCATTGACCGTGACGGTGACGAAGCTGAAGTCGACGCCAACCCGGCTGTCGAAGCGTGCGGTCGGGTCGATCCCGATCGAAGGGATTTGCAGTATTGCGCCCACCCCATCAGCCAGCACCCCGACTCTTTGCAGGTGCTCGCCGACCGGCACTTCCAGGATGGCGATTTTTGTACGCTCCCCGATCAGGGTGGGCCGTCCATGCACCTGAACACCCAGGTCGACCACCGGCACCAAGGCACCGTCCATGGCGATTGCCCTGCGAACCGGCCCCGACAGACCAGCCCCGCCAATGAGACGAGCGCCCTGGATCACGGAATGGACGCTGCTCATGCTCACCGCAAACGCTGCACCACCGAGCATGAAAGACAGGTAAAGCCTGTTGGGGGCAACCCCATCGGCAACCCGACGGGGCGCAACGGCCGCACGGCTGAGCGTTTCTTTTTTTTCAAGCATGTGTTCGGTCAGGTCCGCCAGATAAAGCAATTTTTCCGCGAGTTCAGCAGCACTCATCCCTCTCATCGCCAATGGCAGCGTCTGCTGCGTGACGGCGCGACTCGATTGGTCGCCGATCGGGTCTTTGTCCACCACTGTCACCTCGTCATTGCCCCGTGTACCTAGCTCGCCTCGTGGTTCGGCGGTGTTCCCCGGTAGCGGCGCCAGTTCATCGAGCCCACCTGCGGCAAACGGTTCGATCGACATAGACGTCTGACGGGCAGTGCGCGAGTAGCCTCGGTAGTAAACAATCAGGGCGACGAGCATCAGCATACCCGGGGTCATGGCAAGGCACAGCCAGAGCGTCAAATCACGACCAGTCATGCATCGACCGCTCGATCGTCGACCGCACCCTGGAGCACCGCGAGTTCATCCACCGACAGCACGCGTCCGATGTCCAGCAGAATGACGAACCGCCCGCCAACCTTGCCCATGCCCTGGATGAAGTCGCAGCGAATATGCGCGCCGAAGGCCGGCGGCGGTTCGATGTCCGCCGAGGCGATTTCCAGCACTTCATTCACCGCGTCAACCAGTACACCGATCACTTGCTGTTCACCGGCATGGACGACTTCGAGAATGACGATGCAGGTACGCCGACCGACCTCGGTTTGCTGTCCACCGAAGCGAGCGCCCAGGTCGATGACCGGCACCACCGCTCCCCGCAGGTTGATGACCCCGCGGATACTGGGCGGCATCATCGGAACACCTGTGAGCCGACCATGCTCGATGATTTCCATGACGCTGAGGGTGCCAACGGCGAACTGTTCGTCGCCGAGGGTGAACGTCAGGTACTGCCGGGCCTGCGGCGCGGCGTCAGGGTGTTGCGTTCTTATCGACTGGCCCATGCCATTATTCCTCGAAACGCACGAAACCGGCCGGCACAGCCTGGCCGTGACGGCCTGGCCGCCCATTGAGCGCCAGTGGGATCACGTCCTTGCGCGGGGAGGCCGAACGAGTGGAAGACGGGACTGCGCGCTCGTCACCCCTTTGTTCCTCAAGACGGAAGAACCCCATGAGCTGCTGCAACTGCTCGGCCTGACCGCTCATTTCTTCGGCGGTGGCGGCCAACTCCTCTGAGGCAGAGGCATTTTGTTGGGTGATCTGGTTGAGCTGATTCATCGCCGTATTGATTTGGCTGACGCCCGAGGACTGCTCTTGGGACGCGGCGGAAATTTCCTGCACCAAGTCACTGGTCTTGGCGATGCCCGGCACGATCTCACCGAGCAGGCTGCCGGCGCGCTCGGCCAGGGCGACGGAGCCCTTGGCGACCTCGCCGATTTCCTGGGCGGCGACCTGGCTGCGCTCGGCCAACTTGCGCACCTCGGCGGCAACCACGGCAAAACCCTTGCCGTGTTCGCCGGCGCGGGCCGCTTCGATGGCAGCGTTGAGCGCGAGCAGATTGGTCTGGTAAGCAATGTCATCGATGATGCCGATTTTCTCGGCGATGCTCTTCATCGCAATGACCGTGTCCTTGACCGCCTCGCCCCCTTCGCGGGCCTGCCGAGAGGCGTTGCCGGCCATGCCGTCGGTCACCCGTGCGTTCTCGGTGTTCTGCTCGATGGAGGCCGACATCTGCTCGACCGAGGCCGACGTTTCCTCGACGCTGGCGGCCTGCTCGCTAGAGGCGTGGCTCATCGACTGGGCAGTGGCGGAGACTTGTTCCGAAGCGCTGCTCAAGGCGTTGGCCGAGCCACGCACCTCGCCGATGATTTGCGACAACTTCTCGACCATGGCTTTCATGGCGGCGAGCATGCTGCTCGAATCGTTTTGGCGCAGTGGAATCGCCACGTTGAGGTCGCCGGCGGCAATACGCTGGGCAATCTCGGCAGCCAGTTGCGGCTCGCCGCCCAGTTGACGGGTAAGGCTGCGAGTGATCCAGAGAGCCAGGCCAATGCCGATGAGCAGCGCGGCGCCGAGCAACACAAAGGACAGGAGACGGGTCTGATCGTATTCGGCTTGTTCCTGTTTGTCGTTGTCGGCGAAGGAGGCTTCCTGCAATTCGATCATGTCGTTGAGCAACTTGGTGTATAGGGCTTGCGCCGGGGCCAGGTCACCATAGAGCAAGTCGGCCGCTTGATCGTTCACGTTGGCCGTCGCCAATTCGACAAGCCGGTCCGCGAGCCGAATATAGGCTGCTCGTGCGTTCTGGATATCCTTGAACAGGCTCTGCTCCTGAGCGTTGTCCAGTAACTTCTCCAGGATATCCATATTCTTTTGCTGGTCCTGGCGGACCGCCAGGTATTGGTCACCCTGCAATTTGAGTTGCTGTTCATCGGTCTTGAGAATCATATCGCGCAACCTTACGCCGGTATCGTTCACTCCATTGCTGATGTCGTTGCTGACCTGGACTTTGGGATAGGCGTTGTCGGTAATGTCGTCCACGATCATATGGACGTTGAACAGACCATTGAGGCTGATAAGGGACAACGCCAGCATCATCACAAGCATGACGGCGTAGCCTGAACCGAGCTTGGTGGCGACCCGCATGTTGGAAAAAACGCTCATCATCGGACTTCTCTTCTTTATGGTTGAGATTTATGGTTGAGACGAATCTGGGCACGGAGCCTGGATCGCGATCATCTGCGCGTGGCCAGTGTTCGTTGTTTCGTTCCCGCGATTCGCTTGATCAATCCAGCAACATCCAGGATCAGCGCCACTTCGCCGTTGCCCAGGATGGTGAAACCACCCAAGCCACCCAGTTGGCCAAAGAGCTTGCCCAGCGGCTTGATCACCGTCTGGAACTCGCCCAATAGTCGATCCACCACAAAGCCGGCACGCTGCCCGGCGAATTGCACCACCACCACGTTTTCCCTGCGCGGGGGCTTGCCTTGGACATCGAACAGCTCGCGCAGGCGGATGAAAGGCAACACCTCGCCACGCAGATTGAGATAGTCCAGCCCGTCATTGGCCGGCAGTTCGATGCACTCCACCACCATGTCCTGTGGGATCACATAGCTGGCATTGCCGACACCGACCATGAAACCGTCGATGATCGCCAGGGTCAGCGGCAGGCGAATGCGCAGCTGGGTGCCCTGCCCTTCGATGCTGTCCAGCTCCAGGCTGCCGCGCAACGCGGTGATGTTGCGCTTGACCACGTCCATGCCGACGCCGCGCCCGGAGAGGTTGCTGATCTGCTCGGCGGTGGAAAAACCCGGCTCGAAGATCAGGTTGAAGATGTCGTTTTCCGCCAGATGTTGCCCTTCGCCGACCAGCCCGCGCTCAATGGCCTTGCGCAAGATCTTTTCCTTGTGCAAGCCACCGCCGTCGTCGGCGACCTCGATGACGATGCTCCCCGCATCGTGATAGGCGTTGAGGCGCAACGTGCCGTGGGCCGGCTTGCCGTGGGCCAGCCGCACCTCGGCGGGTTCGATGCCGTGGTCCATGGCATTGCGCACCAGGTGGGTCAACGGATCACCAATGCGCTCCACCAGGGTCTTGTCCAGCTCGGTCTCGCCGCCGCTGATTTCCAGGCGAATATCCTTGCCCATCTCCCTGGACACATCGCGGACCACCCGTTGGAAACGGTTGAAGGTGGAGCCGATCTGCACCATGCGCAGGGTCAGTGCTGAATCGCGCACTTCTTCCACCAGACGCGCCAGGACCGCCGTGGCTTCCACCAGCTCACTGGCGCCGGTGTTCCTGGCAGCGAGGTTGGCGCCAGCGCCGGCGATGATCAGTTCGCCGATCAGGTTGATCAATTGATCGAGCTTGCCGGCATCGACGCGGATCAGACTGTTCTCGCTTCTGCGTCCGTCCTGGACCTGTGGTGAGTTCGACACAGGATCGTCGGGTATCGCAGCGGGAATCGGATGCTCGACCGGCACCGGATCAATCACCAACGCCGCAGGCGGCAGTGGCGGCTGTTCGAGTGGCCCTGCGCCCGTAGCGGCAGTGAGCTCGCAACAACGGATGAAAATAATTTCAGCCAGGCGCTGGCGCTCCTCCGGCAGTTCCCGAACCATCTGACGGTATTCATCGGTCTTGCAGTGCGGCGACAGAATATGCACCTGACTGTCGTCGCGAATGAACTCGAAGACATTCTCAAGGGTGGCTTGATCGACATCGCCGTGAAAGCCGATCTCGAAGCCCAGGTAGCAACTCTCCGGATCCATTTGCGCCGCGCAGGGCAGATGATCGCCGAGGGTGACAATGTTGCAGATTCGCCCCAGCGTGGCCAGGTAACGGATGAACGCCAGGGGGTCCATACCGTTGCGCAGCAGGTCAAGACTAAAACGCAAGGAAATGTGCCAATGGTCGGCAGTCCTGGATTCACCGCCGCTTTCGATGCCGGGTTCATGCTCGACCGTCGACGTACCGCCCGGCTGGGTGCCGAGACCTGGCGTCGATTCAGATTCGTCGCCCAGAAATCCACGCAGCACGCTGAGCAGGTTGGCGCCGTTGTCACGAACGGTCTGCGGCGCGGACTCGTTGCCGTCCGCCACCAGCCTCACCAATACACCGACGTGATCGCAGGCCTGCAAGAACAGCGCGGTCAACTGCGCGTTGAATTGCAACTGCCGGTCACGAACACGATCCAGCACACTCTCTGCGACGTGGGTGAAGGAAACGATGTCATCCAGACCAAACAGACCTGCCGAGCCTTTGATGGTATGGGCGGCGCGAAAGATCGCGTTGATCGTGTCGGGGTCGTCCGCCGCCGACTCGATCCGCAACAAGGCTTCTTCCATCTCTTGCAGCAGTTCCAGGCTTTCGACGATGAAGGTCTGCTGTGCGTCGTCCAGGTTCATGAGCATTGCCTTTTCACCACCGGTTGGATTGCAACGGAACAGGGTCGCCGAACAGGACGGCTAGATCGCACAGCGCGAACACCTCCAACACCGCGGGGCTGTGATTGGCCAATCGCAGTTGCCGGTTGCGCAGGTTCGTCTCCTTCTTCGCCATGATCAGCAGTTGCAACCCGGCGGTATCCAGTTCCTGTACCCCGCCCAAGTCCAGTTCGAGGTCTTCATCCTGGGCGATCAGATCGTCCAGGCGTTTTTTCCATTCAGCCGCGGTGTAGATGTTCAGCTCGCCCTCGATGAAGAGGCGCTGATGAGCGTTGGGATACATGTGTTGGATTCTCTTCAACCAATGCCGGCATATCGCGTGCGGCATCGATAGGATTGCGAAGTTTCAGGGCAGAACGAGCTTGGACACCGCCGTAAGCATCTGCGCCGGCTGGAAGGGTTTGACCACCCACGCCCTGGCCCCGGCCGCCTGGCCTTCCTGTTTCCTGGCGTCGCTCACCTCGGTGGTGAGCATGATGACCGGGGTAAATTTGTAGGCCGGCAATTGCTTGGCCGCCCGGACGAAGGAAAGGCCGTCCATGTTCGGCATGTTCACGTCGCTGATGATCAGGTGCAGCTTGCGACCGTCGAGTTTGCTCAGGGCGTCTTTGCCGTCGCAGGCTTCAACGGTGTCGTAACCGGCGCTTTTCAAGGCGATGCTGACAACCTGGCGCAGAGACGCGGAGTCGTCGACGATCATGATGGTCTTGGCCATAAGGGCTCCTAGAAAAAGGTGATTTCGGATTCGTTGCCCGACGTACCGTTGGCATTGCCCCGGTGCACGTCATGCAGCTCGGGCATGGTGTAGGTTCGGGCCAATTGCTCCAGCCAGGCATCGGCGTCAATCGGAGCTGGAAGCTGACCCGTGGCGCTGGCCCGTTGCCCCTGGGCAAGGTGCTCGTGGAGTTTTTCCATGTCACTACGGACAAGGCACAGCACTTGGTTGACACGATCCTGGAACTGCAGGCTGACCAGCACCTGGGCTATTTCCTGGCCGACGGACTGGCTTTCCTTGCGCAACTCATGAGAAGAGTCGCAGAGCGTGGTGGTGGCGCCGCGGAAACGTTCGATCACCTGTTCGATGACTTGGCCGGAACGGTTCACGGTGGCTTCGTCCTGCTCGGCATATCGACGAGAGATTTCCAAGGTATTGGCGATGGCCGCACTCACCGTGTTCACCGTGTCGCCGATGCGCTTGCCGGTTTCACCGGACAGGCTCGACAGTTTACGAATTTCATCCGCCACCACGGCAAAACCACGACCGACCTCACCGGCACGGGCGGCCTCGATGGCGGCGTTGAGCGCGACCAGGTTGGTCTGCTTGGCGATATTGCCGACATCCTGGGCCATCGTTTGCAACTGTTCGGTGAGACTGGAGAGTGCTATCACCTCATGCAAGAGCGTTTCCTTGGTGGTCAATGCGGCGCGCAACGAAGCGATGATTGCATCGAGTTCCCGCTGACTGGTACCGAATAACTCGACCAGCCCCCCTTCCGCCGCTGCGCCATCCTGCGCGTCCGAAACAGCCCGCTCGACACGCATGGATATATCGGCAAAGCGCGCCGCCAACGTGGTGATAGCCTCTTCAGTGTGGCTGCGGGCGACTTCAATCTGGCCAGCCCATATCGGCAGCACGCCTTGGCATACCGGTTCCAGGCCACAGCGACACAGAGGGACGAGGGATTGCCGCGCTTGTCGCTCATGGTTGATTGAATCGATTTCGATACGTAGGGCATGGTTACGCGAGTGGTAATAAAAAGCCGTAGCCACGCCCAGCGCCAAAAGCAGAACGGCAAGCCCTACGGCCTGCATGTCCATCACTCCGCCCGCCAGTACACAGGCAGCTCCCAGGATCGCCAGCACCACAAATGCGATTGGAGCTCCCGACGCGTCGGATACCTGGGTATTGATTGTTGCGCTCAATGTGGACTCTCCATCCGACGGCCGGAACTGACAGCAGAGGCGAACGCCGGCAGTCTTGCGTCAAAAAATCTGGCAGCAAAATGCCACCCACCCATCATGAAGAACCTGCGTATACCGCGACCATCGGACCAGGCTGGTTTTGCGGTAGGCGCCACGGCGACTTCAGTAGGGATTACCCTACCCACTCAAAGAGGCTGGGCCACTGCGGAGGAGAACAAAGGGCGAAGAAAGGTGCCCGGGGCGCTCGTCGTCAAGCGCCTCGATCAGGTGGGCAATGGATGCCCGGAAGGTTTTCAGCGGTGGTTTTGCGAATGAAACAGAGGCAACACCCTGATGACTCAGAGCACCCCATGCTTGATGGCATAGCGAACGATATCGGCCGTACTGGTGAAGCCCATTTTTTCCATCAGGCGCGCCTTGTGGGTGCTGACGGTCTTGTGACTGATCGCCAGTTCCGCCGCGATCCGCGAGACGCTCAACCCCTGGGCAAGTTGGCGCATGACCTGCAGTTCCCGATCGGTGAGCCCATCGTGCTGGCTAAGCGGGCCCAACCCGCTGGCCGCAAACGCCATTTGCTCGGCCAGCCCGGCATCGATGTATCGGCCTCCGGCCGCCACCCGGCGAATCGCCGCGAGCAGGGTTTCGGGGTCACGGTCCTTGGTCAGGTAGCCTGAAGCCCCCGACCTGAACGCGCGCTGGGCAATCTGCACTTCGTTGTGCATGCTCAGCACCAGGATCGGCAACTTCGGATAGCGAAAGCGAATACGCGCCACCAGATCGTCGCCGCAGATGCCCGGCATGCTCATGTCGAGCAGTAGCAGGTCGATGTCGGTCACTCGCAGTTGCTCGAGCAGCATCGCACCGTTTTCCGCTTCGGCGACAACCCGCACATCAGCCGCCAGGGCGAACAGTTGCTTCAGGCCTTCACGCATGATGGCGTGATCGTCAGTGATCATCAGTCGTATCATAGGAGTTCCGGGCCCGGCTGAAAGGGAATGTACACTCGGACACGGGTCCCCTGCCCGGGTGCACTGTTTATGGTTACCGTTCCACCCACCATGTGTCCGCGCTCGCGCATGCCGAGCAACCCCAACGACCCCTCGGGCAATCGCTGAGGATCGAAACCTCGACCGTCGTCACACACCTCGATCTGCAAGTGCTCGGCATCGTGCGCCAGGTGAATATTGACCCGTCGGGCACGGGAATGGCGACCTACATTGGTCAGGGACTCCTGGATCACCCGGAAGATCGCGGTGGCGCGCTCGTCGTCGAGTACCAGTCGAGTGGTGGGCGCCCTGAGCCGACACTCGATACCGGTATTGCGAGTGCACTCGGACACCAGCCATTCGAGCGCGGAGATCAGGCCCATGTTGAGCGCGGAGGGGCGCAGGCTGGTGGCAACGTTGCGCACGACCTGAAGTATTTCGTCAACCCGCAGCATCAATGCCTGGACACGCTCCACCAACAGCGGCTGGTCATTGCCGAATTGCAGGCGCAGCAACGAGATGCCCATTCGCAACGCGGACAGCTGCTGCCCCAACTCGTCGTGAATTTCCCGAGCGATGTGCTTGCGCTCTTCCTCGCGCGTGGTTTCGCGACGACTGGACAGCAGACGCAATTGCACGTGCGATTCCTTGAGTCGTCGTTCCGCCGCGCGCCAGGCACTGACGTCGCGACCGACGGTAAGAACACCGATCAACGCGCCACTCTGATCGCGCTCTGGCACCAGACGGACCTGATAACAGACCGGCTCCAAGTCTTGTCCTGCCGGCAGGTCCAGCGTCAGTTCCGCTTCACCGGCCCGGCCGCTGCGCAGGACCTGCTCGACCCTTCCCTGAAACGATCGCGCCAGACCCGAGTGGGGCGACACCTGCCTGAAAGTTCTGCCGAGCAGAGCCCCCTGCGACTGATTGAGCATGCCTTCCGCTGCCGGATTGGCGTATAGGAAGCGCCCCTTCGAATCGAACCGGGCAATGACGTCAGGAGTGTTATCGAAGATTTCCCGGTAACGCTTCTCGCTTTCGCGCAGCAGCGTCTCGGCGTAGTTGCGCTCGATGGCGATGGCAGCCAAGTGGCTGGCTTGATAAATCAGCTTGAGGTCGCTGTCGGTCGGCCGGCCCGGCCGGCGTAAAAAGATGCTGAAGATACCCAGGACCTTCCCGGAAGAGTCTTTGATCGGCGCTGACCACCAGGCTCGCAATCCGGCCTTGACGGCCGGTTCCCTGATGGCGGCGCAACAACGATCGACAATCAGATCTTCGAAAATAATCGTAGTGTTGCGCCAGCCCGCTGCATCGCCCCCCTCCGAGATATCGATATCTCCCACCGCCTGTAGATAGTCGGCCGGCAGGCTCGTTGCGGTAACGAGATTCAAATGGCGAGCGTCATCGCTCACCACCCTGATACTGGCGAGGAACTCCGGCCGGGCCTGCTCGACATAAGCCGTCACCAGCGATAGCACCTCAACCAGCGGAGCGCCCTGTGCCAGCCGCTCGAAAATGCGCAGCCGGGCCTCCTCCAGGCGCTCGTGACGCTTGAGTGCGGTAATGTCGTAACCCTTGACCAAAACGCTGGTAACCGATCCGTCCGCGCCTCGCTCGGCGTTTACCTGGAAGGCGTGCACCACCCTTTCTCCGCTTGCAGCGTTCGGCCACTCCAGAACGGTTTCCAGCGGTTCGCCGGTACGTATCACTTGATGCAGCAGCGCCAGATAGTCCTCCACCGCCATGTTGGCGGTCCAGCCATCCTCGATCGGCATTTGCAGCGCTCGGGCAGCTGGTATACCTGTATACCGCTCAAAAGCGGGGTTGACGTAAGTGCGTCGACAATCGAGGTCGTAACGGATGATCATGTTCAGAGAATTCTCCGCCAAGGCTCGGAACTGCTGCTCGCTGTTCAGCAGACGAGTCTCCATGCGCCTGCGCTCACTGATATCGCGGCTGATCCCGACAATCCGATAGATATGCCCCTGCTCGTCATGCACGGGAATGAACGTCGAGTGGAGGGACACCGACCCGGCCGGAAGATCGATTTCGGTGCTCCACTCGATGCTTTCGCCACGGGCCAGGCAGCTCATCAAACCTTCCATGACCTTTTGCCCCGCCTGCGGCGCGACCTCCCCCAGGCAGCGACCGATCAATTGTCGGCGGTCGAGCCCCGACACACGTTCAAAGGCTGCATTGACCTCCATGTAGCGGAACTGCCGATCTTCGGTGATTTCCAGCAGATAGAGGCAGTCGGAGCTGTTGTCGAAGACTTCCCGATAGCGCTTCTCGCTTTCCTGCTGCGCCGCGTGCAGGCACCTGCGTTCGGTGATGTCACGGGCCAGTTCCAGGCTGTAGCTCTGGCCGTCCAGCTCAAGATAAGTGACGCTCAACTCGACAGGAAAAATGCGTCCATCGCTGTCACGGTGACGACTCTCGATGATCTCGGGCGTTCTCTGCGCCGTGTAGTTCCAGTCTTCCAATATCTGCTCATTCGTCCAGTCCGGATCGATTTCTTCGACCGTCATGCCGAGCAGTTCCGTGCGGCTGTAGCCCAGGCTTCGACAGGCTTCGTCGTTGACATAGCGAAATCGGGCCTGGCGGTCGATCAGGTATGCAGCTTCATGCACATGGCTCAATGCAAGTTCCAGCAAGGACAGGTGCTCTTCGGCTTTGAGAAGACGGCTGAGGTCTTCGATCTGGACGACGAAATACAAAGGCGCGGCGTCGCCGCTACGTATCGCACTGACGGTCAGTTGAACCCTCACATATTCGCCGTTGCGGTGCCGGTAACGCTTGTCCATTCGCAGGTAGGACACATCCTCCATGGCAAGCAGCCGACCCCAGTCCAGTTCCTCGGAAAAATCATCCGGATGAGTCAACACCTGGCTGCTGGTTTGGAGTAGCTCATCTTCCTCGCGACCGAGCAATTGGCAGAGATAGCGATTGACTCGCAACCAGCGCCCGTCGAGTCCCAGCAAGGCCATGCCGATGGCAACGGACTCGAAGGCCAGGCGAAAACGTTCTTCGCTGTCCATCAACGCCTGTTCGATGCGTTTACGCTCACTGATATCGTGCAGGAAACCAAACCAGATAATCGACCCATCCGCCTCCAGCGTCGGCGTGGAGCGCCCCTCGAGCCAGATCTCGCCCTTTAGCGGATGGTGTACCCGATATTCGCACTGCCAGGGACTCAGCGTACGTCCCGATGCGGTAATCGAGTCCCGGACTCGATCGAGATCCTCGGCATGGATACGCTCGAACAGAATATTGGCGTCGCGTTCGAGCTCGTCCCGTGCCACCCCGTAATACTCTTCGTAGCCCGGCGACGCCCAGGGCATGGAAACCTCGCCATCGACTCCCAATCGAAAAATGCCGATGATGCCCGGCGCCGTTTCCACGATCCGCTGCAACCACTGGTCCTGCTTCAGGCATTTGCTCAAGCTTCGAGCCGCTGCACACGGCTCGATCTCGCAAAGAAGCCCTCCCTCGACCGCAGTCGCCTTCGTGCGTCCGAGCAGCACGCTGCCGTCCTGGCGTTGGTAGCGCAGTTCACCCGCTGCGTCGGCGAAGTGAGCCGGCAGGATTCGGCCGTCCACTGCGCGCGGAAACTGACCGTTGGGGTCGTGGAGCAACGCCTGGATGCCAACGTCGGTCAGTTGCGCCGGCGTGTAGCCCAACAGCTCGGCAAAAACGCCGTTGGCTTTCAGTATCCGGCCCTGACCATCCAACAGCACCAGCGCCGCCGAGACCAGATCGAAGACGGCGTCGAAGAGTCGGGCTTGCACCAGCGGTGCGGGGGAAATATCCGTTTCCATAGAGAGCTTCATCGGCACTTCGCTCTAGCGTTGCTTATGGACAAGGACCGCTCGGTTTTCGGTCGGTTACGACGCATGCTCATCAAGACCTGCCATGAGTATGGTTCATCGTTCACTTCTTCGTCATAAGACTTAAGACCAAGTGATGTATGCCCGGAATTCGAACGAGCGATAAACAGACTCAGGTATCTTCCGAAGCGTGGTCATATAAACAATAGTTGTTCTTACCACCGCCCTTGGCTTGATACATGGCGATATCCGCCTTGCGCAAAAGGCTGGTGGTGTCCGTGGCATGATCGGGACACAGACTGATACCCAGGCTGGCGCCAACGCCGATCCGCCGACCTTCAATGTAGAAGGGGCTGGACAGCGCGGCGACGATATTGGACGCGACCTGCCTGGCCTGATCGGCATTCACCCCATTTTCCAGGATGACGGCGAACTCGTCGCCGCCGATCCGACACACCACATCGGTGCTGCGCAACGTTTCCCGCAGGCGCTCGGCGACCAGAATCAACAGGCTGTCGCCGGCCTCATGACCCAGCGTATCGTTGACGATCTTGAAGTCATCGAGGTCGATGAACAGCACCGCACAGGACGTAGCGTAGCGCATCACCTCCAGGACGGCGGTCTCGAGTTTTTCCTTGAAATAATGACGGTTGTTCAGCCCCGTCACCGGATCTTGATAGGCCAGCTCGTTCAGTTGCTGCTGGGCCAGTCGACGCTGTTGCAGCTCGGCACTGATGCGTGCGTCATGACTTTCGAGCTGATCCATCATGTCATTGAAACTGCGAGCGAGTCGGCCGGTCTCGTCGCTGCCATAGACCGTCGCTCGCAGACTGAAATCCTGATAAGCGCGCACCCGTTCGGTCAGTTTTACCAGGTTCTGCAACGGCCGCACGATGCTGGACGCCATTCGCCGAGAGAGCATGAAGGACAGGTACAAGGCCGCCGCGGCCGCCAACCCACCGAACAGGGCCTGCAGCGCCAGGCTCCGATAGAGCGAGGCAAAACTTGCCTGCACCGTGACACTGCCGATGACCTGGCCATGAAGCTCTATCGGCCGACGCACCAGCAGGGACCGCCAGCCGATTTCTTCGATCCCATCGTGATTCACAACCTCTTCGGTCGGGTCACGCCGATAGATCGCCAGTTTATGACCATCGTTGAGGGTGAACGCTGCCCACGTGATATCCGGGACGTGTTGGAGGGAGGTCAGTGTTTCATACGCCTCGTCGGCGTTTGCGAATACGATTGCCGCCGAGCCATTACTGCCGACCACCATGGCATGAGCCGTGATGTCCTCCGCCAGCGCGCGGCGCTGATTGACGAATTGATAGCTCAGCAGCGCCACCAACAGGACCGCCATGGCGGCCGAGGTCAACTTGAATCCAGTGTGAGTGACCTTGTCGCGCAAAGGAAGATCCTCGAAACGTAGACGGGACATGCGCTCAAGACCTGTCCGCAACGAAGCTGGCGAGCTTGAGCAGCCGAGAACTGAAACCCAGGCGGGCCCGCCGCGCCGCAATCAGATTGACGTCGAACACGATGTGCCCGCCCTGGCGTCGCATCTCGATCATCACCCCCTGATCGGCGAATCCGGCCGCATCGGTGATAGTCAGGACCGGTGTCGCGGCCAGTTGACGGAGCAGAGCATCAAGGGAACGACGGTTGTGTTCATCGATATAAAGGACCTGGCAGCCCGTGAGCGGATCATCAGGCAGAATCCGGCGCATGGTGATGGGCAAGCCGTTCTGCACACGCTTGCCTTGCAATTGGGCGAGTTCACCGTCCAACTGCGTGGTGCCAAGCACGCACAACTGGAAATTGACGTCAGGCAAAGATGGCCACTGAGCGAACAGGGCAAAATTGTACAGATAGGCGGCTTTCATAGCGCGCTCGTCCACCTGCGAGTCAGCCCTTACCACCTGGGTGGGCAGACACAGAACAATCAAGACCAACAGGTGGCGCACGGCGATCTTCATGGGAACGCATACCCCACGCTCAACCACAGGCTGCGCTCACCGCTCTCGATCAAATCGGCGCTGCTCTCGACGCTGAAGAGCGACGCATCGACATAACGTCGGTCAAAAAGATTGCGTACCGCGGCGGTGACACTCACCCCCGGCACGACATCCCGACTGGTGAAGGTCAGGTCAGTGATCGTATAGCCGCCGGCGCTGATCCCCGTAGCGACCAGCCTGCGCCCCACGTAACGGGCAGCGAGACTGGCTCGCAAACGCTCCTGTGCCAGAGGCACCGACACCTGCAGCTTGCTCAAGTGTCTGGGCGAATTCACCCGATCATGGCCAAGGTTGTCCTGCGAGCGCTGCACAGTGTGGCTGCCCCTCAGTTGAACGTCACGCCACTGCCACTGGGCTTCGAGTTCGGCGCCTTGCGTGTCGATCCGCTCCAGCGAAGGCTGCGAGAAACGACCGATAGGATCGGTAATGCGATAACGATAGAGAGTGCCCAGCAAACGGAAGTCGCCACGGCGATGATCGGCCACGAACTCGGTGGTGGTGACGCGCTCCGACTGCACGCCGGGTAGATCATTCAAGGTCGTCTCGTTCCGGCTCGCGAAGCGGGTCGCGCTGCCATGGGACAACGACAGACTGGTGTTCGTCAGGCCGGTATAGAGCAAGGCGAGCCGCGGATTGCTGCGCGTCACCGAATCCTGACCGCTGCGTTGGTCCATGCGCACGCCCAGGTTCAGGCCAAGGTCATGGCGCAGGGCAATTTCATCCTGGGCGTAAAGGCTGAACGTCTGAGTCGACGTCTCGCTGTGATCTGTTTCGTGTTCATCGCGACGGGGAAAATACTGGTGTCTTTGCTGGTCCTGTCGGTAGTCGTTACGGTATTCACTGCCCAGCACCAGGCGATGCCCGGAAAAGGCCACGCTGCTGACCGTGCCCTCCAGATCCCACCACCGGCCGTCCGCGCGAACGTCCTCGATAAAATGGCGCCCATCATCGATCGGCTCACGATAGGCGCTGCGATAAAGATAACGGCCATGGGAGACCCGGACCGAGGAACGGAAACTCCCGAAGTCGGCGTCGTGGCCAAGCTTCAGGAAATCGTTCAGGTCTGAAAAGCTCAAGTTGCTATCCAGGGGGATCTGCTGCTCCTGCTGCTTGCGCTCGGCAAATGCGCCTTCAACGCTCCAGGCATCCTGCGAGCCTTTGACGAATAATCGCCGACCATTCTGCTGATCCTGCAAAGCACCGTCGGAGAGCGGGATATCAGCAAGATCGGCTTGAGACACCGAGGTCGAGACCAACCACTCCCCACCATTGTCCAGACGCGTTCCCCAACTGGCGCGTACCTTGCGGTCATTGTGCGAGCCTGCGGTCATGGCGACCTGGCTGCCGTCCAGATCGCGCCCCCTGAGCGTCACGACGTTGATGACCCCGAGAAAGGCCCCATTGCCGTACAACGCCGAGCCCGGCCCTGGTACGTACTCGACCCGCTCGATCAGTTCGGTGTCGAGCAGACCATCCTCGCCAAGGTAGACCTGGTTGTAAATGTTGTCGGCGACCGGCTGGCCATCGACGCGCAACATGACCCGTCCCGCGTACTCACCAGGCGCACCGTAGCCGCGCCCGCCAAGAAAATAGTAAAGCCCGTCAAAGCCGATATTGAGGCCGCGCATGTTATTCAGGATCTCGGCCAGCGTCCTGTAGCCGAAGCGGTGGATTTCTTCGGCCGTGACCACCGAGACAGCCGAGGGCGCGTCGGTGAGCTGCTGCGAGAATTGGGCCGCGCCCACGACTTTGGTCTCGAGCAGTTGCTCGAAGGGAACAACGGTCAAATCCTGGGCCGCCGCCGCCCGCGCCAATAGCCACATGCCCGACAAGCAGAGGCTCTGCAAAGCGTGACGGGTCAGAAGCTTAGAAGTAAGGTGCGGTGACATGATCTGGATAGAGATCTCTGGGACTGGAAGCTCAATCACTTCGTTTGGTTTTCGCTTGCTTCAGAGCAAGCCGACATCAACGGCACTTGCCTCGGGAAACCAAGCAGACGAATGCTTTAACCGCGCGCCTGGCCACCCGTTAATGAACCACTGCGCGAATGATGGCAGACTGCCTTACTTGCAACGACAGCACCATCGGGCCACGCCTATATTGAGCTAGGGGAACTTCGAGGCGCCGTAGGAATTGCCCTACCACGATGCCGCGCGCTAGATAACGAAGCTCTTCATCATTTCGCGCAAGTTGCCGGCGAGTTGGTTGAGCTGCCGAGTCGTGGTGAAGGTCTTCACCGCCACGTCCTGCGCCTGGACAGAGAAATCGCGAATGTTCAGCAAGTTGCTGTCCACTTCTCGAGCGACCTCTGCCTGCTGCTGCATCGCGCCGGCAATGACGCGATTACCCTCGGATATCAGTTCCACGGCCTGAGTGATTTCATCCAACGCCTCTCCGGCCGAGCGAGCGACCTCCAAACTGTGGTCGGCTTTGCGGGTGCATCCATTCATCAGCAATACGGCGTCCTGAATATCGGTTCGGATGCCGGCCACCATCTCTTCGATTTCCAGTGTCGATTGCTGGGTGCGTTGGGCCAGGCCTCGCACCTCGTCGGCAACCACCGCAAAACCGCGCCCGGCGTCACCTGCGCGAGCCGCCTCGATGGCTGCATTAAGCGCCAGCAGATTGGTCTGCTCGGCAATCGAGCGAATCACTTCCAGGACTTTTCCGATGTCCTGGCTTTTGCGCGCCAGCTCACCGATCTGCGTGGAAGTCTTTTGTACTTCCTCGGTCATTTGCTGAATCGCGCCAACGGTCGCTACGACCATGTCGCGCCCCTGCCTCGAAGAGTTGCTGGCGGTGCCCGACGCCTGAGAGGCCAGTAGCGCATTGCGGGCCACTTCTTCCACCGCCGAAGTCATTTGGGTGACGGCGCTGGCGGCCTGCTCGAGTTCCTGGTTCTGTCGGTGCGAGCCCGTCGAGCTCTGCTCGGACAGGACCTTCATGTCTTCGGAGGCATGCGTCAGTTCATCGGCGGAGGCGTAAATTCTGCGGATCGTCTTGCTCAAGCTTTGTTGCATGCTTTCCAAGGCCTTGAGCAGACGCGCCGGCTCGTCCGTCCCATGGGTAACCTGTGTCGACGTCAAATTGCCCACCGCGACCGATTCGGCCAGGGCAAGCGCGCGCGTCAGCGGCTGTAAAAAGCTGCGGGCCAGCACCCAAGCCACGCCGCCGCCCAACACGAAAAGAACCAGGGTCAGCCCCCACATCAGCACACTGAACTCACTCGCCACCGCATACGCCTGGCTGGCGGCCTGCTTGCTCATGCCTTCCTCAAGGTCGATCATCTGGTTGATCAGAGACAACCATTCCACGAACGCGGGGCGGGCTTGACTCATCAACAGGTCAAGGGCTTCTGGCGCACGGTCATTCATTCGAAGCGTGATCACTTGGGCAATCAACGGCAAGGTTCTCGCCTCGACGGCCTTGATCCGGGCCAGCGCACTGCGCTCGTCCGAGGTGATATCGGAGCGATTTGCAAACATCTGGTCGAGCTTTTCGGCCGAGCTGGCATAGTTCTGCGCCAGGACTCTGATTTTTTCCAGCTCCGCGGGCAGCTCGGCCTTGTTGGCGATCAACAGGATATCGCGCAGAACGATCGCCCTGTCGTGCACGCTGCCCCGGAAATTGATCGCATAGCGCGCCTTGACGTTGTTGACGTCATTGATCTGCGAAAGGGTGTCTTTGATATAGGCCACCTGGGACGTGCTCAACCACGTAAGCGTTGTCGCCAGCATCAGGATAAAAGCGAAACCGAAACCCAACTTGGCGCCGACATTCAGTTTGATCACGACCATTTCCTACTCGCCACCGAGGCATTCTCGATACATTCCTCCAGCATGGGGGGCGATTGAACCCGTAACCATCGGGCACGGCTGATAGTCCGGTAGGGCAAGGATTACTCCGGTCAGGGAAGCTCCAGGTCTGTTTGAAAAGGGATCGCTACCTGTACGCGCACGCCCTGCCCCGGAGCACTCTCCACGCTGACCGTTCCGCCGAGCATCTGCCCTCGCTCACGCATGCCGAGCATGCCCAGCGTGCGTTTGGACAGTTGCTTGGGATCGAAGCCCTTGCCGTCGTCTCGCACTTCGATGAACACGTGGTCGTCACTGCGTTGCAGGTGTATTTCCACGCAACTTGCCTGGGCATGACGAGCGACGTTGGTCAATGACTCCTGGATCAGACGGAAAATGGCAGTGGCCCGCTCATCGTCGAGTTCCAATCGATCGGAAGAAGCCCGCAGTGAGCACGCAATGCCGGCATTGTGGGAAAACTCCGAGACCAGCCATTCGAGCGCCGGAATCAATCCCATGTCCAGCGCGGCCGGACGCAGGCTGGTCGCGACGTTACGAACGACCTGAATGACCGCGTCGATCCGCCCCATGAGCACCTGCACCCGCTCCACCAACAATGGCTGCCCACTGCCGAATTGCAGGCGCAACAGGGAAACCCCCATGCGTAACGCCGTGAGTTGTTGTCCCAATTCGTCATGAATCTCCCGGGCAATTCGCTTGCGCTCCTCTTCACGCGTGCTTTCGCGATAGCTGTGGAGCACACGCTCCGCGTGTTTGCGCTCAGTGATGTCGCGAGCGATACACACGACTCGCTGCACGCGTCCATAAGCGTCACGTACCGGTATCAGCGTGGTGTAGAACGTGCGCAAGCCGGCAGGCAGCTCGACCTCGTCCTCTTCGTCCAGCGGCGCGTCGCTGTCCACGCAGCGCTGGTACTTTTCCATGGCGGTGGCGAGCGCCGGTGGCGTCAGCGTTTGCTCGATCGTCTTGCCGATCAGTGCTGCCCGTCCCACGCCCACGGCCGACTCAAGGGCCGGGTTGACCTCGATGAAACGCAACCCCTGGTCGGTCACCTCGAGCAAAAACAGAGGGTCAAGGGAACTGTTGAAAATATCCCGGTAACGCTGCTCGCTTTCCAACAGCAATTGTTCGGCACGCTTGCGTTCTTCGGCGATGGCCGCCAGATGCCGGGCTTCGCGCGTACGGTCGCGCACCTCGTGTTCAAGATGATCATGGGTCCCCTGGACCCGCTCGGCCATGCTGCCAAACGCCCGGGCCAGTTCACCGATCTCGTCGGCGGACTGTATCGGCAACTGTTCCGCACACAAGCGCTCCTTGCCCGCGCCGAGCTGTCGTGTTGCCGCAATCAGCCGGAACAGCGGAATGGCCACCTGTTTCTGCAGAATGGAACGCAGGATGAGGATTTCCACCAGCAACGTCAGCAGTCCGAGGACGACCACAATTACCAAGTTATCGACAATGGCCGGGGTCATCAGCGTTCGGGGAAAGTGGATAGCAAGCACCCAAGGCGTGTCGGGAATGCGGCCCATCGCGACGATATCGTCACGGGTCTGGATAATCCGCGCATGGCCCGGCGTCAGCGCTGAGGCGACATTGAGCAATGGAAAGCTGCGAATCATGTCGAGAGAGCGGATGGACGCCTTGCCCGCACTGCTTTTGACCTGTTCCATGGCGTCTGGATGGTAAATCAGCGTGCCCTCATCATCGGCGATGAACAAGCTGCTGTATGCGCCCTGCATCGCGGGTTTGGCGGTACGCGCCATCAGCTCATCCAGTAGCACATCGACGCTGGCCAGGATCTGGTGCCTGCCGGATGCATCGGCCACATCAGCCGTGGCGATCGTCGTCATCCAGGCATTGTTGGAGAAGTCCCAGTACATCCGCGTGAACAGGGTTTCGTTGCCGGGTGAACCGAAGCCGCGCGCGTAGAACTCATAGGTCTCGAGCTTCAGGGCATCCGGACCCGAGTAGGTGAATACCTTGGCGACATCGGCGTCCTGATAGATGGGAAAGCCCTTCTCAGGTACCACACCATAGAAGTTGAACAGCCGGCCGTGGGTACTGGAGCCGTACTTGTAGGACAGCAGATACGACAGGGCAAACCGCGCCCGGGTATCGTCGCTGGGCGGGATATCAGGCGCGTAGGTGGCCGACATCCTGGCAAAGCGCCGTCCATCGGCCAAGGGTTCTCCTTCGAATAAACCGGGACGCTGCGTATAAGAACCATCGTCGTGGCGATAGAAAATCTGCTCGAAGTCTTCCATCAACTTGGCCCGCATGCCGGGAAGGGCCAGGGTCTGCTTGAACTCTTCAAGGAAGTTGCGCTGCAGATCCTTGATTTCCCGAAATGGCAAGGATTCGCGTTGCAGGGTCTGTTCGGTGGACAGCAGCAATTGCCCGGTCACCTCCCTCTCGATCGAGGTGGAGTTGACATAGTAGGAAATCACCCCCGCGCCCAGGGACACAAGACCAATGCGGAATGTGGCAAGCCGCAGGGCACGCGTCGTCAGCGAATGCTTATGGGGGACGACCTCGGGGATCTCTTGCACCATCATCGACTCCTTTGCCGCCATCTCTCGATGGCGGCGATTGACCCGCCCGATACCTGACGATCAGCGCATTTGCGCATAAGGCGTTATAGGCTCCACCGGCAAAGGCAGGTTGCCTTGCCAAGGGTCGAAGGTGTAGCGCAAGTAAAGCAGCGCGCGGCTCGGCGCGTAGTCCTCACTGTGTTGCCATGCCAGCCCACCGCCCAGCACCAGGTGGTCGGACAGACGACGCTCAACCCATCCTTGCAGACGAACGTTGGCCCCGCTGGTGCTGCTCCCGGCTTTCACCTGGTTGATATCGTCGGCAATCAAGCCCGCCTGTTCGATACCACTCAGCCATTTCGCCCCCGCGCCTTCGAGCGGATAAAGCGCGCTGGCCTCGGTCCGTGCATACGACCAGCCGAGCGAACTGTCCAGGCGCACCGACCAATCGGCGTTGCGCCAGGCATAATTCAACGGCACGCCCACCGAGTAGTATCGCTGGGGGCTGTAGTAACCGCCCTGCCCCAAAGTGAACTCGCTCAAGTCCTTGTCATACCCCCAGTACATCAGGGTCAGGCCGGAGGTCAGACGTTCGTCGGCGCGGTCGATCACGTGGTAATAGTAGCCGCCCATGGCGGAACGTCGTTGGTTATCGGCCACATTTTCGCCCCGCAACCAGTGCGCGCCGAGGCTACCCCAGAAACCATCCACGGCACTGGTGGCATGACTGACGTCAAGGCTCAGGCCATTGCTGGTAACACCGCCCCAACGCACGCCGCTGACAGGGTCGACGGCACCGGCATGGGACAGCAGCGAATCGCTCACGGGACGGCGAGACGCCGTCAGTTTCCAATTCAGGGTGCGCCAGTCACTGGCAAAGCTGACGCCGCCCAACCAATTCGAGACGGGGAATCCTTCGGCGGAATGCCCGATGTCCAAGGCCCAGTGCTCATCGTGCCAGCCGACGGCCATCGTATGGCCACGGGCGCGTTGGGTGTCGCTCCGGCAGCCGTCGGACACCACAGCCCCGCTTGCCCGGTCGCGCAAGCGGATCGCGCAGGTGCCGAACCGCTCTCGGTGCAGGCCATCGGTATCGGTGTCGAATCGGCCGGCATCGAGATCGATATTTTCCACCTGGACAAAGCCCTGGCCGGCGGCGACGGGGGCGTCGATGCGCAAAATGGAGGTCTGGGCCAGCAGGTCGGAGGTGCCCGGCGTGGTGTTGTCGGAACGCCAGGCGATGTCGTGGTAGAGATGCACGGTGGGGTTCTGCTGCTGATACAGCGCGTCGACTTCCTCGCGCAAACTGCGAGGCAACCCATCATCGCCGTCCTTTTTACGACTGGCCAGGGTCAGCGCACGGTTATCCCGTGGGCTGGCTTCGGCGATGGTCAGCAAGCCCACTGCCGCCATCCCCCGGGCGTATTGGTCCAATGCCCGTTGCGGTTGGCGCCCGGCATTGAGCCGCGCGTCGTCGTGCAATGCATTGGCCTGCGCCAACGATCGGCGACGTTGCAACTGTTCGTTTAACTCATGCATGGGCGGGCTCCAGGCCTTCGGCGCGATGCGCGCCAATGCCTGCAAAGCCTCGCTGTCTCGCCCATCGGCGCTCAGGTACAGGGCCTGGGCATAACGTGCCTCGGGATTGCTCCCTTGGCGCTGGAGCAACCGGCGCAGGCTGTCATCGGCCGCCGCCGTTTGCCCCAACGCTCGTTGTGCCTTGGCCAGCCGCAAAGCCAACCAGGGATTGTCCTCGTCGAGCGGCCGGGCCTCGAGCAAGAGGCGACTGACCTCGGCCCAATCGGACCGTTGCGTGGCGGCATCGGCCAAGGCGTTCAAGCGCGCGAACCGCAGGCTTTGACGTAACGCGACCAGATCCCGCGGCTGCCCGTGAGGCAAGCTGTCAAGAAACGCCTCAAGCTTTTGCGGCGACTGCTTCTGGTACAGATGCACCAGCGGCCATGTCACCGCCAAATTGTCCGGTTGCAAGCGGTGCGCCTGCAACAGCAAGGCTTCGGCGCCGATGTCATCGGCATTGGCCTGGGCGACGGCGGCCAGGCCGATCAGCGCCCTGGCGTCATTGGGTTTCACCTTACGTGCCTGCCGGTAGGCCGTCCCGGCGGCGGCCAGGTCCTTGCGCTGCAAGGCCTTGTCACCCTGGCGCAGCCATGCCGAATAATGATCGACGGCTTTCACCACGCGTTGGCGTTTGGCCGCCGCCTGCCAGGCAGGATCAGCCAACTGTTGTTGCTGGCGCAGCAGTTGACCGGCGGCGGCGTCCTTGAGTGGCGAATCGGGATAATGAGTCAGGAAGCCCTGCCAGCCCTGAACACTCGCGAGACTGACCGGCAGGCGGCCCAGATAGTTGTATTCCTGTTCGGCCGCAGCGCTGCTTGCCAGGGGATTGCTCGCCAGGCGATGCAGGATCGCCAGGCCCTGTGCGTCTCTTTTCTGGGCGATCAACAGATTGGCCAGCACCAGTTGCAACCCGACATTTCCCGGGTACTGGCGATCCAACGCTTGCAAGTGCTCCAGGGCGATCGCTTGCTGCCCGGCCACGGCGCTGCGGGCCCGCCAGTATTCAAGCGCGCTGGAAAGATCCGGCGGAGCATCGCCGAACAATTGCCGATACGCCCCGACGGCTTCTTGCGCTTTCCCCGACTGGGCCAACTTGCGCGCCTGGCTCAGGCCTTTTTGCCCGTCCACGCTTTGCAGTGCCAACAGGCTCCGGGCCTGGAGCAGTTCGTGAGAATCCGGCGCCTGGCGCTGTAACCGCTCCAGCAGTCGCTCGGCCTGCGCCTGATCCTGTTGCAGCAGCGCCTGGCGGATCCCGGCCACCAGCACTTGAGGCAGGTCGGGAGCGATGAGATTCAGGCGCGCCAAGGCGTCACGGACCAGGTCTTCACGATAGAGCGCCTCGCCGACCCGCATCTGCTCCAGAAACCGTTGTTGCTGGTCAACGGGACCGGTCGACTGGGCCATGACAGGCCCAGACAACCCTGCCAACAACAGCGCCCACCTCGTTACTTTTTGCATGCGCCCGCCCAGTTCGGCAGCAGCCGCCCTTGCTTGTCGAAACGATAGCGCCGCTCGTCCCAGCCTTGTCCGAACAAGACCAGGGACTGGTTGTAATAGGCGTCGGGCGCGGGCGGCTCCTGACGCAGCCGTTCACGTTGGATCTTCAAGCTTTCGCCGCCATCAGGTGTGCCGGCCAGCATCGGCAGCATGGCCGCGGAGAAACCCACGGGGCCCGTGCCGGTATCGGTGCCGGCGCGGGTATCGAGTATTTCCGGCACAGCCCCCAAGCGCTTGATCATCGTCGGCAGGGGTTGGAAATGCTCGAGCAATTCCCGCCGGCCCGATGCTTGCTCGGCCAGCATGCCGAGCCACAGGTAGACCCGGATGGCGTCGTAGCTGCCCTTGGGGCCCGTCACGCTATCGACCGTCCACCCCTGCCCCGCTCGCCACGACAACCAGTCGGGCGCCAGGCCCCGTGGGGAGCCCTCGATCAGCAACCGTTGCGAACTCTCGGCAAGCTCGGCCCAGATCGGTGCCACTTGGGCAAAGCGCGCCAGCAATTGCGGCGGCAGGTAACTGGGGTTCAGGCGCCAACTGTCGGCACTCTCGAAACCCTGCCCACCCGGCAGCAACATCAGCCCCAGCCCCGGCACTTTACGCATGCTCTGCGCCGCGCTGAGCCAGAGCATATTGAGCCCCAGCTTTTCATAGTCGGGACGTCGCCACAGCCGACCGGCTTCCAACAAGCTGTAGGCGATCCACAAGTCGGCATCGCTGGCGTTGTTGGGGTCCAGCACCTTCCACTGTCCCTCCTTGTCACGGCCCCATTGCCAGGCCGGCAATCGCCGGGACAAGTCGCCGTCGGCCAGATTGTCCTGGGTCCAGCGCAACAACCGCTCGAAATTCGCCCGGTCATTGGCCACCAAAGCGAAGAACAGACCATAGCTCTGCCCTTCCGATGTGGTGATCCGCTGATCGGTGGACGCATCGATCACCCGCCCCTCCGGGCTCATCAACGCCTGCCGATAACCGTCCCAGGCTGGCCAACCGCACTGCGCCGCCTTGACCGGGGCCATCACGCTCAAGGTCAACATCAACACCAGGAGTCCTCTCACGCCCATCACTCCCGGCCCGCCAGGCGCCGCCGGGCGATCCAACTGAGCGAGCGCCACAACATGAATGCAATGAGCAGCACGATCAGCACCACCGTCATCGCCAACAGCACCGGGTGTTCGGAGAGGTGGAACCAAAGCAACAGCCACCACGGCAGATGCCCGACGAAGTACTGCTCGCCGACCTGGCTGCTCTCCACGCCACTGCTGCGTAGCAGCGCTACCGAACCCGCCACGGCGTCCATCTTCGCGCCGTCGGCGAGCGTATCGCGCAGCAATTGGTAATCGGCATCGTCGTGGGCAAGCAGCGCAACGATGCTGCGCTGCTCATGGAACGGCGACTTGAGGCCGACGAATGCGGCAATCGGCGCCTGGGCCGACACCTCGACTCGATGGGCCGCTTGCTCCCTGATGTCATTGAGCTGCCCGGCGCGCGCCGACGATCCGCTCGGCATCTGGTTGGAAGGCTCCAGCAACCAATCATTGAGTTGATTGAGCATCAGGTTCGCATTCGCGCTGTCGCCAACGCCCGCGCCCAGCCCTCCCATCACCAGCAGATCGGCGTCCGTGCGGGCCGCCACGCTCCAATCATCGGACAACTGCAGGCCCAGCGCCGGCGCGCCGGAACGCGCGCCGATGGTTGCCAGGGTTTCAAGCAAGGTGCTGATCTGTACGGCGTTGCCCTGGGTCGGCACCATGACCAGGGTTTGCGACAGGTCGGCCATGCGATTGAACGGAAACCCGCTGCGAGCAAAAGCCTTCAGGTCCGGCATGGCGATGAAATGGTGATAGCCGGACAAATCCAGCGTCGAGTTTTCATCGATCGTCGACTGATTACTGGCCGGCAAGCTCGTCTGGCAATGATCGCGTTGGGCACTGCCGATCGTGCTGGCGAAGTTGAAGTCAAAACGCAGCGTGTTGCGCTCGCCGACTTTCAACGCAGGCACGAACACCTTCTCGGTGGGGTTGGCCGGATCACTGGACAGCACCGCCAGCCTCAGCCCTTGCAGCTTCGAACTGTCATTGGCGGGCAAAGGAAAACTGCTAATGAATTGATCGTTGAGACTGATGTTCAGCCGTGATTCATCCGTGACGACGCTTGGGGTGTAGCGATAATTGAGCTTGAGGGGGATGCCCTGGCTGCGCCAGACAAACAGGTCCGGCGGCAGGTTCAAGTCGACGCTGATCGGCGCCGGCCGCAGACCGCTCGCCTGCAATTGCCCAGGGTAGCTGATCAGCTCGGCAAATCGAACCGGACGGTCGGTGCGAATCCAATTGGGTGCGTCGTAGGGTTGCCTCGGTTGCAGTTGCTGCACCTTGTCCACCGTCACCCGCGAACCGCGCAACAAGTCCCCGCCAAGGGCCAGCGCCCGCGTTGCAACGAGCAGATCCTCATCATTTCGACCGAACACCAGCAACACTTTGCTGTGCGGCGCGCGAGGGTTCTCGATGATCTGCAGCACCGGGGCTTGCACCTTTGGAAAACGCTCCAGGTCAGCCAGGAATGACGGACGGTGGTCGTTGGTCGCAAAGACGATGGCCGGCGTGGTCGCACTACCGTCGTCGGCCTGTGGCAACTGGTCGAACAGCACCGGCAAACGCATGCCTCGCCAGCCGGCCCGGCTGCCGAAGTAAGACGCCAGGACGCCCGCCGCGCGTTGCTCGCCCAATGTCGGCGCCGCTGCGAACACCATGCTCAACGTCGGTTTTTCCTGGCCCCGTGCGTCGAAAAACGGCAGGGGGAAATACGCCAGATCATTTTTCAGCGACAACGCCTGTTCATGCAGTTCGATCTCGCTGCGGCGCCCGATATTGACCCAGAGCGCATTGTTGGCCGGGTCTTCGCAAATGTCCGTGTAATGGCCGATGAACTCCAGGCGTACCCGGTTGAAATCGGTGATCAACAATGGGTCGAGCGGCACTTCGCGGAAGGTCTTGCGCCCGAGTTGGTCTTTCTCGATGGGCAGTGTGCTGACGAGCACGTCATTGAGATAGACCCGCAGATGGGACAGCACCGGCAGCAATGCCGGCGACGGAGTGTATTCCAGCCGCAAGCTGGCATCGCTGGCGATACGGTCGCGGCGTAACGAGAACTCGATCTGCTCACTGTCATGGATGCCCAGCAGCAGATTGTCGCCGGGCTGGCCCAACTGACTGAAGCTATAGGTATTGCTCCAGCTGGGGACCGGTTCAAGCGATGGCGCGCCCACGGAAGGCGTTACCAGGCCTTGGGCCTGGACACCAGCAGAGGCCAGGAGCGCCAGGCCGACGAACAGGGATCTACGCGAATAGCGACTCATGATGGGCTCACAGAACGAGAGGTAGACGAGAAAAATGAAGCCGGCATCCGTGGCAGGTAACTCAACAGCCATCCCACCAGCCGTAACGGCGGACCGGCCACACGGCGGACCCACAACGGCAGGAATTGATAAAGCTGGAAATAACCCTTGGTACCGAGCTTGAAGATATCGATCAGGCTGTGCAGGGGCCTGTCCGGCACATAGTTATCGCCCCAGTTCAACCAGGCATCGGCGCGAGCGAAGGTGCACTGCACGAAATCGATTTTCTGCCGGGTGGACAGATGGGCGAAGTTGATACCGACAAATTGCTTATGGCTACGGCTGACCAGGCCGGGGAACATGAATTCCCGCTTGTCACGCTGCATCAACAACCAAATGCGACCACCGACCGGCAGCGCCAGCGGCACATCGATTTCCACGCCGACACCGCCATCGGAATAGTCCACCAGCATGCCAGGGTACGAGTGGCCACTGTCCAGGCGCACCGCCACAGGCAACCGCGTCTGCACTCGATGCGTCTGGCGCACCTGGCGAACCTCGGCGGCCACCGCCACCGCGGCGCCGAGGATCAGCAGGTTGTAGATGACCCACAGCGAACTCACCAGCACCGTACCGATTTCATTGGCCGGCCCAGTGGTCAAACGCCAGCAGGCAAAACCCAATCCGATGATGTTCAGCCCCGCCAGGACCAGGTAGGGCCGGGCGATTTTCCAGTCGAATCGGTTGTGCTCCATCAGCCCGCCCTTAGAGGTGACATTGAAGGAGCCCTTGTTCGGGCTGAACAACGCCACCGTGGTCGGGCGGGCGATGTACCAGGCCAGGACGGTCTCGTAGACCTCGCCCCAGAACGTCTGTCGAAAGCGCCCCTGCATCCGCGAATTGGTCAGGCTGGCATGAATCATCGGCGGCAATACATACAGCAGGATCATCATTGCCGGGGCATAGATGATGTAGGCATGCAGCAGCAGGAAAGCCAGGGGCGCGCTCAGGAATATCAACCGCGGCAAGCCAGCGAGAAAGTGCATCATCGCATTCGCATAGCAGATCCGCTGGAAGAACGTCAGGCCCTTGCCCAACAGCGGGTTGTCGGTACGGAAAATCTGCGCCATGCCCCGGGCCCAGCGAATGCGCTGGCCGATGTGGGCGGACAGGCTTTCCGTTGCCAGGCCGGCGGCCTGGGGAATGCGCACGTAGGCCGAATTCCACCCCCGGCGGTGCAGCCGCAACGCGGTATGGGCATCCTCAGTGACGGTCTCCACCGCGAACCCGCCGATCTCATCCAGCGCCGAACGCCGCAGGACGGCGCAGGAACCGCAGAAGAACGCCGCGTTCCACATGTCATTGCCGTCCTGGATCAAGCCATAGAACAGCTCGCCTTCGTTCGGCCGGTTGCGAAATACCGCAAGGTTGCGTTCGAAGGGGTCGGCCGACAAAAAGTGGTGAGGCGTCTGCACCAGCGCCAATTTCGGATCGCGCAGGAACCAGCCCACCGTCAGTTGCAGGAAGGAGCGCACCGGCATGTGGTCACAATCGAATATCGCAACCAGCTCGCCGTCGATGCGGCCCAAGGCATGGTTGAGATTGCCGGCCTTGGCGTGGCGATTGTCCGGACGAATGATGTAGCCGACCCCGACCTCGGCGGCGAACTGGCGGAAGGTTTCGCGCTTGCCATCGTCGAGCAGATAGATCCGTAGCTTGTCCTCCGGCCAATCAATGCCCAGAGCCGCATAAACCGTGCCCCGCACCACCGAAAGGTCCTCGTTATAGGTCGGAATCAACAGATCGACCGTCGGCCAACGACGCGTGTCGTCCGGCAACTGCGCCGGTTCGCGGTTCAGCGGCCAGCAGGTCTGGATGTAACCGAAGATCAGCACGATCCAGGAATAGGTTTCCGCCGCCAGCAATCCCAGGCCGCAGGCCAGGTCCAGCGGTTGATCCCAATTCAACGTCGAGGTGTAGCGCCACCACAGGTAACGGCAGGAAACGATGACGGACAGCACCACCATCAGCAACGTCGCGAACCGTCCGGGAATGCCCCGCACCAGCAGGGCCAAGCCCCAGAGCAAAAGCCCGAAGACCAGTTGTTCCACGTAACCGAACGGCTCGGTGATGCACAACAGTGTCAGCAAAATCAATTGGATGAATAGAAAACCACCGAGCAGCCATTGGCGGTGCCGCTCCAGGCCTTTCCACCAATGGACGCCTTGAGTGATGCGTGAGTGGTCACGAATACGCCGGGTTTGTTGCTCAAGCGTTTGGGTCAGCCGCTCCCACCACGCTCGATGGAACGCCGAGGCTCGCGACCACCATGGGTAAGCCCTTGAACGCCGCTCTGGCGCGACGGGGTGTACCAACAGTAACCAGAGGCTCTGCAGGGCATAACGCAACGGATCGCCGATGCTCGGCGTCTTGTCGGCCAACTGCGGATACCAGCGTTTGCGATGCTCCAGCAACTGTCGCCAGGCGGGTGATTCCAGACGCAGTACCGTCCAGGCCAAGAGACTCCACAGAGCCAACAACAGCGCAACCGGCGGCGGACAATCATGTTCAGCGCGCAATTGCCCATAGGGGAACCAACGAGCGATCACCTCAGCTCACCTTGGTGCGCCTGGCACCAGATCGCCAGGCTCAGTACGTCCTGGGCCACCAGGCTGTCCGGCGCATAGCGTCCCACCGGCTGCTTGCTGGCCAGCGCTTCGCGCATCGCTTCATCGCTGTGCACCGTTATTGGCAACAGCCGCGCATCGTAGTGTTGACGCCAGATCAACGCGAGATCGCGTTGAATCTGGCTGGCCGGATCGAAACGATTGAGCAACAAGTTGTCCGCCCTCTCCTCCTGCTGTTGCAGCAACACATGACACGCGGCATCGGCTTCAATGATCTGGATCTGCAACTGGCACGACGTAACGTCGTTCTGCCCAGGCAAACGTCGCGGCAGATCGAACAGGATCCAGTCGAAATGCTCTGCCAAAGCGCTCATGCGCCGGTCCCAAAGTCCGGGCCGGTGGTCCAACGCTTGCGCCAGACGCGCCCGGTCGGTCCCGATGAGACGGCCATGGGGCAGCACACTCAAATTCGGCGCAAGACTCCACACCTGGTCAGTCCAGCCCTGACCATCGAGCAAGGCCCGGGCCCATCCACCGGTTTGCGTGACGGCGAGGTTGAAGTGCAGGCGCAGCAGATTCTCCGGGCACATGTCCACCAGCAGTACGCGCTGCTCCAGGGTGTGCAGGGCATAACCGAGCGCCGCCAGCAACGAACTGCTGCCGGTGCCACCACGTATCCCGTACAACCCCAACGAAGTCATGCGGTCACCTGCGGTTCATCGCGACGCACCAACGAGACCCGCGTGCCCGGCGCGTGCTGCGCCTGTTCCAGCTCGGCGAACAAGGGCCAGCGCTCCAACGCGTGGCGCAGTTCCCTCTGGAGCGACACGTCGACGTACTTCAGGGCGGGCAATTGCAGCTCCACCTTCAATCGCGCGATGTCATCGGCCCGCTCGGTGCGCGACATCAGTCTGGCGCTCATTGGGACACCGGACGGTAAGGCAGCCATGGGTCGTTCTCCGTAATCCGTACATAGGGTGTTGCGGCGTAATCGAGGACGATGCTGCCTTCGCTTTCGGAAACCAGCCGGGCCTGAGCCAGGCCTGCCAGCAGCGGTTGCCAGTCAGGCTGCTCGCCCCCTACTGGTGATGGCGTGCCATACAACCGGTCAATGAGCTGGGCCACGGCCAGGTAGCTACTCGGTTCGCTGACGTGCAATGGCATGGAACGAGGATTGCGCCCCATGCCGATCAACTTGATGCCGACCGGTACCTGGGTGATGGATGGGCTGGGTATCTCGTGCATGCCGGGGAACTGCATGCGATCTCCGCGCAGGGCCGCGCCGTGACCAGCCACCATCACCACGACCACTCGGCGACCACTGAGCTCCAGTTGCTCGATAAACCCGCTCAGGTCATCCAGCAGGACCTGGGCCCGTGCCTTGTAGTCGGCACGCCGGATGTTGCCATCGGCCGCCATGACATGATTGCCATCGTGCAAAGTCAGGGTGTTATAGAACAGCGCCACCCGCGCCTGAGGCTGCGTTTGACGGTGTTTCCACCAGTCGCCCAGCACCTCGCGATCACGCCACACAGGCGAGCCGTCCGGCCCTGACAGCATCGGCTGCCAATCGCCGGTATTCATTTCCGGCTCCGGCAGCGAACCCAAGGTTTGCACGGCATTCAGAAAGCCCGCGAAACGCCCCGTGTGGTTGAGCAGCGTCTGGCCGACGAAACCTTGCTTGCCCAGTTCATCGAACAGCAGGCAAGACTCTGGCGCCGGAACGAACAAGTCACGGCGAGCTGGCTGCCCACACCCGGCACGCAGCAGCCGAAGCGCCGCCGGGACCTGGTCGGAAGCGGCCGAGTTGAATTGATCAAAGAGCACATCCATCTGCCGCAGTAGCGGGTGGTCGCGCAAACCGACGGCATCCAGATCGTCCCAGGACATGGAATCGATGTTGATCAGCAACAAGTCAAAAGGCTGAGCGGCAGCCGTCGCAGGCAAGAACGAGACTCGCCGATCGGCCTCCGAGTCGTAAAACTGCTTCAGATAAACGTCGACAGCCTCACTGGAGGGGGCCGTCTTGTCTGACGGGGCCAGGACGCGGGCCGAACTCGTTCCGTGCGTTGACGGCAATACCGACGGATGGGTGACACTCAACCACGCCAGGCCGGCCAGGCTCAGCGTGGTCATGCGCAGCCAGGGCTGGACGAACTGGTACGCCATCACCAACACCAGCAGCCAACCACAGAGGCTCCAGTCGACCAGATTCCCCGCCATCCTGAAAAAATGGCCTAAAGACAGGTCCATCACCGAAGACCATTGGACCCATTCATCCAGAGGTGGCAGCCAGGTGTCTCGATAGAACAGCGCCATGGCCACCGGCACAGCGACCCACCGACGGATGACAATAATGGAATGCTTGCGCAGGGGGACCAGCAAAAAAGCCACGAACAACAGGTTGGGCAATACCTGGATGTTCAGATAACCGCCCCACTGCAATGCGAACTTGAGGATGAAATACAGGTTCCAGTGCCCCAGGCCGGGCCAGACCCGGGCGGTGCTCGCGGCAATCTCCGGTTCGAACTTACTCATGGGGCGCCTCCGGGACCACTGGGGTGCAAGTGCGTCGAGGCAAGGGACGGGATTTCAGATAGCGGGGTGCCAGCAAGGACTGAAGCAATGCTTGCCCCTGACGCCAAACGCTGCGCGACAGCCACACACACGCCAGCGTCAACAGACTGCTCACGGCAATCACTTGGAGTAACTCAAAAAGATTCATTCACAGGCATCCGCGAGGGCCAGCGTGATTCGCTGCGGTGTGTAGGCGCCCAACAACGCTTGCGTGCGCAGGGCCGTGTCGGTGCGATCCGGGGGCAGGCGCAACGTCTGCGGCAGGCTGGCTGCATTGCTGAATGCCTCATACGGCAAGTCATCGAACTCGGCTAGAGCCTGGCAATCGCTGAACAGGCTGCGCCACGACAGGCGACAGATGTTACCCAGCGCCGCTTCCAGGCCATCGCTACGACAAGCGAACAGAAACAGATAGAAAACCCCATCCACCACGGTGGCGACGTCGCCGAACCGGCGCAGGCTGATCTGGTGCAGACAATGCTCCATCGTCAACGCGGGGCGCGGGTGCAGCCGCAACAATTGGTGCTCGACCTCACCGGCGGCACCGCCATAAATCTGCTCCAATGCCGGCAAAAACTCCCGGGGCGCCAACAGGCCTCGTACCTTCGGCGCGCGCAGGCGTTCGATGAGCGATTCCAGGTCACCGCTCAAGCGACCGCGCCTCCAAACCTGCCCCTGTACGCTGTCGACCAGACTGAAGAATCGGGATAACGCGATGCCGAAAGGCACGATGATATTCGCCCCACACGACATCAACAGACGTTCGTCGCGATAGCGCAGGCAAGGCTCCATTTCCCGGACAATGATTTTCAACGCCGTACCGCAGCGTTCGCGCAATTCATACAGTTCCCGCGCCAGCACCTCCACCTGCTGGTCACTGTCGACCGCCACGACAACGCTCGCGGCACGGGCCTGGGCCGCCTGCTCCAACAGGTCGATACGCCGTTCGAATACACGCCAGTGTTCCGACAGTGCCGTAGCACCTTCCAGCACGACGCGCTGGGCAAGATAGATGCGCTGATCATCGGTACGTGTCGGTATCGCCACAGCCTGTTCGGCCCGAGCCAAGCTGAAACCCGCGGCTTGCAGATCGAGTTCGAATGCCTGGGCACCACAGACACCTCGCTCGTTGTGCCAAAAGTGCGACTGATAGTGGATAACGCCGTCTCGCCGATACAACTGCGCAAGACCGGACAGATGCTCATTGAGACGAATCAGCTCGGCATGCAGGTCGGGGGCCTCACCATGGCACAGCACCAAGAGCGTGCAACGTTGTTCGCGCAACCAGCGCCTCACCGTGCTGCACCATTGCCGCAGCTGCACCGCATCAAAGGCCTGCCAGCCGCCGGCCGGCAGCATCAACAACACCAGGCTGCCCGGCACCGTTGCAGCGCGCTTCAACTCGCCGGGCAGCGACTTGAGCGCCGCGCGGATGGAGGCCTTTGACACTTCAAAAACCCGCAGATCGACCAGCCCGGTCCGCTCGCCCAAGGCGCTTATCATTTGCTCGGGGTGGTGGCCACACCACACCAGACTCGCCCGGTGCCGCTCGGGCAAGGCGGCCAGGCTCTGGAGCGCCAACGCTTCGACATCACGGGTACGGTCGACAGCCACCCAATAGAGTCCTCCTTGACGCATCAACAACTGCTCATCCGGCAGATCCCGGATTGCCAAGGAAACCTGACTCAAGTGTACGCCTCTCCCCTTATAAGTGATGAACGCATGACGGTGCATTCCGAATGCCATGGATCAACATCAGGCAATCGGTCAGAGCAACGCAGCGACAAATACGATCACCGTTCAGCTTCGGAAGCGGCGATATCAAAACAGTGGCGATGATGCCGGGGATAAGGCGCGGGGACTATCAGGTGCGCCTGATTTTAACTAGGCAAAGGGATTACGCTTGTAGGGCTCCCCCTACTCCACACTTCCCCTTCAGACTTTGAAATGACCGACCATCATCTGCAATTGATTTCCCAGTCGCGCCAACTCGACACTTGAGGCCGCCGTTTCGTCGCTGGCAGCGGCAGTTTGTTCGCAAACGTCACGCACACTCGTGATGCTGCGGCTGATCTCGTCGGCCACGATGCTTTGTTGTTCGGCGGCGGTCGCTATCCGTTGGTTCATCGATTGAATGTCCGACGCCGTGCGAGTGATGCTGGCCAGTGACAAACCAGCATTTCGGGTCAGATCGACACAGCTGTCGGTCAGGCTGCGACTGTTTTTCATCACGAGGGCCACCCGCTCGGTTCCGCTCTGCAAGCCGGCAACCAGGTCTTCAATCTCTTCGGTGGATCTCTGGGTCCGCTGGGCCAGGCCACGGACCTCGTCGGCCACCACGGCAAAACCGCGTCCCGCGTCACCGGCGCGAGCGGCCTCGATGGCGGCATTGAGCGCCAACAGATTGGTCTGCTCGGCCACCGCTTTGATGACGTCCATCACGCTGCCGATCTTTTTGCTCTCCTGCTGCAGCACGGCCACGGCTTCGCTGGAACGGACAACTTCCGTGGCCAGGTTGTCGATGTGTGCAATGACCTGGGCGACTACCCTGTCGCCTTCGCGCGCCTCGTCGTCGGCGGCTGCGGCCGCTTGCGAGGCCTGCTGGGCGTTACGCGCGACTTCCTGCCCCGTGGCGGTCATTTCATGCATGGCGGCGGCGACCTGATCGGTCTCGATTTTCTGTTGGTTGACCCCGACACTGGTTTGCTCGGTCACGGCCGACAGCTCTTCGGCCGCGCTGGCGATCTGCGTCACACCGTCGCGAACACCGCCGATCAGGTTGCGCAGGGTCTCGCCCATGTGTTGGATACCTTGTTGCAGCACGCCCAGTTCATCACGGCGGGTGACCACCAGATTATGCGTGAGGTCGCCGGCGGTAATGCGTTCGACTGCATTGAGCGTCGCGCGGATTGGACGGGTGATCTGGCGACTGATGATCAGGGCGACCAACATACCCAACAGCAAAGCGGCTCCCGCGGTACCGCCGAGGAGCATCTTGGCTTGCTGTGAGGCCTGGTCGCGCTTCACAACCTGCTCGGTTGACATCTGTTTACATAATTCAAACAACCGAGCCACTTCCCGGTCCAGAGTCTCCTGTGCCTGTTGAACGGCAAGCTGTGCCTCGTTTAACTGTCCGACTGCGGCGGTATTGGCATCGCCGGCCAGCGTCTTGCGAGTGATCTCACGAACCTCGAGGGCACGGCTGAACTGGTTGAAGGCCTCGCGATAATTGCCGGCAATCTTGATACTTTCGCCTATCGCCTCGATATCCCGAGGTGATTTATGCAATGCACGAGCCCGCAGCAGATTCTGATCGAGAGTGTCCAATTGCCTGAGTACAGGCGCAGCACCTCCAGCGCCATTATTCAGGGTGTAAAACAGACGCGCGATGCGCAGGTCCTTGGTGGTCTTCTCGATTTCCGATATCGACATTTGCTTGTCTGCACGCTCGCTCAAGGTGTCCAACCCGGACCAACCGGCAAAGGCGATGATCAACGTCAGCAGCAAGACCAAAGAGAAGCCCAGTGCAAGCTTCAGATTGATGCTCAGATTACCCAACAGTTTATTCATCTAAATTTTCCTCGTAGAGCCTCGCGCTCTCTAAGTTCAAGCGACACCTACCGGTCATGCTGGAGAATCGGTCGCTCGGCTATCAGCGATAAAAAAAGAGTACGGGCAATTCCCAGGAAACCTTGGAGTTCAATTATCAGCCTCGTATCCTGATGCCCCGCTCACTTTCTCCAGCGTGGCAAGTTCATTCACCGAGAGCACATGGCCGATGTCCAGCAGAATGATGAAACGGTCGCCGACCTTGCCCATACCATGAATGAAGTCAGCGCGCACATGCGCACCGAAGGCCGGTGGCGGCTCGATGGCCGCCGGGTCGATCTCCAACACCTCATTCACCGCGTCGACCAATATGCCGATCACTTGGCGCTCGTCGACCTGGTCCACCTCGAGAATTACGATGCAGGTACGCCGTCCGATCTCCATCTGCCGACCACCGAACCGCACCCCCAGATCAATCACCGGCACTACCGCCCCGCGCAGGTTAATGACCCCGCGAATGCTGGGTGGCATCATCGGTACGCCGGTGAGCCGGCCGTATTCGATGATCTCCTTGACGCTGAGCGTGCCCACGGCGAACTGCTCACCCGCGAGGGTGAAGGTCAGGTACTGTCGGGGTTGCGGCGCGCCGTTGGGGCTATGCTCCTTGATCAACCGGCTCATGGCATCACTCCAGGAAGCGCACGAAACCGGCGGGTAAGGCCGAGTCGCGACTGTTAACCAGCGCCTTGCCCGGGGAGAATACGGATAGGGTCGGCTTCGCCCCACCGGCTTCTGCGTTGCGCTCGCTTTCACTATGGCGGGCGAGGGTGAAGAAGCTGATCACTTGCTGCAGTTGGTCAGCCTGACCGCTCATTTGCTCGGCGGTGGCGGCCAACTCCTCGGAGGCCGAGGCGTTCTGCTGGGTGATCTGGTTGAGTTGGTTCATCGCCGTATTGATCTGGCCGACACCGGAGGATTGCTCTTCGCAAGCCACGGCGATTTCCTGCACCAGATCGCCGGTCCTGACGATGCCGGGGACAATCTCGTCAAGCAAGCTGCCGGCGCGCTCGGCCAGAGCCACCGAATTCTTGGCCACCTCGCCGATTTCCTGGGCAGCGACCTGACTGCGCTCGGCCAGCTTGCGCACCTCGGCGGCGACCACCGCAAAGCCTTTACCATGCTCGCCGGCTCGGGCGGCCTCGATGGCAGCGTTGAGCGCCAGCAAGTTGGTCTGGTAAGCGATGTCGTCGATGATGCCGATCTTGTCGGCAATGCTCTTCATCGCGCTGACAGTGTCCTTGACCGCCTCGCCACCTTCGCGAGCCTGCTTGGTGGCGTTGCCGGCCATGCCATCGGTCAGCCGGGCGTTCTCGGCATTTTGCTCGATGGAGGCGGACATCTGCTCGACCGAGGCTGAAGTCTGCTCGACACTGGCGGCCTGTTCGCTGGAGGCCTGACTCATCGATTGGGCCGTGGCGGAGACTTCCTCCGAGGCGCTGCTCAGGGCATTGGCCGAACCACGCACTTCACCGATGACTTGCGAGAGTTTTCCCACCATGGTTTTGACGGCGAACAACAAGCTGGCCCTATCACCGGGCCGGGTCTGAACCTCCACCGTCATGTCGCCGCCAGCAATCTTCGATACCACCTCCACCACATAGGCCGGCTCGCCGCCAAGCTGCTTGAGCAAGGTACGCAGTAACAGCAACCCGAATCCGAGCGAAAATAACGCAACCAAAATGGCCGTAATGATCGAAAGGGTGCGGACGAACGATGCCGCCACCTCCTGTGTCTCGACCTTGTTCTTGGCCCTCAGGTCCTGTGCGCTCTTGAGCTCGGACAGCGTACTGAAGGCCTTCACCGCATTGTCCTTGACCTCGTTGAGGTTGATTTCGCCGCCACGCTTGATGTCACCGGCCTCGATGGCTTCAACCTGGTGCTCCATGCCCTTGCGCATACGCCCATAGGCCTCACCCAAGGTATTGACCGATGCCGCCGTCGTCGAGTCAGCCAATGTGTTCAACTCCCCCAGCAACTGGTCAACCTTGTTGAAGTGCTCGGTGTTCTGGGCTTTCCACTCGGCGATTGCGCTCGGACTCCCAATGGCAATCATTCGCAGGATATTGATGTCCACGCGCGTGAGCAGCCCGTCAATCTGACCAATGGTTGACGCTACATGGTAGTCATTGTCATACAGACTATGGATATCGGCCGTGGCGGCGGCCTGACGCCCCAGCAGAAACACCGTCAAGCCCCCAAAGGCCAGGATGATCGAGGCAAGCAAGACGGTCATTCTTTGCTTGATGGTCCAATTGTTCACGAAGGAAACTCCAGAAAGTGGCTTGCATTGAGAAGGTTCGGATTTACGGTTCAAACTCGAAACTGGCCCAGCAACCGATCCAACTGGCCGGCCAATTGCCGCAGGTTCTGGCTGGCGGCACTGGTTCGTTCGCAGGCCAGAGAGTTGTCCTGAGCAAGGCCGCTGGCCTGGGTGACATTGCGGTTGATGTCTTCGACCGCCTGGGATTGTTGAGAGGTCGCGCTGGCAATGGAGGCATTGAGCCCGGTCAGGTTACGCAGGGACTGGCCGATTTGATCCAGGCTGCGGCTGACCAGGTTGGCTTGCTCGATGGTGAGTTGCGAACCCTGGCGGCTCTCGTCGATCACCTTGACCGCGGCGTCGGAGTTACGCTGCAAGGTTTCGATCATGCCCTGGATCTCAGTGGTCGATAGCTGAGTGCGCTGAGCCAGCATGCGCACTTCGTCCGCCACCACGGCAAAGCCTCGGCCCTGCTCCCCTGCCCTCGCCGCTTCGATGGCGGCGTTGAGGGCCAGCAGGTTGGTTTGCTCGGCAATGGCGCGAATCACTTCAAGCACCCTTCCGATCTGGGTGCTTTCCTGCGAAAGGGCCTGAATGACCGCCACTGCTTGCTCGATGGTCACAGACAACTGCTCGATCTGCCGTGAACAATTGTCGATACTGCTTTGCCCCAACCGGGCTCGCTCGTCGGCGTCACGCACTTCCCCGGCGGCCTGTTCAGCATTCTTCGCCACATCCTGGACGCCGTACGTCACCTCATCGATCGCCGTCGCCACCCGCTCCATCTGTTGCGACTGCTGGGCGCTGTGCCCCTGGCTTTCGGTGGCGATGGCATTGAGCGAAGCCGACGCCTGATTCAGCGCATTGGCCGCTTGCAACGACTGCTCGATTACGCCGCGCAGTTTTCCAGTGAAACCGTTGAAGTGACCGGCCAGTGCGGCCAGCTCATCTTGACCGCGAGCGTCCAGTTGACGCGTAAGGTCGCCGTCTCCGTCGGCAATATCGGCCATCGCGCGCACCGCGTCGTTCAATGGCCCGGTAATGCTCTTGCTGATCAGTATGATCAAGCCGCCCAGCAGCAGGCCAATGCCCAGGAGCACAGCGCCAGCTTTCCACATCTGAGCACGGAACGCGGCCTGCACGTCATCGGTGTACGCGCCCGAGCCCAGCACCCAGCCCCATGGCTGGAACAGCTGAACATAAGAGATCTTCGCCATCGGCTCGCTGGTGCCCGGCTTGGGCCAGCGATAACCCACCAAGCCACCGCCCTGGCTCTTGGCAATAGCCGCCATGTCCAAGAATATGGACTTGCCGTCCGCATCTTTGTAGCCGGAGAGGACCTGGCCGTTGAGGCCGGCATTAGCCGGATACATCAGCATTCGAGGCTCAAGATCAGTGATCCATAGATAGTTATCACCGTCGTAGCGCACCTCACTCACCATCTCGATGGCCTTTTTCTGTGCGTCTTTGCGACTCAGCGCACCGGATTTTTCCAGACGGCCGTAGTGCTCAAGGATGTTCATAGTGACTTCAACCACTTGCCGGGCCCTGACTTCCTTGGCGGTGAACTCCTCGGCGTAGATCTGGCGCAACATCGTCAAGACCAGCAAAAAGAGCATGATCATGGCAACGGAGAGAAGGATCCACAGCCGGCGACTGATGGGCATGTAACGAAGACTGTTCATTTGAGTGACGACGCTCATAAAGTGAAGGTAATTCTTTAATCTCAGGGCACTGACGCGCTTTAAGCCGCACAGCTCGTCATCGGTGCCCATCGTGTGAATGGGTTCCTGGAAAGCCGGCATTCATCGCCAACCCGTCATGCCGGCGAGGATCGCCGCGGGGATTTCATCGAGGGGCAGCATGCGCTCCACCGCGCCCAGCTTGAACGCCTCCTTCGGCATGCCGAAAACGACGCAGCTGTCCTCATCCTGGGCCAGGGTTCGAGCACCGGCCTCGCGCATTTCCTTCAGGCCGCGCGCACCGTCATCGCCCATGCCGGTCATGATGATCCCCAGCGCGTTGCTGCCGGCCGCACGGGCAGTGGAGCGAAACAGCACGTCGACCGAAGGGCGGTGCCGACTGACCGGCGGGCCGTCGCGAACCTCCACCTGGTACTGGGCACCACTTCGTGTGAGCAGCATGTGCCGCCCACCGGGAGCGATCAGCGCCCGCCCCGGCATGACCCGGTCGCCGTTGCGCGCCTCCAGCACCTCGATTCGACACAGCCGATTCAGCCGCTCGGCGAAGGCGGCGGTGAAGCGTTCCGGCATGTGCTGGACAATGACCAGCCCCGGACAGACCAGCGGCAGGCGGGTAAGTATTGCCTCCAACGCCTGGGTGCCGCCGGTAGAGGTGCCGATGGCCACCAGCGTCTCGGTGGTCCGTGCCATCGCCAGGCTTGTGGCCGGCAGGATCGCGTCGGCGGACAATTTGATGGCAGCCTGGGGGCCCAGCCGACGCAGGTTGGCCCGCGCCGCGCTCTGAATCGCCTGGACCAGTTCGTCGACGCAATCGTGGAGAAATTGCTTGAGCCCCAGCCTGGGCTTACTAACGATGCCCACCGCCCCTTCCGCCAGCGCTTGCAAGGTTGTCTGCGCCCCGGCCTCGGTCAGCGTGGAACAGATCACCACCGGCGTCGGTCGCTCGACCATCAGTTTCCTTAGAAACGTGATGCCGTCCATGCGTGGCATCTCCACGTCCAGCACCAGCACGTCGGGCCATTGACGTTGCATCTTTTCCAAAGCAAACAGCGGATCAATGGCCACGCCGATCACCTCGATCCCCGGCTGTGCGGCGAGCACGGTCGACAGCACCTGACGCACCACGGCGGAGTCATCGACGATCATGACCTTGATGGGTGTCATGCACGCCTCTCCTGACGCGGATCCAGCGCCGGGGAAACATGCTTGAGCGAGACATGGCCGCTCCACAGGTCGAAGATCAGGTTGCGGTGCCCGACCCCCTCCACATGGGTGCCGCTGCACGTCAAACCATGAACCTGAAGCAATTGCCTGGCAGCGTCGACGTTCTTCTTGCCCACGTGCTTGTCCTTGTGCCTACCGATAGAGGGAAACATGTTGCCGCCGCCGAATAACTGGATGCGGAATTCCGAGGGCGAGACACCGTAAGCGCGAGCTTCACGCAGCATCAACTCAATGGCTTCGTCGCCATAACGGCCGTCCAGCTCCCCGGTTGGCGGGTGCGGCCGGGTCGGCAGCATGAAGTGGCACATGCCGCCGATCAGCAGCCTGGGATGCCAGACCACCAGGGATACACAGGAGCCCAGCAATGTCCGGATGCGCGTGTAGCGATCGCCAAAATACAAATCGCCCGGCTGCAAAAAGATCTCGATGAAGCCGTCGGGCCTACGCATGAGGCTTGCGGTAGATGGAAGGGGCCACGACTTTAAGCTCGTCGCAGACACCGTTCAGGCTCTCCGAGTGACTGACGATGAAATAGCCGCCCGGCTTGAGCAGCGGCAGCATGCGCCGCACTACTTGACGCTTGGTTTCGAGGTCGAAATAGATCATTACGTTACGCAGGAAAATCACCTCGAACTCACCCAACTGCGGCAACGCTGAATTCAGATTGATCTGCTGGAAACGCAGGCGGTTGCGCAACGCCGGATCTATCAGCAACTTATCGGCGTGCTCGCCAACCCCCTTGAGGCAATGTCTGATCAACAGCGGCCGTGGAATGTTTTCCGCATCGGCAATGTCGTACAAGCCCGCGCGGGCCTTTTCCAGCATCCGCGTGCTGAGGTCCGAGGCGAGCAATTCCCAGGGGCGATTGCCGAGGGCGTCGGCCAAGGTCATGGCAATGCTGTAGGGCTCCTCGCCGGAAGAGCAGGCGCCACTCCAGACACGCAAGTTGGAACGGTCGAGCAACTCCGGCAGGATCCGTTCACGAAGGAAGTCGAAATGCTTCGGTTCGCGAAAAAAGTAGGTTTCATTGGTGGTCAACAGGTCCACCGCGACCTGCAGTTCGGCGCGCTCGCTCATCAGCAGGCGAAAGTATTCGCCATAGTCGGACAAGCCATGCTGGCGGACGCGCTTGGCCAGACGACCGCTGATCAGCGGTTTCTTGGCATCGGACATACTGATTCCGGCGATCTCGAAGATCATGCCGCGAAACTGCTGGAACTCTTTATCGGAGAGCACCGGATTATTCATTTTCAGGTCTCCTTGGGCCGAGGGCGAGGAACTCATTGGCAGAAAGGCCTTGCCCGATATCCAGCAAGGTGACGCCCTGGTTGTCGATCGTGACGGTGCCGCGGATGAAATCGCTCGCAATTCCGCCGTTCGATGTTGCCGGCGACTGGATGTCCTGCGCAGGGATCGGCAGCACGTTGACAACCGCATCGACCAGAACACCGATCGACTGCATGCCGTCGTCGCGCATCACTTCGAAGATGACGATGCTGGTGCCTGGGCCGATCTCTATCGGCGGCCCACCAAAATGTGAACCCAAGTCGATTACCGGCACCAGCGCATCGCGAACTCTGATCGCCCGACGCAACCGCTTCGATAGACCGGACCCGGCAACGATTCGAGCGGCTCCGACGATCGTTTCGACGCTGGATGCACTCACCGCGAACCGCTCGCCCCCAAGTGTAAAAAAGAGGTAGTGATTGTTGGCGACAATTGTGTCGGCGGTCGGCAATGCCCCCCTGTCCATATCGACAAAGAGCTGCTCTGTATCAAGCAATCGAGCAGCGAGCCCGTTCAGCTGGCGCACTTTTTCGTCAAGTTCACTGAGTTCCATGTGTAACCGAACATCAGGTTGCTCGCCGATGGCCCCATAACCCACATGACGACGGGAATCGCCGTCCTCTTGCCCGTTAGAGGGCATCTCGAGGTGCTTTGTCGCAAGCACTTGCGAGATAGCGCTGAGTTGTTCGATCGCGTATCGATTGAAGCGCTCAAGGTCGTCGGACCCGGCATCGACCAGCGGCGCAGTTGGAACACTTGCCTGGCTGTCGATGCGCCGCTCCGACCGGTGGCGAATGCTCAAGACGACGAATATCACGATGCCTAGCGCCAGGGACGCAAGTAACCAGAACACCAGGTTGCCGGCGTCAATCAATGAGCTCATGGCATCGCTCCCGGCCGCGCACGCTCGTGGTGAACCTCAAGCGTGAAAAACCCCATCAATCGCTGCAATCGCTCGGCCTGGCCACTCATTTCCTCGGCCATGGCCGCCAGCGCTCCGGAGGCCGAAACGTTCTGATGGGTAATCTGGTTGAGCTGATTCATGGCCGAGCTGATCTGACCCACGCCGAAGGACTGCTCTTCGGAAGCGGCAGCGATCTCCTGGACCAGAACGCTGGTTTTCGCGATGCCGGGAACGATCTCGTCCAGCAGACTGCCGGCACGCTCGGCCAATGCCACGCTGTCCTTTGCCACCTCACCGATCTCCTGAGCCGCAACCTGGCTGCGCTCGGCCAGCTTGCGCACTTCGCCGGCCACCACGGCAAAGCCCTTACCATGCACGCCGGCACGCGCCGCCTCGATGGCGGCATTCAGGGCGAGCAGGTCAGTCTGATAGGCGATGTCATCGATGATGCCGATCCTTTCTGCGATGCTTTTCATCGCCTGCAATGTCTCCTTCACCGCGCGATCGCCCTCCCCGGCTTCCCTGGCGACAGCGAGCGCGATGTCTTCGGTCACTTTGGCGTTGCTCCGGTTGCGCAGAATCGAGGCCGAGACCTGTTGGGTCGACGCCTCGGTCCTGCTCATGCTCGCCGCCTGCTCGTCGCTCGCCTGGCTCATGCTCTGGGCAGTGCTTGCAAGCTCTTCCGAGGAACTCGACAAGATACTCACAGCGGCCCGTACTTCGCCGATAACCTGCACATGCTGCTTGAGCATACGTTGCAACGCGGACAGCAATTGCCCCACCTCATCCGTACTGGTGACATCGATTTTCATCGTCAAGTCGCCATCAGCCAGACGGTGGGCCACACTGACCGCCCGACTCAAGGGGCGGCTGAGCATGCGCGAGACCAGCACTTGCAGCACGGCAATCACCAACAGGCACAACAGGACACCGCTCACCGCAATACACAGGAACGCCGCGTTACCCTGCCGGTCACCTTCAGCCTTGGGGTAAGCCATGATCAGATGAAATGGCCACTTGTCGAACGTGCGTGTGTCGATCTGCCAATCTTCACCGTCAGTGTCATCGACCACAGCGAGCACCTGCTCGGCGCTGACGTTTTTCGAACGGAACAGAACCCGGTTGTTTTCATCCAGCACCGCCATGAAACCACTGTCCAAGACCTTGGTGCGCCCTACGGCTTCACGGAGCGCTTGCAGCTCGATCTTGTAACCGACATACCAGCTACCGATGACTGCGCCGCGCGCGTCGAAGACCGGTTCATACCCAGCCAGATAGGGATGACCGAGCACGTCGACCAGGCCATAGAACGCTTGCCCCTGGCGGATGGCTGCTATGGCCTTGCCTTTCGGGTCCAGTCGAGTGCCGATCGCCCGCCGCCCATCATCGAGCATGACGTTGGTGGAAATGCGCACGAAATCTTCGCCGTTCCTGGCGAACAAGGTCGCGCTGCCCCCCCCCATATCGGCGGCTACAGAGTCGACGATACGGAAGTCGCTGGCCTGGGGATGCCCTCCGAGCAGCAAGTCGGGAACCGCGACATTGTCGACCAGGACATCCGAGCCCAGGCTTGCGCTGCCCATCGACGTACTGCGCTCTTGCAATAAACGCATCCCATTCTTCACACGGTCGCGCAGCAGCGTGTCGGTGACTTGCAGAAGCTCTTCCACGCTCTTGAGCTTTTCCTCGTTCAAAAGCTTGAGGTCCGCGTGGGCGACGTCGATTTCATGCAGCCCCACGAAGAACCCACCACCGATCATTGACAACGCGATAGGGAACGTAACCGCGATCATCAGGCGCGCCGAAATGCTCATACGAACTTTAGAAGTCAACTATCCGACTCTCCGAACTCAAGCGCCTCGCTCAACTCATTCAACGCAGCGAGTTCACCCACGGAAAGCACCCGGCCGATGTCCAGAAGAATGACCAGACGGCCGTCGACCTTGCCCATTCCCTGGATGAAATCGGTGCGCACATGCTCGCCGAAGGCCGGTGGCGGCTCGATGTCCGACAGATTGATTTCCAACACCTCGTTTACTGCATCGACCAATACACCGATGACCTGTTGCTGATCGCCACGATCCACTTCGAGGATGACGATGCAGGTGCGCCGACCGACTTCGGCCGGCCGCCCACCGAAGCGCACCTCCAGATCGATCACCGGCACCACGGCCCCACGCAGATTGATCACGCCGCGGATGCTGGGCGGCATCATCGGCACACCGGTGAGTTCACCGTACTCAATGATTTCCTTCACGCTCAGCGTGCCCACGGCAAACTGCTCGCCGGCCAGGGTGAAGGTCAGATACTGTCGGGTCTGTAGGGAGGCTACGTGATTGTCCAGCTTGATCGACTGTCCCACGGTGTCACTCCTGGAAACGCACGAAACCGCTCGGCACCGCCGAATTACCAGTTTCAGCCAAGCGGCTGATGGCCGGCAGCTGGGTAACCGCCCTGGACCTGGCAGAGGCAGTCAAGAGAGGCGCGCCGCGCTCATGTTCACCGTGGCCCGTGAGGCTGAAAAAACTCATCAGTTGCTGCAACTGCTCGGCCTGTCCACTCATTTCCTCGGCGGTGGCGGCCAGTTCCTCTGAGGCAGAGGCGTTTTGCTGGGTGATCTGGTTGAGCTGATTCATCGCCGTATTGATCTGGCCCACGCCGGAAGATTGTTCGGCGGATGCGGCGGCAATTTCCTGGACCAGGTCGCTGGTCTTGGCAATGCCGGGAACAATCTCGTCGAGCAAGCTGCCGGCACGCTCGGCCAGGGCCACCGAGCCTTTGGCTACCTCACCGATTTCCTGGGCGGCGACCTGGCTGCGCTCAGCCAGCTTGCGCACCTCGGCGGCGACCACGGCAAAGCCTTTGCCATGTTCACCGGCACGGGCGGCCTCGATGGCGGCATTGAGCGCGAGCAGGTTGGTCTGGTAGGCGATGTCATCGATGATGCCGATCCTTTCCGCGATGCTCTTCATCGCGCTGACCGTGTCCTTGACCGCCACGCCGCCTTCAACGGCCTGTTTGGCCGCGTTGCCCGCCATACCGTCGGTGACCCGGGCGTTTGCGGTGTTTTGCTCGATGGAAGCGGACATCTGCTCGACCGAGGCCGAGGTTTCCTCGACGCTGGCTGCCTGCTCGCTGGAGGCCTGACTCAAGGACTGTGCGGTAGCGGAAACCTCCTCGGAGGCGCTGGTCAAGGCATTGGCCGATCCACGCACCTCGCCGATGATTTGTGAAAGCTTCTCTACCATGCTCTTCATTGCGGCGAGCATGCTGCTGGTATCGTTGTTGCGCAAAGGTATCGTTACACCGAGATCCCCCGCTGCAACCCTGGACAGCACCTGCGCCGCAAACGCCGGCTCGCCGCCTAACTGCCTGAGTAAACCACGGGTAATAAAGAAGGCGATCAAGACTGAAACCAATACCGCAGCAATCAGCAGACCGATGAGAATCTGCTGCGCTCTGTTTGCGGCCACATCACTTTGATCGTAAGCCTCTTTAGCCAACTGGTCGTTGAAATCGACGATATCTGACAACAGATCATCAACGACCTGAAACAACTGCGTGGTCTCGTTATTCATGAGATCCGTAGCTTTCAGGTTATCGGTTTGCGCGAGGATCAAGACCTTCTTAGCCGAAGACTCATAAGGGCCCCAGGCGGTATCAAATTTCTTCAGCAGATCCTTTTCGCGATCAGTCAGATAGGTCTTTTTATATTTATCGAGTAGCTCAGCCATCCGTACTTTATTTTTTTCCATGTTCTCGACAATCTTGTCCTGCTCGGCCTTGTCGGAAATCAGGTAGTCATAAAGCCCACGGTTATGGTAAATGGCCTGCATGTTGGCATTCGCCACGTCTTTGATAGGGGTCAGGTTATTGGCGTACATTTCGTTGAGCATGGTGTTGATGTTATTGCCACTCGCCAAACCGACCAACGCGATAATCAAAGTGATTGATATAACGGATGCGAAGCCCAAGCCCAGCTTCGTCGCAACGGAAACACTCTTCATTTCTTACTACCTTTAATAGACCTGACTTTTCCGAGCCAACATAGTCGCGCCTGCCATGGACGCCCGCCCCCCTGTCACCAGGGTGCAGGCGACACGCGGAATCGCCAGGCGACGAAAACTGGAAAGATGCGCGGACCACGGCATGATCGAATGCCATGCTCGATACGGATCCGCCACATATTGATCGGGTCGCTGGGGGATACCGGTATCGCTCGCTATGCGTCGAAAGATTTACGGCAGAATGCCAGTAGTCATGATGTAGGTTATAACCAACGATCAGCTATCAGACCCTGCTGGTTTTTGAGTGAGCATTTTGGAGTCGGCAGTAAGGATTGCCCTACATTGAGCACGGCGTGCTGTGGCTGACCGCGCAGGCCATGTGGCGTGCCCGTGCCAACCAGCGCTCGATGAATCGCCCTCGGATGATTGCTGGTCAAGAGAACTCGGCGAGGCCGTGCCCAGACAACCGATGCCCCGTCTATCCAAGCAGCGCTGGCCGTTAGCCCCCCCCCGCGCTTCCCCCGCCCCGCTTCTCGCGTTCCGACATCGCCACGCCCAACCGCATGATGCCAATGGACATGGGCCGCTGGGCGACGTGAAACAGTGCTCAGAACCTTAAAGCTTGAACTGCGCTACCAGGACATTGAAGGACCCGGCCAGCCGCGACAGTTCCTGGCTGGAGGCGCTGGTCTGGTTGGCACCCGCAGCGGTCTGGGTCGAGAGGCCCTGGATATTCAGCAGATTACGGTCCACCTCACGGGCGACCTGGGCCTGTTCTTCGGACGCCGAAGCGATCACCAGATTGCGCTCGTTGATGGTCACGGCCCTGTCTGTAATTTTCTCCAGCGCCGCTCCGGCGCTCTGGGCCAGTTTCTGGGTGTTGGTGGCCAGCGACAGACTCTTGCCCATAGCAACGACGGCTCCATCAGCACCCGATTGCACGGTACTGATCATGCCTTCGATTTCGACGGTCGAGGCTTGGGTGCGGTGAGCGAGCGCGCGTACTTCATCGGCCACCACCGCAAACCCACGTCCCTGTTCGCCAGCACGGGCGGCTTCAATGGCAGCGTTGAGCGCCAGCAGGTTAGTTTGTTCGGCGATGCTACGGATCACGTCCAGCACCTTGCTGACTTCCAGAATGTGTCCAGCCAGCTCGGTCACCGTCTCGGTCGACACGGTGATCTCTTCCACCATGGTGCTGATGCCCATGAACGTCTGGTCGACCCGACTGCGGCCATGAGCGGCGTCTTCGGTCGCGGCTTTAGAGGCCTCGGAAGTCGACACAGCGTTGCGCGCCACCTCCTCGACTGCCGCGGTCATTTCATTGACAGCCGTGGCCGCCTGCTGGATTTCGTCATTTTGCCGCGTCAGACCCCGGGTACTCTCCTCGGTCACAGCGCTCAGATCTTCGGAGGCCGAGGACAACTGATTCGAAGCGTTGGCGATCTGCTGAATGGTGCGCCTCAAACCGCCCTGCATGTCCGCCAAGGCATTAAGCAGTTGCCCCGCTTCATCGCCACGGGTAGTGGAAATGCTTTGGGTCAGATCGCCACTGGCAATGCGCCGGGCACTAGCGACCGCCACTGCTAGTGGGCGAGTGATCATTCGCGTACTTAGAATGCCCAGAGCGACGGCCACCAGAAAGGCGACCCCGATCCCGACCAGCAACATCAGCCTGGAACTGGCTTCGAGTTCCCGGGCGTCTTCAGCACGTTCTTTGATCTGTCGATTGGTCGAGTCGATCATGACCCGTAGGTACTCGCGGGCACTCTTGAACGCGCCCGCCGACAGCGCGTGCAAACGAGTGCGTGCCTGAGCAACATCGCCGGCGTCCATCAACTCAATGACTTTCTGGGCACTTACCACATAAGTGGGCCACAGTTCTTCGTACCTGTCCCCCGCGGCCTGCTCATCCGCCTCCATGGGCGTGGTACGGTAGGTCGCAAAGGCCTTTTCTGCGCGGGCCAAATCCGTCGTCAGGGCCTGGCGAACAAGCATTCTGTCCGCTTCGGGCAGGTCGCTGATCTGAGCGTCGAGCAACTGATAGAGCCCGCGATTATGATTGGTCAGACTGATCAAGGCCTCGCCGGTGTTGCTCGCTGAAACCAGGTTGTTGGAAAAGGTCAACGACAGTGCAGCGGCCAAACGATTGATCCCCACCATTCCCACCCCACCAACGGCTAGGGTGATCAGGGCGCAAATGACGAACGAGGACAAAAGCTTGGTCGAGAATTTGGACTGATTCAGAAGGCTCACGTGACAAACTCGATGGATTAGAGATAGAGGTTTAAACGGTTCTTCACGAAGGAGCCCAGGCGATATCAGGACATCACCTGTATCGGCAGCCCTTCTTAAATTCCTTCAGATTTTCTCTTGCAAGGGGTGTCTTGGACTCTCCGAACAAGTCCTGAGATGTGCTGGATGCACCCTCGCTCGCTGGCCGCCACATTGATGTATAGATGAGTCAGCGCAGCCTGAACTACAAGGCCAACGGAAATTCGACTATTGCAAAGCCCGGACGCATACGAAGATTGAACATCCGCTTCGGGTGATTAAATGCCAGCTCGACTATCCTTCCCTGCCGTACATTGCTTTTGCATTGCTAGCACCAATAACAGGCCAGCAGCATCCGTCTTCCATCGTCACATGCCGCCTGGTTAGCGACTGCCCCGCAGGATATTGCACAGTGACGTGACGGATTTTCCGGCGCCTGTCTCTTGATAGCTGCGTGAAAAAGGTTCTTCACGGATTACCGAAAAAACAAAAAAAGCCATCCCCGCAAGTAGCGGGGACCCATGTTCGGTCGAGCTATGTAGGGGTACATAAACAACAGACCATGGACTCCTTTCCTAGGAGCGGCACAAAACTGCCATCCCCGCGAGTCGCAGGGACCCCATGTTCGGCTGAGCTATGTAGGGGCACATAGACAACCGAACACGGGCTTCCTTCCTGGGAGCGGCACGTAACATGTCGAACGCACGGCAAAGCCGAGAGAGGGAACCTACACCTCTTAGTTGACATGGGTTCAAGGATGCAGTCTTGCAGAATCAGCCGCCATCAGCGGGAGCTGATTTTTGGGTAAGGGGATGCTGGTATGTGTCCGCATGTTACTTTGGATTTTTTCAGCGTGGAAAGTCAGACCGCGAGTTCGGCACTCAGCTCCATTTGTGAACCGTGGCGCGTGCCAGGCCAAGCGAATTTGCCTTGGTGGAGCCGACGCGCCGCTAACCAGATGCCCAACCCGTCGTGCACCAGGACTTTCATGCGGGTGGCGCGGCGGTTGGCGAACAGATAAGCGCAGTGTGGCCTTCGGCGGTTGCGTCAGGAAGGTGTGTTGGCCGGACGGATACGTCGAAGAAGCTCGAAACGCTGTTTCGAGCCGTGCCGCCGAGTCTTTACCTCGCCCTGGCTATGACGGAGCCAGAGGAAAAAGCCGAACGTTGGAGAATCATGCAGAACACCGGCTGCTCGGAGTTGGAGGCGGCTTACCAGGTAGCTGAACGGATCGATCGAATGCGAGGAATGAGACTAGGTGAAACGGAGCGGCTAGTCGTGGTATCGAGTGGAACTTACCGGAAACAAAAAAAGAGACCGAAGTCTCTTTTTTCAATTTCTACAGACTTCAATGGAGGCCAATAGAACAATAATTGGAGCGGGGTTTATTTTCTTGCCGGAGCAGGAAAAGTCTTGATTCTGGACCTGTTTTTGGGGTGTCTCAAGAGGGATTCCAAGGAGAGCGACCGACCTTTTGACAACCACAGTCCCGTAGCGGCTGCTTTTCTTCGCCATGCCATTCACGTTCAGCAGTCAGGAACGCTGGACTTGGCTTAGCACCCGTTCACTCACCTCCCTGGAGTTCGCTAAACCAGCCCAACCTGGAGGTTTTCAATAGTCAGCAGCACCTGCCCATCAAACCTTATAAGACATCACCACATCCGGATTAATCTCCTCGCCATAGCCCTTCACATTTACCTCAATCTCCGCCCCCCGGGACTTACTGCCGAAATCATCCACAATCAAACTCCTGACCCCGTGCAACTGCGCAAGCCCCGGCACCTCCTTGAAAGTGGTGGCATGTGTAGAACCAACGAAAGCAATCCATTTGCCTTCGGGTTTGCTCAACCGTATTTTTTCTGCGGCATAGTAGTTCATCACTTTGGTGCGCGTATTGCCGGAGGCCTCTGACGTGGCATAGGTTTCGGCAGTATCAAGTGGGATGATGTTCAACCCGCCCTCCTTCGCCGCCTGGACCAGCTCGGTGAAACCCTGCGCAGGTTTTTTTGCATTGGGAGGCAGATTGCCCATGGTCAGCGTGTCGAGGTAGACCTTCAACCTGGCAGGCATCGGGCTGCCTTTGGGCGCCGCCAGATAATCGTCCAGAGCCTTGCCATGGGAATCTGCGCACAGGTGCTCAAGGTAGAGCGTGGTCACGCCGGCGGCCTTCAACGCTTTAATGTTGTCGATCACCACACGCTTGCTGGATGTGGAGCTGTGCGCTTCGCCAATCACCAGGCCTGGGGCGTCCTGAAGCAGCTCGCGCATGACGCCAAGGCTGTTTTTGCTCTTTAACCCAGCCAGTGGAGCAAGCGCGGGCAGGTCCAGGGCAAGGAAGTGATTGAGGTAAGCATCCGCTTTGTCCATCAGCTTTTCTCTGAGTCGATCGCCATCTGCTTGAACCCAGACCCCCTCCCGGCCTACGTAATCCCTCATTTCGAGGTAATTGAGATTAATCTCAAGGCGTTTATCGGTGGCCTTCGTCAACACATCGTCCAGTTTCAGCCCATACGGTTGAAGTCTCGATTCCATATACCGTTTTGCATCACCAAGAATCTTATGGCCTATCGCATGAGGTACTTTTGCGGCATGGCCATAAGCTACGGCGGGATCAGCCAGATAGGTATGCGTTCTCTCGCTCCTGCTCGCCAACTCTGCAAGGTCTGCGCAGAAAACGCTTTCAACCGTTCCCCCGGCGGTCTGCCGAGAGGATGAAGCAACATTCTGAGGAATGGCCACGGGTGTTGCGGTAGCGGCACTCGCTCCATGTTCGCCCTGGCGCTTCTTGCCTGGGTCGGCAACCTTCATGTGAACGATCGCTTCGCCCAGATGGGCATAGCGCCCACCGGGGTAGCGCTGCAGATTGCCCAACCTCGGCGCCGCAGGCGCTTCTTCCGAAGCGTTGGTTGGAGTCTGCGGCTGTTGGGTCGGTCGCGAAGCCGAGGCCTGCGTTAAAGGTTCAGGTGGTTGGTAACGCGGCCCAGGGCCACCGATGGGTCTCATCAAATAATCTCCGCGGATGGATCAATGCGCCTTGGCGATACCGAACTGGTTCAGTACCGGGTCGACGTTATGGTCGAACGCCTTCTGCGCCTTGTGCTTCTTCACGGCGTCGACAATCATCGAGATGCCGAACCCCAACGCCATGGCACCGTCGATGGCCCAGCCGATCACCGGAATCGCCGCCCCCAGCGCGGCCCCGGCAGCAAGGCCGGTGGCTTCGCCGGCAACCATGCCCACGGCACGGCCGACCAGTTGACCCGCCATGCGGCCAAGGCCACCCGAAGCCTCGCGTCCGAGCAGCTTGGCCCCGACCTCGACGCCCTCCTTGGCCGCCTGCCCAGCCAGTTTGGTGCTGTCGTAAATGGTTTGCGCGGCGCCCAGCTTGTCGCCGTGGGCGAGCATGTCGGAGACCGAGGCGAAGCCCATGACCGACTGCAGCGCCTTGGGGCCCATTTGCGCGGCGATCTGGCTCGCCATCGAGGGCCCCTTATCACCGTCATCGGTCTTGCCTTCGAGCAGCTTGCGGCCCTTTTTCGAGTTCTGTAGCTGGGCAAACGTGGCGTCCAGATAGTTCTCGTGCTGGCCTTCAGTGAGATCGCTGGGCATCACACTGTCGTAGATAGCCTTGCGTGCATCCGCTGTTTGCAGGGCCAGATCAGCATCGACTTTTTTCTGTCCGAGCAATTGCTTGAGTGCGCCACCTTCACTGAAGTTACGCGCATAGGAGTCGCCGATTCGCGCGTGCAGGTCCACCCGGCGATCCAGTACGTCGGCAGCGCTGGGCACCTTGGTTTGCGGAAACAGGTCTTTCTGCAACTCCAACTGGGCAGAGAGTCCGCTGATGGCGTCACTGTAGTCGGCTACGGGGTTATGTTTGTCGACGGCCCGGTCGGCTGTCTCCATGTCGGTTTGCAACGCCTTGCCGCTGTTGACGTTCTTCGCCTGTTCTTTCACCGCTTTTTGCAGTGCGGCATCGCTGCCCACCAGGGCGCGTTCCTGCTCGGGAATACTCTTGTTGAGGTACGCCTGCACGTCTGGATCGGCCTGTAGTTGCGCGATTCTATCGGCCAGGCCCTGCTCGGTTTTTTCGGTGTTGCGCAAGCCGCGTCCGGCAATCACGCTCTGCTGGGTCTGTTGCAACTTGACCATGACGGCGGCTTTCTGCGCCCCCGTGTAGGACTTGGGCTTGGTGAACACCTTCTCATCAAGCTTGCTGATATCGATGCCGGCCACTGCATTGAGGGTTGCCGCATCGCTGAGCATGCCGGCGAACTGCCCGCCGTTGGTGGGGGCACTCTTCTTGATCCACTCACTCAGGTTCTTGGCGTTGAACAACAGGTCGGGGCTGTGTGCGGCCTTGGCGCGCCCGCTCATCCCCGCCTCGTCAAGCTGGCCGAGAAAGCCCGGCTGTGCCCACGTGTTGCAGGATTGCTTGAGCGCCCCCGAGAGCCCGGGGTTGTTTTTGGACAAACCGTTCAAGTCGTCGGCGCTGATATTACCGTCTACCTTGGTCTTGTTGGCCGCCCCCACGGCGTTGTGGGGATCGGCAGCCGTTACCAGTGGCAGGTTCGCTTGCATCAACGAAGCATTGCGCACCATTTCCAGAGATTGCGGATCGGCGTTGGGATTATCCTTTTGATACCTGGCCAGATCTTTGTCTGCCTTGTCGGCGGCCTTCTCCATATTCTTGGCGAACACCTTGAGGTCTTTGTTGGTGATCTTGCCATCCGCGCTGCCGCCACCCTGGGCGACGTCCACCGCCGTTTTCAGCGCCGGGTTGGCGTTGATAAACGCCATCGCCTGGGCCGCTTCGGGCCCATCGCCCCTGGCCATCCTCGCGGCAGCAATCGGCCGGTTGAGCTCCTTTTCTGCTTGCAGACGCTCCTCGGGCGGCAAATGCGCCACCAATGGTTCCCAGCGTTTCAAGGCTTCAGGGGACGAGAATTCGGAGTTATCGAGAAAGGCCGCATCGGCCGCTTTCGGCGCGTTGGCGGGGTCGGAGGCATCGGTGCTCGGAACTTTGGCAGGCGCAACCGGAGCGCTGGGGGTGACCTGTTTTGGCGAACCGCATGACGGCGACTGGGTCTTGGTATCCCCTTTACCCTGGAACAGTTGATTCAGGAACGATCCTGCCGCCTGCGTGGCATTTTGAGTCACGCCCAATGAATCCGCCGTGTCCAGGCCGAACTGCACCCCGGCCTGGACGCCGCCGCCATTGTCACGTGGCGCCCTGGCAACCGGCAAGTCACCCGCCAGTTCACCAGAAGTGGGTCGATGCACGTTACCGCTGTAGGGAGAACTGGAAATTCGCATGGGAAGTCGCCATCCGGGAGTGAAGGATGGCAACTGTGTGGTTGGCGAACAAAGTTGGTTCCCGACAGCGATCCAAAGACTCGCTCAGGCAAAGGGATCTATCTGTTGCTTGAGCTGCACGCGCGCCCGCGACAGCCGCGAACGTACGGTGCCAATCGGCACGCCAAGGCTGCTGGCCGTGTCCTGATAGTTGCCATCCATTTCCAGACAGGCCTCCAGCACTTTCTGCATGTTCGGCGGCAGGCAATCAATCGCCTGGATCACCCGTGTCAGTTGCCGATGACCATCCACCTGATGGCCGATGTCGGCATGCCCGTCCTGCTCGGAATGCATTTCATCCTCCCAGCTTTCCTGGAACGGCTGCCGGTACATTTTGCGAAAGTGGTTGCGGATCAGGTTCAGCGCGATGCCACATAACCATGTCTGCGGTTTACTGGCATGTTGAAATTTATGCTCGCTGCGCAAGGCCTCGAGAAAAACGCATTGCAGCAGATCATCGACATCATCGGGGTTCATCACTCGTTTGTGAATGAAAGCCCTGAGCATCTTTATCTGATCACTGCTCAACTGACGGATTCCGCTGGACGACGCATGCGGGTGGGAAGGCGCTGCATCAAGAACCACCATACTCTGCAACATGGGAATACCCCTTATCTACCGTTGGGCAATCCCTATAGCGATATCCATACCAACCAAAAAATAGATTTAACTCATTGAAACAAAACGATTTTTTAATTTTGATATTTTTTTAGATACAAAATATTGCACAAATGCCCTTCTGGCTCGACGGCGTTTGGCACAGACGCACGGCTTCCTTCGGCAGGGAACTGAACCCGGTGTACGGCCCACTCAGCGGGCATGACCAGGCTCAGAAACGCCCTATGAAAATCGTCGCTCCAGCTCTATTGCAGCCCTCACCTGCCGTCGCGCCCACCCGGGTGGCGGCGCCCATTGCGCAGCCGTTGCAAAACGTCGTTCAGCACAACGCAGGGACTTCGCCGCAACAGGTCTCGCGCTTCGCCGCTGCGCTGGTGCAGCACAGCCGTATCCTGAGTCAGCGCGAGCTGATAGCCAGCATCAATGCCTTGCAGTCGCGAGCCGTCAAACTGGGCGAGCTCTATCAGTTGCTGATGGGCGCGCAGGACACCGGGCTGGATAACGCCGCCAGGATGCTGCGCAAAAAACTGCAGATGGAAAACTCGACGGACCTGTCACAGGTCCTTGCCTACACCGACGGCGACGCAGCCAAGGCCCATGTGCTGCTGCAAGCAGCCCGCAAGCAAGCCCAGTCCGACGGTGCCACAGGCGAGCACGTTGTACTGACCCAGCACTTGAAGCTGCTACGACGCAAGTACGGACCACGGGCGCGGGCCGGGATCAATACCGCCAAGGCGTTCGCTCGACCCAGCCTGGACAGCAAGCGCCGGGGGACCCTGCGCAACCTTTACAGCGTGGCGGTTTCCGGTCAGCCGAATATCACCGGGCTGATCGAAGCACTGCTCGACGAGCAGCAGGAACCAGGGCAATTTGACCTCAACCTGCGTGACATGCGCAGCGCGATCGCCGACGATCTGTCGGCCTTGACCCCCTCCGCCTCCCACGAACAACTGCGCACGTTGATGCACGGCCTCAATACCGCGCGACACGTAACGACGCTATTGCATGGCTGCGAGCATTTACTGGGCCGCATGCGCAACAAGAACCCCGAACTGAACGTCGATCCACCTGCCTTTCTCAAACATCTGCTGACGCTCACCGCCAATGGCATGAACTTGAGCCAGACCCTGCAACTGACCCAGCACATCGCCGGCAAGCCACTCAAGCATCAGTTGGCGTTCCTCAACGGCCTGCGTCCGATGCTGTTGCAGTTGCCGATCCTGCTGTGGCGCGACATGAAAAGCCGCCAGAACGCACTCGGAAATTTACTGACGTTGATGGCCGAACTCACTGCGCAAGAACAGAAACAGCTTTACGGGGGCCTTGCCTGATGCATCAAGTCATCAATGCGCTGAACATGATTGCCCTCTCCGCCATGCGCCGTTCGGAGATAGTGGGCGCGCTCTTCGTGATCGCCGTGGTGTTCATGATGATCACGCCGTTGCCCACCGGGCTGGTCGACGTACTGATCGCGGTCAACATCTGTATTTCCTGCCTGTTGATCATGCTGGCGATGCACTTGCCCCGGCCCCTGGCGTTCTCGACCTTCCCCGCCGTGCTGCTGCTGACGACGATGTTTCGCCTGGCACTGTCGATTTCCACCACACGGCTGATCCTGCTCAACCAGGACGCCGGGCACATCGTCGAAGCGTTCGGCGAGTTTGTGGTCGGTGGCAATCTGGCAGTCGGCCTGGTGATCTTCCTGATCCTGACGGTGGTCAATTTCCTGGTCATTACCAAAGGCTCGGAACGGGTCGCCGAGGTCGGTGCGCGGTTTACCCTCGATGCCATGCCCGGCAAGCAGATGTCGATCGACAGTGACCTGCGCGCCAACCTGATCAGCGTGTACGAAGCACGCAACCGTCGCGCCGAGCTGAACAAGGAAAGCCAATTGTTCGGTGCCATGGACGGGGCGATGAAGTTCGTCAACGGCGACGCTATCGCCAGCCTGATCATCGTCGCCATCAACATGATCGGCGGCATTTCCATCGGCGTGGTGCAACACGGCATGAGCGCCGGTGATGCCTTGCAGCTCTACACCGTACTGACCATCGGCGACGGCCTGATCGCACAGATTCCGGCGCTGCTGATCTCCGTCACCTGCGGCATGATCATCACCCGCGTGCCCAATACCGAAGCAGGTGTGGAAGCCAATATCGGCCGGGAGATTGCCGAGCAGATCACCAGCCAGCCGAAGGCCTGGATCATCGCCGCTGTTGCCATGTTCGGCTTTGCCATGTTGCCGGGAATGCCGACGGGGGTGTTCATCACCATCGCTATCATCTGTGGCTGTGGCGGCCTGTTGCAGTTGCAGCGGGCCAAACCCAAGGCGGAACAGGAAAGCGCGGTGGTCGTCGCTCCGGAAATGAACGGCCAGGAGGACCTGCGCACGTTCTCTCCCAGCCGGCAATTCGTGCTCCAGTTTCATCCTGGGCAGGACTCCGGCCGGATCGAGGCGCTGGTCAGCGAAATACGCCAGCGACGCAACCGCCTGGTGGTGCAGTACGGCCTGACATTGCCCTCGTTCATCATCGAGTACGTCGATCACCTGTCGCCGGATGAGTTTCGCTTCACCGTGTATGACGTGCCGTTACTCAAGGCGACCTTTACCCATACCCATGTCGCGGTGGATGAACGCCTGCTGGACAGCGGCACCCCACCCATGGCCATCCCCGGCACCGCCGACCGCCAGGAAGACCAGTGGGTATGGCTGCCCGCCAACACGCCGGACCTGCACGACGGCAGGCTCGCCCAGGTCGACGCCAGCACGCTGATCATCGAGCGCATGGAGCGTGCGTTGCAGTCTTGTGGGCCGCAGTTCATTGGTTTGCAGGAAACCAAGGCCATCCTCAACTGGCTGGAGTCCGAGCAGCCTGAACTTGCCCAGGAAATGCAACGGGTGATCACCCTGACGCGGTTTTCCGCGGTCCTGCAGCGTCTAGCCTCCGAATGCGTGCCGCTGCGCGCGATCCGGTTGATCGCCGAAACCCTGATTGAACATTGCCAGCACGAGCGTGACATCAGCGTACTGACCGACTACGTGCGTATCGCCCTCAAGACCCAGATTTATCACCAGTACTGCGGCGTAGACGGCCTGATGGTGTGGCTGTTGACCCCGGAAAGCGAAGGCCTGTTGCGCGATGGCTTGCGCCAGACGCAAACCGAAACCTTCTTCTCGCTAAGCAGCGAGATCAGCCAGACGCTGGTGCAGCAGTTGCACATGGCCTTTCCCGTGCGAACCTCCGAGCAGGCCGTCTTGCTGGTCGCGCAAGACCTGCGCAGCCCGCTGCGCACCCTGCTCAAGGATGAGTTTTATCACGTGCCCGTGCTGTCGTTCGCCGAGATCAGCAACGCGGCCAAGGTCAAGGTCATGGGTCGCTTCGATCTGGAAGACGATCTCCAAGCGATGGATAACGATCATGCCGCTTGAGCCGGACTCGCTCAGCATCGGGAGTTTGTCGGATGTTTGAATTACGCGTACTCAACGGCCAGCATCAAGGCGCAGCCCTGCCGCTGATCGGCGAGCAGTGGTCGATTGGCGCTGCCGGACAACAGGATCTGTCCCTGGACGACCCCGGCATTGCGGACCTGCATTGCCGCCTGCATCGCTCGGACGAGAGCTGGAGCCTGGCGGCCGAACAGGGCACGGTCTGTGATGAGGAAGGTAACGCTACGGCCAGCGTCGAACTGATCCCCAACAACGCCTTTATGCTGGGCTCGGTGTGGCTGTGCGTCTCGCCCGCCGAGGATGCCTGGCCAAGCGTCCCGGCGGTCATTGCAAAACCGCCAGAGGTCGAGGCTGAACCGTTGCGCAGCACGGCCCCGCTGGAAAAAGTCAAAACGCGTTCGCAGTTTCTCAACCGCACCACGGGAATCATCGCCGGCCTGCTGATTGGCATTATCGGCAGCGCCTGGAGCCTGACCCGCCCGACCGCTACGACACCGCCAGATAGCATCGCTCAGGTAGAGCCGGCAGCACCGGAAAAACCTGCGCAGGCGCCAGCGAACGAGACCCGCAAGGTCGCCGACAAACGCACGCGCCTGGCGAGCACGGAAGCTGCGCGACGCACGCTCGACAGAATGCTCAGCGACCGTCTGCTCACTGACGTAAGCATCGAGGAAACGCCGCAGGGGCTGGTGCTCAATGGCAGTCTCAAGGACGAGGCGCTGCTGGTGTACCAACGCATGCTGCAACGCTTCAAGGACAACTACGAATCGCCAGTGACGGTACTCGATAACGTCGCCAGTGCGCGCAATGGCCTGCCCTTCGTGATCGTGCAAATCATGACCGGACCGCATGCCCACCTGGTGACTGCCGATGGACGCCGCCTGTATGTGGGCGATGAACTGCAAGGCCTGCGTCTGACCCGCATTGACGATCAGCGCCTGCAATTCGACGGTGACCGCCACATCGAGGTGAACTGGTGAATGCGGCGCTGAATCAATGGAAACACAAGCATTTCGAGCGTCTGGCAAACTACTCTGCCGTGCGCGTCAGCGGTCGGGTCAGTGCGGTGCGCGGCATTTTGCTGGAGTGTAAGATTCCCGCCGCCAAGGTCGGTGACTTGTGTGAGGTGAGCAAGGCGGACGGCAGCCTGCTGCTCGCCGAAATCGTCGGTTTTACTCAGGATTGCACCTTGCTCAGTGCCCTCGGTGCCCCGGACGGGATTCAGGTGGGCGCACCGATTCGTCCGCTGGGCATGGCCCACCGAATTGGCGTGGATGACAGCCTGCTCGGCTGCGTGCTGGATGGCTTCGGACGGCCCCTGCTCGGTGATTGCCTGGGTGCCTTCGCAGGTCCGGACGATCGCCGCACAACCCTGCCGGTCATTGCCGACGCTCTACCGCCGACCCAGCGACCGCGTATCAGCAACGCCCTGCCCACCGGTGTGCGCGCCATCGACAGCGCCATTCTGCTGGGCGAAGGCCAGCGTGTCGGGTTGTTCGCGGGCGCTGGCTGCGGCAAGACCACCCTGATGGCGGAGCTGGCCCGCAACATGGGCTGCGACGTCATTGTCTTTGGCTTGATCGGCGAGCGGGGCCGTGAATTGCGCGAGTTTCTCGATCATGAACTGGACGAAACATTGCGCAGCCGCTCCGTACTGGTCTGCGCGACGTCCGATCGGTCCAGCATGGAGCGAGCCCGCGCCGCGTTCACCGCGACGGCTATCGCCGAAGCGTTTCGCGCTCGGGGCCAGAAGGTACTGCTGCTGCTCGACTCGTTGACCCGGTTCGCTCGCGCGCAGCGTGAAATCGGCATCGCTTCCGGCGAACCGTTGGGCCGCGGTGGCTTGCCGCCGTCGGTGTACACCTTGCTGCCACGTCTGGTGGAGCGCGCCGGCATGAGCGAAAACGGCTCGATCACTGCGCTCTATACCGTACTGATCGAACAGGACTCGATGAACGATCCGGTGGCGGACGAGGTGCGCTCGCTGCTCGACGGCCACATCGTGCTGTCGCGCAAGCTGGCCGAGCGCGGACATTATCCAGCTATCGATGTGTCCGCCAGCATCAGTCGGATCCTCAGCAACGTCAGCAGCCGCGAGCATCAACGGGCGAACAATCGCTTGCGCCAACTGATGGCCGCCTATAAGCAAGTGGAGATGCTTCTGCGCCTGGGTGAATATCAGGCCGGGGCCGATCCGGTCACCGATTGCGCCGTCGAACTGAATGACGCCATCAACGCCTTCCTTCGCCAGGACCTGCGCGAGCCGGTTGCCCTGGAGCAAACCCTGGACGATTTGCTGCAGCTGACCTCGCGGTTACCGGAGTAGCTGTGGAGGAAGCCCTGGAAGAGGATCCGCAACGGGTCGCCCTGGAGCAGGTGATCGGCCTGATCACTCCCCTGCGCCAACACCGCCAGGCCAGCGCCGAACGGGCGCAACGCCAGGCCCAGGTGGAACTCAATTCGATGCTCGACCACTTATCAGAGACCAGGCTGGTATTGAATCAGGAACGCGACAACCACCGGCAGCGCCGCCAAAGCCTTTCGGCGGCTCATCTGGAAAAGACCATCAGCCTCAAAGACGTGGACCGTTGGCACGAGAAAGAGAAAAACATGCTCGACCGCCTCGCCTTGATCCGCCAGGACCTGCAGCAACAGCAATTGCAGGTCGCCGAACAACAGGCACTGCTTGAACGCAAACGTCTGCAAGCCAAAGCCTTTCAACGGGCAGTCGAGATACTCGCCTGTCTGAGCGAGACCCTCAATGAAGAAGGTTAAGAGCCGATGACTGCACCGATCAAACCGCCACCAAGGCCACCAACCGCACCGCAGCGTGCTGCGCATACGGAGTTGCCCGCGGCACCTTTGAGCGAAAAACGGCCAGCCTTTGGCTCCCCAAACCGCAGCGATGCACACGGCAGTCGAACAACCCTGAATAGACAGGCGCAGGACATGCCGATGAGCACCGACGGTCTGTTCTTTTCACAGCTGCTGGTGCTGCCGGTAGGCGCCGAGCCAGACTCGCAAAGCTTCGCCGGCGGCGGCGTCACATTCCCGTTGCGGGCCGAACAGGTGCCGACCCAGCTGATCGATGAGTTGGCGCAACGCCTGCCGGATGAACCACAGGGGCCGCTCAGTTTCACGTTGATAATGCCCAACCTCGGCAGCGTGCGTGTGCACTCCCACAAAACCGATAATCGCTGGAACGTCCAGCTCGGCTTTGCTCGCCGCGACGTGCTCAAACGCCTGCAAGGGCATGTCGGTGCCTGCCGGGATTCACTCTCGCAGGCGTTGGGCCTGGAAGTCGAACTGGACCTGCACGCAGATCTTGAGACATGAGCACGCTGAAACTGCGCAAGGTCAACGCCCTCCAGGCCCGTGTTACCCGGGAGCTTGGGAGCGGTCAGGGTCTGAATTTGCGCGCTGGGGACCAAGACGCCGAGCTGACGCTGCTGCCGCCACTGACCGCGACCGACCTCCCGGTCGGCGGCGTTTGGCTCAACAGCGCAGTCGGTGCGTTGTGCCTCACCGATGCCGAGGCGCTGCTGAGCCTGCTCGGCGATACGCCGCTGACCCTGCAAGGCGAGCACCAGGACTGGTACTGGCAGTTTTTCAACCAGCGCCTGAGCCCGATGATCGCCGCCCTGCTCGCGCCCATTGAACCGCTGTCCGACCACCCGACGGCAGCGACTGTCGGCTGCCGTCTCCAGGTTCGCCGCGCCGGCCAGACCGTCCATGCCCACGTGCATGCAACGCCCGAGACCCTGCTTGGGCTGCTGCGCGCGGCCCGCTGGCAAGCCCGCCACCAACCGCTGGACGAAGCCTGGCAAGTGACCACGCCGTTGCTCATTGGCGAGCTGGCGTTGACCTTGGAGCAACTGCGCTCATTACGTCCTGGTGACGTGGTACTGCCCGTCCTCTGCCAGTTCGATAGCGGCGGACAAGGTCATCTGGCCCTCGCCGGACGACGCTGGGCAGTACAGGCCACCGGCCAGGCACAGCAACTTTTCTTGCAGCTAAGCCACGAGGAGCACCCGCTCGATGAGCACTGAAGATCTCTATCATGACGAGGTCGAAACCCTCGACGACGATGACCACGCGCTGGACGAAACCGCCGCAGCGGACGCCGCCCCGCCTCGGTCCGGGCCGTTCGACAGCGATGACGATTACGCACCGTACGCGCAGCCGGACCGAATGGATTCGTCCGGTTTTCAATCGCTGGCACTGGCGCTGACCCTTCGCTGCGGGGAACTCAAGCTGACCCTCGGCGAACTGCAAAGGCTCGGCCCCGGGACCATCCTTGAAGTCAGCGGCATTGCGCCCGGCCACGCCACGTTGTGCCACGGCGAGCACGTGGTGGCCGAAGGTGAACTGGTCGACGTCGATGGCCGGCTTGGCCTGCAGATTACCCGGCTGGCGACCCCATCATGATCATGGAGGGCATGAATCCGGTTCTGCTGGCGCTGTTTCTTGGCGCCTTGTCGCTGATTCCGTTCCTGTTGATCGTCTGCACCGCTTTTCTGAAGATCGCCATGACGCTGTTGATCACTCGCAATGCCATTGGTGTCCAGCAGGTCCCGCCCAACATGGCGCTGTATGGCATCGCCCTGGCCGCCACGATGTTCGTCATGGCCCCGGTGGCCCACGAAATCCAGCAACGGGTGCAGGCTCATCCGCTGGAACTGGGCGACACCGATAAGCTGCAGGCCAGTATCAGAACCGTGATCGAACCGCTGCAACGCTTCATGACGCGTAACACCGACCCCGAGGTCATCACCCACCTGCTCGACAACACTCAGCGCATGTGGCCCAAGGAAATGGCCGATCAAGCGAGCAAGAATGACCTGTTGCTGGCGATCCCGGCGTTCGTGCTGTCGGAGCTGCAAGCCGGTTTCGAGATCGGCTTTCTGATCTACATCCCGTTCATTGTCATCGACCTGATCGTGTCCAACCTGTTGCTGGCCCTGGGCATGCAGATGGTTTCGCCGATGACCCTGTCACTGCCGCTCAAGCTGCTGCTGTTCGTGCTGGTGTCGGGTTGGTCACGCCTGCTCGACAGTCTGTTTTATTCGTACATGTGAGGCAGCCATGGAAGCGTTGGCGTTGTTCAAGCAAGGCATGTTCCTGGTGGTCATCCTGACCGCCCCGCCGCTCGGCGTTGCGGTGCTGGTCGGCGTGGTCACCTCGCTGTTGCAGGCGTTGATGCAGATCCAGGATCAGACCCTGCCATTTGGTATCAAGCTAGGGGCGGTCGGGCTGACCCTGGCCATGACCGGCCGCTGGATCGGCGTCGAGCTGATCCAGTTCATCAACATGGCTTTCGACCTGATCGCCCGCTCTGGAGTCGCCCACTAGATGCCCTTCGAGGCGCAGGACGTCTTCGAGCTGATGCTGGGCATGGGCCTGGCGATGGCTCGCTTGCTGCCCTGCATGCTGCTGGTGCCGGCGTTCTGCTTCAAATACCTGAAGGGCCCATTGCGTTATGCCGTGGTGGCTGTCCTGGCAATGGTCCCGGCGCCGGGTATCAGCCGCGCCTTGACCTCGCTGGACGAGAACTGGCTGGCCATCGGTGGCCTGCTGCTCAAGGAAGCCGTGCTCGGTACGTTGCTGGGGCTACTGCTGTATGCGCCGTTCTGGATGTTCGCCTCGGTCGGCGCCCTGCTCGACAGCCAGCGCGGCGCGCTCAGCGGCGGCCAGATGAACCCGACTCTGGGCCCGGACGCGACCCCGTTGGGCGAACTGTTCCAGGAAACGTTGATCATGCTGGTGATTCTCTCCGGAGGCCTGTCGCTGATCACCCAAGTCATCTGGGACAGTTACAGCGTCTGGCCGCCCACGGCCTGGCTACCGGGAATGACAGTGGAGGGGCTGGATGTGTTTCTCGATCAATTGAGCCAGACGCTGCACCATATGCTGCAATACGCCGCGCCCTTCATCGGCCTGCTGCTATTGATCGAGGCAGCACTGGCGATCATCGGGCTGTATGCGCAACAGCTCAACGTTTCGGTGTTGGCCATGCCGGCCAAGAGCATGGCAGGCCTGGCTTTCCTGCTGATTTACCTGCCCACGCTGCTGGAACTGGGCAATGGTCAACTGGCGAAACTGGCCGATCTGAAGTCGCTGCTCAGCCTTCTGGTACAGGTGCCGTGAGCGAAAAAACCGAAAAAGCCACCCCCAAACAATTACGCGACGCCCGAGAAAAGGGCCAGGTCGGGCAAAGTCAGGACCTGGGGAAGTTGATGGCGTTGATGGCCGTCAGCGAAATCACCTTCAGCCTGGCCGATGAAAGCATTGATCGGTTGCAAGCATTGCTGGCGCTTTCGTTTAAAAGCATCGACTCGCCCTTCACCGTCGCGCTCGAGCTGATTGCCAGCGAAGGCCTCGCCGCGCTGGTCTATTTCACCCTGTGCAGCGTCGGCCTGGCGATGTTGATGCGCCTGCTCGGAACCTGGGTGCAGATCGGTTTTCTGTTCGCGCCCAAGGCATTGAAAGTCGACATCAACAAGATCAACCCCTTCTCACACGCCAAGCAGATGTTTTCCGGGCAAAACGTCACCAACCTGCTGCTCAGCGTACTCAAGGCCGGCGCCATCGGCGCAACGATGTATACAGTGGTCAAACCGGCGCTGGGAACCCTGGCCCTGTTGGCCAACAGCGACCTGACCACTTACCTGCATGCGCTGGTGGCCCTGTTCCAGCACATTATGCGGGTGATCCTGGGCCTGCTGCTGGTGATCGCCATGGTCGACTTCGCCATGCAGAAGTACTTCCACGCAAAGAAACTGCGCATGAGCCACGAGGACATCAAGAAGGAATACAAACAGTCCGAAGGCGATCCCCACGTAAAAGGCCATCGCCGGCACCTGGCCCATGAAATCCTCAACCAGGAGCCCAGCGCGGCGCCAAAGCCGGTGGAAGAAGCGGACATGTTGCTGGTCAATCCGACCCACTACGCGGTGGCTCTTTACTACCGGCCCGGGGAAACACCTTTGCCGAGGATTCATTGCAAGGGCGAGGACGCCGAGGCACTGGCGTTGATCGCACGCGCGAAAAAAGCCGGGATTCCCGTGGTACAGAATATCTGGCTGGCGCGCACCCTGTACAAGGTCAAGGCCGGCAAATACATCCCCCGCCCCACGCTGCTGACGGTCGCCCACATTTACAAAGTGGTCCGCCAGCTCGATGAAGTCACCGATGAAGTGATTCGCATCGACGACGCACCGTGAAGCCGGCTTTCAATCACCGTGGCGCGGGAGCTCCCGTCGCGTCTTCGACGCTGTGCTGTCGTGCAGGGAACAGACTCTGTGGCGAGGGAGGTCGCTCGCCTAACACATTGCCGAACTTTTTTTTAGATATTTTTTAAAAATCAGAACTCACAAATTTCCAATGAGAGCTTACTGACTTAGGTGATCCAGCCCCGCCAGTTGCAAGGCATGGCGCCGGATCTCATCCAGGCTGGCGGTGGTGGCGGTGTCGCTCACTGCATGCCACACCACGAAGTCGTGCCGGACATCCAGGAACAGGAAGTAATAACTCAATTGCTCAGCCTGGGTGAAGCGCCGTTGCAGCGCATCATGCAGTTGTTCGGGGCGTAGGGCACGGCCTTCGATGTGCAGCGCAATGCCCCAGTCATGATGTTCACAGCGGCTGACAAACGTGACGCCTTGGGCGACCGGCCAGACCGCCATGCGCCGGGCGGCCACCTGTGCGTAGAAAGCCGCTTTTTCCGTGACTTCGATCATCGCTAATCCTTCAGTTGCACGACGGTGTAATCGCGATCCTTATCACTTTCCTGCAAACCTTCGCGCATGTCCGGTGGCCACCAGATGACCAGTTCGCGGTCGTTGGAATCCGGACGCTTGCAGGCGTACCCGGAGCAGCCCTGCGTGGCGCACCCGGTGAGGGTGGCCAACAGCACGAACAGGAGTGCAACACTGGCGGTCTTCATGGTTTCACTCCCCTGAGCAGCGAAGGTCGGCTCTCTTTGGCCATCTTTGAGATCTGCGGCAGGCGCACGGCGATGTACACCTCGCTTTCCTCGCCCGGTTGCAGCCAGGCATGGGGCCAGGCGGAAACGCCGATGACCCAGCGACCGCCGCAGCGGCTTTCGTCGATCCGTACCGGCTTGTCGGTATTGTTGCGCGCCACGACCACCGCAACGCCCCAGTCTTTCTGGACAAACCACTGCGAGCGCTGATGGTCCAGCGTCAGGCCTTCGCCCGGATCACACAGGCTATCGGTTTCAAATGGCAAGGCTTCGCCGGTGCGCATGCCCGCGGGAGCGACGCCGTCGACCATCTGGGTAAAGACTCTCTGGATATCGCCCCGGGTCGGCAGCTCTCCCCCGTCGCGTCGCTCCTTGATTTTTTTCATCTGGTCATCGATGTCGTGGGGATTGCCGTTCTCTACGTAGCGCGCCGGGTTGACCTGGTCGCCAATCAACCGCGGCGTCAGGATGAACAACCGCTCGCGCTGGCTCAACTCTCGACTGCGAGATTGGAACAGCCATTTACCGATGTAAGGGATGTCGCCCAGCAGGGGAATCTTATGCACCCGGTCATTGGCCTCCAGCCCATGGAAGCCGCCGATCACCAGCGAGCCATGCTCGGCGATCACCGCTTGAGTGCTGACGTTGCCCTTGCGCACACTCGGCTGCGCGTCATTGATGGTCGATACATCGATCTGACCGTCCTCGATGTCGACGATCATCTGTACCTGAGGCTTGCCCTCATGGTCCAGCGAGCGCGGGATCACTTGCAGGCTCGTACCGGCGGTGACGGGTACGATAGTGGCAGCCCGTTCAGACGTGGCGGTCAGGTATTCAGTGCGACTCAAATCGATCACCGCAGGCTGGTTCTCAAGCGTGAGGATCGATGGATTACCGATGACCGATGCCGACCCGTTACCCTCCAACGCATGCAGCTCCGCGGAAAACTTGCTGGCGTTCTGAACGAACAACGTCGAACTGGTCCCGGCGTCGAACAGATTGGCGCCGCCGCTGAAACTGCCCGAATTGAAGTTCCAGCGGCTGGACAACTCAGCCAGTTCATTGCGGTCGATGTCCAGGATAACGGCATCGATTTCGATCAGGTTGCGCGGTACGTCCAGCTGCTTGACCAGTGTCTCGTACACGGCCTTGCGCTCAGGCAAGTCATAGATCAGCACGGAGTTATTGCGTATATCGGCACTGACACGAATGCTCGCACGGCCACCTTCCTTGCCCTTGCCAGGTTTGCGGCTGCCGTAGCTCAGGACCCTGTCGAGGCCTTGTTGCAGGATGCCGGTGTCCACGCCGCCGGAGCTCATGTTGTAAGGCAGGCCTGTAGCGCCTAGCGCGCCGACGCTCGAACCGCCACCCGCGGCGCCCGACAGCAGCTTGACACTGCTGATGTCGTAGCCACGCGAACGGCTTTCCAGCAAATCCTGGAGAATGCTGGCGACGCCGGCCACCGTCAGTTCCTGATCGCGATAGTGGATGGTGCGATCCGCAGCGTTGGCGTACCTCAGCGGCAGCACCACGATGTCCTGTTTGTCGGCCTTTTCCGGTGGCTCGACCTTCTTGCTGTAGTCACGCACGAACTCGACATATTTGGCCGGACCGCGAACCAGCACCACGCCTTCGTCCGGCAACGCGCCCCAGCCGAAACGCTTATCCAGCAGGCCCACATCGGTCAAGGCCGTTTGCAGGTCATCCACCGCGTCGGAGGAGACCTCGATACGCGCAGAGGTATGCTCGCTGGACGGGCTGATGTACAGCGTGTCGTTATAAACGAACCACTGGAAGTGGTATTCCTGGCCCAGCCGCTCCAGGAAAGCCTCGGGATTCTCGGCACGGATGCGCCCATCGAGCTTGCCGGCGATGGGTGTCATGTCCAGTCCCAAGCCAAATTCCTTGGCAAAATCCGCCAACGCCGTCGCCAGTTCAGTCTGGCGGGCGTCATAGGCATAGGCGGTGTGTTTCCAGGACTCGGGGACGGCTGCCCAAGTGGCGGGCGTCACCCCGATCAACAACAGAGGCAACCACATCAAGGCCTTGCGCATTTCACACTCCTGGTTGCCGGTGATTGAGGTTTGTGCGTCCAGACACTGACGCCTGATTGTGGATAGCGGTGTGCATCAGGCTGAGCATGGCCGCTCGTTGGTTGGCCAGGCTTTCCAGACGGTCCAGCAACTGAGCGGTGCTACACGGGGCCGGTAGCCAACTGACCAGCACCACACAGCGGGTCTGCGGATCGATGGCCAGCGCGCCCTCGCAGGAACACGCCAGGCTTGCGCCGCCTTGACTGAGCAAGGCTCCGATCCTTTGTGGGTCGCTGGCATCATAGGGATCGAGCAAATCGATGCTGCAACACACCCCGCCGCCGAGCACCGCCAGCCGTGCGTTGGCGTCATCGATCCAGCAGTCCAGCGGCGTCGGCGCAAGCTGCCTGGACCACTGGTCGAGGATGTCGGTGAAGTCACTGAATTCCATCGATGATCGCTTTGGTGATGCCGTGCTTGGCTCGCAGGGTTTCATTGACGGCGATGCTGGCGACATCCGTTTCCCGCTGGGCATCGTTGAACGCCTGCAGGTCTTCGACGGAACCACTTTCCGAGGCGTCCATCGCCGCATCATCCATGTCGGACTGGGCGCGACTCATGGAGTGGTCGAGGTGGTTTTGCAAGCTTTTGAAGTTGATCACTGCGGGGACTCCGACTGAAGGGTTCATCCCTTGAGTGGAGCAAACAGCCAAGCGGTTCCATGGTCCGGTGAAGTTGCTTTCAATCAGCTCGATCAACACTTAGCAGCCCGTCGCGAAGGCTTGCCCAGTCAATATCGAACGCGCCGTTGGCGTCACTCAGGCGCAGGCTGCCCAATGCCAGCGTTGCATCACCGCGCAGCTGCCAGTGCTCGGAAAACCGGCTCTGCGCCAGCCACTCGGCCAGGGGTTGGAGCATGTCCGGGTGGGCGCTGAGCGTCGCGACGTTCTTATCGGGCTGGCTGGCCGCCAGATTTTTTACCAGCGCCCGCGCCCGCTCGGCCAGCGTGGTGTCGTCGAGCAGATGCCGCAATGCGTCGTTGAGCAATTCTTCCAACGCTTGCATTGCCTGTTGCTCGAATGCGCCGCGCTGGCTCTTCAGCTCTGCCAGAAACCCGTTGGCCGTTTCCCAGAAGCTGGCCAATGCCAGGGCCTGAAGGCGGCCGCTCTCTTCTTGCTGGAGCATCAACATCTGCTGCGCTTGCCGGCGAGCGTCGGTGAGTACCTCGCGCGCCCGCAGACCGCCAGCGATGTCTTCACGGCGCAAAATCGGCTCAGGCAACACCGCCGCGTCCGTCAGAGCAATACTGCGTTTAGCGAGCATGGAGACCTCCTGGCGCGCGCAATGAAAGGGGCTCAGTTCGCCATGACGCGCCAAAGGATGGCTTGCCATAACGTCTGGAGTTTGTTTTCAGGGGCCTGCGCCGGGCTATCGGCCACTTCACCGGGCGCCCATGCCAGGCGCAATCGTGACCAGCACGCCGCCCCCAGCCAGGCGCCAAGCAAAAGGCGCGCATCGTCACAATCGGGATGCAGCCAGGCACCGGGGCGCAGCGCCTTGCTCACCGCCCAACACCATTGCCCGTCGGCCCCGTCACTTTCTGTCTGGGCAAAACAGATGCACTGCGCCAGCACCAACGCCCGATCGCGCTGCGACGTTGATAATTCGAGCCAGCGCAATACCGGCTCGGCAGCCATCGGTGGTTGGCTGGGATCGATACCGACGCTTTGCAGAAACACCCCGTGGCGGCTGGCCATTAGCGCTTCGCAGGCACGGGTCGATAAGCCCACCGAATCGGCAAATCGGCTCTGCCAGACCGGGTGGGCCCAGTCCCAGGGATTGCACCACCAGTGGACCCACCGATCCTCGGCGCTCAGCTGCGTCATGCCCGGGCCGGTACGTTCGAATGACTGCGCCGAGCGAGCCCTACTCGACTCAGCAATGCCATGCGCCAATCTGCGCGCAACAGCAGTGCGACGATCAGCAGAAAAAGCACTGCGCCTGCCGGTATCAGCCAGAGCATCAGGTTCCAGAACGCCAGATTTGCGCTGTCAATCTTGAACGGGCCAAAGCTGGCCCACTGGGTGGTTTCCTGGAACTCTGCGGCGGGCACGAAGACGATGGCAAACTTCTTGGCGTCGACCGATTGGGCGGACATCCCTGGAATACTGCTCGCGACCATCTGTTGAATACGCCCACGTACGCTATCAGGGTCGAGTGCGGCCGAGTGTTTGATAAAGACCGCGGCGGATGCAGGTTGAATCGGCTCCCCTGGTGCGACGCGTTCAGGCAACACCACATGCACCCGCGCCACGATCACGCCGTCGATCTGCGACAGGGTCGCTTCAAGCTCCTGGGACAACGCGTAGATATAACGGGCCCGCTCTTCGAGAGGCGTCGAGATCACGCCGTCTTTCTTGAAAGTCTCCCCCAAACTGGTACGCGAACGCCGAGGCAAGCCCGCAGCGTCCAGCACCCGCACGGCACGATTCATTTCCCGCGTGGCGACAGTGATCACCACCCCGGTTTTTTCCAGGCGTTTTCGCGCATCAATGTGCTGATCCGCCAGGCGAGCAACGATCTCATTGGAATCCTGCTCGGACAAACCGGTGAACAGATCAGTTTCATCACTGCAGCCGCCGAGCAGCAGCATGCAAAACAGCAGCAGTCCTGCGCTCAAAAAATTCACGGAGGGCCTCTACTGCAGATTGGTCAGCTTATCGAGCGCCTGGGCGCTCTTGCTCACGACTTTGGTCGTTAATGCCATTTGCAACGAACATTGCGACAGCGCACGGCCCATCTGGAGAATGTCCGTGCTGTCTTCAGTACCGGCGACTTTCTTCACCGCGCGCAGCGCCTGCTGCGAAAGCTTTTCGGTATCCCCGAGACGTGCGGACAACGCCCCGGCGACCTGATCGGAAAGATGGGAACCCGCCTGTGAGCTATCCGGACGTACCGCCGCGTTGAACAGATCGACATCTGCCTGGTCCGGCTCGGAGACGAGCGCTTGTTGCACATCTTGCCCAAGCTCCGGCGAAATGTTTTTCAGGTGAGTAACGTGGGAAATGCTCACAGGCGTTCTCCGTCAGGCCACTGGCTGGTTATTGCTGCCTTGAAGCAGCGCGTTGATGATCTGGGCCGCGGCTTGCGCTGCACTGTCTTGCAGGTCATGACCTTTGAGGGAGGCTTCCAAGCCCTTTTCGATCACCCCACCCAACAGCCGCCCCAGATCGAGCGTCGATGGATCGTCACCCGGAGGTGTCTGCGCCTGCGGCGAGTTATTCAGTGGGGAACCCAAACCACCACCCGACAACAACGACTGCACGCCACGCTCTACCAACTGGCCCAGGGCGTGAGCGATATCGTTGCCATTGCCATTGAGGTTCGAATCGGGCTGAGTCTCGAGATCGGAATCGCCGAGCGAAACGGGCGAGTTCTCAGGGTTGCTCACAAGGCTGCCAAGGCCACCGTCAACAGGGCTCGCATCACTCTGTTGCTGGCCGAACTGCTGACTGATCAGATCGAGGGCCGAACGGAATTTCGCGGTTTCGTCAGCGTCCAGGAAGTTGTCTTCCTGGAGTTCCTTCGTCCACGAGCCCGAGTCCGGCGGTGGGAACTGAGCCTTGTTGTCATCCATGAATTGCGCGACCTTCGACAGGATCGGCATGTCGTCCCGGGAGAACTTCGTACCGCCGCTCAGCTTGATCAACAGGTCATCCAGCAAGGCTTTGCCGAGGCCGTTCAACACTTGCGCCATCAAATCGGACTGCCCGGCACCAGAGCCGCCACCCAAACCGCCGCCACCGGAAGACACGTCTGCGCCAGCGCCGAAATTATCCCCCAGCTTCTGGTGAATCAGCTTTTCGAGCGCTGCCGCGATATTCTCGACCCCGCCGCCCTGCTTGCCCATGGCGGCCATTGCCTTGGCGAGCATCTTGCCCAAGGGTGAACTTTCGTCCAACTGGTCGTGTTTGGTCAGGGCCTTGACCAGTTGAGCGATCACATCCAGAAGCGCCTTGCTAGACTTGCTTACGCCACCAGCCAGGCTGTTGTCGAGCGGCAAGACCAGCACCAACGCCGAACCTTGCAGTGAATTAACGCCGTGGGGACTGTGCATGAAACTTCCATCCTCAAGTAGCCCCCCCCCTCTGGCGAGGACGGGGGCATCAGAAAGAATTAGTAACTAACGCCTTTCGCACTCTGGGCCGTGGCACTGATCTTCTTGTTGGAAGAATCGTCCTTGCCCGACTGGATGGCGTTGTACACGTCCATGGTCTGCTTCTTGATGGTTTCCGCCGACTGCAACGCGATCAGTTTGGCCTGGTTGGCATCCTGCTCCTTACTGGCTTTTTCCTGTGCATCAAGAGCCTTGTTGTTGTTGCTGGAGCTCGAAGGCAGGTTGTACTGCTGACCACCGCCGTTGTTATTAACTCTAGGCATCGCAAATTACCTCTTGGTGTGCACCAGCGTGATTGCTTGGTACTGACTAGGTGGCAACGAGCGGCGAATCGGTTCCAGCCACTGCGCAAAAAATCAGATGCGCAGTTCCTTGATGCGTCGATAGAGCGTACGGCGTGGCATGCCCAGTTCGGCACTCACGGCATCGACACAGTTTTGATGGCGCTTGAGCGACTCCTGGATCAAGGCTTTTTCGATCACTCGCAACTGTGACTTGAGCCCGCCGGCCGGGTGCTCTTCTTCGACCGCCCTGGCATCGAGCACAGGAAAACCGAGCACGAATCTCTTCGCCGCGGCCTTGAGCTCACGGATATTGCCGGGCCAATCGTGTGCCAGCAGTTCCTGTTGCAACAGAGGGGTAACCGAGGGTGACAGCAGGTTCAGATCGTTGGCGAGCACGGCGGCAAACCCCTTGAACAACGGCACGATGCGCTCACGCTGCGTACGTAGAGGCGGTAATTTCAGGGTCAGCACGTTTAGTCGAAAATACAAGTCGCGGCGAAAGTGCCCCTGCTCCACTGCATCGTCCAGCGAGCGTTGCGCCGAGGCAATCACCCGGATATCGAGCCTGATCGTCGAGGTCGAGCCCAGCCGCTCAATCGCACGGGTTTCCAATACGCGGAGCAACTTGGCTTGCAGGCAGAGCGGCATGCTGTCGATTTCATCCAGGTACAGGATCCCGCCTTGTGCCGCTTCGATGTAACCGATCCGCGAACGATCCGCCCCGGTGTAGGCGCCGCTGGTCACACCAAACAACTCGCTCTCAGCCAATGATTCGGGGATCGCCGCGCAGTTCATCGCCACCAGAGGCCCCTTGCGGCCTGACATCGCGTGAATGCGTTGCGCGATCGTGTCTTTGCCCGTGCCGGTCTCCCCGGACAACAGCACATCGATACCCAACTGCGAAATACTTTCGGCGACGATATCCAGATTGGGGATGCATTCTTCGGCAAAATCTTCTTCGAACCCATCATCAAGACTCATCCACGACCTCTAGCCCATCAGGTTTACGCAAATACGGCTGCGTTGCAGTTTCAAGCCCAAGCAGCAAGCTGCGCATCGACCCCCAGCTCCTTCATGCGGTGGTAGAGGGTGCGCCTGGGGATTTGCAACTCTTGAACCACAGCCGCTACATTTTGCCGGTGCCGCTTCAGCGCATCCTGGATGAGCGTTTTCTCGATCATGCGCAACTGGGCGCGCAAATCGGGCGCCGGGCTGCGGACCTCTACCGTCTCCGCGTCCAGCAATGGGAGCCCCAACACAAAACGCTTGGCTGCCGATTTCAGTTCACGAATGTTGCCCGACCAATCATGGCTGAGCAGAAGCTGCACGCGAGCGCTGTCGAGAATCGGAGCGGGACGACCGAAATCTGCGGCGATGCTCTGGGTGAACTGGTCGAACAATGGCAGGATCTGCTCGCGGCACTTACGCAAGGCTGGCAAGTGGAGCGTCAGCACGTTAAGCCGAAAAAACAGGTCGCGACGGAAAAGCCCTTGTTCCACCAGTTGATCCAGCGGCCGTTGGGTCGATGCAATGATCCGTAGATCCACGGGAATGAAGGTCGTGGAGCCGAGGCGTTCGACACCCCGCGTTTCCAGGACACGCAACAACTTTGCCTGCAAGCTCAACGGCATGCTGTCGATCTCGTCCAGGTACAGCGTGCCGCCTGCGGACGCTTCGATATAGCCCTTGCGGGAGCGACAGACGCCGGTAAACGCGCCATTGACCACGCCAAACAGCTGGCTTTCGGCAAGCTGTTCCGGAATCGCCGCACAGTTCATACCTACAAATGGCCCGGACCTGCTGGACCGTTCATGGAGGTGGCTGGCCAGCGTGTCTTTGCCAGAGCCCGTCTCTCCGCACAACAACAGATCCATGTCCAGAAAAGCATCGTTTATTTCAATTTGATGACCGGGTAAAAATGCGCTACTGCGCCAACCCTCGTGACCAGTGACATCGTTTCTGGTGCCCATCGAACACTCTCTCTGTGGATGTAGGCGAATATCAATCGCACGCCTTACAAGGCAGAAATATACAAATTTAGTTCCCTGGACCAACAAGCAAAATCTTGGATTCCCTCATAAGAACTCAGCGCAATATCATTTGCCCCATGAACTCTCCAAGGCCTGAGAGATCGTCAAGACAGGTAATTAAATAAACGTTATTTAGGCCCAGTCAAGCACTTCTGCCCACATCGACAAAGGGTAGGAATCCCCCTACCCCGCAAGCTCCGAAGCACTCCTGAGAAGAGTTCGCACCCAGCGCCCCAGCTAACACAGGGCTCAAGTTCAATCAACAAGGCCGGCACATAACGTGAGCCGCATCACACTCCAATAACGGCCGAGTTAATTGAAAACAGCACTAGAAAGTTCAAGATACTGTCTGCCCTCGACCGCTGCTAACTTCGCCCCGAGAACCTATAAGTCGCATGACTCGATAGCCCTTTAATTGGAATGCCTTGTTCGCCAAAACTTTAACCTTGGCAATCATGCCAGATAAAAATTCTCCAACTTCCCATCAAAAGTTAAATAAGGAAAATGGGGACGATAGGTCATTCGGTTTTCCGAACGAAACCGAGACACTTGCTTTAAGCACCTAAGGTGTTCCGGTTTTTGGGGGCCGAGCCGCTGATAGCTTTACGCCATTACGGAGTCGGAAATCCGAATGTCCTGAAGGTCGGCTGTCGACATGGCAAATATTGGATCCGATGAATCAGCTGGCCCCGATAACCGGGTCAATTTTCGTAGAGGGAGGTTTTGGGCATCGCGGATGCACGCCGTAATATTCTGGCGAGGGTCATCCGCGAAAAAATAGTATTACAAATTATGTAGTAAAAAATCGGCTTACAAAAACCGAGGAAAGTTCAAAGGCTTTTCGTTCTAAAAAAATCTGCGGTGATCAGATCCCGGGCAAAAAAACCTCATCGCACGCGGCCAGCGAAGCCCGTCACACACGCCGCATCTGGCTGGCAGGCGCGAAAAAGCGCACTAAGAAAGGGCGAAATCCAGATTTTTATTGGTGCGGGTCACTGGCGTAAACCACCACTCGCGGGCTGATCATCCTCTCGCGCTCCACGTGATACTCAGTCAATTCACGTCTGCGTGGCGACGAACGGTCGTCGATCGGCTGTGTCGCTTGCGCTGCCTTGAACAGAGTTGAATTGTCGACCGCAGGGACCGACAGCGCGGGTTCGATTGGCAACGGATGCTCGGTGACCTTGGCTGATTTCAATGCCGGACGCACTGGCCGGCGCTCAGTCACTGGACGTTCGTTGCGCTTAAAAACAACGGGGGTTACCGCAAAGTCGCCCGAGAGTCGCGCAATGCCCGCCTTCACCGCCTGACTCTGAGCCCGCGGAATCAGCAGCCGGCTCGGTCCATCCAACGTTTTTTTGCGCAAAAAAGCCGAGTTCAGCTTCAACAACTGGCTATGGCTGACCCCGGCCGTGCTCGCGAGCTGGTCAAGGTCCACGGCGTAGTTAAGCTCAACCACGTCGAAGTAAGGCGCATTGGCCACCGGGTTGAGCTGTACGCCGTACACTTCAGGGCTTCGGACGATCAAAGACAGCGCCAGCAACCGAGGCACGTAGTCCTCGGTTTCCTTGGGCAATGTCAGGTGCCAGTAATCGACCGGCAAGCCGCGCTGGCGATTGGCTTCGATGGCCCGCCCGACGGTGCCCTCGCCGGCGTTGTAGGCCGCCAGTGCCAATAGCCAGTCATTGTTGAATTGATCATGCAGGCGTGTGAGGTAATCCATCGCCGCCTTGCTTGAGGCGACTACATCACGGCGTGCGTCGTACGTGGCGCTCTGATGCAAATTGAAATCGCGCCCTGTAGCGGGAACGAACTGCCACAGCCCCGCCGCCGCACGCGGGGAGTACACCGTCGGGTTGTAGGAGCTTTCGATCATCGGTAACAGCGCCAGCTCCAGCGGCAACTTGCGCTCATCCAGGCGCTCGACAATGTAATGCAGGTAAGGGCCGGCACCGCTGCTGGCCTCGTGCATAAAACCTGGATGGCGTAGCAGCCAGTCACGCTGGCCGGCGATCCGCTTATTGATGCTCTGCCCCTGCGCCAACCTGCTTCGCTGAGCGATCCGCTGCCAGACATCCTCGCCGCTGTAGCGCGGCAAGTCGCTGAACACGGCCTCGGGCTGCGCATTCAATGAGTCGCCATCCGGTTTATAAGCCAGGCCAGCCGCCAGGCGCGGCGTGCGCTCCAGGCGAGGCTGCGAATACTCAACTGTCTGGCAGCCTGCGCACAGAGATCCCAACGCTAAGACAGCAATTTGAATCGAACAGGCAAGCGAGCGTGGGTTCGGGACGTTAGAGGTGGCAGTTGGCATTGGCAGGATGTCCAGGTCGTGTCCCCCCTACGTGGCGTGCGTGCCGTTCCGGTTCCCTTGAAGACGGCGTTCCCGGTGGCGCCCACGCTTCGCAGACAACTGATGAGCCTGTCGCTGCATGGAACCTGCCAGCGTTGCGCACCACTCAACGTCAAAGGGAGCTTTCCAGAATGCGACCGAAGCTGATGTCAGACCATGACATGGACGGGGAGATACGAAATGCCGGCATCGACAGTCAACCGCACCACCAGCAATATCGTCCAACCAGAGCCTCTAGAAGGCTCATGCCCTAACTCAGGCTTGCAGCAACGAACCGAACAACCGACCCAAGGTTCCTCTCACTCTTTGAGGGGTGTGGGAAAACGAATGCTGAAAAACGCCGGTAAGCTGTTTCAGAAGATCAAACCTCCTCGGCAGAATCCTGTCCAGACGCACGTGGCGAGGAACACCCAGCCCCCTCGCCCCCTGTCAAATGAACAGGTTGCGGCACAGGCGGCACGCATGGCGCGCTCACCCCAGAGCCGGCTGCAAGGGGCCGATGGTACGCGCCAGTCACTGCTGCGCCCGGATCCGAACGAGGCCGGCGGCTCTGGGGGCGCGGTAGAGCAATCCAATGAATCGCCTCCCCTTCCGCCACCTACGGGGCCTGTGTTGCAGCGCAGTGGTGGCGGGCGTTTCGACCTGACACAAGACACCCTCTCGAGCCATGCGCAACCGCAAGGCGCTATCGCGCTGGATGCCCATGGAAAGCCGGATTTCTCCACGTTCAGCACCTCTGGCCTGGAGCCGTTGCTGAGCGATGTTCTCGCCAAGCCAGGACAAACCTATCTGGCTCATCAAAGCCAGCAGGGCGTGCAGGGGCATCAATTACTGGAGCCGAACGGACACCTGTTACATCTTACGCACGACGACAGTGCCCTGGCGTTAATCCGCAGCAGCAAGGAAACACTCGAGATCAACGGCAACGGCCCACAGGCCGCGAGCCTGCAACGCGAAGCCAACCAGGTCCACGTCAGGACTTCCGACAGCAGTCGGACCCAGGAATTGCCAGGCAAGGCACACATCGCCCATCTCACCGGCGTGCATCATCAGCACGATGGCGAACGCCTGCGTGTGCATGAAGACCGGCTGTATCAGTTTGATCCGATGGCCGCCCGTTGGAAGGCGCCTGAAGGCACCGAAGACCTCGCCTTCAACAGCCTCGCAACGGGCGGGAACGGCTCGATCTACGCCAAAAGTGATGATGTCGTCGTCGACCTCTCCAGCCCATTAATGCCACACATTGAGGTCACTGATCTCAAGTCGTTTTCGATTGCCTCGGACAGTACGGCTGCGTTGCTCAGCGGCGACCAGCCCCAGGTGATCCTGCTGGCTGATATGCGCCCTGGAATCGATGGACCGCGCAAGGCAACAACAAAAACACTGGAGCTCGACGGCGGTCAGGCGCAGGCGGCCGCCGTGGGCCTGAGCGCCGACCGGTTATTCGTCGCAGATACCCAGGGCCGGCTCTACAGCGCAGACCGCAGCGCCTTTGATAATGATGAACCGGTGTTGCGGCTCACGCCCGAGCAGGCAAATTATCGGTTGGCCGATCAGGCGATGGGCGGCCATCACAGCGTCAGCGGGTTCATCAGCGGCGACGATGGCCGCGTCCATGCGTTGATCAAGAATCGTCAGGGTGAAACTCACTCCCATGCGCTCGATGAGCAGGGCTCCCGTCTGGAGAGCGGCTGGAATCTGAGCAGCGCGCTGGTTCTGGACAATGTGCGGGGTTTGACGGTGCCTGCAACGCCCCCGCCAGCTGACCGGCTCAACCTGGACAGGTCAGGACTGGTAGGCCTCAGCGCCGGGCGTGTCCAACGCTGGGAAGCCACTGCCCAGTGCTGGAAGGACGCCGGAATCAAGGATATCGATCGCCTGCAACGCGGGGCCGACAGCAACGCCTATGTGCTCAAGGGCGGCAAGCTGCTCAAACTCGATGTGAGCCCCGAACACCCCAACGTCGCGTTCAGCCCTAATACAGCGTTGGCCCAGACGCCACGTTCGACCAAGGTCGCCATGGGCAAAGAGATCGAAGGGCTCGAAGACCGGGTCATCACGGCCTTCGCCATGGTCAGCGACACACGATTCGTCGCACTCGACGACACCCATCGCCTGACCGCGCACAGCAAGGACGGCAAACCCATCACGCTGGACTTTCCTGGGTTGCAAGGTGATATCAAGACGCTGGCGCTGGACGAGAAGCATAACCTGCACGCGCTCACCAGCACCGGCGAGCTTTTCCGCCTGTCCAAGGAGGATTGGCAGGCCGTCAAGCTGGCTGACCATCTTCGAGCCAAGTGGACACCTGTGCCCACGCCGGGGGGGCAACCGGTCAGTGCGCTCTACAGCAACGATAACAATGTGCTCAGCGCCCAGGTCGAGGGTGCAGAGGCGCCCGTCCCGATGCAGCTCAAGGGCAGCCAGTGGCAGCCGTTCACGCCGCGGCCCGTGGAAGAAAATGGCCTGAACGATACATACGCCCGAATAAAGGGAACGCATAAGACCGCGCGCATTCCAGGCACCGGGCTGACCGCCAGATTGGACGTCAACGTGCTAGGCCGGGGCGGCATGGAAAAAGGCAACCGGGCCAGCAAAAGTGAGTTCATCCGCGCCAACGTGTACAAGCACACGCTGGAAACGCCGCGCTGGATGAAGAATGTCGGTAACCACATTCAACACCGCTATCACGGTCGGGAAGGCCTGACGCAGGTGTATGACAGCCAGTCGATCGTGTTCAAGCAACTGGAGCTGATTCATGAAACCGGAGGAAGGCCTCCGCTCCCGGGTAACGACCTTAAAGCCCGCATCGCCCGGCTGGAACTGGGGCCCGCGGGCGCAACACTGATCAAGGAGCTGGAGGCGTTTCGCGACGAGCTGGAAAAGCACAGCTACACGACGCTGATGGCCATCGGTCAGGGCTACGGCCAATATAAGAACATGCGTCAGCGCGACGGTTTGCTCAATATGCACGGCGAACTGGCGAAGCCGTCGATACGCACTCAGTTCGGCAAAAAACTCGCTGACCTCGGCACCAGCCTCAACCTTAAAAGCTCCGGTCATGACCTGGTCAAGGAACTGCAGGACGCCCTGGTCCAGATCGCCCCTTCGGAGCAAAATCGCACCGCGCAATTGCTTGGCACGCTCAAGGACCACGGCCTGAAACTCAGTCACCAAAAAACCGATATTCCCTTGGGGCAACGTCGCGATGCCGGTGACGATCATGGCTTGAGCAAAGCGCGCATAGCCTTGGACCTGGTGACATTGAAAAGCCTTGGTTCGCTTCTGGACCAGGTCGAGATGCTCACGCCGCAGAGCGACATGGCCGCGCTACAACAAAAACTGGCCACGCTACGCGATACCACCTACGGGGAGAACCCGGTCAAGGAAGTCACCGACATGGGCTTTACCGATAACGCCGCCCTGGAAAGTGCCTACGATGCGGTCAAGACATTCTTGAAGTCGTTCAAAAAACCCGACCACGCCGTCAGCGTCAACATGCGGGCCGCGACCGGCAGCAAGGACCAGGCAGAACTCGCCGACAAGTTCAAAGGCATCCTCAAGCAATTGGAACATGGCGACGATGAAATCGCTTTGCAACGCAGCTATGGGCTGAACCTCACCAGCCCGTTCACCACCTTCGCCGATAAAGCAATGGGGCCTTGGCTGACCGCTGGCGCCACCGGCAACCGCAACTACATCCTCAATGCCGAACGTAGCGATGCTGGCATCACCCTTTACCTGATAAACGAGGCGGCGGGTAACATTGGCGCGGGTACCGGCGGCGGCAAGGACTTCTGGCCGGGTTTTTTCGACGAGAACGATCCGGCTCGCAGTGTCGACATCGGTAACGATCGCAGGATGACGCCCAACTTTCGCCTGGGGGTGGACGTGACCGCCACCGCGGCGGCCAGCCAGCGCGCGGGGGTGGTCTTCAATGTCCGCGACGAAAACATCGACGAGTTCGTCGACGACCTGTTCGAAGGAAAGCTCAATCCACTGGACGTCTTGAAAAAAGCAGTGGACCACGAAACGTACGAAGCCCGGCGGTTCAACTTCGATATCACCGCAGGCGGTAGCGCCGAGCTGCGCGTCGGTTTCGGCCTGTCCGAGACCGGCAGCAAGCCACTCTCGGCGGTGGCGCGCCTGGGGATCGCCGCGAATGTCACGGTCAATCTGTTGACCTACACTGATTACTCCCTGACGCAGAAGAATGACAAGGTGCAATTGCGTGAGGGTGGCAAGAATCGCCCACGCTTGTTCAACAGCCTGGCCCTCGGCGGACAGCTTCGCGGACAACTTGGCGGCACCCACACCGACCCAACGATAACCCCTGCCTCCGGACCGACGCCCTCTCCAGGCACACAGTCGGCCACCAACAACCTGGGCGTGGCCGCATCGGTGACCGTGGACGCAAGAACCACTAAACGGGTCAAGTTCCGCTATGAGGTCGCGACGCCGATGACCTCCAAAACCCTTGAAAAACTGTCGACCAAACTGAAGGACGCCTTCAAGGATAACGCCACGAAAACCAGACTGGCTGAATTGGCCGACCCACTCAATGCACGCTACACCGGCATGAGCCCTGAAGAAGCGCTTCAGGCGCAGCTTGATGGCCTTAACGAACTGTTTGCCGACATGCCTTCGCAAAACGACACGCAATACAAGGCCCTGCGCGACCTCAAACGTGCAACCGCCCAACAGGAGGCATCGGCCAATAACCACAGCGTATTGAGCAACGCACGCTTTGAGACGAGCAAAACCGATCTCTCCGGCCTGGATCAGCCGAGCATGATCACCAAAATCATCAGCTCGGTCAGCGACGCGAGTGCCCCCGGTAATGCCGCGAAGGTCGCCGACCTGATGAGCCGGGATCCGAAGCTCCAGGCCATGCTCAAGGAAATGCAAGCGAGCCAAGGGACGCTTGCCCGTGTACGACTGGAACCGAAGGATTCACTGATCGACGAGATCGATGAGGGAAGTCGCGACGGCACGATGACCCAGGGTCAACTCGCCACCCGACTGGAAAATCGCAACAATATGCGGATCATGCGCTTGACGGTCTTTCATTCCGTCACCCAGGCAGAGCCCTTTACGTCTCCAACGCCTCTGCTCAGCTATAACAGCGGGACAACACTGAGCGTCACCAAAACGCTTGGGCGTATCAACTTCATCTACGGCGAAGACCAGGACACACCCATTGGCTACAGCTTCGACGGTGAGCTGTCACGGCCGTCAGAGCCACTTAAAAATGCAGCTGACCTGTTGAAGCAGGAGGGGTTTGAACTGAAGACCTGACAGGAGCAAGGGAAAGCGCCGGTGCACGACGGCGCTTTCCCGTTTCAAGCCGGCAAAAACGTCCGGGCTTCGCGCGCCTGGGCGATAAAGCCTCGGGCAACGTCACAGAATCCAGGTTCATCGAGAGACACCAACTCGCGCTGGGCGCACAGGCGCACGTCTGCCTGGTCAACAGCAAACCAGCAGCCGTGCATACGGGCGACGTCGAAGTTCAGGCTCAACAGGCGCTGCAAGTCGCCAGGGCGTTCCGGACAGCGGCCCACCTTGCAATGAAAGATCACCATCTCGCTGTGCGAGGGCAATTCGATCACGGCAGCTTCATTGTCTTGGCTGTCATACAAGGCACACACACCGTTCTGCAGGGACAATGACGTGCCGAGCTGTGCGCCCAGGGCATTGAGGAAACGGCTGAAATCAGGTGCTGGGGTTCTCATCGTGGTAGTCCTTCAACTGGAAAAAAGCCTAGGTTCGCCAGGCACTTTGTGGTCGCTGGAGCGCATCGGTTCCGATGACGAACCTTGCGTCATGGGGGGCCCGCAACGGCCAGCAATCCGCCTCAGGTGCTGAAACAGTGTCAGCGGCACCCGTAATCGGGAACCCATCGGATCCCGATGCCACTCACCTTGAACAACGCCAAACCCAATCTCTGATTTTTCGCCCCCAACCGGAAGGGATTCGGCGTCCAGCCGGGCAAGCCCAGGACCTGACGCGGCGTCTCTGTCACCCCACGAGGTAAAGCACCATGAACATCGGCATTTCCCAACGACCGATTCAACACACCGTCCCTGACCTGGATTTTTCAGCGCTGGACGGCAGCCGTCCCCATAGCCATGCACTCGGCGAGCAAAACACCCAGCAAGCCGTGAGTCCCGGCGCACTGCTTTTCGGCAGCGACAAACAGAAAGAGATTAATTTCGGGCCGCCCGATAACACTGTCCAACCGCCGGGAGCCAAGGGAAAGTCGGCTGACAACTCGTCCAACCTGATCCAGTTGCTCAGCGCATTGATCACCGCTCTGCTGCAGATGCTCATGAAATCTGCCGAGAAGCAGAGCCCGAATCAGGAGCAAACCGAGGGCCAGGGCTCACATCAGAACAACGGGCTCGGTACGCAATTGGCCGACAGCGGCGACACTGACACGACGTCCGATGCCACAAGTGGGGACAATGGAACAGGAAGTGACCGTGACAGCGGCGGCGTGACGCCGCCGGCCACCACGCCGCTGGCCAATGCCAAGCGCAACATTGATACAGATACCCCTTCAGATCCGACGAGATTCCCTACGGCATCCAACGGTGCCAAGGTTGTAAATGAGACCATCAAGGTAGGCCCGGGCGAGACTTTCGATGGTCACAACCAGACCTTCACAGCGGGCTCCAAGCTGGGCAATGGCGACCAGAGCGAAGATCAGAAGCCTTTGTTCGAATTGGCCGAAGGCGCAACGCTGAAAAATGTCATTCTGGGTGACAACGAAGCTGATGGCATCCATGTCCGCGCCGCCAACGAAAAGCCGGTCACTGTTGATAATGTGCACTGGACGGACGTGGGTGAAGATGCCCTGACCGTGAAGCCTGAGGGTGGCGCAGATGTCACCAACCTGAACATCACCAACAGCAGCGCCAAGGGGGCCAACGACAAGATCTTCCAACTCAATGCCAATGCCCACGTCAAGGTCGATAATTTCCAGGCCAGCGACTTTGGCACCCTCATGCGCACCAATGGCGGCAAGCAGTTCGACAAGATGGAACTGGAGCTCAATAACGTGCAGGCCGAGCACGGCAAATATGCCTTCGTCAAAAGCGACAGCGAGAACCTGAAGCTGACCACCAGCAATATCAGCCTGACCGACGTCCAGCATCACTATGACAAAACCAAGGCGTCGACCCAGCACACGGAACGCTAGTGCCCTGAAAAGCCGTCGCTCCCGTTGGCCACTGCGATGAGAGCGATAAATGCGAATAGGCGAGGCAAAATGCAATTTTGAAGGGGGGAACTGTATTTACTGGTTTTTCCGGCTGCCCGGCATCCATCGATGCCGGGCCTGCTTTGCGTGGGAGCAAGCTCCCTCATCACGGCCGTTCGCCCTAGTGAGGGTGGCGCATTCCTTACCGCCAGCAGCATGACTCCCATCCCCGCATACAGCGGTGCCGCACGCCGACCAACTATTCCGGTGGTACCACCACCGAAGATGACACCCCAGCTAGCTAGCATGGTGCCCGGCGCGAGCAGCCAGGCGACTGCCAGCGCGAAGAACAGCAGCGCTGACAAGATTGCAAGATAGCGAAAGGCACGGGAGGAAGCCGTCATGCGTTCACATCCACGACGGTGCGCCCGCGGACCTTCCCTTCCAGCACACGACCAGCGACGGCGGAAACCTCTGCCAGCCCGATGACCTGAGTCGTGCGGGCAAGCTTGCCCAAATCAAGGTCACGCGCGAGTCGCGACCACGCTTGCAAGCGGACACTATGCGGTGCGTTAACAGAATCGATACCGGCCAGGGTCACGTTGCGCAGGATGAAGGGCAGCACCGACGCAGGCAGATCCGCGCCCTGTGCCAGACCGAAAGCGGCGACAACACCGCGATATTGGGTCTGCGCCAATGCGTTGGCCAGGGTATGGCTGCCGACTGAGTCGATTACACCGGCCCAGCGCTCTTTAGCGATCGGCGCGCCAGCCTCGGACAAAGTATGGCGGTCGATAATCTGCGCCGCGCCCAGGTCGCGCAGGTAGTCTGCTTCCTCCAAGCGCCCGGTCGAGGCGATCACGCGATAGCCAAGGCCCGACAGTAAAGCGATTGCCACCGAACCCGCGCCTCCATTGGCACCAGTCACCAGGATGTCGCCACGCTCCGGCGTCAGGCCACCATGCTCAAGCGCCAGAATGCTGAGCATCGCGGTATAACCTGCCGTGCCGATGGCCATGGCGTCCTGGGTCGAAAATACGTCCGGGATCCTTACCAACCAATCGCCACTCACCCGTGCCCTCTGCGCGAAGCCACCATGATGAGTTTGGCTTAGCCCCCAGCCGTTGACCAATACGCGGTCGCCTGCCCTGAAACCGGAGTGGCTAGAGGTCTCTACGATACCGGCGAAGTCAATGCCCGGAATCAATGGAAATTGGCGAATGACCGGCGAGCGTCCACTAAGTGCCATCGCGTCCTTATAGTTCACCGTCGAATATTCGATGGCGACGGTGACATCGCCCGGCATCAGATCCTCATCTTTGAAGTCGATCAGATTGGTCGAGATTACTTCGCCTATTTTGGTGGCGAGCAGTGCTTTAAATGTCATTGTTTTCTCCTATCCGAATGAGCGGGCGTCATCACTGCCATACTGTGGTTTGGCGTGCAGATATGACAGACGGGATGCGTCGATTATCGCTGGGCCGGGCTAATGTGTCCGCCGAGGTGCGCTAGCGCCCGGAACCGTATTCATATCAAGTTGCAATGTTTTGCGGATGCCCGCATCCAGCAGACGCGCCGGGGCGAAGCGGCGCAGGAACTGCAACTGGCCGGCCGCCGTACCTGCGGTATAGCGTAGCTTGGGGCGCTCGGCACGAGCAGCCTTGAGCACCACTTCAGCCACTACGTCGGGACTGTCGGCAGCCTCCATCGCTTGGCTGACCACTTTCACAAGCTTTGCCCGGATCTCATCATAGAAGTCGAGTTTGGAGTCAGGCTGCGGGTTATTGGTCTCAAATTGGGTCCTGGTATAGGCGGGTTCAACGACCGTGACTCTGATCCCCCATGTACGCAATTCATGATCCAGGGCTTCCGAATAGCCCTCCACTGCGTGTTTGCTGGCAGCGTAAAGCGCCACAAAAGGCATGGGCACAACGCCCAGGATGGAACCTATGTTGATGATGCGACCGCTGCCCTGTCGACGCATGTGTGGCACGATGGCGCGAGTCATGCGCACGCCCCCCAGGAAGTTGGTATCGAAGAGGGATTTGGCCTGCTCTATCGAGCTTTCCTCCGCCGCTGCAGGGGCGATGCCGACGCCGGCATTATTGACCAACAAGTCGATACGCCCCTCCAACTGTAGCAACTCCGTAACCGCCAAATCGACCGAAGCATCGTCGATCACATCGAGCTCTAGTAGCGGAAAATTCCGCTGATCGACCTGCCCACCTCGCCGACTGGTGCCATACACCGTATAGCCTGCTGTCACGAGCTTGTTGGCAGTGGCCTCGCCTATACCGGATGAAGCACCAGTAACCACCCTCTTTCAACGCCTTCGAGGTGCTGCTTCGACAAATAATTTCCAACTAAGCGTCCTAGCGCCTGCTCTAGGGGCGCGTCGGCCGCAACTGACTTCATGATAACGACCATCTCTTCGCCAGCGCGATCAGCCGCCTCGGCCAGCATCGCGTCGCGCGAGGCAAAATGGGCGTAGAAGCCACCATGGGTCAAGCCAACACTTTTCATGATTTCAACGATGCTCAGGCCGGAATAACCGCTGCGCCTAATCGCTCGCGCAGCCGCGTCGACAACCCGTTCATGCGTTGCTGCTTTACAGCGATACTTCATGCTGCTGCGCACCAAGGAAAGCAGCAGTTTCAACCGGCTCCCCGCGGAGCAATTGCTTTACCTGACTGGGGTTCGCCAGATTCGATCGTTAATGGGGTTGCGTCAGGTCTTGTCGACAACCCGCATTCCCCTTTGAAGCGCCAATTAGCCCGATATCAGGTTGTATCAACCGCCCCCCCGGCAACTCAGGGAAGCACTGCTAGTCGAGCATTCCACCCTGCTCCCTTACGTGCTTGATGTCTCTCGAGGGCGGGGCTCCGAAACGCCGGGCATATTCGCGGCTGAATTGAGCGACACTTTCATAACCGACTCGCAATGCGGCGGTGTTTACGTCCACCCGATCGGTCAACATCAGGCTGCGTGCGGCTTGCAGCCGTAACGCTTTTTGATACTGAACGGGGCTGGTGCCTGTGAGCTTGCGAAAACTGTGATGCAGCGTAGAGCTGGCCATTCCTGATCGTTCGGCGAGGTCGGCCACGTGCAGCGGTTTGTCGTAGTGATGTTTCAGCCATTCAATGGCTCTGACGATGCCCTTATCTCGGTAACCGTCGCGAGTGACGCTGCGCAACCACTGACCTGCACCACTTAGCAATAGCCGAACGCATATTTCCCGCTTGATCAGTTCCGACATCAAGCCTGCCTCAAGCGGCCGTTCGATCAGCGTAGTGAGTCGAACGAATGCATCGAGCATCTCAGTCGACGCCGCACCGGATACGAAGCCCCGTGCTTGAGAAGCCATTTCCTGCCTTGGTGGTTCCAAGGTCTGGATCACTTCATTGAGCATGGCAAGATCGAGCTTCAATACGACGGATAAATAAGGGGTTTTCTCACTAGCCGCGGTAACGCGAGCCAGTGTGGGTATATCGACCGAAGTGACGAAGAACGTGCCCTGCCCGAACTCGCAGGCTTGCTCACCGAACGTAATCTCCTTCGCCCCCTGAAGAATGATGGCTACGCAGGGCTCATAAATGCAGTACGTGGGTGTACCTAGCTTGGCCATTCGATAAAAGGTCAGATCTGGAATCGATGTTGCGCAGACCTCGTTCAAACCAATCTGAATGGAGACTTTTTCAATGAGCCGTCTGAGTACCTGGAGGCCTTCGCTGGGCTGAGCGGGTTCGCTCAAGGTCAGCGAATGCACATGGCCGAAACCAAATTGCGAGAAGGAACCGCTCGTCATCACATGCGCCCCTGTTTACGGAATGTTCGAGTTTGCTGAGAGTGCGTGACCAGCACAAGTGCATCGGCAGGATTATGCAAAAGATACGGCGCATTAGGGTCACCCGGCCAACCCTCGTTGTTCTAATTTCTATTACGAATGCTGGCTTCGATGAGCCCGTGAACCCTCAGTCGCGAAAGGAATGTTGGATGGACAGACGAGATTTTCTTACCTATTCGGCGGCTGGCGCTGTTGCAGCCGCTTTGCTGCCAGCATCGAGTGTCGCAAGTTCGCTGGCTACAGCCCCAGCGCCCTCTTCGTTGACCGAGCGCGGAAGTGTGATGCGTACGCAAGGCCGGCTCGTGCGTACAGACCTGCCCCTCAATTTGCCCTCGCATACTATGAGATACATGACGCCCCAACGCTTTGGTATGGGCGGGACGCAGATCGGCAATATCTTTGCGCCGATCAGCGACGAGCAGGCGGGTTTGGTTCTGCAGGCTGCTTGGGAGGCGGGTGTAAGGCTTTACGACACGTCGCCGTTCTACGGGTTTGGCTTGAGTGAATATCGTCTAGGCTGCTTTCTGCGCGGCAAAGATCCAGACCACTATGTGGTCTCCACCAAGGTCGGCCGGGTATTGACGGCTGCTGGTGGCCCGCGCGCGGACCATGCTATCTGGAAGGCGCCGGCGCCCTTCACATATCGATATGACTACACCGCAGCAGGCACGCGCCGCTCCGTGGAAGACAGTCTGCAACGTCTGGGGCTACCCCGTATCGATATCGTCTTTATCCATGACATCTCGCCCGATAACACCGAGCTGGAAGGTGGATGGGAAGCGGCGTATCGAATTGCGCGCACAGGGGCGATGGTTGAGCTTGAAAAGATGCGTGATGAAGGGCTCATCAAGGCATGGGGCTTCGGAGTCAATACGCCGAACGCCGTGGTTCAGGCGTTGACCAGTAATGACCCGACACCCGACATCGTATTGCTTGCCTGCCAGTATTCCCTCCTCGACCACAGCGATGCGTTGCGCAACACCTTTCCGGCGTTGAGCAGGAAGGGCACCAGCGTTGTGGTTGGAACACCACTGAACGATGGATTCCTGGGAGGGCGCAGCCGATATAACTTCAGCCTGGATCTACCTGCCGGAGCGGTAGAAAAACGCGCACGGATCATGGCGGTTGCCAGCCGCCATGGTATCGACATTCATACTGCCGCCCTGCAGTTCGCCGCGGCACATCCGCAAGTGTCCGCGATCATTCCGGGAGCGCGTTCGCCGGGGCAGATAGTTTCCAATGTACAAGCGATGAAGGTCGGTATCCCAGCAGCTTTTTGGGAGGAGCTGAAGAGCCATAACCTGATCGATGCTCAAGCACCGGTCCCTTCCTGAGTAGGCTCTACGCCCGTGCGACCTGCTGATGTGGCGCTATCGTCGTTGGCCTGATTTAACCCGACACTTATGCTCCTGGTTGCATCAACACTACAGATAGCAGCCGCTTGATCAGCATAAAGCCGAAGCCCCCTTCTAACGGCCCGTTGCTGCAATCGCTTATCCATAACGTTGTGGAAGGCAAAGACATCATTTACCTGTAAATAAACTGAGCACGCGTCCAACTAAAAACATTTGTCCAAGGCCGTAATAAATGAAGCTACGAACTCTCTCATGGTTTTAGGCGGCCTGCTTGCGCTGTCCGACAGTGGTCCCTTACTCGCCGACACACTCGCGCTTAGCGTTCCGTTGCCGGATCCACTCCCACAGCTAAAAGTGCTGACACTCCTTATAGGTGTGCACCTGCTCGGCATGTGCTTCGGTCTCGGTGGGGCGACAATGCTGGACCTCTGGATTTTGCGTTGGATGCGCAGGAGTAGCCTCCCAGTTGAAATCGGACTCACCTTTCATTTCATCAGAGACGCGGTCACTGCTGGACTATGCCTCCTGTGGCTTTCAGGCCTTGGTTTCCTAGCCCTTTACGCGTGAAATGTTGGAAAATCCTAAACTCTGGGCGGAGGTAATTGTAGCGATCGTCCTGACCATCAATGGATAATCATCCACGCGTTTGTGTTGCCAGAAGCCCTACACGACGTGAGTCGCCGCCTGCTCTTTGGCGTGCCCGCAAAAGAGCGGCCTTATTTGTCGCATCCGGTGCAGTTTCGAGTGTGCCTTGGACGAGATCAGCAGGCGGAATCGTGCCTATGGCAGAGCGGCATAGAACTCGCAGCACCACGGCGACCACTCGCTTTTTGCTGACGAAGCGATGTTCAACAAAGCTCTATTTTCGTCCTGGCCGAGCATTCGGATTGAATCTCGGAAGTTTCAAACAACTTTAGCTTCGACGAACTTACCCCACGTATCTCCCACGACAGCAAACACTCTATGGCGCAGCGCGACCCGAAATGCCCGTTGGGCAGGAGGTAGTTTATGTACCCCAGATCAGCCAAGGTGAAGTACAGACCATTTGTGACGTGCGGTTGAAGTCGAGTTCAAGCAACCAAACTCGCATGCGCATGACGGTTGTCGCCAGTCCGTCGACCGGTTTGCGCCAGGGCTGCGAAACAGCAGAAACAGAAGACGAAACCAGAGATTTATAGGGATACCGATGGTGAGAAAACTATGTAGGCAAACGTGGTATCTGCTAGGGATTCCGTGCGGAAATCGGGTGAAATTTCTCATCGAACTCATCAAGTGAGACGAATGAAAGCCCTTGCAGTGTGTCCAGCGAACGCAGGTGCTGTTGATACATCGCTAACTGAGTGACACGTGCTTCCTGGGAAGTGTACGGTACGTGATAGGCAACAAAGGTCGGAAGCACTGTCATCCCGGTATAGGCCAACGTTCCACGCAGGATGGGTCGGAGCATGTCGTTGAGTTCACCGTGCACACCGCCGCTCACCAACATGTGTGGTTGACCGCCGACAGAGATGGCGAGCATGGCCTTCTTGCCAGCCAGGCCGCCCTGATCGTAAAAGCGCTTTCCGCCGTAGCAGATACCCGAAACCAATACCCGGTCTATCCAGCCTTTCATGATCGCCGGCATCGAGAACCAATAGATTGGGAAGTTGAAGATCACCAGATCGGCCTTCAGCAACTTGTCCAGCTCCGCCTGGATATCCGGCGCCAGTGTGCGTTGCGAGCAATTGTGACGCTGCTCCAAGGCATACGTCAGGTACTCGGAATTGACGCGGCTGCCAAAATCAGCTGCGCTGGCGATCGGATTCCAGCTCATGGCATACAGGTCAGACACTTCGACAGAGTGCCCTTGCCCCCGCAGTTCTTCGACCGCCAGATCTTTCATGGCCGCATTGAACGATTGCGGCTCGTTGTGCGCATGGATAATGAGTATGTGCATTGGGCAGCGCTCCATTGGGTTGGCCATCCAATCAGCCGGTGATGTCTTTACCGAAGATTGCTCGTGCAATGACTAGCTTCTGAATCTCATTGGTACCTTCATAGATTTCGGCGATCTTGCAGTCGCGATAGATCTCTTCGACACGGTAGTGCGAACCATCCGCCGCGAGCTCGCGCATAAAGCCGTAGCCACCAAAGATCTGTACCGCGTCGCGGGCGAATTCACCGGCAAGGTTGGTGCCGTACCATTTGGCCATCGCGGCCTCGGGCTCCGGGAAAGCGAGTCCTTCGTCCATGCGCAACGCCGCCTTGAGATACAGGTTGCGGGCGTTCTCGATTTCAGTGGCGCGTTCAGCCATCTTGAACTGCCAGTGTTGGAACTGCGCAATGGCTTTGCCAAACGCCCTACGCGTCTTGAGCCGCGCGATACTGTGATCAAACAATGCCTGAGCCATGCCGGTCCCACTCGCGGCAATCCCGATGCGCCCGAACGTCAGTGTTTGCAAGGCTATCTTGAGACCTTCACCGGGCTGGCCCACGACGTTCGTCATGGGCACTTTGACGTTGTCGAAGTAAATATCCGCCGTCAGCTGGCCATGGTTGCCCATTTTTTTGTCGGGCTCGCCAACACGTACACCTGGCCAATTCAACTCGACCACCAGCTCAGTCATGCGCGCGCCATCGACACAGAGCAATACGACGAAGTCGGCAACTGGTGCGTTGGAAATGAAACGCTTGCGGCCGCTGACGATGTAGCCATCTTCGGTGCGCGTAGCGTGGGTGCCCATGGCTTCAACGCTCAAGTCGGTACTGGCATCCGGCTCGGTAGTCGCGAAGCTCCCGATCTTGTCGCCGTTGAGCAAGGGCTTGAGATAACGTTGCTTGATCGAGTCCGACCCGTGATTCAGCGCATTACCCGCGAGAATGCAATGCACGTCCACGATGGCGGCCACTGAGTTCGAATGGTAGGCCAGTTCCTCGATCATTACCGCAGTGGCTGCGGTGGGGTATTTGAGCCCTCGCCCCCCCACATCAGCGGTAAAGGGAATGCCAAATAAACCGGCCTTGGCCATTTTGGCGAACAAGTCACGCGGGAACGCTGCAACGGACTCCTCTGTGTGGCCAATGGCGTAGGCCACCGGGGCGACATGTTCGTCGGCGAAGCGACGAATCTCCTGGCGGATAGCCAGGATTTCCTGCGGGGTATCCAGGTCGTGATACAGGCGATCCTGGTAACGCGCAACAGTCGCATTGACCGAGGTATTGGCAAGATGGGTCATGGTTATCTCTTCTTTAGCCTGGGGAAGCAACGTGGTGTGAACGGTATGGAAACTGATGGAATGACGTAATAGGCAAAAACGACGGTAAATATGCGAATATCGCCACCCATACCAAAAAGGTTCCGCCATGACCACCGTTGCGATTCTGGGTTTTGACGACTCCTATGCCTCCGTTGTGGGAGGTTTTGCTGACATGCTTCAGGTTGCCAACGCGCACATGTCAAAACAGGGGATGCCACCGTCAGGTCTGTTTGAATGGCATTTCATATCGCAGAACGGCCGGCCTGTGCGTGCGAGCAATGGCCTCGAGCTTGGCATGCGGGCGCTGCCGAAGAACCAGCATTATGATTTGGTCTTTATTCCCAGCCTGCATTATCGCGGCTGGCAGCATTTCCAGGGCTTCCTGGAAAAACAGGGGGCTGTGCATGACTGGCTGGTTAAGCAATGGCGAAATGGCGCATGGCTCTGCGCCAATTGCACGGGTACCTTCCTGCTTGCCGAGACGGGCTTGCTCGATAACAAAGTGGCGACCACCACTTGGTGGCTCGAGGAGCATTTCCGCAGCAGATTCCCGAAGGTTGATCTGCAAATGCGTCCAGTGGTGACGGAATCTGAACGTCTGGTGTGTGGCGGCGCACATGCCACATTTTTGTTGCAAGCGGTTCACGTCCTTAACAAATTCGCGGGAGAGGTCATCGCCAGGCAATGCGCCCGCAGCATGCTGATCGATTTGACCCAAACGACGCAGACACCTTTCCAGCCACTTATCGCCGACAAGACCCACAATGATCCCTTGATTCAACGCGCGCAAAAGTGGCTTCAGGATCACTTGGTGGAACAGGTACGCATGACAGACCTGGCGCAGAAGTTGGCCGTCAGCGAACGTACATTGATACGCCGCTTCAATAAGGTGCTTGAGCAGTCACCGCTCACCTATCTGCAGAACCTACGCATTGATACGGCGCGAGCTTTGCTGGAAGCCGGCGACCTGAGCACCGAGCGAATCGCTCACTATGTCGGTTACAGTGATATCAGCTCGTTTTCCCGCTTGTTTCGTGAGCGCATTGGGTTCACTCCGGGCGCTTATCGAGCCAGGTTTCAGTTACCCATGGAGGACTGACCAAGCACTGTCGCCAGCAAGGAATGGCTTGCCAGAAATGCGGCGACTCGCTCAATGACCTCGTCCGGCCGGGAATCAGCAAAAAAATGTCCGCCCACTATCGCAGAAGCCTCCATCATCGTGCAGCGATCCACCCAAGTGGCGGGTAAATCATAGTGCTTGGCCATCGCACCTGAGGCGCCATAGAGGATCAGCGCGGGCGCGGTGATGCGTCGTCCGGAATCGGACATGTCGTCTGCCAGATCCACAGTGAGTGCGGCGCGATATTCGTTGCAAAAACCAGCGATCGTTGCCGGATCACGCCAAGCTTTCCGATACGCCGCCAGTTGGTCAGCATCAAAATCCTCCCGCCCTGCGGCACCCCAGCCGAAAAGGCAGCTCTCGAAAAAGAAATCGGGATCCGCCGCAATCATGCGCTCCGGAAAGGGTGCGGGCTGAGAAAGAAAAAACCAATGCCAGTAACTGTGGGCTATGTCCTTGCGCAGATCTGTCAGCATCACAGCCGTAGGAACGATGTCCATCAGTGTGACGCTCGCCACCACGTCTGGATGATCCAGTGTCATCCTGTAGGCCGTGCGCGCGCCACGGTCGTGTCCAACAAGATGGAACCGTTCATGTCCGAGCACACGCATCAGTCCGACCTGATCCGCGGCCATGGCGCGAAATCCGTAATTTGACAGATCCGCTTGAAGCGGCGGCTTATCCGATGCCCCATACCCACGCAAATCAGCACAGACAACCCGATAGCCACGCGCGACCAGCCCAGGTGCGATACGTGCCCAGAGCGCCATGGTCTGCGGAAACCCGTGGAGCATCAGGATGGGTTCGCCTTTACCCGCTGCAACACAGGCAATTTCCACATCGCCTACGGTAATCTGGTACGTTTCGAAGTTTTCGAACATGGGGTCGTCTCGTTATTTCACAGATAGTGAATGCTTTCATCGTACTTCCTTACTCCTGGCGTACCCAGGTCTGTGAACGCCCCAGCAGCGGCGTGCCAATGTAGCCGCGCACGCTGAGTTTTTTACCGTTGTCGATCAGGTGGACGTTACTGCTATAGACCTTGCCGTTATCCGGATCGAGGATTTCGCCATCGGTGTATTCTTCGCCGTCCTTGCGCAAACCGGTGAGAATGGTCAGACCTACAATTGACGCATTCTTGTTCACACCATCACATTTACCGCACTTCGGATTCGGGTCTTCGCTCGGGGCGGGAAACGCTTTTTCGATAACGCCCTTCAGAGTGCCATCGGACTCGGTGATTCGAATCAATGCCCTCGGCTTGCCACTGACGTCGTCGATGTTTTGCCACAGACCAACGGGCGAATTATCGTCTGCCCTCAGTGCCGATGACATGACTGCTGCTGCCAGGGTGAGTCCGAAGACACCCGCTTTTTTAAGAGTACGCATTGCCTGAATCCTCGTGATTGAGCGGATGTTCATTGACGGCTTGATGCCATTTTGCGGATTGTGAGAGGGATCTGGTGGCTCACGGCTAGCGGATGGCGCTTGCTGTGTTCAGATCACTTCCTGAGCAAGCTTCCAGTCGTGCCGGCCATATAACACTGTTATTTGATTAACATAACGCCGTTATGGCAGTATTGCAACATGACCACTGATAACTCACTCCCTAATGCCCCCACCCGCCTCGTCGAGGCAACCATTCGTGTGCTTGCGACTAACGGCCCGTCCGAAGTCAAGGCCCGTTCGGTAGCGAATGAAGCCGGCCTGTCGACGATGGGGGTTTACACACACTTCGGCGGCGTACCGGAACTTCTACAAGCTGTCGCTGACGAGGGATTCAAGCGGTTGGCTGCTGTCTTCAAGCGTGTGCCAATCACCGATGATCCGATAACCGACTTATGTGCGATGCTCCTGGCTTGCCGAGACCTTGCACGAAGCAATCCCCATCTGTACGACTTAATGTTTGGCCTTTCGATTGACGGCAGATATAGCCCCTCACGAGGTACCATGAAGTCGATTGCAGATGGGCAATCGGACGCCTTCAAGGCGACATACGCGATTCTGATCAACGCATGCGCTCGCTTGGTTGATGCCAAATGCGTTCGCAAAATCGATCCTGCCCTCATCGCGCCACAGCTGTGGAGTGCCGCGCATGGATTCATCATGCTCGAACTCGCTGGCCACTTCGCAGGCACGGCCAATCCTGCTTCGCAGATCCTGGTAGCGACGTGTAACAACATTGTTGTCGGCTTGGGAGCGAAGCGCGAAAAAGTGGAATCTTCCACTGCTGGCGTCATTGCCGGGTAGGCAACTCCGCTAGAACCTTGAAAAACCGCCCCTCTGCAGTGACGCGGAGCGAACAGTATTTCAGCTCAAGTGCGCAGCCACTCGGCATGTTCAGAGGTTGGGTCAACCGGTTCGCTCATGCGCAGAAGGAACCGGTCATGACAGATGCTCGTATGCTTTGCGGCTCAATGCTCATATGCGCAGCGGTATAGGGATCTGTATCGAGGCCACGCGCTGATTATCGGGATGGCTAAGCACGCCACTGGACGGTTTGGTCGCTACCGCCTCACCTCGCTCATGAACACCTTCGTTATTGCGGGCCTGTGGAATCTGCGCCATTGCGTACTCGGCGAGTGCCGTGATGGTCAGCGCAGGATTAACCCCAGGATTTGCAGGCATCGCAGCGCCGTCACACACCAACATGTTCTGGTAACCAAATACGTGTAGGTTCTGATCAATCACGCCGCTTCGGGCATCGGCGCCGATCACGGCACCGCCCAGCACATGGGCTGTTGTCGGAATGTTGCCCAGCGCTTCCAGTACGTTGCTCTGGGCAATACCGCCGGTGTGCCTGGCCAACCATTGAGCCGCCTGGTTGCCCATCTCGATGTAAGTCGGATTTGGCTTGTCGCGATTCTGCTCGGTGACAAGGCGGTAGCCGCGACCCAGCCAACGCTTGCTGGGACGAAGTGCGATCGCATTGTCCAATGCCTGCATCACTAACAGCATCACCATGCGTCGGCTCCAGCCCCATGGCCATAGCGACTTGAGCCATCGCGCTGGGTGCAACACGATATTCCCCAGCCACTTCAGCGGCCGCGTCACGCGGTTACCCTTACCGACCAGCAACGTGCAAAGCAAACTGAGGAAGTCGGCGTTGCGACCGTAGGTGAGAAACTCGATGTGGGTATTCTGATCGACGTGCACACTGCTGCTGGCGGTCACATCGTTCCAGGTCTTGCGGTCCTCGGGCAAGCGCACGTTCAGAACCGATTCGCTGTTGGTGCGCACCAGTTCACCAAGGCGATCGCTGACCCGGGGCAACGAGCCGCCGTGCTTGCAGTTGGCCAATAATTCGTTGGTACCGAGAGCCCCGCCGGCGAAGATCACTCCGCGGGCAGTGTAAGTACGGCGATCACGGGCGAACCAGGCGCCGGGACGCTGGGTGGTCACACGGTAGCCGTCACTACCATCGGCTGCCCCGAGTGGGCTCACATCAACGACCTCACGCTCTGCCAATATCTGCACGCCGCGTTTCTCTGCGAACCACAGGTAGTTTTTCACCAGCGAGTTCACGGCACCGACGCGGCATCCCACCATGCAGGCGCCGCAACGTATACACCCGGTACGGTCAGGCCCTTCCCCACCGAAATAGGGGTCCTTGACGGTTATGCCCGGTTCGCCAAAGAACACTCCAGTGGGTGCTCGAGTGAATGTGTCTTCGGTTCCGAAGTGTTGCGCCATCTCCCGGGCCAGTTGCTGGTTCGTCGAGTCGAATGGCACCATCTGTACCCCAAGCATGCGTTCGGCCGTATCGTAGTGAGGCTGCAATAGCCTTTCCCAGTGGCCAAGCTCCCGCCACTGCACGTTTTCGAAGAACTCTGGCTTGGCGCGGTACAACACACCGCCATACACGGTGCTGCCGCCACCGACACCCGACTGGCTGGGAAAAAAGACATGGCGAAACAGCGACATGCGCATGATGCCCTTCAAACCCAACGCGGGTGCCCACAGATACTTGTTGAACTGCCAGGCCGACTTGGGGAGGTCTTCGTCGCGATAGCGACGGCCGCGCTCGAGTACCCCGACGCGATAGCCTTTCTCCACGAGGCGCAGCGCCGAGACGCTGCCGCCAAATCCCGATCCGATCACCAGCCAGTCGAAGTCTGCGCTTTTCATGATATGTCCCCTTCTACGTGCCGATTGCTTTGCGCCTAAAGTCCATCAGGTCATTACCTGTCAATCGACATATTCGGTCCACATCTTGCGCAGCCTCAGCTTGTCGACTTTGCCCACGGCATTCTTTGGCAGGCTGTCGATGATGTTGATCGTGGAAGGCCTTTTGTAACGCGTCAGCCGGTCAGTGCAGTGCTCGCTCAAGCCCTCCTGGGTACCGGCGAATCCCGCACGAAACGCGACGTAGGCCAGCACAATTTCGCCGAAGGTTTCGTCGGGAACACCGATCACTGCTGCTTCGAGAACGCCTGGAAATTCGAACAACACATCTTCGATCTCCTTGGGATAGATGTTCTCTCCACCACGAATGATCATCTCTTTAAGGCGCCCGACAATGGCCAGATAACCGTCTTCGTCGATCCGGCCAATGTCGCCGGTGTGCAGCCAACCATCAACGATGGTCTTCGCTGTTTCCTCGGGCTTCCCAAGGTAACCACGCATGACGTTAGGACCTTGAACCAGCACCTCGCCGGTGGCGCCCTGCGGCAAATGCACACCGCTCGGGTCGGCGATTGCAACGCGTTGCCCGATAAAGGGCAGCCCGACCGTACCGACCTTGCGTAGGCCGTCGAAGGGGTTGATGGTCGAAGCGCACGTGCCTTCGGACAGGCCATATCCCTCAAGCAGCGGAAAACCGAAGCGAGCTTCAAATTTTTTCAGCAGTTCCGCCGATGCAGGCGCCGCGCCGCAGATGCCATACCGAAGACTGGAGGTATAAGGTTTGACCTCGCGAGGTAACGCGTTAAGCATTGCGTAGATGGTGGGCACTGCAGAGAAGTACGTGGGCCGAAGCCACTCGACATCCTCAAAAAACGTGTCGACGTTGAAACGCTTGCGGATCGAAACCCGACCACCGCTTGATAGCGGGACGAGCGTGCTCACCACAATGCCGTTTACGTGAAAGAGTGGAAGTATCAATAAACAGTGGTCTGCTGCCGTGACCTTGAGTGAGTTTCGTCCCATTTCCGTCATGGCTTCAATATTGGCGTGATCGAGCATCACGCCCTTCGGCAGGCCGGTAGTGCCACTGGTGTAGATCAACAGTGCCAGTGCGCCAGGCTCTTCAAAGGGTACGCCGGTGTAGGACGCCCCCGTTTCCAGAATGGCGACAGGCAGGGACTGTAGATTCGGAACTATCACTTCGCCGCTGACGTTGATGAGCAGCTTCGCCCCTGAATCAACCAGTTGATGGGTTGCTTCCTTGCTGGTCAGCCCAGGATTGATCGGCGTGACCGCCGCCCCCAGACGCCAGGCGGCGAACATCGCCACTACAAACTCCACCTGGTTGGGCAACATGACGGCGACGACGTCTCCAACACCTATCCCCCTATCCGCGAAGACTCCCGCCGCTGCGAGGACCCGGGAATGGAACTGCCGGTTAGTCAGGTTGCTGCTGTCGTCAGCGATGCACAGACCATCAGGCGCTGACACCGCGCGTAAATCTGAAAGCGTGGAAAAACACATTATTGTTGTTCTCTCTGAAAATTGACGAAAACGCTTGAATCAGTAGGGTGAAGAGCCGAGAAGATGTTTCGTCAGGAACTGGGTCTGATCCTTCACCAGTTCTTCGAACGCCTCGCCCATGTAGAACTCGAAATGCCCAACGGAATAAAGCCTGGTCTCTCCATGCGGCGCCTTGCGCACCAGGGCAATCGTCTGTTCCGGTGGCGTGACGGTGTCCGTGGTGCTGACGCAAAACAGGATGGGAAACTTCACCTTGGAGGCGGAGCGTCCGGGTCGATAAGCCATGATCTCCGGGAGCACCCGCGCGGCGACGTGATTGACGAACACCATCCCTTTCGGCACCAAGGCCAGATAACCCGGCAGGGCATCATGGGCATTCATCAAGGCCGGCTGACCGGGTGTGGCAGCGATTGGCACCATCACTGGCGGACGACCCAGCAGCTTGGCCGCAAAATCACGCAAGAGCACCGGGACTACCTGCAGCGATCCCTTCACACCCAGTGCCGCGGCGGAGGCCAGACCGTCGGTAAAGGGGCACTGACTGATGGCAGCCAGTAACTCGGGATGCCGACTGGCCACGGTGATCGCATGCCCTCCCCCAAACGAGCTTCCCCATACGGCAACCCGTCTCCCATCGACATCCGCGCAGCCTTTGACGAAGTCCAGCGCTGCATCCCAATCAGCCAGTTGCCGCTTCACAGACATCAACTGCCTGGGGCGACCACCACTGTCTCCGAAATAACGGTAGGTAAAGGCCAATGTAGCGATTCCCGCAGCGGCGAATCGCTCAGAAAAGGCGTCGAGGCGCATCTCGCGAACCGCACCGAGTCCGTGACCGAGGACTACAATCGGCGGTTTCTCTACTCCGACCGGCAGGTAGAGCCAGGCCGAACAGTAGGCTTCACCCGAGTCAAAGCGGATGTCCTGGCGAGTGAATGGGTAGGAAGGCTGTGACATTTGATTCATTTCCTGCCTCCCCCGCCTTGCAGGGGCAAGGAGCCTTGCTCGAGCGTTTGCTCGAAAATGGCCGGGCTGTAGAACGGCACATTACCGTCGCGAACGGTGCGCTCAAGGTATTCGACCATCAGCGATTGCGCAGTCTCGGAAGGCGAGATCTTGATGAACTCGGTGCGCTCCATGTGCAACCCCTCATCGAGAGTGGCTGATCCGCCGAAGTACACAGCTCGCTTGATAGCCTCAATGGCATCCTTGGGTCGAGAGCCCAGATACCGGGCCAGCTCAATGGCTCGCTCAAGCAGCGCATCCGGAGCAACCACTTCGTCGATATACCCTATTTCGAGCGCTTTGCGTGGCGACACCGGCCTGCCTTCGAGCATCAGCATAAGCGCTCGATGGGCACCGACCAGCCGTGGTAATCGCTGAGTGCCCCCGCCACCGGGAAGGATGCCGAGAAGCACCTCCGGCTGCCCGATGAAGAAATCGCCATCCGCCATCAGACGGGCGTCGCAGGCGAGCGCGAGTTCGCTGCCCAGCCCCAGCGCAGAGCCGTTCAGAGCGGCGATGAAAATGACGCCGCTGCGGTTCATCCGCAGAAAAGTGTCGTGCAGCTTGTCAAGCTGCATCCCGCCCTCCAGCGGTGTCAGAGACGCAGCTGCCGCCAAAGGCGGAACTGCGCGCACGCTCTTTGCAGTTCGAGCGATAGCCGAGGCCACAGTGCGCCCGACCGACGGGATACTCTTTCCACCTTCCTGTAGCCAACGAACGTCTGCATGACCGATGAAACGCTCAGGATGAGTTCCAGTGAGCACCACCGCTTTTACCGTGGTATCGGACTCTAGCTTGTCCAATAGCTGCGAAAGCTCATTGGCCATCTCCAACCCCATCAACCCGTGTGGACCTCCATCCAGCCGCGCAACCAGGACAGAGCCTCGGGGCTCCACTTCAAGGTGCTCGGGCGGCGTATGCGTCTTCGTCATCTCTTAGATCCTCCGGGACAAGCGTGGAGAGCAAGCGCGCCCTCCATCAGTAGCCTCCGGACAGTCATCAAATCAGCCGGAGGAAATAACACTGTTATAGAACAAACATAACACTGTTATATTACCATCGCAATATGTACTCTTAGGCTCGCTCCCCGAGTCATGCACCAACCCGCACCTGAAGGGAACTTCATAAAATGAAACCGCACATCACTTTGGTACAGATTAATCCGGCCACCAGAAATCCGTCTGAATCCCCCCTTCCAGAATGGAGACCAGCAATCCTCGTCACAGGTGCAGCTTCCGGAATCGGTCGTGCCTGCGCCGAGTTGTTTGCGCAGCGTGGTTGGTTCGTTGGTCTATACGATATTGATTCAGAGGGTGTCGCCGCGGTCGCCGCGACCTTGGGAGAGGGAAACGCCATCTCTGGAGCTCTCAACGTAAGCGATCCTGCAGCATGGGAACGGGTACTGACGGATTTCTGGGCGCAAAGTGGCCAGCGGCTTGACGTGCTGCTCAATAATGCGGGGGTTCTCACAGCCGGGCAGTTTGAAGCCGTTTCACTGACCAGACACCATGCAATGCTTGACGTGAACGTTCTGGGAATGATCACCGGCTGCCACAGTGCCTTCCAATACCTGCGAGGAACGCCCTCCTCTCATGTCATCAATATGGCCTCGGCCACTGCAATCTATGGCCAGCCTGAACTGGCAACCTACTCGGCGACCAAGTTCGCCGTACGCGGATTCACCGAAGGGCTCGACCTCGAATGGAGCAAGTTCGGCATCCGCGTGAGTGATATCTGGCCGAGCTTCGTAAAGACCGCAATGGCTGATGATTACGGTCGTATCCCCAGCGCCAAATCGCTGGGCATTCGGCTCACGCCACATGACGTCGCATCCACGGTATGGGCTTGCGCGACGGCAAAACGATGCATCCACAAACCCCACTGGACTGTCGGCCTGCAAGCCGGATTTCTAGCCATCGCCACGCGTCTCGCGCCACCGGCCCTCAGCCGCTGGATCGTCCAACGCATTGCGCGATAAAGGAGAGGTTTACGACTCTCGAAAACGAACCAGGACGAGACATCCGAAAGCGCGACCGACCAGGCCCGGATCGACATCGCTTTCCAGCAGGATTCCGATGCACATTGCCTACAATGGAGCTGCCGCCAAAAATGAAAGGCTTCAACTGGATCGATGAACTGAGCCCTCAAGTACGGGATACCGTTCTGCGATGCGCTCACCCAAGAACCGTTGCCGATTCGAAGATCCTGTATCAAAACGGCGATCGTGTAACGGAAATTTTCCAGATCGTTTCCGGGGCCATCCGCAAATGCATTCTCACCGAGGATGGCCAGGAGGTTCTGCTCTATGTCTACGGACCCGGCGACATAGTAGCCGATGCTCCCGTGACTGATGACGAGCCGTCCCCTGTCACGCTGACTACCCGGGGAGAAACCAAATTGAGGGTCTGGTCGGCGAGTGACTTGAAACTGCTGCGCGAACAGCATCATGAAGTTGAAACGGCACTCGCATGCCAGATCAACCGTCGCTTGCGAGTAGCACTTCAGTTGATCGAGGAGCTGCTGACCTTGCCGGTCGCGGCAAGAATCGCGTCCCGCTTTGCTCAACTCAGTGACCTGCAGAAGCCTTCTGATCGAGGGATCGATTTACTGCTTTCTCAAGTAGATATAGGCCTCATGGTTGGAAGCACACGCCAAAGCGTCAATCGAGTGGTCAACGAACTGAGGGGGTTGGGCCTGATAGAGCCGCTCTACGGCAAGATCATCATCAAGGACCTGCCAGGGCTGAACCGCTACGTTCGAGAGCATCACCGCTTGAACGAACGATAGCCTACACAATGTAAGCCGGAATCAGAGAAGGTGACCGCTATCAGTGGCTTTCAAAAAATGGGGCGACGCAAATGGGTCTGGGCAGTTACACGAGCAACATCAGCGAGAGTCAATTCAAGCATTCGCGCAGTCTCCTGACACGCGCCTAAAAAATAGCTTACACAATGTAATCTGGAAGACGTTTCCTCCCAATAACGCACCCTACCATCAACTCCGTAAGCGCCATTGCCATAACAATAATCCAGGCGCTACCGGAGATCTCTTATGTATGCACCAACGCGCGTCACTACCCCTCCTTCCCCGTCCCACCGACGTCTCATCGCACAGCCCATTTCTTACCCACCCATCTGTCAAGACCGCCAATGCCGCCATCGCTGATCCAGAGCCCTTTGTGAGCCTTGGACAGCATGAAGATGAGCACTCATGACGGTTACACCAGATCCGCTTCTTTGCACCTGTGCACGACGGAAAACGTGATCGCCTCAAAGTGGTGATGAACCACGCTGTCACCCTGTTCGGAGTAAAAGCAGTGAACAAGATTATTCTCCAAAGCACTTTCGCACTGACCGCCTGCGCGTTTTGCGCCACCGCTGTTGCCAATGGCCTGGCCGTCAACGAGCAAAGCGCCAGCGGCGCCGGCACTGCCTATGCCGGCCGCGCCTCAACGGCGCTGGATGCCAGCACTGTCTATGGCAACCCGGCCGGCCTGAGCAAACTCAAGCGCACCGAGGTCAGTGGCGGTTTTGCGGCAATCAGTGCCAAGGTCAATATCAGTGACGCTCAGAGCAGTGCCTCGGGTAGCAACAAAGGCGACTCAGTACCACTGGTTACGGTGCCTTTCGGTTACTTCTCTACGCCGATCAATCAGGCCTTCACCTTCGGAATGGGTATTTATGTCCCCCAAGGCCTGGTCAACGATTATGAACGCAACTTCCAAGGCCGCTATCATGGCTCCTACAGCAAGGTACAGGTGATCACCTTGCAGCCGACGCTCGCTTATCGTATCAACGAGCGCATCACCATCGGCGGCGGTCCGACCATTAATCGCATAGAAGGCGATCTGCGGAGCGAACTGGCCACCGGCGCACTGAATGCCGGCACGGACACCCAGATCAAGATCAAGGGCGACGACACCGCATTCGGCTACAACGTTGGTCTGATGGTCGATCTGAGTGACGCCACCACTTGGGGCATTACTTACCATTCCAAGGTCGACTATCACATCACAGGCCATACTGAAGTCAGCGACTCTCCGAGCGTGTTCGGCCTGAACGGCAAGTACAAGACATCGATGGATGCGACCCTTCCGGAGTCGGTGAATACCTCTTTCACTCATCGCTTCAACGAACGGTGGACCGGTTACCTGGGTACCACCTGGACGCGCTGGAGTCGTCTGCCAAAGCTCGAGGCGAAGAATAAAGGTGTGCCAGCGCTCGGGCAGCAACTCGGTTTTGACACCATTGGCGAAGAGCTGAACTGGCACGATACTATCTCGGTGGCAGTGGGTGCATCCTATCAGCTTGATAAGCAGTGGGTGCTGCGTGCGGGCTTTGCCTATGATCCGTCACCGACCACCAATGCAGACCGGGAAGTGCGCATTCCTGTAGGCAACCGCCGAGCCCTGACCTTGGGAGCCGGTTACTCACCCAACGAGGATCTCACCGTCGATCTCGCCTACGCCTACCTGTGGGAAGGCAGCAGTTCGGTTAGCCAGGCCAACACCTCCGGGCTCCAGCCAGCCTACAGCGCCAAGTACGAGAACAGCGCCAACGGCCTGGTGGCGCAACTGACGTATCGTTTTTGAGCCCAGCACAACGCTTCATCTGACATGGGTTGGCTCTTGGTAAGCAACCCCATGTCAGCTTGCGACCCAGCACGTGTAACAGCACATCCAACCTCGTCGCGCAGATGCCAGACATCACTGAAGGCTTGTTCGGCAGGTGAAAGCCGCCCCATGAGCAATCAGCGATGTCGCATTCCCGGACAACGCCCTCAGCAGTCACAATACTATATTTTTCGTATAGTATTAAAACTATATTATATGTATAGTTTCATGAAGCCTTCCAACCTACTCAAGCAGTGAGCAATACATGACAACGGCTGTGAGATCAGCGGCAAACGGCGCGGAAATGCCGCTCCCTTTCCATTGGGGGGCGAGACGGCTAGCGGCGCTGCCTGAGGGCAAGATTTCTGGCCTTGAACTGCTGGAGAATTTCCAGCCTGGCCATCGGCTACCGCATTGCGCCGCGTATCGGCTGAGCGGAATATGTACAATGAGACATGACAAACAAAACCTACGGTCAACTCTGCCCAATAGCCCGGTCGCTGGACGTACTGGGAGATCGCTGGACGCTGCTCTTGATTCGCGAGTTCCTGTTGGGTCCGAAGCGATTCAAAGACCTGCTCGCGATTCTGCCTGCAATGGGTACAAACCGGCTGTCCGAACGCCTGGCCATGCTGGTGCAGAACGGCGTCATTCAACAAGTTACGCTACGCACGCCCCCAGCTACGCCAGCTTACGAGCTGACGGCTTTGGGCGAGCAACTACGCAAGCCAGTGCTCGCGCTGGGATTCTGGGGACTGGGTCTGCCGATCGACGAGCGCATCGATCCGGCCAGTGCTCGTGCGGAACTCATAGCACTTTGCCTGACCGGCGCGAACGATTCGTCGGCGAGCGCAGGCTTACAGGAGTTGTACGAGTTCCAGGTGGAAGCAGAGGTCTTCCATGTTCAAGTAAACGACGGGAACCTGTTGGCGCGGTCTGGGCCGAGCGCAGAGCCCGCCGACGTCAAGATACAGTGCGACATGGAAACCTTCATCGCGTTGGTCCTACGCCAGATCACTCCAACGCGTGCGCTTCGCGAAGGGCATGTAAAGCTGCTGCAAGGGGATCGTCCAGCGTTTACGCGAGTGTTCAAAGTACTCGAGTACAAGCCCTAAGACCGCAAGCCCTCCCCCTCCTTCCCTCGCATCATGCGAGTAGGGGGATGGCAGGCCTGTATGAACGGGTCGTTTGCGGCCCTGTATACCGTGGAGCCAATCAACTCCGGCCTAGTGTCTTGGCTGCGAGCCACACCTCTTCTTCTATACCTATCCGAATCCGATGTTGCCCGGTGGTGAGCCTGTGCTCGTCATACGGCAGACAACCCTCTCAGTAGTGCCTTTTCCTGCAACCCCGGCGGATATCGGACTCCATCCCGCGGCACTCCCTTCAATCATGAAACAGCCCATATTGAGAACTCACCATGACCGCCTCATCGCCGGAAGAAAATCTGCTGAACCAGCCCTTACAACTCCCGAACGGCAGCGTTTTTCGCAACCGCCTCGCCAAGGCGTCCATGAGCGAAACGTTGGGCACCTACAACAATCACCCGACGTTGAAACTGGTCGAGTTGTACCGGCGCTGGTCCGCGTCGGGCATTGGTTTGCTCATCACCGGAAATGTGATGATCGACCGGCGTGCACTCGGCGAACCAGGCAACGTCGTCATCGAGGATGAAGCTGACTTGCCTGTGCTACGCCAGTGGGCCCGTGCTGCGCCCGAGCAGGGAGCGGCGATCTGGGTGCAGCTCAATCACCCTGGCAAGCAGTCGACCAAAGGCCTGAATGACAGCAACCTCGCGCCATCAGCGGTCCCGTTCCGCGAGGACATGGCCGCACTGTTCGAGACGCCACGCGAAGCCACCACAGCCGAGATCGAAGACATCATTCGGCGCTTTGGACGCAGCGCAGCCATCTGCAAGGAGGCCGGCTTCAGCGGCGTGCAAATCCATGGCGCGCACGGTTATCTGATCAACCAATTCCTCTCGCCACACCACAATCGGCGTACGGACGCATGGGGTGGCAGCCCGGAAAAACGTCGACGTTTCGTGTTAGCTGTTTACACCGAGATTCGCCGCCAGGTCGGCGCCGAATTTCCCGTCGGCATCAAGCTCAACTCAGCAGACTTCCAACGCGGAGGCTTCACCGAAGAGGAATCAATGGCGACGATTCACGCACTTGCCGAAGCAGGCATCGACCTGATTGAGATTTCGGGGGGCACCTATGAGGCTCCAGCCATGAGCGGCGGGCTCCAGGAGACGAAAAAAGCATCCACCGTAGCGCGCGAGGCTTACTTTCTTGAGTTTGCTGAAAAGGTGCGCGCCTCGATCAAGGTGCCTTTGATGGTCACTGGCGGTTTTCGCAGTGCCGCCGCCATGAACGCTGCGCTGCGTTCCGGAGCGCTCGATGTCATTGGCCTCGCGCGGTTACTGGCCATTGATCCCGAGGCACCGGCGGCCCTGTTGCAAGGCCAGGACAGTTCACAACGTGTACGGCCAATCATCACAGGCATCAAGCAAATCGATCAGATGGGCGTCATGGAAATCTTCTGGTACACGCTGCAGCTCAAACGAATCGCCAATGGCGGTGATCCGCGTCCCAACGAAAGTGGGCTGTGGGCATTTTCGAAATCAGTGATGAAAAGCGGCTGGGGCACGTTCCGTACGCGGCGCATGCGCGCACGGGCCTGAGCCCGAGGCTCGCTCGCATCGCCACAATAACCACTTGGAAGACCTCAACATGACCGACACCCATTTCACCACCCCTACTCGCTTCGTGGAAGTTGATGGTGACCAATTTGCCTATCGCCGCTGGGGTAACACTGCGACAGGCCAACCCCCTCTGTTCTTCCTTCAACATTTTCGCGGCGGGATGGATCATTGGGACCCACTTATGACGGATGGCCTGGCTGCGGGGCGCGAGGTCATCCTCTACAACGGTCGAGGGATTGCCTCTTCTTCCGGCAAACCGCGTAACCGGATCGAACATATGGCCGATGACGCAGCTGCGGTGATCCGCACGTTAGGTCTGTCCAAGGTGGATGTTCTAGGCTTCTCACTGGGTGGTTTTCAGGCCCAGGACCTGACACGACGCCATCCCGACCTCGTCCGCAAGCTGATGCTGCTCGGCACCGGACCTCGTGGCGGTAATCCGGATTCAGACCCTGGAGTGCTGGAAGCTGCACCGCGCCCCGTTCCGACCCTCGACGACTTTCTGTTTCTGTTCTTCGGTCGATCCGCGGCGGCGCAACAGGCCGGGCGTGATTTCTGGGAGCGCCGTCACCAACGTGTCGACCAGGACCCACCCAGCTCTCCTGAAGTGATCCAGGCCCAGATCGAAGCGAATATGTACTATTTGCCAAAACTGGACCCGAACGATCCTTTCAATCATCTGCGCGAGATCAAACAGCCGACGTTCATTCTGAACGGTATGAATGACGTTATGGTTCCAACGGTCAATTCCTGGTACATGGCTCAGAACATCCCGAACGCTCAACTGTTCCTGTACCCGGATGCCGGTCATGGTGCTCAATTCCAATACCCTGAGCGTTTTCTCAAACACGCCATTCAATTCCTTGATGAGTCCCACCCTGCGGAGCAAGCTCACCATGCTGAAGTTTAAATTTTTATTATGGGCATTGACCAAGCTATTACAGAGAGCAATCAAAAAAAGTCCTGACTGTGCAAAATACGTTAAAGGCAAGGAGCTGGTCTTTCAAATCCAAACGCATGACGGTGCGGGTCGCTACTTCACCCTGAAAAACGGCAAGATAAAATCCTCTGCCGGGTTGACTGAAAAGCCAAAATTCACCCTGTCATTTAGAGATGCAGCAAAGGGTTTCGCCATTCTGGCGGCCAAAGATAGTAAAGATGCATTTCTGACAGGACTGCGCAAGGAGGACTTGGTTATCTGCGGTGACTTTGTTGAAGTGATGTGGTTCCAGGGACTCACTGAATACTTGCAGCCCGGTAAAAAAACATCATTTGACCCTTCGACGCGCTAGGAGTTTGATGCCGTGAGCCTACTTGATCTGACAGTCATCCGCTTTTTTAGGGTACCTGTCAGATCTGACTTTCGCGAACCATGGCCAGCTTCTGATCGGTGCTCCAGCGGCGTCGCCGTTCCTGGTCGAGCAGCTCCCCACCCTTATCGTTGCTGTTAGTCATAAACATACCCGTTTGCCTATCCCTTATCGTAAGGGGGAACGGTGTCCTGTCTTTCATGGGGCTCGTTCACCACCCAACCCGAGACATTTACTGGCAGGAATCAATTACCACTGCGCAATCGAAATCCTAGGCGGAATGGCGTGTTGACTAACCCCTGTCTGGCCTGCGGCAAATCTTCGTACCGCCCAGCAGGAAGGTTCGCAGGATGATGGGACATTAGGAGTGATGCTAGTCATAAGAAGGCAATGTGTCGGTATGGGTCGATTAGGCAAAAGGCTCGTAGCGAATCCTATCAAGGCACCATGGCAACCGTGATGGAGTTGACCTCGAGGGTTGAGCGCCAGGGTGCGACGGGCTGGCGACAATGTACGCGGCGCGCTTCAAACGATCGGAGAGAACGCCGACCACATCAAACAAGGCTTGGCCAAACTGAAGGCCCAAGGCCCACTCCAATCAAGCTGTCCACGACGTCCCGCCTGCGACAGCGTTGTTTGGACTTTGTGCGCATGCGGTCCGGGTCAGCACGCGCTGTTCGGCGCAAAGGATGACCCGTGCGACACACTTCGTTAGATACACATCCCAAACTATGTGTTCGCGGGTAAATTGGCATAATATGCCATTGATCGAAAGAACCTGTTTGCCGAAAGCTGGAGCTCATTATGGCGACGCGAAACGTTGTGCTCACCCCTCACCAAGACCAGCTTATCCATGACCTGGTTCAGTCCGGTCGTTATCAGAATGCCAGCGAAGTGATGCGAGAAGGTTTGCGTCTATTGGAGCAGCGCATCGCCGAAGACACCGCAAAAATTGAGACCCTGCGTCAGGCGACCTCAATCGGCATCATGGATCTTGAGCACGGGCGCTTTACTCAGTTGAACGAAGGGGATCTGGAACACTACCTCGAGGGCTTGAGCCAGGAGGCCACCCTCCCCGCGCGCGAGAAACGTTGAGCATGCCGCAGTATCGGATTTCCAACGCGGCGCGCGCCGACATTGTCGACATCCTCAGGCTCTCCCATCCGCAGTTCGGCGATCAAGCACGCCAGCGCTACCAAGCACTGATCCTCGCGGCGCTGCAAGCGATTGCCGACACGCCTTATTGCATCGGCAGCCACGACCGTGATGAGCTTGCACCGGGCCTTCGCAGCTATCACCTCATCTATTCACGCCAGCAGGCCAAACACCCTCATGGGACGGTCAAAAGCCCGCACCATGTCGTGTTCTATCGTGTGGCAAACGACGACGCGATCGAGGTCGTCCGCCTCCTTCATGACGCTATGGAGGTGCAGCTGCACCTGCCTACCGACTGACGTGCTCGAACCTCCAGCGCAATGCATGTCACGCCGGGGCATTTTTCAGGCACAAAAAAGCCACTCATCTGAGTGGCTTTTTTGTGAATCTTGGAGCGGGAAACGAGACTCGAACTCGCGACCCCGACCTTGGCAAGGTCGTGCTCTACCAACTGAGCTATTCCCGCGTCTTGGTGTGGCGCATTCTATAGATTCAGATTACGCCGTCAACCCTTTGATTCAAAAAAGTTTTATTTCGGCTCTACATCCGTCCGCAGATGCGGCCAGGCGGCGCGCAGGTATTGGACCATCGACCACAGCGTCAGCCCAGCGGAAACCAACAGCAATGCATAGCCCAACAGCACCCAGAAGCTGAAGTCCGAGGGGTTGGCCAGCAGGATCACCAGCGCCAGCATCTGCGCGGCGGTTTTCCATTTACCGAGGTTCGACACCGCGACCTGGGCACGGGCGCCCAGCTCGGCCATCCATTCACGGAGCGCCGAGACGACGATTTCGCGGCCGATGATCACCGCCGCCGGCAAGGTCAGCCAGAGGTTGCCGTGTTCTTGTACCAGCAGCACCAGTGCCACCGCGACCATCAGCTTGTCGGCCACCGGATCGAGGAAGGCACCGAACGGCGTGCTCTGCTCCAGGCGTCGGGCCAGGTAACCATCCAGCCAATCCGTCGCGGCGGCGAAGGCGAAAACCGAGGCGGAGGCCACGTAGCTCCAGTGGTACGGCAAATAGAACAGCAAAATGAAGATCGGAATGAGCAGGACGCGTAGAACGGTAATCAGATTTGGGATATTCATCGGCACAACTGGCTACAAGGTTGACGGGCATTCTACTCGCTGTGCAGGTTTGCATAAATCGACTCTGCGAGCTTTTTACTGATACCGGGTGCTTTGGCTATCTCCTCGATGCTGGCACGAGACAGTTCCTGCAATCCACCAAAATGTTTCAACAAGTCGCGACGGCGCGTCGGACCGACGCCTGCCACACCTTCGAGTGTAGACGTACGGCGCGTCTTGCCACGACGGGCACGGTGTCCGGTGATGGCGAAACGGTGGGCTTCGTCGCGGATCTGCTGGATCAGGTGCAGCGCCGGTGAATCGCCCTTGAGGGTGAACTCATGGGCGGCGTCGTTCAGGTACAAGGTCTCGAAGCCGGCCTTGCGCGTCGCGCCCTTGGCCACGCCCAGCAGGATCAGGTCGGGGACCATCAGCTCATTGAGTACATCGCGGGCCATGGACAACTGGCCTTTGCCGCCGTCCACCAGGAGGATGTCTGGCAACTTGCCCTCCCCGTCCTTCAGCTTGCCGAAGCGTCGCATCAATGCCTGGTGCATCGCCGCGTAGTCATCGCCCGGCGTGACGCCTTCGATGTTGTAACGGCGGTAATCGGACTTGATCGGGCCTTCCGGACCGAACACCACGCAGGACGCCACGGTCGCCTCGCCGCTGGAATGGCTGATGTCGTAGCACTCCAGCCGTTGCGGCGGCTCGTCCAGGTTAAGGACATCGGCCAGGGCATCGAACCGCGCCGCCACGTGTTGACGGTTGGCCAGGCGCGCGCCCAGGGCCTGCTCGGCGTTGGTCACGGCCAGTTGCTGCCAACGGGCACGAGTGCCGCGAACGCGGTGGCTGATGGTCAGTTCGCGACCGCGAAGCTTGTCGATGGCTTCGATCAGGGCCGGGAAATCTTCATGGACCACATTGACGATCAACTCGGCAGGCAAGTCGCGTTCCGGACTGCTGATGTAGTACTGGCCCAGGAAAGCCGCCATGACCTCGGCCACGTCTTCCTCGATACCCACTTGGGGGAAGAAGTTCTTGCTGCCCAGCACCCGACCGCCGCGCACGCTGATCAAATGCACGCAGGCGCCGCCCGGGTTGATGAACGCGGCGATCACATCGACATCGCCGCTGCCGCCTTCCATGCTTTGCTGGTCCTGCACGCGGCGCAACAGGCCGATCTGATCACGCAGCTCGGCGGCCCGTTCGAATTCAAGGTTGACCGCCGCGTCCTCCATGGCCGCCGACAGTTCATCGGTCAGCGCATTGCTGCGCCCTTCCAGGAACATCACCGAGTGACGCACGTCCTCGGCGTAGACCTGCGGCTCGACAAACCCCACGCAAGGCGCCTTGCAGCGCTTGATCTGGTACTGCAGGCAGGGCCGGGTGCGATTCTTGTAGTAGCTGTCTTCACACTGGCGAACGAAGAAGGTCTTCTGCAGCAGGCTAAGGCTTTCACGAATCGCGCCGGCGCTGGGGTAAGGGCCGAAATACCGCCCCTTGGCCTTCTTCGCCCCGCGATGAATGCTCAGGCGCGGAAAGGCCCCGTCGGACAGGAACACGTAAGGGTAGGATTTGTCGTCGCGCAGCAGGATGTTGTACGGCGGGCGCCATTCCTTGATCAGCGTCTGCTCGAGCAGCAGCGCCTCGGTTTCATTGGCGGTGATCGTCGTTTCGACTTGCGCGATGCGCCCCACCAGGGCGGCAGTCTTCGGCGCTAGGCCGGTTTTGCGGAAATAACTGGCCAGGCGTTTCTTGAGGTTCTTGGCCTTGCCGACATAAAGCAGGCGCGCGTCGCTGTCGAACATGCGGTACACGCCGGGGCGACCGCTGCAGGTGGAGAGGAACGCGCTGGGATCAAACAATTCAGTCATTTTCAGGCGCTGGCATCGACCATGCCGTGGCGCACGGCCAACAGTGTCAATTCGACGTCACTGCTGATCGAAAGCTTCTCGAAGATACGGTAACGGTAGGTGTTAACGGTTTTAGGCGACAGGCACAGCTTGTCGGAGATGATCTGCACCTTCTGGCAACCGACAATCATCAGGGCAATCTGGATTTCCCGCTCCGACAGTGCGTCGAAGGGCGAATCGTTGGTCGGCTGGAACGACTTGATCGCCAATTGCTGGGCGATCTGCGGGCTGATGTAGCGTTGCCCGGCAAAAACCAGACGAATGGCCTGGACCATCTCGTTCAGGCCCGCGCCCTTGGTGAGGTAGCCCGCCGCGCCCGCCTGCAACAGCCGGGTGGGAAATGGGTCCTCTTCGCAGACGGTCACCGCGACCACCTTGATGTCCGGGTGACTGCGCAATAGCTTGCGCGTGGCTTCAAGACCGCCGATGCCGGGCATCTTGACGTCCATCAACACCACGTCGGGTTTCAATTCACGCGCCTTGATCAGGGACTCTTCCCCGGATTCAGCCTGGCCAACTACCTGCAAGCCATCGATGTCAGCCAGCATTCGTGTAATGCCCGTACGGACGAGATCATGGTCATCGACCACTAACACCCTAATCAAGCAGACACCTCACGATTTGGTCTTATTTGGGTTGCACAACACCTTAGCAAAAAGCATCCGGCAGACCTAGCGCAAAGGGACAGATAAAAGTTACAACGCATCTTTATCGGCACGGCATCCGAGGCTTCAAGCACCGGCGTCTCGCTGCATCCTCAGGAAACACTCGTCCTCGCCCACGACACGCAGGCCCATGCGTTCGTACAACGCCCTGGCCGGATTATCCTTGAACACCGTCAGGCGCAGCGCCGGCCGACGTTCCAGCGCCACCAGGTCCCAAACCTGTCCGATCGCCCAGGTCCCGGCGCCCTGCCCGCGGAACGCCTCGCTTATCTGCAACTCCCGGATATACAACGCCCGGGCATCACGACTGAGACTCACAAAGCCCAGCGCCTGGCCTGCACGGCTGATTATCCAGTTCTGGCGAATGATCCAGGCCAGATCGAATGCTTCGTCCTGCCAGAGCAAATCATGCCTGAGGTAATAAGGAAGCATGTTGTCGCAGGTCAGCTGCCGGGCGAAGTCGATGTCCCCGTTCGTTGCAGCACGCCACTCAAAGCTCATGAGGACTTCATCCGCCGTTGGTCACCGGCACGACTTGCACGGCCCAGCCGTTGGCGTCGCGGCGGGCAACCACCAGCAGCTCGCCCGTGCCTGGCGCCGCTGCGAGCAGCGAGCCATCAGGGCCCCAGATAGCGCTGCGGCCAGCCGATTCCCAACCGCCAGTGACGCCGCCATGATTAGCCATCAGCACGGTCATGGCATGCTGTCGGGCATAGCCTTGCAACAACGTCGTATCGGCCACATAGCCACCCTCGGTGATCAACACCCCCGCTGCATACAGCGTAGCGCCCTGCCCGGCTGCCGCGGCCGCATGGCTGGCGTGGGAAAAATCGGCACACACCGCCAGGGCGATGCGATCCTCCCCCATTGTCAGCATCGAGCCACCATGGCCCGAAGCGAAGGCGACTTCTTCCCCTGGGTGCAGATGTTGCTTGCTGTACACCCCGAGGGAGCCGTCAGCGCCGAGGACCAGCGCGCCGATCAACACCGGAGCATCGGCCGACAGTCGAATGGGCATGCCCACCACGGCGGTCAGGCCGAGTTCTTGCGCCAGGTCACGCAGCGGTTGCAGCAGGGCATCCTCCGGCAGGATCGCCAGACCCGCCGCCAGGCCACGTTCGTAACCGGTGAGCGACAATTCCGGGAAGACCAGCAACTGCACACCCTGTTCAGCGGCTGCCAGCATGAAACGCTGATGACACGCGAGGTTGGCGCGAATGTCTCCCGCGACGGAAATCGATTGGGCGGCGGCGAACGCTGGAACGGTCATGGGTCATCCCTGGGAGGCGGTGCAAACCTCAAGTGTGTCATAAAGCCCGGTGGACTCAAGCCAGGGCGAACAATTGAATGCCCTCGATAGAATTTTCTGATTGAACCGCCGCCCTGCCCTCTAGTAAGCTCAGGGCCATTCATCGGAGACAGACCATGTTCAACGCCCTCTCACCGCTTAACACCGCCAGCGCCCCGCGCTCGGTTGCGGCTGCCCGGGCGAACAGCGTTGAAACTCCGGTCAGCTTTTATTTTGGGTATTGGTTTAGCCACTGGCGCGCCTGATACCCAACCGGCGCCCACTTTAAACGGGTCGCCTTCCAGAGTTTTCCAAACCCCCGGTCGGCCTCCCGACCGGGGGTTTTGTTTTTTCGGCCCCACACATTCGCAACACCAGACAACTTGAGGATTGAGCCATGAACTACGCCACTTATTACCGTTACGACAGTTTTTCCGCCTGGCGATTTACCAGCCACCGCTCGGGACAGCCTGCCGCCTCCGATCGGTCACCTACCGGTGGCAAGCCTCAATTGCGGGCCCATACGGCCAATTGTCGAACACCCCACTAGGACCGGCGCGGGAACGAACCCGCCGCCCGTCCAGGAAGCCAAAATCATGAATTCGTCCGTCTCTGCTGTGCCGCTGTCCACGCTCAACCCTGCCAACGAAGCCCTGACCCTGCGTCTGCCGAGCTCGTTGCAACTCAAGCACCAATTGCCGCTCGGCACCGCGTTGAGCCATCAAGTGAGCGTCCACCGCCAGGCCATCCGCGCGATCCTCGACGGTGAAGACTCCCGCCTGCTGGTCATCATCGGCCCCTGCTCGATCCATGACCCGAAATCCGCCCTCGAATACGCCACCAACCTGGCTCGCCTGGCCCACGAAGTGAGCGACAGCATGCTGCTGGTCATGCGCGCCTACGTGGAAAAGCCCCGCACGACTGTGGGTTGGAAAGGCTTGGCCTACGATCCCGGCCTGGATGGAAGCGACGACATGGCCGCCGGCCTGACCTTGTCCCGGGAGCTGATGCGCGAGATGCTGCAACTGGGCCTGCCCGTCGCCACCGAACTGCTGCAACCCATGGCCGCCAATTACTTCGATGACCTGCTCAGTTGGGTCGCCATCGGCGCTCGCACCACCGAATCGCAGATCCACCGGGAAATGGCCAGCGGCCTGGGCATGCCGGTGGGCTTCAAGAACGGCACGGACGGCGGGGTTGGCATTGCCTGCGACGCCATGCGCTCTGCCGCCCACCCCCATCGGCATTTCGGCGTCGACAGCCAGGGGCATCCGGCGATCATCCAGACACCGGGCAACCCCGACACCCACCTGGTGCTGCGCGGCGGCCATCGCGGGCCGAACTATGATCGCCAGAGCGTCACGCAGATACACAGCGACCTGACCCGCCTCAAGATACCGGCGCGGATCATGGTGGACTGCAGCCACGCCAACAGCGGCAAAGACCCGTTGCGCCAGCCGCAGGTGTTCAATGACGTGCTGGAACAACGGCTGCAAGGGAACCGTTCCCTGATCGGCATGATGCTCGAAAGCCACCTGTTCGAAGGCTGCCAGCCACTGGGTCCGTCGATGCGCTACGGCGTCTCGGTCACCGATGGTTGCCTGGGCTGGGAGTCCACCGAGCAGTTGTTGCGCGAGGCTCATCGCAGGTTGCAATTGCCAGCTTGAGGTCCGACCCCACCGCCCCCTGGAATCAGGGGGAAGCCTGGGCCTCTTTGTGGGAGCGAGCTTGCTCGCGATGACGGTGTGCCAGACAACATCAGGCTGGCTGAACTGACGCCATCGCGAGCAAGCTCCCACAAAGGCTGTGCAAGCCTTCGCTCAGCCGGGCGCCTTGGAACGCACCCGGACCGTCACCCACTCGGACCGCTGGCTGACGTCATCCAGGCGCTCGACCTGATAGAACACACTCACCGACCTGTCGCGCTGGTCCTGCCAGTAACTTGCAGGCATCACAAACACGAGCGGTTTACCTGCCGTGGCCTCGGTGATTTCGCGCTCAAGCACATAAGCGGAGCTGCCGTTGCACTGCAACCAGACCAGCTCGCCCGCCTCAAGCCCGGGCTCATCAATGACAATCGTCACCCCCTCTTGCAGCTCGTCGGCCTCCAGCCACCCGTCGCTCATCCCTCGAATCTGCAGAGGCTTCAGCGCAGGGCGCTGCAGCGGACCGATGTGCAACGACAAGGGCTCAGCCCGACGCACCGAGTGTCCACGCCTGACGACATAGGCCAAGGCAAGGTCGTGTCCCACATGGGGGGCGATCAGCGAATGATCGATCCAGAGCGACACCTCACGACCGACCGCATGGGCTTCTATGTCCAGCACATCGCGCCACAACGCCTTGAAATCCTTGCTGGCAGTCAGGATCACGCGATCGCCGACCGCCATCCTCGCGTAGGGCCGAATGCTCACCCACGTTCCTTCAGGCACCCGATTCGGATCGAGACTCCCCCCCACCGCATCGTTGGCAATGGCAGGCAGCAGTTGCGGCGATGCATCGCCAATTTCCAGTTGCAGGGGGTCCGAAACCAGCGCGGCCGGCAACTGTTTGCCCGTCACCTGGTAGGAAATCGCCAGCGAGCCGCCGTCCAACTCGGCGATATGCGGTTCGCGCACGACGAACACGACGTTTCGCCCCACTTGCCGCTCCGTGACGAACCCGGCCACTTCATGCCGGTAGGGTTCGCCATCGTTGTTGAGGCCGTGCCAACGCAGCAGCACCTCATCCCCGCACGTCATCATGGGATAAGGCTTGACGGTAACAACGGTCTTGCGCCAAGCGGGGTTGATCACCCCATCCCTGGCCGCTGCCAGGACCGGCGGCGGCAGCCTTGTTCCTGAGGTTGAACGAGATCGTTGAAGCGATGGATAGGTGATCATGTACAGGCTCCACTCCTTGGATAAAGGCACCGTTCCCATAACGGTGCCTGGTGAAACCATTAAAACCCGCCCGCGGCAAACCCACAGCCAGACAAGGCGACAGCGGGAGTGGTCCCTTGACGCTCCAACCTGTAGCTGCAAACGACAACGCTTATAGGAGGCCTCCTACATCTTTGAGTACCACCGGACTTCTTCTCACTCTTCCCACTTTTTTTATGCCGGTTTCCTTGGATCAGGGCGGTTTCTTCCTACACCGCACAGGCTGAGCCTGCATTAGAGTGAGGTCGCAAATTCAAGGTGAACCTCTTCGAAAAAGGTACGAACATGCAACGGAATGCAACCACTCAATTTCCCATCCTGTTGGTCCATGGGTTGTTCGGGTTTGACAAGATCGGCGGCTTCGAACTTTTCCATGACATCAAACAGGTCCTACGCGCAGGCGGTGCCCGGGTGTTCATCCCATACTTGTCGGCCACCCACTCCAACGAGGCCAGGGGCGAACAACTGCTGGTTCAGATCGATCGGATCCTGGCCGGCACCGGTACCACCCGGGTTAACCTGATCGGCCACAGCCAGGGTGCGCTGGCCGCCCGCTATGCTGCCGCGCTGGCACCCGAAAAAGTAGCCTCGGTCACGTCGGTCAGCGGCCCCAACCACGGCTCCGAACTGGCCGACTTCCTGCGCAAGGCCCTGACCCCCGGACGGCTACCAGGCCATGTGGCAAGGTGCGTCGCCACGCTGTTCGCCGATTTCATCTCGTTGCTGAACGGCCAGGCGCTGCTATCGCCGGCCGCCGTCACCGCACTGGCGGCGCTGACCACTGAGGGTGTGGGCGCCTTCAATGACAAATACCCCCAGGGCCTGCCAAAGCATTGGGGCGGGAACGGTCCGGACCGGGTCAACGGTGTGCGCTACTACTCATGGAGCGGCACGTTGCAAGAATCTACGGATAAAGAACGGCAGCCTTTGCAAGTTTACTGCCGCGCCTTTTCCGAGTACTTCATCACCGAAGCCGGGCAGAACGACGGCCTGGTGGGGCGCTTCAGTTCACACCTGGGCAAGGTCATTCGCTCCGACTATCCCATGGATCACCTGGAGGCTATCAACCCGGGAAGCGGCAAGGCCTGCAAGGGGACAGACCCCGCAGAGCTTTACCTGCGCCACGCCGAGCGCCTGCGCAAAGCCGGCCTTTGATCGCCAGGCCCAAGGTTTTGACGCAATTTTGACAACACCCCGCCAATGAATCCGGTAGGCTCAACACCTTTAAATACATCGAAAGGAATTTGCCCCATGGCCAAAGCCACTGCCCGTCACATCCTGGTTTCCACCGAAGACAAGTGCAACGAACTCAAGGCCCAGATCGAGGCCGGCGCCGATTTCGCCGAAATTGCCAAGGCCAACTCCTCCTGCCCGTCCAGCCGTCAGGGCGGCGACCTGGGTTCGTTCGGCCCGGGCCAGATGGTCAAGGAATTCGACACCGTGGTGTTCAGCGCACCGCTCAATACCGTCCAAGGCCCGGTCAAGACCCAGTTCGGCTACCACCTGCTGGAAGTCACCAGCCGCCAGGATTGATGGTCCCTAGTGGGAGCAAGGCTTGCCCGCGATGAACGATAACGCGGAACATCTGTTGGTCCGCGGCGCAGCAATCGCGGGCAAGCCTTGCTCCCACAGGCATTGCTCCCACAGGCATTGCTCCCACAGGCATTGCTCCCACAGGCATTGCTCCTACAGGCCTTGCTCCTACAGATAATCCCTCGTCACAAGGGCTGGCGATTCAGGCGCCGCTCGCGTACAAATCGTGTCATCGATCACCCGGCTCTAAGGCTGACAATGCGACTGGCGTTCCCTTCACTGCTATTGATTGCCGCGGTCCTGCTGACAGGCGCTTCAGACGTCGATGCAGCACCGCAACATGCCCTGACCGTCTATGGCGAACCCGCCAAATATGCCGAAGGCTTCGGCCACTTTGCCTACGCCAACCCCCAGGCCCCAAAAGGTGGCACCATGCGCCGCTCGGCCGTGGAAATTGGCCATTTCGACCACATCCTGCCCTACATCGACAAAGGCATCGGCGTCAGCCAGATCGACGGGATGCTGTACTCGCCACTGGCCCAGCGCTCGCTGGACGAGCCCTATACCGTTTATGGCCTGGTGGCGCAGAAGATGGAGCGTAGCGACGATGGCCTGTCCCTGCGTTTCTACCTGAACCCCAAGGCCCGCTTCGCCGATGGCAAGCCCATCACCGCCCAGGACGTGCGCTACAGCTTCGAGCTGTTGATGACCCAAGGCAGCCTGCGCTATCGCACCCAGTTCGCAGCGGTCAAGGACGTCGTGGTCGAGGACGAGCGCACCGTGCGCTTCAACTTCAAGAACAACGAAAGCCGCACCCTGCCCCTGGACATCGCCACCCTGCCGGTCTTTCCCGAACATTGGTGGAAGACCCGCGATTTCGCCAACGGTGGCGGCTACGAGGCGCCACTGGGCAGTGGTCCTTACCGGGTGAGCAAGGTGGATTCCGGGCGCAGCATCACGTTCGAACGCAATGCCGATTGGTGGGGCAAGGACTTGCCGGTCAGTCGCGGGCTCTACAATTTCGACCATTTCAGCATCGAGTACTTTGGCGACACCGACGTCGCCCGCCAGGTGCTGCGCGGCGGTGCCTACGACTACAACCGCGAATTCTCCGCCACCGGCTACGCCATCGGCTATGACGGCCCAGCCCTGCAGGACGGGCGCCTGCAAAAGGCTCACCTGGCCAAAGAGGCGCCCCAGACCGCCCAAGGCTTTGTCTTCAATCTGCAAAAACCGCAGTTCCAGGACCGCCGAGTACGCCAGGCCCTGGCCATGCTCTGGGATTTCGAATGGAGCAACCGCCAGATGATGCGCAACGTCTATGTGCGTCAGCAGAGCTACTTTTCCAACACTGACCTCGCCGCCCGCAAACTGCCCGATGCCGGCGAGCTGGCGATTCTGGAGCCGTTGCGCGGGCAGATTCCCGACGAAGTCTTCACCCAGGTCTTCCAGGCTCCGAAAACCGACGGCAGCGGCGTGATCCGCGATAAGCAACTGCAAGCCCTGGCCCTGCTGGAACAGGCCGGCTGGAAACCCGACGGCGACCGCCTGGTGAATGCCGAGGGCGAACCGCTGAGCTTCACGTTCCTGAACAGTCAGAACGGTATCGACCGCCTGCTGCTGCCCTACAAGCGCACTCTGGCGCAAATCGGCATCGACATGAGCATTCGCCGCATCGACGCCTCCCAGTACGTCAATCGCCTGATGAGTCGCGACTACGACATGATCATCACCGGCTACCCCGTCAGCACCTCGCCAGGCATGGAACTCTACAATTACTTCGGCTCGGCGGCCGCCAACGATCCGGGGGCCAACAACTACATGGCCTTGAAGAACCCAGCGGTGGATGCGCTGATCGACGGCTTGGTCAAGGCCACCACCCAAGCCGACATGCTGCGCCATGCCCACGCCCTGGACCGGGTGCTGCAGTGGAATTACTACTGGATCCCCAACTATTACCCGCCGGGCAGCTCGACCGTGTGGTGGAACCGCTTCGGCATGCCAAAAGTTCAGGCCAGCAATGACGAGGCCATCGAAAGCTGGTGGGAAGTGAGCACCACACCGCTGACCAACGAGCAGATGCGCGCCGAACGCATCAGGCGCGGCACACCCGGAGGGCCGCATTGATGTGGGCTTATATTGCGCGGCGCCTGTTGCTGATCATTCCCACGCTGGTGATCATCCTGCTGGTGAACTTCGTCATCGTGCAGGCCGCACCCGGCGGGCCGGTGGAACAGGCCATCGCCCATCTGCAAGGCATCGGCGGCAGCAGTGTCGGCAGCTCGGGCGGTGAGATGACCGGCAGTTCCCGCGCCAGTCGTGGCCTGGACCCGCAACTGATCAAGGACATCGAGAAACAATACGGCTTCGATAAACCGGCCCACGAGCGCTTGTGGCTGATGCTCAGCAGTTACGCCCGCCTCGACTTCGGCAAGAGCTTCTTCCGCGGTGCCACGGTCACCGACCTGATCCTGGAAAAGATGCCGGTGACCATCTCCCTCGGGCTCTGGGCGACCCTGATCACGTACCTGGTGTCGATCCCCCTGGGCATTCGCAAGGCCGTGCGCCATGGCTCGGCATTCGATGTGTGGAGCAGCACCGCGATCATCATTGGCTACGCCATGCCAGCGTTCCTCTTCGCGATGTTCCTGATCGTGATGTTCGCCGGCGGCACCTCGCTGAACTGGTTTCCGGTGCGCGGGCTGGTGTCGGACAACTTCGAGTCGCTGTCGACCCTGGGCAAGATCGCCGATTACTTCTGGCATCTGGTGCTGCCGGTCACCTCGCTGGTGATCGGCGGCTTCGCCACCCTGACGATCCTGACCAAGAACTCGTTCCTCAATGAAATCACCCGCCAGTACGTGGTCACGGCGCGGGCCAAGGGCATGAGCGAACAGCGGGTGCTCTACGGTCACGTATTCCGCAATGCGATGCTACTGGTGGTCTCCGGCATTCCCCAGGCATTCATCAGCGTGTTCTTCGCCGGCTCCTTGCTGATCGAGGTGATCTTTTCCCTCGACGGCCTGGGACGCATGAGCTACGAGGCCGCGGTGTCCCGGGATTACCCGGTGGTGTTCGGCTCGCTGTTCATCTTCACGCTGTTCGGCCTGCTGATCAAACTCATCGGCGACCTCTGCTACACCCTGGTGGACCCGCGCATCGACTTCGCCGCGAGGAACGCCTGATGTTCAAGCTTTCTCCCTTGGGCCGTCGGCGTTTCGAACGTTTCAAGAAAAACCGTCGGGGCTGGTGGTCACTGTGGCTGTTCATCGGCCTGTTCATTCTGAGCCTGGGCGGCGAATTGATCGCCAATGACAAGCCACTGGTGGTCAGCTACCAGGGCTCGTTGTATTTCCCGGCGTTCAAGCGCTACACCGAGCAGGCCTTTGGCGGGCAGTTGCCGTTCCAGGCCGACTACCGCAGCAGCTACGTGCAGAACCTGATTCACAAGGACGGCGGCTGGCTGTGGTTTCCACCGATCCCGTTCAGCGACGACACCCCCAACTACGAGCTCAACCAGCCGGCCCCGAGCCCACCCTCCACCGTGAACTGGCTGGGCACCGATGACCAGTCCCGGGACGTGCTGGCCCGGGTGATCTTCGGCGCGCGGGTGTCGATCCTGTTCGCCCTGGCCCTGACCGCCATCAGCGCGCTGATCGGCATCGCCGCCGGTGCGTTGCAGGGTTATTACGGCGGTTGGGTGGATCTGCTCGGGCAACGCCTGCTGGAAGTCTGGTCCGGGCTGCCGGTGCTCTACCTGTTGATCATCCTGTCCGGCTTTGTGGAGCCGAATTTCTGGTGGCTGCTGGGGATCATGGCGCTGTTTTCCTGGCTGGCCCTGGTGGACGTGGTCCGCGCCGAGTTCCTGCGCGGGCGCAACCTGGAATACGTCAAAGCCGCCAGGGCTCTGGGCTTGTCCGACCGCAAGGTGATCGTACGGCATATCCTGCCCAACGCGATGAACGCCACCCTGAGTTACCTGCCCTTCATCCTCACCGGGGCGATCTCCACCCTCACCGCCTTGGACTTCCTCGGTTTCGGCATGCCGGCCGGCAGCGCCTCCCTGGGCGAGTTGATCGCCCAGGGCAAGCAAAACCTGCAAGCGCCGTGGCTGGGACTGACGGCGTTTTTCACCTTGGCGCTGATTCTTTCCCTGTTGGTGTTTATCGGCGAAGCGTTGCGAGACGCGTTCGACCCACGCTCTTGAAAACAGCCATGAAGCGGACCCTTGAGATGAGCAAAAACCTGATCGAAATCCGCGACCTGAGCGTGGCCTTCAACGACCAGACGGTGGTGCGCAACCTGTGCCTGGACATCCGCCCTGGCGAATGCCTGGCCCTGGTGGGCGAGTCGGGTTCCGGCAAGTCGGTGACAGCCCATTCGATCCTGCAATTGCTGCCCGAGAGCGGCACCCGCACTACCGGCAGCATTCGCTATCGCGGCCAGGAACTGCTGGGCGCCGAGGCCAAGACCCTGCGGGAGTTGCGCGGCAACCGCATCGCCATGATCTTCCAGGAACCGATGACCTCGCTGAACCCGCTGCACAGCGTCGAGAAACAGATCGGTGAAACCCTGATGCTGCACCGGGGCCTGGGCGGCAAGGCGGCGCGCCAGCGCATTCTCGAGCTGCTGGCCCTGGTGGGCATCCAGAAACCCGCCGAGCGACTCAAGGCCTACCCCCATCAACTGTCCGGCGGCCAGCGGCAACGGGTGATGATCGCCATGGCCCTGGCCTGTGAGCCGGAACTGTTGATTGCCGACGAACCGACCACGGCGCTGGACGTGACTGTGCAACGCAAGATCCTGCTGTTGCTCAAGTCCTTGCAGCAACGGCTCGGCATGTCCTTGCTGCTGATCAGCCACGACCTCAACCTGGTGCGCAGCATCGCTCAACGGGTGTGCGTGATGAAGGCCGGGGAAATCGTCGAGCAGGCGCCGTGCGAAACCCTGTTCAGCGCCCCGAAACATCCCTATAGCTGCGAGCTGCTTCACGCCGAACCGGAAGGCGAAGCCCTGCCCCGGGACGAGCGCGAAGACGTGTTGCAGGTGCGCGACCTGCGCGTGAGTTTCGCCCTCGGTGGCGGGCTGTTCCGGCGCAAGGAATATTTGCGCGCCGTGGACGGTATCAGCCTGAGCATCCAGCGCGGCAAGACCTTGGGCATCGTCGGCGAATCCGGTTCCGGCAAGTCCACGCTTGGCCAGGCGATCCTGCGACTGATCGAGTCCGAAGGCAGCATCCACTTCCAGGGCCAAGCCCTTGAGCAGTTATCCCACAAGGCACTGCGGCCGTGGCGCAAGAAAATGCAGGTGGTGTTCCAAGATCCATTCGGTAGCCTCAGCCCGCGCATGTCGGTGCAGCAGATCATCAGCGAAGGCCTCGAAGTCCACAGCCCGTCCAGCCCCGAGCAGTGTGAAGCGCAGGTGATCCAGGCCCTCGAGGAAGTCGGCCTCGACCCGCAGAGCCGCCACCGCTACCCTCATGAATTTTCCGGCGGGCAGCGCCAACGCATCGCCATCGCCCGGGCCCTGGTGCTCAAGCCGGCCCTGATCCTGCTGGACGAACCGACCTCGGCCCTGGACCGCACCGTGCAGAAACAAGTGGTCGCGCTGCTGCGCCAGCTCCAGGAAAAGCACGGCCTGACCTACCTGTTCATCAGCCATGACCTGGCGGTGGTCCGCGCCCTGGCCCACGACATGATCGTGATCAAGGACGGCAAAGTGGTCGAGCAAGGCGCCAGCCATGACGTGTTCGACGCGCCCCAGCATCCCTATACCAAGGAGTTGTTGGCGGCGGCGCAGCCGGGGTGGGCATAATCCGGCGCATGGCATAGCCTGTGTCGCCCCCATCGCGAGCAAGCTCGCTCCCACAGTGGTCTGCGTCGCACTGAAGATCCAATGTGGGAGCGAGCTTGCTCGCGATGAGGGCCTGACAGGCAACACACAATCCGGGACCCGACCATGAACCCCACCGAAAGCCTCAAGGACTACAAGCGCGTGCGCACGCTGGCGATCCGTTCGTTGTTCGAGATCATCGAGCAGTCCAGCGAAGGCACGGTGATTGTCGACCGTGACGCGAATATCGTCTGGATGAACGAACGCTACGCCCGGCGCTTCGGCCTGAACTCGGCGCAGGAAGCGATTGGTCGGGCGTGCGAGAGCGTGATTCCCGGCAGCCTGTTGCGCGAAGTGGTGCGCACCGGGCGGCCGATCCTGCTGGACATGCAGGACACCCCCAAGGAGCCGCTGGTGGTGATGCGCCTGCCGATCCACGACAGCGCGGGCGCGGTGATCGGTGCCATCGGCTTTGCCTTGTTCGATGAATTGCGCAGCCTGTCGCCGATGCTCAAGCGCTATCTGAGCATGCAGGAAGAACTGGCCTCCACCCGTTCGCTGCTGCGGGCGCGGCAAACCAAGTACAACTTTGCCCATTTCATTGGCACCAGCAGCGCGGGCCTGGAGGTCAAGCGACGGGCCCGGCGCAGCGCCAGCGCCGATTCACCGGTGTTGCTGCTCGGCGAAACCGGCACCGGCAAGGAGCTGCTGGCCCAGGCCATCCACAGTGCTTCGCCGCGCGCGCACAAGGCGTTCGTCAGCATCAACAGCGCGGCGATTCCCGAATCGCTGCTGGAAGCCGAATTCTTCGGCACCGCGCCTGGAGCCTTTACCGGGGCCGACCGCAAGGGCCGCGCCGGCAAGCTGCAGATCGCCCAGGGCGGCACGCTGTTCCTCGACGAGATCGGTGACATGCCGTTGCCGCTGCAAAGCAAACTGCTGCGGGTGCTCCAGGAAAAAGAGTACGAACCGGTGGGCTCCAACGAGGTGCTGCAAAGCGACGTGCGAATCATCGCCGCCACCTCCATGGACCTGGAAGCGGCGATCAAGCGCGGAGAGTTCCGCGCCGACCTGTATTACCGCCTCAACGTGTTGCCGATCCAGGTCCCGCCGTTGCGCGAACGCCTGGATGATTTGCCGGCCTTGAGCGAGGCGATCCTGGAAGAGCTGCGCAGCCAGCACGAACTGAACCCCGCCGCCCTCGACCTGCTGCGGCAACACGCCTGGCCGGGCAACATCCGTGAACTGCGCAATGTACTGGAACGGGCCGCGCTGCTCAGCGATGACCTGATGCTCACGGCGGCGGACATCCGTGCGGCCATCGGGACCTTCGTACCGGTGACGCGCCCAGCGGACGTGAGCTTCGCCCCCCTGCCCCATGAAACCTTCAGCCAGGCCCGGGCGCGCTTCGACCGGCAATTGATCGAAACCACCCTCGCGCAATGCGGGGGCAAGGTGGTCGAAGCGGCCGAGCGGCTGGGGTTGGGGAGGTCGACGTTGTACAAGAAGATGGTGGCGTTGGGGATTGCGGAGTCTCAATAAAGAGACTCAATTCTCAAAATATAGATATCCGGCTTTGGAGCGCATCGCGCTCATCGCGAGCAAGCTCGCTCCCACATGGGGACGGCGTTCTTCTGAAGTACGCGGTTCAACTGTGGGAGCGAGCTTGCTCGTGATGAGGCCAGCCCAGCCCATAAAAATCTCAAAACAGAGACTAAATCTTTAGCCCACCCCTCCAAATCCAAACAATCCCCTTATATTTCAGCCAGTTACACACCTGGCACAAAACTCGCTAAAGCTCCCTCCACAGCTTCACCACAACAATAACAATCCAGGAGACACACCATGAGTGTGATCATTGCCTTGGCAGCCCTCGCGCTGCTAATGGTTGCCGCCTACCGTGGCTACAGCGTTATCCTCTTTGCCCCCATCGCCGCCCTCGGTGCCGTCCTGCTCACCGACCCGTCCGCCGTCGCCCCTGCCTTCACCGGGGTGTTCATGGAGAAAATGGTCGGTTTCATCAAACTGTATTTCCCGGTGTTCCTGCTCGGCGCGGTGTTCGGCAAGCTGATCGAGCTGTCGGGGTTCTCCCGCTCCATCGTCGCCGCGGCGATTCGCTTGCTGGGAACGCGCCAGGCCATGCTGGTGATCGTGCTGGTCTGCGCCGTGCTGACCTATGGCGGCGTGTCACTGTTTGTCGTGGTGTTCGCGGTGTACCCGTTCGCCGCCGAGATGTTCCGCCAGAGCAATATTCCCAAGCGCCTGATCCCGGCCACCATCGCCCTCGGCGCGTTCTCATTCACCATGGACGCCCTGCCCGGCACGCCACAGATCCAGAACATCATCCCCAGCACGTTCTTCAACACCACCGCCTGGGCCGCACCGTGGCTGGGGGTGATCGGTACGATCTTCGTGTTCAGCCTCGGCATGCTGTTTTTGCAACGCCAGCGCAACAAGGCCCAGCGCGTGGGCGAAGGCTACGGCACCGAGCTGCGCAACGAGCCGGAAACCGCCGAAGACATCAAGCTGCCGAACCCCTGGATCGCCGTTTCGCCGCTGCTGGCGGTAGGGGTCATGAACTTGCTGTTCACCCAGTGGATTCCCCAATGGTATGGCAAGACCCACAGCCTGGCACTGCCGGGCATGGCGACGCCAGTGACCAGCGACATCGCCAAGCTCACCGCGATCTGGGCAGTGCAGGCGGCGTTGCTGGTGGGCATCATCATGGTCCTGCTGTTCGGCTTCCGGGCCATTCGCAGCAAATTGGCCGAAGGCAGCAAGAGCGCCGTGGGCGGTGCGTTGCTGGCGGCGATGAACACCGCTTCGGAATACGGCTTCGGCGCGGTCATCGCCTCCTTGCCGGGCTTCCTGGTGCTGGCCGACTGGCTCAAGAACATTCCCAACCCCTTGGTCAATGAAGCGGTGACGGTCACGCTGCTGGCGGGCATCACCGGCTCTGCCTCGGGTGGCATGAGCATCGCCTTGGCGGCAATGTCTGAAAGTTTCATCAGCGCCGCCCACGCCGCCAACATTCCCCTGGAAGTGCTGCACCGGGTGGCCGCCATGGCCAGCGGCGGCATGGACACCCTGCCCCACAACGGCGCAGTGATTACCCTGCTGGCGGTGACCGGGCTGACCCACCGTGAGGCCTACAAAGACATTTTCTGCATTACGCTGATCAAGACCCTCGCGGTGTTCTTCGTGATCGCTGTGTTCTACGCCACTGGCATTGTGTGAGGCTCCCCATGACAACCCCTCTTTCGGGCAAGACCGCCCTGGTCACCGGCTCCACCAGCGGCATCGGCCTGGGCATCGCCCTGAGCCTGGCCAAGGCCGGCGCCAACCTGATCCTCAACGGCTTCGGCGATGCCTCGACGGTGATCGCCGAGGTGAAACAGTTCGGCGGCAAGGTCGGTCATCATCCGGCCGATGTCAGCGACCCGGCGCAGATCGCCGACATGCTCGCCTACGCCGAGCGCGAGTTCGGTGGAGTGGACATCCTGGTGAACAACGCCGGGATCCAGCACGTGGCCGCCGTGGAGGATTTCCCGGTGGAGCGCTGGGACTCGATCATTGCCATCAACCTGTCCTCGGTGTTCCACGCCACCCGCCTGAGCCTGCCAGGCATGCGGGCCAAGGGCTGGGGGCGGATTATCAACGTCGCCTCGGTGCACGGTCAGGTCGGTTCGGTAGGCAAGGCGGCGTACGTCGCGGCCAAGCATGGGGTGATCGGCCTGACCAAGGTGGTCGGCCTGGAGACCGCCACCAGCAACGTGACCTGCAACGCCATCTGCCCGGGCTGGGTACTGACGCCGCTGGTGCAAAAACAGATCGACGACCGCATTGCCACCGGTGTCGACCCGCAGCAGGCACAGCATGACCTGTTGGCCGAGAAACAGCCGTCCCTGGAATTCGTCACCCCGCCGCAGTTAGGGGAACTGGTGCTGTTCCTGTGCAGCGAAGCCGGCAGCCAGGTGCGGGGCGCGGCGTGGAATATTGATGGTGGGTGGTTGGCTCAGTAACCCTCCAAAACCCCCGTGGCGAGGGAGCTTGCTCCCTCGCCACGAAAGCGCTTCTCGCCACCTGGAGCACCTTGTGCTGCAATGTTTATAAGCCCGAAAGAACAAGAGGCCCCCATGTCCGACATCCTCTGGCAACCCAGCCCCGAACGCATCGCCCAGTCGCGCATGAACGCCTTTCGCCGGTTCGTCAACGCGCGGCATCACCTGCAACTGAACGACTACCCTGCCCTGCACGCCTGGAGCATCGACCAGCGCGAGGCCTTCTGGCAGGCCATTGTCGATTTCTTCGAGATCCGCTTTCACCAAGCCCCCGACGCAGTACTGGTGGAGGGTGCGCACATGCCCAGCGCCCAGTGGTTCCCTGGCGCCACGCTGAACTTCGCCGAACACCTGCTGCGCCGCCGCGATGACGCCGTCGCCGTGGTGGCGCTGGCCGAAAACGGCAGCCAGGAGCCACTGACCTGGGCCGAACTCGCCGCCCATGTCGCCGGCCTGCAAAAAAACCTGCAAGCGGCTGGCGTCACCCAAGGCGACCGGGTCGCCGCGTGCATGCCCAACACCTGGCAGACACTGGTGGGGATGCTCGCCAGCACCAGCCTGGGCGCCATCTGGTCGTGCTCGTCACCGGACTTCGGCACCCAGGGCGTCATCGACCGGTTCGGCCAGATCGAGCCCAAGGTGCTGATCACCTGCGCCGGTTATCGCTACGCCGGCAAGGTCATCGACCAGCGCGCCAAGGTCAATGAAATCCTCGAACGGCTGCCGTCGCTGCAACAACTGATCGTGCTGCCTTATGCCCAGCCTGACGCCCGCGTCGAGGACTTCAAGACCTCGGCCGCGGTCGCGCTGTGGAACGACTTCTATCAACCCGGTGGCGAACCGGAATTCGTCAGCGTTCCGTTCGACCACCCGCTGTACATCCTGTACTCCAGTGGCACCACCGGAGTGCCGAAGTGCATCGTCCACGGCACCGGCGGTGTGCTGCTGCAACACGTCAAGGAACATGGCCTGCATGTCGACCTCGGCCCCGAGGATCGGCTGTTCTATTACACGACTTGCGGCTGGATGATGTGGAACTGGCTGGTGTCGGCCCTCGCCGTGGGCAGCGCGGTGGTGCTCTACGATGGCTCACCGTTCCACCCCGGCCCCGAGCGCTTGCTGGACCTGATCGATCAGCAGCGCATCAGCGTCTTCGGCACCAGCCCAAAATTCCTCGCGGCCCTGGAAAGCGAAGGCCTCAAGCCCCGGCAGACGCACCGCCTCGACAGCCTGAAAACCCTCTTGTCCACCGGTTCGGCGCTGGCGCCCCATAGCTACGACTACGTGTACCGGGACTTCAAGCCCGACGTCTGCCTGGCCTCGATGTCCGGCGGCACCGACATTGTCTCGTGCTTCGTCAACGGCAACCCGCTGTCACCGGTGCGCCGAGGCGAGATGCAGGGCAAGAGCCTGGGCATGGCCGTGCAGGTCTGGAACGAGGCCGGCAACCCGGTCATCGGTGAAAAAGGTGAGCTGGTGTGCACCCGGCATTTCCCGGCGATGCCCATTGGTTTATGGAACGACCCTCGGCAGGAAAAACTGCGCGCGTCCTACTTCGCCCAGTTCCCCGGGGTCTGGGCCCAAGGTGACTACGCCGAGGAACTGCCCCACGGCGGCCTGTTGATCCATGGACGCTCCGACGCCGTGCTCAACCCGGGCGGCGTGCGCATCGGTACGGCGGAAATCTATCGGCAGGTGGAAAAGGTCGAGCAGGTGCTGGACAGCGTCGCCATCGGCCAGCAATGGCAAGGCGATGTGCGGGTGGTGCTGTTCGTGCGCCTGCGCGATGGCGTGACGCTGGATAAAGCCCTGGAACAACGGATCCGCCAGGTCATCCGGACCCACACCACACCCCGCCATGTGCCGGCCAAGATCCTGGCGGTCAGTGATATTCCGCGGACCATCAGCGGAAAGGTGGTGGAGTTGGCGGTGCGCAATGTGGTGCATGGCGAGGTGGTGAAGAACACCGATGCCCTGGCCAACCCTGGGGCGCTGGAGCAGTTTCGGGATCGGCCGGAGCTTGCGAGCTGACCGTCAGGGCCTCATCGCGAGCAAGCTCGCTCCCACAGTGGATCTCCGGTGACTGGCAGAACCCATGTGGGAGCGAGCTTGCTCGCGATGAATGATGACTCGGTGTCGTTGAGACTCCGATCAATCCATAAGCCCCCACTCTCCCGCCGCCGGATCGGCCGGTGGCGCCGCAGCACCCGACTCGGTATGCAGTTTCAAACGCAACCGCAGGTTGTTCGCCGAGTCGGCATTTTTCAGGGCTTCCTCCTCATCGATGGCGCCTTCGACCACCAGGTTGAACAGGGCCTGGTCAAAGGTTTGCATCCCCAGTTCCTCGGACTTTTCCATGATGCCCTTGAGCTCGCCGAGTTCGTTGCGCCGAATCAGGTCGGCCACCGTCGGTGAGCCCAGCATCACCTCCACCGCCGCCCGCCGCTGGCCGGCACGGGTACGCACCAGGCGTTGGGAAACGAACGCCTTGAGGTTGTTGCCCAGGTCGTTGAGCAACTGCGGCCGACGTTCTTCCGGAAAGAAATTGATCACCCGGTCCAGGGCCTGGTTGGCGTTATGGGCATGCAAGGTGGAAATCACCAGGTGCCCGGTGTCGGCGAAAGCCAGGGCATGTTCCATGGTTTCCCGGTCGCGGATCTCGCCGATCAGCACCACATCCGGCGCCTGGCGCAGGGTGTTTTTCAGGGCCGCATGAAAACTGCGGGTGTCGACACCGACTTCCCGTTGGTTGATGATGGATTTCTTGTGCCGATGGATATACTCCACCGGGTCCTCGATGGTGATGATGTGGCCGCTGCTGTTGCGATTGCGGTAATCGATCAACGCCGCCAGGGAAGTCGACTTGCCCGAGCCGGTCGCGCCGACGAACAGCATCAGCCCCTGTTTCTGCATGATGCTGTCCAGCAGCACCCGAGGCAGTTTCAGGTCTTCGAAGCGCGGAATGTCCAGCTTGACGTTGCGGATCACCATGGACACGTCATTGCGCTGCTTGAAGACATTGACCCGGAACCGTCCGACGCCGGCCAGGGAGATCGCCAGGTTCATTTCCAATTCCCGATCGAACTCAAGGCGCTGTTCGGCGTCCATCAAAGACTCGGCGAGCCGGGCAATGTCGCCGACCTTGAAGGCCTCGTTACCCAAGGGCTTGAGCACGCCCTCGAAACGCGCACAAGGCGGCGCCCCCGTGGACATGTACAGGTCGGAACCATCCTGGCTCGCCAGGATTCGCAATAACGGATCGATTTCCATGGACTGAAACTTCCGCGAGACATCAATGAAACAAGTTGAGCCGAACATGAAATCCTTCAGACCCACCCGCACTTACTTTCCTCAGAGGATAGTAGACGCCGTGGTACAGACACGACAGCCAGGGATTGCGTGATGAACGCGACACCCGCCGGCAGCGACACACAGCGCCTGGTCAGCCAGACGGACTGGGCCAAGACCCCGTTGGGCGCTGCCCGAAACTGGCCCCAGAGCTTGCACACCGCCGTGGACATCGTGCTCCATTCGCCCTTGCCGATGGCCTTGCTGTGGGGGCCGCAGCTGTCCCATCTCTACAACGACGCCTTCGGCCGACTGACCGGTGACAAGCACCCCCGGGCGTTCGGCCAGCCGACCCATGCAGCATGGCCCGAACTCAAAGAAACGAGCGAAGGGATTTACCACCGCGTGTTGCAAGGCCAGACGCACACCTGCCGCGATCAGCACTGGCGCGTGCCCTTCGCCGGCCGCCTCTGCGATGTCTGGCTGGACCTGACCTACAGCCCGGTGCGTGACGAAAGCGGCAGCGTCGCCGGCATCCTGGTCACCGCCATCGAGACCAGCGAGCGCCGCCGCCTGGCCATGGAGTTCGAACGGCGCTCCGAGGCCAGCCTCAAGGCCCAGCACGAAAGCGAAGAACGCCTGCAACTGGCCCTGGCCGCCGCCGACGCGCTGGGCACCTGGGATTGGGACATCAGTGAAGACCGCTTCATTGCCGACGCGCATTTCGCCCTGTTGCATGGCGTCGACCCGAACCTGTCGCGCCAGTTGCCCATCAGCGCCTACCTCGAAGGCGTGCATCCCGAGGACCGGGCGATGGTTGCCCGCAGCATCAAGCACTGCATCACCCATGGCACCGAATACGCCGAAGAGTACCGGCTGTTGCAGCCCGACGATGAATTACGCTGGGTGTACGTGCGCGGCCGTTGCTACAAGGACCGCCACGGCCGGCCCAAGCGTTTTCTTGGCGCGGCCCTGGACCTGACCGAACGCAAGCGCACCGAGCAGGCCCTGCGCCAGAGCCAGACCGAGCTGCAGCTGATCATCAATGCCATGCCGATCCTCATCAGCTACGTGGACCGTGAAGAGCGCTTCCGGCTGAACAACAGCGCCTACCTGGACTGGTACGGCCTGACCCCGCAGGAGCTTTACGGCAAGACCATCCGTGAAGTGCTCGGCGAAGAGGCCTATGCCGCCCGCGCCCAACAGATCGCCGATGCCCTGGCCGGCAAGCCGTGCAGCTTTGCCGTGCAGTCGGACCATCGCGACGGCCGCCCGCGCCATTCACTGATCAACTACCTGCCCCGCCACGGCGCGGACGGTGCGGTGAACGGTTTCTACATCTTCGTGATCGACGAAACCGAGAGCCGCAAAACCGAGGAAGCCCTGCGCAACCTCAACGAAACACTGGAGGAACGGGTCATCGCTCGGACCCAGCAACTGGCCGAAGCCAATCAGCGCCTGCAAAGCGAGATGTTCGAACGCGAGCGCGCCGAAGAAGCCCTGCGCCATGCGCAGAAAATGGAGGCCGTGGGCCAGCTCACCGGCGGTATTGCCCATGACTTCAACAACATGCTCACCGGCATTCTCGGCAGCCTCGACCTGATGCAACGCTACATCGCCGCCGGCCGCACCGCCGAGATCGGGCGCTTCACCGAAGCGGCAGTGGCCTCGGCCAACCGCGCCGCGGCCCTGACCCATCGACTGCTGGCGTTTTCCCGCCGTCAGTCCCTGGACCGCAAGCCGCTGGACGCCAACGAGCTGGTGCGCTCGCTCGAAGACCTGCTGAGCCGGACCACCGGCGATCACATCGTGCTACGCCTGCAACTGACCCACGAACTGTGGCCGGTCAGCACCGATGCCAGCCAGTTGGAAAACGCCCTGCTCAACCTGGTGATCAACGCCCGGGATGCGATGCCCGACGGTGGCGAGTTGGTCGTCGAAACCGCCAACGTCTACCTAGACGGCACGGACATCAACACCCTGGAGCCGGTCAAGGCCGGCGACTACGTGATGATCGCCGTCAGCGACAATGGCAGCGGCATGACCCCCGCCGTGCTGGCCAAGGCCTTCGACCCGTTCTTCACCACCAAGCCCATCGGCCAGGGCACCGGCCTCGGCTTGTCGATGATCTACGGGTTTGCCCAACAGTCGGGGGGGCACCTCAACCTGGACAGTGTGCCGGGCCAGGGCACGCGGGTGCAGTTATACCTGCCGCGCCTGCACGTTGCGCCGGCCCAGCAACCCGCCACGCCGGAGACTATCGACGTACCGCCAGCCATCGCTGGGGAAACCGTGTTGCTGGTGGAAGATGAACCCGCGGTGCGCATGCTGGTGCTCGACCTGTTGAAGACCTTGGGCTACACCGCCCTTGAGGCCCAGGACGCCATGACGGCCTTGCCCATGCTGGAATCGGAGCAGCGTATCGACCTGTTGGTGACCGACGTCGGGTTGCCGGGCATGAATGGCCGGCAACTGGCGGAAATCGCCCGTCAGCACCGCCCGGAGCTCAAAGTGCTGTTCATGACCGGGTACGCGCAGAAAGCCGCCGAACGCCAGGGGTTCCTCGACCAGGGCATGGACATGGTCGCCAAGCCCTTCGCCCTCGATCTGCTGGCCAACAAGATTCGGACGATGATCAACCATGGCAGCTGACTTGAGGCATAATCGCCGCCCCGTCGCACCGTTCAGGTCACCGCTGCAATGAAAGCCCAAGCCCGCCATATCCTGGTGAAAACCGCCGAAGAAGCCGAACAGCTCAAGCAACGCATCGCCAAGGGCGAAGCCTTCGATGTGCTGGCCAAGAAATACTCCACCTGCCCCTCGGGCAAACGCGGCGGCGACCTGGGCGAAGTGCGGCCAGGGCAGATGGTCGGTGCGATCGACGCGGTGATCTTCAAGAAGCCCTTGCGGGTGGTGCATGGGCCGATCAAGAGCAAATTCGGCTATCACTTGGTGCAGGTGTTCTACCGCGATTGAAGTGACATTGCCCTGACAACCCGATCCTGTGGCGAGGGAGCTTGCTCCCGCTGGCCTGCGAAGCAGGCCCCAACAAGCTGAAGCGGCTGCTGCGCAGCCGAGCGGGAGCAAGCTCCCTCGCCACAAGGTGACCCAGGCCCGGCACAGTCAGTCCCTGGGCATCAACGCCCCCGGCACCTGGATCACCCGGCTCGCCAACCGATGCCCCGCCTCGGCCGCCTCCACCGGGCCACCGCCCAGCAAGCGGCTCGCCAGGTACGCGGCGCTGAAGGAATCTCCCGCCGCCGTGGTGTCGACAACACGCTCGACCCGCAGGGCAGGCACCTCATAGGACTGCCCATCGCAACGAATCAGACAGGCCTCGGCACCGCGCTTGAGCACCACCTCGGGCGTGCCGAGTTGTGCATAGGCGGCGAACACCGCCTCGCTGTCGGCATGACCGAACAAGGCCTGCTCGTCTTCCACGGTCAACAGCGCCAGCTCCACGTAAGGCAGTACGCTGCGATACGCCGCCCGCACCGCTTCGATCGAGGCCCAGAGTCTTGGCCGGTAATTGTTGTCGAACACCACCTGAGCGCCGCGCCGACGGGCTTCGATCAGGGCTTCGATAAGTTTGCCACGCCCCTGCTCACCGAGCACCGCCAGGGTGACGCCGCTGAAATACAGCACATCGTAATCCGGCAATGCGGCCAGGATCGGTGCGGCGGCCGGGGTGGTAAAACAATCGCGCACCGCCGCCTCGTTGCGCCAGTAGAGGAATCGCCGCTCGCCCGCCGCATCGGTCTGGATGCAATACAGACCCGGCAGGCGTCCAGGCAAACGCTGGACCCGTTGCAGCCCGATATTTTCTTCGGCCCAGCGCTCACACATGGCGTCGCTGAAACTGTCGTCGCCCAGGGCGGTGACGTAATCCACCGCGCCGCTGTCGCCCAAGGCGCGAGACAGGTACACCGCGGTGTTCAGGGTGTCGCCGCCGAAGCTTTGCAGCAGGCTGCCGTCGGCGCATTGTTGCAGTTCGATCATGCATTCGCCGATCAGGGCGATGCGGGGTTTGGGGTGGTTCATGGGTGATCCTGATGGTTCGGTGGTGTCTGGCGGGCCGCTATCGCGAGCAGGCTCGCTCCCACATTTGGGTCGTTGTGAACGCACAATCTGTGCCCGCCAAACATCCCCTGTGGGAGCGAGCTTGCTCGCGATAGCCGCGACTCGGTCTGAAGGCTAGAAACACGTCTCCATGCTCTCCACCACCCGCAACTGCTCATCCACCAGACACCCCACTCGCCACTTGTCGAACGTCAGGCACGGATGGGAAGTACCAAACGAAATGATGTCGCCCACACGCAGCTCAACCCCCGCGGCCACCTTCATGAACGCGTGCTGGTCCATCACCGCCGTCACCTTGCAGCCGCTGACGTCGTCCCCCGCCACCGCGTCCGATCCGGGCGTGTAGCGCTTGAGCGGCACCGGCAGGCCGGCGTCGTAGGCCACGTCGCGCTTGCCCAGGGCGATCACCGCGAAGCCCGGCTCCGGCAGCGATTGCACATGGGCCCAGACTTCCAGGGCCGGACGCAGGCCTTCGTGCAGGTCGCTACGGCGCTCCAGTACACAGCACTGGGCCTCTTTGTAGATGCCATGGTCATGGGCCACGTAACTGCCAGGACGCAGCACGCTGAGGAAACGCCCGTGGGCATTCTGGGCTTCGAAGGATTCGGCGATCAGGTCGTACCAGGCCGACCCCGAGGCGGTGATGATCGGTTTGTCGATGGCGAAGGCACCGTTGTCCTGCAACTGCACCGCCAACCGTACCAACGACGCCGCGAATGCGCGGATGCCGCTGATGGCGTGGTCGCCATGGATCACCCCTTCGTAGCCTTCGATACCGGTCAACGCCAGCGCCGGCTGACTGCGGATCGCCTCGGCCAGGGCCAACACCTCGGCCTCGGTCCGGCAGCCACAGCGACCGCCGACCACGCCGTACTCGATCATCACATTGAGCCGCACGCCGCGTGAGGCGAAGTAGGCGCCCAGGTCTGCGACGTTGTCCGGATGATCGACCATGCAATGGAATTCGAACGTTGGGTCGGCCAGCAGATCGGCGATCAGCGCCAGGTTCGGCGTGCCCACCAATTGGTTGGCCATCAGTACCCGGCGCACGCCATGGGCGTAAGCGGCACGGGTCTGCACGGCGGTGGCGAGGGTCAAGCCCCAGGCACCGGCCTCCAGCTGTCGGCGAAACAGCGCGGGGGTCATGCTGGTCTTGCCGTGGGGCGCCAGTTCGGCACCGCTGCGGGTGACGAAATCTTGCATCCAGCGGATGTTGTGCTCCAGGGCCGCGCGGTGCAGCACCAGCGCCGGCAGGCTGACGTCCCGTAGCAGGTGGGCGCCAACGGTGGCGGCGCCCTTCTCGACGCAGGCATTAAGGATGGCAGATGACATGTTCGAACTCCTCGCGCACGGCCGCTAGGGCCGTTGCTGTCTATTCATTGATACGACGGGCCAGGTTGTTGGCGCTTTCGATCAGCACCCGGCGGTAGTCGGCGTAATTGTTCTTGGCGTCGGCCCGTGGGGCGACAATGCACAGGGTGGCGATGGCCACGCCGCCGGGGTCTTTGACGGGTGCGGCGAAGCAATGAGTGAAGGTGTCGGCGACGCTGTCGAAGGAGAAAAAACCATCGAGGCCGGCCTGGCGGATTTCCTTGAGGAATTGCTCCAGGGGCAGGCGCTCGCCGTCCGGCAGAATGAAGTCGTCGGGATCGATCAGGTCGACGATCTGCTGGTCACTCAAATGCGCCAACAGCAGGCGCCCGGACGCCGTCCAGGGGATTGGCGCGTTTTCTCCGATGTCCGATGAGATGCGGAAATGCCGCTCGCCTTCCTTCATCAGCGCGACGGTGTATTTGCGCCCGTTGAGCAGGCACATCTGCGCCGTTTCCCGGGTCTGGCGCACGATCTCCTGCAAGGCCTGGTCAGCCTCGCGGCTCAAATCGAAATGCCGCAAGTGCGCCTGCCCGAGAAAATACAACTGGCGGCCCAGGTAGACGTGACCGTCCTTGCCCACCGGTTCGAGGATGCGTCGCTCCAGCAGCGACGCCACCAGTTCATAGACCGTGGACTTGGGGCTGCCGATGCCGCTGGCAATATCGTTCGGGCGCAGCGGCTGGCCGATTTCCTTGAGGAAATCGAGGATATCGAACGCCCGATCCAATCCCCGGGCCCGGCGTTTGATGGTGTCTTCGGTCATGTCTTCGGTTCCTGAACTCAATCGTAGGTACATGTTTTTTCATTGTGACGAAAACGCTTTTGTGGCGAGGGAGCTTGCTCCCGCTCGGCTGCGTAGCAGTCGCTTGTCACTTATTGGGCCTGCTTCGCAGGCCAGCGGGAGCAAGCTCCCTCGCCACGGTACGCGTGCTCGCCAAGATGAATCAAACCGGCCCTGAAGGACAGTCCTGCACCGACTCAGGCCTTTTTCTTGTAGGCGATGCAATCGATCTCGACCTTGCAATCGACCATCATGCTCGCCTGCACGCAGGCCCTGGCCGGGGCGTGTTCCGGGCTGAAGTATTCGCTGAACACCTTGTTGAAACTCCAGAAGTCCCGCGGGTCCTCCAGCCACACGCCGCAGCGCACCACATCTTCCAGGCCGTACCCGGCCTCTTCGAGAATGGCCACCAGGTTCTTCAGGGTCTGATGGGTCTGCTCGACGATCCCGCCGACAATGATCTCGCCGTTCACCGCCGGCACCTGGCCGGACACGTGCAGCCAGCCATCGGCCTCCACGGCGCGGGCGAATGGCCGTGGCTGGCCGCCGCCTGCGGTGCTGCCGGTGCCGTAGCGCGTAATGCTCATGGGTTATCTCCTTGTTGAGTGGAAGGTTAAAAACGGGTGTTCTTGAGAAATTCCGCCAGACGCGGCGATTGCGGCCGCTCGAACAGTTCTTTGGGTGGCCCTTGCTCTTCGATGCGGCCCTGGTTCATGAACACGATTTTGTCGGAGACCTCGAAGGCGAAGCGCATTTCGTGGGTCACCAGCAACATGGTCATACCGTCTTCGGCCAGGCCCTTGATCACGTTCAGCACTTCGCCGACCAATTCCGGGTCCAGGGCCGAAGTGACCTCGTCGAACAGCATCAGGCTGGGGTTCATGGCAATCGCCCGGGCAATCGCCACACGCTGCTGCTGGCCACCAGACAGCTGGCCAGGAAAGTGATCGCGTCGCTCCAACAGGCCCACCCGCTCCAGCCATTTCTCGGCCAGGGCCACCGCTTCGTCCTTGGGCAGCTTTTTCACTTTCAGCAGGCCCAGGGTGACGTTCTGCAACGCGGTCAAATGCGGGAACAGGTTGAATTGCTGGAAGGCCATGCCGGTCATGGCCCGGTGCCGGGCGATGACCTTCTCGGGGTGGCGCACACGCTTGCCATCGATGTCGTCATAGCCGATGGACTCGCCGTCGAGGACGATCCGGCCGCCCTGGAATTCTTCGAGCATGTTCACGCAACGCAGCAGCGTGGTCTTGCCCGAACCGCTGGAGCCGATCAACGTGACCACGTTGCCGCGCTGCATGCTCAGGTCCACGCCCTTGAGCACTTCCAGCGGACCGTATTGTTTGCGCAGGCCGCGAATGTCCAGCAGCGGCTGGGTGTTGGAGAGCTCTGTGTTGGAGAGGTTCGTATTGGAGAGATTCGAAACGTCAGTCATGGCAACGCCACCCGCTTTTCAATGTGCCGCCCGAGCAACTCGATGGCGTAATTGATGATGAAAAAGAGAAAACCGGCGAACAGGTAGAACTCCAGGGTCATGAAGGTCCGGGCGATGATCTGCTGGGTGCTGAGCAGCAGTTCGGCAACGCCGATCACCGACAGCAGGGTCGAGGCCTTGACGATCTCGGTGGAGGAGTTGACCCAGGTCGGCAGGATCTGCCGCAACGCCTGGGGCAACAGCACATAGCCCAGCGACTGGTAGAACGTCAGGCCGATGGCCTGGCTCGCCTCCATCTGCCCACGGGGCAATGCCTGCAAGGCACCGCGCACGATCTCGGCCACGTGGGAGCCGCAGAACAGCGTCAAGCCCAGCACGCCGGCCTGGAACGCACCGATCTGCCAGCCCAGGGCCGGGGCCATGTAGAAGCAGGCCAGCACCAGCACAAACACCGGCGTGCCGCGGATCAGGTCGACGTAGAAGCGAAACGGCGCGCGCATCCAGGTCCGGCCATAGGTCAACACCAGCCCGGCGACCAGGCCGATCAGCGTGCCCAACACGATCGCCAACAACGAACACTGCACACTGGTCAGGAAACCGGCCCACAGGGTGTCCCGGGCGACCCATAACTCATGCAACCAACTGGGTGATTCGTACATGGGAGACTCCTAACGGCGGATCGCCAGGCGCTGCTCGAAATACCGCAGCACCAGGGCAATGAGGTAACAGGCCGCGACATACAGGGCCGTGGTCACCAGCCAGGTTTCGATCACCCGGTAGCTCTCCACGTTGATCTTGCGGGCGTAATAGGTCAGCTCCGGCACGGCAATCGCCGCCGCCAGGGAGGTGTCCTTGAACAGCGAAATGAAGTTATTCGACAAGGCCGGCAACACGTTGCGCAGCATCACCGGCACGGTGACGTAGGCCTTCACCTGCCACTCGCCCAGGCCGATGGCCAGCCCCGCTTCCCGCTGCCCCTTGTGAATGCTCAACAGCCCACCGCGAAACACCTCGGTCAGGTAGGCCCCGGCATACAGCGAGAGGGTGATGACGAACGACGGCAGCTTGTCCAGGCGGATGCCCAGGCTCGGCAAGGCGAAGTAGATCAACAGGATCAACACCAGGATCGGCGTATTGCGGATCACCGTGACATACACCGACGCCAGTACCCGCAGGAGCCGATGCTTGCTGAGCAGCGCGAACGCCATCGCCAGGCCGATCACGCAACCGATGGCGATCGACACCAGCGCCAGGGAAAGCCCCAGGCCCAGCCCCGCCAGCAGGGTGTCGAAATCGCGCCAGACGGCGGCAAAGTTCAACTGATAATTCATGGTCGGCAGTACCTTCGACGGAGCGCCCGCAAGGGGCGCCCCGGGCTCACAGGGTCATTTGAATTCAACGGGGAAACCGATCGCCGGCGACGGCAACTCGACACCGAACCACTGCTTGAACGACGCCGCGTAGGTGGGGAATTCCACGCCGGTCATGGCTTCATGCAAGGTGGTATTGACGAAGTTCAGCCAGTCCTGGTCGCCACGCTTGACCGCGCAGGCGTAGGTCTGCGGGCTCCAGGCGTAGGCCGGGCTGCGGTAGCGCCCAGGGTTCTGCACCATCAGGTACTTGACCGAAGATTGGTCGGTGGCGGCGGCATCGGCGCGGCCGGAGTTCACCGCCTGGTACATCAGGTCGACGCTGTCGTACTGGTCGACCTTGGCCTTGGGCAACGCCTGGTGCACCAATTCTTCGGCGTAGACGTTCTGCAGCACCGCCACGGTGACGTCATCGCCCGCCGCCTTGAGGTCTTCGATTTCCTTGTACTTGCTGTTGGCCGGCAGCAACAGGCCCACGCCTTCGCGGTAGTACGGCAAAGTGAACGCCACTTGCTGGGCGCGACTGGCGGTGACGGTGATGAACTGGCAGCTCATGTCGACCTTGTCGGTCAGCAGGTTCGGAATCCGCGCATCGGACGACTGCACCACGAACTCGACTTTCTCCGGGTCATTGAACAGGCCCTTGGCGACCATGCGCGCGATATCGATATCGAAGCCCTGCAACTTGCCATCCGCTCCCTGGAAGTGCCACGGCGCATTGGTACTGCCCGTGCCCACGATCAATTTCCCCCGTTGCAGCACGCTGTCCAGCTTGCTGTCGGCCGCTTGAGCGACCCCCATGGCAGCCGTCGTGGCCACGAAGAGAAAAACACACGCTTTGAACAAGGAAGGTCGGCGTTGCATGGCAAGCACTCCAGAGTGAGTTTATTCCGCTATACCGGAACATGGTATGTAACAACGGAATAGACAGCAGAAAGTGTGCCACAGGCTTGCAACGCCTGGGTGAGAAGAATGGAAAGCGAATGAAATCAGAGGGATGGAAAAACCGACGTAGCCTGGAACGCTCTTGGACCTCTTGCGCGCTTGCTACCGTTGGCTACGGTGCGCGGGTACCAGGGCCCCAAATGGAGTGCTTGCGATCCGTTTCGCACCGAAACAGCGCCGGCCACCTGTCAACTCTGACAGTAGCGGTGCCCGGTCGGGTTCCTTATCGTTCCTGTCACCGTCGCAGTACAAGGGAGCCGGCCATGAGTTCGCTCATTACTCACGTCGCGTCACAAAAGGACTACCGAAAGGCCCTCAGGACCTGGCGCCCGGTGGTCTTCTATTTCGGCCATCCACACTGCTATGCCTGCGGCTGGGCCGAACCGGTGTTCTGCAAGGTGGCCGAGGCATTCCAGGATCGAGCCATCATCTACAAATTGAGCACCCACGAATCGCCCCGGCACCCGGAAGTCAGCGGGACACCGACCGTACTGTTCTATAAGGATGGGAAGTTGTGCCGCAAGCTCAAGGGCATCGGTGACCAACCCTCGCTGATGCGCAACTTTGCCGAACACATCGGCCGGACAAAGCCCCGGCGCTCGCTTCGCCCGGCACGTCACGACGTGAATTGGCTGCGACAGCGGTTCCAGACTTTATGCACCGCCGGCCGAGGGCGAGCGCTGATGAGGGTGCGGGCAATGCTTCGATAACGGTGAGTCAGCCAATGTTGATGCCAACCGACCTGACGTATCGCGAGCAAGCTCGCTCCCACAATTGTTCGGCGGTGTACCTGGGCTATTTGCGCTTGTAGCTTTTGCTGCCGCCAGGCGTGAGGCAATAGACCCCACCCCGCGGGCCGACGCAATAATTGCCACTGCCGCACTGGCAACCGTCGGCGGGCTTGAGCAAAGACTGCGGCCGGGCCTCGTTCCGAAGCCCCAGCACAGCGGAACAGGATCTTTTCGAAGCACTGATGGAACCGTCATTGCACAGGAAGGTATCGCCATCACACCCGGCAATCCCGCCCTTGCGCCCGGAACACGGTTGATTGGCGGCGATGGCAGAAGAACACAGGGCCAACAGCAGAAGCGCAACACTGGTGCGCAGTAAACCGAACATTCCGTGGCAGAGACTCATGACAGCTTCCTGGCTGATAGGTAGCCCTATGCTATCACTGGATACCTGCTGCACCTAACGCCCACAGGATCTCAACTTGGACAACCGTGATTTTTATAGGAACTTCTGCTCATAAATCATCAAGAGCAACCTTGATCGATGGATCGCCCTTCCGCTCGTGACAAAGAGCGACAAGCTCCACGTCCTCAAGCCGATTCATCATGGCTTCATATTCTCTGACTGGGACACAGTAAAAAGCCGGCTCGTTACGATTCAGGATCACCACAGGTAATCCCTCGCCCGCGGCAACGGTAGCCATCGGATTTTTCTTGAGTTCGGAAATACTGGCTACGACTCGAGAAAGCACAATATGAGTCATGGAATAAGACCTTGAACACTTTAATGGCGCTAAACAATAGCGTTCTAAAACGACTCTTAAAACTGTCAACGCCCGCAAAACCTCACCCGGGACAACATCCGCAAATCCCCCTCGCGGTAGTAGTCATCACTCCAACTGTCATCCACCGCCAGTGGCTTGACCTGCTTGAGGGCGAGTTTTTTCGCGAAGTAACGAAAGCGGTAATGTTCATAGAAACGCAGCAGTTCCAACCCGTAGCGATCGGCCAGGTCGGTATTGCCCTGAATGATCAGGTAGTTCTCGTCGTTACCGTTGCTGGCCGCGGCGCTCAGGTTGTGGCTGCCGCTGAGGATGGTCGGCGCGTCGCTGGTGAAGTCGGTGACGATGGCTTTGGTGTGCACCAGCAGGTTGCCCTTCTGGCCTTTCATGTTTTCCCGCAGCCAGCCTTCCAGACCGGTGTTGAGCAGCGCGGTGGCGGCAAATTCGGCGGTGCGGTCGGCATGAAAGCCAGTGATGCGGCTCTTGGTGTTTTGCAGGCCGTAACGCAATACATCGTCGTTGGGCTGGCCGAGCAAGGCGTCGAGGATGCGATCGGGCAACACAAAAGCGGTGACGAACAACAGGTCCTTTCGCGCCCCCTGGATGATGTCCACGAAACGATCCAGGTCACCCTCCCCGGTACGCGGCGAGAACCCGGCGAACAATGCTTCTTGCGGGGCCATGGCATTGTTCAGGGTCAGCCACTGGCGAGTGGCAGCGACGTCCTGGGGCGCTGCCCAGATTTGCTCGAATACCTGGAGATAGCTGTGGCTCACCCGAGGGTCGTCCAGCACATGCACGACGTTGGCCTGGCGGTAGACACCGTTGGCGGTGAAGTTGGTGCTGCCACACAGCACGGCTTCCGGTTGCAATGCGCCGCCGGCCGCCACCTTGCTCAGCACAATGAACTTGTTGTGGAAAATGTTGTGGGTGACCCGCCCACGCTTGTTGGCCGCCGGCATGTGCTCGAGGCTGGCTTCGTTGCGCGCCGTGGTGTCGTCTCCCGGCTCGGCGTGATACAGCACTCGCACCTGGGCGCCGCGAGCGTGAGCGGCCGTCACTGCGTCGACGATCACCGGCAGTTCGTATTCATAGATGGCGACGTCCAAGGCCCAGCTGGCGTCCAGCGCCCGGTCGATGAAACCGGTCAAGCGTCCCAGCAAGCCGTTTTCCAACCAGCGACGCGGGGCGTCGGGCCAGTCATCGATGGACAGGTGCTTGTTGGCATCGATCAGCGCGTCCACTTCGGGAAACTTGCGCTGGAACGCCTGGCTGGCGGCCACGGCACGGTTGAAGATGACCCGCTGGTCGGCCGGCTGCCCGTCGTCGCTGGTGACGGTGACGGCCAGGGATTCGCCCAACTGCGGTGCATCGGGGCTGCCATAGGCCAAGTGCACACGGTAGTGGATCGTCACGCCGGGGTTGACGGCGTAGTCGGCCCAGCGAAATTTCTGCAAGGGCGCCTTGTCGCTGGGGGTGGCGTGGAACTGGGGAAAGGTATGGGCCTTGTCGGGGAAGGTCAGGCTGTTGAACAGGAACAGCCAAGGCTTGTCCCCCTGCTGCTTCTCGATGGCAAAACCCAGCAAGCCCTGGCGCCGGGGTTCGGCCAGGTCCATGGCGAGCAGTATACCGTTGGTGCCGGCATAGGCCTTGACCCGAAAATCGTCCTGGGCGTTGGTGACGAGTACGCGCATGGTTCACTCCTGTGAGGGGCTGCCTGAGCATAGTGCAGTGATTCGGGTCAGGTGGGCAGGTCATTGGAACCGAGGGGATGCCATCGCGAGCAAGCTCGCTCCCACAGGGGGCCCGGGTGTCCATCAGTCATGTGTTCACAACGAAACCCGTGTGGGAGCGAGCTTGCTCGCGATGGGGCCCTGACAATCACAGAACATTTCAATCAACCTCATCAATATGCCGATACTCAGCCCCCAACCGCCCCGCCAACTGCCGAGCCCGGCCCAGGCGAATCGGGCCTCTTTCAATGTCGATCAACAGGCACGGGCAATCGAGGATCGGTGGTGAAAGCCCCTCCTTGACTCGCCCATCGGTCATGACCAAGACCCGTTGCTGCTCCGCCGGGTAACGCTTGCGCCGCACCACCAGCCAGCGCCCGGCCTCGTTCAGCGCCGCCAGCAACGGTGTTCCGCCACCGGCGCCCAGGCCATCGAGCCAGTCGCGCAGGCTCGCCGAGGCCTTGAGCCCTTGCACCTGCCAGTTCGGCTGCGTGCCGCTGGCCGTCAACAGCGCCAGGCGGGCACGTTGTCGGTAGGCGTCGTCGAACAGTTGCGCCAACAAGCCTTTGCCGTCACTCAAGGCGCGATGACGACGGGTCGAGGCCGACGCATCGACGATGACCAGCCACAGCTCATGGGGCGAGCGATGGCGAGCGTGCCAGCGCACGTCTTCATGCCGGCGTGGCCGGCCATCGAGAAACGTCCCCGGCCAGTTCACCGCACCGCTGGCCGCCGCTTTGCTCCGGCCCTGGCGGCCCTGGTCGAGTCGCCCGGCACGGGGTCTGGCATTCGCCCCCGCCGGTGAACGGGGACGAATGCCTAGGGCTTTTTTGGCCAGCTCGGCACATCGCGCCGAGCCCCGGTCGGCAACGCCCGGGCCGGCAGGTCGCCCCACTGGCCTTGGCCTTCATTGGGTTCAGTGGTTTTTTCCGCGCCTGCTCCCGTCGGCGCCTGGGACGGTGCCGGCGCCGAATGCCCACGCCGCCGGTGACGCAAGGCAAATTCGCCGACCGCCTCGATGTCCTCATCGGCAATCGCGTCGGCACCGCGCCAGGCCGCATGGGCCCGGGCCGCCCGCAGCCAGACCAGGTCGGCGCGCAAGCCATCGACCCCGGCGGCAAAACAGCGCTCGGTGATCTGCGCCAATGCCGCGTCATCCAGGGCAATCCCGGTCAAGCGGTCGCGCGCCTGCTGGCAACGTTCGCGCAGCTGCCGTTGGGCCATCTCCCACTGCCCACAGAACGCCAGCGGATCGCTGTCGAAATCCAACCGCCGCCGGATGATCTGGCCGCGTTCAGCCGGTGCGGTGTGACCGTCCAGGGCGACGTTCAGGCCGAAACGGTCGAGCAACTGTGGGCGCAGCTCGCCCTCTTCCGGGTTCATGGTGCCGATTAGCACAAAGCGCGCCGGATGCCGATGGGAAATGCCGTCGCGCTCGATCAGGTTGGTGCCGCTGGCGGCCACATCAAGCAGCAGGTCCACCAGGTGATCGGGCAGCAGGTTCACTTCATCGACGTACAGCACGCCACCGTCGGCCTTGGCCAGCACACCGGGAGAAAACTGCGCCCGCCCTTCCCCCAGCGCCGCGTCCAGGTCCAGGGTGCCCACCAGCCGCTCTTCGGTGGCACCGAGGGGCAAGGTGACGAACTGACCGCTGGCCAGCAGGTCCGCCAGGCCCCGGGCCAACGTGGACTTGGCCATGCCCCGCGGGCCTTCGATCAGCACACCGCCGATTTTCGGGTCGATCGCGGCCAGGCACAGGGCCAGTTTCAGGTCATCGGCGCCGACCACGGCGGAGAGTGGGAAATGGGGGGTGTGGGTCATGTTGAATGTCTCATCAAAGGTGCGAGGTCCCCTGTGGCGAGGGAGCTTGCTCCCGCTGGGGCGCGAAGCGGCCCCCAGAACCTGAGGTCCCAGTGCCGTTTCAGAATGACGACTGCTGCGCAGCCGAGCGGGAGCAAGCTCCCTCGCCACAAATGCACCTCTGTCGTCCTCATGTCAGTTGTCTTCTTCTATGTCCAACAACAAATTCTCCAGCGCCTCGCGATATTCGCCCGGTGCCTGCCACATCCCCCGCTGCTGCGCTTCGAGCATGCGCTCGGTCATGTCCCGCAGGGCGTCGGGGTTGTGCTGGCGAACGAAATCCCGGGTGTCCGGGTCGAGCAGGTAGGCATCGGCCAGCAAGGCGTACTGGTGGTCGTCGATCAACCGAGTGGTGGCGTCGAAGGCAAACAGGTTGTCCACCGTCGCCGCCAGCTCGAACGCGCCTTTATAGCCGTGCCGCTTCACGCCGTCGATCCACTTCGGATTGGCCGCGCGAGAGCGGATGACGCGGTTGAGCTCTTCCTTCAGGGTGCGGATCCTGGGCAGGTCCGGCTGGCTATGATCGCCATGGTAACTGGCCGCCGCGGCACCACCGAGGGTCTCGACCGCCGCCAGCATGCCGCCCTGGAACTGGTAGTAGTCGTTGGAATCGAGCAGGTCGTGCTCGCGGTTGTCCTGGTTCTGCAACACCGCTTGCACCTGGCTCAAGCGCCGGGAGAACTGATCGCGGGCGGCGGTGCCTTCATCGCTGGCACCGTAGGCGTAGCCGCCCCAGTTCAGGTACACCTCGGCCAGATCCTCGCGGCTCTGCCACAAACGACCGTCGATCGCGCCCTGCACGCCCGCGCCATAGGCCCCGGGCTTGGCACCGAAAATCCGCCAGCCGGCCTGACGTGCCGCAGCATCCGGCTCAAGACCCGAGGCCAGCAAGGCCTCGCGTTCACTGCGCACCTTGGCCGCCAACGGATTCATATCGTCCGGTTCATCGAGGGCGGCGACGGCCTGCACGGCGGCATCGAACAAGCGGATCAGGTTGGCAAAGGCATCCCGGAAGAACCCGGACACGCGCAACGTGACATCGACCCGAGGCCGGTCCAGCAGGCTCAGCGGCAGGATCTCGAAGTCATCGACCCGCTGGCTGCCGGTGGCCCACACCGGACGCACGCCCATCAACGCCATGGCCTGGGCGATGTCGTCGCCGCCGGTGCGCATGGTCGCGGTGCCCCATACCGACAGGCCGAGCTGGCGCAGGTGATCGCCGTGGTCCTGCAGGTGCCGTTCGAGGATCAGGTTCGCCGACTGGAAACCGATGCGCCACGCCGTGGTGGTGGGCAGGTTGCGCACGTCCACCGAGAAAAAATTACGCCCGGTGGGCAGCACGTCCAGGCGCCCACGGCTCGGCGCACCGCTGGGGCCGGCCGGCACGAAGCGCCCGCTCAAGGCATCGAGCAGGCCACGCATTTCCGCCGGACCGCAGGCGTCCAGGCGCGGCGCCACGACGGATCGCAGGTTTTCAATGATGCCGCCCACCCCTTCCCAACCCGGCGCGTCGAGCGGCTCGACCGTGCCGTCCAGGGCCTGTTCGATCAACTCTGCGGCGAACAGCTCCAGGCGCTCGCGGGTATCACCGGCGGTGCGCCAAGGCTCGGCGCTGACCCGGCGCAAGGCCTCGGGACAATCGCCAGACCAGGGCTCGGCCAAGGCACAATCCAGCGGATCGAAACCCAGCCCGAACGCCTTGGCCAGCGCCCTCAACAGACTCGACTGCGCGCCTTTGCCGTCGCCCCGGGGGATGCGCAGCAACGCCAGCAACGTGTCGATGCGCAGCCGCCCGCTGGGCGATTCACCAAAAATGTGCAGGCCGTCGCGGATCTGCGACTCCTTCAAGTCGCACAGGTACGTATCCAGGCGTGGCAGCCAGATCGCGGCGTCAGCATCGCTGTCGAGGCCGGCATCCAATTGCAGCTCGCGGTCGATGTGCGTCTCGCGCACCAGGTTGAGGATGTCCCGTTGCAGTTCCCGGGCACGACGCGGATCGAGCAATTGCGCCTCGTAGTATTCGTCCGCCAATAACTCGAGGTTACGCAGCGGCCCATAGGTTTCGGCCCGGGTCAGCGGCGGCATCAAGTGGTCGATGATCACCGCCTGGGTGCGACGCTTGGCCTGTGCGCCCTCGCCCGGGTCGTTGACGATGAAGGGGTAGATGTTCGGCAGTGGCCCCAGCAGCACGTCCGGCCAGCAGTTTTCCGAGAGCCCGACACCTTTGCCCGGCAGCCATTCGAGGTTGCCGTGCTTGCCGACGTGGATCACCCCGTGGACGCCGTAGGTGTGGCGTAACCAGAAATAAAACGCCAGGTAACCGTGGGGCGGCACCAGGTCCGGGTCGTGGTACACCGCACTCGGGTCGACCTGGTAACCCCGCGCCGGCTGGATGCCGACGAAGGTCAGGCCCAGACGCAGGCCAGCGACCATCAGGCGGCCGTCGCGGCACATCGGGTCCTGCTCGGGCGAGCCCCAGCGCGCCAGTACCGCCTGGCGATTGGCCTCGGGCAGCGCGTCGAACATGGCCTGGTAAGCGTCGAGGGCCAGGCTCTGGTGACACGGACGCGCGTCGAGGCTATCCAGGTCGTTGCTGACGCCACCGAGCAATTGCTGGATCAGCGCAGTGCCGCTCTCAGGCAATTCGGCCGGCAGCGGATAACCTTCGGTTTGCATGGCGCGCAGGATATTCAGCGCCGCCGCCGGGGTATCCAGGCCGACCCCGTTACCGATACGTCCATCCCGGGTCGGGTAGTTGGCGAGGATCAGCGCCACGCGCTTATCTGCGTTGGGCAAGCGCGCCAGGGTGGTCCAGCGTTGGGCCAGTTCTGCGACAAAATCCATGCGTTCGGGCACGGCGCGGTAGCAGACCACGTCGCTCTGGCTGCGCTCGCTGCGCCAGGCCAGGTCCTTGAAACTGATCGGGCGGCTGATGATGCGCCCGTCCAGTTCCGGCAAGGCAATGTGCATCGCCAGGTCCCGTGGCCCCAAGCCCTGCTCGCTGGCACGCCAGCCGGGCTCGTTGTCCTGGGCGCAAATCGCCTGGATCACCGGGATATTGCGGCGAAACGGCCGCAAGTGCGGGGCTTCTGGACTGGATTGAGCGAAGCCGGTGGTGTTGAGGATTACCTCCGCTTCCACTTCGTCCAGCCAGTCCTCTACCAGCGCAAGGCAAGCCGGCTCCTTGAGGCTGGCCACGGCAATCGGCAACGGATTGAGCCCCGCCGCTTGCAGGCGCTGGCAAAACACGTCGACGAACGCGGTGTTTGCCGCTTGCAGGTGGGAGCGATAAAACAGCACCGCCGCCACCGGTTGCCCGGCGCTCCAGTCGGCTTGCCAATCGCCGAGGCTGGCGCTGGTTTTTTCCGGGTGATAGATCGCCGTGCGTGGCAGGGCCCGCGGCTCGGCCCACGGGTAATCGCGGTCGAACCATTGACTGCCGAGGTTGTGAAACAAGTCCAGGGCATTGCCCAGGCCGCCCTGGCGCAAGAACTGCCAGAGCCGGTCGCGGTCCTCGACGGCCACGTTGCTCAAGTCACTGAGTTCCGGGTCCGGGCGATCATCTCCCGGCACCAGGATCAGCTTCACCCCACGCCCGGCCAACTCCATCAGGCGCTCGATGCCGTAGCGCCAATAGCCGATGCCGCCGTGCAGCGACAGCAGGATGACCTTGGCGTGGCGCAGCACGTCTTCGACATACAGATCCACCGAAGCGTGGTTCTGCACCTGCATCGGGTTGGCGAGGCGAAACTGCGGGTAGTCATCCGGCAACTGCCGCGCCGCTTCGGCCAGCAGCGCCAGGCTGGAGTCGCCGCTGCACAGGATCACCAGTTCGGCGGGGGTTTGCCCCAAATCGGCAATGTTGTCATCCGACACGAAACCGCCGGGCTGGGTCCTGAGCAGGTGCATGGCTTAGGCGCTGAGGGCGGCGCGCAACTGCGCTTCGAGCAGCGCGGCATCGAGCGCCTGGCCGATCAGCACCAGACGGGTGACCCGCGCTTCGTCGGCGCCCCACTGGCGGTCAAAATGTTTGTCGAAACGCGTGCCGACACCCTGGATCAACAGGCGCATCGGTTTGTTCGGGATCGCCGCGAAACCCTTGACCCGCAGCACGCCGTGCTGGACCACCAGTTGCGTCAGCGCGTCCAGCAACAGGCTTTCATCGGCCTGGGGCAGTTCGATGGAGATGGAATCGAAGGCGTCATGATCGTGGTCGTCATCGTCACCATCGTGATGATGGTCGTGATGGCTGTGGCGGCCGTCGATGTGCTCTTCGGAACCGGCGCCCAGGCCGATCAACACGTCCAGCGGCAGGCGACCGCTGCTGGCTTCGATGACCTTGACCGCCGGTGGCAGTTCTTCGGCGACTTCCAGGCGCACCTTGGCCAGGTCTTCAGGGCTGATCAGATCAGCCTTGTTGAGGATCACCAGGTCGGCGCTTGCCAATTGGTCGGCGAACAGTTCGTGCAGCGGCGATTCGTGATCCAGGTTCGGGTCGAGTTTGCGCTGGGCATCGACCTGGTCGGGGAAGGCGGCGAAGGTACCGGCGGCCACGGCCGGGCTGTCGACCACGGTGATCACCGCATCGACGGTGCAGGCGCTGCGGATTTCCGGCCATTGGAAAGCCTGGACCAGTGGCTTGGGCAGGGCCAGGCCTGAAGTTTCGATGAGGATGTGGTCGAGGTCGCCACGCCGGGCCACCAGTTCACGCATCACCGGAAAGAATTCCTCCTGCACCGTGCAGCACAGGCAACCGTTGGCCAGTTCATAAACGCGACCGTTGGCTTCTTCTTCGGTGCAACCGATGGCGCACTGCTTGAGGATTTCGCCGTCGATGCCCAGCTCGCCGAACTCGTTGACGATCACGGCGATGCGCCGACCCTGGGCGTTGTCGAGCATGTGCCGCAGCAAGGTGGTCTTACCCGAGCCGAGGAAACCGGTGACGATGGTGACGGGAAGTTTGGCCAGTGTTTTCATCGGATGCCCTTTGGCTAGGTGGCGGGCAAACGGGACGACAACCGCAGGCAAGGCGTGCGCGGAAGATTTCGCCACCGGATCACCCCGCCCGGTTGTAGTGAGAATCTGTCTCGAGGCAGGTCTCCTGGCTGACGGCGGGCCAGTCTTTCGACTGGCAATCGCTGCGCCTTCCCGTGCGCCTTGGATAAAAGGGCATGCACAGTGGCCTTGCAGAAACTTCACCGTTCACAGTTGCGGGGGCAGCCGCGGCTTGGACCGCGTTCCCTTCTTAGCTTCGGCGCATGCCGAAGAACCTCGAAGGCGCAAGGCTACGCAGGGTGTGGGGGCGGGTCAATCTCCGGAGCGTTTTGCGGTGCATGGGCTGCCGTCATCGCGAGCAAGCTCGCTCCCACATTGGTTGCTGGGCGTTCACAGAAATCACGATCACCACAAGTTCCCTGTGGGAGCGAGCTTGCTCGCGATTGGGCGCAATGCGGTGCCAGCCTGCCCCCCTGCCAATTGACGCCCCGCCCCCGTCCATGCTCTCCTGTGCGCCTAGTTTTGGGTGCCCTTCACAGGGTGAAACGGGAAACCGGTGAATCGTGTGCTTTACTCCAAGCCCACGTCAGTCCGGTGCTGCCCCCGCAACGGTAAGCGAGCGAAGCGTCTGAACCACTGTGTCCCTGGACATGGGAAGGTGACGCTTGCAGGCCAGGTTCTGGCCCCTCGCGAGCCCGGAGACCGGCCCATGACTCAAGCATCAACAAACCCGCGGTGGGCGGGCGCTGTTCGAACCTTGGCGGGCTTCGCCCGGGGTCTCATTGCGCTCGCATCCCCCACGGAACAAAAACAGAGGGAAGCGCCATGTCGACCATCAGCAGCACCGCCCGCACCGCCAGCAGCACCACCACCCTGAGCCAACGCCTGAGCGCCGCGATCCTGGCTTCGATCCTGGGCGCGGGGTTGGTCTATTTCGCCGGTTTCTCCCACATCGAAGCGGTGCACAACGCCGCCCACGATACCCGTCACAGCGCCGCCTTTCCGTGCCATTGAGAACCGACGCCATGATCAAGCGTATTGCGCAGACCGCCGGTTTCAGCGGCTTGCTGGCCGCCCTGCTGCTGACCCTGCTGCAAAGTTTCTGGGTATCGCCGCTGATTCTCCAGGCCGAAACCTATGAGAAGGCTCCAACCGCCGAGGTCCACGAACACGCCAACGGCGTTGCGCACACCCACGATGCCGAAGCCTGGGAGCCGGAAGACGGCTGGCAACGCGTACTGTCCACCACCGGCGGCAACCTGGTAGTCGCGGTGGGTTTCGCCCTGATGCTGGCGGGCCTGTACACCTTGCGCGCACCGACTCGCACCGCCCAGGGCCTGCTCTGGGGCCTGGCCGGTTATGCCACCTTTGTCCTGGCACCGACCCTCGGCCTGCCCCCGGAACTGCCCGGCACCGCGGCAGCCGATCTGGCCCAGCGGCAGATGTGGTGGATCGGCACCGCTGCCTCCACAGCGGTGGGCATCGCCCTGATCGCCTTTGGCCGGCATTGGCTGCTCAAACTACTGGGCGTGGCAACGTTGCTGGTGCCCCACGTCATCGGTGCACCGCAGCCCGAAGTCCACTCGATGCTGGCGCCCGAAGCGCTGGAAAGCCAGTTCAAGATCGCCTCGCAGGTGACCAACGTCGCCTTCTGGCTGGCCCTGGGCCTGATCAGCGCCTGGCTGTTTCGCCGTGACGGCCAAGCCCGCCACGACGCATGAGCACCGAGCCGATCCTGGTGATCGGCCTGGGCTGCCAGCGCGGTTGCCCGGCCAGCACGCTGCGAGCCCTGCTCGAACAGACGCTGCTGGCTCACGGCATCGGGCTTCACCAGGTACGGGCCCTGGCCAGTATCGACCTCAAGCGTGACGAGCCCGGGCTGTTGGAACTGGCCGGGCAACTGGGCCTGCCGCTAACCTGCTTCAGTGCCGAACAGTTGGCCGGTTACGCGCAACGGCTCAGTCACCGCTCCGAGATCGCTTTCGAGCGAACCGGTTGCTACGGCATCGCCGAAAGCACCGCCCTGGCCTTGGCCGACCAATTGGGCACGACGCCCGCAACGCTGCTGATTCCCCGCCAGAGAGGCCCCATGAGCACATTGGCATTGGCGGTCGTGGCGTAAATCCCGATAATCGACGCCCAGGATCATGAGCGATCTTCATCTGGACGACGCTCACCCACCTTCCACAGGAGCCGGTCATGACCGTGTACTTCATCGGCGCCGGCCCCGGCGACCCGGACCTCATCACGGTCAAAGGCCAGCGACTGATCCGCCAGTGCGCGGTGATCATCTACGCCGGCTCGCTGGTGCCAGCCGCCGTGCTTGAGGGCCACTGTGCCGAACAGGTGATCAACAGTGCCGAGCTGCATCTGGAACAAATCATCGAATTGATCAGGAGCGCCCACCTCAAGGGCCAGGATGTGGCCCGGGTGCACTCGGGCGACCCGAGCCTGTACGGCGCCATCGGCGAGCAGATTCGTTGCCTGCGGGAACTGGACATCCCTTTCGAAATCATCCCGGGCGTGACCGCGACCTCAGCCTGCGCCGCCCTGCTGGGCGCCGAACTGACCTTGCCGGACATCTCCCAGAGCCTGATCCTCACCCGTTACGCCGACAAAAGCCCGATGCCCGCTGGGGAAGAACTCAGCAGCCTGGCGCAGCACGGGGCAACCATGGCGATTCACTTGGGGGTCAATCACCTGGAAAAGATCGTCGACGAGCTGCTGCCCCACTACGGCGCCGACTGCCCGATTGCGGTGATCCACCGGGCGACCTGGCCGGATCAGGATTGGGTGATGGGGACGCTGGAGGATATCGCGGCAAAGGTGCACGCCAAGGGCTTTCGCCGCACGGCGCTGATTCTGGTGGGGCGTGTGCTGGGTAATGAGGTGTTCAGCGAATCGTCGCTGTACCGCGCCGGGCATGCGCATCTCTACCGGCCCTGACTCGCTAGAGAATCCACCGGGATCCCCCTGTGGAAGCGAGCTTGCTCGCGATGACGGCGGCACAGTCAACATCATCGCAGGCTGACCCACCGCTATCGCGAGCAAGCTCGCTCCCACAGGGGCGGCGGGTGTCCACCGATTACGAGCCGATCACTGCAGCTTTTGTGGCGAGGGAGCTTGCTCCCGCTGGACCGCGAAGCGGTCCCCAGGCAACCACGCATCCCTCACGGAGAACGCGTCGGCTGCCTTGCGATTGCTGCGCAATCGAGCGGGAGCAAGCTCCCTCGCCACAGTGTTTTGTTCGCAGCGCACGCCTATCAGTAGTAAGCGTTTTCTTTCTGCGTGTGGTCGGTCACGTCGCGCACGCCCTTGAGCTCAGGAATACGCTCGAGCAAGGTGCGTTCGATGCCTTCCTTCAAGGTCACGTCAGCCTGGCCGCAGCCCTGGCAGCCGCCGCCGAACTGGAGCACGGCGATGCCGTCTTCCACCACGTCGATCAGCGAAACCTGGCCGCCGTGGCTGGCGAGCCCCGGGTTGATCTCGGTTTGCAGGTAGTAATTGATGCGCTCGTTGACCGGACTGTCGGCATTGACCATCGGCACCTTGGCGTTCGGCGCCTTGATGGTCAGTTGGCCGCCCATGCGGTCGGTGGCGTAGTCGACCACCGCATCGTCCAGGAAGGCTTCGCTGAACGAGTCGATGTACGCGGTGAAGCTCTTGAGCCCCAGCGCGGTGTCTTCGGGTTTTTCTTCCCCCGGCTTGCAGTAGGCAATGCACGTCTCTGCGTACTGGGTGCCGGGCTGGGTGATGAAGATGCGGATCCCGATACCCGGGGTGTTCTGCTTGGACAGCAGGTCGGCCAGGTAATCGTGGGCGGCATCGGTAATGGTAATGGCGGTCATGGAAACTCCTCGCAGGCTTGTCGGCAGTTTACGCCAATCATCGCGCCGGACAAAGTCCTAGTATTTTTGTCAGGAAAGAGCCCGGCGGCACGGGGTTTGCCGCCGGACAGGCCGATCAGAGGTTCTGGTAGCGATTCATGTCCAGCACACCGCTTTCCACGGGCTCCGTCTCCTGGATGTACTGGCTCAGGTCATGGAAGTAGTACCAGAACTGCGGATGGCTGCGGCGAATCCCCCAGCGCTCGACAATCCGCTCGAACGCCGGCCCATCCTGGGCGCCTTGCATGGCCTCGACGAACGCTGGCACTTGCCCGGCCGGAATGTTGAACATGAAGTTCGGATAGCTGCTGAGCACGCCCGGGTAGACCGTCAGCGTGTCCAGCCCCGGCTGGTAGCGCCGCTCCTCGCCCAGCAGGAACGCGACGTTGCTGTGAGCACGGTTGCGCAACAGGCTGTAGATCTCTCGGTGACCGCTGGCGGTTTCGATGCGCAGCAGGGTCGCTTCCGGCAGTTGGTCGATCACCTTGAGCCCCGCCGCCGGGCGCGACACCAGCTGACTGAGGGCCTGCTCGGCGTTTTGCAGCGTCGGGTCGATATTCGGGCGCGAGCAGTAGGCGCCGTCGCAACGGTTGATCGGATCGGGGCGCGCGTTCAACTCGCCATAACGGGCCAGCAATTGCTGGGCGAAATCACCCTTGGGGTCGCGTTCGTCAAGCTTGAGGGCGGTCGGCTTGTCATCGTCGATGGCTTCGTAATCGAGCCACATCTTGAATTTGCCGCCGGCCTGGTACCAGTCGTCGAGGTAGCCCTCCCGGGAGTCTGCCGGCATCAGGCGCAGGAAGTTCTGCTCCGCACCGTTACGGATCAAATCGAAATACAGCCGGGTCTGGGCCTGGTGGGAGACGTTGCCGAACACGTCGAAATTCACCGCCAACTGATAATAGGTACGCTCCAGCAGCGGGAAGTCGAACAGCCACATTGTCTGCGGCACCTCGCCGATCAGCCCCTTGGTGACCGAAGCGCTGTCGAAGTGCCGGAAAATGCTCAGCAGCGCATTGTCGTTGCCGGCCCACAGCGTCGACCAGCTCGGTGCCGGCAGCTCGGCATAGTTGTCGCGGCGCAAGGCTTCGTACGCGTTGCGCTTGTCCCGGTAGTCGAGCCACAGGCTGAGGACGCTGCCCACGTCGTCGTTCTGCCCCGGCATCGCCAGCAGCGGCGTGGCCTGGCCGCGGTAGTTCGGGTCAGTGATGTACAGGTCGTGTTCGGGGTCCTGGAACAGCGCCCAGAAATTGTCGCGGATCACGTCGGTAGCAATCTGGCCCCGGCACACCGGTCCGCGAATGAACGTACGCACGAAATATTCGGCGTTATCGAGCATGAATTGGTAGCGGGCCTGGGCCGGAATCGCTTCGAAAGTGGAAAACGGGTTGGCCCGGCGCTCCGGGCCATAGCCCGGCAACGCGGTGACTTGCCACTTGCCGCTGTAGAACAGGCTCTTGATCCGCGCCATCTTAGCAGCGCTCAAGCCGTAGGTGATGTGGGTCTTGTGCACGATCACCCCTTGCACCGGCCAGAGCCGATAATAGACGCGGGTGCCGGGATCGTCGTTCGGGCGGCGGGTGTTGATCAGGTCGATGGGCTGGCCGGTGGGTGTGCGCGAACGCACCCACTGGAAGAAATGCCCCGGCTCGCCGCCCTTGAAATAGATGTGCGCCAGGAACCAATGCTCGAACAACCAGCGGCCCACCAGGCTTTCCCGGGCGCCCGGGGCATTGAGCAGGTTCTCCCATTGCACCACCTGCAAGGCTTCGGCGGCGCTTGGGGCCAGGGCCTGTTGATCGATCGACGCGCCTGCGGCCAGCCAGCGCTGCAGGGTCTGGTATTGCTGGTCGGTCAGGCCGGTGACGGCCAGGGGCATGCCTTCCTTGGGATGGCTGCCTGCGTATTCGTCGAATTGACCCGGCATCGGACAGCTATTGTCCCGGTTGAGCCCGAGCACGATGTCTTCCGGCAGCTTGGCGTTGGGCTGCAGCGGCGTACGGTGGCCCAACTCCAGCATGCGCGCCATCAGGGCAGCCTGGCTGCCCTGGGCGTCGAGCACTGAATAGAAACCCTTGCGCTGCCAGGCGCGCGGGCCGGAGGCGTCATAGAACAAGCGGGTCGGATCGGCCGCCTGGCGCCGCTCGCCGTCATACACCGACAGCTTGCTCGCGCCCCGTGCCGCCCCTTCGCCGCTGCCCAGGTTCAACTGGCAGGCGGAGTCGTAGCAGGCATGACAGGCCACGCATTTTTCCGTGAAGATCGGCTGGATGTCGCGGGTATAGGAGATCGCCGGAACGGGATTCCCGGCAGCTGCGCTAAAAGACAACGACAGCAACAGACTGCCGAATAAGACGCGGTACGGCATGTCTCGGGTCCCTAAGAGATAATCCGGCGATTCTACCGGGCCAGCATCGCCTTGCAAACATGAGCGATATTCATGCAAAAGCCATCATGATCAAATCCTGCACAGGTTTGCTATCATCCCGGCCTTCGTAATGGCCTTTTTTCCAGGTAGTCCTATGTCCGATCGCAGCGCTCGCCTTTATCTTCTCCAGCAAGCCCTCAAGGAACGCATCCTGATCCTCGACGGCGGCATGGGCACGATGATCCAGAGCTACAAGCTGGAAGAACAGGACTACCGTGGCAAGCGTTTCGCCGACTGGCCGAGCGACGTCAAGGGCAACAACGATTTGCTGGTGCTCAGCCGTCCCGACGTGATCGGTGCCATTGAAAAAGCCTACCTGGATGCCGGCGCCGACATCCTGGAAACCAACACCTTCAACGCCACCCAGGTGTCCCAGGCCGACTACGGCATGCAGGGCCTGGCCTACGAGCTGAACCTGGAAGGCGCGCGCCTGGCCCGCCAGGTGGCCGACGCCAAGACCCTGGAGACCCCGGACAAGCCGCGCTTCGTCGCCGGCGTGCTCGGCCCGACCAGCCGCACCTGCTCGCTGTCGCCGGACGTGAACAACCCCGGCTACCGCAACGTGACCTTCGACGAACTGGTGGAGAACTACACCGAGGCTACCAAGGGCCTGATCGAAGGCGGCGCCGACCTGATCCTGATCGAGACCATCTTCGACACGCTGAACGCCAAGGCGGCGATCTTTGCCGTGCAAGGGGTCTACGAAGAACTGGGCGTCGAACTGCCGATCATGATCTCCGGCACCATCACCGACGCCTCCGGCCGCACCCTCTCCGGCCAGACCACCGAAGCCTTCTGGAACTCGGTGGCCCACGCCAAGCCGATCTCCGTCGGCCTGAACTGCGCCCTCGGCGCCAGCGAACTGCGCCCCTACCTGGAAGAGCTATCGAACAAGGCCAGCACCCACGTCTCGGCCCACCCCAACGCCGGCCTGCCCAACGAATTCGGCGAATACGACGAACTGCCGGCCGAGACGGCCAAGGTCATCGAAGAGTTTGCCCAGAGCGGCTTCCTGAACATTGTCGGCGGCTGCTGCGGCACCACCCCGGCGCACATCGAAGCCATCGCCAAGGCCGTGGCCGGCTATGCGCCGCGGCAGATTCCGGAAATTCCCCGGGCTTGCCGCCTGTCCGGTCTGGAACCGTTCACCATCGATCGCAGCTCGCTGTTCGTCAACGTCGGCGAGCGGACCAACATCACCGGTTCCGCCAAGTTCGCCCGGCTGATCCGTGAAGACAACTACACCGAAGCGTTGGAAGTGGCCCTGCAACAGGTCGAGGCCGGCGCCCAGGTGATCGACATCAACATGGACGAGGGCATGCTCGATTCGAAGAAGGCCATGGTGACCTTCCTCAATCTGATTGCCGGCGAACCGGACATTTCCCGGGTGCCGATCATGATCGACTCCTCCAAGTGGGAAGTGATCGAAGCCGGCCTCAAGTGCATCCAGGGCAAAGGCATCGTCAACTCCATCAGCATGAAGGAAGGCGTCGAGCAGTTCATCCACCACGCCAAGTTGTGCAAGCGCTACGGCGCCGCCGTGGTGGTGATGGCGTTCGACGAAGCCGGCCAGGCCGACACCGAGGCGCGCAAGAAGGAAATCTGCAAGCGCTCCTACGACATCCTGGTCAATGAAGTCGGCTTCCCGCCGGAAGACATCATCTTCGACCCGAACATCTTCGCCGTCGCCACGGGTATCGAAGAGCACAACAACTATGCCGTGGACTTCATCAACGCCTGCGCCTACATCCGTGACGAACTGCCGTACGCGCTGACCTCCGGCGGCGTGTCCAACGTGTCGTTCTCGTTCCGCGGCAACAACCCGGTGCGCGAAGCGATCCACTCGGTGTTCCTGCTGTATGCGATCCGCGCGGGCCTGACCATGGGCATCGTCAACGCCGGCCAACTGGAGATCTACGACCAGATCCCGGTGGAACTGCGCGATGCCGTGGAAGACGTGATCCTCAACCGCACCCCCGAAGGCACCGACGCCCTGCTCGCCATCGCCGACAAGTACAAGGGCGACGGCAGCGTCAAGGAAGCGGAAACCGAGGAATGGCGCGGCTGGGAGGTGAACAAGCGCCTGGAGCACGCGCTGGTCAAGGGCATCACCACCCACATCGTCGAAGACACCGAAGAATCGCGGCTGTCGTTCGCCCGGCCGATCGAGGTCATCGAAGGCCCGCTGATGGCCGGCATGAACATCGTCGGCGACCTGTTTGGCGCCGGCAAAATGTTCCTGCCCCAAGTGGTCAAGTCCGCCCGGGTGATGAAACAGGCCGTGGCCCACCTGATCCCGTTCATCGAGGCGGAAAAAGGCGATAAGCCGGAGGCCAAGGGCAAGATCCTGATGGCCACGGTCAAGGGCGACGTCCATGACATCGGCAAGAACATCGTCGGCGTGGTGCTCGGTTGCAACGGCTATGACATCGTCGACCTGGGCGTGATGGTGCCGGCGGAGAAAATCCTGCAGGTGGCCAAGGAGCAGAAGTGCGACATCATCGGCCTGTCCGGCCTGATCACCCCGTCCCTGGATGAGATGGTGCATGTGGCGCGGGAGATGCAGCGCCAGGACTTCCATCTGCCGTTGATGATCGGTGGCGCCACCACCTCCAAGGCCCACACGGCGGTGAAGATCGAGCCCAAGTACAGCAACGACGCGGTGATCTACGTCACCGACGCCTCCCGTGCCGTGGGCGTGGCGACCCAGTTGCTGTCCAAGGAACTCAAGCCGGCGTTCGTCGAGAAAACCCGCCAGGACTACATCGACGTACGCGAGCGCACGGCCAACCGCAGCGCCCGCACCGAACGCCTGAGCTACCCCGCCGCCGTGGCCAAGAAGCCACAGTTCGACTGGAGCAGCTACCAACCGGTCAAGCCGACGTTCACCGGCGCCAAGGTGCTGGACAATATCGACCTGAACGTCCTGGCCGAATACATCGACTGGACCCCGTTCTTCATCTCCTGGGACCTGGCCGGCAAATACCCGCGCATCCTCACCGACGAAGTGGTCGGCGAAGCCGCCACCGCGCTGTACGCCGATGCCCGGGCGATGCTGCGCAAGCTGATCGACGAGAAACTCATCAGCGCCCGCGCCGTGTTCGGCTTCTGGCCGGCCAACCAGGTGCATGACGACGATCTGGAAGTCTACGGCGACGACGGCAAGCCACTGGCGCGCCTGCATCACCTGCGCCAGCAGATCATCAAGACCGACGGCAAGCCGAACTTTTCCCTGGCCGACTTCGTCGCGCCAAAGGACAGCGGCGTGACCGACTACGTCGGCGGCTTCATCACCACTGCCGGCATCGGCGCCGAAGAAGTCGCCAAGGCCTACCAGGAGGCCGGCGACGACTACAACTCGATCATGGTCAAGGCCCTGGCCGACCGCCTGGCCGAAGCCTGCGCCGAGTGGCTGCACCAACAGGTGCGCAAGGAGCATTGGGGTTACGCCCAGGACGAGAGCCTGGACAACGAGGCGCTGATCAAGGAGCAGTACACCGGCATCCGCCCTGCCCCCGGCTACCCGGCCTGCCCGGACCACACCGAGAAGGCCACCTTGTTCCGTCTGCTCGACCCCGAGGCCAGCGAACTGAAGGCCGGGCGCAGCGGTGTGTTCCTCACCGAACACTACGCCATGTTCCCGGCGGCAGCGGTCAGCGGCTGGTATTTCGCCCATCCCCAGGCGCAATACTTCGCCGTGGGCAAGATCGACAAGGACCAGGTCCAGAGCTACACCGCGCGCAAGGGCCAGGACTTGAGCGTGACTGAGCGCTGGCTGGCGCCGAACCTGGGTTACGACAACTAAGCGCTCTTCGCCGTAAAAAGATCGCAGCCTGCGGCAGCGCCTACAGAATTTGTGTATTCCTGTAGGCGCTGCCGCAGGCTGCGATCTTTTGTCTATGCTTGTCCCAAACACATGGCAGACGAGGGATTTATGGACGATCCAGTCGACAACAAGCCGCCGACCCTGTGGCAGATGATGCACAGCGTGCTGGCCGCCGCTTTCGGCGTACAAAGCGGCAAGAACCGCGCCCGGGACTTCACCCACGGCAAGCCGAGTCACTTCGTGATCTTGGGGATCGCGTTCACGGTGATCTTCGCGTTGACGCTGTTTGGCATCGTCAAGCTGGTGGTGCATCTGGCGGGGCTATAACACTCACCAGAACAACACATAACCCTGTGGGAGCGAGCTTGCTCGCGATAGCGATGTATCAGCCGACATCAATCCGACTGAGACACCGCCATCGCGAGCGAGCTCGCTCCCACAGGTTTTTTATCGCCAGGGATAACCGTTTATTGGTGACTGACCCAGAACACCGCTGTACCCACCACCAGGATAATCAGGAACAAAATGGCCCAGGCATCAACAGTACTGTCGCTTTTCCTTGCTTTGGTCGGATTGCTCATTGCATCGCCTCTTGTCGGTTTTGTAGGTGATTGCATAGGGACTCGACCACAGTTAAGACGATGATTGCCCGCACGACAAATGTGGGTTAGGCAATAATCAATCTCATTAGTCGATTTGGTTCTTTACATATACTCAAACATCACTTTTGCGCATAACTCAAAACAGGTATCTTGCACCGGCTCCCCTAGGAGTGCGCGGCCGTGCGCGCAGAATTGCCGAGGCAGAACCCGATTCCAGCGAGCCAACATGCAGCTGTTTCTGATCGGCCCAAGCCTGAGACCGAGACTTATATGTACGTATATGACGAGTACGATCAGCGAATCATCGAGGACCGCGTCAAGCAGTTCCGTGATCAGACCCGACGCTACCTGGCAGGCGAGCTGAGCGAAGAAGAATTCCGCCCTCTGCGCTTGCAGAATGGCCTGTATATCCAGCGCTTCGCGCCGATGCTGCGCGTGGCTGTGCCTTATGGCCAGCTGACGTCGCGCCAGGTGCGCAAGCTGGCGCAAATTGCCCGTGACTATGACAAGGGCTATGCCCACATCAGTACCCGACAGAACGTCCAGTACAACTGGCCGGCCCTGGAAGATGTGCCCGAGATCCTGGCCGAGCTGGCCACCGTGCAGATGCACGCGATCCAGACCAGCGGCAACTGCCTGCGCAACGTCACCACCGACCAGTTCGCCGGTGTCGCGGCCGACGAGTTGATCGACCCGCGGCCGTGGTGCGAAATCGTTCGCCAGTGGACGACGTTCCACCCGGAATTCGCCTACCTGCCGCGCAAGTTCAAGATCGCCATCAACGGTTCGAGCTCGGACCGTGCGGCCATCGAAGTCCACGACATCGGCCTGGAAACGGTCTACAACGCGGCCGGCGAGCTGGGCTTCCGTGTGCTGGTGGGCGGTGGCCTGGGGCGTACCCCGGTGGTCGGCGCGTTCATCAACGAGTTCCTGCCGTGGCAGGACCTGCTGAGCTACCTCGACGCCATCCTGCGGGTGTACAACCGCTACGGCCGTCGTGACAACAAGTACAAGGCGCGGATCAAGATCCTGGTCAAGGCCCTGACGCCTGAAGTGTTCGCCGAGAAGGTCGAAGCCGAGATGGCTCACCTGCGTGGCGGCCAGACCACCCTGACCGAAGCCGAAGTGCATCGCGTCGCCAAGCATTTCGTCGACCCGCAGTACAAAGCGCTGGGCAATCAGGACGCCGAACTGGCAGCCCTCGACAAGGAACACCCGGGCTTCGCCCGCTGGCGCACCCGCAACACCCTGGCCCACAAGAAGCCGGGTTATGTCGCGGTGACCCTGTCCCTGAAACCCACCGGCGTCGCGCCGGGCGACATCACCGACAAGCAACTGGACGCCGTGGCCGACCTGGCCGAGCGCTACAGCTTCGGCCAACTGCGCACCTCCCACGAGCAGAACATCATCCTGGCGGACGTTGAACAGAGCCAGTTGTTCACCCTGTGGGGCGAGCTGCGCGAGCAAGGTTTCGCCACCCCGAACATCGGCCTGCTGACCGACATGATCTGCTGCCCGGGCGGCGATTTCTGCTCGCTGGCCAACGCCAAGTCGATCCCTATCGCCGAATCGATCCAGCGACGTTTCGACGACCTGGACTACCTGTTCGACATTGGCGAGCTGGACCTGAACATTTCCGGTTGCATGAACGCCTGTGGTCACCACCACGTCGGCCACATCGGCATCCTGGGCGTGGACAAGAAAGGCGAAGAGTTCTACCAGGTCTCCCTGGGCGGCAGCGGTAGCCGCGACGCCAGCCTGGGCAAGATCCTCGGCCCGTCGTTTGCCCAGGATGACATGCCTGACGTGATCGAGAAGCTGATCGACGTGTACATTGAACAACGTACCCCGGACGAGCGCTTCATCGACACCTACCAACGTATTGGCATCGACCTCTTCAAGGAACGCGTCTATGCAGCGAATCATTAAGAACAACGAGGTCATCGACGAAACCTGGCACCTGTTGCCCAAGGACGCGACCTTCGATGGCATCTCCAACTGTGACGACCTGATCGTGCCGCTGGCCCTGTGGCGCGATCACGCCCATGCCCTCAAGGCCCGCGACGGCGGCCTGGGTGTGTGGCTGGACGCCGATGAGGAAGCCGAGGAAATCGGTGAGGACGCCAACCAGTTGCAGGTCATTGCCCTGAACTTCCCGGCCTTCACCGACGGGCGCAGCTACTCCAACGCTCGCCTGCTGCGTGACCGCTATGGTTTCAAGGGTGAATTGCGGGCGATTGGCGACGTGCTACGTGACCAGTTGTTCTACATGCGCCGCTGCGGTTTCGACGCCTTTGCCCTGCGCGCCGACAAGGACCCTTACGAAGCCCTCGAAAGCCTCAAGGACTTCTCGGTGACCTACCAGGCTGCCACTGACGAGCCGCTGCCGCTGTTCCGTCGTCGCTGACACCTGAGACATGAAAAAGCCCTGACCCGGGTTGTACCGGTTCAGGGCTTTTTTGTTTCCGATGTCTTGAGTCCCACCTCGACCTACTGTGGGAGCGAGCTTGCTCGCGATAGCGGTGGGTCAGCTTGCATCTATGTCGCATGTACCGCCGTCATCGCGAGCAAGCCCGCTCCCACAAAGGGATAGCGGGGAGTCCGGCGCTTCAGCCCACAGTGGTTAGCGGTGAACCCGCTTCCGAATTACCAGAAACGCTGCTGGGTAAGACGGCTCCACCAACTGAGCAACACGCGGTCCACCGAACCGCTGGCCGCCATACCGATGCGTTCCTGCAGGCTTTTGCGTTCGGCGTAGTGCAGGTGGTACAGCTCGGCACTCTTGGCCCGCTCGGCCAGGTATTCATCGCTGGTTTTCAGTTCGTCCACCAAGCCCTTACCCTGCGCCGCGACACCCAGCCAGACTTCACCTGTCGCCACTTCATCGATGGCCAGTTGCGGGCGATAGTTGGACACGAAGTTCTTGAACAATTCGTGGGTGATATCCAGGTCTTCCTGGAATTTCTCCCGGCCCTTCTCGGTGTTTTCGCCGAACACCGTCAACGTGCGTTTGTATTCGCCGGCCGTCAACACTTCGAAATCGATGTCGTGTTTCTTCAGCAGACGGTTGACGTTGGGCAATTGCGCGACCACGCCGATGGAGCCCAGGATTGCGAAGGGCGCGCTGATGATCTTCTCGCCGATGCACGCCATCATGTAGCCGCCGCTGGCCGCCACCTTGTCGATGCAGACGGTCAGCGGCACGCCGGCCTGACGGATTCGCGCCAGTTGCGACGAGGCCAGGCCGTAGCTGTGGACCATGCCGCCGCCGCTTTCCAGGCGCAGCACCACTTCATCCTTGGGCGTTGCCAGGGTCAGCAGCGCGGTGATTTCATGACGCAGGCTCTCGGTGGCCGAGGCCTTGATGTCACCGTCGAAGTCCAACACGAACACCCGGGGCTTGGCCGCCGGCTTGTCCTTGCTTTTCTTCCCGGCCTTTTCAGCCTTGCCTTCGGCCTTGCGCAAGGCCTTGAGCTGATCCTTGTCCAGCAACGTCTGTTCCAGGCGCTCGCGCAGCCCCTTGTAGAAATCGTTGAGTTTGCTCACCTGCAACTGGCCGGCCGACTTGCGCCGCCCCTTGCTGCGCAGCGCAGCAAAACTGGCCAGCACCACCAGGATGGCGATCACCAGCGTCACGGTCTTGGCCAGGAAACCGGCGTACTCGATGAAAAACTCCACAGCAACTCCTTAAATGCAATGCGCCACTGAATACAGGCGCGTGACAGCCCCAGCATACCCATGCGCCTGCGTCGCGACCAGTCAAGAAACCTATGGTTACCTTGACGCGAGCGAGGCAGGGCAAGGCTGCAACGCGCATTTCAAACAAGCGTATGTTTTTTCATTGACAGCTCACCGCCATCCCCATAACCTCGCCAAACCTTCAACGTACCGGGATGATGCGGACGTGGGCAGTATCTATCTGATTCGACATGGCCAAGCCTCCTTTGGTGCGGACGACTACGATGTCCTTTCGCCCAATGGCGTACGCCAGGCGCAAGTGCTCGGCGGCCACCTCGCCGAGCTCGGTGTCGTATTCGACCGCTGTCTCTCGGGTGACCTGCGTCGCCAACAGGATACCGCCCTCGGCGCGCTGGGCCAGATGTCCGCCGCCGGCATGCCGGTCCCCGAGTTGGAAATCGACCCGGCGTTCAACGAATTCGATGCCGATGCGGTCATTCGCGCCCTGCTGCCGGACATGCTCCCCCAGGAGCCCGAGGCATTGCATATTCTGCGCAACGCCGCGCAGAACCGCGCCGAATTCCAGCGCATCTTCGTGCTGATCGTCGAGCGCTGGCTGAGCGGCCAGTATGACCCGCCCGGTCTCGAAAGCTGGCTGGGTTTCGTCGAGCGGGTCCAGGCGGGCCTGCAGCGCATCCTGGAGCAAGCCGACAACACCCACAAGATCGCCGTGTTCACCTCCGGCGGCACCATCACCGCCCTGCTCCACCTGATCACCCGGATACCGGCCCGACAGGCCTTCGAACTGAACTGGCAAATCGTCAACACCTCGCTCAACCAGCTGAAATTCAGGGGCCGCGAGGTGGCCCTGGCTTCCTTCAACAGCCATGCCCACCTGCAACTGTTGAAGGCCCCGGACCTCATCACCTTTCGCTGAGTCCGGATTACTGTAGACCCTTGCTGTACCACCCAAATAAGGATCGAAACCATGACCTCCGTAGCCGACGCCGTACAAGCCATGAAAGCCAAGTTCAACCCAGCCGCCGCTGCCGGCCTGGACCTGGTATTCGGTTTCAACATCACCGACGAAGACAAGCAGTACGCCCTGATCGTCAAGGACGGCACCTGCGAACTGCAGGAAGGCGAGAATGCCGACGCCAACTGCACGCTGATCATGGACAGCGAAACCCTCAAGGGCATCGTCAGCGGCGAAACCGATGGCATGCAGGCCTTCATGGGCGGCAAGCTGCGCGTTGAAGGCGACATGATGCTGTCGATGAAACTGTCCGAGCTGTTCCCGGCCTGAGATTGAGTTCGCCTTCTCCGCGAACCTTTCGATTGCAAACGAATCCCGCCCCCGTGGCGGGATTCGTGTTTCTGCCCTCCCTGATTTCGCACCGTACACAACCTTGATCCCTGTCAGTTCCTGCTCGTCCTCCAACCGCTAACGTAGCGCTTCCATCAAGGCCAGGGACGGCTCATCGGGAGCCTGCGCCCGCTCATCTCAAGGAAGAGAGACTCATGCCCCCACTGAAGATCATTCTGCTGTCCAGCGCATTCAACGGCCTGACCCAACGCGCCTGGCTGGACCTGCGCGAGGCCGGTTATCGCCCCAGCGTGGTGCTGTTCACCGATGCGGCCTCGGTCTGCCGGCAAATCGAAGAAAGCGACGCCGACCTGGTGATCTGTCCGTTTCTCAAGGACCGCGTCCCCGAGCAGTTATGGCGCAACCCAAGGCGCCCGGTGGTGATCATTCATCCCGGGATTGTCGGCGATCGCGGTGCCAGCGCCCTGGACTGGGCGATCACCCGGCAACCCGCGCGCTGGGGTGTCACCGCCTTGCAGGCGGTGGAGGAAATGGACGCCGGGCCCGTGTGGGCCACCTACGAATTCGACCTGCCCAAAGGCCTGCGCAAATCGGAGCTGTATAACGGCCCGGTCAGCGACGCGGCCATTCGTTGCATCCGCGAGGTCGTGGAAAAATACCATGGCGGTTTCGTCCCGGTACCGTTGGACTATGACCGCCATGACGTGATCGGACGCCTGCAACCGAACATGACCCAGGACGATCGCAGCTTCAGCTGGCACGACAGCAGCGGTTTCATCAAGCGCAGTATCGACGCCGCGGACGGTCAACCCGGTGTGCTCGCAAGCCTGGCCGGCGAACAGTTTTACCTGTACGACGCCCACCCGGACGTTCGCCACGGCCTGCCCGGCGAGCTGTTGGCCGTGCGTGACGATGCGGTGCTGGTGGCAACCGGGGATGCCAGCCTGTGGATCGGCGCCCTGCGCCGCAAACCGCAACCCGGCGAACAGACCTTCAAGCGCCCGGCGCGCCATGTCCTGTCGAACCGCCTCGAAGGCGTCCCGGTGCTCGACAGCTCCCTGGCCCGGCAACCGTTCAGCGACGAGCCCTATCAACCCATTCGTTACCGGGAATGTGGCCATGTCGGGGAGTTGACGTTCGAGTTCTATAACGGCGCGATGAGCACTGAGCAATGCCAGCGCCTGGTGGCGGCATTGCGTTGGGCCAAGTCCCGGGACACCCAAGTGCTGTTGATCCGTGGTGGGCGCGGCAGCTTTTCCAACGGCGTGCACCTGAACGTGATCCAAGCCGCCGCCGAACCCGGCCTGGAAGCCTGGGCCAACATACAAGCCATCGACGACGTTTGCCTGGAGTTGTTCAGCGCCCGGCAACTGGTGGTCAGCGGCCTGACGGGAAGCGCCGGGGCCGGTGGTGTGATGCTGGCCCTGGCGGCCGATATCGTGCTGGCGCGCCGTGACATCGTGCTCAATCCCCATTACGCGACCATGGGCCTGTACGGCTCTGAATACTGGACCTACAGCCTGCCCCGTGCGGTCGGTCCGGACATGGCCTGGAAACTCACCCAGGACTGCCTGCCCATCAGCGCGCTGCAGGCGTTGCGCTACGGCATGATCCAGGAGATCGGTCCGCGCTGCCCCGACGAGTTTGGCTTGTGGCTACTGCAGCGGGCCAATCGCGCGCTGCTCGATCCGACCTATGAAAGCATCCGGGTACGCAAGGCCGAACGAAGCCTGTCGGCGATCCAGGCGTGTCGCGATGACGAACTCGCGCAGATGCGCCGCGACATGGTGGACAATCGCCACGGCTTCGCCGACAAGTGCCGTGGTTTCGTCTTCAAGCACAAAGCCTGCCGTACGCCCGAACGCCTGGTTGCGCCTTGGGCGCGGACAAAACAGGCCCAAGCCGTCGAATAACAGCCGGCATCGAGACAACTGTTCATTCAAGAAGAAGATGGCTCTGTGGCGAGGGAGCTTGCTCCCGCTGGGCTGCGAAGCGGCCCCAAAGTCAGCCAACTCGGTGTGCCAGGAAGAATGAGTTCACTGTCTTAGGGCTGCTGCGCAGCCCAGCGGGAGCAAGCTCCCTCGCCACAGGACAGCATGATGGTATCGGGGAAGGCTTGGCAGCTCTTACAATGCCCGCTCCCCCCGCATCGGCCTGAACATGGACATCGACCTCGCCCGCACTTTCCTGGAAATCGTCCGCCACGGCAGCCTCGCCGCAGCGGCCGAAAAGCTGCACGTGACCCAGACGGCGATCACCGCCCGGGTCCAGAAGCTCGAAAGCCAGCTCGGCTGTGCGCTGTTCGTGCGCAACCGTGCCGGCGCGCGCCTGACCGCCGACGGCGAGGCCTTTGTGGTCTACGCCAATCAGTTGGTGCAAACCTGGGAAGCGGCGCGCCGGGACTTGCCACTGCCCGAAGGCTATCGCAACGTCCTGCACCTGGGGGGCGAGGTCAGCCTGTGCAACCCCTTGATGCTCGCCTGGGCCGGAGAACTGCGTCAGAAAATCCCCGGCCATGCCCTGCGCATGGACATCCGCGACGGCGAGAAACTGCTGCAACAGTTGGAACTGGGCCTGCTGGATGCGGCGGTGGTGTATCAGCCCGAATACTGGCCGCGCCTGCAAGTGGAGCAACTGCTGGAAGAAAAACTCATCCTGGTGCGTCTGGCCGCCCGTCCCGAGCCCTACGTGTACATCGACTGGAGCGCGGACTTCCGGCGCCAACACGACACCGCGCTGCCAGACAAGGCCAAGGCCGCCGTAACCTTCAACCTCGGCCCCCTGGCCCTGCAGTACATCCTGGAAAACGGTGGCAGCGGTTACTTCCGCACGCGGGTCGTGCAGAGTTACCTGGACAGCGGCATCCTGGAGCGGGTACCCAAGGCACCGGAATTCAATTACCCGACCTACCTGGTCTACTCCCGCGACCGGGATTCAGCGGCATTGCAGCAGGCCTTCGACGTGCTGCGAGAGATCGTCAAGACCGGCAGCGACTGGTCGCAGCGTTGGGATCCATTGACCTGAGAATGGGTGAGGCAAGGCTTGCCTGGAACGAGGACCTGTCGTGGCGAGGGAGCTTGCTCCCGCTCGAGTGCGTAGCGCTCGTAAAATCCGGGGGCCGCTACGCGCCCAGCGGAAGCAATCCCTGGCCACAAGAACCCTCACAAGCAGCCGGCCCTACGGCTCGCTCTGCATGTGAGCCATGATCTCATCCTTGATCAGCAATCGCTTCTTCTTGAGTGTCTCCAAGACTTCGTCGGGCAGCGCGGGGGAGGATGACTTCTCGGCGTCGACCACTTTGGCATCCACTTGGGAGTATTTTTGAAGTAACGAGTCGAGCCTTGGATTCTCGGCCCGTTTTTGCTTGATGTGGTCTTCTTTGCAGTTGAGATCCTGGCACAAATCGTGGGACACCGGCATGGAACACCTCCTTTGATGGATCGGTGGCAGGCGTGCTTTCAACGCCCGTCGATTATCAGGATGGCCTCGTTTACGGGGTTCTGTCGACCGCCAATCCGACCAGCGGTGACCGTTCGTCGTACCGCATCGCTTGGCGATCAAACCTTTGCCTGGGCACAACCCTCCATTGATCAGAGACGACAAGAATCGCTCGTTCAACCTGTATGGAGACTCACCTATGAACACATTTATCCTGCGTCAACTCGGCCTGGCAGTGGCCCTGAGCACCAGCATGGGCATGGCCTGGGCCGCGACGTCCAACGACTTCGTCGACGACGCGGCGGCCGGTGGCATTGCGGAAATCGAAAACAGCAAACTGGCCTTGAAAAACAGCCAATCGGCGGACATCAAGACGTTCGCCGAGAAGATGATCGCCGACCACACCAAGGCCAACGAAGAACTGAAGACGCTGGCGAAAAAACATGACATCGAAGTGCCCGACGACACCTCGCTGATGAATAAAGCCAAGGCGAAGATTCTCGAGGTGCGCGATGAGTCCTTTGATGCGGCCTACGCCAATAACCAGGTCAAGGCCCACGAAGACACCATCGAGCTGTTCAAGAAAGAAGCCAACACCGTTACCGACGACAAGAAAGCTGGCAACACCGAACTCAAGGCGTTCGCCCAAAAAATGCTGCCGGCCCTGCAACACCACCTGGAGGAAGCCAAGAAACTTCAGGCGGCCCATCCAAGCAAGTAACGGCTAGCCCGCCCCTTGAGCGGCCATAGGGCTCGCTCAAGAAAAAACGGCGCTTCTCCCAAGAGTGGAAGGCGCCGTTTTCGTACCCCAAACTTTTATCAGGCCTCAAGCCCCTTGCGCGCAACCGCAGCGCCCGCCTGCAACGCCCTGCCAACCTGCCCTTCGAAATCCCCCTGGCTCATCACCTGCAAGGCAGCGGCCGTGACACCCCGGTAGGCCACCAAGGCGTCGATCATCTGCTGGGCGTCACGGCTCGCCAGCAGCTGGCTGCTGTTGACCACGACACTTTTCGCCGCCAGTTGTGCGATGTCGCCGGGTATGCCGGCCTGCATCGCCTGATTAGCCAGCGCCGCCATCAACAGAGCCGGAAAGGCCGGGCCAGTGCCCGAAAGCGCAGAGAGGTAATCAATGAAATCTTCTTTCTCGACCTCAGCCGCGGTGCCCACACATTCGAACACCTGCTGCACGAGGCTTTTCGTCGTCGGCGCTATCGCGCCAAAGCCATACCAAGGCGTAAAGGACAGCTCGATTTCCACCGCTGCGTTGGGCATCGCCCGCACGACCGCTAAAGCCGAGGTCTGCGCAGCAATCGCCTGCGCACTGATCCCGGCCATCAGGGAGATCACGGTCTTGCCCGTCGCATGGATGCCCAGGCTGGCGAAATGCTCGGGGCGAACGGCGAGGATCACCACGTCACTGCGATCCACCAGATCCTGATTGTCCGTGACCAGGCACGCACCTTGTTGAGCCAGCGGATGGTTGCCCGAACGATTGGAAATGATCAGGTTGCCCGCCGGTACCAGTCCCTTCGCCAGGATCGCCTTGGCAATCGCACCGCCCAACCAGCCGGTACCGCCAATGATCCCAACGGTCTCAGTGATCATCGCCGTTGCCTTCGAACGTGTCGGTCAAGGGAACAAAGACCCCGGGCTCTTTTTCGGCATAACCGAACTTCCCGTAGAAACGATCCAGCTCACGCTGCTTGGGGACTTTGCCGGTGAAAATGCTCACGTAATGCGGGATGCGCTGGAAGCGCACGGTGATCAGCTCACTCGTATTCATGGTGATATAACCGATCTGCGTCAGATAAATCGTTCGGGCCCGGGTGTCAGCGCCTTGGTTGTCATAGCCAAAACGCTTGAACATGCTCGCCAGGGCGTTCATGCGCTGCTCGTCCACCACAGCCACCTCTTGGGCCACTTCAGCGGACTGAAGCGCCCAACTGCGCACGGCGAACTCGAACTGCGAGTCGAACAGCTGCGGGTTGAGCCAGCACTCGAACACATTCAGGATCGCCTCGGAAATGCTCTCGGCGTAGCTTTCACTTTGCCGTATCAACCCCCCCGTATTGGTCTCCCGCCAACGCGACAGCAACGCAGCCAGCAGTTGCTCGCGGTCCTCGAAAAACCAGTAGAAGCTGGTGCGTGACAAACCCAGGCGCTTGGCCAGTGGCATGACCCGGACCGCATCGATGCCCGACTCCTTCAGGGCCTCGTAGGCGGCTTCCAGCCAGCCCTCCGGCGAGCCTCGCCAGCCTGCGTCCTGGGCCTTACTACGGGCCTTCCCTACCTGCGGCATCGTGCGCCTCCTTCTTCAAATACGTAATGAAATGTACTCTGATGATCCCTCAATGTACATGTTAGTACATTTTATTGACCCGACCGTCTTGAGCGCTTAAAGTCCAGCAATATGGAGACCCGACCACCGTTCCAGTCGAACAAGCCGGGCGCAGGCATGAAACAACATCTGCGTGAGGCGCGCCTGGTTGTATCTCCAAGAGGCAAGGACTCTAAAACAACAACGAGCCGCCATTATGATTTTTTTGCAGCCCACCTTTGAAAGAACTTCGACAGCCGGCCAAAGAATGCCGGAACGACAGCCTTTGTCATACCGCTCACCTGTCATCCACTGCTCAAATTCAGATAACGGCCAACGCGAGTTCATCGCGCAGGCGCTCTGTGCTGTCTGAACCCTCGGCCCACGGATATCATCCCTTTGAAGCGAGGTCATCGATGCTCCAGCCAGGACAGAACCCGGCCCCCGCCAGGTAATGCATCGCCAAGCGATAACAGAACTTCAAGCCTGCCGCGCGATTGGGTCAGCTATCCAATCCCGTGCCCGGGTGGTTGCATTCGCGAGTCATTTCTTCCATCAGCCGGATGTGCTTGCTGAACCCGCAAGAGAATCTTCGGTGGCGTGAGTCACCCGGCACAGCGTTGGAACACACCTATGCAACCCAGCGATATCGATAAAAAGGTCAAGGGTTATCGGCGGTTGATACCGTCGATGACAGCGTTGCTGGAGTTCGAAGCCGTGGCGCGGCTGGCCAGTTTCACCCTGGCCGCCCAAGAGCTGGGGGTGACACAGGCGGCCGTCAGCAAACAGATCCGGTTGTTGGAAGATACCCTGGGGACCAAGCTGTTCCATCGACTTCATCGGTCGATCAAGCTGACTCACGAAGGCTATGTCCTGCACCTGGTCGTCGCAGAATCAATTCATCGCATGGCCACTGTCTTCGACAAAATTGCCGAGGGCATTGGTGAGCAGGAGATCACCATCGCCTGCACGGAAGCGTTTTCGCACTTGCGAATACTCCCCCGGTTGATTGCACTGCGCACCCTGCAACCGAAGTTGAAGTTGCGCCTGCTGACGCAACAGGTCTCGCCCAGTGCATACCGGGATGACGTCGACCTGGCCATCCGTTTCGGCAATGGGAAATGGGAGGATGGACGTTCGGTTTTCCTGTTCGATGAAGAAGTGTTTCCCGTTTGTTCGCCAGCCTGGCTTGCCGCCAACGCGGCCCCTTCGTCCGTGACCGATTTTTTGGACACGGCGCTGATTGACTCGGACTCTACCCTGGAAGGCTGGATGACCTGGAACCGTTGGTGTCGGGAACTCGGTGATATGCGCCCCAAGCTCAACTATTCATTTCGCTGCAGTTCCTATAACGACGCGGTCGAGGCGGCTATCCAAGGACACGGCATTGCACTGGGATGGAGTCGGTTGATCGCACACCGGCTCAACAGTGGTGAACTGATCAGAATTACGCCCTACGTGGTCAAGCCAAAAGACGCTTACTACCTGGTGATTCCGAGCGGTCGGAAACTTGAGCCCATCCCCCAGGCATTGATCGATTGGCTGCGCGACGACAGTTATCTAAACCATTGATTACATAAATGTTAAAGAACACCTTTACGCATAACGCAAAGTGATGCGAGCGTGAAAATAAAGCGCGTTGACGGTCCTCCCCCACCTTTCCAAACTGTACTCGCCGCCTGATCACTTTTGCGTTTGAGCGAGACCCATAATGACAATCAATGCCGTGAAGACCCATCGTGAACTGCTGACCGACCGCACGCCCGGTCATGGTATGCCTGGCGGTTTGTTTGGCCGCCAGGATATTTTTGAAACCGACGTCGATATCTTTTTCACCCAGCATTGGATTCTGGTGGGGGTCACCAGCGACGTCCCCGAACCCGGTGATGTCTCCACCCTCGATATCGGCAAATCTTCCATCCTCCTGGTGCGCGACGATGGCGAGCAAGTGCAGGCGTTTCGCAACGTTTGCCGGCACCGCGGGGCGCGCTTGAAACAGGCCGGCAAATCGACGGTGGGCATGCTGGTCTGCCCCTACCACCAGTGGACCTACGACCTGGATGGCAGCCTGAAACATGCGGCACACATGGGCCAGGATTTCGACCCGAAATGCAAAAGCCTGATCCCTGTGCACATGCGGGTCGTCGGCACCCACGTCTTCGTCTGCCTGGGCGACGAACCGCCAGAAGACATCTTGTACCTTGATCAGGTCATGACACCGCGCTTCGCCCAATATGACCTCGCCCGCTCAAAGATCGCCTACGAATCGGAGATCATCGAGAACGGCAATTGGAAACTGGTGATCGAGAATAACCGCGAGTGTTATCACTGCGCCGCCACCCACCCGGAATTGACCGCTTCTTTCCTGCCCGAAGATTTCGGTTTCTGCACCGACGGGCTGGGCGAGGATTCACTCCAGGCGCTGGCCGAGTATCACCGCCGCAATGCCGAGACCAAGGCCAACTGGGAGCACGAAGGCTATATCTGCGATGCCGTCGAACACCTGGGTGAAGACGCCGTGACCCAGTTCCGCACGCAACGACTGGCCATTGCCGGCAACGGTGAATCCCAGACCCTGGACACCCGCGTAGCATGCACCCGGCTGTTTGGCGACCTCACTCGCCGCGACTTGGGCGACGTGCATTTTTGGACGCACAACTCATGGACTCATGTCATGAGTGACCATGCCGTGGTCTCCTACATCATCCCGCTGGCGCCCGATAAGACCCTGGTGCGCAGCAAATGGCTGGTCCATGCCGATGCCGTCGAAGGCGTCGATTACCAAGTGGATAAGCTGACCGAAGTCTGGGTCGCGACCAACCAGCAAGACGCCAACCTCGTCGGCATCACCCACAGCGGCACCCAGGATCCTGCCTACACGCCCGGGCCGTTCTCGGCCTTTACGGAAACCTATGTCGACCAGTTCTCGCGCTGGTACGCGGCGCGCCTGGCCGCCCACGGCGTGTGAGGAATGAACATGACGACTTACGAAAACCTGATGCGCCCTGAAAATGCCAACGTGGCCCAGCGTTTTACCGACCCGGCCACCTGGGGCACGTTCGGCGCACAATGGCACAGCGGTGAACAGAAAACCCTGCAATGCTGCGCTGTACGCCAGGAAACCCATGACGTCAAAACCTTCATTTTTCGCTGTGCGGACTTCAGCGCCCTGAGCTTCGAGCCCGGTCAATTCATCACGATTTCACCGGTCATCGACGGGCAGACCCTCTTGCGCTGCTACACCCTGTCGTCCTCCCCGACCCGGCCGTTTGCGTTTTCCATTACCGTCAAGCGCGTGCCGGGGGGCGCGGTGTCGAACTGGCTGCATGACCACCTCAAGCCCGGCGACAGCCTGAAGGCCTCCGGCCCGGCAGGCAGCTTTACACCGGTCGGTCATCCGGCAACCAAGTTGTTGTACCTGTCCGCCGGTTCCGGCGTAACGCCCTTGATGTCGATGACCCGGGCCGCCTGCGACATGGCCGGCAACCTCGACATCGTGTTTGTGCACAGCGCCCGTACGCCCACCGACATCATCTTCCACGCGGACCTGACGCGCATGCAGGCCGCCATGCCGGGGTTGCGGGTCATCAGTGTTTGCGAAGGGCTCGGCGACATCGCGCAATGGCAACAACCGATAGGCCGGCTCGACTTGGCGTTGTTGAGCCAGCACGTGCCGGACTACAAGGAACGGGAGATCTTTACCTGCGGCCCCCAGGGCTACATGGGCGCGGTCAAGTCGCTGCTCAGGGCAGCGGCATTCGATTTCGCCCACTACCATCAGGAAAGCTTCGACATTGCCGCACTGAATGAAGAACCGTTGATCGAGCAGTCCGCTTCGCTCAATCAGCAGGACAGCTTCACCGTAACCCTGTCGCGCTCCGGGAAGACATTCAGCATGCCGGGCAACCAGACCCTGCTGTCTGCCGCCAAGAAAGCCGGCGCAATCGTGCCCTCCTCCTGCAGCCAGGGCGTTTGTGGCACCTGCAAGACCACCCTGCTCCAGGGTACGGTCGAGATGAATCACAACGGCGGCATCAGGCAACGGGAAATCGACAAAGGCCTGCGTTTGCTGTGCTGCAGCAAGCCTACTTCTGATCTGGTCCTCGATCTTTAGCCTTGCTTCCACCAGTGGCCGATGAAGCCTCTGGCGGAAACGGACGCTTGATGGACCGGGCGACCTAGCCGACTTTCACATTCATGGTGATGCGCGCCGTGAAGACCTTCACACCCCCCTCGTCGAAGATCTCGACCGGGACAACCTTGTCCCCCGAGGTCTGCCAGTCGATGTCGCTACCGTCGGCAATGGCGTGGATGGACGTCTTGGCCTTGGCCAGGTATTCGACGGTCATGCCCTTAGGGATCCAGCGGGCACCGCTGGGGATGGACACCTCGGTCATCATGCCGCCCGCCAGCTTTGCCGCGTTGCACAGTGCGATCGCGTGAACGGAGGCCAGGTGATTGGTGATTTCCTTGCGAAACGGCACCTTCACCTCGCCACGACCGGGGGCCAACACCGAAATTTCCGGGTTGATGGTGCCGAAGTACGGTGCCATCTGGCAGGCCATATTGCTGAAGGCGGACGGACCAACGCTTTGGTACATGCTGAGAGTCTGGCTCATGGGGTATCTCGGGTCAGGTGGCTGGAGTCATGAACAGAACATTACTCTATTACAGAATATTGCTCTGTTACAGAACAATATTCTGTAAATGTCCGCCCTGTCAATCGCTCGTGCCGAGTCTTCGTTTCAATTACCATGGCCCCTTTTTGCCTGGGCCGAAAAATGGAACCTGTCGATCTCCTTGAGCGCTGCTACCCAGGGCGTCGTGCCGAGTCCAAGCGGCACATCCTCCGATGCGCCCTGGCGCTGTTCAACCAACAGGGCATAGAAGCAACCACCATCGACATCATCCGTGCCGAAAGCCAGATGAGCGTGGGGGCCATTTATCACCATTTCGAGAACAAGGAAGGCTTGGTCGCGGCGTTGTACATGACCGCCCTGGATGATCAGGCGCGGCTCAGGGACAGCTACCTTGGCGCTGTCACGTCGACCCGGGAATGGGTGCATGCCCTGGTGTTCAGCTACGTGGATTGGGTGATCAGCCAACCCGATTGGGCACGGTTCCAATACCAGGCGCGCTTTGCGGTGGCGCGCAGCAGCTTCAACGAACGGCTCGCCGAGGCGAATCTGGCCAGGAACGCCGAGCTCAAGAAATGGTTCAGCGACCCGGCCCACCAGCAGGATTTGCAGGCCCTGCCTTTTGAGCTGATCCCGTCACTGATCATCGGTTCGGCGGAGAGCTACTGCCGCGCCTGGCTCTCTGCCCGCGTCAAACGCAGCCCTGAAGACTACCGGCAGCAACTGGCCGAGGCCGCGTGGCGCGCCGTTGGCGCTGGCGACTGAGCCATTCGTCCCGCGTTTTTCCCGATTCCGAAATACTCGCCACTTATCAATAAATCTCAAAAACGGACAATAACGGCCGATACCCCGGATAAGACCCCGCCACTGGGGCGCAGGACGGAACGGTAGGTCAGTCATGACAGAGATTTATTTGCTGATAGCGCACGGCACGGACCAGGGCGAAGCTTACGTGCTGGGCTGGTTCGATGACCGGAGCAAGGCCCGGGAAGTGGCCGAGCAGAAAGAATGGGAGGCGTACCGCGCCAGCCTGAAGGAGAAACATCCATGGTCCAGCCACAAACCATTGGCACCGGACCAGACGGACTATCGCCGCTACTGGATCAAGACCATCTCAAAATTCGAGCATGTGCCAGTGCCAAGGTCCTTTGCGGTTCATTGATCACCACGAATCAATATTCAACGAAACGAGCGTTATCGGTGGCGGTCTAGACGATTAAGCCCATCCGATGAGAGCGTGATTATGTTGAAATTCCTTGGCGGCACCGTAGGTATCATTTTCCTGATTGGCCTGATCGTGGTGATTGCGCTGTTCAAGTTCATTTTTTGAACGTGGCAGCGGCGGTCTTTGGCTCGGCTCTGTAGGAAGTGGCGAAGCCTGCGATCTTTTGATCTTTCGCTTGGGACTCAAGTGGCTAGGGAAAGATCGCAGCCTCGTTGCACTCGTCAGCTCCTACACGGTTGAATCAGTTCCCGTACATATTCACTACGGGTACTGTAGCCTCGCTGCCTAACCTGATCGTCTATGAAGGATTTGAGCGCGTCCGGCAGGGTGATGTTCAGGGTAGTCATGGCTTCGACTGCTTTTGACAAACATTTGCCGGACCTAACATCCTTGAGCCTGCCTCGCCAGGTGTCGAGTTCGCGGCAAAACTTGTAGTCCTTGGCCAACCATCAAACGCTCCGGTCGCATCGACATGACAGACATAGAGACGGCTATTGCTGACTGGGAGCCGCTTAACCTTGAATGGCATCAAGGCTTCGCATTCATGGACGATGTGCTGCTGGGCGACGGGCAAGTGCCTGATGTGTACATCATGCTCAACCCTGAAGGCGCACGACCCGGCGAGTTAGCTCAAGCTGCCAGCGCTGGGCACTATCCGCCCTCGCCCCTGCTGGCCGGTCAGCCGGTTTGGCGGCATCGACACAACCCTTGGGTCCTGCGCGACGCGCTGCGTGATTACTACCTGCTTCCGGCCTATCGGGCGCGCCATGGCTATCACGCGCTTCAGGCCCTGCCGTTTCGGTTCGACAAAGGCCTGGAAAACCTCGGCCACCAGTACTGGCGTGACGCAACCGGCGCCTATTGGTTCGGCGAGTACGCGATCACTCCAATTCCCGAGGCACGCCCCGACAACCTGGCCCTGTTGGCATCGTCCCCAGCCTCGGTGACTTCAGCGTCCGCCCTGTTCAGCGACGGAGTGAATATCTTTCTGCAAGGGCAATTTATCGCCAGCGCCACGGCGCGGGTGCGGTACTGCAACCACCCGTCCTATCGAGTCATCAACGATCAGGTCTACAAGGGCTTCAAGCCCCTGCACCAGAAGGACGGCACGCCGCTGCCGGTCGCCAACCCGGACGACTTCCAGATGCTCGCCCATCGCTGGGGAACCGATGGGCAGTCGATCATCGTGCAAGCGCAGCAAGGCTCGAACATTTCCTATGAATATTTCTACCGCATCGACAATGCCGACCTGACGACCTTCACCGTGCTTAACGAACGCTACGCCAAGGACAAGCAACGCGCCTATTACCTGACTGGCAAGACCATCCGCTACGTTGGCAATTTCCATCTGCTCAAGTGCTGGCAACCCGCGTTCGACGAGTGCGGCCGCGTGGTCAGCGCCACTGAATACGAGGATGATTATTTTGCCGTGGACGACAGTTTCGTCTACGCCGCCGGGACCCGCTTGCGTGACGCCCATGGCCCGAGTTTTCGCCACTTGGGTTTCGACTATTACCGTGATCACCAGCACGTCTACAGGCGCCAGAAACGCCTCGATGTCGACGCGGAAAGCTTCGTCGTGACCCAGCTCTGTCGCAATGACCAGGATTACTCCCCCGTGCTGGCAGGTGACAAGAACGGCCCGCTGGGCTCTGGCGGCATCATCGATGCGGCCATGCAAAAGGCGTGGGCTCCTTACTTCGAAGCCCATCCGCAGTTGGAAGGTTATTGGTGGCACCGTTTGCAGGCAACGACTGAGGCCGCGCAAACGCACACGCAAACGCAGCCGTTACAGGCCATCGGTCTCGGTTTCGAACTGGGCGACCACGTGTATTTCCATGGACGCGTGATCAACGGGCTGGACGCGGCAAGTTTCAGATTGCTGGACACGCACCTGTGCGGCGACGCCCAAGGCTTGTATCTGATCCCGTTTCATAACGCGCAAACGGAAGTGCCCGAACGGTTTTCCCAAGAGCCCGCGGAGCACTTCCGTTCACTCGGATCGCCCTACCTGACAGACGGCAAAACCGTGTTCTGCCACCGGATTTTCTATCATCCCCCCGAACCGATGCGTAAGGCACAAGTGGCCACTTTCGAGTCCTGTGGGCATGGCTGGGCCAAGGATCGGGAAGCGGTGTATTACTACGGCGAGGCGAAAAAACGGCTACGCCCCTCCGAGACCCGTATTCTTGGTACCTATGCCGTCAGCCCTACCCTGATCTTCTCGGAAGGCAAACCGTTGGATGTGGCGTTCGACCCTGATGAAATCCGCGTGCCCCATCCCGATTTCCTGCAACTGGGCACGCGCAAATTGTTCTGCCACCGACGCCCGCTGAGCGCCAAGCGTATCGACCTGGCCAGCTTCGAATTCCTGACGGACCGCTATGCCCGAGACAGGCATCGAATCTACCACTACGACGGTTATGCGACCCTGACCGAAGTTGATGAAGCGCATTATCGGGAATCCCTCGGCCAGCCGGCAGCGAACGCCTAGAACTGCGTCACCACCGTAACCCCTGCCGTGTCAAACCGGTCCATATTCATGAGCGCATCGATCGATTGCTCAAGGCTGATGGTCTTGCCCACCAGTTTTTCAGGCGCCAACTTGCCAGACATGATCATCTCCATCATCACGCCGTAACGGTGAGCTTGCATGCCGTGGCTGCCACAGATCTCCAACTCGTAGGCGATGACTTTGCTCATTGGAATCGCCGGCGTGCTGTGATCGGCCAGCATCAAACCGACTTGGACATGCCTGCCACGCCGTCTCAGATTATTGATGGAGTTGAAGCAGGTCGTTGGATGCCCCAGGGCATCCAGGGAAACATGAGCGCCGCCCTTCGTAATCTCGAGCACCGCCTCGGTGACATCCGCCACGCGGCTTGCGTTGACCATCGCGACGGCACCGAGGGATTGGGCAAGCTTGAGCTTATCGTCGCAGATATCGATGGCAATAACGTTCGCCCCGACAGCATGAGCGATCATCACTGCTGACAGCCCCACACCACCACAGCCATGAACCGCCACCCACTGGCCCGCCGCGACCTTGCCCTGATCGACAATCGCACGGAACGAGGTGACAAACCGACAGCCAAGGCTCGCCGCCGTGGCGAAGTCCATGTTTTCCGGCAGCGCAACCAGGTTCAAATCCGCCTTGTGAATCCCCACATACTCGGCGAAAGAGCCCCAATGGGTGAAACCCGGCTGAAACTGGCTGTGGCACACCTGCTGGTTGCCGCTATTGCATTGCGGACAAGCGCCACAACCACCGACAAAAGGCACGGTAATGCGATCACCCACCTTCCATCGGGTGACATCCCGCCCCACCTCCGTTACGACCCCTGCCAATTCGTGACCAGGCACATGGGGCAGTTGAATGTCAGGATCATGACCTTTCCAGCCATGCCAGTCGCTTCGGCATACACCCGTGCCAAGGACCTGAACAACCACACCGTGACGCTCGGGGGCCGGGTCTTCCACTGTCATCAAACGTGGGGGTTGGGAAAAGGCTTCGTAAACTACGGCTTTCATGAGGATCCCTCTACTTTAGAAAAGCGCTATGGGTTCGCGGACAAACCTGGCCACAAACAAACGTCAACAATAGCTACAGACACCCGTCACGCAGGAACCGCCTAGAAGTTGCAGCTGTACTGATATTCGAAGGGGAAGAATACGGTATCGACCACCCATGAAAAGAGAGCGTCGATAAGCAAGAAAGGGATCAGCTTTCCCTTGGAGGTGCCCACCAGCCACCAATCAAAGCGCAGGCCAATATAGGGGCATCGGTGCTTGTCGTAATCCATCCGCATCGCGGTGGCCATGCAGCCGCTTAAGCTGGCGATCAGGACCAGCAGAATCACTTTTTGTAGCACGTAATGTCCTTATTACTTCTTTGCGAAGGGTAGCCCAGCAGCATGACGGGCAGTGGAATAGAAGATATCACTGCAATCAGCCGGAATGCCTATGAGCACCATAGCGGCGCGCGAGCTGCTGTCGTGCCTCGCTTGGCAACATTGGAATCGCAGGCGCTCCGCTCGCTCCTGCGATGAATTTACCCGCCGCGACATGTAGACGCTCGCTAGCAGCATCAGCAGTTGCAGTTGCAGTTGCAGTTGCAGTTTTGTACTGTTCTCTCGCATCAACTTTCACCCTATCAACGGCTGACTGGCGGCGCTGTTCCTCTTCCCGAGCCAAGCGCTCAGCCTGGGCAAAGCCTTGAGCCTGAACCGCTACAAGGTCAGCCAGTTGCTTGCCGTACCGCCAGTCCTGAACCTGCCACGCTCCACCTGCGGCCGCAATGGCGTACCTGTGCGAACTCGCAGAAAGGAATCTGCTTCGCGCTACTTAGGAAGGCGAAATTCGGGTCGTTCCTGTTCCAGCAGCTGAACTGGCAGGGCTTCTGGCACACACCGGTATAGCCCTCCCCCCACCACGACTTGGCCTTGCCGTCGTTCACCCGGTTACGGATGATCCAGGCCGCGGCGATCTGGCTGGCCAGGGATTCGTCGCGGGCCTCGCCCCATCAGGTGCGTGCGAGGATGTCGCGATCTCTTTCGGTGACGGTCATGCTTTTCTCCAGGCAAAAAAACCGCTCGATGGCGGGAAAGCTTTGTGGTGCTGGTATGATGCTCGGCGCTCAAGTATGGCGTTCAATTAAATCGGATCCACGAAACCAATGACCTCCTTATCTGAATCGCCGCAATCAGCGGTCGATAAGCACCTGAGTCATCCTAAATATCGGCCAGATATTGATGGGCTGCGCGCGATCGCAGTCCTATCTGTCGTCGCGTTCCATGCCTTTCCATCCCTGATTCGAGGTGGGTTCGTTGGTGTCGATGTCTTTTTCGTTATTTCCGGCTTCCTGATTTCCAGCATCATTTTCGGAAGCCTCGAGAAAAATAGTTTTAGTTTCGTGGAATTCTACAGCCGTCGGGTAAATCGGATTTTTCCCGCGCTCTTGCTCATGCTTGCCGCCACTTGGGCATTCGGCTGGTTCGTTCTCCTTGCTGATGAATATAGGCAACTTGGGAAACACATCGCCGGAGGCTCTACTTTCATATCAAATTTCGTGCTACGTGCAGAATCTGGTTACTTCGACAATAGCGCAGATACAAAACCGCTTCTACATTTATGGTCCTTAGGTATTGAAGAACAATTTTATCTGGTTTGGCCATTAATACTCTGGGCCACATTTAAAATAAGACTGAACGCTCTGATACTACTCGCCGTGATCGGTGGCACATCCTTCACCTTAAACTTAATGAGCGTGCAGTCAGATCCAGTTCTCACTTTCTACTCACCACAAACCAGATTCTGGGAGCTTCTAATTGGCTCATATCTGGCATATGTGAGCATGTATAAAAGCCAGACATTCCCGAAGTGGAGAGGTGTCGGCGGCCCAGTCATTCGAAACACTCAATCATTTATTGGGTTTACATGCATTGCAGTGGCGTTTTCTCTAACTACTAAGAGCAACCAGTTTCCCGGCTGGTGGGCATTATTGCCAACTGCGGGGGCCTCTCTCATTATCGCGGGAGGTCCATATGCATGGTTCAATAGAACAGTGCTATCTAATCGAATATTCGTTTGGTTCGGACTTATCAGTTTCCCATTGTAACTTTGGCATTGGCCTCTTCTATCATTCGCGCATATCTTGGAAGGGAGCACACCCTCACAAACAACATTGAGTCTGGCTGTTGTGACTTCCGTATTCCTGTCTTGGCTGACATATAAATTTGTCGAGCGGCCATTGCGCCTTAGCGGTTACAACAACACAAAAACAATAGCACTGATCACTCTTATGTTGCTTTTCGGGATAACTGGATACACTACATACGTGAATGGCGGCTTCAAATCTCGTTTAAATGACAGAGAGGAATTCGCGGAGTATTTCGAGAACTCTTTGCCCGAGCGAAAGTACTTCGCGAAACTTGAACTGTTTAAGAATTATCGTGGCGATTGCAACTTCCAAGACACAACCCAGCACATTAAAGGCAACTCAACAAACGTACCGGTCACCGAAATAAACAGCAGCTGTTACACAAAGCAACTTCCAAAAGGCAAGACGCTATTTATTTGGGGGGGGACTCTCACGCTCAAGAACTTTTCTCAGGGTTAAGAAAAGAACTTCCTGAAAACTGGGATATCCTACAAGTCGCCAGTTCAGGATGCGTGGCGTCTCCCGACGTCAAGAACCCTTCAACCACAGATTTCTGTACGCAATCGAACTGGTTTGCTCTCAAGCAAATAAAGCAAATAATTCCAGACGTAGTCATTGTTGGCCAAAATGAAAACCACGACGCGGCGGCTCTTCGCCATATTTTCCAGGCATTGAAAGATGCTGGAGTTAAGCGCGTTATTTTTACAGGACCTACACCACACTGGACAGTTGAACTTCCTAAAACGATCATGAAAACGCTTTGGATTAACACGCCAAGGCGCACTTTTTTAGGGTTAAACATGTTGGTTATGGATCAAAACACCGAGTTAAAAAAAGCCTAGCCAACTCGGGAGCAATTTATGCCGATATAATAAGCGCATTCTGCAACAAAGATGGCTGTATGACCTACTTGGGAAATGACATTAAAACAGGCATCACAAGCTGGGATTATGGACACCTAACGCCAATAGCGTCTGAATATTTGGCAAAAAAATTACTTGTAGACCTTGTAACTAACGAGCATTCAAAGACCGATCAAAACTAGAGTGCTAGCCGCAGGCAAAAAAATCCCCGCTCGATGGCGGGTTACGTTCATTTTTGCTGCAGCTACATCACTTCAAGCATGAAACGGACAGGTCCATGCCATCCGAAGGCTGTACTGGCCACTGAACTCCTGGTGGCCATCCCGGTTGCCCAGTGACTCGCCCAAGCAGCACGGCGTAGGTTTTCCACTGTCTCAGCTGAGCCGTGCGTACCGGAATCCCTGCTATTTCTTGCAGCGTTGCCATTTCAAGTTCAATCGAATCATTGAGAGTGCTGATTCTGTCGATCAGTGCGGCTTTCTGAGCTGCGGCCAGTTGAGTCAGGCTCAGAAGCTTTGCGCTTTGCACGGCAAGAACATCGATTACCTTGTCACGCGAATGGTGTAGGTTGGAGTACCGGCAGTGTTGGTGGTCGACAGGAAGGCAGTCTGTGGGGTAGCCAGATCCAACCAATAGCTGCCATTGATCGCGCCGCCCGCCACCACAGTGCCAGCCCATCGATTGGGCGTTAGTGTTCACAGTGAGTCCGACGTTGGAGCCAGCCGAAGACGAGTTGATAAGACCGCCAGAAATACTAACGGCGTTAAACGGCACAGCTGCTGCCAACGAGAACGATTGCAGTGCTAGACCGCCAGTATTGCCGGAAAACGCCTGAGTGACGAGATACTGATGCTGTGACCGACTTGCGAAGATACCTTGAACTGGCCAGAACCGTTGGTTGGCAGTACGGAAATCAACGCGGATGCCACGTTGCTAGACGCCATGTTAACACCAGCATAAACGGGCGGAGCTGCACCGGCAGTGACATTCACACCGAGCAGGCGCGTGGTTCCGCCAGCTATGCAAATGGCATAAATCGCCACGTAACCGTTGACCGGGGCAGCCCCGGTATCCATGCCGTTGATGCCGACGTTGCTTAAGTTAATGGTCTGGCTGAGGTTGGAAACGCTATAGCGCAAGCCGCCGATAGCCGATTCCAGAATCACCTCATCGGCAGTAAATAGAGCTGTGGCGGCTGCGATGTTAACAGCGGCTATCAAGCCACTCGCCGTACCAGCGTTGCCGACTAATTGGCTGAATTGTAAGGCGTGGTTGCTTCTGAGAGCGGCACCGACTTGCTGTGAGCTGCCAACACCAAAACCGGCCAGCATCAAAAACGGGTCCAGCGAAGTGCTGTATTCCACCAACGTGTAGCCACCAACAACAAGCTCGCCGCCTTGCAGGGGAGTGCCGCCTGCGCCGAGGATCGATTTGCCGCCTAGGCCGTTGACGTTCAATGTGGCCGCGCCAGTATTGGTCGCCGACGATTTGAACCGGACAGTTAATATTACCCCGCAACGAGTCGTCCGGGCCCTGAACCTTTGCCATAGGAAGTGCGCGACGCGGAGAAACGGCCGTGGCTGGAGCCGGTACCGATGATCAGGATGCTCGACGAGAAGGTCAGCAGCAGGAAGCCCTACCCACTCTCGTGAAAAGAGCAGTCAGTGTTGGTCGCTGAGTTGCCGGCTCACCTGCAGCGGATGGCCTTGTTCAAAGTGAACACGGGTTGTCAGGGACAGGAGGTTTGCAAGTTGAGGTGGGACTGGGGGATTCCGGTGCCGGAACTTGGCACCAGCGTGTTCCTGATACCGTCCGACTTCGGCGGGAGGAACGAGCGGTCAGGCGTGAAAAATGGCGACGAGCGGTTGGTTGTGCTGAACAACGTGGCGAAGTCGATCATTGATAAGCAGCGCGGCCTGAGCAAGGAATGGGTTTTCCCGTACAACGGCACGGCCATGCATCGCATGAACGACTCGGCCTGGAAGAAAGCACGGGTGAGAGCGGCGAAACTCTGGCAGGAGGAAAACCTTCGCCCCGCTCACCCTGGGTATGCATCCAGAAGGGTGCACGACTTGAAGCACACGTTTGGCCGTCGCCTTCGGGCGGCAGGTGTCACGCAGGAAGACCGAAAGGCTTTGCTGGGACACAAGAACGGCAGCATCACCAGTCACTACTCGGGCGCCGAGCTCGGGCATCTGATCGAAGCTGCAAATATGGTATCAGCAACCGACTCTAGGGGACCGGTGCTGACAATCTTGAAGAGGAAAACAGGATGAAGTCCCGAAAAACTTCCCACCAATGAAAAAGCCCAACCTTTTCAGATTGGGCTAACTCATTGAAAAATATGGTCGGGACGGAGTGATTCGAACACTCGACCCCTAGCACCCCATGCTAGTGCGCTACCGGACTGCGCTACGCCCCGACTAGGCGTGAATCTTGTTCCGCTTCTCAACGGAACGCTCAGGAATATATCGCAAGCTTTTGAAAACTGGAAGTATTTAAAGCAGAAATTTATTTCTTGAGCACCACCAGCACATCTTCAAGCTCGGCGATCATCTGGCGGATCATCTGTTTGTACTGGGTTGTATCGTCTTTGGCTTCATCACCGGAGAGGCGCAAGCGCGCGCCGCCGATGGTGAACCCCTGGTCGTACAGCAGCGCGCGGATCTGCCGGATCATCAGTACGTCTTGTCGCTGATAATACCGGCGGTTTCCGCGGCGCTTGACCGGGTTGAGTTGAGGAAACTCCTGCTCCCAATAGCGCAGCACGTGCGGTTTTACCGCACACAGCTCGCTGACTTCACCAATGGTGAAGTAGCGTTTGCCCGGGATGACGGGTAGTTCGTCGTTATGACTTGGTTCCAGCATAAGCCTCAACTCGGGCCTTCAACTTCTGCCCTGGACGAAAGGTGACCACACGGCGAGCCGTGATCGGGATTTCTTCTCCCGTTTTCGGATTGCGGCCAGGCCGCTGGCGTTTGTCCCGAAGGTCGAAATTGCCGAAACCGGACAATTTGACCTGTTCGTTGTCTTCCAGAGCGTGCCTGATTTCTTCGAAAAACAGTTCGACCAATTCTTTGGCCTCCCGTTTATTCAGGCCCAGCTCCTCATACAGACGTTCCGCCATCTCAGCTTTCGTCAGAGCCCCCATACGTCACTTCCTTAACGTGGCGTTCAACCTGTTTTCGAGCGAGGTGAGGATGTTCTGCGTTGCGGTATTCACCTCATCGTCATTAAGAGTGCGCGATGGATGCTGCCAGGTCAAGCCAACTGCAAGGCTTTTTCTATGCGGATCAATGCCTTTACCCTGATACACGTCAAATAGCCTGAGGTCCGTCAGCCATTCGCCTGCATTTTCACGGATTACGTCCAGGACAGCGCTGGAAGCAACGTCGCGATCAGCCAGCAATGCAAGGTCACGACGCACTTCAGGAAAGCGCGATAACTCCTGGAATTTCGGCATTTTCCCCTGGGCCACTTCGGCCAGAACCAGCTCGAAAACGAAGACTGGACGATCAAGGCCCAGGGTTTTCGACAGTTCAGGGTGAATCGCCCCCACATAACCGACTTCACGTCCGTCTCGCTCGATGCGTGCGGTCTGCCCCGGATGCAGCGCCGGATGCTTGCCCGGTACGAAAGTGAATGCATCGAGCGCGCCGGCGAAGCCCAGCACCGCTTCCACGTCAGCCTTGACGTCGAAGAAATCGACGACATCGCGACCTTGCGCCCAGCCTTCCGGCAAGCGGCTGCCACAGACGACACCGGCCAGCATCGGCTCTTGCTTCAAGCCTTCCAACTGACCGACAAAACGCAGGCCGCTTTCGAACAGACGCACGCGATCCTGTTGGCGGTTCAGGTTGTGCTGGAGCGACTTGACCAGGCCCGGCCACAGGGACGAGCGCATGGCGGCCATGTCGTTGGAAATCGGGTTGGCCAGCAACAGCGGCTCGACACCCGGATTGAACAGCTCGAACTGACGCGGATCGATGAAGCTGTAGGTGATCGCTTCCTGATACCCACGGGCCACCAGCAGGCGGCGCAGTTCTGGCAGGTTGCTACGGGCTTCAGCCTTGGCCTGGGGGGCCAGGCGCGCTTGCGGGTAGCGAACCGGCAGGCGGTTGTAGCCGTACAGGCGGGCCAGCTCTTCGATCAGGTCGACTTCCAGGCTGATATCGAAGCGATGGCTTGGCACTTCGACGCGCCACTGCCCTGCCCCGTCGGCGCTGATGTTCAGGCCCAGGGCGCTGAGCAAGCGTTCGACTTCGGCCGGGGCCATTTCCATGCCCAGCATCTGAGTGATGCGCTGGGCACGCAGGGTGACCGGTGCAATCTTGGGCAGGTGCTGTTCGCTGACGGTCTCGATGATGGGTCCAGCTTCACCGCCAGTGATATCCAGCAGCAGGCCGGTGGCGCGCTCCATGGCTTCACGGGCCAGCTGCCAGTCCACACCACGCTCGTAGCGGTGCGAAGCGTCGGTGTGCAGGCCATAGGAACGCGCCTTGCCAGCGACGGCGATCTGGTCGAAGAACGCGCTTTCGAGGAATACATCGCGGGTCGTGGCGGATACGCCACTGTGCTCGCCGCCCATCACGCCAGCAATCGCCAAGGCGCGGGTGTGGTCGGCGATCACCAGGGTGTCGCTGCGCAGGGCCACTTCCTGGCCGTCGAGCAGCACCAGCTTCTCACCCTCTTCGGCCATGCGTACGCGGATGCCACCGTTGATTTCGGCGAGATCGAACGCATGCAGCGGTTGACCCAGCTCCAGCATCACATAGTTGGTGATGTCCACGGCGGCGTCGATGCTGCGCACGTCGGCGCGACGCAAGCGCTCAACCATCCACAGCGGCGTCGGCCTGGACAGATCGACGTTACGGATCACACGGCCCAGGTAACGCGGGCACGCCGCCGGCGCCAGGACTTCAATCGAACGCACTTCGTCATGCACAGCCGGCACGGTCGCGACCACAGGACGCGACACGGGGGCGGCATACAGCGCGCCGACTTCACGGGCCAGGCCGGCCAGGGACAGGCAGTCGCCACGGTTCGGCGTCAGGTCGACCTCGATGCTCGCATCGTCCAGGCCCAAGTATTCACGGATGTCCTGGCCCACCGGCGCATCAGCCGGAAGCTCCATCAGGCCATCGTTGCCTTCGCCAATCTGCAGTTCAGCCTGGGAGCACAACATGCCGTTGGACTCGACGCCACGCAGCTTGGCTTTCTTGATCTTGAAGTCACCCGGCAGTTCGGCACCGATCATGGCGAACGGAATCTTCAGGCCCGGGCGCACGTTCGGCGCGCCGCAGACCACCTGGAAGGTTTCCGCGCCGTTGCTGACCTGGCAAACCCGCAGCTTGTCAGCGTCCGGGTGCTGCTCGGTGCCCAGCACCTCGCCCACCATCACACCACTGAATTCACCAGCGGCCGGCGTCACGCTATCGACCTCAAGGCCGGCCATCGACAGGCGAGCAACCAGCTCGTCCCGACTTACCTGCGGGCTTACCCAGCCGCGCAGCCATTGTTCACTGAATTTCATCCTGCTCTCCAAATAGATTCGTTACGGACTACGACCTAGCGAAATTGCGCAAGGAATCGCAAGTCGTTGTCGAAGAACAGGCGCAAGTCATTCACACCGTAACGCAACATGGCCAGGCGCTCGACGCCCATGCCGAAAGCAAAGCCCGAGAACTCTTCCGGATCGATCCCGGACATACGCAGCACGTTCGGGTGAACCATGCCGCAGCCCATGACTTCCAGCCAGCCAGTCTGCTTGCAGACGCGACAGCCTTTACCGCTGCACATCACGCATTCCATGTCGACTTCAGCCGACGGCTCGGTGAACGGGAAGTACGAAGGACGGAAACGCACCGCCAGTTCTTTTTCGAAGAACACCCGCAGGAACTCTTCGATAGTGCCTTTCAGGTCGGCGAAATTGATGTCGCGATCAACCAGCAGGCCTTCGACCTGGTGGAACATCGGCGAGTGGGTGATATCGGAGTCGCTGCGGTACACACGGCCTGGGCAGACGATGCGGATCGGCGGCTGCTGCGATTCCATGGTGCGGACCTGTACCGGCGAGGTATGGGTGCGCAACAGCATGTTCGCATTGAAATAGAAGGTGTCATGCATCGACCGGGCCGGGTGATGGCCTGGGATGTTGAGCGCCTCGAAGTTGTGGTAGTCGTCTTCGACCTCAGGGCCTTCGGCAATGCCGTAGCCGATGTGGGTGAAGAACTGCTCGATGCGTTCCAGGGTCCGGGTTACCGGATGCAGGCCACCGGAGGTCTGGCCACGGCCAGGCAGGGTTACGTCGATGGACTCAGCGGCGAGCTTGGCAGCCAGATCCGCCTCCTCGAACAACGCCTTGCGCGCATTGAGGACTTCTGTGACACGCTCCTTGGCAACGTTGATCAGCGCACCGACCTGCGGACGCTCTTCGGCTGGCAGGTTCCCCAGGGTCTTCATCACCTGAGTCAACTCGCCCTTCTTGCCAAGGTAGTGAACCCGGATTTGCTCCAGGGCATTGATATCTTCAGCGCTTTGCACAGCCTCTAGTGCTTGAGCGACCAGCGCGTCCAGGTTTTCCATGTACAGACTCCAGATACAAAATAGGGGAAGAGCTTTAAGGCTCTTCCCCTATTTATGACGTTTGACACCTGGGCCCACAAAGGCGAGCCCTGGTGACTGCCGGGGGTACTTAAGCCAAGGTGGCTTTAGCTTTCTCGACAATCGCAGCAAACGCCGCTTTTTCGTTCACTGCCAGATCAGCCAGAACCTTACGGTCGATCTCGATGGACGCTTTTTTCAGGCCAGCGATGAAACGGCTGTAGGACAGACCGTTAACACGAGCACCAGCGTTGATACGAGCGATCCACAGAGCGCGGAACTGACGTTTTTTCTGACGACGGTCACGGTAGGCGTATTGGCCTGCCTTGATTACCGCTTGCTTGGCAACACGGAATACGCGGGAGCGCGCGCCGTAGTAGCCTTTAGCAAGTTTCAGAATTTTCTTGTGACGCTTACGGGCAATGACGCCACGCTTTACACGAGCCATGAGTTACTTCCTCTATTCTTGATCCAAAAATTAACGAAGGCGCAGCATGCGCTCGACTTTTGCCACGTCAGACGGATGCAGCAAGCTGCTACCGCGCAGTTGACGCTTACGCTTGGTCGACATTTTGGTCAGGATGTGGCTCTTGAAAGCGTGCTTGTGCTTGATACCGTTAGCAGTTTTCAGAAACCGCTTAGCAGCACCACTTTTGGTCTTCATCTTTGGCATGTTCGGATACTCCGCATTCAGTTGATAAACATAATCGCAAGGCCTGCCGTGCCCTGGTGATTACTTCTTCTTTTTCGGGGCGATGACCATGATCAGCTGGCGTCCTTCCATCTTAGGATGCTGTTCGACCGAACCGTACTCGAGCAGGTCTTGTTCAACCCGCTTGAGGAGTTCCATCCCCAGCTCCTGGTGGGCCATCTCACGGCCGCGGAATCGCAAGGATACCTTGGCCCTGTCCCCATCACTCAGGAAACGTACCAGGTTGCGCAGTTTTACCTGGTAATCCCCTTCCTCCGTCCCTGGACGAAACTTGATTTCTTTTACCTGAATCTGCTTCTGGTTTTTCTTCGCCGCGGCAATCTGCTTCTTCTTCTCGAAGATCGACTTGCCGTAGTCCATCACCCGGCAAACCGGTGGGACTGCATCCGCGGAAATTTCTACCAGATCAAGCTTGGCTTCTTCAGCAATACGAAGCGCTTCATCAATCGAGACGATGCCAATCTGCTCGCCGTCAGCGCCAATTAACCGAACCTCGCGTGCCGAGATATTCTCGTTGATCGGGGCTTTCGGTGCAGCTCGTTTATCTTGTCTCATTTCACGCTTAATAATAATTACTCCAAATCTGGGCGACCACGCCGGGAAACCGCTTGCGCGAGGAACTCAGCGAATTCGGCGACGGGCATCGAGCCCAGGTCAGCACCTTCACGAGTACGCACAGCGACAGTCTGCATCTCGACCTCCCGATCTCCAATAACCAAGAGAAAGGGAACCTTGAGCAAAGTATGCTCGCGGATTTTAAAGCCGATCTTTTCATTTCTCAAGTCGGACTTGGCACGAAATCCGCTTTGGTTGAGAGTTTTTTCGACTTCAGCGGCAAAATCTGCCTGTTTATCAGTGATATTCATGATCACTGCCTGAGTCGGCGCCAGCCACGCAGGGAACGCACCCTCGTAGTGTTCGATCAGAATCCCTACGAAACGCTCGAACGAACCGAGGATCGCGCGGTGAAGCATGACCGGGTGCTTGCGGCTGTTGTCTTCGGACACGTATTCAGCGCCCAGACGGATCGGCAGGTTAAAATCGAGCTGCAGGGTACCACACTGCCACACGCGACCAAGGCAATCTTTCAGCGAGAACTCGATCTTCGGCCCGTAGAAAGCCCCCTCGCCCGGCTGCAGGTCATACGCAAGGCCCGCGCTATCGAGGGCTGCGGCCAGGGCCGCTTCGGCGCGATCCCACAACTCGTCGGAGCCGACGCGTTTTTCCGGACGAGTGGACAGCTTCATCTCTACTTCGGTGAAGCCGAAGTCCCGGTAGACGTCCATGGTCAGCTTGATGAAGGCGGCGGATTCAGCCTGCATCTGCTCTTCGGTGCAGAAGATGTGCGCATCGTCCTGGGTAAACGCACGCACGCGCATGATGCCGTGCAGCGCGCCCGACGGCTCGTTGCGGTGGCAGGCACCGAACTCGGCCAGGCGCATCGGCAGCTCGCGGTAGCTTTTCAGGCCCTGGTTGAACACCTGCACGTGGCACGGGCAGTTCATCGGCTTGATGGCGTAGTCGCGGTTTTCCGACTGGGTGGTGAACATGTTGTCGGCGTAGTTGGCCCAGTGCCCGGATTTCTCCCACAGGCTGCGATCGACCACTTGCGGCGTCTTGATCTCCAGGTAACCGTTCTCACGCTGGACCTGACGCATGTACTGCTCGAGCACCTGGTACAGGGTCCAGCCGTTCGGATGCCAGAACACCATGCCCGGGGACTCTTCCTGGGTATGGAACAGGCCCAGGCGCTTGCCGATCTTGCGGTGATCGCGCTTTTCGGCTTCTTCAATGCGCTGGATGTAGGCCGCCAGTTGCTTCTTGTCCGCCCAGGCGGTGCCATAGACGCGCTGCAACTGCTCGTTCTTCGCATCGCCACGCCAGTAGGCGCCGGACAGCTTGGTCAGCTTGAAGGATTTCAGGAAACGCGTGTTCGGCACGTGCGGGCCGCGGCACATGTCGACGTATTCTTCGTGGTAGTACAGGCCCATGGCCTGCTCGTCCGGCATGTCTTCCACCAGACGCAGCTTGTAGTCCTCGCCACGGGCCTTGAAGACTTCGATGACTTCGGCGCGCGGGGTGACTTTCTTGATGACGTCGTAATCTTTCTCGATCAGCTGCTGCATGCGCTGCTCGATGGCCGCCATGTCGTCCGGCGTGAAAGGACGTTCGAAGGCGATGTCGTAATAGAAGCCTTCATCGATGACCGGCCCGATGACCATCTTCGCGCTCGGGTACAGTTGTTTGACCGCGTGGCCAACCAAGTGCGCGCAGGAGTGGCGAATGATCTCCAGCCCCTCTTCATCCTTGGGCGTGATGATTTGCAGCGTGGCGTCGCTGTCGATGACGTCACTGGCGTCGACCAGTTTGCCGTTGACCTTGCCGGCCAGGGTGGCCTTGGCCAGGCCCGCGCCGATGGATGCGGCGACCTCGGCTACGGAAACCGGGTGATCGAACGAACGTTGACTGCCGTCGGGAAGAGTAATAGTTGGCATGGCGCCTCCTCTCCTAGTGGTGACCCCTACCAAAGGTCACGTGGGTTGGGATGAGCCAGTACAAGATCCAGTCCAGGCCATTCAATGACGAACGCCTGCCTTACAGCGGCAGGAGCCTTGCGGCCAACCGGGAAAACCGAACCAGAGTGACTGGGATTCAAATCAGGGTTATTCGGACATTTGCCACCGGGACGAACGATCATCCGCAGCCTGGAAATAGCCGAGCCCGGCATGCTAGCACAGATGAACGGTCATCGCCGCGCCGGAATTGAGGCAGGCGTAAATCCAGGGTTTTTATGCCAGAGTGCTGAACTGAAGCGAGCGCAACGCCTCAGATAACAAGACATCGACCCAAAAGGAGCATCTTCGCATGCGTCTGAATAGATTGTTCGCAGTAGTCGCCCCCCTCGCCCTGCTGCTTCCACTCACCGCCCATGCCGACTGGCCCAAGGGCGAGCGCGAAAAATACATGGCCCAATGCACGCAAGCCGCAACACCCCAGATTGGCGCGGCCGCGGCCAAGTCTCATTGCGCCTGTGGCGCCGACGCGATCAAGTCCTACCCGGCCTCGGACATCCAGGCCTTGATGGACAACAAGGCCACCCCGGAACTGCAGCAAAAGGCACTGGGGCAGATCGCAAAATGCAAGGCCGATAACAAGGCGAAAAAGTAGGAAAACAGGCTTCCTGAACAGGCCCGACCGGGTTGAAAAACCCTGATTTCAGGCTTTTTCGAACGATTTATTCAGGTTTTACAGCTTTTTTTATCGTCTTTACTTTCGGCTCAAAGCCTTTAAAACCGGGCCTTTCAGCGGGTAAAGGCGATAAAGTAAACACGACTGATTGGCAAACAGCGCCTGCGGGGGGCTCCCAAATCGAACATTTCGACTATGATACCCGGGTGTGCCCAGTTGGCCTGAGCAGCACAGTACACTGAAAATATATGTTTCTTGGAGATACACCATGTCTAATCGCCAAACCGGCACCGTTAAATGGTTCAACGATGAAAAAGGCTTCGGCTTCATCACTCCTCAAGGTGGCGGTGACGACCTGTTCGTACACTTCAAAGCTATCGAAAGCGACGGTTTCAAAAGCCTGAAAGAAGGCCAGACCGTTTCCTTCGTGGCTGAGAAAGGCCAAAAGGGTATGCAAGCTGCACAGGTTCGCGCTGAGTAATTTCTCCGCGTACTAAAAAACCCCGTCCATGTGACGGGGTTTTTTATGGGCGATTGAAAACCATCGATCAGCCGCAGTTCACCCGGTTGACCACCAGGTTGGCATCGGTGTTGAGGTTCAGGCGATCGGAGCGGTACTCAAGCGTCACCATGTCGTTGGGCTTGAGGATCCGCGCGTTCTGCGCACCGGCCCGGGTACGCGCCTGCTCCAGCAACTGCGGCGAAGCCTTTTTCCCAATGACGAACTCGGCGGCCTTTGCTTCGCAGCGGCTGTGACCGGTCTCGGCAGCCACAGGTTCGGGGGTCGATTCAGAGGTGCTGCTGCAACCACTCAAGAACATGGCGGCCAGCAAAGTACTCAATGACGCGAGCTTCCAAGGCATGAAGCCTCCTTTTTTTCGATGAATAAACAGAGAGCGTGCGACAACCCAAACGGCGCTTGGTTTCAACACCGCACCCATCAGGCCGGGGAAAGCTGGCAGTTTGCCTGAGCCCACCGCCCTGTTCAGCCCTGAATCGTGACTGGATATGAACGCGGCTCAATAAACGTCGATGTAATCGAAGGGCGGACTGGGCCAGTTGTCCTTCAGCGCGTTGTAGATCTGCATGACCCAGACCTCGTCGCTGGCAGCGACCCGGCCGACATACCCCGAGCCCTTCGCCCAGGTTTCGAGCCGAAACCGCAAACCATCGATGTCAACGCCACCAACCACACCCGAGGACAAATAGGCGATGCCGTCCTTGGTCACGCGCAGCTGGGTATGTTCGTCATCGCTGGCCGACGCCAGCAATTGACGAACCGCCTCGAGGGTCAGGCCGCCAGGAGCGTTCAAATCGATCTGCACGGGCGGGGCTCCTTCTGAAAACAAAAAAAACAAGTGTCGCACAGCCCTCCCCCAATGCCTAAGTCGCAGTGCCAAATCCCGGGCAAAAATGTTTAACTCAGCCTACAGACATCCAACTCGCGAGCCCGACCATGAGCACCGTCAGCATCGAAGCCACCATCAATGCCAAATGGTCGGAGGGCCACAGTTCCTATAGCCCGGGCAGCCCGGAGGAACTGGCAATCATCTGCATAGATTTGTTGGTGAAGGAGTTGGGGACGGACGTTGCCCGCAACTTCATCCAGCAGACGTTCGAGCGCTACTCGAGCATCGTCGACGCCGTGGATTGAGGCACGCGCCCGCAGGTCCAGCCTGCGGGTGCATAGCCAGGCAGGTTACTTGAGGCGCGCCAGGCGCTCGGTCAGCAGGTCAAAGAACCCCTGGGCATCACCGTTTTCCACCCAGAACGCGTTCTTCGGCGCTTTCAGGCCGTCATACCAGTCGACGATAGTCTGGCCGAACGTCGGCCCCTCGCGACTGTCCACGACGACATTGACTGAACGACCGGTGAACAGTTGCGGCTTGAGCAGGTAGGCAATCACGGTCGCGTCATGCACCGGGCCGCCCGTCATGCCGTAATGTTCCATGTCGCCCTTGACGTATTCGTTGAGGATATCGCCCACCAGCTTGCTGGCATTGTTGTTCAGCGCCGCGATCTGCTTCAGGCGCGCTTCGCTGGTGAGGATCTTGTGGGTCACGTCCAACGGCAGATAGGTCAGCTTAACGCCGCTCTTGGCCACCACCTCGGCCGCCTGCGGGTCGGCGAACAGATTGAACTCAGCCACCGGCGTGATATTGCCGCCGTTGAAGTGCGCACCGCCCATGATCACCACTTCCTTGATGCCCTGGACAATGTCCGGTTCCTGGACCAACGCCAGCGCCAGGTTGGTCTGTGGCCCCAGCATGGCAATGGTGATGCTGTGGGGCTTGGCCGCCTTCAGCGTGTCGATCAGGTAGTTGACGGCATTGCCCTCGGCCAGCCCCTTCTTCGGCTCGTGCACCGTGACACCCGACAGGCCTTCCTTGCCATGGATGTTTTCTGCGTAGATGGGCGTGCGCATCAACGGTTTCGGCGCACCGGCGTAGACCGGCACGTCTTCGCGCCCTGCCCACTCACGGGCCAGGCGAGCGTTGCGCGAGGTCTTGTCCAGGCGCACGTTGCCGGCGACGGTGGTCAGCGCACGGATATGCAGCTCCTCGGGCGACGCCAGGGCGAACAACAGTGCCACCACGTCGTCGGCGCCTGGATCGGTGTCGATGATCAGGTCGATCTTTTCCGCCGCCTGGGCGCTCGTTGCGGTGATCAGTGACAAAAGCAGCAGACTCCGGATCAGTTGATGCATTTTCTGAGCATAGCGGTGCATGGCGCACTCCTTGTGCAGGGTTGAACAGGGTTAGAACGTCACTCCAGCGACCAGCACGATATTGCAGTACGGCGAACACTCGCCTGTGCGAATGATCGCCCGTGCCTGTCGGCTGATGACCTTGAATTGCTCATGGCTGACCAACGCCCGCTCACCCAACGCACCCTCGGCATTCAGCGCCTCCAGGGTTGTCAGGGCCAACGGCTGTTTGTCGAGGATTTCCTCGGCCAGAACATGGCTTTCCACCTGCATTTCGCTGAGCACCACCTTCAAGGTGCTGACGAAATCAGGAATGCCATGGGTCAGCGCCAGGTCGATCAATTCGACCTGGGGCGGCACGGGCAGGCCGGCATCACCGATGACCACCTTGTCGCCATGGCCGAGGGAAGCGATCAATCGGGACAGTGCCACATTCAACAACGGCGTCTTTTTCATGATTTGAAAGCCTGTACTTCCAGCAGCGTGGGGATTGAAGGTTGTGCGCCGGCACGGGTGACCGACAGCGCGGCGGCGACCTGGCCGAAACGAATCGCATCAACCTCGCTTTTGCCGCTTGCCAAGGCTGCCGCGAAGCCGCCGACAAAGGTGTCACCGGCAGCCGTGGTATCCACTGCCTTGACCCGCGGGGCCGGGAAATGCTCGAAGCTGGCGCCGTTGGCGAACATCAAACCTTGCGCGCCCAGGGTCACAATCACCTTGCCGGCACCGGCCGCGATCAAGTGCGCTGCGGCAGCCTCTGCGGTTTCCAGGGAATCCACCGCCAGTGCGCTCAGCACCGCTGCTTCGCTTTCATTGGGAATCAGGTAATCGATGCAGGCGTACCAATCGGCGGGCAACGTATGGGAAGCCGGCGCCGGGTTGAGGATGACGATTTTGCCCAACTCACGCCCGCGCTTGAGGGCATGGCCGACGGTGGCATCCGGCACTTCGAGCTGGCAGATGATGACATCGGCGCTTTGCAGCACGTCATCGACACTGTCCAGGACCTCGGCGGTGAGCGCACCGTTGGCACCGGCGACGATCACGATCGCATTCTGGCTGTTGTCGTCGACGACAATCAGCGCCACGCCGCTGGAACCCTCCACCACGCGCACCGCCTGGCAATCGATGCCCTCGGCCAGCAGCGCGCCGCGCAATTGCTCGCCATAGGCGTCGTTGCCCACGCAGCCGACCATCGACACCTGCGCCCCCAGGCGCGCGGCGGCCACCGCTTGGTTGGCGCCCTTGCCGCCCGCAATGGTGGCGAACGACTCGCCAATCAGCGTTTCACCGCCACGGGGCAAGCGCGGCGCCCGGGTCACCAGGTCCATGTTCAGGCTGCCTATTACCACTACTTTTGCTGGCATACATCACTACTCATCAATTCGGTTCAGCGGTATTGGGCGAATGCACCGGACAGCGGTGCAGTCGACTCTCGCAGGACAATACTTGGCGTCACGATCCGCTGGTCGGTGGCCAGGCTCGGCGTCGCGATACGTCGCAACAGCACTTCGGCCGCCATCTCGCCAAGCTGCAGGATCGACTGCCCTACCGTGGTCAACGCCGGGTAGACATAGCGGCTCATCTGGATGTCATCGAAACCGATGACCGACAGTTCGCTGGGCACGCGCACGTTGCGTTCAGCGGCGGCGCGCAGCACACCGATGCCGATCATGTCGTTGGCCGCGAAGATCGCGCTGGGCGGCAACTGTTCAAGCAGTTGCGCGGCGGCGCGGTAACCGCCGGTACTGGTGAAATCGCTCTCGAGCATGCGCTCGATGGGCAGCTCGATCCCGGCCTCTTTCAGCGCCCGGCAGTAACCGGCCAGGCGCATCTGCGCCACGCTGGTGTTGGCCGGGCCGCCAATGAAGGCGATATCGTGGTGACCCAACTCCAGCAGGTGCCGGGTCGCCAGGTAGGCGCCGTATTCATGATCGATGCGCACCAGATCGGCGTCGACACCATCGAGCCCGCGGTCGACGATCACCATGGGCGTGCGCACGTTGGCCAGGCCCTCGGCCAGGCCGTCATCACCGCCAGCGGACGCGAAGATCAGGCCATCGATGCGCTTTTCCAGCAGCACCCGCAGGTAGCTGCGTTGCTTGTCCGGGTTGTCGTCGGAGTTGCACAGGATCACGCAATAACCGTTGCGCTCACAGTAATCCTCGATGCCCCGGGCCAGCTCGGCAAAGTAAGGGTTGAGGCTGTTGGGCACCAGCAGGCCGATGGTCGCCGTGGTCTTGGCCTTGAGCGACCGGGCCACGGCGCTGGGCACGTAGTCCAGGCGCTCGATGGCCGCCTCGACCTTGAGCCGCACTTCTTCGCTGACCGGGCGCGTTTTGTTCACCACGTGGGACACGGTGGTGTAGGAAATCCCCGCGAGCGCTGCTACATCCTTGATCGTCGCCATGGTTCAGCCCCGCCGACTGGCGCGCTGGCTGCGATAGGTATCGAGCACGACCGCCACCACGATCACCGCGCCGGTAATGATGCGTTTGGTCGGTTCGGTAGCGCCGATCTGCGCCAGGCCCGCCGCCAGCACGGAGATGATCAGCACGCCAAAGAAGGTGCTGATGACCGAGCCTCGCCCACCCATCAGGCTGGTGCCGCCGATGACCACCGCAGCGATCACCTGCAGTTCCAGACCTGAGCCGGCGTTCGGGTCCGCGGCCTCCAGGCGGGAAATCTGGAACAGCGCCGCCACACCGGCCAGTAAGCCCATCAAGCTGAACACCAAGATCTTGTAGGGTTTTGGATTGATGCCGGCCAGGCGCACGGCTTCTTCATTGGTGCCGATGCCGATCAGGTAGCGGCCGAACACCGTACGAGTCAGCACCGCCTGGGCAATGAAGATCACCAGCAAGGCGATGATGAATGAAGGTGAAATGCCAAAGGCGATGGGGTTGGACAGCCAGGCGAACGAGTCGCCGATGTAGGCGGTCCGCGAACCGGTCATCTGGTACGCCAGACCCCGGGCCATTTCCAGCACGCCGAGGGAGACGATGAACGATGGAATTCGCCACGCCACGGTGATCGAACCGGTGACCGTACCCGCCAGCGCCGCCACGGCCATGCCGAGCAAGGCCGATGGCCAGACGCTCCAGCCCCAGCCGAGCACGGCCACGCTGACCGTCGAGGCCGCCAGTGCGAGCACCGAGCCCACCGACAGGTCAATGCCGCCGATGATCAGGATGAACGTCATGCCGACCGCCAGCACCATCAGGTCGGGAATCTGGTTGGCCAAGGTGCTGAACGTGTCATAGGACAGGAAATGGCTACTCAAGACAGAGAACAACGCGACCATGGCCAGCAGTGCGCCGGCCAGGCCCAGGTAGGTCCCCAGGCCATAGAAGTTGCCACTCGATTTGCCGACGGCAGATGCGGTTTTCATGAAAAATCCCTAGGCGCTGCTTCGTTGAGCAACGCATCACGTTTCTGGTAGCCGGCGAATGCGGCGGCAAGCAAGTCATCCTGGGTCCAGCTGTCGCGCTCGAAGGTGTCGATCAGGCGCCCGGCGGACAGCACGCCGATCCGGTCGCAGATCAACATCAGTTCCCGTAGGTCACTGGACACCACGACCAGCGCCTTCCCCTGGCGAGTCAACTCACCGAGCAGCGCATAGATGTCGAATTTGGCGCCGACGTCGATGCCGCGGGTCGGCTCGTCGAACAGCATCACCGCGCAATCGCGTTCGAGCCAACGACCGATCACGACTTTCTGCTGATTGCCGCCCGACAGCTCGGACACCAACTGGGTCGGGCTGGAACTGCGGATGCGCATGGCATCGACCTGCCGCTGCGCCAAGGCCAGTTCGGCGCTGCCATTGACCAGGCCGGCGCTGGAAATCTCCGGCATGTTGCCCAGGGCAATGTTGGCGGCGATGGATTGGGTCAGCAACAGGCCTTCGCCCTTGCGGTCTTCGGTGATCAACGCGATGCCATGGGCCACTGCATCGGATGGAGAGCGAATGCTCACCACCCGGGCTGGCGACCCCAGCGCCACCGTGCCGCTGTCGGCCGTATCGGCACCGAAGATCAGCCGCAGCAGTTCGGTGCGCCCGGCCCCGATCAGGCCGGAGATGCCGAAGATTTCGCCACTGCGGACCTCGAAGGAGACATCGCGGACCTTGTCGGAACGGGTCAGGCCTTTGACGGTCAACGCCGGCGCGCCGATCTGGCGTGGGCCCAGGTCGATATGCTCGCCCAGCTCCCGACCGACCATCAGGGTTACCAATTGCTCGCTGTCGTAGTTGGCCATCGGCTCGACGCAGACCAGGTTGCCATCACGCAGTACTGCAATGCGCTGGGCGACCCGCGCCAGTTCTTCGAGGCGATGGGAAATGTAGATGATCGACACGCCGCGCGCCTGCAAGCGGGTGATCTGCTCAAAGAGCATTTCGACTTCGCGGGCCGTCAGCATGGCGGTCGGCTCATCGAGAATCAGCACATGGCAATCGCCGATCAGGTTGCGGGCAATCTCGACCATTTGCTGGTGACCGATCCCCAGCTCGCCAACCAGCGTGTCGGGATCGATTGCATCGAGCCCCACCTGGGCCATGGCTTCGATGGCCGCCTTGCGCAATTGCTTGCGGCTGATCCAGCCACCGTGGCTGGGCAGGTTGTCGAGGAACAGGTTTTCAGCCACGGACAGGGTCGGCAGCAGGTTGAGTTCCTGCATCACCATGCGCACGCCCAACTCTTCAGCCTGGGTCCGGCTGCCAGGGCGATAATCCTGCCCCTGAAATTGCATCTGCCCGGTCGTCGGCGTCACCAGCCCGCCGATGATTTTGGACAGGGTGCTTTTGCCGGCGCCATTTTCACCGGTCAGCGCCAGCACTTCGCCGCGCATCAACGTCAGGCTGATATCGGTCAGTACTGGCTGGGCATAGGTCTTGCCGATACCGCTGACGCACAGGACAGCGTTCGGGTCGCGAACGGACATAACAAACTCTCCAATGCGCTCGCCCGGATGGGCGAGCACCGTTGTGTCGCCAGGATTACGGCTTGGTCACCAGCTCGACCGGAGTTTCGATAACGCCGTTGGTACCGCTGTCGACTTTTTCGCCCTTGAGCATCTTCAGCGCTGTTTCGATGCCGAACACGGCCTGCTTGGCAGCGAACTGGTCGGCCGTCGCCAGGACACGACCGTCCTTGAGCATCGGCTTGATCGCATTGATGTTGTCGTAGCCGACCACCTGCACTTTGCCCGCCTTGCCCGCCGCGCGCACGGCCGATACGGCGCCGACCGCCATGCTGTCGTTACCGGCCAGCAGTGCCTTGATGTTCGGGTATTCGCTGAGCATCGACGCGGCAACCTGGTTGCCCTTGTTGATTTCCCAGTCGCCGGATTGCAGGGACACGACCTTGACCTGCGCCGCCTCCATCGCATCCTTGAAGCCCGCAGTGCGCGCCTGGGCGTTGGTGGTGGTGGACACGCCTTCGATGATGCCGACTTCGTCACCGGCCTTGAGCTGCTTGGCCAGGTACTCGCCCACCAGTCGCGCGCCCTTGCGGTTGTCAGGGCCTACGAACGGCACCTTGATGTTCTTGCTCTTGACTACATCCGGATCGAGCTGGTTATCGATGTTGATGACCGTGATGCCGGCATCCACGGCTTTCTTGATCACCGGCACCATGGCCTTGGAATCCGCGGGTGCGATGATGAGGGCATCGACCTTGGACACGATCATTTGCTCGACGATGCGGATCTGGTTGGCGGTGTCGGTTTCATCCTTGATCCCGTTGGAGATCAGGTCGAAATCGGCGGAGTGTTCCTTCTGATAAGCCTTGGCGCCGTCTTCCATGGTCAGGAAGAATTCGTTGGCCAGGGATTTCATGACCAGGGCGACCTTGGGTTTTTCTGCGGTCTGGGCGAATGCCGAGGAGATAGGCAGCGCAGCGGATGCGGCCGCGAGCATGGCAACAGCGAGAAGGCGTCCAGCGAATGGCAACTTCATGGGTTCACTCCGATCTTATGATTATTGTGAGCAAATCAATGCACGGAACGCCGCGCAAACGTTTGCGTGAAGTGAACTATGGTAAGGCTTCGGAGATTTGTCAACGTTGCGGTTTGATCCGCAACGTCGAGGTTCAGGCCGTCGTGTTGACCACCGTACCCGAACTGGCGCCCTTGGCCAGCTCCGTGACCAAGTGGCCGGTGACCTCCAGCAAGGCGCCACTGGTGTCGGCGATCTGCCCCTGGACCGCCATCACCGCCGAGGTCTTGGCTTCTTCCGTTGGATAGTTGCGTGCCTCGGCGGCGGCCAGTTGTTGTTGCTGCTCCCTGAGCTGCTGCTGAAGCTCTTGCATCCGTTTGAGCAGCACCTGGACCGCCACGCTCTGGGTGCTGCCGCCCTCCTGCGCCTGGTCGGTTGCCTCCGCGCCCATGCCCGTGCGGACCTTACCCGAGGCTTGCGTTGTACCCAGGGCCTCATCGGCGGCCTGGGCTTCTGCCTCGCTCAGGGCCTTCAGAGTGGCAGCCGATTGGCCGCCGATGGTCACGGCTGTCGCGTTGGGAAAGCCGATGGAAAACGACATATCAAAACTCCATGGAGAGGGATTCCTACCAAGGACATCGCCTGCCGAAGCCGTTTCTTTAGCGCTTGCTGAAAACAGCCGATAGCTTCGCCACCCTGAGCGGGTCACGCCTGTTTACGTCAGTCGATAAAAAATTTCTTTCTCCTACACCAAAACGAAAAAAGCGCTGTCAGACGATTTTCTTGAATATTAAGTAGTTGCGTAAATGCCTACGGTTAAATACTGTATGCCCGTACAGCTTAATAAGGATAATCCTGTGGCCACCCCCTCCGCTGCAACTACTCCCTTAGATTCCTATACGCGACTCGGCCTCCGGGTCTCGAAAATCATCAACGCCCCCACCGCGCAAAAAGCCAAGGCCGCCCTGATCTTCCGTCTGCCCGACGAGCCGGTGGATGAGTGGGAGCGCCTCCTGGAAGAAATCGACGAGAACGACAACGTGACCCTCGCCTATCGCGACGACGGTGGTGTGCAGGTTTTCTGGGTTGTGCCGAAGGAAGATTGAGCCTGATGAGTGTTCGCTGTTTAGCTTTTTTGCTTGTGTTCATCGCCATGGGCGCACAGGCCGGTGCCCCGCGCACCTTCAACGAAGCCAAGAAAATCGCCTGGAAACTCTACGCCCCGCAATCCACCGAGTTCTACTGTGGCTGCAAATACACCGGCAACCGCGTGAACCTGGCCGCCTGCGGTTATGTACCGCGCAAGAATGCCAGCCGTGCCGCCCGCATCGAGTGGGAGCATATCGTTCCGGCGTGGCAGATCGGCCATCAACGCCAATGCTGGCAACAAGGCGGTCGCAAGAACTGCACCCGCTACGATCCCGTCTATCAACGGGCCGAGGCCGACCTGCACAACCTGGTGCCGAGCATCGGGGAAGTGAATGGCGACCGCAGCAATTTCAGTTTCGGTTGGCTGCCGGAGCAAAGGGGTCAATACGGCTCATGCCTGACCCAGGTGGATTTCAAGGCCAAGAAGGTCATGCCCCGCCCTTCCATCCGAGGGATGATCGCCCGGACCTATTTCTACATGAGCAAGCAATATGGCCTGCGCCTGTCAAAACAGGACCGGCGCCTGTATGAAGCCTGGGACAAGACCTACCCGGTCGAAAGCTGGGAACGCCAGCGCAACCAGAGCGTGGCGTGCGTCATGGGACGTGGGAACGAGTTCGTGGGACCGGTGGACATGAAGGCCTGTGGTTGACCTCGTATTCGTGATCAGCACAAACCCACTGTGGGAGCGAGCTTGCTCGCGATAGCGGTGGGTCAGCCAACGTTGATGTTGACTGACATGTCCCTATCGCGAGCAAGTTCGCTCCCACAGGTTTTGTGGCTTGACTGATTTTTTTGTGCTGCCCGATCATTGGGCCGTCGGGTAATCCACCACCAACGTCTCGATGTTGCGTTTCTTCGCCCGGACCAGGGCGGCCGTGACCTGCTCCTGCTTGGCTTGGGCTTCAGCCTCGGAGCTGAAAGGGCCGACCAGGACACGCTCCTTGCCATTTTCCCGCACCACCGTCGACATGAAACTGTGCTCGATGAGCCAACCGGTCAGGTCGCTGACAGCCTGTGGCGTCTGGCCGCGAACCTCGACGGCCCACTGCGGCGCGGCAGCGACAGCCGGTGCGGAGGTCGCGGCGGGTTTCGGCTTCGGCGCTTCGACGTCACGTCCTTCACCGCATCCTGCCAACACCAATACCGCGATAACCCAAGCCAATTTGCGCACAACGTTTCCCCTGGAAGACATGAGGCATGGATTTTAGCACCCGTGCCCGTCAAGATCGCCGCAAACAATGCTCAAAACACGAGAATCCTGCCCGGCGTCTCTGTATAGTCGCACCCTGGGAATTAATGCTGCATCTGCACGTCAGAAAGAGGCACCCACATTGTGACACTTAGCACTAATCTATAAGCAGTACCGACATCTGCACTGTCTGAATCAGGTGCCCTATAAAGCAATCAAGGAGAACACCATGCTGATACTCACCCGCAAAGTCGGTGAAAGCATAAACATTGGTGACGACATCACGATCACCATTCTGGGCGTTAGCGGCCAGCAAGTACGGATCGGCATCAACGCCCCGAAAAACGTTGCGGTGCATCGTGAAGAGATCTATCAGCGTATTCAGGCCGGCCTGACCGCCCCCGACAAGCCGCAAACTCCCTGAACATTGCAGCAGTCCGCAGCCAGCCCGTTTGCATCGTCGCAATGGCTGGCTAAAGATTCTGGCCGACTGCGCCGCACCCTGCCCCACCCCGCCTTCTTTCGCCCCGTCCGTGAATCGATACTAATCGCATGGCGCTGAGCATGGCTGTCAGACGTTTCGTTTTAATGATGACGAAGCAGGCGTTCGCGGTCGGTCAGCCCAGGCCCACGCCGCGCGCCATGCCTGTGGCGGCGACGACCATCAAGATCAGCAACAAGGCTTCGATGTGGCTGATCCGTGCAAGTCGGCCGGCTTTTGAAGAATCAATCGCCGCCCCTTTGCCCAGCGCTATCCGCCATTTGATCAGGGCGATCATTGGTACGATTTCAAGCAACAGGATAAACAGCAGCAACGTCATCTTCAGATGAAACAGCGGTTGATGCAGGTAATAGTCCGTGCCTTTTTCGTACCCACCGAACGCTCGCACCCCACCGGTCACCAACAGCACCAGCGCCGACAGGCCCCACAGGTTGTCAGCTACCAAGACACTCCGCACCGCGTCCACACCGCCCGCCAGGCGTCGCAGTGCCGTGCCGCGCGTCAGCACCGCCCAGAATCCGAGGGCGAACGCCAGCAGATGAATTGCCGCAAGCGACCAATGAGCCAACATGGAAGACTCCTGACAGTGGGAACGTCGAATCGACCTGACAGTACTAGCTCATAAAGGAATGATTGCCAGGCTGGGCACGAAAAATTGTGGGAGAGAGCCTGCTCGCGATGGCGGTGTATCAGGCGACAAACATGTTGTCTGACACTCCGCTATCGCGAGCAAGCTCGCTCCCACAGGAATTGGAGGCGGGCAAAAAATTGGGGACTACAGCAGATCCAATGTGGGAGCGGGCTTGCTCGCGAATGCAGTGTGTCAGTCAACAAATCACTAACTGATACACCGCATTCGCGAGCAAGCCCGCTCCCACAAGGGGGATTGTGCGTGCTAAGAGGTCTTAGTCCGCCAATCGCCAGGTCGTCCCGCCCTTCCCATCTTCCAGCACCACGCCCATGGCGGTGAGCTGGTCGCGGATGCGGTCGGATTCGGCCCAGTCCTTGTTGGCCCGCGCGGTCAGGCGCGCCTGAATCAAGGCGTCGACCTCGGCGGCATCCACACGCCCCTCGGCACCGGCTTGCAGGAACTCGTCGGCCTCGAGCTGCAACACGCCCAGGACGCTGGCCAGCTCCTTCAGACGCGCCGCCAGACCGGCCGCGGCAGAGAGATCGCTCTCCCGCAGGCGATTGATCTCGCGCACCATCTCGAACAGCACCGCGCAGGCTTCCGGCGTGCCGAAGTCGTCGTTCATCACTTCGGTGAAACGCGCCACGAACGCTTCGCCACCGGCAGGCGGCACATTCGGCAAGCCTTTCAACGCATGGTAGAAACGCTCCAGGGCACCCTTGGCGTCCTTGAGGTTGTCTTCCGAGTAGTTGATGGCGCTGCGGTAGTGGCTCGACACCAGCAGATAACGAATGACTTCCGGGTGGTACTTTTCCAGCACGTCGCGGATGGTGAAGAAGTTGTTCAAGGACTTGGACATCTTCTCGCCGTTGATCCGGATCATGCCGCAATGCATCCACGCGTTGGCGTAGGTCTTGCCGGTGGCCGCTTCGCTTTGGGCGATTTCGTTTTCGTGGTGCGGGAACTCCAGGTCGCTGCCGCCGCCATGAATGTCGAACGTCTCGCCCAGGCAGCAGGTGGACATCACCGAGCATTCGATGTGCCAGCCCGGACGCCCGGCGCCCCATGGCGACTCCCAGCTCGGCTCGCCCGGCTTGGCGGCTTTCCACAATACGAAGTCCAGCGGGTCCTGTTTCGACTCGTCGACTTCGATGCGTGCGCCGATGCGCAGGTCTTCTATCTTCTTGCGCGACAGCTTGCCGTAGCCCATGAACTTGGCGACGCGGTAGTACACGTCGCCATTGCCCGGTGCGTAGGCGTAGCCCTTGTCGATCAAGGTCTGGATCATCGCCAGCATGCCCGGGATATGGTCCGTGGCACGAGGCTCCAGGTCCGGCTTGAGGATATTGAGGCGCGCCTCGTCCTCGTGCATGGCCTTGATCATGCGCTCGGTCAGCGCATCGTAAGGCTCGCCGTTTTCACGGGCACGGTTGATGATCTTGTCTTCGATGTCAGTGATGTTGCGCACATAGGTCAGGTCATAACCGCTGAAACGCAGCCAGCGGGTCACCAGGTCGAAGGCGACCATGCTGCGACCATGACCGATGTGGCAGTAGTCGTACACGGTCATGCCGCAGACGTACATGCGAACCTTGTTGCCATCCAGCGGCTTGAAGACTTCTTTGCTCTTGGTGAGCGTGTTGTAGATCGTAAGCACAGGGTTTCCCTTAAGACTTGATCACTGACCCCAGGAATCGCGCAAGGTCACGGTACGGTTGAATACCGGAGCACCGGGTTTCGAGTCCTTGATATCCGCGCAGAAGTAGCCTTCGCGCTCGAACTGGAAACGGTCTTCCGGCTGTGCGTTGCCCAGCGAAGGCTCGGCACGACAACCCGTGAGTACTTGCAGGGAGTCAGGGTTGATGTTGTCCAGGAAGCTGGCGCTGTCTTCGGCCTTCTCCGGGTTCGGCGAACGGAACAGGCGATCGTACAGGCGCACTTCGCACTCGACGCTGGCGGCGGCCGGCACCCAGTGGATCACGCCCTTGACCTTGCGACCTTCCGGGTTCTTGCCCAGGGTGTCGGGGTCATAGGAGCAACGCAGCTCGACGATGTTGCCGTCGGCGTCCTTGATGGCCTCGTCGGCGCGGATCACGTAGCTGCCACGCAGGCGCACTTCGCCGGTAGGCTCCAGGCGCTTGTAGCCTTTTGGCGGCTCTTCCATGAAGTCATCGCGATCGATGTAGATTTCCCGGGCGAACGGCAGGACACGCACGCCCATGTCTTCTTTCGGGTGGCGCGGCAGTTCGAGGTTTTCGACCTGGCCTTCCGGGTAGTTGGTGATGACGACTTTCAGCGGACGCAGCACGCACATGGCGCGCGGGGCGCTGTGATCCAGGTCGTCGCGGATGCTGAATTCCAGCATGCCGAAGTCCACCACGCCGTCGGAACGGTTGGTGCCGACCATCTCGCAGAAGTTGCGGATCGATTTTGGCGTGTAGCCGCGACGACGGAAGCCCGACAGCGTCGACATGCGTGGGTCGTCCCAACCGTTGACGTGCTTCTCGTCCACCAGTTGCTTGAGCTTGCGCTTGCTGGTGATGGTGTAGTTCAGGTTCAAGCGACTGAATTCGTACTGGCGCGGAGTGGCCGGCACGGGCAGGTGCTCGAGGAACCACTCGTACAACGGACGATGGCTTTCGAACTCCAGGGTGCAGATCGAGTGGGTGATGCCTTCGATGGCGTCCGACTGACCATGGGTGAAGTCATAGTTGGGGTAGATGCACCATTTATCGCCGGTCTGGTGGTGATGGGCGTGACGGATGCGGTACATGATCGGGTCGCGCAGGTTCATGTTCGGCGAGGCCATGTCGATCTTGGCGCGCAGCACCCGCGCGCCGTCCGGGAACTCACCGGCGCGCATGCGGGCGAACAGGTCCAGGTTCTCTTCCACGCTGCGCTCACGGAACGGGCTGTTCTTGCCCGGCTCGGTCAGGCTGCCGCGGTATTCCTTGGCCTGCTCGGGGGTCAGGTCGCACACGTAGGCGTTGCCGGACTTGATCAGTTCCACCGCCCAGTCGTGCAACTGGTCGAAATATTGCGAGGCGTAGCGCACCTCACCGGACCATTCGAACCCCAGCCACTTGACGTCGCTTTCGATCGCGTCGATGTATTCCTGGTCTTCCTTGGCCGGGTTGGTGTCGTCGAAACGCAGGTGCGTGACGCCGCCGAACTCCTGGGCCAGGCCGAAATTCACGCAGATCGACTTGGCATGGCCGATGTGCAGGTAGCCGTTGGGCTCCGGCGGGAAACGAGTGACGATCTGTGTGTGCTTACCCGAGTCCAGGTCCGCCTGGATGATCGGGCGCAGGAAATTGACCGGCACGACCGGGCCGGTCTTGGAATTCGAGGTAGGGTCGACAGTGGGCTTGCTCATAGGATCCTTGAACGTACAAGTGCGCGGCCGGGTGCGGCCTGATAAATCAAAGCCCGTATCATAGCCGATGCTGTCAAGTACCTGACAGGCCAGGCCGGCAAACGATTGAATTTAATCGACGGCCAGATGAAAAACAGCCTCGAAATTCGTGCCCGGCGCGCTAAACTGCCCAACCTGGCCGATTGCAGCCAGACCGGTTGCGGGCGTTTGAGCCCCGAAACCCACGAATTCCTTGAAAGAGTACCGACCATGAGCAAAGTCAAACTGTCCACCAACTTCGGCGACATCGTTCTGCAACTGAACGCCGAGAAAGCGCCGCTGACCGTGGCCAACTTCATCGAATACGTCAACGCCGGCCACTACGAAAACACCGTGTTCCACCGTGTCATCGGCAACTTCATGATCCAGGGCGGCGGTTTCGAGCCAGGCATGAAGGAAAAGAAAGACAAGCGCCCGAGCATCCAGAACGAAGCCGACAACGGCCTGCCGAACAAAAAGTACAGCGTCGCCATGGCCCGTACCATGGAGCCGCATTCGGCCTCCGCGCAGTTCTTCATCAACGTGGCCGACAACAGCTTCCTGAACCACAGCGCCAAGACCGTACAAGGTTGGGGCTACGCGGTGTTCGGTGAAGTGATCGAAGGCACCGACGTGGTCGACAAGATCAAGGGCGTCGCCACCACTTCCAAGGCCGGCCACCAGGACGTGCCGGCAGAAGACGTGATCATCGAGAAAGCCGAGATCATTGAGTGATATTGCTGATTTCAGATTTGCATCTGGAAGAGGAGCGCCCGGACATCACCCGGGCGTTTCTGGATTTACTCGCCACACGCGCCCGTTCGGCGCAAGCGTTGTACATTCTGGGCGACTTCTTTGAAGCCTGGATCGGCGACGATGCCATGACGCCGTTCCAGCGTTCCATCTGCCAGGCCCTGCGCGAATTGAGCGACAGCGGCACGGCCATTTTCCTGATGCACGGCAATCGCGACTTCATGCTAGGGCAGGCCTTTTGCAAAGCGGCTGGCTGCACCCTGCTCAAGGACCCAAGTGTCGTGCAGTTCAACGGCGAGCCGGTGCTGCTGATGCACGGCGACAGCCTCTGTACCCGCGACGAAGGCTACATGAAGCTGCGGCGCTGGCTGCGCAACCCGGTCACGCTGTTCATCCTGCGCCACCTGCCGCTGGGCAGCCGCCAGAAACTGGCGCGCAAACTGCGCAGCGAAAGCCGCACGCAGACACGCATGAAAGCCAATGACATCGTTGACGTCACGCCCGAAGAGATCCCGCGGATCATGCAGCAATACGGCGTGAAGACCCTGGTCCACGGCCATACCCACCGCCCCGCCATCCACAAGCTGCAACTGGGCGAGCACGCAGCGAGACGCATCGTGCTGGGGGACTGGGACAAACAAGGCTGGGCGTTGCAGGTGGATGAACAGGGGTTCGCGTTGGCGCCGTTTGGTTTTGGTAATGCGCAGTTGGCGTTGCCAAGCAACTGAAGAGTGCAGATATCCCCTGTGGGAGCAGGCCTGTTGGAGTAGGCCTGTGGGAGCAAAGCTTGCTCGCGATGAACGATGAAACGGTCTTGCAGTTGAACCGTGTCGCCTGCATCGCGAGCAAGCTTTGCTCCCACAGGCCCGCTCCCACAGTGGATTGCATTTCACTTCTGAATCAATGCCCCGCCGACGCTGGCCCCGCCTTCGCCGCAAACGGCGGTTTGGCCAGCCACACCAGCACGATCAACCCCATGAACGCCCAGCCCAGCAGCGTGAAGTAATCCACGGTGGAGAGCATGTACGCCTGGCTGTTGAGGACCTGCTCAAGCCGGGCATAGGCCGGTGGGCTCGCACCGCCAAGCTGGTTGAGCGCCTCGCGGGTAGCCGGCTCGAAGGTGCTGATGCTTTCGCTCAGGTAGGCGTGATGCTGGTCGGCCCGGCGGATCCAGATCCAGGTGGTCAACGATGCGGCAAAGCTGCCGCCCAGGGTCCGCAGGAACGTCGCCAGCCCCGCGCCGTCGGCAATCTGGTGCGGCGGCAGGTCCGACATCAGGATGCTCAGGGTCGGCATGAAGAACAGCGCCACGCCGATGCCCATGAACAATTGCACCATCGCAATGTGCTGGAAATCCACCTCGTTGGTGAACCCGGCGCGCATGAAGCAGCTCAGGCCGATGGCCAGGAACGCCAGCCCGGCCAGCAGGCGCAGGTCGAACTTGTGGGCGTACTTGCCGACGAAGGGCGACATCAGCACCGGCAGGATGCCGATGGGCGCCACCGCCAGACCGGCCCAGGTCGCGGTGTAGCCCATCTGGGTCTGCAACCACTGCGGCAGGATCAGGTTGATGCCGAAGAACCCGGCATAGCCGCCCACCAACACAATGGTGCCGATGCGGAAATTGCGATAGGCGAACAGGCGCAGGTTGACCACCGGATGGCGATCGGTCATCTCCCAGATCACGAACACCGCCAGGGCAATCAGCGAAATCACCGCGCCAATGATGATGAAATTCGATTCGAACCAGTCCAGGTCGTTGCCCTTGTCGAGGATCACCTGGAGCGCACCGACACCGATGATCAGCGTGATCAAGCCGACGTAATCCATCGGTTGGCGACTGGTGACCACCTCCCGCGCCTTGAGCTGCTGACGCACCACCATCACCGCGAAAATCCCGATGGGCACGTTGATGAAAAAAATCCACGGCCAGCTGTAGCTATCGGTGATCCAGCCGCCGAGGATCGGCCCGGCGATCGGCGCCACCACCGTGACCATCGCCAGCAACGCCAGGGCCATGCCCCGCCTGGCCGGTGGGTAGACGGCAATCAGCAAGGTCTGGGTCATCGGATACAGCGGCCCGGCCACCAGCCCCTGGACTACGCGAAAGCCAATCAACTCCGGCATCGAGGTGGAAATGCCACACAGGAACGAAGCGAGCACGAACAGCATGGTCGCCCACAAAAACAGCTTCACCTCGCCAAACCGGCGGCTGAGCCAGCCGGTGAGCGGCAGGGCGATGGCGTTGCTCACGGCAAACGAGGTAATCACCCAGGTGCCCTGCTCCGAGCTGACGCCCAGGTTGCCGGAAATGGTCGGCAAGGCGACGTTGGCAATGGTGGTGTCGAGCACTTGCATGAACGTCGCCAGCGACAGCCCGATGGTGCTGAGCAACAGGCTGGGCGGCGTGAAGGACGCGTTATTGCTCATTGCGAAATCCTATGAAGCAGAGGTGGCGAAATCCCTTAGGGCAAGACACAAACCCTGTGGGAGCGAGCTTGCTCGCGATAGCGGTGTATCAGTCACCACCGATGCTGGCTGGGCCAATGCCATCGCGAGCAAGCTCGCTCCCACAGGTTCATGCCCATAACTGACTAGCGCTGCGCGGTCTTGCTCGCCGCGGCACTGTTGTCGTGGATCAGGCGGGTGATCATCGCGTCGGCGTCGGCCAGTTGGCGGTCGTAGACCTGGGTGCTGAACGAGGCTTTTTGCGGCGGCTGTTGGGCCAGTACCGGGCCGCTCTGGTCGTGCAGGTTGACGCTGACCTGAGTCGACAGGCCGACCCGCAGCGGATGCTTGGCCAGCTCCTGGGCGTTGACATGAATGCGCACCGGCACCCGCTGGACGATCTTGATCCAGTTACCGGTGGCGTTCTGCGCCGGCAGCAAGGCAAACGCGCTGCCGGTCCCGGCGCCCAGGCTGTCGATGGTGCCGCTGTACTTCACATCGCTGCCGTACAGGTCGGCTTCGATGTCCACCGGCTGGCCGATGCGCATGTCGCGCAGTTGGGTTTCCTTGAAGTTGGCGTCGATCCACAGTTGATCCAGCGGGATCACCGCCATCAACGCCGTGCCCGGCTGCACCCGTTGGCCCAATTGCACGGTGCGCTTGGCGACATAACCGGTGACCGGTGCGATCAAGGTGCTGCGGGCGTTGGTCAGGAAGGCCTGGCGCAATTGCGCGGCGGCGGCTTGCACGTCGGGATGGGACGACACCACGGTATCGTCCACCAAGGCACTGGTGGTCTTGAGTTGTTGCCGGGCATTGGCCAGGGCGTTCTGCGCCGAGGTCAGGTCATCCCGGGCGTGGGACAGCTCTTCCTGGGAAATCGCCCCGCCGGCCGCCAGGTTCTTGCGTCGGCTGTAGTTTTCCTGGGCCTTCTGTACTTCGGCCTCTTGGGCATTGACCTGCGCCCGCATGCCATCGACGTTGCTGTACAAGCCACGCACCTGGCGCACGGTCCGGGCCAGATTGGCCTGGGCACTTTGCAGCCCGACTTCGGCGTCGTTCGGGTCGAACTGCACCAGCACCTGGCCTTCACGCACCAAATCACCATCGTCGGCACCGATGCTCACCACGGTCCCGGTGACCTGCGGAGTGATCTCCACCACGTTGCCGTTCACATAGGCATCGTCGGTGCTTTCGCTCCAGCGGCCATACAGTTCATGCCAGCCCCACACACCCAGGCCCGCGAGAATGACGATCAGCGCCAGTGCCAACAACATGACCTTGCGCTTGCGTGGGTTGCCGCTGTCTTGCGTTTGTTCGGATTGAGTCGTTTCGGCAGTCGCCATGACAAGTCCCTCGAATCAGTTGGTCGGCGTGGCAGCGGTCGGCGTGGCCGCCGCCAGGGCCTGGGCTTCGAAACCACCGCCCAGGGCCTGCATCAGTTGGATCGACAAATCGATCTGTTCGGCATTCAGGTTCGCCAGTTGGCGCTGGGCCTGGAGCAATTGCTGCTCGATGCTCAGCACGTCCAGGTAATTGCCGATGCCCGAGCCGTAGCGCTGGACCACGGTGTCGTAGGAGTTCTGTGCGATGTCGGTGGCATGTTGCTGGGCACCGATCTGGCGAGCGATGTCGCGCAACTGATTGATGGTGTCGCTGACATCGCCAAGGGCCGTGACCAGGCTCTTGTTGTACTGCGCCACCGCCAGGTCGTAATCGGCGTCCCGGGCATCCAGGTCCGCCCGCAGGCGGCCGCCGTCGAAGATTGGCAGCGACACGGTTGGCGCCACGTTGAAGAAGCGGCTGGGCGAACCGAACATCGCATCGCCGAGCAACGACTGCACTCCCGCCGCCGCGCTCAGGTTGAGGTTGGGGTAGAAGTTGGTCTTGCCGGCCTCGATGTTCTTGCTGGCCGCCTCGACCCGCCAGCGCGCCGCGACCAGGTCCGGACGGCGGCCCAGCAACTCGGCCGGCAGGTTCGACGGCAAGGCGACCGCGCTGGCTTGCAGCACGTTGGGCCGGGCGATTTCATTGCCACGGTCCGGCCCCTTGCCCAGCAATACCGCCAGGGCGATCTTGGCGCTTTGCAGGCGCTTTTCTGCGTCGATCAAGGTCGCATCGGCGCTGGCCTCCAGGCTTTCGGTCTGCTGGAACTGGTATTCGCTGTCGATCCCGGCGCTGAGGCGGCGCTTGCCCAAGTCGAGCATCTGCCGGGTGCGCTTGAGGTCTTCGGCGGCCAGATCATGAATGATGTGGGCCTGGCCCAGGTCGCTGTAGGCCCGGGCCACGTCGGCGGCCAGGGTCAGTTGCGCGGCCTGGCGATCGATCTCGGCGGCGCGGGCCTGGCCCAGGGCGGCTTCCCAGGCGGCACGCTGGCCACCCCAGAGGTCGAAGTTGTAGTTGAAGTCCACACTCAGCGAACGCAGGGTGCTGTACGCCCCGCCCTGCCCTTGCGGATCCTGGTCACGGGCCAGGCGCGAACGGCTGACGCTGCCACTGGCATCCAGGGTCGGCAGGCGCGCCGCATTGGCGGCATAGGCCGCGGCACTGGCCTGGTGGACCCGGGCGCTGGCGACTTGCATGTCCGGGCTGTCGCGAAGGGCTTCACGGATCAGGCCGTCGAGCTGCGGGTCGCCGAGGCTTTTCCACCAGTCGTTTTTCGGCCACGCGGCCGGCGACAGTGTGACCCCGGTCAGGGACTGTCCAGCCTGGAGGCTCTTGGCCTCGAGGCTGACACCTTCGGTCTTCAGGCCGCTGTAGCTGGCACAACCGGCGAGGCTCATGGCCAGCAGCACCAGGCTCAAACGGCTACGCAAGGTTTGACGTTTCATTTCTCCCCCAATCGCAACACGGTGATGGGATCACCGGCGGCGAGCAGTATTTTCTTGAGGATGTCTTCGAGGGTTTGCAGCTCCTCGCGGCTGATGGCGCCGGCTAACTGATTCATGGCGTCGGCACCAATGAACGGCAGGCGATCGGCGAGGGCCTGACCGGCTTCGGTCAGCACCAATCGCACCTGGCGCCGGTCCTCTGCCGAGCGCTGGCGGACCAGGAAACCTTTCTGCTCCAGGCGATCGAGCATTCGCGTCATCGAGCCGCTGTCCAGGGACAGGTAGCGACACAGCTCGACCGGCGTGTCGATGCCGTGCTGGGCCATGATGATCAACACCTTGAACTGCGCGGCGGTAATGCCGACGGGCTCCATGTGGGTGTCGATGATCCGGTCCTTGAGCAGCGCGGCGCGGCCGAGCAGCATGCCGAGGTGGCAATTGTGAAAGTCGTCTGGGGTGAAATGCTTCATCTGAGCACCGTTTGCTGCCTAGGCAGTGAATGTATGTCGAAATATTACTGCTTAGGCAGCAAATGTCAAACAAATAGTTAGCTTGCTACTCACAGAGATAGTGTGGGAGCTGGGCTTGCCCGCGATAGCATCACCTCGGTTCGACTGCTGGACCGAGTTGCCTATATCGCGGGCAAGCCTTGCTCCCACACAAGCTCAGCTTCCACAGGGTTTGGGGGGGAAGGGTTTAGAAATCGCGCTTGTAGAAGATATCCAGCGAGCTGGCGACGCCGCTGGCGGCTTCGAGGTAGACCTTCTTGCTGAGCTTGTAGCGCAGGGCGATGGTGTTGGCCGGTTCGAACACGCCGACGCCATAGCGCAGGCTGAGTTTTTCCGAGAGGTTGCCGCTGGCGACCACGCTGGTGGTGTTGCCGCTGCCTTGGGTGTCGAGTTGGAAATCATCGATGCCCAGGTTACTGGCCAGGCTGCTGGTCACGCCCGAACTGCCCATCAGTCCCAGGCCCAGCGCCGCCTGGGCGAGCATGTTGTTGTCCTCGCCCGTGGTGCTCAGCGGCCGGCCCAGTACCAGGTAGGATAACGCCTGCTCCTGGCTCATGGCCGGCTCCGAGAAGATTTGCGTGGTCGGTTGCTCGGCGCTGCCGCTCAAGCGAATGCCGGCGATCACGTCGTCGGTCTGGCGAATCGCTTCGATGTCCAGGTAGGGCTGGTCGATGGGCCCGGCGAACAATAGCCGTGCCCGGCGCACCGTCAGCCGTTGCCCGTAGGCCCGGTAGCGGCCGTCGTTGAGCCACAGCTCACCGCGGGTGTCCATGTTGTCGCCGATGTGCACCTGGCCCTGGACGTTGGCCGTCAGGCCGAAACCCGAGAACGCGAGCTTGTCCTGGCCAACGATCACGTCGATGTCCATCGCCATGGCTATCGGTGCCTTGCCCTCCTCGGTCTGGTGGCCGACGATCACCGTGTCATCCGACACCTTGACGGTGGACGGCGGCAGTTCGCGGACGGTGATCTCGCCTTTGGGCACCAGGACCTTGCCGGCAATGGAAAGCTGCTCGCCCTGCAGGGTGATGTTCAGGTCCGGGGCGACATCGAGCACCGCGTACGGTTCGACAGTGACCGGCAGTTGCGAGCCCTTGAGGGCCAGGTTCAGGGCCTCGCCCCAGCCGATGTTCCCGGTCAGGCTGCCCTGCCCGCTCTTGCCGCTTTTCCAGTTGCCGTCGAGCCGTACCGTTTCACCGGCGATCATCGCCCGCACCTGCAAGGCCTCGAGGCTGACTGGCAGTTCCGGGCCGGAGACTTCGCCGTCGCTGAGCACCAGGTTGCCGTTGACCTGGGGCGCGAGCAAGCCACCGGACAACGTCCCGCTACCGTTCAGGTGACCGGTGAGGGTTTCCACCATTGGCACGAACGGCCGGGCCACGGACAGGTCCAGGCCGGTCAGCCGGAACGAACCGCTCAAGGGCTTGCTCGCCGGTAGCGGGTTGATCTGCGCCTGGAGCATCAGTTCGCCGAGCTTGGCGCCGACGAAACTCAGGTCGGTGTCGATGCGCTTGGGGGTCAGGCGGCTATTGAGCGTGAGGGTCTGGTAGGGGAAGTCCAGCCATTGCGGCTTATCGCTCGCCTTATCCCGAATCCGCAAAGTACCGCCACTGGCGTCCACCAGGATCCGGCCATTCGGGCCACTGGCCGGCAGGTCCAGTTGCAGGTCCGCGTTGAGCCGACCCTGCCAGGCAAAATCCTTGGGCATCCACTGGGCCAGGCTTTCGATGGGGAATTGTTTGAGGTGATAGCGCAGCTTCGGCTCCGGCATCAGCCGCTGGTCTTCGCCACACAGGCTGGCATCAAAGGAACGCCAGCAATGGGCACCGACGTTGAGCGTACCATCGACCAGGCGCTCCAGTTTCGCCGGGGCTTGCAGGCGCCAGGCTTGTCCGCCGGCCTGCACCTTGCCGCTGGCCAGGCGCCCGCGCCAATTGCCCTGGTCGAGGGTGCCGTCGAGCGCCAGGGTCGTGTCGAGCTGCGGCCCTTGCAGGTCCAGGTTGAGTGTTTGCCGTTTGATGTCGCCCTGCCCGCTGACGGTCAGCACGCCCAACGAAGTTTCGCCGGCGCGGATGCCGCTGGCCTTGAGGTCGAGCTTGCCGCGCTGGGCGCTGTCGAGGGTCGCGTCCAGGTTCAGGCTTTGCAGGCGATTGTCCTGGAACGCCAGTTGCGTGCCTTGCAGGCCGAGCTTGCCTTGGGGCGCCTTGAGCGTGCCGGCCATGTCGACCCGGCCGACGACCTGGCCGCGCAATTGCGGCCAGAGCTGGGCCAGGCGGGCGAGCTTGATGTCGATCTGGCCGGTCAGTTTCTGTTGCAGGCTGCCGGTGCCGTTGATGCGGTTATCCCCCAGGCGGATGTCCAGCGCGCTGAGGTTCCACTGCTCGCCGGCGCCGCTGGCCTTGGCCTGGAACAACGCCGGTTGGCCGCGCAGCTTGCCCTTGAGATCCAGCTCCGCGTCGAGGTCGAGGCGCTCGTTCTTCATCGCCCCTTTGCTGCGCAACGGCCCGGCCAGCGTCCCGGGCAGCTCGCCGACCCAGTACGCCGGGTTGATAGCCGACAGTTGCAGCGCCGTGTCCCAGGCAATGCCGTCGGCAAATTGCAGGCTCAGGTGCCCTTCGGCCTTGCCCTGCCCCGCAGCGAGCTTGAGCTGCGGCAGGTGGATTTGCGTCAGGTCGCCGCTGAACGGGCTGTCCAGGCTAAAGGCCCCGGCGGGTCCGTCCAGCGCGGCCTGGAAGTTGCCCAGGTAGTTGCCATCGGTGTACGAGACTTCGCCGTTGAAGCTGCGCAACGCCACCTGCGGCTCGTCGATCAATGGATACAGGCGATGCCAGGGGAAATCCAGCCAGGCGACTTTCGCCTCGGCGCTCAGGCCGTCGCGCCAGTCCACCTGCCCGCTGAGTTTCAGGCTTTGCTGATTGCCGGCGTCCAGATCCAGGCCGGCGATCCGGGCGCCATTGGCGTCCACGGTGCCTTGCAGCAGCAACGCCACTGGCCCCTTTTCGGCGGGCAATGTCGCCTTGCCGAGCAATTGATAACCCTTCTTCAGATCGCCTTCGCCGGTCAATTCCAGCTGATTGAGCAACAGCGTGTCCGGCAGATCGGCGCTGGCCTTGAAGCCGTCGGCAGTGATGCGCACCTTGGCGGGCAGGTTGTCCGCCAGCGGTTGCAGCTCGCCGGTCAACTGGCCTTGCAGGTAACCGCTGCTGTCGGCCTTGAGGTTGAGGGTCTTGAGCAGGTTGCCGTCGACTTTCAGGTCCAGGGCCCAGGGCGTGGCGCCCGGTGCCGGCAAGGTCAACCGGCCTTCGGCATTCAACGGCCAGTCGCCGCCGGGCTTGAGCAAGCCGGACAGCTTCAGGCCCAGTTCGTCGCGCTGCAATTGCACCGAGTCGATCCGCAGGCCCTCGGCGGTCCAATGGGCAACCAATTGCAGGCCCTTGAGTTGCTCGCTGCCGTTGAACGACAGGCTGCCGACGTGCACATCGCCCAGTTCGATGGCGAGCGGCAAGTCCAGGTCCGGCAAGCTGATGGGGCCGCTGCTCGGCTCATCGGCCGAGGCGGGCAACTGCAACGCAACCTGGTCGGCCTTGAGCTGTTCGATGCACAGGGTCATCCGCGCCAGGCACAACGGCGACCAGGCGAATATCAGCCGATCCAATTCCACCCGACTGTCGCCCTGCTGCCACAGCAGGTGATCGGCGCCCCACTGCCCGCCCAGCCGGCCCTGGAAATTCTCCACGGTCAGCCCCGGCACCAGGCCGAGGGCCCAGCGGCTGCCAAAGGCCGTGCCCAACACGACGCTCAAGGCCAGCACGAGCGCCAGCAGCCCCCCGGCGAGTGCCAGCAGCGTTATCTTCACACCACGCTTCACAGCTCAGGCCCCATGGAAAAGTGCAATCGAATGCCGCCTTCATCGTCCATCGCATGGGCCAGGTCGAGGCGGATCGGCCCCACCGGCGACACCCAGCGCACGCCGACACCTACGCCGGTCTTCAAGCTCGGCAGCTCAAGGCTGTTAAAGGAGTTGCCCTGGTCGACGAACGTCGCCACCCGCCATTTTTCCGCGACGGAATATTGGTACTCAAGGCTGCCGGCGACCATGTAACGTCCGCCGATACGGTCGCCCTCGGAGTTTTCCGGCGACAGGCTCTGGTAGTCGTAACCCCGCACACTCTGGTCGCCACCGGCGAAAAAGCGCAGGGACGGCGGGATGGATTTGTAGCCATTGGTGGCGCTGCCGCCGATCTGCGCCCGAGCCAGCAGGCGATGTTTGTCGAACACCGTGGTCAGGCCCTTGACCATGGCGGTGCCGTACACCAGGTTGTTGTCCGAACCCAGCCCTTCCTTGGCGACCTTGGTGTCGAACTGCAAACGGTAGCCGTTGTGCGGGTCGATGCGGTTGTCGCTGCGCAGGTAGGAATAACTCACGCCCGGCATCAACAGCGTGCTCAGCCCCGCATCGTCGCCGAGGCGATACTCCTCGCGCTGCCACTTGAGCGACACCACCCGCTGCCAGCCACTGGGCAACTTGCTGTGCCATTCCGGGCCCACGGTGAGCAGTTTGCTGAGGCTGTCGGTGCCGGCCAGTTCTTCATATTGATAACCGCCGGCGTAGCGCATCTTGTCGGTCAGCGGCGGGTCCAGCGGCACGTCGTACCACAGGCCGACGTTCTGCCGGGGCGCCGACACTTCCGCTTCCCAGCCATAGCTGTGGCCCTGGGGGTTGACCCAATGGCGTGTCCAGTTGGCTTTGGCCCGGGGGCCGACGTCGGTGGAAAAGCCCAGGCCCAGGCCCATGGTGCGCGGCTTGCGCGTGTCGAGCTTGACCGCCACCGGGATCACATTGTTGGTGGCGGCGGTGGGGGCCGCATCCACCCGAACGCCTTCAAAATAGCCGCTCGATTGCAAGGCCTGGTTGAGCTCGGCAATCAGCTCGGAGTCGTAGGGCACGCCCGCCTTGAACGGCACCATGCGGCGCAGCAGGTCCTCGTCGAACGGCGTGTCGCCCTCGAAGCTGACCGGGCCCAAGGCATAGCGCGGGCCACTGTCGTAGACCAGCTCGATGTCGGCGATGCCCGCCTGGGGGTCCACCAAAAGTTTCTGCTGGGTGAAGCGCCCGCTGAAAAAACCATAGCGCGAGGCCTGGTTCTGGATCACCCGCTTGGCGTCTTCATAGCGACCATGGTTGAGCACCGCGCCGGGCTTCAGCGCGGCGTTGGGTACGCGAAAAGCCTTGAGCGACGCCGCCGGCCCATCGATGCGCACGGTGACGTTACGCAGGTGCACCGGTTCGCCGGGGTCAATGGTCAGCACCAGGCGTGGGTCCTTGCCGTCCTTGACCTCGCTGTCGATTTGCGGCTGGTAATAGCCCAACGCCTGGGCGGCCTTGCGCGCCTGTTCCTCGGCGCCGCGACTGAAGCGCAGCAAGGCCTCCTCGTCACGATCCCCCAAGCCACCGATGTAACCTTCTACGTTGGCCTTGAGTTCATCATTGGACGGCTGGACGCGTACTTCCAATTCACTGTTTGCCAGTGCCGCGCAGCTGAGGGACAGCAAGAGCGCGCCACGGGTCATTCTTCCTGGGAGGTTCATGGCGCGGATGCTATCACGAGCGTAGGTGCCTGATAGAGCCAGACATTTCCTAAAAGTTCGCCCGACTATGCCGTTGCGCTTTGCAGAATCTGCGGGTTGGCGTGGAAGAACACATGCTCACGGACCGGTCCTACCGCAACCTCACCGATTTCCTCGTACCCCTGGCGTTTATAGAACTCCAGGTAACGCGGGTTGCCGGTGTCCAGCACCACCCCTTGGGAATGCTCGTCCACCGCACACCAGTTATGGACCGCTTCGAGCAATTGCTCGCCGAAATGCTTGCCCTGGAACTGTGGGTGCACCCCCAGCAGCGGCAATACATGGACCGAATCGGACGGCAGGCAGGCCAGCACCGCCGCGTGGTACTCCAGATAGCGCCGGGTGCAGCGAAAACCGGTGCTCAAGACCATGCGCAAGCGCCAGGCCCAACTTTCGGTAATGCCCAAGCGCCGCTGTGGCGGGGCGATCAGCGCGATGCCAATCAGGCGGTCGTTGACCAGAAGGCCGATGGCCGGCAGGTCCTGGAGAAAATGCTGCTTGACCAGCTCACGCACCGTAGCCCGCACCCGCTGTTCATAACCGGGACGCTCGGATTCGAACAGGTAGCTGAAGGTCGGCTCATGGCGATAGGCCTGGTACAGCAACGAACGGGCTTCACGGGAATAACCACTGTCGAGCATATGGACGTCGGCGATGGCGGTTGCAGTTTCAGGCATGGTGTTGGATCTCCTGGGGCGAGGCTCGGTGAGGCCCTGCTCTTATTGAGTACGAACCCGAGAGGGTCGTGATCGTTCCTACATGCAAAGGACATTAGCAGCGCATTTGTCCTACTGCCACGCTGGCTCCCTTCCCACATGTCAGCTAGCATCGCAGTTTTGCCAGGACAGCCGACCATGAAGATCGTCTCCTTCAACATCAATGGGCTGCGCGCCCGCCCCCATCAGCTGGCGGCGCTGATCGAGAAGCACCAGCCGGATGTGATCGGGCTGCAGGAAACCAAGGTTCACGACGAGCAATTCCCCCTGGCCGAGGTGCAGGCCCTGGGTTACCACGTGCATTACCACGGGCAAAAAGGCCACTACGGCGTCGCCCTGCTCTCCCGCCAAGCGCCGCTGAGTGTGTACAAAGGCTTCGAAGGTGACGACGAAGACGCCCAGCGGCGCTTCATCTGGGGCACCTTCGCCGATGCCAACGGCGTGCCGGTGACCATCATGAACGGTTACTTCCCACAGGGTGAAAGCCGCGACCACCCGACCAAATTCCCGGCCAAGGAGCGTTTCTACAGCGATTTGCAGCACCTGCTGGAAAACCGCTTCAGCAACGACCAACCGGTGGTGGTGATGGGCGACGTGAACATTTCCCCGGAAGACTGCGACATCGGCATCGGCCCAGACAACATGAAGCGCTGGCTGAAGACCGGCAAGTGCAGCTTCCTGCCGGAAGAGCGCGAATGGATGGCCCGCCTGAAGAACTGGGGCCTGGTGGACAGCTTCCGCCACCTGAACCCGGACGTCACCGACCGCTTCAGCTGGTTCGACTACCGCAGCCGCGGGTTCGAAGACGAGCCCAAGCGCGGCCTGCGCATCGACCTGATCCTCACCTCCCACGGCCTGCTGCCACGGGTCAAGGACGCTGGCGTGGACTATGAGCTGCGAGGCATGGAAAAACCATCGGACCATGCGCCGATCTGGTTGCAACTGAGCTGATCCAAGCCATATACAACTCCCCCTGTGGGAGCGAGCTTGCTCGCGATAGCGGTCCAACCGTCACATTGACCTTGAATGTGCCGCCGTCATCGCGAGCAAGCTCGCTCCCACAGTGGATTTCGGTGCCCCGTCGCACCTCTGTCACCTTTCAGTAACCTGACTGACTTAATCTTCCGGCACTTCCTCGGGTTCAGAAGGTGCCGGCATGCGGCTGTGGGTTGTGGTTTTCATGGGCCTCTGGCTGCCGTTCGTGGCGTGGGCCGGCAATTTGCCCATTCCCGAACAGGGCCCAGCCTTGCGCCTCCAGGGCTCCAATACCATCGGCGCGGCGCTGGGGCCGGCCCTGGTCAGGGGCTTGATGGAGGATCAGGGCCTGCGCAGGGTCAGCAGCGAAATCACCGGGCGCGACAACGAGCAACGCATCGTCGGCCAGACTGCCGATGGCCGGCGGGTGGAAGTCGACATCGCGGCCCACGGCTCCAGCACCGGTTTCGCCGCCCTCAAGCAGGCCAGCGCCGACCTGGCGGCCTCTTCCCGACCAATCAAAGACAGCGAACTAAAAGAATTGGCGTCCCTGGGCGACCTGAAAAGTCCTGCCGCCGAGCAGGTCATCGCCATCGATGGCCTGGCGATCATCCTTCATCCCCACAACCCGCTGCAGCAACTCGATACCGTGCAACTGGCGCGGATATTCAGTGGCGAGGCGAAAACCTGGGAGGCCGTCGGCGGGACGGGCGGGCCGATTCATTTGTATGCCCGGGATGAACAGTCCGGCACCTACGACACCTTCAAGGAACTGGTCCTCAACCGACAGGGAAAACGCCTGGATCCTACCGCGCGGCGCTTCGAATCCAGCGAACAATTGTCCGACGCTGTCAGCCAGGACCCGCAAGGCATTGGTTTCATCGGTTTGCCCTACGTGCGTCAAGCCAAGGCGCTGGCCATTGTCGACGGCGCTTCCCAACCCATGCTGCCGCTCAACCACCTGATCGCCACCGAGGACTACCCACTCTCCCGGCGGCTGTTCTTCTATTTGCCTCCCTGGGGCACCAACCCGTGGGCCGAGGCATTGGTGGCGTTCACCCAAAGCGACAAAGGCCAGGCCATCGTCGCGGCCAACGGGTTTATCGCCCAGACCGTCCAGGCCATGGCTGTCACGCCGAATGCATTGATGCCCGAGGGTTACCAGGCCCTGAGCCGCCACGCCCAACGCCTGACCGTGAATTTCCGCTTCGAAGAAGGCAGCGCCAGCCTGGACAACAAGGCCCACCAGGACCTGGGCCGTGTGCTCGACTATATAAAGCAGCACGGCAAAACCGATCGACGCGTAACGCTGGTGGGTTTTGGTGACGCCAAGGACGACCCGGCGCGGGCCGACCTGTTGTCCAAACTGCGGGCCATGGCGGTGCGGCGGGAGCTGGTCAAATACGGTGTGGCGCTGCGGGAAGTGCGAGGGTTCGGCGCTTTGATGCCGGTGGCGGCCAACAGCGAGGATGAGGGTCGGGTTCGGAATCGGCGGGTGGAGGTTTGGGTTTACTAGCAACGCCGCCATCAAAAGACGAACCCGCTTTTTGTGGCGAGGGAGCTTGCTCCCGCTGGGTGGCGCAGCCGCCCCAAATGGCCTGACGCGGTTTTCCAGCGACACCTCGCCAGCCGGTTTTACGACTGCTGCGCAGCCGAGCGGGAGCAAGCTCCCTCGCCACAAAAGCCTGGATGTTTATCGCATTAGCCTCGGCGTAAGACCGAACTGCTTCACCTTGCGCCATTGCCTACAACTACGCCAGAATCCGCCGGCTTGTGCGCCTGGAGGCCCGGCTCTATCGTTTTCCGGTCGCTGACAGATCAGCGATCGGGTTTGGTAGCCCGGGTAAAACTAAGGCGCACAGCTCCGGCATATTTATTATGGCGGCTGTGCGCGGGGCGCCCTTGTGGCGCGCTGGGTTTGCCTTGGTACCCGGTCTACCAACCTGCGTATAGCCGCCACCTAATGTTTGGTAGCAAAAGGTTGCGGCTCCAATAACCAAGGAGTTTCATCCATGTTCAAGCCAACACCGAACCCACCGGATAGCGATCCAACATCAAAAGCGTTCGACAAAGCCGCCGACCGCATCCTGGACCACTACCTCAAGCCCAAACCCACCAAACCCGAGGCTGATCCCGGCCAACTCTTCACGGTCGTCAACGGTGTCGACACCGAATCCCTGCTCGCCAACCTCAGCGAAAACCTGGCCTCGGCCAACGCCATGCTCAGCGACCTGGCCTTCGACCTGGAAGGCTCAAGGCGCCACATTGCCCTGGGCATCCACCAATTGATCGAGTTGAGTGGACAGCTGGCAAACCGGGCGCTGGACAACGTCGAAGCGCGCCCTTCGACATAGCGCATCCCCCTGTGGCGAGGGAGCTTGCTCCCGCTGGGCCGCGAAGCGGCCCCAAGCATTTTGTAGTGAACCAAAAAACTTGGGCCTGCTGCGCAGTCCAGCGGGAGCAAGCTCCCTCGCCACAAGAGCCTGTCTGTCATGACGGAACGGGCGGCCTGTTACCGCCCCGCCAACTCCATGATCATCCGCGACAACAGATAAATCCGCGGCACCACGCTCTCGACTTCGGCGTATTCCTGCGGCGTATGAATGTTGCCGCCGACAATGCCAAACCCATCCAGCGTCGGCGTACCTACCCCGGCTGACAGGCTGGCGTCCGCCGCCCCGCCGCTGCCTTCTTCGGTGAGTTTGCGCCCCAGTTCGCCATAGATGCCCTGGGCCATGGCCATCAGCCGGTCCGACTCCGCCGTCTGCGGCATGGGTGGCAGGCCGCGCTTGAGGCTGGTGGTGACTTCGGTGTCGGCGATCAACTTGTCCTGCGACACCCGGGCCAGGTCTTTTTCGATGCGGTCGAATTCTTCCGGCACCGCCGCCCGCACATCGGCCTTGGCGCTCGCCTGATCGGGGATCACGTTGGTCCGGTCGCCAGCCTTGAGCACCGTGAAGTTGATGGTGGTTTTCTTATCCGCATCGCCGAGCTTGCCCAATTGCAGAATCTGGTGCGCGGCTTCCATCGCCGCATTGCGCCCCAGTTCCGGCGCGACGCCGGCGTGAGACGCCTTGCCCTTGACCTCCACCAGCGCCGTGGCACTGCCCTTGCGCCACACCACCAGACCGTCGGCCGGGCGACCCGGTTCGAGGTTGAGGGTTACGTCATGGGCCTTGGCGGTTTTCTTGATCAGGTCGGTGGCCACGTCCGAGCCAGTTTCCTCGCTGGCGTCGAGCAGGAAGGTGATTTGCGCGTAGTGCTTGAAATCGAGGTTCTTGAGGATTTTCAAGGCGTAGATCCCGGCGACGATGCCACCCTTGTCGTCCATCACCCCCGGCCCGTAGGCGCGGCCATCCTTGATGTGGAAGGGACGTTCGGCGGCCGAGCCCTCCTTGAACACCGTGTCCATGTGGGCCATCAGCAGGATTTTCGCTTTACCGGTGCCCTTGAGGGTCGCCAGGATGTGCTGGGTTCCGTCCGAGTTCGGCACCCGCTCGATGGTCGCGCCCAACTTTTTCAATTCGTCGATGGCAATGTCGCCGACCTGGGTCAGCCCCGGCACATACCCGGAGCCGGAGTCGATATTCACCAGCCGCTCCAGCAACTTCAGGGCTTCGTCCTTGTACTGCTGCGCATCGGTCAGGATTTGTTGATGGGGTTGCGCCAAAGCTATGGGGGTGAAGGCGCACAGGGCCAGGCTCAGGCCGAGACTGACGGCCAGACGGGAGCGAACAGCGGTCATCGTCATGATTTCATCCTTGTTCCGTATCGAGGGAGTGCCATGGGCACCCTACCCGACAATCGAGCAAGGCTCTAGACAGCAGGTGGCCATCTCACAGGGAAACGACCGATTCCTCCAACACCTGCCGATTCCGGTAACACGTGACCCGGTTGCGTCCGCCGGCCTTGGCGTCGTAAAGCGCCTGGTCGGCATCATTGAGCCAATGGGTCGCATCGCCATAGGCCGGGTTGAAGGCCGCCAGGCCAATACTCAGGCTCGCCTTCAACGTCGGGTTCTGTTCGTAGCCGAGCATCGCGAAGCGCTCACGCAAGCCGTCCATGGCCCGTACGGCATTGGCCAGCGTCAGGTCCGGCAGAATCACACAGAACTCATCGCCGCCATAACGCCCGACCACGTCGGCGGCCCGCAGGTTCTGATTGAGGAGCTTGCCAAGTTGACGCAGCACGATGTCACCCGCCACATGGCCATAGGTGTCATTGATGGCTTTGAAATGATCGATGTCGATCAGCGCAAGTGCGCCGCGCCCTGCCCCGTCATTCGGGTCACGCAGGCAGCGCTGGAACTCCTCGTTGAGACGATCTTTCCAGGCGCCATGGTTAAGCAACCCGGTCAGGCTGTCGGTACGACTCAGGGCCAGCAACTCGCGCTTTTGCCGGCCCAGGATGTAGGCCTGGCGATAGCAGAACCAACCCAGTGCCATCGGATACAGACACAGCAGCGGCAGACAGGCGTAGATCTGCGCCGGGCTGGTCATGGGCACGCTGCTGGTCAGCGGGAAGATCAGCACACTCACGACAATGCCTGTCACCTGGGCCAGCACCCCGATCAGCAGAAAGCGCAGGCCGCCGATGGCCACGTTGTTCATCGCCATCATCGCCAGCGTGACGGCCGTGGGCAGCGGGTTGAACTGCATCGCCGCGACCCAGAAGCCACCGAGCGCCGCATCGATCAATAAATTGAGGTGTTCTGTGCGGTACGGCCTCGAGCAATGCCGGCCCCACCAGTAGGCCAAATGTGGCCAGAGCAAGCCATTGAACAACATGAAACCCCAGATCCACGGCGCCGGTTCGAGGGGAAAGACAGCAGCACCCACCAACAGCAACCCCAGCGTCAGGCCCAGAATGCGCGATATATAGAGCCTCCTGGCCAGCGTCCGTCCCTTTTTTCCCGTTTTTTGCATAGAAGCCTCTGCACCGCGGGTTTCCCAAGTCATTGGGACGGGGGGTTGCCTGGAGTCTATCAGGGCGGCATCAAATAGCCACTACTGAATGCAGGGGTATTTATTCTCCTTCAAATGCAGCGCCCAGCCGCAGATTTTGGCTATACATGACTCATCCGGCGACTGTCATAGTTGGTATCAAAGCAAAAACGGCCATGTCATCGCGATGTGCTCGGGTTTCAGCTTCACTTAACACTGTCTGACCCGTCGGCTCAGACTGGCCGATCACATTCTGACCTGACCCATGGAGGGCAAAACATGCTGGTGTTGTGGGTAGTCCTTGCTGTGTTTATCGCCTGGAGCTGGTTGACGTATCCAGGCATCGGCCATGTGCTGTACGACATGGGCATGGCGCTGGAGGCACGTCTCTACAGGTTGCACAAGATCACTGTCCCTATCGGCGAGATGACCGTGTCAACCTGGCAAGGCGGGCCCTATGAAGCGTCCGGCAGCATCCTGATGCTGCATGGCTACAGCGCTGACAAGAATCTCTGGCTACGCTTTGCCCGGCACTTTGTCGGCGACTACCGGGTGGTGGTGCCCGACCTGGCCGGCCATGGCGAAACCGGCTTCAAGGCTGGCGGCGGCTATGACATCCCAACCCAGGCCCGGCGAGTGATCGAGCTGCTCGACGCCTGTGGCCTGGACAAGGTCCATGTGATCGGCAATTCCATGGGCGGTTACCTCGCTGCGTGGCTGGCGGCCACGTCGCCCGAGCGCGTGCTGACCCTGGCGCTGATCGACCCGGCCGGTGTCACCGCCCCCCAGGCCAGCGATATGGAACGCCACCTGGCCGCCGGGCATAACCCGTTCCTCGTCGATTCGCGGGCTGATTTCGCGCCGTTCTACGCAATGACCATGGCCTCCCCGCCCTGGGTGCCCAGCGTGGTGCTGGCGGCAATGGCCGAACGTTACGAACGGCGCCGCGATGAACTGGCGGAGATCTTCGTCGACTTTCGCGCCAGCCCGCCGATGGAGCCGCGCCTGGCCGACATCCGCGCCCCGTCGCTGCTACTCTGGGGCCGCAAGGACCGGCTGATCGACGTCAGCAGCGTGCCGGTGTGGAGCAAGGGCATCGCCGACTTGCGGGTGGAAATCTGGGACGGTATCGGCCACATGCCCATGGTTGAACGACCGGGGAAAACCGCGGCGCTGTACCGGGAGTTTCTCAAGGGGTTGGGGCAGTGACCGCGATGTATAAAACAACATGAACCCAGTGTAGGAGCGAGCTTGCTCGCGATAGCGGCGACACATTCAACACTGATGCAAGCTGACCCACCGCCATCGCGAGCAAGCTCGCTCCCACAAGAATTCGTGGCGACTGAGGGGTATCGACTCCATGAACATCCTCTACGACGAACACCTCGACGGCCCCTTGCCGAAGGTGGACAAACAGGCCCTGCTGCAAGCCTTGCAGGCACAGGTGCCAGACCTGGACATTCTGCACCACGAGGAAGACCTCAAGCCCTACGAGTGCGATGGCTTGTCGGCCTATCGCACCACGCCCCTGCTGGTGGTCTTGCCCAGGCGAGTCGAACAGGTGCAAGCGCTGCTCAAACTCTGCCATGAACAGCACGTCCCGGTGGTCGCCAGGGGCGCCGGAACCGGTCTGTCGGGCGGCGCCCTGCCCCTGTCCAGTGGCGTGTTGCTGGTGATGGCGCGGTTCAACCAGATCCTGCACATCGACCCCGATGCCCGCACCGCACGGCTTCAACCGGGCGTGCGTAACCTGGCGATTTCCCAGGCGGCGGCGCCGTTCGGGCTGTATTACGCGCCGGACCCGTCGTCGCAGATCGCCTGTTCCATCGGCGGCAATGTCGCCGAAAACGCTGGCGGCGTGCACTGCCTCAAGTACGGCCTGACGGTGCACAACCTGTTGAAGCTGGAAATCCTCACTGTCGAAGGCGAACACCTGACTCTGGGCAGTGAAGCCCTGGATTCACCCGGCCTGGACCTGCTGGCGCTGTTCACCGGCTCCGAAGGCCTGCTCGGGGTCATCACCGAAGTGACGGTCAAGCTGCTGCCCCGGCCCCAGGTCGCCAAGGTGCTGCTGGCCAGTTTCGATTCGGTGGACAAGGCCGGGCGGGCGGTGGCCGATATCATCGCCGCCGGCATCATTCCCGGTGGCCTGGAAATGATGGACAACCTGGCGATCCGCGCCGCCGAGGACTTCATCCACGCCGGCTATCCGGTGGACGCCGAAGCGATCCTGCTGTGCGAACTGGACGGCGTCGAGGCCGATGTCCATGACGACTGCGAACGGGTCCGCCAGGTGTTGGAGCAGGCCGGGGCCACCGAGGTGCGCCAGGCGCGGGACGAGGCCGAGCGGCTGCGGTTCTGGGCCGGGCGCAAGAACGCCTTCCCGGCGGTCGGCCGCCTGGCGCCGGATTATTACTGCATGGACGGCACCATCCCCCGGCGCGCCCTGCCCGAGGTGCTGCAACGCATCGCCAGCCTTGGCGCCGAGCATGGCCTGCGGGTCGCCAATGTGTTTCACGCCGGCGACGGCAACATGCACCCACTGATCCTGTTCGATGCCAACCAGCCCGGCGAACTGGAGCGCGCCGAAACCCTGGGTGGGAAAATCCTCGAATTGTGTGTCCAGGTGGGCGGCAGCATCACCGGCGAGCACGGGGTTGGCCGGGAAAAAATCAATCAGATGTGCACGCAATTCAACAGCGACGAACTGAACCTGTTCCATGCGGTAAAAGCCGCGTTCGATCCCCAAGGCCTGCTCAACCCCGGCAAGAACATCCCCACCCTGCACCGCTGCGCCGAGTTCGGTGCCATGCACATCCATGGCGGGCAGTTGCCGTTTCCCGAACTGGAGCGTTTCTGATGAGCCGCGAAGCCGACCAGGACGCCTGCGACCTGTTGCTCGAACAGGTCAATCGCGCACGGGCCAACGCCACACCGCTGCGCATCCAGGGTTCGAACAGCAAGGCTTTCCTTGGGCGCGAAGTGGCCGGCGAAGTGCTGGACACCCGCGTGCACCGTGGCATCGTCCATTACGACCCCACCGAGCTGGTCATCACGGCCCGGGCCGGCACCCCGCTGCGGGAACTGCTCGCCGCCCTGGAGGCCGCCGGGCAACGCCTGCCCTGCGAACCGCCCGCGTTCGGCGACGATGCCACGGTCGGCGGCATGGTCGCCGCCGGGCTGTCGGGGCCGCGTCGCCCGTGGGCCGGTTCGGTGCGTGACTTCGTCCTGGGCACGCGCTTGATCAGCGGCCACGGCACCTTGCTGCGTTTCGGCGGCGAGGTGATGAAAAATGTCGCCGGCTATGATCTCTCGCGCTTGCTGGCCGGCAGTTTCGGTTGCCTGGGGGTGATCACCGAAGTGTCCTTGAAGGTCCTGCCCAAGCCCCGTCACAGCTTGAGCATCCGCCTGGAACTGGGCAGCAGCGAAGCCTTGGAAAAACTCGCCGAATGGGGCCGCCAGCCCCTGCCCATCAGCGCCGCCAACCATGACAGCGACTGCCTGCACCTGCGCCTGGAAGGGGGCGAAGGCTCGGTCAGCGCCGCTCATCAGCGTTTTGGTGGCGAGGTGATCGACGATCAATACTGGACGGCACTCAATGAACATCAGTTGGCATTCTTCGACGAAGGCTTGCCGCTGTGGCGCCTGTCGTTGCCCAACCATACCGGGCCGCTCACCCTGCCCGGCGCGCAGTTGATCGACTGGGGCGGCGCGCAACGCTGGTTGAAAACCGGAGCCGACACGGTGCAGGCCCTGGCCCGTGAAGTGGGCGGCCATGCCACCTGCTATCGTCAGGGTGCCAGCGACACACCGTTCCAGCCACTGGCTCCGGCGCTGCTGCGCTATCACCGGCAGTTGAAGGCCCAGCTCGACCCGCTCGGGCTGTTCAACCCTGGCCGGATGTACCCGGAGATCTAGCATGCAGACTCGGTTCAGTGAGGAAAGCAAAAATCTGCCCCGCGCCGAAGAAGCCGAACGGATCCTGCGCAGTTGCGTGCATTGCGGTTTCTGCAATGCCACCTGCCCCACCTACCAATTGCTCGGCGATGAACTGGACGGCCCGCGAGGCCGCATCTACCTGATCAAGCAGGTGCTCGAAGGCCAGCCGGCGACAGCCAGCACCCAGTTGCACCTGGATCGTTGCCTGTCGTGTCGCAACTGCGAGACCACCTGCCCGTCCGGCGTGGATTACCACAACCTGTTGGACATCGGCCGGGCCGTGGTCGACCAAGCCGTGCCGCGCCCCGCCAGCCAACGGGCATTGCGCCTGGGGTTGCGCAGCCTGGCCGCCAGCCCTGAACGGTTCAAGGCCCTGCTGCGCCTTGGCGCGGTTTTCCGTCCGTTGCTGCCGCCGAACCTGAGCGCCAAGTTGCCCCACCCCGGCCCGTCCCACAGCGATCGCCCACCGCTGCGCCATGGGCGTAGGGTGTTGATGCTCGAAGGCTGCGTGCAACCCGGCCTGTCGCCCAACACCAACACCGCGGCCGCGCGGGTGCTGGATCGACTCGGCATCAGCGTGATCCCCTGCGGGCAGGCCGGCTGCTGCGGCGCACTGGATTATCACCTCGACGCCCAGGCCACCGGACTGGACCGCGCCCGACAGAACATCGACGCCTGGTGGCCGCACCTGCAGAACGGCGCCGAAGCGATCGTCCAGACGGCCAGCGGCTGCGGCGCCTTCATCAAGGACTACGGGCACCTGCTGGAGCATGACCCTGCCTATGCCGCCAAGGCCAAACAGGTCAGCGAACGGGCCCTGGACCTGGTGCAAGTGCTCGGCAACGAGCCGCTGGAACAGATCTGCGCGGCCAGGAACCAGCGCATCGCTGTCCATTGCCCGTGCACCTTGCAACACGCGCAGAAACTCGGTGGCAGCATCGAAGCGCTGTTGACGCGCCTGGGCTTCAACCTCACCGCGGTGCCCGACGGCCATTTGTGTTGCGGTTCGGCCGGCACTTATTCGTTGACCCAGCCGGCCTTGGCGCGGCAGTTGCGCGACAACCGCCTCAATGCCTTGGAAAGCGGCCAGCCGGAGATGATCGTCACGGCCAACGTCGGCTGCCAGAACCACCTCGACGGCGCCGGTCGCACGCCCGTACGGCACTGGATCGAGCTGGTGGATCAGTCCTTGGCAGAATGAAGTCCTGAAGATTCTTCGTTTGCCGGGGCTGGCGAAGGCTGCGATCTTTCGTTCAACTTTCCCACAGCCCCCGCCAGGAATTCTCACGATGAGCTTCGTCAGCCCCGACCTGATCCGCCAACGCTTCTCCAGAGCGATGTCCGACATGTACCGCGACGAGGTGCCGCTGTATGGCGCCCTGATGAAGCTGGTGGAACACACCAACGCCCAGGTGCTGGCCGAACAGCCGCCACTGGCCGTCCACCTGCGCAGCACCGGCGAACTCGAGCGCCTGGACCTGGAACGCCACGGCGCGATCCGCGTCGGCACCGCCGCCGAACTGGCGACCCTGGGGCGACTGTTCGCGGTCATGGGCATGCAGCCGGTGGGCTACTACGACCTCACGCCAGCCGGGGTGCCGGTGCATTCCACAGCGTTTCGCGCCGTGCATGAAAGCGCGTTGCAGGTCAGCCCGTTCCGGGTGTTTACCTCGTTGCTGCGCCTGGAACTGATCGAGAATGCCGAGCTGCGGGCCTTTGCCGAGTCGGTGTTGGCCAAACGGCAGATCTTCACCCCCGGCGCCCTTGAGCTCATTGACCTGGCCGAGCGCCAGGGTGGCCTGACGCAAGCCCAGGCCGAGGACTTCGTCCTACAGGCCCTGGAAACCTTTCGCTGGCACCACAGCGCCACCGTCACCGCCGAACAGTACCGGCAACTGAGCGCCCAACATCGCCTGATCGCCGACGTGGTGGCGTTCAAGGGCCCGCACATCAATCACCTGACGCCACGCACCCTGGACATCGACATCGTCCAGGCGCAGATGCCAGCGCATGGCATTACCCCCAAGGCCGTGATCGAAGGTCCACCCCGTCGCCAGTGTCCGATCCTGCTGCGCCAGACCAGTTTCAAGGCACTCGACGAACCCGTCGCCTTCACCGACCAGCCCCAGACCCGGACCCAGCCCCAAGGCAGCCACAGCGCCCGCTTCGGCGAAATCGAACAACGCGGCGTCGCGCTCACGCCCAAGGGCCGCGCGCTCTACGATCAATTGCTGAACGCCGCGCGCGATGCGCTGGGGGCGTTTCCCAACGAAGCCAACGCTGAACGCTACAACTCGCTGATGGCCGAACACTTTGTCGCATTCCCGGACAACCACGATGAGCTGCGCCAACAGGCATTGGCGTATTTCCGTTATTTCCCGACGCCCAAGGGCCTCGCCGCCAAGGGCACCCTCGGGCAAGCAGCGTCCCTGGAACACTTGCTCGAACAGCAATACCTGCGCGCCGAGCCCCTGGTGTACGAAGATTTCCTGCCGGTCAGCGCCGCCGGTATCTTCCAGTCGAACCTCGGCGATGCCGCCCAAAGCCATTACACCGGGCAGTCCAACCGCCAGGCCTTCGAAGCGGCACTGGGACGAGCGACCATCGATGAACTGGGGCTGTACGCCCAGACGCAACAACGCTCCATCGATGAGTGCAGGGCTGCGCTGGGCGTGTAGGAACATGCCGAAGGATAAAACGGCAAGAAGTTGCCTGACAGGCGCGCAGCGCAGCGCGCCTTCCTCGGTGATTCTGCCCGGGTAGCGCGACGTCCGGGAGGATCGCCAATAACTGCAATCTGTCGGGCAAGCGTTTGTGCGTTTTGTTGCCTGCCTGGCGGGGATAGCCGCCCCATCTCAAATCAACTTATTGATATTTATAGTTTTTTTGAAGATGGCATAACACTTGATAACCGTCAGGCCACCTCGGGGCGATTCCCGTCCCAGGCCCTATCGTTATCCAGGAAGGAGAGCATTCCTTGGCTACCCCCGCATACATGTCCGTTACAGGCACCAAACAAGGTCTGATCACTGCCGGTGCGTTTACCGCCGACTCAGTGGGCAACACCTACCAAGAGGGTCATGAAGACCAGGTCATGGTGCAGGCTTTCGAGCACCAGGTGACCATCCCTCGCGATCCTCAGTCCGGTCAGCCCACCGGCCAGCGCATACACAAACCCCTGATCATCACCAAGGTATTCGACAAGGCTTCGCCACTGCTGCTGGCCGCCCTGACGAGCGGCGAACGCCTGACCGAAGTCAAGATCCAGTGGTACCGCACTTCGGCCGCCGGCACTCAGGAGCACTACTACACCACCGCGTTGGAGGACGCGATCATCGTCGATATCAAGGACTACATGCCCAACTGCCAGGACCCGGAGAACACCCACTTCACCCATCTGGAAGACGTGCACTTCACGTATCGCAAGATCACCTGGACCCACGAAGTCAGCGGCACCTCGGGTTCCGATGACTGGCGTGTACCGGCCGCCGGTTGAAATCGGAGGCAGCCGTTCACGCATCGGCCAACACTGTGGGCAATGTGCACTCAAATAATTGATAGTTATTGATTCAGGACGGTGTTCGCCCAGTGCGACGGCCTCGGCAATCCATGCACTGGTAAAGAGCCTGACACTGGGCGAACGGGGACAATAATAATGGAACTTTCAGAATATGTCCGCGAGACTGTTTAAATAATTGTTTATGTTTGTTGTAACTGCCGGCGACTGATCATGACTCACGTGTTCGTACAGTTACATTTGTGGACCAGATTCCGGACCTGTGGCGAGGGAGCTTGGTCCCGCCCAGGCGAGCAGCGACCGCTTTTGGGGGCTGCTTCACATCCCAGCGCGAGCATGCTTCCTCGCCACAGTAGGTGGATGACAACTCTTACGCTCTCGCTGTACAAACAGTTATACAAAACATGGACAAATACAAAGAAGTTATCCATGTAGACAAATTAAACAGTCATTAAAAAACTCTTTTTAATACCAGTCGGCGTGACGCACTTCAGCCACGCCGTCCGGTTTTTTGCGCATCGGTGTCCCCCGCTTCAGGGTCACCCTGTTGCTGTTTGCGCTTGGCCGGATCATTGGGGCGCAAGGCATCGTTGTCGCGCTCCACTTCACCAGGCAACGCGGGCTCGTCCGGGTTCTGCGACGGTTGATCGGGGCTGTGTTTCATGGCGAACTCCTTGGATCTCTGGGGATTCAGGCATCGGGGTCGGCGACTTCTTCAGCGACATTGGCATCCGGAGAGCGCTGGTGCAGTTGCTCGGCCTGGTTCTTCAAATCCTGCCAACGCGCCAGATCGATGGCGCCCCGGCCGAACAGGTCATTGGCCACCCGCATCAGCTCGGTAAAGTGGGCATCGGGGGACTGCTGCCAATAGGCCTTGTCGTCGAACAACTGCTGCCAGTCGGCCAGCGGTTTGAGGTCATCGCTCATGGCGGGCTCCTGCGAGACATTCATCAGTTATGAGGGTCGACATTCGCGGGGAGTTCCGGTGATTCTCAGTAGCCGGTCATTTCCAGGTAGCCCGTGCCGCCCTGGTTGCCACGCAGTTGCACCGGGCCTTCCCAATAGGGAATGCGCAGGTCCATCCAGGCGTTGGGATTGAGTGCCTGGAGGGTAACGTCGAGTTGCTTGCCGGGAATCTTGATGGCCCAACGTACCGGCATCGAGCGTCCGGCGACTGGGGTGGTGTCCAACGGCACGAGGCTGATCTCCCCGGCCTGCAGGGTTTGCGCCTGGCCCTGGGCGTCGATCCAGGTGCCCGTTAAGTAAGGCGCGCCGTCCTTGTGGCGCATGCGATAGAGCATCACGTGCTCGCCGTTGTCCAGGTGCAGGGAGAACCAGTCCCAGCCGGTCTGGTTGGCGGTCAGGGGCTGGCTGCTCCATTCGCGGTCGAGCCAGGCCGGACCGCTGACCGTGTAGCGTTGACCGTCGATTTCCAATTCACCGCTGGCTTGGAAAAACGGCTGGCTGTAGTAGTACGACGCCTGCCCCTGTTCGGACTTCTGGCTGAAACCTTGATCGCCCTGCAACACCAGCGGACGGCTCGACGTCAGCCGCAAGGCATAGCTGAAGCGTCTGTCCCGAGCCTTCAATTGCATGTCCGCCAATGGCTCGGCCGCTGAAGCCTGGCGGGTGAATTGCCAATCGTCGATCCAGGCCTCGAAGGGCTCCGCCCGCACCCCGGCCTGCCCCACCCCGCCTCGGGCATAACGTTCGGCGGCATGGTGCACGGTGGCGGACGTGATCGCCGCGTGGCCGAGCCAGATCGTCTGGTTGCCCCAGCCGCTGGCCTGGGGCGCGGCGTTCAAAGCGCTGCGAAACAACGTCCATTGCACGCCGAATTCCCGGCCTTGGGCGTCCTTGAGGTTGGCGGTGACGTACCACCACTCGATACGAAAACCGTCATGAATGCCGTGATCGGCCGGGAAACTGAACACCCGCCCAGGCACGACCGGCGTGAACGCGACAGCCTGGTCGCCGAGGTCGGCAAAACCCTTTTGTGGCAGCGCTGAGTCATCACAACCGCTGAGCAACGCCAGCAGCAACACGCCGATTTTAATCTTCATGGGCAAAGGTCCTCAGCAAATCCGCCGGCTGCGTGCGGTACAACGCATACAGCGGCCAGGCCGAAGCCAGTAGCGTGGCAAGCATCGCCAGGGCCAACAACTGCACCAATTGCAGCGGGAACACTCGCAGCGGCAGGCGCCAGCCGAAGGCCTGCACATTGATCACCGCGTCCAGGCACCAGGCCAGGGCAATACCCAGCGGCAAGGCCAGGATCAGGGTCAACAGCGCCAGCAGCCAGGTTTGGCCGAGGTTGAGTAACATCAATTGCCGGCGCGTCACCCCCAGCGCCCACAGCGGTGCCAACTGGCCGAGGCGACTCTGGCTTTGGGTCAGCAGGCTGATGAACAGCGCCACCCCAGCCACCGCCAGGGTCAGGCTGTTAAGGGCCGCAGTGGCGGCGAAGGTGCGCTCGAACACCTGGGTCGACCAGCCCTTGAGCCGGGCCTGGTCGACGATGCGGCTGTCATCCAGGTTGAACCGGGCCTGCAACGCGGTCAGCAGCGCAGGGATCGCCGGCGGTTCGATGCGCAGGTTGAAACGGTTCGGCGTCAGCTGCGGCCAGTGCGCCAGCAAGTGATCGGCGTTGATCAGCACATGGCCCTTGGGATTGCCGTAGTCGGCGTAGATACCGACGATGCGCAGTGCCCAGGGGCCCTGTGGTGTCGGCAGGGTCAACTGGTCGCCGATCCTCACCTTGAGGCGCCGGGCCAGTTGTTCGCTGAGCATGAGGGTGTCGGCACCGGCCAGTTGCTCCCACGGCGTGTCGCCGGACGATTCCAGCAGCGGCCAATGCTGGCGATAGTGAGGGTGATCGATGATGCCATGGATGTCCGTCGGCCAGCCCTGCAACGGGATCGAGACTTGCCAGAGGGGTACGACGGCCGTGATCGCCGGTTGCTGCGTGAGCCAGGTATGCAGTTGTTCCGCCTGCGCCGGGGTTTGCGGGTTGATGTACAACTCGGCGCTCAACCGTTGTTCGAGCCAGTTGCTGAACGTCTGGCGAAAACCGGCGGTCATGCTGCCGGCGCCGATGTTCGCCGCCAATGCCAACAGCAAAGCCATCAGCGCCAGGCTCAGCGTCGGCAACTGCTGACGGCAATCGGCGAGAAACCATTGCCCGAGCACCGAGCGGTTGCGGCGCAGCAGCTGGTTCAGCGCACTGTTGAGCAACACCGGCAAGGCCAGCGCCGCGCCTAGCAACAAGGCGGTCATCAGGACAAAACCGCTGGCCAGGCTGTCGCCCCAGACCAACGCCGAGACGGCAATCAATGCCGCGCCTGTCGCCACCCAACCCTGGCGTCGCAACCAGCGCCCATGGGCCTGATGCCAGGCCTGGGGATTGGCCAGCGCCAGCAAGGGCAGGCGCGCCGCCCGCACCAGGCTGTCGGCGCCGGCCAGCAGCGCGCCGAGCAGGCTCAGCCCTACACCGCTGAGCCACCACCCCGGGCTGAGGTTCAAGTGCCCGGCCACTTCGGCGCCGTACAAACCCCGCAGGCTCGCCGCGACATCGGGCAACAACAGGCCCGCCAGCCAGTAGCCGCTGAGCACCCCGGCGATCCCACCCAGCAAGGCCAGCGCACCCAATTCGATGGCCAGACTGGTGACCAGCACCCGCGCACTGACGCCACAGGCCCGCAGGGTTCGCAGCAGGCTGCGGCGCTGTTCGAGGGCCAGGCCGATGGCGGCATGAACGATGAACAGCCCCACCACGAACGATAAAAACCCCAAGGCATCGAGGTTCAGGTGAAAACTTTCGGTCAGGCGCGACAGGTTGTTTTCTTCATCGGCGTGTTTGTATTGCAGCCGATCGCTGAAGGCCTCCGGCAACGCGGCGTTGAACGTAGCGGGCAACAGCAGCCGCGACAGCTGGTCCGGCAACCCGAGTACCGCTTGGGCAAAACCGATGTCCATCAACAGCACGCCGGGCGCCATGTCCACCTGGACATGCAGCGGCGGCAGGGCTCGTCCATCGACCGTACGAGGCCGATCGCCCTCGCCCAGCCCCAGGGCCTGCAAGGTCTGCGGGGCGATCCAGGTGCGACCGGGGTCGGTAAAGAACTCCACCACCTCACTCATCTCCCGCGCCTGCCCCGCCAGTGCCGCGCCAGGCGGCAGCGACACCGGATCGATGCCCATCAGTTGCAGGCGCTGATCCTCGTGCCCCTCGAGCAGCACCCGAGCCTGCAACACCGGCGACACCGGCCAACCCTGGCGCCGCAAATCGACAAACCATTGTTGAGCAAAGGTGCCGCCACCGGGTGCATTGAGGCTGGCCTGGGGTTCGCCGCCGATCAGTTGGCTGGCCCGAGCGTAGCTGTCCCGGGCCTGACTGTTCAGCGCTTGCACGCCAGTGAGCAGGCTGGTGGCGAGCCAGAGACCGGTCAGCACGCTGAAGAATTGCACCGGGTGCTGGCGCCAATGGCTGAGCAGGGCCTTGAGGGTCTGGCGAAAGATCATCACCCCTGGGCCACCTGCGCCAACCGTCCGCCGTGCAACACCACGCGCTGGGCCAGGCGCGCCGCCACCCGTGGACTGTGGGTCACCATCAGCAGGCTGGTGGGGCTGCCCTCCAGCAATTCCAGCAACAGTTGCAGCACTTCGTCGCTGGTGGCTTCGTCGAGGCTGCCGGTGGGTTCGTCGGCCAGCAACAAGGGCGGCCGCGAAGCCAGCGCCCGTCCCAGCGCCACCCGTTGCTGCTGTCCGCCGGAAAGCTGCTCGGGATAACGCCGCAACAGCGCTGCAAGCCCGAGCCGCTGCACCAGATGGGCTTGCCAGGCCCCGTCATAGCGGCCGCACAAGCGCGCCTGAAACGCCAGGTTGTCCTCCACCGACAAGCTGCTGATGAGGTTGAACTGCTGGAACACCAGGCCGATTTCCGTGCGTCGCCAGTTCGCCAACTGGCTTTCGCTCATGCCGTCGAGCCGATATTCGCCACTGCGGATGCTGCCGCGATCGACCTTGTCCAGCCCGGCGACCAGGTGCAGCAAGGTGCTCTTGCCGCTGCCCGACTCTCCCATCAGCGCCAGGCTACTGCCGGGCATCAGGGTCAGGTCGACGCCCTGCAGCACCGGTAACGGGCCTTGGGGCGTGGGGTAGCTTTTAAAGACAGCGCGGACTTCAAGCATGAAAAGGCTCGATGAATGAACGTGAGGCTCAGGATAGCGGAGTTGAGGGACGGCCCCACCTGGGATGATCCTGTGCGATCGTCCCTACCGCCTGTCACTTGGCAGCAAAACTGGATCCAACATTCCTTGCCAGGCGTAGATTTTCATCTATTAATCAATAACTCATAAACGCCGTTTCAGGCTGTCGGCGCAATCGTCATAAACATGACGAACTTGGATCGCTTCTTACCAAAGGACGACGGCCGCCATGCATCACGCCCAATATCGCCTCGATATCGACGGACTTCGCGCCATTGCGGTCATCGCCGTGTTCATCCATCACCTCAACCCCGGCCTGCTGCCAGGTGGATTCGTGGGGGTCGACATTTTCTTTGTCATTTCGGGTTTTCTCATCACTTCCCAGGTATTTGCCGAGATCAGGCAGAACACCTTCTCACTCAAGCGTTTTTATCAGCGACGCATCAACCGCATCGTGCCGGCACTGACCACGGTATTACTGGCGAGCGTGATCGCCGGGGCCTTCATTCTTTCCCCCGCCGACCTGATCCGACTCAACATCAGTGCGCTGTTCTCGTTGCTGGGTGTCTCGAACCTCTACATTTGGGTGAAGTACGGTAACTACTTCGCAGCGGACGCCAGCGAAGCCCCGTTGCTGCATACCTGGTCACTGGGTATCGAAGAACAGTTCTACGTGATCTGGCCGCTGCTGATCCTGGCGCTTTATCGCCTGCTGCCACGCTACCTGCTGCCTGTGTTGGGGGCCGGTATTGTCGCGACGGTGGGATTTTCGGAGTACGCCACAAACGTCTTCGCCACGGCCTCGTACTACTTGCTGCCCACGCGGTTTTTCGAATTGATGCTGGGCGGTGCGCTGGGCATTTATCTTTATCAACCCCACAGGCTCGGCCGCAGAATGGCCCAAGTGTATGGGCTGACGGGAGCCGGGCTAACTGGTTTTGCCATATTTGCCCTGAGCCCGGCGGCGCCCTTCCCCGGCCACAACGCCTTGATCCCCTGCCTGGGCGCGGCGCTGCTGATTCTGGCCGGTAGTGGCGAGGTCCGCTGGCGCTTGCTGACCAACCGACCCATGGTGTTCATCGGTCTGATTTCGTATTCGCTTTATCTTTGGCACTGGCCGCTGATCGCTTACCTGAATTACTTGGACATCGCCATTACGCCTGCCGTGGGAGCAGCGCTGGTGGCGGCGGCGCTCGCGCTGTCCTGGTGGTCCTGGCGTTACATTGAGGTCCCTTTTCGACGGACCGGGACGCAGTTGCCGTTTTCCCGCGTGCTCCTGCGGCGATTCACCCTACCGGCCCTCGGGCTCGCCGTGCTGGCGGTGATCAGCCTGCAATCAGGCGGGTTCGCCCAGCGCTTTGCACCGGAAGTGGCGACGCTCGAAGCAATGACCCTGGCCGAGCCGAACAAACTTCGCAGCGACTGCCACATGCCCAATGCCCGGTACAGCGCCGATCCCAACCCGGACTGCCGGCTTGGGGTTCGCAAGCCGCAACTCGACGGGATCATGGTGGGTGACTCGTTCGCCAATCATTTCACCGGCATGGTCGACATCCTCGCCGAACCCAATGGCATCGGGTTGATGGACTACACCCTGGACGGTTGCCCGCCGATCTTCGACTACACCGCCGGGCTTTCGTCGGTGTATGTCAGTCATTGTGTTGAGCGCAATAAACGGGTGCTCGGGCTGATCGAGCGCAATCACTACCCTTATGTCGTGCTGGCCGGGGCTTGGCCGAGGGATGCAGCGGCCGGGGACGCGGTCGAAGCGAGCATCAAGCGCGTGGCGCAGAACAGCGGCCAGGTCATCGTGATCCTCAGCAACCAGAACATCGACAAAGCCGCCACCTGCCCGGTGCGTCGCTTGATGTTCGCCACCCAGCGCCCCTGCTCGACCCCTCTGGACATTACGGCGTCTTATTGGGACGGCATACGCGCCAGGCTGCCCCAGGTGCGCTTTATCGACCCCAATCAGGTGATCTGCCCGGCAGGGTTGTGCAGTCCGATCATTGATGGGCAATTGCTGTATCGCGATGACGCGCACTTGAATGACATCGGGTCGCGCTTCATTGGTCGTGCGTTGCGTGATCGGGGTTTTTCGCTGTTGCATGACCCTGCCCAGTCCGAGCCGATTGCTGCGACGAGGTAGGTGCTAGAGAGCCTTGGTATTTGTTCGTCGGGTGGGGGGTATATCCGTTTCTGCGGTAACGGCTGCTGGCGGTTCCGCTCTTACAGCGGCTCACTTTTGAAGAGCCCGGAAGCCGGCCCAGTCAAAAGTAAGCAAACCGCTTTTGCCCCACCACTCGGTGCCTCGCCTAGGCTCGGCATGCCTGAACGAAGGCATTGCTCCGTGGGCCACCGCGAAGGGCCATCCATGGCCCAGCGCGGCTACCTCGGCATCCATGCCGAGGTGCCCACTCCACAATACCTTCGTTCAGCCAGCGTGGTTAACGGGGAGTCCGAGATCAACGTCCACCGCGAGGCGGCCTGATAGCCGACCTGGTTCTTGGTGAGACCGTATTTCTCCTGTGGGAGCGGGCTTGCTCGCGAAAGCGGTGTGTCAGTTTGCGGTGATGTTGGATGGGCCGGCCTCATCGCGAGCAAGCTCGCTCCCACAGGGGGGCGGGATGCACATGGATTTTGTGTCTGCTGAATATCCAATGTGGGAGCGAGCCTGCTCGCGATGGCGGTGTCACAGTCGATGAAGATGTTGGATGTGCTGGCCTCTTCGCGAGCAGGCTCGCTCCCACAAGGGGCTGCGGTGTAGATAAAACTTGTGGCCTCTGAAGATCCAATGTGGGAGCGAGCTTGCTCGCGATTGCGGTGGCTCAGCCACATAGACTGGCATGTGTCCCGCTCTTGCTCTTGCTCTTGCTCTTGCTCTGATTTGATCTCGACGCCCCGTTAACCACGCTGGCCGAACGCAGGCATTGCGCAGTGGGCATCCCGGCATGGATACCTGGATAGCCGCGCTGGGCCATGGAAAGCCTTTTTTGCTTACCTTTCTTGGCGTTTGAAAAAAAGTGAATCGCCGTAAGGGCCATCCCTTTCAAGGTCTTAGGTAAAATCCCCTGAAGTTTCTATCAGGGATACCAGAACGATGTGGGCCGATGTTCTAGCGCGTTTCGAGAAAAAAGCACCTGCCAGCGTTATGGCCAAATTGGCGCTGGAGCACGCTATTGCCCCTGAGTGGGTCGATCAGGTCTTCGAAGAACATCGGCAACGGCAGTATTCTCGTGAGCTACTGTTCTCGACCATCATCAAGCTGATGTCCCTTGTTTCATTGGGTTTGAAGCCATCCCTGCACGCCGCGGCGCGGCAACTGGAAGATCTTCCTGTCAGCCTGGCGGCCCTCTACGACAAGATCAGTCGTACCGAGCCCGCTCTGTTGCGCGCCCTGGTCACGGGCTGTGCGCAGCGCCTGGCTCCAACCATCAAGGAGTTGGGTTGCACGGCGATGCTGCCGGATTGGCAGGTTCGGGTGGTGGACGGTAATCACTTGGCATCCACTGAGAAACGACTGGGGGCTTTACGCCACGAGCGCGGCGCCGCTCGGCCCGGGTTTTCGGTGGTTGTCTACGACCCCGACCTGGATCAAGTCATCGACCTGCAGGCATGTGAAGATGCCTACGCAAGCGAGCGTGTTTGCGTGCTGCCTCTCTTGGCCGATGCCGAGCCGGGCCAGGTGTGGCTGGCTGATCGACTCTATTGCACGCTCCCGGTCATGGAGGCTTGCGAACAGGTCAAAACCTCCTTTGTCATTCGTCAACAAGCCAAGCATCCACGCTTGATTCAAGAGGGGCATTGGCAAGAACCCGTGCCTGTGGACGCGGGCACTGTGCGTGAGCAGATCATTCAGGTCAGAGGCGGTTATCAGTGTCGGCGTGTCGAACTGACGCTTCATTCGCCAACAGACTCGGGTGACAGCAGCTTGATGTTCTGGAGCAACCTGCCTGAAAGCATCAGCGCGCAGCAGATCGCGGAACTCTATCGCCGCCGCTGGAGCATTGAAGGCATGTTCCAGCGACTGGAAACAATCCTGGAAAGTGAAATCGAAACCCTTGGTAGCCCAAAGGCTGCATTGCTCGGGTTCGCTACTGCGGTGTTGGCCTACAACGTCCTGGCCGTACTCAAACGAAGCGTCGAGCAAGCCCATCAGGCTTCCCAGCCTGACGGCTGGGAAGCCTCAACCTATCACTTGGCGGTTCAGGTCCGGAGTGGTTATGAAGGCCTGCAAATTGCGCTGCCCTCGGAATGTTTTCCCGTCATACCTCTGGAAAAACTGGCCCAGCGCTTGTTGGAACTGGCCAGAAACATCCAACCAAAACAAGTTGCGAAAAATCCCCGGGGCCCCAAGGTGCCTAAACCCAAAACATGGGTGCAAGGCACTGCGGTGCATGCACATGTTTCAACGGACCGGGTAATCAAGGCCGCCAAAACGAAAAGACCTTGAAAGGGATGGCCGTAAGGGCGAAACCCTAAGTGGCCGTTACCGCAGCAATGGATAGGTACACGATGTCGACTGTGAGGCCGCCATCGCGAGCAAGCTCGCTCTCACAAAAGCCCAGCGCATAGGGGCCTCCAGTCAATGCTGCCCCACCGCCATTTCAACCTGGCCAGGCTGCGGCGTCACGATATGGTCCAAGTCAATATGCTTCCACGCCGGTTTCGCCCCCAACCGCGCATTGAAGCGATAGTTGAAGGTGAAGTCGTCATCGGTCGGCTGACTCAGGGATTTTCCATAGACCGACTCAACCCCTACCGGGTCATAGCCCATCAACTGCAACAGCGTCGGAAAGATGTTGTAGTGGCTGGAGCGATCCTTGTTCCGAGCCCAGGCGTCGCGCCAATCGAGGCTGTGCAATGAGCTGCCCTGGATCACCACCAACGGCACCAATCCTTCTTCGGGCACCGGGTCGCCACCGCAATGAGTATTGAGCCCGGGGTTGCCGCGCTCGTGCAGGTCCTGGCCGTGGTCGGAGGTGTAGATCAACACCGCACGGCTCAAATCGGCCTGTTGGAAGATTCGCTTGAAGAACTCGCCGACATTCCACAACAAGGTGTTCTGGTAGGCGTTGCGGTACAGCAGCCAATCATCTTGCTGGCCATTGAAACCGTCGCGCCTGGCGGTGTCGGCCACTTCCTGGAACCGCCCGCGCGGCAAGGCCGGGCGGTAGTTCATGAAGTCGTCGGGGTATTTGTCGTGCACTGGAAAATGCGCCCCCACCTTGTTGATCACCACCAGTTCGGCCTGGTGGTCGCCCAACAGCTCGATCAATTTCGCCGCCGCCGCCATGTCGCGGTCGCGCACGCTGGCCTGGTCGAATTGGACGAATTCGTCGATGTCCTGTTTTTCCAGGTCGGTCATCAGGTTCTGCAGGTTGCCGCCGGTGCGCTGGGCGTCGATGTAGACGGTGCGCAAGCCGGCCTGCTTGGCGTACTGCCAGATCGACGGCCGGGTGCTGTTGATGCGCACGTAGTCGGCGCGTGTACCACCGTAACGCAAGGTGACATTGGTGTCGGCGCTGCAATTGGCGATGGATGCCGCGTAGCCGAAATTGAAAATGTCCACGCCCTCGGGCGGGGTCTTCAGGCCGCTGTGCACGCCAAACGGCGTGTTGATATCCAGGTAATTGCCGCCAACGCTTTCATCGATGATCAGCACGATGTCCTGCTCGATCAAAGACGATCGCCGCGCCAGGGCGACCGGTTCCCGGGGGCCGATGGTGTTGTGCAAGGACTCGTAGGCAAAGAGATTCAAATAGGCCAACGGCGTGTACATCACCGGCAGGCCACGCGCGCCTTCGCCCGCCCGCACGAACAGCACGCCACTGAGCAACACCACGCCCAGCACGGGCGCGAGCACCGGCAGATAACCGGGCACTCGCAGTGCCCGCCGAGGTTTGAGGGCGATGCCGAACAACAGCAACAAGCCGCCGATCACCGCCTTGATGATCACCTCGCGATACTGATAGGCCGCTTCCTGGATGAACCCTCCCGAGTACACCAGCGAGACGAACTGGCTGTAGGTGAGGTAACTGTCCGTGACCTGGGTGTACACCTCGAAAAAAACCGCTGAAACAAACAACGCCAAGGCAAACACATGCCTCACCAACGTCTGGCGTATGTAGGCGCTCATCCACAGCGCCACCACCAACAGCTCGAACATGGCGCCGAACAGCAAGGTTGCCAAGCTCAGGCCCAACGCATCGAGACGGTCGAGGTAATAGGCGTACCCCTTGAGCAGGTACAAAAACAGCAGCAACTCCTTGAGGTAGCGGGCCATGTTTTCCTCGACCGGAACGCAGTATCGAAAGTGCTTCGTTCCTGCACGTTAGCAGCCGATTTTCAAAGCGCAAGAAACACCACCCACCAACCCTGCGTCAAAAAAAAGTTGCCCCAAAAACGACACGAAAACAGGTAACAAAATATAAAAATCTATGGATAACGACCGTTTATCGTTTTGTTAAATGCCTCCAACACCCAGTAAAACAGCCACTTTGCTAGACCAGTCAATGACTTGATATCAAAAGGCCCGACTTCACTTGAATTGCCAACACTGACAACTGTCATTTTGCTGACACGCTTTTCTGAAGCTGCGCTATACCCCTCTAGACAGTTTCATCCGAGTTACATCATTCGGTCTGCGAGGCGCGCCAAAAATGGACGTGAGCGTATTTGGTACGGGGTATGTCGGGTTGATCCAGGCGGCCGCAATGGCCGATGTCGGACACCGCGTTTTGTGCATCGACATCGACCCGAACAAGATCCGGCAACTGCAACAGGCCGTACCGACCATCAGCGAGCCGGGCCTGTCCACTCTGCTCGAAGACAACATCAAGGCCGGCCGCTTGTCGTTCAGTTCCCAGGCCAGCGACGCGGTCAATCACGGCGAGCTGATTTTCATCGCCGTCGGCACCCCCGCCGATGAAGACGGCTCGGCCGACCTGAGCCATGTGCTGGCCGTCACCCGGCAGATTGCCGACTTCATGGACAGCGACCGCACCCTGGTCATCAAGTCCACGGTGCCGGTGGGCACCGCCGACAAGGTGGCCGAATGCGCCCGCCAGGCGTTGGCCCGGCGCGGCCTGAAACAGCTGAACGTGCGCGTGGTGTCCAACCCCGAATTTCTCAAGGAAGGCAGCGCCCTGGCCGATTGCATGCGGCCGGACCGGATCATCGTCGGCACTGCGGACCTGGTAGCCCGCGACCAGATGACGGAGCTCTACGCACCCTTTTGCCGCAACCACGAAAAACTGATGTTCATGGACAACCGCAGCGCCGAACTGACCAAGTACGCCGCCAATGCCATGCTCGCCACCCGTATCAGTTTCATGAACGAGCTGGCCAACCTCACCGAGCGGCTGGGCGCCGACATCGAGGCGGTGCGCAAGGGCATCGGCTCGGACCCGCGCATCGGTTATCACTTCATCTACCCCGGCTGCGGTTTCGGCGGTTCGTGCTTTCCCAAGGACCTGCGAGCCCTGCTGCACACCGCCGAACAAAGCGGCATGCCGCTGCGCCTGCTACGCAGCGTCACCGACGTCAACGACAGCCAGCGGCACATCCTCTTCGAGAAACTGGCGAAGCAATTCCAGGATGGCCTGGCTGGCAAATCGATTGCCATCTGGGGCCTGGCGTTCAAACCCAACACCGATGACATGCGCGAAGCCCCCAGCCGCTACCTGATGGAAGCGCTGTGGCGCGAAGGCGCCCGGGTCCAGGCCTATGACCCGGAAGCCATGTCCGAATGCCGTCGCCTCTACGGCTATCGCAAGGACCTGAACCTCTGCGCGACCCGCGATGACACCCTCGAAGACGCCGACGCCCTGGTGATCTGCACCGAGTGGAAGAACTTTCGCGTGGTGGATTTCGACCTGCTGGCCAGCAAGTTGCGCGCCCGGGTGATCATCGATGGCCGCAACCTGTACAACCCCGAACACCTGGCCGCCGCCGGGCTGTTGTACCGCGGTATCGGGCTGCGCCACACCGTGCCCGGCACCCCAGCACCAGGGCCGCAAGCGTGAACATCCTGGTCACCGGCGCAGCCGGTTTCATCGGCGCCCACGTCGCGCTGCGGCTGCTGCGCGACGGTCATCGGGTGTGCGGGCTGGACAATTTCAACGACTACTACGACCCGCAGCTCAAGCATGACCGCGTGGCCTGGGTGAACGACCAGGTCGGCACCTTCCCCTTGGCGCGGCTCGACCTGGCCGACGCGCCGGCCATCGACGAACTGTTCCAGGCCCGGCGCCCGGACGTGGTGATTCACCTCGCGGCCCAGGCTGGCGTGCGCTACTCCCTGGAAAACCCCCAGGCCTACGTCGACAGCAACATCACTGGGTTCCTGAGCATCCTGGAAAGCTGCCGCCGGTATCCGGTCAAGCACCTGATCTACGCCTCTTCAAGCTCGGTATATGGCGCCAACCCGCGCACGCCTTATTCGGTGCAGGACAACGTCGATCATCCGTTGTCGCTGTACGCGGCCAGCAAAAAAGCCAACGAACTGATGGCCCACAGCTACAGCCACCTGTTCGGCATTCCCTGCACCGGCCTGCGGTTCTTTACGGTGTACGGCCCCTGGGGCCGGCCAGACATGTCGCCGATCCAGTTTGCCCGCGCCATCGTTGAAGACCGCGTGCTGCAGCTGTTCAACCACGGAGAGCACCAACGGGATTTCACCTACATCGACGACATCGTCGAAAGCATCGCTCGCCTGATCGAACGTACGCCCCAGGTCACGCCCTTGCTGGATCACGAGCAACCGGGTCCGGCCACCAGCCGCGCGCCCTGGCGGATCTACAACATCGGCGGGCAGCACCCGGTGGCGCTGCGCACCTATGTCGCGCTGCTGGAAAAACACCTGGGACGCAGCGCCCGCGTCGAGCTGCTGCCCCTGCAAGCGGGCGATGTGCTCAACACCTGCGCCGATGCCAGCGACCTGGCACGGGCCACCGGCTTCCAGCCGGGCATCGAACTGGACGACGGTCTGGGCCGCTTCATCCAGTGGTTCCTCGAGTATTACCCACTGCCTGCCCACGCGCCGCTTGCGGCCCCACCTCAGCGGAGGAGTCTATGACCCGACATGAGCAAATCATTGCGATCAACGCCCCCGGACGCGACAAGCGTGTCGATCCCGACCACCGCAGGCGCCTGGACGCGGCCATCCACCGCCAGGGCCGTGGTTGGTTGACCGGTCGCGACGGCGGCCGGCCCTGGACGGTCTCGCGGACCAATCGAGTGGTGGCCTGCCTCGGCGCACTGGCGATTCTGCTGGCGTGCTGCCCGCTGTTGCTGGGCCTGGCACTGCTGGTCAAGTTTTCCAGCCCTGGCCCGGTACTGTTCGTGCAGAAACGCACCGGTTATCGCGGTCGGGTGTTCGGCATGTACAAGTTCCGCACCATGGTCGCCGACGCCGAAGCCCTCAAGGAGTCGCTGCGCCACCTCAACAAACACGGCGCCGATGCCATCGATTTCAAGATCGACAACGACCCGCGTATCACGCCCATCGGCCGGTTCCTGCGCCGCAGCAGCCTCGACGAACTGCCGAACCTGATCAATGTGGTGACCGGCGACATGCGCCTGGTGGGCCCGCGGCCGACCTCGTTCAACGCCTATCGCTACAAGGACAACCATCTTGTGCGCCTGAGCATCTACCCCGGCATGACCGGCCTGTGGCAGATCTCCGGGCGCAGCAATATCGACTTCGACCAGCGCGTGGAATTGGACCTCAGCTATATCGCTGAACAAAGCCTGTGGCTGGACTTGAAGATCCTGATGCTTACCCCCTTCAAAGTTTTCAGCGGCCACGGAGCGAGTTAAATGGACGGTTCAACGAATATCCTGACCATAGCCAGCCCGAGCGAGACCAACCTGACCTCGACCGTGCTTGACCCTTCCCTGCGGATCCTGCTCTTGACGTCCGCCAACACCGGCACCGGCACCAGCACCAGCGCCATGGCACTGGCCGCTCAGCTGGCACAGATGAGCAACGGTCGCGTCCTGCTGGTGGATGCCAGCCAGTCACCGCGCAACCTCAGCCAGCAACTGTCGTTGCACAAGGAGCGCGGCTTCACCGACCTGCTGTTCAACAGCCTCGCCCCGCCCCTGTTGCAGGACTGCGTGGTGCAGGCGTCCAGCCTGCCCTTCGACGTGTTGCCCCACGGTCGTCTGGGCCGCAATGCCGAGCGCCTGAGCCCCGAGCGTCTGCGTCCGCTGTTCAGGCAACTGGCGGCGCAGTACCGCTTTGTGGTGATCGACGCCGACGCGGTGTATTCGGCCAGCGACACACTGGTGCTCAGCACCCAGGTGGACGGCGTGGTGCTGGTGGTGCGCGGTGAAGACACCCGCTGGGAAGTGGCCCAGGCCGCCCGTCAGCGCCTGTCCCAAGCGGGCGCGAAAGTGGTCGGCAGCGTGTTCAACCGCCGCAAGTACTACATGCCCAAGTGGCTCTACAACAACCTGTAAGCCTGCAAAAGGATGACGAGATGAACGCCAGAATGCTTGTCCTGCTGTTGCTGCCGCTTGCCGGTTGCTCCAGCACCAGCGATACCCGCTCGATGCCGGTGCAGATCCTCACGGCCGCACCGGCCAACGCCCAGGCCACCGACATGCCCAAGGTCGAACAGACCCTGCGGCCCCAGGACGTGCTGGATGTGATTTTTCACATCAGCACCACCGGCCCCCAGGCCTATCGTGTGCAGGCGGGCGACCAGGTTGCCCTGAACTTCACCGCCGCCAGCCAGCTCAACGGCACGCAACAGGTGATGCCCGACGGCAGCATCGAACTGCCGGGGGCCAATACCTCGGTGAAAGTCGCCGGCCTGACCACCGACGAAGCCCGCCTGGCGGTCCAGCGTGCCTATGACCAGAAGATGCTGTTCCAGCCCAATCGCAACCAATTGACGGTGCTGGTGACCAGCCCGCTGAGCAGCGAGACGAACCTGCGCAACACCCTGACCCACCCGGGCACCGGCATGAGCCGGGAAATCACCGTGGGCCGGGATGGTTACGCAAGCTTCCCGGAAATCGGCTCCGTGCCACTGCAAGGCATGACCGTCACCCAGCTGGAAACCTTCCTCAACGAGCGCTACGCCCAGTTGCCAGGCCGCATGACCGTCGATGTGCTGCTCAAGTCCACCGCCGGCAACGAGATCTATGTCCTCGGCGAGGTGGCCGTGCCAGGTTCCTACCCGATCCGCCGGCCGATCTCGGTCCTCGAGGCCCTGACCCTGGCCCGTGGCACCAACGTCAAGGCCCGGCTCGACTCGGTGGTGATCATGCGCCGCAACGGCAACCAGGTCGAAACCCGCCACTATGACGTGGAAAAAGCCCTGAGCGGTGATGCCTCGCAGATCGCCTACCTGCAACCGGAAGACATGCTTTTCGTGCCCAAGACCGGCCTGGCCAAAGCCGGTGAAATGGCCCGGCAACTGGCCGACGTGGTGCTGTTCCAGGGCATGGGGGTCAGCTTCGGCTACCGCCTCGATAGCAAAGGCGACAACAGCAGATCCAGCACCAACACTCCTGAAGCAGGTGATTGATCATGAACCCCAAGGAAAACTATCTGCATGAGTTCTTCAGGATTTTCTTCGCCAACAAGCAGTGGGTGAAGCGTGTCTTCCTGATCTTCGCCGTGATCGCCCTGGTGCTGCCGTTGATGCTCAAGCAGAGCTTCGACATTACCGCCCAGGTGATCGTCCAGTCGAAAAAGCTCTCCCAGGGCGACGCCACCACGTCGCTGAACCAGGAAAACGCCACCTTCATCCCACCGTCCCTGGCGGACATGGAAACCGAGAGCAATATCCTGCGCTCACCGGCGTTGATCCGGCAGACCATCAGTGCCCTGCGCGACCAGGGCGAATACACCCCAAGCCCGGGCATTCTCAACAAGTGGGTGAGCGAACCGCTCAAGATGTACATCACCCAGCCCCTGCGCGAGTACGTCATCAACCCGCTGCGCGATGGCCTGGGGCTTGAAGTCGACCCGGTGCGCGACACCGTGCTCGATACGCTGACCGACGAGGCCATCGAAAACCTGAAGATCGAGACCCTGCCCGGCTCCAACGTCATCTCCATCGTCTACAGTTTCGGCGATCCGGCCCAGGGCACCCGGTTCGTGGCGCAACTGCTGCAGAACTACCTCAGCAGCCGCCAGGATCTGCAATCGATCGAAATGCCGCAGACGTTCTATGAGCAGAAGAAAGCCCAATACCAGACCCGTCTCGACGGCCTGGAAGGCACCCGACTGGGGCTGCTGGAAAACATCGGCTCGTCCGACCCCAAGGAAGAAATCACCTTCCGCCTGAACGCCATCAACACCGAAGAACAGGCCCTGAACCTGTATCAGGATCGCCTGCTGCAAAGCCAACGCTGGCTCGATTACCTCAAGACCAGTCTGGCGGCGGCGAACAGCTCCCGGTTCAACGACTACACCTTCCCGTTCACCTTCACCACCACCGTGGACAACATTGCCTTCGAAGACCGGGAGATCAAACAACTGGGCGAGCAACTGACCAGCCAGGTCAGCCGCTACATGAATGACCTGGCGATCTTCCAACCCAGCAGCGAACCGATGCTGCTGGCCCGGGAACAGATCGTCCGCACGCGCCAGCAGTTCCTGAAAGTGGTGAACAACCGGATCCAGGAACGCACCACCGACCTGTCCGTCGTCAGTTCGGTGATCAATCAGAAAGTCGAACGCATCGCCGCCTTCAAGGAACGCATCCATCAGTTGCAGGAAACCCAAAGCAAGCTGCGGCAGATGGATACCGAGATCAACGCCTTGCATGCGGCGTTCTCCACCTATGCCCAGCGCTTCGCCGAGGCCAGCACAGCGCGCTCGTTGGACACCGATCTCTCCAACGCCCGGATCCTGAGCCCACCGTTCGAGCCGACCGCCCCGGCCTTCCCCAAGCCGATGCTGATCATCGTCTTCGGCATGTTCAGCGGCCTGCTGCTGGCGATCGCCCTGGTCTATGTGCGTGAGTTCTTCGACCACCGCTTCAAGCACCCAGCGCAAATCACCCAGCAATTGGATGTGCCGGTGCTGCTGGTGATCAACGAACAGTCCCCCGACCAGGTCAACCCGCACCGCAACTGGAGCCTGCCCAGCCTTGTCCATTGGGTGCGAAATTGAACGCGCCGTTCGGCCCGACCCGCCACAGCAGCCCCCTGTCGATCATTCATCTGCTCGACAGCGGTGGCTTCTATGGGGCCGAGCGGATGCTGCTCGATCATTGCCTGGCAACGCCCGGACAGCACCAGGTGCTGTTCCTGGCGGCACCGCCGACCTTGATCACGCGTTTTCGCCAGGCCGGGGTCGATTGCCGTCACTGCGCCAGTTGGGCCGAGCTGTTGCAGCACCTGCGCCAGCGCCGGGACGAACGCCCGCTGATCAACACCCACAACTTCAAGGGGCTGTTGTTCGGCTGGTCGGCGGCCACGCTGCTGCGCCTGCCGCTGGTGATCACCCAGCATGGCTTCACGCCGCGCAGCCCCAAGCAACATTTCTACACCTGGCTGAGCCTGCAACTGTGTCGTACCGCCTCGGTCAAGCGAGTGGTCTGCGTGGCCGAGAGCATCGCCACGCTGCACCGGCGAGCCAGCGTGCGGGCGGAAAAGCTCGATGTGATCCCCAACGGCCTGCCAGCGGCCAGCACACCGCTGGCCCACCGCACCGACCAGCAACGCTGGCGGGTCGGCTACGTCGGTCGCTTGAGCAGCGAAAAAGGCCCGGACCTGTTCCTCGACGCCATGATCCCCCTGTGCCAGCGGCATCCGTCGCTGCACGCGGTGATGCTCGGCGACGGCCCGGAACGCCAGGCGCTGCTCAAGCGCATCACCGACGCCGGGCTGCCCACGCGCATCGAATTGCCCGGCTACCAGACCGACATGAACGCCTGGTGGAGTCGCCTCGACGCGCTGGTGATCAGCTCGCGCACCGAAGGCACCCCGATGATTCTGCTCGAAGCCATGCAGGCCGGCGTGCCAGTGGTGGCGTTCGGGGTCGGCGGTATTCCCGACGTGTTGCAAGACCGCCATAACGGCCTGCTCGCGGCACCGGCCGACAGTGCGGACCTGGCGGCGCAGATCGAAACGCTGTTCAGCGAACCGCCCCTGGCGCGGATCCTGGCCGACAACGCGCGCCGCACCCAACAGGACCGCTACGACCTGCGCACGCTGGCCGAACGCTGGTCGCAGCTTTACATCCGTACGGCACGGGAGGCTCGCTCATGATTGTCCCGCTCTCGATCGTCAGCCTGCTGGGCCTGGTGTGCCTGGCGTTGCTGGCCAGCCCTTATCCGTTCCTGGCGCCGGGCGCGGTATTCGGCCTGGTCGGCGTCGCCGTGCTGTACCGCAAGCCCGGCTGGGGTTTGCTGGGCATTGCCGCACTGGTGCCATTCGAAGGCCTGTTCAAGGACAACGCGTTTTCCGGCAGCAAGTTCTTTGGCCTGGCGCTGATCCTGATCTTGATGTTGCAACTGGCCCTGCACCAGATTCCCGCGACACGCTTGCGCAGCAATATCTGGAAGCCCCTGATCGGCTTCATGGTGCTGTATGGCCTGAGCCTGTTGATCTCGGAAAACATGGACCTGTCCCTGACTCATCTGCGAGAGCTGACGGTGGGGCTGATTCTCTTCGTGATCACCTTGCTGATCGGTCGCGAACTGAACCTGGACCTGTTCGCCCGCCTGATGACGGTGAGCGTCTCCACCACGTGCGTGCTCGCGATGTTCTCGGCCAAATACCAGGATCAGGGCCGCGCTTCCGGCTTGCTGGAAGACCCCAACGCCTTTGCCCTGTTGATTGCGTTCACCGTACCGCTGGCCTTGTGGCTGGTACTGCGCAGTCCGAACCTGTTGCACCGAACGTTCTGGAGTGGGGGTTTCATCCTGTTGCTGGGCGGCATGACCAAGACCGAATCACGTTCCGGGCTGGTGGTGCTGTTGCTCAGTCTGGTGATCGGCTTGTACCACTACCGTGCGCAACTGCCGCGCATCCGTCCGCGGCACCTGGGCTTCGCCATGCTCGGGCTGGCATTGCTGATTCCCCTGGCGGTCGCGGTGATGCCCGCCGGCTACGTGGCACGCATCCAGTCGTTGAGCATCCTCAGTGCTGGCGTCAATGCTCACAAGGACGAATCCCTGGGCCGCCGTGCCTCGTACATCCTGGTCGGCAGCCAGATGATCCGCGAGAACCCGATACTCGGGTCAGGGCCCGGGACCTTTCCCCTGCACTACGCGCCCACCGGCTATGCCAAGGCGTTCTCGGCCAACCGCAAGCTGGGGGACCTGTATCGCCGGGCCCATAACACCTACCTGGAAATCTTCAGCGAAATCGGCGTGCCGGGCGGGCTGATGTTCGTCGGCATGCTCGGCCTTGGCCTGTACAACCTGCTGCACGCCCGTCGGCTCTGGTTGCAGCGCCGCGACTGGGCGCAGGCGGACCTGCTGACGCACCTGGGCATGAGTTTCCTCTCGCTGGGGTTGTTCTTGATGTTCCTCAGCGCGCCGAACCACAAGTTGCTGTGGATCATGCTCGCCCTCACCAGCGTGTTGCGCTACGACGCCGAACAGGCCGCGCCACAGGAGGCTCGTCCATGAGTTGCGTCAGCATTGTGATCCCGATGTACAACGAGGCCCGGCACATCGGCCGGACCCTGCGGGCGGCCCAGGAAGCTGCCCGCCAGGCAGGCCTGGCGTGCGAGTTGATCGTGGTGGACAACGGCTCCGACGACCACGGCCCGCGCATCGCCAACGAGCTGGGCGCGCGGGTACTGATCGTCCCAGGCGTGCACATCGGTGCCCTGCGCAATCGCGGCGCGGCCCTCGCCAGCGGTGACTGGCTGGCGTTCATCGATGCCGACATCGAAATGCCGGCCGACTGGCTCAAGCTGTTGCTGGAACTCGAAGGCCACCAGGGCGATGTACTGGGCCTGGACCTCGACACGCCCCGGCAGGCGCCGTGGTTCGCCGAAGCCTGGCAGCGCCGCAGCCAACGTCCGGGGTCACGCCTCCTGCATCGGGTGCAGTGGCTACCCAGCGCCAACCTGTTGATGCGCCGCAACTGGTTCGAACGGGTCGGCGGCTTCGACGAAACCCTGCGCACCGGTGAAGACAAGGATTTTTCCCTGCGCCTGCGCCAGGCCGACGCGCAATTGCTGCTGGTCAACGAAAGCGTGGCCCTGCACTGGGGCTACGAAGGCAGTTGGCGCGAGTGGATGAGCAAGGAGCTGTGGCGCCAGGGCAGCCATCTGCAATTGCTGCGCAGCCATGGCCCGAGCCTGCGCCTGCTGCGCTTCCCGGCCCTATCCGTCGGCGCCTGGTGCTTGGACCTGTTGGCCTTGCTCGCGGTGCTCCAGGGGCAGTTGCATTTGGCGCTGATGCTGTTACTGGTCACGGCGCTGCCGCCCCTGTTGCTGAGCCTGCGCCAGAGCCGGCGCGACCCGCGCCTGACTTTGCAATTGTGGGCCTTGCATGGGGTGCGCCTGCACCTGACCGGCGCCGCCTTGCTGCTCAATCTGTGTCATTGGAACGTCAGGAGACCTGCCCGTGGCTGAATTCATTTATTGGTCGTGCCTGCTGCTACCGGTGTACGCCTACCTCGGTTATCCCTTGATGCTGAGCCTGCTGGTGCCGCTGTTTCCGCTGCGGCGCTACGGCAAGGCGTTGCCGATGGACGTCAGCATCGTCATTGCCGCCCACAACGAGGCGCGGCACATCGAAGCGAAGTTGCGCACGTTGCTGGCCCAGGATTATCGGGCCCATTCGTTGCAGATCATCCTCGCCAGCGATGGCTCGACCGACGACACCGTGGCCTGCGCACGCCGGGTGATCGACCCGCGCATCACCGTGCTCGACCTGCCGCGCCAGGGCAAGGCCGCCGCCCTCAATACCGGTGTCGCCCACAGCCGCGGCGAGATCCTGGTGTTCACCGACGCCGATAACCAATGGGCCGCCGTTACCCTCGGCCATCTGCTCGCGCCCCTGGGCGATCCGGAAGTCGGCGCCTGCGCCGGGCACATGGAGATCCCGGTGCCGGGCAAGGGCCTGAGCCTGGGCGACAGCCTGTATCGCCATTACGAAGGCTGGTTGCGGCGGGTGGAAAGCCGCACCGGTTGCATGGTCTCGGCCGACGGTGCCTTGTTGGCTTTGCGTCGGGCGCTGTTCCAGCCGATCCCGGCCCAGGTCAACGATGACTTTTTCCTCAGCACCTGCGCGCCGGCCGCCGGCAAGTCCATCGTCTACGTGCCACAGGCCCGGGTGACCGACCAGGGCGTGGACGAAGCCGACAAGCAGTTTCGCCGGCGCCAGCGGGTCACCGTTGGTGGGTTGCAGAGCCTGGCCCAACGCCGGGGGCTGCTCAACCCGCTGCGGCATGGGCTCTACGCCATCGGGCTGATCAGCCACAAATTGATCCGCCGCCTGGCGCCGGTGTTGCTGTTGCCCCTGTTGCTGAGCAATGCCTGGCTGTGGAACGACCATCCGTTCTACCGCCTGAGCCTGCTGGCGCAGTTGCTCGGTTACGCCATGGCGCTGATCGGGTTGATGGATGCCGGCCACCGTTTGCCCCGCCCCTTTCGCCTGGCCGCGTTCGTGCTGGTGACGCTGGCGGGCATGAGCATCGGGCTCTGGCAGTTCCTGCGGGGTCATCGCTACAGCCAATGGAACCCCGAGCAGAATCGCTGAGGAGAAGAGCCGATGTCGATCAAACAAGTCTTCAAGCGCACCGGCGGCTGGCTGTACCTGAACACGTCCCTGGGCCGCCACCCCCTGCGTGGCGCCAGCGTGATCCTGATGCTCCATCGGGTCCTGAACAACGACCGCGCCGCCGAATTGCCCCACCGCAACGAACTGTGCGTGGGGCCCGAAGCGTTTGAACATTTGCTGATCTGGCTGCTACGGCATTTCGAGTGTGTGCCGCTGATGAGCTTGTTGCTGGCTGATCCCGAGAGCGTCCCGAACCGCCCGCGGGTGGCACTGACCTTCGACGACGGCTGGCGTGACAACGCCATGAATGCCTTCCCGTTGCTGCGCCAATACCAGGTGCCGGCGAGCATTTTCCTGTCCACCGACTTCATCGGCAGTCGCCAGCATTTCTGGTGGGAAAGCATCGGCGAGACCCTGTGGGGCAGCCATGGCCAGGTGGCCCGGTATTCGTTGATCGAGCACTTGCAGCACGCCGACCGACCGTTGCCGGTGCTGCTCGATGACATCGACGACGAGCGTCGCAGCCTGGCGTTGCTGCACTACCTGCAAAGCCTCAAGAGCCTCGATCCACGCACCTTGAGCGACCTCACCGATGCCTGCCCGCAGGGTTCCCAACCCCAGGCCCTGGACTGGTCCCAAGTGCGCATGCTCGAAGATTCCGGCCTGATCCGCTTCGGCCCCCATGGCGCCAGCCACGCAATTCTGACCGGGCTGGACGACCAGCGCCTGCACGAAGAACTGACCCGCAGTTGGACGGCCTTGGAAAACGGCTGTGCCCAACCCTTGCCGGTGTATTGCTACCCCAACGGCGATCACGATGCCCGCGTGCGCCAACAGGTGGCAGCCCACGGTTTCGCCTTCGCCTTGGGCACCGAGGCGGGGCTGTATCGCAACGACGGCGACCCTTTGAACCTGCCGCGCTTCGGCGTCAGCCAGCGCAATGCTCATCATCCCGAATTACTGGCCTGGCGGATTCGCCGAGGGACACGCCCATGAGCCGCGCGCATTACCTCAAGCACCTGGCACTGAGCATGGGCACGCGCCTGGCGATGATCGGCCTGCGCCTGCTGCGCAATGTGCTGCTGGCACGGATTCTGGGGCCCAGCGAACGCGGGCTGTTTGCCTTGCTCAGCACCCTGCCGGACCTGATCAGCGCCGCCACCAGCGGCGGCCTGAATTCCGCCGTGGGTTATCAGGCGGCGCAGCAGCGCTCGATGGGTCTGCTGCTCAGCCAGGTGCTGGTCTTCGGTTGCCTGCTGGCCGGGCTGCTGACCTTGCTGGTGGTGGCGCTGGTGCGCGAATTCGGTGGCGAACTGGACATCACCACACAACTGGGATTGCTCGCCTGGCTGCTGTTGCTGGCCGTGCCGTTGACCGTGCTCAAGAGTGGCCTGCTGACGCTGCACAACGCCTCCGGTGGCGTGGGCGCCTTCAATGCCTTGCGCCTGCTGGAGTCCCTGGCGCCCTTGCTGCTGTTTATCGCGCTGTTCTGGATGTGGAAAGACACGGCGCTGGAAGCGGCGCTGATCAGTTGGCTGGCGGGCCTGAGCCTGGTGGTGCTGGCCGGTTGGGTGTGGTTGCGCCGCGATCATGTGGTCACCCTGCGCTGGGATCGTACCCACCAGAACGAACTGTTGCGCTACGGCGCCCGCAGCCATCCGGACCTGCTGTTCCAGCAAGTGCTGCTGCGTTCGGACTTCCTGTTCATCGGTGCCCTGCTGGGCAGCACGGCCCTGGGTCACTACGCCATGGCCAGCGCCGCCGCCGAACTGCTGCTGATCGTCCCGGAAGCCGTCACCACGCCGCTGATGAAACGCCTGCTGCAACAGGACCGCGACATGCAGCGCCTGACCCCCCTGGCCCTGCGCCTGACCGCGACGGTGATGCTGGGCGCGTGCCTGGCCATGGCGCTGATCGGCGAGTGGCTGATCGTCACCTTGTTCGGTATCGCCTATCAACCGGCCTACCCGGCCTTGCTGGCGTTGCTGCCGGGCCTGTTCGGGCTGTGCTACGCGAGCATCCTGCGCCTGGACCTGCTGGGCAAGGACCGACCCGGCACGGTGTCGCTGCTGATGGGCGTGGGCGCGCTGTTGAACCTGGCGCTGAACCTGATCCTGATCCCGCGCTATGGCATCGTCGGCGCTGCCGCCGCGTCGTCAATCGCCTACCTGGGCGTGACCCTGGCGCTGCTGGCGATGTACTGCCGTCTCAGCGGCGTAGCGCTGTGGCAGACACTGATCATCCTGCCCAGCGACTTGCTGCCGATGCGCCAGATGCTGCTGGGGAAATCAGCATGAGCAGGGTTGTCCGCCAAATCGCCATCGCGAGCAAGCTCGCTCCCACAGGATGCGGGGTCGTCCTTGTGGAGGCGGTGGGTCAGCCTGTAGCGAGGATGAATGTGCCGTCCTCTTCGCAAGCAGGCTCGCTCCCACAAGAATCTGGTGCCGAACACAGTTCCCATGCCCATCACAAATCCCCTGTGGGAGCGAGCTCGCTCGCGAAAGCGGTGGGTCAGCCTGTAGCGAGGATGAATGTGCCGCCCTCTTCGCGAGCAGGCTCGCTCCCACAAGAATCTGGTGCCGAACACAGTTCCCATGCCCACCACAAATCCCCTGTGGGAGCGAGCTCGCTCGCGATGGGGCCAGTACGACGTTGGTGGAAAATGGCCGCTGGCCTGTGCCTTTGGGGCCTGGCCTTGTTGGCCCATGGCGCGTCCATGCAATGGACCGGTATCCGTGACGGCAGCCTGTACCTGCAAACCGATCACCCGGACTCTGTCACCGTGCGCTGGGTACCCGCCTGGCAGGCCGACGCCAACACGGAACACCTGTACCTGCTCAACGGCCAAGGGCGCCTGGTGGGTGAACGCCTGATCAAGGCCGCCCAGGCACGTGGCGAGCAGCAGTGGCCTTTGCTGCCAGGCGCCGCCAGCTATCGCCTGGAGATTCCCGGCTACAGTTTCCGTCGCTACACCGTCGAGCACGACGCCCATACCCGGGCGCTGTTCGCCCCGGCCAAGGTGCATTTCAACGCCGAGACCCACGACGGCGATGAGTTGTATTTCAAAGTCGCCCCCGGCGAACAGGCCGTGCTGGCGGGCAAGTTCCACGGCGGCGTGCGCAGCCTGCAAGCCCGGCGCGTCGCCGATGGCAAACAGGTGCAGTTGAACCTCAAGCCGCACCCGGCCTATTGGCAGTTCGATCAAGTCGCCCTGCCCGTTGCCAATGTCGAGCAAACCTGGCGCTTGCACTTGCAGGGCAACGGCAAGGCGGCGTTCTGGCTGGATGGCACGGCGAACCTGTTCGCCCAGGACCCAGAGCATCTGCGACCGCTGCGCCAGGACCCGGGGCAGGCGCGCCTGAAACTCTATGGCGATGTCCTGGGAACAACCCCGAAACTGGGGGTTTACCTGCCCTACGTCATGCCTCCGCCATCGGCCTACCCGGTGATCGAAGCCCTCAAGCCCCAGGCCGCCAGCTATTACAGCCTGGTCGACATCACCGCGGACAGGCCGGACTATGAAAATCAGTTTCGGCGCCTGTACCAAGACCGCTTCGGCATCACCCGGAACCTCACCCTGCTGGCCGGTAGCGCGCGCAAGGCCGACCTGCAGGCCGACCGCGTCAGCAACAACGGTTTGCAAGCGTGGCTCAAGGCGACCCGCGACTTGGGTGGCAAAGGCATCCACTACCTCAGCTTCGCCGATGAGCCGAACCTCAACTATCCGGATTTCGCCAGCTACCAGCAGGTGTTCGAAAGCATGGCCAGTCAGGTTCGCGCCCTCCCCGCCAACGCCCATGCAGGGGTGCGCATTGCCATACCGGCCAGCTCCCGGTTCACCAATGGTCCTATGGCGGAAAACGCCGCTGACCGGCGCGGGATCGATTGGGCGCGGCGTTTGCTGGCCAAATACGGTGACCAGATCGACGCCCTGGCCTGGCATGAATGGATGATCCGCGACCTGCTGGCAACCCGGGTCTATCGCGACAGTGTCCGTCAGGCCGCCGGTCTGGTGGGACTGGACAGCCAGGGCCGGCCGAACAAGGCCTTGCTGCTGGACCAGACCAACATGTCCAGCGGCTCGAGCCTGAGCCCCTACGATCAGGAAACCCACTACGCCGCCCTGTGGTGGACGTCCGTGGTCATCAACGCTTCGGCCGACGGCTGGCTGGACATGCTCAACTGGTTCATGCTCGCCGACGAACCTGAGTACCCCAAAGGCATGGTGCGGGTACTGGACGACGCCCAGCGCTTCGAACTCAAGCCGGTGGGCCTGGCCCAGCAGTTCATCCAACAGCATTGGCTCAACCAGGTGCTACGCCTGGATAACGACGCCTTCGAAGTCGACGTGCTGGCCATGGCCACCGACACGAGGCGCAGCCTGCTGGGCGTGAACAAAAGCACGCGCCCGCAACAGGTCAGCCTGGACGGCGCGTCCTGCCCCCAGGCGCAAGCCGAGCTGGTGTATTTCGGCCCCGACGACCGAAGCCGCAGCGCCCCGTTCAACTGCGAGGCCGGGCAGATCCGTTTTCTCCTGCCAGGGGAAACCCTGTTTGCCCTGGGCTGGACCGCACCCTCTTCCCCCCAACCCGCCACCCGTCAGGAGGCACCATGAGCGTTCTGCAAGCATTACGTGATGGCATTCAGAAAAAAGGCCTGCGCGCCGTCCTCAAACAGCTGTTCAGGCGCTACGTGTATTTCCACACCCGACTGGTGTGGCTGGAACACGATGTGCGGACCCCGCTCCCCCCGCATAACCTCAAGCCCTACCCACCGATGCGCCTGGAGTTCATCACGGTCAGCAATGCCGATGCCTTTGCCCGGCACTTCGGCGACCGCGTCGAAACCATGCGCGAGCTGGCGGCCGAAGGCTACACAGGTTTGATGTACCTGGATGATCAGGGCGACACCGTAGGCTTTGCCTGGGCCAGTACACGGGACTATTTCGACCGCCATTTCTACCGCTGCAACTTTCCGATCAAGCCTGGCGAGTACTTTCAGTTCGGTGGCGAGGCGATTCGTAAATACTGGGGTTCCAGCATATCGGCGGACATGCAGTTGGAGATCTGGAAAGTCATGGCGGACAAAGGTTGCGACACAATGGTCGATGTCTGCGATTTGCAAAACATCCCGGCGATCAAGATGCACCTGCGCATGGGCTTCCAGGAACGCGGCAAGATCACCCACGTGTATCGCCTGTTCGGTCGCTGGCGGTTTTTCCGCGACACCTTCTACCGCGGCTCGGCACTGGACGCCTTTCGTAAACCGGCCCCGCCACTTACATCGACCGCGCCGGCCTGATGTCCATGGCGATCCACCCCCCCCCATCGCGAGCAAGCTCGCGATGGGGTCTTTCCCAACCCGCCCCCCACCAGGAGGCACCATGAACATTCTGCAAAAATTGTGTGATCGCATTCGGAAAAAAGGTCTGCGCGCCGTTCTGAGCCAGTTGTGCAGACACTACGTGTATTTCCATGAACAACTGGTGTGGATGGAGCGCGATCTGGTCAGCCCGATACGGCCCAACAACCTCAGGCCCTATACGCCGTTGCGCCGGGAAATCATTACCACCAGCAATGCCGATGCCTTCGCCACGTACTTTGGCGACCGCGTCGAGACCATGCGCGAACTGGCTGCCGAAGGCCACACCGGGCTCATGTACCTGGACGACAAGGGCGACACCGTCGCTTTCATCTGGGGCAGTACACGGGACTATTTCGACCGCCATTTCTTTCGCTGCTGGTTCCCGGTCAAACCGGGTGAGTTCTTCGAGTTCGGCGGTGAACTGTACCGCGCTTACTGGGGGACCCAGCTATCGGTGGATTTCCAGCTGGATCTGTGGAAAGCCATGGCCGAGCAGGGTTGCAACAAAGTGGTCGACGTCTTCGAGCTGCGCAACATTCCAGCCGTCAAGCTGCACCTGCGCATGGACTATCAGGAACGCGGCCAGATCACCCATATGTATTGCTTCTTCGGCCGCTGGCGGTTTTTCCGTGACACGTTCTACACCGGCTCGGTCCTGGACTCTTTTCGTAAACCGGCCAAGCCGGTTGCCTCCACTGCGGCGGCCTGACGTCCATGACCATCCGGTTCCAATGGTGTCGCTCCCTGGGCGCGGCGGACTTTCCTGTATCAGCTTATGAACAGCTGCGAACCCAGGTGGCCGACGCTACACCGTTCAACACCCTGGCCTGGCTGCAAGCGGCGGAATTTGCCCTGTTGCCTGATCAGCAATTGCATGTGCTGCTGGGCTGGCAGGATCAGGACTTGTCTCTATGCCTGCCCCTGGTGTCGGGGCGTGAGCGTATCGGCGGGCTGCGGTTCCGGGTGTTGCATCACTTGGGCTACCCCTTGGCCGACCGCATCGCTCTGCTGGTGCGCCTGGACGCCGAAGGCATGGGCCAGGCGCTGATGCAGATCCGTCAGCAGGTGCCCCACGCAATGCTGCAACTCAATGAAGTGGTGGAGCCGGTCGGCGAGCAAAGCGTCCTTAGCGCCTGGATGGCACTGAGTTCCACCGGGGAGCGGCGGCTCAGTTGTCGGGTTCCGGTGCACTTGATCAGCGAAAGCGACCATCAGGAAATCTCTGGTGATCCACGCTACAAGCTGCGTCGGGCGCGCAAGCGGATCGCCGCTTGCGGTGCCGAAATCCGCCGAGTGACGCCGGACGCCATTAGCATGGGCCAGCTATTACGGGCGCTTGCCGATGTAGAGGCCGCCAGCTGGAAAGGCGAGGAAGGCGTCGGTATCTTCGCCGACCCCAGGCGTCGGCAATGGATGAACCATGCCTTCACCGCACTCGCAGCCCAGGGCCTGGTGCGGGTGGTGATGCTGGAACTGAACGGCGAATGCATCAGTTACCGCCTCGGCCTGCTGGACCAGGGGCGACTGTATGACTACAACCTGGCGTTCCTGCCGCAGCACGCCGACCTGGGCAGCGGCCGGGTACTGCTCGAAGAGTGGATTCGCTGGGGGCTGGACGAAAACTGGCGATGGATCGATGCGTCACGGGTCAGTCTCGATAATTCCAGCCATCAATTGCACGAACGCATGACCGGACAACTGGAGCACTGGCGTTGGAGTTTTTATTCCTGGCAACCCGATGGACTGATCCTCGGGCTCACCTTGCGGCTCTGGAAAAGTCTCAAGCCCTGGCTTCGCAAACACCCCGCAAAAAAAACCACAGCAACAGATTCACCTTCTACCCGTTCGGAAAAGGAGATTCCCCATGCCCCACCAAGTGATCATCAACGCTGACGACTTCGGGATGTGCTTCAGCGAAAACGCGACAATCGTTCGAGCCTTCGAAGCAGGGCTGATCAGCTCCGCCACCATCATGGCCAATATGCCGGGCTTCGAACAGGCGTGCGAACTGGCCCGACAGCCCCGGCTCAAAGGGCGCATCGGCCTGCATTTCAATCTCAGCCATGGGCAGCCGTTGAGCCGGGCCATAACGTCGCGCCCGGCGTTTTGCCATACGGACGGGCAGTTCAACTTCAGCCTGTCACGCTATTGCCTGAGTCTGAGCTCAAAAGACCTCGCGGCCATAGAGGACGAACTTCAGGCGCAATGGCAGCGCTGCCTGGCTCATGGATTGCGCCCAAGCCACCTGGACTCTCATCAGCATGTGCACAACATCTGGCCCATTGGAGAGCTGGTGGCGCGTTTCGCTGCGCGGCAAGGTATCCCCATTCGCCTGGCGCGCAACCTCGGGGCAAACCTGAGCGTGCCCAAGCGCATCTTCAAGACCTTGCTCAACCGCCGCCTGCGTCGTTTATGCGGCGCGACGGCCGACTATGTCTGCACGCCGGCCGACTTGCATCACGCCGCGCCACCGGACCATGGTTTGCTGGAAGTGATTACTCATCCGGTGCAACTGGATGGGGATTTCGGCGACACCTACCTGGCTCCTGGCTGCTCGTTGACCCAGGTGCTGCACCAACGCCTGGCGGGTGTGCCAAAGGTGGGGTATGGCAAGACCGAGCGGACGTTCAAGCTCGTTCAGCTTGAGGATGCGTGATGCCCCCTCAGCCATAAAGGCATTATCTTGGGAGGGGATTTATCCCTCTCCACAAGATCAGTCATCGAAGCACACCCGCACCAGCGAGGCACGCCGGTCGATCGCTTCGCGCAGTCGACGTGTCTGCGTCTCCCAGACGTCAGCATCGACTCGGGCCGAACGCATCAACGCCAGCATCGCTTCCTTGGCGTTGAGGTACTCAGTCCACGCATCCCGGGCCCTGAGGCTACGCCGCTCTTCATCGCTCATGTCCATGCGCCTCAGGGCCAGGGTACATTCGTCCTGGATCAATGGCCCGAGGGTCGTCTGGATCTTGTGGGGCGCCTTGAAGCACGCCGTACCGGCGACGATATCCCGCGCCCGGTCCAAGCCCCATTCCAACGCCTGGGCCAGCGGCTCACGCAGGGTGCGGTCGTAGAATTCCTCGACCCACACCTGCGCGCTCGGACGATGGACACCGACGAAGACCTGGGTCATGCCCTCAAGAGTGATCCGCGCCTGGACCTCGACTTGCGTGCCGTCTTCCAATGATTCTTCGTGGTCGCGACCCGGCAACCGGCTGTTAACCCAAAGCCAATACTGTGCGCTTCTACGTCGCATCGCGTTGCCCTCCCCAAAGGAATAGGGAGTAAGGCACAGGGTCTGGGGATTTTCCAGCACCGAAAAGCGCGCTTCAGACGAATGACAACCCGAAATCCCTGCGCCGCTTTCGGAGAATCTGCTACAAGGCTTCTTCGGTTTCGAGTAGCGAATGGCATCGATGTCTTCACTCTTACTTTCTGGCCTGAAACGCCGCTGGTTGGCCTGGCTGTGCATGAGCGCACTGGTCGTCGGCCTGCCAGTGGGCTGTGCTGTGTTGCAGCATAAGGAGCGGGAACTGGTCTTTCGCATCGAGCCAGGGACGGCGAGCTGGTTCAGTGGGCTGCCCAGCGGTGTGCAGGAGTTCGACCTCAAGCCAAACAGCTTCAAGGCCGGGGAAAATATCCACGGCTGGTGGTGGCCGGCCGAACGCAAGAACGCGCCGGCCATCCTGTATCTGCACGGTGTGCGCTGGAATTTGACCGGCCAGTTGTTTCGTATCCAGCAACTGCGGGCGCTGGGCTATTCGGTGCTGGCCATCGACTACCGTGGCTTTGGCAAAAGCCGTGGGGATCTGCCCTCGGAAGCCAGCGTCTATGAAGATGCGCGCATCGCCTGGGAGCGTCTCGAAATGCTGCAACCGGACCCAAGCCTGCGGCTGATCTATGGTCATTCCCTGGGCGGCGCCGTCGCGGTGGACCTCGCTGCGCAGCTCGGCCAGAAGGCCGCGAAAGAGGGCCGCCTCCAAGTCCGGGGCCTGGTGATCGAATCCACCTTCACCTCCCTGGGCGATGTCGCCACCGCGATGGCGAATACATCCCTGCCGGTGCGCTGGTTGCTGTCGCAGAAGTTCGACTCCATCGACAAGATCGGCGAGATCAATATGCCGCTGCTGATCGTCCATGGCGCCGCCGACCGCTACGTGCCGCCACGATTCAGTGAGCAACTGTTCAACGCCGCCCGGGAACCCAAGCGCCTGCTGCTGGTGCCCGGGGCGACGCATAACAACAGCATGAGCCTGGCGGGCAAGCACTACCGGCAGGCCTTGGATGCCCTGATGAAAAGCACCCCCACCCCTGTGGCCGGAAACGCCCCCACCGGCCCGGCCAAAGCGGGCTGACCCACGGAACTATCCACGCCCCTCCTGTGGGAAGTGCTGGGTCAGTTGATGGGGATGTTGGCTGTGCCGCCGTCATCGCGAGCAGGCTCGCTCCCACAGTGGTTCCGAGGTGTTCAAAAAATCGGAATCCACCGCCAATCCTTGTGGGAGCGAGCCTGCTCGCGAAAGCGGTGGGTCAGTGGGTGGAGATGCTGGATGTACCGCCGTCATCGCGAGCAAGCTCGCTCCCACAGTGGTTCCGAGGTGTTCAAAAAATCGGAATCCACCGCCGATCCTTGTGGGAGCGAGCTTGCTCGCGAAAGCGGTGGGTCAGTTGATGGGGATGCTGGATGTACCGCCGTCATCGCGAGCAAGCTCGCTCCCACAGTGGTTCCGAGGTGTTCAAAAAATCGGAATCCACCGCCGATCCTTGTGGGAGCGAGCTTGCTCGCGAAAGCGGTGGGTCAGTGGGTGGAGATGCTGGATGTACCGCCGTCATCGCGAGCAAGCTCGCTCCCACAGTGGTTCCGAGGTGTTCAAAAAATCGGAATCCACCGCCGATCCTTGTGGGAGCGAGCTTGCTCGCGAAAGCGGTGGGTCAGTGGGTGGAGATGCTGGATGTGCCGCCGTCATCGCGAGCAAGCTCGCTCCCACAGTGGTTCCGAGGCGTTCAAAAAATCGGAATCCACCGCCGATCCTTGTGGGAGCGAGCTTGCTCGCGATGGCGGTGGGTCAGGCGACGATGAACTGTCAGGCCCCCGCGCCAAACCGGTCACGGCTGTTGGTCAGGTGCAGCCACATGGCGGCGCGGGCGGCGTCCGGGTCCTGGCGTTTGATGGCGTTGAAGATCGCCTCGTGCTCAAGGTTGGCCCATTGCGCCAGCTTGCTTAGATCGGCCTGGCCACGCTCGGCCACGTTCACTCGGGTCCTGGGAATCATCGCACTGCCCAGGTGCTGCATGATTTCGACAAAACAGGCATTGTCCGTGGCTTCGGCGATGAGCAGATGGAAACGCCGGTCGGCTTCGACACAGCTGTCGTTGTTATTGGACAACCGCTGATAGTCATCCAGCGCCTGGCGCATCTGCTGCAGCTGGTGTTCGCTGCGGCGCTGGGCCGCCAAGGCGACGGCCTGGGTTTCCAGGCCCAGGCGCAGTTCCAGGATCGCCCGCACCCCTGCCGCAGTGTCGACATTCAGGCGCAACCCCGGCTCGCCGGTTTGCGCCAGCACGAAGGTGCCGATGCCGTGGCGGGTCTCCACCAGCCCCGAAGCCTGCAATTTGGAAATCGCCTCGCGCACCACCGTCCGGCTGACGCCATGGGCCTGCACAATGGCCCCCTCCGATGGCAGCTTCTCGCCCGGTTTCAACTGCCCCAGCAAGATGCTCTGGCTCAGCTTCGTCACCAGGTCATGGGCCAGGTTGTGGGTACGCTTGCGCAGGGGCGCGTCGGTGTCTTGCGGCATCGCCGGGGTTCCTTGAAAACAGGCTGACTGATCGTATCACCAGCGGGCGTGGGAAATCTCATCATCAAGCCACCAACTTGTATGACAACACTCAAGACCCGCCCATATCAGCAAAGATCACCCTTTCAAAAAACGGCTTCACGCAGGCCAGGCAGACGCTGAATAAAAACAGAATGACTGATAAAGCCCAACAAACACGGCATAAGAACACCATCCACCCAATCCAATGATGCTGAAAAACTGCTTGTCATCCAAAAAAATCAAGTTGTATGATGTCTATCAACATCGGCACCTGCACGATGCCCCGCATAAAAATAACGAGTGGGAGAAAAACCAGTGAACACATCCAGCCTCAAGGCGAATGCCGGAGCGGATCCGGTGCTGCTGTCGGCCATCGCCAAGGTCAAGCGCCACATCCTGCCGCTGTTCGTCATCATGTTTATCGTCAACTACATCGACCGCGTGAACATCGGCTTCGTACGTGCCCACATGGAGCACGACCTGGGTATCGGTGCAGCGGCCTATGGCTTTGGTGCCGGCCTGTTCTTCATCGGCTATGCGCTGTTCGAAGTCCCGTCCAACATCCTCTTGCAAAGAATCGGCGCGCGCATCTGGCTGACCCGGATCATGCTCACCTGGGGCCTGGTCGCCGCATGCATGGCCTTCATCCAGAACGAAACCCACTTCTACATCCTGCGCTTTTTGCTGGGCGTGGCCGAAGCCGGGTTCTTCCCGGGGGTGATCTACTATTTCACCCGCTGGCTGCCCGGCGTCGAGCGCGGCAAAGCCATCGCCATCTTCCTTAGCGGTTCGGCCATTGCCTCGCTGATCTCCGGCCCGCTGTCGGGGCTGCTGCTGCAAATCAATGGCCTGGGCATGCACGGCTGGCAGTGGATGTACTTCATCGAAGGGATGTTTTCCGTCTGCCTGTGCGTCTTCGTCTGGTTCTGGCTGGACTCCAAGCCCCACGACGCCAAATGGTTGAGCCGTGAAGAACAGGATGTGCTGGTCAAGGCCATCGACGACGAACAGCGGGCACGGGAAGCCGCCTCGCCGATCAAGCTTTCCATCGGTCAGTTGCTCAAGGACCGCCAGATCATCCTGTTTTGCCTGATCTACTTCTTCATCCAATTGACGATCTATGCCGCCACGTTCTGGCTGCCGAGCATCATCAAGAAAATGGGCGAACTGAGCGACATTCAGGTCGGGCTGTTCAATTCGATCCCCTGGTTGCTGTCGATCGTCGGCATGTACGCCTTCGCCTCGCTGTCGGCCAAGTGGAAATTCCAGCAGGCCTGGGTCGCCACGGCCCTGTTGATCGCGGCAGCCGGGATGTTCATGTCCACCACCGGCGGGCCGATCTTCGCCTTCGTCGCCATCTGCTTCGCGGCCCTGGGCTTCAAATCGGCGTCGTCGTTGTTCTGGCCGATTCCCCAGGCTTACCTGGACGCCCGGATCGCCGCCGGGGTGATCGCCCTGATCAACTCGGTGGGCAACCTCGGCGGGTTCGTCGCCCCGACCACGTTCGGCCTGCTGGAACAGCACACCGGCTCGATCCAGGGCGGCCTCTACGGCTTGGCGGCCACCTCGATCATTGCCGCGATCATCGTGTTTGCCGCACGCAACACGCCCAAGCCCAAAGCAGTGACAACGCCGGCCGATCCGGCCACCAGCCACGCCTGATCATTCGATTGCCCAAGGATAAGTACAGATGAGCACTCCAGAAACCAGCAAAGCCCCGATCATCACCAGCATGCAGGTCGTGCCGGTGGCCGGCCATGACGGCATGCTGCTGAACCTCAGCGGCGCCCATGGTCCGTTCTTCACCCGCAACATTGTCATTCTCAAGGACAACGCCGGCCACACCGGCGTGGGCGAAGTACCCGGCGGCGAGCGCATTCGCCAGACCCTCGAAGACGCCCGTTCGCTGGTGGTCGGCAGCCCCATCGGCACGTACCAGAAGATTCTCAACACGGTGCGCCAGGCTTTCGCCGACCGCGATGCCGGCGGCCGTGGCCTGCAGACTTTCGACCTGCGCATCACCATCCACGCGGTCACCGGCCTGGAAGCGGCGCTGCTGGACCTGCTCGGCCAGCACCTGGACGTACCGGTCGCGGCCCTGCTCGGCGAAGGCCAGCAGCGCGACGAAGTGAAGATGCTCGGCTACCTGTTTTACGTCGGTGACCGCCGGCAGACCGACCTGGCCTATCGCAGCGAACCGGACGCCGACAACGACTGGTTCCGCGTGCGCCACGAAAAGGCCCTGGACGCCGACGCCGTGGTCCGCCTGGCCGAAGCCGCCCAGGCCCGCTACGGCTTCCAGGACTTCAAACTCAAGGGTGGCGTGCTCCAAGGCGACGCAGAAATCGAAGCGGTCACGGCATTGGCCGAGCGCTTTCCCCAGGCGCGCATCACCCTGGACCCGAACGGCGCCTGGTCACTCAAGGAAGCCATCCGCTTGTGCCGCGACCAGCACAAGGTGCTGGCCTATGCCGAGGACCCTTGCGGTGCCGAGAACGGCTATTCCGGACGCGAGGTCATGGCCGAGTTCCGCCGCGCCACAGGGCTCAAGACCGCGACCAACATGATCGCCACCGACTGGCGCGAGATGGGGCACGCCATCACCTTGCAGTCCGTGGACATTCCCTTGGCCGACCCGCACTTCTGGACCATGCAGGGTTCCGTACGGGTGGCGCAGATGTGCAATGAATGGGGCCTGACCTGGGGCTCGCACTCCAACAACCACTTCGACATTTCCCTGGCGATGTTCACCCACGTGGCCGCCGCGGCACCGGGCGACATCACCGCCATCGACACCCACTGGATCTGGCAGGACGGCCAGCGGCTGACCAAGGCGCCTTTGCAGATTCAGGGCGGCTGCGTACAGGTGCCGAAAAAACCGGGGTTGGGGATCGAGCTGGACACTGACCAACTGGCCAAGGCCCATGAGTTGTACAAAGGCATGGGCCTTGGGGCACGGGACGATGCGGTGGCGATGCAGTTCCTGATTCCGGGCTGGACGTTCAACAACAAGCAGCCGTGCCTGGTTCGCTGAAGCGACCAATACCCCTTGTGGGATACCCCTTGCTCGCGATGGCGGTCGCTCAGCCACATTGACGTTGACTGACACTCCGCTATCGCGAGCAAGCTCGCTCCCACAGGGATTTGTGGTGGACTTGGATTTCATGAACGCCACAAACGCCCGTGGCGAAGGAGCTTGCTCCCGCTGGGCTGCGTAGCAGCCCCCTTCCGGCGGTCGCTGCGCAACCGAGCGGGAGCAAGCTCCCTCGCCACAGTCATCACTCCCCTTCAGAGATCAGCTCAACCTTTGGCAACCGAGCTTGGTGAACGTTAACCCTCCGGCCGCAGGATCAACACCGCCAACGGCGGCAGGTTGAGTTCCAGGGACAAGGCCTGGCCATGGCTGGGGACTTCTTCGGTGGAGGCGCCGCCGCCGTTGCCGTAGTTGGAACCGGCATAGGTGTCGGCATCGCTATTGAGCAATTCCACCCAGCGCCCGGCGAACGGCACGCCGATCCGGTAGGCCTCGCGTGGCACCGGTGTGAAGTTGGCGACCACCAGCACCGGTCGGCCTTCCTTGCTCCAACGCAGCCAGGCGTAGACGCTGTTGACCGCATCGTCGCCAATCAACCACTGGAAGCCCTGGGGCGCATCATCCTGATCGTGCAGCGCGGGCTCTTCGCGATAGAGCCGGTTCAGGTCGCTCACCAGTTGCTGGACCCCACGGTGCTCAGGGTATTGCAGCAGGTACCAGTCCAGTTGCTGATCATGGTTCCATTCGCGCCACTGGCCGAACTCACAGCCCATGAACAACAGCTTCTTGCCGGGATGTCCCCACATGAAGCTGAGGTAGGCCCTCAGGTTGGCGAATTTCTGCCAGCGGTCACCGGGCATCTTGTCGATCAGCGAGCGTTTGCCATGGACCACTTCGTCGTGGGAAATCGGCAGCACGAAGCGCTCGGACCAGGCGTACACCAGGCCGAAGCTCAGTTCGTTGTGGTGATGGGCGCGGTACACCGGGTCTTGTTGGATGTAGTGCAGCGAATCGTGCATCCAGCCCATGTTCCACTTGTAGGCAAAGCCCAGGCCGCCCTGCTGGGTGCTCTGGCTGACCCCCGGCCACGCCGTGGACTCTTCGGCGATGACCAGCGCACCAGGGGTTTCCAGCGCCACCACATCGTTGAGATGCCGCAGGAAATCGATGGCCTCGAGGTTTTCCCGACCGCCGTGGCGGTTGGGCACCCACTCGCCGGCCTTGCGCGAATAGTCGCGGTACAACATCGAGGCCACGGCATCCACCCGCAAGCCGTCAACGTGGAAATGCTTGAGCCAGTGCAGCGCCGACGCCAGCATGAAACCGTGCACTTCGGTGCGGCCCAGGTTGTAGATCAGCGTGTCCCAGTCCTGGTGGAAACCCTCCAGCGGGTTGCCGTATTCATACAGCGCAGTGCCGTCGAACTGGGCCAGGCCATGGGTGTCGGTGGGGAAATGCGCCGGCACCCAGTCGAGGATGACGCCGATATTGGCCTGGTGACAGGCGTTGATGAACGCGGCGAAATCGTCCGGCGAACCGAAACGCGCCGTCGGCGCGAACTGCGACAGTGGCTGGTAGCCCCAGGAACCACCGAACGGGTGTTCCATGATCGGCATCAGCTCGATGTGAGTGAAGCCCAAATCCTTGACGTACGGAATCAGCCGCTCGGCCATTTCATGCCAGTTGTATTGCCGGGCCACCTCCCCCGCCTCGTCGATTTCGCACTGCCAGGAGCCGGCGTGCAATTCATAGATCGACAATGGCGCGCCCGGTAGCTGGCGTTCGCGACGGTTTTGCATCCACTCGTCGTCCTGCCACTCGATCTTCAAGGGCGCGGCGACTTTCGAGGCCGTGTCCGGCGGCATTTGCGTGGCCAGCGCCACCGGGTCGGCCTTGAGGGGCAGGATGCCGTGGGCGCCGAGGATTTCATACTTGTAACCTTCGCCGGCGCCAAGCCGCGGGATGAAGATCTCCCACACGCCGGACGGATAACGGATGCGCATCGGATGCCGTCGCCCGTCCCAGACGTTGAAATCCCCCACCACCGAAACCCGCCGCGCATTCGGTGCCCAGACCGCGAAGCGCACGCCGTCGATGCCATCGACGGTGGTCAGTTGCGCGCCGAGGCAGGAACTGAGGTCGCGGTGATTACCCTCGGCAAACAGATAAAGGTCCATCTCTCCCAGCAGCGGCCCGAAGCTGTACGGGTCCTCCGCCACTTGCTCGCCGCCGGCCCAGCGAGTGCGCAGCAAGTACGCCTGGGCGCGATCGAAATGGCCGACGAACAGCCCCGGGGTTTCGGTCTGTTGCAAGTCACCGAGTTCTTCACCGCCGTCACGGGCGAGCACCTGCACGCTCAGCGCACCGGGCAGGTACGCCCGGATGAATTGCCCGCCCGCACCGTCGCCATGGGGGCCAAGGATGGAGAACGGGTCATGGTGTTCGGCGCGCACCAGCGCGTCGATGTCATGGGGGGCCGGCAGCAATGACTCTTTGGCCTGCCCCTGGGGTTCTTTGTTCGAGACACTCATGATTCTCTCCACTAAATCGGTCCGGCTAAGTCGGAAAAGGGTTCCAGCCCACTCAATAACCCGTACAGACCGTGCAAAGGCACGGGCAGCCAGGCGGGGCGATTCTCGGCTTCATAGGCCACTTCATAGGCCGCCTTCTCCAGGCCGAACAACGCCAGCGCAGCGTCTTCGCCTTCAGCATCCTTCCATTCATGAGCAAGACTAGCTGCCGCCAGTCGATATGCCTGGACAAATGCCTCGCGGGCCTCTTTTAAATAACGATCTGCCACCCGTTGCCGCGCCGCATCGGCATCGGCGGTGCTGTCGACAGTGTTCAAATGGATCGCCATGGCGGCGGCGTAATCGAAGGAACGCAATACGCCACTGACGTCCTTGTACGGGCTGTGCTTGCCCCGACGTTCATGCAGCGGCCGTGCCGGCTCGCCTTCGAAGTCGATCAGGTAGGCGTCGCCCTTGATCACCAGCACCTGCCCCAAGTGCAGGTCGCCGTGGACGCGGATACGCAAGCCACCGACAGCCTTGCCGGCCAGCGCCTGGATATGGGCCAGGACGGTTTTCTTGTGCTCCAGCAAACGTGCGACCATGGCCTGGTCTGCCAGGTTCAATTGGCCCTGGTTCTGCTTGAGCAGACGCAAGGCGTTTTCCACCTGCGCGGCCACATCCTTGCCGATGACCTGGGCTTCCTTGGCATTGGTGGCCTGGGGAGCGAAGTCAGGGTCGTCGGTGGCCTGGGCCAGCACCTGGTGCATTTCCCCCAGGCGTTGACCGAGCATGCCGGCAAAATCCTTCAGCTCGCCCAAGGCATTGTAGTGTTGCTCCTGTTCGGACACGGCATCGGCCAACTCGTCACGTAACGCCCGTTCAAGGTTATTCTGGGTCCATTCCCACGCATCGCCCTGGTTGCTCAAATAGCCCTGGGCAATCATCAACAGCGCATCCTCGCCCTGGGCATCGCGGCGGATCACCGAACCCAGCAGCGGTGAGATATTGCTGAAGCCCGCGGCCGTCAGATAGGCGCTCATTTCCAGTTCCGGATGCACGCCCGAGGCGACTTTGCGGATCAGCTTGAGCACCAGGCTGCCGCCGACCACCACCGAACTGTTGGACTGCTCGGCGGACAGGTAACGCACTTCCGGCTCAGCCCCCAGGTTCAACGCGTTCAGGCCTTCGGTAGGCTCGAACCGCAATTCACCTTCGGTGCAGGGCAGCACCGTACCGGCCTGCATGCCTTGCAGCACGGCCCGTATGAAATGTTCCAAGCTGAACGCATCGGTGATCAAACCGACTTGGCGAACCCTACGCACACGGGACAATGCCAATTGCTGTGGCAACGCCGCGCCCACCTGATCTTCAGGCAGCAGGCCGAACGGCAATTGATAGCGCAGGGTCTGGCCAGCACTGGTGACGTCGATTTCGCTGAGCAGCACCGGGTGCTGCGGATCGCCGAAGCGCACGCCATAGACAATATTGACCTTCTCGATCGCACTGTCCTTGCCGGCGAACCAGCGACGATTCTGCAGCCAGCTCGGCAGAATGGTCTGCTCCAGGGTGGTGCGCGACGGTGCTTCGAGCAACTCCTCCAGGCGTTTTTTCAACACCAGGGTGGTGAAGTCCGGCAGGCTTTGGGCCGGTTCCACATGCCAGCTCGGCATCTGGTTTTCGGCGGCCAGGGCGAACCAGTAGAAGCCGTACGGTGGCAGGGTCAGCAGGAAATTCAGTTGGCCGATGGGTGGGAAGGCATTGCCGCCCAACATTTCCACCGGGACCATGCCAGCGTAGGTCGACAGGTCCAGCTCGGCAGCTTGGGCACTGCGGGACACGTTGGCCACGCAGAGGATGATTTCGTGCTTGCCATCGGGTCCGGTGTATTCACGGGTATACGCCAGGATCCGACGATTGCTCGGCGAGAGCATCTTCAGCGTACCCCGGCCGAAAGCCTTGGACTGCTTACGCACCGCCAGCATTCGCCGGGTCCAGTTGAGCAGCGAGTGCGGGTCGCCGGCCTGGGTTTCGACGTTGACCGACTGGTAGCCGTATTGCGGATCCATGATCGGCGGCAGCACCAGGCTGGCCGGATCGGCCCGGGAGAAACCGCCGTTGCGGTCGATGGACCACTGCATCGGCGTACGCACGCCATCGCGGTCGCCCAGATAGATGTTGTCGCCCATGCCGATTTCATCGCCGTAGTACAGCGTCGGCGTGCCGGGCATCGACAGCAGCAGGCTGTTGAGCAACTCCACGCGGCGGCGATCGCGCTCCATCAACGGTGCCAGGCGCCGGCGAATCCCCAGGTTGATTCGCGCCCGACGGTCGGCCGCGTAGTAGTTCCACAGGTAATCGCGCTCCTTGTCGGTGACCATCTCCAGGGTCAGCTCATCGTGGTTGCGCAGGAAAATCGCCCACTGGCAGTTGGCGGGGATCTCCGGGGTCTGGCGCAGGATGTCGGTGATGGGGAAACGGTCTTCCTGGGCCAGCGCCATGTACATGCGCGGCATCAGCGGGAAGTGGAACGCCATGTGGCACTCGTCACCGTTCATACCCTCGGCATCCACATCGCCGAAGTACAGCTGGGTGTCTTCGGGCCACTGGTTGGCTTCGGCCAGCAGCATGCGGTCGGGGTAGTTGGCGTCGATCTCGGCACGGATCTGCTTGAGGACGTCGTGGGTCTCAGGCAGGTTTTCGTTGTTGGTGCCGTCGCGCTCGATCAGGTACGGAATGGCGTCCAGGCGCAGGCCGTCGATGCCCATGTCCAGCCAATAGCGCATCACCGACAGCACGGCCTTGATGACCTGCGGGTTATCGAAATTGAGGTCGGGCTGGTGGGAGTAGAAACGGTGCCAGAAGTACTGGCCGGCCACCGGGTCCCAGGTCCAGTTGGATTTCTCGGTATCGAGGAAAATGATCCGCGTACCGTCGTACTTGTGATCGTCGTCGGACCACACGTAGAAGTCCCGCGCCGCCGAACCCGGCTTGGCCTTGCGCGCGCGCTGGAACCACGGATGCTGGTCCGAGGTGTGGTTGATGACCAGCTCGGTAATCACCCGCAAGTTGCGCTTGTGGGCTTCGGCAATGAACCGCCGCGCATCGGCCATGGTGCCGTAGTCGGGGCTGACGCCACGGTATTCGGCAATGTCATAACCGTCGTCGCGCCGAGGCGAAGGATAGAACGGCAGCAGCCAGATCGTGTTGACGCCCAAGTCGGCGATGTAGTCGAGCTTCTCGATCAGGCCGGGGAAATCGCCGATCCCGTCGTTATTGGAGTCGAAATAGGATTTTACGTGGACCTGGTAAATCACCGCGTCCTTGTACCAGAGCGGGTCTTTGATAAAGGTGGCAGACCGGGGTTTCTTCGCCATTTGCAACTCCTGATGAATTCAATAAAGCCGCGGGATACAGGCTTGTGAGGTCTTTTTATGGGGTGAGGTCTTTGTGTGGCGAGGGAGCTTGCTCCCGCTGGGCGCGAAGCGCCCCCCCTGAAATCACGACTGCTTCGCAGCCGAGCAGGAGCAAGCTCCCTCGCCACAACAGCCCTCACTCAACATTGCACTGCGTCACGCCACGCTGATCCGCCAGATCCCGAACGGCTGGTTCGCCGGGTCAATGCGCATGAACTGATACTTGCCATACCAGGTCCAGCGATGCCCGCTCATCAAATCCTCGCCCTGGGTCTGGGCGTCGTCCGGCAAGCCCATCTCCCACAGCGGCAACTCGAAATTGGCTTCCTGGGGGTTGTGTGGATCGAGGCTCACCGCCACCAGGATGAAATTGCTGCCGTCGGGCGTACGCTTGCCGAAATAGAGAATGTTGTCGTTCCAGGCGTTGTAGACCTTCAGGCCCAAATGCGTATGCAACGCCGGGTTCTGCCGGCGGATACGGTTGAGCTGGGCGATCTCGGAAATGATGTTGCCCGGCGCGGTGAAGTCGCGAGGACGGATCTCGTATTTCTCCGAGTCGAGGTATTCCTCTTTGCCCGGCACCGGCGCCGATTCGCACAGCTCAAAACCCGAATACATGCCCCACAGGCCCGAGCCCGTGGTCGCCAGAGCCGCGCGGATCAAGAAGCCCGGGCGCCCCGACTCATGGAGAAAGGCCGGGTTGATGTCGGGCGTGTTGACGAAAAAATTCGGCCGATAGCATTCGCGCCAAGGAGACTCGTTGAGCTCGGTGAAATAAGTCGCCAGCTCAGCCTTGGTGTTGCGCCAGGTGAAATAGGTGTAGCTCTGGGAATAACCGACCTTGCCCAAGCGAGCCATCATGGCCGGGGTAGTGAAGGCCTCGGCGAGGAACATCACTTCCGGGTGTTCGGCCCGCACGTCGGCGATCAACCACTGCCAGAACGGCAACGGCTTGGTGTGAGGATTGTCGACGCGGAATATCTTCACGCCTTCATTGACCCAACCCACCACGATGTCCCGCAGCTCCAGCCATAGGCTAGGAATTGCATCCGCCGCGTAGAAATCGACGTTGACGATGTCCTGGTATTTCTTCGGCGGGTTTTCCGCGTATTTGATCGTGCCGTCCGGCCGCCAGCTGAACCAGCCCGGGTGCTGCTTGAGCCACGGGTGATCCTGGGAGCACTGGATGGCGAAGTCGAGGGCGATTTCCAGGCCGTGGTCTGCTGCCGCGGCCACGAGGCGACGGAAATCTTCACGAGAGCCCAATTGCGGGTGAATCGCTTCGTGTCCGCCCTCCTCGCTGCCAATGGCATAAGGACTGCCTGGATCATCAGGCCCGGCCGTAAGGGAGTTGTTCGGACCCTTGCGAAAGCTGCGACCGATGGGGTGGATCGGCGGAAAGTACAACACGTCGAAGCCCATGTCCTGAATCATCGCCAGGCGCGAATGCACGTCGTTGAAGGTGCCGTGCCGGGCGGGATCGTCAGTGATCGAGCGCGGAAACAACTCGTACCAACTGGCAAATTCGGCCAGTTTGCGCTCCACGTCCAATGGGTACTGAGGGCTGATGCTCAGGTAAGGCCGGTGGTCGGCCTGTAACATGAGATCGGCGCTGCGCGGCGCCAGGAACAACGCCACCTGTTCGGCCGGCAACAGGCCGGAGAGTTCGTGGTGCAATGCGGCCAACTGTTCGCTCAGCTCACCTTCGCTGCGCTCGGAGGCCATCAGCACTTGATTGCGCCCTTCCTGCAACTCCAGGCTGATGGGCACCCCGGCGCCGAACTTCTTCTCCAGTTCGTAGCGGAAGCTGGCGAACTGATCGATCCAGGCTTCGATGCAGAACACATAGCGGCCCTGCTCCGGCACCGTGAACTGGCCGGCCCAGCCGTTATTGCCCAGGTCGCTCATGACCTCGCTGTTCCACACCTCGTCCTGCAGCGCACGCCAGCGGATGCGCACCGCCAGCTTGTCGTGACCGTCGGCGAACACTTTACTGGTCACCGTCACGTCCTGCCCGGCCACGGCCTTGGCGGCAAATTGCCCACCGTCGATCACCGGCATGGTGTTTTCAATCGCGATACGCGGTAACAACAAGGCTTGAGACAACGGCAAATGCGGGTTGCAGGCCAGGTCAGACGGGTGTTCAGCAGTCATCGAGCATCGCTCCTTTTACGCCCCATGGACGCGCTTGTGGCGGTAAAGGCCCAACGGGTCCCTGAAAAAAACTCACTTAAACTCCGAACCGGGAGGACGGTTAAAAGTTCAGCGGGATTTGCCCCTCGATGCATCCGGGATCAAAGCCGGCGCAGGATGGTCAACAACAATAAGCACGACTCAAGCCATGTGCGTTACGGAGACCCGTCCCGATGAATATTCCCATCCCGGCCGAAACACCCGATCCGAACATCGACGACCCGACCCTGCCCCCGCCCGGTCCTGATCCGGAACCGATTCCAGAGAAAGACCCACCGCTGGACCCGCAACCGCCCAAGGGCGACCCGCCCAGCGAGAATGCACCGGAGCAGGCTTGAATCAATGGCCTGATGGCACTTCCCTGTGGGCCTTATGTTCAGGCTGATGGCCTGTCGCCCTTCTCCAGCGCCCGGACGATCACCGGCATCACACTGAAGATCGCCAGCGCCAGCACCGTACTGAGTACCGCCGTCGCCTCCCGGCCCAGCCCGGCCGCAACGCCGATGGCGGCGGTCATCCAGAGGCCCGCCGCCGTGGTCAGGCCTTTGACGTGACTTTCGTCGCCATCGTTGCTTTTCAAGATGGTGCCGGCGCCAAGAAAACCGATGCCGGCAACCACGCCTTGGATCACCCGGCTCATGGCGTCGGCCTGGGACCCGGACATCTGCGGCACCAATACGAACAGCGCCGCCCCCAGGGCCACGAGCATGTGGGTTCGCACGCCGGCGGCCTTGCCCTTGTGTTCGCGCTCGAAACCCAGGATGCCGCCCAGCAGCGCGGCCATGACCAGGCGCACCGTGACCCGGGTCATCTGCTGGGCATCGGTGATGTCGGCGAATTCCGCCTGCAGGGTTATCCAGACTTCATGCCACCAGGCTTCCATGGACCGTCCTCTTTCTCATTGGATAAACGATGGACCGCAAGCGAAGCCAGAGGTGCGCTCGACCGCTGATCAGGCGCGACGAACCCTGGCTACCGGGCTGCGCCTAATGTTCAGGACATAACGAAGGAAGTGCGGCCATGCCTCTACATATCGAAAACCAGACCTGCTATTTCGACAGCGACATCAGCTCACAACAATGCCCCGCCAGCGATCTGACCATCATCACCGACTCGGACAAAGCCATGTCCGCCGTGGAATTCAACGGCAAACGGTTTTACATCACCGAAGCCGAAGCCAATGCCCTGACCGTGGCCGGCGCGACCGACGGGCGCAAGCATCTGAAGGCCACGGACAGCGGCTCGGCGATCTGAGCCTGTTGACGCCTCTGCGAGGTATTCAATCCGTGGGAGCAAAGCTTGCTCGCGATAAGAACAACACGATACCTCTTGAACCGAGGTGTCTGTATCGCGAGCAAGCTTTGCTCCCACAGAGATCCTTGGCACAGATGTTGTTCGCTCCCCCTCGGGTGCATCAAAGTGTCGCAGCGCCTGGGCTTCACGGCATCTGATCCGGTTTTTATCGAAACACCTGAGTCTGTTATGCAAACAGTTCCATGGTCATAGTGCGCCGGCCAGATAGAGGCTGATGAGCGACCGACCATGAGCGATAGAATTCCCGTCCAGTTGATACAGACGTTCGAACCTGCGCCAACGAAGATCAAGGCCAGGACCACCGACAACCTGATCCACACCCGCAGCTTCACCGGTTTGTTCCGCACCTTGCGCATCAGCGGTGCGGGGCTTCTGTTCCTGCTGTTCTTTGGCACGGTGTGGTTGAACTGGGGCGGCCGCCAGGCGGTGCTCTGGGACCTTTCCGAAAGCAAATTCCATATTTTCGGCGCGACCTTCTGGCCCCAGGATTTCATCCTGCTGTCGGCCCTGTTGATCATCGCCGCCTTCGGTCTGTTTGCGATCACCGTGTTTGCCGGCCGCGTGTGGTGCGGCTACACCTGCCCACAGAGTTCCTGGACCTGGCTGTTCATGTGGTGCGAGAAAATCACCGAAGGCGAACGCAACCAGCGGATCAAGTTGCAAGCCGCGCCCTGGGGCCTGAACAAGCTGTTGCGCCGTAGTGCCAAGCACACTTTGTGGCTGGCCATCAGCCTGCTCACCGGCCTGACGTTCGTGGGCTACTTCACGCCGATCCGCCCCTTGGTCGAAGAATTGCTGACGTTGCAAATGGCCGGTGTGAGCCTGTTCTGGGTGCTGTTCTTCACCGCCGCCACCTACCTCAACGCCGGCTGGCTGCGTGAAGCGGTGTGCATGCACATGTGCCCCTATGCACGCTTTCAGAGCGTGATGTTCGACAAGGACACCTTGACCATCTCCTACGACACGGCCCGTGGTGAAATCCGCGGCCCGCGCAAACGTGAGGTGAAGCCGGCCAACATTGGCCTGGGCGACTGCATCGACTGCCAGATGTGCGTGCAGGTCTGCCCCACCGGCATCGACATCCGCGACGGCTTGCAGATGGAATGCATCGGTTGCGCGGCCTGCATCGACGCCTGCGACTCGATCATGGACAAGATGGGCTACGCCCGTGGCCTGATCAAATACACCTCCGAACATCAATTGCAGGGGGGCAAGACTCACCTGCTCAGACCTCGTCTGATCGGCTATACCGCCGTGCTCCTGGTGATGATCGGCGCGCTGGCCGTGGCCCTGGTGCAACGGCCCATGGTGTCGCTGGATGTCAGCAAGGACCGCGGCCTGTTCCGTGAGAACAGCGCCGGCCAGATCGAGAACATCTACAGCCTGAAAATCATCAACAAGACCCAGCAACGCCAGGACTACCACCTGTCCCTGGTGGACGGCGACGGTTTCGTCCTGCAGGGCAAGACCCAGTTGAGTCTGGCCCCGGGGGAAATCGTCGATGTGCCGGTGTCGGTGGCGATGCTCAGCGAACGGCCCGGCAAAGGTTCCCAGGCAATGACCTTCAAGGTCATCGACAGTAACGAGCCGGGTATCTACAGCGTGGCCAAGAGCCGTTTTGTCGCCCCGATGAATCGTTGAAGCTTTAAGATGCCGGGCGCCTGTGGGAGCGAGCTTGCTCGCGATAGCGGTGGGTCAGTTTGCATCAATGTTGGATGTGCCACCGTTATCGCGAGCAAGCTCGCTCCCACAGTTAAGTCCCACAAAATGTCGCTCGAGACTGGGTCCCACCATGAAACGCTACGAGAAATTTGCCGACGACATCGCTGAACTGATCCGCTCGGGCATGCTGGGGCCGGGTCAGCGCGTGCCGTCGGTGCGCTACGCCAGCCAGACCTATGGCGTCAGCCCGTCCACGGTGTTCCAGGCCTATTACCTGTTGGAGCGACGCGGCATGATCCGGGCCCGGCCGCGCTCAGGCTACTTCGTCAACACCCATGCACCGAGCCCGTTTTCCGAGCCGGCGATCAGTAGCCAGGTGCACGAGTCCACCGAAGTCGACGTCAGCGAACTGGTGTTTTCGGTCCTGGACTCGATCAAGGACCCGGCCACCGTACCGTTCGGCTCGGCATTCCCCAGCCCGACATTGTTCCCGCTGCAACGGCTGTCCCGCTCGCTGTCCAGCGCAACACGGGACATGGACCCACGGGTCGTGGTCACGGACATGTCACCAGGCAATCCACAACTGCGTCGCCAGATCGCCCTGCGCTACATGGTCGGTGGGCTGATGCTGCCCATGGAGGAACTGCTGGTTACCAACGGTGCCCTGGAGGCCTTGAACCTGTGCCTGCAAGCCGTGACCGAACCCGGCGACCTGGTGGCGATCGAGGCACCGGCGTTCTATGCCAGCCTGCAGGTCCTGGAACGGCTCAAGCTCAAGGCCGTGGAGATTCCCGTCCACCCACGCGATGGCATCGATCTGGACGTGCTGGAGCAGACGCTGGAGCGCCACCCGATCAAGGCTTGCTGGTGCATGACCAGTTTCCAGAACCCCATGGGCGCGACCATGCCCGAGGAACGGAAGCAGGCGCTGGTGGCGTTGCTGCGCCGCCATCAGGTGCCGCTGATCGAGGACGACGTCTACGCCGAGCTCTATTACGGCCAACAGGCCCCCAAGCCCGCCAAGGCGTTCGACACCGAAGGGCTGGTGATGCATTGCGGCTCGTTCGCCAAGAGCCTGGCACCGGGTTATCGCATCGGCTGGGTCGCCGCCGGGCGCTACGCGCAGAAGATCGAACGGCTCAAGCTCATGACCTCGCTGTGCGCTTCGATGCCGGCCCAGGCCGCCATCGCCGACTACCTGCAACACGGCGGCTACGACCGTCACCTGCGCAAACTGCGCTATGCCCTGGAAGAACAGCAAAACGCAATGCTCGCCGCCATCGCGCGCTATTTCCCGGCCCAGACCCGGGTCAGCCAGCCGGCAGGCGGTTACTTCCTGTGGCTGGAGCTGCCGGAGCAGATGGACTCGCTGAAGCTGTTCCAGATGGCCCTGGCCCAAGGCATCAGCATCGCCCCGGGCCCGATCTTTTCACCGACCCGGCGCTTCAGGAATTGTATCCGCCTGAACTATGGCAGCCCGTGGACCGACGTCTCGGAAAAGGCCATGGAGACGTTGGGGCGGATTATTCGATCGTTTTGAATGCTGTGTCGATCTGACTATCGCTTTCGCGAGCAAGCCCGCTCCCACATTGGATTTGCTGTGTAGCCACAATCATTGGTTCACCACAGTCCAGTGTGGGAGCGGGCTTGCTCGCGAAGAGGTCGGTACTGTCAACGACAAACCAGAGGTTTACCGCCCGCCCCCCAGGTCCACAAACGTCCCGGTCGCATACGAAGCCTTGTCCGACAGCAGCCAGATAATCGCTTCGGCGACTTCATCCGGACGCCCGCCCCGGGCCATGGGAATCGCCGATTCCAGTTTGCTGACCCGATCCGGGTCGCCGCTCAGGGCATGGAAGTCGGTGTAGATGTAGCCGGGACGCACCGCGTTGACGCGAATGCCTTCGCCGGCCACTTCCTTGGACAGGCCAATGGTGAAGGTGTCCAGCGCGCCCTTGGACGCCGCGTAGTCGACATACTCGCTCGGCGCCCCCAGGCGAGCGGCCACCGACGAGACGTTGACGATGCTGCCGCCCTGCCCGCCATGCCTGGGCGACATACGCAGCACCGCGTGCTTGGCGCAGAGAATCGGGCCCAGCACGTTGGTCTTCATGATCTTGAGGATGCGGAACTCGGACATCTCATCGAGCCGGGCCTTTTGAGCGACCGTACCAGCGTTGTTCACCAACGCCGTCACCCGGCCCAGTTCGGTGTCGACCCGGTCGAACAGCGCGATCACTTCGTCTTCGATGCTCACGTCCGCCCGCACGGCAATCGCCTGCGCGCCCTTGGCCCGGACCTGTTCGAGCACCTCTTGCGCGGCACTTTCATCGGACTGGTAGTTGATGCAGATCCGATAGCCCAACTCGGCAGCCAACAGCGCCGTGGCCGCCCCGATTCCGCGGCCGCCACCGGTGATGACGATGACTTTGTCCACGCTTGCTTCTCCCATTCCACGGATAGACGTCCGGCCCAAGAATAGCGTTCACGTCACGCTTTGCACAAACCGCTGCGCTTACCGGGCCAGGGCACGCAGGTCCAGGCGCCCGTCCAGCAGCGGCGGGCACCAGTAATAGCCGCCGGTGATCGGCCGGCTCATGCGATACAGGCCGTCGGTGATGCCGTCCTCCAGGCCACTCATGCGCCGCAATTGGGCCTCGAAGGCGTCGAGGGAAAAACCGAACGCCAGGAACATCAGCCCTGCCCGGTCGCCTTCGATCCAAGGCATGGAACGACGCACCACGAACGCCTCCGGAGCGAAGCTTTCCTGGGCGGTGCGCTTGACGTGGGCCGACTCCGGCGCGTCGTCGATTTCTTCGTTGTCGCTCAGGCGCCGGCCCATGATGTTGTCGCGCTCATGGGGCTGCATCGCCGCGAAACCGTCCAGGTCATGCTGCCACTGCTGGATCGCGGCAAAACTGCCACCGCGTACCCCGTCGGCGCCCTGGGCCAGGGCGGCGGCGATGGCCGCTTCGTCGTGCGGGTTTTCGGTGCCGTCTTCATAGCCGGTCAGGTCATGGCCGGTCATGTGGCGGAAGGTTTCGTTCATCTGCACCAGGCGCAGCGCCGGGGCTAGCGCCGCTTCGATGGCACGACTGCGGTGCATCAGCTCGCCGCGGTCTTCACCGTGCAGCCAGCACCACAGAGCGTGTTGGGTCGAGGGGTTGTCGACACCCACGCCGGCCAACGCAGGAAAAGCCCGCAGGCCATCGACCTGGGCGCCCAGCGCCTGGACCAGCGACTCGCCAAAGCCGACCACGGCCCGGCCATCGAGCAACGACAGGAGTTTGTCTAGCGCAGCCGGCAGTGCCTCGACCGATTCCAAGGCAAAAAACAAATGACGGGCCTGAGGCGGAACAGGGGTGGCGAGAATGCCGGACTGGTAGTAACTCATGTGAACTCCTTTAGAAAGAGCGCAAGTTTACCCGGCAGCCGCCGCTTTGTGTGGTTTGGCTTGAGGCGCGGGCGCGTCGGGCAACCGGGTCGTTTTGTGGGAAGATTCCCGCAGCCTTGTCAGACTGCTCAGAAACGTGCCCCGGCCCGATCGCCTCGGATTGCCGGGCAGCCAAAAACGCCCTAGATTGCCCCCCTCTAGGAAGGCCAACGAGAGCGCTGCACCATGCAAATTGCCAGATCGATACTCGCCGGGACTTGTCTCCTGGTCTGCGGGACGCCCGTGGGCTTTGCCCAGGAGCGCATTGAAGACACGGTCAATGCCGTCATCCAGCCCTTGATGAAACAACAGGACATCGCGGGCATGGCGGTGGCGATCACGCACAACGGCCAACGCCGGTTTTTCAATTATGGCCTCGCCGCCAAGGACACGAAAAAACCTGTCACCGACCAGACCCTGTTCGAAATCGGCTCGGTCAGCAAGACCTTCACCGCCACCCTCGGCGCCTATGCCCAGGCCCAGGGCAAACTGTCCCTGGCGGATCCGGCCAGTCGCTTTGCGCCCGAGCTGCGTGGCAGCGCCTTGGAGGGCACCCGTCTGCTCGATCTCGCCACCTACACCGCCGGCGGCCTGCCGTTGCAGTTTCCCGACGAGGCGGATCATGCGGACCGGATGTTCAATTACTACAAGACCTGGAAACCGCTCTACCCGGCCGGCACCCAGCGGCTCTATTCAAACCCGAGCATCGGCCTGTTCGGCTATCTGGCGGCCCGCAGCCTGGGGCAGCCATTTGACGAGGTGATGGAGCGCACGCTGATGCCAGGGTTGGGCCTCAAGCACAGCTATGTGCGGGTGCCGCAGGATCAGATGGGCCGATACGCCCAAGGCTATGCAAAGGACGGCAAGCCCGTACGAGTCGGCACCGGCGCATTGGATTCCGAAGCCTACGGGGTCAAGACCAGTTCAACGGACCTGATTCGTTTCGTCGAGGCCAACCTGCGACCTGAAAAACTGGACGCGGACCTGAAGCAAGCCATCGCCACGACGCATACGGGTTTCTACAAGGTTGGCGGGATGAATCAAGGGCTGGGCTGGGAGTTCTACCCCGCCCCGTTTACCTTGGACGACCTGCTCGCTGGCAACACACCGCAGATGGCCTTGACTCCGCAAAAAGTCGAACCGCTCGACCCGCCCCGCCCAGCGCCGAACGGCGCCTGGATCAACAAGACCGGATCCACCAACGGTTTCGGCGCGTACGCAGCGTTCGTGCCCGGAAAGGACATGGGAATCGTGATGCTTGCCAACAAGAACTACCCGATCGAGGAGCGGGTGAAGGCGGCGCATCGGATCCTGACGGCGTTGGATGGCCAATAAAAAGCCACGAGTCCCCCTGTGGCGAGGGAGCTTGCTCCCGCTGGGCTGCGCAGCAGCCCTATGCTTTTTTCAATGATCATTGACTGACAGATTTGGGGCCGCTTCGCAGCCCGGCGGGAGCAAGCTCCCTCGCCACAGAAGCGTCAATCATCCAACGGCTTCACCGGCCCCGCCGGCTTGGCTGCCTTGCCAGGCTTGGCGCCTTTCGCATCCTTGGCCGGTGCGGGCTCTGGCGCGGGAGGTGGCGCCGGGGGTGTCGCTTCTTTTTCCGCGGCGGGGAGTTTATCGACGGTGTCGAAGAGCTCTTTCAATTCGATCGCCCCGGAATGCTCAAGCTTCTTTTCCCCATCCTTGCCCACCAGAATGATCTTGGTCTGGGCCCCGGCGCCCAGCTTGAGGGAGCGGATCAACGCCATGGTGCTTTGCGGGTCCAGGTCCTTGCCATCGCGCTGCCCCATGGTATTGAGCACGGTGTAGAGCACCATGTTGCGCTCGGAAAAACCTTGCTTGCCGGCAGGTTCATCCAGGGCCTTTTTCAGGCTGACCCAGGCAGGGTCGACCGTACTGGGCGCGATGACGATCAGGGGGCGTGCTCTGCCTGCATCCGCCACCAAGGGTGAGTCGCCATCGGCAGCGAACAGGGGGCCGGCGATGGCCAGCAAGGTAGCGAAGGTCAACGACCGAATGAGCATGCGCCTCTCCTTTTGATATTTACGCTGTACTGATTGCACAGGGCGGCGATTGTTCCGCGAGAGTCGCTCAATACTGCGCCTGCCTTGAAGCTTAGGCCAGGGGGGTCATTGCGCAACCACTAGGAAAGTAAGAGCAATTTTTGGTGCGAGGGTTTGGCGAGGACTATTGTGGGAGCGAGCTTGCTCGCGATGACGATTTTCAAGTCGATATCAATTTGCGGACACACCGCTATCGAGAGCAAGCTCGCTCCCACATTGGATCGGTGAGAACCCACAGATTCATTTTCGAACTGGGTACTCAGAACGCCAGCTTGAACCCGATCATCGCCAGCATCACCGCCAGGCAGGGGCGCAGCAGCTCGTCAGAGATACGTCCCGACAAATGACTGCCCAGGTAGATACCCGGCAACGAACCGATCAGCAGGAAACCCAGGATGTGCCAGTCCATGTTGCCCATGCTCGCATGGCCCAGGCCAGCGACCAGGGTCAGCGGCACGGCATGGGCGATCTCGGTGCCCACCAGGCGCTTGGTGACCAGGAACGGGTAGAGGATGAACAACGCGACAGTGCCCAGGGCGCCGGCGCCGATGGACGTCAACGCAACCATCGTCCCCAACACCAGACCGGTGATGACCGTGAGCACATTGAGACGCGTACCGGAGGGGTTGTAGTGACCGCCGGCACGGTCGTGGGCGAATTGCAGCAAGCGTTTCTTGAACAGGATGGCCAGGGCGGTGGCGAACAACACAAAGCCCAAGGCTTGCTTGATCACCGCGTTCATGGCGTCGGGCGAGCTGTGCAGGCTGCTGAGGAACCACAGGGTCAGGCCGACCGCCGGCACGCTGCCCAACGTCAACCAGCCGGTGATGGCCCAGTCGATGTTGCGGTTCCTGGCATGAACCAGTACACCGCCAGACTTGGTAATGGCCGCGTACAGCAGATCCGTACCCACCGCCGTCGCCGGGTTGATACCAAACCACAACAGGATCGGGGTCATCAACGAACCACCGCCGACGCCGGTCATTCCAACGATGAAGCCGACCACCAGGCCTGCAACGACTAAACCGACATTACCGAAATCCATTAAACCCGTCTCAGCACGACCGCGTGAAAAATCTGGCCGCGAGCATAGCGATTTTTCTTATAACTCCCTATATCGATATGATCTATCTTTATTCCTTTTTCCCTCTATTCATTGAACCGGCAGGAAATTGAGGAACAGCAGGCTCTGGGCATAATTCAAGCCGATACGCCGGTAGCGCTCGTCGAGCATCTGGGTCAGCAGGTCCAATCGGGCGACGATTTTGCCGAACTCGACGGCGAAACTCAGGTTGCTGCCCTCCTCCGAAATCTCATTGGAAAACAGCAACGGCTTGCCGTCCTTGTTCTGCCGCTGGCTGAGCAGCCAGGTGGCTTTTTCGATGTTGCGTGCCGCATTGCTGACAAAACGCGGGTCGATGGTGTCGGTCATATAGAACTCGAGGCGATTGCCATGGGCGGTGACCAGCATGCTGCCGATGGCATAGATGAACGCCCCGACCCGGTCACCGAGAAACTCCGGGCTCATGGCATAGCTCAGGGCGGCCAGGTCCTTCTTGCCACCCAGGGTCGGCAAGGGTTGTTGCTGCTCGATGGCCATGCGCACCTGTTTTTCCGCAGTGCGGGCGTCGAGAAAGCCGGACTTGCGCAGTTCCTCGGGGTTGCGCAGGTAAAGCTTGCTCATCAGCAGATAGAGGCTTTGCAGGTTGTCGTGCATGGCCAACGTGGCCATGCGGTCGACGCTGGTCTGCAAGAACTCCTGAGGCTTGGCGTTGCTGAACTGCGTGACCATGTCCTGCCCCTGTTGATGGCTGCAGCCGCCGCTGAACAGCATCGACACACCGACCAACCCTGCCATGCAGGCACCACGCAACCTCGTCACAGAAGAAAAAACACCGGCCATCGAGTCTCAATCTGGGCAGGGGGAAGCGATGGGGGTCGCCGCTTCCAGGCCATGGATAGAGCGGCAAAAATCGCAAAAGTGCAGTGTCCGGAAAAAATCCTCGACCTTCAGCAGAGTCTTTTTTGTCTAATTAGTCTTACTTTTTAATTGATAAATCTGCATTTATGGCTATAAATCCATTTTCACCCTTCAAATAGAAAGACTACTAGACACAAAAGCCTTCATCGCTGTCCGACCAGTAACGGACTCGACCCGCGTTAAAACAACAACAAAACAACAGGAAGGAAGGTCATACCATGCTTGAATCCAGACAACTGCTCACGGCCCTCGGAGTGTCTCTGATGATCGCCACCTCGGCTTCCCAGGCTGCCGGCCTGACCAATGAACGCGGTGCGTTCGGCAAGACCGATGACGGCACGGCGGTGGAAAAATTCGTACTGCGCAACAGTCATGGCATGGAGGCTACGGTCATCACCTATGGAGGCATCCTCCAGTCATTGAGCGTGCCGGACAAAAACGGCAAGGTCGCCGACATCGTGCTCGGTTTCGACGATGTGCAGGGTTATCAGAAGAATGGCAGCGTGTATTTCGGCGCGACCATCGGCCGCTTCGGCAATCGCCTGGCCGACGGGGCCTTCGAGCTGGACGGCAAGCGTTACCAAGTGCCGCAGAACGACCATGGCAACTCCTTGCACGGCGGGCCGCAAGGGTTCGACAAGCGCGTCTGGAAAGCCCAGCCCCATAATGCCAAGGACTCGGTGGGCGTCACCCTGAGCTACCTGTCACCCGATGGCGAGATGGGTTTTCCCGGTGCGTTGAAAACCGACGTCACCTACAGCCTCAACGAACAGAACGAGTTGCGCATCGAGTACAAGGCCACCACCGACAAGCCCACGGTGCTGAACCTGACCAACCACAGCTATTTCAACCTGGCCGGCGCAGGCAACGGCGACATACTCGAGCAGGTCGCGACCCTGCACGCGGCCCACTACACGCCAGTCACCGGTAAACTCATTCCCATCGGCGAACTGGCCCCCGTGGCCGGCACACCGATGGATTTCACCCAACCCACCGCCATCGGCACCCATATCAAGGCTGATCACCCACAACTCAAATTCGCCGAACCGAAACAGGGCGGCTTCGATTTCAACTGGGCGCTGGACGCCAAGGGTGACGTGACCAAACTGGCCGCCGAGGTGTATGACACCGAGTCCGGACGACGCCTGCAGCTCTACACCACCGAGCCTGGCGTGCAGTTCTACACCAGCAACTTCCTCGACGGCACCGTCAAGGGCAAGCAAGGCAAGGTCTATCCGCATTGGGGCGCGTTCACCCTGGAAACCCAGCACTACCCCGACTCGCCAAACCAGCCGAACTTCCCTTCGACGCGGCTTGATCCGGGCCAGACCTACACCCAGACCATGGTGCTGAAGTTCTCCGCGAAGTAACTCCCCCGCCGAATCGTTCCCATGCTCCGCGTGGGAACGCCTTCTGTAACACTCTGCGTTACGCTTTTTGGGACGCAGAACATCCCAGGCTGCATTCCCACGCAAAGCATGGGAACGATCAATGCGTGAACACTTGGTCTATCCTGCTGCCACACGTCAAAGCTCAAAAAACAGGAGACAGGCATGAGGACGCTGGAATTGGCGGGTGTGTCCGTACCGGTAATCGGCCAGGGCACCTGGCGCATGGGTGAAGAACCGTCCCATCACAAGAAAGAAGTAGCCGCCTTGCGGTTGGGGATCGAACTGGGCATGACCCTGATCGACACGGCGGAGATGTATGCCGAAGGCGGTGCCGAGACCGTCGTTGGCGAAGCGATCACCGGCCTGCGCGACCAGGTGTTCCTGGTGAGCAAGGTCTATCCCCACAACGCCAGTCGCAAAGGTATTCCCCTCGCTTGCGAACGCAGTTTGCGCCGGCTCGACACCGATTACATCGACCTTTATCTGTTGCACTGGCGCGGACAGTACCCCTTGGAGGAAACCGTCGAAGCGTTCGAGCGTCTGCGCGAAGAAGGCAAGATCGGCCGTTGGGGTGTCTCGAACTTTGACGTCGATGACCTTGAGGAACTGGCCTCGCCGGCCTGCGCCACCAATCAGGTGCTGTACAACCTGCAGGAACGCGGCATCGAATTCGATCTGCTGCCCTGGTGCCAGCAACCGCGCATGCCAATCATGGCTTACTGCCCGGTCGGCCAGGGCGGACACCTGCTCAAGGATCACACCCTGGGACAAATCGCCGAACGCCATCGCGCAACGTCGGCGCAAATCGCACTGGCCTGGTTGCTGCGCCAGGACAATGTGATTGCGATTCCCAAGGCTGTGCGGCCTGAACACGTGCACTTGAATGCCGAAGCGGCGAACCTCAGGCTCGAGCCTCAGGACCTGAGCGCCCTCGACCTGATATTTCCCCAGCCCCAGGGCAAGCAGCGGTTGGCGATGGTGTAGTCCTCACGCAAAACGCTTGTTGTGGCGAGGGAGCTTGCTCCCGCTCGATCGCGAAACGATCGCAAAAGGGGCCGCTGCGCAGCCCAGCGGGAGCAAGCTCCCTCGCCACAAAGGCATCCAGCCAAACAAAAAGGCATCCCCCATCAGAACAACCCCATCTGCCCCCCCACCAACGTCGAAAAATCATCGTCCACAAACGGCAGGATCGCATCCGCCACCGGCTGTAGCTGTTTGGTCACGTAGTGGTCGTAATCGATTGGCGCACTGCGAATCTCCAGCGGCTCGGGGCCGGCGACGGTGATGACGTAGCTGATCCAGCCGCCATTCTGGTATTGCCGCGGACGGCCCTGGCGCTGGTTGAACTCATCGGCCAGCCGCGCGGCCCGCACGTGGGGTGGGACGTTGCGTTCGTAGTCGTCCAGCGGCCGCCGCAGACGCTTGCGGTAGACCAGCCGATCATCGAACGCACCGGCCAGGGTCTGCTGCACATAATCGCGCACATAATCCTGGTAGGGCTTGCGGTGGAAGATCCGCCCGTACAACTCCTGCTGGAACTGTCGGGCCAGCGGCGACCAGTCGGTACGCACGGTTTCCAGGCCTTTGTAGACGATTTCGTCGCTGCCGTCGGCGCGGGTCACCAGCCCGGCGTAGCGTTTCTTGCTGCCCTCCTCGGCGCCCCGGATGGTCGGCATCAGAAAGCGCTTGAAATGCGTTTCGAACTGCAGCTCCAGCGCGCTCTCCAACCCGAACTCGGTACGCACGTGCTCACGCCACCATTGATTGACGTGCGCCACCAACTCGCGACCGATCCTCGCCGCCTCCTCCTGACCATGGGCACGACGCAACCAGACGAAGGTGGAGTCGGTATCGCCGTAGATCACCACATGGCTCTGGGCTTCGATCAACTGGCGGGTGCGCTGCATGATCTGGTGGCCGCGCAGGGTGATGGACGAGGCCAGGCGCGGATCGAAGAAGCGACAGCCGCTGGAACCGAGCACGCCATAAAAGGCGTTCATGATGATTTTCAACGCCTGGGACAGCGGCGCATTGTGTTCGCGCTTGGCGGTCTCCCGGCCTTCGGCGACCCGCGCGACGATAGCCGGCAGGCAATGTCGAGTACGGGAGAAGCGTGCCCCACGAAAGCCCGGCACCGACTCCGGGCCATCCGGGTGACGCAGCCCTTCGATCAAACCCACCGGGTCGATCAGGAAGGTGCGGATGATCGACGGATACAGGCTCTTGTAGTCCAGCACCAACACCGACTCGTAAAGCCCCGGCTGGGAATCCATGACAAACCCACCCGGGCTGGCCTCGGGCGGACGCTGGCCGAGATTGGGTGCAACGAAGCCCTGGCGGTGCATCAGCGGCATGTACAGGTGCGTGAAGGCCGCCACCGAACCACCACTGCGGTCCGCCGGCAGGCCGGTGACACTGGCCCGTTCCAAGAGGAACTTGAGCAGTTCGGTCTTGGCGAAGATCCGCGTCACCAGTTCGCAGTCCTTGAGGTTGTAGCGGGCCAGGGCCGGCTTGTCCTCGGCGAACATGCGATTGATCTCGTCCATGCGCTGGTACGGGTTGTCGATGGACTTGCCCTCCCCCAACAGCGTCTGGGCGACGTTTTCCAGGCTGAACGACGAGAAGCTCCAGGTCGCCGAGCGCAAGGACTCGATGCCGTCGATGATCAACCGACCAGCCGCCGAGGCGAAAAAATGATTGTTGCGTGCGCCGTGCTCGCGCCATTGCATTTCTTCGCCACCGCGCCCCAGGCGTAACGGCACCGCCAACCGCCGGGCATGTTCATGCAGCACCCGCAGGTCGAACTGCACCAGGTTCCAGCCAATGATCGCGTCAGGGTCGAAACGGGCGAACCAGTCGTTGAGTTTCTTCAACAGCAGCGTGCGCGATTCGCAGTATTCCAGCTGGAAATCCACACCGGTATCGTCGCCATTAGGCGGCCCGAGCATGTAGACCTGACGCTCGCCGCAGCCTTCCAGGGCAATGGAATACAAATCGCCCTGGGCGGTGGTTTCAATGTCCAGGGACACCAGGCGCAACGGTGGACGGTAGTCGGGGGCCGGCTTCATCTGGGCATCCACCAGCAGGCCATCGGCGGCCGGTGTACCGCCAAACCACACCGGGGCGGTGATGAAGCGTTCCATCAGGTAGCGCTCCGGCGGCCGGATGTCCGCTTCGAACACCTCCACACCGGCGCGGCGCAAAGTGCCGTTCAGGCGCATCAATTGGGCGTGTTGCTGGCAATACAGGCCCAGCACTGGGCGATGTTCGAAATCCAGCAGGTCCAAGGGGCGTAGCTCTATCTCCTTCTCCCCTTGCAGCAAGGCTTCGAGTTGGCCGCGTTGGATCTGCGGCACGAAGGCCACCGACGTCTGCACCGGCAGGCGCACGCGCCGGGGACCGGCGTCGGTCGCCAGCCAGAACTCGACTTCGGTGCCGGCCGGGGTGTCGCGCCAATGCCGGGTCAGGACGAAGCCCTGCTGTAAATCCACCGCTGCAACCTCGAATTTTGCGTAGGCGACGATTCTACCTGCGGCGAGAGAACTTCACCTGCCCAAGTGACCTGCTCCTGTGGCGAGGGAGCTTGCTCCCGCTGGGGTGCGAAGCAGCCCAAAACCGGCCACCTCGGTATATCGGGCCAGTGCCAAAAACCGGGGCTGCTGCGCAGCCCAGCGGGAGCAAGCTCCCTCGCCACAACAGCGCGCGCCCATAGTTCGAAGAAATTCACCGACAATGACGCTTTTGGACGACTGGCCGCCGCTTTACCGCTTGCTCTGCGCCGTTGGGTCTACGATGCTTTAACAACCAGCAAAAACAACACCCCGAGGCTTCCCATGAAAACCGTCGCGCAGTTGCTCCGGCTAAAAGACGATAAGAACCAGCAAGTGCACACCATCTCACCGGACGACATGGTATTGCAGGCCCTGATGCGCATGGCCGAGAAAAACGTCGGTGCCTTGCTGGTGGTGAAGGACGAGAAAGTGCTGGGGATCATCAGCGAGCGCGACTATGCACGCAAAATGGTCCTGCACGGTCGCTCGTCGGTGGGCACGAAGGTCAGCGACATCATGGTATCCCCCGTGATCACCATCGACCCGCACCAGAATGTCGAGACTTGCCTGAGCATCATGACCGAAAAACACCTGCGACATTTGCCGGTGGTAGAAGACGGCAAGCTCGTCGGGCTACTGTCCATTGGCGACCTGGTCAAGGAAGCCATCGCCGAGCAGGCCGACCTGATCAGACAACTGGAGCAATACATTCGCGGCGAATGATCCCTTCCATCGGGTTGCTCATTCTCAACACACTTCTATATTGAAGGGGTTGTTCCTGCGAGCATCCTGATGGCCGCCACCGACCGACTGATCATTTGTGAACATTGCGATGCGGTGTACGAGCCGGTTGTGCTCGCCCCGCATCAAAAAGCCACGTGCGTGCGCTGTCACGCGGTGATCCAGCGCTACAACGGCCTGACCATCGAACAGCGTCTGGCCCTGAGCGTGACCGCTGCGGTGCTATGGGCTTTCGCCAACCTCTACCCGGTGATGAGCATTCGCCTCCAAGGCTTGAGCAACAGCGCGACGTTGTGGGATTCCATCGTGGCGCTGAGCCAGGGCCCCATCACCTTCATCGCCCTGGTGACAGCGGTGGCGATCATCATTGCACCGGCCTTCCAACTGGCGCTGCTGCTCTGGGTGCTGGGCCATGCCTACCTCCGGCGACGGGCACCAGGGTTCAGCCTGTGCATGCGCAGCCTGGAAACCCTGCGGCCCTGGAGCATGCTGGAGGTTTGCCTGCTGGGCGCGCTGGTAGCGGTGATCAAGCTCGCCGGCCTGCTGGACGTACTCCCAGGCATCGGCCTGTTCGCGCTGGCGGCCCTGAGCCTGCTGATGATTCGCATTGCCGGACGCGATGTCCGCGACTTGTGGGACAGCCTATGAACAGCCAGCCGCTGGACACCCCGCCAGACGCCCGCGACTTGAACCTGTGCCTGTGCCACAGTTGCGGCCTGGCCTGCGACATGAACGACGAACCCCAAGCCTGCCCGCGTTGCGACGCCGCCCTGCACCGACGCAAACCCGACGCCATCACCCGCACCTGGGCCTACATGCTCGCGGCGCTGGTGTTCTACATCCCGGCCAACCTGCTTCCGGTCATGAATACCCAGATGCTCGGCGAAGGCGCCGACAGCACCATCATCAGCGGAGTCATCGAGTTCTGGCAAAGCGGCGCCTGGGACATCGCCCTGATCATCTTCATCGCCAGCATCGCGGTGCCCGGCATCAAGTTCGTGGTCCTGACCCTGCTGCTGGTGACCGCACAGCGGCGCAGCACCTGGGCCCAGGTCCAGCGGGCGAAGCTGTACCGGCTGGTGGAAGTCATCGGCTACTGGTCGATGCTCGATGTGCTGGTGGTGGCCCTGGTGGCCGCCCTGGTCAAGTTCCAGGCACTGAGCGATATCGAACCGCGACCGGGGATCCTGTTCTTCGGCCTCGTGGTGCTGTTCACCATGCTGTCGGCCATGAGTTTCGACCCCCGGCTGATCTGGGACACTCAACCATCCGAGGAGGTCATGGATGAAGTCGCAAGCCACTGACGGGCAACAACCCGCACCCGGCCGGGCCCACGTCACCACCCGCCGCTGGACGGTGTCGCTGGTGTGGATCGTGCCGATCATCGCAGTGCTGGTGGGTATTTCCCTGGTGGTCCACAACTGGCTGCAGGAAGGCCCGACCATTACCATCACCTTCAAGACCGGCCAGGGCCTGACCGCCAACAAGACCCAGGTGAAATACCGCAACGTGGTCATCGGCCAGGTCACCGACGTGCAACTGAGCAACGACCAGAAGAATGTCACCGCCACGGTCAAGCTCGCCAAGACCGCCGACACCTTCACTCACGAAGACTCGGTGTTCTGGGTCGTCCGGCCGCGCATCGGGGCCGGCGGGATCTCGGGGATCGACACGCTGCTGTCCGGTGACTTCATCGGCGCCGACGCCGGCCAGTCGAAAGTGCGCGCCAAATCCTTCACCGGCCTGGAAAACCCGCCCCCCATTACTTACGGCGAACCAGGCAAACGCTTCACCCTGCACTCCCAGGACCTCGGCTCGCTGGACATCGGCTCGCCGGTGTACCTGCGCAAGATCCCGGTGGGCCAGGTGGTGTCCTACGCCCTGGACGCCGATGGCAAAGGCGTCAACATCGACGTGTTCGTCAACGCGCCCAACGATGTGTATGTCACTGAAAACACCCGGTTCTGGAACGTCAGCGGCGTGGACGTGAACGTCGGTGCCAACGGTTTCGCCGTCAAGACCGAATCGCTCTCGGCCTTGCTGCTGGGCGGTATCGCGTTCCGGGCGCCGGAATACAACCCCAACGACACCGTTGCCAGCGAAGACAAGACTTTCGAACTGTTTGCCGACCAGCAGAGCGCCCTCGCCCCGCCCGATGGCAAAGGGCAATACCTGGCCCTGCGTTTTGACCAGGCCCTGCGCGGGTTGCGCGTCGGTGCGCCAGTAGAGTTCCTCGGCGTGGAAGTCGGCAGGGTGGTGGCCATCAACCTGGATTTCGATGAGAAGCAACGCAGCTTTCCGGTCAACGTCGGCGTGGTGATCTACCCTCAGCGCCTGGGCAAGGCCCATGAAAAACTGCTCAAGTCTCTCAACCACGACCCCGAAGACGAAGCCGCTGGCGCCCGCCTGATCGGCAGCTTCGTCGAGCGCGGCCTGCGCGCCCAGGCCCGCAGCGGCAACCTGCTGACAGGGCAGTTGTACATCTCGCTGGACTTCTACCCCAAGGCTGAAAAAGTGGCCTTCGACCCCAGCGCCCGCCCCGTGCGTATACCGACCCTCCCGGGCAGCCTCCAGCAATTGCAGGAACAACTGCAGACGATGGTCGAGCGGATCAACAAACTGCCGCTGGAAAGTATCGCCGGCAACCTGGATGGCAATCTGGTGGAGCTGCGCAAAGGCTTGGCTCAGTTCAACAGCAAGACCCTGCCAGGCGTGCAAAGTACCTTGCAGGACGTCAGCAAGACGCTGCAATCGGCCAACTCGACCCTGGCCGAAGATTCACCGCAGCGCGAACAACTGACCCAGACCCTGGACGACCTGGGACGCATGTCGCGCTCGCTGCGCGAGCTGTCGGACTACCTGAGCCGCCACCCCGAATCGCTGCTTCGCGGTCGTCCCAAGGACGCACCGGCAGAGAACCTCAGATTGCCGGTGAAAGAATGAACACAGGAGCCCGTCCCATGCCACTGACGCTGAAACTCACCCTGGTTGCCGTGGCGCTGCTGCTCGGTGCCTGTCGCAGCGATCCGATCCACTACCACACCCTGAGCCCGGTTCAGCCGACGGGCCAGTCACGTGCCGGCGCGGACATCCAGATCGAACAGGTGAGCGTCCCACCCCAGGTGGATCGCACCCAGATGGTCATTCGCCAGGGCAACAGTGGGTTGGCGATCCTGGAAACCGAATGGTGGGGCGCCAGCCTGGCAGATGAACTGCACAGCAGCCTGGACGAACAACTGAGCAACCCTGGCGCGCCGAAATCATCGCTGCGGGTGGACGTGCAGCGCTTTGACTCGATCCCCGGCCGCTATGCCCGCATGGACGTGCAATGGCGACTGCGCGACCTGAGTGGCGACGCCCGCCCCCTCACCTGTCGCAGCAGCCTGCAAACGCCGGCGGGGGCCAGTATCGACGAACTGGTGGCGGCGCATCAGCAGAACGTCCGGCAGTTTGTCGGCCTGGTCGAGCAAGCGGCTGTACGCAAGGCGTGTCCTTGACCTGTAGGAACTGCCGAAGGCTGCGATCTTTTGATCTTTCGCTTGAGATTCCAGCGTCAGCGCAAAGATCGCAGCCTCGCTTCGCTCGACAGCTCCTACAAAGGCCAATGCAACGACAGCACCGGTGCAACGCGCGGATGGCGGTCAATACGTTCCAACAATCCGTAAAACTCCGGACGGGCGTTCAGCATGGCCTCCCGCGTGTTTCTCCACTTCGTGATCACCGCCGCCAGGATATCCAGCGCCCCCGGCTCGGCACCGCCTAGAAACGGTTGGGCCGGGAACTGGTCGGCAAACAGCGCCCAGTTGCGGTACAGCCGTTGCTGGGTGCCCGATACCAAGCGTTGCCGAGTCGCTTCGTCCGCATCGTCCAGCCAGCGTTCTGGAAAATCGATGATGCCGATGGGCGTGTAGCAATTGGCCGCGATATAGACCAGCCCCCTGATGGCTTGCGCACGTTGGGCTGCGTCGTCGGGGAGCAGCTTCGAGGCGGGAAAGGTCAGCCCGAGGTGAATCAGGATCGCCGCCGCTTCGGTCAGCACCGAGCCGTCCGGCAACTGCAAGGTCGGAACCTGTTTCTGCGGGTTGAGCGCCTCGAGGGCTTTCGCTGCGTCACTGTCCTCTGTCGAATAGGCATCGACCCGCCGATAGGCCACATCGCAAAGATCCAGGGCAATCTCCACCGCTGCGGAGCCGGACTGCCTGTAACCGAATAACTGATACATGAACTTGCCTCCTGCCTGTGGGTTACCCGGTAGAGCCCACAAACCTGGCAGTGTTCCTCCCGGGGGACGACGCGCACACCGGGGGCAACCTCGCGGGATCAACCGACATCGATGCAACCAACGAGCTATCACTGCCATCGATGTTCACCATCATGCCAATGAAGTTCTCTTGATGATCGCCCGGGACAACAATGGCCCCACACAAACAACTGCACCCCCGGAGCACACCATCATGAAACGCCAAGTCATCCTCAGCCTCGCTTTCTCCGTACTGGCCGCCAACGTATTTGCCGCCTCCTCGCAGCCCGTCGTCGCCGAAGGCGGTTCTGATCGCCTGATCGAAAACCGTGTCGCTGAAGGCGGTGCCGATCGCCTGCTGGAACGTCGCGTCACCGAAGGTGGCTCTGACCGTCTGATTGAAAACCGCGTCGCTGAAGGTGGCTCCGATCGTCTGCTGGAACGCCGTGTTGCCGAAGGTGGCTCTGACCGCCTGATCGAAAACCGCGTCGCTGAAGGTGGCTCCGATCGTCTGCTGGAACGCCGTGTTGCCGAAGGTGGCTCTGATCGCCTGATCGAAAACCGCGTCGCTGAAGGTGGCTCCGATCGTCTGCTGGAACGCCGTGTTGCCGAAGGTGGCTCTGACCGCCTGATCGAAAACCGTGTCGCTGAAGGTGGCTCTGATCGCCTGCTGGAACGCCGTGTTGCCGAAGGTGGCTCTGATCGCCTGATCGAAAACCACGCATGAGTGGATTGACCGCAACAATTGATCGGCAACACCCTCTGTGGCGAAGGAGCTTACTCCCGCTCGGGCGCGCAGCGACCGCCCCCACCCCGCCACCCTGAAAGCCCGGCCTCATCCGCCGGGCTTTTTCATCCCCCAACGCCTGGCTAGCGCCCCGCCGCCCGCGCCATGCAGCGCTGATAACGCTCATCCACACGCTTGGCAAACCACGCCGTGGTCAACTTGCGCGTGATCTTCGGGCTCTTGAGCACGATCCCCGGCAATACCGCCCGTGGCAGCGGCTTGCCCTCGGCCCGCTCAGCCAGTTCGAACACACGCTTGTAGAGCTTGCTGTCCTCGAACGCCAGGCTGTCGCCCTGCTCCAATTGATCACGAATGGTCGGGTTGCGCAGGCCCAACGACTTGCCCAGCGTGCGCACCGCCAGCTCCGTACTGCCCGGCATGATTGAATCGTGCGCGATCAGATCGCCATCCAGCGCCAGGGAAATGCCCGACGCCACACTCACCGCATGCTGGAAAGCCGCGTTGCGACTGGCGTACCACCCGGCATTGAAATCGGCGAAACGATACAACGGCTCGGTATAGCTCACCGGATAGCCCAGCAAATGCGCGATACCGAAGTACATCCCGCCACGGCGGCTGAACACTTCGCGACGAATCGAGCCATCCACCGTGTATGGATAATCCCGCGCATTGGCCTGGGCAAACGCGATGCTGACCTGCATCGGCCCACCGGTGTGCACCGGATTGAAACCGCCAAACAGGGTCTTGCCCAGCGGCACCATGCCGATGAAATCATCGAAAATCCCGCTCAGTTCTCTCTCACTGCGAGCCGCGTTGAGCCGATCGCTGTAGCTTTTGCCATTGGGCGAACGCACCTGGAGCGCGCCGCTGACCAACAGCTCCGGGATGTGCACCTTCGCCGCGCGGCGGTTGATTTCCTGACGGGCGATCTTGCCCAGCCCCGGCACCGGCGGGTCGGCCTGGAACGTCGACTCCTGCTCGGTCACCGCCAGGACTGCGCAGATATTCTGCGTCGTGGACGGAATCTGCTGGGCCGCGAAGGCCACGTAGATGTCAGTCGCCCAACCTTCGCGATCCGCCGTCTTGGCCGGCAACAGCTGCACAATCTGCTTCTTGACCTCAGCGGGCTGGCGCTCGGGCTCCTGGGCCTGACGGCTGCCGCAACCGGCCAGGGCCAGCAACGCCGCGAGGCTGATCATCAATCGGTTGAATTGCATGGTGCTCCATCGCTTCATTATTCCGGAGCAACCATACGATCAAAAGTGGATGCGGGCTATGCCCAATGTGGGAGCGAGCTTACTTGCGATGACGGCGGCACAAACACCACTGATGCAAGCTGATCCACCGCTTTCGCGAGCAAGCTCGCTCCCACAGGGGAATGGTGGTGTACCTGAATCTTCTGTCCAACCCAAAACCCCATGTGGGAGCGAGCTTGCTCGCGATGACGGCGGCATAGCCAACATTGATGCAAGCTGACCCACCGCTATCGCGAGCAGGCTCGCTCCCACAGGGGAATGGTGGTGTACCTGAATCTTCTGTCCAACCCAAAACCCCATGTGGGAGCGAGCTTGCTCGCGATGACGGCGGCATAGCCAACATTGATGCAAGCTGACCCACCGCTATCGCGAGCAGGCTCGCTCCCACAGGGGAATGGTGGTGAACCTGAATCTTCTGTCCAACCCAAAACCCCATGTGGGAGCGAGTTTGCTCGCGATGACGGCGGCACAGGCAACATTATTGATGCAGGCAGAAGCAGCGCGAGATCAGATCCCGCTCAGCGCCAGGTCCATGGCGAAGTAGGTGAAGATCAGGTCTGCCCCTGCCCGCTTGATTGCGCCAAGGCTCTCGCGGACCACGCGGGCTTCGTCGATGGCGCCGGCCTGGGCGGCGAACTTGATCATCGCGTATTCGCCACTGACCTGATAGGCCGACAGCGGCAAGTTCGAAGCCTGACGAATGTCGCGGATGATATCGAGGTAGGCGCCGGCCGGCTTGACCATCAGCGCATCGGCACCTTCCTGCTCGTCGAGCAGCGATTCGCGCAGGGCTTCGCGGCGATTCATCGGGTTCATCTGGTAGCTCTTGCGGTCGCCTTTCAGCGCGCTGCCGCCAGCCTCGCGGAACGGCCCATAAAGCGCCGAGGCGAATTTGGTGGAATAGGCCATGATCGCCGTCTGGCTGAAACCGGCTTCATCCAAAGCCTTGCGGATCGCCTGGACCTGACCGTCCATGGCCGCCGATGGCGCGATTACATCGGCACCGGCGCGGGCCGCCGCCACGGCTTGCTTGCCCAAGTTGACCAAGGTCCGGTCGTTGTCCACCTCATCGCCGTGGAGCACGCCGCAGTGACCATGGTCGGTGTATTCACAGAAGCAGGTGTCGGACATCACGATCATTTCCGGCACCGCGTCCTTGCAGATCCCGGCCATGCGTGACACCAGGCCGCGCTCGCTCCAGGTGTCGCTGCCATCGTCGTCCAGGTGATGGGACACTCCAAAGGTCATCACCGACTTGATGCCGGCACGGGCATAGCGCTCGATCTCACCGGCCAGCTTCGACTCAGGAATGCGCACCACGCCGGGCATGCTCTTGATCGGCACAAAATCATCGATTTCTTCTTCGACGAAAATCGGCAGCACCAGATCATTCAAGGTGAACTCGGTTTCTTGGAACAGGCTGCGCAGGCTTGCATTGCGACGCAGGCGGCGTGGACGGGCTTCGGGGTACTGGCTGGACATGGGACTCCTGGGCAAGAAAGGGTGCTCGATCACAGGGAGCAAAGCTTATGCCCTGGCCAGCCAGGGCACAAACGCCCGCTGGAAAACAGAGTGTTACCCGTCGGGTAATAATCGCCTCACAAGGTCAATGAGCCATTGATGCACGTCACGACGGCGCCACCAATCCAGACCTCTTCTCCCAACTGCTCGACATGAATGCGCCCGGCCCGGCCCATCGTCAGTCCCTGGCTGACCACGTAGGACGCAGGCGCCAGCCCTTTGCCCAGCATCCACTGGGCGAGCCCGGCGTTCAGGCTGCCGGTGGCCGGATCCTCGGGCATGCCATCACCGGCAATGAAGCCGCGCACTTCGAAGTGGGCCTCATCGCCATCCACGGCCTGATCCCAGGGCGCGATCACGCCCACGGCCAGATCCAGCAACTGAGGGTAATCGGGCTCAAGCGTCAGGACTTGCTGGCGATCCTTGAGCATCAACGCCAGCCAGCCGGCGCCGTTATCGACCCATTGCGCCTCGACAATCGCCTCCGCTGCGAGCCCCAGCCCCTTGCACACCCGCTCCAGCAGCTCGGCGGCCAGCGGACCGGACCTGAGCAAGGGCGGCGCGAGGAACGCCAACCCATGATCGCTGCGGCGAATCCTGACCAGGCCGACGCCACATTCCTGCACGATCTCCTGCCCTTTCGGCACGCCTCCGGCTTCCAGCCAGGCGTGACAACTGCCCAGGGTCGGATGTCCGGCAAATGGCAACTCGGTGGAAGTGGTGAAAATACGCACCCGGTAATCGGCTTCCGGGTGCCGCGGTGCCAACAGGAACGTGGTTTCGCTAAGGTTGGTCCAGTTGGCGAAAGCGGCCATGCGCGCCTCACTGAGCTCATCCGCTCCGAGCACCACCGCCAGCGGATTGCCCTTGAGCGGCACATCGCTGAACACATCCAGTTGCTTGTAGTCGAATCGACTGGTCGTCGGCTTGCTCATTCCGGGATCGTCAACCCACGGGCCACGGCCGGTCGCGCCAGGAAGCGCTCCAATACTCGCGTCACATTGGGGAAGTTCTGGATACCCACCAAATCACCGGCTTCATAAAAACCGATCAAGTTGCGCACCCAGGGAAACGTGGCGATATCGGCAATGGTGTAGCGCTCGCCCATGATCCAGTCCCGTCCTTGCAGACGACCCTCAAGCACCTTGAGCAGACGCTTGCTTTCCTCGACATAACGATCGCGTGGCCGCTTGTCCTCGTAGTCCTTGCCGGCGAACTTGTTGAAAAACCCCAACTGCCCGAACATCGGCCCGATCCCACCCATCTGGAACATCAGCCACTGGATCGTCTCGTAGCGCGCCGCCGACTCCTGAGCCAACAACTGTCCGCTCTTGTCCGCCAGATAAATCAGGATTGCCCCCGACTCGAACAACGCCAACGGCTGGTCTCCCGGCCCATGGGGATCGAGAATCGCCGGGATCTTGTTGTTGGGGTTCAGGGAAAGGAACTCGGGCGACAGCTGGTCGTTGCTGGCGAAGTCCACTTTGTGGGGCTCGTACGGCAGGCCGATCTCTTCCAGCATGATCGAGACCTTCACGCCGTTGGGGGTTGGCAGGGAGTAGAGCTGGAGCCACTCCGGGTATTGGGCGGGCCATTTTTGGGTGATGGGGTATGGGGTCAAGTCGGGCATGGGGTCGGCTCGGAAATGAAGGAAACCCCGAGGATAATCCAAGATGTAGGGGACCACATCACTGCCGGTCACAGAATTCACGTCGTCCTTTCTTAATTTCGCAACATCCTGTCGTTAACGTTCGTCCCATCTCCCGACGGAGATCGCTACAGTGCACCGGAATCGAACCAAAGCGCTCGAAGGGACTCTGAGCAATGCCTCCGAAGCATCAACGAGGCGTAACGACAGGGAAAACACCCGAAGCCAGCCGCTTCGCGGTGCCAGGGTTTGTCAGCCTGACTCAAGCGTGCTGAAGACTATTATTCGATGATGAACCCACTGAATTTCGCCCGACGCTTCAAACACCGTTCGTGGCTGATGCTGCCGACGCTGCTTGTGGTCTGTGGCCTGGTGCTGTCGCTGGAGTCCAGTGTCAGCCGCGCCCAGCCAGCCGACGGTGTACAGACCCTGGTGTTCCTGCGCCACGCCGAGAAACCCGCCGGCGGCCTGGGCCAACTCAACTGCCAGGGCCTCAATCGCGCCATCGACCTGGCCACCTTGCTGCCGGAAAAATTCGGCAAGGCCGACTATGTGTTCGCGGCCAACCCTACCCGCAATGTCGAAGAGGGTGAGCTGGACAACTCCTACAGTTATATTCGCCCGCTGATGACCATCAGTCCCAGCGCCATCAAGCTCGGGTTGCCGGTGAACATCAATTTTTCAGCCAACGACACCAGCGACCTGGCGGACGAATTGCTGCACGACAAGTACCACAACTCCACCATCTATACCGCCTGGTCCCATGGCTACCTGCCGGAGCTGATCAACAAGGTCGCCGGTGAGGCCATGGGCAAGAAGCAGACCATTACCGACGACTGGGCGTCCGGGGACTTCGATTCGCTGTATGTGCTGACCCTGACCTGGCACAACGGCAAGGCCAGCCTCACCAGCCAGAGCTACAAGCAAGGTTTGGACAATGGTCAGGAAACCTGTCCGACCTGATCAGTCGCCACGTCCCTTTGTGGGAGCGAGCTTGCTCGCGATGGCAATCTTCAATTCAGCACAGGCTGCTCAGCCCAACGCTTGAGCCTCAAACCAACCCAATCCCCTGTGGCGAGGGAGCAAGTTCCCTCGCCACAGGGGATTGGGTTGTCTGGGCTGACGCTATCGCGAGCAAGCTCGCTCCCACAGGGGTAGCAGTTTAAGGCTGGCCTGAACCTGCAAGCTCACCCTCCCCGGGCCGCTCGCTCGCGCAAATACTCCAGCACCGCCGCCTGCTCCCCCGAGAACTCGATTCGCAAGCCCTTCTTTTCCCGCTGGAACACGTACATCGGGTCGTAATACTCACGCAACAAGCCTTCGATCCAACCGCGATGCACGTCGACGGCGCCGCTATGGGCCTGCTCGGCCAGGGCGGTTTCCAGGATGTCCTTCAAGCGCCGGTGACGGTCGCCACCCAGGCGTTTGTGGATGTTGTCCAGGCTTGCCAGCAATCGCTCGGAAAACAGCGAGAAACCCTCGTCGCCATGTACCGCGACAAATTCCGCACACAGGTCGATGACGTAATCCTGCAGGATCCGCTCGACCCGGCACTCCAGGCTGTCTTCCAGCCAGACCATCGGAACCTGCTGCATGCGCTGGTACAAGGACAGCGGCAAGGCGCAACTACCGACCGCACGGCTCTCATCTTCCAGCACAAACTGTTCGATGCCGGCGGCGCGTTTTTTCAGCACGTCCACGGCCAGGCGGTTTTCAAAATCAATGTTGGAAGGCTGGCCGGTGGCGCGTTTGCCGAAGCTCGAACCGCGATGGTTGGCATACCCTTCCAGGTCCAGGCTGTTGCTCAACTGGCCCAGCGCTTCGGTCTTGCCGGTACCGGTCATGCCGCCCAGCAGCACCAGATCGCACTGGGCGACCGCCTGTTCGACGGTGTCCAGCAAGAACGTGCGCATGGCCTTGTAGCCACCGCCGACCCGAGGGTAATCGATGCCCGCTTCGTCCTGGAGCCATTGCTGGACGATTTGCGAGCGCAAACCGCCGCGAAAGCAATACAGCAGACCGTCGGGATGGGCCTTGGCGAACGCCGCCCAAGCCTGGATGCGCTGGGCCTTGGTCTCGCCGGACACCAATTGATGCCCCAGGACGATGGCGGCCTGCTGCCCCTGCTGCTTGTAGCAGGTGCCGATACGTTGCCGTTCGTTGTCGGTCATCAACGGCAAATTGACCACGCCGGGGAAAGCGCCCTTGATGAATTCGACCGGGGCGCGCGTGTCCATCATCGGTCGGTCATTGAGGAAGATGTCGCGGTAATCGGTAATGTCATGACTCATCAAGACACCTCGACCGCGTAACCCTGTCGCTCGACCAACTCGCCGATGGGCTCCAGCGCAAGGCCGAGTTCGGCGGCCACCCGCAGGAACTCGTCCTCGCCTTCGGCGGTAACGGCAATCAGCAGGCCGCCGCTGGTCTGCGGGTCGCACAGCACTCGCTTGTGCAGCTCCTGGACCCGACCGACCTTGCTGGCGTAGCTGTCGTAGTTGCGCAGCGTACCGCCCGGCACACAGCCCAGGTCGAGGTAGTATTCGACGCCCGGCAGACGCGGCACCGCGTCATAGCGGATGCGCGCGGTCAACTGGCTGCCGTCAGCCATTTCCACCAGGTGCCCAAGCAGGCCGAAACCAGTGACGTCGGTCATCGCGGTCACGCCGTCGAGCTTGCCGAAGCGGCTGCCGGGTTTGTTGAGGGTGCACATCCAGTCTCGGGCCAGGCCCACATCGGCGGCGCGCAGCTTGCCCTTCTTCTCCGCCGTGGTGAGGATGCCGATGCCCAGGGGCTTGGTCAGGTACAAGCGGCAACCGGCGGTGGCCGTGTCATTGCGTTTCATATGGCGCTTTTGCACCACGCCCGTGACCGCCAGGCCGAAGATCGGCTCAGGCGCGTCGATCGAATGCCCGCCAGCCAGGGGAATACCGGCCTCATCACACACGGAACGACCACCGCGAATCACTTCCCGGGCGATTTCCGGGGCCAATACGTTGACCGGCCAGCCGAGGATCGCGATGGCCATCAGCGGATCACCGCCCATGGCGTAGATGTCGCTGATGGCATTGGTGGCGGCGATACGACCGAAATCGAAGGGATCGTCGACAATCGGCATGAAAAAATCGGTGGTCGAGACCACCCCGCGCTCCTCGTCGATGGCATACACCGCAGCGTCGTCGCGGGAAGCATTGCCGACCCACAGCTTGGGATCGAGGTTCTGCGCACCACTGCCGGCCAGAATCACTTCCAGCACCTGGGGCGAAATCTTGCAGCCGCAACCGGCGCCGTGGCTGTACTGGGTCAGGCGAATCGGCTCGCTCATGGGCATACCTCTGGTCAGTCAAGGGGGTCGATTCTAACAGCAACGCCACCGCCTCAGTGCCGTGCCGAGCATTCGCCCGTGCAACACGTTGGTGCCACTTGAGGCGATTGTGAAGCATCTGGCGCACCCAGCCTGACCAGAAGGACAGGAAAACCGTTTCAACTCCATGCTTTTAAAGCCATTGCGAAAAATTGGTATGAGATGTGCAAACGTTTGCGCAATCGATCGCCGCTAGCGGATCGACGGTTTTTTTCAATCACGGAACACGGGCTTCGGCCCGCACGAACAAGGACTTTCCATGCTCTTCACTTCCCGGTGTCGCGCCACGCCCGGCCTATTGGCAGCCACCCTGCTACTGACCGCCGTTACCGGACTACTCAGCGCCACGACCCAAGCCCAACCCACCGAGGTGTCCGCCCAAGGCGAAGCCCTCAGTCCTGAGGCCGCCCCTTCGAAAAAGGGCGCCTACCTGTCGGACTGGTACAACCAGGACCTCACGCTCATCGGCAGCAAGGACATCAGCTTCGGCCCGCAACCGGTCGACGATATCTACCTGGAATATGAATACTTCGGACGCAAGGGGCCCTTCGAGCTCTATGGCTACGTCGACATTCCGAAGATTTTCAACATTGGCAACAGCCACGACAAGGGCGTGTGGGACCACGGCTCCCCCGTGTTCATGGAACACGAACCGCGGATTTCCATCGACTACCTGGCCGGCCGCAGCCTGGCCATCGGGCCGTTCAAGGAATGGTATGTGGCGTTCGACTGGATCTACGACCACGGCAGCAACAGTGCCAATCGCGCGAACACCTTGTACAGCGGCCTGGGCACTGACATCGACACGCACTCGAGGGTTAATCTGTCGGCGAACTTCTATGGCCGTTATCAATGGGAAAACTATGGCGCTAGCAATGAATATTCCTGGGACGGCTACCGCGCCCAACTCAAGTACATCGTGCCAATCAGCCAGTTCAGCAATGGTGCTTCGCTGACGTACATTGGCTTCACCAACTTCGACTTCGGCTCGGACCTGCACAACGACAACCCCGCCCGCACCGCCAACGCCACGGTCTCCACCAATGTCTTGCTGTACGCGTTCACCCACGTGCGTTTCACTCTGGTGGGCCGCTACTTCCACAACGGCGGCAACTGGCAGGACGGCAGCGAACTCAACTTTGGCGATGGCAACTTCCGCGCCCGCTCCGATGGGTGGGGGTACTACGCTGGAATTGGCTATCAGTTCTGAGCAAACCGTAGCAGCACCCTTTCGAATCCATGGAGGTCACGAACACATGATCAATCGCCTGTTTGCTTCAATCGGCCTGGCCAGTACCGCTCTCTTCGCGACAACCGCCGGGGCCGCGCCGCCGCTTCAACCCAAAGTGGTGTTGATCACGATGTTCGCCCCCGAGGCGCAGAACTGGATCGAACGATTGCAGCTCAAGGAGGAAATCCGTGTGCCGGGGCTGTCGGCCGAGTACCCGACGATCCGCTGCAATGCCGAACGGGTCTGCCTGCTGATCACCGGCATGGGCCAGACCAACGCGGCGGCTTCGACCCTGGCCCTGGCGCTCTCGCCAACCGTCGATCTGCGCAAGAGCTATTTCCTGGTGGCCGGGATCGCCGGCATCAACCCGCACCACGGCACGCTCGGCACAACCGCCTGGGCCCATTACCTGGTGGAGTTCGGCACCCAATGGGAGCTGGATTCGCGGGATGTGCCCAAGGATTGGCCCACCGGCTACCTGGGCATCAACACCAAGGGGCCGAACGAAAAGCCGCCGCTGGACTACAAGACCGAAGTCTTCGAACTCAACCCGGCCCTGCAAGCCAAGGCCTTTGCTCTCAGCCAGAAAGTGACCTTGGCTGAAAGCAAGGAATCAGCCGCCTGGCGCTTGAAATACCCCTACGCACCGGCCAACCAACCGCCGGTGGTGACCCGCTGTGACACCCTGGCGGGCAATACCTGGTTCTCCGGCACGCGCCTGAGCGAACGCGCCGAAGTCTGGACCCGCCTGCTCACCGACAACAAAGGCGTCTACTGCACCACCCAACAGGAAGACAACTCGACTTACGAAGCCTTGCTACGGGCCAGCCGCGAAGGTCGGGTGGACATCAACCGGCTGGCCGTGCTGCGGGCCGGGTCCGACTTCGACCGTCCCGAGCCCGGAGGCAATGAAGTGGACAACCTGCTCAAGTACGCCGACCAGGGCGCGTTCGTCCCGGCCCTGGAAAACCTGTTCCGCACCGGCAACCCGCTGGTGCAGGACATCGTGAAAAACTGGTCGGTGTGGAAAAACGGGGTGCCGGGCCTTTGATCTGTCGGGGCTCGGATGGCGGGGGCGCTAATCTCCAGTGTTCACCCGATGGAATTTTCCATTCCTGGCAGGATCACTTGAACATCCACCGAGCGCCCCAGGAGACCGCCGATGCACATGCCCCTTGCTGCCGACAGCACTCACTTCTATTACGGCCTGGACTCGCTGCTTGGGCACCAGACCCAAAGTGCCACTTGCCAATTCGACGTCAAACGCTTCGACGACGCCGAACCGGCGTGGTATGTGCTGCACGTACGCCCACCGCTGCCGGACGACCTGGACAAAGCCCAGATCGTGGTGTTCAGCGCCGAAGGTCGGCAAATCAGTGGCATCGTCCGGAGCACCGAGCGCCTGGACGATGGCAGCCTGCGACTGAACGTCGAACCTAGCTGAGACCTTCAGGCCTGCCGTGCATTGCTGCGATACATGAACACCAGCGCCAAGGCCAGGCAGGTCATGGCCAGGATCCGGCTACCGGACAACTCGATGGCCGGGTTGCCCAGCCAGCCGAAGTTGTCGATCAACATGCCCATGCCCAATTGCCCGACGATCACCGCCACCGTCGCCACGCCAGCCCCCACCCGCGGCACCGCACCGACCATCACCATCATGTAGACAACGCCGAACAACGCACCGCTGAGCTGCCATTTCGGCACATCCAACAAGGTGACCGCGTGGGCCGGTTCGAAAAATACAATCAGCAGCCCGGTGGTCACCGTGCCCACCGTAAACGTCAGCAGGCTGCTGCGTAGCACACCGACCGTCTGGCCCAGGCGGCCGTTGATAGCCGCCTGCACACTCAGCACCGCACCCGCAGCGACAACCACCAGCAGTAAAATAAACAGACTCATATTCAACCTCGAGCAATCAGGACAAGGGCCACGACTATCAGTGCCAACGCCAGCCAACGTTCGCCGTTGACCCGCTTGCGGCTCGCACCGAACCAGCCGAAATGGTCGATCAACACACTTTTGCCCACCTGGCCGGAAAGGATCGCGACCATGGTCATGGCGATGCCGATGTGGGGCGTGGCGAGTGTCAGCACCACTACATAGACGGGCCCCAGGAACCCGCCGATCAGTTGCCAGCGTGGCAGTTCATTCAAGGCCGGGCCTTGTTGCCGACCACTGAGCAGTAACAGCAGGAAGAGAATCGCCGAGCCGACGCCAAAGATGCTCAGGGTGGCCCACAAATGCCCGACCTGCACCCCGAGCGGCCCCAGCAGGCCGGCCTCTACGGACAAGCCCATACCGGCCAGGATCACCACGGGCAGCAATAGCCAGCGCAAGAACGACCGCGGTTGGGCGGCAGCCGTCACCGGAGCGGCCTCGTTCAATGAGGAAACCTGCATAGTCATGACCCACTTGGAAAAGGATGGCCGGCATTATCGGCTGGTGCGTCTGTGCGATAAATGGGAGTATCCAGACAACACTTTTGCGCAATACGCACAGGACAGCCACCCATGCACGGCCTCAATGAACTTGGCTTCAAGGCGCTTCGCCTGTTTGTCGCGGTGCTCGATCACGGCAGCTTCTCGGAAGTGGCCCGGCGCGAAGGCCTGGCCCCGTCATCGATCTCCCGACAGATCCAGCTGATGGAGCAGGCCCTGAACCAGCAGTTGCTTTATCGCCACACCCGCGCCGTCTCCCCCACTGAAGCCGGCCGCCTGCTGGGGCATCATGCGCGGCTGCTACTGGTGCAATTGGAGGAAGCCGAACAAGCCTTGCAGGAACAGCACAGCGAGCCCTCCGGGCTGGTGCGGATCAACGCCCCAGTGGTATTCGGCCAGCGCCACCTGACGCCGTGGCTGGGCCAGTTATGCGAACGCTACCCAAAGCTGCAATTGGAGATCCAGCAGACCGACAGTTACGTCGACCCACTGCAGGAAGGCGCCGACCTGCTGTTTCGGATCGGCCCGTTGCATGACTCAGGCATGCAGGCGCGGGTTGTCGCTCCCCATCGTTTCCAGATCGCGGCCAGCCCCGCTTACCTGGCTCGCCACGGCGCGCCGCTCAAACCCCAGGACCTGGCAGCCCACCAATGCCTGGCCTACAAAGGCGTGACCGGCCAGCAGCGCTGGTTCTTCCGCCGCCCGGGCCAGGCCTGGACACCCTACAGCGTCAAGGGCCCGATCACCGGCAACCACGCCGACACCTTGACCCAGGCCGCCGAACAAGGCCTGGGGTTGGTGATGTTTCCGTCCTGGCTGATCGGCGAAGCGTTGCGCAACGGTACGCTGGTCCCGGTACTGGAGGATTACCAGGCCTCCAACAGCCTCGAACCCCAACAGATCGCCATCCTCTGGCCGGGCAGCCGACGCCTGTCGGTGAAGGTCCGCACCGTCATCGATTTCTTCCTGGAATGTTTCGGCGAAGTGCCCTACTGGGATCGCTGACCGCGGCGTGAAGCTCAGTCGAACTTGACCAGGTTCAGCACCGGCAGAGGACCACCCGGGAACTGGGTCAAGCGCGCGCCCACACTCAGGGGACCCAGGTCCACGGCGAAGAAGCCCAAGCGCTCGATCAACTGCGCGACTTCATCGCGTGCCTGCCCATCGTCACCGGTCAGAAACAGCACCCGTTGGCCGCCTTCAGATGCCGGATCGGCCTCCAGCAGGCGTGCCAGCAAGTGATTGAAAGCCTTGACCACCCGCGCCCCCGGTACCCATTCACTGAACACCTCGGTGGAAGCCCGGCCCTGCAAATCAACCGCCTCGAACTCCGGGACTTTGATTGCATTGTTGGCATCGATCACGATGCGCCCGGCAAAGTCCGGCAAACTACTCAGCGCTTCGGGCAGCCTCGACCAGTTAACGGCCACCAACACCATCGGCTGGGCAGCGGCTTGCTGCACAGTGCCGGCACGCACGGTGGGACCCAGATCGGCGACCAGCCCGGCCAGGCTATCCGGGCCACGGCTGTTGGCGATCACCACGTTGATGTTCTGGCGCGCCAGGGCGCGGGCGAAAGCACTGCCGATGGCGCCAGCGCCGATGATGCCGATGGTTTCGATACTCATGTCGTCTGTCCTCAAAGGTTGGGATAAACCCGGCGATGGTGTCCGCCGTTGAGGTGCATATTGCCCTTGTCATTTCCTCCTGATTAGTCAGTAATAGATTGAATCATTTTCAAGCATTACTATCAGGTAGAACGCTGTGGAAACCCTCGCCAACCTTGAATGCTTCGCCCGCAGCGCCGAGACAGGCAGTTTTTCCGCTGCCGCCAGGCTGCTGGGCCTGACGCCTGCCGCAGTCAGCCGCAACGTAGCGATGCTCGAGCGAAACCTGGGCGTGCGCCTGTTCCAGCGTTCAACCCGAAAATTGTCCCTGACCGAAAACGGCGAGCACTTTCTGGCCAGCATCGGCGCTCATCTCGAGGCCTTGCAGACGGCCATCGGCACCGTCACCACGGAGCGTGGCGAACCGGCTGGGGTATTGCGAGTGAGCCTGTCACCCAGTTTCGGCATCGGGTATGTGTTGCCGCTGATGCCACAACTCCTGGCTCGCTATCCGATGATCCGGCCGCAATGGCATTTCGAAAACCGCCGGGTAGACCTGATCGCCGAAGGCTTCGACGCCGCGATTGGCGGTGGCTTCGAACTGACACCCGGCGTGGTCTCGCGAACCTTGGCGCCGGCCCATCTGATCGCAGTGGCGAGTCCTGCCTACCTGGCCACACGCCCCCGGCCCGAGCATCCAGAAGACCTGGCCCGCTTCGATAACATCGTGTTGCGCTCGAGCCTGACCGGTCGCGTGCGCCAGGCCGTGATGCGCAACGCCGCCGGGCTTGAATCGGCACTGCGGCTACCTGAATCCATCGTCCTCAACGACCCCGTCGCCATGCGCGAAACCACCCTGCTGGGCCTGGGCATTTCGCTGTTAACTGTGCCGGATGTGCTGCCCTGGCTGGAACGGGGCGAATTGGTGCGGTTACTGCCGGACTGGTACATGGACCTTGGCGCAATCTCCTTGTATTACCCCAGCCGCACATTGATGCCGGCCAAGACCCGCGCCTTTACTGACTTCATCACCGAGCATTTCGAACGCGAGGGTCTGGCCAGGCGTTTCTGCGCGCTGGAATCCAGTGCAGCGCCCATGGGATGATCAGCCTCCGAGCACGACCCTCCGTGGAGCGTTTCAATGTCATTGCTGAGTAAACAAGCCACCGCCCTGTTGCTGGGGGCCATCGCCAGCCTGGTCGTGGCAACCGCCCATGCGGCCCCGGCCAAAACCACTGGCGATGCACCGGCGCAGAAGATTTCGTTGCTGGGTGGCAAGCTCAATTTCACCCTGCCCAAGGGTTTCACGGCGACGCCACTGCCTGCCGGTGAACTGACCCAGGGTACGGCCGGAGCAACGGGCATAATGTATAGCAATGCCACCCGTAAAACCGTGGTGATCACCGCTGAAAACACCATCGTCAACGGCGCGAATGTGAAGGACAACGACAATGCCTTTCTCGACATCACCTTCGCCGACTTCGCCGTTCAGAAAACCAAAGCCCTGCCGGACGCCAAGATCCTCGGCGAAAAAAGCCTGACCCAGAAAGGCACAGGGCTGGGTCTGCGCCAGCTCGACACCAGCGCCACCCAGGGCGGCGGGCCAACCCTGGACACGACGTTGATAGGTGCCTCCGGCACGCGCATGGCGGTGGTGCAGATCATCTCCCGGGCCAGCGACAAGACCAGTCATGAAGCGTTGGTGAAACAGATCGCCAGCGGTCAGTGACGGGCACCGCATAGCCCTCAATCGCGAGCAAGCTCGCTCCCACATTGGCTATCCGACACCCTGTGGGAGCGAGCTTACTCGCGATGGCGTCGGCACATCCAACGCTGATGCAAGCTGACCCACCGCTATCGCGAGCAAGCTCGCTCCTACAGGGATTCTTACAAGGGTCAGGGATTGAGCCGCTCCAGCCAGGCCCGCAGGTCCTGCACTTCCTGCGCACTGATGCTGTGGCCCAGGCCCAGGTAGGCATGGAATTCCGGTTCCAGTGCCAGGGTCTTCAGGAAGGTGTTGGCCTCGGTGCCATCGTGGTAGGGAATGATCGGGTCTGCCGTGCCATGGCCGATGAACACCGCCAGTGTCCGTCGCGACTCATCGGGGGTCAGTTCCGCCCGCAGCACCGATAGAACTCGCCCGCCCATCGCGGCAATGCCACCGACGGCTTCGGGGTGTCGCAAGGCCACTTCGTAGCTCATCATCGCCCCCTGGCTGAAACCCACCAGGTAGACCTTGCTCGCGTCGGTCGAATATTTGGCCCGGGCCTTGTCGATGAAATCCAGCAGCATCTGGCCGCTGGCCTTCAGGTCCGAGGTGTCACCGTCATAGGCGCCCTCGCCCTTTTTGGCGAACCACTGGTAACGGTCCTGCTCCATGCTCTTGGGCGCCCGCACCGAGAGGTAGTTGTAATCCTGCGGCAACTCCTCCTTGAGTGCGAACAGGTCCTGCTCGTTGCTGCCGGAACCGTGCAGGAAGATCACCAGCGGTCGGCTCCGGGCCTGCTCATCGACTTGGGCCAGGTAGTTGAGCGGCAAGTCCGTGTGCAGCGAGGGCTGAGCCTGCAACCCGGACGAAACCAGTAACAGGACCAGGGCGAGCGCTTTGAACATCGATCTTCCTCCATCGTTTCGATAGCCGCACGGCAAGGCGCGTGCGGTGAGGTAGACAGCAGTTATCAGTCGTTGATCAATTTCCCCGTACGAATCGGTTCACGCCCGGCGACTTTTGCCTGCCAGATCCCCGGCTGCGTGTAGCGCCCGCGGTCCAGGGCAAACAGCACACCGCTGGTGCCGGCCCGCACGGTGGTGACCCGATCACTCAACGGATCGACCACTTCGAACAGCGGATCGCCCCGCTCCACCCATTCGCCAGCCTCCCGCAGGAAACTCACCACGCCATGGTGCGGCGCGAACAGATATTGGGTGCCTTCGAACGGAAAGCCTTCACAGCATTGCGCCGGCGCGGGCGGCCACTCCCCGGTGATGAAACCTTGCTCGGCCAGGAACCCGAGGATGGCTTCACAATTGGCCTGGGCCTGCTCCACCCGGGTATCGCCCATGCTACCCAACTCCAGCGTCGTCGCCAGGTTCGCCGGTGGGATCGCTGCCGCGGGAAAGGTCTTGGCCAGACGCAACCAGGGCGAGGAGCAGGACTCATCGAACGAACTGCCGCCCGAATCCTCGCACAGCAACGCCACACCGGCTTTCAAGCGTGCGGCCAAGGAGCGCCATTGCGGCCACTGCTGCGGCAAGGCGTACAAGTGGATCGCCGCCTCGAAATCACAATGCAGGTCCAGGGTGATGTCGGCGTCGCAGGCATGGCGCAGCAGCAGGCGATGCAGCGCTTCGAGTTGCGAAGGCGGTGCTGGCAAGTCATCGAGTACCTCGGCCATGGTCTGGCGGATCAGGGTGATATTGGCGGCCGGGTCGTCACCCAGGCGGTCACCGATGCGTTGCGCCACCCGCGCGCTGAGTTCCACGAAAGAACGGTTGAAATTCTTGCCGCTGCCCAGTTCGAAACGCCCCATGTGGGCGCTTTGCAGATGTTGATCCAGACCAATGGGGTTGGCCACCGGCACCAGTTCGATCACCCCCTTGAGCAAGCCCCGGGCCTCAAGATCGTTGAGCCGCTGCTTGAGTTCCCAGGCGGTGCGCATGCCCGGCAGCTCATCGGCGTGCAGGCTGGCCTGGATGTAAGCCTTGCGCGGCCCATGGCCGTAACGAAACACACTGAGCCGGCGCTCGGTGCCCAGGTGGCTCCATGGCAAGGTATGGTCGATGCGTTGCATGAGGGACTCCGAATGGCGGCATTACGATAGGCGCAGGGTAAACAATCGCCCATGAAAAAGGTGGCCGGCCGGGTCAGTGGCGGGCCACCTTGGGGTTCAGCGATTAATGGCCGTAGACGTCAAAGGCGAAGTATTTGTCCTGCACCTTCTTGTACGTGCCGTTGGCGCGGATTTCGGTGATGGCCGCGTTGAATTGATCGGCCAGGGCCTTATCCCCCTTGCGCACCGCAATGCCAGCACCGCCGCCAAAGTACTTCGCGTCTTCATAGGTCGGGCCGACGAAGGCAAAGCCTTTGCCGGCGTCGGTTTTCAGGAAACCTTCGTCGAGGTTGACCGAGTCGGCCAGCATGGCGTCGAGACGGCCGGCGACCATGTCCAGGTTGGCTTCCTGCTGGGAGCCGTAGCGCACCAGGTCGATACCGGCAGGCACCAGCACTTCGGTGGCGAAACGGTCATGGGTACTGGCGCGCAGCACACCGACTTTCTTGCCCTTGAGCTCTGCCAATGGATCCTTGACGTTGGAGCCTTCCTTCATCACGAAGCGCGCCGGGGTGTGGTAGTACTTGATGGTGAAATCGACGTTTTTCTTGCGGTCGTCGGTGATGGTCATGGACGAGAGGATCGCATCGATTTTCTTCACTTTCAGCGCAGGGATCAGGCCATCGAACTCCTGCTCGACCCAGACGCACTTGACCTTCATCTGTTCACACAGTGCATCGCCGATATCGACATCGAAGCCGGCCAGCTTGCCGTCGGGGGTTTTCATCGAAAAAGGCGGGTAACCGGCTTCGATCCCGAGGCGGATCGGCTTGGCGTCTTCGGCCACGGCCGACAGGGACAACACGGACAGTGCCAGGGCACCGAACATGGCTAGCTTCTTCATTTTCGCTCCTGAGTGTGCAGGTATTTTATTGGATCGTTATGGGCAGATTCGTCGGCAGCGTTCGGTCAGCAGAAACCGAAGTGGCCGGGAGTCTAGAGGGGCACTCAGGAGGGGAATTATGTTGAGGCGACAAATAGTTATAAAAACAGCCAGGTGCGTCCGGCGGTCGCGGAATTTGCGAAAAACCTGACAGGTGAACGTTCTGTGGCAGGTGAGCACCGCTGTGGCAGGCAAACACTGTTGTGGCGAGGGAGCTTGCTCCCGCTGGGGCGCGCGGTGGCCCCCATCAGGGTATCGGACGGACGCCAAGGGGCTGCTGCGCAGCCCAGCGGGAGCAAGCTCCCTCGCCACAAAAGCCTGTTTGCATCTGCTTGCGACGAAGGATCAACAATCGCAGCGGATCGCCTCGTCCGCCACACGCTCCACCGAGCCGGTCAGGCGAAAGCCTTCATCGAGCCAGCCCATGATGCCGCCGATCATTTCCTTGACCGGGTAACCCAAGGTTGCCAGACGCACCGCCGCCTTGTTCGCGCCATTGCAATGGGGGCCGGCGCAATACACCACGAACAGGGTGGTCTTGGCATAGGCGGCCAGCGCCTGGGCGGTGAGCGTGCGGGTCGGCAGGTTGATCGCCCCGGGTACGTGACCGCGTTCATAGGCCAGCGGTCCGCGTACGTCCACCAACACAAAATCGACACTGCCGGCCTGTTGGCTGGCGTGAACGTCGGAACAATCCGTTTCGAATGACAGACGACGGCTGAAATGCTGCAGGGCGATATCGGCAGGGGCAGCAGGCACTTCGCGAACCAGGCTGGTCATGGGGATGTACTCCAGGGGTAGAGAAAGGCGTGAAGAGACTTTATCCCCCCGATGCTTGCCGCTACAGTGGCGTACAAGACACTCTGTGGGAATTTTCCGACAAATGCAGCCTATCCCGGGTCTGGTCGCGATCCTCGCCTACGACGGCCTGTGCACCTTTGAATTCGGCGTTGCCGTGGAGATCTTCGGACTGGAGCGGCCAGAATTCGATTTCCCTTGGTACGAGCATCGGATCGTCGCGGTCGATGACGGCCCGATGCGCGCCATGGGCGGCTTCCAGGTCTTGGCCGACGGCGGCATGGAACTGCTCGACACCGCCCGGACCATTGTGGTGCCAGGCTGGCGCAGCCGCAGCGAGCCACCGTCCGAGGCGTTGCTCGACGCGCTACGCCGGGCCCACGCCCGTGGGGCGCGCCTGCTGTCGATCTGCTCCGGGGCCTTCGTACTGGCCGCCGCCGGGCTGCTCGATGGCCTGGGCGCCACGACTCACTGGCGCTACACCGACGAACTGGCCGAGAGCTTCCCCGCCGTCCGGGTCGACCCGGACGTGCTGTACGTGGACTCAGGACAGGTCATCACCTCGGCGGGCAGCGCCGCCGGTATCGATGCCTGCCTGCATCTGGTGGCACGTGATTATGGCGTCCAGGTCGCCAACACCGTGGCGCGCCGGTTGGTGATGTCACCGCAACGTACGGGCGGCCAGGCGCAGTTCATTCCCTCACCGGTCAGCCGTACGCCACGCGGCGACCTGTCGAGCGTCATGCAATGGGCCCGCGAGCGTCTGCACGAACCCCTCGGCGTGCGCGAACTGGCCAGCCAGGCGGCCATGAGCGAACGCACCTTCCTGCGCCACTTCACCCAGGCCTGCGGCGTGTCGCCCAAGGCCTGGCTGCAACACGAACGCCTGGCCCGGGCCCGCGAGCTGCTGGAAAGCACCGGGGACAATACCGACAACATCGCGCAACTGTGTGGCTACCGCTCGGTGGAGAGCTTTCGCGTGGCGTTTCGCAGCGTGGTGGGGCTGGCGCCGTCGGTGTATCGGGAGCGGTTCGGGCGGGGGTGAAATCAGACTTCGGGCAATAGGACTGCCGAACGCTGTTGTGGCGAGGAAGTATATGTGGGAGCAAAGCTTGCTCGCGATATGAGCGCCTCGATTTCTGGAAGACCGCATCGCCTGTATCGCGGGCAAGCCTTGCTCCCACATACCTCTCGCCACAGGTTGAGGTGCGGCATCATTGAGACTTACGCAACAAGTACGTATCCATGATCCACCCATTGGCCTTTCGCGCGGCCTTGCGGGTGCGTTCGATGTCATCGGCCACATCCCCCAGCCGGCCGGCGATCAGGATTTCATCCGGCGTCCCCACATAGGCACCCCAGTAAATCTGCGTATCGGGATCGCCCACCTGGTGATAGGCGTCCTCGGCATCGAGCATCACCACCACGCTCGCCGCATCGCCCACCTGCCCCGCCGCCAAGCGCCGTCCGGTGGTGATTTCCAGCGAACCGCCAATGCTGTTCAACGGCACTTTGTGCCGGGCGGCCAGGGCCTGGACACTGGTGATGCCGGGGATCACCTCGAATTCGAAGGCGCAGCGGCCCCCGTCGAGCATCGCCTGCAGGATGCGCACGGTACTGTCGTACAACGCCGGATCGCCCCACACCAGAAAACCGCCCCGCTGCCCGTCGGACAGTTCTTCATTGATCAAGCGTTCAAAGGTGGCCTGTTTCGCTCGGTTCAGCGCTTCGACACTGTCCCTGTAGTCCAGGTCGCCGCGTTGGCGTTCCGGGCTGTAGGCCTCGACGAAACGGTAGGTGCGATCAACGATGTAGCGTCGACAGATTTCCCGCCGTAGGTCCAACAATTTGTCCTTGGCCGGGCCCTTGTCCATGAGGAAGACCACGTCCAAGCGGTTCAAGGCTTTCACGGCCTGCATCGTCAGGTGATCCGGATCCCCGGCCCCAATGCCAATGACTGACAACGTCTTCATCGCGACGACGCCTGGCCAGGTTCCTGGGCACGCAATCGCCACAGGCCATTGAAACGCAACTCCAGGGTGGACAACGGTTCAATGTCGATCCGATTGAATGTGGCGGCCGGGCAGCCCAAGACATTCATCAAGGCGGCGCGGATCACGAAGGGGTGGGTAACGGCCAGCAGATGCCCCGGTCGGGTTTCCAGGCGGGTCAGCCAGTCTCCGACACGGCGACACAACTGGGCGACGGACTCACCACCGTGGGGGGCCGCCTCGGCATCGTCGAGCCAGGTTTGCAGGGCGTGGGGTTCCACCTTGAGCAATTCATCGATGGACAAGCCGCGCCAGCGACCCAGATCGCAATCGGCCAGGGCCGGCTCCACCTGGGGCTCGTCGCCAAACAGCGCGGCGGTCTGACGAGTGCGCAGTTCCGGCCCGCACAGCAGTTGCCGGACGTTTCGATAGCCATGCTCGACCTGCCCACGTCGCCCCAGCCAGTCGGCGTCCAGCGCTTCGTCCACGCTGAAGCGCGCCTGCTTCTGGGCAACGGTGCGGGCGTGGCAGATCAACGTCAGGCGAGTGGTTTGCACACTGGATTCTCGGGTAATCGAACGGATCGCATGGGCGGGATACTCACGGGTTTAGTTGTACAGCACCTTATACGAAATCAAATAAGTGAGACAAAAAGGCGTTATGTCTGACATATCCAAGATGCAACGACTGACATACTCATTCCACTTGGCCGAGACCAACTCCTACAGGGCTTTCGCACAATTTTTGTGGATTTTAAACGGAACGTAAAAACCACTGGACATGTAGCTCCAGCTACATAAATACTGTTTTCAGGAGTTATGAAAGAAATTCAACATCACATCCAGGCAAGGAGCACGGATGCCGCCCCTCAGAGACCTGATCACCGATCCCGGCCTGGTGCTGACGCCGTCGGAACGCAAGGTCGTACGTGCCCTGCTCGATCACTACCCACGCAACGGCCTCGGGCCCATGTCACGCCTGGCGGACCATGCTGGTGTCAGCGACCCGACCATCGTGCGGCTGGTGAAAAAACTCGGGTTTGGCGGTTATGCCGAATTCCAGGATGCGCTGCTCAGTGACATGGATCATCGCCTGCGCTCCCCCCGCACCCTGTTGCAACCGCGGGCCAAGTTGCAGCAAGGCGATACCTGGAGCCAGTACCTGGCCGCCAGCCAACGCAACCTCATCGACACCCAGGCCCTGACCCAACCCGAAGACGTGCGCATTCTCGTGCAGTGGTTGCTCGACAGCCGCCACCAGGTGCATTGTTTCGGCGGGCGCTTCAGCAGCTTCCTGGCCCACTACCTGCTCAACCATTTGCGATTGCTGCGCGCCGGCTGTTTTGCCCTGGAAGACAACGCCCAACTGCCTGACCGGCTGTTCGACGTGCAGCGCCAGGACGTGGTGCTGATTTTCGATTACCGTCGCTACCAGGCCCAGGCCCTGCGCGTGGCCAGCGCGGCCAAGGCGCGGCACGCCCGGGTCGTCCTGTTCAGCGACGTCTATGCTTCGCCGTTGCGTGAGCTGGCCGACCTGATCATCAGCGCCCCGGTGGAATCGGTCTCGGCCTTTGACAGCCTGGTGCCGGCGCTGGCCCAGGTCGAGGCCCTGATCGCCTGCCTGACCCTGCAATGCCCCGAGCTGGCCGAACGCCTGGAAGGCATCGACACCCTGCGCACGGAATTCAACACGCACCTGTTGGAGGAAAAATAAGGATGTTCTCGCTCCCCCACCGCTCGCCCCGGGATTTGCCGTTCACCCGCCAGCACACGGCCTTGCTGTTGGTCGACATGCAACGCGCCTGGCTGGAACCGCAATTCGATGCCCACCTGCACAGCCCCGAGGCCGAGTATTTCCTCCAACGGGTCCGCCAGCAGGTCATTCCCAACCAGCAGCGCTTGCTCGACGCGATGCGAGCGGCGCAGCACAACGTGCTGCACACCCACATCGAAAGCCTCACCGCCGATGGCCGCGACCGCTCCCTGGACCACAAGCTGTCGGACATGCACCTGCCCAAGGGCAGCCCCGAGGCGCAGATCATTGCCGAACTGACGCCCCAGGAAAACGAAATCGTGCTGCCCAAGACCTCCTCCGGGGTGTTCAATGCCACCAACATCGATTACGTGCTGCGCAACCTGCAGACCCGGCACTTGATCGTCGCCGGGATCGTCACCGACCAGTGCGTCGACATGGCCGTGCGCGACGCCGCCGACCGCGGTTACCTGGTCACGCTGGTGGAAGACGCCTGTGCCACCTACACCGAACAACGGCACCTGGCGTGCCTGAATGCGATCAAGGGCTATTGCTGGATCACCGATACCGACACCGTACTGGCTCGTTTGCAGGAGATGCAGCCATGAGCCGCCTCGATGCCGCCGCCCTCCTCGCGCCGCTGCCGGTCACGACCCTGGTGACCACCGACCTGATCGGCGTGACCCGCGGACGCTCGTTTCCCAGCGATGAGTTGCCCCACTACGTCACCGCCGGTTGTGGCTGGGTGCCGGCCAACAGCGCGTTGACGCCCCAGGACATCATTGCGTCGACCAACCCCTGGGGCGCCTACGGTGACTTGCGCCTCGTGCCGGACCTGTCCAGCCGGGTAACCGTCAACAATGGGCCCGACACCCAAGCGCCGGCCCTGGACTTCATTCATTGCGACATTCGGGAAACCGACGGCCGTCCCTGGAGCACCTGCCCGCGCACGCTGCTGCAGGACGAAGTGGAGCGTTATCGCACTGAACTGGGCCTGCAGGTTTTCGCCGCGTTCGAGCACGAATTCAATTTGGTTGCCACGCCTGCGCAGCCCGATCGCCTGGCCTTCAGCCTCCAGGCCCAGCGCCAGCAGGCCGGGTTCGCCGGGTGGTTGCTCAGTGCCCTGCGGGCCGGCGGCGTCGAGCCGGAAATGTTCCTGCCCGAATACGGCAAGCAGCAATACGAAATCACCTGCCGCCCGACCCTGGGCGTGGCCGCTGCCGATCGGGCCGTGAACGTACGGGAAATCACCCGCGAGATCGCCCGGCAGATGGACCTGGACGTGAGTTTCGCCCCCAAGACCGCGGAAAATGCCGTGTGCAACGGAGTGCATCTGCACCTGAGCCTGCAAGACCTGAGCGCGGACCCGGTGCTGCATGACGCCGCCAGCAGCAACGGCTTGTCCAGCCTCGGCCAGCATTGGGCCGCGGGTGTGCTGCATTATCTGCCAGCGCTATGTGCGCTGACCGCGCCGACGCCATTGTCCTACGAGCGTCTGCAACCTCATCATTGGAGCGCCTCCTATGCGTGCCTGGGACAGCGCAACCGCGAAGCGGCGCTGCGCATCTGCCCGACCGTGAGCCTGGGTGGCAAGCCGCTGGCGAACCAGTACAACCTGGAGTTCCGTGCCATGGACGCCACCGCCTCGCCGCACCTGGCGATGGCGGCGCTGTTGATTGCCGGGCGGCTGGGCATCCAGCAACGGCTGCCATTGCAGGCTGTCACCGATGAAATACCCGATGAGCTGGATGAAACACAACGTCGCGCCCGTGGCATTATCGCCCTGCCGACAACCCTGGCCCAGGCACTGGACTGCCTGCGCCACAGCGGGGCACTGCTCGAGACCCTGCCCGACCCACTGGTCGAAACCTATTTCGCCTTGAAGGCCCAGGAGCTGGCCTTGACCCAGGCACTCTCACCTGCCGAGCGTTGCGAGCACTATGCACGAATCTATTGAATGTGCTGAATCGGGCCTCTACACCAGGCCAGCCTATCGATTGACCCGGGAGGAATCCGACCATCCGGTGCTGCTGGTGTGCGAACACGCCAGCCGTTTCATTCCCGTGGCGCTGAACGACCTGGGCCTGGACGAAACCGCGTCCCAGGAACACATCGCCTGGGACATCGGCGCCCTGCTCCTGGCCGAACGCCTGTCCGAAACCCTTGGCGCGACTTTGCTGTCGGCCAATTACTCACGGTTGTTGATCGACCTCAACCGCCCGCTGCACGTGCCCGACAGCATTCCGGCCCAGAGCGAGATCTACCAGGTCCCGGGCAACCACGACCTGGACGAGGCCACGCGCGAATATCGCCAGCAGTGCCTGTTCCATCCCTTCCATGATCGGTTGCGGGCGTTGATCGATCGACGCCTGGCCGCCAACCGGCCGGTACGCGTGGTGGGCATCCACAGCTTCACTCCGGTGTTCTATGGCCAGCCACGCGCCCTGGAAGCCGGCGTGCTGTTCGGCGAAGCCAAGGAATACGCCCAGCACATCGTCGACGGACTGAGCCGGCATTCGCTGCGCGCAGCGGGTAACCAGCCCTACAAGATCAACCCCCTGACCGACATGACGGTCCCGGTGCACGGCGATGACCGCGGCCTGGATTCAGTGCTGATCGAAGTGCGCAACGACCAGTTGCGCAGCCCCGAGGGGGTACGGACCTGGAGCGCCTACCTGGCCCCCCTGCTGTAGCGGCAAGTATCCAGCGACAGACAGCAAGCAAGCGCAACCCACACAGCTGAAAAGGAAAACGGCTCATGAGCATCGAGGCATTTGGCTACAAACAGGAATTGAAACGCGGCCTGTCGCTGACAGACCTGGTGGTATACGGGATGATTTTCATGATCCCCATCGCACCGTTCGGCGTGTATGGCTACGTCAACGCCGAAGCACCGGGGATGGTGCCGCTGGCCTACATCATCGGCATGCTGGCGATGCTGTTTACCGCGTTGAGCTACGGCAGCATGGCCCGGGCCTTTCCGGTGGCAGGCTCGGTTTATTCCTACGCGCAGCGGGGCCTTAACCCACACGTCGGGTTCATCGCCGGCTGGTTGATGTTGCTGGACTACCTGCTGATCCCACCGCTGCTCTATATCTATGCCGCCATGGCGCTGAACCATTTGTACCCGGACATCCCCAAGGTCGGTTTCATCCTGGCCTTCCTGGTGAGCGCGACTTTCGTCAACCTGCGGGGCATCACCTTCACCGCGCGGATGAACATCATCTTCCTGCTGGCACAGCTGCTGGTGCTGGGGATTTTCCTGTTCTACGCCTGGAACGCCCTGCACGGCGGAGCCGGTAACGGCCAACTGACCCTGGCGCCGCTGTACAGCCCGGAGCACTTCAACTTCGCCCTGCTGATGCAAGCCGTGTCCATCGCGGTACTGTCGTTCCTGGGCTTCGACGCCATTTCCACCCTGGCCGAAGAAATCAAGGGCGACCCGGGCCGCAGCGTCGGCAAAGCAGCTTTGGTGACCTTGTTGGTGATGGGGGCGATTTTCGTGGTGCAGACCTGGATCGCCACCGACCTGGCGGCCGGCATGGGCTTCAAGTCCGCCGACACCGCGTTCTATGAAATCGCCGAACTGGCGGCCGGCAGTTGGCTGGCCACCTTGACCGCGGTGGCCACGGCCCTGGCCTGGGGCGTAGCGGTGGCGATCACCTCTCAGGCGGCAGTGTCGCGCCTGTTGTTCGGCATGGCCCGGGACGGCCAATTGCCCAAGGTGCTGGCCAAGGTCCATCCGACACACAACACCCCCTACATGAGCATCTACCTGGTGGCGGTGTTGTCGTTGCTGATCTGCTACCTGTTCATCAACGCCGTGGACACCCTGACGTCCCTGGTCAACTTCGGCGCCCTGAGCGGCTTCATGTTGTTGCACATCACGGTCATCAACCATTACTGGCGCCGCCAGCGGTCCGGCCAATTGATTCGCCACGTGATCTGCCCGCTGATCGGCTTCGTGATTGTCGCGGCCATCCTGTACAACATGGGCGTGGCTGCGCAGAAACTCGGCTTGATCTGGATTGCCGCAGGCGTGGTCTACCTGTGCCTGCTCAACAAATTCGGCAGTCGTACCGCCCTGCCCGATCCGGCGGGCCAATGAGAAGCGGTGGTCGAAGGGTTCGGCCAGCCGTGATGACAACGCGTGGACATCGACAGTGATCGTCAAGCCCGGTGCCGCTCACCGGGCCCTCTGGGAACAGGAGTGCAATCCATGCTGGCCTTACGTCCAGTTCAATTAGCCGATCTGCCGCAACTGCAACAACTGGCCCGTGACAGCCTGGTGGGCGTCACGTCGCTGCCGGACGATACCCGGCGCCTGGAGGAAAAAATCCTCGACTCGTGTGCCTCGTTCGCCGCCGATGCGCAAGGACCAGGGGCAGAGAATTATTTTTTCGTCTTGCAGGACCTGGCATCCGGGCGCCTGGTCGGCTGTTCGGAAATCCTCTCCAGCACCGGTTGCACCGAACCGTTCTACAGCCTGCGCAACCGACCGTTTTCCAGCGAGTCCCGGGAGCTGAACATCCAGCATGGCGTGCCCGCGCTGTCGCTGTGTCAGGACCTCAACGGGCAAACGCTGCTGCGTGGCTTTCACATCGACGCCGAACGGGTGCGCACACCGGAATCAGAGCTGCTGTCCCGGGCCCGGCTGTTGTTCATCGCCGCCCACCCCCAGCGCTTTGCCGAATCGGTCATCACCGAAATCGTCGGTTTCAGCAGCGAAGACGGCCAGTCGCCTTTCTGGGACGCCATCGGCCAGCACTTCTTCGACCTGCCTTATGCCGAAGCCGAACGGTTGTGTGGCTTGCAGAGCCGGACCTTTCTCGCCGAGCTGATGCCGCAGTACCCGATCTACGTGCCCATGCTGCCGCCCGCGGCCCAGGCCTGCATCGGCCGAGTGCATCCCGACGGCCAGGAAGCCTTCGACATTCTTGAGCGCGAGGGTTTCGAGACCAACAGTTATGTCGATATCTTCGACGGCGGACCGACCTTGCACGCCCGTATCGCCAACATCCGTTCCATCACGCAAAGTCGCACCACTACGGCCAGGCAGAGCACGCAGCTTGACGCACGGGGCCTGTACCTGGTGAGCAACGAGCGCCTGGGAAGCTACCGGGCCATCGTCGCCGAGCTGGACGTCGACGCCGACGGCCCGGTGGCCCTGTCACCCGCCATGCTGGCCGCCCTGGAGATCCAGGATGGCGCGCGGATCCGGGTGATTGCCCTATGAACCTCACTCGATCCCATGGCCTGCACCGACGTTCGGACCGACACGATGAAGGAGCCGCATCATGATTGTCCGTCCGGTGGCCATCACCGATCTGCCTGCCTTGCTGGACCTGGCCCGTTGCGCGGGCCCCGGGTTCACCAGCCTGCCGGCCAACGAAGAGCGCCTGGCCCACCGCGTTCGCTGGGCCCAGCGGACCTTCGCCGGCCAAGTGGAACGGGCCGATGCCGACTACCTGTTCGTGCTCGAAGACGATGACCGCCAGGTCGTGGGCATCAGCGCCCTGACCGGGGCGGTGGGGCTGCGTGAGCCCTGGTACAACTATCGGGTCGGGTTCACGGTCAGCTCGGCGCCAGAGCTGGGGATCCAGCGGCAGATCCCGACGCTGTTTCTCAACAACGAGATGTCCGGGCAATCGGAAATCTGCTCGTTGTTCCTGCATCCCGAGCAACGCCACGGCCACAACGGACGCCTGTTGTCCCTGGCTCGCCTGCTGTTCGTGGCCGAGTTTTCCCAGCTGTTCGGCGAAAAGCTCATTGCCGAACTGCGGGGCCATGCCGACGAACAAGGCTGTTCGCCGTTCTGGGACAGCCTGGGACGGCATTTTTTCCAGAGGGATTTCAGCTACGCCGACCAGTTGTCCGGAATGGGCAACAAGTCGTTCATCGCCGAGTTGATGCCACGCCAGCCGCTGTACACCTGCCTGCTCACCGAACAGGCCCAGGCGGTGATCGGCAAGGCCCACCCGAACACCGAACCCGCCCTGAAGATCCTCAGTGCCGAAGGTTTCAGCCACAGGGGCTACATCGACATTTTCGACGGCGGCCCGGTGGTCGAGGCGCCGGTGTCGAAGATTCGCAGCATACGCGACAGCCAGGCGCTGCCCCTGGTCATTGGTACCCCGGACGAACAGGCACCGGTCTGGCTGATTCACAACCGGCGCCTGGAAAATTGCCGCGTCACCAGCGCCCGCGCGCACCTGCATGGCCACAGCCTGCTGGTCGATCGCCTCACCGCCAAACGCCTGCAAGTACAGCCGGGGGACACGGTGCGCGCCGTGCCATTGGCCAGGCAGGGGCAACAGGCGGTGGCGGCCTAGTGGTCTGTGGTCTCGGTTGATGCCATAACAGCATCGCCCATACACATTCGTCATCATCTTTGCGCTTGCCACGTGATAGCCTTTGGCTCTTTCGGCGTTGACACTTTTGTTCAAGCCTTTCCATTCCATTGGTGGAACTCACATGTCCAGGCTTTCCCATCAAGATTTGCGTCGCAACTTTCGTCAACTGCTGGCTTCCCAGACCTGCTACCACACCGCCTCGGTGTTTGACCCGATGTCGGCGCGCATCGCCGCCGACCTGGGTTTTGAAGTAGGCATCCTGGGAGGCTCTGTCGCGTCGTTGCAAGTATTGGGCGCGCCGGACTTCGCCCTGATCACCCTCAGCGAATTTGCCGAACAGGCCACCCGTATCGGTCGCGTGGCGCAGTTGCCGGTCATTGCCGACGCCGATCATGGCTACGGCAATGCCCTGAACGTGATGCGCACCATCATCGAACTGGAACGGGCCGGCGTCGCGGCGCTGACCATCGAAGACACCTTGCTGCCGGCCCAGTTCGGGCGTAAATCCACCGACCTGATCGGTGTAGCCGAAGGCGTCGGCAAGATTCGTGCGGCACTGGAGGCACGCGTCGATCCGGAAATGGCGATCATCGCCCGCACCAACGCCGGGATTTTGCCGGTCCAGGAAATCATCAGCCGGACCCAGCAGTATGAGCGTGCCGGGGCCGACGGAATTTGCATGGTGGGCGTGCAGGACTTCGATCACCTGGAGAAGATCAGCGAAAACCTGTCGGTGCCGCTGATGCTGGTCACCTATGGCAACCCACTGCTGCGCGACGACAAGCGCTTGGCCGAACTGGGCGTGCGCGTGACCATCGACGGCCACGGCGCCTACTTCGCCGCGATCAAGGCCACCTACGACAGCCTTCGCGAACAACGGCAGATCTTCACCCAGGCGTCGGACCTCAGCGCCACCGAACTGACGCACACCTACACCCAGCCCGAGGACTACATCCGCTGGGCCGAGGAGTACATGAGCGTCAAGGAGTAAGGGGATTCGCTGCCCGGGAGGCCGCCATCGCGGGCAGGCTCGCTCCCACAGAGAATGGGTTGTGTGCCCGAGATATACGTCTCACCGCAACCCCACTGTGGGAGCGAGCTTGCTCGCGATAGCGGTGGTTCAGCTTGCATGAGTGTTGGATGTACCAACGCCATCGCGAGCAAGCTCGCTCCCACAGGGAATTTGTGGTGAGCGCGATGGCGTTGCCAGGGTGAAACAGGCCTTCAGCGACCGCTGCGCAACATCTCCTTGGGCACGTACTTGCCGATCTCGAACTTGCCGATGGCGGCGCGGTGGACTTCGTCCGGGCCGTCGGCCAGGCGCAGGGTGCGTTGCATGGCGTACATATAGGCCAGCGGGAAATCGTTGGAAACCCCGGCGCCGCCGTGGATCTGGATCGCCCGATCGATGACCTTCAAGGCCACGTTCGGCGCGACGACCTTGATCTGGGCGATTTCACTCTTCGCCACCTTATTGCCCACCGTGTCCATCATGTACGCCGCCTTCAACGTCAGCAGGCGCGCCATGTCGATTTCCATCCGCGAGTCGGCGATCTTGTCGATGTTACCGCCCAGGCGCGCCAACGGCTGGCCGAAGGCGGTGCGGCTGACGGCACGCTTGCACATCAGCTCCAAGGCGCGTTCGGCCATGCCGATGGAACGCATGCAGTGGTGAATCCGGCCCGGGCCTAGGCGGCCCTGGGCAATTTCAAAACCGCGGCCTTCGCCCAGCAGGACGTTTTCGTACGGCACCCGCACGTTATCGAACAGCACTTCGGCGTGACCGTGAGGCGCATCGTCGTAGCCGAACACCGGCAACGGTCGGACGATCTTGACCCCGGGGGTGTCCACCGGGACCAGGATCATCGAGTGCTGGGCATGGCGCGGCGCATCGGGGTTGCTCAGGCCCATGAAAATCAGGATCTTGCAGCGCGGGTCGCAGGCTCCCGAGGTCCACCACTTCTTGCCGTTGATCACCCACTGGTCGCCGTCACGCTCGGCGCGGGCGGCCATGTTGGTGGCGTCCGAAGAGGCCACGTCCGGCTCGGTCATGGCAAAGGCCGAGCGAATCTCGCCGCGCAGCAGTGGCTCGAGCCAGCGTTGCTTTTGTTCTTCGTTGGCGTAGCGCACCAGCACTTCCATGTTACCGGTGTCCGGCGCCGAGCAGTTGAACGGCTCCGGCCCCAGCAACGAGCGCCCCATGATCTCTGCCAGCGGCGCATATTCCAGGTTGGTCAGGCCGGCGCCCAGCTCGGATTCCGGCAGAAACAGGTTCCACAGGCCTTCGGCCTTGGCCTTGGCCTTGAGCTCTTCCATGATGGCCGTGGGTTGCCAGCGGTCGCCCTCGGCCACTTGCCGTTCGAACACCGCTTCGGCCGGATAGACGTAGGCATCCATGAACGCCGTGACGCGTTCACGCAGTTCCTGAACCTTGGGGGAATAGGCAAAATCCATGAGCAGCACCTTCTTGGCAGAGGTTTGTTTTAGGTCATGAAATCGATGCTAGTTCAGCTACGAAAATTTACCTAACCTATTCTCGGCGTGTATTAACATTCATCACCGATATATGTTTCACTGATTCTCATCGCCACCCGGCACCTCACAACACGCCCAAGAACAAGAGTGCAGCGCCATGAATCTGAGCAAGGTCGACCTCAACCTTTTCATTGTCTTCGATGCGATCTACACCGAAGCCAACCTGACCCGCGCCGGGCAGATCGTCGGCATCACTCAGCCGGCCGTGTCCAATGCCCTGGCGCGCCTGCGCGAGACCTTCAACGACCCGCTCTTCGTGCGCACCGCCCAAGGGATGGTGCCGACGCCCATGGCCCAGAACATCATCGGCCCGGTGCGCAATGCCTTGTCGCTGCTGCGGGTGTCGGTGCAGGAAAGCCGGATCTTCAACCCATTGCAGGCCGTCAAGACCTACCGCATCAGCATGACTGACCTCACCGAAGGCGTGATCCTGCCGCTGCTGTTCCAGCGCCTGCGCCGCCTGGCCCCGACCGTGGCGATCGAGAGTTTCCTGTCCAAGCGCCGTGAAACCACCAAGGAACTGGCCGCCGGCCGCCTCGACTTCGCCGTGGACGCGCCACTCAACACCGACCCGCAGGTGCGCCACGTCAAATTGATGGAAGATCGCTACGTGTGCGCCATGCGCAAGGGCCATCCGCTGGCGGCCAAGGAAAAGATCAGCCTCGACGATTACCTGGCCCAGACCCACGTGCACATCTCCAGTCGCCGCAACGGGCTGGGTTATGTCGACCTGGCGCTCGGCAAGATGGGCATCCAGCGCAAGATCGCCCTGCGCTCCCAGCATTACCTGATGGCCTCCCAGGTGCTGCAGCAGACCGACATGGTCATGACCGTCCCCGAGCGCTTTGCACGGCGTCACGATTTGCACGCCTTCCTGCTACCGGTCAACGATGTGCCGCCGGTGGAAACCCATTTGTACTGGCACGAAAGCACCGACCAGGACCCGGCCAACCGCTGGATGCGCGAGCAGATGATCGAGCTGTGCCAGCAGGTGACGGCCCATGAGAAGAAGCTGGATAAGGTGGTGTAAAGCTTTGGACCACGTCATCGTTCTTCGCGAGCAAGCCCGCTCCCACATTGGACCTGCAGTGCACGCAACATTTGTGTACAACGCAGAACCTGTGGGAGCGGGCTTGCTCGCGAAGAGGCCTGTACAGACAACGCACCTACGACTGCTTGACGCGAACGTCAACCTGCCTTTAGCTTAGCGCCAGCCCCTTTCGTTTCGAGCGCTTCCATGAGCAGCCAGACCTACAGCATCTCCGACCTCGCCCGCGAATTGGATATCACCACACGGGCCATCCGCTTCTATGAAGAACAAGGCCTGTTGAGCCCGGAGCGACGGGGTCAGGAGCGCATTTATTCGCCGCGGGACAAGGTCAGCCTGAAGCTGATCCTGCGCGGCAAGCGCATTGGCTTTTCCCTGGCCGAGTGCCGCGAGCTGATCGAACTCTACGACCCCTCCAGCGGCAACCAGAAACAACTGCACAGCATGCTGGCGAAAATCGCCGAGCGCCGGGAACAGCTCGAACAGCAATTGCTGGACATCGAACAGATGAAACTGGAACTCGACACCGCCGAAGAACGCTGCATCCAGGCGTTGGAGCAGACGATCAAGGGCGAGGAAATCGTCCAGTAACACACCATCGTTCTCGATACTTTGGCAACTCACCACAGGTCAATCCCCATGTCCCTCCCCTCCTTTGTACGCTTGATCGAAGTCGGCCCCCGCGACGGGCTGCAGAATGAAGCCCAGCCCATCAGCGTTGCCGACAAGGTGCGCCTGGTGGATGCCCTGAGCGCCGCCGGCCTGGGCTATATCGAAGTCGGCAGTTTCGTCTCGCCCAAGTGGGTGCCGCAAATGGCCGGATCCGCCGAGGTGTTCGCGCAGATCCAGCGCAAGCCCGGTGTGACCTATGGCGCCCTGGCGCCGAACCTGCGGGGGTTTGAAGATGCGCTGGCGGCGGGCGTGAAAGAGGTGGCGGTGTTCGCCGCCGCGTCCGAAGCGTTTTCCCAGCGCAACATCAACTGCTCCATCAAGGACAGCCTGGAGCGCTTCGCGCCGATCATGGAGGCGGCAAAACAGCACGGTGTCAGTGTGCGCGGCTATGTGTCCTGCGTGCTCGGTTGCCCGTATGAAGGGGCGGTCAAGCCTGAGCAAGTGGCATGGGTCGCCCGGGAGCTGTATGCGATGGGCTGCTATGAGGTCTCCCTGGGCGATACCATCGGCACGGGCACCGCGGGCGCTACCCGCAGGCTGTTCGAGGTGGTGGGCGCCGAGGTGCCGCGGGACAAACTCGCCGGACACTTCCACGATACCTACGGCCAGGCCATGGCCAATGTGTACGCCAGCCTGCTGGAAGGCATCGCGGTGTTCGACAGCTCCATCGCCGGCCTCGGCGGCTGCCCGTATGCCAAGGGCGCCAGCGGTAACGTCGCCACCGAAGACGTGCTGTATCTGCTCGATGGGTTGGGTATCGAAACCGGTGTCGACCTGGACGCACTGATCGCCGCGGGCCGGCAGATTTGTGATGTGCTCGGCCGCCCTACGGGTTCGCGCGTGGCCAAGGCCCGCAACGCACAGTGAGGTGTTACCGCCGGCTTTGTAACAGCGGCGAAACGAGTAACACGGAAACAATTTGTCAGGTTTGGTCGGGCAGACTTTTCAGCCATAAATAATAAGTTATTGATTTACATAGATTTTTAAAAGTTGGCACGCCATCTGCTTTATCTCTTGCATAACAAGAATAAAAAAACGCAGCAAACCCAATAAAAACAAGACGAAACGACTCTGACATAACAAAAACAACACGGCAGAGACGCAGCTAACAGATTTTTTTGGAGAAGATGTGCTTTTCAGGGTGCTTCCAGGAGCAACCCGCAACCGGGCAGAGAACAATAAAACTACCTTCAGGTAGCCCCCGAATCGGTTGGATCGCAAGGCGAAAAAGCAGATCAGCGCTCAAAAAAATACGTTTGCTCTTGATCCCGGATGGGGATCGCCAAAAACAGCGGTAAAGGGCCACGGCTACCAAAAACAACAACAGGCCGCCCCTCAATAATAAAAAAGAGCACGCGACGACAAAATTAAAGGGGAGCTTCGGCTCCCCTTTGTGCTGTCTGGGGTTTGGGTTTTTCGTGTGGGAGCGAGCTTGCTCGCGAAGACCGCGGCACCGTCAACATGTATGTCGCTTGGCACACCGCTTTCGCGAGCAAGCTCGCTCCCACAGGGAATCTTGCTCAGCCGTCGCTATCGCGCAGTTCTTCGATGCTGATCTCGCGCATGCGGAATTTCTGGATCTTGCCGGTGACCGTCATGGGGAACTCTTCGACGAATTTGAAATGACGCGGCGTCTTGAAGTGGGCGATGTGCGCCTTGCACCAGGCTTGCAACTCTTGCTCGGTGGCACTGTGGCCGGGATGGAACTTGATCCAGGCCACGATTTCTTCGCCATAGCGTGAACACGGGATGCCGATCACTTGCACGTCCGCCACCGCCGGGTGGGTGAAGAAGAACTCCTCCAGCTCGCGCGGGTAAATATTCTCCCCGCCACGAATGATCATGTCCTTGTTGCGCCCGACGATGCGGACGTAGCCCTGTTCGTCCATGGTCGCCAGGTCGCCGGTGTGCATCCAGCCATCCGCGTCGATGGCATCGGCGGTGCCCTTGGGGTTGTTCCAGTAACCGAGCATCACGCTATAGCCGCGAGTACACAATTCGCCGACGGCGCCACGCGGGACGGGATTGCCTGCCTCATCGATAATCTTGCTTTCCAGTTGCGGCTGGGTCCGGCCGACGGTGGTCACGCGCAGTTCCAGTTCGTCTGAAGGACCGGTCTGCAACGACACCGGGCTGGTTTCCGTCATGCCGTAGGCAATCTGCACTTCGGCCATGTGCATTTCGTTGATGACCCGGCGCATCACTTCGATGGGACATGTAGCCCCGGCCATGATGCCCGTGCGCAGGCTGGACAGGTCGAAGTCGCCCCGCTGCGGTTGATCCAGCAGGGCGATGAACATGGTGGGCACGCCATACAACGCAGTGGCCTTTTCCTCGGCCACGGCCTTGAGCGTCAGCAACGGGTCGAAGGCATCGTTGGGGTAGATCATGGTGCTGCCATGGGTCATGCAGCCCAGGTTGCCCATGACCATGCCGAAACAGTGATAGAGCGGCACCGGAATCACCAGCCGGTCAGCGGCGGTCAGGCCCAGGCTTTCGCCAACCATGTAGCCGTTGTTGAGGATATTGTGATGACTGAGAGTCGCGCCCTTCGGAAAACCGGTGGTGCCGGAGGTGTATTGGATATTCACCGGCTGATCGAAATGCAGGCTGGCCTGGCGCTCGGCCAGCTGTTCAGGCGTAACCGCCGCACCAAGGGCCGCCAATTGCGACCACGGCAGAAAGCCTGACGGCGGCTGGAGATCGAGGCTGATCACACCGCGCAGATCCGGCAAACGTTCGCTCTGCAACTGGCCGATGGATTGTTCCGCCAACTCCGGCATCAGCGTTTGCAACATGGCGTGATAATCCGAGGTCTTGAACGCCCCAGCGCACACCAGCCATTGGCAGCCGGATTGTTTGAGCACGTATTCCAGTTCCGAGACGCGGTAGGCCGGGTTGATGTTGACCAGGATCACACCGATCTTCGCACTGGCGAACTGGCTGATGCACCACTGCGCGCAATTGGGTGCCCACACCCCGAGGCGGTCGCCGGTTTTCAAACCCAGTGCCAATAGGGCTCGGGCGTGCAGATCGACGGCTTCGGCCAGTTGCTGCCAGGTGTAACGTAGCGATTGATGGCGAACCACCAACGCCTCACCCTCAGGATACCGGGCTACGCTCTGGTCGAACGCCTGGCCGATGGTCTGCGTCAACAAGGCCTTGGCCTGGGAGCCACGGGTATAGCTGAGCTGCGAATGCGAACCGGATTGATCCATGACGCCCCCTCTTGTCTTTATTAGTGGGTGTAGCGGTGAACCTGATGCAGAGCGCACTTACTCTGGCTCAAGTTGACGTTAACGTAAAGGGCGATTGACAGCCATCCGTCACAGGCTTACGTTAACGTAAAGGTGAGAGCCATTCCCCCGCTCTCCGCACCCGATAAAAAAGCCAAAGGTGTCCCATGAGCTACCCATCCCTGAACTTTGCCCTCGGCGAAACCATCGACATGTTGCGCGACCAGGTGCAGGCCTTCGTCAAGGCCGAGCTGGCACCCCGCGCAGCGCAGATCGATATCGACAACCTGTTTCCCGCCGACATGTGGCGCAAGTTCGGTGACATGGGCCTGCTGGGCATCACCGTACCGGAAGAATACGGCGGCGCTGGCCTGGGCTACCTGGCCCACGTGGTGGCGATGGAAGAAATCAGCCGCGGCTCGGCCTCGGTCGCCCTCTCCTACGGTGCCCACTCCAACCTCTGCGTGAACCAGATCAACCGCAACGGCAATCACGAACAGAAAGCCAAGTACCTGCCCAAGCTGATCAGCGGCGAACACATCGGCGCCTTGGCGATGAGCGAACCGAACGCCGGCTCCGACGTGGTTTCGATGAAACTGCGGGCCGACAAGCGCGGCGACCGTTACGTGCTCAACGGCAGCAAGACCTGGATCACCAACGGCCCCGATGCCAACACCTACGTGATCTACGCCAAGACCGACCTGGAAAAAGGTCCCCACGGCATCACCGCCTTCATCGTCGAGCGCGACTGGAAAGGCTTCAGCCGCAGCAACAAGTTCGACAAGCTCGGCATGCGCGGTTCCAACACCTGCGAGCTGTTTTTCGATGACGTCGAAGTGCCGGAAGACAACATCCTCGGCGCGCTCAACGGCGGCGTGAAAGTCCTGATGAGCGGCCTCGACTACGAGCGCGTGGTGCTGTCCGGCGGCCCGACCGGGATCATGCAGGCCTGCATGGACCTGATCGTGCCCTACATCCACGACCGCAAACAGTTCGGTCAGAGCATCGGCGAATTCCAGCTGATCCAGGGCAAGGTCGCGGACATGTACACCCAGCTCAACGCCAGCCGCGCCTACCTGTATGCGGTGGCCCAGGCTTGCGAGCGCGGCGAAACCACCCGCAAGGACGCCGCCGGAGTGATCCTCTACAGCGCCGAACGCGCCACGCAAATGGCCCTCGACGCGATCCAGATCCTGGGGGGCAATGGCTACATCAATGAATTCCCCGCCGGTCGTCTGCTGCGTGACGCCAAGCTGTACGAAATCGGTGCCGGCACCAGTGAGATTCGTCGGATGTTGATCGGCCGCGAACTGTTCAACGAAACCCGCTAACGGAGCTGACCATGGCCACGCTGCACACTCAGCTCAACCCGCGCTCGCCGGAGTTCATCGCCAACCGCGATGCCATGCTCGGACACGTCGAGGCCTTGCGCACCCTGCTCGCGCAGATCCGCCAGGGCGGCGGTCCCAAGGCCCAGGAACGGCACACCTCACGGGGCAAGTTGCTGCCCCGTGATCGCATCAACCGGCTGCTGGATCCGGGCTCGCCGTTTATGGAAATCAGCCCGCTGGCAGCCCACGACGTCTATGGCGAAGACGTGCCGGCGGCCGGTGTGATTGCCGGCATCGGCCGCGTGGAAGGCGTCGAATGCATGATTGTCGCCAACGACGCGACGGTCAAAGGTGGCTCCTACTACCCGCTGACGGTGAAAAAACACCTGCGCGCCCAAACCATCGCCCAGCAGAATCGCCTGCCGTGCATTTACCTGGTGGACTCCGGTGGCGCCAACCTGCCGCGCCAGGATGAAGTGTTCCCGGACCGCGAGCATTTCGGCCGAATCTTCTTCAACCAGGCCAACATGAGCGCCCTGGGCATCCCGCAGATCGCCGTGGTCATGGGGTCCTGCACTGCCGGTGGCGCCTATGTGCCGGCCATGGCGGACGAGGCGATCATGGTGCGCCAGCAGGCGACGATTTTTCTCGCCGGCCCACCGCTGGTGAAAGCCGCCACTGGCGAGGTGGTCAGTGCCGAAGACCTGGGCGGTGCCGATGTGCACTGCAAGATCTCGGGCGTGGCGGATCACTATGCCGACAGCGACGAACATGCCCTGGCCCTGGCCCGACGCAGCGTGGCCAACCTCAACTGGCGCAAACTCGGTGAGTTGCAGCAACGCCAACCCATCGCCCCGCTGTATTCCAGCGACGAGTTGTACGGCGTGGTGTCGGCCGATGCCAAGCAACCGTTCGATGTGCGGGAGGTGATCGCGCGCCTGGTGGACGGTTCAGTGTTCGATGAGTTCAAGGCGCTGTTCGGCACGACGCTGGTGTGCGGCTTCGCCCACTTGCACGGCTACCCGGTCGCAATCCTGGCCAACAATGGCATCCTCTTCGCCGAGGCCGCGCAGAAAGGCGCGCACTTCATCGAACTGGCCTGTCAGCGGGGGATCCCGCTGCTGTTCCTGCAAAACATCACCGGTTTCATGGTCGGACAGAAATACGAAGCCGGCGGCATCGCCAAACATGGCGCAAAACTGGTGACCGCCGTGGCCTGCGCCAAGGTGCCGAAATTCACCGTGATCATCGGCGGCAGTTTCGGCGCGGGTAACTACGGCATGTGCGGCCGCGCCTATGACCCGCGGTTCCTGTGGATGTGGCCAAACGCGCGGATCGGCGTGATGGGCGCCGAGCAGGCGGCCGGTGTGCTGGTGCAGGTCAAGCGCGAACAGGCCGAACGCAGCGGCCATCCTTTCAGCGCCGCCCAGGAAGCTGAAATCAAGCAACCGATCCTCGATCAGTATGAAGAACAGGGTCACCCCTATTATTCCAGCGCACGGCTGTGGGACGACGGCGTCATCGACCCGGCCCAGACCCGCGACGCACTGGGCCTGGCCTTGTCCGCGTCACTGAACGCGCCTATCGAACCGAGCCGCTTCGGCGTGTTCCGGATGTAAACGGGGAATGTCCATGGATAATTTCAACACCCTCGAACTGCACACCGACCCACGGGGCGTTGCCACCCTGTGGCTCAGCCGCGAGTCGAAAAACAACGCGTTCAACGCCGAAATGATCCGCGAACTGATCCTCGCCCTGGACCACGTCAGCAGCGATCCAAACCTGCGTTTCCTGCTGATCCGCGGTCGCGGCAAGCATTTCAGCGCCGGCGCCGACCTGGCCTGGATGCAGCAATCGGCCGAGCTCGACTACCACACCAACCTCGATGACGCCCGGGAACTGGCGGAGCTGATGTACAACCTCGCCAAACTGAAAATTCCTACGCTGGCCGTCGTCCAGGGGGCGGCGTTTGGTGGCGCGCTGGGGCTTATCAGTGCCTGCGACATGGCCATTGGCGCCGATGAAGCGCAATTCTGCCTGTCGGAAGTGCGCATTGGCCTGGCGCCGGCAGTGATCAGCCCGTTCGTGGTGCAAGCCATCGGCGAGCGGGCGGCGCGTCGTTATGCCCTGACGGCGGAACGCTTCGACGGGCAGCGTGCGAAAGAAATCGGTTTGCTGTCGGAAAGTTACCCGGCCGAGACCCTGGACCAGCAGGTCGAACAGTGGATCGACAACCTGTTGCTCAACAGCCCGGCAGCCATGCGCGCCAGCAAGGAACTGCTACGCGAAGTCGGCAACGGCGCCCTGACCCCGGCGTTGCGGCGCTACACCGAAAACGCCATCGCCCGCATCCGCGTCAGCCCGGAGGGCCAGGAAGGCCTGCGAGCCTTCCTGCAAAAACGCGCGCCGAACTGGCAAGCCGAATCGAATAACAAGGAGCCGCGTCGATGAGCGCCCCCGCCCTCACCACGTTATTGGTGGCCAACCGTGGCGAAATCGCCTGCCGCGTAATGCGCACCGCCAAGGCCATGGGCCTGACCACCGTTGCCGTACACAGCGCCACCGACCGCGATGCGCGTCACAGCCGTGAAGCCGACATTCGCGTCGACCTGGGCGGCAGCAAGGCCGCCGACAGTTACCTGCAAATCGATAAACTGATCGCCGCAGCGAAAGCCAGCGGCGCCCAAGCCATCCACCCCGGTTATGGCTTTCTGTCCGAGAACGCCGGGTTCGCCCGGGCGATTGAAGACGCCGGGCTGATCTTTCTCGGCCCACCGGCCTCGGCCATCGATGCCATGGGCAGCAAATCGGCGGCCAAGACGCTAATGGAAACCGCCGGCGTGCCCCTGGTGCCCGGTTATCACGGCGAAGCCCAGGACCTGGAGACCTTTCGCGAAGCCGCCGAGCGCATCGGCTACCCGGTATTGCTCAAGGCCACTGCCGGCGGTGGCGGCAAGGGCATGAAAGTCGTCGAGGACGTCAGCCAACTGGCCGAAGCCCTGGCCTCGGCCCAGCGCGAAGCACAGTCTTCGTTCGGCGACTCACGGATGCTGGTGGAAAAATACCTGCTCAAGCCGCGCCATGTGGAGATCCAGGTCTTTGCCGACCAACACGGCAACTGCCTGTACCTCAACGAGCGCGATTGCTCGATCCAGCGCCGCCACCAGAAAGTCGTGGAAGAAGCCCCCGCCCCCGGCCTGACCCCGCAATTGCGCCGGGCCATGGGTGAAGCCGCCGTGCGCGCCGCTCAGGCGATCGGTTATGTCGGGGCCGGTACGGTGGAGTTCCTGCTGGATGCCCGGGGCGAATTTTTCTTCATGGAAATGAATACTCGGCTGCAGGTCGAACATCCGGTCACCGAAGCGATCACCGGGCTGGACCTGGTGGCCTGGCAGATCCGTGTCGCCCAAGGCGAGTCATTGCCGCTCACTCAAGCGCAAGTGCCGCTGCTCGGTCACGCCATCGAAGTGCGGCTGTATGCCGAAGACCCGGTCAACGATTTCCTCCCGGCCACCGGGCGCCTGGCGTTGTATCGCGAATCGGCCGAGGGGCCGGGCCGGCGGGTCGACAGCGGGATTGAAGAAGGCGATGAAATCTCGCCATTCTACGACCCGATGCTCGGCAAGCTGATCGCCTGGGGTGAAGACCGTGAGCAGGCACGTTTGCGGCTGTTGAGCATGCTCGACGAATTTGCCATTGGTGGGCTGAAGACCAACATCGGTTTCCTGCGCCGGATCGTCGCCCATCCCGCCTTCGCGGCGGCGGAGCTGGACACCGGATTTATCCCACGTTACCAGGCGCAATTGCTGCCAGAGCCCAGCGAATTGGATGACGCGTTCTGGTTCGCCGCCGCCCAAGGGATCGCCTTGAGCCTGGCACCGCGCGTACGCGGCGATGACACCGATTCCCCTTGGGCCAGCACCACCGGGCTGCGCCTGGGTTTGCCCAGGGAAACCACCTTGCACCTGAGCTGCGAAGGTCAGGATCGCGCACTGACGCTGGACGTCACAGCCGGTTGCGCGGAACTCAAGGGTGAGCAACTGACGATTGAGCACCACGGCCTGCGCCGCAGCCATCGGGCCATTCGCCAGGGCGACAGCCTGTATCTGCAATGGGAAGGTGACCTGCACCGGATCGACCTGTACGACCCGCTGGCCGCCGCCGAAGCCAGCCACAGCCATCAAGGCGGGTTGGCCGCGCCCATGAACGGCAGCATCGTGCGAGTCTTGGTGGCTGTCGGCCAAGCGGTGGAAGCCGGAGCCCAACTGGTGGTGCTGGAGGCCATGAAAATGGAGCACAGCATTCGTGCGCCCAAGGCCGGTGTGATCAAGGCGCTGTATTGCCAGGAAGGCGAAATGGTCAGCGAGGGCAGTGCCCTGGTGGCGTTCGAAGAATAGGAATCGGCCCGCTCCCAGGGCCGATCCTGTCAGAACCGGATGGTGGCCTGCACCACCACACCGATGATGCGGCATTGCTCGGTGTACAGGTTTTTCGGGTAAGTCGGATTGAGCGGGACCAGGTAACGCTGCCCGCTCTCTTCGATCAATTTGCGAAAGGTCGCGTCACTGCTACCGGGCAGGCAGGCGACCACCAGTTTGCCGGGCACCGCCTCGATGGCCGGATCCACCAGGATCGACATGCCCTCGGGAATGCTCAACCCACTGGGTGCGGTCATCGCATCGCCCACCACCACCAACCAGAATGCGTCGCCCAGGGCGTGGTAGTCCGTCAGTTCGTAGCGCACCTGGCTGTAGGCGTCGGGATCGCCTTCGCGAACCTCGCCAACTTCGTGCCACTCACTGACCGGGTAGCGGAAGTACGGGTTGTACTTCTGCGCCAGGGCCATGCCTTCTTCGGTGGAGGTGTCCGGCTCGCGGATCACCATGGCCACTTCCAGAAACTCCAGCCCCAGCTCCCGCAGGACCCGGTTCATGTCGTCGACACTGGGCTGCCGGCGCTTGGTCAGCCAATGGCCGACGCCGCCCTGGGACATTCCCAACCGCTCTGCGAGCACCACTTGCGTGATGCGCAGCTCCTTCATTTTGGCCTTGACCAACTCTATCCATTTATCCATGTGCGGCACGATACGTGGGTGGCTCCGACCCGCAAAACACAAATTGTAGTATTTAAATTGTCGTCACAATTACGGTAAGTACTATTCTGGATTGAGGCGTTCAGCCCCTCACACGGAGATTTTCATTGCCATGGACACACCCAATACAGATCAGCCCAGCAGCCCTTTCGACGGCACATTTCCTCCACTGCAGGATTGCCCGGCGGCCAAACGTGCCCTCGATTACTACTTGAAACCAAGTGTTTCGCCAGCCCAGGCAGAACATCGCTTTTTCGAGGTCAGCCACAGTGTCAGCGCGGAAGAAGCCCTTGTCCATGCGTGCGATCTGCTGCGCTGTGCAGCGGCGACCGCCCACGAGTCGGCCAACCAGTTGGATGGTTCGAGCCGTGACCTGGCATTTTCGGTGGTGCACATGATCGATCTGGTCAAGGTGATGCTTGACCGATCCCTGGATGGCTACCCGACTCGCTAGCGGTAACCTTTGGGCATGTCGTCGCGAACGCGGACGACGAGAAAAATTTTCCAATCGATGCGATAAAACCATTTGACTTGCAAATGATAATGATTATTATTGCATCAGCTGGTCGCGAGATCAGTCGATAGACCAGAAGACCTTAGGTCGGACTTCTGGAATATCTCCTCATCAGGCTAATCACGGTTTTTGACCCGGCTTTTTGCCGGGTCTTTTTTTGCCGATTTTTCGGCTTATGTCTTCAGGCTAATGAAGTCTTTTTGGGTGCTGCCAATTCGATGGCGGCGATCATAGCAAATGAATATCCGTTTACAAGCGTCCCCCCGCCACACAGGCGAAAACTATCGACAACCAGCACTTGAGAATCAATTGCAGACTCTCTAAGCTGGCTCGGCGTCCAGGGAGGACGCCCCCCTCGTCTACGTGACGTAAATCGTCCCGGTTTCCCCTTTCTTGCGTGTAAAGTAACGGCCATGAAAATCCTTTCCAGGAACCGTGACCGTGGCTAAATCTTCCTTTGATATCAGTGCCAATTTCGACAGCGGCAACATCGAGGTCGTCGACATCAGCAACCCGTTGCAGTCGTTGCTCAAGATCCGACCCGATACCCGCAGCGCCCATTTTCAATGGTTCCACTTCAAGGCCAGCGGCTTGCATGTCGGCCAGGAGCATTCCTTCCGCCTGCTCAACGCCAGCCAATCGTCTTACAACAAGGCCTGGACGGGCTACCAGACCGTGGCCTCCTACGATCACGTCAATTGGTTCCGCATTCCAACCCAGTTTGAAGGCGACGCCCTGCGCTTTCATCTGGAAGCCGAACAACCCCACGCCTGGTTCGCCTACTTCGAACCCTACAGCCGTGGCCGTCATGACTGGCTGATCGAACAAACCCAGCACAAGGCCGGCACCGAGCTATTGGCCGTTGGTAAAAGCGTGGAAGGCCGCGACATCCAACTGCTGCGCAAGGGCAGCGGTGCCGAAGGCCGGCGAAAAATCTGGATCATCGCCCAGCAGCACCCCGGCGAACACATGGCCGAGTGGTTCATGGAAGGCGTGATCGAACGCCTCCAGCAGCATGACGATACGCAACTGAACCGATTGCTCGCCAAGGCCGACCTGTACCTGGTGCCGAACATGAACCCGGACGGCGCATTCCACGGGCACCTGCGGACCAACGCCATGGGCCAGGACCTCAACCGTGCCTGGCAGAACGCCAGTCCGGAAATCAGTCCCGAAGTCTTTTTCGTACAGCAGCAAATGGAAAAGTACGGCGTCGACCTGTTCCTCGACGCTCACGGCGATGAGGAAATCCCCCACGTCTTCACCGCCGGTTGCGAAGGCAACCCGGGCTACACGCCGCGCATCGCCGAACTCGAAGAGCGCTTCCGCAGCCATCTCAAGCACCAGACCAAAGACTTCCAGACCGCTCACGGCTACACCCGCGACGAACCGGGCCAAGCCAACATGACCCTGGCCTGCAACGCGGTCGGGCAGAAATATGACTGCCTGTCCCTGACCCTGGAAATGCCGTTCAAGGACCACAACGATCACCCGAACCCGATCACCGGCTGGTCCGGCAAACGCTCGATGCAACTGGGCAAGGACGTGTTGAGCACCATCGAGGCCATGGTCGACGAGTTGCGCTGATCCAACGACCTGAACAAATCCTTATGGCAAGGGAGGTGGTGCTTGGGTGGAATGATCAGTCTGTGAGCGCCAGAAAAACCTGTGGGAGCGAGCTTGCTCGCGATGGCGGTCGCACATTCAAATTTTCGTTGATTGTCACACCGCTATCGCGAGCAAGCTCCCACAATTGATAGGTTCGTGCTTCAACCCTTGCCGCGCAACATACTGTCCAACACCTCATCCCGGCGCACCCACGCGTGAAACAGCGCCGCCGCCAGATGCACCAGCACGGTCAAAAACAGTAAGTAAGCCAGGTACCCGTGGGCCTTGCGCAGCAGGGCGAACGTCTGGGCGTGCGCTGGCAGGATCGAAGGCAGTTGCAGCCAGTCGCCAAGCATCACCGGATCCCCCGCCGCCGAAATCATGCCCCAGCCCAACAGCGGCAGGACCAGCATCAAGGCGTACAACAGCACATGGGAGGCGTTTGCCGCCAGCACCTGCCAGCCCGGTAGATCGGCCGGCAGCGGCGGTTGGCGGGTAGTAAAACGCACCACCAGGCGCACGATCACCAGCAGCAAAATCGCGATGCCCAATGGCTTGTGCAGCTGCAGCAGCCATTCATGGCGTTCGGACACCGAGGCGACCATGCCCGCGCCGATAAACAGCATGGCGATGATCATCAATGCCATCAGCCAGTGCAACAGCCGAGCCAGCGGTGCGAAGTGACGAGGGGCGCTCATGGGCGGGACTCCTGGGTGGCGGGCAATTGGCCCACTTCACTGGTACGGCGCAGATAGGAACTGGCATAAGCAGCGGAACGCGCGACCAACAGCGGATCCTCAGAGCCTTCGATCCCTTGGGGCAGGATCAGCGGGTCATAGTTGATGTCGCGGCATTCGCCGTTGTCCTGCGCCTGGGTGCGCTCCAGCACCAGCGTGCCGGCGTTGAGCACTTTGCGGTCAGCGGGCCAGGCCTTGCTGGCGTCGTTCACCGGATCACCCGGGTTGGCCAGGGTGATGTTCAGTTGCCAGCGCAACGGCCCGGCGGCGAGACGCTTCGCCAAATCTTGCTCAAGGAAGTCGGTACCCTGGGGTGGCGTTGCATCGGCAGCGTCCTGACTCAGCGGCACCACACCCCAGCGCACGGCCTGGCGCTGCCCGGCGGGGTTGACCAGATAGAAGGCGTTAATACCGTTGTAGGTTTCGGTGGCGTAGCTGGCCGACGGCTTGGCGGTCTTGATCCATTGCAGGAACGGCACGGCCTCGGGGTGCGCAGCAAAGAACGCCGGTACCGCCGCGGGGTTCGGTTTCCCTGTGGCAGGGTCCGGCGACTGGGCTTGCTGGAGTTGGTAGAAGGCTTCGGGCGTGCCCACCGGAAACACGGGCATGCTGTTCATGCCCGTGCGCCATTGCTGGCCGTTGGCCTGGGTAAAACGCAGCGCCAGGCTGCGAATCGGCACACTGCCGTCCGGTGCATAGGGGTTGCCGCTGGGCAAAGCGAAACGCCCGACCACCGGCGTTTGCGGCAATGAGAACACCTGGGCGCTGGAATAGGCGCTGGCCTCGCCCGTGCTTTGAAAATAACCCGCGACGCAGACCCCTTTCGAATGGTTGCGTCGAAAGCCCGGGTGAACGCCGTTGTTCTTTTCCAGGACATTGACCAGCGCTTCCGGTGTCAGGCGCTGTGGGTCAAGGCTGCCATTGACGTAGGCAAACGCCCCGGCCAGCGCGGCAACAATCACGGCAATGCCGCCCAGGCGCAGGGTCAGGGCGGCGGCACTCAAGGGCGGCCGGCTCGACGAGGATGAAGGATCAACCATGAGAAAGCTCCAGGGCTCGAGGCCATTCGTTGGAAAGAACCCGTCAGACGAAGGCCTGGCAGGTTTATTCCCACGCCTCGTATTTATTTTTCCTGTACTGGAATAATCTCGTTCGCGGGTCGTCTTTCCAGTCCCGGTGCAGTGACTGCCCACAGAAGCCACACTTTCATGAACGCACTCGACGAACAACTGCGCGAACTCATTCCCAGGCTACGGCGTTTTGCCGTGTCGCTGACGCGCAACCCGAGCAACGCCGACGACTTGGTGCAGATGTGCCTGGAACGGGCGTTGTCCAAATGGAACGACAAGCGCCCGGACGGCGATCTGCGGGCCTGGCTGTTTTCGATCCTGTATCGGCAGTTTCTCGACGGCCATCGTCGCTCCCGCCGGTATGCGCGCATGCTGGAGTTTTTCACCGGCCGCGACGACGCCCACCCTTCGGCCGAGCGCAGCGTGATCGCGCAATCGTCCTTGCAGGTCTTCGATCAGCTCACGACGGAACAGCGGGCGCTGTTGTTGTGGGTGTCAGTGGAAGGCCTGAGTTACCAGCAAGTCGCCGACATCCTCGGCGTACCGACCGGCACCGTGATGTCCCGCCTGTCCCGCGCCCGCCAGGCCCTGCGCCAACTCAGCGATGGCGAAATCACCCGCCCCACCCTGCGGATACTCAAATGATCAGCATGCCCCCCAGCGACAGCGACCTGCACGCCTACGTCGATCGCCAACTGAGCGAGGCCGACCGGCGCCTGGTCGAGACTTACTTGGCCAACCAGCCCGAGGTCGCCACCCGGGTCCGGGCCTGGCAACAGGACGCGCAGCACCTGCGCACGGCCCTGAGCGGAACCTTGCGACAACCGCCCAACCCGGACCTCGACCCGGCCATGATTCGCCAGCGCCTGAAACATCGCTCCCGCCGCCACCTGGCCAATGCCGCGGTGTTGCTGCTGGCCGTCAGCGTGGGCGGCTTCGGTGGCTGGCAGGCGGGGCAAATGACCCTGCTCAGCGCCGTAGCGCCCATGGCCGATGCCTTGCAGGCGTACCGGCTGATTGCCCAGCAGGGCATTCTTCCGGCCGATTACCAGACCGGCGACGAGCAGCACATGCAAGATTGGCTCGACCGCTACTTCACCCAGGCCGACCGGTTGCCCGACCTGTCCGGCGCGGGCTTCAAGCCGGTCAGCGGGCGCTTGCTCAGCACCGAGCAAGGCGCGGCGGCGATGGTGGTCTATCAAGACCCGAGCGGTCAGAAAATCAGCTTCTACGTGCGCCCACCTGGCCCGAAAAACTTCCTGCTGCCCCGGGGCAGTCGCCGCGATGGCGAGCTGCAAGCCGAGTACTGGTCCGGGCCGGGCTACAACTATGCGATGGTCATACCCAGTGATACGCCGGCGGCGCAACGGCTCAAGCAGACCCTGAACTTCTGATCACCGTCCTCCCTTGTGCCCCCCCGTGTGGGAGCGAGCAAGCTCGCTCCCACAGGGGATATGGGCGCCCCCTGGAAAGTGTATTCAGCCCTGCCCAAACACCTGCGAAGGCCTGCGCAGCAACGGATCGAACGGGTTGATCCGCGGCCCGATCAGGGCCGCTTCGCGCTTGAGCATGTCCACCACCGTCGGCAGTCGATCTGGCCCCAACCGGTCGCTCACGGTTGCCACGCTCAGGGCGGCCACGGCCCGGCCATCACGGTCGAGGATCGGCACGGCCACCCCGGCCATGCCCTGCAATACGCCGGTGTTGCGCCCGGCGTAACCTAGCGTGCGCACGTTCTCCACTTCCGAACGCAGGAAGACTTCGTCGTACAAATGGAAATCCTTGAGCCGCGGCAGGTTGTATTGAATCACCGTGTCACGCTCTTCTTCCGGCAGAAACGCCAGGATCGCCAGACTGCCCTGCCCCACGCCCAACGCCACGCGGCCACCAATGTCGCCGGTGAACGTGCGGATCGGAAACGGCCCCTCGCTGCGATCCAGGCAAATGGCATCGAAACCACTGCGGGCGAGCAAAAACAGCGAGTCGCCCAAGGACGCCGACAACCGCAGCATGGCCGGGCGTACCAGTTCGCGCAGGTTGCCGGTGTTGCCGGCGCGGGCCGCCAGGGCGAAAAACTCCAGGCTCAGGCGATAGCGCTTGCTGCGTGCGTCCTGCTCAACCATGCCCTCGTCCATCAGGCTGCGCAGCAAGCGATGCGTGGTGGGCTGCGACAGGCCGATGCGCAGGGCCAATTGCGTCACCCGCTCACCGCCTTCGACGGTGTCACCCAGGCTGCGCAACACGGCAAATAGTCGGGAGACCGCACCGACACCTACCTCGCCCCTCTCATTATTCCGATCAGTGGAATCAATCATGCTATTTCTCATCGTTTAATTTATTCACTGAATGAAATTGAAAATAGTCTTCGCTTCAGTGAAATAGTCCATTGAGCCCATCCTATTCTTCGTCCTACTCTTCGTCCAGACAGGGGCGATTCGAACAACAGCGGCAGCCGACTTGAGGTCGAGCGCCAACGCACCCCAGCAGCACCCTTTCGTATCTGCCCATACAAAAAAGCGCGCCCTTGCGGCGACGCATAACAATCCCAGGTGGAGCGCAGCGATGGCTTTTGTGCAACTTGAAGGACTTGGCAAACGTTACGGCGACATCGACGTCGTGGTCGCCACCAACTTGTCGGTGGAAAAAGGCGAGTTCGTCTCGCTACTGGGGCCTTCCGGCTGCGGCAAAACCACAACCTTGCAGATGATCGCCGGCTTCGTCGAAGTCAGCAGCGGGCGCATCCTGCTGGACGGTCGCGACATCACTCACGCCAAGCCCGCCAGCCGTGGCCTGGGGGTGGTGTTCCAGAGCTACGCGCTGTTTCCCCACATGACCGTCAAGGCCAACGTCGCCTTCGGCCTGCGCATGCGCAAAGTAGCCAATGACGAACTGCAACAACGGGTGGACCGAGTGTTGAAATTGGTCCGCCTGGACCGCCACGCCGACCGCTACCCACGAGAACTCTCGGGCGGCCAGCGCCAACGCGTGGCACTGGCCCGGGCGCTGGTGATCGAGCCACCGGTGCTGTTGCTCGACGAGCCGCTGTCCAACCTCGACGCCAACTTGCGCGAAGAGATGCAATACGAAATCCGCCGTATCCAGCGCGAAGTCGGGATCACCACGCTGATGGTGACCCACGACCAGTCCGAGGCCCTGTCGATCAGTGACCGGGTGGTGGTCATGCAGGCCGGGCGCATCACCCAGATCGACGCGCCGTACACCCTTTACGAGCACCCGCGCACCGAATTCATTTCCGGCTTCGTCGGCAAAGCCAACCTGCTGCCCGGCAGGCGGGATAGCGCGGGCATCGTCCAAGCCTGCAGCCCGGCCGATGGCGAGCTGACCCTGAGCCTGCGCCCGGAAAAGATCGACCTGCGCGAGGCCGGTTCAGGGCGATTGCAGGGCACCCTCGTCAGCCGCTTCTTCCTGGGCAGCCAATGGCTCTACGGCGTTTCCACGAGCCTGGGTGAACTCTGCGTGGTGCGCCGCAACGACGGCTCCGCGCCCTTGGTCGAAGGCACGGCGGTGGGCTTGGACTGGGATCCGGCCCTGCTGCGGGTGCTGAGCGTGGACGAGGTGCCAGCATGAAGCTGATCGATGCGATGCGCCGTGGCGGGCAGGGCTACCTGATGTCCGCGCCGGCCCTGGCCTTGTACCTGGGCTTGCTGGTCATCCCCTTGGGCTTGACCTTGGTCCTGTCGTTCAACGTCTTCGACTACAGTTCGGGCATCAACGGCGACGCCTACACCTTCGAGCACTACACCAGCCTGCTGGGCGATCCGTACTTCTACGAAATCTTTTTGCGCACCTTCTGGATCAGCGCCCTGACCACCCTCCTGTGCGTGCTGATCGGCGTGCCCGAGGCGTACATCCTCAGCCGCATGGGCGCACCGTGGCGCTCGATTTTCCTGATCCTGATCCTCACGCCGCTGCTGATTTCAGTGGTGGTGCGCGCCTTCGGCTGGAGCTTGTTGCTCGGCGCCGACGGCCTGGTCAACCAGGCCCTGCAAGCCTTCGGCGGTGCGCCGATGAAGCTGCTCTATACGCCGTTCGCCGTGGTCATCGCCCTGGTCCACGTGATGTTGCCATTCATGATCATTCCCGTCTGGACCTCGCTGCAGAAACTCGACCCGGCCGCCGAACAGGCCGCGCTGTCCCTGGGGGCGAGCCAGTTCACGGTGATCCGCAAAGTGGTGTTGCCGCAGATCATGCCCGGCGTGCTGTCCGGCACCCTCATTGTGTTCGGCCTTGCCGCCAGCTCCTTCGCGATTCCCGGCCTGCTCGGCGGACGGCGCTTGAAGATGGTCGCTACGTTGATCTACGACCAGTACCTGTCGGAGCTGAACTGGCCGATGGGTGCGGCCATTGCCGTCGCGCTGCTGCTGCTCAACTTGCTGATCATGCTGTCGTGGAACCGGATGATCGAAGGCCGCTACAAGAAGTCACTGGGGTAATGGGTCATGTCTAGAAACGGTCCTTTCGCATTGCTGTTCCACGCCTTGGTGGTGGTCTTCATGCTCGCGCCGCTGGTGGTGGTCTGCCTCGTCGCCTTCACCCCGGAAAACACCCTGAGCCTGCCAACCACCGAGTTTTCCCTGCGCTGGTTCCGCGCGGTGTTCGAGCGCGCGGATTTTGTCGACGCGTTCTACAACAGCCTGGTCCTGGCGTTCTGCGCGGCCTCGCTGGCGACCTTGATCGCGGTGCCCGCGGCCCTGGCGATCACCCGGCTCGAGTTCCCCGGCCGGGACTTCTTCAACGGCCTGTTCCTGTCGCCGATCATCATTCCGCACCTGGTACTGGGGGTCGCATTGCTGCGCCTGTTTGCCCTGATGGGCGTGAACGGCAGCTTCGCCTGGCTGATCTTCGCCCATGTGCTGGTGATCACGCCCTATGTGCTGCGCCTGGTGCTGGCCTCGGCCATCGGCCTGGACCGCAGCGCCGAACAGGCCGCGCAATCGTTGGGGGCCGGGCGCTTCACGCTGTTCCGGCAAATCACCTTGCCGATGATCCTGCCAGGGGTGGCCGGGGGCTGGCTGCTGGCGTTCATCAACAGTTTCGATGAAGTCACGCTGTCGATCTTCGTCACCTCGCCGGCCACGCAAACCTTGCCGGTACGCATGTACGTGTACGCCACTGAATCCATCGATCCGATGATGGCGGCGGTGTCGGCGCTGGTCATCGGGCTCACCGCGCTGACCATGATTCTGCTCGACCGGGTCTATGGCCTGGATCGGGTCCTGGTAGGCAAACAATGAGGGTGTCATGGCACTGCTGAAACGACTGGCCGAGGGCGACCGCCCGGCCCTGGACTTTACCCTCGACGGCCAGCCCGCCACCGGGCTGCTGGGAGACACGCTACTGACCGCCGTGCTGACTTGCAGCGAACACCTGCGCGGCAGTGACTTCAGCGCCGAGCCCCGTGCCGGTTTCTGCCTGATGGGCGCCTGCCAGGACTGCTGGGTGCGCCTGGGCGACGGCCGCCGCGTACGCGCCTGCTCGACGCTGCTCGAAGCCGGCCAACACGTCAACCGCGAACCGGGGCGCCAGGTATGAACAATGTAGCCAGATACGCCCCCATCGCGAGCAGGCTCGCTCCCACAGGGGACTTGTGCCGTCCACAAAATCCACGTCCACCGCAAATCCGATGTGGGAGCGAGCCTGCTCGCGATGGCGTCTTTAAAGATGTCGCCAATCTCACTGCATCGCCAACGAGGTGGTCATGAAACCCGTCGCCATCATCGGCGCCGGCCCGGCCGGTATCCGTGCCGCGCAAACGCTGGTCGCCCACGGCCTGTACCCCGTCCTGCTGGACGAAGCCAGCCGCGGTGGCGGGCAGATCTATCGGCGCCAACCGGCCCACTTCAAGCGCTCGCCTGCCAAGCTCTATGGCTTCGAAGCCCACAAGGCCAACGCCATCCACCAGACCCTCGACGCATTGCGCGAACAGCTCGATTACCGTCCCGACACCCTGGTGTGGAACGCCGAGGCCGGTCTGCTCGATACCCTGCATGAAGGCCGCGCCGACCGCCTCGAGTACGCCAGCGTGATCGTCGCCACCGGCGCCACCGACCGGGTCCTGCCCGTACCGGGGTGGACCCTGCCCGGGGTATACAGCCTGGGGGCGGCGCAGATCGCCCTGAAATTCCAGGGTTGCGCCATCGGCGAACGGGTGGTGTTCGCCGGCAGCGGTCCCTTGTTGTATCTGGTGGCCTATCAATACGTCCGGGCCGGCGCCCATGTGGTCGCCGTCCTCGACAGTTCGCCCTTTAGCGCCCAGATCCGCGCCCTGCCCGGCCTGCTGGCACAACCGGCCACCCTCGCCAAGGGCCTCTACTACCGCGCCTGGCTGGCCGCCCGCGGCATCGCCGTGCATCAAGGCGCGAGCCTGGCGCGTCTCGATGGAGAACGCCGGGTGCAGTCGTTGCAATGGCGCAATGCAAGCGGCGAACACACCCTCGATTGTGACGCGGTGGCCTTCGCCCACGGCTTGCGCAGCGAAACCCAACTGGCCGACCTGCTGGGCTGCGCGTTTACCTGGAATGCCCTCAACCGCGCCTGGCTGCCCCAACGAGACCGCGCCGGGCGCAGCAGCGTGCCGGGGATTTACCTGGCCGGTGACGGCGCCGGGATCATGGGCGCCGACGCGGCGGAAATAGCCGGTGAACGGGCGGCCCTGGCCTTGCTCGAAGACCTCGGCTACTCGACCGACCCGCAGCGTTGCACACAACTGGAACAAACCCTTGAACGCATCGGCCGGTTCCGCGAAGGCCTGGAGCGCGCATTTGCCTTTCCTGAACACTGGGCCGCCGAGGCCGCCGATCACCTGATGATCTGTCGCTGCGAAGAAGTCAGCGCTGGCGACATCCGCCGGGTGGTGGGCGAAGGCCATTGGGAGATCAACCGGGTCAAGGCCCATTGTCGGGTCGGCATGGGCCGTTGCCAGGGGCGGATGTGCGGTGCCGCTGCCGCGGAAATCATTGCCTGCGAAAGTGGCCGCGCCGTCGCCAGCATCGGCCGCTTGCGAGCCCAGGCACCGATCAAACCCGTGCCGTTCGGCCTAGGGGTCGAGCCATGATCGAAGTGGATGCGGTGATCATGGGTGGCGGCATCGTCGGCGCCTCGGCCGCGTTGTTCCTGAGCCAGGCCGGACGCCGGGTGGCGCTGCTGGAACGCGACTTCTGCGGCTCACACTCCAGCGGCGTGAATTACGGTGGCGTGCGTCGTCAGGGCCGACCGCTGTCGCAACTACCCTTGTCGCAACGGGCCCATGAAATCTGGTGCCAGTTGCCCCAATTGATCGGCATCGACGGCGAGTACCAGCGCAGTGGTCATCTGAAGCTGGCCCGCAGCGCTGAAGATCTGCAAGCGCTGCACGACTACGCCGTCGCCAGCCAAGGCTTTGGCCTGGATTTGCAACTGCTCGATCGCACGGCCCTGCGCGCGCGTTTTCCGTGGGTCGGCGCCGTCGCGGTCGGGGCGTCGCTGTGCCCGGACGACGGCCATGCCAATCCACGCCTGGTATCGCCAGCCTTTGCCCAGGCCGCTCGCCGCCAGGGTGCGCAAATACACGAACAATGCGCGGTCGACACCGTTGAGCACGACGGCCAGCGCTTTGTCGTACACACCGCAACGGGCCTGACGTTCCACGCGCCCTGGCTGCTGAACTGCGCCGGTGCCTGGGCCAGCCAGTTCGCCGCGCAATTCGGCGAAGCGGTGCCGATGCACGCTGGGCACCCGGCGATGCTGGTCACCGAACCCTTGCCCTTGGTCATGGACGCCAGCACCGGCGTCGAGGGGGGCGGTATCTACGCCCGCCAAGTCTCGCGCGGCAATTGCGTGCTGGGCGGCGGCCAAGGCTTCGCCCTAGACGCGGCTCGCGCCCGGCCCGGCCAGAACGCCGTGCTGGAGATCCTGCGCCAGGCCGTCGAACTCTACCCATTTCTGGAGGGCGCCCAGGCGATTCGTACCTGGAGCGGCACCGAAGGTTACCTGCCCGATCGCCAACCGGTGATCGGCCACAGCAGCACCCAGCCCGGTCTATTGCATGCGTTCGGCTTTGCCGGCGCGGGCTTCCAGATCGGCCCGGCGGTGGGCCAGGCGCTCACCGAAATCATCTGCAGCGGGGCTTCGACCACGCCGCTGGATGCGTTTTCCATCACCCGGTTTCACTCCATCTCCGTTGCTTGATAGAGGAAGGTCGCGCCAATGAATAACGTCAAACGCAGTGCACTGTTCGGTTTCTGCTCGCTGGGTTCCGCTTGCCTGGGCGCCCTGCTCCCGGTCACCCAGGCGTTGGCCGAGCCGACGCTTTACCTGGGCATGAACGGCGGCACCATGGAGCGGCTCTACGCCGACAAGGTCTTGCCAACGTTCGAGAAAGCCAACAACGTCAAAGTGGTCATCGTGCCCGGCACCTCCGCCGACATCCTGGCGAAAGTCCAGGCCAGCAAAGGCAACCCGCAGATGCACGTGATGTTCCTCGACGACGGCATCATGTACCGCGCTATCGCCATGGGGCTGTGCGACAAACTCGAAGACAGCCCGCCCCTGGCGCAGATCCCGGCCAAGGGGCGTATCAAGGATCAGGCCGTGGCGGTCAGCCTAGGGGTGACGGGGCTGGCGTACAACACCCGGTTGTTCAAGGAAAAAGGCTGGAATACGCCCACTTCATGGCTGGACCTGGCCGATCCGCGCTTCAAGGACAAAGTGGTGTTCCAGTCGATGGCCTCGTCCACCTTCGGCCTGCACGGCTTTTTGATGTTCAACCGGATCCAGGGCGGCAGCGAAACCGACGTCGAGCCGGGCTTCAAGGCGTGGCCGAACACGGTGGGGCGCAACGTGCTGGAGTACATTCCGAGCTCGGCGAAGATATCCGAAATGCTGCAGACCGACGAAGCCGCGCTGTTCCCGCTGACGCCGACCCAGGTGACCGCATTGAAACTCAAGGGCATGCCGGTCGAATATGCCCAGCCGAAGGAAGGCGCCGTGGTCCTCAACGTCGCCGAATGCGCCATCGCGCAAAACACTCAGCCGGAACTGGCGCAAAAACTCGCCGCGTTCCTACTGACCCCGCAAGCCCAGGCCATTGCCTTGGAAGAAGGCGACCAGATCCCTTCCAACCCCAACACCCCGACCACCGACAAGACCCGTGGCCAAGTGGAGGCGATGAAGCAATACCTGGAGACAGCGATCGCCGTGGATTGGGACCAGGTCAACGAACAACGCCCGGCCTGGAACGCGCGGTGGAACCGCAGCATCGAGCGCTAGAGCGGACTTTGCAGTTATCATGCGGCCATCTCTCACAATGAATTGAGCGGCTGACTTGTGGCGAGGGAGCTTGCTCCCGCTGGGCTGCGAAGCAGACCCCAAACCTGATATCAAGGTGTGTCAGACGGGTTGCATGGGCCGCTCTTGGGGCTGCCATGCAGCCCAGCGGGAGCAAGCTCCCTCGCCACGGTTTTTTTCTGCGCGCTTTCTTCTTGATCAACAGTGAACCTGCCCATGCACACCCTCACCCAACTACGCGCCGGCCAGCTCTCGGGCATTACCCGGCTGGACCTAGCCTGCGGCTTGACGGAGTTTCCCCGGGAAATCTTCGAGCTGGCCGATTCCCTTGAGATCCTCAACCTCAGCGGCAATCAGTTGGACACGCTGCCCGACGACCTGCATCGCCTGACCCGCTTGCGCGTGCTGTTCTGTTCGGAGAACCGCTTCACCGAACTGCCCGAATGCCTGGGCCGTTGCAGCGCGTTGACCATGGTCGGTTTCAAGGCCAACCGCATCGCGCGCGTGACAGGCGCGGCCCTGCCGCCACTACTGCGCTGGCTGATCCTGACCGATAACCGCGTCAGCCAATTGCCGGATGAACTGGGTCAACGCCCACACTTGCAAAAACTGATGCTGCCGGCAACCGATTGCAGCAGTTGCCGGCGAGCCTGGGCCAGTGTCATCGCCTGGAACTGCTGCGCATCGCCGCCAACCAACTGACCGAACTGCCCCAATGGCTGTTGAAACTGCCAAGCCTCAGTTGGCTGGCCTACGCCGGCAACCCACTGGAAACCCAGGCCGATGCCGCAGCCTTGAACACCACGACGCCCCTCGACTGGTCGCAACTGACGCTGCAACGACAACTGGGCGAAGGCGCGTCCGGGGTGATTCACCAGGCGCTCTGGCAGGCGCCCGGCCAGGTCGCGCGAAACGTCGCGGTGAAGCTGTACAAAGGCCAGATGACCAGCGACGGCTCGCCCCTGCATGAAATGCATGCCTGCATCACGGCCGGTCGACACCCGAACCTGATCGACGTGTTGGGCCAGGTCGCCGGGCACCCCGAGCAACAGGCCGGGCTGGTCATGGCACTGGTCGAGCCCAGCTATCGCAACCTCGCCGGGCTGCCGAGCCTGGCGTCATGCACCCGCGACGTGTATGCCGATGAACTGCGCCTGAGCGCCCCGGTGGCCTTGCGCATCGCCCACGGCATTGCCTCGGTGGCGGCGCACTTGCACCGCCAGGGCATCACCCATGGGGATCTGTACGGACACAACATCCTGTGCAATGACCTGGGTGATTGCCTGCTGGGGGACTTTGGCGCGGCGTCGTTCCACGCCACTACGGACAACGTGCAAACCCGCGCACTGCAACGCATCGAGGTGCGGGCCTTCGGGATTCTGTTGGGGGAATTGCTGGCGCGGATCGAACCGGGGCTCAGTGCTGAGGAACTGGAAGCGTTGCAGAATCTGCAAGCGCGCTGCTGTCAGCCGGATGTACTGGCACGGCCAGGGTTCGATGTAATTGAAGGCTTACTGCGCGACCGTGGCGAGGGAGCTTGCTCCCGCTGGGCTGCGCAGCAGCCCTAAACGGGCACCACGGTCTGTCAGTAAAACCGCATCGCCCGGTTCACGACGGCTTCGCCGCCGAGCGGGAGCAAGCTCCCTCGCCACAGGGGGTGTAGTGCTTAACCGGCCAACCCGACAAACATGTCCTGCACGTCATCGTGGTTGTCGAGGCCTTCGAGGAAGGCTTCGACTTCAGCCATCTGTTCGTCGGTCAGCCCGCTGACCGGGTTCTTCGGCTGGTAGCCCAACTTGGCCGACAGCACAGTAAAGCCCTGCTCCGGCAACGCCTTCTGTACCGCATCGAGGTCAGCAGGATCGGTGAGGAACAACGTCGCGCCGTCTTCGCCCGGCTCGAAATCCTGGGCACCGGCCTCGATGGCGGCCATTTCCGGATCGGCGTCCGGGCTGTCCGGCGCGGCTTCGATCATGCCGACATGGTTGAAGTCCCACGCCACCGAACCCGAGGCGCCCAGTTGACCCTTGCGGAACGCGACGCGAATTTCGGCAACGGTACGGTTGATGTTATCGGTCACGCATTCAACGATCAGTGGCACCTGGTGCGGCGCGAACCCTTCGTAGGTGACGCGGTGGTATTGCACGGTTTCACCGAGCTGGCCAGAACCTTTCTTGATCGCACGTTCCAGGGTCTCGCGGGGCATCGAGGCCTTCTTCGCCTGCTCGACCACCAGTCGCAAGTGCGCGTTGGTCGCGGTATCAGCGCCGTTGCGCGCGGCAATGGTGATTTCCTTCACCAGTTTGCCGAAGATCTTGCCTTTGGCGTTGGCAGCCGCTTCTTTGTGTTTAACCTTCCACTGTGCGCCCATTACTCACTCTCTTGTCTGACGCGCCGAGACATCTGCCGGCCGGCGCTGTGGCGCAAGTTTATACGGCCTAAACCGGCTGATCGACCAAAAAATTCACCCTGTCGGATCGACATTTTCACAGTGTGTTGTAGGGCTTTTCTGAAATAGCGGCTCGCAAGCACCGTTTCCCCCCGTGGTTTCGTACCCTCTGCGCCTCTGTCCCCGCCAGTAGGAGGCGCGATGCGCAACGACACGGAAAGTCCCTTCAGCCTGACGCTCACGCAAAGCGACTTGCAACTGCAAGTCTTGCGCTTCAATGGCCGCGAAGCCCTCAACCAGCCGTACCGCTTCGACCTTGAACTGATCGGCCTGGCCCCGCCGATAAATCCCGACCTGCTACTGGGGCATCCGGCATTCCTGCGCCTGGACGGCGAGTCGGGCATCCATGGGATTGTCCACAGCGTCAGCCTGAGTACCTCGGCCCCGCAGCGCATCGGCTATCGCTTGACGTTGGTTCCCTACCTGCTGCGATTGGAGCAAGGCCCGCGGCGCCGGGTTTTCCATCGGCTCAGCGTGGTGCAACTGCTGCAACGCCTGCTGGAAGACAACGCCCTGCCCACCGACAGTTACCGTTTCGAGCTGCCCCATGGGCAGTATCCATGTCGCCCGTTCTGCATCCAGTACGACGAAAGCGACCTGGCCCTCCTGCAACGGCTGTGTGAGGAAGAAGGCATTCATTACCACTTCGAGCATGCCCCCCAGGGCCACGTCCTGGTGTTTGCCGAAGACCCGAAGAGTTTCCCCGCGCGCCCCGTCGAACTGCCCCTGCGCCCGAACGACAACTCGATACCGGCCATCAAGCGCGTGTATTTGCGCCACCACGCGATGATGCCTGGCTTGCCTGTCGGGTTCCGTGACCGGGCCGTGACCGAAACCAAAGCCTCGGCGGCGAATCAACCCCTTGAGCAGATCGATCATGAAGCCCTGCGTGGCGACCCGGCCTTGACTCACCGTTACCAGGCCGGACGCCGCCATCTGGAACGGTTGCGCTGTCGGCAACGGGAAATCCATGGCCACAGTGATCAACCGGCCCTGCACGGTGGCGACATCGTGCAGATCTGCGAACACCCGGTTTCCACCTTCAACGATCAATGGCTGATCACCGAGGTCCAGCATCGCGGGCGACAGTTTTCGATCCTTGAACCGGACCTGCCCACCACACCGTCGGCCCGTGACTACCGCAACCGGTTTACCGCCATTCCCTGGTCCACCGTATTCAGGCCGGCTCTCAAGCATCCCAAGCCCTGCATTCCCGGGTATCACCTGGCCCATGTACTCGGCCGCCCCGGCCAGTCGGCCCCGTTCGATGAGCGTGGCCAAGTGAGCGTCAGCCTTTGGGCTCCGGACCAGGATGGCATCACGCTGCCCGTGTCGCGATTGTCGCTGGGCGACAGCCCCTCCCTGATGGCCGGCAGCGAAGTGCTGGTGAGTTTCCTCGATGGCGACCCGGACCGACCGGTGCTGTGCCCAGGGGCGGTCGATACCGGCGCAGGCCACGCCGCCGCCCCACCGAAACCGTCCCGTGGCAATCACGATGCCGGGCTGCTGTTGGACTGGCTGCTGAACCCGCCCGACTTCACACCCTGATCCTGCCCTTTGACTTGTTGCCAGCAAACCTGATCTGGCTCATGCAAACCCAGCGAAACGGGCTTACAGTAAAGACACAACGCCGCGCTAGACGGCGCTCTACCCTGATTGTTGGAGATACCCGCAATGCCCTGGAAAAACTCGGAAAACCGCTACAGTACCGTCACGGTAACCTTGCACTGGCTGATGCTGGTCCTGCTGGCCGTGGTTTATGCCTGCATTGAGTTGCGGGGAATTTTTCCCAAGGGCAGCGGCGGCCGCACATTGATCAAGGAAGCGCATTTCATGCTCGGCCTGACGGTGTTCGTGCTGGTCTGGCTGCGCCTGTTCGCTCGCAGCATGGGCAAGGCACCAGGGATTTTCCCGGCATCACCTGCCTGGCAAACCGTCCTTGCCCGCCTGATGCACTGGGCGCTGTACGTGTTCATGATCGCCATGCCGCTGCTGGGCTGGCTGATCACCAGCGCCGAAGGACACCAGGTGATGTTCTACGGTTTCGATTTGCCGTTGCTCATCGATCAAGACAAGGATTTTGCCAAGCAACTGGAAGGCTGGCACGTGCTCGGCGGCACCATCGGCTATTGGCTGATCGGCCTGCATGCCTTGGCGGGGCTCTATCACCACTACGTGGTGCGCGACAACACACTGTTGCGGATGATGCCCAAACGCGGCTGATCGTCCGTTAATCGAACCCTCGGCGGCCTTGCAAACCGCCGGTGTGGACAAAGACCAGGCGGGTGCCGGGGGCAAAGTTTCCCGCCTCGACCCGCGCCTTGAACAGCATCAAGGCTTTGCCGGTGTACAACGGCTCCAGTTCGATGGCCGTCGTGGTTTCGATGAAGGCCGTGAGCTCGGCATCGACCCGGGCGAAACCGCCACGGCTGCCGTCGAACAATTCATAACGCGGGCTGCAAAGCCCCGTTTCTCCCACGATGCGCTCGACCTGCTGGGCCACGCCATGGTCCGGGGGCACCGCCAGCACGCCGTAGACCGGGCGCTCGCCCGCTTCGGCCAGCACCAACCCGGCCAGCGACGTTCCGGTACCGCAGGCCAACCACCAGCCGTGATAATCCGCCCATCCCAATGCCGCCAGTTGTTCACGAACACTGGCCACCCACGTCATGCAACCTTGTGCCCCAGGCAATCCCGAACCGCCCTCGGGTACCGGGTGCAAATGGGGGTAGCGGATCTGCCACGGCCCCCAGAAATCCGTTGCGTGCCGCTCTCGGTATCCGCCATAACCCAGCCAGTGCAGCTCCATGCCAAATGCTTTCAGGTCGCGCACCGTCGGCGTGTCCTGGGGATGCCCGCGCAGCAGCCCGGCTGTGGGAAAGCCGAAGCGCTTGCCGGCCGCCGCCAGCGCATGCAGGTGGTTGGAATAGGCCCCGCCCAGGCTCATGACCCCTTTGGCACCAACCTCATGGGCGGCGCGCAGATGGTGGATCAGCTTGAACCACTTGTTGCCGCTGATCAGCGGATCGATCCGGTCCAGGCGCAACACCGCCACCTCAACACCGGCACGGGCGAGCCAGTCCAGGTGAAGGGGTTCGAGTCGGGGTTGGGGATGCCAGTCGAGGGCGGGAAGCAGCATGGCGGCAGGTCGAGGAGAAAGATGCCCGGCATCTTAACAGCTTGCCGGCCGGTGATTTCAGGTGCCCCCCTACTGTGGGAGCGAGCTTGCTCGCGATAGCGGTTAGTCAGCAGCATGAATGTTGACTGACCTGCCGCTATCGCGAGCAAGCTCGCTCCCACAAGGTTTTTTGCTGGGATTGTGCCTTACAACTGCGCCGCCAACCGCGAACCCTGGTTGATCGCCCGCTTGGCATCCAGTTCCGCCGCCACATCGGCACCGCCGATGAGGTGAACGCTCTGCCCCGCCGCTTCCAGGCCCTCCTGCAACTCACGCAGCGGATCCTGGCCGGCGCAGATCACGATGTTGTCCACGGCCAGCACCTGCGGCTCGCCGGCTTCACCGATGCGAATGTGCAGGCCTTCGTCGTCGATCTTCAGGTACTCGACGCTGTTGAGCATCTGCACCTGCTTGTTCTTCAGGCCCGTGCGGTGAATCCAGCCGGTGGTCTTGCCCAGGCCATCACCGACCTTGGAGGTCTTGCGTTGCAGCAGGAACACCTGGCGCGCCGGTGCATGGGGTTCGGCCTTGATCCCGGCCACGCCACCGCGAGCCTCAAGGTGGGTGTCGATGCCCCACTCCTTCCAGAACGCCTCACGGTCCTGGCTGGTGGCGACGCCTTGGTGAACCAGGAACTCCGACACGTCGAAACCAATACCGCCGGCGCCGATCACCGCGACACTGCGGCCCACCGGCTTGCGCTCCAAGATCACGTCCAGGTAGCTCAAGACCTTGGCATGCTCCACTCCGGGAATCGCTGGCACGCGTGGGGCGATGCCGGTGGCGAGGATGATCTCGTCGTAACCTCCCGCCACCAATTGCGCCACATCCACCCGGGTGTCGAGGCACAGCTCGACATTCGTGGTCTGCAACTTACGCTTGAAGTAGCGCAGGGTTTCGAAGAACTCTTCCTTGCCCGGCACGCGCTTGGCGACGTTGAACTGGCCACCGATTTCACTGGCCGAATCGAACAGCGTCACCTGATGCCCACGCTCGGCCGCCACCGTGGCGGCGGACAACCCGGCCGGGCCGGCACCGACCACGGCGATTTTCTTCACCTGGGTCACCGGCAGGTAGTTCAGCTCGGTTTCATGGCAGGCCCGCGGGTTGACCAGGCAACTGGTGAGCTTGCCGCCAAAGGTGTGGTCCAGGCACGCCTGGTTGCAGCCAATGCAGGTGTTGATTTCATCACTGCGACCGGCAGCGGCCTTGTTGACGAACTCCGGGTCGGCCAGGAACGGCCGCGCCATGGAGACCATGTCGGCATCGCCTTCGGCCAGGATCTGCTCGGCCACTTCCGGGGTGTTGATGCGGTTGGTGGTGATCAGCGGGATATTCACCGAACCGCGCAGCTTGGCCGTGACTTTGCTGAACGCCGCCCGCGGAACCTTGGTGGCGATGGTGGGAATTCGTGCTTCGTGCCAACCGATACCGGTGTTGATGATCGTCGCGCCGGCCTGCTCGATGGCCTTGGCCAACAGGACTATTTCGTCCCAGGTGCTGCCGCCTTCCACCAGATCGAGCATCGACAGGCGAAAAATGATGATGAAATTCGGGCCTACCGCTTCGCGCACCCGGCGGACGATTTCCACCGGCAGGCGCATGCGATTTTCATAGCTGCCGCCCCAACGGTCAGTGCGGTGGTTGGTGTGGGCCGCCAGGAACTGGTTAATGAAATAACCTTCCGAGCCCATGATTTCGACGCCGTCGTATTCGGCCTTCTGGGCCAGGACCGAGCAGGTGACGAAATCGCTGATCTGTTTCTCGATGCCCTCCTCGTCCAGTTCCTTGGGCTTGAACGGGTTGATCGGCGCCTGGATCGCGCTCGGTGCTACTTGCTTGGGGCTGTAGGCATAGCGCCCGGCATGAAGAATCTGCATGCAGATCTTGCCGCCGGCCTCGTGCACGGCCCGGGTCACGATCTGGTGCTTGAGCGCTTCTTCTTCGGTGGTCAGCTTGGCCGCGCCGGAGTAGACACCGCCCTCGTCGTTCGGCCCGATCCCACCGGTGACCATCAAGCCCACGCCGCCCCGGGCGCGCTCGGCAAAGTAGGCTGCCATGCGCTCGAAGCCTCCGGGTTTCTCTTCCAGGCCAGTGTGCATCGAGCCCATCAGCGTACGGTTGCGCAACGTGGTGAAACCCAGGTCCAGCGGGGCCAGCAGGTGCGGGTAATGAGAGGCGGTCATCGGTAGCTCCACAACGGGCGATCACGGAAAAAAGCGCAAGCTCTGCGGCTTGCGTCTGTCATGACCCACAGCGTAAGAGTCAGGGTGCGGGCGCTCAATGACCGTAACTGACAACTTAATGATCCAAATGTGCAGGGCGCCGGTCGGTCGTGGGTGACTCTCAGCGGGGTGAGTCAGTCCTATCAACGCTGGCTCAGGTGCTCAACCCTAAAATAACGCTAATCACACGGTTGTCATTGCATGCATCCCCAACGAAAAATGCTGCACAACGAGTTGCACGCCCGCCCGTCGTTGTATTTCGACGAACCGGCCCACGTCTTCCACCTGGCGTTTCTGGGCGACAACAGCCAGTGCAACGCGCTGCTTGAGCGACTGTGCCCTGATACCGTCACCGCTGAAGCCGCGCAAGGCATCACCCGCCTCGAAGGCCATCCACTCAAGTGGGAGCGCCACGCCGAGTTCTTCACCCTGACCCTGGTCGTGCCGGCCAGCAGCGATGAGTTGCAATGGACAACGCTGCCCGAAAGCCTTGCCCGAGGTATCGAGGGTCACGCCCAGCACCTCATCAATGCCGTTCAGGTGGTGGTGCGCGCAGAAGCCGGTCTCGACCTGCCCAGCTACGGTTTCAAGGACCCTTGCGGCTCATGTGTGGGTGGTGGCGATGCGGTGGTCTGGAGCGATTTTCGCCTGACCGAGGATGGCACCAATCGCCTGCTGTTCATCAACCGACGGCTCAACGCTTATCGCCAGGGGCGCATGATCCGGCGCCTGCTGGAAATCGAGACCTACCGGATGATGGCGTCCTTGTCGCTGAATAACGCCAAGGCACTGGACCCGCAACTGAATGAATTCGATCGCACCCTGGTGAGCCTGTCCGAACGCAACGCCAATGCCAGCGGCGTGGATGCCAAGGCACTGCTGGAGGACATCGCCCTGCTGTCTCGTCAGGTGGTCAGCAGTACGGTCAGGAATCGCCACCGTTTCAGCGCGACCCGCGCCTACGCACAACTGGTGTTCGAGCGCCTGGGGGAGTTGCGTGAAAGTCACCTGGGGGATTGCCAGCGGTTGGGCGTGTTCATCGAACGGCGTTTCAAACCCACGGTGCGTTATTGCGCAGCCACCGAACAGCGCCTCGAACAACTGGCCATGAGCGTCGCCAACCTGGGCGACCTGCTGCAAGCCCGCGTGCAAGTCGAGATGGAAGACCAGAACGCCGAAATCCTGCGCAGCCTCAATGCCCGTGCCGATGCACAGATCAAGATCCAGCGCGCGGTGGAAGGCCTGTCGATCATTGCCATCACCTACTACCTGATCAACCTGTTCAAGTTGGTCTATAGCGGGTTGCATACCTTGGGCGCCAACCTCTCGGCCCGTGAAGCGCTGCTGGGCATGACGCCGCCGGTGCTGTTGATCTTGCTGCTGATTCTGATCCGGATCAGAAAGGCCAAAAGTCACTAGCGCGCCTTGCCAGCGCAGAGGGTGTCCAACGATTCCTGGACACCCTCTGCGTGTGCTTGCCGTGCGTACAAATCAGCGCCTGCCCTTCGCTAATCCCTTGTTTTACCGTACCCTGCCCCGTAGCTCCTGATGAAAAATCACGAACCTGCACACGGCCGCTGACTGTTCCCCCATGCGCAAATTTCTGTACCTGCTGTTTTCACTGGCCTTGATTGCCGCCCTGGTCACCTACGCACTGTGGACGACCGATCGTCCAGCGGGTCATTACCTGTCAGACCTGCGTATCAACCTGGCCGTCGACCAGGGCACACCCGCCGACCGCGGCAACCTGCTGGGCATCCAGCCCGAACTGTTCCCCACCGACTACCAGAGCCCCGAGCGCCTGCACCGCAAGCTGGCGGCCTATCTGCAGGCGGCTCGCGACCAGGGTTTTCTCAATGCCAAGACCGTGGTGGTCCTGCCCGAGCACATCGGCACCTGGCTGATGGTCGGCGGCGAAAAAGACGAGTTGTACCAGGCCACCACCCTGAAGGAAGCCATGCACTGGCTGGCGGTCAGCAATCCGCTGGCGTTCATCCAGGCGCTGGTCAGCGCTCAAGGCGATAACCGTCTGGACGATGCCTACCTGCGCATGAAGGCCGAGGGCATGGCCCGCGACTATCAAGCGCTGTTCGGTGGGCTGGCCAAGGAGTTCGGCATCACCCTGGTGGCGGGCTCCATCGTGCTGCCCGAACCCAGCGTCAGTGACGGCGAGCTGAAGGTCGGCCGCGGCGCGTTGTACAACAGCAGCCTGGTGTTTGGCAGCGATGGCCGGCCGATCGGCCAGCCACAACGCCAACGACATCCGGTGTTTGAACAGCAGGATGTGCTGGGCGCCGACCATCCGGCCGCCCCCCTTGTCATCGACACCCCTGCCGGGCGCCTGGGCGTGCTGATTGGCAGCGACAGTTGGTACCCGCTCCACTACCGGCAGCTCAACGAACAGGGCGCGCAACTGATCGCGGTGCCCGCGTTCGTCATCGGTCGCGGCGCCTGGGACAAGCCCTGGAGCGGTTATAAAGGCCTGTCCACACCGAGCGAAGTGAGCCTCAAGCCCGGTGAAGTGAGCGAAGGGCAAGCCTGGCATCGCCTGACATTGACCGGCCAGTTGCCCATCAGCCAGGCCCGGGGCGGCGTCAGCGTGTTCCTGCGTGGCCAATTCTGGGACAGCGGCAGCGCCGGCCAGAGTTTCATCAGCCACAACGGGCAACACTTTCCCGATGGCGAAGCCCGTGGCGCGCGCCTGCTGAACCTGTGGTTGTGACCATGAAACCGCAGCCGATGCGCCTGGGAGACCTGTCAGTAGGCTTCGTCCACAGCCTGGCTGACGCCATTGCCAGCCATGGGCAAGACCCCAAGCCTTTGCTGGAACAGTACGGCCTCGATGCCGCGCGCCTGGCCGAGCCCGGCGCACGCCTGTCGATCCCCCGCTACATGCGCCTGGGCCACGCCGCGATTCAACAGACCCAAGACCCGGCCCTGGGCCTGCGCATGGGTCAACTCGGGCGATTGAGCCAGGCCGGGCTGGCGGGCGTTACCGCCGCCCAGGCGCCGACCGTACGCGAGGCGGCCCGCTGCATGATCCGCTTCGAGCCGCTGTATGGTTCCAACTACCGCGGCCAGTCGAGTTTCCATGAGGATGCCCGCGGCGCCTGGCTACGGTTCTACTCCATCAGCCCGTATAACGCCTACAACCGCTTCGTCGTGGATTCGATCATTGCCGGTTGGCTGGCGCAACTGTCCAGCGTCAGCGGCATCGCATTGCCGCCCGAACGCATCGAAATCGAATTCGAGGAACCGGCGTACCTGGAGGCTTATCGCACGCTCGGTGACTGCCCGATCCAGTTTGGCGCCGAACAGAATCAACTGCGCCTGGGCCTGGACAGCCTCGCCCAGCGCAACCCACAGCATTGCCCCAGCACCTGGCACCACCTGGTTCAGTTGTGTGAACGGGAACTGGAACAATTGACCCGCACCCGCAGCCTGCGCGAGCGCATCATCCAACTGCTGGGACCGTTGCTCAGCGGCGGTCGCGAACCCGACCTGGAAGAAGTGGCGGCCCGCCTGAAGCTGCCGACCTGGACCCTGCGTCGCAAGCTGGCCGAAGAAGGCACGCAATTTCGCGCCATCCTCAACGACACCCGCCGCGACCTGGCCATGACCTACATACGCGATACCGAACTGGCGTTCGGAGAAATCGCCTACTTGTTGGGGTTTGCCTCAGCCGAGGCCTTTCAACGAGCCTTCAAGCGCTGGAATGACCAGACGCCTGGGGAGTTTCGTCGCAGTCACAGAGGGCGTTGAGCTTCACACTCTCTTACAACTCCGTTGCATCTTCGGCGGGTTCCAGCGGGTCCAGTTCATAGGCCTGGTATTCCAGCAGCTCTTCCTGATAATCATCCATTACGTGTCCTTCCCCTGTCATTGAATCCAATGCCTGATGGCGCTGGCATCAGCATAAAGCTGCTTTATGAACAAAACATGAAGCAAAGGCTTCATGAATTAAACGTAGCACAGGGTCGGGAAATTACCGCGTGAAGTGTGACAGGGCGTAACGCTCTGCCACGGGACCTCATGAAGCCGGAAGCGGCTGGATCGGCTCGCTCGGGGCCGGCAACGAGCTGGACGGTGGTGGTGGCGGCGTCACGGTTTCCGTCGTCGGCGCAGACTCGAACGACTCAGGCGCAATCGGCGCTGGCTCACTCGGCGGTGCGACGGGCTCCGACACCGTAGGGGCGGTTTCGACAGGGGCCGGCGCAGCCTCCTCTACCGGCGTGGCCGCCGCAGGTGCAGGCACAACAGGTTCCGACGCAGGAGCTGCAACGGGAGCCGGGGCGGGCATCAAGGCGGCCGGTTCAGCCTTGGTTTCCGGGATACCCAGCTCAGCTTTCGGCTTATCGGCACTCTCAGCCTTTTCGGCAGCTTTCTTCGCTTCGGGGGGCAGGAACAGCTCCACCAAGGCAAAGAAGCGCTCATAGAAATTGGCCGCCGACACGGTTTCGCTGGCGACCTTGACCATCGAATCATCCGAAGAGCCGATCGGCATCGACACCGAACCCAGCACGCCCACACCCAGGCTGGCGGAGTTGTTGGTTTTCTTCAGGGCATAACGATCCTGCAAGGCGTTGGCGAACATGGTCGCACGGTGTCCGGCACCGCCGTCCTCGGCACAGACCAGGTTGAAACTGATCTCCATGTGGGTCTCGCCGGTCTGCTGGAAACTCTTGTGGCCACTGACCAGCTTCGGATCGCTGCTGGTGATGATGTAGCCCTGGCTGAGCAACGCCCGACGCCCGGCCTCGCAGGTCGCCGCGTCACTCACCGGATACGTACGCGAGAACGTGCCCGAATCATCGAAGTTCTCGTGCTCGTAGATGGCGGTTTTCTTCGACGAGCAACCGGCTGCGGCGGCCAGCACCAATGCAAGCCCGACGGTACGCATGTGAAATGATTTGAACATTGAACATCCTGAGAGAAACGGTCCGGGGCGTATTGTGCAACAGAACGCGACCTGGCAGCGTGGCTAATCTTGTTTCAAGGGGGTTACAAGTTTACTGGGGGTTGTTTGCAGGAAAAAGACGCTGGTCCGGTAGATCGACGAACACCCTGCTTTTGGGCAACAAGCAGATACAAAAACCTCCGGCAGTTTGGCTTAATGTTGCTCACTTGGGCCGTTAATGAAGATTTTGATATTCCGTTCCGAGAAGCGTGGTTTTTCCTTGGATTGGTGTGTATATCCGTTTCTTCGGTAACGGCTGCTGACGGTTCCGCTCTTACAGCCATCCCTTTCAAGGTCTTAGGTAAAATCCCCTGAAGTTTCTATCAGGGATACCAGAACGATGTGGGCCGATGTTCTAGCGCGTTTCGAGAAAAAAGCACCTGCCAGCGTTATGGCCAAATTGGCGCTGGAGCACGCTATTGCCCCTGAGTGGGTCGATCAGGTCTTCGAAGAACATCGGCAACGGCAGTATTCTCGTGAGCTACTGTTCTCGACCATCATCAAGCTGATGTCCCTTGTTTCATTGGGTTTGAAGCCATCCCTGCACGCCGCGGCGCGGCAACTGGAAGATCTTCCTGTCAGCCTGGCGGCCCTCTACGACAAGATCAGTCGTACCGAGCCCGCTCTGTTGCGCGCCCTGGTCACGGGCTGTGCGCAGCGCCTGGCTCCAACCATCAAGGAGTTGGGTTGCACGGCGATGCTGCCGGATTGGCAGGTTCGGGTGGTGGACGGTAATCACTTGGCATCCACTGAGAAACGACTGGGGGCTTTACGCCACGAGCGCGGCGCCGCTCGGCCCGGGTTTTCGGTGGTTGTCTACGACCCCGACCTGGATCAAGTCATCGACCTGCAGGCATGTGAAGATGCCTACGCAAGCGAGCGTGTTTGCGTGCTGCCTCTCTTGGCCGATGCCGAGCCGGGCCAGGTGTGGCTGGCTGATCGACTCTATTGCACGCTCCCGGTCATGGAGGCTTGCGAACAGGTCAAAACCTCCTTTGTCATTCGTCAACAAGCCAAGCATCCACGCTTGATTCAAGAGGGGCATTGGCAAGAACCCGTGCCTGTGGACGCGGGCACTGTGCGTGAGCAGATCATTCAGGTCAGAGGCGGTTATCAGTGTCGGCGTGTCGAACTGACGCTTCATTCGCCAACAGACTCGGGTGACAGCAGCTTGATGTTCTGGAGCAACCTGCCTGAAAGCATCAGCGCGCAGCAGATCGCGGAACTCTATCGCCGCCGCTGGAGCATTGAAGGCATGTTCCAGCGACTGGAAACAATCCTGGAAAGTGAAATCGAAACCCTTGGTAGCCCAAAGGCTGCATTGCTCGGGTTCGCTACTGCGGTGTTGGCCTACAACGTCCTGGCCGTACTCAAACGAAGCGTCGAGCAAGCCCATCAGGCTTCCCAGCCTGACGGCTGGGAAGCCTCAACCTATCACTTGGCGGTTCAGGTCCGGAGTGGTTATGAAGGCCTGCAAATTGCGCTGCCCTCGGAATGTTTTCCCGTCATACCTCTGGAAAAACTGGCCCAGCGCTTGTTGGAACTGGCCAGAAACATCCAACCAAAACAAGTTGCGAAAAATCCCCGGGGCCCCAAGGTGCCTAAACCCAAAACATGGGTGCAAGGCACTGCGGTGCATGCACATGTTTCAACGGACCGGGTAATCAAGGCCGCCAAAACGAAAAGACCTTGAAAGGGATGGCTCTTACAGCGGGTCACTTTTGGAAGAGCCGGGAGCCGGACCAGCCAAAAGTAACCAAAAACGCTTTGCCCCACCACTCGGCACCTCGCCTAGGCTCGGTGTGCCCGAACGCAGGCATTGCTCCGTGGGCCGCCGCGAAGGGCCATCCATGGCCCAGCGCGGCTATCCCGGCATCCATGCCGGGATACCCACTGCGCAATGCCTGCGTTCGGCCAGCGTGGTTTAACGGGGCGTCGAGATCAAAAGCCAAAGCAAGAGCAAGAGCGGGACACATGCCAGTCTATGTGGCTGAGCCACCGCAATCGCGAGCAAGCTCGCTCCCACATTGGATATTCAGCAGACACAAAATCCATGTGCATCCCGCCCCCCTGTGGGAGCGAGCTTGCTCGCGATGAGGCCGGCCCATCCAACATCACCGCAAACTGACCCACCGCCTTCGCGAGCAAGCCCGCTCCCACAGGAGAAATACGGTCTCACCAAGAACCAGATCGGCTATCAGGCCGCCTCGTGGTGGACGTTGATCTCGGCGCCCCGTTAACCACGCTGGCTGAACGAAGGTGTTGCGCAGTGGCAACCCGGCTTCGCTTACTTTTGCGCTCTTCAGAAGCGAGCCGCTGTAAGAGCGAAACGCTAAGTGACCGTTACCGAAGAAATGGATATACCACCATTTCCGAAAAAACGAAGCCCCAAAAAAACGGCGCTTCCCATTTCTGAAGAAGCGCCGTTTTTTCTAACTGAACAGCATCACAATCAAGTTTGAAAAAGCATCAAGCAATTAGAAACGCTTGATATCCGCCTGACTCTCCAACTGCTTGCGATAGGCCGCAAAGTCCTGCTGACCCACACGGGACGCAAGGTAGCGACGATACTCTGCTTTCTCTTCGTCAGTCGGTGCCGCCGCTTCGTTCACGCCGTTCAGACGCACGACCACCAGGCTGCCGTCAGGCAAGGTCACGCTGCTGAACGTCGGCTTGTCCTTGGACTCAGGCTTGGGCATGCGGAACAGTGCTTGCAGCACCGCCGGATCGATGCCTTCCTGGTTGCGGGTAGCTGCCTCGGCGGTTTTCCAGCCTTGGCCGTCAACCGGTTTGTCCAGTGCCGTCTTGCCATCGCGCAGGCTGGCGATCAACTCGTCAGCGCGGGTCTTGGCCGCTGCGCTGGCGTGCTCCTTGGCCAACTGAGCGCGAATGGGCCCGGACACCTTGTCCAGCGGCAGTTGCTCAGGCTTGCGGTGCTCCTTGGCACGCAGCACCACGACGGTTTCAGGGTCCAGCTCGATGGCGGTGCTGTTGGCACCTTCCTCCAGCACTTCCGGGCTGAACGCCGCAGTGACTACAGCACGATTGGCCGCAATCCCTTCACCGCCTTCACGACCGAACGGGGCCGATGTGTGGACCGTCAGCTTCAGGTCCTGAGCCGGCTGCGCCAGGTCAGACGCTTCGAACGAGGCATCCTCCAATTGCTTGGTCGCCTCCACGAAACGCTGCTCTACCTGCTGGGTTTTCAGCTCGCGAGTCAGCTTGTCCTTGAGACTGGCGAAGGTTGGCACTTCGGGCGCTTCGACACCCAGCAGCTTGATCAGGTGCAGACCGAAATCGGTGCGTACCGGCGCCGAGACCTGGTCCTTGTTCAACGCGTACAGGGCTTTTTCGAACTCCGGATCGTAGACGCCTGGGCCGGCATAGCCGAGATCGCCGCCGTTGTTCGCCGATCCCGGATCCTGGGAAAACTCCTTCGCCAGGGCCTCAAACGAATCGCCTTTGGCCAGGCGAGCCTGGATCTCTTCGATCTTCGCCTTGGCCTGGGCTTCGGTCACCTTGTCGTTCACCTCGATCAAGATGTGCGCAGCGCGACGCTGTTCCGACAGATTGGCAATTTCTTTCTGATAGGCCGCTTGCAGGTCTTCGTCCTTGACGCTGACCTGATCGAAGAAAGAGGCTTTCTTCAGCTCGAGGTAATCGATGATCACCTGGTCAGGCGTCATGAATTCCTTGGCGTGTTGGTCGTAGTAAGCCTTGACCTCATCATCGGTCAGCTTCACCGACGCAGGATCGGCCTTGATGTTCAAGGTGGCGAAATCACGGGTCTGTTTTTCCAGGCGGGCGAAGGCCAACACTTGGGCATCGGTGACAAAACCGCTGCCCGCCAGGCCGGCGCGCAACTGACCGATCAGCATTTCCTGAGCCAGCATCTGGCGGAATTGCATACGGCTGTAACCCAGCTGGCGGATCACCTGATCGAAACGCTCGGCGCTGAATTTGCCATCGACCTGGAATTCAGGCGTTTGCAGGATCACTTGATCGAGCGCAGCTTCGGAGAAAGCGAATTTCGCATCGTGTGCGCCTTGCAACAACAACTTGCGATCGATCAGGCCCTTGAGCGCCGAATCGCGCAACATTTTTTCGTCCAGCAGGGAGGCGTCGAAATCCTTGCCCAACTGTTGCATGAGCTGACGGCGTTGCATGTCGACCGCCTGGCTCAGCTCGTTCTGGCTGATTTTTTCGCCGTTGACCTTGGCTGCGTCGTTACTGCTGGTAGTGGCTTGAAAAATGGCTTCGAAACCGGTCAACGCCATCAATGCGACGATGATCCCGATAATGGTCTTGGCAATCCAGCCTTGTGAATTGTCCCTGATATTCTGCAGCATGCGTCCCCCAGAAACGGTTGAACTTCAAATTTAGGCAACCGTGGAGCGTGGGTAGAATCCGGATAGAAGAAAGGCGCATCCGAGGATGCGCCTTCTCGTAACTGGCGGAGCGGACCGGGCTCGAACCTGCAAGCCCTGGGTGCCAGACCGGTTGCAACCGGCCGTATTACCACTCCGCTGCCAAGCCAGGCATGACCCCGACCCGAATAAACTCAACGAAACCTTAGTTAACGGCTTCTTTCAGTGCTTTACCAGCTTTGAAGCCTGGCTTTTTGGCAGCAGGGATTTCCAGCGTCTTACCGGTCTGCGGGTTGCGACCGATACGAGCAGGACGATCGGTCACGGAGAAGGTGCCGAAACCAACCAGAACAACGGAGTCGCCAGCCTTGAGAGCGCCAGTGACGGATTCGATTACAGCGTCCAGCGCACGGCCAGCAGCAGCTTTCGGGATATCAGCGGATGCAGCGATAGCATCAATCAGTTCCGACTTGTTCACTCTAAGTCCCCTTATATCTATTTGAGATGATTCTAAGTTTTTTTGGTGAAAGCAAAAACGAGTGCTGAATGGCCTGCAGACACTTAAGAGCCGCTTTATAACAAGGGCTCTAAAAAACTGTCAAGGAAGGCCCCCCAGGCAAATGCGTATTAATGCGTGCTAATTCTTTCCTTAGAGTCAGACTCTCGCTTTTCTTCCTTCGCGACAATCTCCGGAGCCACATCCGGCAAGGGCTCCGGCGCGTATTGCAGCGCAATTTGCAGGACCTCGTCAATCCATTTAACCGGTTTGATCTGAAGATCTTGCTTGATGTTGTCAGGAATTTCCTTCAGATCGCGCACATTCTCTTCAGGAATGATCACGATCTTGATCCCGCCACGGTGTGCCGCCAGCAGTTTTTCCTTCAGGCCGCCAATCGCCAGAACCTGCCCACGCAGCGTGATTTCACCCGTCATGGCGACATCGGCGCGCACCGGAATACCGGTCAATGCCGAGACAAGGGCCGTGCACATGCCTACACCGGCGCTTGGGCCGTCCTTGGGCGTAGCCCCTTCAGGCATGTGGATATGCGTGTCGCGCTTCTCATGGAAGTCCAGGGGAATGCCCAGGCTCCGGGCGCGGCTGCGAACCACCGTCAGCGCCGCGGTGATCGACTCGACCATCACGTCGCCCAGGGAACCGGTCTTGATCAGTTGACCCTTGCCCGGTACCACGGCCGCTTCGATGGTCAGCAACTCACCCCCGACCTGAGTCCACGCCAGGCCAGTCACCTGGCCGATCTGGTCCTGCTGCTCGGCCAGGCCATAACGGAACTTGCGCACACCCAGGAAGTGCTCCAGCAGGTCCGCAGTGACCTTGACCGCGAAGCGTTTTTCCAGCGCATGTTCCTTGACCGCCTTGCGGCAGACCTTGGCAATCTGCCGCTCCAGGCCACGCACGCCGGCTTCGCGGGTGTAGTAGCGGATGATGTCGCGAATCGCTTCCTCGTCGAACTCCAGCTCGCCTTTTTTCAGGCCGTTGGCCTGGATCTGCTTGGGCGAAAGGTACTTCACGGCAATGTTGATCTTCTCGTCCTCGGTGTAGCCCGGCAGACGAATCACCTCCATCCGGTCCAGCAATGCTGGCGGAATGTTCATGGAGTTGGAGGTGCAGAGGAACATCACGTCCGACAGGTCGTAGTCGACCTCCAGGTAGTGATCGTTGAAGTTGTGATTCTGCTCAGGATCGAGCACTTCGAGCAACGCAGAGGCGGGATCGCCGCGCATGTCGCTGCCCATCTTGTCGATTTCGTCCAGAAGGAACAGCGGATTGCGCACGCCGACCTTTGTCATCTTTTGAATCAATCTTCCTGGCATCGAACCGATGTAGGTCCGGCGATGACCACGAATTTCCGCCTCGTCACGCACGCCACCCAAGGCCATGCGTACGAATTTGCGGTTGGTCGCGTGGGCAATCGACTCCGCGAGGGAGGTTTTACCCACCCCGGGAGGACCGACCAGGCACAGGACCGGACCGCGAATCTTCTTCACGCGTTTTTGTACGGCGAGGTATTCAAGGATGCGCTCCTTGACCTCTTCCAGACCGTAATGGTCGGCGTCGAGGATGTCTTCGGCGCGCGCCAGGTCCAGACGCACCTTGCTCTGGGCTTTCCACGGCACCTGGACCAGCCAGTCGATGTAGGAGCGCACCACAGTGGCCTCGGCAGACATCGGCGACATTTGCTTGAGCTTGTTCAACTCAGCCTGAGCCTTGGCCAAGGCGTCCTTGGGCAAGCCAGCGGCATCGATGCGCTTTTTCAGCTCTTCGATTTCGTTGTGACCTTCGTCGCCATCGCCCAGCTCTTTCTGAATGGCCTTCATCTGCTCATTCAGGTAGTACTCGCGCTGGCTGCGCTCCATCTGCTTCTTGACGCGACCACGAATGCGTTTCTCGACCTGCAGCAGATCGATTTCGCCGTCCAGCAATGCCAACACATGCTCGACACGGGCCGACAGGTCGATGATCTCGAGAATTTCCTGCTTCTGCTCGATCTTGAGGGCCATGTGGGCCGCCATCGTATCGACCAGCCGCCCAGGCTCGTCGATGCTGTTGAGCGACGACAGGACCTCTGCAGGCACCTTCTTGCCCAGTTGCACGTATTGCTCGAACTGTGACAGCAGGCTGCGGACAAACACCTCAGATTCACGCTCGGGCGCATCGACTTCTTCGATCAGCGACACTTCGGCCCGGCAATGGCCGTCCACTTCGCTGAAACGTTCGACAGTACCGCGCTGCTCGCCCTCGACCAGGACCTTGACGGTGCCGTCGGGCAACTTGAGCAATTGCAGGACCGTTGCAATCGTACCTACGCGATACAGTGCGTCTTCGCCGGGATCATCGTCGGCTGGATTTCTCTGAGCCAGCAGAAGAATCTGCTTGTCACCCGTCATCGCAGCCTCTAGGGCTTCGATGGACTTCTCGCGCCCCACGAACAGCGGGATAACCATGTGCGGATACACCACGACATCGCGCAATGGCAGGAGAGGCAATTCGATGGTTGTCTTCATGATTTCGCCTCTACGGCGGCCCTAGGGCCGGAAACAGATGGAAGTAAGCTTGAAACCAAGATGGGGGCAGCCTTGAAAAAAAACAAGCGCTAAGACATGTCTAAAACGCGCTAAAAGCAAAGGGGCCCGAAGGCCCCTTCTTTGTTCCGGCAGCGGGACGCTTATGCGTCCGGTGCGGCCTTGGCAGCCGGCTCACTGTTTTCATAGATATACAGTGGCTTGGACTTGCCTTCTATAACGCTTTCGTCGATCACGACTTTACTCACCTCGGACTGCGAGGGGATTTCATACATCGTGTCGAGCAATACGCCTTCGAGAATCGAGCGCAACCCACGGGCACCGGTCTTACGCTCCAGGGCACGTTTGGCGACCGACTTCAGCGCGTCGGAACGGAACTCCAGGTCCACACCTTCCATTTCGAACAGCTTGGCATACTGCTTGGTCAGGGCGTTTTTCGGCTCGGTCAGAATCTGCATCAACGCCGCTTCATCCAACTCGTCCAGCGTCGCCAGGACCGGCAGACGACCGACGAATTCCGGGATCAGACCGAACTTGACCAGATCGTCAGGTTCGACTTCACGCAGGGACTCACCGACCTTCTTGCCCTCTTCCTTGCTGCGCACTTCGGCGTTGAAACCGATGCCACCCCGGGTGGAACGGTTCTGAATAACCTTTTCCAGGCCGGAGAACGCACCACCGCAGATGAACAGGATGTTACGGGTGTCGACCTGCAGGAATTCCTGCTGCGGATGCTTGCGACCACCTTGGGGTGGAACGGAAGCGACCGTACCTTCGATCAACTTCAGCAAGGCCTGCTGCACGCCCTCACCGGAAACATCCCGGGTGATGGACGGGTTGTCGGACTTGCGGGAAATCTTGTCGATCTCATCGATGTAGACAATGCCCATCTGGGCTTTTTCCACATCGTAGTCGCATTTCTGCAACAACTTCTGAATGATGTTCTCGACGTCCTCACCGACATAACCCGCCTCGGTGAGGGTGGTTGCGTCAGCGATGGTGAACGGGACGTTCAGCAAACGGGCCAGGGTTTCGGCAAGCAGGGTCTTACCCGAGCCTGTCGGGCCGATCAGCAGGATGTTGCTCTTGCCGAGTTCGACCTCGTCATTCTTCTTGTCACGCTGGTTCAGGCGCTTGTAGTGGTTGTACACCGCTACGGCCAGTACTTTTTTCGCACGTTCCTGACCAATCACATACTGATCAAGGATGCCGCTGATTTCTTTAGGCGAAGGCAATTTATGCGCGCTGCTCTCGGCCTGGGCTTCCTGCACCTCCTCGCGGATGATGTCATTGCACAGGTCGACGCACTCGTCGCAAATGAAGACCGAGGGGCCGGCAATCAATTTGCGCACTTCATGCTGGCTTTTGCCACAGAAGGAGCAATAAAGCAGTTTGCCGTTGTCCTCGCCGTTGCGGGTGTCAGTCATTCGATCGATCCAAATCCGATAGGCTTGCAACACAAGATGAAGGCAATTGCGGGCTTTTTCAAGCCCGCAGGCGGCCGGTCATCCCAACCACCTGCATTTTGAGCGGCTTAGGCAGGCATTTGACGCTTGTTGATCACAGAGTCGATCAGGCCGTATTCGGCTGCACGCTCGGCGCTCATGAAGTTGTCACGTTCGGTGTCGCGCTCAATGGTTTCGAGGCTCTGACCGGTGTGATGGGCCAGCAACGAATTCAGGCGCGAACGAATGTGGAGGATTTCCTTGGCATGGATGTCGATGTCCGACGCCTGGCCCTGGAAACCGCCCAATGGCTGGTGAATCATCATCCGCGAGTTAGGCAGGCAGTGACGCTTGCCCGCTGCGCCACCGGCGAGCAGGAAAGCACCCATGCTGCAGGCCTGGCCGATGCAGATGGTGGAAACGTCAGGCTTGATGAACTGCATGGTGTCGTAGATCGACATGCCCGCAGTCACCGAACCGCCAGGTGAGTTGATGTACAGATGGATATCCTTGTCCGGGTTTTCCGCTTCAAGGAACAACAGCTGCGCCGCGACCAGGTTGGCCATGTAGTCTTCAACGGGGCCGATCAGGAAGATGACGCGTTCCTTGAGCAGGCGCGAGTAGATGTCATAGGCACGTTCGCCGCGGGCGGACTGCTCGATAACCATCGGGACCAGGCCGCCTGCGGCCTGGATGTCAGAGCTCTGCTGATAAAAAGAATTGCGGGACATGTCTCGCAGTCACTCCCAAATAGTTATGTCTTGAATACGCATAAGCCAGCGCGAAGGCTGGCTTATGGGTGTTTATTTCTTACCGCAGAACCATCAATCGGCTTGTGGAGCTTCCACCGGCTTGACCGCTTCTTCGTAAGAGACCGCTTTATCGGTCACGCTAGCTTTCTGCAGAACAGTATCCACAACTTGTTCTTCCAGCACAACCGAACGGACTTCGTTCAGCTGTTGGTCGTTCTTGTAGTACCAGGACACGACCTGCTCGGGTTCCTGGTAGGCCGAGGCCATTTCCTGGATCAACTCGCGAACGCGGGCTTCGTCAGGCTTGAGCTCGAACTGCTTGACCACTTCGGCGACGATCAGGCCCAGCACGACGCGGCGCTTGGCTTGCTCTTCGAACAGCTCGGCTGGCAGTTGGTCCGGCTTGATGTTGCCACCAAACTGTTGAACAGCCTGCACGCGCAGACGGTTCACTTCGTTGTCCAGCAAAGCCTTTGGCACTTCGATCGGGTTGGAAGCCAGCAGACCGTCCATGACCTGGTTCTTGACCTTGGACTTGATGGCCTGGCGCAGCTCACGCTCCATGTTCTTGCGAACTTCGGCGCGGAAACCTTCCAGACCGGTTTCCTTGATGCCGAACTGGGCGAAGAACTCTTCGTTCAGCTCAGGCAGTTTCGGCTCGGAAACGCTGTTGACGGTTACGGTGAACTCAGCGGCTTTGCCAGCCAGGTCCAGGTTCTGGTAGTCCTCAGGGAAGGTCAGGTTCAGAACGCGCTCTTCACCGGCCTTGGCGCCGACCAGGCCGTCTTCGAAGCCAGGGATCATGCGGCCGGAACCCAGTACCAGCTGGGTAGCCTTGGCGGAACCGCCAGCGAACACTTCACCGTCGACCTTGCCGACAAAATCGATGTTCAGCTGGTCTTCGTTCTGGGCAGCACGATCGGCCACTTCGAAACGGGTGTTCTGCTTGCGCAGGATGTCCAGCATCTTGTCCAGGTCAGCATCCGAAACGTCAGCGCTCAGACGCTCGACAGCGATGGACTCGAAACCGGCAACGGTGAACTCAGGGAACACTTCGAAGGTGGCGACGAACTCCAGGTCCTTGCCTTTTTCCAGCACTTTAGGCTCGACGGATGGAGCGCCAGCCGGGTTCAGCTTCTGCTCGACAACCGCTTCGTAGAACGAAGACTGGATCACGTCACCCACGGCTTCCTGACGCGCATCAGCTTCGTAACGCTGACGGATCACGCTCATTGGCACTTTGCCTGGGCGGAAACCTGGGATTTTGGCCTTTTGGGCAGTCTGCTGCAGACGCTTGTTGACCTGAGTCTCGATGCGCTCAGCCGGCACGGTGATGCTCATGCGGCGCTCAAGAGCAGAAGTATTTTCAACAGAAACTTGCATGGATATTCCTCGTTGCACAGACGTTGGCCGGGCGTTTCCGACCCCAGAATCAAGGGCATGCATTCTAGTAGGTCAAACTCAAGAAGTCACCCTACTGAAAACGCGCTGGAAACAGGCGCCGGATTTAGGACGGGACAAACGGTCATGCCCCACCCGGATTGCAAATACAGTCGATTCAGTCAAAGGCTCTGCGCCAACGTTTCTATTATATAGAAGCGGTTAGTCCGGTCGCGCAGCGCCCCGCCCCACAAGGAGACCGACGGGCATGCTGCGCATCATCACGAAACACATTCGCAACAAACCGAGCGCTGCGCACAACCGCAAAAACAGTACCGACGCCAAACACAGAACCACTGAAAACAAAAACGGCGCAGCCCCTTTCAGGTACTGCGCCGTTTTCTGCTATTTAAATAGCCACTTGTATGGTGCGGACGGAGAGACTCGAACTCTCACACCTTGCGGCGCTGGAACCTAAATCCAGTGTGTCTACCAATTCCACCACATCCGCGTATCAAGCTTTTAAAGCAAAGGCGCCAGATTTTTAGATCTGGCGCCTTTCTAGAATATGGGGTGGACGATGGGGATCGAACCCACGACAACGGGAGTCACAATCCCGTGCTCTACCAACTGAGCTACGCCCACCATATTGCCTTGTTGCCTTACTTGTGCCAAAGCTGCCTAATTGGCGCACCCGGCAGGACTCGAACCTGCGACCATCCGCTTAGAAGGCGGATGCTCTATCCAGCTGAGCTACGGGCGCCTTTTTAATCTGTATTCTTGGACGATTACAAACTAAGTGCTTTCAGCTTTGCCGAGTTGAAACAACCAACTCCGCTCCACCTTCTTAACCAGTGCTAGGCTGTGCCCGACAAGTGCGACGAATGTTATAGACGGCCTGATAGGTCGTCAACTCTTTTTTAAAAAAAATTCATTTAATTAAAGGGGTTAGGGGAATTTGCAGACCAAGCGCCTTTGCCCTCACGCCCCGGCATGCGAGAATGCGTTCTCTTTTTTTCCCCTCTCGATGGTTAACCACGCGCAATGACTGCACAACTTATCGACGGCAAATCGATCGCCGCCAGCCTGCGCCAGCAGATCGCCCAACGAGTCACCGAGCGCCGCCAGCAAGGCCTGCGTACGCCCGGCCTTGCGGTGATCCTGGTCGGCAGCGATCCTGCCTCTCAGGTTTATGTCTCGCACAAGCGTAAAGACTGTGAAGAGGTCGGCTTCCTTTCCCAGGCCTACGACCTGCCTTCCGAAACCACCCAGCAAGCGTTGGCCGATCTGATCGATCGCCTGAACGACGATCCGAACATCGACGGTGTTCTGCTCCAGTTGCCGCTGCCTGAACACCTCGACGCCTCCAAGCTGCTGGAGCGCATCCGCCCGGACAAAGACGTCGACGGTTTCCATCCTTATAACGTCGGCCGCCTGGCCCAACGTATCCCCCTGCTTCGTCCCTGCACCCCCAAAGGCATCATGACCTTGCTGGAAAGCACTGGCGTGGACCTGTATGGCCTCGATGCCGTGGTGGTGGGGGCGTCCAACATCGTTGGCCGTCCGATGGCCATGGAGTTGCTGCTGGCCGGCTGCACCGTGACCGTGACCCATCGCTTCACCAAGGACCTGGCCGGCCATGTCGGTCGTGCCGACCTGGTGGTGGTGGCCGCCGGCAAACCCGGGCTGGTCAGGGGCGAGTGGATCAAGGAAGGCGCCATCGTCATCGACGTGGGCATCAATCGCCAGGACGACGGCAAGTTGGTGGGTGACGTGGTCTACGAGACCGCCCTGCCCCGCGCTGGCTGGATCACCCCGGTCCCCGGCGGCGTCGGCCCGATGACCCGCGCCTGCCTGCTGGAAAACACGTTGTACGCGGCCGAGACGCTGCATAGCTGATAGACGCGCCAACAAAGATCCTGTGGGAGCGAGCGTGCTCGCGATAGCGGTGGACCGGCCAACATCCAGTTGACTGACACACCGCTATCGCGAGCAAGCTCGCTCCCACAGGTGTTTCTGGGCCCGCACTTTAGCCGCCAGGGATCGAGCGCATACACGGAGCACGCAAATTACGAATTTTTCAGATTCGATTCGCCAGAATCCTCCTTCATTAAACTTTATTTATTCACAAGCCTTGGCGATACAGGCATATAGCGCTGCTGTCGCCCATACTCCTAGAATGCGACGTTTTTTTTAAAAGTCGTTGCTCAACGGCACCTTCAACTCCATCGAGTCTACTCGCGTGAAAATCCGTCTTTCGATCATCAGCCTGTTCTTCGCTTTCACAGGCCCCTTCATCACGCAAAATGCCGTTGCCCAGGAGACCATCGCGGCCCCACGGGATGCGGCCAAGCTGCAAGTCGCCTCGGGCAGTGCGATGCTGTTGGACCTGCAGACGGATAAAGTCGTTTATTCGAGCAACCCGGACGTGGTGGTGCCCATCGCTTCGGTGACCAAGTTGATGACCGGCCTGATCGTGCTGGATGCCAAACAGAACCTGGATGAATACATCTCCATCACCATCGCGAACACCCCAGAGATGAAGGGGGTGTTCTCCCGGGTCAAGCTCAACAGCGAACTGTCGCGCCGGGACGTGCTGCTGATCGCCCTGATGTCTTCGGAAAACCGCGCCGCCGCCAGCCTCGCCCACCACTATCCTGGCGGCTATGCGGCGTTCATTGCCGCCATGAACGCCAAGGCCAAGGCGCTGGGCATGACCAGCACTCATTACGTCGAACCCACGGGCCTGTCGATCAACAACGTTTCCACCGCCCGGGACCTGACCAAGCTGTTGATCGCCGCCCGCAAGTACCCACTGCTGAGCGAATTGAGTACGACCAAGGAAAAGACCGTTACCTTCCGCAAGCCCGTATATAGCCTGGGGTTCCGTAATACCGATCACCTGGTCCACAAGGCTAACTGGGACATCCAGTTGACCAAGACCGGTTTTACCAACCAGGCCGGACACTGCCTGGTGCTGGTGACGAAGATGGGTAATCGCCCGATGGCGTTGGTGATCCTCGATGCGTTCGGCAAGTACACGCACTTCGCCGATGCCAGCCGGATTCGTAGCTGGGTGGAAACCGGAAAAAGCGCCGCCGTGCCGGCGGTGGCCCTGCAATACAAGGCTGCCAAGAATCTCAAGAGCCGCCAGAGTGGCGTGGTGGAGGCCTCCAAGTAATCCACGCGTCGTCATGCTGTTCACTTAGAAAAAGCGGCGCTTCTTTTTGGGAGCGCCGCTTTTTTTGCTTGGGTTTTGAGTTTTGGGTGTATATCCGTTTCTTCGGTAACGGCTACTTAGGGTTCCGCCCTGACGGCGGGTCACTTTCGAAAAGCCCGGAAGCCGGCCCAGTCGAAAGTAACCAAAGCGCTTTTGCCCCACCACTCGGTGCCTCGCTTAGGCTCGGCATGCCTGAACGAAGGCATTGCTCCGTGGGCCGCCGCGAAGGGCCATCCATGGCCCAGCGCGGCTAACCCGGCATCCATGCCGGGTTGCCCACGAACCAATGCCTGCGTTCAGCCATCGTGGTTAACGGGGCGCCCGAGATCAACGTCCACCGCAAGGCGGCCTGATAGCCGACCTGGCTCTATGGTGATCGCGTTTCTTCAGTGGGAGCGGGCTTGCTTGCGAAGGCGGTGGGTCAGTTTGCTGTGATGTTGGATGCGTCGGCCTCATCGCGAGCAAGCTCGCTCCCACAGTGGGTTTGCGGTTTATATGAGTTTTGTGGTTACTGAAAATCGAGTGTGGGAGCGGGCTTGCTCGCGAAGACGGCATTACAGTCGACGATGATGTTGGATGTGCAGGCGTCTTCGCGAGCAAGCTCGCTCCCACAGGTTTTGCGGCGTACATGGATTTTGTGTCTGCTGAAGATCCAGTGTGGGAGCGAGCTTGCTCGCGATAGCGGTGGCTCAGCCACATCAATGTCGGCATGTGCCCCGCTCTTGCTCTGCTTCGGATCTTGATCTTGATCTGGACGCCCCGTTAAACCACGCTGGCCGAACGCAGGCATTGTGGAGTGGGCAACCCGGCATGGATGCCGGGATAGCCGCGCTGGGCCATGGATGGCCCTTCGCGGCGGCCCACGGAGCGATGCCTTCGTTCGGGCACACCGAGCCTTAGCGAGGTGCCGAGTGGTGGGGCAAAGCGTTTTTGGTTACTTTTGGCTGGTCCGGCTCCCGGCTCTTCCAAAAGTGACCCGCTGTAAGAGCGGAACCATAAGCCGCCGTTACGCAAAAAACGGATATACACACCAAACCACGCGTCTATCTACGGCTTCAGGTCACCCAGCGGATCATAAGACTTGGGCTTGCCCTCATCCTTCTTCTCGTCCAAAGGCGCCTTGGCCGGCCCTACCGGATCGACCTGAGGGTCCTCAAGGTCCGGTGAATCCGGATCGAACCCCAGGTCATCACCGCTGGAATGCTCCGATGAATGTGGCCCCGTAGGTGTTTTCGACTGTGCCATGCGTGCCTCCTCCAATCACGGTCGGAAAATGCCCCAACCCTGACGATAAGAGCCCCAGGACTGCCGGGTCGTGCCCGGCAAGTGACGAACGGGCCGATCAATCAATGCGCAGCGCCCAGGGCCTTGGTGGCCCGCGCCGCAGCTTGCTCCTGCCCTGCCCCGGCCAGATCGGCCGCCGCTTTCAGCCAACGCTGTGAGTCGACATTGGCCGGAAGCTGCGTGGGCCGCTGGACCAGCACCGCCCAGCCGCCCGCGCCCTGGAAAGCCGATTCGAAGGCACTGAAGCTCATCAACTGCCGGCGGTTCATGCCAGCACGCAGCAACACCGTCTGCTTCTGACGGTTGTAGCCGGCGAGAATCCCATACCGAGGCGCGGCCCAGAACGCAGAACCGTCGACATAGCGCACCAGCACGGGATAGCCCGCCGCGACCTGCTCCAACAGCGCGGGCAGCTTGGCGTCGAGGGGGTACACCAGCAGCCCGTATTCGCGCGCCAGGGTGGGCATATTCTGCTGTAAACCGGCTTCGCCCCCCGGCAGGTGCAATGGTTTTTCCAGCAGCCCCGGGGTGATCACGGTGCCTTGCAACGTCAGCAGGGCGGCCAGGGACTGCGGCGCCCCCTGGTGCATTTCACCACGGTAGAACGGCACGCTGTTGAGCTCCACCCGCTCGGGCAGGCGCTGGATCTGCGGCGATACGCTGCCCGCGCAACCCGCCAGGGCGACGAGGCAGGACGCCGCCAGTACCCATGATCGAAACGATGAAAATACCGGCGACATGACGACTCTCTTGTTCAGGCACCCGGCATCCGGGCCAGGCTTGGGTCGACGATCATAAGCGCACAGCCCTGGGTATAGCCATAACCCTCGTTTTACGACGGCGATAGAACGAACCGATCCGACCCCAAGCGCCACAGATCGATTAGCTGCAACACTTGAGCGACTAGACTGTCCATTGTACTGAGTGCGATATCCCGGACCGGGATAGAAGGAGGCACAATGAGCCTGACGACGACAATCCTGATGCTGGTATTCGGCTGGCTGAGCGTAGCCACGGCCATGCTGTGGGGAGTACTCCGAATCGCCCGGCGCCATCATCACGCGCCACCAGCGCCATCGGAAAAAGCCGCCAAACCTGCCCGGCGCCACGCCGCCGCACACTGACTGCTCACTTTCAAACCTATATTTCTCAAATCCAAAAAAAAGCCACCCGGGCCTGGACCCGGGTGGCTTCTGTCTGCCTGGAATCAGGCGTTGTCGGCCAGCGCCTTTTCCCTGGCTCGACGGGACAACATGTTCAACACCTCGATCGCCGCCGAGAACGCCATGGCCGCGTAGATATAGCCCTTCGGTACATGGGCGCCGAAGCCTTCGGCGATCAGCGTCATGCCGATCATGATCAGGAAGCCCAGGGCCAGCATGACCACCGTCGGGTTGTCATTGATGAACTTGGCCAGCGGTTCAGCCGCCAACAGCATCACCAGCACCGATACGACGACAGCGATGATCATGATCGGCAAATGCTCGGTCATGCCCACGGCCGTGATAATGCTGTCGATGGAAAACACCAGGTCCAACATCAGGATCTGACCGATGGCCGCGGCAAAACCCAGGGTCACGCCGGACGTGGCCGACTTCGGATCATTCGGCGCTGGGTCCATGCTGTGGTGGATTTCAGTGGTCGCTTTCCACAGCAGGAACAGGCCACCGGCAATCAGGATCATGTCCTTCCAGGAGAACGCCTGGCCCAGGATTTCGATGACCGGTTCAGTCAACTGCACAATGAAGGCAATGGTGCTCAACAAGCCCAGGCGCAGGATCAACGCCATGCCGATACCGATCCGCCGCGCCTTGGCACGATGCTGTACAGGCAGCTTGTTGGTCAGAATCGAAATGAAGATCAGGTTATCGATGCCAAGCACGATTTCCATCACGACCAGAGTCGCCAGGGCGATCCACGCGGTGGGGCTGGCGGCGAGCTGTAAAAGATAATCCATGGGTCAGTCCTGACTGATGTGACGCGTTAGATGGTTTTGGTAGGGGTTTGTGTTTCGTCAGCTTTGTCCGCCGGCGCTTTCTTTGGGCTGATCAAGCCGCCGGTGGCTTCACTGATCGCCTGTTCGGCGGCCTTGTGGGTATCGTCGATGGCCTGCTTGGCGGTTTCCGCTGCCTGTCCCATGAGTTGCTGGGCACTTTTTTCAGCCTGTTCACAACCCGCCAGTGTCGTGACGGACATCACCAACAGGGCTGCAAGCCCCAGGGATTTGTATGTCATGGAATGAATGCCTCTTGGGAGAATAAAAGGAGCCGAAAGTGGCCCACCAATGGCGAGGCATTCTAGAGAGGCAAATACTTCAGGAAAATTCGTATTTTCAGCGGTTATACTTCGGTTTTTACGAAGCAATGTGACCCCATGCTCAATTATCGACAACTGCATTACTTCTGGGTGGTGGCGAAAACCGGCAGCATCGTGCGCGCGTGCGAGCAGTTGAACCTGACCCCACAGACCATCAGTGGGCAGATTTCCCTGTTCGAGCAAACGTATAACATCAAACTGTTTCGTCGAGTCGGACGACAGTTGGAACTGACCGAAGCCGGCCGTCAGACACTGCCCTACGCCGAACATATGTTCCAATTGGGCGGTGAGCTGGAACTGATGCTGCGGGCCCAGCCCAACGAACAGCAGACCCTGTTTCGGGTCGGGGTGGCGGATGTGGTGCCCAAATCCATCGTCTATCGGCTGCTGGCGCCGACCATGGAGTTGAGTGAGCCGCTGCGCATCACCTGTCGCGAGGACAAGCTCGAACGGCTGTTGGCGGACCTGGCGATCCAGCGTCTGGACCTGGTGATTTCCGACAGCCCGATGCCGACTCACCTGGACATCAAGGGCTACAGCCAGAAACTGGGGGAATGCGGGATCAGTTTTTTCGCCACCGCCGCGCTGGCCGAACGCTACGGGCAGGATTTCCCCCACGGCCTGCATGACGCTCCGCTGCTGATTCCCGGGCCGGAAACCGTGGTGCGCAGCCGCTTGCAACGCTGGTTCGCCGAACAACAGATCCAGCCGCGTATTGTTGGCGAATTCGACGACAGCGCATTGATGCAGGCCTTCGGTCAATCCGGCAGCGGGATTTTCATCGGCCCAAGCGTGATCGCCGAAGAGGTCAAGCGCCAATATGGCGTAGAAGTGATCGGCCAGACCGATGCGGTGAGCGAATCCTTCTACGCCATTTCCGTGGAACGCAAGGTCAGCCACCCGGGCATCGTCGCGATTGCCGAAGGTGCGCGGCGCGAATTGTTCAGCGCTTAGCCATCCATGCAAGTCGCGCGGGGTTTGAAGGTCATCAGGAGCAACGCCAGCAGAATCGATACAAAGATGAACCCGGCCGCCGCGAACCCGACACTGCCCAGGCCCAGGTGATCGATGACCCGGCCACCGACCATTGCCCCCAGGCCAATCCCCAGGTTGGCCCCGGCAATGTTCAACGAGGCGGCAAACGCCGGTGCTTCAGGGGCCGCCTTCATCAGGCGCACGTGGCTGACCAGGAACAACGCCGCTTGGGTCACACCCCAGATGCCCATCGCCGCCGCCAGCGCGAGGGGCGAATGAATGCTCGGCACCAACGCCACCATGCCGCCGATCAGGAACAGACAGAACACCATCGACGCAATCAACGGATGCCGGTCCACCGCACGGCCGCCCAGGGAATTGCCCAACAACCCGACGGCGCCAAAGCCCATCAGACACCAGCCCACCAGGGTGCCATCGAATCCGGCCAGGCGCTCGAGGATATCCGCCAGATAGGTGTAGGCGGTGAACATGCCGCTGAACACCAGGATCGACAACAGCACGTGCCCTTGCATCAACGGACTGCGCAGGATCTTCAATTGCGAACGGAAGCTCACCTGATGCTGGTGCAAGTTGGTTTTCGGCAAGTAGATAAACAGCAACAAGGCCTTGGCGAAGGCAATGACCGCCAGGATCGCAAACGCGCTGCGCCAGCCAAACGCATCGGCAATCAATGTGCCCACTGGAATGCCGAACACCGTGGCACAGACGATGCCGAAGCCGATCCGGGCGATAGCCCGCCCAGCCAACTGCGGTCCGACAATGTCCACCGCCGTTTCACTGGCCAGCGCCCAGAACACCGGCAGGCCCAGGGCCGGGATCAACCGGGCAATGGCCATCACCCAGATGTTGGGAGCGAAAGTGGCCAGCAGGTTGGCCAGGCCAAACATCACCAGCACGCTGATAAACAGCTTGCGTCGCTCGAAGCGGGCGAACCAGGCCGTCAGGAATGGCCCGAACGCCGCCACCGTAAACGCGAACAACGTCACCAGCAGCCCGGCCTGGGGAATGCTGACGTGCAAGTCGCGAGCAATGGAAGGCAACAGGCCGACGATGACGAATTCCGTGGTCAGCACGGTAAAACCGGCGGCCGACAACAGGAAAATGGGTAACAACATGTAGAACTCCAGCAAAACGACGACACCAGCGCGAGTGGCCTGTGTGGTTAGTTCGTTAGTTCAAGTTCGGATGACAGGAGTCCATAGCCAAGGCGCTGCGACGAGTCATAGTCCGCTATGGCGAGGAGCAGCAACGCAGGATATGGGCTTCTGGCGCCGAACTTGACTAACAGAACTGACCACACAGGCCACTAAAGGCCCGCTGGCGGAAAGAAAGTGAGAACGACAAAGCCTAACAGAATGCGCGCGTCATACAAACGCTCGGCATGGCCCGGATAAGGGTGACGGACTGTCACAGGTCCGTCAGATTTTTCACCGGCTGTGATAAAGTCCGCGGCCTGCAAACGCCGTACTTTCTCTCGGTCCGCTCATGTGGCCTGCCCGCTTGTTGCCCTGATTCGTCGACCGTCGTACACAATAAAATCAGAGATGCCGCTATGACAGCTTCGTCCGTTACCCCTTTGCAACGCCTCAAACGCACCAGCCTGGTGACACAAATCATCATTGGCCTGATCGCCGGTATTGTCTTGGCCTGGCTGGCGCCCGAGCTGGCGAAATCCACCGCATTCATCGGCAAGGTCTTCGTCTCCGCGCTCAAGGCCGTGGCACCGATTTTGGTGTTCGTGCTGGTCATGGCGTCGATCGCCAATCACAAGCACGGCCAGGAAACCCATATCCGGCCCATCCTGTTCCTCTACCTGCTGGGCACTTTCGCCGCGGCGGTGGTCGCGGTGGTCGCCAGTACGCTGTTCCCCTCCAGCCTCGTGCTGTCGACCCAAGACGTCGCGGTCACTGCGCCCGGCGGCATCAGCGAGGTGCTGCAAAGCCTGTTGCTCAGCGTGGTGGACAACCCGGTTCGAGCGCTGATGGACGGTAACTTCATCGGCATCCTGGCCTGGGCCATCGGCATGGGCATCGCCATTCGTCATGCTGGCCAGACCACGCGCACCGTGCTCGAAGACCTGTCCAACGGTGTGACCGTGATCGTGCGCCTGGTGATCCGCTTCGCCCCGCTGGGGATCTTCGGCCTGGTGGCCTCGACCCTGGCCACGTCCGGCTTCGGCGCCCTGCTCGGCTACCTGCACCTGCTGACCGTGTTGATCGGTTGCATGCTGTTCGTGGCGTTGGTGGTCAACCCACTCATCGTGTTCTGGAAACTGCGTCGCAACCCATACCCGCTGGTGTTTACGTGCCTGCGCGAGAGTGGCATCACGGCGTTTTTCACGCGCAGCTCGGCGGCGAATATTCCGGTGAACCTGGAACTGAGCAAACGCCTGGGCCTGCACGAAGACACCTATTCGGTGTCGATCCCGTTGGGCGCGACCATCAACATGGCCGGCGCCGCCATTACCATCACCGTACTGACCCTGGCGGCCGTGCACACCCTGGGTATTGCGGTGGACCTGCCAACGGCCGTGCTGCTGAGCGTTGTCGCCGCCATTTGCGCGTGCGGCGCATCCGGGGTGGCCGGCGGTTCGCTGTTGCTGATTCCCCTGGCGTGCAGCCTGTTTGGCATTCCCAGTGAGATCGCCATGCAAGTGGTCGCGGTAGGCTTCATCATCGGTGTCCTGCAGGACTCGGCGGAGACGGCGTTGAACTCGTCCACGGATGTGCTGTTCACGGCGGCGGCATGCCTGGGTGAGGAAGAGAAGCTCGCGCGTACGGCGTAACAACTGCGGTGGCTGTTCGGTCGCTATCGCGAGCAAGCTCGCTCCCACAGGAGATTTGTTGTGTAGCGGCTATTGTGCGAGCACCGTTGCCCCTGTGGGAGCGAGCTTGCTCGCGATAGCGGCACTACATTCGCCGAGGCGGCACTACATTCGCCGAGGATGTTACAGGCAGCCACAAAAAAGCCCGGGAACGGCCCACACCGTCCCGGGCTTTTTCACGCCTGCGGGGTTAGAACGCGCCCATGTAGTCGCGCTTGCCCACTTCCACGCCATTGTGGCGCAGCAATGCGTAGGTGGTGGTGACGTGGAAGAAGAACTGCGGCAAACCGTAGGTCAGCAAGTAGTTCTGGCCGCTGAAGCGCTTCTCCTTCGGAGTGCCCGGACGGGTAACGATTTCGATGCCTTCATTGCCATCGATCTGCGCAGGAGCGATGCCATCGATAAAGGCCAATACCTTGGCGATCAGGGCTTGTAGCTCGGCGAACGTGGTCTCGCTGTCCTCATACTTCGGCACGTCGATTTGAGCCAGGCGCGCGGACACACCCTTGGCGAAGTCCACCGCGATCTGCACTTGGCGCACCAGCGGAAACATGTCCGGGTACAGGCGGGCTTGCAGGAACGCGTTCGGGTCGATGTTCTTCGCAGTGGCGTGGGCTTCGGCCTTGTTCAGAACGTCGCTCAACGCGTTGAGCATCTGCTTGAAAACCGGGACGGAAGCGGCGTACAGGGAAATAGTCATGGCAATCTCATGCAGGTGGCAGGAAAGAATGAATCAAACGGCTGCGATTATAGCCACGGCTTGTTGCACGGCTTGTCTTTTATTGCGCAAGGATTAGGCTAGGCGGCTTCCACAGCATAGGGAACGCGCGATGAGCATCGAAGAACAACAGCAGGCTGAAGAACCACGGCTCAATAGCACGGAAATCCGTATCCTCGGCGCGCTGGTCGAGAAACAGGCCACCAACCCCGAGACCTATCCGCTGACCCTCAACGCCCTGGTACTGGCCTGCAACCAGAAAACCAGCCGCGAACCGGTGATGAACCTCAACCCGGGCCAGGTCGGCCAGAGCCTGCGGGCGCTGGAAGGTCGTGGTTTCACCAGGCTGGTGATGGGCAGCCGCGCCGACCGCTGGGAACATCGGGTCGACAAAGCCCTGGAGCTGGTGCCGGCCCAGGTGGTCCTGATGGGCCTGCTGTTCCTGCGTGGCCCGCAAACGGTCAATGAACTGTTGACCCGCAGCGGACGGATGCACGACTTCGAAGACGCCGAACAAGTGGTGCATCAGCTCGAACGTCTGATCGCCCGCGGCCTGGCGCTGCTGGTGCCACGCCAGGCCGGCCAGCGCGAAGACCGCTATGTCCACGCCATGGGCGACCCGGCGGACATCGAAGCGATTCTCGCCGCCCGCCAGCACCCGGTGGAGCGTGGCGCCGGCGGCGGTGTCTCGCTGGAGCGCATCGAAGAACTCGAAGCGCGGATCGCGGCCCTGGAAGAACGCCTGGCGCGCCTGGAATAGCAGCGCCTACGCCGACCGGGCGAAGGCGACGGCCTTTTCAAATTGCTCCAGGTTGGGCCGCACACCGGTGTACAGCACGAACTGCTCCAGGGCCTGGATCGCAATGACTTCCAGCCCGGTGATGACCCGTTTGCCTTCGGCCCGGGCGCGCACGATCAGCGGCGTTTCCGACGGGATCGCCACCACATCGAACACGGTCTCGGCCGCGGCGATGGTCTCGGGTTCAAACGCCAATTGATCGGCTTCCGGGCCGCCGGTCATGCCGATCGGCGTGACGTTGATCAGCATCTGCGGCCGCCGGGTACCCAGCTCCGCTTGCCATTCATACCCCAAGGACTCGGCCAGGGCTCGCCCGGTGGCTTCATTGCGAGCAACGATCAGCCCGTGCTTGTAGCCGCCATCGCGCAAGGCACTGGCCACAGCCTTGGCCATGCCGCCGCTGCCGCGCAGGGCAAAGGTCGAATCCTTGGGCACGGCATGGCTTTGCAGCAATTGGGCGATAGCGATGTAGTCCGTGTTGTAGGCCTTCAGATGGCCGTTGGTATTGACGATGGTGTTGATCGACTGGATCGCGGCGGCGGAAGGATCCAGCTCGTCCACCAAGGCGATGCAGGCTTCCTTGAACGGCATCGACACGCCGCAGCCGCGAATGCCCAGCGCGCGGATACCGCCCACCGCCCCAGGCAGGTCCTGGCTGCTGAACGCCTTGTAATAGAAGTTCAGGCCCAATTGTTCATACAAATGATTATGAAAGCGCAGGCCGAAGTTTCCGGGACGCCCCGAGAGCGACATGCACAGTTGGGTGTCTTTGTTGGGATTGATCTGCATGCGTGTCTCCTTGCATTCACTTTCGGACAGACGGAACACCGTCGCGAAAGGTTTATTCGATGATGGTACCGCCAGGCCCGGCCCGATCTCAGGCCGCTGGATGACGTGGCGCGGTCAAGAAAAGCGCTACAGACCTTACACAATATTTACCCAACGAAGTCGCAAATCCTGAGAAAATCGCTGTCATAGCAAGTAACCCCGCGACCCTCATCGGGTCTGTTGCAGACCACAGGCGCCGGGGCCGAAACGAGGAACAGCCATGAATCGTAGACTTCCCATCATCGCCCTGCTCATGGGGGCACTCGCGGTCACCGGCCAGGCATCCGCCCACGGTCGTGGTGGTTGGGAGGGGCCCGCCGTTTTTGGTGCCATCGTCGGTTCGGCCATCGTTGGCTCGGCCATCATCAACCGTGATCGGCCGGTGTATGTGCAACAACCGGTCTATGTCCAGCCACAGCCGGTCTACTACCAGGCACCACCACCGGTCTACTACCAGCCGCAGCCGGTGTATGTAGAGCGACCGATCTACTATCGCCCGGCACCGGTGTATTACGGGCCACCACGGGGCTATTACTACGGCCCACCCCGGGGTCATTATGGCCGCTGGTAATCGGTCTTCCGGTCGCTACAAAAAAAGCCTGTGATCATTGATCACAGGCTTTTTAATGTCCGCTGGGTCACGGGTATCTATCAGACATGCTCACTGCTTTTCAGTCGGATCGGCCCATGCTCCGACGGCTCGTGAACAGGCTCCACCACCGGAATCTCGTTGCCGTCACAATCATGCAGCTTGCCGTCACTGAAATAGTCGCCTTCGCGCAGCGCCGCCAGGTCCTGGTAGCGCAACACCCGCTCTGTGCCGGCGGCGAAGACTGACTGCTGGTCGGAATTGCCCGCGGTGAAGTGGTTGAATGCCAGGTTCAGCACGATCGCCATGATTGCCGAAGAACTGATGCCCGAATGAAAGATGGTCGCGAACCAGCTCGGGAAATGGTCGTAGAAATTCGGTGCGGCGATAGGAATCATGCCGAAGCCGATGGAGGTGGCAACGATGATCAGGTTGACGTTGTTGCGGTAATCGACTTTCGACAGGGTGCGGATGCCACTGGCAGCCACCGTGCCGAACAGCACGATACCGGCACCGCCCAGCACCGAGGTCGGCACGGCGGCGATCACCCGGCCCATGAACGGCAACAGGCCGAGCACCACCAGGAACACCCCACCGGTCGCCACCACGAAACGGCTCTTGATTCCGGTCACGGCCACCAGCCCGACGTTCTGGGCAAAGGCGCTCTGGGTGAAGGAACCGAAGATCGGCGCGATCATGCTCGACAGCATGTCAGCCCGCAAGCCGTTGCCCAGGCGCCTGGAATCGACTTTGGTGTCGATGATCTCGCCCACCGCCAGGATGTCGGCAGAGGTTTCCACCAGGGTCACCATGATCACAATGCACATCGACAGGATCGCAGCGATATGGAACGTCGGCATGCCGAAATGGAACGGTGTCGGGAAGCCGAACATCGGGCCTTGGCTGACCGCTGAAAAGTCCGCCATACCGAGGAACACTGCGATGACCGTCCCCATGACCATCGCCAACAGAATCGACAACCGGGAGATGGTTGCGCTGCCCATTTTGCTCAGCAGCAGCACCAGTACCAGGGTCACTGCGGCCAGGCCAATGTTCGCCATGCTGCCGAAATCGGCGGCGTGGCTGTTGCCGCCCATCGCCCAACGCGCCGCCACCGGCATCAGGGTCAGGCCGATGGTGGTGATTACAATGCCGGTGACCAGTGGCGGAAAGAACCGGGTGATGCGTGAAAACACCGGGGTGATCAGCAGACCAATCAGGGACGCGGCGATCACCGCGCCGAGGATGGCTTGAAAGCCCCCTTCCCCCCCGCTGCCGACAATCGCCACCATGGTCGCGACGCCCGAAAACGATACGCCCTGCACCAAGGGCAGCTGGCAGCCGAAAAACGGCAGGCCGAGGGTTTGCAGCAACGTTGCCAGGCCACCCGCGAACAATGACGCGGCAATCAACAGGCCGATGTCCGCCGGCGAAAGCCCGGCCGCCTGACCGATGATCAACGGCACGGCAACGATGCCACCGTACATGGTCAACACATGTTGCAGGCCGTAAGCCATATTCGCGCCGACGCCGAGGTTTTCGTCCTCGGGCCGTGGGAGTGAAACATGGGGCGTTTTCATGGTTCGGGGATTCCCTGTTTTTTGTTATGGGCACACTGTATTCAAAACTCAGGACAAATGTCCATATAGTTGTATACAACTTATTGCGCGCCCATCTCGAACGCCTCTCCGATCAACCGCCCTTTACTCCTGGAGCAACCCCACGACCGCGGGCCGCAACAGCTCGCGTGGCGGTACCCGCAAGCTGAATTCCTGCTCCAGCAAATCGATCAACTCATCGGCATCGATGATCACGCGCCGCTCACTTTCCTGTCCTATCCGGTGCACGGCATAGCTGTTGCCGTTGAGGGTCTTGCGTAACCCATCACCGGTGCGGGCCACCATCAACCGGCCCATGAACGGCGACTCCGGATGATTGCAGACGTACCAATTGCCGACGGTGTAGTCGATGTCTTCCTGGCGTTGCAGATCGAACAGGTACATCGGCCGCCATTCGCCGGCAACGTTGGCGCGCAACAGGTAACCGTCCGCATGGGTCTCGATGCGGTACGGCTCATGGGGCGTGACCTGGGCGTCACGGCTGTCCAGCAGCAGCGGCGCGGTAGGCACCATGCCGCCAAAACCGACGTCGGTGATATAGCGCACACCGTCGATCGTCACCAGGCTCAACCGATGGGTCCGGGCAGGCCAGGCGCCCTCAGGCGCATTCATCACCACGCGTCCGGTGATGCCGCGGGCATCGAAACCCAGTGCCTGCAACAGCGCCAGGAACAACTGGTTGAGTTCATAGCAATAGCCGCCGCGCCCCTCTTCGAAAACCTTGCGTTCGACCGATTCAAGGTCGATGGGCACAGGCTGACGCAGCAACGTCGACAGGGTTTCAAAGGGGAATTCGGCGGTATGGCGCCATTGCAGCTGACGCAAGGTCTCGAGCGTCGGTGGCGGTGGCGCGTCGAACCCCAGGCGCCGCAGATAACGGGTCGTATCGCTCAGTTGGGGATGGCTCATGAGGGTGTCCTTTTCCGGGGTCGGCACAGCGCTCGCAACAAGCGCATGGCTAATGGGCGCCAGGTATAAGGCATTCCCCTTACAGAGACAACAACCGACCGGGCCACCCTGCCCCGTCAGCGTCGTTTGCGCGAAGCCAGCCGGATCCAGGTGGGCGCATGGTCGCTGGGGTGGGGCTGGTTCCTGACCCAGGCGTCCACGCCGGCCTCGCTCAGGTAGGCGCTGGCGACCGGGTTTAGCAACAGGTGATCGATGCGCAGTCCGGAGTTCTTTTGCCAGTGCTGGCGGAAATAATCCCAGAAGGTGTAGAGCCGCTCGTCCGGATACAGATGGCGCAGCGAATCGGTCCAGTCCTGGTCCAGCAACCGCTGGTAGCACTCGCGGCTTTCGGGCTGCAACAGCGCATCCTTGAGCCAGGAGCGCGGGTTGTAGATGTCCATGTCGGTGGGCACCACATTGTAGTCACCGGCCAGCACCACGGGATGATCACTGGCCTGCAACCCCTGGGCGTATTCGATCAGGCGTTCGAACCAGGCCAACTTGTAGTCGAACTTGGGACCCGGTTGCGGATTGCCGTTGGGCAGGTAAAGGCACCCCACCAGCACGCCGTGCACCGCCGCTTCCAGGTAGCGACTGTGGCTGTCGTCATCCCCGCCGGGCAGGCCTCGGCGGCTCTCCAACGGCTGCGCGTCACGGGCCAGGATCGCGACGCCGTTCCAGGACGCTTGCCCGTGCCAGATCGCACCATACCCCACCGACTCCAGCTCCGCCGCCGGGAAATCCTTGTCCACTGCCTTGAGCTCCTGCAAACAGACAATGTCGGGTTTCTCCCGCTCCAGCCACTCCAGCAGGTTGGGCAGCCGCGCACGGATGCCATTGATGTTGAAAGTCGCGATACGCAGGTTTTTCATAGCGCCAGCACTCGAAATCTCACGTTACTGGCTGTGACCGTCAACCCGGCGCGGTGGTTGCAACGGGTCTTCAAGAGCCGGTTTTCGGTAAGGGCCGGCCATTCTCCAGCAACTGCGCAAAGGCTTGCTTGTCGATCGGCCGGCTGAGGAAATAGCCCTGTACTTCATGGCACTGGTCCGAGCCCAATGAGCCGAGCTGGGCCAGGGTTTCCACGCCTTCGGCGGTGACCGTCAGTCCCATGGCCTTGCCCAGGTTGATGATCGCCTGCACCACGGCGCGGTCGTTGCTGCTGTTGCTCATGGAGGCGATGAAACGCTTGTCGATCTTGATGCCGTCGAATGGATAGGTGCGCAGGTAACCCAGGGAGGAATAACCGGTACCAAAATCATCCATATTCAAGCGTACGCCCAGTTCCTTGAGGGCATTCATGACCTGGAGGGCGCCATCAACGTCGTTGAGCATCACGTTTTCAGTGATCTCGAGCTCCAGGCGACTCGCTGGGAAACGGGTTTCGATCAACACCTGCCGCACATCTTCCACCACGTCGCTGCGCTCGAACTGCGCCGGCGACAGGTTGACCGAAACCATCAGTTCCCCCGGCCAGGTCAGCGCGGTTTCGCAGGCCTCGCGCAACACCCAACGTGAAAGCGGGACAATCAGGTCGGTTTGCTCGGCCAATGGAATAAAGGCATCGGGGCTCAACAAGCCTTGGGTCGGATGCAGCCAGCGAACCAAGGCCTCGACCGCCACGATATCCTGACCATCGACGGTATAGCGCGGCTGGAAGTGCAGGACGAATTCGTTGTTCTTCACGGCTTGGCGCAGGTCGCTTTCCAACTGGCGACGATGCTGGATCTGATCGTTCATTTGCGAGGCGAAATAGCACCATGTTTTCTTGCCCTCGGCCTTGGCCTGGTACAAGGCAATGTCGGCGCAGCGGATCAGTTCACCGGGCACATAACCCTGGCGGCGGCTCACGGCGATACCGATGCTGGCGCCGATGTGCAGCGAATGGGTTTCGTAGAGGATCGGTTGCTGCAGCCTGTCGATCAGCCGTTCACAGAATCGATCGATCTCAGTGGTGTTCTCCATCCCGTTGAGCACCACCACGAACTCGTCGCCCCCCAGGCGCGCCACCAGGTCTTGCTCGCGGGTACAGTCGCGCAACCGCTGGGCCACCTCCAGCAACACCGCGTCGCCGGCCGGGTGACCAAGGGAGTCGTTGATCGGCTTGAAGTTGTCCAGGTCCACCATCAGCAACGTCAGGGGGGCGGAATGCTCCTTGGCCAGCAGTGCATCATCCAGGTGCCGCGCCAGCTTGTTACGGTTCGGCAGCCCGGTCAGCGCATCGTGCAACGACAGATGCTGGACCTGGGCGTGGGCCGCCACTTCGTCGGTGATGTCACTGGCGGTACCGCGATAACCCACCACTTCGGCCTTGTTGTAGATCGGGCGCGCCGACACCCGACAGAAGCGCAATTGCCCGGAATGATCGCGGTAGGAGCAGCGCAAGTTGCTGGCGTTCTGCTCCTCCGTCAGCTTGCCCAACCAGAGGGCAATCGGCGTGGTGTCGCAATACAATAGTTGCTCGATGTCCTGCCCCAGCCATTGCTGGTCGGAAAACCCGGTGACCGTACTGAAGCGCCCCGACAGATAAGTGATGCGCTGCTGCCCGTCGATTTCCCAGATCCAGTCGGAAGCCGCCTCCGCCACGGCCCGGAAGCGCTCTTCGCTGGCCTCGAGGGCGTACGCCGATCTTTCCAGGCTGTCGTAACTGGCGTCCACGTGCCGTGCCGTGCGCAATGCATAGCGGAAAAAGTAAGCGGTCAGCAGTGCCAGAATCAGCAATGCGCCCCCCAGCGGCGGTACCAGGGACCAGAGCAAGTGCTGGCCCGGACGCTCCAGTCGGGACACCAGGCTGTAGCCGGTACTGTCCAGCGGTACGGCCGGCTGGCCGGGCTCGAGCTCGGTGTCTTGCTTGAGGTTCAAGTCGGTGAGGCCATAACTCTTGCCCAGTGTGCGTAGCTTGACGGGCGTCAGCTGGTCGACAAACAACAAGACCGAGGTGCCTTTTGCCTCGACCTGGGGCCGTTCGTCGTTGGGCAGAATCACCGAAGCGGTGACGATGGCCGGCCAGCCCTCGAACAACGTGTAACGGATCGTCGACATTGTCAGGTCGGGCTGCGCCTGGAGCTGGTCCACCAGGTCCGTGAGCGGCGCATTCACGTAGGCCGCGGCATCACCTTGGACATTGCGACCACGCACCACGGCATATTTGGTGCGTTGCCGGTCGATAACAAACACACCTTCGTATTCATCATTGGTGAACAGGGTCTTGCCCATGTTCTGTTCGGCATAGGCCCATTGCACATCGACTTCACCGTTGAGGTGCTCGTAGGCCGTGGTCCAATAGGCATAGCTGGCGATGTAGTTTTTCGAAGCGGTGATGCGATTCTCGAGGGCGCGCTCGATATAGAAATGCGTCTTGCGCACATCCTCCGCGTCGAGCTTTTGCGCAATGTTGAACAGGGCGGCAATCGCCATCAGGACCCCAAGGACAAACAGCCCCGCGACAGCCACGACCAGGCGACGGGTAATCGGTGTGTGACGTGCAGTACTCGAAGGAGTATCGGCAGTGGAATCCATTGACCTGCTCCTATCCTGTCACCGCTGGCTTCGATGCCTGTAAAGGTGAGAACCGAGGCCAGTCGCTCCTAACCTCAGCCGCCACGACTCGATCAGTTGGCGAGCCCACGGTCTTTTGCGAAAGAGCCTACACACCGCTGAAGGCCACCAGCGCGATGCCTGAATAGTTGACCGTGCCCCATGGCCGATGATTCCAATCGATCTCAACGATCCGAGCGCGCCAGCGTATCGAGCCCGCCCTCGGTCGATAACACCGCCACCCGGTTGCGACCACTGTGCTTGGCCTGGTAAAGCGCCGCATCGGCGCGCTGGATGAAGACTTCGATGCTGTCCAGGCTGCTGGGCACAAAGGCATAGCAGCCCAGGCTCACCGTGAGGTAGCCGGTCGGGGAGCCGGAATGGGTGATGTGCTTGTCGATGACACTGCGGCGGATCTGCTCGGCCAACGCCATGGCCCCCGAAAGGTTGGTATCGGGCAGCAGTACCGCAAATTCTTCGCCGCCATACCGTACCGCCAGATCGGCCTTGCGATGGCAGCAGCTCTTGAGCACCTTGGCCACTTCCGCCAGGCAGTGATCCCCAGCCACATGTCCATAGGCGTCGTTGTAGCGTTTGAAAAAATCGATGTCGAGCATGATCAGGCTCAAGGGACTGCGCTGACGAGCGCCCCGACCGAACTCGATATCCAGGGCTCGCTCGAACAACCGCCGATTCGCCAGCCCGGAGAGGCTGTCATGGGTGGCAATCAGTTCCAAGGCTTCCTGCGCCTTGCGCAAGTCCGCTTCGATCTTTTCGCTGTTACGTACCTGGCGCACGAATACCCAGCCGAACAAGCAAATGCCCAGCACCACCAGGCCTACGATGAGGCTGGATTGGAAAGCCCGGTCATGCCAGCCCGCCAGGATCGATTCTTCGGACATCGCGGCGGTGACCACCAGCGGATAAGCCTGTAAATGTTGATGCCCATACAATCTGACGACACCGTCGGCGGCAGAACGGATGATCGCATCGCCAGACATCCCGTTGGCCACGGCATGGTTGTAGATATCTTCCTCGACCAGCGGGCGACCAATCCGGGCCTCCTCGAAGGGGCGACGAGCCAACAGCGTCCCGTCGGACAAAGCCAGGGCCATCTCGCCTTGATCATCCAGGCTGAAGCTTTTGAAGAAGCGGTCGAAGTAGGACATCCTGATGCCGGCCATCAACACGCCCTGGAAGTTGCCGTCTCGATCATTCAGGCGCCGGGACACCGGAATGATCCAGTCACCGTTTTGCCGACTGCGTACCGCCGGGCCGATGTGGGCGATCAGGGAGGCGTTCTGTTGGTGGAAAACGAAATACTCTCGATCCGCCACCCCTGCTCCCCTGTGCAGGTCGTCAAAGGAGGTAACGACCCAGTGACCGTGCTTGTCGAACAGAAACAGGCCATGCAACTGCTCGAGCGACTGCACGCGGCGGGCAAAGGTTTGCTGCAAACGTTGCTGAACCCCAGGGCCGAACCCATCGATCTGGATCCAATCCGTCAGACTGGCCAACACCAGATCGGCCTGGAGGAACGTGTCCTGGGCCTGCTGGGCCATGGCCCGGGTAAGGGTGGCCGAGGCAATGCGCGCCGACTCCAGATCATGGCGACGGGACTGCTCCACCTGCAGGTAAAGCAAACCACACAGGCACAGGCACACCGCCGCGATAAACGTGACCGCGGCCTTGAGCAACGGCAGGCGTCTCAGGGTACCGGCAGGGGTATGGAAAGGATCGTAGATGGAGATTGGCAAGCGAATTCCTGAAGAGGGCAAAGCATGAGCGAATTCGCTCATAACCCCCCAATATTCGTGAGCTTAGCCTACCGCTTGTGAGGCGGCAATTTGCCCGTGCAGCGGAGCCGATAGGTGGCTGGAGTGGATCCAAAAACCGCCCCTGAGCCAGCAAAATACCCGCTTCAGAACGAAGAAATTTCCGTGACGAGGGCGCTTGTTCCCGCTTGTCGTAGGCGCTGTCGAAGGCTGCGATCTTTTGTTCTTGATGACCCACTTTCGGGTTCACTTTCGACTCAATTGCCCGGGACAAGATCGCCGCCTCGTTACACTCGACAGCGCCTACAGCGCAGTCGAGCGGGAGTAAGCGCCCTCGCCATGGCCGGACACAGGGTTCAATGGATTGTGGTGTTCACCGTACCGGCGGCACGCGGATCTCCCCGGCCCGGCATTGTGTCCTGACGCCCTTGCCACACGGGGCGAACGCCAGGTCCTTGTTCATGCACACCCGCACTTCCGACAATTGCGGCCCACTGCAAATCACCGCAATGCCGTCAGGCGCGATGCCGGGATTGCTTTGGCGGAACAACCGGACAATTTCATCAGCCTCGAAATAGTACGAGGCATTGAACGGTTGCAACTGCGGCGGGATTTTCACCGCCCCCAGGGCGTTGTCGGCAGCCTCCAGGTAGCCCATGGCGCCCAGGCCACTGCACGTACCGTGCTTGGACCACTCATGCGTCATCAACTTGCGGGTCGGAAACAGCGTCAGGCCCTTCTCCTGCTCAGCCGCGGTCAACGGCACTTGGGGCGCGCAGAATTGCGGCCAGCCGCCCCGGGTGTATTGCGGCCAGAGACCATGGAGCACAAAGCCGTAGCCTTTGCCGGAACACTGGGAATCTTGTTGGTGAGTCAGGCAGAACGTCGGTGACCAGGACAGCGTCAGCAGGTAGTAATCGAACACTCCGGCTACGGATTGTGCCCGTGAATGGCCGGATTCGCGGGCATTGACCGCACCCATGGAGCCCAGTGTCAGCAGGAACAGCACGGCGATGGCAAGATATTGTTTCATTGACCCACTCCTTGGGCGAATGTGTGAAGACGGGATGATCCGGCAATGATTGTTTCAACCTTGCGTTTCAAATCGTTGAAGGGCTGTTTTTTACAAGCAAACCTTCCTGGGGGCTATCTAAATTGCGTAACGCCCCATAACGTATGGTCGCCTTTGACTTCCAAGTGCCCCGTCGACCATGAGCAAACCGATCCGAATCGATGATGAACAGGCCCTGACCCGACCCGGCGCCGTCAGCCTGCGCGAGGCGTTCTGGTTCTGGCTCAAACTGGGCTTCATCAGTTTCGGCGGCCCAGCGGGGCAGATCTCGATCATGCACCAGGAGTTGGTGGAACGTCGGCGCTGGATTTCCGAGCGGCGTTTCCTGCACGCCCTCAATTACTGCATGTTGCTGCCCGGGCCTGAGGCCCAACAATTGGCGACGTACCTGGGCTGGTTGATGCACCGAAGCCGGGGTGGCGTGATCGCCGGCGCGTTGTTCGTACTGCCTTCGCTGTTCATTCTCATCGCGTTGTCGTGGCTGTACATCGCCTTTGGCGAAGTGCCGGTGGTGGCGGGTATTTTCTATGGCATCAAGCCGGCCGTGACGGCCATCGTGGTGCATGCCGCCCACCGGATCGGCTCCCGCGCTCTCAAGAACAATTGGCTGTGGGCCATCGCGGCGGCATCGTTCACCGCGATCTTTGCCTTTGACCTCCCCTTCCCGCTGATCGTGCTGGGTGCCGCTGCCATCGGTTATTTCGGTGGCCGCTGGGCACCGGAAAAATTCAGCCTGGGCGGTCACGCTACCCAGCACCAGTCCTTCGGCCCCGCCTTGATCGACGACGACACGCCAACCCCGGAGCATGCTCGGTTCAGCGCTGCCAGGCTGGCCCGATTGGCAGTCGTCGGTGCCCTGTTGTGGATCGTGCCCATGGGCCTGCTGACCGCCGTTTTCGGTTGGGACGGCACGTTGACGCAAATGGCCTGGTTCTTTACCAAGGCCGCATTGCTGACCTTCGGCGGCGCCTATGCGGTCTTGCCCTACGTGTACCAAGGCGCTGTCGGACACTTCGGCTGGCTGACCCCGACACAAATGATCGACGGCCTGGCCCTGGGCGAAACCACGCCCGGGCCGCTGATCATGGTCGTGGCCTTCGTCGGTTTCGTCGGAGGCTACGTGATGCAAGTGTTTGGTCCCGAACAGGCCTTCCTCGCCGGAGCCGTCGCGGCCGCCCTGGTGACCTGGTTCACGTTCCTGCCCTCGTTCCTGTTCATCCTGGCCGGCGGCCCACTGGTGGAATCGACCCACAACGCCTTGAAATTCACCGCGCCGCTGACGGCGATTACCGCTGCGGTGGTCGGGGTGATCCTCAACCTGGCCTGCTTCTTCGGTTACCACGTGCTCTGGCCCAACGGTTTCGCAGGTGCCCTGGACTGGCCCTCGGCAATCATCGCCCTCCTGGCGGCCGTTGCGCTGTTTCGCTACAAGCGCGGGGTGATCCAGGTGCTGATGGCGTGCGGCCTGGCCGGGTTGGCGGTGCATTTGCTGCGCTAGACGAGGCGTTTGCTCAGGTACGTCGCCGAGGCCGGGCACAAGGTCTTGAACTGGGCCGTCGCGCTGATCGAAGCGGGTGCCAGCGAACGGTCCTCCGACTGATAGCCCTGGCCGATAAAAAACGCGGCGGCGCTGTCGGTCAACAGGTGAAGCCGCTGTGTGCCCTCGCGTTTGGCAAACGCCTCGATAGCGGCCAGCACCGCCGCACCAGCCCCCTTGCCCCGCTGCCCCTCAAGGACAACCAGCGAGCGCAGCAACCGCTCCGCCCCTTCCCCCTCGATGCCGCCAAACGCCACATCAACACCTTGATGGCTGAAGCTGAAAAACTGTCGACCGGGATACGCCAGGTCGTCCACGGGTAGCCCGGCCAGGGTGAGCGCATCGCGCAGTGGTCCCAGGTCGTTATTGCTCAGTGCTCTCATTTGCATGACTTACTTCCTCGCGACGGTCTCGGTGATCGTCATTGACGCCAAAACTCAACAACACACCAGCCCATGACCCAGCGCAAACGAACGCCCCAGCCCATCAGCTAAGCTCAACCTATCATCACGACAGGGAATCGACATGAGCAAGGCAGACGAGCTAGCGGCCAAACTGAGGAAAACCCAGCAGACCCGTGCGGATACCGACAACTGCGCCGACCTGGCGATCGAGCACTGGCCTGCCCAGGTCTACGAGCTGTATCGCCAGATCGAAATCTGGCTGGCTCCCGTGTGCGAGGCGGGCCTGGACATTCGGCGCAACCCCACCCACGTCTTTGAAAGCCATTCCAGCGGTTCGACGTACAACTACGCCATCGATCAACTGGTGATCGAAGGCAACCACTGCCGCATTTCATTCGACCCGATTGCGCGTTTTTCGCCCAAGGGCGAGGGCTGCATTGAAGTCCATATGAAGGGGAGCGAACACTGCATCGTGCGCACAATCGGTGAGCATGGTGAATCGCTTTGGCATGTCCAGGCCCTGCAATCAGCCGGACAACCGCGCCCTGAACCCACGCTGCTGGACGAGGACGCCCTGCTCGCGCTGATTGAGAAGGGCCTTGGCCTTTAACGCAAATGGGCGACCCTGAGGTCGCCCATTTTCATTGGAGAACACACTAGATCTGTGGCGCTGATTCAAGTGTTGGATCGCTTCCGGGCACCGGTAGTGTCAGTCCTTGCGCCGGTCTTGCCACAAGTTTGTTCAAGGCATTGTCGATTTCGTCAGCCGCGCCTTGCGCGTATCGGCCATCCGCCCAGTTCCAGTATGGATCGGATATCAATCCGCCCACAGCCTGTGCGCACAACTCGTCGCGGCTGATGCCCATTTTCCCGGCCGAGGCGATCACGGCCATGAGGGCTTGCTCTAATTGGGAAATTCGCTCGGTAGTCACAATCAACCAACTGGGTGGATAACAAACCCAGAGCATAACAAGCCATCAATGTGCCACCAAACTCGAGCGCCCAACGGTCGCCCTTTCAGCCTGCTTTGGCTTTGGCTTTGCGTCCGCGCGGGCTGCCGTTCGGAGGCACGCTGTTGCCATATTCCGTCCACCAGGCCGTCAGAGCCTCCATCGTCGGGCCAAGCCCTCGGGCTTTCTGCGTGATTTCGTACTCCACCCGCGGTGGCACTTGCGCGAACACCGTGCAAGACACCAGCCCATCCCTCTCCAGTTCGCGAAGTTGCGCCGTCAACATGTGCTGCGTGATGCCGGGAATGGCCTTTCGCAGTTCCCCAAAGCGGTATATCCGCTGATTGAGCAACCACATGATTTCCAATTTCCACTTGCCCGAGAGCAGCGCAAATGCGCGGCGCATTTGCTCGTGCATGTTGATACCGGTGCCCTCATTAGTCTGGTTTTCCATACTAACCATCACTTTTTCATCCTTCTTGCGGGCTTTCATGTTAGGCGACATTCTCGCCCCTGGTCGATTCAACCCAGCCCACTCAGGAAAAAACCTCATGATTGAACACTACGTCTATTGGCTCAGTACCGCGGCGTTGGCCCTGCTCTACCTGGCGTCCGCAACGCTGTACGTCACCAAGAAGGCTTGGGTTGGCCAGGCACTGGCCGACCTCGGTTACCCCAGCTACCTGATACCGATGCTCACTGTCCTGAAAATCCTCGGGGTGGTCGCCATCCTGTCGCGCCCGAGCGTGGCGCTCAGCGACCTGGCCTATGCAGGCATGCTCTATCACTTGCTGTTGTCGGCGTCCGCGCACCTGGGTGTGCGCAAGCCGCGCGGTGCTCTTCCGGCAGCGATGGGCATCGTGTTGCTGATCGCCTCCTTCCTGACCCAGAACGTCGTCCGTGAAGCTCCGTCGCCTTATGCGCCTGGCGCGGAGCAGCATCAGGTCATCCTCAACTGACGGACATTTGTCTCAACCCACCGTGCCATAGGGCGCTGCTTGCGTAGTCGATGAAGACACCCGGAGCGCTGAGCGAGCAGCCAGCACCGTCAGCACAGCGGCTACGCCCAACACGGCGGCACTGGTTTCGAAGGTCGCGCGATAGCCACTCAGATCGAACAGAAGGCCACCCACTGTCGCGCCTCCGGCAATGGCAAGCTGGACGATCGCCACCATCAGACCACCACCGGCTTCGGCATCTTCCGGCAGCGTTCGCGAGAGCCAGGTCCACCAGCCTACCGGCGCTGCCGTGGCCACCAGGCCCCAAAGGCCGAGCAGGAGGGTCGTGATCGTTACCGAGCCGCCGAACCCCACCAGGGCAATGGCGATCGCGGCCATCAACAGCGGGATGACGATGAGCGTCCGATAAAGGTGGTTTTTCAAGCAGGCCCCGATCAGGAAGGTGCCCAGCAGCCCCGCCACACCGATCACCAGCAACATGAAGGACAGCATTGAAACGCTCACCTGCGTTACCGCTTCAAGGAACGGTCGCAGGTAGGTGAACAACATGAACTGGCCCATGAAAAACGTGCTGACCGCCAGCATGCCCAGCGCGACCGGTACCCGGGCCATCAACTTGAAGACGTTGGTGCTGCCCTGCTTCGCCTGCGCAGGCATGGAAGGCAGGCGCAACAGCAGCCAGACCAGGGCGATGGCGGCGACGGGCACGATGCAGAAAAACGCACCGCGCCAACCGATGATCGCCCCCAAGTAGCTGCCCAGCGGCGCAGCGACCACGGTCGCCAGGGCATTGCCGCCATTGACGATGGCCAGTGCCTGCGGAACCTGAGCGTCCGGCACGAGCCGCATGGCCGTGGCCGCCGACAGCGACCAGAAGCCGCCAATCGCCACGCCGATCAACGCGCGACCGACCATGAATACCGGGTAGGTTGGTGCGAACGCCACCACGGTGCCTGAAACGATCATCAGCAAGGTCAGCCCCAGCAGGAGCCATTTGCGGTCGACCCGGGCGGCGATCGAGGCGATGAACAGGCTGGTAATCAGGGCAAAGGCGCCAGAGACGGCAATGCCTTGACCGGCCTGCCCTTCGCTGACATGAAGATCGGCCGCTACCGGCGTCAGCAAGCTGACGGGCATGAACTCCGAGGCCACCAGCACGAACGCGGCGAGGGCCATGGCAAGTACCGCGCCCCAGGCGGGCTGGTCTTGTGACAATGGGTTATCGGTCATTGAATGACAATCCTGTGTTGCTTGTGTGGGAGCGAGCTTGCTCGCGATTGACAGCGGCACATTCAACCGCACCGCCTCAGGCAGGCTGCTTTCGCGAGCAACTCGCGAGCGGCCCGTTGGAAATGAGCGAGGGTGTATTTTCAGGGCTCAACCCGGCCGGTCGGTAACGCATTACGCTGAGATGCTTGCCTGATCCTATGAGTTCTTCCATCGCGTATAGGCAGCGCTTCGTTTAGCGCGTTAATGTTCTGCCTATAGCGCTTGAGCCCAGATGACACCCGGAGCCGACATGGCCGTCCAACGCAGATCCGTACAAGAGACATTGAGCGCCATCATTGGCGCCTGGGCCCCACACCCGGGCGACTTCGAAACACCCATCCCCGGCCTCGTCTTCTTCCGGCGTGAAATCCCGGCGCCGCCGGTGATTTGCATGATCGAACCGAGCATCGTGCTGGTGGCCCAAGGCGAGAAACAGGTATGGATCGGCGGCGAAGCCTATGGCTACGACACCGGTCGGTTCCTCATGACCTCCCTGGACATCCCGGCCAACTCCGAAGTGCTGCAGGCAAGCCCGGAACAACCCTGTCTGGGCCTGGTCCTGAGGCTCGACTTGCGCATGGTGGCCGATCTGATCGCCCAAGGCAGCCTGGCGCCGCCGCGTGATCGGGCGGTCGGGATTGGCGCGGGGATCGGCACCGCGACGACCGACCTTTTGGCGCCGTTCGCACGCCTGCTGGCGTTGCTCGATGAACCGGAAGCGATCCCCATATTGGCACCTTTGATCCAGCGTGAGATCCACTACCGGCTGCTGCTCAGCGACCAGGCCGCCCGGCTGCGGCAGATCGCCTCGGTCGATAGCCAGGGCTACCGGATCGCCAAGGCCATCGACTGGTTGAAACTGAACTACACCGAACCCGTGCGCGTAGACGACCTTGCGGCGCGAGTGCAAATGAGCGCGCCGACGTTTCACCACCACTTCCGCCAGCTCACGGCGATGAGCCCGCTGCAATACCAGAAGTGGCTGCGGTTGAACGAAGCCAAACGCTTGATGCTCAACGAGCACGTGGACGTGGCGAGTGCGGCTTTCAAGGTGGGTTATGAAAGCCCTTCCCAATTCAGCCGCGAATATGCCCGCTTGTTTGGCGTGCCGCCCAAGCGGGACATCGCGGCGTTGCGCGGGCCAGCCAAACACACCAAGGCGGTTTGATTGATTCACGCCTGATTCATTGTGGCCTGACTCATTGTGGCCTGACTCATTGTGGCCTGACTCATTGTGGCGAGGGAGCTTGCTCCCGCTTGAGTGCGAAGCACTCACAAAAAAAAGAACTTGTTTAATCCTCAACAACAGCACCAACAACTATCCGCTTACCCATTTGCGCCCCCACCTCCAACGCCTGCCCATCTCGCTGCTTCCCCCGTCGCGCCAAACCCACCAGTTGAGGAATCAACTCTCCCTCCGGCAAGTGCTGCCAGAATCGCCCCGGCATATGCTGACGCAGCGCCTGGGGATTGAGCCGCGCCGGGTTGAAGATATGCCTGTAATAAGTTCGCCACAGCTCCGCACCGGGATCGTCGGCGTAACGCGCCCAATGCTGCCATTGCTCGGGACAACGTCGCTGGTAATCCAATGACTGCCCATCGAAACGGATGCCATCACGTGGCGTTGCGATCAGCCAGCGTTGCTGTCCCAGCCGCTCGGCAAAATGGCCGCTGGCGCTTTCGAGGATGTCATGGGCCGGCTGGTGAAAGGCGACCAGGTCCAATCGCAATTGCTCGGCCAATGCCGGCGGCAGGGGGATAAAGCGTACGAAGGCATGCAGGTGATGAGCCTCGCGCTGGACCTGCTTGATACGCCGCTGCAGTTCACTGCCCAGGCGGTCGCCCGCGAGCATCGCCGTGCGATCGCCATGGGCAACGCGCCAGAGCACTTCGTACAGGAAGTTCCAACGTTGTTCGCCTTGGTAACGGCCAGCCTGTTCGAGCTGGATCAGCAAGACCGCGGGGACCCGCGTTCGGAACGGGCCCGGCCCTTGAGGCAGCGGCGCCGGCATGGCCAAAAGATCGGCCATCGGACCTTGGCTCCAGGTGACATCGCTCGGGTCGATACCGTGGCCGAGCAACGTTCGAGCCTGATCGCGCCACGTGGAGAAATCATCTTCACAATCCAGGGCAATCATCACCAAAGCCCCATCTGCACCGGCCGCTGGGGGTCGCGCAACCGCGCCCGCAACAGGCCGCTGCGCACCTGATCGTCGGCCGGCCGGTAATCGCTGGTGACAATGAACGGTCGCGCCTTCTCCAGCACGCACCGCAACTGCACCAGGTCGTCATAACGCACCCGCCGCTCCCGGCGCAACGCAACCAGACGTTGCACGCTACGCAGGCCAATCCCCGGAATACGCGCCAGCAATGCAGGTTCGGCGCGATTGATATCCAGCGGGAACACCTCTCGATTGGCCAGCGCCCACGCCAGCTTGGGGTCGATGTCCAAATCCAGGTTGCGGGTTTCGCTCAACAGCTCGCCTGCCTTGTAACCGTAACCGCGCATGAGAAAGTCGGCCTGATACAGCCGGTGCTCGCGCAGCAACGGCGGTGCCGCCAGGGGCACGCTGGCGGGGCTGTCGGGAATCGGGCTGAACGCTGAATAGTAAACCCGTCGCAAACCGTACCCCTGGTAGAGCGACTCGGCGTTGCTCAGGATGGCGTGATCATCGGTGGCATCCGCCCCCACAATCACCTGCGTGCTCTGCCCGGCCGGGGCGAAGCGAGGCGCCCGCGGCTCACCGGCCACCGCCTGTTGCCCCTGGTGGATGGTGCCCATGGCCTGGCGGATGGTCGTCAACTGCTTTTCCGGTGCCAGGCGCTTGAGACTGATGTCGGAGGACAGCTCGATATTCACGCTCAAGCGATCCGCCAACCGCCCCGCTTCCTCGATCAACAGCGGATCGGCATCGGGAATGGTCTTGAGGTGGATATAGCCACGAAACTGGTGCACCTCGCGCAACAACCGCGCCACCCGTATCAACTGTTCCATGGTGTAATCGGCCGAGCGAATGATGCCGGAACTCAAAAACAGCCCACTGATGCAGTTGCGACGATAAAAATCCAAAGTCAGCCGCACCACCTCCTCCGGCGTAAAGCGCGCCCTCGGCACGTTGCTGGAACGACGGTTGACGCAATACTGGCAGTCGTACAGGCAAAAGTTGGTCAGCAACACCTTCAGCAGCGAGACACAGCGCCCATCCGGCGTATAGCTATGGCAAATGCCCATGCCATCGGTGGCCCCCAGCCCCTCACGGCCTCGGGAGCTACGCTTGGGCGCACCGCTGCTGGCGCAGGAGGCGTCATACTTGGCAGCGTCGGCAAGAATGCCGAGCTTGGCGATAAGCTGCATGAAGTGATCTCGAATACTGGATATAAACACAGTATTTTGAGAAGCGCCGCGATGCAAGCGCCATTGGTCAATTCGATGCCTGATAGAGGTGGCCCAGGCCGCGACGTAGGCCATGCCAACGGGATGGGCTATAATCGGCCAACCAACGCGATTGAGGTTCAGCCCATGGGCAACGTCAGCCTTGAAACCAAAAAGGCCTATGCCGCCAGGACGCGCAGATCCAACTACGCGGCCAGCCTCCGTCTGGAAGGCTTCAAAACGACCTTCGCGGACGGCGAACGCAAAATGCCAAGCCGTGAAGAAGTCTTGAAGGCCTTCACCCAGACCAGAAACTGATGCCTGACAAATATGGAGTCGGTGAAGATGCTTACTGCTATCCCGGCTCCATGGTCCTTCGCAACAAACTCGATATCCGTGACGAACCGACCCTAAGCGAAGCCGAACAACAGCTCTCGGCCATCGCAGCGGACAACGTCGAATTCAGCCCTCCTCCCTACAGCCTGGCCTACCTTCAAAACATTCATCGAATTCTCTTTTCTGACCTGTTCGAGTGGGCCGGGGAGCTGCGCACCGTTGGCATCTCCAAACAAGCCACCCGCTTTTGCCAACCCGAATACATGGAGAAAGAAGCCGGCAAGATCTTCACGGCCATGGCGGCGGCAAACTGGTTCGAAGGGATGGAGCGAACGGAGCTGATAGTTGCTGTTGCAGAAGCCTATTCCGACATCAACGTCGTACACCCCTTTCGCGAAGGCAATGGCCGTGCACAGCGAATTCTGTTTGAACACCTCATCATGAATGCCGGGTTTGAAATCAGTTGGTGGGGGATTGAGAAGGACGAGTGGATCTACGCCAATATCGCGGCTTATAACGGCGTCATGGAGCCTATGGAGCAGGTTTTTGAGAAGTGTATTGGGCAGGCGATTCAAGCTTGACTTCATGCCCCAAGCTCACCGTCTTACGGTTTATTTAGGCAAGTGATACAGTCAACGTCAATTAAACGTCTGCTGAAGCACTGAAAAATGTACAGCACGAGATCTTTCCCACCCAACAAAAAAGGTCGCGACTTTGCGGTGGGCGACATTCACGGGCATTTCAAACTTCTAACAGCCGCCTTGAACAAGCTGGATTTCAATACCGAGCTGGATCGTATTTTTTCCGTGGGAGACCTCATCGATAGAGGCCCCGACTCCATAGATATATTGAATTGGCTTGAGAAGCCGTGGTTCCATGCGGTGCGCGGTAATCATAAGCAGATGCTTATTGACTGCCTCTCCGGCCATGGGGACATACCCCGACATATCCGAAACGGTGGTGCATGGCTCTACGAGTTACAACCACCCGTCCAGCATGAACTTTTGAAAGCCTTGCAAGCACTCCCATTGATCATTGAAATCAATTTATCAAGCGATCAAACAATTGGAATAGTCCATGCCGAAGCCCCTGTCCTCAGAAGTACCGATGGCTGGCAGGAAGCCAAAGACGCTATCACTGGAAGTTTTGGAGAGCAACATCAGCGGCAAGCCTTGAAAACTGCGCTGTATGCAAGAGAGAAACTCGAGCAACACGACCATACTCCCATTAAAGGAATAGACCGGCTCTATGTAGGGCACTCTGCAGTACCCGGTGTTATACGCATGGGCAATGTTGTCTACATCGACACCGGCTGCTCATTTTCTGATGGGGCATTGAGCCTGGTAGACATCCAGACCGAAACCATGATCAGCATAAGCATGAGCCCGTGAGATAAGGGGCAATAAGAGTCGAGCGTTTTGTAGTCATTGTACAGGCCAGGCCCACTCGACAATGCCCCGCACCAAATGGTGAAGTCGGCACACTATATTGCTCCCCCAACACCTCCTGCCCTTCCCTGATAAACTGTGCCATCCGCCTCGCTCATTCAGATTCCCAATGCTCTACAAACTGCCCCACTGTCCCGTCGTTTCTCCGTTGCTCCGATGATGGATTGGACGGAGTAGTCCACCAGCGTCCCAGCTACGCTGGCTAATCTGCCGAAAGCTCATCTCTGTGTAGCAATTTCTAAGCAAGCTGCAATTACTGCCTGTCAGGGGCACTACCGGTACTATGCTTGTCTTTTTGATCGAAAGGAGTCGATGCTATGGCTGGTGATTGTTCACTTTCAGATGTGCTTGAGAGGTTGTACACCAACCAGTTGGCCCTTGAGGCAGCCTTGATGGAGCTGACGCTACGAGTCGAACAGCAGGGCTCGCCAGAGGTGGGCAAAAATTTCCGCGGGGCGCTGGACACACTTGGTGAAAATGCTGGCCACATCAAACAGGGCTTGGCAAAGCTTAGAGCCAAGGGTCAGTAACCGGCGCATACCCCGATTCATTTGCGCGCTTGAGCATGTTGGCAAGCATCACGGCGGTGCGGGCAGCTGCAGTGCTTGCGTGGCAGTGCAGAAATTGAGTATCAGCGCTGGAAGGAACAGGACCTATCACTAATACGGGGACCGGGCCGAAGTTGACTGACATTAATACGCGAATGCGGACCAATACGACTGGTTAAAAATTCAGTGGGTAACTTATGAGTTCAACGATGCAAAGCTCGATTTGGCAGAAGCTTCTTTTTTTAGAGAGTCACGACTCTGTGATAGCTTGGCACCAACAGGCCTTTTCTCGAACCTTGAACGCCCGTCGTGCAAAAGAAATAACTTCAGCCGCAAGACAAGCACGGGAGTTTTTTAGGAACTCTGCCGAATCAAATGTTTCAGTTAAACCACTGTTAACATTTTACGGAGTCGCGAGCCTTAGCAGGTCAGTCGCACTTCTCCTCAATCCTCAAGGCGGTGAATCCGGCTTAACTCAAGGACATGGCATTACAACTGTAGAATGGCCGAAGACATTATCGGGCGAAATTTCCGCAGGACTTGCCGCACTTGGAGAGCTAAAGATAAAAACCTGCAAAGGCTTATTTTCAGACATTATCAAGCAGACAGACAACACCCTATGCATACACATAGATTCCTCTGCGGTTGAATGGCGCATAGCATATGATACCCCCGAATTTGGTGACGAACTAACCTTTGACGACTTAATGCTACGCCTGCCGGACCTTAACTCAGAACACAAACGATCTTCACAGACAGTTCTATATGCTTCAGTCGGATCACTAAGCTATGATCTTGATAACGGATTTAAGGCTCAGGTAACATCTGATAGCTTTCTAGAGTTTATTGACATATACCGATCACATGGCTACCAAGTCACGCAAGACACCTCCCCTTACAGCTTAAGTTGCGACGCCAATAATTTTCAAAAAAAACCTCCTCAATTCATTCATTCATACATCAATAAAATGTTTGAAACCATACCGGTTTTACATATCGCTAAACCATTAGAAAGTGGGTCTCGCTATTCTCAAATAGCCATTACATACATGCTTTCCTATTTTCTTGGCATGCTTAGTCGTTACTACCCCACCCACTGGACGTCACTGTTTAGTGGGGAAAAGGGTGATGGGCGGTGGCCAGAAATCTACCTGACTCAAAAGTATATTGACCTTTGCTTTCCTGAATTAATTTTAGAGTTTCTAGATGACAGTTTAGCTCTAAATAAGAAAACGAAGACTACGCCTAGCTCGAGAGAACAATGATGCTTCAGTCCGTGCAAGGGATACCGTAATGTCCGCAATAAGGGACCGGATCTGATCAAGCCAATTGAACCTGAGTCGGCAGAAGGGCTGTTCTAAATCGGCGCCAATGACTTGAGCCGCCCTTCCAGCGCGTTCTCGAGATCTTGAAGAAAATCGACGGCCATTGCGACACGTGACGATGCAAGCCTTGCCGTTCGCCTTAGAAGCTGAGGGCCTAGTGTTTCTTCCAGGACTGAAACCCATGCGCGGGCATAACTGCCGCGGTGGCACCCAGGATCCCCCAGACGCGCGACGATTTTCATCTGATCAATAGCTGTCTTTTGCCGTTTATTGGACGCCTCCCCCCTTCTGTGTATCAATACACTGCTTGTGGTCGCCAAAAGCGGAGTTTTCTAGCAACGAGTCCGGTGTGCAGCAGTATGATACGGCTTACGTTTTGCCATGAGCCAAACCATTAAACCAAGGAAGATATCAACATATGGCCAACGAGCCGCTCCGCCAAGCAAAGGCAGAATTATGGTCAGCATCCCGAGCAATCGATGCTATGACTGCCGCCACTACAATGGACGAGTTTGAGGCGGAATGGCGCGAGTTTTTGTCCTGCCTAGAGAAGGTATGGACCAAAACCGAACGAACATGTGCACCGCATCAGGCTCAGTTTCAACCCTGGCAAGGGAAATTTCATGCATTGCGAAGAAAAGACATGCTGCTCCGTTATTTGAAACATGCTCGCGATGCCGACAATCACACCATCCAAGATCTTGCCAAGCAGGAGCCCGCTTACACTGTCTACGATTTTGTAGGGTCCAAAGGTGGGTACATTGAGCATCTGCACCTGGACGCGAAGGAGGGTTTGGTTGCCTACAAAGGGGATCCCGTTACAGCAACTGTAATTCCACCACGCCCCGTGGCGATAGCCGTTGAAACCTGCGGACAACGATACAACCCTCCTACGATGCATTTAGGAAAAGCAGTTGATGACCTCAGCCCCATAAATTTAGCAAAATTAGGGCTCAGTTTTTATTCAGATTTCGTCCATCAGGTTGAGAAAAAATTCTTTTCTAGGGAGCCATAAAAGTCCTTGAAACTGAATTCACTTAGAAAACAAGAAGAGCAAAACATTCACACTACAGAGCTTGAGGTTATGTTATGGAAAGAAAATATCAAGTTTTTATAGGTTCAACATATACCGACCTAATAGACGAAAGACAGGAAATTTTTCAATTACTTTTACGAAATGATTTCATTCCAGCAGGAATGGAAAATTTTGTGGCCTCTTCTAAAAATCAATTAGACCTTATCAGACCAATTATTGACGCTAGCGACATTTACCTTTTAGTGATAGCAGCAAGATATGGAACTCCCTCACCAAGCGGTATAAGCTATACGGAGGAAGAATATAACTACGCCCTCAGCCAAGGAAAACCTGTACTTGCATTTATACATGAAACCCCAAGAGACCTTCCGCAAAAAAAATGCGAAACTGATCCAGAAAAAATCGACTTACTACAAAAATTTAAAATTAAGATTCTGGACACTCAGCACTGTAACATGTGGAACAATCTACATGAGCTGACCATGAAAATTACTGCTTCACTTCATCAGGCAAAAAATGACGAGGGACTACTTGGCTGGGTGAGGGGTAACTCCGAGCTTACCCCCAAAGGACAAATAGTATTAAACCAAGCGCGGCAAAAAATAATTGAACTTGGTATGGAAGCTAAACAAGCTCGAGAGGACTCTCAACGATTAGAATCGTCAGTTCTGGCACTATTCAACGAAGCTTTGAAACCTGCCACTCCCTCTGAATACGATGCTTGGGAAGCAGGGGCAATTAAGAAAGGTCAACCTAAAAAACTAATAGGCCATACTGCACATCTCGGCGAGATAAAAATTGCCCATAAGGACTTCGTTTTGCCAGTGATGTACGGGTCAAAAGCACCCACCATCATTATTCAACCGAATGTAAAAGTTTACAAAACCGACATAGGCCACACAACCCTACTTTATATGGATGAATTTAGAGTAGAAGGTGTAATCGCAGAACTATACTCAGACAGACGAGTTGAGTAATTTCAGAGCTTTAGGCTCCCACATTGGGAGCCCTATTTTATTAAGCGAAATGCAAGCCAGCGTTCAAGCGCACCCAGTGACCTTATTGAGGGCTCTCGGCTTCGCGCCCCTGATTTCACTTCGACTGCTCACTTATGATCCGAGGCGATAAGGCCATGGTAACGGCCAAGTTTGGTAACTAAAACAGCCCGCCCAAAGAGGCAGGGACCCAGTTCATGATCACGAGTTCACCGCTGACTTCAGCTTTTCCCTGCCGTTGGTTGGTGTTGCAGTAACGAATATCCAGTGTCTCGACATGGAATTCTTCAAACACCTGGCGGATATCTGGGTGATCATTAATACTGACCATCACCTTCCCCTTGCAGCGGCGCATGAAGTCAGCCATCCGCTCGTAATTCTCGAACGGGAAATCCACGCCATATCCAGCGGTCTGCCAGTACGGCGGGTCCATGTAGTGAAACGTATGAGCGCGGTCGTAGCGCTCAGCACAATCAAGCCAGGGGAGATTTTCGACATAGGTGCCGGACAGCCGCTGCCACGCGGCCGAGAGGTTCTCCTCGATCCGCAGCAGGTTGATGGTCGGGCCAGTGGTCGCGGTGCCGAACGTCTGCCCGGTGACCTTGCCGGCAAAGGCATGGTGCTGCAGATAGAAGAACCGAGCGGCGCGCTGGATATCGGTGAGGGTTTCGGGACGGATCATTTTCTGCCATTCGAACACCTGGCGGGAGCCGAGCGCCCATTTGAACTGGCGCACGAATTCTTCCAGATGGTTCTGCACGACGCGATAGAGCATCACCAGGTCGCCGTTGATGTCGTTCAGAACTTCAACGGGAGCGGCCTGGGTTCGCATGAAGTAAAGCGCGGCACCGCCAGCAAAGACTTCAACATAGCATTCGTGAGGCGGAAAAAGCGGAATGAGGCGGTCGGCTAGGCGGCATTTTCCGCCCATCCATGCGGAAGAAATGGGACAGACTCATTAAATTGTCTATCAAGAAGGCAATAAGAGTACGAGCCGAGCATTTGTAGTCACTGCACAGGCGTAACCCAAACCAGATTCACCCGCAGAAATGTCCCCTTCGACGGCAGCGTCGGTGAGGCTCTTAGATCTGCTCGGGAGGGGAACAATTCACGTCGAGATACACCTTGCGACGACCTGCTGATTCAAGCGGGCGGCCATCGGTGTAAGATGCCCAAAAGTCGTCCACCATCAAGGCTGCCATGTCCGGCATATCACTGAACCTGCCCGAAGACCTATCGAACTCCCTCGCCGATCTGGCCAAGACCAACGGCCAAAGTCCGAGCTATCTGGCGATGGACGTTCTTCGCGACTACATCGAACATGAAAAAGCGTTGACCACACAGATCGAACTCGCGGTAAAGGAAGCTGACCAAGGCAAATTCGCTTCCGATGACCAAGTGGCAGCGATGCGTGCCCGGCGCTGGATTCAAACCAGACGCGGGGGCAGTCCCAAACTGGTCTTATCTGATTCAGATTCCTAATGCCCCTACAAACTGTCCCGCTCTACGGATTTACTATACCGTTACCGAAACAAATCCAATCCGCAGACAACAAAAAGCCGCCTCATCGGCGGCTAATTTTTTTTCGAATAATATTTAGCGACTAAGCCTTCAGTTCTTCTGGTGTATGCGTCTTGAGCCAATCGGCCAAGGCGGCGTTCATCCGTGTTTGCCAGCCCGGGCCAGAAGCTCTGAATCTCTCCAGCACGTCAGCATCGAAACGAACATTGACGTGCTCTTTAGTGGCTACCGACTTGGGTCGACCACGCTTTGGCTTGAGCATTTCCTTTGCCTGAGCTTTGCCAAACAACCCATCAAGCACCTCGCTGGCTGGTTTGGCCTTGGCAAAGTCTTCGGTCGACCATTCGGGGTTTGCCGTATCGACCCTCTCAGGACTGGGTTTCTTGGTCATAATTTTTGACCTCCCGTTTGTTGGCTTTACGAAAGCTGATGACGTGGACCGCGTCACCCCGTGGGGTAAACACTACGACATGCAGCCGATCCCCTATGTACCCCATCGCCCGATAACGACACTCGCCGTAGTCGAATCGAGCATCTTCCAGGATCAATGCTGTAGACCATTCAAAGTCCCGCACGAGGGCAAACGGAAGTCCACGTTCTTCGACGTTGCGAGCGTCTTTGGCTGGGTCATAGGTAATCTGCATGCAATTATCGTAGCCACATTAAATCGTCAACACAAGGTGCGCGCTGAAACGCTGACCGAGCATGCGGTCTGCCTGGTTGTCATCAAAGATTGAGTAGCTAGGCTTGAGAGCCCACCAAGTACCCGACAAGCATCCCTGATAAACTGCGTCCATTCGCCCCGATGACTCAGATTCCCAATGCCCCTACAAACTGCTCCGCTCTCCCGCCGCTTCTCCGTCGCCCCGATGATGGATTGGACCGACGCCCACTGTCGCTTCTTCCTACGCATCCTCTCCAAGCACGCCCTGCTCTACACCGAAATGGTCACCACCGGCGCCTTGCTCAACGGTGACCACGAACGCTTCCTGCGCCACCACAAGTCCGAACACCCGCTAGCCCTGCAACTAGGCGGCAGTGTCCCAGCCGACCTGGCCGCCTGCGCCCGTATGGCCCAGGAGCACGGTTACGACGAGGTCAACCTCAACGTCGGCTGCCCCAGCGACCGGGTGCAGAACAATATGATCGGCGCGTGCCTGATGGGGCATCCGGGGTTGGTGGCCGATTGCGTGAAAGCCATGCGCGATGCGGTGTCGATTCCGGTGACGGTCAAGCATCGCATCGGGATCAATGGGCGGGACAGTTACGAGCAGTTGTGTGAGTTTGTCGGGACGGTGCGTGAGGCCGGTTGCACGAGTTTTACCGTGCATGCGCGGATTGCGATTCTGGAGGGGCTGTCGCCGAAGGAGAATCGCGACATCCCGCCGCTGCGTTATGACGTGGCCGCGCGGTTGAAGGCGGATTTTCCGGAGTTGGAGATTGTGCTCAACGGTGGAATCAAGACGCTGGAGGCCTGCCACGAACATCTGCAGACGTTCGACGGTGTGATGCTGGGGCGCGAGGCGTATCACAACCCGTATCTGCTGGCCGAAGTGGATCAGCAACTGTTCGGCAGCACCGCGCCGATCATCACCCGGGCCGAGGCGCTGGCACAGTTGCGACCTTATATCGCCGATCACCTGGCCGCTGGCGGGGCGATGCATCACATCACCCGTCACGTGTTGGGCTTGGGCACCGGGTTCCCGGGAGCGCGGCGGTTTCGGCAGTTGTTGTCAGTGGACATTCACAAAACCAAGGATCCATTGGCGTTGCTGGATCAGGCAGGGCAACTGCTGGAAGGGCGTTAACCGTCACTTGCTTTGAACCTGCACGCTGTTTTGGCATCGTATCTACCGATACCGCCCCGGCCTTTCAAACAGCCGTTTTCAGGTTGTTGCCGCTGGGGCCGTCGATACCTCTTCACGCCCTTGAGTGGCTGCCGGCCCTCGGGTAATGTCAACGGACCCATAGGACAGAGCACGCTCATGACTTCCAAGCTGGAACAACTCAAGCAATTCACTACCGTCGTGGCCGACACTGGCGACTTCGAGGCCATCGCCCGCGTCAAACCCGTGGACGCTACCACCAACCCTTCCCTTCTGCTCAAGGCGTCGTCCATTCACGGCTATGCCGAGCAACTGAACGCCTGCGTGGCGGACTGCAAGGGCGATGTGGGCCTGGCCAGCGACCGTTTTGCCGTGGCGGTCGGGCAAGAGATTCTGAAAGTGATCCCAGGGCGTATTTCCACTGAAGTGGACGCGCGCCTGTCGTTCGACACCGAGGCCATGTTGAAGCGTGCGCATCGTCTGATCGATCTGTACGAAAAGGCCGGCATTGGCCGGGATCGCGTGCTGATCAAGATCGCCTCCACCTGGGAAGGCATTCGCGCAGCCGAGCAACTGGAGCGTGAAGGCATCCAATGCAACCTGACGCTGCTGTTCTCCTTCGCCCAGGCCGCCGCCTGTGCCGATGCCGGGGTGTTCCTGATTTCGCCGTTTGTGGGCCGTATCTACGACTGGTACAAGAAAGCCAATGGCAACGACTACACCGGCGCGGATGATCCGGGCGTGCAGTCGGTGACGCGCATCTACAACTACTACAAGGCCAATGACTACAAGACCGTGGTCATGGGCGCGAGCTTCCGCAACCTCAACCAGATCGAGCAACTGGCTGGCTGTGACCGCTTGACCGTCAGCCCGGACCTGCTGGAGAAACTCGCCGCCGACGAAGGTAAGCTGGAGCGCAAGCTGGCCCCAGGGCAAGCCGGAGAGGCGCGCTTGATCCTCAACGAAGCGCAGTTCCGCTGGTTGTCCAACGAGGACGCCATGGCGACCGAGAAACTGGCCGAAGGTATTCGTCAGTTTGCCCGGGACCAGGAGAAGCTGGAGGCGTTGCTGCAAGCCAAGCTTTGAGCTGATTCAGCCGGCATTGCAAAAAGGGCGAACCTGGTTGGGTTCGCCCTTTTTTATGCGGTTTGGCTTAAGAGTGTGGCGGCTCGACAGACGCTATCGTGAGCAAGCTCGCTTCCACAGAGGGATGTCGGTCAGGCTCGATTATGAGAACGCCACAAAACCTGTGGGAGCGAGCTTGCTCGCGATAAGGCCAGTGCAGCCTACACAAACCCCAAGGCTCAAGGCCGCTCCAACGCATTCACCAGATCATGAAAGGCTTCACGATTGGAATCGTTGAGCCCCATGAGAATCTTGTGGGCCTCGAGCACCTTGATCCGCACTTCCTCTTCGGACTGGTCCTGGTCAGGCAGGTCGTCGAGGCATTCCGGACACGGCACGGGGTCGCCCACGATGTTGAACACCTGGTCGAAGCCCATCGATTGCAGCAGACGGGTGATGTCGTTGTGGGTGGTGACGACGGTCGGCAGCAGGCCGACTTTTTGCCGCGACAGGATCGACAGCTTGGCCAGCAGGCCCAACGTGGTGCTGTCGATGCTGCGGGTTTCGGTCAGGTCGATCACGATGGCGCTGAAGTTCAGCGCGGTGAAGATCCGCTCAATAGTCGCATCCAGCGCCGAACACAGGGTCAGGCGCACTTCACCGACAAACTTCAGGACGAAGGTGCCGTCCTGCTCGGCGAACTGGATTCTACCGGTACTCATCAAAGGTTCCTGCTCAACACTAACAGGGCGATATCATCCGGCATCTCCCCGAGCGTGGCTAATCCAAACACTTGACGCAAGCCTTCCAGGCTGCCGCCCGCTGCGCTCACCCGTTCAGGCAAGGCCGCTTCTTTCTCTTTGAGTGTAGGTTCTGTCAAAAGGTCCAAAATGCCATCAGACATCAGCGTCAGACTGAATGTCGGCGGCAATTCCAGTACGTGATCTTCGTAGGTGGCCTCGTTGAACAGGCCCACCGGCAAACCACGCCCTTCCAGATAACGAACACTGTCTGGCGTATACAACACAGGCAACGGCAGGTGACCGCCGATGCTATAGGTCAACAAACCAGTCTCCTCGTCGATGACTCCACCGACCATTGTGACGTGTTTGCCCAGCTTACAACTGATCAGGCCTCGGTTGATATGCCCAAGGACTTCTGATGGCTTGAACTCTGGCAGCGTGCCGTTGCGCTTGGATTCGAACAGTAGGCGCGTGGTCATGAACTTCAACAGCACCGTCACGAAGGCCGAGGACGCACCATGGCCGGAAACGTCCGCCAGGTAGAAAGCCACTCGCCGCTCGTCAACGCGGAAATAGTCCACGAAATCGCCCGACAGGTACAACGACGGGATGATCTGGTGGGCAAAACGGAAATCGTCGACGGTCCAGGGGCTGACCGGCAGCATGTTCATCTGCACCTGGCGCCCGGCGTTCTGGTCTTCCTGCAACAGGTTCAGGCTGGCTTCCAGCTCGCGGTTGGCGGTTTCCAGCTTCTCGCGGTAACGCTGGTTTTCCACCAACAGGCGCGAACGGTCCAAGGCCCGGCGCACCGAGTGCTCGAGCACCGCGAGGTCTTCAAGGGGCTTGATCAGGTAATCCGCCGCGCCCAGACGCAACGCCTCGACCGCGTCGTTCATCACGCCCGCGCCCGACACCACGATCACCGGGGTCTGCGAGGAAATCTCGGTGACCTGGCGAATGAGTTCGAGTCCGCCCATCTGCGGCATGCGCAGGTCGCAGATGACCAGGTCGGGCTTGTCTTGCTCGAATACCTGAAGACCCTGTTGGCCATTGCTGGCCTGCAGGACGCTGAAACCACTGTCTTCCAAGTAGGCTGCGAGACTGGCTCGCACCACTTCGTCATCATCGATTATCAGCAGCGTGGCACTGGTTTTTGGCATGTGGGCAAACGGCGCCAGAATTAGGTTGGCGTAGCGGGCTGGGCGGTCGGGCCTGGCACGCACTACTGGATTCGCTTTCTAGCCTCTCTGTCGTACAACTTTCAGGCCTTTGCCCTACACGCCGTTACATCAGAGGTGCCCTTCTAAGGCGCAGACGGTACTCCCATCCGCGGGGCGTTTCAAGCTCATGCAGATAGCCGCTTGCCGTCTTTATTTGTCAAAGCACAGAGAGTTATAAGAACCGAGCGAAGCGTAACTCAATGGAAGGATCAAACCCGCTCAAGCACGGCCTCAAAGCACAGAAGGCGGCCTTTTGGGCCGCCTTCTTGGTTTTACAGGCCGAAATCAAAAATCGTCTTCGACCTGACCATCCTTGACCTTGAATTCACGGTTCTGCAGGTAGGCATTGCGGATGAAGACGTATTTGTCGCCGCTCACCATTTTCTCGGCCGACAACAGGCTGGCGCGAGTGTCGACGACGTTCAAGCCGCGAATGGAGTTACGCACCGAGACGTTATCGATATAACGATACGGAGCCGTGTAGTCATCGACCAGCTTGGCTGGTGCGTCACGCAGGGTGCTCGGCCCCAACAGCGGCAGCATCACATACGGACCACTGCCCAGGCCCCAGTAACCCAGGGTCTGGCCGAAATCTTCATCGCTGCGCTGCAGGCCCATCTGGGTGCCCACGTCAAAGAAGCCCAGCAGGCCGAAGGTGGTGTTGAAGATCAATCGGGCGGTGTCGACCCCGGCGGCGGCCGGCTTGGCCTGCAGCACGTTGTTGGCCAGGTTGCCCACGTCGCCGATGTTACGGAACATATTGTGGATGCCGTCTTCGAGGAATTGCGGCGTCACGTATTGATAACCCTGGGCCAGCGGCTTGAGCGCATAGGTATCGAGAGTGTCGTTGAAGGTGAAGATTGGACGGTTGATGCTTTCCCAAGGATCTTCTTCCGTCGCGGCCTGGGTGGCGAACGGAACCAGCAGGACACAAGCGGAAAGACACAGCTGAGCTAGACGATGGCTCCAGCGCATAGGGGAAAACTCCTTGGATTATTCAGGCAAGGGCGCCGAGCCCAGGCGGTAAGCTGGCTAGTATAAGACGGAACGCGTGGATAGGCAGCACCGAAAAACACGCAGGCCGTAGGACTTTTCCACGACTGGCCCCCTTCATCTCACTGTCACCGGACTGTCATCGGAGCCCATTAGGCTGCTGGTTATTTCAAGGACGTTCCCATGCCCCGCGCCGAAGCCCTGCCCCTCCCCGCCCCCAGCCTGACCGCCGTACTGTTTGGCCTCAGCGGATGCCTGGTGGATTTCGGGGCGCGCATTCGTCAGCCAGGGGCAGCGCCAGCGGATCACGCCCACCCGACACCCGGCGCCCTGGAAAGCCTGCAACGCTTGCAACACCTGAATATCCCCTGCGCCTGGCTCGACGAATTGCCGCCCGCCATCAGCCATAGCCTGGCGGCCTCATTGCCCACGTCCATCAAGGCGCCGCAACTTCCTGCAACAAATTATCCGTGGCCAGCGCCGCATGCCTGCTGGCAAGCGCTGATGACGCTGAACGTCCAGCAGTTGGACGGCTGCGTGTTGGTCAGCGGCGAACCACGGTTATTGCAGTCAGGACTCAACGCAGGGTTGTGGACGATCGGGCTGGCATCCTGCGGCTCTTTGTGTGGCCTGGCGCCCGCCGAGTGGCAGGCATTGAGCCAACAAGAGCGGGAAACCAAACGCGCCAAGGCCACCGTACAGTTGTTCGGCCTGGGGGTGCATTCAGTGATCGATCACTTGGGCGAACTCGACACTTGCCTGGCTGATATCTGCCTGCGCCGTATTAAAGGCGAGAAGCCCTGACCGGGATCATGCAGGGCGCGTGAGTGTGGATTACTCTTAAGGCAGGCCATGGACTTTTGACGCAGCGTCGCGGTCCATGGCTGTGCCTATCAATAAAGGGAGTACGCCAATGCCTGCCCGCGAATTGCAAGAACAGCTCAACAAACTGCGCGAGCAATTGGAACAGAATCCACCGCTTTCCGAAGTCGAGCGCGCTGACCTGCACGCGCTGATGCAACAGATCGAACTTGAGCTTGAGCTGGAAACCAAAACACAGGACGCCAACCTCGCCGATAATGTGAACCTGGCCGTCGAGCGCTTCGAACTGGAACACCCGACGCTGGCCGGGACCTTGCGCAACATCGTGCAGGCCTTGGGCAACATGGGGATCTGAACCCTTCGAATGCAAAAAGCCCTGCTATCGCCAGCAGGGCTTTTTAGTTTCACGGCCTGAAATACAATCCCCTGTGGGAGCGAGCTTGCTCGCGATAGCGGTGTGTCAGCCAACCTCAATGTTGAATGTGCCGCCCTTATCGCGAGCAAGCTCGCTCCCACAAGAGCTCACTGCGACAAGGAAAGTTTATTGACGGACCAGGCGCTGGTTCGGCAGTTGAACGTCTTCGGTACTGCGATACGGGTTGATGTCCAGCCCGCCACGGCGCACATACCGCGCATACACCGTCAGTTTCTCCGGGTTGAGCAAGCGCTGCAGGTCAAGAAAGATCCGCTCCACACATTGCTCATGGAAATCCGAATGCTGGCGGAAGCTGACGATGTAGGCCAACAGGCTGGCCGGATCCAGGGCCGCGCCACGATATTCCACCGCCACGCTGCCCCAGTCTGGCTGGCTGGTCACCGGGCAGTTGGACTTGAGCAAGTGGCTGTGCAGGCTTTGCTCGACGATACGCGAAGCATCGCAGCGCAGCAGCTCCGGGCGCGGGTGTGCGTAGGAGTCGACGCTGATGTCCAGGTCGTCGATGCAGGTACCGGGCAACGCCACGATGCCCTCACGCTCCACGTCCTTGAGGCTGCGGATCCGCACGCCCACCGCCTTGCCGGCAGCCGCCGACAGGTCCTGGCGCAGGATCGCTTCCAAACTCGCGGTATCGGCGAACGGGGTCTGGTTCAAGGAGTTGAGGTACAGCTTGAAGGATTTGGATTCGATGATATTCGGCGAGTCCGCCGGAATCGCGAATTCACCGATGGCCACCACCGGCTTGCCGGACGGCAACAGCCACGACAGCTCGAAACAGTTCCAGAAATCCACGCCCTTGTACGGCAGGGTCTCGGCCGTCAGGCCCAGTTCCGCCCATTTCGCGGTGCGCGGGATCGGGAACAGCAGTGACGGCGTGTACGTGGCGATGTATTCGCTGGATTTGCCCAGCGGCGAATGTTCGGCTGCGGGATGCATGACGGAAACCTGACTGAAGAATCAGCGGATTCTATCAGCCTTTGCCACAGCCTTTGAGTGCTTACTGACTGACTGTCAGGTCGCCCTTCATCCCGGCCTGGTAGTGACCAGGAACATTGCAGGCAAACTCCAGGCGCGCGGCCTGGCTGAAGGTCCAGGTCAGCTCGGCGGTCTTGCCCGGTTCCACCAACACGCTGTTGGGGTCATCGTGGCGCATGCTCGCCTGGTCGTGGCCCATGGCGGCGTGATCCATCCCCGGCTTCATCGCGGTTGGCAGCAACTGGCCGCTTTGCTGCATCTTGAGCATTTCCTGTTGATGGTCGGCGTGCATGGCCGCGTTGCCCAGGTTGAATTCGTGGAGCAACTGGCCCTTGTTGATCAGCACGAACCGAACCGTCTCGCCAGCCTTGATCTCAAGGGCTCCGGGATCGAACGTCATGTCGCCCATCACCACCTCGATGCTACGACTGGCCTTGGCCGTCGGCGCGGGCTGGCCAAAATCGAAATGGCCCGGCGACGCCCACAACGGCGCACTGAAGGCCAGTGCGTAAGCGGCCAGTGCGTAAGCGGCCAGGATCAAGCGGTTTCCCATCAACATGTCCATACTCCAATCAGATTCAGCCTGTGGGAAACTTTACCGTTGCAGGCCTGCCAGTCGGCTGACCGCTCGATTACAACTTTGTCAGGTTGCGCCACGAGCACGCCTGCCACGGTATAACGCCCTCGTCCCAACCCTGCCTTGAGCCGCCCATGAAACTGCTGATCGTCGAAGACCAAACCAAAACCGGCCAATACCTGCGCCAGGGCCTGGGCGAAGCCGGGTTCAACGCCGACCTGGTGGCCGACGGCGTCACCGGCCAGCAACTGGCCTTGAGCGGTGAATACGCCTTGCTGATCCTCGACGTGATGTTGCCCGGTCGCGATGGCTGGCAGATCCTGCAAGCCGTCCGCGGGGCCGGCCTGGATACTCCGGTGCTGTTCCTCACCGCGCGGGACGCGGTACAGGATCGGGTCCACGGCCTGGAGCTGGGCGCCGATGATTACCTGGTCAAGCCCTTTGCCTTTTCCGAGTTGCTGGCGCGGGTGCGCAGCCTGTTGCGCCGAGGCAGTTCGACGCAACAGGAAACCAGCCTGCAACTGGCCGACTTGCGCCTGGACCTGATCCGCCGCCGTGTCGAACGCAGCGGTCGGCGCATCGACCTCACCGCCAAGGAGTTCGCCTTACTGGAAATGCTCCTGCGCCGCCAGGGTGAAGTGTTGCCCAAATCGCTGATCGCCTCCCAGGTCTGGGACATGAACTTCGACAGCGACACCAACGTCATCGAAGTTGCCATCCGGCGACTGCGCATCAAGATCGACGATGAGTTCCCCAATAAGCTCATCCACACCGTGCGGGGCATGGGCTACGTGCTTGAAGAGCGCAGCCTGTGAGGGGCCGGTGGTCACTGAGCAGCCGCCTGGCGCTGCTGTTCGCCGCCTGCACCGCAGTGGTGTCCTTGTTCGCCGGGGTCTTGTTCAGCCGTGGCAGCGAGGCGCATTTCATTGAGCTGGACCAGCAACTGCTCGAAGGCAAGCTGATCGGCCTGCGCCGGGCCCTGCAAGACCTCGACGCCGAGCAGACCCAGCGCCGACTGGAAGATGAGCTGAGCCGCCAGGCCGACCTGGCGCTGCGCATCAAAGGCAGCGACGGCGTGCGTTGGTACGACAGCTCGATCCGGATTCCGCCTCAGTTGCCGGAGCGTCCCGGCCTGTCGACCCTCAGCGATGCCGACAACGATTACCGGGTGTTGAATGCGCCGCTGTATCCAGGCCGAGCCGATTCGCCGCAACTGACCCTGTTGCTGGACATCACCCATCACCAGCACTTCCTGCAACGCATGCAACGGCTGATCTGGCTGACCGTCGGTCTCTCGGCCCTGGCCACCGCGCTACTGGGGGCCTGGGCCGCCCGGCGGGCCTTACGGCCGTTGCGACGCATGGGTGCCATCGCCGGCAACGTCTCGGCCCGTTCCCTCAACGCCCGGCTGCCTGAAGAGCAAATGCCCGCCGAACTGGCGGAATTGGCCCACAGCATCAACGCCATGCTCGGACGCCTCGACGATGCGTTTCAGCGGCTCTCGGCGTTCTCGGCCGACATCGCCCATGAGTTGCGCACGCCGCTGTCGAACCTGCTGACCCACACCCAGGTCACCCTCACCCGCGAACGCTCCCTGGAGGATTACCGCGAGGCGTTGCACAGCAACCTCGAAGAACTGCAATGGATGGCGCAACTGGTCAACGACATGTTGTACCTGGCCAAGGCCGACCATGGCCTGCTGGCGCTCAATCGGGAACCGCTGCAATTGGCCGAGGAAGTGGACGTGTTGCTGGATTTTTTCGCGCCCCTGGCCGAAGACGCCAATGTGTGCCTGAGCCGCGAGGGCGAAAGCCGTATCGAGGGTGACCGCAACATGTTGCGCCGGGCCCTTTCCAACCTGCTGGACAACGCCCTGCGCTTCACCCCCGTTGGCGGCGAAGTGCGGGTGCGAATGGTCGATGGGGCTCAAGGGGTGAGCGTAAGTGTGGAAAACAGTGGCGAGGGGATTCCAGCGGACTTGCTGCCGCGCCTGTTCGACCGTTTCTACCGCGCCGACCCGGCTCGCCAGGAAGGCAGCAGCGAACACGCGGGGCTCGGGCTGGCGATTACCCGCTCGATCATCCGCGCCCATGGCGGGCAGATTCGCTGTGAATCGGCCGATGGCTGGACGCGGTTTGTGATTGAGTTGCCGAAGGGGGATTGAGCTCTGACACAACCCTTTGTGGCGAGGGAGCTTGCTCTCGCTGGGCTGCGCAGCAGCCCCAAAAGCTGCGCGTTCATGCGCATGACGTGCAGACTTTCAGGTTTTTTGGGAGCGCTTCGCGCTCCAGCGGGAGCAAGCTCCCTCGCCACAGGGGGTCGTGTTCCCGTCCCTAAACAGGGCGGCCTCAGCGTCCGCGAGGGCCTCAGGAGTAGCGCAACGCCTGCGCAGGTTCGATCTTCGCCGCACGCCACGCCGGGTACACCGTGGCGAGGAAGCTCAGGATGAACCCGGCCGAGCAGATCAGCACCACATCGCCACGCTGCAGCTCCGACGGCAGGTTGCTGACGAAATACACATCGGAACTGAAGATGTGCTGGCCGCTGACCCGTTCCAGCCAGCCCACCAGCGCACTGACGTTCAACGCCGCGATCACCCCCAGCACGCCGCCAATGAGCGTGCCAACGACGCCAATCACCGTGCCCTGGACCATGAAGATCGCCATGATCTGCCGCGGCGTGGCGCCGATGGTGCGCAGGATCGCGATGTCCGCGCCCTTGTCGTTCACCACCATGATCAGCGTGGCGATGATGTTGAACGCCGCTACCGCGACGATCATCAGCAACAGCAAGCCAATCATGGTTTTTTCCATTTTCATGGCGCTGAACAGGCTGCCCTGGGTATGGGTCCAGTCGTCAGCCTTGTAATCCACGCCAAGGCCGGTGGCGATGTCACCAGAGACCTTCGGCGCCGCGTACAAGTCCTTCACCGCCAGGCGCACGCTTTGCACCTGGTTCGGCTGCCAATGCTGCATCTGCGCGGCGTCAGCCAGGTGGATCAGGGCCATGGAACCGTCCAGCTCGGCACCGACCTTGAACACACCCACGACGTTCAAGCGCTGCATCCGCGGGGTGATGCCGCCCGGCGCGGTGCTGACTTCCGGCACGATCAACGTCAGTTTGTCACCGACATTCAAACGGAAACGCCGGGCCGTGATCTCACCGATGACCACGCCATATTCGCCCGGCTTCAAGGCATCGAGACGCCCCTGGACGATATGCTGGGCAACGATGGACACCTTGCCTTCCTGGGCCGGATCGATGCCGCTGATCTGGATCGGCTGCATCGAACCTTTATGGCTCAGCATGCCCTCCATCTCGGTAAACGGCACGGCAGCGGTGACTTCAGGATTCTTCAGCGCCGCGGCGGCCACCGGCTGCCAGTCGTCGATCGGATTGACGCCGACGATGGTGGCGTGGGGCACCATGCCGAGGATGCGCGAGCTCATTTCGCGCTGGAAGCCGTTCATCACCGACAACACCACGATCATCGCCAGCACACCCAGGGCGAGGCCGATCATCGAGGTCATGGAGATGAACGAAACAAAGCGATTGCGGCGCTTGGCGCGGGTATAGCGCGTGCCGATAAAGATCGATAACGGTCTGAACATTCGCGGGGCACCGTATGAAAATAAAAGACCCGGCACGGGTTTCAAGTGCCGGGTTTCGGTCGGTCAGATGGGCGTCAGGCAACCTTCCTGCAAGTGCAGGACGCGGTCCATCTGCCGGGCCAGGTTCATGTCGTGAGTCACCACCAGGAACGCCGTGCGCATCGAGGTGCTGAGCTCCAGCATCAAGTCCTGGATGCCTTGGGCGGTGTGGGAATCAAGGTTGCCGGTCGGCTCATCGAGCATCACCAGGCCAGGTTTGTTGACCAGGGCCCGGGCAATCGCTACGCGCTGGCGTTCGCCACCGGACAGTTCGGCCGGCTTGTGTTCCAGGCGATGGCCCAGCCCTACCCGCTCCAGCAATGCCGTGGCGCGCTGACGGGCTTCAGGAATCGCCGTGCGACCGATCAACAGCGGCATGCAGACGTTTTCCAGCGCGGTGAACTCGGGCAGCAAATGGTGGAACTGGTAGACGAAGCCCAGGGAACGGTTACGCAGCAGGCCGCGGGCCTTCTCGTTCAGCGCCGACAGTTCTTCGCCGGCCAGCCAGACACTGCCGGCGGTCGGCGTATCCAGGCCACCCAGCAGGTTGAGCAAGGTGCTCTTGCCCGACCCGGAGGTGCCGACAATCGCCACGCGCTCGCCAGGGTGCAATTCCAGTTGCAGGCCCGACAACACCACCACCGACTCCGGGCCTTCCTCGTAGGATTTGCCCAGGTTGCGGCAGCTCAAGATTGCTTTTTCACTCATGCCCGACTCACTCATAACGTAACGCCTCCGCAGGCTGGGTGCGCGCGGCACGCCAGGCAGGATACAGGGTGGCGAGGAAACTCAGGACCAACGCAGCGCCGCAGACCATCAACACGTCATCGGCCTGCAACTGCGAGGGCAGGTAGTCGATGAAGTACACGTCGGCGTTGAGAAACTTGTGCCCGATCAGGCCTTCGAGGGCGGCGATCGCGGCGCTGACATTCAGTGCGGCGAACATCCCGACCAGGGCTCCCACGAACGTACCGATCACGCCAATGACCGTGCCCTGGACCATGAAGATCCGCATGATCTGCCCCGGCGTGGCGCCGAGGGTGCGCAAGATGGCGATATCGCCCTTCTTGTCGTTCACCACCATCACCAGCGTGGAAATGATGTTGAACGCCGCCACGGCGACGATCAGCAACAGCAGCAGGCCGATCATGGCTTTTTCCATGCGGATCGCCTGGTACAGGTTGCCGTGGGTGCGGGTCCAGTCCCGGGCGTAGTAACGGTCTTCGCCAAGCTGCTGGGCGATGGTCCACGCCACGCGCGGGGCTTGGAACAGGTCGTCGAACTTCAACCGCAGGCCCTGGACCTGATCCGGCTTCCAGCGGTGCAGGCGGGCCAGGTCCTGGAGGTTGGTGACCCCCAGGTAACCGTCCAGCTCGCCGGCGCCGACGTGAAAAATGCCGACCACGGTAAAGCGTTTCATGCGCGGGAACATGCCACCCGGGGTCACGGTGACCTCCGGGGCGACGAACGTCAGCTTGTCGCCGATGGCAACGCCGAGCTTGGCCGCCGCCTTGTCGCCGATGACGATACCAAAGCTGCCAGGCGCCAGGTCGTCGAGTTTGCCTTGTTGCATGAAGTTATCGATGATCGATACCTGCCGCTCCAGCCCGGGGTCGATGCCATTGAGCAACACCTTGGACACCTTGCCGTCGTTGGTCAGCAACCCCTGCATCTGGATGAATGGCGCCACGGCCAGCACCTGCGGGTTCTGCTTGACCTTGGCGGCCAGGCTCGGCCAGTCGCTGATGGCTTCACCGGTTTCGAGGGTCGCGTGGGGCACCATGCCCAGCACGCGGGTGCGCATCTCATGGTCGAAGCCGTTCATCACCGAGAGCACGACGATCATCACGACCACGCCAAGGGCCAGTCCGATGATGGACGTCAGGGAAATGAACGATACGAAATGATTGCGGCGCTTTGCACGGGTATAACGCGTGCCGATAAATACGAAGAGAGGTCTGAACATGTCGGGGCTTGTTCGGAGGGAAAAGGAACGTCCTTGTGGCGGGGGTCACAAACCAGCTTTACACTCAGACCACCGCCGCTACCATGGGTTCGCCATGTCGACATTAGATGAAGAAGATCGCCGCGAATACTACCGTATCGAGGACATGATCGCACTGGAAATTCGGCCCCTGTCCATTCCTGAAGCTGCTGGTCAGGAAGTGTTGCAGGATGCTTCTCCATTGTTCAACCTGCTCAGTGAATTGCACCTGAGCGAATTCGAATCACAGCACCTGCTGCGCCAGATCAGCGAGCGCGAACGCAGCGTCGCGGCGTACCTCAAGGCGATGAACAAACGCATCGACCTGCTCAGCCAGGTCATCGCCCTGACAGTGCTCGGCGAAATCGGCGAACCGCAGCCGGTGATCATTTCCGAAGGCGGCATCGACTTCCAATACCCCACGCCAATCGCCGTCGGCGCCCACTTGTCGATCAAGCTGGTGCTGATGCCCCAGGCCCTCGGCTTGCTGCTGCGGGCGCGGGTCACCCACTGTGATCCCAAGGGTGACGGCTACGACGTGGGCACCGAGTTCGAACGCCCGACCGACGCCCAGCGCCAGTTGCTGGCCCGCTACATCCTGCAGAAACAGGCGCAAGAACGGCGCCTGGCTCGGGAACTGAACGAATCAGGTATTGATAAGGAAGAACCGTGACCCTCATTTATGGCCACCGCGGCGCCAAGGGCGAAGCGCCGGAAAACACCCTGACCGGTTTTCAGGAGTGCCTCAAGCACGGCGTACGCCGTTGCGAGCTGGACCTGCATCTTTCAATGGACGGCGAGTTGATGGTGATCCACGACCCGACCCTCAAGCGCACCACGGACCGGCGCGGCAAGGTGGTGGAGCACTCCGCCGCCGAGCTGGTGACCTACGATGCGCGCAAGGGTGGCCCGGGCTGGATCAAGCCGTGCCCGATCCCACGCCTGGAGGAGCTGTTCGAGAAGTGTGACTTCGAGCATTGGCAACTGGAGGTCAAGAGCGCCTCGCGCACCCGCGCCGCGGCCACGGTGCTGGGCATCCGTGAAATGGCCCAGCGTTTCGGGCTGCTGGACAAGATCACCATCACCTCCAGCTCCCGGGAAGTGCTCAAGGCGGCCCTGGACCTGACCCCGGACATCTCCCGCGGACTGGTGGCCGAATACGCCTGGCTCGATCCGTTGAAGGTCGCCCAGAGCTACGGCTGCGAGATCCTGGCGCTGAACTGGACCCTGTGCACGCCGGAGCGCCTGGTCAAAGCGCAGCGCCAGGGGTTGCATGTGTCGGTGTGGACCGTCAACGAGCCCGCGCTGATGCGCAGGCTCGCCGACTTTGGCGCTGACAGCCTGATTACAGACTTTCCCGGTTTGGCCACTGCCACGCTCGAGAATTGCTGAAATCGGTCTCCCCGGCCGGCTCAGGCCACCGGCCGGAGCCGCTCAAAAAAGCCGGTTGAGCCCGTCATAGGCGGCGACCCGATAGGCTTCGGCCATGGTCGGGTAGTTGAACGTGGTGTTGACGAAGTACTTCAACGTGTTCAGTTCGCCCGGCTGGTTCATGATCGCCTGGCCGATGTGCACGATCTCCGACGCCTGGTAGCCAAAGCAGTGCACGCCCAGCACTTCCAGGGTCTCGCGGTGGAACAGGATCTTCAGCATGCCTTGCGGCTCGCCGGCGATCTGCGCGCGGGCCATGCTTTTGAAGAAGGCCTTGCCCACTTCGTACGGCACCTTGGCCTGGGTCAGCTCCTGCTCGTTCTTGCCGATCGAGCTGATCTCCGGAATGGTGTAGATGCCCGTCGGCACGTCGTTGACGAAGCGCCAGCTGCCGTTGTCGACAATGCTGCCGGCGGCCGAACGGCCTTGGTCGTGGGCAGCACTGGCCAGGCTCGGCCAGCCGATCACGTCACCGGCACCGTAGATGTTCGGCACGCAGGTGCGGTAGTTCTCGTCGACTTCGATCTGGCCGCGGCTGTTGACCTTCACGCCGATATTTTCCAGGCCCAGGGTGTCGGTGTTGCCGGTACGGCCGTTGCACCAGAGCAAGGCGTCGGCCTTGATCTTCTTGCCGGATTTGAGATGCAGGATCACGCCATTGTCGACGCCTTCGACGCGCTCGTAGTCTTCGTTGTGGCGCACGGTGATGTTGTTGTTGCTGAAGTGATAGCTCAGGGCCTGGGAGATTTCCGAGTCCAGGAAGCTCAGCAACTGGCCGCGGTTGTCCACCAGTTCCACCAGCACACCCAGACCGCTGAAGATCGAGGCGTATTCGCAGCCGATCACGCCGGCGCCATAGACGATGAGCTTACGCGGGGTGTGGCCCAGGCTCAGGATGGTGTCGCTGTCGTAGATCCGCGCATGGTTGAAATCGATGTCGGCCGGGCGATACGGGCGCGAACCGGTGGCGATGATGATGTGCTTGGCCACCAGCTTCTCGACCACGCCATTGCCGCAGACCACTTCGACCGTCTGCTCGTCGGCAAAGCTGCCCGTGCCGAAGAACACGTCCACGCGGTTGCGGGCGTAGTAGCCGGTGCGCGAGGCCACTTGCTTGGAGATGACCTTCTCGGCGCTCTTGAGCACGTCCGGGAAGGAGAACCAGCGCGGCTCGCCAATGGCCCGGAACATCGGGTTGGTGTTGAACTGCATGATCTGCCGGACCGAGTGACGCAAGGCCTTGGACGGGATGGTACCCAAGTGGGTGCAGTTGCCGCCGACCTGCCGACGGCTGTCGACCATCGCCACCTTGCGCCCTGCCTTGGCGGCGTTCATTGCCGCGCCTTCCCCCGCCGGGCCGGAGCCCAGTACCACCACGTCGTAGTTGTAGACAGCCATGCGTACTCCTCAGAACAGGCCGCGGCACCACACTTGGCACCGACGGCTAAATCATGCCGGCCTGCGGCATGAAGGAACAATTTGGGGCCGGTTCACGCGCCCGGCCACAGTCTATAGAAGCGTCAACGCCGCGCACATTACCCCTTGGTCGCGTCGTAGGCTAGTTTTGCCTGCGCTATTTCGCCACAGGGATGCTTTCAAAACGCTGTCAAACATTTAACCCGTGGCGAGGGAGCTTGCTCCCGCTGGGCTGCGCAGCAGCCCCATTCTTGTGAGCGCTTCGCACTCAAGCGGGAGCAATTTCCCTCGCCACGGACTCATTGCTGAACAACTCATGTCCTCATTGGGTTTTCCCGCCCGTCATCCGCTCAAAGGCTTCATTGGTGCGAACGACGAAACGGTCATTGTCCCGCAATACGAAAAATACCCCGATGCCATGCTGCTGGGCATAGTCCCAACCCCGTTCAGGACCGAGAATCAGCAACAGCGTCGATAGTCCATCGGCCATCAACGCCGAAGGATGAATCACCGTGACCGACGCAAGGTTGTGTAGGACCGGCGCCCCCGTACGTGCATCAAAGGTGTGGGAATAACGCTGGCCGCCCTGTTCGAAATATTTACGGTAGTCACCCGAGGTGGAAACGCCGTAGCCGTTGACCTCGATGACACGCTCGGCCACTTGCCGGTCATCCCGGGGTTCTTCCAGGGCGATACGCCAGGCCGAACCATCGGGTTTGCGCCCGACGGCCTTGAGCTCGCCGGTGGCTTCGGCCAGGTAACTGTCGATACCCAGGGCCTGGAGCCTGGCGGCAATGCGGTCGACGGCATAACCGGCGGCGATACTGTTGAAGTCGACTTCCACCGCGGCGTCCTTGCACAACCGGTCGCCCTCAATGCGCAAATGACCGTGACCGACGCGCTGACGCACCAAGGCCAACGCTTCGGCGCTGGGTACTGTTTCTCCGCGAGATTGGGGACCGAAGCCCCACAGGTTCAGCAGCGGTTCCACGGTCAGGTCGAAGGAGCCGTCGCTTTGAACCGACAACTGCTCCCCCACGCGGATCAACTCCAGGACCGGCCCAGTCATGACCTGGCAACTGTTGGCCGGCAACGCATTGAAACGCTCAATGTCCGAGTCGCTGCGATAGGTCGAGAATTGCCGATCCACTTCAGCAAGGATGTTTTCCACCTCGGCCTGAACCTCTTTCGGACCCGGCCCGGCGGAATGCCTGACGTACTGAATGGAATAATGACTGCCCATGGTCGGACCGTCGAAACGTTCCAGCGTGTCGCCGTTGCCGCAACCGGACAACACGCCGGCCAACATCACAAGCCCAATCCATCGTCCAGTTAACAAATCTTCATCTCCCCTCAAAACCGCGCCGGCCATTATGAACGCCAGCGCACGCAAAAAACCTGTGGGAGCCGATGGAACCTTGTGGGAGCAAAGCTTGCTCGCGATGAACGATGACACGGTCTCGCAGTTAAACCGTGTCGCCTGCATCGCGAGCAAGCTTTGCTCCCACAGGTTCCCACAAGGCTTCCACTGGGGTACGGCGCCTTCATACAAGATTTGCCAGAGTGAGTACCTACCCATGTCTTCCAATACGAGCAATGGCAAGGCGATTTTTCGCGTTGTCAGCGGCAACTTCCTGGAGATGTTCGACTTCATGGTCTACGGCTTCTACGCCACGGCCATCGCCAAGACGTTCTTCCCCGCCGACAGTGCGTTCGCCTCGCTGATGCTGTCCCTGGCCACGTTCGGTGCCGGGTTCCTGATGCGCCCCCTGGGGGCGATTTTCCTCGGCGCCTACATCGACCGTCACGGCCGCCGCAAAGGCTTGATCATCACCCTGGCGCTGATGGCCATGGGCACCATTCTGATCGCTTGCGTACCAGGCTACGCCGTTCTCGGTGTAGCGGCCCCTCTGCTGGTGCTGCTGGGCCGATTGCTGCAAGGCTTCTCCGCCGGTGTCGAACTGGGCGGCGTGTCGGTGTACCTGGCGGAAATCTCCACGCCGGGGCGCAAGGGTTTCTTTGTCAGTTGGCAATCGGCCAGTCAACAGGCGGCGGTGGTGTTTGCCGGCCTGTTGGGGGTCGGCCTCAATCACTGGCTGAGCCCCCAGGAAATGGGTGACTGGGGCTGGCGCGTGCCGTTCCTGGTGGGTTGCATGATTGTGCCGGCGATATTCGTGATCCGTCGCTCATTGGAGGAAACACCTGAGTTCCAGGCGAGAAAACATCGCCCTACCCTGTCGGAAATCATCCGTTCCATCGGCCAGAACTTCGGCATCGTCTTGGCTGGCATGGCGTTGGTAGTCATGACCACCGTGTCGTTCTACCTGATCACCGCTTACACACCGACCTTCGGCAAGGCCGAGTTGAACCTGTCGGACCTGGATGCGTTGCTGGTCACGGTGTGCATCGGCTTGTCGAATTTCTTCTGGCTGCCAGTGATGGGGGCGTTTTCCGACAAGATCGGTCGCAAGCCCCTGCTGCTCGGTGCGACTGTCCTGGCAATCCTGACCGCCTATCCGGCGCTGTCCTGGTTGGTGGCGAACCCCAGCTTCAGCCATTTGCTGATCGTCGAGCTGTGGTTGTCGTTCCTGTATGGATCGTACAACGGTGCAATGGTCGTCGCCTTGACGGAAATCATGCCGGTCGAGGTGCGCACCACCGGCTTTTCCCTGGCCTACAGTCTGGCGACAGCGACGTTCGGCGGGTTCACCCCGGCGGCCTGTACTTATCTGATTCATGTGCTGGATAACAAGGCAGCGCCAGGGATCTGGCTCAGTGGTGCGGCGGTGCTGGGGTTGATTGCGACCCTGGTGCTGTTCAAGGGCAATCGGCATGAACTGCGGACTGCGCAGGCTTCAGTCGTCGGCGGCGCCTGACACATCGCTATCGCGAGCAAGCTCGCTCCCACAGTTTGATCGCACACATCCTGTGGGAGCGAGCTTGCTCGCGATGAGGCCAGACCAAGCAACACAAAACCCAGACAAAAAAAACGCCCCGACAAATCGGGGCGTTTTCATCTGCGGCTAAGGCTTAGCGCGGGAACGCTGGCGGGTTTACCCCGGCCATGTCTTCCATCACGCGAACCACCTGGCAGCTGTAACCGAATTCGTTGTCGTACCAGACGTACAGGACAACGCGATTATCTTGGCTGATGGTGGCCTCGGCATCCACGACACCGGCGTGGCGCGAGCCCACGAAGTCGGTGGACACCACTTCCTGGGAATTGACGAAGTCGATCTGCTTATGCAGATCGGAGTGCAGCGCCATGTAGCGCAGGTACTCGTTCATCTCTTCACGGGTGGCGGCTTTCTCAAGGTTCAGGTTGAGAATGGCCATCGACACGTTCGGCGTCGGCACACGGATCGCGTTGCCGGTCAGCTTGCCGGCCAGTTCAGGCAGGGCCTTGGCGGCGGCGGTGGCGGCACCGGTCTCGGTGATGACCATGTTCAGCGCGGCGCTGCGGCCACGACGATCGCCCTTGTGGAAGTTGTCGATCAGGTTCTGGTCGTTGGTGTACGAGTGAACCGTTTCGACGTGACCATTGACGATGCCGAACTTGTCGTTCACGGCCTTGAGCACCGGAACGATGGCGTTGGTGGTGCAAGAGGCGGCGGAGACGATCTTGTCGTCAGCGGTGATGTCGCCGTGGTTGATGCCGTGAACGATATTCTTCAGCTTGCCCTTGCCAGGCGCGGTCAGGACAACGCGGTCGACACCCGGGCAGGCCAGGTGCTGGCCCAGGCCGTCGGCGTCACGCCATACACCGGTGTTGTCTACCAGCAGGGCGTCCTTGATACCGTACTGGGTGTAGTCCACCTCGGTCGGGTTCTTCGCGTAGATCACCTGGATCAGGTTGCCGTTGGCGGTGATGGTGTTGTTTTCTTCGTCGATGGTGATGGTGCCGTTGAACGAACCATGGACCGAGTCACGACGCAGCAGGCTGGCACGCTTGGTCAGGTCGTTTTCGGCACCCTTGCGCACCACGATGGCCCGCAGGCGCAGGCCGTCGCCACCACCGGTTTTTTCGATCAGGATGCGCGCCAGCAGACGGCCGATACGACCGAAACCGTACAGGACCACGTCAGTGCCTTTGCGAGCCGAAACGTTCTGCTGGCCAACCACATCGGCCATCTCTTCACGCACGAACTGCTCGGCGCTACGGCCATTGCCTTCGTTGCGGAATTTGAACGCCAACTTGCCCAGGTCCACCGAAGCCGCGCCGAGCTTGAGCTCGCTCATGGCTTTGAGCAGAGGGAATGTTTCGTGAACGGAGAGTTCGCTGTCGTCGGAAGAACGGTGGCGAGCAAAGCGGTGGGCTTTGAGGATCGCGATGACAGACTGGTTGATCAGGCTGCGGCCATAGATCGAGCTCACCACGTTGTTATTGCGGTAGAGCTGACCGATGAGAGGGATCATCGCTTCGGCGAGCGCTTCACGATCAATCCATTCACCAAGACACTGGTCGGGCTTCTGAGTCACGGTAACCTTCCACATGTAGGGGCTGAAAAAAGGGGCTACATTATGCCGCCGAGTCCTCGGCGGAGCAATGCGCGCCCGTCGCGCCGTGGTTTTCCTGCCTGCCAGGGTAGTCTGCGACTGACAGCGGCCCCCTTCCCCCGCTACAATTGTCGACTTTGTCGCAATGCTGGAGCTCAATCTTCCGTGCCCGTTCTGCGTCTTCCGCTTCTCCCTGCCGCGGCAGGTAAACAGCACTGGGGCAACCTGCCCGGTGCCGCCCTGAGCCTGGCCATTGCCGAGGCTGCCAGCGCTGCAAAGCGTTTTACCCTGCTGCTGACCGCCGACAGCCAAAGCGCCGAACGGTTGGAACAGGAGCTGAGTTTCTTCGCTCCGGATTTGCCGGTCTTGCATTTCCCGGACTGGGAAACCCTGCCCTACGATCTGTTTTCACCGCACCAGGACATCATTTCCCAGCGAATCGCCAGCCTTTATCGGCTGCCGGAGCTCAGTCATGGCGTTTTGGTAGTGCCGATCACCACGGCCCTACATCGCCTGGCTCCGACCCAATTCCTGCTCGGCAGCAGCCTGGTGCTGGACATCGGCCAGAAGCTCGACGTCGAACAAATGCGCACCCGCCTCGAGGCCAGTGGCTATCGCTGCGTCGACACAGTGTACGAGCACGGCGAGTTCGCGGTGCGTGGCGCCTTGATCGACCTGTTCCCGATGGGCAGCAAACTGCCGTATCGCATCGACCTGTTCGATGACGAAATCGAGACCCTGCGCACCTTCGACCCGGAAAACCAGCGCTCCATCGACAAAGTGCAGTCGATCCGCCTGTTGCCGGCCAAGGAATTCCCGCTGCAGAAAGACGCCGTGACCCGCTTCAAGGCGCGCTTTCGCGAGCGCTTCGATGTGGATTTCCGGCGCTGCCCGATCTTCCAGGACCTGAGCAGCGGGATTACCCCCGCCGGCATCGAGTACTACCTGCCGCTGTTTTTCGAAGAAACCTCGACCCTGTTCGACTACCTGCCCCAGGACACCCAGGTGTTTTCCTTGCCGGGCATCGAACAGGCCGCGGAAAACTTCTGGAACGACGTGCGCAACCGCTACGAAGAACGTCGCGTCGATCCTTCCCGGCCTTTATTGCCACCGGCCGAGCTGTTCCTGCCGGTGGAAGACTGCTTCGCCCGCCTCAAGAACTGGCCGCGCGTGGTGGCGAGCCAGCAGGACGTGGAAACCGGCGTCGGCCGTGAGCGTTTTCCGGCCAAGGCATTGCCGGACCTGGCCATCGAAGCCAAGGCCACGCAACCACTGGCGGCGCTGGCGGGCTTTCTCGATGCATTTCCCGGTCGCGTCCTGTTCACCGCCGAATCCGCAGGGCGTCGCGAAGTGCTGCTGGAGTTGCTCGAACGCCTGAAGCTGCGGCCGAAGACGGTGGACAGCTGGCCGGACTTCGTCGCCGGCAAGGATCGCCTGGCGATTACCATCGCGCCGCTGAACGACGGCCTGGTCCTGGATGACCCGGCCTTGGCACTGGTGGCCGAAAGTCCTTTGTTCGGCCAACGCGTCATGCAGCGTCGCCGTCGCGAGAAACGCGCCGACGCCGCCAACGACGCCGTCATCAAGAACCTCACCGAGCTGCGCGAAGGCGCGCCCGTGGTGCACATCGACCACGGCGTGGGCCGCTACCTGGGCCTGGCGACACTGGAAATCGACAACCAGGCCGCCGAGTTCCTGACCCTGGAATACGCCGAGGGCGCCAAGCTCTACGTGCCGGTGGCGAACCTGCACTTGATCGCCCGCTACACCGGCAGCGACGACGCCCTCGCACCGCTGCATCGCCTGGGCTCGGAAACCTGGCAGAAAGCCAAGCGCAAGGCGGCTGAACAGGTGCGCGACGTGGCCGCCGAACTGCTCGATATCTACGCCCGTCGTGCGGCACGCGAGGGCTACGCCTTCGCCGATCCGAAAGCCGACTACGAAACCTTCAGCGCCGGTTTCCCCTTCGAAGAAACCGTCGACCAGCAGACCACCATCGAAGCCGTGCGCGCCGACATGCTCGCGCCCAAGCCCATGGATCGGCTGGTGTGTGGCGACGTCGGCTTCGGCAAGACCGAAGTGGCGATGCGCGCCGCGTTCATTGCCGTGCACGGCGGCAAGCAGGTGGCGATCCTGGTTCCGACCACCCTGCTCGCCCAGCAGCACTACAACAGTTTCCGCGACCGCTTCGCCGACTGGCCGGTGACCGTGGAAGTGATGAGCCGCTTCAAATCCACCAAGGAAGTGAACGCCGCCGTGGCCGAACTGGCCGAGGGCAAGATCGACATCGTCATCGGCACGCACAAGCTGCTGCAGGACGACGTGAAGATCAAGAACCTGGGGCTGGTGATCATCGACGAGGAGCACCGCTTTGGCGTGCGCCAGAAAGAACAGCTCAAGGCCCTGCGCAGTGAGGTCGACATCCTGACCCTGACCGCCACGCCGATCCCACGCACGTTGAACATGGCAGTGTCGGGCATGCGTGACCTGTCGATCATCGCCACGCCGCCGGCCCGGCGCCTGTCGGTGCGCACCTTTGTCATGGAGCAGAACAAGAGCACGGTCAAGGAAGCCCTGCTGCGCGAGCTGCTGCGGGGCGGCCAGGTCTATTACCTGCACAACGACGTGAAGACCATCGAGAAGTGCGCCGCCGATCTCGCCGAACTGGTGCCGGAAGCCCGCATTGGTATCGGCCATGGGCAGATGCGCGAACGCGAACTCGAACAGGTGATGAGCGACTTCTACCACAAACGCTTCAACGTACTGATCGCCTCGACCATCATCGAGACCGGCATCGACGTGCCGAGCGCCAACACCATCATCATCGAGCGCGCCGACAAGTTCGGTCTGGCCCAGTTGCACCAGTTGCGCGGCCGGGTGGGTCGCAGCCACCACCAGGCCTATGCCTACCTGTTGACGCCACCGCGCCAGCAGATCACCCCGGACGCGGAAAAGCGCCTGGAAGCCATCGCCAATACCCAGGACCTCGGCGCCGGCTTCGTGCTGGCCACCAACGACCTGGAAATCCGTGGCGCCGGCGAACTGCTCGGCGACGGCCAGAGCGGCCAGATCCAGGCCGTCGGCTTCACCCTGTACATGGAAATGCTCGAACGGGCGGTCAAGTCGATCCGCAAGGGCGAGCAGCCGAACCTCGACCAGCCCTTGGGCGGCGGGCCGGAAATCAACCTGCGGGTGCCAGCGCTGATCCCGGAAGACTACCTGCCGGACGTCCACGCACGACTGATTCTTTACAAACGCATCGCCTCGGCCAGCGACGAAGAAGGCCTCAAGGACCTGCAAGTGGAGATGATCGACCGCTTCGGCCTGCTGCCGGAACCGACCAAGAACCTGGTACGCACCACGCTGCTCAAGCTCAAGGCCGAGCAACTGGGCATCAAGAAAGTCGACGGCGGCCCCAACGGCGGCCGGATCGAGTTCGAGGCCCAGACGCCGGTCGACCCGCTGGTGCTGATCAAGTTGATCCAGGGCCAGCCCAAACGCTACAAGTTCGAAGGTGCCACGATGTTCAAGTTCATGGTGCCCATGGAACGCGCGGAAGAGCGTTTCAATACCGTAGAGGCGCTGTTCGAGCGCCTCACTCCGACCACTGCTTGAAGGACGCCACATGCGCCTGTTTCGCTCACTGACCTTGTTGTTGACCCTGGTCGCCCCTCTGGCGTTTGCCGATGACCTGTATCAGGTTGAAATGATTCTGGTCCGCCAGAACGCCGAGCCGGCGATTGTCAGCCGCGCGGCACCGGAAGACTGGGACACCGGCGCGCAACGCCTGGGCGCGGACAGCCAGCGCACGCCGGCCCTGGGTAACATTGTCGAGAAGCTCACGGCCAGCGGCCAATACACGGTATTGATGCACAAGGCCTGGCAGCAGACGCTCGGTGAACAGGGCCGCAAAGTCGCCATCAGTGACGGCGCCGAACAGTTCGGGCAATTCCCCATCGAGGGCACCCTGGAGCTGAAACTGGGCCGATTCACCGACGTGGATGCCGATTTCTGGATCAACCAGATCGACGCCAATGGCCTGGTCACCGCCAGCGAGCGCCTCAAACAGCAGAGCCATACCAAGAATGGCCAACTGAACTTCCTCGACAACGGCCACCTCGGCCTGTTGATCAAGATCACTTCGCTGACCGCGCCCGCACCACGGCAGGCACCTGAAGTCATTCCGGACTGATTGGCGCGCCTATGCCCTCGCCCCTGAGCAAACCCCTGGCACCTTCCTGGGTCAATCGATTCAAGGAACAGAGCCTGGAGCGCGGGCGCCGTTACGCGCTGGAAAACCGCGTCAGGATCGTCGAGGCCGGCGACAGCACCATCACCGCCAGTTGCGAAGGCTCTGGCGGCAATGTCTACCGTCAGACCATTCGCCTTAAGGAGTCGGCCAAAGGCGCGCTGATTCTGCTTGAGGCCGCGTGCTCCTGCCCGGTGCGCATCAACTGCAAGCACTGCGCGGCGGTGTTGCTGCAAGTCCAGGAAACCCTGGCCTACCCGGCTGCCGAAAAAGACACGCAATTGCTGGAAAAACTCCAGGCCGTGCTGGACAACCGCAGCCCCAAGGCCCCGCCACAAGTGCTGGTCGACAACGTACAACCGGTGCCACGCCTGTGGCTGGCCAGTATTGAGTTCAGCGCCTTCGAGCCACGCAACGGCAAGATGCAGCGCTACATTCAACACCGCGCCGCCCTGTCCTTCAGCTATCTGGACGAGTACGTCAGCGGCCAGCGCAACACCGACGTGCTGATTCGCCAGGAAACCCAGACGTTGCGGATAAAACGCCACACCGATGTGGAACAGTCCTACCGCGAACAGTTGCGAATCCTCGGCTTCAAGGTCGCTACCCGCCAAAGCAAGGCCCTGCCGGAAAGTGCCGGCGAACTGTACGAAATGGTCAACGACAGTGCCTGGCTGACGTTCACCCTCAACGACCTGCCGAAACTGCGCACCCAGGGCTGGGAATTGCAGATCGACGAAGACTTCGGCTTCGACCTGACGGCGGTGGACGAGTGGTACGCCACGGTCGAGGAAACACCGGAACGGGATTGGTTCGACCTGGAACTGGGGATCATCGTCAACGGCGAGCGTCTGAGCCTGCTGCCGATCCTGTTGAACCTGATGCGCTCGCACATCGAATTGTTCAACCCGGAACGCCTGGCCAGACGCCGGGACGATGAACTGATCCTGGTCAACCTGCCCAACCGCCCGAACTCGGAGTTCGGCCCGCAGCAGGTGGCCCTGCCCTATGGCCGGCTGAAACCGGTGCTGGCGACCCTGGGCGAGTTTTACCTGCAAGAGCCCGGCGCCACCAAACTGCGCCTCAACAGCGCGGACGCCTTGCGGCTGAACCCGCTGCAGGACATGCCGCTGACCTGGGAAGGTGGCGAACACATTCGCGGCCTGGCCCAGCGTCTGCGTGACATCAAGGATTACACCGCCACCGCGCCAGAGGGCCTGAACGCGACGCTGCGACCTTATCAACTGGAAGGCTTGAGCTGGATGCAATCGCTCAGGCAGCTGGAAGTCGGCGGCATCCTCGCGGATGACATGGGCCTGGGCAAAACCCTACAGACCCTGGCGCACATTCTCAGTGAAAAAAACGCCGGGCGCCTCGATCGCCCGTGCATGGTGGTCATGCCCACCAGCCTGATTCCCAACTGGCTCGACGAGGCCGCTCACTTCACGCCGCAACTCAAGGTACTGGCCCTGTATGGCGCCGGGCGCAAAAAGCATTTCGAACGACTGGCCGATTACGACCTGGTCCTCACCACCTATGCCCTGCTGCCCAAGGATGTCGAGCGCCTGGCCGCACAGCCATTGCACGTGCTGATCCTCGACGAAGCCCAGTACATCAAGAATCCCACCAGCAAAGCCGCTCAGGCCGCCCGGGAGATGAACGCCCGCCAGCGGCTGTGCCTGTCCGGCACGCCCTTGGAAAATCACCTGGGCGAACTGTGGTCGCTGTTTCACTTCCTGCTGCCGGGCTGGCTCGGGGACATCAAGAGTTTCAACCGCGATTACCGCGTACCGATCGAAAAGCGCGGCAGCGACGTACGACTGCAGCACCTCAACGGTCGGATAAAACCTTTCCTGCTGCGCCGGACCAAGGAACAAGTGGCGACGGAGCTGCCACCCAAGACCGAGATCATCCATTGGGTCGAACTCAGCGACGCCCAGCGGGACGTCTACGAAACCATGCGCCTGGCGATGGACAAGAAGGTCCGCGACGAGATCACCCGCAAAGGCGTGGCCCGTAGCCAGATCATCATTCTCGAGGCGCTGCTCAAGCTCCGCCAGGTGTGTTGCGACCTGCGCCTGATCAACGACGCCACCCTGCCCGCCCGAGGCAGCACCTCGGGCAAGCTCGACAGCCTGATGGAAATGCTCGAAGAACTGTTCGAAGAAGGCCGTCGGGTGCTGCTGTTTTCCCAGTTCACGTCCATGTTGGCGCTGATTGAAGACGAGCTGAAGAAACGCGGCGTCGAGTACGCCATCCTGACCGGCCAGACCCGGGACCGTCGCACGCCCGTCAAGGAATTCCAGAGCGGCAAGCGTCAGATCTTTCTGATCAGCCTGAAGGCCGGTGGCGTAGGCCTGAACCTGACCGAGGCCGACACGGTGATTCACTACGACCCGTGGTGGAACCCGGCCACCGAAAACCAGGCCACCGACCGCGCCTATCGCATCGGCCAGGAGAAGCCGGTGTTCGTCTACAAGCTGATTGCCCGAGGCACGGTGGAAGAGAAGATCCAGTTGCTGCAAAAGGAAAAGTCCGACCTCGCGGCCGGCGTGCTGGATGGACGCGTAGCCGGAGATTGGAAATTGCAGAGCGACGATATCGAGGCGTTGTTCGCACCGCTGCCGGACAAACTGGAAAAGCGCTGACTCCCCCCTGTGGGAGCCGAGCTGCTCGCGATCGCAGTGGTTCAGTTGCCGCAAATGTTAACTGTGCGGCCTTCATCGCGAGCAAGCTCGCTCCCACAGGAGGAGTTGCGGCGGTCACAAAAACCAGAATCCACCACACTTCCAATGTGGGACCGAGCTTGCTCGCGATCGCAGTGGGTCAGTTGCCGCAAATGTTGACTGTGCGGCCGTCATCGCGAGCAAGCTCGCTCCCACATTGCTCAACGCTAATCAATCAGCTGGGCAGCCCTCAGCGCGCCGAGCGCCGCCAGCCAGCGAGGGTCCTGGCGGTATTCCGTGCACGCGTAGGCCTGGCCGCGCATGCGGGCGATCCGCGCCGAAGGCTTGACCTTCAGGCGTTGGGCAGCGCTCAAGGCCAACTCCGCGGCGGCGCGGTCATTGCACACCAGCCCCATGTCGCAACCCGCCGTCAACGCCGCCTCGATACGACTGGCGGCATCACCGACCACATGTGCACCGGCCATCGACAGATCATCACTGAAGATCACACCCTCGAATTGCAACTCGCCGCGCAGGATGTCCTGCAACCAGCGGCTAGAAAATCCAGCCGGACTGGCATCAACCTGAGGGTAGATCACATGGGCCGGCATGACGGCGGCCAGTTGCTTGCTCAGCCTGGCAAACGGCACCAGGTCGTTGGCGCGAATCTGTTCGAGGCTGCGTTCATCGTTCGGAATCGCCACATGGGAATCGGCTTCGGCCCAGCCATGCCCCGGGAAGTGCTTGCCGGTGGCGGCCATGCCGGCAGCGCTCATGCCCCGGATGAAGGCACCGGCCAACAACGCCGCGCGCTCGGGGTCGCCTTCGAAGGAGCGACTGCCAACGACGGCGCTGCGCTGGTAATCGAGGTCCAGCACCGGGGCAAAACTCAGGTCGAGACCAACCGCCAGCACTTCGGTGGCCATGATCCAGCCGCACTGCTCGGCCAGGTATTCGGCGTTCGGGTTGTCGGCTATCGCCCGCATCGCTGGCAACCGTACAAAGCCCTGGCGCAGCCGCTGAACACGACCACCTTCCTGGTCGACGGCCAATAGAAGGTCGGGGCGGATGGCGCGAATCGACGCGCTCAACTCTCGCACTTGCCGCGGATGCTCGATATTGCGGGCAAAGATGATCAGGCCGCCTACCTCGGGCTGGCGCAACAGGTGGCGATCTTCGGCCGTCAGCCAGGTACCGGCGACGTCCACCATCAACGAGCCTTGCAGGCCAGCTGTCATAGCATTTCCTTAATAACGATGAACCCGCGCGGTGACACGGGCATGACCACACCGCCAGGCCCAAGGCCCGGCAGGTCGCGGTCATGCACTAAAGAATGGAACGGGTTCGAAACGAGAGTCGGCATGGGCGGCTAGCTTAGCGGATGTGGGCAGCCGCGCCCACCCGTGCCCTCAAGCCTTGGCCAGCGCCGGGGTCGATTTGCTGCGAGGACGCAGTTGCGCGGCCGCCATGGCCTCATCGGTGACGCCGCTTTCGGCACGCATGCCGGCCGCCAGGAACGGCACCATCAGGCGCATCACCTGCTCGATCGACGTGTTCACGCCAAAATCGGTTTCAGCGATGGCCCGCAGCGCCTTGATGCCGGACATGCTGAACGCGGCTGCGCCGAGCATGAAGTGCACCCGCCAGAACAACTCGATGGGCGGAATCCGCGGTGCGGCTTCGTTGACCAGCAGCATGTAGCGACGGAAAACCTTGCCGTACATGTCTTCCAGGTAACGCCGCAGGTGACCCTGGCTCTGGCTGAAGGCCAGGCCCAGCAGGCGCATGAAAATGGACAGGTCGTTACCGCTGCGCGGTTGCACGACGAGGGCTTGCTCGACCAGGATTTCCAGCAGTTCTTCCAGGGTCGGTTTGACATCGGGCTTGGCCTGGCGCCGCTCCAGCTCACGATCGAGGCTGAGGCAGAAGGGCCCGAGGAAGCGCGAGAAAACTGCCTGGATCAAGGCTTTTTTCGAGCCGAAGTGATAGTTCACCGCCGCCAGGTTCACCCCGGCCTTGCTGGTGATCAGACGCAATGAGGTTTCGGCGAAACCTTTTTCCGCGAACAACTGCTCGGCAGCATCGAGAATGCGTTCAACGGTTTCCGACTGGGCCATGGTTACTCCGCCTGACAAACACTTGTTTGAAACATACGTTTCAGCCTAGGGGTTGTCAAGCCTGCCGGGGCGTTTTGCGAACGCTCGGTCACGTATTTAACCACACCTTTTCACAGGGGGTAGCCCTGCCCTATCCAACAACCCGACCGACCGTCCAGCGGCCTGTGGAAAAAGGAGGATTGCCAAGTGGCGTCCACTGTATATAATCCCAGTCACTGTATAAAAAGACAGAGCGATCAATATGCTAAAGCTGACGCCACGCCAAGCAGAGATTCTGGCCTTCATCAAACGCTGCCTCGAAGACAACGGCTACCCGCCGACCCGTGCGGAAATCGCCCAGGAACTGGGTTTCAAGTCGCCCAACGCGGCTGAAGAGCACCTCAAGGCGCTGGCGCGCAAGGGCGCGATCGAAATGACCCCGGGCGCATCCCGTGGCATTCGTATCCCCGGCTTCGAAGCCAAGGCCGACGAAACCACCTTGCCGATCATCGGCCGGGTCGCAGCAGGCGCACCGATCCTTGCCCAGCAGCACGTCGAGGAATCCTGCAACATCAACCCTTCGTTCTTTCATCCCAGGGCCGATTACCTGCTTCGTGTACACGGCATGAGCATGAAGGACATCGGTATCTTCGACGGTGACCTCCTGGCCGTCCACACGACTCGCGAAGCCCGCAATGGCCAGATCGTGGTGGCGCGAATCGGCGACGAGGTGACCGTCAAGCGTTTCAAGCGCGACGGCAGCAAGGTCTGGCTCATTGCTGAGAACCCGGAGTTCGCCCCCATCGAAGTGAACCTGAAAGATCAGGACCTGGTCATCGAAGGCTTGAGCGTTGGCGTCATTCGCCGCTAAAGGAGGCTTTATGCAGTTCCCACACACACCACAACACACACAACTTCCGCTGTTCGAGGCATTCATGGCCCAACCGCTGGTTCCAGTCCTGAAAGAGGTCATCGAGTCGCCCTGGGGCGTCGAACCCGAGGCTTTCAGCGAACTGTCGTTACGTGGTGCGGCCGGAAACTGCCTGAACCTGCTGGCGCCGATTCTGCGAGAACTCAGCCAGGACCAGGATGCCCGCTGGTTGACGCTGATCGCCCCACCGGCCAGTGTCACCCAGGCCTGGCTGCGGGATGCCGGCCTGAATCGTGAGCGCATCCTGCTGTTGCAACCGCGGGGCACCCAAAGCGCCCAACAGTTGACGTGCGAAGCCTTGCGCCTGGGCCGCAGCCACACCGTGGTCAGTTGGCTCAATCCATTGACCACGACCGCACGGCAACAGTTGATCAGCGCCGCCCGCACCGGGGACGCACAAAGCCTGAATATTCGATTGGGCTAAGACAAACGCGGGGCTTCTCCAAGACAGAGAAGCCGGCCAGTCACACTATTCAAGAAAGCCGACAGGCGGGATCAATGAAGAACCCGCGGCCCCTCTTCCTTGTTGAATTCACCTTCAACCAGGCGACCTGCCATTTGGACACCCACGCTCAACATCGCCTTGGCGACTTCGACGTGTTGGCCCTGGAGGAATACCTTGGCATCTTCGGAGAAGTTCAAGGTAACCAGAGAACCCTCGTCCTCGGCCCTGCGCAGCTCGATGCGGCCATCAGGAAGTTCGACAATTTCTAGAAAGGACGTAGGCATAAAAGTCTGTTCTCCACGAAAGGCGAGGATTATATAGTCATCGGCCAGGCTCCGCTCAGGATCTTGACCAAGCGTTATCAATGAACGTAACGGGCTGGTGAAAAACTCAGCACTCGTTCAACCCTTCACGAAAGCGTATCGCCAGACTCTTGAGGTTCTGGCGCCAGCTCTCCAGCTCCTCCCGGCTCAACTCCTGCTCAGAGTCTTGCTCGTCCAGATTGACCGCCACGATCAACGGCTGGGTCACGTCTCCCTTGGGCTTGCGCGGGGCTCGTGGCGGCTCGAACAACGCCGCATGGGCCGCCAATAGCTTCGCCAGCCAGGTTTCCGGGTTATGCGCCAGTTCGACCATTTCGGCCAATTCCGGAATAGCGATGGTTTCCAGTACTTCGCGGGTCAACAACAGCTCGGCCCGCGGGGCATTCGCTTGTGGCAGGCGATAGAAACCGGCGATTTCATGGCACAACCCCAACAACGCACCGTACAGGTGAAACAACGCGGACTCGCGCCCTGCCTGGAGCAACGCCGGGGAATTCATCGCACGCCCGTCCTCGGCCCTGGTGAGCGCTTCGAGCGACAGGCCGGCGAAATAGATTTTCTGATTGGTGCGGGTATAGAGTTCGTGGGCCATGGCGGCATCTCCCCAACGAAATGAAAGCTTCACGCAAGTGCGACAGTGTCGTGGATCAACCGAGGCCACTGCAAGCCAAAAACAAAAGGCCGCATGAAAACCCATGGGTTGTCATGCGGCCTTTTGTTCAGTCGGGCCCTGTTGGGGGCGGCTACGCCGCCCAGCGGGAGCAAGCACCCTCGCCACAGGGAATCTCGCTTGGCCCCGTTTTTTTTCGAACAGGCGCCACAATCAGCGCTTGTCTTCGACCGTCCACTTACCGCCGTCGTAATAGGCCTTCCAGCCAGTCGGCTTGCCGTCGACTTCGGTCTGCACGTACTGCTCCTTGGTCTTGCGGCTGTAGCGAATGACCGCCGGGCGCCCTTCCGGATCCTTCTGCGGTGCCTCGCAGAGGAAATGGTACTTCGGATCGATTTCGTCCTTGTGCGGCACGATCTCCATCACCAATGGCGCACGGGTCTCACGGTTTTTCGGGAACTGGCTGGCCGCCAGGAACAGGCCGGAGGCGCCGTCGCGCAGGATGTAGGTGTCGTTGACCTTCTCGCACTTGAGTTCAGGCATCTTCACCGGGTCCATCTTCGGCGGCGCCGCGTCGCCGCTCTTGAGCAGTTTGCGGGTGTTCTTGCAGGTTGGGTTGGTGCAACCGAAGAACTTGCCGAAACGGCCGGTCTTGAGCTGCATCTCGCTGCCACACTTGTCGCATTCCAGGCTCGGGCCTTCGTAGCCCTTGATGCGATAAGTGCCCTCTTCAATCTCGTAGCCGGCACAATCCGGGTTGTTACCGCAGATGTGCAGCTTGCGCTTCTCGTCCAGCAGGTAGGCATCCATCGCCGTGCTGCAGATCGGGCAGCGATGCTTGCCACGCAGCACCAAAGATTCCGATTCGCCCTCGTCGTCCGCGGCGATTTCGTCGCCCGGCACCAGGTTGACTGTGGCCTTGCAGCGTTCCTTGGGCGGCAGGCTGTAGCCCGAGCAACCGAGGAATACGCCGGTCGAGGCGGTCCGGATTTGCATCGGACGCCCGCAGGTCAGGCATGGAATGTCAGTCATGACCGGCTGGTTGGCGCGCATGCCGCTGTCAGGGCTTTCAGCTACTTCGAGTTTTTTCTTGAAGTCGCCGTAGAACTCGTCGAGCACGTTTTTCCAGTCCCGCTCGCCCTGGGCCACATCGTCGAGGTTCTCTTCCATGCCGGCGGTGAAGCCGTAGTCCATCAGGTTCGAGAAGCTCTCGGACAGACGCTCGGTGACGATGTCGCCCATCTTTTCCGAATAGAAACGACGGTTGTGCAGCGCCACATAGCCGCGGTCCTGGATGGTGGAAATGATGGCGGCGTAGGTCGAAGGACGACCGATGCCACGCTTTTCCATTTCCTTGACCAGGCTGGCTTCGGAGTAACGGGCCGGTGGCTTGGTGAAGTGCTGGGTCGGATCGAGCTTGATCAGCTTCATCACGTCGCCCTGGGCCATGTCCGGCAGGACGTCGTCATCCCCAGGCTTGGTGATTTGCGGCATGACGCGGGTGTAGCCATCGAACTTCAGGATGCGGCCCTTGGCACGCAGCTCGAAGTCCCCGGCACCGACGCTGACCGTGGTCGACAGGTATTGCGCCGGCAGCATCTGGCAGGCCAGGAACTGGCGCCAGATCAGCTCGTAGAGACGCTCGGCATCGCGTTCCATGCCCGACAGCTTGCTTGGTTCGGTGTTGGCGTCGGACGGACGAATCGCTTCGTGAGCCTCCTGCGCGCCTTCCTTGCTGCTGTAGACGTTCGGCGTTTCCGGCAGGTACTTCTTGCCGAACTCGCTTTCTATATAAGTGCGCGCCATCGCCACGGCATCGACCGAAAGATTGGTCGAGTCGGTACGCATGTAAGTGATGTAACCGGCTTCGTACAGACGCTGGGCCATCATCATGGTTTTCTTCACGCCAAAGCCCAGGCGATTGCTCGCGGCCTGTTGCAGCGTGGAGGTGATGAACGGTGCCGACGGTTTGCTGCTGGTCGGCTTGTCTTCGCGCTTGACGATGCTGTAGCTGGAAGCCTTGAGCTTCTCCAGAGCCGCCATGGCCTGGGCTTCGTTGAGCGGTTTGAAGGCTTCGCCCTTCTCACGGGCCACGTCGAAGCGCACAGTCGCGCCCTTGGCCGTGCCGAGGTCGGCGTGGACTTCCCAATACTCTTCAGGGATGAACGCCCGGATCTCGCGCTCGCGCTCCACCACCAGCTTCACGGCGACCGACTGCACACGCCCGGCCGACAGGCCGCGGGCGATCTTGGCCCACAGCAGCGGCGAGACCATGTAGCCCACCACGCGGTCGAGGAAGCGACGCGCCTGTTGGGCGTTGACCCGATCGATATCCAGTTCGCCCGGCTGGGAGAAGGCTTCCTGGATGGCCTTCTTGGTGATTTCGTTGAACACCACGCGCTTGTAGCGGCTGTCATCCCCACCAATGGCTTCGCGCAGGTGCCAGGCAATGGCTTCCCCTTCGCGGTCCAAGTCCGTCGCGAGATAGATGGTGTCGGCATCCTTGGCGAGCCGGCGCAGCTCTTCGATGACCTTTTCCTTGCCCGGGAGGATCTCGTACTTGGCTTTCCAGCCGTGTTCCGGATCGACCCCCATGCGTGAGACCAGCTGCTTGCGCGCCTTCTCTTTGGGCGACAGCGCCGGCGCTTCACCGGCAGCAGCCTTGCCGCGCTTGGCGGCTGGCTCCTTGCTGGCGCTAGCCGAACCGCTGGTGGGCAGGTCTCGGATATGGCCGATACTCGACTTCACCACGTATTGGTTGCCCAGATACTTGTTGATGGTCTTGGCCTTAGCCGGGGATTCCACAATGACCAGCGATTTGCCCATGGATCAGAAAATTCCTGAATTCTAAAAAGTGAAAGGCGGTTGGCGCCTGACGCGGCACCGCTATATATAGTGGCTGCAAGGTGAGGTCAAGCGCAGGGTTGCCGGCATGCCAGCCTCAAGGCTTGGAAAAAATGCTCTCCTCGGCCTGCACCAAAGCAAAGCGTGGCACCTGTTCGCCGTCAACCTCGACGGACTCCTGGAACATGCTCAAGGGACGCACCCAAAAGCCGTAATCGCCATACAGGGCTTGATAGAAGACCACTTCTTCTTCGGTTTCGGAATGCCGCGCGATGCTGAATACGCGGTACTGCGGACCTTTGTAATGCTGGTAGAGCCCAGGTTGTATCGGCATGCTTGGCACTCACTCAATTTTTTTCAAAATAAAAACAAAATCTTTTCTACTAAACCCGAAAAAACAAAAACCGGGGCACTTGGCCCCGGCTTCCATCAACGTAACGCTTAGACGCGTTCGAAGACAGTGGCGATGCCCTGGCCGAGGCCAATGCACATGGTCGACACACCGAAGGTGCCGCCATTCTGCTTCATGACGTTGAGCAGCGTGCCGGAGATACGCGCACCGGAGCAACCGAACGGGTGACCCAGGGCGATCGCGCCGCCGTGCAGGTTAACCTTCTCGTTCATCTTGTCGAGCACTTTCAAATCTTTCAGCACGGGCAGGGCCTGTGCAGCGAAAGCTTCGTTGAGTTCGAAGAAGTCGATATCGGCAATACCCAGGCCTGCGCGCTTCAAGGCTTTCTGCGTGGCCGGTACTGGACCATAGCCCATGATCGCCGGGTCCACACCCGCCACGGCCATCGAACGAATCACCGCCATCGGCTGGATACCCAGGTCCTGGGCACGCTGGGCCGACATCACGATCATGCACGAGGCACCGTCGGTGATCTGCGACGAAGTACCAGCCGTCACGGTGCCGCCCTTCGGATTGAAGGCCGGCTTGAGGGCCGCCAGGCTTTCCAGGGTGGTTTCCGGACGAATGGTTTCGTCGTAGTCGAACAGCTTCAGGAAACCGTTCTCGTCGTAGCCCTGCATCGGGATGATCTCATCCTTGAACTTGCCTTCCACGGTCGCCTTGTGGGCGAGTTGGTGGGAGCGCACGCCAAAGGCGTCCTGCTGTTCGCGGGTGATGCCGTGCATCTTGCCGAGCATTTCCGCGGTCAGGCCCATCATGCCCGAGGCTTTTGCCGCGTACAGCGACATGTGCGGGTTCGGATCAACGCCGTGCATCATGCTCACGTGCCCCATGTGCTCGACCCCACCGACCACGAACACATCACCGTTGCCGGTCATGATCGCCTGGGCGGCGGTGTGCAACGCGCTCATGGACGAACCGCACAGGCGGCTGACGGTCTGGCCGGCCGCGGTGTGAGGAATCTGGGTCATCAGCGAGGCCATGCGGGCAATGTTCCAGCCCTGCTCCAGGGTCTGGTTCACACAGCCCCAGATCACATCTTCGACTTCGTTGGGGTCGACCTTGACGTTGCGTTCCAGCAGCTTGCTGATCAGGTGCGCCGACATGTCTTCGGCACGGGTGTTGCGGTGCATGCCGCCCTTGGAGCGGCCCATCGGCGTACGACCGAAGTCGACAATCACGACGTCTCTAGGATTCAAGCTCATAAATGTTCTCTCGCTCTAGTCGTTGGGCGCTTAACCGAAGAAACGCTGGCCGTTCTTGGCCATTTCACGCAGCTTCGCGGTCGGGTGGTACAGCGCGCCCAGATCAGCGTACTGGTCAGCCAGGGCAACGAACTCGGCCACACCGATCGAATCGATGTAGCGCAGCGCACCGCCACGGAATGGAGGGAAACCGATACCGTAGACCAGACCCATGTCGGCTTCGGCGGCGGTTTCGACAATGCCATCTTCCAGGCAACGCACGGTTTCGAGGCACAGCGGGATCATCATCCAGTTGATGATGTCTTCGTCGGTGACTTCGCGCTGCTCGTAGACGATCGGCTTGAGCACTTCCAGCACCGACGAGTCGGCGACCTTCTTCTGCTTGCCGCGCTTGTCGGTCTCATAGGCGTAGAAGCCCTTGCCGTTCTTCTGGCCCAGGCGCTTGGCTTCGTAGAGCACGTCGACGGCCGAACGGCGGTCGTCCTTCATGCGATCCGGGAAGCCTTCGGCCATGACGTCGCGACCGTGGTGGCCGGTGTCGATGCCGACCACGTCCATCAGGTACGCCGGGCCCATCGGCCAGCCGAATTTTTCCATGATCTTGTCGATGCGCACGAAGTCCACACCGGCACTGACCAGCTTGGCGAAACCGCCGAAGTACGGAAACAGCACGCGGTTGACCAAAAAGCCCGGGCAGTCGTTGACGACGATCGGGTTCTTGCCCATTTTCTTGGCGTAGGCCACGGTGGTGGCAATCGCCTGCTCGCTGGACTTCTCACCACGGATCACTTCCACCAGCGGCATCATGTGCACCGGGTTGAAGAAGTGCATGCCGACGAAGTTCTCCGGACGCTTGAGGGCCTTGGCCAGCAACGAAATGGAGATGGTCGAAGTGTTCGAGGCGAGGATGGTGTCCTCTTTGACCTTGTCTTCGACTTCGGCCAGTACCGCCTGCTTGACCTTCGGGTTCTCGACAACCGCTTCGACCACCAGATCGACATGGCCGAAATCGCCATAGGACAGGGTTGGACGAATGCCGTTGAGCACTTCGGCCATCTTCGCGGCGGTCATGCGACCTTTGTCGACACGGCCGACCAGCAGCTTGGCGGCTTCGGCCAGGCCCTGCTCGATCCCGTGTTCGTTGATGTCTTTCATCAGGATCGGCGTGCCTTTGGACGCCGACTGGTAGGCGATGCCGCCCCCCATGATGCCGGCGCCGAGCACGGCGGCCTGCTTCACGTCACGGGCGATCTCGTCGTAGGCCTTGGCCTTTTTCTTCAGCTCCTGGTCGTTGAGGAACAGACCGATCAGGCTTTGTGCAGCCGAGGTCTTGGCCAGCTTGACGAAGCCGGCGGCCTCGACTTCCAGGGCCTTGTCGCGACCGAAGTTCGCGGCTTTCTGGATGGTCTTGATCGCTTCGACCGGCGCCGGGTAGTTCGGGCCTGCTTGACCTGCCACGAAACCCTTGGCGGTTTCGAAGGCCATCATTTGTTCAATGGCGTTGAGCTTGAGCTTTTCCAGCTTCGGCTGGCGCTTGGCCTTGTAGTCGAACTCGCCGCTGATGGCGCGCTTGATCGTCTCAAGCGCCGCTTCCTGGAGTTTGCCTGGTTCGACCACGGCATCCACGGCACCGACTTTCAGCGCGTCTTCAGCGCGGTTTTCCTTGCCGGCGGCAATCCACTCGATGGCGTTGTCGGCACCGATCAGGCGCGGCAGGCGCACGGTACCGCCAAAACCTGGGTAGATGCCCAGCTTGACTTCCGGCAGGCCGATCTTGGCCGTGGTGGCCATGACACGGTAATCCGCCGCCAGGCACATTTCCAGACCGCCACCCAGGGCAATGCCGTTGATGGCCGCGACGGTCGGTACGTTGAGGTCTTCGAAGTCGCTGAAAATACGGTTGGCTTCGAGGTTGCCAGCGATCAGTTCGGCATCGGGCAGCTTGAAGTTGTCGACGAATTCGGTGATGTCGGCACCGACGATGAACACGTCCTTGCCGCTGCTGACGATCACACCCTTGATCGAAGCATCTGCCTTGATAGTGTCTACAGCCTGACGCAATTCATTCAGGGTTAGACGGTTGAACTTGTTGACGGACTCACCCTTGAGGTCGAATTTCAGTTCGACGATGCCACTTTCAAGAGCCTTAACCGTGATGGCTTTACCTTCGTAAATCATCAACTGATCTCCACGATATGGAAGCTGAACAGTACACGTTGGACGCTGACCGCAGGTGTGGCACTGACGTTACCGTCGATGCTACGCCAATCCGCCAGGCACACCCGTCAACGCGATAGTCGGGGTCTGTAGGAGCCGTCTGAAAATACAAACGCTCAATTCATACGCCCGTTTGATTTGGGTACGTCACCTTCACGGAATTTCCGACAATTGTCAATCGCCCTAAACATCGGCGTGAACGCGACTTTACGGTCTTTTCCGTACCCTACGGATCCGCAACACGGCACCGCATGAGCAGCCATTCATAGAATCAATTATTAGAAAAATCGCCCTAATTCCAGACAGATCGGATCCAGCCGACTACGCTGTCGGGAGCGCGATTGAATTTTACGGAACGAAGGGCGCTGCGACGCACGCCCTGAGACGAGATCGATTACCGGCCTGCCTGGCCAACCCGCCCGATGAGACTGTCGGGCTTTTTTATGCCTGTAGGAGCTGCCAAAGGCTGCGATCTTTTGATCTTTCGCTTGAGATTCAAGTGCCTGGGGAAAGATCGCAGCCTCGCTTCGCTCGACAGCTCCTACGCGGCTAAAGTCGCTCAGGCGAGTGCCTTGAGCGTGCTGGCAATGTCCTGCAAAACAGTGGCTTCGCCCTTTTCACCCCAATACAAGGCGATCATTTGCCCGTCGGCTTCAACTTTGTAGACGTTGGCCGGCAATTTTTCGAAATGATTGAGCAGGGACTCATCCAGACAGACTTCCCGCCACTGATTGACCCAAACGCCCGGCGCAGTTTGCCAGTAGCTCCAACAGGCTGGCTGACTGCCGCGCCGAGGCCGATAGTACTGGGCGCAGGGGTTTGGCGGCTGTTGGCCGAGCCAGTGCGGCCACTCCTGCGGCGCCAGTTGCATGGCCAGGCCCAGGCGTCGCGCTTCCATGCGCAGGGCCATGCGACCGCTCTGTACACGGGACGGACGCAACCATGCCAGCGGACTTAACACCACCAACAGGATTGACAGCACTATCCAGACCGTCATATTCGTACTCCCCGATTCTGATGAGCCCATTGACCCAGGTCGCCGTCAATGCGCTTGAAACCAGCCATACTTACCGTATCGCAATTCTCTGGAGTGCTCTTCCATGTACTACAAACACGTTCTGGTCGCCGTTGACCTCACTGAAGAATGCGATCCGGTCGTCAAGCGCGCCCTCGCCCTTTGCGAAGGCCGAGACACCCAGCTGTCGCTGGTGCATATCGTCGAACCGATGGCCATGGCCTTCGGCGGCGACGTGCCGATGGACCTTTCCCAGTTGCAGCAGCAGCAATTCGACCAGGCCAAGGAACGCCTTGACCGACTGATCGTGAAATACCCGGCCCTGAAGAAGGAGTTCAGCCACCTGACCTACGGCCAGCCGCGCCAGGAGATCCATCACCTGGCCAAGGAACAGGGTTGCGACCTGATTGTCGTCGGCAGCCATGGTCGCCACGGCCTGGCGCTGCTGCTGGGCTCGACCGCCAACGATGTGCTGCATGGCGCGCCTTGCGATGTGCTGGCGGTGCATCTGGTCAAGCGCGCATAACCCCATACCCCTGTGGGAGCGAGCTTGCTCGCGATAGCGGTAGATCAGCGACATTGATGTTGGCTGACACACCGCCATCGCGAGCAAGCTCGCTCCCACAGGGATCCCACAGGGGATGGTATTTCAAATAAAAATCCCGGCGCTCATCGCTGAGCACCGGGATTTCTTATCTCAATGGATCAAGCGTCCAGCTCGGCCCAACGCTCGACCAGCGCGTCCAGCTCGGCCTGCAACTGCTCCAACTGCGCAATCACCTTGGCAGTTTCGGCCGCTGGCCGCTGGTAGAACCCGGCGTCGGCCATTTCGGCTTCCACCGCTGCGATCTGCTGCTCCTTCGCGTCGATATCACCCGGCAAGGCTTCCAGCTCACGCTGCAGCTTGTAGCTGAGCTTTTTCTTCGCCGGGGCCGGGGCTGCTGCGGCAACCGGGGCTGGCTCGGCCTTGACCACCGCCGAATTCAGGTCGGCCTTGCCGGACTTGCTCTCGGTGACCCCCAGCAGACGCGGCGAGCCGCCCTGGCGCAGCCAGTCCTGATAACCACCGACGTATTCGCGAACCAGGCCTTCGCCTTCGAACACCAGGGTGCTGGTGACCACGTTGTCGAGAAATGCCCGGTCGTGACTGACCATCAAGACGGTGCCGTTGAAGGTCAGCAGCACCTCTTCCAGCAATTCCAGGGTTTCCACGTCCAGGTCGTTGGTAGGTTCGTCGAGCACCAGCAGGTTCGCCGGCTTGCTGAACAACTTGGCCAGCAACAAACGGGCGCGCTCACCACCCGACAATGCCTTGACCGGCGTACGGGCACGCTGGGGGCTGAAGAGAAAATCGCCGAGATAGCTCAGCACATGGCGGCTCTGGCCATCGATATCGATGAAGTCGCGGCCTTCGGCCACGTTATCGATCACGGTCTTTTCCAGATCCAGTTGATGACGCAACTGGTCAAAATAGGCGACGTCGATCTTCGTGCCCTCTTCCACCTTGCCGCTGGTCGGCACCAGGCCACCCAGCATCAGCTTGAGCAGGGTGGTCTTGCCGGTGCCGTTGGCGCCCAGCAGGCCGATACGATCGCCACGCTGCAGGACCATGGAGAAGTCCTTGATCAGGAACGGGCCGCCAGGGTGCGCGAAGCTCACGTTCTCAAGCACCATCACCTGCTTGCCGGACTTGTCAGCGGTATCCAACTGAATGTTGGCCTTACCGGTGCGCTCGCGACGCTCACTGCGCTCCATGCGCAAAGCCTTGAGCGCACGCACACGGCCTTCGTTGCGGGTGCGACGCGCCTTGATGCCCTGGCGAATCCAGACCTCTTCCTGGGCCAACTTCTTGTCGAACAACGCATTGGCGGTTTCTTCCGCCGCCAGCGCCGCTTCCTTGTGCACCAGGAAGCTGGCGTAGTCGCCGTTCCAGTCGATCAGGCCGCCGCGATCCAGTTCAAGGATGCGCGTTGCCAGGTTCTGCAGGAAGGAACGGTCGTGGGTGATGAACAGCACCGCCCCCTGGAAGTCTTTCAGGGCTTCTTCAAGCCAGGCGATGGCGCCGATGTCCAGGTGGTTGGTCGGTTCGTCGAGCAGCAGCAGGTCCGGCTCGGACACCAGGGCCTGAGCCAGCAGGACGCGGCGACGCCAGCCGCCGGACAACTCGGCGAGGGTCTTGTCGGCCGGCAATTGCAGGCGGCTCAGGGTGCTGTCGACCAGTTGCTGCAGGCGCCAGCCGTCACGGGCTTCAAGGTCGTGCTGCACATGCATCAACTTGTCCAGGTCGGCATCGGTGACGATGTTCTGGCTCAAATGGTGATACTCGGCCAACAGCGCGCCGACACCGTCCAGGCCTTCGGCGACCACGTCGAACACGGTCCGCTCGTCGGCCACCGGCAGTTCCTGGGGCAATTCGCCGATTTTCAGGCCTGGCGCACGCCAGACCGAGCCGTCGTCAGGCTTTTGATCGCCCTTGACCAGCTTCATCATGCTGGACTTGCCAGTGCCGTTGCGGCCGATGATGCACACCCGCTCACCACGGGCGATCTGCCAGGACACCTTGTCCAACAACGGCATAGCGCCGAAAGCAAGGGACACATCGCTGAATTTGAGCAGGGTCATGAGCTTCTCCAAAAACCGGGCGCGCATTCTACCTGAGAAGAGGCCTCAAGGGTCCGCCAATTTCGCCACTGAAGCACTCTGCATAACAAATGTTGCGAACTTGCACCGACGGCCCCGCAAAGCTTTCGCCGGCTGCTGGCAAAAGGCTAAGCTACAGACAGTTACCCTGGGTTAACCCTTGGGCTTGTCATGTTTTTTCTGCCCGGACGTCTCATGCGCAGTCGCCTTTTCAGTGTTTTATCGTGTTTTTTTGTATGTGCCACTGCCGTTCAATCCGCTCAGGCGGTGGATATCTCCACTCAGCGCCAGTATTACAACGAGGCCAAGCGTGCCTTGGCCAAGGGTGATTCCGGCCCCTACTTTCGCTACAGCCAGGCCCTGCGCGATTACCCGCTGGAACCGTACCTGGCCTACGACGAACTGACCGCTCGCCTCAAGAGCGCCAGCAACGCCGAAATCGAAAAATTCCTCGCCGAGCATGGTGACCTGCCCCAGGCCAACTGGATGAAGCTGCGTTGGTTGCGCTGGCTGGCCGAGCGCGGCGATTGGGCGACCTTCGTCAAGTATTACGACCCCAAGCTCAACTTCACCGAACTGGACTGCCTCAACGCTCAGTACCAACTCAGCCATGGCCTGAAGGCCGAAGGCTACGCCAACACCGAAAAGCTCTGGCTCACCGGCAAGTCCCAGCCCCAGGCCTGCGACACGTTGTTCGGCCTGTGGGCCTCCCAGGGTCAGTTGACCGAACAGAAACGCTGGGAGCGCACCAAGCTGGCCGCCCAGGCGCGCAATTACCCGCTGGCCAACAGCCTGGTCAGCGGCCTGACCACCCTCGCTCCCCGCGGCAAATTGCTGGTGGACGTGGCGCAAAAGCCCGAGTTGCTCAACCAGTCCTCGCGCTTCAGTCCGGCCGATGAACCAATGTCCGATATCGTCAGCCTCGGCCTGCGTCGCCTGGCCCGTCAGGACCCGGAAAAAGCCATGGCATTGCTGGATGGCTACGCCAGCACCATGCACTTTTCCCGGGATGAAAAAGTCGCGATCGCCCGAGAGATCGGTCTGACCCTGGCCAAGCGCTTCGACAGCCGCGCCCTGGACGTGATGACGAAATACGACCCGGAGTTGCGCGATGACACTGTTTCGGAATGGCGCTTGCGCCTGCTGTTACGCCTCGCTCGTTGGGACGATGCCTACCAACTGACCCGCCGTTTGCCCGAGTCGCTGGCCAGCACCAACCGCTGGCGGTATTGGCAAGCCCGCACGCTGGAGCTGGCGCAGCCGCAGAACCCGGAAGCCCTGACGCTCTACAAGCACCTGGCCCGTGAGCGGGACTTCTATGGCTTCCTGGCCGCCGACCGTTCCCAGTCGCCCTATTCGCTTGTCAACAAGCCACTGGTGATGAGCCAGGCACTGATCAACAAGGTGCGCAACACGCCTGGCGTGCGTCGGGCGCTGGAATTTCATGCCCGTGGAGACATCGTCGACGGACGCCGCGAGTGGTATCACGTCAGCCGGCACTTCAACCGGGACGAGATGGTTGCCCAGGCGAAACTGGCTTATGACCTGAAATGGTATTTCCCGGCCATTCGCACCATCAGCCAGGCCAAGTACTGGGACGATCTGGACATCCGCTTCCCCATGGCCCACCGCGAGACCCTGGTGCGCGAAGCCAAGATCCGCGGCTTGCATCCAAGTTGGGCGTTCGCCATTACCCGCCAGGAAAGTGCGTTCATGGATGACGCCCGCTCCAGCGTCGGCGCCGCCGGCCTGATGCAACTGATGCCTGGCACCGCCAAGGAAACCGCACGCAAGTTCAGCATTCCCCTGGCCTCCCCCCAACAAGTGTTGAACCCGGACAAGAACATCCAGTTGGGCGCGGCCTACCTGAGCCAGGTTCATAGCCAGTTCAACGGCAACCGCGTCCTCGCCTCGGCGGCCTACAACGCCGGCCCCGGTCGCGTGCGCCAGTGGCTGCGCGGCGCCGACCACTTGAGCTTCGACGTCTGGGTCGAGAGCATCCCTTTCGACGAAACCCGCCAATACGTGCAGAACGTATTGTCATACTCGGTGATCTACGGCCAGAAACTCAACTCGCCGCAACCGCTGGTGGACTGGCATGAGCGGTATTTCGATGATCAGTGAGTGAAAAATGCTCATGTGGGAGCAATAGCTTCCACTTTTTTGTGTGCCAAAAAATCTCAGCGAGGATGCACCAGTGCTTGCTTACCCTGCGAGGTGAGACGATACCGCTGTACGGGACTATTGGGCGATTGAGGGTTGGTCATTTCGATCAATCCGGCCACCAATGCCGGCTTGAGGTAATTAGCACGGAAGGTAGCTCTATGAGCCAATCCCAGCTGAACCATCAGTTCGTTGACCTTGAGTGAATTGCCGTTGTGTAGCGCCTGAAGCAGTCTTGCTACTTGGTCGGTTACTTGGTCGGTAGCCGGCTCGTTACGGATCGCCTCTCCGAGCGCCACACTCAGCGACTGCAACATGAACTCAACAAAAGGTGTCGCCTCAGCCAGCCGGTCGGCAGCCGATAACGCAGCGTAATAAGCATCCTGCTGATCCCGTACTGGCAGATAGGCCAGTACAGGTCGCCATCGACTAAGAATCAAGGTTTGCCATAGACGCCCCATTCGCCCATTACCGTCTGCAAAGGGATGGATGAACTCGAACTCGTAGTGAAAAACACAGCTAATGATCAAAGGATGCCAATCGCACGTTCCGGCCCACGCCAACAAATCGTCAATCAAATCCGTCACCCGACTGGGCGGCGGCGCCATATGCACCAGCTGATCACCTCGATAAATGCCCACGCCGGCACGGCGTAACTGCCCGGCATCGTCAATCAAACCGTGCATCAGTAGTTCATGTCCCTTGAGCAGATCGATCCGGCTATCGGGCCGCCAGCCAGGCATGGCTTCGTAGGCAGCAAAGGCATTGCGCACCTCCTGGATTTCACGGGGTAATCCCAGCACTCGTTGCCCGGCCAGAACCGCAGTTACCTGCTCGACACTCAAAGTATTGTTTTCGATCGCCAGGGAAGCATGGATCGTGCGAATCCGATTTCCTCGGCGCAGTTGCGGGGTCTGCTGATTATCACTTACAGCCGAAAGCTGGCCGATCTGCTCGCTGATATCAGCGATCAATCCCAGCATTCGGGTTGTCAGGGTTAACGGTGGCGTATAACGACTCATACCCTCATCCATGCCAGAGGCTGGCCGACATAATGCCCCAACATGCTGGCATCAGCACTCATCGAACATCCTCAGCCTGCTGATTGAACTGCAACGCCGCCAACCGCGCATACAGCGCATTGCTGGCGACAAGCTCCTGGTGAGTGCCCACGGCAACCACCTTGCCTTGGTCCATCACCGCGATCCGATCGGCGTTTTTCACCGTGGCCAGGCGGTGGGCGATCACCAACGTCGTACGGTTTTTCATCAGGCTGGGCAAGGCTTGCTGGATCAAGTGTTCGCTTTGCGCATCGAGGGCGCTGGTGGCTTCATCCAGCAGCAGGATCGGCGCATCCACGAGCAACGCTCGGGCGATGGCCAGGCGTTGGCGCTGGCCGCCGGATAGCCCGAGGCCGCCGTCGCCCAAGTGAGTCTGGTAACCGTCGGGCATTTTTTCGATGAAGTCGTGGGCGTGGGCGATCTGTGCGGCCTCGCGCACCTGCGCCGACGACGCCTGCGGGTTGCCATAGCGGATGTTCTCTTCCACCGTGCCGAAAAACAGCGCCGGGCTTTGTGAAACCAGGGCGAAATGCCGGCGCAGGTCCAGCGGATCGAGTCGAGTCAACGGCACATCGTCGATCAGGATCTGTCCTTGCACGGGATCATAGAAACGCAGCAGCAAATCATAGACCGTCGACTTGCCCGCCCCGGAAGGCCCGACCAGGGCCAGGGTCTCACCGGCCTTGATACTCAGGTCGAGACCGTCGACCGCATAACTGTCCGGCCGGGACGGATAGGAAAAACGCACGCCTTCCAGACGCAAATCACCGCGAACTCGGGCCGGCAAGGTCACCAGGCCTGAAGCCGGCGGCTGGATGATGTTTTCCGAACGCAGCAGCTCGGCAATGCGCTCTGCCGCACCGGCCGCCCGCTGCAACTCGCCGATCACTTCGCTCAGGGTGCCGAAGGCACTGCCGACGATCAGGCTGTAGAACACGAACGCCGCCAACTCGCCACCGGAAATCCGCCCGGCGATCACATCCATGCCACCGACCCAGAGCATCACCCCCACCGCCCCCAGCACCAGCACGATCACCAGGGTGATCAGCCAGGCCCGCTGGGCAATGCGCTTGCGAGCGGTGTCGAAGGCCTGCTCCACCGTCACGGAAAAACGCTGTTCATCCTGGACTTGGTGGTTGTACGCCTGCACGGTCTTGATCTGGCCGAGGGTTTCGGAGACGTAGCTGCCGACGTCGGCAACGCGGTCCTGGCTCTCGCGCGACAAGCTGCGCACTCGACGACCAAAGATCAGGATCGGCGCCAGTACCAGTGGCAGGGCAATCACCACGATGCTGGTCAGTTTGGGATTGGTGATGAACAGCAGCACGATGCCGCCCACCACCATCAAGGCGTTGCGCAAAAACAACGACAGCGACGAGCCGATCACCGATTGCAGCAAGGTCGTGTCAGTGGTCAACCGTGACTGGATTTCCGAACTGCGGTTGTTTTCGTAGAAACCCGGGTGCAAGTACACCAGATGATTGAAGACCTGCCGCCGGATATCCGCCACCACCCGCTCGCCGATCCAGGACACCAGGTAAAAACGCGCAAACGTACCGATCGCCAACCCCACCACCAGCACCATGAACAGGCCGATGGATTGATTGAGCAGGTGCGGCGAGCGGGTCATGAAGCCCTGGTCCACCAGTAAGCGGATGCCTTGGCCCATGGACAAGGTAATGCCGGCGGTGACAATCAAGGCCAGCAAAGCGCCGGCGACCTGTTTGCGATAAGGGGCGATGAAGCCGCTGGCCAGGCGTATGGCACGGCGATGTCGGGAAGAAAGCATCAGGGGCATCCGATTATGCAGCAGGGAAAAGGCCGGCCAGCGACGCTAACGCGCAGCGGAACCAAATTGAATCAGAATGAGTCAGGTTAAATATGACCACAACGACTAGGGGCTAGATGTTATCGGTCTAAAGTCTGACTGGAAACGCGACTGTGTTTCTGATTGAGTGAAGGTGTCGCCATGAACCTACAAGGAGTGTCATGGCTCGGTCACTTGGCGACATTAAACTAGGCATACAACCTGATGAGGAGACAGGCCATGTCCTTGCAACACAGCAGCGACGACAAGATTCAAGTAATCCGCACGCAACCGGACCAGTCTCTGGGCTGCTCGTTCATCGATGCCCAAGGGCGCGAAGTACCGATCACCGAAGACATGATCCAGAAAGCCTGCAGCGAGCTGGAAAAACGACTGGTCAAGCCTGCCGAACAAAAGTGACACAGCCCGTCTCGATTGAACCCGACCTTGATGTCGGGTTTTTTATGCCGGCTGATTTTGCAGGCCCTCATGGCCTGGCTATTGTGACAAGAGCTCTTGTGCCAAGGCTCTTGTGGCGAGGGAGCTTGCTCCCGCTGGACTGCGCAGCAGGCCCAAAAAGCTGGCGGCTGCTGCGCAGCCGAGCGGGAGCAAGCTCCCTCGCCACGACAGCGCTCCACACTTAAAGGGGGGTGGCGCCCAACGCGGTGATGATCTGCTGCAAAGCCGCCGACTGCCCTTCGATACGCACCTTCAAACTGTCGATCTCCCGACGTGGCGGGTAATGCTTGCGCAAGGCATCGAACGCGCGGCGTTGCTCGTCGACGGTGCCCACCAGGCTGCGGCGCAAATTCGCATCGTCGCTGCGGGGGTCGTATACGCTCCGGCACAGCGCCGCCAAGGCCCATGCCGGGTCGGTTTCCGCATCCAGGGTGATGCCACCCAGCCACGGCCGAGGCAGCAGATCGCTGAGGCTGACTTCAACCGGCCGCTCCAGGAACGCGCACAAGGCCTGGTAGATCTGGGTCGTGCCACGCTGACGGCCATCGAGACTGTAACCGGCAATGTGCGGGGTGGCGATCACGCACAAATCGGCCAGGTCCACATCCACGGTGGGCTCCTGCTCCCAGACATCCAGCACCGCTTGCAGGTCTTCGCGCTCCAGCAACACCTCGCGCAGCGCGGCGTTATCGATCACCGGGCCGCGGGCCGCATTGATCAGCCAGGTCCCGGGCTTGAGCTGGTTCAGGCGCGCTTCGTCGAACAGGTGCCAGGTCGGTTGCTCGCCGTCGCGGGTCAGCGGGGTGTGCAGGCTGATCACATCACACTGCTCGATGATCTGCTCCAGGCTCACATAGTCGCCGCCCTCGGCAGCCTGACGCGGCGGGTCGCAGACCTTCACGGTCCAGCCCAGCCCCTTGAGCACCTCGATCAACCGCCCGCCCACCTGGCCCGCGCCAACCACGCCGAAGGTCCGCTGCTCCAGCGCCACACCTTCGATTTCTGCCAGAGTCATCAGGCTTCCCAGCACATAGTCCACCACGCCACGGGCATTGCAGCCGGGCGCGCTGGCCCAGCGGATCCCCGCCTCGGCAAGATAATCCAGGTCCAGGTGGTCGGTACCGATGGTGCAAGTGCCAACGAAGCGTACCTTGCTGCCTTCCAGCAGGGCCCGATTGACCTGACTGACCGAACGTACCAGCAACACATCGGCGTGCTCGACCATCGTCCGGTCGATCCCGCGACCCGGTACCCGGCGGATTTCGCCGAATCCTTGAAAAAACGCATCAAGCAGGGGGATGTTTTCGTCGGCGACGATCAGCATGGCAAAGCTCCTTTGGCGGGATGGGCAGTGTAGGCGTTCCGTTGGGCCTGTGCATTACCCGGAGCGAATGATCTGGAGCGAATGCTGTTGTGGCGAGGGAGCTTGCTCCCGCTCGGCTGCGCAGCAGTCGCCAGGATGCTGAGGCCTGCTTCGCAGTCCAGCGGGAGCAAGCTCCCTCGCCACAGGTAAAGGCAGACAGGCCAGAAGTGCCGATTACAAATCCACAACACAGGTTTTTTCCTGACCACTGCGTCAAGGCGTAGAATTCGCCGCCTTGCGCTTAACCTTTCGGACGTTTGCCCTGTGAATCCTGTCACCGACACTCCCACTGCCCTCTCCCGCCCGGCCCGGGTTCGTCTGGAACTCAAGACCTTGCTGGCCCTGGCCCTACCGATCATGGTGGCGCAACTGGCAACCACCGCCATGGGCTTTGTCGACGCGGTGATGGCTGGTCGAGTCGGCCCCCGAGACTTGGCGGCCGTGGCCCTGGGCAACTCGATCTGGGTACCGGTGTTCCTGTTGATGACCGGCACGTTGCTGGCGACCACGCCCAAAGTTGCCCAACGCTTCGGCGCCGGTACGTTTGAAGAGATCGGGCCGCTGGTGCGTCAGGCGCTGTGGCTGGCGTTGGTGGTGGGATTGATCGCGACATTGGCGCTGTTCAGCGCCGAGCCGATCCTGCACGTCATGAAAGTCGATCCTGAATTGATCGGCCCGTGCATGGAATACCTGCGGGGCATCGGCACGGGCCTGCCGGCCGTGGCGCTGTATCACGTGCTGCGCTGCTTCAGCGACGGCCTGGGGCGCACGCGACCGGCGATGGTGCTGGGGCTGTGCGGGCTGGCGCTGAACATTCCGCTCAATTACATCTTCATCTACGGGCACCTGGGCGTGCCCGCCATGGGGGGTGTCGGTTGCGGCTGGGCCACGGCCATCGTGATGTGGGTCATGGCCCTGGGCATGGCCGGTTGGGCCCGCTGGGCACCGGCCTATCAGTCGAGTCGGTTGTTCGGCCGTTTCGACTGGCCACAATGGACGGTCATCAAGCGCCTGCTGGGCATCGGTTTACCGATTGGCATCGCGGTGTTCGCCGAGTCGAGTATTTTCGCGGTGATCGCGCTGTTGATCGGCAGCCTCGGTGCCACAGTGGTGGCCGGGCACCAGATCGCGCTGAACTTCAGCTCCCTGGTCTTCATGATCCCCTATTCCCTGGGCATGGCCGTCACGGTGCGGGTCGGCCAGGCCCTGGGCCGTCGTCAGCCTCGCGAAGCGCGCTTCGCCGCCGGCGTGGGCATGGGCACGGCCCTGGCCTACGCTTGCCTGTCGGCGAGCCTGATGTTTGCGCTGCGCGGGCCTATCGCGGCGATCTATACCGCCGACCCGGTGGTGATCGAAGTGGCGTCGATGCTGATCGTCTACGCGGCGCTGTTCCAGTTTTCCGATGCGATCCAGGTCACGGCGGCGGGCGCGTTGCGCGGCTACCAGGACACCCGCGTGACGATGATCCTGACCCTGTTTGCCTATTGGGGCATCGGCCTGCCGGTGGGTTACGCCTTGGGCCTGACCGACTGGCTCGGCGCGGCCAGCGGCCCGAGCGGATTGTGGCAAGGCCTGATCGTGGGCTTGAGCTGCGCGGCGCTGATGCTCTCGATCCGCCTGGCACGCAGCGCGCGCAAGCAGATCCGCCTCAGCCGCTCGATGGATTAAGCGAGCTTCTTGCGGATCCAGTAGAGGTAGGTGCCCGCCTCTTCCTGCTGGGCCACCAGTTCGTGGTCCAGGAACACGCAAAACTTGGGGATGTCGCGGCGGGTCGAGGGGTCGGTGGCGATGACTTTCAGCAGGCCACCGGGGGCCAGGTCGCGGATGTGCTGGTGCAGCATCATCACCGGTTCCGGGCAATTGAGGCCGGTGGCATCCAGCGTGCCGTCGACCGGCGTGTCGTTCATTTCACTCATGTTCTACTCCTGAAACTGGCCGGCATTGTCGCGCAATGTCGGCGCGCTTAACAGAGGTGCATCACCCCCTGTGGCGAGGGAGCTTGCTCCCGCTCGGCTGCGAAGCAGTCGTCGCTCTTTGGAGCCCAACAAGGCATTGGGGTTGCTTCGCAACCCAGCGGGAGCAAGCTCCCTCGCCACAAAAGCTCGCTAAATGCTTCAGCGGGACTTGGGTTTCCTGGTATCCAACCGCCGCAAATGGCACGTCACTTCCTCGCGGTCGTGGTACAGCTGCTTGCAACCGATCTCGACTTTGATGCCCCGGGCCTTGAAACCCTCGGCGATGCGTTCGAGCAGGCGTTTGACTTCGGCATAACGCTGTTTCATCGGCAGTTTGAGGTTGACCACGGCTTCGCGGCAATGGCCCTCGCCAATCCACTCTTCCAGCATCGCCGCGTTGCGCGCGGGCTTTTCGACGATGTCGCAGACCATCCAGTCCACCGGCTGTTTGGGCTTGAAGGTAAAACCGTCCGCCATCAGGTGCTGCACCAGGCCGGTGTCCATCAGGCTTTCGGCCATCGGGCCGTTGTCGATGGCCGTCACCAGCATGCCCCGGTTGACCAGTTGCCAAGTCCAACCGCCTGGCGCGGCACCGAGGTCCACGCCGGTCATGTCACTGTGCAGGCGCTCGTCCCACTGGTCCCGGGGGATGAAATGGTGCCAGGCTTCTTCGAGCTTGAGTGTGGAGCGGCTCGGTGCTTCCCGGGGGAACTTCAGGCGCGGGATGCCCATCGGCCACATCGCCGAGTTATCCGCGTCCGCCAGGCCCAGGAACACTTCGCGGCCACTCTTGAAGGTCAGCAACAGGCGCGGCTTGCGCGGATCGTCCACCAGCTTGCCGGCCCCGCTCAACGCCTTGCGCAGCGGGCCCTCGAATTTCTTGCAGAAGTTCGACAGTTCCTTGCCGTCATTGGTGTCGACCACCTCCAGCCACAGGCTGCCGCAGGTCGGGAACGCCGACATGTGGGCCAGGATCACGCTGATACGGTCGGTTTCCGGCAACTCGATGAACGTGCCACGGGCCCACTGGCGCGGAAAAATCAGCTCGGCAAAACGCTGCCCGCGCATCAGCCGCTCGGCGCCGTCCTCTTCAGTACAGACAAATTCGGCGCAGGCACTGGCCGGTTTGGCCTTGGCGTAGCCGGCCACGTTGAGCCGTGCGGCGTGTTCGGCGATCTCGGAACAGACCTCGCCTTCGAAGCCCGGCCGGCAGTGCATGAAAAGCGTGTTCATTGAAACTCCGTAGCAAAGCCTGTCACGAAAACCGCCGCATGATAGCGGAGTTCGGAACCGCGAACCTTGCGATAGAGTCCAGTGATTAGTCATACGCTCAAAACAGGGCTAGGTTAAAGGCTCTGTCCGTCCCCTCAGTCCGTAGCCGTGCGGACTCAAAGGAGTGATTTCAATGCCGTCCCTCGATAGCCTGAAAACCCTTAAAACACTGCAAGTCGACGCCAGGACCTACCACTACTTCAGCCTGCCGGATGCCGCCCGAAGCCTGGGCGACCTCGACAAGCTGCCCATGTCCTTGAAGGTGCTGCTGGAAAACCTGCTGCGCTGGGAAGATGAAAAAACCGTCACCGGCGCCGACCTCAAGGCCCTGGCCGGGTGGCTCAAGGAGCGCCGCTCCGACCGCGAGATCCAATACCGCCCGGCACGGGTGTTGATGCAGGATTTCACCGGCGTCCCCGCCGTGGTCGACCTGGCCGCCATGCGCGCCGCCGTGGAAAAGGCCGGCGGCGATCCCCAGCGGATCAACCCGTTGTCGCCGGTGGACCTGGTGATCGACCACTCGGTGATGGTGGACAAGTTCGCCAGCAGCCAGGCGTTCGAGCAGAACGTCGACATCGAAATGCAGCGCAACGGCGAACGCTACGCCTTCCTGCGTTGGGGCCAGAGCGCCTTCGATAATTTCAGCGTGGTGCCACCGGGCACCGGCATCTGCCACCAGGTCAACCTTGAATACCTGGGCCGCACCGTGTGGACCAAAGAAGAAGACGGCCGCACCTACGCCTTCCCCGACACCCTGGTGGGCACCGACTCCCACACCACCATGATCAACGGCCTCGGCGTACTGGGCTGGGGCGTCGGTGGGATCGAGGCGGAAGCGGCGATGCTCGGCCAACCGGTGTCGATGCTGATTCCCGAGGTCATCGGCTTCAAACTCGTCGGCAAGCTGCGTGAAGGCATCACCGCCACCGACCTGGTGCTGACCGTCACGCAGATGCTGCGCAAGAAAGGGGTGGTGGGCAAATTCGTTGAGTTCTATGGCGACGGTCTGGCCGACCTACCCCTGGCCGACCGCGCCACCATCGCCAACATGGCCCCGGAATACGGCGCCACGTGCGGGTTCTTCCCGGTGGACGACGTGACCCTGGATTACCTGCGCCTGTCCGGGCGGCCGGCAGAAACCGTGAAGCTGGTGGAGGCCTATTGCAAGGCCCAAGGCCTGTGGCGCCTGCCCGGCCAGGAACCGGTGTTCACCGACACCCTGGAGCTGGACATGGGCAGCGTCGAGGCCAGCCTCGCCGGGCCCAAGCGCCCTCAGGACCGGGTCTCGCTGCCGAATGTCGGCCAGGCCTTCAGCGACTTCCTGGGGTTGCAGGTCAAACCCACCAGTAAAGAAGAAGGCCGCCTGGAAAGTGAAGGCGGCGGTGGCGTCGCGGTGGGCAATGCCGATCAGGTGGGCGAAGCCGAATACGAATACGAAGGCCACACCCATCGCCTGAAAAACGGCGCGGTGGTGATTGCCGCGATCACCTCGTGCACCAACACCTCCAACCCCAGCGTGATGATGGCCGCCGGGCTGCTGGCGAAAAAAGCCGTGGAAAAAGGCCTGCTCCGCAAGCCTTGGGTCAAGAGTTCCCTGGCGCCGGGCTCCAAGGTGGTCACCGATTACTACAACGCGGCCGGCCTGACCGAGTACCTGGATAAACTCGGTTTCGACTTGGTGGGCTATGGTTGCACCACCTGCATCGGCAACTCCGGGCCGTTGCCGGACCCCATCGAAAAAGCCATCCAGAAAGCCGACCTGACCGTGGCCTCGATATTGTCGGGCAACCGCAACTTCGAAGGCCGGGTGCACCCACTGGTGAAGACCAACTGGCTGGCCTCGCCGCCGCTGGTGGTCGCCTATGCCCTGGCCGGCACCGTGCGCATCGATATCAGCAGCGAGCCGCTGGGCAACGACCGGGACGGCAAGCCGGTGTACCTGCGGGACATCTGGCCCAGCAGCCAGGAAGTGGCCGCCGCCGTGGCCCAGGTCAACACCAGCATGTTCCACAAGGAATACGCCGCCGTGTTTGCCGGTGACGAGCAATGGCAGGCCATTGAAGTGCCGCAAGCGGCGACTTACGTCTGGCAGGATGACTCGACCTACATCCAGCACCCACCGTTCTTCGACGACATCGGCGGGCCCCCACCGGCCGTCAGGAACGTCGAGGGCGCCCGGGTCCTGGCCCTGCTGGGAGACTCGGTGACCACCGACCACATCTCCCCGGCCGGCAACATCAAGGCCGACAGCCCGGCCGGTCGCTACCTGCGCGAACAAGGCGTGGAGCCACGGGACTTCAACTCCTACGGCTCCAGACGCGGCAACCACCAAGTGATGATGCGCGGCACCTTCGCCAATATCCGCATTCGCAACGAAATGCTCGACGGCGAAGAAGGCGGCAACACGATCTACATCCCCAGTGGCGAACGCATGCCGATCTACGATGCCGCCATGCTGTACCAGGCCACGGGCACGCCCCTGGTGGTGATCGCTGGCCAGGAATATGGCACCGGCTCGAGCCGGGACTGGGCGGCCAAGGGCACCAACCTGCTGGGGGTCAAGGCGGTGATCGCTGAAAGCTTCGAGCGCATCCATCGCTCCAACCTGGTGGGCATGGGCGTGCTGCCGCTGCAGTTCAAGCTCGACCAGAATCGCAAGAGTCTGAACCTGACGGGCAAGGAAACCCTGGATATCCTGGGGCTCAATGACGTCGAACTGACGCCGCGCATGAACCTGCCCCTGGTCATCACCCGGGAGGATGGCAGCCAGGAGCGAATCGAAGTGTTGTGCCGGATCGATACCTTGAATGAAGTGGAGTATTTCAAGGCCGGTGGGATTCTCCACTATGTCTTGCGGCAGTTGATTGCCGCTTGAAAAAACCGCCTCGGTGGCTAATACAAGCCTGGGCAAACACCTGTGGGAGCGAGCTTGCTCGCGATAGCGGTAGATCAGCCAACGTCAATGTTGACTGGCAAGCCTCTATCGCGAGCAAGCTCGCTCCCACAGTTCTACGAATTATTTAACAGGCGCCGTTTTTGTATGAGCCCGCCTATAATCCCGCCGGCACTCACGCAACCGCGTCAGCCAACTGCCTACCCTCCTGCGCATGAATCTGCATGGACACAAATGTGCTCTTTGCGCGACACGGTGGCGTCGAAGACCCGACGGCCGCCTTCGCCCAGAGTTTTCCCGCTAAAAGGATGTTGTATGCCCGCTTTACCCTGGCTTCACCTGGCCCTTCTTTCCACTGGTTACAGCCTGGCGCTGGTCTATGGCCAACTGGCCTGGACCGCGCTCATCTCAGTCGCGCTGCTGCTGTTCGCCGGGTATGCGGTTCGCCAGCAACAAACGCCGGTTGGCCGGTTTCTCGGGCACGCCCTGTTCCTGGTCATGGCGCTGGCACTGGCCCTGCACTGGATGCCAGGCTTTTTCAACGGGCGGGTGATCCCGGCGCAACGCTTGACCAATGACGCCGTGCCGTTTGCCATGTACCTGAACCAGGACAAGCCGCTGATCGGCTTCTGGCTGCTGTTGGCCTGCCCGTGGATCGTTGGCCGACGCTCGTTGCGTTTGCCGGTCCAGGCCACGGCGCTGGGTCTGGCACTGAGCGCGGTGCTGGCCCTCGGCGGGGCCATGCTGCTGGGTATGATCCACTGGGCGCCGAAGTGGCCGGATCACGCCGGGCTGTGGATCCTTAATAATCTTTTATTGGTCACGCTCGTGGAGGAAGCGCTGTTTCGTGGCTACATTCAAGGAGGCTTGAGCCGGCGCTTCAAACATCTGGCCCAAGGCGACAACCTGGCGCTGCTCCTGGCCTCGCTGCTGTTCGGCCTGGTGCACGTCGGCGCCGGTTGGCAATGGGTGCTGCTGTCGGGCCTGGCGGGGCTCGGTTACGGCCTGGCGTATCGTTTTGGCGGCCTGGGCGCGGCAATCGCCACGCATTTTCTGCTCAACCTGCTTCATTTCACCCTATTTACCTACCCGATGCTGGCGTGATGGCGACAGGCAAAAATAACTTCAACTAAAACCTGACAACGCCGACAACCTTTCAAAGCCTTGCGGATCTACACCACCATGCGTAACAACCAACCCGTCACACAACGCGAAAGGACCTTCCCGGCCCAGCAACGATTGATTTCCACCACCGATGCCAAGGGCGTCATCACCTACTGCAACGACGCGTTCGTTGAGATCAGCGGGTATTCGAAGGAAGAACTGATCCGCGCGCCGCACAACCTCGTGCGCCATCCCGATGTCCCATCCGCCGTGTTCGCGCACATGTGGGGCACGCTGAAACAAGGCTTGCCATGGATGGGCATCGTCAAGAATCGCTGCAAGAGCGGTGACCATTACTGGGTCAACGCCTATGTCACGCCGGTGTTCGAGGGCAATCAGGTGGTCGGCTACGAATCGGTGCGGGTCAAGCCCTCCGCCGAGCAGATCGCCCGTGCCGAAGCCCTGTATCAACGCATCAACCAGGGCAAATCCGCGGTTCCAGGCAGCGACAAATGGTTGCCGATCCTGCAGGACTGGCTGCCGTTCATCCTGGTCAGCCAACTGGGCTTCGTCGTCGGCGCGTTTCTGAATTCCTCCTGGGGCTTTGCCCTGGCCGCCCTGCTGTCGGTGCCCTTGGGGTTGATGGGCTTGCAATGGCAACAACGCGGGATCAAGCGCCTGCTGCGCCTGGCCGAACAAACCACCTCCGACCCGCTGATCGCCCGGATGTACACCGACAGCCGCGGCGTCCAGGCACGCCTGGAGATGTCGATTCTCAGCCAGCAAGCGCGCCTGAAAACCTGCCTGACGCGCCTGCAGGACACCGCCGAGCATCTTAACGACCAAGCTCGCCAGTCCAACACGCTGGCCCATGACAGCTCCAGCGGCCTGGAGCGTCAACGGGTGGAAACCGAACAGGTCGCCACGGCCGTCAACCAGATGGCAGCCACGACCCAGGAAGTCGCCAGCCACGTGCAGCGCACCGCCGATGCCACCCAGGAAGCCAACCGCCTGACCAGTCGCGGCCGCGACATCGCCGGGGAAACCCGCGAAGCCATCGAGCGGCTGTCGGTGGTGGTCGGTGAGACCGGCCACACCGTGACCCAGCTGGCCAAGGACAGCGACGAGATCGGCGGCGTGGTCGACGTGATCAAAGGCATCGCCGACCAGACCAACCTGCTGGCCCTCAACGCCGCCATCGAAGCGGCCCGTGCCGGTGAGATGGGTCGTGGCTTTGCCGTGGTGGCCGACGAAGTGCGGCAACTGGCACAACGCACCAGCGAATCCACCGGGCAGATCCACGCCCTGATCGCCAAACTCCAGCAGACCGCCACCAACGCCGTGCAAACCATGGAGGCCGGCCACCGCCAGGCCGAAGAAGGCGTGGCGCGAGTCATGGAAGCGGACCAGGCATTGGTGGGCATCAGCGAAGCGGTGGCCCACATCACCGACATGACCACCCAGATCGCCGCCGCCACCGAGGAACAAAGCTCAGTGGCCGAGGAGATCAGCCGCAACATCAGCAACATCTCGGACCTGGCCGACCAGACCTCCGGCCAGGCCCACAGCTCGGCACTGCTGAGCGAAGAGCTGACCCGTACGGCGAATTCGCAGTATTCGTTGGTGGAGCGGTTCAACCGTTGATAGAAGCCTGCCTCATGAAAAACCCGGACAGCGCAAGCTTCCGGGTTTTTTGTTGCCTGACAGGCCGCTATCGCGAGCAGGCTCGCTCCCACAGAGGGGTTCAGTGTGGGAGCGAGCTTGCTCGCGATGAGGCCGGGATAGCTTGCCAGGAACCTCCCGAAGAAACTCAGCCATCTAGTTCGCCGCCACCTGTCAACTCTGACAGTAGTGCCGGAATTGCAAGTCCCCTAACCTTGAACAGCAAGAAAAACGGTGATTTCAAAGAGGGATTTCACATGAACAGTCAGATGCTTTTCATTGCACCTAAAGAGAGTCGTAAGCTTGAGGGAAATTCATTTACTTGGAATCTTGGCGCTACGCCCATCCATGCAGAAACTACGTCTTTCGTACTGCATTTCTGGCCGCCTACGGCAAAGTACACGTGGTTCCTTTCCGCTAGCACCGGGTTTGCGAGTACTGATAGTTGGTTCTATTTCCAAATTGGAGTTGACTATGTCAGCGATGAAGTGATGGACGCGAGCTACACACTGGAGGGCGGGTTCTCCTTTGTTCACGGGCATTCGATTCCCGATCGACCTGGTTGGGTTGCGATGGTCTACGCTGACCGCGCAGAATTGACCATCAGGCTCGATCCTAAAGGAGGAACAGCCAAGGGCCATTTCATCGCTCATTTCGAGACCGACGGGTACGACATGCACCCGACGGGGACATTCGAATTAATCCGGGATGACATGAAAAACTAATTACGGCCTGAATGATCTATCGCGGGCAGGCTCGACCCCAGAAGTAACATTTGAGCGGGCCTATTCGCGATGGGCGGTGACAGCCAGGCAAAAAGTTATTTAAGAAACTCTGTCACCCTGCCCGCCGCAGCCTCCAGATGCTGCTCATGGCTAAACCCCGAAGCCTTCAGCGGTTTCAAATCATGATCCCCCGCCACCAACCACAACACCTCAATGCTCGCTGAAAAGGTGTAGCCCTGCACCGCCTCCCGATTGCCCAGCGCATCCCGCTCGCCCTGGACGATCAAGGTTCGGGTCTTCAATGCGGCCAAGTGCTCGACCCGCGGTTTCTCTGGCTTGCCCACCGCATAGAAGGGATAACCCAGGCACACCAGGGCATCGGCGCCCAACTCATCGGCCAGCAGGCTCGCCATGCGCCCGCCCATGGACTTGCCGCCAATGGCCAGCCGCCCAGCGACATAAGGCCGCACCGTGGCGTACACCTCACGCCAGCATTCCAGCAACTTGGGCGCCGGGTTGGGCGGACGTTTCCCCCCATCCAGGCGGCGCTGGGCCATGTAGGGAAACTCGAAGCGCAATACGTTGACGCCATGCGCGGCAAGGCGCGCGGCCATTTCCTCCATGAACCCGCTGTCCATCGGCGCACCGGCGCCGTGGGCCAGGATCAGCGTCGGCGACTCGGCGCTGACGCCCGGCTGCGCGGCCGTCCACAGCCAGCCGTGTTGCTCCACGCACCGCGCCCATTGATCCCCGTCAATACTGGCCTTGTGCTGTTTGTCCATGCTTGCCTCGCTTTTAGTCTGCCTATAACTCCAGGCGAAGAACGCCGCACTGCCTTGCGCAGGCGCTCACTTCGACTGAACCGTGGATGGGGAACCATGAACACTTCTATCAGTACCGCCTACAACTACAAGGTGGTCCGCCAATTCGCCATTATGACGGTGGTGTGGGGCATCGTCGGCATGGGGCTCGGGGTTTTTCTCGCCGCCCAATTGGTCTGGCCGCAGCTCAACTTCGATTTGCCCTGGACCAGCTTCGGCCGCCTGCGCCCGCTGCACACCAACGCGGTGATCTTCGCCTTCGGCGGCTGCGCATTGTTTGCCAGTTCGTTCTACTCGGTGCAACGCACCTGCCAGACCCAGCTGTTTGCACCAAAAATCGCCGCGTTCTGCTTCTGGGGCTGGCAACTGGTGATCCTGCTGGCGGCCATCAGCCTGCCGCTGGGCTACACCAGTTCCAAGGAATACGCCGAACTGGAATGGCCGATCGACATCCTGATCACCATCGTCTGGGTGGCCTACGCCATCGTGTTCTTCGGCACCGTGGCCAAGCGCAACACCAAGCACATCTACGTCGGTAACTGGTTCTTCGGCGGGTTCATCCTGACCGTCGCGATCCTGCACATCGTCAACAACCTGGAACTGCCGGTAAGCCTGACCAAATCCTACTCGGTGTACGCCGGGGCCACGGATGCGATGGTGCAATGGTGGTACGGGCACAACGCCGTAGGCTTTTTCCTCACCGCGGGCTTTTTGGGGATGATGTACTACTTCGTGCCGAAACAGGCCGAGCGCCCGGTGTATTCCTATCGCCTGTCCATCGTCCACTTCTGGGCGCTGATCACCCTGTACATCTGGGCCGGCCCGCACCACTTGCACTACACCGCGCTGCCGGACTGGGCGCAGTCCCTGGGCATGGTGATGTCGCTGATCCTGCTGGCCCCCAGCTGGGGCGGCATGATCAACGGCATGATGACCTTGTCAGGCGCCTGGCATAAGTTGCGCAGCGACCCGATCCTGCGCTTCCTGGTCGTCTCGCTGGCGTTCTACGGCATGTCGACCTTCGAAGGCCCGATGATGGCCATCAAGACCGTCAACGCCCTCTCCCACTACACCGACTGGACCATCGGCCACGTGCATGCCGGCGCGCTCGGCTGGGTGGCGATGATTTCCATCGGGGCGCTGTACCACATGATCCCGAAAGTCTTCGGCCGGCCACAGATGCACAGCATTGGCCTGATCAACGCGCATTTCTGGCTCGCGACCATCGGCACCGTGCTCTACATCGCCTCGATGTGGGTCAACGGCATCGCCCAGGGCCTGATGTGGCGTGCGGTGAACGAGGACGGCACGCTCACCTACTCCTTCGTCGAAACCCTGGTGGCCAGCCACCCAGGCTTCGTCGTGCGGCTGGCGGGCGGGTCGATCTTCCTTCTCGGCATGCTGCTGATGGCCTACAACACTTGGCGCACCGTGCGGGCCTACCAGCCTGCCGAAGCCGCCGCTGCCGCGCAGATGGCCTGAGGAGTCCACCATGAAACACGAAACAATCGAAAAAAACGTCGGCCTGCTGATGCTGCTGATGGTGCTGGCCGTGAGCATTGGCGGCCTGACCCAGATCGTGCCGCTGTTCTTCCAGGACGTGACCAACAAGCCGGTGGACGGCATGAAGCCCTACACCGCCCTGCAATTGGAAGGCCGCGACATCTACATCCGCGAAGGCTGCGTCGGCTGCCACTCGCAGATGATCCGTCCGTTTCGCGCCGAGACCGAGCGCTACGGCCACTACTCCGTCGCCGGCGAAAGCGTCTGGGACCACCCATTCCTGTGGGGCTCCAAGCGTACCGGTCCAGACCTGGCAAGGGTCGGCGCACGCTACTCCGATGACTGGCACCGCGCCCACTTGTACAACCCGCGCAACGTCGTACCCGAGTCGAAAATGCCCGCCTACCCATGGCTGGTGGCCCAGGCGGTGGACAGCAGCCACACCGAAGGCAAGCTGCGCGCCATGCGCACCCTCGGCGTGCCGTACACCGAGGACGACATCGCCGGCAGCGTGGCCTCGCTCAAGGGCAAGACCGAAATGGACGCGCTGGTGGCCTACCTGCAAGTGCTCGGCACTGCCATCAAGAGCAAGAGGTAAGCCTGATGTTCTTTGAAATGAGCACTGGAATGATCCGTGGCCTGGGCACCGTCGTGGTGTTCATCGCCTTCATCGGCCTGACCCTGTGGGTGTTCAGCAGCAAGCGCGGGCCGGAATTCGCCCAGGCGCGCCTGCTGCCGTTCGCCGACGAACCGCCCGCCGACCTCACCCCCCAAGACCCTGCGACAAGGAGTACCCGGCCATGACCACCTTCTGGAGTACGTGGATCTGCGTACTGACCATCGGCAGCCTCATCGGCCTGACCTGGCTGCTGATCGGCACCCGCAAGGGCGAGACCAAGGGCAGCGTCGACCAGACCATGGGCCACAGCTTCGACGGCATCGAGGAGTACGACAATCCGCTGCCGCAGTGGTGGTTCCTGTTGTTCGCCGGCACCCTGGTGTTTTCCGTCGGCTACCTGGTCCTCTACCCGGGCCTGGGCAACTGGAAAGGCATCCTGCCCGGCTACGAGAACGGCTGGACCGGCGCCCATGAATGGGAGAAGGAAATGGCCAAGGCCGACGCCAGGTTCGGGCCGATCTTCGCCAAATTCGCCGCCATGCCCGTGGAAGAAGTTGCCAAGGACCCACAGGCCTTGAAAATGGGTGGCCGCCTGTTCGCCTCCAACTGCTCGGTCTGCCACGGCTCGGACGCCAAGGGCGCCTTCGGCTTCCCGAACCTGGCCGACAGCAACTGGCGCTGGGGCGGCGCCGCCGACACCATCAAGGCGACCATCATGGGCGGCCGCATGGCGGCGATGCCGGCCTGGGGCGAAGTGCTGGGGGACACCGGGGTCAAGAACGTGGCCGCGTATGTCCGCCACGACCTGGCCGGCCTGCCGTTGCCAGCGGATAGCGGTGCCGATCTGCAAGCCGGCCAGCAGGCCTTCAACACCACCTGCGTCGCCTGCCACGGCGCCAACGGCCAGGGGACCGAAGCCATGGGCGCGCCAAACCTGACGCAACCGGCCGGTTTCATCTACGGCACCAGCCTGGCCCAGTTGCAGCAGACCATTCGCCATGGTCGCCAGGGCCACATGCCGGCGCAGAATGAGTTGCTGGGCAATGACAAGGTGCAACTGCTCGCGGCTTACGTCTACAGCCTGTCCCAGGGTGCCGGCGCCGAGCGCCTGCAAGCGGAACACAAAAGCGAATAAATCCTGACCACACGAACAGTCGCATTCATCTGGATGCGGCTGCTTCGTGCCCCTGCGCGACGCATTGTCGCACCCTCCCTTCGTCTTCCTTTCGGTTCCCCGGAATCGGGTCTAAGCTTGCCTCTGCGTGCGCTGGCGACTGCCGGTTTCAGGTCGACCCGACCCGATGCGTTCGACAATCGTTCGACAAAAATTGCCGCAAAGGCAGGTGAATACCGGCTGTTGCGACAGTTGCCTGGCATCACCCGAACGCCGTGTTCGAACACACCCCGTTACAACCGACCGAACCCCCTCGCCTCTTTCCTTCGTTGCGACATTTTACCGAGGGCCAATTTTGTCCCTACTCGGCACATGGAAAGGCCGCAGAATCAGCTTTGGAAAGCATTGACCCAGGTCATGGCGCGTTGCAATGACCCCCCGCTTTCTCCATACTTGCGACCGATTTTTATCCTAATAAAACACCCAAACCGTGGAACCTTAGAATGAGCACAGCAATCAGTCCGACTGCTTATAACTATAAGGTAGTCCGCCAGTTCGCCATCATGACGGTGGTCTGGGGGATCCTTGGCATGGGGCTCGGTGTCTTCATCGCCTCGCAACTGGTCTGGCCGGAGTTGAACTTCGATCTGCCATGGACGACATTTGGACGCCTGCGCCCGCTGCACACCAACCTGGTGATCTTCGCCTTCGGTGGTTGTGCGTTGTTTGCCACTTCTTACTACGTCGTGCAGCGAACCTGCCAAACGCGACTGATCTCCGACAGCCTCGCCGCCTTCACCTTCTGGGGCTGGCAAGCGGTGATCGTCGGTGCGATCGTGACCTTGCCAATGGGTTTCACCACCACCAAGGAATACGCGGAACTGGAATGGCCCCTGGCTATTCTGCTGGCCATCGTCTGGGTGACCTACGGTTTGGTGTTCTTCGGCACCATCGTCAAGCGCAAGACCAAGCACATCTACGTCGGTAACTGGTTCTACGGTGCCTTCATCGTCGTGACCGCCATGCTGCACATCGTCAACCACGCCTCCCTGCCGGTCAGCTTCTTCAAGTCGTACTCGGCCTACTCGGGCGCGACCGACGCGATGATCCAGTGGTGGTACGGCCACAACGCGGTGGGGTTCTTCCTGACCACGGGCTTTTTGGGGATGATGTACTACTTCGTGCCGAAACAGGCCGAGCGTCCGATCTATTCCTATCGCCTGTCCATCGTCCACTTCTGGGCGCTGATCACCCTGTACATCTGGGCGGGTCCCCACCACCTGCACTACACCGCGCTGCCGGATTGGGCACAGTCCCTGGGCATGGCGATGTCGATCATCCTGCTGGCGCCAAGCTGGGGCGGCATGATCAACGGCATGATGACCCTGTCGGGCGCCTGGCATAAGCTGCGCACCGACCCGATCCTGCGGTTCCTGGTCGTGTCGTTGGCGTTCTACGGCATGTCGACCTTCGAAGGCCCGATGATGGCCATCAAGACCGTCAACTCCCTGAGCCACTACACCGACTGGACCATCGGCCACGTGCACGCCGGTGCGCTCGGCTGGGTGGCGATGATCTCCATCGGTGCCATCTACCACATGATCCCGAAACTGTTCGGTCGTGCGCAGATGCACAGCACCGGCCTGATCAACGCGCACTTCTGGCTCGCGACCATCGGCACCGTGCTCTACATCGCCTCGATGTGGGTCAACGGCATCACCCAAGGCTTGATGTGGCGTGCGATCAACGACGACGGCACACTGACCTACTCGTTCGTCGAAGCGCTGCAAGCCAGCCACCCTGGCTTCATCGTGCGTGCCCTGGGCGGCGCGTTCTTCGCCAGCGGCATGCTGCTCATGGCCTACAACGTGTACCGCACCGTTCGTGCCTCTGACCCGGCTGAAGCTGAAGCCGCCGCCAAGATCGCCGTAGTTGGAGCTCACTGATGAAGCACGAAGCAGTAGAGAAGAATATCGGCCTGCTGGCCTTCTTCATGGTCATCGCCGTGAGCATCGGCGGCCTGACCCAGATCGTTCCGCTGTTCTTCCAGGACGTGACCAACAAGCCGGTCGAAGGCATGAAGCCGCGCACCGCCCTTGAACTGGAAGGCCGCGACATCTACATCGCCAACGGTTGTGTCGGCTGCCACTCGCAGATGATCCGCCCGTTCCGCGCTGAAACCGAACGCTACGGCCACTATTCGGTTGCCGGTGAAAGCGTCTGGGACCACCCGTTCCTGTGGGGTTCCAAGCGTACCGGCCCGGACCTGGCCCGCGTTGGCGGCCGTTACTCCGACGATTGGCAGCGTGCGCACTTGTACAACCCGCGCAACGTCGTGCCGGAGTCGAAAATGCCGGCCTACCCGTTCCTCGTAGAAAACAAGCTCGACGGCAAAGACACCGCCAAGAAAATGGAAGTCCTGCGCGCCTTGGGCGTGCCTTACACCGACGAAGACATCGCCGGTGCCAAGGATGCCGTCAAGGGCAAGACTGAAATGGACGCGCTGGTGGCCTATCTTCAAGGCCTGGGCACCATCATCAAAAGCAAACGGTGATCTGGATGGATATCGGGATGATTCGTGGCCTGGGCACCGTCGTCGTGATGGTGGCCTTTATCGGCCTGGCCCTGTGGGTGTTCAGCCCCAAGCGCAAGTCGGAGTTTGACGACGCGACGTTGCTGCCGTTCGCGGATGATCCCGAAGCCATCAAGCACGTCGAGCAAGCTTCTAGGAGTAACAAAGAATGACTACGTTCTGGAGTCTGTACGTCACAGTCCTCAGCCTGGGAACGATCTTCGCCCTGACCTGGCTGCTGCTGTCGACCCGCAAGGGCCAGCGCAGCGAAGCCACCGAAGAGACGGTTGGCCACTCCTTCGACGGGATCGAGGAGTACGACAACCCACTGCCGAAATGGTGGTTCATGCTGTTCGTGGGCACCATCGTGTTCGCCCTCGGTTACCTGGTGCTCTACCCTGGCCTGGGCAACTGGAAAGGCCTGCTGCCAGGCTATAACTACCTGGACAACGAAAAGCAGACCGCCTTCGCCAACGGTCAGACCGGCTGGACAGGCGTTCACGAGTGGGAAAAGGAAATGGCGCGCTCGGACGCCAAGTTCGGTCCGATCTTCGCCAAGTTCGCCTCCATGCCCATCGAAGAAGTCGCCAAGGACCCGCAAGCCCTGAAGATGGGTGGCCGCCTGTTCGCCTCCAACTGCTCGGTCTGCCACGGTTCCGACGCCAAGGGTGCCTACGGCTTCCCCAACCTGACCGACGCCGACTGGCGCTGGGGCGGTGAGCCGGAAACCATCAAGACCACCATCATGGGCGGCCGTCACGCCGTGATGCCGGGCTGGGCTGCCGTGGTCGGCGAACAAGGCGTGGCCGACGTGGCCGCCTACCTGGTGACCAGCCTGCACGGTCGCAAGCTGCCGGAAGGCGCCAAGGCCGACCCGGCCAACGGCCAGAAACTGTTCGCGGCCAACTGCGTGGCCTGCCACGGTCCTGCCGGCAAGGGCACGCCCGCCATGGGCGCACCTGACCTGACGCACCCGGCCGGTTTCATCTACGGTTCGAGCTTCGCTCAACTGCAGCAGACCATCCGCTATGGTCGCCAGGGCCAGATGCCGGCCCAGGCCGATCTGCAAGGCAACGACAAGGTCCACCTGCTGGCGGCCTATGTCTACAGCCTGTCCCACGGCGAAAAGGCTCCGGCCGCTGACGCCCAGTAAGGCAAGTAGCTGATACACGAAAGGCCCCGCCAATCCGATTGGCGGGGCCTTTTTTGTTACCGGTCGGAAAACCTGGACGAATCGGTTGCGCTTGCCGCCCCTCCACACCAGTAGTAACGTGCCTACATTCGAATTCAAAATGAGGGCACGCCCATGTCCATCACGACGATCTCCAGCCGCGAATTCAACCACGACACAAGTGGTGCCAAAAAAGCCACTCGTGAAGGGCCGGTGATCATCACCGACCGTGGCAAGCCGGCCCATGTGCTGCTAAGCATTGAGGAGTACCAGAAACTGACTGGCATCGGCACCAGCATTGTCGAGTTGCTGGTCATGCCCGGTGCGCCGGATATCGACTTCGAAACCGAGCGTGCCGTCATTACGCCCCGCTCGGTGGACCTGTCCTGAATGTTTTTACTCGATACCAACGTCATTTCCGAACTGCGCAAACCCCAGGCAGACAAAAATGTCCAGGCCTGGGCGCGCAGCGTTCCCGCTCCCAGCCTGTACGTCTCGGCGATTACCGTACTGGAACTGGAAACCGGCGTGCTGCGCTTCGAACGCAAGGACCCGGCACAAGGCAGCCGCCTGCGAACCTGGCTGGATAATCATGTGTTGCCGGCCTTTGCCGGCAGGATCCTGGCTGTGGACCGCGCCGTCGCACTGCGCTGCGCTCGCCTGCATGTCCCCGATCACAGCAATGAATGCGATGCATTGATTGCCGCTACCGCATTGGTCCATGGGTTGACCGTGGTGACCCGCAACGTGAGTGATTTCCAAAACAGCGGCGTGCCGGTAATCAACCCGTGGGTTGGCTGATGCATATCGGCAGTCATCACAAGGTGGTTTTTTGTGGCGAGGGAGCTTGCTCCCGCTGGGTGGCGAAGCCGCCCCAAAAAATCACCGCGCTTTCCAGATGAGACCGCACTAGCCTGATTTACGACTGCTGCGCAGCCGAACGGGAGCAAGCTCCCTCGCCACAAAACAGGGTAGCCTCAGAACGCGCCCTTCGTTTCGCCGACGTTATGAAATAGCTATAGTCAATTGATCTGGGTCATGACTTGTTACATCCGCTACACCATTCGGCCCAGACGCCCAACGCGACCAAAGGTCGCACCCTTGAGCCAGAGCGACAGGCGTATCATTGCGCCACTGCAACACCCTTTCTGACCGAGGTCGGCACGTACTGGCCCCGGCACTTTTCCACTGCCGTGGGATGCAATTCGATGAGCAACCAGATTCCGGTACATGACGTTACCCCGCCTGCCAAGGACGCGAACAACAGCGTCGACCTGTATGCCTCTCGGGAAAAAATCTATACCCGCGCCTTCACCGGCCTGTTCCGTAACCTGCGGATGCTTGGCGGAGCGTTCTTGTTCCTGCTGTATTTCGGTACGGTCTGGTTGAACTGGGGCGGCCATCAGGCCGTCTGGTGGAACCTGCCGGAACGCAAGTTCTTCATTTTTGGCGCGACCTTCTGGCCCCAGGATTTCATCCTGCTGTCCGGGATGCTGATCATTGCGGCATTTGGCCTGTTTTTCATCACGGTCTATGCCGGACGGGTGTGGTGTGGCTACACCTGCCCACAAAGCGTGTGGACCTGGATCTTCATGTGGTGCGAAAAAGTCACCGAAGGCGATCGCAACCAGCGCATCAAGCTCGACAAGGCCCCCATGGGCGCCAACAAATTCCTGCGCAAGTTCGCCAAGCACAGCCTGTGGCTGCTGATTGGCTTCGTCACCGGCGTGACCTTTGTCGGTTACTTCACGCCAATCCGCGAACTGGTGTTCGAGTTCTTTACCGGCCAGGCCGATGGCTGGTCGTATTTCTGGATCGGCTTCTTCACCCTCGCCACCTATGGCAACGCCGGCTGGCTGCGTGAACAAGTGTGCATCTACATGTGCCCTTACGCGCGTTTCCAGAGCGTGATGTTCGACAAGGACACCCTGATCGTGTCCTACGACCCGCGTCGTGGCGAAAGCCGTGGCCCGCGCAAGAAAGGTGTGGACTACAAGGCCCTGGGCCTTGGGGACTGCATCGACTGCACCATGTGCGTCCAGGTCTGCCCGACCGGCATCGACATCCGCGACGGCTTGCAGATCGAGTGCATCGGCTGCGCGGCCTGCATCGATGCCTGCGACAACATCATGGACAAGATGGATTATCCCCGCGGCCTGATCAGCTACACCACCGAACACAACCTCTCGGGGCAGAAAACCCATAAACTGCGCCCGCGCCTGATCGGTTATGCGCTGGTGTTGCTGACGATGATCAGCTTGCTGGCGGCGGCATTCTTCATGCGTTCGCTGGTGGGTTTCGACGTCAGCAAGGACCGCGTGCTGTACCGCGAAAACGCCGAAGGCCGGATCGAGAACGTCTACAGCCTGAAGATCATGAACAAAGACCAACGCGACCATACGTACATCCTGGGAGCCGTCGGCCTGCCTGACCTCAAGCTGCAAGGTCGTCGGGAAATCAAGGTCGCGGCCGGCGAGATCTACAGCCAGCCGGTTGAACTGTCCAGCGCACCGGAGCAACTGCCATCGAGTACCAACGAGGTGACCTTCATCCTCAAGGACGCCGATGACGAAAGCGTACATGTCGAAGCCAAGAGCCGGTTCATCGGCCCACAAACTCGTTGAGAGAAATGAACATGCCTGCAGCAACCGCCACCAGCCCTTGGTACAAGCACCTTTGGCCGTGGATCATCATCGCGATCCTGAGCTGTTCGGTGACACTGAGCCTGACGATGGTGACCATTGCGGTGAAGAACCCGGACAACCTGGTCAACGACAATTATTACGAAGCCGGCAAGGGCATCAACCGCTCGCTGGAGCGCGAGCTGCTGGCCCAGACCCTGCAGTTGCATGCCAATGTGCAACTGGATGACGTGACCGGCGAAGTGAACCTGCGCCTGAACGGCAACAGCCGCCCCCAGACCCTGGAGCTGAGCCTGATCTCGCCGACCCAGCCGGAGAAGGACCGCAAGATCGTCCTGACCCGCAACGACAGCGAACCGGGGCGCTACGTCGGTCAATTGACGGACAAGATCGAAGGCCGGCGCTTTGTCGAATTGCTAGGGATGGAGAACGACAAGACCTGGCGCCTGTTCGAAGAAGAGCAGATCAACCACGACCAGGCCATCCTGCTCGGCGATGAACCGCTGCAAGGCGCTGAAGACCTGAAAAAATAAGCTGCTTTTCTGTGGCGAGGGAGCTTGCTCCCGCTGGGTCGCGAAGCGGCCCTGAAGCCTGAATCCCGGCGCTATCAGGTTCCATGGTATCGGCTGCTTCGGGCCTGCTACGCAGGCCAGCGGGAGCAAGCTCCCTCGCCACAGAAAGCGCCCTCACTTAGCAAGCTCCTTCAGCAAAGGCCTTCATAGCGACAACCATGACCACTCCACAGCCCTGCTATCACTGCGCCCTGCCCGTCCCCCCTGGCAGTCGCTTCACCGCCGTTGTCCTCGGTGAAACCCGCGAGCTGTGCTGCCCGGGCTGCCAGGCGGTGGCTGAGGCCATTGTCGCCGGAGGCCTGGAAAGCTATTACCAGCATCGCAGCGAAGCGTCGGCCAATCCCGAGACCCTGCCCGTCCAGTTGACCGATGAACTGGCCCTGTACGATCGCCCTGACGTGCAGCAGTCGTTCGTGCGCCATGAGGGCGACTTGGCCGAAACCACCCTGTTGATGGAAGGCATCAGTTGCGCCGCCTGCGGCTGGCTGATCGAAAAACAGCTGCGCAGCCTGCCGGCGGTGGCCGAGGCGCGGTTGAACCTGTCCAACCATCGCCTGCATGTGCGCTGGGCCGACGCCCAGTTACCGCTGAGCACGCTGCTCGCCGAGCTCCGCCAGATCGGCTACGTCGCCCACCCGTACCAGGCCGACCAGGCCTGCGAGCAACTCGCCGCACAAAACCGCCTGGCCCTGCGCCAGTTGGGCGTGGCCGGCCTGTTGTGGTTCCAGGCGATGATGGCGACGATGGCCACCTGGCCGGAATTCAACATCGACCTGAGCCCGGAGATGCACACCATCCTGCGCTGGGTTGCCCTGTTTCTCACCACGCCCATCGTGTTCTACAGCTGCGCGCCGTTCTTCAAAGGTGCCATGCGCGACCTGCGCACCCGCCACCTGACCATGGACGTGTCGGTGTCCCTGGCCATTGGCAGCGCCTACGTTGCCGGAATCTGGACGTCGATCACTGGCGTCGGCGAGTTGTACTTCGATGCCGTGGGCATGTTCGCCCTGTTCCTGCTGGCCGGCCGTTACCTGGAACGCCGGGCCCGGGAGCGCACGGCTGCCGCCACCGCCCAACTGGTCAATCTGCTGCCGGCCTCGTGCCTGCGCCTGGCGGCTGACGGCCAGAGTGAACGCATCCTGCTCAGCGAATTGCGCACTGGTGACCGGGTGCTGGTGCATCCCGGGGCGGTCCTGCCGGCTGACGGCAAGATCCTCGAGGGGCAGTCCAGCATCGACGAATCGCTGCTGACCGGCGAGTACCTGCCACAACCTCGACAAGTGGGCGATGCGGTCACCGCGGGCACACTGAATGTCGAAGGCGCCTTGACTGTCGAGGTGCTGGCCCTCGGACAAGACACCCGGTTGTCAGCCATCGTGCGCCTGCTGGAACGGGCCCAGGCCGAGAAACCACGATTGGCGGAGATCGCCGATCGTGCCGCCCAATGGTTCCTGCTGTTCTCCCTGGTCGCGGCGGCCGCCATCGGCCTGTTGTGGTGGCAACTGGATACCTCGCGAGCCTTCTGGATCGTCCTGGCGATGCTGGTCGCCACCTGCCCTTGCGCGTTGTCCCTCGCCACGCCGACCGCCCTCACCGCGGCCACCGGCACTTTGCACAAACTTGGCCTGCTGCTGACGCGCGGCCATGTGCTGGAGGGCCTGAACCAGATCGACACGGTGATCTTCGACAAGACCGGCACCCTCACCGAAGGCCGCCTGGCGTTGCGCGCCATTCGGCCACTGGCGGCCCTCGACAGCGATCACTGCCTGGGCTTGGCCGCGGCCCTGGAAAACCGCTCGGAACACCCCATCGCCCGTGCTTTTGGCCGCGCGCCAATGGCCGCCGAGCAAGTGCAAAGCACCCCGGGTCTGGGGCTGGAAGGCCTCGTGGCCGAACAACGCCTGCGCATCGGCCAGCCCGGGTTTGTCTGCGAACTGAGTGGCGCTGCCGTACCGCAGATGCCGGACGAAGCCGGGCAATGGCTGTTGCTGGGCGACGAGACCGGGCCACTGGCCTGGTTCGTCCTCGATGATCGCTTGCGCGCCGACGCCCCGGCCCTGCTGGCGGCCTGCAAGGCGCGGGGCTGGCGGACGCTATTGCTGTCGGGCGACAGTTCACCGATGGTCGCCAGCGTCGCCACCGAACTGGGCATCGATGAGGCCCGGGGCGGCCTGCGTCCGGACGACAAACTGGCGGTGTTGCAGCAATTGCACCAACAGGGCCGCAAGGTGCTGATGCTCGGCGATGGCGTGAACGACGTGCCGGTGCTGGCGGCGGCGGACATCAGTGTCGCCATGGGCTCGGCCACCGACCTGGCCAAGACCAGCGCCGACGCCGTGCTGCTGTCCAACCGCCTCGACGCCCTGATCCATGCCTTCAGCCTGGCCCGGCGCACCCGTCGGGTGATCGTCGAGAACCTGGTGTGGGCAGGGCTGTACAATGGCCTCATGTTGCCGTTCGCCGCCCTCGGCTGGATTACGCCGGTGTGGGCCGCGGTCGGCATGTCCATCAGTTCGTTGACCGTGGTGTTGAATGCCCTGAGGCTGACGCGTCAGCCCAAGGCGCACGTTTGCGCCGCCACGCCCGATACCCGCCCGCTGCCGGCCTGAGCCGCACGGGCATGGAGTTCCGACATGCCAGCTCTTTACGTGATGATCCCGGCCGCGCTGCTGATCGTGGCCATCGCCGTGTACATTTTCTTCTGGGCCGTGGACAGCGGCCAGTACGACGACCTCGACGGTCCGGCCCACAGCATTCTGTTCGACGATCAGGACCCGAACCACAAGGCGGCGGTGGACGAAGCCAGTGGCGAGGTTCGCCAGCCGGACGACAAGGCCCCGCCCCATGCTTGACCTGGCGCCACTGCTGGTTTCGGCCGTCATCCTTGGCCTGTTGGGCGGCGGCCACTGCCTGGGCATGTGCGGCGGCCTGATGGGCGCCCTGACCCTGGCGATTCCCAAGGAACAGCGCAGCCGCCGCTTTCGGCTGCTGCTGGCGTACAACCTGGGACGGATCCTGAGCTACGCCACCGCCGGGCTGCTGATCGGCCTGGCCGGGTGGGCCGTGTCCAACAGCCCGGCCGCGATGATCATGCGGGTGCTGGCCGGCTTGCTGCTGATTGCCATGGGCCTGTACCTGGCCGGCTGGTGGAGCGGCCTGACCCGCATCGAAAGCGTGGGACGCGGCTTGTGGCGACACATCCAGCCCGTCGCCAACCGCTTGCTGCCGGTGTCGAGCCTGCCCCGGGCCTTGCTGCTCGGCGCCCTGTGGGGCTGGCTGCCATGCGGGTTGGTCTACAGCACCCTGCTATGGTCCGCCAGCCAGGGCAATGCTCTGGACAGTGCCTTGCTGATGCTCGCCTTCGGCCTGGGCACCTGGCCGGTGCTGCTCGCTACCGGCCTGGCCGCCGAGCGCATCACCGCCCTGCTGCGCAAACGCAGCGTGCGCATGGCCGGTGGATTGCTGGTGATTGTCTTTGGCGTCTGGACATTGCCAGGGCCGCATCAGCATTGGCTCATGGGGCATTGACCTGCCCTGTGGCGAGGGAGCGTGCTCCCGCTCGGCTGCACAGCAGTCGCAATATCAGCCGAGGCGTTCTACCTGAGGATTATTGGGGCCTGCTTCGCAGGCCAGCGGGAGCAAGCGCCCTCGCCACGGGTTTGAGCTGTCTGGGCTGACATCATTCTCGACAACACCCATGCCCCGTTGACACAAATCAAAACCACCCCGCGCCTACGCCCCTAGACTCGCCCCATGCCAGCCTATCCGGGGAACACCCGCATGCTCGACGCCATCCGTTGGGACTCAGACCTGATCCGCCGCTACGACCTGGCGGGACCACGCTACACCTCGTACCCGACTGCGGCGCAGTTCGGCAGCCAGGTGAGCACCTTCGACCTGCTCCATGCCCTGCGTGACAGCCGCAAGGCCCGGCGGCCACTGTCGGTGTATGTGCACGTGCCATTCTGCGCGAACATTTGCTACTACTGCGCCTGCAACAAGGTCATCACCAAGGACCGTGGCCGCGCCCACGCCTATCTGCAACGCCTGGAACAGGAAATCCAGCTGATCGGCTGCCACCTGGACCCCACCCAGCGCGTGGAACAGTTGCACTTTGGCGGCGGCACCCCGACGTTCCTCAGCCACGACGAGCTGCGCCAACTGATGGCCACGCTGCGCAAGCACCTCAACCTGCTGGAGGACGATTCCGGCGACTACAGCATTGAGATCGATCCCCGGGAGGCCGACTGGTCGACCATGGGGCTATTGCGTAACCTGGGGTTCAATCGGGTCAGCATCGGCCTGCAAGACCTCGACCCGGCGGTCCAGCGTGCGGTCAATCGTCCGCAAAGCCTGGAGGAAACCCGCGCCGTGGTCGAGGCTGCCCGGACCTTGCAATTCCGTTCGATCAACCTCGACCTGATCTATGGCCTGCCCAAGCAGACCCCGGACACCTTCGCCCGCACCGTCGAGGAAGTCATCCACCTGCAACCGGACCGGCTCTCGGTGTTCAACTACGCTCACCTGCCGGAACGCTTCATGCCCCAGCGGCGTATCAACAGCCAGGACTTGCCGAACCCGGAGCAGAAACTGACGATGCTGCAAGGCACCATCGAACAGCTGACCAAGGCTGGCTACCGCTACGTCGGCATGGACCACTTCGCCCTGCCCGACGACGAGCTGGCCATCGCCCAGGAAGAGGCCACGTTGCAGCGCAACTTCCAGGGCTACACCACCCATGGTCATTGCGACCTGATCGGCCTCGGCGTGTCCGCCATCAGCCAGATCGGCGATGTGTACTGCCAGAACAGCAGTGACCTGAATCATTACCAGAACACCCTCGCCGACGGGCAATTGGCAACCAGTCGCGGGCTGATCTGCCATACCGACGATCGGTTGCGACGCGCGGTGATCCAGCAGTTGATCTGTCACTTCCACCTGGCCTTCGCCGAGATCGAACAACGTTTCAATGTCGATTTCCGGGGTTACTTCGCCCCGTTGTGGCCGTCATTGCAGGCCATGGCCGAGGACGGTCTGATCGAGCTCGACAACACGCACATCAAAGTCCTGCCCGCCGGGCGCCTGCTGGTGCGATCGGTGTGCATGGTCTTCGACGCCTACCTGGAGCCGCACAATCGCCAACGCTTCTCCCGAGTCATTTGAGCGCGACAATTTGACGAAGCGACCGCACTGGCCGGAGTGCCTGCGCTGGGGTACCCTTACGTCTTATGTGTGATTTTCCCACAAGGATTGAAGAAATGTCCGAGCCAGTCAAACTGCGCGCCCACAACCAGGCCCATTGCAAGGATTGCAGCCTGGCCCCCCTCTGCCTGCCACTTTCGTTGAATCTGGAAGACATGGATGCGCTGGACGACATCGTCAAGCGGGGTCGCCCGTTGAAAAAAGGTGAATTCCTGTTTCGCCAGGGTGACACCTTCAATTCCGTCTATGCGGTGCGCTCGGGCGCCTTGAAAACCTTCAATCTGAGCGACGGTGGCGAAGAACAGCTCACCGGCTTCCACCTGCCCAGCGAACTGGTGGGCTTGTCGGGCATGGACACCGAGACCCATCCGGTCTCGGCCCAGGCGCTGGAAACCACCTCGGTGTGCGAAATTCCCTTTGATCGCCTGGACGAGCTGGCCATCCAGTTGCCGCAACTGCGTCGCCAGTTGATGCGAGTCATGAGCCGGGAAATCCGTGACGATCAGCAGATGATGCTGCTGCTCTCGAAAAAAACCGCCGACGAGCGCATTGCCACGTTCCTGGTCAACCTCTCGGCACGCTTCCGCGCCCGCGGCTTCTCGGCCAACCAGTTCCGCCTGAGCATGTCGCGCAACGAAATCGGCAATTACCTGGGCCTGGCGGTGGAAACCGTGTCCCGGGTGTTCACCCGTTTCCAGCAGAACGAGTTGATTGCCGCCGAAGGCAAGGAAATTCACATCCTCGACCCGATCCAGCTCTGCGCCCTGGCCGGCGGCTCGATCGAAGGCTGATGGACGAGCGCGGCTGAGGGATTTGCCTCGCCGCGCTATACTGCCGCGTTTGCAGCCCTGCCAGGACACTTCCACGATGGTCTTTGACTCCTTCGACATCAAATCCCTGATCCGCCCCGTGATCGATTTCCCCAAGCCCGGCGTGATCTTTCGCGACATTACCCCACTGTTCCAATCCCCGACCGCCCTGCGGCTGGTCATGGACAGTTTCGCCCACCGCTATGTCGAAGCCGAGTTCACTCATATTGGCGCGATGGATGCTCGGGGCTTTCTGATCGGCTCGATCCTGGCCTATCAGTTGAACAAACCGCTGGTCTTGTTCCGCAAGCAAGGCAAGCTGCCGGCCGACGTGCTGGCCGAGGGTTACCAGACCGAATACGGCGAAGCCTTCCTTGAAGTGCACGCCGACAGCCTGTGCGAAGGGGATTCGGTGGTGATGTTCGATGACCTGATCGCCACCGGTGGCACGCTGATCGCCGCCGCCAACCTGATCCGCCGCATGGGCGCCAAGGTCCACGAGGCCGCGGCGATCATCGACTTGCCGGAGCTGCTCGGCTCCCAGCGTCTGGAAGACATGGGAATTGCGACGTTCTGCCTGACGCAGTTTTCGCTCAGCGAAAAATAATCGGGAAACTGCAATCGAACCTGTGGGAGCGGGCTTGCTCGCGAAAGCGGTGTGCCAGTCAACATATTTGCCGACTGACCCACCGCTTTCGCGAGCAAGCCCGCTCCCACAAGGGGGTTGTATGACTGTTACAAAGCGATCGGCTTACGCCCCGCAAACGAATGCGCCAGCGTCCCGCCATCCACCAATTCAAGCTCCCCACCCAACGGCACGCCATGGGCGATGCGTGAGGCGACCAGGCCTTTGTGGTTCAGCAGTTGGGCGATGTAATGGGCGGTGGCTTCGCCTTCGACCGTCGGGTTCGTAGCAAGGATGACTTCCGTGAACGTACCCGCTTCTTCGATCCGCGCGATCAACTGTGGAATGCCGATGGCTTCAGGCCCCAGGCCGTCGAGCGGGGACAAATGGCCCTTGAGCACGAAATAACGACCCCGGAAACCGGTCTGCTCCACCGCATACACATCCATCGGTCCCTCCACCACGCAAAGCAAGGTGTCGTCCCGACGCGGGTCGGCACATTGCGGGCAGAGGTCGTCTTCGGTGAGGGTGCGGCATAAGCGGCAATGCCCTACACCTTCCATGGCCTGGCTAAGCGCCTGGGCCAGGCGCGAACCGCCGCTGCGATCACGCTCAAGCAATTGCAACGCCATGCGCTGGGCAGTTTTCTGACCCACACCCGGCAACGTTCGCAGGGCATCGATCAGTTGGCGAATCAAAGGGCTGAAGCTCATGGAGGAAATGTCCGACATAACAACGAGACGCGGTTTATACCCGCGCCTCCGATTAGCGTCAAATACTCAATCCTGCGCGACCCGCACCACCAACTTGCCGAAGTTGCGCCCTTCCAACAGGCCGATAAACGCCTGTGGCGCATTTTCCAGGCCATCGATCACGTCCTCGCGGAACTTGACCTTGCCATCGCGCACCCAAGGGGCCATGGCACTGATGAACTCCGGCTGACGGTCACCGTAGTCGTCAAACACAATAAACCCCTGGATCCGCACGCGCTTGGTCAGCAAGGTGCGCTGCAGTTGCGGCAAGCGATCCGGGCCGCTCGGCGGCTGATGATCGTTGTAGGACGCAATCAGGCCACAGAGCGGGATCCGCGCCTTGGCATTGAGCAACGGCACGACGGCATCGAAGACCTTGCCACCGACGTTTTCGTAATAGATATCGATGCCTTTGTCACAGGCCCGCGCCAGTTCCTCGGCAAAATTCGCGCTCTTGTGATCGACACAGGCATCAAAGCCCAACTCGTCGACCACGTACTTGCATTTCTCGCTACCGCCCGCGACGCCGACCACACGCAGGCCCTTGATCTTCGCCACCTGGCCGACCACCGAGCCCACGGCACCCGAGGCGGCCGCGACCACCAGGGTTTCCCCGGCCTTGGGCTGGCCAATGTCCATCAGCCCCATGTAAGCGGTCATGCCCGGCATGCCCAACACACCCAGGGCCATCGACGGGCTGGGCAGCCCGGAGGGAATGGGCATCACGTTGCGCCCATCGCTGATGCTGTGGCTCTGCCAACCCGTGGCGCCCACCACCAGATCACCCTCCTGGAATTTCGGGTGCGTCGAACGCTCCACGCGGCTGACAGCGCCGCCGGTCATCACCTCATCGATTTCCACCGGAGCGGCGTAGGAAGGGCCGTCACTCATGCGCCCGCGCATGTAGGGGTCCAGGGACAGGAACAGCGTCTTGAGCAGGATCTGCCCTTGTGCCAGGTCCGGCAGGGTCACGTGCTCCAGGCGGAAATTGTCCGGGGTCGGGGCGCCGTGGGGGCGAGAGGCCAGGACGATGCGCTGGCTGGTGCTCGATGCTTGTGACATGGAAGCGTCTCCTTGATCGTTGAGTGGCACGTATAGGGAGCAGACCATTTTGAAGGGGGTGTGTTCGATGTTCTTGTCGCTGGACCGCGGTGCCTGCTATCGCGAGCAAGCTCGCTCCCACACTGTCCCCAGGCGACTTCATCTCATGCCCACCACAGTTCCCTGTGGGAGCGAGCTTGCTCGCGATAGCGGCCGGCCATCCACCGCTGTATTTGGGGCCAGAAACAAAAATGCCAGGCGCGATGCCTGGCATTGTGTGTAGCCCATCCCGACCGGGATGGCGAATCAGAACGGCAGTTTCATGCCCGGCGGCAGTTGCATGCCAGCGGTCATGCCGGACATCTTGTCCTGGCTGTTGGCTTCGATCTTGCGCACCGCGTCATTGACGGCGGCGGCGAACAAGGCTTCGAGCATTTCCTTGTCATCTTCGCTCAGGCCTTCGACCACACTTGGGTCGATGCTGACGCGCTTGATGTCGTGGCGACCGGTCATGACCACGGTCACCATGTCGCCGCCGGATTTGCCGGTGACTTCGGCGTTGGCCAGCTCTTCCTGCATCTTGGCCATTTTTTCCTGCATCTGCTGCGCCTGCTTCATCAGGCCGGCCATGCCACCTTTCATCATGGGAATCACCTCGAAAGTACTTGGATAAACAACGCGCCCGGCCCGTTCGGCCCGGCGCCTTCAGTTATGAGCCCTGGGTGACCGGGGCTTCGACAGGTTCGATAGTATCGTGACGGACCACGGCGCCGAACTGTTGCATCATTTGCTGGATGAATGGATCGCCGTGGATCGATTCCTCCGCTTCGCGCTGACGGTCGGCACGGCGACGGGACGCGGCCTGGGCCGGGGTCTCCTGCTCGGGCTTGGTCAGCTCGATGGTCAGCGTCAGGGTGCGCTGGTGGTACTGGTTCAGCGCATCGTTGAGGCGACGTTGCTGGGTCGCGTTGAACAGTGCGCTGTGGGCCGGGTCGAGGTGCAGCAGCCAATGATCGCCTTCCACAGCCATGAGTGTGCAGTTGGCGGCGATGCTACCGGTCATGCCGCTGATCGGCAATTTAGGGAACAGTTCCAGCCATTGCAGGGCCAGCCCGGTGGCCGGCATCGCCGCTGGTTCCGGCTCGGGCTCCGGGGCCGGCTCAGCGGCGTGCTCGCTGGCCAGGTCGTCCAGGTAGCTGTAGGCCGAATCCATGTCCGGCTCGATGTAATCCTCGTCCAGCGGCGGCTCATCGTCCAGGTCGATGCCCGGCGTGGCGACATCGACGTCGGCCACTGTCGGCTCGGGCACGGGCGCTGCGACCCACTCCGGCGCGTCGGGCACCACGCTGTCGGGCGTCGGCAGGGGCATCGGCGGCAACTCGGGCTGCTCGGCGACGGTTTCCAATACGGGCTCGACGACCGGCTGCTGGACCACTTCCGGCTCGACCGGGTCGTTCCAAGGCAGGTCGACGACTTCTTCGGCGACGGGTTCGGGCAGCGCCTCGACGACCGGCTCGGGCTCAGGCTCAGGCAACGCGACAACAGGCGCCGGCACCGGCTGGGGTACAGGTGCCACCGCTGCCGGCACCGAAGCCACTGCCGGCGCAACGACGGGCGCGGCAGCCACTGGCTTGGCGGAATCAGCTGTGGCCTGGCTGATCCCCACTGGCTTTAGCGTTTGCCTCGGGGCGTCCGCCGTGTCGGCTGGCCGGAACGCCAGCATGCGCAGCAGGACCATTTCGAAGCCGCCTCGCGGATCCGGCGCCAGGGGCAGGTCGCGACGGCCGATCAGGCCCATCTGGTAATAGAACTGCACGTCTTCGGCCGGCAGCGCCTGGGCCAGCGCCAGTACGCGATCACGGTCGCCATGGCCGTTGTCGACACCTTCAGGCAGGGCCTGGGCGATGGCGACACGGTGCAGCACGTTGAGGATTTCCGAAAGCACGCCATTCCAGTCCGGCCCCTGCTCGGCCAGGTGACGCACCGCCTCGAGCAGCGCCTTCGCGTCGCCTTCGATCAGCGCATGCAAGACGTCATAGACCTGGCCATGATCGAGGGTGCCGAGCATGGCCCGGACATCGGCGGCCATGACCCTGCCTTCACCGAAAGCGATGGCCTGGTCGGTCAGGCTCATGGCGTCGCGCATCGAACCATCGGCGGCGCGGCCCAGCAGCCACAGTGCATCGTCTTCGAACGGCACGTTCTCCACGCCCAGTACGTGTGTCAGGTGCTCGACGACCCGTTCCGGCGTCATGTTCTTGAGGGAGAACTGCAGGCACCGCGACAAAATCGTTGCGGGAAGTTTCTGCGGGTCTGTGGTCGCCAGGATGAACTTGACGTAGGGCGGCGGCTCTTCGAGGGTCTTGAGCAGCGCATTGAAAGAATGGCTGGAGAGCATGTGCACTTCGTCGATCAGGTAGACCTTGAAGCGCCCACGGCTCGGCGCGTACTGCACGTTGTCGAGCAGTTCGCGGGTATCTTCGACCTTGGTGCGGCTGGCGGCGTCGATCTCGATCAGGTCGACGAAACGGCCCTCGTCGATTTCCCGGCAGACCGAGCACTCGCCGCACGGCGTCGAGGTGATGCCGGTTTCACAGTTCAGGCACTTGGCGATGATCCGCGCGATGGTGGTCTTGCCCACACCCCGGGTACCCGTGAACAGGTAGGCATGGTGCAACCGCTGGCTGTCCAAGGCATTGATCAGAGCCTTGAGCACATGGGTCTGGCCGACCATTTCGCGGAACGAGCGCGGACGCCATTTACGTGCAAGAACCTGATAACTCATCGAAAACCGTCGCAACGAAGGAACATAAGCGGCTAATGCTAGCGGAGCAGGGGCGAAATTGCATCCGGTGTGCTCGTCTAATGTGACTAAGCTTGGGTCTGGGGCTCGGTTGTCGACACGGTTTTACACAGTCAGGAGAGTTTATGCGCTCAGCCATGGGGGCTTTGCTGTTGTTGAGTACAGGTTGTTTGGCCGAGGAAGGCCCCTTGCGTTTCGCCATTACCGATGGCTGGGCGATGCCCATGGTACAAATCGAACGAGGCCGCCCGACCCAGGGCATCATTCCCGACATCATGACCAGCCTGGCGACCCGGATAGGAAGGCCGGCGCAATTCCACGTCCTCTCCCGCGCCCGGCTCGACGGTGCCATGAGACACGGCGAGATCGACATGCGTTGCTATGTCAGCCCTGACTGGGTGAAAGACAGTCACGATTACCTGTGGAGCATCCCGTTGTTTTTCCAACGCGACCTGCTCGTTGCCACGGCAGGTGCACCGGCGACGGTAACGCCGACAACGCTGTCGCCCCAACCCATCGGCACGGTGCTCGGCTATAGCTACCCGACCTTGCAACCCTTGTTCGACGCCGGTCAGTTGCACCGCGACGATGCCCGCAGCCAGGAACAAGTGTTGGCGAAACTGCTGGCCGGGCGTTATCGCTATGGGATCAGTAACCAATGGGCGCTGGACTGGTTCAATCAACGCCATCCCGCTGATCGCCAAATCCACGGGGTGGCTGTGCTGCAGGAACAGCAGCTGAGTTGTTACGTGCGTAACGATCCGGACATTCCCGCACAACACATTCTGAGGACATTGCTGAATATGAAGACGTCCGGGGAAATCGACGCGATCATCCAGCTTTACACCGGCCGCAGTGAAGCATCGCAGGCCAGGGACGAGGCGCCCTCGCCCTGATCGACTGGCCGCTGCTGCCATTGCGACGGCGGGATGAACCCTTGCACCCAACCGGGTATCTGTTCGGGCGGCATGGGCCGGGCGATGAAGTAACCTTGTGCCACCTCACAGCCCAGGCTCAGCAGCAGTTGGCCATGCTCCAGGCTGTCCAACCCTTCGGCGACCACCTCGCGGCCAAACGCCCGGGCCAGGCCGATCACCGCTTCGGTCAGCGCCAGGTCGTCGCGGTCATCGAGAATGTCGCGCACGAAGGTCTTGTCGATCTTGATGGTTTGCGTGCGCAGGTGCTTGAGGTCGTTGAGCGAGCAGTAGCCCGTGCCGAAACCACCCAGGGAAAAACCCACGCCCAACGCCTGGCATGCCTGGAGGCAGGCACTGACGTGGGCCAGGTTCTCCACGGCGACGGACTCGACAATCTGCAGATCCAACAGGCGTGACGGCACCGCCGGATGTCGCTCCAGTACCTGCCGCAGCCGCTCGACAAAGTCCGCCCGCTGGAAATGCCGCGCCGAGATATTGATGCTCACCGGCCAGCCCTGCCCCGCTTGCTGCCATTGCTGCAGCTGGATCAAGACCTGTTCCATGACCCATTCGCCGATCTCGACGATCAGGTCGGTCTCCTCCACCAGGGGTAGGAACTCCCGGGGCGGCACCAGCCCACGTTGCGGATGCTTCCAGCGCAGCAGCGCCTCCAGGCCGACCACGGTGCCATGACGCATATTGACCTTGGGCTGGAAATGCAGCCGCAGCTCGTTATCGGCCAGTGCCTGGCGGACCCGCTCGACCGTCTGGTAAGTGGCCCGTACCTCCTTGTCCCGGGATACGTCGAACAAGTGGAAGCGATTGCGACCGCTCTGTTTGACCACGTACATCGCCTGATCGGCGTGACGCAACAAGGTCTCTGCGTCTTCGTTGTCCCACGGGAACAACGTGACGCCAATACTGGCAAAGACCTTGATGTCCTTGCCGTCAATGGCATACGGCATGGAGACGGCGATCAACACCCGATTCAACGCGGCATGCAACTCTTCCATACCACGCACATGGCGCAGCACCAGCACAAACTCGTCCCCGCCCAGCCGCGCCACCACGTCCTCGCCACGCACAATGCTGCGCAGGCGCCTGGCGACCTCCACCAACAGCCGATCACCGCTGGCATGGCCATAACCGTCATTGACCGCCTTGAAGCCGTCGAGGTCGAGCATGCACACCGCCAGGGGCAAGTTCTCCGCACGGGAAAACTCCAGGGCCTGATCCAGAAGATCGGACAGATAAGTGCGGTTGGGCAGCCCGGTCAACACATCGTGACCGACCCGCCATTGCAGCGAATGCAGCAGGCGACGCTTTTCGCTGACGTCGAAGCGAATCGCCAGGTAGCGCTCGATCTGGCCTGTCTCGTCGTCGATCACTGGCACCAGGGTGGTATCGACCCAGTGCAGCGTACCGTCCTTGGCCCGATTGCAGATTTCCCCTTTCCAGACCTGACCCAGGGCAATGGTGCGCCACATGGCACTGAAGAACTCGCCAGGGTGCTGGCCGGAATTGAGCAGGCGATGGTTCGCGCCCAGCAGCTCATCGCGCCGGTAACCAAAAAGGCTGCAAAATTGATCGTTGACGTAGGTGATGCGCCCGCTCAGATCGGTCTCGGAAAAAATCGCGGCGGCGTCAACGGCCCTGCGGTACTTCTTATCCATCGAAGCAGTCATCCATGAGTCAGGCTCATTTGTCGCGCGCGGTTGCACCGCCTTCAAGACAGGCGAAAATCAACTAGGCTCAAACACTCTGAGAGAAGCTGGAGCGCGGGCCCTGGCGATGCCATGGGAGAGCTTCAGCCCTTGCCTTGTATCGTGGCAAGAACACAAGGCCCGGCCCCTGCACAAACCTCGGCTTCGAAAAGCAGGTCACCAAATACCCGTGCCAAAGGCCGATTCTACGAAACACATACATTTTGCAAAGCAAGGTGATGGATCACGCGGTTGCCTAATGCGAAAATCTATCGTTAAGTTCTTGATTCTAAATGGGAATTAAGCGATGCAAATTTCAAGTTTGGGTCCAGCCATCAGACGCTACCGCAAAGTAGCGGGGCTTACTCAGGCTGAACTTGGCGAAAAAACCGGTTTTGACCCTAAAACCATCAGCCGCTTCGAAACCGGCACCTACACCCCCAGCGTCGAAGCCTTGTTCCTGCTTGCCAATGTGCTGGATGTGCAACTGAAGGCCTTTTTTGCCGACATGGCCGATGAGGACGAACAGCGGGCGTATCTGTTCGGTGTCATACACAAAGCCACCCCGAAGGACCTGGGAAAGCTGATCGCAGCGGTTGACCAGGCCTTGTCCAAGCCTTGATGCAACGTGAAAAAAGGCGTTCCGAACTGTCGATACCTGACAGATCGGAACGTCTTGTGCCAGGTTGGCGATTCTATCCATCAGCCCTTGCCTCTCGCCCGATCCACGGCCACGACCACCAGTGACACCACCATAAACCCCAGCAATACCATCAATGCATTGCCAAACGTCTGTGGGTAACCCAACCGGTCCACCTCAATGAATGGATAAGGATAGGCGCCAACCCATCGGCCGCGTATCAGGGCGTAAATGAAATAGGCCAGTGGATAGATCAGCCACGGCCACACATTGCTCCAGCGCAAAGTCCCCTTGGGCACGCAGAACCACCAGTAGATCACATACACGACCGGCATCACGTCATGCAGCAGCTCATCGGCCACCCACTGCAGGCCCTGGGGATTCCACGTGTGACGCAACAGCAGGTTGTACGCCAGACCGACCAATACAATGGCAGCGGCCACACCGCCCTGTACGGATGGCCGAAGGAAAAAGCGCCGCAACGGCGCCTCCCCTGTCGTTGTCGCGAAGGTCAACACTATCGCCACCAGAATATTGGTCAGCACGGTGAAATAACTGAAAAAAATATCCACGCCACCCAGCAGGCTCCTCCCGCTCTGCCAGCGTGAAGTCAGGATCAGATAAAGCTGGAGTAGCAATGCCAGCCATCCCAGCGCTGCCGCCAACTTCACTGCGGTGCCGCTTGCGTCTTGCGTTAATACCCTTTCGTCGTTCATGAGCGTGCTCCGGCTGAGCGCCCCCTGCGACTGCGAAGCCCCATTGTTGGGTACTCATGAAGCAGGTTGCCTGTCGAACGAGACCGTAGAAGAGCACAGCATTAGACGCTACTGTCAGATTTTACAGTCCTGATCAACGGTAGATCACCCGGGACAAGTGAGTGAGGCAAGACATAATGTCACGTTGACATCGCTTGCCACGAACCCGGACTATCAACGCGCTGATTTCTGCGTCCCTATGACGCCCACGACTCGTCGACACAATAAAATCCCAGGGGACACTGTGCATAAACTTTCGATCATTCTTGTCTCGATACTCGCCACCGGCTGCACCGCCAAATACGCCCAACAAGACGTATTCCCCAACCCGGGAAAACTTGATCGGCAAATGCCCGTCACCATCGCCATACCGGTCGACGGCCGCTACGAAACAACGCCCTACCCTGCCTCCGGCGATATGACAGCTGCCGCCGTCAAGACGGCCTTCTCTTATTACACCAATCGTGTGACGGTAATGGGCGGATGCCGTGAATTGAGCTGCCTGAGACAGAATAGCCCTTCGGGCTACTACGTCATTCCGGAAATCCTGCATTGGGAAGAACGCGCCACGGAATGGTCGGGCCTCCCCGACAAGATTGAAGTGAAGCTCGCCATTTATGGCCCGACTGGCGCGCAACCGCTGGGGTCTGCGATCTTGTCCGGTAAAAGCAAATGGGCGACTTTCGGCGGGGATCATCCACAGGATCTTTTGCAAGAACCGATTGCTGAGTATGTGAAGGCTCAGTACTGATAAGTTAATGCAGTCCAGATCTGACACGGGACCGCTCAAGCTTGCTCCAGTTATTTGCCAGATAGGCCGACCGCCTTGCCGAGTGCATTTTGCATGGCCACATAGGGGGAGCGCTTTATCGCCCAGGCTTGCATCGCACTCATCACCCGACGACTTAAATCCTGACCGCCCTCTTGGCATCCGCTGCCTTGTAGTCGATTTCAATGCCGTAAAGCTTGCAGATCAGCTTCACTGCCATGTCGGCACGTCCCATCCTACCTTTAGGCTGAACCCTTTGCGCTTCGACAAACTTGCGGCGTGCGTGCACCCTGCACCCTAAACGCTCAACGTCATCCTGCGTATCCAATGCGCTGCAACCCGCTTAATCGTCGGTCATCACATAGGCGCAATAGCCTTCGAGCAGGTGCGTCGGCATCCGCTGCGTACGACTGAAGGAGTAGCCGAAAAGGACCCCCAGCTTGTCGGGCAGACCGCCGGTCTGCCCGCATACCCGAGAGCGGCTGTTCGGCCCCAACCAGTTCCTTGCCCCCCCCTGCACACAGGTTTCATCGCAGTGAACGACGCGGCTTCCCAACAGCTGGTCGCGTAGCAGATTCAATAGTGGCTGAAAAAGCGTATGGCGTATGGCTACAGAGACAGCGAATCCTTTTCAAATAAAGAACGACTTTCCCGGCAAGCGATGAAACACCTAACTACCACTCGTCCGAACTGTCAGAACTGACAGTAGACAAAAAAAACATGCAAACAAGAAAATCACATAACAAGAAACCGCTACTTTCTTGCAGCACTGCGCCAACTCAAGCCCTATTTGCAGGATATCCAAGATGAAAACTAAATCAGTAACCCTATCAAATAAAACGCCAATGACAATCAGAAGCCCGAAGGCGCTTTTATTATCGAATAGTCTGTATACCCGAACCAGCCTTACAAATCCCGAATGGAGACTAGTTGAAGTTTGGCAAGCTGAGCAACTCCTTTTCCCTACAACAACAGACATACGCCCCAACCACTACGGATTAATAGTCGCCTATATCCCCAACTCAATTACTTTAAAAATGAGCGACCCCGAAACAGAGGCCATATTCAAAATAGAAAAAACCGGCAACCAAGTTACTTATACATCAATGAATTCACAGGGATCGGTTGCGCCTTACTATTCGTGGGGCATCATCACATCCGCAGACCTTACCATCCACGGGCAAAGCCATTCATTTCACGGCAAGAAAAGAAAGTTCCATGAAGAAAATGGCATCCAGCACCTTATAGCAGTTGGCGAAGAACAAGATCCCCCTCTCAGTAATGGAAAAGAATCCGTTGTCGTTCCGGACACGGCATATTTTTCTTTTACAACAAATACCAGCTTGTACTTCTCAGCAGGAGAACACCAACCCAGCTCCATCCATCAAGTGATAAATGAAAAACTAGTAAAAGTAGAGAGTCGCATCCTCCAGGGCTATGCTAATTCGGGAGGAAGATATGCCCTTACCGACAACAAGGACAAGCTTTACCCTGACGGCATTTCAATCTTGAATATAGATGATGGATTTTCGGAGAGTGTTGCTACAATCGAATTCAACCATAACGCCACAGACGGAACCGTTACAATATCGGTTCTATCGAGCACAGTTAGAGTTTGCGAGCTAGTAGATTCAATGATTATCTTTGCACTATAACTTCGCGGGTGGAACGCCTCGTCAAAGCACGGAGTGTTTCACCAGCAATAAGCTGCGCTATCCTCGGCAAAATTTAAAGCAAAAGAACCGCTCCGCTTCAGACTGACCGAAAGGCATCTCATAAACCTTACGAACGAAGGCCTAGGCGTTATGGAGGCAACCCCACCAGCCACACCCCGGCACACAATGTTCCCGCTGTGGCTGCTTCCTTCCGGATCTGACCAGGTTCACGGGTAATCGTTGCGGGGGGACCGATGGGGTCACCATAACGACGCCCGCCTGACGGCGAGCCGCGCCATTGTACCTATCTGGCAAGAAGTTACAACCGTTCGTACCGGATTAAAAAACTGAAGGTGTTCAAGCACTTGCTGTGGGAACCCGGGTTGTCTGCGATGGCATAGGGACATTCAGCATGGATGTCGCCTGGCCGGCCGCTATCGCGAGCAGGCTCGCTCCCACAAGAGTTCTGTGCTTGGACGCCGGAGCCGTGGACACCGGGAGCTCGCTCCCACAAGGGATCTGCGCTTGGACGCCGGAACAGCGAACACCCTAGGCCCTGTGGGAGCGAGCTTGCTCGCGAAGGCGTCGGCACATTCGACGAAGGTGCAGGCGGCCTCCACAGGAACCTACAACAGCACCTCATCCGCCCGGCCACCCTCCTCCTGGATCACCAGATGGATGAAATGCAGCTTGGTGATGACAGCGGCCGGTACGACGAACGGGTAGAAATCCGGCTGGCCCATGCTGCGGGACAATTCGTTGAGCATGCCGGCCAGTTCGATCCAGGCGTTGACGAACGAGAGGAACGCCGCGCCGCCTGTATGCTCGGCGTCATACAAGGTCTCGGGCGGGAACGGCTTGTAATCGAAATCCATCTCCCGGGCACTCATGCCGAAACCCAGGGCGGTGTCCACCGCATCCATCATGTGCAGGTAATGGGCCCAGGTTTCCGCCCAGTCTTCCCAGGGGTGCATGGTGGCGTAGGCGCTGACGTAGCGGCTTTGCCAATCCAGCGGCGCGCCTTGCTGGTAGTGCCGCTCCAGGGCTTCGGCATAGCTGGCGCGCTCGTCGCCGAACAGCTCGCGAAACGCCTCGAGCCAGTGACTGTTGGCAATCAGCCGGTCCCAGTAGTAGTGCCCCACCTCATGGCGAAAATGCCCGAGCAAGGTGCGATACGGCTCGCGCATCTGCTGGCGCACATATTCACGATGGGCATCGTCCGCCTCTTTGATGTCGAGGGTGATCAGCCCGCTGGCATGGCCGGTCATCGGCGATTTGCCGTCGGGGTCGACGCCGATGAAGTCGAAAGCCAGGCCGATAGTTTCGTCGACGGTTTTCGGGACGACCGGCAAACCGAAGGTAATCAGTTGCGCGACCAGCCGACGCTTGGCGGTCTCGACCTTGCGCCAGCGCTCTGGATTTTCCGGAATCGACAGGTCGGGGATGGTGCGGTTCAGGCTACAGGCGATGCACAGGGTATCGCGCCCATTGTCCGGCAGCAGCCAATTGCAGGCCGCCGGGGTGTCGAGGTTGGCGCAACGGCGAAACAGCCCGGCTTGTGGATCGGCATCCAGCGTCCAGGTCCCGGCTTGCTCACCGGGCTGCAAGGACGACAGGCGACTCTGCTCGGGTTGATACCCCAGCGCCGCCAGGCAGGCCAGGCATTGGCTGTTGCGAAAGAACAACGACTGGCCGCAGCGGCACGGCCAGACCTTGCTGTTACGTGACCGATCGCCCAGGAACGGCGCGGCGATGCGTGAGCTCAGTTGTTCGAAGAAGCGGTACATGGCGATCTCTCCCTGGAGCCTGCAAGACTAGATCACCTTACGTTCATGATCGTTCCAACGCACTGCGTCATAGCGCCGATCAACCGTGGCGAGGGAGCTTGCTCCCGCTCGGCGGCGCAGCCGTCGCAAAACCGGCCAATGCGGTCCACCAGGAGGATTGGGGCGGCTGCGCCACCCAGCGGGAGCAAGCTCCCTCGCCACAAAAAGCCGAGCCCCCTCAGAGTGCGACGCCATGCCCTGTCAGGAAATCGACAAAGGCTTGTTCATCCAGCACCTTGAGCCCCAGCTCATTGGCCTTGGTCAATTTCGAACCCGCCCCCGGCCCGGCTACCACGCAATGGGTTTTCGCCGACACGGAACCGGCGACCTTCGCCCCCAGGCTCTCCAGCTTGTCCTTGGCAACGTCGCGACTCATCAGCTCCAGCGAGCCGGTCAGCACCCAGGTGTGCCCGGCTTCAGGCAAGCCTTCGACGACTTTCTTCTCGCTTTGCCAGTGCATCCCGAAATCGCGCAACTGTTGTTCCGCGGCTTCGGCCTGCTGACGGTTGGCGGCAATGGCGAAGAACTCGCGTACGGCGTTGGCCTGCTTTTCCGGCAGCGCCTGGCGCATGTCCAGCCAGTCGGCGTTCATCATACCTTCGAGCGAGCCGAACTTGTCCGCCAGTTTCTGCGCCCCGCCCGGTCCGACCGAAGGAATGTGCAGCTTGTCGAGAAAGCCGCCCAGGGTGGTACTGGCGGAGAACTCGGCGCCCAACTCGCCCTGGTCCTGGATCTCCAGGCCATGGCGCAGCAGGTCCTTGATCACCTGGCGGTTGTGCGGGTCTTCGAAGAAGCTGTGGATCTCGTGGGCGACTTCCAGGCCGACGTCAGGCAAGTACGTGAGCACCTGGGGCAAAGCCGCCTGCACGCGCTCCAGCGAACCGAGGGAGCGGGCCAGGACCTTGGCGGTCTCCTCGCCCACGTCCGGGATGCCAAGGGCGTAGATGAAACGCGCCAGGCTCGGCTTTTTGCTGTCGACGATCGCCGCCAGCAGGTTCTTGCTCGACAGTTCGGCGAAGCCTTCCAGGTCGACCACCTGTTCGAAGGTCAAGGCATACAGATCGGCAGGCGACCCCACCAGGCCCTCATCCACCAGTTGCTCCACGCTCTTCTCGCCCAGGCCTTCGATGTCCATGGCCCGACGCGAGACGAAGTGAATGATCGCCTGCTTGAGTTGCGCGCCACAGGCCAGGCGACCGACGCAGCGGTACACCGCGCCTTCGCTGACGGTTTCGCGGCCCTTGCTGCGCTTGATCAATTGCGTGCGCTCGACGTGGGAGCCGCAGACCGGGCATTGCTGGGGCACTTCCACCGGGCGGGCGTTTTCCGGGCGGCGCTCGGTGACGACCTGCACCACCTGCGGGATCACATCCCCGGCACGGCGGATGATCACGGTGTCGCCAATCATCACGCCCAGGCGCGCCACTTCGTCCATGTTGTGCAAGGTGGCGTTGGCCACGGTCACGCCGGCAACTTTCACCGGCTTGAGACGGGCCACCGGGGTCACCGCGCCAGTACGGCCGACCTGGAACTCAACGTCGAGCAACTCGGTGAGCTCTTCAGTGGCGGGAAACTTATGGGCGATGGCCCAACGCGGTTCCCGGGCGCGGAAACCGAGCTCGCGCTGGGAGGCGATGCTGTTGACCTTGAACACCACACCGTCGATCTCGTAGGGCAACGCATTGCGCCGCTCGCCGATGTCACGGTAGTAATCCAGGCATTCATCGATGCCGTGGGCCAGCTTCAACTCACGGCTGACGGGCATGCCCCAGGCCTTGAGTTGCTTGAGGTTGCCGATATGGGTGTCGGCGATGTCCGACGTCACCTGGCCGATGCCGTAGCAACAGAACTCCAGGGGACGGTTGGCCGTGATCCTGGAATCGAGCTGACGCAGGCTGCCGGCCGCCGCGTTGCGCGGGTTGGCAAACGTCTTGCCACCCGCCTCCAACTGCGTGGCGTTGAGACGCTCGAAGCCGGCCTTGGACATGTACACCTCGCCGCGCACTTCCAGCAGCGGTGGCCAGCCAGTGCCTTGCAACTTGAGGGGAATGTTGCGCACGGTACGCACATTGACGCTGATGTCCTCGCCGGTGGTGCCGTCACCGCGTGTAGCGCCGCGCACCAGCATGCCGTCCTGATACAACAGGCTGACCGCCAGGCCATCGAGCTTCGGCTCGCAGCTGTATTCCACCGCCGCGCCACCATCCAGCAAATCGCCCATGGGCAGGTCGAGACCTTCTGTCACCCGGCGGTCGAATTCACGCATGGTGGTTTCGTCGAAGGCGTTGCCCAGGCTGAGCATCGGGATCTCATGGCGCACCTGGCTGAACGCCGACAGCGCCACGCTGCCGACCCGTTGGGTCGGGGAGTCGCTGGTTACCAGCTCCGGGTGTTGCTCTTCCAGGGCCTTGAGCTCATGGAACAGGCGGTCGTACTCGGCGTCCGGGATGCTCGGTTCGTCAAGGACGTGGTAGCGATAGTTGTGCTGATCCAGCTCGGTACGCAGCTGTTGGATGCGGGTTTCGACGGCGTTCATGGGTGTTCTCTCATAAAGCAAAAGAGCAGCCGAGGCTGCTCATTTCTCTCAAAACAGGGGGGACGCTTCGCATCCCAGCGGGAGCAAGCTCCCTCGCCACAGCAAGCTCCCTCGCCACAAAAGCTTTCCTGCCGCAAGAAGCTCTCTGGCCAGGGAGAGCCGGTGTCATCGCTCAGCGCTTCTGGGTCAGCGCCCGACGCTCGAATTCGACAATGCGCTGGCGGTAGTGCTCGATGGTCTGGGCGGTCAGCACGCTGCGCTGGTCATCCTTCAGTTCGCCATTGAGCTCCTGGGACAGCTTGCGAGCCGCGGCCACCATCACGTCGAAGGCCTGCTTGGGATGACGCGGGCCTGGCAAGCCGAGGAAGAAGCTCACCGCCGGCGTGCTGAAATGATCGATGTCGTCGAGGTCGAACACACCGGGCTTGACCGCGTTAGCCATGGAGAACAGCACCTCGCCGTTGCCGGCCATGCTTTCGTGACGGTGGAAAATGTCCATCTCGCCGAAACGCAGGCCGCTTTCGAGGATGTTCTGCAGCAACGCCGGGCCCTTGAAGCCGGCCGGGTCGCGGCAGATCACGCTGATCACCAGCACTTCTTCAGCCTGGGCCTGGTCCTTGTCGGCGCTCGGGGTCTTGTTCTCGTCCGGGAAATCGCCGTCGCGACTGCTGAAGCTCGGCCCGCCATCGAGGTCGAGGTTCAGGTTCAAATCCCCCTGGGACGGCTCGCTGTTGCGCTTGCCGCGCTTGGAACCCGACTCCCGTGGCTCACGGACAGGCGCGCTCATCGACGGCAAGTCGTGTTCGTCCAGCTGCGGCTCCTTGTGGGTGTCCAGCACCCGCGGCGGGCCCAGCAGCTCGGCACTGTCATCCTCATCGGGCAGGTTCGACAGGCTGCGATCCAGGCGAAACTTCAGTTTCCCCTTGCCGCCGCGCATGCGGCGCCAGCCGTCGAAAAGAATACCGGCAATGACAATGATGCCGATGACGATCAGCCACTCGCGCAGACCGATTTCCATGTAATCCCGTGCCTCTATAAAAATGCTGAAAAATAAGGGGCTTAGCTATTTGCAAACCGCTTTAAAACGTGGCGCCAACTCTATGTTCTGAATGGCGTTTTGCCCACGCATACGAAAAATTGACATTAAACTAGCACGACCAAAGATAACTTTACACCGTCTGTCGCATAGGCTTGTGCCCAATCTGTGAATTGAACATCAGCCCCCAGGGTAAAAAATACCTACGGCGTTCGAAGTAGAAGCCCTACAACCGGTTGTTCAGGCATCCACCAGGGCCATGGCCTCCTCCACATCCACCGCCACCAGTCGCGAACAGCCCGGCTCGTGCATGGTCACCCCCATCAACTGATCGGCCATTTCCATGGCGATCTTGTTGTGGGTGATGTAGATGAACTGCACCGTCTCAGACATCTCCTTCACCAGCCGTGCGTAACGGCCTACGTTGGCGTCGTCCAATGGCGCGTCGACTTCGTCGAGCATGCAGAACGGCGCCGGGTTCAATTTGAAAATGGCAAAGACCAGGGCCAGTGCGGTCAGCGCCTTTTCGCCACCGGAGAGCAAATGGATGGTGCTGTTCTTCTTGCCAGGAGGACGCGCCATGATTGTCACCCCTGTATCGAGTAAATCTTCGCCCGTCAGTTCCAAGTAGGCGCTGCCACCACCGAAAACTTTTGGAAAAAGTGCCTGCAAACCGCCGTTGATCTGATCAAAGGTATCCTTGAAGCGGTTGCGGGTTTCCTTGTCGATCTTGCGGATAACGTTTTCCAGGGTCTCCAGCGCTTCCACCAGATCATCGTTCTGGGCGTCCAGATAACGCTTGCGCTCGGACTGCTGCTGGTACTCGTCGATGGCCGCCAGGTTGATTGCCCCCAGGCGCTGGATGCGCTGGGCAATGCGCTCCAGTTCTTCCTCGGCGTCCTTCTCGTTCGCCCCGGCCACCAGGGTGGCGAGCACGCCGTCGAGGTCGTAGCCGTCTTCCAGCAATTGGTCCTGCAAGGCTTTGCGCCGCACCGTCAGGGCTTGCCACTCCATGCGTTGCTGTTCCATCTGGCCGCGGATCAGCTGGGATTGCTGCTCGGCCTGGCTGCGGCGCTTTTCGGCGTCGCGCAGTTCGCGGTCGGCGTCCTCCAAGGCGATCTGCGCGGTCTTGAGTTCGTCGTCGACGCTCATGCGCTTGTCGAGCAACTCCTCGAGCTTGAGACGCAGCTCTTCCAACGGCGCTTCGCCCTCCTCCAGATTGAGGCTCAACTGCTCGCGTTTTTCAGTCAGGCGCTCGGACTGCATTTCCAGCCGCTCCAAGGCCTGGCGCGTGGAATCGTGCTGGGCCTTGAGCGAGCCCAGGCGCACCGCCAACTGATGGGCATGATCCTTGTGCTGGCGTGCTTCCTGGCGCACCCGGTCCAGGCGCTCTCGCAAGCTGTCACGCTGGGCCAGCAACAGCTCGCGCTGCTCGGTGTCCAGCGCCATGGCATCGAGGGCTTCTTGCAGTTGCAAGCGCGCCTCGCCGATCTGTTCGTGCTCCAGCGCCCGTTGCTCGCCCAGTTCGGCGATTTCTTCTTCCAGGCGCGTGCGGCGCAGCGCCAGTTGTTCAACCTTGGCCTTGCCGGCCGACAACTGCGCCTTGAGCTCGCCTTGCTGGCGCGCTTCATCCTGCAACAACCGCCGCAGGTGCTCGCGGCCGTTTTCCTGTTGACGCTGTTGCGCTCGCAGGTTCTGCAATTCGGTTTCCAGGGCTTCGACGCTGGCCTCACGCTCTTCGCGCTCGGCGCCCAGGCGCTGGATTTCCTGGCCACGGGCGAGCATGCCGCTCTCGGCTTCGCTGGCCCGGCGCACCCGCAGGAAATGCTGGCCGACCCAATACCCGTCACGACTGATCAGGCTTTCGCCAGCCGCCAATTGCCCACGCTGGGCCAAGGCCTGTTCAAGGCTGTCCACTGGCTTGACCTGCCCCAGCCAGGGCGACAGGTCTACCTGGGCCTCGACCTTGTCCAGCAAGCTGCCGGGGATTCGCACGCCGTCGCCGGCCGGACTGAGGAGGCGCAGATCGCCCTGGGTGAAGCCCGACAGGTCGAAGCCGCCGAAGTCATCCACCAGCACCGCTTGCAGGTCGGCCCCCAGCACGGTTTCCACCGCCAGCTCCCAACCGGCATCGACCTTCAGGCCCTCGGCCAGTCGCGGACGCTCGGCCAGGTGCTGGTCGCGCAACCATTCGGCGGTGCCGGTGCCCGGGTCCAGCGCCGCTTGCTGCAAGGCCTCCAGCGAGGCCAGACGCCCATTGAGCCGCTGTAACTCACCCTGGGCCTGCTGCTGGTTCTGCAAAGCCAATTGCAAGGCCTGGCGCAACTGTTCGAGGCGTTCGACCTGGGCATCTTCGCTGGCTTGCAGGTCTTCGAGGGTGGCTTCACTGGTCGCCAGTTGCTCGCTCAGATCCAGGATCGCGGCGTCTTCCGGGTCGGCCGCGAGCAAGGCGCGTTCTTCGGACAGGCGGCGCTGACGTTCGGCCAGACGCTCCATGCTGGTTTCCAACTGCTGGATGCGCGACTGCTGGACTTCAGCCTGGCGCCGCGGCTCGGCCGAGGTCAGGTTGAAACTGTCCCACTGCTCTTGCCAGCCATGCATGGTCAGTTCGGCTTCTTCCAGGGCCGCGGCGGCCTCTTCGGCGGCGGCGCTGCTGATTTCCTGCTCCGGCGTGAGCCTGTCCAGCTCTTCGCCGAGGGTCAACAGCAGGGTGCGGTCGTGGCCCAAGTGCGATTCGGTTTCCAGGCGCGCCCGCTCGGCTTCCTTCAAGTCATCCTGCAACTGTCGCAGCCGTTGCTGCCCATGCTGAATGCTCTGCTCGACCCGGGCGATGTCGCCCCCTACTGAATAGAAACGTCCTTGCACCAGATTGAAGCGCTCGGACAGGTCATGGTGGCCGTCGCGCAGGCGCTCGATGGCGGCGTCGGCGTTGCGCTGCTCGGCCACCAGGGCTTCGAAGCTGACTTCCTGGTTGCCGATGATCGCCTCACGCTGGCCGACCTGCTCGTTCAACGCCTGCCAGCGCAGGGCCGACAGTTGGGCCTTGAGCTGGCGCTCCTCGCCCTTGTATTCCTGGTACTTCTTCGCGGCCTCGGCCTGACGGTGCAGACGTTCGAGCTGGCGTTCGAGTTCTTCGCGCAGGTCGGTCAGGCGCGCCAGGTTTTCGTGGGTGCGACGAATGCGGTTTTCGGTCTCGCGCCGCCGCTCCTTGTATTTGGAAATACCGGCGGCTTCTTCGATGAAGTTGCGCAGGTCTTCGGGCTTGGCCTCGATCAGCTTGGAGATCATGCCCTGTTCGATGATCGAGTAGCTGCGCGGACCCAGGCCCGTGCCGAGGAAAATATCGGTGATGTCGCGACGCCGACACTTGGCGCCGTTGAGGAAATAGCTGTTCTGGCTATCGCGGGTCACTTTGCGACGAATGGAGATTTCCGCGTAGGCCGCGTACTCGCCCACCAGGGTGCCGTCGGAATTATCGAACACCAGCTCGATGCTGGCCTGGCTCACCGGCTTGCGACTGGTGGAGCCGTTGAAGATGACGTCGGTCATCGACTCGCCGCGCAGGTTCTTGGCCGAACTTTCGCCCATCACCCAGCGCACGGCGTCGATGATGTTCGACTTGCCGCAACCATTGGGCCCGACCACCGCCGCCATGTTACTGGGGAAGTTCACCGTGGTCGGGTCGACGAAGGATTTGAACCCCGCCAACTTGATGCACTTTAGCCGCACGTCAGGCCGCCGTCAGGGCAGAAACCACCAGATCGCAACTGCGCTGGGCATAGGCCGTGAGCACGATGCGGATCTGCGGCAAATCACGGGCCAGCACGGCGGCGAGCAGGCGCTGGAACAGGTCGAGGAATTCGCTCATTTCCGCCTTGCGCTGTTCCAGGGCCAGGAAATAGGCACGGCTCATGGCCGGTTGCAGGTTCTCGACGGTTTCCTGCAGGTACGGGTTGTTGGCAAACGGATAGGCGGCACGCATCACACTGAAGCTTTCGTCGACGAAGGTGCGGATGTCCTGGCGTGCGTAGGCGTCCTTGAGACGTTGCTGGATCGCCACGAACGGCGCCATGTCGGCCTGTTCTTTCCAACCATGGGCCACGGCGTTGCCCAGCAGGATGTACAGCTCGCTCATCAGTGCGCAGAGGCTGCGCACCTTGTGTTCGGTGAGTTCGGTGACGTGGGCGCCACGGCGCGGCAGGATCGCGATCAAATGGCGTCGCTCCAGGATCAGCAAGGCCTCGCGGACCGAGCCGCGGCTGACGTTGAGCGCCAGCGTGACCTTCTGCTCCTGGATGCGCTCTCCCGGTTTCATTTCGCCGCGAATGATGCGTTCAGCGAGATGATGGGCGATTTGCTCGGCGAGGCTGTCCGGGGCCTTGAACGTCATGGTTGTCCTTCAAACTCTTCGATCTGCACAAGCGGCGCAGTGTAGCGCACTCGGTACGTCATGGCGCAGGGCCTGCAGCGGGTTTTTGGCACGATCTAAGCAAAAAAGTTAAGGAATTTACCTTGAAACAAAACCTGTGGGAGCGAGCCTGCTCGCGATAGCGGTCTGTCAGCTTGCATCCATACTGAATGTACCGCCGTCATCGCGAGCAAGCTCGGCTCCCCCAGGGTTCTACAGTGTCCATAGAGCGTTGTTCATCGACCAAACGGATTTTCTTGACCTTTAAGTCAGAAAATCGTTGACCGAAAAGTCAGACCTGATAAATTCAGGCCCACGTCGATACAACAATAATGAGTCTGCGAGGCCTTCCGTGATCCAGTTTTTACTCAACCAGGAACTCCGTAGCGAGCACGCCCTGGACCCGAACCTGACCGTGCTCAACTATTTGCGCGAACACGTTGGTAAACCAGGCACCAAAGAAGGCTGCGCCAGTGGCGACTGTGGTGCGTGCACCGTGGTGGTGGGCGAATTGGAAGCGCACGCGAATGGTCGCGAACGCATTCGCTACCGCAGCCTCAATTCGTGCCTGACCTTCGTCTCGTCCCTGCACGGCAAGCAACTGATCAGCGTCGAAGACCTCAAGCACCAAGGCCAACTGCACAGCGTCCAGCAAGCGATGGTCGATTGCCACGGTTCGCAGTGCGGCTTCTGCACCCCGGGCTTCGTCATGTCGTTGTTCGCCCTGCAAAAGAACAGCGAGCAAGCCGACGCTCATAAGGCCCATGAAGCCTTGGCTGGCAACCTTTGCCGCTGCACCGGCTACCGGCCGATCCTGGCCGCCGCCGAGCAAGCCTGCTGCGGCAAGCCAACGGACCAGTTCGACGCCCGCGAGGCCGAGACCATCGCCCGCCTCAAAGCCATCGCCCCGACCGAGACCGGTGAGCTCAACAGCGGCGACAAACGCTGCCTGGTGCCGCTGACCGTGGCCGACCTGGCCGATCTCTACGACGCCTATCCACAGGCGCGCCTGCTGGCCGGTGGCACCGACCTGGCCCTGGAAGTCACGCAATTTCATCGCCCCCTGCCGGTGATGATCTACATGGGCAACGTCGCCGAACTCAAGCGTGTCGAACGCTTTGACGATCGCCTGGAGATCGGCGCCGCCACCACCCTCTCCGATTGCTACGAAGCCCTGAACGCCGAATACCCGGACTTTGGCGAACTGCTGCAACGCTTCGCCTCGCTGCAGATCCGCAACCAGGGCACCCTGGGCGGCAACATCGGCAACGCCTCGCCGATTGGCGACTCGCCGCCCCTGCTGATCGCCCTCGGCGCGCAGATCGTACTGTGCAGGGGCCAGACCCGTCGCACCCTGGCCCTGGAAGATTACTTTATCGACTACCGGGTCACCGCCCGTCAGGAAAGCGAATTCATCGAAAAGATCATCGTGCCGCTGGCCAGTGCCGAACAGGCGTTCCGCGCCTACAAGGTGTCCAAGCGTCTGGACGATGATATTTCCGCCGTGTGCGCGGCGTTCAACCTGCGCATCGACAACGGCGTGGTCCGCGATGCCCGCGTGGCCTTCGGCGGCATGGCCGCCACCCCAAAACGCGCCAAGCATTGTGAAGCGGCATTGATCGGTGCGCCGTGGACCGACAGCACCGTCGAACGCGCCTGCGCCGCCCTGGCCGAGGACTTCACACCGCTGTCGGATTTCCGCGCCAGCAAGGAGTACCGCCTGCTCAGCGCCCGCAACCTGCTGCGCAAATACTTCATCGAACTGCAAACGCCGCACATCGAGACTCGGGTGACCGCTTATGTCTAACCATCACGCCGTAGAGAAGACCCAAGCCGAACTGGCCGAGCTGTTTGCCCGCGACCTGACCACTGGCGTGGGCCGCAGCGTCAAGCACGACAGCGCCGCCAAGCACGTGTCCGGCGAGGCGCAGTACATCGATGACCGCCTGGAATTCCCGAACCAGTTGCACGTCTATGCCCGGCTGTCGGACCGCGCCCACGCCCGGATCATCCGCATCGATACCGCGCCCTGCTACGCCTTCGAAGGCGTGCGCATCGCCATTACCCATGCAGACATTCCGGGGCTGAAGGACATCGGCCCGCTGTTACCCGGCGACCCGTTGCTGGCCATCGATGACGTGCAGTTCGTCGGCCAACCGGTGCTGGCCGTCGCCGCCAAGGATCTTGAGACGGCACGCAAGGCGGCCATGGCCGCAATCATCGAATACGAAGACCTGGAGCCGGTGCTGGACGTGGTCGAGGCCCTGCGCAAGCGGCAATTCGTGCTCGACAGCCACACCCACCAGCGCGGCGATTCGGCCACGGCACTGGCGAGCGCCGAACACCGCATCCAGGGCTCGCTGCACATCGGCGGCCAGGAGCACTTTTACCTGGAAACCCAGATTTCCTCGGTGATGCCCACCGAGGACGGCGGCATGATCGTCTACTGCTCGACCCAGAACCCCACCGAAGTGCAGAAACTGGTGGCCGAAGTGCTGGGTGTGCCGATGAACAAAGTCGTGGTGGACATGCGCCGCATGGGCGGCGGCTTTGGCGGCAAGGAAACCCAGGCCGCCAGCCCGGCGTGCCTGTGCGCGGTCATCGCGCACCTCACCGGGCAGCCGACCAAGATGCGCCTGCCCCGTGTCGAAGACATGCTGATGACCGGCAAGCGCCACCCCTTCTACATCGAATACGACGTGGGCTTCGACAGCCACGGGCGCTTGCACGGCATCGCCCTGGAACTGGCCGGCAACTGCGGTTGCTCGCCGGACCTGTCGGCCTCCATCGTCGATCGGGCGATGTTCCATGCCGACAATGCCTACTACCTGGGCGATGCGACCATCAACGGCCACCGCTGCAAGACCAACACCGCGTCGAACACCGCTTACCGTGGTTTCGGCGGGCCCCAAGGCATGGTTGCCATCGAAGAGGTGATGGATGCCATCGCCCGGCACCTGGGGCTCGATCCGCTGGCGGTGCGCAAGGCCAACTATTACGGCAAGACCGAACGCAACGTCACCCATTACTACCAGACCGTCGAGCACAACATGCTCGAGGAAATGACCGCCGAGCTTGAACAAAGCAGCCAGTACGCCGAACGCCGTGAAGCGATCCGCCGCTACAACGCAGGCAGCCCGATCCTGAAAAAAGGCCTGGCGCTGACACCGGTGAAATTCGGTATTTCCTTTACCGCCAGTTTCCTCAACCAGGCAGGTGCCTTGATCCACGTCTACACCGACGGCAGCATCCACCTGAACCACGGCGGTACCGAAATGGGCCAGGGCCTGAACACCAAGGTCGCCCAGGTGGTGGCCGAAGTGTTCCAGGTGGAAATGGACCGCGTGCAGATCACCGCGACCAACACCGACAAGGTGCCGAACACCTCCCCCACCGCCGCCTCCAGTGGCGCCGACCTGAACGGCAAGGCGGCGCAGAATGCCGCCGAAACCATCAAGCGGCGCCTGGTGGAGTTCGCTGCGCGGCAGTACAAGGTCAGCGAAGAAGACGTCGAATTCCACAACGGCCATGTGCGGGTACGCGATCACATTCTGAGCTTCGAAGCATTGGTACAGCAGGCGTATTTCGCCCAGGTCTCGCTGTCGAGCACCGGCTTCTACAAGACCCCGAAAATCTACTACGACCGCAGCCAGGCCCGTGGCCGGCCGTTCTACTACTACGCCTTCGGCGCGGCCTGTGCCGAGGTGATCGTCGACACCCTCACCGGCGAGTACAAGATGCTGCGCACCGACATCCTCCACGACGTCGGCGCCTCGCTGAACCCGGCCATCGACATCGGCCAGGTCGAGGGCGGTTTCATCCAGGGCATGGGCTGGCTGACCATGGAAGAGCTGGTGTGGAACGACAAGGGCAAGCTGATGACCAATGGCCCGGCCAGCTACAAGATCCCCGCCGTGGCCGACATGCCCCTGGACCTGCGGGTCAAGCTGGTGGAAAACCGCAAGAACCCCGAAGACACGGTGTTCCACTCCAAGGCCGTGGGCGAACCGCCGTTCATGCTCGGCATCGCCGCGTGGTGCGCCATCAAGGACGCCGTGGCGAGCCTGGGGGATTACCGGCACCAACCGAACATCGACGCCCCGGCGACACCGGAGCGGGTGTTGTGGGGGTGTGAGCAGATGCGGGGGCTAAAAGCGCTCAAGGCCGAGAAGGCTGAGGCCGAAGTGGCTTCGCTCTAGACCGCGGCGCGGCCATCGCGAGCAAGCTCGCTCCCACATTGGGTCGGTGTTCACAAATCCCCTGTAGGAGCGAGCCTGCTCGCGATGAGGCCCGAACAGACAACAGAGATGTCGAGGTGAATATGTACAACTGGATCAGCGCCCTCGCCGACCTGCAAACCCGCGGCGAACCCTGCGTGCTGGTGACGATCATCGAAGAACTCGGCTCCACCCCGCGCAACGCCGGTTCGAAGATGGTCATCAGCGCCAGCCAGACGTTCGACACCATCGGTGGCGGGCACCTGGAATACAAGGCCATGGAAATCGCCCGGAACATGCTCGCCAGCGGCCAGCAGAACACCCATCTGGAGCGCTTCAGCCTCGGTGCGAGCCTGGGCCAGTGCTGCGGCGGCGTCACGGTGTTGCTGTTCGAACCCATGGGCCAGGTCCAGGCGCAGATCGCCGTGTTCGGCGCCGGCCATGTCGGCCGCGCCCTGGTGCCACTGCTGGCGAGCCTGCCCTGCAAGGTGCGCTGGATCGACTCGCGGGAAGCGGAGTTCCCCGAACACCTGCCCCACGGCGTGCACAAGATCGTCACCGAAGAGCCACTGGATGAAGTCGACGAATTGCCTGCCGGCAGCTACTGCATCGTCATGACCCACAACCATCAGCTCGATCTGGAACTGAGCGCCGCGATCCTCAAGCGCAACGACTTTGCCTACTTCGGCCTGATCGGCTCGAAGACCAAACGGGTCAAGTTCGAACATCGCCTGCGCGATCGTGGTTTCGACAGCGGCACCTTGCAACGCATGCGTTGCCCGATGGGCATCGGCGAAGTCAAAGGCAAGTTGCCTGTGGAAATCGCCATCTCCATCGCCGGCGAAATCATCGCCACCTATAACGCCGATTTCGGCCAGCACACCGTGCGCGCCGAACCGATTGCCAAGCTGCTGCCGGCCTCGCGCCGCAGCCAGGCGAACCGTTAATACTCGTTGAGAATTCCCATGCCCCTGACACGCAAAGCCTACCGCGCCGCCCTGCTCTACAGCCTCGCCGACCCGGCCGAAGTCGGTATCGAGGCGTCCTATGAATATTTCGAAGACGGTTTGCTGGTGGTGGAAAACGGCCAGATCAGCGCCATCGGCCACGCCCATGACCTGCTGCCGACCCTGGCGGCGGATATCGAAATCGCCCACTACCCGGACGCGCTGATCACGCCAGGTTTGATCGACACCCACATTCACTTGCCGCAGACCGGTATGGTCGGCGCCTATGGCGAGCAATTGCTGGACTGGCTCAACACCTACACCTTCCCCTGCGAAAGCCAGTTCGCCGACCCGGCCCACGCCGAGGCGGTGGCGGATATTTTCGTCAAGGAACTGCTGCGCAACGGCACCACCACCGCACTGGTGTTCGGCAGTGTGCACCCGCAGTCGGTGAATGCGTTTTTCGAAGTGGCCCAGAAGCTCGACCTGCGGATGATCGCCGGCAAGGTGATGATGGACCGCAACGCCCCGGACTACCTGACCGACACCGCCGAATCCAGCTACACCCAGAGCAAGGCGCTGATCGAACGCTGGCACGGCAAGGGCCGGCTGCACTACGCCGTGACCCCGCGCTTCGCCCCCACCAGCACCCCGGAGCAACTGGCCCTGGCCGGTCAGCTGCTGGGGGAATATCCAGATCTGTACATGCAGACTCACATCAGTGAAAACCTGCAGGAAGTGCAGTGGGTCAAAGAGCTGTTCCCCGAGCGCAAGGGTTATCTGGACGTCTACGACCACTACCAACTGCTTGGCGAGCGTTCGGTGTTCGCCCATGGCGTGCATTTGTGCGACGACGAATGCGCACGCCTGGCCGAGACCGGTTCGGCCATTGCCTTCTGCCCCACCTCGAACTTTTTCCTGGGCAGCGGACTGTTCAACCTGCCGATGGCCGAGAAGCATAAGGTGAACGTGGGACTGGGCACGGACGTGGGTGGCGGCACCAGTTTTTCGCTGCTGCACACTCTGAACGAAGCCTACAAGGTGATGCAGCTACAAGGGGCGCGGCTGAGCCCGTTCAAGTCGCTGTACCTGGCCACCCTCGGCGGCGCCCGGGCCCTGCGCCTGGAGGACAAGATCGGGACGTTGCAGCCAGGCACCGATGCGGACTTTTTGGTACTGGACTACAACGCCACGCCGCTGTTGAGCTATCGCCTGAAGCAGGCCAAGGACATTGCCGAGCGGTTGTTCGTGTTGATGACGCTGGGGGATGACCGGACGGTGGCGCAGACTTATGCGGCGGGTCGGTTGGTGCATCAGCGCTAGATTTCAGCGTCTGTTGGATTGCCATCGCGAGCAAGCTCGCTCCCACAGTGGATTTGTGTCGTTCACATACCCCTTGCTCGCGATTGGCATTCAACCCATCAAAGCTTGGCTGTCGACCGCCCAGGCTTCTTGCTCTGCAACAAATGCGAGAACACCGCGTGCAAGTCATCCGACGCGCTTTCCTCGTCGAGGTTGAGCTTGCTGTCGATGTGGTCCATGTGATGCATCATCAGGTCCACCGCCAACGTCGCATCGCGCGCCTCGATGGCGTCGATCAACTGCGTGTGTTCGTCGTAGGAACAGTGGGAACGGTTACCGCTTTCGTACTGGGCGATGATCAGCGACGTCTGGGACACGAGGCTGCGCTGGAAACTGATCAGCGGGGCGTTCTTCGCCGCTTCGGCCAGCTTGAGGTGGAACTCGCCCGACAAACGGATGCCGGCGCCGCGGTCGCCACGGGAAAAACTGTCGCGCTCGTCGCTGACCATCTGCCGCAGCTCAGCCAGTTGTTCGGCGGTGGCATGCTGCACCGCCAACTCGGTGATCGCCCTTTCCACCAGGCGCCGGGCCATGAACACCTGGCGGGCCTCTTCGACACTCGGGCTCGCCACCACGGCTCCACGATTGGGCCGCAGCAACACCACGCCTTCGTGGGCCAGGCGTGACAATGCCCGGCGGATGATCGTGCGGCTGACCCCGAAAATCTCCCCCAGCGCCTCTTCGCTCAACTTGGTACCGGGCGCCAGGCGTTGTTCGAGGATGGCCTCGAAGATATGCGCATAGACAATATCGTCCTGGGTTCCGCTGCGGCCGGCTTTACCAGCTCGCGGTTGTTTCTTGAGGGGCTGCAACTGTTCGTTCATGGGCACTCGAGTCGGGAGAACTGCGGCGAATTGACCGTGACTGTAATACGGCACAGCGGGTCGCTGGCAAGTATCGCGTAAAAAACAGCTCGATTGTACACAACCTCTGATGGCAACACGACTGTACGGCTGTTTGCGGGCATGGCTGTATTGCAATCGATGATGGGGTTGAGTTTAGGCTTAAACCTCAGGTTTGTGGCGAGGGAGCTTGCTCCCGCTGGATTGCGAAGCAATCCCCCACATTCGTTCAGGTCCCCGAACAGGAAGCATGACGACCGCTGCGCGGTCGAACGGGAGCAAGCTCCCTCGCCACAAAAGCAATGGCTCCCCCCGAGTCCAGCCAATCTATAACAAGGAACACCGCCCACCATGACCGAAGTCACGACCACGCCACTTCGTCCATTGGCCGACACCTCGCCTTCGGCCATCGTCGCCGGGTTCATCGCCATGATGACCGGCTACACCAGCTCCCTGGTGCTGATGTTCCAGGCCGGACAGGCGGCGGGGCTCACCAGCGGGCAGATTTCCTCGTGGATCTGGGCGATTTCCATCGGCATGGCGGTGTGCTCCATCGGGCTGTCGCTGCGCTATCGCACGCCGATCACCATCGCCTGGTCGACCCCCGGCGCGGCGCTGCTGATCACCAGCCTGGGCGGTGTGAGTTACGGCGAGGCCATCGGCGCCTATATAACCTGCGCGGTCCTGGTGACGATCTGTGGCCTGACCGGCAGTTTCGAGCGCCTGGTCAAACGCATTCCGGCCTCGCTGGCGGCGGCGTTGCTGGCGGGCATCCTGTTCAAGATCGGCAGCGAGATATTCGTCGCCACCCAACATCGTACTGGCCTGGTGCTGGGGATGTTTTTCACCTACCTGATCGTCAAGCGCCTGTCGCCGCGCTACGCGGTACTGGCGGCATTATTGATCGGTACGGCGCTGTCGGGCCTGCTGGGGCTGCTGGACTTCAGTGGTTTTGTCCTGGAAGTCGCGATGCCGGTCTGGACCACTCCGAACTTTTCCCTGGCGGCCACCATCAGCATCGGCATTCCCCTGTTCGTGGTGGCAATGACCTCACAGAACATGCCCGGCATCGCCGTGCTGCGGGCTGACGGCTACACCGTGCCGGCCTCGCCATTGATCACCAGCACCGGCATCGCCTCGCTGCTGCTGGCACCGTTCGGCTCCCATGGCATCAACCTGGCGGCCATCAGCGCAGCCATCTGCACCGGGCCCCACGCCCACGAAGATCGCAACAAACGCTACACGGCGGCGGTCTGGTGCGGGGTTTTCTACGGGATTGCCGGGGTGTTCGGCGCGACGCTGGCCGCCTTGTTCGCGGCGCTGCCCAAGGAGCTGGTGCTGTCCATCGCGGCCTTGGCGCTGTTCGGCTCGATCATCAATGGCTTGAGCATCGCCATGAGCGAAGTCAAGGAACGAGAAGCGGCGTTGATCACCTTCATGGTCACGGCGTCGGGGATGACGCTGTTCTCCATCGGCTCGGCGTTCTGGGGGATTGTGGCGGGGGTGTTGACCTTGCTCATCCTGAACTGGCGCAGCGCCTGAAAGCATCGCGAGCAAGCTCGCTCCCACAGGGATGATGTGGACGACTCAATCCCCCTGTGGAAGCGAGCTTGCTCGCGATGACGGCCTGAAGAACAACACATACCCAACAGACAGGCACAAAAAAACCGGCACCCAGACGGGCTGCCGGTTTCGGAACATCATCGGAACATCAAGCGACCGGATTGATCGGCTTTTCCGGGTACCAGACGTCCATCAGCGGGCTGACTTCCACGCTGGTCAGCTCAGGACGGGCCTTGAGCCAGGCTTCAACGGCAGCGCGCTGCTCTTCGGTGACCGAGCCACGCTTCTGCAGACAAACCAGACCGTAGTCGTCGCCGCCGACATAGCCCAGGCCATTGGCTTCCATGGCTTCTTTCAGGAAAGCGTCGAGGAAAGCGTCAATAGCCTCATCGGCCAGATCTTCTTTGAAATCCAGGTTCAGTTCGAAACCCAGCTCTTGAAATTCATCCACGCACAGTTTTTTGCGCAGACGCTGGGAACGGTTAGTCGCCATTGGAACAATCCTCATAAGTAATAACGGCCGGCACTTTACCAGTTTGGTGCGTCGATTGCCCGACTGATCGGGGCGTATCGGCCTACCGTCGGTAAAAAATAGCAGCCCAAGGGCTCAGGCACGGCCCAAGCGGTTGCGGCTTGGGGCATAATGCCGACACTTTCATGACCGTTGAGGACGTTCATTTTCATGTCCTCGTTTTTTCCCCCTCGCCCGTAGGGTTCTATTTCAAATGATCAAATCTTTGCGTCCACTGCTTCTGGCCAGCCTTCTTCTTCCCCTGGCCCTCCCTGTCACCGCCCACGCCGCCACGATCAACACTGCCCTGTCGCCCAACGTGCAAAAGGCCCTCAAGGCCAGCAAGCTGCAGAACGACGCCCTGTCCCTGGTGATGGTGCCGCTCAATGGCCCAGGCACCCCGACCCTGTACAACGCCGACGTCTCGGTCAACCCCGCTTCCACCATGAAACTGGTGACCACCTACGCGGCCCTGGAAATGCTCGGCCCCAATCACCAGTGGAAAACCGAGTTCTACACCGACGGCACCCTCAGCGGCGGGATTCTCAACGGCAACCTGTACCTCAAGGGCGGCGGCGATCCCAAGCTGAACATGGAAAAACTCTGGCTGCTGATGCGCGACCTGCGGGCCAACGGCGTGCAGCAGATCACCGGCGACCTGGTCCTGGACCGCAGTTTCTTCATCCAGCCGCAACTGCCCGAGTTCAACGACGACGGCAACGACGAAAACAAGCCATTCCTGGTCAAGCCCGACTCGCTGCTGGTCAACCTCAAGGCCCTGCGCTTCGTCGCCCGCAATGACGGCGGCCGGGTGCTGGTGTCGGTGGAACCGCCGATTGCCAGCATCCGCATCGAAAACCAGGTCAAGGCGGTCAATTCGAAACAATGCGCCGGCGGCGTGCGCTACAACCCGGTGCCACAGGCGGACGGCAGCGTGACGGTAACCGTCGGCGGCCAGCTCGGTGACGGTTGCAGCTCCCAGACCTACCTGTCGCTGCTGGACCATGCCACCTACACCGCTGGCGCCGTGCGGGCGATCTGGAAGGAACTGGGCGGCAGCATCCAGGGCAAGGACCGCCTGGCCGCGACCCCGAGCAACGCCAAGGTGCTGGCTCGGGCGTTCTCCCCGGACCTGGCGGAGATCATCCGCGACATCAACAAATACAGTAACAACACCATGGCCCAGCAACTGTTCCTGAGCCTCGGCGCGCAGTTCCGTAACGAAGCCGATGGTGATGACGCCAAGGCGGCGCAACGGGTGGTGCGCCAGTGGCTGGCCAAGAAGGGCATCACCGCACCGCACCTGGTGATGGAGAACGGCTCCGGCCTGTCCCGCGCCGAACGGGTCAGCGCCCGGGAAATGGCCGCGATGCTGCAAGCCGCCTGGCGCAGCCCGTATTCGGCGGAGTTCATCAGCTCGATGCCAATTGCCGGCACCGACGGCACCATGCGCAAACGCCTGAAGACCACCGCCATGGCCGGCGAGGCCCACGTCAAGACCGGAACCTTGAACACCGTCCGCGCCATCGCCGGCTACAGCCGCGACATCAATGGCAACACTTGGGCGGTGGTGGCGATCCTCAACGATCCGAAGCCATGGGGCGCTTCGTCGGTGCTGGACCAGGTGCTGCTAGACCTGTACCGCCAGCCGAAACTACCGCAAACGGCTTCGGTGCTCTGACCCTCAATTCGCCACAGATTCAGTGGTGATCAGAGGTACGAATGTGGGAGCGAGCTTGCTCGCGATGCGGTCGGTCAGCAAACATCGACGCTGACTGACACACCGCTATCGCGAGCAAGCTCGCTCCCACAGTGGATCTGTGTCGAACATGAATGTTGTGCCCACTGAAGATCAAGTGTGGGAGCGTGAAGCCTTCAGCCCAACTGCGTCTCGACCCGGTCCCGCCCGGCCTGTTTGGCCGCATACACACCGGAGTCGGCCCTGAGCAGCAACGCATCGGCGCCCTCCCCGGCGCGCCAGGTGGCGATGCCGAAACTGGCGGTGATCACCCCGACATCCTCGATGGGCGCAGCCCGCAAGCCTTCCCACAGTTCCAGGGCCAGGGAATAGGCGCTGTCGCTGTCGGTGTCCGGGCACAGCACCACGAACTCTTCCCCACCCAACCGACAGAACACATCGGTGCGGCGCAACCGTTGGGCGATGCGCTGGCAGACCGCCTGCAACACCCGGTCGCCCACCGCATGGCCGTGCTGATCGTTGATGCGCTTGAAGTGGTCGATGTCGAGCATGATGACCGCCAGCCCCCCGGAACCGCGCTCGACCCGGGCCATCTCCGAAGTCAGGCGTTCCTGGAAATAGCGGCGGTTGCGAATGCCGGTCAGGGCGTCGGTCACGGACAAGGCCCGCAACTCTTCTTCGACGCGCTTGAGGTCGGAAATATCCGAGATATAGCCGTGCCACAGCACCCCGCCACCGGGCAACTCCTCGGGCGTGGCCTCGCCCCGCACCCAGCGTAGGCCGCGCACGGGCAATTGCACCCGGTACTCTTCCCGCCATGGGCTCAAGGTGTGGGCCGAAGCGCGGATCGACGTGCGGACACGCGTGCTGTCCAACGGGTGAATGCGCGAGAAAATCGCCTCGGCGTTCCGCACCAGCACATCGGGTTCCAATTCATAGATGTCACGAATGCCGTCGCTGGCATAGATCACGCTGAAGCGATCATTGAAATCCATCTTGAACTGGTAGATCCCCCCGGGCACGTGGGCGCTGAGCTTTTTCAGCAACAGGTCACGGGCCGCCAGCGCTTCGTGGACGCGCTTGCGTTCAGTAATGTCGATGCAGATCGCCAGGTGCCCGACCCACAACCCCTGGTCATCGAGCATCGGTGTGGCCAGCATGTTCACGGTCAGGTGGCTGCCATCGCGGCGCACCAGCGTCCATTCCCGCGCCTGTTGTCCACCCTGTTCGCCGCCCTCGAGCAACATCGCGTGGCAGGTGGGAATCGGTTTGCCGAAACGCGCGCCAAGCTGGGCGGCCCGGGCCTGGAGTTCGCGCGGCACATGCAAGCTCTCCAGGGTCATGCTTTGCAGGACCTCGCAACTCGGGTAGCCGAGCATCTGTTCGGCGCCGACGTTGAAGGTGGTGATGACCCCGCGCAGGTCCGTGGCGATGATCGCGACCTGGGTCGCGGCATCCAGCACGCCGCGCAATTGGCCATGGGTACCGCGCAGTTCCTGCTCCCGGGCGCGCAGTTCACGGGTGCGTTGCTCGACCAGTTTCAAGGCCCGCTGCCGCTGGCTGACCAGCACATAGAGCAAGGCACTGAGCAGCAGGCTGAGCAGACCGCCGAGTATCACCAGGCTGGTGACCGAAGAATGATTGGTAGACAGGAATACCCGGCTGGGCCGCAACTCCACCCGGTAGTCGTGATCGGCCAGGCGTAACAGGCGGGTCGCCGACAAATCGCTCTGGCCCGGCGGGCTGTGGGATTCGAACAGCGCCTGCGCGCCGTTTTCGGTAGACAGGTCCACGACCCGCATCGACAGATTGTCGTGGCTGGACGCCGGCAGTCCGTCGCCCGCCAGTTGCCGCATGCTGATGGCCGCCACCACGTAGCCGAACGGTTCATTGGCCGATTCCCTGATGACCGGCGCGACCAGCAATATCCCGCGGCTAGACACCGGGTCGCCGTCCATCAAGTCCAGCGGTTGCGAGGCCACCAGCCCGCCACGCTGGCGAGCCCGCTCGAGGGTGGCACGGCGCAGGGGTTCGGAAAGCAGATCCAGGCCCAGCGGTGCACCGTAGGGAGTCCGGCTCTGGATGTAGAGCACCGGAACGTACTCGTCCCGTTCGGCGGCCTGCCGCAGGCCACCGCTGCCATCCGCCTCGCGGATCGAAAATTGAGGAGCCCCTTCGGCCTGCGCCTGCTGTTCGAACGCTTGCCGTTCGTCGCGAAGCACCCTGGGCGCCCAGACGAAGGCCCGGGTACGGCGCAACAGCGCGTCGGCGTAGCCACGGAATTCCCGGTGGGAAACGTCTTCGGAGTTGGCAAAGAAGCGCCCGAGGCTGCCGAGGAGTAGCTCCTCGTCCTGGAATTGTTCCTCGATGCGGCTGAAGCGCTCCTCAACGTGCAACTCGAAGCGCTGGCGCAATTGCTGATTGAACAGGTTCGTCATCGCCCAACTCAACACGCCGGTCAGGAAGGTACCGGCCAGCAGCACCAGCGAAGCCACCAGCCAGGCCGACACATCTTCGCTGATAAAGCCCAGGATTCTGGGGCGCACCTGATGCAATGCCATAAATACAACCCGCAAAGGGACCAGGCATAGATACAACCCTGGACGCAGCCTAAGTTATAGCTATTCGCCATCACTTTAGCCAGCCCCAAACGAGGCTAGAAGCCTTGAATTACAAGGCTTCGTGGATCCAATCAGGCCCAGTCAACGCGCCATGATTTTCCAGGCACGGTGGATCTTGCCGTTGCGGGCGAAATCCGGATCAATCGTCTTGGCGGTGATTTCTTCCACCGCATAGCGCTCGCCGAGGTTGTCCTCGAGTTGGAACTTGCGGAAGTTGTTGGAGAAATACAGCACACCGCCCGGGGCCAGGCGCGCCATGGCCAGGTCCAGCAACTGCACGTGATCGCGCTGCACGTCAAACACGCCTTCCATGCGCTTGGAGTTGGAGAAGGTCGGCGGGTCGATGAAGATCAGGTCGTACTCGTCACGACTGGCTTCCAGCCATGCCATCACGTCACCCTGCTCCAGGCGGTTCTTGTCGGAAAAACCATTGAGCGACAAGTTGCGCCGCGCCCAGTCCAGGTAGGTTTTCGACAAGTCGACACTGGTGGTGCTCCGGGCTCCCCCCTTGGCGGCGTGGACGCTGGCGGTCGCGGTGTAGCAGAACAGGTTGAGGAAACGCTTGCCGGCGGCCTCTTTCTGGATCCGCAGACGCATCGATCGATGATCGAGGAACAGCCCGGTGTCCAGGTAATCGGTAAGGTTGACCAGCAGCTTCACGCCGCCTTCGTTGACCTCGGTGAACTTGCCCTGGGCGCTCTGGCGCTCGTACTGCTTGGTGCCGCTCTGACGCTCGCGGCGCTTGATCACCACGCGGCTCTTGTCCACGTTCAGCGCCTGGGGAATCGCCGCCAGGGCGTCGAACAAGCGGGCCGAGGCCTTTTCCGGGTCGATGGACTTCGGCGCGACGTATTCCTGGACGTGAACCCAGTCGTGGTACAGGTCGATGGCCATGGAGTATTCCGGCATGTCGGCATCGTAGACCCGGTAGCAGTCCACACCTTCACGCTTTGCCCATTTACTCAGCAACTTGAGGTTCTTTTGCAGGCGGTTGGCGAACATCTGCCCGCCTTCGCTCAACCGCGCCTGCTCGACCACAGGGGCCGGCGCCGGTTTGATCGGGTTGCCGTTCTTGTTGTACTGGCGCTCTTGCGGCACTTCGGGAGCTTGATCGTAGGCGGCCTGCTCGCGCTCGGCCTGGCGTTGCTCCGGGGTGCGACGCTCGCCGGTGACGAACTGATCCGGCAATACCTTGATCAGCAGCAGCTTGCACGGCAAGGCGCCGTTCCAGAACGAATACTGCTTGTGACTGCGAATCCCCATGCGCTTGCCCAGGTCCGGGGCGCCGGTGAACACCGCCGCCTCCCAGTTCAGGCACGCCTGGCGCAGGCGTTCGCCGAGGTTCTGGTACAGGTAAAGCAGGCTGGCTTCGTCGCCCAGACGCTCGCCGTACGGCGGGTTGCAGATCACCAGGCCTTTCTGGTTCTGGTCCGGACGCGGTTCGAAGGTGGCGACTTCGCCCTGATAGATCTTGATCCACTCGCTCAGGCCCGCACGCTCGACGTTGTTGCGGCCCGGCTGGATCAGCCGTGGGTCGGCTTCATAGCCGCGAATCCACAACGGCGGCTTGGCCAGCCCGGCGGCGGCGCGGGCGGTGGCCTCTTCGTGGAGCTTCTTCCACAACGCCGGCACATGGCCGAGCCAGGCGGTAAAGCCCCATTGCTGGCGACGCAGGTTCGGCGCCATGTCGGCGGCGATCATGCCGGCTTCCACCAGGAACGTGCCGACACCGCACATCGGGTCGGCCAGCGCCCCGCCTTCAGCGGCAATGCGCGGCCAACCGGCGCGGATCAGAATCGCGGCGGCGAGGTTTTCCTTCAGCGGCGCGGCGCCTTGCTGCAGGCGATAGCCGCGCTGGTGCAGGCTGTGGCCGGACAGGTCGAGGGAGAGGATCGCTTCGCCACGGTCCAGGCGCAGGTGGATGCGCAGGTCCGGGTTGAGCTTGTCGATGGATGGCCGCTCGCCCGATGGCGTGCGCAGCTTGTCGACGATAGCGTCCTTGACCTTCAAGGCGCCGAAGTGGGTGTTGTCGATGCCCGAGCCATGGCCGCTGAACTCCACCGCCAGGGTGCCATCGGCCAGCATATGGTCTTGCCAGTCGACATCCAGCACGCCGTGGTACAGGTCTTCGGCGTCCTTCATCGGGAAGCGCTTGAGCACCAGCAATACGCGGTTGGCCAGGCGCGACCACAGGCACAGGCGATAGGCCGTTTCCATGTCGGCCATGCCGCGCACGGCCGAGGTGTGCTCGCGCGCCTCTTCAAGGCCAAGCCCGACGGCTTCCTCGATCAGCAGGCCTTCGAGGCCCTTGGGGCAGGTGAGGAAGAGTTCGAAACGATCGGACATGGGATTTCCAGAGCCTTTGGCTAAGTGGACCGGGCAACGCATTGCCGGGCCGGGTTCAGTCAGGTGCTTTTCTCAAGAGCACCCGCGTGGCACGAATGTGTGCCGTGCCGCCCTCGCCGCTCAGGTTAAGAGCGCTTTGATGCGAAGGCAGGGAAAAAATTCTGTGCAACAAATTGTGAAAACTCGACCCTTTCGTCGAATAGTACCCGAGTGCAACAGGGGGACATTCTCATTCAAGGAAAGCCAGTCCCCTTTGACGCAGGGCCGATCATACAGGGGTCTTGCTCAAAAGCGGTCAACGAACATGAAGTTACTTATCGCCCTAACATCTTTATTGTTACGTGCTTATGACAAAACGATCATTCCATCCATGTGACGCTTTGGTTAGAACTCAACACAGGTTAACGTCGCAACGGCGTCAACACCTCGGCTCGTCACGCCGGCAACGAGCCACCAACGGCAGAATGATTCTGCCCCGGCCTCGATAGAGGTCGACGCTAAGTAACAGTCAACAAGTGAGGGCAACACCCTATGAGAAGACTTAAGCGTGATCCGTTGGAAAGAGCATTTTTACGTGGTTACCAATATGGCGTTGGTGGTAAATCCCGTGAGCTTTGCCCCTTTACTCTACCGTCGGTACGTCAAGCCTGGATCAATGGCTGGCGAGAAGGACGCGGCGACAACTGGGACGGTATGACCGGCACTGCGGGTATCCATAGACTCAACGAACTTCACGCCGTCGGCTGACACAGGGCTTAATACTCAAGAACTCGACAATTTGACATCCCTATCGATTTAACCACGCACGTCCCATCCGGACGGCGGGCTACGGCCCAGGGGGCTCCTTCGAGGAGCCCTTTTTAATGAGCATCTCAAAGACAACACCCATCCTGTGGCGAGGGAGCTTGCTCCCGCTGGGCTGCGCCCTGTAGGAGCTGTCGAGTGCAACGAGGCTGCGATCTTGTCCCAGACAATTGAGCCAAGAGCGAACGATCAAGATCAACAGATCGCAGGCTACGCCAGCTCCTACAGAGTCCAGCGGGAGCAAGCTCCCTCGCCACGGTGGATCGGCTCGATCTTCTAGAAAGGCTTAACCCAACGCCGCAATCGCATCCACCGACTCACGAATCAACGCCGGCCCCTTGTAGATGAAGCCCGAGTAAACCTGCACCAGACTCGCCCCGGCGGTGATTTTCTCGGCGGCATGCTTGCCTTCGGTAATCCCGCCCGCCGCGATGATCGGCAAGCGCCCCGCCAATTCAACCGCCAGCACCTTCACGGTGTGGGTGCTCTTGTCACGCACGGGCGCGCCGGACAAACCACCCGCCTCATCCCCATGTTCCAGCCCTTCGACACCTTCGCGCCCCAGGGTCGTGTTGGTGGCGATCACCGCGTCCATGCCCGTCTCGATCAGGGCCTGAGCCACCTGGCTGGTCTCCTCGTCGGTCATGTCCGGGGCGATCTTGATCGCCAGTGGCACATGCCGGCCGTGGGTCAACGCCAGTTCCGCGCGACGCCGGGCCAGGTCGGCCAGCAGTTGCTTGAGGGAATCACCGAATTGCAGGCTGCGCAGCCCCGGGGTGTTGGGAGAGCTGACGTTGACGGTCACGTAGCTGGCGTGGGCGTAGACCTTGTCCAGGCAGATCAGATAGTCGTCGACGGCGCGCTCCACCGGCGTGTCGAAATTCTTGCCGATGTTGATGCCCAGCACACCCTTGTACTTGGCTGCGGCCACACGGGCCAGCAGATGGTCGACGCCCAGGTTGTTGAAGCCCATGCGATTGATGATCGCCTCGGCTTGCGGCAGGCGGAAGAGTCGTGGCTTGGGGTTGCCCGGCTGCGGGCGCGGGGTGACGGTGCCGATTTCGACAAAACCGAAACCCAACTGGGCGAAGCCGTCGATGGCCGCGCCATTCTTGTCCAGGCCCGCCGCCAGCCCGACCGGGTTGGGGAACTCCAGGCCCATGACGGTCACCGGCAACTTCGCCGGGGCCTTGCACAGCAAACCGTTGAGGCCGAGGCGTCCGCCCGCGCCGATCAAGTCCAGGGACAGGTCGTGGGAAGTTTCCGGGGAGAGTTTGAACAGCAGTTCACGGGCCAGGGTGTACATGGGCGGCTTTGACTCGGGCGACGAAATGAGGCGGCGATTATAGCCGGGCAACGGCGGCTCAAGCGAGGCGCCCGCACAAAACGATAGCGCTGGCATATGCCTTGCACCCTTTTGGTCATCAGCGCCCATGCCAGCGACAGAATGAGTGCCACACTGTTTTAAGGGACAACGGCGTCGTCATCCGGTCTCCTGAGCCCGGACACGGCGCTTTTTTATGCGGAAGGTGATACCGATGAATGAAGTTCCAGCCAATCCCCTGGCCTGGGTCAACGGCAGCGATGCCCCGGAAAAGAGCGCGGTCAACCTCGGTTTCATGGCCTTGAGCGACTGTGCCCCGGTGGTGGTCGCCGCCACCCAGGGCTTCGCCCAACCCTACGGCCTGACCCTGAACCTCAAGCGCCAGGCGTCCTGGGCCAACCTGCGGGACAAACTGGTCAGCGGTGAAATCGATGCCGCCCACAGCCTGTATGGCCTGATCTACGCGGTGCACCTGGGCATTGGCGGAGTCGCACCGACCGACATGGCGGTGCTGATGGGGCTGAACCAGAACGGCCAGAGCATCAACCTGTCCCATGGCTTGCAGGCCCAGGGCGTGACCAGTCCTGAAGCACTGGAACGGCACGTGCACCAAACTCGCCCGAAACTGACCTTCGCCCAGACCTTCCCCACCGGCACCCACGCCATGTGGCTCTATTACTGGCTCGCCGCCCAGGGCATCCACCCCTTGTCGGACGTCGACAGTGTGGTGGTGCCGCCGCCGCAAATGATCGCGCACCTGCAAGCCGGGCGCATCGACGGGTTTTGTGTCGGCGAGCCCTGGTGCGCCAGCGCGGTGAAGCAAAACCTCGGTTTTACCCTGGCGACCACCCAGACCATCTGGCCCGACCACCCGGAAAAAGTCCTGGGTTGCACCCGGGCGTTCGTCGAGCAATACCCCAATACCGCCCGGGCCTTGGTGATGGCGATCCTCGAAGCCAGCCGCTTCATCGAACAAAGCAGCGAAAACCGTCGCAGCACCGCGCAACTGTTGAGTGCGCCGGAATACCTCGACGCTCCGCTGGACTGCATCGAGCCGCGCCTGTTGGGGATCTATGCCGACGGCTTGGGCAACAGCTGGCAGGATCCCCACGCGATGCGCTTTCATGGCGGCGGCGAAGTGAACCTGCCGTACCTGTCCGACGGCATGTGGTTCATGACCCAATTCCGTCGCTGGGGCCTGCTGCGCGAAGACCCGGATTACCTGGCCGTGGCCCGGGACGTCCAGCAGCTCACGTTGTACAGTGAAGCCTGCGCGGCGCTGGACATCGCGTCCCCGAGCCAGGACATGCGCAGCAGCCAACTGATCGACGGCACCACATGGGACGGCTCGGACCCGGCCGGGTATGCCCGCAGCTTCAAACTGCACGCCTTGAGCGATGCGGCTCCCCTTCTCGCCAGCCGCTGACAGGAGCCACGACCATGCTGCGTATCCTGCTGATCAACGACACCGCGAAAAAAGTCGGCCGCCTCAAGGCGGCCCTGATTGAAGCCGGCTTCGAAGTGATCGACGAATCCGGCCTGACCATCGACCTGCCGGCGCGCGTCGAAACGGTGCGTCCGGATGTGATCCTGATCGATACCGAGTCACCCGGACGCGATGTGATGGAGCAAGTGGTGCTGGTCAGTCGCGACCAACCACGACCGATCGTCATGTTTACCGACGAGCACGACCCCAATGTGATGCGCCAGGCGATCAAGTCGGGCGTCAGTGCCTACATCGTCGAAGGCATCCACGCCGCGCGCCTGCAACCGATCCTCGACGTGGCCATGGCCCGCTTCGAAAGTGACCAGGCCCTGCGCGCCCAACTCCTGGCCCGGGACCAGCAACTGGCCGAACGCAAGCGCATCGAACTGGCCAAGGGCATGCTGATGAAGATGAAGGAGTGCAACGAAGAACAGGCCTACACCCTGATGCGCCGCCAGGCCATGAGCCGCCAGCAGAAGCTGATCCAGGTGGCGGAGCAGATCATTGCCATGAACGAGTTGCTCGGCTGAAAGCCTTGTAGCGCCGGGCCTGGACCCATCGCGAGCAGGCTCGCTCCCACAGGTCCTGTAGCCACTGGAGTTCCAATGTGGGAGCGGGCTTGCTCGCGAAAGCGGCTTTCCATTCAACATCGATGTCGACTGACCGGACGCCTTCGCGAGCAAGCCCGCTCCCACAAGTATTGTGCCCACTGAAGATCCATTGTGGGAGCGAGCCTGCTCGCGATAGGCCTTCCCACAATCCCAGGGTTGGCACAGATCTCGCTTAAGCAACCCCACAGGTAACCAACGGCGGTTGCCCCACCTACGACAAAGACGTCGCACACCCTCCTCGCCTCTCTGGCGATCCGGGTTGCGGCGTTTTTTTGTTTTGGCTCTCCGGAGCCGGTGGTGCGACCACAGGCGGCGCACTGCTTCTGAGCACTGACTCATTTCTCGAGACTTTTACAGCTGAGGTGCGCGATGAATTCAAGCTTCTGGAAATCCGGCCACACCCCGACACTGTTCGCGGCCTTCCTTTATTTCGACCTGAGTTTCATGGTCTGGTACCTGCTCGGTCCACTGGCGGTGCAGATCTCCGCCGACCTGCACCTGACCACCCAACAGCGCGGCCTGATGGTGGCGACACCGATCCTGGCCGGCGCCGTGTTGCGCCTGTTCATGGGCCTGCTGGCCGACCGGATTTCACCGAAGACCGCCGGCATGGTCGGCCAGGTGATTGTGATCGGTGCGCTGTTCTGCGCCTGGAAACTGGGCATCCACAGCTACGAACAAGCCCTGCTGCTGGGCCTGTTCCTGGGCGTGGCCGGCGCTTCGTTCGCCGTGGCCCTGCCGCTGGCCTCCCAGTGGTATCCGCCACAACACCAGGGCAAGGCCATGGGCATCGCTGGCGCCGGCAACTCGGGCACCGTGCTCGCGGCGTTGATCGCTCCGGTCATGGCCGTAGCCTTCGGCTGGACCAACGTGTTCGGCTTCGCGCTGATTCCGCTGGTGCTGACCCTGGTGCTCTTCGCCTGGCTGGCCAAGAACGCTCCCGAGCGGCCGAAAGCCAAATCCATGGCCGACTACCTCAAGGCCCTGGGCGACCGCGACAGCTGGTGGTTCATGTTCTTCTACAGCGTGACCTTCGGCGGCTTCATCGGCCTGGCCAGCGCCCTGCCCGGCTACTTCAACGACCAATACGGCCTGAGCCCCGTCACCGCCGGCTACTACACCGCCGCCTGCGTCTTCGGTGGCAGCCTGATGCGTCCCTTGGGTGGCGCCCTGGCGGACCGTTTCGGTGGCATCCGCACCTTGCTGGGCATGTACACCGTTGCTGCAGTCTGCATCGCCGCGGTGGGCTTCAACCTGCCGAGCTCCTACGCAGCCCTGGCGCTGTTCGTTTGCACCATGCTCGGTTTGGGTGCGGGCAACGGCGCGGTGTTCCAACTGGTGCCGCAACGCTTCCGTCGCGAAATCGGCGTGATGACCGGGCTGATCGGCATGGCCGGCGGCATCGGCGGCTTCGCCCTGGCGGCGGGCATGGGCGCGATCAAGCAAAGCACCGGCAGCTATCAACTGGCCCTGTGGTTGTTCGCCAGCCTCGGTGTCCTGGCCTGGTTCGGCCTGCACGGCGTCAAGCGTCGCTGGAGAACCACTTGGGGTTCGGCAGCCGTCACCGCTGCTCGGGTATAACCTGCAACCATGAGCCTGCAATTGAGCTTCGCCGAAGCCAGTGCCATCGGCCCGCGGGAAGAAAACCAGGACGCCCTGCGCCTGGTCACCCCCGCCCCGGCCCTGGCCGCCAGCAAGGGTTACCTGTTCGCCATCGCCGACGGCGTGAGCCAGTGCGCCGATGGCGGGCTGGCCGCCCGTTCGACCTTGCAGGCCCTGGCCCTGGACTACTATTCCACGCCGCAAACCTGGGGCGTGGCCCAGGCGCTGGACCGGCTGTTGCTGGCCCAGAACCGCTGGCTGCAGGCCAACGGCGGTGGGCAACCGCTGCTCACCACCGTCAGTGCCCTGGTCCTGCGGGGCCGGCGCTTCACCCTGGCTCACGTGGGGGATTGCCGGGTCTATCGCTGGCACGCCGATCACTTGCAACGGGTCAGCGAAGATCACGTCTGGGAACAGCAAGGCATGCAGCATGTGCTCAAGCGAGCCCTGGGACTGGATCAACACCTGATCCTCGACTTTCTCGACGGTGAACTGCGCACCGACGAAACCTTCGTGTTGCTCAGCGACGGCGTCTGGGCGGTCCTGGGGGACACGGCCATCGCCGGCATCCTTCGCGACCAACCGAACCTGGACCTTGCCGCGCAAACCCTGGTCAACGCCGCGCACCTGGCCGGGAGCCAGGACAACGCCAGTGCGTTGTTGGTGCGGGTCGATGCCGTGGGCGAAGCCAGCATCGGCGATGCCCTGATCCAGTTGCAGCAATGGCCCCTGCCCCCTGCGCTGAAACCGGGCCAGGTGTTCGAGGGCTGGCAGATCGAAGGCCTGCTTGGCCAGAGTCAGCAGTCGTTGCTCTATCGGGTCCGCGACGGCCAGGGTCAACCCTGGCTGCTGAAAACCTTGCCCGTGCAGCTACGGGACGACAGCCGGGCCGGCCAGGCCTTGCTCTCGGAGGAGTGGTTTCTCAAGCGCGTCGCCGGGCGGCAGTTTCCCGAGGTCCATGGCGTTCCCCAGCGTCAGCATTTGTACTATGTGATGCGTGAATATCCGGGCGCGACCCTGGCCGAACTGTTCAACCGGGGCGGGCCGCTACCTCTGGCCCAATGGCTAGACCTGGCACAACGGCTGGTGCGGGCGGTGGGCCTGTTGCATCGAAGGCAGATCTACCACCGCGACATCAAGCCGGAAAACCTGCACCTGGGCGACGACGGGGAATTGCGCCTGCTGGATTTCGGTCTGGCCTACTGCCCGGGCCTGTCCGAGGACCAGGCCAACGTCTTGCCCGGCACGCCCAGCTACATTGCCCCGGAAGCCTTCGGCGGCACCGCGCCCACGGCGCAACAGGATTTGTATGCCGTTGGCGTGACCTTGTATTTCCTGCTGACCGGACACTATCCCTACGGCGAAATCGAAGCCTTCCAGCGCCCGCGCTTTGGCGTGCCGGTCAGTGCCAGCCGCTATCGGCCGGACCTGCCCGAATGGCTTGGGCAAAGCCTGGAACGCGCCGTCGCGGCGGACCCGGGCCAGCGCTTTGAAACCGCCGAGGAATGGCTGTTGCTGCTGGAACAGGGCGAGCGCCGCAGCTTGAGCGTAAGGCCCAGGCCGTTGCTGGAACGCGAGCCGCTGAAGGTCTGGCGGACGTTGGCACTGGTGTCGTTGGTGGTGAACATCATGCTGTTGTTTTTGGTGTTTCACTCATAACAACCGTGGCGAGGGAGCTTGCTCCCGCTCGAGCGCGAAGCGGTCGCCAGTTTTTTGGGTCTGCTTCGCAGCCCAGCGGGAGCAAGCCCCCTCGCCACAAAAGCTTTTCGCCAACCTCTCCGCGCTCCATTACCGGGCAACACGCTTTGATTCGGTGCAATAAACCCCGCTCCAATCCACTCAACCAGCCCGCCGCTCAACAAATCCGCATCTTCGAGCCAGTTGGCACAACCACTGCATAACCTCTTTCACCATACATAAAGCAACGCCTCCAACGATGAAGGCGGTGCTTCCCGAGAGAACGGGACCAGGACAAAGGCGTCCTCGCTAGCTTGCTAGCGGGACGCCTTTTTTTGTTTTCGTAAAAATTGCCGAGCCAGTCCGATCGCCGTGATGAAACGGACCTGAGCTTGCGGAGAACCCTGATGAAAAAACTCAAACTGGTGATGATCGGCAACGGCATGGCCGGGGTTCGAACCCTCGAGGAACTGCTCAAGCTGAGTAACGAGCTGTACGACATCACGGTGTTCGGCGCCGAGCCCCACACCAACTACAACCGCATCCTGCTCTCGCCGGTGCTGGCCGGTGAGCAGACGTTCGAAGAGATCGTGCTCAACGACCTGAGCTGGTACCTGGACAACAACATCAAGCTGCTGCTCAACCGCGAAGTGGTGGAGATCGACCGGGTCAAGCGCCGGGTCATCGCCGAAGACGGCAGCGAAGCCGAATACGACCGCCTGCTCATCGCCACCGGCTCCACGCCCTTCATCCTGCCGATCCCCGGCAACACCCTGGACGGCGTGATCGGCTACCGCGACATCGCCGACACCCAGGCGATGATCGACACCGCCAAGACCCACAAGCACGCTGTGGTCATCGGCGGTGGCCTGCTGGGCCTGGAAGCGGCCAATGGCTTGAAGCTGCGGGGCATGGACGTGACCGTGGTGCACCTGGGCGAATGGCTGCTGGAACGGCAATTGGACAAGACCAGCGGCCAATTGCTGCAGACCGCCTTGGAAAACCGAGGCCTGAAATTCCGCCTCAGCGAGCAGACCCAGGCCCTGCACGACGCAGGCAATGGCCGGGTCGGCTCGGTCCAGTTCAAGAACGGCGACATCATCCCCGCCGACCTGGTGGTGATGGCCGCCGGCATCCGCCCCAACACCGAACTGGCGGAAAAATCCGGCATCCCGTGCAACCGCGGGATCCTGGTCAACGACACGATGCAAACCTACGACCCGCGCATCTACGCCATCGGTGAATGCGCCAGCCACCGCGGCACCGCCTACGGCCTGGTGGCGCCGTTGTTCGAACAGGCCAAGGTCTGCGCCAATCATCTCGCGCAACTGGGTTTCGCCACTTACAAGGGTTCGGTCACGTCGACCAAGTTGAAAGTCACCGGCATCGACCTGTTCTCCGCAGGCGACTTCATGGGCGGCGAAGGCACCGAGACCATCACCCTGTCCGACCCCATCGGCGGCGTCTACAAAAAGCTGGTGATCAAGGATGACGTGCTGGTCGGTGCCTGTCTGTACGGCGATACGGCGGACGGTGGTTGGTATTTCCGGCAGATCCGTGAGAACCATGCCATCGGCGAGATCCGCGATCACCTGATGTTCGGGGAAAACGCCCTGGGCGACGTAGGCCACCAAGGCCAGGACAAAGCCATGAGCATGGCCGACACCGCCGAAGTCTGCGGCTGCAATGGCGTGTGCAAGGGCACCATCGTCAAGGCGATCCAGGAACACGGGCTGTTCAGCGTCGATGACGTGAAAAAACACACCAAGGCCGCCAGCTCCTGCGGCTCCTGCGCCGGCCTGGTGGAACAGATCCTGATCAACACCGTCGGCGGCGCGGCGGACGTCAAGCCGAAAAGTGAAAAAGCCATCTGCGGTTGCAGCGACCTCAACCACGGCCAGATCCGCCAGGCGATCCGCGACCAGCACCTGCTGACCATCGCCGGCGCCATGAGCTACCTGAACTGGCGCACCCCGAACGGCTGCGCCACCTGCCGCCCGGCATTGAACTACTACCTGATTTCCACCTGGCCTGGCGAAGCCCACGACGACCCGCAATCGCGCCTGATCAACGAGCGCGCCCACGCCAACATCCAGAAAGACGGCACCTACTCCGTGGTCCCGCGGATGTGGGGCGGCGTGACCAACCCATCGGAACTGCGGCGCATCGCCGACGTGGCCGACAAGTACAACGTACCGATGGTCAAGGTCACGGGCGGGCAGCGCATCGATTTGCTGGGGATCAAGAAGCAGGACCTGCCCGGCGTCTGGAAAGACCTCGACATGCCGTCCGGTCACGCCTACGGCAAGTCCATCCGCACCGTGAAGACCTGCGTGGGCAGCGAGTTCTGCCGCTTTGGCACGCAGAACTCCACCCAACTGGGCATCGAGCTGGAGCACGACCTGTTCAACATGTGGTCGCCCCACAAGGTCAAGCTGGCCGTCTCCGGTTGCCCGCGCAACTGCTCGGAAGCGGGCATCAAGGACGTCGGCATCATCGGCGTCGATTCCGGCTGGGAGATGTACATCGGTGGCAACGGCGGGATCAAGACCGAGGTTGCCGAGTTCTTCGTCAAACTCAAGACCGCCGAAGAGGTGCGTGAATACAACGGCGCCTTCCTGCAGTTGTACCGCGAGGAAGCCTTCTACCTTGAACGCACGGTGCACTACATGCAGCGGGTTGGCATGGAGCACATCAAGAAAGCCGTGCTGGAAGACCCCGAGCGACGCAAGGCTCTCCACGAACGCCTGAAGTTTTCCCTGTCGCTGGAACAGGACCCTTGGAAACAACGCCTGGAACAGCCTCAGTTGAAGAAAGAGTTTGAGGTCATCCCCGTGAAGAACCTGGAGGTGCCAGCATGAACTGGTTGGATATCTGCGCACTGGAAGAGATCAATATCCTCGGTTCGCGCATCATCAATGGCCCGAAAGGCGATATCGCGATTTTCCGCACCAGCGATGATGAGGTGTTCGCACTGGATGACCGTTGCCCGCACAAGGGCGGCCCGCTGTCCCAAGGGTTGGTCTACGGCAAGCGTGTGGCCTGCCCGCTGCACAACTGGCAGATCGACCTGGAAAGCGGCCAGGCCCAGGCCCCCGACGTGGGCTGCGCCCATCACCATTCAGCCCGGGTCGAAAACGGCCGGGTGCAACTGGCCCTGCGGGACGCAAGCTGATGAACCGCCAGATCACTGCCTCGACCTGCTGTTATTGCGGGGTCGGTTGTGGCGTCCTGATCGAGCATGACGGCGAGCGCATCCTCGGCGTCAGCGGCGATCCCGCCCACCCGGCCAACTTCGGCAAACTGTGCAGCAAGGGTTCCACCCTGCACCTGACCGGCGACCTCGTCGCCCGCGCCCTGTACCCGGAGTTGCGCCTGGGCAAAGGCCTGGCCCGGGCCCGCACCGATTGGGACAGCGCCCTGGATCACACCGCCAGTGTCTTCGCCGCGACCATCGCCGAGCACGGCCCCGACAGCGTGGCGTTCTACATCTCCGGCCAGTTGCTGACCGAGGATTACTACGCCTTCAACAAACTCGCCCGGGCGTTGGTGGGTACCAACAATATCGACAGCAATTCCCGGCTGTGCATGTCCTCCGCGGTGGTGGGCTACAAGCGCAGCCTCGGTGCCGACGCCCCACCCTGCAGCTACGAAGACCTGGAGCTGAGCGACTGCGTGATGATCGTTGGCAGTAACATGGCCTACGCCCATCCCATCCTGTTTCGCCGCCTGGAAGAGGCCAAATCCCGCCGGCCGCAGATGAAAGTCATTGTCATCGATCCCCGACGCACCGACACCTGCGACCTGGCGGACCTGCACCTGGCAATCCTGCCGGGCACCGATGTCGCCTTGTTCCATGGGATTTTGCACCTGCTGCTGTGGGAAGACTGGGTCGACCGCGACTTCATCAAGGCCCATACCGAAGGCTTCGCGGACCTGAAGAACCTGGTACGCGACTACACCCCGGCCATGGTCGCCCAGTTGTGCGGCATCAGCGTCGAACAACTGCACCAGTGCGCCGAATGGGTCGGCACGTCGCCGAGCTTCCTGTCGTTGTGGTGCATGGGCTTGAACCAGTCCACCGCCGGCAGCGCGAAAAACAGCGCCCTGATCAATCTGCACCTGGCCACCGGGCAGATCGGCCGGCCGGGCGCGGGGCCCTTCTCGCTGACCGGTCAACCCAATGCCATGGGCGGACGGGAAACCGGCAGCCTGTCGAACCTGTTACCGGGCCATCGTGAAGCCGCCAACCCGGAACATCGCGCCGAAGTCGCCCACTACTGGGGTGTCGAGCAGTTGCCCGCCACCACCGGCTTGAGTGCCATCGAGCTGTTCGAACAGGTGCGCAGCGGCAAGATCAAGGCGTTGTGGATCGCCTGCACCAACCCCGCCCAATCGATGCCGGACCAGACGGCAGTACGCGAGGCCCTGCAAGCCTGCCCGTTCGTAGTGTTACAGGAAGCCTTCCGGACCACCGAGACCGCCGCCTTTGCCGACCTCCTCCTGCCGGCGGCCAGCTGGGGCGAGAAAGAAGGCTCGGTGACCAACTCCGAACGGCGGATTTCCCACGTCCGTCGGGCCATCGGCGCACCGGGCGAAGCACGTCCGGACTGGGCAATCACAGTGGATTTCGCACAACGCCTGGAGAAACGCCTGCGCCCGGGCCAACCCAGCCTATTCGCCTTTGACACCCCGGCCCAACTGTTCGATGAATACAAACAGCTGACCCGGGGCCGCGACCTGGACTTGTCCGGCATCAGCCATGCCCTGATCGATCAACTCGGCCCCCAGCAATGGCCCTTCCCCGAAGGCGCCACGGTCGGAACGGCGCGCCTGTACGTGGACGGAGTTTTCCCGACCGACAACGGTCGGGCGCGCTTCATGGCCGACCCCTATCGCGCCGCCCAGGAACTGCGTGACGCCCGCTACCCCTTGACCCTCAACACTGGCCGCTTGCGTGACCAGTGGCACGGCATGAGCCGTACCGGCACCGCCGCGCAGTTGTTTGGTCATGTGAACGAAGCCGTGCTCAGCCTGCACCCCGACGAACTCCAGCGCCATCGCCTGCAAGCGGGCGACCTGGTCAACCTCAAGAGCCGTCGCGGCAGCGTGATCGTGGCCGTGGACCGCGACGACAGCGTGCGCCCCGGCCAGGCGTTCCTGCCCATGCACTGGGGTGACCGGTTCCTCAAGGGCGGCGTGAATACCCTGACTCAACCGGCCTTCGACCCCTTGTCGAAACAACCGGAACTCAAGCACAGCGGCGTGCGCCTGGAGCCGGTGAACCTGCCTTGGCAGCTTTTCGCCTTGATCGAAGGCGATGTTCAACAGCATTTGGAGGCGCTGCGCCCCCTGTGCGAGGCGTTTTCCTACGTCAGCCTGAGCCTGACTGGCCGTGAGCGTCCCGCGCTGCTGATTCGCGCTGCCAGCGCCGTCGCGCCCGAACCGCAACTGCTCCAGGCCATCGACGAGCAATTAGGCCTGATCGAAGGGCCGGTACTGGCCTATGACGACCCGCGTCGGGCCATCGGTAAACGGGTGCGCATCGAAAACGGCCGCATCACCGCCATTCGCCTGGCCGGTGAAACCCTGGCCCGGCACTGGCTGCAGAACCTGTGGCTGGAAGGCCGTGCCGATGAACAACTGCGGCGCTGGCTGCTGGCGCCGTTGAGCGCGCCGCCGGGCAACGTCGGCGCGACGATGGGCGGCAGTAAAACGCTGTGCAACTGTATGAACGTCAGCCAGCGCGCGATCTGCGCAGGCATCGAGCGTGGCCTGGATTTGCAGGGGCTTAAACAGGAACTGGGCTGTGGCACGCAATGTGGTTCTTGCGTACCGGAAATCAAGCGCCTGCTGGTTGCCACTGCGCAACCGCTGGCGGCTATCTCGTGAGGAAAACACTATGAACGCAAAAGTCTGGCTGGTGGGTGCAGGTCCCGGTGACCCTGAATTGCTGACCCTCAAAGCCGTACGCGCCTTGGGCGAGGCCGACGTGGTGTTGATCGACGATCTGGTCAATACCGCGGTGCTGGAACACTGCCCCGACGCGCGCATCATTGCCGTAGGCAAGCGCGGCGGCTGCCGCTCCACACCCCAGGCTTTCATTCATCGGCTGATGCTGCGTTATGCCCGCCAGGGCAAATGCGTGGTGCGCCTCAAGGGCGGCGACCCCTGCATCTTCGGCCGCGGCGGTGAAGAGGCGCAGTGGTTGCGCGAGCATGGCGTCGAGGTGGAGCTGGTCAACGGCATCACCGCCGGCCTCGCGGGGGCGACTCAGTGCGATATTCCACTGACCTTGCGCGGAATTGCCCGGGGCGTGACCCTGGTCACGGCCCATACCCAGGACGGCAGCAGCCTGAACTGGCAAGCCCTGGCGAAAAGCGGGACCACCTTGGTGGTGTACATGGGCGTGGCGAAGCTGAGCGAGATCCGCGAGCAATTGCTGGCCGGTGGCCTGGCGGCGAACACCCCCGTAGCCATGATCGAAAACGCCTCCCTGCCCCACCAGCGTGATTGCCGTAGCGACCTGGCCTCGATGGAAGCCGACGCCAACGCCTTTCAACTCAAGAGCCCGGCGATCCTGGTGATTGGCGCGGTGGCCGGTGCGGCCGAACTGGCCGCCTCCCCGCCTGCCTTGACCCAAGCTTCAGTCCTCTAACAGACAACCCCTACCCATGTGGGAGCGAGCTTGCTCGCGATTGCAATGTATCAGCAGCCTGGAGGGTGACTGACACACCGCAATCGCGAGCAAGCTCGCTCCCACAGGTCTTGTGTGTTCCAACCCACCCCATGATTTTCATAAATCCCAGGCAAAGAAAAGCCCGGCCTAGGCCGGGCTTTTCCAAAGCTGTGGGCTAATTACTTAGCTTGGGCTTCAACCTGCGCTTCTACGCGACGGTTAACTGCACGACCAGCGTCAGTGGCGTTGTCGGCAACTGGGCGGGATTCGCCGTAGCCAACAGACTGAACGCGGGACGATTCAACACCGTACTGGTTGGTCAGAACTTGCTTAACGGCGTTTGCACGACGCTCAGACAGTTTCTGGTTGTAAGCGTCAGGACCGACGGAGTCAGTGTGACCTTCAACAGTAGTGGTGGTGGATGGGTACTGCTTCATGAAGTCAGCCAGGTTCTTGATGTCGCCGTAGCTGTTAGGCTTGACGGTCGACTTGTCGAAGTCGAACTTGACGTCCAGCTCAACACGAACGACTTCAGCAACAGCTGGGCAGCCATCAGCGTCAACAGTTACGTTGGCTGGGGTGTCAGGGCACTTGTCGACGTTGTCGCACACGCCATCGTTGTCGCTGTCGGAGCAGACTTCAGCCGGAGCTGGAACTGGAGCAGCAGCAGGCTTGGAGCCGCCACCGAAGTTCACACCGATACCGACGCTTGGAGCCCACTCGGTGTCGCCCTGGTCGATGTTGTACTGAGCTTCAACGCCAGCACGGGCGTAGAAGTTCTCGGTGAAGTACAGCTTGGCGCCGCCACCAACGTTGGCGAAGGTAGAACGGTTACGACCGTTGCTGCCATTCTGGTCGATGCTCTGGTCGGAGAAACCGGCCGAAACGTACGGACGCAGCATGTCGCCTGGGTTGTTGAAGTGGTACAGAGCGTCCAGAGCGGTGTTGGCGCCCTTGACGTTAGTGCCGTCGTCGGTACGAGCGTTGTGCACTTCGTCGTAGGCCAGACGCAGTTCAACGTCGTCGGTCAGAAAGTAACCAACCGAACCGCCGAACAGGTTGCCGTTGTTCTTGAAGTTACGAGCGCTGTCGAATTGTTCTTTCTTGGCGAAGCCTTCGATTTCAACTGCGCCTTGGCCTTGTGCCAGAGCGCCGAACGAAGTGGCAGCAATCAAAGAACCAATGGCAAAGCCCAAGGTGTTTTTCAGTTTCATCCGTTAAATCCCCATCTGGTGATTGTGAAGCAGTCCCGCAAACCGGGGGACAACTCGGCGGCAAGTCTATCAGAACTTGCCTACGCGTAAGAGATATTTGCGCCGAACTAAGTTTCAGCAATGCCCGCAAATTTCTCACGCAATTTGTCAAGAGCGCGCTTGTAACGCATTTTTGTCGCGCTCAAACCCATGTGCATTATGTCTGCGATCTCCTGGAATTCCAGCTCTGCGACAAATCGTAGCACCAGAATTTCCCGGTCGATCGGGTTTACATAGACCAGCCAGCGATCGAGTCCACCCTTTTCCTCGGGCTTGGGCGCCTTATCTTCCGACGCTTCCTCGAGAGGGTCCAGGCTCAACGCGTCCATCAAGCGACGCTTTCGCCGTTCCTTGCGGTACTGCGTGATGCATTCGTTGTACGTGATGCTATAGAGCCAGGTCTTGAACTTCGATTTCCCCTCGAAGTTCTTCAGGCCATACAGCACCTTCAACATCACCTCCTGACAGACATCGTCAGCATCACGATCGTTCCCTAGATAACGCGCACAAACGTTAAATAAAGTTCTCTGGTAGCGACGCATCAACTCTTCATAGGCGCGTGTTACGTGAAACAGCTCCGTATGCGCGCGCGCGACCAACTCCTCATCGGAGAGATCACGGGGGTCGTAGCGCGTGGATAGCGATTGGGGTTTGTTCAAAACAAGTCGGGCCGACAGTCTAGGTCAATGTGCGCCGCAGCCTGCGGTAGCAGGCATTTCGCGGCGGCATACATTAGCAGGGTTTGCCGGGTTAGCGGCTACTCACATGCTGTTCCAGCAGGATCCGGTTGGAAAGCGACACCAGCTCGCCCTCCTCGGTCAGCAATGTGGTTTTCACCGTGCCGATCTCTTCGATCTGGCCTTCGACCTCGCCAACACGCACTTGTTGCCCAACCTCATACAATTCACGCACATAGATTCCCGCAAGAATCTGACCGGCGATTTCCCGGCTTCCCAATCCCATTGCCAGCGCAACCGCCAGACCAACGGTAATCAATACGATCACGATCACGTGGTTGAGCAGGTCGGTCTTGACCTCCAACTGGCTGATCGCCACCGAAATACTGATGATAATCACCAGGCCCTGGGCGATACGCCCCACGCCAGCGGCGTAGTCCAGCCCGACGCCCTCGGCCGCGCCGCGCACCAGCCCATTGGCCAGTTGCGCCAGCAGAACGCCGACCAGCAACACCAGCGCGGCACCAAAAACCTTCGGCAAATACAATGCAAGCATATCGAGCGTAGCCGAAACTCGCTCAAGGCCAAGGGATTCTGCTGCGGAAACCAGGAAAATCAGCAAGACGAACCAGTACACGATCTTGCCCACCAGGGTCGAGATCGGCACCTGGATGCCGCCACGGGACAGCAACTTGGTCAGGCCGGTGCCGCCCATCAGGCGATCAAGGCCCAGCTTGGCGAGCAGCTTGGACAGCAGGGTATCGAGCAGCTTGGCCACGACAAAACCCAGCAACAGCACCACCAGCGCCCCGAAAAGGTTCGGGATGAAGTTAGCTACCTTGGTCCACAACGCAGTCATTGCCGTGACGAGGCTCTGGGTCCAGAGATCAAGTTCCATATTCAATCAGCCTTATCAGCGGTGCGAGTAACAGGTTTACGGCGGGAAACCGGCGAGACATGGGCCGATCCATTATTCAGGGCGATCATCAGCGCGGGCAACCAGCGGCCCAGCAGGCTGAACAGATCGCCCGCGCCGACCTGGCGGTTGGCGGTTTTCAGTACACGTCCCAGGCATGCATCGTCGTCCCGGCTGGACGGCGAAGCCTTGAGCATGTCGCGCAAAGACTGTTCAAACGGATCGTGCATACGCACCTCTCGTGATGTCTGTGGAAGACGCGATCAAATTTCGTCGGGTCACATGAAACCCCATCACACCCAGCGCAAGCGGCGGAACAACCACCACTGCCCCAGCGCCACGCAGATCATCAGCAGGCACGCGACCATGAAACCGTAGGGGCTTTCGGAAAACGGAATGCCGCCAACGTTGATGCCCAAAAGGCCGGTGAGAAAACTCATCGGCAGGAAAATCCCGGTGACAATGCCGAAGCGGTACATGGTGCGGTTCATGCGCACCGAAAGGCGTCGGTCTTCGGCCTCCAGCACAAGCCCCACGCGCTCTCGGGTCAATTCCAGCTCCTCGAGGTAACGGGTCAGGCTGTTGTTCAATTCGTTCCAATAGTCGCCGTCGTCATCGCAAAACCAGGGCAGCTTGAGCCGCGTCATCTGGCCGAAGATATCCCGCTGTGGCGCCAGGAATCGCTTGAGTCCGGCGGCCCTTCGGCGGATGTGCAAAATGGCGTCGTGTTCAGGCGTATACCGTTCGTCGGTATCCAGTTTTTCTTCCTCGCCATCGACGATTTCGGAGAGGCAAGTGACCAGGTCCTGCACCTTGTTGGTGAGGTATTGCGCCATATAAAGGATGAGCTCGGACGCGGTTTTCGGCCCCTTGCCCTCGGCCAGTTGCGCCAACAGTTCATCGGTGGCGCGTAACGGCCGCAGGCGCAGGGAAATCACCCGCTGGGCGGACGCGAAGATCCGTACCGACACCATGTCTTCAGGCTCGGCGCCCGGGTTGAGGTTGATCCCCCGCAGGAACAGCAGCAGTTCGGCATTGGGCAACGGCAACAAGCGCGGACGGGTGTTCTCTTCGAGCAGCAGGTCGCAGTTGAATTCGCTCAGGCCGCTGGATTTGCGCAGCCAGGTGTGGGTTTGCGGATGACTGCGATCCCAGTGCAGCCACAGGCTTTCGTGGGCCTGCAGCTGCAAATCGTCAAGTTCGGTCCGGGCTATGGAACGCGCGCCGCCTTTACCGTCCAGCACCAGGGCATGCACCAGCCCCCATTGCGCGTTTTCTTCCTCGAACATCCTCATCCCTTATGGCTGTGGCGCTTCATTCAGGCATTTTCAGCGGGCTTGGCGAAACGATCACGCCGTTGTTGTCGGCATAGACATACTCGCCCGGGCGGAACGTCACGCCGGCAAAGGTCACCGCCACATTGAGCTCGCCGACACCACGCCGGTCGGTCTTCATCGGATGGCTGGCCAGGGCCTGGACCCCTAGGTCGGTCTGAGCGATGACATCGACGTCGCGGATGCATCCGTAGATCACCAGGCCTTCCCAGCCATTTTTCGCGGCTTTTTCCGCCAGCATGTCCCCCAGCAGTGCCCGGCGAAGGGAACCGCCGCCGTCGACCACCAGCACCTTGCCGTTGCCCTTGAGTTCAACCTGCTCCTTGACCCGCGAGTTGTCCTCGAAGCACTTGACGGTCACGATTTCGCCACCGAAGGAGTCGCGGCCACCGAAATTGCTGAACATCGGTTCCAACACCTGCACCAGTTCCGGGTAGGCGTCGCACAGGTCGGGCGTGAGGTAATGGTTCATCGAACAACTCCTGAAAGGCTGGAACGTCAGACTGAATGAGCAACCGTTTGTGACTGGAACCGCTTGACGCGTCATATCTTAGCCGCAAGCCGACCAGAGCGAAATGCCCTTGTCAGAGCCTTCGCCTCAAACCGCCTCGGCCAACGGGGGCTGTTCTGCCAGCAAGGAGGCCTGTTGATCCTCGAGCCAACGCGCCACCAACGGCCAGACCTCAAGGTGAGCGGCCTTGCTGACCAGCATCTCGACGTGACCGAAATCGTCAGTGAAACCCTCTCCCCGGCCCAGACAGACAAACTGCTTGTGAGCGGAGCCGATCTGATCGAAGAGTTTACGGCACGCCCAGGTCGGGTCCTGGTGATCGCCTGCGGCACTCACCGCCAGCACCGGCAACTGGACATCGGCCAACCCGGCCCACCAGTTCTTCTCGGCATCGCCGAATCGCCCGAACAAACCGTACCAGCGCATGCTTTCCAGGGCCAGGCCGATGGGCTCGTCTTCGGGGCCGCGCTTGAGCCTTGAGCCGGACAATTGGGCAAAGCGCTTGAGAATGAAGCGGCCGCTCCATTCCACCGGCGGAATCTTCAGCGGCCAGTAGGTGCGGCTGACCTGCGTGCCGAAAAAAGCCGCCGACGCCACCGCGGGCTCACCCAGGTAGTGTCCGCCCAAGGCTGCCGCCAGGGTAATGCCCCCCAGGGAATGACCGATCCAGTGGGGCACTTGCCCGCTCTGCTCACGCACGAAGGCGCCAATGGCCGGCAAGTCGTAACGGGCGTAGTCGGCCACCCGATTGTGGCGATAACCCTGGTTGCGCTGGGATAAGCCATGGCCGCGCATTTCGGGAATCCATACATCGAACCCCAGGCGTGCCAGGTACGCCCCCAGACCCAGGCCCTTGGGCGAGTACCAGAAGCGCCGGTTGGAAAAACTGCCATGCAACAGAATCACCGGGACGCCACGGGTTTCACCGGCGTCGGCCATGCCCAATCGGGTGACAGCCAGTTCGACACTGGCGTCCGGGCTGTTGCCGGGTTTCAAGCGATAGACATCTTCGCTCAGATCACCGCGCCGCTCGGCGCTGATCAAGGCGACAGGAAAGAGGTTGCTGCTGCTTTGCATAATCTTCTTGCACAAAAAAGGGCGGCATCCTTGTGGAGCCCGCCCTACTTCAATCAAAAGGGTCGCGTCACTGTAACGCTGCTCATTGAAGAGGATAAGTGAAACCGTGGCGAGGGAGCTTGCTCCCGCTGGACTGCGCAGCAGTCCCTTTTTGTGAGCGCTTCGCACTCAAGCGGGAGCAAGCTCCCTCGCCACAATGAACTTCACCAGCCTTCAGTACACAGTACTACCGTTCACCGCCCTTCACTCGATCAGACCGCCGCCTGACCCTCAGCCAGGAAGAACCAGGTTTCCAGCACGGAGTCCGGGTTCAACGAAACGCTTTCGATGCCCTGCTCCATCAGCCATTTGGCCAGGTCCGGGTGGTCCGAAGGGCCCTGACCGCAGATGCCGATGTACTTGCCAGCCTTGTTGCAGGCGGCGATGGCATTGGCCAGCAGCTTCTTGACCGCCGGGTTCCGCTCGTCGAACAGGTGGGCGATGATCCCGGAGTCGCGGTCCAGGCCCAGGGTCAGCTGGGTCAGGTCGTTGGAGCCGATGGAGAAACCGTCGAAGAATTCGAGGAACTCTTCGGCCAGGATGGCGTTGGACGGCAGCTCGCACATCATGATCACGCGCAGGCCGTTGTCGCCACGGGCCAGGCCGTTTTCCGCCAGCAGGTCGACGACCTGGCTCGCTTCGCCCAGGGTCCGCACGAACGGCACCATGATCTCGACGTTGGTCAGGCCCATCTCGTTGCGCACGCGCTTGAGGGCGCGGCATTCGAGTTCGAAGCAGTCGCGGAACGATTCGCTGATGTAGCGCGACGCACCCCGGAAGCCCAGCATCGGGTTCTCTTCTTCCGGCTCGTAGAGCTTGCCGCCGATCAGGTTCGCGTATTCATTGGACTTGAAGTCCGACAGGCGCACGATGACCTTTTTCGGCCAGAACGCCGCCGCCAGGGTGCTGATGCCTTCCACCAGCTTCTCGACGTAGAAACCGACCGGGTCGTCGTAGCCGGCAATGCGCTTGTCGACGCTGTCCTTGATGTCCTGGGGCAGGCCGTCGTAGTTCAGCAGTGCCTTGGGGTGCACGCCGATCATGCGGTTGATGATGAATTCCAGGCGGGCCAGGCCCACGCCGGCGTTCGGCAACTGCGCGAAGTCGAAGGCGCGGTCCGGGTTACCGACGTTCATCATGATCTTGAACGGCAGGTCGGGCATGGCATCGACAGAGTTCTTCTTGATGTCGAAGCCCAGTTCGCCCTCGAAGATGTAGCCGGTGTCGCCTTCGGCGCAGGAGACGGTCACGCCCTGGCCGTCCTTGAGCAACTGGGTGGCGTTGCCGCAACCGACCACTGCCGGGATTCCCAATTCACGGGCAATGATCGCCGCGTGGCAGGTACGCCCGCCGCGGTTGGTGACGATGGCGCTGGCGCGTTTCATCACCGGTTCCCAGTCCGGGTCGGTCATGTCGGAGACCAGTACGTCGCCGGCCTGGACCTTGTCCATCTCCGAGACGTCCTTGATGATCCGCACCTTGCCCGCGCCGATGCGCTGGCCGATGGCACGGCCTTCCACCAGCACGGTACCGGTTTCCTTGAGCAGGTAGCGCTCCATGACGTTGGCCTGGGTGCGGCTTTTCACGGTTTCCGGACGGGCTTGCACGATGTACAACTTGCCGTCGTCACCGTCCTTGGCCCATTCGATGTCCATCGGGCACTTGTAGTGCTGCTCGATGATCATCGCCTGCTTGGCCAGCTCGCTGACTTCGGCGTCGCTCAGGCAGAAACGCGCGCGCTCGGCCTTGTCCACATCGACGGTCTTCACCGAACGACCGGCCTTGGCTTCGTCGCCGTAGATCATCTTGATGGCCTTGCTGCCCAGGTTGCGGCGCAGGATGGCCGGACGACCGGCTTGCAGCGTGCCTTTGTGAACGTAGAACTCATCCGGGTTCACCGCGCCTTGCACGACGGTTTCACCCAGGCCGTAGGCGCCGGTGATGAACACCACGTCACGGAAGCCCGACTCGGTGTCGAGGGTGAACATCACGCCGGCGGTGCCGGTTTCGGAGCGGACCATGCGCTGCACACCGGCGGACAGGGCGACCAGCTTGTGGTCGAAGCCCTGGTGCACGCGGTAGGAAATGGCACGGTCGTTGAAAAGGGAGGCGAAGACTTCCTTGGCGGCACGGATGACGTTTTCCACGCCACGGATGTTCAGGAAAGTTTCCTGCTGGCCGGCGAAGGAGGCATCCGGCAGGTCTTCGGCGGTGGCCGAGGAACGCACGGCGACGGCGATATCGGGATTGCCCTCGGACAGCTTGGCGAAAGCGGTACGGATCTCGGCGTTCAGTTTCTCGGGGAACTCGGCTTCCATGATCCATTGGCGGATCTGGGCACCGGTCTTGGCCAGGGCGTTGACGTCGTCGACGTCCAGGGCATCGAGCGCATCGTGGATCTGCTTGTTCAGGCCGCTCAGTTCCAGGAAATCACGATAAGCCTGGGCGGTCGTGGCGAAGCCACCTGGCACCGATACGCCGGCACCGGCGAGGTTGCTGATCATCTCGCCCAGGGATGCGTTCTTGCCCCCCACATGCTCCACATCATGGACGCCGAGCTTATCGAGGGAAACTACGTACTCTACCAAGGTGATCTCTCCACTAACTGTGTTGGAAAAGCTCAAGGCACCGACGGCTCCAGGGGAGCGCTTGCCGGCGATATGGCCTGGACCTGGAAAATAAGTGAGAATGCGGGCCACTGGCGGCCGGCAAATCGCGCCTATCATATCCAAGAATCGTCACTAGCTCACTAGCTTAAGGCCCAAGGTGCAAATGAAACGATCCGCTTTCTTTATCTCCGACGGCACCGGCATCACGGCCGAAACGCTAGGCCAAAGCCTGCTGGCACAGTTCGAAAACATTACCTTCAGCAAGGTGACACGTCCGTACATCGACAGCGTCGACAAGGCGCGGGCCATGGTACAGCAAATCAATAAAGCCGCCGAAAACGACGGTTTCCGCCCGATCATCTTCGATACCATCGTCAATCAGGACATCCGTGAGATTCTCGCGACGTCCAATGGTTTCATGATCGACATTTTTTCGACCTTCCTGGCGCCCCTGGAACAGGAACTGAGCGAGCATTCTTCCTATTCGGTCGGCAAGTCCCATTCCATTGGCCACAACTCCAACTACATGGAGCGTATCGAGGCGGTCAACTTCGCGCTGGACAACGATGACGGCGCCCGCACGCATTATTACGACAAGGCCGACCTGATCCTAGTGGGCGTGTCGCGTTGTGGTAAGACACCGACGTGCCTGTACATGGCGATGCAGTTCGGCATCCGCGCGGCCAACTATCCGCTGACCGAAGACGACATGGAGCGCCTGCAACTGCCCAGCGCCCTGCGCGCCCACCAGCACAAGCTGTTCGGCCTGACCATCGACCCGGACCGCCTCACCGCGATCCGCAACGAGCGCAAGCCCAACAGTCGTTATTCAAGCTACGCCCAGTGCGAGTTCGAAGTGCGCGAGGTGGAAAACCTGTTCCGGCGGGAGAACATTCCCCATATCAACTCCACGCATTTTTCCGTGGAAGAGATTTCGGCGAAGATCCTGGTGGAGAAAGGGGTGGAGCGGCGGTTCAAATAAAACCGCCACACCACTAAAACCTGTGGGAGCGAGCTTGCTCGCGATTGCGGAGTATCAGCCGGCATCCATGTTGCTGATCCGCCACTATCGCAAGCAAGCTCGCTCCCACAGGGGATTTGTAGTGCTGCTGGCTACTGCGCCAGACGCTTGACCAACGCCTGCCCCACCTCCAGCGCTGACGCCGGGTTCTGGCCGGTGATCAATTCCCGATCCGTCACCACGTGGGACGTCCATGGCGAGGTGTTGCTGCTGTAGTGCCCACCCGCCTGTTCCAACGCGGTTTGTGGATAGAACTTCATGCGCCCGCCACCCAGCAGCCCCTTGGCCAGCTCTTCTTCCTGGTTGCTGATCACCGTCATCTTGTACCCGGCATAGATCCAGTCGGCCTTGGCCGTAGCCTGGCCTTTGGCGGCCAACTGGCCAGCGAAGCCCTTGGCATCGATCAAGGTCGACAGCAACGCTATCGGCCCGTGGCACACCAGCGCGGTGGTCTTGCCCTTGTCGTGGAAGTGCGTCAGCACCCGCCCCAGCGGCGCGCTCGTGAGCAAATCCTGCATCGGCGCATGTCCGCCGGGAATGTACAGGGCGTCGAACTGTTCCAGGCCGATCTGCTCGACACGGGCCAGGCTGATCACTGGCGAGTCCTTGGCCGACGTGATGTTCAACTGCGCCAGCAACGCCTGATAGCGCTCCAGCTCCGCCGGGTCATTGTTGAAATACATCTTGTCCACCGAGGAGCGGTCCAGCGTCGGCGCCCGGCCCTCGGGCGTCGCGAACGTCACCCGGTGACCGGCATCCAGCAACAGTTTCACCGGTTGCAGCAATTCGTTGAGGTAGAACCCGGTGGCGAAGACCTGGCCATTTTTCAGGTCCAGATGATCGGAGTCCGACAGGACCACCAGCACGTTATCGGCATGGGCCGCGACACTGATGCCTGCCAGAACGACAGATGTTGCCAAGGTCGTGAGCTTTTTCATGATGACTCCAGGACGCTTCGATAAAAGATGCGCTCACTGTATTGATGCGCTTACCGGCGATAAACTGGCAGCCCGGAACATCACTTGGCCCCTGGAGGCAACAATGGCCCGTCGATTCGATCATCTTGCCGACGTGGAAGCCTTCGTCACGGTCGTGGAAAAAGGCACCCTCAGCGCCGGCGCCGTGGCGCTCGGGACCACGCCTTCGGTCCTGAGCCGCGCCATCTCCCGCCTTGAAGCCCGGCTCGGGGTGCAACTGTTGCGACGCACGACCCGACGGCTGAACCTGACCGATGCCGGTACCTTGTACCTGGAACAGTCGCGCTCGGCCTTTGCCCTGATTGACGACGCCGAGCGGCGAATCCAGGGCCAGGACGGTGTCTTGACCGGTCGCGTGCGCTTGAGCGTGCCGACCACCTACGGTCATTACCGCCTGCCATCGCTGCTGTCGCGCTTCGCCCAGGCGTGCCCGCAAGTTCGGGTCGAACTGAGCATCACCAACCGCAATGTCGATCTGGTAGCTGAGGGGTATGACTTGGCGATCCGCCTTGGGCCGCTGCCGGACAGCGGATTGGTCGGCCGCAAGCTCGAAGACGCCCGCCTTTGCCTGGTGGCCGCGCCGCAATACCTGGAACGCGCCGGAATGCCTCGGCACCTCGACGAACTGGCCACCCACACCTGCCTGCCCTTCGTGATGCCCAGCAGCGGACGCATCGCACCCTGGCTGTTTCGCGAAAATCAGGAAGATCGGGAATGGCTGCCGACGGGCAATGTGCAAGTGTCCGACGATGTATTGGGCATCGTGTCCCTGGCCCAGGCCGGGATGGGGATCTGCCAGACCTATGACTTCATTGTCCGGGAGCGAATCGAGCGTGGGGAACTGGTGGCGTTGCTGGAGGACGTTGGCGGGCGCAGCCGACCGTTTTCAATCATCTACCCGCCCCATCGACAATTGCCGGCGGCGGCACGGGCGTTGATTGATTTTTTGATTGAGCAATAGCTGGTAACGCCGGCCGCCCACTGTGGGAGCGAGCTTGCTCGCGATGGCGGTGGTTCAGCAGCATCGATGTTGACTGACACGACGCTATCGCGAGCAAGCTCGCTCCCACAGGGGTTCCGATGTGACTGCAAGATTCGTATTCTCCCGCAGCCTTCCTGTGGAAAGCTTCCTTGCTGCCACAGGCTCTACATTTAGTGGGCCAATGCCGCCTGCTCTTCCATCTTCTTGCGCAGGCTCAGCGGGCGCATGTCGGTCCAGACTTCTTCGATGTAGGCCAGGCATTCCTTCTTGAAACCGCTTTTGCCAACGGTGCGCCAGCCTTCGGGAACGGCCTTGTAGTCTGGCCAGATCGAATACTGTTCTTCGTGGTTGACCACGACCTGAAAGACGATGTCCTCGCGGTCGAATACTGAAGTCATGGGTGTCTCTCCATCTTTGCTCGAGGTTCGCTGCGTCGCATACGCAGCCAGGATATGAAAGGAACGTACGGGGCCGAGTGAAAATTAGCTGTCGGTGACCGCCGCATGCAAGGCGCGCCCGAAAATCTCGGCGACCCGGTCGATTTCCGCCCGGGTGATGATCAACGGTGGCAGGAACCGCACCACACCGCCCTGCCGACCGCCCAGCTCCAGGATCAGCCCACGCTTGAGGCATTCGCGTTGCAACCGTGGCGCCAGTTGTGCATGCACCGGTGGATGACCCAGGGCATCCGGCTTGCCCGCCGGGTCCACCAATTCAACGCCAAGCATCAGCCCGCGACCGCGGATATCGCCCAGTTGCGGGAAGTCCCGCTGCAGGATGCGCAGGTGCTCGCTCAGGCGTTCGCCCATGGCGGCGGCGTGGGCCGGCAGGTCATGCTCACGCAGGTAGCGCATGACCGCGGAGCCGGCGGCCATGGCCATCTGATTGCCACGGAAGGTCCCGGCGTGAGCGCCCGGCAACCAGGTGTCGAGCCAATCGCGGTAAACCACCACCGCCAGCGGCAGGCTGCCGCCGATGGCCTTGGACAATACCACCACGTCCGGGATGATCCCGGCATGCTCGAAGGCAAACATTTTGCCGGTACGGCCGAAGCCGCTCTGGATTTCGTCGACGATCAACGCCACCCCTGCCTGCTCGGTGATCCGCCGCAAGCCGCGCAGCCAGTCCAGGTCAGCGGGAATGACCCCGCCCTCGCCCTGCACCACTTCGACGATGACCGCCGCCGGCAGTTGCACGCCAGCCTCCGGGTCGTTCAGCAGGTTTTCCAGGTAATGCAGGTTGGCCTTGACGCCCTCGACACCGCCCAGCCCGAACGGGCAGCGGTAATCGTAGGGGTATGGCATGAACTGCACGCCGCTGCTGAGCAAGGCGCCCAAGGGTTTCTTCGGCCCCAGGCTGCCCATCAGGCTCAATGCCCCTTGGCTCATGCCGTGATAACCGCCCTGGAACGACAGCACGGTGCTGCGTCCGGTGGCGGTACGCACCAGCTTGAGGGCGGCTTCCACCGCGTCGGTGCCGGTAGGGCCGCAGAACTGGATCTTCGCCTCGGCGGCCAACGCCGTCGGCAACAGGCCGAACAGGTCCTGGACGAAGCGGTCCTTGACCGGTGTGGTCAGGTCCAGGGTGTGCAACGGCAGCTCATCGGCCAGCACCTGCTGGATCGCGTCGATCACCACCGGGTGGTTATGCCCCAGCGCCAGTGTGCCGGCACCGGCCAGGCAATCGATGAAGGTGCGGCCCTCGACGTCCTCGACATACAACCCCTTGGCGCGCTTGAGGGCCAGGGGGATCCGCCGTGGATAGCTGCGGGCATTGGACTCCTGCCGACTCTGGCGAGCCAGCAGCGGCGACTCATTGAACTGGTAGAGCGTCTCGGCCGGCACCGGGCTGACCCGGGCCGGCTGTGCTTCGATAAGGCTATTGGCGACTGACATTTCTCGACCCCGCAATACGTAGTGACCTGAACGGCACACCGGGCAGGTGCGCATCCGGTCGGGGCGCACATGCAGGTTTCCTGTTGTGGAAACGCATCAGCCACGGGGGGATTTACTCGCGGGCAGCACTTTCTCCTGTGGCGCGATCAGTGGCTTGTGCATCGCAATGGCCTTGACCCCGCCGATGGCGAAGGCGTCGGCGCTTTGCTCGAACCCCAGGTGTCGATAGAACGCCTGGCTGCTAAGGGTGCTGTTGAGATGAACCCGGACCACCCCGCGCCCGCGCAGCCACACCTCGATGCCCCGTACCAGCGCCTGGCCGACACCGCATGCTCTTGGGGCCTAACCTTGGGTCATTGTGGCGAGGGAGCTTGCTCCCTCGCCACGGAATCACTCACTTAACAGCGGTTGCCTGCACCGGCATCGTCAATTCGACCCGCAACCCATCCGGACGACTGTCGAAATGCAAACCGCAGCCGCAACGCTGGACGATGGCCTGGACAATCGCCAGCCCCAGCCCGCAGCCGGTGCTCTGGCCGTTGCGCCAGAAGCGTTGGGTCAAGTGTTGGATGTCGTCGGCGGCGATGCCCGGGCCATGGTCGCGGACCTGGAAACGCACGCGCTGGCCAATCATTTCCAGGCTCAGCTCCACATCGGTATCGTCCGGGGTATGGCGCAGGGCGTTATCCAGCAGATTGCGCAGGGCAGCGATGGAGAGCACCGCCGGCATCTGCACCGGTGCGTCGGACAGCCCTGGGGCCAAGTGCAATTTGATTCGCCGGGACTCACTGCTGGCCGCGTCCTGGATCGCCAGTCGCGCGACCTGCTCGGCGTTGCAGTGCTCGCCATCGTCGAACGACAGACTGCCTTCGACCCGCGCCAGCAGCAGCAACTGTTCGAGGGTGCGATGCATGCGGTCGGCGCCCTCCTCGGCCCGGGCCAGGGATTGGTCGCGGGCGGCGCCCTCGGTCATGCGCGCCACTTGCAGGTGCGTCTTGATGGCGGTCAATGGGCTGCGCAGCTCGTGGGCGGCGTCGCCGGTCAGCCGTCGCTCGCGCTCGATGGTCTTGCCGATGCGCTGGAACAACTGGTTCTGGGTCTCCAGCAAGGGTCGCAACTCGCTGGGCAGCGGATGGATCTGCAAGGGCTCCAGGGAGTCGGCATTGCGCCTCATCAGCGCATCGCGCATGCGGTTGAGCGGCGCCAGACCCTGGCCGATGCCCAGCCACAACAGGCACAGGCAACCGAGCAACGCCACGCCCACCGGCACCGAGGCGGCCAGCAGTATCGACATGTTCAGGGCTTCGCGCTCGATCTGGCGGTCGGCGGTGGTAATGCGCAAGTCGCCTCGGGCCAGGGTAAAGCTGCGCCAGGGCGCACCGTCGATCATCTGGTCATGAAAGCCCATCTTCTCGGCTTCCAAGGCCTGTTCCGGGGTGCCGTGGCTGCGCGCCAGAATCTCCCCGCGCAAGGAGCTGACCTGGCAGGCCATGCCGCCGGGAATGCTCAATTGCTCGGAGCTCAAATGCGTGCCGTCGCCCTTGCTGGGCAACGGCGGCATCTGCTCCAGCAACCCGGCGACCATCCGCGCCGAGGCCACCAGGCGCTGGTCGAGGGAAAACATCATCTGGTTGCGCAGGTCGCTGAGCATCCACGCCGCGGCCAGGGCCCAGATCAGGGCAAAGGCAGCGCCGAGGGTCAGGCTCAGGCGCAGTCGCAGGCTCATCACTTGGAAGTTTCTCCGCCGTCGGCCGGCCCCAGGCGATAACCCAGGCCACGCACGGTCTCGACAATGCCGTTACCCAGCTTGCGCCGCAGGTGATGGATATGGACGTTGAGGGCGTTGCTTTCCAGTTCGTCGTTGAACCCGTAGACGCTGTCCTTGAGTTGCTCGCTGGACAGCACCCGGCCGCGACTGTGCAAGAGCGCCTGCAACAGCGATTGTTCGCGCCGGGACAGATCCACCGGCTGGCCGTCCAGGGTGGTTTCCCGGCTGCTGGGGTCGTAGGTCAGGCGACCGTGCTCGATCAGGTTGACGCTGCGCCCCGCCACGCGCCGCAGCAACGTATGCAGGCGCGCCGCAAGCTCGCGCAGGTCGAAGGGTTTGAGCAGATAGTCGTCGGCGCCTGCCTGCAAGCCGTCAACACGGTCGGTCACCGAGTCACGGGCGGTGAGGATCAGCACCGGCGTCTCCAGCCCCTGCTGGCGCAGTTGCCGGAGCAGCTTGAGACCGTCCTCATCGGGCAATCCCAGGTCCAGCACCATGACATCGAACTCCGCCACGCCGACCATCGCCCGCGCCGCCGATGCGGTGGCCACGTGCTCGACCGTCAGGCCCTGCGCCGTGAGGCCGGCAACGATCCCGCTGGCAATCAACTCATCGTCTTCGCAGACCAGTACGCGCATGGTAAGCCCCGTGGAAAAAGGTACATTAGGCCGCTGGCCGATTAAGCCGACATTATGCGACGAGTACGGCAAACATGGGCGATCATTGCGGCCTGCCGGTCGTCGTCGGGTTAATCGACGGTTAATCGCCAGTCGCCATTGTGTTTCCACTCGCTTCGTTCTAAGGCTTTATCCATGCGTCGATTGTTTTTGCTGTGGCTGTTCCTGATCTCGGGCCTGGCCCAGGCCGCCAATCCCTTCGAAACCAAACCCGATTTCCTGCCGGTGGAAAAGGCGTTCGTGTTGACCTCCGAACGCCTGGACTCCGGCGAGACGCAGCTGTTCTGGCAGATCGCCGATGGGTACTACCTGTATAAGCAACGGCTCAAGTTCGATGGCCTGGCCGAGGCGCAAAAACCCACGCTGCCGGAGGGCGAGGCCCACAGCGACGAGTTTTTCGGCGACCAGCAAGTCTATCGCCAGGCGCTGGAACTGAAGGTACCCGCCGGGGCCACGGGCAAGATCAAGGTGGGCTTCCAGGGCTGTGCCGACGCCGGCCTGTGCTATCCACCCCAGACCCAGGTGGTCGATCTGGGCGGCAGCGCACCGGTGGTGGCCACCGGCGAGGCGCCTGACCAGGCCCTGGCCAGCGGCCTGCAGCAACGGGCCTTGGGCTGGAGCCTGCTGGTGTTCTTCGGCCTGGGCCTGCTGCTGGCGTTCACCCCCTGCTCGCTGCCCATGTTGCCGATTTTGGCCGGGCTGGTGGTGGGCAGCGGCGCCGGGCCGAGACGCGGCCTGGCCTTGGCCGGCAGCTACGTAATCAGCATGGCCCTGGTGTATGCGGCCATGGGCGTGCTCGCCGCGCTGCTGGGGGCCAACCTCCAGGCACTGCTGCAACAACCGTGGCTGCTGGGCAGCTTCGCGGCCGTGTTCGTGTTGCTGGCGCTGCCGATGTTCGGCTTCTTCGAATTGCAATTGCCGGCAGCGCTGCGTGACCGCCTGGAGAACGCCGGACGCCAGCGGCGCGGTGGCAGCCTGGTGGGTGCCGGCGTGCTCGGCGCCCTGTCCGGCCTGTTGGTGGGCCCGTGCATGACCGCCCCGCTGGCCGGCGCCCTGCTGTATATCGCCCAGAGCGGCAATGCGTTGCACGGCGGGTTGATCCTGTTCACCATGGGCATCGGCATGGGCCTGCCCCTGTTGTTGCTGGTGACCGTGGGCAACCGCTTCCTGCCCAAGCCCGGCGCCTGGATGAACCTGCTCAAGGGCGTGTTCGGCTTCCTGTTCCTGGGCACCGCGCTGCTGATGATTCGCCCGATCATCGACGGCTCGCTGTGGATCGGCCTCTGGGGTGTGCTGTTGTTGATTGCCGCCTACAGCGCCTGGCGCCAGACCGAAGGCTTCGGCCGCATGGCCTACCTGTGCGGGAGCGCTTCGTTGCTGTTCGGCCTGTGGGGCAGCCTGCTGGTGATTGGCGCAGCGGGCGGTGGCGATGATCTCTTCCAACCCCTGAAGGTCTACGCCGGCAACAAGGGCAGCGCGAGCGTCAGCGCCCACGACACATTCGTCACCGTCAGCGAGCCCGCCGCCCTGCAACGGGAACTGGACGCCGCCAAGGCCCAGGGCCAGTGGGTGCTATTGGACTATTACGCCGACTGGTGTGTGTCCTGCAAGATCATGGAAAAACAGGTATTCGGCCGCGCCGAGGTGCTGGACGCCCTGAGCGGCGTGCGCCTGCTGCGCGTGGACGTCACCGCCGACAGCCCCGCCAGCCGCGAACTGCTGAGCCGTTACCAGGTGCCGGGGCCGCCGAGCCTGCTATGGGTCGGTGCCGACGGTGAAGAGCGCCGCAGCCAGCGGATCACCGGGGAAGTCGACGCCAAGGCGTTCCTGGAGCGCTGGAACCTCACCCGGGACGCGCGCTGATGCTGACGTTCACCCTGGGCACCTTTGCCATCGCCCTTAACCATCTGTTGCTGATCAGCGCCCTGGCCTTGGCGACCTTCGTCGGCTGGCGAGTGGCCAAGCGCGGTGGCGAGAACCCCGAGTCGGTGCTGTTCGTGCTGTTTCTACTGGGACTGTTGGCCGCACGGATCGGCTTCGTCGTCGCCTATTGGCAACATTACCGGGACGACCCGTGGCAGATCGTCGACCTGCGCGACGGCGGCTTCCTCGCCTGGCCGGGGATTGTGGCGCTGCTGATCGGCGCCTTGTTGTGGGCCCGGCACCGCCCGGCCCTGCGCCGACCGCTGGGCGCAGGCGTCGGCAGCGGCTTGCTGTTCTGGCTGGTGGCGACCCTGTCGCTGACGATTTATGAACAAGGCACCCGACTGCCGGACATCACCCTGCGCACCGCCGACGGCCAGACCGTGAAGCTCACCGACTACCAGGGCGGCCCGCTGGTGATCAACCTCTGGGCCACCTGGTGTCCGCCCTGCCGGCGTGAAATGCCGGTGCTCGAAGAAGCCCAGCAACAGCGTCCGGACCTGACCTTCCTGTTCGTCAACCAGGCCGAAAGCATGCAAAGCGTCAGCACCTACCTGGCCACCCAGGGCCTGAGCCTGACCAACGTGTTGTTCGATGGCAGCGGCCGCCTCGGCCAGGCCGTGGGTTCCATGGCCCTGCCGACCACCCTGTTCTACAGCGCCGACGGCCGACTGCTGGGCAGCCACCTGGGCGAATTGTCGGAAGCGAGCCTGGCCCGCGCCCTGGAAAACTTCGAAACGCCGGACTCGTCCACGACGCCCCACTCCGCCACAAGGAAACCGCCATGCCCCGCCTCCGCCACCTGCTGACCCTGGCCGTTGTCGCCGCACTGTCGCAGGCACCACTGCTCCAGGCCGAAGAATTGCCTGCGGCCATCAAGAAGATCGAAGCCAAGGGCGCGAAAATCGTCGGCACGTTCGAGGCCCCGGACGGCTTGCGCGGTTACGCGGCGCAATACCAGAACCGTGGCATGGCGCTGTACCTGACCCCGGATGGGCAGCATGTCCTGCTGGGCAACCTGTACGACGCCGACGGCAAGGACCTGAGCGCCGAGCCGCTGCAAAAACTGGTCTATGCACCGATGGCCAAAGCCATCTGGGCGAAGATGGAAGCAAGCCATTGGATCGCCGACGGCAACAAGGACGCACCGCGCACGGTGTACCTGTTCAGCGACCCGAACTGCCCGTACTGCAACATGTTCTGGGAACAGGCCCGGCCTTGGGTCAAGGCCGGTAAGGTGCAGTTGCGCCACATCATGGTGGGCATCATCCGCGAAGACAGCCCGGGTAAATCCGCCGCCTTGCTGGCCGCCAAGGACCCGGAAAAAACCCTGGCCGAGCATGAAAAGGCCGGCAAGGGCAGCCCGCTCAAACCGCTCAAGGACATACCGCCCGCCATCCAGGCGAAACTGGACGCCAACCAACAGTTGATGGACGAACTGGAACTGTCCGCCACCCCGGCGATTTTCTACCTGGATGAAAAAGGCGACCTGCAACAGCAGCAAGGCGCGCCGTCGCCGGACAAGCTGGTGAAGATTCTCGGGCCGAAGTGACCGACCGCCAGACCGCCACTGCAGCCCCCCTGTGGGAGCGAGCTTGCTCGCGATTGCGGCAGATCAGTCAGCATTGAGGTGACTGACATACCGCTATCGCGAGCAAGCTCGCTCCCACAGTGGATTTGCATCGGTCACAAAATCCCTGCACGCGATGACAACGGTCAGCGACGCAGGAACTCCAGCAACGCCTCGTTCACGAATGGCGGATTCTCCAGGTTGGAGATATGCCCCGCCTCCGGAATCAACACACGGGCACACCCGATCAACTCGGCCATTTCCAATGCCTCGGACGGTGGACGTGGCTTGTCCTGGTCGCCGCACATCACCACTGTACGTTTGGCATCCAGGGCATGCAGGCGCGGCAGGATGTCGTCCCGACCGAAAATGATCCGCCCCAGCGGCACGATGCTGTCGCGCAGGCGATCGGTCGGCAGCGCGGCCAATGTGGCGCGGAACTGTTGATAGAGCGCCGACTGCGGATCGATACCCGGCCGGAAAAAGATCGGCACGACGATGTCCAGCAACGGCTCGGGAATGCTGCCGATGGCCTCGATCTTGTCGAACAGTGAAAAATAATAAAGCCGGGTCGGCTCCGGCTCGACGCCGACGTAGGTGTCCATCAATACCAGCGACTGCACGCGCTCAGGTGCCGCCAGCGCCAGCCGAGCGCCCCACATCCCGCCCACCGAAAGCCCCACCAGGTGGAAGCAGTCGATGTCCAGGTGATCCATCAACGTCAATGCCTGGCGAGCCAGGTCGTCCAGGGAGGTCATGCCTTCGGGCAACGGCCCGGACTGGCCGTGGCCCCACAAGTCCAGGGCGATGACCCGGTAATGCCGGGATAGCACCTCGATCTGCGGCGCCCACATGGAGTGGTCCCACAGGTAGCTGCTGCCCAGCAGCACCACCGGGCCCTGGCCTTGGTCCAGGTAGTGAAGCGGTTGTCCGTCGATCGTTGCAAAGGGCATGGGAGACCTCCTTGTTTGAGTCTGGAAAAAAGCCTTGGAAGACTGAGCTGTGTCGGGGCAAGCGTCAACCTTGGGCTTTGGGGTGTTACTACTGACGCCATCGCGAGCAAGCTCGCTCCCACACTGGATTCGCGGTGAACACAAATCCCCTGTGGGAGCGAGCTTGCTCGCGATGAGGCCTCTATAGACGCCGCAAAACTACAATCCTTCCAGTTCCGCCATCAAATCATTCAACCGATCCACTTTCTCTTCAGTGATCTCACTGGCCGCCAGCCCATCGATGTAGTCGGCCAGTTCCTGCACCGTGCTGCACTCGAACATCGCCCGCAGCGGCACGTTGCGTTGCAGGGCCTTTTGCACCCGCGAGGCGATTTGCGTCGCCAGCAAGGAATGGCCGCCCAGTTCGAAGAAGTTGTCCCGCACCCCCACCCGCTCGACTTTCAGCACCTGGGCCCAGATGTCTGCCAGGGTCTGCTCCAGGTCATTACCGGGTGCCTGATAGTCCTGGCTTTGCAACTGGCCGATCTCCAGGGCCGGCAAGGCCTTGCGGTCGAGTTTGCCATTGGCGTTGAGGGGCAGGCGGTCGAGCCACAACCAGTGCAGCGGCACCATGTATTCCGGCAGTTCGGCCCGCAGGCGCTGCTTGATGCGCTCCAGGCGTTCGGCGGGTTTCAGTGCCGAGTCGGCGGCCACCAGGTAGCCCACCAGATGCTTGCCATTGGCGCCTTCCTGCACGCCCACCGCCCCATCGCGCACTTCCGGCTGTTCATGCAAGCGCGCTTCGATTTCCCCCAGCTCGATGCGGTAGCCGCGGATTTTCACCTGATGGTCGATGCGCCCGACGTACTCCAACACCCCGTCGCTGCGCCGCCGTGCCAGGTCGCCGCTGCGGTACAGCCGCTCTCCCGGCGCCCCGAACGGGTTCGGCACAAAGACCGGGGCGGTGCGCAGCGGATCGCTGACATAACCGCGTCCAACCCCCGTGCCCGCCACGCACAACTCGCCCACCGCGCCGAGCGGTACCAGGTCCAGCGCGCCGTCGAGCAGGTACAAACGGTTGTTATCGGTGGGCGTGCCAATCGGTAGGTAAGTGCCACGGGTCGAGGCCATGTCGACCCGGAAAAACGCTACGTCATCGGAGCATTCCGCCGGACCGTAGGCGTTCACCAGGCCGATATCCGGGTAGCGCAACAGCCATTGATGAGCCAGCTCCGGCGGCATCGCTTCGCCGGTGGGCAGCATCCAGCGCAGGCCGTCCAGGCCGATGCGGTCCTGGGCGAGCATGCCCTGGATCAGCGATGGCACGCTTTCCAGCACGGTAATGCCCTGCTGCTGCACATGCTCCAGCAGCCCTTGCGGGTCGTGCGCAATGGCGTTGGGCACGATGTCCACCCGGGCGCCGAACAACGGCGCGGCCAGGAACTGCCAGACCGAAATATCGAAGCTCTGGGAAGCCGTTTGGGCGATCACATCCGCCTCGCTCAGCGCCAGGTACGGCACTTTGCTGAGCTGGTTGTTGAGCATGCCCCGCTGCTCCACCATCACGCCTTTGGGCAGGCCGGTGGAGCCGGAGGTGTAGATCACGTAGGCGAGGTTGTCCGGCCCGCTGTAGATGCCGGGGTTTTCCTGCGACACAACGCTGGCCTGGATGGTTTCCCACACCAGCAACTTCGGCCGCCCGGCACAGGCGAACTCCTCCAGCAGCGCCAGCGCCTGGGCATGACAGGCCTGGGTGCAGACCAACAGCGGCGTGCGGCTCAGTTCGATGATACGGCTCAGGCGCTGGCTCGGCAGGCCCGGATCCAGCGGCAAGTAGCCGGCACCGGCCTTGAAGCTGCCGATGATCATGCCCAGCAGTGGCGCATCCCGTTCGGCCAGCAGCGCCACCGGCTGATCCAGGCCCACGCCGGCCGCGATCAAGGCGTGACCGAGGCGGTTGCTGCGGGCATTCAACTCGGCGTAGCTGTAGCTCGTGTCCAGGCCACTGACCGCCAGCCGTTGCGGATGGGCCGCGACCCGCGCCTCGAACAGCTCGACGTAGCTTTGCTCCAGTGGATAGGCATGCTCGCTCTGGTTGCAGCCTTCGATCAGGAAGTCCTGCTCTTGGACACCGATCAGTGGCAGCTCGCTCATCTCACCGTGCAAGCCCTCCATCAGCGCCAGCAGCAACCGCTTGAACTCGCCCAACAGTCCCTGGACGGTGCTTTCATCGAAGTAACGCTGGTCATACGAGAGGTGCAGCCCCAGGTCATCCCCTGGATAGCAGACCGCCGTCAACGGGAAGTTGGTGTGGGTGCGGCCCGAGTCGGAGGTGGCATTGAGGCTTTGGGCGCGGTCCAGCACCGAGACTTCCACCGGCGCGTTCTCGAACACGAACAGGCTGTCGAACAGCGGCTGGCCCTTGGGCAGTTCGCTGACTTCCTGGATGCTCACCAGCGGCAGGTATTCGTACTCGCGCAGTTGCATGTTGCGGTCCAGCAAATCGCTGAGCCACTGGCGCACGCTATAACGCTGATGGTCCTCGGGCATTTGCACGCGCAAGGCGATGCTGTTGATGAACAGCCCCACGGTGCGTTGCATCTGCGGCAGTTCCACCGGGCGCCCGGCCACGGTGACGCCGAACAACACGTCGCGGTCGCCGCTGACTCGGCGCAGTACCAGGGCCCACGCCGCCTGGGCGAAGGTGTTGACCGTCAGTTGGTGGGCCTGGGCCAGTTCCCGCAGCCGCGCACCGTCCCGGGCATCGAGACGGGTGTAGCAGTCGCCGACGATCATGCCGCCGCTGTCACCGGCGTGCTCGCGCAGGAACGGCCGGTCGCCAGGGATCGGCGTGGTCCGCTCGAAGCCTTGCAGGTTGCGCTTCCACCACTGCCGGGCGTCGTCCAGGCTCTGGTGTTGCAGCCAGCCGATGTAGTCGCGATAGCGCGGCGGCACGGCCAACTGCGGCTCGCGCTGCTCACCCAGGGCGGTGTAGAGCTCGAAGAAGTCGTCCATCAACAGCGAACGGCACCAGGCATCGATGAGGATGTGGTGGTTACTCATCATGAACCAGTAGCGCGCCGCGCCGACCCGGATCAGCCGCAAGTGGAACGGCGCCTGGTTCAACAGATCGAAACCGGCCTCGCGTTCATCCTTGAGCAGGGCCTGGAGCCTGGCTTCCTGGGCGTCTTCCGGCACCTCGGACCAGTCGAGGTAATCCACCGGTGTGCGGCCGGGCTTGTGGATGATTTGCAGCATGTCTTCGCCGACGTTCCAGCAGAACGAGGCACGCAAGGCTTCGTGGCGGGCGATGACCGCCTGCCAGGCCTGGGCAAACCGCTGCGGGTCCAGTTCGCTGTTGATGCGGTAGCGATCCTGCATGTAGTACAGGCCGGTGCCCGGCTCCAGCAGGGTATGCAGCAGCATGCCTTCCTGCATCGGCGTCAGCGGGTAGACGTCTTCGATCTGCGCGGCCGGCACGGGCAGGCTGTCGAGCTGGCCCTGGGTCAACTTCGCCAGCGGGAAGTCCGATGGCGTCAGACCGCCCGCCGCGTCCGTCAGGCAGTGTTCGATCAGGCGCTGCAACTCATCGAGGTAGGCCTCGGCCAGCGTGGCGATGGCCTGTCGGTCATGACGCTGGGCGCTGAAGGTCCAGCGCAGCACCAGCTCGCCGCCGCTGACCTGGCTGTCGACGCTCAGTTCGTTGGGCAACGGCGCATCGGGATCATGGATCGCCCCCAACGGCGCATCCAGGGGCTGAAACAGCGCATCCTGGCCGAGGGTCTGGTCGAGCTGGCCCAGGTAGTTGAAGGTGATCGCCGCGTGCGGCAGGCCGGCCATCGCCTCGCGAGTTGCCGCGTCGGCCAGGTAACGCAGCACGCCATGGCCGAGGCCCTTGTGGGGCACCGCGCGCAGTTGCTCCTTGATGCTCTTGATCGAGACACTGAAATCTTCGGCCGCTGGACTCAGGCGCACAGGATAGACGCTGGTGAACCAGCCCACGGTGCGGGTCAGGTCGAGGTCGTCGAACAGCGCTTCACGGCCATGGCCTTCAAGCTGGACCAGGGCCGAATCATGGCCACTCCAACGGCACAGCACCCGGGCCAGCGCCGTGAGCAGCAGGTCATTGACCTGGGTGCGATAGGCACTCGGCGCCTGTTGCAGCAGTTGCCGGGTGCGCTCGGCGTCCAGGCGCACGCTGACGGTTTCAGCATGACGTTCCTGCAGCCCACCCTCGGGATTCGCGCACGGCAGTTGCACCTGAGCGCCACTCAACTGCGCTTGCCACCACCCCAGTTCTTCGCGCAGGGATTCGCTGCCGGCGTAAGCCTGCAAGCGCGCGGCCCAGTCGCGCAATGGGCTGGTCTTGGCCGGCAGTTGCGCTTCCTGCCCGGTGGTGAGCTGGCGGTAGACGGTTTGCAAATCGTCCATCAGCACCCGCCACGACACACCGTCGACCACCAGGTGATGGATGACGATCAGCAACCGTTGCTGGCCGTCGGGCAACTGCGCCAGCACTGCGCGCAGCAATGGCCCGGTTGATAGATTGAAACGGCTCTGCGTCTCGGCAAACAACGCTTCGCAATCCTGCGCGGTGTCCACGGACACGTGCTGCAACAGCGCCGCGTCAGATAACGGCTGGTGCTCGGCGCGCCAATGCCCGGCGCTGTCATCAAAGCCCAGGCGCAAGGCATCGTGGTGCTGGAAGACGCTGCGCAGCGCCTGTTCCAGCGGTTGCGGCGCCAGGGCCGTGGCCGGCGCCAGCACCAGCGCCTGGTTCCAGTGATGCCGGTTGGGGATCTGGCGCTCGAAGAACCAGTGCTGGATGGGCGTCAGCCCGGATTCACCCTGCAACAGCCCCTGCTCGGCGTGCACCTGCTGGCTGCGCGTGGCAACGGCGGCCAGGGTCTGTACGGTCTGGTGCTGGAACAAGTCCCGGGGCGTGAAATGAATGCCCTGCTGCCGGGCGCGGCTGACCACCTGGATGGACAGGATCGAGTCGCCGCCCAGCTCGAAGAAGTTGTCATTAAGGCCCACCTGCCCCACGTTCAGCACGTCGCACCAGATCGCCGCCAGCGTCTGCTCCAGGGCATTGCTCGGCGCCACGTAGTGTTGGCGATTGAGTTCAGGATCGGGCAGCGGCAAGGCACGGCGGTCGAGCTTGCCGTTGGCGGTCAGCGGCATGCTCGCCAACAGGATCAAGTGCGTGGGCACCATGTAGTCCGGCAACTGGGCCTTGAGGTGGTTTTTCAAGGCATCGCGCAGGGCCGTTTGTTGCTCGCCGTCCTGGCTGGCGATGTCGCTCACCAGGTAGCCGGCCAGTTGTTTGCCGCCTGGCGTGTCAAGGGCCAATACCACGGCCTCGCGCACCGCCTCATGTTCCAGCAGGCGGGTTTCGATTTCCCCCAGTTCGATACGGAAACCACGGATTTTCACCTGATGGTCGATGCGACCCAGGTACTCCACCAGACCGTCGGCACGCTGGCGCACCAGGTCGCCGGTGCGATACAAGCGTCCGCCTTCGGTGGCGAACGGGTCGGCGACGAAACGCTCGGCGGTCATGCCCGGACGCTGGTGATAACCCTGGGCCAGACCGGCGCCGCCCACGTACAACTCTCCCGTGGCGCCTGGCGGCACCAACGCCAGGTCGGCGTCGAGAATGTACGCCACGCGGGCGCCAATCACGCTACCGATCGGCACACTGGCCGCGCCCTCCTCCAAGTGCTCGGGGGCCAGGCTCGCCAAGGGCATGACCACGGTTTCAGTCGGGCCATAGGCGTTGAAGAACAGGCTCGGGCTGAACGCCGCGCGAATGCGCTGCAAATGCTCGCCCGTCAGGGCTTCGCCGCCGGTGATGCACATGCGCACCGGCAAGGTCTGCCCTTGGGTCGCCAACCACTGCGCCAACTGGCTGCCGTAGCTGGGGGTGAAACCGAGGATGTTGATGCGATGCTGGCGAATCAGCCCGCAGATTTCCTCGGCGTCCCACTGGCCCTGGGCCCGCAGCACCACGTGGGCGCCACTGAGCAACGGCACCAACAGGCGTTCGGTGGCGGCGTCGAAGTTGATGGAATAGAAATGCAGCTCGCAGTCGTCCGGGCGCATGCCGAAGCGCCGGATCACCGCCTGGCAATGCATGGCGATTTCACCGTGGGACACCACCACGCCCTTGGGCTTGCCGGTGGAGCCGGAGGTGTAGATCAGGTAGGCCTGGTGCTGCGGCAGGTTGATCAGCGGCAGCGGGTGATCCGGGTATCGGGCCAGGGCCGCCGAATCATCTTCCAGGCACCAGCACCCCACACCCTCAGGCAATGCACCGAGGGCCTGGAGCATCGCCCGGTCGCTGAGCAGCAGGCTGATGCCACTGTCTTCGATCATGTAGCTCAAGCGGTCCAGCGGGTATTCCGGGTCCAGCGGCACGTAGGCACCGCCGGCCTTGAGGATCGCCAGCAGGCCGATGACCATTTCCAGCGAGCGCTCCAGGGCCAGGCCGACCCGCACCTGCGGCCCAACGCCTCGCTCGCGCAGGCTCCAGGCCAGGCGATTGGCACGGCTGTCCAGTTGCGCATACGTCAGGGTCTGGCCGGCGAAGGTCAGGGCTGGGGCGTCGGGACGCGCCCGGGCCTGTTCGTCGAACAGTGCGTGGAGGCACTGGTCCAGGCGATGCTCACCGGGCTCGACACCCAGGCTGTCGAGCAGTTGTTGCTGCTCGCTGGCGTCCAGCAACGGCAACTCGCTCAGCCGCCGGGCCGGATCGACCAGCAACGCTTCCAGCAGATTGCACCAGTGCCCGGCCATGCGCGCGATGCGCGGTTCGTCGAACAGGTCGGTGCTGTAGGTCAGGCAGCAACCCAGGCGCTGATCCAGGTCGGTGACTTCCAGGTTGAGGTCGAACTTGGTGGCCCGGGCGTCGTTGACCAGGTATTCGACGGTCATGCCGGCCAGCGTGCGGCTCTGCTGGAATTCCCAGCGCTGCACGTTGCACATCACCTGGAACAACGGGTTGTAGGCCGCACTGCGCGGTGGTTGCAGGGCTTCCACCAGATGATCGAACGGCAAGTCCTGATGGGACTGACCTTCGATGACGGTGTGGCGCACCTGTTCGAACAGTTCGCCCACCGACATCTGCCCGTCGAGCTGGCAACGCAGCACTTGGGTGTTGAGGAACGCACCGATCAAGCCTTCGCTTTCCGGGCGGATGCGGTTGGCCACCGGCGCGCCGATGCGCAGGTCGGTCTGGCCGCTGTAGCGATAGAGCAGCACGGCCAGGGCGGCGGTCATGGTCATGAACAGGGTCAGACCCTGTTGCGCATTGAAGGCACGGACCCGCGCGGCCAGCTCATCACAGAGGTCGAAACGGAACAGTTCGCCGCGATGACTTTGCACCGATGGACGCGGGCGATCGCCGGGCAGTTCCAGCAGCGGATGTTCGCGGCCCAGTTGCGCGGTCCAGTAGTCCAGTTGCCGTTGACGCTCGCCGGACTCCAGCCACTGGCGCTGCCAGACGCTGTAGTCCAGGTACTGCACCGGCAACGGTTCCAGCGGGGATTCGCGGTCGTCGACAAAAGCTTCGTACAGCGCGCTCAGTTCCCGGGCGAAAATGTCCATCGCCCAACCTTCGGTAACGATGTGGTGCAGCGTCAGCACAAAGTAATGCTCATGCTCGGCGGTCTTGACCAGGCAAGCCCGCAGCAGCGGCCCGGTTTCCAGGTCGAAGGGCTGGTGGGCCTCGCTGTCCGCCAGTTGCTGCACCCGCTGCTGTCGAACGTCGGCGGCCAGCCTCGAGAAGTCCTTCCAGCCCATGCGCAGGCCCGTCTCGCCGTGCACCTGTTGGTAGGCGACGCCGTCGACGCTCGGGAACGTGGTGCGCAGGGTTTCGTGGCGCAGGATCAACGCCTGCAAGGCCGCCTCGAAGCGGCCGACATCCAGCACCCCGCGCAAGCGCGCCATGCCACCGACGTTGTAGGCCGGGCTGTCCGGCTCCATCTGCCAGAGGAACCACATGCGCTGCTGGGAATACGACAGCGGCACCGGTTGGCTGCGGTCGACCTTCTCGATGGGCGGCTGGCGGTTGGTCTGGCCGCGGGCCTGGATCAAGCGCACCTCTTCGGCGAAAGCGCCCAGTTCACTGGCCTCGAACAGCGCCCGCAACGGCAGTTCCACGTCACAGGCCTGGCGAGTCCGGGAAATGATCTGGGTCGCCAGCAGCGAATGGCCGCCGAGGGCAAAAAAATCGTCCCGCAGGCCGATGCGCGTCAGTCCCAACACGTCGCGCCAGATGCCGGCGATTTGCTGTTCGAGGGCGCTGACCGGCTCGACATGCTCGCGCACCTGCCATTGCGGCTCGGGCAAGGCGCGGCGATCGAGCTTGCCGCTCGGGCCCAGGGGCATGGCGTCCAGGCGCAGCAGTTGGGCGGGCACCATGTAGTCCGGCAGTTCGGCGGCCAGGGCGGCCTTGAGCCGGGTGTTCAATTCGTCCTGGTCGTGGGCGACCTCCGGAGCGGTGTAATAGCCGATCAACTGCGGACCGGCCGAGGTGTCGCGCACCAGCACCGCCACTTGGGCGACGCCATCCTGGGCCAGCAGGCGCGCTTCGACTTCCTGTGGTTCGACCCGGAAGCCGCGCAGCTTGACCTGCTGGTCGAGGCGGCCGAGGTATTCGATCACGCCATCGGCATTCCAGCGTGCCCGGTCACCGGTGCGGTACAACCGCGCCCCGGCCGGCCCCATTGGGTCGGCGACGAAACGCTCGGCGCTCAGGCCCGGACGACCGAGGTAACCCCGGGCCAGGCCCAGGCCAGCGATGCACAGCTCGCCCGGGACACCGGCCGGCACGGGATTGAGGTCGCTGTCGAGCACCCGGCACAGCACGTTGCCCAGGGGACGGCCGATGGGCGAGCGCTCGCCATCGGCTTCGGTGCAATGCCAATGGGTGACGTTGATCGCGGTTTCGGTCGGGCCGTAGCGATTGTGCAGTTGCGCCGATGGCAGTTGCGCCAACACCCGGTTGCGCAACTCGGCCGGCAAGGCTTCGCCCCCAGAGAAGACCCGCCGAAGGCTGCTGCAATGGGCGCTCAGCGGTTCGTCGATGAACAGGCTCAACAGCGGTGGTACGAAGTGCAGCGTGGTGACGCCAAACTGCTGCACCAACTGGGCGATGCGGTGCGGGTCACGGTGTTCGCCGGGGCCGGCCAGGACCAGTTGGCTGCCGGTGATCAGCGGCCAGAAACATTCCCAGACCGACACGTCGAAGCTGATGGGGGCCTTTTGCATCAGCACATCGCTGGCATCCAGCCCGTAGGTCGCTTGCATCCATTGCAGGCGCTCGGCCAGGGCGGCATGGGTGTTGCCGACGCCTTTGGGCTGGCCGGTGGAGCCGGAGGTGTAGATCACGTAGGCCAGGTGATCGCCGTGCAGGTGCAGGCCCGGCGGGTTGCTCGGCCATTGTTCCAGGTGCAGGGCGTCCATGGCGATCACGCTGACACCCTCGCAAGCCGGCAAGCGTTCGAGCAGCGCGGTTTGGGTCAGCAGCAAGTCGACGCCGCTGTCATCGAGCATGTAGGCCAGACGTTCGGCCGGGTAGTCCGCATCCAGCGGCACATAGGCACCGCCGGCCTTGATGATGGCCAGCACACCGATGAGCAACTGCGGCGAACGTTCGGCGGCAATCGCCACGCACACGTCCGGGCCAACGCCCTTGTCTCGAAGGTAATGGGCCAGGCGATTGGCTTGGGCGTGCAACTCGGCATAATCGAGTTGACCGCCGTCCCAGCGCAGGGCGATCCGTTGCGGCGTGCAGCGGGCCTGCTCGTTCAACAGCTCCGGCAACCACTGGCTGGCCGGCGCGCACGGGGCGGCGCTCCACTGCTGCTGTTGGCGGTGCTCATCGGCGGTCAACAGCGACACATCGCCGATGGCTTGCTGCGGATCGGCACAGACCGCCCGCAACAGGTTGCAGTAATGCGCCGCCAGTCGCTCGATGGTCGCCGTCTCGAACAGTTCGTCGGCGTAGTCGAACGACAGGGTCAATCGGCCGTTGCGGTCTTCTTCGCTGTGCAATTGCAGGTCGAACTTGGCTTCACGGCTGTGCCACGGCAGCTCCTCGGCCAGCAGTCCCGGCAGGCGCCGCAAAGCACTCAGGTCACGCTGCTGGTGGTTGAACATCACCTGGAACAGGCCTTGTTCGCGCGCTTCGGGAAACGCTTCGAGCAGTTGTTCGAACGGCAGGTCCTGATGGGCCTGGGCCCCGAGCGTGGCTTCCCGGGCCTGGGCCAGCAGCGCGGCGAACGGTTGACGGGAATCGACCTGCCCGCGCAAGACCTGGGTGTTGATGAAGAAGCCAATCAGCCCCTGGGTTTCCAGGCGCGGACGGTTGGCGTTGGGCACACCGATGCGCAGGTCGGATTGCCCGGTGTAACGCTGCAACAGCGCCTGGAAGGCCGCCAGCAACAGCATGAACGGCGTCGCGTCATGGGCCTGGGCCACGTGGCGCAGGGCCTCGCCGAGATCCTTGTCCAGACGCAGGCTGTGCCGCGCGGCGCTGCGTTGGCGTTGAGCGCTGCGTGGATGATCCGTGCCCAGCACCAGGGCCGAATGTTCAGCGCCCAGTTGCTGCTTCCAGTAGCTCAGTTGGCGCTCGGCCTCACCCTCGGCGAGCCACTGGCGTTGCCAACTGCCGTAGTCGGCGTATTGCAACGGCAACGGCGCCAACTCGGCGACCTGGCCTTGGGAGGCGGCGGCATACAACCGGGAGAATTCTTCGAGCAATACATTCATCGACCAGCCGTCGGCGATGATGTGGTGCAGCGTCACCAGCAGTTGATGGTCATCCTCGTCGAGGCGCAACAGGGTGACCCGCAACAGCGGCCCCTTCTCCAGATCGAACAGCGTGGCCGCTTCGTCTTCTCGAACCTGCCGCGCCCGGGCTTCGCGCCGGTTGGCAGGTTCGTCACTGAGATCGATCACCTGCAGTTTGAATTCGCCGGCCGGATCGACCTGTTGCAAGGCCTCCCCATCCCGCTCCAGGAACCGCGTGCGCAAGGACTCGTGACGCTCGATCAGTTGCTGGAAACTGGCACGCAGCGCGTCTTCGTCCAGCTCGCCGCGCAGGTGCAAGGCGCCGGGAATGTTGTAGGCGCGGCTCGTCGGGTCGAGCTGCCAGGTGATCCACAAACGGTTCTGCGCCAGCGACTGTGGCAGTGGCGCGTGACGCGGCAATGCACTGATCGCGCCCTGGGCCCGGCCGCCGTCCTGCTGCTGGTTCGCCACCGCTGCCGAGAACGCAAGCAGGGTCGGGGCTTCGAACAGCAGGCGCAGGTTGAGCGCCAGCCCGAGGGTTTCGCTCAATCGTGCAATCACCTGGGTGGCGGCGATGGAGTTGCCGCCCAGCAGGAAGAAATGATCGTCGGCCTGGACCTGCTCGACCTGCAATTGCTCCCGCCAGACCTGACCAATGAGGGCTTGCAACTCGGAGGCTGTGGCAAACTCATCAACCATGTCGACTTCGACGGACGGGAACTGGGCATAACTGTCCAAACTGCCGTCGGCCAATCGGCTGCGGCAAGCCGAGCGCTGCAACTTGCCGCTGGAGGTCTTGGGCAGCGCGCCGGGGTTGAGCAACACCACCACGCTCGGGGCTTGCTGGCAGGCCTCGGCCACGGCCTGGCGAATGACTTTGATCAAGGCATCGGGCGAAAGGATTTTCTGCACGCTGCGGCTGATTTCCGCAGCGATGCCGATGCCCTCCTCGCCATTGTCGTCGACCGCGAACGCCGCCACCCGGCCCTTGCGCACCACCTCCACTTCGCGCTCGATGACTTGCTCGATGTCCTGGGGATAGAGGTTATGCCCACGCACGATCAGCAGGTCTTTCAGGCGACCGGTGATGAACAGTTCGCCGCCGCGCCGAAAACCCAGGTCGCCGGTGCGCAACCAAGTCTGGCCGTCGTGCTGGACAAAGGTCTTGGCGCTGGCTTCGGGGTTGCGCCAGTAGCCCAGGGCGATGCTCGGCCCGGCGGCCCAGACTTCACCGACCTGATTGTCGGCCAGCGGCTGCAAGGTGGCGGGCTCAACGATCAGTACCGCGTGCCCGGGCTGGCTGACACCACAACTCATCACCGCGCTGCCCTGCCCCGGCTCGGCACGGTTTTGCGCCAACGCCGCGTCATCCACCCGCAGCGAAGGAATGCCGTGAAGGCGTGGCGTGCCGGCGACGAACAAGGTCGCTTCGGCCAGGCCATAGGAAGCCATGAAATTGTCCGGCGTAAAGCCGCACGGGGCGAACTTCTCGGCGAAACGCTCCAGGGTGTCGAGACGGATCGGCTCGGAGCCGGAATAGGCCACGCGCCAGCCGCTCAGGTCGAGACGCTGCAGGGCCGAATCACTGACCCGTTCGCTGCACAACCGGTAGGCGAAATCCGGGCCGCCGCTGATGGTGCCGCCGTACTCGCTGATCGCTTCGAGCCAACGCAGGGGTCGGGCCAGGAAATAAGCCGGGGACATCAATACGCACGGGACGCCGCTGAACACCGGCTGCAGCAGGCCGCCGATCAGGCCCATGTCGTGGTACAGCGGCAGCCAGCTGACGATGACGTCGTCGGGGTTCAAGTCGATGCCGAAGCCATGGCGAATCAGCAGCTCGTTGGCCACCAGGTTGCCGTGGCTGACCTGCACGCCCTTGGGCAACGCGGTGGAACCGGAGGTGTATTGCAGGAAGGCAATGTCATCGTCCTGCAGCGTCGGCATCCGCCATTGCCCGGCGCAGGCCGGGTCGAGGGTATCGACGCACAACACCGGCGGCGCCGATTCGATGGCTTGCAGCGGCTCGCGCAGATCGCTGCTGGTCAGCAGCAGGCGCGGTTCGGCGTCTTTGAGGATCGACAGCAAGCGCTCCTGATGGTGGCGACGGGCGGACTCCGGTGGATAGGCCGGCACGGCAATCACCCCGGCGTAGAGGCAGCCAAAGAACGCCGCGACGTAATCCGGGCCACTGGGGAACAGCAGCACGGCGCGATCGCCCAGTGCCGCTTCGGCCTGCAAGGCGCCGGCGATGGTCCGGGCGCGCAGGTCCAGGTCGCGATAACTCAACACCACACCCTGCTCCGGGGTGTCGGCAAGGAAGCGCAGGGCCACCCGGTCCGGCGTCAGCGCGGCGCGGCGCTGGAGGGCATGAGCCAGGGTGCTGGGGAGTTCGAACGCGTCGGTCATGGGGGTTTCCTGCCTGAATTCGGCTTGCAAGTTGTCCCCCATGGAACGGATAGCCCCGGCAAATAATTAGTCGGGCCGCCGACTCACCGCAGCCTGCAGCGAAGCATCCGACAGCCACGCGCCGCGGCAATGGGTCGCGGGGCCGAGCCTGGACTTTATTGCATCAATAATTCTTCTTCTCAATTGACAATCATTATCATTAAGCCTAATTTGGCGCTCGATGTGTAGGACAGGTCCGACATCCGGACGTCCCGCTAACTTTTTGCAGCAAGGTGAATTCCATGACGGAACAAGTATCCACAAGCAGGTGCGACTCACCGTTACTCCAGGCGTTCGTCGATAACCGACTGATCCTGGTCAAGATCGCGGCGCGCATTACCGGTTGCCGGTCCCGCGCGGAAGATGTGGTGCAGGACGCTTTTTTCCGGCTGCAATCGGCGCCACAGATCACCTCCTCGTTCAAGGCGCAGCTCAGTTATCTGTTCCAGATCGTGCGCAACCTGGCGATCGACCACTACCGCAAGCAGGCGCTGGAACAGAAATACTCCGGGCCGGAGGAGGAAGGGTTGAACGTGGTGATCCAGGGTGCTTCGCCAGAAACCTCCCATATCAACTTTTCCACGCTGGAGCACATCGCCGATGCGCTGACCGAACTGCCCAGCCGCACCCGCTATGCCTTCGAGATGTACCGCCTGCACGGCGTGCCGCAGAAGGACATCGCCAAGGAACTGGGCGTCTCGCCAACCCTGGTGAACTTCATGATCCGCGATGCATTGGTGCATTGCCGCAAGGTGTCGGGGGTTCGGGGGGATACGTTCGCCCGGCGGTAACTTGCGCAGGTTTTGCCGGCCTCATCGCGAGCAAGCTCGCTCCCACAGTTTCGTGATCACTGAAGATCCCCTGTGGGAGCGAGCTTGCTCGCGATGAGGCCATAAGGCCTTACATCAACCCACACCGATCAAAAAACCGCTCACGCCCCAGGATCATCAGCGCCGCGCGCTTGTGGGGGAAATCGAATTCCTTTTCGCAATGGAAGCACTGATTGTGCAGGTGCCCGATCATCCGGGCATTGTCGGCCCGGGGCTCGGCGACCACGCGTTGGGTACGGGGGTCGTCCAGGAACAGGTAATGCACCAGCGCCGACAGCCAGCTCGCCACCTTGTGCGGCCCGCGGTGCTGCTCTTCGCCCACCAGCATGTGAATGCCGCGATCGTAGTGGTCGGCCTCATAGAACGGCGCGATCCGATCCTCCTTGGCCCAATAGGCTTCGAAGTAAGCGAACGGCTGGTCATCGAAGCAACCGATCAGGGTCAAGACCCGGGGGTCGGCCTGCAGCTTGCCCAGGTACTCGCGATGCTGTTCCAGGCTGCCCTCCTCCTGCCAGAAGCTCGCCACTCGCGGGCTGTTCTGCCAGCGGTTGAAACGCTCCAGGTCCTGTTCGATTTCCAGGGTGCGCAACGACACCCAGGCCCCCAGCCGCGCATCGAAACGCCGGTACACCTCGCCACGCGGCTTCATCGGCCGGCGTGGATGGCGGCGGCCATCGGTGATGACCATCTGTTGCGGGTAACTGCCGCTGAACGACTCCCCCAGCCATGGCTGTGGCAACTGCCAGAACATCGTGCGCTCGCACCGGTATTCGCCGGCACGCTCGGTGCCCATCAGTAAACCGCTGAGCAAGGCTTCGCCGGGACGCTCGTCCAGGTGCCAGGTCAGGTGCTGACACTCGGGATCGCGGGCAAACAGCCAATAGCAGGCCGCCCACAGCGCCGGCCCCATCGGGCGGTCGTTGATTTCCTGCAAGTGCACATGCAACTCGGGACCGCGCACAAGACGCAGCCGGATCAGCGGCGCGCCTTCGAGCATCAGGCTCAGGTGGCGTTCGGTTTCATCGGCGCCGAGGCGACGGCCACCGGGCAAGGGCAGCGTCGTCGGGTGGTTGAGGTTGGACATGGGGGCGGCTCGCGTATTCGTCGGTAGTCAACGTGTGACGTGAGCCGGGGCGGGAAATTTAGTGTCGCCTTCAATGGGAATGCGCGGGCACCAGCTGGATCTGGTAGGGCTGGAAAATCTTCAGCAGTTGACCGTTTTCCCGCAGCATTTGCAGCAACTGGGCAAACGCTTCACCGGAGATGGGAGCTTGCGGCCGGATCAGCGCGTAATGGTGGTAAACCTGATCGATGCGTTCTGACACCAGCAATTGCGGGCCGACTTCGGGATTGCGCAACACGTAATCGTTAAGGTACGAACGGGTCACCAGGGCGATATCCGCCCGCCCGCGCAAAACCATCAGCAGATTGCTGTCGTGGGAATACGTCAGTGTGGCGTTGTATTGGCCGGCGAGGAACTTGGGGTCGGCGTTGAATTCGGCAAAGGCGTAGTGATAACCGCTGAACAGCGCCAGGCGCTTGCCCCTGAGATCGGCGAAATAACTTTGCTGTCGCTCCGGCTGGCGCTGAGCGACGAAGACTTCCGCATCTTCCAGGCCCATATCCACCGCAGTGTGCGGCACCTCCTGCCAACCCCATTCGGGGTTCTCGAAAATCGCCATATCGACCCGACCCTGCTTGAAATCATTGAACCGGCGCGGGATCGACGTCGGTACCAGGACGAACTGATAGTCGCTTTGCGACTGGTTCAAGGCTTCCACCATTTGCGGTAGCAGGCCGGTGTCGGCACCGTTCTCGGGACGAACGGTATAGGGCGGAAAATGTGCCGCGCCGATCCGCACCAGTTGCGCCGCCTCGATCGGCAACGCCAGGAAAACGGCCAGAGTGGCCAGCAGTACACGGGAGGTCATCCCCATCGGCGAAAACGTCAAGATCACCCACTCCCCAAAAGTCCCCATCACTACAATCAAGCTAGGCGGTTTCAGCCGCTTAGCCAGCCATGCGGCCATTTAAAGCACCGCTCGATTATTATTGTTCTTCAAGCACCAGGATCAGGGCCTGCTCGGCCAGTTCATCGAGGCTCAGGCTGCCTTCGGCGCGAAACCAGGTGGTGGTCCAGGACAACGCACCCGTGAGGAACCGCCGGGTAATGGACACGTCCCCGCGAATATACCCGGCCTCCCTGGCCTGGCCCAAGACCTCGAGCCACAAGTCTTCATAAATGTCCCGAAGGGCCAGCACGTGCCGCTGTCCGTCCTGCGAGAGCGAACGCCATTCATAGACCAGCACCGCCATGGCCTCGCCAGTACCGCCCATGATCGACTGCAATTCGCAGCGAATCAGCGCCAGCACCCGGTCGCGCACGCTGTCGGCCTCGGCCAGGGCGGCGCGCATCAACGCGGTGTTGTAGCGGATGGTTTCTTCCATCACCGCCCGCAGAATGTCGTCCTTGCTCTTGAAATGGTGAAAGATGCTGCCCGACTGGATGCCCACGGCGCTGGCCAGGTCGCGTACCGTGGTGCGCTCGAAGCCTTTGTTGCGAAACAGGTGGGCGGCGGTCTGGAGCAGTTTGCCGCGCGCACTGTCCGGGTCGGTCAGTTGCCCGTTGTCGACCAGCTCACGCATCACGCCCAGGGCTTTTTGCTCGTCCACCCATTCTCTCCTACAGTCGATCAACCAACGCGCCGCCACTGCACACCAAACCATCGGTGGCGCGGGCAATTTAAGCCGAGCGAAGCAACCAAGCAAGCGCTCGGCCAGAAGAACCGGCGGCCGTTTACAAACCAAGCGCTTGCTTGGTAGTCTCGAACCACCTTTGCCGGAGGGAACGCCATGCCAAAAACGATCCGTATCGGTTGCGCCAGCGCCTTTTGGGGCGATACCTGCACCGCAGCGGCGCAACTGGTCGAGGGCGGGGCGCTGGATTACCTGGTGTTCGATTATCTGGCCGAAGTCACGATGTCGATCATGGCCGGCGCGCGCCTGAAGGACCCTTCGAGCGGCTATGCCACGGATTTCATCGAGGTCCTCACCCCGCTGCTCCAGCGTTTGCATGACGACGGGATCCGCGTCATCAGCAATGCCGGCGGGGTCAATCCCCAGGCCTGCGCGAAGGCCTTGCAAGCGGCCTGCGATCAGGCCGGTGTACCGCTGAAGATCGCCGTGCTGCTGGGCGATGACCTGCAACCGCAAGGCGCACGGCTCGCCACCCAGGATATCCGCGAGATGTTCAGCGGCGAGCCCTTGCCTCCCGCGTGCGTGTCCATCAACGCCTATCTCGGCGCGCCCGGCATCGTCGAGGCGCTGCGCCTGGGTGCCGATGTGGTGATCACTGGCCGCGTGGTGGACAGCGCCGTGGTCAGCGCCGCCCTGGTGCATGAGTTCGGCTGGGCCTGGGACGATTACGACCGATTGGCCCAGGCCGCGCTCGCGGGGCATCTCATCGAGTGCGGCGCCCAGTGCACGGGTGGCAATTTCACCGACTGGCAGGACGTGCCGGACTACGAGCACATCGGCTTTCCCATTGTCGAAGTCAGCGCCGACGGCCCATTCATTGTCACCAAGACAGAAGGCAGCGGTGGGCTGGTCACGCCGTTGTCCGTCGGCGAACAGTTGCTCTACGAAATTGGCGACCCGCAAGGTTATCTGTTGCCCGACGTGATCTGCGATTTCAGCCAGGTCAGGTTGATCCAGCAGGGCAAGCACGCCGTGCGCGTCCATGGGGCCAGGGGCCTGCCGCCCAGCGATCGGTACAAGGTCTGCGCCACCTGGTTGGACGGCTGGCGTTGCACCGCCACTTGCCTGATCGCCGGCATCGATGCAGTGGCCAAGGCGGAGCGGGTCAGCCAGGCGATCGTCGCCAAGACCTCGCAGCTATTGGACCAACGTGGCTGGGCGCCCTACAGCGAAGTGAACATCGAACTGCTGGGCAGCGAAGCCACTTACGGCCAGCACGGCCAACGCCGGGACAGCCGTGAGGTGGTGATCAAGCTGGCGGTACGGCACCCGGACAAACAGCCCCTGGTACTGTTTTCCAGGGAAATCGCCCAGGCCGCAACCGGCATGGCGCCAGGACTGACCGGCCTGGTCGGTGGCCGGCCAACGGTGTCGCCGTTGATTCGCCTGTTCTCGTTCCTGATCGACAAAACCACCTGCCGGCTCGACCTCGAACTCGACGGCCAGCGCCACCCTTGCCCCCTGCCCGCTGCCGAACCGCTGCACACCGTCGATCTGCCGGTTGCCCCAACCCCGCCCAAACCCCAGGGCCAGGCCGACGCCAGCGTACCGCTGATCAAACTGGCGGTGGCGCGCTCCGGGGACAAGGGCAACCACAGCAACATTGGCGTGATCGCCCGGGAACCCGAGTACCTGCCCTGGATCGCCGAGGCGCTGACGCCGGAGGTGATGGTCGACTGGATGAGCCACGTGCTCGACCCGCTGTTGGGCCGAGTCGAACGCTGGTACCTGCCGGGCACCCACAGTTTGAATTTCCTGCTGGAAAACGCCCTCGGCGGCGGCGGCGTCGCGAGCCTGCGCATCGACCCCCAGGGCAAGGCATTCGCCCAGCAGTTGCTGGAGATTCAGATACCGGTGCCGCAGCACATTGCCGACCGGGTCAACTAAGGGATGGTCGCCATGGCAAGTAAACGATCAGCGGCACGTGTGGCGAGGGAGCTTGCTCCCGCTGGGTTGCGCAGCGACCCCGGCTTTTTGCGATTGCTGCGCAATCGAGCGGGAGCAAGCTCCCTCGCCACAGGGGGTCGGCTAATCCGTTCCAACACGAGGAGTCTGCATGCCGGTCATCGAATCGCACCTGGATCCCCACAGCGCTGACTTCGCGCGCAACCACGCGGGGATGCTGGCCGGCGTCGAACAGTTGCGCCAGCTCGAACGGGCCGTGGTGGAGAAAGCCGCCCAGGCCCAGGGCAAGTTCGACCAGCGTGGCCAACTGTTGCCGCGCCAGCGCCTGAACCTGCTGCTGGACCCCGGCGCGCCGTTTCTCGAGCTGGCGAGCCTGGCCGGCTACAAACTCCATGACGACAAGGACGGTAGCCAGGCCGGCGGTGGCCTGATCGCCGGGATCGGCTACGTGTCCGGGGTGCGGGTACTGGTGGTGGTCAACAACAGCGCGATCAAGGGCGGCACGATTGCCCCCAGCGGTTTGCACAAGACCCTGCGCCTGCAACAGATCGCCATGGAAAACAAACTGCCGGTCATCACCCTCGCCGAAAGTGGCGGCGCCAATCTCAATTACGCTGCGCAGATCTTCGTCGAAGGCGCGCGCTGCTTCGCCAATCAGGCACGTATGTCGGCCATGGGCCTGCCGCAGATCACCGTGGTGCATGGCTCGGCCACGGCCGGCGGTGCTTATCAGCCGGGTTTGTCGGATTACGTGGTGGTGGTGCGTGACAAGGCGCGGCTGTTTCTGGCCGGGCCGCCGTTGCTCAAGGCCGCGACCGGCGAGGTGGCCAGCGAAGAGGAACTGGGCGGTGCACTGATGCACGCACAGGTGGCCGGTACCGCCGAGTACCTGGCCGAGAACGACGCCGATGGCATACGCCTGGCTCGGGAAATCCTCGGCCTACTGCCCTGGAACGCGCAACGGCCGCCACAGCCCGAACGGACCTGGACGGAGCCGCTCTACCCCGCCGACGAATTATTGGGACTGGTGCCCGACGACCCGAAGAAACCCTATGACGTGGGGGAAATCATCGCCCGCATCGCCGACGGCTCGAACTTCCTGGCCTTCAAAAGCGAATTCGACGCCCAAACGATTTGCGGCCACCTGCACATTCGCGGCCATGCCTGTGGCCTGATCGGCAACAATGGGCCGATCACGCCCCAAGGCGCCAGCAAGGCCGCGCAGTTCATCCAGTTGTGCGACCAGAGCCGCACGCCGTTGCTGTTCTTGCACAACACCACCGGGTTCATGGTCGGCACGGAGTCGGAACGACAAGGGGTAATCAAGCACGGCGCCAAGATGATCCAGGCGGTGGCCAATGCCCGGGTGCCCAAGCTGACCGTCGTGGTGGGCGGCTCCTATGGCGCCGGCAACTACGCCATGTGCGGCCGCGGGCTTGACCCACGCTTCATCTTCGCCTGGCCCAACAGCCACACCGCCGTGATGGGCGGCGCCCAGGCCGGCAAGGTCCTGCGGATCGTCACCGAGGCCACGCAGCTCAAGAATGGCCTGAGCCCCGACCCGAAGATGCTGGACCTGCTCGAGCAAACCACCGCGCAGAAACTCGACAGCCAATCCACTGCCCTCTACTGCAGCGCCAGCCTGTGGGACGACGGGCTCATTGACCCGCGTGACACCCGCACACTGCTGGGCTACCTGCTGGACATCTGTCACGAGGCCGAACAACGACCCTTGCAAGCCAACAGCTTCGGCGTGGCCCGTTTCTGAGGACGCTCCACGGCTCACAGGAGAACAATAAAAATGATCTTCACCCAGGAACACGAAGCACTGCGGCGCACCGTTCGCCAGTTTGTCGAGCACGACATCAACCCTTACGTCGACGAATGGGAGAGGGCTGGGCGTTTCCCCATCCACGAGATTTTCTGCAAGGCCGGCGAGCTGGGCCTGCTGGGCATTTCCAAACCGCAGGCCTTCGGCGGCATGGGCCTGGACTACAGCTATTCGATCGTCGCGGCCGAGGAATTCGGCACCATTCATTGCGGCGGTGTGCCGATGTCCATTGGCGTGCAGACCGACATGTGCACCCCGGCCCTGGCCCGTTTCGGCTCCGATGAACTGCGCGAAGCGTTCCTGCGCCCGGCCATACGCGGCGAACAGGTGGGCTGCATCGGCGTCTCGGAAGTCGGCGCCGGCTCCGACGTCGCCGGGCTCAAGACCACGGCGCGCAAGGACGGCGACGACTACGTCATCAACGGCAGCAAGATGTGGATCACCAATGCGCCGAGCGCCGATTTCATTTGCCTGTTGGCGAACACCTCGGACGACAAGCCCCACGTCAACAAATCGCTGATCATGGTGCCGATGCGCAGCCCCGGCATCAGCCTCGGCCAGCACCTGGACAAACTCGGCATGCGCAGCTCGGAAACCGCCCAGGTGTTTTTCGACGACGTGCGGGTGCCCCAACGCAATCGCATCGGCCAGGAAGGCGCCGGGTTCATGATGCAGATGCTGCAATTCCAGGAAGAACGCCTGTTCGGCGCGGCCAACATGCTCAAGGGCCTGGAGCATTGCATCGACAGCACCATCGAGTACTGCAAGGCGCGCAAGACCTTCGACACGGCCCTGATCGACAACCAGGTGATCCACTTCCGCCTGGCGGAACTGGCCAGCGAAATCGAATGCCTGCGGGCGCTGGTCTATCAGGCCACCGAGCAGTACATCAACGGCCAGGACGTCACGCGACTGGCGTCGATGGCCAAGCTCAAGGCCGGGCGCCTGGCCCGGGAAACCACCGACAGTTGCCTGCAATACTGGGGCGGCATGGGCTTCATGTGGGACAACCCGGTCGCCCGGGCCTATCGCGACGTACGACTAGTGTCCATTGGTGCCGGCGCGGACGAGATCATGTTGGGCATCATCTGCAAGCTCATGGGCATTTTGCCGGGGAAGAAAAAGTGAGCGGTGTGCATGACCGGCCGCCATCGCGAGCAAGCTCGCTCCCACAGGGTTCATGGGTGAAGCCAAGTCTTGTATTCACCACAGTCCGACTGTGGGAGCGAGCTTGCTCGCGATGAGGCCCTAACAAACACCGCAAAACGCCAGGAATAACCCCATGCTCGCCTTCAGCAAAATCCTCATCGCCAACCGTGGCGAAATCGCCTGTCGCATCCAGCGCACCGCCCAGGCCCTGGGCTATCGCACCGTGGCGGTATTCAGCGAGGCCGACGCCGATGCGCTGCATGTGCGCATGGCCGATGAAGCCGTGCCGATCGGCCCAGCCCCGGTACAGCATTCCTACCTCGACGCCTCGGCCATTCTCGAGGCGGCCCGGCGCAGCGGCGCCGATGCGATTCACCCCGGCTACGGCTTTCTTTCGGAAAATGCCGGGTTCGCTCAAGCCTGCGCAGACGCCGATATCGTTTTCATCGGCCCCAGCCCCGAAGCCATCGACCTGATGGGCAGCAAGCGCCGCGCAAAAATCGCCATGATCCAGGCCGGCGTTCCCTGCATCGCCGGTTACCAGGGCGCTGCCCAGGACGACGACACACTGCAACGCGAAGCCGGGCGCATCGGCTACCCGCTGATGATCAAGGCCAGCGCCGGTGGTGGCGGCCGCGGCATGCGCCTGGTCCAGCGCGCCGAGGACCTGCTGGAGCAACTGCGCAACGCACGCTCGGAAGCTTTGCACGGCTTCGGCAGCGACGAGTTGATCCTCGAACAGGCCTTGATCGATCCGCGGCATGTGGAAGTGCAGGTCTTCGGCGACCACCACGGTCAATTGATCCACCTGGGCGAACGGGACTGCTCGATCCAGCGACGCCACCAGAAAATCATCGAGGAAGCGCCCTGCCCGATCATGACCGCCGACCTGCGCCAGGCCATGGGCGAGGCGGCACTCAAGGCCGGGCGTGCAGTGAATTACATCGGTGCCGGGACCGTGGAGTTCCTGCTCGCGGCGGATGGCCGCTTTTACTTCCTGGAGATGAACACGCGCCTGCAGGTCGAACACCCGGTCACCGAGTTGATCGCCGGCCTGGATCTGGTGGCCTGGCAATTGGACGTCGCCGCCGGCAAGCCACTGCCCCTGCGCCAGGACCAGGTGACGCTCAGCGGCCATGCCCTGCAAGTGCGGTTGTACGCCGAGGACCCGGCGGCGGATTTTCTGCCCCAGACCGGGCGATTGGTTGGCTGGGAGCCCCCCATCCGCGACGGTGTGCGAGTCGACCATGGTCTGCTGGAGGGCCAGGCCATCACCCCGTTCTACGATTCGATGCTGGGCAAACTCATCGTCCACGGCGCCACCCGCGAAGAAGCCCGACGCAAATTGTTGCGAGCGGTGGAGGATTGCGTGCTACTTGGCGTCCAGAGCAACCAGCGCTTGCTCGCCGGCTTGCTGGCGCATCCGCGGTTCATCGACGGCGACTTCGGCACCGGCTTCATCGGGCAGTATTTTGCCAATCATGCGGCGCTTTTGCCCCTTGAGCCCTCGGCCGAACAACTGGCCATCGCCACGGCGGCGTTTTATCAGGCTTCGCAGGTACGGCATGCACCCGGCCTGGGCGGATGGCGCAACAGCATCGGCACGGCGCTGCATTATCGGATCGGCGTCGGGGAACATGACTGGACGCTGAGCCTCGCCGCCGGAACCGACGGGACGCTCAACATCGACAATGCCGGACGCTCGATCGAACTGAAGCTGCTCGACGTTGACGCGCAGGGCGCAACGCTGGTCATCGACGGGATTCGCCAGCGCCATGCCTGGCGCCTCGATGGTCACGATCTCTGGCTGTCCACCCGCCACGGCGGCCTGCACCTGCAAGACCGGACCCTGGCCCCCGTCGCCAGCAAGGCCAGTGCCAGTGACGGTACGCTCCTGGCACCCATGGACGGTGCCATCGTCGAGGTGCTGGTCAGCGAAGGCAGCCCGGTGCGCCAAGGCCAACTGCTGATGGTGCTCGAAGCGATGAAAATGGAGCATCCACTCAAGGCAGGCATCGACGGCGTAGTCAGACAATTGCAGGTCACGCGGGGTGACCAAGTGAAAAACCGCCAGGTTTTGTTGCGCGTCGAAACAGGCCACTAGTCGGATGCGCAGGCTTTGACTACGCTCAAACCCATCAGCACGCCGACACCGGGAACCCTGCGATGCCTCACTGGCTGGTGATTGATCTGGAGGCCACCACCGATGAAGGTGGCTGGCCGGTAACCGAAATGGAAATTATCGAAATCGGCGCCACGCTGGTGAATCGAGACGGCCGCGAAGTGGATCATTTCCAGCGCTTCGTACGGCCCCTGAGGCGACCGTTGCTCACGCCTTTCTGTCGCGAACTGACTCACATCACCCAGGCCAATATCGACGGTGCCGCGCCCTTGACCGAGGTCTGGCCGGCGTTCGAGCGCTGGCTGGCGCCGTATCATCCGAAGCTGGAAAGCTGGGTCAGTTGGGGCGACTACGACCGCAAGCAACTGCTTCAGGAATGGCAGCGCCAGCAGTTACACAGTGTCCTTGGCCAGGTGCCGCACATGAACCTCAAGCAACGCTTCGCCAAGGCCCGTCGGCTGGAACGACCGCTGGGGCTCAATGGCGCGCTGCAACTGGCTGGCCTGCAATTTTGCGGGCAACAGCACCGTGCCCTGGAAGATGCCCGCAATACCGCGCGGTTGTTGCCCCTGGTGCTTCCGGGTTGAGCGGCGTCCACCGCCCGGCGCGGCAGATGACGAATGTTGCGGCCTTGTGCATACTGACCGGCCTTTTTCAGCCCCTTTTTCGAGGAATCGCCCATGTTTAAAGTCAACGAGTACTTCGATGGCACCGTCAAGTCGATCGCTTTTGGCACTGCCGAAGGCCCCGCGACCATCGGCGTCATGGCACCGGGCGAATATGAGTTCGGCACGGCCCAACGGGAGATCATGCATGTCGTCTCCGGCGCCCTGACCGTGAAGCTGCCCGACAGCACCGACTGGGAAACCTTCGCGGCCGGCAGCCAGTTCAATGTACCGGCCAACAGCAAGTTCCAACTCAAAGTGGCCGTCGACACCGCCTACCTGTGTGAATACCGCGGCTGATTCGACACATCACCAGAACTGGCTCCCTCCCGGGGCACGGTTACCTCTGTGGCGAGGGAGCTTGGCTGATTTTGTGGCGAGGGGATTTATCCCCTCGCCACAAAAGCTAGAAAAGCTGTGACGTGACAAACAAAAATGCCCGTGTCCAATGACACGGGCATTTTTATTCACGGCTCTTTTTATTCGAGCACTTCAACCGGCATGCCGACTTCAAGCCGGCCGTTGCTGTCGTTGACCAGGTTCTGGCCGAACACCGCACCGTCCGGTGTCGAACGGTATTGCTGCAACGTGGCGAAGGGTTCGCGATGCGGATCGCGTTCGCCGGTGTGCGGATCGACCGTGGTCATGATGCAGCGCGAGCAGGGCTTGACCAGCCGGAACTCCACCTCGCCGATACGAATGCGCTTCCAGCCGTCCTCGGCGAATGCCTCGCTGCCCTCGACCACCAGGTTGGGACGAAAGCGCAACATCTCCAGCGAACGGCCGACCCGGCTCGACAGGTCCTGCAATGAGGCCTGGCCGATCAGCAGCAGGGGAAAACCATCGGCAAAAGCGACCTTGTCGTCATCCTTGCCATAACCGGCGGCCGTGGTGCGCGCCAGTTCCACCGGCACATGCACCAGCCGCGTGGGATTGCCGATGAATTCGCTGACCCAGGCCGCGGCCTCGTCACCGGCGTCCGGCACACGCAAGGTGTCACGCCAGATGATCACGCCGCGCCGCTGCTCTTCGAGGGTAGCCGGCAGCGGTACGTCGATGGCGCCGTGGCCCAGCGCGCTGAGCGTCAAGCCGCCCGCCTCGTTCCACAACGCCGAGAGCTGGCTCATTTTCGCCACGGCGCGCTGGGTCAGGAACCGGCCCGTGCCTTCATCCACCAGCATCCAGCGCCGATCACCGTCCAGCCCGAGCTTGTCCAGGCCGATCTCCCGCAGGGGCTGGCCCTTGCCGGACTTCAACGGATACCGATACAGCGCGCTCAGCCGCAACATGGTCAACTCCCCGGTGGCAAAAAAATGCCACCTTATACGAGCCGGCCATTGAAGCAAACCACCATCGGTTTCAGTCGAGCATCAGGCGCTGGCGCACCACGTCGACCAGCTTGTCCGGCTGGAATTTGGAGAGGAAGTTGTCGCAACCGACCTTCTTGACCATCGAGTCGTTGAAGCTGCCGGACAGCGAGGTGTGCAGTACGACATAGAGCCCACGCAAACGCGGGTCGTTACGGATTTCGGTGGTCAGGCGGTAGCCGTCCATTTCCGGCATTTCCGCATCGGTGAAGATCATCAGCAATTTGTCGGTCATGACCTCGCCGGTATCGGCCCAGGCCTTGAGCATGTTCAGGGCCTTCAGGCCGTCGCTGGCGATGTGCATTTTCACGCCCAGTTGACCCAGGGTGTCGCGCAATTGCGAGAGTGCAACGTTGGAGTCGTCCACCAGCAGTACTTCGCGGCCACGGGCGCGCTCCAGCACCGGGTCTTCGAGTTTTTCCCGGGAGACCTTGGCGTTGTACGGCACGATTTCTGCCAGGACTTTTTCCACGTCGATGATTTCCACCAACTGATCGTCCACCTTGCTGATGGCCGTCAGGTAGTGCTCTCGGCCGGCGCTAGTCGGCGGTGGCAGGATGGCTTCCCAGTTCATGTTGACGATGCGGTCGACACCGCCCACCAGGAATGCCTGAACCGAACGGTTGTATTCGGTCACGATAATGGTGCTGTTGGCGCCCGGCACCAGCGGACGCATGCCAATGGCCTGGGACAGGTCGATCACCGGCAGCGTCTGGCCTCGCAGATTGACCACACCGCACACGAACGGGTGACGTTGCGGCATCAAGGTCAGCTTCGGCAGTTGCAAGACTTCCTGGACCTTGAACACGTTAATGGCGAACAACTGCCGACCCGCCAGGCGAAACATGAGAATTTCCAGGCGATTCTCACCCACCAGTTGGGTTCGTTGATCTACTGTATCGAGAATGCCGGCCATCGATGACTCCTGGGCTTGTTCGGATGAATCCAATAAAACAGATATCGGCGGCACGAGCCGAATCTTGACCCCGGATAAAATACAGCGAGGGCAATTGATATCACATTAACATCATGCTTTACTGGCTTCACGATTTCATCTGCCATTTCCCCCGCTGCGCGACTCCGGTTTGCGCACTAAGTTCCCCTGTCTAAGGGATTCCCCTAGGCACAATCAGGTCCAACCTGATATTCCCGTTATCCAATAGCCATTAATGTGACGCCATTCTCATTGCTGAACGGAGTCAGGCTTTTGTGCGCGACCACAGGACATCGGACCTGCAGCCTTTCGGCCGATCCCACCCGTGCAATCGTTTACGAATTCACCTTCGCTGAACGGCACGGGCGCATCGTCGCGCGTCCGTCCGCGGTCGACCTTGAGATCCAGCCGTTCGCCATACGCGGTTTCCTTTCGCCTGACATGATGTTGTGGAGATAAGCATGCCGAACGATCGTAGGGACTGGAATCAACGTCTTCCCGAATTTCTGATCGAGGCCGAGACACTGCTGGCCAAGTCGGAGGAATGCCTGAGCCATCTGCAATTGATCAACAACGACAAGGACGCCATCGACTGCATGCTCAGCACTTTGCTGAAACTGGCAAACAAGGCCAATGCCCTGGCGCTGGAAGCCGTTTCGGAGTTTTCCCTGCATATCCATGGCTTGCTCAGCCATGCGCAAAACCACATGGAGTTGCATGACCAGGCCCTGGACGCGTTGAAGGATTGCTTCACCCTGATGGCCTGGCAATTGGAACTGGTCGATCACACCACTGGCCAGTTGGGCCTGGACAGCAGCGAACAGACGTCCTTGATCGAGGCATTCGCCTTCCAGGTGGGCCAGAGTCCCGGCCAGGCATTGGCCGCGTCGCGTCCGCTGGCGTTGGTGTCTTATCCCCAGAAACAAGCCTGATACGATGGCGATGCGCCTGCTCCCTAGCGCTTTCACGGCTCCATGCCGAGCGCGACCAACGATAGGCGAAGTGGTACTATCTCCCGCGTCAGCCACTTCAAGAAAGCGTCATAAAAGCCGCCAACCGAAGCCGCCTTCGACCTGAAACGTTTACCCGACCCGGCCTGTCAGATGCGCTGACCGGCCTGCCCGCAGCGAACATTCATTGGCTCCATCCGCTATGCACGCCAGCCTCAAGTCATTCATCACCTGGCCTCCCTCCCGAGAAAACGCCCGTCGCTTCACATTATTATTGTGCATCTGCTCGACTCTCGGCTGCCTGCTCACCTATCTGTACGCCCACACGGTGCCACTGGGCCTGCTGGCCCTGAATGTCGCGGCCTTGAGCTGTGTCTGGATCCACCATCGATTGTCGCGCAAATCCATCAAATTCCAGCCCCAGGAGCTGGCCGACCGGTTGCTCGAGGTCCAGGAAAATGAGCGCCATCGGCTCAGCCGCGAATTGCACGACGACATTGGCCAATTGCTGACCGCGGCAAAACTGCAAGGCGAATGGCTCAAGCGGCGGCTGCCGGAAGAATTGCAAGGTCAGTGCGCGCTCCTGTGCGAGACCCTGGACGAAACCCTCAACAAGGTCCGCGACGTATCGGCGATCCTCAATCCCAGGGAACTGGTCAGCCTCGGACTTGAGGCCAGCCTGCGGGCGCACCTGCTCAAGACCCTGGCCAACGTCCCGGTGAAGTGGAGCCTCGATTGCCAGCAGCGCATGACGGGTATCCCGGAGGAGATGTCGGTCGCGGTGTTCCGGATCACCCAGGAAGCGGTTACCAATATCTTGCGCCATGCCCGGGCGACGAATCTGCTGGTACGCCTGCAACGCCTGCCCGACGGCCTGACCCTGCTGATCAGCGACGATGGCCAGGGATTTGTCCCGGCCAGCCACCCCGCTCGCGAAGGTCAACGGGGTATGGCCGGCATGCTGGAGCGGGTCGAACAATTGGGCGGCACCCTCAAGGTCATGAGCGAGGCCGGTAAAGGCACGCACATCGAAGCACGCTTTCCCTGGGCACCGCGCGCCCTGGAACGAGCCAGTAAGAATAAGGTTCTCCTTTGATTTGTAATTTGCTTCTGGTAGATGACCACTCCCTGATCAGGGCCGGCGTGCGCGCCCTGGTCATGGATATTCCAGGCTATGCCGTGATCGGCGAAGCCAATGACGGCACACAATTGGTGGAGCTGGTAGAACGACTGAACCCCGACATCGTGCTGCTGGACATTTCCATGAAGGACACCAGTGGCCTGGATGCCTTGCAACAACTCAAGCGGGTGCGCCCCCACAGCAAGGTGCTGATCCTGTCGATGCATACGGATCCGGCGCTGATCATGCAGGCGCTGGAATCAGGCGCCCATGGCTACCTGCTCAAGGACACCACCGCCACTGAGCTGAAACACGCCCTGGAAGCACTGCGCAATGACGAACGCTACCTGAGCCCGGCCATTGCCCACACGGTGATCAACCAGGCGCTGACCCGCGTGCAAAAACATCAGCCGGACCCTGCCCAGACCCATAACCTGACGGCACGCCAGTTGGAAATTCTGCGGTTGATCGTGCGTGGCAAGTCCACTCGGGAAATTGCCAATGGCCTGAACCTGAGCGTCAAGACCGTGGAAACCCACCGGGCGCAAGTCATGAAGCGCCTGCAGATCCATGACGTGGCCGGCCTTGTGCTGTTCGCGGTGCGTGAGCAAATCATCAGCCTGGATGACTGAGCGCCGTCGCGCCGCCCAACAGCGGCGAATCGGACGGCAGGTGCAGCCGCAGCGCCTTCGGACGGACAGTGAAGCGCAGGGTTTCGACCTGCAACGGTTCGCCATCGAGATTGATGTCCAGGCCTTGCGCGACCTTGATCTCCACCCATGGCAAGCGCGCGCGGACAAACATGTTGTCGATGCCCAGGCCGCCTGCCAGCAAGTCCTTCAACGTACTGACCACTTCCTGAGGCGCCGGCAGGATGCTGATGTCCAGCAATCCATCATCAGCCAACGCTTGCGGGCACAGCACATGGCCTCCCCCCGCCTGCCGGCCATTACCGATGCCCAGCGCGAGCAAATCGCCCTGCCAGGAAAAATCGGGGCCCTGCAACTCACCATAGGCGGCACTCAGTTCACTGAATCGCGACAAGCCCGTGAACAGGTAAGCGGCGCCCCCCAGGACTTTCTTGAGGTCCTCGGAGGTATTGGCCGTCACCTGGCTACCGAAACCGCCGGTGGCCATGTTCAGGAAAATCTTCCCACCAACTTCACCCACATCAATGGCCTGCGGCGCAACGTCCAATAAATCCAGGGCCTGCGCGGGTTCCAACGGAACACCGGCCGCCCGGGCAAAATCATTGGCCGTGCCCAGCGGCAGCAGTACCAGGCTGGCATCGCTGGACTTGAGGGCGATCGCTTCGGCGATATCACGCAAGGTCCCATCACCGCCGCCGGCGATCAGTCGCGTATAACCGGCATCCAGGGCCTCATCGACGCATCGCTGGGCATCACCGGCTTCCCAGGTCAACCGTACCGCCAGCTCCCAGCCCTGTTCGCGCTTGAGCATCACTGCCGCGCGAACCTCTTCGTTGAGCGCTTGCTTGCCATGCAAAATCAACAGCGCCTTGCCTTTGCTCATTGTGATCTCCGTCATTGGAACGTTCAGGCATGGGACCGCTCATTCGCGCGAAAAAGCCCGGCGTATCTCAATTTATTAAAAGAGCAGGACGGCTCGCCCGATCGACACGCCCTGATTCGAAGAGTTTTCTTACAAGATCTGGCGAATCAGCTCAATTGACCCTCTAGCGGTATTGAGACACCTTGGCTTCATGTTTTGCTGGATCGCTTAAACCCTCATCACACAAGGAAGCATTCTCCCATGGATGGATACGTCACGGCCCGCAGGGGCCGGATCAGTCGCTCGAACAGTTATGGCCAAGGGGATGGACCGTCCCATGCATAACCGTGAATACAAGCTGTCACCTCGGCAGCTCGCATCCTTTGGAAGCGGGCGGGCCGATACTCGAAACGAATGCAAAAGTTGCAGTAATCCCGTTGGAGGAATTGATTTGGAACCGCGCGTCGTTGAACTGGAAACCCACCTCAAATACATCCGTAAAGACATGGATGAAATACGCACCGACGTCAAGGTGATCCGCCACAGGCTGGCCTATTCGGCTGGCGCCGCGGCGGTGGTGCTCGGTCTGCTGGGCTGGATTGCCAACAATCGATTCGATCAGTTGGTGATGCTGCTCACGCGATAAAGGTGAGGCGTGCAAAAGCCCGAGCGTCCAACTCGGGCCGGAGAACACCTGGCATGCGTGCTAGCCCAGGACTTCGCTCAAGGGAATGAAGCTCACTTCGTCGCCCTCCACCAGTGTCTGTCCTTCGAGCACCTCGACCAACCCGTCGGCCCAGGCCGCGCTGCGCAGGACACCCGAGCTCTGATTCCGGTAGATGATCGCTCGACCATTCTCCATGCGGCCTCGCAGGTATTCCCGGCGACTGCCCGCCTTTGGCCAGGCGAAACCGGCCGGCACCTTGAACTTGAGCGGCGCTACCGACTGAACGCCTTGGCGCCTCAGTAGGTAAGGCCTTGCCAGCAGTGCGAACGTCACGAGGGTCGAAGCGGGGTTTCCAGGCAGGCCTATGACTGGCACACCACGGTAATGTCCGAACGTCAGCGGCTTACCCGGTTTGATGGCGAGTTTCCACAGCGCCAGCTCGCCGTCCTCGCGCAAGGCAACGCCCAGGAAGTCCGCCTCCCCCACCGACACACCTCCGGTGGACAGGATCAGATCGACATCCGACAACTGTGCCAGGCGCTCGCGGGTGGCCGATAAATCGTCGGGCAGGATACCCCCGTCAACCACCTCATAACCCAGTCGTTGCAGCCAGCCACACAGGAGCACGCGGTTGCTGTTATAGATCTGGCCAGGACCCAACGCCTGACCGGGCTCGACCAGTTCATCTCCCGTGGAGAGGACGGCGACGCGGACCTTGCGCACCACGTCCAGCGATGCACAGCCCAAGGATGCCGCCAAGCCCAGCTCGATCGGCCCCAGGCGAGTACCGGCAGAAAGGACTTGCTCGCCAACGGTGGTCTCCTGTCCTTGAGGACGAATGTTCTGCCCACTGACCATCGGCTCGGTAAACCGCACTCGCTGGTCGCTTTCAACCACGGCGTTTTCCTGCATCTCGACGCAATCGGCGCCGGCAGGGACTGGCGCCCCCGTGAAGATCCGCGCACAGGTACCAACAGCCAACGGCTCCGGCGCCTGCCCGGCGAAAATTCGCTGGCTGACCACCAACGGCTCGCCGTTCCAGTCCGCCAGCCGCAAGGCGTAGCCGTCCATGGCGCTGTTGGGCCATGGCGGCAAATCAAGGGACGACACCAGATCCTCGGCAAGCACGCGCCCTGAGGCCGCGGCCAAAGGCAAATGCTCGCGCTGAACAATCGGCGTGGCCGCCGCCATCTCGAGCAGCCGCTCCAACGCCACCTCAACGGCCATCAAGGCGCCCGCCTTGCCCGGTTTACCCACGGGATTCACAAGGAGCAGCCTGTTTCAAATGAGCCACGAAGTTGCACGGCCGATGTCGCACATCCAATTGTTCAGCCAGGATCCCATCCCATCCCGTACGCACCGCGTTGGTCGACCCTGGCAGGCAACATACCAGCGTGCCATTGGCCAGGCCCGCCAGCGCGCGGGACTGCACAGTGGAAGTGCCGATGTCGGCCACGGATATCTGCCGGAACAACTCGCCAAACCCATCGACCTGCTTGTCCAGCAGACACGTGACGGCTTCCGGCGTGCTGTCACGCCCCGTGAAACCGGTGCCGCCGGTGATCAGCACCACTTGCACCATGTCTTCGGCAATCCAGGTCGCGACTTGCGCCCGGATCTTGTACAAATCATCTTTGAGCAGGACCCGCGCCGCCAGGTTGTGGCCGGCCGCCGTGAGCCGATCGACGAAGACCTGCCCGGACGTATCGGTTTCCAGAGTACGGGTGTCACTGACTGTCAGCACCGCGATATTGAGCGGCACGAAAGGTACATCAGCCTTGGCTTTCATAGGCTCGTCCAGTTGTGGAGAAAACAGCCCGGTGTTATATCACAGCGCTTCATTTTTTCGCCCGTGCGGAGACACGTCATGACCTCGAACACGCCGCTGCCATCCTGCTCCATTCTGCTCTTGGCGGGTGGGCGCGGGCAACGCATGGGCGGCCAGGACAAAGGCCTGGTGCAGTGGCAAGGCGAACCGCTGATTGCCCATCTCCATCGTCAGACCCGCGCGATGAGTGATGACCTGATCATTTCCTGCAACCGTAATGCGCAACGTTATGCACCGTATGCCGATCAGTTGGTGCATGACGAGGAAGGTGACTTTCCCGGGCCACTGGCGGGCATCCGGGCAGGCCTCAAGGCAGCGAGGCACCCGTATGTGCTGGTGCTGCCGTGCGACGTACCGCAAATCGACACCAGCCTGCTCGACAACATGCGCAGAACGGCCAGCCAGTACCCCGACCAACCGTTGATGGTGCGGCACGGCGAGCATTGGGAACCGCTGCTGTGTGTCATCCCGCTGGCCCTGGCCGCGAGCTTCGAAAAAGCTTGGAGCGAAGGCGAACGCAGCCCCGGTCGGATCATGCGCGCGCTACACGCCGTTGCCTTGCAATGCCCTGCCGACGATCCGCGGCTGGCCAATCTGAACACCCCGGAGTTACTGGCCCAACATAAAGGCGTGTCAGATTGACACTAGCCAGGAACTTGCGCGCAATGTATACGTCTGAAGGTCAGTAACTTGAAGAATCCATTTCGGAGAAACACCATGACACAACGGACCCTCGCCACGTTCATGCTCGCTCTGGGCCTCGCCACCCTTGCCGGGTGCGCTTCGCCAACAGTGATCACCTTGAATGACGGTCGCGAAATCCAGGCCGTCGATACCCCTCATTACGATGAAGAAAGCGGCTTCTACGAATTCGAGCAACTGGATGGCAAGCAGACTCGCGTGAACAAGGATCAGGTTCGTACCGTTAAGGATTTGTAATCTGTAACGCTGCTGCCAGATAGTTGGAAAAGACGGTGCTTCCTGAAGAGGGAGGCGCCGTTTTTTTTTACTTGGGTTTGGTTTTGGTTTGAGGTGTATATCCGTTGCTGCGGTAACGGCGGCTTAGGGTTCCGCCCTTACGGCGGGTCACTTTTGAAGAGCGCAAAAGTAACCAAAACGCTTCTGCCCCACCACTCGGTGCCTCGCTAAGGCTCGGCATGCCTGAACGAAGGCATTGCTCCGTGGGCCGCCGCGAAGGGCCATCCATGGCCCAGCGCGGCTAACCCGGCATCCATGCCGGGTTGCCCACTGCGCAATACCTTCGTTCAGCCAGCGTGGTTAACGGGGCGCCGAGATCAACGTCCACCGCGAGGCGGCCTAACAGCCGACCTGGTTCTGGTTGGGATCGCGTTTCTCCTGTGGGAGCGGGCTTGCTCGCGAAGGCGGTGAGTCAGTTTTCGGTGATGTTGGAAGTGCCGGCGTCATCGCGAGCAAGCTCGCTCCCACAGGGGGGTTAGGTGCACATGAATTTTGTATTCGCTGAAGATCCAGTGTGGGAGCGAGCTTGCTCGCGATAGCGGTGGCTCAGCCACATAGATGCCGGCATATGCCCCGCTCTTGCTCTGCTCTTGCTTTGGATCTTGATCTTGATCTCGAGGCCCCGTTAAACCACGCTGGCCGAACGCAGGCATTGTGGAGTGGGCATCCCGGCATGGATGCCGGGATAGCCGCGCTGGGCCATGGATGGCCCTTCGCGGCGGGCCCACGGAGCAATGCCGGAGTGAGGGCATGCCGAGCCTAGGCGAGGCACCAAGTGGTGGGGCAAAAGCGTTTTGGTTACTTTTGACTGGGCCGGCTTCCGGGCTCTTCAAAAGTGACCCGCTGTAAGAGCGGAACCATAAGCCGCCGTTACCTAAATAACGGATATACACACCATCCCCTGAACAAAAAAACTACCACTGCAACGAAATATCGCTCTCGAACACCCGCGCCTGACCCGTAACCGGATCAACAAAACGCAACCCCTGAGCCAGCAGCTTTAGCGGATTCGAGTAATCATCCTCAGCATCCCGAATCACATCAGGATAAAACGGATCGTTGCAGATCCCCGCCCCAAGGGCATTCATGTGAACCCGCAACTGATGCTTCTTACCCGTAACCGGATACAAACCATAACGCCACAGCTCACCATTGCGTTCCAACACTTCGATGGCCGTTTCGGTATTGGGCTCGCCCGGCCCCTCTTGCATCCGAAAGAACGGCTCACCATCGATCATTCGGCTTTTATGCACCCGGGGAAAGGTCAGCCCAGGCAATGCGCGGGCAATGGCCTGGTAGCGTTTCTCGATCTGCCGCGTCGGGAATAACGACTGATACGCCGAACGGCTGTGCGGGTTGGCGGAAAACAACACCAGCCCGGCCGTGTGCCGGTCGATGCGGTGCAAGGGCACCAGATGAGGATTGTCCAGCCGCCGGATCAGCCGCCGCAACAAGGTTTGCTCGACATATTCACCCGCCGGAGTGACAGGCAGAAAATGCGGCTTGTCTGCCACCACCAGATGCTCGTCGGCGTACAGGATCGACTCCACCACCGGGATCGGCTTCTCGTCGGGCACTTCACGGAAGTAGTGGATGCGCAGGCCTTCACGGTACGGCAAATCGACAGGGATGGCCTTGCCCTCCCCGTCCAATACCCGGCCCCGGGCGATCCGGTCCAGCCACTGCTCGCGACTGATGGCGCTGAAATGCTCACACAGGCACTCCAGCACCGTCGACCAGGAACCGGGCGGCAGATACAGCGTACTGGCCTGATGATGAGCGGCGGAAAACGATGGACCGGACATTGAAAACTCTTAGGCATCTTTGCAGGACGGCATTATCTGACAGTCGCACCGGCCAGCCCAGCGATGATTGCTTACGCCGTGACCGAGGTCGATTTTGCCGCCGCTTCGGTGAACTCCTTCAACCAGCGCAGCACCTCCACCGCCTCCCAGCGACCTGGATCGTACAGCGCGTACAGCAAACCCTGGTAACCCACCACATCCAACTGCTTGTGATAGCCGGCACGCTGGAACAACGCTTCGATCTCGGCGAAACAGGTGTTGAAATGCAGTTTATTGAAGGGCGTCTTGCCTTCAGTCACCAAGCCATCCAGGCGCAGCTCCAGGACCGCCTCACGCACAACGTCCGCGGACATCCTGTTTACGCTGCTTTTCAGTTGTTCGACATTGACCAAGGGGGAGCACTCCAGATAGCTGTATGCACATACAGTAACCGAAGCGCACTACTTTCGCCAACCGCCGTCTCAGGAACCGACGGACGAACCGCTCAACGGAGGAAGGTCACGATCTGTTCGGCCCCGAAGGGCCAGTCCAGCTCGGCACCGGTATCCAGCCTGCGCAGCACGGGAATACGCAGCCCATAATCCTCCACCCAGTCTTCACGCTCTGAAATGTCCACCAGCTCCACCAACAATCCATGTTCGACGAAAGGCATCAGCACCCCTTCGGCAACTTCACAAAGATGACACCCCAGGGTGCCGAACAACTGGCATTCAGGAAGCATGGCGGGTAGACCCCAAAAAGATAGACGGTCATTCTAGGCCCGCCTCGGAAAACCGTCGAGTCGCTGGCTCGCTTCAGGGTGTTTCGGTAAAACGCTGATGCAAATCACTGAGCGTAAATGCTTTTCCAGCGACGCTTGTTGCGTTTTCCCCTCTACGCTGTGCGTTGTAGCCTTGAAACGGAGCTCCCCTTGTTTGCCAACCTGCTGATCATCCTTGCCTCGTCCCTGGTGGTCATCGCCCTCTTCAGGCGGCTGCGCCTGCCACCCGTGCTGGGTTATCTCTGTGTCGGGCTGGCGGTCGGGCCTACCGCGCTGGACTGGGTCAACGACAGCGAAGAATTGCCAGACCTGGCCGAGCTCGGGGTGGTGTTCCTGCTGTTCTCGTTGGGGCTGGAGTTTTCCCTGTCGAAAATGCTCGAACTGCGTCGGGTCGTGTTCGGCCTCGGCAGCCTGCAGGTGTTGTGCTCGGGAGCGCTCTTGGCGGGATTGCTGGCCGTGTGCGGCGCGCCGGTGATCGCCGCGTTGCTGCTCGGTGCGGGACTGGCCTTGTCCTCCACCGCCATTGTCAGCAAGGAGTTGACCAGCCTGGGCGAGATCTTCAGCAGCCACGGCCAGAACGCCATCGGTGTGCTGTTGTTCCAGGACGTCGTCGCGGTGCTGCTATTGACCCTGGTGCCGGTCTTCGCCGGCAGCAGCGAGCACCCGTGGTACTGGGCGCTACCACTGACCCTGGGCAAGACCCTGGTGTTGTTCGGGGGCCTGCTGCTGACCAGCCGGCTGCTGTTGCCCCGACTGTTCCATGAGGTGGCGGCGTCCCGCTCCGCAGAACTGTTCGTGCTGCTGGCCCTGGTGATCGTGCTGCTGACGGCATGGCTGACCCACTTGCTCGGCTTGTCGCCGGCCCTGGGGGCTTTCCTGGCGGGCATGCTGCTGGGGGAGAGCCACTACCGGCATCAGATCGAAGCCGACATACGCCCGTTCCGCGACATCCTGCTGGGGCTGTTTTTCGTCAGCATCGGCATGCTGATCGATCTGCAGCTGTTCCTCGATGACGGCCTGTCGATACTGGGATTGACCCTCGGCTTGATGCTCATCAAGGGCTGCGTGGTCGCCGCCCTGGTGAAATGGCGCGGCAGTGACGGTGAAACCGCCTGGCGCAGTGGCCTGGCCCTGGCCCAGGGCGGCGAATTCTGTTTTGCGTTGATGGCGCTGATGCAGCAAAACCGTCTCATGCCCGCCGACATCAGCGGCCTGCTGCTGGCCGCGACATTCTGCTCGATGCTGCTGACCCCGCTATTGCTGCGCGCGGCGCCACGCGTCGCCGCGCGCCTGCATCGCAAACCCAACGAAGAGGCGCAACTGGACCAGATCAGCGCACTCAATGCCGGCTTGTCGGATCACGTGGTGATTTGCGGCTACGGGCGCGTCGGCCAGTCCATCGGGCGCTTCCTGCGCCGCGAAGGCCAGGCGTTCGTCGCTCTGGATGACGACCCGGTTATCATCCAGGAAGCCACCGTCGGGGAAAACTGCGTGCATTACGGCGATTCGCGACGGGGTGACCTGCTCGCCGCCGTTGGCTTGAGCCGCGCCAGGCTATTGGTAATCGCGGTGGACAAGACCGACATCGCCATCACCGTGCTCAAGGCGGCCCGGCGGGTCAACCAACAGGTGCCGATCCTGGTGCGCACCCGTGACGATAGCCAACTGGCCGAGTTGCAGGCGGCGGGGGCCAGCGAAGTGGTCCCGGAACTGCTGGAATCGAGCCTGATGCTGGCGTCCCACGCCCTGATCATGCTCGGCCTGCCTGAGCAGCAGGTCCGGCATCATGTGGATCAGGTCCGTCACGACCGTTATCGCCTGCTCCACGGTTTTTACCCTGGCAACCAGGACAAGGAGCCTTAGTGCAACGATCAGTCCTGGCTGACCGCGCCGATCTTGTGAATCGACAGGTCGGCACCGTAATACTCTTCTTCCTGGGTCAGGCGCAGCCCCAGCACGGCTTTGATCGCGCCATAGACCGCGAACCCACCGGCCAAGGCGACGACAACGCCCAGCGCCGTGCCGATCAACTGGCTGATCAGGCTGACCCCACCCAGGCCGCCCAAAGCACCCTGGCCAAAGACGCCACAGGCAATGCCGCCCCAGACCCCGCACAAGCCGTGCAGCGGCCAGACGCCGAGCACGTCGTCGATCTTCCACTTGCCCTGGGCCGCCGTGAAGCACCAGACAAACAAGGCCCCGGCAATGGCACCGGTGGCCAGCGCACCCACCGGGTGCATCAGGTCGGAACCGGCACAGACCGCCACCAACCCGGCCAGCGGGCCGTTGTGCAGGAAGCCTGGGTCATTGCGCCCGACAATCAAGGCCGCCACGGTACCGCCGACCATGGCCATCAACGAATTGACCGCCACCAGCCCGCTCACCCCAGGCAGGGTCTGGGCACTCATCACGTTGAAACCGAACCAGCCGACAATCAGGATCCACGAGCCCAAGGCGAGGAATGGAATACTCGAAGGCGCGAACGCCACCAGACGACCGTCCCGGTAGCGACCATTACGCGGGCCGAGCAAAAGCACTGCCGCCAGCGCCAGCCAGCCACCCATGGCATGCACCACCACGGAACCGGCGAAGTCATGGAAACTGGCGCCGAACCGGGCTTGCAGCCAGGCCTGCAGGCCGAAATTGCCGTTCCAGACCAAACCTTCGAAGAACGGATAGACAAATGCCACGATCAGCACCGTGGCGCACAACTGCGGTGCGAAGCGCGCGCGCTCGGCGATACCGCCGGAAATGATGGCTGGGATCGCGGCGGCAAAGGTCAACAGGAAGAAGAACTTCACCAGGCTGTAGCCATGATCGGTGCTGAGCACCGCCGCCGGTTGCAGGAAGGTCACCCCGTAGGAAATCCAATAACCGACAAAGAAATAGGCCAGGGTCGAGACCGCGAAGTCGCTGAGGATTTTCGACAGCGCATTGACCTGGTTCTTTTGCCGGACCGTTCCCACTTCAAGAAACGCGAAGCCGGCATGCATGGCCAGGACCATGACTGCGCCGAGCAGGATGAACAGCGTGTTGGAGCTGTGGACCAGACTGTCCACGGCACTTTGCATATTTTCCATGGTGTTGGCAGACCTGAAAAAGTTGAAAAAAGCACCAAACCGGTTCGCCCACCCCTGCGAGCGCACCAAATTGAAACGACTCATTTGCCAGACACAGGCCGATGAACCGCATTAGTGCGCCATAACGGGCAAAACGAAGTCCCGCTCAAGATGCTTCGCGGGTTTTGATTATTTGGATCAAGGTTTTACGGGCTTGCGCCCAGCTTCAGCGCACTGGCACAGACTGACGCACCAGTACATGGCAGAAGCCTGAGCAAAAGTTGTACCAGCCACTTGCACTGAACCTTCCGGCAAGGCTCATACTCGAACGCTTCAGACGTCACTTACGGAGATTCACCCATGGCCAGAACCCAGGCAAAGACTGCTCAAGAAATCCTGATGGAAGATTTTCAAACGCTGGTCAGCGACACGGAGCGCTTGCTCGATCACACCGCGACGCTGGCAGGCGATCAAGCCGATGCGCTACGCGGCCAGATCCACGAAACCCTCCTGCGTGCCCGCGAAACACTCAAGCTGACCGAAGACTCCATGCGCGAGCGCGGCCAGGCTGCGGTCGTCGCCACCGAGGAATACGTACAGGCCAACCCTTGGCAATCGGTAGGCATTGCCGCAGGCGTTGGTTTTCTGATTGGTCTGTTGGCGACACGGCGCTGATCATGGGTATCGACGAATCCGGCTCGTCCGAAGCGGGCACACAACCTACAGCGCGCCGCCTGGGCGCGGCGTTTCTTGGCTTGCTGCACAGCCACGTCGAATTGTTCGGCATGGAGTTGCAGGAACAGAAGGCACGCACCGTCAGCCTGCTGCTGTTCGCCGGCCTTGCGCTGGTGTTCGGCTTGCTGCTGTTGGTCGGGCTTTCGGCGCTGGTGCTGATCCTGGTATGGGACACCTATCGTCTGTCGGGCATTATCGGCCTGTGCCTGTTTTATCTGCTGGCGGCGCTGTTTTGCGGTCTGCGGCTCAAGGCAGCGATCTACGACGAGTCCTCCCCTTTCAACGCCACCCTCGAAGAACTGGCCAATGACCGGGAGCGCCTGCTGCCATGAGCCTGCCTGATATTCCTCAAGCCCGGACACGACAGGAAATGCGCAAGGCGCTGGTGCGCCTGCGCATGGAAATGCATCGCCAGGAAATCCGTCAGGAGACGCGCCAATTGCTGCAACCCTTGAATCGGGTGCGCGGCCTGACGCAAAGCTGGCACGAAGGTTTCGGCATCAAGCATGCCCCACTGTGGGGCGTGGCGGCGGTGTCCCTGCTCGGCTTCCTCACCGGCAAACGGACCCGCCATGGCGGTGGCGGTGGCTTGACAGGCCTGATCCGCCTGGCAACGACATTGCTGCCGTTGGTCAAGCTGGCCAAGGACCTGCGCAAGCCCTGACGACCGCCCCCCTGTGGCGAGGGAGCCTGCTCCCTCTCCACAGGTTATGTATCCGGTCTGGGCAGGCCCATAGGCCTTGCAGGGCGCCCCACGAACCGGGAAGCTAGGGCATCGACATCATCGAACGGAGCAACCGGCCTTGGATTGGCATACTCTGCTGACTCGCGAACGTCTCGGAAAACCGCTGCACAGCCCGCAAGAGCTGGGCCGTAGTCCCTTCCACAAGGACCACGACCGCATCATCTTTTCCGGGGCCTTCCGCCGCCTCGGGCGCAAGACACAAGTGCATCCGGTGTCCAGCAACGACCACATCCACACGCGCCTGACCCATTCCCTGGAAGTCAGTTGCGTCGGGCGTTCCCTGGGCATGCGCGTGGGAGAAACCATCCGCAATGCCCTGCCCGACTGGTGCGAGCCAAGCGACCTGGGCATGGTGGTGCAATCGGCCTGCCTGGCCCACGACATCGGTAACCCGCCGTTTGGTCACTCCGGCGAGGACGCCATTCGCTATTGGTTCCAGCAGGCCGCCGGGCGGGGCTGGCTTGATGCCATGAGCGAAGCCGAGCGCAACGACTTCCTCAATTTCGAAGGCAACGCCCAAGGCTTCCGTGTCCTCACCCAGCTCGAATACCATCAGTTCGACGGTGGAACCCGGCTGACCTATGCCACCCTCGGCACCTACCTGAAATACCCCTGGACTGCCCGCCACGCCGATTCCCTGGGCTACAAGAAGCACAAGTTCGGTTGCTACCAGAGCGAACTGCCGCTGCTGGAGCAGATTGCCCACAAGCTCGGTTTGCCACAGATCGAGGATCAACGCTGGGCAAGGCATCCACTGGTGTACCTGATGGAGGCCGCCGATGACATCTGCTACGCGCTGATCGACCTGGAAGACGGCGTGGAAATGGACCTTCTGGAATACCCCCAGGTGGAATCGCTGCTCCTGGACCTGGTGGGCGACGATCTTCCGGACACCTACCGGCAGCTCGGGCCGCTGGACTCACGACGGCGTAAACTGGCGATCCTGCGGGGCAAGGCCATCGAACACCTGACCAACGCCGCCGCCCGGGCGTTTGTCGAGCAGCAGGAGGCGTTACTTGCCGGCACGCTGCCAGGGGACCTGGTGGAACATATGCACGGCCCGGCAAAACGTTGCGTGTTGAATGCCAAGGACATGGCGCGCCGGAAAATCTTCCAGGACAAGCGCAAGACCCTGCATGAGATCGGCGCCTACACCACGTTGGAAATCCTGCTCAACGGCTTTTGCGGCGCCGCCCTCGAACAGCACGGCGGCCGCACGCCTTCGTTCAAGAATCGCCGCATCCTCGACCTGCTGGGGAACAATGCGCCGGATCCCAACGGCCCTTTGCATGGCGCGTTCCTGCGAATGATCGATTTCATCGCCGGCATGACTGACAGCTACGCCAGCGAAATGGCCCAGGAGATGACCGGCCGAACGCGCCAATAAAAGGCGTGGATCGACGGTGTGCGATGCCAGGCACAAAACCTGTGGGGGCGGGCTTGCTCGCGAAAGCGGTGGGGCGGATTGCGACGATATTGAATGAGCCTCCGCTTTCGCGAGCAAGCCCCCGACAATGGATTCATGCAAGTTTTACATGAGGAAATACCCTTAAAGGTCAGCAATATTGAATAAAACCTGCACGCACTTGTTTGCATAAACATCCTGCTGAAAGAAACACCCCTTCACAAATAGCCTTTTCATTATTCGTCCTGTTTCATCCACCTACTAAAAAACCGATTACATCGTAATATCTTGCCTCTTTTTTTGTAGGAAACTTCTGAAATTGAAGTTGCATGCCCGTCTCTTCGTACGGCCGTGGCTTTAAGTGGGCTAAGGTGCGCGCTTTATTCAAGTTCGCAGGGTAATTTATTCATGAATTCCGTTTTCATTGTCGACGATCATCCGGTCATCCGCCTCGCCGTTCGCATGCTCCTGGAACATGAGGGCTATAAGGTCGTAGGAGAAACTGACAACGGCGTCGACGCGATGCAAATGGTGCGCGAATGCATGCCAGACCTGGTTATCCTGGACATCAGCATCCCCAAACTTGACGGGTTGGAAATTCTGTCGCGCTTCAACGCCATGACCACGCCGCTCAAGACACTGGTGCTCACGGCACAATCGCCGACGCTCTTCGGTATCCGATGCATGCAATCCGGCGCCTCTGGCTACGTTTGCAAACAGGAAGACCTCAGCGAACTTGTCAGCGCGATCAAAGCGGTATTGTCCGGCTATAACTATTTCCCCAGCCAGGCACTGAACCCGGTTCGCCCGGATGATCCACGCAGTATAGAGCTGGACCTTTTCAAAAGCGTCAATGATCGGGAACTGATGGTACTGCAACTTTTTGCCCAGGGCCGAACCAACAAGGAAATAGCCAAGGGGATGTTTCTCAGCAATAAAACCGTCAGCACTTATAAAAAACGCCTGATGCAGAAACTCAAGGTCAAGTCCTTGGTCGAGCTGATTGAAATGGCGAAGCGCAACGCGCTGGTGTGAGAAAACAGGATGTTCAGACGCATAACCGAATGTCTCCTGCTGATCAGCGCAGCGTTCTATACAGGAGTGCTCGCGGCGATACCGGATGCGCCCGAGCAATACACGCTGTTGGGGCGTTCGTCCATGGCTCAGGCCGAGATCAAGCTCGATGATGTTCACCGCGCCTGGCTAAAAAGCCGGCAGGAACTGGTCCTGGGAACCTCCGCACCGGATTACCCGCCCTTCGATCTCTCCGCCAGCGGACGCGACTACGAGGGCCTGACCGCCGACTATGCCGACATCCTCGCCAAGGCTACCGGCCTATCCATGAGAGTCCTGCGCTTCGCCTCCCGTGAGGCAGCCATGGCGGCCCTCAAGGATGGGCAAATCGACCTGCTAGGCACCGCCAACGGTTTCGAGGCTCGCGACCCCGGCATTGTGCTCTCGACGCCGTACGCAGTGGACCAACCTGTGCTCGTCACCCGAACGAATGAAAGCCGATCCCTGAATGAAGACCTCAAGGGGTTGCGGCTGAGCATGGTCTATCACTATCTGCCGCTGCGGGAAATCGAAAAACTCTACCCCAAGGCAATCATCACCACCTATCCGTCCTACCAGAACGCTATCAATGCCGTCGCCTTTGGCCAGGCCGATGTATTTCTCGGCGATACCCTGTCCACCCACTACATGATCAACAAGGGTTACTTGAGCAATATCCGCATGGCCAGCTTCGGCAAACATGAATCCTATGGATTCGGTTTCGCCGTGCGCCGTGGCGATACCCGCTTGCTGGCGATCATCAACGCGACGCTGAACCAGGTCCCCATCGCCGAACAGGCGGCCATTGCCAAGCGCTGGAGTGCAGGCAGCGACCTGTACCTCACAGACCACCGGGTCCAACTGACCGACCGCGAGCAACGCTGGCTGGCCCGGCATCCGGTGGTCCGGGTGGTGGTGAACGAAACCTCCGCCCCCTTCACCTTCTTCGATCCGGACGGCGATTTTCGCGGCATCAGCGCCGACCTGCTGGAGCTGATCCGGTTGCGCACCGGCCTGCGCCTGGACATCCAGCGCCGCCAGAACGACAGTGAAATGATTGCCGCGGTCCTGAACGATCAGGCCGACATGATCGCCGCACTGTTGCCCAGCAGTGAACGGCAACGCCAGTTGAAATTCAGCCGCCCCTACGTCGACAGCTCGTTCGTCCTGCTGACCCGCAAGCCATCCGACACGCCCACCACACTCGATCAATTCGGCCACGCCAGCGTGGCGATCGCCAAGGGCAATCCGGTCATTGAATGGCTACGCAGCCAGTACCCGAGCATCCGGATCATCGAAACCGACGGCCCCTTGCGCGCCGTGGAAATGCTCGCCCATGGCCAGGTCGACGGCAGCGTGAACTCGCAGGTGATGGCCAACTACTTCATCTCCTCCCATGCGTGGCGGAACAGGTTACAGATCAGCAGCACGGTGGGCACCCAACAGGCGCTGTTCGCGCTGGCCACGGCCAAACACGCCAGCGAGTTGAACACCATCCTCGACAAAGCCCTGACCAGCATCGACCCCGACGAACTGGGCGTCATCAACAACCGCTGGCGCGGTTACGTCTCGCCCTCGGAACACACTTGGCGCACTTATAACCGCCTGTTCTTCCAGGTCGTCGCGGGCGTTGGTCTGTTGCTGCTGCTTTCCCTGACGTGGAACGCCTACATGCAGCGCCAGATCAAGCAACGTCAACGGGCGGAACTGGCCCTCAACGATCAGCTCGAATTCATGCATTCGCTGCTCAATGGCACCCCCCACCCCATCTACGTGAGGGATCGCAACGGCATCCTGCAAAGTTGCAACGACAGTTACCTGGAAGCGTTCAACGCCAGGCGCGAAGACGTCATCGGCAAGGACTCGATGCCAGGCTCCATGAGCAACGCCTTCGAAGCGCAGGAGTACCAGGCGGACTACCAGCGCGTCATGGCCGAAGGCTCCGCCCTGATCGTGGACCGCCCCCTGCACATCGGCGACCGGAAACTGACGATCTATCACTGGATCCTTCCCTACCGAAACTCCGCCGCGCAAGTGCAAGGCATCATCGGTGGCTGGATCGACATCAGTGAACGACGCCAGCTGTTCGAGGAACTGCGCGCATCCAAGCAACGGGCCGATGACGCGAACCGCGCCAAAAGCACGTTCCTGGCCACCATGAGCCATGAAATCCGCACCCCCATGAACGCGGTGATCGGCATGCTCGAGCTGGCCCTGAAACACGCCGACAAGGGCCACGTGGACCGCTCGACCATCGAAGTCGCGTATGAGTCGGCTTCCGGCATGCTCGAGCTGATAGGCGATATCCTGGACATCGCCCGTATCGAATCCGGCCATCTGAGCCTGAGCCCCGAACGCATCAATCTCAGGGTCCTGCTGCAATCGGTCATACGGGTCTTCGAGGGTGTGGCCCGGCAGAAAAACCTGGCGTTGTCACTGCAGTTCGACGCTGCCGAGGGCGACCCTGACGTGTTGATAGACCCCTTGCGATTCAAGCAGGTGCTGTCGAACCTGATCAGCAATGCCCTCAAATTTACCGAACAGGGCCAGGTCGTGGTCAAGGTGCGGCTATCGCCAACCGAGCGGGACGACGTGCTGCACATGCATCTGGAGGTCAACGACAGCGGCATCGGCATCGACCCAGCCGACCTGCAACGCTTGTTCGAGCCTTTTGCCCAGGTCGATAACACCAGCCGGATGGCCCGCAAAGGGGCGGGATTGGGGCTGGTGATCAGTCGCAACCTGTGCCGGATGATGGGCGGCAATCTGCACATGAGCAGCCAACCCGGCTTCGGTACCCAGGTCCAGGTCCGCCTGCAACTGACCGTCCTGTCGACGGCGCCGGTTAGCGCCCCACCCGAACCGATCATCGAAACGGCCCAGGCCGCCTTGAACGTTCTGATCGTGGACGATCACCCCGCCAATCGCCTGCTGATGTCCCAGCAACTGGAATACCTCGGCCATCACTACCAGGTCGCCCACGATGGCGCCCACGGGCTGGAGGTCTGGCAAAAAAACCATTTCGACCTGGTCATCGCCGATTGCAACATGCCCATCATGAGCGGTTACGAACTGGCCCGGTCGATTCGTCGCGATGAGTCCGAACAGCGACGGCCACCCTGCACCCTCCTGGGGTTCACCGCCAACGCTCAACCGGAGGAAAAACAACGCTGCCAGGACGCCGGAATGGATGACTGCCTGTTCAAGCCGATCAGCCTGAGCGCCTTGAGCCAGTGGATCAAGACGGTCAAACCCGTCGGTCACCCAGCGGCTTTCAGCGTGCACAGCCTCCAGGCGTTGACCGGCGGCGACCCGTCGTCCAACCGGCGTCTGCTGGCGGAGTTACTCAGCAGCAGCCGCGCGGACCGCCAGGAGTTGCTCGACGTCGCCCAGGGTGCCAACCGCCAGGCGCTGACCGAAACGGCGCACAAGATAAAAGGCGTCGCCCGCATCGTCCAGGCGACCGCGCTGATCCAGCGGTGCGAGGCGCTGGAGCAGGCGTGTCATCAGGCACAGGCACCTGAACGAATCAGCGCCTGCATCGATGCACTCGACCGTGCCATGAGCGAACTGGAGCGGGCCCTGGAAACGGAGATCGCCAAGGCGAAATAATCCAGCGTTTACTATGCTATTCGCTCAGCAGTGCGTACCTGGGGGTTCTCGATCGGTTTCCCTTGCACGCGGGAATCCCCATCGAGAACACCCCTGACACTTGGAGTGACTGCAATGCCCAGCGCACCGCGTCCGGAAAAACGCCGGTTCCCCCTGCACGTCCACATCAGCGTGATGTTTACCCTGCTGCTGTTGTTGACCGGGGTGGTGCTGGGTATTTTCAATTACCGGCAAACCACGCATATCATCCTGTCGAGCAGTGAAAAACTGTTCAACCGCATTGAACAGGATGTGCGCCTGGACTTGTATGACACCTACGAACCCATCCGCCACCTGTTGAGCCTGCTGGCCGACTACCCGGCGACACGCACGCCGCAGATGGCGCAACGCCTGGCCCTGCTCGTACCCTTCAGCCAGGCATTGCGGGACAACCCGAACCTGGCATCGCTGTACCTGGGCGATCACCGCGGCAATTTCCTGATGGTCCGGCCACTGCGCACCCCCGCCCTGAAAACCGCCCTGCAGGCACCCGCCGAAGCGGCCTACCAGGTCTGGACCGTGGAGCGGGCCACCGAGCAAGGCCCGATTCATTCCCAGTCGCTGTTCTACGACGAGAGCCTGACGCTCATCGATCGCCGGGACATGGCCGACGAAACCTATGATCCGCGCAGCCGCGACTGGTTTCGCAGCGCCGTCGGCAGCGCCGAACAGATCACCACCGAGCCCTACGTTTTCTTCTCGACCCATAACGTCGGCACCACCCTCGCCCGGCGCAGCGGCGAACAGGCGGTCATCGGCGCCGACCTGACCCTGGCGGCCCTGTCCCAGACCCTGGCCAAACACAAGGTGACCACTGGCACCGAGATCGTATTGCTCGATCCCAAGGGCAACGCCGTCGGTTATCCCGACAGCGACCGGCTGCTTACCGACGCCCGCTCAGCGCGCCTGATCAAGGCCCGCGACCTCAACCCGGCCATCGCCGCCGTCCTCGACGCCAACGCTGACACGACCCGCCTGGAAGCGGTCGGACGCCAGTGGATCGTTTCGCGCAGCCACATGCAGGAAGGCGGGCCCCAAGGCCTGGAACTGGCGTTGCTGGTGCCTGAAGATGAGCTGCTGGACAACGCTTATCGCATGCGCTGGCAAGGCGCGCTCATCACCCTCGCCACCCTGCTGCTGTGCCTGCCCCTGGGCTGGCTGACGTCCAGGATCCTGGTCAAGCCCTTGCGCGAACTGGTGCAGGAGGCCGACGCCATTCGCAGCTTTGATTTCAACTACCCGGTGTCCCGCCGTTCCCCGGTGCTGGAAGTCGATCAGTTGAGCGTCTCGATGGCACGCATGAAAGAAACCCTGGCAAGTTTCTTTGAAATCACCGCCAGCCTGCGCGCCGAAACCCGCTTCGCCCCGTTGCTGGAGCGGGTGTTGTTCGAAACCGTAAAGATCGGCCAGGCCCAGGCCGGTCTGATCTACCTGCGCGAGAATGACGATAATCGGTTCAAGCCCTATGGGCTGGTGATCGATGGAACCCCCAGGGACCTCGACGCCTTCAAGCTACGCAGTCATGAGCTACAGGCGGGCGACAGCCCGCAATGGCTCCAGCAACTGGCCGTCTCGGACAATCTCGTGACTTCCCTGGGCTTCGAGCAGGCGGCCGACCTGCAAGGCATCCTGCGGGCACTGGACTCGCCCCGGGTCCACCTGATCGGCATCCGCCTGCGCAATCGCCACCAGGAAACCGTCGGCGTCTTGGTCTTGCTGATCACCGACAGCGGCACCGAAGCCGACCTGGAAAAACTCCAGCCCGACCGCATCGCCTTCCTGCAAGCCGTGTCCGGCGCCGCCACCGTGAGCATCGAGAGCCAGCGCCTGCAGGCCAAGCAAAAGCAACTGCTGGACGCCTTCATCCAACTGCTGGCCGGCGCGATCGATGCTAAGAGTCCCTACACCGGCGGCCATTGCCAACGGGTGCCGGTCCTGACCCTGATGCTCGCCCAGGCCGCCGCCGCCAGCCAGGCACCGGCGTTCACCGCCTATCAGCCCACCGAGGATGAATGGGAAGCCTTGCACATCGCCGCCTGGCTGCACGATTGCGGCAAGGTCACCACCCCCGAATACGTCGTCGACAAAGCCACCAAACTGGAAACCCTGAACGACCGGATCCACGAGATACGCACCCGCTTCGAAGTGCTCAAGCGCGACGCCTGGGTCGAGTACTGGCAGGCCGTGGCAAGCGGCGGCGAGTCGTCATCCCTGGCGCAGCGGCGCGACGCGACATTGACGGCCCTGGATGATGACTTCGCCTTTGTCGCCCGCTGCAACCTGGGCTCCGAAGCCATGGCCGAGGCCGATCTGCAACGCTTGCAACACATCGCGCAACGCCGGTGGACCCGGACCCTCGACGATCGCCTGGGGGTTTCCTGGGAAGAAAATCGTCGCCAGGCCCGCACGCCCCAGCCGACACTGCCGGTCACCGAGCCGCTGTTGGCGGACAAGCCCGAGCACCTGATCGAGCGCCACGCGGCCGAACTGATCCCGGAGGACAATCCGTGGGGCTTCCAGCTCGACGTACCGGCCTGGAAATACAACCGCGGCGAGCTCTACAACCTGAGCATCACGCGAGGCACGCTGACTCGCGAGGAGCGCTACGTCATCAACCATCACATGGTGCAGACGATCCTGATGCTCAGCCAGTTGCCCTTCCCCAGCCACCTGAACAGCGTGGCGGAGATCGCCGGCGGTCATCATGAGAAAATGGACGGCAGCGGTTACCCCAAGCGTCTCAAGCGCGAAGAGATGAGCCTGCCGGCACGGATGATGGCCATCGCCGACATTTTCGAAGCACTGACGGCAGCCGACCGCCCCTACAAGAAAGCGAAGACGCTGAGCGAGGCCCTGGGCATCATGGCCACCATGTGCCGTGACGCCCATATCGATCCCGAGCTGTTCGGACTGTTCATCGAAGAAAAGCTCTACCTGAGCTACGCCGAGCAGTTCCTCGACCCGCATCAGATCGACGAAGTCGACCCCGACAGCCTGCTGGTCAAGGCCGGGCTGAAGGCATGATCAGCAATCCGTCAGGCGCAGGAATATCGAGGCCAATGCTTCAATGCCGGCCTGATCATGCTCGCTGAAACGCGCCAGTTTCGGACTGTCCAGGTCAAGCACACCGATCAGGCGCCCATCCTTGACCAGCGGCACCACCAGTTCGCTGTTCGAGGCGCTGTCGCAGGCGATGTGCCCGGCGAAGGCATGGACATCTTCGACGCGCTGGGTCTGCCGGGTCGCTGCCGCCGTGCCACACACGCCACGGCCAAAGGGAATCCGCACACAGGCGATCTGGCCCTGGAACGGGCCCAGGACCAGTTCTTCGTTGCGATTGAGGTAGAAGCCGGCCCAGTTCAAGTCGTCCAGCTGGCTGGACAGGAACGCCGAAAACTGCGCGGCGTTGGCGATGAAATCGCGCTCATCGGCCAGCAAGGATTCCAGCTGTGCCGATAACAACGCGTAGCCATCGAGACCGACACCGGTGCCCTTCAAATCGATCATGCCTTGTGCTCCAACAATTTCAGGCCTACCCAATAACGGGCAAACTGATAAGCGCAACGTCCGTTGCGGTTGCCGCGACCGGTTGCCCAGCGCACCGCCAGCACATCCAGCGCTTCGTCGCGCTGCCAGGCCAGCCCGGCCTTGGCCGCCAGTTCGCCGATCCAGTGCTCCACGACGTTGAGGAAATGCTCCTGGGTAAACGGATAAAACGACAGCCACAAGCCAAAGCGATCGGACAAGGCGATCTTGTCCTCCACCGCTTCGCTGGGGTGAAGTTCGCCGTCGACCCGTTTCCAGTTCTCGTTGTCGCTTTCCTTTTCCGGCACCAAGTGACGACGGTTGGAGGTGGCATACAGCAGCACGTTGTCCGGGGCCTGCTCCAGGGAGCCATCCAACACGCTCTTGAGCACACGGTAATCGCCTTCGCCGGACTCGAACGACAAGTCATCGCAGAACAACACGAAGCGCTGTGGCAGTTTCGCAACCTGCTCGACCACCCGGGGCAGATCAGCCAGGTGATCGCGTTCGATCTCGATCAACCGCAGGCCATGCTGGGCATGTTCGGCCAACAGGGCGCGCACCAGGGACGACTTGCCGGTGCCACGCGAGCCCCAGAGCAAGGCATGGTTGGCGGGCATGCCATCGATGAACTGCCGGGTGTTGCGGCCCAGTTGTTCGACCTGGCGGTCCACGCCGATCAGGTCCGACAAGCGCATGTCGAGGCTGACTTGCAGCGGCAGCAGGTAGCCGCTGCGCCCGTCACGCTGCCAGCGGGCGGCCAGGGTCTGGGTCCAATCGATGGCCGGCCGGGGCGCCGGCAGCAAAGGCTCGATCCGGGCCAGCACGGCATCGGCACGCTCAAGAAAAGCATTCAATCGCGAGTCCACGTCTTCTCCTCGGACAGGTTCACAGTAATGATGGCGCTCCAGCAACGAAACGCCTTATCCAATGGCGGGTCTACTTCACACAATACACACCGGTCGCACCGGAATTCAGAGATGATCAGCTATGCTTGACCGGCGAAGGGAAACGTAAGTGGTTCATCACTCAATGGACATCAGATTCACCCAACGGCTTTCCTATAAGCAGGCCCGCCTGACCGTTCTGGTGGGCTTCGTGTTGGGCACCTTACTCAGCCTGATGCAGATCGGCATCGATTATGCCAGCGAAGACGCGTCGATCAACCGTGAAATCCTGTCGCTGCTGGAAATCAGCCACAACCCGGCCTCGCGCATCGCCTACAACATCGACGCCGAACTCGCCCAGGAACTGTCCATGGGCCTGTTGCGCTCACCGGCCATCATCGGGGTCGAGCTGATCGACAACAACAATACCGTGCTGGCCAGCGTCAAGCGGCCCGAGCTGCAAAGCAGCTACCGGTTCATCAGCGACTTCCTGTTCGGCGCCCAGCGCCAGTTCGAGGACCGGCTCTACCTGGACCACTTGCCCGGCGAATCCCTGGGCATGCTGCGACTGGACGTCGACACCTATACATTCGGCAGTCGGTTCCTGCGCCGCGCCGAGGTCACCTTGCTCAACGGCTTCGCCCGCAGCCTGATCCTGACCGGCCTGCTGTTGGCATTGTTCTACGTGATGCTGACCAAACCCCTGGTACGGGTCATCCGCGAACTGAGCAGCCGCGACCCGAGCAGCAGCGAACAGAACCGCCTGGAATGCCCTTCCGGCCACCAGTCCGATGAAATCGGCGTGCTGGTTTCCGTCGCCAACCAACAGTTCGAAAATATCTCCACGGAAATCCAACAACGGCGCACGGCCGAAAATCGCCTCACCGAATACCTGGCGCAACTGGAAAACATCGTCTCGGCACGCACCGCCGAACTCAAGGCCATCAACGCCCGCCTCAGCCAGTCCAACGAGGAGCTGGAAGTGGCCCGGCGCACGGCCCTGGACATGGCCGAAGCCCGCTCCGCGTTCCTCGCCAACATGAGCCACGAGATCCGCACGCCGCTCAACGGCCTGCTGGGAATGATCGCCCTGTCCCTGGACGGTCCCCTGACGGCCGAGCAACAGCAGCAGCTCTCGATTGCCCATGACTCGGGCAAGGTGTTGGTCGAACTGCTCAACGACATCCTCGACCTGTCGAAATTCGACGCCGGTCAACTGGAGCTCGAACGCATCCCGTTCGACCTCGGCGCCCTGGTGGAGGATACCGCCAACCTGCTTTCCCAGAACGCGGCCCCCAGTGTCGAGCTGGCCTGCCTGATCGATCCCCGGTTCCCGGCGCAGGTGCTCGGCGACCCGACCCGGGTGCGCCAGATCGTCAGCAACCTGCTGTCCAACGCCCTGAAGTTCACACGCTTCGGCCGGGTCGACGTGAAGTTGAGCCATCACGAAGGCGGCGTGCGAATCGAAGTCTGCGACACCGGTATCGGCATCCCCCAGGAAGCCCAGGCGAGAATCCTGCAACCGTTCACCCAGGCCGGCGCCGGGATTACCCGCCAGTTTGGTGGCACCGGGCTGGGCCTGGCACTGACCTACAACCTCTGCGAAGCCATGCAGGGTCGATTGACGATCAGTTCCGAAGCCGGTTTTGGCAGTCAGTTCTGCGCCGACCTGCCCCTGCCCTGTCATCTCCCGGCAACCCCGGTCGAACGGTTGCGCGGCAACGTCGTCGCCATCACCGCCAGCAGCAGTGGCCTGGCCGAATTGCTGAACATGTTGTTGCCGGGGTGGGGGCTGGATTATGTGCAGCGCTCCATCGATGACGGGCTGCTGGGGCTCAAGCCTGACGTGCTGATCACCGACTGCCCGGAATGCCTGTTCAACCTGCGGCCGACCTTTGACGCGCCGATCCTGCTGGTGACCGCCTATGGCAGCTTCATGCCCGGCGAAGAAGCCGCCGCCCTCGCCCCGCTGATACAACAGGCCCGACCGCTGGCGCGCCATGCGCTGTACCAGATTCTACGGCGCGCCATGCAAAGCGAGGCGACCACCATCAACGACGCACAGATCGAAACCCTGACGCCGTCCAAGCGTGGACGGGTGCTGCTGGTGGAGGACAATCCGGTCAACCAACTGGTGGCCAAGGGCATGTTGGTGAAACTGGGCTGCGAAGTCACCGTCGCGGCCCACGGCGTCGAAGCGCTGGATCAATTGGAACAACACGTGTTCGACCTGGTGTTGATGGACTGCAACATGCCAGTGATGGACGGCTACGAAGCCAGCCGGCAGATTCGCCGCAGCGGGCGCTGGTCGGACCTGCCGATCGTTGCGCTGACGGCCAACGCGATGCCTGAGGAACGTGAGCGCTGCCGGGCCTCTGGCATGAACGATTACCTGTCCAAGCCATTCCGCCGCGAAGAGCTGGCGGCCGTACTGGATCAGTGGGTACCCACTACGTCAGCGCTTTGATCTGGCCCAGCAGATGATCGAGACCGTCTCGCAACGCGCCCAGGCGGTCCAGATCGACACCGCTGTCGCATAACAGGCGGGCCTTGAGCGGGCCGACCTGTTCGCGCAAGGCCCGCCCTGCAGCCGACAAGCTCAAGTGCACCTCCCGCTCGTCCCGGGCCGAACGCTGGCGCTGGACCAGGTCCAACTGTTCCAGGCGCTTGAGCAGCGGCGTCAGCGTGCCGGAATCCAGCAGCAAACGCTCGCCCAGGGCCTTGACCGTCGGCTGTGGCGGAGCCGTGTCCTGCCACTCCCACAACACCAGCATCGCCAGGTATTGCGGATAGGTCAGGCCGAGCTGATCGAGCATCGGCTTGTAGCCACGGATCACCGCACGGGAAGCGGCGTACAGCTTGAAGCACAACTGGCTGTCGAGCTTCAGCGAATCGGCTGACAGGTCATTCATTTGAGCAGCGCTTCGATCTCGCCGGTCAGGTCTTGGGGTTTGGTGGTCGGGGCAAAACGCTTGACCACCTGACCGTCCTTGCCGATCAGGAACTTGGTGAAATTCCACTTGATGCCTTTGGACCCCAGCACGCCGGGTGCACGCTGTTTAAGCTGGACGAACAGCGGATGGGCATTGGCGCCGTTGACTTCGATTTTCTTGAACAGGGGAAAACTCACGCCGAAGTTCAGTTCGCAGAACTCGGTGATCGCCCCCTCATTGCCCGGCTCCTGCTTGCCAAACTGATTGCAGGGAAAGCCCAGCACCACCAGACCCTGGTCCTTGTAGGTCTGCCACAACGCCTCAAGCCCCTTGTATTGCGGGGTGAATCCGCACTGGCTGGCTGTATTGACCACCAGCACAGCCTTGCCGGCGAAATCGGCGAGGGTCTTTTGCTCACCCTTGATGGTGGTGCACGGGATGCTCAGCAGGTTGTCGCTCATGGCACGGCTCCGAAAATGTATAGGACAGGCGGCGAAGATAGCGAACGATTCAATTGTGTGCAATTTAATTGTCCGAAACCATGACCTCTGCCCCCCGGGCTTTTGTGGCGAGGGAGCTTGCTCCCGCTCGGCGGCGCAGCCGTCGTAAAACCGGCCGACGCGGTCTGCCAGGAGAACTATGCCAGGCCGTTTTGGGGCGGCTGCGCCGCCCAGCGGGAGCAAGCTCCCTCGCCACAGGGGGATTATGGTGAACAGTCCCTACCGAGGCACGAGATCCAGGCACACCGAGTTGATGCAGTACCGCAACCCCGTGGGCGGCGGGCCGTCGGGGAAGACGTGGCCCAGGTGGGCGTCGCATTTGGCACAGACCACCTCGGTGCGAATCATGCCGTGGCTGACGTCCCGCACCTCCACCACCGCGCTGCCTTCAAGGGGCGCGTAGAAACTCGGCCAGCCACAGCCCGAATCGAATTTGGTCTGCGAGTCGAACAACGGCTCGTTGCAGCAGATGCAGTGATACACACCGTCGGTCTTGGTGGCGTTGTATTTGCCGGAGAATGGCCGCTCGGTGCCCTTCAACCGACAGACGTTGTACTGCTCCGGGTCGAGCATGGCGCGCCATTCTTCAAGGGTTTTCTGCAACTTTTCCATCGTCCTACCTCGGCAATTGAAAAAGCCCGATCCGACGCTTTTCCGCAGATCGGGCGGCACGTATGATTGCGCCTCGTCAGACGCCAGTCTGGCAGTCACGTCATGCGCATTCAAACGGATTGTGGCACCTATACCGCGTCAGGCCTGGGCACAGACGCAGGATTCCCAGTACGGTAGTTCATACGCCGCCTGGATCGTTCATTTTCGGGAACACATCGCCATGCAGGTCAGCAAATCGAACAAGCTCGCCAACGTCTGCTACGACATTCGCGGCCCGGTGCTCAAGCACGCCAAACGCCTGGAAGAGGAAGGCCATCGCATCCTCAAGCTGAACATCGGCAACCCGGCCCCCTTTGGTTTCGAAGCGCCCGATGAAATCCTCCAGGACGTCATCCGCAACCTGCCGACCGCCCAAGGCTACAGCGACTCCAAAGGCCTGTTCAGCGCGCGCAAGGCCGTGATGCAGTATTACCAGCAGAAGCAGGTCGAAGGGATCGGCATCGAGGACATCTACCTGGGCAACGGCGTGTCCGAGTTGATCGTGATGTCCATGCAGGCCCTGCTCAACAACGGTGACGAAGTGCTGGTGCCGGCACCGGACTATCCGCTGTGGACCGCTGCCGTGAGCCTGTCCGGCGGCAACCCGGTGCATTACCTGTGCGACGAACAGGCCAACTGGTTTCCCGACCTGGCGGACATCAAGGCCAAGATCACGCCCAATACCAAGGCCCTGGTGATCATCAACCCGAACAACCCGACCGGCGCCGTGTATTCCCGGGAAGTGCTGCTGGGCATGCTGGAACTGGCCCGCCAGCACAACCTGGTGGTGTTCTCCGACGAGATCTACGACAAGATCCTCTACGACGACGCCGTGCACGTATGCACCGCCTCCCTGGCGCCGGACCTGTTGTGCCTGACCTTCAACGGCCTGTCCAAGTCCTATCGGGTCGCCGGCTTCCGCTCCGGCTGGATCGCCATCTCCGGGCCCAAGCACCATGCCCAGAGCTACATCGAAGGCATCGACATGCTGGCCAACATGCGCCTGTGCGCCAACGTGCCGAGCCAGCATGCGATCCAGACGGCGCTGGGCGGCTACCAGAGCATCAACGACCTGGTCCTGCCCCAGGGCCGGCTGCTGGAACAGCGCAATCGCACCTGGGAACTGCTCAACGACATTCCCGGCGTCAGTTGTGTCAAGCCGATGGGCGCGCTGTATGCCTTCCCACGGATCGACCCGAAGGTCTGCCCGATCCACAACGATGAGAAGTTCGTCCTCGACCTGCTGCTGTCCGAGAAGCTGCTGGTGGTCCAGGGTACGGCGTTCAACTGGCCATGGCCGGACCATTTCCGCGTCGTGACCCTGCCGCGGGTCGATGACCTCGACCAGGCCATTGGCCGGATCGGCAACTTCCTCAAGTCCTACCGTCAATAAGCCGGGCAGCGTGCGAGGCGTCCTCCCCTCGCACGCTGTTTGATTCAGCAACATATCCGTTCCGCCGACTCCGTCGGGCCTTCTACACTGGGGACTGGACGGCCAATGTGCATCTGGGCTCAACGTTCACGGGGGGCAGGCACCGCATTTCTTTTCCCTGGTCACTTTCAGAAAAGTCTTTCAAGCATTTAGGACGCTTGTAGGACACAGTTTGAAATAGTCGGCGAGTTGAATAGCCTGCGGCAGCACCTTATATACCCCGCATAACGCTACATCTTTAGCATGAGGAGATTTTCACAACCATGATGCGCATCCTGCTGTTCTTGGCCACTAACCTGGCGGTCGTGCTGATTGCCAGCATCACCCTGAGCCTCTTTGGCTTCAACGGGTTCATGGCGGCCAATGGGGTTGACCTCAACCTCAATCAGCTGCTGATCTTCTGTGCGGTGTTCGGTTTCGCCGGTTCCCTGTTCTCGCTGTTCATCTCCAAGTGGATGGCGAAGATGAGCACCGGCACCCAGATCATCAGCCAGCCGCGCACGCGTCACGAACAATGGCTGCTGCAGACCGTCGAGCAGTTGTCCCGCGAAGCCGGTATCAAGATGCCGGAAGTGGGTATCTTCCCCGCCTACGAGGCCAACGCCTTCGCCACGGGCTGGAACAAGAACGACGCCCTGGTCGCCGTCAGCCAGGGTTTGCTCGAGCGGTTCTCGCCCGATGAAGTCAAGGCCGTGCTGGCCCACGAGATCGGCCACGTTGCCAACGGCGACATGGTGACCCTGGCGCTGATCCAAGGCGTGGTGAACACCTTCGTGATGTTCTTCGCGCGGATCATCGGTAATTTCGTCGACAAGGTGATCTTCAAGAACGAAGAAGGCCAGGGCATCGCCTACTACGTGGCGACGATCTTCGCCGAGCTGGTACTGGGCATCCTCGCCAGCGCCATCGTCATGTGGTTCTCGCGCAAACGCGAGTTCCGCGCCGACGACGCCGGTGCACGCCTGGCTGGCACCAGCGCCATGATCGGTGCCCTGCAACGTCTGCGTGCAGAGCAAGGCCTGCCAGTGCATATGCCCGATACCCTGAATGCCTTTGGCATCAACGGTGGCATCAAGCAGGGCCTGGCACGCATGTTCATGAGTCACCCGCCGCTGGAAGAGCGTATTGACGCTCTGCGTCGTCGCGGCTGACAGGTTCGAGCGTCAAGCGTAATGCTGTTCACTTAGAAAAAACGGCGCCTCTTCAGAAATGGGAAGCGCCGTTTTTTTGTTCTCTGTTTTTTAGAGTGGTGTGTATATCCGTTGCTGCGGTAACGGCCACTTAGGGTTCCGCCCTTACGGCGGGTCACTTTTGGAAGAGCGCCAAAAGTAACCAAAAACGCTTTTGCCCCACCACTCGGTGCCTCGCTTAGGCTCGGCATGCCTGAACGAAGGCATTGCTCCGTGGGCCCGCCGCGAAGGGCCATCCATGGCCCAGCGCGGCTACCTCGGCATCCATGCCGAGGTGCCCACTCCACAACGCCTTCGTTCAGCCATCGTGGTTTAACGGGGCGTCCGAGATCAACGTCCACCGCGAGGCGGCCTGATAGCCGACCTGGTTCATGGCGGGACCGCGTTTCTCCTGTGGGATGAGTGTGGGAGCGAGCCTGCTCGCGATGGCGGTGGTTCAGTCACAGGGATGTTGGGTTTGCTGGCCTCATCGCGAGCAGGCTCGCTCCCACGGGTTTTGCGGTGTACATGGATTTTGTGTCTGCTGAAGATTCAGTGTGGGAGCGAGCTTGCTCGCGATAGCGGTGGTTCAGCTAAACAGATGCTGGCATGTATCCCGCTCTTGCTCTTTCTTTGGACTTTGATCTGGACGCCCCGTTAAACCACGCTGGCCGAACGCAGGTATTGCGCAGTGGGCATCCCGGCATGGATGCCGGGATAGCCGCGCTGGGCCATGGATGGCCCTTCGCGGCGGCCCACGGAGCAATGCCTGCGTTCGGGCACACCGAGCCTAGGCGAGGTGCCGAGTGGTGGGGCAAAGCGTTTTTGGTTACTTTTGGCTGGTCCGGCTCCCGGCTCTTCCAAAAGTGACCCGCCGTAAGGGCCATCCCTAAGCAGCCGTTACCGCAGCAATGGATATACACACCTCAAGATCTTCAATAACGGCTCAAGTGAACAGCATTAGCCAGTGATACGGGCTCATCAATACCTGGAAATTCGATACACCCGCTCATCCAACCTCGTCACCCCCGCCTGCAAAAACTTCCAGCTCTCCCCCAGCACATCCTGCTCCTGCAAAACCTCCAGCCGCCAGCCCTCTCCCCACAGCCGCCGCACCTCATCATCACCGACGGAAAACGGTGGGCCGGGCATTTCATCCTGGTTGTAATCCAAGGTAATCAACAAACCGACACCGCCGGGCAAGATCCCCTGCAGGTGAGCCGCGTACCGCTCCCGCATCGGCATAGGCAAGGCAATCAACGCAGCGCGGTCGTACAGCCCCGTGCAATCGGCCACATCCTGCGGGCCCAGGGCAAAGAAATCACCGCAGCGAATCTCGATATCACCGGCACGGAACACCCTGAAAGCCCCCTCTTCACTCACAACCGGCTCAAGCTGCTGCTCAAGAAAAAAATCAGTGGCGGCTTTTTCCGACAACTCCACGCCCAGCACCGAGTAGCCCTGATGGGCAAGCCACAGCAGATCCAGGCTTTTGCCACACAACGGCACCAACACCCGACTGCCCTGGGTCAATCCCAGTTGCGGCCAGAAACGTTGCAGGTAGGGGTTCACCTGCGGCAAATGAAAACCAATCTGGTTCGATGACCAGCGCTTGTGCCAAAACTCGGGCTCCATGATTCGCTCCAAAAATTCGATCAAAACGGGCTAAAACTTATATTAGATTTAGATCATAGACCTGACGGAAGATGACCCATCTTAACGCTCAGGAGTCCGTTCATGCTGCCCAGCCTGTTTATCTCCCATGGCTCACCGATGCTCGCCCTGGAGCCCGGTGCCAGCGGCCCGGCACTGGCTCGCCTGGCAGCTCAATTGCCCAAGCCCAAGCCCAAGGCCATCGTCATCGTGTCCGCCCACTGGGAAAGCAACGAACTGCTGGTCAGCGCCAATCCGCAGCCGCGCACCTGGCACGACTTCGGGGGCTTTCCCCCCGCGCTGTATGAAGTGCAGTACCCCGCGCCTGGCGATCCTCAGCTGGCGATGCAGGTAGCAGACATGCTTAACGCCGCGCACCTGCCGGCCCGCCTCGACCCTCAACGGCCGTCCGACCATGGCGTCTGGGTGCCATTGTCGTTGATGTACCCCGAGGCCGACATTCCGGTGGTGCAGGTTTCCCTCCCCAGCCGCCAGGGACCGGTGTTGCAGACACAGGTCGGCCAGGCCCTGGCAAGCCTGCGCCAAGAGGGCGTCCTGCTGATCGGCTCCGGCAGCATCACTCATAACCTGCGCGACCTGGACTGGAACGCCGGCCCTGACAGCATCGAACCCTGGGCCAAGGCGTTTCGCGATTGGATGGTCGAGCGACTGGCGGCCGACGATGAGGCCGCGCTGCACGACTACCGGCGTCAAGCGCCCAATGCCGTACGCAGCCACCCCAGCGACGAGCACTTGTTGCCGTTGTACTTTGCCCGGGGAGCGGGTGGGACATTCAGTGTTGCCCATGCGGGGTTCACGATGGGGACGCTGGGGATGGATATCTATCGGTTCGACTGATGGACCGCGTCGCTGCAATCGCGAGCAAGCTCGCTCCCACAGGGAGTTTGTGAGCGCCACAAATCCGGTGTGGGAGCGAGCTTGCTCGCGATTGGCGTCCACGACACCTCCCCTGAAGACACACCAAACGCCAGGATCGGCATAGGGGACGGCCTTCATAGGCCGTTCCCCTGCCACACCACCCGGCATGCGGGTCCGCACCGGGCGGTTCGAGAGATTGAGGTCAGGAGAGACGCGGTAAACCCAAGCTGTCGAACCAGGCGATACTCAGCACACGGTTCAGCTCATACCGGCTGTTGCTCCACCAACGGCGAGCATTCCCCGCGATCTTCCTCGCGACTTCCACACTCGCCCCCAGTGCCCGCAACGCCCGGTAGGTCGTCGTTCCGCGCTTCCATTGCTTGAGCTGGATTGCTCGTAATCGGTGCCGTATCCATTCGTCCAGCTCGCGCCAGACGGCTGGGGTTTGCGACAGTCCGAAATAAGCTTTCCAACCCAGAATGTAAGGGCGCAGATCATCGACGATCTGCTGCAAACTACGGCCACATGAGCGTCGGGTGTGCCAGCGTATTCGCTGCTTGAACTGCTTTTGCGCTTTAAATGAGACGGCTCGCTTGGCTTCGCCCTGAGAGGCCCAGAAGGCGTATCCCAGAAACTTGCGACCAAACGCACTCGTCACCGCACTCTTGCTCTCGTTGACGCTCAAGTGCAGCTTTTCATACAGACACTTGAGCAAGGACATCACTCGCTGCCCGGCCTTCTGACTGCGAACGTACACATTCGCATCATCGGCATAGCGCACAAAACTATGACCTCGGCGTTCAAGCTCTCGATCCACTTCGTCCAGCAGCACGTTCGCCAGCAACGGCGACAGCGGGCCGCCTTGCGGCGTCCCCAGGCGGCTTTTCTCGACCACGCCATTGATCAGCGTTCCCGCATCCAGATACGCACGGATCAGGCGAATGACCGCCTGATCTGCTATCCGTTTGCGTAAGCGATCCATCAAGATGTCGTGGTCGACCCGGTCGAAGAACTTCTCCAGATCAACATCCACTACCACCTTGAGCCCCGCAGACACATGGCGCTGAGCCGCCAGGATGGCGTCCTGCGCACTGCGCCCCGGACGAAAGCCGTAGCTGTGTTCACTGAAGGTTGGATCGAGCAGTGGTTGCAGGACTTGCAGCAGCGCTTGTTGAATCAACCGGTCGGTGACCGTTGGAATGCCTAACTCGCGTTCACCGCCGTCAGGCTTGGGAATGACCACGCGCCGTACCGGACTGGGCCGGTAGACGCCTGAAAGAAGCTGTTCGCAGATCACAGGCCATCGGGACTGCAAAAGTTTGGCGGTCTGTTCAATGTCCAAACCGTCGACTCCAGCAGCTCCTTTGTTGGCCCTGACTCGTCTCCAAGCCCGTTTCAGGTTCGCTCTCGCAAAGGCCCGTTCCAGCAGCCCTTGCCCTGCGTTGTAGGATTCATCTTGCGGGCAATTGACCTCGTCGCTGATGGAGGCACTCACGGCTTCACCGCTCGCGTCCCTCCCATCCGCCCCGCGTTTGGCAGGCATCTGACTTCCGGTCTTTCGCATCAACATGGCCTATGACGCTTTCTCTCGTTCGGCCCTTCGTCAAAAAAAAGAAAAAAAGACTACTACGGCCTCTGCTGACTTCTCGCTCCGGTTTGCACCGTCGCCCTTTCAGGCATAAGGCGAGATCTCCCCAGGTAAGAACGCAATCCTTCACCGCACAGCCGCCGGATCTACGCAGCCGCCCTTTGACCACAAGAGTTTCGCGGTTTTTGGCCCGCTCACCCTGGTCGGCTTCGCCTTATATCCGGTTCTTGTTCATCGGCTCACGGCTTCGCTCCACGCTTCCTCCCCACACTCGGTCGCCCTCATGCAGTTGCGCTTCACTTCATTCGCTGTGGTCAGCTTACGGCGGGACTTTCACCCACAAGATTGCGCCCATGCTGGGCGCACCAAAAAAAAATCCCCGAACCAGTCGGGGATTTTTCATGTTCGATCAATCAGCCCAAGAGCCGATCAATCCTCGCGGTAGCGACGCAGCTTGAGCTGCTTGCCAGCCACGCGGGTGTCTTTCAGCTTGGTCAGCAACTTCTCCAGACCATCTTCCGGCAGCTCGACCAGGCTGAAGCTGTCACGCACCTGGATGCGGCCGATCGCTTCGCGGGCCAGGCCGCCTTCGTTGAGGATGGCACCCAGCAGGTTCTTGGCCGCGATGCCGTCTCGGGCACCCAGCGCGGTACGGCAGCGCGCACGACCTTCGGCCAGCGAGATCGGTGCACGACGCTCGCGATCACCACGGTCCGGACGGTCACCGGTGCGCTCAGGACGATCGCCACGCGGTGCGTTGTTCGGCACCAGGGGACGTTCCTTCTCGATTGCAGCCAGGTTCAGCGCTTGGCCATTGGTGGCCTTGCGCAGCAGTGCGGCGGCCAGGGCGCGTGGGGTGCAACCGATGTCGGCGGTCAGGCGATCAAGCAGCTCACCGTGGGTCGATTCGGCATCAGCCACCAGGGGCGACAGGCTGTTGGTCAGTTTCTTGATGCGGGCATCGAGAACGGCCTGGGCGTCCGGCAGGCGAACTTCAGCCACCTTCTGGCCAGTCACACGCTCGATCACTTGCAGCATGCGGCGCTCACGCGGGGTGACCAGCAGCAGCGCGCGGCCTTCGCGACCGGCACGGCCGGTACGGCCGATACGGTGAACGTAGGATTCCGGATCGTACGGCATGTCCACGTTGAATACGTGGGTGATGCGCGGAACGTCCAGGCCACGGGCAGCGACGTCGGTCGCCACAACGATGTCCAGGCGGCCATCCTTGAGGGAATCGATCACGCGCTCACGCTGGTTCTGGGCAATGTCACCGTTCAGCGCAGCGGCTTTGTAGCCTTTGGCTTCCAGGGCGCTGGCCAGGTCCAGGGTCGCTTGCTTGGTGCGCACGAACATGATCAGGGCGTCGAAGTCTTCCACTTCCAGCAAGCTGAGAACGGCGGAAGTCTTCTGGTCGGCGTGCACCAGCAGGTGAGCTTGTTCGATCGCGGTGACGGTCTGAGTCTTGGTCTGGATCTTCACGTGTTGCGGATCGCGCAGGTGGCGCTCGGCAATGGCACGGATCGATTGCGGCAGGGTGGCCGAGAACAATACAGTCTGGCGGGTTGCTGGCAGAGCCTTGAAGATGACTTCCAGGTCATCCATGAAGCCCAGCTTGAGCATCTCGTCGGCTTCGTCGAGAACCAGGTGGTTCACGGTAGCCAGGACTTTCTCGTCACGACGCAGGTGGTCGCACAGACGACCCGGAGTGGCGACAACGATCTGCGCGCCATTACGGATTGCTTTCAGTTGTGGGCCCATCGGGGCGCCGCCGTAAACGGCCACAACGGTAACGCCAGGCATTTGCTTGGAGTAGGTTTCGAAAGCGGTGGCTACTTGCAGCGCCAACTCACGGGTTGGCGCCAGGATCAGGGCTTGCGGTTCGCGCTTGGCAGGATCGATGCGATGCAGGATCGGCAGGGCGAACGCAGCGGTTTTACCCGTACCGGTTTGCGCCTGGCCAATCATGTCGTGGCCGGCCATGATGATCGGGATCGATTGCTGCTGAATCGCCGAAGGTTCTTCGTAGCCGGTCGCGGTGACGGCAGCAAGAATGTTCGGGTTGAGATTAAAAGCGGCGAAGCCGCCGGTTTCCTGGGTCATGGGTCTGCCTCTAAGTGCATCCGCAAAGACCCATGCTCCAAAGCTGCGCATGCCGTGTTGAGACTCAAGAGTCGCCCTGGCTGCTTTGTCGGCGGGGATTTGCGAAAACGAATGAATGGAAAAAGAACGTCGTGGAAGCATCCGTTGTGCGGACATGCAACCGAAGCTGACTTCGGAGAATTGCGCTACCTTGACGCGGCCCGGCTAAAGGCCGGCGCGCACTATACCGGAATTCGCCCGAAAAGGGAGCTTTTTTTATTACCAAACCCCGTTATGGGGCTCGCTGTCGCAAGGCCTTGGAGCCGCCAGCTAAAACGATTCATCTCCAGACGTCTTCGCCCCTGTGGCGAGGGAGCCTGCTCCCGCTCGGCTGCGAAGCAGACGCCTGGGTTGATATTTGAAATCGAAAGGGGGGCCGCTCGCGCCCCAGCGGGAACAGGCTCCCTCGCCACAGGGGAACTCACTCGCCATAAGGGTTTTTGGCTTCTCTGATCAAGTCGCCGGGCGAATGGCCTTGATCAACGACTGCAAGGAATAGCCCAGCCGCGGCGCCAGCCCTTCGGCCCTGGCGACCAGTCCTTGCATGTCCAGTTCCTGATCCAGGTCCGCAGGCACAATCAGGATCACGTTGCCCTCCTTCACCGGCAGCTCCCAGTAATGCCGGTGGTACAAGCCGCGCAACAGCGCCGCGCCCAAGGGCTTGCCGTCGTCGGTGGCCCATTGGTTGATCACCAGCCAGCCGCCCGGGTTGAGGCGTTTCTGGCAGTTTTCCAGGAACCCCCAGGCCAGGTGCCCAACGCCTGGGCCGACATCGGTATAAAGGTCGACGAAAATCAGGTCCGCCGGCTCCGCCGTTTCAAGCAACTCCAAGGCATCGCCAACGCGGATGTACAGTCGCGGATCGTCGTCTAACCCCAGGTATTCGATGGCCAGGCGCGGTACGTCAGGGCGCAGTTCAATGGCCTCGACGTCTTCCAGCGGCAGGAACTTGAGGCAGGCCTGGGTCAGCGTACCGGCGCCCAGCCCCAGGAACAGCGCGCTTTCCGGCTGCTCGTGACACAACGCACCGATGAGCATGGCGCGGGTGTAGTCATATTCGAGCCAGCTCGGATCCGCCGTGAACACGCAGCTTTGCTCGATGGCATCGCCGAACTCCAGAAACCGGTAATCGGCCACTTCGAATACGCGAATCATGCCGAATTCGTCGTGCGCCTCGGCGAGCAAATGCTCGACGCGCTCCTCTGTCATTTCATCTCCTGATGATTGCCGTGCCGGCATGAGCCTGCGGATACGGGACAAAGGCGCGATTGTCCGCGAAGCAAGCGGAACAGGTCACGCACTAATTTGCTGATAACATGGCCGTCCGAGCGTAAATCACCTAGAGATCATGATGAGCCAACCCTGGAGCCCTGACAGCTGGCGCGCCCTGCCGATCCAGCAACAACCCCGCTACCCCGACGCCGCGCACCTGTTGCAGGTGGAGCAGACCCTGGCCAGTTATCCGCCATTGGTGTTTGCCGGTGAAGCCCGGGAATTGCGCCGTCAGTTCGCCGAGGTGACCCAGGGCCGGGCGTTCCTGCTGCAAGGCGGCGACTGCGCCGAAAGCTTTGCCGAGTTCTCTGCGGCCAAGATCCGCGACACCTTCAAGGTGCTCTTGCAGATGGCGATCGTCATGACCTTTGCCGCCGGCTGCCCGGTGGTCAAGGTCGGGCGCATGGCCGGGCAATTCGCCAAGCCGCGCTCGGCCAACGACGAAACCATCGACGGCGTGACCCTGCCGGCCTACCGGGGCGACATCGTCAACGGTATCGGTTTCGACGAAAAAAGCCGCGTACCGGACCCGGAGCGGTTGCTACAGTCCTACCACCAGTCCACCGCCACCTTGAACCTGCTGCGCGCCTTCGCCCAGGGCGGGTTCGCCGATCTGCACCAGGTGCACAAGTGGAACCTGGACTTCATCGCCAACTCGGCCCTGGCGGAAAAATACAGCCACCTGGCCGATCGCATCGACGAAACCCTGGCGTTCATGCGCGCCTGCGGCATGGACAGCTCACCGCAATTGCGCGAAACCAGTTTCTTCACCGCCCACGAAGCATTGCTGCTCAATTACGAAGAAGCGTTCGTGCGCCGTGACAGCCTGACCAACGACTATTACGACTGCTCGGCCCACATGCTGTGGATCGGCGACCGTACCCGCCAGTTGGACGGTGCCCATGTCGAATTCCTGCGCGGGGTGAACAACCCGATCGGAGTCAAGGTCGGTCCGAGCATGGACCCGGACGACCTGATCCGCCTGATCGACGTGCTCAACCCGGACAACGACCCCGGCCGTCTGAACCTGATCGCCCGGATGGGCGCCAACAAGGTCGGCGAACACTTGCCACCGCTGTTGCGCGCCGTGCAGCGTGAAGGCAAGCAGGTGCTGTGGAGCTCCGACCCGATGCACGGCAACACCATCAAAGCCAGCAGCGGCTACAAGACCCGAGACTTCGCGCAGATCCTCGGTGAAGTGAAGCAGTTCTTCCAGGCCCACGAAGCCGAAGGCACCTATGCTGGCGGGATTCACATCGAAATGACCGGGCAAAATGTCACCGAATGCATCGGCGGTGCGCGGCCGATTACCGAGGACGGGCTGTCGGACCGCTACCACACCCACTGCGACCCGAGGATGAATGCCGATCAGTCGCTGGAGTTGGCGTTTCTGATTGCGGAGACGTTGAAGCAGGTTCGGCGGTAGGTTCTTCTTCGCCGGTTAAACTGCTATCGCGAGCAAGCTCGCTCCCACATTGGATCGGCGGTGAACACAAAGCTTGTGGTCACCCGAGATTCCTTGTGGGAGCGAGCTTGCTCGCGATAGCGTCGGGTCAGTCACCACTCAACTTAGCCAACGCCACCGCCAACCGCACCCCACCCGCCCGCTGGCAATTGAGCTGTACCCGCTCCAATCCCAACCACCGGGCCATGCGCCACAGGTTCAGCGCCAAAGCCTGCATCCCCTCCTCGTCCAGCCCCGGCGCCTCCTCGTGCACGGCATGCACGGCCAACTGTCCCAAGGCCCGCTCCGCCCGCAAGTCCACCCGCGCCGCAATGCGTTCGTGATGCAGAAATGGCAAGACGTAGTAGCCGTACACCCGCTTGTGCACGGGGGTGTAGATTTCGAGGCGATAGCGAAAGTCGAACAACCGCTCGGTACGGCCGCGCTCCCAGACCAGCGAATCGAACGGCGACAGCAAGGCACTGGCGGCGACCTTGCGAGGGATTTTCGCCGTGGGTCGGCACCACGCCGGTTGCTTCCAGCCCTGCACCTGGCAGCGCAGCAGCTCCCCGGCCTCTTCCAGTTCGGCCAAGCGCCCGCGGCTGTCGGCCGGGTCGAGGCGAAAGTAGTCGCGCAGGTCTTTCTCGGTCGCGATGCCCAAGGCTTCGGCGGCATGTACCAGCAAGGCGCGTTGGGCCTGGGCTTCGTCCGGCAACGGTTGTTGCAGGATCGAAGCCGGCAGTACCCGCTCCGGCAAGTCGTAGAGCCGCTCGAACCCACGCCGCCCCGCCACCGTGACTTCGCCCGCCGCGAATAGCCATTCCAGCGCATGTTTCTCCGCGCTCCAGTCCCACCATGGCCCGGCCTTCTCCTGACGGGTGGACAAGCTGCCTGCGCCAAGGGCGCCCTGCTCCTGGACCGCCGCCAGGACGCGGCGGATGACATCCTGGCGTTCCTGGCCGAAACGCGCCAATTGGTGGTAGATGCCCTCGCCACGTAACGCCCGATCCATGCGCCAACGCATCAGCGGATACATCGAGATCGGCAGCAGCGACGCTTCATGGCCCCAGTATTCGAACAGCGTGCGACGTCGGCCCTGGCTCCAGGCTGCTTGATCGAGCAAATCACGGGGGTAGTCACCGAGGCGGGAAAACAACGGGAGGTAATGCGAGCGCACCAGCGCATTGACTGAGTCGATCTGCAGGACGCCGAGGCGTTCGATCAGACGGTTGAGGCGCGAGGGTTGCACCGAAGCTGGCGACGACCGCCCATCGAATCCTTGGGCAGCCAACGCCAGACGCCGGGCCTGTTTGAGGGTAAAGGACACAGTCGCGGGCATGGAGATCTCCTTGTCTGCTCGCAACCTACCTCACCAATAAGGGGTTTGTGTAGGAAAGGATGGCTCATTTGTGCATTGGGTCATCCCAGAATGGCCGAACCACTTCCTGCTCCACGTCGGCACGACTCACACCGATGTCCTTGAGCGCCTCGTCGCTCATTCCGGCCAGCAGTTCACGTTCGTGGTGCAATTCGTACCAGCGGCTAAACTTGTGCAGCAAGGCGCTGATGGAAAAGCCGTGGGAGAGTTTGTCTATCAGTAGATAACCTTTTTGACCTTTCATCGTGATGTCCTCCGTTGGGGATGGCTCAAGTCTCGCGCTAACGCTAAGATCAATCCAACGAATGTTTCTTATGCAATACATCTCGGAGATTGATCAATTGTCGAGTTACCCGAGCATCGATACGGAAGTGCTGCGTACCTTTGTCGCCATCGCCGACCAAGGCGGTTTCACCCGGGCTGGGGAATTGGTCAATCGCACCCAGTCTGCCGTCAGCATGCAGATGAAGCGCCTGGAAGAAGACGTCTTGCAGCGACGGCTGTTCGAGCGCGACGGGCGCCAGGTCAAGCTCACCGCCGAAGGTCAGGTACTGCTGGGTTACGCCCGACGGATCCTCAAGCTGCACAGCGAGGTGTTCAATACCCTGCGCGAACCGCACATGGTCGGCACCGTGCGCATCGGCACGCCGGATGATTACGTGATGCGCTTTTTGCCGGGCATCCTGCAACGCTTCGCCCAGTTCTATCCCCTGATCGAAATCGAAGTGCACTGCGAGTCGTCCAAGCAGTTGCTGCTGCGCCAGGACCTGGACCTGTCCATCGTTACCCGCAAGCCGGGTGACGAAATCGGCCAGTTGCTGCGAAAGGAGCGTTTTGTCTGGGCCGAAGCCGCCTGCTTCAATGTCCATGAACAAACACCGCTGCCCCTGGCAATGTTCAACAGTGACTGTTTCTGCCGGCAGTGGGCCTGCAATGCGCTGGACGCCATGGGCCGCGATTATCGCGTGGCCTACAACAGCTCGAGCCTGTCGGCGCTCATGGCGGTGGTGGGTGCCGGCCTGGCAATCACGGCGCAACTGGAAAGCCTGCTGACCCCGGACATGCGCGTACTGGGCGAGGCCGAAGACCTGCCGGAACTGCCCGAGGCCAGCATCATGCTGATCCGCAACCTGCACAACCCGTCGCCGATCACCGAGTGCCTGGCCGAACACATCGTCGAAGGTTTCAAACTTTAAAGGCGAGCAACACCGCGCACAGCACCAGGAAACCGCAGAACAGCCCACGCAACAGCCGCTCCGGCAAGGCGTGGGCGACTTTTACCCCCCAACTGATGCTCAGCAGGCCACCGACGGCCAGCGGCAAGCCGATGCTCCAGTCCACTTCGTGGTGAAACGCATACGTGGCGAGGGTCACGCCGGTACTGGGCAAGGCCAGCGCCAGGGACAAGCCTTGGGCAACCACCTGGGTGGTGCCAAAAATACTGGTCAGGATCGGCGTGGCGACCACGGCCCCGCCGACACCGAACAGACCGCCCATGGTGCCGGATGCGGCTCCCAGCACGCCGAGCCATGGCCAGCCATGACGCATCTGCGCCGAAGCGGGTGCGGTGGCGGCGAACATGCGGACCAGGTTGTAGAGCGTCAGCGCGATCAGGAACGCCACGAAGCCGATCCGCATGCTGTCCGCGTCGATCCCCACGGCCCAGATCGAGCCGAGCCAGGCAAAGCAGAACCCCATGGAGGCCAACGGCAGGACATGGCGCAACTCGATGCGATTGCGCTGGTGATAGCGCCACAACGCAAGCATGACATTGGGCACCACCATGACCAGCGCCGTACCTTGGGCCAGTTGCTGATCGAGGCCGAACCAGACGCCCAAGACCGGAATGGCAATCAGCCCGCCACCGATCCCGAACAATCCCCCCAAGGTGCCCAACACGGCACCAAACACCAAAAACAGCGCAAATTCGAACAAGACGATTCCCCTTTTCTCAGGGCGCATATCCTACGCAGTCGGCAACAACGGGGAAACGGGACATCTGATCAGGTCGTCAGAATTATCTGGCGCATTAAAGATTTGCCCGCTAGATTCGTAACGATCAATGATTGAAGGTTTTGCCATGAACACGTTGCGCGACACCCCCGAAGCCTGTGAAGCCCTGTTGCTCGACAACCAGGTCTGCTTCGCCCTGCACTCCACGTCGCTGCTGATGACCAAGGTCTATAAGCCGTTGCTACAGGCCCTGGGCCTGACATATCCGCAATACCTGGCGATGATGGTGTTGTGGGAAAAGGACGGATTGACCGTCGGTGAAATCAGCACACGTTTGCTTACCGATCCCGGCTCGCTGACCCCATTGCTCAAGCGCCTGGAGGCCGAAGGCCTGTTGAGCCGCACCCGCAGCCGTGAGGACGAACGCGTGGTGATTGTCGAACTCACCGAACAGGGCCGTGCCCTGCAGCAAAAGGCCCTCGACATCCCCCAATGCATCCTCGCCGCCAGCGGCCAGACCCTGGAGCAGTTGAAGAAGCTGCAACTTGACCTGCAAACGCTGCGCGGGCATTTGCAAGACAGCCTCTGACCTCCCCCCTATGGGAGCGGGCTTGCTCGCGAAGGCGCCGACACATCCAATATCTCGTCAACTGATCCACCGCCATCGCGAGCAAGCTCGCTCCCACATTGGATTTCTGGTGTCCGCAAAGTCTGCGCCATCCAACAGACTTCTGTGGGAGCGGGCTTGCTCGCGAAGGCGTCGACACATCCGATAGCCCCGCCAACTGACCCACCGCTATCGCGAGCAAGCTCGCTCCCACATTGGATTTCTGGTGTGAGCAAGGCCTGCGTCATCCAGCAGATCTCTGTGGGAGCGAGCTTGCTCGCGATAGCGGCCTCCCTGCCTACCAAGCCACTGCTAAAATTTTTTTAACATCCAAAACCGCTCTAGCTCAAGGGTTACAAGCCTCTTCAGCTTGCTTTTTCATGCTCGCCTCGAAAATTTATATTGCGCACAAAATATTAGCGCTATAAATTCTCTTCACACCTACTTAGCGCGCAAACATTTAGCGCAGAAAACCAACCCAGAAACGAGGCTCTCATCATGCAAACGCTCTACACCGCAATCGCAACCTCCACCGGCGGCCGTGATGGTCGTGCGATCTCCAGTGACAACATCCTTGACGTCAAACTCGCCACGCCCAAGGAACTCGGCGGTGCAGGCGGTGCGGCGACCAACCCTGAGCAACTGTTCGCCGCCGGCTACTCGGCCTGCTTCATCGGCGCCCTGAAATTCGTGGCCAGCCAGAGCAAACGCAAGATCCCGGACGACGCCTCGATTACCGCCCATGTCGGCATCGGCCAGATCCCTGGCGGTTTCGGCCTCGACATCGACCTCCACATCAGCCTGCCAGGGCTGGACCAGGCCGACGCGCAAAGCCTGGTGGACGCGGCTCACCAAGTCTGCCCGTACTCCAACGCCACCCGCGGCAACGTGGATGTGCGCCTGCATGTGACTGTCTGACCACCGACCCTAGACCCCGAACTTAAGGAGATACACATGAACACGCTCAGCAAAGCCCTGACCGCCACCCTTCTTGCCCTCAGCGTCAGCAGTGCCTTCGCCGACGGCATCGTCGAACATAACACCCAGGCGTTTCTCGACGTGCTCAATGCCGGTACCGGCAAGCCACTGGAGCAGCTGTCGCCCAAGGACGCCCGCGCCGTATTGGTGGGCGCCCAGGCGGGGGTCAAACTGACCTTGCCCAAGGCCGATGTCAGCGAGAAAACCATCCAGGTCGATGGCCAGCCGATCAGCCTGACCATCGTGCGCCCCGCCGGGGTCAAGGGTGAGTTGCCCGTGTTCATGTTCTTCCACGGCGGTGGCTGGGTATTGGGGGACTTCCCGACCCACGAACGACTGGTTCGGGATCTGGTGGCGGGTTCGGGTGCTGTCGCGGTGTTCGTCAACTACACGCCCTCACCCGAGGCGCATTACCCGGTGGCGATCAACCAGGCCTACGCCGCGACGAAATGGGTGGCCGAGCACGGCAAGCAAATCAACGTCGACGGCAAGCGCCTGGCCGTGGTGGGCAACAGCGTCGGCGGCAACATGGCGGCGGTCGTGGCCCTGATGGCCAAGGACAAAGGCACGCCGGCGATCCGTTTCCAGGCATTGCTGTGGCCGGTGACCGATGCCAGCTTCGAGACGGCGTCCTACAACCAGTTCGCCGAAGGACACTTCCTCAGTAAAAACATGATGAAGTGGTTCTGGGACAACTACACCACCGATGCCGGGCAACGCGGCGAGATCTATGCCTCGCCGCTGCGGGCCAGCACCGCCCAACTCAAGGGCCTGCCGCCAGCGCTGGTGCAGACCGCCGAGGCCGATGTCTTGCGCGATGAGGGTGAAGCCTACGCCCGCAAGCTGGACGCAGCCGGTGTGCCCGTCACGGCGGTGCGCTACAACGGCATGATCCACGACTATGGCTTGCTCAACGTGGTCAGCCAGGTGCCTGCGGTGCGTTCGGCGATGTTGCAGGTATCCGAAGAGCTCAAGCAGCACTTGAAATAATGATGGAACCAGGAGAAGCCTTTGTGGCGAGGGAGCTTGCTCCCGCTCGGCTGCGCAGCACTCGTAATCGGTTAAGGCGGCACGACTGAATGACCGAGTTGCCTGGGTTGGGGCTGCTGCGCAGCCCAGCGGGAGCAAGCTCCCTCGCCACGGGAATCGGTGGTGTAGTCCTGAAATAAAAAAGCCCGACTCAATGGTCGGGCTTTTTCATACAGAAGGCTTCGCTTATTTAGCGCGGCCTTTGTAGGAACCGCCTTCGCGGGTATCGATCTCGATCATGTCACCGATTTCGATGAAGTCAGCGACCGACAGCTCGGTACCGTTCTTCAGTTTGGCAGGCTTCATGACCTTGCCGGAAGTGTCACCGCGAGCGGAGCCTTCGGTGTAGTCAACCTGACGCACGATGGTGGTCGGCAGTTCTACGGAAACCAGGCGCTCTTCGAAGAACACGGCTTCACAGACGTCGGTCATGCCTTCTTCGATGAATGGCAGAACGCTTTCGATGTCTTCGGCGTTCAGCTCGTACATGGTGTAGTCAGTGGTGTCCATGAACGTGTAGGTGTCGCCGCTGATGAAGGACAGGGTCGCTTCTTTGCGGTCGAGGATCACGTCGTCCAGTTTGTCGTCGGCGCTGTAGACGATCTCGGTCTTGTAACCGGTCAGCAGGTTCTTCAGCTTGGTCTTCATGATCGCGCTGTTACGACCCGACTTGGTGAACTCAGCTTTCTGAACCAGCCAAGGATCGTTTTCGAGACGGATCACGGTCCCGGGTTTCAGTTCTTTACCAGTTTTCATTGCGAATATCCGAATTTGGATGGGATTTACAAAAATCTAGGCCGCGTATCATATCCAATTTCCATAAAACTTCACCAGCGCTGCGGCAAGATCGGGTCGCGAGGCCTGTTCCAGACACCACGCCTGGGCATGTTCGGCCAGTTCCCGCTGCTCTTGGCGAGTCGCTTTCCAATGTTCGGCCATGTCCTGGCCGGCATTCCAGGCCCGCCAAAGACCGCTGATCGCTTTTTCCGCTGTCTCCGAAAGCCCCTGGGTGTAGAGCCTGAGAAATGCCTCGAGCTTTTCCAGGTGAACGTCTTCTTCCTGCTGGTAGATATGCCAGAGCATCGGCCGACCGGCCCATTGGGCGCGCACGAAGGAATCTTCGCCACGCACGGCGTTGAAATCACAGCACCACAGCAATTGGTCGTACTGATCCTGGCGGACGAACGGCAGCACCTGCACCGTCAGTGCGCCGCGTCGATGCAGCGCACCGGCCTTCAGGCCTTCGACACCGAGCCACCGCTCGACATCGCCCAGCACCCGGCCTTCGGGGACCAGCACATGAAAGGCCTGGGCGTCGGTTGCCATCGCGTCAAACCAACTCGCCAAACCTGCGTTCTCGTAGGCAAACAACGAGATCAGGCAAGCCTCCGGCGCCCGCTCGACGCCCAATCCTTGCAGGAAACGACTTTGCGCCTCGGCATCCTGCTGGAATTGCCGACGCCGTTCCAGCAGACCGGCCTCACGCAGCAAGCCACCTGTTCCCTCCCGAAAGCCTGGGAAAAAGAAATATTTCTGCACGTGCTTGTATTTGACTGACGGTAAACCATGGCAACCGATCACCCAGTCCTCGGCGCTCAAATAATCGAGGTTCATCCACAAGGGCGTGGTCTGGCGCTCAGCCATCGCTTCCATGTAGGCACTCGGCAACTGGCAGGCAAACGCGGCGATCACCACCTCGGCGGCCTCGGTGGGCTGCCAGTCCGCAGGCCAGTGACACACTTGCACACCCTGCTGCCATTGCTCGGACAGGCTGATATCGATTTGCGGACACAGCCGTTCGAAGGCACGCAGGTCGTCGACCCATAGCCGCACCGCGCATGGGTGCTCGGCCACCAATTGCCGAGCCAGGCGCCAAGTGACACCGATGTCGCCATAGTTATCGACGACGGTGCAAAAAATATCCCAGCGCACAGCCATTCCCGACTCCCTATGACAAAGGCCTGATTGTCCCGAATAAACCGATCGCGCAGAAGAGCCGACGGCGATTAATCTTCATGCGACAATCAGCGCCTGCCCATGACTCTGCCAGGAAGCAGCCATGCCCGATCAATCGACACCCTCGCGCCTTACGGCTTTGCAATTGACCTTCAGCATTGCCCTGGGCCTGTGGCTGGGGTTCCTGGCCATCGTGTTGACGGGCTGGCTGCTGTCCAGATTCCTGTTCAACGAACAACTGGCACCGGTGGCCGCCGCCGTCCATCAACTGGCACAACCGCCAGCGGTGCAACCGGCCCCGGAGCCGGAGCCGCCCACACCAATGTTCGAGCAGTATCAGCAGAACCTGCAAAGGAACGAGCAGCGCCAGGCGCTTGATCAGGCCCGCAACAATCCTCGCAACCAGTCCAACCCCAAGTGCCAGTTCTGGCTGCAGCAAGACCAGAACGCGCCCAGTGAAAAAAGCCGCGCCAACGTGCTGCAATTCTGCGAATGATATGAACAAACAGACCGTCCACCAGTTGATCCTCGACAAGCTCAAGATTGATCTCGACATCGCCGAACGCGCCGCGCAGACCGCCTACGAAACCGCGACCCACGAAGAAAACATCGCCGAGAACAAATACGACACCCTGGGCCTCGAGGCGTCCTACCTCGCCGCCGGACAAGCCAGGCGCGTGGAGGAAATCCGCCAGGCCCTCACTCTCTGTCAAAACCTGACGTTGAGGCCTTACGACGAGCAGCGCGGCATTCAGGTCGGCACATTGATTGGTTTGGAAGATGAGGACGGCCGCCAGCAATGGCTCTTCCTTGGGCCGGATGCGGCCGGCTTGAAGGTCTCGCTGGTGGGCCAGCCGATCACCGTCATCACCCCTCGCTCACCGCTGGGCCGAGGTCTGCTGGGCAAGTTCGAAGGGGATGAAGTGGAGATCGTGGTCGCCGGCGCCCGGCAACAGTTCGCTGTCACCGAGGCGATCTAGGCAGGTAATGTTTTTTAGTGCACCGGCAGTTCGACGCCGTCGAACAGCTCTTCGAGTTCCTGCTTGTTGTGACACTGGATGGCCTTGGCCATGACTTCCCGGGTCAGGTGCGGTGCGAATTTCTCGATGAAATCGCACATGAAACCCCGCAGGAAGGTGCCACGACGGAAACCGATCTTGGTCACGCTGGATTCGAACAACTCGCTGGCATCCAGCACCACCAGGTCACTGTCGAGCTTGGTATCGACGGCCATTTTCGCGACGATGCCCACGCCCAGGCCCAGGCGAACGTAAGTCTTGATCACGTCGGCGTCTGCGGCGGTGAACACCACCTTCGGCGTCAGGCCACGATGGCTGAAGGCTTCGTCGAGCTTGGAACGACCGGTGAAGCCGAACACGTAGGTGACGATCGGGTATTCGGCCAGGGCTTCGAGGGTCAGCTTCGGCAGCTTGGTCAACGGGTGGCCATGGGGCACGACCACGCAGCGGTTCCAGCGGTAGCACGGCATCATCACCAGGTCCCCGAACAACTCCAGGGCCTCGGTGGCAATGGCGAAATCCACCGTGCCGTCGGCCGCCATCTCGGCGATCTGCATCGGCGACCCCTGGTGCATGTGCAGCGCCACGTCGGGGTATTGCTTGATGAAGTTGCTGATCACCGGCGGCAACGCATAGCGGGCCTGGGTGTGGGTGGTGGCGATCGACAGGGTGCCTTTTTTCTCGTTGGAGAATTCCTGGGCGATCTGCTTGATGCTTTCGACCTTGCGCAGGATCTCGCCAGCCGTGGTGATGATGCGCTCGCCGGCCGGGGTCACGCGGGTCAGGTGCTTGCCACTGCGGGCGAAGACTTCGACACCCAGTTCGTCTTCCAACAGGCGGATCTGCTTGCTGATGCCGGGTTGCGACGTGTAGAGGCTTTGGGCAGTAGCCGAAACGTTGAGGTCGTGGTGCGCCACTTCCCAGATGTAGCGCAGTTGTTGAAGCTTCATATGTATCCCTCAAAGCAGTTGGACGCCACGGGCATCAGCGACGGTATATAACTATATGGAAGGTTGCGACAATAAATCTAGAACTTTTTATAAAACGCCATCATTTAGCCTCAAGCCTCGCCCTGGCGTCGACGCTGTACCAGCGGCACCAGGTAGACCGGCACCCGGGATAACTGCAATACCCGGGCAGCGGTCCTGCCCAAGGGGGTTTCACCATTCGCCCCTTGGCAATGACTGCCTACGATCAGCAAATCAACGGAGAGTTTCGCAGCCTGCTCCAGGATGACCTGGGAAGGATCGCCCTGATACACCCTGACCGACTTGATCAGTTTCAAGTCCTGTTGCCCTTCCCCCAATTCCTCACGAAAACTGTCGAGCACCCGCTGTTCGATATTGGCCATCACCGTATTCAGACCTTGGCGATGGAATTCGTTCAGCGCCTGCTCGTCGAGATAGCTTTGCAACACCGATTCGGCGAACAGCCCCATCGGCTCTACCGCATGCACCACATACAACTCGGCTTCAAACGTCCGTGCCAGCGCCAAGGCATGCTGCATCACATAAGGGGCATAAAGACCCAGGTCTGTGGCGTACAGCATCGAACGAATCATGTGACCTCCTCACGTGCCAGAATGGCGGAGATTGATTCAGCTTAGCAGCGCCTTGGGGACTGCGACGTGCGGCCTGACGTCCCGGCCCCGAGGTCGTCAGGGCTTTATTTCGTTACTGATGCCATGGGGCACGTGACCGGTGGCGACCACCTCCCGGGCCAGTTCGCAGTGACCGGTCTGGTCATCGAAAAACACATCGGCGGCGAAGGCCTCCAGGAAGGCCGACTTGGTCAGGCCGCCGAGAAACAGCGACTCGTCCAAACGGATATCCCACTCACGCAACGTCCGGATGACCCGCTCGTGGGCCGGTGCCGAACGGGCGGTCACCAGGGCGGTGCGGATGGGGCAGGCGTCCTCGGGAAACTCGCGCTGCAGCGCGTTGAGCGCCGCCAGGAAGCCCTTGAACGGCCCGCCTCGCAGCGGCTCTCGGGCAGCCTGCCGCTCGCTGGCCTGGAAGGCTTCCAGACCACCGGCCTGATAGACACGCTCCGACTCATCGGAAAACAGCACGGCATCGCCGTCGAACGCAATGCGCAGTTCTCCGCTGGCGGCACGACTGGCCCCACCCGACAGGATGGTCGCCGCGGCAAACCCGGCGTCCAGCGCGCTGCGCACGTCCTCAGCGTGGGTGGACAAGAACAGGTCACAGCCGAATGCCTTGAGGTAAGGGTAAGGACTGCGCCCGCCAACAAAGGCCGCGCGCGAAATCGCCAGCCCATAATGATGGATCGAGTTGAACACCCGAAGGCCGGTGTCAGCACTGTTGCGCGACACCAGGATCACCTCGACCCGGGCACGCCCCAGGTGTTCGTTGAGGTCCAGCAGTTTCTGCACGAGGGCGAACGCGTCACCGGGTGCCAGGACTTCGTCTTCATGCTCGATCTGGTATTGCCGATAGGCCTCGACGCCACTCGACAGGTACACCTTGTGGCTTTCCCTCAGGTCGAACAGCGCCCGCGACGAAATCGCCAGCACCAGTTTGTCGTCGATGTTGTTTGCCATGCAGCTCCCCCCTTTCGCCCCGCTCAGCGGTTACAGCGATCCATGAACGCCAACGCCTGATACAAGGCTTCGATTTTCGGCAGCTCACACCCTGCCGCTTTCGCCGCCGCCAATGGCCGGCCGTAGATCGCGTCCAGCTCCAGCGCTCGCTTGTGGGAATAATCGTGGTACATGCTCGGCCAGTAATCGGGCATCTTCTCGGTCATCGTGAACAGATACTCGGCATAACCCGGCGCGATGTGATGCCCGCAGGCTTGCGCACCGCGGACCACCTCCGCCATCAGTGCCTGGATCAATTCGCGGCTATGCTCGTTGGCCATCAACGGCGTGGTACTGGCGCCCAGCAGAACCGAAAGACCGTTGTACGGCACATTCCACACCAGCTTCTGCCAGCGAGCCTGTTGCAGGCCTGGCATGGCCTGGGCCTCGATACCGGCGCTGCGGAACAACCTCGCCGCCTCTTCGACGATCGCCATGCGTTGCGCCTGATCGGCACAGGGACCGCTGTGATAACCGACGTTGACCGCGCCAAGGGCCTGGTGGGCGATGACGCCAGGGCCGACGCGGTGCACGCAGATCAGGCACAGGCCACCCAGCAGATGCAGCGAATCGGGCAACAACGGTCGAAGGTCGCCCTCAACGTCCAGGCCGTTCTGCAGCAACAGGACTTTTGCCCCGTCGGCGGCAGCCTGGGCAATGGCCGGAGCCAGGTCGGCATTGCTGGTGGTCTTGGCGCCGACCAGCAACCAGTCGCAGGGCGGCATGTCGGCTGCCGCGCGATACGCCTGGACGGGGTCGAGGGCCAGCGCGCCGTGAACCGCGCTGTCGATTCGCAAACCGGCTTCGGCCACGGCGGCAAATTCGCTGCGCAGCAAAAAGTGCACATCAAAACCGGCACGCGCCAGCATCACACCATAAAACCCGCCAATCGCCCCGGTGCCGATCATCCCGATCCGCGGTTTAACCCCTGCCTGCATCGTTGCAACTCTCCTGGTAAAAAGCCCCTGCACACTATCAGCGCGAGCAGCCTGGCATGCAATCTTCATTACATCGGCTCACGAATCTGTCCCAGAGCCACCGCCAAGGCCTTTTCCCCAGCCGATAGGGCATTAAACCCGTCCCAGCCCATTGTCGAGCCACCTCGTAACGCGATAAGGTTCGGCTCCCCGACGCGCTTAAAATCCGCTGTGCACCGCCGCGCGGGGATCGCTGGCGGCCGGCACCCGTGACCTGACGAGTAACACGATGGCTGATTTACCGATCAATGACCTTAACGTCGCCTCCAACGAGACCCTCATCACGCCTGACCAGCTCAAGCGCGATATTCCCCTGAGCGACGCTGCCCTGCGCACCGTGACCAAGGGCCGGGAAGTCATTCGCAACATCCTGGACGGCACCGACCATCGCCTGTTCGTGGTCATCGGCCCCTGCTCGATCCATGACATCAAGGCCGCCCACGAATACGCCGAGCGCCTGAAAGTACTGGCGGCGGAAGTCTCCGACACCTTGTACCTGGTCATGCGCGTGTATTTCGAGAAACCCCGGACCACCGTCGGCTGGAAAGGCCTGATCAACGACCCGTACCTGGATGACTCCTTCAAGATCCAGGATGGCCTGCACATCGGTCGCCAGTTGCTGCTGGACCTGGCGGAAATGGGCCTGCCCACCGCCACCGAAGCCCTGGACCCGATCTCGCCGCAGTACTTGCAGGACCTGATCAGCTGGTCGGCCATCGGCGCACGCACCACCGAATCCCAGACCCACCGCGAAATGGCCTCCGGCCTGTCGTCGGCGGTAGGCTTCAAGAACGGCACCGACGGCGGTCTCACCGTGGCGATCAACGCCTTGCAGTCGGTTTCCAGCCCGCACCGCTTCCTGGGCATCAACCAGGAAGGTGGCGTGTCGATCGTCACCACCAAGGGCAACGCCTACGGTCACGTGGTGCTGCGCGGTGGCAACGGCAAGCCGAACTACGATTCGGTCAGCGTCGCACTGTGCGAGCAGGCGCTGAACAAAGCCAAGATCAAGCCGAACATCATGGTCGATTGCAGCCACGCCAACTCCAACAAGGACCCGGCGCTGCAACCGCTGGTGATGGAGAACGTGGCCAACCAGATCCTGGAAGGCAACCAGTCGATTATCGGCCTGATGGTCGAAAGCCACTTGAACTGGGGCTGCCAGGCGATCCCGAAAGACCTCGCCGACTTGCAGTACGGCGTCTCCATCACCGATGCCTGCATCGACTGGAGCGCGACCGAGAACACCCTGCGCAGCATGCACGCCAAGCTCAAGGACGTGCTGCCAAAGCGTCAGCGCAAATGATCGGCCTGCTTCAACGCATAAAAAGCAACGCATAAAAAAACGCCGGACTTTTCAGTCCGGCGTTTTTTTATGGGGAATCCGTTTTCTCAGAGCTTCGCCGCGTGCCGCTGGTGACGCTCCATGTAACGCTCCACGTAGGAGCAGGACGGGATCACCGTATAGCCCATTTCCTCAGCGTACTGCAGCGCCCTTTCGGTCAGCGCCGCCGCGATGCCCCGGCCACGCAAGGCGTTGGGCACGAAGGTGCGATAGATATCCAGGGTCTGCTTGCCCAGGTCCATATAGGTCAGATAGGCACGATGACCGTCCACATTGGTCTCGAACTGATGACCAGCCTGGTCATGGTGGATGGTAACCGCCTCGCTCATCACTACTCCTCGCGGGTCTGAATGCCGACCCCTACCTTACCGATGTTTTTCCGGCGAAGGAACATCTACGCCACCCCGTGCCTTCCTGGTCACCGAGCGCCAAAACCGATCCGCTCAAACCCGAGCACGTCGTGAATAGTAGGCACCAATGACGTAAATGCTCAAGGCACGCCTGTCATCGAGCGGGTAAACCTGGTCGGGTTTATCGATTGAGCGCCATCGTCGAGCGGTAGTCGGTCACGATGCAATAGCTGAACATCGCCAGTTGTTGAGTCTTGAGACGAGCGCGCGTAGTTAAAGTCACCGTCAATACCAATAAAGATGCCTGGGGTGCTGCACAAAAAATGTACAAAAGTGTAGGTGAATCAATAAACAACGACGTTAGCGATGGCTGCAAGAGTTCTCCCTCGCTGCGGAACTTTTTTTCGTCGACGCGCTCCAGCCAAGGGCTTGGGGCTGTATATTTTTTCAACAACCCTAAGAAAAGTTGCTCGAAAAAGAATCACCGCCTACAATTTTTTTGCTTCTTGCGCTACGTCAGTTTACTTACTACAAGTAATGGGTAGTATGTACGCCGGCTAACTCCTCAGTCTGGGGAGACAGTCACTAATAGAAAGTCCTTGAAGGGGAAACCGATGAACAACGTTCTGAAATTCTCTGCTCTGGCCCTGGCCGCAGTTCTGGCTACCGGTTGCAGCAGCGCATCGAAAGAAACCGAAGCACGTCTGACTGCTACCGAAGACGCAGCAGCTCGTTCCCAGGCTCGTGCAGACGAAGCTTACCGTAAAGCTGATGAAGCTCTGGCTGCTGCTCAAAAAGCACAACAGACTGCTGACGAAGCTAACGAGCGTGCTCTGCGCATGCTGGAAAAAGCTAGCCGCAAGTAATAGTCCTTCGGGATTGTTATCGAGCCGACCCATTTTTGGGTCGGCTTTTTATTGCCCGGTGTTTGACCAGGCGATAAAAAACCCGCCGACATCGCGAAACGTCGGCGGGTTGCTTTCGAGTTTTTTACTGTTGCAAGTCGATCGGCGCGCTTGAAACCATCGGTGCCGAGGTATTGGGAACAGCGATTTCCACTGGCAGGCCATCTTCGGCCGCCACCACGTCCCGCACCACGTCCCAGTTCATGCGCAAATTGCTGGTGATGTCTTCGCGCTTGAGCATCGCGTTGATCACCGCGGTGTGCTTGTCCACCACCGACGGGTTGCCCTTGTCGTCCAGCGGCGTGTGCGCTTCCAGGTACACCTTGCCACCGCTCAAGCCCAGCTTGTAGGGGTCGTTGATGATCCGCACCGACGTGCCCACCGGCACCATGCCGGCCATTTCCAGTACGTTGTTGTTGAACATCCGGAAGCAGCCGTGGCTGGTCCGCATGCCGATGCCGAACTTCTTGTTCGAACCATGGATCAGGTAGCCCGGGGTGCCCAGGGTGAACTTGAAAGGACCCAGGGGGTTATCAGGGCCGGCGGGCACGACATTCGGCAACGGGTCGCCGTCGGCGGCGTGTTCGGCCTTGATCGAGGCAGGCGGCGTCCAGGTCGGGTTCGGCGTCTTGGCGATGATGCTGGTGTGGGCGATCGGCGAGCCCCAGCCCTCACGCCCAATCCCCAGTGGGAAGGTGTAGACCACGTTCCGGCCCTTGGGGAAATAGTAGAGACGGTACTCGGCCAGGTTGATCACGATGCCCTCGCGCGGGCCCGGCGGCAGGATGAAGCGAGTGGGCAGCACGATCTCGGTGCCAGCACCCGGCAACCAGGGATCGACCCCCGGGTTGGCGGCGACCATCTCGCTGTAGCCCAGGTCATAGGTGGTGCCCAGGTCGGCGAAGGTGTCTTCGTATTTGGCCTTGATGACTTGCACCTGGCCAATGATGTCTTCACCCGGCGGTGGCAGAGGCAGCTCGAGTGCGGCAACGGGGCCCGCCATACACAGGGCGGCAAGAGACAGGCAGCGGGCGACGGCAGGCAAGCGCGGCAACATCCGGGAAATCCTTCGCAGATCGAACAGGGGTATGAAAACGGCGATTGTACACTGCCACCCGTTATTTCGGGGAGAGCGGCAATGAGGCGTCCGATGCGCAGCATTTTTTGAGGTATTCACCGGATTGGCATCCACTACAAATTCCTGTGGGAGCCGAGCTTGCTCGCGATGGCGGTGGGTCTGCTTGCATTGATGGTGAATGGACCGCCGTCATCGCGAGCAAGCTCGGCTCCCACATTGGTTCCAGGGAGTTCAAAGATCCGGCGTTCACCACAGATTTCTGTGGAAGCGGGCTTCGAATCCGGGCGCTACAACTCGAACCGCAGCTCCGGCCAGATCGGCGAGGTGCCGCGCTTCTGGGATTCCAGGATCGCCCGGCACAGCGAGCACAGGCGATGATCCTGGAAAATCTTGCGGTCGACGCTCGACCAGCGCGGCTGGGCCGGCAGCAGGCTGCCGCAGAGGGTCCGGTCGGCCGAGCCACCGAGTTCCAACTGCCGCGTCACCAGGTGCACCCGTACTTCCTGGCAGGCGAACAGATCCAGCTGCTCGTCAGGCTCGATCAGTTGGTAGGCAAACAGGGACCAGGCGGGACGCGGCATCGGGGGCTCCAAATCGGGGGCGCCACATTAGCCGAAAGCCCGCCTGTAGAAAAGCGTCAAAGCAGCGGTTTGAGCGTCGGCCAGACATTTTCCAGCAACTTGCCCTGGGCCGCGACGGACGGATGCAATCCGTCGGCTTGCATCATGGTCGGAACGCCACCGACGTCCTTGAGGAAAAACGGCACCAGCGGGACTTTTTTCTCCTCGGCCAGGGTGCTGTAGACCCGGGCAAAGGCATCGGTGTAGCGCCGTCCGTAATTGGGTGGCAATTGCATGCCCAGCAAAAGCACCTTGGCACCACTGGCGCGGGCGCTGTCGATCATCGCTGCAAGGTTTTGTTGCAATTGTGTTGGCGGTTGTCCGCGCAAGCCATCATTGCCCCCCAGCTCCAGGATCACGAGGTCCGGCTTATGGGCCGCAAGCAGCGCCGGCAGCCGCGCCTGGCCTCCGGCGCTGGTGTCACCGCTGATGGAAGCATTGACCACTTTATCGTCAAAACCCTCGGCCTTGAGCCGTTGTTCGAGCAACGACACCCACCCTTGCCGGGTATCCAGGCCGAAAGCCGCGCTGATACTATCGCCAACGATCAGGACTGTACCCGCCGCTGCGTTCTGGGCCATGCACATCAAGGCCAGGCCGGCACTCAAAAACCACACACGCATCGGATTCTCCATGGGCTCAAGCATTCTCACCGCGACGGACCTTAGCAAAGTGGTCGCCAGCGCGGAAGGTGAACTGACCATCCTGCACGAACTCAGCCTGGAACTGAACAAAGGCGACAGCCTGGCCATCGTCGGCGCGTCCGGTTCCGGCAAATCCACCCTCCTGGGCCTGCTGGCCGGCCTCGACCTGCCCAGCAGCGGTGAGGTGACGCTCGCCGGCCAGGCCCTCAGCGCACTGGATGAAGACCAGCGTGCGCGGATCCGCGCCGAGCACGTCGGTTTCGTTTTCCAGTCGTTCCAGTTGCTCGACAGCCTCAATGCGCTGGAAAACGTCATGCTGCCGCTGGAATTGGACGGCCGCAAGGATGCCCGCGAACGCGCCACGCAACTGTTGCAGCGCGTCGGCCTGGGCCAGCGCCTGACCCATTCACCGCGCCAGCTTTCCGGTGGCGAACAGCAACGGGTGGCGATTGCCCGCGCCTTTGCCGCCGAGCCCGACGTGCTGTTTGCCGACGAACCCACCGGCAACCTCGACAGCCACACCGGCGAACGCATCAGCGACCTGCTGTTCGAACTGAACAAGGAACGCGGCACGACCCTGGTGCTGGTCACCCATGATGAACGCCTGGCCCATCGCTGCCGGCGCCTGATCCGACTTGAAGCCGGCGAGATGGTCGCCCCTCTGGAGCCTTGATGGCACGTTTGCCGCTGTTGCGCCTGTTCAGTCTCGCTGTCCGTCAATTGCTTCGCGACGCCCGCGCCGGTGAGTTGCGGGTGTTGTTCTTCGCCCTGCTGGTGGCGGTGGCGGCGAGTACCGCCATCGGTTACTTCGGTGCCCGCCTCAACGGCGCGATGATGATGCGCGCCACCGAATTCCTCGGCGCCGACCTGCTGCTCGAAGGCAGCGCGCCAGCCCGCCCGGAGCAGATCCGCAGCGGCACCGAACTGGGGCTGGAACACGCCCGGGTGGTGGAGTTCTCCAGTGTCGTGGCCACCGACAATGGCATCCAGCTGTCCAGCGTCAAGGCGGCCGATGACAACTACCCTCTGCGCGGCGAGCTGAAAAGCACCCCTGCCCCATTCGCGCCGGAAGAAACCGGCGGACGTCCGAACCCTGGCGAGGCCTGGGTCGAGGCACGGCTGCTGACGGCACTGGACCTGAAGATCGGCGACAGCATCGACGTTGGCAACCAGACCCTGCGGCTGGCCCGAGTGCTGACGTATGAACCGGATCGCGCCGGCAACTTCTACAGCCTCACCCCGCGGGTGCTGATCAACCTCAAGGACCTGGAGGCCACCGGCGTGGTGCAACCGGGCAGCCGTGTCAGCTATCGCGACCTGTGGCGCGGCCCGGCGCCGGCCCTGCAGACCTATCGCGATCTGGTCAAGCCTGGCCTTGAACCCAACCAGCGCCTGCAGGATGCCCGCGACGGCAACCGGCAGATCGGCGGTGCCCTGGGCAAGGCCGAGCGTTACCTGAACATGGCCAGCCTGGTGGCGGTGTTGCTGTCCGGGGTCGCCGTCGCGCTCTCGGCCAACCGCTTTGCCACCCGACGCTTCGATGCCAGCGCCCTGCTGCGCTGCCTGGGCCTGTCACGCCGGGAAACCCTGGTGCTGTTCAGCCTGCAATTGACGGTGCTGGGCCTGCTCGCCAGTATCAGCGGCGCCCTGCTCGGCTGGGTCGCCCAACTGGGCCTGTTCGCCCTGCTGCATGACTTGCTGCCGACCACCGTTCCACCGGGTGGCCTGCTGCCGGCCATCGCCGGGATTGGCACCGGGCTGGTGGCGCTGGCGGGGTTCGCCCTGCCGCCACTGGCTGCGCTGGGACGAGTGCCGCCGTTGCGCGTGCTGCGCCGGGACATGCTGCCGATCCCTTCCAGCTCCTGGGTGATCTACGGCGCCGCACTGGGTGCCCTGGGCCTGATCATGTGGCGCCTGAGCCTGGACCTGGTCCTGACCTTCGCCCTGCTGGGCGGTGGCGTCGTTGCCGCGCTGGTGCTCGGCGGCTTGTTGTTGCTGCTGCTCCAGAGCCTGCGTCGCCTGCTGGCCCGCGCCGCCCTGCCCTGGCGGCTGGGCCTCGGCCAATTGCTGCGCCATCCCTTGGCGGCGGCTGGCCAAGCCCTGGCGTTCGGCCTGATCCTGTTGTCCATGGCGTTGATCGCGCTGCTGCGCGGAGAGTTGCTGGACACCTGGCAAAACCAGTTGCCCAAAAACGCGCCGAACTATTTCGCCCTGAACATCCTGCCCAACGACAAGCAGGCCTTCACCGACAAGCTGCTGGAATTGTCCGCGCAATCGGCCCCGCTCTACCCCGTGGTACCCGGGCGTCTGATCAGCATCAATGGCGAACCGGCCAAGGAGTTCGTCACCAAGGATTCGGCGGGCGACCGGGCGCTGCAACGCGACCTGAGCCTGACCTGGGCCGCGGATTTGCCGGCGGGCAACGTCGTCACCGCGGGGACCTGGTGGCCGCAGCAACCACCGGACGATGTCCCGGGGGTTTCGGTGGAAGGCAAAGTGGCCGAGAACCTCAAGATCAAGTTGGGCGACCGCCTGGTCTTCAGCGTGGGCGGCGTCAACCGTGAAGCGAAGGTCACCAGCCTGCGGGAAATCAACTGGGACAATTTCCAACCCAACTTCTTCATGATCTTCCAGCCCGGCACATTGAAGGACCTGCCCGCGACCTACCTCACCAGTTTCTACCTGGCGCCGGGTCACGACCAACAGATCGTCGACCTGTCCCGGGCGTTTCCGGCGGTGACGATCCTGCAAGTCGAGGCCCTGCTCGAACAACTGCGCAGCATCCTGGCCCAGGTGACCCTGGCCGTGGAGTACGTGTTGCTGTTTGTGCTGGCAGCGGGGATGGCGGTGCTGTTTTCCGGCCTGCAGGCGACCCTCGACGAACGGATTCGCCAAGGCGCGCTGTTGCGCGCACTGGGCGCCGGACGGCCCCTGCTGGTCAAGGCCCGGCGCATCGAGTTCGGCCTGCTGGGTGCGGTCAGTGGCCTGCTCGCGGCCCTGGGTTCGGAACTGGTGAGCCTGGTGCTTTACCGGTACGCCTTCGACCTGCCCTGGCACCCGCATCCATGGCTGTTGGTATTGCCGCTGCTGGGGGCCTTGTTGATTGGCGCGGCCGGGGTGTTCGGCACCCGTCGGGCGCTCAACGCCAGCCCGCTGACAGTATTGCGCGAGGGTTGATAGACTCCCGGCTTCGCTATCACAAGAAGTTGCCATGAGCCGTTATCGCCCACCCCGCACCGCCGGCACCGCGCTGATCACCCCCGAGGGTGAAGCGCGGATGCGTGCTGAATTCCATGAGCTGTGGCATGTGCGCCGTCCCCAGGTGACCCAGGCGGTCAGCGAGGCGGCGGCCCAGGGTGATCGTTCGGAAAATGCCGAATACACCTATGGCAAGAAAATGCTGCGGGAAATCGACAGTCGCGTGCGCTTCCTCACCAAGCGCCTCGAGGCGCTCAAAGTGGTCAGTGAAAAACCCAGTGATCCGAACAAGGTGTATTTCGGTGCCTGGGTCACGGTCGAAGATGAGGACGGCAAGGAATCACGCTATCGCATCGTCGGCCCGGACGAGCTGGACCTGAAACAGAACCTGATCAGCATCGACTCGCCGTTGGCCCGGGCGCTGATCGGCAAGGCCCTGGACGCCGAGGTCAGCGTCCAGACGCCCACAGGCGAGAAGCGGGTCTATATCGTCGACATCGCGTATCCGTAATCCCGCCTCAGCGGCGCGTGATCAAGCCCTGCCGTGCGACACGGGTCAGTTGCCGAATCATTTCAGGGGCGCCCGCTGCGCTGGGAGACTGGATGACAGCCAGGTCGAAGCTGTCATTGGCAAAACGCGCCAGCGACTCACCGTCTTCGACAAACTGGATCAGGAAAGCAGCAGGCCCGTGGTTGCGACGCGGCCAGCCGTCGAGGTAACGCAAGAGTGTTGGCTGGTGAGTGCCGCCCAGGAGAATTTTCGGGTTGCGTTGCACAAGGTTCGCCGTGATCGGCGCAAGACGTACAAGGGGACTGGGTGCGTTCATCGTGTCGTGTCTCTGCCTCAAAAGTCTGCATGGCAGGTGAGAGGCAACACCGAACCAGCGCTTTAGCGGTATTTCGAAGCCGTGTCTTTCCGGCTTCTATCGGCGACGGGATGGGTCACCTGGCGCCCCGCAAGTAGCTGTTTAAATCGGCGCATGAGCGGCATCCTAGAGAAGCTGACCGGTCAGTGTCAAGAATCACTCTCCATAAAATGACCCGTACAAGAAGTGATGCTGTTCACTTAAGGAAACGGTACTTTTCCGAGGGGGGGAAAGCGCCGTTTCCTTGGGGTTGGGTTGGGCTGGGTTGGGTACATATCCGTTGCTGCGGTAACGGCCACTTAGGGTTCCGCCCTTACGGCGGGTCACTTTTGGAAGAGCGCCAAAAGTAACCAAAAGCGCTTTGCCCCACCACTCGGCACCTCGCCTAGGCTCGGTGTGCCCTCACTCCGGCATTGCTCCGTGGGCCGCCGCGAAGGGCCATCCATGGCCCAGCGCGGCTATCCCGGCATCCATGCCGGGATGCTCACTCCACAATACCTGCGTTCGGCCAGCGTGGTTTAACGGGGCGTCCAGATCAAGATCCAAAGCAAGAGCAAGAGCAAGAGCAAGAGCAAGAGCGGGTTACATGCCAGCATCTGCTTAGCTGAACCACCGCTATCGCGAGCAAGCTCGCTCCCACCCCACGTTGGATCTTCAGCAGACACAAAATCCATGTACGCCGCAAAACCTGTGGGAGCGAGCTTGCTCGCGATAAGGCCGGCACATCCAACATCACCGCAAACTGACCCACCGCCATCGCGAGCAAGCTCGCTCCCACATTTTATTCCCACAGGGGAAACGCGGTCCCACCATGAACCATGTCGGCTATCAGGCCGCCTCGCGGTGGACGTTGATCTCGGGCGCCCCGTTAACCACGCTGGCTGAACGAAGGTGTTGTGGAGTGGGCATCCCGGCATGGATGCCGGGATAGCCGCGCTGGGCCATGGATGGCCCTTCGCGGCGGGCCCACGGAGCAATGCCTTCGTTCAGGCATGCCGAGCCTAAGCGAGGCACCAAGTGGTGGGGCAAGAGCGTTTTGGTTACTTTTGCGCTCTTCAAAAGTGACCCGCTGTAAGAGCGGAACCATGAGCCGCCATTACGCAAAAAACGGATATACACACCAAAACAACTAACCACCGAGCTTTCAAAAAAAACAAAAAAACGGCGCTTCCCATTTCTGAAAGAAGCGCCGTTTTTCCTAAGTGAACAGCATTACGTACAAGACAGGCCTCGGACTCAACCCGCGATGGCGCGATCGACCGACAGCTTGCCCGCCCCTTCGATCAGCACGGCAATACTGCCCGCCAGCAACGCCAGGGCGAACTCATAACCGTTGTTGGCCATGAACAAGCCGTTACCGATGTGCACGGAGAAAATTGCCACCAGCGACAGAAAGGCCAGGCCCAGTGCCGCAGGACGCGCCAGCAGACCGATGATCAGCGCCAGCCCGGCGAAAAACTCGGTACCGCCCGCCAGTGTCGCCATCACATAGCCCGGGGTCAGGCCGATGCTCTCCATCCACTGCGCCGTGCCTGCCAAGCCGTAGCCACCGAACAGGCCAAAGAGTTTCTGCGAGCCGTGGGCCGCAAATATGACACCGACGACGATGCGCAGGACAGTCAAGCCATAGCCGGCGCGGGTGAACAGAACTTTGTTGATGAGAGTGCTCATAGGTCATTCCTTGGGAGTAGTAGGGAGTTGGCCGCTATATTAATCAATAAAATTCATGTTAAAAGCGGAAAAAATCCGTAATACCAATCAGTTTATTCGATCACTTACGCAATGCAACCTTTTGCTCCTTCGGTTCCAAGGACTCCCGTTCACGATCAAATGCCAGGTAGTACTTATTCACACTATTAACATAGCTGACGGCGCCCATTCCTACCTGCTCCATGGCAATGCGTTCGACCTGGAAAAACCATTGGTTGGGGTTCAGCCCCCGCCGCCGGGCCTCGGCTCGCATGCCTTGGACGCGCTCGGGGCCCATGTTGTAGGCCGCCAGGACGAAGGCCATGCGTTCGCGCTCGTTAAGCTTGGGGCTGGCAAAGAACTTGCGGCGGATGAGGGCCAGGTACTTGGCGCCGGCCTGCACATTGGCGTCCAGGTTCTGGATGTTATCGACTCCCACGCGTTGGGCCGCCGCCGGGGTGATCTGCATCAGGCCGGTGGGGCCTGAGCCGCTGCGAGCGTTGGGTTGCAGGGCTGACTCCTTGAAGGCCAGGGCCGCCAGGTTGAGCCAATCCATGCCCTGGGCATTGGCATGTTTTTGCAGCACCGGCCGCAGGTTTTCCAGGCGTTGGCGGTTGGCCCGGGCCAACGGATAGTGGACCTGGTACAAACGCCGATAGATGCGCAGGAAATCCGCGTCCTGGTTGGAAGGCACCTTGTAGGTCGCCAGGAATCGGTCGATGCTGGCGCGCAACATGGCGGCGTCACGGCGAACGAACCAATACTCGTCACCCGGTTCACCAATCAGCACCTGGCGGTCGAAGCGCAGCTTGGGCAGGATCTTGCCCCAGCGCTCGGCAATGGGCTGCTCGACGATGGTCAAATGGAAAATCCCGCCCTGGACCATCTCCAGGACATCCTCCACAGCCAGGGTGGGATCGACCCATTCGATCTTCACCGGTGGCAGCTTGAGCAGCGCCAGCTTCTGGTTGATCTGACTCACGGCATCCCCCGCCGCGCTGCCGTTGGGCAGGGCCAGGGTCTTGCCGGAAAGTTGCTCCACACGGGTGTAGCGTTTCTCGCCCTTGATGCCCACCAACAGCAACGGCACGTCGGTACGGATCGGACTGCTGGCGCTGACGGCATGGCCGGCCTGGGGCTCGAGCAGCTCGCCCGGCGCGACGAGGTCGCCCTCCCCTCGCTGCAAGGCACCGAGCAGTTGGTCCTTGGCTTTGGGAATGATCTTTAGAGTGATTTCCTGGCCGTCGCGGGCGTGGCCGTTGAGGTATTGCTCGAAGGCGCGCAGCCGATGGTATTCGACGCCAATGGGTTGCCCCTGGACTTCGCCGGAGCTGTTGCGGCTCTGGTTGACCAGCACCTTCAACACGCGGCTGCCGCGGATCTGCGCCAGGTCGCGCACCGTACCCGGCGCTACCGCCTGCACCGGCCCGGGCAGCCGCGCTTCGGCCGGCATCGGCAGCAGCAGCGAACAACACAACAGCAACAATACCTGGGGACGTGTCATCCACTCTCCGGAAGGAATACTGCGGACCGCCTCCGTGAAAAAACGAGGCTGAGTCGACAGAAACAGAGCGCCCGAGGCGCTGAAAAAGTGCGGAAGACTGGCACAGTGGTGGCGTTTATACCAACCCGATGTGTCTCGCGGCCTTAACAGACAGCCTCAACTCGTTGTAGTTCTTGGCTTTTCTTATAAATCTACAGCTCTGATATGCTTTCCGGCCTTTGGGCCGAGGTAGCACCATGCAACTCATCGATATCGGCGTCAACCTGACCAACCCCAGTTTTGCCGACAAACACCAGGCGGTGCTTGAACGCGCCTATGCATCCGGGGTCTGCCAACTGGTCTTGACCGGCACCAGCATCGAGGGCAGCGAACAGGCCCTGGAACTGTGCCAACAGCTCGACGATACCGGGGAACGACTGTTTTCCACCGCTGGCATTCACCCCCACAGCGCCAGCGAGTGGACCGCCGACAGCGCCCGGCACCTCAAGGATCTGCTGATGCACAGCCGCGTGCGCGCGGTGGGAGAATGCGGGCTGGATTTCAACCGCGACTTCTCGCCCCGCCCCCAGCAGGAAAAGGTCCTGGAGGAACACCTCGCCCTGGCGGTCCAGTTGCAATTACCGGTCTTCCTGCATGAACGCGACGCCGATCAGCGCTTGCTGGACATCCTCCGGGAGTTTCGCGATCAATTGCCGGCGGCCGTGGTGCACTGCTTCACCGGAGAAAAAAAAGCGCTGTTCAGCTACCTCGATCTCGACCTGCATATTGGTATCACCGGCTGGATCTGCGACGAACGCCGGGGCACGCACCTGCACCCGCTGGTGCGCGAAATACCCCGCGGTCGGCTGATGCTCGAAAGCGACGCGCCGTACCTGCTGCCTCGCACGCTGCGGCCCAAACCCAAGAACGGGCGCAACGAGCCGGCCTACCTGACGGAGGTCCTGCGCGAAGTGGCCTTGCACCGGGGCGAAACCCAGGAGGATCTGGCAGCCCACAGCAGCGCCTGCGCCCGGACGTTTTTCGGGTTGCCCACCCTTTCCGAATGAACCCACAAGGGGTCTGGTTATCTATTGGTCCCTATAAAAATCCCCGGCACCTATATTGTCTGTTGACCCACATCAAAATCCCGGCACCTGAATAGCGGCAAAATAATGGCACCTTGCCAATGCTGTTTCCGCTATCAGAGAAGACCTTCCATGGGTGCCTGGCTTAGCAATATCTCGTTGAAATACAAATTCTGGGCGGTCAATGCGGTCGCCTTTGTCACCACGTTGCTGCTGGTGCTCTACGCGGTGCACCTCGAACAGCGGGCGCGCAACTACGCGGCACAGGCGAACGCCCAGGCCCAGGCACAGGTGCTCGATGCCTGGCCTGCCGGGCAACCTTTGCCCAAGGGCGCCCACCTCTTGGCGTTCCATCGCGATCAGGCCCCAGTGTTCAACGACCGACCGTTGCCTTCGCTGGCCCAGGCCAATGGCTGGGTCGAACTCGATGCCGGGCCCCTGCTTGGCAACGATCCGCTGCTGGGTGCCCAAGTGATCCGTCGAGATGACGGCCAGTCACTGGCGGTGTTGGCCCAAGGTGCAAGCCTGAGCCAAGTGTTCGGTGAACGCTTCAGCCAATATGCCGTAGCCGTGTTCGTGTTGATGCTGGCGATGTTGGGCGCGTCGCAACTGTTGATCCGCTTTTTGCTCAGCCAACTCAACACGCTCAAAGACGTGATGCTGCATGTGGAAAAAACCGGTGACCTTTCCGCCCGCGTGCCCCTGGCCTGCAAGGACGAGGTGGGCCAGATGGCGGCGGCGTTCAACGCCATGCAGGCTGGTTATCAACGGGTGGTCGACACCGTTGCCAGCACGGCACGGCAGTTGGACAGTGGTGCGGCGCGCCTGGCGTCGAGCATGAACGAGGTGCGCCACGGCATGCTCGGCCAGCAAAGCGAAACCGATCAGGCCGCCACGGCGATCAACGAAATGTCCGCCACGGTCTATCACATCGCCCAGCACGCCGGCGCCACCCGCGACCTGTCGAAAACCGCCGACACCCTGGCCGGCAACGGTCACGAAGTGGTCGGGCGGGTGCAGCAGTCGATCACCGGGTTGTCGTCGGGGGTGCAGCAGACCGCCGAAATGATCCAGCGCCTGGCCGAAGACAGCCAGAAGATCAACGGCGTGGTCAATGTGATCCACAGCATCGCCGAACAAACCAATCTGCTGGCCCTGAACGCGGCGATCGAAGCGGCGCGGGCCGGGGAAATGGGCCGGGGGTTTGCCGTGGTGGCCGACGAAGTGCGCAACCTGGCCAAGCGGGTACAGGCCTCCACGGATGAAATCACCACCATGGTTTCGGCCTTGCAAGCCGGGACCCGGGACGCGGTGGACTTCATGCAGGAGAGTTCGCTCAAGGCCGACGATTGCGTGCAACAGGCCCGCGAGGCCGGCGAGGCGCTGGCACAGATCACCGCAGCGGTGGCACAAATGCGCGAGAGCAACACCCAGATCGCGGTCGCGGCCGAACAGCAAAGCCACGTCGCCGAGGAAATGAACCGGGCGGTGGTGAGCATTCGCGACGTGACCGAAAACACCGTGCGTCAGACCGTCGACTCAGCCACCACCAGCCATGAACTGGCGACGTTGGCGGGGGAGTTGAGCAAGGCGATTGGGCAGTTGAAACTGTAGAACACCGACCTGCCGCGGCGCTTCTGTGGCGAGGGAGCTTGCTCCCGCTGGAGCGCGCAGCGCCCCCCAGAAGCTGAACCCCATGAACCTGAGACACCACGGCTTGCAGTTTGGGTCCGCTTCGCGGCCCAGCGGGAGCAAGCTCCCTCGCCACAACAGCAGTTCCTTCACACCAACAGTTCCTGGCTATGAAGTCGTTTCTCGCCACAACAGCAAAACTGTATGGCCACCTATCGCCTCGATAGCCAACCGCCATTCGCCGCCCCGCCCGCCCGGACCTATCCTTGGATTATTCGGTTTCGTTCAAGGAATAGCATCATGGGCAAACGTCACCCCAATCTTCCAGCCTGGCAATGGCGCGCCTACCCCGACAATCATCGCCACCCCACCAACCTGGTGTTGCACCTGATTGCCGTGCCGCTGTTCATCATCGCGTTCCTGCTGATTGTGTCGGGGGTGTTCAGCTTGAGCCTGGGCGATGTCGCCATCGGCATCATAGGCCTGCTCGCGGCACTCGGCTTGCAGCGTCACGGACACAGCCTGGAGGCCCAGGCCTCCGAGCCGTTCAGCGATCGCAAGGATGCCGTGTCACGCCTGTTGGTGGAGCAGTTCCTGACTTTTCCGCGGTTCTTTCTCAGCGGTGGCTGGTGGCGCGCCTGGCGCGATCGCCACCGTCACAACCGTAAACCTTAACCAATGCAGCCTTACCCGAAAATGGTGACCGTCTGCCGGCTCAGGGCGATCAAGCGGCCATCGGCGCTCCAGAACTTCGCGGCGACATGGCCGTAACCGTCCTGGGCATGTTCGATCTCGGCCAGGTACTTGCACCAGTCCAGCGTCGTGAGGTCCAGCAGCGGCTGGACGAACTCAATGGTCCAGGTGAGCGTGCTGCCCGGGGCCATTTGCGAGAGGTGCGGCAACAAGGCCGGGGGCCAGGCGTCTACCAAGGCGAGGATATGGCTTTCCTTCAGTGGCTCCTCCTGCACATCGCCGCGCAAGCGCACCCAGCCGCCCATGCTCCTGGATTTATTGCCGCTGAACGGCAAGCCGCCGACGCTCCAGCGCATCGCCAGGTGCCGCATGAATTCCGGGGTCATACCCTTTACGTAAGGCAGTTCCTGGCATTGCTCCACGCTCTTGAACTCCGGCGCGGGGTCGGCCTGCACCGCCACCACGGACGAGCGCGAGGCACCAAAGCTGCCTTGCACCACGGTCACTACCTGGCCGTTCTGCACCGCCCGCCCCAACACTTGGCTCACCGCCTTGCCTTCGCGCAACACATCGACTTCGAAACTGACCGGCACGTCGGGCTCGACCGGGCCGACAAAGGTGATTGCCAGGGAACGCACCGGACGATCCGCCGGCACCTGGGCACGCATCGCCTCATATTGCAGCGCCGCCACCAACCCGCCAAAACTGGCCCGGCCCTGGCCCCATTCTGGCGCGATGGTCACCGCACCTGGCTGCCGGCGCACGGCATCGATCAACTCGGAAAAGCGCATGACGACCTCGAAAACAGGGGAAAAAGATGAAGGCATCTTAACCAGCCCGGGCAGGTGGCACAGGGCTCATTCCGGCCAAAGAGACGGACAGATAGGCCGCCACTTTTGAATTCAAGCCAACGATTGTGGGAGCGGGCTTGCTCGCGAATGCGGTATGCCAGACAACATTGATGTCAACTGATAGACCGCTTTCGCGAGCAAGCCCGCTCCCACAGAGTGCTTGTGCAAGGTTCAGGATTTTTCGAAGCAACTGGCAATCAGCTTGTCGAGCACCTTGTCGGACTTGGCCTCGGCCTTTTCCATCGTGGTGTGCCAGGTGGGTACGCAAGCTTGCAGATCGGTTTCTTCCTTGGCCCTGGCCAGCCATTGCCAGCAATCGTGCCAGTCTCCCAGCGCGGCTTGCGCGGACTTGAGTCGGGGCATGGCGGCTTCGGGCAGGCGGTCGAGTTCTGGGTAAGCTTCAATGGCGTAGCGCACGCGCTTGATCAACAGGCGCAAGCGGTGGCGGTCATGGGCCGGATCACGCAGGGCTTCGTCGAGTTTTTTCCACTGTTTGTCCAGGCGCTTTTCGATGCGTTTGCGCAAACTCTTCAGCAGCCCCTCACGCTGGGCGGCGCGAATGAAGCGCGGGAAGGCATCGAGCATCATCAGCAACTGGGCCAGTTCGACACTCGCGGCCACGGCGGGATAGGCATCGGCCATTTGCAGCTGGCGTCGCCGCGCCGCCTCGGCCTGGCCATGTTGCTCAAGGTAAGCCGCCAATACTTCCCGGTCGCGCAGGGGCGTGGTCAGGGTGCCCACCGCCGAAGCCGCCGTTTCCAGTTGTTCGACGCCGGGCAACCCACGTAGCGGACGAAGCAGGCTACGCAAGCGGCGTACCGTGGTCCGCAGGTCATGCAGCGCTTCGCTGTCGGTGTGGGCATTCAAACGGGCCTGACAGGCCAACAGGCGGACTTCCAGGCCCAATATGCGGGCCACCAGCCGATCGATCATGGACGTACTCCGTACACAGCGTTGAGTGTCAAGCTGCAAGCTACCCGTGAAAAACGATTCTGCGCCCTTCCTTTGTAGCTTGCAGCTGATTGCTTGTCGCTGCCTTTATCGTCCCGCGCGGGATTCGCGGATGTAGAAACGCGCCTTCTCGGCTTTCTTGGAGCAGCCTTCGAACGCTTCGAATTGCTGCTGGGTCTTGGCGCCCGTCAGCAGGGACAGGGCCTTGGAGTAGCTGACGGTGCCGGCAAAACCTTCGGCCTTGGCCAGGTCCAGTTCACGCCAGGCGCTGTCGAGTTGGCTGCCACAACTGTCACGGTAAGCGGTTTTGCCTGCGCAACCGGCCAGGGCCAAAACCATCAAAGATGCCACCAAGGGCAGGCGGATCCGGGCTTTCATCAATAACACCTCAGGTCAGGTCAACAGTCGTGCTGTTAAGACGGTGGCAACGGCGAAAAGTGCCTTGCTTGACCGCGTAAATTCAAGTGTGGCGAGCATACGCAAATGCCGCCGCAGCGTGTCAAAAAACGACGTCTGCGCCACAACGATTGAGCCGAGCCGTCGATGAGTGCATTGTTGAAGTCTGTTCGACAAGAGGCCGGGTCATGACAAAACGTGTCGCATTGGTATTGGGCTCGGGTGGCGCCCGGGGCTATGCCCATATCGGGGTGATCGAAGAAATCGAACGGCGTGGCTACGACATTGCCTGCATCGCCGGCTGTTCCATGGGTGCTGTCGTGGGTGGGATCTATGCGGCGGGCAAGCTTGAGGAGTACCGCAACTGGATTGAAAGCCTGGATTATCTGGATGTCCTGCGCCTGGTGGACGTCAGTTTTCGCCTGGGGGCGATCCGCGGCGAGAAGGTCTTCGGGCAGATCCGCAAGATCGTCGGCGAACTCAACATTGAAGAGTTGCGCATCCCCTACACCGCCGTCGCGACCGACCTGACCAACCAGCAGGAAATCTGGTTCCAGGAAGGCTGCCTGCACCAGGCAATGCGCGCCTCGGCGGCGATTCCCAGCCTGTTCACACCCGTGATGCAAGGCAACCGCATGTTGGTGGACGGCGGCCTGCTCAATCCGTTGCCGATCGTGCCGGTGGTGTCGAGCCACTGCGACCTGATCATCGCGGTCAACCTCAACGCCACCAACCAGAAGCAATATCGATTACCGGTAATCCCGCGCCCCGCCGCGTTCAGGCGCCGCTTCGACACCCTGGTCAGTTCCCTGGGTTCGCGCCTGCCGTTTCGCCGCAAGCAGGCCGAGCAGTTGTTGCTGCTGGAGCAGGAAGCCTTGAAGGCCGAAGCCGCCGACATCAACCCGTGGATCGACTCGGCCGAACCCGAGGGCCAACAACCGGCTGCCGCGCCAGAGAACGAAGGCGCACCGAAATCCGCCACCGGTTCGTTCATCATCGATAACGTCGGCCCGGCGTCATTGCTGGACTTGATCAACCAGAGCTTCGAAGTGATGCAGACCTCGCTGGCCCAGTACAAGATCGCCGGTTACCCGCCGGATGTGCTGATCAACGTGCCCAAACGGGTATGCCGGTTTTTCGAGTTCTACAAGGCGCCGGAGTTGATCGCCCTGGGGCGGGAGATTGCCAGCGATACCCTGGATCGGTATGAGCGTGAACAGAACTGAATCTGGGAAATCTCGATTGATTGAGTAGGCCTCATCGCGAGCAAGCTCGCTCCCATATGGGTCCTGCGCAATACACAAAAATTTGTCGCCAACTCGATGCTCTGTGGGAGCGAGCTTGCTCGCGATGGCGCCAGCCCGGACAACACAGAACTAGAGCCCACCCTCCCCCAACAACCGATACCCCACCCCGGCCTCGGTCACGATGAACCGAGGCCGGGTCGGGTCGTCGGCCAGTTTCTGGCGCAGGTGACCGACCACGATCCGCAGGTAGTGACTGTCTTCGGTGTGGGTCGGGCCCCAGATGTCCTTGAGCAATTGTTGCTGGGTGATGACCCGCCCCGGATGCCGCGCCAGTTGCGCCAGGACGGCGTATTCCTTGCGGGTCAGGGCCACTTCGCTGCCGTCCAGCAGCACCCGTCGATAGGCCAGGTCCACCGTCAACGGACCGAACTTCAGCGCGGCTTCCTGTGGCTCGCCGGCCGGGGCCTGGCGCAACAAGGCGCGGATGCGGGCGAGGAATTCCTGGATGCCGAACGGCTTGGTCACGTAATCGTTGGCGCCGTTGTCCAGCGCCTCGACTTTCTGCGCTTCGCTGGCCCGCACCGAGAGCACCAGCACCGGCACCGTCGACCATTGGCGAAACTCGCGCAACACCTGCTGGCCGTCCATGTCCGGCAGGCCCAGGTCGAGCACCAGCAGATCGGGCTTGTTCAGCGCCGCCTGGGCAAGCCCTTCGGTGCCGGTGCCGGCTTCCAGCACCTTGTAGCCTTGGGAGCTCAGGCTAATGCGCAGGAATTTGCGGATCTGCGGTTCGTCATCGATGACCAAAAGGGTCGCGGTCTGGCTCATGGGGCTCGTTCGTTGCAATCAAGTGGAAAGGCAAGCGGGTGGCAAGCTGCGGGTAACAGAAGAGTATCTCAGCCAGGCTCAAGCTTCATCGTCCATGCCCGGTTGAGCCTGCAACGGCAGGTGCAACGTGATGCAGGTGCCGCGTCCGTCGAGACCTTCGGCCACACTGATTCGCCCGCCGTGGGCACCGACCATGCCCTGGCAGATCGCCAATCCCAACCCTGTGCCCTGCCCACCTCGATCACCACGTGCGGCGGTGTAGAACATATCGAAGATTTTCTCCCGCTCCTCTTCAGGAATTCCGGGCCCTTCATCGGCCACGGCAAAAAACACCTCGTTGTCGGTCGCCCCGGCGCTCAGCACCAGGCGCCCCTGGGCCGGCGAAAAGCGCGCCGCGTTCTCCAACACGTTCACCAAGGCCTGTTCGATCAGCGCCGCATGGACATACAGCAGCGGCAACTCAGCGGGCACCTCGACACTGAGTGCCAGGGGCGCCAACACCGCTCGCAGGCGGTTCAGCGCGCTGCCAACGATATCAGCCGGCGCCACCCAGTCCCGCGCCAGTTTCAGGGCACCGTGGCCGAGACGGGTCATGTCCAGCAGATTCTGGATGTAGCGATCCAGCCGCTCGGCTTCATCGCGGGTGCCTTCGAGCAGTTCGCGACGATCGGCCAGCGGGATCGCCTCCCCCAGCGCCAGCAGGCTGTCGATGCTGCCGCGCATGGCGGTCAGTGGTGTGCGCAGATCGTGGGACACGGAAGCCAGCAAAGCGCTGCGCAGTTGCTCGGTTTCGCCGTGCAGACGCGCCGCTTCCAGGTCCTGGGCCAGTTGCGCCCGAGCCAGCGCCTGGGCCAATGGCTGACTGAGGGCTGCCAGCAAACGGCGGCGCTGGCCACTCAGGGGCTGGCCTTCTTTCGGGCATACGCCCAGCAAGGCCAATGGCCCGCCCTCCGCCGACAACGGCCACCACCACCAACGCCCGGAGGGCAGTGTCCCGGTGCCGGCGCCGGCCGGCTGATCGTGCTGCCAGGACCAGTCGGCCGCCGCGCGCTCGGCCTCGGTGAAGGTCAACGGCTCACCGCTCTCGACTTTCCAACCGCCCTGGTTGTCGCGGTTGAGCAGGCACAACTGCAAGTCGTGCCAACCGTTGAGGTGCTGCGCGGCGGCGCTGATCACCGCCTGGCGGTCGGTGGCGGCGGTGAGTTTGCGGGACAGGTCGAGCAGTTCGCTCGTTTCCTGTTGGGTGTCGCGCAGGGCCTGCAACTGGCGCCGCTGACGAGCGGCCAAGTTACCGGTCAGGGCCGCCATGAGCAGGAAAAACACCAGCGTCAGCACATCTTCTTCGCGCTGGATAGTGAAGGAAAAATTCGGCGGGATGAACAAGAAGTCATAGGCCAGGAACGACAGCGCCGCGCAGGCCAGCGCCGGGCCGAGGCTGCTGCGCACGGCCACCAGCAACACCGCCATCAGGAACACCAGGGAAATATTGGGCAACGCCAGCAATCCCGAGACGCCCCAGGCCAATGCGCTGGCGGCCACGGTCGCCAGCAACGCCAGCACATAATCGAACCCGGTCTGGACGGCGCCTGAGTGCACGCGGGCGGGACGCGGTTGCTCATCGCTGTCCAACACGTTGATCTCCAGGCCTCGGGCATCGCGCAGCAAACGCGAAGCGAGGCCGCCGCCAAACAGCCGTCGGCGCAGGCGTGGCCGGGACTGGCCCACCAGCACCAGCGTGGCGCGACGTTCGCTGGCGTGCTGGATCAGCGTCCTGGCCACTTCGCCGGCTCGCAGCAGCACCACTTCACCGCCAAGGCGTTCAGCCAGTTGCTGGGCATTCTGCAAGCGTTGGCGCGAGGCCTCGTCACGGGCGCTGCCGTTGTCCACGTGCACCAGGCTCCACGGCAGATGCCGACGTTGGGCGACGCGGCTGGCATGGCGCACCAGGCGTTCAGCCTGCACGTCACCGTCCACCCCCACCAACAAGCGTCCGCGCACCGCCGGCGCAGCCTGGCCCAGTTGTCGATAGCCCTGGGTCAGGTCATTGTCGACCTGGGCGGCGGCGGTCTGCATCGCCAGCTCACGCAACGCGGTCAAATTGGTCTGGGAGAAAAACGCATCGATCGCCGCCCGAGCCTGTTCCGGCACGTAGACCTTGCCATCGCGCAGACGCTCCAGCAGCTCACGGGGGGGCAGGTCGATCAGCAGCAGTTCATCGGCTTCCTGCAGGACCCAGTCCGGCAACGTCTCGCGCACCTGCACGCCGGTGATGCCCCGCACTTGGTCGTTAAGGCTTTCCAGATGCTGGACGTTGACCGTGGTGTAGACGTCGATACCCGCCGCGAGCAGTTCCTGGATGTCCTGCCAGCGTTTGGCATGACGGCTGCCGGGGGCGTTGCTGTGGGCCAGTTCGTCCACCAGGACCAGGGTCGGCCGGGTGGCGAGCAAGCCGTCGAGATCCATCTCCTCAAGCATCACGCCGCGATATTCCGAGCGCACCAACGGCTGCTGCGCCAGACCGCCGAGCAGCGCTTCGGTTTCGCTTCGACCATGGGTCTCCACCACCCCGGCGATGACCGTCACGCCTTGGCGCAGTTGGGAGTGAGCCGCTTGCAGCATCGCGTAGGTCTTGCCGACACCGGGGGCCGCGCCAAGAAAGACCTTGAGCCGGCCACGGCCGCTTCGGGGCAGATTGGCTAACAGTGCATCGGCGCGGCCGGAGTCGCTCATGGTGTGAAAATCTCTTTCAAATATTGATCAAACACCCTGTGGGGAGCCGGGCCTGTGGGAGCAAAGCTTGCTCGCGATCAAGGCGACACAGTTCAACGGATGGACCGCGTTATCGTTCATCGCGAGCTAGCTTTGCTCCCACTGGTTCTGCAACCACAGGTTCTTACAGTTTTTCCAGGGCCAGGTTCAGCGCCAACACATTCACCACCGGTGGGCCCACCAGGGGTTGCTCGATGTTGTCGTCGAGCAATTGCTGCAAGCTCGAGGCCGGCAGGTTGCGCACGGCGGCGACACGCGCCAGTTGATAGGCAATTGCCGCCGGAGGCAAGTGCGGATCCAGCCCGCTGGCGGAGGTGGTCAGCGATGCCAGCGGCACCGGGCCCTGACCGGGCACCTGGAGTTTACGGGCATCATCGATCACTCGTGTAGCCAGGGCCGGATTGCTCGGGGAGAAATTGCTGGCACCGCTGGCGACCGTGGCGAAGGCACCGGCCGATGGCCGTGGATGAAACCAGGCATCGCCGGTGAAATCCTGGGCGATCAACGTCGAGCCACGGACCTTGCCGGCGGCATCGACGATCAGGCTGCCGTTGGCCTGGGCGGGAAAGGCGACTTGCGCCACGCCGGTGACCACCAGTGGGTAGGCGACACCGGTGATCAGGGTCATCAGTAATAGCAGGCTCAAGGCCGGGCGAATCAGAGTGGACATATCAAAACCCTCGAATAAGAAACAGCTGATTTCCAGGCGTACATACTTGTGGCGAGGGAGCTTGCTCCCGCTGGGCTGCGTAGCAGCCCCATAAAAGACTGGACATTGCCTTGCCTGATGTACTGGGATTACAGGCTTTGGGGCTGCTTCGCAGCCCAGCGGGAGCAAGCTCCCTCGCCACAACAGCCTCTCCCGCCACTACACCTTCACTTGTCACAAAAAAACGGTTTATCGAGCATCGGTTCAAACCAGACCCAACGCCGTCAGCAACATGTCGATCGCCTTGATCCCCACGAACGGCACCGCGATCCCGCCCAGGCCATAGATCAACAGATTGCGCCGCAACAATGCCGCCGCGCTTGCCGCATGCACGCGTACGCCACGCAGGGCCAGGGGAATGAGCACGACGATGATCAGGGCATTGAAGACAATGGCCGACAAAATCGCGCTCTGCGGGCTGCTCAGGTGCATCACGTTCAACACGCCGAGTTGTGGATAAATCGACGCGAACAGTGCCGGCAGGATGGCGAAATACTTGGCGATGTCGTTGGCGATGGAAAAAGTGGTCAGCGCGCCACGGGTCACCAGCAACTCCTTGCCGATCTGCACCACATCGAGCAATTTGGTCGGGTCGCTGTCAAGGTCGACCATGTTGGCCGCCTCCCGCGCCGCCTGGGTGCCGTCGTTCATCGCCATACCCACATCAGCCTGGGCCAGGGCCGGGGCGTCGTTGGCGCCGTCGCCGCACATGGCCACCAGCCGACCGTCATTTTGCTCGTGACGGATACGCGCCAGTTTCTTCTCCGGCGTGGCCTCCGCCAACACGTCATCGACCCCCGCCTCGGCGGCAATCGCAGCGGCAGTCAGCGGGTTGTCGCCGGTGACCATCACCGTGCGGATCCCCAGCTTGCGCAGCTCGGCAAAACGCTCACGAATGCCGGGCTTGACCACGTCCTTGAGATGGATAGCGCCGAGCAGCTTGCCGTCCACGCACACCAGCAACGGCGTGCCGCCGCTCTGGGCGATCTTGTCGACCTCCCGCGCCAGGGCCGGCGGCAACTCATTGCGTGCAAGGCCGATGAAATCCAGCAACGAGTCCACGGCGCCCTTGCGGTAGATACGACCTTGATAATCGACCCCGGACAAACGGGTTTCGGCACTGAATGGCACGGCCGTCAGCGCATCGACGCCGGGCTCGGGCAGTGAATGCAAACCTCGCAGGTACTCGACGATGGACTTGCCCTCGGCCGTGTCATCGGCCAACGAGGCAAACAATGCGCCTTCGGCCAACTCCTTGGCACTCACGCCGGGGGCGGCATAGACCGCCGTGCAGCGACGATTGCCAAAGGTGATGGTGCCGGTCTTGTCCAGCATCAACACATGCACGTCCCCCGCCGCCTCGACCGCGCGGCCGGATTTGGCGATCACGTTCAGACGCACCAACCGGTCCATCCCGGCGATGCCGATGGCCGACAGCAGCCCGCCAATGGTGGTGGGGATCAAAGTGACCAGCAGCGCCACCAGAAACACCAGCGGCAGGTTGGCGTTGGCGAAATGGGCAAACGGTTGCAGCGTGACCACCACCAACAGGAAGATCAGCGTCAGGCCAATCAGCAGGATATCCAGCGCCACCTCGTTCGGCGTTTTCTGGCGCTTGGCACCTTCCACCAAAGCGATCATTCGGTCCAGGGTGGACTCGCCGGGATTGCTGGTGATGCGTATCAGCAACCAGTCGGAGACCAACCGCGTATTGCCGGTGACGGCCGAGCGATCACCGCCGGACTCACGGATGACCGGGGCCGACTCGCCGGTAATGGCCGCCTCGTTGACCGCGGCGATGCCTTCGATCACCTCACCGTCGCCGGGAATCATGTCGCCGGCCTCGACGCGCACCACATCGCCTTTGCGCAGACGGGTGGCGGGGATGATTTCAAACCCGCTGGCAGTCTGGCGACGTGCGTTGAGGCCTTCGCTGCCGGCCTTGAGACTGTCCGCCCGGGCCTTGCCGCGCCCTTCGGCCAAGGCTTCGGCGAAGTTGGCGAACAGCACGGTGAACCACAGCCACAACGCGATTTGCGCGGCGACGAAGGTCGGCACGGCGCTGTCGGGAATGAAGCACAACACGGTGGTGAGGATCGCGGTCAACTCCACCACCAGCATCACCGGTGCACGGTGCAGTTGGCGAGGATCGAGCTTGACGAAGGCTTGCACCAACGCTGGCCGCCAGAGGGCCGACAGGTGGGTCTTCGGTTGTTCCGGCGCCTTGGCGGCGACGGTTTTGCTCATCGGCATATTCATCATCAGGTCCTCAGAAGCCCATGCTCAGGTGTTCGGCAATCGGCCCCAGCGCCAGGGTTGGCAGGAAGGTCAAGCCGCCCACCAGCAGGATGGTCACGGTCAACAAGGTCACGAACAGCGGGCCGTGGGTGGGAAAGCTGTTCTGGCCAATCGGCGCGGTCTTCTTCAAGGCCAGGCTGCCAGCCAACGCCAGCACGGGCAGGATGTAGCCGAACCGACCAATCAACATGCCCAGGCCCAGCATCAGGTTGTGGAAAGGTGTGTTGGCGCCAAACCCGGCAAATGCCGAACCGTTGTTCGCGCCCGCCGAGGTGTAGGCGTACAACAACTGGCTGAAACCGTGGGCCCCCGGGTTGCTCACCGCCGCGGCGGGCCCGGGCAGGCTGGCGGCGACGGCACCCAGCACCAGCACGCTGACGGGCATCACCAGCAGGGTTGCCACCAACAGTTGCACCTCTCGGGCGCCCAGCTTCTTGCCCAGGTATTCCGGGGTGCGACCGATCATCAAGCCGGCCAGGAATACGGCGATCAACACGTTCAACAGCATCCCGTAGAGCCCGGCCCCGACGCCGCCGAAGATCACCTCGCCGACCATCATGTTCACCAGCGACACCATGCCACTGAGCGGATTGAGGCTGTCGTGCATGGCGTTGACCGAGCCGTTGGATGCCGCCGTGGTGGTCACCGACCACAGCACCGTGGCGGTGGTGCCGAAGCGGGTTTCCTTGCCTTCCAGCGGCGCGGTCTGTTCGACAGCAGGGTCGTTCAGGGCCGGGTTGGGCTGGTATTCGGCCCACAGCGACGTGGCGCCGCCGATCAGGAACAGGGCCAGCATGCAGGCGATGATCGCGCGGCTCTGGCGCAGGTCCTTGACGTAATGACCGAAGGTGAACACCAGCGCGGCGGGAATCAGGATGATCGAGGCAAGCTCAAACAGATTGCTCCAGGCCGTCGGGTTTTCGAACGGGTGCGCCGAGTTGACGCCGAAGAAACCGCCGCCGTTGGTGCCCAGTTGCTTGATCGCAATCTGACTGGCAGCAGGCCCCAGCGGAATAACCTGGTCAGCCCCCTGCAGCGTGACCCCGTGCACATAGTGCGCGAACGTCTGCGGCACGCCCTGCCAGACCAGGAACAACGCCAGCAGCAGGCACAGCGGCAACAGCCCGTAGAGGGTGGCGCGGGTCATGTCGGCCCAGAAGTTACCCAGCGTCGTGGCGGACTTGCGCCCGATGCCGCGACACAACGCCACCAGCACAGCCAGGCCGGTGGCGGCGCTGACAAAGTTCTGCACGGTCAGGCCAACCATCTGGCTCAAGTAGCTCAGGGACGCTTCACCGCTGTAGGACTGCCAGTTGGTGTTGGTCATGAAACTCACGGCCGTGTTGAAGGCCTGGGTCCACTCCATGCCGGGCAACTGCTCGGTATTGAGGGGCAGATATCCCTGCAGCAGCAGAATCGCAAACAGCAACCCAAAACCCGCCAGGTTGAAGGCGAGCAAGGCCAGGGTGTATTTCTGCCAGCTCTGCTCAGTGGCGGGATCGACACCGGCCAGGCGATAGCAGCCGCGTTCCACCGGGCCGAGGATCGGCGAAAGCCAGGTGCGCTGGCCCTCCATCACCCGGTAATAAAAACGCCCCAGGAACGGTGCCGGAATCAGCACCAGGGCGAAAAAGGCGAGGATCAGCCCGTAGTCATAACCGTGCATAACCGCTCCTAGTTCCGATCGGCGCGCAACAGCGCAACCAGCAGATAAATGAACAGCGCCACTGCCAGCAGCAGCGACACCCCGTCCAGAACACTCATGGGATTTCTCCGTGATACGGCGTCGTGCCGTGTGTGGGGTGATTGTCGGCAGGGAGGCTGTAAAGGAACGAGACCGAGAGAGGGGTTGGGGGATAAAGAATCTGTAAAAAATCGGCTGAGGGGGTGGCTGGGCGGGCCTCATCGCGAGCAAGCTCGCTCCCGCAATGGCTCTGTTGTGACTAGAGAATGTGCGTCTACTGACGATCCCCTGTGGGAGCGAGCTTGCTCGCGATGAGGCCAGCCCGGCCAGTGACGCTCTGAACTGGGGCACAAAACCAAGCCATCCGGCAGCGAACATCCTCGATACGACACCATTTCACCCATTACGACCGCCCCCGCCATACTGGCACGCCCACTGCACTGCCCTCCCCAGCGCTTTTGCTATGGATCGAGGGGAGCCACCGATGAACACACAACTCAAACCCACCCTGGGCACCCTGCATTTATGGGGCATTGCCGTCGGCCTGGTGATTTCCGGCGAATATTTCGGCTGGAGCTACGGCTGGGGCGTGGCCGGGACGCTGGGTTTCCTGGTGACGTCCTTCATGGTGGCAGCCATGTACACCTGCTTCATTTTCAGTTTCACCGAGCTGACCACCGCCATTCCCCATGCCGGCGGGCCGTTTGCCTACAGCCGTCGTGCCTTCGGCGAGAAAGGCGGGTTGATAGCCGGGCTGGCGACGCTGATCGAATTCGTCTTCGCGCCGCCGGCCATTGCCCTGGCCATCGGCGCCTACCTGAACGTGCAGTTCCCGGCGCTGGACCCGAAACACGCGGCGGTCGGCGCCTATATCGTGTTCATGGGCCTGAACATCCTAGGGGTCAAGCTGGCCGCGACATTCGAGTTGATTGTCTGCGTCTTGGCGGTGGCCGAACTGCTGGTGTTCATGGGCGTCGTGGCCCCGGCGTTCAGTTTCAGCAGCTTCGCCCTGAACGGCTGGGCCGGTTCCGATGTATTCGGCGCACCGGCCATTGCCGGCATGTTCGCCGCGATTCCCTTCGCCATCTGGTTCTTCCTGGCCATCGAAGGCGCGGCCATGGCCGCCGAAGAAGCCAAGGACCCGAAACGTACGATTCCCAAGGCCTATATCAGCGGCATCCTGACCCTGGTGTTCCTGGCGATGGGCGTCATGTTCCTGGCCGGCGGCGTCGGCGATTGGCGCACCCTGTCGAACATCAACGATCCCCTGCCCCAAGCCATGAAAACCGTGGTCGGCGAAAGCTCCGGCTGGCTGCACATGCTGGTATGGATCGGCCTGTTCGGCCTGGTGGCGAGTTTCCACGGGATCATCCTTGGCTACTCGCGGCAGTTCTTCGCCTTGGCCCGCGCCGGCTACTTGCCCGCGTCCCTGGCCAAACTGTCACGTTTCCAGACCCCGCACCGGGCGATCATCGCCGGTGGACTGATCGGCATTGCCGCAATCTACAGCGACGGCCTGATCAACCTCGGCGGCATGACTCTGACCGCGGCGATGATCACTATGGCCGTATTCGGCGCCATCGTCATGTACATCATGAGCATGCTCAGCCTGTTCAAACTGCGCAAAACCGAACCCAACCTGGAACGTACTTTCCGCGCACCGGGCTATCCGATCGTGCCGGGGATCGCCTTGGTGCTGGCCGTGGTGTGCCTGGTGGCGATGGCCTGGTTCAACGCGCTGATCGGGCTGATCTTCCTCGCCTTCATGGCGGTGGGCTTCGTCTACTTCATCCTCACCGCCCAACTGCGTGCAGACGCGCCCGCCGATGTGATGCTGACCGGGCTTTGAGGTGAAGCCGGCCGAACGGGCGTAGTATTGAACCACTGCGAACAACCTTCGCTCATAAGTGGTAAGGGCGATGGATCGGCGAAATGTTCGTCCGTCCATCGCCCCCTCAAGGAGAGCCCTATGCCCTGGTATGCCTGGTTGATTCTGATTGTTGCAATCGGCTCGATCGTTGGTGGTCTGATGATGCTGCGCGACACCGCCAACAAGGTCGAATTGACGGACGAACAGCGCAAGCGTGTTGCCGAGCGCAATGCGGAGATGGATGCGAAGGAGGCCAAGGATCGTTGAGCTATTACCTGTCCCGGCTACATAGTGCTTTTGTGGCGAGGGAGCTTGCTCCCGCAGGGGCGCGAAGCGGCCCTAAACCTGCTGAGTGTCAGGCTAATCGGGTTTGGGGCTGCTGCGCAGCCCAGCGGGAGCAAGCTCCCTCGCCACAAAAAGCCCGCGCCTTCGGCTTCACTTTTCCCAATCCGCCTTGGCAATGTGCAAGCCATGCAACCCCTTGTAAGCCGCCCGTTCAGGCTGGCTCCACCCCTCCAGCAATGAATCCTCCAACCGATAGATCTCCACACCCAACGGACGACAGACGCTAAGGGGATCCTGGGCATCCGGTCCCCACATCGCCAGCGACAGGTCACCACCCGGGCAGGTGGACAGTGCACACAACAGATCGATCTCGGCAAAGAACTCCAGGTAATCGCCCTTCTGCGCCGGACAGGCCTTCATGAAATACATGTCGTCATGATTGAGCCCCGTGCACTGGAAAATATTCAGCACGTCATGCACATCGAACTCCGTCAGGCCGTGGGGCAACACCGCACGGGTCAGGTTCGAGTGGCAGTGATGATGGAAATCTTCGCCAGTCAGCATCTTGTTCACATACGGATCACAGCGCGTACCCAGCAGATCGTGAAGTCGTCCACCATGCTCGTCAATGCCGTAGCCGGCCAGACTGTCATCGGTGATGGTCACCAAGGGCCGCAGGAATGGCAGGTTCGACCATAACCGATCATGGGTGCTGACGTGGGCGCCCTGAAGTTGGCGCGTGCGCGCCGCCCACAGGCGCTCCCGCGGATCATGGGCGTTCCAGACGTTGAAGTCCCCCACCTGCGGGCCTACCGGGGTCGTAACGCGGAACACATGACCAGCGGGTACGTGCCAAGCGCGACCGGTGCGGATAGGCACCTCGAACTGTTCGATCAGGGTGCGCTTGTCCTGCTGGGTGCGGATGCGGTCGTAAAAGGGCTTGTCCACCTGCAGGGCTGAACCTTTGCTGACCTGGTAGGCGGCTGGGTAGTCTTTGTACATAGCGAAGTCCTTTGATCATTGAGGTGTGGCAGCAGCCAACAAGTGCAGAAGCAATTGTTCGGAATCGTCGAGATAAAGGTTCATACCCTCCAGGGCCGCGAGCCTGTCGCCTTCAGCCAACCAGTCATGGAGCTGCCGATCTCGGGCGAGCCAAGGCGCCTGGAAACGGACCTCATCGGGAGCGGAACAAAACACCAGGCGCATCTGGGCAACCACGTTGGTGAAAAACTCATCAAGCAAAGGACTGCGCATCAACCCGACGATGTGCTGATGGAAGACCAAGCCGTGAGTCCCGACGGCGCGCCAGTCCTCACGCTCACGAGTCAGTTCGGCCGCTTCAAGGGCTTCGAGCATCCGGTCAGACTGGTACTCGCTCAAGGACTTGCTGACCACGATGGCCTGTAGCTCCAAGGTACGACGGACCTTGAACAGATCCCGCATGTCATCGACACCCAACCTGCGGACCAACACCCCTTTGTTACGCACAACGCGGGTGATGGCCCAGACCGTTTCGACACCACTCCCCAGCGGTGACACCAGGCATGCCCGTTACAAACTACTCGACGACTCATACCAAATACACCTCTAGCCGATTGATGGCGCTTACCGATAACGGGCAGCGGCCTTGCTTCTGGAAAGGTTAGGCGCCATTACATGACGCGCCGCCACGAACGCATCCGGTATTGCGAGCCGACCGATAAAACGGTGGGGTGAATCAACAAAGCGCTTTCAACGGTCACAGGGAGACGAGGGCCAGACCATAGGGCCTTCAAGGCGATGTCAGGGCCGCGACTGCCTCGCGTCCCTGACAGTTCCCCGCCCTTGCTGTTTGTTAACAAATGCTGGAAAATCCAAAAAAAATTTAACAAAATATAAAATTTTCCAACCTGAGATGTCGGCAATTTCCAGACATAGTTTGGAGAGTCTGCCAAAACTTTAAGAGCGCGCAATGAACATTCCAGCAAGCACTATTGATACTCCCCGACAGGAAGTTGTTGAAGTAAAAGAGCTTATCGGTAGCCTTTGGTATCAAAGGGCGATTGTTCTATTGTTTACGGCACTGACTGTTACCGCCGCTATTGCCTATGCTCTATTGGTAACACCTGAATATGAAGTTGAAACTACTGTCCGGCCTGTCCCACTGGCAGACCTGGATGAGTTGAATGAGTCCGGAATCTACAAACTTCTTCCAAATGAAGCACTGGACAACATTGGTTCTTCAATGCAATCTTATGATGTCCGCCTCAAGTTCTTCCAAGCCAATCCGCAGTACCTGGCGCCATTACAGGCACCAGGGCAATCTATTGAGAAGACATTTGAAAGATTCAACGAAAGAGCATTTTCGCTTAAGAAAACCGACCCTAAAAAAAGCTCCAGCCTTTCCGAAGCCGTTGGCCTAAGTCTTAGATACCCTCAGGGTTTAGATGGCGTAGGTATCCTGAGAGATTTTACCGACTTCGTTATTAAAGGCGAAAAGGAAAAAATTGCTTCAAACTTAAAAACATTGATTGCCAACCGCATCGACCAGACTGAAAAGAAGCTGGAGTCAAAAAAGTCCGCCTATGAGGCAGAGAAAGACTCCAAAATTGCTCAGTTGCTGGAAAAAGATCAGCTAAAAAAGCAAGTACTTCAAGACGAACTCAAAGCACTGCGTCAACAACTGCTTAGCCGCAGACAAAACCGCATCAAAGAACTTGATGAAGCCATCGTCATCGCCAAGAAACTCGGAATTGTAAAACCCACCACACCTTCAGCGCTGGGAGATGGAGAGCAAGCACATCAGGGCAACATGATCCGCACGGAAGTCAACAACCAGAAAATACCTCTGTATTTCCTGGGACAGGCGGCACTGGAAGCAGAGCGTGCCACCTTGGTAGCTCGTCATTCCGATGACTTCACCGAGCCGCGTATTGATGAGATTCAAAAAGAGCTCAGCCTGCTGGCCACCAACCGCGAAGCAGCACTTCTCAAGGAACGGAATCATCCTGAACTGTTTCTCAAGGACTTCGCGGACATCAGCGGTGAGTTGACTCACCTGAAGCAACTGAATGTAAATTTCGATCAGTTAAAACTGGTCAATGTTGATAAAGATGCGACGGAACCTCAAGCACCTATAAAACCGAAGAAAGCCCTGATCGTTGGATTTGGTCTGATCTTTGGATTCATACTCGGCCTGGGTGTCGCCATCATTCGTCGCGCCGTACTGTCTCTGCATTCATCACGTCGTTAATTGTCGAGGGCTGCGCTTGCTTTTCAAGCGCAGCCCGACTTGACCAATGGCTTTAGTACCATCCTGTATCCCCAAAAAAATCCAACATCGCTTTTCTGACAATACAATTTGTCAGTCCCGCCCCCCAAAGAGCGCGTGACGCGCCGACAATTTACTCCCGCAGCGCCTCTGGTGAAATGATCGCCTGATCACTTCCATTCAACCAGAGATTGACGTTTTCGCCTCTTTCTTCCGACAACTTTCCGGCCCAGCGATTCAGGATAATAAAGTTGGTTATAAAGTCGTATTAAGCAGATTGCGACGTGCTTTGAATTCGTTCTGCACAGCGGTCAAGACATCCACGGCATCAACCACGCCTTAGGCAAATGCTTTTTCAGCCGCAATGCGCGATTGCTCGGCCGAGGCCAATGCATTGCGGCTGGCGTGAATCTTTTCGTATGCGCTCCATAAACCCCACCTATCCCAAGGTGAGTCAACGGTTTACCGTGGCATCTCCGGTGAACAGTTCCACGGCAGCGAGGCTTCGTAGTCTCCGACCGTCGAGGTATACGGCAACCGCTCCAGTACGTGGCGCAGCCACGTATAGGGCTCCTGGCCGTTGAGCTTGGCGGTCTCGACCAGATCGTAGATCTGGGCGCTGGCCGTGGCGCCCTTGGGCGTATCGCTGAACAGCCACGCCTTGCGCCCTATTACAAACGGCTTAATCGCTCTTTCAGCGGCGTTGTTGTCTATGGGTAAAAAACCGGCTTCGACGTAACGCGCCAGCCGGCTCCAGTTGTTCGCCAGATAATGTACGGCCTTGCCCAGTGCACTTTGCGCCGTGACTTGCGGTTGGGTCTTGTCCAGCCAGCTTTTCAGTTGGCCCAGGATCGGCAAGCTTTTTTCCTGACGAGCGATAAACCGTTGTTCATCGCTGGCGTCTTTGGATTCGCGTTCGATGCCGTACAGTTTGTTGATCATCGTCAGCGCGATATCAGCCCTCCCGGTTTTACCCTTAGGCTGCACTTTTTGTGCATCCACGAACTTGCGTCGCGCATGGGCCATGCATGCCAGTCGCTCCACGCCCGGCTGCAACGCCAAGGCGTTATAGCCGGCGTAATCATCGGTCATCACATAGCCGCGATAACTGTCCAGCAAGCGCAACGGTACAACCTGCGCTCGGCTGGAGGTGTAGTCGAACAGCACGACTTTCTTGTCCGGTGGGCCGCTGGCCTGCACCCACATCCAGGATTGACTGGTCGGGTCACGATCCGGCTCCTTCAACACCTGGACGCGGGTTTCATCGCAGTGGATCACCGGGCTTTCCAGCAAGCGGTCGCGCATCAAATTCAGCAGTGGCTGGAAGTGTTCGCTGCACTGGATCACCCAGCGCGCCAGCGTCTGGCGCGCAATCTCGACGCCATGTCGGCTGAGCACGGTTTTTCAAACCGGTGCAACGGCAAGCCATCGACGTACTTGGTAGTCAGCAGCATCGCCAGCACGCTGGGGCTGGCCATGCTCTTTTCGATCAACTGGGCAGGCTTGTCAGCCGTGACCGGTGCAGTTTTACAGCCCCGGCAACCGTAGACCTTGCGGATGAGCCTGATGACACGGATCTGCATCGGCACGATGTCCAGTTGCTCGCTGGTCTCTTCGCCGATGGCGTGTTTGCGGCAACCGCATGCACAGGTCAGTTCGTGTTCAGGCAGTTCGTGGATGACTTCGATACGCGGTAGATCGACCGACAACGGCTTGCGTTTTCCACGGCGTGGCATCGGCGCAAAGGCTTCTTGTCAGGGTCATCAACGAGCGGCATCGGCTCGCTTTCGGGCTCGTTGAACAGCGCCAGTTGCGGCGTGTTGGGCTCGACAGTCTGTTCGGACTTGCGCCCGAACAAGCGGTCGCGCAGCAACTTGATCTGCTCTTTCAGGTCGACGATGTGGGTTTGATAAGTCTGGGCCACTTCTTCCTGGCGACTGAGTGCCTCAAGCAGCAGTTGCTTGAGCAAAACAGGATCATCGGGAAGGTCGTCGGGCAGGGAAATCATGGCCCGGATTATACCGGGTCAGGCTACGTAGCGTGGGGTCAAAACCTGATGAGGGCGGTTGCGCCAAAGGTCAGAACCATCGAGTAACCAGTTGAGTTCCTGGACCGTCAGAACGATCGCCTCGTCGCTGGCATCGGGCGAAGTTTTAAAACGCTCGGATTCGAGGCGCTTGAGCCAGGGGCAGAAGCCGTTGCGCTCCCAATACAATATCTTCACTCGGGTGCGTGGCTTGTTGAGGAAAACGAAAAGCATAGGGTCGAACACCACCACTTTGATGTCCAGCTCGACCAGAGCGGCGAGGCCATCAATGGATTTTCGAAAATCCACGGGCTTGGGGTAGAGGTAGACTTTTTCGACTTTGGCGTCGGGTCGCATCATGACGGACTGGCTCCAGAAAAGGATCGGGAGCACAGCATCAGATTTCAACTCGAGGCTTTGAATGTGTAGGTGATCGCTTACTTTTCACTGGCCTTGATCGCCGGGTTGTCGACGATCGCCAAATTGACCCAACCCTCTAGGCTTTCAACGGACACCTTCAATTCGACATCATTACGCACACCACTCAGTTCCTCTTTGTCCGGTCGTCCGATAATTTCCGACAACGCAACACGGCCCAGGCTGAACTGGTTACGCGCTTCGACTTCCTGTTCAGTCTGTTCAGTCTGTATGGGTTGGCCAATCTGATGCTGACCAAGCGGTATTTGCAACGGACGGGGGATAAATCCGTCTGAAAGTAGAGGCTGGCTCGGCAAATCAGCTACGTGAGGGCAGAAATCGCCCCCAGACGCAGAATAAAGCCGATGGGTTGAAATAACGGCCTGAAAATGGAGGATAGCTCGAACAGGTTAATTGTTCAGCGCCTCCTTAACATACCGCCCAAAGAACTGTAACCTATTTGAACTTTGACCCGTAACGCCGTTTGCACAACGATTCGGGTATCGGGAGCGGCCACCCAATCAATATGGAGTCACTTTTGATGAATTATTTTTCTTTAATCGCCGATATCGTCCGGGAAGAAGCGGCTGCAACCGGTGCGTTGCTGCAAGACGTCGCCCGCGAATTATTGGCCACCAATACAACTCACTCGGATGGAGCCTGGTGGGCTGCCCACGGCAACGACCCTTTCTATGCCGCCGAGCAAATTTACAAGACCGTCACAGGCGACCCGACTGCCGAACGCGCAGAACTTCTGTGCGGCAATATAGTTGACGTATTCAACGGCCTCTGCGCGGAGCTTGACCTGCAAAAACGCACCATCTGGACGTACTCAGACTCCCAGGGATTCTTTCAGGGGCATACGTACCTTGAAATTTTTAATACAACTACCAACAAATGGGAAATTCAGGACGCGGACTATAACGTCTATTACACCGACGTTCGAACGGGCGAGCGTGTCGGTGTCAACGACATGATGAACGCAGACGATATTGAAAATTTCATTCCTCATAATGCCAGTGTATCCGGATGGACAGAAACGGGCGCAGAAGGCTTGCGCTTGGCCAATCTCTATGCGGCACAAGTCATCACTACAGAGCAAAAGCTCTATACCAGTAGCAACAGTCTGAGCGACACCTTGCTGGACAGCATTGCCAACGCCCTTAGTGGAGTTTTTGACTATACGGTAGTAACCGCTCCGGGCAATCCAACCGTCACGCACTTTACAGATAGCAACGCAACCACCGAAAACTCACGAGCCACGATAACAGGGACTGCGGGCGCGGACTTTATTTCATATGACGGCAGTTCAATCAGCCCGGTGTTCGCCACGCTGATCGGAGGAGAGGGTAATGACACGCTCACTCTACGTTTTTCCGCTGGTCAACTCTATGGCAATGCAGGCAATGACATCCTGATTGGCGGACAGCGGGCCGATCTCTTGGTCGGCGGTACAGGTGATGACTACATGTCTGGCGGAGTCGGTGCAGACCAGTATGCGTTTTCCAAGGGTGACGGCTTGAACGACATAGTCAATAGTTACGGTGTAGGAGCAGATCAACTTGTTTTCCTCGGCGTCAGCGGTGCCGGCGGTACAGGCCGCACACAAATCTCGCAAAGTGATTTCAACTTGAGGGTCGATCAGACAATAACCGAGGACGGCGTCTATCTTCGTTACGACATCGATGGCGATGTACGTTTTGATGGAGGGATGTTGATCGAAGCCCGTACGACTCTGCTCACCGCCAGCGACGCTACTTTTATTTTCAACGCTGACCCGCTCAAAGACTTCAAAACCATTGCTGCCGCTACCAATGCCGGTTACGGGTACGCCGAACAAATCTTCGGCGGCAGCTCGGCTGACAAGATCCTCTACACCGGAACCTCAGGCGCCATACTGGCTGGCAGTGTCAGCGGCTTAAACAGCGGCAATGACGTCATCCAGTCTCGTTCGGATGCAAATTGCTCGCTGAACGGTCACGATGGCAACGACGTATTGATTGGAGGCAACGGAAGCGACTTCATCGTCGGCGGTACCGGTAATGACGTGTTGATTGGCGGAAACGGTCACGATTTCTTCACATTCACTGCGGGCTCGGGCTCAGACACCATCCAGGACTTCAAACAAGGTGAAGACACCCTGTATATCTACGGCTGGACGGCTTCTACCAAGGCTGTGACTCAAACGCTGCAGGACAATGGACTGGTTGTGGCTTTCGACACCGCCGGCGATGGTGCTCACGATGGCGATATAACGCTAATTGGCCAGACGACCTTGCTGAGCAATATCGACATGTTGTTCGCCTGAGTTCGGGTTATCAGCCCATCGGGCATTAGTTGCGCTAAAGAAATAGGCCGATCAATGATCGGCCTATTTCGTTTCTATAACACCTCAGTTCACTTCAATCCTGTCGCGATTTCTATCCAGAAGCGCTTTGCCGATCCCCTTCACCTCCAGCAATTCGTCAACTGACGCAAACGCACCATTACTTTCACGATAAGCAACAATCGCTTTCGCCTTGGCCTCGCCCACCCCAGCCAGCTCACGTTGCAGCGTCGGTACATCAGCACTATTGAGATCGACCTTGCCGAGTTGCGCCTTGGTGGCCACATTCTGCACCAGAGGTGCTTTCATCACATCCGGCGGGTTAACAGGTGCGGCGATTGCCGTAAGAGAGACGCTGGTGAGCAGGGCAAAAACCAGAGAGTAGAAACTGCTTGTACGCATTAGTGAAGCTCCATGCCATCGTTTGAGAAAGCGACTTTTCCGAAGCCGCCCTCCAAACATAGGCGATGCCATTGAACTGTCAAAAATGTGTACGTTACAGGATATGAAACAATCAGGGTTCCAGGCGGCGCTGCTGGTAGATCCAGTCAACGATCTCACCATCCGGGGTATAGCCGCTGACAGTGTCACGCAATAGCTGGCGGACGCGCGTATAGTCGTCCTGGTCCACTGCAGCGAGCAACTCGCTCAACTTGCCCTTCAGCAAATCCCAGGACAGGTAATCTTCGTTGGCCGTCATGATCATCGGGTGCTGTGTGGCCGCCACGTTGTCACCAATCAGCAGCTCTTCGTAAAGCTTCTCGCCCGGCCGCAGCCCTGTGAACTCGATAGCGATGTCGCCATGCTGGTTTTTTTCCGAGCGCACGCTCAGGCCGGACAAATGGATCATCTTCTCGGCCAGCTCGACGATCCTCACCGGCTCGCCCATGTCCAGAACAAAGACATCACCGCCCTGTCCCATGGAGCCCGCCTGGATCACTAGCTGTGCCGCTTCAGGGATGGTCATGAAGTATCGAGTGATCTTCGGATGCGTGACCGTCAGCGGGCCGCCCGACTTGATCTGTTTGTGAAACAACGGAATGACCGAACCCGATGAGCCCAGGACGTTACCAAACCGTACCATCGTGAAGCGCGTTTTGTTCACACGGGAAACATTGCTCGTATCACCGAACAACACCGGGGCCAACTCACGGCTCAGCGCTTGCAAGGTCAACTCGGCAAGACGCTTGGTGCTGCCCATGATATTGGTTGGTCGCACCGCCTTGTCGGTGGAAATCAGGACAAAGTTGGCCACCCCTGCCTGAAGCGCGGCCTGGGCCGTATTGAGGGTGCCCATCACATTGTTGAGCACGCCTTCAGCAATGTTGTGTTCGACCATGGGGACATGTTTGTAGGCCGCGGCGTGATACACCGTGTCTACTCGCCAGGTTTTCATGACATCCAATAACTTGTCCGGGTTACGAACCGACCCGAGAATTGGCAGAAGACGGATGGACAGCGACTCTCGAGCGATCCGCTGCTCCAGTTCGGACAAGATGGAATAAAGATTGAACTCACTGTGTTCGAACAGTAGAAGCGTTGTTGGACGTAGCGTCAGAATTTGCCGGCAAAGCTCGGAGCCAATGGAGCCCCCGGCGCCCGTGACCAACACGGACTGCCCTGTGATGCAATGTTCGAGCAAATCAGCCTGGGCCGGGACTGCGTCACGCCCAAGCAGGTCTGCAATGTCTACTTCCTGGATATCATCGACCTTGACCCGGCCGCTGGCCAGATCCATGAAGCCCGGAACGCTCCGAACGTGTAACGGAAAGCCTTCGAGAAACCCGAGTATTTCGCGACGGCGTCCACGGTTGGACGAAGGAATGGCGAGGAGAATTTCCTGAGCACCAGTGTTGTCGATCATCTGTTGGATGTGCTTGGGCGTGTACACTTGCAACCCGGAGATCACCCTGTCGGCGATTCCTCTATCGTCATCGATAAAAGCAACAGGCCGCATGACACGCCCCATACGCAATGCGGTGACGAGTTGATTACCCGCCGCCCCCGCGCCATAGATGGCCACTTTCGGCAGTCCGTCATCCCGGCTGGTGAACGGGACGTGTTGAGCTGCACTGAACCAGTCGCCCATGAAATACTGACGCATGGCCAGGCGCAGTCCGCCGATCATGATCAGGCTCAACCACCAATAGTTGAAAATGATCGAACGAGGAACGACGTTTTGATGATTGCTGTACCAGTACACCACAACGCCAAGTATCAAGGACGATAGTGTCACTGCCTTGATAATGGCAATGAGCGCGTCATTTCCAAAGTAACGCATGACGGCACGGTACATGCCAAAGCGGACGAAAAGAGGAATGGCGATGACAGGTGCACTGACAAAAAGCCAGACGTGCTGAGTGAACGGGTTGACTAACTCGTCCACCCCAAGGCGCACGACAAACGCCATCCATAGGGCACACCAGACCAACGAAATATCGGTCAGCACCTGCAGAATACGCTTATGTCGTCTTGGCAGACTTAACAACCTTGGCCGAATCTTATCCATAACCCCTCTAAACACCTATCGAAGCTCCTAGCATTGATACAGCAATTACAGCTTTCGGTAACTCGCTTGCCGATAAAGCAATACTCAAAAACCAATGCCTCCATCACACCTTGCCAGCGATTTCCAACTCGCCTGCGTGAAACTTGAAAGCCAGCAACACCAGAGGCACGTAGGCCAGGACCAATCCAGCCATGCCATCGAGATACTGCATGACGACCAATATAGCCATTGGTACTAACCACAACAAATTGATTGCAGCGATTGTCAGCGTAACCGCCCGATGACTGCCATATTTTCGTGAAGCATACTGGTATCCATGGCTGCGATGGGCCTCATAAACCTTGTCCCCGCGCAACAGCCGACGAATGAGGGTAAAGGTGGCATCAACAATAAAGACGCCCAACAAAATGAGCCAGGCCCAGAGGAACAGTGGGTTCGTCCATGCCGCATAGAGCGACATCACCGCCAATATGATGCCCAGAAAACCACTGCCGGCATCGCCCATGAAGATCTTCGCCGGCGGAAAATTCCAGACAAGGAAACCCAAGACGGCCATTGCCAGTACAAGCGGAGCAATGGCGAGGCTGCTGTGGCCCGCGATCCAGTAAACTAGGCAAGCACCGACACAGGCGCAAATCGCCTCGACGCTGGCCAGACCATCAATCCCATCCATGAAGTTGTAGAGATTGAGCATCCAGACCAGATAGAACGCTGCGATGACATAACCGAACCAGCCGAGACTGAACTCGTGGCCGAACAGATTGATCGGCGCCATCCCCCCAATCCAGAACAATGCCCAGATGGCACCACCAAAATGCGCAAGAAGGCGCCAACGCGCGGCAATATGCCCATGGTCATCGAGGAAACCAACGATTGCGATCCAGCCGCCGGCCCCCAACAGAGCCAGCGCCATCGGCCAGGTCACGGCATCTGTCCAGGCCAGGACAGGCAAAGCAATCAGAAAGCTCATGACAATAGCCACACCACCACCCCGAGGGGTCGGAACCGAATGTGAACTACGCGCATTAGGAATATCTATCAAGCTGCGTGCCAATGCGTATTTGCGCAATGCACCTGTGCCCAAGAATGAAACACCCACCACCAACGCCAACTGCCATATTGTGTTCAAAGGTCAACTTCCTGAAACAGCCAAAACCGATTCTGCACGAACCGGCACTGTCATAAGCCAGCTTGGCGCTGGCTTTCCTGGTAGTGATTGGTTGTCGACGCTAGCGCCTCATCGACGCTGATCGGAAGAATCCAACCCAGCAATTCTTGAGTCTTGCTTATATCGACTTGCAGTGTCGACGACGCTCAGGATTTTGACCAGACAGTGCGATTGATGTAGTCGGTATAACTCAACACAACCCGAATTACCTGCTTCGATACAGGACCTGCCTGGTAATCCCTCACGACCGGGATAACGCGTTGGCTGCGATCATGCTGGCTGGTCACGACACGTACGGCATCCAGTACGCCTTCCACTTTCAGACCACTCATGATGAGGGTGCCTTCATCCATCCCTTCCGGACGCTCGTGCGCATTGCGAATAGTAATGGCAGGCAGATTCAGCAGCGAAGCTTCCTCTGTGATGGTGCCGCTATCGGACAACACGCAAAACGCCGACATCTGCAACTTGATGTAGTCGAGCAGACCGAATGGCTTCGAGAAACGAATCAATGGGTGATCGAGGGATTCACCAATCGCTTCCAGGCGCTTGCGGGTACGAGGATGCGTGGAAACGATAATGGGATACTGGTACTTGTCGGCCAAGGCTCGCAGGGTTTTAAGCAAGTCGCGAAGGTTTTCCGGCGTATCGACGTTTTCTTCACGGTGAGCACTGATGATGAAGAACTTGTCCTGCTCCAGGCCTTCTCTCGCCAGCACATCGGAAGTGAGGATTTTCGGCATGTAATAGTCGAGTACCTCCTCCATGTGCGATCCGGTCTTGATGATCGTTTCCGGACGAATCCCTTCAGCGATCAGGTATCGCCGGGCATGCTCTGTCAGGACCATGTTGATATCGCTCAGGTGATCGAGCACCTTGCGATTGAGTTCTTCAGGCACGCGCTGATCAAAGCAGCGGTTGCCGGCTTCCATATGGAACACCGGAATCTTGCGGCGCTTGGCGGCAATGACAGCCAGGCAGGTGTTGGTATCGCCGTAGAGCAGAAGCGCATCAGGCTTCTCGACCTCAAATACTTCATCCGCCTTGGAAATCACTTCGGCGATGGTCTTGGCTGCGGTTTCGCCTGCAGCACCCAGGAAGTAATCAGGCTTGCGAATTTCAAGGTCATCGAAAAAAACCTGATTCAATTCGAAGTCATAGTTTTGACCTGAGTGAACCAACACATGATTAACCTGCTTATCAAGCTCGGCAATGACGCGGCTCATCTTGATAAGTTCTGGTCGCGTACCGACCAGCGTCATGACCTTAAGCATCAAGTTGCTCCTGAATGTAGTCTAGGTTCAGAAGAACTTTCTTCACGCCTTCAACGTCCAGACGCTCAGTATTGTGCGAGGTGTAATCATCCAGATCGGAAATTTCCTGCTCGCCTTCAACAAAGAACTTCTTGTAGTTCAGGTCACGATTGTCCGATGGAATGCGATAATAACGCCCCATGTCTTCGGCTTTGGCCATTTCTTCGCGAGAGATCAGCGACTCGTAAAGTTTTTCGCCATGACGGGTGCCAATGACCATGACGTCATTGTCGCGAGCAAAGAGTTCCTTGAGCGCTTGCGCCAGGTCCGCCACTGTCGAGGCAGGTGCTTTCTGAACGAAAATATCACCTTGCTCGGCGTGTTCGAACGCGTGCAGAACCAGATCGACAGAATCGTCGAGTGACATCAGGAAGCGTGTCATGTTCGGATCGGTGACGGTCAGCGGCTCGCCACTTTGCAGCTGCTTGATGAACAACGGGATAACCGAACCGCGCGAAGCCATGACATTACCGTAGCGGGTTGCGCAGATCACCGGGCCTTTAGCCGGGATCATCCGCGACTTGGCAACCATCAGCTTCTCAGCCATGGCCTTGGAAATACCCATGGCATTAATCGGATAGACAGCCTTGTCAGTACTCAGTACAACGACACGTTGCACACCCGAAGCAATGGCCGCATTCAAAACGTTTTCGGTACCCATGACGTTGGTACGCACGGCTTCCATCGGGTAAAACTCGCAGGAAGGTACCTGCTTCAAGGCCGCAGCGTGGAAAATGTAATCCACACCCACCATGGCCTGATCAAGGCTATCGCGATCGCGTACGTCACCGATATAGAACTTCACTTTGTCATTAGACAAAGCAATGCGCATGTCTTCCTGCTTCTTCTCGTCACGGCTGAATACGCGAATCTCTTTTACGTCGGTAGCCAGAAAACGCTTCAACACAGTATGGCCAAACGAGCCCGTACCGCCCGTGATCATCAAAACCTTATTATCAAACATAACTACCTTCTCAAACCTGATTAAATTTAATGATCACCGCAACGCGCGCATCGATTTAACCAATTCCAACCATGAAGGTGGAACGTAACCGGTTGCAGCCTGAAACTTCGAGGAGTCCAGTGAGCGATCTATAGAAACTTGACTGTCCGCGATGATATCGATTTCCTTTTCGTAAACTTCCGCTACCAATTTCAGAAGAGACAACTTGTCAATCGGAGCCACCGATACATGGTAAAGGCCATGAAGCTCCGGATTCGGGATTACGTAGTCGCGAATGACACATGCCAGTTCCGCAGTAGGCAACCCCGAAAAAATGGCCTTTTCATAGCCTTTAACGGCGCCATTCTGGGAAAGAAACCAGTCCACCAGCGAATACTGACTTCCCAATTCGTGACCAATGATGGACGTCCGCAGGGTGATCGCATTCGATTCGGTATGAAGCTCGCCAATATACTTCGACTTACCGTAGAGATCTTCCGCGTCGGAGATATCCTCTTCGGTGTACGAACCCTTGCGACCAGAGAACACGCAATCGGTGCTGATGTGAATCAGGCGTGCCCCCAACAGCGCACACAGCTTGGCAATGCGGTGCGGCAGCATCGCATTGATAGGCAGAGCCGACAGAGGATCCTTGGCATCAGCCAGCTGCTTGATCAATCCAACGCAGTTGATGACGACATCCGGCTTGACCCGTGCCAGTACTGAAACCAGGGAATCATGGTCAAGCACGTCAACGTTACTGATTAACGAACCGTGGGTGTCTTCAGAAAAGTATCTGGCGCCATTCGGGTTGCGCAATGTGCCCCACACCTCAAGGTGCGGGTTTCCGTGGAATTGCCTGAACACCGTGCTACCCAGCATTCCGGTGACCCCTAACACAAGAACCTTCATTTTGACCTGCCTTTCAATTCGTTAATCCTGCTGTGGAGAAGCTCGACCAGGCGCTGGCTTTGCCGCTCCATTTCGAAATGCTCGAGGTAGTACGCTCGCCCTGACTGCCCCAACGATTCCCGCTGTTCCAGAGTCATGTGGAAAAGTTGTTCAATGCTGTTCGCCATACCTTCGGCGTCCTGGGCCGGACTCGTCAAACCAGCCCCAGCCTCCTGAACGATGCGGGCCCCCTCGCCATCCAGTGCAGCAATGATAGGCCTCCCTGCTGCCAGGTAAGCCTGGACTTTACTGGGGATGGTATAGGAGAACGCCTCATTCTGCTTCAACGTCACTAACAAACCCGCGGCCCGGCTGAAAAAATGTGGCATTTCGCTCGCCGGGAAACGTCCGGCAAGGATGAGGTTGTCCAGTGCTCGTGATTGCTTCTGACTTTCGATCCAGCTCAACATGCTGCCGCTGCCGACCAGAACAATTTTAAGGCCGGATAAACCGCGAAGCTTGTCCGCTACTTCGACGAGGGTTTCAACCGACTGGGCTGTCCCGAGGTTTCCGGCGAAAACGAGACAGAAGTGATTCTCGAGCTCTGCAAGCAAGGGCGCGGAAATCCGCGTTTGCTCAGTACTTGGAGGCACGTCCTGATAGGAGTTTGGGTAATACACAATTTTACCCGGGTTAGCATAGCGGGAAACCGGGTCACGAAATGCTCGCGACTGAACCAGAAGAGTATCGACGAACGCGTAAATGCCTCTCACCATCCAGCCCGCGGCACGCAGCGCTGTTTTGTTCTTGACGAATCCCGTTGCACTCAGGCTCTCTGGCCACAGATCTTGAACCCACACAGCCAGATGGCTCTTGAGCTTCCACTTCAGATAAATGGCGGGGATGGCCGCCGTAATGGGAGACATTGCAAATACAAAGATCGCATCGAAATTTTCGTCTTTGACTGCACGCGGAAAGTATCTCAGCCCATTCATAACGAAAGATAAATAATTCAACAACAGGTTTTTTGCGCCCGATGAACCACGAGGCCTGAGCGGTGCGCGACAAACCCTGACCGAAGAGTCGTAGATTTCTTCCTGGTATCCAGAAGCACTGTAACCCTCGAATACAACTCCCTCCGGATAGTTTGGTTTCCCGGTGAGAACTTTTACGACGTGCCCCTGAGCAGTTAAACTCCTGACCAGATCATTAATAATGAAAAACTCCGGCCAAAAATATTGCGACACCAAAAGAATTTTCATCTATCAAACACTTCCCTTTGCGCGCTCGGCCAAAGCCAGCAACTCGAACCACGTTTTTCTCGAGGTGTTTTCCCAGTCAAACTTGTCGCTTTGCGTTACTGCCTCGGCGGACAATTTCTTTAAAACATCGGGGTTCGCCAATGCCTCGAAGAGAACATCTTTTATATTTTCCGAATCAAACGGCGAAAAATAAAGTGCAGCTTCTGCTCCAAATTCCGGCATTGGCATTACATTGGAACAGATCATTGGCCTGCCGGAAGCCAGAGCTTCAAGAAGAATATTCGGGCAGTTCTCACAGGACGAAGCAAAGAGATTCAGATAGGCGTGATGATATAGTGGTGGAAGGCTCTGATAGGGAATAGCCCCCAATAACAGCACCTGACTTTCCAGTCCAAGTGTAGAAATCAGAGCTTTTACGCGCTCGGCCTCTGGCAGATGTGTTTCACCCACGAAAATCAGCGGAAACCTTTCACGAAGCTCCTGAGGGAGGTTTGCGTAGGCACTGACAACCTCATAATGATGTTTGTAAACATCAAATCTCGACACGTATAAAATGTAATCACCCGTCGGAAGAAAATCGGGGCGAACAGGGCTACCGCTGTGAGTTCGAAACACCGAACTGATACCATGAGGGATGGTGACGGCGTTTTTCACCTTGGTCAGCGACTCGATTACACTCCGCGCGTAATTAGAGATAAAAATTGTCAAATCAGCTTCCGACATACTCTTGAGCATAATGCGGTACAACAACCAGTTCCTGAGGCGCTGTAACCCCAACGGGATACTTTTGCGTACGCGCAGATCAAACGGAATCATGTTCCGAAACATCGTCGCAACCCTGCAGCCTGCAGGCGCACGAGTGCTGACTACCCCACCGGGGCAAAACAGTACGTCGGCCTTTTCCGCCTTCAAGATACCGGGCAGCGCCCACTTTTCCCAGAGCGCCCTGAGAATCGGGTTCTCTGTGGGCCAGGCGGGTTCAACCCGACGGATCCCGGGATGATCCGGCAGCTTCAGCGAGGCTGGGGCGAAGACAACAATCTCAAGATCTTCGTTGATGGGAACAAATTGAAGAAGATTGATCAGATATGTCTGACCTCCGCCAAGTCGGGCAGAGAGCGCGTTAAAAACTATCTTCATAGAACACCATTGCTCAATATAATTAACGACTATTTTTATCAAGCCAGGACTGGAACATTAGAATATTCCACAAATGAAGACTGCGATCATAGGTTCCGTTTTGATGCTGGTCCCATGCCGAACGAATTTTTTGACAATCAAAATAACCCTCTCTCTTGATACGCTCTTCCGCCAACAATTCTTCCGCCCACTCTCTAAGCGGCCCACGCAACCATTGCGCCAGGGGAATGGAGAAGCCCGCCTTCGGCCTATCGAAGAATGAATTGGGGACATAACGTTTCAGCAACTCACGAAGCGGCCACTTCCCAACACCTTGTTTGATTAATTGGTCTGAAGATAAGGAAAATGCCAGTTCCGCAACTCGATGATCAAGCAATGGCGCGCGGGTTTCGAGGCTCGAGCTCATGGCGCCGCGGTCTACTTTAACCAATAAATCGTCAGGCAAATATTGAGAAACGTCCCACCGACGCATTTCCTCAATATAGTCGTGCGCTGATTCCCAGCTAGTAACGCCCTGACCTTGACCGCCAGCTCCCAGCACGACGTAATCATCAGGCTGCCACTGCGACATCAAACCGGTGTACATCTGTGCCAGACTCTCGGACGCCAGCAACTCGGACATTCTGTAGATACGGCGACCATTCACCTTCGCTCGTACCGTACCCGGTAAAATAGAGCAGACGTTGTCCCACCCTTTTGAGGAAAGCGACCGAAGTGCGCAAGCCATGACCCGGCGTGCGGGCAATGGAAGCTTTTCTATACGCACCCATAAGCCGGCAGTGATCTGGTAGCGGGGATAACCGGCAAAAAGTTCATCACCGCCGTCCCCGGACAGCGCAACAGATACATGTTGCTTGGTCATCCTGGAAACCAGGATTGTAGGAATCTGCGAGGAGTCAGCGAAAGGCTCGTCATATATTTCCGGCAAATGCGGAATGATCGATACGGCGTCGTCCGCACCTAGATAAAATTCAGTGTGGTTCGTCCCCAAGTGTTTGGCGATCGCCTTCGCATAAGGGGCTTCATCAAACTCAGGCTCATTGAAGCCGATGGTATAAGTGTTGATACTTGAACTGCTTTGCGACTGCATCAACGAAACAATCAGGCTTGAATCCACACCACCGGACAGGAACGCACCGAGTGGAACATCCGCAATCATCTGCGACTTCACCGCAGCCGACAGCCTTTCACCTACAACGTCTACCACTTCTTTATCAGTAGCCTGCGACAACGCGTCCCTTAATGCACTGGATTGCGCCAGTGACCAGTATGAAACTGGTGTCTGCTGGGAAGAAAAAGAGTCCACCGTCAGATAGTGGGCTGGCGCCAGTTTCCTGATACCTTCGTAAATAGACTCAGGGGCTGGAACATAGCCAAATCTGACGAACTTCGCCAGTGCATGACGATCAATGCGCAGATCATCAGTAAAGGCCGCCTTGATTGCTTTCAACTCAGAGGAGAAAACAAACCGGTTACCGACAATACCGTAATACAGGGGTTTTTCCCCCATACGATCCCGGGCTAACGTAATTGTTTTGCTGACTTTGTCCCAGACAGCGAATGCAAACATGCCGACCAGATTTTCGAGCGCTGTTTGTACACCCCACGCCTCGATCGCGGCCAGCAGTACCTCCGTATCAGAGTGACCACGCCAGATACGCGTCGAACCGGAGTCAATCAGTTTTTGCCGCAACTCATTGAAATTATAGATTTCACCATTGAACACAATAACGAAACGCTCGTTATCGGACACCATTGGCTGACTTCCATGTACCGACAACTCCAGAATAGAAAGCCGCCGATGGCCCAGCGAAACCCCGTTATCGGCATCTGACCAAACTGCTCCGTCATCGGGTCCGCGATGTATCAGCGCATCCACCATTTTGCCAACGGCAAAGGCGCTCTGCTGATCCAACCTCCACCCGGCAACTCCCGCAATTCCGCACATACCTACTCTCTCACCCCGGTGAAAATATTTAAATTCACTTCAAAACCCGAACGAGTTTCATCGCGAAAAATAATCCAAATGACAACACATAAAAAACCAGCGCATTCAGTAAGCTTATTTCACCATACCAAACCCAGTGCATAACCGATGCAGCACAAAGCATATACAGAAAAAGCCGCAAGAAATCGCCATCGCGCCAGCGCGAATCGACAAAACGCAAAAAACAGACGCTGATGAACCCATTAAAGAATACACCAAACAAACCGAAGTTTTCGAACGCCACACCAGCGGCATGGATCCCGCCCATCCCGGTAATGAAGTACCAGTAGGCCGGGTTATCCACCGTAATGGGCTTAACGACACCGAAAGCCGTATAGATAGGAGAAGGTGCCAGCGAAAGAAACATGTCGAGGTAGGTCTGACCATACCGCAAGTGCTCCCCATCCCAGAAGCCTGTCAACTGCTGGACGAGCGGCAGGATGATTGCATTCCAGGAGTTGAACAAAAAGAATTGTTCAATATTATCCGAAGTTAAATCAACATCCATGCGCACCATGGAAACAATAACGCCGCTGCTCAGAACCACCAGCATAAAAGCAGCAACACATAATAATGTTTTAAATTTGATGAGATCGCTGTAGCGAAACATCAAACCCAGCACATAGGCCACTACCAACACAACAAAGTCCCGATCTCCGGTCATCGCGTTGGCAGCGGAATAAGCTAACACCAGCAGCGTCGACAAGGCAAGCATGTGCCTTGATGGATAGGCAAACGCCAATGCAGTGAACGCAATGATAGAAAAAACCACCACAGCCTCAACACCCGCAAACATCTCGAGCATCGCCTCCACATTTATCAGTCTAAACAATACAAAGAAGACCGAGACTGAAAAAAACGCTAGTCCTGCCAACTTGAAGTCCATTGGATAGAAAAAAGCGTTGCGGCGCGAGGAGGAATTTTCGGCAGGCACCAAAAGCCCCAACAGGTAGGCAGTCAGCCCGCCCGCGACACCTAGAAACCAGACAAGCGAAAGCCTGAATACAAACAGGTCATCAAGGTAAAAGCTATAGTCCCCGATCGGCCAAAGCGTAACGGTCTCGCTCCATAGGCTGCTTACCAACCCAAGGAAGGGCACCGAATAGCAGACGGCGTACAACGCAACCAGATATTTTTTGGATATCAGGCACAATATGATTTTAACGACCAACATCAGCAAACATATCGAAACCAGTAATATAACCATAAACCTAACTCAAAAAAATTAAAGCAAACAAAATCGAAAACCAGCTCCAACACTGGCCCCAACATCAATTACAGTCATGCGTATAGCGTGAGCATGACTCATATCTAATAATTTTCATTGCAGCAACTTACGTCCACCCAAGGACGCAAGCACTACAAATTGCGCAGCTAGAGCCAGTAGGAATGACCTGAAAAGATCAATCGCCAACATATCGCCCTTCATACCCGCAAAAACCGTCGACGAGAGATAGACAATCGCGTAAACGCAACTAGCCAGAAAAACAACCTTAGTCAGATTTTTGCTGTGCAGGATCTGAGTAATGATAGTAGTCACAAGGCCAAGACCTCCCGCCAACACCGCATAAGCCAGAAGGTTGGTTTTACTGCACAAACTGCTACCCAGAATACATAACCAGTAACACTGCGTCAGAATCATGAACAAAGGCAAACAAATCGAAACTGCAACACCAAGCATCAAGTACAACTTGCTGGAATTTTTTCCATGGCTCGCCAGCCTGACGATGGCATATGAAGCAAGTGAACTAGGAAGAACCGTGACCAGAATATAGAAAAGAAAAAACAGATTGAAATAGCCTACTTCAGACACACTCCTACTTAAATTTGCAAATATCATCAGACAAATTATATGAACAGGTGCCCCCAGAAGCATGCTTCCAGCGATGGCAGGAACACCAGAACGGGAGAGTAGAGCCACCATCTTTGCAAGGGAAAAGTACTCACGCCCTCTCCCTTTTTCATAGCTGAACTTGCTCGCCTTTATCATAAAAAAACCGAACGCAGGAGCGATCAACGTGCAGAGTGCAAGTGTCAAAATGACGCCCTCTATACGCCCTTCAACCTTCGCGATAGCCAGTACCAAGAGCAATCCAAGCAGTCCATGGGCGGCCAGCGCAGCCACCCATCTTCCAGAGGTGTTTAGCGAGAACATCAACCCGGTTATGGTCAAATTGCAAACACAGGCAAACCCGAGGAAAAACGCGCCGGCCATCAAGTACCCAACATTCACTTCATAAGCGGACGCGGGCGCCGGGAACACTAAAAAAACAACAACACAGAGGGCACCCACAACGATGCCGCCCCATGCCATGAGACTCACGGAAGTCCTGTAGTTTACACTTTCGGCATTCATTACCGCATGGCGACTTAGTGCCACACTCAAGCACTCACCCACCACAGTCGCGATGCCTGTGACGATCGCGTAGTGGTAAGAGAATACGCCGTACAACTCAACCCCTAAAATTTTTGCCAGGCTGAACAGCAAAACAAACATGCAAAGTTTATTTGCTAAAACTGTAATAGCACAAATCTCTTTAATCACAAGAGTTAACTTCTTGCGAAGAACGAAACGTACCAGCCAGCGGCTTTCAACATACCTTCATCCACATTGAAGAGAGGTTGATAGCCCAGCAGATCCTTTGCCTTGTCAATATTGGCTTGCGAATGCCTTACATCACCGGCACGGAAATCCCGATATACCATTTCAGACGTGGTCGTTACGTCGACACTAGACAAAGCACCCTTGATACAAGCAAAGACCTGATTCAATGTCGTGCGGTCTCCAACGGCGATATTGTAAATATTATTTTTTGCTTCCAGACTCGCACAGGCGGCCAGAATATTGGCCTGCACCGCATTCTCTACAAAGCAGAAATCGCGACTCGTTTCCCCATCACCGTTAACGAAAACCTCCTCATTGTTGATCATGGCCGCGGTCCACTTGGGAATAACTGCTGCATAGGCGCCATTTGGATCCTGACGCTTGCCGAACACGTTGAAGTAACGAAGACCAATGGTTTTGAAACCGTAGGTGCTGGAAAATACCTCAGCGTACAGTTCATTTACATATTTCGTGACGGCATAAGGAGAAAGAGGCTTTCCGATAACCCCCTCAACTTTAGGCAGTCCCGGGTGATCGCCATAGGTAGAGCTGGAGGCCGCGTAAGTAAAACTTTTCACCTGTGCGTCTTTCGCCGCGACCAGCATATTCAGAAAGCCATCAATATTGGTGCTGTTCGTGGTAATGGGATCATTGATGGAACGAGGGACGGACCCAAGTGCCGCCTGATGCAGAACGTAGTCCACCGAAATATCAGTGGCCGCATCAAAAGTCATCGCCCTTCTGCAGTCTTCAATATTTCTGATATCCCCAGTCATCAGCAAGAATCGCGCCCATTGCTCCGGACTCACTACCGACTGCACTTCGTCGAGATTACGTTGATGCCCGGTCGCAAAGTTATCGAGCCCAACAACCCGTTGATTCAACTGCAGCAGCGTCTCCAATAAATTGGAGCCGATAAATCCGGCGACACCTGTGATCAACCAAACCTTGGGAGACTGTTGAATTTCAGCTTTGATTTTCTCGAAACGGATCATGTAATTCTCGACTTGGCATTTTTATGTCTGTGATAACCAATCAGGGTCTCCATAGACCCAGAGGATCACAGACGCAGATCTGACTGAGAGACATTTAGTAGATACTTGAGGTCATAGAGAACGTGTTCGGCTTTACCCAGGCTCCGGATGCTCTCAGCGCCCATCGCGGAAAACTCATTATGTGCCACAGCCAGAATAATACCGTCGTAGGAGTTGGCCTCTGGTTGACTGATAGGAGTAATCGAGTACTCATGCATTGCTTCAGCCGCATCTACCCACGGGTCGTACACATCAACAACAATATTGAATTCAGCGAGCTCATTTACGATGTCGATAATTTTGGTGTTGCGCAGATCAGGGCAGTTTTCTTTAAACGTCAACCCCATAATCAGCACTCGTGCACCATCAACATGAATTTTACGCTTTAGCATTGCCTTGACTAGTTGAGAGACGACGTAGGCGCCCATACTGTCGTTTAAACGGCGACCGGCCAGAATGATTTCCGGGTGGTAACCAATAGACTGAGCCTTATGAGTCAGGTAATAAGGATCTACACCAATGCAATGCCCGCCTACCAGGCCCGGACGAAATGGCAAGAAGTTCCACTTCGTCCCGGCGGCCTCCAGAACCGCCTCGGTATCAATACCCATTTTATTGAAAATCAATGCCAACTCATTGATAAGCGCAATATTCAAATCGCGCTGCGTATTTTCAATAACTTTTGCAGCCTCGGCAACTTTGATGCTCTTGGCCTTGTGAGTGCCAGCGATAATGATTGTGTTATACAGCGCATCGACAAGATCGGCAACTTCTGGAGTTGAACCTGCTGTAACTTTTTTAATGGTAGTTACGCGATGCTCTTTATCTCCCGGATTTATGCGCTCCGGACTATAACCTGCAAAAAAATCAATATTAAATTCGAGACCGGATACTTTTTCCAACACCGGCACACAATCTTCCTCGGTAGCGCCAGGATAGACCGTTGATTCATAAATAACGATATCGTCTTTTTTCAGAACACGACCAATGGACTCACTCGCTCTAACTAAGGGCGTCAAGTCCGGCCTCTTGTGCTCATCGATCGGCGTAGGCACGGTAACAATAAATACGTTGCAAGCAGACAACTCACCCAGCGCGGAGCTAAAGCTCAATCCTGACGCGGACTGCAATTCATTATCAGACACCTCGAGAGTAGCGTCGTGACCGGCTTTCAGCGCTTCAATTCGTCGCTGACTGATATCAAAACCTACCACTTGCATTTTTTTGCCAAACTCAACCGCCAGCGGCAAGCCCACATAACCGAGCCCCACTATGGCCAACTTCACATCTTCGAGTTTAAGCATTGTTTTCCCTTGCCATTTATCAATATTAAGTCGATCGTTAGCACTTCACATCTCGCGCATCCAAAACGTACGACATAGCTGCGTAAGCTGGAAATTATACCGAAAGCCCCGCAGGGAACCACAATCATTTACAGCAGTCCGGGAAAGAATCTCCCCCACGCCTTGGCGTAACTGCGAGGAGCAACGTGCCACCCAGGATAATAGCCGCCAATGGAACGACTGGAAACTGCCAACGATCAATTCGTGACCATCGCCACCTATCACACATCAGAGCAAAACTCGACCCTTCCCGTCGAAAAAACGCTGAGCTGGGTGATTACGAGCCAGGAAACATATCAGGCATGATTTCATCGAACCCGGACAGACAGGCAAATCGAAAGTCGATCCACCCGGCACTGCCCGCGAGAAAACAGGACCCAGCTTTCTTCCAGGGCTAAATTAATACCCCATCGCTAGACGATAGGGCACCGAAATATTACTGACAGAGGGGTTAAAGTTTAATCTTCCGATTTCGCTGCGAAGAAACCACGCAACAACACGACAGCCAAACCCAGAATAAAGCCAGAAATAATACCCAAGACAAGGATCAATGCCTTGTTAGGCTTGACTGGTGTATCTGGCAGCTCGACATCTCCGTCCAGCCGATAGACTGACACGGCCGCCGCGTCAATTTCCAACTCTTTGAAAAATTTGTATTTACCCTGAAGCTCACGCAAACTATCCGTGAATGGGTCATCCGAGGTGCGGGCCTGGAGATTTTCGATTTCCGCCTTCAGCGCTTTCGAGCCACGCATGTACGTAAGCTGACCGGACTCACCACCCGCAATAACAGACTGACTCAGCGTAATGACGGGCGGTTTCTCTAATCCAATCGACTCGGCAATGCGTAAGGCTTCAGTCAACCTGGCAATCGAGTCTTCTTTAGCCAAGCGACTAGCATCCCTTGCGGCGCGTATCTGCTGCTCCAAATTACGAGCACGAACCTCAGACTCTATCGAAAGATTCCTGACCATTTCATTTTTAGCTAAATCGCCAGCCTGAGCAATGTATGCTGCCGCCCAATTACCGGCCTGCTCAGGGTTGCTGGTCTGTACGACAACCAAATATCTGTCCGAGGCCTCCTTGAGCGGAGGAACGACACGGAGCACCTTAGAGAAATCCGAATACAAGACGTCCTGGGACCTTTTACGCTGATCCTCGGACAAACTTGGTAGATAGACCTTGTTAAAAAAATTCCGACGCAGCGACTCTGCCTGCAAACGACGAATGTATATGTCGTAGACATCCTTTACACTATAAGGCGCCAACTCCGTATCTCTCGTTCGCCCGTAGTTAAAGTTAGCAATATCGTTCTGAGTTGGCGGAATTACGAAAGCCTTCGCCTCATAAATTGGAGTAGCGACAAAAGCGTAACTCGCTGCAGCGACCCCCCCAAGGACTGCAAAAGCTAAAATGATAAATTTCTGACGTAAAATAGCGCGAATAAATCTTTGAAACTCAAAATCACTTGAATTATTATCTTCTCTAGAGCCGCTCTGCATATCTTGGTAGCCTTTTACTTATAAAGTTACTTTACATTCCACGAACACAGACATTGAGAACCATCGAAATAAAACTCCAGGACTCAGCTGCAACCGTGCCGCGCCCTCCCCCTCCCTTAAGAGCATTCGCAGCATACAACATAGCAAAACCCCGAGCGCTCGAGCACCCAGCTTCAATCTTAATGAGAAACTTGCCGCACCCTCCTTCTGGATCTCAAGGCATAAACGGCTACCATCAAACCTCCCGTGATCATTCCAGCCAGGAATGCGACAACTCCAACAATTGATACCCGCAGCTCGGGGGATGAAAAACCGAAAAAGGAAACGACAACAAGCTGCTGATTTTCCAATACAAAAAGTAAACACGCGACCGCGACCAACAACACCAGCCCCGTGATCGCAAACCGCACTATGCGACTCCCGGCACGCCCGCTACTCCTCAACGTAACCTTCCTCTTCTTCGTTCACCCGATCACGCAACTCTTTCCCCGGCTTGAAATGGGGAACAAACTTGCCATCGAGACTGACTGACTGACCGGTTTTCGGATTACGACCGACACGCGGCGCTCTGTAGTGCAAGGAGAAGCTGCCAAACCCTCGGATCTCGATGCGATCACCGGTAGCCAGACATTGGGACATTTGTTCAAGCATGGTCTTGATGGCCAGCTCCACATCCTTGGATGAGAGCAGCCCTTGGTGGGTGACTATTCGTTCGATCAACTCCGACTTCGTCATATTTTTCCCTTCTTTTTCAAGCAGCTAGATCAAGCGCTTCAAAGGTTTTAGCACGCCCCGCTAAATTTGAACAGCCCGATTTTTTGACATTTTCCACCAGCAAAGGGTTGCCCACTTCCAAAGCAGCGGAACACTGATCGCGCACTCTCAAGCTGGCCTACAGACAACCAGCATGGTACGCGTCAGATAGCCTGCAGGGTTGAAGCCAAAGGGGCCCTCGACCTCATCTTTGGCATCATCTGACCTGGCTAGAACTTTGTAGCCCTGCGCCTTGCACTCTTTGTTCGCTCGCTTACGGCACTTCTCCCATCCTGACCCTAGCCCCGAACAATCAATCTCGATACCACTGACCCCACGCACCGAGTGAGTGTTGGCATTAGTGCCGCAGCCAGCCAGTACCAGTACCATACCTGCCATTACTACGATGAGCTTGTTCATTCGCCTCCTTAGGCCGGGCACGCCGCCCGACTGTCGTCCGCCTCAAGCAAAAGACTAGCTGTAAATAAACGATTCATGCTGATGAACAGGACCACCTGACATGGGTACTAGTTCACGGCTGAAGCAAAACCACCACATCCCTCACAGAAGGCGACACGAGTACTACTCACCCCTCTCTCGTGTGCATCGTTTTGAAATCCCGGCCCGCCTCGATCACTGCCTGATCTGCACCAAGCGGCGCACGCCATCCGAGAAGATTGCAGGCTTTACTGGAGTCCACTACCAGAGACCCACAGAGCTGTTCAAAGGCCCCCCCCAACCTCGCAACGCGAGCACCCCAACGCATAAGACCTAGCGGCATCGGCACGAGCGAAGCCCGCTTACCCATTCCTTCTGCCAAGCGCTCGATAATCTGGGGCGTGGAAAGATCCACCCCATCAGAAATCAGAAATGTTTCGTTAGCGGCCGCTGGATGCTCAATACACAGGGAAATGAAATCCACCAGATTTCGCAGTGACACCATGCTGCGGCGATTATCGACCGATGCAAGTGGCAACGGCAGGCCGATGGCAACCAGTTTCAATAAACGCCGAAAGTTTCCAGGTGCGTGACCTGCATACACAAGCGGTGGACGAATGATTACGAGCTCCATATCAGAACCCTTCAGAAGCTCACGCAGACCCTGTTCGGCCTCCCACTTGGATATCGCATAGTCCGCTTTGGGGGCAGGAATTGAGAACTCATTGAATGGCGTGTTCGTTGTGCTTGATCCATTCACCCCAATGGAGCTAATAAAAATGAAGCGCTTCACACCGGTGGCGAGTGCCTTTCGAGCCAGATCTAATGTGAATGCAACATTGTCTGCGCGATAGAGATCGAGAGGTGAACTCGAGGTTTCTTTCAATACGTGCGCACGACCGGCAAGGTGGATCAGCGTGGTGACGCCCTCGGGAAAAGGCGCATCGACCCAACCTGCGTTGCTGTTGATTACGACCTGAGCTACATCGTTCGGAACTTCCCGAATCTGACTGCGAACCAGCACAGTGAGATCCACATTCTTTTTTGTTATGAGTTGCTGCAGAAGCTCCTGCCCGACAAAGCCGGTAGCTCCGGTGATCAGTATCTTTGGTGAGGGAGTCAAGAATGCTGCTCCAAGTTTGATGGGTTGGTTTCGCATCTTGCCGAATGATCGCAAATCGGCAACGTTTAAGGGTATCGGAAAATTCTGAAAATCGCGCCCACAAAAAAGGGCGACCGAAGTCGCCCTTTTTCATGGTCTGACAGAACTCAGTTCTGTTTTTCCATTTGTGCACGCAGCAGGTCGCCCAGAGTGGTAGGACCAGCAGCAATGTCAGCGGCTGGCTTATCGCGCAGGCTCTGGATTGCTTCTTTCTCTTCAGCATCGTCTTTCGACTTGATGGAGAGCTGGATTACGCGGCTCTTGCGGTCAACGCTGATGATCTTGGCTTCTACTTCTTCGCCTTCTTTCAGAACGTTGCGCGCGTCTTCAACGCGGTCACGGCTGATTTCGGAGGCTTTCAGAGTCGCTTCGATATCGTCGGCCAGGGTGATGATGGCGCCTTTGGCGTCAACTTCTTTCACGATGCCCTTAACGATTGCGCCTTTGTCGTTCTCTTGAACGTACTCGGAGAACGGATCGCTTTCCAGTTGCTTGATACCCAGGGAGATACGCTCGCGCTCTGGGTCAACCGACAGGATAACGGTGTCCAGCTCGTCGCCCTTCTTGAAACGACGCACGGCTTCTTCGCCCACTTCGTTCCAGGAGATGTCGGAGAGGTGAACCAGACCGTCGATGCCGCCGTCCAGACCAATGAAGATACCGAAATCGGTGATCGACTTGATGGTGCCGGAGATTTTATCGCCCTTGTTGAACTGGCCAGAGAAGTCTTCCCATGGGTTGGACTTGCACTGCTTGATGCCGAGGGAGATACGACGACGCTCTTCGTCGATGTCCAGAACCATGACTTCCACTTCGTCGCCGACTTGTACGACTTTCGAAGGGTGGATGTTCTTGTTGGTCCAGTCCATTTCGGAAACGTGTACCAGGCCTTCAACGCCTTCTTCCAGCTCAGCGAAGCAGCCGTAGTCGGTGAGGTTGGTAACACGAGCGGTGACGCGGGTGCCTTCTGGGTAACGGGCTTTGATAGCAACCCATGGATCTTCACCCAATTGCTTGAGGCCCAGGGAAACACGATTGCGCTCGCGATCGTACTTCAGAACCTTGACATCGATCTCGTCGCCAACGTTGACGATTTCCGAAGGATGCTTGATACGCTTCCAGGCCATGTCGGTGATGTGCAGCAGGCCATCGACGCCACCCAGATCGACGAATGCGCCGTAATCGGTGAGGTTCTTGACGATACCCTTGACCTGTTGGCCTTCCTGCAGCGATTCCAGCAGAGCTTCACGCTCGGCGGAGTTCTCGGCTTCCAGGACACTGCGACGGGAAACGACAACGTTGTTGCGCTTCTGGTCCAGCTTGATGACCTTGAATTCCAGCTCTTTGCCTTCCAGGTGCGTGGTGTCGCGCACTGGACGGACGTCAACCAGGGAACCTGGCAGGAACGCACGGATGCCGTTAACGTCGACAGTGAAGCCGCCTTTAACCTTACCGTTGATAACGCCCTTGACCACTTCCTCAGCTGCGAAGGCCGCTTCCAGAACGATCCAGCATTCAGCACGCTTGGCTTTTTCACGGGACAGCTTGGTTTCACCAAAGCCGTCTTCAACCGAGTCCAGCGCAACGTGAACTTCGTCACCGACGTTGATGTTCAGTTCGCCAGCGTCGTTGTAGAACTGCTCAAGCGGGATCAGCGCTTCAGACTTCAGACCAGCGTGAACGGTTACCCAGCGAGCCTGGTAATCGATATCAACGATAACGCCGGTGATGATGGAGCCTGCCTGAAGGTTCAGGGTTTTCAAGCTTTCTTCAAAGAGTTCCGCAAAGCTTTCGCTCATTTTAATTCCTGTTGATTAGGGCGAAGTAAACGCCCATCTCCACACCCCAGACGATGTGGGTTAGTTTCATATAAAAGAAGCACCGCAGGACTATGACTGGTCCCCTGCGGAGCTTCCTGTCACCCGGCGATATCGCGAAGCGCGATCTCGCTCATGATGCGTTGCAACACCTGATCAATGGACAACTCCGTGGAATCCAGCTGTATCGCATCGGCCGCCGGCTTTAGCGGGGCTACTGCGCGCTGGGTATCACGCTCATCACGTGCACGGATCTCATCTAGCAGACTCGACAGACTAACATCCTCGCCTTTGCCCTTCAACTGCAAATATCGGCGACGCGCCCTCTCCTCGGCGCTGGCGGTGAGGAAAATCTTCAGCGGCGCATCGGGGAATACCACCGTGCCCATGTCGCGACCGTCAGCCACCAGTCCCGGCGGCTCCTGGAATGCGCGCTGGCGTTGCAGCAAGGCTTCGCGCACCGCTGGCAGCGCGGCGACCTGGGAGGCCCCGGCGCCCACGCTTTCGGTACGGATGACATCACTGACTTCGTCACCTTCCAGGATAATTCGCTGGAGCTGACCGTCGGTCGCCGCAATGAATTGCACGTCCAGATGAGCCGCCAACGCCTTGAGCAACTCCTCGTTGGTCAAATCAACGCCATGGTTGGCGGCGGCGAACGCCAGCAGACGGTACAAGGCACCCGAATCGAGCAGGTTCCAGCCCAACTGCCTGGCCAGGATCCCGGCGACGGTGCCCTTGCCCGAACCGCTTGGGCCATCGATGGTGATGACCGGTGCCTTGATGTTCACGACTGCGCCTCTTGTGCTACTCGGATACCGACCTGCGCGCACAGCGCCAGGAAGTTCGGGAACGACGTCGCGACGTTGGCGCAATCATGGATGCGAATCGGCGCGCTGGCGCGCAAAGACGCAACACTGAAGGCCATGGCGATGCGGTGGTCACCGTGACCATGGACTTCGCCGCCGCCGATCTGGCCGCCGTCGATGATAATGCCGTCCGGGGTCGGCTGGCACTTGACGCCCAGGGCAAGCAAGCCGTCAGCCATCACCTGGATGCGATCCGATTCCTTGACTCGCAGCTCTTCGGCGCCAGTCAGCACGGTACGCCCTTCTGCGCAGGCGGCCGCCACGAACAGCACCGGGAACTCGTCGATGGCCAGCGGAACCAGCGCCTCCGGAATCTCGATACCCTTGAGTCTAGCCGCTCGTACGCGCAAGTCCGCTACGGGTTCGCCGCCGACTTCACGCTGGTTTTCCAGGGTGATGTCGGCGCCCATCAGGCGCAGGATGTCGATCACGCCGGTGCGGGTCGGGTTGATGCCGACATGCTCGAGCACCAGGTCGGAGCCTTCGGCGATCGAAGCGGCCACCAGGAAGAACGCCGACGACGAGATATCGCCCGGCACTTCGATGTGGGTCGCGGTCAGCTTGCTGCCAGACTCGACGGACGCCGTGGCGCCATTCACCGTGACCGGGTAGCCGAAGCCGCGCAACATGCGCTCGGTGTGGTCGCGAGTCGGGGCCGGTTCGGTGACGGTGGTCTTGCCTTCGGCATAGAGACCGGCCAGCAGCAGGCAGGATTTCACCTGGGCGCTGGCCATCGGCATGGTGTAGGTCAGCCCCTTGAGCTTGTTGCCACCGCGGATGGTCATTGGCGGACGACCGTCGGCGGCCGTCTCGATGACCGCGCCCATTTCCCGCAATGGGTTGGCGACGCGATTCATCGGGCGCTTGGACAGCGAGGCGTCACCGGTCAGGGTGCTGTCGAAGTCCTGCGCAGCCAACAAGCCGGACAACAGACGCATAGAAGTCCCGGAATTGCCCAGGTAGATCGGCCCCGGGGCAGGCTTGAGGCCGTGCAGGCCGACACCATGGATGGTCACGCGACCGTGGTGCGGACCTTCGATGACCACCCCCATGTCGCGAAACGCTTGCAGCGTCGCCAGGGCGTCTTCGCCCTCGAGGAAGCCTTCCACCTCGGTCACGCCTTCGGCCAGGGAGCCGAGCATGATCGAACGGTGGGAAATCGATTTATCGCCCGGTACACGAATACGCCCACTCAGGGAGCCACCAGGTTGTGCCAGGAAAATCAGATCGTTGGAGTTCATAGCGTCCACATAGGCCCGACGGGCCAGGATTTTACTGAAATGCTCGCGGGCCACCCTGGCGCGTGTGAAAACGCCCAGCAATTGGTGCCCGTCCCCTGCATCGACCGCGTCGCGCAAGGCGTCGAGATCGCTGCGAAATGTATCGAGTGTGCGCAAGACAGCTTCGCGGTTGGCGAGGAAGATGTCGTGCCACATGACCGGGTCGCTTCCGGCGATTCTCGTGAAATCGCGGAAACCGCCGGCAGCGTAACGGAAGATCTCAAGATTTTCATTGCGTTTGGCCAATGAATCCACCAGGCCGAACGCCAACAGGTGCGGCAAATGGCTGGTAGCCGCCAACACTTCATCGTGACGCTCGACCTGCATGTGCTCGACATCGGCGCCCAGTTCGCGCCACAAACGGTCCACCACCGCCAGCGCGGCTGGATCCGTCTGGTCCAGCGGCGTGAGGATCACTTTGTGACGACGAAACAGCTCGGCGTTGGAGGCTTCCACCCCGCTCTGCTCGGAACCGGCAATCGGATGGCCGGGCACAAAGCGCGCCGGCATCCCGCCGAAAGCCTCGGTGGCGGCGCGCACAACGTTGCCCTTGGCACTGCCGACGTCGGTCAGGATCGCTTTCCCCAGATTCATAGTCGCCAGGCGCGCCAGCAGTTTTTCCATGGCCAGGATCGGCACCGCCAGCTGGATCACGTCCGCGCCTTGGCAAGCGATTGCCAGGTCATCTTCGCAGCGATCAACGACACCCAGCTCCACCGCCAGCTTGCGCGACTGCGGATCCAGGTCGACACCGACCACCTCGCGGCACAAGCCGCTTTCCCGCAAGCCCTTGGCAAACGAACCGCCGATCAACCCCAGGCCGACCACCACCAGGCGACCGATCATAGGGGCAACAGGTTGCAGCGAAGTGACATCAACCACGAACCAGAACCTTGCTCAACGCCTCGAGGAAACGGCTGTTTTCCGCCGGCAGGCCGATGGTGATGCGCAGGTGGTTCGGCATGCCGTAATTGGCCACCGGACGCACGATCACACCTTCGCGCAACAGCCCCTGATACACCGGCGCAGCGACACGCCCCAGGTCGATACAGATGAAGTTGCCTTTGGATGGAATCCAGCCCAAGCCCAGCTCACGCAAACCCGCTTCCAACTGCTGCATACCGGCCGCGTTGAGGCGACGGCTTTCAGCCAGGTAGGCTTCATCCTGCAGGGCCGCGCAGGCCGCGGCCAGGGCGAAGCTGTTGACGTTGAACGGCTGACGCACGCGGTTCAGCACATCGGCCACCACGGCGGTGGACAGGCCGTAGCCGACCCGCAGCGAGGCCAGGCCATAGGCTTTGGAGAACGTGCGCGAAACCAGCAGGTTCGGGTAGGCCGCGAGGAAATCCAGGCCATCGGGCAAATCGCTGCCTTCGGCGTATTCGATGTAGGCCTCGTCCAACACCACCAGCACGTGTGCGGGCACGTCCTGCAGGAAGTCGTCCAGGGCCTGGGCATCGAACCAGGTGCCGGTCGGGTTGTTCGGGTTGGCAATGAAGACCACGCGAGTGTTGGCGTCGATGGCAGCCAGCATGGCCGGCAGGTCGTGCCCCCAGCCCTTGGCGGGAACCACATGGGCCTGCGCGCCGACGGCCTGGGTCGCGATCGGGTAGACCGCGAACGCGTGCTCGCTGAACACCGCGTTGAGACCTGGCGCCAGGTATGCACGAGCGACCAGCTCAAGGATGTCGTTGGAACCATTGCCCAGCGTCACTTGGCTCAGCTCGACGCCACAGCGCTCGGCCAGCAGGCTTTTCAGTGCGAAGCCATTGCCATCGGGGTAACGGGTCAGCTCAGCCAGTTCGTCGCGGATCGCCGCCAGTGCCTTGGGGCTCGCGCCCAACGGGTTTTCATTGCTCGCCAACTTGACGATGCTGGCCGGATCCAGGTCCAGCTCGCGGGCCAGTTCGTCCACGGGCTTGCCCGGAACGTAAGGCGAGAGTTGTTGCACGCCTGGCTGAGCCAGCGCGAGGAAGTTGCCACTCATTTGCTATCCGCCCTTAAAGAACTGCCTTGGGGTAGGAACCCAGCACCTTGAGTGCCACTGCTTCCTGACTGATTTTCTCCAGCACACCTTTTACCAGCGGATCGCGGTGGTGGCCGACGAAATCGATGAAGAACACGTAGGTCCATTTACCGCTGCGCGACGGACGGGTCTCGATCCGCGTCAGGTCGATACCGTTGTCATGGAACGGCACCAGCAGCTCATGGAGCGCGCCAGGCTTGTTGCTCATGGACACGATGATCGAGGTCTTGTCGTCGCCGGTCGGCGGGACTTCCTGGCTGCCAATCATCAGGAATCGCGTGGAGTTGTCCGGACGATCCTCGATTTTTTCCGCCAGGCGGGTCAGGCCGTAGAGGCCGGCCGCCATGTCGCCGGCAATCGCCGCCGAGTTCCACTCGCCCTTGACCCGCTTGGCCGCCTCGGCGTTGCTTGAGACCGCCACGCGCTCGACATTCGGGTAATGGGCATCCAGCCACTTGCGGCACTGGGCCAGGGACTGGGCGTGGGAGTAGATCCGGCTGATGCTGTCGGTCTTGGTGTTCTCCCCCACCAGCAGGTGATGGTGGATGCGCAGCTCGACTTCGCCGCAGATCACCATGTCGTGCTCAAGGAAACTGTCCAGCGTGTGGTTGACCGCGCCTTCGGTGGAGTTTTCCACCGGCACTACGCCGAAGTTCACCGCGCCCGCTGCCACTTCGCGGAAGACTTCGTCGATGGCCGCCATCGGCTTGCTGATCACGGCGTGGCCGAAATGCTTCATCGCGGCAGCCTGGGTGAAGGTGCCTTCGGGGCCCAGGTAAGCGACTTTCAAAGGCTGCTCAAGGGCCAGGCACGAAGACATGATCTCGCGGAACAACCGCGCCATTTCCTCATTGCCCAGAGGCCCCTTATTGCGCTCCATGACGCGCTTGAGTACCTGCGCCTCACGCTCCGGGCGATAGAACACCGGCACTTCGCCTTCGGCCAGGGAGGCCATTTTCACCCGCGCCACTTCCTGGGCGCAGCGCGCACGCTCGCTGATCAGTTCCAGGACCTTTTCGTCCAGGGCATCGATGCGCAGGCGCAGCGCCTTGAGTTCTTGCTCAGACATCAACCATGTTCCTTCTCGAACTCTGCCATGTAGGAAATCAACGCATTGACCGCGTTGATATCGACGGCGTTGTAGATGGAAGCGCGCATGCCGCCGACCGAACGGTGGCCCTTGAGGTTCAGCAGGCCGCGCTCGTCGGCACCGGCCAGGAACGGCTTGTCGAGACGGTCGTCGGCCAGGCGGAACGGCACGTTCATCCACGACCGATCGGTCTTGTTGATCGGGTTGCTGTAGAGGCCACTGGCGTCGATGAAGTCATACAGCGTGCGCTGCTTCACTTCGTTGAGCTTGCCGATGGCTTCGACACCGCCCTGCTCCTTCAGCCATTCGAACACCAGGCCGGACAGGTACCAGGCCAGGGTCGGCGGGGTGTTGTACATCGAGCCGTTGTCGGCCGCGACCTTGTAGTTGAGCATGGTCGGGCACAGGGAACGGGCGCGACCCAGCAGGTCTTCACGAATGATGCTGACCAGGATGCCGCTTGGGCCGATGTTCTTCTGGGCGCCGGCGTAGATCATGCCGAAACGGGAGATATCCACAGGGCGCGAGAGGATGTCCGAGGACATGTCGGCCACCAAGGGCACGTCGCCCGTTTCCGGGATCCAGTTGAATTCCAGGCCACCGATGGTTTCGTTCGGCGCGTAGTGAACGTAGGCCGCGTCCTTGGACAGGTTCCACTCGTTCTGGCCGGGAATCGCGAAATAGTCGTAGGGCTTGGCGGTGGCGGCCACGTTGACATGACCGTAGCGCGAAGCTTCTTCGATGGCTTTCTGCGACCAGATGCCGGTGTCGATATAGTCGGCGCTGCCGTTTTCCGGCAGCAGGTTCAACGGGATCTGGGCGAACTGCTGGCTGGCGCCACCTTGCAGGAACAGCACCTTGTAGTTGGAGGGGATGTTCAGCAGATCACGCAGGTCCTGCTCGGCCTTGGTGGCAATGGACACGAACTCATCGCTGCGATGGCTCATTTCCATGACCGACAGGCCCTTGCCGTGCCAGTCGAGAAGTTCACCCTGGGCACGCTTCAGGACCGCTTCAGGCAGCGCCGCCGGGCCGGCACAGAAGTTATAGGCTCTCTTGCTCACATCCAATCTCGCTCTGATCTGGTGGTCACGTAAATCTTGTGTTCTGCACATAGGGCCCAATGTGGGAGCGAGCTTGCTCGCGATTGCAGTGTGTCAGTCAATATCAATGCTGCTGATCCACCGAAATCGCGAGCAAGCTCGCTCCCACAAAGAGCGGAATGTGCAGTGTCGCAAATTTTCAAACGGAACAAACAACAAGGGGGCGAATCTTCATCCGCCCCCTGCGTGTCCGCTTAGTCCTGCGGTTCTTCTTCGTCTGCGGCAGCGTCGAGCGGTTGGTCGCCGGTCATGTCGTCAACGTCGGTAGCAAGAGTGCCGTCGAACGCCACGCCCTCCTCGCCTTCCAGCTCCTCGCCTTCGACTTCAGATGGCTCCTGCACCCGCTCAAGCCCGACCAGCGTTTCGTCGCTGGCCAACTTGATCAGCGTCACGCCCTGGGTGTTACGACCCAGGCTCGACACTTCGGCGACTCGCGTACGCACCAGGGTGCCCTGGTCGGAAATCAACATGATCTCCTCGCCATCGAGCACCTGGACAGCACCGACCAGGCGGCCGTTACGCTCGTTGCTGACCATGGCGATCACGCCCTGGCCGCCACGCTTGTACTCAGGGAACTCGCTGATGGCCGTGCGCTTGCCATAACCACGGGCCGAAGCAGTGAGGATCTGGCTGCCTTCTTCAGGGATCAGCATGGAAATCAGCTTCTGGCCTTCCGGCAGGCGCATGCCGCGCACACCACGAGCGGTACGGCCCATGGCGCGAACATCGGACTCCTTGAAGCGAGTGACCTTGCCACCGTCGGAGAACAGCATGACCTCACGCTCGCCGTCGGTGATGGCGGCGGAAATCAGTACGTCGCCTTCGTCCAGCTCCAGGGCGATCAGGCCGACGCTGCGCTGGCGGCTGAAGGACTCCAGCGGGGTCTTCTTCACGGTGCCCTTGGCAGTGGCCATGAAGATGAAGTGACCTTCGGTGTACTCCTCGACCGGGAGCATGGTGGTGATGTATTCATCACTGTCCAACGGCAGCAGGTTGACCAGCGGACGACCACGGGCGGCACGGGACGCTTCGGGGATTTCGTAGGTCTTGAGCCAGTACACCTTGCCCTTGCTGGAGAACAGCAGCAGCGTGGTGTGGCTGTTGGCGACCAGCAGGTGAGCGATGTAGTCCTCGTCCTTGACGCCGGTCGCCGACTTGCCCTTGCCGCCGCGACGCTGGGCCTGGTAGGCGGCCAACGGCTGGGTCTTGGCGTAGCCGCCGTGGGAAATGGTCACCACGCGCTCTTCTTCCGGGATCATGTCACCCAGGGTCAGGTCCAGGCGCGCATCGAGGATCTCGGTGCGGCGCACGTCGCCGTATTCGGCGCGGATCACTTCCAGTTCTTCGCGGATCACTTCCATCAGGCGCGTGGCACTGTTGAGGATGCGGATCAGCTCGCCGATCTGGTTGAGGATTTCCTGGTACTCGGCCAGCAGCTTCTCGTGCTCCAGACCAGTCAGGCGGTGCAGGCGCAGTTCCAGGATGGCTTGCGCCTGTTCCGGGGACAGGAAGTACTTGCCGTCGCGCAGGCCGTATTGCGGGTCGAGGTTCTCCGGGCGGCACGAGTCGGCGCCAGCGCGCTCGACCATGGCCACCACCGCCGTGGACTCCCAAGGCGTGCTGATCAGCGCTTCCTTGGCTTCCGACGGCGTTGGCGAGGCTTTGATCAGGGCGATGACCGGGTCGATGTTCGACAGGGCAACGGCCTGGCCTTCGAGGATGTGGCCACGCTCGCGAGCCTTGCGCAGCTCGAACACCGTGCGGCGGGTGACCACTTCACGACGGTGACGCACGAAGGCTTCCAGCAGGTCCTTGAGGTTCAGGATCCGCGGACGGCCGTCGATCAACGCAACGATGTTGATGCCGAACACGCTTTGCAGCTGGGTCTGGGCGTAGAGGTTGTTGAGGATCACCTCAGGCACTTCGCCACGACGCAGCTCGATCACGACGCGCATGCCGTCCTTGTCGGACTCGTCACGCAGCTCGGTGATGCCTTCGAGCTTCTTCTCTTTCACCAGCTCGGCGATCTTCTCGATCAAGCGGGCCTTGTTCAGTTGGTACGGCAGTTCGGTGATGACGATCTGCTGGCGGCCACCGACCTTGTCGATGTCTTCGACGGTCGAGCGGGCGCGCATGTAAATGCGGCCACGGCCGGTGCGGTAGGCTTCGATGATGCCGGCGCGACCGTTGATGATCGCGGCAGTCGGGAAGTCCGGACCGGGGATGTATTGCATCAGCTCATCGACGGTCAGCTCGGGATTGTCGATGAGGGCCAGGCAACCGTCGATGACTTCACCGAGGTTGTGCGGCGGGATATTGGTCGCCATGCCTACGGCGATACCGCTGGAGCCGTTGACGAGCAGGTTCGGGATACGGGTCGGCATGACCGCCGGGATCATTTCGGTGCCGTCGTAGTTCGGCACCCAGTCCACGGTTTCCTTGTGCAGGTCGGCCAGCAGCTCGTGGGCCAGCTTGGTCATGCGCACTTCGGTGTATCGCATGGCCGCGGCGTTGTCGCCGTCCACCGAACCGAAGTTGCCCTGGCCGTCGACCAGCAGGTAGCGCAGGGAGAAGGGTTGCGCCATACGAACGATGGTGTCGTACACGGCAGTGTCGCCGTGGGGGTGATACTTACCGATCACGTCGCCGACGACACGGGCGGATTTCTTGTACGGCTTGTTGAAGTCGTTGCCCAGCTCGCTCATCGCGAACAGCACGCGCCGGTGCACGGGCTTCAAGCCATCGCGCGCATCCGGCAGCGCCCGCCCGACGATTACGCTCATTGCGTAGTCGAGGTAGGACTGTTTCAGCTCGTCTTCGATATTGACCGGGAGGATTTCTTTGGCCAGTTCGCCCATGAGAAGCCTGATTCCTTTTTCTGGTGAAACCTCGTCACATCCAGATGGGACGAACGAAGCTCGCCGCTGCAGAACAAATGCCGTGCAGCGACTTACGACAAATCAACGAGTTATGCCATGGATCTGCGCAGTAAAGGCCACCTCGCGAGGCAGCCCTGGAAACCGCCGGATGTTATCACAAGAGCCGCCACGCACCTATCCCCCAGATGCGCATGGTGCGTAGTTAGTTGACCGGTGACAGGCTGATATGGGACCAGAGGGGCTTAGAAGCGTTGCGGATGGAGATTCAGGGGGCAAATGCAAGGGATTTGTTGCCTTTAACGGCCTCATCGCGAGCAAGCTCGCTCCCACAGAGTTTTATGAACGCCAAAAAACCCACTGTGGGAGCGAGCTTGCTCGCGATGACGGCCGATCAAACCCTGAAAATCTTCAGTGCAACCGCTTACGGCACATCAACTGCGCCAGCTTGGCGGTGTCTGGACGCTCGATGATGCCCTTCTCGGTAACAATGACATCGATCAAATCCGCCGGGGTGACATCGAAGACCGGATTGAAGGCGTCCACCTCCGCGCCGAGCCGCCTGCCGCCGATTTCCAGCAGTTCGCGCCCGTCGCGCTCCTCCGCCGGGATGTCGTCACCACTGGCCAGGCTCATGTCGATGGTCGAGCTGGGCGCCACCACCATGAAACGCACGCCATGGTGCATGGCACAGACCGCCAGCTGATAAGTGCCGATCTTGTTCACCACGTCACCATTGGCGGCGATGCAATCGGCACCGACGACCACCCAGGTCACCCCCTTGGTCTTCATGATATGGGCGGCGGCGGAATCGGCGTTGAGGGTCACCGGGATGCCCTCACGGGCCAGTTCCCACGCGGTCAGGCGCGAGCCTTGCAGCCACGGCCGGGTTTCGTCGGCATAGACGCGCTCCACCATGCCTTCGATATACGCCCCCCGGATGACCCCCAAGGCCGTACCGAAACCGCCGGTGGCCAGGGCGCCGGTGTTGCAATGGGTGAGGATGGCCTGGGCGTTGCCCTGGTGCTTGCGGATCAGGTCGACGCCCAACTGGGCCATGGTCAGGTTGGCTTCGCGATCACTTTCGTGGATCGCGATGGCTTCGGCCTCAAGCACCGCCAACGGCTCGGCCTGTTCTTTCAAGCGCCCCAGCCGGTCGCGCATCCGATCCAGCGCCCAGAAAAGATTCGCCGCCGTCGGCCGGGCCTCACTCAGCAAGGCAAAGTCGGCTTCCAGGGCCGCTTGCCATTCGCCGCCCTCGGCCATCCTGGCCCGCGCCGCCAGCACCACGCCATACGCCGCACTGATGCCGATGACCGGCGCGCCGCGCACGGCCATCGAGCCAATGGCCTCGGCCACATTGGCGACGCGGGTGCAGGCGATCCAGCTTTCTTCGAACGGCAAGACGCGCTGGTCCAACAGGTACAGGACGCCATCACGCCAATCGATGGCCTTCACCTTCTCCGCAGCCAATAGTCGATCGCGCATCCTTCACCCCGTACTCATGAACAAAAGCCGCCGATTATAGCGATCCCTCCGCGAAGACGCTCGGGTATACTTCGCCCTCCTTTATACCCCATGGAACCGTTCCACGATGCCCAAGCCTGCCGTTGCGCTCGACTTATTATTGCTGCCGACCTGGTTGGTGCCTGTCGAACCCGCCGGTGTAGTGCTCAAGGACCATGGCCTGGGCATTCGTGACGGTTGCATCGTGTTCATCGGTCCCCGGGCAGAAGCCCTGAAGTGTGACGCCACCGAAGTCCGTGAGCTGCCCGGCATGCTGCTCAGCCCCGGCCTGATCAACGCCCACGGCCACGCGGCCATGACCCTGTTTCGCGGCCTGGCCGACGACCTGCCCTTGATGACCTGGCTGGAACAGCACATCTGGCCGGCTGAAGCCAAATGGGTCGATGAAGATTTCGTCCGCGATGGCACCGACCTGGCAATCGCCGAGCAGATCAAGGGCGGCATCACCTGCTTCTCTGACATGTATTTCTACCCCAAGGTCGCCAGCGAGCGTGTCCACGACAGCGGTATGCGCGCGCAAATCGCCATTCCGATCCTCGATTTCCCGATCCCCGGGGCCGCCAGCGCCGACGACGCCATTCGTCAGGGCATCGAATTGTTTGGCGACCTCAAGCACCATCCACGGATCAAAGTCGCATTCGGTCCACACGCGCCCTACACGGTGGGTGACGAGAACCTGGAGAAAATCCGCGTGATCGCCGAGGAACTGGACGCGGCCATCCATATGCATGTTCACGAAACCGCCTTCGAAGTGCAGCAGGCTGTGGATAACACCGCTGAGCGGCCAATGGCTCGCCTGGGACGCCTTGGCTTGCTGGGGCCACGCTTCCAGGCCGTGCACATGACTCAGATCAGCGACGAGGACCAGGCCCTGCTGGTAGAAAGCAATTGCAGCGTGATCCACTGCCCGGAGTCGAACCTGAAGCTGGCCAGCGGTTTCTGCCCGGTGGAACGCCTGTGGCAGGCCGGCGTCAATGTCGCCCTCGGCACCGACGGTGCGGCGAGCAACAACGACCTGGACCTGCTCGGCGAAACCCGCACCGCCGCCCTGCTGGCCAAGGCCGTCGCCGGTTCGGCCACGGCCCTGGATGCCCATCGGGCCCTGCGCATGGCCACGCTCAACGGCGCCCGGGCATTGGGCATCGAAGCGACCGTCGGCTCCCTGGAAGTCGGCAAGGCCGCCGACCTGGTGGCCTTCGATCTGTCAGGCCTGGCCCAGCAGCCGATCTACGACCCGGTGTCGCAACTGATCTATGCCTCCGGCCGTGATTGCGTCAAACACCTGTGGGTAGGCGGCAAGCCATTACTGGAGGATGGCCGGCTGACCCGCATGGACGAACCGACACTGATCGCCAAGGCCCAGGCCTGGGGTCGCCGCATCAGCGGCCACAACGAATGACCACGCCCCTTGAGCCACGGCTCGGGGCATCTGATTTTTCAAGCTTTTCGAGGATCTGCACATGAGCAACGTCGACCACGCCGAAATCGCCAAGTTCGAAGCCCTGGCCCATCGCTGGTGGGACCGTGAAAGCGAATTCAAACCGCTGCACGACATCAACCCGCTGCGAGTCAACTGGATTGACGAACGGGTCAACCTGGCCGGCAAGAAGGTCCTCGACGTCGGTTGCGGCGGCGGCATTCTCAGTGAAGCCATGGCCCAGCGCGGGGCGACGGTGATGGGCATCGACATGGGCGAAGCGCCGCTGGCGGTGGCGCAACTGCATCAATTGGAGTCGGGCGTCAGCGTGGAATACCGGCAGATCACTGCCGAAGCCCTGGCCGAAGAAATGCCCGGCCAATTCGACGTGGTCACCTGCCTGGAAATGCTCGAGCACGTGCCGGACCCGTCATCGGTCATCCGCGCTTGCTTTAGCATGGTCAAGCCGGGCGGCCAGGTGTTTTTCTCCACCATCAACCGCAACCCGAAGGCCTACCTGTTCGCCATCATCGGTGCCGAATACATCATGAAGCTGTTGCCACGGGGCACTCACGACTTCAAGAAATTCATCCGGCCTTCCGAACTGGGCGCCTGGAGCCGTGCGGCCGGGCTGACCGTCAAGGACATCATCGGCCTGACCTACAACCCACTGACCAAGCACTACAAGCTGGCCGCCGACGTTGACGTCAACTACATGATCCAGACCCTGCGCGAGGAGTAAGTCGATGCGTCTCAAAGCGGTTCTCTTCGACATGGACGGCACGCTGCTCGACACCGCGCCGGATTTCATCGCCATCTGCCAGGCCATGCGCGCCGACCGTGGCTTGCCACCGATGAACACCCAGCACATTCGCGACGAGATTTCCGGCGGTGCCCGGGCGATGGTCGCGGTGACCTTTTCCATGGACCCGGAATCACCGGGGTTCGAGGAGCTGCGCCAGGAATTCCTCGACCGCTACCTCAAGGGTTGTGCGGTCCACAGCCACCTGTTCGACGGCATGGCCGAAGTACTGGCCGATATCGAAGCGGCCAACCTGATCTGGGGCGTAGTCACCAACAAGCCCGTGCGTTTCGCCGAACCGATCATGCAGCAACTGGGCCTGGCCGAGCGTTCGAAAGTGCTGATCTGCCCTGACCACGTGAAAAACAGCAAGCCGGACCCGGAACCGCTGACCCTGGCGTGCAAGCTGCTCGACCTGGACCCGGCCAGCGTGTTGTTCGTGGGCGATGACCTGCGGGACATCGAGTCCGGCCGCAGCGCCGGCACCAAGACCTGCGCGGTGACCTACGGCTACATCCACCCGGACGACAACCCCCGGCACTGGGGCGCGGATGTGGTGATCGACCACCCGGCGGCGCTACGCGAGGTGCTGGATAACGCGCTGTGCGGTTGCTGAGCGGATTCTATTGAGTCGCTTGCGTGATGTCGCTTTGTGGCGAGGGAGCTTGCTCCCGTCCGGCGGCGAAGCCGTCGCCTGGGGACTGCTTCGCGGTCCAGCGAGAGCAAGCTCCCTCGCCACATAAAGCTCACCAAACTCACTGTCCATGATTGCTCTGCACCCACAGTACCGTGTCGCTTTATTTTGTTGAGGTTCTTTTATGTTTGATTATTCCGCCCGTCCCGACCTGCTCAATGGCCGGGTGATCCTGGTCACCGGCGCCGGTCGCGGGATCGGTGCCGCTGCGGCGAAAACCTACGCCGCCCACGGTGCCACCGTACTGCTGCTGGGCAAGACCGAAGCCAACCTGACCCAGGTCTACGATGAAATCGAAGCGGCCGGCCATCCGCAGCCGGCGGTGATCCCGTTCAACCTGGAAACCGCACTGCCGCATCAATACGATGAACTGGCGGCGATGATCGAAACCGAGTTCGGTCATCTGGACGGGCTGCTGCACAACGCCTCGGTCATCGGCCCGCGTACGCCGCTGGAACAATTGTCCGGTGAGAACTTCATGCGGGTGATGCACGTCAACGTCAACGCGATGTTCATGCTCACCAGCACCTTGCTGCCCCTGCTCAAGCTGTCCAAGGATGCGTCCGTGGTGTTCACCTCCAGCAGTGTCGGCCGCAAGGGCCGGGCCTACTGGGGCGCCTATGGCGTGTCCAAGTTCGCCACTGAGGGGCTGATGCAGACCCTGGCCGACGAAGTCGACACCGTCGCGGCCGTGCGCGCCAACAGCATCAACCCCGGCGCCACCCGCACCAGCATGCGCGCCCAGGCGTATCCTGGAGAAAACCCGCTCAACAATCCGACGCCCGAAGCGATCATGCCGGTCTACCTGTACCTCATGGGCCCGGACAGCGCCGGCGTCAACGGTCAGGCGTTCAACGCACAATAACGCCCCCGGCCGACATCGCGACGATTTACCGTCGCGATGTCGACCCCATTCGACGCCAAACCAGGCGAACCGCCAAGCCCTCGTCGCCGAACCTACCGCGCCCCACTGTCAACTCATTGATTCCTATCCGGTTTTTACGCAAGTGAACCGAATGGCACGACTTTCGCTCTAACCTCTTCAAACATGCCATCTTTGGCAGGTGATGGACGTTGAGACGAGACTTATGCCTGCCATGTAAAGCGGACTAAACTCAAATCAGTGGTCCTACGGGACTGAAGGACCAGTACGACGCGCAGCCCAAAGCCGCCACACCCAACCTGTCGGGACAGATTTAGCTTAGGGGCTAACGCCAAATGAAAACGCCCACCCAGATCAACGCGATCGACTTCGACAGCGCCAAATTGCAGCGCCTGGGCCTGGCCCAGCCATCGCCGCTCGCGGCACGCTCCGTCAGTCTGTCGCAATTGCGCCAGCAACTGAGCCAGCTCCTGCAGACCAGCCTGGAACCACAGCGCATCCTGGGTCTGTTTTTCCGCGAAATTCAGCGACTGGTGCCCCTGGATGCGTTGGCCTATCAGCACAAAGCCAGTGACCTGCGCCTGGAATTAGGGCAACGCGGACATCACACCCTCAGCTATAGCCTCAGCCATGAAGGCGACCACCTGGGAGAACTGGTTTTCCGTCGCAACCAACGTTTCACCAAGGCGGAACAGAGCGACCTCGAATCCATCATGTCGACGCTGCTGTATCCACTGCGCAACGCGCTGCTCTACCGCGCCGCCACCCAAAGCGCCCTGCGCGATCCGCTGACCGGGACCGGCAACCGCATCGCCATGGACCAGACCCTGATGCGGGAAATCGACATGGCCAAGCGTCATTCGCAACCCTTGTCGGTCCTGATGCTCGATATCGATCATTTCAAGCGCATCAACGATAGCCACGGTCACGGCGTTGGCGACGAAGTGCTCAAGGCCGTGGCCGAATCGATCAAGGGCCAACTGCGCAACGTGGACATGGTGTTCAGGTTCGGTGGTGAAGAATTTCTGATCCTGCTGGCCAATACCAGCCGGGATGCGGCGGCCATGGTCGGTGAACGGCTGCGCTATGCCGCCCAGGCCCAGGACTACTTCGCCGCAGGCACCCGGATCGATCTGACGGTCAGCCTGGGGTGCGCCACCCTGCTACCAGGGGAATCCTCGGAAAGCCTGCTGCGCAGGGCCGACAGCGCGCTGTACGTAGCCAAGCGCGAAGGTCGCAATCGACTGGCGATGGCCGGCTGAAAACAATTGTGGGAGCGAGCCTGCTCGCGATGACTGCAGCACATCCGACATCTGCGCAAGCTGACCCACCGCTATCGCGAGCAAGCTCGCTCCCACATGGGATTGGCGGTGGACCTGGCTTTGGCAGTCACCCAAACAACTGTGGGAGCGAGCCTGCTCGCGATAGCGGCCTGGCAGTCAACCTCCCCGTCGACTGTCAGACCGCTTCGCGAGCAGGCTCGCTCCCACAGGCTGTGGCTATCTGTAGCGGTAGTAATCAGCTCCCGGCCAGTGCCAGACGCTCACGGGGGGATGACGATTTACTCACCGCCTCCGCCTGTTCCAGTTGCATGCAACGCTCCAGGAACAGATACATGTAGTCATAGCTCTTGCACACGGCCTGGCGCAGCTCCGTTTGCAGGGCCTTGCTCGGGTTCATCCCCGCCAGCGTACAGATGATCTCCAGGGCTTCCCAAGGATGGGCATCGTCGTACTGGGCATGCATCTTCAGCCACTTCATGGCCCGCTTGCGGTCTTCCTCGGCGAAGGCGGCCGCGTAGACACCGTTGGAACACACCAGCGCCGACCACTCTCCCGTGGCACCCTCGATGGCATAGTTGGTCGCGGCGATGGCCACGATCAACGCGTCCGAGGAACTGGTGTGCCAGCACCAGTGGCTCAAGGCATGAAGCTCAGGCGGTACCTGCTGGGCCTGCAGGTCTTCCAGGGTCACGCCATGGGCGGCGCTCCAGTTGACCCAATAGTCGGCATGGTTGAGTTCGACACGAATGTTGCGCATCAGCCAGCGACGCGCCATGTCCTCGCCGGGGTGGCGGGCAAAGCGGGTCTTGGTGAGGTTCTGTGCCATGTATAAAGCGAACTGTTCGACGACCGGCCAACCACCAATGAGGTAGTGGCGCATGGTCTTGGCGCTGAGCTTGTTGTCGCGCATGCGCTGATACAGTTCGTGTTCGACAACCCGGCGCTTGCTCTCGCTGCAATCGGTAATGAGCTGCTGTGCCCATTTCGGATAACTTGTGGCGTCCATGAGCGGGCCTGTTCGGTTGAATGTGTCGATCACTGTCGGGCTCCTTTTGATTGTGATTTTCTCGGATCAACAAGAGGTTCAGCGGAACGTGCCGGGGGCCTTGAATAACAGCGGCCGGGGCCTGGCCGGCCGACATTGCAACGTGTCACAGGTAAACAATTGCGGGCGTTCGATCACATACCCCTGAGCGTAGTCCACCCCAATCTCCAGCAATGCCTGCTCGATCTGGGCGGTTTCTACAAACTCGGCAATCGTGCGCTTACCCATGACGTGACCGATGTGATTGATCACTTCGACCATTGCACGGTTAATCGGGTCGTCCAGCATATCCTTTACGAAACTCCCGTCGATCTTCAAGAAGTCTACAGGTAAATGTTTCAGGTAAGCGAATGAAGACATTCCGGCGCAAAAGTCATCCAGCGAGAAATAACAGCCCAAGCTCTTGAGTTCATTGATAAAACGGATCGCACTGCCCAGATTCGAAATAGCGCTGGTCTCTGTAATTTCAAAACAAATCATTTCCGGCGGAATCGAGTAAGCCGCGAACTGTTTACGCAGGAAGTCGAGGAACGCCTGATCTCCGATAGTTGTACCTGACAGATTAATCGCACACATCGCCATGGGCCCCTGGCGCGATTCGTTCAGGCACTGGCGGATGATCTTGAAGACATTTTCCACCACCCAACGGTCCAGGGACGTCATCAAGCCGTAGCGTTCCGCCGCCGGAATGAAGCTGTCCGGCAGGATCATCCGCCCGGCTTCGTCATGCAGGCGCAACAGGATTTCAATGTGCCCGCCACCATGATCGCCCGGGCCCAGCGCGGCAATTTCCTGGGCGTACAGGCAAAAGCGGTTTTCTTCCAGGGCCATGTGCAAGCGTTGGACCCAAGCCATCTCGCCAAAGCGCAGGGACAACTCCGAGTCGTCGGCATGATAGACCTGGACCCGGTTGCGCCCCTTTTCCTTGGCCATATAACAGGCCATGTCGGCGGCCCGCAGGGACGCCTCCAGGGTCGTCGGGGTCTGGGCGATATGCACCAGGCCGATGCTCACGGTGGTCACGAACGGCCGGCCCTTCCAGACAAAGTGCAGGTTCTGCACGGTCTGGCGCAGCCCTTCGGCGATCTTTTCCGCCACCTCCGGCGAACAGTTCTCCAGCAAGATCCCGAACTCATCGCCACCCAGCCGGGCCAGGGTGTCGTTTTCCCGCAGCCCTGATTGCAGCAAGGCGCAGATATGGCGCAACAATTCGTCACCCGCCGCATGGCCGCAGGTATCGTTGACCAGCTTGAACTGGTCCAGGTCGAGAAACATCAAGGCATGACGCCCGACCTGGCGAGTGAGGTTGTGCAAGGCCTGCTCGAGGCGATACTCGAACTCCCGGCGGTTGGCCAGGCCGGTCAGGGCGTCATGGGTGGCCTGCCACGACAGGTTGGCGATGTATTGCCGCTCCTGGGTCATGTCATGCAGCACCAGCACGGCGCCACTGACCTTGCCTGCATGGCGGATCGGCGCGCCCACCAGGGTGACCGACACGGTGCTGCCATCCAGGCGCTGGATCAGTTTCGAATGTTCGCTGGCGCCGCTGAGCCGACCGCTGAGGATGTGCTCGATCAGGGTCAGTCCTTCGCTCTGGGCATTGTCATCGAGCAAATTGAACAGCGCGGCCAGGGGCAAGCCCGTGGCGTGTTCGGCCTTCCAATGGGTCATCGCTTCGGCGGCGGGGTTCATGTAGGCGATGGCGCCCTCCACGTCGGTGGTGATCACCCCATCGCCGATGGATTGCAGGGTGATCTGCGCCCGTTCTTTCTCCATCTGCAGCGCATTGGCGAACACCTGCCGCTGGGCCAGCAGTTTATGGGTACGCAACAACGCCAGGACGATCAATCCCAGGGCGGTGGCGAAATTGGTCACCAGCAAGAGCCGCAGGATAAAACGCGAGCCCTCGCCCAATGCGTCGCTGAATGCCTTGGCAGCCGGGGTGACGGAATCGTTGATCGCAAAGATCTGGGCCTTCCAGCCGCGAATATCCACCTCCGACGCCTGGCCCGCGGCAATACTGCCGTGCATCCGCCGGGCGACATTATCCAATTCGGTCAGGTAGCCGTCGCCCACCGTCCAGAGATCGATAGCTTCTTCCAGGTAACTGAAATGACGGAAATTCAGATAAAGCCAGATCAGGCTGGACACATCGTCCGGGTGATTGCCGCCCTTGAGGATGCCGGCCCGTGCCGCTTCCAGGTCCGGCGGTTCGCGGTCCAGCGCTACCCGCAGTTCATGGCCGCCCTCGGGTACGGCAATGGCTTGCTGGTATTTGCGGAAAATCGCCTCGTCGCGGCTGTCGGCGTAGAGGTTGAGGTAATAAATGGCGTCTTTCTGGCCCTTGGACCAGAGGCTCTCCCCCGCCACATAACCGCGAACCGCGGACAGCACGTAAAGGCTGACGCCGCCAAGCAATGCCTGAAATAGCACAACGGCAATAAAGGGCCAGACGATGCCCAGCAGCCGTGGTGTTCCGAGAGTCTGCTTTTGCTTCATGAGGTCCCTTGCACAGGTATTGCCGGACGAACACCCGCCAGAATTCCGCTCCTGACTCAACAGCCTAGGCTAGTTTTCAACCCTTCGAACGAATGGATGAACAGATCGACAGACTTTGCGTGGAATTTGGAAGAATTAGCGGGTTTGCCTGCTTTTTTCCGATACTAAGCACAGAAAACGGCGGGAAACTCAAGGCTGCTGTATCTGTTGCAAATGACCGTAGAGTCGAGCGTAGAGCCCCCCCTCGGCAATCAACTGCAAATGGTCGCCGTCTTCGGCGACTTGCCCACCGTCGAACACCAATACCCGATCGGCCTGCTTCACCGCCGAGAGCCGGTGGGCGATGATCAACGTGGTGCGCGCGCTCAAAAAAAGCGCCAGGGCCTGGTGAAGGTTGTACTCGGTGGCGGCGTCCAGTGCCGAGGTGGCTTCGTCGAGAATCACCACCCGTGGGTCGGCCAGTACCATGCGGGCGATGGCCAGTCGTTGGCGCTGGCCGCCCGACAACCGCACTCCGGAGCGCCCTACTACACTTTCCAGGCCCTGGGGCAGCGCCCGTACCGTGGCGTCGAGCTGGGCGATTTCCAATGCCCGCCAGCAGTCGTCGTCGCTGCACGCGCGGCCCATGGCAAGGTTGGCCCGCACCGTGTCGTTGAACAGCGCCGGATGTTGCAACACCACTGCAACATTCTCCCGAATGGTGTCCAGGCCGATCTCCTGCTGCGTGGCGCCGCCGAAACGAATGCTGCCCGACTGTGGCGTGTACAGCCCCAGCAACAACTGCACCAGGGTGCTCTTGCCGCCGCCGCTGGCCCCGACGATGGCGACTTTCTCCCCCGGCGAGATGGACAGGTTCAATTGGTCGAGCACCAGCTCCTCGCTGTAACCGAAACTCAACCCCTGGATCTCGATACCCACGGTGTCACGGCCCTTGAACGGATCGACACCCCCCGTGTACTGGGGCTCGTCGGCCCGGGCCAGCAGTTCATTGATCCGGTTCAAGGCGCCGCCGGCCGCGTAATAGGCGTACTGCAGGTTCAACAATTGCTCGACCGGACCGATCATGAACCAGAGGTAGCTGAACACCGCCAGCATCTGGCCGATGGACAGGTCGGAAAACACCACGGTGAGCATGGCCGCCGCGCGAAAAATATCGATGCCGAACTGGAACAGCAAACCACTGGCGCGGTTCGAGGCGTCGGTTTTCCACTGCGAATTCACGGCGTAATCGCGGACCTCCTTGGCACGCATCCCCAAGCGGCCAAGAAAATAACCCTGGCGGTTGCCGGCACGCACTTCCTGGATGGCATCCAGGGTTTCGGTCAAGGCCTGGGTGAAACGCGAGGTACTGTCGTTCTCCAGTTTCTTGAGGTGCTTGACGCGCTTGCCCAGTTGCACCGTGGCGTAGATCACCAGCGGGTTGAACAACAGGATCAGCAGCGCCAGTTCCCAGTGCATCCACACCAGGATCCCGGCGGTGCCCACCAGGGTCAGCATCGCCACCAGGAAACGGCTGAGGGTCTCGCCGATGAATTTGTCGAGGGTATCCAGGTCGGTGACCAGGTGGGCCGCCACGGTGCCGCTGCCCAGGCTTTCGTACTCGCCCAGGGAGATTCGCTTGAGCCGTTCGATCAAGCGGATGCGAATGCGATAGACAATGTCCTTGGCCAACCTGGCGAACAAGCGCGCCTGCACCACGTTGAACAGCAAGGCGCCACAACGCAGGGTCAGGGTCGCCAGCAACATCAGCCCGATATAGCCGGCTGCGCTCTGCCACGCCGCGGGCAAGGCATGGTTCATGACTTTCAGGGCCGCATCGCCGTGTCCCAGCAGGACTTCGTCCACCAGCAGCGGCAACAGCAACGGAATCGGCACGCTGCACAGCGTCGCCAGCACGGCCACGCCGTTGGCGATCCACAGGGCTTTTTTATGCTTGAGGGCCAGGCGACGGATTTCCGCCCAGCTCAACCGGTCGATGCGTTGCGAGGACGACGGGTCTGACGGCCGCTCAGGCACAGGTCGCACGCTCCAGCCAGCGGCCAAGCAAGGGCGACAACTGGCTCAGGGGCTGGTAACCGTTGGTCAGCAAGGCCAACTGGCCGTCACGCTCGGCCAACAGCGTGGGGAACCCGGCAATGCCCAGATCCTGTACCCAGGTGAAATCCGCCGCGGTGGCCGCATGCTGGTCGGCGCGGTCGAAGGCCGCGGCGAATTCGATGCGTGGCAGCCCGGCCTGTTCGGCCAGCTCTACCAGGACGCTGGCGTGGGTGACATCACGGCCTTGCACATAAAAGGCTTGCTGGATCAGCTTCAACAGCGTCCAGGCCAGGTCCGGGGCCAGGCTGCGGGCCGTCACCAATGCCCGGCAGGCAGGCTCGGTGTCGTAGACGAAACCCTCCGGCAACGCGCCTTCCAGCTTGAAGGGCTGGCCGGTGGCCTGGGTCACGGCCTGCCAGTGCTCAAGAATGTAGCGCCGGGTGGTCGGCTCCAGCGCCGAACCGCTGCCGGTGCGCAAACCGCCCACCACCAGGTGCAACTCCACCCCCGCGGCCTGCGCCTGCTCGACCAATGCCTCGGCCACCGGGGCAAAGCCCCAGCACCAGGAACACATCGGGTCCATCACATAGAGCAGGCGTGACGTCATGGTTCAAGCCTCGGAAGTGGTTTGCTTGTAGTTGTAGCCGATCGGGTGCGGCATGTTGCGCGCCTTGGCCAACTCGATCTGCTTCTGCCGGTCGATGGCGCTGCGTCGGGTTTTCTCGCTCAGCTTATCCCAGCAATGCGGGCAACTGATGCCAGGCACATAGTGCTCCGAAGCGCGGTCTTCCACGCTCACCGGGGTACGACAAGCGTGACACTGATCGTAGTCCCCTTCGCTAAGGTCGTGGCGAACGGTCACACGGTTATCGAACACGAAGCAGTCGCCGCGCCACTTGGTTTCTTCCTGAGGGACCTCTTCGAGGTATTTCAGGATCCCGCCCTTGAGGTGATAGACCTCGTCGAAACCCTGGCCGAGCATGTAGCTGGAGGCTTTTTCACACCGAATGCCGCCGGTGCAGAACATCGCGACTTTCTTGTGTTTGGCCGGGTCGAAGTGGGCCTTGATGTACTCGGGGAACTCGCGAAAGCTGGTGGTCTTGGGGTCGATGGCGCCTTCGAAGGTGCCGATGGACACTTCGTAATCGTTGCGGGTGTCGATCAACAGCACTTCCGGGTCGCTGATCAGCGCGTTCCAGTCCTGCGGTTCGACGTAGGTGCCGACTTGCTTGTTCGGGTCCACGCCTTCAACGCCGAGGGTGACGATTTCTTTCTTGAGCTTGACCTTGGTGCGGTAGAACGGCTGCTCATCGCAGTACGACTCTTTATGGTCGATGTCGATCATGCGCGGATCGTTCTTGAGCCAGGCCAGCAGGCCGTCGATGCCTTCGCGGGTGCCGGAGACCGTGCCGTTGATGCCTTCTTCGGCGATCAACAACGTGCCTTTGATGCCGTTGTCGAGCATGGCCTTGAGCAAGGGCTCACGCAGCTCGACGTAATCTTCCAGGGTGACGAACTTATACAGTGCCGCCACGACAATGGGTTGTGCCATGGGTGTTTCTCCAGGTGGCTACCCTCGTAAAGGGTGAACCGGATGCGAAAAAAAACGCGCCGGGTGAGCGGCGCGTTGCGGATTCTAACAAAAACAATGTGGCTTTAGGAGCGAAGTGCCCTGGAGCGAAGCGCTTATCGTGGCGAGGGAGCTTGCTCCCGCTCGACGGCGAAGCCGTCGCTCAGGGGGCCGCTGCGCAGCCCAGCGGGAGCAAGCTCCCTCGCCACAAAAACTTGTTCACCCAAAAGCAGGTTGCCCGCTCAGTGCTTGCTGCCACCGGCACAGGTCGGCGAAGCCGGGGCCGCGTCGATCTGCGCCCACTCTGCGGGCGTATAGGTGTGCAGCGCCAACGCATGGAACTCGCCCATCAGCTCGCCCAGCGTGCCGTAGACCTTCTGGTGACGCTTGACGCGATTGAGCCCTTCGAACTGCTGGCTGACCACCACGGCCTTGAAGTGGGTCTGCAGGCCACGGCTGTGCATATGGCTTTCATCCAGCACTTGCAAGTGCTCGGGCTGCAAGAGCCCGAGTGTCGATTCGATGCGTTGTTGCATGCTCATACCGGGCTCCGCTTACGGCTTTTTCTTGGCTGGAGCGGCTTTTGGCTCGAGCTCGGCCGTCATGTCCGCCAGCAGCTTGTTGACCACCGGCACCGCGCTTTCAAGCTTGGCCTGGGTCAGCTGGGCCGATTGCTGGGTCAACTGCGGCATTTTTTCCAGGACTTTCTTGCCCAATGGCGATTGGTAGAAAGCGACCAGGTCCTTGAGCTCCGACTCGTTGAAGTTGCTGGTGTAGAGCTTGACCATATCCGGCTTGAGCTTGTTCCAGCCGATGGCCTGGTCCAGCGCGGCATTGGCCTTGGCCTGGTAGGTTTCCAGGGTGGCTTTTTTCGACTCAGGGGCCTTGGTCTGTTCAAAGCGCTGGGCAAACATCTGCTGCACTTGCATGTACACCGGAGTGCCCAGTTTGTCAGCGTGCGCCAGGGTCAGGAACGCTTCGGCGCTGGCGTTGTGGCTGGCGGTATCGGCGAAAACAGGGCCGCTGGCACACACCAGAGCAACTGCGGTACAGATGGCACGAAGACGGGTCATCGAGTTTCCTTTCATTACAGGCGAGGTAAAACCCCAAGGGCGACCATTCTGCGCCTAAAAAACGCCGGGCCTCAACCCCGTTGGTTATCGGGTCCGATTGACGGGCCGAACCCACCGCTCTTGGATTGAGGGATGATTGAGGGAACCGGTGCCGCCCATCTGGGCCTAAACTGCGCATTCAGCCTTTAAGGAGTTTGACCCGATGAGCCGTATCGAAACCGACAGCCTTGGCCAGGTTGAAGTCCCGGAGGACGCCTACTGGGGCGCCCAGACGCAGCGCTCCATGATCAACTTCGCCATTGGCAACGAGCGCATGCCGCTGTCGGTGTTGCATGCCCTGGCGCTGATCAAGAAGGCCGCCGCGCGGGTCAATGATCGCAATGGCGACCTCCCCGCCGACATCGCCCGCCTGATTGAACAGGCCGCCGACGAAGTGCTGGACGGTCAGCACGACGACCAGTTCCCGCTGGTGGTCTGGCAGACCGGCAGCGGGACCCAGAGCAACATGAACGTCAACGAGGTCATCGCCGGGCGCGCCAACGAACTGGCCGGCAACCCCCGCGGCGGCAAGAGCCCGGTGCACCCCAACGACCACGTCAACCGCTCGCAGAGTTCCAACGACTGCTTCCCCACCGCCATGCACATCGCCGCCACCCAGGCCGTCCATCAGCAATTGCTGCCGGCCATCGGTGAGTTGTCCGGCGGCCTGGCGGAACTGGCGGCGCGCCACATGAAGCTGGTCAAGACCGGTCGCACCCACATGATGGATGCCACGCCAATCACCTTTGGCCAGGAACTGTCGGCGTTCATTGCCCAGCTCGATTACGCCGAACGGGCGATCCGCGCCGCGCTACCGGCGGTCTGCGAACTGGCCCAGGGCGGCACGGCCGTGGGCACCGGGCTCAATTCACCCCATGGGTTTGGCGAGGCGATTGCCGCTGAACTGGCGGCGCTGTCGGGCCTGCCGTTCGTCACCGCACCGAACAAGTTCGCCGCGTTGGCGGGCCATGAGCCTCTGACCGCCCTGTCGGGCGCGCTGAAAACCCTCGCCGTGACCCTGATGAAAATCGCCAACGACCTGCGCCTGCTGGGCTCCGGGCCACGGGCCGGGTTCGCCGAGGTGAAATTGCCGGCCAACGAGCCGGGCAGCTCCATCATGCCCGGCAAGGTCAACCCGACCCAGTGCGAAGCCTTGTCGATGCTGGCTTGCCAGGTCATGGGCAACGACGTGACCATCGGTTTTGCCGCCAGCCAGGGGCATTTGCAGTTGAACGTGTTCAAACCGGTGATCATCCACAACCTGCTGCAATCGATTCGCCTGTTGGCCGATGGCTGCAGCAACTTCCAGCAACACTGCATCGCCGGACTCGAGCCGGATGCCGAGCAGATGGCTGCGCACCTGGAGCGTGGGTTGATGCTGGTGACCGCGCTGAACCCGCACATCGGCTACGACAAATCGGCGGAAATCGCCAAGAAAGCCTACGGTGAAGGGCTGACCTTGCGTGAAGCGGCGTTGCAACTGGGGTACCTGACCGATGAAGAGTTCGATACCTGGGTGAGGCCGGAGAACATGCTGGAGGCGGGTAGCCAGGGCTGAGCCTGCATCCCATGGAGATCAAATGTGGGAGCGAGCTTGCTCGCGATAGGGCCGGGCGACTCAACATCTTCATCGACCGTCAGGCCGCCATCGCGAGCAAGCTCGCTCCCACAATAGTTTTGTGTCAGGCAGCGCGCTGCGTTGTTAACGCTCTACCGCCAAACGCTCGCGCCGGGCCCTGAGCCCGGCGATCAACGAGGGCCCCAGGGCAACCAGCGCCGAACCCAGCACCACCAGCACCGCCCCGCCATAGCCCAGCAGGTTGATCTGCTCGGCATGGACATAATCAGGCCACCACCAGGCCGCCATCGCCACCGCGGCGAAGGTCACCAGCGGCGTGATCGCCAGGGTCGCGCTGACCCGCGACGCTTCCCAATGGGCCAGTGCTTCGGCAAACGCGCCATAGGCAATCAGGGTGTTGAGGCAACAAGCGAGCAACAACCAGCCTTGCAGCGGGCTCAATTGCAGCGCCTCCAACGGATGCACCCAGGGCGTGAGCAGCAGCGCGCAGAACAGGTAGATCACCATCATCACCTGCAACGAGTTCCACACCGTCAACAATTGCTTCTGGCCCAAGGCATAGAACGTCCAGACCGTCGACGCCAGCAACACCATCAGCACCCCGGCGGTGTAGTCGCTCAGGGATGTCAGCAACTCCCCCAGGCGCTGGTTGAAAAACAGCGTGAAACCGATCAGCAGCACCAGCAGGCCGATGCCCTGCCCCACGCTGAATCGCTCCTTGAACACGAACAGGCTGGCGACCAGCAACATGATCGGCCCCATCTGCACCACCAGTTGCGCGGTGCCGGGGCTCAAGCGATTCAGGCCCATCAGGTACAACACATAGTTGCCCACCAGCCCGAGCACCGCCATCGCCACCAGCCAGCCGCCGCGAGGGCCGAGGACCTTGCGACTGGGCAGGCGCCGGGTCGCCGCCAAATAAATGAACAGCAAACCGCCGGACACCAGCAAGCGAAACCAGGTCACGGTGACCGGGTCCATCACCTGCAGCACTTGCTTGAGCTTGATCGGCAGGATTCCCCAGAGCAGGGCAGTCAACAGGGCCAGGAACAAGCCGTAGACCCAGCGACCGGACGATATGTGCATGTAACCCTCGAAGCTCCAGACATGAACGGCCATTCTAGGCGTCTATTGCGCCACGACACAGGGACAGTTGGGCATAGGCCGCCCATGGGATTGTATGGGTCGTAGCCGTCGATCGGCTGGACAGGCGAGAACCAGGGACAACACATATGCTCATTTGAACCGACCTCGCTGCGCCATGGAGACCCGACATGCTTGGAAAACGCGCCTTGGATCCCGCCCCTACGACCATTTTCCGCAGTGACCGGATCTGCCGGATAAACGGCGAATTTTACTTCAACACCCGGGAAGGCACCCAGGAAGGGCCCTTCTCCAGTCGCGAGGATGCGTTGCGGGAGGTGGAAGCGTACGTACAGCGAATGCTGCAACTGACTCAGGTTGCCAGCTAAACACTCCCACGGCTGGCGCAATACTTTTGTGGCGAGGGAGCTTGCTCCCGCTGGGTCGCGAAGCGGCCCCCTGCCCTATCAATAAACCGCATCGACAGGTTGGCGACTGCTGCGCAGTCGAGCGGGAGCAAGCTCCCTCGCCACAAAAGGTCGTGGGTTATTTCACCGCCTCGAACAACCCCGTAGCCCCCATCCCGCCGCCCACGCACATGGTCACGATGCCGTAGCGCAGATTGCGCCGCTGCAGCTCACGCACCAGATGCCCCACCTGCCGCGAGCCAGTCATGCCGAACGGATGGCCGATGGAGATCGAGCCGCCGTTGACGTTGTATTTCTGCGGATCGATTTCCAGCCGGTCGCGGCTGTACAGGCACTGGGAAGCAAACGCCTCGTTGAGTTCCCACAGGTCGATGTCGGCGATCTGCAGGCCCTTGGCCTTGAGCAGCTTGGGCACCGAAAACACCGGGCCGATGCCCATTTCGTCCGGCTCGCAACCGGCCACGGTGAAGCCACGGAAAATCGCCTTGGGCTTGAGCCCCAGCGCCAAGGCCTTTTCCAGGCTCATCACCAAAGTCATCGAGGCCCCGTCGGACAACTGCGACGAGTTGCCCGCCGTCACCGAACCGTCTTCGGCGAACACCGGCTTCAGGCTCGCAAGGCTTTCATAGGTGGTGTCCGGGCGGTTGCAATCATCGCGATCGACCACACCGTCGAGCACCTGCACCGCGCCGGTCTGCTTGTCCTCGACCCGGTATTTGACCGTCATCGGGATGATCTCGTCATCGAACAACCCGGCCGCCTGGGCCTTGGCGGTGCGTTGCTGGCTCTGCAAGGCGTAGCGGTCCTGCTCCTCGCGGCTGACCTGATAACGGCGGGCGACGATCTCGGCGGTCTGGCCCATGGGGAAATAGATCCCGGGCACCTGCTCCTTGAGCAGCGGGTTGATCAGGTTGTCGGTGTTGACGCTTTTCATCGTCAGGCTGATGGATTCCACACCCCCCGCCACGATGATGTCGCTGCAACCGGAAGCGATCTGATTGGCCGCGATGGCAATGGCTTGCAGGCCCGAGGAACAGAAGCGGTTGAGGGTCATGCCGGCCGTGCCGATGCCCAATTGCGAGAGCACCGCCACGTTGCGCCCGATGTTGTAGCCCTGGGCACCTTCGTTGGAACCGGCCCCGACGATGCAGTCCTCGACACTGGCCGGGTTGATGTCGTTGCGCGCCAGCAAGGCATTGACGCAATGGGCCGCCATGTCATCCGGACGGGTCATGTTGAACTTGCCACGAAAGGACTTGGCCAGGCCGGTCCGTACGCTGTCGACGATCACCACTTCACGCATGGCTGTACCTCATTGTTGGAGTCGGTTGAGAGTGGAACGAGCATAGATCCACCGGATAACCGACCGCGACAATCATTCACCTCGCGTATGCGCGCCCATCGGCTTAGCGCTTCTTCTTGCGAGCCTGCCTGGCACTTCGCTCGAAAGCCGCCTCCAGCGCCTGGTTGAGGGTGCGCAACACCTTGACCCGCGCCCAGCGCTTGTCGTTGGCCTCCACCAAGGTCCAGGGGGAAATCTCGGTGCTGGTGCGGTCGACCATGTCGCACACTGCGGCGCGGTACGCGTCCCACTTGTCGCGGTTGCGCCAGTCATCCTCGGTGATCTTGAAACGCTTGAACGGGATGTCCTCGCGCTCCTGGAAACGCTCCAGCTGGGTTTCCTTGTCGATGGCCAGCCAGAACTTGACCACCACCACGCCGGCATCGGCGAGCTGTTCCTCGAAATCGTTGATTTCACCGTAGGCCCGCAGCCAGTCGGCCTGGCTGCAAAACCCTTCGACCCGCTCCACCAGTACCCGGCCGTACCAGGAGCGGTCGAACATGGTGAACTTGCCACGGGCGGGAATATGCCGCCAGAACCGCCACATGTAGGGGTGGGCGCGCTCTTCTTCCGTGGGCGCGGCAATCGGCACGATGCTGTATTGGCGCGGGTCCAGGGCCGCCGTGACACGCCGGATCGCCCCGCCCTTGCCCGCCGCGTCATTGCCTTCGAACACCGCTACCAGGGCATGCTGGCGCATGCGTTTGTCCCGCAGCAGGCCGGCGAAGCGCGCCTGCTCGGTGATCAGTTGTTCTTCGTAGTCGGCCTTGTCCAGGCGCCGGGTCATGTCCAGGCTGTCGAGCAACGTGATCTGGCCATCCAGCTCGCGCAGCGGCGCCACGCTGACCTTCTGCGGCCGGATCTTCGACCGGTCCAGGGCCTGGCGCAAGCCGTCGAGCAGAATCCGCCCGACGGTGAGGCTGCGATAACAGCTGTCCACGCCTTCGATCACATGCCACGGCGCGTAATCGCGACTGGTGCGGCGCAGCACACGCTCGCCGTATTTGACGAACTTGTCATAGGTCTGGGACTGCTGCCAATCCAGCGGGCTGATGCGCCAGCTGTGCAACGGGTCATCCTTGAGTCCCTTGAGCCGGGCCTTCATCTGTTTCTTGGACAGGTGGAACCAGAACTTGAAGATCAGCGCGCCTTCGTCGCAGAGCATTTTTTCCAGGCGCTCGGCACCGGCGATCGCCTGGTCGAGCCGCGGGTCCTTGAATTCGCCATGGACCCGGCCTTGCAGCATCTGGCTGTACCAGTTGCCGAAAAAAATACCCATGCGCCCCTTGGCCGGCAGCATCCGCCAATAGCGCCACGCGGGAGGCCGCGCCAGTTCTTCGTCGGTCTGTTGGTCGAAGGTGCGCACTTCGATCAGCCGCGGGTCCATCCACTCGTTGAGCAGCTTCACCGTCTCGCCCTTGCCCGCGCCTTCGATGCCGTTGATCAACACGATGACCGGAAACCGGCCCTGCTGCTGCAACTCGAACTGCGCTTCCAGCAGCGCTTCACGCAGGGCCGGTACCTCGGCCTCAAAGGTGTCTTTATCGATGACGTGACCGATTTCAGCGGATTCGAACATGGACAGCTCCTTCCAGGGATTGGGGCAAGACTAGCGGATTGGACACGCCCCGTGTGATTGTGTGTAGGAGCTGCCGAGCGAAGCGAGGCTGCGATCTTTTGATCTTAATCGTTCGCTTTCGACTCAATTGTTTGGGACAAGATCGCAGCCTCGTTGCACTCGACAGCTCCTACAGATGCGTATGCACGGGAGCAATTGGCAATCGATCGGCTAGAATGGCCGCCGTAGTTTTGACCGAGCCTGCCATGACGCCCATCCAGCAACACGCCCAACTCGACTGGGACCACCAGGGGCGCCCGCGCTCGCGGGTGTTCGACGATGTGTATTTTTCCGACCAGTCGGGCCTGGACGAAACCCGTTATGTGTTTCTTGAACAGAACAACCTGGCCGAGCGTTTCGCTGCGCTGACCGATGACGGGCGGCTGGTGATCGGCGAAACCGGGTTTGGCACCGGACTGAATTTTCTCTGCGCCTGGCAATTATTCGAGCAGTGCGCACCGGCAGGCGCCCGGCTGCATTTTGTCAGCGTCGAGAAGTATCCCTTGAGCCCCGAGGACCTGCGCCGGGCGCTGGCCTTGTGGCCGCAGCTCAGCCTTCAGGCGGAGCAATTGCTTGGACAATACGTGGCGATCCATCAGGGTTTCCAGCGCCTGGTCCTGGCCAATGGGCGGGTGACGCTGACCTTGTTGATCGGCGATGCCCTGGAGCAGTTGCCGCAGCTGGACGGGCAGATCGACGCCTGGTTCCTGGACGGTTTCGCACCGGCCCGAAACCCCGAGATGTGGACCGCCGAGCTGTTCGCCGAACTGGCCCGGCTGGCCGCCCCCGGCGCCACCCTCAGCACCTTCACCAGCACCGGGTGGGTCCGGCGCTTGCTGAACGCGGCGGGCTTCAAGATGAAGCGCACGCCGGGCATCGGCCATAAGTGGGAAATCCTGCGCGGCGTGTTTCTTGGCTGGCCGGAGCAGACAACGGCGCCGTCCCCGGCAAAACCCTGGTACGCCCGCCCCTTGCCGCCCACCGGCGAGCGTCGGGCCCTGGTGATCGGCGGTGGCCTGGCCGGATGTGCCAGCGCCGCGAGCCTCGCCGCCCGTGGCTGGCAGGTGACGCTGCTGGAGCGCCATGCCGGGTTGGCCGAGGAAGCCTCCGGCAACCCCCAAGGCGTGTTGTATCTCAAGTTGTCGGCCCACGGCACTGCGCTGTCACAGATGATCCTCAGCGGCTTCGGTTACACCCGCCGCGTGCTGGAGCAGTTGCAACGCGGCGTTGATTGGGATGCCTGTGGCGTCCTGCAGCTGGCCTTCAACAGCAAGGAAACCGAGCGCCAGGCGCAACTGGCCGAGGCGTTCCCGACGGATTTACTGCACACCTTGGATCAGTCCGAAGCCCAGGCCCGATCCGGTATCGGCCTGGCCTGTGGTGGTCTGTTTTATCCCGAGGGCGGTTGGGTGCATCCGCCAGCGTTGTGTCGCTGGCAAGCCTCGGGACCGGCGATTGATGTGCAACCCCATCATGACGTGCTGCACTTGCGCCGCGTCGACGACCAATGGCAGGCGTGGGATGGCGAACGCTGCCTGGCCAGCGCGCCGGTAGTGATCCTCGCCAGTGCCGCCGAGATCAAACGCTTCGAACCGGCTGCCGACTTGCCGCTCAAGCGCATTCGCGGGCAGATCACCCGGCTGCCGCAAACCCGCCGCAGCCAGAGCCTGGCGACGGTGGTCTGCGCCGAAGGTTATGTGGCGCCGCCGCGGCTGGGCGAACACACCCTGGGCGCCAGTTTCGATTTCAACAGCGACGACCTGACCCCCACCGCCGCCGAGCACGCCGGCAACCTGCAGATGCTCGAAGAAATCTCCCAAGACCTGGTGCAGCGCCTGAACGTCGCTACCTTGGACCCGGAGCACCTCGAAGGCCGCGCGGCGTTCCGTTGCACTAGCCCCGATTACCTGCCTATTGTCGGGCCGTTGGCCGACCGCCAGGCCTTTATCGAAGCCTATGCGGCCCTGGGCAAGGACGCCCGCCAAGTACCCGACGCCCCCTGTCCGTGGCTCGATGGCCTGTACATCAACAGCGGCCATGGTTCCCGAGGCCTGATCACCGCGCCCCTGTCGGGCGAACTGATCGCCGCCTGGCTGGACAACGAACCCCTGCCACTGCCCCGCAGCGTGGCCGAGGCCTGCCACCCGAACCGGTTTGCGTTGCGGGCCTTGATTCGGGGCAAGGCCTGACGCCGATTTTTGCCCCCAGCACAAACCCTGTAGGAGCGAGCTTGCTCGCGATAGCGGTGTATCAGTCAACTCAGATGCCAACTGATCCACCGCTATCGCGAGCAAGCTCGCTCCCACAGGATTCTCTCAGCCTTCAATCCATGCGGCAGACCAAGCGCTCCCACCCGCCGGCTTATAACGCATCGATCTAAAACTCACAGCAATCCCCCCGGTCAGTTTCAGAGTGCACGCCATTTCGGCCTGCGTTGCTTGACCCCTCCCCAACGGAAAAACCGGTAAGGACTTATGTGCGGATTAGCTGGAGAGTTACGTTTCGATCAACAACCTGCGGACCTTGCGGCCGTAGAGCGAATCACCCATCACCTGGCCCCTCGCGGCCCCGATGCATGGGGTTTTCATAGCCAGGGGCCGATTGCCCTGGGTCATCGGCGCCTGAAAATCATGGACCTGTCGGACGGCTCGGCCCAGCCGATGATCGACAACCCACTGGGCCTGTCCCTGGCCTTCAACGGCGCGATCTACAACTACCCGGAACTGCGCAGCGAGCTTGAAAGCCTGGGCTACACCTTCTATTCCGGTGGCGACACCGAAGTGCTGCTCAAGGGCTACCACGCCTGGGGCGAAGCACTGCTGCCCAAGCTCAACGGTATGTTCGCCTTCGCCATCTGGGAGCGCGACGCCAAGCGGCTGTTCATCGCCCGCGACCGCCTCGGTGTCAAGCCGCTGTACCTCTCGCGCACAGGCCAGCGGCTACGCTTCGCCTCGGCATTGCCGGCGCTGCTCAAGGGCGGCGACATCAACCCCATGCTTGACCCGGTGGCCCTCAACCATTACCTGAATTTCCACGCGGTGGTCCCGGCGCCTCGCACCTTACTGGCCGGTGTTGAAAAACTGCCGCCCGCCACATGGATGCGAATCGAAGCCGACGGCACCACCGAGCAGAAAACCTGGTGGACCCTGCCCTACGGACCTCGGGCCGACGAACAGCACCTGAACCTGGAAGACTGGATCGACCGCGTGCTCGACAGCACCCGTGAAGCCGTCGCCATTCGCCAGCGCGCCGCCGTGGATGTCGGCGTGCTGCTGTCCGGCGGCGTCGATTCAAGCATGTTGGTGGGTCTGTTGCGGGAAGTGGGCGTGGAAGACCTGTCCACCTTCTCCATCGGTTTCCAGGACGCCGGCGGCGAGCGCGGTGACGAATTCCAGTATTCGGACCTGATCGCCAAGCACTACGGCACCCGCCATCACCAACTACGCATCGACGAAAAAGAGATCATCGAGCAACTGCCCGCGGCGTTCCGAGCCATGAGCGAGCCGATGGTCAGCCACGACTGCATCGCCTTCTACCTGCTGTCGCGGGAAGTGGCCAAGCATTGCAAAGTGGTGCAAAGCGGCCAGGGCGCCGACGAGCTGTTCGCCGGTTACCACTGGTATCCGCAGGTCGATGGCGCCAGCGATCCTTACGCGGCCTATCGCGCTGCGTTCTTCGACCGCAGCTATGAAGAATATGCCGCCACCGTGCAGCCCAACTGGCTGACGGCCAATGACGCGGCCGGTGACTTCGTCAAGGAACATTTCGCCCAACCCGGGGCCGATGCGGCGGTAGACAAGGCCCTGCGCCTGGACAGCACCGTGATGCTGGTGGACGACCCGGTCAAGCGCGTCGACAACATGACCATGGCCTGGGGCCTGGAAGCACGCACGCCGTTCCTGGACTACCGCTTGGTGGAGCTTTCGGCCCGGGTTCCGGCGAAGTTCAAGCTGCCCGATGGTGGCAAGCAGGTGCTCAAGGAAGCCGCCCGACGGGTGATCCCTAGCGAGGTGATCGACCGCAAGAAAGGCTACTTCCCGGTGCCGGGCCTCAAGCACCTGGAAGGCGACACCCTCGCCTGGGTCCGCGAGCTGCTGCTGGATCCGAGCCAGGATCGCGGCCTGTTCAACCCGGCCATGCTCGACCGCCTGCTCACCGACCCCAACGGCCAGCTCACGCCGTTACGCGGTTCGCGGCTGTGGCAACTGGCGGCGCTGAACCTGTGGCTCAGCGAGCAAGGAATCTGATCGATGAAACCTCATGCAACCGTTCACAACCAACGCCTCTTGCGCGGCCAGACGCCTTCTTACGAACGCCTGCAGGCACGCCTGGCCGAAGATGGCAGCGAGTTGGGCGCCGACCCGATCGCGGTGCATTGCGGCTGGGGCCGACTGCTGATCGGCCACACCTTCCCGGACCCGGCGAGCCTGGCCCGGGAACTGCTCAACGAACAACCCGGTGAACGCGACATCGCCTTGTACGTGGCCGCGCCCCAGCAAGTGCTGGGGTTGGAACCGGCGCAACTGTTCCTCGATCCGTCCGACACCCTGCGCCTGTGGTTCAGCGACTATCGCCAGTCCACTCGGGTGTTTCGCGGTTTCCGCATTCGCCGGGCCCAGAGCGAGACCGACTGGCAGGCCATCAACCAGCTCTACCAGGCCCGGGGCATGCTGCCCATCGACCCGCTGCGCCTGACCCCGCGTCACGAGGGCGGACCGGTCTACTGGCTGGCCGAGGACGACGACACCGGTGCGGTGATCGGCAGCGTCATGGGCCTGAATCATCAGAAGGCCTTCAACGACCCGGAAAACGGCAGCAGCCTCTGGTGCCTGGCCGTCGATCCGCAGTGCCCACGGCCCGGTGTAGGCGAAGTGCTGGTGCGTCACCTCATCGAGCATTTCATGAGCCGTGGCTTGAGTTACCTCGACCTGTCGGTGCTGCATGACAATCGCCAGGCGAAAAACCTCTACGCCAAACTCGGTTTTCGCAACCTCTCGACCTTCGCCATCAAACGCAAGAACGGCATCAACCAGCCGTTGTTCCTCGGGCCAGGCCCCGAAGCGCAGTTCAATCCTTATGCGCGGATCATTGTCGAAGAAGCTCACCGTCGAGGCATCGAAGTACAGGTGGACGATGCCGAGGCCGGCTTGTTCACCCTGGTCCACGGCAGTCGCCGGGTGCGCTGCCGCGAATCCCTGAGCGACCTGACCAGCGCCATCAGCATGACCTTGTGCCAGAACAAAAGCCTGACCCACAAGGTGCTGAAAAACGCCGGCCTGAACCTGCCGGCCCAACAGTTGGCGGGCAATGCCGATGACAACCTGGCATTCCTCGATGAGCACGAACGGGTGGTGGTCAAGCCGCTGGACGGGGAACAGGGCCAAGGCGTGGCGGTGGATCTGCGCACCATCGAGGACGTGCAGAGCGCCATCGAAACGGCTCGGCAGTTCGATAGCCAGGTGTTGCTGGAAAGCTTCCACGAAGGGCTGGACCTGCGCATCCTGGTGATCGGCTTTGAAGTGGTGGCGGCGGCGATCCGGCGTCCGGCCGAGGTGATCGGCGACGGCCGGCACACGATTGGCGCATTGATCGAAGCCCAGAGCCGCCGACGGCAGGCCGCCACCGGCGGCGAAAGCAAGATCCCGATGGATGCCGAGACCCTGCGCACGCTCAACGCCGCGGGGTTCGACTACGACAGCGTGCTGCCGGCCGGGCAACACCTGTTCGTCCGGCGTACGGCGAACCTGCATACCGGCGGCGTCCTGGAGGATGTCACCGCCATCCTGCATCCGACCCTCGTCGATGCGGCGGTGCGCGCCGCGCGGGCGTTGGACATCCCCATGGTCGGCCTCGACCTGCTGGTGCCGGCGGCCGATCAGCCCGAGTACGTGTTCATCGAAGCCAACGAACGCGCCGGCCTGGCCAACCACGAACCCCAACCCACCGCCGAGCGTTTTGTGGACTTGTTGTTTCCCCATAGCCAGGCGGTGGCCTAGTAGAGATGCAGTGCCTGATCTGACCCCATCGCGAGCAAGCTCGCTCCCACATGGGATTGCTGGTGTCTACAAATTCTGTGTTCACCGCAGGACCTCTGTGGGAGCGAGCTTGCTCGCGATGAGGCCTGTTCAGGCACCGTCACTCAACAGTCGGACACACTCATCGAAACCATCGATGTGCTCAACCCATCAGGAGTTTCCATGATCAGCAAAATTCCAGAACCGGATCTCGAATACCTGCAGAAAGTCCTGCTGGAAATGCTCGCCATTCCCAGCCCGACCGGCTTTACCGACACCATCGTGCGCTACGTCGCCGAGCGGCTCGAGGAGCTGGGTATCGCGTTCGAAATGACCCGTCGCGGCACCATCCGCGCCACGCTCAAGGGCCGCAAGAGCAGCCCCGACCGGGCCGTGTCGGCACACTTGGACACCATCGGCGCCTCGGTGCGGGCCATCAAGGATAACGGGCGCCTGACCCTGGCCCCGGTGGGTTGCTGGTCCAGCCGGTTTGCCGAAGGCAGCCGGGTCAGCCTGTTCACCGATACCGGCGTGATTCGTGGCAGCGTGCTGCCGTTGATGGCGTCCGGGCACGCGTTCAACACCGCCGTGGATGAAATGCCCATCAGTTGGGACCACATCGAATTGCGCCTGGACGCCTATTGCGCCACCCGCGCCGATTGCGAAACCCTGGGGGTGGGCATCGGTGATTACGTCGCCTTCGATCCCCTGCCGGAATTCACCGAAAGCGGCCATATCAGCGCCCGGCACCTGGACGACAAAGCCGGGGTCGCGGCGCTGCTGGCGGCGCTCAAGGCGATTGTCGAAAGCGGCGAAGAACTGCTGATCGATTGTCACCCGCTGTTCACCATCACCGAGGAAACCGGCAGCGGCGCCGCGGCCGCGCTGCCCTGGGACGTCAGCGAATTCGTCGGCATCGACATCGCCCCCGTCGCCCCCGGCCAGCACTCGAGCGAACACTCGGTCAGCGTGGCGATGCAGGACTCCGGAGGCCCCTACGACTATCACCTGTCGCGGCACTTGCTGAAACTGGCCAAGGAGAACGACATATCGGCACGCCGCGACCTGTTCCGCTACTACTTCAGCGACGCTCATTCGGCCATCACCGCCGGCCACGATATCCGTACCGCCCTGCTCGCCTTCGGCTGCGACGCCACCCATGGCTACGAACGCACCCACATCGACAGCCTGGCCGCCCTCAGCCGCCTGCTCGGCGCCTACATCCTCAGCCCACCGGTGTTCGCCAGCGACGCACAACCGGCCCAAGGCTCCCTGGACCGTTTCAGTCACCAGATCGAGCACGATGCACAGATGGAAAGCGATACCCGGGTGCCGTCGGTGGATAGCCTGGTGGGGCAACGGTCGGATAGCTGATCCAGCCTTTCACTGCCTGGAATATCGCCATCGCGAGCAAGCTCGCTCCCACATGGAGTCTTCAGTGTGACTCAGAACCCTGTGGGAGCGAGCTTGCTCGCGATGAGGCCGGAACAAACAACCGCAAAACCCGAGGCTAGCCGCAAAAGCCCATTGGCCGTAGCATCGCCCCATTGTCTAGCCGAGGTACCCCATGCTCATCCCCCACGACCAACTCGAAGTCGACACACTCACTCGCCTGATCGAGGATTTCGTGACCCGAGACGGCACCGACAACGGTGACGACACGCCCCTGGAAACACGGGTTCTACGGGTCCGGCAAGCGCTGACCAAAGGCCAGGCGCTGATTGTCTTCGACCCCGAAAGCGAACAGTGCCAACTGATGCTCAAGCACGACGTGCCCAAGCACCTATTCGACTGAACACGCCTTGCGGGCGGCGTGGGCCTTTTTCCTCTGGATCTTTTCGTAGATCTCGGAGCGATGGACATCGACGTGCCGTGGCGCTTCCACGCCAAAACGCACGGTGGTACCGCTGACCGACAGCACACGGACGGAAATATCGTCACCGATGGAAATCAATTCACCCACAGCGCGGCTTAATACGAGCATGGTTCTTGTCCTTAAGAATGTCTGGACCCTGACCATGCCCGGCCTGCTTTCCGTTCTCAAGACACCGACGAGAATTCAGTAAGGCCCTACAAGCAAAGTTCTTGCGACTGAAGGAAACTTCCTGCAAAACCCTGCCGGAGCGTAGGTTATTTCAGGATGCCGAGAACCGCGGGCCGAAGAGAATCACGCTCGCCCCCAACACGCAGAGCGCCACGCCAATCCAGTCGGAGCCCAGTGGCCGGACCCGCTCCACCACGGCCAGCCAGCCGATCGAGGCAATGATATAGATACCGCCATAGGCGGCGTAGGCGCGCCCGGCGTACGTTGCTTCGATGCGGGTCAGCAACAGGGCGAACAACGTCAGGCTGAGCAGCGCCGGGGCGATCCACCAGGCGCTCTTGCCCTGGCGCAACCACATCCAGAAGGCGTAGCACCCGGCGATTTCAAACAGCGCGGCGAGAAAAAACCACAGGTAATTGAGCATGCAGATGTCCATCAGGAAGGCCGAATGGCGCCATCCTGAGGACATCGGGCAGCCAGGTCAATTCAGGTTCTGCCGGGCCTTGGCGCGCATCTTATCGGCCATGACGGTCATTTCGTCGTACAGCAATTGTGGGTTCTTCTGCTTGAGGGCCCACGCCATGCGCCCCTGCTCATGGGGCAGGATCATGAACTGCCCTTGGGCGACCTGCTGGTAGATGTAGTCGGCAATGTCGGCGGCGCTGATCGGCGAGCTTTCCAGCAGCTTGCCAACCTGAGCTTTCATGGCCGGGGTCGGGCCGCGGAAAGAGTCCAGCAGATTGGTCTGGAAGAACGACGGGCACACCACGTGTACGCCGACCTCCTGCTGCGCCAGTTCCACCAGCAGGCTTTCCGACAACGCCACGACACCCGCCTTGGCCACGTTGTAGTTGCTCATGGCTGGCCCCTGCATCAGGGCGGCCATGGAGGCGATATTGATGATCTTGCCGCGGCTTTTTTCCAGCAGCGGCAGGAACGCCTTGCAGCCCTTGACCACGCCCATCAGGTTGATCGCGATCTGCCAGTCCCAATCCTCCAGGGAGAGCTCACTGAAAAACCCGCCCGAGGCGACGCCGGCATTGTTGACGATGATATCGATGCCGCCGAGTTTCTCTTCGCAAGCCTGGGCAAACGCCGTCAATTGGCTGTAGTCGCGCACATCGCAACGCTGGATAAAGCCGTCGCCACCGGCAGCGCGAACCAACTTGAGGGTTTCCACCAGGCCCGGCTCGCTGACATCCGATAAAGCCAAGTGCCAGCCTTCGCGGGCCCAGCGCAGCGCGATTTCGCGACCCAGGCCGGAGCCGGCACCAGTGATCATCATGCGATTTTGCATAGCAGACAGCCTTGTTCCGGGAGAGATAGGCCGAGTGTAGCGAAGGCGCTTGCCGGACCCACGCTCCATCAGATTGCTGAATGGCGAGGGCAAACCGCAGACGCTATAAAAACTTTGAATCTTTTACCAGACGTTACGGTCGGACTTATTAAGCCGCCCGGATTTAACACATGCGTGCTGGTAGTTGGAAGTTGCATCACTCCAAAACTGACCAATAAGGAAATCTACAATGGGCACAATACTTATCATCATCCTGATCCTCCTGCTGATCGGTGGTCTTCCGGTCTTCCCGCACTCCAGAAGTTGGGGTTACGGTCCGTCCGGTATCATTGGTGTAGTGTTGGTGGTGCTGTTGGTCCTGCTATTACTGGGCAAGATATAAACCACTAAGTAAGCGCAAAAAAAAAGAGGCCTTCGCAGGCCTCTTTTTTATGCGCGCCGTTTATCAGTCCGGCTTGCCGTCAACGACGCCGGCGGTGTTATCCAGCAGGCTCTTGGTCGCGGTTTGCAGGAACGATTCGAGCTTGAGTTTCATCTCGGCAGTGTCCGGTGCATCCGGGATGATTTGCGCATGGGGGTTGGTGCCCAGTTCATAGCGGTACATCTTCGGCGGCATTTCCTTTTCCTTCGGCAGGACCAGGATCTTGTCGTCGCGAATGATCGCCGTCGTCTGTTCACTGCCCGACGGCTTGATCACGCCAAAACCGGTGTCGCCTTCCGGCAGGTTCAACAGGTCCCGGCCCCAGCACTGGTTCCGTACCTGCCCACCAAGGCGGCCCATGATGGTCGGCACGATGTCGACCTGGGTACCCACGGTGTGGCTGCGCTGGCCGAATTTTTCCTGGATGCCCGGGCCGATCAACAGCATCGGCACGTTGAAACGGCCCAGGTCCATTTCGGTGATCTGGCGCTCATTACCAAAGCCATGGTCACCCACCACTACGAACAGGGTTTCCTTGAAGTAAGGCTCCTTGCGGGCTTTCTCGAAGAACTGGCCCAGCGCCCAGTCGGCGTAGCGCATGGCCGTCAAGTGTTCGTTCAGGCTGCCACGGTCGGTGACCGGCTCCACCGGCAATGGTGTCGGCAACGCATAGGGCGTGTGGTTGGACAGGGTTTGCAACAAGGCATAGAACGGCTTGCCGTTCTCCCGCGCCTTGAGCTCGATCAGGCCACGGTCGAACATGTCCTGGTCGGACACGCCCCAGGTCGGGTCGGAAAACACCGGGTTCACGAAGTCGTTACGCCCGATGAAGTTGGTCATGCCCTGGCTGCTGAAGAACCCCGACTGGTTGTCCCAGGCGAAATCGCCGTTGTAGACATACACATCGTCGTAGTCACGGGCGCTGAGCAGTTGCGGCAAGCCCGACAGCTTGTGGCTGCCCTCCGGCGTCTGCATCAGGTATTCGAAACCCGGCAGGTTCGGGAAGCACGCCATGGTGGCGAACATGCCCTGATGGGTGTGGGTACCATTGGAGAAGAAACGGTCGAACAGCAGGCCTTCCTTGGACAGTTTGTCGAGGTAAGGCGTGATGTTGCCCGGCGCGCCCAGGGCGCCCACCGAGTGACCGGCCATGCTCTCCATGAGGATCACGACCACGTTCTTGATCGGCAGGGTCTTGTCCGCCGGCGGCGTGTAGTCGCGGCGCACGGCGGCTGTGCCGGCGTCCACGAGCTTGTCGTCAGGCATCACCAGCATGTCGCGCACGGTCTGCTGTGCCAGCGGTTGCTCGAGGGTGGCTTTCCAGATGTTGTCACGGTCTTCGGACATCCGGCTCTTGGCCGCCGCCACCAGCGACAACGTGCCATTGAGGCCCAACTGGTTGGCGAAGTTCGAATCGGTGGTGTAGACATCACCCCAACGCAACGGCGGACCTTGGCGCAGGGTGCCCCGCGCAGCGGCCACGGCCACCAGCAGGCAAACCATGAACACCGCAACACGCCCATACCACGGAGCGATCTGCCGGGTACCGATAGTGCCGCCACTGAACGGCCCACGGGGACGAGTGGCGCGGTCGGCGCCCTTGAACGCCAGGGCGAGGATGAGGGTGCCGCCGACCCAGGCCAGCAGGTAGCGCACCACCGGGAAACCGTACCAGAGCATGCTCATCACGGTTTTCGGGTCTTCCTTCACATACTGGAAGACCAGGCCGTTGAGGCGCTGGTGGAATTCACGATAGAAGTCCATCTCCATCAAGCCGAGGAACAGCGCGATGCTGGAGGTGACGGTCAGCCAGAAACGGAAAAAACCGCGGGCGGCCATGGCCCTTGCGCTGAACAACGCCAGCAGCAACGGGATGCAGAGGTAGACCACCAGGCGCAAGTCGAAGCGCAGGCCGTTGGCGAATGCTTCAACGAACGTCGAGGCCGGGGTGTCGAGAATCATCTCGCGGTTGTAGACCAGCAGCGCCACGCGCACCAGGCTTAACATGACCATCATCACCAGGGCACAAAGCAACGTGTAGGCCAGGTGCGATTTGACGGTCGGTTGCAGCAGGCGATGCGTAGTGCGCTGCTGACTCAGGGCGTCCGGGATTGCCATGTCGTTTAAGGACCCTATTGGAGTTGGAGTGACAAAAAAGAAACAACGGCGCGCCCTCTGTTGGCCAAAGCCTGGCCCCGGGGCTTGCGCGAGTGCGCAAATGTTGCACGAACGGCTATGGCATTGCCATTAAATAACCGGCGGCGATATGAGCGCGGGGGATTGTCCGCAAGATTTGGTGAAAATTTCGTTCAAAGAATATCCGGAAACACAAAAAAGCCCGGCCGGTTGATGAAGTTGAGCCGAACACTATTGTGGCGAGGGAGCTTGCTCCCGCTCGGCTGCGAAGCAGTCGTAAACCCGGATAGCGAAATATGCTTGATGGACCGCGGTGACTGGGTTGGGGCTGCTTCGCAGCCCAGCGGGAGCAAGCTCCCTCGCCACAAAGGTTGCACGGTGCTTAGTGGAATTGCCGCCCCAAGCCTGCCGGCACGCCTTCGATGGTGGTGTCTTCCCATGGTCCATTCGGGCTGACGGAACGGCTCCAACCGTTGTTCCAGCGGTAATAGGTCCGCTGGCGATAGAACGTGTTCGTCTGGTTGTCCAGCACATAGACCCCCAGCTTGGCGTCCCAATGGCTGTTACCGCCCGGTGGCGGGGCGAAGCTGGCGGAAGTGCGCGGCAGCGGCTTGGCCGGTTTGTTCGGGATGGCCGGCTTGCCTGGAGGCGTGGACGGGGCCGGTTTGGTCGTTGGGGTCGACGGTGGAATGGGTGGCAGCGGCGCCGAAGGCTCCGGCGGACGCTGGACCGCACAAGCGCTCAGGCCCATGACGAGCGTGAGCAGGGTGATACGAGCGATGGCGGTCATGGTACGAATTCCTGTTATTTGTCCGGGCTGTCGATGGTCAATTGTTGTTGCGCCGTGGTGCTGCTCGCCAGCGGCTGGCTGCGGCCGATCCACTCACCCGCGGTCGGCTGGCCGGCCCGGGAGATGCGCGCCATCAGTTGGACTTCGGGGAAGTTCGACAGTTTCAACTGCGGCATCATGGCGTCCGCGTCGCCCAGTTCTACCGTGGCCGGCAGATCGGCCACCGTCAGGCGTTTGGCGGCCAAGGGCGCCGGTGGGCCGGAAACGGCACGGGCGAAGATGAACACGCTGTCGCCCGGCTGCACCTTGGCCTTGAGAGCCGGCGCGAGGTCGACGCGGACCTTGAGCAAGGCCCCGGTCTTGGCCGCCGGGGCCTGGGCGACTTTGCCGCCGCTGGCTTGCAGCTTCTCGGTGGCACGGGTAATGCCGCCCTGCAGCGCCTCGCGGGATTTGTCGCCTTCGGGCAGTTGCGCCAGCAGGCGCCCCCAGTAGTCGATCGCATCCTGATAACGCTCGCCTTCAAACGCAGCGATGCCCAACAGGCCGAGGCTGGTCACTTCCTTCGGATCGAGCTTGAGCGCTTCGTCGGTCAAGGCCTGGACTTTATCCGACCATTTCTTGCCATCGGCGAAATACTGCGCCTGGGCCCACTGGCCCAACAGTTCCGGCTGGCGACCGGCGACGGCCACGGTACGCTCGAAGATCTTCGCCGCGTCCGTCGGTCGATCCTGAGCCATGTAGGTACGCCCAAGGAAATACAAGCCCTCGGCATTATCCGGCTGCGCCGCCACCGCGCGTTCCAGGCGCAGGGTCATCTCTTCCATCGACTGCGGCGCCTGAGCGAATTCACGGGTCAGTTCGACCTTGTCACTGGCACCGAAATGCAGGTACAGCGCCAGGCCCAACACCGGCACCAGCACAGCGGCGAGCAGTGGCAACGGCTTGCCCAGCCGGGACTCGCGCGGCGCATCGGCGCCCTCGGTGTCGGCGAGCAGTTCACGGGCGGCTTCGGCACGACCGGTGTCCAGTTGCGCGGCGTTGAGCACGCCCTCCTCCCGCTCGGCCTGCAACTCGGCCACGCGCTCCTGATACAGCGCCACGTTGAGCGCGGTCCGGTCCTCCTCGCGTTGAGCGCGACGGCCACGTAGAACAGGGATCAACAGAAAACTCAGGGCAATCAGAAGAAGCAGACCTGCGGCGAGCCAGAAATCAATCATGCTTGGTTTTATCCAACAGTTGGTCGAGGCGCTGGCGCTCTTCGACAGAAAGCGTGTCCGGGGCGGCCGTGCGCTGAACCCGGCGCCGACGCACGATCACCGCGATGAGCACGAAACCACCGAGCAACAGCCCGGCAGGGCCGAACCAGAGCAGCGCGGTCTTGGAGGACAGAGCGGGGTTGTAGCGCACGAACTCACCATAGCGATCGACCATGAAGTCGATGATCTGCTGGTTGTCCTTGCCTTCGCCGAGCATGCGAAAGATTTCCTTGCGCAAGTCGGCGGCAATCGGCGCGTTGGAGTCGGCGATGTCCTGGTTCTGGCACTTGGGGCAGCGCAGTTCCTTGGTCAGTTCGCGAAACCGCTCGCGCTCGCCCTCGTTGGCGAATTCGTAGGTGTCGATGGCGGCCTGGGCCACACCGACCAGGCTCAAACCGAGGATGGCGGCGGCTAACCAGCGCTTCATGGCTTGGCCTCGTCCACCAGGGCCTGGTACTTGGCGGCCAGTTTCTCGCGCCAGACCTGTTCGTCGATCACACCGATGAACTTGTCGCGGATCACGCCCTTGGCATCGATGAAGAAGGTTTCCGGCGCGCCGTAGACGCCCAGGTTCAGGCCCAGGGAGCCGTCTTCGTCACGAATGTCCAATTGATACGGATTGTGGAACTCGGCCAGCCACTTCAAGGCGTCGGCGTTGACGTCCTTGTAATTGACGCCGTAGATCACCACGCCGTTCTGGGCCAGCTTGTTCAGCACCGGGTGTTCGACCCGGCAGGAGATGCACCAGGTGCCCCACACGTTGACCAGCGCCGGCTTGCCCAGCAGGTCGGCGCGGGTCAGGGTCTTGTCACCTTGCACCGAGGGCAGGGAAAACTCCGGGAACGGCTTGCCGATCATCGCCGAGGGCAATTCACTCGGATTCAAATACAGCCCCCGGTACAAAAACACCGCCATCAACAGAAACAGCGCCAGCGGCAACACCATCAACCAACGTTTCATGCAGTGGCTCCCGTCACGCCCAGGGCCTCACGCACCCGGCTTTTCACCTTGACCCGATAACGCCGATCCAGCGCCGCCAGTACCCCACCCAGGCCGGTGAGCAAGCCACCGAACCAGATCCAGCGCACGAACGGCTTGACGTGGACCCGCACCGCCCACGCACCGTCGCCCAGGGACTCGCCCAGCGCCACGTAGAGATCGCGGGTAAAACCGGCATCGATCCCGGCTTCGGTCATGACCGAGTTCTGCACGGTGTAGAGGCGTTTTTCCGGATGCAGCACGGTGATTTCCTGACCGTTGCGAATGACCCGCACGGTGCCTTTGTCGGACGTGAAGTTCGGCCCCTCGAAATGTTTGGCGCCCTCGAACACGAACTGGTAGCCCCCCAAGTCCATGGACTCGCCCGGCGCCAGGCGCAGGTCGCGTTCGGCGCTGTTCTGGCTGGACAGCACCACGCCCAGGGCGCAGACGGCGATGCCCAGGTGGGCGATCTGCATGCCCCAGTAACTGCGGGTCAGGGTCGGCAGGCCTTTGATCAGGCCTTTGTGGCGGGTCTTGTCAAAGATATCCCGGACACCGGCGAGCAACACCCAGGCCGCCAGCACGAACGTCGCCAGCACCGCCCAGTTGAAGTCGCCATAGGCTACGCCGGCCACCACGGCCAGAGCGGCCGTGCCCAGCAGCACCGGGGTCAACATGCCCAGCAGCCACTTGACCGGGGTGTCTTTCCAGCGCACCAGCATACCGATCGCCATCACCACCATCAGGATCGCCATCAGCGGGATGAACAACGCGTTGAAATACGGCGGGCCAACCGACAGCTTGGCGCCGGACAGCGCATCGAGCACCAGCGGGTACAACGTCCCCAGCAGGATCATCGACGCGGCCACCACCAGCACCAGGTTGTTGCCCAGCAACAGGGTTTCCCGTGACCAGAGGTTGAAGCCGACCTGGCTCTTGACCACCGGCGCACGCAGGGCGAACAGCGTCAGCGAACCGCCGACGACGAACAGCAGGAACATCAGGATGAACACGCCACGCTCAGGGTCCGAGGCGAAGGCATGCACCGAGGTCAGCACGCCGGAACGCACCAGGAACGTCCCCAGCAGGCTCAGGGAGAACGCCGCGATGGCCAGCAGCACGGTCCAGCTCTTGAACACTCCGCGCTTTTCCGTGACGGCCAGGGAGTGGATCAGTGCCGTGCCCACCAACCAGGGCATGAACGAGGCGTTTTCCACCGGATCCCAGAACCACCAGCCGCCCCAACCGAGTTCGTAGTAGGCCCACCACGAACCGAGAGTGATGCCGATACCGAGGAAGGCCCAGGCGACGATGGTCCACGGACGCGACCAGCGCGCCCATGCGGCATCGAGGCGACCCCCGAGCAACGCGGCGATGGCGAAGGAGAAGGCCACGGAAAAACCGACGTAGCCCATGTAGAGCATCGGCGGGTGAACGATCAGGCCGATGTCCTGCAACAACGGGTTGAGGTCGCGGCCATCCAGCGGCATCTGCGGCAGGATGCGCTTGAACGGGTTGGACGTGACGATCAGGAACAGCAGGAAACCGGTGCTGATCATGCCCATCACCGCCAGCACCCGGGCCAGCATCACCTGGGGCAGTTGTCGGGAAAACACCGACACCGCGAAAGTCCAGCCGGCGAGGATCAACGCCCAAAGCAACAGCGAGCCTTCGTGGGCGCCCCACACGGCGCTGAACTTGTAGTACCAGGGCAAGGCGCTGTTGGAGTTGCTGGCGACGTACTCCACGGAAAAGTCGTCGGCCATGAACGCATAGGTCAGGCAACCGAAGGCGAACAGCATAAAAGCAAACTGCCCCCACGCCGCCGGCTGGGCCAGGCTCATCCACAAGCGGTCGCCGCGCCAGGCTCCGAGCAAGGGCACCACGGCCTGTACCAGGGAGAAACACAGGGCCAGGATCATCGCCAGGTGGCCCAACTCGGGAATAAAGATGCCAGCCGTCATCGATCAGCCCTCCTTCACGGGAGCGGGCGCCGACTGGCCGCTGTCTTTCAGGGCCTTGGTCACTTCCGGCGGCATGTATTTTTCGTCGTGCTTGGCCAACACTTCGTCGGCCACCACCACGCCATCGGCGTTGAGCTTGCCCAGGGCGACGATGCCCTGCCCTTCGCGGAACAGGTCCGGGAGGATGCCGCGATAGGTGATTGTCACGGTCTTGTTGAAGTCGGTGACATTGAATTTCACGTCCAGCGAATCCCCGGAACGCACCAGCGAGCCCTGCTCCACCATGCCGCCGGCACGGATGCGCGTGTCTTTCGGCGCTTCGCCATTGGCGATCTGGGTCGGGGTGTAGAACAGGTTGATGTTTTGCTGCAAGGCGCTCAGGGCCAGGCCGACTGCGGCACCGACACCCACCAGGATCGCCAGAATGATGACAAGACGTTTTTTGCGCAGCGGATTCACTGACCGTTCTCCCGGCGCAGACGACGCGCCTCTTGTTGCAGATACCGCTTGCGGGCCAGGATCGGCACCGCCACGTTGAGGGCCAGCACCACCAGGCAAATGCCATAGGCTGACCAGACATACAGGCCATGATGGCCCATGGCGAGGAAATCGCCGAATGAAGCGAAACTCATCGAGCGGCCTCCAGGCTGTTCTGTACTTCGGCCTTCACCCAACTGGCCCGGGCTTCGCGCTTGAGCACTTCCAGGCGCATGCGCAGCAACAGCACCGCGCCGAAGAAGCAGTAGAAGCCCAGCACTGTCAGCAACAGCGGCAGCCACATTTCGACGGGCATCGCCGGTTTTTCGGTCAGTGTGAACGTCGCGCCCTGGTGCAGGGTGTTCCACCACTCCACCGAGTACTTGATGATCGGGATGTTGATCACGCCGACAATCGCCAGCACCGCGCAGGCTTTGGCGGCACTGTCACGATTGCTGATGGCGTTGCCCAGCGCAATAAGACCGAAGTACAGGAACAGCAGGATCAGCATCGACGTCAGTCGCGCATCCCAGACCCACCACGAACCCCAGGTCGGCTTGCCCCAGATGGCGCCGGTGACCAGCGCCACGGCGGTCATCCAGGCGCCGATGGGCGCGGCGCATTGCAGGGCCACGTCGGCCAGCTTCATCTTCCACACCAGCCCGACCACGCCGCAGATCGCCAACATCACGTAGACCGACTGGGCCAGCATCGCCGTGGGCACATGGATATAGATGATGCGGAAGCTGTTGCCCTGCTGGTAATCCGGCGGCGCGAAAGCCAGGCCCCAGACCAGGCCGGTGCCGATCAGCAACAGGGCGGCGACGCTCAACCAGGGCAGCATCTTGCCGCTGATGCCGTAGAACCACTTGGGTGAGCCGAGCTTATGAAACCAGGTCCAGTTCATTGCAGTTTCCATCACGGTTGCGGCTCGTTAACACGAGCCGCCAGGTCTGCCTTAACTTCCGCAGAAGTGGTCAATTCTTGACCAGGCCTCATTATTATTCGCCGACGCTGATCTTCAGGCCAGCGGCTATTGCAAAGGGTGTCAGGGTTATCGCCAGGGCGGTCAGGCTCCCAAGCCACAGCAGATAACCGGTCGCGGGCATGCCTTGCAACGCCGCTTGCAAGGCACCACTGCCCAGGATCAGCACCGGGATATACAAGGGCAGGATCAGCAGCGCCAGCAACAGGCCACCGCGCTTCAAGCCCACCGTCAACGCCGCGCCCACCGCACCGAGCAGGCTCAACACCGGCGTGCCCAGCAGCAGCGACACCAGCAGCACCGGCATGCACGCGGCGGGCAAGCCCAGCATCATCGCCAGCAGCGGCGAGAGCAGCACCAGTGCCAGCCCGGAAAAAACCCAGTGTGCCAGTACCTTGGCCAAAACCAGAAGGGCCAGAGGGTGCGACGAAAGGACCCACTGTTCCAGTGAACCGTCTTCGAAATCACTGCGGAAGAGCCCGTCCAGCGAGAGCAGGACCGATAAAAGCGCGGCCACCCAGACCAGCCCCGGAGACAAGGTTTGCAACAATTGAGTCTCCGGACCGACCGCCAACGGGAACAGCGCGATGACGATCGCGAAGAACACCAGCGGATTGGCCAATTCGGCCGGACGACGAAAGAGCAGACGCGCCTCGCGGGCAAGCAACAGGCCAAACACACTCATACGGCCCAGTTCCCCAGATCGATGTTGCGATAACCGGACGGCATCCGCGCCAGCGTGTGGTGGGTGGTCAACAGCACCATGCCACCGTTTTCGCAATGCCGGGCTAGGTGTTCCTCGAGCTGCGCGACGCCCTGCTTGTCCAGGGCGGTGAACGGCTCGTCGAGGATCCACAGCGGCGGGCTGTCCAGGTACAACCGGGCCAGGGCCACTCGGCGCTGCTGCCCGGCGGACAAGGTGTGGCTCGGCACATCCTCAAAGCCGCGCAGCCCGACCGCCGCCAACGCCTGCCAGATCGCCTCGCGCTCGGCGGGCCGATGCAACGCGCAGAGCCAACTGAGATTTTCTTCGGGGGTGAGCAAGTCCTTGATCCCGGCGGCATGGCCGATCCAGAGCAGGTTACGGGCCAGTTCGCCGCGCTGGCTGTGCAAGGGCTGACCCTTGAGCAGCACTTGGCCTGCGGTGGGCTGCATCAACCCGGCGAGCAGGCGCAGCAGGCTGGTCTTGCCGCTGCCGTTGGGGCCACTGATCTGCACCATATCGCCAGGCGAGAGTCTCAATTCGAGATGTTCGAAAAGCAGCCGCAAGTCTCGCTCACAGGCGAGGCCAACGGTTTGCAAGAGAGGACTGGTCAAGGGATCGCGGGCCTTATACGGTTCAAGTCGGCGGTGCAGCGGCCGTTAAAGAGGTGCAGCATAGATGCTTTGACGGCCTGTTCCACAGAGCTGCGTCAAACAATTGCAAGGTTTTCGCCACTCCCTGAAAGACCGGCGGCATTATACATGCCCTAACCTACTCTCAAGAGAGCTTATTTCCCCAAGGTAAAGCCGCAGATGACAGGCGACATCAACATCCTGCCGCTGCCCCAGGCCACGGCAACGACGCGTATGCCAGCGGTGACGGGCGAGCTGCTCAAATTGCTGGCACCGGCCGCAGGGCTGATCGGCCCCGGCCAGACCGCCCAGGCCGAAGTGCTGTCGCTCAAGCAGGCCGACCAGACTTTCCAGCTGTTGCTCAAGGTCACCCTGGAGAGCGGCCGCCAGACCACCGTGCAAGCCACCAGCACCCAGCCATTGCCCCAAGGCACCAGCCTGGCCGTGACCCAACCGTCTCCCAGCAACCTGACGATTGCCGTGCAACAGGCCGTTGCCTCCAGCGTTGCCACCTTGACGCGCATCGACACGGCGCAGATGCCGGTCGGCACGTTGCTGCAAGGCAAGGTGTTGACCAGCCAGGCGTTGCCGTCATTGCCCGGACAGCCGGCGGTCTATCGGTCGTTGGTGAGCCTGCTCAACACCGCCCAGGCCGGCAGTACCCTGGACATCGACAGCCCCCAACCGCTGCGCATCGGCACGCTCTTGAGCGCCAAGGTGCAAGACGCCCAGACGCTGAAATTCGTGCCCCTGAGCAACCGCCAAGAGCAACTGGCGGTGAGCCAGCAACTGGTCACGCAAGTGAGCCGTCAGGGCTCGCTGGACAGCCTGGTCACCGCCCTGCAAAACCTGCCGGTCACCGATGACACCGGCGCCGAGCTGCGTGCCGCGGTGACTCGCTTGCTGGCTGGCCTGCCGGATGTCCAGCAACTGAGCACGCCCAAGGGCCTGGCCCAGGCCATGGTCGCCAGCGGTGTGTTCCTGGAAAGCAAACTGCTCGCCGGACAGCCACCGAGCCTGGCGCCGGACATGAAAGGCGACCTGCTGAAACTGATTGCCCAACTGACACCGGCCCTGCCCGCCGCCACCAACCTCAGCGCCATCATTGCCGCCAATACGCTGGCCCAGGTCCTGCCGAGTTTCGTGCGCAGCGCCCTGGGGATGCTCGGCCAGGTCAGCGCCAAGCCGCAACCCACCAGCTTTCCGCTGCCCTCGCGTCAGCTGAAAGAACAGGACGAAGAAGGCGATCTGGAGCACCTTCTGCGCCTGGCTGCCGCTGCCGTGTCGCGCCTGCAAAGCCATCAGTTGTCGAGCCTGGAACAGACCGGCCTGACCGACGACGGTCGGCTGATGAGCACCTGGCAGTTGGAGATCCCGATGCGCAACCTGCAGGACATCGTGCCGCTGCAGATCAAGTTCCAGCGCGAGGAAACCCCGCCCCGGGAACAACCCGACGGACGCCGAGAGGAACGCGAGCCGAAACAGCAGCTCTGGCGGGTCGAGCTGGCGTTTGACATGGAACCGCTCGGCCCGCTGCAGATTCAAGCCCAGTTGCTCAGCGGCAGCCTGTCCAGCCAATTGTGGGCGGAACGGCCGTACACCGCGAGCCTGATCGAAAGCAACCTGACAGCACTGCGCGAGCGCCTGGTGACCTGCGGCCTGAACGTCGGCGACCTGGACTGCCACCTCGGCACCCCGCCCCAAGGCCCCAAGACTCGCCTGGAACAACGCTGGGTGGACGAAACCGCATGACAACCCACACCGAACCCCGCCAGGCCATCGCCCTCAAGTACGACGGCCACCATGCCCCGACCCTCACCGCCAAGGGCGACGACGCCCTGGCCGAGGAAATCCTGCGGATCGCCCGGGACAGTGAAGTACCGATCTATGAAAATGCCGAGCTGGTGAAACTGCTGGCACGGATGGAATTGGGGGACAGCATCCCGGAAGAGCTGTACCGCACGATTGCCGAGATCATCGCGTTCGCCTGGAACCTCAAGGGCAAGTTCCCCCAGGGCCACGACCCGAATGCGCCGAGTGTCGAAAAGGATGTGACCGACCGCGGCGATGATTACTGATCACAGCCACAAGAGCGGTGTGTTGGCTGGAACGATCAGTGTGTGAACGCCAGAAAAACCTGTGGGAGCGAGCTTGCTCGCGATGGGGCCCTGTCAGCCGACATTTATATCGACTGATACACCGCTATCGCGAGCAAGCTCGCTCCCACAGGGGATCTCTGCGGCAAAGCGCGGGCAATCGTGGCGAGGGAGCTTGCTCCCGCTCGGCTGCGCAGCAGCCGCAAAACCGAGCGATACGGTCTGCCTGGAGGAATGCCGGGGCCTGCTGCGCAGGCCAGCGCGAGCAAGCTCCCTCGCCACAGGAGTTATATGTGGCTGGAACGATCAGTGTGAACACCTGAAAAACCTGTGGGAGCGAGCTTGCTCGCGATGGGGCCCTGTCAGCCGACATTTATATCGACTGATACACCGCTATCGCGAGCAAGCTCGCTCCCACATGGGACCTCTACGGCAAAGCGCGGGCAATCGTGGCGAGGGAGCTTGCTCCCGCTCGGCTGCGCAGCAGCCGCAAAACCGGGCGATACGGTCTGCCTGGAGGAATGCCGGGGCCTGCTGCGCAGGCCAGCGCGAGCAAGCTCCCTCGCCACAGGGGTTATATGTGGCTGGAACGATCAGTGTGAACACCTGAAAAACCTGTGGGAGCGAGCTTGCTCGCGATGGGGACCTGTCAGCCAACATTGGTATCGACTGACACTCCGCTATCGCGAGCAAGCTCGCTCCCACATGGGATCTCTGCGGCAAAGCGCGGGCAATCGTGGCGAGGGAGCTTGCTCCCGCTCGGCTGCGCAGCAGCCGCAAAACCGAGCAATACGGTCTGCCTGGAGGAATGCCGGGGCCTGCTGCGCAGGCCAGCGGGAGCAAGCTCCCTCGCCACAGGGGTTATATGTGGCTGGAACGATCAGTGTGAACACCTGAAAAACCTGTGGGAGCGAGCTTGCTCGCGATAGGGACCTGTCAGCCAACATTGGTATCGACTGACACTCCGCTATCGCGAGCAAGCTCGCTCCCACAATTTGGATCGGTGGTGAACGCGATCAGCCGCCCTTATGCAGCTTGCTCATCAACTCCGCCTCGGCCTGGGTCAGGCCGCAGGCTTGGGTCAGTTCGTCGACGCTGGCGCCCATGCCCACCAGGCGGGCGGCCTGGGCGAAGGACAGGCTGGAGGGGTCGCGCTGTTCCAACTGGGCAAGTTTGTCCGGCAACGGCGCGACCACGGCACGCAGCTCATGGAGTGCTTCGCCCATGCGCACAGTGCCGTTCTGGTAATCGTCGACGCGCTTGGCCAGGTCCTTGATGCGCTGGTCGCGCAGCGCATCGCCCTGGGCCTGCTGAGCGGCGATCTGCCGCTGGCCACGTATGTACGCCAAAAACATCGCCAGCGTGCCTGCCCAGAAAAGGAACAGGACAATGACTGCTACCTCAAGAATCAATCAGATACTCTCCAGTTCCGACCACTCTTCTTCGCTCATCATCTTGTCCAGTTCAACCAGAATCAGCAACTCGTTATTCTTGTTGCACACGCCTTGAATGAACTTGGCGGACTCTTCGTTCCCCACGTTCGGCGCCGTCTCGATTTCCGACTGGCGCAGGTAAACCACTTCGGCGACGCTGTCGACCATGATGCCAACCACTTGCTTGTCGGCTTCGATGATGACGATCCGGGTGTTGTCGCTGATCTCGGCGTTCATCAGGCCGAAGCGCTGACGGGTATCGATCACGGTGACCACGTTGCCACGCAGGTTGATGATGCCCAGCACGTAGCTGGGTGCACCCGGTACCGGAGCGATCTCGGTATAGCGCAGCACTTCCTGAACGCGCATCACGTTGATGCCGTAGGTTTCGTTATCGAGCTTGAAGGTCACCCATTGCAGAATCGGATCTTCAGAACCCTTTTGAGACGACGCCTTATCATTCATACCCTGACCCCTCGAAAAACCGCCTGTGGCGGCATGTACTCTGTCCGGCGACGCTGTGCGCCACCGGTTGTCTTATTTCGGTTTCTGGACCGGCTTCTTGCTGCCGCCCAGGTGTTTTGCCCCGCCGCTGGCGATCAACTCCGCCAGCTCGGAAACGTCCAGCAAGGCGCACATGTGCTCGATCACCGTACCGGCCAGCCATGGCCGTTGCCCTCGATGGCTGCGCCACTTGATCTCGTTCGGGTCCAGGCGCAGCGAACGGCTGACCTGGTGCACCGCCAACCCCCACTCATAACCTTGCACCGAAATCACGTATTGCAGGCCCTGGCGAAAATCATCGCGATAACGGTCCGGCATCACCCAGCGCGCCGTATCCAGTACCTTCAGGTTGCCCGCCTGGCTCGGCAGGATCCCGAGGAACCATTCCGGCTGGCCGAACAGCGGCGTCAGTTCCTGCCCGGCCAGGGAATAAATCGAACCCAGGCAGACCAGCGGCACCGCCAGGGTCAACCCGGCCACATCGAACAACAAGCACTCGAACGGCTCGGCAGCCCAGGCCGGACGGTCGTCGCCCGGCACCGGTGGCGGTGGGTTGCTCGGCGGCAAGTGGACTTCCACCACCGGCGTCACCAGGCCCTGCAGCAACGGGGCAACGGTCGAGACCGGTGCCAGGATCGGCGCAGGCGCTTCCATTACCGCCAGTTGAGGCTTGATGAACGGAGCTTCAACCGCCGCGGCCACCACTGATTTCTGTGCGTCACGGGCCTGCTCTTCGAGCACGGCCGCTTGAAACTCATCCAGCACACCCTCGGCTTCTACGTGTTCGGGCAACGCCTCGATCACGCTTGGCGGCGGTGGCAATTCTTCGGTCGCTTCCTGCAACAGCCCATCCAGGTAGGACTGCAGTGCCATTTGCGGACGCGAGGTTGTCTTTATTGGGCGGCTCATGGGAACAGTGCGCCACTTGAAGAGGTTATCGGCATGAATGCGGCAGGACTTGAGCGTTCGCAAGCGAACACACTGCCAATGGAAAGCCTCGTCACCTTAAGCCACCTGCTGCGGAACAAGCTGTTGGGCCAGCAGATGCTTGAGTAGTGCTCGGTAGGCCAGCACGCCACGGCTCTTGCCATCGAATTGCGAAGGAGTCACACCGGCGCGGCTGGCATCCCGCAGGCGGGTGTCGACGGGGATATAGCCTTGCCAGATGTCCTCCGGGTACATGTCCCGCAACACACGCAGGGTCCCCAGGGACGCCTGGGTGCGACGGTCAAACAGCGTCGGCACGATGTTGAAGGCCAGTGTCTGTTTGCGCGAGCGATTGACCATCGCCAGGGTATTGACCATGCGCTCCAGGCCCTTGACGGCTAAATGCTCGGTCTGCACGGGAATCACCAATTGCTGGCTGGCGGCCAAGGCATTGACCATCAGCAACCCCAGCAACGGCGGGCTGTCGATGATCGCATAATCGAAATCCTGCCACAGCTGCGCCAGACTCTTGGCGATCACCAGGCCCAGGCCACTCTGCCCGGGCGACTGTCGTTCCAGGGTGGCCAGGGCGGTGCTCGACGGCAACAGGGAAATCCGCTCGTCGCTGGTGGACAACAACAATTGCCCCGGCAACCCCTCGGGCACGACGCCCTTGTGCAGGAACAGGTCGAAGTTGCTGTGCTCCAGGCTATCGGGATCGTAGCCGAAATAGCTGGTCATCGAGCCATGGGGGTCCAGATCGACGATGACCACGCGCTTGCCCGCCTCGGCCAGCAACCCGGCTAAAGCGATGGAAGATGTGGTCTTGCCCACACCACCTTTTTGATTGGCGACTGCCCAGACTCTCATTCGGATCGTTCCTCCCGGCCGAAACAGGCTCGACCGAGAAATAGCTCGGTTATAAAGCGGGTGACGGAGAATTGACGGCACTCTGTCTTCCCGGCGACTTGACCGGAGCCGGTGCAGTTTGTGTGCCAGCCCGCTTCAATGCCGCATCCGGGGTTGCATGGGCCGTACCGGTACCGGTCAGGCTACGACGTACATCGAGGTTACGCGACACCACCAGCACCACCCGCCGGTTGCGCGCACGCCCCTCGGCCGTGGCGTTGTTGGCCACCGGCTGGAACTCACCGTAGCCCACCGAGGCCAGGCGACCGGGGTTCACACCCTGCATCGCCAGCATGCGCACGATGCTCGCCGAACGGGCCGAAGACAGTTCCCAGTTGGTCGGGTACTGCGCGGTACGGATCGGCTGGTCGTCCGTGAAGCCTTCGACATGGATCGGGTTGTCGAAGGGCTTGAGGATCGCTGCAACCTTATCGATGATGTTGAACGCCATGTCGCTGGGCATGGCGTCGCCGCTGCCGAACAACAAGCTGGAATTGAGTTCGATCTCGACCCACAACTCGTTGCCACGCACGGTCATCTGGTTGGAGCTGATCAGGTCACCGAACGCCGCGCTGATGTCGTCGGCGATGCTTTTCAACGGATCGCTACTGCCGGCGATACCGGCGTCGACCTGCTCGCTGTCCTTGACCAAGGGTTTGGCCGGCGTAGTGGTCTTGGGCCGCTCCTCGCCGATAGGGATCGGCTTGAGGGCCCGGTCGGAATCGGTGAAGACCCCGATCAACGCCTCGGAAATGACTTTGTACTTGCCTTCGTTGACCGACGAAATCGAATACATGACCACGAAAAAAGCGAACAGCAGCGTGATGAAGTCGGCATAGGAAACCAGCCAGCGTTCATGGTTGACGTGTTCTTCACGATGCCTGCGACGTGCCATGCTCCATACCCCCCATCAGTCCATGAAGCCCTGGAGCTTCAGCTCAATGGAGCGCGGGTTTTCGCCTTCGGCGATCGACAGGATCCCTTCCAGCAGCATTTCGCGATAGCGCGACTGGCGCAACGCGATGGATTTGAGCTTGGCCGCGATGGGCAGCAGCACCAGGTTGGCACTCGCCACGCCATAGATCGTGGCGACGAACGCCACGGCGATACCGCTGCCCAGCTGCGATGGATCGGCCAGGTTGCCCATCACATGGATCAGACCCATCACCGCACCGATGATGCCGATGGTCGGCGCGTAGCCGCCCATGCTTTCGAAGACTTTGGCCGCTTCGATGTCGCGGCTTTCCTGGGTATAGAAATCCACTTCCAGGATGCTGCGGATGGCTTCCGGCTCGGCGCCGTCCACCAGCAATTGCAGGCCTTTGCGTGAGTAGCTGTCGGGTTCGGCATCGGCCACCCCTTCCAGGCCCAGCAGGCCTTCCTTGCGAGCGGTCAGGCTCCAGTTCACCACCCGGTCGATACCACCGGCCAGGTCGACACGGGGCGGGAACAGAATCCAGATCAGCACCTGCATGGCCCGCTTGAAAGCGCTCATGGGCGACTGCAGCAGCGCCGCGCCGACGGTGCCACCGATCACGATCAACGCCGCCGGGCCGTTGGCCAGCGCGCCCAGATGACCGCCTTCCAGATAATTGCCGCCAATGATGGCGACGAACGCCATAATGATGCCGATCAGGCTGAGCACATCCATTACAGGCAGGCCTCGACCAGGTGTCTACCGATGTCGTCCAATCCGTACACCGCGTCGGCAAGATCGGCTTTGACGATGGCCATCGGCATGCCATAGATCACACAACTGGCTTCATCCTGGGCCCAGATCGCACTGCCGCCCTGCTTGAGCAGCCGTGCGCCTTCGCGGCCGTCGGCGCCCATGCCGGTGAGCACCACCGCCAGAACTTTGTCACCGTAGGACTTGGCTGCGGAACCGAAGGTAATGTCCACACAAGGCTTGTAGTTCAGGCGCTCGTCGCCCGGCAGGATTTTCACCGCGCCGCGGCCGTCGATCATCATCTGCTTGCCACCCGGCGCCAGCAACGCCAGGCCCGGACGCAGGATGTCGCCATCCTCGGCTTCCTTGACGTTGATGTTGCACAGCTTGTCCAGACGCTCGGCAAACGCCTTGGTGAACGCCGCGGGCATGTGCTGGATCAGCACGATGGGAGCCGGGAAGTTGGCCGGCAACTGGGTCAGAACCCGTTGCAGCGCCACCGGGCCGCCCGTGGACGTACCGATCGCCACCAGCTTGTAGGCTTTGCGCTTGGGGGCCGGCGACGATGGACTGGCAGGTGCCGAACGCGTCGGCGCAGGCGCCGGGGCGCTGCGTACCGGGGCCGCATTGAAGCTGCTCGATGCCGTCGACGTCGGCGCTGGCGCCGGGCTTGGGGCCGCAACCGGGGCTGGCGCCGGTGTGCTGTAGGCACCGACACGGCGATTGCTGCGGGAAATGCTGTGGACCTTTTCGCACAGCAACTGCCGGACCTTGTCGGGGTTGCGCGAAATGTCTTCGAAATTCTTCGGCAGGAAATCCACCGCCCCGGCGTCCAGCGCATCGAGGGTCACCCGGGCGCCTTCGTGGGTCAGGGACGAGAACATCAAGACCGGGGTCGGGCAGCGCTGCATGATATGCCGCACGGCCGTGATGCCGTCCATCATCGGCATCTCATAGTCCATGGTAATCACGTCCGGCTTGAGTGCCAGGGCCTGATCGATCGCCTCTTTGCCATTAGTCGCGGTACCGACGACCTGAATACTCGTGTCCGCCGAAAGAATTTCCGAGACGCGGCGACGGAAAAACCCCGAATCGTCCACCACCAGGACTTTAACTACCATAAACACTCCGTTAGACGAGGCGCGGCGCTGGGCCGCCCCCCTCCAGAATCAAATACGCCGGGCGGCGTAACGCTTGAGCATGCTTGGCACATCGAGAATCAACGCGATGCGGCCGTCGCCGGTGATGGTGGCGCCGGACATGCCCGGGGTGCCTTGGAGCATCTTGCCCAACGGCTTGATGACCACTTCTTCCTGGCCCACCAACTGGTCGACGACGAAGCCGATCCGCTGGGTGCCCACCGAAAGGATCACCACATGGCCTTCGCCCTGCTCCACATGAGCCGCGGAGCTGACCAGCCAGCGCTTGAGGTAGAACAGCGGCAATGCCTTGTCCCGTACGATCACCACTTCCTGGCCGTCCACCACGTTGGTGCGCGACAGGTCGAGGTGGAAAATCTCGTTGACGTTGACCAGCGGGAAGGCGAAGGCCTGGTTGCCCAGCATCACCATCAGGGTCGGCATGATCGCCAGGGTCAGCGGGACCTTGATGACGATCTTCGAACCCTGGCCCTTGGTCGAGTAGATGTTGATCGAACCGTTGAGCTGGGAAATCTTGGTTTTCACCACGTCCATGCCCACGCCACGGCCGGACACGTCGGAAATCTCGGTCTTGGTGGAGAAACCCGGGGCGAAGATCAGGTTGTAGCACTCGGTGTCGCTCAGGCGGTCGGCGGCATCCTTGTCCATCACACCACGTTTCACCGCGATGGAACGCAGCACGTTCGGGTCCATGCCTTTGCCGTCGTCGGAGATCGACAACAGGATGTGGTCGCCCTCCTGCTCGGCGGCCAGGATCACCTTGCCGCTGCGGACCTTGCCCGAGGCTTCGCGCTCTTCCGGCGACTCGATGCCGTGGTCGACCGCGTTGCGCACCAAGTGGACCAGCGGGTCGGCCAGGGCCTCGACAAGGTTCTTGTCGAGGTCGGTCTCTTCGCCCACCAGTTCCAGGTTGATTTCTTTCTTGAGCTGGCGAGCCAGGTCGCGAACCAGGCGCGGGAAGCGCCCGAAGACTTTCTTGATCGGCTGCATCCGGGTCTTCATGACCGCGGTCTGCAAATCGGCCGTGACCACGTCGAGGTTCGACACGGCCTTGGACATGGCTTCGTCCTGGCTGTTGAGCCCCAGGCGCACCAGACGGTTACGCACCAGCACCAGTTCGCCGACCATGTTCATGATCTCGTCCAGGCGTGCGGTGTCGACCCGAACGGTGGTCTCGGCTTCGCTGGCCGGTTTTTCCGCTGGCGCAGCCGCCGGAGCTCGGGCGGCTGCCGGGGCAGCAGCGGCAGGCTTGGCGGGCTCGGCCTTGGGTTCCGGTGCCTTGGCAGCGGGTTTTGGCGCAGCCTTGGCCGCTGGCGCAACGGTGGTGGCAGCAGGCGCAGCGGCAGCTGTACCGACTTCGCTGAACTTGCCCTTGCCGTGCAGCTCATCGAGCAGGGATTCGAATTCGTGGTCGCTGATCAGGTCGCTGCCAGCGGCAGCGGCGGCAGGCTTGGCCGGGGTCGGTGCCGAAGCGATGGCCGAATCCAGTGCGTCAACGGCAAAGGTGCCCTTGCCATGCAACTGGTCGAGCAACGCTTCGAATTCGTCGTCGGTGATGTCGGAGCTGTCGCCCGCCGCTTTCGGGGCGGCCGGGGCCGTCGGCGGGACGACCGCATCCGGCGCGAACTGGCCCTTGCCGTGAAGCTGGTCGAGCAGCGACTCGAACTCGGCATCGGTGATTTCATCGCTGGCAGCCCCGGCGGCTTGCGCAGCAGGTGCAACCTGAGCGGCTGGCGCTTCGGCCTGGGCCTTGACGGTATTCAGGGAGTCCAGCAGCTGTTCGAATTCGTTATCGGTGATGTCGCCCGATTCTTCGACGACCGGCTCTTCAACCACCGCTTCGGCAACCGGCGCCGCTTCGTCAGCCGATTGCGGCTCGGCCAGGCGTGCCAGCGCGGCGAGCAACTCAGGAGTGGCAGCGGTGATCGGCGAACGCTCGCGCACCTCGCTGAACATGCTGTTGACCGCATCCAGCGCTTCGAGCACCACGTCCATCAGTTCCGAATCAACGCGACGCTCACCCTTGCGCAGGATGTCGAACACGTTCTCGGCAATGTGACAGCACTCCACCAGCTCGTTGAGCTGGAGGAAGCCGGCGCCTCCTTTTACAGTGTGGAAACCGCGAAAAATTGCATTGAGCAGATCCGCATCATCTGGTCGGCTTTCCAGCTCGACCAGCTGTTCGGACAGTTGCTCTAGAATCTCGCCGGCCTCAACCAGGAAATCCTGAAGGATCTCTTCATCGGCGCCGAAGCTCATTAATGGCTGCTCCTAAAACAGGGCTAAAACTCAGAATCCAAGGCTGGACAGCAAATCGTCCACATCGTCCTGACCGGACATAACGTCTTCTCTTTTATCGGCATGAATTTGCGGACCTTCACCCTGAGAGAGATGTTTTTGTGGATCTTTTTCAGCAAGCATCGCTTCACGGTCGTGTTCGATGCCTGCAAAGCGGTCGACCTGGCTGGCCATCAACACCAGTTTGAGCAGGTTGCTTTCCACTTCGGTGACCAACTGGGTCACACGCTTGATCACCTGGCCGGTCAGGTCTTGATAGTCCTGGGCCAGCAGAATGTCGTTGAGGTTGCTTGCCACGGCGCGGTTCTCGGTGCTGCTGCGCGCCAGGAAACCGTCGACCCGACGGGCCAGCTCCCGAAACTCTTCAGCACCGACTTCGCGACGCATGAACCGGCCCCAGTCGGTGCTCAAGGCCTGAGCCTCTTCGCTCAGGCCGTTGACCAGCGGCGTCGCGCTCTCCACCAGGTCCATGGTGCGGTTGGCCGCGGCTTCGGTCAGCTTGACCACATACCCCAGGCGCTCGGTGGCGTCGGTGATCTGGGAGACTTCCTCGGCCTGCGGCATGTGCGGGTCGATCTGGAAATTGACAATCGCGCTGTGCAGTTCACGCGTGAGCTTGCCCACTTCCTGATACAGACCGCGGTCACGGGTCTGGTTGAGCTCATGGATCATTTGAACCGCATCGCCAAAACGACCTTTTTCAAGGCTGTCGACCAGTTCGCGGGCATGTTTTTTCAGGGTCGATTCGAAATCGCCCATTGAAGATTCGTTGTCCATAGCTCCCCCGTGGCGCCGTTAACCGATGCGTTCGAAGATTTTTTCGATCTTCTCTTTCAACGCCTGGGCCGTGAAGGGTTTGACCACATAGCCGTTTACACCGGCCTGGGCCGCTTCGATGATCTGCTCGCGCTTGGCTTCGGCAGTGACCATCAGCACCGGAAGGTGCTTGAGTTTTTCGTCGGCACGCACCTGGCGCAGCAGGTCGATACCGGTCATGCCCGGCATGTTCCAGTCGGTAACCAGAAAATCGAAGTTGCCACTGTGCAACATCGGGAGCGCAGTGGTCCCGTCATCTGCTTCGGCCGTGTTGGTGAACCCAAGGTCACGCAACAGGTTTTTAATGATCCGCCGCATCGTTGAGAAGTCATCAACGATGAGGATTTTCATGTTCTTGTCCAATTCGACCTCCAAGCAGTCTTAAACGCGCCCAGCACCTGGACGCGCCATTTCAATCAATCCGGCACAACACTCGACAACGGTCTGGAGCACAACGGATGGAGACTGGCGCAGTACCTGCCAGGCCAGCCTCGTCGCAGTGTCCCCACACTGCCTGTCAACGCGCTCGCCACTCCCCCAAACGCCCCCGCAAACGGGCCGCGCACTGGCTGTGTAACTGGCTGACCCGCGATTCACTGACCCCCAGGACCTCACCGATTTCCTTGAGGTTCAGCTCTTCGTCGTAGTACAGCGCCAAGACCAGCCGCTCACGCTCCGGCAAATTGGCAATCGCCTCCGCCAGCGCGCTCTGGAAACGCTCATCTTCCAGGTCACGCGACGGCTCCATGTGAGCACTCGCGTTATCCTCGTGCAGCCCTTCGTGTTCGCCGTCCTGCAACAGGTCGTCGAAACTGAACAGGCGGCTGCCCAAGGTATCGTTCAAAATCCCGTAATAATCGTCGAGACTCAACTGGAGTTCGGCCGCAACTTCGTGATCTTTAGCGTCACGCCCGGTTTTCGCTTCAATTGCGCGAATCGCGTCACTGACCATACGGGTATTGCGGTGCACCGAACGCGGCGCCCAATCGCCCTTGCGGACTTCATCGAGCATCGCCCCGCGAATGCGAATACCGGCATAGGTCTCGAAACTGGCGCCTTTGCTGGCGTCGTATTTGTTCGACACTTCAAGCAGGCCGATCATGCCGGCCTGGATCAAGTCCTCGACCTGGACACTGGCCGGCAACCGCGCCAGCAAGTGGTAGGCGATACGCTTGACCAATGGCGCGTAACGCTCGATCAGTTCGTATTGGGCGTCCCGTGCCGATTTTTTGTAGAGATGGTTGTAACCGCTGGCTGTCATAGCACGGGCCCTGCTGTTTGTTGCACAAGACGCTCGACGAAAAATTCCAGATGCCCGCGGGGGTTGGCCGGCAGGGGCCAGGTATCGACCTTCTGGGCGATCGCCTTGAACGCCAGCGCGCACTTGGAACGTGGAAAAGCTTCATAAACGGCACGTTGCTTCTGGACGGCCTTGCGTACGCTTTCGTCGTACGGCACGGCGCCGACGTATTGCAGGGCGACGTCCAGGAAGCGATCGGTGACCTTGGTCAACTTGGCGAACAGGTTGCGTCCTTCCTGCGGGCTCTGGGCCATGTTGGCCAGGACGCGGAAGCGGTTCATGCCATAGTCGCGGTTCAGCAGTTTGATCAGGGCGTAGGCGTCGGTGATGGACGTCGGTTCGTCGCAGACCACCAGCAGCACTTCCTGGGCGGCGCGGACGAAACTGACAACCGAGTCGCCGATGCCGGCGGCAGTGTCAATCACCAGCACATCGAGGTTGTCGCCGATGTCGCTGAAGGCCTGGATCAGGCCCGCATGCTGCGCCGGGGTCAGGTGAACCATGCTCTGGGTGCCGGAGGCAGCGGGCACGATGCGAATCCCGCCCGGCCCCTGCAAGAGCACGTCGCGCAGTTCGCAACGGCCTTCGATCACGTCCGCCAGGGTGCGTTTGGGGGTAAGCCCCAGCAGCACGTCGACGTTCGCCAGGCCCAGGTCGGCGTCCAGCAGCATGACCCGTCGGCCAAGCTCTGCCAGAGCCAGGGACAAGTTCACTGACACGTTAGTCTTCCCGACGCCACCTTTGCCGCCGGTCACCGCGATCACCTGTACGGGATGCATGCTGCCCATGTTCGTTCTTTACCTTGTCTTCTTAGACGGAGGCCACATTACTGGCTGCGCGTTCGCATAAGGAACAATGCATGGCAGACCATCGATGTAGGTACAAAAAATATTCATGATTACCTCAGCCGACCTGTTTGGTCGGGCTGTGGTAGATGTCAGCGAACATGTCAGCCATGGCTTCTTCGCTGGGTTCTTCCTGCATTTGCACACTCACGGCACGACTGACCAGTTGATGACGGCGCGGCAGATGCAAATCATCCGGGATCCGCGGCCCATCGGTCAGGTAGGCCACCGGCAGTTCATGACCGATCGCCAGGCTCAACACCTCGCCCAGGCTGGCCGTTTCGTCCAGCTTAGTCAGGATGCAGCCGGCCAGCCCGCAGCGTTTGTAGCTGTGGTACGCGGCGGTTAGAACCTGTTTCTGGCTGGTGGTTGCCAACACGAGATAATTTTTTGACTTGATGCCGCGTCCGGCCAGGCTTTCGAGCTGCATGCGCAGGGCCGGATCGCTGGCTTGCAGGCCCGCGGTATCGATCAGCACGACGCGTTTGCGCAGCAGCGGTTCCAGCGCCTGGGCCAGGGATTGGCCCGGATCCACATGGGTCACCGACACATTGAGGATCCGGCCCAGGGTCTTGAGTTGTTCCTGGGCACCGATGCGGAAACTGTCCATGCTCACCAGGGCGATGCTCTGGGCGCCGTACTTGAGCACATAACGGGCGGCGAGCTTGGCCAGGGTGGTGGTCTTGCCCATGCCGGCAGGGCCGACCATGGCAATCACCCCGCCCTCTTCCAGTGGCTCGACTTCCGGCGTGGCGATCATCCGCGCCAGGTGCGCCAGCAACATGCGCCAGGCCTGGCGCGGCTCTTCGATACCATTGATCAGCGCCAGCAGGTCCCGGGACAACGGGCCGGACAAGCCGATGCGTTGCAGGCGACGCCACAGGTTGGCCTGGGCCGGACGGCTGCCTTGCAACTGGTTCCAGGCCAGGGAGCCGAGTTGGACTTCCATCAGCTCGCGCAGGCTGTTGAGTTCGAAGCGCATCGAGTCCAGGGTGCGCGGGTCGACTCCGCGGGCAGGCGCGGCGGGTGCCGGCTCCGGACGACGTGGTTCGGCCTTGGCCTGCTCGATCAGCGGCTCGGCAGCGGTCAACGGCAGGCCGGCGGTCAGCGGCTGACCGGCGAACAATTGACGATTGGTGCCTGCGGCACCCTCGCCTTCGCTGCTGCGCAGGCTCAGTTCGGCCTGGGCGCTGGCGATGCGCGATTGGGTCTTGCGCAGCTCATCTTCGAGTTCCATGTTCGGAACCCGTGGGGCCAGCGCAGACAGTTTGTAATCCAGGGCCGCCGTCAGCTCGACACCGCCGGCGATACGACGGTTGCCAATGATGGCTGCTTCAGCGCCCAGCTCGTCACGAACCAGTTTCATGGCCTGACGCATGTCGGCGGCGAAAAAACGCTTCACTTGCATAAACCACTACCTCAGCCGTTGGGCCCTACTGTCGCAACGATGGTCACTTGCTTGTTGTCCGGTATTTCCTGGTACGCCAGCACATGCAGCCCCGGGACCGCGAGGCGCCCGAATCGCGAGAGCATCGCGCGAATCGGACCGGCCACCAGCAGGATCACCGGTTGGCCTTGCATCTCTTGCCGCTGGGCTGCTTCGATCAACGAACGCTGCAGCTTCTCGGCCATGCTTGGCTCCAGCAGAACACCCTCTTCCGAGCCTTGTCCTGCCTTCTGCAGACTATTGAGCAATATCTGTTCCAACCTTGGCTCCAAGGTGATCACAGGCAGCTCAGACTCAGTGCCTACAATGCTTTGGACGATTGCACGGGACACGCCGACCCGAACCGCAGCCACCAAGGCGGCGGTATCTTGACTCTTGGAAGCGTTGTTGGCGATGGCCTCGGCGATACTGCGTATGTCGCGCACGGGCACTTGTTCGGCCAGCAGCGCCTGCAGCACCTTGAGCAACTGCGACAACGAAACCACGCCCGGCACCAGCTCTTCAGCCAGCTTCGGCGAGCCTTTGGCCAGTACTTGCAGGAGTTGCTGGACTTCTTCGTGGCCAATCAGCTCGCTGGAGTGCTTGTACAGGATCTGGTTCAAGTGGGTCGCCACCACGGTACTGGCGTCCACCACGGTATAACCGAGGGACTGGGCCTGGGCCCGCTGGCTGATTTCGATCCACACCGCTTCCAGGCCGAAAGCCGGATCCTTGGCGGTGATGCCGTTGAGGCTGCCGTAGACCTGGCCCGGGTTGATCGCCAGCTCGCGGTCGGGGTAGATCTCGGCTTCGGCCAGGATCACGCCCATCAAGGTCAGGCGATAGGCGCTCGGCGCCAGGTCGAGGTTGTCGCGGATATGCACCGTGGGCATCAGGAAGCCCAGGTCCTGGGAGAGCTTCTTGCGTACCCCCTTGATCCGCGCCAGCAACTGTCCCCCCTGATTGCGATCGACCAAGGGGATCAGGCGATAGCCGACTTCCAGGCCGATCATGTCGATCGGGGTCACGTCATCCCAGCCCAGCTCCTTGGTTTCCATGGCGCGGGCCGGCGACGGCAGCAGTTCCTGCTGGCGCTTGACCTCTTGCAGGGCCTGGACTTTCTGCACGTTCTGCTTCTTCCAGAACCAGTAGGCACCACCGGCGGCCATGGCCGCCATGCTCAGGAAGGAAAAGTGCGGCATCCCCGGCACCAGCCCCATCACCGCCATCAGGCCGGCGGCAACGGCCAGGGCCTTGGGCGAGGCGAACATCTGCCGACCGATCTGCTTACCCATGTCTTCGGAGCCCGAAGCACGGGTCACCATGATCGCGGCGGCTGTGGATAACAACAGTGATGGCAATTGCGCCACCAAACCGTCACCAATGGTCAACAAGGCGTAGACCTTGCCGGCGTCGCCGAAGGTCATGCCATGTTGGAAGATGCCGACGGCCATGCCGCCGATCAGGTTGATGAACAGAATCAACAGGCCGGCGATGGCGTCACCGCGCACGAATTTGCTGGCACCGTCCATGGAACCGTAGAACTCGGCTTCCTGGGCCACTTCCAGGCGACGCAGCTTGGCCTGGCTCTGGTCGATGAGGCCGGCGTTGAGGTCGGCGTCGATCGCCATCTGCTTGCCGGGCATCGCATCGAGGGTGAAACGCGCGCTCACCTCGGAAATCCGCCCGGCGCCCTTGGTCACCACGACGAAGTTGATGATCATCAAGATGGCGAAAACCACGATACCGACCACGTAGTTACCGCCGATCACCACCTCACCGAAGGCCTGGATCACCTTACCGGCGGCGGCGTGCCCGTCCTGGCCGTGGAGCATGACCACCCGGGTCGATGCCACGTTCAGCGCCAGGCGCATCAACGTCGCCACCAGCAGGATGGTCGGAAATACGGCAAAATCCAGCGGCCGCAGGGCGTAGACGCACACCAGCAACACGACGATCGACAGGGCGATGTTGAACGTGAAGAACACGTCCAGCAGGAACGGCGGTACCGGCAGCATCATCATGGCGAGCATGACCAGCAGCAAGATCGGCACACCCAGATTGCCCCGGCTGAGGTCGGCTACATTGCTGCGCGCGGTGCTGAGTAACTGAGAGCGATCCACCAATATTCCCCGTGCCTGTGAAGCAAACTTTTGACGCCCGGAGGGGGCGCAGGCGGGGTATTGCAAGAAGCCTTCCAACTTTTGTCGAGGGCTGAAATAGAGGGGTTGAAGGGACATTGACCTGTGGGAGCGAGCCTGCTCGCGATAGCGATTTGTCAGTCGAACCTGCAGGTGACTGAACCCACGCAATCGCGAGCAAGCTCGCTCCCACCGGGGCGTGTGTCAGCCAGGCTCAGGAGTCACGCCGCAAATCCGGCGGGATCGGCAGGTCCTTGAGCGGTTCGGGGCGCTTACCCTTGCCGGCGCGGTGCTGACGGATCTGGTAGACGTAGGCCAATACCTGGGCCACGGCCAGGTACAGGCCCCCGGGGATTTCCTGATCGAGCTCGGTGGAGTAGTAAATCGATCGTGCCAGCGCCGGGGACTCAAGCAGCATCACCTCGTTGGCCACGGCGATCTCACGGATCTTCAGCGCCAGGAAATCACTGCCCTTGGCCAGCAACACGGGCGCGTTGCCTTTTTCGGGGTCGTACTTGAGGGCGACGGCGTAGTGAGTCGGGTTGGTGATGACCACATCGGCGTCGGGAATCGCCGCCATCATCCGTCGCTGGGAGACCTCGCGCTGCAATTGACGAATGCGCTGCTTGACCTCGGGCTTGCCTTCCTGGTCCTTATGCTCGTCGCGTATCTCCTGCTTGGTCATCATCAACTTCTGCTTGCTCTGATAGAGCTGGATCGGCACATCGATGGCAGCGATCAGGATCAGGCCGCAGGCCATCCACAACGTACTCCAGCCCACCAGCTGCACGCTGTGGATAATCGCTTGCTCCAGCGGTTCGTGAGCAATGCGCAGCAGGTCGTCGATATCGGCCTGCAGCACCGTCAGCGCGACAAACAGGATCAGCAGGAATTTCCCAAACGCCTTGAGCAACTCCATCAGCGCCGTGGTGGAAAACATGCGCTTGAGACCGGCGGCCGGGTTCATCCGGCTGAACTTGGGGGCCAGGCTACCAGCGGCGAACAACCAGCCGCCCAGGGAAATCGGGCCGATCACGGCGGCCAACAGCAAGCAGATCAGAACCGGCTGCACCGCCAGGATCGCGATCTTGCCCGAGTGCAGCAGATACTGGGACATGGCCCCAGGAGAAAGCAGCACCTCACGGGGCAGGGAGAAATTCAGGCGCATGATCTCCAGCAGGTCCAGGGCCAACCCGCCGCCATAAATCAGCAACCCGCCCGCCCCGGCCAGCATCACCGCCAGCGTGTTGAGTTCCTTGGAGCGGGCGATTTCGCCCTTTTCCCGAGATTCACGCAGGCGCTTTTCCGTGGGGTCTTCTGTCTTGTCCTGACCACTCTCGCTCTCGGCCATGGTTCAGCGTGCCTGTGCCATGTCGCGTAAAAGCTGCAAGGCCTGGGTGGCCAGCGGCTGATACTGGTTGAGGATATCCCCCAGGCTGACCCAGAAAATCACCATGCCCAGCACGAGGGTCAGCGGGAAGCCAATGGAGAAAATATTCAGTTGCGGCGCCGCACGGGTCATCACGCCAAACGCGATGTTGACCACCAGCAACGCGGTGATCGCCGGTAATACCAGCACCATCGCCGCACCCAGGACCCAGCCGAGCTTGCCGGCGATTTCCCAGAAATGATTGATCAGGAACGCATTGCCCACCGGCATGGTGGTAAAGCTCTCGGTCAAGACCTCGAACACCACCAAATGCCCATTCATGGCGAGGAACAACAGGGTCACCAGCATCGTCAGGAACTGACCGATCACTGCGGTCGTCACGCCATTGGTGGGGTCGACCATGGACGCGAAGGCCATGCCCATCTGGATCGAAATGATTTGCCCGGCCACCACGAATGCCTGGAAGAACAGCTGCAGCGAGAACCCCATCAGGGCACCGATGAGAATCTGCTCGGCCACCAGCATCAGCGCGCTGAGGTCCAGGGCATTGACCGGCGGCATTGGCGGCAGTCCGGGGGCGATGACGACCGTGATCGCCAGGGCCAGGTACAAGCGCACCCGGGTTGGTACCAGTGTCGTGCCGAAGACCGGCATGCTCATCAGCACCGCAGTGACGCGAAACAGCGGCAGGATGAACGATGCCACCCAGGAACTGATCTGGGTGTCCGTCAGCTCGAGCATCGACATGGGGTCAGCCGATCAACTGCGGAATACTGCCGTACAACTGCAGGATGTATTCCATGAAGGTTTGCACCAGCCAGGGACCGGCGACGATCAACGTCACCAGCATGACCAGAAGGCGCGGCAGGAAGCTCAAGGTCTGTTCGTTGATCTGGGTCGCAGCCTGGAACATCGCCACCAGCAACCCCACCAGCAGACTGGGGATCACCAGGATGGCAACCATCACGGTCGTCAGCCAGAGCGCTTCACGGAACAGATCTACCGCTACTTCAGGCGTCATATCGTCCTACCCGCACAAAAGACCTAAACACCGCCGAAACTGCCCGCCAGCGTACCGATGATCAACGCCCAGCCATCCACCAGCACAAACAGCATGATCTTGAACGGCAGGGAAATGATCAGCGGCGAGAGCATCATCATACCCATGGCCATCAGCACGCTGGCGACCACCAGGTCAATGATCAGGAACGGGATGAAAATCATGAAACCGATCTGGAACGCGGTTTTCAGCTCGGACGTCACGAACGCCGGCACCAGGATGGTCAGCGGCGCCTGGTCGGCACTGGGGATGTCGGTGCGCTTGGACAGGCGCATGAACAGCTCCAGGTCACTGCTGCGGGTCTGGGCCAGCATGAAATCCTTGATCGGCACTTCAGCCTTGGCCACGGCATCCTGGGCAGTGATTTTTTCTGCCAGGTAGGGTTGCAGCGCATCCTGGTTCACCCGATCGAACACGGGCGCCATGATGAACATGGTCAGGAACAGCGCCATGCCGGTGAGGATCTGGTTCGAGGGGGTCTGTTGCAGGCCCAGGGCCTGGCGCAGGATCGAAAAGACAATGATGATCCGGGTGAAACTGGTCATCAGCATGACGAACGCCGGGATGAAACTCAGCGCAGTCATGATCAGCAGGATCTGCAGGCTGACCGAGTATTCCTGGGCCCCTTCAGCGTTGGTCCCCAGGGTGATCGCCGGGATCGACAGCGGGTCGGCGGCGAGCGCCAACGGTGCGGCCAGCATCAGGGCCAATGCCAACAGAATGCGCAACGGCATTACTTTTTATCCTTCTGGTCTTTCCCCAGCAGTTCCATGAGGCGCTGGGCAAATTCGGGGCTGGCCGGCTCGGTGGAGGGCACGTGCACCGGCTCCTTGAGGACGTGCAAGGCGGTGATAGTGCCTGGGCTCAGACCCAACAGGATCTGCTCGTTGCCGACCTGCACCAGCACCAGCCGGTCGCGCGGCCCGAGCGCGCGAGAAGCGACGATGTCGATGACTTGGCCCTTGCCGGTCGGCCCTGCCTGTTGCACGCGGCGCAACAACCAGGCGAGAAAGAAGATCAAGCCCAGCACCAGCAGCAAACCGAGCACCAGTTGCGCCAGTTGCCCGGCGATCCCACTGCCCGCCGCCGGCGCAACGGCCGCCGTGGCAACCGGTTCGGCCGCCAGCACGCTCAATGGCAGCATCGAGGCTGCGACGAAGAAACCTTTCACTCAGCGCAGCTTCTTGATGCGTTCGCTCGGACTGATCACGTCCGTCAGGCGAATGCCGAACTTCTCGTTGACCACCACCACTTCGCCATGGGCGATCAAGGTGCCGTTGACCAGCACGTCGAGCGGCTCGCCGGCCAGGCGGTCCAGCTCGATCACCGAGCCCTGGTTGAGCTGCAGCAGGTTGCGGATGTTGATATCAGTGCTGCCCACTTCCATGGAGATCGACACCGGGATATCGAGGATCACATCCAGGTTCGGCCCATCCAGCGTGACCTGTTCATTGCTCTTGGGCACGCTGCCAAATTCTTCCATCGGCAGGCGGTTGGAGCCGTGATTACCGCTATCGGCGGCCAGCAAGGCATCGATGTCGGCCTGCCCGGCATCGCCGGTTTCTTCCAGGGCCGCAGCCCATTCGTCGGCCAGCGCCTGGTCATCCTGAGTATTCATATCGTTAGCCATCATTTGTCCTCGGCGGGCAAAAATCAGTAAAAAACCTAAAATCCGTTACAAACTTAAGAAGTTGACACCGCTCAGCGGCGTTCGATCGGCTCGATCACCTGCAACGCCAGGTTGCCTTTGTGAGAGCCCATCTTGACCTTGAAGGCCGGCACGCCATTGGCGCGCATGATCATGTCGTCGGGCATCTCCACCGGAATGATGTCCCCCGGCTGCATGTGCAGGATGTCCCGCAGACGCAGTTGGCGCCGAGCGACCGTCGCCCCGATCGGCACATCGACGTCGAGCACGTCCTGGCGCAAGGCGTTGATCCAGCGCTCGTCCTGGTCGTCGAGGTCCGACTGGAAACCGGCGTCGAGCATTTCGCGTACCGGCTCGATCATCGAATACGGCATGGTCACGTGCAGGTCGCCGCCACCGCCATCGAGTTCGATGTGGAAGGTCGAGACCACGATGGCCTCGCTCGGCCCGACGATGTTGGCCATGGCCGGGTTCACTTCCGAGTTGATGTACTCGAAGTTCACTTCCATGATCGCCTGCCAGGCTTCCTTCAAATCGATGAAGGCCTGTTCCAGCACCATGCGCACCACCCGCAGCTCGGTCGGGGTGAATTCACGACCCTCGATCTTGGCGTGACGACCGTCGCCACCGAAAAAGTTGTCCACCAGCTTGAACACCAGCTTGGCATCGAGGATGAACAACGCGGTGCCGCGCAACGGCTTGATCTTCACCAAGTTGAGGCTGGTGGGCACGTACAACGAATGCACGTACTCGCCGAACTTCATCACCTGCACACCACCGACGGCCACGTCGGCCGAGCGGCGCAGCATGTTGAACATGCTGATGCGGGTGTACCGGGCGAAACGCTCGTTGATCATTTCCAGGGTCGGCATGCGTCCGCGAACGATGCGATCCTGGCTGGTCAGGTCGTAGCTTTTGACGCTGCCCGGTTCAGCAACGTTTTCGGTCTGTACCAGACCGTCGTCGACACCATGCAACAGCGCGTCGATTTCATCCTGGGACAGCAGGTCCTGCACGGCCATGTCGTGTTCCTACTGCAATACGAAGTTAGTGAAGAGCAACTGTTCGATCACCACTTTACCGAGCTCTTTCTGAGCCACTTCCTGCACGCTGGCCGTGGCTTTCTGGCGCAGCATTTCCTGGCCGACGGGCGTGGCCAGGGTGTCGAAACTCTGTCCGGAAAACAGCATCACCAGGTTATTGCGGATCAGCGGCATGTGCACCCGCAGCGCTTCCAGGTCAGCCTGGTTGCGCCCTTGCAACGTAATGCTGACCTGCATGTAGCGTTGACGACCGTTCACGGTGTAGTTGGCCACGAAGGCGGGCGCCATCGGTTCGAAAATCGCCGGCTGCTTGCCCACTGGCGCGGCTTCGACCGCCACGGCCGGCTTGCTTTGAGCGCTGTGCATGAAATACCAGGTCGCCCCCACGGACACGCCGATCGCCAGGAGCAAACCCACCACGATCATGATGATCAGCTTGAGTTTGCCTTTGGTTGCAGGGTCTTTTACAGCTGCTGCTTCACTCTTCGCCATGCCAATAATCCGTCACTAATCGGGGTTTTCACTGTTGCACGGCAAGGCTGGAGCAAGTGTTATGCCAGAAGTGTCGGAGGGAACAGACAGCGATTGATCGGACTAACGCCAATCAATGTGGGAGCGGGCTTGCTCGCGAATACGGTCTGACAGCCAACACAAGTGTTGAATGTTAAATCGTATTCGCGAGCAAGCCCGCTCCCACAGGATTTACAGCGCCTGATCAGGCGTAGTAGTCGACCGCGCTGGTGCCAATGACGCTGGTCGTGCTGGTGGCCACTTCAGCGATGCTGGCCGGAACAGCTTCGTCCGCGGAATCCACCAGCCCGCCGGAGGATGTCGCACGTCCAGCGCGGGCCTGCTGCTGGGCTTGCTGTTCCTGGTTCTGCGAACCCCGGGATTGATCCGACACGCTGACGTCGACCTGGCCCATGCCCTGCTGGGTAAAACTGTCCCGCAGGCGCTGCATCTGGCCTTCGAGGGCCTCGCGAACACCGGAGTGGGCGCTCATGAACGTGACCTGGGTCTGCTGATCCGGGACCATGTTCACCCGGATATCCAGGCGCCCGAGTTCAGCGGGTTGCAATTGGATATCGGCCGCCTTGAGATTGACGCTGGACAGGTACATCACCCGGTTGACCACCTCTTCGGTCCAACCGCTCTGATTCATCGCGATAGGTTGGTTGACCGGCACCGCGTTGGCGGTTTTAGGTGTAGCAGCCTGGGTCAGTGCGGCCAGGCGGTTGGCGAAATCATCCACACGGGTGTCGCTGGAGGCGGCGCCCAAGTCCTTGAGACCCTCGCTGATCAAGCCACCGAAGGCCTTGTCGCCACCCTGGCTGCCGGACTCGGTACTGTTCTGATCGGCTTGCACGCTGAGCATGCTCGCCATGCCGGCGGCAAAGGTCTGCGCTGACGTCGGCTCACCGTCGAGCGATGCCGGGGCAGCGCTCTTGGGCTGCGCTTGACTGGCGGCGGAAACATGACCGCCCTGCTCCATCGCCAAGCGCAAGGCGGGTAATGCGTCGAGAGGGTCGGCTTCCGGGTCGAAGGTCGGATCGACGACCGGGACTGCAGGTTGGGCCGGCGCGGCCAATGGGACAACGGGCGCCGCGACGGCCGTGGCGACCTGAGCCTCAATCGTGACCACTGCGGGGGCAGGCTCCGCCGGGGCTTGCGCGACCGGCACCGTCATGTCCGGCAGCAAGCCCGGGGCCAGGCTCGGATCGACCGGTGCCGGTGCTGGTGCCGCATCCGCCACGGGCGTTTCAGCCGAGTCGGCGCTGGTATCGCTGGCGGCCTTGTCGTCGGTGCTGGTCGCTTTGTCCGCGGGCAAGGGTTTGCCGCTATCGGCAACCGTCGGTTCCGGGGCGGCAGGGATTTCGTTGCCGGTGTCTTTTTTGACGGTGTTATCGGCGGCCTGGTCGCGCGCCGATTTCACCACGGGCTCCGAGGCCGCCGCCGTTTTGGCAGGCGCCTGCTTGGCGTAGACTTGAGCGAAGCTGGAGGCTCTATCCCCGAGATCCCGGGCCGCTGCCGGTGAATTGACGGCGACCTGGGGCTTGGCCTGGACAGAGGCCTGAAGCAGTGAATTGGGGGTAACGGGCATAAAAAAGTCTCCGCTGCACTGGAATCGTAGGTACAGTCGAGACTAGGCAATGCAAGGCACGGGCCAATATTGGCCGACCGTCGAACCTCAGCAGTGGAACCCTTCGCGCTCTTCCCGGCAAAGCTTGCGGACATGGGCGAATTCACTGTCGATTTCGTTGACCAGCTTCTCGATACCGCCCAAGGACGGCTGCTTGGCACGCTGTTCCAGTTCGCCGCACAACTCGGCCAGGCGGATGGCGCCCATGTTACTGCTGCTGCCCTTGAAGCTGTGGGCGGTGGCGCTCAGTTTTTCAGCGTCCCGCGCTTCATGTAGCACCCGCAGGCGCGCCTCGGAGTCGTTGAGAAACGTATCCAGCAACTCCAGATACCCCTCCTCCATGACTTCCTTCAACGTGCTGAGCACGTCGCGGTCCAGATGAATCTCGTTCACTTGTTCGCTCCCTGATCAAGAATGACGCCAATTATGCCAGAGCCTCCCAGAAAAACTCCACGCGCGCATTACGACCATCGTCTGACCAACAGGCCTGGTGGCTCAACTGGCGCACCAGACTCAAGCCACGCCCCGACAACCGATCACTGTCCACGGGCCGTGCCAGCACCCGGGCGACATCGAAGCCCTCGCCACTGTCTTCGACCTCGATGGCCAGGCGACCACCCTCGCCGCTTGGCGAAACGTGCAAGTGCACCCGCACGTAACCGTCGCTCAGTTCATCCAGGCGCGTATTGCGCTCGCTGTAGTAGCGGGCAAAACCCGCCGCGTCACGCTTGAGGCTCGAGTCGAGCCCGAGCACCCCGTGATCCAGGGCATTGGAATAGAGCTCCGACATGACACTGTAAAGGGCGCCACTCTGTGCCCTGAGTCCATGGACCTCAAGCAGCAACTGCAACAGGTACGGCATCGGGTTGAAACGCTTGAGCGTCTGCGCCCGGAACTCGAAGCTCACCGACCAGTCCAGTGGGCTGGACTGGCCGCTATCGGAATAGACCGGTGGTGGCGGATTGAGTTGCGTCGGTGCGACCAGGCGCACCTCGACCATGCTGAAGTCGTCACGGGCCTCACCGCGAAAATCCCGCAAGGCCTGCTGGATGTCCTCAAAAAGACGGTCAGGTTCACGGTTGGCCGAAAATACCTGCTGCAACCGCTCCACGCCAAACGGCTGATCATCGCGGTCACTGGTCTCTATTACGCCATCGGACAACAGGAATACCCGATCCCCCAAAGACATCGGATGCACTTCGGTACGGTCATCGAACAAGTGCGGCGTGAGCACGCCCAACGGCAGGTGCCGCGCCGGCAATGGCGTACGCTCGCCGCTGAGGCTGTCATGCAGGTAACCATCGGGCATGCCGCCATTCCAGATTTCCACCGTGCAACGCTGGAAGCTCAGGCACAACAGCGTCGCGCAACAGAACATATCCACCGGCAGGATGCGCTTGAGCTTGGCATTCATCTCCCGCAGGATCTGCGCCAGGCCGTACCCTTTGGCCGTCATCCCGTAGAACACTTCCGCCAGTGGCATCGCACCGACCGCCGCCGGCAAACCGTGCCCGGTGAAATCCCCCAGCAAGATATGCATGTCGCCGGCCGGGTTGAAGGCAGCCAGCAGCAAGTCGCCATTGAACAAGGCATAGGGTGATTGCAGGTATCGGATGTTCGGCGCACTCAGGCAACCGGAGTGCGCGATCTTGTCGAACACAGCCTTGGCGACCCGTTGTTCGTTGAGCAGGTAGTCATGGTGCCGGGCGATCTGATCGCGCTGCTCCACCACCGTGGCCTGCAACCGGCGCAAGCGGTCCATGGCCTTGATCTTGGCCGCGAGGATCACCTGGTTATAAGGCTTGGCCAGAAAGTCGTCGCCGCCAGCCTCCAGGCACCGGGCCAGGGCTTCGCTCTCAGTCAGCGAGGTGAGGAAAATGATCGGGACCAATTGGTCCCCAGCCAGTTGCTTGATTCGCTGCGCAGCTTCGAAGCCGTCCATCACGGGCATCATCGCGTCCATCAGCACCAGGTGCGGACGCTGTTCCAGATAGATGTCGACCGCTTCTGCGCCATTGGCCGCAGTGAGTACGTGGTGACCTTGGCGGCGGACAATAGTCGACAACAGCAGTCTATCAGCGGCACTGTCTTCGGCAATCAGGACCGTCAGCGGCTCCGACGACGATGGCATGGCGATCAACTGATGTCGAACAGCTTGTCGAAATTGGAGATCGCAAGGATTTTCTTGACGTCGCTGCTGCTGTTGACGACGCGGATGTCCGACTCGTCGCCACCGGCATGATCACGTAACAGCAAGAGCATGCCCAAGGCGGAACTGTCGAGATAGGTGGCCTTCTTCAAATCCACCACAATAAACTCGGGCTTGTTATCGAGCCTCTCGTAAGACTCGCGAAACTCCTGGTGTCGCCCGAAATCGAATCGACCTTCGATCGAAATCGTCAACTTCTTCCCATCTTGGGATACTTCTGTAACGACTGACATGTTCAGCTTCCCTGTCATGGACATACGTGTACAAGGTGTAGCATCAGGTAGAGGTCTGAGCAAGGTTTTGCCTCGATCATCCGACAAAATCCTCAATAGGGATTCTGCCGCGGCAGGCGCTGGGACAATTCATCGAGCAGTTTCTGTTCGCGCTTGTCTTCCAGCTGCCGCGCCTCGTCGAGATAACGCTGGACCAGTTTGCGCAACCCTTCGACCCGGGCAAACGCCTCTTGCCAGCTCTGGCGAGCCTTTTCCAAGTTGTTCTGGTGCCAGACCAGGCTCTGGCGCTGCTGGTCGATGGCGGTGCCCAGCTGTGCCAGGAACCCCTGGTAACCCAGTAACCATTGCCCGGAGACTCCGTGGCTGCCACGGGCAATCCACTGCTCCTGGTATTCAAGCCGGAAGTTTTCAAGGTCCGCCAGCTTGCTCTCGGCGACGACCACTTGCCCCTGGAAATACGCCAGTCGCTGGACAGCGGTCTTCTCGGCCTTTTCCGCCATGTCCACCACAGGTGCCAGGCGCGCCGCACGACTCGTGGCCATGGCCGGTTACGTGCCGGAGACCGGGGCGAAAATAGTCTGCAAGTGCGCCTCGCTGGCGCCCATGCCGATGTTGTCGTTCAAGCTTTGGCGCAGGTAGACGGCCATGGCCGGGTAAAGACTGATGGCGGTGTCGGTCTCGCGGTCACCGCCGGGCACATAGGCACCGACGCTGATCAGGTCACGGCTTTGCTGGTAGCGCGACCAATATTGCTTGAACTGCTGGGCCCGCTTCATGTGTTCGGCACTGATCACCGACGGCATGACTCGGCTGATGGAAGCCTCGATGTCGATGGCCGGGTAATGCCCTTCTTCAGCCAGGCGCCTGGACAGCACGATGTGGCCGTCGAGTACCCCCCGAGCCGAGTCGGCGATGGGGTCTTGCTGGTCGTCACCTTCGGACAGCACGGTATAGAAAGCGGTGATCGAGCCACCACCTTTTTCCGCATTGCCGGCGCGCTCCACCAGCTTCGGCAGCTTGGCGAAGACCGAAGGCGGATAACCCTTGGTGGCCGGTGGTTCGCCGATGGCCAGGGCGATTTCCCGCTGGGCCTGGGCGAAACGGGTCAGCGAGTCCATCAACAGCAGGACATTCTTGCCCTTGTCGCGGAAGTATTCGGCGATGCGCGTGCAATACATGGCGGCCCGCAGCCGCATCAGCGGCGCATCGTCCGCAGGCGAAGCCACCACCACCGAGCGCTTGAGCCCTTCCTCGCCGAGGATGTGCTCGATGAACTCCTTGACCTCACGGCCTCGTTCACCGATCAGCCCCACCACGATGATATCGGCCTCGGTGAAGCGGGTCATCATGCCCAACAGCACACTCTTACCTACCCCGGTACCGGCAAACAGGCCCAGGCGTTGGCCGCGGCCGACCGTCAATAAACCGTTGATGCAACGGATGCCCACGTCCAGCGGCACACTGATGGGGTCACGCTTGAGGGGGTTGATCGTCGGACCGTCCATCGGCACCCAGTCTTCGGCCTTCATGCCGCCCTTGCCGTCCAGAGCCCGTCCGGCCCCGTCCAGCACACGCCCGAGCATGCTCATGCCCATGGGCAGGCGACCGTTGTCGGCCAGGGGCACCACGCGCGCGCCGGGCGCGATACCGGCGACGCTGCCCACCGGCATCAAGAAGACCTTGCTGCCGGAGAAGCCCATGACTTCGGCTTCGACCTGCACCGGGTGGTAGCTGTCGTCGTTGATCACCATGCAGCGGCTGCCCATGGCGGCACGCAGGCCCTCGGCTTCGAGGGTCAGGCCGACCATGCGCAGCAGGCGGCCTTCCAGGATCGGTTGGCCGGCCAGCTCACTGGCCTCGGCGTAGCTGCCCAGGCGCTTGCCGAAGCTGGTTCGCTCAAGGCGCATCGCGGCTGTCCAACGCAGAAGCATCCAGTACAGAAGCGTCCAATTCAGGCACCTCCACCTCCACATCGACCGGCGCGGCCTCAGCACCGACCCGGGGATCGTCCGGCAACTCCAGAGTCAGGTCGGCGGCGGCCGGGTGCAGGGCCTGCTCGTGCAGTTGGTCGAACAGCTTGGCCATGATCTGGCTGATACGGGTTTCAACGGTGGCGTCGATGCGGCTGTGTTCGGTTTCCACACGGCAACCGCCCGGCAGCAGCGCCGCGTCTTCGACGATGCGCCAGGTTTCTTCATGGCGCTCGCGCAGGGCCTTGACCAATTCGAAGTCCTGGGGATTGATGTACAGCCGCACGTTACCCACGCCCAACGGCAACAACTTGAGCGCTTCACGCATGACGTGTTCGATCTGGCTCGAATCGATGGCCAGTTCGCGCTGGATCACTTGTTTGGCGATGTGTTGCACCAGCCCCACCAGGGCTTTCTCGATCTGGGTGTCCTGCTCGGCAATGGGGTCGAACAGGTTGAGCATCAGCGACTCCAACGCCCGGAGCTTGGCCGTCAGCGCCACATCGGCTTCCTGGCGAACCTTGAGTGTGGTGCTATGGAAGCCTTCCTTTTCACCCACGGCGAAGCCTTCGTTATAGGCTTCCTGGCGAATGCTCTCGACTTCCTCGAGGGTCAGTGGCTGGACTTCTTCCAGCGGCACTTCCTCCGGTTCCGGCAGCTCTTCCATCGGCTCCGGCTCAGGCTCGGGCACGTGGGGATCGAAGCTGGGCAGCGACCAGACGTCGAAACCGCCGACGTCCCGGGCGCGGATCAGGTCGCTGGGTGCTTCATCACTCTTGGCAGACATAACGACCTTAGATCATCTCTTCGCCGCCCTTGCCACCGAGAACGATCTCCCCGGCTTCGGCCATGCGGCGGGCGATGGTGAGGATTTCCTTCTGTGCGGTTTCCACGTCGCTGACGCGCACCGGGCCCTTGGCCTCGAGGTCGTCGCGCAACAGTTCGGCCGCCCGTTTGGACATGTTCTTGAAGATCTTTTCCTTGACGCCTTCGTCCGAGCCCTTGAGGGCCAGTACCAGCACGTCGGACGACACTTCGCGCAACAGGGCCTGGATGCCACGATCGTCGACATCGGACAGGTTGTTGAACACGAACATGAGGTCTTCGATCTGACCGGACAGGTCTTCGTCGAATTCGCGGATCGAGTCCATCAACTGACCTTCGATCGAACTGTCGAGGAAGTTCATGATGTCCGCCGCGCGCTTGATGCCGCCCAGGGTGGTGCGCGAGGCATTGGAGTTGCCCGAGAACTGCTTCTCGAGAATCTGGTTCAATTCTTTCAAGGCCGCCGGCTGCACGGTGTTGAGCGAAGAAACACGCAGGATGATGTCCAGGCGTACCTTGTGGTCGAAGTTGCCCAGCACTTCGCCGGCCTGGTCCGGGTCGAGATAAGCCACCACGATCGCCTGGATCTGCGGGTGCTCGTAACGGATCACGTCGGCAACGGCCCGTGGCTCCATCCACTTGAGGCTGTCCAGGCCGCTGGTATTGCCGCCCAGCAGGATCCGGTCGATGAGACCGTTGGCCTTGTCCTCGCCCAGGGCCTGGGTGAGCATCTTGCGCACGTAGTCGTCGGAACCGACGCCCAGGCTGGTCTGATCGCCGACGATGTCGACGAACTCGCTCATCACCTGCTCGACCTGCTCACGGTGCACGTTGCCCATCTGCGCCATGGCCACGCCCACGCGCTGGACCTCCTTGGGCCCCATGTGACGCAGCACTTGGGCGGCGTCGGTCGAGCCCAGGGACAGCAGCAGGATCGCGGCTTTATCGACCCGGGACAATTTGGCAACAGCGGCTCGATTATCACTCATCTGCGTTAATCCACTCTTTCACGACCTGGGCCACACGACCCGGGTCTTCTGCCACCAGACTCTTGATGGCGTTCAACTGAGCGTCATAGCCTTCGCTCGGGCTTGGCAGCAGAATGCTCTGCGGCCCGCCGAGGCTGACGCGATCGTTGGCCAATTCGCCATCCAGGCCGCCCATGCCGCCCAGCTCGACATCACCCAAACCTGCCAACTGCTTGTTCTTGCCACCACCGGTGATGTTGTTGAGCACCGGACGCAGCACGCCAAACACCAGCACCAGGATAAACAGCACACCCAGTACTTGCTTGACCACATCCCAGAACCAGGGTTGCGAATAAAACGGAATATCGGCGACCACTTCACCGCGCTCCAGGGAGAACGGCACGTTGATCACGCTGACGCTGTCACCGCGGCTGGCATCGAAACCGACGGCGTCCTGCACCAGGCGAGTGAAGCGCGCCAATTCGTCGGCGCTCCATGGCGCACGGCTGGTTTCGCCGTTGGCCGGGTTGACCTTGACCTGATCGTCCACCACCACCGCGACCGACAGGCGATTCAAACGGCCCTGCTGTTGCTTGGTGTGGCTGATGGAACGGTCGAGCTCGAAGTTCTTGGTCGACTGCTGACGCTTGTCGGCCGGGTACGGCGCCAGCATCGGTTGGCCGGTGGCCGGGTCCATGATCTGCTGGCCATTGGCATCGATCAGCGGCTGGCCTGGCTGCACCATGCCGGCGGCCGCCGTGGCGCCACCAGTGGTTTGCGGCGCGCTGGCCGGCGACGGCGGCTGGTTGCTCAGGGCACCCGGTACGCCTTGCGGGCCATTGCTGGCGGTACGCTGCTCGGTCACCGACTGCTCGCTGCGCAGCGCCGGTTGGTCCGGGTTGAACTGCTCGGAAGTGGACTCGACAGCGCTGAAGTCGACATCGGCCGAGACTTCGGCTTTATAGCGATCGTTACCCAGGATCGGTTGCAGGATGTTGTGCACCCGCTGGGTCAGCATGCCTTCCATGCGGCGGCTGTAATCGAACTGCTTGCCGGCCATGGTCAGTGCGGAGTTTTCCGCCTGGTCGGACAGCAGGTTGCCTTTCTGGTCGACCACCGTGATCTGCGACTTGCTCAGCTCAGGCACGCTGGTCGCCACCAGATTGACGATGGCCACGACCTGGCCTGGCTCCAAGGAGCGGCCCGAATACAGCTCGACCAGCACCGAAGCACTGGGTTTGCGCTCATCGCGCACGAACACCGAGCTTTTCGGAATTGCCAGGTGCACGCGAGCGCCCTTGACGTTGTTCAGGCTGGAAATGGTCCGCGCCAGCTCACCTTCCAGGCCGCGACGATAACGGGTCGCTTCCATGAACTGGCTGGTACCCAGGCCCTGGTCCTTGTCGAGGATCTCGAAACCGATGTTGCCATCGGTGGGCGTCACGCCGGCGGCGGCGAGCTTGAGGCGCGCCCGCGCGACGTCATCGGACTTGACCAGCAAGGCGCCAGAGTTAGGCTCGACGGTGTAAGGAATGTCGGCAGAGGCCAGGGTTTCCATGACTTGCTTGGCATCCATGCCCTCCAGGCTGCCGTACAACGGACGGTAGTCTGGCTGCTGGGACCACAGCACCACGGCGAAACCAATCGCCACGCTGGCAGCCAGGCCGACCAACAGGCCGACCTGACGCAGCATGGTCATCTCGGAGAGATTTTCCAGGAAGGACAGGCCGAACAACGGCGGTTTGCCGTCTACCGGAGTGGCCTTGGCTGGAACGTTATCAACGGCTGCTTCTGCCATGACTCAATAATTTCCTTAAACCGGCATCTGCATGATGTCTTGGTAGGCTTGAACCAGTTTGTTGCGAACCTGGGTCAGCGCCTGAAAAGAGACACTGGCTTTCTGCGAGGAGATCATTACGTCCGTCAGGTCGACGCCACTTTTGCCAATCTCGAAAGCACTGGCCAACTGGTTCGACGCCTGCTGGGTATCGTTCACTTTATTGACGGCCTGACCGAGCATGTCGGAAAAGCTGCTGCCACCCACCTGGGGGACCGCGACCGATTTAGGCTGGGCCATGGCGTCCATCTGCATGGCCCGCATGTCCAACATCAACCGATTAAATTCAATACCTTGGCTCATGGTCTACTCTCTCTGGCGGCCCGCATTTTTTTGACACTTACTCAGCGGGTATCCAGGTATTAGCAACAAGGGTGCCAGCTCCATGGCCGCAAAAAACAAATGCGTGTGGGAGCGGGCTTGCTCGCGAAAGCGGTGGTTCAGTCAATGCAACGGTGACTGGTAAATCGCTTTCGCGAGCAAGCCCGCTCCCACAAGGGGTATTCGGTGCACATCACTCAACTGGCGAACAGATAGGCCTCGACATCCATTCCGGCGTCGCGCATCTGCGCCAACTTGTAGCGCAGGGTGCGCGGGCTGATCCCCAGGCGTTCGGCCGCCTCCTTGCGACGACCGCGTTCGGCACGCAGGGTGTCGATGATCATCTGGAACTCGCGACGCCGCAGATCATCGCCCAAGGCGCCGCCCGACTCTCCCTCGACGTCCACCGGCGACACAGGGGTTGCGGTCGGTGCCGGCGCCAAAGCGGGCAATGGCGCGCAAGCCACCGGACGGGCCAGGCAGAAATCCTCCGGCTGGATCAAGCCACCCTGCTGCAGGATCAAGGCCCGCTGAATGGCGTTATCCAGCTCTCGGACATTGCCCGGCCACGGGTAGGCAATCAGACAAGCCCGGGCCTCGGCAGACAGCCGGGCCGCCGCATGCTTCATTTTATTGACGTGTTTGTTCAGCAGGCGTTCGGCCAGCGGCAGGATATCGGCGGTGCGCTCACGCAGCGGACGCCAGGCCAGTGGGAACACCGACAGACGGTAATAGAGGTCTTCACGGAAACGCCCCGCCGCCACTTCGCCGGCCAGGTCGCGGTTGGTGGTCGCCACCACGCGAATGTCCAGGCTGATGGGCTTGCGCGCACCGACCCGCTCCACTTCCCGCTCCTGTAACACCCGCAACAGCTTGGCTTGCAGGCCCAAAGGCATTTCGGAAATTTCATCGAGCAGGATCGTGCCACCGTCGGCCTGCTCGAACTTGCCGGCCTGGGCCGCAATGGCGCCAGTAAACGAGCCCTTTTCGTGACCGAACAGTGTCGCCTCGAGCATGTTGTCGGGAATCGCCGCGCAATTGATGGCAATGAACGGTTCCCCGGCACGCCGGGATTGTTGATGAATGTAACGGGCCAGCACTTCCTTGCCCGTACCGGACTCGCCGGAAATCAACACGGTTGAATCACTGCGAGCGACCCGTGCGGCCAATTCCAGCAGTTGCGCACTGGCCGGCTCGATGGCCACCGGGCCTTCGCCCTCGACCGCAAGACTGCCCAAGGCGTGGCGCGCGACCAAATCCAGCAGGGCTTTGGGTTCGAACGGCTTGACCAGGTAATCCGCGGCGCCCTGGCGCATGGCGTCCACCGCTCGCTCGACGGCACCGTGAGCGGTCATCAGCAAGACCGGCAGTTGCGGCTGACGAGCACGCAACAGGCCGAGCAATTGATGGCCGTCCATGCCCGGCATGTTGACGTCACTGACCACCAGGCTGAATGCCTCCCGGCCCACCGCCAGCAGCGCTTCTTCCGCCGAACCGACGGCGGCGTAGTCGTGCCCGGCCAGCACCAGCGTATCGGCCAGCGCCTCGCGCAGGGCCCGGTCATCCTCAACCAGCAACACCTTGATCGCCATTGTTTTCACTCCACCCCTGGCACGCTGGAAAACAACGGCAAGCACACCGTTGCGCAGGTACCACGGCCCAGCCGCGAGCGCAGTTGCAATTCGCCCTGATGGGCACGAGCCACGGCCTTGACCACGGTCAGGCCCAGGCCGGTGCCGGTGGTCTTGGTGGTAAAGAACGGCTCGCCCAGGCGCGCCAACACGGCCGGCTCGATACCGCTGCCGTTATCGCTGACAGACAGGCGCAAGGTGTTGTCACGTGTGTACAAGTGCACTTTCAGCCGGACGCTGCCGCCGCTGGCCTGGATCGCGTTTTCAATGAGGTTCAACACCGCGCCCACCAGTGTGTCGCGGTTGCACAACACTTCACCGACGTGGCTGTCGCACTGCCAGCGGATCGGCAACTCCTGCACATGGGTCAACGCCGCGGCCTGCAACGATTGCAGCAAGACCTTGGGACTGACGCGATCGGTCAACGGCAGCTCGCCGCGCGCGAACACCAGCATGTCGCGCACCTGGTGCTCCAGTTCGTGCAGTCGCTCTTTCAAGCGCCCGGCGAAGCGTTGCTGGGTTTCCACCGGCAATTGCTGCTCGGTCAGATGACTGGCATAGAGCAGCGCGGCGGAAAGCGGCGTGCGAATCTGGTGGGCCAGCGAGGCCACCATCCGCCCCAGGGAAGACAGGCGCTCGTGGCGAGCCAACTGGTCTTGCAGGTGACGGGTTTCAGTCAAGTCATTGAGCAGTACTAACTGCCCAGGCTCGGCATCCAGCGAGCGTGTCGAGATGGACAGGCGCCGACCGTCCTTGAGGGACACTTCATGGCCGTCGTCTTCCCGGGGCGCAAAGCAGCGGGCGATGACGTGCCGCCACAGCTCGCCTTCCAAGGGCAGGCCAAGCAACTCGCAGGCCGCCGGGTTGGCTTCACGCACACGGCCATGGGCGTCGATGACGATCACGCCACCGGGCAACAGGTCGAGGAGATTTTGCAGACGATTAGCCAGGCGCTCCTTTTCCGCCAGCTCCTGCATGCGCTGGGCGCTGACCACGGCCAACTCACCCTTGAGTTCAGTGACCCTGGCTTCGAGCAGGCTGTAGGAATCAGTCAGTTGGCTGGACATCTGGTTGAACAGCGAAAATGCCTGCTCAAGTCCAAGCCGGCTTGCCTGTTCGGCGGACGGCATGTGTCCCGGTTCGAGGACAGGAGACATCTGGGCGGCTTGGGTCATCGTGCTCTCTCGCTTGGCTGACCGTCAGTTAAACGGAACGTTGCGAGGGCTATAGCAATACCCGTGCCGAAAAAAAACCGCCTGAAAATCAGGCGGTTGAAAAACAGGCGTCAATCATCCGCCTGTTCATCTCCTTCGCGACGGCTCATGCCGTACTTGCGCATCTTCTCCACCAGGGTGGTACGTCGGATGCGCAGGCGTTCTGCCGCGCGGGCCACGATACCGTTGGCATCGTCCAGCGCCTGCTGGATCAGCCCTTGTTCAAGGCCTCCCAGGTAATCCTTGAGATCCAGGCCTTCAGGCGGCAACAAGGCATTGGCGGTGAAGTCCGGCGTGTGGCCGTTGATCGCCACCCGCTCCTCCAGGTCGCTGCGCAGGCTGTCGACCATTTGCTCGTCTTCGTCGTCGACGTAGCGGAATTTCTTCGGCAGCTCGTTCACGCCGATCACCCCGTACGGGTGCATGATCGCCATGCGCTCCACCAGGTTGGCCAACTCCCGGACGTTGCCCGGCCAGCCATGACGGCACAGGGACATGATCGCTGCCGAATTGAAGCGGATCGAACCGCGCTTTTCGTGCTCCATGCGCGAGATCAGCTCGTTCATCAACAACGGGATGTCTTCGACACGCTCACGCAGTGGCGCCATTTCGATCGGGAAAACGTTGAGGCGGTAATAGAGGTCTTCGCGGAAACTGCCGACCTCGATCATGCTCTCCAGGTTCTTGTGCGTGGCGGCAATGATGCGCACATCGACGCTCTGGGTCTTGTTGCTCCCCACCCGCTCAAAGGTTCGCTCCTGCAGGACCCGCAACAGCTTGACCTGCATCGGCAGCGGCATGTCGCCAATCTCGTCGAGAAACAGCGTACCGCCGTTGGCCAGCTCGAAACGCCCGGCGCGGCTGGTGATCGCGCCGGTGAAGGCGCCCTTCTCATGGCCAAACAGTTCGCTTTCCAGCAACTCGGCCGGAATCGCGCCACAGTTGACCGGCACGAACGGCGCTTCGCGGCGCTTGGAATGGTAATGCAGGTTGCGCGCGACCACTTCCTTGCCGGTGCCCGACTCGCCCAGGATCAGCACGCTGGCGTCGGTATCGGCGACTTGCTGCATCATCTGGCGCACGTGCTGGATAGCCCGGCTGGTGCCGACAAGGCTGCGGAACAGGTTGGGTTCGCGATGCCTGCCGCGCTCGCGGGCCTGGTCGTACATCTCGCGATAAACCTGCGCGCGGTGTAGCGAATCAAGCAGCTTGCTGTAGCTGGGTGGCATTTCGAGCGTGGAAAGTACCCGGCGGCGCTGGTCTTCAGGCAAGTCAAGGGAAGAATTTTCGCCCATTAACAAAACCGGAAGGAACTCATCCCAGGTTGAGAGTGTCTTTAGCAAGCCCAAAAGCGTTGCGGGAGCATTAACGGTCCCGATAAGGACACAGATGACTTCCCGACTGGACGACAATGAGCCGACAGCCTGCTGCCAATCATGGCTTCCGCAGGGTAAATTTTCTTCGCCAAGAAAATTCAGGATCACCGCCAGGTCGCGGCGGCGGACGCTATCGTCATCGATCAGGAGAATTTTGGTTTCACGCCACATGCAATAGCAACTTCCCTAGTCAACCCAATGCCCGAAATTAGGGGGCAAGCTAGACGCTTGCAGACTTGTCATGCCTGTAGACGCCTTAAATCTGTAAACAGCTACTAGTTAAGTCAAAAAACCGTGCACAGTCAAATTTATGGCGCAACGGGCTCGGATTAACTGAGCATTAACCGAACAGATGGTAAACCTTTGCAGCGTTCTGTGCTTGATGGATCTGTTGCATCTCGTCGACGATCGCCTGACGCTCTCCTGTCGCCGCCTCCAGCAATTGCCGATACACCCCCAGCAATTCCTCAAGATTGATCCGCAACGCCGCCTCGTCCACTTGGGACTCGCCCAGGACATCTTCCATGCAGGAACGGCAAGCCAGGTCCAACTGACCAATGGCCTCCCAGTTTCGCTCGGCCAGGGCATCGACCAAGGCATCACGGGTTTGTTCGATTCGCTGCAGGACAGGACTCATGAGCGTGCTCCTAGAATTGCGGACCAGGCGCGGCAATGGCATCCCAGCCTTCCTTGACCGTGCGAAGCAGATCGGCGACTTCATCGAGGATCTTCGGGTCGGTCTTGGCGTTGGCTTCGGCCAGGCGCTTCATCATGTAGGTATAAAGATTATCCAGCTCCGTCACCGACTCGGCCTGGTTTTCCAGGTCCAAGCCTTCGCGCAGACCGCCAATGATGCCGATGGCTTTGCTGATCAGCACCCCTTTATTGGGAATATCCTTACGCTCCATAGCCCCCTTGGCCTGGGCAATGCGATCCAGCCCGCCTTCCATCAGCATCTGCACCAGCCGATGGGGGCTCGCTTCGGAGGTTTGCGCATGAGCGCCAATCTTCTGGTATTGGCGAAGGGCTAACATCGGATTCATGTTTTACCTCATTAGAAATCTTTGGTTCGTATAAACAGCGTATCGACGCCGCGTCAAAAAACTTTAGACCGAAAAACCGAAAGCCCGGAGCGCTGTCAAAACGCTGCCGGGCTTTTTTTTGCATCGGACGAAATCAGCTGTTCCTCTGTTGCGCCGTCATCGCTTCGAACATGGAAGTGATGTTGTTTGCAGTGGCTTTCAGCCTGCCGACCAGAGTGTCCATATCGTTATACTTTTTGGTCAACGACTTGGTCAGGGTGTCGATTCGGCGATCCAAAGCCGCCTGATCATCGCTCAGCTTCCTCTGGAGCTTGTCTAGATTCTTGGAACGAGCAGTCAAGATGTTATCTACCGGTTTTCCGTTAGCATCCTTCTTGCCGGTCTCGGTGTAAGGCTTGAGTGCATTCTGCATGCGCTCGATCAGACCGTTACTCCCGGTAAACAGGGTCTGCACTTCCCCACCCAACTGCTTGTCGTTCAAGGCAGTGTTGAATTTTGCACTGTCGAAATCCAAGGCACCCGTCGTCTGATTGGTTGTGATCCCCAGTTGAGATAGCACGGTCAATTTATCGCCAGCACCGGTTTCCGACAAAGGTGCACGTATGGCGGCCAGAAGCGAGCGTGGCAAAGAATCGCCGGTCAACGCCGCTGGAACCGAATTACCCTCGGCGTCTGTAGACGGTTTGGTCAGCGAAGTTACAGCCTTCGCAATGGCATTATAGGCGTCGACAAATTTCTGAATCGAAGCTTTCAAACCATCAGAGTTGGTGGCAACGGTGACGGTCGTCGGACCCGTATTGGCAACCAGCAGCGTCATACTCAGACCGGAGACAACGTTATCCAGTTTGTTGGTCGGACTGGTCATCGCCAGTCCATCGACCTTGAATATGGCGTCCTTTGCGATGCTGAGTGAACCGGAGGAGGTTGCGCTGGGCGTCCCCATCAAGGTAGAACCGTCCGCAGCCAGACTGGCAATACCGCTGAGGGATATATCATTGCCCGCACCGGTTTTTGTCGAACCCACCACCAACCTTGAACCATAGCTGTCAGTGACGATGTTAGCGGTTAACCCATTGGAAGAATACTTGCTGTTGATCGCGTCGCGGACCGACTGCAGCGTCCCGTCAGCCGGCACGTCAAGGGTGTAATTATTACCTCCCTGACTGATGGTCAGCGTACCCGCGCCTACCAGGCTGGACGCACCACCTGCAAAAGCGGCCGTAGCAACTTTTGAAGAGGTCGCCAACTGCGTGACATCTACGGAGTACGTGCCACCCACCGCCGAGTTGCCGGCCGTCACCGTCAACGCACTGGTATTGGCCGAAGTCGCCGAAACCCCGGTGAATTGAGGGGAGGTCGTACTGCCAAGGCTTTTCAGCGCGGACTCGTATGTCGCCAGCAGCGACTTCAAGGTGCCGATCCCGGAGATATCGGCCGTATTTATCTTGGTGGCACGGTCAATCTGGCCTTGCTTGGCCGCTTTGTCAGAATCCACCAATGCCTTGACGATAGCGGTGGTATCCAAGCCAGAGCCTAGACCCAAGCCAGGTAGAATTGGACTTGCCATGTGGGACTCCCTTCAGTGTGTCGCCGGTCTTTTGACCCTTACAACGCCCAAAAGAACATAACAACAGAATTCGTGCCGGTTGTCAGGCTTCAGCGCTGAACAACAAGCTGTTTGCATCATTCAAACTGTTGGCCAGCTTCAGAACTTCTTCGTTCGGGATCTGGCGAATCACCTCGCCAGAACCACTGGCGATCACTTTAACGACTACTTTGCCTGAAGGCTCATCGATAGAGAACTCCAGGTTGCGCTTGACCGACTGAACGAACTTCTCGATTTCCTGAACGGCTTTCTTGAGTTTGTCCTGCTCGGCAGCAACATCTTTCGGGGCTTCTTTGACCGGAGCTACCACAGCGACCTCGGCCCGAGGCTTCTCCACGGGTTTATCGGCCACACTGGGCGCCGGTTTCGCCGCCGGATAAGACAAGTTCAGCTTCACGCTCATATCCATGTCCATCACCTCTTGAACGGAAAAAGCGAGAGAGTACGCAAGCGCACTCCCCCGCTAAAACTCATCCAGCTATTACTGAAGCAGCTTCAGTACAGCGGATGGCAGTTGGTTGGCCTGGGCCAGAACCGAAGTGGAAGCCTGTTGCAGAGTCTGCTGCTTGGTCAGCTGGGCAGTTTCAGCAGCGAAGTCGGTGTCTTGTACACGACCCAGTGCAGCACTGGCGTTTTCATTGACGTTCTGCAGGTTGGAGATGGTGCTGGTCAGACGGTTTTGTGCAGCACCGAGGTCAGCACGGCTGGAGTTGATGGTTGCCAGAGCCGCATCGATTGCATCGATTGCCGCCGAGGTTTTGGCTTCCGAGTCAGTGCTATCGGAACCAACGATGCTGACGGTTGCCGAGTCGACACTCAAAGTTGCAGCGTCGAAGCCGCTATCCAGGGTCAGAGTGATCTGGTTGGTAGCACCGGTGTTGGAACCGACCTGGAAGGTCATGGTGCCAGCGGAACCGTCGATCAGGTTCTTGCCGTTCAGGTTGGTCGACTCGGCGATACGGGTCAGCTCGTCCGACATCTGAGCAAATTCTTTGTTCAGAGCGTCACGGTCAGCAGTACCGTTGGAGTCGTTTCGAGCCTGGACAGCCAGTTCACGCATACGCTGCAGGATGTTGGTGGATTCCTGCAGAGCGCCTTCAGCGGTCTGAGCGATAGAGATACCATCGTTGGCGTTTTTGATCGCAACAGTCTGACCGCGGATTTGCGAAGTCATACGGGTAGCGATCTGCAGGCCGGCGGCGTCGTCTTTAGCGCTGTTGATTTTCAGGCCGGAAGACAGACGGGTCATCGAAGTGGAGAGAGCATCGGAAGCCCGGTTCAGGTTCTTCTGAACGTTCAACGATGTGACGTTGGTGTTTACTGTTAAAGCCATGACGAATTCCTCGTTGGTTGGGTACTGCGGCTTCCGGCCCTGGCAACCGCCGGGTGTGGCCTAGAGAACCTTCGTAATAGTTATCGTCGTAATCGGAACTTGCTTTAGCAGAATTTTCAAAAAATTTGCCATCAGGGTGCCACCCCTCATAAATCAAGGACTTGGCCGCACCCAAAGTACGAAAAAATGACGCCAGGGAACCGCCAAGATTGGCAACCAGGTTGGCGGCCGCAGCGACGGATGGGGAAAAGAGTTAAAACGCCTGACCAGCGGTCAGCAGATCAACGCATTCGTACTCAAGATAGTCAGCCAGCGAGATCCAGTTTTGCGCCTGTTGATCGTTGAGCATCAGGGCAAGCAAATCGGCCCACAATGACTGAGCCTCGCCAGGCATGAGTTCAACCATAGGTTGCGCCGTTTCCACCAGTGCAACCATTGCCATCCCCGCCTCGACATCCCGCCCCAGACGAAACAAACGCGCGCACCCACGAGCCTCTTCAATCACAGCTGCAAACCCGATCATTGCGCAAACTCCGGATGAAAATCAGTGCCGACGATCATCGCCCCATCCCGGCTGCTGTTATAGAAACGAACCTGGGGGTGACCGGCGATAAAACGCTCCAGCTCACACAGATAGCTACGGAAGTTGAGCTGGGTCTTGACCCGTTGACCATGACCGTCGAGCACCCAATGTTTGGCCGCCCCCAGTTGCGGCCCCAAATCGCCATCGCCCCAACCCGCGTGGGTCTTGTCATGGGGAAAAGCGAAATCGGCACCGAACAGCGTGATTTGCAGAGCGCCCATTTTTACCGCCAGGTCTACGGCTGGATGGATCACGCTGCCGCCCACGTAGAGTTCCCCACGGCGCAACTGCTGACGAATCCGTTGATAGATCGGGCTAGGGGAGTAACCGACGTAACGCGGCCCCTGCCAGGCTTCGATGACGGTTGGATCAGCCATCGGCAGATAAACCAGTGAAATATCATTCGTGCCTGCGGGCGGGAGATGGCGCGCCGAAATACGCTGATCGATGCTGACCACGACATCCGGCCGGATACCGTGGTTGATTAACGGTCGGTAAGCCGTATCGACACAGATCAGCAATGGCCGCTCGGATTGCTCATTCAAGCGGCGCAACCTCTCGAAGTGCTGCTCCAGACTTGGCCCGGTGGCAATGACAAACGCTTCCCGGTGCTTGGAAGAACCAAACAGCTCGGCAACGTCGCGATCCGCCTGCACAAGGTTGTAAGTAGCTTGCAGGCGCTCAACGATCTCCGAGGACTGCGGATCAAACTCACGGTTGTTGAATGCCAGGTGGGTTTCACTGATCAACCGATCACGAATTTTCGCGTTGAAATCATCGGCCAACACCAGCTCGGCGGGCAGGGCGAAAAACGGCAGCTGGATTTCCGCCTGATCGCCAGCATAAAGCAATTCGACCCGAGGATCGGCCAGCCATGGCGATTGCTCCAGCAGCTGCAGCACCAATGCGAATACCGAACCATTGAGAATATGCACGTACAGGCGTTCAAGTCCTGTGCGCTCTAGCAACCGGTTTTGCAGATCGCCCAACCCGGTGCCATAGACATGCACGATGGCGGCGTCCAGTGACAGGCTCGCCGCTTGCAGATCGGCTTCGGCAAGACGGTCATGGCGGCTGGTCAGTTGAATGCCGTTGATGCTCAGGGTCGAGCCCAGGCCTTCCACCAGATCGGCCTGCAATCCGCCGGTCTGCTCCAGCAGCAAGCGCCCAGCCAGAGCCGGCCAGCGCTGCCCGATCACCTGGAGATTGCGCTCAAAGAACTCGCTCATGGCGTCTCGCTTTTTCATCAGGCAAAAAAATAGCGTTCAAGGTTACACCTTGGACGCTATTTTTGTGCCTGGGTTTTAGTGGCTCAAGGACGATAAATGATCGCCGACCCCCAGGACAGGCCTACGCCGAAACCGCTCAAGGCCACGCGCTTCCAGTCAGAGTCGAGCACGTGTTTTTCCAGCAGCAAGGGAATACTCGAAGACACGGTATTCCCGGTTTCGACCATGTCCTTGATGAACTTCTCCGGCTCGCCTTCAAAGCGTCGTGCCACGGCATCGACAATCGCCGCGCTGCCCTGGTGGATACAAAACGCATCGATATCGCTGGCCTGCAGGTCGGACTCGGCCAGCAGCTCATGCAAATGAGCCGGCACCTTGAGCAAGGCGAAGTTGAACACCTGGCGGCCGTTCATGAAGAACACACCATCGCTGACCTTCAGGTGCGGCGCACCGGAACCGTCAGTGCCAAACTTGGCCTTGCCCAATTGCCACGGCGCATCTTCACCCATCCAGGTGGCGGTGGCGGCATCGCCGAACAGCATCGTGGTGTTGCGGTCTTCCGGATCGACGATTTTCGAATACGGATCGGCCGTCACCAACAGGCCATTCTTCAGACCAGCGGCCTCCATGAAGCCCTTGATGGCGTAGATGCCATAGACATACCCCGAGCAGCCCAGGGAGATGTCGAACGCCGCCACGGTGGTCGGCAAGCCGAGCTTGTCCTGGACGATGGCCGCGGTGTGGGGCAAGCCTTCTTCATCGCCGTTCTGGGTGACGACGATCAACACATCAATGGATTCGCGCTTCAGATCGGGATTGCTGGCAAACAGCGCATTGGCCGCTTCGACACACAGGTCTGAAGTTTCCTGACCGTCATCCTTGCGTGGCAAGAAGGCGGAACCGATCTTGCCGAGGATGAATTCTTCATCCTTTTCAAACTTCGCACCTTGTGCGTAATTGTCCACGCCGGCTACAGGAACGTAGCTCGCAATGCTTTTTATGCCAATCATTACGGCTTCCCAATCAAAAACAGCCCAATACCACCGCTCGCAAGGAATCGAGGGGCGCCGACAAACGGGAAGTGTAAAGGGCTATCACTGGGCCTGATAAGGGCCAGGCGCCATCTTCCCGGTCAATACAATACAGTGAAGATGCGCGTTATGACTCGCAGGTCACGCTAATTTGCCGATTATGCTGTATCCCAAAGCTATTCAACCAGCGACCAGGCCAACGCAGTGCCGCGCTTGATGGCCTGGCGGGCACGCCGTCCCATCAGCGTATCGGCATGCTTGGGCGCGAGCCCGAGGCCGGGGCGGATCGCGCGGACGTTCTGCGGTGAAAACACATCGCCAGAGCTCATATCCTCGGTCACATACAGCGAACGACGGTACACCAGCGACTTGCGCTCGGCCTCGGTCACGCCGTAGTGCACCTGCCCCATGGCCTGCCAGGCACGCTCGGTTTCGATCACCAACGCCGCGAGTTCCGCAGGTTCCAGGGAAAAACTGGCGTCCACCCCGCCAGCGGCACGGTCAAGTGTGAAATGTTTTTCAACGACAGTCGCCCCCAGCGCCACCGCAGCCACGGATACGCCGACGCCCATGGAATGGTCCGACAAACCCACCTCGCACCCGAACAACTCCCGCAAATGAGGAATAGTGCGCACGTTGCTGTTGGCTGGCGTAGCCGGGTACGTGCTGGTGCACTTGAGCAGTATCAAGTCCCTGCAACCGGCCTCGCGAGCGGCACGCACGGTTTCATCGAGCTCAGCGATGCTAGCCATGCCGGTGGAGATGATCAGCGGCTTGCCGGTAGCGGCAACTCGACGAATCAGTGGCAGGTCGGTGTTTTCAAAACTGGCGATCTTGTAGGCAGGTACGTCCAGGCTTTCAAGGAAGTCCACGGCCGTCTCGTCAAACGGCGTGGAAAACGCCAGCATGCCCAGGGCCTTAGCCCGGGCAAAAATCGGCGCGTGCCATTCCCAGGGCGTATGAGCCTTTTCATACAAGTCATAAAGCGACGTCCCGGCCCACAGACTGTTGGGATCCTGGATGAAAAACTCACCTTCGCTCAGATCAAGCGTCATGGTATCGGCCGTATAGGTCTGTAGCTTCAGGGCGTGTGCACCGGCCCGGGCAGCGGCTTCGACGATCTGCAACGCCACTTCCAGGGACTGATTATGATTGCCGCTCATCTCGGCAATGATGAACGGCGGCGCCTCGGCCCCGATGCTGCGATGGCCGATCTTGAAACTACTCATGGGAGTGATCCTTCAAAACGCGCGTGAACACGCAAGTATTCTGGGTGAAACCGGCCTGCTTAAACAGGTTCAGCGATGCTTGGTTACCGGGCAGAACCTGAGCGCTGAGAGTGCGCAATGCGGGCCAGTGCCCAGCGGCGAACGTCTCACCGCGGGCCAGCAGCGCCCTGCCCCAACCCAGCCCCAGACGATGCTCGAACAGATAAATGGACACAAGCGCCTCGCTGCCTTGCAAGTCATAACGCAATACGCCCACCGGCCCATCCGCGGCTTCGCCGATCAGCAACAGACGTCCCTCGTTGACCAGGCTTGCCTGCAACCACCGGCAGTGGTCGTTCCAGTCAATGACCGACGTATCCAGCGATACACGACGGACAGCCTCGGCATTTCGACCGTCAAAAAGCAGTTGGGCGTCGGCTTGCGTGGCCCGCCGAACTTGCAGCACGGCCCCCGCCAGCACCGCCGCGACCCGTCGGGCGCCCAGGCCATCGACGCAGTGCCGGGATCGTTCGGCCAAACTGATGCGCAAGCCCTGATTGCTCACAACAAAGCCAATGGCCTGGCGCAACTGTTCGACACTGACCGCCTCGCGCGGACCGAGATAAACGTGCGCGCCGGACGCAGCCATCACCTCGCTGTTGGCCCGTTGATTGTTCGACACCGCGATGCAGATCGTGGGCAGCCCCATGGCGGCGCGCTCCCAGCTAGTGCCACCGCCAGCACCAATGAACAGATCGGCCTTGAGCATGAGTTGATGGAAATGGCTGACAAAGCGGTGCAACCTCCAATTGGGGTGATTTTCGGCTAACGCCTGCATCCTGGCCCAGGCCGGGTTGTCGGCACCGGCGACAAAATCCACCTCGAGTTCAGGGAAATCCGCCAGCGCCTGCATTGCGTGATGGGTTTGCATCGCCGCATCAAACCCGCCGAAGTTGACCAATACCCGTCTGGCCTTGGGCTTTATATCAATCGCCCCACACCGGAACTCATCGCGCAATAGCGCATACCGCGGCCCCAGCAGTGCCTGGCAATGCTCGGGCAACAACCCTGCGTACGCAGCCTGGTTGCCGGACAGGTTCTGGTTGAGCAGCAGATCGACGTTATAGGTGCGAGTCGCCAGGTCATCCACCGCCATGATCCGTGGTGCAAAGCATCGGGCGGCGGTTTGCCAGTGCTGCTCCAGGCCATAATGATCGACGATGATCCAGTCGAAATCGGGCAGGCCATTCAACGCAAGGGTCAAAGCGGCGATATCTGCCTGCCAGGGCAACAATGATTCGATGGCCTGTTGCGGATCTTCCCCGGGATAACGATCCGGCAAGGCAAACGTCTCGAAGCCCTCGGCCCCCAAAGCCTGCAAGCGATGCCCCGGCAGCAGCCGACAGGCAAATGCAACGTGGGCACCCTGCTCGCGCAGCACTCGTGCCAAGGGCAGGCAGCGGGCAATGTGCCCGCTGCCTATGGTGGGCGAAGCGTCCGCGCGAAACAGTACCCTCATTGCAGCTCACCGCCAGCCTTCAATGCCGCGTAGAGGTATTCGGCCCGCCTCCAGTCTTCAGGCGTATCGATGTCCTGCACCAGGTAGCGGGGCAGAATCACCGGCATGCTCTTGGGCGAAAACAACGTGTCACCACGCAACCAGGCCTCCCGCCGTCCCCAATAGAATTGGCCGGCGTCCTGAAAAGCCTCGGCCAGATCCTGGGAGCGAGTATCGCGAAACTGCGGATAGAGTGGCGTCAGTGCCCCTTGTTCATCCAGGGTCAGGGCACGTTGAACGGGAAAGCCGAAACCGGTCACCGAAAATGCGAACGATTTGTCGGGATGCTCGCGCAGTGCTTCAAGCCCCTGACGCAGAAACCGCGCCTGCAACAATGGCGCGGTGGCATAGATGCAACAGGCAAGATCGAACGACCGCGCGTGCAGCTCACTCAAGGCATGGGCAATGACCGCCGCCGTTCCGGTGAAGTCATCGGCCAATGCCGCCGGCCGCATGAAGGGAACCTGGGCGCCGTGTTCCCTTGCCAACCCGGCGATTTCTTCGTCGTCGGTGCTGATAATGACGTCATCGAATAACCCCGACTCCAGGGCTGTGCGGATCGACCGGACAATCATTGGCACACCGTCGAACAGCTTCACGTTCTTGCGCGCAATCCGCTTGCTACCGCCACGGGCGGGAATGATGGCGATTGTATTCAAGAGCTCGTTCTCAACGACGTTTTTCCTTCATAAAGGCACCACCCTCGGCCTCCGGAATACATCATTTCAATCGCTCCGGGCCTGTATTCATTTCAATGTCTGTCGCAAAATCTCCACCACCTCCAGCTGCTCTTCATCCGTCAGATCGGGGTAAAGCGGCAGACTGAGCGCTTCACCGAAATAGCGCTCGGCTTCAGGAAAGTCGCCATCCTTGAACCCTAACGCTTGGTAGTACGGTTGCAGGTGCACGGGAATGTAATGCAGGTTCACACCCAGTCCCGCAGCCCTCAAGGCATCGAAGACTTGTGTTTGGCTCAATTTGATATGAGCCAACTTCAATCGAACAACATAAAGATGCCATGCGGACTCAGCCCCGGGCTGCGCGACAGGTAAAGTGACCGCCAGATCCACTAACAAGTCGTTATAGCGTGCAGCCAATTGACGACGCCTGGCAACAAAAGCATCCAGGCGCGCCAATTGAGACAAACCCAACGCGGCATGAAGGTCGGTCATACGGTAATTGAAGCCCAGCTCCAACTGTTGGTAATACCAAAGACCTGTGTCGGGTATGCTCATCTGCCGAGGATCACCTGTAATCCCGTGGCTTCGCAACCGCCGAAGGCGTTCGGCAAACTCCGCACGATTGGTCAGCACCATGCCACCCTCGGCGCTGGTGATAATTTTGACAGGATGAAAACTGAAGATGGTCATTGCCGCGTATTGGCCGCAACCTACCGGGCGTCCTAGATAGGACGCGCCTACTCCGTGGGCAGCATCCTCGATCAAGGTAAAGCCATAACGCACGGACAACTGCGAAATGGCCCGCATGTCACAACTCTGTCCCGCAAAAGCGACCGCCACAACAACTTTGGGTAGCTTTCCAGCTACCTCAGCTACTGCAAGCTTGTCCGCCAGCAACTTCGCATCCAGATTCAGCGTGCCAGGATCAATGTCAACGAAGTCGATTTCAGCCCCGCAGTAGCGCCCGCAGTTTGCCGACGCGACAAAAGTGTTCGGGCTCGTCCAAAGGCGATCTCCTGGTCCCAGCCCCGCGGCGAGACAGGCTATGTGCAAAGCCGCTGTGGCGTTGCATACGGCAATTGCATAGTTCGCCTGGCAATGCTCAGCCAACGCATTCTCAAAACGTTCAATGGTAGGCCCCTGGGTCAGCCAAGGCGACGTAAGCACCTCCATGACTGCGTCAATGTCTGCCTGATTAATGCTTTGCCTGCCATAAGGAATTCGATACGGCGTCATAACTGAGACTCAACGCATGATGCAGGCAACCAGGGCAAGCACGCTTTTTTGAAATTCCATTTGTCGTTAACCATACGATGAGTCCTTTTTGAACAACCAGACCTATGAAAGCACCCGCGCCCAGTCCACCGCCGTGGCATCGCCCAGTGCGAAGCCAGCGCCCGTCAGGACCAGGTTGGGATTACGAGCGGCGTCGTGTTCGAAGCGCGCCTGCCATTTTTCCCGCAAAGCGTCGGCGGCCTGAGGGGCTTGGGCCAACGTTCCGGGATGCAGCATTTGGGCCTGAGGCGTCCAGACCGTGAGATAACCCGCGTCCGCGGCTTTCAGGCACAGGTCGACATCGGCGAAGGCGTCTTCAAAATGTGTCTCGTCCAGCCCCCCCACGGCGTTGAACAGATCCTTGCGGATCATCAGGCAAACGCCGGACACCGCCGAGTAGTTCTGCTCTACCTGATGGCCGTTGACGTAACCCTTGGCGTCCTTACGTTCGCCGACAAATACCGAGCCCACCGTGCCGTCGGGACTGAGCACCAGGCCAGCTTGAGTAGTGATGCCGCGCATGTCCATCTGCTTGCTGCCGACGATCCCCACTTCAGGCCGCTGGGCCTGATTGAGCAGACTGTCGAGCCAGTTGGCGTTGATCACTTGCACCTGAGCCGACAGCAGCACCAGGTAATCCCCTTTGGCCTGGGCACTCGCCCAGTTATTCAGGGCCGAAGCGCTGAGGCGCCGGTCGCTGCGCAGGATACGGATCCGATCGCCCTTCCCGTCCAGACTGTCGAGCCACTGGGCCAACTCTTCGGACTGGCTATGATTGTCCGCGATCAGAATTTCATGGCGATGGTAACGCGTGCGCTGCAGCACGCTGACCAGCGCCTGCTGTACTTGCTCAAGGTTGTCCCGGCTTTCGAGAATGATCGATACCATGGGCCGTTCGGCGTGCTGGTAATCGATCTGGTACGTCAGCGGCTGCGCCGAGGTGATTTGGGCACGATACCCTCGGGCAGCCAAATGACGTGTCAGTACCTGACGTTCCTGAGGATTTTCCTCCTCTGTCGGCGCATTGCAGATCAACAACGGCTCGGCTAGATGCGCCAGGCCGGCCAAACCTGCGTCTTCAATCAGGCGCAACAACAGGTCCAGCTCCAGGGCCCGGGTGTATTCAGCCGTAAAGCCGCGAGCCTGGGCCAGCACATCACGACGAATCAGCCAGTGACGCGCCATCAACGAGGGCACCGATTGCAGCAAATCGAGGTTGACGCCTGGGCGGAACACGTCGGTGAGGCTGCCGTCAGCCTTGCGCTGGATTTCATCCATGGCCACGGCGCGCACACCTTCGGCACCGATCAGCTCAAGGCTGGCGCGCAGCAGGCCGCTGGCGGTGAACTGGTCACCGGCCTCGGCCAGCATCAGCCAGTCGGCGCTGGACTGCCCGATGATCTGGTTGATGCGCTCGACATAGTTGGCGGGGCTGACTTTGACGAAGTGCACGGTGTCACGTACCGAGGTGGTCGCCGGTAAGTCGCCGGTGGTGAAGACCACCACGTTAAAGGCTTTGCAATGGCCGCCGACCAGACTGTCAAAGGTGGCCTGCAGCTTGAACATGTCAGCGTCCAGGTCCAGCAAGAGGATACCGAATCGCGGTCCGCCTTGATGCTCAGCCAGGTGAGCCGCGATGGACTGGAGCTGCTGTGCATCTGGATTACGCGCTTCGAGCCAGTTCAACAGGCGGCCGGAGTGCATGTTTTCCAGCAACCGGCGATCCTGCTGCCCCGGCACCGAATCCAGCCGCTCGGCCCAGGCCTGCAACTTCAATGCTTCATCAGGTTCTTCGCTGTTCTTCAACGATTCGGCCAGGCGCTTGACCACGGTGCGGTTGAACGCGTACAGACCTTGCGCTTCCCACAAACGACTGCGCAATGTGCGTTCGTTGTCGTTGGGCTGCACGCGCATCAGTTCATGCTGGCGCAGCAGAATGCCTTCCAATTGCTGAAGCTGCAGGCGTCCGGCCGGCATGGCGTGCAGCAGGAATTCGAACTCGGTCAGCAGATCGAATACCCGCTGGTTGTAGAAAGGCATCTCGACAAATTGTTGCGGGCCAAACGAACGGACAGGCTCGCCACCCGCCTCCAACCAGGCGGAACGAATGATCTGGGTGCCTTTGAGCGAGCGCCCCTGCAGCAAGCAGTCAGCCATGGCCGCAAAGCTGTCCAGGGCAATCTGCTTGATCCGTCCCGGAGCCTGCTCGCACAGCGGTGTCGGAAGGGACGCCAGGAACTCGGCGAACTGCTCTCGCTCGGCGACGCTTTTGGCGTCCTTGTAGCTGAGCACGGTCAACACGTTGGTGTTGTGCTCTGAGCCACCGTAGTTGATTTCGCGAACGGCGAATGGAATCAGCAGGATCCGCGCCTTGGCGCAGGCCAGCAGATAAAAGGTGTGGCCGATCTCCTGCCATTCAAAACTGGTGCCCGGCGGCAACAGGCCATACCACTGTTGCAGCAGATCAGTGCGGGTCACGGCATAAAATGGCGGCAGGAACTGGTCCATGAAGCGGATAACTCGGTCTTCGGCCAGCTCGCTGTTGTAATCCTCATGCACCTTGCGATCGCGACGGAAGTAATTCACTTCAGTCGCGCAGGACATATACATGATCCCGTAACCATGGCACAGGCCATAGTCGGGGTTGGCTTCGAGAAACTCTACCGACTCGGTCAGGGCATCGTGCAGCAGGAAATCATCATCGGCGGCGAACACCATGTAAGGCGTCCTGACCTCGTTGACGCCATAGGTCAGTTTTTCCTGAAGCCCTTTGTAGGTGAACTGAGGCAAATGACGATAATCAACCGACGGAAAATCCCGAGCGATTTGCTCATCGCGCTCAACTGACGAATCAAGCACCAGCACCGAACAGGGGTAACTGCTGTAGTAATGCAAGGTACGCCGCAGAAATGCGCTGCGGTTGTGGGAAATCACCACCACGGTGAACCGCTCGTTCAGCGGTGCCACGTTATTTTGAATATTGTTTCGAACCTGCATATTTCCTGTCCCCACAACCTGCCAGACGCCAATGACTTGAAACGGATGGATTAACGAACCCGACGCAGATAACCATCCGGTGCAACGGTGATCAGCAACTTGTTCTGCAGTTGCTGGTCGATTTCGAAGCTGTCGTTTTCTTCGAGGTATTTCCACACCGCGGTTTTCGGATTGTCGCCCGGCCCCCATGGGCGATCCGGGAAAAAGTCCGCCGGCATGTCTTCGACCACGGTGTCCATCACCACGCAATAGCTGCCCACCGAAACCAACGGCGCATACAGACGCAGCTCTTCGAGCACATGATCATGGGTGTGGTTGGAATCGAGCACCAGGATAACCTTCTTGCCTTTGGCCGCTGCATGGACCTGCTCGGCAATGGCCGGATCGATACTCGAACCCTCGATCATCGAAATGCGTTTGCTCATCGGGTGGCTCTCGATGGCTTCACGGTTGTGAGGGCGGATATCCAGGTCGATGCCCAGCACCTCACCATGGCCTTGCAGCTCCAACAACGAGGCGTAATAGATGATTGAACCACCGTGGGCGATACCGCACTCGATGATCAGGTCAGGCTTGATCTGCCAGATCAGTTCCTGCATGGCCATCATGTCCTGGGGCAGTTGGATGATCGGTCGGCCCATCCATGAAAAATGGTAGCTGTACTTGTGGCGGGCCGATTCGTTGAAAAATTCCTTGGCCAAGCCGACAAGTTTCTGGTCTTGGCCTTGACCGGCGATTTCGGTCTGGCATTGGGCTTCGAAAGCTTTATGGATAGTGTTGTCGGTCATTTTTTCGAATCTCGTGGTTATTGGAACGAAGCGCTGTCAACGGCGTGGTAAACGTAGCGTCCACCGGTCATCCGCTTGATTTCTTCAAGGTAATTGGAGTTCATCACGAACACGTGCGCGCCCTCGGGCAGAGTCTCCGTCGCCTCTATGGGCGAGCAGACGCGCAGGCCACTCAGTGGCAGGTACCGCCCCTGCTTTGCCGGATTGATATCCACCACGCAGTCCACCGCTACTCCGGCCCGTTGCAGGAACAGGGAATAGATCACGCCTTTGGAAGAGGCGCCCCAGATCGCGAAACGCTGCTGCGGCGCAGTCCGGATGATCCGCACGGCTCGCCCGAGGCTGGCGGTGAACCCGTCGGGCAATTCCAGCTTAGGCACCGGTTGTTCCGGGCTCATGCGCAACGTCGCCAGATCGGCGACGATGTACAGGTACTGGCCGCCGAACAGATGCCCGGCTTCGTGCACCGTGCCGAACATCCGGCGCAGGTCATCAAGGCGAAAATAATTGACGTGCTCGTAGAACAGGTCGAACCAGGCGCGATGCTCCAGGATCCAGTCCAGACACGGCACCTCGATATAGATTTGTCCGCCCTGATTGGCCGCTGCGATTTCAGTAAGGAAAGCCACGGGGTCCTGGATGTGTTCAAGCACATGACGCAGCACCACCGCGTCGGCCGACAGTCCCAGGTCACGGGTGAACGGTGCCTTGATCACATCAGCGCTGTCGCCTTCATAAGCCGGGTCGATACCGGTGATGGCGTAGCCCCGCTCCTTGAGCAGCTCCAGGAAGTAGCCTTTGCCACAACCTACCTCAATCAGTTCATTGCCGCTGAAATGCCGGGCGATGATGCCCTCGACATCAGCCAGATGCTGCTGAAACTGCCCCGAGTGGGCTTGTTCGTTTTGATAATCACTGTCATAGCTGAGCTTGTCGGCATCGAATGCCTGATTGAAGACCAAACCGCTCACTTCGTCCTGGACCAGGACCATATCGGCACACGCCGAGGCTTTGGCCGACTGTTCATCGGCGAAGGTACGGTTCTGCAGAACCGGAAGTCCGGTGGCCCGGTACAGCTCACGCGTCATGTTCGGCTCCCAACAAAGTGTGCAAACGTTCGGCCACTCCCCAGAACGCCATGGGTTCATGAGTCGGATAAGGATAATGGCCCAGGTTCAGGCGAATGGCCGCGCCACGCTCGCGCAGTCGTGCTTCCACCAGCGCGCGCACCGATACCGGTTCGCCACTTGAGCAATTGACGACACCATTGAATTCACGTCGCAACAGCAACCCCGCCAGATGAGCAGTCGCTGTTTCTATTGCCAGGTAATCGCGCAGTTGCTCGCCCCCGGACATATCGAAGACAGAGGCTTGGGCATCGATGGCCCGGTCCAGCGCCGCGAGCAGGCTGCTGGGGTTCTGACCGGTGCCGTGCAGGTAGAACAGCCGCGCCCACTGCAAAGTAAACGGGTGCTCGTGTCGCAGCTGTTCGAGAAACAGCCGCAAGGTATTTTTTGCTAAGCCGTATGGGTTGGTCGGTTGCGGCGTAGTCTGCTCGTCGAGCGGCCCGCTCTGCAGGCCATATTCGAAACAGGTGCCAGTGACCAGCACCTGAGCAATCCCCGCCACGACGGCCTGTTTGATGAACTGATAATCGGCCATCAGGTTCTGTTCGAAATGAAACAGCGCCTGATAATTCGGCAGTCCCGGCCACGCCAGATGCGCCAAGGCATCGATACCCTCGACCAATGCAGCGACGTCCAGTTCTTCGGCGTGAACATCGGCCGCGACGAATTCAACCCGGTCGAACCACGGCAATGCCCTGGCCGGATCCACCCGGCGCGCAACGGCCCGCACCTGACAACCGCGAGCGAGCAAGGCCGCGACCAGATGACGGCCGACAAACCCGGTGGCGCCGGTTACTAAAACCTTCATAGCAGCGTCAACTCAGGCACCGCGATGACGAATTGCCCGCCCCATTGGCGAACCTCAACCAACTGCTGGCTGACTTCGCTCAGCAAGTTCCAGGGCAGGACGAGAACGTAATCGGGTTTCTCCGCTGCGATACGCTCGGGCGATACGATGGGGATCCGACTGCCCGGCAAGTATTTACCCTGCTTGTGCGGATTGGCATCCGCCACCCACGCTAGCAGGTCAGACTTGACCCCGGCGTAGTTGAGCAAGGTGTTGCCCTTGGCCGCCGCGCCATAGCCAACCACATGCTTGCCATCGGCCTTGGCCTGCAACAAAAAGCGCAACAGGCCATGCTTGATCGCTTCGGCGGCCGGCGCCAGGGTGGTGTAGTACGCGGCGGTATTTACGCCTGCATGCAGTTCGGCCTGCAATTGTCGTTGCACCGAGGACTGGACCGGGCGTCGAATGCCGTCAACACGCTGGACGAAGACCCGCAATGAACCGCCATGGGTCGACAGTTGGCTGACATCGAATACTTCAAGTCCATTGCGCTCGCACAGGGTATGCACGGACGTCAGCGACAAGTAGGAAAAATGCTCGTGATACAGCGTGTCGAATTGCTGCCCGGCCATCAATGTGAGCAGTTGCGGAAACTCGAACGTGGCGACACCGGTCGGCTTGAGCAGGGTGGCAAAACCGGCGAGGAAATCATTGATATCCGGCACGTGGGCCAATACGTTGTTGGCCGCCATCAAATCCGCTGCCCAGCCCTCGCTGTTCAGCTTCGTGGCCGTTTCGCGTCCAAAGAACAACTCGCGGATCTCCAGGCCTTTGGCACGGGCGGCCTCGGCGGTGCTGTGCGTCGGCTCGACGCCCAGGCAGGGAATACCGCGCTTGGCCACGTACTGCAACAGGTAGCCATCGTTGGCGGCAATTTCCACCACGCGACTGTCGGCACTGAGGTCGAAGCGTTCGGCCATCTCGGCAACATAGCGCTCGGCGTGGGCCAGCCAGGTGCTGGAAAAAGAGCTGAAATAGGCGTACTCGGCGTCGAACAGTGTGTCCGCGCGGGTGTAATCCTCTGTCTGCACCAACCAGCATTGCTGGCACACCGCGACTTTGAGCGGCACCCACTGCTCGGCCTGTTCCAACTGATCGGCCCGCACATAGGCGTTGGACGGCGGCGACGTACCGAGGTCAATCAGTGGCAAAGCCAGGGCAGTCCCGCAACCTCGGCAGTTCATAGACGCACTCCAGCGAAACGCTCGTCAAGCAAGGGGTGGTTGCTGTCCCGACTCGACAGATTATTGACAGGCAGCGGCCAGGCAATCGCCAGCCGCGGATCACTCACCGACAGGCCGCCCTCATGCTCCGGGGCGTAGTCGGTGCTATGCAAGTAAAGTAGTTCGGCATCGTCGGTCAGGGTCTGGAACCCATGGGCGAACCCGGCCGGGATCAACAGGCTGCGACCATCGCCGGCCTTCAGGTGCTCGGCATGCCAATGCAGGAACGTATCGGAATCGGGACGCAAATCCACGGCCACATCCCAGACTTCGCCACGTAGACAAGTAATCAGCTTGGCTTCCGGTTGCGCCGCGTTCTGATAATGCAAGCCACGCACGCTACCGCGCTCATGGGTGCAGGAATGATTGATCTGGCGGATATGGAACGGCTGGCCGAATGCGCTCAGGCTGCCTTCGCAGAACAGCCGGGCGAAATGCCCGCGCTGGTCTTCGAAGCGTTTGTGCTGGACGCTGAACAGACCGGCCAGCGGCAACGCCTTCAAGGAAAACTCGCTCACAACGCGCCTCGATATAGGTTCAACTGACCCAACGTGACTTGGCGCATGTCGTCGCCGTTCTGCCAGGCCAAGTGCCAATCCAGGGTCTGGGCAAGGCATTGTTGTAGCGACCAGCGCGGCTGCCAGCCAAGCAACTGCCGGGCACGGCTGCTGTCCAGACGCAACAGGCCGGCCTCGTGCAAGTCGCTCGACTCGATGCGCAGACCCGGCGCTTGCGGCCAGCGCTCGGCCAGCAACTGGACGACTTCGCCGACGCTGCACATGTCGGCTTCGCCCGGGCCGAAGTTCCAGGCACCGGCGAACTCTGGCCCCTGCTGATACAAGCACTCAGCCAATTGCAGGTAACCGGCCAACGGTTCCAGGGCGTGCTGCCATGGACGAACGGCTTGTGGATAACGCAGCGTCACCGGCTCGTCTGCCGACCAGGCTTTAAGCACATCGGGAATCAGGCGCTCGGGAGCGAAATCACCGCCGCCCAGCACGTTGCCGGCCCGTGCCGTGGCCAGGGCCAGGCCATGCTCGGCGTAGCGCTCAGCCGAAAAGAATGAGGCGACATAAGACTGCGCCAGCAATTCGCAGCAGGCCTTGCTGCTGCTATAGGGGTCGTGACCGCCCAAGGCCTCGTTTTCGCGGTAGGGCCATAACCATTCCTGGTTGGCGTAGACCTTGTCAGTGGTGACCAGTACACACGCCTTGACCCCCCCCACCTGGCGAACCGCTTCCAGCAGGTTGAGAGTGCCCATGACGTTGCTGGAATACGTGCCCAACGGGTCACGATAACCTTCACGCACCAACGGCTGCGCCGCGAGGTGCAGAACGATTTCCGGCTGCACGTCGGCCAGCAGCTCCAACAAGGCGCCGAGGTCGCGCAAGTCACCGCGCCGGTCATCGATGCCCTCGCTCACGCGGGCCAGCTCGAACAGGTTTGGCTGGGTGGCCGGGTCAAGGGAAAAACCACTGACCTTGGCCCCCAGGCTTTGAAGCCACAACGTCAGCCAACTGCCCTTGAAGCCGGTATGGCCGGTGACCAGTACGCGCTTGCCACGCCAGAATTCCGGATTCAAGACCATTGCTTCCATGGGGCCTCACCGCTTTGCCACAGGGCTTCGAGGTGGTTTTTATCCCGCAGGGTGTCCATTGGATGCCAGAAACCATCGTGCTGGAACGCCTGGAGCTGCTGCTCGGTCGCCAACGCCGCCAGCGGCTCGGCCTCCCAGGACGTTTGGTCATCTGTGATAAACGGCAAGACTTTTGGCGAGAGCACAAAGAAGCCCCCATTGATCCAGCCACCGTCACCTCGAGGTTTTTCGGTGAAACCCAGAACGCTATCGCCGTCGCGCTCCAACGCACCGTAACGCCCTGGGGGCTGGACCGCTGTCACGGTGGCAAGCTTGCCGTGGGACAAATGAAAATCCACGAGCGCGCCAATATTGAGGTCTGACACGCCATCACCATAGGTGAAGCAGAACGCCTCTTCATTTTCCAGATAACGCGCCGCCCTGCGCAGCCGGCCGCCAGTCATGGTGTCTTCGCCGGTGTCGATCAGCGTCACGCGCCACGGCTCGCTGTAGTTCTGGTGAACGTCCATGCGGTTGTTGCACATGTCGAAGGTGACGTCAGAGGTGTGCAGGAAGTAGTTGGCGAAAAAATCCTTGATGGCATAGCCCTTGTAGCCCAGGCAGATCACGAAGTCATGGATTCCATGGGCGGAATACTGCTTCATGATGTGCCAAAGAATTGGCTTGCCGCCGATCTCGATCATCGGCTTGGGCTTGAGGTGCGACTCCTCGCTGATCCGCGTGCCGAGACCACCTGCCAAGATAACTGCCTTCATCGTCTCCCCTCTTGTTCATCACCGGGCTCGGCCAAGCGTTGTTTCGCTGTGCGGGCGCAGGGATTACACCTTCAATGCCAATCCGGGCGCTGCGACGGGCCGCGAGCGCTCGTTTTATGGCGATATGAGGGGGACTTGCAGGAAACGCGCCAGCGAATGCTGATATCTAAGGCTCTGGCGTTTATAACCTCACCAGCCATTCAGAATGAAGAACTAGCCCTCTCTGAATGCTCGTTGGGCATGGTCGCTGATCGGTTTAAGCAGGTAAGACATGACGTTTCTGGAGCCGGTCTGAATCATTGACTCAACCGGCATTCCCGGCACCAGGGCTAGCCCTTGCAGTTTTGCCAATTCACTTTGAGGAATCTTGATGCCCGCTCTATAGAAGCCCACCCCAGTGCGCTCATCCTGAATCAGATCCGCTGACAGCCGCACCACGGTGCCGGTCAGTTCCGGCGTGGTACTACGGTTGAACGCACTCAAGCGCAAGGTCGCGGATTGCCCGACCGTTAGTTGGTCAATGTCCTGGGCACTGATTTTCGCCTCCACCAGCAGTTCATCGTCGGCGGGTACGATCTGCATGAGCCCCTCGGCCGGTGAGATGACGCCACCGATTGTGTGCACGGCCAATTGCTGCACGCGCCCGGCAATCGGCGAGGTGATGTCGATGCGTTTGAGCTGATCGCTGGCCGTAATTTCCCGCTCGATCAATTCGCCCTGACGGGCCAACAAATCCCGCAGTTCCTGGGACACTTCGCTGCGGAAAGTCTGGTCAACCTGAAGTCGTTGCAGCTCGGTTTCGGCGATCTTGCCCCGCGCCTCGGCAATGGACGCCATCAACTGTCCCCGCTCTCCGCGCAAGCGGGCAATACCTCGAGCCAGGGCGTTAACCCGGTCGAGGGTCATCATGCCTTTGTCGAACAGCTTTTTGACGGCCTGATATTCCGAGTCGATCAGCTCGATCTCTTCCAACTTGGTTTTCTGCTGGAGGTCGTGACCGGCAATGGTTTCGTTGAGTTGCTGGACACGCTCGCGCAGTTGCTTCTTCTGGCCTTCCCGGGAAGCGCGGCGGTCGATGAACAATTGCTGCTCGCTGGCCATGACTGTCTTGGCCTCTTCCACGCTCATACGACTCAGCAGCTCTTTTGGCACCGTCACTTCGCTGGCATTGTCCCGCTCGGCCTCCAGGCGAGCCAGACGGGCCCAGGCCTGGTTCAACGATTTGCTGACGATGGCCTGGCTGGCGGCGGGCAATGTGGCATCGAGGCGCAACAACACGTCCCCTGCCGCGACTGTCTGCCCTTCCTTGATTAGCAATTCGGCTACCACACCTCCGGTAGGATGCTGGATCGTCTTGACGCTGCCCTCCACGGCCACCACCCCCGAAGCAATGACTGCACCAGACAGGTTGGTCAGCATCGCCCAAGTCAGGCTTCCGCCGAGCAGCAGCATCAATGACACCGCCCCCCAACGCAGATGACGGGATAAAGAATCGGTCAGATTGGCTTCTTGATCGGTCTGCATCAGTTGGGCACTCCCAATTCCACGACATTGTTGGCGGGCCGGGGAGCTGGCGTAGGCGGCCTTTTAAGGACGGCATCCTTGGGGCCGAAAGCCGCTTGCATGCCGTTTTCGAGAATCAGCACATGGTCAATCACCGACAAGATATTGGTGCGATGGGCAATCACCACCACGATGGCACCACGGGCCTTGAGCGCCAGGATGGCCTTGGCCAACGCCTGTTCGCCTTCGGCATCGAGATTTGAATTTGGCTCATCCAGCACCACCAGGAACGGATCACCGAACAATGCCCTGGCCAGCGCCACCCGTTGGCGTTGGCCGGCCGATAGGTTGACCCCGCCCTCGCCTACTTGGGTTTCATAGCCTTGGGGCAACTGCAGGATCAGCTCATGAACCCCAGCCAATTGCGCTGCGCTGACAATCGCACTGTCCGGTGCCGAAGGGTCTAGTCGGGCGATGTTCTGGGCGACGGTTCCGGTAAACAGTCCAACGCTTTGCGGCAGATAACCGATCAACTTGCCTCGAGCCTGTTCGGTCAGCAGATCCAGCGGCGCGCCATCGAGCCGGACATGCCCACGAGCCGGTGCCCAGGCGTTGACCAGCACACGCGCCAATGACGACTTGCCCGATGCGCTCGGCCCCACTACACCAACGGCAGTGCCTGCGGCGACCATGAAGTTGATATTTTGCAAGGTCAGGCGCTGCGCGCCGGGCGGCGCGGCGAAAACACTTTCGACCTGCAAGTTGCGATGGGCCGCGGGCAGCTCGGTCTTGCTCTGGGCATCCGGGAACAGCGAGAACACTTCCAGCAGCTTCTTCCAGGCGATCTGGGCACCCAACAGGCTGCGCCACGAGGCAATGACCTGCTCCGCCGGTGCCAGGGTCCGCGCCACAATAATCGAGGCCGCGATCATCGTGCCGCCACTCAAGTCGCCTTGGATCACCAGCCATGCGCCCAGGGCCAGAGCGGCCGACTGAACGACCTGGCGCAGGGTTTTGGAAATGCCACCGTAAAAGCCGCCGATGTCGATCGAACGTCGTTGCAGGGTGATGAAGGTGCTGTGATTCTTCTGCCAGATAGTCGACGTATTGGCCAACATGCCCATGGCCATCAGCGCTTCGGCGTTCTGGTGAGCTTGCTGGCCCAGGTGATTGCGCGTGTTCAAAGCATCGGCCGACGCCTGCATCAATTTGCGGGTTTGCCGGTCAGTGATCAGGGTCAGACCGATGAGGATGATCATCAGGCCGACGGTCAAAAGCCCAAACAGCGGATGAATATAGAAGCAGACCGCGAGGTAAACCGGCATCCACGGCAAATCGAAAAATGCCACAAGTCCCGGACCGCCAATAAAACTGCGGATCTGGTCCAGCTCCTGGGCCGGTTTCAAAGCGTCTCCGGTAATCGGCGTTTTCAGCGAAGCACCGGCAATCACGCTGAAGACTCTCGAAGACAGTGTCAGATCCAGCGAGGAGGCAATTCGCACCATGACTCGGGAGCGAATGATATCCAGCAGGCCCGAAAGCGCATAAACCCCGAGCGCCAGCAGCCCCAGGGCGACCAGGGTCGGGACGCTCTGGCTGGGAATGACCCGGTCATACACTTCCAGCATGAACACCGGGCCAATCAGCGCCAGGATATTGATCACCCCGGAAAACAGCGCGGCGCCTATCAGCCCCCGGCGCAGTGCCGATTTCAATGGAGGCGCGACAACAGGCGCACTGACAGCGTTAGGGGTTTTCAACTGTTTTCCATCCCTTGGTTTTTCATGACATCCATGTCACCAGTCAATACTGACTTGATGACAGAGCTCGTAAGGAAACTTGACGCTCTTCGAGCGCTTTGCGCTGGACTGCAAGTTCCGCACCAGACAGTCCGCCTACGGCAGGACTCGCCTGCGTAAGATTGCGCCCATGCTGCGGGCAAAAAAAGCGCCTCTGGGTCAATAAGACCCAGAGGCGCTCCTGTAGCCCTGCTCTTGATCAAGCTCCCCGGGTAAGAGGGAGCGCGCGCAGATGTTATGCGGGGATCGTAAAGACATCTCCATTGGACGTATGGAACTGCTCGATGGTGTTGAAGCCCGCGTACCAGTCCTGCAGCTTCACGCCCATGTCCGAAAGAGGTTGGCCTGAATGGTAGCTGGAGGTGTTGAAGATATAGGCATCATTGCCACTTCGTACGGTCGTTATCGTGTCCATCGACGCCATTCCATTCAGCATCACCCGATCAAATCCTCCTGCGCCGTCATCCTTGATCGTGACCTGGCCGTAGGTATCAATGACGTAGGTATCGTCATCCTGGCCTCCATTGACGAACCCTTGACCACCTTCGGCGACAGTCAAAGTGTCATCGCCTGCCCCGCCCAATAAGCGGAAACCATCCCCTTTGCCCAACAGAATATCGTTGCCGGCCCCACCGTCAGCAGTGCCGCTGAACACCGCGATACCGTCGTTGCCAGCCTCGCCATAAGCCACTGTTCCGGTGTCCAGGCTGGCCGTGGTGATCGCATCATTGCCGAGGCCGCCATAGAGCTGGTCGGCCTGGGCAACGTTGGTAGAGCTACCGGGGAGCATCGGGCCTGTAGCCGTGTACAAGCCGCCATAGATGTAATCGGCGCCATCGCCCCCGTAGATGGTGTCGCTGCCCAGCCCACCCTCCAGCCAGTTAGCCAGGCTGTCTCCTGTCATGGAGTCATTGAACTGGCTGCCCATGACCCGCTCGATGTTAGTCAGCACATCGCCCTGGGCGTCGCCGCCCTGGTGAATACCCGTCTGAAGGTTGATATCCACTGCGGCAGCACTGTTGATGTACCAGGCCTGATCCACACCATCGCGACCATCGATGACGTCGGCGCCCGCACCACCAATAAAAATGTCGGCTTTAGCAGAGCCCAACAGGGTGTCATCGAAGCTGGAGCCCTGATAGATCTCGATCGCGGTAAACGTATCGCCCGCCGCATCACCGGCATTCACATTGGTTGTCAGGTCGATGGTCACCGCACTGGAGGACTGTTCATAGCTGGCCAGATCAGTTCCCAACGCGCCATCCACGCCCATCGCTTGCGAACCGCCGATGAAGGTGTCGTTAAAACCCGACCCACGCAGCGTTTCAATCTCTTGATAGGTATCGCCTGCTGCAATACCGGAATGGACGCCTGTGGTCATATTAAGAGTAACCGCTACCCGGCTATCGCCATAGCTGGCGACATCCACGCCTGCTCCACCAATGAGTTGATCTGCGCCAGCGGCGCCGAACAGTACGTCGTTGCCTGCGCCACCGATGATGATGTTATCGCCGGTGTTGCCGTAGCCTGTGAATGCCGCCGTGCCAGTGTGAGTCATCTTCTCAATGAACGGGTCCATGGTGAAGATGGCCTGATTAGTAAATACTTCGTCGAAGCCGCCATCGGCCAGCTCGACCGTCTTGTTCCCGCTGGTGTTGACAATGTAGACGTCATCACCGAGCCCTCCCTCCAGCGTTACAGCCCCCCAGGCACTGGTGAATGTGTCATTGAACGCCGTACCGATAACCTTTTCGATACCTTCCAGCGTGTCGCCCTCGGCATCACCGCCAATCCCAGGCAAGCCTTTATAGACGCGAATATCGACATTGATCGCCTCGGCCGAGGTCGAATAATCCACCGTGTCTATTCCCAGACCACCATCGAAGCCAATCGCCAGACCGTCCGCTACAAAGGTGTCGTTGAAGCTCGAACCCCGGATAACTTCAATGTCGGTAAAGGTATCACCAACTGCAATACCCGAATAAACCCCGGTCTTGAGGTTGATGTACATGGCCTCGCTACTGTCGGTATAACCGGCCACGTCCAGCCCCGAGCCACCGAAGAACTGGTCGGCTCCGTCACCGCCGAACAGCACGTCGTTGCCTGCGCCCCCGATAATGATATTTTCGCTAGCGTTGCCATAGGCGGTGAAAGCGGCCGTGCCGGTGTAGGTCAACTTCTCGATGAACGGATCCATCTTGTAGCTGGCCTGGTTGGTGCGTACTTCGTCGTAGCCGCCGTCAGCCAACTCGATCGTCTTGTTGCCGCTGGTATTGACGGTATAGAGATCGTCCCCTGCCCCGCCTTCCATCGTCACGGCGCCCCAGGCGCTGGTGAACGTGTCATTGAATGCGGTACCGATGACCTTTTCGATCCCTTCCAGCGTGTCGCCCTCGGCATCACCGCCAACTCCAGGCAGGCCTTTATAGACACGAATATCGACGTTGATCGCCTCGGCCGACGTCGAGTAATCCACCGTGTCGATGCCCGCGCCGCCGTCAAAACCGATCGCCCGGCCGTCCGCCACAAAGGTGTCGTTCAAATTCGAGCCACGGATCACTTCGATGTCGGTAAAGGTGTCGCCAGTGGCGATGCCCGAGTGAACACCCGTCTTGAGATTGATGTTCACCGCCACCTTGCTGTCGGTATAACCGGCCACGTCCAGCCCCGCTCCGCCGAAGAGCTGATCGGCGCCGTCACCGCCGAACAGCACGTCGTTACCTGCGCCGCCGATGATGATGTTGTCGGTGACACTGCCGTAAGCAGTGAAAGCCGCTGTGCCGGTGTAGGTCAGTTTTTCGATGAACGGGTTCAGGGTGAAGGTGGCCTGATTAGTGCGTACTTCGTCGTAGCCGCCGTCAGCCAACTCGATCGTCTTGTTGCCGCTGGTATTGACGGTATAGAGATCGTCCCCTGCCCCGCCTTCCATCGTCACGGCGCCCCAGGCGCTGGTGAACGTGTCATTGAATGCGGTACCGATGACCTTTTCGATCCCTTCCAGCGTGTCGCCCTCGGCATCACCGCCAACTCCAGGCAGGCCTTTATAGACACGAATATCGACGTTGATCGCCTCGGCCGACGTCGAGTAATCCACCGTGTCGATGCCCGCGCCGCCGTCAAAACCGATCGCCCGGCCGTCCGCCACAAAGGTGTCGTTCAAATTCGAGCCACGGATCACTTCGATGTCGGTAAAGGTGTCGCCAGTGGCGATGCCCGAGTGAACACCCGTCTTGAGGTTGATATTCACCGCCACCTTGCTGTCGGTATAACCGGCCACGTCCAGCCCCGCGCCGCCGAAGAGCTGATCGGCGCCGTCACCACCGAACAGTACATCGTTGCCCACGCCGCCGACGATAACGTTGTCGCTGGCGTTGCCGTACGCGGTGAACGTCGCCGTGCCGGTGTAGGTCAGTTTTTCGATGAACGGGTTCAGGGTGAAGGTGGCCTGATTAGTGCGAACTTCGTCGTAGCCGCCGTCAACCAACTCGACCGTCTTGTTGCCGCTGGTATTGACGGTATAGAGATCGTCCCCTGCCCCGCCTTCCATCGTCACGGCGCCCCAGGCACTGGTGAACGTGTCATTGAACGCCGTACCGATAACCTTTTCGATCCCTTCCAGCGTGTCGCCCTCGGCATCACCGCCAATCCCAGGCAAGCCTTTATAGGCCCGAATATCGACATTGATGGCCTCGGCCGACGTCGAGTAATCCACCGTGTCGATGCCCGCGCCGCCGTCGAAGCCAATCGCCCGACCGTCCGCCACGAAGGTATCGGCAGCACCTGTGCCACGAATCACTTCGATGTCGGTAAAGGTGTCGCCAGTCGCAATGCCCGAGTGAACACCCGTCTTGAGGTTGATGTTCACCGCCACCTTGCTGTCGGTATAACCGGCCACGTCCAGCCCCGCGCCGCCAAAGAACTGGTCGGCGCCGTCACCACCGAACAGCACATCGTTGCCCACGCCGCCGGTGATGATGTTGTCGCTGGCGTTGCCGTAACCGGTAAAGTCTGTGCTGCCGGTGTAGGTCATGTTTTCAATGAAGGGGTCCATGGTCATCAACTTCCAGCTGGTACGCAGCTCGTCGATGCCACCATTGTCCTGCTCAATTATTTTCACGCCACTTGTGGCGACGTTATAAACATCGTTACCGGCGCCGCCTTCAAAAGTAGGGCCACCAATCGCGCTCGTGAAAGTGTCATCAAATGCCGTACCGATAACTTTTTCGATAGCGACCAGCGTATCGCCCTCGGCATCACCACCGACACCAGCCCGGCCGACACCGTTGCGAATATCAATGTCGATGCCAGCCGTCGAAGCGGAATAATCCACCGTATCGATCCCCGTCCCCCCATCCAGCCTGTCCGCCCCAGCGCTCCCCAGGAGCACATCATTGGAGGCCAATCCATAGACCTCGTCGTCATCACTGCTCCCGGCCAGTGTATCCACGCCGCTCGTTCCATTTATCACTGCCATTTGCTTCTTCCTTGCTCTGTTGAGAAACCGGGTATTTTTTCAAGCAGCATTGGATAAAGCCGCTCGCGATCAAAAAAAACTCATCTGCCTTTATCGGCTTGTGGGCATGGAGATTGAGGCGAAAAAAAGGCGACTAAAGTCGCCATTGATCCAAGTTTTGTCAGAGCTAGTCCGGCAACCAACCCCACAACCAATGTTGCAGGTTCTTGCCGCTGAGCATGTAGTCGCGCAACACCGCTTCGCGCAGTTCATCGCCCATGCGGTAGCTGGCGTCAGGGTCGGCCAAGTGCATGCGGATTGCCGCGATCCATTCCTCGGTGCTGTTGCTGCGTACCTTGGTACACGGCAGGAAGCCGTCGTAGGCCTTGGTGTCGGTGCAGATCACCGGGTAGCCGCAGGCGCCGTACTCCAGCAAGCGCAGATTGCTCTTGCAGTCGTTGAAGATATGGAACTCCAGCGGCGCCAGTGCCAGGTCGAGGTTCAGGCTGGCCAGTTTGAACGGGTAAGTCTGCAACCCGACGGAGGCGTGGAACTCATGAATGTAGGGGCGCAATACTTCCGGGCACATCCCGAAGAACACCCACTCCACCTCATTGGCAAGTTCGCGGACGACGTCGGCAATGATTTCCAGATCGCCGCTGTGGCTGGTCCCCCCGCCCCAGCCGACCCGTGGCTTGGAGGATGTTCCGCGCCGGCTGCTCAACCGGGCCCATGGCTCGGGTCGCAACATGTTAGGCACCACGCGGATCTCGTTGTGCATGCAGGATAAGGCATCCGCCAGCGGTTGAGTTGTCACCACCACGCGATCACACAACGCGATACCCTCGCGCAACATCTGCTCGGTGTTGACCGGTTTGTTGCGCGTGTGGGTATTTTTCTTGGGCGCGCTTACGATGTAGTCGTCGAGTTCAAAAATCCTAAAAGCGCCGGAATACTTCTTCATTCGTAGAATGTCGCCAGCAGCACCTTCGCTGTAGCGCCCCTGCAACACGATGGCATCTGGAGACAGTCGCTCGATTTCAACGGTCGAAGGCGACTCGTAGGCCACCCGAGCAATCACTCGACCGGCAGCTTCAAGCTCAGCCAGAGGGGCCGTGACGCGATAATGACCAACTGCTGTGGCATTGACTGGCAAACCAAGTACCAGTGGCAATGTACGGGTGCAAAACGGGTTCCAGTTATTGCGTAGCGAGGGTTCCAGACCGAAGCTGGAAGCCCCCAGGCTCAAGGAAGGACTGTAAGCCGGGTCACGAGCAATCTGCGGCAGCCATTTGCGATAGAAAACTTCACGCTCGCGTTCCTGCAACGCTTCTTCCGGCTGGGCTGACGATTGCCCGGTCGCTTGCATGACGCTGGCGTAAGGCGTCCAGACCACCAGATAGCCATCCTTACCTATGCGCAGGCACAAATCGACGTCACTGAGGCCCTGGGTGAAAGTCGTCTCATCAAGGCAACCGAGCGCCTCAAACACCTGCTTGCGCACCATTAGGCAGTCGCTGCTGACCGAACTCCAGTTCTGGGTCGTGTGCAGGCGTTGCATGTAGCCACGAGAGGTCGCGGACTCGCCATAAAACGGTGATCCCACCGGTCCGGCCAACCCGAGGATCTGCCCTGCGCCGACAATCGTACCCTGGGGGCTGAGTATCCTTGCGCCGACCACCGCGACTTCCGGGCGCAAGGCATGGTTGATAAGCTCGTCCAACCAATCACTTTCGCAAATGACCATCTGTGGGCTAAGCAGCAACAAGTAGTCGCCCCGGGCCTGGCTCGCGGCAAAGTTACGCACCGCAGCCTCATTGTCGTCACCGGCGTAGCGCAGCACGCGCAGCATGCTTGCGCCCAACTGCGCCATGTCCGCCAGCCAGCCGAGCATGGCAGGATCCCGGACGCCGCTATCCACTATCAGAATTTCATAATGCGTATAGGCCGTGCGCTCGATCAGGCTTTCGCAGCAGCGCTGCAAGGCTGTCAGCGAATCCCCCGTACGCAGGATGATCGACACCAACGGACGAATGCCATATCGGTAGTCGATGCGATTGATCAGCGGCAGCACATCCTGGCGAATCTCATGAGGTGCGCCGATGCGCGCCAGGTGAGCGCTGACCATAGGGGCGTTGCCCTCAATAACTCCTGGCCACGACAGCCATTGGGCGAAGCTCAGCGTCGACTCCACCTGAATCTCAGCAATGTGCTCGATGGTCTGCGGGCCAGCCTCTTCTACCAACCGCCAGAGCAAATCGTGAGGTGCCAGTTCGCCATGGGCCGGGTCGAAACCGCCCACGGTCGTGAAACGCTCACGTTCGAAGGCCAGGGCCCGGCCGACGTAGGGATAGGCGCGCATCAGGTCGAGGTTGAAATCAGGCTTGAATACCGGCTCGATGGACTCGCCGTTTACCAGTGCGCCCTCATCGCTGTAAGCGCAGAGAATTCCCGGCTTCCCGGTCACGCGTTCGGCCAGGATCAACAACGCTGAATCACGGAGGGTATCGCCAGCGCGCAGAAGATAGAACCAATGCGCGCCCTCCAACTGCGGGACAATGGCATTGAGTTGCCGCGCCCAATCGGGCTGATAAGGCAACTGCAAAACCCGGTCATTGGCCTCGCAACGGGCGTCGGAAAGCACCACGACAGCCTGGGCCGGATAGAGCTGGCCGTCTATGCTGCGCAGCGTGGACGCCAATGCCACATTGTCACCGGCACCGTCGATGACAATGGGCACGATGTTCGGACGCAACGGCCAACTGTCGATACGCGCAGGAATGACACGCTGTTCGACCTCACTGAAACGACGATTCGACAACCATTCACGGTAGAACTCGGCATAGCTCTCGCTCCGGGCGCCTACCCGGCCGTTGACGACGGTATTGCGGTTGCCCAACACGCGGGTTACGCAGAGTTCCTGCCAGGCATGAGGCTGGTCAGTGATTTTACTCAGATCGATGCAGCGCACCCAACCCGAGGCCGGAGCCGCTTCGCCGCTGCGCGCAACAAGCATCTGCGCCAGCCATTCCCACTCTGCCTTCGCGGCCTTGAGCATTTCCGGAGTCTTGCTCAAACGCTCCGGGTACAGCCGTTCGATACTCAACACGGTATTCAAGGCAATCAGGTTGCCGCGACGCATCAGGCAGACGAACAAAGCAAAGTCGAGCAACGCGACAAAACCGGTACCGTCCTGAATCAGCGCCGGCAGCAATTCCAGCACATCGGCGCGACGCATCAGGACCGAACTGAAATTGCCAACGAAGTTGATTGGCGTGCTCTCGAAAATGGCCAGCATGTCGTCGCCCTTGAGCAAAGCGTCATTTGGCGAAAAGCGGCAGTTGTCCATACGGGGTGGCAGGATGAAGTTACCTGCGTCACACAACAGCCGAAGCGCAAACACAACGCTGACATCAGCATAATCCATCAGCGCCTGGGCCTGCATCGCAATACTCGGTGCGAATAGACGGTCGTCATCGCACAACACCTTGATGAATTCGCCCTGCGCCTCTTCGACACAGCGCAACAGATTGCCCTGAAGCCCCAATCGCTGTGGATTTTTCAGATAGCGGATCGGATGGGCCGGCTCGGTGAAAGACTCGACGATGTGGCGAATTTCATCACCGGATGAATCGTCGCAGACAATGATTTCGATGTGTTCGTAAGTCTGGGCCAAGGCGCTGAACAGTGCCTGGTCGAAGAACCGCGGGTTGTACGCGGGGATGACGATGCTGACGAGGGGGAGTGACTTCACAGTTAAAACTCTCGAGCGGCGGGCCCCGGCCTTTTCAGGTCGGAGCCCCGAAACCGCTTAAAAAAAGACGGTTGGCGGCTCGGTCGATACCGGCTCAGATCTTGTTGAACAGACCCAACTGGCTGATCTTGCTGAACGCCAGTTGCGAGGCTTGCAGCATGGTCTGTTGCAACGTCAGGCGAGTCATCACCTCAGCCGGATCGGAATCACGGATCGACGATTGGGTCTGGTTATTGGCCAGGATCAAGCTCTGATTGGTGTCGCTCTGGGTTTCCAGGGCCTGACCACGACCACCCACTGAACTCAAGGCACTGGACAATTGATCGGTGCCGCTTGCCAGGTTGCCGATACCGGAAGCCAGCGAAGCCTGCAACTTCTGCAGCGCGATCAGATCACCGTTGGTAGGCGTGTTCAGGGCAGTCCTCAACTGATTCACGGTATCCAGGATGTTCTGGGTTTCGTGGGTGTTGACCGCGATGCTGAACTGATCATCCGCGCCCGGCGTGCCGTTCAAGGTAAAGCTTACGCCCGATGCAGTCGCCACGTTGCCGGCCAGCGTGCCACTTGACACGGGTTGGCTGCCAGTCGTCAGTGGCGCCGCATAGAGATCGAAATCGGTGGCGCTGGTGAACTTCAACACGGCCGCCCCCGTAGGGAAACTGGCGTGGTAAGCCACCGGATCGGTGATTTCACTGCCGGTGATCTGCACTGCGGTAGGGTTACCGGGACTGCGCATCGGCACAAAGGTGTCCGGCTTGGCAGCCAAGGTGAAGGTATGGCCTGGCAACACCGTACCGGGGACATCACCCGTTTGCAGGTTGATATTCAACGTCAATTCCAAGCCACGGAACTGCACGGCCTGCCCGCTCTTGCTGTTAGGGTCAAATGCCCCGCCCTGGCTGGCTTCGGCGGTTACGTCATTGCCGAGCGAGTCGGTGATTCTCAGTTGCGTACCGCTGGTGAACTCAACGGTGTACGGCTCGCCGCTACGGAACTTGCTGTTATAGCTGACACTGGATGACACCTGGCCGTTGGACAAGACCACGCGCCCATCATCCACCGGCGGCGCGGTGCGGGTGACCTGACTGCGGCTGGTGTTGACGGCCTGCTGGAACACTTCCCAGCCGGTGCTGTTGGTGGCCATCGACATGGTGTCGCCGACCGGCAGGTCGAGCGTCACCTGGTCACCGTTGTAGCTGTAGCTGCCATCGGTGTTGCGGGTAAACGGGATGGTGTCACCCTTGGAACCGGAGAAGATGTACTTGCCGTTTTCGTCCTTGCTGTTCATCAGGCTCAGCAATTGTTCTTCGATCTGCGCCAGCTCCGAAGCGTTGGCCTGGCGGTCGGCGTCGGTGTAACCGGCGTTGCCGGCACCGACAGCCAATTCACTGGCCCGCTGCAACACGTTGCCGATACTGTTCATCACCGCTTCGGTGGTGCCCAGAGTGGCCTTGATGGTGTTGGCGTTGGTTTCATACTGGGCCAGCATCGAGGCCTGGGAGCCCAATTGCAGCAGACGCGAAGCCCCCACCGGATCATCAGCGGCGGTGTTCACCCGCACCAGGCTGCTGGCCTCTTCGCTGGTCTTGACCACGTTGGCGAAGTTTTTCTGGTAGTTCGCAGCCGTGCTTTCGTAAAACTGAGAGGTAGAAATGCGCATGGACTACGGCTCCTTAAAGACTGTTGATCAATGTGCTGAAGATTTCCTGCGCCGCCTTGATGATCTGCGAAGACGCGGTGTAGTACTGCTGGAACTTGACCAGGTTGCCGGTTTCTTCATCCAGATCGACGCCGGACAACGAGTCGCGGGCATTCTTGGCGTTGTCCAGGATCGCGCCGGTGGCAGCGCTGTCCAGCTTGCCTTGGGCGGCCTTGGCGCCGACCCCTTCCACCAGCTTGCCGTAGGCATCGTTCAGGGAAATGCCTTTGCTGGCAGAGTTGGTGTCCACGGTCTTGCCGGTCTGCAAGCCAGCGAGCACGGCACCGTTACGGTTATCCAGGCTGCCGGGCTGGCTAAGGCTTATGTCAATGCCGGCACCTTGTGAAGGCGCGCCGGCGATGGACATGTCGAACGTGACGGTGCGCTGCACCGGCGGTACGGACGAATCCATGATCGGGGCGCCGGTGGCGTCCTTGAGCGGAACGCTCAAGCTAAGAGTGTTGCTCTGGCCGGGCTTGATCGTGCCGCTACTGATCAAGCCGCCCTTGGCATCGAGCAGTTGGTAAGCCTGGCTGGTGCCACCGGCCGCAGTCGCCCCGAACACCACTTTGACCGGCATGGAATTCTTGATGCCGTTCTGGATGATGCTGGTGGTGGCTTCGTCGTAGATGTCCAGCTTCGTCGTCATGGTCGGCTGGCCGCTGGCCGGAATGGTCAGCGTGCCGCTGCCGCCCGGCGTGATGGCGGCGCCCAGCGGGGCGGCAATCGCCAGCCGCTTGGAGTCGGTCATCTCGGTCTTGATGCTGCCCGCCGCGTTGCGGGTCGGGGTGATCTTGAACGAATCGCCCGCGGCCGCGGTGCCGTTGGCGAAAGTCAGCGAGAAGCCATCGACGACCGGCGCTGGCGTGGTCGTGGTGCTGAACGCGCCCATCGACGTGTTATCAGGCAGGCGCTGTACGGTGTAGTTGGTGGCGCTGGTAAAGGTAATCTTGTAGTCGTTGGTGGTCAGCTTGCCGGTGTCTTCGATGGACACGTTGAAGTTGCCGGAGCCTGCGCTGTTGCCCAGCGAAGCGACGCTGCGCTGGCTCATCTGCGCGGCGCTGTTGATGCTGCTGAACAGGTTGGAACCGAACGCACCGTTCTTGTCGATACCCGAAGCCTGGATGCTGTTCATCTGGTCGGCGACAACCAGCGCCACGCGGCCCAGCTCGTTCATGGCCGGGTCGAGCACGGTGCTGCGGTAGCGCATCAGGCCGCCGATCTCGCCGCCGGTGAGCACCTGGGTAAGGTCCATGACGCTGGAACCGCTGTTGAGCTGGATACCCATGCGTCCCGGATCGTTCTTGTCCGGCACCGCTTCGAGTTTATTGGTGATATTACCCATGACCAGCGGCTGGCCGGAACCGAGGTAGATGTCCAGGCTGCTGCCGTTTTCCACGACCTGAGTGCCGGTGAAAGTGGACAACTGGCGAATGGTTTCGCTGCGGGCGTCGAGCAGGTCGTTCGGCGCGCCACCGGAATTGGAGACTTCGGCGATTTTCTTGTTCAACTGAGCAACGGTGGTGGCCAGGCTGTTGATCTGGTCGACCATGTTCGACAGGTTGCCGTTGATGTTCTGGCTCTGCTCCGTCAACTGGCTGGCAACCGAATTGAAACGGTTGCTCAAGGCCTGGGCATCGCTGAGCAGCAACTGGCGGGACGCATCGTCGCCCGGCTTGGCATTGACGTTCTGCACCGAGGCAAAGAACTTGGTCAACGCGCCGTTGAGGCCGGTGCCGCTGTCGGACAACAGAGAGTCGAGCGGAGTGATCTGCCCTTGGTAGGCCGCCGCGTCACTGTTGAGCGAGGTGGTGGTTTTCAGTTGCGCTTCGAGATAGGCGTTGTACACCCGGCGCACATCGGCCAGGGTCGTGCCGGAACCGATGAACACGTTGCCGTACTGGTTCGACGCCTTGGTGGTCTGCACGGTCTGCTGACGCGAATACCCTGCGGTATCGACGTTGGCGATGTTGTTACCCGTGGTCACCAGTGCGGTCTGGCTTGCGGACAGACCCGACATCCCGATATTGAGCAAACTCATGGTTCAGACCTTATAAAGTCGTGGTGGCACCAGCCGACGCGTAGTTCTGGTAACTCGTCATCTGCCGGGCTATGTTCGAAATCTTATTGGCGTAGTTCGGGTCGGTGGCGTAACCGGCCTTCTGCAACTCGCGTACAAACTGTTCCGGGTTATCGGCCGACTTCAGCACATCTTGATAGCGACTGTTGCTTTGCAGCAGGTTGACCAGGTCATGGAAACTGTCGCGGTACGAGGCGTAGGAACGGAACTCGGCGGTCTCCTTGACCATCGCGCCATTGCGGAATTCGCTGGTGATCGCCCGCGCCGAATCGCCCGTCCAGTTCTTGCTGGCCTTGATGCCGAACAGGTTGTGGCTGCTGCTGCCATCGGGCTGGCGCATCACCGACTTGCCCCAACCGGTTTCCAGGGCGGCCTGGGCCACCAGGTAGCGTGGATCGACACCGATGCGGTCGGCGGCTTCCTTGGCCATTGGCAGCATGGCGTTGACGAATTCATCGGCATCGCGGAAGGCCTTGCGCGCCGGTGCCAGCGGCGGCTGGGCCACGGCGCGACCATAGACCTGCATGTCCCCTTTCGGCTCGGAAGCCTTGAGCGCGGCCAGCCAGTCGCCGTTGGCCAGTTCGCCGGTGGTCGGCTTGACGGCGGCGATGGCGCGATCCGGCAGCAGGTTCTGCGCAGGGACATCGACATTGGTCGAGGCCGAAGGCACCAGCCCGGCGAGCAGGCGGTCGGCCAGTTTCGGCGGCAGGGCCAGGCGACGCTGGTTGAGCAGTTCCATGTCGTTGCGGTGGACGCCCTCGGACCCTTGCGGCGCGCTCACGGCCCGCGAAGCCCAGAGCGGACGCTGGCCGTTGCTGCGCGACAAAGGACCGTCGGGCAGCGTCCCGGCGGCCACTGGCGTGGGCACCGGTGCCTTGGCGACCTTGTCCAGCGCCTCCTGCTGTTTGGCGGCCGACAACGTGGCGGCCTCGCCGGAAGCCAGCGGTTTGTTCTTGGACATCTGGCGCAACAGCACATCGGCCAGGCCGATACCACCGCCTTCGCGAGACATGGAAACGGCCAACTGCTGGTCGTACATTTCCTGGTATTGCTTGGCTTCCGGTGTGTTCATCGGGTTGTCCTTGCCCAAGGCCTCGGTGGCCGAACGCATGGACTTGAGCATTTCACCGAGAAACAGCGACTCGAATTCCTGCGCCACTTTACGCAGGTTACCGTCGCTGTTCTTGTCGCCGACCTTGAGCTGGTTCAGGCGATTCAAGTCCGAGTAGGAACCCGAATCCCCGCTGATCAAGGCGCCTTTGCGCATATCCACCATGGCCGCGTTCCTTAAATCACGATCAGGTCGGCTTGCAACGCGCCGGCCTGCTTCAAGGCTTCAAGAATGGCCATCAAGTCGCCCGGCGCCGCGCCGACCTGGTTCACCGCGCGGACGATTTCATCCAGGGTCGTGCCCGGGCCGAACTTGAACATCGGCTTGGCTTCCTGTTCGGCATTGACCCGCGAACGCGGGACCACGGCGGTCTGACCGTTGGACAATGGCCCCGGCTGGCTGACGATCGGGTCTTCGGTGATGGTCACGGTCAGGCTGCCGTGGGTCACGGCGGCCGGGGAAACCTTGACGTTCTGGCCAATCACAATGGTGCCGGTGCGCGAATTGATGATGACTTTCGCCACCGCCTGGCCCGGATCGACCTCGAGGTTCTCCAGGATCGACAGGTAGTCGACCCGCTGGCTCGGATCCATTGGCGCGGTGACGCGAATCGAGCCGCCATCGAGCGCCTGGGCCACGCCCGGGCCCAGCATGTCGTTGATCTTGTCGACGATGCGCTTGGCGGTGGTGAAGTCGGAACGGTTGAGGTTCAGCGTCAAGCTGTTGCCCTGGTTGAAACCGCTCGGCACCGCACGTTCCACCGACGCACCGCCAGGAATGCGACCGGCCGACGGAACGTTGACGGTAATCTTCGAACCGTCGCGGCCCTCGGCATCGAAACCGCCCACCACCAGGTTGCCCTGGGCGATGGCGTAGACGTTGCCGTCGATCCCCTTGAGTGGCGTCAGCAACAAGGTGCCGCCACGCAGGCTCTTGGAGTTACCGATGGACGAAACGGTGATATCCACTTGCTGGCCGGGCTTGGCGAACGCCGGCAGATCGGCACTGACCGACACCGCCGCAACGTTTTTCAACTGCACGTTGCCAGAGCCGGCCGGCACCTTGATGCCGAACTGCGACAGCATGTTGTTGAAGGTCTGCAGGGTGAACGGGGTCTGGGTGGTCTGGTCACCGGTGCCGTTCAGGCCCACGACCAGGCCGTAGCCGATCAACTGGTTGGAACGCACGCCGGAAATGCTGGCGATGTCCTTCAAACGCTCGGCCTGAGCGGTAAAGGCTGCGGACATCACCAGGGCACCGATCAACAGCTGCTTAAGATTCAACTGGGCCACCTAGAAAGGGAACTTCGGGCTGAGGAAGAAACGGTCGAACCAGCCCGGCTGACTCGCATCGGCGAAGGCGCCGGTACCCGAGTAAGTGATGCGAGCATCGGCCACACGGGTTGACGGAACAGTGTTGTCGGTGGAGATGTCATCGGCACGGACCATACCGGCGATGCGCACCAGTTCGTCGCCGGTATTGAGGGTCAGCCACTTCTCGCCCCGCACGGCAATGATGCCGTTGGGCAACACGTCGGCGACGGTCACGGTGATCGAACCGGTCAGGCTGTTGCTCTGGCCGGACTGACTATCGCCCTTGGTAGCCCGGTCGGCGCTGTAACCGGCGTTGAGGCTCAGGTCACCGCCACCGATCGGGTTGTTGGTGGTCAGGCTGGAGCCGAACAACGACGTCAGGCCGACGCTGGTCTCGCTGGTCTTGTCAATCTGCGAGTTGGCGTTCTTGCTGGCCTGGGTCCGCTCGTTCAGGGTGATGGTGATGATGTCACCGACCCGGAAAGCCTTGCGGTCGCTGTACAGGTTCTGCTCGAAACCGGCCTGGTAGATCGAGCCATTGTTGGCGGCAGCCGGCAACGGTGTGCGCGGCAACACCGGAGCGTAATACGGGTCATTGGGCCTGGGTGTCGGGGCGACACAGCCCGCGAGTGCGGTGATGCCACTCAGTGCCAGAACAGATACGAAGCGTTTCATGACCCTACCTCTTGGTGTTGCAGGCGACCCAGGGGCCGCCCTGTCTACGTGATGACGGACGTTGCGACGTGATTACAGGTTCTGCGTAACGAACGAGAGCATCTGGTCGGCGGTGGAGATCACCTTGGAGTTCATCTCGTAGGCGCGCTGGGTGGTGATCATGTTGACCATCTCCTCAACGGTGCTCACGTTGGAGGTTTCCAGGGTGTTCTGCAGCGTGGTGCCGAAACCGTTCAGGCCTGGAGTGCCGACTTGCGGCGCGCCGCTGGCGGCGGTCTCCATGAACAGGTTGTTGCCCACCGCTTGCAGGCCGGCCGGGTTGATGAAGTCAGCGGTCTGCAAGTTGCCGATCACTTGGGAGGCAGGGTTGCCCGCCACGGTGATGGACACGGTGCCGTCGCGGCCCACGGTGAAGGTCTGGGCATCGTTGGGGATGACGATGGCCGGCTCCAGGGCGAAACCGCTGGCGTTGACGATCTGGCCATTGGAATCGAGGTGGAACGTACCGTCACGGGTGTAGGACGTGGTGCCGTCCGGCTGCAGGATCTGGAAGAAACCGCGCCCGTCGATGGCCATGTCCAGCGGCTGCTCGGTGGTCTGCAGGCTGCCGGCGTTGAAGTTTTTCTGGGTGCCGACGATGCGTACACCGGTACCCACTTGCAGGCCCGACGGCAGTTCGCTGTCCTGGGTCGACTGGGCGCCAGGCTGGCGTTTTACCTGATACAGCAGGTCCTGGAACTCGGCGCGATCACGTTTGAAACCCGTGGTCGAGACGTTCGCCAGGTTGTTGGAAATAGTAGAAAGGTTGGTGTCCTGGGCGGACAGACCTGTTTTGGCAACCCAAAGAGCCGGAAGCATTCGATTCTCCTCGTACGCCTGTTTTTCGGCGCAACGCTGTAATTAATGATTAGATCTGCAAGACCCGAGCCATGGCTTCATCGCCTTCTTTGGCGGTGTTCATCATCTTGACGTGGAGCTCGAACTGCTTGGCCAGGGCCAGCACCGAAGTCATTTCATCCACGGCGTTGACGTTGCTCGCCTCCTGGAACCCCGACACCAACTGCACGTTGGCATCGATGGGCGCCGGCTGGCCGTCCTTGGTACGGATCGAGCCGTCCAGGCCCTTGGTCATGTTCTTGAGGTCCGGGTTGACCAGCTTGATGCGGTCGACTTCAGCCATCACTCGCGGGCCTTCACCCATGGCGCGAATGCTGATGGTGCCGTCCTGGCCGATTTCGATTTTCTGCTCCGGCGGCACGGCGATCGGACCGCCGTTGCCCATCACCGGCATGCCGTTGCCGGCCCGCAGTACGCCCAGGGCATCGACATTGAGGCTGCCGGTACGCACGTAGCTTTCGCCGCCGTCGGGGTTCTGCACGGCCATCCAGCCCGGCCCGCTGACCGCCACGTCGAGGTCGCGACCGGTTTCCACCAGCGCACCCGGGGTGAAGTCCGTGGCAGGCCGTTCGGACAGGGCAAAGGCCCGCGCCGGAAAGCTGTCGCCGAACACCGGCATCGAGCGTGCCTGCTCCAGGTCTTTCTGAAAGCCATTGGTGGAGATGTTCGCCAGGTTGTTGGCATGGGCCCGCTGCGCCAGCGCGTTCTGGCTGGCGCCGGTCATTGCCACATAAAGGTACTTGTCCACTGTCGATCCTCTGCATGCCGGACGTTTGCCGCCCACTGCTGTGTTGCACAGCCTTAAGCAATTTGCAGACCAACTTTTTTCTGGCGCCCCTGGGTCTTGGAAACAAAGGACTTGAGGGGGCTGGAAGAGATTATGGGGATGTATCGAAGACGAAAAACCGGCGGTGTTGTGCCGGTTGCGGCAAGTGTCCGCCTAACCTGATCAACAGAGGACCCTGTGGCGAGGGAGCTTGCTCCCGCTCGATTGCGCAACAATCGTCAAAAAGTGTGGGGCTGCTACGCAGCCCAGCGGGAGCAAGCTCCCTCGCCACGAAAACACACAACTCACATGCCGGATTTTGTGCCGACTTCGTATTCGCGCAACTTGTTGGCGATGGTGGTATGGGAAACCCCCAGCCGCTTGCCCAGTTGCCGACTGCTGGGATGATCGGCGTACAGGCGCTCCAGCACGGCTTTCTCGAAGCGTCCGACGATCTCGTCCAACCCTCCCTCGAGGGAGAAATCACCAAGGGGCTGACGCACGCCATAATCCGGCAGGCGGATATGCTCGGCTTTTACCGTCCCGCCGTCGCACAGGGAAACCGCCTGGAACAGCACGTTTTCCAACTGCCGGACGTTGCCCGGCCAGTGGTAATGGCTGAGTCGGTCCATCGCCGCCGGGGCCAGCTTGGGCAGGGCACAGCCGATCTGACGGCTGGCCTGGTCGAGAAAATGCTCCACCAGCGGCGCCAGGCCGTCGAGGCATTCGCGCAGGGGTGGGATGTGCAAGGAAAGCACGTTCAAGCGATGGTACAAATCCTGACGGAATTCGCCCCGGGCGCAGAGTTCGGACAAATCGACCTGGGTGGCGCAGATCACCCTGACGTCCAGGTACACCTCTTCATCGCTGCCGACACGCCGGAAGCAACCGTCCTGCAGGAAGCGCAGCAACTTGACCTGCAGGCGCGGGCTCATCTCCCCTACCCCGTCGAGGAACAGCGTTCCCCCTGCGGTCAGCTCCAGCAGGCCGAGCTTGCCCTCGGCGCGGGCGCCTTCGAAGGCACCCGGCCCGTAGCCGAACAGTTCGGTCTCAGCCATCGACTCGGGCAGCCCGGCACAGTTGAGGGCCATCAACGGCGATTGCCCGCGCGGGCTCGCCAGGTGACAGGCACGGGCCAGCAGTTCCTTGCCGGTGCCGGTTTCGCCTTCTATCAATAGCGGCGCGTCCAGCGGCGCCATGCGCCGGGCCTCGCGCACCACCGCCGCCATCACCTTCGAACTCTGGAAAATGCTGTCGAAGCCGCGCAACTCCTGCTTGCGCACGTTATAGATACGTTCGCCGACCCGGTCGGCCCGGTGCAGCGTCAACACCGCACCGGCCATGGCTTCGCTGTCATCGTGTTCCGATTGCAGTGGCGCGATGTCCGCCAGGAACACATCGCCCTTGACCTTGACCCGCAAGCCGTTGATGCGCGACTGGTTGGCGCGCACCAGTTCCGGCAAGTCGAAATCCTCGGCGTAGCGGGACAGGGGAATCCCCGGCACCTCGTCGACCCGCACCCCGAGCAACTGCGCCGCCGCCCGGTTGGCCGCGACGATGGAGCCACCCATGTCGATGGACAGCACTGGGAACTCCAGGGCGCCGAGCAAGGCGTTGAGTTCCATGTGCCGACGCTCGCTGGGCATCAGGCCTACGCGCTTGACGCCAAATACCCCGGCGATGCCTTCGAATTTCGGACGCAACGCCTGGAACTGGATGTTGATCAGGTTCGGGCAGTGCAAGTAGATCGCATTGCCATGCTCACCACCGACCTCCCCTCGGGCGACGTTGATGCCGTACTCCACCAACAGGTTGAGGATGTCTCGCAGGATGCCGATGCGGTTCTGGCAATGGACTTTGATGCGCATGAAAAGGCCCGGGTGCGTATTAAGATAGAAAGGCGCGCCATCAAGCTCCCTGACCACAAGGTTTTCTGCGTGGCAGCGCAAATAAACGTCAAGATTATGTGACAGCTGTAGGCCATTTCCCAGTCAAAAATCCCGACAGCATCGAAGCACGGCTCAATACGTAACGAAAACTTTACGAAATCACCTCGTTATCGCCATACGAACTCTCGTCTGCCCGCTGCACACATCCCTGCTTCGCGTTATCTCTAATGCATCGCTGGACATAAAAACAAACAGCCTTCCCCCTGAGGGAAATCAGCAGGAGAGCAGCATGAAGCAGACGCAGTACGTGGCCCGCGAGCCCGATGCGCAAGGTTTTATCCACTACACCGCCGAAGAACACGCGGTGTGGAACACGCTGATCACCCGACAGCTGAAAGTCATCGAAGGCCGTGCGTGCCAGGAATACCTGGATGGCATCGACAAGCTGGGCCTGCCCCATGATCGCATCCCGCAACTGGACGAAATCAACAAGGTGCTGGGCGAGACCACGGGCTGGCAAGTCGCCCGGGTGCCGGCGCTGATCCCCTTCCAGACCTTCTTCGAATTGCTCGCCAGCAAGCAGTTTCCGGTGGCGACCTTTATTCGTACGAGGGAAGAGCTGGATTACCTGCAAGAGCCGGACATTTTCCACGAGATCTTCGGCCACTGCCCGCTGCTGACCAACCCTTGGTTTGCTGAATTTACCCACACCTACGGCAAACTCGGTTTACAGGCGTCCAAGGAAGAACGGGTTTACCTGGCGCGCCTGTATTGGATGACCATCGAGTTCGGCCTGGTGCAGACCCCGCAAGGCCGGCGCATCTACGGCGGTGGCATCCTGTCGTCGCCCAAGGAAACCGTGTACTGCCTGTCGGACGAGCCGGAGCATCAGGCCTTCGATCCGTTGGAAGCCATGCGCACGCCATATCGCATCGACATCCTGCAACCGGTGTATTTCGTGCTGCCCGAACTCAAGCGTCTGTTCGACCTGGCCCACGAAGACATCATGGGCATGGTCAAGCACGGTCGGGAGCTGGGCTTGCATGCCCCGAAATTCCCACCAAAAGCGGCGTGAACCGCGTCTTTTAATCTCAATTGAGTCTGTTGCACAACGCGGCTTTGCTTTAGCGTGGGTGCATCGACGTTTTTCAAATATTCGATCCGGGAACACACCATGAACACTCTGAACCAAGCCCATTGCGAAGCCTGCCGCGCCGACGCGCCACAAGTCAGCGACGAAGAACTGCCGGTATTGATCAAGCAGATCCCGGACTGGAACATCGAAGTGCGCGACGGCGTGATGCAGCTGGAAAAAGTCTTCCTGTTCAAGAACTTCAAGCACGCCCTGGCGTTCACCAACGCCGTCGGCGAGATCTCCGAGGCCGAAGGCCATCACCCAGGCCTGCTCACCGAATGGGGCAAAGTCACCGTGACCTGGTGGAGCCACTCCATCAAGGGCCTGCACCGCAATGACTTCATCATGGCCGCCCGCACCGATGACGTGGCCAAGACCGCCGAGGGCCGCAAGTAATGCATTTCGATGCCATCGGCCGGGTCCCCGGCGACCCGATCCTCGGCCTGATGGAGGCCTACGGGGCGGACAGCAACCCGCGCAAGTTCGACCTGGGCGTGGGTGTCTACAAGGACGCCCAGGGCCTGACACCGATTCTTCAATCGGTGAAGCAGGCCGAGCAGCGGCTGGTGGATCGCCAGACCACCAAGACCTACATCGGCGGCCATGGCGACGCCGCGTTCGGCCAATTGATCAATGAGCTGGTGCTGGGCGCCGACTCGCCGCTGATCCGCGAAAAACGCGCCGGCGCCACCCAGACACCGGGCGGCACCGGCGCCCTGCGCCTGAGCGCCGACTTCATCGCCCAATGCCTGCCGGGCCGTGGCGTATGGCTGAGCAACCCGACCTGGCCGATCCACGAAACCATTTTCGCCGCGGCCGGGGTCAAGGTCAGTCATTACCCGTACGTGGGTGCCGATAACCGCCTGGATTTCGAGGCGATGCTGGCGACCCTGAACCAGGCGCCCAAAGGCGATGTGGTATTGCTGCACGCCTGCTGCCACAACCCCACTGGGTTCGACCTGTCCCATGAGCAATGGCAGCAGGTGCTGGAGGTGGTGCGCAGCCGCGACCTGCTGCCGCTGATCGACTTCGCCTACCAAGGCTTCGGCGATGGGTTGGAGCAGGACGCCTGGGCGGTCCGGCTGTTTGCCCAGGCCCTGCCGGAAGTGCTGGTCACCAGTTCCTGTTCGAAGAATTTCGGCCTGTACCGCGACCGTACGGGTGCGTTGATCGTCTGCGCCCGGGATGGCGAGAAATTGCTGGATATCCGCAGCCAGTTGGCAAACATCGCCCGCAACCTCTGGTCGACGCCGCCGGACCATGGCGCGGCCGTGGTGGCGACCATCCTCGGCAACCCGGAACTCAAAAGCCTGTGGGCCGATGAGGTCCAGGCCATGCGCCTGCGCATCGCGCAATTGCGCAGCGGTTTGCTGGAAGCCCTCGAACCCCATGGCTTGCGCGAGCGCTTCGCCCATATCGGCGTGCAACGTGGGATGTTTTCCTACACCGGCCTGACGCCGGAACAGGTCAAGCACCTGCGCGAGCGCCACAGCGTCTACATGGTCGGCACCGGCCGGGCCAACGTGGCCGGCATCGACGCCACACGCCTGGACCTACTGGCCGAGGCGATTGCGGACGCGTGTAAATAACACCACCGTCGGCTGTAGATTTTGTGGCGAGGGAGCTTGCTCCCGCTCGGCTGCGCAGCAGTCGAAAAAAGGCTTGGCGCGGCGTGCCTGGAAGATTGCGTTGCTTCTTGGGGCGGCTTCGCCGCCCAGCGGGAGCAAGCTCCCTCGCCACGGTGGATCAATCCAGCCTCACGTCATCCGCCGACCTTGAGCAGTTACTGGCCCGTCCACTCCCGGACAAACTGCCCGGCATCTTCCTGCGGTGCCGTGCGCGCTTCTTTCTGCGGCGTGCCCAGGTAGAGGAAACCGATCACCTCTTCCCCGTCTTCAAGGCCCAGCCCCCTGGCCACATGCGGCGAATACGCCAGCTCACCGGTACGCCACACCCCACCGACCCCTTGGGCGTATGCCGCCAACAAGATGCCATGGGCCGCGCAGCCGGCCGCCAGCAGTTGCTCGGATTTCGGGATTTTGAAATGGTCCTGCAGACGGGCAATCACCACCACGACCAAGGGCGCGCGCAAGGGGCCGTTGAGGGCTTTTTCCACGACGGCTTCGGGTACCAGCGGGTCATTGAACTTCGCCGCTTCGGCCAGCAGCTCGCCCATGCGGTGCCGCGCCTGCCCTTCGACCGTCAGAAAACGCCATGGCCGCAACTGGCCGTGATCCGGAGCCCGCATGGCCGCGGCGAACATGAGTTCGCGCTGCTCCGGCGTGGGAGCCGGCTCCACCAGGCGTGGGACGGAAACACGGTTGAGCAAAGCGTCGAGAGCCTGCATCGGCCACCTCCTGAAAAAATGTTTGGCTATTCTAGTGGGTGCGCGGCGAGTCCGTTAGCTCAAATTCCGCGACCAGGCGCCCAGGCCCCGCCGGCTGCCGGTTTACATGCCGCTTGTCGCGGGTAGAATGGCGCCCTTCCCTTTCAGCCCGAGCGGACTTCATGGCGTTGCCGACCCTGCGGATCATTGGTTTCATCATCGGCATCTTCCTGATCACCCTGGCGATCTTCATGGTTGTGCCCATGATCACGCTGATGGTCTTCGAGCGAACTCGCGACCTGCCGTCGTTCCTCTGGTCGAGCATGATCACTTTCCTCGCTGGCCTGGCGCTGGTGCTCCCCGGGCGCCCGGAGCACATCCACCTGCGGCCAAGGGACATGTACCTGCTGACCGTGAGCAGTTGGCTGGTGGTGTGTATCTTTGCTGCGTTGCCCTTCCTGCTGACCCAGCACATCAGCTATACGGATTCGTTCTTCGAAAGCATGTCGGGCATCACCGCCACCGGCGCCACCGTCCTGAGCGGCCTGGACACCATGTCTCCGGGCATCCTGATGTGGCGCTCGTTGCTGCACTGGCTCGGCGGTATCGGCTTCATCGGCATGGCGGTGGCGATCCTGCCGCTGCTGCGCATCGGTGGCATGCGGCTGTTCCAGACCGAGTCGTCGGACCGCTCGGAAAAAGTCATGCCCCGTTCCCACATGGTGGCGCGGCTGATCGTGGCGTCCTACGTGGGCATCACCATCCTCGGCACCCTGGCGCTCTGGTGGGCCGGGATGAGCCTGTTCGATGCCATCAACCATTCGATGTCGGCGATCTCCACCGGCGGTTTCTCCACCTCGGACCTGTCCCTGGCCAAATGGACCCAACCGGCGGTGCACTGGGTCACCATCGTCATCATGATCCTCGGCAGCCTGCCGTTTGCCCTGTATGTCTCGACGCTGCGAGGCAATCGCCGGGCGCTGATCAAGGACCAGCAGGTCCAGGGGCTTATCGGCGTGCTGCTGGTGACCTGGCTGGTGCTCGGCACCTGGTATTGGGCCACCACCGACCTGCATTGGCTGGACGCACTGCGGCACGTGGCGCTGAACGTGACGTCCATCGTCACCACCACCGGCTTCGCCCTGGGCGACTACAGCCTGTGGGGCAACTTTTCCCTGATGCTGTTCTTCTACCTGGGGTTCGTCGGCGGTTGTTCGGGCTCGACGGCCGGCGGGATCAAGATTTTCCGCTTCCAGGTCGCCTATATCCTGCTGCGGGCCAACCTTCATCAACTGATCCATCCCCGCGCGGTGATCAAGCAGAAGTACAACGGTCATCGCCTCGACGAAGAAATCGTCCGCTCGATCCTCACGTTCTCGTTCTTCTTCGCCATCACCATTTGCGTGATCGCCCTGCTGCTGTCGCTGTTGGGGGTGGAATGGATGACGGCCCTGACCGGTGCGGCCAGTACGGTGTCCGGCGTCGGCCCGGGGCTGGGGGAAACCATCGGGCCGGCCGGCAACTTCGCACCGCTGCCAGACGCGGCCAAGTGGATTCTGTCGGGGGGCATGCTGCTGGGCCGGCTGGAGATCATCACGGTGTTCGTGCTGTGTATCCCGGCGTTCTGGCGCCACTGACCGGTTCCGGCTGGCTGACCAACCGCGCCCGGTATTCGCCGGGCGTGGTGTCGAACCAGCGGCGAAACGCCCGGAAAAAATTGCTCGGGTCGGCGAACCCCAGCAGATAGGCGATCTCCAACAGCGTCATGCCCGGCTGCGCCAGGTACTGCTCGGCCAGTTCGCGACGGGTGTCTTCGAGCAGGCTCTGGAAACTGGTGCCTTCTTCCTGCAAGCGCCGTTGCAAGGTGCGCTGCGACAGGTGCAGCGTCTGCGCCACCACATCCCGCTTGGGTTCACCCTGGGGCAGCAGCCGACACAATACTTGTCGCGCCTTGTGGGTCACGCGGCTTTCCGAAAAACGCGCGAGGTACTCCCCGGCAAACCGGTCGTGAAGCTGTGCCATGGCTTCGTTGGCCGTCGGCAGAGGCGCCTCCATGTCGGCCCGTTCAAAGATCAGCGCGTCATAAGGCGCACCGAACACCAGCGGCGCGGGGAAGGCTCGCTGATAAGGCGCCAGGTCCAATGGCTCGGCCCCCTGGAACAGCACCTTCACCGGGTGCAGGGTGCGCCCGGTCAACCAACTGCACAGAGCCAGCGCACAGGCCAGGGACGCTTCGGCACTTTGACGGGTCGGCGGCAGATGGTCGCCATGCACCGTCAGGATCAACCCGTAGCCCTCTTCCAACTGGCGAAAACTCAAATCGGCGCTTTCGGCGATGATCCGCTGGTACCGCACCAGCCGCTGGAAACCCTCCACCAGGGTGCGACTGGACATCAAGGCGTAGCCGACCACATGGAACGAGGCCGGGCGCACCACCTTGCCCATGTTCAAGCCAATGGCCGGGTTACCCGACACTTCCACCGCCCGCTGCCAGAGCCGCGTCATCGAATCCTGGGGGAAACGCGCGTCCGGATCCTCCAGCGAATCGAAATCCAGCCCCAGTTGTTTGAACAGCACCCGACAATCCAGGCCGTCCATTTCCAACGCCTTGACAATCCCCATCGCCCAGCTTGAAGAAGTGGTTCGTTCGTTCATGACGTTTTACTTGCATGACGAGCCGCAGGGTACGGCTGGATTTGCGAAGGATACTAAAGTGGCGCTGATTGTCACTGGCCGTTGTAAGTGGCCGCTCTAGACTTGAGTAAGAAGCCTAGAAGCATTGATCGCCAGAATAATAACCACAGAGAGCGCAGTCGTGGAAAACGCCAGACAATTCAATACCTTCGCCGAGTTCTACCCGTATTACCTCAGCGAACACAGCAACAGCACCTGCCGCCGATTGCATTTCATCGGCACCTCCCTGGTCATTCTGGTGTTCGCCCTCGCCCTCGTCGTGGGTAACGGGTGGCTGTGGCTCGCCCTGCCCGTGGCCGGCTACGGCTTTGCCTGGGTCGGGCACTTCTTCTTCGAAAAGAACCGTCCCGCCACCTTCCAGCATCCGCTCTACAGCCTGCTTGGCGATTTCGTCATGTACCGCGACATGCTGCGGGGCAAGGTCGCGTTCTGATAAGGACTCCCCATGAGCAACCATGCGCGCTTTACCCACATGCAGGAAGGGACTCAACAAGACTGGGCGATCATCGCGGCCGACTTCAGCGCCTACGCACGGCAATTGCCGGGCCGGATCCTGACCCACTTGAAACTGCTGGACGGTGATTTCGGCGGGTTCCCGGTGGATCGCCTGACCCATTCCCTGCAAACCGCCACCCGCGCCTACCGGGACGGGCGGGACGAGGAATACGTGGTCTGCGCCCTGCTCCACGACATCGGCGACACCCTCGGTTCGTATAACCACCCGGACATCGCCGCGGCGATCCTCAAGCCCTTCGTCAGCGCCGAAAACCTGTGGATGGTGGAAAAGCACGGGATTTTCCAGGGTTATTACTTCTTCCATCACCTGGGCATGGACCGGCACCTGCGCGAGCAGTTTTTCGAACATCCGCAGTACCAGGCGACGGTCGACTTTTGTGCGAAATATGACGCGGCGGCGTTCGACCCCGAGTACGACACGCTGCCGTTGAGTTTCTTCGAGCCGATGCTGGAAAGGGTATTTGCCGCGCCGAAGCAATCGATCTACAAGGCGGCGATGGCTGACGACACACCAGCCTGACAGATCCAACAAACCCGTGGCGAGAGAGCTTGCTCCCGCTGGGCTGCGCAGCAGCCCCCAAAAACAGGGCCGCTGCGCGCCCCAGCGGGAGCAAGCTCCCTCGCCACAGGGGTTATATGTTTGCTTGAGACGGTGTCAGGCCGGCCTAGGCAGGTTCGGTCACTTTCAACTCAGCCTTGACCAACGCTTCCCGCGCCTGGGCCTCCGCCAACCGATACAACTCGATCGACCCATCCCAATGCTCGATCAGTGCCGTGCAGGATTCGACCCAATCGCCACAATTGAGGTATTCCACCTCGCCCACCCTGCGCATCTCGGCGTGGTGGATATGCCCGCAGACCACGCCATGCAGTTCGCGCTTCACACACTCGTGGGCGATGGCTTCTTCAAAATCGCTGATGAAGCTGACAGCGGTCTTGACCTTGTGCTTGAGGTACGCCGACAACGACCAGTAGCCATAGCCATAGCGGGCCCGCCAATGGTTGAGCCAGCGGTTCAGCGTGAGGGTGAACTCATAGGCCGAATCCCCGAGGAACGCCAGCCAACGATGGTAACGGGTGATGACATCGAACTGGTCGCCATGGATCACCAACAGGTGCCGACCATCGGCGGTGACGTGCACCGCTTCGTCCACCAACTGGATATTGCCCAGGATCAGTTTCGAATAGCGCCGCAGGAATTCGTCATGGTTGCCGGTGACGTAGATCACTTCGGTGCCGCGCTTGCTCATGGTCAGCAAGCGGCGAATGACGTTGGTGTGGGCCTGGGGCCAATACATGCCACCGCGCAGTTTCCAACCATCGATGATGTCGCCCACCAGGTAGATCTTGTCGGCGTGGTAGCCCTTGAGAAACTGCGACAAGTGCTCGGCCTGGCAATCCCGGGTGCCCAGGTGCACATCGGAAATCCACAGGGTGCGAACACGCTGCTTGCGGCTGGGTTTGGCGAGCTCGGCGCTGGTCATTGGGCAACCCTCTGATCGTTTTCGCCACTGTGCACGCCAGCGGTTAATGACCCATGACAAATACAAGTCCATTACGTGACAGCGCGGGTGGTGGGCCCTCGGTGTATGCTGGCGGCCTGACACGGGAGACCGCGATGCGACCGATCCTCACGCTACGCCACTACAGCCACGACTTGATCGTCCACAGCCACGACCACGCGCAACTGGTGTTCGGGCTGTCCGGCGCGCTGGACTTCGAGGTCGAAGGGCGTGGCAGCCAGGTGGTGCAACAGAGTTTCGTGGTAGTGCCCGCCGGAGCCCATCATGCCTGTGGCAGTCCCCAGGGCAGTCGCTGCCTGGTGTTGGATGTGCCCAGTGACGATTGGGTCGGGCAATGCCTGGGCGATCACGCCGACGCCAGTCGCCGCTTGCTCGACGACAGCGCTCGCCTGCCCTTGGACGCGGGGCAAAGTCAGTTGGTCAGTTGGCTGGCGGGCAGCCCGGTGGACGACCCGTTGATTGCCCAGCAAGGCGCGGTGCTGCTGCTGGCGAGTCTTAATGGCGTTCGCCAGCACACCCTCGGCGGCCGGCGCCTGCCCTACGCCGCGCTCAACGCCCACATCGACCAGAACGCCGCCTACCCGTTGCAAGTGGCGGACCTGGCGCGGGTCGCGGGCCTTTCCAGCGCACGCTTGCATGCGCGCTTCATCGCCGAGTGCGGACAAACCCCGATGGAGTACATCCGCAGCCGCCGCTTGCACCAGGCCGTGGCGTTGTTGCGTGAGTCGGACCTGCCCATCGGCGAGATCGCCCACCGGGTCGGCTACAGCTCCCAGAGTGCTTTCGCCGCGGCGGTGCTGCGGGAATTCGGCGCCTCGCCGGGCAAGCTACGGCGCCAACGCTAGATTCGCGCTAAAAATCGCTAGGATCGCGACAGACACTGCCGCCCTACCCGCGCTTAAATACTGCAATCGGCGAGGGGGAACAGTCCTGTGGGAGCGAGCTTGCTCGCGAAGGCGGTGGTTCAGTCACATGGATATTGGGCTTGCTGGCCCTCATCGCGAGCAAGCTCGCTCCCACAGGGAACTGGGTATACATGAATTTTGTGTCTGCTGAAAATCCAGTGTGGGAGCGAGCTTGCTCGCGATTGCTATCTGTCAGTCAATATTTGCATTGCCTGAACCACCGTTTTCGCAAGCAAGCTCGCTCCCACAGAAGACACTCGCCAGTTGCCCCACTGTCTGTTGAAAGGATTGAAATGACGCCCCGTACCGCCCTCGGCGCCCTGCACATTGGTGCACTCATGTTTGGCCTGACCGGTGTCTTCGGCAAACTCGCCGCGGCTTCGCCAGCGATCATCGTGTTCGGTCGCGCCGTCTTCGCCGTGCTGGCCCTGGCGATGTTCGCCCGGTTCGCCAGCAGCAGCCGCTGGCAGAAACTGCGGGCACAGGATGGCCGGCGATTGCTGCTCGGAGGCCTGTTGCTGGCCGGGCACTGGGTCAGTTTTTTCATCGCCGTGAAGGTGGCCGGCGTGGCGATCGCCACGTTGGGATTCGCCAGTTTCCCGGCCTTTACGGTATTGCTCGAGGGGCTGATCTTCCGCGAGCGGATTCGCGCCAATGAAATCTGGCTGGTGGTGTTGGTAAGCGTCGGCCTGGTGTTGGTCACGCCAAACTTCGACCTGGCCAGCGGGGCCACCACCGGCCTGCTGTGGGCCGTGGCTTCGGGGCTGCTGTTTTCCCTGCTGTCATTGACCAACCGTGCCGGTTCCGCGCATGTGCCGCCGGTGCAGGCCGCGCTGTGCCAGAACGTCGTGGTCGGGTTGTGCCTGTTGCCGATGGCCGCGCCACAATTGAGCGACGTTCGCCCCATCGACTGGTTGTGGATCGGCTTGCTCGGCGTGTTTTGCACCGGCCTGGCCCACAGCCTGTTCGTCGCCAGCCTGGCCGTGATCAAGGCCCGCACGGCGGCGGTGGTCTTCGCCATGGAACCGGTCTACGGCATCGCCATGGCCTGGTGGCTGTTCGACGAGCGCCCAACGCTGCGCATGCTGCTGGGCGGCGTGGTGATCATCACGGCCATCGTGATCTCGAGCCAGCTGGGCGGCTCGAAGAAACCGGGGGTTGGCGCCCAAGCCGCGTCTCACTGAACCCGATCGTTGTGGCCCAGGTCCCGCTCCGGGTCGATCCGGTCGCGGACCCGCTGCTTGAGGACCTTGGCCTCGGGAAAACCGCCATCGGCCTTGCGCTCCCAGATCTGCGCACCGTCGCAACTGATGTGGAACACACCGCCGGTGCCCGGCACCAGGGACACCTTGCCCAGGTCGTCACCGAAGGTGCTGAGCAGTTCCTGGGCCAGCCAGGCGGCGCGCAGCAACCATTGGCACTGGGTGCAATACGTGATGACGACTTCCGGTTTGTGTTCGGTCATTGCGGGTGAACTCCTGGGTTCGAAGGCGTCGTTATAATACCTGCCTTTGATCGCCCGCCCCGAGATTGACCATGCGCCGCCTTCTCCCCCTCCTGCTTCTGCTGCTGTTGCCCTTTTTCGTCCAGGCCGTCGAAGCGCCACGCCCGAAAATCGGCCTGGTGCTGTCCGGCGGCGCGGCGCGGGGACTGGCCCACATCGGCGTGCTCAAGGCCCTGGAGGAGCAAGGCATCAAGATCGATGCCATTGCCGGTACCAGCATGGGCGCGGTGATCGGCGGGTTGTATGCCTCGGGCTACAAGATCGACGAACTGGAAAAACTCGCCCTGGGCATCGATTGGCAACAGGCCTTGTCCGATGCGCCGCCACGCAAGGACGTGCCGTTCCGGCGCAAGCAAGATGACCGCGACTTCCTGGTGAAACAGAAACTGAGCTTTCGTGACGACGGCAGCCTCGGCCTGCCCTTGGGGGTCATCCAGGGCCAGAACCTGGCCCTGCTGCTCGAAAGCTTGCTGGCCCATGCCAGCGACACGCGGGACTTCGACAAACTGCCGATCCCGTTTCGCGCCGTCGCCACCGACATCGCCACGGGCGAAAAAGTCGTGTTCCGCAAAGGCCATCTGCCCAAGGTCATTCGCGCCAGCATGTCGATCCCGGCGGTGTTCGCCCCGGTGGAACTGGACGGCCGGCTGCTGGTGGACGGCGGCATGGCCGACAACATCCCGCTGGATGTGGCCCGGGACATGGGCGTTGACGTGGCCATCGTGGTCGACATCGGCACGCCGCTGCGCACCCGCAAGCAACTGGTCACGGTGGTCGACGTGCTGAACCAGTCGACCACCCTGATGACCCGGCGCAACTCCGAGGAACAACTGGCCACCCTGAAAAAAAGCGACATATTGATCCAGCCGGCCCTGGCGAGCTTCGGCTCCACCGACTTCGGCCGAGCCCGGGACATGATCGACGCCGGCTATCGCGCCACCCGGATACTCCAGGCGCGCCTGGCCCCGCTGCGCCCGTCCGAGGCGCCCGACGCCGAACTCATGGCCGCGCGCACGCCCAGCGAACGCACACCGGTCATCACCGCCATTCGTGTGGAGAACGACTCGAAAGTCGGTGATGACGTGATTCGCTACTACATTCGCCAACAAATCGGCGAGCCACTGGACCTGGGGCGCCTGCAGACCGACATGGGCACGCTGTACGGCCTGGACTACTTCGAACAGGTGCAATACCGCGTGGTTCACAAGGGCTCGGACCACACCTTGGTGATCAGCGCCCGGGGCCGACGTACCGGCACCGATTACCTGCGGTTAGGGCTGAGCCTGTCGGACGACATGCGCGGCGACAGCGCTTTCAACCTGGGGGCCAGCTATCGGGTCAACGGCATCAATCGCCTGGGCGCCGAGTGGCTGACCCGGGCGCAGATCGGCGACAAGCAGGAGTTGTACAGCGAGTTCTATCAGCCATTGGACGTCGGCTCGCGCTACTTCATCGCCCCCTATGGGCAATTCGAATCACGCAACGTGGAGTCGATCCTGGACAACGATCCGGTGGCCCAGTATCGCGTCGAACGCTATGGCTTCGGGCTCAATGTGGGCCGCCAGATCGGCAACAGCGGCGAAATCCGCTTCGGTGTCGGCCAGGCCTGGGGCAAGGCGGATGTGCGCATCGGCGACCATGACCAGCCCAGCGAGGATTTCAACGAGGGTTTCTACGAGCTCAAGTATTCGTTCGACTCCCTCGACAGTGTCTATTTTCCCCATGAAGGCGAAGACATCGGCCTGAGCTGGCGCCAATACGAACCGGGGCTGGGCTCCGACCAGCGTTACCGCCAGTGGGAATTCAAACTGGACAAGGCCCTGAGCAGCGGCCCGGACACCTTCATCCTCGGCGGACGCTACGGCCGCACCCTGGACACCGCTGAGGTCGTGACCTCCAGCTTTGTGCTCGGTGGCGCGCGGCAACTGTCGGGCTTTCGCGAAGATGGGGTGTCCGGACAGAACATAAGCCTGATGCGCGCCGTGTATTACCGCCGCCTCACACCACGGGCCTACCTGCCATTGGACTTCCCGCTGTACATCGGCGGCTCGTTGGAACGCGGCCGGGCCTGGAACAACGACAACGAATTCGACAGCGGCTACATCAACGCCGCCAGCATTTTCCTCGGCTTCGATACACCGCTGGGGCCCTTGAACTTCAGCTATGGCTTTAACGACGACGATGAACAGGCGGTGTACCTGAACCTGGGGCAGACGTTTTGAGGAGCTGGGTGTTTGCCTGGGCTGGATTGATAGCCTGACCCACTGCTATTGCGAGCAGGCTCGCTCCCACAAGGGTTCCCTGGCGGTCGCGAGCTCGATGCTTACGCAAATCCCTGTGGGAGCGAGCTTGCTCGCGATAGCGCCGGCACATTCAATATCGAGCAAGCTGATCCACCGCAATCGCGAGCAGGCTCGCTCCCACATGGGCTCGCGGGGGGTCATCAATCCGAAGTTCAGCGAATCCCCGCCAGCAGCACCCGGGCGGTCTGCTTGAGGGGTTCGTCACCCTCTTCGAGCAGCTCTTCAAGCAGGGTGACGGCGGTCTTCAGGTCGCCATCGTCGATGCAGTTCTGTGCCTGTTCCAGCTTGACCGAATGTTCCGGGGCCTGGGGTTCGAGGGACACGGTGTCCTGAGAAACAGGTTCAAGGGTCAACGGCTCAAATTCCAGTGCCTGTTCTTCATCGGCAAAGCCATCGAGGAAGGCATCGTCCAGCGACTCGGTTTCCAGGGGGGCTTCCCATTGAAGCTCCGGCTCGTCGAAACCTGAAAGCGACAAGCCCTCGACAGTGTTGTCAGCCAGTGGTGTTGCAAGATTTTCTTCGGCCGGGGTGCCCTGGTCATCCGCCAGGTCCCAGCTGGTTTCCATGGACAGCGCGTCCAGGTCCAGCTCGAACTCATCACTGGGTGCCTGTTCAGGTTCAGGCGCAGGAGGTGGTACCTGGGGCTGCGCCTGTTCCACCGTCGGTGCGGTGATCAAGGCAACCTTGGGATAGCGCCCGCGGATATCCTCCAGCGTCCCGGCATCGACGCCTTGTGCCAGCAGATGATGTTCCTGGGCCTGGAAGCCGATGACATCGCCCTGCTTGCCCAATACCTCCAGCAACTTGAGGCCCAGGTCGGTGCGTTCCGGTTCGGCCAGCAATGCCGCGCGCAACAGCCCCGCAGCCTCGGTGAAACGGCCGTAGGTCAGGTAGATCCCGACGCCCTCCAACACATCACCCAAGGGCGCATCGCCGTTGTTGAACGAGGCCGCGGCCTCGGATGGCTCCGTGTCGGGGATTGATGCAAAGGTTTCGTCGCCCTCCTCCAGCATCGGTTCGGGGCGCTCGGTCATCGGCTCCAACTCGGCCTGCTGCTGGCGACGCCGAATGAACAGTAACAATGCGAGCAACCCCACCAGGGCCACCAACCCCGCCACCCATGTCCAATTGATGCCCTCTGGCTCAGCGGTCGGTTCGGTAACGGGGGATACGTCCGGAGCCGGCTCCGACACAGGCTGCGCCGGTTGTGGTTGCGCTGGCGCAACGGGGGCTGGCGTCTCGGCCAGCCGAGTCTGCAATTCGCTGATCTGCTGGCGCTGGCCGGCGATTTCCTCGTCCTGGGCCTGGAGCCGCGCCTGCAGTTCCTCGATGGTCTTCTGTTGCTGCTGGTTCTGCAGCACGCTGGCGGTCAACTGCTCATCGGACGCGGCGGAGACCTGGCCAGCGGTGGATGCAGCCGCTGTCGGCAGCACGGCCGAGTCGGGCAATAACAGGCGCTGGCCAATGGAGAGCCGGTCGCTGCCGGGGTTCAAGGCCTGGATCCCTTGCATCAACTCATTGACCGACGCGGTGCTACCGGCGTCATGCAGGCGCTGGGCAATCACCCAGGGGTTGTCTCCCTGCACGACCGTATAGCGCTTGCCCTGTACCGCCGGGGGCGGCTTGATGGCCGGGGTGGCCTGGTTCGGTGTCGCAGGCTGCGGAGCCGTGGACGGTTCGTCACGGGCCGGCACGATACCCGGTGTGCCCGGTGGGTCGATCAACACGGTGTATTCGCGCAGCAGGCGCCCGTTGGGCTGATTGAGCTGCACCAGGAAATTGAGAAAGGGTTCCTCCACCGGCTTGCTGGACGTCACCCGAATGAAGCTGCGCTCGCCGCGCAATACCGGCGTAAAGCGCAGGTTGTTGAGAAAGAACACCCGCTCCACACCCGCACGATTGAAATCGTCCGGGCTCGCCAGGCTCGCTGAAAGTTCACCTTCGCCGAGCCCGGCCACATCGACCAGGGCGATATCGGCACGCAACGGCTGGTTCAAGGCGGAATGGAGCGTGATCTCGCCAAGCCCCAGCGCTGACGCCAAGGCCGGAAAGCCCAGGGCACCCACGACGATCGACACGTTGACCCAACTGCGCAACGTGGACTGCAAACTTTCAAGCATGGGTATCCCTTTCGATTACCAGAACCAACCTCGGCGTAAACGCTCCCAATAGGAGCGCTTACTACTGGTTATAGTTCGCTAACCGACGAATCTCAAAAGTCTGACGCCAGGGATCTGCCTCAGGATTTTTCCAGGTTGGCCAGGATCGTGCCGTGAACCCGCATGCACACGCGCATGTCCGCCTCGTCGACACCTTCGAACAGCTCCCGGCGCAATTGCGTGGCGATGGTTTCGATCTGTTCGATCAACGGTAGGGCCGGTGCGCAGAGCACGATTTTCTTGGCCCGGCGGTCTTCTGCCACGGCTTGGCGCTGCACCAGCCCCTGGGTTTCCAGGCTGTCAAGCAACCGGGCCAGGGTCGGGCCTTCGACGGCGACACTCTGGGCCAGTTCACGCTGGGTCGGCGCCTGTTCGAAACGGGCCAGGTGCAGCAGCACCAACCAGCGCGCCTGGGACAGGCCCAGCCCGGCCAGGCGACGGTCCAGTTCGGCACGCCAGCCCCGAGACATCTGCGCCAACTGCATGCCAAAACGGTGTTGATCGGTTAACGGCATAAAAAACTCATCAGATCTGAAATAGAGAAAAACTAATTATTAGTCAGCTAAGCATGAGCTTTGGATTCAAGCAAGGCTCGCCTTGTACTGAATCGTTAAAGGAGCGCAACTCACTGATCAGACTTCAAATTCCGACTGCAACGCAGCCCTGACGCAGTACAGCACACCTTCGGGCACCCGTCCGACAAACAGCGCGGCGACTTCGGACACCGGCGGTAACTCGCCTTCGCCATCCAGAAACGCGTCCTGTACCTCGCCCATCAGCTCCTCGGGCAAATCCAGTGCCTGTTCCAGGGACAACTGCTGTTTGCCGATGGCCTCGGCCAGCATCGTGTAGACGTTTTTCTCCGAACACTGCAATTGCCCGGCGATCTGCAACGGTGTCATGCCGGCCCGCGCCAGCGTAATGAGCTCGTGGCGCACATCGGCCACCGCTTTCGGCGCTTCGGTCTCGCCCCCCAGGACCTGGAGGAAGGCTTCGCCATAACGCTCCAGCTTGCGCGCCCCCACGCCACTGACCCGGGCCATTTCCGCCAGGGAGGTGGGTTGGCTGCGGAGCATTTCCAGCAGCGTCGAATCGGGGAAGATGACGTACGGCGGCACGCCGTGCTCCTCGGCCAGCTTGCGACGCAAGGCGCGCAAGGCTTCCCATTGATCGCGCTCTTCGCCACGCACCAGTTGGCTGGCCTGGCTCTTGCTGCTCTTGACCGCCGTTGCCGGCTTGAGGTCGCGGCGCAGTTCGAGGGTGACCTCGCCTTTGAGCAACGGCCGGCAAGTCGCACTCAGGCGCAGGCCGCCGTAGCCTTCCAGGTCGATGTCCGCCAGGCCGCGGGCCACCAGTTGCCGGAACAATGAGCGCCACTCGCTCTCGGTGCGCGCCTTGCCCACGCCGAACACCGAGAGGTGCTGGTGGCCAAAGCTGCGGACCTTTTCGTTGTCCTTGCCCAGCAAGACATCCACCAGGTGCCCGACGCCGTAGCGCTGGCCGGTACGGAAAATCGCCGACAAGGCCTGGCGGGCCGGCTCGGTGGCGTCCCAGGTTTCCACGCCATCGACGCAATTGTCGCAATGCCCGCACGGCTGGGGCATGTCTTCGTCGAAATAGGCCAGCAAGGTCTGGCGACGGCAGCGGGTTTCTTCGCACAGCGAGAGCATGGCGTCGAGCTTGTGCTGCTCCAGGCGCTTGTGGCGCTCATCGCCTTCGGAGCTCTGCAACATTTGCTTGAGCATCACCACGTCTTGCAGGCCGTAGGCCATCCAGGCATCGGCCGGCAAGCCGTCACGGCCGGCACGCCCGGTTTCCTGGTAGTACGCTTCGAGAGACTTGGGCAGGTCCAGGTGCGCGACAAAGCGCACGTTGGGCTTGTCGATGCCCATGCCGAACGCAATGGTGGCCACCATGATCAGGCCTTCCTCGTTGAGGAAGCGCTTCTGGTGATAGGCCCGCAGGTCGTTGGGCAGGCCGGCGTGATACGGCAGCGCCGGGAACCCTTGCTCACACAGGAACGCCGCCACTTCATCGACCTTTTTGCGCGACAGGCAATAGACAATGCCGGCATCGCTGCGGCGCTCGGCGAGGAACGCCAGCAACTGCTTGCGCGGCTGCTCCTTGGGCACGATGCGGTAGAAAATATTGGGACGGTCGAAGCTGGACAGGAACCGCTCGGCATCCTGCAAGTGCAGGCGCTCGACGATTTCCTCGCGGGTACGCTTGTCGGCGGTGGCGGTCAGGGCGATGCGCGGCACGTCGGGGAACAGTTCCGCCAATTGCCCCAGTTGCAGATACTCACGCCGGAAATCGTGACCCCATTGCGATACGCAGTGGGCTTCGTCGATGGCGAACAGGGCGATTTCCAGGCTCTGCAGGAACGCCAGCATGCGCGGCTGCACCAGGCGTTCCGGGGCCAGGTACAACATCTTCACTTCACCGCGCTTGATCCGCGTCGCCAGGTCCCGCTGTTGCTCGGCGCTGAGGGTGGAGTTCAGCGAAGCGGCGGCGACACCCAGTTCCTCGAGGGTCGCGACCTGGTCGTCCATCAGCGCGATCAGCGGCGAAACCACCACCGCCAGGCCGTTGCGCAGCAGCGCCGGCACCTGGAAGCACAAGGATTTGCCGCCGCCGGTGGGCATGAGTACCAAGGCATCGCCACCGCTGGCCACGCGCTCAATAATGGCACCCTGGCGGCCACGAAAACTGTCGTAGCCGAAGATGTCCTTGAGGACGCGTTGAGCCTGTTCGAGCATAGAAACTCCAAAAATCACCGAAACATCCCTGCAAGGCTGGTTCAGAATCGCAAACGCTGCACCGGCAAATCGTAAGTGCGCGTTTCGAATCGACGGGACGCCGCAGGGCATCACAAAACGCGGCAGTATACCCGAGGCCTTCGCCGCAAAGGGGGCTGCTGACAAGAGGTGCTGGCGATCTTCCGGTTGCCCCAGTCCCTGTGGGAGCGAGCTTGCTCGCGATAGCGGTGGATCAGCTTGAGCAAGTGTTGAATGCCATACCCTCATCGCGAGCAAGCTCGCTCCCACATCTGAGCTGCGGTGCCCCCCATTTGTGTCCACCCTCGGACCGTCGAGAGGCAAATACGCCACGCGGCTGGCCTGGGCGCTCAAGAAGGCCTAGAATTCCCGCATTGTTTATTCCCCAAGGTAGCCCGTAATGTCCTTCGCTGAGCAACTGACCCGCCTGCAAGTCTTCCTCGACGCCGATGAGCTGCACGATGAAGCGCTGGACTACGTGGCCGCTCACGGCTACCTGACCGCCCTGTCCATCTGCTCCGAACAGGTGCCGGACCGTGAGTGGATCGACGCCCTGTTCGCCGAAGAGCCGCATTACGCCAGCGAAGCCCAGCGCGAGGAAGTCGAAGCCACCCTGATCGGCCTCAAGGCCCACATCGCCCGCCAACTGGCTTCCGACGAGGAATTCGAACTGCCCTGCGAGCTGGACCTGGGTGATGACCCGGACGATTCGGAACTGCGTGGCTGGTGCATCGGTTTCATGGAAGGCGTGTTTCTGCGCGAAGCCGCCTGGTTCGAAACCGCCGAAGAGGAAGTCAGCGAAATGCTGCTGCCGATCATGGTCGGTTCCGGCCTGTTCGACGAGCAACCGGAGTTCTCCGACATCGCCGCCGACGCGAACCTGATGGACGACATGATCGTCCAGATCCCCGAAGCCCTCACCGCCCTGTACCTGCTGTGCAACGCCCCGGACGAGAAACCGGCGATCCTCAAGCCGCGTCACCACTGAGTGACCGAGTGCCCTCGCCAGTCGGCAATCGCCCGCTGATCCTGCGTTACGCTCTACTGGCCATCGGCTGGCTGAGCGTAGTACTGGGGGTCATCGGCATTTTCATTCCCGTACTGCCCACTACCCCCTTCCTGCTGCTGGCCGCGGCCTGCTTCGCCCGCAGTTCTCCGCGCTTTTACCACTGGCTGGTCGGACATCCCCGCCTCGGCCCGTGGATCAGCGACTACCTCAGCGGCAACGGCATCCCGCTCAAGGGCAAGGTCTATGCCATCGGGCTGATGTGGGCGAGCATCCTGCTGTCCTGCTACCTGGTGCCGCTGCCGTGGGCTCGGGGATTCATGCTCACCAGTGCGGTGCTGGTGACGGTTTATATCCTCAGGCAGAAGACACTGCGCAAGCCTTGAAGCGGGGGCAAGCCGGCCCGAGCTACCCTCGCCACCTTTGTGCATCTTTTCCTACTCCGGACGAGTCCGATGCCGGTCCCCCTAACGGCCAACGCTTCACCATCGTAAATGGCGTCGACACCGAATCCCTACTCGCCAACCTCAGCGAAACCCTGGCCTCGGCCAATTATTCGATCTGGAAGGTTCACAGCGCCATGTGGCCCTGGGCTTCAGCAGTTGATCGAACTGAGTGGATTGCTGGCGAACCGGGCGCTGGATAATGTCGATCCGCGCTAGCCGACACACCACAAAACCCCGTGGCGAGGGAGCTTGCTCCCGCTGGGTGGCGCAGCCGCCCCAAATGGCTTGACGCGGTTCTCCAGGCAGACCGCGCCGGCCGGTTTCACGACGGCTGCGCCGCCGAGCGGGAGCAAGCTCCCTCGCCACAGGAAATCTGTGCTCGGGCAACGCCAATGTCCATCGGGCAAACCCAAACCCGAACCGCTCGTCTTAAATCAGCCCTCACCTGTAAGTTCTGACAGTAGCCAAGCCCCCCGCGTCCGAGCTGTGATAGTGACCTGAAGTCCATCACTTTCCAATGAAGAGGGGGCGCATCATGACCGACTCGTCGACCACCGCCGATCAAACCGTACTGGTGCTGTACCCACCCAGGCTGCCTCGCGCCACGACCCCCGTGACAGGCGCCGTTTACGGCGTACCCAAGCACATTTATGACCTGGAGCCCATGGGCTGCACGGTGGAGGTTGGTGCTTATGGGGAGCAGGCCAGAGGCGACACGGTCTCGATCAACTTGAACGGCGAGTTGGCACTGGACAGCCGACAGACTCAAGACATCAATGACACGGTCACGCTGTACATCCCACACGGCAAATTGTTACCGGGCATCGTCAATCGGCTGACTTACACGGTGACACGCGGCAGTGAGAATCTGGGGACGTCGGAGCCCCCGCTGGAGATTCTCTATAACAGTATCCGCCCCGGCATCGAGGACACGACGCCCGGCGACAATGCGCATTCCGAGTTAGTGTTACTGCTGCCGGACGAAATCAAGAACGGCGTGGGCCCCGGTTTCACCCGAGCGACGGTCTGCGTGGCTTACCCATATTGCCGGGCCTATGACCGTATCCGCCTCAACTGCAACGGTCATGACGTGTATCACACCGTCACTGTCACCGAAGCTCCCGCGCCGCCGGCCCATGGTTCGGCGACACCGACCACGGTGTGCTTCGATATCACCAGCGCCGACCTGAGGGACGATCCTGAGTTCAGGTTTTCCTTCACCGTCAACGACCAGCTCAACAACTCCCCGGACCCCGACGCCCCCTGGTCGGCGGTGCACATCGTGGACGTGGACCAGGCCGGCCAACGATTGCCGGAGCCGATTCCAAGGGAAATCCTCAGCGAGACGGGCGATGACCCAAGCATCATCGACCTTGCAAAACTGGATACCAACCCTCTGTCATTGATCATCTTGACCGGTGATTCCCGCTTTTTACCGGGAGACACGATCGTGGCAACCTATGTGGCGAAGGTCGCTGGTCAGCCGGATGTGGTAGTCCCCGCGACGGGGATGGTTGAAACCGATGAGCTCGGGCAGAAAAAGGCCTGCGTCCTGACGATTCCCAACGACAAGGTCATTGCGGGCAGTACGGTGCTGATGTCATACATATTGTCCAGAAGCGGCACAACCGTAGGGGAATCGCAAACGGCCACGGCAACTGTTACGGGCACCTCGGATGAGCACCTGCCCATTGACCAAAGTCTGATGGAGCTTAACGGTGTGGAAGTATTCCTCGCGGAGCATATTACCGAACCATGGACTCAGACCAATAATCACGGCCCTGAAAACCAACGCCGCCGAACCCCAAACGGAGGCACTGCGCCATTTGGGTACAGTTCGGCGGACAACACTATAGCGACTGTAAGTACTGATGGACTTGTGACCGGCCTGCGCAACGGACGCACCTTGATCACCGTGATCGACGCTCATACAAAATGGGCCTCCTACGAGGTTCAGGTCTCGAACAAATATGAGATTGAAACTCGTAGTGGATACGCCACGGGGGTAAATTTATATACATGGTCGCTAAATCAAGTGAAACCCGTACTGCCACGCCCTTCGGAAATTACAGGGTTGCGCGAGGCGATCCTGCGCAGGTTTCCAAATAAAAATGAATACCTTTACCCTGCCTGGAACCCTGCTAATCAGGTCCTATATGCCGCCTGCCGGGTAAGTGGGCACGACCCGTACCCAATTAATGTGGGAACACTAACGGTACACTTTCTTACCGCAGAAAATATACTCGGTGTAGCCACAACACCTGTTTCAGGACTCGGCAATGCGGCAGGATGGGGTTTCCGCCTCCGTAATGCGCCTCAGCTAGACGCAGCCACCGCCGAGCGCTACAGCCAACTTGTCGAAGCAAGTGCTGAGCTGGCGGTCGTACCAGAAAATCAAGAGTAGTGAAAGGCTACCCTCTTCTGTGGCGAGGGGCTTACTCCCTCGCCACAGGAAATCTGTGCTCGGGCAACTCCAAATGTCCATCGGGCAATCCCAAACCCGAACCACTCGTCTTAAACCAGCCCTCACCTGTAAGTTCTGACAGTAGCCAAGCCCCCCGCGTCCGAGCTGTGATAGCGACCTGGAGTCCATCACTTTCCAATGAAGAGGGGGCGCATCATGACCGACTCGTCGACCACCGCCGATCAAACCGTACTGGTGCTGTACCCACCCAGGCTGCCTCGCGCCACGACCCCCGTGACAGGCGCCCATTACGGCGTACCCAAGCACATTTATGACCTGGAGCCCATGGGCTGCACGGTGGAGGTTGATGCTTATGTGGGGCAGGTCAGAGGCGACACGGTCTCGATCAACTTGAACGGCGAACTGGCGGTGGATAGCCGACAGACTCAAGACATCAATGACACGGTCACGCTGTACATCCCACACGGCAAATTGTTACCGGGCATCGTCAATCGGCTGACTTACACGGTGACACGCGGCAGTGAGAATCTGGGGACGTCGGAGCCCCCGCTGGAGATTCTCTATAACAGTATCCGCCCCGGCATCGAGGACACGACGCCCGGCGACAATGCGCATTCCGAGTTAGTGTTACTGCTGCCGGACGAAATCAAGAACGGCGTGGGCCCCGGTTTCACCCGAGCGACGGTCTGCGTGGCTTACCCATATTGCCGGGCCTATGACCGTATCCGCCTCAACTGCAACGGTCATGACGTGTATCACACCGTCACTGTCACCGAAGCTCCCGCGCCGCCGGCCCATGGTTCGGCGACACCGACCACAGTGTGTTTCGAGGTCACCAGCGCCGACCTGAGGGACGATCCTGAATTCAGGTTTTCCTTCACCGTCAACGACCAGCTCAACAACTCCCCGGACCCCGACGCTCCCTGGTCGGCGGTGCACACCGTGGACGTGGACCAGGCCGGTAGCCGCTTGCCACAGCCGATCCCACGGGAAATTGCCAGTGACGCCGGCGACGACCCCAGCATCATCGACCTCGACAAACTCGGGGCCAACCCATTGTTGTTGATCGTCTTGACTGGCGACTCGCGCTTCATGCCTGACGACACGGTGGAGGCGACTTATGTGGTGAAGGTCGCTGGTCAGCCGGATGTCGTAGTCCCCGCGACGGGAACGGTTGAAACCGATGGGCTCGGGCAGAAACAGGCCTGCGTCCTGACGATCCCCAACGACAAAGCCATTGCGGGCAGTACGGTGCAGGCGTCCTACCGGTTGCTCAGGAGCACGGCACTGGTGGGCACCTCGAAAATCGCCCGGGCCACCGTCATCGGGGAAGGGACCGGGCTGGATCTGGATCCGCCCAGCGTCAAAGAAGCGAACGGCAACAGCCTCGACCCGGTTGCTGCAAAAGATAGACTGACCATCGTGGTGCCCCCCAACGCCGCCCTGCGTCCCGACGATAAACTGAAGGTCACCTGGACCGGTGCGCCAGGCACACCTGCCGGGGGGTCTTACATCTCGGGCGAGTCTCTGGTCAGCGCGGGGCTGGACATCGAGATTCCCAACAGCGTGGTGGCCTTCAACCTGGGCAAGTCGGTGAAGGTGTCTTATGAGGTCATTCGGGGCACCGAGACGCCGATCCCTTCAGCCGTTTTTAACCTGGCGGTGCAGACGCTCGCCCAGGCCGACCTCCTGCTAGCCAAGCCGAAGATTCTGGAAGCGGCCAACCAGGGCGAAGGGCCCGAGCTGGACCTGAGCACCCTCAGCGTCGACGCCACCTGCTGGCTCGGCACCTGGCCGCTTATCGCACCGGACCAGGACGTCTGGCTGCGCTTGAAAGGGACGAAAGCCGACGGGACCACCGGATACAACTGGAACATCTGGGCACCACCGCCCCGCGGGCCAAGGGTCAATCCAGCGTGGATCAGCCAAGGAAAATATGAGGTGCCGGCACCTTACGCCTACCTGAAGGAACTGAAGGACGGCAGTGAGTTGACGATGGAGTTCAAGGTGGATTTCAACCAGACCACCAGCGAGCCTAATGCGCAGATCTTCCCGTTGCGCACCTATGTTATCCATCTGAACCAACTGGCTGCGCCAGAAATCACCTCGGTCAAAGATGCCAAAGGCGTTGATATTCCCGATGGCACAAGCACCGAGGAGACCGCCGTCACGCTCAAAGGCACGGGTGTTAGCGATAAGAGAGTGGAGATTTTTGACAATCTCGATTTCAAAGGTAACGCCTACGTCGAGGGCGGTATCTGGACCCATCCCGTCATCGGCTTAGCCACCGGCTACCACAGCTTCACCGCCAAGGGGATCTACGGTGCCGAACCGGTGTCGCAACCCTGGACTTTTACCGTCGGGACCTCCGAAATCATCGACACAACCCCACATGTATTTACCAAAGTCATCTACACCACCAGCAACTTCGCCCCGAAAAACCGCTACTACGACTTGGAACGCAAGCCTACCGGTGGAACGCCTCCGTATACCTACAGGTCCAGCAAGCCAAGCGTCGCCACAGTCGATGTCGACGAGGGCGGCGTTCTGATCAAAGGGGCCGGAACCGCCACGATCACGGTCCGCGACTCCACGGGGAAGGCCTCAAGCTACAATGTCACAGCCAGCATGGTTCACGACGTTATTTTAAATAACGGGAACGCCTACATGGATGCATGGCAAGCCAATACCTGGGCTACGCCGTATGTTCAGGCCGGGGGCTTCAGGCCCGAATTTGGTTGGGGCACCTCTCTGAATACGCGTTTTGAGATAGGAAGCGAGTGGCTATATCCGGATGCATTGATATGGGCGCCTCCGCCTCTGCCTCCGAACGGTAGTTGGGGTTTTACCTCGTTCGCCTCGGACATCGTGAGTTTTACCGACAACGCCACGCTTTTCGCGGGACGGGCCTTGATCTGTAAGCGGGTCAGTGGGTAATACGCCACGTGGGTCCTGGGACCGACTTCCAACGATGACGGACCCGGCGCTGGATAACGTCGATCCGCGCTAACCGCCACACCACAAAACCCTGTGGCGAGGGAGCTTGCTCCCGCTGGGTGGCGTAGCCGCCCCAAATGGCTTGACGCGGTTTCCCAGACAGACCGCGCCTGTCGGTTTCACGACGGCTGCGCCGCCGAGCGGGAGCAAGCTCCCTCGCCACAAGGGCCTGTTTACTCTCGGCAAATCTGTGTAGCGCCAGCAAGATCTTGTGCGGTCCAAAATGGACAACACCCGCCATGTCCTGAATGGACATGGCGGGTTTTATCGTGGCCCTAGGCATTCAGCAATTGATCGAACTGAGCGGACTGCTGGCGAACCGGGCGTTGGATAACGTCGACCCGCGCTAGCCGACACACCAAAAAAACCTGTGGCGAGGGAGCTTGCTCCCGCTGGGTGGCGCAGCCGCCCCAAATGGCTTGACGCGGTTTCCAGGCAGACCGCGCCAGTCGGCTTTACGACGGCTGTGCCGCCGAGCGGGAGCAAGCTCCCTCGCCACAAGGGCCTGTTTACTCTCGGCAAATCTGTGTAGCGCCAGCAAGATCTTGTGCGGTCCAAAATGTACAAAACCCGCCATGCCCTGAATGGACATGGCGGGTTTTGTCGTTTCAGTTCACCTCACACCGTGTCCACCTTCAACGAATGATCATTCAACATGCCGTTGATGATGGTCGCCGTGTCCGCTCCGCCGATGATTCCCCCCGCGCCCGGTGTGACGCCGTAGTGGCTGGCGAGGTTGACGCCGGCCAGGTCGATGGTCTGGTTCGGCGTGGCGCCGGCAATGGCGCTGACGTCGATGCTGGTGACGACCGACCCGCCGCTGCCGCTCACGCTGAAATGCAGGTAGTCATCCAGTGACGCCGCGCTGCCGTTCTCTCCTTGCAACAGCTGGGACAGGTCGAGTTTATCGACGCCGGGCGCGAAGTCGGTGATCACGTCGTGGCCACTATTGCCCGCTTGCCATTGGAAGGTGTCGGCACCGCTGCCGCCAGTGAGGGTGTTGTTGCCCAGGCCGCCGATCAGCACGTCGTCGCCGCCACCGCCATTGAGCACGTCGTTGCCGAGTCCGCCGTTGATGCGGTTGCTGGCACCATCGCCCATGAGGGTGTCGTTGAAGTTCGAGCCGATGAGGTTTTCGATGCCGGCCAGGGTGTCGGTACCGGCGCCCAGGGTGTTTTGCGCCGCCAACAGGCCCAGGTTCACCGTGACCGCCGACGTGGCATGGGCATAGCTGGCGGTGTCATTACCGGTGCCGCCATCGAGCAGGTCATTGCCCGCACCGCTGTAGAGCACGTCATCGCCTGCCCCGCCATGCAAGGTGTTGTTGCCCGAACCGGCACTGAGGATGTCGTTGCCGTCACCGGCGTTGAGGGTGCTGTCTCCGTTGCCGGCCAACAGCACATCGTCGCCACTGGTGCCCGTCAGGGTATGGCCCGCCTGGTAACTGATGCCTACCGATGCGCTGTCACTGCCGCCGTGGTTGTCGCTGGCGGTGTAGCTGCCGTGGTAATCCGGGGTTTTGTCCTGCGCCCCGGCATAGTCGACGGTCAGGGTCAGTTGATAGTTTTCCGCGGCGTTGGCATTACCGCCGCCGGGATTGGCAATGTTGGTGACGTGGATCTGGTAATTGCCATCCGCTGCCGCGGTGAAAGAAGCTCCATCGTTGATCGCGATGAAGGGCCCGCCATTGAGTGAATACTCCATCGCAATGCGACCGGCCGACAGGTTGTGGTCCAGGGTGAGGGTTTCGCCCTGTTTGAGGCTGATGTTGAGGCAGTCTTCATCGTTGGCGTTGTTGTTGGAGACCATCCCCAGTGCACCGCTGACCACCAGCATCGCCGTCATGCTCGCGGTATTGGCGACGAAGGCACTGCGGCTGAGGTTGATCGACTGCACGTTGTTGCCGGTGAAGCTGGCCGTGCCGGTGCTGCCGGTGAAGTCCGCGCCTTTGGCGACCCAACCGGTACTGAAACTGGTGGGTGACGCGGTGAGCGGATCGCCGTTGGCGTCGCTGTCGTTACCCAGCAGCAACTCACCCGGGATCACGATGTTGCCCGACAGCACGTTGGTGATGATGTTGTCGTCGGCAGCGATCGGTGGGCTGTTGGGCACGACGTTGATCACCAGGTTGGAGCTTGCCAGGTCCCCGTCATGGTCGCTGACGGTGTAGCCGATGTGCTCGGTGATCAAGGTGCTGGTGGCCGTCTGGGAGATGTAGCTGAACGCGCCGGTGTCCAGGTTGACCACCAGGGTGCCGTCGTGGTCGGTGGCGATGCTCAGTGTGTTGGTGGCGGTATTGAAGGAGCCATGGTTGAGCCCGCCGCTGGCGGTCAGTGCACCGTGGCCACCGTTGGCCGCCGGGTCGTAGCTGTACGTGGTGCCATCGACCACCAGGCTTTTGACAAAGCCGCCATCGGCGCCGAACGAGCCCCCCTCGCCCAGCAGGTTGCCGGTAACCGGCGCGCCTTGCACGGTACCGGAAAGCACCGAGTTGAGCTGGTTCAGGTCGGTGACCACCACCGCGTTGGTGTTGGTGTGGGCGCTGCCGTCGTAGGCCAGTGGGTCGAGGTGGGCGTTGCTGACGCCGCTGCCCAGGCCAATGGCGTAGTTCTTGATGCCGTTGGCGTCGAGGAAGGCTTTCCAGGCGGCTTCGTCTGCCGCACCGGTTTCCTGGCCCGAGGTGGGCTTGCCGTCGGAGAAGAAGTAGCCGATGTTCTGCGCCCCGGTCAGTTGCCCGGAGGTGACGAACGCCGTCTTGGCCGCCGCCACCGCCGCATCGTAGTTGGTCCCGCCGTCCGCCGAAAGGCTGCTGAGGAGAGTCTTGGCCGTCGCCACGTCCACCCACACCGACGTCTGGTCGGTGGCGCTGCTGCTGAACGTCACGAGCTGGACTTTCACATCCCCCAGGTCATCGTATTTGTCGAGCAACGCGCTGATCGCCTGTTTCGCCAGGTCCAGCCGCGAAAGCCCCGGCACACCAGAGGCATCGGCCATGCTGCCGGACACGTCGAGCACGATCAGCAGGTTCGAGTCGATCTCCACCGCCGTGACCGAGCGTTCGGACGCAACAGCCTTTGGCACGTCATCGACGATGCTGACCACGAGGCTGCCGGTGGTGCTCTTGCCCAGGGAGTCCGTGGCCTGGTAGGTGAAGTTTTCGCTCAGCACGTTCGGGCCATCGTTGGCATGGGGTGTGGTGGTGGCCGGCGAGGTCAAGGTGTAGGTATACGACCCATCAGGATGGAGCAGCAACTGGCCGTAAGCACCGGTGGCATTACCCACCAGGGTGAAGGTGACGGCACCCGTGGCACCGCTGACCGACCCGACGAGACTGCCGCTGGCGGTTTCACTGGTGGCGCTCGGGTCGCTGCCGGTGACGGTGCCGGGGGCCAGGTCCTGGCCGTCCTGGTTCAGGTCGAGGGCTTTTTCATAAACGGTAATGTCGTGGTCGGTTTCTGCTACGAGGCAGCTATTGTGCACGTCAATGGTGACGGTCGTGGTGCTCTCATCACCATCGGCGTCGCGCACGGTGTAGGTGAAGACATCGGTCGCGCCTGATGCGCCGACAGCGTCGGGGTTGCTGTGGTAGACCGCGTTGCCGTTGGCGTCCAGGGTCAGGTAGCCGTAGGTGCCGTTGATCTGGGTGTTGAGGCCACCGATGGCGGAGGTCGAGGTGTCATTGCCGGCGCGCACGCCGATCACCGTGCCACCGTCCGCGCCAAGCACATCGTTGTCCAGCACGTTGCCATTGACCGTCCCGCCCTCCACCACCGAGGCGAAATCGCAGTGAGCCTTGGGCACGTCGTCGACGATGTCGATGACGATGGTGCTGGTGACCGTGTTGCCCAACGAGTCCGTGGCTTGGTAGGTGAAGCTTTCGCTTAACACGTTCGGGCCATCGTTGGCGTGGGGCGTGGTCGTGGCTGGCGCCGTCAGGGTGTAGGTATACGAACCGTCGGGCTGAAGCGACAGTTGACCGTAGGCACCGGTGGCGTTGCCCACCAGCGCGAAGGTCACTGCGCCCACGGCACCGCTGACCGAGCCGACGAGGCTGCCACTGGCGGTCTCGCTGGTGGCGCTCGGGGCGCTGCCGGTGACGGTGCCAGGGGCCAGGTCCTGGCCGTCCTGGTTCAGGTCGAGGGCTTTTTCGTAGACGCTGATTTCCTGGTCGGGTGTGGCGACGAGGCAGACGTCATGAACATCGATGGTGATAGTCGTCGTGCTTTCATCGCCGTCGGCGTCGCGCACGGTGTAGGTGAAGACATCGGTCGCGCCCGGGGCGCTGACGGTGTTCGGGTTGCTGTGGTAGACGGCGTTGCCGTTGGCGTCCAGGGTCAGGTAGCCGTAGGTGCCGTTGATCTGGGTGTTCAGGCCACCGACGGCAGGGTTCGAGGTGTCATTGCCGGCGCGCACGCCAATCACCATGCCACCGTCCGCGCCAAGGACATCGTTGTCCAGCACATTGCCGTTGACCGTGCCGCCCTCCAGCACCGAGGCAAAATCGGCATGGGCGCTGGGCACATCGTCGACGATGTCGATGACGATGGTGCTGGTGACCGTGTTGCCCAAGGAATCCGTGGCTTGGTAGGTGAAGCTTTCGCTCAGCACGTTCGGGCCATCGTTGGCGTGGGGCGTGGTCGTGGCTGGCGCCGTCAGGGTGTAGGTGTAGGAACCGTCGGGCTGCAGCGACAGTTGACCATAGGCACCGGTAGCGTTGCCCACCAGCACGAACGTGACTGCGCCAACGGCACCGCTGACCGAGCCGACGAGGCTGCCACTGGCGGTCTCGCTGGTGGCGCTCGGGGCGCTGCCGGTGACGGTGCCGGGGGCCAGGTCCTGGCCGTCCTGGTTCAGGTCGAGGGCTTTTTCGTAGACGCTGATTTCCTGGTCCGGCGTGGCGACGAGGCAGACGTCATGAACATCGATGGTGATAGTCGTCGTGCTTTCATCGCCGTCGGCGTCGCGCACGGTGTAGGTGAAGACATCCGTCGCGCCCGGGGCGCTGACGGTGTTCGGGTTGCTGTGGTAGACGGCGTTGCCGTTGGCGTCCAGGGTCAGGTAGCCGTAGGTGCCGTTGATCTGGGTGTTCAGGCCACCGACGGCAGGGTTCGAGGTGTCATTGCCGGCGCGCACGCCAATCACCATGCCACCGTCCGCGCCAAGGACATCGTTGTCCAGCACATTGCCGGTGACCGTGCCGCCCTCCAGCACCGAGGCAACATCGGCATGGGCCTTGGGCACGTCGTCGACGATGTCGATGACGATGGTGCCGGTGACCGTGTTGCCCAACGAGTCCGTGGCTTGGTAGGTGAAGCTTTCGCTCAGCACGTTCGGGCCATCGTTGGCGTGGGGCGTGGTCGTGGCTGGCGCCGTCAGGGTGTAGGTATACGAACCGTCGGGCTGAAGCGACAGTTGACCATAGGCACCGGTGGCGTTGCCCACCAGCGTGAAGGTCACTGCGCCCACGGCACCACTGACCGAGCCGACAAGGCTGCCACTGGCGGTCTCGCTGGTGGCGCTCGGGGCGCTGCCGGTGACGGTGCCGGGGGCCAGGTCCTGGCCGTCCTGGTTCAGGTCGAGGGCTTTTTCGTAGACGCTGATTTCCTGGTCGGGTGTGGCGACGAGGCAGATATCGTGGACATCGATAGTGATGGTGGTGGTGCTTTCATCGCCATCGGCGTCGCGCACGGTGTAGGTGAAGACATCGGTCGCGCCCGGGGCGCTGACGGTGTTCGGGTTGCTGTGGTAGACAGCGTTGCCGTTGGCGTCCAGGGTCAGGTAGCCGTAGGTGCCGTTGATCTGGGTGTTCAAGCCGCCAATCGCCGGGGTCGAGGTGTCATTGCCAGCACGCACGCCGATTACGGCACCACTCGCGGCCGGCCCGTCGGCACCGCCTTCGTCGTTGTTCAGGACATTACCACTGACCGTCCCGCCCTCATCCACCGAGGCGGAATCAGCATGGGCAGTCGGCAGGTCATCGACGATGTTCACGTCCAGATTGCCGTTGGCGGTGGTGCCGTTATCGTCGGTGACAACTACGGCGAACTGTTCGCTGAGGCTGTTGGCGCCGTTGGCATTTGGATGAGCTTCGTTGTCCAGCAAGGTGTAGCTGTAGCTGACCACGCCGGTAGCGGCGTTGAAGCCGGTGATGGTCAGGGTGTTGCCCAGCGCAGTGGTAATCGATTGTGGGAAACCGGCTGCCACGCCGCCCGTCACCACATTGATGCCGCCCACGCTCAAGGTCTGCACACCGTCCAGCGCGGTCACGGTGAACGTGCCGCTTTGGGTCAGGGCCGATGCGTCCGGGCTGCTGCCATCGCTGAGGTTTTTCTCCTGCAACGACAGCTCACCGCCTTCGGTGTCGAGGCCGGTAATGATCACTGGGTCGTCGTTGTTGTGCACTTGCAGCACCAGGTTCGCGGTGCTGGTGTCGCCGTCGGCATCGGTCAGGGTGTAGGTGAAGGTTTCGCTGCCGTTGCCACCGCCGTGCAAACCTTTGAAGTCGGCGTCAGCGGTGTTGAGGGTGTAGGTGTAGGAACCATCGGCGTTGAGCACCAGGGTGCCGTAGGTGCCGGTGAAGGTGCCGGGGGTGATCGGGCCGGACGCTACCTGATCCGCGCCTTGGGTGTCGTTGGTCAGCACGCTGCCGGTCAGGGTCAACTGTGTTTCCGAAGCGGTACCGGCGTTGCTGTCATCGATCGCCTTGGGCAGGTCATCGACGATGTTCACGTCCAGGTTGCCGTTGGCGGTGGTGCCGTTGTCATCGGTGACGACGACCGCAAACTGCTCGCTGAGGCTGTTGGCGCCGTTGGCGTTTGGATGGGCTTCGTTGTCCAGCAAGGTGTAGCTGTAGCTGACCACGCCGGTAGCGGCGTTGAAGCCGGTGATGGTCAGGGTGTTGCCCAGCGCAGTGGTGATCGATTGTGGGAAACCGGCTGCCACGCCGCCCGTCACCACATTGATGCCGCCCACGCTCAGGGTCTGCACACCGTCCAGCGCGGTCACGGTGAACGTGCCGCTTTGGGTCAGGGCCGATGCGTCCGGGCTGCTGCCGTCGCTGAGGTTTTTCTCCTGCAACGACAGCTCACCGCCTTCGGTGTCGAGGCCGGTAATGATCACTGGGTCGTCGTTGTTGTGCACTTGCAGCACCAGGTTCGCGGTGCTGGTGTCGCCGTCGGCGTCGGTCAGGGTGTAGGTGAAGGTTTCGCTGCCATTGCCGCCGCCGTGCAAACCTTTGAAATCGGCATCGGCGGTGTTAAGGGTGTAGGTGTAGGAACCGTCGGCGTTGAGCACCAGGGTGCCGTAGGTGCCAGTGAAGGTGCCGGGGGTGATCGGGCCGGTCGCTACCTGGTCCGCGCCTTGGGTGTCGTTGGTCAGCACGCTGCCGGTCAGGGCCAACTGGGTTTCCGAAGCCGTGTTGGCATTGCTGTCATCGATCGCCTGGGGCAGGTCGTCGACGATGTTCACGTCCAGGTTGCCGTTGGCCGTGGTGCCGTTGTCATCGGTGACGACGACCGCAAACTGCTCGCTGAGGCTGTTGGCGCCGTTGGCGTTTGGATGGGTTTCGTTGTCCAGCAAGGTGTAGCTGTAGCTGACCACGCCGGTAGCGGCGTTGTAGCCGGTGATGGTCAGGGTGTTGCCCAGCGCAGTGGTGATCGATTGTGGGAAACCGGCTGCCACGCCGCCCGTCACCACATTGATGCCGCCCACGCTCAGCGTCTGCACACCGTCCAGCGCGGTCACGGTGAACGTGCCACTTTGAGTCAGGGCCGATGCGTCCGGGCTGCTGCCGTCGCTGAGGTTTTTCTCCTGCAAAGACAGCTCACCGCCCTCGGTGTCGAGGCCGGTAATGATCACTGGGTCGTCGTTGTTGTGCACCTGCAGCACCAGGTTCGCGGTGCTAGTGTCGCCGTCGGCGTCGGTGAGCGTGTAGGTGAAGGTTTCGCTGCCGTTGCCGCCGCCGTGCAAACCTTTGAAATCGGCATCGGCGGTGTTGAGGGTGTAGGTGTAGGAACCGTCGGCGTTGAGCACCAGGGTGCCGTAGGTGCCAGTGAAGGTGCCGGGGGTGATCGGGCCGGACGCTACCTGATCCGCGCCTTGGGTGTCGTTGGTCAGCACGCTGCCGGTCAGGGTCAGCTGGGTTTCCGAAGCGGTACCGGCGTTGCTGTCATCGATCGCCTGGGGCAGGTCATCGACGATGTTCACGTCCAGGTTGCCATTGGCCGTGGTGCCGTTATCGTCGGTGATGACGACCGCAAACTGCTCGCTGAGGCTGTTGGCGCCGTTGGCGTTTGGATGGGCTTCGTTGTCCAGCAAGGTGTAGCTGTAACTCACCACGCCGGTAGCGGCGTTGTAGCCGGTGATGGTCAGGGTGTTGCCCAGCGCAGTGGTGATCGATTGTGGGAAACCGGCTGCCACGCCGCCCGTCACCACATTGATGCCGCCCACGCTCAAGGTCTGCACACCGTCCAGCGCAGTCACGGTGAAGGTGCCACTTTGGGTCAGGGCCGATGCATCCGGAGCGCTGCCATCGCTGAGGTTTTTCTCCTGCAACGACAGCTCACCGCCTTCGGTGTCGAGGCCAGTGATGATCACTGGGTCGTCGTTGTTATGCACCTGCAGCACCAGATTCGCGGTGCTGGTGTCGCCGTCGGCATCGGTGAGCGTGTAGGTGAAGGTTTCGGTTCCGCTGCCCCCACCATGCAACGCGACAAATTGCGGGTCGCTGGTGTTCAGGGTGTAGGTGTACGTGCCGTTGGGGTTGAGCACCAGGGTGCCGTAAGTGCCGGTGAACGTCCCGCCAATGATCGGCCCGCTGTCGGGGCCGGTGGGGATCCGGTCGGCGCCCTGGTGGTCGTTGGGCAATACGTTGCCGGTGAGCGTGACCAGGGTTTCCGACGCGGTGTTGGCGTGGCTGTCGTCGATCGCCTGGGGCACGTCATCGGTGATGTTGACGTCCAGGGTGCCGGTGGCCGTATCGCCGTCGGTGTCGACGGCCACCACTGGGAACTGCTCGGTAATCGTGTTGGCACCACCGCCGGCAGGATGGGTTTCATTGTCCGTCAGGGTGTAGGTGTAGCTGACCACCCCTGTGGCCGGGTCATAGCCGGTGATGGTCAACGTGTTGCCCAGCGCCGAAGTGACGGTTTGAGGAAAGCCTGCGGGCACACCGCCGCTGATCACGTTGATGCCGCCGATGCTCAGGCTGCTCAGCCCGTCAGGCGCGGACACCGTGAAGGTGCCATTTTGCACCAGCGCCCCCGGATTGCTGGCCGTACCATCGGCCAGATTGGCCTCGTTGGTGCTCAGTTCGCCGCCCTCGACATTGACCCCGTCGAGGGTCACGGGGTTGTCCGGCGTCTCCGGGGTTACCGGCGGCACGGTTGCATCGTCGCCGGTGTTATCCGGGTCACCGGCCAGGCGCAGTTGTGGAAATTCGGGAATCCCGTTGAAGCCTGCCGTTGGGAAACCGATCAGCGGATCGACCTCTCCGCCGACTTCTTCCAGCAGCACAAAACTGTGCCCGCCGCCCACGCCACCCGGATTGCCACCCTCGGGGCCGGCGGCCGTGGCTTCACCGGTCTGGGTCGGGTCGGCACCGGCGGCGATGGCCTGCTGCAGCTTTTGCACATCGGTCAGTTGCGCGTCACTGGGTGCCGTCGTGTCGGGTGTGTCGACATGAGGCGCATGGTTGGCCAGCAGTTGCGGGGTCAAGGTCAGGTTGCTTTCGCGGCCCAGGGTCAATGTCTGGCCATTCTGCAGATGAACAGCCACGGCCCCTTCGGCACCGGTGACCAGGTGTTCGCCGGCATAGAGCCGATCGCCTTCGACCAAAGGCCGCCGCAGGCCACCGGCGGCTTCTGCGAAAACTTGCCCGACCACTTTGCTGACGATACCGATGAGCGCTGCCATGTGCATTTCCTCCGTTGCCGACCGTAATCGGCACCTGTCTGGGTGAAGAATCCGTCCTCAGGTTTAGCGACCAAAAAAGCTGGAAAATCTGCCAGCTTTCGCGAAAGCAGAAGGTGCTGGCATTTCGCCAAAACGACAAAAAACCGTCACCAAAAACCACCCTTCGCATCGCCCTTACGGCACTTCTTCACGTCGCTTAAAAATCTGCATGGAACTTTTATTGACGCCTAAAAGCCGTCAGAACCCGCAGATTCAAAGGCTTTCGCTTTGAACAATGTGCCGGTTTTTTTCAAGCACATAAGTTTTTTTTGGCATAAGCCTTATGAGAAATTCTTCTTAGGTTTTGCTCAGGATGTTCTTAGCTGTGTTGTTACAAGGTTGAAACGGTTTTGATCTTAAACACGTCAATATTTTGGCGACAAGCGAAGCACTACAGACCTCAGGAGATGCACCCCATGCGCGTTCTAACCCCCCTCTGCAGCGCGGTTTTGCTGGCCATGGCCTGCTCTTCTCAGGCGCAGGCCCTGTCATTGACCGAAGCGATCCAGAGCACCATCGCGACTCACCCGGAACTGGCACAACGGGTGGACAGCCGTCTGTCGGCCAATGAAGACGTCAAGGTCGCCAGAGGGGGCTTTTTCCCATCGGTGGATCTCAATGCCGGTTACGGCCGTGGCTACAGCGACAACACCAACACCCGGGCACTGGGCAATCACCACACCAATATACTGACCTACACCCAATCGGAGCTGCGCCTGCGGCAGATGATCTTCGACGGGTTCAACACCGCCAATGAAGTGCAGCGCACCCAGGGCGTGGTCAATTCCCGGGCCTATTACGCCCAGGGCACCGCCCAGGATCTGGCGTTGCGCACCATCGAGGTCTACCTGGAAGTGCTCAAGCGTCGCGAGTTGGTGACCCTGGCCAAGAACAACCTGCAGGCGCACCTGCGGGTCAATGACCAGATCGGCCTGCGCACCGAGCGTGGAGTGGGCAGTACGGCCGACTCCGACCAGTCCAATGCCCGTCGGGCCCTGGCGGAAAACAACTACGACACCGCCCAGGTGGACCTGGCCGACGCCGAGGCGAATTTCTACAGCGTGGTCGGGCGCATGCCCGATGAGCTGGAAGCGCCGCCCTCGACCAAAGGCGAAATCCCCGCCGACCTGCGCGAAGCCCAGCAAAGCATGGTGGATAACAACCCCTACCTGAAATCGGCCCAGGCCGACATTCAGTCCGCCGAGAGCCAATATGAAGTGGCGAAGTCGCCGTTCTACCCGCGCTTCGATGCCGAGGCCGCGGTGGGCGCCAATAACAACCTCGGCGGCGAAGAAGGCCATGACAATAACTGGCGGGTCGGCGTGGTGATGAACTACAACCTGTTCCGCGGTGGCAGCGACAAGGCGCGGCTGGCGTCCAACGCCCACCAGATCAACCAGGCCATGGACATCCGCAACAACGCTCTGCGCCAGCTCAACGAAGACACCCGCCTGGCCTGGAACGCGATGCTCAACGCCCGCAAACAGACCCCCACCGCCCGGGAATACGCCGACACCACCGCCCGTGTGCGCGCCGCCTACCAGGATCAATTCGGTCTCGGCCAGCGCACCCTGCTCGACCTGCTCGACAGTGAAAACGAGCTGTACAACGCCAACCGTCGCTACACCGAAGTGCGTTACACCGAGGAGTACTCGATGTACCGGGTGCTGGCGAACATGGGCCTGCTGTTGCAAAAACAACGGATCGTGCTGCCGGCCGATGCGGTCGCGCAGACCGAAGTCAAGAACCAGGCACGGCTGCCGGAACTGAAGTAGCCCCCCTTCCACACCAATGGGAGCGACCGACGTGACCAGCATGGAACCCGCAACCCCCGGCGCCGATCCGCGCCTGAACTTCGATGACCCCTTGCTGGACGGCCTGTTGATCCTCTGCAAACTCCATGGCGCGACGGTCAGCCGCGCCAGCCTCAGCGCCGGGCTTCCTATGGCGCACCAACGCTTGAGCCTGGACCTGCTGCCCCGCGCAGCGGCCCGGGCGAGCTTGCAGGCGCGGTTGTTGCGTCGTGAGCTGGCGGACATCTCCCCCCTGAACCTGCCGGTGATGCTGATCCTGGCGGGTGGGCGCTGCGCGGTCTTGCGGCGCTGGGGCGAGGATGGCAAGGCGCTGATCCTGCCCAGCGAAGCCGACGGCGGCGAGCAGTGGGTCAGCCGCGAGGAACTGACCACCGATTACAGCGGCCAGGCGCTATTCGCCCGGCCGCGCCATGAACTCGAAGACCTGCGCGCCCCGCTGGTGCCGCGGGTCGAGGCGTGGTTTCGCGACACCTTGAAATTGTCGCGCTGGCTGTACAGCGACGCGATCCTGGCGAGTTTCCTGATCAATCTGCTGGGGCTGATGGTGCCGCTGTTCGTCATGCAGACTTACGACCGCGTGGTGCCGAACCAGGCCACGTCCACCTTGTGGGTGCTGGCCGTGGGGCTGTTGATCGGCACCGGTTTCGAACTGGTGTTGCGGGTAGTACGCGCCCATTTGCTGGACACCGCCGGCAAGAAAACCGACGTGATTCTGTCCGCGACCCTGTTCGAACGCATCACCGGCATGGCGATGAAGGCCAAGCCGGTGACCATCGGTGGCTTCGCCCAGAGCATCCACGACTTCCAGGGCCTGCGCGAATTCCTCACCGCGGTGACCCTCACCAGCCTGATCGACCTGCCCTTCGCCGTGCTGATGCTGGTGGTGATCGGCCTGCTGGGCGGCTGGCTGGTGGTGATTCCCGTGATCGCGTTTCCGATCACCATTGCCTTCGCCATGATCATCCAGGCGCGCCTGCGCGACACCGTGGAAAAAAGCCTGGCCCTCGGCGCCCAGCGCCAGGCACTGCTGATCGAAACCCTTGGCGGCCTGGAAACCCTCAAGGCCTGCAGCGCCGAAAGCGAGCGCCAGCACCAATGGGAAAGCACCCACGGCGCCCTCACCCGCCTGGACAGCCATGCGCGCAATCTCTCGGCACTGGCGACCAACGGCACCTTGTTCCTGCAGCAACTGGCGGGCATGGCGACCATCGTTGCCGGGGTCTACAGCATCATCGCCGGCAACCTCAGCGTCGGCGCGCTGGTGGCGACCTACATGCTCGGCAGCCGGGTGCTCGCCCCGCTCGGGCAGATCGCCGGGCTGATCACCCGCTACCAGCAAGCCCAGCTCACCATGCGCAGCACCGACGCCTTGATGGCGTTGCCCCAGGAACGTGACGCCAGGCAACGGCCCCTGGACCGCACCCAATTGCAGGGTGCGCTGGATGTCAGCGGCGTGACCTTCCACTACAACGGCCAGAGCGCCCCGGCGCTGGCCAATATCAGTTTCAGCCTCAAACCGGGCGAACGGGTCGGGATCATCGGCCGCAGTGGCTCGGGCAAGAGCACCCTGGCACGGCTGGTGATGGGTTTCTATGCGCCGGAGGAAGGCCAGTTGCTGTTGGACGGCCTGGACCTGCGGCAACTGGACGTCGCCGACCTGCGTCAACAGATCGGCTACGTCGCCCATGACCTGCCGCTGCTGGCCGGCAGCCTGCGGGACAACCTCACCCTGGGCGCCCGCTACATCAGTGACGCGCGCATGCTGGAAGTGGCGGAACTGACGGGTGTCACCGAACTGGCGCGCCAGCACCCCCAAGGTTTCGACCGGCCGGTGGGCGAGCGCGGGCAACTGCTGTCCGGCGGCCAACGCCAAGCCGTGCTGCTGGCCCGGGCCTTGTTGCTCGACCCGCCGATCCTGCTGCTGGACGAACCCACCAGCGCCATGGACAACAGCAGCGAAGACGTCTTGCGACAGAAGCTTCACCCCCACGTGCAGGGCAAGACCGTGCTGCTGGTCACCCACCGCACCTCGATGCTGAGCCTGGTGGACCGGTTGGTGGTGCTGGATAACGGCCGGATCGTGGCGGATGGGCCGAAGGACGCGGTGATCGATGCGCTGCGCAAGGGACGGGTAGGCGCCGCGGCGGTATAGAAGCCGACACATACCCCTGTGGCGAGGAAGCTTGCTCCCGCTCGGCGGCGCAGCCGTTGCAAAACCTGCCCGCGCGATCTACCTGATGTACCAAGGTGAATGGTTTGGGGCTGCTTCGCAGCCCAGCGGGAGCAAGCTCCCTCGCCACAAAAGCAGTGTTCTGCCTTATCACAACAAGCGTGTTCGGCTTTATTTTCTCTCACTGACGGGTACCGCCCCATGTCTGCTCAAACCCCGGATTCAGCCGCCCGAAGCTACTTCGGCAGTTTCAGCAAAAGCGCCGAAAGCGAGTTCATGCCGGAAACCGCCGGCGCCACGCTGCAGGACTCGCCCCGTCGCTCACGGGTCACCGTGTGGCTGGCCGCCGGGTTGATCATCACGGGGCTGGTCTGGGCGAAGTTGGCGGTTTTGCAGGAAGTCACCACCGGTGAAGGCAAGGCGATTCCGTCGAGCAAGATCCAGGTGATCCAAAACCTGGAGGGCGGCATCGTCACCGAGATATTCGTGCGCGAAGGCCAGATGGTGAACAAGGGCGACACCCTGCTGCGCCTGGATGACACGCGGTTCCTGTCGAACAAGGGCGAAAGCGAGGCTGACCGCTATGCGCTGACGGCCCAGGTCGAACGCCTGTCGGCCGAGGCCGAGGGCCGGCCATTCAAACTTTCAGACGAAGTGATCGCCAAGGCTCCGCAAGTGGCCGAGGACGAGCGCTCGTTGTACGAACAACGCCAGCGGCGCCTGGCCAGCGAGCAACGGACCCTGACCGAACAGCTACGGCAGAAGACCCAGGAACTGGCCGAGTTTCGTTCCAAGCAAGGCCAGTTCAGCTCCGCCCTGGCCTTGCTGCAGGAAGAAATGAACATGTCCGCGCCGCTGGTGCGCACCGGAGCGGTGTCACCGGTGGAGATCCTGCGGCTCAAGCGCAGCGCGGTGGAAATCCGTGGCTCGCTCAATGCCACCACCCTGGCGATTCCCCGGGCCGAATCGGCGATCAACGAGATCAAGAGCAAGATCGACGAATCGGAACAGAGCTTCCGCTCCGAGGCGGCCAAGGACCTCAACGAGAAACGCACCGAACTGTCGAAAATCACCGCCTCAAGCATCGCCATCGACGACCGCGTGACCCGCACAACCGTGGTCTCGCCGGTGCATGGGGTGATCAAGCAACTGAAGGTCAATACCATCGGCGGCGTGGTGCAGCCGGGCAACGACATGGTGGAAATCGTGCCCCTGGAAGACAACCTGCTGATCGAAGCCAAGGTCCGCCCCCAGGACGTGGCGTTCCTGCACCCGGGCCAGAAAGCCATGGTCAAGTTCAGCGCCTACGACTACACGATCTATGGCGGGCTCAGTGCCAAGCTCGAACTGATCGGCGCCGACACCATCACCGATGACAAGGGCAACAGCTTCTACCTGATCCAGGTGCGCACCGATAAAAACCATTTGGGCGGGGATGCCAAGCCGTTGCTGATCATTCCGGGGATGGTGGCGACGGTGGACATCATCACTGGGGAGAAAAGTGTCCTGGACTACCTGCTCAAGCCGGTGTTGAAGGCGCGGAGCGAGGCGATGCGCGAGCGCTGATCCGAATTTACCTCGACCCGTGGCGAGGGAGCTTGCTCCCGCTGGGCTGCGCAGCAGCCCCAAGACCATTCACCTCGTTGGGTCAGACAAACCGCGCCAGCAGGTTTTACGACGGCTACGCCGCCGAGCGGGAGCAAGCTCCCTCGCCACAGGGGCCTCTATACCCCTCCATGGTTCTTCTGATAGGTCTGCGCCCCCATCGCCGCAATCTGCCCCTCGATCAACGCTTCGAACGGCCTGAGCAGCGGCTCGAAGCGGCTCGGCGCTTCCAGCGTCTGCAACGCCTGGACAATCGCCTCCACCGTCGACAACGCCCCTGGCCCCGGCGCCTTGCGCAAGCGGTAACGGGACACGCCGCCGTCGGCCAAGGTCACCCTTGGCAACGCTGCCAGCAGCGGGTTGAGGTGCAGCAGCTTGCGCGCCTTGCGCCAGGTGCCGTCGGGCACGACCAACAGCAGCGGCTCATCGGACGGCACATAAGCCTGCAGCGGCTGCGCATCGTCGCCGGGAAACAGCAACCGCGCCCGATAACCCGGAGGGTTGAGCAAGCTGGGCAAATCCTCGAACACTTCGCCCACGATCAACTCGGCATTGCACAGCCCCAACGCCGCCAGCCGGGCGGTGTTCAAGGCATGGTTCACTTCGCTGGGATGCTGCAACAGCAAGACCCGGGTGCGGCTGTCGAGGCTGGGGATCAGCGGGCACAGGCAATGGCTTTGCGGCCTGAGGCAACGCGGGCATTGGATTCTGGACATGGTCAGGCCTGATTCAGTTGAGCTTTGAGCAAATCACGGAACGTCTGGATCAGCGGCTCGCGACTGCGGCCACGGCGCACGATCATTGAAAACGGCGCTTGATAACCGAAGGTCGCCGGCAGCAGCACGCGCAAGTCGCCCTTGTCGACCCAAGCCTGGGCGTAGTGCTCAGGCAGGTAACCGACGTAGGCACCGGACAGCACCAGGATCAACTGCGCCTCCATGCTCTCCACCGTCGCCGCGCTGTGCTTGAAGCCGTGGCGGGCCAGTTCGGCCTGGCTCCAGTAACCACGCCCGACCATGCGCTGCTGGGTGATGACTTGTTCGGGAATGCGCCGTTCGTTGAACAGCGGGTGGCGGTTGCTGCAATACAACCAGTGCTGCTCACGGTACAGGGGCATGTAGACCAGCCCGCTCATGCGCGTGGAAAACGCACCGATGGCCAGGTCCAGGCGGTTGTCCTGCACGCCGAGTTGCAGCTCGTAAGGGCTCATGACCGACAGATGCAAATGCACCGCCGGATGCTCCTGGCTGTAGGCTCCGATGGCTTCGGCGAATGGCAAGGCCTTGTCGCTGACCGTCGAGTCGATCACCCCCAGGTTCAACGTACCGCGCAATTCCCCCTTGAGCGCGGCGGCGTACTGCTCGAAGCCTTCGAGCTCGCCCAACAGGCGCAAGGTTTCCTGATGGAACAGCTCGCCCTTGCTGGTCAGGCTGAATCCGCCCCGGCCGCGATGACACAACACCAGGCCCAGGGCCGATTCCAACTGGCTCATGTAGGTGCTGATGGCCGACGTGGACAGGTTGAGCTCGTGCTGGGCATTGGCGAACCCCTGGTGCCGGACCACGCTGACGAAAATGCGCAGCAGTTTCAGGTCGGGTAGAGCGTTGGCCATTGGGTGTCTCCCGATCACACATGGATAGAACTTGTCGCGCTGTTGTGGCGAGGGAGCTTGCTCCCGCTCGGCGGCGCAGCCGTCGTAAAACCTGGCGACGCGGTCTGTCTGATTCACCGAGGTGAATGGTTTTGGGGCCGCTTCGCTGCCCAGCGGGAGCAAGCTTCCTCGCCGCAGGGGCATCCTGTCCTCCAGGACTGCACTGCTGCGAAGTCTATCGCCCCCTCCCACATTAGTTTAGAAAAATCTGAACTAAGTATTTGCCCCCAGCGATTCTTCACCACAACAGCTTTTCGCAGAATCGTCCCCTGATAAATAAAACAACGATGAGGCCCTACCCGTGGACAAGATTCTTCACCAACCACTGGGCGGCAATGAAATGCCGCGCTTCGGCGGCATCGCCACCATGATGCGACTCCCCCATTTGCAAACCGCTGCCGGCCTGGACGCAGCCTTCGTCGGCGTGCCGCTGGACATCGGCACCTCCCTGCGCGCTGGCACCCGTTTCGGGCCGCGGGAGATCCGCGCCGAATCCGTGATGATCCGTCCCTACAACATGGCCACCGGCGCCGCGCCATTCGACTCGCTGTCGGTGGCCGACATCGGTGACGTGGCGATCAACACCTTCAACCTGCTGGACGCGGTCCGGATCATCGAAGAGTCGTACCACAAGATCCTCGAACACAACGTCATCCCCCTGACCCTGGGCGGCGACCACACCATCACCCTGCCGATCCTGCGGGCGATCCACAAGAAACACGGCAAGGTCGGCCTGGTGCACATCGACGCCCATGCCGATGTGAACGACCACATGTTCGGCGAGAAAATCGCCCACGGCACCACCTTCCGCCGCGCCGTGGAAGAAGGTCTGCTCGATTGCGACCGCGTGGTGCAGATCGGCCTGCGGGCCCAGGGCTACACCGCCGATGATTTCAACTGGAGCCGCAACCAGGGCTTTCGCGTGGTCCAGGCCGAGGAGTGCTGGCACAAGTCCCTGGCACCGCTGATGGCCGAGGTGCGCGAGAAAGTGGGTGGTGGCCCGGTGTACCTGAGCTTCGACATCGACGGCATCGACCCGGCCTGGGCGCCCGGCACCGGCACCCCGGAAATCGGCGGCCTGACCACCATCCAGGCGATCGAAATCGTCCGTGGCTGCCAGGGCCTCGACCTGGTCGGTTGCGATCTGGTAGAAGTCTCGCCGCCGTACGACACCACCGGCAACACCTCGCTGCTGGGCGCGAACCTGCTGTACGAGATGCTCTGCGTACTGCCCGGCGTGGTTCATCGCTGAGGTGCGGCCATGAACGATCGGGATCAAATCCTCAAGGCCGCCGCTGAATTGGTATCGGCCTTCGCCCGCAATGACCGCGACGCCTACTTCGGTGCGTTCACGGCCGATGCGAGCTTCGTGTTCCATACCCTCGAACAGCCCCTGCTGTCACGCGATGCCTACCAGGCGTTGTGGGATCGCTGGCGGTCCGAGGAGGGCTTCGAGGTGCTCGCTTGCACCTCGAGCAACGCCTTCGTCAGCCTGCAAGGGGACGTGGCGATTTTCATCCATGACGTGGCCACCGAGCTGCGCATGCAAGGGGAGCTTCACCTTAGCCAGGAGCGCGAAACCATTGTGTTTCGCCAAGAACAACAAGGCCTATGGCTGGCCTGTCACGAACACTTGTCCGCAATGCCGGAAGGGCTGCCATCCCCTTAGCAACAGGCGACATTCACATCCGATGAATGCGCCTCGATGATCGGAGCAGATCATGAATAACAATAACGATAAAAGCCTTACGCACATTGAAACCAACGGGGTCGAACAGATCCCGGACCACGAACGCACCGCCGGCACAAGCGACCTGTTTCGCCTGATCTTCGGCGGCGCCAACACTTTTGCCACCGCCGTGCTCGGCAGTTTTCCAGTGCTGTTCGGCCTTTCGTTCCAGGCCGGGGTCTGGGCGATTGTGCTGGGGGTATTGGTGGGTTCGATCATTCTCGCGCCGATGGGCCTGTTCGGCCCGCTCAACGGCACCAACAACGCGGTGTCTTCCGGTGCTCACTTCGGCGTGCACGGGCGCATCGTCGGTTCGTTCCTCTCGTTGCTGACCGCCATCGCGTTTTTCTCGCTGTCGGTGTGGAGCTCGGGCGATGCGTTGATCGGCGGCGCCAAGCGGCTGGTCGGCGTACCGGAAACCGACCTGAGCCTGGGCCTGGCCTACGGCCTGTTCGCCCTGCTGGTGTTGACGGTGTGCATCTACGGCTTCCGGTTCATGCTGTGGGTCAACCGCATTGCCGTGTGGGCGGCCAGCCTGCTGTTCCTGCTGGGCATTTTCGCCTTCGCACCGACCTTCGACAGCCAGTTCGCCGGCACGGTCAGCCTCGGCCAGCCGGGCTTCTACGCCGCCTTCATCGGCGCGGCGCTGGTGGCCATGAGCAACCCGATTTCCTTCGGTGCGTTCCTGGGCGACTGGTCGCGCTACATCCCCCGCGACACGCCCAAGCGTCGCATCATGCTGGCGGTGATCGCGGCGCAACTGGCGACCTTGATCCCGTTCCTGTTCGGCCTTGCCACCGCCACCATCGTGGCGATCAAGGCGCCGGACTACATCGCGGCCAACAACTACGTGGGCGGGCTGCTGGCGGTGTCGCCGGGGTGGTTCTTCCTGCCGGTGTGCCTGATCGCGGTGATTGGGGGCATGTCCACCGGCACCACCTCGCTGTATGGCACCGGGCTGGACATGTCCAGCGTGTTCCCACGGGTGCTGTCGCGGGTCAAGGCGACGCTGCTGATCGGCGTGCTGTCGATTGCCTTCATCTTCATCGGGCGCTTCGCGGCGAACCTGGTGCAGAGCGTATCGACCTTCGCGGTGCTGATCATCACCTGCACCACGCCGTGGATGGTGATCATGATCATCGGCCTGCTGGTGCGCCGCGGCTTCTACTGCCCGGATGACCTGCAAGTGTTCACCCGCGGCGAAACCGGCGGGCGCTACTGGTTCAGCCACGGCTGGAACTGGCGCGGCCTGGGGGCGTGGATCCCCAGCGCGTTGGTGGGCTTGTGCTTCGTCAACCTGCCGGGACAGTTCGTCGGGCCGCTGGGGGAACTGGCCGGCGGGATCGACATCAGCCTGCCGGTGACCCTGGGCCTGGCCTCGGTGGTGTACCTGGTGTTGCTGGGGCTGTTTCCAGAGCCGGCGGCGGTGTATGGGCCGGGGGATCCGCGAAGCCAGGGTGCTTCGGAGCCAATCGATAAGCCCTCCCTCAGACAGACCGCCTGACCCGAGATCAACGAAAGACCCGTGGCGAGGGAGCTTGCTCCCGCTCGGTTGCGCAGCAACCGCTAAAAGCTTGGGGCTGCTGCGCAGCCCAGCGGGAGCAAGCTCCCTCGCCACAACAGCTCGTTCGCACTGAGGCTGCAGTGCCAGGGACAGCACCGCCTCGTCCCACATAAAAAAGACAATCGGAGACACGCCATCATGGCTTTGGACTTAATCGTCGTTCTTATCTACGCTGCCGGCATGATCGCCCTCGGCTGGTACGGCATGCGCCGCGCCAAAACCCGTGATGACTACCTGGTCGCCGGGCGCAACCTCGGCCCGGGCTTTTACCTGGGCACCATGGCCGCCACCGTCCTGGGCGGTGCGTCCACCATCGGCACCGTGCGCCTGGGCTACGTCTATGGCATTTCCGGATTCTGGCTGTGCGGCGCCATCGGCCTGGGCATCGTCGGCCTGAGCCTGTTCCTCGCCAAGCCGCTGCTCAAGCTCAAGATCTACACCGTGACCCAAGTGCTGGAACGCCGCTACAACCCGGCCGCGCGCCAGGCCAGTGCGCTGATCATGCTGGTTTATGCGCTGATGATCGGCGCCACCTCGACCATCGCCATCGGCACCGTGATGCAGGTGCTGTTCGGCCTGCCGTTCTGGGTGTCGATCCTGGTGGGCGGTGGCGTGGTGGTGCTGTATTCCACCATCGGCGGCATGTGGTCGCTGACCCTCACCGACATCGTGCAATTTTTGATCATGACCGTTGGCCTGGTGTTCTTGCTGATGCCGATGTCCATCGTCGATGCCGGCGGCTGGGACGCGATGGTGGCCAAGCTGCCGGCCAGCTACTTCGATTTCACGGCGATTGGCTGGGACACCATCCTCACCTACTTCCTGATCTACTTCTTCGGCATCTTCATCGGCCAGGACATCTGGCAGCGGGTGTTCACCGCCCGCAGCGAAGGCGTGGCCAAAGTCGCCGGCACCGCCGCCGGCCTGTACTGCGTGCTGTATGGCCTGGCCGGGGCGTTGATCGGCATGGCGGCCAAGGTTTTGCTGCCGGACCTTGCGAACGTCAACAACGCCTTCGCCAGCGTGGTGCAGGCCAGTCTGCCCAACGGTATTCGCGGACTGGTGATCGCCGCGGCCCTGGCCGCCTTGATGTCCACCGCCGCGGCGGGCCTGCTCGCCGCGTCCACCACGGTCGTCCAGGACTTGCTGCCCCGTCTGCGCCAGGGCCGTGAGAGTGGCAGCGGCGACGTTCACGAGAACCGCATCGCGACCCTGCTGATGGGCGCGGTGGTCCTGGTGATCGCCCTGGTGGTCAGTGACGTCATCAGTGCCCTGACCCTGGCCTACAACCTGTTGGTGGGCGGCATGTTGATCCCGCTGATCGGTGCCATCTACTGGAAACGCGCCACCACCGCCGGCGCGATCACCAGCATGTCGCTGGGCTTCTTGACCGCACTGTTCTTCATGCTCAAGGACGGCCTGGACGCCAACACGCCGATCTACTACAGCCTGAGCGTGGCGCTGGTGAGTTTTGTGCTGGTAAGTGTATTGGCGCCGCGGCCGGGTGTGGTAACCAAGGCGGTTTGACCGACACCCCTGAGCAATGAGATCCCACAGATAAAATCTTCAGCAATAAAAAAGATCGCAGTTCCGGCCCATCTCAATTGAAATGGTCCGAAGCTGCGATCTCTCCAAATTCTGCGGTGTGTTTACCGGCGGCGCGGTTGGCGGCGGCGTTGCTCGTCATCGGTGCGGATCGGTACCGGCTGCATCGGCGGCTCGATCAGCCCCAGCGCGACACCCAAGTCGTGAAGCCAGTTCTGGATTTTCTCTTTCATCGTGGTGCCCCCTCAGGGTGGTGCGAGCGGCAGATTTCTGTGGCCCCTTCGCACTGATAATAGTCCGATGTTCTACGTAATGCTCGTCTCAGTTTGCAATGATCTGTTACTGAATTGATCCAAATCCACCTCCGGGAGTTCAAGCCGATTGCGCCGTCGTCATGGGCGCGCGCGGCCAGGCCTGTTGTTGCAACTCAATCCAGGCGTTCAGGTTGGCCCCAACCATGCCTTTGCGCCACATCAGCCAGGTGGTGGCGCTGGCGAACGGCTCGGCCAGCGGATGCACCGTTACCCGCTCGCGGCCCGGCAGGCTGGCCAGCATCGACTCGGACATCAACGCCACCCCGGACCCGGCGATCACGCACGCCAGCATCCCCTGGTAAGACTCGATTTCCATCGCCCGGCCCATGGTCGCATGATCATGGGCAAACCACGCCTCCAAGCGCATCCGGTACGAGCAACCACGCCGGAACGTGAACACCGCGCGGCCCTGCACATCCAGCGCACTGTGCACCGGCGGGTGATCGGCCTCGGTAATCAGCACCAACCGCTCGTCACACAACGGCACGCCATCGAGCCCCGCCAGCTCCAGCGGGCCATCCACCAGCGCCGCATCGAGCCGATTGGTGAGCAGCCCTTCAAACAACTCGCCACTCGGCCCCGATTGCACTTGCAGGTTCACCGCCGGATACGCCCGGTGATACGCCGCCAGCAGGTCAGGCAAATGCGTCGCCGCCGTGCTGTACATCGTACCCAGCAGGAAATCCCCGGCTGGCTGCCCGCCCTGCACGGCGGCGTGGGCTTCGTCGTGCAAGGCGAACAGCTTGGCCGCATAGTCCAGCAGGACTTTTCCTGCCGGCGACAACTGCAAACGCTGACGCTCCCGCAGGAAAAGGTCCACGCCCAGTTGCTCTTCAAGCTGCTTGAGCCGGGTCGACAGGTTCGACGGCACCCGATGCAGGCGCTCGGCCGCCCGGGTGATGGAACCTTCCTCGGCCACGGCCTGGAAAATCCGCAGTTGGCTGAACTCCATAACCTTCTCCAAAAAAGAACAAGTTACTCACTATTATTCATTTTTAATGAAAGTCAATCAGTCCTAGCCTGACGGTCATTCGCCCCGACACCGGAGAACGACCATGTCACCTCTTATTCGCCTGCTCGGCAGTTTCATCGCGCTGATGATGGCCATGGGCATTGGCCGCTTCGCCCTCACACCGCAGTTACCTCATTTGATCGGCGAAGGTCAGGTCGACTTGACCGCCGCCGGTCTGATTGCCGCCGCTAACTATCTGGGGTACTTCCTCGGCGCGCTGGACGCCATGTTCGCCCGGCGCCCGGAGCAGGTACGGCGGCGGTTGCTCGGCGGCCTGTGGCTGTGCGTGCTGCTGACCCTGGCGTCGTTCTGGGCCTGGGGCTTCTGGCCGCACCTGGCGTTGCGCTTCGGCACCGGCGTGGCGAGCGCCTGGGTGATGGTGATGATCACCGCCCTGAGCCAACCCTTGGCAGCTGCGGCGGGACGGCCGCGACTCGGTGCCCTGGTGTTTGCCGGACCGGGGCTGGGGATTTTCCTGACCGGCCTGCTCGCCCTGGGTTCGAACCTGCTGGGCCAGAGTTCCGCGACCCTGTGGCTGGTGTATGCCGGCGTGGCGTTGGCGATGTTGCTGATGATCTTGCCGATCCTGCCTCGACCGGCCGCAGCCGCGCCCGTAGCAGTACCGGTCAGTGCGTCACCGAACCGTGGCATCGCTCGTCTCGGCGTGGTGTACGCCTTGTACGGCGTGGGCTACATCATCCCGGCCACATTCCTGTCGCAAATGGCCTCGGCGCAGTTCCACGGACAATGGCTGGCCGACCTGTTCTGGCCCTGCTTTGGCCTGGCCGCCGCCACTGGCGTGCTGCTGGTGAGCCTGCGTCGACCAGACCCAAGCACCACCGGTCGCTGGCTGGTCGGTACGCTCTGGCTGCAAGCCGCCGGGGTGTTCGCCTGCCTGCTGGGCAGTGGGCCGGGGCTGGCGTTGGGGGTGATCCTGTGCGGCGGGCCTTTCCTGGCCTGCATGCAACTGGTGATGCTGCGCTCCCGGGAACTGGCGCCCCACGCTACCCAGCGCAACGCGGGCCTGTTGACCGCCTGCTTTGCCGTGGGCCAGCTCAGCGGGCCCCTGCTGGCGGCGCTGAGCAGCCATTTCAGCGGCGGCCTGCAACCGGCGCTGATCATTGCTGGCAGCGGTCTGGTGCTGGCCGGTGGCCTATTGCTGCGGCCCGCCAGTCAGGATGCGGCGAGCCCCTGCGCCCAAACCGCGCTGCGTTGATCAGGCCTGGCCGGCTGGGCTGAACGACTTGTTCAACTGCGCGGCCGGTTCGCGTCGCGCCAAGGCGAAATACAACACCCCGCCGAGGAAGCAACCGGTGAACCAGGCAAAGTTGGCCATCGGTTGCAGCAGCGGCGTGAAGGTGATCGCCACGCCCATCAGTGTCGCCGGGATCAACGCCTTGACTGCGGTCCAGTTGATGCCGCCGCTGTAATAATAACGCCCGCTGGGCCCGTCATTGAACAACGCATCAACGTCGATCTGCTGCTTCTTGATCAGGTAGTAGTCCACCAGCAGGATCCCGAACAGCGGGCCGATGAATGCCGCCAGCACGTCCAGGGTGTAGTGGATCACTTCGGGGTTGTTGAACAGGTTCCACGGCGTGATGAAAATCGAAGCCAACGCCGCGATCATGCCGCCGGCACGCCAGCTGATTTTGCTGGGGGCAACGTTGGCAAAGTCGAAGGCTGGGGAGACGAAGTTGGCGACAATGTTGATGCCGATGGTGGCGGTCACGAAGGCAAAGGCGCCCAGCAAGACCGCCACGTCCTTGTCGATGCGCGCCACGGTGGCAATCGGGTCATGGAGCATTTCGCCGAACACCGGCAAGGTCCCGGAAACAATCACCACGGTGACCAGGGAGAACGCCAGGAAATTCACCGGCAGCCCCCAGAAATTGCCTCGGCGCACGTCAGACATGCTCCGGCAGTAACGGCTGAAATCGCCGAAATTCAGGGTCGGACCGGAAAAGTACGACACCACCAGGGCCGTCGCCACGATCACCTGGCCGAACGCCTGCCAGCCGGACAAGGACTTTTCCGCCAGGGTGAAGCTGATATTGCTCCAACCCGCCTTCCAGACGATCCAGCCGGCCAACAGAAACATCACGGCGTACACCACCGGTCCGGCCCAATCGATGAAGCGACGGATCGATTCCATGCCGGTCCAGAACACCAGCGCCTGGACGAACCACAGGCTGAGGAAACCGAACCAGCCCAGGTAGGACAAACCGGCAAAATGCGGCGTCGCATAGACTTCCATTGCAGGAAAAAACCGCAGCACCACGATGATCAGGGCGCTGGACGCCAGGTACGTCTGAATGCCGTACCAGGCCACGGCGATCAAGCCCCGGATGACCGCAGGAATATTCGCCCCGAACACGCCGAACGCCAGCCTGCAAATGACCGGATAAGGCACCGCCGCCTGTTGGCTCGGCTTGGCGACCAGGTTGGCGATCAACTGCACGATGCAGATCCCGCCGAGCAAGGCAATCAACACCTGCCAACTCGCCAGGCCCAAGGCGAACAGGCTGGCGGCAAACACATAGCCGCCCACGCTGTGCACATCACTCATCCAGAACGCGAAGATGTTGTACCAATTCCATTTCTGCGGCAGCGGGCCCAGGTCCTCGTTATAGAGGCGGGGGCTGTAGCCGTTGGGCAATTGCTCGGACATTGCGGGGCTCCTTTGAGTACCGCCGTGCCCCCGTATCGACCTGCTCACCATACTGCGCACGGGAGCCGGCATGGTTTGTATACGCGTTGCTACGCAGAATGCGTGCCATAGGCGCTGGATGTGAGACAAACCGGGGTGTGTGGCAGGGTTTAAAGCCGAGCAAGCGCAGGCATGCGCCCACGAACAGGGCGCGGGTGCATGCTAAAGGTGCAGGAATTTGTATACAGACAGGATCAACCTGTGACGAGGGAGCTTGCTCCCGCTGGGCTGCGAAGCAACCCCAAACCCAGTGTATTCAATCAAGCTGACACACCGAGGAGGCATGCTCGGGGGGCCGCTTCGCGCCCCAGCGGGAGCAAGCTCCCTCGCCACAGGCCAGACCTACAGACTTACAGGACCACAGGATTTCTGTGGTCAATCAGCTCAATTCAATGCGATCAGCATGAATGACAATCTGCCCATTCTTGTACAGCGCACCAATGGCCTTTTTGAAGTTGCCCTTGCTCACGCCAAACAGGCTGCTGATCAGCGCCGGGTCGCTCTTGTCGCTGACCGCCAGGGTGCCATTGTTCTCACGCAACTTGGCGAGGATCTTGGCGTTCAGGCTGGTGGCGGCTTCCTGGCCCACCGGCTGCAGGCTCAGGCTGATCTTGCCGTCCGGGCGGATTTCCTTGATGAAGCCTTTTTCCTGTTTGCCGGCGCGCATGAACTTGAAGATTTCATTCTTGTGGATCAGGCCCCAGTGCTTGTTATTGATGATCGCCTTGAACCCCATGTCGGTGGCTTCGGCGACCAGCAAATCCACTTCCTGGCCCGGCGTGTAGTTGGCCGGGGTCTTGTCCAGATAACGATCCAGGCGCGCGGTGGCGGTGATGCGGCGGGTGTGCTTGTCGAGGTAGACGTGCACCACGCAGTATTCGCCGGCGGTCATCTGGCGCTTTTCTTCGGAATACGGCAGCAACAGGTCCTTGGGCAGGCCCCAGTCCAGGAATACGCCAATGCTGTTGACCTCAACCACTTTCAAGCTGGCGAATTCACCCACCTGGACCTTGGGTTTCTCGGTGGTGGCGATCAATTTGTCGTCGCTGTCCAGATAAATGAAAACATTGAGCCAATCTTCATCTTCGCTGGGGATATCCTTGGGAATATATCGGTTGGGCAGCAGGATTTCGCCGTCCGCACCGCCATCCAGATATAAACCGAAGTTAGTGTGTTTAACCACTTGCAAACTGTTGTAGCGCCCGACTAAAGCCATTTCCAATACCCTCATTGCGTGGGCGGCATTCTACCCGGTTTTGCGGCGCGATTCGTGGCTGCTGGCAAGGTTTGCCGGCAAGACCTGGCACAACCGTTGATTTTCCTGGGTTTTCGTCCGAGGCACCGCCATTCGTCAGGCCGGTGACAGTGCGTACGGTCCGTTATCGGAGCAATAATTTTCACACGGTTGTTATTTAAAACAGAGGCTTAGGACAATAATTGCCAGATTATCGGCTGATTATTCTCGTCACGGTGGCGGTAATTCGGAAGGATATTTACCAAGCAATTGTCAAGTATTTCCTGTACGATGCCTGGCCCAATTAATTATCTACAGGTTAATGGCCGTCATGCGCGTAAAAGCATCCAACAGCAAAGCAAAGCCAGCTCCAGCCGTTGAAACCAGCGAGTCGATCAACGACCAGATCGCTGCGTTTCTCAAGTCCGGCGGCGAGATCCAGCAAATTGCCAAAGGCGTCAGCGGCCAGACATTCGGCCCGTCCAAGCAGATCAGCCTGGGCAAGAAGTAACCTGCGCGTCACCTGGTCCCAAAGCGCTTTGAGCTTCGAAGCGCTTGGACTGGAACCCCTCCCCGCTCTACCCATTTCCCATGAATCGACGAACGGCCCTCGCTGTCGAGCATTCGTCGGTATGCTTTCACCTCTCTAGCTCAAGCGTTTCAGCTTAATAACCGATCCTGCTTCTCGCTATTCATGGAGGAAGCATGCGCAGCTCTATTGTTCTGCTGATGGTCAGCCTACTGACATGTTCCCTCGCTCAGGGGCAGGTGTTCCAACGCGAACTCGGCGACTTCGACCTCAAACTCGGCACCACCCCCAGCCGGAGCATGGCCGAAGGCCTGGTCACGCCGTCGAGCACCGGTTCGTTCCATGGTGGCCTGGACCTGAGCCACGACAGCGGCTGGTACGTCGGCCAGTGGTCACCCAGCGCAGGCCTATCCGCCGATCTGGAGGTGGATTCCTACATGGGCTTTAAACAGCCCTTCGACCAGACCCTGGGCTACGAAGTCGGCCTGATCCATTACAGCTACCCCACCGTCGATACCCTCGACAGCCAGGAGTTCTACGGCGGCCTGACCGTGCTCGGCAGCCGCTTCGGCGCGGCCTTGAGCAACGATCCGGACAAACAGAACAGCACGCTGTTTGCCGACCTGGGTGGCAACGTGCCGTTCGGCATCGGCATCAGTGCCAAGTACACCACCCACCAACTCAATACACCGGTCTCGGTCGAGAACGGCTATGTAGGCAGTTTCAGCGACTGGTCATTGAAAATTTCCCGTCCGTGGAAGGGGCTCGACCTGGACCTGATCTACAGCGACTCAAGCCTCAGTGGCAGCAGTTGCTCGGCATACTCAGGCCACAACAGCGAATGCGACAGCCTGCTGACCCTCAAGATGGCCCATCCTTTTTACTAAGCGTTACGCATTTAATCGGCTGAACTGCCGCGCGTCTGCGATGCTCAAACAAAGCACCTACGCCTTCGCAAGGACTCGCTCATGTCGCGCTGGTTAACACGCACCGCCATGTTCATCGCCCTGTTGCTGACGCTCACCGCCTGCAGCCGTATAGGCCTGGCCTACCGCAACCTCGATATGATCATTCCCTGGACTCTCAACGATTACCTGGACATCAAAGGCGAGCAAAAAGACTGGTTCAACGAACGCCTCAAGGACCACCTGACCTGGCACTGCACCACCCAGTTGCCCGGCTACCTCGATTGGCTGGACCGTTTGGAAACCATGGTGCAGACCAATCAGGTGACCGACCAAGCCCTGCAACAGCGCACTCAAGAGGCCAAGGCCGCCATTGCCGAAACCGCCCGGGCAATCACCCCCTCGGCCATCGAACTGCTGCAAGGCCTGAGCGACGACCAGGTCGCCGACATGGACGCCGCCTTCGTCAAGGACCAGCGCAAACGCCAGCAGCAATACCTCAAGCCGACGTTGCAGGAGCAGATCCAGGAACGCAGCGAACGCATGATCAAGCGTCTGGACGACTGGCTCGGCCCGCTCAACGACGCCCAGCGCCAACGGGTGACGGCCTGGTCCACCGCCCTCGGCGACCAGAACCAGCAATGGATCGCCAACCGCGCCCACTGGCAAAACCAGTTCAGCGAAGCCGTGGCCCAACGCCACAGCCCCGACTTCCCAAAACGCATCGAGCAGTTGCTGGTCAACCGCGAAAGCCTCTGGACCCCCGCCTACCGCGAGGCTTTCAGCAAAACCGAAGCCCAGGCCCGCAGCCTGCTGGTGGACCTGATGGCCGAAAGCACCCCGGCCCAGCGCGAACGGCTGCTGAAGAAAATCGACGGGGTGAAGAAGGATTTCACAGATTTGAAGTGCCTGAAGGCAGCACGGTCATAAAACCAACACACATCCCCTGTGGGAGCGAGCTTGCTCGCGATAACGGTTGAACAGGCAACACACCTGTTGAATATCAGGCCGCTATCGCGAGCAAGCTCGCTCCCACAGGGCTCAGTGCAGACCTGTCAGGCAATCTGCGCCTTCGAAGCCAAATCATCAAACGTAAACTCATCCAGCGCATCTTCCTGCTCATCCAACACCTGACGCGGATGATCATTGCCCGGAATGCTGCTGTCGATCAGGCTCAACAATCTTGAACCACGGGGCGTCAGCACAAAATTCTCGCCGTTACCGCCCTCTTCCTCCGGCCGCGGCTCGATATAGCCACGCTCCAGCAGCAACTTTTCGTACTCCCCGGCGACCGCCTTCAGATGATCGAGGTTCTCGATCGGCTCGCCTGCGGCTGCTTTCTCTGCCGCGTACTGCTCCGCATAAGGCCGAGGGGTAAAGCTGTGGCCAGCGCCGTTCTGCACTTCGTGCAACAACCGTTCGATCAAGTCCCAGTTATAAGTCGTCATCCTGGTCCATCCTCCAAAGAGTGAGATGCCTACCTAGGTTGTGACCGAGGCGCCGCGTCACCGTTCAGCCGGGTTTCCGGGCGGTCTCTGCCTTGAGCCGACCAACGGCCTGTCGAATTGCGCCAAGGCCAAACGACCACCTGTTGAAAGCCGATTTCGCAGCTCAGCCCATAGGAGAAATCACCATGAACGTAGAGAATCATCCAGTCGTCTCGCGGGAAGAATGGCTCGCCGCCCGCCGCCAACACCTGGCCCACGAAAAAGCCTTCACCCGCGAACGGGACAAACTCAGTGCCGAACGCCGCGCCCTGCCCTGGGTAAAAATCGACAAACCCTACCGCTTCCAAGGCCCCCACGGCGAACTGAGCCTGGCCGACCTGTTCGGCGACCGCAGCCAACTGATCATCTACCACTTCATGTTCGGCCCCGGCTGGACAGAAGGCTGCCAGGGCTGCTCGTTCCTGTCCGACCACATCGACGGCGCCAACCAACACCTGGCCCATCACGACGTGGCCGTAGTGGCCGTCTCCCGCGCCCCGTTCGCCGAATTCCAACCCTTCAAACGCCGCATGGGCTGGAAATTCGATTGGGTCTCGTCCAACGGCTGCGACTTCAACTACGACTTCGGCGTCAGCTTCAAAACCGAAGACACCGCCAGCGGAAAAGCCACCTACAACTACGAAAAAACCGACACCACCGAAGACGAACTCCCCGGCCTGAGCGTCTTCTATCGCAACGACGTCGGCGACATCTTCCACACCTACTCCACCTATGCCCGCGGCCTGGACATCCTGGTCGGCACCTACAACTACCTCGACTTGACGCCCAAGGGCCGCAACGAGGACGAAATCATGGACTGGGTGCGGCATCACGATAAATACGAAGAGGCCAAACAACACGGCTGCTGCCACAGCTGACGCGCCAACCCGCCCAGTCGAGCGCGATCCCCGTGGCGAGGGATCTTGCTCCCGCTCGACTGCGCAGCAGTCGCCTGTTTGTTATTCGAAACGGCTATGAAGCCTGCCCACGCAGCCATTCCAGAAAAGTCAGCACCGCTGTGCTTTCTTGATGCGCTCGCACGGCATAAGAGTAATGGCCGGTCAGCACACGCTGCGGATCTACGAGAGACAACAGCCTACGCTGCAACATAGTCGATACAAAGATTTCCGGCACCACGACCACGCCGAGACCTTCAAGCGCGGCCTGAATCGCGAGAACCGTGTTATCGAACTCCAATGTCGGCTCAAGTAGAGATGACTGAATCTGATGATGTGCGCCCCATTGCGACCAAAGCGTAGGCCTGGAGCGTGCGCCTATTCGGGGAATTTCTTTGACGATTTCCGGGAGGCTGAACGGTGCTCCCGGAAACAATCTAGGACTGCCGACAAGGACGGACCACTCCTCCAGAAAAGGTTGATAGGCCAAGTCGCCCAGATCTGCCGGATCACGGCGAATATGCAGATCGACTCTGGTCGACAGTGTGATCGGGCCACCGGAAGTCCCGAGTTGCACTTCAAGGCCCGCCTGCGCCTCGCTGAACGAAGCAAGGCGTGGCAGAAGCCAGTGCATCGCGAACGTCACACCCGCATCCACCCGTACCACCGCCTTGCGACCACCACGACGCAGAAGGCTGACTTCCGCGGCGACGGATGCCAGCTTGTCACCCACCCGAGCCTGCAATTCCACGCCTTTGGGGGTGAGTTCCATCCGGTGTGCGCCACGTTCAAAAAGCCTGAACCCCAGGTACGACTCAAGGGCCTGGATCTGTCGACTGACTGCACCGGGGGTAACGCATAACTCGTGCGCGGCCTTACGAAGGCTGCCGCACTGGGCCACCGTGGCAAAGGCATAAAGCGCCGTTAGAGGGGGACGAGGAGACATGGTTGGCCGTTGAGTTTTTCTCAATGCAGCACGAAAAGAAGTCGATTGTGACACCGGCATGACATCGACAAGACTTGCTCATCGCCATAGGGGGTCAAGCGGAACGCCATCCTCCAGAGGCGAAACGGCGCTGCCAACCGCACGCCCTGCAACCGAGTCATCGAATGCTTATCAGGAGCTAGGGATGGAAAAGTCACGAACGACGACCACTGAAAAGCGAAGAGCCCGTATTCGATCTGCTTTGCAAGAGAAGCGCTGCCTGCGTCTCCTCGAAGCCCACAGTCCGATTGCCGCGTTGCTTGCTGAGTCCATTGTTGTCACCGATTCCTTCGGCCGAGAGATTTCCTATGACGGCTTCTGGTCCAGCTCGCTGACGGATTCGACAGAACGTGGAAAGCCAGACACCGAAGTTTTAACTATCCATGATCGATTACTCAACATCAACGAAATATTTGAGGCTACCACCCTTCCGTTGGTTGCCGATGGCGATACGGGCGGGCTCGCCGAACACTTCGCCTTCCATGTTCGTTCCATGGAGCGCCTGGGGATTTCGGCGGTCGTGATCGAGGACAAATGTGGACTCAAGAGAAACTCGCTGCTGGGCACAGAGGTATTCCAACAGCAAGAGGACATCGAGGCCTTTTGCCGGAAAATCCGCATCGGCAAAGCCGCACAGATCACCCCAGACTTCATGGTGATCGCCAGGATCGAGAGCCTGATACTCGAGGCGGGAATGGACGACGCCCTGAGACGTGCCCATGCCTATGTCGAGGCAGGGGCTGACGGCGTAATGATCCATAGCCGGATGACTGATCCGGGTGAAGTCATGGCGTTCGCGCAGAAGTTCAAAGCAGAGCATGAAGACGTGCCTCTGGTCTGTGTGCCAACAAGCTATTCACAAACATCCTTCGAAGACCTTCAGGCCGCCGGATTCAATGTCGTGATCTATGCCAACCACATGCTTCGATCATCGTATCAGGCGATGCGGTCGGTGGCCGAAGGCATCCTGCGCCACGGACGATCCCTTGAGGTGGAAGACAGTTGCCTGGATGTAAAGGAGCTGCTGAGCATCATTTCGTCGGGACTCGGCGAAACGAAGCAAAGTTCATCTGCTTGACCATGGATAAAAAACCTTATTGCGAACGACATCGGTAATGACTGGGAGGTCCGTCATGCGAAATGACATTATCTTGGAAGACACGACCCTTAGAGACGGGGAACAAGCGCCGGGCGTAGCTTGGGCTCGGCCTCAAAAGTTGGAATTATTGCGCGCCTTGATCGAAGCAGGAGTGCGCTGGATTGAAGTTGGAATTCCCAAGATGGGCGGCGATGAACTGTCGTTCGTCGCTCAAGCACGCGAATATGCTGATCAAGCCAGGCTGATCGCCTGGAACAGAGGCCTGTACGACGATATCGAGCAATCCATGGCGCTCGGATACGACGCGATCCACATTGGTCTGCCGACGTCGGATATTCATCTCCAGTCCAGCGTCGGAAAGAGCCGTGAATGGGTATGCCAGCGGGCGGTCGAACTCATCAAGACAGCCAAGGATCGCGGGGTCTTTGTGTCCATCAGTGCCGAAGATGTCGGGCGGACCGAACTCCCTTTCCTGCAGGAATACGCCGGTCGAGTCCACGAAGCCGGTGCTGATCGTCTCAGGCTATCTGACACGATCGGAATCCTGAACCCCGAGTCTTATGCTGAGCGAGTCCGGGCCGCCAAACAGGCAGCAGCGATAGACTTGCAATGCCATTGCCATAATGACTTCGGTCTCGCAGTTGCTAATACGCTCGCAGGTTTGCAGGCGGGTGCCCGGTACTTCCATGTCTGTGTCAACGGCATTGGCGAACGCGCGGGCATGCCGGACCTGGCCCAGACTGTGCTCGCGTTAAAGCACTTATACGGGCACGACACCGGCGTGGACACGACTCAACTTCCAAGGCTGTCACGCCTGGTTTCCACGCTGACGAAAACGGCCATTGAGCCGTGGCGACCGGTGGTAGGAGCAAATGTCTTTGCCCATGAATCAGGCATCCATTCCAACGGCACGCTCAAGGATACAAAGTCCTTCGAGCCGATTGCGCCGGAAGAGGTTGGCGGCCAACGGCGGATTGTGATCGGAAAGCACTCTGGAAGAGCCGCACTCGCTCACGTGCTGGGGCAACAAGGCGTGGAGTACGACGAGAACAGACTCAATGAGCTCCTGGATCACGTGCGTACCCTGTCCATCACCAAAAGCGGCGAAGTACTGGCGGAAGAATTGGTGACCCTGTACCGCGACCTTCCTGAACAAGGGCGTTCATTGCCAAACTGACGCTGTAGCGGGCTGGCTTAGCTTTGTGACGCCAGAAGCGGCCGTAGACGAACAAGGGGGTTTTGCCATTGGGAAACGTTGGCGTGTACGAGGCAGTGTTGGTCGCCGCCGTTGCATTCTTTGCATCCCTGATCGGAGGTGTTTCAGGCTTCGGGACGGGATTGATCCTGCCCATCGTACTGGTGCCCATTGTTGGCGTTGAGAATGTGATCCCCCTCATGGCGGTCGGCATGGTCCTGACCAACGGGAGCCGGGCTTGGGCGTTTTGGCGGGCTGTAGAGTGGGCACACGTCAAGAGGCTATTGTGTGGCGGCTTGCCCTGTTGCGCCTTGGGCGCTTACAGCTACACCCTGTTGTCCTCGCGGTGGATTTGCCTCCTGCTCAGCGCGGTCATGTTTTGCAGCATCGTGTTCCGACGGCTGCGATCGTCATCCAACCACCGTCTTGGAGCCCTCGGGGAGGGCGTTTGCGGCGCGGGGTTTGGCCTGGTCAACGGGGCAATGACCGGGACGGGGCCGGTCCTCAGTACCATCCTCTTGTCGTCGGGACTGTATGGGGCTCCGCTCATTGCGACCGATGCGGTCATCTCCTTGACGATGGGGCTGGTCAAAGTGGCAGTGTTCGGGGGATTCCAGCAACTCGACGACAAACTGGTATTGGGTGGGCTTTTAATCGGTTTGGCAACGGTGCCCGGGGCGTTTGTCGCCCGTCATTTGTTGCGCAATGTGACGCCGGGCGGGCATTCGCTTTTAATGGAGGGCGTGGTGTTCATCGGTGCGGTTATGCTGCTGGTGCGGGGCATTTACTGATTGGCTTATCGAATGGGATAAATACGAAGAGGCCAACGACAACGGGCGACTTCTCAGTCGCCCGCTTCATAGCATTAATTTGCTCACCGACGATGGCCCTGCTGGGCCTGCATGTATTGGCGAAGAAGCTGATTGATGCGTGTCTGATAGCCCGCGCCCTGCCCCTTGAACCACTCAACCACATCGGCGTCAAGGCGAATAGTCACCGCCTGCTTTACCGGCACACGCAGCTCGGCGCGACGGAAGAAGTCCTCATCCAATTCAGGGATATCGCTGGTATCGATGTCCGCATCATCCAACTTGGCCAAGCGCTCCCAGTCAGTTTTCGATGTTTTCGACATAACGTATGGCCTCCTGCTTAGTGGCTTTTCGGGCGGAGATGATGCGGATCACATCGTCCCGCCGTTCGGTATACACGACCACGCCAATCAACGTTTTGATCAATCCGATAGTGATCCAACGCTCTTCGCCGTAGGCCATTCGGTCATCGTGGAAGACCAGCCTCGGATGCTGGAAAATGCCCGGCACGTCGTTGAAGTCGATGCCGTGCTTAAGAATGTTGGCCCGGTTCTTGGCTTCGTCCCATTCAAATAGCATGGGACATTCTGTACCTACTTACGTACATACACACTACTCTCCTCTGCAGAAATACACAGCCCCGGTAGCTCGATGAAATGACCATCGGATCACTAGCGACATTAGAAGCAGCTCAGAAGGCGCAACCGTATTCGACGCATGACGCCTCTTTCCCGAAGATTACTGTCGTAACCGTCCATCTGAAATCAGACGCATCCTGTAAAAAAGTACGAAAGGTCCTGCACAGAGGTGGAAACCTCCTGCGAAATGGACAGATCTGATGGCAAACAGGTCGTAGTAGGAAACGGGGGGACTGACTTAGCATCACGGTGAATACGAAGGAGGAAAGCCCCACAGTTGCTGATACGACTAAGCACAATCCTCAAGCCGATCATCGCTCCCGTGGCGAGGGAGCTTGCTCCCGCTCGACTGCGCAGCAGTCGCTTGCTTTAAGCCGAAAAATGCCAGGCCAAACGTCCTACATGAAGCTCGGAAAGCGGTGTCTTGTCGCTCAAGAGAAGATCGCCCTATAGTCCCTCGTCGCCCGAAAAGGCAGCCGGGTTTGGCGACCCGATCTACAGAGAGACTCATCAACTTTCGAGACTCTGATTATGACCAAATACATGCCCATCACCGGAATCGACTGCACCCCGGCCACCCTGCTCATCGACACCGAAGCTCCGCTCGACGTCCTCTTCGAAACCGCCGACTACCGCATCCGCACCGTGACCCAACTGCTGGAAAACATCGCGTTCCGCTCGGATATCAGCTCCGATACGGTGGTGCTTTCTGACTTTTGCAAGATGCTGACGATAGCGTTGCGCGATGGGTGTGATGTGATGGATGTGATTGGGAGACGGTTGCGGGTACAGGCTGCTGAGTAACTAAAGGATGACACCGGCAGAGCTCGTATCACCTCACGGATCAATCGACTGATAGAGGGTTTACCTGGCGATGTCGCTCCAGTCGGCCATGGTATCAGTGAGCTACGAATTCACTGCGGGCCTGGCTACAGGGTGTATTTCTATCAGCGAGGCGACGTGCTGGTGATTCTGCTCTGTGGCGGCGACAAGGGCAGCCAGAGCCGCGACATTGAAACCGCCCACCAGATAATGCAGGCGTGGAGAGCACAAAATGACTGAGACTTTTACAGAATTTGACCCCGCAGAATACCTCAACACCCCCGAGGCCATTGCGGAGTTCATGAGCGATGCCCTCGAAACCGGCGATGCAAGTTATATCGCCAAAGCGATGGGGGTAGTCGCACGAGCCAAGGGAATGACCGAGTTGGCCAGGGAAACGGGCCTGTCGCGCGAACAGCTATACCGTTCCTTCAGCGAGCATGGTAACCCCACTCTGAAAACACTCCTGGCAGTCATGAAGGCACTTGGCGTCGATATGACGGCTCGGCCACACACGCACACTGCGTCGTAGTCCTAATGAAAAAGTGACGGAAATGGTCCCACAGGGACAGACCACATTTCCCAAATTCAGGTTGGGACTTCAATAAAAAACCGGACTCAAGATCCGGTTTTTTATTGAAAGGGCTATGACGCCTGCCTCAGAAAGCAGGGTTATCCCACCTCGCAGGTTTGGCGACTACTTGCCCGCCTCCTCAACGGCTGCCGTATTCTGAGGACCGAAAGAATACTTCTGGGCCCGCAACTTCATGGTGCGCGGATCAGGCAAACCTACGGTCTCTGGGCCCGCAAAGCCGGTGACACCATTGCTGAGCGTGGGATTGATCGCATCGAACAGGAAGCTGAAACCTTGTTTCAGCGAGCTTTGGGCGATGCCGTGACACCCCATGCAGCCGCCCATGGTCAAGCTTTGAGTGCTGTGGTCGTAATCCGGTACTTTGATGTTCGGTTGGTTGCGCGCATTGGTCAGGGTGTTGTTATTCGGGATGGGGAATACATTGCTCCCGCGAAACAGCTGGATTCCCGGCTGGCTGCTTTCGACCATGATATTGGCCAGGTAATAATCCGGGTCAGTTTGAGTGCTCGAGGGGATGGCCTGCACCCCTTTGAGCTGATAGTGCTTCCAGACCGAATTGTTGAATTCGCTGCTGCCGTCCATCAGCTGCTTGACCTGGTTGTTCACCGCTTTGACTTCAGAATGCATGGTGGGCGGTTGCACGACCCGGATCGGGCCAGCCTGCCCTTCGGGGATCCCATTGCTGCCAGAGTAGACCGGCGGATTAAGGGACGCGTTTGCGACTGTGCCCGCCTTTGGCAGGGAAACCCTGTAGATTTTATTGCCGTCAGAGAGGGTGGCGGTCGGGGGGTTATTTACATCGAAACCGGGGTAATCAATCTTGTTGTAGTTGGCGATGTAGTAGAGCCCGGTCGGTGATTTACCGTCGGCCAGCGTCAGGGCATCTTCGTGCTCGAACGTGGCAAAGATGAAGGTCGGGTAGTTGGGCGTCTTATGGATGATATGCAAAGCGACCAGTGCGTAGTCTTCATTTTGCGCCACCGGGTCACTGTCGAGGCCCTTATAGGTCACCACCGTCGCCGTATGGTAGCGCCCACGATTCTGTACCGGGATGTCTGCCAGCTTGCGCCATGTCGCCTTGACCTCGACCGCGCCGTCGGGCAGCACTACATTATCCGGGAAGCTGCTCAGGCCTTTCGCATATTCGTAGACGACGGGGTTCGCCTTGGCCTCGAACAGGATCTGGCTGTCGTTTGAAGGGGCATAATCGCTCCCTTTCTTCGCCACATTTGGCGGATTGGTCGGGAAGAAAATAGCGTTTTGTCCTATCTGAGTCGCCTCATCCAGATTGTTGTAATGATTAAAGGTGGCGCCTGGCGCCAAACGAATACCGTTGGGGAATTGGGTATAGCTATATTGCGGGTCAGAACCAAACGGACGCGTCGGACCACCTGCGGTGTTTTTTTGCGGTCCCGCCGGAAACAACTCGGTACGGTGAGCGAAGGTTTGCCATAACAACGGGCTGGGGGATTGTGGCACCTTGCCCGAATCGGCAAAGCTGCCGGCAGGGTTGCCGACGCCACGGTTGACCGGCAACGGCGCCTTGGCGGTATTGTTCAGTGCGAAAAAGCTCCGCCAGGCGAAAGTTGCATAGTCGGTGTGGCTGAGGCCTGTCGCCAGATCCGTGGGCAGTTGCGGGTTTTCCCCGGTTAGATCATTTGTGGTAATGGCATAGGAAGCACCCAATCCCGAGGGGTAGGCACTATTGCGATCAAAGCTCTGGGAAAAATATGGATGCCAGTTCAGCCCGTCATCCGAATAAAACGTATTGGCGCTGCTGCTGATGAACGCGCGATCATCGATCATCGTCGTACTATTCAGGAACCCCGGGACGCCCTTGCCTGTTATCCCTGTCAGCGTTTGCCTTGTTCCCCATTGACCAGCCCGGTTGTAAGTGCGTGCAAACTTGGCACCATTTTCAAAAGCATAATAAACCCATAAATTGCCTTTATAGACAAGGGGCACCATCGTCAGGATCGAATCGGTGTTCTCTTGGAACGCCAGCTTTTCTCGACTCCAAAGACGGCCATCACTCGAGGCAACAGAGTAAATAGCCTTACCTGAATTTTCGCTATACAAGACAAATAGCTGCCCGTTATACACAACAGGCTTGTTATTAACCGCAGTGTGCAGGGTCGGGATAGTGTAAACATTAGACCAGCCGATGCCATCTTCGGAACTGATGGTCTGCAAGCGATTCTGGGGGTCGGTGAAAGTCAGTACCAGTTTCTGCTTGAACACGCTCACCGAGACATCGCCCAGGACACTATCCACTGGAATGGGTTTTGGAGGGGACCAGTTTTTCCCCTCTGCCGAGGTGGAATAAAAAATATGCTTCTGGTCATAATTATTAGACCAGAACATATAGACATTACCTTTGAAGGACTGTACTGCGGGTATGTAGAACGCTGGTAGACCAAAGCGCACCAGACTCGTTGAGGATGGTGTACCGGCTGAGGCATCGGGGCTGTCAAAGACATCGACTTCGATCCCCACACCTTGTTGTGGCGTCGCGACGATCAGACTCTCCGCATAAGCCGGGAAAATTGAAAACGAACCGCACAGACACAGTATTAATCGACTGAGCATTGCTTTAATGTTCATAGACTTCATTCCTTGAATGAGTGACTACTACCAACCTAGGGCGCATCCCAAAAAGGAGTAGTTGTTCCATTACTGATTTGCGATTGGCATCAACAGCGAGGTATTCAGACTCAACAGTCTTTATCCCTTCCGTTGTCATTCATTGAGCTGGCGAATGCGCAGAAGTCCCCGACAGCGTTGTAACAGGCAAGCGCTATCTGAGTTCCGCTGTCATTGTCTTCTACAAAGAGGTGGGCGAGGAGTTGTACCGACATAGTGTTAGCATCCTGGCTAATAAAGAATTGACATCCATGTTGAGCACAGAAAACCATTCGACTCACGCGAAACCACGCATTAGCAAACGATCCAGTCTTGCGCTAGCGCAGATAGCGACATCCTCCATGGTAGACGAACGTTTAATATCGTCTAGGGAAACCATGAAAAAGATTTCCCCCCTTGCTGAACCAACGCACCAAAGAACGGACGCCTTACCAGTCGTCACCCCACCGACGCCCTCGGCTAATGAACTTTCCACCCCACACCGGCCTCAACCCATTACCTGCTCCAACAAGGAATACGAGGCCCCACCATGAAAACTCTCCTGAAACTCACCCTCGCAGCCGCCCTCACCTGCGCCCTGCCCGCCTGGGCCACTTGCACGCCCGAGGAAGCCACCGTCAAGCGTGAACAACTGGCCCAGGAAGTGACCAAGCTCACCGAACAGAACCCGACCAAGGCCAAGGAAATTAACGATGAGTTGCAGAAGATGGACCTGGAGACCGCCAGCAAGGATGTGCCGGATAAGTGCGAGTTGATTGATAAGCGTCTGAAAGAGCTGAAGAACGCGGAGAAGAAGGCGGGGTGATGATGCTTTTGTGGCGAGGGAGCTTGCTCCCGCTGGGGCGATCCGACGTATCGGGCGAAGCGCCCCTCAAAGTCTGAGTTTCAACTTTAGATGATGTGAAAACCGATATTTACTGGGGCTGCTGCGCAGCCCAGCGGGAGCAAGCTCCCTCGCCACGGGTTTTGCGTCAGATTCAGTTATTCATAAAAAAACCGGACTCAAGGTCCGGTTCTTTTTATCAAACGCTGAAGCGGCTTCACTCAGCCGCCGGCGCCTCTGGCTTGCGGCGCTTGAGCGGGGCCATGCCGTCCTTGCTGACCAGCGACGGCGCGTCGGTCTTCGGGCGGTTGGCGGTCTTGCGCTTGGTCGGGGCCTTGGCGCCGGTTTTCTTCTTGTCGCCCTTGGCGTCGACCTTTTTCTTCTTCACGCCAACGGCCTTGCCCGACGCCTTGACCTTTTTCGGTCCGCCGTAGGTGCCTTTGACTTCCTTGATGGTGCGGCGCTCGAAGCTCTGCTTGAGGTAGCGCTCGATGCTCGACATCAGGTTCCAGTCGCCGTGGCAGATCAGCGAGATCGCCAGGCCATCGTTGCCGGCACGACCCGTGCGACCGATACGGTGCACGTATTCGTCGCCGCTGCGGGGCATGTCGAAGTTGATGACCATGTCCAGGCCATCCACGTCCAGGCCGCGGGCGGCGACGTCGGTGGCGACGAGGATTTTCACGCCGCCCTGCTTGAGGCGGTCGATGGCCAGCTTGCGGTCCTTCTGGTCTTTCTCACCGTGCAGCACGAACGCCTTGTATTCCTGGGCCACCAGGCGGCCGTAGATGCGGTCGGCCATGGCCCGGGTGTTGGTGAACACGATGGCTTTTTCGTAGGTCTCGTTGGCCAGCAACCAGTTGACGATCTGCTCTTTGTGCTGGTTGTGGTCGGCGGTGATGATCTGCTGGCGGGTGGTGGAGTTCAGCTGGCTGACCGCGTTGAGCTGCAAGTGCTCGGGGTTGTTCAGCACCTTGGCGATCATCTCGCGCAGGCCCGAACCGCCGGTGGTGGCGGAGAACAGCATGGTCTGCTGGCGGTTGACGCATTCGTCCACCAGGCGCTGCACGTCTTCGGCAAAACCCATGTCCAGCATGCGGTCGGCTTCGTCCAGCACCAGCACTTCGACTTCCTTGAGGTCGAGGTTACCGGCGTTCAACTGCTCGATCATCCGCCCCGGCGTGCCGATCAGGATATCCGGCACCTTGCGCAGCATCGCGGCCTGGACCTTGAAGTCTTCGCCGCCGGTGATCAGGCCGGACTTGATGAAGGTGAACTGCGAGAAGCGCTCCACTTCCTTCAAAGTCTGCTGAGCCAGTTCACGGGTCGGCAGCAGGATCAGGGTCTTGATGCTGACGCGGACCTTGGCCGGGCCGATCAGGCGATTGAGGATCGGCAGCACGAACGCGGCGGTCTTGCCGCTGCCGGTTTGCGCCGTCACCCGCAGGTCACGCCCCTGGAGCGCGAGCGGAATAGCCGCTGCCTGCACCGGCGTTGGCTCGACAAATTTAAGCTCGGCCACGGCTTTGAGCAGGCGTTCGTGCAGGGCGAATTGGGAAAACACGGGTGCTACCTCGAAGAAATGCAAAAAAACAGCTGCATAGGGTAACGGTTTCGAGCGCGAAGGCCGAGTTTCTTTATACAAACGGCGGTAAATCAGTGCATTTTTATCAGCCGTTATTGCATCAACGGTCACTTGACCGGGCTTAAATGCTCTAATCGTCCCATCGCGTCTTTATAGAAGAACCGTTTCGTCCATGGACATCAAACAACTCTGGGTCAACCTCCAAGACCTCTGGGGTGCCCTTGACCAGCACCCGCTCCTGCATTCCAGCCTCGCCCTGATGTTGCTGCTGGTCATCGCCCTGGTACTCGGGCGCATAGCGCGCTACCTGATCCTCCACGCCGCCAAATTGCTCGGGCGCCAACCGGCCCTGCATTGGGTCAACGACCTGCGCCAAAACAAGGTGTTCCATCGCCTGGCGCAGATGACGCCGTCGCTGATCATCCAGTTCGGCCTGCACCTGGTGCCGGAACTGAGCAAGACCAGCATGATTTTCCTGGGCAATGTCGCCCTGGCGTTCACCATCCTGTTCATGGTGCTGAGCCTCAGTGCCCTGCTCAGCGCCCTGCTGGACGTGTACGCCCGCACCGAACACGCGCGTACCCGCTCGATCAAAGGCTACGTGCAACTGACGAAGATGGTGCTGTATGTGTTTGGCGCGATCATCATCGTCGCCACGCTGATCGACCGTTCGCCGCTGTTGCTGCTGTCAGGCCTGGGTGCGATGTCGGCGGTGATTTTGTTGGTCTACAAGGACACGCTGTTGTCATTCGTCGCCAGCGTGCAACTGACCAGCAACGACATGCTGCGGGTCGGCGATTGGATCGAGATGCCCCAGGTCGGCGCCGACGGTGATGTGGTGGACATCACACTGCACACGGTCAAGGTGCAGAACTTCGACAAGACCATTGTCTCGATCCCGACCTGGCGCCTGATGTCCGAGTCGTTCAAGAACTGGCGCGGCATGCAACAGTCCGGCGGACGACGGATCAAGCGCAGCCTGTTCATCGACGCCAGCGGCGTGCGTTTCCTGCATGACGACGAAGAACAGCGCCTGACCCAGGTCCGCCTGCTGACCGACTACATCGGTCGCAAGCAAGCCGAGCTCAAGGCCTGGAACGAAGCCCAGGGCAACGTCGCGGCGATGTCGGCCAACCGTCGCCGCATGACCAACCTGGGCACCTTCCGCGCCTATGCCCTGGCCTATTTGAAGAGCCACCCGGAAATCCAGCCGAACATGACCTGCATGGTCCGCCAGCTGCAAACCACCGCCCAAGGCATCCCGCTGGAAATCTACTGCTTCACCGGCACCACCGTGTGGGCGGACTACGAGCGCATCCAGGGAGATATTTTCGATTACCTGCTGGCGGTGATGCCGGAGTTTGGATTGAACCTGTACCAGCAGCCGAGCGGCACGGACCTGCGCTCGGGATTGTTGCCGGCGGTGCTGGGGGCGAGCCACCTGCCGGAGCCGCAGAAGCAGGTGGTCTGACCCTCAAACCCTCAGGAGCTGGTGGTCTAAAGCCAACCCCCTATTTCCCTGTGGGAGCGAGCTTGCTCGCGATAGCGGCGTGTCAGAAACAGAGATGCTGACTGATACCCCGCTATCGCGAGCAAGCTCGCTCCCACAGTGTTTAGAGTGAAGGCTGAGGCTGACGTACCCCCAACCGGCTGATCCACACCGCCGCCAATATCACCGACCCACCCAGCAGCAATCGCCCCAATTCCTCGTGCTGGTTCCAGATCAGCAGGTTCACCAGCAGCCCCACCGGCACGTGCAGGTTGTTCATCACCGCCAGCGTCCCGCCGTTGACCAGGCACGCGCCTTTGTTCCACCAGTACAACCCCAGCGCGGTGGAGACCAGGCCGAGGAACACCAGCACGCCCCACTGCAGCGGCGCTTCGGGCCAGAAATTTGCCTTGCCGAACAGCAGGAAAGCCGGCAACGCCACCATCAACGCACCGAGATAGAAATAGCCGAAACGCCGGTAGTGCGGCAGGTCGCTCGGGTGACGGGCCACCAGGTGTTTGTAAAGCACCTGCCCGGCCGCATAGGTGAAGTTGGCCAGTTGCAGCAGCAAGAAGCCCATGAAGAAATCCGGGTTGATTCGGTCGTAGCGAATCACCGCGGCACCGGCCACGGCCACCAGCGCCGCGATCAGCGCCCAGGGGTTGAAACGCCGGTTCAGCGCGTCTTCGATCAAGGTCACGTGCAGGGGCGTCAGGATGGTGAACAGCAGCACCTCGGGCACCGTCAAAACGCGGAAGCTCAGGTACAGGCAGACGTAGGTCACGCCGAACTGCAAGGCGCCGATCAACAGCATGCCGCGCATGAACGACGGCTCCACCTGGCGCCAACGCGTCAGCGGAATGAACACCAGCCCGGCCAGCAGCACCCGCACCAGCACCGCGAAGTAACTGTCCACATGCCCGGCCAGGTACTCGCCGATCAGGCTGAAGGAAAACGCCTGGATCAATGTCACAAAAAGTAGATAGCCCATACCGCCCCTCGTTTCGAATGGCGGCGAAGATAGCGGTTTTGAGGGATGGGCGCGAGCGTGATGGGCCGCTAGTTTCGGGTCACGGGTATGCACAGGAAGGCTGAGGGCAGTACTGTCCGATCAGCATCGCTCAAAGTTTCGCCGAGGATAAGGAAGCCAAATCCATGCAACGTATTGAGTTTCGAAAAGTCATCGACCTCAGCCACATCATCAGCCCGGACATTCCACTTTGGCCTGGCGATCCTCCAGTGACATTCGATGAGGTGGCATCACCGGAAAAGGACGGGTATTACCTGCGGCGTTTCGGCATGGGCGAGCACAGTGCAACCCATATGAACGCGCCGAACACCTTTCACCCCAATGCCATCGGGATTGATGCCTATGAGCCGGCGTCCCTGGTCCGGCCGGCCGTCGTGGTCGATTTACGCATCCAGGCGCGGGACAATCCAGATTATGTGATCTGCATTCAAGACATCGAAAAATGGGAACAGGCTCACGGGCGCATCGATCAGGGCAGCGTCGTGCTTTTTTACACGGGGTGGCAGGCCCTGTGGGACGACCCCAGGCGTTTTATCAATGCGGATGACAAAGGCCCGCACTTTCCCGGCATCGGTGCCGCAACCACCACTTTTCTGCTTGAGCATCGCCGGATAGCTGGCGTTGGTATCGATACCCATGGCGTCGATCCGGGCCAGGACACGGTTTACGCCACCAACAGCCAGATCCTGGCGAATGAGGGCATCGTCCTGGAGTGCCTGACCAACCTCGATCAACTGCCCGCGAAAGGCACGACGCTGGTGATTGGCGTGCTTCGACTGAAGGAAGGTTCGGGTTCTCCTGTTTCCGTAATGGCGTTTGTACCCTGATCCCAGTCAAGCGCAGAACATCGAGGCAAAAAAAAGCCCGATCTCGCTAAAGCGTTCAATCGGGCTGATGCACTCAGGAGCAATAAGTGCAAAGGGAGGTTCGATGCGCAAAACGGTTTGAAGGGAAGCGCCAGGTCACTAGACCACCTGGCGATTACCCGAGGATTAACGGATCAGGCGACCTGGGACAATTTGGCGTTGGCCTGATTCAGGCCCTTCTCCTGGAAATCGCCACCCAGGTTCATGCCTTCGGCATGGATGAAGGTCACGTCGTGGATGCCGATGAAGCCCATGACCTGGCGCAGGTAGGGTTCCTGGTGGTCAGTGCTGCCACCGGCGTGAATGCCGCCCCGGGCGGTGAGCACGAAGGCGCGCTTGTCGGCCAGCAGGCCTTGGGGGCCGGTGGGGGTGTATTTGAATGTCACACCGGCACGCAGCACATGGTCGAGCCACGCCTTCAACGTGCTGGGAATAGCGAAGTTGTACATCGGCGCAGCCATCACCAGTACGTCGGCGGCCAGCAGCTCATCGGTCAGTTGGTTGGAGCGCTCCAGCGAGGCGTTTTCAATGTCGTTGCGCTGCTCGGCAGGCTTCATCCAGCCACCCAGCAGATTGGCATCCAGGTGCGGCACCGGGTTGATGGCCAGGTCGCGAACGCTGATTTCGTCGGCCGGGTGTGCAGCTTTCCACTGGTTGATGAAGGTCTGGGTCAGTTGACGGGACACCGAGTCTTGCTGGCGGGCACTGCTTTCGATGATCAGAACGCGGGACATGGCTTGTAGGCTCCATCTGAGAATGTTGTCAGTCGATGGAGTGAAGGTTAAACGTGAGCATATCGATTAAAAAGCGCAAATAACTGCTGTAAAGCATCGATATTTTCGTTTATAAGCGGAGCAGGCACTGTCGTCTGCCCCGCTGCCAGGCTATTTCGGCTGACAGGTCAGCTTGATGCGCAGCTTGATGATGTTGCGGTTGAACTTGGCCGTGGCGTTCTTGAACTTGCCGGCGGCGACTTCGATCCTGCGGGTGCGCGGTGCCTCGGGGCCATTGTTGAAAACCACCGTGCAGGCCGCGTCGGTGCTGCCGTAATTGTTGACCTGGATGGAGCCGATGTCGGCATCGGTGTCATAGGCGGTGTAGTCGATGCTCAGGCCGTTGAGGTGTTTTTCCACATCGATCGGGTAGGCAAGCGCAGTCAGTGGCAGCAAGGCCAGCACCACACAACAGATTTTCTTCATTCGGCAGTCTCCACCAAGGGACCGCCAGCTTAGGACAAGAGGAGCCCGATATGAAAGCGCCCCGCGTGACCCTGGATCAATGGCGCACCTTGCAGGCAGTGGTCGACCACGGCGGTTTCGCCCAGGCCGCCGACGTGCTGCATCGCTCCCAGTCGTCAGTGAGCTACACCGTGGCCCGCATGCAGGATCAGCTCGGCGTGCCGTTGCTGCGCATCGATGGGCGCAAGGCCGTGTTGACCGAAGCCGGTGGCGTGCTGCTGCGCCGCTCGCGGCAACTGGTGAAACAGGCCAGCCAACTGGAAGACCTGGCCCACCACATGGAGCAAGGCTGGGAAGCGGAAGTGCGCCTGGTGGTCGACGCGGCCTACCCCAACGCCCGCCTTGTCCGCGCCTTGACCGCGTTCATGCCGCAAAGCCGTGGCTGCCGGGTGCGGCTGCGCGAGGAAGTGTTGTCGGGTGTCGAAGAAGTGCTGCTCGAAGGCGTGGCCGACCTGGCCATCAGCGGCTTCAGCATTCCCGGTTACCTGGGCGCGGAATTGAGCGACGTGGAGTTCATCGCGGTGGCCCATCCCGAGCATGCCCTGCACCGCCTCAATCGCGAGCTGAACTTCCAGGACCTGGAAAGCCAGTTGCAAGTGGTCATCCGCGACTCCGGCCGCCAACAGCCACGGGACGTCGGCTGGCTCGGCGCCGAACAGCGCTGGACCGTGGGCAGCCTGGCCACCGCGGCGAGTTTTGTCGGCAGCGGCCTGGGCTTCGCCTGGCTGCCCCGGCACATGATCGAACGGGAACTCAAGGAAGGCGTGCTCAAGCGTCTACCCTTGGAACAGGGAGGCAGCCGCAACTCGACCTTCTATCTTTTTTCAAACAAGGAAAAACCCCTGGGCCCGGCCACGCAAATCCTGATCGAACTGCTGCGCACCTTCGACACCGCGCCGCTGGATGCGCCGTTCGCCGCCCCTGAACAAGCCTGACAAGGATTTCTCCAATGGCCTATTTCGAGCACGAAGGTTGCAACCTGCACTACGAGGAATACGGCCACGGCACGCCCTTGGTGCTGGTCCATGGGCTGGGCTCCAGCACCCGCGACTGGGAAAAACAGATTGCAGCGCTGTCCGCCCGCTACCGCCTGATCGTGATGGATGTGCGCGGCCACGGTCGTTCCGACAAACCCCGCGAGCGCTATAGCATCGCGGGTTTCAGCGCCGACCTGAGCGCCCTGATCGATCACCTGGACCTGGGCCCGGTGCACTTGGTGGGCTGGTCCATGGGCGGCATGATCTGTTTCCAACTGGCGGTGGATGAGCCCGAACGGGTCAGGAACCTGTGCATCGTCAACAGCGCGCCAGAGGTCAAGGTCCGCACGCCTGACGATTGCTGGCAATGGTTCAAGCGCTGGAGCCTGATGCGCCTGCTCAGCCTGGAGACCATCGGCAAGGCCCTGGGCGCCAAGCTGTTCCCCAAACCTGAACAAACCGAGTTACGCCTGGAAATGGCCCGACGCTGGGCAAAGAACGACAAACGTGCTTATCTCGCCAGCTTCGATGCGATCGTAGGCTGGGGCGTTCAGGAACGACTTTCCCAGGTCGCCTGTCCAACCCTCGTCATTTGCGCCGACCACGACTACACCCCGGTGGCGCTGAAAGAAGCCTATGTAAAGCAACTGCCCCATGCACGGCTGGTGGTCATCGCCGATTCACGGCACGCTACCCCGCTGGATCAACCCGAACGCTTCAACCAAACCCTGCTCGACTTTTTGACCGCAACCGATTCCACCACTCAGGATCTCTGACCCCATGCTGAAAAAAATCGCCCTTGCCGCCGGCACCGTACTGTTTGCCGCCAACCTGATGGCCGCTACACCCGCCAAGGCACCGCATGTATTGCTGGACACCACCAACGGCCAGATCGAAATCGAACTGGACCCGGTCAAGGCCCCCATCAGTACCAAGAACTTCCTTGAGTATGTGGACAGTGGTTTCTACGACAACACGATTTTTCACCGCGTGATCCCGGGCTTCATGGCCCAGGGCGGCGGCTTCACCCAGCAGATGCAGCAAAAAGACACCAAGGCACCGATCAAGAACGAAGCCAGCAATGGCCTGCACAACGTTCGCGGCACCTTGTCGATGGCGCGCACCTCCAACCCGGACTCGGCCACCAGCCAGTTCTTCATCAACGTGGCCGACAACGCCTTCCTCGACCCGGGCCGTGACGCCGGCTACGCGGTGTTCGCCAAGGTGGTCAAGGGCATGGACGTGGTGGACATCATCGTCAACTCCCAGACCACCACCAAGCAAGGCATGCAAAACGTGCCGATCGACCCTGTGTTCATCAAGTCGGCCAAGCGCATCGACTGAAGAGGCACATGGCAAGCCTGGGCGGCGCGGTCACCCCGCACCGCCCATTAGCAAAAAGGAGAGCCCCCGCCAGGGCATTTACAAATGGTTTTTCGCCGCTTCGAAACACTGATCGACATCTTCCGCGACGCCCCGAGCTCGGCCCCGCCGAACCGCGTCCTGCCCTTCTACACCTATTACCTGAAACAGGTCTGGCCCAGCTTCGTCGTGCTGCTGGTGGTCGGCCTGATTGGCGCGCTGATCGAAGTGGCGCTGTTCAGCTACCTGAGCCGCATCATCGACCTGACCCAAGGCACGCCCAATGTCGACTTCTTCAAGGTCCATGGCCTGGAGCTGGCCTGGATGGCCGTGGTGGCGCTGGTTTTCCGACCCATCTTCGTGGCCCTGCATGACCTGCTGGTGCACCAGACCCTGAGCCCCGGCATGACCAGCCTGATCCGCTGGCAGAACCACAGCTACGTGCTCAAGCAGAGCCTCAATTTTTTCCAGAACGACTTCGCCGGGCGCATCGCCCAGCGCATCATGCAGACTGGTAACTCCCTGCGCGACTCGGCGGTCCAGGCCGTGGACGCGTTGTGGCACGTGCTGATCTACGCCGTCAGTTCCCTGGTGCTGTTCGCCGAAGCCGACTGGCGCCTGATGATCCCGCTGTTGATGTGGATTGCCGCCTACATCGGCGCACTCTGCTATTTCGTGCCACGGGTCAAGGAGCGCTCGGTGGTGTCCTCCGATGCCCGCTCCAAACTCATGGGGCGGATCGTCGACGGCTACACCAACATCACCACCCTGAAGCTGTTCGCCCATACTCATTTCGAACAGCAATACGCCCGCGAAGCCATCCAGGAGCAGACCGAGAAAGCCCAATTGGCCGGCCGCGTGGTGACCAGCATGGACGTGGTCATCACCGGCATGAACGGGCTGCTGATCGTCGGCACCACCGCGCTGGCCTTGTGGCTGTGGACCCAGTCGCTGATCAGCGTGGGCGCCATTGCCCTGGCGACCGGGCTGGTGATCCGCATCGTCAACATGTCCGGTTGGATCATGTGGGTGGTCAACGGCATTTTCGAAAACATCGGCATGGTCCAGGACGGTCTGGAGACCATCGCCCAACCCGTCAGCGTCACCGACCGCGACCAGGCCAAGCCCCTGGCGGTGGCCCGGGGCGAAGTGCGCTTCGAGCATGTGGATTTCCACTATGGCAAGAAAAGCGGGGTGATCGGCGACCTGAATCTGACCATCAAGCCCGGTGAGAAAATCGGCCTGATCGGCCCGTCCGGCGCGGGTAAGTCCACCTTGGTCAACCTGCTGCTGCGCCTCTATGACGTGCAGGGCGGGCGCATCCTCATCGACGGCCAGGACATTGCCGAAGTCGGCCAGGAAAGCCTGCGTGAGTGCATCGGCATGATCACCCAGGACACTTCGCTGCTGCATCGCTCGATTCGCGACAACCTGCTCTATGGCAAACCCGACGCCACCGATGCGCAACTCTGGGAGGCCGTGCACAAGGCCCGCGCCGATGAGTTCATCCCCTTGCTGTCGGATGCCGAAGGCCGCACCGGCTTCGATGCCCATGTGGGTGAGCGCGGGGTGAAACTGTCCGGTGGCCAGCGCCAGCGCATCGCTATCGCGCGGGTGCTGCTCAAGGACGCGCCGATCCTGATCATGGACGAAGCGACCTCAGCGCTGGACTCGGAAGTCGAGGCGGCGATCCAGGAAAGCCTCGAGACCCTGATGCAAGGCAAGACCGTGATCGCCATCGCCCACCGCCTCTCCACCATAGCCCGGATGGACCGGTTGGTGGTGCTGGAGAATGGCCGCATCGCCGAAACCGGCAGCCATACCGAGTTGCTGGCCCACGGTGGGTTGTATGCACGGCTGTGGCAGCATCAGACGGGTGGGTTCGTGGGGATCGACTGATCTCTATCTGACACAGCCAAACCCCGTGGCGAGGAAGCTTGCTCCCGCTGGGGCGCAAAGCGCCCCCCAAATCTGCGCCCCAATACAATCAATAGGTTGGACACCCAGCCTTATTGGGGCCGCTGCGCAGCCCAGCGGGAGCAAGCTCCCTCGCCACGGGGATCCGGTTTGAATCAGCAATACTGAAAAAATCTGTCCAGGATCCATTTAGTCCACACAGCAAAGACATACTCCCCGCCGACCACGGTCAAAACCGCCACCGTCCATGACGCTGGCGGTTTTTTTGTGCCGCTGGATTTGTCGATAAACCCTGCTGTACTCAGCCCAGGTTCTGGAGATGAACCTGTCGTACTGCTGCAGGATGCATAACCAAATATCACGACTGTTTTATCAAGGATGCTTATGTCTTTACTCAAACGTTCAACGACTGAGTTGTTGGGTACGTTCTGGCTGGTGTTGGGCGGCTGTGGCAGCGCGGTATTGGCAGCCTCCGGGATTGGCGTGCTGGGGGTTGCCCTGGCGTTTGGCCTGACGGTGTTGACCATGGCGTTCGCCATCGGTCATATCTCGGGTTGCCATTTGAACCCTGCCGTTTCGTTGGGCTTGTACGTGGGCGGACGGTTTCCGGCCAGGGAGCTGCCTGCCTACATCATTGCCCAAGTCATAGGGGGGGTGCTGGCCGCTGCGTTGATCTACTTCATCGCCAGTGGCAAGGAAGGCTTCGACCTGGCCGCGTCCGGCCTGGCAGCGAACGGTTACGGCGAGCATTCACCTGGTGGGTATTCAATGCCGGCCGGTTTTGTCACCGAGCTGGTCATGACGGCGATGTTCATCCTGATCATCCTCGGCGCCACCGATAAACGTGCGCCGGCCGGGCTGGCACCGATTGCCATCGGCCTGGCCCTGACGCTCATTCACCTGATCTCGATTCCGGTCACCAACACGTCCGTCAACCCGGCCCGCAGTACCGGTCCGGCGCTGATTGTCGGTGGCTGGGCCATCGAGCAGCTGTGGCTGTTCTGGGTGGCACCGCTGCTGGGTGCCGTCATCGGTGGTGTCTCGTACCGCTGGCTGGGCCAGGAAAACCGCTGAATCACACCCGCGAGGATCAGCACTGCCGATAAGGCAGTGCTGTCTTCGCTTCTTCGGCATACGCCAGCACCCCCTCCTGCTCCCTCATGAGGAAATCCGCCACTGCCGCCTTCAATCCTGGATGGCGCAGGTAATGCCATGAGCGGGTAATCACCGGCTCGAAGCCGCGAATCAATTTGTGCTCACCCTGGGCACCGGCGTCAAAGCGCTGCAAGCCGTGGGCAATCGCGTAGTCCATGCCTTGATAGAAACAGGTCTCGAAGTGCAGCCGGTCAAATTCCGCCAGGCAGCCCCAGTACCGTCCATAGAAACTGTCACCGCCCACCAGGCTGAACGCCATCGCCACCGGCCGTGAACCTTGCTTGGCCAGCACCACGCGAATGGCCTCGGGCATGCGCTCGGCCAGCAGGCTGAAGAATGTCCGGGTCAGGTAGGGCGCCTGCCGTCGTATCGCGTAGGTGTTGGCGTAACAGGCGTAGACAAAATCCCACTGCGCCTCGTCCAACTGATGACCTTCGAGCCATTCGAACGCGATGCCCTGCCCCGCCACTTGTTCGCGTTCCTTGCGCATCTGCTTGCGCTTGCGGGAACTGAGGGCATCGAGAAAATCCTGGAAGTCGCGATAACCGCGATTTTGCCAGTGATACTGGCAGCCGATCCGCTGCAGCCAGCCTTCTTGCCCGGCAAGCGCCGCGTCGGTGAAGGTATCGGTGAAATTGACGTGGGCGCTGGAGAGCCCTTCGATTTCCAGGTATCCGGGCACGCTGCCCAGCAACTCCAGGCCGTCCTCCACCCGCGCCGCCAACAGCCGCGGGCCACTGACCGGACTGAACGGCACCGCCGTCAACAGCTTGGGGTAATAGTCGATGCCAGCGCGGGCGCAAGCGTCGGCCCAGCCGTGGTCGAACACGTATTCACCGTAGGAATGCCACTTGCGGTAACTGGGCAAGGCCGCCAGCAGACGCCCGTCTTCGATGTGCAACAAATGCTCGGCTTGCCAACCCGATTGCGGGCCCAGGCTGGCGCTGTCTTCCAGGGTGCAGAGGAAGGCGTGGCGCAGGAAAGGCTGGTTGGCGGGCACCAACGCGTCCCACTCGTGCGGCGCGATGGCGGACAGGCTGTCCAAGACATGAAGCGGCATGCGATTCCTCGAGAGCCAGACGACGGATGGAGCGAGTATCGCCGATCCTGACCGAACGCACATAAAAAAACCCCGCCAGGGGCGGGGTCGAAAGGAGCGTTAACGGATGAAAGTGCAGCGGTGTATCAAGTCAGCGCGATTCAGAACACGTACTGGGCACGGACTACGAAACCGTCGCCATCGTCATCGCCATTGACGTTGGTGACTTTGTCGGTCTTGGCCTTGACGTAGGCACCGGTGATTTTCACCGCTTCGTTGGCGTACCAGTTCACGCCCAGGTTGTGCACCTTGGCTTCGGCATCGCCCACTTCACGGGTCGCCGAGGCAGTGGTGATGTTGTCGTCTTCGACGGTCATGCTGTCGAAGCGGTAGAACACTTCCCAGGCGCCGATGGATTTGTTCTGAGGCTTGATCGCATCAAACTTGCCGACCTTGTAACCACGGGACTCACCGGTGATGGTGTAGGCACCCTGGACGTAGAAGCCGTGACCTTTGAGGTCTTCGAAGGCGTCGCTGTCAGCCTTGGTCTTGCGGGAGATGTATTCACCCTGGATCGACGCTGGCCCCATGGCGAAAGCGGCTTCCAGGCCGAAGGCGGTGTCGGTGTCGTACGAACCGGCCGGCGAGTTGTTGGCGCCGCCCAGGACCGGACGGTTGCCGTTAGGACCGGCATCGTTGCCGCCCAGGGTTTCAACGCCGCGCATGCCCAAACGGGAGCGATAACGTGCGTCGAACGCGGTGTCCGACACGTCACGGGAGGCCACGTTCAGACCGAAGTGCAGCACGTTGCCAGCTTCGTGCATCGGAGCGAACACGAAGCGACCGTTGACTTGCTTGACGCTGTCGCCGTCGGTGTCGTCGGTGTCCTTGCTGAACACGCCGGCCGAGGCGTAGAACGAATCGGCGAAGGTGCTGGAAGCCTGGATACCCAGGCCGTTCTGGTGGCCGTTGGCCCAGTCGATCAGGTCGTAGGCAGCGTTACGCTCAGGCGCGGTCACCCACTTGGAACTGGTGGCTTTTTCCAGACCGAAGTCGGGGTCGAAGCGACCGACCTTGATCGACACCGGCTTGAAGCCGTTGTAGGCCAGGGACGCTTCGTCGAAGTAGCCGTTATCGGAGTCGCCACTGTTGTGGGACATGTCGTAGTTGATGGTGTAGGCCCAATCCGTGTACAGCACGCCGGACAATTCCAGGAAGGCGCGGCGGATGTAAGCGGCATCGGCCGATTTGCCGTTGTCGGTGTAGATACCGTCGAACTGGCTGTAGTCAGCCTGCACACGACCACCGAGCTTGAAGCTGAACTCTTTGTCAGTGGTAGCGACCTCAAGGCCGCCCTTGGTTTTGACCACGATATCGGCGCCATCGGTGGTGACGGTGCCGGCGAAAGCCTGGGCGGTTACTGCCATTGCCAGTGCGCTGGCGGCAACACCTGCGAAGTGCTTACGGATCATCGAAGAATTCCCCTGTTGGTAGTCTATGCGTTAGAAAACACGCGGAACTGGGCCCGCTGGTGTTGGGAGGGGATCTTGGCGGCCGGTTGTGTCAGGCGAGTTGCTATCACATAAAGATTTTATGACAGCGGAACTTTTTACTTCGAATAGGAATAACCGGAAAGCCCTGTGGGAGCGAGCTTGCTCGCGATCGCGATGGTTCAGTCTGAAGTGATTAGACTGATACACCGCTATCGCGAGCAAGCTCGCTCCCACCGGGGTCGGGTGGTGTCTTGAGTTTTAGTGGATGTCTTTGCGACGCTCGGCGGCGAGTTTCTCGGCCAAGTGATCCAGGTCGGGAATCGGTGGTTGCGGCAGTTTTCTGAGGGTCGCCTGCATCAGGCGCATCTGGCGGATGAAGCGTCGGCAATTGGGGCAGAACATCAGGTGATGACGCACCATCAGGCGTTCACGAAAGCTCAATTGCCCGTCGAGGTAGTCGCTGGAGCGCGCTACTTGTTCCTTGCAGGTCAGCATTCGCCGGTTTCCTCGAAATGTTCAACAGTCGCGAAGACCTTCAGTCGGGCGCGATGCAACAGTACGCGTACATTGGAGAGCGAAATGCCCAGCAGGTTACAGATTTCGTCCAGCTCCATGCCCTGTTGTTCCCGCAGGGTCAGCACGCTGCCTTGCAGTTCCGACAGGCTGAGCAATGTGTGCTCCAGGCAATCACGCAACTCACGCTCGGTGAGCAATGCTTCGGGCGTGTCCTGGTGCCAGGCGAACGGCGCCAGCAGCCAATGGCCATCAGCGGCGAAACGGTCATCGCCGAGCGTGCCATGGGGGGCCGGAAGGTCATCGAGCAACACCTCTCGCCGGTTCTGCTTGTAGCGTCCCTTGGCGGCGTTGGCCGTGATGGTCAACAGCCAGGTCTTGAGACTGGAACGACCTTGGAAGCCACTGAGATTGCGCACCACCGACAGCCAGGCGTCCTGCACCACTTCGTCGGCATGGCGACTGCCGACGATGGCATAGGCCACGGCCCGCATCGGGCTCTGGTAGGCGCTGACCAGCTCCTTGTAGGCCTGCTGCTCACCGGCCAGGAGGCGTTGGAGCAGGAGGGTGTCGTCGGTGACCGTCATTCAATGCCCCAAATGCCAGGGAGACTTGATGATGCCTTTGTGGCGAGGGAGCTTGCTCCCGCTGGGCCGCGAAGCAGCTCCAAGAGCTTGCGGTTGCTGCGCAACCGAGCGGGAGCAAGCTCCCTCGCCACAAAAGCGCCCGTGCCACAAAAAGCCGGGCCTGGCCGGATCAATGCTTGCGCAAAATCACGCTGCCAATCGAATAACCGGCGCCGAACGAGCTGAGCACGGCGACCGAGCCGCTGGGCAGATCATCCTGGTATTTGTGAAAGGCAATCACCGAACCGGCGGAACTGGTATTGGCGTAACGGTCGAGGATCACCGGGGCTTCCGCTTCGGTGGCTTCGCGTCCCAGCAGTTTGCGCACGATCAGGTGATTCATGCTCAGGTTGGCCTGGTGCAGCCAGAAGCGCTTCACGTCGCCAACGTTCAGCTGGTTTTCTTCCAGGTGGGCACCGATCAGTTCGGCCACCATCGGGCAGACGTCGCGGAACACCTTGCGGCCTTCCTGGACGAACAGCTTGTCGCGGCTGCCGATGCCCTCTTCCGCGGCGCGGTTGAGGAAACCGAAGTTGTTGCGGATGTTGTTGGAGAACTTGGTGAGCAGCTTGGTGCTGACCACGTCGAACTGGTACGGCGAAGTCGCCAGGTCCGCCCGCTCGATGATCACGGCAGTGGCCGCGTCGCCGAAGATGAAGTGGCTGTCGCGGTCGCGGAAGTTCAGGTGGCCGGTGCACACTTCCGGGTTGACCATCAGGATCGCCCGGGCCTGACCCAGTTGCACGCTGTTGGCCGCGGCCTGGATGCCGAAGGTCGCCGAGGAACAGGCCACGTTCATGTCGAAACCGAAACCTTCGATGCCCAGGGCTTCCTGGACTTCGATGGCGATGGCCGGGTACGCACGCTGCAGGTTGGAGCAGGCGACGATCACCCCGTCGATGTCGGCGACGGTGCGGCCGGCGCGCTCCAGGGCCTGTTTCGCGGCGCCGACGGCCATTTCGCAGAGCACCGACCACTCGTCGTTGGAGCGCTCGGGCAGGCGTGGGGTCATGCGTTGCGGATCGAGAATGCCGTCCTTGTCCATGACAAAGCGGCTCTTGATGCCCGAGGCCTTTTCGATGAACGCGGCGTTGGATTCGGTCAATGCCTCGACTTCACCGCGCTCGATGGCATCGGCGTTGTCGGCGTTGAATTGCGCGACATAGGTATTGAAAGATTGCACCAGCTCTTCGTTGGAGATGCTGTTGGCCGGGGTGTACAGGCCGGTGCCGCTGATGACGACGTTATGCATGGGTCGTGTCTCTGATCTGTTCAGGCAGAAAGTATTGGCACCGACGTACCAATACACAAAGGGACTTTTCCCATCCGGGGAAGCAGCCCTGGCATCGCTTTATTCCGGATCCGCCCGTGGCATTGAAGCTCAAAACCACGGGACCGGCATTTATAGGCGCGAAGTTTGCCATAAACGCTGGGGTTTGGCCCATTCTCCATTCACTGCAACACCCTACCCTGTGGGAGCGAGCTTGCTCGCTCCCACAGGGGATATGTGGTGTTACCCAATCTGTCTGATCAACCCTCCACCAACCCCCACTGCTTGCCCAGGCGCTTATCGGAAATCGGCACCTTGGTGCCCAGTTGCTGGGCGAACAGCGACACCCGGTATTCCTCCAGCCACCAGCGGTACAGCTCCAGTTGCGGGTCGCGCTTGCCTTCCTGGGCGTGCTTGCTGGCGCGGGCCTGGTATTGGGCCCAGAGGTTCGACAGTTCGCCGCTCCAGACCCGGTCTTTCTGCACCTGGCTGCCCAGCTTCTCGAAGCGCTGCTCGATGGCCTTGAGGTAGCGCGGCAGTTCCTTGAGCCACTGATGCGGGGTTTCCCGCACGAAGCCCGGGTACACCAGGTGGCTGAGTTGCTGCTTGATGTCGTTCAGCGCCACGGCCTGGGCCAGGTCGATCTTGCCCTTGAAGCGTTTTTGCAGGCCGTGCCAGAGCTTGAGGATGTCCAGGGTCAGCCTCGCCAGGCGTTCGGCGTGTTCGGTCCAGCCGCCGCGCTTGCGCTCGGCCAGGGCGGCCAAGGCAGCACCGTCACGGGGCAGGCTCGCTTCACCTTCGAGTACGCAGCTGTCGAGGCTGGCGAGCAGGATGTCTTCCACCAGGCCGTCGATGCGGCCCAAGTCGCGGTACAGCAGGCCCAGTTCCGTCAGCCCCGGCAGCTTGCCGCGCAGGAACTTCGCCGATTCGGCCAATTGCTGCATGAGCAAGCGCTGCAAGGCGCGGCGATGCTGGAATTCGGCTTCGGCCGGGGTCGGGAAACGTCCTTCCTTGACCACGCCGCCCTCTTCCACCAGCGCCGGATAGACCGTCATCGACAGCCCGGCGATCTTCTGCTGGGTTTTTTCGGCCACCGGCGCGAAGACTTTCGCCTCTACCGGTGCCTGGCTTTTCGCCGTTTGCGGCACGGCCAATGCCGCCTGGCTGGCTTCGGCAAAGCGTGCCGTCAACTCGGCCAGGTCGCGGCCCTCGCCGAGGAACTTGCCCTGGCCGTCGACGATTTCCAGGTTCATGCGCAGATGGCTTTCCACCTGTTGGGCCGCCTCGGCCCAGGCTTCGTCGCTGACCCGCGCACCGGTCATGCGCAGCAGTTCGCGGCCCAGGGATTGCGGCAACGAGCCCTCAGCGAAGGTGATGCGTTGCAGCGCCGCCTTGACGAAATCCGGTACCGGCACGAAGTTCTTGCGCAAGGCCTTGGGCAGGTTGCGCACCAGGGCGATGCACTTGGCCTCGATCATCCCCGGCACCAGCCATTCCAGGCGTTCCGGCGGCAGCATTGGCAGCAGCGGCGCCGGTACCCGCAACGTCACCCCGTCGCGAGGGTGGTTGGGCTCGAAGTGATAGCTCAGCGGCAAGGTCAGGTCACCGACGCGCAAGGTGTCGGGGTACTGCGTGGCGGTGACCTCGCTGGCTTCGCGGGCCAGCACGTCTTCCTCGCGCATGATCAGCAATTGCGGGTCTTTCTGGCTGTTGATCCGGTACCAGCTGTCGAACGTCGCGGTCTGATGGATCTCCGCCGGCAAACGCGCGTCGTAGAACGCAAACAGGGTTTCCTCGTCCGCCAGGATGTCGCGGCGGCGGGCCTTGGCTTCCAGTTCGTCGAGTTGCTCCAGCAAGCGGGTATTGGCGCCCAGGCACTTGGCCTTGGACTGGATCTCGCCGCGCACCAGCGCCTCGCGGATGAACAGCTCCCGCGACACCACCGGGTCCACCGGCCCGTAGTGCACCGGCCGCCGACCGACGACGATGAGCCCGAACAGGGTGATCTGCTCATAGGCCACCACTTGCCCGCGCTTCTTCTCCCAATGGGGTTCGAAGTGGTTTTTCTTGATCAGGTGCCCGGCCAGCGGTTCGATCCAGTCCGGTTCAATCTTGGCCACCATGCGCGCGTAGAGCTTGGTGGTTTCCACCAGCTCGGCGGTCATCAGCCACTGCGGGCGCTTCTTGCCCAGGCCCGACGAGGGGTGGACCCAGAACCGCCGCTGACGGGCGCCGAGGTAATCGCCGTCTTCGGTTTTCTGGCCGATCTGACTGAGCAGACCCGAGAGCACCGCTTTGTGCAGCTTCGGGTAGTCGGCCGGGTCTTTGTTGAGGCTCAACTGCATGTCGCGGCAGATCAAGCTCAACTGGCGATGGGAATCGCGCCACTCGCGCAGGCGCAGGTAGTTGAGGAAATTCTTGCGGCACCAGTTGCGCAACGGGCTGGCGGTCAGGGCCTGGCGCTGCTCTTCGAAACCGCGCCACAAATTGACCAGCCCGGCGAAGTCCGAGTCCGCATCCTTCCATTGAGCGTGGGCCTGGTCGGCCGCTTGCTGGCGTTCCGGCGGACGCTCGCGCGGGTCCTGGATCGACATGGCGCTGGCGACGATCAACACTTCCTGCAAACTGCCCAGCTTCGCCGCTTCCAGCAGCATACGACCCATGCGCGGGTCCACCGGCAGGCGCGCCAACTGCCGACCCAACGGCGTCAACTGGCTGTTGCGGTCCACCGCCGAGAGTTCTTGCAGCAGGTTGAAACCGTCGCTGATGGCCTTGCCATCCGGCGGCTCGATGAACGGGAAATCGGTGATCTCGCCAAGGCGCAGGTGCAGCATCTGCAGGATCACCGCCGCCAGGTTGGTGCGCAGGATCTCCGGGTCAGTGAACTCCGGCCGCCCAAGAAAATCCTCCTCGCTGTACAGCCGCACGCAAATCCCCGGCTCCACCCGTCCGCAGCGGCCCTTGCGCTGGTTGGCGCTGGCCTGGGAAATGGCCTCGATGGGCAGGCGCTGGACCTTGGCCCGATAGCTGTAGCGACTGATGCGTGCGGTACCGCTGTCGATCACGTAGCGGATTCCCGGCACGGTGAGCGAGGTTTCAGCGACGTTGGTCGCCAGCACCACCCGACGGCCCGGGTGGGATTGGAAGATCCGTTGTTGCTCGGCCGGGGACAATCGCGCATATAACGGCAAGATCTCGGTGTGCTTGAGCTGGGCCTTGCGCAGCATTTCCGCCGCGTCGCGAATCTCCCGCTCCCCCGGCAGGAACACCAGCACATCCCCGGGGCTGCGGCGCTCGCTGCGCTCGTAGGCGGCGATTTCATCGAGGGTGGCGAGGATCGCCTGGTCGACGGTCAAGTCGTCCTCGACCCGGTTGCCCTCCTCGTCCTGCTCCAGGGTCAACGGGCGATACCAGGTCTCCACCGGGAAGGTGCGACCGGAGACTTCGACGATCGGCGCGTCATCGAAGTGCTTGGAGAAACGCTCCAGGTCGATGGTCGCCGAGGTGATGATGACTTTCAGGTCCGGGCGACGCGGCAGCAGGGTCTTGAGGTAGCCGAGCAGGAAGTCGATGTTCAGGCTGCGTTCGTGGGCTTCGTCGACAATGATCGTGTCGTAGCGCTCGAGGTAGCGGTCATTCTGGGTCTCGGCCAGCAGGATGCCGTCGGTCATCAGCTTGATCAGGGTGTTGGCGTCGCTCTGGTCTTCAAAGCGCACCTGATAACCCACCAGCGCCCCCAGCGGCGTGGCCAGCTCCTCGGCCACCCGACTTGCGACGCTGCGGGCGGCGATCCGGCGCGGTTGGGTGTGGCCGATCAAGCCATGCTGGCCGCGACCGATTTCCAGGCAGATCTTCGGCAATTGCGTGGTTTTGCCCGAGCCGGTCTCGCCAGCGATGATCAGCACCTGGTGCTTGAGCAGCGCCTCCTTGATTTCGTCGCGCTTGGCGGCGATCGGCAGGTTATCGTCGTAGCGGATCACCGGCAGGCTCGCCTTGCGCGCCAGCACCTGGTCGCACGACGCCTGCATGCGCGTCACCCACTGGGCCAGCTTGGCCTCGTCGGGCTTCTTGCGCAGCTCGAGCAACTGCCGCCGCAACCGGTGACGGTCGGCGAGCATGGCGTGGTCGAGGTTTTTCAGCAGCTTGTCGATAGCGGGGGCTTGGTCAGTCATCAGGTACGCAAGGTCTTAAGGAGGATGGAACCGGCAAATATTTACAACATGAAGTGAATATATGAGACAACATTACCACTTACAATGCGAGAAGCTCCTGCTCCAATCGCTTTATCCCTTGAATCAAATTTCGAAAACTATCAGAACGAACATTATCAACTGTCAAATGACGCCCTATTTCTCGAGAGCCACTGATTTTCTCATATCGCTGCTTACTTAAAATTTTCAATTCATGGCTAGGAGACACCAGATTATCAGGATTTCGAAATTTAGCGACTTGCTGTTTCACACCCAACCCTTTTATATCAAGAGCTTTCTCTACTGCTTTTAGATCAGCAAGATAGAAAGTTTCCAATTCACGGCAAGCCAATCGAACCAAGCTAACATCTCCCCTGCCTGACTCTCGACACTTCGCAATCAGCCTGGATTTCAAAGTCACGCAGTTCGGATCACTGTCCTGATCTCGCATTACAATAAATCGGGCTTCAGCATTCAAATACCCTCTCATACGCATCGTCATACGTTTTTCTAGATCTTGCTTGCCCTCGAATGCGATCAGCTTAAATCCAATTTGTTCATCTAGCATCCTGGGTAGCAGGCTTTCTAGCATCACCTTAGCAGAACGCTCTTCCAGCAAAAAAACCAGCTCTTTTCTCATTGAGGATCAGCTCCCTCAAAAAATCCCTGCTTCCACAAGTAGCCTAACTGATCTCCTTCAGCCATATAGGCAACAATTTGAGGATCATCCTTAGCTCGCCGAACTTCGGTTCCGCCTTCCTTCTTAACCAGCCAGCAGACCTCGTCAAGCTCAGCAGCATTCAAGAAATCTGGTGAATGTGTTGAAACTAGGACCTGCCCACCACGTAAGGCGTAAGCACGAAACTCTTCTGCCAGTTCCTGCATTAACGTTGGATAAAGCTGGTTCTCCGGTTCCTCAACACACAACAAAGGATGGGGCGCAGGGTCGTGCAGGAGCACCATGTAAGCGAACATCTTGATGGTTCCGTCCGAAACATAACGATCTAAAAATGGAGTTTTAAAAGCCCCATCCTGAAATCGTAGAGTTAAATATCCATCGGCGGTCAATAGCGGCTCAATAGTCTTTACCCCAGGGACTCTTTTCGACATCGTATTCAGAATTTTCTTAAACTGCTCGGGATGCTGCTCAAACATATACCGAGCAACCAACGGCAAATTATCCCCAGACTCAGATAGATGCTCCGAATCTCCCGACGGCTCTTTCCGTCCCCGAGCAGAGTTAATATGAAAATCCGAAACATGCCATTGCTCAATCAACTGACGAAAAGCATTTGCCGCCTTAAATCGCTCAAACTGCCCCAATCCTTTAATAGCCAAGGTATCAGAAGCGACCGATTGATATTCACGATCAAGATCCTCATCAGAACGTTGAAATTCTTCCTCGTTAGTAATAGCAAATCCTTGACCATTTTCAAAGTCCAGAAAACGATAAGGACTACCATAACGCCCTCGCTTATAACGAAGTATTTCTCTTTTCACATAAGGAATATTATTTTTTTCGCCTATTTCCAGAGAATACGTAACCAAACGATTCACGCCAGCAATAGGCATACGGTACTGAATCTCTATTAAAATTGTGTCACCATCGCTATCCCTACTAATAACTTCTCGAAATCGACCGCGACTATCTAATGCCTGTCTAACATTCCCCTTCAAACAATCATGCAGAAAACCGAAGACATCAAAAAGAGAGGTCTTCCCAGCACCATTTGCCCCTACCACAATTAAAAAAGGTGGGATATCTTTCAAATGCACATCACGAAAAACTTTAAAATTCTTTAACCTAATTGACTCAATCTTCATAGGTACCTCAAACTTTTGCATTGCCGCCTGATTAGCTGGGGCATTGTCACAGACCATTCAAATAATTGCTATTTTTCACTGAGAGACCTTATTTCTTCATTCGCTGTCCAGGTCCTTGCGCCGATACGGGAACACATCGATCACCTTCCCCGCCCGGATCGCCTCCTGCAGGCCTTTCCAGTAATCGGCGTTGTACAACTCACCGTGCAACTGGTCGAACAGCTTGCGCTGCCCCGCGTCGGCGAACAGGAACGGCGGGAACTCTTCGGGGAAGACGTCCAGCGGCCCGATGGAATACCAGGGCTCGGAGGCCATTTCGTCTTCCGGGGTACGGGGCTCGGGGATGTGGCGGAAGTTGGCTTCGGTGAGGAAGCAGATTTCATCGTAGTCGTAGAACACCACGCGACCGTGGCGGGTCACCCCGAAGTTCTTGAGCAGCATGTCGCCGGGGAAGATATTGGCCGCCGCCAGTTGCTTGATCGCCAGGCCATAGTCTTCCAGCGCCTCGCGCACCTGGTCCGGGTTGGCGTTTTCCAGATAGAGGTTCAATGGCGTCATCCGCCGTTCGGTCCAGCAGTGGCGAATCAACACTGTCTCGCCTTCCACCGACACCGTGGACGGCGCCACTTCCAACAGTTCCTCCAGGCAGGCCGGCTCGAACTTGCTCAAGGGAAAGCGGAAATCGGCGAACTCCTGGGTATCGGCCATGCGCCCGACCCGGTCGACGCTTTTCACCAGCCGGTACTTCTCGATCACCGTGGCCCGGTCGACGTTTTTCGACGGTGAGAAACGGTCCTTGATGATCTTGAACACCGTGTTGAAGCCCGGCAGGGTGAACACGCTCATGACCATCCCGCGCACCCCCGGGGCCATGATGAACTGGTCATCGGTATTCGCCAGATGGTTGATCAGCGCCCGGTAGAACTCGGACTTGCCGTGCTTGTAGAAACCGATGGAGGTGTACAACTCGGCGATGTGCTTGCCCGGCAGGATGCGCTTGAGAAAGCCGATGAATTCCGCCGGCACCGGCACGTCCACCATGAAGTACGAGCGGGTGAAGGAGAAGATGATCGACACCTGCGCCTCGTCGGTGATCAGCGCATCGATCTGGATACCCCGACCTTCGCGGTGCAGCAGCGGAATCACCAGCGGCCATTGGTCATCGCGGGTGTAGATCCGGCCCACCAGGTAGGCACCCTTATTGCGGTAGAGCACCGAGGAAAACAGCTCCACCGTCAGTTCCGGGTCCTTGCAGACCCAGTCCGGCAGGTTCTCGCGCAACTGCGCTTCGAGGCGCTGCAGGTCGCCCGGCAAATCGGCGTAATCCTCGCTGAAACGGTAGTCGGCGAATACGCTCGCCAGCATCCGGTCCAACTGTCCCTGGGGCTTGTAGGTGCGGGTCTGGGCGGCGCGAGCCCGGCGCAGGCTGGGCCGGGTGGTGTGGATGAACATGGTGCCATCGCTGATCAGGTCGTGGCTGAACAGCCCGCAGAAGATCGAGTTGTACCAGGTTTCCGACAGTTCATCGTCGAAGCGCAGGTCGATCAGGCTGATGTAGGCACTTTTGACCAGTGGCCAGCAGCCCACGTCCATCAGTGTTTCGTCATCGAAGGCCTTGTGCAGCTTGGCGACGGTTTCGAAGACTTTTTCTTCATACAAATTGATCCGCGCCGCCGACGCCGCCTGGGCCTCCAGCCACCGGGCCTGCTCGAACCGGGCGCGGGCACCGTCGGTGATCTGCCGGAAATGCTCACGATAATCGTCGAAGCCGTCGAGGATCGAACGGGCGATTTCGGTGGCGGGCCATGGCTGCGGCATAGGGTAAACCTCGGCGGGTCATGCTTGTTATTGGCGACTGAGCTTAGAGGCCAATCACGCGGCAACGCAACCATTGCCATCGCTATGCAAGGCGGCGACACTTGCCAGCCCATCAAGGAAGGAGTGGCTCGTGAACCTCGTCGATATCCTGCGTTTACTGTCACTGGCCGCCATCTGGGGGGCCAGCTTCCTGTTCATGCGCATCATCGCCCCCGTCATTGGCACCATCCCCACCGCGTTCTTTCGTGTGTCCATCGCCTTCGTCGGGCTGCTGGTGATCCTGGCCCTGATGCGCGTCGACTGGAATTTTCGAGGCAAGCTCAAAGTCGTGATGGGGCTGGGCCTGATCAACTCGGGCATTCCGGCCACGTTCTATTCGCTGGCGGCCCAGGTGCTGCCGGCCGGTTACTCGGCGATCTTCAACGCCACCACGCCATTGATGGGCGTGTTGATCGGCGGCTTGTTCTTCAGCGAGCAACTGACCCTGGCCAAGGTCAGCGGCGTCTTCCTGGGGCTGCTCGGCGTTGGCATCCTGACCCGCGCCGGCCCGGTGGCGTTCGACCTGCAATTGTTGATGGGCGCCCTCGCCTGCCTGCTGGCCACGACCTGCTACGGCTTTGCCGGTTTCCTCACCCGCCGCTGGCTCGATCACCAAGGTGGCCTGGACAGCCGTCTCTCGGCCCTGGGCAGCATGTTTGGCGCCACGGTGTTCTTGCTGCCGCTGTTTGGCTACAGCGTCATCAGCCAGCCGCCGGCCAGCTGGGGTGGTTGGAGCGTCTGGTTGTCACTGCTGGGGCTGGGCCTGGTGTGCACCGCGCTGGCGTACATCTTGTACTTCCGCTTGCTCAGTTCCATCGGTCCGGTCAAATCCATGACCGTGACGTTCCTGATCCCGCCGTTCGGCGTGTTGTGGGGGGCGTTGCTGCTGGATGAGCCGTTGGGGATGGCGCATTTGTATGGCGGGGTGTTGATTGCAGCGGCGTTGTGGTTGGTGTTGAAGCCTTCAGTCGCGAAGCCGGCTGAAGCGTCTGCCCGGTAGTTCATCGGTGCGGTTAAAAATGCCATCGCGAGCAAGCTCGCTCCCACAAAGGGCTGTGCATAATCCTGTGGGAGCGAGCTTGCTCGCGATAGCGGTGGTACAGCCAGCCAATAGCTAAGGGCTAGCGACTTTTACGAAACACAAACACCAGCCCCACGATGATCAGCACCATCCCCAGCAAGCTCAACAACGCCAGCCGGTTGCCGAACACCAGGTAGTCCATGATCGCCGTCACCGCCGGCACCAGGTAGAACAGGCTGGTGACATTCACCAGGTTGCCACGGGCGATCAGCCGGTACAGCAGCAACGTCGCCAGCACCGATACCACCAGCCCCATCCACAACACCGGCACGAAGAACCCCGTGCTGTATTCGAAGTGAAACGGCTGGAACGGCACAAACACCGCGCACAGCACCAATCCGGCCAGGTACTGCACCGGCAGCGTGCCCAGGGGGTTATCGGTGATGCGCTTCTGCATGATGGAACCGGCCGTCATGCTCACCAGGGCCAGCAACCCGCACACCATCCCCGCCAGGGACATGCCGGCCAGGCCGATGCCCTGGTACACCACCATGACCAACCCGACCAAACCCAGCACCAGGCCAAACAGCCGCGACCAGGAACGCTGACGTTCCATGAGCACCACGGTCAGGATCGGTTGCACCCCCATCAGGGTGGCCATGACCCCGGGTGTGACACTCATTTGCAGCGCCAGCAGATAAAAAATCTGATAGGCGCCCAGCAGCACCAGCCCGGTGGTCACCGCGTACAGCATCGGCTTGCCGGTCCTGGGCAGCTTGAACTTGAGCAACGGAATCAACAGCACCAGCGCGAACAGCGCGATGGCAAAACGGATCAGCAGAAAAGCGAAGGGTGAAGCGTGGGCCAGGCCCAGTTTGGAAAAGATCGCTCCGCTGCTCCACAGCAAAACGAACAGGCTCGTGGAAGCCGCCGCCAATAAGGCGTTTTTGGAAAGGGAAAACATGGATACCACCTGTAGTCAGGCAAAAAGCCAACTCAGCCGAAGCTGAAGTCCAGTAGTTTTTTCCGGCGGGCACAGGGGATGGCAACCGTTGCCGATCAGCCCTGAATGCCAACACCCGGCGGTGATACGACGGCGTACACCGATGAGCTACTGACAGGTGGGGGGTATTGACCGATCTGCGCAGGCTGCTGATTCCCACACGGCACGACGCCAGCGTTGAACGCTGGAACCACGACCGCGATGACAGGGGATGCAGGCATGAGCCGATCTCTTGAAGGGTGGGTTCGAAAACCCGAAGAGCGCTGACTATAACCAGCGCCCGATGGACTACGCAATGTTTAAACGAACAACCAATAGCCAAGCGCCGTCAGCACCGCCACCGCCAGCACCGGTCGCATGACCCGGTAGGCCTTGGGATGTTTGCGTTTGAACTGCTTGACCCGGCCGCTGATGCCGTCACTGAACGACTTGCTCCAGGCATAGGCCCGGTTGATGCCGCCGACGTGTTCATCCTCCAGGTTCTGCGGCGCGGTGGCGCGGCCGAGGAACGCGCTGATGCGGCGGTTGAGGCGCGTCATCAGCCGGCTTTTCAAGGGCCGCTCGACATCGCAGAACAGGATGACGCGGGTCTGTGGGGTTTCGTTCTTGACCCAGTGCACATAGGTCTCATCGAACATGACGTCTTCGCCGTCGCGCCAGGCGTAGATCTGACCGTCGACGAAGATCCGGCAGTCATCGGAATTGGGCGTGGACAGCCCCAGGTGATAACGCAACGAACCGGCGAAGGGGTCTCGATGTGGATTCAGATGGCTGCCACCGGGCAACAGGGCAAACATCGCGCCCCGGACGTTGGGGATCCGGTTGACCAGCTCGACCGTCCTGGGACAAAGCAACTCGGCGGACGGCAGCGGTTTGTCGTACCACTTGAGGTAGAAACGCTTCCACCCCTTCTTGAAGAACGAACCGAAACCGGCGTCGTTGTTCTTCTCGGCGGCACGAATGTACCCCTCGTCGAACAGGTGCATGGCCTCGTCGCGAATGACTTGCCAGTTGTCCTTGAGCACATCCAGCTCGGGAAACTTGCTGCGATCCAGGTAAGGCTTCGAGGGCACGCCGGAGAACAGGTACATCAAGGCGTTATAGGGGGCGAACAGCGCCGAGTGGTTGACGAACTGGCGCAACACTGGCAAACGCGCCTTGCCACGCAAATGCACATAAAGGGTACTGCCCAAAAACAACAGCAACACCGAGGCCTTGGCGACAAACGAAACGGTCATTTTTACAACTCCTTGTCCAAAAACAACTGACGCAACGCCTACTGCCCGACGTAGCCAAGGGCCATGTTAAACACTCATGGCCCGGGTAAAAACCGTCTGACGCAACATTCTCTGTTGAGTGAAACGCAATAAACACTTTCTAACAGGCGCCAGCTGAACCTTGGCTGACGCCGGTGAAACAACCTGTTCAAATGCTATCTGACAGTCTCTTGTGACAGGCGCCTCGTCAAGCTCTTGTGGCGAGGGAGCTTGCTCCCGCTGGCGTGCGGAGCGCGCCCCTGCGATTTGATGACCCGCGTTAAATGCCGGGCGCCTGCTTCGCAGTCGAGCGGGAGCAAGCTCCCTCGCCACAAAAGCGTTCTCGTTACACCTGTGAATTCACGATTACTGCTGAGTCTCCTGCTCGGTAAACAGATCACTGAACAGCATGCTCGACAAGTACCGCTCGCCCGAATCCGGCAGGATCACCACAATGGTCTTGCCCTGCATTTCCGGTTTTTCCGCCAGGCGCACGGCCACGGCCATCGCCGCGCCACAGGAAATGCCGCAGAGGATGCCTTCCTCCTGCATCAAGCGCAGGGCCATGGCCTTGGACTCGTCGTCAGTGACCCGCTCGACCAGGTCGACGATCGACAGATCGAGGTTCTTCGGCACGAACCCGGCGCCAATCCCCTGGATCTTGTGGGGGCTGGGCTTGATCTCATGGCCCGCCATCGCCTGGGTAATCACCGGCGAAACCTCAGGCTCGACCGCCACCGACAGAATCGGTTTGCCGCAGGTGTTCTTGATATACCGCGAAACGCCGGTAATGGTTCCGCCGGTGCCCACGCCCGCCACCAGCACGTCCACTGCGCCATCGGTGTCGTTCCAGATTTCCGGGCCGGTGGTCTTTTCGTGGATCGCCGGGTTCGCCGGGTTATCGAACTGCTGCGGCATGAAGTATTTGGACGGATCGCTGGCCAGGATCTCGGCGGCCTTCTCGATGGCCCCCTTCATGCCCTTCGCCGGTTCGGTGAGCACCAGCTCCGCCCCCAGGGCCTTGAGCACCTTGCGGCGCTCGATGCTCATGGAGGCAGGCATGGTCAGCATCAGTTTGTAGCCACGGGCGGCGGCCACGAACGCCAGGCCGATCCCGGTGTTGCCCGAAGTCGGTTCGACGATGGTCATGCCCGGCTTGAGTTTGCCCGAGCTTTCAGCGTCCCAGATCATGTTCGCGCCGATCCGGCACTTGACCGAATACCCGGGGTTGCGCCCCTCGATCTTGGCCAGGATGGTCACACCGCGCGGCGCAATGCGGTTGATCTGTACCAATGGCGTATTGCCGATGGAATGGGCGTTGTCAGCGAATATGCGGCTCATGGCTGGGTCCTTGATGCGGCGAGAATTTAAGCCTTTAAAGGTATGCCTGTTGCCCAAAGGCGTCCAGTTGCACCGAACGTTCCCGTTGTTGCGACAGTCAATGGCATTAGGAGGCGCTCCCCCAACAAACGCTGGAGACTGACTGACATGAAGCGTCGATACCGCTGGCCACTGTGGGTGTTCGCCACCCTCGTCGCGGTGCTCGTGGCCCTGCACTTCACCCTGCCTTACCTGGTACGCGACTACCTGAACGATAAACTGGCCAACATGGGCGATTATCGCGGTCAGGTCACCGACGTGGACCTGGCCCTGTGGCGCGGTGCCTACCGGATCAACGGCCTGGAAATCGTCAAGGTCGACGGCAAGGTCCCGGTGCCGTTCGTCAACGCACCGCTGGTGGACCTGTCGGTGAGCTGGCACTCGCTGTGGTACGACCATGCGGTGGTGGCCGAGGTGGAATTCGCCCGCCCCGAAGTGAACTTCGTCGACGGCGGAGCCAACCGGCAGAACTCCCAGACCGGTCAAGGCACCAACTGGCGCGAGCAACTGGAAAAACTGCTGCCCATCACCTTCAACGAAGTGCGCATCAGGGATGGCAAGGTCACCTTTCGTAATTTCAACTCCAAGCCACCGGTCAACCTGCGGGCCACCGACGTCAACGCCAGCTTCTACAACCTGACCAACGTGGTCGACACCGAAGGCAAGCGCGACGCCCGCTTCGAAGGCAAGGCCCTGGTGGCCGAACATGCGCCCCTGGAAATGCAGGCCACCTTCGACCCCTTGAGCAATTTCGAAGATTTCGACTTCCGCCTGCGGGCCAGGAACATCGAGCTCAGGCGCCTGAACGATTTCGCCGCGGCCTATGGCAAGTTCGATTTCAATGCCGGCCACGGCGACCTGGTGGTCGAGGCCGAAGCCGACAATGCCCGGCTCAGCGGCTACATCAAGCCGCTGCTGCGCGATGTCGACGTATTCGACTGGCAGCAGGACGTGGAAAACCAGAACAAGAACATCTTCCGCTCGGTCTGGGAAGCGCTGGTCGGCACAGGCGAAACAGCCCTCAAGAACCAGCGCAAGAACCAGTTCGCCACCCGGGTGGAACTCAGCGGCAATGTTCACCAGCAGGACATCAGCGCCTTCGAAGCCTTCCTGCAGATCTTGCGCAACGGTTTCGTCCAGGCCTTCAATGCCCGTTATGAACAACCGCCGCCGGCGGCCGACTAGGGTTTGCGCGTGACGGTGTAACGGCCGGTCGGTTCCGCCGCCACACTTGCGCCTTTACGTTGCAACGAGTCCCAGCCCAGGCACGCCAGGGCCAACGAACGCGGCACAGCCTCACGGCCACTGCTGTAGCGGCTGATGCTGCGAGCACTGACCCCCAGCGCTTCAGCCGCCTGGCTCAGCGGCAGGCCGGTGCGGGCACGCCAACCGATGAAGATGCGGGTATTTTCGTCCACGGCGTTCTGCGCCAGTGCATCCAGATACAACGTATCGGCACCGATCTGGATATCCAGTTCTGGCCATTCCACGCTCCAGCCATCGTCGCCCAAAATTGCGCCCGCAAACGCTTCGTCTTTCAACAGAGGCTGCAAGCCGGGATAACGTTGTACATCGGCGCTCAAGTCCAGCCTCAGTAGCTGACCGTCGATGAACGTCAGGTCCAGGCCGAACGGCAATACAGGCTGCACGGCCAATAGCCGCGGCCGTTTCATGGGTAGCATCGTTGCCAGTCCTCCAGCAGTTGCGCCTGATGAGCCCTGACCCAGTCCAGCGCTTCCTTGATGATCAATGGCGGCGCCCGCCTCATCATGACTTCGACGGTTTCCAGGCTCAGGACCACATCCACTCCGCCACCCGTGAGGTGGACATGGGGCGGAGGATGATCCCTTTCCCGCAACTGAATGCGATAGGTATCTCTGAATCGATATTTAGTAGACATGCCACCGAGCGTATCGCCAAATTGGCGATACGCAATACTGGCAAGGCGCCGAGACTGAGTCAACATGTGACGCCCCATTCAGAGACTGAATACAGCGTCTGCGTTCACAGTCGGCGGGGCCTCGCGTTATAGTCGGGCACGATATTTATTTCGCGCGCCCCGCCTCGCCGGGCCGGCGACACGTTCGAGGAAATTGCAGATGAAGTTCGAAGGCACCAGCGCCTACGTGGCCACCGATGACCTGAAACTGGCCGTGAACGCCGCCATCACCCTGGAGCGGCCGTTGCTGGTCAAGGGCGAACCAGGCACCGGCAAGACCATGCTGGCCGAACAACTGGCCGAGTCCTTTGGTGCGCGCCTGATCACCTGGCACATCAAGTCCACCACCAAGGCCCACCAGGGCCTGTACGAGTACGACGCGGTCAGCCGCCTGCGGGACTCGCAACTGGGCGTGGACAAAGTCCACGACGTGCGCAACTACCTGAAGAAAGGCAAGCTCTGGGAAGCGTTCGAGTCCGAGGAGCGGGTGATCCTGCTGATCGACGAAATCGACAAGGCCGACATCGAATTCCCCAACGACCTGCTGCAGGAACTCGACAAGATGGAGTTCTACGTCTACGAGACCGACGAAACCATCAAGGCCAAGCAGCGCCCGATCATCATCATTACCTCCAACAACGAAAAGGAACTGCCCGACGCCTTCCTGCGCCGCTGCTTCTTCCACTACATCGCCTTCCCCGACCGCGTCACCCTGCAGAAAATCGTCGATGTGCATTACCCGGACATCAAGAAAGACCTGGTCAGCGAAGCCCTGGACGTGTTCTTCGACGTGCGCAAGGTGCCGGGCCTGAAGAAGAAGCCTTCCACTTCCGAACTGGTGGACTGGCTCAAGCTGCTGATGGCCGACAACATCGGCGAAGCGGTGCTGCGCGAACGTGATCCGACCAAGGCTATCCCGCCGCTGGCCGGGGCCCTGGTCAAGAACGAGCAGGACGTGCAATTGCTCGAGCGCCTGGCGTTCATGAGCCGACGCGGCACTCGCTGATCCTCTTCGTCCAACAAGAGCGAGGGCGATTGCCATGCTGCTTAACCTGTTCAATGAGATGCGCGCCGCCAAGGTGCCCGTGTCGGTGCGTGAACTTCTGGACCTGATCAACGCCCTGAAACAGCGGGTGATCTTCGCCGACATGGACGAGTTCTATTACCTGTCCAGGGCGATCCTGGTGAAGGACGAACGGCATTTCGACAAGTTCGACCGGGCGTTCGCCGCGTACTTCAACGGCCTGGAGAAACTCGACGATCACCTCCAGGCGCTGATTCCCGAAGATTGGCTGCGCAAGGAGTTCGAGCGCTCGCTGACCGACGAGGAACGGGCGCAGATCCAGTCCCTCGGTGGTCTGGACAAGTTGATCGAAGAATTCAAGAAGCGCCTGGAGGAACAGAAGGAACGCCATGCCGGTGGCAACAAGTGGATCGGCACCGGCGGCACCAGCCCGTTCGGCTCCGGCGGCTTCAACCCCGAGGGCATCCGGGTCGGCGACGCCGGCAAGCGCCAGGGCAAGGCCGTGAAGGTCTGGGACCAACGCGAATACAAGAACCTCGACGACCAAGTGGAATTGGGCACCCGCAACATCAAGATCGCCCTGCGCCGGCTGCGCAAGTTCGCCCGCCAGGGTGCGGCCGAAGAGCTGGACATCGACGGCACCATCGACCACACCGCCCGAGACGCCGGCCTCTTGAACATCCAGATGCGCCCGGAGCGACGCAACACCGTCAAGCTGTTGCTGCTGTTCGATATCGGTGGCTCGATGGATGCCCACGTGAAGATCTGCGAAGAACTGTTCTCGGCCTGCAAGACCGAGTTCAAGCACCTGGAGTACTTCTACTTCCACAACTTCGTCTACGAATCGGTGTGGAAGAACAATCTGCGCCGCACCTCGGAGCGCACCTCGACCCAGGATTTGCTGCACAAGTACGGTGCCGACTACAAAGTGATCTTCATCGGTGATGCCGCCATGGCGCCCTATGAAATCACCCAGGCCGGCGGCAGTGTCGAACACTGGAACGAAGAAGCCGGTTATGTGTGGATGCAGCGCTTCATGGAGAAGTACAAGAAGCTTGTCTGGATCAATCCGTACCCCAAGGACACCTGGGGTTACACCGCCTCGACCAACATCGTGCGCGAGTTGGTGGAAGACCGGATGTATCCGCTGACTTTGCGGGGGCTGGAGGAAGGGATGCGGTTTCTTTCCAAGTAAGATCTTCTGTGCCCTTCAGGGCCTCATCGCGAGCAAGCTCGCTCCCACACTGGATCTTCGTCGTATACAAGACCCCCTGTGGGAGCGAGCTTGCTCGCGATGCTTTTAGCGGTCGAGAAAATTGCGCAAACACTCCACCTGCTGCCGATGCGCAACCTCCTGCACCACCGGCCTTAACCGCACCTGCGCCCCCGGCAGGCACTGCGCCAGCCGGGCCAGGGCCAATGGGGTCAAGGCGCCCAGGCGTGGATAACCACCGATGGTTTGCCGGTCGTTGAGCAGCACGATCGGCTGGCCGTCCGGCGGCACCTGCACGGCACCAAGGGGAATACCCTCGGAAATCATCGCCGGCCCCTGATATTCCAGCGCCGTGCCCAGCAACCGCATGCCCATCCGGTCGGCGCGACTGTCCAGCGTCCACGGGGTGTTAAACGCGTCGAACAGACTCTGCCCGCTAAACGCGCCATTCTGCGCCCCCAGGATCAGGTCCAGCGGCTGCGCTTGTTGGAAATCCGGAATCCGCGTGTGCGGCATGGGACGAGGCGTCGCCGTGCCTGAATAGCTCAAGTGCTCGCCGCGACTCAGCGCCCGTCCCCGTCCATCCAGGCCACCGAGTTCCTCACGCACCACCGTCGCCCGGCTGCCCAGCACTGTCGGCGCATTGAAACCGCCGGGGGCCGCCAGGTAGGCCCGGGCACCGAGCACGGGCTGGGTGAGCGCCAGCACCTGGCCCTTGCGCAGGCTGAAGAAGCGCCACGACGCCACGCCCTGGCCGTCCAACCGCGCGCCCAGGTCCGCCCCGGCCAGCGCCAGCACGCAATCCTCTTCGGCCACCACGGTAAAGCCGCCAAGGGTAATCTCCACCACCGCCGCGTCCAGGCCATTGCCGAGCATCCAATTGGCCCAGGCCATCGACAGCCAATCCGCCGCGCCGCCCTGGGTCACGCCCAGGTGCCTCACGCCGAAACGGCCGGCGTCCTGCAACAGGCACAGCGGGGTGCTGGCCTCGATCAACAACCGGCTCATGCCTGGGCCTCCAACGGTGTGTCGTCGCCACCCAGGGCGATGAATTCGGCATGGTCCACGGGGGTAAAACGTACCGTGTCCCCCGGCTGCATCAGGCTGTAGCCGTCGCGCTCGCGATCAAACAGTTTGGCCGGGGTGCGACCGATCAGGTTCCAGCCGCCGGGCGACACCACCGGATACGCCGCGGTCTGGCGTTCGGCAATGCCGACGCTGCCCGCGGCCACGCGCTTGCGCGGTGTGTCGAGACGCGGTGCAGCCAACTCTTCGTCCACCAACCCCATAAAGGCGAAGCCGGGTGCGAAACCCAGGGCAAACACCTGGTACTCGCGTTCGCTGTGGCGACGGATCACCTGGGCGACCGTCAAGCCGCTGCGGCTCGCCAACAGCTCCAACTCCGGCCCGACGCTAAGGTCGTACCACACCGGCAGTACGTGGCATTGGCCGGCGGACTGGGCATCCGGGGAGAGGTTGTGCAGCGCCTCGTCGATCAATTCGCGCGCCTGGGCCGGGGTCAAGGCGAGCAAATCGTAGTGCACCATCAAGGTGGTGTAGGACGGCACCAGATCGATCAGATGCTCGGCAAACACCGCTCGCAGGCGCTCGCTGGCGGCGAGCATCCAGGGCATGTTGGCCTCGGCGATCTCATCGAACAGGCGCACCATCAGGCAGTCCACCGCCACCACTTCCAAGCGTGGTTTCATGGCGCACTCTGCCGGTCCAGGGCTTCGCGGATGCGTTGCACGGCCGCCACGGAGCTGGCGTTGTCACCGTGCACGCACAAGGTATTGGCCTTCAGGTGCAAGGCGCTGCCGTCACTGGCGGTCAACGCATCGCCACGGGCGATGGTCAGGGCCTGCCCGATAATGACCTCGGGATCGTGGTGCACCGCGCCCGGCGCTTGCCGCGAAACCAGGCGACCGGCACTGTCATAGGCGCGATCGGCAAAGGCTTCGAACCACAGGGTCAGGCCGTACTCGTCGCCCAGGGTCTGGGCGGCGCTGTTGTCCCGGGTCGCCATGAGCATCAGCGGCAGTTGCCGATCATAGGCCGCGACAGCCTGGATCACCGCGCGCAATTGCGCCGGGTTGGCCATCATGTCGTTGTACATCGCCCCATGGGGTTTGACATAGCTGACCCGCCCGCCCTGGGCCCGGCAGATCCCGTCGAGGGCGCCGATCTGGTAGTGCAGCAAGTCCTGCAACTCCTGGGCGCCATAGGCCATGGAGCGGCGGCCGAAGCCCGCCAGGTCCTGATAGGCCGGGTGCGCGCCGATCCGCACGCCATGGCTCAGGGCCAGGCTGACGGTCTTGCGCATGATGCTCGGGTCGCCGGCGTGGAAGCCGCAGGCGATGTTGGCGCAATCGATGAAGGGCATCACCTCGGCGTCCAGACCCATGGTCCAGTTGCCGAAGCTCTCGCCGATGTCGCAGTTCAATAGCAGGCGGTTCACGGTGAACGCTCCTGTAGGTTCTTTCTTTGTTTAACGGTGAGGCATGTGCCCCACAGGTTATCAGTTACTCGGCTTCCAACTGCTTGCCTTGGGTTTCCGGCAGGCTCAGGGCCGCCAGGATCACCACGCCATAGGACACCGCCGCGAACGCTCCGATACCCACGCTCAGCGGCACCTTCTGGCTCAAAATACCGATCAACAGCGGGAACAATGCCGCCACCGCCCGGCCGATGTTGTAGCAGAAACCCTGGCCCGAGCCCCGGATGCGAGTCGGGAACAATTCGGTGAGGAACGAGCCCATGCCGCTGAACATCCCGGAAGCGAAGAACCCCAGAGGGAAGCCCAGCCAGAGCATCACGTTATTGCTCACCGGCACCTGGGTGTACAGCAAGACGATGGTGAACGAACCGACGGCGTACAGGACGAAGTTCTTCTTGCGTCCCAGGATGTCCGACAGGTAGGCACTGATGACGTAGCCCACGTAGGAACCGACGATCACCATCGCCAGGTAGCCACCGGTGCTCAAGACACTCAAGCCACGTTCATTTTTCAGGAACGTCGGCAGCCAGGACGTGATGGCGTAGTAACCGCCCAGGGCACCGGTGGTCAGCAGCGAGGCGCGAAGGGTGGTGAAGAGGATGCCGGGAGCGAAAATCTCGTAGAACTTCGCTGGGTTTTCCGGCGTCAACCGGGCCTTGGTCTGGTTATAGACGTCCGGGTCCTTGACCAGCCGGCGGACGAAAATCACGAACACCGCCGGCACGATGCCGAGGATGAACAGGGCGCGCCAGGCGTCTTCCGGCGGCAACACCGAGAACAGCAGCGCATACAGGATCGCTGTCATGCCCCAGCCCAGCGCCCAGCCCGACTGCACCATGCCCACCGCCTTGCCGCGGTCCTTGGCACGGATCACCTCGCCCATCAACACCGCACCGGCGGTCCACTCGCCGCCGAAGCCGAAGCCCATCAATGTACGGGCGATCAACAGTTGTTCGTAGTTCTGGGCAAAGCCGCACAGGAAGGTGAAGAAGGCGAACCACAGTACCGTCAGTTGCAGGGTGCGCACCCGACCGATGCGGTCCGAGAGAATGCCCGCCACCCAGCCGCCAATGGCCGAAGCGATCAAGGTGCTGGTGTGGATCAGGCCTGCCTGGCCGGTGGTGATGCCCCACATGGCGATCAGGGTCGGCACGACGAAACTGAGCATCTGGGTGTCCATGCCGTCCAGGGCGTAGCCGATCTTGCAGCTCCAGAAGGTGCGACGTTCCTGCTGGTTGATGTTGCGATACCAATCGAACGGACCAGAACGGGCCTGGGGTTGGGGGACGCCGAGTGTGTCGGGTGCACTCATGGTGGTTCTCCACGGTTTTATTGTTTTTGAGTCTCGACGACGCTGACGTGGAGACCGTTGCCCCGATTCTTGAGCGCACGGCCGATCCCGTCCAACGAATAAAACCTTGGCGGGGTCATAAGAAAAAGTTGATTGGGTGAAAGCACAGATGGGCGAATCAGATCGCGGGGCTGGCGGAACGCTCTTGTGGCGAGGGAGCTTGCTCCCGCTGGTCCCTGTAGGAGCTGGCGAAGCCTGCGATCTTTTGATCTTGATCTTTCGCTTGAGATTCAAGTGTCTGGGGAAAGATCGCAGCCTCGTTGCACTCGACAGCTCCTACAGCTCCTACAGCTCCAGCGGGAGCAAGCTCCCTCGCCACAGGAAGCTCACTGAACAATCGAGTCAGAGCCCCCGAAGGTTGCGCTCTTCAATCGGCCGGCTCTGGCGCAGGCGCTTGCCGCCCAGCACCACCCAGTCGATCAGGCGGAACAGGCATTCCAGGCCGAACGACAGCAACATTGCGCCACTGATGCCCCAGACCATGGCCTCGGGAGTCAGCAGGATCTGGTAGCTGTAGCCGTTCCAGGTTTCCTTGCGGATGTCTGGATCGGCGGCCAGCGCCACTTGCAGCAGGCGGATGTACCACGGGCCCTGCATCGCCTGGAATTGCTTGTCCAGGGCCTGCTGGCGCACGAGCAAGGTGTTCAGGCTATCGGCATCGCTGCGAAAGATCGGGTCCTCGCTGGCGCGGTAATGGGCCACCAGGGCCTGCATGTCGCCCTTGAAGAACTGGTTGGCAGTGCCCTGGAAACCTTGCAGGCCGGTCTGCGCCTCGATCAGGTGAGCCTCGACCCGCTTGGCGTAATCATTGATGAAGCCCGGCACCTGGACCCCAACCAACAGGCCCACCGCGAACAACACCAGCCGTAGATAACTGAGCAACATACATGACGTCCTTATTCGGTCCGGCCGTGGCTGACGCATTCGCCGCGTCGCCACAGGCTCCATTGGCCCGGTTCGTAGCGGGTCCAGGTTTCGTTTTCGGTCAAGGGTTCGGTGGCGATCACCGTAACCACGTCGTTGGGCGTGGTTTCCGCCTGGAAATCGACAATCACATCCACGTCCTTCAGGCGCGCCGGGCCGAACGGCGCGCGACGGGTGATCTGGGCCAGTTTGGTCGAGCAATAGCAGAACAGCCAGTCGCCATCGCTGAGCAGGCAGTTGAACACGCCTTTGCTGCGGTACTCGCTGCAGGCCTCGATCAATGACGGGAGCAGCTGTTCCACCTCCACCGGCTCTGGGAAGGCCTGGCGCACGCGGTTGAGCAAATCGCAGAAGGCCGCTTCGCTGTCGGTGTCGCCCACCGGACGGTAGAAGCTCACGCCCGGCTGAAAATCGGCAAGCTGGCCGTTGTGGGCAAAACACCAGTTGCGCCCCCACAACTCACGCACGAACGGATGGGTGTTGGACAGGCAGACCTTGCCGACGTTGGCCTGGCGAATATGCCCGATCACCACTTCGCTCTTGATCGGATAGCGCTGCACCAGGTTCGCCACTTCCGATTCACTGCTGGCGGCCGGGTCCTGGAACAGGCGCAGGCCACGGCCTTCATAGAAGGCGATGCCCCAACCGTCCCGGTGCGGCCCGGTCTTGCCGCCGCGCTGCATCAGCCCGGTGAAACTGAACACGATGTCGGTCGGCACATTGGCGCTCATGCCCAATAACTCACACATGCTCGAACTCTCGCTTCAAGGGGCAGGCCTGCTTACAGGCGCGGTTCGATACGCGAACGCTGGGGGTTGCTCGGCACGGGCGGGCGACCGTAGCGGTCATCACCGGCCACGCCGAACGGTGGTTCATCCTCCGGTTCATCGACCGCGACGGCGGCTTTGGCGGCGGCAGCCCGTTCCTTGCGCGCGTTGGCGGCCCGCTCGATGGGGAAGCGGATCAGCACGATCACCAGGTAGAGGCCGAAGGCAATCATGCCGTACATGAGCAGGTCGGACGCCGCCCGCCAGACGTTATTGCCGACCTTGAACAAGATGTCCAGGGCGACAATGGCCAAGGCCGGGGCAACTTTGTCCTTCACCGGGTCGACGACGGTGGGGCTGAACAGCAACACCGCCATCAACAAGCGCAGCGGCTCGCGCAACCAGCGCCACATCCAGCGGGTCATGCGCATCCACACCAATAGGCAGCCCAGGGCGGCGAAGGCGTAGAGGCCCCAGGCGATCAGATAGTCATTCTCGGTCATGGTGTCCATGGCAAGGCAGGCAAAGAGACGCTTATAGTAACGGCTTTTCGCGCGTCAGGCTGCCCCGGTGTCTGGCGAATGGCCTGTGTGGTGGCTTCTGTCCAGGCCGCGTGTCCCTTTTCGTACAACGTTCGAGAGCCTTTCATGTCCCTATCTGCCCACGTTTCCAACGCCCCGATTGCCCGCAAGGACGCCGGCGTTGACCCGTACGCCTGGCTGCAGGAGCGCGACACCGACGCCGTGCTCGACTACCTCAAGGCGGAAAACAGCTATCAGGAGGCGCAACTCGCCGATCAGGCCGAACTGCGCGAAACCCTGTTCCAGGAAATCAAGGGCCGGATCCTCGAGACCGACCTGTCGCTGCCCTCGCCCTGGGGCCCGTACCTGTATTACACCCGCACCACGGCCGGTGACGAATACCCGCGCCATTACCGCTGCCCGCGCCCGGCCGACGACAGCCTGACCGTGGACGAGAGCCGCGAACAACTGCTGCTGGACCCGAACGCGCTGGCCGGTGGCGGTTTCTTTGCCCTGGGCGCCTTCAGCATCAGCCCCGACCACCAGCGCCTGGCCTACAGCCTGGACACCACGGGCGACGAGGTCTACACCCTGTTCGTGAAGGAATTGTCCAACGACAAGGTCAGTGAACTGTCCTTCGACAATTGCGACGGCAGCATGACCTGGGCCAACGACAGCCTGACACTGTTTTTTGGTGAACTGGACGATACCCACCGTCCTCACAAACTCTGGCGCTATCGCCTGGACGGCACGGCCGCCGAGGAGGTGTTCCATGAGCCGGACGGGCGCTTCTTCCTGCATTGCTATCGTTCGAGCTCGGAAAAGCAGTTGATCCTGTCCCTGGGCAGCAAGACCACCAGCGAAGTCTGGGTACTGGACGCCGCGCAACCGCAACAGCCCTTCACCTGCCTGGCGCCACGCCTGGAAAACCACGAATACGACGTCGACCACGGCCTGCTCGATGGCCAATGGACCTGGTTGATCCGCAGCAACCGCGACGGCATCAACTTCGCCCTGTACCAGTCCGCCGACACCGGCGTGGCGCCGACCGAGGCCGACTGGCAGAACCTGATCCCCCACAGCGACACGGTGATGATCGACGGCCTGAGCCTGAACGCCGGGGCCATGACCTTGAGCCTGCGTGAAGGCGGCCTGCCGATCATCGAGGTGCATCCCCAGGGCTTGCCGGCGTATCGGGTGCAGTTGCCGGACGCGGCCTACAGCCTGCATGTACAGAACAGCCTGGAATTCGCCAGCGATCGCATTCGCCTGCGCTACGAAGCCCTGAACCGCCCGGCGCAGATCCGCCAGTTGGACCTGGCCAGCGGCGCACAGGTCGTGCTCAAGCAAACCCCGGTGCTGGGGCCGTTCGACGCCGATGCCTACGTCAGCCAGCGGCTCTGGGCGACGGCACCGGACGGCACCCAGGTGCCCATCAGCCTGGTGGTCAAGCGTGAAGCCCTCGGCCAGCCGGTGCCGCTGTACCTGTATGGCTACGGCGCCTATGGCGAAAGCCTCGACCCGTGGTTTTCCCATGCGCGGCTGAGCCTGCTCGACCGTGGTGTGGCGTTTGCCATTGCCCACGTGCGCGGAGGTGGCGAGCTGGGAGAGGCCTGGTATCGCGCCGGCAAACAGGAACACAAGCACAACACCTTCAGCGACTTCATCGCCTGCGCCGAACATTTGATCGCCAACGGCTTCACCACCGCCGAGCAACTGGCGATCAGCGGTGGTAGCGCCGGTGGCCTGCTGATCGGCGCGGTGCTCAATCAACGCCCGGAGCTGTTCAAGGTGGCGATTGCCGAAGTGCCGTTCGTCGATGTGCTCAACACCATGCTCGACCCGGACCTGCCGCTGACCGTCACCGAATACGACGAATGGGGCAATCCAGAGGAGCCGGACGTTTATGATCGGATCCGGGCCTACGCCCCGTACGAAAACGTCCGTGCCCAGGCGTACCCGGCGCTGTTGGTGATCGCCGGGTACAACGACAGCCGCGTGCAGTACTGGGAAGCGGCCAAGTGGGTGGCGAAATTGCGCGCCACCAAGACCGACGACAACCCCCTGCTGCTCAAGACCGAACTGGGCGCCGGCCATGGCGGAATGAGCGGGCGCTACCAGGGATTGCGTGACGTAGCGCTCGAATATGCATTTGTCTTGAAGGTTTTGGGGCTGGTCTGAGGAACTCCATCGGATCGCTGGGTCTTAGCTCCATGCACAAGGCTCTGAGACAACTAAAATCCAATGTGGGAGCGAGCTTGCTCGCGATAGCGTAGGGTCAGTCGGTATCAATGTTGACTGATCCGGCTCCATCGCGAGCAAGCTCGCTCCCACAAGGGATCTCCTTACACTCAAGCCAACCCGAACCCGCAACAGACACAAGAAAAAGACCGTGCCAACATGTCAGAACCGACCTTACTGAACAAAGAAATCCGTGACTGGCTGATGGACTGCGGTCTGTTCGACCAGTTGCTGCCCGTCGACTTCGCTGCGGCGTCGGGCTACTTCAGCATCAGCGCCATCGCCGAGGGCGAAGCGATTTTCCGCGAGGGCGATGCCGGCAGCTTCATGTGCATCATCCACACCGGCCAGGTGGCCGTGCAGAAAACCGGCCCCGACGGCCAACCCGTGACCATCGCCACCCTGCGCAGCGGTCGGGCCTTCGGCGAAATGGCCGTGCTCGACGGCGAGCGGCGCTCGGCCAGTTGCATCGCCGCCAGCGATTGCCAACTACTGAACCTGGGCAAGGACTCCCTGGAAAAAATGCTCAACGACGCCCCCAAGATCGCCGCCAAGATCATCCGCGCCCTCGCCGTCTCCCTGTCCAAGCGTCTGCGCATGGCCGATGGGCAGCTGTTGTCGCAGCAGGTCTGACAGCCGCCATAATCCCCTGTGGCAACCATACCCCCTGTGGGAGCGGGCTTGCTCGCGAAGGCGGTGTGCCAGTCAACATCAATGCTGACTGATCCGCCGCCTTCGCGAGCAAGCCCGCTCCCACAGGGTTTCATTGTCCAAAGGATCTCAGTCCTACCCCCCCGGCGACTTAGCCTTCACCGGCTTCGGCTCCATGCCCGGTATCGGCTGGTCCTTGGGCGGCTTGGGCATTTCGATGGGCGGCAGCAACGGCGGCCCGCCGCTTCCGGGGCCCGCCTTGGGCACACCGTTGGGCGTGACCGGCGGATACGGCATGGGGGTGGCGGTGCCCGGCGATCCGGGGATGCTGGGCGGGTTGACCGGAATCGTCGGTTGTTGAGCCTGGGCGCAACTTATTGAGAGCGCCGCCAGGGCAATGGCCGTTAGAATGATGCACTTCATCAATGGCTCCGTGGCTATTGTCTGCTTTAAGGCTAGTCGTTACCGCGCGGTTTGCCCTCCTACGAGATTTCCATGAAACGTTTCGTTCTGCTCGACACCACACCCATCCCTGATAACGGCGGTGCCCTGTGCCTGTTCGAGTACGGCGAAGACTTTGTCATCAAGATCCAGGGCGGTGACGGCGGGCAATTGATGAACACCCGCATGCACGGTTCCGAAGACGCCCTAGCGGAGATTCCTTGCCGCAAGGTCGCCGGTCGTCCTGGCTCACGCGTGTTGATCGGCGGCCTCGGCATGGGCTTCACCCTCGCCTCGGCCCTCAAGCACCTGGGCAAGACCGCCGAAGTGGTGGTGGCCGAGCTGGTGCCCGGCGTGGTGGAGTGGAACCGTGGCCCCTTGGGTGAAAAAGCCGGGCGGCCGCTCGCGGACCCGCGCACGGTGATCCGCCTGGAAGACGTGGCCAAGGTGCTGCAGGCCGAACCCCAAGGGTTCGATGCGATCATGCTCGATGTCGACAACGGCCCGGAAGGCCTCACCCAGAAAGCCAACAGTTGGCTGTATTCGGCCGGCGGCCTGGCCGCCTGCGCCAAGGCCCTGCGGCCCAAGGGCGTGCTGGCGGTGTGGTCGGCCAGCGCTGACCGGCAGTTTTCCGACAAGCTGAAGAAGGCCGGCTTCAAGGCCGAAGAGGTGCAAGTGTTCGCTCATGGCAACAAAGGCACCCGCCACACCATCTGGATTGCCGAGAAGCTCAAGGGCTGAGCTAAACTGTGCCCAACCGTCATCAGTCTTTTTTACAAAGGTGAACCCATGAGTTCGTCAACGCCACCGTCCAACACCGCCAAGCTGGACCGCATCCTCGCCGATGCCCAGCGCGACCGGGAGATGGGTTACCGCGACAAAGCCCTGAAAATGTACCCCCATGTCTGTGGCCGCTGCGCCCGTGAGTTTTCCGGCAAGCGCCTGAGCGAACTGACCGTTCACCACCGCGACCACAACCACGACAACAACCCCCAGGACGGTTCCAACTGGGAACTGCTGTGCCTGTACTGCCACGATAACGAGCACTCGCGCTACACCGACCAGCAATACTTCGGCGACGGCTCCCTGAGCACCCCGAAAATCGCCAAGGCGACCCACAACCCCTTTGCCGCTTTGGCTGGGTTGATGAAGAAAGACGAGTAACGGGTACCACCAAAGAAATTACAGTCTGTCAGGCCGCCATCGCGAACAAGCTCGCTCCCACAGTGGATCTCCAGCGTTCACGCCCCCTGTGGGAGCGAGCTTGCTCGCGATGGCGATCAAACGAACACCACACATCTCGAACCTGCCCCCCCTCCCCCATTCCCCGTATAATCGCGCCTTTTCCCCAAAGGCACCCCGCCCGTGGCCAACAAACGCTATAGCTGCATCGGTCTGTTCAACCCCAAGTCACCGGAAAATGTCGGCTCGGTCATGCGTGCCGCCGGCTGTTACGGCGTGGCGTCGGTGTTCTACACCGGCAAGCGCTACGAGCGCGCCGCCGACTTTGTCACCGACACCAAGAAAGTCCATTACGACATCCCGCTGATCGGTATCGATGACCTGAAGAAAATCCTGCCCCTGGGCTGTGTGCCAGTGGCCGTGGAGCTGGTGGAAGGCGCTCGCCCACTGCCCGAATACACCCACCCGGACCGGGCGCTGTACATCTTCGGCCCGGAGGACGGCTCGCTGGACAAGGACATCCGCGACTGGTGCGAGGACGTGGTGTACATCCCCACCACCGGCTGCATGAACCTGGCCGCCACCGTCAACGTCGTGCTGTACGACCGTATGGCCAAAGGCAACAACACCCGTTCTGGGCCGCAATTCCGCTGATTGGTGCAACATTCGATTGAACAAGGCAATCGCTCAGGCAGTCAGCTTTATACCAATCCCCACACTGGAGACAGACCATGAGCGATAACAATCCGTTCGAGCCGATTGAGAGCACCCCTTTCCAATCCCATCCTCCACAAAACGTGCATGGCTGGGAACGCGTTGGTTCACTGGCCGGCGGTGTGCTGATGATGGGCAAGGGTTTGCGTCGTGGCGGGGTGATCGGCCTGGCGCAACTGGCAATCGGCGGCCTGGCACTGGCGCGGGGCATCACCGGGCATTGCTCGGCCAAGAGCCTGCTGGAAAAGAATCGCCAGAATCTGGACAGCGCCCGCGCCCGCATCGAGCAGGCCGGTGATGAGCTGAGTCGCCTGAAGGCCAATGCCGAGGCGGCGACGGGCACGGCTACGGTGACGGGGAATGATTCGTTGGATTCACCCAAAGTTGGGCTCTGATTTTTTGCGGTGGGGCTGATGGCCTCATCGCGAGCAAGCTCGCTCCCACACTGGGTCTTTGGTGCACACACTATTTGTGTACGACATCGATCAATGTGGGAGCGAGCTTGCTCGCGATGGCGGGGTCACTGAAGTAACCGGCTATCCAGCACAGTAGAGGCCCCACCCAGAACGCTCTCACTGAGCTGCACAAACTCCTGGGTATCAACTGTTTCCAAGCGCATCGCCCCTTGCAACACATCATCCAGCGAACGCTTGTTGCGGGTTTTCAGACGAATCTCGCGGTCCAGTTCCTGTAACAGCAACACCGCCTTGGCCACCGCCGCCGGGCCGACCTGCTCGCCGCGCAAGCTGGTGACGCCCTTGCTCTCGCGGGCGAGCCGGTCGTTCAAGGTCTGGTAGCGCTCATCACTCAGGCCGCCGGCGCGGCGGAGCAGTTCGATGGCGTAGTACTCGGTCAGCCCCTCACTGATCCAGTCGCTACGGTCCTGATCATTGACCCGGGCCAGCGCCTGCACCAACTCCCGCAACAACGGGCTACTGCCCCGCTCGCTGACCAGCGGCGGTCGGCTGTGCAGGTAAATCGAGTCATGGCCGGCCTGGGCGCCACGCCACAGCGGATCGCCAGCGCCGACAATCAGCAGCTTGGCCGGATGGCGCGGCACCAGCGCTTGCACCTGCGGCCAGACGAACGTCAGCAGCGTCAGCACATCCATCCGGCGCATGCCCTGGCCCTGGGGCGAGGCCACCGTCACCTCGGTTTCGCCCAGGCGTGTGCGGCGGCTGCCCAGTTTGCCGGCGAGCATCCAGCCGGTGGGGCGGTCGAACAGGCGTGAGGGATTGTCGATGCGAAAGCGTTGCTTGCCGATGCGCGGCCAGGGGGTCTCGATACTTTTCCAACCGTCGGGCAATTCCACCTCAAGACGGGCCACCAGTTCGACGCCGTCCTGCTGATCGAGCTTGGCCGACGGCACCAGGTCGTCGCCGCGCAGCAACGCCCAGGTCGGGGTCATGCGGGTTTCGAAGGTGGCGTTCTTGCGGGCATGGCTGATGCGCACGCGGTAGCTCAGGCTGGCCTTGTCAGCGGCCGGACGCCAGACGCCACGCGCCTCCTTGCCGGGGGTGAGCTGCCATTGGCCGTCGGCCTTGAAATCGCTGTAGCGGCTACCGTCGCCGAGGTCGAAATCCAGGCTGCGCACCGCCGAACCCCGGGCCAGGGTCAGGCGCACCTCGGCCTGATCGCTCTGTGGCAACAGGTGCACGTGATAATCCAGGTCGACTTTCTGCGCCGCCCACAGCGGCGCGCACACCGCCAGCAGCCCGGCCGCCAGCATCCGTTTCAATCCTGCAGCCATGGGTTCTCCCTGGTGGTGCGCCGCCCGGTGGTTCAGCCAGCGCGGAAAATCAGATGATCTTCCCAATCGTCTTCCGGCACGCTGCCTTCGGCCAGCATGCGCCCGGACTGGGAAATGCGTTCGTGGTGCACGGCATCGCGATCGCCGCAGACCAGGTGGTGCCACAACGGCAAGTCCTTGCCTTCGCTGACCAGCCGATAACCGCAGGTCGGCGGCAGCCATTTGAACTCATCGGCCTTGCCCGGCGTGAGCTGGATGCAATCGGGCACGAAATCACGGCGGTTGGGGTAGTCGGTGCACTGGCAGGTTTTCAGGTCCAGCAGTTTGCAGGCGATGCGTGTGTAGTAGACGCTGTTGTCGTCTTCGTCTTCGAGCTTTTGCAGGCAGCACAGGCCACAGCCGTCGCACAGCGATTCCCACTCCTGCGGATCGAGCTGATCGAGGGTTTTGCGTATCCAGAACGGTTCGACTTTGGCGGCCATGGCTCGAGCATCAACATCAGGTGGTGAAAAGGCCGACAGTCTAGTGCCGGGACCTCGTCAGGCCAAGCATTGGCGACTGTCGGTAGGCAGGGGCTTGTCAGGCCGCGCGGCGGGACGTAGGTTGCTGCATTGTCTTTCCGAACTCGAGCCAGGTAAGCCCATGAGCGCCAATTCCCGCATTGCCGATTACGCGATTCACCCTCAGTTCATCGAACGCTGGTCGCCCCGCGCCTTTACCGGCGAAAGCATTGCCGAAGAAACCTTGCTGAGCTTCTTCGAAGCCGCGCGCTGGGCCCCTTCGGCCTACAACTCACAGCCATGGCGCTTCCTGTACGCACGGCGCGACACGCCGAATTGGGAGCGTTTCCTGGGTTTGCTCAACGAGTTCAACCGCGGCTGGGCCCAACACGCCTCGGCGCTGGTGATCATCGTCTCGAAAACCACCTTCGCGGTGCCCGGCGCCACCGAAGAAACCCCGGCGCAGACCCACACCTTCGACACCGGCGCGGCCTGGGGCCACCTGGCGCTGCAAGCCAGCCTCAGCGGCTGGCACACCCATGGCATGGCCGGTTTCGACCAGGAACTGACCCGCAAGGAACTGAAGATCCCGGAAGGCTACGCCCTGCACGCCGCCGTGGCGATTGGCAAGCTGGGGGACAAATCGACCCTGGCCGAATACCTCCAGGCCCGCGAAGTCCCAAGCCCGCGCCGACCGTTGAGCGAACTGGTGGCGGAAGGCGATTTCAGCCTGTAACCCCAACTTTGTGACCACTGAAGACTCCCCTGTGGGAGCGGGCTTGCTCGCGATGGCGTCAGATCAGCCACTTTGATGTCGACTGACCCACCGCTATCGCGAGCAGGCTCGCTCCCACAATTGGTTCTGTGGCGAACGGATTTTTTGTGACCACTGAATATTCACTGTGGGAGCGAGCTTGCTCGCGATGGCGTTCAGATCAGCCACTTTGATGTCGACTGACCCACCGCTATCGCGAGCAAGCTCCCTCCCACAATTGGTTCTGTGGCGCACGCATTTTTTGTGACCACTGAATATCCACTGTGGGAGCGAGCCTGCTCGCGATGGCGGTGGGTCAGCCAACATTGATGCCGACTGACACTCCGCTATCGCGAGCAAGCTCGCTCCCACACTGGATCACGCTGAATCCGGGGGTCAGTAACCCCGGCTGAAATCCACTTCCCCGCGCAGCGTTTCGCCCGCCTTGTAGGCCCGCAGGTTGTCCAGGAACAATTGCACCATCATCGGGGGCGAGGTCGGTGCCGAGCTGTGGCCGGTCAGCAGCAGGCCCCAGGCGGTCCAGAACGGGTGGCGCTGTGGCAATGGCTCCTGGCGGCAAACGTCGATCACCGCACCGGCCAGGTGGCCGTCTTTCAGGGCTTGTACCAGGTCCGCATCCACCACCGCCACGCCGCGACCGACGTTGATGAACAACCCGGTCGGCTTGAATTGCTTGAACAGCGCCGCGTCGTAGATGTCATGGGTATCCGGCGTATTGGGCAGCAAATTGATCACGTAATCCATTTCGCCCACCAGACGAGGCAAGTCCTTCAACGCCCCGACTTCGATAAACGGTGCCATCGCCCTCGCCTCGCTGGCGATGCCATACAGCTGCACACCGAACGGCACCAGGAACTGCGCCACACGCTGGCCGATATCCCCCGTCCCGACGATCAACACCTTGCGCCCGGCCAAGCCCTGCCCCTGGCGGTTATCCCACTTGCGCTCGACCTGGCTGACCAACCGGGCCAGCACCTCGCGCTCATGGCCGAGCATGTAGGTGAGCACGTACTCAGCCATCACCTGGCCAAAAATGCCCACCGCACGGGTCAGGCGGTAATCGCGGCTCAAGCCATCGGCCAGCAGCGGCGTGATGCCCGCCCAGGTCGATTGCAGCCAACGGGGCTGGTGGCCTTGACGCAACAGGGTGGCTAGCAGATCAGGCTGGCCGAGCCAGACCGGGCAATCGGCGGCCAGTCGCGACAGTTCGGCGGAATCGCCGCTGGTCAGGACTTCAATATCGGGTGCAGCCTGACGCAAAAGCTGGGCGTACACCGCGTGATCGTGTTCGGCAATCAGAACGCGCATGAATCAAACCTTTCAAAAACAGTGCAGACGACCGCCGGCAGAGTGTCGCTCCATCCCTGCGATCGTCGTCAATAAATCATTCCAGTGTTACAAAAGGCACCCAGGACAGGTGCCCCCATTACCGTCAGACCGGGTCGTTGCGGCGCAGCAATTCTTCGGGCAGATGCTCGATGTACTCGTCTTCGGCCGGCGGCATCTGCAAGTGATAGCCCTGGGTGTCGAGGTTTTCCAGCACCTTGTTGATGTCTTCCCGGGACAGCTCCCGCTCGGGGCTCAGCACCAGGTCGAAGGCATGGATCGCCTTGCCAAAGGCGGTCATCAAGGGCTCGGGCACACGCTTCAAGGCATCGCTCTTGAGCACATACAGGTACATCTCGTTTTTCTTCGAGCTGCGATAGATGGAGCAGATACGTTTCAAGGCTGTTCTCCGGCAGTGGCCAGGCTGTCGAGCAGCGCCTGGCCCATCAATTCGCGGCGCCAGCCACGCAACGAATCGGGCAATTGGTAAGGCCCCTCGGGGAAGCCGCTCTTGATCAGCGCTTCGAGGGTTTTCTTGCGCAGCATCAGCTCCGGGGCAATCTCCAGGCGCTCGGCTTCGGCCTGCCCCAACGCCCGCAGACGCTTGACCAAGGCCGAGGCCTCGATGGGCAATGGCTCGGCCACGGCCGGCGGCCATTGCTCGGGCGGGATGTTGGCGGCACGCTGGATCAGGTCCAGCAGAAACTGGCCGTCCTGGCGCACGGTACGCGGGTGCATGTCTTCGATCTTCGCCAGCGCGCCGAGGTTATCCGGCTGGGTGCGGGCCAGGGGCCACAGCGAGTGCTCGCGGATGATGCGGTTGCGCGGCAGGTCACGGGCCCGCGCCTCGCGTTCGCGCCAGGCGCACAACTCGCGCAGCACAGCCAATTGGGCGCGGGAGAGTTTCCAGGCCAGCTTGGCCTCGCGGTAAACCTCGTACGGGTCGACTTCGCGACGCAGGTTGGCCACCAGTTCGGCGCCATCCTCCAGGACCCAGCGGTATTTTTCGTCGGAAAGCTTCGGGCGCAGTTCTACGAAAACTTCCGCCAGGTGCACGGCATCTTCTGCCGCGTAGCTGATCTGCGTCTCGGACAGAGGCCGTTGCAACCAATCGGAACGGGTCTCGCCCTTGGGCAGCTCGATGCCCAGCACTTCCTGCACCAGCCGCGAATAGCCCATGGAGAAACCCAGGTTCAGGTAGGCGGCGGCCAGTTGAGTATCGAACAGCGGCGCAGGCAGGCTGCCAGTGAGGCGCAGCAGCACTTCAAGGTCTTCGCTGCAGGCGTGCAACACCTTGAGCACCGCCGGGTTTTCCAGCAAGGCGGCCAAGGGTTGCCAGTTGTCGATGGTCAAGGGGTCGATCAGGTAGGCACGCTTGCCGTCGCCGATTTGCAGTAAACCGGCAATGGGATAAAAAGTGTCGACCCGCATGAATTCGGTGTCGAGGGCGACGAATGGCAACTGTTGCCACTCGGCGCAAAACTGACCGAGGCTATCGTTGTCGCGAATCCAGTGAATATCGATGGCCACACGGCTCTCCCTTGAAGAATGGCGCGCAGTATATATCGCCGCTGGCGATTGCGAGCATCCATAGAGCAGCCCCTTAAGAGAAATCGCCTGCGAAAAAGCAAGAATAGTCCTACATCACTCCTTAACCGGTCTTACGCAACACATAAACACGCGTCAGCGCAAAACCGGGCAGGAAATCCTGGTACCACAGCACGCTGAAACCGGCCTGGCGGAACTCGGCTTCGACATCGGCCTTGTCGGCCAGGCTCCGTTGCGGCGCCTGGCCGATCTTGAGGCGCCCTTCGATTTGCACCGAAACGATCACCGTGTCGCGACTGACCCGATGAAACTCGCGCAGCAGCGCCAGGCGATGCTCGCTGGCACTGACGTGGCGAAACAGTTGCAAACAGAAAATACAATCCACCGCGTTGGCCGACAGCCCGATGGTGAACGCCGAACTCGGGAAGGTCTTGACCCGCTGGAGCAACGCGCCGCCATGGTGGGTGAGCGCATGTTCGAGCATGTCCGGCGACGGGTCCGCCGCCAGGATCACCCGGTTGGCATGCTCGGCCAGTACCGGCCAGTACCGCCCCGCCCCACAGGCCACATCCAGCACCAGCCCCGGCTCGCCCGCCACCTTCAGGGCATTGCGCACCATGTGCTCGTCGCGCCAGAACGCCAGGCGCAAGCGGCGCGGTGCCGGCCGATGGCAGACCTGCGCATGTTCCTGGTCATGCTGCCGGGCGAACTCAAGCTCGACGGTGGATGGGGGTAACCCGGACATACAAACGGCTCTTGGAATAGATTGGATGACAGGTTAACCAACCTTGCGTGAAAAAAAGGTCCAGGCGCTCACTCCCGCGCCAGGACACCGTCAATCACCGCACCGCGACAGTTGGCGAACAGATCCAGATCCCGGTTGTAGACCTGGCTGTTGACTTCCAGCAGCCCGAGCATCGAGTGGAACAGGTTGTCCTGGCTCAAGGGTTTTTCCCGACTCAGTTGCAAGCAATGGGTGTCGACCGAAAAAGATTTCTGATAACTGTCGGAAAACCAGGCCAGCATCGCCACGTGTTTCTGTTGTTCCGGGGCGAGCATGTAGGGCGTGCCATGGAGAAACAGGTTGTATTCGCCCAGGGACTCGCCATGGTCCGACAGGTACAGCATGGCCGTGTCGACCTTGTCCTGGTTGGCCCGCAGCAGATCGATCAAGGTCGACAGCACGTGATCGGTGTACACCAGCGTGTTGTCGTAGCCATTGACGATGCTCTCGCGACTGCAATTGTTCAGCGCGTTGCTTTCGCACACCGGGGTGAAATGCTCGTACTCCTTGGGATAGCGCTTGAAGTACTCCGGCCCGTGGCTGCCCATCTGGTGCAGCACCAGCACCGTGTCCTTGTCGAGTGTGTCGATGAAATGCTGCAGCCCCTGGAGCAGGATCTCGTCGCGACATTCACTGTTGGCGCACAGGACCGGGTCCTTGAGGTTGCTGACATCCTGCAGCGTGACCCGGTCGCAGGTGCCCTTGCAGCCGGACTGGTTGTCCCGCCAGATCACTTCCAGCCCGGCGCGCTTGAGCACATCCAGCAGGCCTTCCTGATTCTTGGCCTTGCTGGCATCGTAGTTCTTGCGCCCCATGTTGGAAAACATGCAGGGCACCGACACAGCGGTTTCGGTGCCGCAGGAATGCACGTCAGTGAAGGCGATCAGGCCGACCTCTTTGTCCAGCTTTGGGGTGGTATTGCGGTTGTAACCGAGGATGCCGAAGTTCTCGGCCCGGGCACTCTCGCCCACCACCAGGACGGTCAGGGATTTGCGGCCGTGGGTTTGCCAGACCGGGTTGCGCTTCGCGTCCTCGCCCAAGGTGACGAACGGTTGCTTGGCCGACGCGACCTGCTCACGCAAGTACCCGAGTGAAGCACCGATGTAGTTGCTCGGCACGACCATCAAGCGCAATTCGTGGTGGTTACGAAACAATGAAGACAGGCCTTGGTAGTTGGCCAGGGCGACCAGGCCGATCACCGCGGCCGAGGCCACGCCGACCAGCAACTTACTTAATAATGCTTTGGGCCAACTCCGGTAGTTGATCGGAGTCTTTAACAACAACCAGCACGGCAAGACACCCAATAAGCCGATATAGACAAACAACTTCAGCGACAACAGATCACGGACTTCCGTGGCATTGGTTTCAGCGAAGTTGCGGAACATGCCGGTATCGATCAGTACGCCGTATTGGGCCATGAAATACGCCACGCCAGCGCTGATCAGGAACAGCAGCATCAGCACGGGCTTGAGCAGCGGACGGAAGGCCACGAGCGTCAACACCAGGTTGAACGCGCAGAAGATCATCACGCCAAACGCCACGCACATCAGCAGGCCCCGGGCGTCAGCCGTGGTGATCGCCAGCAAGTGTTGCCAGAGCACGAAGTTGAAGCCCACTAACAAAAAGGCACTGGCGGCCAGCGTCACCCACTCGGGGCGCACGGCTTTAATAGTCAGCATGATGGTTGACGGTTTCCTGAAGTTGCTCTTTGAAAAAGAAGTGCCGCGGCAACATGTGAAAATCGTTTCCTACGGCAACACAAACTTTAGGTAGCCCACCATCAATTTTTCGTGAAAAAGTTGCTATTAAATAATTATTTAAGCGGCAAGCTCGAATCAGCTTGCAAGCTGTTCACTCAAGAAAAAATGATGGATCCGTGGCGAGGGCGCTTGCTCCCGCTCGAGTGCGGAGCACTCACAAAAAGGGGGCGGCTACGCAGCCCAGCGGGAGCAAGCGCCCTCGCCACGGTTTTTTCGCCTGCCCCAAAGTGAACAGCCGAGCCAATCAGCTTGAACTTGAAGCTGCCCTCAAGCCTGATTCAGATACCAGCGCCAATCCTGCTCCCCGACTTCCCCCATGAACTGACGGTACTCGGCGCGCTTGACCGCCAGATAGACACCGAGGAATTCATCACCAAACGCTTCCCGCGCCCAAGTCGAAGCCTCGAGGGCACGCAGCGTGGTGAGCCAGTCGGTGGGCAGCAATTCGGTCGCCTGGGCGTAGCCGTTGCCTTCGACAGGTTTACCGGGATCACACTGTTCACGTATACCGCGATGAATGCCGGCCAATATCGCCGCCGCTGCCAGGTAAGGATTGGCATCGGCGCCGCAGATACGATGCTCGATGTGCCGCGAGAACGCCGGGCCGCCCGGCACCCTCAGGCTCACGGTGCGGTTGTCCACGCCCCAAGTGGCGGCCAGCGGTGCGTAGCTGTTGCTTTGGAAACGTCGGTAGGAATTGGCGTTCGGACAAAACATCAACAACGAATCGAGCAAAGTGTCGAGCATCCCGCCCACGGCATGGCGCAGCAGCGGCGTGCCGTCGGCGGCTTCGCTGGCAAACAGGTTGTGGCCATCGCGGTCCGCCAGGCTGACGTGCAGGTGCATGCCGGAGCCTGCCAAATGCTCGAACGGCTTGGCCATGAAACACGCCTGCATGCCGTGCTGGTGAGCCACCCCCTTGACCAGTCGTTTGTAGCGCACCGCTTCATCCATGGCTTGCAAGGCATCGCTGCGATGTTCGAGGGTGATCTCCACTTGCCCCGGTGCGTATTCGGAAATCGCGGTCCGGGCCGGAATGTCTTGCAGCTTGCACGCGGCGTACAGGTCGGCCAGGAACGGCTCGATCTGCTCCAGCTCGCGCAAACCATAGACCTGGGTGGCCCGCGGTCGCCCCCCGTCAGCGTCCCGCGCCGGCTGCGGCCGGCCTTGGCTATCAAGTTGCGCGTCCAGCAGATAAAACTCCAGCTCCGCCGCCATCACCGGGTAATAACCGTCGGCCTGTAAGGCCTCGATCACCTGGCTGAGCAGATAACGCGGATCGGCGATGGTCGCCGGCAGGCCCTCCCGGGGATGCATGCTGACCTGCACGGCGGCGGTGGGCATCAACCGCCACGGCATGCGCTGCAGGCTGCCGCTGATGGGATAGGCACGGCAATCAATGTCACCGACGTCCCACACCAGCCCGGAGTTTTCCACATCGTCGCCATTGAGGGTCAACCCGAGAATCGTACTGGGCAGTGGCCGGCCACTTTCGTAGACCGCCAGCAACTCGTCCCGATGCAACAATTTGCCCCGGGGCACGCCGTTGTTATCGAGAATGAACAGCTCGAACAGCTCGATATCCGGGTTCTGCGCAAGGAACGCCTGGGCGTGTTGCACGGGTGCGAAAGAAATCTTGGCATGGCTCATGAGAAGGCTCGTATTTCCATATCGGACGGGCGACAAGGCGCCGTCAGTCTGTGCTCGCCATTACGCGAGCACGATGAGTGATCAACAGGAAATACGAGTATCTGGAGGACGCGCGTGACGGCAATGCCAGAGCGCCCAAAAGGCCAGTTCGGAGGGCAGCGCGCTGAGGGCTGGAGCGATGGCAGGCGTGAACCTGCCGACCGGATCGACGACGGTGGATGAAGGGGAGTGGAATGCCAGGGGCCAACCGTCCATGAGCGCATCACAGGAAACACATCGGGCAAGCGTCCCACGGCACCTTGGGCGGTTAAACCTGGATTTGATGGAGCTTGGATCGCCGCGAACTAAACATAAGCAAACGCATCGGTCGTTGATCAACACGTCGTATTCCCTACATTATCTGTCCCGTTCCCGACCATGAAAGCGCCTGCCTGGCATTCTCTTGGCACCATCGTTCCGTTAGGATCGTCAGCCTGGTTTGCGCAAGATCCGCGCAAGGAGCACAGCGAGAGACAGAACGGATGCTGAACAGTAACGCCCTCAGAAAGCTCGACATGCAGGACCTCATGGTGTTTAGCGCCGTGTACGAGCAAAGCAGTGTCACTGGCGTGTCCGAGGCCTTGTGCGTCAGCCAGTCAACCGTCAGTTATTGCCTCAAGAAACTTCGAACCTGTTTCGAGGACGAACTTTTTATCAACACCCGAACCGGCATGCGCCCCACCTATAAGGCCGAGGGCATGTACGATCATGTGCGCGGCATTTTGCAAAGCATCAACCTGTGCCATGCCGGTACGCCAACCTTCGATCCGACCCGGCAAGCCATTACCTTCAATATCTGCGCACCGGAATATTTCGAACACCTGATCCTGCCGCAACTGCTGCAAGGCTTCGATTACGCCAACCTGCCGGTGGTGGTGAACGTGCACAAGCTCGAAGCCGACATTCCCGCCGAAGAGTTGCGCGACGGCAGCCTGGACCTGGCGATCTGCTTCGGCCCGAACTTCCACAGCAACCATGCCGACTTCAAATCCCGGCAGCTGTTGCAGGACGACCTGGTCTGCGTCGTGGATAAACGGGCGACGCCGCTTGAGCCGCAACTGAGCCTTCAATCGTTCGTACAGCGCCGACACGTGTTTCCGACGCCCTGGGCGTCAGCGACCAACATGGTGGATGGCTGGCTGTCGCAGCAGGCGCATCAGCGGCAAATCGCCGCGCGCGCCAACAGCTACAGTGCCGCACTGAAGATGATCACCGGCACCGACTTCATCCTGACCCTGCCCCGCCGCATCCAGAAACTGCTGGCCAACGAGGCGATCTTCAATCACCACGAAGCGCCCAGGGGGCTGCCAGGGTTTACCTTGAACATGCAGTGGTGCCAGGCTCTCGATCAGGACAGCGCCAACGCCTGGCTGCGCGAACAGATCATCAAGGCCTGCGCCCCATGCGACGCCTGATCGTCATTGACCGATCAAGGTCTTGGCATACGGCTCTCGGTCGATGTCGAGGATCTCCACGCACAGTTGCACGCTGACTTCGGCCGGCCATGGCCCCAGCTCCTGGATCACCGCCAGCAGGCTATCGGCCAGTTGTTTCTTGATTTGCGGCGAGCGTCCGCTGAGCAAGGCCAGCTTCACATGCACGAAACCCCGCTCGCCTGTCCCTGTACCCACTCGAAAAGTCTCGAGCTTCACGGCCCGGCTCTTGATGTCGTGCTCGGCGGAAAAGTGACCGGAGAGCGCCAGTGCATTGTTCAGTCGCAGCAGTGCGAACTCGGCATTCAGCTCGGGCAGGTTGGCGGTGTACTCCATGTGCAGGTGAGGCATGTGTTCGACTCCGATTCGAAAATATGACGAGGTGATGTCAGCCGTCACAACCTTACCTCGACTTTCTTGATTGAGGCAGATTTTGTTTCGCCACGGCCGGTGTCAGGCTTGCGCCGAGACTCCACGCTCCCCCATGAAAGCCTCCAACCGCGACCGCAACCAGCGCTCGGCCGGGTCACTGTCGACGTGGCTCAACCAGACCATGGACAAATCCAGGGTCGGGGTCTTGAAAGGAAAAGGCTCGTTGAACAGTTGTCCCGAGGCGGCCATGGCGGCGGCGGTATAGTCTGGCAGGCTGGCAATCAGGTCAGTGCCGGCCAGCAACGCCGGCAATGCGCTGTATTGCGGCACCGACAGCACGACCTGGCGCGTGCGTCCGATCTCCGCCAGCCATTCGTCAGCGAACCCGGCGACGTTCGCGGTATGGGACACCAGCACATGAGGCCGCGAGCAGTACTCGTCCAGGGTCAGCGGCGTGTCCGACGCATCGGCGCGCAACACGCGGGGCTGGATGTGTCGCAACAGTTTGCGCTTGGCGTTGGCCGGCAGGCCGCGAGTCTGGCTGATACCCACGGTGATGTCGCCCGAGGCCAGCAGATCGGGGATGCGCCAGTAATCGACATGCTGAACCACGAACACGATTTGCGGCGCCTCTTGCCGCAGGCTGCTCAACAGCGGCGGCAACAGGCCGAATTCGACGTCGTCCGACAGGCCGATGCGAAACGTCATGGTGCTGTTGGCGGGATCAAAATCGTGGGTCAGGCTCAAAGCCACCGACAGCGAATCGAGCGCCGGTGAGAGATGCTGGATGATTTCCTCGGCCCGGGCCGTCGGCTCCATGCGGTGCCCGACGCGGATGAACAGCGGGTCATTGAACATCTTGCGCAGGCGATTGAGGGCCGAGCTGATGGTCGGCTGGCCCAGGAACAGTTTTTCCGCCACTCGCGTCACGTTGCGCTCAAGCATCAACGTTTCGAACACCACCATCAGGTTGATGTCGGCCTTGCGCAATTCGTTGCGGTTCATCCACTGCCCCCCGATTCCTTGACTGGGTGCAGTGTAGAAATGCTGGGGGTCGTGCGTCTATGCGCAAAAAGGTGAAGCGCCTGTGTAATACCGTCAAAGAAATTGGAAGAGACACCCCGCTTTTGTGGCGAGGGAGCTTGCTCCCGCTGGGCTGCGAAGCGGCCCCAAGATTTTGCGGTTGCTGCGCAACCGAGCGGGAGCAAGCTCCCTCGCCACAATGAAAAGACCTACCGCACGGTCAGCGATTTCAGTCCCAGCCCCATGACTCGCTCGTCGCTCCCCAACCCCAGCGCCTTGGGACTGATGGCATCGGGTAAATGGAACTGCACACGCAACCGCCCATCCGCGCCAATCGCTTCACGAATGGCCGGTGTCAGGAGCAGTTCAAAGGTGTTGTCCTGCAGGCGCGTGAACTGCGTCGACAGCGCCTCGATACCGTTGATCGAGACCTCCACCCGCTGGCGCGTGTGCGAGGGTTGCACGAACGCCGCCGCTTCGATCGAAATGGCACGCGCCTCTGGCGGTATGCGCAAAACCACTTCGGCCTCGGGCCCTTCCGACCAGGTGCCCCACTCTTCGACGCGCCCCCAGCCGTCGGCCAACATGGCGTTGATTCGGCTGAACACCTGGCGCTCACCGAGCTTGACCTGCACGTCCAGCGTCTCGTCGGCAAACGGCGGGCATTGGGCGCAAGTTTTCCAGCCCGGCGCCAACACCACGAGGCCATCGACACGGGTCAACAGGTCGGTTTGGCGGTTGACGGTTTTCGTCGCCTGGAGCGCGGCGCGAGGGTCGAGGATGTACAGCGAATCTGCTGCATACTGGCCGCTGGCGAGCATCTGCTCGGTGTGCCGCTGGGCTCGCTCGATCGCCCGGTCGCTCATGCGCCCCAGGTACACCCCATCGGTTTCCAGGCCATGCGTCAGGGCGTATTGGCTGGTCAGCAGCCAGTTGTCCGGCTGGTTCTGCGGCAACAGCGTCCGGACTTTCGAATAGTGACGGGCCGCGCTGGCCCAGAACGGATCATCCATGGCCGTGGGCCAACTCGAGGCCCCCGGCACCATCCGGCTCTGACGCAGGCCGGCCCATCCCGCGCGGGTATCCAGGACTTGCACCACCAGGGCGATGGCCAGCAGACACGCCGCTGCCCGTGGCTTGTTGCCGCGGATCACCGCAAAGATGACGGCAAGTACGATGGCGTAGAACACAGGCCAGAACATTCGGCCGGCCGCGCGAAAGACGTTTGCCAGAAGCTCAAGGGGTTTGGGCAGCCAGTAATGCACATTCAGCATGCCGATGCCGACATGGTTAGTCAGCGAAAACAGCGTCAACCCGATCAAAGCCAACAGCAACAGTCGCCTGCGGCGCACGGCATTCGCCAAACCGGTATTGCCTTGCAGCAATGCCACGCTGGCGCAGATCGCCAGCATGAGGACGCCCAATCCCAAGTAGTTGAAACCTTCGTAGTCCCCGGGGCCCTGGGGCATGTCGCGCAAGGTATATGACCAGCCGCTGGGGTTGACCAACGACATCACGTTCAGGCGATACAACCCAAAACCGCCCGCCACGGTCCCACCACCCACGCTGAAATAACCCGCCTGCCAGCAACAGAACGCCACCAGTAAAAACAAGCCACCCAGCTCGATCCAGGCATCGCGCCGGGACAAACGGCCCTTGCTGGCCTGGCTGGCAAGGTCGGCCAGCCAGATCAACGCCACCATGGCCAACAGGTACGCATGCACCAGCGCTGTGGCGGCCAACAGCACACCCCACGCCAACCGACGTTTTTCCAGGCCAGGCCGCAGCGCCAGGTACAGGGCCGCCAGGATCAGGAAATGCCCGGACAGCGACAGATGCCCACCCATGCGCAGGAACATCGGCGGCGAAAACACCAGCAACCCGGCGCCCAACAGCCTGATCCACAGCGACGGCGTCAGCAGGCCGACGAGTTTCCAGGCGAACCAGGCTTGCAGGATGAAACAGGCCAGCAACCACAGGCCAAAATACTGGAACGTCTCGGGAAGCCAGGCGTTGAAGGGCTTGAACAGAAATGCCAGCAGTGGATTGGAGTCGGAAAAAATGATGCCGTTGCCCAACTCCAAACCATAGGAAGGGTTCATGCCCAACGGAAAGGTCCAGGGCGAACTGCGAAAAAAGGCCCAGCCCATGTAGTGGGTCGCCGCATCGCCCTCCCCCAGCCAGGCGATGTTCGTCGGGTCCAGCACCCGTGGGCCGATCACCAGCAGGAACGCCAGCATACCCAGCAGTATGGGCAACAAGGGAGTCAAGTCATGCTTGCCGCGAACGGTCATCGATACGTCCAGAAATTATGCAGGATGAAGGTGAACACCGGGATGATCAGCGCCACGGCGGCGATGCCCGCCAGGTAATCCAGGCCGACACGTTGGGCTACCCAAGCCACCAGCATCGCCAACCCGAACCCGCCGATCGAGACCACCACGAAACGGCCAAGGGTGCGGCCATGCAAGCGGCTGGAAAAACTCCAGAGGGTGTTGATCAGGTACGACACCACGGTCGCCACGACAAAGGCGAAACCATTGGCCAGTGGCGGGTTGGCCAGGATCAGGTGCACAAACAGCACGGCCGCCACCACATGGACTGCGGTGACGAGCAGGCCGGTCATGGCAAAGCGCAAGGCACGTCCCAGCAGCGGCGAGTGCGTCCAGGTCACGGCTTCTGCGCCAGGCAGAACACCGTCAGGCCGGCGATACGATTGCCCCCCATGAACGGACGCTCCAGGCTGCACAGCGTCCTCAACACGCCATTGACCAGCGGATGATGCCGCGCAAGCTGCGACTTGGCCGGTGCCCCGCCGGATTTGCGCTGCAACAGGCGCAGGCCGGCGGCAATGGGAAAGACCAGGCCGAAGTAATACGCACCTTGCTGGACCTGCAAACCGGCCTGCGCCACAACGCGTTCCAGCTGTTTGAGGGTATAGCGGCGCTTGTGCTCGAGAAAATCGTCATGCCCGCTCCAGAGAAACTGGAACGCCGGCACGGTGATCAGGAAGCGGCTACCGGACGGCACCTTATCGACATAGGCCTTGAGCAGGCCCACGTCATCATCCACGTGCTCCAACACATCCATCAGCAACACCAGGTCGGCGTCCAACGTGTCGATGGCACGTCGGTAGCGGACCGGTTTACCGGCGGTGCTGGCGTCGGAGTCGGCCGGATAGCTGATGTCCACGCACCAGGCCTGGGCCGTTGCGGTGTGGGTCAGCAGGTGATGGGAAAAAAAGCCCGACCCGGCGCCCACGTCCAGCAACGTACTGGCCGAGGTGCCCTTGAGCATGTGGCGCATGGCCCGCGCTTTCGATCGGTAGTACCAATGCTGCTCGATATCGGGACCGAGGATGTCGGTTTCCTTGAGATCCATGGTCAGTCCTTGGCGTCATAGATGCGCCGCACCAGGAAAACCGGTCGACGCTTGGATTCGATATAGGTGCGGCCCAGGTATTCCCCCAGCACGCCGATGCCGATCAGTTGCAACCCGCCCAGGAAGGTGACCGCGACCATCAGCGAGGCATAGCCCGGCAGGTCGACCCCGGAAATCAGGGTCCGCAACACGATGAATATGGCGAACGCAAAGGATACCAGCGAGACGCAAAGCCCCAGGTACGTCCAGATGCGCAGCGGTTCGGTACTGAAGCTGGTGATGCCTTCAAGGGCAAAATTCCACAGGCGCCAGCCATTGAACTTGCTTTCACCGGCGGACCGCTCAGGCCTGACGTAGTCCACGTAGGTGGTCCGGAACCCCACCCAGGCAAACAACCCTTTCATGAAGCGGCGCGATTCGGGCAGGGTGAGCAGGGCATCGACCACACAGCGATCCATCAAGCGAAAATCGCCGACATTCTCCGGCAGCTTGTGGTCGGCGATTTTGTTGTGCAGCCGGTAGAACCCGTTGGCGGAAACCTGTTTGGCCCAGGAGTCGGAGTCACGATTGATCCGATGCCCCAGCACCACTTCGGCGCCGTTGCGCCAATGGGCAATCATTTCCAGGATCACTTCGGGAGGGTCTTGCAAATCGACATCGATCGGCACCACCGCCTGGCCACGGGCGGATTGCAGGCCGGCGCTCAACGCCGCCTCCTTGCCGAAGTTGCGACTCAGGTCGACGATGCGGATGCGCGGGTCGGCCTTCTGCCTGTCCAGCAGCAGCACCAACGTATCGTCCACGCTGCCGTCGTTGACGAACACCAGCTCCAGGCTCACCCGCGATTCATGGGCAAAGACCTGGTCGATCCTGGCCATGAACAAATCGATGGACTGGGCTTCGTTATAGACCGGAATGACAAGCGAAAGCGTTAGACGACCTTGCAGATCCGCTCCTGGATATTCAGTCACTTGATGGCTCTTTTTCTTATAGTGTTTTCAGTCCCGTCGGGCTTCCGGCCCTAGGCGTCGAACCGTATTAAGCAGGACCTGGCAAGGCAACGCAAGGATCAAGCCCGAACTTCAGCCGACCATATATTCGCAACATGACTTATCCAGAGAAAATGGTCGAATCCCCGATCCGGGCTCATGCCCAGCAATATTTGATAACCAATGGAAACGAATTTCCCATAGCCAAAACCAACCACTTGGCTAGGCTTGCAGCCACATGTTCTACGCATGTCTTGACTGAATGAATCGCAGGGAGCGAACCGATGTATTTTGAAATCTATCGACAGACCCGAGGCACCCCGAGCACCGGAAAAGGCCAATGGCGCTGGCGCTTGAGGGCCGGCAACCATGAAACGATCGCCAGTGGCGAATCCTATGTGAACAAGAGTGATTGCCTACACGTCATTGGGCTGATCAAGAATGTCCAGGGTGAAACGCCGGTAAAAGAGATCTGAACCGTGGCGAGGGAGCTTGCTCCCGCTGGGCTGCGAAGCGGTCCTATGATTTTGCGGTCGCTGCGCAACCGAGCGGGAGCAAGCTCCCTCGCCACAGGTTTATTCGCCTCAAGTAAACAGGGTTGCAGCCTGAGTTTTTTTGCTGTGACGAAGGTCACCCGGCAGGTAGGGTATACGGACAAAAGCAGGAGGCCGGTGCAATGACTCGATCCATCCACAACCGCGACTGGCTGGTGCGAGCGCCTGAATCGAGGAAAATGGAACGCATCGAGGCTTATTTCAGTGGGCACGGCTACACCACTCATCGCCATGACACCTACGCCATTGGGATCACGCTTTCAGGCGTGCAGAGCTTCAACTATCGCCACAGCAAACGCCACAGCCAGCCCGGCGGCACCATCGTCCTGCACCCGGACGAGGTGCACGATGGCGAAGCCGGGACCCGCGAGGGCTTTCGCTACCGGATGTTCTACATCGAACCGTCGGTGATCCAGCACGTGCTGGGAGGCAAGCCATTGCCCTTTATCGAAGGTGGATTGTCCAACGACCCTCGCCTCAACATCGCGACCCGTCGACTGTTGAGCAGCCTGGATCATCCCCTCGACCCGCCGGAAGAAGAAGATGCCATCTACGATGTGGCCCAGGCACTGGATATCGCGGCAGGCAACAGGCGGGGACGGCGGCTGATCGACTACCCGGCGGCAGAGCGTGCCCGCCTGTTCATCCACGACGCCCTCGACCAGGTGATCACCCTGGACGACCTGGTGCAGGCCAGCGGCCGGGATCGATGGAGCCTGTCCCGGGATTTCCGGGCGCTGTACGACACCAGCCCCTATCGCTACATCACCCAGCGGCGCTTGAGCGAAGCCCGGCGCCTGGCCTTCCACGGCACGCCCTTGAGCGAAGTGGCCCTGGCCTGTGGTTTTTTCGATCAGAGCCACATGACCCGATTGCATACCCAGGCCTTCGGTATTTCACCGGCACGCTGGCTGAACATGCTGCGCTAAGACAGCAACTGCGCGCCGCGAAAAGCTGCACGATCATCCAATACGCGACGTTGGCTCGAACAATAAAGTAGGACGCACCACCCACCAAGGAGCATCCTCGATGACCCGTTACGCCCCCATCAACTTCGCCCAGAAATACACCCTGTTCCAGGAACAGTGGATGCCAAAAGTCGTGGCCGAAATGAACGACTACCAATTCAAGATCGCCCGGCTCGAAGGCGACTTCGTCTGGCACGCCCACGCCGATACGGATGAAACCTTCATCGTGCTGGAGGGCGAGCTGCGCATCGACTTTCGCGACGGTGCGGTGACGATTGGCCCGGGCGAGATGTATGTGGTCAAGAAAGGTGTGGAGCATAAGCCCTGCGCCGCCCAGGAAGTGAAACTGCTGTTGATCGAGCCTCGCGGCGTCATCAATACCGGCGACGAAACCAATGAACGAACGGCGGTCAACGATGTGTGGATCTGACTGAGCCAGGCTCAATCGTATTCAGCTTCCTGGTGCTCGCCCAATAACCGCCGCTGGCGAGGTGTCGCGGCGGCCAGGACCTCAGGATTGAACTGCCAGTGCAGATAGGGTGAGAACTTCTGCGCGACCATCCGCCGACCGTAGTGCACCTGGAGCAGGTACCGCGTGCGGTCGACGGTGCGGTTGTCACTGCCGGCATGCCATAGTTCGCTACGCAGAATCAGCACATCGCCCGCCCTGCACAGTACTGGCTGCGCGGGGCGCCCTTGCCATTGCGTTTCGCCCGCTAGCGGTGCTCGACCGGCCTTGTGGCTGCCAGGAATCACCTGGGTCGGGCTCAAGTCGGCGTCGATGTCATCCAGGTAAAACTGCGCGGTGAACACCTGCATCGGCAGGTCAAAGGTCGGGTCAGCCAACAGGTTGGGCGGCAACGCCATCGCCAGGTAATCCAGGTGCAACGGCGCCCCTGTGAAACCGGGATGGCAGCGCCAGGCTGTCTGGCCGATGACATGGCAGTCATCGCCCAGGGCCGTCTCGGCCAGCTCGATCACGCCGGCCACATCCAGGAACGGCAGCCAGAACGGGTCGCGATTGAACACACATTTGTAATGATCGATGACGCCGCTGTAGTCCCAATGCTGGGGCTTCAACTGGTCGATGGCATGGCGCAGGTCGGCGATCTGCCCGGCATCCAACACACCGGGCAGCAGGACAAAGCCCTGCTGATGCAGGGCTCGCAGGTGGTCGTCAGTAGACACGAAACCACCGGTTTCAGGTGCGGAAGCGGCCGACCAGCCCTGCCAGGTTTTGCGACAGCGTGGAAAGCTGTCGGCTGGCGTGCATGCTCTGGGCGGAATTGGCAGCCGCTTCGTTGGACAAGTCGCGGATGTCGGAGATGTTACGGGCAATCTCTTCGGTGACGCTGCTCTGCTCCTCGCAAGCGCTGGCGATCTGTGCGGCCATGTCGTTGATCCGCTGGATCGAACCGCCAGTACCGCTGAGCACCTGATCGACACCCGCGGCACGTTCGACGCTGTCCCGAGCCTTGCTGCTGCCCACATGCATGGCTTGCACAGCCTTGGCGACCCCGCTCTGCAACCGCTCGATGCGAACCTGAATGTCCTTGGTCGAATCCTGGGTGCGGGCCGCGAGCGCTCTGACTTCATCGGCCACCACGGCAAAACCACGGCCCTGCTCACCGGCCCTCGCAGCTTCGATGGCAGCGTTCAGCGCAAGCAGGTTGGTTTGTTCGGCGATACCACGAATCACCTCGAGCACGGCACCGATACTGGAAGTTTCCTGGGCCAATGCCTCGATCGTGCCCGAAGCGCTCTCCACTTCCTGGGCCAACTGGCGGATCGATTCGATGGTACTGCTGACCACCTCGGCGCCGTCACGGGACTGGCTGCTCGCCTGTTGCGCGGCACCCGAGGCGTTCGCCGCGTTATGTGCAACTTCATGCACCGCCGCGCTCATCTGAGTGGCGGCGGTACTGACCTGATCGAGCGCCGCATGCTCGCTGCTGATCAACCGGTCATTCGTCGTGGCCATGTCGGCCATGGCGCGCGCCGCGGAGTCGACTTCCCCGGTCACCCGTCCAACCTCGGCGATCAAAGGCTGCAGCTTGTCGAGAAAACGGTTGAAGGCACTGCCGAGCTGGCCCAACTCATCGGCCGAGCGTACCTCAAGACGCCCTTTCAGATCGCCACCCCCCTCGGCAATCTGCTCGACGCGATACAGCAGTCGACGCATAGGACTCAGCACCACCAGTGGCAGAACGACAAGCACCAGGATGCAACCAAGCAGGCCGACCAGCAGAATCACGCCCTGATGCACGCCGACTGCCTCACCGTTCTCAATCGCCGCATCGCCTTCGCGATGTGACGCCGCGTCTTCCAGCTCACCCAGCTTGTCGATGGAGTCCCGCATGGTTTCGAACAGGCGCTCACTGTCACCAAAACTCAGGGCGCTGGCGCTCTGCGGATCGCTCACAGACTGCTCGAGGACCCGCCGCGAAACCTGCATCCACTTTCCGAAGCTGTCATTGAATTGATTGACCAACGCCTGCGCCTCGGCACCGGGCTGCATCGCGGCATATTGCTGCACGCGGTCATAAGCCTGCTTCGCATTCTCGCTGTGACTGGTGCCCAGTGCTTGAATATGCTCATCCGCATGACCATCAAGCAGGCTGCGCTCGGCGACGAAAGCCTGATAAAGATCACGATCGGCATTGAGCAACAGGCTGATGGCCGGCAGATAACGTTTGGTCAATTGCGTGCTCGATTCAGTCACCTGACCGATGCCGCGCATGCCCGTCCATCCCATCAGCACCAGCAGCACAGCCAGAAATGTAATCGGGAGAGTGATTTTCCAACGAAAGCCCAGGTCGGCGAAGAACCGCAGCATGGTGTCACTCCTCACAGGGGGATTAACTTACCTATCGGCAGTCATGCTTTGAGCTATAGACCATTTGTCCACTTGTCACAAAGCTTTGGGTCTGGCAGACACCGGGGTTATGCAGGTCGCGGAGGGGGTTGGGCGGGATAAAAAAGGCGGGGGGAGGCAATAGCTGCGGGGAGTTTTCTGACATTTCCCGCCCACATAATTTAGGGAATTTTCTGACTCATCATCTGATTGATGATTTCTTCAGAAGGGCTCTATAGTCCAAGTGCCGTTCGTAAGAGCGGCTTGGGTTTGGCGACCCATGACAAATATGCAGGAACCTCTCACGGATTGCGGAACGCTACCGTGCGCAATATGCTGCTTTTCGGTAACTGTGCGTGGGAGATCTTCGGATCTGCCGGTTTTTCTATTTGTCCGGTTCGCCAACCCGCGTACAGCTACCACCTTATTCGTTTGGCGACGACTAAGAAGGTCCTCAATCAAATGGAATTTAAAAAATGAATAGATACATGGCTCTTACCAGTAATGCCGACGATCAACCCCTCTTCGTCGATACCTCTGCGCCTTTGCACATCTTGCTTGACACGGCAGGCTATAGAATTCGCGCGGTCACCCAGCTTTTAGAGAACCTCGCCATGCGAGGGGACATTCCGAGTGACTCAGTGGTCCTCCAGGATTTTGCACAGCTATGCTGCATTCCGTTGAGGGATGGCTGCGATGTACTTGATGTCATAGCTCGACGTTTGGATGCAGAGCCGGCCTAGTATTGAAGGGCCTCTACGAAGTGATGCCGATCAGTTAATCGACGCAGCCCTGTGGCGAGGGGATTTATCCCCGCTGGGCTGCAAAGCAGCCCTAAAAGCCAGACACCCTGTCGTTCAGGGACAGACCACGATCTTGAGTTCACTTGTCATCGACCCGCTTCGTAAGCGCGGTCTGGCCCCGTTTTCAGTGGTGAGGTGGGATTCCTGGGAGGCTGAACCAGCCATGTCTCCATCTACTGCCCATGCTTTTCAAACCAGAACTCCAGATCCTGGGCACTCAACGCCTGGAGAGGGGCTGGACAACTGTCAGTCAGGCACTGATCGTCTGGCATGAAGCTGAAAATCTGTCCGTCCGTGGCATTAAGTCGCAGATGCACAATGGGCCAGAAGCGCCCTGTCTGCTGGTAGTAATCATCCTGGATGTACCGTGCGCCACCACGTCCGTCACCCGCGTTGTAAGCAGTGCCATAGAACAAGGCATCGACAGGCAACTTCTCGGGAATATTCTGCTCCCACGGCGCCAGCACCAGTTCGTTCCAGCTGTATTCCGGATGCGGGAGCGTTCTGCGAATATCCATCACCACCTGGCCCATCTGCGCCGAAGTGTCGAAACTGCAAGAGTTGTAAGGTGTCGTGGAATACCAGTACAACCAATCCGCCACGCTGTAGACCCCCAGAGTCGTGCACAGCATACGCCCGGTGCAGGCTTCAGTCAGAGCGCCAGTGAAGCCATCGAACGGGTACAGGCAACGCGGCGTCAACGCTTGGATCGTCGGCGCGGCCAATGCCTTGAACAACAGCCCTTGAGGCCAGGCGGGAAGCATCATCAAGGCGTCAGCCCGAACATAGCTGGCAGACACACCATTGATATTGTTAGACCTTGGGCTGGGATTCCATGAATGAAACTGCGTAGTTGCCTCAGTTCCTCTCAATATGACCCCATTGCAATAGAACGAGACCCGGCCATCCGGACAGGTGACCGCCGTATCGAAGTAGCGCTTGTTGAGTCGCTCGGCCACTTGGTAACCGACATACAACTGTTCCTGTAGATCGAAGCCGAACACCAGGCCTTCGGGCTGCGTCAGATCCAGACGAAGAATCGGCAGCCATTGCCCCGTGGCCGCGTAATAATCCTTCTGGTCAGACTGGGCCACACGCAGGCCCTTCTCCCCATGTATGTCATAAAACAACGCTTGCACCGGCACTTGCGCCGGGGCCTGCGGATCCCAATTGCGCACCTGCACTTGATTGGGTTGGGCCATCCAACTGCCGCCCAGTTGCTCATGGGCCAGCAGACTGGCTCGAAACTGCGCCGCGACCCGACTGCTCAGCGAACATTGCAAACCTGGCTGCTGGCCTTGCTGCTGGAAATGCGCCAACCAGCCCGGCGCATCGCTCACGCCCTGCGCGGCGCAGGAGCCCGGATCATCCTCGCCGCCGCCCACGCCACAACCGTATTTATCCCGATTCGCCGACACCAGCGGATAGGCGCACAGTACATCCAGCGTTTTGCCCTGGCTGATGGCGGTAAACGAATCACTGAAAACCATCCCGCTGGGCTGCGTCAGGGTGCGAATGCCCAAGTCGCTGCGCAAATAGGAAAAGTCACGTGCGCCCAACGCAATGGCCGTGGGGCCATGCTCCCAGAACTTCACCGTGAAGCTGCCCGCCAGGCCGCTGACCAGCACCCCGCTGCAGTAATAAGCCGCCTGGTTGCCGGGACACTCGTGCGGGATACTGCGGTAACGGTTGTTGAGTAGTTGCGCGACTTCCGGCCCAGTGGCGGCCTGGGCTGCACAAACCCATAGCATCCACAATGCAAACAGAGTCTTGTATTCCAGAACGTGAGTTTTCATGAACCAAACTCCCAGCGTAAAAACCTTGGTCGTTAGTGCCTACTCTTCATGGCCCCGGCTCTCCCGGCTCCAACTGATCTTGCGGGCTATACGAGAAAGACGAGGTATCCGCCGTGGGGGCCAGATTGACCCGAACGATCGGTAGAAACTTTCCTGTTTCCGTGAAGTAGTCGTGCTGGAAAAACTGCGCGCGTGGTAATTCGAGGCTGTCAGCGTAGAAAAAAGCTTGAAGCGGAAGCCGGGCAGGGATATCAAGATCCCAACTGGCAATGATGATCTCGTTGTGTACCTGCTGATCATCGACAGACATCAGGCGGCGAGCTTTTATACTTTCAGCGAACATATCCGCGTCGCCCTTGAAACTGCACGCCGATAGCTTGCTCAAGAGCGAGTTGAAATGGACCAACCATTGATCCGCCGTTCCGATTCCCTGCTCCTCGCACGGGCGACTCACGACGGGTGCACCGCTGTGTTCGTTGCAAGCCTCGGATCGAAAGATGGTGGCCCCGTCATAGGGGAACGAACAACGCAGTTCCAGCTTATATGACGCTGGCGCCGCCAACGCCTTCATGATCAAGCCATGGCCTTTTTGCCTGGAAAGATAAGGTAACGGCACATCCGCCCGCATGAAGGAGAACGAAACACCATTGCGCTCTCTCGATCCGGGGCTGGGGTTCCAGGCGTGAAAATCCGTTGACGCATCGGTAATGCGTATGAGGATGCCATTGCAGTTGTAAGCCGCACTTGCGTCAGGGCAGATGGATGACGTATCGGCATAACGTGCATTGAGCTGATCGGCAACTTGATAACCGATATACATTTGATCCAGCAGATCGAAGCCGAATACCAAGCCTTCGACCTGCGTCAGATCCAAGCGCAAGATAGGCAACCATTGTCCCGTGGCCGCATGATAGTCACGCTGGTCCTCTTGAACCATGTGCAAGGCGCTGGCCTGGTCTTTGTCATAGAACAACGCTTGCACAGGGACCTGCTCCGGAACCTGGGCATCCCAGTTGCGCATTTGCAACTGATTGGGCTGAATCACCCAACTGTCACCCAGTCGCTCATGAGCCAGCAAGCTGGCACGAAACTGCACCGCAACCCGGCTGCTGAGCGAGCATTGCAACGACGGCTGTTGACCTTGATCCTGGAAGTGCTTCAACCAGCCATCAGCATCACTCACACCCTGCGCAACACAGGAACCCGGATCGTTTTCGCTGCCGCCGGCGCCACAGCCATAATTGCCTTGTATCGCCGCCATCAGCGGATAAGCACACAGCACATCCATCGTTTTCCCCTGGCTGATAGCCGTGAACGGATCGCTGAAAACCATGCCCCCGCTCTGCGGCAAAGTACGGATGCCCACGTCACGCCGCAAAAAGGAAAAGCTGCGCGCCCCCAGGGCAATGGCACTGCCCGAATGCTCCCAGAACTTCTTCGCGAAACCGCTGGTCAAGCCACTGACCAGCACCCCGCTGCAGTAATAAGCCGCCTGGTTGCCAGGGCACTCCTGCGGGGTACTGCGATAGCGGTTGTTGAGCAGTTGTGCGACTTCTGGGCCGGTGGCGGCCTGAGCCATCAATACCCATAGCGTCAATATCAGGAGCAGGATTTTGCCGAGCCAGAGCGAGGCAGCTTTCATAGTAGGCATCCTGAACTACTGTCCGTGCTCACGAAACCAGGATTCCAGGCTCTGAATACCTAAAGCCTGCAGAGGTGGCGGGCAACTGTCAGTCAAACATTGATCGTCAGGCATGAAACTGAATACCTGGTCATCCGTTGCTCTCAGGTTCAATTGCACAATGGGCCAGAAGCGCCCCGTCTCAGTGAAATAGTCACGCTGGAGATAGCGTGCGCCGGCCAGCGCATCATTTGGGTAGTAGGCCTCCTGGCTATAAAAAATCGCATCGACAGGTAGCTGCTCAGGAATGTCCTGTGGCCAAGTCAACAAAATAAATTCGTTCCAATCATAAGGTGGCATCGGAGCGGTCTTGCGAACATCCATCAGCAACTGAAGACCATCCGCCGTGGGGGGAAAACTGCAGGATTCGTACTGTCGCGTTCCATACAGTTGCATCCATGCCGCTACGCTGTTGATCCCAAGATCCGCACAACGCCCATAACCTGCACAGGGATCAGGCATTGACCCGGTGTGCCCGTCGTAGGGATAGCCGCAACGCAGCGTCATAGGGTACGTCGCTGGAGCGGCCGCCTCTTTGAAAAGAAAACCTTGAGGCCAGACAGGTCGGGGCACCCGGGAATCAACACGTAAAAAGGTGATAGAAACACCATCGTTGTTGACTGAGTAAGGGCTGGGGTTCCATGAGTGATAAAGCGTAGTTGCCTCGGTTCCTCTCAATATGACCCCATTGCAATAGAACGAGGCCCGGCCATCCGGACAGGTGACCGCCGTATCGAAGTAGCGCTTGTTGAGCCGCTCGGCCACTTGGTAACCGACATACAATTGTTCCTGTAGATCGAAGCCGAACACCAGGCCTTCGGGCTGCGTCAGATCCAGACGAAGAATCGGCAGCCATTGCCCCGTGGCCGCGTAATAATCCTTCTGATCAGACTGCGCCACACGCAGGCCCTTCTCCCCATGTATGTCATAAAACAACGCTTGCACCGGCACTTGCGCCGGGGCCTGCGGATCCCAATTGCGCACCTGCACTTGATTGGGTTGGGCCAACCAACTGCCGCCCAGTTGCTCATGGGCCAGCAGACTGGCTCGAAACTGCGCCGCGACCCGACTGCTCAGCGAACATTGCAAACCTGGCTGCTGGCCTTGCTGCTGGAAATGCGCCAACCAGCCCGGCGCATCGCTCACGCCCTGCGCGGCGCAGGAGCCCGGATCATCCTCGCCGCCGCCCACGCCACAACCGTATTTATCCCGATTCGCCGACACCAGCGGATAGGCGCACAGTACATCCAGCGTTTTGCCTTGGCTGATGGCGGTAAACGAATCACTGAAAACCATCCCGCTGGGCTGCGTCAGGGTGCGGATGCCCAAGTCGCTGCGCAAATAGGAAAAGTCACGCGCGCCCAACGCAATGGCCGTGGGGCCATGCTCCCAGAACTTCACCGTGAAGCTGCCCGCCAGGCCGCTGACCAGCACACCGCTGCAGTAGTACGCCGGATGATTTCCAGGACACACCTGTGGAGTGGCGCGATAGCGGTTGTTGAGCAGTTGCGCGACGTCCGGGCCAGTGGCGGCCTGGGCCGCCAGCACAAATACGATCGATACCAGACCCAGAAGCTTGCCCAGCAGGAAATTCAATCCCATGAATGCCTCCTTGAACCAGGTTTACGAAATCATTCGACGCCCCGCATACAGACAAACGGCAATCGCCGTTGGACGAAGCAACGTTAAGGATCCAGGTAGCGCTCCAGGTTCGGACCGAAATATTGTCGGCCCGCCGCTCTTATCTGAGGAGCCGGACAACGATCGCTCAGGCACTGGTCGTCCGGACTGAACCTGAATATCCGGGCATCTGGCGCATCCAGCCGCAATTCGACGATGGGCAGGAATCGACCGGTCTTGATGAAGTAATCATCCTGTAGGTAGCGTGAACCGACCGGCCCATTACCCTCGAAAAGCGCATCGCCATAAAACACCGCGTCGATCGGTAATTGCTCGGGAATGTCCTGCGGCCAAGTCCTGACCATGAACTCATTCCAATCTCTATCCGCCATGTGCACACGAATATCGATGCTCAGCTGGATCTGCTCCGGAGTCGGTAAAAAACTACAGGTGTTATAGGGATAGGTACCATAACGCGCCATCCAGCTAGCCACGCTGTCGATACCCATTGCCTGGCAAACGCCGTGGGACGAACAGGCCTCATCCAGATTGGAGGTCCCCGCATCGACCGGATAAGCACACCCCATCGTCAGCGGGTAAGCGGCCGGCGCGGCCCACTCCTTGAATAGAAACCCCTGACGCCAAACCGGTCTGAGGACATGCGCATCGGCCCTTAAATAGGTAGTGGAAACTCCATTGTTCCGTTCGGATCCCTTACTGGGATTCCAAGAATGGAACGCAGTATTCGCATCGGTCCCCCTCAATACCACTCCATTGCAGTAGAACGACGCTCGACCGCCTGAACAGGTTTTCGCCGTATCGAAATACCGCGCATTGAGCCGCTCCGCCACCTGATAACCAACGTACAGCTGCTCTTGCAGATCAAAACCGAACACCAGGCCTTCGGGCTGCGTCAGATCCAGTCGCAGGATCGGCAGCCATTGCCCCGTGGCCGCGTAATAATCCTTCTGATCAGACTGGGCCACACGCAGGCCCTTCTCCCCATGTATGTCATAAAACAACGCTTGCACCGGCACTTGCGCCGGGGCCTGCGGATCCCAATTGCGCACCTGCACTTGATTGGGTTGGGCCACCCAACTGCCGCCCAGTTGCTCATGGGCCAGCAGACTGGCTCGAAACTGCGCCGCGACCCGACTGCTCAGCGAACATTGCAAACCTGGCTGCTGGCCTTGCTGCTGGAAATGCGCCAACCAGCCCGGCGCATCGCTCACGCCCTGCGCGGCGCAGGAGCCCGGATCATCCTCGCCGCCGCCCACGCCACAACCGTATTTATCCCGATTCGCCGACACCAGCGGATAGGCGCACAGGACATCCAGCGTTTTGCCTTGGCTGATGGCGGTAAACGAATCACTGAAAACCATCCCGCTGGGCTGCGTCAGGGTGCGGATGCCCAAGTCGCTGCGCAAATAGGAAAAGTCACGCGCGCCCAACGCAATGGCCGTGGGGCCATGCTCCCAGAACTTCACCGTGAAGCTGCCCGCCAGGCCGCTGACCAGCACACCGCTACAAAAGTATGCCGGATGGTTATTGGGGCATTGCTGCGGCGCATAGCGGTAACGATTGTTAAGCAACTGCACGACTTCAGGCCCGGAGGCGGCATGGACTGTCACGCCGAGCAATGCCCATGACAGCATCAAGACTCTGAAGAAATGGCTCATGATCGCTGTGCCTCTCACGTCAATGCTTCGACGGTTCGATAACAAACTACCTGGCCACTGAGCAAAGACTGGACCGCGTCGCTGTCGCCCCCTCCTGCGGCGTGGCCCCACGTCACGACCCGACCGTCGCCGGTCAAGGCGGTAAAACCATGGGAGTTGCCATAAATGGCCAGGACATCCGTCAACCCTCCGGCGACAGGACTCGCGTCCCCGCCTACGGTGATATCGCCCCATGCCATGACACTGCCGTCCTTGCGCAGGGCGGCAAAAGCTCTGGATGAGCCGACGACCTGGACAATGTCGTTGAGCCGGGCAATCTCGTCGCTGAGTTCGCCCCCGGTTTCCGCCGCTCCCCAAGCCACCACATGCCCATTTTCCCGGCGGGCTACGAATGAATGCCAATTGGCGACCACTTCGACGATATCGTCCAGGTCCCTGATCAAATCCGGCAGCACACCGCCATGAGTCACCTCGCCCCAGGCGACGATATGCCCACTGGCGCGCCGGGCGACAAACGCCTGCGCATTGGCACAGCTCAACTCGACAATATCGTCCAGGTAGGCAATTTCTTCCGGTAGCGCACCGCCCTGCTCCGCTCCCCCCCAGGCAATCAGCCGACGATTTTTGCGCAGGGCCGAGAACGCGACGTAATTGCCCATCACGTCGTCGATATCGTTCAACTGACCGATCTCTTCACCCAACTCGCCACCACTGGCGGCAGCGCCCCAGCTCACAATCTCGCCAGTGCGGCGGATCGCGACAAACGCCGACGCCCCGCCGAACACCCTGACGATATCCGTGTAGCCATCGATGGGCGCGGGCAGCAACCCACCGCGCTCCGGATCCCCCCAGGCGACCAATTGACCGCTGCGCTTGATACCGGCGAACGCCGCGCCGTTGCCCACTACCTGGGTAAAGTCCAGCCTGGACAGCTCACCCATGGTCGCGCCATGGGTGGCTAATCCCCAGGCAACGACATTGCCATTGGCGCGGCGCGCAGCGTAGGCACCCGCCGTGGCGCTCACCTCGACCATGTCGTCCATGCTGATGATGGTCGGGGGAATCTTCGCGCCCTCGATGGCACTGCCCCAGCCGACCAGATCGCCCATGCCCCGGAGGGCAATGAACGCCGCCTCACCCGTCACTACGCTGTCCAGGCCATTACCCAATACGTTCGCCGGATTGACGGTGATTTGAAAGTCCGTCGTTCGCACGCGCAACGGGCGGGACGAGTCGGTGTCGCGAAAACTCGTGCCGGTCACCCAGGCATCGTCACCGTCGTATTGCCATTGCGCCAGGATTGGCCGCCCGGTCGAAGCATGAAATGCGCTCAACCGACGCGAACATCCCGAACAGCGATAAAGGCCACGGTTGTAACGTGCGCCCATGACCCGCAGCTCGCCGGAACCGATGTCGCGCTTGACCTGATACTCGGCTTGCGGGCTCGGTTCGCCGCCGTTGACGGTATAGGACAGGACGATGGAGCGACCTTCATTGGCGTTGATGACGCCGTAGGGCATAGCGATTTCCAGTGCCTTCCCTGACTCACCCGACAGCACCTTATGCGTCACCACGGTGCTGCCCTCGCCGGGTATCCCGATCAAGCTCAGCCGCACGACATCGGCGGGGTTCAGCCAGGCCTCGCGAGGGATCCGCACCGTGGCGCTGTCCGGCAGGTCATCGGGATTCAACTGATCTTCTTTGGCCTGGACAATAATCGGCGCCGACAACGGCATCTTCGCCACCTGAAAGGTCAATGCCTCGGAGGGCTCATTCTCGCCTCCCGCCAGCCGCTCCACCTCGTAGGCCAGTACCACGGAGCAATTTAGAAACCGGCTGACCTGCGCCTGGGGCACGGTAAAATACAAGGGCTTGCCCAGGTCATTGCGGGTATAGAATCGCTTGGCGTCATAGGCACTCACGACACCCGTGGCATCTGCCCAGTGCAACAAAACGGTGTCGCCCTCGACGAGGTTCCCGGCCGGTATCGTTACCCTGATGCCCAAGGGTGCGGAGTCAGGATCCAGCACATCATTTTCGACTATGCCGTCCACAGAAGGCGGCTGCAGTAAGGTGCTGCCAACCGAACCACCTGAGGAGTCGTTCATGGTTGCGTTCCTCTTGCGTGGCAAGCCGTCATGACGCGCTTCTGGAGATACCCAGTGCCTGATGGTATGCACTGGCATCTGCGGACGTCGTGTCGCCTGTGTTCAAGTCGTAGATCCAGTACGTACCGGCCCCAACGGCTTCTCCGGTCCAGAACGGGTAGTCCAGCCACCCCAGGTAATCGGCTGCACGATTGCCATACAGTTCTCGCAGGCGGTTGAGATCCAGCCGCGCGACCGGATCCAGACCGAACCTCTCACAAACCGTTTTCATCCCAGCCCAATCGGCTTTGTCACTCATGAAACGCACTTGCCGGATGCCCGTTACTGTCAGCGAATAGGCACGGGATTGATTCAGGCTGTCGGTCGCGGTGATCGTGCATTCGCCATTGCCCCTGGCGGTCACTTCGCCGGTCTGAGGATCGACGCTGGCGATGTACTCGTTGTCGCTGACATAGGCGTGGGGCGAGCTTCCCCACGTCGCGGTCCGTGTCATTCGGGCATACGCAGGCACAACCTGCGGAGCTTTGATGTCCACGGCGACATAGTTCTGCTGGGTAAGATCGAGTGTTGCGGCGCCTTCAAAACCGGCGTCCAGTTTCAGTTCCAATTCATCCGAAGGTACCGTGCCGCCGCTGCGCATCTCGACTTCGTAGCGGACAATCACGACACCGTCTGCGTCGGCTACAAAATGCTGCGCCTCGACATAGAACTCGACGTCATCGGTCGACGGCCGGACAGGTAAATCATTGCTGTAGATAGTGCCTACGAAAACAAACACCTTTCCCCAGTCATCGTTGGCGTAACGTTTGATCCGGACAACGGCGCCATCAGGCGGGATATCGGCGGGGTCCAAGATGCCCTCAGGCGCTTGATCCACCGACGGACGAGGCAGGTTTTCCGTACGCTCAGAAGTACCGGACATGATGAAACCTCATATAGATCGAGGAGTCGGCGCGCGCGCTGGTGCGCCGAAACGGGTCGAGCATCGAATAATCGATCAAGCGCTGCTGGAGGCGTGCTCAGCCTGGGCAACCAAGGCCCTCGGTGCCGGTGGCGAGCGGTAGTAGGAGACGTTGCCTCGCAATAGATGGATTACCGCCGAATTATTCCCACCGCCGACGGAATGTCCCCAAGACACCACGTCCCCCGTAGAGGTCAACGCGGTAAAACCGTGAGAATTGCTGTAGAGGGCCAAGACGTCACTCAATGTCGGTGCCGCGCCCCCCACCGCCTGATTGCCCCAGACTACGACTGTGCCGTCACTGCGCAATGCGGCAAAAGCCTCCGAACTGCCCGCTATCTGCACCACATTGGTCAGCCCCTGCGGCGCGGTTCCACCCTCGAGAGGTCTCCCCCATGCGCCCACGGTGCCGTCACTGCGGCGTGCGGCAAATGCACGCCAGGTACTGACGACTTCGACGACATTGCTGTTGGGTACCGGAGCACCGTATCCGCCATAATCCTGCGTCCCCCAGGATTGCACCTGCTGGTTGTTGTTCAGGACACAGAACGCTTGGGCGTTGGCACACCCGAGAGAAGCGATGCCGGACAGATTCGGTGACCCGCCGCCATAGCCAGGATTGCCCCAGGCCACCACTCTGCCACCGGCGCGCAGGGCTGCGAATGCACGGAAACTGCCCATGATGTCTTCTACATCATTGAGAATGAGCCCATCAGGGATCGTACCGCCAAAGTCACCATCCCAACTTCTACCCCAAGCCACGACCGGGTTGTTCAGACGACGAACCGCAAATGCCTCCGAGGCGCCATAAACATGGGTTGTACCAGGGAGCCCGCCATACTGCGGGGGGATCAAGTCATCAGCTCGTCCCGCCCCCCAGGCCACCAACCTGGTGTCGGTCTTGCGCCCGACAAAAGCATTTCCATTGGCTGTTAATTCGACAAACCCGTAAGGCAATACGCTCCCCATCATTGCGCCTGCGTTCGGATCCCCCCAGACCCGCACGTTGCCCGAACCGTCCAGCGCCGCATAGGCGCCCTGGGTGCAGCTCACTTCGACAATATTGCTCCAGGACTGAGGCGTTCCGCCGAAATCCGGATGCCCCCAGCACACCAAATCGCCCTGATCGCGCAACGCAACAAAAGCCGCATTGCCGTTGGTGAGCGTATCGGCACCATTGCCAAAGATATTCGTCGGGTTCAACGTTGCCTCATGGCTACTGGAACGCACCTGCAATGGCTTGGACGGCTGACTATCACGCCAAGTTGAAGAAGATGCGCTCCAATTGACGTCATCAATGTACTTCCACTGAACCGCCAGCGGTTGGAGGGTGGCGGCATGCAAGGCACTCAACAACCGTGAGCTGCCGGAAGCGCGATAAGTCGTGCGATTGAAACGCGCGCCCATGACCTTGAACGGCTCCAGCAACACTGGGGTTTCAACCCTCATATTGAAGGGCCGAGAGGGTCCGGCTACCGTCCCGTTTCGATCCCGCGTGTAGGTAACGGTCACGTTCTTGCCAAGAAACTTCTGAACGTCGGGGGCGGGGATAAGAAACCGTAAATAGTTATTGAGCTGGTCGTTGGTCGTATAGGGTTTAGCTGGAGATACATAGGGGGAGACCACTCCGCTTGTATCCGTCCAGGTGACGGTGACGTTATCACCAGCGATCAATTTGTCACCGGGCACTCTGGTCCAGACCTGGGTTATCTGAGAAGGATCAAGCGTTCCCCCCTCCTGTACGCCCTCCACCTGGGGAGGCGGCAGATCCTGTTCGACGCGGTCCAGGTGAACATCGATGTATTTGATCAACGACTGGTTGGAGTTGCCCAATTGGTCAGTCACCGTGAACTGGAGGGGTGTATTGGGGTTGTCCCCTGCCTGTCTGAATGTGTCGGCAAACAGTGTGTGCGTCACCGGCACCGAAGCGTTCAATACCTCAATAGGAACGGTCACATTGCCGACGAAAAAGCTGATGCGGTCATAATTTCGCGGATTGGAATAGGTAAAATCAAACGCCACACCCTGCGCCGCCCGCTCGGCACTGACCCCATCAAGGAGCACATCCGACGGGATCACCAGATCCAGGCCTTGGGGCGCTGGCTCACCCGGTGCCCGTAGGTGATACAACACATCAATAGGATTGGAATCGTCGGAGTTTCCGGAGAAACGGACCACCTTGTAGCGCAACTTGTTGACACCCTCCCTCAGTTTCCCCTGGGGGAGGTACAAGGAATAAAACTGTTCATTTTCTTCTCCCGGCTGGACGGTAAAGCCTGCCTCGGGGATGAGCACGTCATTGACATACAACTCAACTCGATCGTATGCCGCCATTGTCCAAGGGCCCTTTTTAAGGGGGGTCCATGAAGAAATCACGCATTGCAAGCCTTCGGGCCTAAAAAGACTATGGGGAATTCCGCCGTATGCGATACCTACAGGCATCAACTCCGTCACCCACCCAGGGATGAATACAGGGGCTAGTTCGAATGGATGGTTCATGGCAGAAGATTGGATGTCCATGATGGCTCCGGAAGAATGAAGGGCGCGTGGTCTTTCGACATGGGCTATGAAACTTCAGGCATGGAACGCTGGCTACTGTCAGAACTTACAGGTCGGAGCAGATTTCAGATCAGTGGTCGGGTTGGAGCCGATCCATGATGCGAGTCCTTTCTCCACGTCAGAGGATCACGACGGCATTCTTGGAAGCATCAGATGCTAAAGACACAGCCTTCGTGGCGAGAACGCTGCGCTGGCCAGGTCGCTAAGTGAGTTGCGTTGGAGTAATAGATGCCAGCGTGGAGGCACCAAACGCCAGAAACGAAAAAGCCCCTGAAATGTTCAACCATTTCAGGGGCTTAGTCATACACAATAATGGCGGAGAGATAGGGATTTGAACCCTAGGTACTGTCGCCAGTACAACGGATTTCGAATCCGTCCCGTTCGGCCACTCCGGCATCTCTCCAGTGGCGCGCATCATACCAGCACATTCGCCGGAAGCGAACCCCCGAGCGAAATTTTTTCCGTGCTATCAGATGCTTGCGTCGATTACAGCGGCACACCCAGACGCTGGGCGACTTCTTCGTAGGCTTCGATGACGTCACCGAGGCCTTGGCGGAAGCGGTCCTTGTCCATCTTCTTCTTGGTGTCCTTGTCCCACAGGCGGCAGCCGTCCGGGCTGAACTCGTCGCCCAGGACGATGGAGCCGTCGCTGAACACGCCGAACTCAAGCTTGAAGTCCACCAGCAGCAGGCCGGCGTCGTCGAACAGCTTGGTCAGCACTTCGTTGACCTTGAGGGACAGCTCCTTCATGCGGGCCAGTTGCTCGGCGGTGCCCCAACCGAAGGCCACGACGTGGGATTCGTTGATGAACGGGTCGCCCTTGGCGTCGTCCTTCAGGAACAGTTCGAAGGTGTAAGGGTTGAGCTTCATGCCCTCTTCCACGCCCAGGCGCTTGACCAGACTGCCGGCGGCGTAGTTACGCACGACGCATTCGACCGGGATCATGTCCAGCTTCTTGACCAGGCATTCGTTGTCGCCCAGCAGCTTGTCGAACTGGGTCGGCACGCCGGCGGCTTCGAGCTTCTGCATGATGAAGGCGTTGAACTTGTTGTTCACCATGCCTTTGCGGTCCAGCTGTTCGATGCGCTTGCCGTCGAACGCCGAGGTGTCGTTGCGAAACAGCAGGATCAAGCGGTCAGCGTCGTCGGTCTTGTAAACCGACTTGGCTTTGCCGCGGTAGAGTTCTTCACGTTTTTCCATGATGGGCTCCGCTTGCTAAGTAGTGGGCTAGGCGATATGTCGCCAGTCGAGCCCTGAATCTTGATCGGCCAGTTGCAGCCAGTCCGGGTCGCACCCGAGGGTGTCGACGAAACATTGCCGGGCCAGCTGCGGCAGGTTGTTCTTGCTGCTCAGATGGGCCAGGACCAGGTGTTGCAGGCCTTGCCAGCCCAACTCGGCCACCAGGAACGCGGCCTGGTGGTTGTTCAAATGTCCGTGCTCCCCGCCTACCCGCTGCTTGAGGAAGTACGGGTAGTAACCACGGGCCAGCATGTCACGGCAGTGGTTGGACTCGATCATCAACGCATCGAGGTCCCGGTAACTGTCCATCACCCTGTCGCAATACGACCCCAGGTCGGTGAGCAACCCGAAGCGCCGCTCGCCGTCGCTGAACACATACTGCGTCGGTTCCCGGGCATCGTGCGCCACGCTGACCACGCTGATGTCCAGGTCACCGATGCGCAGTTGCTCGCCACCGGCCACGAAGCCGGCTGGCTCGATGGGCTTGCGCAGGCCTTGCAGTGTGCCACGACTCAGGTACACCGGCAGATTGTAGCGCCGAGACAGCAAACCCACGCCATGCACGTGGTCGGCATGTTCGTGGGTCACGAGTATCGCGCTCAGTTGCGCCGGGTGCACACCCAGGCGCAACAGGCGTTTCTCGGTTTCCCGCAGGGAGAAACCACAATCGACCAACACGTACGTGCCAGCGCTGGCGACCAGCGTGCCGTTGCCCTGGCTACCGCTGCCGAGAACGGCAAAACGCATCGGATCAGCCCAGGTTATCCTGAATCACGCTCAGCACCTTGCGGGCCACATCGGCCGGCGCCACGGTGTTGATGTTTTTCTCGACGGTGACCTGGACGTTTTCGCCGACCTTGCTCAGGCGAACCTGGTAACGCTCGGCGCGGGCTTCGATCTCTTCCTTGTCCGGCTTGCTGCCGAACAGGCCACTGAAGAAGCCAGGCTTGTCGTCTTTCTTCTCGGCCTTCTCGGCGAGGTTGATGTAGTACAGGCCCAGGCTGCGGTTGATGTCTTCAACGCGCCACTCACCCTGCTCCAGCGCACGGCCAACGCTCGACCAGGCGCGGTCCAGGTCGGAACCGACGTTGAGCACCGGGTTGCCGCTGCCGTCTTCGCTCAGGCTGACGCGGCTCGGGGTGTCGTAGTCCCGGGTAGCCAGCATCGACACCGAACCGCCCTGCTCCGCGTTACGACTCATGCTGGCAAGCATGTCGTCCACCAGCGCAGCGTCGAGGCCGGTATTGACCGAACGGTTGGTGAAGGCCACGTCGGCGGTGCTGCCGGCAGGACGCTCGGCGCTGACCACGTAGATTTCACTGGTGTTGCGCTGCACGCCCGGCTCGATGCGTACCCGCACGCGGGTTTCGCTGTCGGCCGCGACACCGGCGGCGCTCAGGCGCTTGGCCATGGCGGCGGACAGTTCATCGGAGCGCTGCCAGGTGGTGGTGAACTCACCGGTTTGCGGGCGCTGTTCGTCCAGGCGGAAACCGTTGTCCTGGAAGAACTGGATCGCCACGGGCCAGACTTCGGCCGGTGGATGCTGGCCCATGACCCAGCTGGAATCGCCACTCTTCTGCAGGGTGTAGTCGCTGGCATCGGCCACGGCCGACAGCGGTTGTGGACGTGGAACGATGTATTCGCCCTTGACGCTGTCGTCCGCGACGTTACGCGGGATCGGCAGCAACGGATCCAGGCGCTTGGCGACGTTGACGTCTTGCGGCAATTGCATCGGTGCAGTCTGTTGCGCTTGCAGGTAATCGCTACCACGGTCGCGGAAGTAACCTTCCGGCCCCCAGATCCATCCGCAGCCGCTGGTGCTGGAGATAATCAAGGCAAGTGCGGAAAGTCCGGCCATTCGCTTCATGCGTTGTACTTCCTCAATTAAACCAGGACGCCGGACTGGCGCAGGGCCTGCCGCAGCGGTTCGTGACAAGGGGTGCTCAGCCAGGTCAGTGGCAAGCGGATGCCTTCGTGCATCAGGCCCATTTCGACCAAGGCCCACTTCACCGGAATCGGGTTGGCCTCGATGAACAGGTCCTTGTGCAACGGCATCAGTTTTTCGTTGATGGCCCGCGCGGTCTCGGCGTCGCCCTTGAGCGCGGCCTCGCACAGGTCGGCCATTTCGCGGGGGGCAACGTTGGCGGTGACGGAGATGTTGCCCTTGCCACCCAGCAGGATCAGCTCGACCGCTGTCGGGTCATCCCCGGACAGCACGATGAAGTCCTTGCTCACGCCATCGAGGATGGCCTTGGCGCGCTTCATGTCGCCGGTGGCTTCCTTGATGCCGATGATGTTCGGCACCGTGGACAGACGGATCACGGTCTCGGCCTGCATGTCGCAGGAGGTGCGGCCGGGAACGTTATAGAGAATCTGCGGGATGTCGACGGCTTCGGCAATGTGCTTGAAGTGCTGGTACAAGCCTTCCTGGGTCGGCTTGTTGTAGTACGGGACGACCAGCAGGCAGGCGTCGGCACCGGCTTCCTTGGCGTTGCGGGTCAGCTCGACGGCTTCGCGGGTCGAGTTGGCGCCAGTACCGGCGATGACGGGGATGCGACCGTTGACCTGCTTGACCACGGCACGGATGACTTCGATGTGCTCATTGACGTCGAGGGTCGCCGACTCGCCGGTGGTACCGACGGCGACAATGGCATGGGTGCCGTTCTCAAGGTGGAAGTCCACGAGTTTGCTGAGGCTGGCCCAGTCAAGATGCCCTTGTGCATCCATGGGTGTGACCAGTGCCACCATACTGCCCGCAATCATGAAACCGCTCCTGCCGGAAAAAGAGAGCGGTAATGGTACTGGCGCCAAGATGCTTGTACAAGCGAACTACCATTCCCCTGGGCGATGGTTTTCGCTACCCTTCAGGCTTTGATCGGTACCGACAAGCTCATACGCCGGTTTCCAGCCTCCGTTTTCGACGCCACAAGCCCCGATCCCGGGTTTATCCTGGTGCATTCCTGCTGTCGCGGAATGCAGCGCAATCCCGGGCACAAGGCTTGAGCCGTTCGTTTTCCCGGGCCGGGCGCCGTGTCGAGCGGCAAAAGTACCGACCGCTCATCGCTTTAGGAATGCTGCATGTCCACCCCCACAGTCCGCGAACAATTCCTTGTTATCAGTGCCCTTGGCGCCAACCCCATGGAGCTGACTAACGTCCTGTGCCGCGCCAGCCATGAGAATCGCTGCGCCGTCGTGACCTCACGCCTGACCCGTCACGGCGAATGCAGTGCACTCGTGCTCGAGATCTCCGGCAGCTGGGACGCCCTGGCGCGCCTGGAAGGCAGCCTGCCGGTGCTGGCCAAGAAGCATGCCTTTACCGTCAACGTGGTGCGCAGCGCCGCCCTGGAAAACCGTCCCCAGGCCCTGCCCTATGTGGCCTATGTGAGTTCGGCCTACCGTCCGGACATCATCAACGAGCTGTGCCAGTTCTTCATGGACCACCATGTCGAGCTGGAAAACCTGACCTGCGACACCTACCAGGCCCCGCAGACCGGCGGCACCATGCTCAACGCCACGTTCACCGTGACCCTGCCCGCCGGCACCCAGATCAGTTGGCTGCGCGATCAGTTCCTGGACTTCGCCGATGCGATGAACCTGGATGCCCTGATCGAACCGTGGCGCCCACAAAACCCAATGTAAGGAAGCGTTCATGGCCGTTGCCGTCGACCAGCCGGTTGCCGATTTCCAGGCGCCCGCCACCAGCGGGCAGACCATCAGCCTCGCCGCCCTCAAGGGCAAGCAGGTGGTGATCTATTTCTACCCCAAGGACAGCACCCCCGGCTGCACCACTGAAGGCCAGGGTTTTCGCGACCAGTACGCGCAATTCCAGGCCGCCAACACCGAAGTGTTCGGCGTCTCCCGGGACAGCCTCAAGTCCCACGAGAACTTCAAGTGCAAGCAGGAGTTCCCGTTCGAACTGATCAGCGACAAGGACGAGGCCGTCTGCCAGCTGTTCGATGTGATCAAGCTGAAAAAGCTCTATGGCAAGGAATACCTGGGTGTTGATCGCAGCACCTTCCTGATCGACAAGAACGGTGTGCTGCGTCAGGAATGGCGTGGCGTGAAGGTGCCGGGGCATGTGGATGCGGTGTTGGCGGCGGCTCAGGCCCTCAACAAAGGCTGAAGTTTTCGCTGCCTGGACTGGCGCTATCGCGAGCAAGCTCGCTCCCACACTGGATTGGTGGTGTTAATAAATCCCCCTGTGGGAGCGAGCTTGCTCGCGATGGGGCCATCTGCCTCACTCAATTAATCAAAGCTACAACAACGGCGCCACCACCGGCTCCTTGCTCGGCCACGCATCCAGCACCGCCTTGAACAGCGTCGCCAGGGGAATCGCAAAGAACACCCCCCAGAACCCCCACAGCCCGCCAAACAGCAACACCGCACAGATGATCGCCACCGGGTGCAGGTTCACCGCCTCGGAGAACAGCAGCGGGACCAGCACGTTGCCGTCCAGGGTCTGGATGATTCCGTAGACCGCCATCAGGTAGATGAACTGATCGCTCCAGCCCCACTGGAACAGCGCAATCAAGGCCACCGGCACGGTTACCACCACGGTGCCGACGTAAGGCACCACCACCGAAATACCCACCAGCAGCGCCAGCAGGGCGGCGTAATTGAGCCCCATGGTCACGAAGCCGATGTAGGTCACGCCGCCGCAGATGAAAATCTCGATGACTTTTCCGCGAATGTAATTGGCGATCTGCCGGTTCATCTCCTGGGCCACCCGGGTGATCAGCGCCCGCTCACGCGGCAGGTAGCCACGAACCCAACGCCCGATCATTTCCCGGTCCTTGAGGAAGAAGAACACCAGGATCGGCACCAGCACCAGGTAGATCATGATGTTGACCAGCAGCGGCAGGCTGGACAGCGAAAACGTCAGCGCCCATTGGCCGAACTTGCCAATCTCGCCGCGCACCACTTCGATGGTCTGCAACACCTGCTCATCGGAAACCAGGTGCGGATAACGCTCCGGCAGCAGCAATAGCAGGGACTGCCATTTGGCGAGCATCCCCGGCAACTCGTTGAACAAGGTCACCAACTGGTGCCAGAGCAACGGCACGATCACCACGATGAACACCACCAGCACGCCCATGAACAGGGCGAACACCAGCCCGACTGCGGCGGCGCCAGGCAGCCGCAAACGCTCCAGCGTCGTGACCAGCCCCTGCATCAGATACGCCAGCACCATCCCCGCCAGCACTGGCGCCAGCATGCCGCCCAAGGTGAGCACGGCGGTAAACGCCAGGAACAGCAGCACTGCCAGGACCACCGCCTCTTCATCGGAGAAGTAGCGCTGAATCCAATCGCGTAACACTTTGAACATTAAAAATCCTTAAGAGACGCTCTCGGTTTTGTCAGGCCTTTTTCAGCCAGTAACGGTAGACGCCGTTTTCGTCTTCTTCACGCAGCAGCGTATGACCGGCCAATCGGGCGAAGGTACGAAAGTCACGCTGGGAGCCCGCATCCGTGGCGATCACCTTGAGCACACTGCCGCTGGCCAGGCGGTTGAGCTCCAGCTTGGCCTTGAGCAACGGCAACGGACAGTTCAGGCCGCTGGCGTCCAGTTCGGCATCGTGGGCAACAGCATCAGTCATGGGTTCGCTCCGCGGCAGGTCGTTGAGCGGCCTAGAATATCTGGTCCCGGGCCCGGTGTCCGGCTACAGTAGGGTCTTTGTCAACTAAGGCTTCGTGCATGACATTTCTGCGCCCCACCCTGCTGACGCTCGCTTGCCTGCTTGCCTCACCGGGCTTCGCCGACGACTTGCCGTCACTTGGCGATGCCAGTTCTGCCATCGTCTCGCCAGAACAGGAGCACCAACTGGGCCGCGCCTGGCTGGCCCTGCTGCGCAGCCAGGTTTCACAGCTCAACGATCCACAGCTCAAGGACTACGTCGAAACCAGCGTCTACAAGCTGGTGGAAACCAGCCAGGTCAACGATCGGCGCCTGGAATTCATCCTGATCAACAGCCCGCAACTCAACGCCTTCGCCGCACCGGGCGGCATCGTCGGGGTCAACGGCGGCCTGTTCCTCAACGCACAGACCGAAGGCGAATACGCCTCGGTCATGGCCCACGAACTGGCGCACTTGTCACAACGCCACTTCGCCCGCGGCGTCGAAGCCCAGCAACGCATGCAGGTGCCGATGATGGCCGCGCTGCTGGCCGGCATCGTGATTGCCGCCGCCGGTGGCGGTGACGCCGGGATCGCGGCCATCGCCGGGACCCAGGCCGCCGCCATCCAGGAACAACGGCGCTTCTCGCGCCAGAACGAACAGGAAGCCGACCGCATCGGCATCCAGAACCTGGAGAAGGCTGGCTACGACCCGCGCTCCATGCCGACCATGTTCGAGCGCCTGATGCGCCAGTACCGGTTCGACGCCAAGCCTCCGGAATTCCTGCTGACTCACCCGGTCACCGAATCGCGGATCGCCGACACCCGCAACCGCGCCGAACAGGCCAAGCCAGGCGGCATCGAAGACAGTGTGCGCTATCAACTGATTCGCGCGCGGGTCCAACTGACCTATGAAGAAACCCCGGGCCTGGGCGCCAAGCGCTTCCGTGCACAACTGGATGAGAACCCGAAGAACGACGTGGCCCGCTATGGCCTGGCGATCGCGCAGATCAAGGGTGGCCAGTTGAATGAAGCACGGGAGAACCTCAAGCCACTGCTGGCCAAATCGCCCAACGAGATCATCTACAACCTCGCCCAGGTGGACCTGGACATCACCAGCAACAAACTGGCCGACGCGCAATCCCGCGTCGACCGGATGCTGAGCCAGTACCCGGGCAACTATCCGCTGAATCAAGTACGCGTCGACCTGCTGCTCAAGCAGAACCGCCCCGCCGATGCCGAGAAGGCCCTGGAAACCTTGCTCAAGTCGCGCCCGGACGATCCGGACATCTGGTACATGGTGGCCGAGACCCGTGGGCTGTCAGGCAACATCATTGGCCTGCATCAGGCCCGTGCCGAGTACTTCGCCCTGGTGGGCGACTACCGTCAGGCCATTCAGCAACTGGACTTCGCCAAACGCCGCGCCGGCACCAATTTCCCCCTGTCGTCGCGCATCGATGCCCGCCAGCGGGAACTCATGGAGCAGGAACGCATGGTCAAGGACATGATGGGCTGAGCATTCGCCAGGCATAAAAAAACCGCCTCTTCCGAGGCGGTTTTTTTTTCAGCGGCTAACCGATCATTCGGCCAGCTTGAAGGTGATGAAGCTCGCACGCCCCTGTCGCAGGACCCGCATCGACACTGAACGATTCTTCGGCAATGCCTTGGCAATGTCGGTGAATTCCTTCGCCGAACCGATGGCCTGGTTGTTCAGGTGCGTGATGATGTCGCCTGGCTGGAGACCGATCAGCGCGGCAGGACCGTCCTGCACTTCCTTGATCACCACCCCGCCCTGCAGTTCCAGGGTGCGTTTCTGCTCTTCGGTCAGTTCGACCACCGCCACGCCCAGGCGGTTGCTGCTGCGCTCGACACCGGACTTGGGCAGCGAATCCAGTTCCTTGCCCTCTTCAGGAATGGCGCCGACGGTCAGCTCGACGTTCTTGCGCTTGCCTTCACGAATCACTTCAAGATTGGCCTTGGCACCCGCCTTGAGGGCGCCCACCAGGTGCGGCAGGTCGGCGGACATGATGATCGGCTGGCCGTTCATGCTCAGGATCACGTCACCCACTTGCAGGCCGCCCTTGGCAGCCGGGCCACCTTCCTGGATCTGTGCCACCAGCGCACCGGCGGGTTTATCCAGCCCGAACGACTCGGCCAGATCCTTGTTCACTTCCTGAATCACCACGCCCAACCAGCCACGGCTGACCTTGCCTTCGCTTTTCAGTTGGTTGGACACGTCCATGGCAACGTCGATCGGAATCGCGAAGGACACGCCCATGAAGCCGCCCGAACGGGTATAGATCTGGGAGTTGATGCCCACCACTTCACCGTCGAGGTTGAACAGCGGGCCACCGGAGTTACCCGGGTTGATCGGCACGTCGGTCTGGATGAACGGCACGTAGTTTTCGTTCGGCAGGCTGCGACCGATGGCGCTGACGATACCCTGGGTCACGGTGTGGTCGAAGCCGAATGGAGAACCGATGGCCACCACCCATTGGCCGGCTTTCAGGTCCTGGGATTTACCCAGCTTGAGCACCGGCAGGTCTTTGCCCTCGATTTTCAACAGCGCCACGTCGGAACGTGGGTCGGTGCCGATCAGCTTGGCCTTCAGCTCGCTGCGGTCGGCCAGGCGTACCAGGATTTCGTCGGCATCGGCGATCACATGGTTGTTGGTCAGGATGTAGCCATCAGGCGAAATGATGAAGCCCGACCCCAGGGATTGCGCTTCGCGCTGGCGGCCACCGCCGGGCGAACGAGGCTGTTGTGGCATGCCACGCTCAAAGAACTCCCGCAGCATCGGCGGCAAGCCTTCCAGGTCGGGCATCTGCTGGTCCGATACGCGGCGGTCCGGCAACTTCTGGGTGGTGCTGATGTTCACCACCGCGGGCGAAGCCTGCTCGACCAGTTGCGTGAAATCAGGCAATTCGACCGCCACGGCAGGAACCGCCTGGCCGAGCACAAGCACGGTGGCAAAAATGGAGAGATAGGTTTTCAAGCGTGGTATCGACATACGGCTCCCGTTACGACGAGCATGGTTAAGCGATATGGAGCAAGGAATACCAGGGAAAGATACGCCGGTATTTTTGTTCCGGGAACAGACAAGGCCAGGGCCGAGCGGCTCTGACCTATAGAAAAAAAGCTGGGTTTTTGCAAATGAAAATGCTGACAGGAAGTTTCGGCATTTCGATCAAGCCCTGGCGTCATCAGCCTCTCGCGCAATCGAACCACCCATGGAGCCAGCTGGCTATTGAGTCGCCTTGACGTCGGAGCGCATGGAAAGCGCGATCCGTTCCGCCGTACCGATAGGAATCTCACCGACCACCGTGACCATCATTTCGCCTTGGGGCGTCGTGAGCCTGCGGGAGACGGCAGCCGTCGGGCCGAGTTGAGTACGGGTGTCGGTGGCGTTGGCACCGTTCAACGGCTCCAGGAACACCGAGAAGCGCGCCAGGCCATCGTCGTACATCAAGCTGCTGACCTGGACCTGGGTGTCCGGGTCCTTGCGCGCGGCACTGCTGGTCAGTTCAAAGCCGGGCGGCAACCAATCCGAGTGCCAGGCGGTTTTCGCCGCGACGGCCTTTCCGGGATCCTGCGCGACGGCCTTGCATTCGGCACTGGCCTGCAGGTCACCATCCGTGGGAGCGGTGACGTTCAAGCGAGTGAACTGGAAGCGTTCGAGCAATTGGCCCTTGTCATTGAGCAACAAGGACTTGAGCGGCAGGCCGGTCTCTTTGTCCAGATGCAGCTCGAAGCCATAGCGATGCTGGTCCTTGGGCGTCAATGCCACGATGACCGCTTGACGCCCGGCCACGCGCGACTTGCCAATGACAGCAAGGTCATACCAATTCTTGAGTTTTTGCGGATCGAGCGCACGTGAAGTGCCGTCCGGCGTATTGCCCAGCCCCGCGATCAAGGAGCCGCTGACGCATTGAGTATGCCCATCAATGCGCAGGACTTCCTGTGCCGAGCCGTCGAGCTGGAGCAACCGCTCGCGGACCTTGCCATCCTGGACGCGATGCCAGATGTTGTGCGTAGAAAAACTACCGTTGCGCTCGTAAACGAAAGTGCCCTGGAAGCTCTGCTGTTCCTCGGCTTGACTCAGGCGGTTCAACCAGTCCTGAGCCTCATCGGCATGGGCTGGAATCGCACACCAGCCACCAAGCAGAAGCGTGAATAGAGGTATGGCGCGCAATGGCTTTCCTTATTAACGGTTTTCCAGGCTGGCGGCACGGGCGTAAGGCAGCGCGCTTTCGGTACCTTTCAGGGCAGCTTGCTGGGCATGCTGACGCAGGTAGTTGGGCAGACGCTGATCATGCCAGCCAGGCTGGCCTTGCAGAACACCGTTGACCATCGGGCCTGCGGCTTCCGAACCTTCGCTGTAACCGGCCAATACCGCTGGGCCCTTGACCTGTGGAGCGGCCAAGCCAGGCTGGTTGGACTGCTGCGCCATTTGCACGCCAGCAATCTCATCCTGGTTGTACAGGCGCACACCGGCCAGTACGGCAACGGTGACCGACGCGGCTACCGCCAGACGACCCAGGCTGCGCCATGGTCCGCGTGAAGCTTTTGCCGGTACGGCTTCGTCAGCCAATGCAGCAGAAACGGCCGCGGCGATGTCCAGGCGTGGAAGCAGCAAATCCTTGTGCATAACAGCCCGGGCGATCTGGTAACGAGCCCAGGTCTCACGTGTTTCAACATCGTCAAAGGCATTCAATACCCGACGTAATTCAAGTTCGTCCGCTTCGTTGTCCATAACTGCGGACAGCGATTCCTGCAGGGCTTCACGACTCATGGCGTTCCTCTCTTGGCTGTCGCCGCTGTCTCTAGTTTTCCTGCAACAAAGGTTGCAAGGCTTTATCGATGGCCTCCCGAGCGCGGAAAATCCGGGAGCGCACGGTGCCCACAGGACATTGCATGACGCTCGCAATGTCTTCGTAACTCAGACCGTCGAACTCACGTAAAGTTAAAGCCGTACGCAAATCTTCAGGCAGTTGCTGGATGGTTCGATGGACGGTGCCTTCGATCTCATCCCGCAGCAACGCACGTTCCGGTGATTCGAGATCCTTGAGGCCATGATCGCCATCGTAGAACTCGGCATCTTCAGAACTTACATCGCTATCCGGCGGCCGGCGGCCGCGTGAAACCAGATAGTTTTTCGCCGTGTTGATGGCGATGCGGTAAAGCCACGTATAAAACGCGCTGTCCCCGCGGAAATTACCAAGTGCGCGGTAGGCCTTGATGAAGGCTTCCTGAGCGACATCCTGCGCTTCATGGGTGTCGTGCACGAAACGCACGATCAACCCGAGAATTTTGTGCTGGTATTTCAGCACTAGCAGATCGAAAGCTCGCTTGTCGCCGCGTTGGACGCGCTCGACCAGCTGCTGATCCTCTTCCTGGGTTAGCATGAACACTCCTCGATAAGCTCGAAGGAGGCTTGCATTACTAAATGACCGGGCTTGCAAACATAGACTCGGGCTTTTCGCAAAAGTTCTCCCCCTTCCAAGCAAGTTTCCGGCGCGCTCTGATCTCGGCACGCACGAAAAACGCAGCAGGAGTTTCCCCGGCTGCGCGAATAATCTGTCATCGGGTCTGTCGGCAGCGATTCCAATCGAAATCTTGCACCAACCCGACGCTGCTCCCTTTTGCAGACAACCGTCTATTGAACGTAGGCGCTTGGCAAAAGTTCCCGCTATTTACATCGTTATGAACTGAATATTAGGCAACCATGACGAGATAAACAGCGTTCTGTCCTCGAAACGGCCGCCTTTATCGACTCAAAGCCAAACCGACGATCCGACGAAGCGTGTCGCTTTTCTGTCACGCTGGTTCCACATTGCCATGAATGCCCGGCTATTGTGCCGATCCCCCCCTCTATATACTAGTGGGCTGCGTGGCTGCCCGACCCGTTGAAGCGGTGTCTGGCGCCAACCCCGACCCGGGTCGCTTTGAGCGGAAACCATTCGAATGAGCCAACAGTTTCAACACGATGTTCTGGTAATCGGCAGCGGAGCCGCCGGATTGAGCCTGGCCCTGACCTTGCCTGCGCATTTGCGCATCGCAGTACTGAGCAAAGGCGACCTGGCCAACGGTTCGACCTTCTGGGCCCAGGGCGGTGTCGCCGCCGTGCTGGACGATACCGACACCATTGAATCCCATGTCGACGACACCCTCAACGCCGGCGGTGGCCTTTGCGATCCGCAAGCGGTGCGTTTCACCGTCGAGCACAGCCGGGAGGCCATCCAATGGCTGATCGACCAGGGCGTGCCGTTTACCCGTGACGAACAATCGGGCACCGAAGACGGCGGTTTCGAGTTCCACCTGACCCGCGAAGGCGGCCACAGCCATCGGCGCATCATCCACGCGGCCGACGCCACCGGCGCGGCGATCTTCAAGACCCTGCTCGCCCAGGCGCGATTACGGCCGAACATCGAATTGCTGGAACAGCGCGTCGCGATCGACCTGATCACCGAAAAACGCCTGGGCCTGGACGGTGACCGCTGCCTCGGTGCCTACGTGCTCAATCGCGGTACCGGCGAAGTCGACACCTACGGCGCGCGCTTCGTCGTCCTGGCATCCGGTGGCGCGGCGAAAGTCTACCTGTATACCAGCAACCCCGACGGCGCCTGCGGCGACGGCATCGCCATGGCCTGGCGTTCGGGTTGCCGGGTAGCAAACCTGGAGTTCAACCAGTTCCACCCCACCTGCCTCTATCACCCGCTGGCCAAGAGTTTCCTGGTGACCGAGGCCCTGCGTGGCGAAGGGGCCCATTTGAAGCTCCCCAACGGTGAACGCTTCATGCAACGCTTCGACCCGCGCGCCGAACTGGCGCCGCGTGACATCGTCGCCCGGGCCATCGACCATGAAATGAAGCGCCTGGGTATCGATTGCGTCTACCTGGACATCAGCCACAAGCCCGAAGCGTTCATCAAGAGCCACTTCCCGACGGTGTACGAGCGCTGCCTGGAATTTTCCATCGATATCACCAAGCAACCGATCCCGGTGGTGCCAGCGGCGCACTACACCTGTGGCGGCGTGATGGTCGACCAACAGGGCCGCACCGACGTGCCTGGCCTGTATGCCATTGGCGAAACCAGCTTCACCGGCCTGCACGGCGCCAACCGCATGGCCAGCAATTCGCTGCTGGAATGTTTCGTCTACGCCCGCTCGGCGGCGGCAGACATCCTCGAGCAATTGCCGCAGATCGCCATTCCAGCCACCCTGCCCTCGTGGGACGCCAGCCAGGTCACCGATTCTGACGAAGACGTGATCATCGCCCACAACTGGGACGAACTGCGGCGATTCATGTGGGACTACGTGGGCATCGTGCGCACCAACAAGCGCCTGCAACGGGCACAGCATCGGGTGCGTTTGCTGCTGGATGAAATCGACGAGTTCTACAGCAACTATAAAGTCAGCCGCGACCTGATCGAGCTGCGCAACCTGGCCCAGGTGGCTGAACTGATGATTCGCTCGGCCATGGAACGCAAGGAAAGCCGAGGACTGCATTACACCCTCGACTACCCGAACCTGCTGCCCGAGGCACTGGACACTATCCTGGTGCCGCCCACCTACGCCGACTGAACCTGAGCCGCACCCGCAGGCGCCGATGGACATCCGGCGCCAGCGCGTCGCGGGGCACGCACAGGGAACGGACCCGCCATTCACCCTGCAATCGAAAACGCAGCACGATGATCATCGGCAGCGCCAGGCTATCGGGGCGCAGTTGCACAGCCCGCCAGCCATCGGCCCGGCTCCAGAGCTGCCAGCCAGCGGCATTACGCCGCAACCCGCGAAAGGCCCGGCGATGGGTCAGCACGACCTGTCGGGGAATGACCCAGGCGCCATGGGCCAGGCACAGGATGACGCCAAGCGCTGCGCACCAGGACGGGATGGACAACAGAAGCAACGACCCCAGGGCGAACACCTGGGCCAGCAGATAGGCCGCCAGCAGTTGCCCGGAGGCCTGCCAGCGGCATTCGAAGCGATTACTTGGGTTGGACACGGTCCAGGATCATCCGGACCATGCGCTGCAACTCCGGGTCTTCGGATTCGCTGCGTTCCATGAACCAGCCGAACATGTCCTGATCCTCGCATTCGAGCAGGCGGACATAACACGCACGGTCCACTTCATTGAGATGGGGGTAAACCTCTTTCACGAACGGCACCAGCAACACATCCAGCTCAAGCATGCCGCGGCGGCTGTGCCAGTAGAGGCGATTCAGTTCAACATCTTCGACCATGGAGCGCTCCTCAAATAGAGCGCAAGTATACAGGCCTCGCCACAGCGCAACAGACGGCTTTGTTCGGGCACCACCGATCCTTTGTGAACTACCCATTTCAAGGGCGTCCCCTTATGATGTCTACCAGACTTTTTACCCTGCGATGACCCATGGCTGATTTCGCTTTTTTCTGCACCCTGTCCCACGAAGGCGTCCTCGCGGTCCGCGGCGTGGATGCCAGCAAATTCCTGCAAGGCCAATTGACCTGCAACCTCGACTACCTGAGCGACAGCCGGGCCAGCCTCGGTGCCCGCTGCACGCAGAAGGGCCGGATGCAATCGAGCTTCCGCATCCTGCTCCAAGGTGATGGTGTATTGATGGCCATGGCCACCGAACTGCTCGAGCCGCAATTGGCGGACCTGAAAAAATACGCCGTGTTCTCCAAATCCAAGCTCACCGACGAAAGCGCCGCCTGGGTTCGCTTCGGCCTGGAAAATGCCGACAAGGCCCTCGCGGGCCTGGGCCTCGAACTGCCGAGCGACACCGACAGCGTGGCGCGCCATGAAGCCTTGATCGCCATCCGGGTTTCTCCCGGCCGCGCCGAATTGTGGGCACCCGCCGAACAGGCACAGGCACTGCGGACCCGCCTGGGCGCTGAACTGGCCGAGGCGGACCTGAACCCTTGGCTGCTGGGCCAGATCCGTGCCGGGATCGGTCAGGTCATGCCGAGCACCCGCGAACTGTTCATCCCACAGATGCTCAACCTGCAAGCCGTCGGCGGCGTCAGCTTCAAGAAAGGCTGCTACACCGGCCAGGAAATCGTCGCCCGCATGCAATACCTGGGCAAGCTCAAGCGGCGCCTGTATCGCCTGCAACTGGACGCCAACGAGTTGCCGGAGCCCGGCACGGCGCTGTTCTCCCCCACCCACGGCAGTTCCATCGGCGAAGTGGTAGTTGCCGCCCGCGGCGAAGGAAACATTGAACTGCTGGCGGTATTGCAGGCCGAAGCAGCAGAAGATGACAATCTGCACCTCGGTGCCTTGGAAGGCCCTCGCCTTCAATTGTTGGACCTGCCTTACGAACTGGACCGCGACCGCGAAATCCAGCGCTGATCGCAGCATTTGTCGCAACACCCTAGAGAACCGAAATGAGCGATTTGGCGGATAAGGTCCAACGGGATTTGGTGCAGGCCATCGATAACGATGACCTGGTTCTGCCAACATTACCGGAAGTGGCCATGCAGATTCGCCGGGCCGCCGAAGACCCGGAAATCAGCGTCAGCAACCTGAGCAAAGTGATCGGCCGCGATACGGCCCTCTCGGCACGCCTGATAAAAGTGGTCAACAGCCCGCTGTTGCGCGCCACCCAGGAAGTCACTGACCTGCACACGGCCATCACTCGACTGGGCGTCAACTACAGCAGCAACCTGGCCATTGGCTTGGTGATGGAACAGATTTTCCATGCCCGCTCCGAGGTGGTGGAACTGAAGATGCGCGAAGTCTGGCGCAAAAGCCTGGAGATCGCCGGCGTCAGCTATGCGTTGTGTCGTGGCTACACCCAACTCAAGCCCGACCAGGCCGCATTGGGTGGGCTGGTGCACCAGATCGGCGTGCTGCCGATCCTCACGTATGCACAGGACAATAATGAATTGCTGTCGGACCCGGTCAGCCTCAACCATGTCATCGAGACGATTCATCCGGTGCTGGGGGACAAGCTGCTCAGCGTCTGGGAGTTTCCGGAACGGTTGGTGAAGCTGCCGGGGCTGTACCTGGATTTCAACCGCGACTCCAAGCAAATCGATTATGTCGATCTGGTGCAGGTCGCTGCGCTGTATTGCTACAAGGACACCGACCACCCTCTGAGCAAGATTGACGTGTTCGGCGTCCCGGCCTTCAAGAAACTGGGCATCGACCCGGAGAACAAGGCCCGGTGCGCGGACATCGAAGAAGCGCGGTCGATGTTCTATTAGAGACATCTGAAGCCACGAAGCGCTCCTGTGGCGAGGGAGCTTGCTCCCGCTCGGTCGCGCAGCGGCCGCAAAAGCTTAGGGCTGCTTCGCAACCCAGCGGGAGCAAGCTCCCTCGCCACAGGGTTTTGCATCGCCAGGTTTACCCTGGGATAAAACTCACCCGCACCTTCAGCCCTCCCGCCTCCCCGTCGTGCAAGGTGATCTGCGCCAGATGGGCACGGCAGATTTCGCCGACGATCGCCAACCCCAGTCCCGAGCCGGCCACTTGCTGGTTGCGTCGATAGAACCGCTCGAACACTCGGTCCCGTTCATGCAAGGGAATGCCGGGGCCATCGTCCTCGACTTCCAGCACGGCCGGCGCAGACACCCGCAAAATCACATTCCCGCCCGACGGGGTGTGGGCCAGGGCGTTGTCCACCAGATTGCTCAACAGCTCGTTCAACAAGGTCGGCTCGCCCCGCAGCCATACCGGCTCGTCGGCTTCCAGGGCCAGCGCCACGCCTCGGGCATGGGCCAGCGGGGCCATGGCCATGCCCAGTTCACGGGCCAACTGGCTCAGGTCGAGCAACTGTGCGCCGCCTTCGGCAATGGCCCGGGCGCCGTTTTCCACCCGCGCCAGGGACAGCAACTGGTTGGCCAGGTGGGTCAATCGATCGGTCCCCTGGGCAGCGGTTTCCAGGGTTTCACGCCAAGTCGCCGGCTCGCTGGCGCGCAAGCCCAGCTCCAGGCGTGCCTTGAGCGCGGCCAAGGGCGTACGCAGTTCATGGGCGGCATCGGCGATGAACTGCGCCTGCCGCTCGAATTGCCCGCGCAGGCGCTCGGTGAAATGGTTGAGAGCCCGCACCAGCGGCCATAATTCGTGTTGCACCTCCACCAACGGCAGCGGCCGCAGATCGTCCGGCTGACGCTCCTCCACCGCCGTGCGCAAACGCTCCAACGGGCGCAACGCCGCACTGACCGCAAACCACACCAACAGCAGCGCGCCCACGGCCAGCATGCCCAGGCGCAACAGCGTGTCGGCCATCAGGCCACGGGCCATGCTGACCCGCGCCTCCTCGGTTTCCGCCACGCGAATTTCCGCCATGCCATTCATGTTTGGCTCGCTCACCGCCTTGAGCAGGCTCACCACCCGCACGTTCTGCCCTTGGTACTGGGCGTTATAGAAGCGCGCCAGGGCTGGATAATCGTCCGTGCGTGGTGTCCCGGGCGGCGGGCCGGGGAGGTTTTCGTAACCGGAAATCAACTTCTTGTCGATGTCATTGACCTGGTAGTAAATGCGTCCGGCACTGTCGTAGGCAAAGGTGTCCAGAGCCACGTAGGGCACATCCGCGCTGAGGCTGCCGTCGCGCTGGGACAGGCCCGCGGCGATGGTCCGGGCCGAGGCCAGCAGGGTCCGGTCATAGGCGGTGTCCGCCGCTTCGCGACCGTTCCAGTAGGCACTCAAGCCGCTGGCGAGCATCAGCACCACCAGCAGCAACGCCAGGTTCCAGAGCAGCCGCCAGCGCAAGCTGTCGGGCTTATGCATTGCGGTTTTCCAACAGATAGCCCAAGCCGCGGAACGTCACGATCGCGACCGCATGACCGTCGAGTTTCTTGCGCAGGCGATGGACGTAGATTTCAATGGCGTCGGGGCTGGCCTCTTCGTCCAGGCCGAACACCTGGGCCGCCAGTTGCTCCTTGCTCATCACCCGCCCCGGCCGGGCTATCAACGCTTCCAGCACGGCTTGCTCGCGGGATGTCAGGGTCAGCAATTCCTCGTCGAGGGTAAAGCGACGGGTGTCCAGGTCATAGACCAGCCCACCACAACGCTGCTGACGTTCGCCGCCCAGTACGCTGCGGCGCAACAGGGCCTTGACCCGGGCCTCCAGCTCAGTGAGTTCGAATGGCTTGGCCAGGTAATCGTCGGCACCGAGGTTGAGGCCATGGACGCGGTCCTTGACGTCGCTGCGGGCGGTCAACATCAGCACTGGCAACGTCTTGCCGCGCGCCCGCAGGCGCGCCAGCACCTCGAAACCGTCCATGCGCGGCAGCCCGACATCGAGCACCGCCACAGCGTATTCCTCGCTGCTCAAGGCCAGGTCGGCCGCGACGCCGTCGTGCAGCACGTCCACGGTCAAACCGGTGCTCTTGAGCGCTTGGGCAACGCTTTCGGCGAGCTGCAGATGGTCTTCGACGAGCAGAACACGCATGGGTTATTCCTCGATTCAGGGATGGTCGACGCCATTCTTTGGCGCGGAGTTTACAGCCGCATCCGTCGCTGTGAAGGCAAAAACATTCTGAAAGCTTTTGAAAGGTTAGCGAAAGGTTGAGCCATTAGAGTCCCTTTACGGATAGTTTCGACTGCCCGCCGCGACACCCCATCGCGAACGAAAAATGCCTCGAAGCGTTTTCGCCCTATAAGAAAAATAAAAGCGGAGTATTCACCATGCCGTCCATGCCGTCCATGCAGCTCCAGGCCCCAGCGCCTGCTCGCCCTTCTCGCTTCAACCAGACCGCCCTGGGCGGTGCCACCACGCATTCAATTCCGATAACGACCTGCGTCAACCATCAGCGATGACCCGGGGCGGGAATCCGTCAACGACACATTTTCACCACACACAACAACAATTCCTGTGGAGACAACAATGAACCTATCACTGCGTAAAGTAGCCCTGGCCGCCGGATGCCTGATGTTCGCCGGGCAGCTGCTCGCCGCTGATCCATCCAAAGAGCCCAAGCGCCCCGAATGCATCGCCCCGGCCTCCCCTGGCGGCGGTTTCGACCTGACGTGCAAGCTGGCGCAAAGCGCGCTGGTCAACCAGAAGCTGCTGACCAAGCCAATGCGCGTGACCTACATGCCCGGCGGTGTCGGCGCGGTGGCCTACAACGCAGTGGTCGCCCAGCGTCCGGCCGACGCCGGCACGCTGGTGGCCTGGTCCAGCGGTTCGCTGTTGAACCTGGCCCAGGGCAAGTTCGGTCGTTTCGATGAAAGCGCCGTGCGCTGGCTGGCGGCCGTTGGCACCAGCTATGGGGCCATCGCCGTGAAAAGCGACTCGCCCTACAAGACCCTCGACGATCTGGTACAGGCCCTGAAGAAAGATCCAGGCTCGGTGGTGATCGGTTCCGGTGGCACCGTGGGCAGCCAGGACTGGATGCAAACCGCGTTGATCGCCAAGGCTGCCGGCATCGACCCGCGCAAACTGCGCTACGTGGCGCTTGAAGGCGGCGGTGAAATCGCCACTGCTCTGCTCGGTGGCCATATCCAAGTGGGCAGTACCGACATCTCCGACTCCATGCCGCACATCCAGAGTGGTGACATGCGTCTGTTGGCGGTGTTCTCCGATAAACGCCTGGACGAGCCGGAAATGAAAGACATTCCGACGGCCCGTGAACAAGGCTACGACATCCTCTGGCCGGTGGTTCGCGGCTTCTATCTCGGGCCGAAGGTCAGCGATGAAGACTACGCCTGGTGGAAAGACGCCTTCGACAAACTGCTGGCTTCCGAAGAGTTCGCCAAGCTGCGCGACCAGCGCGAGCTGTTCCCGTTCGCCATGACCGGCCCGGAACTGGACACCTACGTGAAGAAGCAAGTGGCTGATTACAAGGTGCTGGCCAAAGAGTTCGGCCTGATCCAGTAACCGTCTCTGTTCTCGCGGCGGCGCTGGTACTGTCGGCGCCGCCCAGGAGTTAGTCATGCTCACCATCCAACGTATTTTTGCCGCGGTGCTGCTGCTGGTCTGTATCGGCCTGGTGCTGATGGCCTGGCCGTATCAGGCCGCCTTTTCCTACGAACCGGTCGGCCCGCGCGCCTTTCCATTATTGATCCTGGGACTGATGGGCCTGGCGCTGCTGTACATGCTGTTTCGCCCTACCCCCATCGTGCACAGCGATGAAGACCCGCAACTGGACCGTGAAACCCTGCAGAAGATCGGCATCTGCGTGGTACTGCTGCTGGTCTTCGCCGGGACCTTCGAACCCCTGGGCTTCATCATCGCCAGCATCCTGATCGGTGTGCCGATGGCGCGCCTGTATGGCGGTCGCTGGGTGCCGAGCGTGGTGATCATCAGCCTGATGGCCATCGGTCTTTATCTGTTGTTCGACAAGCTGATGGACGTGCCGCTGCCCCTTGGCCTGCTCGACGTCCTGGAGAATTGATATGGATACCCTGAATTATCTCGGCCAGGGTTTTGGCGTTGCATTGACCCCCTACAACCTCGTCACGGCCCTGAGCGGTACCTTGATCGGCACCGTGGTCGGCCTGCTGCCGGGCCTGGGCCCGATCAACGGCGTGGCGCTGCTGATCCCGATCGCCTTCGCATTGGGGCTGCCGCCGGAATCGGCGCTGATCCTGCTGGCGGCGGTGTACCTGGGTTGTGAATATGGCGGACGCATCAGCTCGATCCTGCTCAACATCCCCGGTGAAGCCTCCACCGTGATGACCACCCTCGACGGCTACCCGATGGCGCGTCAGGGCCTGGCCGGGGTGGCGTTGTCGCTGTCGGCGTGGAGTTCGTTCATCGGCGCGTTCATCGCCACCTGCGGCATGGTGTTGTTCGCACCACTGTTGGCCAAATGGGCGATTGCGTTCGGACCGGCGGAATACTTCGTTCTGATGGTGTTCGCCATTGTCTGCCTCGGCGGCATGGCCGGCGACCGACCGCTCAAGACGTTCATCGCGGCGCTGATTGGCCTGTTCCTGTCCAGTGTCGGGATCGATGCCAACAGCGGTGTCTACCGCTTCACCGGTGACAATATCCACCTGACCGACGGGATTCAGTTCGTCGTGCTGGTGCTGGGTTTGTTCTCCATCAGTGAAATCCTGTTGCTGCTGGAGAAAACCCATCGCGGCCAGGAAGCGGTGGAAGCCACCGGGCGGATGATGTTCAACGTCAAGGAAGCGGCCTCGGTGTTCTGGGTGAACATCCGCTGTGGCGTGCTCGGCTTCATCATGGGCGTATTGCCTGGCGCGGGCGCGACCCTGGCCAGTGCCGTGGCCTACATGACTGAAAAGCGCATCGCCGGAACCGGTGGCACGTTCGGCCAGGGCGACAAGCGTGGCCTCGCGGCGCCGGAAACCGCCATCGGCGGTGCAGCCTGCGGCGCACTCGTGCCGATGCTGACCCTCGGCGTTCCCGGCTCGGGCACTACGGCGGTGATGATCGGCGCGCTGTCGCTGTACAACATTACCCCTGGCCCCCTGCTGTTCCAGCAACAGCCGGACATCGTCTGGGGCCTGATCGCGTCGTTGTTCGTCGCCAACATCATGCTGGTGATCCTCAACATCCCGATGATCCGCATCTTCACCCGCATCTTGGCCGTGCCGAACTGGGCGTTGGTTCCGGTCATCGCGATCATCACCGGGATCGGTGTCTATGCGGTGCATGCCACCACGTTCGACCTGTTCCTGATGATCGGCATCGGTATCTTCGGCTACATCCTGCGCAAGTTGGACTTCCCGCTGTCGCCGGTGCTGCTGGGCTTCATCCTCGGTGGGCTGATGGAGCAGAACCTGCGGCGTGCGCTGTCGATCTCCAACGGTGCGCTGGAGATCCTCTGGTCGAGCCCGATCACCTTCGGCTGCTGGATCCTGACAGCGATCATGCTGTTCATGCCATTGCTGCGAATCTGGCGTCGCCGCGCTGCACAACGTCGCGCCCTGGCCAATGTCTGAAGCGACCTTCAGACAATGGTGGGGAACACCGCTGGTCGGCCTGGCCGGCGGTTACCTGGCCAGCCTGATCGGCTGGCCTTTGCCCTGGATGGTCGGCTCGTTGCTGGCGATCATCCTGGTGCGCTGTCTTACGCCGTGGCAACTGATGGAAATCCCCGGCGGTCGTAAATGCGGCCAATGGGTGGTGGGCATCGGCATTGGCCTGCACTTCACTCCCGTAGTGATGGAGCAGGTCCTGAGCCATTTTGGCCTGATCTTCTTCGGCGCGCTGATCACCAGCGTGTCCAGCGTGGTAAGTGTCTGGCTGATGCGTCGCACCGGCGAAGACCGCGCTACCGCGTTTTTCTCGAGCATGCCGGGCGGTTCCGGCGAAATGGTCAACCTCGGTGCCCGCAACGGCGCGGACCTCAGCCGTGTCGCGGCGGGCCAGAGCCTGCGGGTACTGGTGGTGGTGCTGTGCGTACCGGCAGCCTTCAAGTACCTGTTGGGCGAAGGTGCGCCGGTGCAACACGCCACGACGGTGGACTGGCTGTGGCTGGCGCTCCTGTTTCCGGCGGGCGCCCTGCTCGCCTGGGTCTGGGAGCGCTTGCGCCAGCCGAACCCCTGGTTGTTCGGACCGTTATTGGTGAGTGCGGCGGTGAGCATCGGTTGGGACCTGCACATTGGCCTGCCCAACGGCGCCAGCCAGATCGGCCAGTGGCTGATCGGCAGCGGATTGGGTTGTCATTTCAACCGGCAGTTCTTTCGTCGGGCACCGTCGTTCATGGGCCGTACGTTGGTTGGCACGGTGTTGACGATGCTGATCGCCACGCTTGCAGCCCTAGGGTTGAGCACCTTGTCCCATCTGGACCTGCGTTCGTTGACGCTGGGCATGATGCCAGGCGGCATCGCGGAAATGAGCCTGACGGCGGAGACGCTGCAACTGTCGGTGCCCTTGGTGACGGCGTTGCAGGTGATGCGGTTGCTGTTCGTGCTGTTTCTGGCGGAGCCGTTGTTCAGGTATTGGGCGAGCAGGCCGGGTTCAAATTCGTAACCCAGTTGCCTTCATCGCGAGCAAGCTCGCGATGGGGCCCTCACAGCCAACCATTCAAACCGGCGGCAACCGCCAATCGATCGGCTTCTCGCCCTGCTGCTGGAGAAACTTGTTGGTCCGGCTGAAATGCCCGCAACCGATGAAACCTCGGTGGGCCGACAGCGGTGACGGATGGACCGAGGTCAACACCAAATGCTTGGTCGCATCGATCAGCTTCTGCTTGCTCTGGGCATGGGCGCCCCACAGCAGGAACACCAAGTGCGGCTGGTGTTCGCTGACGACTTCAATGATCCTGTCGGTAAAGTGCTGCCAACCTTTTTTGGCGTGGGCGTTGGCATTGGCGCGCTCCACGGTCAGGGTCGTGTTGAGCAGCAACACGCCCTGGTCGGCCCAGCTTTGCAGGTAGCCGTGATTCGGGATGTCGATGTTCAGATCGCGCTTCAATTCCTTATAGATGTTCACCAGCGACGGCGGAGTCGGCACGCCCGGCTGCACCGAGAAACACAAGCCATGGGCCTGGCCCGGGCCGTGGTACGGATCCTGGCCGAGAATCACCACCTTGACCTTGTCCAGCGGCGTGGAATTGAGGGCATTGAAAATCAACGATGCCGGTGGGTAAATCTCCTTGCCGGCGGCGTATTCCCGACGCAGGAATTCGCGCAACTCTGCCATGTAGGGCTGGTCGAACTCGGCACGCAGTGCCTGCTTCCAGCTCGGTTCGAGTTTGATACGGTCGTCAGCAGTCATGGTTGCATCCGGTAAAAACAATGGGCGCACCCTAGGAAAGCCTACAGGGCTTGTCAATTGATCTGACGCAGAACCGGCACTTTCCTACGTAGCGGTCATACTGAACATTCAAATTTCTGATCGAGGTCACGATGAATCTGCACTTCGAAGAGCTTACCGGCATCGACGGTGCCCGTATCGGCATCGCCACCCTGGATGCCGAAAAATCCCTGAACGCGCTATCCCTGCCCATGATCAACGCCCTGCGTGATCGCCTCGATGCCTGGGCCAGGGAGCCGCAGGTCGTTTGCGTGCTGTTGCGCGGCAATGGTGCCAAGGCCTTCTGCGCCGGCGGTGAAGTGCGCAGCCTGGTGGAAGCCTGCCGCGCTCATCCCGGCGAAGTACCACCGCTGGCGGCACAATTCTTCGCGGCGGAATACCGCTTGGACTTCAACCTGCACACCTACCCCAAACCCTTGCTGTGCTGGGGCCACGGCTATGTTCTGGGCGGCGGCATGGGGCTGCTGCAAGGCGCCAGTACCCGCATCGTCACGCCAAGCAGCCGCCTGGCCATGCCGGAGATCAGCATCGGCCTGTACCCGGATGTCGGCGCCAGTTGGTTCTTGTCGCGCCTACCCGGCAAGCTCGGGCTGTTTCTTGGCCTGACCGGCGCCCACATGAATGCTCGGGACGCCATCGACCTGGGCCTGGCCGACCGTTTTTTGCTGGATGAACAACAGGACGACCTGATCGAAGGCCTGCTGCAACTCAATTGGCAGGAGCAGACCGAGATGCAGCTCAACAGCTTGCTCAAGGCCTTGCAGCAGGAAGCCATCACCCAACTGCCCGAAGCCCAATGGCTGCCGCGGCGGCCGAAAATCGATGAGTGGCTGGATGTCAGCGACGTGCGTTGCGCCTGGAAAGCCCTCAGCCTGTTGGTGGATCATCCTGATCCACTGATCGCCCGAGCCACCAAGACCATGACCGAAGGCTCGCCGTTGACCGCTCACCTGGTCTGGGAGCAGATCGCCCGGGCCCGGCATTTGTCCTTGGCCGGTGTGTTCCGGATGGAATACACCTTGAGCCTCAACTGCTGCCGTCATCCGGAATTCAGCGAAGGCGTGCGGGCGCGCCTGATCGACAAGGACCACAAACCCCGCTGGCACTGGCCGGACATCAACCATGTGCCCGAAGCCGCAGTGGAGGCGCACTTTCACAAGGCGTGGGAAGGTCGGCATCCATTGGCGGATTTGTCCAACGAATAAAGCCCTCTGTAGGAGCGAGCTTGCTCGCGATGGCGTCGGGTCAGCAATATCAAGGGTGCCTGACACACCGTAATCGCGAGCAAGCTCGCTCCCACAAGCGTTATCCCATCGGGTTTATTGCAGACAATCGGCATAGGGGACGGCCTTCATAGGCCGTTCCCCTGCCACACCACCCGGCATGCGGGTCCGCACCGGGCGGTTCGAGAGATTGAGGTCAGGAGAGACGCGGTAAACCCAAGCTGTCGAACCAGGCGATACTCAGCACACGGTTCAGCTCATACCGGCTGTTGCTCCACCAACGGCGAGCATTCCCCGCGATCTTCCTCGCGACTTCCACACTCGCCCCCAGTGCCCGCAACGCCCGGTAGGTCGTCGTTCCGCGCTTCCATTGCTTGAGCTGGATTGCTCGTAATCGGTGCCGTATCCATTCGTCCAGCTCGCGCCAGACGGCTGGGGTTTGCGACAGTCCGAAATAAGCTTTCCAACCCAGAATGTAAGGGCGCAGATCATCGACGATCTGCTGCAAACTACGGCCACATGAGCGTCGGGTGTGCCAGCGTATTCGCTGCTTGAACTGCTTTTGCGCTTTAAATGAGACGGCTCGCTTGGCTTCGCCCTGAGAGGCCCAGAAGGCGTATCCCAGAAACTTGCGACCAAACGCACTCGTCACCGCACTCTTGCTCTCGTTGACGCTCAAGTGCAGCTTTTCATACAGACACTTGAGCAAGGACATCACTCGCTGCCCGGCCTTCTGACTGCGAACGTACACATTCGCATCATCGGCATAGCGCACAAAACTATGACCTCGGCGTTCAAGCTCTCGATCCACTTCGTCCAGCAGCACGTTCGCCAGCAACGGCGACAGCGGGCCGCCTTGCGGCGTCCCCAGGCGGCTTTTCTCGACCACGCCATTGATCAGCGTTCCCGCATCCAGATACGCACGGATCAGGCGAATGACCGCCTGATCTGCTATCCGTTTGCGTAAGCGATCCATCAAGATGTCGTGGTCGACCCGGTCGAAGAACTTCTCCAGATCAACATCCACTACCACCTTGAGCCCCGCAGACACATGGCGCTGAGCCGCCAGGATGGCGTCCTGCGCACTGCGCCCCGGACGAAAGCCGTAGCTGTGTTCACTGAAGGTTGGATCGAGCAGTGGTTGCAGGACTTGCAGCAGCGCTTGTTGAATCAACCGGTCGGTGACCGTTGGAATGCCTAACTCGCGTTCACCGCCGTCAGGCTTGGGAATGACCACGCGCCGTACCGGACTGGGCCGGTAGACGCCTGAAAGAAGCTGTTCGCAGATCACAGGCCATCGGGACTGCAAAAGTTTGGCGGTCTGTTCAATGTCCAAACCGTCGACTCCAGCAGCTCCTTTGTTGGCCCTGACTCGTCTCCAAGCCCGTTTCAGGTTCGCTCTCGCAAAGGCCCGTTCCAGCAGCCCTTGCCCTGCGTTGTAGGATTCATCTTGCGGGCAATTGACCTCGTCGCTGATGGAGGCACTCACGGCTTCACCGCTCGCGTCCCTCCCATCCGCCCCGCGTTTGGCAGGCATCTGACTTCCGGTCTTTCGCATCAACATGGCCTATGACGCTTTCTCTCGTTCGGCCCTTCGTCAAAAAAAGAAAAAAAGACTACTACGGCCTCTGCTGACTTCTCGCTCCGGTTTGCACCGTCGCCCTTTCAGGCATAAGGCGAGATCTCCCCAGGTAAGAACGCAATCCTTCACCGCACAGCCGCCGGATCTACGCAGCCGCCCTTTGACCACAAGAGTTTCGCGGTTTTTGGCCCGCTCACCCTGGTCGGCTTCGCCTTATATCCGGTTCTTGTTCATCGGCTCACGGCTTCGCTCCACGCTTCCTCCCCACACTCGGTCGCCCTCATGCAGTTGCGCTTCACTTCATTCGCTGTGGTCAGCTTACGGCGGGACTTTCACCCACAAGATTGCGCCCATGCTGGGCGCACCAAAAAAAGCGGCGCTCAATGCGCCGCTTCTTGTTGCCCAGAGATCAGCGGTGGTTGCCCCGTCCATCGTGATTGCCGCGTCCACGGTCATGATCGCCGCGTCCCCAATGATCACGCCCGCCCCGACCACGTCGGTCGTCATTCCAACCGCCCCGGTCACGGCCGTCCCAGCCGCCCCGGTGCGGATAAGACCGGTACGCCGCTCGCGGTGGCGAGTAGTAGCGTGGGCCTTGTTGGTAGTAGCGCGGAGCCGAGTAGTAGCGCGGCGCCGGTTGGTAGTACCGCGGGGCGTAATAACCACGCGGGGCCGAATAATAACTCGCGCCACCATAATAGACTGGCGCCGGTGAGGTGTAGACCTCGGAACGGTAGTAGCTCGAGTCTCCGTCGTAAAAAGGCACGCAGGCCGAAAGAGTCAAACCGAGAAACGCAATGAGCAGCAGTCGTCGATACATGGCGGCCTCCTGGACCGCGGATGGGCCACATCAGCGACGCTGATGGGCGGCAGTCAACGTGGTGTGACTGACACATACTCAGACAGCCAAATCGGAATCTGGTGCGACCTGGCAACAACTAGAAACATGTCCTTCGTCGCCCTCTTCCGGTGCGCAAGGCACCACAAACAAGCACAAATCCGCCCTCAATCATCCGTTCCCGACACTTGCCCTCTCTGGCCCGGGCCTTTGCCGGAATTGGCACGGCTCTCGCTTTAACAAACTCCGTGCAGGAGTCATCACAGGTTCGCGGCACCACAATTTGCAATGGCTGACTAGGGTTCCGGCTCGCTTCTGGCGAGTGGCTGGTCCGAGAGTTGGCGACCTCCAGTTGAGGTTACACGGCGGGACAAAAGCCCGGGAGACAAGCCACCGTTCGCGGTGCCGCGTTGCTCCTGTCCGCCCTTGATCAACTGGAGAACCACCATGTTCAAGCTTCGTCTGTCCGCCCTGCTCCTCGCCGTACTCTCGGCCCTCCTGAGCTTCTCGTCCGTCGCCGCACAAAAAGATCACTTCAGCGTCTGCTGGACCATTTACGCCGGCTGGATGCCCTGGGAATACGCTGGCAGCCAAGGCATCGTCGACAAGTGGGCGAAAAAATACGGCATCAAGATCGATGTCGTGCAGCTCAACGACTACGTCGAATCCATCAACCAGTACACCGCCGGTCAGTTCGACGGCTGCACCATGACCAACATGGACGCCCTGACCATTCCCGCCGCCGGTGGCGTGGACAGCACCGCACTGATCGTCAGCGATTTCTCCAACGGCAACGACGGCATCGTCCTCAAGGGTGAGGGCAAGAAAGTCGCTGACCTCAAGGGCATGGACGTCAATCTGGTGGAATTGTCGGTGTCCCATTACCTGCTGGCCCGCGCCCTGGACTCCGTGGGCCTCGCCGAAAAAGACCTGAAAGTCGTCAACACCTCCGACGCCGATATCTCCGCCGCCTTCAACACCGACCAGGTCAAGGCCGTCACCACCTGGAACCCGATGCTCTCGGACATCAAGGCCCAGCCAGGGGTGAGCGAAGTGTTCAATTCCAGCCAGGTTCCCGGCGAGATCATGGACATGATGGTGGTCAACACCCAGACCCTGCAGGACAACCCGGCCCTGGGCAAAGCGTTGACCGGTGCCTGGTTTGAAGTGGTGGCGCTGATGAACGCAAAAAACGCCGCCAGCCAGGCCGCGTTGGAACACATGGCCAAAGCCTCGGGCACCGACCTCAAAGGTTTCCAGGCGCAACTGGACACCACCAAATTGTTCGCCACGCCCAAGGAAGCGCTCACCTTCGCCACCAGCGAACAACTGCCCGCCACCATGGGCAAAGTGGCCGCGTTCTCGTTCCAGCACGGCTTGTTGGGCGAAGGCGCCAAGAGCACCGACGCGGTCGGCATGACGTTCGCCAATGGCGTGACCCGCGGCGACAAGGCCAACCTCAAGCTGCGCTTTGACCCGACCTACGTACAGCTGGCCGCCGACGCCAAGCTGTAAACCGGAGGACCTGGCATGCGCCTGATCAACCGCTACCCGGATCGTCCCAGCCGCTTGTTGCTGGTGATCCTGCCCTTCGCGCTGGTGTTGTTCGCCTACTTCATGGGCTCGGCCGAACGGTTGACGGACAACCCCAACGACAAATTGCTGCCCAGCGCCGTACAAATGGCCGATGCGGTGAAACGCCTGGCCTTCACCGCCGATGCCCGCAGTGGCGAATACCTGCTCTGGCAAGACACCGCGTCGAGCCTGCGCCGGTTGGCCATCGGTTTGGGTATCAGCGCCCTGGCCGGACTGTGTCTGGGTATCGCCGCCGGTACGCTGCCGCTGTTGGGCGCGCCGTTATCGCCGCTGCTCACCGTGGTGTCGATGGTGCCGCCGCTGGCCATCCTGCCGATCCTGTTCATCGTCTTCGGCCTGGGGGAACTGTCAAAAGTGATGCTGATCGTGATTGGCATCACCCCGTGCCTGGCTCGCGACTTGGAACAGCGCGCCCGGGAAATTCCGTCCGAACTGCTGATCAAGGCCCAGACCCTCGGCGCTTCGACCTGGACGCTGATACTGCGGGTGGTGCTGCCGCAATTGCTGCCACGCCTGTTGATTTCCCTGCGGCTGATGCTGGGTTCGGCCTGGCTGTTTCTGATCGCCGCCGAAGCCATCGCCTCCACCGATGGGCTGGGCTATCGGATTTTCCTGGTGCGACGTTACCTGGCGATGGACGTGATCTTGCCCTACGTGGTGTGGATCACCCTGCTCGCCTGGCTGATGGACTGGGGCCTCAAGCGCCTGACCCGGCGAGCGTTCCCCTGGTACGAGGGGGCGAAGGCATGAGCTTCATTACGGTGAACAACGTCTGGCAACAATACGCCGATCAGGTGGTACTGGAGCGTTTGAACCTGAGGGTCGCCGAGGGTGAGTTCTGCACACTGGTGGGGGCGTCGGGCTGCGGCAAGTCGACCTTCCTGCGCTTGCTGTTGGGCCAGGAGCGCGCCAGTCGCGGACAGATTCTCCTGGATGGCGAACCCTTGGCCGGTGAACCGGATGCCAGCCGGGGCGTAGTGTTCCAGCGCTACTCGGTGTTCCCGCACCTGACGGTTCTGGACAACGTCGCCCTGGGCCTGGAGTTGCCGCGCTCGCCGCTGCTGGGGCGTCTGTTCGGTAGCGCCAAACGCCAGGCCCGCGAAGATGCCGCACAACTGCTGGACAAGGTCGGCCTGGGCCATGCGCTGGACAAGTACCCGGCGCAACTGTCCGGGGGCATGCAACAGCGGCTGGCCATCGCCCAGGCGCTGATCATGAAGCCCCGCGTCCTGCTGCTGGACGAACCCTTCGGCGCCCTCGACCCGGGCATTCGCAAAGACATGCACGCCCTGTTGCTGGAACTGTGGCGCGAAACCCGGCTGACGGTGTTCATGGTCACCCATGACTTGTCCGAAGGTTTCAGCCTCGGCACGCGCCTGCTGGTGTTCGACAAAGTTCGTGTCGACCCGCACGCCCCCAGCGCCTATGGCGCACGCATTACCTACGACATTCCATTGAACAGCGACCGCCGCACCCCTCGTGCCGCCGTCGACGCCCTGCCCGCCGCACTGGCCGGCACGTTGCGTATCGCTTGAAAGGAGTTTTGCCATGACCGATTCGATCTCTCTGTTCCCCCCCTTCGCCGAAGAACTGCTGCCCGGTGGCGGCCACCGTTCGTTCGTGCTCAAGCGCGGCCAACTGCTGCGCCTGACCGACCTGCGCGGCGGGGCCAACGTGAGCCTGACGCTGCTCAATGCCAACGAGAAAACCGAACGCCTGAACCTGCCCGACAGCCTCAAATGCCAACACACCGCCAAACTCACCGCCGGCCATTGCCTGTACTCGGACATGGGCCGGGTACTGGCGGCCATCACCGCCGACACCTGCGGCTGGAGCGACAGCCTTGGCGGCGTGCTCTGCGCCGAAGAGGTCGCTGAAAAATACGGCCAAGGCCGCTATCAGGAACTGCGCAACGGCTTCTTTCGCAACGGCACCGACAACCTGCTGGTGGAGCTGGGTAAATGGGGGCTGGGCCTGTCCGACCTGCTGATGACCCTCAACCTGTTCAGTCGGGTCGATGTCGATGAGGCCGGAGGCTTTCACTTCGTTGAAGGCAACTCCCAGGCCGGCGACTACATCGAGCTCTATGCACCGATGGACACCCTGGTGGTGCTGACCGCGCTACAACATCCGATGGACCCGAATCCGCACTACGCCCCGCAACCGCTCAAGCTCAGCTGGATGAATGCCGACGCCAGCGTCGCCGAGCACTGTCGCCATTCGCGCCCGGAAAACCAGCGCGGCTTCATCAATACCGACCGCCTGTTCGCCTGAGGATCGCTGCCATGTCACTCGCCATCGCCACCGCACACAAGCAACCCGATACCGCCGTCTACCGTGCCACGATTCCCGCCGGAGAACCTTGGCTGACAGAGGTCAAGGCCGGCCAGACCCTGCGCATCCTCGACCTGGAAGGCAACCAGGCGGTCGATACGCTGTTCTACAGCCTGGCCAACCCCAGGGAACGCTATGACGTGCAGCGCACCCTGCGCCGGCAGAACAGCGTTTACCTGAGCACCGGCAGCGTGCTGTATTCCAACCTCGGCCAACCCATGCTGACCATCGTTGAAGACACCTGCGGGCGCCACGACACCCTCGGTGGCGCCTGCGCCCAGGAAAGCAACACCGTGCGCTACGCCCTGGAAAAACGCTACATGCACAGTTGCCGCGACAACTACCTGCGGGCCTGCGCCCACGACGGTCGGCTGGGCAAGGGCGACATCGGACCGAACATCAACTTCTTCATGAACGTGCCGGTCACCGCCGACGGCGGCCTGACGTTCGAGGACGGGATTTCGGCGCCCGGCAAATACGTCGACCTGCGGGCCGAGATGGACGTGATCGTCCTGATCTCCAACTGCCCGCAACTGAACAACCCGTGCAACGCCTACAACCCCACGCCAGCGGAGCTTTTGATATGGAACTGAAACTCAGCCGCCTGCGGCGCTGGCTGTTTGTGTTGTGCCAGAGCCGGTCGGGGCAGTGCATCAAATAAATACAGATTTTATGAACACCACCAATCCCCTGTGGGAGCGAGCCTGCTCGCGATAGCGATCTGTCAGTCACATTGATGTTGGATGAATCACCGCTATCGCGAGCAGGCTCGCTCCCACAAGGGGTGCAGTGCTGTTTGGAAGTTTGCTGTCGGGGACGACCCCGTCGGCCATCGAAAACTGCGGGACGGCCCGCATCCCAGTTCAGGCAGCACGCATGCCTGAGGGGGCAATGCCATGTTCGAAAAAATCCTGATCGCCAACCGTGGTGCCATCGCTTGCCGCATCCTGCGGACTTTGCGCGAGCTGGAGGTCAAAGGCGTCGCGGTGTACTCCCAGGCTGACGCCGCCAGCTTGCATATCCAGCAGGCCGATGAAGCTCACTGCCTGGGCGATGGTGCGGCGGCCGGTACTTACCTGGCGGTGAACAAGCTCCTGGCGATCGCCAAAAGCAGCGGCGCGACGGCGATCCATCCCGGCTACGGTTTCCTCTCGGAAAACGCCGCTTTCGCCGAAGCCTGCGAAGCCGCCGGCATCGCCTTCATCGGTCCGACGCCAGAGCAACTGCGCGTGTTCGGCCTCAAGCACACCGCCCGAGACCTGGCCCGTCGACACGGCGTACCGCTGCTCGAAGGCACCGAACTGCTCGACAGCCTCGATGCCGCGCTCTTGGCCGGCACACAGGTCGGCTATCCGGTGATGCTCAAAAGCACCGCTGGCGGCGGCGGCATCGGCATGCGCGTGTGTCGCAGCGCCGCCGACCTGAGCGAATCCTTCGAAGCGGTCAAGCGCCTGGGCCAGAACAACTTCAGCGATGCCGGGGTGTTCATCGAGAAGTACATCGAACGCGCGCGGCATCTGGAAGTGCAAGTATTCGGCGACGGCCTGGGCCAGGTGATCGCCCTGGGCGTACGCGACTGCTCGGTGCAACGGCGCAACCAGAAAGTCCTCGAGGAAACCCCGGCACCGAACTTGCCCGAAGGCATGGCCGACGAACTCTGCGCGGCGGCGATCCAACTGGCCCAGGCCGTGAACTACCGCAGCGCCGGCACCGTGGAGTTCGTGTTCGACAGCGACGCGGGGCGCTTCTACTTCCTGGAAGTGAACACCCGCCTGCAAGTGGAGCACGGCGTCACCGAGCAGGTGTGGGGCGTGGACCTGGTGCGTTGGATGGTGCAACTGGCGGCCGGTGATCTGCCGCCACTGAGCGAGCTGGGCCAGGGCTTGAAGGCCGAGGGCCACGCGATCCAGGCACGTCTGTATGCCGAGGATCCGGGCCGGGATTTCCAGCCAAGCCCGGGGCTGTTGACCGCGGTGAAATTTCCGCAGGCCGACGGCAAAGCACTGCGCATCGACACCTGGGTCGATGCCGGTTGCCAGATCCCGCCCTACTTCGACCCGATGATCGCCAAGGTCATTCGCTGGGCGCCGACCCGCGAGCAAGCGCGGCTGGGCTTGCATCAAGCGCTGGACGAAAGCCTGCTGTACGGCGTCGAAACCAACCGCCACTACCTGCAACAGATTCTTCTCGACGCGCCGTTTGCCAACGGCCAACCCTGGACCCGCTGCCTGGAAGCGTTGGTCTATCGCGCCAATACCGTGGAAGTGCTCAGCCCCGGCACCCAGACCAGTGTCCAGGACTATCCCGGCCGCCTCGGTTATTGGGCCGTGGGGGTGCCGCCGTCGGGACCGATGGACAGGCGTTCGCTGCGCCTGGGTAATCGTCTGCTGGGCAACGAAGACGGTGCGGCGGCATTGGAAATCACCATGAACGGGCCGCTGCTGCGTTTCAACTGCGATGCCCGGGTGGCGGTGACCGGTGCGGTGATTGCCCTCACGCTCGACGGTGAAGCCGTACCGATGAACACCCCGTTGTCGATTGCTGCCGGTTCTACCCTCGCCATCGGCAACATCTCCGGTGCCGGGGCACGCAGCTACCTGTGCCTGCAGGGTGGCGTACAAGTACCGGATTACCTGGGCAGTAAAAGCACCTTTACCCTCGGTCAGTTCGGCGGCCATGGCGGACGCGCGCTGTGCACCGGTGACGTGCTGCACCTGGCGGCGCTGGACAAGCACTCGACGTTGCCGCCAACGAGCGCACCGGTCCTGGAACTGCCGAGCGTGCGGCAGATTCGCGTGATCTACGGCCCCCACGGCGCGCCCGAATATTTCACCGAGCGCTACATCCAGACCTTCTTCGACACTGCATGGGAAGTGCATTTCAACTCCAGCCGCACGGGCGTGCGCCTGATCGGGCCGAAACCTGAATGGGTTCGCGCCGACGGTGGCGAGGCTGGGCTGCACCCCTCCAACATCCATGACAACCCCTACGCCATCGGCGCCGTGGACTTCACCGGCGACATGCCCGTCATCCTCGGCCCCGACGGCCCGAGCCTGGGCGGTTTCGTCTGCCCGGTGACGGTGATCGAGGCGGACCTCTGGCAGTTGGGACAGCTCAAGGCCGGGGACAAAGTGCGATTCGTGCCAGTGGACCTGAAGACCGCCCGCTTACTGGCCTTGGAATGGGATCAATGTGGGAGCGAGCTTGCTCGCGATGGCGGTCTGTCAGATACGTCGGCTTTGGATGTCTCGCCGCTATCGCGAGCAAGCTCGCTCGCACAAGGGATTGCGTCGCCTGTGGTGTTGGATATCGGCCAGGACGATACCCGCCTGGTGGCGAGATTAGCCGGCGACACCCACCTGCTGCTGGAAATCGGTGCCGCCGAATTGGACCTGGTGCTGCGCTTTCGCGCCCACGCCTTGATGCAGGCTTTGGAACACAAACAACTGCCCGGCGTGATTGACCTCACGCCGGGCATTCGCTCATTGCAAGTGCACTACCAACCCGAGCAAATGCCCCTGGCCGATCTCCTGAGCATCGTCGTCGGTGAATGGGACGCGGTGTGCGCCGCGCAGGATCTGCAAGTGCCGTCGCGCATCGTCCACCTGCCGCTGTCCTGGGACGATCCGGCCTGCCAACTGGCCATCGAAAAATACATGACCACCGTGCGCAAGGACGCGCCCTGGTGCCCCAGCAACCTGGAGTTCATCCGGCGCATCAACGACCTGCCCAACCTCGACGAGGTGCAACGCACGGTGTTCGACGCCAGCTACCTGGTGATGGGCCTGGGGGACGTCTACCTCGGCGCGCCGGTCGCCACACCGCTCGACCCACGCCATCGACTGGTGACCACCAAATACAACCCGGCCCGGACCTGGACCGCGGAAAACTCGGTGGGTATCGGCGGCGCCTACATGTGCGTGTACGGCATGGAAGGGCCTGGCGGCTATCAGTTCGTCGGGCGCACGTTGCAGATGTGGAATCGTTATCGGGAGGTCGCCGCCTTCGACGGCAAGCCCTGGTTGCTGCGGTTTTTCGACCAGATCCGCTTCTACCCAGTCAGTGCCGAGGAGCTGCTGCGCATCCGCCGGGAGTTCCCGCTGGGCCGCTTCGACTTGAAGATCGAGCACAGCCAGCTCAACCTCACCGACTATCAGCGTTTCCTGGCGCAGGAAGCCGACAGCATCGCCGCGTTCCGACGACAGCAACAAAGCGCCTTCGACGCCGAGCGCGAGCGTTGGATCGCCAGTGGTCAGGCACACTTCGACAGTGAAGAACCGGCCCTCGCGCCAAGCGAAGAATCGCGGCTGACTGACGGTCAACTGAGTGTCGACAGCCACATCGCGGGCAACCTCTGGCAGGTGCAGGTAGACATTGGCGCGCGGGTCGCCGCCGGTGATGTGCTGGTCATCCTGGAATCGATGAAAATGGAAATCCCGCTGCTTGCGCCCTCGGCCGGCGTGGTGCGCGAGGTCCGCGTCCAGCCCGGTTCGGCGGTGCGTGCCGGACAACGCGTCGTGGTGCTGGACCGTGACTGAACTCAATCAAAGGATTAACACCATGAACCTCTCTCTTCGCTTGGACGACCTGCGCAATACCTACCGCAGCGGCGAACTGACGCCACGCCAATTACTGTTGGGCCTGCGGGAAAAGGCCGCGGCGCTGAACCCGGACTATCACCTGTTCATCCACCTGTTGACAGCCGAGGAACTGGAGCCCTACCTGGCCGCGTTGGAAGGCCGCGACCTGGAGGGCCTGCCCCTGTACGGCGTGCCTTTTGCCATCAAGGACAACATCGACCTGGCTGGCATTCCGACCACGGCCGCCTGCCCGGCGTTTGCCTACGTGCCGGACCGTTCGGCCACCGTGGTCGAGCAGTTGCTGGCACTGGGCGCGATCCCTCTAGGCAAGACCAACCTCGACCAATTCGCCACCGGGCTCAATGGCACCCGCTCACCCTACGGCGCCTGCCGCAACAGCGTGTTGCCCGACTACCCGGCAGGCGGTTCGAGCGCCGGCTCGTCGCTGGCCGTGGCCCTGGGCGTGGCGAGTTTTGCCTTGGGCACCGATACCGCCGGCTCCGGTCGGGTGCCCGCGGCGCTGAACAACCTGGTGGGATTGAAGGCCACCCTGGGGCTGATCTCCACGGCAGGCGTGGTCCCGGCCTGTCGCACGCTGGACTGCGTCACGACCTTCACGGCGACGGCCAAGGAAGCCAGCCAGCTCTTGGCGCTGACGGCCCGTCCAGACCCTCGTGACGATTACAGCCGCTACAACCCGCAGTGGAACGACGGCGCCGCGTTCGGCGCGCCCCGGCGCTTTCGTTTCGGCGTGCCGCGCCAGCAGGACTTGGAATTTTTCGGCTGCCAGGAAGGTCCGCAACTGTTTCAGGACGCCGTCGAACGGCTCGAACGCCTGGGCGGCGAAGCCGTGGAACTGGACTTGTCGCCGTTTTTGGAAGCCGCACGGCTGCTTTATGAAGGTCCGTGGGTGGCCGAACGCTACAGCGTTGCCGGCCCCTTGATGGAACGCGAGCCGGAGGCCGTACTGCCCGTCATCCGCGCCGTCCTGGCGAAAGCGCCTACGGTAGATGGCGTGCAAACCTTCCGCGCCCGGTACCGTTTGCAAGCGCTCAAAGCCCAATGCGACCGAGCCATGGACACACTTGATTGTGTACTCACTCCGACCATCGGCCGCCCGGTGACCCTTGCCGAACTGACCGCCGAACCCGTGCTGAGCAACTCGGAGCTGGGTTACTACACCAATTTCATGAACCTGCTGGACTACGCCGCCGTCGCCGTTCCCAGTGCGTTCATGGCCAACGGCTTGCCCTGGGGCGTGACGCTGTTCGGTCGAGCCTTCACCGATCAATACCTCTTGAGCGTGGCCGATGCCTTGCAGCGTCAACAGGACAAGGCCTTGCCCATTCCCGCCCACCCGGCTCGCCACGACCGGGCGCGGTTGGTCGTGTGCGGCGCACACCTGGACGGGTTGGCGCTGAACGGGCAGCTCAAGCAACGCGGTGCCCGGCTGGTCGAGGCCACCCAAAGCTCAGCGGATTACCGACTTCATGCCTTGGCCGGTGGTCCACCCTTGCGCCCCGGCATGGTTCGGGTTCGTGAAGGCGGCGTGGCGATCGAGGTCGAGGTCTGGGAGCTGCCGAGCAGCGAACTGGGCTCGTTCCTGACCGGCATTCCCGCACCGTTGGGGCTGGGCAAGGTGCAACTGGCCGATGGCCGCTGGGAAAGCGGTTTCATCTGTGAATCGTATGGCCTGGAAGGCGCACAGGACATCAGTCACCTGGGAGGATGGCGCGCGTATCTGCGTAGCCTGGAATAAGGCTGAACCGGTGGTGAGGGCGCTGGCTCCCTCACCACCGTCCTACAAACCTGCAAATCCGAGCACCTTTTCCCACAGGGCCACTAAACTGATTTCACTGGGTCTGCGCCAAGGGAATCGCCATGTCGCTCCGTTCACCGTTGTATTCCCAGCGCAAGCCGCTCCTGGCGGTGGTGGCGCTGCTCGGTACAGGTTTCCTGATCATTACGTTGCTGGGCTATTACGCAGCCCATGCCTCGATACGCGATCACATTCTCAAGACGCTGTACGTGAACCTGCTGATCGGCGTGCTCGTGACGCTGGCCGTGCTGGCTATCCTCTATCGGCTGATCAACACCTATCAACAGCGCATCGACGCCCAGGCCACCCTCGACAGCCTGACCGAATTGCCAAACCGCCGTGGCTTCGACCTGCTGGCCGTGCAAGCCCTGCACGAAGCCCAGCGCGAGCCCAAACCCCTGACGGCGTTGCTGGTGGAACTGGACGATTTCAAGCGGCTGGACACCACCCACGGTCATATCGCCACCGATCAATTGCTGACCGGGTTCGCCCGCGACTTGACGGAGAGCCTGCGGCATTCGGACATTGTGTGTCGTTGGAGTGCCGACGCCTTTGTCGTCCTGCTCAAGGACACCGACGGACAGACCGGTCTGAAAATCGCTGAGAAAATTCGCCAGCACATCGAAAAGCAGCGCTATTTCTGCAGTGGTAAACAATTGTTGGTCACCGTCAGCCTCGGCCTTACCACCTTGCAGGACGAAGACACCTTGCACAGCCTGCTGTCGCGGACCGATCATGCGCTGCAACGCGCCCGGCAGACCGGGTGCAACCGAACCTGCGTGGACATGCCTCACTCCAGTTATGAATAAACCCGATCTTTGCCCGGCCTGCGGCAGCACCAACGACTGCACCCTGGCCGACCCACGAACCGCCGACCGCGCTTGCTGGTGTTACGGCGTGAGCATCGACCCGGCCGTGCTTGAAGCGTTGCCGGTCGAACTGCGTGATCAGTCCTGCCTGTGCCCACGCTGCGCCCAGGTCGAAGCCCAATTGCGCGCCAAGTCCCAGCCGATCGCGTAAGATGCCCACCCTCCGCTGCCCTGCCTGAACTGCCCATGCGCGTCGACCGTTTCCTTAGCAATCTGCCGCGATTCAATCGCCAACAAGTGCGCCTGTTGCTGGTGGAGCGCCGGGTGCGAATCGACGGCCAGACCGTCAGCGATCCCCATGCACCGGTACGTGAATTCAGTCGCGTCGAAGTCGACGACCAAGTGCTGCAAGCCGGTCGGCCGGCGCGCTACTTCATGCTGCACAAGCCGCCCGGCTGCGTCAGTGCCACTCGCGATCCGCAACACCCCACCGTCCTCGACTGGCTGGACGAACCGGACAAGGACGACCTGCACATCGCCGGGCGCCTGGATTTCAACACCACCGGGCTGATGCTGATCACCAATGACGGCAGCTGGTCGCGGCGCCTGACCCAACCGCAGACCAAGCTACCCAAGGTCTACTACGTCGAAACCGAGCAAACCATCACGGCCGAATACGCCGACACCTTCGCCCAAGGCCTGTATTTCGCCTTCGAAGACCTCACCACCCAACCGGCAGAGCTGACGCTGCTGGGGCCAAAATCAGCGCGCTTGAGCATCGTTGAAGGACGCTACCACCAGGTCAAACGCATGTTCGGCCACTTCAACAACAAGGTGCTGCGCCTGCACCGCGAGCGCATGGGTCCACTGACGTTGGACGACCATCTCGAGCCGGGCCACTACCGCGCCTTGAGCCCTGAAGAAATCCAGCTCATCTGATCCCGCTACCGCTGGGCAGAAGTGTCGAACAATTTTCCGACAGGTACTTGCGCAACGGTCGCCCCCCTGCTTGAATCAAACCGTCGGCCGAAATGTGACCGATGAGTCACCACATACTTCCAAGAAACTTTTTGTCGGCGGGAACCCTCAGGTTCCGTCTTGTCCGCCCGGCAAACTGCCCGCCTATAACAACACCCGTCGACCGCTGTTTCGGATCGACATGGGCCTTATCTTCCAGGCGTATGCCTACCTGTCACATTGCCCGTGCAATCTCATTGCGCGCATACCCGCTTGCCAGGAGTCTTATGACATGAGGCCAGAAATCGCTGTGCTGGATATACAGGGTCAGTATCGGGTTTACACGGAGTTCTATCGCGCAGACGCCGCACAAAAGACCATCATTTTGGTCAACGGCTCAATGGCCACCACCGCGTCGTTCGCACAGACCGCCAAAAACCTCTACCCGCAATTCAATGTCGTGCTTTACGACCAACCCTACGCGGGCAAGTCAAAAGCTCACAACCGACATGAGCAAATGCTGACGAAAGAGATCGAGGGCCAGATTCTCCTGGAACTGATCGACCACTTCGCCGCCGAGCACGTGCTGTCGTTTTCCTGGGGCGGCGCCGCCACGCTGACCGCCTTGGCCCAGCGGCCAAGACGCATCGAAAAAGCGGTGATCAGCTCGTTCTCGCCGGTGCTCAATGCGCCGATGCGCGACTACCTGGAACGCGGTGTCGATTACCTGAGCAGCCTGGACGGCGACCGGGTCGGGCACCTGGTCAACAGCACCATCGGCAAGCATCTGCCGCCGCTGTTCAAGCGTTTCAACTATCGCCACGTCAGCAGCCTGGCCGAGCATGAGTACGGGCAGATGCACTTCCACATCAGCGATGTGCTCCACAGCGACCGTTTGTGCTACGTCAACGCAGCGAAAAAAATCAACGTACCGGTGTTGTTCCTGAACGGCGAATGGGATGAATACACCGCGGCCGACGACGCCAAGCTTTTTGCCGATCATGTGCAGCACAGCAGCTTCAGCACGCTGCAAGCCACCGGGCACTTTCTGGACATGGAACACAAAGCCGCTTGCCGCGACAGTCGCAACGCCTTGCTGGGTTTCCTCACACCGGAACACCACGAAAGCCGACCGCGCTATAGCTACGTGCAGGGCTACCATGCACTGGCTATCTGAAACCGAGTCTTGGCGAGCAAGCCCCTTCCTGCGCCTTCAGCAATGGGGTTTGCCCGCCAACGACCGCTCTGGTTTGAGGCTCGCGTAGACGACTGACCGCACGCCATGTGAAGAAAAACTTCAAATCCGTGCCCACATCTGGTACAAAGTCAGCCGCTCTGAGCGGGTGTCGTATAATGGCATTACTCCAGCTTCCCAAGCTGATAACGAGGGTTCGATTCCCTTCACCCGCTCCACTATTTTCAAGGCTTCCAGCCTGCCCCGCTTCACCTAGGTGTCTGTTAAGGTGTCTGTTAGCGGCTCTCAACACTCAACTGGCACCTCTGCATGGCTAACCTTTAGCCTGTGCAAGCTCAGCTCCAAGCTGCCACGAAGCATCGTCCACATGCAGCTTATAGATTGGGCAGCCTGCCCGTTCCAAAGCTATTTTTCCCAGTGGGTCGTCTAGGCTTGTGTTCTTAACCCCAAGATATATCTCGTGTATTGAAACCTGATGGCTGTACAGGTGCAGTCCTTTCGGTAGATTGTCATTCTGTTCTAGCGCCCGCAGCGGATCCGCTTGAAAATCGCAAGTTTCTTCAAAAAAACTGTCCGCGATTTTCACGATCCTAACCTCCTCTTCATATACCCAACTGGCGTGCTTGGTTAAAAAGAGCCGTCGCGCAATAGCTTGCTGTTCGTACACTGATAGCCCATCGGAACCAAACCCCCATTGATAGACCCTTTGAAGAGCCCCCATTGTTTCTGGTGTCATCTTAAATGGGGATTTTGTATGCGTGTAAATGACATCCCCAGTGTCAGCAGGAATCAAACTGTATTCCTGCGTATTTAAAAATCGCCCTTCAATGTCGTAGCCCACAACAATTCCCGAATGCTCCCGTCCGTAGTGAGCCCACATTAGAGGATTCAGTGGGCTGCGCGTGAGACTTAGAATCACCACCTGCTCCTTCAGCCTCTCTACCAAGCTTCTGAGTGTGTCGAGCTTCGCACCAGGACCATCACCGTTTGACAGGGCTGTGAGTTCGAACGGGTCATTGAAATGCTTAGGAGTTCTGAATCCTAAACGTCGACTCTGGATAGCTTTCAAGCCATTTTCCGCACTGTAGTATTTGTAAAGAATCATTTCCTTCCCCTTCTATTGCTAGGCCTCGCAACACCGACCACCAATGTCTCTCTAGGACCCACTGCGTCAATGAGATTAGCGCCAATGATGCCGATTAGCTACTATGAGACATGCTAACCGCAGCCGATGTACAAAATGGAGGTTAAAAATGAAAGCTGAGTGGAGCAACAAAAGTAAAAATTTCAACCCAACAATGTTCATAAAATTAATTCTTGAGTGCACATCCCTAAACTCAGAGGGAGCACTACAATATGAGGGCTTTAGATATTTCGAAAACAAAGGAATGCTTAGAAGCATGATACTTTTCACTGGAAACGAGGTTATCTCCCCCAAGACGGAAGAGGATATATTTGATTCCGGCCTTAATGATTTCGCCAAAATTCACCATTCAAACCATACAAACTTAAAGGAATCACTACTAGCCGCTATAAACAACAGACTCCACACTTATCTCAGCACCCCCAAAACTGCCTTCCTTGTAGCCACATCTATCTCGACAACCGGCTCTTTACCGATCAAACAATTCACAACCAACAACATACAGACTACTTTTTACCCAGACGGTCTTCCAAGAAAATTTAAGAGCCGACAACAGTACGATGAAAAGTGGAAATCAACCACACCCCACACCCCCGACGACTACTCCGGAGTAGTCGCCCAGACTCTGGCCCACAGCGCCGATGATGCTATACATGCCTCAATCGAAGAAATAGATTTTATACGTGGCATTCTCTCCTTTTTCGCAAATCCTAGAATGACACTTTCCCTATCAGGAAACGCGAATAGGGGCATCAATCGAATCCGCCTTGGTGGCTTGCACAGCGTTCATACGGCTCAAGGCGAGCTTGCTAGCGAGAATTATTGGTATGAGCCTGACTATGAGTCCCGCACACCTTTTACGTTCGACCAAAACAATTTGAAATCTATCGCATCCAACATCAGAAAAATCATTAGCCGGATTGAAGAACTTGATGGAGGAGAAAAGATAAAGGATGGAATCATCAGATATGTCAGAGCCCTCGACGAATCAAATAAGGACTACTTAATCATAAAGCTTTGGGGCGCACTCGAAGCAACCGTGGGACAGAATGACAATAGCGACATCATCATCAGACGCTGCACTTACTTATACAAAGATCAAGAATTAGTAAGACAAATACTTGAGGTTGCGAAAGTTTATAGAAACAGAAGCGTACATGGCAATTTCAGCTCTAGCATTGCCGACCAAATCGGCTATCAACTTCACAGCATTTTCCGCCATCTTATATTTTTTTACGTTGGAAGTAGATATTTAGCAAGCGTCCCGGAGGCCAACTCGTTTTTGGACTCCCCTCTAGCTACTGGAGACTTAGAGAGAAAAGTATTTTTATTAAAAAAAGCTATTCGATTTAGGTCCAGCTCTTAGTTCCACCTCCAGACGCATCAATTAACTACCCACAACTGATCCAGTTTGGTGGTATAGCTCCGACTCATCATCTCCCGCCGCATTCCCCAATCTGGATTGACTGGCACGCTCGCAGGCCGGAGTGTCCCCCTACCCCAGCGTCCGTTGATTTGGTCGAGTACCGCCATCAAGCTCGTAGCGTCACTTGGTTGAGAGATAGCAAAGAGATCCTCCGTGTATTCCCCAGGCTGGCAGATATTCATCAACAGCACCTCGGCCTTGCTGTACTTGAACCCTGGCCGAAAAACCCGGTCGAGCGCTTCCACCGCTGATTTGGTCAGCAGCCGCACATCATCAGTGGGGTACGGTAGGTCAATCAGCACGCCGTTGGCGTACTTCGCCTCTTCCGGGTTGAACATACCTGTGCGGATGCTCACGCGGATCTTCTTGCACAGCGACTTCTGCGCCCTGAGTTTTTCCGAAGCACGCATCATGTAGGTAGCCACCGCTTCCTTGATCGAGGCCAGCTCCGTAAGCCGCTTGCCAAACATCCGGCTACAGCAGATCTCCTGCTTCGGCGGGTCCGGCTCGTCCAGCTCCAGACACGGCGTGCCGGCCAGCTCCCGGGCGGTCTTCTCGATCACCACGCTGAACTTCTTGCGTAGCGTCCACGGGTCGGCCTTTGCCAGGTCCATCGCGGTCTTGATACCCATAGTGTCCAAGTGAAGTTTCATCTTGCGACCGACTCCCCAGACTTCGGAGACGTCGGTATTGCGCAGCACCCAGTCGCGCTTGAACGGGTCGCAGATATCGACCACCCCGCCCGTTTGCACCTGGAGCCGCTTGGCGGTGTGATTCGCCAGCTTCGCCAGGGTTTTGGTGTGAGCGATCCCTACCCCGACCGGGATGCCGGTGCAGCGCAGCACATGGCTGCGGATCTTGCGGCCGAGGGCATCCCGGCCGTCGATACCGGTGAGATCCGCGAATGCTTCGTCGATGCTGTAGACCTCGACGGCCGGCACCATCGATTCAATGAGGGTCATCACCCGCTCGCTCATGTCTCCATAGAGTGCGTAATTCGACGAGAACGGGACGATGCCGTGTTTCTGCAGCTTGTGCTTGATCTGGAAATACGGCTCGCCCATTTTCACGTAGGGCTTGGCGTCGTAGCTGCGGGCGATCACGCACCCGTCGTTGTTGCTCAGCACCACAATGGGCACGCGGGCCAAGTCCGGGCGGAACACTCTTTCGCAACTGGCGTAGAAGCTGTTGCAATCGATCAAGGCAAAAACGGGCTGGGCTTTAGACATGACTGCGCACGCTGCAGGTGATGACGCCCCAAATGATCAGCTCGTCGCCCTCGAGCACGTACCTCGGTGGGTACTTTGGGTTCTCCGACAGGAGAATTACCTCCTTCCCACGGATGCAGAGGCGCTTGCACACGGGTTCGTTGTTCAGCAAGGCCACGACGATGTGGCCATGCGCAGGTTCCATCGCACGATCCACAATGGCTAGGTCCCCTTCAAAGATCCCAGCGCCTTGCATGCTCTCCCCCGCGATGGATACCAGGTAGACATGCGGGGCGCGAATGTTCAGAACCTCATCCAATGAGATGTGCGCTTCGATGTGGTCCGCCGCCGGAGACGGAAAGCCCGCGGGCACTCGAAACGAACACAAGGGCAGCTTCAAGCCACCCTCGGCAATAGGGCCTAGAATTGAAAAGCTCATGACGCACGATCCAAAATACTGTACGAACATACAGTTAACTTTGTACAAGGTTCGCGGTCAATTTGTATAGGAAAAACCTGACAGGCGGGGCAGCTCATGTGCGGGAGATTCGTGCAGTACGAGGGGATGGCAGTGTTTATGGAGGAGCTAGGTCCTCAACTGCCATTGTTCGGCGGGTACGACGCGGAGCCGATCAGCCGGTACAACGTGGCTCCAACGACCCGCGTACAAATCCTGCACAGCACAGAGGCAGGTATCCACATCACGCCAGTGCGGTGGGGATGGGCGCCCTTTTGGGCGAAGGGGAAACGTCCGGACCCGATCAATGCAAGGATCGAGACCGTTACGACAGGGAAGTTTTTCAAACAGCTTTGGCCGGCCGGGCGCGCATTGGTGCCCAGCGAGGGCTGGTATGAGTGGGTCAAAGACCCAAATGATCCAAAGAAAAAACAACCCTATTTCATCCGGCTGAAGGATCAGAAGCCGATGTTCTTCGGGGCGCTCGCACAGGCCCGTCCAGGTCTAGACGAGCAAGACGGTGACGGTTTCGTAATCATTACCGCGTCATGCGACCAGGGCATGGTAGATATCCATGATCGCAGGCCGTTAGTGTTATCACCTGAACAAGCACGGGAATGGCTGGACCCGAACCTCAGCCCAGGGCAAGCAGAGGAAATTGCAAGAGACCGTTCCCGGCCTGAGGCCGATTTCGAATGGTATGCCGTGAGCAAAGAGGTGGGAAACGTCAAAAACCAGGGAGCACAGTTGTTGCTCCCCTGGAGTCCGGAAGAAAACTAAGCCTGACTACGTTGATCCAGAAGTCGGGCCGCCTCTGGGAATCCCACCCAGCGTGCGTTCTGGTCCAACCCTCGCCCAGCCAGCACCACGCCGGCCCAGTGATTCAGATCCACCTCCCCGCGTGCCACCGCCGCCAGCAGCTCGGAGGGGAAGATGTTCAAGTACTTGTCAGCGGTTTCGGTTTCCATGGTCTTGGTCCTTCGTTTGCGTGACCACAGTAACGCTCCAGCGTAATCACATAGCAAGCGGATCAGATCGAGCGCGACAACCATTAGAACAGCCCTCCCAACGCTGCCGGCTCCCAGTTCATGATTACCAATTCACCGCTGACCTCGGCCTTGCCCTGACGCTGGTTCGTGTTGCTGTAGCGAATGTCCAACGTCTCGAAGTGAAGGCCTTCAAACACACGACGGATGTCCGGGTGATCGTTGATGCTGACCATGACCTTGCCCTTGCAGCGGCGCATGAAATCAGCCATCCGCTCGTAATTCTCGAACGGGAAATCCACGCCATATCCAGCGGTCTGCCAGTACGGCGGGTCCATGTAGTGGAACGTATGAGCGCGGTCGTAGCGCTCAGCACAATCAAGCCAGGGGAGGTTTTCGACGTAGGTGCCGGACAGTCGCTGCCACGCGGCCGAGAGGTTCTCCTCGATCCGAAGCAGGTTGATGGCCGGGCCAGTGGTCGCGGTGCCAAACGTCTGCCCGGTGACCTTGCCGGCGAAGGCATGGTGCTGCAGGTAGAAGAACCGGGCGGCGCGCTGGATGTCGGTGAGGGTTTCGGGACGGGTCATTTTCTGCCACTCGAATACCTGGCGGGAGCTGAGCGCCCATTTGAATTGGCGCACGAACTCTTCCAGGTGGTTCTGCACGACGCGATAGAGCGTCACCAGGTCGCCGTTGATATCGTTCAGGACTTCAACAGGGGCGGCCTGGGGTCGCATGAAGTAAAGCGCGGCACCGCCAGCAAAGACTTCGACGTAGCATTCGTGAGGCGGAAAAAGCGGAATTAGGCGGTCGGCTAGGCGACGTTTGCCGCCCATCCAAGGGATGATGGGTGAAGACATAGAGCAAGACCTTTACTGTATGGATGAACAGGTGCTAGGCTCGCCGCGCTTCGTGCACGAGGTAGGAGCCTTGGCTGGACTTGCAGGGGTAATCTGCGGGAACGGCAGCTGACGCAAGTGTTGACGCACTTGAATCAGCTGCTCCTTTTATCTGAATATCTATTTCATCATTTTATAACGAGTGCCCTTTAACAATAGGTGAAAGAATGAACCCACAAACTTTACTGGCACTTTCAACACTCAACGATTTGAAAAGCGCAGCAGAAGACACTCTACTTAAACGACATAAAATCCCTGCTCTATTGCTGTATTATTCCTTCATCGACATTTGCGCAACACTAACAAATGAAAGCGGAGCAAAAATAGGCAACGGTGAGAGATTTAAAAAATACCTTACCCAATACTCACATCTCAAATGGGAAAATTACTCACCAGATGACTTGTGGTCCGCCCGCTGCTCTTTACTCCATGCTTATTCACCGCTAGGAGACCGTGCAAACAAACCAAACCCTCCCCAACCGATTTTCTATTACTCCTATCCAGAAAAAAAAGAGACTGTACGAGAAGCAATAATCGAACGCGGCTATCAAAAATTTCACCTAATGGATATCAAAGACATAAAGTACATTGCCATCCGATGTTTCAATGATTTCTGGAGAAGAGTAGAAATAGATGAAGCCTTCGAATTGACGGTTCGCAAAAATGCTACACACCTACTCAAAGACTTCAGTTATATGAAATTAGAGGATGAGCTATTGTTCTTGGACAAGCTGAAGGCTGATGATCCTACGGCCGAATGAATTCATCGAACCAGCAATTCACTGACATAACTTTGACAAGCAGCCAGAGCAATCAACCCCCGGTCGCCGGCATTGGTGATGCTGATAATTCGTTGAGCATGCGCCGGGTCAAGTCGGGCGCGTGTGGCTCCATGAACCACGCCGCCGGCGCTGGTGGCGGCTGACACCGCACAGCCGTTGGTGGTATCGGTGGCGTCGAGTAGGACTGACAGCCGGACATCAGCAGTAGCGAGGCGATCACGCAGGCGATCCTGATCACGTTGGGCATCGGTTAGGGCTCGATAGTGGGTTTGGTCTTTGGCGGCCAGCCGCTGTTCCAGGGCCAGGCGCTTGTCCTGCTCGGTACGCTGCAGCGCGACCGAGGCCAGGGTGATTTGGTTGAGGGTTTCGGTGTGGAGCCGGGCTTGTTTTTCCAGCTGCTGACCGTATCGCCAGCCTTGGACCGTCCAGGCGATGGCCGCCGAAGCGGCGACCAAAGCGCACAGTAGAAGCCCGGCGACCAGCACGCGGTATTGCAAGGGGATCAGGTCGACGAGACGCATAACACCGCCCTCGCCCGTTCCCACAGCTGTAGACGATCTGCCAAGCCGTTGACCCCGCCGTTGATTTTCCGGGTGATCATTTCGAACTCATCCCGATCAGCCAGCACGTTCAGCTCCCTGACCCACCAGAACCACGCAGCCGACTCGGCCGCCCATTGGGGCTGCTCGAGCAGTTCGGGCGTGCGCAACAGGCGCTCGTCGCCGAACAGCGCCAAGCTGCAGCGCAGGTAGTTGTTGCGCCCCGTCACCTGGATCAAGCCGCGACCGCGATAGCGCTGGCCATCGCCGTCGGGCTCGGGGGTGTTGCCGAGTTTCGAAGCCAGCGAACCGGTGTCGTATTTGCTGAGGTACTGATCGCCGCCCAGCTCCCGCACGTACTGCAGTTGGCCGGACTCATGCCCAACCTGGGCCAGGAATGCCGCCTGCCGCTTGGGCGTATCGATCTGTCGGTGTGCCATGGCGGCGTTCAGGGCCGATACAAAAACGCCCGCTTGGCGGCGGGCGTTGGGCATGATGCGCTGTAGTTGCTGCTCAGTGAGTGGCATGGGGGCTCCAAAAAAAATCCCGCTCGATGGCGGGTTGCGGTTGTGTTTGAGGGTGGTGCTGAGGGCGCTTAAAGCTGGACGACCTTGACCGGCTTGGCTTCCTTCTTCTTTTTCTTACCCTTGGCGCTGGCCTTGCCCTTCTTGCCGCCATTGCACTCGACGGTGGTGGTCCAGCCACTGGAGGTAAACAATTGCTCCACCGCCTCAGCCAGGTATTCACCATCAAGCCCGGGCTTGATTCCCTGGACGATGATGGACCGTTCGGCAAATACATCGGTACGCCCGGCCATTTCCAGGCGAACCCCGGCGCTGCTGCGATTGAACGCGGCCAGGCGCGCCTTGGCGGCCTGCTCGGCGGCTGACTTGTTAGGATAAATATGCCGATCGGTATGGACCGCTGGCAGGCCGTTCGGCAAGTCGTCGTTGTCCAGCTCGACCACCTTAAGCGCGCCGGATTTTTTGTCCTGGTGCTTGGTGCGTACGGCCTTTTGCGTATTGCGGTCGCCGAGACGGAATTGATAACGGCTCAGATCCGAGCGCTTCAAAACCACAGGGCTCAGGTTCTTGCCGCTGGCGGTCTGACCGCCTTGCCGAGGCATGACCAACAGCTTGCCGTCGGCCAGCTTGGCCGTGCAGTCATATTGTTTGGCAAGGCGGGTGATGAAGTTGTAATCCGACTCGTTGAGTTGGTCGACTCGAGGCACCTTGGTTTGCACCGGGCACACCGGCTGCCAACCATTGCGGGCTGCCACGTCGCGGACAATCTGCTGCAGGGGCACGTTTTCCCAAGACCCACTTCGCACGGTCTTGCCGCTGCCGCGCATGTCACTGGCTTTACCTCGAATCACCAACGTATCAGGCGGCCCCGACAACTCGATCTCGTCGACGGTGTAGCGCCCCAGACGGGTCAGGGCCTGGCCGGTATATCCCAGGTACACCTCGATACCCGCCCCACGCGAGGGCAGCGCAACTGCTTGATCACGATCATCGATCCGCAACTCAAAATCGTCCGACTCCATGCCGGGTTTGTCTGAGGTGCGCAGACTCAGTAGACGGTCATTAATCAGCGTGGTGATGTCCTTGCCGTCCGCGATGATGCGAAACGTAGGTTGCATGGTCGAACTCCAGAAATGTAAAAGCCCGCACTAGGCGGGCTCAGGTAATTAACGCTGGACGAGTACAGAAATGTTAGGGGATATCGATCAGGCTCAAGCGGTCTTCGTGGACATGCATGCAACTGCCGCAGACAGGACATGCGATAACATCCTGCTTAGGGTCGATATGCAAAGCCTTGGTGCAGGCAGGACAGTTGCCATGAGTCAACGTCTCGCGAAAACCAAAGGTCTTCCACAAAACAATGACCATCACTCCGAAGGCTAAAAACCAGCCTAATACTGGAATGAAAGCCAGAAGGACCGCACCAATGGTCCCAAAAAGGATCCAGTTAATACGGTGATTAAGTTCGCGCCACCAGGTCCGTTTTACCTTCCTTAGTTCCGTGTATCGCTCCATATGTCTTCCCTCGACAGTAAAAGTGGGGCAATGGTATCGGCCCACTCGACATCAGGCAATATGCCATCAATCCCACAACTGAACGTCCTCCAGCGTCTGCGCCGGCAGATCCGGCAGCACGATGATCACCCCAACGCGAAACGGTTGAGGCTCATCGGCCAGTCCTTGATTGGCAGCAAGCACAGCCTCCACCGTGCCATTCAGATGGCCGTAATAGTGATGACAGACGGTGTCCAGCAGATCCCCGTCAGACGTTCTGCAGGTCGTCGCCATAGCTTACAAACTCCAGTGAAAAGGACTGCTTACGCGGAATGCCACCCGCGAGCAGGTTGCTTTGATCTTCCTCGATGTTGAGCAGGCACCAGGTGCCGAGCACTTCGCCGTAGCCGGTTGTCAGGTTCACCGGCTGCAGACGCCGTCCGATTGAACGCAAGGTATCCATCTGCTTGAGCCCACCTTTGAAGCCCGGAAAAATCGCACCCTTGAGGCTGATCTTGTCCTCTCCCTGGCCGACCGCCTGCTGGGCGATGCTGCGTGTCAGACGTTCCTGGCCTGCCCAACGAAACGACGTTTGCCGACGTAGCTCCTCGAATGCCGCCGTATCCAGGTTGAAGTAGTACGTCTGCGCGTTCGGCTCCAGGGGCTGCATGATCAGCAGATGCGGGAACGGCTTCACCGCCTCGGCAGCTGGTGTCAGCTGTGGAGCAAATGAACCCGTGGGCATGATGTTGCTCAGCGATGGGCTCACCTGGCCGGCGATGCGATTAATCGCTGCACCCGCCTTGCCGGCCTGCTCCTTGAGCGAACCCAGCCGCTCTTGGACTTGGCCGGCTGCGGCGACGGCTTGGTTGTACTTCGCCGCCACCTGGCCCACGGTGGACTGCGCCGCGTTGATGGCCCGCATGGTCCGTTGCACCTTGGCGCCGATGGCCGGCCCAATGAAGGGCACCCCCTCCAGCTCCGAGGCTGCGCCCGTCATGTCGCTGATTGCACCATTGAGTGGGCCCAGCATGCCGTCGAGACTGGTACGGCCAGCCTCCCCCGCTGCAAGCAGTGATTTGAACACCGATTGCAGTTGCTCCATGTAGGCCATGGCACCTCCTTAAACGTGAGGGGAATCGAACAACTGACTCGACGCTTGGCGGGCGGCCACGTCCCGGGAGAATGACTCCATCAACTGTCGCAGATGCGGCTCCAGATCCCGGGCCAACTGCGCCGGGTCTTTTACATCGCCTTGCACGGTGATGGACACTTGCGGCGAAAAGCTGAAAGCCTGCTCAACCTTGGGTGGCACCGACGGAGTTGGCTCAGCTGGTTTGGCAACTTCGGGAGGCTTGGCCTCCTCGGCCTTACCATCACTGCCAAACCAGGACTTACCCAAGAAGCCGCCGATACTTTCGCCACCCAGGCCGCCCAAAGCGGCACCAATTAAGCCCCCGATTGCAGTACCGATGACCGGCACCACTGAACCAATAGCGGCACCTGCTGCGCCGCCGGCCAGTGCGCCCGCCAAACCACCAGCGGCACCGCCATAACCCTCGGCTTTTTCGTCTTGGGTCGTGGCGTTGAGCGCGGTATCCAAGACCCCCACCCCTGCATCAAGTACGTTACCGCCGGGGATACGTTTGGTGGCTCGGGTGACGCCCCTGATCGACTGAACCGCACGGCCGAGCGAGCCACCGGATGCTGCCTCCGCCGCAGCAGCCATAGGCGCAGCAGCCAACAGCCCCACCTTTGGCATGACAGACATAGCGGCAGGGGGTGACACGGCCGGAGGATTGGGCACCCGGGCGGTTAATCGCCGACGCGGGGTGGTCCCAATACCGGTACGCCGACCTCGTCGGCCACGCTGACGCCTGCCGGAACCGCCGCCAGGATCTGCACCTGGACCAGAACCAGCCCGGCCTATTGCATCAGCGTTGACGACAAACACACGTTGCGGCTCATTGCTGCTCCCTGCTGCAGGATCGTTGCCGGCCCCCATCAACTTACCGAGGACTCCCAGCCCCTTATCCACCGTCTTGATATCGGTTTTAGGAGCCTTGGCGACGGCGTCACCCAGGGCGCCCGCGCCTCGTTCCATCGCCCGGCCGCGACTGATGTTGTACAGACCCTTGCCGATCTTGACCGCGCTGGCGGCGGTCTTGAGTGCCAGTAGGCCGGCGGTGATGCCAGCGATCCCAAGCACCACCGGTTGCGAGCCATCCGAAAGCTTGGTCAGCCCACGCACAATTGAAGTCAGGCCCTGGGCGACCGCGTCGGTCGCCGGGCGGATGGCGTCCCCCACGCTGCGCATGCCATCGCTAACCGCCTGGCCCAGCTCGTCCCACATCTGTTTCGACGTTTCGCGCCGCTCGGCCAGGTTCTTATCGAGGATCCCGCCAGAGGACTGCGAATCCTTTTTCAACTGCTCGTACAGCGACTTGTTTTGCGAGTAGGCCGTAAGCGCCGCCTTGACCTGCATGTCTGCGAACAGGTCACCGGTACGCAGGGATTTCTCCAGCGCATCGAGCGCCGCCTTGGCCTTCTCCGGATCCGTCTCCTTGCTGATCTTGGCCTGGGCCTCGGCCATCTTCGCGGCCTTCGCCGGGTCGGTGGCCTGGATGTAATTCATCGCCAGGGCGAAGCTGGATTCCAGGGTCGACATACCCTTCTGAATACCAGTGTTCAGGGAGCCTTGATAGTCAATGCCGGCGTCCTTGTACGCCTTGACCACGTCGCCCGAACCGATTTTCTCCATCCAGTTTTTCAGGTTGTTGGCCGCTTCGTCCGAGCCGCCGGCCGTTTTCATCTGGACTTGGAGCATCGCACCCAAGGAACTGACCGCTTCCATGCCGGTGCTGCCGTTCTTCTCCATGCTCGCCAGCAACTGAGGAAACCACCGAGCCATGTCGCTGGCCTCGAAGCTCCCCGCCTGCCCTTGGTAGGCGATGGCCTCCAGGGCCTGCTGCATCACCTTGGGGTCGTTGATCTTGGCGTTCTGCTGCAGCGCCATGATCATGCTGGCCGTGTCGACGCCGGATGCGCCCTGGCCGATGGCAAACTTCGCGGCCGTCGGTGCGTAGGCCATGGCCTGCTTAAGGTCCATACCTGCACCGACAAGCTGATTCACCAGGTCCGCCACGTCGTTACGGGCCATACCCGTATCGCGGGAGGTCTGGATCACCGTCTGGCTAAGCTGTGTTTCTTGCGGCTTGTTGACCACATCCGCCTTGATCGCGATGTCACGGATGATCGCCTGATAATCCGCGCTGACCTTGGTCGGAATCGCCGCCAGGCCTGTGGCTACAACACCCTGACCAATGCTCGACGTGAGTCCTTTCTTGCCGGCATCGAGCTGCTGGTGTCCCTTGAGCTGCAGATCGGCGGCTTTGGCTGCGCGGCCGAGGCGCTGGTACTCCTGCCCCAGCCTGCCTACCTCCACGCCCTGCTTGCGCAGGGCATCAAGGTTGCCGTTGAGTTTGCGCAACAGGCCATCGGCCGAAGCAGCGCCGCTATCGTGCGCCCGCTTCCATTCATCGCGCAGGCGGATGGTTTCGCCAATGGTGCTCTTGAGCACCTTGGCCTTGTTGCCTTTGTCCTCCAGCTTTTTGATGTGGCCTTCGACCGTGCGGAAGGCAGACGCCATCGTCGAACTGACGGCGCCGCCAATCACCAGCGATAACGCCAGTTTGCTAGCCATCGTCTACCCCTTGTTTCAGTCTGAGAGCCACCAGACCATGTCGGAGAACGGCATGGCGAGAATTTCAGCGGCGGAAAAATTCAGCTCGGTGGCTAGACGCTTAGCCAGTTGCTTCTGCACCTTGGGGTTGAAGTTCATCTTCTCGCACCAGGCGAAAATAGCCGGCCTGTATGCGGTTGAAGTCCTTCAGCGTCAAGCCATCCAGATCCTTGGTACCGACTTCGGCCAGGGAGGCGAACAAGTTCAGATCTTGTTGTTCCTCATCATTGGGCGCTGTTTGGCGGGCAATGCGAAGGTCACGCACGGTCGGTGTCCGGAGGCTCAGCGTATCGACACGCACGCCGTTGGCTTCAGATGGCACAGTCAGTTTCACGGTGACGCGGTCAGCGGCCAGGGTCATCCAGCTTGGGATTGCGGTGCTGCTCATAGAGGTGTGTCCTTAAACAGAGGAACCGCCGCCCGGGCGACTCGCCAGGCGGGGTATCAAGAAGAGTTAGAGGCCCAATGCGGAACGCTGGGCGGCCAGTTGATCAACGCCGTTGATGACACGGCGCATGCCGATGGGGTCGATCTCGTAGACGGTTCGGCCGTCCACTTCGAGCTTGTAGTACGTCAGCCCCACGGAGTGCTTGATCTCGGCCTTGTCGCCCGGCTTCCAGTCGCCCATGTCGACCTCTTTCAAGGTGCCACGCAGGGTGACGATGACCGGCGTGACTTTACCTTTGAGTCCCTTGTAAGCCCCCCGGAACGTACCGTTAAACGCCGTGCCGTCGGCCAAACCGAAGAACTTCAACGACTCACGGCGTACGCCCGTGGTGGTGAAACTCGCTTCCTGTTTTTCCATACCCATGTCCAGCTCGACCGGCGCGTCCATGCCGCCGCCGCGATGCTCTTCCATCTTGAGCGTGAGCTTGGGGAGCGTCAGGCTCGGCACATCGCCCTGGAAGCTGACGCCGTCGGCGAACAAGTTCAGGTTCGCCAGGGTTTCGGGAATCATTGCCATTGGGGTCGCTCCTTAAGCGGCGGTGTCGAGGACTTCGGTCAGCCATTGGTTGGTGACCTCTACGCGGAAGTTGGGGTTTTCTGCCGGCGGAACGTCGGTGAAGCGGATGTTCCAATACACCTTGCCCTGCTCCAGCTGGCTGGCCGTGTTCAGTTCCGGGTCGGCATACACCTCGAAGTTGATGATTGCGCCTTGGGCTTTCAGGTCGCGCATGAACGCCTGCAGACCTTCGGTCACATCCTTGATGTATGTCGCTGTGATGGAGCGGTCCACCGCCCATTTGTGGCCGTAGAGGATCGCGTCCATGACGATGTCCATCGTCCGTACGCGAGTGACAAACGCCCACTTCGGATCGCTCGACAGCGTGCGGTTGCCCCACAGGCGGAAACCGTCATCACGGATGATCGTGGTGATGTTGGCGTTGTTGAGCAGGTTGGCCCGGCAAGTTTCGTCACCGTCCAGAAACTCGATGGGCCGCGTGGTACCGGTGATGCCGACAAACTCCTTGTTCGAAGGCGAAGCCCAGAAGCCGTATTCGCTGTCGGTCCAAGCAAACAAGCCCGCCACCCAGGCCGAGCCCGGCGCGTCGACCGTGGCGTCCGCCGTGGTGTCCCAATACTGCACGCCTGGATCAACCAGGTACGCCCGCTTGGCGCCGAAGTTCTCGGCGTAGGCCATCACCGCCTCATCGGTGGTGTTTGGGCCGTCGAGGATGGCGAGCCCTCGCAACTTGTCGGCCACTGCCACCAGGGCGGTACCGACAGCCTGTGTCGCGCTGTGCTTGGGAGTCACCAACAGCCGCGGCTGCGCGTTGAACCGGCTCTTGCCGTCCAGCAGCGCTTGCAGACCGGTGCGCTTACCGTTGGCTTGTACGCCACCGATGATGGCCGAGGTCTGTTCCGCAGGATCATCCAGCTTGGCCACACCGCAGGCCACGATCACCGCTTTGGCTCGGGTGTAGATAGCTTGGCAGGCTTTGGTCATTGCCGAGTCAGGCCCGAAGGCTGCCACTGCTTCGCGCTCATTGGTGATCATCACCAGGTCATTGGGCTGCGCGCTGTAGGCCGGCGCCGGCACGAAGGTATCAACTAGCCCAATGATCGAGGACGACGGCAAGGCAATGACACGAGCGCCGGTATCGACGTTCGTGGTGGTCACGCCGTGAAAGAAACTCATAAATTTCTCCAGATACGAAAAGGCCCCGCCATGCGGGGCCTGAGTGGTGAAGCGGAAAAGAAAACGCCCCGTCAGTGCGGGGCGTTTAGGTGATTTGCGTAGCCAGCCAATCCGGCGCCGGCGGCCGATGCTCGGCCAAAGGAAACTCGCCATTCTCTGGCCAATTGCGCAGCGCCCGGCGGTAGCTCTGCAACTCGGCGTACTGATCTAGGGTTAACGTTGTGGCGGCACCTTCCTCAAGTTCGTCCCGATGCCGCGAAACCATTTGGTCAGTGGCCAACAGCTCGCCGTCACGCCATTTGCGCTCCTGCTCCGCAAGCTGCTCCACCGTCGGCGCGGGCGGATCGGTCAGCACCGGATAACCGTCAGCATCGGCAGCAATGACCTTGCCCACTGCCTGGCCATCGAGCAACGCCTGATACTGTTCAACCTCGATCAACTTGGCCCCCTTCGGGATCAAGCAATCCGGGTTATCCACCTGCACCATGGGCGGCTCGTCCGATTCATCTTCGCCAGGACTCCACTCGGGATCTTGAACCAGAATTTTGCGCGGTCCGTGGAAACTCTCGTCGTAGAACGCTCGCGGATTGTCGTGGAAAAAAAGCGCCATTCCTACCTCCCTAATTAGTAACCAATCGCACGCCAATACACCGAAGCGGACGCAATGTTTGCCCGGCCGACAAATCCGTTCAGGTTGGAGTTATTGTCAAGCCACGCGGAGACAGCGCTGGCAACCGGCGCTATCGGCGTCATCTCAACCGACAGAACGCCTCCCGAGAAGGTGATTGGGAATAGCACCGAAACAGGCGCGCCAACCGTCGCCGAACTCGTCCAAATTCCCCACTGCTCAATCACCCCGCCACTGGTTCGCTTGTAGCCTTGGACCGCCCGGGACTGCGCATGACTACCCACCCCGACCACCAGCCAGAGTCCAGCGTATTTGGTAATAGAGATTTCGTCGCAATACTCCAGAACGAAACTGGTGGCAGTGCCAGAGATGTTGAACGCACCGATAAAACAGTCACCTGCAGGCGAGTTGAACGTGACGCGCCCTACCCCTAGGTTCACAAAACGGATAGAGGCGCCGTCCCCTATCGTAGAGAGCGCCGGCATGCTCAAGGTGATATTTGAGTTCGAAGAGGTCACATACTCACATCCAAAATCTGCCGTTGTCAGCGAGCGACTTGCAGTGATGGACGTCGAGGATCGTTTATTACCGATAGCCCGCTGTACAAACTCAGTCGTCGCATACAGCTTTGAGTTGTCAAATTGAGCGGGAGTTGAGCCAAACACCTGCGAATACTGCAACTGTGCCGAACCCGCAGCCCACCAACTGCCCGAGCTGTTGCTGGAAAGCTCAAGCGTGGCACCTGGCCGCACGGCAATCGTCGTAATCGGCGCAACACTGCCGGCATAAATATTGTCAGCCCCAGCACAGGCCACGGTAACCACGCCACCGCTGACATTGCGAAAGTGAATTGCCCCGCCCTGGCCGACCGTATTGGCCGCCGGCAGCGTCACCGTAAACGTGCCACTGGTCGATACCAGTGTGCCAATTGCCGCAGTCGTTAACACCGTGCTCGACACCAGAAAGGTGAAGCCCCGATAGCTTCCTAGCGCTCGCTGCACAAACTCGGCCGTTGCCAGCGACTTGTCACTTTCGAATTGAGGCGGTGTCACCCAGTTTGAACCGGTCATGATGGCGGCGTATTTGAGCGAGACAGAGCCACCCATCAAGTGCCATAACGAACCGATGCGAACGAATACAGCGGTATCGCCCTGTGCCAAGGAAATGTTCCCCGGTGCGCCGACAGCGCCAATGGTGTCACCAGCCGCCGCCGTGGCGGTCACCGTGCCCTGCACGCAGAAGATCGTTACGGTACAGCCCGGCGTAAGCCCGGCACCGGTGGGCAGCGTCGCTGTTAGTGGGGCACCGGGGCTTCCGAAAGCCGCCACGCGCCCGACATCAGCGAGCGTCAACGCTGTCGAAACGGCATAGTTGACGTACCCGCCGTATTCCACACCAGCGCGTTTGACAAACTCGGTGGTCGCCAACGCCTTGCTGACGTCGAACTGCGCCTGCGTCACCCAATTCGCACCAGACATTACACCTGAATATTTGAGTGCGGCTGTACCGCCAATCAGACGCCACAAGTTACCAATGCGGACAAACTCGGCGCTGTCGCCCTGAGCCAGGGAGATGTTGCCGATATAGTTGACGGCATCGACGACTTCTCCGGCGCCTGCAGTGACCGTGAGCGTCCCCATACCGCACAGAATGCTGACGGTGGCACCGCGCGGGATGACCCCTCCACCGACGGGCAGGGTTGCCACGGCGGCGCCCGCAGTTGAAAAGGCCGCCACCTTGCCCACATCCGCCAGGGTCAACACCGTCGAGGCGGAATAGTTAGTGTAATCCCCGTACTCGACCCCGACGCGCTTCAAGAACGCGGAATTTACCAGTAACTGCGAACTGTCGAACTGACCCGGCATGTTCGCCGTGGGACTGACCAGGGCGGGCGAGTTGATCGGGGCAAACCCTTGGGTCACGTTCTGGAATGCCAGCGCCGTGGTGCCCAGGATAATCTGGCCGTCCGTGACCAACTGCCAACGCGTGTCAGCCAGCGTATCGCCCTGCTCGACTGACACGATCAGCGCTGAAGTGACTTCAGCACCGCTGTCAGCATCAGGCGCCCGCTTCCAGGCCGGCGTCGAAGCGATCCAAATACCGTTATCTTTGGCTTGGGTCTGATTTTTGACCAGTACCCGATCACCATCCAGCAGCGTCACGCCGTCGATGGTCTGAAGCCCGGACAGTGCAATGTTGGCCGTGGTCGCCAGTCGAACCGACTGCTTGTTGTCGAGCTTGAACAACTCTTCCTGAATCTTCGTGTCGACATATTCGCGGGTTGCCAGTACCACGGATGGGTCAATCTTCAATTGAACGTTCGAAGTGCCGTTGGTGATGATGTGCATCCGCACTACCTGATTACGGCCAGAGTTCTGAGCGAGCAGCGGCTTGTAACTAGGCGCCACATTGGAGACGGCACTGAAAACACCGTCCTTGTCTTCCAGGGCTAGCTCGCGAATCCACCAACCGCCCACGTCCGGCGGCAGCACTAATTCAGCGATCAGAACATTGGCGTCCTTTTCTGATACGCGGAGTTGATTGAGCTGGGCCCGATAAACCTGATTGATGAGCCTGGTTTGCGACGGGCTCGGCACCGGATCGGTGCCGTTCGCATCCCCGATCAGCATGTACCTTGGCTCCCAGGGAATGCCCAGGGCATCGCAGTTGGTTTTTTTGTTGGCACCTAATGTGGTCAGCATGCCGCCAAAAATGGTGTTCTTATCAACCATAGGGGTAGGTATCCAATTCATCGATTATGTAATGGCTGACGCCGCTGTAATCCTGCACCTGTACGTCGATGTCGGGATTGCTCCAGGGATAAACATCGATCTCATCGCCGTCATAAACGGCGAACCCGACAAAGGCGGCGAGGTGTGCTTCCAGGACGATGTCCAAGCCAGACAAATGGCGGCTGACTGGCCGGGCGTCATCAATCAGCCATGTCAGTTCCTTGTAGGTTTCTTCGCTGATGCCTTCATCGGAAACACCAATCTTCAAGGCGAATGTCCCCGGCACGCCCTTCGGCTCGGTCTGGAACCACTCGACGACCTCGATCAGATAGCCGAACGGCTCCACCACCCGGCGCAGAGCCCCGATGGTTCCTTTATAGGCATGGACGTAAAACGAAGAGCGGATCACCGAGCGCTTGACCTCTTCGGGCCACGCCTCGTCCCAGCGGTCCACGGACCAAGCCCAAGCCAGTTGGTAAAGCAGGTGCGCCGGGCAGGTGTCCGGGTTGTATAGGGTTCTGAGCGGTATCTCTGTTATTTCGTCGATAGCCGACTCAATGGCCCGCTCAAGCTGGGTGCTGTTGAGGGGAAGCAAACTTTTCATTTACCACCCCGCTTTATGGTGAACCCCGTGCACCACGCTGCCTGGGCCTTGGTTGGACGGATGTCCACCCAACCAGGGATTTCGACTCGGGCTACGCCGCTGACGTGAATCTGTGCATCAATCGCCGAACGGGCCACCTCAACGCCCAAGCGTCGCCGTGGGTTGATCCAAGCCTGCAATCGCGCATGACACTCGGCCAGCGCTGCCTCGTTTTCCGGGCCATTACCGGCCATGTACACCACGGCATCGATTCGATAGGGCAAGATTTCAGCGCCCTGCACCGTCAGCCGATCAGCGACAGGTCGCCGATCTTCGTCGTTGAGGTGAGTGTCCACTTCGGCCAACAACGCGGGGCTGGCCGTACCATCGCCCTCCAGGGACAGTACCGTCACGACCACCTCGGCCGGCGCCGGGCTTTCGGCCGTGGCGTCTGCCACCAGGCCCGAGGCGTTGCGAGCATGCAGGATGTAGCTGTTCCGTGGCCCGGCAGTGGTCAGCCCTTCGTACCTCAGTTGAATACGCTCGCGCAGTGCGTCGTAGCTTTCCAGCACCGCCGCCACTGGCGGCACGGCGGTCAAGTCCTCAGCCTGAATGACCAGGCGCTCAAGGTTCACGTTGGCAGCCAACTGCACCAGGTCAGCACCAGTGGCGTGAGCCAGAAACAGTGCCTTGGCCGCGTCGTTAACCCTCGCCCGATTCTGCATGCGTCGATAGGCGCCCAGCTCCAGCAGCTTGGTCACCGGATCGCTTTCAAGGAAAGCGGTCCAGTTATCGCCCATGTACTCGCGGAACGTTGCAAGCTCGCCCTGATACAACTCTTCAAAATCCAGACTCTCCAGCACCTGTGGCGCCGGCAACGCCGAAAGGTCGATAGTGCTCATGCGTTCACCTCCAGCACCACGCCATCGCCAATGTAAGAGCCCGTCAGTTGCAAGGTGATTTGTCCATCCACCACCGCAATGACCCGAACACGCTCCAGCTTCAAACGGGGTTCCCAACGACCGAGGGCACGAGCGACTTCAGCCTGCACCGCGCTTTTCCAACCTTCGTTAACTGGCAGGTCGACATAGCGACGCATTTGGCTGCCGTACTCCGGCCGCATGCGGCGGCTGCCGACAGGCGTGCTCAGAATGTCCTCAATGGACTGCCGCAAATGCGCCTGGCCGGACAGCGGCTGCCCCGTGCGACGGTCCACTCCGATCATGTAATTACTCCGTCAGCTGTTGCATATCCGGGTGCGCTTTGAGGAAGGCGTACTGATCATCGCCGCACGCAGTGACCTTACCGGTGATAACCGGTATGGGCTGGCCGTCGGGCATGATCAGCGTGCGTGAGGTGTACCGGGTGTCGCGAAACACTCGTGCCGGTCCGATGGGGGCCGGCGACTCGGTTTGGACGGGCTCAGGCACCGTCGCATCGGCAGTTGTCCGCTCGATCTCCGTTCGCGTTTTGCTCATATGGGTTGCTCCAGAAATGCGAAAGCCCGCACGCGGCGGGCTGTGGATAAATGGTGGAGTCAGTGTTTGTGATTCGGTGTGTTGCCAGTGGTGTCGATGATGCTGCCGCCGCCGTTGATATCGCCCGTTACCTGCAACGGGCCGTTGATCAACACATTGCCGGTCAAGGTGATATCGCCTGCCGTAGCGTTGATCGCACTGTCAGTAACGACCACTTCGGTTCCGCCGACTTTGATGGTCACGGTACCGCTTGGCACGGTGATGGTGTAGGTGCTGGCCTGCCAGTCGTAGACCAGCGAGCCACCATCATCGAAACGCCACACTTCGACGTGGTCGCGGTTGTCTGGTGGTGCACCGGCATTGCCATACAGACCGGGGATAAACGTGCCCTGCGCCACTTCCCCGCTGGCACTTACCAGGGTTCCTTGCTCGCCCATGCTGGGCGCTCGCCAATGACGGGCTTTACCGGCTGCGATACTGTGCCAACGCACCCAGGCACTGACCCAGTCCCCATCCGACACCCGACATACAGGCGGCGAAGCTGTCAGATCTAACGCGACCACATAACAATCCTTCACCAGACCAGCCAGCATGCGGTCATGCTGCGCACTGGGGTAGCTCATGCCATCTCCTCCGGTGTTTGATAGCTACCTTCGCTACCAGGGCCCGTGTCAGGGCTGAAGCCCCAGAGCAAGGTACCCGGTGGCTGATTCGGCCACGGCCACTCTTCTTCGCCCAAGTAAATAGTCTGGGTCCATTCAACGACCCAGACCGCATAGCCATCCAACTCGGGACGGGTCCAGTCCTGGGCGGCACGGACAAACTCCGCGGGATCAACTTCCAGCCCCCATGTCTGGATACGCAACAGCACGGCCATTTGTGCGGCGGCAAATGCCGCTTTCTGCTGGCATTCGGCATCCTCACCGCCAACGATGAAACGCACCTCCAAACGCGCAACCAACGCCGTCTCCCCTGTTCCGGGATCCCGGCCGGGTTCCAGCTCGACCAACTCAATCACCGCAGCGGGCAAGTCAATATGATCGGCCATGTAGGGCATGGTCCGCACGCAGGCCAATCCGGGAATCGCCTCAGTGATATGAGCCTCGACGGCCTGATACAAAAACTCAAGACTGAAGTCAGACACGGGCAGATCCTCGCAGATACTTCTGCAGTTCAAAGTTCAGTTCCTGCTCCAGGATCTCAAGCAGGCGCTGGTGAGCCCGATTGGTCCATGACTCGAAGTGCGGCCGGACGTCCTCCAGGGATATCTTGGCCTTGGCAAGTGGAAAGCGGCTGTCGTTCTCCGAGATCCAACCCGAGCTTGTCCCACCACCGCCAGACACCTCACTGTCGGGATAGTCACTGGCCTTGAAGTGCTTGCTTGCGGTTCGAATCCAGATATCTGGCCGGCTGCCGTAGACCTTCTTGAAAAACGCTCCCTCATATCGACGGCCTGCTACCGAAACACCCGACCGTGATTGTCGTGGTCGACCCGCACGGCTGGCCTCAATCGCATTGATACCGAACCACAGCTTGCCCTGACCGTTTCCGGAGAGCGGATAGGCCCGCAAGCGCTGCCGTACAGCAGACACAGCGATGCGCTCCTGCCGGCTGACAGTGCGGGCAATGTGAGTTCGCAGCCACCGCAACGTCTTGTTGATGGCCCGGCGCTGTGCAGCTAAGGAAGCCTTGGGCACCAGCGCAGCGAAGTCAGCAAACGCTTTCAGATCCGACCGATCAGCCTGCAGGGTGATCATGCCGCTGCTGGCCGACTGCTTGACATAGCTGCCGACGCTCATGGGGATTTCCTCAGCACCAATGTCACCAATCCATCGCCGCCGGGCTCCGGCCTGACGATGATGTAATTACCTCCACCGTCATGCACCGGCAGGTCGACCACGACCTGCTGCCGCTCAATGACGCCCTCGGCATCCGATACCCGAATCACCAGGTGCGGCTCGCGCAGGCCGGTGTTAATCCGGCCGAGTTTGGGTTGCAACCAGGGAGCGGAGAACATACCCAGGACCGGGCGACCTTCGATCAGAACCGGGTCGCCGAGGACATCGAACACCGTGTTGTCCAGGTCGCCGACCAGCTCGCGAAAGCTCATGATCAGAGTTCCAGCAGGATCTGAGCACGGGGCCGTGTGCACAGGTGCAGCGGGTTGGATTGCGCCTCGCCGGCCACACCCTTGTTGAACGGCAACGGCTCCAGCTTGCTGTAGTACGGAATGCCCTGGGTATTGACCGTTTCCATGTAGTCAGCCGGAGCGAACACCGAGATGTACAGGTCCGGCACGCCTTCAGGAACCAGCAGCGCCTTGTCATCATGGACGAAGGCCACACCGGCCACCTTGCCACGGTAGCGCTCCCAGACGATGCCGCCGAACTCGAAACTCTCCCGAGCGTCACCGCGCAATGCCGCCGCTTGTTGCGTGGCGATGTAGGTTTCCTTGACCGACTTGTGAACGATCAGCTTGTTCCAGAAGTTCTTACCGCAGAAAGCACGGGAGCCGGTGCTGGTGACACTGCCCAGCGCGTCCTCCTGCATGTCCAGCGCCTCCCCGCACTTGACGCGCAGTTCGGTGCTCGGGTCGTTCAGCCCCATGGACATTTTTTGTCGGGACACTCCGAAAGCAGCGTGGAGATCCAGCAGTGCTGTCGAACCGTCGGCATCCAGAATCAGGCCGTTGAGTGCACCCATGCGCTGAAACTCGTGCGTGGCATCCAACTGGCGGCGCGCTTTTGCCAGCCGGGTATTCACCACGTCCTGTACCGCTTGCAACTCAGTGCGAGTGCCAAAGGCCCGAATGCCCTGGATCTCGTCGGCCTTGATGGTGAAGCGTTCCGGCAGGTGCACGGTATTGAAAGGAATCATCTTGCGTTTGCTGGCACCGACCACCAGACCCGAAGAACCGCGCTCACCCGCAGGCACCAGGGCCAGGGTGTCGCCATCCTTCTCAATTTGCACTGTCAGGGTAGCAACGCCCTCTTCTTGAAACAGGCCGAGGCTACTGATGCGGCCCGGCAGATAGGGTTGTTCGTTGATTGCGGCGGTGAGCGCCGGTACGGCAAACGCTTCGTCGTCAAAAATGGCGATATCGGCCATGAGTACACTCCAGAAATGAAAAAACCCGCTCTGGGCGGGCTTGGAAACGAGGGGATCGACTCAGCGGACGATCAAGAAATGCGCGGCCAGGGCTTTTTCAGCATCCGGGTCGAGGCCGGTCAGATGGACCTCGCTCACCTCCGCCAGACGCACCACGGCTCGTGCTCGACGTACCACGTCGGATTCGCCAAGCGGGCCGAAGAGGATCGCCACGGCGGTTTGCGTGCCGTCTTCGGCTATCGGGTCGTAAGGGGCGAACTCGCCCGTGGCAGTGATCAGCCCGAGTACTTGCCCTGGATTCAAGGCTGGGCCTGCCGCGACGTTGATCGATTCACGCGAGATGTTCCCGGCACCCTCGGACAGGAGGAATTCACCGGCGTGCATCGGTTCCAGTTTGATGGTCATGGTCTTGCTCCTTTCGAGGTATTAGCGCTACCTGACTGCGCCGCCTGGCGGGCTGCCCAGATAGAGGTGGGGTCGGGTTGTTTGGCCTGGACCTTCGGGGCCGGGTCTGCGTTGAGCGGTAGGCTGTTGTCGATCTCAAAGCCTTTGCCGCTGCCCACCAACTTGTCGAACAGACGCGCTCGAACCGAGGCGGCATCCAAACCGGCCGCGACGTACTCGGCGCTGAACTCAGGCAGTCGTGCGGCAACGCACAGATCGTTTACGGCCTTGGCGCGGGCCAAGCCCGCCAGGACGATGGCCTCGCTTTCCAGCTTGGTGGAGTTGAGCAGTGGCTCAATCAGGTTGCTGATGCCATCCGCCGTACAACGCTGGGTGATCATCAGAGCCAGCTTGGCCGAGTTCGCCACAGGATGCTCCTGGGGCGGATCAGTAGGATCAGGCTCCAGCTCGATATCCGGCTCAGGTGGCTCGTCCAGTTGGGCGAGCAATTCAGCTGGGGCATGCTGGTAACGCTGCAGCACTGCGCCTTGCCCCAGACACGCCTTGACCTTCACCCCGTCGCCCACCTCATCGGCCAGCCCCAGGGCCACCGCTTCGTTGGCCGTCAGCCAGGTTTCCGCCGCCACCAGACGCCGAAGCTCGGCTTCGTCGATGTCCGGCGCCTTGGCCTTGTAGGCCGCGATGATGGCCTCCATGGTTTGATCCAGGACGTCGGCCACCTTGCGGAAGTCTTCGGCGTCCCCTGCCGCGTAGGTCCATGGGTTGTGGATCATCAGCATGGCGTTGGAGGCGATGACCACGCGGTGCGCACCACAGACCGCGACACTGGCCGCGCTGGCTGCCAGGGCATCGACACGGCCGGTGCAACGCTCGCCCAGGCGAGACAACGCGTTGTGCATCGCCAGACCATCGAACAAATCGCCGCCGATGCTGTTGAATGCCGCGATAACCGGCGAAATGCCGTCGTCCATGGCGCGCAGATCCTGCACGAACTGATTGGCGGTGATGCCCCAGGTGCCGATCTCGCCGTAGACGAACACTTCAATAACCCGCTCATCGGCTTCGCCGCTCTCCTGCATGGCGTACCAGGTCTTGTCCTGGATGTTCACCCGCTGGCCGGCTCTGTTGTAAATGCGCGGAAGCGCTGGTTTGCTCATGATTGCTCCTTGTCGTCCGTAACCTCGACGGCTTCGTGCGTGTTGTAGTTGAGGCCCAACGCCTGGGCTCTGGCGTTGTCGGCTGCGTTTTCTGCATCGACTGTTTCGGCGTCGTAACCGGTGCGGGTGACCATCTCGCTACGTGAGGCGAAGCCGGCCTGCACTTCCATACGGCGGGCCTGCACGTCCTGGACGGGTTGGATGTAAGCCCAGCCTTGCGGCACCCAGCGTGTGCGCAGGTATTCGCGGCGCCGTTTGGCGTAGTCGTCCAGCACCAAGGCACCGGACAGGACCGCCATGTCCATCCAAGCGGCACGGATCGGGCGGCAGAGCTGATGCACATACACGCCGAATTGCAGTTGTTCCAAGCGGCGCCGGAACTCGTTCAATACGACGCGCAACGCCCGGTCATTCACTTCACGCATGTCACCGGTGAGGATCTCGTATGGCGTGCCGGTGCCCGCCGCTGCTGCCATCAGTTGTTGGCGCATGAAGTCGGGATAGTTGTTGCCTGCGTCCGGTGGCTTGGAGAACTCCACCTCCTCTCCCGGCCCCAGCTCCTGCATGGTGCCGGGCTCCAGCGCGACCATGGGCGTGAAGCCGTCACGGTCAAAGCTCAGCGGCTCACCGGTAACGGGATCCCTTGGCACGGGGCCAGATTCCGGCGCCGGGCGGCTGATAAAACCGGCGAACAGGTTTGCTACTTCCTGCCGGAACAGTACTGCGTCGTCATAGTTATCCAGGCTACGCAGGCGCTTGAGCACGGGAGACAGGCGCGGTACACCGCGCAATTGCCCCGGCTCTACCGGTTCGAAGATGTGCAGCACCTGCGATGCCGGCACCCGTACCAACTGGTTGTAACCAGCGTTCAGCGATACGCCGTCGCGGGGGTGCGACAGATACATCCAGTAGGCCACCCGCTTGCCATCCGGACTGAACTCGATGCCAGCACGAATGGCGTTGCCGGTGCGCGTGGTCTCGAATTTGTCGTGGGGTACGAACTCCGGCGCGAGGATCTGCACCTGGAGTGGCACCGCCAGCCCCTCGTCCAGGCGCCGTGGTCGTAAGCGGACAAAGCATTCGCCGGAAGTCTCGACGGTGCGAGCGACCAGCGCCTGCTGCCCATAGAAGTCGGTGTGCTCATCGGCGTCCGACTCGTCCACCCAGTCATCCCATAGCAGCTGCAGCAGCTTGCGAAGCGCATTGTCTTCTGTGTTCGGCCTGGGCGTGATGCCCGTGCCGATCAAGTTGCTGACGCGTTTGTCGATGACGTTGAAGGCATACGGGTCGTTGCGCACCGCCGCCCGGGACCGGCCGCGCAGGTTGCGCAGTGCCGGTGTGTTGATGCTGTTGATTCCGTTATCGGGTGCATCCCAGCCAGTGGATCGGCGGCCCTCTCCAGCGCCTTCGTAACTGGCCTTGATGTTCGACGGCAACAAGAATCCGCTACGGCTGAGCGTCGGAAAGTGTCGGGCCATCAGACTCCTTTGCCTCCGTGATAAAGCCGGACTACGCGGGAGCGCGGCCCGGCCGAGTTGACCAGAGAGGTGCGGATCTCGTCGCGAGCCTTGATCAGCTCGTCGACGGTGCGGTACTCCACGGTGCGGTCGGTGTAGCGCACGACTTTCTCACCGCGAGCGATGGCCGCCTCAACCGCGTCGAGGTGCTTCTGTGTAAAGGACATATCAGCGTCTCTTCAGATAGCCGCTAGTGGAGCTGCGGCGTTGAGGGGGTGGTGCAGCGGGTCGTGGTTGAGCCGCTTGAGCGACAGGTTGTGGTGCTGGTTGTGGCATGGCCGCCGGAACAGGCTGAGTGACTCGTTCGCCCTGCACGGGCTTGATCCCCAGCGCGTCATCGAACAACCCGGCCTGTGCCAGGGCCTGACGGACCCGCTCCCAGTCGTGTTCCTTGTAGCGGTTGATACCCAGGTAATGCGCCATGGCAAGGCAGTACACCATCAGGTCGAGGGCTTCGTTGCGCTCGGCCTTGCCCTTGACCCATTCGATGCGTTTGTGACCCCGCACATATCGGGCGACCTTACGTTCGGCCACGCACTGCGCGAAGAAGTCGTCCGGCAGGTCGCTAGCAAAGTGCAACGCGCCCGGACCGGACTCGAACGGATAGCGGTTGTAGATCCAGTCTTTCGCCGTGTCGGTACCGACAAACCACAGCTCCGCACCGTTGCGTTCGGTCTGGCCTTTCCAGGTCACATCCACCATGGATGGTCGCTGGGCAATCACCGGCTTGCCGGGCTTGCTCGCGCCTTTGATGGCGAACACGTTTCGCCAGCGGCGCACGCGGCAGAACTGATAGACCTCGTCGGTGTGATGGCCACCGGAGTCGACAGCCGTTGCCAGAATGCCCAGGCCAACGCCGCACGGATGCCGGTATTTGGCCTTGAGCAATTCATCCAGCGCCGCCCAGGTGCGATCATCTGCCGGGTCGCCTGCGACGATCTGGTAGTCAATGACCCAGCGCTCCATGCCGACGCCCCACCCCATCGCCATGAACTCCAGGCGGTTGGCCTGGACGTCAACGGCGCCGGTGATCATTAGCACGCCGGCCGGCATCGAGCCGAGGGTGAAGTTTTCCAGGCGTGCCCGGTGCTTCAGAGTATCGGCCTTGGTTTGCTCCTGGGCGCTGTCCCATACCTTCGCCAAACGGGTGTTGTAGAACACCTGCATCGGTTCAAGGTCGCCCTTGGCCTGGGCTTTTTTGGCCTTTTCGAACTGCTTGGCGAGGGACTTCCAGTCCATCCAGCCGAGCGGTGAATACAAGGCGTTGAGCGTAAACCCCACCGTCTCGCCGTCACCCTCGGCATGGGCGCGCCATTCGCCTTTGGCGAGCATCTCGGCCTTGTGGTACTCCTCGATCAACACGTCACAATCAGGGCCTGCGCACTGGTAGTGCACCACGCTGAAGTCCCGCGAGTAGTGCAGGCGCTCCCATTCCAAGGTCTGCATGTGGCCGCAGGTGGGGCACGGGACGTAGTAGTGACGCTGGTCGCTGCCCTCGAACAGGTCGGAGATCCGCGAGGCACCTTTGATGGTTGGCGAACTGGAGAAGTAGAACTTGGCATTGCGACCGAAAGTACTGCCCCGCGTTTCCGCCAGCTCGATGGGGTCGCCCTCCTCCCCGATGTCCACTTCCCAGCGGTCGATCTCATCGCCGTAAACGTAGCGCGCCGACAGCTCCGAAAGGTTGGCCGCCGAGCCGGCTGTAGTGACGTACAGCGAACCGCCTTCGAACTCCTTGGTGTCCATGGTGTTGCGTGAGTCCCGCGAGCGGCTGGAGGCCACCCGTTCGCGCAGGACCGGCGTGGCCTTGATGGTCTTGCCAATCCGCGAGGAGACCCGCTTCGCCAAGCCCAGGCTCGGCAGCAGCGTCAGGATGTTCGACGGCGCCATGTGGATCAGGCCGCCGATCCAGTTCAAGGCGATCTGGGTTTTCATCAACTGCGAGGCAACCATAGTCACCACGCGTTTGCTGGGGTGAGCCGGTGACAAGCAACGCATGGGTTCGCGGGCATACGGTGTACGCGACGTGCGGTACTGGCCGGGCTCGGCGGCGCCGGTGTCACGCGGGATGCGCATGTATTCGTCGGCCCATACATCGATCCAGACATCCGGGTCGGGACGCAGCCCACGGAAATACGCCTCGCGGTACACCTCTGCACCGTCAGGGATTTCCGTGGGCATAGGCTCAACTCGTGTTCAGGGCGTGTTCAAGGTCCGCCGAGGACAGGCGCTCCGCGTCCTCCAGCGTGCGGCGCAAGGCCGCCGTCAGGTGCTTTTCGATTTCCCAGGGGTCGGTCATCACCGCCAGCTCCGGCGCCAGTTGTGGCGGCATGCCAAACAGCTGATCGCGCAGGAGGCGGCCAGCGTTGTAGGCGCCCAATTTCACAGCGGGCAATGCGACCAGCGATCCCTTGGCTTTGTGCAGCTCGATTTCCGCGAGCTGGGCCAGGTTGTGCTCGCGCAGAGCGCGGGCTTTCTGGAAATCGGGGAGCTGCCCCGCAGGGATGTTCGCGGGCGGCGGCGCAGCCATGGAAGTCGGCTCGGCCGAGGTTGAGAGATGGCCGTACACATCACGCTGGATCCGGTCCTGCTGGTGGCGCTCGGCAACGGCGGCTTTGCTCGGGTCGGCGGTGTCGCGAATCAACGCTTCGCTGGCCTGAACATCGACTTGTTTGCCGTCGGCACTGAGCACCAGCCGGTTGTTGTTTTTCAACCAGGTGATGTAACTCGGTGCCCTGCCGATCCGGGCCGCGAAGGCGCTCTTCGACAGGTACTGTGGTTCTGCCATGAGCCCTCCTTTCAACGGCTTTTCAATGCAGACCTTTCAATTTCAACGGGTTGAATTTCAGTAAGCTGGCAACCCTGCCGCTAACGCTTTCCCGCGGGTTTGCGACCCCGTACCCCAGGAAAAACGGCAGGGTCCCCGGCGCCAAAATCACCCTTGCCCGCCAGCGGTGGGTGGTGCCTCGGCTACACCCAGCCGCTTGGCGGCCCAGCGTTCGTAAAGACCGATGGCAACATCAGCACCGGCCATCGCCGTCAGGCTTCCCAAGGCGCCTGCTGTCCAGAGCGACATGCCGGCGGCGATCATCAACATCATCGCCGACACCCCGCAGACAACGCAGCCACCGGACCGCAGTGCCAAGCGCCTCAATAACACCCAGCCCCGCGCCCCGTCCTTGTCGGCCCGCCACATCTCCCCCGATACGCCACCGACCAAGGCCAGAAGTATCACTAACCAGATCGGCATTTCTGCCAGCGCTTGCTGCTCGTTCGTCATTGCCCCGCCCCTTAAATGCAAAAACCCGGCGCAAGGGCCGGGTTTGGTGTGTGGTGACTGCCGCTTTATGCGGTCGCACCTATCGAAGATGAGTACTTTTTACAGGTCGATTCCGGTGGCAGCAAGCCTGTTTTAATGCCACCCGGTGAATGTCTGGTGAACGCCTAGGCAATGTCGGCGAATATCTTTATTCCGGCTTCCAGCGCCTGCGGCGCTGTCCTTCCTGTCCAACTATCTCGGGTCGAAGTAGGACAGCTACAGGCGCCTAGAATCGGGGCCTGCCCCACTGTCCTACTTTATTTACCCTTCTCTCCCGTAAAAGAGAAAAAGCTAAGAGCACGCGTGCGCGCCATGGGCGCGTATGTGCTCCCGCTGCGCTCACACATGGGCGGGACGTGCGGGAAGGTTGGACAGTAGGACACACCAACAACAACGCGGCCCGCGCTTGTCCAACTGCATCAAGCGGCAGTGGGACAAGGCGAACCGGTTGGACAGCCACGGACGCAGAAAGGATCAAGCAGCAATCCCCATCAGCAACCAATAGATGCACAGGTGCGCTTCATGCAGACGCTGGTAGTAGGTGTCGCGCCCGCAGCCGCAGTGGGCATACTTCAAGCGCATGTCGGAGTCCTGGTTACAGTAGTGCTCTCGCACGATTTGCACATGCAGAGGATCAAGGTGTTTGGTCACGATCAGCTCAATATCCAGCGAACCTTCTAAGGGCGCCCGGAACGCACGTCGACCTCGAATCAACTGCCCATTGCTCTCCATCATCATGGCAACCATGTTCCCACCGGCGAGCCCGCCCGCACTCAGGCCGCAATGCAGATCCTCGGCCCATTTGCGCAGACGCGCATCAATCTCCTTAATCATCGAAACATGGCTCCTCGACCGGCTGAACTTTCAGGTTCGATGCCCTGCCCCAATCTTGTGGCTTCTTGTAGCCCCAGGGCCGGACGCCGCTCTTAGGCAACGCGGGTAGCCGGACCTTGCGCCAACCCAACCGATGCATGATCGCTCCAACGCGCATCTGTTCTGGCTTGCCCCAGTGGCCGTAATCCAGCTTCAACGCCCCCAGGAGAATGTCGGTGCCGGTTGCGGTCTCGCCAATCTGAGACTCTTCGAGCCAAGCCAGGATGGGGCCTTCCCACTCATCCACCACAAAGCGCTCTTCCTGGGCCTCGGCGAACAACGGAGCCTCCTCCCGATTGACCCACCAGATATCGCCGGACTGATAGCAAAACATCGCCTCGGCCCACAGCTGGTCGCGGATCTCGCGCAACTTATCCAGCTCAACCTTGGTACAGGCGACCGGCCAATAACGCCGGTTGCCGGTGGCGTCCTTCAGGTATTCGTCCTGGTTCGTCGTACCCACGAAAACACACTGGCGTGGCACGTCCATCGTTCTGCGGCCATAGCTTTCGCGATAGGTGTCAGTCGAGGCGGAAAAGAACTGCTTCGCCTTGGTGGACTCGGCCTTGTTGAAGCTGTCCAGCTCCCCCAGCTCAACGATCCACTTGCCGCGAATCGCCTGGAATCCATCCTTGTCGCCCAAAGCGAACGGGGTATCCATAAACCAGTCACCGCCCAATACCGACATGGCCGTGGACTTACCAGCGCCCTGCGCACCTTCGAGGATCATCACCGAGTCAGCCTTGCAGCCCGGCTGCATCACCCGGCCGACTGCCGACACCATCCAGCGCTTACCTACCTTTGAGCTGTAGTCCGAAGGGGCAACACCCATGATGTCCGTCAACCAGGTATCGAGCCGTGGCACTCGGTCCCATTCCAGGCCATTGAGGTAATTGCGTACCGGATGAAATGCGTTGTCATGAGCAACAACGCTCACCGCCTCGATCACGCTGCTGGCCTTGACCCGCAAGTTATATTGCTGGGCGAGCCACTTCATCACCAGCATGTCGTCAATGTCGGCCCAATCGCCGACGCCGCCGCCATACGGGGCAGCACGCAGCTTGACGATCTTGGAGCTGAAGGCGCTGAAGCCAATCACACCGGACCAGCGCTCATCGTTGCTCAGGATCAGCTCGACATTTTGCATATGCGCAATCAACATGCCATTTTCGGTCCGGGCCAACCAGTCTTTCCAGCCACCCGCTGCAGGAGGCTTGACCACTGCTAACACCTGACGGCGCACCGCCTCCAAACCTTCCGCACAATGCAGGTCGTTGAAGTCGGTCCACTTGTCCTCCCGCTCACCCGAAAAGATCGGGCCAACGACCTGACCACCCACAACCGTAGCCGCGTTGTTGGCCTTCTCTTCACCTGGGTTCCAGGGATCGCCATTCGGGCGTTTGGTTTTCCAGTCATCGTCACGACAGATGATGATCGGGCGCCCCGGGAAACGCTCACGCATGATCTTGGCAACAGCCAGTAAATTGCCCGCATCAAAGGCCACCGCGACCGTGAGCGAGGTCGCCATATGCAGGCTTATGCCGGTGGCATATCCCTCGCATTCAAGAATCGGCTCGCCCGGCTCCGGGTGCGGACCGATCAAAAGAAAAGCCCCCTCCTTCGCCATACCGTAGGGCCAGTATGATTTGTCGCGGCCGGTGTCCTCTTGCTTCTCGGGGAATATCACTTGTAATCCGACGATCTGGTCCCGAGCGTTTTGCATGGGCACCAAAACCGCGCCGGAGCGCGGGGCATAACGAACGCCGAGACCCACGATCTGCTTTCGATCCAGGTAGGCGCTACGACCTTTCTCGGGCATCCGCTTGAACAGACCAGCGGCACGGTTAGCCGCTCGACGGGCAGCGTTGGCAGCCTTCTCAGCGGCCTTGCGCTTGGCTTCCTCCTGACGAGCGCGCATGACTTCACGCTCTTCAGGAGTCATCCGGCCGGGCTTTACCTTGATCTTGTGCGTTTCCCCTGTACGCCAATCGCCGAACGCACCAAAGATCAGGGTTTCGCCCTTCTCGGTGTGGTGCTCGTGTAGAACGTACCAGCCGTTTTTCTCTTTGCCCTTATCCAGGGCGGTCTTGCATCGAGTCAGCGTGCCGTAAATCAGCGGCTGCGCGGGCTCCAGACCGAAGTCCGCAAATTGATTCAGCACGTCATCGAGCATGACGAGCCTCCCGCATCTCGTCGATGGACTGACAGTTCACACACTGCGTGCAGCCCTGCTGGGCCAGTCGCCGTGCCTCGGGGATCGGATCGTCGCAGGTTTCACAGAACAACAACGAATGCCCAGGCAATGCCGGCTTGAACGCACTGCGAGCAGCAAGCGCCTGATCGATGCGCTCCTGCACCAGGTCATTGGCGAAATCAGCAATGTCAGCCACGGCCGTCACCCCGCGTTGTGTGGTTGACGTACGTGGCGCGGTTAAACAATCCCAGCAGCCCCTGGATACCTCGAAACACCTGCAGACGGATCGCGGCCAGCTCGTGGTCGCTAACCACACCATCGCCAATGCTCTTGGCCCAGGTATCGGCCAGATCGGCCACCTGCCGAAAATACTCTGCAAGACCGATGGTCAGGGTTTCCGGCATGTCAGTGGTGTAAACCTCAGACAGTTCGTGCCAGATCGTATCGCCGACCAAGGCATGCACCGCGTCCAGGATGCGTCTGTCCTTGGTCAGCTCGAGGATCTCGCCAAACTCTTGAATGTTTACCGAGTGGCTGGGGTGCGTGGGGGACAGCTTGTGCTGCAGCGTGGTGGGGTTTCGTCCGGTAGTGGCGGCGATTGCAGCGGCGCCGCCTGGGTAGTCCCGGGCGGCATGGTAAAGCGCCAGATCGAGCGGCAGGACTTCCCGCTGTGCTCGTTCGACGCAACTCAGAGCGATTCGGCTCATGGCATTAATCCTTGAAAGTTGCCAGTGCCGCGCGACATGCAGTGGTGATACATTTGCCGCGTGGCTTGAAAGGGCCCAAACGCCGGATAGATCTTAGGGATCGACACCGGCACCGTGCCGGGGCGAACAATCCGTTGTTCATCCCTGGCGCAACAGCTGCCCAATCTGTGGTGGAAAAGGCAGCAACACCAAGGCTTCCGAGCCTTGGGAAAGCGCGATAAAGGGAGGTGGTTTGCATGTGGTGTGCCCGCCTACCTTTATCGCGACCCGACAGCGCTGTGGTGGTGCGTGTCGGGAGGAACTGGGCGACCTTTGGGTCGCCTTTTTTCTCACTATGCGACGGCTTTATGAGGAGCCGAAACAGTCAGTAACCAGGATGCTTGAAACGCATTGCCTTTCTGCTTCGCAGCTACTGCTAGCTGCTCAGCATATTTTGTTTCGCCGGTGTAGTCCGTACGCGGCAGGCATCCAGCCCGACGCCATTTGTTCAAAGCCTGATAGCTTCGATTGCATATCCTTGCGGCGGCCCCGATACCGCCTACAGCTTCAAAAGCGAAAGCTATCGCGTTCGGAAAATCTGCTGGATCCAACATAGAAGCTCCATTTATCAACTCAAGGTTGATGTTATAGATCAACTGACTATTGCGCAACCTTTATGAGACTCTCAACCCATGGTTGATAAAATTTCTCTCCGCGCAGCTTTTAGCGAGCGCCTTCACGAAGCCTTGAATGATGCCGGCGTGCGCAGCCGTGGTAGAGGCGTGGATATACATCGCCAACTGAAAGGTCTTGGAGTGGAGAAAACCACTCAAGCCGTTAGCAAATGGCTGAATGGCGAAGCTGTGCCCGAACCAGATAGCATGGCTGCGCTCAGCTCATGGTTGAAAATTCGACGGGAATGGCTGGAGTATGGAATCGGGCCAAAGGAGCTGATCGGTGAAAGTAGCGCGAGTCAATTTGCTGCCGCATTTACGAGCAATGTCAGCGAAATAAATCACCGTTTTGGGAAGGTTCCGTTAATTTCTTGGGTTCAAGCAGGAGCCTGGAGTGAGGCGATCATCAATTTTGAATCATACGAGGCCGATTACTGGATTTCTTGCCCCGTGCCGATTAGCCATCATGGTTACGCACTTAAAGTTCTTGGCGATTCGATGACGAACCCCGGGCCCGGACGTAGCTACCCCGCCGGCTGCATTATTTTTGTCGACCCTGAGGCGGAAACCAAGACAGGCGATCGTGTAATCGCAAGAGTTCCACGTACCAATGAGGCGACATTCAAAATATTGGTAGAAGATGCCGGACGCCAATTTTTGAGACCGATAAATCCACAGTATCCAATCATCGATATAACGGAAGAGACGCATATTTGTGGAAAAGTGGTAGGCTCCTTTATTCCAGAGTAGATCACAACTCAGGATTAACGCCCTTATTGAGCAGTTTCTTTGCCTCAATATAAGAAGCGCAACTCTTCAAAAAACTTAGACAAAAAAATGAATATTTTTCTTTTTCACTTGCAAGAAGTTCTATTTGGTCGACAGCTTCCGAAATCCTCCTTAGCCTATTAATTTTTTTTCGTTCTGTATCCGCCCCCCTGAATTCAGCCAAAGCATCTTCTAAACTTCCAGCAAAGCAATATAAGCTCACCAATATATCCGCACGGGGACGCCACAAGCGAACGGTATTCAAACCACAGACTTCAATAGTTTTCATACCAATAGTTTTTTTTGGAGTGTCGAGGACTTTCAGCTGCAACCCATCAAAAGAAAAAATTAAACTTGGATCATCATCATATGGGTTAATGATCGGTTCTAAACCGGTATCATGAAATAGTTTAGTACCATTACACTTGCGGCATGACGGCAGAAAATTTACCCACTCAAATGTTAAATCCGGATAGATTGACTTTGGCTTGAAGTGCTCTACCTCTACATTACCTCCCTCAGCAGGAATACATTCACAAAAAGCGCATTTCCCATTAGAACTTTCCACCAATGCGTCCTTTATATCTTGATGGCGATAGTTGGCAGTTAGGGAAGCCTTTTCCAGATCTGGTATATTTTTATAAGCACCATACTTATCAATAGCCGTTTGCAGTTCAGCTAGCCATTTTTCCTTGCTACTAACTAAAATTGCTGGCTCGTCTTTTCTAGTAAGTTTAATCATTGTGTGCAACCATTAGGGATGCCAAGCGCGCATTCAACACCGTAACAATTGAATCGCTTGGATGACTTACTTTTGAAAGCTCTAAAATCGCGGCTTTCAAACCTTCAGTAGACCTTTTTTCTATCTGATCCAATGCTTTCGCCACCAATTCCTCATGAAGCTTGTTCTCCAGACTACGTACATCCATGATCTCTACAAGAATCTGATCAGTATTCCATCCAGCATATGAATTTGAAGTTGGAGTGATATCGCAGATTAATGGGAACGGGCCAGACGGCATAGCGATAACTTCATTAGCTCTGGCAGAAGCAAGAATATGAGGAGAGTGAGTTGTCACTATGAATTGCAAGCTTGGGAAGATGGACTGAAGCGCATCACGTAGTGTCAGCTGCCATTCAGGATGCAAATGAAGATCCAGTTCATCAATCAATACGACTCCCTTCGCCTCTTTTACACTACGGTGCCCTTCTTCATTAACACTTTCAACCCATTCAAAAATATTAGCAATTATCGAAAGAACTGCCTGATAGCCAGAGGAAAGCTCTTCTAAATAACATAAGCGTCCGTAGACGGAAAACACCGGCTCGTGATCTCTTCCGATTTCCTTAAAAGTAAAACAGCTCTCAAATGGACCTATCACCCTTAGGTTTTCTAAAAGATGATTCCAATTGAGCCTTTCCTCTACAGCCCATTCCTTATCAATAATGAAATATCTATTTACTAGCCACTGCTTAATATCTGGATTCCAAGAGCCCTCGAGGGAATTCGGGGCTTTAGAAATATAATCCATTCTGCTCTGCTCTTTATCTTTTTCCCGAGCCATACCCGCGAGCGTTTTATATTGTATGTTCCGGTAAGCCCCAATGAACAGCGGACAATATTCCCTCAAGGTACTGCTCGCATTAGAACTATCTAAGGACTCCCGTCCGTTCTCAACAGGCGGCACAACCCATGCTTTCAGCCTCGTATGTCTATATCTACTTTTATGGAAGGACCCCTTATTCAGCCCTAGCCGGTATTTATTTTCTGCGCAGGTCATATCGACCCAAAAAGCCGAGCCCTCATCAAAACGCGAGTTAGAATCAGTCCCATTAAAACAATGCGAAATGCATGTCAAGATTGAAGTTTTTCCACAGCCATTCGGCCCGGCTATAAAGTTAAATCCCTTGTTAAAACTGATGTTAAAGCGGTCAAACTGACGCACGCCACTAACATGTAATTTCTCTATATAGACATCATTCATAATAGCCTCCACTGCAAGCCCTTGAGTCTTGTCGATCAGCGTGCTCACGTAGCACAGAATTGAGCATACGAATGATGGCCATTAAAAATGATACGTACAAGCATCGAAAGCGCAACCAATGGTTGTTGACTTATGTAAACTATTGGTTGATATTGTGCTCACTCTTCCACCACAGAGCGAGACGATACCATGCACACCACTGCATCCCTACACATCCACCCGGCCGTTGCCGACCTATCGCGCATCTTCGAAGTAAGGCGACTCGCACATAGCCACGGCTGCCGCTTCATCCCATCCAAGCCAAAGTCACAAGCCCGTACGGCATCAACTCCATTCGATCCGAACGGAGGCCGGGCAGCATGAGCAAATTCAAAATTGGCAACCGCACGCTTACCTTGCTCAGTGCCCAGGTGAACATAAGCGGGACTTTCAACCACACCTTACGGTCAACGCCTCGCCGCGATGTGTTGGCGTTTCGGTTGACAGTTGAACGCAACAAGGCGGACAGCACCTTCACCATTGAGCTGGGATCAGCGCGCCACACGCTGACCTTGCCCAACACAAAAAAAACACACCTGACGCTGGCAGATTTCATTGAGGAGATCATTAACGGCCCTTTTGACCAAACTGGCGAACCCCACTCGGTACGCCATGCTGAACGCGAGTACGGCGCTTTCAGTACACAACAGCGCGAAGAGGTTTACAGACTGGTTTGCACTGGGGGATTTATCGACCTAGACCTGGGCTTTCAGCTGCCGATCCGGCTCGCCGTACACCGAACACGGACACGCTCTGGGATCACGGTAGTCATGAGCATCGGCGTCAAAAGCCCACGCACCAAATGCTTCACCGTGTACGGCACCGACGCCGAGATGTACGAGCAGGTTTGCGAATCCATCAACCACCTGGCTGCGCTGGCGACACCCGCCGCGCACGCAGCTTAAGAGGTATGCCATGGAGCGCAATCTCGAAAAGACCGCCAAGCACTTCGGCCTGACCCGCCCCGCCCTGATCAAGCTCATGCGTGAGAAGGGTCTGCTCACCGACCGCAACCTGCCGGCGTTCCCCGTCCGCGACCGTGAATACCTTCGGGTCAAGGACAGCAACTGGTACCACGACACGCTGGGCATGCAGTACAGCCAATCGACACGCGTTCGACAGGCCGGCATCCCCTGGCTAGCGGAGCAACTGGGCCTCGACCTTCCTGCCATCCCGGCAGACAACCGTGACGTGGCCTAGGGAATACGCCCGCCAGATCATCGCCCTACGCACCCGAGAGGAGCGCAACGCCGCGCTCCTTGAGGTGCCGGAGCATCTGCGCGAGCTGACCAAACGCCATTGCCTGAATGCCTGGAATCACCCAGCCCGAAATAAACGCATGGAGAGCCCAAAGCCTCATGACTAGCCAGCCCCAAAACCCGCTGCGCCTGATGCCAGCACCGGAAACGGCTACCGTCGAGCTGCTGTATCGCACCTTCGGCGACGTGCTTATCCCCCTCGAAAAGCTGCGCGTGCAGTACTTCCGCAACCTCAACGAGCAGTCGTTTGCAGCCGAAATCACCAGCGGCCGCATTCAACTGCCCGTGACCACGCTGGACAGCAGCCGCAAGGCACCGAAGTACGCGCACATCCGCCACGTCGCGGCACTGATCGACATCCAGGCCTACAGGGCCGACGAAGTCCACGCGAAGGCCCAGGCCGACGCAACCGAAGAAGCCTAACCGTAACGGCTGCCACCACCAGCCACCCACACCACCAGGAGCACACCACATGTCTGCAATTCAAATCTGCGCATTGATCGGCCTGATAGTCAGCGCGGCCCTCATCTACTGGACCGGCTACCGAGGCGGGCTGATTGACGGCCGCGTCGAAGGGATCGAAGAGGGCACGAACGACGAACGCGCCGCCAACGCGAAAACCATTCGTGAGCTGGAGGCAGCCCTCCAATTCATCCGCGCCGATCACAAGCACCTCGCAGCCCATGCGAAGCGGCTGAAAGAAAGCCAAGCCTTCGGCCCTCGAGAGCGCCAAACGCTTATGCAGATCGCCGAAAAACTGAGGCTGGCCTCTGACACCTTCCGCGCCATGAGTTCGAAGGCACAGGCACAGCAGGCGCTCGACCTGCGCGAAAAAGCACTGGGCATGGCCGCTCTGCTGGATCAGGTCAAAGTGGAGGATGCAGCATGAGCCGTCATTGCCCGATGCTACGCCTCTCACCTCAAGACGCCGGCGTGCTGCACCAGCAACACGCCAAAGCCACCGCCGAACTGCGCGAAGTGACTCGATTCCGCAAAGAGTTTGACCGACAACTGTCGCTGCTGATCGGCTATGAAGCCCTGCGCAAGCTGCACAAGGATACCCAGAACGCCCTGCTGCTCGCCGACCTGATCAAGGAGGCAGCATGACCTGGATCCTCACCCAAACCGGCAAACGCTTTGACCTGTTCGAGCCGTACGCCGCCATGATCGACCCGCGTGACATTGCTCACTCGCTGGCTCACCTGTGCCGCTTCAACGGCCACACCCGCGAGTTCTACAGCGTGGCCCAGCATAGTTGCTTGGTTGCGGATCTGGTGCCGACCGAGCACAAGCTCGCCGCCCTCCTCCACGGCGCTACCGAAGCCTACATCGGCGACATGGTGCGACCGCTCAAGCATTGGATGCACGCCTACCAGCATGTCGAGTCTTGGATCTGGGAGTGCATTTGCACCCGCTTCAGCATCGATCAGGTCATGCCGGCATCCGTCACCCAAGCCGACCTGATCGCCCTGGCCACCGAACGCCGCGACCTGATGCCACCCGACCCGGCCACCTGGGATTGCCTTGTCGGCATCGAACCCGCGCCAGAACGCATCCGGCCGTGGTCACCCACCGAAGCCCGGCTCACCTACCACCAGCGCCTGATGGACCAACTCGCTATCGAACACCGGAGGAAAGCGGCATGAAGCAAGTACAGAACCACACCCCATCCCAGGCCGCTTTGCTCCGCAGCGCTAGCAGGGTCGACGCGCCTGTAAAAAACAGCCTCTGCTGCGCAGCAGCAGGCATTACTGCTCTTCCCAGCAGCACCGCCGAGGCGCTTATACCCCACGAAAAGCTGCGCGGGGCAGCGCACACTGAAGCAACGCTAATCGCTCAGGATCGCCCGCTCGCGCAGCCTGTCGTGGGGTATACGCATGGAGGCTGGGTATGACAGCCTTTTCCCAAACACCACTAAGCACTGCCGTCATTACACAATTCGGCCTCGATCTCATGGGCAAGATCCGCGTCGACCTGTTTGCCGGTGGCGGCGGCGCAACCATGGGCCAGGAAATGGCTACGGGCAAAGCCGTCGATATCGCGATCAACCACAACCCCAAAGCCATCAGCATGCACAAGCGCAACCACCCAGGCGCAGAGCATTACATCTCGGACGTCTATGAGGTGTGCCCCCGAAAGGCGACACGAGGCCGCCCCGTCGCACATCTACACGCAAGCCCCGAATGTACCCATCACAGCCTTGCCGCTGGAGGTCAACCACGCAGCAGTGCCAGCCGCTCTCTGTCATGGGTCACCGTCAAGTGGGCCGGGCAGGTCAAACCCGACCTCATCACTATGGAAAACGTCTGGCAGATCCTGCAATGGGGCCCCTTGATTGCTAAGCGATGCAAAACCACCGGCCGGGTGATTCGCCGCGATGGGAGCGTGGCCGCACCAGGCGAGCGCGTTCCGGTCCAGGATCAATACCTGGTGCCTGATCCGAAACGAAAGGGCAAGACTTGGCGCCGCTTCCTGCAGATCCTCAAGAACATGGGTTATGACATTCTGCATGGAAAGCTCAAAGCCTGTGATTTTGGCGCCGCGACTACACGTGACCGCCTTTACATGGTAGCTCGATGTGATGGTAAGCCCCTGTATTGGCCGGAGCCGACCCACTTCAAGACACCCGCAAAGGGCCAAAAAGCTTGGCGTAACGCAGCCAGTTGCATCGACTGGTCGATCCCCTGCCCGAGCATCTTCCTGACGAAAGAAGAAGGCCGGACCGCTGGTGTTCGCCGGCCATTGGCAGGCAAGACTATGGAGCGCGTGCGTAAAGGTGCCCATCGCTATGTGATCGATCATGCCGATCCGTTCATCGTAAGCGTCAACCATGCAGGCAACGACATGGCGCGATGCCAGTCCGTGCAAGATCCAACCAAGACCATTACCGGCGCGCATGGCTTCGCCCTGGTGACACCACAAGTCGCGCCTTTCCTCACAGAGCACGCCAATGCGACATCCCAGCGAACCATGCCTGCTGATGCACCGTTGGGGACCATCTGCGCGCAGGTCAAGGGTGGGCACTTTGCGCTCGCCGTGGCCTACATCGCACAACACAACGGTGGCTTCAACGAAACGCTGGGGCGGCACCCAGGTCAGCCTCTGACAGCGATAACCACCACGGGCAGCCAACAACAGTTGGTGACCGCTAATCTGCTCACCCTGCGCAAGAACTGTGTGGGCAGCGCAATGGATGAGCCGATCTCAACGATCTGTGCCGGCGCAGAACATCACGCGCTGCTCGAGTACACACTCGCACCAGACGTGGAGGAAGGCGCTCTGCGCGTTGCCGCTTTCCTGATGGGGTACTACGGCACCGACAACATCTACGACCTGCGCGATCCGGCCGCCACGATCACCACACGGGATCGGCTGGCCCTGGTTACCGTGGTGATCAAGGGCACGCCATACGTCATCGTCGACATTGGCATGCGCATGCTGACGCCACGGGAGCTTTACCGAGCCCAGGGCTTTCCGGACAACTACGTGATTGACCATGGCCACGACGGGCGGAAGTTCAGCAAGAAAGACCAGGTACTGATGGTGGGTAACTCTGTATCACCATGGCCGATGATGGCTCTGATCGGCGCCAATACAGATCGGGCCGATTATGAGTTGATAGAGGTGGCGGCATGACCACCCTTGATCGTTATTTGAAGGAGGTAGAGGTACTTGCGGTAACGTCGCTCTCACACGCCACACTCTGGCGTGAAGTGAAAGCAAAACGGTTCCCAGCTCAAGTCCGTATCTCACCAGGGCGAGTCGGCTGGAGAGCATCAGAAATTGCATCCTGGCAAGCGGATCCAACGGATTGGCAAGTGAAGACAGCAGCTTGAATTCAATTGCAGTGTTGGACAAAACAGTGCGGAGGCGCTACATATGGCCTTCGCATTTTTATGTTCGGATAGCCTTATGACAAGTGAAACCATAGTCGAACCTACCGAGGTTTTATCGCAATCTTTCGCTGAGTTCCTAGAGGCCTCCCCACCAAATCAGATAGCGCACATCCATGACTTAATGGAGTTGAAGTGGAATGGTGGCAGCCAGCACTATTACTTAAAAACACCTGAAATACAGATTCATTGTTCAGAAGAATCTTGTAATGGCGTTCGTTTTCATCGCTGCATCGATGGAGATAGAACTTCAATAAGAGCGGAAACCACAACTAATTGTTTCATAAGCTATCGCTGCTCAAACTGCCAAAAACATAAAAAAATATATGCCATTACGGCTTACAGAGAAGACCAAGAATATAGCGGAACCTTGATAAAGTATGGTGAAAATCCGGTATTCGGCCCTCCCGTTGCAGCAAGACTACTAAAACTAATCGGCCCTGACAGAGATAATTTTTTAAAGGGCAGAAGGTGTGAAAATCAGGGTTTGGGGGTCGGAGCATTTGTTTATTATCGGCGTGTAGTAGAACACCAAAAAAATAGAATATTTAAAGAAATCGTAAAAGTATCTGAAAAAATTGGCGCTCCGAAAGAAAAGGTAGACATCCTGAACGCCGCTCTACTGGAAACCCAGTTTACAAAAGCACTAGACATGGCAAAAGATGCGATGCCCGAAAGCTTACTTATTAACGGCCACAGCCCACTGAAACTTTTATACAGAGCATTGAGTGACGGAATCCATAATCTTTCTGATGAAGACTGTCTAGGCTACGCGGCCAGCGTTCGCGTGGTGCTTGGCGAACTATCAGACCGCTTGTCACAGGCTCTTAAGGACGAAGTAGAAATCACCAACGCCCTCAATCGATTATTGACGCCGAAGTAGAAACTACAGTGCCTAACCTGCATCCTTGTTGATTTTGGCCTCTGTTTCCAACCATGAGGCCCAAAGATCAAGGGCGGTCAGTTTTTCTTTAAAATAGTCGTAGCGGTCATAATGCTTTGATGAGACATCTGAAAACGCATGCCCTTGGATGCGGTCCCGAATTTCCTTGCTAATGCCCGCTACGCCCATCAAGGTTTTACAAGTCCTGCGGATATCCCTAAGAGTGAACGGCCCAGTGAAACTATCTTTATTCCTTGAATAAAGCTTAGTGACTGCTCTCGATAGCGAATTAGTATGTATAGAATCGTTTAGGTCCTTGCCAGCGAATGGATACGGATCGTTGGCGGTGATCATGGATAATCGTTTCAAGCAGGCCAACGCCAAATTATTAAGCGGCACCACATGCGCGGTGCGCTCCCCCGCTTTGCCTTTTGCATCCCTAATCAACATGTGATCCTTGTGGTACATACTCCGGTCCGAGGCCAGCAACTGGGTGGGCCTCTGGCCCCCCGTTGCGATTAGAAACTTGATTAACTCAGATGTCACGATACTAAGTTCTTCCGGCAGCAAGTTCCAAAGCGTGCCCAGCTCCTTAGCCGATAGCGCTCGCTCTCCCGGCTTCTCCCAATCCTTCTGCACCGGCACGCCGGCTACAGGGTTGTGCTTCAACCCAAACTGAACTCCGTCCTTCAGATAGTCTCGAGGATTATTTTCCTGATTGAGACCGTGCTGAAACGCCGCATGCAGCCGGGCTCTGACTCGATTAGTAAATGTTGTCACCCCATCCTGAATCATCTTCGACAGAATTTCTTTGATGTGGCCAGGCTCAACCAGGGTAGCCGGCAGCTTCGCGATCTCAGGATGTGGCTCAGTGACGTACTTTTTGAACGACCATTTAACATCATCGTGCGAGGCCGCGTCCTCGGTCTTCAGCTTTGAAACATAGGAGTCGAGGAGCAGTGAGAGCGTACCACCTGAAGTAACAGTTTTGGCTGCCTCACTGCACAACAACCGTGCCTCAGACAATGACAAATCCGGCCAATTGCCTAGCTTTTTTCGGCGGATTTTCTGCTGGACATAACGAACATAGTAAAGCTCTTTGATTCCCGTGGTTTTAACCTTGACGACAAGCACACCGCTGCCGCGTGAACCACGCTGATCAGAGCGCGTGTAGTCGGTCTCACCAGGTTTCATTGATCGTATCTGTTTGTCTGTTAGCATCACGTATGGTGTCTGTTCGGGGTGTCTGTTAGCCGGAAATAACAACAGATTACCTGATATGCAATGAGACTAAAACACCAAATTAAATCATTGTTTTATAAGCATTTTTAGCACGCAAAAGGACGAAATAAAATTGACTGATATTCCACGCCATACAGCTTCCCAAGCTGATAACGAGGGTTCGATTCCCTTCACCCGCTCCAATCGAATTCTGGTCCTGCGTTGTGTGTTTTTGACGGGGGATTAAAAAAACCGGCCCTTGGTGGCCGGTTTTTTTTGGTCTGGAGTTTTGTGGGATTTGCGCCCCTGAGGTTCACACCGAGTAGCTATGAAGGAGAGCAAGGATGCACCTGATTGACTCATATCTGCCTACGTATCAGTTCAGTGAATTGCATACCGTGGACATCCCCGTGGACCCTTCCCATGCCATGGCGGCAATCCTCGCCCACCGCCCCGAAGACGACCGTTTTTTCCGGTATGCAATCAAGCTTCGCGAACTCCCCATGCGCCTGCTGGGTCGATCTCGGCACCCAGAGCCTGATCAACGCACTTCATTTGGCATGGATAATTTCACGTTACTTCAGCGCAACGGCGACGTAGAGGTCGCTTACGGGCTCGCCGGCAAGCTGTGGAAAGCTGACTACGGCCAAATCGTTGTCGCGGATGCCGCAGCGTTCGAGCTATTCAATGAGCCGGGGAATGTGAAGCTGGTCATTAGCTTCACCTGCCAGTTGCTGCGACCGGGCTTGGCGAGAGTCATCACGCAGACACGGGGGCATTGCCTCGACGCGGATGCGTTGCGAAGTTTTACGTCGTATTGGTATTTGATTCGCCCGGTCAACGGGCTTATCCGTCGGCGCATGCTGAAGGCTATTGCGAGGCGTTGTGCAGCAGGCGCTTTTAAAATTCTTCATCGCAATACAGATCTGTTGTCACCAAGAGACGCTCAAAATTGAGCCATTGACTGAGGCGGATCTCTGCGTCATGTCATGTGACGCACATCTCGATTCATCACCTACTAGCTATGCGAAGCGCACCGGCCAATGGGGCCTTGCCACCTCTAGGTTAGAAACACTTGGACAAGGTCAGCACGGCGGATTACGTCGTAATTCCCCCCTCCCAGGTGTCGCATGCGGTACGGTAAAGCCCGGAGCACAAACGGCAAATCACCAGTCACACGAAGAGGGTCCGCATTCAGTGCAAGAAGACAAAAGGCTTGGAATGACGGGAGAAGAGCAGGCCATCTGGGATGACGCGATCAGGTTTTCCCGATCAAACAAGAAGGCTATTGGCAAGCGGCTCACGGATCAGACCAAGTATCCACCCGAAAAAGAACCTGTTTCGGTTTTCATGGCTGGGTCGCCGGGCGCGGGTAAAACAGAAGCATCTTTAGCGCTGCTGAACCTTTTCTGTGATACGCCCATCTTACGAATTGATCCAGACGAGCTCAGAAACGAATTTGAAGCGTATCAGGGTGGCAATGCCTGGCTTTTCCAAGGCGCCGTTTCAATTCTTGTTGAGAAGCTGATTGACCTCGCCCTAGATCGAAAGCAATCTTTTCTGCTGGATGGGACTCTTTCAAATATAGAGATTGCGAGGAAAAATGTGCAGCGGTGCCTCGACAAAGGGAGATTTGTACAAATACTCTACGTCTATCAAGATCCTAGGCTTGCTTGGGCCTTTGTAACGGCCCGTGAGGAAGCCGAAGGACGGAGGATTCGACCTGAGCATTTCGTCGACCAATACTTTGCAGCACGTGACGTGGTAAACACGCTTAAGCTAGAGTTTGGCAAGGATCTACATGTCGATCTGCTTGTGAAGCACATTGATAATTCTGGACGCCTCTACAAGGCTGGCGTTGACAAGATCGACTACCATATCCCCGAGAAGCATACGCGACACGAACTGATGGCCATGCTTGGGATAAATGACGGAGCAACCCCATGTTTACCATGAAACTCGGATCCACAAAGGAATCCACGAGCCCATTCGCAGACTTCATTCGTAATGCGAAATCGGAAGAAAAAAAACGCGTCTACAGTGAAGTGCTGACCGAAGCTACCAAAAAACAGAATGAAGTGATGTTGGCTGCGCGTGCAAAGCAAGCCTGATCACGTTGCTGGATTCCAAAACTGCCCGGCCGACCGCCGGGCTTTTTCATTCCGCCGTTAACCTGCTTTCACGCTCTGGCGCCTATGGGCACGCCGGCAAGTTTGGAAAGCCGACTATGGCCAGCGAGACGTTGCACAACCTCAACAACGGGACCTTTGCAGGAAAGATAGACAATTGTCCTGAGAAAAATGAATCCCGTGGCGAGGGAGCTTGCTCCCGCTTGAGTGCGAAGCGCTCATGAGAGGGCTGCTGCGCAGCCCAGCGGGAGCAAGCTCCCTCGCCACGTATCGCATGGCCCTAGGGGAGATTTGTAGGCAAAATCCGAGAATTGCGTAGGGGGTGCGCTTACTTTGCTTTTCGGCGAGTTTTCGCCTCGTTGCCCTTGCCCTTCGATGACTACTCTCCAGACGTCGCTGCAAATTCAGCGACCGGGCCTAGGAACCCGTTGAATTCAAGGCGCACAGCGCCCATAAAATTGCAGGCGCTTTTTGTGTTTGCGATGATGTTTTATGGCGGCTGTGCGTGGGACACCCTCGGGTGTGCCGGGTGCCTTGACTCCCGGTTCCTAGCCCACGTACGGCTGCCACCCGAATCTAGGAAAGGATGGCGGCGGTTTCTCAAGTCAAGGAGTGAAACTATGCGAAACGTAATTCCATCCTATTTCCGCGCTTACCGAACCAAGCTTCAGCTTCGGGCCAACGACTTTCCGATCTTCGGAGGCAGGCCATGAACGAAAACACTGAGCTAAAAACCATCGGCTACACCCCTTCAACTATTCCGCTGATCGAGCACTGTTTCGTGTCAACGGCGGTGTACCCATCCAAGAGGCATTGGAACGGGCGTCGGATCTTTTGCATCTCGCTCACCGGCTTGCCGAAGATGCGGCGTTTGAAAAGAGCACCGACCGCTACGCCTGGGCTGCGCATTTTTTGTTGGAGATGAGCAAGGCGGTGATTGATGACGTTGTGAAAGTCATTACGCCAAGACCGAAAGTTGAAGTTAGAAAAAAAGCCGAGAAACAATAGATAGACAGTCCGTTTGAGAATGGGAGCCGCAAGTCCCATTTAACGACAAAACAAAAAGCCCCGGCGCTTTTCGCAGCGGGGCTTTTTGTATCTTGGGTGCCTACTTGTGTCGTTCGTTGCTCGGCAAGAACGCTATCTGCTGTTTAGGAAAACAGATCATTGGCAAACTGGTTAACGCCCGACAGAGTGATGAGCTGCATATCAGCTGTCTGGATCTGTTCGATGGTGTCGTAACCTGCATACCAATCCTCGAGGCGCACACCTTCTTGCGGTGTCTGTCCTGGATCGAAGCTTGATCGGTGCAGATAGAGGTCATTACCGATGCGATCAGCCAACAGTTCAGAGCTGCTGATATATGACAAAACCAATTTGTCGCCGCTGCTGATGCCGTCATCCTGAATCGTCACTAACGTTGGAGTATTGATGGTGTAGGTATCGCCATCCTCACCACCGTTAGCAAAACCTCCGGCCTGCAATACCAGCCTGTCATCCCCCTGACCTCCTGACAGTGAAAAGCCCACGCCTGTACCGGTCAACAGGTCGTTGCCTTCTCCACCATCAGCCATGCCATGTGCCACAGTGATAGTGTCACTTCCGACCTCACCGTAGGCTTGAGTACCCTCGTCGCTGGCAGCCGTGACGATGCTGTCGTTACCGCTGCCGCCGTACAAGATGTCTGCCTGCGGCCCATTCGCCGAGCCATCGACGTTGAAAGGTCCTATCGACGAAGTCAGTCCACCATAGATGAAATCATTGCCGTCCCCGCCGTCGATGACGTCGTTGCCCAATCCGCCCTCCAGATAGTTAACACCGGTGTTTCCAACCAAGACATCGTTGAAGTGACTGCCCAACACGTGTTCGATGTTGAGCAATACATCACCTTCTGCATCGCCACCCTGATTGATTTGAGTCTGCAAGTTGATCGAGACGCCTGTTGTGCTTGTAATGTAAAAAGCACTGTCCAGACCTGCGCGACCATCGATGACATCTGCCCCGACGCCACCAATGAAGATGTCCTTCACACCAGAGCCCGATAGCGTGTCGTTAAAATGGCTGCCTTGAAACATTTCAATGTTGGCGTAGGTATGACCAGCAGCCTCCCCTGTGTCAGTGCCGTTGGTCAGGTCGATCGTCACCGCGCTGTCAGACTGTTCATAAGTGACTAGATCCACGCCACCCGCGCCATCCTGCATCATGAACGAACTACCGCCATAGAAAATGTCGTTAAAATTCGACCCTCTGATCACCTCGATACCGGTATAGGTATCACCTGCCGCGATCCCGGAATACACCCCCGTCTTGAGGTTGATGGTCATGGCTTCTTTGCTGTCGAGATAACCCGCTACGTCAGAGCCGGCACCACCGATGAACTGGTCCGCGCCCGCGCCACCGTACAGGGTGTCGTTACCCGAACCGCCGGTAATGATGTTGTTGCCGTCGTTGCCGTAACCGGTGTATGCGCCAGTGCCGACGAAGGTCAGACGTTCGACGTTTGCCGCCAGGACGGTGCTATTGGGATTGACCACCGACACGCGGACTTCATCGTCGCCGCCATCGGCCTGTTCGATGATGGTGGGGGTGTAGCCCATGCCGATGTTGTAGATGTCGTCGCCGGTCCCCCCTTCCAGCCGTACCCCTGTGACGATCCTGTATGGGCCAGCGGAGAGCACGTCGTTGAAGGCAGAGCCTATGACGGTTTCGATACCCGTTAAAATGGTGCCTTCGGCATCCCCGCCCGTTCCTGCGGTTCCCGTCCCAAGACGGACATTAACGTTTACCCCGGCAGTCGAGCCCGAGTAGTCGACCGTGTCGACCCCGGCACCGCCGTCGAAATCCATACCGCTACCATCGCCAACGAACGTGTCGTTGAAATTCGATCCTCTGATCACCTCGATACCGGTATAGGTATCACCTGCCGCGATCCCGGAATACACCCCCGTCTTGAGGTTGATGGTCATGGCTTCTTTGCTGTCGAGATAGCCCGCCGTGTCATAGCCAGCACCGCCGATGAACTGGTCCGCGCCCGCGCCACCGTACAGGGTGTCATTACCCGAACCGCCAGTAATGATGTTGTCGCTGTCGTTGCCGTAGCCGGTGTATGCACCAGTGCCGACGAAGGTCAGGCGCTCGACGTTTGCCGCCAGGACGGTGCTATTGGGATTGACCACCGACACGCGGACCTCATCGTCGCCGCCTCCGGCCTGTTCGATGATGGTGGGTGTGTAGCCCATGCCGACGTTGTAGATGTCGTCGCCGGTCCCCCCTTCCAGCCGTACCCCTGTGACGATGGTGTACGGACCAGCGGAGAGCACGTCGTTGAAGGCAGAGCCTATGACCGTTTCGATACCCGTTAAAATGGTGCCTTCGGCATCCCCGCCCGCTCCTGCGGTTCCCGTTCCGAGACGGACATTAACGTTTACCCCGGCAGTCGAGCCCGAGTAGTCGACCGTGTCGACTCCGGCACCGCCGTCGAAATCCATACCGCTACCATCGCCAACGAAGGTGTCGTTGAAATTCGATCCTCTGATCACCTCGATGTCAGTGTAGGTATCACCTGCCGCGATCCCGGAATGCACGCCTGTCTTGAGGTTGATGGTCACAGCTTCTTTGCTGTCGAGATAACCCGCTACGTCAGAACCGGCACCGCCGATGAACTGGTCCGCGCCCGCGCCACCGTACAGGGTGTCGTTACCCGAACCGCCGGTAATGATGTTGTTGCTGTCGTTGCCGTAACCGGTGTATGCGCCAGTGCCGACGAAGGTCAGGCGCTCGACGTTTGCCGCCAGGACGGTGCTATTGGGATTGACCACCGACACGCGGACTTCATCGTTGCCGCCATCGGCCTGTTCGATGATGGTGGGGGTGTAGCCCATGCCGACGTTGTAGATGTCGTCGCCGGTCCCCCCTTCCAGCCGTACCCCTGTGACGATGGTGTACGGACCAGCGGAGAGCACGTCGTTGAAGGCAGAGCCTATGACCGTTTCGATACCCGTTAAAATGGTGCCTTCGGCATCCCCGCCCGCTCCTGCGGTTCCCGTTCCGAGACGGACATTAACGTTTACCCCGGCAGTCGAGCCCGAGTAGTCGACCGTGTCGACTCCGGCACCGCCGTCGAAATCCATACCGCTACCATCGCCAACGAAGGTGTCGTTGAAATTCGATCCTCTGATCACCTCGATGTCAGTGTAGGTATCACCTGCCGCGATCCCGGAATGCACGCCTGTCTTGAGGTTGATGGTCACAGCTTCTTTGCTGTCGAGATAACCCGCTACGTCAGAACCGGCACCGCCGATGAACTGGTCCGCGCCCGCGCCACCGTACAGGGTGTCGTTACCCGAACCGCCGGTAATGATGTTGTTGCTGTCGTTGCCGTAACCGGTGTATGCGCCAGTGCCGACGAAGGTCAGGCGCTCGACGTTTGCCGCCAGGACGGTGCTATTGGGATTGACCACCGACACGCGGACTTCATCGTCGCCGCCATCGGCCTGTTCGATGATGGTGGGGGTGTAGCCCATGCCGACGTTGTAGATGTCGTCGCCGGTCCCCCCTTCCAGCCGTACCCCTGTGACGATGGTGTACGGACCAGCGGAGAGCACGTCGTTGAAGGCAGAGCCTATGACCGTTTCGATACCCGTTAAAATGGTGCCTTCGGCATCCCCGCCCGCTCCTGCGGTTCCCGTTCCGAGACGGACATTAACGTTTACCCCGGCAGTCGAGCCCGAGTAGTCGACCGTGTCGACTCCGGCACCGCCGTCGAAATCCATACCGCTACCATCGCCAACGAAGGTGTCGTTGAAATTCGATCCTCTGATCACCTCGATACCGGTATAGGTATCACCTGCCGCGATCCCGGAATGCACGCCTGTCTTGAGGTTGATGGTCACAGCTTCTTTGCTGTCGAGATAACCCGCTACGTCAGAGCCGGCACCGCCGATGAACTGGTCCGCGCCCGCGCCACCGTACAGGGTGTCGTTACCCGAACCGCCGGTAATGATGTTGTTGCCGTCGTTGCCGTAACCGGTGTATGCGCCAGTGCCGACGAAGGTCAGGCGCTCGACGTTTGCGGCAAGGACGGTGCTATTGGGATTGACCACCGACACGCGGACTTCATCGTCGCCGCCATCGGCCTGTTCGATGATGGTGGGGGTGTAGCCCATGCCGATGTTGTAGATGTCATCGCCGGTCCCCCCTTCCAGCCGTACCCCTGTGACGATGGTGTACGGACCAGCGGAGAGCACGTCGTTGAAGGCAGAGCCTATGACCGTTTCGATACCCGTTAAAATGGTGCCTTCGGCATCCCCGCCCGCTCCTGCGGTTCCCGTTCCGAGACGGACATTAACGTTTACCCCGGCAGTCGAGCCCGAGTAGTCGACCGTGTCGACTCCGGCACCGCCGTCGAAATCCATACCGCTACCATCGCCAACGAAGGTGTCGTTGAAATTCGATCCTCTGATCACCTCGATACCGGTATAGGTATCACCTGCCGCGATCCCGGAATGCACGCCTGTCTTGAGGTTGATGGTCACAGCTTCTTTGCTGTCGAGATAACCCGCTACGTCAGAGCCGGCACCGCCGATGAACTGGTCCGCGCCCGCGCCACCGTACAGGGTGTCGTTACCCGAACCGCCGGTAATGATGTTGTTGCCGTCGTTGCCGTAACCGGTGTATGCGCCAGTGCCGACGAAGGTCAGGCGCTCGACGTTTGCGGCAAGGACGGTGCTATTGGGATTGACCACCGACACGCGGACTTCATCGTCGCCGCCATCGGCCTGTTCGATGATGGTGGGGGTGTAGCCCATGCCGATGTTGTAGATGTCATCGCCGGTCCCCCCTTCCAGCCGTACCCCTGTGACGATGCTGTACGGACCAGCGGAGAGCACATCGTTGAAGGCAGAGCCTATGACGGTTTCGATACCAATGAGAGTATCCCCCTCTGCGTCGCCACCCCGTCCAACAAGTCCAGTGCCCAGGCGCACATCTATACTGATACCTTCAGTAGATGCCGAGTAGTCGACAGTATCTGAACCAGCACCGCCATCAATTTTGTCTGCGCCAGCACTGCTCGTGATTACATCGTTCCCGCCCAGAGCGTTGATCTCATCATCGCCTGCGGTGCCAATTAGTGCATCTGCGCCAGCTGTTCCATTGATAACTGCCATTTTTCTTCCTTGCTTTAAGGATGGTAGAGGAGGTCTCGTAATATCAGTATTTTTTACAAAACTGCAGCATGAATTTCGGCTGTGGCCAGTAAAGCTTGAGCGGAGCTTTCGGCTAGAAAATGGGCAATTAACGTGTCATTTATTAAATTTCAGGCACGACAAAACCGCCCGATTTGAAAAAACGGGATATGTTTGATCTTTTACGATCCATTGAGTATTGACGCAGCCGATCCATGCTGAGCTCCATCCAAGGCCCTTCCCCCTATTGGGAAGTTAGCTGGGCACTGAGCGTCCTTGCGTGATAGCACAATAACATCTCTTTACACAAGAGGTCTGATGTTGCGCAAACCCGATAACTGGATCCTTAAAGGGGAGATAGACAATACGGCCTGAGAATAAATGAGCCTTGTGGCGAGGGGGCTTGCTCCCGCTTGAGTGCGAAGCGCTCACGAGAGGGCTGTTGCGCAGCCTAGCGGGAGCAAGCTCCCTCACCACGGGCTCCGCGGTGCTCTCCCTGCGTTACGTCGCCCTCTGTATCCAGTCAAGCACTTGGCAAATGCCCCAAGGGCAACGCCCCCGGCGTCTTCACCGTATGAATCGCAAAATTACTCCGGATATCGCTGATCCCGGGCAATTTCAACAACTGCCCCGTGACAAAACGGTCATAAGCCCGCAGGTCCGGCACCACGACTTGCAGCAGAAAATCTGACTCGCCCGATACCAGGAACGCCGAGATCACTTCGGGCAATGCCGTCACTGCCTGGCGAAATGCTTCGGCTCGCTCGTCGTTGTGCCGTTCGACCTTGACGCCTACGAAGATTGTCAGCCCGAGGCCCACTTCGTCGCGGTCCAGGACGGCTTGGTAACCACGAATCACCCCCGCTTCTTCGAGCATCCGCACACGGCGCAGGCAGGGTGAGGGGGACAGGCCGATCTCTTCGGCCAGTTGCACGTTGCTCAGGCGGCCGTCGCGTTGCAGCGCGACGAGGATTTTGCGGTCAAAGGCATCCAGTTTCATGAGTTGGCATTTTCCGATTGTATGACGCAGATATTTGGCAGCTTATGCCAATTCTCGAAGCTTTATAAGCTATCTTCGCAACCACCTGCCCTGCCCGCCGGCCATAGACTTGGCACTTGCGAATCGTCGATGAAGGGGGTGTGACATGGCAGAGCTCGGGTTGTTTTTGATGGCGTTGACGGTGGCGTATCTGTTGCCCGGGCCGGACATGATCCTGCTGCTGCAAACCGGTGCCCGTCAGGGCAGGGGCGCGGCGCTGGCGACGGCAATGGGCCTGGGAGTTGCTCGGGGATGCCATGTTGCGTTGGCGGCGCTGGGACTTTCAGCGTTGTTCAAGACAGCGCCATGGACCTTTGATGCAGTGCGTCTGGCCGGGGCTGCTTATTTGTTATGGATCGGTTTTCAATGCCTGCGGACCACGTTGTTGCCGAGTTTTGAAGGCGCCGCTGTCGAGGCCGGGAAACGGCGTTGCTACCAAGCGATTCGGCGTGGGCTGCTGACAAATCTGCTCAATCCCAAGGCCTTGCTGTTTTGCTCAGTGTTGTTGCCGCAATTTATCGATCCACAGGCTGGACCGGTGCTGGGGCAATTCGCGATCCTGGGCGTGGTGCTGGTCGGCGTCGGCCTGCTGTTCGACAGCACCTACGCATTGGTGGGCGTCGCACTTGGACGCTGGCTCCAGCGATCGCCTTCGGCCCAGCGCGTACAGCAGTGGTTGTTTGGCAGTCTTCTGATTGGTTTTGCGGTACGGCTGACGTTTGTGCAGCAGTCATAGCGGCCTGGGGATAGGCTGATCGGACTCACAGGTGGGCGTTTGGCAAACTGTGCAGAAAAACTGAGGGCTGCTTCGCAGCCCAGCGGGAGCAAGCTTCCTCCCCACAGTTGTGTTCTTCTGACATGAATCATCTTGAATCTGATACAAAAAACCAGTTACCAGCACTAGCATGGTTTTGTACATTCGTCGGCATGTGCCCCCTGTACAAGGTGTTCTACGCGGAGACCATATGATGAACATCAACCCCATTTGTAATCAGGACGACTTGAATGCAGCTTTTGCGCGCATCGAACAGCTCTGGGGGGTGGAAGTCGGTTCGGCTGAAGGCGATGAGCTGGAAATCCTTGCCTTGTTGATCGAAAAATACGAGGACGAGCACTACCCGATGCCCCCTGCGATCCAATCGAGGCAATTAAATTCCGCTTGCGATGATGGTTGACTGTGCCACCGCCATCGCGAGCAGGCTCGCTCCCACATCTTTTCAGAATTGTTCTCAGGTATCGCATCCACACAAATCCCCTGTGGGAGCGAGCCCGCTCGCGAAAGCGGTGTGTCATTCAACAATGATCTTGGCTGACCCGACGCATTCGCGAGCAAGCCCGCTCCCACAGGTTTCTTTTCTTGACTGACTGATACGAGTCCAAGGTCGGTGTCTTCCGCACTTTTTTCAGTAGCAGCTAAAGATCCAGACGGCTTTACAACCTCACCAGCGGGAGCAAGCTCCCTCGCCACACCCGCATTTTCGCCCTGTCTCACATCCCGAAATAAACCCACCCCGCCCCTCTGCCGCCCTTGTGCGACACCGCTTCTAGACTTCGTTGCAATGCCTGCGCGAGCCCACCAGGGGCGTCCCTGGTGGGTATAGTGTTGATCATTAATTTTCAGTAGGTATAGCACCCACCAAGCACACCACACGGAGGTGTTGTGAATAGCCGATTTTTAATAAGCCAGATCATTGCAGACGGTTGGTATCTGGTGCGGGTGCGGGTGCGGGGTAGTCACCATCACTTCAAGCACCCGACCAAACCGGGATTGGTCACGGTTCCTCATCCGAAGAAGGACCTGCTCAAGAAAACGGCCATCAGTATTTTGCAACAGGCGTTGCTTCAGCCGGCCCGTTGCGCAACGTTCCCGGAGGACGATGAATATGCTTTACCCGATTGCGATTTCCATGGGCGATGACAAGCACGCCTGGGGTGTTGAAGTGCCGGATATTCCCGGTTGTTTTTCCGCAGGTGATGACCTGGACGAGGCCATGGCGATGGCGCGTGAGGCCATCGAGGGGCACTTCGAGATTCTGGCTGAAGACGGCTCGCCGATTCCGCCGGCCAATACCGTCACCTTGCACGCCGCCAATCCGAAATATGCCGGCTGCACCTGGGCGTTGGTGGACATTGATGTGACCAAGTACCTGGGCAAAGCGCAGAAACTCAACATCACGTTGCCCGGCTACCTGCTCAACCGTATCGATGAGTATGTGTTGCACCATCCTGAAGAGAAGAGCCGCTCGGGTTTCCTGGCGTCGGCAGCGCTGAAGGTGTTGCAGCAAGGGCGGTGAGAAAACCGCCATAACCTGTGGGAGCGAGCTTGCTCGCGATAGCGGTGTGTCAGGCGCCCGTGCATTGGTGAACTGACGCCATCGCGAGCAAGCTCGCTCCCACAGGGTGCAGCTATGCGTTATTTGCTCTCCTTTCCAGACTCTTGCATCTGCACCGAAGACTTGGTGCCGTCGGTGTTGTCCTTGGTCTCGTTATCCGAGTTGTCGAAACAGCCTTGCAGGGCGAACAAAGCGCAGGCAAGGCAAAAAGTGCGGGCGAGATTCATGATGTACTCCGATGCCGAGGGCTTTCAGCAGTGACCTGCGAGAGCGGCGATGGTTGCGACTGTCATCGTGCCGGGCGATGAACGTCGATGAATGTTGGCGACTGAAATGTAAGTAGAATTTTCATCGTCTCGTTGCTGTCACACCAAACAGGTGCACCCCATAAGGAAACACGGCAATGACGTTCGCAAAAATCGCTCAAAAACTGGCCCTCTGGTCGGGGAGCCCCAAGACATTTCTGGGGGCCATCGTGTTGTTGGCACTGTGGGCAGCCAGCGGACCTTTCTTCGGTTTCAACGACACCTGGCAATTGATCATCAACACCTCGACCACCATCATCACCTTCCTCATGGTGTTTCTGATCCAGAATACGCAGAACCGCGATACAGACATCCTGCATCTCAAGGTCGACGAATTATTGCGGGCGACCAAGGAAGCACAAAATGCGATGCTCGGCCTCGAGTCGCTGGACCTCAAGCAACTGGAAGCGCTGAGAAAGCATTACCAGGCCATGGGCCAGGGCGAAGCCAAGAACCTTGAAGGTCTGGAAAAAGACAACAAAGTGGACCTGAACCAGTGCTGAGGCAGATGCGCTGGAAGGCCCCCTTCTAGCGAGCACACATCAGCCGGGACGCGAACGTCCCGGCCCAGGATGCAACAACATGTGGATCAGCGGCTGGCCTGCAGTGCCCTGGCCATTTCGAGATGGGTCTGCAACTTGGGCAGGGTTTCGTCGGCGAAAGCCTTGATCTCCGGCACTTCGGTGGTCTGGGCCTGCTGCTGGATCTGCGCGATGGCCTCTTCGGTGGCCTTGACTTGGCTGGCAGCATACGCGGCTTCGAACGACTCACCTTCCTTGACCTGTGGCATCAAGGCCTTGGCCTTGTCAGCCACCTCCTCCCGGGGGGCGACAGGCAAGTCGAGCTTCTTGGCGATCTTCGCCAGATGTTGATTGGCGGTGGTGCGATCGTTGATCACCATGATGGTGTAATCCTTGACCTCCCTGGATTCGGCCTTCCCGTGGGCCATGCGACTTGTCTCGATGTCGGCCATGCCCTTGGCGGAAGCATCGTTGATGAATTCGACAGGCGATTGGGCCCAGGCACTGTTGGCACCCAGGCCCATCAGCACAATGACACTGGTGGTGCGAAAGAAGCTGGCCATACGGCTCATGGTCGCGCCCTCCTCTGATAAAAGTTCTGACGGGTTCCCGCCTCTGAATCAGAACCACCCGACTTCGCTTTCCGCTAAGTGGCTGTCGACAGCCGCGAGGGTGGTTCTCCTACTTCTGCGACCCACTTCAAACCTCTTCGTTCGATCATGGACGATGTTTCCGGCGAGCGGAGCCCGCGTGACATCTGAAAAGGACAACGCTTGAAAGGTTGAAAGGTTGAAAAAGCCTGCGGCGCCGCGACGAACGGCGACGCGTTATCAGATGCCGAATGCCCTGTGATTGTGACGCTTGGCCGCGTACATCGCCTCGTCGGCGTGGCGGAACAGCGCGACATCTTCAGCGCCATGGTCGGGGAAACAGGCCACGCCGATACTCGGCTCGATGCTCAGGCAGTGCCCATCCAGACGCAGCGGCTGGGCCAGTGTGTGGCGGATTTTTTCCTGCACGCTATGGGCATCCTCCAAGGCCTGGATGCTGTGCAGCAGGACCACGAACTCGTCGCCACCAATGCGCGCCACGGTGTCGCTGTCACGGATACAACCTTTGATACGATTAGCCACCGCCTGTAACAGCATGTCGCCCACGCCGTGGCCATAGGTGTCGTTGACCTGCTTGAAACGGTCCAGGTCGATATACAGCAAGGCCATGCGCCCGGACGCGGCGCGGGCAGTCGCCAGTGCACACTTGAAGCGTTCACGGAGTAATTCGCGGTTGGGCACCTGGGTCAACTGATCGTACTGAGCCATGTGCTGCAAACGGGCGTGCAACTGCTTGCGTTCGATGGCAATGGTGAGCTGTGCGCAGACGTATTGCAGCAGTTCCTTGTCCTGTTCGGTGTAGCGCTCATTGTCCGGCGCACTCTTGACGATCAGCGCGCCAATCGTGCCGCTCTGCGAGTTCAGCGGCACGCCCAGCCAACACGGCGCGTCCGACTGCGCCACCAGATCGTCGAACCCCGCTGGCAACGAGTTGCCACCGGGCGTCAACAGGATCGGCTGGCCGCTGCGAATCACTTCGGCGCACAAACGCCCTGTGACCGTGCCCGGCAATTCGGGCTGCCCTTCCCGATCATCGACGTGATAGGGGAAGTTCAACTGCGAACATTGTTCGTCATACAGCGCCACCGAAAAATTCAGCGCCGGCAGCCACTCGCCAATAATCAGGTGGATGCGCTTGAACAGCGCCAGCAAGTCAGCCGCGGCATGGGCCGCCTCGGAAATCGCATACAACGCCGCCTGCCGAGACTCGGCCTGCTTGCGTTCAGTGATGTCCCGGGCCACGGCAATGCGCAGTTGGTCCACCGGCGACCAGCGCGCCGACCACAGGATGTGCACCACCCGCCCGTCCTTGCGCAGGTAGCGATTCTCGAAATTGAGCTTGGGCTCGCCCTCCATGATCTCCCGCGCCGCCTCGAGGGTCCGCTGGCGATCGGCAGGGTGCACCAGGTCGATCATCGGCTGGCCGATCAGCTCTTGCGGGGTGTAGCCGAAAATGCGCTCGCAGGCGGCACTGACAAACACGAAACGCCCCTGACCGTCGACGGCACACACGGCGTCCAGCAGAAGGTCGATGTAGCTGGCCAGCGGCGCGGAACTTGAAGTGTCCATGGGGCTGGAGGTCATCCGGATAATGCAACGGTGAGCGAAGCGGGTGGTCGTCAGTTCGTGACGCCAATACAACGAGCGAGACCGACGCGCTCCCGATATCGATGAGGATAGCGCAGGCAATCAGAGTGCAGAGGATCAAACGCCAACTCGATTCGACATCGCCCCATCACGGCGCTGTAAAAAACCTCATGCCAGCATACGGTGCCTGCCGACAGGCCTTCAACCGCGACGCCAGGTCGCCCACATGGGCTTCCAGCTTGTGCCCGTCCGGGTCGAGAAAGTAGAACGAATCCCCCTCGCTGCGATTGTCGCGCCACGACGACACCTGGGCCGCGTTCAGCCGCGCCACCAGCACGGGGAAGTTCTCGGCGCTGATGCTGAATGCGTAATGGGTGTAGTCCGTCGCCGGTTCGGGCCTGCGCAACGGGTCGAAAGCCAGGCACAACCACAACCCCGGCAGCGACAAATACGCCCCGCTGTCCCACTTGGCCTCCAGACGCAGCTGCAAGAGCTCGCCATAAAAAACCACACTGCGATCCAGGTCGGTGACCGCAAGGGTCAGATGATTGAGGCCTGAGAGCATCAGCAAGCAACCTTCAGAAAAGAGTGATAACCCGGCGGGCTTGGGGTAAACCCATGATGCACCCAAGTTCCGACAGCGCCGATGGATTCCCCGGCCAGGGTACTAGGCAAAGTCCTACGTGGAAATCTCCAGTGACACTCAAACACGCCGGAAACAGCCGATTCAAAGCCCTGCACAACAATCTGTAAAGTCTGGAAACACACCGCAATCGGAACACCCCCACGGACAGCACCATCAACCAAGGAATGTAATCGCGCCATGGACCAGACTGCTCAACCACCTCATTACTTCACCAACTACCGCAAGCTCATTTCCCTCGCTGACCAGGGTTGGCAGGGCACCGAGGCCGGAAAAATCTCAGGGCTGAATGTCGAGGTCAAGACACCCAATGTGCTGGTCGACCAATACGGTCGGACGTTTCATCACTTCTGCACCACGTCCTACCTGGGCCTGGACTATCACCCCGCGCTGCTGGACGGCGCCATGACCGCCCTGTGGGAAGCCGGGACCCTGCGGGTTGCCAACTCAAGGAATCGCTGCAAACTGGCGATCCTGGACCAATACGAAAGCCAATTGTCGGAGCTGTTCGGCGCCAGTTGCCTCAGTGCCCTGTCTTGCAGTGCGGCCAGCGCCGGGATCCTGCCGCTGCTGGCCAGCGGCGCATTCACCCACAATCGCGCGCCCGTCATGGTGTTCGACAAACGTGCCCATCATTCAATGAACCACAGCAAGGCCGCCTGCGCCGATGAAACCCAGGTCATCACCTGCCCGCACAACGACATGGACTTCATCGAAGACGTGTGCAAACGCCAGCGCGACGTGGCGTACGTGGCCGACGGCGCCTACAGCATGGGCGGAATGGCGGACCTGGACAGCCTGATGTACCTCAAGCAACGTTATGGCCTGTTTCTTTACCTGGACGACTCTCACGCCCTGTCCGCAGTCGGGGAGTCCGGCGCCGGCCTGGTCCGCTCGCGGCTCCCGGCGGTGGACGAACGCACCCTGATCGTGGCCTCGCTGGCCAAGTCATTCGGCGCCAGTGGCGGACTGGTCATGTTTGGCTGTGAACGGCACAAGGCGCTGGTGCAGCGCTACGGTGGGCCGAGCAATTGGTCCCAGAGCCTGAACGCAGCGGCCATTGGCGCCGGCATGGCGTCGATCCGCCTGCACCGCAGCCGGGAATTCACTGCCTTGCAGGAGCGTTTGCAGGCTAATATCCGCCTCTTCGACAGCCTCGTGCGGACCGGACAGCGCGGCACTCCCATGGCAATCCGTATGGTGCCTTGCGGTGACGCGGCCCAGGCCAATAACCTGGCGGTCGAACTGGCCGAACTGGGGTATTTCACCTCGGCGGTCTTTTTCCCCGTGGTGCCGCAAGGCAAGGCCGCCATTCGCATTACCCTGCGCGCCGACATGGAGCCGGACGTGATTCGCTCGTTTTGCGAAAAGATCACCGCACTGCTGCTGACCCACGGGCGTGACCTCCGCCCTTGAGACAGGACGCTCGATGAAGAACCGTACAACCCTGATCGTCACCTGCGCCACCGTTTTCCTGGCACAACTGGGCATGAGCATCTACTTGCCGGCCCTGCCCGCAATCGCCCGGGATCTTGGTGCCGATGCGTCCCGGGTTTCCTGGGGCCTGTCGGTCTACCTGATCGGCATGGCGCTGCCCATGTTGCTGTGGGGCAGCCTGAGCCAGCGCCTGGGGCGCAAGCCGGTCTTGCTGGCGGCTTTGGGGTTGTACGGCCTGGGCAACCTGGCCTTGCCGCTGGGCACAACCGTGGAGGCGTTCCTGACGCTCAGGTTGATCCAGGGCATCGGTGCCAGTGGTATTTCGGTGATGGCGCGGGTCTTGATTCGCGACAGTTTCAGCGGCGACCTGTTGGCCAAGGCCCTGTCCTGGATATCGATCGCCTTTGTGATTGCCCTCGGTATCGGCCAATACCTGGGCTCGCTGATCCAGGCCGCTTTCGGCTGGGAGGCGATTTTCCAAGGCTTGGGCGCCGTCAGCCTGGCCATGGCCGCGGCGGTGTCCCGGACCAGGTTCCCGACGCTGGCGCACACCAGCAACGGGCAATCGGCATGGGGTATCTACGGGCAGATATTCCGGCAACGGGCGTTCCTGCTGCCGGCCTTGGCCGGTGGGCTGGGTTACGGCGTGATCGTCGCCTTCAACACCGCCGCGCCGCTGATCCTGCAGGAGAGCTTTCACTGGTCGGCCATCGAATATGGCCTGCTGGGCTGGCCGATCAGTGCGGCGTACCTGCTCGGGGCGCTGGCGGTGAACGCGTTTGTGCTACGCACCGGTCAACGGCGAATGATGGACTGGGGCATCGCGCTGGTGCTGGGCGGCAGCATGACCATGCTGGCAGGCAGCCTCACCCTGAGCAGCATCGCGCTGCTCTTCTGGCTGCCGTATTGCTTCGCGGTGTTTGGCCAATCGTTGATCTATCCCATCAGCCTGTCCCTGGCCAATGAAGGCTCACCGGTGGCCGGCGCTTATGCCATGGCGCTGAGCGGGTTCCTGCACCAACTGATGGCCTCGGTGATCGGCGCCATGGCCAGCCTGTTGTTGAGCCAGCAGGCCTGGCCGTTGGCGGCGTTGTGTGCACTGTTGGGGGCGGCGGCGATGCTCTGCGTGAGGTTCGTGCCGCCCCGGGTCGCTTAGAACGCGCTGCGGAAAATCTCTTCGATCTGCCGCTGGTCCGCCGCCCGTGGGTTGGTCAGGCCGCACGCGTCTTTCAAGGCGTTGGCGGCCAGCACCGGTACGTCGTTGAGGCGCACGCCCAAGTCACGCAAACCGGCCGGAATGTCCACGTCATGGGCCAGGCTGCGGATCGCCGCTATAGCATTGCGGGCCCCCTCTTCCGGGCTGTAGCCACGTGTATCGGCGCCCATGGCATGGGCCACATCGGTCAGGCGAGCGGCGCACACCGAGGCGTTGAAACTCTGTACATGGGGCAACAGCACTGCGTTGCACACGCCGTGAGGCAAGTCGTAAAAGCCACCCAGTTGATGGGCCATTGCATGCACGAAACCCAACGACGCATTGTTGAACGCCATCCCCGCGAGAAACTGCGCGTAGGCCATGTTTTCCCGCGCCACCAGATCGTTGCCGTCGCGCACGGCCAGGCGCAGGTTGTTGCTGATCAGAGTGATGGCCTTCAGGGCGCAGGCATCGGTAATCGGATTGGCGGCGGTGGAGACATAAGCCTCGATCGCATGGGTCAGTGCATCCATGCCGGTGGCGGCCGTCAGGCCCTTGGGCATCGCCACCATTAACGCCGGGTCGTTCACCGACATCAGCGGGGTCACATTGCGATCGACAATCGCCATTTTCACGTGGCGTGTCTCGTCGGTGATGATGCAAAAACGGGTCATCTCGCTGGCAGTGCCGGCCGTGGTGTTGATGGCGATCAACGGCAATTGCGGCTTGCTCGAACGGTCGACGCCTTCATAGTCACGGATCTGCCCGCCGTTGGTGGCGCACAACGCGATACCCTTGGCGCAATCGTGAGGGGAACCGCCGCCCAGGGACACCACGAAATCGCACCGGCTCTCCAGCAACAAACCCAGCCCGAGCTCGACATTGGTAATACTTGGGTTGGGCTTGGCACCGTCGAAAATCACCGAATCGATGTCCTGCAGCGCCAGCAGCTCGGCTACCTTGCTAGCGACGCCGGCCTTGGCCAGCCCCACGTCGGTGACGATCAGCGCCTTGCGAAAGCCGTAGTTGCGGATGGCGGTCATCGCTTCATCCAGGCAACCCAGCCCCATGATGTTCACGGCGGGAATGAAAAAAGTACTGCTCATGGGGTCACGCTCCTGATAGAGGCCGGATCGGCAGGACCTACAGAATGACCCCGTAGTCACGACGCATCTTGATCTGGCTCAAGACTGGGGCGTGATAAAGTCGCGGCCTGCCTTTGCCACGTTTTGAGATGATCCTTGCAATGACCGATTTCCAGGAATACGACACCCGGCTCGAAGACTGGGAGACCGTGCGCGCCGACACCGCCTTCAGCGGCCTGCTGGTAGGCAATGGGGCCAGCCGCGCGGTGTGGGACGATTTCGGATATGACTCGCTGTTCGAAAATGCCCGCACCGTCGAGGAAAAACCCTTGAGCCCGTCGGAACTGAGTGTGTTCGACGCAATGCAGACCCGCAGTTTCGAACAAGTGCTCGGGGCGCTGAAAACCACCAGTCGGGTCAACAAGGCCCTGGCCGTCAGCTCCGCCGCCCCGCGTAACCGCTATTACGCGATCAAGGAAGCGCTGATCAACACCGTGCACGCGGTGCACATCCCCTGGCGGCTGGTGCAACCGTCGACCCTGGCGACGCTCAACCAGGAGCTGAGCCGCTACCGCACGGTGTTCACCACCAACTACGACCTGCTCAACTACTGGGCGATCCAGCATAGGGCCGAGACCATCAGCGACCTGTTCTTCGGCGATGACCACAGTTTCGACCTGAGCCAGGCGACCACGGACAAACCACGCCTGCTGTACCTGCACGGCGGTCTGCACCTGGTGCGCAACCAGGACGGCACGGCGCGCAAGCTCACGTCCACCGAAGGCACCTTGCTAGGCAGTTTCGCCATCAACAACACGATCAAGACCCTCGACGACGTACCGCTGTTCGTCAATGAAGGCCCCAGCGCCGACAAGCTCAAGACCATCCGCAGCAGCGATTACCTGTCGTTCTGCTACGACCAGTTGCTGCAGCACGGCGACAACCTGTGCCTGTTCGGCCATGCCTTGGGCGAACAGGACCGGCACATTGTCCATGCCCTGCGCCTGGCCGCCCCGAAAACCGTGGCGGTTTCGATCTATCCCCGTAGCCAGGCGTTCATCCAGCATCAGAAGCGCCATTACGCCAAGGTGTTCCAGGGGCTGGAGGTGCAATTGCGCTTCTTCGATGCCAAGAGCCACCCGCTGGGCGATCCGAAGCTGTCGGTGCCGGTGGAGGTTTAAAGGCAGGGTAAACGTGAGTGGCGAGGGGGTTCACTTGTGGGAGCAAAGCTTGCTCGCGATGAACAATAACTCGGCTAGCCTGCACAATCGCAGCGCCTGCATCGCCGGCCAGCCTTGCTCCCACAGGTTCCCTCGCCACAGATCCTCTTATTACCGTCCTGTCAGAGCGCAACCACGGTCTTGTCCTTGATGACCGTCGTCGGTCCGTTGGCCTTGACGCTGGCGATGCCCTTGTCCCGGGCAGCGTCCGATGAGTACGCCTCGCTGCTGCCAATCACTTCGTGGTTGCCGGCCTTGAGGTTGAAGTACGGATGGCCGTCCTTGGTGTTCTTGAGTTCATAGCGCTCGGCCAACGGACTGTTTTTCTGCACCGCAGCAATGCCACCGTCGGCGCCGCTGCGGGTGGTGTACAGCTCGCTGGTCAAGATGGTCTCGGCGTTGGCCGCCTTGAGCACAAACCGAAACTGGCCACTGCTGCTTTTGCTGATTTCGTACCATCCAGACATGATTGTTCTCCAGGCAATGAGGGCATGCCCCGAGAGTAAAGACCCACTGCGCTTGCCTTGCCAGTGCGGTACTACAAAGTGATAGCCGTGCCCAACAGGGTCAGGAACCCCGCCAGCCAGTTGGGGTGCGCAGGCCAGGCCGGTGCGGTCGCGAGATTGCCCTGGACATGGCCTTGGGTCACGGGAATATCGATATAGGTCCCGCCAGCGAGCCGTACTTCCGGGGCGCACGCCGGGTAGGCGCTGCATTCGCGCCCTTCGAGGATGCCCGCCGCCGCCAGCAATTGCGCACCGTGGCACACCGCGGCAATCGGCTTGCCCGCCAGATCGAAATCGCGCACCAACTGCAGGACGGCTTCGTCCAGGCGCAGGTATTCCGGCGCACGCCCACCCGGCACCAGCAGCGCGTCATAGTCAGCGGCCTGAACATTGGCAAAATCATGATTGAGGGCGAACAAGTGCCCCGGTTTTTCACTGTAGGTCTGGTCGCCTTCGAAATCGTGAATCGCCGTGCGCACCGTCTGCCCGGCCTTTTTGCCCGGGCACACCGCGTGCACGGTGTGACCGATCATCTGCAAGGCCTGGAACGGCACCATGACTTCATAATCTTCGACGTAATCGCCGACCAGCATCAGAATTTTCTTGGCAGCCATGGGAAGGGCTCCTTTGAGAATGCGTGAGGGGTGAACGCATTAAAGGTAGACCGGTACGTCGGTAGATGAGGGATAAGCGGTGATTACCTGACGGGCTGCACATCGCTGGATGCAACTTGTGGGAGCGAGCTTGCTCGCAATTCAGACGATGCGATCCTTCAGGCGCACCGCGTTATCGTTCATCGCGAGCAAGCTCGCTCCCACAGGAGGATCATGCTGTCAGGCGAGATAACCATCCGCCCGCAGCAGCGTTTCGAGGCAGTGCTCGGTGATGTGGTAGAAGGCCTTGAGTTCTTCGATTTTTGCCAGCAGCTCGGTGGGGTTCTCAGGTTCGGCGCGTTTGACGGCCAGGATCATCTTGTTCTTGTTGGTGTGGTCCAGGGAGATGAACTCGAAGACCTTGGTCTCGTAGCCGCAGGCTTCCAGAAACAGCGCCCGCAAGCTGTCGGTGACCATTTCCGCCTGCTGGCCCAGATGCAGGCCGTATTGCAGCATCGGCTTGAGCAAGGCCGGACTCTGGATCTGCAGGCGGATCTGCTTGTGGCAGCACGGCGAGCACATGATGATCGAGGCGCCCGAGCGAATGCCCATGTGGATCGCGTAGTCGGTGGCGATGTCGCAGGCGTGCAAGGCGATCATCACATCCACCGCGCTCGGCGCCACGCTGCGCACGTCGCCGTGCTGGAAGCTCAGGCCCGGGTGTTCCAGACGCGCGGCGGCTTCGTTGCACAGCTTGACCATGTCTTCGCGCAGCTCGACACCGGTCACCATGCCTTCGGCCTGCAAAGTGTTGCGCAAGTAATCATGGATGGCGAAGGTCAGGTAGCCCTTGCCCGAACCGAAATCCGAGACCCGCACCGGTTTGTCCAGGGCCAGTGGCGAAGACGTCAGCGCGTGGCTGAAGACCTCGATGAACTTGTTGATCTGCTTCCACTTGCGCGACATCGCCGGAATCAGCTCGTGCTTGTGGTTGGTCACGCCCAGGTCGGCCAAGAATGGCCGGCTCAGGTCGAGGAAGCGGTTTTTCTCGCGGTTGTGCTCGGCAGACGGCACTTCCCGCAGTTGCTGGGGCTTGCTCTTGAACAGCGAGCTCTTGCCCTTCTTGCTGTACTCCAACTGCGCCTCGTCGGTAACCGCCAGTAAATGCGCGTTCTTGAACGACGCTGGCAACAGCGCGGCGACGGTGTCCACGCCTTCGGCCAGCGGGAAATTCTTGGTGATGTCCCGGGTCTTGTAGCGGTAGACAAAGGACAGGCACGGCAGGTCCTTGACCGTCAGTTGCTTGATGATCAGCCGCTGGAGGTCCGCCTCCTCCCCCACGTACTTGGCCAACACCAGTTTGATGAAAGCATTTTGTTCAAGGCTGGTTTGCAGCAGCTCGATGAACTGGGCGTGGTGATCCGGCGCGGGACGGGCGGGGGTGGCGGTGACAGACATGAAAAAAGCGGCCTCGGGGCGGGCGAATCGGGAATGGCGGGTATTTTAGGGGGGATGGGGAGTGAGGGCACGGGAAAAATCAATTGTGACGAGGGGATTTATCCCCGCTAGGGGCGTAGCCCCCAATAACCGACAACCGGTTATGCAGGGAGACCCGGTCGCCTGGTTTGGGTCTGCTGCGCAGACCAGCGGGGATAAATCCCCTCGCCACAACGGGGTCCGGCAGAAATTTATTTCAACCCAAAACCACCAACCGATTCGGCAGCTCATTGCGCTCGTGGGTCAGCGGCACGTGTTCCTTGAGCAATTCGCCACAGGCTTCGATGCAAGTCACGAACCCCTGCAAGGTCTGCCCCTGGCGAACCTGTTGGGTGAACGTTGCGACGATGGCGTCCCAACACTTGTTGTCCAGGTGTTTGGAAATGCCTTCATCGACCAGGATTTCCACATAACGCTCGGCCTCGCAGACAAAAATCAGCACGCCCGTGCTACCCACGGTGTGGTGCAGGTTCTGTTCGAGGAATTGCCGGCGCGCCAGGTTGGAGGCCCGCCAGTGACGCACGGAACGAGGGATCAGGTGCGTGGTGACCCTGGGGATGCGGAACACCAGGCACAACACGATGAAACTGACCCATTGCACCAGCAACAGGCTGTGCAGGGCCAACCAGCCGGTGAGGTAATGGACCACGCCGGGCACCACCAGGGCCAACAGGCTCGCCCACAGCAGTGGGATGTAAGCGTAATCGTCGGCGCGGGCGGCCAGCACCGTGACCAGTTCGGCGTCGGTATGCCGCTCGACCCGGGCGATGGCCTCGGCGACCTTGCGTTGTTCGTGTTCAGTCAGTAATGCCATGGTTAAAAGTGCCTGCTCATTCTCATTATTATTGTCACCAGCCGCCCGACGAACCGCCGCCCCCGAAACTGCCACCGCCACCGCTGAAGCCGCCGCCCCCACCGCCTCCACCACTGAAGCCGCCCCCACCGGAGCCGCCCGAACGACTGGAGCCGCCGCTTCCAGTCGGCAGGATACCGAGCATCTGGCAGACCAATATCGTCAAAATAAACAGTATCACCAGGAAGATGAACAGCCCTGGATGGCGCTCGACGAAATCGCCCTGCTCCTGCTGCCCATCCGCACCGTATGCCGGCGCCGGCTCGTCCAGCGGGCTGCCGCCCAGCACCACCAGCATCGCCGCGACGCCATCGCTGATGCCTTTGTTGAAGTTGCCGGTCTTGAAGGCCGGGGTGATCACCTGGTTGATGATCACCGAACTCTGCGCGTCGGTCAGGCGGTCCTCCAGGCCGTAGCCCACTTCGATGCGCAGTTTACGGTCATCCCGGGCGACGATCAGCAGCGCGCCGTTGTTTTTATCCTTCTGCCCGATGCCCCAGTGGCGCCCCAGTTGATAACCGAAATCCTCGATGCTGCTGCCCTGCAGGTCCGCCAGGGTCACGACGACCACCTGCTCGCCGGTCGCCTGTTCATGGGCCTTGAGCTGCGTCTCCAGTTGCACGCGCACCGAAGGGTCGAGCATCTGGGCGGTGTCGACCACTCGTCCGGTCAGTGCCGGAAACTTCAGCTCGGCCTGGGCCGTGATGGCAAAGACCCAGAGCAACAGCACCAGGCCAAATTTCAACACTCGCATCAGAACTCCTGTGTGGGAGCGAGCGGGTGTGGAAGCTGAGCTTGCTCGCGATGAAGGCACCTCGGTCTTTCTAATGACCGCGTTATCGTTCATCGCGAGCAAGCGTTGCTCACACAGGCTCGCTCCCACAGTTTTTTTCAGAACTTCACTTCAGGGGCTTTCTCGGCATTGGGGCTGGTAGCCTCGAAGGTTTCGCGGATCGGCAGGTCGCTGTACATCACGCTGTGCCACAGGCGTCCCGGGAACGTGCGGATCTCGGTGTTGTACTTCTGCACCGCCAGGATGAAGTCGCGGCGGGCCACGGCGATGCGGTTCTCGGTGCCTTCGAGCTGCGATTGCAGCGCCAGGAAGTTCTGGTTGGCCTTGAGGTCCGGATAACGCTCGACCACCACCATCAACCGGCTCAACGCGCCACTCAACTGGTCCTGGGCCTGCTGGAACTGCTTGAGTTTTTCCGGGTTGTCCAAGGTGCTGGCGTCCACCTGGATCGACGTGGCCTTGGCCCGCGCTTCAACCACGGCGGTCAGGGTTTCCTGCTCGTGCTGGGCGTAGCCCTTGACGGTTTCCACCAGGTTGGGAATCAGGTCGGCGCGGCGCTGGTACTGGTTCTGCACTTGGCCCCAGGCGGCCTTGGCCTGTTCGTCCAGGGTCGGGATGTTATTGATGCCACAACCGGACAACAACGTGGTGAGCAGCATCAAGGCCAGCATCGGCAGGCTGCGAAGGTGGTTCAGTCGTGGATTCATTGGATGAAGCGCTCCCTGGCATGACATTGGAAAAACCCGGCCACCTATCTCACTGGCGTCTGGGGCATAATCTGCCGCCGCACTGGATTGAAACGGGTCGATGGGCTAAAAGATGCGCAGTGCGAAACTAAGTTCAGCCCAATGGGTTCGAAAGTGTGCTGCATTTAACTGAACAACAATAGCCGCTCCTCACATTTTGGCTGACCGGCGTGGCGTGATCCCCGCCCTTTAGGCTTGCGAGAAAACTATTCATGAAGAAGCTGTGTTTGCTGGGCCTGTTTGTCACCCTGGCCAGTCAATCCGTATTTGCCGACAACCTGCCCGCCCCCATAGAGAACAAGGACGCGTTCATCAGCAACCTGATGAAGCAGATGACCCTCGAGGAAAAGATCGGCCAATTGCGCCTGATCAGCATCGGCCCGGAAATGCCCCGGGAGATGATTCGCAAGGAAATCGCCACCGGCAACATCGGTGGCACGTTCAACTCCATCACCCGCGATGAGAACCGTCCGATGCAGGACGCGGCCATGCGCAGCCGGTTGAAGATCCCGATGTTCTTCGCCTATGACGTGATCCATGGCCACCGCACGATTTTCCCGATCCCCCTGGCCCTGGCCTCGAGCTGGGACATGGACGCCATCTACCACTCCGGTCGCATCGCGGCCAAGGAAGCGGCGGCCGACAGCCTGGACATTACCTTCGCGCCCATGGTCGACATTTCCCGCGACCCACGTTGGGGCCGGACTTCCGAGGGTTTTGGCGAGGACACCTACCTGGTGTCGCGCATTGCCGGGGTGATGGTCAAGGCATTCCAGGGCAACGGCGCCAACGCGGCCGACAGCATCATGGCCAGCGTCAAGCACTTCGCCCTCTACGGCGCGGTGGAAGGCGGCCGGGACTACAACACCGTGGACATGAGTCCGCTGAAAATGTATCAGGACTACCTGCCCCCCTACCGCGCCGCCATCGACGCCGGAGCCGGCGGGGTGATGGTCGCGTTGAACTCCATCAACGGCATGCCGGCCACGGCCAACACCTGGCTGATGAACGACCTGCTGCGCAAGGAATGGGGCTTCAAGGGCCTGGCGGTCAGTGACCACGGCGCCATCTTCGAACTGATCAAGCACGGCGTCGCCAAGGACGGTCGCGAAGCGGCGAAGCTGGCGATCAAGGCCGGCATCGACATGAGCATGAACGACTCGCTCTACGGCAAGGAACTGCCAGGGCTGCTCAAGGCCGGCGAGATCGAGCAGAGCGACATCGACAACGCGGTGCGCGAAGTGCTTGCCGCCAAGTACGACATGGGCCTGTTCAAGGATCCGTACCTGCGCATCGGCAAGGCTGAGGACGACCCGGCCGACACCTACGCCGAAAGCCGCCTGCACCGCGCCGATGCTCGTGACGTGGCGCGCCGCAGCCTGGTGCTGCTGGAAAACCGCAACCAGACCCTGCCCCTGAAGAAGAGCGCGAAGATCGCCCTGGTCGGCCCGCTGGCCAAGGCACCGATCGACATGATGGGCAGCTGGGCCGCGGCCGGACGCCCTGCGCAATCGGTGACCCTGTTCGACGGCATGACCCGGGCCCTGGGCACCGAGTCGAAGCTGATCTACGCCCGTGGCGCCAACATCACCGGCGACAAGAAGGTGCTCGACTACCTGAACTTCCTCAACTTTGACGCCCCGGAAGTGGTAGATGACCCGCGCCCGGCCCAGGTGCTGATCGACGAAGCGGTGCAAGCCGCCAAGGACGCCGATGTGGTGGTGGCCGCCGTGGGTGAGTCCCGTGGCATGTCCCACGAATCGTCGAGCCGTACCGAACTGAACATCCCCGCCAGCCAGCGCGAGCTGATCAAGGCCCTGAAGGCCACCGGCAAGCCGCTGGTGCTGGTGCTGATGAATGGCCGTCCGCTGTCGTTGCTGGAAGAAAAGCAGCAGGCCGATGCGATCCTGGAAACCTGGTTCAGCGGCACCGAAGGCGGCAACGCCATCGCTGATGTGCTGTTTGGCGACTACAACCCGTCGGGCAAATTGCCGATCACCTTCCCACGCTCGGTGGGGCAGATTCCGACCTACTACAACCACCTGAGCATCGGCCGGCCGTTCACGCCGGGCAAACCAGGCAACTACACCTCGCAGTACTTCGACGACACCACCGGCCCGCTCTACCCGTTCGGCTACGGCCTGAGCTACACCGAGTTCAGTCTTTCGGACATGGCCCTGTCATCGACCACGCTGAACAAGACCGGCAAGCTCGATGCCAGCGTGACACTGGAAAACACCGGCAAGCGTGACGGCGAAACCGTGGTGCAGTTGTACATCCAGGACGTGACCGGCTCGATCATTCGTCCGGTGAAAGAGCTGAAGAACTTCCGCAAGGTGATGCTCAAGGCCGGCGAGAAGAAAGTCATCCACTTCACCATCACCGAAGACGACCTGAAGTTCTTCAATGCCCAACTCAAGTACGCGGCTGAACCGGGCAAGTTCAACGTGCAGATCGGCCTGGATTCCCAGGACGTGAAGCAGCAGAGTTTTGAGTTGCTCTGATCCCAGGCAACACAAACTCCCTGTGGGAGCGAGCTTGCTCGCGATAGCGTCAGATCAGTCACATTGATATCGACTGACACTGCGCCATCGCGAGCAAGCTCGCTCCCACAGTTGTATCTGAGTGTTCGGGCTACCCCCGCCGATCCAGCAAGTTCACCACCACCCGATCCACCAACCCCCACAACCGCTGCTTGAACCGCTTCCACAGCGGCCGGCGCTGCCAGGCGTCGAGGCTGACTTGCAGGCTCTGGGCGAAATCCCGCTCGAAACTGGCCGCCACGGCGCTGCTGAGCTGGGAATCCAGGGCTTCAAGGTTGGCTTCCAGGTTGAAGCGCAGGTTCCAGTGATCGAAATTGCACGAGCCGATGCTGACCCAATCATCCACCAGCACCATTTTCAGGTGCAGGAAACACGGCTGGTATTCGAAAATCTGCACGCCGGCCCTGAGCAATCGCGGGTAGTAACGGTGCCCGGCGTAGCGCACGGACGGGTGATCGGTGCGCGGGCCGGTCAACAGCAGGCGCACGTCGATGCCGCGGGCGGCGGCCTTGCGCAAGGAGCGGCGCACGTTCCAGGTCGGCAGGAAATACGGCGTCGCCATCCAGATGCGTTTCTGGCCGCTGTTCAATGCCCGCGACAGCGATTGCAGGATGTCGCGGTGCTGACGGGCGTCGGCATACGCCACCCGGCCCATGCCCTCGCCCACCGGCGGTACCCGGGGCAGGCGCGGCAAGCCGAAATTGGAGGCGGGCTTCCAGGCACGGCGATGGCGGTTGGCGAGCCACTGGCGGTCGAACAGTAACTGCCAGTCGAGCACCAGCGGGCCGACGATTTCCACCATCACTTCGTGCCACTCACAGTGGTCGTCGAGGGGGTTCCAGAATTCATCGGTCACGCCAGTGCCACCGACCACCGCCAGACGTTGATCCACCAATAACAGCTTGCGGTGGTCGCGGTAGAGGTTGCGTACCCAGCGGCGCCAACTCAAGCGATTGTAGAAACGCAACTCCACCCCAGCCTCGGTCAAGCGGTTGCGCAGGCCAAGGGTAAACGCCAGGCTGCCGTAGTCATCGAACAGGCAGCGCACGCGAACGCCCCGCTCGGCGGCCTGGACCAATGCCTGGACCATCGCTTCGGCGCAAGCGCCCGCCTCCACCAGGTACAGCTCCAACTCGACCTGTTCCTGGGCACGGGCGATTTCCACCAGCATGCGTGGGAAAAACTGTGGGCCATCGATCAACAGCTCGAAGCGATTGCCTTCACGCCAGGGAAACACCGGGCCGCTCATGTCAGCGCGCCGTGAAGATCAGCACCGCATTCACCGGCACCGACAGGCTGATGGCCGACAACCCGGCCAGGTTGCGCAGCTTTTCCAGACCCGGCGCCAGATCGAAATCCGCCGCGTTGAGCACCACCGGTTCCAGGGTCACCACTTGGAAGCGGCGTTCATCCAGGCGCGTCGCCAGCAGTTCGACCGGGTACTCATGCTGCTTGCCGTGCAGGTTCACCGTCAGCGGCAGGCGCAACTCCAACTGCGCGCCGTTGGCCAGGTCCTGGATCGGCACCAGATCGATCCTGGCGGTAACGGTGGCTTCGGCAAACTGCTTGATCTCGAACAGCTCGGCGCGCATGCGCTCGTCCCGCAGGGGAATGCCGCTGTTGATGGATTCCAGCTCCACTTCCAGGCGCGCCAAGCCGTCGGGTTGGACTTGGCCGTGCAGCACCAGGAAACGCTGGACCTCGGAAACATTGCCGTTTTTGCTGCTGATAAACGACAGCCGCGACGACTCGCCGTCCAGGTACCAGTCGGCCTGGGCCGGCAACGCTGCGCAGGCCAGCAGCAAGCTGGCGACCGCGTGAGGGAAAAACCGCTTGAACATACACACTCGGAGGGCAGATAAACCTGTGGCGAACCTTAACCGGGCCGAGGGCGCTTGCAAACTGTCTGTTGCAACAGTGAACCGGCGATCCATGAATTCCCGTGGCGAGGGAGCTTGCTCCCGCTTGAGTGCGCAGCACTCGCAAGCTCTTGAATCAGTCGAGAGCTAGGGGCTGCTTCGCCGCCCAGCGGGAGCAAGCTCCCTCGCCATAAAAGGCAGCCGCTGACTCAGATGTCAGGGTTCCAACTGACACCCCTGCCGCTCGCCCAGCCATTGCGCACTGTTGCTGCGCCCCAATCCACTGACGGTGACGCGCCTGGCGTCAACGGTCTCGATAAAATCGCTGGTGGGCACTGACTGCTTCACATACCCCCGGCAATACTCGGCCGGTTGCTCCATCACATAACGGCACGAGCAGTATTCCTTGGCGGTGTAGGCACTGATGATGTCGGGGAAGGCCCGCAACGCCACCCGCTCCAGCCAGACCCAACTGAACAGCGCAATGAGCAGCACCGACAGCAGGGTAAGCAAGATTTTGCACTTCATGGCTGCACCTTCCCGGCGAACGCCGCCATGGCGCGCTTGAGCAGTTCGTTATGGCGATAGCTCCCGTCGCGGTCGTCGCCGTAGCGCACGATCACCAGTTTGGCGCTGGGAATGATGTACAGCGCCTGGCCCCAATGGCCCAGCGCGGCGAAGGTGTCCGGCGGCGCATCGGGCCAGGGGTGAAGCGTCGGATCGGCGGCGCGGTTGAGCCACCAGTGCCCGCCCGGCACGGCTTCGTCCTGGCCGGCCTGGAAGTGCACGAACGGCTCGCGGCTGAACGCGACCCAATCCTTGGGGATCAGTTGCCGTTCGCCCCAACGGCCGTCCCGTTGCATCAACAACCCGACACGCGCCAGGTCCCGCGCCGTGAGGTAGGCATAGGACGATCCCACGAACGTGCCGCTGGCGTCGGTTTCCCACGTAGCGTGGCGGATGCCCAGGGGCTCGAACAGGGCCGTCCAGGGGTAATCGGGATAACGTGCCGCGCCGACGATGTTTTTCAGGGCCGCCGCCAACAGGTTGCTGTCGCCGCTGGAATAGCGGAACGCCTGCCCCGGTGGGCTGAAGCTGTCATGTTTCGCAGTAAACGCCGCCATGTCATGACGCCCGCGGGTGTAGAGCATCGCCACCACCGATGACTTGAGCGGCGCGTATTCGTAGTCCTCCTGCCAGTCCAGGCCCGAAGCCCAGTGGAAAAGATCGGCCAGGGTCAGGCCCGGGTGCCGAATCAGGGGTGGGTAGTATTTGGCTGCCGGATCGTCCAGGGCAAAGCGCTGTTCACCGTAGGCCACGCCAAACACCGTCGCCAGCAGGCTTTTGCTGATGGACCAGGTCAGGTGCGGGGTCTGGGCGGTGGTCGGCCCGGCGTAGCGTTCATAGACCAGCCGACCGTCCTGGATCACCAGCAACGCGTCGCTGCGGATGCCCTCGCGGCTCGTATCGTCCCGGGGTGGGAAGGCGTAATGTTCCAAGGCTTCGACGGCCGGTCCGCTCGGGGTCGGGCCGCTTGGCCATTGCTCGCCGGGCCAGTCTTCGGCCTGGACGCTCAGGTTGAGCAACAGCAGCGGGATCAGGAACCAGCCTTTGGACATGCTTTGGGGCTCGCAGGGTTGAACCTTCGGAGCCTATTCAGACTTGATGACAATTTGAGTTTTGTGTGGCCCCCCTGTGGGAGCGAGCTTGCTCGCGATGGCGGCGTGTCAGCCAACATCATGGTTGCTGATCCGGCGCTATCGCGAGCAAGCTCGCTCCCACAGGGGGGTGGTCGCTTGAAGGACTACCCCAACGCCTTGGCCAACCGCTTGGCCCGCGCCCCCGCTGCCATCTCCATCACCGCCTTATCCCGCGTCCACATCTCGCGCCACGCCGCAGGCCCGGCGGCCAGGGCAGCGTTGAGTTCACCGTCGAGCCCTTGGAACTGGGCGAACAACCCACCCAGCAGCAAATGCCCGGCAGCGCTGGAGGGGTTGTGGCGGCTCACCTCCGCGCAGCCGGCGAGCAACGCCAGCAGGCGCAGCTGCAACACCTGGGGCCAGGCACATTCCTGCCCGACGCCATACAACCAGGCCGTCATCGCGCTGAGTACATAAAGGTCTTCCAGGGTGCGGAACGGTTTGACGTAGGCGTCCCAACCGTCGCCCGCCAGCAACTCGCACAGCGCGCCGTCGAGCAGCACGCGACCATGGCTGATGTCCGGCATCAGGGCAATGGCGGGCAGTTTTTCCAGGGTCACGCCGGGCTCGCCCGCATAGGCCACCGCGAGGTTCAGCCGTGGCGCTTCACCGGGCGCTTCGCAGCGGGCGGCAATCAACAGCCACTCGGCGGCATCGCCGGCGGTGACGAAATCCTTGCGCCCGCGCAGGCGCAAGTCGTCAAGGCGGGTCTGCATGTCCGCCGGGCGCAGGCTGCGTTGTTCGGTGGCACACAAGGCGCCAAGACTCTGCGGCGCGCTCGGCCAAAGCACCCGCAGCGCCGCCTGGTACCCCACCAGGAACGCCAGCCCCGGCGTGGCCATCGACCGAGCCCCGACCACGGCCAGTTCGAACGGCGTCACCGGCCCCAGGCGTTGCAACAACGCGGCATAACCCTCGGCCAGGTCCGGATGGGCGGGCAAGCGCTCGCCGTGTTCGATCAGGGTGTGCCAGGGCATTGGGCGGACTCCTTGAGGGCTGTCATATAAGCATCACCAAAGCTTCATGGCGATGACACCGGGGCTACATAGCCTGACTTTGCACAACATGGCTGCATAAAGAAAGTCGACAGGCTGCAACTGAACAGCCCGCACGGAGATTCGCTATGACCCAGATCGCCCGCATCAGCGACACCGGCAATGAACGCCGCCTGCAAGCCGAACGCCTGATTGGCGCCCACGCCTTGCAAGAAGCCCAGGCCCTGCGCTTCAACGTCTTCAGCGGCGAATTCAACGCCAAGCTCAAAGGCGCGGAAAAAGGTCTGGACATGGATGACTATGATGTTCACTGCGCCCACATTGGCGTACGCGACCTGAACACCGGCCGCCTCGTGGCCACCACTCGCCTGCTCGATCACCAGGCCGCCAGCAGCCTGGGCCGGTTTTACAGCGAAGAAGAATTCAGCCTCCACGGCCTGGTCCATCTCAAGGGCCCGATCCTGGAAATCGGCCGTACCTGCGTCGACCCGGCCTACCGCAACGGCGGCACCATCGCCGTACTGTGGGGCGAGCTGGCTGAAGTCCTGAACGAAGGCGGCTACAGCTACCTGATGGGCTGCGCGAGCATTCCGATGCAGGATGGCGGCGTCCAGGCCCAGGCGATCATGCAGCGCCTGCGTGAACGCTACCTGTGCACCGAACACCTGCAAGCCGTGCCGAAAAAACCGCTGCCGACCCTGGACGTGCCGTCCAACGTCATCGCCGAAATGCCACCGCTGCTCAAGGCCTACATGCGCCTGGGCGCGAAGATCTGCGGCGAGCCGTGCTGGGACGAGGATTTCCAGGTGGCCGACGTGTTCATCCTGCTCAAGCGCGACGAACTCTGCCCGCGCTACGCCCGCCACTTCAAGGCAGCCGTGTAATGAGCCGGTTGCGGGTGTACGCGCGTATCGCGCGAGTCTTGCTGGTGGTGACCCTGGGCCTGAGCATGGCCAGCGTGTTCGGCCTGTTCGAACGCCTGGGGGTCGCCAACTCGATGGTCCGTCGCCAGCGCTGGTCGCGGTTCTTCATGGCGCGGCTGAGCCATGCCCTGCCCTTTTCCGTCACCGTCCACGGTCAACTGCCACAACGGCCGATGCTGTGGGTCAGTAATCATGTGTCCTGGACCGACATCCCGTTGCTGGGCATGCTCACGCCGATGTCATTCCTGTCCAAGGCTGAAGTGCGCACCTGGCCGGTCGCCGGATGGCTGGCCGCCAAGGCTGGTAGCCTGTTTATCCGACGCGGTTCGGGTGACAGCCAATTGATCCGCAAGCAAATGGGCCGCCATCTGGAGCAGGCCCATCCGCTGCTGATGTTCCCGGAAGGCACCACCACCGATGGCCGCTCCCTGCGCACTTTCCATGGGCGCTTATTGTCGGCGGCCATCGACGCCGACGTCGCGTTGCAACCGGTGGCGATCCGTTACCTGCGCAATGGTGAACCGGATTCGCTGGCGCCGTTCATTGGCGATGATGATCTGCTGTCGCACCTGATGCGCCTGTTCGCCAATGATCGGGGTGAGGTGCACATCCATCTGCTGGAACCGATTGCCTGCCACGGCCAGGAACGCGCGGCCCTGGCTTTCCAGGCGCAACAGGCGGTGCACAAGGCGTTGTTCGGGACGATTCCCGAGAAACAGCAAGCGCCGGTGCGGCCTACGGCGATTGCGGCCTGATCCGAGAACCTGTGGAAATCCCTTGTGGGAGCGGGCTTGCTCGCGAAGGCGGCTCAACATTCAGCAGAGATGTTGACTGAACCGCCGCTTTCGCGAGCAAGCCCGCTCCCACAATTAGTTTTGTGGTGCAATCTGGCTCAGCGCAAAATCCTGAAGCTGCGGATAGAACAACCGGAAATCCTCGCTCAACGGCTCATACAGCCTGACCAGTTCCGGCATCGCCCCGGCCAATTCCTCCGGCCGGGACAGGCGGCGGGAAATGCCACGCAGCACCTGCCCCAGCACTTCGAATTCCTGATAAGACCCCAGCCAATCATCCGCTGCCATATGCGGCGCGATGTGCGCCAGGCGTCCTGGCAGCTGCGGTTCGGTGCCGAGTACCTGGTACACCCGGGCCGTGAAATCCAGTAGCGGCCCTTCGCCGTACAACGGCCAGTCCCGGGCCAGGCAGTGGTCGAAAAACACGTCGAGCACGATCCCGGCATAACGCCTGCGCACCGTGGAAAAGCGCGACAGGGCGATGTCCACCAGGGGATGGCGGTCGGTGTACATGTCAATGCGCCGATGCAGGGCGATCGCCGCTTCGATCCGCGGGTCGTAGAGCCCTTGCAGCGGTCCCTTGACGAAGTCGCCGTAGAGGCTGCCGAGCAGTTGTTCCCGGCCGGAGCCGCCGAGGTGCAGGTGCGCGAGATAGTTCATGGCCCGCAGCTTAGCACCCCCGCGCCCATATCGTTATAACCCGATATAGCGATTTGTTCGGCATTCAGATCAAATTCATATTGGTGTATCGCGAAATAACGATTTAAGGTTCGTTCTATCGCGATATAGCGTTTTACTCACCCCGAGCCTGCCCCCCATGACCCTCGACCTCGACGAAATAATAAAAGCCCTGGCGCACCCAGTACGGCGAGACATCCTCAACTGGCTCAAAGACCCCAAGGTCCAGTTCCCGGAACAGTTGCACAACCACGAGTTCGGCATTTGTGCCGGGCAGATCGACCAGCGTTGCGGTCTGTCGCAATCCACGGTGTCTGCGCACTTGGCGGTGTTGCAACGGGCCGGGCTGATCACCAGCCAGAAGGTCGGTCAATGGCACTTCTTCAAACGCAACGAGGAAGTGATCCAGCAGTTCCTCAAGCAAATGAGCCAAGAGCTCTGACCTGACAAGGACCCATCATGCCCCTCTCACTCCTGATCCTGGCCCTGAGCGCCTTCGCCATCGGCACCACCGAGTTTGTCATCATGGGCCTGTTGCCCGACGTGGCGGCCGACTTGGGCGTGTCGATTCCCGGCGCCGGCTGGCTGGTGACCGGTTACGCCCTGGGCGTGGCCATCGGTGCGCCGTTCATGGCCCTGGCCACCGCCCGGCTGCCGCGCAAGGCCGCCCTGGTGGCGTTGATGGGGATTTTCATCGTCGGCAACCTGCTCTGCGCCATCGCCAGCGACTACAACGTGCTGATGTTCGCCCGGGTGGTCACGGCGCTGTGCCACGGTGCGTTCTTCGGTATCGGTTCGGTGGTGGCCGCTGGCCTGGTGGCGCCCAACAAGCGCGCCTCGGCCGTGGCCCTGATGTTCACCGGCCTGACCCTGGCCAACGTGCTCGGTGTGCCGCTGGGCACCGCACTGGGCCAGGAAGCCGGCTGGCGCTCGACCTTCTGGGCCGTGACCGTCATTGGCGTGGTGGCACTGATCGGCCTGATCCGCTTCCTGCCGGCCAAGCGCGATGAAGAAAAACTCGACATGCGCTCGGAACTGGTAGCGCTCAAAGGCGCCGGCCTATGGCTATCCCTGAGCATGACCGCGCTGTTCTCCGCCTCAGTGTTCACCCTGTTCACCTACGTCGCCCCGCTGTTGGGTGAAGTCACCGGCGTATCGCCCCGTGGCGTGACCTGGACCCTGGTGCTGATCGGCCTGGGCCTGACCCTGGGCAACATCATCGGCGGCAAGCTGGCGGACAAGAGCCTGGCGAACACCCTGATGGGCGTGTTCCTCACCATGGCCGTGGTCTCCACCGTATTGAGCTGGACCAGCGTGGCGCTGATCCCCAGTGAAATCACCCTGTTCCTCTGGGCCACCGCCTGCTTCGCCGCCGTACCGGCCCTGCAAGTCAACGTGGTGACCTTCGGTAAAGACGCGCCCAACCTGGTGTCCACCCTGAACATCGGCGCCTTCAACATCGGCAACGCCCTGGGTGCCTGGGTCGGCGGCAACGTCATCGACCATGGCCTGGGCCTGACCTCCGTGCCCCTGGCCGCCGGCGCGCTGGCTGTGCTGGCGCTGCTGGTCACCCTCATCACTTTCCGTCAGGGCGGCAACGCCGACCTGGCCCCAGCCACTCATTGACTGTTAACCCTTCCACTTTCGAGGTTGTATTTTCATGGCGACTATTTTCGACCCCATCAAACTCGGCGACATCGAGCTGAAGAACCGCATCATCATGGCCCCGCTCACCCGCTGCCGCGCCGACGCAGGCCGCGTGCCCAACGCGTTGATGGCCGAGTACTACGTGCAACGCGCGTCCGCCGGCCTGATCCTCAGCGAAGCGACCTCCGTCACGCCGATGGGCGTGGGCTATCCGGACACGCCGGGCATCTGGTCCAACGACCAGGTTCGCGGCTGGGCCAACATCACCAAGGCGATCCACGGCGCTGGCGGCAAGATCTTCCTGCAACTGTGGCATGTGGGCCGGATCTCCCATCCGTCGTACCTGAACGGCGAAACTCCCGTGGCGCCCAGCGCGATCCAGCCAAAGGGCCACGTGAGCCTGGTCCGTCCCCTGGCCGACTACCCGACACCACGCGCACTGGAAACCGCTGAAATCGCCGACATCGTCGACGCTTACCGAGTCGGCGCCGAGAACGCCAAGGCCGCCGGTTTCGACGGCGTGGAAATCCACGGCGCCAACGGCTATCTCCTTGACCAGTTCCTGCAAAGCAGCACCAACCAGCGCACCGACAACTACGGCGGCTCCCTGGAAAACCGTGCCCGCCTGCTGCTGGAAGTAACCGACGCAGCCATCGAAGTCTGGGGCGCCGGCCGGGTTGGCGTGCACCTGGCGCCACGGGCCGACTCCCATGACATGGGTGACGAGAACCGCCTGGAAACCTTCAGCTACGTGGCACGCGAGCTGGGCAAGCGTGGCATCGCCTTCATCTGCTCCCGTGAGAAGGAAGGCGAAGACAGCATCGGCCCGCAACTCAAGCAGGCGTTCGGCGGCCCGTACATCGCCAATGAACGCTTCACCAAGGACAGCGCCAATGCCTGGCTGGCCGAGGGCAAGGCCGATGCCGTGGCTTTCGGCGTGCCGTTCATTGCCAACCCAGACCTGCCGGCCCGCTTGCAAGCCGATGCACCGCTGAACGAAGCGCATCCGGAAACTTTCTATGGCAAGGGACCGATGGGTTATATCGATTATCCAGTGATGTAAGTTGGAGAAAACAACAGCCCTGCCTCGAAAGAGACAGGGCTTTTTTTATGTGCGTTAAATATCCAGTCAAACATCCAAACTTCTAAAACCCCTCTAACTTTCCATATGATCGCCAACAACAAGACATAACGTCTTGCCCGCTTGCAATCACTCTCTTTGAAAAGGATTTCAAATGAACGCCACCCCTGAAAACAACCAACAGACCAACAATGGTATTTATGAACTCATCGCCTCTCAATTCAGTTGGGCACCGTTGGCCGTGTTGTACCAATTCCTCAAATCACTCGATACGCAAGAATACAGGCCGATGATCACGGCACTCATCGAGAAGGCGAACCTGAATGACAAGGTCAACAAGCAGGTTAAAGCCTGGGAACAGGAGCGCATCAACCCAAGCCGCACCCGTGTCATCGTAAAGTTGATCAACCATACCGACTTGGATTTTGAAATCGGTGAACACACGCTGCAGTTGAATGCGGACGAACAACACCCCACACAGATTCTTCCCTGGGATATCCAAGCCTGGAAGTTCGACCTCGCTTATACCCGGCGCCTGGGCAGTCGCAGTAAGGACATGTTCAAACACTTCATTGTGTTCGGCGATGAAGAGTTCGGCGTTCGCTTTGACTTCGGCTTGCGCGTCAATACGTCCTTCGGTGTTATTTCACCGACGCTGACACCCGTCCGGACTCACACACTGACCTCTATTGGAACGAGCCCGATCCAATGCACGACACGAATCACTCGCACAGCCAGTGAAGAACCCTATGGTTTTACCGTGGAACTCACGCTGAGCTGAACAATTCGGCCTCGCCAGAACAGTCTGGTGGGGCATCGGCCGATCCGTTCGGATGACCCTGCCGAGCGGATTCTTCCCGCACATTCACTAGCACGAAACAAATTTCCTACAAAATTCGCCGCCGGTTGCCTATCAACCGCGCCAGTGTCGGTTTATAAAAGCACCCTTACGCGCTCGTATTGACACAAACCGACGCAATTACGCATTTTGTTTCATTTGCGCAGGCTGGGGCTCAGATGCAGCATGTCCAGCCCGATCTCCACCCAACGCTCGGCCTCACCCGCCAGGGCGAAGCTGTCGGGGGCCAGCAGCCACTGGTACAGAATGCCATCGATGTAGGCATGAATGGCGACTGCCGCCCTTTCAGGGTCCAGATCATCCGGCAACTGGCCGCGTTTCATCGCATTACGCAACGACAGGGCGATGCGTACATTGCAGTCGAGGCTGACCTCGCGTCGCTGCTGGCGCAAATCGCACATTTCATCGGTGAATTCACACTTATGGAACAGGATCTCATTAATGCGTCGGGTTTTCGGGTCAAGGGCCACTTGCTGGAACAATCGGACCAACAGCTTGCGAATACAGCCCAGCGGATCAAGCTCCTCTTCATTCTCACTGGCACGGGCCAACTCATCGAGCGGCTCGTGCAGGGTATCGAGCATGGCCTGGAGCAGGTCCGCCTTGTTGCTGAAATGCCAATAGATGGCACCACGCGTCACACCGGCCAGTGTCGCGATGTCGGCCAGGGTCGTACGCGCCACGCCACGCTCGAAAAAGGCCTTTTCGGCCGCTTCGAGGATCTGGCTGCGAGTCTCCTGGGCTTCCTCTTTGGTACGACGGACCATGGCAGTAAACACCTCAATCAGGATGCGTCAGCAACGCGTAAGAATCAGCGGAACAGAATATGAGGCGACGTCTCTTGGAACGCGTCCCCGATCTACGCTCGCCTTTGTCAGGCTTGTGTAAATCCGGATATTACGCAATTTGGCTGTTTACAAACAACCATGTACGTAAGTATATTTCTTAGCATCCTACTAATTGAATTAATGCTGCTTTTTTACCCTTCCACTTTCGAGTGCGCCCGTTGCGCGCCTGGACCCGAGGATTTCCATGCAATTCAAGCCAGCTGTTACTGCTCTGGTTACCGCCATCGCCCTGGCATCGCTGCTCAGCGGATGCAAAAAGGAAGAGGCTGCACCTGCTGCTCCCCCTCCTCAGGTCGGCGTCGTAACCCTCAAGACCCAGCCCTTCACCTTGACCTCGGAACTGCCGGGCCGCACCAGCGCGTTCCGAGTCGCGGAAGTCCGGCCACAGGTCAACGGGATCATTCTCAAGCGCCTGTTCAAGGAAGGCGCCGACGTCAAGGCCGGCCAGCAGCTTTACCAGATCGACCCGGCCGTCTATGAAGCGACCCTCAAGAGCGCCGAGGCCAACTTGCGTTCCACCAAGTCGATTGCCGACCGCTACAAGCAATTGGTGGACGAGCAAGCCGTCAGTCGCCAGGAATACGACACCGCCGTGGCCAATCGCCTGGAGTCGGAAGCCAACCTGCAGACCGCCCAGATCAACGTACGCTACACCAAGGTCTATGCACCGATTTCCGGTCGCATCGGCCGCTCCTCGGTGACCGAGGGTGCGCTGGTGAGCAACGGCCAGACCGATGCCCTGGCGACCATCCAGCAACTGGACCCTATCTATGTCGACGTGACGCAGAGCTCGGTCGAGCTGCTGCAATTGCGCCGCGAGCTGGAAAGCGGCCGTCTGCAAAAGGCCGGTGAAAACGCTGCCATGGTCAAGCTGACCCTGGAAGACGGTAGTCAGTATCCGCACGAAGGCAAGCTGGAATTCTCCGAAGTATCGGTCGACCAGACCACTGGGTCGGTGACCCTGCGCGCCGTGTTCCCCAACCCTGACCACACCCTGTTGCCAGGCATGTTCGTCCACGCGCAATTGCAGGCCGGTGTGAACAGCGCGGCGATCCTGGCGCCGCAACAAGGCGTGACCCGCGACCTCAAGGGCGCACCGACCGCACTGGTGGTTGGCCCGGACAACAAGGTCGAACTGCGTCAGCTCAAGGCCAGCCGCACGGTCGGCAGCCAGTGGTTGATCGAAGACGGGCTCAAGGCCGGCGATCGCCTGATCACCGAAGGTTTGCAGTACGTACGGCCGGGGGTTGAAGTCAAAGCCACCGAAGCCACCAACGTCGATACCAAAAACCCGGCCCCCGCTCAGGCAGCTGATAAAGCCGCTGGCGGCAAAGGGGAGTAAACCATGTCGAAATTTTTTATCGACCGTCCGATCTTCGCTTGGGTGATCGCCCTGGTGATCATGCTGGTCGGGGCTCTATCGATCCTCAAGTTGCCGATCAACCAATACCCGAGCATTGCGCCGCCGGCCATTGCGATCCAAGTGACCTACCCGGGCGCGTCCGCGCAAACCGTGCAGGACACTGTGGTGCAGGTCATCGAGCAACAACTCAACGGTATCGACAACTTGCGTTATGTCTCCTCGGAAAGTAACTCCGACGGCAGCATGACCATCACCGCGACCTTCGAGCAAGGCACCAACTCCGACACCGCGCAGGTCCAGGTGCAGAACAAGCTGAACCTGGCCACCCCGCTGTTGCCGCAGGAAGTGCAGCAACAGGGCATCCGCGTGACCAAATCAGTGAGAAACTTCCTGATGGTGATCGGCGTGGTGTCGCGCGACGGCAGCATGACCCGGGAAGACCTGTCCAACTACATCGTGTCCAACATGCAGGACCCGATCTCGCGCACCGCCGGTGTCGGTGACTTCCAGGTCTTCGGCGCCCAGTACGCGATGCGGATCTGGCTCGACCCGGCCAAGCTGAACAATTTCAACCTGACCCCGGTGGATGTCAGCACGGCCATTTCCGCGCAGAACGTCCAGATCGCCTCCGGCCAGCTCGGCGGCCTGCCGGCCATGCCCGGCCAGCAACTGAACGCTACCATCATCGGCAAGACCCGCCTGCAGACCGCTGAGCAGTTCAAGGCGATCCTGCTCAAGGTCAACCCGGACGGCTCGCAAGTGCGCGTTGGCGACGTGGCCGATGTCGCCCTGGGCGGTGAGAACTACAGCATCAACGCTCAGTTCAACGGCGCCCCGGCCTCCGGCCTGGCAGTGCGCCTGGCGACTGGCGCGAACGCCCTCGACACGGCCAAGGCCCTGCGCCAGACCGTGGAAAATCTCAAGCCGTTCTTCCCGCAAGGCCTGGAAGTGGTGTTCCCCTACGACACCACGCCGGTGGTGAGCGAATCGATCAAGGGTGTGGTTGAAACCCTGATCGAGGCGGTCGCCTTGGTGTTCCTGGTGATGTTCCTGTTCCTGCAGAACTTCCGCGCCACCATCATCACCACGATGACCGTACCGGTGGTACTGCTCGGGACCTTCGGGATCCTCGCGGCGTTCGGCTTCAGCATCAACACCCTGACCATGTTCGGCATGGTGCTGGCCATCGGCTTGCTGGTGGACGACGCCATCGTCGTGGTGGAAAACGTCGAACGGGTGATGAGCGAAGAAGGCCTGTCGCCCAAGGAAGCCACCAAGAAATCCATGGGCCAGATCCAGGGCGCCCTGGTGGGTATCGCCCTGGTGCTCTCGGCGGTGCTGCTGCCGATGGCGTTCTTCGGCGGCTCCACCGGTGTGATCTACAAGCAGTTCTCCATCACCATCGTCTCGGCCATGGCCCTGTCGGTACTGGTGGCATTGATCTTCACCCCGGCCCTGTGCGCCACCATGCTCAAGCCGATTCCCAAAGGTGAGCACGGCACACCGAAACGCGGCTTCTTCGGCTGGTTCAACCGCACCTTCGACCGTGGCGTCAGGAGCTACGAACGGGGCGTGGGCAACATGCTCAAGCACAAGGCCCCGTACCTGCTGGCCTACATCATCATCGTGGTTGGCATGGTCTGGCTGTTCACCCGTATCCCGACGGCGTTCCTGCCGGAAGAAGACCAGGGCGTGCTGTTTGCCCAGGTGCAGACACCGGCCGGTTCCAGCGCCGAGCGTACCCAGGTGGTGGTGGACAAGATGCGTGAGTTCCTGCTGCGTCCGAGCAAGGACGGCGGCGAAGGCGATGGCGTGGCCTCGGTGTTCACCGTGACCGGCTTCAACTTTGCCGGTCGTGGCCAGAGCTCCGGCCTGGCGTTCATCATGCTCAAGCCGTGGGAAGAGCGTAACGCCGACAACACCGTGTTCAAAATCGCTGGCCGTGCCCAGCAACACTTCTTCAGCTTCCGCGACGCGATGGTGTTCGCCTTCGCACCGCCAGCGGTGATGGAGCTGGGTAACGCTACCGGTTTCGACGTGTTCCTGCAGGACCGCGCCGGCATCGGCCACGACAAGTTGATGGAAGCCCGTAACCAGTTCCTGGGCATGGCGGCCCAAAGCAAGATACTGGCCCAGGTGCGTCCGAACGGCCTGAACGATGAACCGCAATACCAGTTGGAAATCGATGACGAGAAGGCCAGTGCCCTGGGTATTACCCTCTCGGACATCAACAACACCCTGTCGATTGCTCTGGGCAGTAACTATGTGAACGACTTCATCGACCGTGGTCGGGTGAAGCGGGTGTACGTCCAGGGCCAGCCGAACGCACGCATGAGCCCCGAAGACCTGCAGAAGTGGTACGTGCGCAACAGCGCCGGAACCATGGTGCCGTTCTCGGCGTTCGCCAAGGGTGAGTGGGTCTACGGATCGCCGAAACTGGCCCGTTACAATGGCGTGGAAGCGATGGAAATCCTTGGCACCCCGGCGCCAGGCTATTCCACCGGTGAAGCCATGGCCGAAGTCGAAGCCATCGCCAAGAAACTACCGGCCGGTGTTGGCATTTCCTGGACGGGCCTGTCCTATGAGGAACGTCTGTCGGGCTCCCAGGCCCCAGCCTTGTACGCCTTGTCGCTGCTGATGGTGTTCCTGTGCCTGGCGGCGCTGTACGAAAGCTGGTCGATTCCAATCGCGGTCATGCTCGTGGTGCCGTTGGGGATCATCGGGGCCCTGCTGGCGACCAGCCTGCGCGGCCTGTCCAACGACGTGTACTTCCAGGTGGGCTTGCTGACCACCATCGGCCTGGCGGCGAAAAACGCCATTCTGATCGTGGAGTTCGCCAAGGAACTCCATGAACAGGGCCGTACCCTGGTAGAAGCCGCTGTTGAAGCCTGTAGGATGCGTCTGCGGCCGATCATCATGACGTCCCTGGCGTTCGTCCTCGGCGTGGTTCCGCTGGCGATATCCACGGGCGCCGGTTCAGGCAGCCAGCACGCCATCGGTACCGGTGTGATTGGCGGTATGCTCACCGCCACCATCCTGGCAATCTTCTGGGTGCCATTGTTCTTCGTGACCGTGTCGTCGATAGGCCGTCGCAAAAATACCGACGGGCACGACACTCCTGAAACTTCCAAAGAGGCTGGCCAATGAGCAAGTCGCTACTCTCCCTGACCATCGCCGCCGTCGTGCTCAGCGGTTGCTCGCTGATCCCCGACTATCAGCGGCCCGACGCACCGGTCGCGGCGCAATATCCGCAAGGGCCGGCCTACGAGGCGGCCAATGCGCCTGGCCAGGCCGCCGCGGAGCAAGGCTGGAAGCAGTTTTTTCATGACCCGGCATTGCAACAGCTGATCCAGGTCGCCCTGGAAAACAACCGCGACCTGCGCGTCGCGGCACTGAACATCGATGCCTACGCCGCGCAATACCGCATCCAGCGCGCGGACCTGTTCCCGGCGGTCTCGGCCACCGGCTCCGGCAGCCGCCAGCGGGTACCGGCACGTGCTTCGCAAACCGGTGAAGCGGCGATCAGCAGTTCCTACTCGGCGACCTTGGGCATCAGCGCCTATGAACTGGACCTGTTCGGTCGGGTTCGTAGCCTGAGCGAGCAAGCGTTGCAGAGCTACTTCGCCACTGAAGAAGCCCGCCGTAGCACCCAGATCAGCTTGGTGGCCAACGTCGCCAATGCCTACCTGACCTGGCAGGCTGACAAGGAACTGCTCAAGCTGACCCAGGAAACCCTCGGGGCCTACGAGCAAAGCTTCAAGCTGACCTCGCGCAGCGCCGAAGTCGGCGTGGCCTCGGCCCTGGACCTGAGCCAGGCGCGCACCGCTGTGGAAAACGCCCGTGTGCAACTGGCCCGCTACACCCGCCAGGTCGCCCAGGACGAAAACAGCCTGACCCTGCTGCTGGGCACTGGCCTGCCGGCCAACCTGAGCTCGCAACCGTTGAGTGATGACTTGCTCAGCAAAGTGCCGGCCGGGCTGCCGTCGGATCTGCTGCAACGTCGTCCGGACATCCTCCAGGCCGAACGCAACCTGCTGGCCGCCAACGCCAACATCGGCGCCGCGCGGGCCGCGTTCTTCCCGAGCATCAGCCTGACAGCCAACGCCGGCACCTTGAGCCCGGACCTGTCCGGCCTGTTCAAGGGCGGTTCGGGCACCTGGACCTTCGCGCCGCAGATCAACCTGCCGATCTTCAACGCCGGCAGCCTGCGAGCGAGTCTGGACTACGCCAAGATCCAGAAAGACATCAACGTCGCGCAGTACGAAAAGTCGATTCAAACGGCGTTCCAGGAAGTCTCCGACGGCCTGGCCGCGCGCCAGACCTACAACGAACAGTTGCAGGCCCAGACCGACTTCGTCGCCGCCAACCAGGACTACTACCGCCTGGCCGAGCGTCGCTACCGTATCGGCGTCGACAGCAACCTGACCTTCCTCGACGCCCAGCGCCAGCTGTTCAGCGCGCAACAGTCGCTGATCACTGACCGCCTTGCGCAACTGACCAGCGAGGTCAATTTGTACAAGGCACTGGGCGGCGGTTGGAATGCCGAAACGGGTAAGAACGAACCGGTGAAAGAAGAAGCGCCGAAGATGAAGCTGTTCTGATTGATGTTTGGACGCTGAAACACGAAGCCCACCGGAAGGTGGGCTTTTTTGTTTGTGTGCGCTTTAACGCTGGCCTATGTGGGAGCAAGGCTTGCCCGCGATGAAGGCGATGCGGTCTTTCAGGATCCGAGGCGCCTGTTTGGCGAGCAAGCTTTGCTCCCACAGCTCAGCGGGGCGATGCGACGCTTCGCTAAATCCCCTCGCCACACTTGGTTAACGCGGGTCGACGAGATCCAGCGCTCGATTGGCCAACAACTCACTCAAGTCAATCATCTGCACCACGCCGAGCGCGACATGCCGCCGAGAGCCTTTCAGGTCGAACGCCAGGTCGTTGACCATCGCACTGGCCGAGGCCAGGGTTTCGCTGAGATTTGCTAGCAGGCACTCGGTGTCGAGGGTATCGATGACGGTGAAAACTTGAGTTGAGGTTTTGGGTTTGGGATCAGGGTGGGTGCCCAGATGGTAATCGAGTGCTCGGTCTGCGGCCTCTTGGAGCTTTTCTGGATCGGGGTCGCTGTAGGGGAAGGTGGATCCAGACTCTGGGGGATTCGGTGTTTCTTTGATCATGATGGTGCTCCTAACGAAAATGAGAGCCGCCAACATCACTTGCAGATGATAGGTGGCAGCTGTATGCGGGTCTGCAAGACCGAGTCGTTAGGTAACCTCGGCAGACCCGAAGGTCTCCCGCACACAGCCACCATAAAACCGATGGCACCAAAAAGCGCCATGGATTATAGGGGCGCAGCTAGGCGCCTAACAAATTCGGCGGGCTTGCAGTCCCGGTCGCTGAGTTGGCAGCGACATGAACAAGCTAGAGATACCGCTTCCGAGCAGCAACCTTAAAACCTCGTCGGAAAAATCGTCGCGTCTGTCAGACCGGACACAAATTCTGTGGGAGCGAGCTTGCTCGCGATGGCGGCCTGACAGCCGGCCTGGACTTTGTTGATCGAGTACATATCCATTCCTGCGGTAACGGCCACTTAGGGTTCCGCCCTGACGGCGGCTCACTTTTGAGAAGCGCAAAAGTAAGCAAAACGCTCCTGCCCCACCACTCGGTGCCTCGCTTAGGCTCGGCATGCCCGCACTCCGGCATTGCTCCGTGGGCCGCCGCGAAGGGCCATCCATGGCCCAGCGCAGCTACCTCGGCATCCATGCCGAGGTGCCCACTGCGCAATGCCTGCGTGCGGCCATCGTGGTTAACGGGGCGCCGAGATCAACGTCCACCGCGAGGCGGCCTGATAGCCGACCTGGTTCTGAGTGATCGCGTTTCTCCTGTGGGAGCGAGCCTGCTCGCGAAGAGGCCAGCACATCCAACATCGCCGCAAACTGACCCTACGCTATCGCGAGCAGGCTCGCTCCCACATAGGTTTGCGGGTGTTCACAACATTCGCACACGATACAAAAACCTGTGGGAGCGAGCTTGCTCGCGATGACGCCAGCACATCCAACACCACCGCAAACTGACCCTCCGCCATCGCGAGCAAGCTCGCTCCCACAGGAATGGCATTGAGCCGATGTAATTTTTGCCGTTCGATAATCGCCCAAAACCCGCAAACGGCAATTGAACCGATCCCGAGCGGCCCTTCACCATCGCTCCCACAAAACCAATAACAACAGGTTCGACGCCATGCCCACACGCCCTACTTCGTCCGGCTGATCAACAGAGCGCCCAGGTTCCACCGCACCGTCTGCAACCCAAGGTTGCGGCAACGACACGCTTCGCCCACAACAATTAGAGACACGCCCATGAAGCCCACACAGCACTTGTTCCCTAGCCTCATTGCCGTCGCCCTGACCAGTACCGCCCTGCCCGTCCTGGCGGCGGAATCGGGGTTTGTCGAAGATGCCAAAGCCACGCTGAACCTGCGTAACTTCTATTTCAACCGCAACTTCACCAACCCGAACAACGCCCAGGGCAAGGCCGAGGAATGGACCCAGAGTTTCATCCTCGACGCCAAGTCCGGTTTCACCCAAGGCACAGTCGGTTTTGGCGTGGACATCCTGGGCATGTACTCGGTCAAGCTCGACGGCGGCCGCGGCACCGCCGGCACCCAGTTGCTGCCGGTGCATGACGACGGTCGCCCGGCCGACGATTTCGGCCGTTTGGGCGTGGCCCTGAAGGCCAAGGTATCGAAGACCGAGTTGAAGGTCGGCGAATGGATGCCGGTGCTGCCGATCCTGCGTTCCGACGATGGCCGCTCCCTGCCGCAAACCTTCCGTGGCGGCCAGGTGACCTCCACCGAAATCAGCGGTTTGACCCTCTACGGCGGCCAGTTCCGCGGCAACAGCCCGCGCAACGACGCCAGCATGGAAGACATGTCGATGAACGGCCGCGGCGCATTCACCTCCGACCGTTTCAATTTCGGCGGCGGCGAATACGCCTTCAACGAGAAACGCACCCAGGTCGGCGTGTGGTATGCGGAACTGTCCGACATCTACCAGCAGCAATATTTCAACCTGACCCACAGCCAGCCTATCGGCGACTGGACCCTGGGCGCCAACCTCGGCTACTTCACCGGCAAGGAAAACGGCAGTGCGTTGGCCGGCGACCTGGACAACAAAACCGCGTTCGCCATGCTCTCGGCCAAATACGGCGGCAACACCTTCTACGTCGGCCTGCAGAAAGTCGGCGGCGATGATGCCTGGATGCGCGTCAACGGCACCAGCGGCGGCACCCTGGCGAACGACAGCTATAACTCCAGCTACGACAACGCCAAGGAAAAATCCTGGCAACTGCGCCACGACTTCAACTTCGCCGCCGTCGGCGTGCCGGGCCTGACCCTGATGAACCGCTACATCAGCGGTGACAACGTGCACACCGCCACCGTCGACGATGGCAAGGAATGGGGGCGTGAAAGTGAGCTGGCCTATACCGTGCAGAGCGGCGCGCTCAAGAGCCTGAACGTGAAATGGCGCAACTCGACGATGCGTCGGGATTACAGCACTAATGAGTTCGATGAAAACCGGTTGATCATTAGCTATCCGATCAGCCTGCTGTAGACGCCGAACATGGATGGAAGCTGTACCACCGTCATCGCGAGCAAGCTCGCTCCCACAGGGGGATCAGTGTCGAACACAAAATTTTGTGCTCACTGAAGATCCAGTGTGGGAGCGGGCTTGCTCGCGAAGGCGGTGGTCCATCCAACATCATCGCCAACTGACCCACCGCTTTCGCGAGCAAGCCCGCTCCCACAGGAATTAGCGGTGGATGTTAAGACCGGGATTCGACACCCAGCTCATCCCACACTGATTCAGCCAGGTGGAAGGTGGCGTTGGCTGCCGGAATGCCGCAGTAGATGGCGCTCTGCATGATCACTTCCTTGATCTCGCTACGGCTCACGCCGTTGTTGGCAGCGGCGCGCAGGTGCAATTTGAGTTCTTCGTTGCGGTTCATGCCGATCAGCATGGCGATGGTGATCAGGCTGCGGGTATGGCGCGGCAGGCCCGGGCGGGTCCAGATGTCGCCCCAGGCATGGCGGGTGATCATCTCCTGGAATTCGCTGTTGAACTCGGTCAGGGCATTGAGGCTGCGATCGACATGGGCATCGCCCAGCACCGCGCGGCGTACTTGCATGCCTTCGTCGTAACGTTGTTTCTCGTCCACAGAAAACTCCTCAGGCCCGGCCAGAATCAAGCAGGAAATCCAGCACCCGCGCGCTGAACGCCGCGCCAGCCTGGACGTTGGACAGGTGCGCGGCATGGAACTCGGCATACTCGGCCCCACTGACCCGCTCCTGGATAAAGTGCCCACCCGACGGCGGTGTCACGGCATCTTCGGTGCCGGCGATCACCAGCAGCGGCACGCGAATCGACGACAACTGCTCGCGGAAATCGGCATCACGTACCGCCGCGCAGTTCGCGGCATACCCCTGGGGCGAGGTCGCGGCGAGCATGTCAGTGATCTTGTTTGCCGTCGCAGGCTGGGCCTTGGCAAAGTCCGGGGTAAACCAACGGGCAATCGAGGCGTCGCGCAACGCCACCATCGCCTCCTTGCCATCGCGCAGTACGGTTTCGATGCGCGGGTTCCACACCGACGGGTCGCCGATCTTGGCGGCGGTGTTGCACACCACCAGTTTGCGCAGGCGCTCACCAGCATTGATGCCCAACCACTGGCCAATCAGCCCACCCATGGACAAGCCACAGAAATGCACCTTGGCGATGCCCAGGGCATCGAGCATCGCCAGCACATCGCGGCCCAGTTGTTCGATGCTGTAGGGGCCTTCGGTCACCAGCGACTGGCCATGACCACGGGTGTCGAAACGCAGCACGCGAAAGTGTTCGCTGAAGGCCGCGACCTGCTCGTCCCACATATGTAAATTGGTGCCCAGGGAGTTGGAGAGCACCAGCACCGGGGCGTCTTGCGGCCCGTCCAATCGGTAATTCAGATCGCCCTCGGCGAGTTTGACGAATCCCACAACAATCTCCTTTCAGGCGCTCAAGGCAAGGTGTTCGGCCACGGCTCGGGCGACCCAGGTCTGGGCTTGTCCGAGGTAATGGGCCGGGTCAAGCAGATGATCAAGCTCGGTCGCGGATAGCTGCGCGGTGACGTGGGGTTCGTCCCCCAGCACAGCGCGCAAATGTCGCTGTTCGGCCACGGCGCGCTTGCAGCATTGCTCCAGTAAATGATGCGCCGTGTCGCGCCCCACACGTTGGGCCAGGACAATGCTTACGGCTTCCGCCAGCACCAACCCTTGGGTCAGCTCCAGGTTGCGGGCCATGCGCGCCGCATCCACATCCAGCCCTTCGGCCAGCAGCCGCGCCTGTTGCAAGGCACCGGAGACCAGGCAGCAGATTTCCGGCAAGGTTTCCCATTCGGCGTGCCACAGGCCCAGGCTGCGCTCGTGTTCCTGGGGCATGGCGCTGAACAGCGTCGACAACAAGCCAGGCACGCGCGTCGCCGCGCCGATCAGCACCGCCGCGCCCACCGGGTTGCGCTTGTGCGGCATGGTGGACGAACCGCCCTTGCCCGGCGCCGACGGCTCGAACGCTTCGCCGGTCTCGGTTTGCATCAACAGGCTGATGTCGCGCCCCAGTTTGCCCAGGCTGCCGGCGATCAACCCCAGCACCGCGCCGAACTCCACCAAACGATCGCGCTGGGTGTGCCACGGCTGCTCCGGCAGGGTCAGTTGCAGTTCGGCGGCCAAGGCTTCGGCGACCGGTAATGCCTGTTCACCCAACGCGGCGAGCGTCCCGGAGGCGCCGCCAAACTGCAGCACCAGCAGGCGTGGCTTGAGCTCTTTCAAGCGCTGGCGACTGCGGGTGACCGCCCCCAGCCAACCAGCGATTTTCATGCCCAAGGTGACCGGCGTGGCGTGTTGCAGCCAGGTGCGCCCGGCCAGCGGTGTGGCGGCGTAACGTTCGGCTTGTCGGGCCAGGGTAGCGGCCAGTTGCGCCAACTCTGCTTCGATCAAGCCCAACGCCTGGCGCAATTGCAGCACCAGCCCACTGTCCATCACATCCTGGCTGGTGGCGCCCAGGTGCACGTAGCGTTCGGCCTCGGCGCTCTCGCTAGCGATGCGCTTGCCCAACGCCTTCACCAGCGGGATCGCCGAATTGCCAGCACTGGCAATCGCTTCGCTCAATGCCGAAAAATCGTACAGCTGGGCACGGCAGGCGTTCTCGATCGGCGCCACCGCGTCCTGGGGGATCAATCCTACCCGCGCCTCGGCCCGGGCCAGCGCGGCCTCGACATCCAGCATGGCCTGGACCCGGCCCGCATCGCAGAACACCTCGCGCATCTCGCGAGCCGTGAAGTAGGCATCGAACAGCTGATTGCCCGGTCGTTCGCTCATAAACAGTCCTTGGGGGCGCCGGCCTCACGGGCCGACGCAGTTGAGTCAAAGGTCATGGTGCAAATACGCCGGTTGCTTGGGCAGGCGCAGGCTGAACAGGAACGCCACCACCATCATCACCGTGACATACCAGTAAAAGGCGTTCTCCATGCCCTGGGCCTTCAGGCTCAAGGCGACGTATTCGGCCGATCCGCCAAAAATCGCATTGGCCACTGCATAGGCCAACCCTACTCCCAACGCCCGCACTTCAGGCGGAAACATCTCGGCTTTCACCAGGCCACTGATGGAGGTGTAGAAACTGACGATTGCCAGCGCCAATGTGATCAGGACAAACGCCAGGAACGGGCTGCTGATGCTCTTGAGGGTCAGCAGGATCGGCACCGTGCACAACGCCCCCAGGGCACCGAACCAGAGCATGGAGTTACGTCGGCCGATCCTGTCCGCCAGCATGCCGAACAGCGGCTGCATGCACATATAGAGAAACAGCGCGCCGGTCATGATGTAGCTGGCGGTCTTGGCGTGCAGGCCGGCGGTGTTCACCAGGTATTTCTGCATGTAGGTAGTGAAGGTGTAGAAAATCAGCGAGCCGCCGGCGGTGTAGCCCAGCACCGTGATGAACGCCGCCTTGTGGTCGCGAAACAGCGCCATAATGCTGCCGGCGTCCTTGTTCTCGCGCATTTCCTTGCTGCTGGTTTCCTTCAGGGACCGCCGCAGCAGCAGGGAAATCAACGCCGCAGCCGCACCCACCACGAATGGAATGCGCCAACCGTAAGCGCGCAGTTCGTCTTCGTTGAGAAACTGCTGCAGGATCACCACCAGCGACACCGCCAGCAGTTGCCCGCCGATCAGCGTCACGTACTGGAACGAGGCGAAAAAGCCACGTTGGCCCTTGAGGGCGACTTCGCTCATGTAGGTGGCGGTGGTGCCGTATTCGCCGCCCACCGACAGGCCTTGCAGCAAACGCGCGAACAACAGCAGTACCGGCGCCCAGACGCCGATGTCCTTATAGGTGGGCAAGCAGGCGATGAGCAACGAGCCGAAGCACATCATCAGCACCGAGATCATCATTGAATTCTTGCGCCCGTGACGGTCCGCCACCCGACCGAAAATCCAGCCACCGATGGGCCGCATCAGGAACCCGGCGGCAAACACACCGGCCGTGTTGACCAATTGCACCGTCGGGTTGTCCGAGGGAAAGAACGCTGGCGCGAAATAAATCGCGCAGAACGCATAGACGTAGAAGTCGAACCATTCGACCAGGTTGCCGGATGAGGCACCGACGATGGCGAAGATGCGCTTGCTGCGCTCTTCACCGGTGTAGTGACTGCTGATTGGGATGGTCATGGGTTTGTTCACTCGTTAGGGACTGACGAATTCTAGACACACTTCGTAACACTCCCGTTCCACAGTATTGCATTGCCTGTGCAGCCGCTATCGCGGGCAAGCCTTGCTCCCACAAGGCTTGTGTCATCTCTGTGGCGAGGGAGCTTGCTCCCGCTGGCTTGCGCAGCAAGCCCAACTGGCGATCCGGTGTATCAGAACGGCCGCGGTGCCTGGGTTTGCGACTGCTTCGCAGCCGAGCGGGAGCAAGCTCCCTCGCCACAAGAAGCCACGGTTCAGTAATCGAAGAACACCGTCTCGGCATCCGTGCCCTGCAGGATCACGTTCCACTGGTACACACCCGACGCATCGGGCTTGGCCACGAGGGTGCCGCGACGCTCCTCGGGCACGCAGGCCAACAGCGGGTCGGTTTCGTTGGCTTGTTCGCCGTCGAAGTAGATGCGCGTCAGCAAATGCTTGACCAGCCCGCGCGCGAACACCAGCACCACCAGGTGCGGTGCCTGGGTCGTGCCTGCCAACCCCGGTACGGTGCCGGGCTTGATGGTGGTGAAGCGAAAACGCCCTTCGGCATCCACCGGCACCCGACCGAAGCCTTCGAAGTGCGGATCCAGGGGCTTGTCCTGGTCGTCTTCCGGGTGGGCGTATTTGCCGGCGGCGTTGGCCTGCCAGACTTCCAGCATCGCGTCGTTGACGAACTGGCCGTTACCGTCGACCACCTGCCCGGTGATCGCCACGCGCTGGCCGAGGGTTTGTGCGACGGTCAGGTCTTCGCGGTTCAGCCAGGTCAGGCCGATGTGGTAGTACGGGCCAACGGTGTGGGACGTGGTGGCGGTGAGCGTCATCTTATTTCTCCATCGGCGTGGCATCGCGGCCGCGCAAGACGATGTCCCAGCGGTAACCGAGGGCATAGTGAGGGACGGTTTTTTCCAGGTCGAAACGGGCGATCAGGCGTTCTTTGGCGCGGGTGTCCGGCACGCAGTTGTAGATCGGGTCGTATTCGAGCAACGGATCGCCAGGGAAATACATCTGCGTCACCAGGCGCGTCAGAATGCTCGGCCCGAACAACGAGAAATGGATATGCGCCGGGCGCCAGGCGTTGTGGTGGTTGCCCCACGGATAAGCGCCGGGCTTGATGGTCTGAAACTGATACCAGCCGTCGGCGTCGGTGACGGTGCGACCGGTGCCGGTGAAATTCGGGTCCAGCGGCGCGTCATGGTTGTCACGGTCATGGTTGTAGCGACCGGCGGCGTTGGCCTGCCAGATCTCCACCAGGATGCCCGGCACCGGCTGGCCGTGCTCATCCAGCACGCGCCCGTGAATGATGATCCGCTCCCCCAGTGGCTCGCCGGCATGCTGGGCGGTCAGGTCGTGGTCCTTTTCCTGCAAGCGCTCGGCACCGATAGTCGGGCCGGTAATTTCCGACAGCGAATGGGGCAGGAACACCAATGGCTTGGACGGCGAGCGCAGGTTGGTGGACTGGTACGGCGGGTGCAGATACTCCGGCTGGGTGCCCGCTTGGGGGCGACGATAACCAGGCTTGTCAGTCATGAAGCATTCCTCGGTTTCTTATTAGTAGAGCGACGCGTCAGACGCGTTCGATTGCCAATGCCAGCCCCTGGCCGACGCCGACACACATGGTCGCCAGGCCTTTCCTGCCGCCGGTCTTTTCCAGGTGGTGCAGCGCCGTCAGTACCAAGCGCGCTCCGCTCATGCCCAGTGGATGGCCGAGGGCGATGGCGCCGCCGTTCGGGTTGACCTGCGGTGCATCGTCCGCCAGCCCCAAATCACGCAGCACCGCCAGGCCCTGGCTGGCAAACGCTTCATTGAGTTCGATCACGTCGAAATCCGCCACCGCCAGGCCCAGGCGCTCAGTAAGCTTGCGCACCGCCGGCACCGGCCCGATACCCATCACCCTTGGCGCCACGCCGGCACTGGCCATGCCCAGCACTTTGCCCCGTGGCGTCAGGCCGTGTTTCTTCACCGCTTCGGCCGACGCCAGGATCAGCGCAGCCGCGCCGTCGTTGACCCCCGAAGCGTTGCCGGCGGTGACGGTCTTGTCGGGGCCGTTGACCGGTTTGAGTTTGCTCAAGGTCTCCAGCGTGGTGTCGGCGCGAGGATGTTCGTCCTGCTCGACCAAGGTTTCGCCTTTTTTATGGGTAATGCGCACCGGAACGATTTCCTCGGCGAAAAAGCCTGTCGCCTGGGCTGCCGCCGTACGCTGTTGGCTGCGCAAGGCGAAAGCGTCCTGGTCAGCGCGGGACACAGCGTAGTCATCGGCCACGTTATCGGCGGTCTGCGGCATCGCGTCCACGCCGTACTGGGCTTTCATCAACGGGTTGATGAAGCGCCAGCCAATGGTGGTGTCTTCCAGCTTCATGTTGCGGGAGAACGCGGTGTCGGCCTTGCCCATCACGAACGGCGCACGGGACATCGACTCCACGCCACCAGCGATCGCCAGTTCCATCTCGCCGCTGGCGATGGCGCGGAACGCGGTGCCGATGGCGTCCATGCCCGAGGCGCAGAGGCGGTTGAGGGTCACGCCGGGAATGCTCTCTGGCAGGCCCGCCAGCAGCAGCGCCATGCGCGCCACGTTGCGGTTGTCTTCGCCGGCCTGGTTGGCGCAGCCAAGGAACACCTCGTCCACCGCGCTCCAGTCCACCGATGGGTTGCGTTCCATCAGCGCCTTGATCGGCACGGCCGCCAGATCATCGGCGCGCACGGCGGACAAACCGCCGCCAAACCGGCCGATGGGGGTTCGAATCGCATCACAGATATAAACGTCGCGCATCAGGCTTCTCCCGGTGCCTGGCCGTGGGCCGCCGCGGTGCGAGCTTCCAGGTCGCGCAGTGCGCGCAGCTCCACCTCGGTCGGCTCGGCGGTGGTTTGCACCTGGTCGGCGAAACGGATCGCCCACCCGGTGGCCGCAATGACTTGCTCGCGGGTCACGCCGGGGTGCAGCGCGGTGACCACGAATTCATGGCTGCCGGCTTCCGGCTCCATGATGCACAAGTCGGTGATGATGCCCACCGGGCCGGCGCCCGGCAGGCCCAGGCGTTTACGCGAATCGCCGCCCTCGCCGTGACCGACCGAGGTGATGAAATCCAGTTTGTCGACAAACGAACGGGCCGACTGCTTGAGGATGATCAACACGCTCTTGGCCGAGCCGGCGATTTCCGGCGCGCCACCGGCACCCGGCAGTCGGACTTTCGGCTGATGGTAGTCGCCCACCACCGTGGTGTTGATGTTGCCGAAACGGTCGACCTGGGCCGCGCCAAGGAAACCGACGTCGATACGCCCGCCCTGCAGCCAGTAGCGAAAAATCTCACCGGTCGGTACGACGGTATCGGCGGTTTCCGCCAGCTCACCGTCGCCGATGGACAGCGGCAGTACGCTGGGCTTGGCACCGATCGGACCCGACTCATAGATCAGGACCACATCCGGCGACGACGTCAGCCGCGCCAGGTTGGCCGCTTTCGACGGCAAGCCAATGCCCACGAAACACACGGCGTTGTTCTTCAACCGACGGGCCGCAGCGATGGTCATCATTTCATTGGTGGAGTACGTCATTATTTCGCCTCCGGAGCGGCTGCCAGTCTGGCCTGGAACTCACTGAAATCTTGAGTGCCATGGATGTATTCGTCGATCCACGCGGTAAACGTCTCACGATCCCGAGCGATCGGGTCCCACGCCTGGTAGAAACGATTGTCACGCTCGGTGTAGCCGTGGGCGTAGGACGGATGAGCACCGCCCGGTACGTGGCACACCGCACTCAACGCCCAGGTCGGCAACACACAGGCGTTCATCGGCGCATTCAGGTCATCGACGATTTCTTCCACGGTGACGATGCAACGCTTGGCGGCCAGGGCGGCTTCTTTCTGCACACCGAGGATGCCCCACAGCAGCACGTTGCCCTTGCGGTCGGCTTTCTGGGCGTGGATCACCGTGATGTCCGGGCGCACCGAAGGCACGGCGGCCAAGACTTCACCGGTGAAGGGGCAGGTCACGCTCTTGATCAGCGGGTTGACCTTCGGCAGGTCGGAGCCGGCGTAGGCCCGCAATACCGCGAACGGCAGGCCGGAGGCGCCGGCGACGTAGGCGTTGGCCAGGTCGGCGTGGCTGTGTTCCTCGATCTCCAGCGGGTGCGGCCACTGTTTCTCCACGGCATCGCGCAAGCGGTGCAACGACCCGACGCCAGGGTTGCCGCCCCAGGAGAAAATCAACTTGCGAGCACAACCGGCGCCGATCAATTGGTCATAGATCAGGTCAGGTGTCATGCGCACCAGGGTCAGATCTTTCTTGCCCTGGCGAATGATTTCATGACCCGCCGCCGTAGGAATCAGGTGAGTGAAGCCTTCGAGCGCGACGGTATCGCCGTCGTTGACGAATTGCTTCACCGCGTCGTGCAGCGAAAGGATTTCAGCCATGGGGCAGGCTCCCGTTTTCCAGTAGACCGACATGAAAAAAAGGCGCGAGGTTAAGCGCCGGAATGACTGAAGATTAAGCTTCGGGAAAAGGCCAAACAATCCGATAATCGACTGAGTGTTCGTTTATCGAACAGATTGTTGTTTGGCTATCGATTTATCCAAGCCCGCAGAGACCCCTGTGGGAGCAGACCCTGTGGGAGCGAGCTTGCTCGCGAAAGCGGTGGATCAGACAGGCATCAGTCGCTGACACATCGCCATCGCGAGCAAGCTCGCTCCCACAGGTCCATCACAGGCCCCATAATCCTTGGCTCAGGTCGCATCCGCATGACTGACCATGCCCTTGATCACCACCGCCGTGGTCGCCAGGGCCGCGGGAATGACCAGGGCCGTCAGGACCTGTTCGAAGTTCCAGCCCAGGCCCAGCAGGGTGGCGCCCATCCAGGCTCCAAGGATCGCCCCGAAGCGACCGATGCCCAGCATCCACGAGACGCCGGTGGCCCGGCCCTGGGTCGGGTAGAGACGCGCCGCCAGGGAAGGCATCGCCGATTGCGCGCCGTTGACACACATGCCGGCCACCAGCACCAGGGTGGCGAGCAAAGTGATATTGCCCAGGCTCTGCCCCACCGCGTAGGCAAACAACCCGGCCATCAGATAGAAAAGGCCGATGACCTTGTGCGGATTGAACCGGTCCATCGCCCAACCGACGAAGACGGCGCTCAACACGCCGCCGAATTGAAACAACGCACCGATAAACGCGGCCTGTTCCATGCTTGCGCCGCTGTCGCGCATCAAGGTCGGTAGCCAACTGGTCAACAGGTAGACGATCACCAGGCCCATGAAATAGGTCAGCCACAGCAGCAAGGTGCCGGCGCTGTAGGTGCCGGAGAAAATCACCGCGAGCACGTTGCGGGCTTTCACGGTTTTCTGTTCCGGCACACTGAAGCTCGCCGCTTGGGCCACGGTATGCGGCTCGATCGGCGCCAGGGTCTTGCGCACTTTGTCGGTGCCGCGATTGCGCACCACCAGGTAACGCGCCGACTCCGGCAGCCAGAACAGCAATACCACCACCAGTATCAACGGCAGGATCCCGCCAATCAGCAGCAGGCTGTGCCAGCCGAACGCCGGTATCAGCTTGGCGGAGATGAACCCGCCGCCGGCCATGCCCAGGTTGAAGCCGCAGAACATGCTGGTCACCAGCAGGGATTTCTTGCGCTCCGGGGTGTATTCCGAGAGCAAGGTGGTGGCGTTCGGCATCCCGGCGCCTAAGCCCAGGCCGGTCAGGAACCGCAATACCAGCAATTGATCGACGTTGGTGCTGTAGGCCGACGCCAGGCTGAACGCGCCGAACAGCAGGACCGCGCCCACCAGTACGACTTTTCGCCCGAAGCGGTCAGCCAGCGGCCCTGAGCCCAGCGCGCCGAACACCATGCCGATCAACGCGGCGCTCATCACCGGGCCGAGGCTCGCGCGATCGATGCCCCAGTCCTGGGACAAGGCCGGGGCGATGAAACCCATGGCCGCGGTATCGAGGCCGTCGAGGAACACAATCAGGAAACAGAGGATCACCACCCGCCACTGATAGCGCGAAATGGGTTGGGCATTGATGAAGGACTGCACATCGAGGCAGTGGCCTACGGAGGTCTGGGGCTGGTTCATATTATTTTTATTCCACGCAAGAAACGCAGGCGAACGGATCAGAGACCGGCGAAGCACGCCGGATGACGCTGCGCGACATTAATGAGGCCGGGCAAATACCGTCAATTCATCGCCGCCGACTGTGTGCGTTTATCGAACAGCTTAAGTGAACAGTTGCGCGCTCAGGTCGCGACTGGCCCCCAGCAAGCCTGGCAGGAAGCGTTGTTCCAGCTCATTGCGGCTGACCCGCCCGGCATGGGTACTGACGTTGAGCGCGGCAACCACTTGACCGGAAGCGTCGTACACCGGCACGGCAATCGAACGCAGGCCCTGTTCCAGTTCCTGGTCGACGATGCACCAGCCCTGCTGCCGTACCTGTTGCAAGCACTCGAGCAACGCTTCGGGTGTGTGCAAGGTACGGCTGGTCTTGGCTTGCAGGTCGGCGTGGTCGAGGTAATCGCGCAGCGACGCATCATCCAGGGCCGCCAGGAGAATCCTGCCCATCGAGGTGCAATAGGCCGGCAGGCGCCCGCCCACCGACAGGTCAACCGAAATCAGGCGCTGGGTGGTGGCGGAACGGGCGATGTAGAGGATGTCGTCGCCTTCGAGCGTGGCCATGTTGCAGGCTTCGTGCAGTTGCTCGCTCATGCGGTCCAAGTACGGCTGGGCAGAAACGGCCAGGGGCGTCGAGGACAGATAGGCGTGACCGAGGGTCAGCACTTTGGGCAGCAGCGAATAGGTGCGCCCGTCCGTAGTGGCGTAGCCAAGCTTGATCAAGGTATGCAGGCAACGTCTGACAGCGGCGCGGGGAATTTCCGTGCGGTGGCTGATCTGGGCGATGGTCAGGTGCCGCTTGCGCTCCTGGAAGGCCTGGACCACGGCCAACCCGCGGGCCAGGGACGTCATGAAGTCGGGATCACCGGTCAGGGCCTGAATCCGCTTGGCCGGCGAGGCGACGATCGGTGGCGCGACTGAAGTGAAGGCATTGCGCAATTGGTCGTTCATGTCTGATCCTTCCCCGGGAGTGACAGCTATTCAAGCGGCTGCCCGATGGGCAAGCAAGGGCCGCCGGCCAACATCGTTCGATTATCGAACCGTCGACCGATAATCGCAATCAGGCCAGACGTCGAATAATGGCCTGCCGCAGACGCGATCGAGAGTAAGTTGGCGGGAAACAGTGGCACTCGGTTTGACGTGACAACGTTGGCAATATTGAACTTGTCGGTGGGAATGGCATCTGGATAGCGGCACTCGCCGGTATCTTCTGCGAGCGGCGGTACAAGTTGCACATACAAACATGAGTTCACACAACAACAACGTCTTTTACTTTTTCCCGATAGTGTTATTCGGCGGGGCCGCTATAATGCAAAACAGCGACGGTACGGCCAATCGACCGTTCCCGTACGCAGGCACCGTGGTCGCTACCCCGGTGCCCGAAGCACCTTCATGGTCGCTTCCCCTGTTTGGCAACAACGCGAAGCCCTGATGCTACGTCAGCTGTCAGCTCTGGTGCCGTGGCCGTCTGCATGTCCACATGCAGTGCGTATCACCAGATTCAACTTCATTTAATTTAGGTAAAACTGTGACGAAAGACGAACTGCGCGCGGAACTTGAGCGCCAGGAACAACGTTACAAGGAAGTTTACGGCGGGGAAGTCACCACCTACGCCGCGCAACCTGAACCGGAACGCAAGCCTTGGCGTAAGCGCGCCACCGTTCAGGACCAGGCCTTCACCCAGGAACTCCAGAAAATGGAAAAAGAACTCAAAGCCGAAGAGCAGTGACGCTCCGGGCCCGATGTTCTTGTGAAGAGGTTTCCGGCCGCCACCCAGGCCGGAAACCGTAGCGCATGCCCGCCATGAGCGGGCCGCCACCCGTTTCCGTCCGACAATCGGGAAGGGTCATGGCCGACCTCCTTTTCAGATATTTCATACAATCCCTCGAGGCGTCCTACCGCTGGCGGTGATCCCGGCCGGATGCGCTTTGCCCCCTGAATCAAGGGGTTACGCCCCCCGCGGAAAACCTCGCCCTTGAGGCTTTCCTACAAATTATTTCGTTGAAGAATGTTACCGATGAGCAGGCAATGCATCGATTGCCAAGGTTTTCTGGCATAATCGCGCCCCCTTACGACCGGGTCAGAAAACCTTCATGATCGATTTATTCAGCGGACTGGATGCTTGGGTGCTTGTGAGCCTCTTGCTCGCCCTGGCTTTTGTCCTCGCCTTCGAGTTCATCAACGGCTTTCATGACACCGCTAACGCGGTTGCCACTGTTATCTACACCAAAGCCATGCCGCCTCACCTGGCGGTGTTCTTTTCCGGTGTGTTCAATTTCCTCGGTGTGTTGCTGGGCGGCGTGGGGGTGGCGTACGCCATCGTTCACCTGCTGCCCGTGGAGCTGCTGATCAATGTGAACACCGGACACGGGCTGGCCATGGTGTTTTCGCTGCTCGCAGCGGCCATTACCTGGAACCTGGGCACCTGGTACTTCGGTATCCCGGCGTCCAGTTCCCACACGTTGATCGGTTCGATCCTCGGCGTGGGCCTGGCCAACGCGTTGATCAACGACATCCCGTTGGCCGATGGGGTGAACTGGCAGAAGGCGATCGATATCGGCGCCTCCCTGGTGTTCTCGCCCATGGCCGGCTTCCTGATCGCCGCTCTGGTGCTGATCAGCCTGAAATGGTGGCGCCCGCTGTCGAAGATGCACAAGACACCGGAACAGCGCCGCAAGATCGACGACAAGAAGCACCCGCCGTTCTGGAATCGCCTGGTACTGGTGATCTCGGCCATGGCGGTCAGCTTTGTCCACGGTTCCAACGATGGCCAGAAAGGCATCGGCCTGATCATGCTGGTGCTGATCGGTATCGTGCCAGCGCAGTTCGTACTCGACCTGGGCAGCACCACCTACCAGATCGAGCGGACCCGTGACGCGACCCTGCACCTGAGCCAGTTCTACCAACGCAACAACGAATCCCTGGGTGAATACCTGGCGCTGGGCAAAAGCGTGAAAGGCGATCTGCCGGAGAAATTCCGCTGCAACCCGCAGCAGACCGAACCGACCATCAATGCCCTGCTCGACACGCTCAAAGGCGTGGCGGACTATCACTCGCTGCCGTCGGAACGACGCATCGAGGTTCGTCGCTACCTGCTTTGCCTGGACGACACGGCGAAGAAGGTTGGCAAGTTGCCAGGCCTGGCGGCCCGTGAAAAAGACGACCTGAACAAGCTACGCAAGGACCTGACCGCCACCACCGAATACGCCCCGTTCTGGGTGATCCTGGCTGTCGCACTGGCGCTGGGCCTGGGCACCATGGTCGGCTGGAAGCGTGTCGTACTGACCATCGGCGAGAAGATCGGCAAGCAAGGCATGACCTACGCCCAGGGCATGTCTGCGCAGATCACCACCGCGTGCATGATCGGCATGGCGAACATCTTCAGCCTGCCGGTTTCCACCACCCACGTGCTGTCCTCGGGCGTGGCCGGCACCATGGTCGCCAACAAGAGCGGCCTGCAAGGTGGCACCGTGCGCAACATCCTGCTGGCCTGGGTGCTGACCCTGCCGGCGACGGTGGCCCTGTCGGCCGGGCTGTTCTGGCTGGCGTCCAAGGCCCTGGGTAGCTGATTCCAGCGACTCACAAAAAAGGTGCGACCCTTGCGGTTCGCACCTTTTTTTATGCCCGGATACCTGACTACTGTGGGAGCGAGCTTGCTCGCGATGGCGCTGGGTCAGTCAACACATGTATCTACAGACATACCGCTATCGCGAGCAAGCTCGCTCCCACAATGGGCTTGTGTGGAACAGGGGAAATCTGCTCAAAAAAAAGGGCGACCGAAGTCGCCCAAAATGCCTTGCGTGCTCGTTGTAGCCGGAAAGACCTACGGTTTTTTCCGCTTATGTGCGTCTTTCCAGATGAAGAATCCGAAACCTGCGAAAAACACGAACATGAGGCCGACCGTCAACACCCCGGCAAACACCACATTATCGAAAAACATGACTGGCCTCCTGGTCTTGCCCCTGTTGCGATGGGTTCAAGGTAACCAATCAGGCCTGGATGGAAATTGACCGGGGTCAATAACGCCCGCAACGGGGCGCAAAGGTGGGGAAATAACTGATCTGCATCAATGGATCGAGGGGGTTCAGCGCTTTTTCGGCTTGTTCTTCGGCTTTTTCTTGGGCTTGCCCAACGGCATGGCCTGCTCGAAGGCCTGGCGGACTTCATTGAGGCGTTTTTCGTTGAGGTCGTGAACGCGCTTGGCGCGCTCGGCACTGAGGTCGATCAGCTTGTCGTCTTGGCTCATGGCGTGTGGGCATCGTGCTGTGAATTGCGGATGCGCCCATGATGCGGGCTGTTGGCGGTGTTGACCAGCCTGTGCGTACAGGCAAACGCCTGGATCAGATCTGGATATCGACCCACAGGCCCTGGCGCGTCTCGTCGTCTATCAGCGGCACCACCGGCACGGTGTTGTCGGCGTTGAGTTCGGTACCCGGTACGGCCAAGTGCTCTTCAGGGTCTTCATCGGCCTCGCGGCGACGGCGTTCGCGTTCCTGCTGGCGACGCTGTTCCTCGCGCAACAGCAGCGCGGTCTCTTCCGGATCGCGGTTTTGCAGGTCGATGGTGCTTTCGTTGGAGCTTTGCTGCACCGGGACCACGGGCGGTATGTCCGGTCGCTGGCGAACCGGATCCTGTTGAGCGGTGATGGGTACGGCGCTCAAAGGGAGCATGGGTGGCAACATAAAGTTCTCCTGTCTTCAGGTTGTCGGCGGCTAAAGTGGCAGCTTGAACCGCCGGTCTGAAACTTGTGACCCAGTTGGCAATTGCAGCGATCACCAGGGCCGAGCTTGTTTGATCGCTGGGCAAGCGTAAGTTCCGTGCCGTTGGTAATGAATCAGCGTACGTAAATCCTTTGGTCTGAAGGATCCTTCCGTTAAGATAACCGGCTTTTTCAAGGCGGGAGTCAGGCAGCATGGCGCAGCAGTATCAACCGGGGCAACGCTGGATCAGTGACAGCGAAGCCGAGCTGGGTTTAGGCACCGTTCTGGCACAGGATGGCCGCTTGTTGACCGTGCTCTATCCGGCCACTGGCGACACTCGCCAGTACGCGCTACGGAATGCGCCACTCACCCGTGTACGGTTTTCGCCGGGCGATGTGATCACTCACTTCGAAGGCTGGAAGATGACCGTGCGCGAAGTCGATGACGTCGATGGGCTGCTGGTCTACCACGGCCTCAACGGGCAGAACGAAGTCGTCACCCTGCCCGAGACCCAACTGTCGAACTTCATCCAGTTCCGCCTGGCCAGCGACCGTCTGTTCGCCGGCCAGATCGACCCGCTGGCCTGGTTCTCCCTGCGCTACCATACCCTGGAACACACCAGTCGCCAGTTGCAGTCTTCACTTTGGGGCTTGGGCGGCGTACGTGCCCAGCCGATTGCCCACCAACTGCACATTGCCCGTGAAGTGGCCGACCGCATTGCACCGCGGGTATTGCTGGCCGACGAAGTGGGCCTGGGCAAGACCATCGAGGCCGGCCTGGTCATCCACCGTCAATTGCTGTCCGGCCGCGCCAACCGCGTGCTGATCCTGGTGCCGGAAAACCTCCAGCACCAGTGGCTGGTGGAAATGCGTCGGCGCTTCAACCTGCAGGTCGCGCTGTTCGACGAAGAACGCTTCATCGAAAGCGATGCCAGCAATCCGTTCGAAGACACCCAACTGGCCCTGGTGGCGCTGGAGTGGCTGGTGGACGATGAAAAGGCCCAGGACGCGCTGTTCGCCGCCGGCTGGGACCTGATGGTGGTCGACGAGGCCCATCACCTGGTCTGGCACGAAGACCAGGTCAGCCCACAATACGCCCTGGTCGAGCAGCTTGCCGAAACCATCCCCGGCGTACTGCTGCTGACCGCGACTCCGGAACAACTGGGTCAGGACAGCCACTTCGCCCGCCTGCGCCTGCTGGACCCGAACCGCTTCCATGATCTCAAGGCCTTCCGTGCCGAGAGCGAAAACTATCGCCCGGTGGCCGAAGCCGTGCAGGAGCTGCTGGACAAAGGTCGCCTCTCGCCTGAGGCCCACCAGACCATCCACGGCTTCCTGGGCAATGAAGGCGAAGCATTGCTGACCGCCGTCAATGATGGTGATATCGAAGCCAGCGCCCGCCTGGTGCGTGAACTGCTGGACCGCCACGGCACCGGCCGCGTGCTGTTCCGCAACACCCGCGCCGCCGTGCAGGGTTTTCCCGAGCGCAAGCTGCACGCCTACCCTCTACCCTGCCCGCCCGAATACCTCGAATTGCCGTTGGGCGATCATGCCGAGCTGTACCCGGAAGTCAGCTTCCAGGCCCAACCGGACGCCAGCGAGGAGGAGCGCTGGTGGCGTTTCGACCCGCGGGTCGAGTGGCTGATCGACACCCTGAAGATGCTCAAGCGCACCAAGGTGCTGGTGATCTGTGCCCACGCCGAAACCGCCATGGACCTGGAAGATGCCCTGCGCGTGCGCTCCGGCATCCCGGCCACGGTGTTCCACGAAGGCATGAACATCCTGGAGCGTGACCGTGCGGCGGCCTATTTCGCCGACGAAGAGTTCGGCGCTCAGGTGCTGATCTGCTCGGAAATCGGCAGTGAGGGTCGCAACTTCCAGTTTGCCCATCACCTGGTGCTGTTCGATCTGCCGTCCCACCCGGACCTGCTGGAGCAGCGTATCGGTCGTCTGGACCGGATCGGCCAGAAGCACGTCATCGAGCTGCATGTGCCTTATCTGGAAACCAGCCCGCAAGCGCGGCTGTTCCAGTGGTATCACGAAGCCCTGAATGCCTTTCTCAACACCTGCCCGACCGGCAACGCCTTGCAGCACCAGTTCGGCCCGCGCCTGCTGCCCTTGCTGGAAGAAGCCGACGATGGCCAGTGGCAAGCGCTGATCGACGAGGCCCGCGCCGAACGCGAGCGCCTGGAAGCCGAGCTGCACACCGGTCGCGACCGTTTGCTGGAACTCAACTCCGGGGGCGCCGGTGAAGGCGATGCGCTGGTGGAGGCCATTCTTGAACAGGATGACCAGTTTGCCCTGCCGATCTACATGGAAACCCTGTTCGACGCCTTTGGTATCGACAGCGAGGACCATTCGGAAAACGCGCTGATCCTCAAGCCAAGCGAAAAAATGCTCGACGCCAGCTTCCCGCTGGGCGACGACGAAGGTGTGACCATCACCTACGACCGCAACCAGGCGCTGTCTCGCGAAGACATGCAGTTCATCACCTGGGAGCACCCGATGGTGCAAGGCGGCATGGACCTGGTGCTGTCCGGCTCGATGGGCAACACCGCCGTGGCGCTGATCAAGAACAAGGCGCTCAAGCCCGGCACCGTGTTGCTGGAACTGCTCTACGTCAGTGAAGTGGTCGCCCCGCGCTCGCTGCAACTGGGCCGCTACCTGCCACCGGCCGCCCTGCGCTGCCTGCTGGACGCCAACGGCAACGACCTGGCCGCCCGGGTTTCGTTCGAAACCCTGAACGACCAACTCGAAAGCGTGCCCCGCGCCAGCGCCAACAAGTTCATCCAGGCCCAGCGCGACCAGCTCACGCCGCGGATCAATGCCGGCGAAGAGAAGATCGCCCCGCGTCACGCCGAGCGCGTGGCCGAGGCCCAGCGCCGCCTGGCCGCCGATACCGACGAGGAACTGGCACGCCTGACCGCGCTGCAAGCGGTCAACCCAACCGTGCGCGACAGCGAGCTGGTGGCCCTGCGCCAACAGCGCGAGCAAGGGTTGGCGATGCTTGAGAAGGCGGCGTTGCGTTTGGAGGCGATTCGGGTGTTGGTGGCTGGGTGATTTTGGCTGGGGGCCGGCTGTGGTGCTTTTATCGGGTGTATATCCGTTGCTGCGGTAACGGCCGCTGACGGTTCCGCCCTTACGGCGGCTCACTTTTGAGAAGCCCGGAAGCCGGCCCAGTCAAAAGTAAGCAGAACGCTTTTGCCCCACCACTCGGTGCCTCGCTTAGGCTCGGCATGCCCGAACGAAGGCATTGCTCCGTGGGCCCGCCGCGAGGCGGCCTGATAGCCGACCTGGTTCTTGGTGGGACCGCGTTTTTCCTATGGGAGCGGGCTTGCTCGCGAAGAGGCCGGCACATCCAACATCTTCATCGGCTATGACACCGCCATCGCGAGCAGGCTCGCTCCCACACTGGATTTTCAGCAGGCACAAAACTCATGTGCCCCAATTCCCCAGTGGGAGCGAGCCTGCTCGCGAATAGGTCAGCACATCCAACATCTTCATTGACTGAGCCACCGCCATCGCGAGCAAGCCCGCTCCCACACTGGATTTTCAACAGGCACAAAAATTCATGCGCACCCTGTCCCCTGTGGGAGCGAGCTTGCTCGCGATGGGGCCGGCACATCCAACATCACCACAAACTGACACACCGCCTTCGCGAGCAAGCCCGCTCCCACAGGGGGAACGCGATCCCCACCAAGAACCAGGTCGGCTATCAGGCCGCCTCGCTTTTGTTTTTGATCTGGGGCGCCCCGTTAACCACGATGGCCGAACGCAGGCATTGCGCAGTGGGCACCTCGGCATGGATGCCGAGGTAGCCGCGCTGGGCCATGGATGGCCCTTCGCGGCGGGCCCACGGAGCAATGCCTTCGTTCGGGCACACCGAGCCTAGGCGAGGTGCCGAGTGGTGGGGCAAAGCGTTTTTGGTTACTTTTGGCGCTCTTCCAAAAGTGACCCGCTGTAAGAGCGGAACCCTAAGTAGCCGTTACCGCAGCAACGGATATACACACCAAACGAAGCCCCCCCTCAAGGACTGTAATACCCCACCGCCACCAGAAAATGCCCGACCTTCTTCAGGTACGCATGCTTGTCCTCAACCTTCCCGGTCACCGGATTCTTCCAGCGATACTCATACTCCCCCACATCCTGCTTGCCGATCATGGCCAGGATCGGCTCCCCAACCGGTTTGCTATCCGGATCCTTGACCCTGGCAAAGTCAGTATTGATCAAACGCAAATTGGTGCCATGACCGACATAGCGCCGGGTATCAAGGTCGACGACAAAGACATACAAAATCATCCTGCAGGTAACCGCCCTTGAGGGAGTTAACCGCCGTCAGCGTGGCTTTCTCGTTTTTCAGCAGGTCACTCGAGACCTTGTCCAACAGCGCCCTGGCCTGTTCGGCGGAAGCCCGGGGCAGGTAGTAGCCGACGGCCAGGATTCGCTCGCCGACACGCTGGAAATACACATGCTTGCGCTCGACCTTGCCGTCCGCCCAGTTCTGCCAGCGGTACTCGGCTTGCTGGATGCCACTGGCCTCGGGGGTTTTCAAGGCGTCCTTGAAGGCTTTGCGCAAATCCGGCCCCAGCACCTCGGACACGTCCCGCCCGATCAACGCCGAAGACGGCCCGCCGCTGGCGAGCATCACACCCTGGGTATCCACAACGAACACGTAGCGATCCTTGTCGACGAATTCCCCTTGACGACTGAAGGCGGCAAAGGCTTTGTCGCCGTTGTCGTGGTAATAGGCCAGAGCCTTCTCCAGCAACGCCCGGGCCGCCTGACCATCGTCCTCAGTGGCCGCCTGGGCCTGAGCCAGCCCCAGCATGAGCATTGCGCCCAGCCAGGCCATTCTTTGAAAAAAACCCATGGGCACGCCCCTCGTTCTTGTTGGTGTTTCAAGAGCGTAGACGGCGTGGGGTGATGTTGGAGTATTCAGGGAATTGCTGGGGAGCCGGGTGAGCAGCGGGGTATTGATATTGACTGAAACGGCGTCATCGCGAGCAGGCTCGCTCCCACGGGGTAAGCACCATCCAGTGTGGGAGCGAGTTTGCTCGCGATAGCGGCGGCGCATTCAGCCTGATGGCACTGACGCTGCACTCTGGCGAACAAGCGCCAACAGGCTTATTGACCCCCGTTGCGGAGTTGCTGCTGCAAGTTCTGGATCTGCGCCTGCAGGGTGTTGATGTTACGGGTGACCTGGCCGCGGAAGGCGTCGAACTCGGCAGTGTTGCCGCCCTTGTCCTGCTGACTCTTGAGCACGATCACGTCCTGCTCCAGGCGATCGATGGCAGAGTTGGAGGTGGCCCTTTTCAGGGCGGTGATGTCGGCGCCGATGCTCTTGAGCTGGGCATCCAGAGCACCACCCTCGCCCTGGCTTTTCAGGGCGGTCACTTCAGCCGCCAGCGCCTTGACCTGGGCTTGGAGCTCCTTGTTCGAAGCTTGCAGCTGAGTGTTGGTGTTCTGCTGTTCCGAGGCCTGGGCGATGAGTTGGGCCAGCTCCTTGTCCAGGTCGGCGGATGGACCGAATGTGGCTTGCTGCTGTTTGTACTGCTCCACCAGCTTGCTGTCGAATTGCCGGGCCTGCTCCTGCAGCTTGTTGTCCAACTGTTTGATCTGCAGCTTCAAGGCTTCACTGTCGCTCATGACGTTGGACTGCCCGGCGACCACCTTGCCGGAAATGTCCTGCAAGCGCCCCGCCGCATCCTCGCTGATCCGGGCGAAGCTTTCCTGAGTCGCCACCAGTTGCTGTTCCATCAGGGAAATCTGCTGAAAACTCCACCAGGCCAGGAAACCCAACGCACACAGCAGCGCGCCGACCAACGCCCACAGCGGCCCGGTGCTGGCCCCCTTGACCTTGGCCGCGGCAACGGGCGCCGGGCGCGCCTGCACGTGGGGCTGGCGGTTGGGCATGAAATCATCGTCATCGGGAATGTCGGCCCGCATCCGCAGGCTCGGCACATCATCGAAGTCGTCGTTGGCATCGTTACGCATGGGCATGGTTCGACCTTTGGGAAACCGGTAATGGCTTGATGCGGCGAGTATAACCCTCTCACCCGCCGCACCGATTGACCCCGAACCTGGCACTCGGTTCATGATGGGCCGATCAGCGGCCGTTTTGGACCTTCCACCAAGCGCAAAATTCATCGAGCGCCGTCCACAGGCTGACCTGCGGATCGTAATCGAGATAATGCCGGGCCCGGCTGATGTCCAGGGTGAAATTTTTGTTCATGACTTGCATGCCCAGGCGCGACAGCGTCGGTTCGGGGCGGCCCGGCCACAGTTTGCAGACACCTTCATTCAAGGCCGCGACGCTGTAAGCCAGGCCGTAGGAACGATAACGCCGGACCTGTGGGACTTCCATCTGGCGCATCACATAATTGACCACATCCCACAGCGGGACCGGTGCGCCGTTGCTGATGTTGTAGGCCTTGCCCAAGGCTGAATCGGTGGCCAGCAGACTGCTGAGCAACGCTTCGTTGAGGTTCTGCACACTGGTGAAATCCACCTTGTTCAAGCCGTTGCCGACAATGGCCAGTCGTCCCTTGCGCTGCATTTTCAACAGGCGCGGGAAAATGCTCATGTCACCGGCACCGGTCACGAAACGCGGGCGCAGGGCCAGCACTTCGAGGCCGAACTCCTGAGCGCCGAAGACTTTCTGCTCGGCCAGGTACTTGGTGGCGGCGTAAGGGTGCTTGAAGCGCTTGGGCACTTGCTCTTCGGTCAACCCGAGGTGGTCACGGCCGTCGAAGTAAATGGACGGCGAGGACAGATGAACCAGGCGTCGCACCTTCTGCTTGAGACAAGCCTCGACGACATTTTCCGTGACCTGGACATTGCCCTGGTGGAAATCCTGGTAGCGGCCCCACAGCCCCACGGAGCCGGCGCAATGCACCACGGCCTCGACATCCACGCACAGGTCGCGGGCCAGCAGCGGGTCGCTCAGATCGCCTTGGACGAACTGCGCACCGCGCCGTACCAGATGTTCCACACCCTCGGCCCGGCGACCGTTGACCCGTACATCCAGGCCCTGCTCCAGGGCGAAACGCGCAAAGCGCCCGCCAATGAAGCCGCTCGCGCCGGTGACCAAAATCTTCATGCATGCTCCTAAAAATCAGATTCGAGCTACAAGCCATAAGCGTCAAGCCAAGCGCTTGTCACTGACCGCTTGCAGCGTGCTGCCTGCCGCTGCGATCAATCGCTCGGTCAATAAGCCGAGCAACTGCCCACCGTTGCGCCAATGATGCCAGTACAGCGGCACATCGATCGGTTTATCTGCCAACAATTCCACCAGCACGCCTCGTTCCAGCTGTTCGCACACTTGCAGCTCTGGCACCAGTCCCCAGCCCAGCCCCACTTCGGCAAGACGGATGAAACCTTCGGATGAGGGGCACAAATGATGCTCGAAACCGCCCTCCACGCCTACGGACGCAAGGTAGCGGTGCTGCAGGAAATCATCCGGGCCAAACACCAATGCCGGCGTACGGGCCAGTTGATCGGCCCGCACACCGTCGGGAAAATGCCGGGCGATGAAGGCCGGGCTGGCCATCGCCCGGTAGCGCATCGCCCCCAGCAGGACGCTGCGGGCGCCCGCCACCGGGCGTTCGCTGGCGCAGACACAGGCCGCCACCTCACCGGCGCGCATGCGCTTGAGGCCAACGGTCTGGTCTTCCACCACCAGGTCGAGCAACAGCTGATGTTCAGCGCAGAAATCGCCTACGGCCAGTGCCCACCAGGTCGCCAGGCTGTCGGCGTTCAAGGCGATGCGCAGACGCTCCGGCAGCCCCTCTTCATCCAGCGCTGGCACCAGGCTCTGCAGGTCGCGCTCGAGCAGCCGCACCTGTTGCACGTGGTTGAGCAACCGACGACCGATTTGCGTCGGCGCCGGCGGTGTGGCACGTACCAGAACGGGCTGGCCGACCCGCGCCTCCAGTAACTTGATCCGTTGGGAAATGGCCGATTGCGACAGGCCCAGCACTTGGGCCGCGCGCTCGAAACCGGCCTGCTCGACCACGGCGGCCAGGGCAGAGAGCAATTTGTAATCGAACATCAGTTTCCCTAATGAGCAATCAGCAATATTGGTTTTTCTTATACAGCTCGCCACCGGAGAATGGCCAGCAATTCATCAACTGACCGGGGGATAAAACGATGTGGCAAAGCTATGTGAACGGGCTCTTGGTGGCCCTCGGGCTGATCATGGCCATTGGCACCCAGAACGCATTCGTGCTGGCCCAGAGCCTGCGCCGCGAGCACCACTTGCCGGTCGCGGCGCTGTGCATCGCCTGCGACGCCCTGTTGGTCGCCGCCGGGGTTTTCGGCTTGGCGACCTTGCTGGCCCAGAGTCCGTTGCTGCTGTCGATTGCCCGTTGGGGCGGCGCGGCGTTCCTGCTCTGGTACGGCAGCCTGGCCTTGCGCCGGGCCTGTTCGAAGCAAAGCCTGCAACAGGGTGAAAACCAGGCCGTGCGCTCGTTGCGGGCGGTGTTGCTCAGCGCGCTGGCGGTCACGCTACTCAACCCCCATGTCTACCTCGACACGGTGCTGCTGATCGGCTCCCTCGGTGCCCAGCAAAGCGTGCCCGGCGCTTATGTGATGGGCGCCGCCAGTGCCTCGCTGCTGTGGTTCCTCACGCTCGCCATCGGCGCCGCATGGCTGGCCCCCTGGTTGGCCCGGCCAAGCACCTGGCGGATCCTGGACCTGTTGGTGGCGGTGATGATGTTTACCGTGGCGATGCAACTGATTGTCTCCGGCTGATTATTCCAAACCGCTCTGGAGCCTCTATTCCACACAGTTGTTGCGTGGTTATGCCGCCCCCCTGGTGCTATGATCCGACTCCTGCGCCGCAAAGAGTACAAACTCCCCGGCGCTAGTCTGGCCGCCCGTGATCGGCCTTGCGCTCACCGCAACTGACCTGATTAGGAGAATCACCATGGCTTTCGAATTGCCGCCGCTGCCCTATGCACACGATGCACTGCAGCCGCACATCTCCAAAGAGACTCTGGAATACCACCACGACAAGCACCACAACACCTACGTCGTGAACCTGAACAACCTGGTGCCTGGCACCGAGTTCGAAGGCAAGACCCTGGAAGAAATCGTCAAGACTTCCTCGGGCGGTATCTTCAACAACGCCGCTCAGGTCTGGAACCACACTTTCTACTGGAACTGCCTGGCGCCAAACGCCGGCGGTCAACCTACCGGCGCGCTGGCTGACGCCATCAATGCAGCCTTCGGTTCGTTCGACAAGTTCAAGGAAGAGTTCAGCAAGACGTCCATCGGCACCTTCGGTTCCGGCTGGGGCTGGCTGGTGAAAAAGGCTGACGGTTCCCTGGCCCTGGCCAGCACCATCGGCGCCGGCAACCCACTCACCAACGGTGACACCCCGCTGCTGACCTGCGACGTGTGGGAACACGCCTACTACATTGACTACCGCAACGTTCGTCCGAAGTACGTCGAAGCGTTCTGGAACCTGGTCAACTGGAAATTCGTCGCCGAGCAGTTCGAAGGCAAAGCCTTCACTGCCTAAGCTCGATGCCAGACCAAAGAAACCCGGCGCCATGCCGGGTTTTTTTTGGGCGCGGCAAAATTGAGCGCAAGCAAAATGCCTCGCGTCCGGAACCCAAGAAAAAATCCCGGCGGGCCTCAAGTTGCGGTGCCTTTCAACCGACACAATGGTCGTAGAGCAATCACTCTGGAAAAAACGTATATCGGTCAGGTTTCAAGCGAAAACCCTTGTGTTTGATTGTCCCTTTGACTGACATCACAGGATTGCCAATACTCATGGCAACTTGACGCTACCCGCACGGAACAAGGAACCACTCTTTGAAGCTGGAACTCAAGAACAGCTTGTCTGTGAAGTTGCTCCGGGTCGTGCTCCTCTCGGCATTGATCGTTGGCGTGGTCTTGAGCTGCGCCCAAATCGTGTTCGATGCCTACAAAACCAACCAGGCCGTCGCCAGTGACGCCCAGCGTATCCTCGACATGTTCCGCGATCCATCGACCCAGGCCGTCTACAGCCTGGACCGGGAAATGGGCATGCAGGTGATCGAAGGCCTGTTCCAGGACGAAGCCGTGCGCATGGCTTCCATCGGCCATCCCCGCGAAACCATGCTCGCCGAAAAAGCCCGGCCCCTGCAGCACTCCGAAAGCCGCTGGCTGACCGACCTGATCCTGGGCAAGGAGCGCACCTTCACCACGCAACTGGTGGGACGTGGCCCCTACAGCGAATATTACGGCGACCTGAGCATTACCCTCGACACCGCCACCTACGGCGAGGGCTTCATCGTCAGCTCGGTGATCATCTTCATCTCCGGGATGCTGCGGGCCTTGGCCATGGGCCTGGTGCTGTACCTGGTCTATCACTGGCTGCTGACCAAGCCGTTGTCGCGGATCATCGAGCACCTGACCGAAATCAACCCCGATCGCCCCAGCGCGCACAAAATCCCGCAGTTGCGCGGCCACGAGCAAAACGAGCTGGGCCTGTGGATCAACACGGCCAACCAACTGCTCGAATCCATCGAGCGCAACACGCACCTGCGCCACGAAGCGGAAAACAGCCTGCTGCGAATGGCCCAGTACGACTTTCTCACTGGCCTGCCCAACCGCCAGCAGCTTCAACAGCAACTGGACAAGATCCTGGTGGACGCCGGACGCCTGCAACGTCGGGTGGCGGTGCTGTGTGTGGGGCTGGATGATTTCAAGGGCATCAACGAACAGTTCAGCTATCAGACCGGCGACCAATTGCTGCTGGCCCTGGCCGATCGACTGCGGGCCCACAGCGGTCGGCTCGGCGCACTGGCACGGCTGGGGGGCGACCAATTCGCCCTGGTCCAGGCCGACATCGAACAGCCGTACGAGGCCGCCGAACTGGCCCAGAGCATCCTCGATGACCTGGAAGCGCCGTTCGCCATCGACGACCAGCAAATCCGCCTGCGGGCCACCATCGGCATCACCCTCTTCCCCGAAGACGGCGACAGCACCGAGAAACTGTTGCAGAAAGCCGAGCAGACCATGACCCTGGCCAAAAGCCGCTCGCGCAATCGCTATCAGTTCTACATTGCCAGCGTCGACAGCGAGATGCGCCGCCGTCGCGAACTGGAAAAAGACCTGCGCGAGGCCCTGGCCCGCGAGCAATTCAGCCTGGTGTACCAGCCACAGATCAGCTACCGCGACCTGCGGGTGGTAGGCACCGAAGCCCTGATCCGCTGGCACCATCCCGAGCACGGCCTGGTGCCACCGGACCTGTTCATTCCCCTGGCCGAGCAGAACGGCACCATCATCGCCATTGGTGAATGGGTGCTGGACCAGGCATGCAGGCAATTGCGCGAATGGCACGACCAGGGTTTCCTCGACCTGCGCATGGCGGTCAACCTGTCGACGGTGCAACTGCACCACGCCGAACTGCCGCGGGTGGTGAACAATCTCCTGCAGATGTACCGACTGCCGCCGCGCAGCCTGGAGCTGGAAGTCACCGAGACCGGCCTGATGGAAGACATCACCACTGCGGCCCAGCACCTGCTGAGCCTGCGCCGCTCCGGGGCGCTGATTGCCATCGATGACTTCGGCACCGGCTATTCGTCCCTGAGCTATCTCAAGAGCCTGCCGCTGGACAAAAGATCGACAAGAGCTTCGTCCAGGACCTGCTCGACGACGAAGACGACGCAACCATCGTCCGGGCCATCATCCAGTTGGGCAAAAGCCTGGGGATGCAGGTCATTGCCGAAGGCGTCGAGACGGTCGAGCAGGAAGCCTACATCATCGCCGAGGGCTGCCACGAAGGTCAGGGGTACTACTACAGCAAACCGCTGCCGGCACGGGAGTTGGGCCTTTACCTGAAGCAGGCCGAGCGCGCCAAGGTGTCCATCATCTGATTCCTCTCCTGGGCACCAAGCCCCTGTAGGCGCTGGCGAAGCCTGCGATCCTTTGTTTTCGCTTGGGATTCAAGCGACAGGGGAAAGATCGCAGCCTCGCTTCGCTCGACAGCGCCTACGGACGCCGCCGAGAGGGGGTGATCCGCATCATTAAATAGAAATATTTACAACCATAACCCTTTACACATAATGCAAATCTTTCGCATTATGTCGCAGTTTTTGCGCACCCTCGCGCCCGTCCCATCCATCACCGAAGCAGGATGTTCGCCATGATTCGTATGCCCCTGGCTACCGCCAGTCTGTTGGCCATCGCTATTTCCCTCGCCGGTTGCGGCGAAGGCAAAGACAAGGCCGCCGCGCCGCAAGCGCCAACGCCGGCCGCGAGCACTGCGGCACCGGTCGCCCCTGCTGCCGCTGGCAAAATCGACGAAGCCGCCGCCAAGGCCGTTGTCGCGCACTATGCCGACATCGTCTATGCCGTCTACAGCGATGCCGAATCCACTGCGAAGACCCTGCAAACCGCCGTCGACGCGTTCCTGGCCAAGCCGAACGCCGAGACCTTGAAAGCCGCCAAGGCTGCCTGGGTCGCCGCACGCGTGCCGTACCTGCAAAGCGAAGTGTTCCGCTTCGGCAACACCATCATCGACGACTGGGAAGGCCAAGTGAACGCCTGGCCCCTGGACGAAGGCCTGATCGACTACGTCGACAAATCCTACGAGCACGCCTTGGGTAACCCGGGCGCGACCGCGAACATCATCGCCAATACCGAAGTCCAGGTGGGCGAAGACAAGGTCGACGTCAAGGACATCACCCCGGAAAAACTCGCCAGCCTGAACGAGCTGGGCGGTTCCGAGGCCAACGTCGCCACCGGCTACCACGCCATCGAATTCCTGCTGTGGGGCCAGGACCTCAACGGCACTGGTCCGGGTGCCGGCAATCGCCCAGCGTCGGATTACCTGGAAGGCGCCGGCGCCACTGGCGGCCACAACGACCGTCGTCGTGCCTACCTCAAGTCCGTGACCCAACTGCTGGTCAATGACCTGCAGGAAATGGTCGGCAACTGGAAGCCGAACGTGGCCGACAACTACCGCGCCACCCTGGAAGCCGAGCCGGCCGAAAGCGGCCTGCGCAAGATGCTGTTCGGCATGGGCAGCCTGTCCCTGGGTGAACTGGCGGGCGAGCGTATGAAGGTGTCCCTGGAAGCCAACTCGCCAGAAGACGAGCAGGATTGCTTCAGCGACAACACTCATAACTCGCATTTCTACGATGCCAAGGGTGTGCGTAACGTGTACCTGGGCGAGTACACCCGTGTCGACGGCAGCAAGATGACCGGCGCCAGCCTGTCGTCCCTGGTCGCCAAGGCCGACCCGGCCGCGGACACCGCGCTCAAGGCCGACCTGGCCGACACCGAGGCCAAGATCCAGGTCATGGTCGATCACGCCAACAAGGGTGAGCACTACGACCAACTGATCGCCGCCGGCAACACCGCCGGCAACCAGATCGTGCGCGATGCCATCGCCGCACTGGTCAAGCAGACCGGTTCGATCGAACAGGCTGCGGGCAAACTGGGCATCAGCGACCTGAACCCGGACAACGCTGATCACGAGTTCTGATCAACGTTGGCTGGTTGAGGGTTAACGCAGCCAGCCAAGCCACAAAACCTGTGGGAGCGAGCTTGCTCGCGATGGGGGTCTATCAGCCGACATTGATGTTGGCTGGTCCACCGCTATCGCGAGCAAGCTCGCTCCCACAGTGGTTTCTGGGGTTTCAAAAATGCGCGATCAGCCATCAACTCCCTTGTGGGAGCGGGCTTGCTCGCGAAGACGTCGGCACAGTCAACATTGGTGTAGCCTGACACTCAGCCTTCGCGAGCAAGCCCGCTCCCACAGGAGTTTCGTCGTTTGGTGGCTCATCACTGCAACCCCGCAAGCCGCCCTTCGATAAACAGCCGTTCCGGCAATTGCTGCGTCAACTCAAGCGCGCGTCGATACGCCGCCCTCGCCTCGTCCAATCGTCCCAATTGGCGACAGAACTCTGCCTGCGCCGAGTAGGCCAAGTGATAGTCGAGTAACTCCCCACGCCCCAGGATCGCCTCGACCAGGCGCAAGCCGGCTTCCGGCCCGTCGCGCTTGGCCAGGGCGGCGGCGCGGTTGAGTTCGATCACCGGCGACGGCACGGCCCGCAGCAGCACATCATAAAGCCCGACGATCTGCGGCCAATCGGTCTCCTCTGCCGTCGACGCTTCGGCATGCACCGCCGCAATCGCCGCTTGCAGGCAGTACGGTCCGAACCGTCGAGTCTTCAGCGCGGCTTCCACCAATGCGCAGCCCTCGGCGATCAGCTCGGCGTCCCACAAGGATCGCGCCTGTTCATCCAGCAGGATCAGCTCACCGGTCGACGACGTTCGCGCCGGTCGCCGGGACTCGTGCAGCAGCATCAACGCCAGCAACCCCATGACCTCGGCCTCAGGCAGCAACTCCATCAGCAGACGCCCGAGACGGATGGCTTCGCGGGTCAGGTCTTCGCGGGTCAGCTCGGCCCCCATCGAGGCTGAATACCCTTCGTTGAACACCAAGTAGATCACCCGCAGCACGCTGTCCAGCCGCTCCGGCAGTTCCGCGCGGGACGGCACCTGATAGGGGATCCTGGCATCGCGGATTTTCGCCTTGGCCCGCACGATGCGCTGGGCAATGGCCGCCGGGGCGGCGAGGAATGCCCGGGCGATTTGCTCGGTGGTCAGGTCGCAGACTTCCCGCAGCGTCAGGGGCACCTGGGCATCCGCCGCCAGGGCCGGGTGACAACAGGTAAAAATCAGCCGCAGGCGATCGTCTTCCACGTCCTCGTCACTCCACGGGTCCTGCTCCAGCGCCTCGAGTTGAGCCATCAACATCGGTCGGGACGCGGCGAAACGCGCGCGCCTTCGCAAACTGTCGATGGCCTTGAAGCGCCCGGCAGACACCAGCCAGGCCCGCGGGTTGTCCGGCACACCGTCGCGCTGCCAGCGCTCGACCGCCACGAAAAAGGCCTCGTGCAAGGCCTCTTCCGCGAGATCGAAGTCCCCCAGCAGGCGAATCAGCGTCGCCAGGATCCGCCGCGAATCCTGCCGATAAACCTGCTCGACCCGCGCCTTGACCGTTTCGACCGACATCAGTCGGGCATGCCTTGGGTAACCAGCGTCTCAAGCCGGTCCAGGCTCTGCCCCCAACCGTCATGGAAGCCCATGGCTTCGTGTGCCTGGCGATCCTCCTCGTTCCAGTGCAGTGCCCGGGCGGTGTAACGGGTCTTGCCGTCCACCTCATCCAGCAGCACTTCAGCGGTCATGAAAGCCTTGCCAGAGGGAATCCAGCCGGGCAGGAACGCATCAGTGAACACCAGGCGCTGCGGGGCAAAAATTTCCAGGAACACGCCCATGGTCGGGTATTCACTGCCATCGGGGGCGCGCATCAGGGTGCGAAACTGACCGCCGACCCACAGGTCCATTTCGCACTCCGGCGTGGTCATGCCATGGGGACCCCACCATTGGACGAGCAAGCCCGGCTCGGTCCAGGCGCGGAAGATCTTCTGGCGCGGGGCGTCAATGACCCGGCTGATGGATAACGCGTAAGGGGCAGCTGTAAGGTTCATGAATGAAATCCTGTTTGTGATTGTTGTTCAGGGGTTCAGTTGGCGTACCGGTCGTACTTCGACACAGCCGACCCGGGCCGCCGGGATATTGCCGGCGACCTGGATGGCTTCGTTGAGATCCTTGGCGTCGATCAGGTAGAAGCCCGCCAGTTGCTCCTTGGTCTCGGCGAATGGGCCGTCGGTGATCGACAGCTTGCCGCCGCACATGCGCACCGTGGTGGCGGTCTGTACCGACTCCAACGCCTCGGCGGCCAGCATGCGTCCACTGCCCTGGATCGATTCGGCATAGGCCATGCACTCGGCGTCCTCCGGGCTGTCGGGCGAGTTGTGCAGTGTGTGTTCGTTGCTATACACCAGGCATAGGTACTTCATGGAAGGCTCCGCGATCGGACTGATCAACTATGAACGGCAGAATGACGCTCGGCGAAAAAACCGACGATCAGGGCTGCAGGTCGAACAGCGCCGTCCCGGCCATCGGGTCGAACGGAGCGGACCAATGTTCGTGGACGATCCGCCACTGTCCGGCTACACGCTGGTAGCAGGCCGTCACACGCATCCAGCAGGCCTGTTCCTCGCCTTTTTCGTTGGTGCCGCCGCAATAGGCCAGCCAATGGGCGAAGGCAATGTTGTCGGCCGGCGTAATCCTGACCTGATGAAAGTCGAACTTGTGCGGGCCGGGGCACATTTCCATACAGGCTTGCCAATGGGCCCGGTAAGCGGCCTTGCCCTTGAATTGCAGGGCCTGGATGGCGTCGAACGAGACAATGTCTTCGTCATAGAGCGCCATGACTTTTTCAACGTCCTTGGCCATGACGGCTTGGCGATAAGTGTCGATCAGGGCCTGGATCTGGGTTTCAGTGGCTTGGGTATTCATGGTGATTCTCCGCAGTTTTTTGTTGAAGGCACCCTTTGTCGTTTGGAGAAACAGCGAATCGACAATCCAACAAAAATAATCCAAAGAAAAAAATTCGCTAGAATCCAGGTCCTATTCTGTCGGCAAACAACGGACGTTTTTGTGACTCCTCAGCTCGTCCCCTACGAAGACCTGACCCCGCTGCAACGCGAACAGGTCAGCGCCATCGCAATCCACCCCGAACAGATCAAGTTCGCCGGCGATATCCATGGCGCCCTGCACACGCTGCTGTCCAAGCCCGGCCCCGGAGTCAAAGGCTTTGCGCTATTGGCTGGAGAGGTGCCCGTGGCCTTCCTGCTGCTCAAGCGCCCGCCGGTACTGCCCGCCTGGGCCAACGAACACAGCGCCACCCTGCATGCCCTGCAAGTCGACCACCGAGCCCAGGGCAAAGGCTATGGCAAGGCCTGCCTGCAGGCGCTGCCCGCCGTGGCACGAGCCGCCTGGCCGGAAATCCGTGGGCTGGAACTTTCGGTCGACGCCGACAACGACTTGGCCATCGGCCTGTACACCCGGCTGGGCTGGGTCGACAGTGGCGAAGCCTACAAGGGCCGCATCGGTTATGAGCGGCGGATGGGGTTGGTGTTTTGAAAGAACTTGCCCAATAGACTCAGGATGAATGGATGATGTTGACGTCGATTGAACAGTTGGAAGCCCTTTATGGCCTGCCCCACGAACGGGCAGTGCGTAAACAGATTCCCTTCCTGAACGAGGATTATCAGGCGATGATCCGGGCTTCACCGCTGGTGGTCATCGGTTCGGCAGGGCCCGATGGCCTCGATAGCTCGCCCCGGGGCGATGTGCCGGGTTTCGTGCAGATCCTCGACGAACGCACCCTGGCCTTGCCGGATCGTCCCGGCAACAACCGCATCGACACCCTGCGCAACGTTCTGCACGATCCGCGGGTATCGCTGCTGTTCCTCATTCCCGGGATTGGCGAGACCTTGCGGGTCAACGGTGCCGCCCGGATCAGCGCCGAACCCGCACTGCTGGAGCGCTTTGCGGTCAACGGCAAACCAGCTCGCACGGTGCTGCTGGTGTCGGTCGAAGCGGCGTTTTTCCATTGCTCCAAAGCCATCGTGCGTTCAGACCTGTGGAATCCGGCTCGCCACCTTGAACGCTCGGCCCTGCCCAGCGCCGGGGCAATCCACAAGCGCTTGAATGATGGGCAGTTCGATGCCGAGACTTACGACCGTGAAGCGCCCGCACGGGTGCAGGCCAGCCTGTACTGAAGCCGCGACGCTCAACTCGGCTTGAGCGGGATCCATATCTCCAGGGTGCCTTGGCCGGTCCTGGGGTTGAAGTCTTCGCTGTAGCGTTCGAATTCCGGTGTGCAGGCCCCTTCGTGGCCGGACTGCGGTAACCATTCGTTCCAGATGTATTGGAAGGTTTGCGGCAGTGTCTTCAGCGGGCCCCTGTGTTCGAACACGGCGTAGGGCCCGGGCGGGATCTCGATCCAACGGTATTGTGGCGGCAAATCGTCGAGCCGGCTGATTTCCACGCCGGCGATGTATTCGAACCCACCCTCCTCGTCCGGGTTGCAACACACGCCGTAGGTCACTTCATCTTTCTGCCCTGGCACCTTGCCGAGCCAGGGCAGGAACTTTTCCCAGAGCAAAGGGATGTCTTGGGCAGTGTCCTGGGTAAACCGAGCACCAAAACCGGCGATGAGCTGAAAACGTCCCTGTTCAAAGCGTGGTACGGCTGTGTAATCGCGTTTGGGCTTTTCCATGCGGCAACACTCCAGCAAAACGTGAAGTCGGGCTTGGCAGTATAGAAGCCAAACCGTAATTGCCAGGGCCGTTTCGCTTGTCAGATGCCAGGCAGGGCGCTGGTGACGACTTTCCCTACAAACTCGTTGTAGCCAGAAACAATCACGTACACCGCGAAATAGCAGAAGATCGCGGCGGATGCCCAATAGGAGTACCGCAACAGTTTATCCCCCAACAATTTGCCGCCCTGGGTCGCCGCCAGGCACAGGGCCGCGCACCACAGCAGCCCGGCGCAGAGAAAACCACTGAGGAACAGCGCCGAACTGAGCAAGGTTCCGCCACCCGAACGGGCGATCAGCGTACCGCCCACCGCCGCGAACCAGAGGATGGCGCTGGGCGATGACATGGCCAGGAAAATTCCGCGCAAGAACTCCTGACGCGATGAGTTGCCCTGCACCTCGCCGGCCTCGGCCAGTACCGCGCTGTGATAGATCGCCGAGTGGATCATTTTCGCCGCGAAGTACAGCAACAACACCGAGCCGCCGACCCACAGCACCCAGCGCACCGCCTCGTATTGCAGCAGCACGGTCATGCCGGCCAAGGCCAGGACGGCGTAGATCAGATCGCCCACGCAAGTGCCCAGGCCCAAGGCGAAGCCCTGGAAATAGCCGCGTTGCATCGCCAGGGTGATCATCGCGATATTGGCCACGCCAATGTCCAGGCACAGGGAGAGACTCAGCAGGAAACCGCTGGAAAATTCCATCATTCATTCCGTTCGATTGGGGTGCGGCGAATTCAACTGCCCGCAGCCATCGTTGATGGCTGCGCGGCGAGGTCGACAGTGTCGTCGAAAATAGTTGGGCGCGGCTACTGGACAATCCGACATCCGCCCGATTATCTTGCGCCGCAGGCCACCGCAGTGGCCAACGTCGCTCGGACGGTTCCGGGCGCTCACGTATCTCGAGGCAACAATGGCCGAACAAGGTTCGCCGCGCCGCTTTGCGCGCATCGATCGACTCCCCCCGTATGTATTCAATATCACTGCCGAGCTGAAGATGGCTGCGCGTCGGCGCGGCGAAGACATCATCGACTTGAGCATGGGTAACCCCGACGGCGCCACGCCCCCGCACATCGTGGAAAAACTGGTCACCGTCGCCCAGCGTGAAGACACCCACGGCTACTCCACCTCCAAAGGCATCCCGCGCCTGCGCCGCGCCATTTCGCGCTGGTACAAGGACCGCTATGAGGTGGACATCGACCCGGAAACCGAAGCCATTGTCACCATTGGCTCCAAGGAAGGGCTGGCCCACCTGATGCTGGCGACCCTGGACCAGGGCGACACGGTGCTAGTGCCCAACCCCAGCTATCCGATCCACATCTACGGCGCGGTGATCGCCGGCGCCCAGGTGCGTTCGGTGCCGCTGGTGCCAGGGGTGGATTTCTTCGACGAACTGGAGCGGGCCATCCGCGGCTCGATTCCCAAGCCGAAGATGATGATCCTCGGCTTCCCCTCCAACCCCACCGCCCAGTGCGTGGAGCTGGACTTCTTCGAGCGGGTCATCGCCCTGGCCAAGCAGTACGACGTGCTGGTGATCCACGACCTGGCCTACGCCGACATCGTCTATGACGGCTGGAAAGCCCCGTCGATCATGCAAGTGCCGGGCGCGAAAGACATCGCGGTGGAGTTCTTCACCCTGTCCAAGAGCTACAACATGGCCGGCTGGCGCATCGGTTTCATGGTGGGCAACCCGGAACTGGTCAGCGCCCTGGCGCGGATCAAGAGCTACCACGACTACGGCACCTTCACCCCGCTGCAAGTGGCCGCCATCGCCGCCCTCGAAGGCGACCAGCAATGCGTGCGCGACATCGCCGAGCAGTACCGCCAGCGCCGCAACGTGCTGGTCAAGGGCCTGCATGAACTGGGTTGGATGGTGGAAAATCCCAAGGCCTCGATGTACGTCTGGGCCAAGATTCCCGAGGCCTATGCGCACCTGGGCTCATTGGAATTTGCCAAGAAACTGCTGGCCGAAGCCAAGGTCTGCGTCTCGCCGGGGGTGGGGTTCGGGGAGTATGGGGACGATCACGTGCGCTTTGCGCTGATCGAGAACCAGGACCGGATTCGCCAGGCGGTGCGTGGGATCCGTGGGATGTTTCGGGCGGATGGGTTGATAAACAAACCTGGCGCCTGACACAAAACCAAGCTGATCACCAGAAACCAATGTGGGAGCGAGCTTGCTCGCGATAGCGGCATAACAGTCAGCGAAGGTATCGACTGTCAGTCCGCCATCGCGAGCAAGCTCGCTCCCACAGTGGGTTATGCGTTGTTGCTTAGACCACCAGCGACAGCAGCAGGATAAAGATCAAGCCCACCACGGACAGGATGGTTTCCATCGCGGTCCAGGTCTTGAAGGTCTCGGCCACGGTCATGTTGAAGTACTGCTTGACCAGCCAGAAGCCCGCATCGTTGACGTGGGACAGGATCAACGAACCGGCACCGGTCGCCAGCACCAGCAGCTCACGGTTCACACCCGGCATCATCCCCACCACCGGCACCACGATCCCGGCACCGGTAATGGTCGCCACCGTCGCCGAACCTGTGGCGATACGGATCACCGCAGCCACCAGCCACGCCAGCAGGATCGGCGAGATCTGCGCGCTCACCGCCATGTGACCGATCACATCGCCCACGCCGCTGGTGACCAGCATCTGCTTGAAGCCACCACCGGCACCGATGATCAGGATGATCGCGGCGGTCGGCGCGAGGCTGGCGTCCAGCCATTTGAGCATCTGGCTGGAACCGATGCCCTGCTTGTAGCCGAAGGTGTACAGCGACAGCAACAGCGCCAGCAGCAAGGCCGAGATCGGATGACCGATCATGTCCATCCAGACGCGGAAGAGGTTGCCGTCCGGCAGCGCTACGTCAGCAAAGGTCTTGAGCAGCATCAGGAACACCGGCGACAGCACGGTGATCAAGGTGATGCTGAAACTTGGCAGCTCGGCGGAGTTCGTCTCGCGGGCCAGTTGGTCCACCAACTCCTGGTTAGGATGGCCGGGGATGTGCTTGGCAATGAACGTACCGAAAATCGGCCCGGCAATGATAGCGGTCGGCAGCGCGACGATCAGACCATAAAGAATGGTCTTGCCGATGTCAGCGCCAAATATGCCGATCGCCAGCAGCGGCCCCGGGTGCGGCGGCACCAGGCCGTGGACCGCGGAAAGGCCGGCCAGCAGCGGGATACCGATCTTGATGATCGACACGCCGGTGCGACGCGCAACGATGAACACCAGCGGGATCAGCAGCACGAAGCCGATTTCGAAGAACAGCGGGATACCCACCAGGAACGCGGCGAACATCATGGCCCACTGCACCTTGTCCTTGCCGAAGGCGCGGATCAGGGTCTGGGCGATCTGATCGGCCCCGCCCGACTCGGCCATCATCTTGCCGAGCATCGTGCCCAGCGCCAGGATGATGCCGACAAAGCCCAGCACGCCACCGAAGCCGTCCTGGAACGCCTTGATGATGGTGCCGGTCGGCATGCCCGACGTCAGGCCGAGGAACGCGGCGGCGATGGTCAGTGCAATGAACGGGTGGAATTTGAACTTGGTGATGAGGACGATGAGTCCGATCACCGTGACCACTGCATCAAGCAGTAGAAACGTCTCGTGGGACATGCCGAACATGGGAGGTGTCTCCTGATTTGTTGTTGTTATTGAAGCAGTTATTGATGAGCCGTCGGGACAGCGCTATCTTTCTGACGCAAATTTTTGAAACTCAACTGGCAAGCTTCAAACCGTGGGCCAACCACCAGACGTAAGCCTGCTGTGCCAGTTCGTCAACGCTGTGGCTGGACGCGTCCAGAGCCAGGGTCAGGGGCTCGCCGACAGGGGATTCAAGGGTGGCGAACTGGCTGTCGATCAGGGTCGACGGCATGAAATGGCCAGGACGGTGGGAAACCCGGTCGGCGGCCACTTCGGGGGTCAATTCAAGGAATACGAAGCCCAGGCCTGGCAAGGCGCTGCGCAGACGCTCGCGATAACTGTGCTTGAGGGCCGAGCAGGTCAGCACCGGGCGCTCGCCCGTGGCGTCGACACGGCGCAACTCGTCGCACAGGCTGTCGAGCCAGCCGGCACGGTCGTCGTCGTTCAAGGGGATACCAGCGCTCATCTTCTGGATGTTGGCCGCAGGGTGGAACGTGTCGCCTTCGATGGCGGTGGCGCCGCTCAATTGGCACAGGGCCTGGCTGACGCAAGTTTTGCCGCAACCGGCAACGCCCATGATGACCAGGGCGGTGATGGGATTGTTCATGTAACACCTCAGCGCGCAGACAGCGCTACCTTTGCCAGTTATGACACCGCAGCAAAAGCAGAAGTTGCCGACGCCTTCTTGTCATTTTTGTGGTTGCAGCATGTTCGTTCACGACACCAACGGACGGGAGATCAGGCAACCCCCGCTCACGCATTTGCAGCGGCGTCGAGACAGCGCTACCTTAGTACCTTGATTTTTGTTTGGCAAGCCGCCCTGATGACCGCCCCTAAAAACGATAAGAATACTCGCACCACCGGTCGCCCCACGCTCAACGAAGTCGCACGCCTGGCCGGTGTCAGCCCCATCACCGCCTCCCGTGCCCTGCGCGGCGTCAGCACCGTCGCCTCGGAACTGGTGGAAAAAGTCCGCCAGGCCGCCGCGGAACTCAACTACGTCGTCAATCCCGCCGCCCGCGCCCTGGCTTCGGCCCAGAGCCATTCGGTGGTGGTGCTGGTGCCGTCGTTGTCCAACCTGTTGTTCATCGACACCCTGGAAGCCATCCATCGGGTGCTACGGCCCAAGGGCTTCGAAGTGGTGATCGGCAACTACCACTACTCCCGGGACGAGGAAGAAGACCTGTTGCGCAACTACATGGCCTATCAGCCACGGGGGTTGCTGCTGACCGGTTTCGACCGCACCGAAAGCGCCCGGCGCATGATCGAGGCCAGTAACATTCCGTGCGTGTACATGATGGAACTGGACCCCGGTGCCGGGCTCAACTGCGTCGGTTTCTCCCAGCTCAAGGCCGGCGAAACGGCGGCCGAGCACTTGATTTCCAAGGGCCGCAAGCGTCTGGCCTACATCGGCGCGCAACTGGACCAACGTACCCTGCTGCGCGGCGAAGGGTTTCGCCGCGCCCTGCAGAAAGCCGGTTTGTATGACCCGGACCTGGAACTGCTGACCCCGCGCCCATCCTCGGTGGGCCTGGGTGGCGAATTGTTCCTGCAATTGCTCGACAGCCACCCGGACGTCGATGCGATCTTCTTCGGCAACGACGACCTGGCCCACGGCGCTTTGTTCGAGGCATTGCGCTGCGGCATCAAGATCCCCGAGCAGGTCTCGGTCCTGGGCTTCAACGACCTGCCCGCCTCGGCCCACATGGTGCCGCGCCTGAGCAGCATCAGCACCCCAAGGGAAGCCATCGGTCGCCGCGCCGCCGAACAGATGCTGACGCTGATGGCCGGCAACCGCATCGCCCAGCCGGTGGTGGACATGGGCTTCGAACTCAAGGTCCGCGAAAGCACCTGAGCGCCATGCTCAAGCGGTCGATCCATGCCGTCCGACGGCAAGGGTTGGCCGCCCCGCTCGCCATACGCTTGTCCACAGCCCTTGGAATAGGGCCCTCGAAGCAACGGCATGGGAATTGCTCCTGCCCATCGCTCAGCCATTACCTACAGGTGTTCATCATGTTGGTCAGTGCCAAACAGCAAGCGATGGTCTTGCCACTCAAACGCCCGGGCGAGGATCCCACCGCCGAAGCCGCCAGCGGCCTGCAAAGCGCCGCGTTGCAGGCGTTGCGCGATAACGTCCAGGCCCAGGCCAGCCAGGGCAGTGCCCAGGTCCAGGTCCAGGATTCCTTCACCCGACGCGCCACGCAACAGGTCAATGCCGCCACCGCCATCAGCGACAAGGTGGATGAGGCGTTCGCCAAGACCCGCGTGCAACTGCAGACCGTGGCTTCGTCAATGCCTGAAGAGACCACGACCCTTGGCGGCTCCGCCACGGCAGCGTTCAAGGACTACATGAGCAAGACGCCCGAAGAGCGTCTGCGCGACAGCATTCTCGAAGAGATGGGTATTACCGAGGAAGAGTTCGAGGCGATGCCGCCCGAGAAGCAAATGGCAGTCAGCCAGGAGATTGCCCAGCGCATGCAGGACAAGTCAGCGATGGCACAAGTGGAAAAGGTTCAGGAGAGTCGCACGGACGACAAAGCCTCGGCCACGGACATGTTTCTCGCCTCGCTTTGAGCCTCGGCACAGGGCGCAGCGATTGAGCTGGGGTGACCGCCCCAGCTCAATCCTGAGGCCCGCCGAAGCGGTACCGACTCAATGACCGAACAGGTTCACCTTCTTGGTTTTTTTGTCGGCGCGCTTCTCATCGGCCGTCTTCGCCGGTTTTTTCTTTGCCGCTTTTTTTGAATCCATGCCTTTGGCCATGATACGTACTCCAGTCATACGGGATGTGAAGTCAGGTATACACCTATCGCCGCTCCTGCGTTCTTTTATAATCGCCCTCCCCTTATCGCCCGCGACCCTGCCATGTCCCAAATCCATTACACACAGCTCGAAGAGCCGCTGTGGCCGCTGATGAACAAGTTTTACCGCGCCCACCAATCCTCGATGAAAGCGGTACGGGAAGCGCAGCTGTGGGTGGCGCGTCGGAATGAAGTCGTCGCAGCGCTGTGCCTGCGTCCGGTCTCGGGCGGGCATTGGTTGACGGGGTTGTTGGTCGACCCGGCGTATCGCGAACAAGGGATTGCGGCGCGGTTGATCGCTGAAGCGGTGAAGGGTGTCGAAGGACCGGTGTGGCTGTTCTGCCACCCGGATTTGCGCGGCTTTTATGAGCGGCGCGGGTTCAGCTTCGATCCCGAACTGCCTTATGCCATGGCTGAGCGTCTGAGCCGGTATGCGCGCAGCAAGCCGATGATTGCGATGGGGTTGGAGCCTACAAAACCCTAAAGATCGACAGAGCCCACTGTGGGAGCAAGCTCGCTCCCACAGAGTTTGGTGGTGGGGTATCAATCGTCTGCAGTCGGGTCCAGGTCCGGGAACATCACTTCGGTAAAGCCGAACTTACTGAAATCCGTAATGCGCGACGGGTACAAGCGCCCGATCAGGTGATCACATTCATGCTGCACCACCCGCGCGTGAAAGCCCGACGCGTAACGCACGATCGGATCGCCCTTGGGATCGAAGCCTTCGTAGCGAATGTGCTGGTAGCGATCCACCGCCCCACGCAAGCCTGGCACAGACAGGCAACCTTCGAAGCCCTCTTCCATCTGCGGGCCCAGGGGGGTGATCAGCGGGTTGATCAGGATGGTCTGGGGTACCGCCTCGGCGTCGGGGTAACGCTCGCTGTGCTCGAAACCGAAGATCACCAACTGCAGATCGACGCCGATCTGCGGCGCCGCCAGACCGACACCGCCGACGCTTTCCATGGTCTGGAACATGTCGTCGATCAATTGCCACAATTCTGGGCTGTCGAACATTTCGGCGGGCACCGGCGGGGCGATTCGCAGCAGGCGTTCGTCGCCCATTTTCAGGATGTCACGGATCATGGTCGGGCTTCGTCAGGGTGGGTGTGAGGAATGGAATGGTCGCGGCCCAGGCCCGACACGTGCTGTTTTTCGTGCTCACCCGGGCTCTTTTCGCCCGGGTCCTTGCCCTCGGTGGACATGTGCTCGATCACCGCATTCATCTCCGCGCCGAGCAACAGCACCGCCGAAGAAATGTAGAAGTACAGCAACAGCACAATGATCGCACCGATGCTGCCATACATGGCGTTGTAGTTGGCAAAGGTCTTGACGTAAAACGCGAAACCCAGGGAGGCGATGATCCACACCACCACCGCCAGCACCGACCCCGGCGTGATGAAACGAAACTCCTGCTTGACGTCGGGCATCACGTAATAGATCAGCGCCACGGCCACCATCAGCAAGAACACGATCACCGGCCAGCGCACGATCGTCCAGAGCGTGACGATGAACTCTTCCAAGCCGACCTGGGCTGCAATCCATCCCATCACCTGCGGCCCGAGCACCATCAGCGCCGCAGCGGCCAGCAGCATGCCGGCGATGCCGACGGTGTAGAAGATCGACAGCGGAAAGCGCTTCCAGGCCGGACGACCTTCCACGACGTCATAGGCGGCGTTCATTGCGCTCATCATCAGCCGCACGCCCGCCGAAGCGGTCCACAAGGCAATGACGATACCTACCGACAACAAGCCGCCCTTGGATTGCTGGAGTTGGTCGATCACTGGGTTGACCTGCTCCAGGGCCTGGGGTGGCAGCACCAGCTCCGATTGCAGGCGCAGCCAGGAGAAGAAGTCCGGCAGGTGCAGGAAGCCGATCAACGCGATCAGAAAGAGAATGAACGGAAACAGCGAAAACAGCATCTGGTAGGCCAATGCCGAGGCGTAGGTCGACATCTCGTCGTCGAGAAACTCGGTCACGGTGCGCATCATCACACGATGCAAAGGCAAGCCTTTCAAGGCCGGGAACATCATGTGCGTCTCCTTTCGCCGCAAAAAAGGAAGGTCGCCTGGCGACTCACGGGGTTGCTATCCAAGACAAAAGTAACCTGTTTGGCGACTTTGGAACAATTTCCCCGGAGCAAGTTCGAGCCGACATGAAAACGGCCACCCGTGGATGGCCGTTCCAATCGCTTTTTCAACAGGCCGGTTATGCCTTGTCAACGCCTTTCTTGAGTGCATCCTTGGCCTTGCCCACGGTTTGCTGGGCCTCACCTTTTTTCTCCTGGACCACGCCCTCGGCGCGCATGCGGTCATTGTCGGTGGCCTTGCCGACGCCTTGTTTGATGTTGCCGACGGCTTCGTTGGCAACGCCCTTCACTTTATCGCTTGTGCTACCCATGATGTCTCTCCTGTTAACAACTGTACGAAAAGTCATTACATAAGGGTTGACCGAGGCCGTTTGCGGGGAGTTTCATTTTTTCAGCAGCGCATTTCATCGTCAGATGCAGGTTGCGCTTTATGTTTGCCGATCCACCCCCGAGAATGCCCCACGTATTCAGGCTGCGGCCTGAAGCTCCAATCTCGTAGGAACGTTATGAAACTCGATAAAAAGCAGGCCATCGCCCGCAGAAACCAAGAACTGGGCGGCGCCGTACTGGGCGTCAATAACTGCCACTTCAGCGAATTGAACCGCAACCGCAACATCTTCTGGTTCGATATCCCGGTGGCACGCCTGGCCATCGGTCAGTACGAATGGATCCACCTGCTGCTGCACACGCCGGCCACCGATGAGCTGCTGCACCTGAAGGTGCCGACCGTGTTCCTGCGCGAAAAAATGGAAGGCCTGGAAGTGCGCAACCAAGGCAAACGCAAGGCAGCCCTGAGCCTGGAATTGAGCGCCGACAAGGATTCCTACCTGCAGGATATGCGGCCGGGTGGCACCAACCTGGATTTTGCGCAGTTCAGGTTGTAAGGCTCTCTACACAGGTTAGTGTTGCAGAGGCGCTGTTGTGGCGAGGGAGCTTGCTCCCTCGCCACAAAAGCTGCCACGCCCCAGACATTGCCGCGCAATAAAAAGCCCCGCATCGACGGGGCCTTTTATTGGCTGCGATCTTACTTTTTCAACCCCAGTTTCCTGAGTTCTTCATCCCGCAACTCGCGCCGCAGGATCTTGCCGACGTTGGTGGTCGGCAAGGCATCGCGGAATTCCACGGCCTTGGGCACCTTGTAGCCAGTGACGTTGGCACGCATGTGTTCCATCACCTGTTCCTTGGTCAGCGTGACACCCGGCCGCGCGACGATGAAGATCTTGATCGCCTCGCCAGACTTCTCGTCCGGTATGCCGATGGCCGCGCATTGCAGCACGCCCGGCAGGGTGGCCAGCACATCTTCCAGCTCGTTGGGGTACACGTTGAAACCGGAGATCAGGATCATGTCCTTCTTGCGATCGACGATGCGCATGTAGCCGTCCGGCTGGATCAGCGCAATGTCACCGGTCTTGAGCCAGCCTTCGCTGTCGAGGATCTCGTCAGTGGCTTCCTGGCGCTGCCAGTAGCCCTTCATGACCTGCGGACCTTTCACGCACAACTCGCCGATTTCGCCCAATGGCTGTTCGACGCCCGCGTCATTGATCACCTTGCACAGCGTCGACGGCACGGGAATGCCGATGGTACCGACCTGGATTTTCTGGATCGGGTTGACGGTAGCCACCGGGCTGGTTTCGGTCATGCCATAACCTTCGCAGATCGGGCAGCCGGTCACCGCTTTCCAGCGCTCGGCCGCGGCCAGTTGCAGGGCCATGCCGCCAGACAGGGTGACTTTCAGCGCCGAGAAGTCCAGCTTGCGGAAGGCTTCGTTGTTGCACAGGGCCACGAACAGCGTATTGAGGCCGACAAAACCGCTGAACTTCCACTTCGACAGCTCCTTGACCATCGCCGAAAGGTCGCGCGGGTTGCTGATCAGGATGTTGTGGTTGCCGATCAGCATCATCGCCATGCAATGAAAGGTGAAGGCATAGATGTGGTACAGCGGCAGCGGCGTGATCAGCACCTCACAACCCTCATTGAGGTTGGAGCCCATCAGCGCCTTGCACTGCAGCATGTTCGCCACCAGGTTGCGGTGGCTGAGCATCGCGCCCTTGGCCACGCCGGTGGTGCCGCCGGTGTATTGCAGCACGGCCACATCGTCACTGGTGGGGTTGGCTTCGTTCACCGGCTGGCCGTGGCCTTTGCTCAGCACATCGTTGAACTTGACGGCCTTGGGCAAGTGATAAGCCGGGACCATCTTCTTGACGTACTTGATCACGCTGTTGATCAACAGGCGCTTGAGCGGCGGCAGCAGGTCGGCGACTTCGGTGACGATGACGTGCTTGACACCCGTCTTCGGCACCACGGTTTCGGCCAGGTGCGCCATGTTCGCCAGGCACACCAACGCCTTGGCACCGGAGTCGTTGAACTGGTGTTCCATTTCCCGCGCGGTGTACAACGGGTTGGTGTTGACCACGATCAGCCCGGCACGGATCGCACCGAACACCGCCACCGGGTACTGGAGAACGTTGGGCAGTTGCACGGCGATTCGATCGCCCGGCTGTAAATCGGTATGCTGTTGCAGGTACGCGGCAAACGCCCCGGACAACTCGTAGAGCTCACCGTAGGTGATCGTCTTGCCGAGGTTGCTGAACGCCGGCTTGTTGGCAAAGCGTTGGCAGGACTGCTTCAACACCGCCTGAATATTCGGATACTCGTCTGGATTGATGTCGGCAGCAATCCCAGCTGGGTACTTATCCTTCCAAAAGTCTTCGATCATGGAAGCCCACTCCTCAGCAACGCGAATTCTCACCGCATTTGATGCGATTATTATTGGTGTGTGTTTATTGGTGAATCTGGCTTGAATCAAGGCCGAGAAGTCACAAAAGCGCGCCGAGAGTAGCAGCTTTGCCGAGGGTCGCCTAGAGCCAAAAACAACCCCCACAGTCATAAACATGACTCATGACCATTCAATGGTCATTTTTAGAGTAAAAATTCCAAATCCCGCTAAATCGCTCTGGATACGCAAGAAACTGTGGGAGCGAGCTTGCTCGCGATGGCGGTGTGTCAGCCAATAACTCTGTCACTGATCTACCGCTATCGCGAGCAAGCTCGCTCCCACAGGGTTTCCAGGGTCTTCTCTAATCAGGCGATCTCCCGCAGCTCCCGCCGCAGGATCTTGCCCACCGGTGTCATCGGTAATGAGTCCCGCAACACGATGTGCTTGGGGATCTTGTAGCCAGTGAAGTTCTCCTTGCAGTAGGCCTTGAGTTCTTCAAGGCTGACTCCACTTTCCCGGGCCACCACGAACAACTTCACCGCCTCCCCCGAACGTTCGTCCGGCACGCCGATCACCGCGCAGTTGGCCACCTTGGGGTGGGCCATCACCACGTCTTCGATTTCATTGGGGTACACATTGAAGCCCGAGACGATGATCATGTCCTTCTTGCGGTCGACGATGCGCACAAAGCCGTCCGGGTCGATCACCGCGATATCGCCAGACTTGAACCAGCCCTCGCTGTCCAGCACTTCGGCCGTGGCCTCGGGCTTGTTCCAATAGCCTTTCATGATCTGCGGGCCCTTGATGCACAGCTCGCCACGCTCGCCCAGGGGCTGCTCGACGCCCTCGTCGTCGATCACTTTCATCAGCGTGCCCGGCACCGGCATCCCCACCGTGCCCAGCCGGGATTTGCCGCCATAAGGATTGGCACTCGCCACCGGCGAGGTTTCAGTCAAGCCATACCCCTCGGTGATGCCGCAGCCGGTGATCTGCTGCCAACGCTCGGCGGTGGCCTTGATCAACGCGGTGCCGCCGGAGTTGGTGACCTTGAGGTGGGAAAAATCCAGCGTCTTGAAATCCGGATGGTCCATCAACGCCACGAACAGCGTGTTGAGCCCCAGCAGCAACGAGAAACGCCAGTTCTTCAGTTCCTTGATGAAGCCGCCGATGTCCCGTGGATTGGTGATCAGCACGTTGTGGTTGCCGGTCACCATCATGCACATGCAGTTCGCCGTGAATGCATAGATATGGTACAGCGGCAGTGGCGCGATCATGACCTCCTGGCCTTCGCGCAGCAGCGGCTGGCCGTCATCGCCGAGCTGTCCCAGGCAGGCCCGGGCCTGTTGCATGTTGGCCACCAGGTTGCCGTGGGTCAGCATCGCGCCCTTCGCCAACCCGGTGGTGCCGCCGGTGTATTGCAATACCGCAATATCGTCGAGGCTGACGTTCAGCGGCTTGATGCCCTGGCCGCGTCCCAGGCGCAAGGCGCTCTTGAAGGAAATGGCCTGGGGCAGCGAATAGGCCGGGACCATTTTCTTGACCTTGCTCACCATCGTGTTGACCAGCCAGCCCTTGGCGGTGGGCATCAGGTCGCCCATCTTCGCTTCGATCAGGTACTGCAGGTCCGTATCGGGCAACACCTCCTGGACTTTCTGGCCGAACATGTTCAGGTACACCAGCGCCCGGGCACCGGAGTCCTTGAACTGGTGACGCATTTCCCGCGCGGTATACAGCGGGTTGGTGTTGACCACGATCAGCCCGGCGCGCAAGGCACCGAACACGGCGATCGGGTACTGCAGGACGTTGGGCATCTGCACCGCGATACGATCACCCGGCGCCAGGTCGGTATGGGTTTGCAGGTAACCGGCGAAGGCTGCGCTGTAGCGCTCGAGTTCGGCATAGGTGAGGGTCACCCCCATGTTGCTGAACGCCGGGCGGTCGGCGAATTTCTTGCAGGAACGCTCGAACACCTCGATCACCGACTTGTAGACCCCGAGGTCGACATCCAGGGGCACGCCGGTTGGGCGTTTGTCATTCCAGAAATCAGGCTGCATTGTTTTTGTCCTCTTTACCTGAGCATATCCGGGCCGCGTCTGTATCGCTTGCAGAGGCGGAGCTTCTGGGACACTAGCAGCTATGGCCAATCAGGCAAATATGGCAACCTGCGTCATAGATTGTGTGAATATTCCCGCCTTGTGGTCTGAACAGGCGAGACGCAACGGATGCGCTATACAATGCAGCAACGCTGCGTCTGACTTTGTGCAAAGGAATCGCCATGATCCACCAAACGTTCTGGCTGACCGCGACCGACCACAGCCGCCTGTTCGTCAACCAGTGGCTGCCCGAAACCGCCCCGTTGGCGGTGATCATGCTGGCCCACGGCATGGCCGAACACAGCGGCCGCTACGCCCGCCTGGCCCAGGCGCTGTGCGAGGAAGGCTACGGTGTCTACGCGATGGACCTGCGCGGCCATGGCAAGACCGGCGAGGAAGCGATTCTCGGCCACTTCGCCGACGAGGACGGCTGGGCCAAGGTCGTGGGTGATTTGGCCAGCCTCAACCATCACATCGGCCAGCAACATCCCGATACGCCCATCCTGCTGCTGGGCCACAGCATGGGCAGCTACATCGCCCAAGGTTACCTGCTGCATCACAGCGCCAGCCTGCACGGGGCGATCCTCAGCGGCTCGAACTTCCAACCGGTGGCGCTCTACCGCAGCGCTCGCCTGATCGCCCGCTTCGAACGTCGGCGCCAGGGTGCGACGGGGCGCAGTGCCTTGATCGAGTGGCTGTCGTTCGGCAGTTTCAACAAGAAATTCAAACCCACGCGTACCCCTTTCGACTGGCTCAGCCGTGACCCGGCCGAAGTCGCCAAGTACGTCCACGACCCGCTGTGCGGCTTTCGCTGCACCAATCAACTGTGGGTCGACCTGCTCGGCGGCTTGCAGCAAATCAGCAAAGCGTCCAATCTCGCCCAGATCGATCCGGGCCTGCCCCTGCTGGTGATCGGTGGCGAATGTGATCCGGTGAGCGAAGGCAAGCGTCTGAAGGATCTGGCCGACGCCCTGCGCGACGCCGGCAGCCAGCACCTGCAATTGACGATCTACCCGCAGGCCCGGCACGAATTGTTCAATGAAACCAACCGCGATGAAGTGACCGCTGACGTGCTGGCTTGGATTGCCCAGGCCTTGGACCACAAGCGGCCGCCCCGCAGCGAGTAGGCTTGCAGCGTTTTTCTTTATTCCACAGGATCTGAAACAGATGACCCAGGTTACCAACACCCCTTACGAAGCCCTCGAAATCGGCCAGACCGCCAGCTACAGCAAGACCGTCGAGGAACGCGACATCCAGCTGTTCGCGGCAATGTCGGGCGATCACAACCCGGTGCACCTGGACGCCGAATTCGCGGCGGCGAGCATGTTCAAGGAGCGCATCGCCCACGGCATGTTCAGCGGTGCGCTGATCAGCGCGGCGGTGGCGTGCGAGCTGCCTGGGCCGGGCACGATCTATATCGGCCAGCAGATGAGCTTCCAGAAACCGGTGAAAATCGGCGACACCCTGACCGTGCGCCTGGAAATCCTGGAAAAACTGCCGAAGTTCCGAGTGCGTATCGCCACACGCGTATTCAACCAGCGCGACGAGCTGGTGGTGGACGGCGAAGCCGAAATCCTCGCCCCGCGCAAGCAGCAGACCGTGACTTTGCCGACGCTGCCGGCGATCACTGTCGGCTGATTACCCCCTCTAAAGCGAATGAACTGTGGCGAGCCACTGTGTGGGAGCAAAGCTTGCTCGCGATGCAGGCGCCTCGGTTCCCTGAGAGACCGAGTCATCTTCATCGCGGGCAAGCCTTGCTCCCACATTTATGGTTGGTCTTCGCGCACCTGCACGCTCGCCGTCATCCCGGCGCTCAGGTTCACGCCCTCCGGCACCTTGTCCAACTTGATCCGCACCGGGATCCGCTGGGCCAGGCGCACCCAGTTGAAGGTCGGCTCCACCTCCGCCAGCAACTGCGCATCGGGGTTGGTGTTGCGGTCGGTAATGCCGCGGCTGATGCTTTCGACATGCCCCTCCAGCGCATGGCCGGCACTCATCAGCCAGACCTTGACCGGATCGCCCACACGAATCCTGGGCAATTTGGTTTCTTCGAAATAGGCCTGCACATAGAACGTCGAGTCGTCGATCAGCGCCATCACCGGCTGCCCGGCATTCACGTAGTTGCCTTCGGCCAGGCGCAAGTTGGTGATGTGGCCGCTGCGCGGGGCCAGGACCTGGCTGCGGGCCAGGTTGAGCTCGGCGACCTTGGCCTCGGCCTGGGCTTCGCGCAGTTCGCCGCGGGCGATGCCGGCGTTGATCTGGGCGTTTTCCCGCAGTTCGGCACTGATGGCCTGGGGCCCCAGGGCGGCGCGGCGACTGGCTTCGTGTTCGCGCAGACTCAGTTGCTGCTGGCGTGTCTGGACCACGGCCCGGGCCTTCTCCACCGCCGCCTCGAAACGCTCGCGGTCGATGCTCAGCAATAGATCGCCGGCCTTGACCTGCTGGTTATCCACCGCCTTGAGCTCACGCACCCAGCCCGACACGTCGGGTGCAATCACCACCACGTCGGCGCGGATCCGCGCATCGCGGGTCCAGGGCGTGAGCATGTAGTACTGCCACAGGTGAAAGCCGGCGAAGATCGCCACGGCCACCATGCACAGCGTGACGGCGACACGTACGGAGGTACGCATGTTCAACTCCTATAGCGGCCCGAGGACCACGGTAATGACAGTCAGGACACAGACATACAGGGCGCAGTCGAACAAGGCTTCATGCCAGATCCACCGCCCGGCCGGCACCAGGCTGAGCAACAGGCGCAGCGCGCCGGTCACCAGCAGCGCCAGCACCACATAAATCAGGAACGGGCTGAGCAACACCCCGCCCATCGACCACTCACGCAAGCCCATGGCTGTGCTCCCGTCGTTCAGGTTCGTGCTGGCTGCACCAGGCGCGCCAACTGTTTTGCAATTGCACCACCGCGCCCTGGGCCAGCTTCAGGGCGTCGCTGGGCGGCTGGGTCGACAACACATTCAGGAACTCGGCGCTCGCCGGGGCCAGCGCATCGGCCTGGCCGCCGGCCGGACCGCGCTCGAGCACCTGCTCCAGCGCTTCGAAATAACGTCGCTGCGCCCGGGTATCGGGCACTTGGGCGACGGCCAGGCTCAGGCGCAAATGCAACAGCTCATCGCCCATGTCCAGGCCAAGCAAACCATCATCCCAACGGCTACGCGCCTGCACCGGCAGTTCAGGGTAATGCCTGGCCAGCTGCAACAGCCGGTCGGCCATGCGCCCGCCGAACCAACTCTCGGCCCCCTGCAGGCGGCGATGGGTCAGGCGCACCAGGTCGTGAAGGGTCGCGGCCAGCAGGCGGCGGCTGTGCCAGGCCGGATTGCGCAGAATCAGCAGATTGAAGGCCAGCACCGCCGCGCCCACGCCAATCATCATGGCCTGGGCGTTGTTGAAGAACGCCGCGACGTCGTACTTCATGGTGTTGAGTGGCGATATCAGCACCACGAAATGCAGGCAGAACGACGTCGCCGTGGCGAAGATCTGCGGCTTGGCCATGCCCAATGCCCCGAAAAACAACGGCACGCCCATGGCCAGGCACAGCATCGCGAAACTGCTCCACTGCGGGAGTATGAGCTCGCCGATCACGAACGCCGTCGGCACGGCCAAAAAGATGCCCCGCAGAAAACTCATACCGATCTGCGCGCCGTTTTCGCGACTGGCGAACAGGCTGCACACCACGCACGTCAGTAGCATCGCGCCCGATGCGGCGGGCCAGGCGGTCGCCAGCCAGAAACAGGCAACGACCAGGAACGCCAGGGCGCTGCGAGCGCCGAAGACCATAGCCAGGGACAAGTCGCGATGGGGCGTCAAGGTTCGGGGTGGATCCGCCGCCTCCCTGCCCTCCTGCACCGCCGTCAAGGCTGCGCAGGCGGCCAGGGCGGTATCGAGCAACAAGGCGAACCGCGCCAGGCAGTAACTTTGCGCCGCGCTGATCTGCGGGTCGTGGGACGCATCCCATACCCGGGGACGCAAGGCTTGCAGGGTCGCACTGTCGGCGTCGAGGGCTTGCCGCACCTCGTTCATCCACGGCTGGAGCGCCACAGTTTCCTCGGGGTCGAGCTGTTTCCACTGCCGGCGCACCGAGCGCGAAAGCCGCAGCAACATCAGCAACTTCTGGCTCAAGCCGCTGATAGCCCGAGCGCGCTGTCGACCCCGGCTGCCTTCGAACCAGGCATGTTCGCGCTGGGCATCCACCGCGACGATCCTGCCCAGGATTTCCAGCAACCCCTTACGGGCCTGGGCATCGCCCGCCAGGGTCGCACGGGCTGCCTGCATGCCACTCTGCCAGGCAGCCAGGGCCTGACCAGCCAGTTGCCGCTCGACCCGCAACGGCCAGAGCAAGGCACTGGCCGCCGTGGCGCAGACGATGCCCAGGCTGATCTCGGTGCAGCGTGCCACCGCTTGATCAAACACCCCCAGCGGATGGGAAAGGGCTGGCAGGGCAATGATCGCCACCGTGTAGCCGGCCAACACGAATGAATACGACCAGGCACTGCGCAACAGCGTCGAACAGGCCGTGCACAGGCCCAGCCAGAGCGCCAGGGCCAGCAGGAACAACCAGGGCGCCTGGGCAAACAGGCCCATGAACACCACCGACATGACGGTGCCCACCAACGTGCCGACCAATCGCGCCAACCCTTTCTGCACCACCATCCCGGACAGTGGCTGGGCGACGATGATCGCCGTCATCAGCGCCCATGACGGCTGCTCCAACCCCCAGCGCAGCGCCAGCCACAACGCCAGCCCGGCGCCAAGCACGGTCTTGATGGCGAACTGCAAAGCGAGGCGGTCGGGGGCGAACAAGGCCTGGAAGGTAATGGGCACGCGAAAAACTCTTTGGGGGACGCCAGTAACAATAGATGCAATGCGGGGGGATAGGCGATGCAATTATTAGCTAGCTACCTATTAGAGTCCAGAGCTGATTATTGATGGATTTAACAAACACTGTTTCTGTCTGGCGCTGAGTTGAAATGCCTCGACCTGACCTTGTGGCGAGGGGATTTATCCCCGCTGGGCTGCACAGCAGCCCCAGTCCCTCTGTATCACTGCGCGGTGTCAGCCCGAACACAGGGGGTTGCTTCGCAACCCAGCGGGGATAAATCCCCTCGCCACAACAGTGTTCACCTTCAATCTGAGTCGCCCCCAATCGGCATAGGGGACGGCCTTCATAGGCCGTTCCCCTGCCACACCACCCGGCATGCGGGTCCGCACCGGGCGGTTCGAGAGATTGAGGTCAGGAGAGACGCGGTAAACCCAAGCTGTCGAACCAGGCGATACTCAGCACACGGTTCAGCTCATACCGGCTGTTGCTCCACCAACGGCGAGCATTCCCCGCGATCTTCCTCGCGACTTCCACACTCGCCCCCAGTGCCCGCAACGCCCGGTAGGTCGTCGTTCCGCGCTTCCATTGCTTGAGCTGGATTGCTCGTAATCGGTGCCGTATCCATTCGTCCAGCTCGCGCCAGACGGCTGGGGTTTGCGACAGTCCGAAATAAGCTTTCCAACCCAGAATGTAAGGGCGCAGATCATCGACGATCTGCTGCAAACTACGGCCACATGAGCGTCGGGTGTGCCAGCGTATTCGCTGCTTGAACTGCTTTTGCGCTTTAAATGAGACGGCTCGCTTGGCTTCGCCCTGAGAGGCCCAGAAGGCGTATCCCAGAAACTTGCGACCGAACGCACTCGTCACCGCACTCTTGCTCTCGTTGACGCTCAAGTGCAGCTTTTCATACAGACACTTGAGCAAGGACATCACTCGCTGCCCGGCCTTCTGACTGCGAACGTACACATTCGCATCATCGGCATAGCGCACAAAACTATGACCTCGGCGTTCAAGCTCTCGATCCACTTCGTCCAGCAGCACGTTCGCCAGCAACGGCGACAGCGGGCCGCCTTGCGGCGTCCCCAGGCGGCTTTTCTCGACCACGCCATTGATCAGCGTTCCCGCATCCAGATACGCACGGATCAGGCGAATGACCGCCTGATCTGCTATCCGTTTGCGTAAGCGATCCATCAAGATGTCGTGGTCGACCCGGTCGAAGAACTTCTCCAGATCAACATCCACTACCACCTTGAGCCCCGCAGACACATGGCGCTGAGCCGCCAGGATGGCGTCCTGCGCACTGCGCCCCGGACGAAAGCCGTAGCTGTGTTCACTGAAGGTTGGATCGAGCAGTGGTTGCAGGACTTGCAGCAGCGCTTGTTGAATCAACCGGTCGGTGACCGTTGGAATGCCTAACTCGCGTTCACCGCCGTCAGGCTTGGGAATGACCACGCGCCGTACCGGACTGGGCCGGTAGACGCCTGAAAGAAGCTGTTCGCAGATCACAGGCCATCGGGACTGCAAAAGTTTGGCGGTCTGTTCAATGTCCAAACCGTCGACTCCAGCAGCTCCTTTGTTGGCCCTGACTCGTCTCCAAGCCCGTTTCAGGTTCGCTCTCGCAAAGGCCCGTTCCAGCAGCCCTTGCCCTGCGTTGTAGGATTCATCTTGCGGGCAATTGACCTCGTCGCTGATGGAGGCACTCACGGCTTCACCGCTCGCGTCCCTCCCATCCGCCCCGCGTTTGGCAGGCATCTGACTTCCGGTCTTTCGCATCAACATGGCCTATGACGCTTTCTCTCGTTCGGCCCTTCGTCAAAAAAGAAAAAAAGACTACTACGGCCTCTGCTGACTTCTCGCTCCGGTTTGCACCGTCGCCCTTTCAGGCATAAGGCGAGATCTCCCCAGGTAAGAACGCAATCCTTCACCGCACAGCCGCCGGATCTACGCAGCCGCCCTTTGACCACAAGAGTTTCGCGGTTTTTGGCCCGCTCACCCTGGTCGGCTTCGCCTTATATCCGGTTCTTGTTCATCGGCTCACGGCTTCGCTCCACGCTTCCTCCCCACACTCGGTCGCCCTCATGCAGTTGCGCTTCACTTCATTCGCTGTGGTCAGCTTACGGCGGGACTTTCACCCACAAGATTGCGCCCATGCTGGGCGCACCAAAAAAACGCCAGGAAAGCTGGCGTTTTTTGGATCAGGACGCGTTGTTAGCTGGCACGCGCACGGGCCTGGTTACGCAAAGCCTTGACCTGGTCATGGTTGCGTTGCACACCGTGGTACTGGCGTTCAACCAGATCACGAATACCGACCAGGTTGTGCTTGGTGATTTTCTCCAGCGCGTCCTTGTAGGCCTTGAGCGCATGGTCTTCACCACGCTCGGCTTCGTTGAGTACCGCTTCCTCGTCCTTGCCGGTGAACATGGCTTTCACGTCCACCCAACGACGGTGCAGGTCACCGGCGACGCTGGTGGAAGTTTCCGGATCACCACCGAGGGCGCGAACCGCCGCTTGCAGTTCGGCTGCGGCGGTTGCGCAATCGGCGGCACGTTGAACGAACAGCGACTTGAGTTCAGGATGCTTGATGTCTTCAGCGCAGGTCTTGAAGCCTTCCTGGCCATCCTTGCTGGTCTCGATCAGGTCGTTCAAGACGGAGATGGATTCTTTGTTGATGTCAGTCATTTTTCAGTTCCTTTGCGGGTGAATAGAAAACCTGCAAGGGATATTGCATCGGCCATGCCAGCCACAACCTTCTTTAAAAACAGTTAAAAATCAAACAGTTAATAAACAACAGAAAATCTGTATCCGCGCTATTTGCATGATCTGTCATTTGGCCTGCATGCAGAATGCCTGTATTTTCGAGGCAGGTTTGAATCAAGACGATTGCCATGAATCCGGAAAAGCTCGAATTGCTCGTCACACGTCAAATGCCCTTCGGTAAATACAAGGGCCGAATCCTCGCCGACCTGCCGGGTCAGTACCTGAACTGGTTCGCCCGTGAGGGTTTTCCCAAGGGTGAACTGGGCGGTTTGCTGGCATTGATGCAGGAAATCGACCACAACGGCTTGTCCGACCTGCTGGACCCACTGCGCGCCAAACATGGCCTACCCAAACCTCGCCATTGACTGACTGAGACCCGCCATGCCCGAAAACACGCTGCGCGCCCACGATGAAGCTTTCTGGCAAACCTTTGTCGACCGCTACGACATCGACCCCGCCGGGCCGCTCAATCTGGAAAACGGCTACTTCGGGCGCATGTCCCGCACTGTGGTGGAGGAGTACCAACGCAACATCGAATTCATCAACCGCGGCAACTCCGTGTACGTGCGCCAGCATTTCGACCAGGAACACGGCGAAGCCATTCGGCGACAGGTGGCCCGGCTGATCCACGCCTCCCCCCAGAGCGTGACGTTGGCCAACAGCGCGGTGGATGCCCTGCAAACCTTGATTCGCAACTACAACGGCCTCAAACCGGGCGATCAAGTGCTGATCTGTGACGTGGAATATGCCTCGGTCAAAAGCGCCATGCGTTGGCTGGCCCGCCAGCGTGGCGTGGAGGTGATCGAAATCGTCCATCAGCACCCCGCCAGTTTCGAAAGCCTGGTGGGCACTTATCGCGAAGCGTTCATTCGCTACCCTCGCCTCAAGCTGATGGCGCTGACCTACGTCAACCATCTCACCGGGCTGGTGATGCCGGTCCAGGCCATTGCCGAGAACGCCCGGGAGTTTGCCGTCGATATCATCCTCGACGGTGCCCACGCCCTGGGCCAGATCGATTTCGACCTGAAGAAACTCGGAATCGAATTTGCCGGGTTCAACCTGCAGAAGTGGATCGGCGGCCCGCTCTCCCAGGGTTTCCTGTACATCGCCCCACAGCGATTGGCCGACATCGACCCGGACATGGACGAAGACAGCTACCCCGCCAGCGACGTCCGCTCGCGCACGCCCCACAGCACGCCCAACATCCCGGCCTTGCTCACCCTGCCCCTGGTCTTCGAAGAACACCGGAGCCTGGGCGGCGCCTTGGCCAAAGGCACGCGCCTGTGTTACCTGCGCGACCTGTGGGTAAATGCCGTGCGCGATGTGCCGGGCATCGAAGTCATGACCCCGGATGACCGGCGTCTCTATTGCGGCATCACGGCGATGCGCTTCACCGCCCATACGGACCAGCAGGCAATGGCCGATCGACTGCTCACTGAGCATGGGATCTTCACCGTGGTGCGCCAGACCAGCGTCGGGCCGTGCATCCGCATCACCCCGGGGCTGATTACCTTGGCCAGTGATATCGAGCGGTTGACCCAGGCGCTGCTTGAACTGAGCCGTACCTAGTCCCTTGTGGCGAGGGAGCTTGCTCCCGCTGGGCTGCGCAGCAGCCCCAAAAAGGCACGATGAGACTGACCTGGAGGACCGCGGTGACAGGTTTCAGGACTGCTTCGCAGCCCAGCGGGAGCAAGCTCCCTCGCCACAGGAAATCTGTGCCGGCAAAAAAACCCAGGCAAAAAAAACGGTGCGCCGACCAAGCGCACCGTAAAACCGTAGAACACCCAACGAGGTTCGGTAAAACAATCAGTCCAGCAGCGCCAAGGCCTCGGCGGTGCATTCCTGAATGCGGGCCCAGTCGCCGTTCTTGATCCACTCCGGATCAAGCATCCAGCTTCCGCCCACGCACATCACGTTTTTCAACGCCATGTAGCTCTTGATGTTGGCTGGGCTCACGCCGCCGGTCGGACAGAATTTCACTTCGCCGAACGGACCGCCCAAGGCCTTGATGGCCGCGACGCCGCCGCTGACTTCGGCCGGGAACAGTTTGAAGCGGCGATAGCCCAGGCCGTAGCCTTCCATGATCCCCGACGCGTTGCTGATGCCTGGCAGCAACGGGATAGAGCTGTAGACACTGGCCTCGAGCAGATCGCGGGTGATGCCCGGGGTGACGATGAACTGCGAACCGGCCGCCTCGGCGGCGTCCAGCATGTGGCGGTCGAGCACCGTGCCGGCGCCGGTCACCAGTTCCGGACGCTGCTCGCGCAGCACCTGGATGGCCTTGAGGCCGTGCTGGGAACGCAGCGTCACTTCCAGCGCCGTCAGGCCACCGGCGGCCAGGGCATCGGCCAGCGGCAGGATGTCCTGTTCACGGGCAATGGTGATCACCGGCAGGATCCGCGCCTTGGCGCAGAGGCTGTCGATCAGGGCAACTTTGTCCGCCATGGAAACGGTCGGGGATGGGTTTGTCATAGCGGCTGATCCTTGGTTCATGGGCACCAGTAAATCTCTAACGTAGGTTGCAAAAACGCGCGGATCGGCATTTCGGCGACATCGTCACCCGCCACCGCAGCGTTCAGGGTGGTCAATTTCGACTGACCGGAAATCGACAGCACTTTGTGTTGCGCCGAAGCCAGCAAGGCGCGGCTCATGGTCAAGCGCTGGTGCGGCACGGTCGGCGCCAGCATCGGCCAGCAGCGGCGTGCGCCATGGGTGTCCAGGGCTTGGGCCAGGTTCGGACTGTTGGGGAACAGCGAGGCGGTGTGCCCGTCATCGCCCATGCCCAATACCAGCACGTCGATGGGCGGCAGCTCGACCAGCAAGCGGTCGGCCTGTTCGGCCGCCGCTTCCAGGTGGGCGCTGGCGCTGTAGAGGCTCAGGAACTGGGCCTTGGCCGCGGCCCCCTGCAACAGGTAACGCTTGAGCAGACCGGCGTTGCTGTCGGCGTGCTCAACCGGTACCCAGCGCTCGTCAGCCAGGCTGACCACGACTTTGGACCAGTCCAGCGCCTGCTTGGCCAGGTGCTGGAAAAACGCCACCGGGCTGCGGCCACCGGACACCACCAGGGTCGCCGTGCCGCGCGCATCGATCGCATTGCGCAACTGCTCGGCCACGTTCAGCGCCAGGCCTTCGGCCAACAGCACCGGGTTCTTGAATTCGTGGGCGCTGACGCCCTGCGGCAGTTTCACTTCAGATATCGCCATACCATGACCTCCCATCCCGCGTGATCAGTGCAATGGAGCTCATCGGCCCCCAGGACCCGGCCGCATACGGCTTGGGCGCATCGCCGGACTTCTTCCACCCGGCGATCAACTGGTCACACCACGTCCACGCGGCTTCAATTTCATCTTTACGGACAAACAGGTTCTGATTGCCGTTCATGACTTCCAGCAACAACCGCTCGTAGGCATCGGGAATCCGTGCGCTGCGATAGGTGTCGGAGAAGTTGAGTTGCAGCGGACCGCTGCGCAATTGCATGCCCTTGTCCAGGCCCTGTTCCTTGGTCATCACCCGCAAGGAAATCCCTTCGTCCGGTTGCAGGCGGATGATCAGCTTGTTGCTGATCTGCAAACGCTGCTCGGGCGCGAAGATGTAGTGGGACGGTTCCTTGAAGTGAATGACGATCTGCGACAGCTTCTGCGGCATGCGTTTGCCGGTGCGCAGGTAAAACGGCACCCCGGCCCAGCGCCAGTTGCGAATATCGGCACGCAGGGCGACGAACGTCTCGGTGTCGCTCTGGGTATTGGAATTGGGTTCTTCGAGGTAGCCAGGCACCGACTTGCCCTCGCTGTGGCCGGCGATGTACTGGCCACGCACCACCTGGGTGGTCAAGCCTTCCGGGCTGATCGGCGCGAGGGCCTTGAGCACCTTGACCTTCTCGTCGCGGATACTGTCGGCGGACAAGTCGGCCGGAGGGTCCATGGCGATCAGGCACAGCAACTGCAGCAGGTGGTTCTGGATCATGTCCCGCAGCTGGCCGGCCTTGTCGAAATAGCCCCAGCGGCCTTCGATCCCGACCTTCTCGGCCACGGTGATTTCCACATGGGAAATGTAGTTCTGGTTCCACTGGGTTTCGAACAGGCTGTTGGCGAACCGCAGCGCGATCAGGTTCTGGACCGTCTCTTTGCCCAGGTAGTGGTCGATACGATAGGTGCGGTTTTCCGGGAAGAACTGCGCCACGGCGTCGTTGACCTTGCGCGACGACTCCAGGTCCGAGCCAATGGGTTTCTCCAGCACGACTCGGGTGTTCTCGCTCAAGCCGACCTTCGCCAGGTTCTCGCAGATCGCCCCATACACCGCCGCCGGGGTGGCGAAATAGGCAATGACCTGCTGGGCCGAACCGGCCGCTTCGGCCAGGGCGACATAATCGTCGGCCTTGAGGAAATCCACGTGCAGGTAGGTCAAACGGGCCAGGAAGCGCTCGAGTACGGTTTCGTCCAGGTCTTTTTCGCCGACATATCGGCGCAGCTCGGCGGCGATGAATGCCAGGTGCTGCTGCTCACCGCCGGGCTCACGGGCCAACGCAATGATTCGCGTGTCCTCGTGCAACAATTGGGCGCCATCGAGCTGATACAGGGCAGGAAAGAGCTTGCGCAAGGCCAGATCGCCCAACGCGCCGAACAAGGCAAAGGTGCACGGTTCAACCGTAATCGAAGGCATGATGTTTGTTCTTTTATCAAGTTAAACTACAAATACCTTTTTTCAAGGTATCACTCAAGGAAAAATGTAGTAATAACCACAACATTTTTCGAAAATACCGATTCCGAGTGGTGGTCCGCCGGAGCCATCAGTAGGATAGGCCACCGCAAAGGGTCGTATCAAAGACCCGTCTTCCTAGGAATCTTGTATGGACCGCGTGCGAAATTTACTGGAACAGATCCAGAGTCGCCTTGAAGACCTGAACAAGGCCGAACGCAAGGTGGCCGAGATCATCCTGCTCAACCCGCAGCAGGCGACCCGCTTCAGCATCGCCGCCCTCGCCCAGGCGGCTTCCGTCAGCGAACCGACCGTCAACCGTTTCTGCCGCTCGTTCGGCGTCAGCGGTTACCCGGAGCTCAAGCTGCAATTGGCCCAGAGCCTGGCCAGCGGCGCCGCTTATGTCAGCCGCGCGGTGGAGGCCGATGACAATCCGGAAGCCTATACCCGCAAGATCTTTGGCAGTGCCATTGCCTCATTGGACAGCGCCTGCCAGGCCCTTGATCCCAATTTGATCAGTCGCGCCGTGGACCTGCTGATCCAGGCCCGGCAGATCCATTTCTTCGGCCTCGGCGCTTCCGCCCCGGTGGCCCTGGATGCCCAGCACAAGTTTTTCCGCTTCAACCTGGCGGTGACCGCTCACGCCGATGTGCTGATGCAGCGGATGATCGCCTCGGTGGCCCATACCGGCGAGCTGTTCGTGATCATTTCCTACACCGGCCGCACCCGCGAGCTGGTGGAAGTGGCGCGCATCGCCCGGGAAAACGGTGCGTCGGTGCTGGGCCTGACCGCCGAAGGCTCGCCGCTGGCCAAGGCCAGTACCCTGAGCCTGAACATCCCCCTGCCCGAAGACACGGACATCTATATGCCGATGACCTCGCGGATCATCCAACTCACCGTGCTGGACGTGCTCGCCACCGGCATGACCCTGCGTCGGGGTGTGGACTTCCAGCCGCACCTGCGCAAGATCAAGGAAAGCCTGAATGCCAGCCGGTATCCGGTGGGGGATGAGTTCAACTGATTCGACCTTGGGTATCTTGTCGCCTGATAAACCGCTATCGCGAGCAAGCTCGCTCCCACACTGGATCTTTGCCGTTCACAAGCCCCCTGTGGGAGCGAGCTTGCTCGCGATGGGGCCAGCAGCAACACTCCAGATCCCGAACTAAGCCCCTACCCGCGCCTGCAAACTCAAATGCGCCCGCTCCCCCGGCGCCAGGCACAGGCTGTCGGTGCCGCCGCTGGCCGCTTCGACACAGACGAATTCACTGACCTCATCCCAGCTCACCCCCAACAACGGCCGCGTGCCGGGATGCCAGACCACGGTGTCGGCACTGTCGCCCGTGTCGATGCACAATTGGCGCTGCCAGGCGTGGTCCTTGAGCTGCAATTCGCCCTCATGCTGGAACACCCGCTGGCAGCCGCCCTCGACCCGCAACTCGCCTTCCTGCTGGCAAACCGCACGGCTCAACTGGTCATAGCCCTGGGCGCCTTCGAGCCCAGACAGCGCTACCTCGCCGACGTCGCCAATACGCCAATAGGCGTGCAAGGCCTGGCTCAACTGGCATGGCAAGCTGTCCTGATGCTCGGTGCTCAGGCGCAGTTCCATGCGCTCACCCAGGTCGGCATACAGGTCCACTTGCCAGTCGCACAATTGCAGCTGCCAATGCAAATGCACACCCTCTTCATCATTGCGGCTGTCGAGCAGTTTCCAATCGATCAACCGCGCCCAACCGTGGGATGGCCAGGCGTTTTCGCTGGGATGGCGGCCATACCACGGCCAGCACACCGGCACCCCGCCGCGGATCGCGCCGACGTGTGGCCATTTGGCCGCGCACCACAGCCACGGCTTCTGGCCTCGTGGCTGAAAGTGCAGCAACTGCGCGCCCTGGCGACTGAACACCGCTTGGCACAACGGGTGATCGATCACCAACACATCGCGCTGCCGATAGCGCTCCCACGCGAACACCGGGCGTTCGCGCAAGGATCTGAAAAAGCGTTGTAGCGGATGCTCATGCATGGGCCGCGGTCCTGGAAATCATTCAATACTCAACGTTGGTACACGCGTTTTTTGTGGCGAGGGAGCTTGCTCCCGCTGGGTTAAGAAGCGACCCCAAAGCCATTCACTGCGGTGCCTCAGCCAGACCGCATTGGCCTTGTTTACGACTGCTTCGCAGCCGAGCGGGAGCAAGCTCCCTCGCCACAGGTTCTGCGCTAGCCAAACACACTCCGCAAAAAAAAGCGGACAGCCTTGGCCGTCCGCAAATATGCGCACATAGAGAGGAGCTTATCGCAACAACGTTAGAACACCGACTGAATTTTCAGGCCGGCCACCAGCGCGTTGTCGACTTCATCCACACCACCTGGGTGAGTGATGTATTGCAGGTTAGGACGTACGGTCAGCCAGTTGGTGACGTGGATCCCGTAGTTGAGCTCGTAGTTGTACTCAGTGCTACGCAACGGCGCGAACAGTGGATCGTTGTAGTCAGACACACCATTGGCAGCGTTGGTCAGCTCAGCGTTTTTCTTCACGTCTTCGTTGACATGGATGCGGGCGAAGCCGATGCCGATGTCGTCTTTAGGACGCGCGTCGAATGGCCCCTTGTACACGAACATCAGCGACTGGTAGTTATCGACGACGTTGGTGTCCTTGTCGTGGAAGGTCGCGTTGGCTGCGATGTTCAGGCCACGGGAAGCGTCGCCGTTGTGGGTCGTGAGCTGTTGCTGCGCCACGAACCAGTAGCCGTGCTTGCTGCTGTGGCTGCGATAGGCGTTACCGGTGGTCGCCGCATCGTCGCCGTTGTCGTCCTCACGGACGTCATCAGCCTTGGCCGTGCTCTTGTAGTAGCCAACACGGTATTCGCCCGGCAGGTTGTTGACCTTCGGCGACCAGACCAGCTCGACCGGGATGACAGTGCCCTTGGTACCGCTGCCGCTGAGCTTGAAGCCGTTGCCGTGCTCCAGTTGCGAAGGGTTCTGGTTGTACGCACCGATCTGCGCATAGAACTCAGGCGTGATGTTGTATTTCACGCGGATAGCGGCCTGGCTGACCGGCCAGTTGTACCAGATACCGGTCGCCCAGTTACCCACTTGGGAGCCGCAGAAGGCCAGGTTCTGGAATTCGCAAGGGAAGGTATTGAAGTCTTCACCCTCGCCGAAGTAACCGGCCTTGACGTCCAGTTTGTTATCGAGGAACTGGTGTTTGATCCACAACTGGGTCAGACGGACCATGTGGCCACGACCGTAGACTTCCTGGGAGGAACTCAAGGTCCCGGCACGCGGATCGCCAACACGGTCGTTGGAGATGTTCTCGCCATTACGATTGGTGAGCTGGATCTTGGCCTGAGTGTTATCCCAACCCCACAGTTTTTCCAGGTCCAGCGCCACGCCCAGGCCAAACTGGTCGGAGTAACGCCCCGTCTTGTCGTTGTTGTAGCCGCCATGCAGGTTGGCGCCCATTTCACCGACGTAGTCTGCCTTGATATCGATACCTTGCTCGATCAGCTTGGTCCGCTCGCCACCCCAGTCACCCGTCATCCACTGCGAATCGGCGCTGAACGCGTCGGCAGCGTGTGCGCTACCGGCCAGCATCATCGCCGCAACGGCTGACAACTGGCAGATTAGCTGGGCATTGTTTTTCTTTTTCATCCCTACATCCTCGTCTTTATTTATTGTTATTAACTGTTTTTATCTAACGCGGTTTACAACGATTGCGGCGAATGTCCCCATCCACCGCATACTCCTTCCCTGTGGGTGCAAGCTTGTTCCCACACTTGTTCTTCACCGGCCCTTGAACTGCGCTACGTTTGCAGTCCGGGCATCGGTTTGCGGCTGACCGGCCACCCCAAGGCGTTCGCCGGACTGGGCGTCGAACAGCAGCACTTTCGACGGATCGAATTGCAGCGTCAGGGTTTCCCCGGGCTGCGGTGCCACGTCCGGCGCCAGGCGGCAGCAGACCTTGGTGTCGTTGAGATTGACGAATACCAGGGTGTCCGGCCCGGTAGGCTCGGTGACCTGGACTTCAGCGCGAATGGTCGGCAAGCCATTGGGCTCGCTGCCCGCCAGCATGATCTGCTCCGGGCGCATGCCCAGGATCACTTCGCGGTCTTCCAGGCCGGCGTCCTGCATACCCATCGGCAGTTCGCAACGGGCCTGGCCGCTGTCGAGCAGCGCCAGCAGGCGGCCGTCCTTGCGTTGCAGGCGCAGCGGGATGAAGTTCATCGGTGGCGAACCTATGAAGCTCGCCACGAACAGGTTGGTCGGGTTGGTGTAGATGTCTTTCGGGGTGCCGAACTGCTGGATGATCCCATCCTTCATCACCGCCACTTTGTCGCCCAGGGTCATGGCTTCGATCTGGTCGTGGGTGACGTAGACCGTGGTGGTCTTCAAGCGCTGGTGCATCAGCTTCATTTCGGTGCGCATCTCGACTCGCAGCTTGGCGTCGAGGTTGGACAGCGGTTCGTCGAACAGGTAGATCTTCGGCCGCCGCGCCAGGGCCCGGCCCATGGCCACGCGCTGTTGCTGGCCGCCGGAAAGCTGGCCGGGCTTGCGATTGAGCAGGTGCTCGATCTGCAGCAGCTTGGCCACGCGATTGACTTCTTCGTCGATGGCCGCCTGGTTCATCTTGCGGATTTTCAGGCCGAACTCGATGTTCTCGCGCACGCTCATGGTCGGGTACAGCGCGTAGGACTGGAACACCATGGCGATGTCGCGATCCTTCGGGCTCATGCCGCTGACATCCTGGTCACCGATCATGATCGCGCCGCCGGTGATGGTCTCAAGGCCCGCGATGCAGTTCATCAGCGTCGACTTGCCGCAGCCCGAAGGGCCGACGAGGATCAGGAACTCACCGTCCTTGATCGACAACTCAATGTTCTTCAGGGTGTCCGGCAGGCCGGCACCATAGGTCTTGTTTACGTTGCGAAGTTCAAGCGTTGCCATGATTACCCCTTGACTGCGCCGGCCGTCAGGCCGCGCACGAAATACTTGCCTGCGACCACATAGACCAGCAGGGTCGGCAGCCCGGCGATCATCGCCGCCGCCATGTCCACGTTGTATTCCTTGGCCCCGGTGCTGGTGTTGACCAGGTTGTTCAGCGCCACGGTGATGGGTTGCGAATCACCGCTGGAGAACACCACACCGAACAGGAAATCGTTCCAGATCTGCGTGAACTGCCAGATCAGGCAAACCATGATGATCGGGGTGGACATCGGCAGGATGATCCGCCGGAAAATGGTGAAGAAACCCGCACCGTCCAGTCGCGCCGCCTTCACCAGTGCATCGGGAATGCTCACGTAGTAGTTACGGAAGAACAGCGTGGTGAACGCCAGGCCGTAGACCACGTGCACGAACACCAGGCCCGTGGTGGTACTGGCCAGGCCCATCTTGCCGAGGGTGAACGAGGCTGGCAGCAGGACGGTCTGGAACGGCAGGAAGCAGCCGAACAGCAACAGGCCGAAGAACAACTGCGAACCGCGAAAACGCCACATCGACAACACGTAGCCGTTCAAGGCACCGATGGCGGTGGAGATCAGCACCGCCGGGACGGTGATCTTGATCGAGTTCCAGAAGTAGCCGTCCACCGTGGCCCAGGCCTTGACCCAGCCGATGCCGCTGACCACGGTCGGCCAGCTCAGCAGGTTGCCGGTGCTGATGTCTTCCGGCGTCTTGAAGCTGGTCAACAGCATGACCACCAACGGCACCAGGTAAAGCAGCACGGCGAGGATCAGCACTGCGTAGATCGCGATGCGACTCAGGCTGATGGAAGGTTTGGCAGCGAGACTAGTCATGACGCTTGGTCCTCAGCTCGGAGTACAGGTAAGGCACGATGATTGCGAGGATCGCACCGAGCATCAGGATTGCACTGGCCGAGCCCATGCCCATCTGGCCGCGACTGAAGGTGAAGGAATACATGAACATCGCCGGCAGGTCGGAGGAATAACCCGGGCCACCGGCCGTCATCGCCGCCACCAGGTCGAAGCTCTTGATCGCGATGTGCGCCAGGATCATCACAGCGCTGAAGAACACCGGACGCAGGCTCGGCAGCACCACTTTCCAATAGATGCGCGGCATGCTCGCGCCATCGATCTGCGCGGCACGGATGATCGATTGATCGACACCCCGCAGGCCGGCCAGGAACATCGCCATGATGAAGCCCGAGGCCTGCCACACCGCCGCGATCACCAGGCAGTACACCACGCGGTCCGGGTCGATCAGCCAGTCCAGGCGGAAGCCTTCCCAACCCCAGTCACGCAACAATTTGTCCAGGCCCATGCCCGGGTTGAGCAACCATTTCCAGGCCGTACCGGTGACGATCATCGACAGCGCCATCGGGTACAGGTAAATGGTGCGGATGAAACCTTCGCGACGAATGCGCTGGTCGAGAAACACCGCCAGCAGCACGCCGATCACCAGGGTGATGCCAATGAACAGGCCGCCGAACAGCGCCAGGTTCTTGCTCGCCACCCACCAGCGGTCGTTGTCCATCAGCCGCGCATACTGCGCCAGGCCTGCCCACTTGTAGTTCGGCAGAAACGTCGAGGTGGTGAACGACAACACGAACGTCCACAGGATATAACCGTAGAAGCCCACCAGAACGATGAACATGCTCGGCGCCAGCACCAGTTTCGGGAGCCAGCGCTGCAATGCATCGAACGGCGAGGCCTTGCTGAACACAGCAACAGAACTCATGGGAAGATCCAGTACAAGAGAAAAAGACTACAAAACATTCCCTGTGTGGGAGCGAGCTTGCTCGCGATAGCGGTTTGTCAGTTGACTCATTGACCGGCTGACACTCCGTCATCGCGAGCAAGCTCGCTCCCACAAAGGGACCGCGGCGCTAATTACTTGGCCGACTGAACCGCCGCACCCAGTTTCTTGGCTGCGTCAGCCGGGTCGGCTTTCGGGTCGTTGATGTAATTGGTCACCACATCGAAAAACGCACCCTGTACCGCCAGCGTGGTCGCCATGTTGTGCGCCATGCTCGGTTGCAGGCCGCCGGACTTGGCGTCCGCCAGGAAGTCCTTGGCTGCGGTCTGGGCGCAGGAATCGAAACCGTACTTGGTCATGTCGCCCAGCATGTCGTTGCGCACTGGGATCGAGCCCTTGTTGATGCTGAAGACCTTCTGGAAGTTCTCACCCAGCACAATCTTGGCGATATCCTGCTGGCCAGCCGCGGTACCCGCGTCCTTCTGCTTGAACACCGCCAGGGAGTCGATGTTGTAGGTGAAGGCCTTGTCGGTGCCCGGGAAGGCCACGCACTCGTAGTCCTTGCCGGCGACTTTCTTCGCCGCGGTCCACTCGCTCTTGGCCCAGTCACCCATGATCTGCATGCCGGCCTTGCCGTTGATGACCTTGGCCGCTTCCAGGTTCCAGTCCTGGCCCTTGCCGTCGGCGTCCATGTAGGTCGCGACTTTCTTCAGCTCGGTCAGCGCCTTGACCATTTCCGGACCGGTCAGGGCCTTGTTGTCCAGGTCGACCAGGGCCTTCTTGTAGCCATCGGCCCCCATCACCGAAAGCACCACGGCTTCGAACACGGTGCTGTCCTGCCAAGGCTGGCCACCGTGGGCAAGCGGAATAAAGCCCGCGGCCTTGAGCTTGTCGCCGGCCGCGTAGAATTCTTCGAGGGTGGTCGGGTTCTTGGTGATGCCGGCTTTCTTGAAGACTTCCGGGTTGATCCACAGCCAGTTGACGCGGTGGATGTTCACCGGCACGGCGACGTAGTCACCCTCGTACTTCACGGTGTCGGAGACTTTCTTGTCGAGCAGGCTGTCCCACTTTTCGGCCTTGGCGACGTCCTTGAGGATGTCGGTGTCGAGCAGGCCGGTAGACGCCCATTCCTGGATGTCCGGGCCCTTGATCTGGGCGACACCCGGTGGGTTGCCGGCCACGGCACGGCTCTTGAGCACGGTCATGGCAGTGGAACCGCCACCGCCGGCGACAGCGCCGTCCTTCCAGGTAAAACCGTCTTTCTCTACCTGGGCCTTGAGCACATCGACCGCGGCTTTTTCACCACCCGACGTCCACCAGTGGACGACTTCCACGGAACCTTTGGATTCGGCGGCAAGCGTGGTGACAGGGAAGGCTGCGACGGGAAGCAGGGAAGCAAGAGAAATGACAGTAGCGAGGCGAGAAATCGCATTCATCTAGAATTACCTTTCTTGTTGTTATGCATGCAAGTCTGGAGCTTGCGCTGCATGGATTCTAATCAGAGGGAATCCCTTCGCAGGTAACGAAGGGACGTGCAAATGTCACGACATGGTTACACAGGCGCAGGGCTGGATAACCGCGCCAGGGCTGACGCCATGCTCGGTGCCAGCGGCAGGCGCGGAATCAGGACCGCCTGCCAGGCGTGGTACAGGTCCGGCTTGCCGGGCCAGATATCGGCGCTGGGACGGTTTTGCGGATCGAGTTCGTGATGCCAGCTGCCATTGCAGCGGTCGATGAAATGTTTGTCACAGAACTCCCAGAAGCACCGGTACCAGGCTTCGTACTTCGCCTCGTCGGTGCGCTTGAGCAAGGCGCTGGCAGCGGCCGCCGCTTCGGCGTGAACCCAATGCAGGCGGTGGCGAACCACGGCGCGGTTACCCCAGTCCAAGGTGTAGACAATGCCCGGCGCGCCATCGACGTCCCAGCCATGGCGGCAGTTCTGGTCGAAGAGTTTTTGCGCGTCCTGGGCCAGCCAACCGGGGGTCAGCATGCCGATCTGGACCCGTGCGGCTTCAAGGTGCAGCAGCAGCCGCGCCCATTCGAAACCGTGGCCGGGGGTGGTGCCGTAGGGGCGGAAACCATCGGCGGGATTGTCCTGGTTGTAGTCACGCAACGGCTGCCAGTGGCGGTCGAAATGCTCCACCACCAGATAATCGTTGGCCGCGGCATGGCCGTGGATCACCCGTTCGACAATGCGCAGGGCACGCACCAGCCAACGAGGATCGTCGGTGGCATCGGCCAGGGCCAGGAAGGCTTCGGTGGCGTGCATGTTGCTGTTGGCGCCGCGATAGGCCTCCTCCTCGCTCCAGTCGCGATTGAAGGATTCGCGCAGGGCGCCCTCCTCCTCACACCAGAAATGCTCATCGATGATCCGCACCGCTGCGTCCAGCAACGCCGGAGCGCCAGGACGCTGGGCCACCACTGCGGAACTGGCCGCCAGGGCGACGAAGGCATGCAGGTAGGCCGCCTTGCCGGCACCGTCCTCATCCGGCCGCGTCGTGGCGAACCAGCCGCCGTGCTCGGCGTCGCGCAAAGGGCCATTGAGGGCCTGGATGCCGTGGTCCACCAGCTCGGCGAACCCCGGCAAGCCCTGGATGTGGGCCATGGCGAAGCTGTGGATCATGCGCGCGGTGTTCATGGTCTCGGCCCGGGCATCGGCCGGCAGGCACCCAAGCTCATCCAGGTTGCCAAAGCCGTCCGGCAGCTTCGAGGCCTTGGCGAACGCCAGCAGCCGCAAGCCTTCATCGGCAAGCCATTGCTGGTGGGCAGGGGCATTCAGCCAACTGCTGAAGGCCGGTTGAAAGGTGTCCATCAAGGGGTACCTTTTTTTGTTGTTTTGACGCAGGGAGTCTAAACAAGGGATGGCGGGTGGCAGGTAACGAAAGGGGCGAGTTATGTCACCAACTTGTGACATTTACCTGGGAGATGAGGTGAGGTTACTGGCGCCATCGCGAGCAAGCTCGCTCCCACACTGGGTCTGCGGCGGTCACAAAACGCCTGTGGGAGCGAGCTTGCTCGCGATGAACGATAACGCGGTCTGATCAATCCACACTGCGAGGCAACTGCAAGGTCACTCGCAACCCACCCTCGCGCAGGTTCTGCAGGCTCACCTCGCCGCCATGGCTGTGGGCGATGTTGCGGGCGATGCCCAGGCCCAGGCCATAACCCTGCTGTTGCCCGGCGAGACGGAAGTGCGGTTCGAAGACTTGCTCCAGGCGCTGTTCCGGCACCCCGGGGCCTTCGTCGTCAACGTGCAGGATAAAGGCGGTTTCATCGTCATCGATGTGCAGGTGGGCGTTCTGCCCGTATTTCAAGGCATTGTCGATGAGGTTGCCGATGCAGCGCTTGAGGGCCAGCGGCTTGCCCGGATACGGCGCCAGCGCCCGGCCATCCTGGGTCACCCGGCCGTTGCCGTTGGGTGCCAGGTAAGGTTCGACCAGGCAATCGAGCACATGGTTGAGGTCCACCGGCTCGATGTTTTCGTGGATGTCGGTGTCCTTGACGCATTGCAACGCGCCTTTGACCAACAGCTCCAGCTCATCCAGGTCACGGCCGAACTTGGCTTGCAGGTTTTCGTCCTCCAGCAGCTCGACCCGCAGACGCAATCGAGTGATCGGTGTGCGCAAATCGTGGGAAATCGCGCTGAACAACTGGCTGCGTTCCGTCAGGTAACGGCTGATGCGCTCGCGCATGGCATTGAACGCTCGCCCCACTTCCACCACTTCGCTGCCACCGCCCTCGGCCACCGGTTCCACTTCGGCGCCCAGGGACATGTCCCGCGCAGCCCGGGCCAGACGCTTGAGGGGGCGACTCTGCCAGTGCACCAGCAAACCGATGAACAGCAACAACAGGCTGCTGGTGAGCACGATGAAACCGACCTGTTGCTTGGGCAGGTCCTGTTCTTCGAGGCTGGTGTAGGGTTCGGGCAGCAGCGAGGCGATGTACAACCATTCCCCCGGCGCCATCTGGATCTGCGTGACCAGCACCGGCGGGTTCACCGGTTCGAGGGTCAAGGCGTAGTGGGCCCACGAACGGGGCAGTTCGTCGAGCTTGAGCCCGGCGTTGAAAATCCGCAGGTCATCGGGGCTGACAAACTGCACGGAGATGTCGGCGCTACTGCCCAGGGATTGGCGCAGCACCTCGTCCACCGCCTTGAGCACCGCCAGCTTGCGCGGCGTGACCGGCAGCACGTCCATGCCCAGGGGTTTGTCGTTGAGGGTGACGACAAACCGCGTGCCGCCCATGCTGCGCAACTGGTCGAGCACCAGCGGCCGGTAAGCCACCGGCAGCGAGCGCAAATAACTGACACTGGCGTTCATCGAATGGGCCAGGCTGCGGGCGCTGGTGACCAGGCCTTCGAGTTGGGTGGCGCGCAGTTGCGAAACCCAGATCAGGCTGGACAGGGTCTGGGCGAACAACACCACCAGCAAGGTCAGCAGCAGCATCCGGCCCAGCAGCGAGCGTGGTACCGGTACCCGCCGGGCGACTTTCCTGATCCAGTCAATGACCATTGCTGGCAACCACACTGGCCGCCAGTTGATAACCGCTGCCACGCACCGTGCGAATCAGCCGCGGCGGTTTGTCGGTGTCACGCAGGCGCTGGCGCAGGCGACTGACCGCCATGTCGACGATCCGGTCCAGGGGCATCAGTTCACGGCCACGGGTCGCATTGCCGATGGTGTCACGGTCGAGGATTTCCTGGGGATGATCGAGAAACAGCTTGAGCAGGGCGAAGTCGGCACCGGAGAGAATCACTTCTTCACCGTCGGCGTGGAACAGCCGATGGCTGACCATGTCCAGCCGCCATTCATCGAAGGCCAGCACTTCACCGCCGGAACGTTCCTGGCCGAATTGCGCCCGGCGCAGCAGCGCCTTGATACGCGCCTGCAATTCACGCGGGCTGAAAGGCTTGCCCAGGTAATCATCGGCGCCCAGCTCAAGACCAATGACCCGGTCGGCCTCGTCGGAACTGGCGGTGAGCATGATGATCGGCACATGGGCCTGACGTGGGTGCTGGCGAACCCAGCGGCAAAGGCTGAAGCCGTCTTCATCGGGCAGCATCACATCGAGGATCACCAGGTCGCTCGGCGCATCGTTAAACGCCTGGCGAAACCCGGCACCGTCGGGCGTGGTCCGTACATGGAACCCCGCACGGCTGAGGTAGGTGTCCAGCAGTTCGCGAATCTCCTGGTCGTCGTCGACCAACAAAATCGATTTGTTTACTGAACTCACGGGCCTCGTCCTTGTTGTTTGGATTGGGGGCGATTATGCCTGATGGATGAGGACTACAAACACCGCTAAACCACTGTGGGAGCGGGCTTGCTCGCGAAGGCGGCGTGTCATTCAACATTTCCGTTGTCTGACACACCGCCTTCGCGAGCAAGCCCGCTCCCACAGGAGACCACATTTCAACTTTAAACGGGGGTCGATTGCTCCAACGCCACGCCCGCGCCCATCAGGCCGGAGTATGGCGCGGTCACCAGCCAGACTGGAATGCCCTTGAAGTAATCGCTCATGCAGCCCTTGTCGGCGAAGCAGCGGGCGAAACCGCTTTCGAGGAAGAAGTCGGCAAAGCGCGGGACCACGCCACCGACGATGTAGACGCCACCACGTCCGCCCAGCGTCAACACGTTGTTGCCGGCCACGCGTCCCAACCAGCGGCAGAATTGCTCGAGCACTTCCAGGGCGATGGGGTCGCCAGCCAGGCCGGCCGCGGTGATGGACTCGGGGGTATCGAGTACCGGCACATGGCCGTCCACGGCGCAAATGGCCCGGTACACCCGCGGCAGACCGCTGCCGCTCAAGGCGGTTTCGGCGCTGACGTGGCCGATCTCGTTGTAGATGTGCTGCCACAGCTGGGTTTCCCGCGGGCTACTCATGGGCAGGTCGACATGGCCACCTTCCCCCGGCAACGCCGCGAAACGGCCCTCCCCCAGATCCAGCAGCGTACCGACACCCAGCCCGGTGCCCGGCCCGATCACCACCGCCGGCCGCATCGGCTCCGGGGTGCCCTCGCACACGACCCGGTACTCATCGGGACGCAAGCGGGTCATGCCCAAGGCCATGGCCGAGAAATCGTTGACCAGCAACAGCTTCTCCACCTGCAGGGTCTGGCAGAACGCCAAGTTGCTCAGGCGCCAGTGATTATTGGTAAAGCGAAACTCATCGCCGCTCACCGGGCCGGCTACCGACAGGCACACCGAACCGATGGCGCCCGGCTTCAGGCCCATGCCGCTCAGGTACACCTGAATGGCATCTTCCGGGCAGGCGTAGTCCGCCGTTGCCAGCACCTGGATGTTTTCCAGGGTGTGGTTTTTCCACAGCGCGAAGCGTGCGTTGGTCCCACCGATATCACCGACCAAAGCCAGTTTCAATTAAGCGTCTCCAGGGCAGAAGTGAAGGCGCTGGCGCCCTGCTCCGCCGAGCTGAAGGCCATGCGCATGAAACCGAACAGCTCGCGGCCGGTGCCGATGTTGTTACCCAACAGGCCCTTGGCCGGCGTGCGCGCGGCGAATTCCTCAGCGTCCACCTTCAACTCCAAGGTGCCTTTGACGCCATCGACACGGATGATATCGCCCTCCTGCACTCGGGCCAACGCACCACCGACATAAGCTTCGGGGCTGACATGAATGGCCGCCGGGATTTTCCCCGACGCACCAGACATGCGCCCGTCGGTCACCAGCGCCACTTTGAAGCCACGGTCCTGCAACACACCGAGGAATGGCGTCATCTTGTGCAGTTCCGGCATGCCGTTGGAGCGCGGGCCCTGGAAGCGCATCACCGCGACAAAATCCTTCTCCAGCAGACCGGCCTTGAACGCATCCGCCAGGTCCTGTTGGTCCTGGAAGACCATGGCCGGGGCTTCGACAATCTGGTTTTCCAAGGCCACGGCCGAGACCTTCATCACCCCACGACCCAGGTTGCCTTCCATCACCCGCAATCCGCCTTCCGGCGAGAAAGCACGGGCCACCGGGCGCAGGATGTTTTCGTCGAGGCTTTCGATCGGGCCGTCGCGCCACACCAGCTCGCCATCCTCGAGGAACGGCTCCTGGGTGTATCGGCTCAGGCCGTGACCGAGCACGGTGTTGACGTTTTCGTGAAGCAAACCGGCTTCAAGCAACTCACGGATCAGGAACGACATGCCGCCGGCCGCCTGGAAGTGGTTGATGTCGGCCTTGCCGTTCGGGTAGACGTGGCTCAGGGTCGGCACCACCTCGGAGAGGTCGGCCATGTCCTGCCAGGTCAGCTGGATACCCGCCGCCATGGCGATAGCCGGCATGTGCAGGGTGTGGTTGGTGGAGCCGCCGGTGGCGTGCAACGCGACGATGGAGTTGACCAGCGAGCGCTCGTCGACAATTTCGCCGATAGGCATGAAGTTGCCGCTTTGCTTGGTCAGGCGCGTCACCTGAAACGCCGCTTCACGGGTCAGGGCATCGCGCAGTGGCGTGTTCGGGTTGACGAACGAGGCGCCCGGCAGGTGCAGACCCATTACTTCCATCAGCAACTGGTTGGTGTTGGCGGTGCCGTAGAAGGTGCAGGTGCCGGGGCTGTGGTAGGACTTCATCTCCGATTCCAACAGCTCTTCGCGGGTGGCCTTGCCTTCGGCGTAGCGCTGGCGCACGTCGGCTTTTTCCTTGTTGGAAATGCCCGAGACCATCGGCCCGCCGGGCACGAAGATCGTCGGCAAATGACCGAAGCGCAGCGCGCCCATCATCAGGCCCGGGACGATCTTGTCGCAGATGCCGAGCATCAGTGCGCCGTCGAACATGTTGTGGGACAGCGCCACCGCCGTGGAGAGCGCGATCACTTCGCGGCTCGGCAGGCTCAGTTCCATCCCCGCCTCGCCCTGGGTCACGCCATCGCACATCGCCGGCGTGCCACCGGCGAACTGGCCGACCGAGCCGATCTCGCGCAGGGCTTTCTTGATCTGTTCCGGGAAGGTTTCGTAGGGCTGGTGGGCCGAGAGCATGTCGTTATAGGACGACACGATGGCGATGTTGGCGGCGTTCATCATCCGCAGGTGGTGCTTGTCTTCGGTGCCGCAACCCGCCACGCCGTGAGCGAAGTTGGCGCATTGCAGCTTGCCGCGCATCGGCCCGTCGCTGGCAGCACCACGGATCAATGCAAGGTAAGCCTCACGCGTGGCGCGGCTGCGGGCGATAAGCCGTTCGGTGACCTCAAGAACGCGGGGATGCATGTGTAGAACTCCAGGCTAACGGGTGTGGCGACCTGATTGTCTATGCTGGTCAAAAGCCCGCCCCACGCTGTGTGGAAGGCGAGGCGACAGACGGTTTTTGACCATTCGGACCAGTTGATTCAGGTCACTCGTTGTAGATAAAACAAAATATTGCCATTAAAAAGGCTTGTTTTCTATTTTTATGCGAATAATCTTGTAATTCCAACAACAAATCGACGGCGGCGCAGTTAATGACTCTTCGAATCGCAATCAATGGTTTTGGCCGCATCGGCCGCAACGTCCTCCGTGCACTGTATACCCAAGGCTATCGTCGCGACCTGCAGATCGTCGCCATCAACGACCTGGGCGACAGTGCCATCAATGCCCATCTGCTCAAGTTCGACACCGTGCATGGCACCTTCGATGCCGACGTCCAGCACGACCACGAAAGCCTGACGGTCAATGGCGACCGCATCTCGGTCAGCGCCATCCGCAACCCGGCCGAACTGCCTTGGGCGGCCGAGAAGATCGACGTCGTGTTCGAATGCACCGGCCTGTTTACCGACCGTGCCAAGGCCGCCGCGCACATCAGCGCCGGCGCCCGCAAGGTGATCATCTCGGCCCCGGCCAAGGGCGCCGATGCCACCGTCGTGTACGGCGTGAACCACGATATCCTGCGCCAGTCCCACCAGATCATCTCCAACGCGTCGTGCACCACCAACTGCCTGGCCCCGGTGGCCCAGGTGCTGCACCGCGAGTTGGGCATCGAAAGCGGTCTGATGACCACCATCCATGCCTACACCAACGACCAGAACCTGACCGACGTCTACCACAGCGACCCGTACCGCGCCCGTTCGGCCACCCAGAACATGATCCCGAGCAAGACCGGCGCCGCCGAAGCGGTGGGCCTGGTGCTGCCGGAACTGGCCGGCAAGCTGACCGGCATGGCGGTGCGCGTACCGGTGATCAACGTGTCCCTGGTCGACCTCACCGTGCAGCTCAAGCGCGAAGCGTCGGCCGAAGAAGTCAACGAACTGCTGCGCCAGGCCAGCCAGCATTCGAAGATCCTCGGCTACAACACCCTGCCGCTGGTCTCCAGCGATTTCAACCACAACCCGCTGTCGTCGATCTTCGACGCCAACCACACCAAGGCCAGCGGCAAGCTGCTCAAGGTACTGGCCTGGTATGACAACGAATGGGGCTTCTCCAACCGCATGCTGGATAACTGCCTGGCATTGTGTAACGCCGAGTAACCGACACGGCAGTCTTGAGCTTTTCTGTGGGAGCGAGCTTGCTCGCGATAGCGGTGTATCAGCCAACATCAATGGCGACTGGCACTCCGTCATCGCGAGCAAGCTCGCTCCCACAGGGTTTCAACGCTGGTGAAATGAAGGCTTGACCCGCAACGTAGATGATAAGCATTATCATCAACTCAAACCGGATCGGGCCCTACCGTGAGTCAATCGCGCTTTCATCACGTCTTCCTCGCCCAGCGCACGCCGCTGCTGCGTACCCTCGAGCGCATGGTCAGCAACCCCAGTACCGCCGAAGACCTGCTTCAGGAAACCTACCTGCGCGTCACCCGCGCATTGGCCGAACGCACGGTCGAGCACCTCGAACCCTTTGTTTTCCAGACCGCCCGCAACCTGGCGCTGGATCATCTGCGTGCCCGGCGCATCCAGTCCCGAACCCTGCTGGATGACGTACCGCTGGAGGTCGTCCATAACGTCGCCGCTCTCCAGAGCAGTGCCGAGGACGCCGCCCATGCCCAACAACTGCTCGAGCGCCTGGACGTCAGCCTGCAGGCCCTGAGCCCGCGACAACAGCAGATCTTCATCCTCAGCCGCCTGCATGGCTACCGTTACCAGGCAATCGCCGAACGGCTGGACGTGTCCCTGAGCACGGTGCAAAAGGAACTGAAACTGATCATGGCGATCTGTGTGGGTGTGGCTGAACGCAGCCTATAAACTTCAAGCTGCGTGCAGGCTTGCCTCCTACTGCCTGCGGCTTGTAGCTTGTGCTGGCCGCTAATACGAGAACTCACCGTGACGGACATTCCCCCTTCTCCTGCGCCGACGCCGGAAACCGCCCATGCCATGGAGCAGGCGCTGGACTGGCTGATTCTGCTGGACAGCCCCAGCGAGGAACAGACGCGGCAGTTCCAGGCCTGGCTGGCGGCCGATCCACGTCACGGCGAGGCGTTCGCTCGGGCCCAGGCGATCTGGAACGGCCCACAGGTGATGGAGAGTGCCCGCCGACTTGAAACCGCGCCCAAGGTCACCGCGCTGTCGCGCCTTCGCGCCCACTGGAAACCCCTGGCCACCGCCGCCGTGGTGTTTCTCGGCCTGTTCAACTTCAGCGACCTGCCCCTGCATTTCCAGGCCGATCACCTGACGGTGGTCGGTGAGCGCCAGCGCCTGCAATTGGAGGATGGCTCCAAGGTCCTGCTCAACACCGACTCGGCGTTCTCCAGCACGTTCAACGAACAACGGCATGTGGCCCGCTTGTACAAAGGCGAGGCCTTCTTCGAAGTGCCGGGCAACCGCACCCTGCCCCTGGAAATCGATGCCGGCCCGGTCACCGCCAGCGTCAGCGACACCACGTTCGCCGTGCGTTACCTCGACGGCGTGGCCCAGGTCCAAGTGCAGCGCGGTGATGTGGACCTGCGGGCCAACCGCAACGACACCCACGTGCGGCTGTCGGCCGGGGAAAGCATCCGCATCGGCCCCAACGGCTTCGACCGCCCGGCCCGGCTCGATGCCAACACGGACCTGGCCTGGGTCCAGGGGCGGCTGGTGTTCGAGAACCGGCCGCTGAGCCAGGTACTGGCCGAGCTGCGCCGCTACTACCCCGGCTGGATCATCAACAGTAACGAACAGTTGGCCAATGTCGCGGTGACCGGCAATTACCGCCTCGATCAGCCGTTGGACGTGGTCCGCTCCCTGGCCCATATCACCTCGGCGCGGCTTCAGGAGTTCCCGGCGCTGGTGATCTTGAACTAAATGAGAATTATTTTTACTCGATAGGCTCCGCTGGTTCGTCTCGTTATAGCCAATGCAATTGATTCGCATCCAGCGATGCGATCTGCACCTATAACAGATGCGACACGGAGCGCTATCGATGTCCTCTCGCCTTACTTGCCGGTTTCTTGTTGCCCCCTCTTGCACGCTGTCACTGCTCACCGCCGCCATCCTGATGGCCGGCACCGCGCCGCTCGCCCTGGCCGCCAATACCGTACAATCCCCAGCCCGCAACATGGGCGACTACACCTTTGCCATCGCCCGACAGCCGCTGGTCTCGGCCTTGAATGCCTTCACCGCCGTCACCGGCTGGCAAGTCGGCATGCCGGCGGAACTGGCCGAAGGCGTCGCGTCGCCCGGGGTGAACGGCTCGCTGCCGCCGGAAAAAGCCCTGGAGCGCCTGTTGGCGGGGACCCACCTGGGCTACCGCAAACTGGGCGACAACAGCATCGTCCTGGAAAAGCAAAGCAGCGGCAGCGCGCTGGAGTTGCAACAGGTGACCATCAGCGCCACCCGCCAGGAACAGGACATCACCAGCGTCCCGAGCACGGTCACCGTCCACGACCGCCAGGAACTGGACCGCAACAACGTCAATACCCTCAAGGACCTGGTGCGCTATGAACCGGGCGTGTCGGTGGGCGGTGCGGGCCAGCGCGGTGGCATCAGCGGCTATAACATTCGCGGCATCGACGGCAACCGGATCCTGACCCAGGTCGACGGCGTGGAAGTGCCCGGCGGTTTCTTCAACGGCCCCTACGCCAAGACCCAGCGCAATTACGTCGACCCGGAAATCATCAAGCGCGTGGAAATCCTCCGCGGCCCGGCCTCGGTGCTGTACGGCAGCAACGCCATTGGCGGTGCCGTCAGCTACTTCACCCTTGACCCGGACGACATCATCAAGCCGGGCGAGGACGTTGGCGCGCGCCTGAAGACCGGCTACAGCTCCGCCGACGAGAGCTGGCTCAAGTCCGCCACCGTCGCCGGCCGCAGCGGCCCCTTCGACGGTCTGCTGCACTACAGCCAGCGTGACGGTCACGAAACCGAATCCTACGGCAGCCATAACGGCACCGGCCTGGACCGCACCGCCGCCAACCCGGAAGACGTGCGCGCCAACAACGTGCTGGCCAAGCTGGGCTGGAATTACAGTGATGACGCACGCCTTGGCCTGGTCTACGAGAAATACAAGGACGACCGCGACACCGACCTGAAAAGCGCCTACGGCGGCCCCTACGCCAACGGCCAGCCGGCGATCCCCAACTTTGTGCTGCCCGGCGGCATGTACCAGTGGCGCACCGGCAACGACACCATCACCCGCGAGCGTTTCGGCCTGGAGCACAGCTTCGCCCTCGACAGCTTGCTGGCCGATCACGTCAAGTGGAGCCTGAACCACCAGGTCGCCAAGACCGACCAGAGCACCGCCGAGTTCTACTTCCCGATCACCCGCCAGGTGCTGCGCACCCGGGATACCCTCTACGAAGAAAAACAGTGGGTCTTCGATGCGCAACTGGACAAGGCCTTCAGCATCGCCGACACCGATCACGCGCTGACCTATGGCACCACGATCAAGCAGCAGAAAGTCACCGGCTCGCGCAGCGGCAATGGCGTGTGCCTGGCGGTCGGCGTCGGTTGCTCCGCGGTGGGCGCCATCAGCACCCGGGACGTGTTGGCAAAAGCCAGTGATTTCCCGGACCCGACCATCAACAGCTACGCCCTGTTCGCCCAGGACCAGATCAGTTGGGACAAATGGACCTTCACGCCCGGCCTGCGCTACGACTACACCCAGCTCAAGCCGCACCTGACCGAGGAGTTCCTCAACACCGTGGACCCCACCAGTGGCGGTCAAGTCAGCGACAAGAACAAGACCTGGCACCGCGTCTCGCCGAAATTCGGCGTGACCTATGCCCTGACCGACCAGTACACCTGGTACGGCCAGTACGCCGAAGGTTTCCGCACCCCGACCGCCAAGGCCCTGTACGGTCGTTTCGACAACCCCGGCGCCGGCTATAGCGTGGAGCCCAACCCCGACCTGGAGCCGGAAAAAAGCCAGGGCTACGAGACCGGCCTGCGCGGCCGTTTCGATTCCGGTTCGTTCGACGTGGCGGTGTTCTACAACAAGTACCGCGACTTCATCAACGAGGACGCCATCACCCCCGGCGCCAACCAGTTGACCTTCCAGAGCAACAACATCAAGCACGCCACCATCAAGGGTGTCGAAGCCAAGGGACGCCTGGACCTGGACGTGCTGGGCGCGCCAAAGGGCCTCTACACCCAAGGCTCGGTGGCCTACCTCTATGGTCGCAACAACGACACGGGCGAGCCGCTCAACAGCGTCAACCCGCTCACTGGCGTGTTTGGCCTGGGCTACGACCAGGAGCAGTTCGGCACCTTGCTCAGTTGGACCCTGGTCAAGAAAAAGGACCGCGTCGACGACAGCAACTTCAACTCGCCCGATGGCGTGAGCAGCCAGTTCAAAACGCCAGGCTTCGGCATCCTCGACCTGACGGGTTTCTACAAGGTGACCGGCGACGTGACCGTCAGCGGCGGCTTCTACAACCTCACCGACAAGAAGTACTGGCTGTGGGATGACGTGCGCGGCTACGACAGTGTCGGCGAAGCGGCAGTGCTGAGCCCCGCCAACCTCGATCGCCTGACGGCGCCTGGGCGTAACTTCGCGGTGAATCTGATCTGGGATATCTGACAAAGATTTTTCGGCAAGCCAAATGTCCTGTGGCGAGGGAGCTTGCTCCCGCTGGACTGCGCAGCAGTCCCAAGAACTTGCGGTCGCTGCGCAACCGAGCGGGAGCAAGCTCCCTCGCCACACATTCTCATTCGAAGGAATTTTTCATGACCTCACAACGCGCCACTTCCCGCTCCCAACGCCTGAACCAGATCACCCACGAGCCCCACAGCAAGCTCGACGCGCTGGTCAAGGCCCACGCCCCGTTCGAAACCCCGGCCAGCTTCGCCCGTTTCGTTGTCGCCCAGTACCTGTTCCAGTCGGAACTGGTGGCGATGTACAACGACGCCGAGCTGTCCGCCCTGATTCCCGACCTGCCGGCCCGTTGCCGGGCCGACGCCGCCAAGGCGGATCTCGCCGACCTGGACACCGAAGTCCCCGCGCCGGTGGCCGGTGCGGTGAACAACCCAACCCAGGCCGAAGCCCTGGGCTGGCTGTTCGTCTCCGAAGGTTCCAAACTCGGTGCCGCGTTCCTGATCAAGCGTGCCGTGGGCCTGGGGCTGAGCGAAACCTTCGGCGCCCGGCACTTGGCGGAACCTGCCGGCGGACGCGCCGAAGGCTGGAAAACCTTCACCCGCACCCTCGACGGCCTGGCCTTTACCGAACAGCAGGAAGCCGAGGCGGACAAAGGCGCGCTGGACGCCTTCAATCGCTTCACGGTGCTGCTGGAACAGGCCTATGCGGCCGAGCTGGCCTGACGGGCACTGCCTCCCACTGGGATTTATGGTGGATACATAACTTGCTGCCCCCCAGGAACCCCTGTGGGAGCGAGCTTGCTCGCGATGACGCCAGACCAGTCGCCCTTCATGCGCCTGACACACCGCCATCGCGAGCAAGCTCGCTCCCGCAGTGGAAAGTGCATGTCGGATAGAAATACATGAGCCGCACACCCTCAAAACTCACCCAACGGCTCTTCGCCCTGCTCGCCTACACCAGCCTGGCCATCGGCCTGGTCGCCATCGTCGTGCCCGGCCTGCCGACCACCGAATTCATCCTGCTGGCCGCCTGGGCCGCGACCCGCAGTTCGCCGCGCCTGAGCGCGTGGCTGGAGAACCATCGGCTGTTCGGGCCGATGCTGCACAACTGGCGCAACGGCAAGGTCATCCCGCGCCGGGCCAAGGTCAGTGCCACCGCCAGCATGCTGCTGTGTGCCGGGCTGATGCTGGTGATGCTCGACCAGCGCTGGCCGGTCTACCTGGCGCTCACGGGCATGGGCCTGGGCAACCTGTGGATCTGGTCGCGCCCGGAACAGGTGCAGGGCGCAAGTGGCGAGGCAGTGTGCTCGCGCTGGGCCGCAAAGCGGCCCCCAACGGATTTTTGAACTATGATCGCCCTCTCGCACTGGAGGGCTTTCGATGGCCGATCTGCTCACGTCCATGCAAGCTGCGCTCGGCTTGCCCACGACCCCAATCACCTTCAGCGGAGAAGGCGCCCTGCCCTCGGCATTCGCCGTCACGGAGTTGGCCAGCGCCAGCATCGCCGTGGCCGGCCAGGCGACCGCCGCACTCATCCACCAGCAAACCGGCCGCCTGCCACCCGTCGAGGTCGACCGGCGCCTGGCGTCGTTCTGGTTCTCCACGTCCCTGCGCCCCATCGGCTGGAACGTGCCGCCAATGTGGGACCCGGTGGCCGGCGACTACGCCAGCGCCGACGGCTGGATTCGCCTGCACACCAACGCACCCCATCATCGCCTGGCCGCGGAAAAGGTCCTCGGCACTTGCACCGACCGCGTCGACATGGCGGCGAGGGTGGCCCGCTGGAACAAGGCCGAGCTGGAGCAGGCCGTGGTCGACGCCGGCGGTTGCGCCGCCGAGATGCGTTCGTGGCAGGCCTGGCAAACCCACCCTCAAGGCCTGGCGGTCAATGCCGAGCCGCTGGTGCAACTGAGTGAAACGACTGGGGAGCAGCGCAAGCCCTGGCTCGGCGCCGTGACCCAGCCGCTGGCGGGCCTCAAGGTATTGGACCTGACCCGCGTGCTGGCCGGCCCCGTCGCCAGCCGCCTCCTCGCCGGCCTGGGGGCCGACGTGCTGCGCATCGACCCGCCGACTTGGAACGAGCCTGGCGTGGTCCCGGAAGTCACCTTGGGCAAACGCTGCGCCCGCCTCGACTTGCATCGGGCCGATGATCGAGCGGCGTTCGAGGCATTGCTCAAGGACACCGACATCCTCCTGCACGGCTACCGGGCCGACGCCTTGGAGCACCTGGGCTACGGCGCCGAGCAGCGTCGGCAGATGGCCCCGGGCCTGATCGACGTCAGCCTCAACGCCTACGGCTGGAGCGGCCCGTGGCAAAACCGGCGCGGCTTCGACAGCCTAGTGCAGATGAGCAGCGGCATCGCCGAAGCCGGCATGGCTTGGAAACACAGCGACAAACCGACTCCGCTGCCGGTGCAGGCGCTGGACCATGGCACCGGCTATCTGCTGGCGGCCAGCGTCATTGCGCTATTGACCCGACGTTTGGCGACCGGCCAGGGCGGCTCGGCACGCTTGTCACTGGCGCGCACGGCGAAGCTGTTGATCGAGCGTGGCGCGGGAGACCCAACCCCATTACGGGCCGAGGCCGACGATGATCAGGGACTGGTGGTCGAGCAGACCCCCTGGGGACCTGCCCACCGCCTGCAGGTGCCCTTGAAAATCACCGGGACACCGCTGCAATGGACCTTGCCGGCGGCGGAACTGGGTGCGCATCGGGCACGGTGGTGACGTTCACCACCGGTTTAAAACCGTCCCCCTGTGGCGAGGGAGCTTGCTCCCGCTGGGCTGCGCAGCAGCCCTCTCCAAAAGACACTCCATCAGCTTGAAACACCTTGCCGTCAGGCTTCGGGGTCGCTGCGCGCCCCAGCGGGAGCAAGCTCCCTCGCCACAAGGGTCCGCCTCGACAACGCGGAGAGCCTCACAACGCCAAAAACCCACTGTACAACCCATAAGCCGCCAACCCCGCCCCCGCCGCCACACCCGCAAAAATCACCTTTTCCAGAGACGTAAACAACGGCAGTCCCTGCTCACGCTTGGCCTGGGCAAACAGGATGACCCCCGGCGCATACAACAGCGCCGACAGCAGCAGGTATTTCACCCCGCCGGCATACAACAGCCACACCGCGTAACACAGCGCAATGCCGCCGATGCACAGATCTTTCATGCGCCGGGCCGAGGCCTGTCCATAGGTTTCGCCCCGTGCGCAGAGCAGCACCGCATAGGCCGCCGACCACAGGTACGGCACCAGGATCATCGATGAGGCGAGGTAAATCAGGCTGGTATAGGTGCCGGCGGAAAACAGCGTGATCAGCAAAAAAATCTGGATCATCCCGTTGGTCAGCCACAGCGCGTTGACCGGTGCATGATTGGCGTTCTCCCGGGCCAGGAATGCCGGCATGGTTTTGTCCCGGGCAGTGGCGTAGAGGATTTCCGCGCACAGCAGCGCCCAGGACAGCAGCGCACCAAGCAGTGACACCACCAGCCCCAGGCTGATCAGCAACGCGCCCCAGGGGCCGATAATGTGCTCCAACACCCCGGCCAGGGACGGATTTTGCAGCCGCGCCAGTTCAGGCTGACTCATGACCCCGAGGGACAACACGTTCACCAGCACGAGCAGTGCCAGCACGCCCAGGAACCCGATGACCGTCGCCCTCCCCACATCCGTGCGCTTTTGCGCCCGCGCCGAATACACACTGGCCCCTTCGATGCCGATGAAGACGAACACGGTGACCAGCATCATGTGGCGCACCTGATCCATCACACTGCCCAGGTCCGGATTCATCGCCCCCCAGATGTCACGGCTGAACACCTCGGCTTTGAACGCCACGGCGGCAATGACGATGAACATCACCAATGGCACGACCTTGGCGATGGTGGTCACCAGGTTGATGAACGCAGCCTCCTTGATGCCCCGCAGCACCAAAAAATGCACCGCCCACAGCAGCAACGAGGCACAAGCAATGGCCACCGGTGTGTTGCCTTGGCCGAAGACCGGAAAGAAATAGCCCAACGTGCTGAACAGCAGGACGAAGTAGCCGACGTTTCCCAGCCAGGCGCTGATCCAGTAGCCCCAGGCTGATGAGAATCCCATGTAGTCGCCGAATCCGGCCTTGGCATAGGCATACACCCCCGAGTCCAGCTCCGGCTTGCGATTGGCCAAGGTCTGGAACACGAAGGCCAGCGCCAACATGCCCACCGCCGTGATGCCCCAACCGATCAGCACCGCACCGACATCGGCCCGGGCGGCGATGTTTTGCGGCAAGGAGAAGATCCCGCCACCAATCATCGAACCCACCACCAGTGCGATCAATGCGCCAAGTCGTAGCTTCTGCATCGGTTGCGTCATTTTTTTCTCATCCCTGAAAATATAAATAAGACGTCATAAGCATTGTGAATAACGTCGACAATTAAAAAGTCCGACCATTTATTTACGCGTTATAGAACCCTATTAATCTTAACCCTCGCCCGATTTAGTCTGACTTAATCTAAAAAAACATCGAACATAGCCTAATGACATTAACCTAAAGAACAACCTGAAGAAATTTGCCAACTCAAATAAACCAACTAGCGTCAGTGTTCACGGCGTTAGGCATTCATTTCGCCTGTCTTGTACGAAGCCTCTGCCATGGGCCTCGTCGCTTACTTCAATACGCGAAGAAGGGTTGTTAAGTCTCTCATCAACAATGGAATGTTGCCATGTACTGATCCAGATCAGCGATTGGGTTTGCAAATCGACTTAGGCTGTTAACTCTCTTCTCCAGCATTGGAGTATTACAAATGTCTGATACCCCGGGAAAACTTCGACTGGGTGCGCTGGTCGCCTTGGTAGTGGGTTCGATGATCGGCGGCGGAATCTTTTCCCTGCCCCAGAACATGGCGGCCAGTGCAGACGTCGGCGCCGTGCTGATCGGCTGGGCCATCACCGCCGTCGGCATGCTGACCCTGGCCTTTGTGTTCCAGACCCTGGCCAACCGCAAGCCCGACCTGGACGGCGGCGTGTATGCCTACGCCAAGGCCGGGTTCGGCGACTACATGGGTTTTTCGTCCGCCTGGGGGTACTGGATCAGTGCCTGGCTGGGCAACGTCGGTTACTTCGTGTTGCTGTTCAGCACCTTGGGCTACTTCTTCCCGATCTTTGGTGAAGGCAACACCGTCGCGGCGGTAATCGGCGCCTCGGTGTTGTTGTGGGCAGTGCATTGGCTGGTGCTGCGCGGCATCAAGGAAGCCGCGTTCATCAACCTCGTCACCACCGTGGCCAAGGTCGTGCCGCTGGTGCTGTTCGTGCTGATCGCGGTGTTCGCCTTCAAGCTCGATATCTTCACCGCTGACATCTGGGGCCTGAAAAATCCGGACCTGGGCAGCGTGATGACCCAGGTGCGACACATGATGCTGGTCACCGTGTGGGTGTTCATCGGCATCGAGGGGGCGAGTATTTTTTCCGCCCGCGCCGAAAAACGCAGCGACGTCGGCAAGGCCACCGTGATCGGTTTCATCACCGTGCTGCTGTTCCTGGTGCTGGTGAACGTGCTGTCCCTGGGCATCATGACCCAGCCGGAACTGGCGAAGTTGCAGAACCCGTCCATGGCCGCCGTACTGGAGCATGTCGTGAGGCACTGGGGCGCGGTGCTGATCAGCGTCGGCCTGATCATCTCGCTGCTCGGTGCCCTGCTGTCCTGGGTGCTGCTGTGCGCCGAGATCATGTTCGCCGCCGCCAAGGACCACACCATGCCCGAGTTCCTGCGCCGGGAGAATGCCAACCACGTACCGGCCAACGCCCTGTGGCTGACCAACGCGATGGTCCAGCTGTTTTTGGTCATCACCCTGTTCTCGGCCAGCACTTACCTGTCACTGATCTACCTCGCCACCTCGATGATCCTGGTGCCGTACCTGTGGTCGGCGGCCTACGCCGTGCTGCTGGCGGTGCGCGGCGAGACCTATCAAAACGCCCTGGCCGAGCGCCGCAAGGACCTGGTCATCGGCGCCATCGCCCTGATCTACGCGGTGTGGCTGCTGTATGCCGGCGGAATCAAGTACCTGCTGCTCTCCGCCCTGCTCTATGCCCCCGGCGCGATTCTGTTCGCCAAGGCCAAGCGCGAGTCGGGCAAACCGATTTTCACCTCTGTCGAGAAGCTGATTTTCGCCGCAGTGATCGTAGGCGCCCTGGTGGCGGCCTATGGGCTCTACGACGGCTTCCTGACCTTGTAGTTGGCTGATTGTTTTAACGGGAGGATGTGTAATGACCACGGAAAAAGTGAAGTACGGCGTTCATTCCGAAGCCGGCAAACTGCGTAAAGTCATGGTGTGTTCCCCTGGCCTGGCCCACCAGCGGCTGACCCCGAACAACTGCGACGAGCTGCTGTTCGACGATGTGATCTGGGTCAACCAGGCCAAGCGCGACCATTTCGATTTCGTCACCAAGCTGCGCGAGCGTGATATCGACGTGCTGGAAATGCACAACTTGCTGACCGACATCGTCGCCATCCCCGAAGCCCTGGACTGGATCCTGCAGCGCAAGATCACCGCCAACTCGGTGGGCCTGGGCTTGGTGAATGAAGTCGGTTCGTGGTTGCGCAGCCTGGAACCGCGCCATATCGCGGAGTTCCTGATCGGCGGCGTCTCGGCCGATGACCTGCCGGACAGCTTCGGCGGCAAGACCATCCAGATGTTCCGCGACTTCCTCGGGCACTCCAGCTTCATCCTGCCGCCGCTGCCCAACACCCAGTTCACCCGCGACACCACCTGCTGGATCTACGGCGGCGTGACCCTGAACCCGATGTACTGGCCGGCGCGCCGCCAGGAAACCCTGCTGACCAGCGCTATCTACAAGTTCCATCCCGAATTCACCCAGGCCGAGTTCCAGGTCTGGTACGGCGACCCGGACCAGGAGCACGGCAACGCCACGCTTGAAGGCGGCGATGTCATGCCCATCGGCAATGGCGTGGTGTTGATCGGCATGGGCGAACGCTCGTCCCACCAAGCCATCGGCCAACTGGCGTTGAACCTGTTCAAGCACAAGGCCGTGGAGCGGGTAATCGTCGCCGGCTTGCCGAAATCCCGGGCCGCCATGCACCTGGATACCGTGTTCAGCTTCTGCGACCGCGACCTGGTCACGGTATTCCCGGAAGTGGTGAGCCAGATCGTCGCCTTCTCACTGCGCCCTGACGAAAGCAAGCCCGGCGGTATCGATGTGCGCCGCGAGGACGGCAGCTTCCTCGACACCGTGGCCGCGGCCCTCAAGCTGCCGGCGCTACGGGTGGTGGAAACCGGCGGCAACAGCTTCGCCGCCGAACGCGAGCAATGGGACGACGGCAACAACGTCGTGGCCCTGGAACCGGGCGTGGTGATCGGCTATGACCGCAACACTTACACCAACACCCTGCTGCGCAAGGCCGGCGTGGAGGTCATCACCATCAGCGCCAGCGAACTGGGTCGGGGCCGTGGCGGTGGTCATTGCATGACCTGCCCGATCATTCGCGACCCGATCGATTACTGACCTTTGAGCCAGGGCCGGCAACGCTCTGCATCCCACGGCAGAGACCGGCCCTGGGGATAACCTACACCTGAGGAGTTCCACATCATGGCGTTCAACATGCGCAACCGCAGCCTGCTGAGTCTGATGCACCACACCAACCGCGAGCTGCACTTTCTGCTGGACCTGTCCCGCGACCTCAAGCGTGCCAAGTACACCGGCACCGAACAGCCGCACCTCAAGGGCAAGAACATCGCGTTGATCTTCGAGAAGACCTCGACCCGCACCCGCTGCGCCTTCGAAGTCGCGGCCCATGACCAGGGCGCCCACGTCACCTACATCGACCCGGTGTCGTCGCAGATCGGCCACAAGGAAAGCATGAAAGACACCGCCCGGGTCCTGGGGCGGATGTTCGACGCCATCGAATACCGAGGCTTCGAACAGGAGATCGTCGAGGAACTGGCCAAGTTCGCCGGGGTGCCGGTGTTCAACGGCCTGACCGCCGAATTCCACCCCACCCAAATGATCGCCGACACCCTGACCATGCGCGAGCACAGCGACAAGCCGCTGCATGACATCAGCTACGCCTACCTGGGCGATGCCCGCTACAACATGGGCAATTCGCTGCTGATGATCGGCGCCAAACTGGGCATGGACGTGCGCATCGGCGCACCGAAAGCCCTGTGGCCGCACCAGGACTTCATCGACCAATGCCAGGCCTTCGCCGCTGAAAGCGGTGCACGCATCACCATCACCGAAGACCCGAAGGAAGCGGTCAAGGGCGTGGACTTCATCCATACCGACATCTGGGTGTCCATGGGCGAGCCGGTGGAAGCCTGGGATGAACGCATCGAGCAATTGCTGCCCTACCAAGTCAACGCGCAAATGATGAAAGCCTCGGGCAACCCACGGGTGAAATTCATGCATTGCCTGCCGGCGTTCCACAACAGCGAAACCAAGGTCGGCAAGGACATCGCCGCCCGTTATCCAAACCTGGCCAATGGCGTGGAAGTAACCGAGGACGTGTTCGAGTCCCCAGCCAACATCGCCTTCGAACAGGCGGAAAACCGCATGCACACCATCAAGGCGATCCTGGTGGCGGCGCTGGCGGATATCTGAACACCGCCCGCTCCCATGCTGAAGTGCTCTTCACTGTGGGAGCGAGCTTGCTCGCGATGGCGGAATGTCAGTTTGCATTGATGTTGGATGTGCCGCCGTCATCGCGAGCAAGCTCGCTCCCACAGGAGACTGCGGAGTTCGTTCCATTTTTAAAAGGACAATATCATGCGTATCGTCGTTGCCCTGGGCGGTAACGCCCTCCTGCGTCGGGGTGAACCCATGACCGCAGACAACCAACGCATCAATATCCGCACCGCGACCGAACAGATCGCGAAGATCCACCCCGGCAACCAACTGGTCATCGCCCACGGCAACGGCCCGCAGGTGGGCCTGCTGTCATTGCAGGCGGCAGCCTACACCTCGGTCACGCCGTATCCGCTGGACGTGCTCGGCGCCGAAACCGAGGGCATGATCGGTTACATCATCGAACAGGAATTGGGCAACCTGCTGGACTTCGAAGTGCCTTTCGCAACGCTGCTGACCCAAGTCGAAGTCGACGCCAACGATCCTGCTTTCAAGAAGCCGACCAAACCGATCGGCCCAGTCTACGACAAGGTCGAAGCCGAAAAACTGGCCGCCGAGAAAGGCTGGGCCATCGCCCCGGATGGCGAGAAGTTCCGCCGTGTGGTCGCAAGCCCCAGGCCCAAGCGCATCTTTGAAATCCGCCCGATCAAATGGCTGCTGGAAAAAGGCAGCATCGTGATCTGTGCCGGCGGTGGCGGCATTCCGACGATGTACGACGCCGACGGCAAGCTGCAAGGCGTGGAAGCGGTGATCGACAAGGACCTGTGCTCGGCGCTGTTGGCCGAACAGCTGGAAAGCGATCTGCTGGTGATCGCCACCGACGTCAACGCCGCGTTCATCGACTTCGGCAAACCGACCCAGAAAGCCATCGCCCAGGCCCACCCCGACGAAATGGACCGGCTCGGCTTCGCCGCCGGCTCCATGGGGCCGAAGGTGCAGGCCGCCTGCGAATTCGCGCGCAACACGGGCAAGGTCGCGGTGATCGGGTCGCTGTCGGACATCGATGCTATCGTCCAAGGCACTGCCGGCACCCGCATCAGCACGTCGACACCCGGCATCGCTTATCGATAACAGGAAACTTGCGGGGCGGATCCAGGGTCTGTCCTACACCCACGCCTTCGAAGGAGAGTCGTTTTATGGCCATGTTCGAACCCGGTCACCTGCACATGGAGCGCCATGCGCTGAACAAGGATGATTTCAGCTACAACCTGTGCATCGACTACAAGGTTGAGCAGAACCCCGAAGAGGGCACAGGCATGTCGTTCCAGATCCACGGCACGGTCGAGGACAAGGCCCTGGACGAGACCTTCTTCCTGGCCAAGGACCAGGCCTTCGACTTCGCCCGCCATGCCACGCGTATCGCCCAGAAATACGGCTTGCCCAAGACCGCCAGCATCGGCTCGATGCACAAGTACTACGACGAAATGTTCGAAGACGTGCGCAAGCAACTGGACGTCAAGCCAGGGGATCCGATGAAGCCTGAACATCTGGCGTAACCAACCTCAAAGCCCCCTATCCCCTGTGGGAGCGAGCTTGCTCGCGATAGCGGAGTGTCAGCTTGCATCGATGCCGGATGTGCCGCCGTCGTCGCGAGCAAGCTCGCTCCCACAGGGATATCAGCGTCTTGAATATCGGGTTAAATGCAACACTTGCCCGGCTGGCAACCCGCCACGGCTGACCTATGCTCAATGTAGTACCCCCGGGTATTCGTTCAGAGGTCACCGCCATGAACATCAAAATAAAAAGACGCCTCGCCATTTTCGTCACCTGCGCCGCCACGCTTGCGCTATATGGCACTGCGGCCTACCGGGTCGAGCAGGCCAGGCAACTGCCCCGTGAACACGCCAGTTGCAACTTCGAACGCTGCATCCCCCACAGCGCGACCCTGAACGCCCTGCGCTGAGGCGTGGTCAGTCGTCCTGTTGATCGGTCTTGAGCCGGTCCCGGAACGCCTTGGGCGAGATGCCGACGCGCCGGCGGAACAGCCGGGTGAAGTTGGTCGGGTCGGAAAACCCGAGCAGTTCGGAAATCTCGTAGATGGTCATGCCGGTGTAGGTCAGCAGGCGCTTGGCTTCCAGCAACTGGCGCTCATGCATGATCTGCAATGCCGGTTGCCCCGCCAGTTCCCGGCAGGTGCCGTTGAGGTGCGACACGGAAATGCCCAGGCGATGGGCCAGATCTTCGACCTTGACGTGCTCGCGATAGGTTTCTTCCACCAACTGAATGAACCCGTTGAGGTATTCCCGGGCCCGTTGCGGGCGCTGGGCCTGGGTGTGGCGTTGCATCACCTGGCGGCTGACCCAGACCATGATCACGCTGACCAGCGCATGCATCAGCATTTCCCGAGCCGGCTGATGCCCCATGTATTCATTCTGCAAGGCGCTGAACAGGCTGTTGAGGTACTCGGCATTCTCAAGGGCGGGGTAGCTTTCGGCCTGGGCCAGCACATTGACCGAATGCCCCAGTTGCGCTTGCAGGTGTGTGACCAGCGGCGCCGCCAACGTCACCACGTAACCTTCCACATCCTCGGAAAAACGAAAGCCATGGACCGACAGCGGCGGCAGGATCTGCACGGCTGGCTCGGTGAGCTGGGTGCGCCGGCCTTCGATTTCCAGTTCCGCCTGGCCCTTGAAGACAAACAACAACTGACACAGATCGGCGTGCCGATGGGGCTTGATTTCCCATTGATGCTCGCGACTGCGCTTGGAGATGGTTTCGCAGTGCAGCAGGTCCGGCGTCGGCCATTCCTGGCTTTCACCGTAGAGCTTGAACACCGGGATCGAAGGCAGATCAGGTTTTTTCATAACGTGGATCCGGGCCTGGGGTTGCGGGCGATAATCGCACCAATTGGCAGAAAGTACAGGTATCGGCTCAGTTTTCCCCTTCAACTGACAGGTCCGCAAGCGAAAAATGTAGGCACTCGGTCCACAACAATCAACACCGACCCTGGTCGCGTGCTTCGTGCGAGTCATAAGAACAATGAAAACCCTCAAGACCCAAGTCGCTATTATCGGTGCCGGCCCCTCTGGCCTGCTGCTCGGCCAGTTGCTGCATAACGCTGGAATCGACACTGTCATCCTCGAACGCCAGACCCCGGACTATGTACTGAGCCGCATCCGCGCCGGTGTGCTGGAGCAAGGCATGGTCGAACTGCTGCGCCAGGCGGGCGTCGGCCAACGCATGGACGCCGAAGGCCTGCCCCATGACGGCTTTGAACTGGTGCTCAACGATCGGCGGGTGCACATTGACCTCAAGGGCCTGACCGGCGGTAAAAACGTCATGGTCTACGGCCAGACCGAAGTCACCCGGGACTTGATGGCCGCTCGCGAAGCCGCCGGCGCCCGCACCCTCTACCTGGCCAGCAACGCCCAGCCCCACGACATGCAAACCGAACACCCCTTCGTGACCTTCGAGCATGAAGGGCAAACCTGGCGCCTGGACTGCGACTACATTGCCGGTTGCGATGGTTTCCACGGCGTGGCGCGACAGTCCATTCCGGCAGAAAAACTCAAGGTCTTCGAGCGCGTCTACCCGTTTGGCTGGCTCGGCGTGCTGGCCGACACCCCGCCGGTCCACGAGGAGTTGGTCTACGCTCGGCACGCCCGCGGTTTTGCCCTGTGCAGCATGCGCTCCAAGACCCGCACCCGTTACTACCTGCAAGTCCCTGCCGAGGAGCAAGTGGCCGACTGGCCGGACGAGCGTTTCTGGGGTGAACTGAAAAATCGCCTGCCCGCCGACTTGGCCGAAGCCCTGGTAACCGGCCCGTCCATCGAGAAAAGCATCGCGCCGCTGCGCAGCTTCGTGGTCGAGCCGATGCAGTACGGGCGGATGTTCCTGGTGGGCGATGCGGCCCACATCGTCCCGCCGACCGGGGCCAAGGGGCTGAACCTGGCGGCCAGCGATGTCAGCACGCTGTTCAACATTCTGCTCAAGGTCTATCGCGACGGCCGTGTGGATTTGCTGGAGCAATATTCGGCCATCTGCCTGCGGCGCGTGTGGAAAGCCGAGCGGTTCTCGTGGTGGATGACTTCGATGCTGCACCGCTTCGACGACGATGCCTTCAACCAGCGCATCAGCGAAGCCGAACTGGAATATTTCCTCGACTCCGAGGCCGGCCGAAAAACCATCGCGGAAAATTACGTCGGACTTCCTTACGAGGCTATCGAATAGCCGCCTACCGACTTAAACTGCGGGCTTCGTCCCATTCGCCTCTTCGGCGCAATGCCCGCAGGTTCTGCCGTGACTCAGCTCAATACACTCCAAGCCCCGAAACCGGCCATCCGCAGCGTGCTGGTGGCCTTGATGCTGGCGATTTTCCTGGGTGCGCTGGACCAGACCATCGTCGCCGTCTCGATGCCGGCCATCTCCGCACAATTTTCCGACGTCAGCCTGCTGGCCTGGGTGATCTCCGGCTACATGGTCGCCATGACCGTGGCGGTGCCGATCTACGGCAAACTCGGCGACCTCTACGGGCGCCGGCCGCTGATGCTGTTCGGCATGGGCCTGTTCACCCTGGCCTCGCTGCTCTGTGGCCTGGCACAAAACATGGAGCAACTGGTACTGGCGCGGATCGTCCAGGGCATCGGCGCCGGCGGGATGATTTCGGTGAGCCAGGCGATCATCGGCGACATCATCCCGCCCCGCGAACGGGGTCGCTACCAGGGGTATTTCAGCAGCATGTACGCGGTGGCCAGCGTGGCCGGGCCGGTGCTCGGTGGTTATATGACCGAATACTTGTCGTGGCGCTGGGTGTTCTGGATCAACCTGCCGCTGGGCCTCACGGCCTGGTGGGTGGCCCGACGTACCCTGGTGGGGCTGCCAGTGCCGCAACGCACGCCGATCATCGACTACCTGGGCACCGTGTTGCTGATCATCGGCCTGACGGCGTTGCTTCTGGGGATCACCGAGGTCGGCCAGGGCCATGCCTGGCACAGCCATGAAGTGCTGGGGCTGCTGGGGTGCGCGGGGATAGCCCTGGGGGTGTTCGTCTGGCACGAACGCCGGGCGCGGGAACCATTGCTGCCGATGCACCTGTTCGTCAACCGCAGCGCGGTGCTGTGCTGGTGCACGGTGTTCTTCACCAGTTTCCAGGCGATATCCCTGACAGTGCTGGTGCCGTTGCGCTTCCAGAGCGTGACCGGTGCCGGTGCCGACAGCGCGGCCTTGCACTTGTTGCCACTGGCGATGGGGTTGCCGATGGGCGCGTATTTCGCCGGCCGCCGTACCTCGGTCACGGGGCGCTACAAACCGATGATCCTGAGCGGCGCCCTGCTCGTTCCATTCGCCATCCTCGGCATGGCTTTCACCCCGCCTGACGCGTTCTGGCTCAGCAGCCTGTTCATGCTGCTCAGCGGCATCGCCTCCGGCATGCAGTTCCCCACGTCGCTGGTGGGTTCGCAGAACTCCGTGCACCAACAGGACATCGGCGTCGCCACCAGCACCACCAACCTGTTCCGCTCCCTTGGCGGCGCGGTGGGTGTGGCCCTGATGTCGGCGTTGCTGCTGGCCTTGCTGCAGGATTCAAGCTTCGCCCGGCTCGCCGGCTCGTCGCTGATCGGCGAAGGGCATTCCGGCAACGTCTTGCTGGACGGCCTGAGCGCCGCCCCGGGGGAGGCGCAGCATGCCTTGCGCCAGGCATTGCAGGCGACGTTCCGGGATTTGCTGTTGATCAGCGCGGCGGTGTCGTTACTGGGACTGGCGGCGGCAGTGGCGATGCCCGATCGCCTGCTGCGAGGGCGGGATGAAAAGTTGGATAACCTGTAAGACACGATCTCTGTGGCGAGGGAGCTTGCTCCCGCTGGGGCGCGAAGCGGCCCCAAAAATGTTGCGGTCGCTGCGCAACCGAGCGGGAGCAAGCTCCCTCGCCACAAAAACAATGTTGCCACACAATCTTCAGGCCGTCGCCACGACACCCTCCGGCACCACCTGCGCGCTCATCCCGTCCTTCATCCGCTTGGCATCGCGCACGAAGCAGCGTGATGCCAGGAACAGGAACACCATGGTCAAGAGCAGCGCCACCGGGATCAGGTACATCGCGTCGTGCAGGCCGATGGCCTTGAACGCTTCGGTCATCTGGTCGACACCGGCGGCGGCCATGGCCGTGCGGGCGAAGTAGTCGGACAAGCCGCCCACCACCACCGGCCCCAGGCCGCCGCCGAGCAAATACAGCCCGGCAAAGTACAACGCCATCGCCGTGGCACGCAGGCGCGGCTCCACCACGTCCTGGATCGCGGTGTAGACGCAGGTGTAAAAGTTGTACGCAAACAGCCAACCGACGCTGAACACCGCCACGAACACGCCGATTTCAATGCGCCCGGCATGCAGGGCCCACGCCGTGGTGACCGTCGAAATCGCCAGGCTGAACGCGGCGAACAGCAGGCGGCCGTTGGGCACGCGCTGGTGGATCTTGTCCGCGACCCAGCCGCCCAGGGTGAGCCCGAACAACCCCGTCACACCCACCATGATCCCGGTGGCCACGGCCGCCTCGTGCAGCGGCATCAGGAAATAACGCTGCAGCATCGGCACCAGGAAGGAGTTGCAAGCATAGGTAGCGAAGTTGAAGCACAGCCCGGCCAGCACCAGCCAGAGGAAGGTGGGAATCGCCAGCACCCGGCGAACCGGCTTGTCGATTTTTTCCTGGGAGACCTGCACGGTTTCCGCCGCGCCGCGCTTGGGCTCCTTGATGAAAAACATGAACACCGCCAGCACCAGCCCCGGCACCGCCGCAATGAAGAACGGCGCACGCCAGCTGTCGAATGCCTTGACCATCGCGCCAATGGTGAAAAACGCCAACAACAGGCCCAGCGGCAGCCCCAGCATGAAGATACCCATGGCCCGCGCCCGGCGGTGGGCCGGGAACAGATCGCCAATCAGCGAGTTGGCGGCTGGCGCGTAACTGGCCTCGCCGATGCCGACGCCCATGCGCACCACCAGGAACGCCCAGAAGCTGCCCACCAGGCCATTCACCGCCGTCAGTCCACTCCAGGCCGCCAGGCCCCAACCCATCAACTTGCTGCGCGAACCGGTATCGGCCATACGCCCCAGCGGCAAACCGGCAATGGCGTAAACGATGGTGAAGGCGGTGCCGATGATGCCGATCTGGAAGTCGCTGAGGCTCCACTCCATGCGGATCGGCTCGATGATAATCGCCGGAATGGTGCGGTCGAAGAAATTGAACAGGTTGGCCAGGAACAACAGGAACAGAATGCGCCAGGCATTCGCCGCTTGGGTCGAGTTCTGCATGGGTCCGTCTCTTTTATTGTTATGGGCCAACGGTCCGTGGCCTGGATATGCAATCTAGACAGCGGCACGGGCGCTGTCTCCAATCATTCGCAAGACTGATACCCGCCCATGGGACGCGGCGTATTTCTTGATACCGATCAACTTCCTGTAACAATTGCCATCATTTTGCCTTTTGTTGGTTAAAGATCGAAGTCCGGTGGCCGATTCAACGAGATCAGGAAAAGATTATCCCGAGCGCTGCTCAGGCTGCAGCCCTGACCGCTTGGACCGATTTTCGCGTTTATCCAGGCGTGAATTCCCATCCGCGAGGGTTCGATGAGCGCATTCGTCGAGCCACCAGTTCAGGCATATGGCGCACAATGACCTCAAAAAAAACAGCCACTGCGGTATCCGATCTGACCTTGAGCCCGGCCGCCAACGGCCCAGAAGTCTCTAAGCCATCGAGCCCCCCGCGCCCTCTGTCGACCCAACAGTATCTGTATTTCACCGAAACCAACACCGACCGTATCCTGGATAACCTCGACGGCCTGCGTGACACCGTGTTCCCGCGTCCGCCACACCTGGTGGACGACGAATACGACCGCGCCCAGCAGGAGTTCCCGTCGGTGTGCCTGATCGGCCTGGGTCGCTGCGGCTCCAACATCGCCCTGGACGTGGCCGAGTTGGTGTACAACGCCCGCAAGTTCTACCTCAACGAATTCAACGCCGAAGACAAGGGCTACAGCGACAAGGGCTACAGCCCCGCACAGTGGATCCGCAACAACCTGCGCCTGGGCACCAGCAAGGCCAGCAAGCCGGTGTTCCTGGTGGAGCCGCTGGTGATGCTCGGCGACCTGGACAAGGACATCGCCGGGCGCATCCGTTTCTCGCGCAAGGGCGAAAAAAGCGGCTTCTTGCGCGACTACAGCAAAATGAAAATCATGGACCTGTCGGAAGTCCACGCCGGTGGCGCCGGTAACGCGCCGATCCTCGGCCAGTACCTGGCCAAGATCATCCTGAACAAGGACACCCAGCGCTTCTCCAGCCCCGACTGGAAAATGATCCACTCGTACCTGATCGACAGCTGCGGCATCAAGGCCAACCAGTCGCGCCTGTACTTCTCGATCTTCAGCGCCGGCGGCGGTACCGGTTCGGGCATGGCCTCGGAATTCGGCCTGGCCCAGCAGTACTCGTACATGAACAAGACGTTCGACACCAAGCCGATGGACGAACACGACAGCAAGAGCGGCCACTCCTTCGTCTTCGAGCCGATCTTCACCAGCGGCATCTGCGTACTGCCGAACATTTCCGACCACCGCAGCGAAATGTCCGAGGCCTTGCACATCAACGCCGGACGCCTGCTGTGCAAGTACCTGTCGGAAGAATGGGATTTCTCGTACAACTTCGCCAACGAAGACAGCAGCGAAGCCAGCGTGATGGGCCGTATCCGCCCGTGGAACGCGATGATGCTGATCTCCAACGACATCATGCGCTACGCCGAAGAGAGCGATGACGGCAACATCCAGAACATTGATGTCAATGCCATGGAGAAGCACGCCAACCAGTACATTTCCCAGCAGATCTTCAACATCCTGACGGCCCAGGCCGTCACCACCGACTACGACCAGAACTACTTCCGCCGTGCCGGCATCGACATCGGCGAAACCATTCGCCTGGACGCCAACGACTTGTTCATGAGCCTGGCCGGCCCGGTGGCGATCGCCTACGCCGAGTCCGTCGTCCCGGAAACCCCGGCGCCGAGCGGCGACAAGTTCAAGGTGTTCGAAAAAGAGCCACCGCGCCTGAACATCGACGACCTGTTCTTCCGCTCCATCGACCTGCCGCACTTCAACAAGGTCACCCAGGCCATCGAGGGCATCAGCCTGTTGCCGATCGAATCCAAGCGCTATCGCGCCTCGCTGGAGCAATACAAGAATTCCGGCTACGACGCCGCGGCCCTGCATGACCTGCATTTCTTCAAGAATTGCTCGTCGGTGGTGTCCATCGTCTCCTTGCCCAAGGACTACAAGCTGTCCTACATGGACCTGAACCGGCTCAAGACCCACCTCAACAGCCTGTTCCCCAACACCACGCTCAAGCGTTACGCGTTAGTGATCGGCGCCTCGGCGAACCTGTCGCTGACCACCCTGATCGCCAAGAGCCCGTGCCTGTCGGATGACTTCCTGACCCTGATCGTGGCCTTCATCAAACGCTGCTTCGCCCGCACCCCGTACCGCTTAGACGACACCCTGGACAACTCGATCCTGGACTTCATCATCAATGAAGACTTCGACGAAGCCCGCATCGACGACCTGCTCAACGAATTCGAAAACCCGGCGAAGATCCTCGACACCAACTGGTACGCGATCAAGCCGATGTACGAGAAGAAGTACCGCGAGCTGATCAATGACAAGGACAAGTTCGTCTCGATCAACGACATCCGCCTGTCCCGGGACTGCGTGAAGAAATCCATCAAGTACCTGCGCGAGATCTACCGTCATCGCATTGGCAAGACCAAGGTTATTTCCCTCAATAACCATACTGGCAGGACTTACTGAGGGCAGGCGCGACACCGCGTCGGCCCCAATCGCGAGCAAGCTCGCTCCCACAGTGGACCGCGTTCCTTCAGGCAAAACGCGATCAACTGTGGGAGCGAGCTTGCTCGCGATAGCGGTATTGAATACACCACCGAGACAACATCCAGAAACAATTAAGCAGCCCAAAGGCTGCTCAATAAACTGTTCCCGTTACGTATACGTCACCCCCTCCTGTGGCGTTTCGCCACGGCAGGGTGCTATCACGCTACTCACCTACACACTTTTTCAAACGCAAAAACACGAACCAACTTGGTGCGCCGATCAATTCGACGCCCTTTCCTGGATCATAATCCACGGCGAAACCACCACCGCCCAAAGCTGCGGATCGCGTTCCAGAAAATCCAGCGCCCGCGTTTCAGACAGCTTGGCGAGCTGGTCGGCGGCCAGCCAGGCGGCGACTTTGGTACCTTCGTCCTGGGCAACGGCCTCGGCGGCGGCGATCAAATCCAGTGCCGGATCGACCCACAATAGGGCACCCTTGGCAAAGAACGGCTCCAGCTCTTTCCAGGTGATGGATGCGGTTTCTCCAAGCAGCTTGGCATAGAGGGTGCTAGGTTCTTGATTCATGGGACCTGTCCGGAAAAGAAATCGGCGCGAATGATAACGTCGGTGGTCTGGCAGAAAAACCCGGTAGTAATTGCAGCACCGATTGAAAAGCGCAGGAAAGCCAAGGATTGCCGAAACGACCGGACAACCCCCGCCGCTATTCTGTCTTTTTCTTTCAATTAAGCGACACCCCCAGGTTTTGCACCCAAGCGCCAGCTTCCCTTGCCAACAATCGGCGCTCTACACTGTACCGGTACAGTTGCCGGGGGGCATTTTCCGCGTGGGTATCCAAGATATCTGACCCGGTTCTGCTGCTACGGCGCCAGGACTATAAAAACTACAACAGCATGAGTGGAGCACTATGACTAAGGCTACTAAGCAGATTTCCAAACTGTTTGCCGCTATGGTTCTGGCCGGGGTTGCCAGCCATTCGTTTGCCGCCGACACCATCAAGATCGGCATCGCCGGCCCGAAAACCGGCCCTGTAGCCCAATACGGCGACATGCAGTTCAGTGGCGCGAAAATGGCCATCGAACAGATCAACGCCAAGGGCGGCGTCGACGGCAAGAAACTTGAAGCCGTTGAATACGATGACGCCTGTGATCCAAAACAAGCGGTCGCGGTCGCGAACAAAGTCGTCAACGACGGCATCAAGTTCGTGGTCGGCCACCTGTGCTCCAGCTCCACCCAGCCAGCGTCCGACATCTACGAAGACGAAGGCGTGATCATGATCACCCCGGCGGCTACCAGCCCGGACATCACCGCTCGCGGCTACAAGATGATCTTCCGCACCATCGGCCTGGACAGCGCCCAAGGCCCTGCGGCCGGCAACTACATCGCCGACCACGTCAAGCCGAAGATCGTTGCGGTCCTGCACGACAAGCAGCAGTACGGTGAAGGCATCGCCAGCGCCGTGAAGAAAACCCTCGAAGGCAAAGGCGTGAAAGTGGCCGTCTTCGAAGGCGTGAACGCCGGCGACAAAGACTTCTCCTCGATGATCGCCAAGCTCAAGCAAGCCAACGTCGACTTCGTCTACTACGGCGGCTACCACCCGGAGCTGGGCCTGATCCTGCGTCAATCCCAGGAAAAAGGCCTGAAGGCCAAGTTCATGGGTCCGGAAGGCGTGGGTAACGACTCCATCTCGCAAATCGCCAAGGAGTCCTCCGAAGGCCTGCTGGTGACCCTGCCGAAGTCCTTCGACCAGGATCCGGCCAACGTTGCCCTGGCTGACGCGTTCAAGGCCAAGAAAGAAGACCCGAGCGGTCCGTTCGTGTTCCCGTCGTACTCCGCAGTGACCGTGATCGCCGACGCCATCAAGGCTGCCAAGAGCGAAGACGCAAGCAAAGTGGCTGAAGCCATCCACGCCGGCACCTTCAAGACCCCAACGGGCGACCTGAGCTTCGACGCGAAAGGCGACCTGAAGGACTTCAAGTTCGTGGTCTACGAGTGGCATTTCGGCAAACCTAAAACCGAAGCTTCGCCTCAGTAAGGCCTGGCCTGACTGACTGCCAATAAAGCCCACGGCGTGCCGTGGGCTTTGTTTTAAATGTATTGGGCCGCGCTGGCGTGATCCGCCAGTCTCCCCACCTGAAAATCTCAAAACCGTCATCAGCGGTTCGCTGGCAAACCTCGTGCTCGAAGTGGATGCAGATCCACGGGGCCCGGGCGGAAAATGACTCCACCAGTGAAATGCGTATCAGGTTTTTAGGAGCGCTGTAATGCCTGACATCTATCACTTCTTCCAGCAGCTGGTTAACGGCCTGACCGTTGGCAGCACGTATGCCCTGATCGCCATCGGCTATACGATGGTTTACGGCATCATTGGAATGATCAACTTCGCCCACGGCGAGGTGTACATGATCGGCTCCTACGTGGCGTTCATCGCCATCGCCGGGCTGGCCATGATGGGACTCGACAGTGTCCCGCTGTTGATGACCGCAGCGTTCATCGCGAGCATCGTCGTCACCAGCTCCTATGGCTACAGCATCGAACGGATCGCCTACCGCCCCCTGCGCGGCAGCAACCGTCTGATCCCGCTGATCTCCGCCATCGGCATGTCGATCTTCCTGCAGAACACGGTACTGCTTTCGCAAGACTCCAAGGACAAATCCATACCCAACCTGATCCCGGGCAACTTTGCCATCGGGCCAGGCGGGGCACATGAAGTGCTGATTTCCTACATGCAAATCGTGGTGTTCGTGGTGACCCTGGTCGCCATGCTCGGCCTCACGCTGTTCATCTCCCGTTCCCGCCTCGGTCGCGCCTGCCGCGCCTGTGCCGAGGACATCAAGATGGCCAACCTGCTGGGCATCAACACCAACAACATCATCGCCCTGACCTTCATCATCGGTGCGGCCCTGGCGGCCATTGCCGCGGTGCTGTTGAGCATGCAATACGGCGTGATCAACCCCAACGCCGGCTTCCTCGTAGGCCTGAAAGCCTTCACCGCCGCGGTACTGGGCGGCATCGGCAGCATCCCCGGCGCAATGCTCGGCGGGCTGGTGCTGGGCGTGGCGGAGGCCTTTGGCGCCGACATCTTCGGCGACCAGTACAAGGACGTCGTGGCATTCGGCTTGTTGGTTCTGGTTCTGTTATTCCGGCCGACCGGCATCCTGGGCCGCCCGGAGGTTGAGAAAGTATGACTAGGCATCTCAAATCGGCGCTCTTCAGCGCCCTGCTGGTCTGGGCCGTGGCCTACCCGGTACTGGGTCTTAAACTGACCATCGTCGGCATCAACCTGGAAGTGCACGGCACCAGCCCGGCCATCCTGGCGACCATCGCCGTATGCTCGCTGCTGATGTTCGTACGCGTGTTGTTCAGCACGCAGATCAGCGCGGCGTGGAAGTCTTCGCCCGGCCTGCCGGTGATCCCGGCCAAGGCCAGCAACTTCCTGACGCTGCCGTCGACCCAGCGCTGGATCGTGCTGGGCCTGATCGTCGTCGCCCTGGTGTGGCCGTTCTTCGGCTCTCGCGGCGCGGTGGACATCGCCACGCTGATCCTGATCTACGTGATGCTCGGCCTGGGCCTGAACATTGTCGTAGGCCTGGCCGGCCTGCTGGACCTGGGTTACGTGGGTTTCTACGCCGTCGGTGCCTACAGCTATGCGCTGCTGTCCCACTACTTCGGCCTGAGCTTCTGGATCTGCCTGCCGATCGCCGGGATGATGGCCGCCACCTTCGGTTTCCTGCTGGGCTTCCCGGTCCTGCGCTTGCGCGGCGACTACCTGGCGATCGTGACCCTGGGTTTTGGCGAGATCATCCGCCTGTTCCTGCGCAACCTGACCGACATCACCGGTGGCCCGAACGGCATCAGCAACATCGAGAAACCGACGTTCTTCGGCCTGACCTTCGAACGTAAAGCCGCCGAAGGCTTGCAGACCTTCCACGAGTACTTCGGCCTGGAATACAACTCGATCAACAAGGTGATCTTCCTCTACCTGGTTGCCCTGTTGCTGGCCCTGGCCGCGCTGTTCGTCATCAACCGCCTGCTGCGCATGCCGATCGGCCGCGCCTGGGAGGCATTGCGTGAAGACGAAATCGCCTGCCGTGCCCTGGGTCTCAACCCAACCGTGATCAAACTGTCGGCCTTTACCCTCGGCGCCGCGTTCGCCGGCTTTGCCGGCAGCTTCTTCGCCGCTCGCCAAGGCCTGGTGACGCCGGAGTCCTTCACCTTCATCGAGTCGGCGATCATCCTCGCCATCGTGGTGCTGGGCGGGATGGGCTCGCAGTTGGGCGTGATCCTGGCGGCGATCGTGATGATCCTTCTGCCGGAAATGATGCGTGAATTCAGCGAATACCGCATGTTGATGTTCGGCGCCTTGATGGTGCTGATGATGATCTGGCGTCCTCAAGGTCTGCTGCCTATGCAACGCCCCCACATGGAGCTGCGCAAATGAGCCGCGAGATCCTGAAAGTCGAAAACTTGAGCATGCGCTTCGGCGGTTTGCTGGCGGTCAACGGCGTGGCCCTGACCGTGAAAGAGAAGCAGGTGGTAGCCCTGATCGGGCCTAACGGCGCGGGCAAGACCACCGTGTTCAACTGCCTGACCGGCTTCTACCAGCCCACCGGCGGCACCATCCTGCTGGACGGCGAGCCGATCCAGGGCCTGCCCGGCCACCACATCGCCCGCAAGGGTGTGGTGCGCACCTTCCAGAACGTGCGGCTATTCAAGGACATGACGGCGGTCGAGAACCTGCTGATCGCCCAGCATCGTCACCTGAACACCAACTTCTTTGCCGGTCTGTTCAAGACCCCGGCGTTCCGCAAGAGCGAACGCGAGGCGATGGAGTACGCCGAGTACTGGCTGGACAAGGTCAACCTCACCGAGTTTGCCAACCGTACCGCCGGGACCTTGGCCTACGGTCAGCAACGGCGCCTGGAAATCGCCCGCTGCATGATGACCCGTCCGCGGATCCTCATGCTCGACGAACCGGCCGCCGGCCTGAACCCCAAGGAAACCGAAGACCTGAAAGCGCTGATCGGTGTGCTGCGCGAGGAGCACAACGTCACCGTGCTGTTGATCGAGCACGACATGAAGCTGGTCATGAGCATTTCCGACCACATCGTCGTGATCAACCAGGGCACGCCCCTGGCCGACGGTACGCCGGAACAGATCCGCGACAATCCTGAAGTGATCAAAGCCTACCTGGGGGAAGCGTAAATGCTGCAGTTCGAAAACGTTTCCACCTTCTACGGCAAGATCCAGGCCCTGCACAGCGTCAACGTCGAAGTCCGCCAGGGCGAAATCGTGACGCTGATCGGTGCCAACGGTGCCGGCAAATCCACCCTGCTGATGACGCTCTGCGGCTCGCCCCAGGCCCACAGTGGCAGCATCCGCTACATGGGTGAGGAACTGGTGGGCCAGGACTCGTCGCAGATCATGCGCAAGAGCATCGCGGTGGTGCCGGAAGGCCGTCGGGTATTTGCCCGGCTGACTGTGGAAGAAAACCTCGCCATGGGCGGTTTTTTCACCGACAAGGGCGACTATCAGGAACAGATGGACAAGGTCCTGCACCTTTTCCCACGCCTGAAAGAGCGTTTTACCCAGCGCGGCGGCACCATGTCCGGCGGCGAACAGCAAATGCTCGCCATCGGCCGTGCGCTGATGAGCAAGCCCAAGCTGCTGCTGCTCGACGAGCCGTCCCTGGGCCTGGCACCGATCATCATCCAGCAGATCTTCGACATCATCGAGCAACTGCGCAAGGACGGCGTGACGGTGTTCCTGGTGGAGCAGAACGCCAACCAGGCACTGAAAATCGCCGACCGGGCGTACGTGCTGGAGAACGGTCGCGTAGTGATGCAAGGCACCGGTGAAGCCCTGCTGACCGACCCGAAAGTGCGCGAGGCGTATCTGGGGGGTTGAGTCTACAGCAAGGAAAAAACGGCCTTCGGGCCGTTTTTTTTTGCCCAGATCTAAAGTGAATGCCTTGCTCCCGCTCGGTTGCGCAGCAGCCGAAAAATCTTGGGGGCCGCTTCGCAGCCCAGCGGGAGCAAGCTCCCTCGCCACAGGTTTCGGGCCATTCAAAAAAATCATGCGCCCGCTGTAACACGCCTTTACCTCCCCTCTCTAGTTCAGCAGACCGGCGCTAACGCCGGTTCATTTCCCTGAATGACTGGAGAATCATCATGACTGCTTCGACCCGCTCCCTGTCCGCCGCTGCCTTGGTCCTGGCCCTGGGTTCCGCCCTGAGCATGACAGCCGTCTCGACCGTCCACGCAGCCGACGACGCCATGGAAAAATGCTTCGGCGTTGCCCTCAAAGGCAAGAACGACTGCGCCGCCGGCGCCGGCACCACCTGCGCCGGTACCGCAAAAATGGACTATCAGGCCAACGCCTGGAAATCGGTCCCCAAAGGCACGTGCACCACCCTGGAAAGCAAAACCTCCCCGACCGGTTTCGGTCAGCTCGAAGCGTTCAAAGCCAAGTCCTGATCGCATCCGCCTGAGGCCCGCCACGATGTTGAACACCCCATCCCTCGCCTCTGCTAGCCGGCTGCCGCCAAGGGCAGGGTTGGGGCTCAAGAGCGAGCATTTTCGCGAGGTGCTCCTGACCCGACCGGATCTGGGCTTTTTCGAGGTGCACGCGGAAAACTACATGGTGGCCGGCGGGCCGCTTCATCACTTCCTGGGGCTGATACGCGAACAGTACCCGCTGTCATTGCACGGCGTCGGCCTGTCGATCGGTGGGGAGGGGCCGCTGGATGTCGCGCATGTGCAGCGCCTGGTCGCATTGATCGAACGCTATCAGCCCCAATCCTTTTCCGAACACCTGGCCTGGTCCAGCCACGGCCCGGTGTTCCTCAATGACCTGCTCCCCCTGGCCTACGACGAGGCGACCCTCGACCGGGTCTGCGACCACATCGACCAGGTGCAGAGCAGCCTCAAGCGCACGCTGTTACTGGAAAACCCGGCCACCTACCTGGCCTTCGAAACCTCGACCCTCGACGAGCCACAGTTCATGAGCGAAGTGATCCGTCGTACCGGCTGCGGCCTGTTGCTGGATGTGAACAACATCTACGTTTCGTGCATCAATCACTGTCGCGATCCATTGGCCTACCTCGACGCCCTGCCCCTGCAAGCGACCGGCGAAATTCACCTGGCCGGCTTTGCCGAAGATGCCGACAGCCTCGGCGAGCGCCTGCTGATAGACGATCACGGCGCGCCGATCGACCACGCAGTCTGGCAACTGTACCTCAAGGCACTGGAGCGGACCGGGCCGGTCGCCACCTTGATCGAGCGCGACAACCACATCCCTGCATGGGAGGTACTGCTGGCCGAGGCGCGCCAGGCCGATCAACTGTTGAGCGCCGCTGGAGCCCGGCCATGAGCAACCAGCACGCATTCGCCGCCGCCCTGCTCGACCCGCGCAAGGCGTGTCCACCTGGCCTGGTCAGCGCCAATGGTGCGGACCCGCAGAGCCGTTTCGCGGTGTACCGCAACAACGTGCTCAGCTCATTGATCAACGCCCTGGCCGACAACTACCCGGTGGTGGCGCAACTGGTGGGCGAGGCATTCTTCCGGGCCATGGCGGGGGTCTACGCCCAGTCAGCGCCGCCGCGAAGCCCGGTGATGAACGACTACGGGGGCGATTTCGCCGAGTTCATCGAACACTTCGAACCCGCCGTCAGCGTGCCTTACCTGGCGGACGTCGCCCGACTGGAGCGGCTGCAGGTGCAAGCCTGGCATGCCGCCGACGCCGAGCCCATGGCGCAAGAACGAATCGTGGCGGCGCTGTCGTCCCCCACGCTGGCGGGGCGCCTGAAGATCGGGCTTCACCCGTCACTGCGCCTGCTGCAATCCCCCTTCGCCGTGGTGACGATCTGGGCCGCCCATCAGCACCAGACGCCGGTGCCGTTCGAAACGTTTCCCGCGCAAAACGCCTTGGTGCTGCGCAACGGCCTGGACGTGGTGGTGCTTGCGATCAGTCGCGCTGCCCATGGGTTCATCGCCGCCTTGCAACAAGGGTTGCCGCTGACCGCTGCCATTGAGGCCTCAATCGACCTCGATCTGGAACACACCCTGGCGGGGCTCATCCGCCACCAGGCCATCACCCATCTCATAGCCGAACAGGTATCCCCATGAACGCCCTGATTGCCGGTTTCATTCAATGGCTGGAGAAAATTCCCCACAGCCTGATCGCCTTCATCGCACGCTTCTCGATTGCCGCGGTGTTCTGGAAATCCGGCCAGACCAAAATCGAAGGCCTGGCCATCGACCTGTTCGACGGCACCTTCCAGATCGGTCTGCCACGCCTGGCGGACTCGACCATTCCCCTGTTCAAAAGCGAATACGCTCTGCCGCTGCTGTCGCCGGAACTGGCCGCGCACCTGGCGGCCTCTGCCGAGCATGTGTTCCCGGTGCTGATCCTGCTGGGCCTGGCGACACGCTTTTCAGCGCTGGCCTTGCTCGGCATGACCGTGACGATCCAACTGTTCGTCTACCCGGACGCCTACCCGACCCATGGCACCTGGGCGGCGGTCTTGCTCTACCTGATGGCCCGCGGGCCGGGGGTGTTGTCCATCCATCACCTGATCGCCAAGCGTTACGCCCGCTGACTGACCCCAGCCCCCCCTGTGGGAGCGAGCCGATCCAGCGCCTCGCCGCTGCGCTTGAACCAGTCGATCAAGTAGTCGGCCAGCACCTGGGTGCGCTTGGGCAGGCCACCCTGATAGGGGTGCACCAGGTACATCGGCATGCGCCGGGTCTGGTAATCGCGCAGCAGCCAATGCAAGCGTCCGTCAGCCAACTCTTCGTGCAGCAGGTACGACGGCAACCGGGCGATTCCGGCGCCGGCCAGGGCGGCTTTTTTCAATAGGCTGTAGTGATTGCTGGCGAACGGCCCCGAGACTCGGACCCGCAGCAGTTCGTGTTGTTGGTGGTAAAGCCATTCCTCCCGGCCGCTGTAGTGGCTGTTGAGCAAACAGCGGTGCTCGGCCAGGGCCTGGGGTGTCTCAGGTTCGCCGTAACGCTCGAGGTAGGCTGGGCTGGCGCAGGTCATTTCGTGCCACGCCAACAATGGCCGGGCCACCAGCCGTTCATCAATGGTGGCGTCGGAACGGATCGCCAGGTCGAAGCCATCGCGGGTCAAGTCGCGGTAACCGTTGTTGAGCTCCAGTTCGATCTGCACGTTGGGATACGTGCGAGCGAATTCCATCAGCAAGCCTTCGAAGAAGGTTTCGCCCAACGAAACCGGAACCGTCATACGCACCGGACCGGAAATGTCATCCTTCAACCGCGCCAGTGCCTGACGCGCCCTTTCCACCTGCACCAACAACGCCTGGGCCTGGGGTAACAACGCCGCCCCTGCCGCCGTAAGGCTCAAGCGCCGTGTGGTGCGTTGCAGCAACAGCACCGAAAACCGGCTCTCCAACAGGCTGATGCGCTTGGACAACTGGCCCTTGCTGCACCCTAATTGCTGGGCCGCCAGGGTGAAACTGCCGGCCTCCATCAACACGGCAAACGCCGCCAGGTCATCCATTTCACTCATTGGATTGTTTCCAAATGAAAACCAAAGGTTGCCTATTAGCATGATTATCAGCGGAAAGAACATCTCTAGACTGAAAACTCGTTCAACCCATTAAGGAACAACTCATGAAAATCCTGTTGATCGGCGCCAACGGCACCATCGGTTCGGCCATTGATAACGAACTGTCGCCCCGCCACGAAATCATTCGGATCGGCCGCCACAGCGGTGAGTTGCAGGTGGATATCAGCGACAGCGCCTCGATTCGCGCCTTGTTCGAAAAGACGGGCCGTTTTGACGCCCTGGTCTGCGCCGCCGGCAACGTCACCTTCGCGCCCCTGGCCGACATGACCGAAGACAGCTTCGCCCTGGGCTTGAAAGACAAGCTGATGGGCCAGGTCAACTTGCTACTGATCGGCCGCGAATTCGCCAACGACGGTGCGTCCTTCACCTTCACCACCGGCGTACTCAGCCACGATCCGATCAAGAGCGGTGCTTCGGCGGCCCTGGTCAACGGTGCCCTGGATAGCTTCGTGCGCGCCGCGGCAATCGAGTTGCCACGGGGCCTGCGGGTCAACTCGGTGAGCCCGAACGTGCTGTTGGAAGCCATGGACAAGTACGCGCCTTATTTCCGCGGTTTCAAACCCGTCCCCGCAGTGGATGTGGCATTGGCCTACGCCAAGAGCGTCGAAGGCCTGCAAACCGGTCAGACCTTTCACGTGGGCTAACACCCCTTGTGATGCAGGATCAGTCTGAGTAACGTGGCGGCACTTGTCTGGAGACCCAATGATGCGTGCCGCCCGCTCCCTGCTGTTTGTCGCCCTCCTGCCGCTGTTTACCGGCTGCCAACTGCTCGATGCCCCACGCCAGAGCGCCTCCCACGCCGGCCAGACGCGCCTGCAGGGCGAACTCACGGCGGCCGATGGCAAACTGGTGTTCCAGCCGTGCCAGGAACAGCGCCGCTACATCGTCAACGACAGCGGTGGCACCAGCGTACTGCAACAGGCCGCCAGCCTGGCCGATGATCAGGGCAAGCTGTTTGCCGATGTACGTGGCCGTATCGTTTCCAGCGCAGCGGCCGGCACCGACAGTCAGTTGGACGTTGAACAACTGTATCGCCTGGAACGCTCGGGAACGGCTTGCGAAGACGTTGACTTCAAACGCGTGATCCTGCGCGCCGCGGGGCACGGCCCTGAATGGACGCTCAAGGCCAGTGGCAAGGGCCTGGTGCTGGACCGCGAAGGCCAGCCGCCGCTGGCGGTGCCTTACGTCGAGGAGCAATTGGGCGATGGCCGCTTCAACTTGGGCACCGAGGCCAACAACCAGAAAGTCGAGCTCTGGGTCACACCTGCGCGTTGTGTCGACAGCGTCAGCGGCAGTGTGCAACACATGAGCGCCGAGTTGCGGGTCAACGGCCAGGTCCAACGCGGCTGCGCCTACTTCGGTGGCGCGCGCGACGACTGATTCACAGCTTTTGGCTTATAATCGCCGGTTCACGCCCTGGTGCAGTTGTGCATCCCGCGAACCGGACCCCGCCATGTTACGAATCACCGAACTCAAGCTGCCGATCGACCATCCCGAAGAAGACCTGCGCCCTGCCATCGTGCAGCGCCTGGGCATCGCCAGCGATGATCTGCTCGACTTCACCCTGTTCAAGCGCAGCTACGACGCGCGCAAGAAATCCTCCGAACTGTGCTTCATCTACACCATCGACCTGACGGTGCGCGATGAAGCCAGCCTGCTGCGCAAGTTCGCCGATGACCGTAACGTCAACGAAGCGCCGGATGTCAGCTACCAAGTGGTGGGCCAGGCACCGGCCGACCTGAGCGAGCGCCCGATCGTGGTCGGCTTCGGCCCGTGCGGGATCTTCGCCGCGCTGTTGCTGGCGCAGATGGGCTTCAAGCCGATCATCCTCGAACGTGGCCCGGAAGTGCGCCAGCGCACCAAGGACACCTGGGGCCTGTGGCGCAAAAGCGTGCTCAACCCCGAATCGAACGTGCAGTTCGGTGAAGGCGGCGCCGGGACGTTTTCCGACGGCAAGCTCTACAGCCAGATCAAGGATCCGAAGTTCCTTGGCCGCAAGGTCCTGCATGAATTCGTCAAGGCCGGCGCGCCAGAAGAAATCCTCTACGTCAGCAAGCCACACATCGGCACGTTCCGCCTGACAGGCGTGGTGGAAACCATGCGTGAGCAGATTCGCGCCCTGGGCGGCGAAGTACGCTTCCAGCAGCGGGTCACCGATGTGCTGATCGAGGACGGCCAACTGGTCGGCGTCGAATTGGCCGGCGGTGAACGCATCCATTCGAAACACGTGATCCTGGCCCTCGGCCACAGCGCCCGGGACACGTTCCGTATGCTCCACAGCCGTGGCGTGTACATGGAAGCCAAGCCGTTCTCGGTGGGTTTCCGCATCGAACACCCGCAATCGCTGATCGACAGCGCGCGCCTGGGCAAGTACGCCGGCCATCCGAAACTCGGCGCCGCCGACTACAAATTGGTGCACCACGCCAAGAATGGCCGCTCGGTGTACAGCTTCTGCATGTGCCCGGGCGGCACCGTGGTAGCGGCGACGTCCGAGCCGAACCGCGTCGTGACCAACGGCATGAGCCAGTATTCGCGCAATGAGCGCAACGCCAACTCCGGCATCGTCGTCGGCATCACCCCGGAAGTGGATTATCCAGGTGGCCCGCTGGCCGGCATCGAGTTGCAGGAACGCCTGGAATCCCACGCGTTCGTGCTCGGCGGTAGCAACTACGAGGCCCCGGCGCAACTGGTGGGCGATTTCATCGCCGGCAAGCCGTCTACGGCACTGGGCAGCGTCGAACCTTCCTACAAGCCTGGGGTATCCCTGGGGGATCTGGCCCTGGCCTTGCCGGACTTCGCCATCGAAGCCATCCGCGAAGCCTTGCCGGCGTTCGAGAAGCAGATTCGCGGCTACTCGCTGCACGACGCCGTGCTGACCGGCATCGAAACCCGCACCTCATCGCCCCTGCGCATCACCCGCAACGAATCGCTGCAGAGCCTGAACGTCAAGGGCCTGTTCCCGGCGGGTGAAGGCGCCGGTTACGCGGGTGGGATCCTGTCGGCGGGCGTGGACGGGATTCGGATCGCCGAAGCGGTGGCGCGGGATATCCTTGGCCTGGAGGCCTGACAGAGGGCCAATGCTGTTCACTCAAGGTAGGATTTGCTTGGGCGAACAGCATGCCCCTGTGGGAGCGAACTTGCTCGCGATGGTGGCCTGGCATCAACACAGATGTTGACTGATCCACCGCTATCGCGAGCAAGCTCGCTCCCACAAGGGATCACAGTGACTCAGATGTTCGCTCGCAACACACTCTCCGGCAGCGCCTCCCCGCGCTCCACGCTTGCCGCCACGATGTCCATCAGCCCACTCAACTCATAGCCCTGGGCCTTGAGCCACGCCGGGTCGTAATAGGTCGTGGCATAGCGCTCGCCGCCGTCACACAAGATCGCCACGATTGACCCCGACTCCCCCGCCTCTGCCATGTGCCGGGCCGCCATGAGCGCGCCGATCAGGTTGGTGCCGCTGGACCCGCCGACCCGTCGCCCCAAGCGCTGGGCCAGGTAATGCATGGCCGCCAGGGACAAGGCGTCCGGCACCTTGACCATCGCATCGATGACTTTCGGCAGGAACGACGCCTCGACCCGTGGCCGGCCGATACCCTCGATACGCGAACCGCAATCCAGGCGCAGGCTGGCGTCGCCACTGCGGTAGTAGTCGAAGAACACCGAACGCTCGGCGTCGGCACACAGCACGCGGGTGCCGTGCTGGCGGTAACGGACATAGCGTCCCAGGGTGGCCGTGGTGCCGCCGGTGCCGGGGCTGGAAATCAGCCAAGTGGGTTCCGGATGCCGCTCGAAGCGCATCTGCTGGAAGATCGATTCGGCAATGTTGTTATTGGCCCGCCAGTCTGTGGCACGCTCGGCATAGGTGAACTGGTCGATGAAATGCCCGTCATGCTCGCGGGCCAGGCGCTCGGATTCGGCGTAGATCTGCGTAGGATCATCCACCAGGTGGCTCTGGCCGCCATAGAAAGCGATCTGTGCGATTTTTTCCTTGGACGTCGTCGCCGGCATCACCGCAATGAACGGCAGGCCCAGCAACCTGGCGAAGTAAGCCTCGGAAATCGCCGTCGAGCCGCTGGAGGCCTCGATCACCGGCGCACCGGGCTTGAGCCAGCCGTTACACAATGCATAGAGAAACAGCGAACGGGCCAACCGATGCTTGAGGCTGCCGGTGGGATGGCTGGACTCGTCCTTGAAATACAGCTCGATGCCCGGCAGACCAGGCAGCGGCAGCGGAATCAGGTGGGTATCGGCGCTGCGCTGGAAGTCTGCCTCGATGATGCGGATCGCTTCACGGGCCCACTGGCGGTGGTCGTTCATGGTGTATTTCTCACTGGATCGGTTCGGCGTGGGGAGATCACGCGGTCGTGCAGGCACGGCTGACGTTCGGAAAAACCAGACGCCAGCTTAGGAAAAAACCGACATCACGCACAGGTACAGCTAAGGTCCAATATGGCCCGTAACTGCCGACTGCGTGGCGCAGGCCTTGTAACGCCATATAACAAAAAAGAATATAACTTTTGTTTTAACAACTAACAGTACGGGTTAGGGTGTGCCATCTTTTTGATTCGATGAATGGAGAGCGATCGTGGCTCTACGCAATTCTCTGACACGTTTTTTTCAACTGGAGGCTGCCAGCGGCCTGCTGCTGATCGCCGCCGCCGTACTGGCCCTGGTCATCAACAATTCACCGTTGTCCTGGCTGTATAACGGTCTGCTCGACACCCCGGTGGTCGCCCAGGTTGGCGCATTGAAGATCGCCAAACCCTTGCTGCTGTGGATCAACGACGGCCTGATGGCGATGTTCTTCCTGCTCATCGGCCTCGAGGTCAAGCGTGAGGTCCTCGATGGGCAGCTGTCGAACCCTTCGCAAATCGTCCTGCCGGGCGCGGCGGCGATTGGTGGCATGGTGGTACCGGCCCTGATCTACTGGTTCCTCAACCGCGACAATCCGCCCGCCCTCGCGGGCTGGGCGATTCCGACGGCCACCGACATCGCGTTCGCCCTCGGTGTGCTGGCCTTGCTCGGCAAGCGGGTGCCGGTATCGCTCAAACTGTTCCTGATGACCCTGGCGATCATCGATGACCTGGGTGCCATTATCATCATCGCCATTTTCTACTCCGGCGCCCTGTCGACCTTGTCGCTCATACTGGCGGCCGCCTGCATCGCCGCGCTGGTGGCAATGAACCGGATGGGTGTGGTCAAGCTCGGGCCCTACATGGTCGTCGGCCTGATCCTCTGGGTCTGCGTGCTCAAGAGCGGTGTCCATGCCACGTTGGCCGGGGTAACCCTGGCGTTCTGCATCCCGCTGCGCACGAAAAACGCCGAGACTTCGCCGCTGCTCACCTTGGAACATGCCCTGCATCCCTGGGTGGCCTATGGCATCCTGCCGCTGTTCGCCTTCGCCAACGCCGGCCTGTCCCTGAGCGGCGTCACTGTCGAAAGTTTTACCCATCACGTGCCGATGGGCATTGCCATCGGCCTGTTACTGGGCAAGACCGTCGGCGTCTTCGGCCTGACCTGGCTGGCCGTGAAAATCGGCATCGCCAGCCTGCCCGCGGGGGCCAATTGGGGCCAGGTACTGGGCGTGGCAATCCTGTGCGGTATTGGTTTCACCATGAGCCTGTTCGTTGGCTCCCTCGCGTTTGAGCCGGGTGTCAGTGACTATGCGGGCATGGACCGGATGGGGATTCTCACCGGGTCGATCCTGGCGGCGGTGCTGGGGTATGCGGTGACGGCGGCGGCCAGTCGTAAGCAGCCTGCATTGCCTGGTTGATTTCTGGTAACCGGATAAATCGGAGGGAGGTGTATATCCATTTCTTCGGTAACGGCTACTGGCGGTTCCGCTTTTACAGCGGGTCACTTTCGAAAAGCGCGAAAGTAACCAAAGCGCTTCTGCCCCACCACTCGGTGCCTCGCCTAGGCTCGGCATGCCCTCACTCCGGCATTGCTCCGTGGGCCGCCGCGAAGGGCCATCCATGGCCCAGCGCGGCTATCCCGGCATCCATGCCGGGATGCCCACTCCACAATGCCTGCGTTCGGCCATCGTGGTTAACGGGGCGCCGAGATCAACGTCCACCACGAGGCGGCCTGATAGCCAACCTGGTTCATGGTGGGACCGCGTTTCTCCTGTGGGAGCGAACCTGCTCGCGAAGGGGCCAGCACATGCAACATCTTCGTCACTGTTTTGCCGCTTTTTCAGCCTTGCGATATCGATAGTTCAGTTATATAGCGATTGAATTTTCTGCCGCCATCGCGAGCAAGCTCGCTCCCACACCCAACCTTCAGTGAACACAAAATTCATACCAACACAGCCCTACTGTGGGAGCGAGCTTGCTCGCGATGAGGCCGGCACATCCAACATCACCGCAAACTGACCCACCACCATCGCGAGCAAACTCGCTCCCACACTTTATTCCCACAGGGGAAACGCGGTCCCACCATGAACCAGGTCGGCTATCAGGCCGCCTCGGGGCGGACGTTGATCTCGGCGCCCCGTTAACCACGATGGCTGAACGAAGGTATTGCGCAGTGGGCAACCCGGCATGGATGCCGGGTTAGCCGCGCTGGGCCATGGATGGCCCTTCGCGGCGGCCCACGGAGCAATGCCTTCGTTCAGGCATGCCGAGCCTAGGCGAGGCACCGAGTGGTGGGGCAAAAGCGTTTTGGTTACTTTTGCGCTTCTCAAAAGTGACCCGCTGTAAAAGCGGAACCCTAAGTAGCCGTTACCGAAAAAACGGATATGTACGCCGCCCCCGAAACAAAGCCATAAAAAAAACGGCGCCTTCCGTCCAGGAAAAAGCGCCGTTTTCTCAAAGCAATTCCAGCTTAGTGCGAAACGCGACTCGTACCACCCACAGTGGAAATACGAACCCGCTCACCCACACGGAACACCTCGTTTTCCTGAACCTGCTGCACATAGGCACGCATGCTGCCGTCATCTTCACGCACAGTGATTTCCACACCCTGGGTACGGGTCAGGCCTTCTTCGGTAGCGGAACCAATCAGGCCACCCGCCACAGCGCCGATCACGGCAGCGACGATGCTGCCACGGCCACCACCGATGGCGCTGCCGCCGACACCACCGACCACAGCACCGGCCGCACCGCCGATAGGGGTCTTGGTGCCTTCGATCTTGACCGGACGCAGGGATTCGATGGTCCCCATGCGAATCGTCTGCACGCGACGCGCCTCGTCACGGGAGTAGGAGTCACCGGTCAGGCTCGACTGACAGCCAGTGAGCAACATCGCCATCGTGGAAAAGGAAGCAACCAGCAAAACAGACTTACGCATAGCATCAACTCCAAAAGACAGGGATTCATTAAACTCCGCAGCTTGACGCCTGTCACGGCCTCACCGGGATAAAATTGTTTTCATTCAGGTGGGATACAGGCGCACCGGAAAAATTCACCAAACAGTAGCGCCAATTTACGAAACCTGCGTCATCAACCCAGGGATTTTTTCATGGATTATTTCATCATCGTCGTCACCACCGTGGCCGGCCTGTACTTCCACGGGTGGCTGTACGTACGGATCAGACGTTGGATGGACCGCGACCTGGCGTTGTCGCTGGCGGGGCAGGATGAGCAGAAAAAGACCTACATGCTGCAACAATTGACCCGCGCCCGGGAGCAAGGCATCAAGCGCCGGGACCTGCCGCAATGGCTTCAAACCGCTGCGGCAGGTTATCCCGCTAAGGCGCCAGGCGCTCGCGAGTCCAGTCCGCCCCTTGCAGGCGGTAGTTGAGGCGATCATGCAGGCGGCTCGGTCGGCCCTGCCAGAATTCGATACGCTCGGGCAGCAAACGATAGCCGCCCCAGTGCTCCGGGCAATGAGGTTGGCTATCGCTGAAGCGTTGCTCGGTAGCCTTGAGCAGATCGTCCAGCTCAGCACGCCCCGAAATCACCCGACTCTGGGGTGAAGCCCAGGCGCCAAGGCGGCTGCCCAGCGGGCGAACCTGGTAATAGGCGTCCGACTCTTGCGCCGTGACCTTGACCACTTTGCCTTCGATGCGCACCTGGCGTTCCAGGGCCGGCCAGAAAAACGTCATGGCCGCGAATGGATTCGCAGCCAATTGCTGGCCCTTGTCGCTGTCGTAGTTGGTGAAGAAGGTGAAGCCCAGGGCATCCAGGCCCTTGAGCAGCAGGATGCGGCAGTGCGGGCGCCCTTGCGCATCCACCGTCGCCAGGGTCATGGCGTTGGCCTCCACCGGGGCCTGCTCGGTTTTCACCGCGTCGGCGAACCATTGGTGGAACAGCGCGAACGGTTCGGCCGGGGCTTGTGCCTCGGTCAAACCGTCGCGGGTGTAGTCGCGGCGCATATCAGCCAGCGGTTGGGTCATGGCGCGTTCCTTGTGTTAGCCCATCACTGCTTCGGGGCCTCGGCGGCCGCGACTTTCTTGGTATCGGTGGCGGCTTTGGCCGGTTGGGGTTTCTTCGCTGGGGTAGCGGGCTTGGCCGGGGCCTTCTTAGCAGGCGCCTTGGTCGCGGCTTTTTTGGCCGGGGCTTTCTTGGCCGAGGCTTTGGTGGTCGAGGCCACCGCTTTTTTTGCCGCAGGCGCAGGCGCCGGGGCAACAGGCTTCGCATCCTGGGCTGCAACCATCGTCACTGGGGCCGGGGCCGGCATGTTGTATTTGCTCAGCAGCGCAACCATGGTGTTGGCCGGCGTGACCAGCAATTCCACACGACGGTTCAAGGCGCGGCCCTCAACGCTGTCGTTGGCCGCACGTGGTGCCACTGCGCCCATGCCGCGCAGCATCAGGCGATCACGTTGCAGGCCGCTGAGGCGAAAAATCGCCGCCACGGACTGGGCACGCTCCTGGCTGAGCTTGAGGTTGGCCGGTGCGGCGCCCGAGGTATCGGCGTGGCCGAGGATCAGCACGGCAGTCTTCGGGTCGGTTTCAAGGATCTTCGCCACACGGGTGAACGGGCCGAGGGTCACGGGCAGCAGCATGGCCGGACGGTCCGGGTTGAAAGAGCCGTCCACGGGCGCGGTGACCACCAGCACATCGTCGCGGCGCTCGAGTTCGAGCTTGCTGTCCTTGATGGCGGTGCGCAGCTTCGGCTCGTAGTCGTCGAGCCAGGCTTGGGTGACTTTAGGATCGGGCATCGGCACCGCCTTGGCGGTTTCCTGATCCTTGCCACCGAACGGCCACCACCACTTGCCATTGCTTTCGGCTTCGGCCTTGGCAACAGCTGCCGGCGCCTTGGCCTCAGGCTTGGCTTGCGCTTCTGCCTTTGCTTCGACTTTTCTGGCGGCGTCCGCAGCGGTTTCCTCGGAAGAGAACGGCCACCACCAATGGCTGGCGCTCTCGGCCTTGGCTTGCGGGGCGACGGCGGCCGGCTTCAGGGGCGCCGCGGGTGCCGTTTCCTTGGCTGCCACCTTGTCGGAAGCGCCGAACGGCCACCAGCCGCTACTGCCCTCGGCATCATTTTGTGGGGTTTGTGCGCAACCGGTGATAGCGAAGCACAGCGCCAGAGCGAGGGTTTTAGTCGATGACATTGGATATCCACAAAATGATCTGAATGAAAAAACAAAGGCCCTGTTTTGGCCGCATAAACAGACGCTTTGAAACTGAAAAGGACACGAGGTTCCGGTGCCCGCCGCCTTCAATGGCGTTTTATAGACAAGTGGCAAGCACCCGCGCAAGATTCTGCGCCCGCGGGTCCATCAAAACGTAAGGCCCGAGGGTGTTGGTCACGAAGCCGAACGCAACATCATGTTCGGGATCGGCAAACCCGATGGAGCCCCCGGCCCCCGGATGACCGAACGCCCGCGGGCCAAGGCCGTAGGTCGCGTTCGGCACATCCGGCTGGTCGAGCATGCAACCCAGGCCGAAACGGGTCTGGGTCAACAATGTCTTATCCTCGCCCAAGCTGTGCTGGCGAGTCAGTTCGTCGAGCATTTCACCTTCCAGCAGGCTGCCGTCCAGCAGCCCCGCATAGAACCCGGCCAGGCTACGGGCATTGCCGTGGCCATTGGCCGCCGGTTGCTGCATTCGTCGCCATTCCGGTTTGTTGGTGCTGGTCATGATCGACGGTGGATTGGTAAAGGCCCGGGTGGTCATGGCCGTGGGCTCGCGCATCGTCACCTGCAGCAGGCGCTGGGCCGCCGCATCGCCGGCGTTGCCTTTGCCACGGGCGATGTGGGCCACGCGATAGAACTCGTCGTCGGCCAGGCCAACGTGGAAATCCAGGCCCAACGGTTTGGCAACACGAGCCACGATGGAGTCCCCCGGGCCGCGCCCATCGGCCCGGCGCAACAACTCGCCCACCAGCCAGCCGTAAGTGATCGCGGCATAACCGTGGCCCTCGCCCGGAGTCCACCAAGGTGTTTCGGCAGCCAGGGCATCGACCATGGCTTGCCAGTCATAAAGCGCTTCGGGCGGCAGCAATTCATGTAGCGCCGGCAGCCCAGCCTGGTGGCAGAGCAGTTGGCGCAGGGTGATGGATTGCTTGCCGGCCGCGGCAAACTCGGGCCAATAGCGGGCTACCGGGGCGTCCAGCTGCAACTTGCCTTCAGCCACCAGTTGCAGGGCGGTGACAGCGGTGAACGTCTTGGTGCAGGAAAACAGGTTGGCGATGGTGTCGCTGTGCCAGGCTTCATGGCCATCCTTGTCGGCGGTACCGGCCCACAGGTCGATCACCGTGCGGCCACCCACCTGGATGCACAACGCAGCGCCGCGCTCCTGGGGATCATCGAACAGCGCGGCGAACGCTTCACGCACCGCCTCGAACTGAAGTTCGTAATGGCCTTGAATTTGCACCCGTAACTCCCTTGAAATAAACACTTTTAAGGTGGCTGGCATTGTTTCAGCCATTAACAGTTTTGGGAACCGCCGTTAGACGGCTGACCGGCCTGGCTCTGACCTTTGTGGCGAGGGAGCAAGCTCCCTCGCCACAAAAAGCCGCCATTTGCCACAAAAGCGTTCTGCCACAGGCGCTTGTATCAGGAAATCTCCCGCCGAAACGGCGGCAATGCATTGAGGATCGCCTTGCCATAGCGCTGGGTCACCAACCTGCGGTCGAGCAAGGTGATGGTGCCGCGATCTTCTTCGGTACGCAGCAAGCGACCACACGCCTGGACCAGCTTCAGCGAAGCGTCCGGCACGGAGATTTCCATGAACGGGTTGCCACCACGGGCTTCGATCCACTCGGCCAGCGCTGCCTCCACCGGGTCGTCGGGAACCGAGAAGGGGATCTTGGCGATCACCACGTGCTCGCAATAGGCACCGGGCAAGTCCACGCCTTCGGCGAAGCTCGCCAGGCCGAACAGCACGCTGGAGTCCCCACCATCGACCCGTGCCTTGTGCTTGTTCAAGGTTTCCTGCTTCGACAGGTTGCCCTGGATGAACACCTGCTTGCGCCAGTCACGATCAAGGCCATCGAACACGTCCTGCATCTGCTTGCGCGAAGAAAACAGCACCAGGGTACCCCGGGAGCCTTCCACCAGTTCCGGCAGGTCGCGGATGATCGCCGCAGTGTGGGCGGCGGCATCCCGTGGGTCGGCCTTGAGGTCGGGCACCCGCAGCACGCCGGCATCGGCGTGATGAAAGGGACTCGGAACCACCGCGGTCACGGCTTTCTTCGGCAGGCCGGCGCGCATGCGGAAGCGGTCGAACGTCCCCAGGGCGGTCAGCGTGGCGGACGTCACCAGCGCGCCATAGGCCACGTTCCACAGGTTGCGCCGCAGCATTTCCGCCGCCAGGATCGGGCTGGCATTGACCTCGATGTCGAACAGCGAACCGCTTTCGGCCAGGGTCAGCCAGCGCGCCATCGGCGGGTTGTCTTCCGGGTCTTCGGCGGTAAAGGCCGTCCACAGCTCCCAGTTGCCCTGGGAACGGGACAACAGGCTGCCGAACAATGGGTACCACTCCTCGGCCTGGTTGCTGGCGATGCCGATGTTGACCTCGCCATCCATGCCTTCCTTGAGCAGGTCGGTCAGGCGCGTGAACAGATCGGTCAGGCGCGCGAAACCTTTCTTGAGCTCGATGCCCATTTCGCGCATGTGTTCAGGAATCACGCCGCCGACAAAGCGATGGCGTGGCCGCTCGCGACCCTCGACGTCTTCGCCGGGCTTGAAATCGGCCACTTGCTCGCACGCGGTGAACATGAACTGCTGGTTCGTCTTGATTTCCCGCGCCAGCTCCGGCACTTGCTCGATGAACTTGCCCAGGTCACCCGGCAACGGATGCTGGGCCAGCAGTTTGGTGAGGTTCTTGGCGGTGGTTTCCAGCCAATCGGCGGTGGAACGCAGCCGGGTGTAGTGGGCGAAATGGCCGATGGCCTTGTCTGGCAGGTGATGGCCTTCGTCGAATACGTAGATCGTGTCGCGCGGGTCCGGCAGCACCGCACCACCGCCCAGGGCCAGGTCGGCCAGGACCATGTCGTGGTTGGTGACGATGACGTCGACCTTGCCCATGCCTTCACGGGCCTTGTAGAAGGCGCATTGGCCGAAGTTCGGGCAGTGGCGGTTGGTGCACTGGCTATGGTCGGTGGTCAGGCGGGACCAGTCGGCATCTTCCAGGGCCGTGGACCAGCTGTCGCGGTCGCCGTCCCATTTATTGCCGGCCAGCTTCTCGATCATGCTGGTAAACAGCTTCTGACTGGCTTCATCGACCTCGATCTTGAAGCCTTCTTCCTCGAACAACTGGGCCGTGGCAGTCTGGGCATGGCCTTCCTGGAGCAACATGTCGAGCTTGGACAGGCACATGTAGCGCCCCCGGCCCTTGGCCAGGGCGAACGTGAAGTTCAGACCGCTGTTGCGCATCAGGTCGGGCAGGTCCTTGTAGACGATCTGCTCCTGCAGGGCGACGGTGGCCGTGGCGATCACCAGGCGCTTGCCGGCGGCCTTGGCGGTGGGAATCGCCGCCAGGCTGTAGGCCACGGTCTTGCCGGTACCGGTGCCGGCCTCCACCGCCACGACGGCAGGCTCGCCGCTGCGCCGACCTTCGTCGTCGGTGTCGATGTCGCCCAGGACTTTTGCCACTTCGGCAATCATCAGGCGCTGGCCATATCGCGGCTTGAGGCTCTTGGCTTCGAGAAAACGCGAATAGGCGCCCTGGATCGTGGTTTTGAGTTCGGTGCTGATCATGAATGGTCGGGCGCTAAAAACGCTGGATAAATTTTCAGTGGTTCGGATCGGCGGCTATCATACCCCGCTAATGAATCCTGCGCAGAACGGAGTAACCCAATGACACCCTTTGCCCTTGTCTACACCCTGCATTTACTGGCGGCCCTGGTCTGGGTCGGCGGCATGTTCTTCGCCTGGATGATCCTGCGCCCCGCCGCAATGACGGCGCTTGAGGGCCCTGCCCGGCTCAAGTTGTGGGTAGAAGTGTTTCAGCGTTTTTTCGTCTGGGTCTGGGTCGCGGTGGTCCTTTTGCCGATCAGCGGCGTAGGCCTGATCCATCTACGCTTCGCCGGTTTCGAAACCGCGCCGCGTTATGTGCAGGTGATGATGGGCTTGTACGTGGTGATGACGGCGCTGTTTATCCGCATCCAGGGCTTGCAACTGCCCGCATTGCGTAACGCCGTGACGGCGCAGGACTGGCCGGCGGGAGCGGCGGTGCTGGGGAAGATCCGCAGATTGGTGGGGATCAATCTGTTGATTGGGTTGCTGGTGGTGGCGATTGGCGCGGCGCGACCGATGTTCTGAAAAAATTGCACCGAACCCTGTGGGAGCGAGCTTGCTCGCGATGGCGGCACGTCAGGCAATACTTGATCGACTGACCCAATGCCATCGCGAGCAAGCTCGCTCCCACAGGTCGGGATCAGATTTTTCTTCAGAACCGCTGCACCGTCACCGTACCCGCCGCTCCGGCAGGCCCTGGCTGGCCATCAGCGCCAGGACGACCGCTTTTGCCGCCATCCGCGGTATAGACCAGGCAGCCCTTGGCCTTGCCCCCGGCGCCGGGTTTACCGCCGTGCCCCGCCGCGCCACCGGCGCCGCCGTCCACCGTCACCTTGATCTGCTCGGCCGGGTAGGCCCGGGGCAGTTCGAGGCGCACCTGCGCGCCAGCGGCACCCGGCTGGCCATCACTGCCATTGCTGCCGTCGGCACCGCGACCGGCCGAACCCCAGGTGCAACCCGGCGCCTGGCCATTGGCCCCGTCAAGGCCAACGAAACCTGGTGCACCGGTGCCGCCACGGGCGTCCACCGACAACAACGGCGCATTCAACACCTTGAAACGCAGGTTGAGATCACGCCCCGGCCGCGCGGCCTTGGTATAGGTCCCCGGTGCGCCGCGTGAAGTGATCTGGCTGCCCTCGGCCAATTCAGCCTGGGCCACTTTCATTTCCAGAACCTGCTGCGCCGGCACGATGGCGATCCGCGCCTCACGCCCCAGGTGCAATTGGTCGATGGTCAGTTCAGTGACATTGGAAGGCACCAGCAGCGTGCCGTAGTCGGCCACATCCAGGCGTTCCAGGGTCAGGGTGCTGGTAGTGTTGGGCAGGCGCATCAACGAATGGCCTTCGACCTGGAGCACTTGGGCTGAAGCCCACGGGCATACGAGTGCGGCAAGCAGACACAATTTACGCATGGGAAGCCTCTGGCGCGGTCGGGAGGGTTTGCAGGTGGAAGATGCCGAACAGCAGCACTCTGAGGCGATCGCGGCCAGGCGCGGGGCGGCCACGGAAACTGGCCCGGAACAACAGCAGCTCCAGCAGATGGAGTACCAGCAAAAACGTGCCGGCGACATTGACCAGCAGATGCAGCGGATGGACGAACGGCACGACCAGATTAACCAGCACCACCAGCCAGAACGGCAGGGTCAGCAAGCGCCCCAGCCCCCAAAACACCTTCATACGTCCCCCTGATCGAGCATTATTCTTTGCCCGCACAGTAACGGCTTGCGCGCAGGATAAGCCAGAGGGCCCGGCAAATTTAATCTGACCCGGGCCCTGGCCCACCGGATCGTCCTCCCGACGACCCGGCGGCCCTGGGCCGCGCCTCAGCGCTGGATATGCAATTCAACCCGACGGTTCTGCGCCCGCCCTTCATCGGTCTCATTGTCGGCCACCGGCGCGCTTTCGCCCTTGCCTTCGCTGGTGAGTTTGTCGGGGGCTAGCCCCTGGGTCAGCAAATACTCCACGACGCTGCTGGCCCGACGTTCGGACAGCCCCTGATTATAGGCATCGGTGCCGACACTGTCGGTGTGGCCCACCACCCGGATACTGGCGACATTGGCATGGCTGAGCTTGCTCACCAGCCCATCGAGCTGGCTTCGAGCGTCTGCGGTGAGGTCGGATTTGTCGAAATCGAACAGCACCTTGCCCGCGTCGTTGAGAGTGATGACCTCGCTGGCCGGTGCTTGCGGTTCGACCGGTGGCGCACTGGCCGGGTATTGCGGCACCGGGCAACCGTGATGCTCGACGGGCGTATTGGCCGGGGTATCGGGACAACGATCGCGGCGGTCGAACACGCCGTCGTCGTCTTCGTCGCCATCCTGGGCGTAGCAGATCAAACCACCGCCCAGCAGCCCCAATGCCGCGCCGCCGGCGGCCCAGCCACTGCTTTCAATGGCCCCCAACCCGCCGCCGACGAGGCCGCCGATCAGGCTACAGATTGGCCAGGTGCGTTGGTTGAGAGGTGCGCTGCCGTCGCTGTGAGTGGCGCAACCGGACAACAGACTGCTTGCCAGCAGTACCGGTAAGGCGGCCCTGATGAGAACGTTCATGGTGAAGGCTCCTGTGTCACCGGCCCATACCGGTCACACAGGAGTAAAGACCCGCATCCGCAACTCTACAAGCCGCGGATGACAAGGGTTTCAGCGGTTTATCTTGATTTCCGTGCGGCGGTTCATCGCGCGGCCATCGGCGGTCTTGTTATCGGCCACCGGCTGGCTCTCACCGGCACCGGACACCGAGACAAAACTGGCCCGTGGCACGCCGTTTTGGACCAGGTATTGCACCACCGAGTGGGCCCGTTTCTCCGACAGTTTCTGGTTGTAGGCATCGCTGCCGACGCTGTCGGTGTGGCCGGTGACCCGCAGTTGCGTGGTGGACGCTTCCTGTTTCAACTGGGTGGCGACCGCGCTCAACACATCCTTGTCGGCCGGGGTCAGCGTGGCTTTGTTGAACTCAAAGTGCACGTCGCGGACCACGATGGTTTCTTCCTTGACCACGACCGGCTCTTCGACCACCGGCGCCGGGGCGGGTGGCGGGCAACCGTCGGCATCGACCTGCACGCCCTTCGGTGTGCCTGGGCACTTGTCACGGCTGTCCGGCACACCATCGCCGTCTTCGTCGCCGTCGCCATGGGCCCAGCACCAGCCCGCCGCCACGGTGCCGGCCACCAGCGCTCCCGGGCCGATCCAGGAACTGCTTTCGATGGCGCCCAATCCCGCGCCGACGACACCACCCGTGGCCGCACAGATCGGCCAGTCGGTTTTCTGCAAACCTGCGCAACCAGTCAACACACTGGTTAGCAGAACCAGGGGTAACGCTGTCCGAACTATGCTCATTGGTTTTTCTCCTTGAGGGATCGGCTTGTCGCCGATTCAGGGGAGTAAAGACCCGACTTCGTATCTGCGCCAGCCTGAGCAATCGCGGGTTTTCGCCCCGTGTTTGCGAAGTTTGCGCACATTCAGGGATAAACCGCTCTAGGCCATGCTGTCCGGGCAGGCTATCGTGCAGGTTCTGACTGAGGAACTTCGATGACCGTTGCCATTTCTTCGCGCACACCCCAGCAAGCCCTGGCGGCCGTGCTTGACCGTTATGCCCCGCAAACACTGCTGCTGATCGGTGCCAGCGGCTTTCCCGCACTCGAAGCATTCCAGCAGGCCCACCCCGGCACCGAAGTGGTCCACGCCGCCCCCGGCGCGCTGCCGGCGGACGTGGCGGCGCGACGTTTTGACCTGGCCCTGGCGCTCGATTGCCTGGAGCATTTGCCCAAGCGCGACGGTCTGAACCTGTTGGGCGGCATCCGCAACCTCAACGCCAGCCGCATCGCCGTGCTCGCCGACCTCAACGCCTGCGGCTGGCAAGAGACGGACTTTTTTTCCCTGGCCCTGCAGGCCAGTGAGCGATTCCAGCGCGACGATCAGGTGCTGACCCTGTTCACCTACGATCTGCTTGAATACAAACAGGTCCCCGACTGGCTCAACTCACGTTTTTGGGCCAACCCGGAAAACTTTGGAAAATATTGGTGGTAACCGTGAACTCAAGCTCGCACTCACCCATTTGCCCCTGCGGCAGTGGCAACTCACTGGAGGCCTGCTGCGGCCACTACCACGACGGTCACCCGGCGCCCTGCGCCGAAGCCTTGATGCGCTCGCGCTATAGCGCCTATGTGCTGGGCCTGGTGGATTACCTGGTTGCCACCACCCTGCCCGCGCAGCAGCAAGGGCTCGATCGCCAGTCCATCAGCGAGTGGAGCGCCAACAGCACCTGGTTGGGACTGGACGTGGAAAGCAGCGAAGTGTTCGGCGGTCAACCGGAACACGCCTTTGTCACGTTCACGGCACGCTGGCACGACGGCCAGGGCGAGCACAGCCACCGTGAACAGTCCTCCTTCGTGCAGAACGACGGGCGCTGGTACTTCATCGATCCGACCGTGCCGGTCAAGACAGGACGCAACGACAGCTGTCCGTGCGGCAGCGGGCACAAATTCAAGAAGTGCTGCGCCGGCTACTTCAATCGCTGATTTTAGGAAACGTCCGACGCTCGTCCATCGGCCCATAGGGCTAGACTGGGGATAAATCAGAGGCACGGACATGACTCCACCATCATTCTTGCTGCGCATCACCTGTCTGCTGCTGTTTGTTGGTTTCGGCGGCTGTGCATCCTGGCGAGGTGAAGAAGCCCCGGAACCACAGGTGCATCTGGTCAAAGTCGAGGTGGTGAGGGCCCGGCTGCTGGAACAGAAGTTCATGCTGCACTTTCGCGTCGACAACCCCGGCGACAGCGACCTCACCGTTCGCGGCCTGACCTACCGCATCCACCTGGGCGACCTGTTGCTGACCGAAGGCGAGCATGAGCACTGGTTCACCGTGCGCCCCAGGCACAGCGCCTACTTCAAGGTGCCGGTGCGCACCAACCTGTGGCCACAGGTGCGGGAAGTGGTGAAGCTGCTGGAGAAACCCCGGGAACAGATCCCCTATCGTCTGGAAGGTGAGCTGGAAACCGGATTATTCATCGCCCATTACGTGCACCTTGAGCGCAATGGCGTGATAATCGCCGCCGATTTAATTGCGGAGTAACCCCGATGACCCAGCAACCCCACGTCCACGGCCCTGATTGCAACCACGATCACGACCATCATCACGACCATGACCACGGCCACGTCCATGGCCCGAACTGCGGTCACGCCCATCAGGAACCGGTGCGCAACGCCCTGAAGGATGTCGGTCGCAACGACCCTTGCCCGTGCGGCAACGGCAAGAAATTCAAGAAGTGCCACGGGGCTTGAAGGTTCGGGCGGAAAAAATTTTCGCCTGTTAGACCGTCATCGCGAGCAAGCTCGCTCCCACAGGGGCTCCAAGGCGTTCGCCAAGCCCTGTCTCACCACTGACTCCTGTGGGAGCGGGCCTGCTCGCGAATGCGGTGGGTCAGTTGGCAGTGATTGACCTGACACGCCCTCTTCGCGAGCAAGCCCGCTCCCACAGGGGAATTGCGGTGAGGCGATATCCAATGATCACCGCAGAATCCAGTGTGGGAGCGAGCTTGCTCGCGATGAGGCCGGTACATTCACTGCTTATGTATCAGCCCGCCCCCCCAGAATCCCCTTCACACTGACCACCGTCGCATACTCGCCATGCAAGTTGCCCAGGGACATGGCATGCACCTCGGCCGCCGAACGGGCATTGCCGAAGTAATCGGTCTTGTCGAAGGTGAAGCAGGCGTCCTCGGCCACCCAGGTATCGAATCCCAGGTTGCCGGCGGTACGCGCCGTGGACTCCACCGAGTTGTGCGTCGCCACACCGACGATCACCAATTGCCTGATACCGGCTTTGCGCAGGTCTTGCTCCAGGTGCGTGCCACTGAACGCATCCGGCACCTGCTTTTGCACCAACCATTCCCCACCCATCGGCTCGAACCGTGGCTGGACCTCCACGCCCGACTGCCCCGGCCAGAATACCGAGTCCGGCGAACGGGACAGGTGATGGACGTGAATCACCGGTCGCGCCGTGTGTCGCCAGAAAGCCAGCAGTTCCAGCATGCGCAGCTCTGCCTCGGGGTTGTTGCGAGGGCCGAGCCTGGGGTGAAGGATGCCTTTTTGTTGATCGATGAGGATCAGCGCCGCGTCGTTCTGTAGCTCCATGCCGGTTTTCTCTTGCTCGGTCTTTGAATGGTCCACACTTGAGCATCACCTCTTCCAACAGGCAAGCCTTCGCGCAAAAGCGATGACCCGGTCCCGGGCTTTCATCGCCAAATCAACAAATAACCCTCGCCCCGCTTGCGCGGCCCCCGCCTGCTCACTAACGTAGCGCCTTTATTGGTGCCACCCCCCTCCCGCAGGAGCTTTGCCATGGCCTCGCCAGCCTCTATTTCCTTCATCCCCCGGCTCGGCGTTGCCGCCGCGGTGGCCAGTGTGCTCGGTTTGAGCGGATGCCAGACCTGGAATGCTCAGGACACGGTCCCGCCCACGTCCGGTGTGCAGCCGCTCAAGGGGCTGGCGCAGAACGTCTCGGTCCGCCGCAATGCCATGGGCATGCCGCTGATCGAAAGCAACAGCTTCCATGACGCCTTGTTCACCCTCGGCTACGTCCACGCCAGCGACCGTATCAGCCAGATGGTGACCCTGCGCCTGCTGGCCCAGGGCCGATTGGCGGAAATGTCCGGCGCCGAGCGGCTGGACGTCGACCGCTACATGCGCGCCGTCAACCTGAGGAAAAACGCCGACGAGCTGTACAAGGCGTCTTCGCCACGGCTCAAGCGGTTCTTCGAAGTCTATGCCCGTGGCGTCAACGCCTACCTGTTCCGCTACCGCGACAAGTTGCCGTCGGACCTGGCCGCCACCGGTTACAAACCCGAATACTGGAAACCGGAAGATTCGGCGCTGATGTTCTGCCTGCTGAATTTCAGCCAGTCGGCCAACCTGCCGGAAGAAATCGCCAACCTGGTGCTGGCCCAGACGGTCACCCACGACAAACTCGCCTGGCTGAGCCCGTCCTATCCGGACGAGCAACTGCCCGTGGCCGAAGCCGACAAGCTCCAGGGCCTGCGCCTCAACGGCCAGATCCCGGGCCTGAACGAGATCAGCAACGCCACCCGCCAATTGGCTGGGCTGAACCTGTTGGGTGCTGCGTCGGCAAGCAACTGGGCCATCGCGCCACAACGCAGCCGCAGCGGCAAGAGCCTGTTGGCCAGCGACAGCCACGGGCCGCTGGGCATGCCGGGGCTGTGGAGCCCGGTACAGATCCGTGCGCCCAAGTACCAGGCGGTCGGGGTTTCCGTGGCAGGCATCCCGATGATCCTGGCCGGGTTCAACGGCAAAGTGGCCTGGAGCATGACCAGCGTGCTGGGGGACAACCAGGACCTGTTCCTGGAAAAAATCCGCCGCCAGGGCAATGGCCTGTCCTACGAGGTCAACGGCAAATGGCAGCCGGCGATCGTGCGCAACGAAACCTACTTCATCAAAGGCCAGCGGCCGATCCGTGAAGCGGTGTTCGAGACCCGCCACGGCCCGTTGCTCAACAGCGCCCAAGGCCCCGCCATGGCCAACGGCTTTGGCCTGGCCTTGCAGACGCCGAGCTTCAGCGACGACAAGACCCTGGACGCATTCTTTGACCTGTCCCGGGCGCAGAACGTCGAAAAAGCTTCCGATGCCAGCCGGGAAATCCGCGCCATGGCCGTGAACCTGGTCTTTGCCGACGCCAGCCATATCGGCTGGCAAGTCACTGGTCGCTACCCGAACCGCCGTGAAGGCGAAGGCCTGCTGCCGTCGCCGGGCTGGGACGGTCGCTACGATTGGGACGGTTACGCCGACCCGATGCTGCACCCCTACGATCAAGACCCGGCCCAGGGCTGGCTCGGCACGGCCAACCAACGGGTCATTCCCCATGGCTACGGCATGCAGTTGTCCAATTCCTGGGCGTCGCCGGAGCGTGGCGAACGCATGGCCGAGCTGGCCGGCGCTGGCAAGCACGACACCCGCAGCCTGACCGCCATGCAATACGACCAGACCACGACGTTCGCGGCCAAGCTCAAGCAAGTCTTCGAAGCCCCGGGCATGACCCAGCCGCTCAAACAGGCCATCGAAGCCCTGCCGGTGGCTGACCGGGCCAAGGCTCGCGAGGCCTATACCCGCTTGATGGCATTCGATGGCCGGCTCAGCCCGACCTCCGCCGACGCGGCGATTTACGAGCTGTTCCTGCAGGAAAGCATGAAGCAGATTTTCCTCGACGAGCTGGGCCCGGACAGCAGCCCCGCGTGGCAGGCGCTGGTCGCCAACGGCCAATTGTCCTACTCGGCCCAGGCCGATCATCTGCTGGGACGTGAAGACAGCCCGTTCTGGGACGATGTACGCACACCCCAGAAAGAAGACAAGGCCGTCATCCTCGCCCGCAGCCTGGCCGCCACCATCAACGCCGGTGACAGCCAGTTGGGCGGTGACCACAAGGCCTGGCAATGGGGCCAATTGCATCGCAACACCTGGAAGAACAGCAACGGCCAGATCGTACACGGCCCACTGCCGGCCGGTGGCGACGCCACCACGCTCAACACCGCGGCGTTCGCCTGGGGCCAGGATTTCACCACCACCCTGGCGCCGGCCATGCGCTTTATCGTCGACTTCGGCCAGCCCGAGCCGTTGATGATCCAGGACGGCGCCGGCCAGTCCGGCAACCCGGTCAGCCCGAACTATGCCAATGGCATTGATCCGTGGATCAAGGGGCAATACCAGAGCCTGCCGTTGCAATCGCAGAACTTTGATCGGGCGTATGGAAAGTCGCGGTTGACGCTGGTGCCTGGCAAATAACTGCAGCCCAGGACTTGAGATAGGGCTTTGTGGCGAGGGAGCTTGCTCCCTACAGGGGGTCGTGTTGAATTCGGTATGGCGATTCAACACAAAGCCAATGTGGGAGCGAGCTTGCTCGCGATGGCCCCAGCCCATGCCCCCCGAAAAACCCGATAGAACTTCTCCCCCCGCCCTCGCCTCTACCTGACAAGCCCATCGCTCCGGTGATTGCATGGATCTTGTCATTGCCCGCCCCGAAGGCTTGTACTGCCCACCCGGGGATTTCTACATCGACCCGTGGCGGGCGGTGGAACGCTCGGTCATCACCCACGCCCACGGCGACCATGCCCGCAGCGGCAACCAACACTACCTGGCAGCGGCACCCGGCGAAGGCATCCTGCGGTCGCGCCTGGGCCAGGACCTCAACCTGCAAACCCTGCCCTACGGCGAATGCCTGTCGCACCATGGCGTGACCTTGAGCTTTCACCCCGCCGGCCATGTGCTCGGCTCGGCCCAGGTACGCCTGGAATATCAGGGCGAGGTCTGGGTGGCGTCGGGGGATTACAAAGTCGAGCCCGACGGCACCTGTACTCCGTTCGAACCGGTGAAATGCCACACCTTCATCACGGAATCCACTTTCGGCTTGCCGATCTACCGCTGGCAGCCCCAGGCGCAGATTTTCGACGAGATCAACCAGTGGTGGCGCGGGAACATCGCCGCCGGCCGGGCCAGCGTGTTGTTCTGTTATTCCTTCGGCAAGGCCCAGCGGATTCTTCACGGCATCGATGAAAGCCTCGGCCCGATCCTGGCCCATGGGGCGGTGGAACCGCTGAACCGGGTCTACCGCGAGGCCGGGGTTTATCTGCCGCCAACGATTTATGCCGGTGATATCAAGAAGAACGACCCGATCATGGGCCAGGCGCTGGTCATCGCCCCGCCCTCTGCCGGAGGCAGCAGCTGGATGCGCCGCTTCGGCGACTACAGCGACGCCTTCGCCAGCGGCTGGATGCGCCTGCGCGGTACGCGTCGGCGGCGTGGCGTGGACCGGGGGTTCGTGCTGTCCGACCACGCCGACTGGCCAGGCCTGCTCTGGGCCATCGAACAGACCGGCGCCGAACGGGTCATGGTCACCCACGGGTCAGTCGCCGTGCTGGTGCGCCACTTGTGCGAGCAAGGCCTCGATGCCCAGGGGTTCACCACCGAATACGGCGACGACGAAGAAGACCTCGTCACGGCCACCGACAGCGGTGAGGAGGCGCCATGAAAGCCTTCGCCGAGTTGTACGCCGAACTGGACGCCACCACTTCCAGCAATGCCAAGCTCACCGCCATGCAGGACTATTTCACCAAGGCCCCGCCCCAGGACGCGGCGTGGGCCGTGTATTTCCTCTCCGGTGGGCGTCCGCGGCAACTGGTGCCAGTAAAAATCCTGCGGGAGTTGGCGGTCCAGGTATCCGGGTTATCGCTCTGGCTGTTCGAGGAAAGTTATCAGGCCGTGGGCGACCTGGCCGAAACCATTTCGCTGGTCCTGCCCGAATCGCCCCACCGCTCCGATGAAGGCCTGGCGCTGTGGATCGAAGAGAAACTGCTGCCATTGCGCGGAGCGTCGCCTGACGTCCTGGCTGAACGGCTTCCGGCGCTGTGGGCGCAGTTGGACCGGCCGAGCCTGATGCTCTGCGTCAAACTCATCACCGGCAGTTTCCGCGTCGGCGTATCCAAACTGCTGGTGACCCGAGCCCTGGCGACCATGGCCGGGCTGGACAGCAAACGGGTGGCCCAGCGTCTGGTGGGCTACACCGACCTGTCCCATCGCCCCACGGCCGCCAGTTACCTCAAGCTGATCGCCGCCGAGTCCGACGATGAACATGCCCAGCGCGGCGGCCAGCCCTATCCGTTTTTCCTGGCCCATGCGTTGGCTGCGCCAGTGGAGCAATTCGACACGCTACTGGGGCCGGCCAGCGACTGGCAGGTGGAATGGAAATGGGATGGGATCCGCGCCCAGGTGATCAAGCGCGACGGCCATTTGTGGATCTGGTCCCGAGGCGAGGACTTGGTCACTGAACGGTTTCCGGAGTTGCATTCACTGGCCCAGGCGTTGCCTGACGGCACGGTGATCGACGGTGAAATCGTGGTCTGGAAAGCCCCCCAGTCGGTCACCGAGGACGCTTTCGACCCGGACGCGCCGCTGCAACCGGCCGTGCAGCCCTTCGCCTTGTTGCAGCAGCGCATCGGTCGCAAGACCCTGGGCAAGAAAATCCTCGACGACGCGCCCGTGGTGGTGATGGCCTACGACCTGTTGGAATGGCAAGGCGAGGATTGGCGCAGCCGCCCCCAGGCCGAGCGCCGCGAACAACTGGAAGCGCTGATAGCCCGAATCCATAGCCCGGTGCTGTTGCCCTCGCCGATCGTCACCGGCCAGGGCTGGCAAGACCTCGCCCGGCAGCGCGAAGCCTCTCGCAGCCTCGGCGTCGAGGGCATGATGCTCAAGGCCCGCAACGCGCTGTACGGCGTCGGTCGCACCAAGGACATGGGGGTGTGGTGGAAATGGAAGATCGACCCGTTCAGCGTCGACGCGGTGCTGATCTACGCCCAGCGCGGCCACGGTCGACGCGCCAGCCTGTACAGCGACTACACCTTCGCCGTATGGGACAACCCGCCGGGCAGTCGCGAGCGCACCCTGGTGCCATTCGCCAAGGCCTATTCAGGGCTGACCGATGCAGAAATGCGCCAGGTCGACAGCATCGTGCGCAAGACCACCGTGGAGAAGTTCGGCCCGGTGAGCAGCGTCACCCCCACCTTGGTGTTCGAACTGGGCTTCGAAGGCATCGCCCTGTCCAAGCGCCACAAGAGCGGAATCGCGGTACGGTTCCCGCGGATGTTGCGCTGGCGCCAGGACAAGCACGTCGACGAGGCTGACACATTGGCAACCCTGCAGGACCTCTTGAAGTAACGCAGGCTTTTGTGGCGAGGGAGCTTGCTCCCGCTGGGGCGCGAAGCGGCCCCCCTGACTCTGGATGACACACCGCAAAGGGAGGCTGCGCCTCCAGCGGGAGCAAGCTCCCTCGCCACAAACAGACGCCCTCGCAATTAAAGCGTTTCGCTCCATCCTGGTGCGGCTTTTGATGTACGCTCACCCTCGCGCACCATCGCGTTCCGTCCACAGCCGTCCGTGCTTTTAAAACACTTGTTCGGCACTATGGTTCGGAAATTGCTACCTTTATGCCGTCATACCGTTCAGACCTTCACCGGTAACAATCTTACGCGCCACAAGCGCTCAAATTGGTTTTAGGGACTCAATAATGAAAAAAGCACTGCTGACCCTTTCTGCACTGGCGTTGTGCATGGCCGCTGGCGTCGCCACAGCCAAGGAATACAAGGAACTGCGTTTTGGTGTCGACCCTTCCTACGCCCCGTTCGAGTCCAAGGCCGCCGACGGCAACCTGGTCGGTTTCGACATCGACCTGGGCAATGCGATCTGCGCAGAGCTGAAGGTCAAATGCAAATGGGTCGAAAGCGATTTCGACGGCATGATCCCGGGCCTCAAGGCCAATAAATTCGACGGCGTGATTTCCTCCATGACCGTAACCCCGGCGCGGGAAAAAGTCATCGACTTCTCCAGCGAGCTGTTCTCCGGCCCAACGGCCTATGTCTTCAAGAAGGGCTCGGGCCTGAGCGAAGACGTTGCCTCGCTCAAAGGCAAGACCGTCGGCTATGAGCAGGGCACCATCCAGGAAGCCTACGCCAAGGCCGTGCTGGACAAGGCCGGCGTCAAGACCCAGGCCTACCAGAACCAGGACCAGGTCTACGCCGACCTGACCTCCGGCCGCCTCGACGCGGCGATCCAGGACATGCTCCAGGCTGAGCTGGGCTTCCTGAAGTCGCCAAAAGGCGAAGGCTATGAAGTCAGCAAACCGGTGGACAGCGAACTGCTGCCATCCAAGACCGCCATCGGTATCAAGAAAGGTAACAAAGAGCTGAAGGCCCTTTTGGATAAAGGTATCAAAGCGTTACACGACGACGGCACGTACGCCGAAATCCAGAAAAAACACTTTGGCGATCTGAATCTGTACAGCGGCAAATAATGCGCGGCGCCCATCCGGTCTCGGGTGGGCGTCTTTTTTCTGCCAAAGGCAACGTCCATGTTCGAACAACTCCTACAAAGTCTGGGGCTCTCCGCCTTCAGCCTGCAGGGCTTCGGCCCGCTGCTGATGCAAGGCACCTGGATGACCATCAAGCTGTCGGCCCTGTCCCTGTTGTTGAGCGTCTTGCTCGGCCTGCTGGGCGCCAGTGCCAAGCTGTCCCGCGTCAAACTGCTGCGAATCCCTGCCCAGCTCTACACCACGCTGATCCGTGGCGTGCCGGACCTGGTCCTGATGCTGCTGATCTTCTACAGCCTGCAAACCTGGCTGACCTCGTTTACCGACTTCATGGAATGGGAATACATCGAGATCGACCCATTCGGCGCCGGGGTGATCACCCTGGGCTTCATCTATGGCGCGTATTTCACCGAAACCTTTCGCGGCGCGATCCTCGCGGTCCCCCGGGGCCAGGTCGAAGCTGCCACGGCCTATGGCCTCAAGCGTGGCCAGCGCTTTCGCTTCGTGGTGTTTCCACAAATGATGCGCTTTGCCCTGCCGGGTATCGGCAACAACTGGATGGTGATGCTCAAGGCCACCGCGCTGGTGTCGATCATCGGCCTGGCCGACCTGGTCAAGGCGGCCCAGGATGCGGGCAAGAGCACCTACCAGCTGTTCTACTTCCTGGTACTGGCGGCATTGATCTATCTGCTGATCACCAGCGCGTCCAACTTCATCCTGCGCTGGCTTGAACGCCGCTACGCCGCCGGAGCCCGGGAGGCGGTGCGATGATCGAACTTCTGCAGGAATATTGGCGGCCGTTCCTTTACAGCGACGGCGTCAACATCACCGGCCTGGCCATGACCCTGTGGCTGCTCAGCGCTTCGCTGCTGATCGGCTTCGTGGTGTCGATCCCGCTGTCCATCGCCCGGGTTTCGCCCAAGTTCTACGTCCGCTGGCCCGTGCAGTTCTACACCTACCTGTTCCGGGGCACGCCGCTCTATATCCAGCTGCTGATCTGCTACACCGGCATCTACAGCATCGAGGCGGTACGCGCCCAACCCATGCTCGACAGTTTCTTTCGCGACGCGATGAACTGCACGATCCTGGCCTTTGCCTTGAACACCTGTGCCTACACCACGGAAATTTTCGCCGGGGCGATTCGCAGCATGAACCATGGCGAAGTGGAGGCGGCCAAGGCCTACGGCCTGACCGGCTGGAAACTGTACGCCTACGTGATCATGCCCTCGGCGCTGCGACGCTCGCTGCCCTACTACAGCAACGAAGTCATCTTGATGCTGCACTCGACGACCGTGGCGTTCACCGCTACCGTTCCAGACGTGCTGAAAGTCGCCCGGGATGCCAACTCGGCGACGTTCATGACGTTCCAGTCGTTCGGGATCGCCGCGTTGATCTACCTGACCGTCACCTTTGCGCTGGTGGGCCTCTTCCGCCTCGCCGAACGCCGATGGCTGGCCTTCCTCGGGCCGACCCACTAGGGCTTTTGTTCCAGGACACACACGCACATGCGCCACCAGATCCATGACCTGCTGGCCCCGGTACCGGGGACCGCACGCACGATCCACAGCTTCCACTTCGGCCCGGAAAAAGCCGGCGGCAAAATCTATATCCAGTCGTCCCTGCACGCCGATGAACTGCCGGGCATGCTGGTCGCCTGGCACCTCAAGCAACGCCTGGCCGAGCTCGAGGCGTCGGGCCACCTGCGCCACGAGATCGTGCTGGTGCCGGTCGCCAACCCCGTCGGCCTCGAACAAGTGCTGATGGACGTGCCCCTGGGTCGCTACGAAACCGAGAGCGGGCAGAACTTCAACCGCCGCTTCGTCGACCTGAGCGAAGAGATCGGCAACGAAATCCAGGACCTGCTCACCGACGATCCGCAGCACAACCTGATGCTGATCCGCACCAGCCTGCGCGATGCCCTCGCCCGGCAGACCCCAGGCACCCAACTGCAATCCCTGCGCCTGGCCCTGCAACGGCTGGCCTGCGACGCCGACATGGTGCTGGACCTGCATTGCGACTTCGAAGCCGTGGCCCACCTCTACACCACGCCCGACGCCTGGCCCCAGGTCGAGCCGCTGGCCCGCTACATCGGTGCCGAAGCCAGCCTGCTGGCGACCGATTCGGGCGGCCAATCGTTCGACGAATGCTTCACCCTGCTCTGGTGGCAACTCAAGGAACGCTTCGGCGAACGCTTCGAGATTCCCCTGGGCAGCTTTTCGGTGACCGTGGAATTGCGCGGCCAAGGTGACGTCAACCATGGTCTGGCGAGCCTCGACTGCCAGGCCTTGATCGAATACCTGATCCGCTTCGGCGCCATCGACGGTGAACCGATGCCCATGCCCGAACTGCCCTACCCGGCCACGCCGCTGGCCGCGGTCGAGCCGGTGGCGACGCCCGTGGGCGGGTTGCTGGTCTACAGCGCCCTGCCCGGCGAATACCTGGAGGCGGGGCAACTGATCGCGGAAATCATCGACCCGGTCAACGACACCGTCACCCCCGTTCATTGCCGTAACGCCGGGCTGCTGTATGCCCGTTCGTTGCGCCGCATGGCCACGGCTGGCATGGTCATCGCCCATGTCGCCGGCACCGAGGCCTACCGCAGCGGCTACCTACTTTCGCCTTGAGGATGCATGCTCCATGTACAAACTGACCATCGAAGGCCTGCACAAAAGCTATGGCGAACATGAAGTGCTCAAGGGCGTTTCGCTCAAGGCCAAGACCGGCGACGTCATCAGCCTCATCGGCGCCAGCGGCTCGGGCAAAAGTACCTTTCTGCGCTGCATCAACTTCCTCGAACAACCCAACGACGGCGCCATGACCCTGGATGGCCAGCAAATCCGGATGATCAAGGACCGCCACGGCATGCACGTGGCCGACGCCGACGAGCTGCAACGCATCCGCACGCGCCTGGCCATGGTGTTCCAGCACTTCAACCTGTGGAGCCACATGACCGTGCTGGAAAACATCACCATGGCGCCGCGCCGGGTGCTGGGTGTGAGCAAACAGGAAGCAGATGACCGCGCCCGTCGTTATCTCGACAAGGTCGGCCTGCCGGCGCGGGTCGCCGAGCAGTACCCGGCGTTCCTCTCCGGCGGCCAGCAACAGCGCGTGGCCATTGCCCGTGCGCTGGCGATGGAACCGGAGGTGATGCTGTTCGACGAACCCACCTCGGCCCTGGACCCGGAGCTGGTGGGCGAAGTGCTGAAGGTGATCCAGGGTCTGGCCGAAGAGGGCCGGACCATGATCATGGTGACCCACGAAATGAGCTTCGCCCGCAAAGTCTCGAACCAGGTCCTGTTCCTGCACCAGGGCCTGGTGGAAGAAGAAGGCGCGCCGGAAGACGTACTGGGCAATCCCACCAGCGAACGGCTCAAGCAGTTTCTCAGTGGCAACCTGAAATAAACTTCGGACTCCCCTGAAAAGAAGGCGCCAGGCGCCAATGCCTGTCAGTTAGGAACAAACGGCATAAATCCTGTGGGAGCAAAGCTTGCTCGCGATAGCGGCAGAGTCGCCAATATCTTAGTCGGCTGGCTTACCGCAATCGCGAGCAAGCTTTGCTCCCACATGTTTGCTGCTTAGCTGACTGGCATTCGGCGCCAGACGCTGCTTTTGTGGCGAGGGAGCTTGCTCCCGCTGGAGGCGCAGCCTCCCCTTGCAGCGTGTCATCCAGATCCAGGGGGCCGCTTCGCAGCCCAGCGGGAGCAAGCTCCCTCGCCACAAAAGCACGCTCGCCACGATGTCCTGCATAAAACCTTTCATCGCTGGCCGTGGTCACTGAAGAAGGACTTCCAGGGCGCACGCGGCAGGCATGGCGACATCCAACAATTTCGCAAACCAGTGGTTCGGCGCCCGCGGCTGGAAGCCGTTCGCCTTTCAGAAGCAGGTATGGGCCGCGGTCAAGCGCGGGGAATCCGGGCTGTTGCACGCCAGCACCGGCGCCGGCAAGACCTATGCGGTGTGGTTTGCCGCCCTCAACCGTTTCGCCCGCCCGGCACCACCGCCGGACAAACCACGCAAACGCAAGCCGCCAGCCGAACCGCTGACCGTCCTGTGGATCACGCCGATGCGCGCACTGGCGGCCGACACCGGCAAAGCCCTCGAAGCGCCCCTGGCAGACCTGCAAGTGCCGTGGAGTGTCGGCCTGCGCACTGGCGACACCAGCGCCAGCGAACGCGCCCGCCAGGGCCGGCGCCTGCCCACCGCACTGATCACCACGCCCGAAAGCCTGACCCTGATGCTCGCCCGGGCCGATGCGCAAGCCGCTGTCTCGACCCTGCGCATGGTCGTGGTGGATGAGTGGCACGAATTACTCGGCAACAAACGTGGCGTGCAGTTGCAACTGGCCCTGGCGCGCTTGCGGCACTGGCATCCCGAACTCATCGTCTGGGGCGTCTCCGCGACCCTGGGTAACCAGGCCCACGCCGAGCAGGTATTGATCCCGCAAGGCAACGGCATCAGTGTGCAAGGCGCCAACGGCAAGGCGCTGCAGGTCGACACGCTGCTGCCCCCGGCCCTCGAACGCTTTCCCTGGGCCGGGCACATCGGCCTGAAAATGCTGCCCCAGGTCGTTGCTGAAATCGACGCCAGCCGCAGTTGCCTGGTCTTCACCAATACCCGGGCACAGTCGGAAATCTGGTATCAGGCGCTTCTTGAGGCAAGACCCGATTGGGCCGGGCTGATCGCCCTGCACCATAGCTCGCTGTCGCGCGATACCCGCGATTGGGTGGAGCAGGCATTGAAGGACGGCCAGCTCAAAGCGGTGGTCTGCACCTCGAGCCTGGACCTGGGGGTGGATTTCCTGCCGGTGGAACGGGTGCTGCAGATCGGCTCGGCCAAGGGGGTGGCGCGGCTGATGCAACGGGCCGGGCGCTCCGGCCACGCACCGGGGCGGACCTCCCGGGTGACGCTGGTGCCGACCCATAGCCTGGAGTTGATCGAGGCCGCCGCCGCGCAGGACGCCGTGGCCCAACGGCGCATCGAATCTCGCGAGTCGCCCCGCAAGCCGCTGGATGTCCTGGTGCAGCATTTGGTGAGCATGGCCCTGGGCGGCGGCTTCGTTCCCGACGAATTGTACGAGGAGGTACGGGGTGCCTGGGCCTACCGCGACCTCAACCCGGCCGAATGGGCTTGGGCCCTGGCCTTTGTACGCCACGGCGGCCTGTCACTGACCGCCTACCCCGATTACCGACGGGTCGAACCGGACGAACATGGGGTCTGGCGCGTGCCTGACGCCCGCCTGGCTCGGCGTCACCGCATGAGCATCGGCACCATCGTCAGCGATGCCAGCCTGCAATTGAAGTTCTGGAGCAAGGGCGGCGGCGGCAAGACCCTGGGCAGCGTAGAGGAGGGCTTCATCGCTCGCCTGCGGCCCGGTGACGGTTTCCTGTTCGCCGGGCGACTGCTGGAATTGGTCCGGGTCGAAGACATGACTGCCTATGTACGACGCAGCCAGGCCAAGAAGGCCGCCGTGCCGCGCTGGAACGGCGGGCGCATGCCGCTTTCCAGCGAACTGGCGTCTGCCGTCGTGGCCCGTTTGAGCGAAGCCGCCACGGGCCGCTTCCAGGGCCCGGAGATGCAAGCCGTGCAGCCCCTGCTGTTGACCCAGCAACGCTGGTCCGGTTTGCCCACGCAACACACCTTGCTGGCCGAAGCCCTCAAGTCCCGGGAAGGCTGGCACCTGTTCCTGTACCCGTTTGCCGGGCGCCAGGTTCATCTGGGCCTGGCCAGCCTGCTGGCCTGGCGCGTCAGTCGACAACAGCCGCTGACGTTTTCCATTGCGGTCAATGACTACGGCCTGGAACTGCTCAGCGCCACGGCAGTGGATTGGTCGCACTACCTGACTCCGAGCCTGTTGAGCGTTGATCACCTGCTGGCCGACGTGCTCGCGAGCCTGAATGCCGGGGAACTGGCCCTCAGGCGCTTTCGCGAAATCGCCCGGATCGCGGGGCTGGTCTTCGCCGGCTACCCCGGTGCGCCGAAAAGCACCCGGCAAGTCCAGGCCTCCAGTGGGTTGTTCTTCCAGGTGTTCAAACAATACGACGCCGACAATCTGTTGCTGGCCCAGGCCGGGGAGGAAGTCTTGCGTGAAGAATTGGATATCCGTCGATTGGAGCAGACCTTGCAACGCCTCAATACCTTGAAGCTGGACCTGCACATGATCAAACGCCCCACCCCGCTCGGGTTTCCACTGCTGGTGGAGCGGTTCCGGGAAAGCATGAGCTCGGAAAAACTCGCCGACCGCATCCGACGGATGGTCAGCGAGCTGGAAAAGACTGCCGATCGCGGTGACGCCTGATGCCAGCGCCGTATCCCGTCAACCTGGCCGGCGAAGCGCTCTGGTTGCTCCCGGAAAAAGCCCTGTATTGGCCCGACCAGGAAGCGTTGATGGTGGCCGATGTTCATTTCGGCAAGGCCGCCGCCTATCGTAGTCTCGGGCAACCGGTGCCCCACGGCACCACCGCCAGCAACATCGCGGTGTTGGATGGGTTACTGGCCAGCCTGGCGTGTCGACAGTTGATCTTTCTCGGAGATTTCCTCCACGGCCCTGGTTCTCACGCGCCCGGCACCTTGAAGGCACTTTCCGATTGGCGTGAGCGACATCCGCACCTGGCCATGACGCTGATTCGCGGCAACCACGACAAACGCGCTGGCGACCCACCGCCAGCGCTGAACATTCGCGTCGTATCGGAGCCGTTGCTACTGGGCCCTTTTGCCGTACAACACGAGCCCACCCCACACCCCAGCCGCCATGTGCTGGCCGGTCACGTGCACCCGGTCTACCACCTGAGCGGCAAGGGCCGACAGCGCCTGCGCCTGGCCTGCTTTCGGCTGGGCAGTGAAATCAGCCTGCTACCGGCCTTCGGCGCGTTCACGGGCGGTTATCGAGTCGAGCAAGACAGCGATTGCAGGATTTTTGTCATCGGCGATAACGAAATATGGCCCGTCAACTGAAAGCACTCTGTGCTATCGCTGGCGGGCCATCGTCTCATCAGGCAACAGGCGCAGGAGGCGGCTCGTCCGGCAGGGTCGGCTCGCCGGGTTCGGTAGGTTGTTCATTGGGCGTATCGGGATCGGGCTGGCCGGGGATGCCGCCCGCCGCTTCGGCAGGATGGGCCAGCAATGACCAGGCCATGACGCCGATCTGATTGGGCTCGAGCTTTGCCAGTTCGGCACTGATTCGCGGATCGATCTTCATAGAGCAACTCCTGGGCGAAGCCCGTTGCGCTGACGCAAAAACGGGCAGTACACACAATAGAGTGTCTGCCCGCCCAGGAATTCCAACAGCTCGTCAGATTCAGGTACGCGGCAGCGTCACGCCGCGCTGGCCCTGATACTTGCCGCCACGGTCCTTGTAGGACACTTCGCATTCTTCATCGGATTCAAGGAACAGCATCTGCGCCACACCCTCGTTGGCGTAGATTTTCGCCGGCAGCGTCGTGGTGTTGGAGAATTCCAGGGTCACGTGGCCTTCCCACTCGGGTTCCAGCGGCGTGACGTTGACGATGATGCCGCAGCGGGCGTAGGTGCTCTTGCCCAGGCAGATGGTCAGCACGTTGCGTGGAATGCGGAAGTATTCGACGGTGCGGGCCAGGGCGAAGGAGTTCGGCGGGATGATGCAAACGTCGCTCTTGACGTCGACGAAGCTCTTCTCGTCGAAGTTCTTCGGGTCGACAGTGGCCGAATTGATGTTGGTGAACACCTTGAATTCGTCGGCGCAGCGCACGTCGTAGCCGTAGCTGGAGACGCCGAAGGAGATCAGCCGGTCGGCGCCTTCGCCACGCATCTGGCGCTCGACGAAGGGCTCGATCATGCCGTGCTCTTGCGCCATGCGGCGAATCCACTTGTCCGATTTGATGCTCATGGCGGTTTCCTGAAATAGCGAGGTGGAAAAAATACGTCCGGCATCTTACCGGGGCACGGGGCCGGGTTCAAAGCGCGGCACACAAATCTCGCCGATCCACCTTGATTTCCGGGTCCTGCCGGCCATCACCCGCGCCGTCAGTCACCAAATAAGAGAAACCTTCGCAAAGACCATTGGCACATTCTGGAAAAAGGGTTAAGGTGGCGCCACTGTGTTGCTTGTGTCACTGAGAATCTCTACACGATATGTTGAATTTCGATCCAACCATCTACAAGAATTTTTCCTGCTCTTTGCACTCAGTCTCGGCCAGGGTTCTTCCTGAGTCGCAGTTATCTTTGTTCAAGGAGTTACACCATGTCTAATCGCCAAACCGGTACCGTTAAGTGGTTCAACGATGAAAAAGGCTTCGGCTTCATCACCCCACAATCCGGTGACGACCTGTTCGTTCACTTCAAAGCTATCCAATCCGACGGCTTCAAAAGCCTGAAAGAAGGCCAACAGGTTTCTTTCATCGCTACCCGCGGTCAGAAAGGCATGCAAGCTGAAGAAGTTCAAGTTATCTAACTTGCACTTGCTTTAGTAAAAGGCCCCGCCCTCAAAAGCGGGGCTTTTTTGTGCCTGTCGTTTTTACCGGCGCACAAAAAAACTGTGGGAGCGAGCTTGCTCGCGATAGCGGCGTGTCAGTCAACATTCATATTGCTGACATACCGCTATCGCGAGCAAGCTCGCTCCCACAGGGTTTGTTACTAGCCTGGGACTACCAGGTGACGCCAAATCCAGCCGTGTAACGTGTCTTGCTCAGATCGCTGTCCTCGGTACCCTCAATGACATCCTTCTCCGCCTTGAGGTTGAGCGACGCCCAGTCAGTGACCTTGTAGCGCAGCCCCACTTCAGCGTCGTAGGCGTAATCCGCCACGTCGGACAGGGGTTTGCCCACTTCGCCGTTGGTGAAGAACTCGACGCGCTTGCCAATCAGGTAGCGGTTGTAGTCCCACTTCATCGCGACGGAATAGAAGTTGTCCTTGCCGCCATCGCGGTATTCATAGTCGGTGCGGTTCAACAGCGAGCCCAGGGAGAACGCACCCAGCTCGTCATCCCAGAACTGGTAGCCCGGACCGGTACCCACCACGCGCTGGCGGGCCAGGTCTTCGACTTTGTCACGCTTGTAGTTCAAGCGACCTTGCCAGAACCATTTGTCCGTCAGGAACCGGTCGAGGGAATACTCCAGCCTCCAGTTGTCGGCGGAAACCACGTCATCCTGGAATTCACGGTTGTATTCGCCTTCGGCAGTGTGCCGCCATCTGCCATGGCGCGCCGAGGTCTTGAAGTCGATGTCGTAATCATCGGTATCGTTTTCCGCACGCTGGTAATCCAGCGCGGCATCGATATTGCCTTTCCACACCAGGTCCTCGACCACCGGCTTGGGCTTGAGGATCTGCTGGATACTGGCCAGCTCGACAGTCTTGGGCGCATCACCGTTGGCCAGGGTGACCTTGCCGTCCTCGGCCGCCTGCAGCGCCTTGGCCTTCTCACCGGTGTAAGCGTCCTGTTTGACCAGGAGCTGCTGATCGCTCTCCAGGGTCTTGACCTGTTTCCAGTCGATGGGAATCGCACCGGCGTAATCGGTCTGGATCAGCAACTTACCGCCATCGAAAACGGTAATCTTGCCACTGAGTTTGTCCCCATTCTTCAACCAGACAGTGTCGGCGAGCAGGGGCATGGAGGCGCTGGTAACAGCCAGGCATAGCAGGGTTCTAGACAACATAAGCGATAAAGGGCTCAAGTTTGCGGTGAAAAGGCGGCATTATCCCCCAGGATGACACCTCAGCAAGGACTGACCTGTATAGGACTGATGAGTTCATTTCTCAACCAGTCCTGTAGGAATTAATCTACAGACGGACACCCATTCAGGAACACTTTACGTGACTGACGCACCCGCGGACACCGAGAACGCCGCCCAAATCCGCCGCACGACCCTTTACCTGACCCTGGCACAGGTGCCGGCGGGCAAGGTCGTCACCTATGGTCAACTCGCCGAAATGGCTGGCCTGGGCCGCGCGGCGCGCTGGGTGGGAAGAACCCTCAGCCAATTGCCGAACGACACCAAGCTGCCCTGGCATCGGGTATTGGCTGCCGGTGGTCGGATCAGTCTGCCAGCAGGTAGCGCCTCAGGGGATGAGCAGCGCGCGCGCCTGCGCATGGAAGGGGTCAGTGTCCTGAACAATCGTGTTGATATTCAGCGCCATGGCTGGCGCCCGGTAGAGCACAGCGGTTAGAGTGCGCGCTTTGTTTTCGCAATTTTTGAGGCAGACTCCAGCCCATGCCCCGTAAAACCTGGCGCGCCGCCCTCGCCGCCTATGCCAGTCCCTCGACGCTCGTGCTGTTGCTGCTTGGCTTCGCCGCCGGCTTGCCATACATGCTGGTGTTTTCCACGCTTTCAGTCTGGTTGCGCGAAGCCGGCGTGGCCCGCGAAACCATCGGCTACGCGAGCCTGATCGGCCTGGCGTACGCCTTTAAATGGGTCTGGTCGCCCCTGCTCGACCAATGGCGCCTGCCGCTGCTGGGCAAGCTGGGACGCCGTCGCTCATGGCTGGTGCTCTCCCAGGCTTTGGTGATCCTCGGCCTGATCGGCATGGGTTTCTGCGATCCACAAAAACACCTGTCATGGTTGATCGCCATCGCCGTAATCGTGGCCTTCGCCTCCGCGACGCAGGACATCGCCGTCGACGCCTATCGCCTGGAGATCGCCGACGACACCCGCCAGGCCGCCCTCGCCGCCAGCTACATGTCCGGTTACCGCATCGCCGCGCTGCTGGCCACCGCCGGCGCCCTGTTCTTCGCCGAAGGCTTTGGCTCCACCGGCTTCAACTACAAACACTCGGCCTGGGCCGGTACTTACCTATTGTTCGGCGTGTTGATGGTCCCGGCGCTCCTCACCTCACTGTTCATGCGCGAGCCGCCGGTGCCGCTGCGCACCCAACTGCAGGCCGGACGCTACACGTTCGTTCATCAGCTGGCGTCGGTATTCGTGCTGATCGTACTGCTGGTCTCCGTCCCGGCGATGTTCACCCAGCTTTTCAACACCGACTTCGCCAGCGTGCTGTTCGAGGGCGTCAGCCTGCTCGACCTGCTGCTCGAAGACCGCGCCTTCCTGCGAGCCATCCTCTATACCATCCTGACCGCCCTGTGCCTGTCGGCCATGGGCCGGCGCGGACTGGCGCCAGTGCTGACGCCGATCAACGATTTCATCCTGCGTTATCGCTGGCAGGCCCTGCTGCTGCTCGGGCTGATCGCGACCTATCGGATGTCCGACACGGTCATGGGTGTCATGGCCAACGTGTTCTACATCGACCAAGGGTTCACCAAGGACCAGATCGCCAGCGTCAGCAAGATTTTCGGCCTGATCATGACCCTCGTCGGCGCCGGCATGGGCGGCCTGCTGATCGTACGTTTCGGCATCCTGCCCATCCTGTTCATCGGCGGTGTCGCCTCGGCCGCCACCAACATCCTCTTCCTGATGTTGACCGACATGGGCGCCAACCTGCAGATGCTGATTGTCACCATCTCCCTGGACAACTTCAGCTCCGGCCTGGCCACTTCGGCGTTCGTCGCCTACCTGTCGAGCCTGACCAACCTGAAATTCTCCGCCACCCAATACGCCCTGCTCAGCTCGATCATGCTGTTGCTGCCGCGCTTGATCGGTGGTTATTCAGGGGTGATGGTGGAGAAATTCGGCTACCACAACTTCTTCCTGATCACCGCGTTGCTGGGCGTGCCGACCCTGCTGCTGATCGCCTTGCACTGGTTCCAGGAGAACCGTCGCCAGGATTCGACACCCAGCGAGGAACCGGCGCCCACCCAGCCTGCGGAAGAGTCGTAGGAAACTTCAGCAAACGCCGGGGAAACCGGCGTTCGCACCTGGCGACCGGCCACGCGCCTGTACGCCAGGGCATCTCGCCCGTACAATGCTCCGTCACTTCTCGTCATCAGCAACCGACAACGGCCAACCATGCGCACCAGTCAATTTTTGCTCGCCACACAGAAAGAAACGCCTTCCGACGCCGTCGTGATCAGCCATCAGTTGATGCTGCGTGCCGGCATGATCCGCAAACTCGCCTCGGGCCTGTACACCTGGCTGCCGATGGGCCTGCGGGTCATGCGCAAGGTGGAAGCCATCGTTCGCGAAGAGATGGACGCCGCCGGTTCCCTGGAAGTGTTGATGCCGAGCACCCAACCGGCCGAGCTGTGGCAGGAATCGGGGCGCTGGGAAGAATACGGCCCTGAGCTGCTGCGCATCAAAGACCGTCACGGTCGCGACTTCTGTGCAGGCCCGACCCACGAAGAAGTGATCACCGACCTGATGCGCAACGAGTTGAGCAGCTACAAGCAGCTGCCGATCAACCTGTATCAGATCCAGACCAAATTCCGTGACGAGATCCGTCCACGCTTCGGCCTGATGCGCGGTCGCGAATTCATCATGAAGGACGCCTACTCGTTCCATGCCGACCTGGCTTCGCTGCAAGTCACCTACGACCGCATGCACCAGGCGTATTGCAACGTGTTCACCCGCCTGGGCCTGAAATTCCGCCCGGTTGAAGCCGACAACGGCTCCATCGGTGGCGCCGGCTCCCACGAATTCCACGTGCTGGCCGAGTCCGGCGAAGACGACATCGTCTTCAGCAACGGCTCCGACTACGCCGCGAACATCGAGAAAGCCGAAGCAGTACCACGGGAAACTTCCCGCGCCGCGCCGACCGAAGAACTGCGCCTGGTGGATACGCCGAACGCCAAGACCATCGCCCAACTGGTGGAAGGCCACAACCTGCCGATCGAACGGACCATCAAGACCCTGATCGTGCGGGCGGAAGAAGCCGGCAAGCTGATTGCCCTGATCATCCGTGGCGATCATGAGCTAAACGAAATCAAGGCCGCCAACCAGCCAGGTGTTGCCAGCCCGCTGGTCATGGCCACCGACGCAGAACTGCGCGACGCCATTGGCGCCGGTGCCGGCTCCCTCGGCCCGCTAAACCTGCCCCTGCCGATCATCATCGACCGTTCGGTGGAATTGATGAGCGACTTCGCCATCGGCGCCAACATCGACGACAAGCACTACTTCGGCGTGAACTGGGAACGCGACCTGCCGGTTCCAACCGTCGCGGACCTGCGCAACGTCGTGGCCGGCGACCCGAGCCCGGACGGCAAGGGCACCCTGGAAATCAAGCGGGGCATCGAAGTCGGGCACATCTTCCAGCTGGGCAACAAGTACAGCAAGGCGATGAAGTGCGAAGTGCTGGGCGAGAACGGCAAGCCGGTCACCCTGGAAATGGGGTGCTACGGCATCGGTGTTTCCCGCGTGGTGGCAGCCGCCATCGAGCAGAACAACGACGAGAAAGGCATCATCTGGAGCGACACGCTGGCGCCGTTCCAGGTGGCCCTGGTGCCGCTGCGCTATGAAACCGACCTGGTGCGCGAAGCCACCGACAAGCTCTACGCCGAACTGACGGCCGCCGGCTTCGAAGTGCTGCTGGACGACCGCGACAAGAAAACCAGCCCCGGCATCAAGTTCGCGGACATGGAACTGATCGGCATCCCCCACCGGATCGTCGTCAGTGACCGTGGCCTGGCCGAAGGCAACCTGGAATACAAGAGCCGCACCGAGGCCGAGCCGCAAGCGCTGCCGGTCGCCGACGTGCTGTCGTTCCTCCAGGCCCGTATCCGCCGCTGACACCAGATAGAGACGTCATGTTCAAGCGAAACACCTTAGGCCTCGGCGGCGCCGCCCTGTGCGGCGCCCTGCTGGTCAGCGGCTGCGCCAACCAAATGTCACAACGCAGCGAGCACGAAGAGCGGGTCGAGCGAAAATTGCTCGACCACAGCCTGCAAATCGACGTGGGCGAACCCAAGGTGCTCGACCTGCCGCAGCGTCGGGTGCGCATCAATGAGCAGAAGACCTTCGAAGTCACCGAGTTCGAAGTCACCCGCCATTACGATCGCTACACGCCGTACCAACCCTGGCGGGAGATCTACGAGATCCCCCTGGGCGCGGTGGCCGTGGTGGCCGGTGTCGGCGCGAACGTGGTCAATGTGTTCGCCCTCGGCAACCTGCCGGACACGGCGACCCGTGACTGGATCAGCTACGGTTTCGCCGGGCTCAACCCGTTCATGAACGTCCCCTCCCATGGCCGGGCCCAGCAGAACCTGGCGGGCATCGACGAAGTCCAGCGCGACAAGCGCACGGAACACTCGAGCCTGCCTTGGAGCGAACGCCCGGTGGAGGTCAAGGCCGCCCGGCAGACCTTCGAGCTGAGCACCGACCGTAACGGCGTGCTGCGCTTGAACCTGCTGGAAAGCCCGTTCGCCGAGCAGGACCTGAGCCAGTTCGGCAAATTGCAGATCAGCGTGACGGATGCCCAGGACGAAGTGCACACCGACTCATCCCTGAGCATCAGCAGCACCTTGCGCAGCAAACTGGTGGAAGCTCATGCGCTGATCTACGACGACCTGGAAGACGACGAGGTGAGCCAGTGGGTTCATCGGGTCAAGCGCCTGTCGGAGCTGGGACTTGAGGAAGAGGCCAGCGAACTGGAACAGAGCCTGATCGAACTGACGCGCAACGATCCGGAGTTGCAGACCGAGTTCATGAAAGCCCTGACCAAGGATGGCGGGCGGTTGGTGGCGGATCCGGGGGCTCACTGAGTCCAGTTTGGATAGGGCAACGGCTCTTGTGGCGAGGGAGCTTGCTCCCGCTGGGCTGCGCAGCAGCCCTGAAACCTGTCACCGGTATGCCAGATAAGTTGAGTAAGAGTTTTGGGGTCCGCTACGCGGCCCAGCGGGAGCAAGCTCCCTCGCCACAAGAGCCCATGTAAGTGGCAGCCTCACCGCTCAAACAGCTCCAACTGCTCGAACCCACCCCGCAGATCCTCCAGCCGCACCCCAATCCCCAATAACCGCACCGGCTTGCCGCCCCGATTGAACGCCTGGGTCAACAGCAACTGATAACTGCCCAAGTCCCGCCCTGCCCCGGCCTGTTCCAGCGTGGTCTGGGTAAAGTCGTGGAATTTCACTTTGACGAACGGTTTGCCCGGTCGATAACTGCTGTCGATCCGCGCCATGCGCCCTTTGAGGGTTTCCATCAGTTCCGGCAGTTTGTCGAGGCAACTCACCAGGTCGGGCAAGTCGACATCGTAGGTGTTTTCCACGCTGATGGACTGCCGTCGGCTGTCGTTGTGCACCAAACGCTCATCGATCCCACGGGCCAGGCTCCAGAGCCGCTCGCCAAAACTGCCGAATTCACGCACCAGCGCCAACTTGTCCCATTGACGCAACTGCAGGCAGTCGACGATACCGAGCCGGTTCAGCTTATCGGCGGTGACCTTGCCTACGCCGTGGAGCTTGCTGACCGGCAGGGCCGAGACAAAGTCCTCGACCTGGTCCGGGGTGATGACAAACAACCCGTTGGGCTTTTTCCAGTCACTGGCGATCTTGGCCAGGAACTTGTTCGGCGCGACACCGGCGGACACGGTGATGTGCAACTGGTTGGAAACACGTCGGCGAATGTCCTGGGCGATGCGGGTGGCGCTGCCGCCGAAGTGGGTACTGGCGGAAACGTCCAGGTAGGCCTCGTCCAGGGACAGCGGCTCGATCAGATCGGTGTAATCGCTGAAAATCGTATGAATTTCCTTCGACGCTTCCCGATAGGCCTCCATGCGCGGCTTGACGATGGTGAGGTCCGGACAGAGCTTCAAAGCGTGGCCGGAAGACATGGCCGAGCGCACGCCGTAGGCCCGCGCTTCGTAGTTACAGGTGGCAATCACACCCCGCCGATCCGCCGAGCCCCCCACCGCCATGGGCTTACCGGCCAGCCGCGGATCATCGCGCATCTCGATAGCGGCATAGAAACAGTCACAGTCGACATGGATGATTTTACGTTGCGTCATAAAAGAACAGGGTGTGGGACGAATCGGGCCACCAGTATCGCACCGGCACCTGTATATAGCACCAGTAGTTTGAAAGATCCTTCTTCAGGCACCGAAAACACCTACACAAATTTACTTCTTCAATTGCAACGCCCCCTCCAATAGAGCTTCAACCCTTGCCAGGCCTGCGTCACAGCGCTGTCACAATGCCTACGCCCAAGGCTAAGCGATTGAAGCGGAACAGGTTTTTGTGACGCTGGGGTTGACAGCGGCTCAATCCTCTGTAGAATTCCGCCACACAGACGCGGGATGGAGCAGTCTGGTAGCTCGTCGGGCTCATAACCCGAAGGTCGTCGGTTCAAATCCGGCTCCCGCAACCAAACATCAAAAAAGGCTACTCGAAAGAGTGGCCTTTTTTGTGGGCGCTCGTTTTTGACCACACGATCAAAGAGACGCCGCCTGCGACGCTGCACGCACTGTAAGTTGTAGGACAATTTCCCTTTAATTCCGCGCATTTAGGAAGGCAAGGGGCGGATCGGCCGTTTATTTGACCCCGGTGCCTTTTAACGGTTGACACTCGGGCGTTCGCCTGTAGAATGCCGCCACACAGACGCGGGATGGAGCAGTCTGGTAGCTCGTCGGGCTCATAACCCGAAGGTCGTCGGTTCAAATCCGGCTCCCGCAACCAAATATCAAGAAAGGCTGCTCGAAAGAGTGGCCTTTTTTGTGCCTGATGAAAAAAGGCCTCATTACAAATTTTTTGTAATTATTTTTTACCGCGGGGATTGGTAACTTAGCTGGATACCCCCATCCTGTCGCGCATAGCTCAAGAGGTGATTGATGCGCGCCCACTCGTCTGACCCGCAAGACTCCGTTACCGCGACACAACCGATCAAGGCCGAACGACTGCGCTGGCTGGATCGGATCAGCCAGTACCGCCAGCCCATTGGCCTCGCGGTCACGCTGCTGCTGTTTGCGATTGCATTGATTGCCTGCCGCCATCTGCTGAGCGAGCTCGATCTATACGCCCTGCACGACTCGATTCTGGAAGTGCCCCGGCCCGCCCTGCTTGGTGCGATCGCCGCCACAGTCGTCGGCTTCATCATTCTTTTGGGCTATGAATGGTCCGCCAGCCGTTACGCCGGGGTGACGCTGCCGCCACAGACCATGATCCTGGGCGGGTTCACCGCGTTCGCCATCGGCAATGCCATTGGCCTGTCGCTGCTGTCGGGCGGTTCGGTTCGCTACCGTCTGTATGCGCGCCATGGCCTGGGAGCATCGGATGTCGCCCACATGACGCTGTTCGCCAGCCTGTCCCTGGGCTGCGCGTTGCCGCCGTTGGCGGCCCTGGCGACACTCAGCAACCTGCCCGCCGCCTCTGCCGCGCTGCACCTGCCTGCCACTTTGCTGGGGGCCATTGCCGTGGCGGTGCTGCTGCTCACCAGCGTATTGGCCATCGGCATTTACCGTCGCCGCCTGCCGGAGCAGCCGCATCGGGACAGCCTTCTGGTAAAGGCCGGGCGCCGCACGCTGCGCCTGCCGGGCCGACGCCTGACCTTCCTGCAACTGGTGATCACTGCGCTGGATGTCGCCGCGGCCGCCACCGTGTTGTATCTGCTGCTGCCCGAGGCACCGCCGTTCGGCGCCTTTCTGCTGGTGTACCTGCTGGCGCTGGCCGCCGGTGTGCTCAGCCATGTACCGGGCGGGGTCGGGGTATTCGAGGCGATCCTGCTGGCCGCGTTTGCCGACAAACTCGGCGCCGCACCGCTGGCCGCCGCGCTGTTGCTGTATCGCTTGATCTACGTGCTGCTGCCGATGCTGGTGGCCTGCGTGTTGTTGCTGATCAATGAGGCACAGCGGCTGTTCCAGACACGCCAGAGCCTGCGGGCGGCATCGGGTTTCGCCGCGCCGATCCTGGCGGTGCTGGTGTTCCTCTCCGGTGTGGTGCTGCTGTTTTCCGGCGTGACCCCGGAAATCGACACCCGCCTGGAGCACATCGGCTTCCTGATCCCCCATCGGCTAGTGGACGCTTCGCACTTCGGCGCCAGCCTGGTGGGCGTGTTGTGCCTGTTGCTCGCCCAAGGCCTGCGCCGTCGCCTGTCGGCCGCCTGGATGCTGACCACGGTGCTGCTCCTGGTGGGTGCCCTGCTCTCGCTGCTCAAGGGCTTCGACTGGGAAGAAGCCACGTTGCTGACCCTGACAGCCGCCCTGCTGGCAGTATTCCGGCGCTCCTTTTATCGTCCGAGCCGCCTGACCGAGCTGCCATTTTCCCCGTTGTTCCTGATCGCCAGCCTCTGCGTGCTCGGCGCATCGATCTGGCTGCTGCTGTTTGCCTACCAGGACGTGCCCTACAGCCATCAACTATGGTGGCAGTTCACCCTCGATGCCGACGCCCCACGCGGCCTACGCTCCCTGTTGGGCGCCGCGGTGCTGCTGGTGGTGGTGTCCCTGACCTGGCTGCTGCGCACCGCACGGCCGGTGATCCATTTGCCTACGGCGCAAGAACTGGAGCGCGCCAGGGCGATCCTGATGACGTCGTCGCAACCCGACGGCGGCCTGGCCCTGACCGGTGACAAAGCGCTGTTGTTCCACTCCAACGACGAGGCGTTCCTGATGTATGCCCGCCGTGGCCGCAGCCTGGTGGCGTTGTATGACCCGATCGGCCCGTCCCAGCAACGGGCCGAAATGATCTGGCAGTTCCGCGACCTGTGCGACATCCACCATGCCCGCCCTGTGTTCTACCAGGTACGCGCCGAAAACCTGCCGTACTACATGGACATCGGCCTGACGGCCATCAAGCTGGGCGAGGAAGCACGGGTCGACCTCAAGCGTTTCGATCTCGAAGCCAAGGGCAAAGAGATGAAGGACTTGCGCTACACCTGGAACCGCGGCACCCGTGACGGCCTGTCCCTGGAGATCCACGAACCGGGCCAGGCGCCGATGGATGAGCTCAAGGTCATTTCCGATGCCTGGCTGACCGGCAAGAACGTGCGGGAAAAAGGTTTCTCCCTGGGGCGTTTCAGCGATGACTACCTCAAGCATTTCCGCATCGCGGTGATTCGTTTCGAGGGCCGGCCGGTGGCGTTCGCCAACCTGTTGGAAACCCACAGCCACGAACTGGCCAGCCTCGACCTGATGCGCGCCCACCCCGAGGCCCCGAAACTGACCATGGAGTTCATGATGGTCGGCCTCATCCAGCATTATAAAAACCATGACTACGCCCGCTTCAGCCTCGGCATGGTCCCGCTGTCGGGCCTGCAACCGCGGCGCGGCGCACCACTGACCCAGCGCCTGGGCTCGATGGTGTTCCGTCGTGGCGAGCAGCTCTATAACTTCCAGGGGCTGCGCCGCTTCAAAGACAAATTCCAGCCTGACTGGGAACCTCGTTACATGGCCGTGCCCGCCGGACTCGATCCGCTGGTGGCGCTGGCCGATACCGCCGCCCTGATTGCAGGCGGCCTGACTGGACTGGTGAAACGCTGATGATGCAACGCTCCTGGCGATACGTAGTGGCCGCCCTGCTGGTGCTGGCGGTGATTCTCGGTGGCGGTTACTGGTACTGGAACCGCCCAGCCCCGCAACCGACCCTGGAACAACTGGCACCCGCCGATGGCTCAGCCCTGACCCGTGTCACTCCCGGTACCAAGGCGCGTGCCCGGGTACTGGTGGCGGTCAATGAAGACCAGAAGCTCAGCGACACGCAATTGACGACCCTCAGCCGTAGCGGCTCGGCGCAGATCGTCCAAGTGATCCTGCCCAAGGACTGCATGTTGCAAGGCCGCGCGCTGCAGGCCGGCCTGAGAGAGCTCCAGGGCCCGGCCACGCTGGTCAGCGGCATCGGCCCTGGCGCTGTGCTGGCCTGGCGTTGGCTGGCCGAACAGAAGGACGACAACGCCAAGGCCGTTTCAGTGGACCTGGCCCTGGAAAAACCCGGCTGCACCCACCTGCTGCCTAAAAGCGCAGCCCATGGCCATTGGCTGGTGGCCTGGAACGACAACCCTGACGACACCAGCGCCGGTTTCGTACGCGACCAATCGAATGCCGAGACCAGCATCAGCGACTACGACATCAACCTGCCACAAGTGCTGAATAACGAACTGCGCAAAATCCTGGTGGGCACTGACAAGGCCAAGGGCGGCCTGAGCATCCCGGTGGTGGAAGTCCCTGCCAGCCAGACACGGGACACCGTCACCCTGTTTCTCTCCGGAGATGGCGGGTGGCGCGACCTGGACCGTGACGTGGCCGATGAAATGGCCAAGATCGGCTACCCGGTGGTCGGCATCGACACCCTGCGCTACTACTGGCAACACAAGAGCCCTGAGCAGAGCGCGGCGGACCTGACCGAGCTGATGCAGCACTACCGGCAGATCTGGGGCACCAAGCGCTTCATCCTGACCGGCTACTCCTTCGGCGCCGACGTGTTGCCGGCCATCTACAATCGCCTGCCGGCCACCGAGCAACAGCGGGTCGATGCGATCATCCTGCTGGCCTTCGCCCGCACCGGCAGCTTCGAAATCGAAGTCGAAGGCTGGCTCGGCAACGCCGGCACCGAAGCCGCCACCGGCCCGGAAATGGCCAAGCTGCCAGCCGAGAAAGTGGTGTGCATCTACGGTGGTGAAGAAGCCGACGAAAGCGGCTGCACCGACAAGACAGCGGTTGGCGAGGCCATCAAGCTGCCAGGCGGCCACCACTTCGACGAGAACTACCCGGCCCTGGCCAAGCGCCTGATCGATGAGATCAACAAACGCCAGAACAAGACAGCCGAGCAGTAAGCAGATAGTCACCTGACAATAGCCCCGGCAGCCTTAGGGCCAGGGGCTTTTTTGTGCCCGCTCGACTGCCCCCTGTGGGAGCGAGCCTGCTCGCGATGACGGCGGCACACTCAACATCACCGGCTCAGGCAGACCGCTATCGCGAGCAAGCTCGCTCCCACAGTTTTTGATCCCAGTGCCCACAGCATTTGTGCCCACCACCGCCCCCCCTGTGGGAGCGAGCTTGCTCGCGATGACGGCGGCACATTCAACATCACCGGCCCAGGCAGACCGCTATCGCGAGCAGGCTCGCTCCCACAGTTTTTGATCCCAGTGCCCACAGCATTTGTGCCCACCACCGCCCCCCTGTAGGAGCGAGCCTGCTCGCGATGACGGCGGCACACTCAACATCACCGGCTCAGGCAGACCGCTATCGCGAGCAGGCTCGCTCCCACAGGGCTCGCCTGGTATCGGTATCGTATCGCCCACAAAAAAGCCCCCGCCGCCACAAGGCAACGAGGGCTTTTTGTTTCCTGGGGCTACATCTCGACCTGCGTCCCCAGTTCAATCACCCGGTTCAACGGCAGATTGAAGAAACGAAGGTTGCCGTTGGCATTTTTCAGCATGAAGGCGAACAGTATCTCGCGCCAGCGGGCCATGCCCTCAAGTTTGGAGGCGATGACAGTCTCGCGACTGAGGAAGTAGGTGGTGCGCATCGGGCTGAAATCCAGGTCATCCAGATGGCAGAGCTTGAGTGCCTGCGGGACATCAGGCTCGTCGGTGAAGCCGAAGTGCAGGATCACCCGGAAGAACCCTTCTCCATAGGCATCGACCTCGAAGCGCCGCTGCGGCGGTACCCGGGGAATGTCTTCGTACACCACTGTCAGCAGCACCACTTGCTCATGCAGCACCTGGTTGTGCAATAGATTGTGCAACAGCGCGTGAGGCACCGCGTCCGAACGCGCCGTCAGGAACACGGCGGTGCCTTGGACACGGTGCGGCGGCTGCACGCGGATGCTGCTGATGAAGATCGGCAGCGGCAACGCCCCTTCGTCCAAGCGTTCCACCAGCAATTGCTTGCCGCGCTTCCACGTGGTCATCAGCACGAACAAGGCAATACCGGCGATGACCGGGAACGCACCGCCCTGGATGATCTTCGGCACGTTGGCGGCGAAATACAGCCCGTCCACCAAAAGGAAACCGAGGAGCAACGGAACAGCCAGCAACGGCGGCCACTTCCACAACAGCAGTATCACGGCGGACACCAGGATCGTGGTCATCAGCATCGTACCGGTCACGGCCACGCCGTAGGCCGAAGCCAGCGCGCCGGAAGATTCGAAACCCAGCACCAGCAGTACCACGCCGACCATCAGCGACCAATTTACCGCGCCGATGTAGATCTGACCCTGCTCGGCGCTGGAGGTGTGCTGGATGTACATACGCGGGATGTAACCGAGCTGGATCGCCTGGCGCGTCAGAGAGAACGCGCCGGAAATCACCGCTTGCGAGGCGATCACCGTGGCCAGGGTCGACAGGCCCACCAACGGCAGCAGCGCCCAGCTCGGCGCCAGCAGATAAAACGGGTTGCGCGCCGCTTCCGGATCGCCCAGCAACAACGCGCCCTGGCCGAAATAGTTGAGCATCAGACCTGGCAGCACCAGGATGAACCAGGCGCGGGCAATCGGTTTGCGACCGAAATGGCCCATGTCCGCGTACAGCGCTTCAGCGCCGGTCAACGCCAGCACCACCGCGCCGAGGATCGCCACGCCCATGCCCGGGTGGACAACAAAGAAACGCACGGCCCAGGCCGGGTTCACCGCCTGCAATACTTCCGGGTGTTGCAGGATGCCGTACACACCCAGGGCGCCGAGCACCAGGAACCAGGTCACCATGATCGGGCCAAACAGGATGCCAATCCGTGCCGTGCCGTGGCGCTGGATCAGGAACAGTCCCACCAGCACCACCAGCGACAAGGGCACCACCCAGTGGTCGATGCCTTCGAACGCCAGGCCAAGACCTTCAATCGCCGAGAGTACGGAGATCGCCGGCGTGATCATGCTGTCGCCGTAAAACAGCGCCGCGCCGATCAAGCCGCAGATCACCAGGAATGTCCGCAGTCGCGCCCTTCCCGCCGCCGCTCGCCGCGCCAGGGCGGTGAGCGCCATGATCCCACCCTCGCCCTGGTTGTCGGCGCGCAGCACGAACATCATGTACTTGATCGACACGACCCAGATCAACGACCAGAAAATCAGCGACAGAATCCCCAGCACCCCATCGTGATTGACAGGCACGCCATAGGCACCGGAAAACACTTCCTTGAGGGTGTACAACGGGCTCGTACCGATGTCGCCATAAACCACTCCGACCGCCGCGACCAGCATGCTCAGCGGCTTCGCTGCCGAATGCTCGGCACCTGCCACCTGACTACTTGCATGACCCATCCAACACTCCCGATTCCCAGACCTGTCTTCTTGAACGAAACACGATGCTTTGCTGAGGCAGCATGCGCTGTTTTACGTATTGTTACAGACGTTTTGTTGACTGTAGCAATCGCCAGAGCGCAAAAGCGCGAAGCATAGCGCAGCACTCGTCGCATTTCCCGGTATAAAGCTGGTCAAGTGCGTCGACCCTGGATAGAATTGCGCACTTTTTGATCAGAGGCGCGCCAGGCGCCCTGTCTCGGCAAGAGACGATCTCCCTACACCGAGGTTAGACATGTCCACCACTACCGCGCCCGCCAATCCGAAGGTTGGCTTCGTATCCCTGGGTTGCCCGAAGGCTCTGGTCGACTCCGAGCGCATCCTGACCCAGCTGCGCATGGAAGGCTATGACGTCGTGTCCACGTATCAGGACGCCGACGTGGTCGTGGTCAACACCTGTGGCTTCATCGATTCGGCCAAGGCCGAGTCCCTGGAAGTGATCGGCGAAGCCATCAAGGAAAACGGCAAGGTCATCGTCACCGGCTGCATGGGCGTGGAAGAAGGCAACATCCGCAACGTGCACCCAAGCGTGTTGTCCGTGACCGGCCCGCAACAGTACGAACAAGTGGTCAACGCCGTGCATGAGGTGGTGCCACCACGCCAGGACCACAACCCGCTGATCGACCTGGTGCCGCCACAAGGCATCAAGCTGACCCCGCGCCACTACGCCTACCTGAAGATTTCCGAAGGCTGCAACCACAGTTGCAGCTTCTGCATCATCCCGTCGATGCGCGGCAAGCTGGTGAGCCGTCCGGTGGGCGATGTGCTCGACGAGGCCCAGCGCCTGGTCAAGGCCGGCGTCAAGGAGCTGCTGGTGATCTCCCAGGACACCAGCGCCTACGGCGTGGACGTGAAATACCGCACCGGCTTCTGGAACGGCGCGCCGGTGAAAACCCGCATGACCGAACTGTGCGAAGCCCTCAGCACCCTGGGCGTCTGGGTCCGTCTGCATTACGTTTACCCGTATCCGCATGTCGACGAACTGATCCCGCTGATGGCGGCCGGCAAGATCCTGCCGTACCTGGACATCCCGTTCCAGCATGCCAGCCCGAAAGTCCTCAAGGCCATGAAGCGCCCGGCCTTCGAAGACAAGACCCTGGCCCGCATCAAGAACTGGCGCGAAATCTGCCCGGACCTGATCATCCGCTCGACCTTCATCGTCGGCTTCCCCGGCGAAACCGAAGAAGACTTCCAGTACCTCTTGAACTGGCTGACCGAAGCCCAGCTCGACCGGGTTGGCTGCTTCCAGTATTCCCCCGTCGAAGGCGCACCGGCCAACGACCTGGACCTGGACGTGGTGCCGGACGACGTCAAGCAGGACCGCTGGGAGCGCTTCATGGCGCACCAGCAGGCCATCAGCTCGGCGCGCCTGCAAATGCGCATCGGCCGTGAAATCGAAGTGCTGGTGGATGAAGTGGACGAGCAAGGTGCCGTGGGCCGTTGCTTCTTCGACGCGCCGGAAATCGACGGCAACGTCTTCATCGACAACGGCAGCAACCTCAAGCCAGGCGACAAGGTCTGGTGCAAGGTGACCGACGCCGATGAGTACGATTTGTGGGCTGAGCAGATCGGTTGATTCGCTCAAAGCGGGGCCGCTGTTGTGGCGAGGGAGCTTGCTCCCGCTGGGCTACGAAGTAGCCCCATCTTTGCGATTGCTACGCAATCGAGCGGGAGCAAGCTCCCTCGCCACAGGTTGTTTGCAAGCCTCTCACCCGCCGGCACCCAAAAAATCCAGAAGCCCCGCTCTTGTAACGAGATGCGGGGCTTTTTTACGGCTATCGTATGGAGAAACCCAGCACATCCAGCACAAGGAACAGGCGGACATGCGCCAGCATTCGGTCATCCATACACCGAAACCGAGCGATTACCAGGAACTGACCCAGGTTTGGGAGGCGTCGGTGCGGGCCACCCATGAGTTTCTGCCAGACAGCTACATCGAACTGCTGAAAAACCTGGTGCTCACCCGCTACCTGGATGCGGTGATGCTCATTTGCACCCGGGACGCGCGCCAGCGGATCACCGGTTTCGCCGGTGTCGCGGCCGGCAAGGTGGAGATGCTCTTCATCGACCCGCAGCACCGTGGCCAGGGCCTGGGCAAGCTGTTGCTGCGCTACGCCATGGAACACCTGAACGCCGATCAACTGGACGTCAACGAACAGAACCCGCAAGCCTTGGGCTTTTACCTCAAGCAAGGCTTTGAAGTGGTCGGGCGCTCGGCAAAAGATGGCATGAACCAGCCCTACCCACTGCTGCACATGCGCTACAAGCAGCCTGACCTGAAGGCCGGACGCGGCTAAAAGCTGCATGAGGCAAATGGACCCGCGATTAACCGGCCCCAGGCAGGTACAATGCCCACCCTCTTTTTGTTACGGCCCCCGTCATGACTGACCCGATTCGTCTCTCCAAACGCCTCATCGAACTCGTCGGCTGTTCCCGTCGGGAGGCTGAGCTGTTCATCGAGGGCGGCTGGGTCACCGTGGATGGCGAAGTGATCGATGAGCCGCAGTTCAAGGTAACCACCCAGAAAGTCGAACTCGACCCCGAGGCCAAGGCCACTGCGCCGGAGCCGGTGACGCTGCTGATGAACGTCCCGGCGGGCATGGACGTAGACACCGCGATGGCCTCCCTTGGACCGCAGACCCTGAGCGAAGAACATCGCTTCGGCAAGCGGCCGCTCAAGGGCCATTTCCTGCGCCTGACCGCCAGTGCCGACCTGCAAGCCAACGCCAGCGGGCTGCTGGTGTTCACCCAGGACTGGAAGATCTTGCGCAAGCTCACCGCCGACGCCGCCAAGATCGAGCAGGAATACGTGGTGGAAGTCGAAGGTGAAATGGTCGCCCATGGCCTCAATCGCCTGAACCATGGCTTGACCTACAAGGGCAAGGAGCTGCCGGCGGTCAAAGCCAGCTGGCAGAACGAGAACCGCCTGCGCTTTGCCATGAAAAACCCCCAGCCCGGCGTGATCGCGCTGTTTTGCCAGGCGGTCGGGCTCAAGGTCGTCGCCATTCGCCGCATCCGCATCGGTGGCGTGTCCATCGGCAAGGTGCCGCTGGGCCAGTGGCGCTACCTGTCCGCCAAAGAGAAATTCTAATTTTCCCGGCGCCGCACCGAACGCAGGCGCCCACTGCCGATTGATCAGGACTGCACACATGATTCACAACGACGTACTGCGCAGCGTGCGCTACATGCTCGACATCAGCGACAAGAAAGTCATCGAGATCATCAAGCTGGGCGGCCTGGACGTCTCCCTGGCGGACCTGGCGGGCTACCTCAAGAAAGACGAGGAAGAAGGCTTCGTGTTCTGCCCTGACGAGGTCATGGCGCATTTTCTCGATGGCCTGGTGATCTTCAAACGTGGCAAGGACGAAAACCGTCCGCCACAGCCGATCGAAGTACCGGTGACCAACAACATCATCCTCAAGAAACTGCGGGTGGCCTTCGAGCTGAAGGAAGACGACATGCACGCCATCCTCAAGGCCGCCGAGTTCCCGGTGTCCAAGCCGGAACTGAGCGCGCTGTTCCGCAAGTTCGGCCACACCAACTACCGCCCGTGTGGCGACCAATTGCTGCGCAACTTCCTCAAGGGCCTGACGCTGCGCGTTCGCGGCTGATGCCAAGGGGCTGCTGATTCCTAAGCACTGCTGATGTTTGCAGAGCTTTTGTGGCGAGGGAGCTTGCTCCCGCTGGGTTGCGAAGCAGCCCCCTGCTTTTGTCTGACACACCGCCAGGGGACGCTGCGCGTCCAGCGGGAGCAAGCTCCCTCGCCACAAAAGCGCCCTTGCCACAGAGAACAGTGCCCAACGGGTCCCTCGCGCTATGATGCCCTTTCTACCTCGCCTCGATCCCAACCCATGACCTACACCGTCTCCCCCATCGGCTTCGTCCGCTCCTGCTTCAAGGAGAAGTTCGCCATTCCCCGCCAACCGCAACTGGCCCCGGCCGCACGCGGCGTGCTGGAGTTGGTGGCGCCGTTCGACCAGGGCGAGGCGGTGCAAGGGCTGGAGCAGGTCAGCCATGTCTGGCTGCTGTTTCTGTTCCACCAGGCCCTGGAAGACAAGCCACGGTTGAAGGTTCGTCCACCGCGCCTGGGCGGCAACAAGTCCATGGGCGTGTTCGCCACCCGCGCCACCCACCGCCCCAACGGCATTGGCCAGTCGGTCGTGAAGCTGGAACGGGTCGAAGCCGGGCGCCTGTGGCTCTCGGGTATCGATTTGCTGGACGGCACGCCGGTGCTCGACATCAAGCCCTACGTGCCCTACGCCGACATCATCGGTTCAGCGTCCAACAGCATCGCCAGCGCCGCGCCTGAGTTGATTACAGTGCAATGGGCGGACACCGCCCTGCTTCAAGCACACGAGCATGCCACGCGCCTGGAAGAACCGTTGGTGGAGCTGATTGAACAATGCCTGGCCCAAGACCCACGCCCGGCGTACCAGGTTCCTACCGCCGAACGGGAGTATGGCGCGCAGTTCTGGGACTTGGACGTTCGCTGGCATTACCCGCAGCCAGGGTTGATCCGAGTGCTGGAAGTGATTCCGGCGAAGTCGTAACCGCCAGAAATGAAAAAGCCCGCGCTACCTTCTTCAGGTAGCGCGGGCTTTTTAGGGTCTGGCAGCTGGACCGAGTCGCTGCCATCGCGAGCGAGCTCGCTCCCACAGGTGGTTCGTGTTGTTCACGCGTTTGGATTCACCACAAATCCCCTTGTGGGAGCGAGCCTGCTCGCGACAGCGATCTATCAGCCGCCACAAATGCAGGCTTACTTCTCTACAAACGCCCGCTCGATCAGGTAATCACCCGGCTCGCGCATACGCGGCGAAACGGTCAGGCCGAAGCTGTTGAGCACTTCACTGGTCTCGTCGAGCATGCTTGGGCTGCCGCACAGCATGGCGCGGTCGTCCTGTGGGTTGATCGGTGGCAGGCCGATGTCGCGGAACAGCTTGCCACTGCGCATCAGGTCGGTCAGGCGGCCTTCGTTCTCGAACGGCTCGCGCGTCACGGTCGGGTAGTAGATCAGCTTGTCGCGCAGGGCTTCGCCGAAGAACTCGTTCTGCGGCAAGTGCTCGGTGATGAACTCGCGGTAAGCGACTTCATTGACGTAACGCACGCCGTGGCACAGGATCACTTTTTCGAAACGCTCATAGGTTTCCGGATCCTGGATGACGCTCATGAACGGCGCCAGGCCGGTGCCGGTGCTGAGCAGGTACAAATGCTTGCCAGGCTTGAGATCGTCCAGCACCAGAGTGCCGGTGGGTTTCTTGCTGATGATGATCTCGTCGCCTTCCTTCAGATGCTGCAACTGGGAAGTCAGCGGACCATCGGGCACCTTGATGCTGAAGAATTCGAGATGCTCTTCCCAGTTCGGGCTGGCAATCGAGTAAGCGCGCATAAGCGGGCGGCCGTTGGGCTGTTGCAGGCCGATCATCACGAACTGACCGTTCTCGAAGCGCAGGCCCGGATCGCGGGTGCACTTGAAGCTGAACAGAGTGTCGTTCCAGTGATGAACACTGAGGACACGCTCGTGGTTCATGTTGCTCATGTACGGGGACTCCTGGGAATGATGCCTGCGCCGATAATCTGCGCAATTGCATCGCATTCTAATGGCGGCGACAATATCTGTTAAATGGATTATTAAGATAAGGGTTATCGGTTATATCGATATGCGATTTACTCTACGTCAACTTCAAGTCTTCGTCGCCGTCGCCCAGCAAGAAAGCGTGTCTCGCGCTGCGGGCCAACTCAATCTGTCGCAGTCGGCGGCCAGTACCTCCATCACCGAACTGGAGCGGCAATCGAGCTGCCAGCTGTTCGACCGCGCCGGCAAACGCCTGAGCCTCAATGCCCTGGGTAAACAGTTGCTGCCCCAGGCAGTGGCGCTGCTGGACCAGGCCAAGGAGATCGAAGACCTGCTCAATGGCAAGTCCGGTTTCGGTTCACTGGCGGTCGGGGCGACTCTGACCATCGGCAATTACCTGGCGACCTTGTTGATCGGCGGGTTCATGCAGCGCCATCCGGAAAGCCAGGTGAAGCTGCACGTGCAGAACACTGCCAATATCGTGCACCAGGTTGCCCACTATGAAATTGATCTGGGTCTAATCGAAGGCGACTGCAGCCATCCGGACATCGAAGTGCAAAGCTGGGTCGAGGACGAACTGGTGGTGTTCTGTGCCCCTCAACACCCGCTGGCCAAGCGCGGCCAGGCGACCATGGAGGAGTTGACCCATGAAGCCTGGATTCTGCGGGAGCAGGGATCGGGCACGCGACTGACCTTCGACCAGGCCATGCGTCACCACCGCAGCGCGTTGAATATTCGCCTGGAGCTGGAACACACCGAAGCGATCAAGCGCGCCGTGGAATCCGGCCTGGGCATTGGCTGCATCTCACGCCTGGCCCTGCGCGACGCCTTCCGCCGCGGCAGCCTCGTCGCGGTGGAAACCCCGGACATGGACCTGGCGCGGCAGTTCTATTTCATCTGGCATAAGCAGAAGTACCAGACCTCCGCCATGCGCGAATTCCTCGAATTGTGCCGAGCATTCACCGCCGGGGCCCAGCGCAGCGACGAAATCGTGCTGCCGACCATTGCCTGAGCCGTTACAGCAGGATCAGCCCCCACACCAACGCGATCATCGTCAGGGCGACGAACTGGGCGGCGCTGCCCATGTCCTTGGCGTTTTTCGACAACGGATGCAGCTCCAGGGAGATGCGGTCGATGGCCGCCTCCACCGCCGAGTTGAGCAATTCCACGATCAACGCCAGCAGACACACGGCGATCAGCAGCGCCTGCTCGACACGGCTGACGTTCAGGAAGAAGGACAACGGAATCAGCACAACGTTGAGCAACACCAACTGACGGAAAGCCGCTTCGCCGACAAAAGCCGCGCGCAGCCCGTCCAAGGAATAGCCGGAGGCGTTGAGGATGCGTTTCAGGCCGGTCTGGCCTTTAAAAGGTGACATAGAGTGAGCAACTGATCGAAAAGGAGTGGAGAAACTAATTCAAACCCGGTCAAAAAAGCGTGAAGCAGCGCATTAAGCCTGCGGCGAAATTGACTCAAGTTGTTGCAACAGCAAGGCCGCCTGGGTCCGGGTGCGTACGTTCAGTTTACGGAAGATCGCCGTGACGTGGGCCTTGATAGTGGCCTCCGACACGTTCAGCTCATAGGCAATCTGCTTGTTCAGCAGGCCTTCGCAGACCATGGTCAACACCCGAAACTGCTGCGGCGTGAGGCTGGCCAGGCCCGCGCTGGCGGCCTTGGCTTCTTCGGACACGCTCACCGCTTCAAACGCCTGGGGCGGCCAGCAGACATCGCCGTCCAGGACCGCCTTCACGGCCTTTTGAATCATCTCAAGGGAACTGGACTTGGGGATGAACCCACTGGCGCCGAACTCCCGGGCCTTGACCATCACCGAGGCTTCTTCCTGGGCCGAGACCATGACCACGGGGATCTGCGGGTATTGGCCGCGCAACAGCACCAGCCCTGAAAAACCATAGGCACCGGGCATGTTCAGATCCAGCAGCACCAGGTCCCAATCGGCCTTCGCCGTCAGTTGGACCTCCAGTTCCGCGATACTGGCCACCTCCGTCAACCGGACATCCGGGCCAAGGCCCAGGGTCACTGCCTGATGCAACGCGCTGCGAAAGAGCGGGTGGTCATCGGCAATCAGGATTTCGTATGTGGCCATTTTTCAAATGATCCTGTTTTTAATGGCAGGCCCGATGCATTCGTGCCTCGCCAAGACAACTCAAGACACCACCCGGCAGCGGCATCCACAGGGGCACGTGCAACGCCAAAGATGGCGTTTCAAACATGGGCGGCGCCCTGATCGGCGCCAAGCATGCCCAGCGAAGCCGGGGTGGTCAAGCAGCACGGCTGCCCCTGAGTCCAGTATGGGCCACTATTGGGCCAATACTGTGTGCGGCGTACGAATGAAGGGTTGCAACTCGGCATGGGCCGGGGTCGACACATTCACCTCCTGCTGGCCCTTGGCACCCAGGTAATGTTGGCTGAATACATCGAAATAGGCATCCAGGGCCGACGCGGCGTCGCTGTCCCCTGCCAACTCCAGGCACAACGCCGCCACTTCTGCCGTGCACAGGTGCTCGCTGCGGGTCGAACGACGCAAACGGTAGCGCGACAGTTTGTCGGGCAACAGGCTCAGGATCGGCAGCCGGTCGAAATACGGACTTTTACGGAAAATCTTCCGCGCCTCCGTCCAGGTCGCGTCCAGCAGAATGAACAGCGGGCGCCTGGACTGATCGAGGTCCACCGTGTGAGTAACCCGCGATGGTTCGACATATTCGCCCGGAAACACCAGGTACGGCTGCCATTGCGGATCGTTCAGCAACGCCAGCAGTTGCTCATCGACCTCGGTGCGCGACCAGATGAACGCATGGTTGTCGCGCACCACATCGGCAATCAGCCAACCGGTGTTGCTCGGCTTGAACACTTCCTTGTTGGTCATGATCAGGCAAACCCCGGAACGGGTTTCGACGCTTGGTCGCCAGGCGCACAGGCAATGGCTCTCGATCACCCGGCAGGCGCTGCAACGAGGCGCGCGCCAACCACGGGCCTGAATCGGCTTGATCCCTTCATCGATACGCTGGTCGCGCAGGCGGGCTACAGCATTAGGGGCGCGATTCATCGTGGGCGACGCCGGCAGACAGGAAAACTCGACACGAACAACACTCGGCAGGGCAATAAAGGCCGGCAGTCTACCAGAGCGCACGAGCCTGTACCGTCCACTCGGGCTCCCCTATAATCCCCGGCCACTGAACGCACAGTCATGTGATCGGTCGAACCACCAGTCACTGAACCAGGAGAGTTTCATGCTGCGCCTTATCGTCCCTACCGTTGCCGTTCTGCTGGCGACGTCCTTCAGCGCTCAGGCTGCCTCGCTGAAAGAACTCGAACTGAACAAGATGCTGCAGAACGTTGCCAAGGAAAGTAGCGTCGGTACGCCGCGGGCGATCAACGAAGACATTCTCGACCAGGGTTATACCGTCGAAGGCACCGAGCTGATCAACCACCTCAGCGTGCAAAGCAGCCATGCCCAGAAAATGCGCGCAGACCCCAAGGCCGTGTATTTCCAGTTGGGCTCCACGGTGTGCACCAATCCGGGCTTTCGCAAGTTGATGGCCAAGGGCGCGACGATGCGCTACGAATTCACCGAGGTTAAGACCAACCGCCCGGTCGCGACCGAACGCTTCCAGGAATCGGATTGCCCGAAACCGGCCAAGACGAAGAAGTAATCAACCCGAGCTTGCGCGCCGCTGTTCATCGTCGGCGCGCAATTCCGCTACCAGCGCCTGCAGGTAGCGCGAGCGCCATGCCCGCCCGCCCAGTCGACGACAGCATTCTTCCTCAAGACTCACCCGATTGGCCTTTGCCGATTCCAACAGCATCAAGTGCAACTGCCTGTCGAGTTCCAGCGTCACCCTGGCCATCTCTCCCGCCTCCATGCCCGATCCGCTTCAATCCATCACGTGGCACCCAGCCCTGGGCGTCAAATTGCATTGGCACGCTTGTTATCAGTAAATCAGAGCGGCACACACCCGGCCGGCAATCTGACGAGCGGCGCGCTAGTGCGGTGCGCTTTTATCCAGCGGTTGCCAACGGTCACTTTTGAGCGCCATGATCAAGACAGCAAAGATCGGCTAGATTCAGAAGTATTCTGAGTATTTGCATCGGGCAGAAAGAGGCTGCCCGGCCAACACCTTGACGTGCTTGTTTTTATCAAAGGGAAAAACAGAACCCGCTGGATGGCTTGGTCGACCTGCCGCAGACCGCATCAAGCCAGGTCAACCTCCAGGCCGCTGCCTGGGCTGACGACGACACACGAGGTGTCGTGGCTCTGATGAATCTCTCATCCGGGCCTGGGTCCTGTTAAGAAGGAGAAGTTGAATGCCTTATAAACCGAATGACCTGCTCAGTCGTCATTTTGAGAACCACGGCCACGACCTCACCCGCAAGGTCGAAGAACAACTCAACCTGGTGTCTCCCAACAGCCCCAACCTCCCCATTTACCGTGACATGATCCTGACCGTGCTGCGCATGGCCCAGGAAGATCACAATCGCTGGAATGCCAAGATCACGCTACAGGCCCTGAGGGAATTGGAGCACGCCTTCCGCACGCTCGAACAATTCAAGGGCCGGCGCAAGGTCACGGTCTTCGGCTCGGCCCGAACGCCTATCGAACACCCGCTGTACGGCATGGCTCGTGAGCTGGGCGCTGCGCTGGCGCGTTCGGACATGATGGTCATCACCGGTGCCGGCGGTGGCATCATGGCCGCTGCCCATGAAGGCGCGGGTCGTGACCATAGCCTGGGATTCAATATCACCCTGCCTTTCGAACAGCACGCAAACCCGACCGTTGAAGGCACATCGAACCTGCTGCCGTTCCACTTCTTCTTCACCCGCAAGCTGTTTTTCGTCAAGGAGGCCGATGCGCTGGTGCTCTGTCCCGGTGGTTTCGGCACGCTTGATGAGGCGCTGGAAGTCCTGACGCTGGTACAGACCGGGAAAAGCCCACTGGTACCGGTAGTCCTGCTGGATGTTCCCGGGGGCAAGTTCTGGCAAAGCGCGCTGGACTTTATCCGCGAGCAGTTGGAAGAAAATCGCTACATCCTGCCCACTGACATGAAGCTCATGCGCCTGGTGTACAACGCCGAAGAGGCCGTGGAAGAGATCAATCAGTTCTACCGCAACTTCCACTCCAGTCGCTGGCTCAAGCATCAGTTCGTGATCCGCATGAATCACAAGCTAAGCGAGCAGGCCTTGCAGCAGATGCAGGTAGATTTTGCCGACCTGTGCCTGAACGATTGTTTTCATCAACATGACTACGGCGGCGAAGAGCACGACGAGGCCCGGTTCAGTCACCTGACACGCCTGACGTTTACCTTCAACGCCCGCAATCATGGTCGCTTGAGAGAATTGGTGGACTACATCAACCTGCCGGAAAACTGGGCCCAACCCGCCCAAAAGCCCCATCCCCTTACCTGGGAGCCGATCAAAGTAACCTGAGCCCATAAAAAACGGCCCGCTATCGAAATAGCGGGCCGTTTTTGTTCAATCATCCATACCGCGACCGCTGAACAAGCGATTGATCATTTCCATGGAGTAACCTCGGTACGCCAGGAAACGCCCTTGCTTGGCTCGCTCTCGTGCATCGATGGGCAAATGCCCTGAGAACTTGCGGCGCCAAGTGTCCGTCAGTTGCTCCTGCCAATCGATACCGCTTTCGCGCAAGGCGAGTTCGATATCCGGGCGTTGCAAGCCGCGCTGACCCAGCTCCTCACGAATGCGCAAAGGACCATAGCCGGAGCGGGCGCGATAAGCGACGAAACTTTCCAGGTAACGGGATTCCGACAGCAGGCCCTCTTCAGTCAAACGGTCGAGGGCCGTGGCGATCAACTCATCGGGCGCGCCGCGCTGACGCAGTTTACGCGTCAGCTCGACTCGACCGTGCTCGCGCCTGGCGAGCAGGTCCATCGCGGTTCGCCGCACCGCGACGAGGGTATCGAGTACGGCGGTCATCGGATCAATCAGATGTCAGCGTCAGCCAGGTCGTCAACGGGCTCGCGATTAGCCACGGACTTGACGTCTGCAACCGGGCTCAACAGTTTGTCACGCAGTTGCTTCTCGAGAGCAGCGGCAACTTCCGGGTTATCCGCCAGGAACTTGGCCGAGTTGGCCTTGCCCTGACCGATCTTGGTGCCGTTGTAGGCATACCAGGCGCCCGACTTCTCGACGAAACCGTGCAACACACCCAGGTCGATCATCTCGCCATTGAGGTAGATGCCCTTGCCGTAAAGAATCTGGAATTCGGCCTGACGGAACGGCGAAGCCACCTTGTTCTTCACGACCTTGACGCGGGTTTCGCTGCCGACCACTTCATCACCTTCTTTCACCGCGCCAGTACGGCGGATGTCGAGGCGAACCGAGGCGTAGAACTTCAGTGCGTTACCGCCCGTGGTGGTTTCCGGGCTGCCGAACATCACGCCGATCTTCATACGGATCTGGTTGATGAAGATCACCAGGCAGTTGGCATTCTTGATGTTACCGGTGATCTTGCGCAGGGCCTGGGACATCAGGCGAGCCTGGAGGCCCACGTGCATGTCGCCCATTTCACCTTCGATTTCAGCCTTTGGCACCAATGCCGCCACAGAGTCGACGATGATCACGTCAACCGCGTTGGAACGCACCAGCATGTCGGTGATTTCCAGGGCCTGCTCGCCGGTGTCCGGCTGGGAAACCAGCAGGTCGTCGACGTTGACACCCAGCTTGCCGGCGTATTCCGGGTCCAGGGCGTGTTCGGCGTCGACGAAGGCGCAGGTCGCGCCGGCTTTCTGGGCCTGGGCGATCACGGACAGGGTCAGTGTGGTTTTACCGGAAGACTCAGGACCGTAGATTTCAACGATTCGGCCTTTTGGCAGACCGCCGATGCCGAGCGCAATGTCCAGGCCCAGGGAGCCGGTGGAGATGGAAGGAATAGCCTGACGGTCCTGATCGCCCATACGCATTACGGCACCCTTGCCGAATTGACGTTCGATCTGACCCAAGGCCGCAGCCAAGGCTTTCTTCTTGTTGTCGTCCATTAAAGTCCTCACGTAATCAATAAGGCCTGACGGCCAACACCTGTATAAGTAGCCAGTATTATTCCACAGCGATTCAGGATCGCCTACCCCTGATTTGAGATTTCTACAGCGGCATGTTGCAGCAGCCCCTCTAGCGCGGCCTTCACCGTTTGTCGGCGGACCTCGTCGCGGTTGCCTGCAAAGAAGCGCTGCTCGCTGATCATCGTCTCGCCAACAGCCCAGGCCAGCCACACGGTGCCCACCGGTTTGCTCGGCGAGCCCCCGTCCGGCCCGGCCACCCCGCTGACCGCCACGGCAAAACGCGCCAGGCTTTTGCGCTGGGCCCCTTGCGCCATGGCTTCGACCACCTCGCGGCTGACTGCCCCGACCTTCTCGAACAACTCGGCCGGTACCTCCAGTTGCTGGTTCTTCTGACGATTGGAATAAGTGACGTAACCGGCCTCGAACCAGGCCGAACTCCCGGGAATCCGGGTAATCGCCTCGGCAATCCCCCCGCCCGTACAAGACTCGGCCGTGGTGACATGGGCATTAAGCCGTTGCAGGCACCTGCCCAGTTCAGCGGCCAGTTCGGTAATGTCGTCCACGGTGCTCTCCTGATTCCACGCGATTGAGGCCTACCGTACACGAGCAGTCGGCGCTTGCAAGGCTCACCGGATTACCGACCCAGAGCCCTGACGTAGGCCTGGCAAGCCTGCAAGGCGATCAATCCGCGGTCGCCTTCGTCGGTGATGGCGATAATTCGTTGAGCATGCGCCGGGTCAAGTCGGGCGCGTGGGGCGCCATGATCCAGGCCGCCGGTGCCGGTGGCGGCAGGCACTGCACAACCGGCGGCAACATCGTCGGCGTCGAGGAGGACTGACAACCGGACATCGGCAGTAGCAAGGCGATCGCGTAAGCGATCCTGGTCACGTTGGGCATCGCTCAAGGCTCGGTAATGGGTTTGTTCGCTGGCGGCGAGTTGCTGTTCGAGGGCGAGGCGTTTGTCTGTTTCTTTTTGCTGCGACGCTGCGGTGGCAACAGCCACCTGCCTCAAGGTTTCGACCTGCGACCGAGCCTGCTCGGCCAATGCCTTGCCGTAGCGCCAGTCCTGAATTTTCCACGTCACGCTGGTCATCAACAGCACAAGCGCGAAGGCGGTGACAGGCAAGAATCTCAGCAGCGCCGGGCTCATCCCAACACCCGCAGGGCCCGCCCATATAACGCCCAGCGGTCCGCGGAGCCGTTCTGGCCGCCATTGATCCGCTGGGTGATCATGTCGAAATCGCCGGAATCGGCGAGGGGATTAAGCCCGCGTGAAGTCCAGAACCATGCAGCCGAATGCGCGGCCCACTGTGGCTGCTCCAACAGTGCAGGCTCTGCGACCAGATCCAGCCCCAGGGCCTCACCGCACGCCCGGTAGTTCGCCCGACCGGTAATCTGGATCAGCCCGCGCCCCCGGAATTTTTGACCGTCACCGTCCACTTCGGGGGTATTGCCCAGGCGCAAAGCCCGCCGACCGGTGTCATACTTTGACAAATAAGCATCATTGCCCAACTCCCGCAGGTAACGCAGTTGGCCGGACTCATGGCCAACCTGGGCAATGAACGCGGCGACACGCTTGGGGCCAATGATCTGGTAACGGCCCATGGCGGTGTTCAGGACAGGTGCAAAAACGCCGGCATTGGCGCCGGCGTTCGGAAGGATGCGCAGCAGTTGGGCTTGCGTAAGGGGCATGGCGTCTCCTCAATGCGATGAAGGACATCGTCATTCATTTGAATAATGGAATGGGAACACAAATGGACACGACAGAATGTTTGGAAAAATCGCTCGTCACAGAAACAGCTGTACCTTTTAAACAGGCCAGTTTCAGTGAGTGCAGGAACATAAAAAGCGGTCCGGTCTTTATCATTGCCTCAGGCAGCTCGGCAAAAGATTTCCCGTTGCATGAGTTTCCAACCGTGCCGATGATTACCATGAACGGCGCTATATCCATGTTCAGCCAGGGCGATACAAAACCCTTCTTCTATCTCTGCTCGGATAACGACTTCCCGCTGCAGCAGCCGGATCTCTTCGCAACCGCGATGCGAATCAGCGAAAACGTTGCCTTGTGGGAAAACCAGTTTGACGTCGTCCAAGCCAAGCCCAGCGGGCAAGCCTTCGGTTTGAAAAAGGCGCCCAGGGCATCGATCTTTACGTCGTTATTCAACCCGCAGAAATCGCTTGTCAGGCACAGGTCTCTCTTGAGCAAGCGAAGCAAAGACATCGGTTTCAGCAAAGACATGTCCCTTGGCTGCTTCGATGCCCGAACGGTCATGTACCTGGCCCTGCAGGCCGCCTACCACCTGGGTTTCAACAAGGTTTTCCTGGTAGGCGCCGACTTGCATCAGGCGGCTGGCCGATTCTATGAAACGCCCGAAAGCAAGCGCTCGCCTTGCGGACTGGACCAGCACTACGACACCCGGATCCTGCCTTCCTTGAAACTGATGTCCAAGCATGTCGTTGACGATGATTTCCAGGTTTATAACTTGTCCGCCAGCTCCAGGGTTCCAGCACATATCATTAAAAAGATCAGCCTTGATGAGGTGCGGCGGATGCTCAATAGCTGAAAACAGCACGTTCTTTCCCCGATCACAGGCCATCGACGCCCAGGCAAAGGCGATATAAAACCTCGCCTGTGGCAGACACTATGGGAAACCGGGGAGTTCTAATGGGCGGCGGTGGATGTTTAAGCAGCAGACACCGGCATGACCGGCCAGTTGATATGGGTTGGAAAACCGACCTGATGTTGGATGCGATTCAATTCGACGCTGTAGAGCTTCCACTCCATCAACGCCAGTTGTTCCTGGTCTTCATGGAGGTGCTCCAGTATCTGAAGGTGCGAGCAAACCCTGTGGGAGCGAGCTTGCTCGCGATAGCGATGTGTCAGCCAGTGCAGATGTTGAATGTCAGGGCGCTATCGCGAGCAAGCTCGCTCCCACATGGATCAGGCCTTGGCATCCAGGCAGGTCGCATGAATCAAGCAGCGATAGCTTTTTTCCCGGTCGCCACTGGCCGTGACCTTGTCAATCGACCAGCGACCGCGCATGAAGTCCGGCCAGGTGGGATCCAGCAGTACGATGCCCTCGGCGGACAGCCCCGGGTTGCCAGGGCACTCGATGGTCACCTTGAGTGCTTCGCGCTCCATCCGGCGCACCTCTCCTTCACCGGCGGCGCGGGCGTCGTCCGCGCTCTGGAAGCGCTGACGCAGGGTCTTGAACGGCGCGATACCGCTCTCCTCGACCTGCAGCTTGCCAGCTGCGGCATCCCACCACCGGGTCTTGCAGCCCTGGTACTTGGCCCGGGCGGTTTCATCGAACTTGGCCGAAATGAAGGCGTGGTCGCCCGGGCGATTATTCGTCGTCACCGACAGTCTCATCTCGGGCAGGACCTTGCCCGACAGCGACTTCGCCTGGCCGCGCCGGGCCAGCACATACAGCTCGTTGACCGGCTTGGCGACGGCGTCATAACGGTGAGCCAGCCGCGTGAGGAATCCCATGTCGGTTTCGTTGGTCTGGTCGATGTGCTCGATTTTGATCAGCGACAGGTCCGGCGCCACCCGGGGGGAAAATCCGTGCCGGGAGGTCAGCTGACGAAACAGCGCTCCCAGGGTCGTCGGGCCATGGCTGACGGATCGGCGTTGCTTGAACCCGGTCTGGTCCGCGGCACTGAACGGCGCTGCCATGGCCACCAGCACGAGTTGCAGGGGAAACAGGAACGGCGTGCGCCGGGTGATGACGAACTCGCCTTTGTCTACCAGACCCGACTCCAGATAACCGACCCGCAGGCCAATCTTTCCGCCCAGGCTGGGCAACCCTTCCAGACCGTCCAGACTAATGGTGAGCGTCAGTTGATCGGACTCGATACCCGCCGCATCGACATGCACCCACTTGAGCAATCGTTCGTTGAGCAGCGCGGCGTTCGCGCCATAAATTTCCACCGCTGGCGTGAAACCCAATGACATGTCGCCTCCTTAATCCCAGGCCGAAACCGGTGGGGTTGCCACGGGCTTGAGGTCCACTTCCGGCAAGACCACCCATACGCCCGCCGGCAATACCGGGCCCCATTCAGCCAACCCCGGATTGAGCCGCCAGAGCGCTTCCTCGACGATGTCGTCACAACGCTCCAGCTCGCGGTACAGCAACAGATTCACCGAATCACCGGCGATACTTCGAACCCTACGCATTGGCGAACTCCATCAACTCAACCACCCAGCCGACCACCATCGCCGTGCCGTCATCAATGATTTCGGTCTGGGTTTCCGTGACCTTGTTGATCTGCCACAGGCCCCAGTTGCGGCCGATGCCATCGACCAACGGCAGTGGGACACGCTGCGCCTGCAAGGCGCGCAACTCATCGAGGCGATCCATGGCGGTCGCGTACATCGATTTGCCCGTGATCGTCAGCCCTTGCAGGCCCTGGCCTATCTGGCTGGACTTGGGTTTGCTGGTGAGAATGTCGATGTTTTTCCAGCCACCGTCCGACGTATGCACCAGTTGGTGGTACGCAAAATTTCTCGACAGGCCAAAGATAAAACTGCCGAGGGCCATTTGTTGACGCATCACGTACCTCCGTCGGTCAGGGCCGCATCACTGCGCATGGCCAGTGAGTTGGGCATGGTCGTTAAGCCGAATTGGCCCGAGAGCTGTTGCACCACCAGGTTGGCCAACTGACTGGCACTGGCCTGGTCCTGGCCGTTGATGTAGATGTTCGCGGTCATGGTGTTCTGCTGTGTGGTTGCCTGGGTGCTGGTCAGGTCTTTGCTGACCTGGTCTGGAGCGGCGAGTCTGTCGGCGGGGGCAACGAGTTTTTCACCCAGAGACGCGCCGGCATCGCTCCCCAACCAGCCGCCCAGCAGTCCGCCAATCACACCACCAATGGCCGTGCCGATCACCGGAACGACACTCCCCAAAGCGGCACCGGCCGCAGACCCCGCAGCAGCGCCTGCCCAGCCACCACCTGCGGCTCCCAGGCCTGCGCCCATCATTCGTTTGTCGCCGGTCAGCACACCCTCGGCCACATCAGCGACGGCGCCGACTACTTTTAATGGGCCGGGCGCCCTGCGAGTCATAGAGCGTAACGAGGCGGTTGGCCCGAGTGACAAGCGCCCTGCGCCGCCCAGTGAGCCTCGTGTACTGACGCGTATTTTCGGCCTGGATTCGGGACGCTGGTTGGCATTGCTTGTATCCAGCTTGTTCACACGAGAATTTCTGAAATCCTCGGAGATCACCTCACCCAATCGGCCGGGAAGGCGCGGAGCCGCCCTCCCCAACACCTGCTTGGCCACCTGACTGGATATCTCATCCCCTACAGCTTTGAGCAGCACACCCACCAGCGGTTTGATCGCCGCGCCCAGCAGCACAACGGCCGCGGCGGCTTTAGGAGAGGACTCCGCCAACTCACTCATGCCATCGACCAGCGAACCCAGCCACTGGAACGAGGTATCCGCCGAAGGCATCAAGGCATTGCCCGTGGCCACCGACAAACGCTCGCTGCGGGCGTTGAGGATGTTCAGCTGGCCTTGCTGGGTTTTCGACAGCGCCAACGCGTCCTGCCGCACCGAGCCGTCGTTGCCCAATTGTGAAGTGGCGTACTGGCTTGGGTCTTTCACCTGCAAGAAGGCGGCGTTCACATCGGGCAGTTTCTGCGCCATGCGCAGCACCGCCTCATCGCCATTGCCAAATAGCGTGGCGGCAAGGGCCGAGCGCTTGTCGGCCGGTTGCGCGTTCAAGGCCGCCAGCACCGTCATCACCGTGCCAGACGCCGTGTCCTTATCACGCAAGCCGCCCGCCACCGCCGTGGGCGCCAGGCCAAGCTGTTTCCAGGCCGTTTGCTCGGTGGCGGAGGCCTGGTCACCCTTGCCCAGGGCCGTCGTGAAACTATCCAGCGCCACGCCGGCTTCAGCTTGTTTGGTACCGGTATTAAGCAATGCCGCTGTCAGCGCGGCGGCTTGTGCAGGGACCAGGCCTGCCGTCGTCGCCGCCGCACCGTCACTCTGCAAGACCGCACCGATCTCAGCCGCTTTCGCACCATTGGGTAATTTGCCCAACTGGTTGGTGGCATCCGCCAAGTCAAAGGCTTGGGTGCCGCTGAGCTTCATGGAGATGCGCCAGTCGGCCAGCATTTCGGCGGCCTTCATGGCCGGCATTTCGAACGCCGCCGCGGTGACGCCAGCATCCGAGGCGAAATTCGACAGGATCAACTGTCGCTCCGAGGCATCGTGCGCATCGCTACCGATGCCTTTCCTGGCCGCCAGGCTTTGCATCTTCACCACGTCAACCGCCGTGGTGCCCCCGGCCGCCACCAACGGAGCGGCGGCGATCTGCTGGGTTGACTCAGCCACCTGTTGAATCTGGCGCGGCCCAAATTGGGTGGCCTTTTTCAGATCGGCCATGGCCGAATCCATCGCTATCGCGGGTTTGAGCAGCGCCGGTGGTTCGATACCGCCACCCGGCTTACCCTTGGGCTCACTGGCCGACTCACCCTTGGCGTCGGTGCCCATCGTTTGGGAGAACAAGCGTTGCGCCGACAGCTTCACGGTCAACGACTCGATCGCCGTGGTCAGCAGCCCGAGCTTGAGCCCAAGTTTTTCCAGCGCCAGATCGAGGCTCGCCAGTCGATCTCTGGCGAACGCGTCTTGCGCTGACACACCACTGGTGAGGCTGGTATCACCGAACGCCAACCCACGCTCATCGAAGGCTGCGTATTTGAGCGAATATCTATCGTCCGCCATCCCGCTCTACTCCTGTTTCACGCCAAGGCGAGTGATCGCGATGTCGTAGCGGCGCAAGGCCTTGCCGGCGTCCCACTCCAGGATTTCCGCCTCACTTACCGAGTAAATGAGCGGCACCACATCGAGGATCACTTCGATGTCGCGTTCCGAAAGAAGTCCGCCGGTTTGTTTAAAAAATCGTCGATGCGTACCTGCAACTGGGTCCAGTCGGGCACGGTCAGCCGATCGAGATCGGGAATCATCAGGCCGGTGCAATGGGCGGTGATGAACTCGGCGCGCTCCTTGGCCGTCTTCAGTTTTTTCATCGCCTTGGTGGCGCGCAGCACCGGCATTTCCAGGGTCAGCGAAGTCATGCTGCGGCCCGCGACGTTGAGCGCTTGCAGCAGTTGCACCTGGTCGGGATCGGCCGCTGCGCCATCCGCCGACTCCAGAAAGTGCGACGCCGGGCGGGTGGACATTTCGTGCACGTATTGCGCAATGCTCACGTAGTCCGGGCGCTTGAGCTGGTCGAGCTCCTTGACCGACAGGCCGGTGGCCAGTTTGGCCAGTTCGAAGAACTGGTCGTCTTCGTCATCGCCAGCGCGGGCCAGGGCGTCTTTTTGTGCGGCGTAGAACAAGGGTTTGAGTTGGAGCTGCTCGATCTGCGACTCGTCGTCAGCGGTGATCGGCGACAGCAGGACGTGAACGGGAGGCGTCCAGGACATGAAGTGAATTCCTTGGTGGATACTGGGAAGGTGTTGCGCAATGCCGGTCAGTCAAGATGTGTCCCCTGTGGGAGCGAGCTTGCTCGCGATGGCATCGGGTCAGTCAGCATTGATGTTGGCTGACTCACCGCTATCGCGAGCAGGCTCGCTCCCACCGGGGTTCTGCTCAGCCGGCTGGCAGGTGTTTAAGGCAGCAACACCGCACGACGCGCATCGCCAAGGATATCGACGCCGTTGAGCACGAACTTCTGGGTGCGCACATCGATGTCGATCACCGGGACGCCGTTTTCCAGGCGGTTGTAGGTACGGCAGGACAGATCAAGAATGGTCTTGGGCTTCTCGCCCATTTTCAGCGTGGTCTCCTCGAGGGATTTCAACTTGCCGCCCACTGTGTGGTAGGTGAACCAGGTGTTGCCGTCCTGATCCTGGCCGGCTTCACGCACGTTCAGCAGAATGTCGTCGCCCACCGTCACGCCCAATGCCAGCATGACTTCCGGACCAAGCCCTTGCAGCGTCAGCTTGGCCGTCAGCACTTTGCCGCCCTTGGCCATTTCCTCGCCAATGAAACGGCCGCCACGCATCTCTTCCATGTCGAATTCGATCTTCGGCGGCGTGAAATCTTCCACGGTCGCCGACAACGGCAGGCCTTGCAGAGTGGCCGCGATGGCCTGTCTTACGCGGTTGGTAAACATTAGAGAACGTCCTCCAGGAACTGCTCGATGATTTCATCGCGGGCATTGAGTTGATAAATCATGTGTTCGTTCGGCGCGTAGCGGCCGTAGTCGATGACCACGTACCAGGTGCCGTTCTTGTACTTCTCGACGCTGTTCAATTCCGGGTGCAGGTACACGCTGCCGCCAGGAATGGTTTCATCGGCCACCAGGGTTTGCAGCCAGTCGTTGATGCGCTTGACCTCCTGGTCCATGAACGATTTGGTCAGGTTCTTGGCCATGGCTTTCTGGCCGGCCTTCACCAGCTTGCGGCTGATGGCATCCTCCAGGCCGACGTAGCTGATGAACTTGCCGGTGATGGAGCGGTTACCCAACAACGAGAAGCCGCCAAGGATGGTCCGGGCGTAGTAGCTGACGCCGTAGCGGTTGAGCAGATCGCCTTCGGTGGAGGTGTCGAGGATGTTGTATTCGACGGTGCGCGAGACGTCTTCGGCGAAGGTCACCTGGTTGCCCGGACTCTCCCATTGCTTGACCTTGGCGAGGGCGGCGATGGCCAGGCTCGACGGCGCGAGGAAGACGTTTTTCTTCGCAGCCTTGGAGTACACCGCCGGCATGTTGTGCACCACCAGGCAACGGTCAAAACCGAGGTCAGCGCCGCCCAACTCCTGGCTGTAAGTCACTTGGTCAGCGACCGAGGCGTCCTTGCCATCGAGCACCACACGGGCCTTGATGCGCTTGCCAAACGAAGCGAACTCGCTCGCCACGGCCTTGGTGCCGGTGAAGCCTGGCGCGCCGATGATGGTCAGGTCTTCAGCGACCCCACTCAACGCCGCCAGACCGAGTTTGCGACCGGTCTGCGCCTCGATGCCGCCGATGACGTTGTTCTGGGTGTCAGCCGGGGTCGCGCCCTCTTCGACGATGACCACGTACACCGGCACCTTGACCACTTTGAGGATCTGGTAGACCGCCTGGAACAGCGTACCCGCTTCGGCACCGGTCGGGTCCAGCTGGGCCTGGGTGGTGAAGCTGTTGATCCGGAACGGGGTGTTTTTCGGGATCAGCGGGTTGGCATTCGGCGCGGTGCCGACCAGCCCGATGACGTTGTCACCCAGGCCACCCATGGCCTCGGGAGATTCAGTGGCATTGACGGTAATGCCGTTGTGCTCGAAGTTCAGAACCTCAGCCATGGTTATTCAGCCTTTTTGGTGGTGGCCTTTTTGGCCGGGTTGGATGTAGAAGCCGCTTCAGCGACCTCGGTTTTTCTCAGCTCCAGGCGACCGGCGCTGCGCAAGGCACTGGCCTCGACGTCGAGCAGGTCGAGTTCCTGGCCGACGCTCGACCAGTGACCACCCCCGGTGGGGAATGGGAGGAGCACGGTGTAGGTTTGGCGTGGTGCCATTTGGGGTTCTCCAGATACGAAAAAGCCCCTTTTGTGGAAGGGGCTGTTGGGTGTTGGTGATTGTTTTGACGGATAAGAAAACGCCCCGTCGGTGCGGGGCGTTATTGGGATTGCTCAATCAGCCATGGCGGCGCGAGCGGACGATGTTCATCCAGCGGAAACTCCCCGGCCTCAGGCCAGTTACGTAAGGCCCGGCGATACGTTTGTAGTTCAGTGTATCGCTCAACCGAAAGCGTGGTTCCAGCCCCTTCTTCCAGCTCATCTCGATGACGCGTTACCACCCCATCAGTCAGTGAGAGCTGACTATTGCGCCATACGCGCTCAACGAGCGATAGCTCAGCTGGCGTCGGCAATCGCGGGTCTTGCAATTGCGGACGACCATCAGGCCCCTTGCCGATGATTTTTCCATCCAGTCGCGACTCAAAGAGCACTGCATGATCCTCATCAGATATCTCAATGCCCCCGTTATCCGTTAACTCGAAGGCAAATCGACCATCTTCTTCAATCCATTTTGCGTACATAGTCCCCTCAGTAGCCGATGGCTAGCCAGTTGTAACCACCCACAGTGACAGCTGCGTTATTGCCAGCCACATTAGTGATATAGCCCGTAAAACCCGTTCGGGTCGGTATTCCGGATTGACAAACAGATGGATTCGTCGCTGAACTAGCCCCGGCATAAATCGCCCCCACATACATGCAGGCTGTAGGAAATGCGACGGGAAACGTTACCGGCACGGTTCCTGTCGCGACATCCGTTGACGCGTGTCCGGTTTTGAGTATCCAACCGCTTGGCAATACCTGATTGCCGGTGTATCCAAAAGTTGCGGCGAAAGTTGCCGAATACCGCGCAGCCATTGTCCCTTCAATCAATCGCCACTCGCCGCTCAATCTGGTCAATAGCGCGGAATCACCCTGCCCCAAAACAAGTGTTATCGCGCTTCCACTCGAATTAGAAATCAGCTCGCCATTCGAAGCCAGGAGCGTGACAGCACCTGCCCCACCACTCAGCACCATGATCATGGCTCCTGGCCCCACTGACACGGTGGACGGCAAGGTAACGCTGATTGCCGTCGAAGATGACGCAGCGACAATGCCGCCAGCGCTTGAATTCCCCAACACTGTATTGGCGCTGACCGAGGTAAAACCCGACCACTCGACCCCCATTCGCTTCACAAACTCGGCTGTGGCCAGCAACTTGCTGCTGTCAAATTGCGCCGCGGTAGCGCCAAATACCTTGGAATATTGCAATTGCGCGGATCCAGCGGCCCACCAGGCGCTCGCACCATTACCAGTCAGCTCTAGAGTGGCACCTACTTGCAACTCAATACTCGTAATCTGACCGGCCCCCGAGTTTATGCTGTCAGCACCAGCACAAACGACAGTGACAACGCCGCTGCCAATATTACGAAAGTGGATCGCGCCACCGTAGGGTAAAGCGTTGACCAGCGGCAGGGTGAGTGTGAACGACCCGATGGCCGTCACCAGCGTGCCAGCGGCAGCCGCGGTCAACGTGGCCGCTGCCGTCGCATTGGTAAAACCGCGATAATTGCCACTGGCGCGCATGACGTATTCAGTCGTTGCGATCGACTTCGTGTTGTCGAATAGCGGCGGCGTATTTGCCGTCGGATTAACCAGCACCGGCGAATTGAGCGGCGCAAACCCTTGCGTGATGTTCTGAAACGCCAACGCCGTAGTGCCCAGTACAATCGCTCCATCGGTAATCAACTGCCAGATCGTGTTGGCAAGCGTCGCGCCCTCCTCCACCGAGACAGTCAACCCCGAAGTCACTTCGGCACTTGCATCGGCATCCTTTGCCCGAACCCAAGCGCCGTTCGCGGCAACGTAAATACCGTTGTCCTTCGCCAAGGTCTGGGACTTGACCAGGACCCGATTCCCGGCAATCACCGCAACACCATCGATCGCCTGCGCGCCACTCAAGGCAATGTTGGCCGTCGTCGCTGCCCGCACCGACTGCTTCCTGTCGAGCTTGGCGAGTTCGTCGGCCACGTAGCCGGTCACCCAGGCCCGCGTGGCCTTGACGACCGTATCGTCAATCAGCAGCGTCACCATCTCAGCATTGCTGGTCTCGAAAATCGACCGAATGTAGAACTCTTTCCCCGAGCCAGACGTCGCCAGCACCGGTTTGAACGACTCCGGATATTTGACAATCGCATACAGGACGCCGGTATCGGTCCAGATTCCGGCCTCACGCACATACCAGCCGCCCACGTCGGACGGGATGGTGACCTCGGCCAGCAGCCAGCTCGGGTTGTTTTCATCCTGGAACAGCGCGTTGAGCGGCCCGCGCCAAACTTCGCGCTTGAGTGCCGTCGCCGTTGCGGCCGGGTTGTATTGCGCTCCACCGCCGTCACCGACGGAAATCTGCGACAGCTTGATCGGTGTGCCCGCCGCCTTGCAGGCGGTTTCGTAGGCGATCCCCGCATCGGTGAGCAGGGTGTAGTAATCGGCCATTTAGGACCCCTGTGGATAAATAGTGGAGGTTTCGACGGTGTAGAGCCCGGCGGCCATGAAGGCCTGGCCCGAGACTTCCAGCCCTTGGATGACAATCGGGTAAACCGTGGTCAGCTCGCCGCACAGCGTGGCGGCGCCAATGACGTGACGGCCGAATGCACTCAAGCCGACAGACACCTTCAAGGTGTCGCGCTCGCTTTTGGCATCGGCCAGGCGGCGGTCGAGACGGGCGTCGATTTCTTCGCTGTAGGGCTGTTCGGTAAACGCCCTGACGGTAAAACTGTAGGGCGGACCGGGTGGTGTTTGTTCATACCAGGCGCGCACTTCAGGCATCAGTTGCAAACCCTTGGCGGCATTTTCCAGCGCCTTTCGCGTCCCGGCCTGCCGGGCGGTGGGCCAGGCGAGTTCAACGGTCAAGCGCTTTTCAGCTTCGGGCGCTGCGGAACTCCATTCACTGACCCCGCGATCCGCCGCGAGATACGGCAGGAACGCCAAGGGCGTGGCCGACGGGTTCATCAGCTCGGGAAACGGCGGATCGATGCGTTCGAGCAGCCGGGCGAAACCCAGATCCAGCGCCCGCTCCAATGGTGAACTGTTGGCCGGCAGCAGGCTCGGGCGGGGTGTGTCGTCAGTCATAACGTCTCCACCTCGACCTCGACGCCCGTGCAGTACGGGGCTTGGAAAGCCGTCGTCACAATCGGCTGGAGTGGTTCGAGAATCTGCAACTGAACCGCGCCGGCGCTATGCAGCGTGTAGTCGATCCAGCTCGGGTCCACCCGACCTTCCAGTCGATGACACGCCTCGGCGTATTCCCGCAATTGCTGCTCGGCAGCCACCTGGGTCAAGCCCGAATCCGGGCCGGCGTTGATCTTCGCCACGACGCGGATTTTGTAGGGTTTGATTTGCGCGGCCTGGACGATGACCAGGTCGGTTTCCGGTCGCACATCAGGTCGGGCGAAATGCTGGCGAACCCCCTCAAGCAGCGCCTCGGACGGTATGCCATTGCCCTCTCGGGACAGCACTGTGACCGTGACTTCGCCCGGCGCGGTGCGGCGTCCATTGCCGTCCTTGACCTGCGCCGCATAACCATCCGGGTCGAAGGTGTAGGTGACCGTCACCACACCTGCCGAGGCGTTTTCCACCTTCACGACGGGCCGCTCACCCAAGGTAAAAATCTCCCGCCGATACTGCATTCGCGAACCGGCCGCCGGGGCGTGGGGTGCCAGGTAATAACGCAACCGGGCATCGTCATCGCTCTCATAGACCGGGGGAATGGGCGGGAAAGCCGCCGGATCGCCGGGATCGAGCAACTGACGCTCAAGGCCCATGTCCGCGAGGCGGGCATCAAGGTTGGTGCCCGTGGCCCACCACGCCAACATCTGCTTGATGCGGGCGTTGTATTTGCGTTCGTGGGTTTGCAGCCGGACACAGAATGCCTCGAGGGCCAGGGTCAGCAGTTCGCTTTCGTTTTCGAGGCTGTCCACCAACTTGGCGGCGCTGCCGGGAGAACGTGCGGCGACGTACTCGACCACGAAGGTCTTGAACTCTGCGAGCAGGTCCTCGAACGCTTCGACGGTGACGATGGTCGGTTCGGCCAGTTGATTCTGGCCGGGTATCAACATGCTCATGTCACCACCTCGAAAGTCTGTTTGCGGTTTTTCCAGGTGCCGGCGAAACGCAGCAGTAATCCAGCGCCGTGCCGACTGGCGACAATGACCTGCGGCTCGAAATCATCGATACCGTTGTCCGGGTTGTAGAACGCTTGGGCCGCGTGGCTCTGGGCAAGGATCAGCAGGTCGTCGCCGAGGTTCTGCCCCAGCAACTGCGTGAGGGCGCAGCCATACAACGGGCGCTTCTGGCGAGTACCCAACGGCGTGGTCATTGCACGGGTGGCGCGCTGCACGAACTGCAGCCAGTCGTCGACCGTGGCGCCGGTATTTCGATCGATTCCAATCATGAGGAAATCTCTTATGCGGTACTGATGACGCGTCCCTGGTGATCCACCACCGGGCCGCTCAGGTGCACACCGGAGGCGTCGAGCCGAATGCCGACGGCACCGACTTTCAATTCGATGGCCTCGTGTGTCATCGCCAACTGCGACGGGCCGATGCTCAGTTGCAGGGCTTCACGGGAACCGCTGAACGCCGCCGGGCCGTTTTGCCAGTGCAGGACATGGCTGGCGTGGTCGTAGCCGTTTTCCGTACCGTCCTGATAGAGGCGACGCGTCAGCGTGGCCTGGGTCGAGACGGGCGGGAACTGACCGCCATTGAGGCCGAACAACGCCACGGCTTGCCCACCGCTCTCACCGCCGCCGTGGTTCAGCAACAGGCACTGCTCGCCCACGGACGGAATCCGCGACTCGCTCTGGGCGCCGGCACTCGGGTTGAAAAAACGGATCGCTGGGGTCAGCAGTCCGCCATGGCTGACTTTGCAGGTGTTGCTGGCCGCGTCGACTTCCTGGCAAACGCCGATGCGGCAGAAACTCTCCGCACGCCGATGCAAGTCCTCCAGCTCGGTTTCCATCTGTGCCAGCCGCTCGATGATCGGCCCCAGATGCATCCGTAACAGCGCATCGAACATGGCTCAACCCTCGAGTGCGGTGTATTGGTCCGGGTCGTCGATGTTCGACACTTCCCAGGTGCGAGCAAACTTCGGGATACCCAACGGGTCTTCCAGCATCGTTGGGCCGAGGTACAGGGTTTGAGTGAAGGAAAGGGTCCAGGCGGTGTACGACCGTGCCGGGTTGATGAACGTGGACGGCAGGCCATCGAGCTCCGTGGGCAGGTCGCATTGATCGCCCGACAGACCCCAGCGGTTGTCCATGACCAGGTGTTTCAGCTCAGCGGCCAAGTCGCAGGCATCCCAGCCCGGAACAGCCATGACCACTTGCAGGGAAACCGTCAGGACATGGGCGATACGTCCGTCGTTGGCACGGTGACCGGGCGCATCACGCTCAATGGCAATCAGCACCCAGGGTTGATCGTCGGTGCCATCGAAATCCTGTGGGCTGCCGACTTTCAAAGCGGGATAAGTGGTGCGCAGCGTCTGGGCAATGGCGAAGAACAGCTGCGACGGTTTTTCGATAAGGACGGGCATTGATCGCCTCCTTGTGTAGGGATCAGCGATGTGGGTTCACGGCTGGTCGGGAGGAACGTCCCGCGGTGGCACTTCGCATACGCCGATCCGCTTGGCGACCCAGCGCTCGTAAAGACCGATCGCCACATCGGCACCGGCCATGGCGGTCAGGCAACCCAAGGCGCAGGCGCTCCAGATCGACATGCCGAGGGCGTACAACAGCATGGTTGCCGATACGCCGCAGACCACGCAGGCACCGGAGCGCAGGGCCAGGCGCCGCAGCAGCGACCAGCCACGGGCGCCCTCCTTGTCAGCACGCCACATCTCGCCGGACACCCCACCCACCAGGGCGAGCACGATGACCAGCCAGATTGGCATGTCCAGCAACGCTTGTTGCTCGTTTGTCATGTCACGCCTCCAGTGGGTGATTGAGATTGGGCAGGGAAGTTTTTTCTGAAGTTGAATGAGGTCTTGGTTGGTGCAACAAATTAAGTCGCTACAGAAGGCGTGAAACAAAAAGCCCCAGAGAACGTAGATGCCTGAACAACGGCGCAAACATTCACAGGGGCTTGACGGGTTTAAAGTCATTAATTGAACAAGGCTGGCCTCACTTTGGAGCTCCGCAGGTCGCGCCTTTGTAAGTCATGGTGTAGGTGTAGTGCCTGTCCCACGACAGCGGTAGCGTACTGGGCGCTGCCCATTCCGCGTAGTTACCCGACATCGAGCCAGCAGCAATGAACTTACCCATAGCAATGGTGGCGAGATTGTTGGCACTCCCGGCCCCCGGCATCGGCACACTCCCATTCCATTGGAGATCGTCCCCGTTCTGGAACCATGCTCCATTCCAACCAGCCTGCGAACTTGAGTACCAAGTATTGTCCGCTTTGAAACAGATCGTTTGGTTGGCATAAAAACCACCGCCCGGAACATGGTAGGAAGCGAATTGCCAGGAACCGACAGGTGAGTTTTCAGCAAACGCATGGATGGCCTGGGTGGCCAGGACGGCTGCAATCAACACGCTGAATAATTTTTTCATTAATTTACTTCCTTTAGATAAATAGGTTTTTTTGGCCATTGCGCCTACCGAGTAATCAGCATGTCCACGCTGGTCGCGTCGCAAGAGTTGTTAGCCTTCCTGTCGATGACTAGGTAGAGCGAAGACGTCGGCGTCACCGCGACATTGCTCAACATGAACGTGGTGCTGCCGCCGTTTGCCAGGCTCCCGGACTGGAGCACGGTGTCGCCCAGGTTGAGCGACCAGCCAACACCATCCCCGCAAGCGTTATGCAGGTCATTGACCCGCCCCAGCACGTTGATATTGCCGGTGACAGGACTGGCCCAACGGAAGATGCTCTGGCTGTTGGTGCCGGGATGCGTGGCTACATCGCCCTGCTTGAACACGAAGCTTGTGCCCGAGCCGGTGAAGGTGAAGCTTGCGTTGGGAATGGAAATCCAGGCTCCAGTGGCATCGTCCCGCCAGCAGGTGGTTGGCTTGCCATTGCACACCCCGGCCTGGAACGTTGGGAAGAGCGTGTAGTTGGCCGAGGCGTTCACCCCCGATTTGTTTTGCATGAAGGACCACGGCGAACCGGCAGGTGCGGCTTCGGTCATCAGGTACATGTCTCGGGCCAGGTTCCACGACAGGGCCGTATCAGCCCTGGCGCCCAAGGACAGGACGGACGACAGAAAGGCAGTCGCCAGCAGGAGTTCTTTAAGTAATTTCATTTACTTACCTCGATGGATGTCATTGAGTATCGGGGGCACGGTTTATTCCGCACGCCGTTCGCTCGCTGGCGCTCACTCGAGGCTCAACGGCCTTCACATGATTCAACGTTCCGCATCGGGAACACTTGATCTGGAGTTCGGTGTTCTCACATACCGATGAATGCTATTTGGTAATCAGCATGTCTATGGTGCTTGAGTCGCAAGAGTAATTAGTCTTTTTATCCAGGACGAAGTAAACAGGTGAGGCGGCGGTGACAGGTACATTGCTAAGGGAAAAAACAGCCCCCGTACCTTTGGCCAAGCTACCCGACTGCAAAACCGCACCGCCTTGACTTAGCGACCATGCGACACCATCACCACAGGCGCTGTGGATACTGTTGATACGCCCCAGAATATTGACGGCACCGGTGACAGGACTGGTCCAGCGGATGATTGTTTGACTATTCATGCCAGGATGAAAAATCACGTTACCTGGCGGAACAGTAAAGCTGCCGTTCCCAGTGTAGTTATAGGTTTCCTTGTGAACGGTAACGTGAGCCCCGGACGGAATGTCTTGCCAGCAGGTTGCAGGTTTTCCGCCACATACATCGGCCGTAAACGAAGGCAGAAGGATGTAGTTGTCGGGATTATTCACGCCAGAGGTGGGGAGTGTCAGATTTTTTGTGTGCGGGCCGGTAACGGCCTGCCGTTAGGCAGACCTTCATTTACCACGTCGGCCTGATGAACCGATCCCCGTACAGGATCGCGAACTGATTCATCGCACTTTTCCAATCATGGGCCGCACTGCCCCAGTTTGCTGTGATATTGCGCAAGCCCAGCCAGATCAGCTTCGTGGCAGCATCATCGGTTGGAAAGTGTCCTCTCGTTTTAATGATCTTTCGCAGTTGAGCGTTGATGCTCTCGATTGCATTGGTCGTGTAAATCACTTTCCGGATGGCGGGCGGGAAGACAAAAAACGGGATAACTCGATCCCAGGCGCGTCGCCAGGCAGCCACGACGGTCGGGTACTGCTTGCCCCAGGGGCCGGTTTCGAATGAGTCCAGAGCCACTTCGGCGGCCTCGGCGTTGATCGCTTGATAGATCGGCTTGAGAGCCTTGGCCAGTTCCCGACGTTTGTCCCAGGCTGCATAGTCGAGGCTGTTGCGGATCAGATGCACGATGCAGGTTTGCAACGTCGTCTCAGGAAACACCGCGCTCAGGGCTTCTGGCATGCCTTTGAGGCCATCGGTCACGGCAATCAACACGTCTTCGACGCCGCGTGTCTTGAGGTCATTGAAGACCTTCATCCAGAACTTGGCGCCTTCCGTTGTCTCGATCCAGATGCCCAAGATATCGCGGGTTCCGTCCGGTAGTACGCCCAAGGCCAAGTAGATGGCCTTATTGCGGACCAGACCTTCTTCCCTGATTTTGACCCGCAGCGCGTCGAAGAAGATGACCGGGTACATCGGCTCAAGCGGTCGTTGCTGCCAAGCGCCGATCTCTTCCATCACCGCGTCGGTGACCGAGCTGATGAAGTCGTGCGAGACATCCGTGCCGTACTGCTCCAGGAGAAACGCACGAATCTCGCGAACCGTCATGCCCCGAGCGTACATGGCGATGATCTTGTCATCGAAACCGGTAAAGCGCCGCTCATGCTTGGGAATCAGAATCGGCGCAAAGCTGCCATCGCGATCTCGGGGAATCTCCAGACGAAGCGGACCGTCGTCTGTCAAAACGGTCTTGCCACTTTTACCGTTGCGCTGGTTACTCGACTCCTCGGGGCGCTCCGCGCCCTGAGGATAGCCAAGATGGTGACCCAGCTCTGCACCCAGGGCTCGCTCGATAAGCGCCTTCTTGAAGGCCATCGACGCGTCCTGAATCGCCTCGGCAGTCATAGGACCTTTGACGAACTGATCAATCAGCTCCTTCGGGATCGAAGGGAACTCGGTTTTGGCCTCCAAGGCCGTCTTCTTTTTGATTGGCATACATGCACCTCTTCAGCATGTTATGCCCGAACACAAAATTTCTGACAGTCCCCAGAGGTGTTTTCCATAAAAGCCCAAGGCGAGTCTGTCGCAACACGCTCTTTTGCAAAGATCACATCTTTTGCCAAGTTCCAAGACATGGCGGTTTCTGCCCATGCGCTAACGGACACACCAGAAAACAGAAACAAACCCAGCAATGAAGCAACTGTAATTTTTTTCATGAGATAAACCTTTTGAGTCGGATGATTTTGATTGCGCAGCTTTAGCGCTCATGTCGCTCGCCGGCGTTCACTCGAGGCTCAAGGGCCTTCACATGATTCAACGTTCCGCATCGGGCACATTTGATCTGGAGTTCGGTGTTCTCGCCCATGCGGGCCAGAAGTCTTTTGCAGTGACCGCATCTGAAATCCTTCAGCATCGAAAGCCCTCCCATTGGCGGCGGTTTGAAGTGCTTTGCGGCACAGGCATTCCAAAAAGCCCGGTTGCCCAGGCTTTTCAGTAATGCGCTTGATCTTTCGGCGCGACTGGCGCGGTACGGATCCATTCAAATTGTTCCTCCGACCGCGGCCCCTGCCCGCCGGATAACTGCTTCTGGTGCTTTACGCTGCACACCCGGGCCAGTTGCCAACCCTCTGAACCGTTAAGGCCGGTTCATCGCTGCCTGTTGATGGAACTAAAGAGCTTTGTTGCCAGCCGCTTTGTCGAGCGGCTTGGACACAGAATATGCATGTATGCATATACAGTCAATGCGTAAATGCATTTATTTATGCATGACGAATGCGCAAATGCATGAACCCCTCGCAAACACAGGGGTTGCGGGTTTTCAGGAGGCGAAAAAAAACCCGCACGACGGCGGGTTTTATCTGACAGCGGAGAGGTTAGCGGGCGTACATACCCCACCAGAAGACGTGACCGAGGATGACGATTTGCTCGTCCTGCATTTCCTGAAAGGTGTAGTCCTCGTCCGGATGTTCATCACGGTTGAAGCTGCGCAGGCGGATGCCGGTGGGCAGGCGATAAAGCTGCTTCACCCGCAGTTGGCCGTTGTGGTTGATGGCGTAGAGGTCACCGTCGACGATGTCGCCGATCCCGCACTTGCCCGCATTCACCCCAACCGTGGCGCCGTCGCGCAGCACCGGCAACATGCTGTTGCCGCGCACCGTCACGCACTTCGCCTGATCGAACTGCACACCGTTGTGGCGCAGGCTACGCTTGCCGAAGCGCAGGCTGGAGCGCTCGCTTTCCTCGATGACGAATCTTCCTGATCCAGCAGCCAATTCAACCTCGCGCAGAAAAGGGACCGACACTTCGTCTTCTTCGACGGGTGTTTCGTCGTCCCACAGGCTTATGTCCTTGAGTTCGGAATGCGGCTCATCGCGGCGAGCGTTGCCGGCGGGCACAACGTCCGCGCGCCCGCGCAACTGGTCAGTGCTCACGGCGAAGTATTCGGCGATCTTCGAGATGTGTTTATCCGAAGGGTCGACAATCTTGCCGCTGAGAATCCGCGAAAGGGTGGACTGAGGCACGCCGGTACGCCGGTGAAGCTCCGTGGGGGAGATCCCGTGCTGATCGAGCAATGCTCTTAATACGGTAGAAACGTTGCGTTTTTGCATAACGCGCATAATGCTTGTTCTTTTAGCGGAAGACAAATGCTGTTTTGCATAAATATGCAATTCCAGCCTTTTGCATCCATTGTGGCGAGGGAGCTTGCTCCCGCTGGGCTGCGCAGCAGACCCTTTTTGTGAGCGCTTCGCACTCAGCTCCCTCGCCACGGGATTCGCCCTACACCCCCTTAGGAAAACGCGCCGCCCCCGTCCTTCAAATGTGCGACGCAAGGCTACGTTTTCTTGCGCCTCTGCCTACAACTACGCCAGAATCCGCCGGCTTGTGCGCCTTGGGGGCCATCGGTACTTTTGATCCTGTCACTGCCCATCAGTGATCGGGTTTAGTCGCTCGGTATTCCAAGGTGCTCATTGCTCCATTCAGTCAGGTACTTCTATTCCTGCACTTGATGGTAGTTGTGCGCAGGGCGCCCTCGGGCGCGCCGGTTCCTTGGATCCCCGGTCGACTAACCTGCGTACAGCTGCCGCCCCTCGTTTAGTCGCGAGTGAGTGGTGGCTCAACTTCAAGGATCCATAGAATGCCGAAGCACACACCAAATCCCCCAGACGATCACGTCTCTCGCAGCCAATCGGCCAACGCCAAAAAACTCGACGACGCGGCCACTCGTGCCCTGGACCATTACCTCAAACCCAAAGCCGACAAAGAAACCTGCGACACACCCGACACCCTTTTCATCATCGCCCCCAACATCGACGCCGAATGCCTGCTCGCCAACCTCAGCGAAACCCTGGCCTCGGCCAACGCCATGGTCAGCGACCTGGCATTCGACCTGAAGGGCTCGCGGCGGAATATCTTGCTGGGGGTTCAACAGATGATCGAGCTGAGCCAGTTGCTGGCGAATCGGGCGTTGGATGTGGTTGAGGTAAGGTAGGCATGATGCAAGCCGAGACCTAAGAGAAGCCCAAGCAATCACTGTGGGAGATTGCTCGCGATAGCGGTAGTTCAGTTACAACTAAGTTGTATTGGCTGCCGTCATCGCGAGCAAGCTCGCTCCCACAATTTGATCGGGTACAGCCGGAGAGACAGGCCGGCTGTCAGGCCGCCTTCGCGAGCAAGCCCGCTCCCACATTGGATCGGGGTACAGCCGGAGAGACAGGCCGGCTGTAAGGCCGCCTCGCGAGCAGGCTCGCTCCCACAGGGGAAACGCGGTCCCACCAAGAACCAGGTCGGCTACCAGGCCGCCTCGGTTTTGTTTTTGATCTGGGGCGCCCCGTTAACCACGCTGGCTGAACGAAGGTATTGCGCAGTGGGCAACCCGGCATGGATGCCGGGTTAGCCGCGCTGGGCCATGGATGGCCCTTCGCGGCGGCCCACGGAGCAATGCCTTCGTTCAGGCATGCCGAGCCTAGGCGAGGCACCGAGTGGTGGGGCAAAAGCGTTTTGGTTACTTTTGACTGGGCCGGCTTCCAGGCTCTTCAAAAGTGACCCGCCGTCAGGGCGGAACCATAAGTGGCCGTTACCGCAGCAACGGATATACACCCAATCCCATATACACCCAGCCCCAAAAACCACTCACGCCTGGGTCCCCCCCGACCACCCATGTTAACCTTGCGCCCATCGCGGAAAAGCCGGGCCAATGCCCCTCCTTTTGCCCCACACCTTTCAACGAGCTTCCCTGACACCCATGAATACAGCCGTGAACGACCTGTCCTCCCACACGCCGATGATGCAGCAATACTGGCGCCTGAAGAACCAGCACCCCGATCAGCTGATGTTCTACCGCATGGGCGACTTCTACGAAATCTTCTACGAGGACGCGAAGAAAGCCGCCAAGCTGTTGGACATCACCCTGACGGCGCGTGGGCAATCGGCGGGCATGGCGATTCCGATGTGTGGGATTCCTTACCACGCGGCGGAAGGTTACCTGGCGAAGCTGGTCAAGCTCGGCGAATCCGTGGTGATCTGCGAACAAGTCGGCGACCCGGCCACCAGCAAAGGGCCCGTGGAGCGCCAAGTCGTGCGGATCATCACCCCGGGCACGGTCAGTGACGAGGCCTTGCTGGATGAGCGCCGGGACAACCTGATCGCCGCGGTGCTGGGCGACGAGCGCCTGTTCGGCCTGGCGGTGCTGGACATCACCAGCGGCAATTTCTCGGTGCTGGAAATCAAGGGCTGGGAAAACCTGCTGGCGGAGCTGGAGCGGGTCAACCCGGTCGAGCTGTTGATTCCCGATGACTGGCCCAAAGACCTGCCGGCGGAAAAACGCCGTGGCGTGCGCCGTCGGGCGCCGTGGGATTTTGAGCGCGACTCGGCGCTGAAAAGTCTCTGCCAGCAATTTTCCACCCAAGACCTCAAGGGCTTCGGTTGCGAGAACCTGACCCTGGCCATCGGCGCGGCCGGTTGCCTGCTGGCCTACGCCAAGGAAACCCAGCGCACCGCCCTGCCCCACTTGCGCAGCCTGCGTCACGAACGCCTGGATGACACGGTAGTGCTGGACGGCGCGAGCCGGCGCAACCTGGAACTGGACACCAACCTGGCCGGCGGGCGCGACAACACCCTGCAATCGGTGGTCGATCGCTGCCAGACCGCCATGGGCAGCCGCCTGCTGACCCGCTGGTTGAATCGGCCGCTGCGGGACCTGACCGTGCTGCTGGCGCGCCAGTCCTCCATTACCTGCCTGCTGGATCGTTATCGCTTCGAGCAGTTGCAACCACAGCTCAAGGAAATCGGCGACATCGAGCGCATTCTCGCCCGTATCGGCCTGCGCAATGCCCGTCCCCGGGACTTGGCGCGCCTGCGCGATGCCCTCGGCGCCCTGCCCGAGCTGCAAGTGGCGATGACCGACCTCGAAGCGCCACACCTGCAGCAACTGGCGCGTACCACCAGCACCTACCCGGAGCTGGCCGCGCTGCTGGAAAAAGCCATTATCGATAACCCGCCAGCGGTAATCCGTGACGGTGGGGTACTGAAAACCGGCTACGACGCCGAACTCGACGAGCTGCAAGCGCTGAGCGAGAACGCCGGCCAGTTCCTGATCGACCTCGAAGCCCGGGAAAAAGCCCGCACCGGCCTGGCCAACCTCAAGGTCGGCTACAACCGCATCCACGGCTACTTCATCGAACTGCCGAGCAAGCAGGCCGAGCAAGCCCCGGCCGATTATGTTCGCCGCCAGACTCTCAAGGGTGCCGAGCGTTTCATCACCCCGGAACTCAAGGCGTTCGAAGACAAGGCGCTGTCAGCCAAGAGCCGCGCCCTGGCCCGGGAAAAGATGCTCTACGAAGCACTGCTCGAAGACCTGATCAGCCAATTGCCGCCCTTGCAGGACACCGCCGGCGCCTTGGCGGAACTGGACGTGCTGAGCAACCTGGCCGAACGTGCCTTGAACCTGGACCTGAACTGCCCGCGCTTCGTCAGCGAACCGTGCATGCGCATCAGCCAAGGTCGTCACCCGGTGGTCGAGCAAGTACTGACCACGCCGTTCGTGGCCAACGACCTGAGCCTGGACGACAACACCCGCATGCTGGTGATCACCGGTCCGAACATGGGCGGTAAGTCCACCTACATGCGCCAGACCGCACTGATCGTGCTGCTGGCCCACATCGGCAGCTTCGTCCCGGCGGCCAGCTGCGAATTGTCCCTGGTGGACCGGATTTTCACCCGGATCGGCTCCAGCGATGACCTGGCAGGCGGGCGTTCGACGTTCATGGTGGAAATGAGCGAAACCGCGAACATCCTGCACAACGCCACCGAACGCAGCCTGGTGCTGATGGACGAAGTCGGACGCGGCACCAGTACGTTCGACGGCTTGTCTCTGGCCTGGGCTGCAGCCGAACGTCTGGCGCACCTGCGGGCTTATACGTTGTTCGCCACTCACTATTTCGAGCTGACGGTACTGCCGGAAAGCCAGCCACTGGTGGCCAACGTTCACCTCAATGCCACCGAGCACAATGAGCGCATCGTTTTCCTGCACCATGTGCTGCCTGGCCCGGCCAGCCAGAGCTACGGCCTGGCAGTGGCGCAACTGGCCGGCGTGCCGAGCGAAGTGATCACCCGTGCCCGTGAGCACCTGAGCCGCCTGGAAACCACCAGCCTGCCCCACGAAGCACCACGCCCAACCAAAGGCAAACCGGCCGCACCCCAGCAAAGCGACCTGTTCGCCAGCCTGCCCCACCCGGTGCTCGATGAACTGGCCAAGCTCGATCTGGACGACCTGACCCCGCGCCGGGCGCTGGATTTACTCTATACATTGAAGACACGGATCTAACGCACAGGCTTTCAAGCTGTTAGAATCTCGCGCGGTTTGGGATGCTGCGGACTATTTAGCCTGGTCCGCAGACTACCGCTCCCGAACCTGGCGACCCCACCCGTGAAGGGGATTCGCTGCCGCCGCCTGAGGAGAGAATTAGAAATGACCTTCGTCGTCACCGACAACTGCATCAAGTGCAAGTACACCGACTGCGTAGAAGTGTGTCCGGTGGACTGCTTTTACGAAGGGCCGAATTTTCTGGTCATTCACCCGGATGAGTGCATCGACTGCGCCCTGTGTGAACCGGAATGCCCGGCGAATGCCATTTTTTCGGAAGACGAAGTGCCGGCCGGCATGGAGAATTTCATCGAGCTGAACGCCGAGCTGGCGGATGTCTGGCCGAACATCACCGAGAGGAAAGACCCCCTGCCGGACGCCGCAGCGTGGGATGGCAAGCCTGGCAAGATCGCAGACCTGGAACGCTGATCGTTGTTACGTTCGTCGAAAAGGCCCTTTGCGGGCCTTTTTGCTGCCTGGAACAAAATCGCAGGCAAAAAAAAGGGGCGGTTTGACCCGCCCACATTTTTTCCCTAATCCCTTTAATCCTATTCATCGTCCTGATGAATCGCGTCCTGCGATGTCCTTCCTTCCCATCGTCCTTGACGGGTGTGTCTGTCCGTCGACACAGGACTGATATTAGTATTTTCCCGGGCGAGTGCAACGCGGCTGATACAGGTGGCTTGCTCTGTCACACGATATTCATCAACAAATTTCCCTTATAAATCAGTTAAATATAAAAAGATCACGGTATTTATAGCTGTCTGTCCCGGCGATGAGAAACCGATTGCTTACGTAACACTAGGCAAAGGCTTACAAGCTGAAGCTACAAATAGATCGGGCTAGGGAAATGACCCTTCGGAAGCGCAAAGGCTTTAAACCAGTCGTGATGTTCTATCGTTTACGGGTGGGGGATTTCAGGGGGGGGGGTGTATATCCGTTTCTTCGGTAACGGCGGCTTATGGTTCCGCCCTTACGGCGGCTCACTTTTGAGAAGCGCAAAAGTAACCAAAACGCTTCTGCCCCACCACTCGGTGCCTCGCTAAGGCTCGGCACGCCCTCACTCCGGCATTGCTCCGTGGGCCCGCCGCGAAGGGCCATCCATGGCCCTGCGCGGCTATCCCGGCATCCATGCCGGGATGCCCACTCCACAATGCCTGCGTTCGGCCAGCGTGGTTAACGGGGCGCTGAGATCAACGTCCACCCCACTACGAGGCGGCCTGATAGCCGACCTGGCTCTTGATGGGGACCGCATTTCTCCTGTGGGAGCGAGCCTGCTCGCGATGAAGCCGGCAAACCCAACATCCACGTGACTGAGCCGCCGCCATCGCGAGCAGGCTCGCTCCCACATTCAATCTCCAGTGGATACAAAAATGTATGTCCAACACAGAACCACCGTGGGAGCGAGCTTGCTCGCGATGAGGCCGGCACATCCAACATCACCGCAAACTGACCCACCGCCATCGCGAGCAAGCTCGCTCCCACACTTTATTCCCACAGGGGAAACGCGGTCCCATCAGGAACCAGGTCGGCTATCAGGCCGCCTCGCGGTGGACGTTGATCTCGGGCGCCCCATTAACCACGATGGCTGAACGGAGGTGTTGTGGAGTGGGTAACCCGGCATGGATGCCGGGTTAGCCGCGCTGGGCCATGGATGGCCCTTCGCGGCGGCCCACGGAGCAAGGCCTTCGTTCAGGCATGCCGAGCCTTAGCGAGGCACCGAGTGGTGGGGCAGAAGCGCTTTTGGTTACTTTTGGCGCTCTTCCAAAAGTGACCCGCCGTAAGGGCGGAACCAATAGCCGCCGTTACCGAAGAAACGGATATACACCCAAACCCAAGCCAAAAAAAAACGGCGCCTCCCTCTTTAGCAAGGGAAGCGCCGTTTTTCCAAGTAGACAGCATCACAGCCAGTCAGGGCGTTTTATGCTGCTCTTGCCTTGGGTTATTGAAACAACGACTCACTCGACAAGCCGTTTTTCTCCAGGATCTCTCGCAAACGCTTGAGGCCTTCAACCTGGATCTGCCGGACCCGCTCACGAGTCAAACCAATCTCCAGCCCGACGTCTTCAAGCGTGCTGCTTTCGTGCCCCCGCAAGCCGAAGCGGCGAATCACCACTTCCCGTTGCTTGTCGGTCAGCTCCGAAAGCCACTGGTCGATGCTCTGTGACAGGTCATCGTCCTGCAACAGCTCGCACGGATCGGTGGGTCGATCATCGGTGAGGGTGTCCAGCAAGGTTTTATCCGAGTCCGGCCCCAGGGAAACGTCCACCGAAGAGACCCGCTCGTTGAGCCCAAGCATGCGCTTGACCTCACCCACCGGTTTTTCCAGCAGATTGGCGATTTCTTCGGGTGAAGGTTCATGGTCGAGTTTCTGGGTCAACTCACGGGCGGCCCGCAGGTAGACGTTCAGTTCCTTGACCACATGAATCGGCAACCGGATCGTCCGGGTCTGGTTCATGATCGCCCGTTCGATGGTCTGGCGGATCCACCAGGTGGCGTAGGTCGAGAAGCGGAAGCCGCGCTCGGGGTCGAATTTCTCGACAGCGCGAATCAGGCCCAGGTTGCCCTCTTCGATCAGGTCCAGCAGCGAAAGCCCGCGATTGACGTAGCGTCGGGCGATTTTCACCACCAGGCGCAGGTTGCTTTCAATCATGCGTTTTCGACCGGCCGGGTCGCCACTTTGCGACAGCCGCGCAAAATGAACTTCTTCCTCGGGAGAAAGCAGTGGCGAAAATCCGATTTCGTTGAGGTACAGCTGAGTGGCGTCCAGCGCCCGGGTGTAATCGATGTACTTATGTTGTTTAAGTGAAGCGGAGTGTCTGGATTTGGCACGAACGGAAGGTGGAGTCGCCCCTTCATCATTCGACATCGAATCCATAGCGATGCCGGTCTCCATAAGGAGAACCTCATCGTCGATGTCAAACTCCGGCACTTCTTTACTGAGAGCCATTGTTATAGTCCTTTGGTGAGTTCGACCTCAAGCTCAAGCGACGCCTTTATCCTTGGCAACGCTGGAGCCTGTTCCCTCTACGTGACGGAACAGGCTGACAATCAAATCAACGACGTGGCAGGAATTGCAGCGGATCGACTGGTTTACCTTGTCGGCGAATCTCAAAGTGCAGTTTCACCCGGTCCGTTCCCGTTGATCCCATTTCGGCAATTGTCTGTCCGACCTTGACCTGCTGCCCCTCCCGAACCAACAGCCTGCGGTTGTGACCGTAGGCACTGACGTAGGTATCGCTGTGTTTGATGATCACGAGTTCGCCGTAGCCCCTCAAACCACTCCCGGCGTACACAACCGTGCCATCAGACGCGGCTAAAACAGGCTGTCCCAAATCCCCGGCGATATCAATTCCTTTATTCAAACTACCGTTTGAAGAGAATTTTCCAATGAGAACGCCATTAGAAGGCCATCCCCAGCCAGTCGGGGCGGGGCCCGCAGGCGGCATCGGAGCAGGGGTCGGTTTGCTCGCGACGGACGGTATTACCGCCGTGCCAGCCCCCGCCGGTCGGCGAATGACTGTGGTTTTACTCGACGACGAAGCCGTCGAACCCGACTGTGTCACCACCGCGGTAGGCGTTGAACCACTACGGCCATCGAAGCGAATCGTCTGACCGGGGTGAATCGTATAAGGCGCAGGAATGTTGTTGCGCGCCGCGAGGGCTTTGTAGTCCCAACCGTAGCGAAAAGCGATGGAAAACAGCGTATCGCCGCGACGGACTACATATTGGCCGGTCGTTACCGTAGGACGTTGAGGTGTTGCATTGTTGCGATCGACAACCCGGACATTGCTCGACGGCGTACTGGAGCAACCGACCAGCAAAGTGCTCAAGACAAGGCCAGTCACCAGGCGCTGAAAGCTCGTGATACCCATACGCTGCGCAATGACTGTGAGACTCACCCGCCGCTCCCTTTGTGGTGGCTGAAAAATTGGAGGCTGCCTGTCCAGGCCGCACTCATACAAATATAGCTGGCAACGACTGCGCCTCTATTAATGAAGCGCAACGCGCCGCCGCACACGTTTGCTCGACGCCATTGGGCTCTGTTCAGCGAATCGGTGCCGCTGTAAGACACAGGCGTGGCCACGGAATTCAGCGTCTGTTGATAAATGCTCAGGCCAAGGGTCCATTGAGCAACGGCACGAACCGCACCGCTCCCAGGACATGTCGCGAAAAACCGTGTTCTTCGCGCACGATCAGCATCAGTTGCTGGACTTCGCCGGCGCCCACGGGAATGACCAGCCGTCCACCGGGGGCGAGCTGATCCAGCAGGGCCTGGGGCACGTCGGTGGCCACGGCGGTGACGATGATGCCGTTGTACGGCGCCAGGGCCGGCCAACCTTCCCAGCCATCGCCCCAACGAAACACCACGTTGCGCAGGTTCAACTCCACCAGGCGTTCCTTGGCGCGATCCTGCAGCACCTTGATCCGCTCGACGGAAAACACCCGTTCGACCAGCTGCGACAACACCGCCGTCTGGTAACCCGAACCGGTGCCGATCTCCATCACTTTGTCCAGCGGTCCCGCCTCCAGCAGCAACTCGCTCATGCGGGCCACCATGTACGGCTGGGAAATGGTCTGGTTGTGGCCAATCGGCAACGCCGTGTCTTCGTAGGCACGATGGGCCAGGGCTTCATCGACGAACAGATGGCGCGGCGTGCGGCGAATCACTTCCAACACCTGGGCGTTGGACAGACCTTCTTCGTAGAGACGCTGGATCAGTCGTTCACGGGTGCGCTGGGAGGTCATGCCGATTCCGCGGCGCAGCATATCGTCTTGCTCACGAGCCATCAGCGCAGCCCCTCCAGCCAGCCATCGAGACTTCGAAAGGCGTCATTGAAGGTGCGATCCAGCTGCAACGGCGTGATCGAGACATAGCCTTGCATCACCGCATGGAAATCAGTGCCCGGCCCGCCATCCTCGGCATCACCGGCGGCGGCGATCCAGTAACCGGCCTTGCCGCGCGGGTCGACGACATGCATCGGTTTCGCGGCGCGGGCACGATGGCCCAGGCGCGTGAGCTGGATGCCACGGATGTGATCGAGCGGCAAGTTGGGAATATTCACGTTCAGCACCGTGCGGGGTGGCAGGTCCAGTTCGCCGTGGGCTTCGACCAGTTTACGGGCGAAATAGGCGGCGGTCGGCAAGTTATCGACCTGCCGTGAAACGAACGAAAAGGCAAACGACGGCTTTTCCAGGAAGCGACCTTCCAGGGCAGCGGCGACCGTGCCGGAATACAGCACGTCATCTCCCAGGTTGGCCCCCAGGTTGATGCCCGACACCACCATGTCCGGCTCACGCTCCAGCAAGCCGTTGAGGCCCAGGTGCACGCAATCGGTCGGGGTGCCGTTGAGGCTGATGAAACCGTTGTCCAGATAGCAGGGGTGCAAAGGACGGTCGAGCGTCAGCGAGCTGCTGGCGCCGCTTTTGTCCTGGTCCGGGGCGATCACCACGCACTCGGCAAAATCCGCCAACGCAGCATAAAGCGCGGCAAGACCGGGTGCAGTCACCCCGTCGTCGTTAGAAATCAGAATACGCATGGGCTGTCCGTCTGCCCCACCGGCACCAGATCGACGAGTTCGCGCACCAAGACAGTGGCGAAACATCCGGCCGGCAGGACGAATTCCAGTTGCAGAATGTCAGGCGAGGGATAATGCCACGACAGCCCGCCAATGGGCAGTCGCAGGATGCGACGTTCGTGACTCATTCCCGCGTTTATCAACCAGTCCCGCAAATCGGCCTCGCCCGCGGCGATGGCTTGTTCCAATTCGAACGTCGCACCGGCGGCTGGCGACGGTCCCTCGCCCCACTGCGGCCCGGTCGGGTGCAGGTCGAGAATGGCCAGGCGCGGATCGCTGCACTCAGCCTCACCGGCGGGGAAGAAACTGCGGCTGTCAGTGAAGGCGAGCAAGTCGCCCACCTGGGCGTGCTGCCAGGTCCCGTCCGCGACCCGCGCCGCCAGCACCCGATTGAACAGAAAGCTGCGGGCGGTGGACAACAGCCGCGAGCGCACATTGCGCTGTTCCGGCAAGGCCTTGCGCGCCGCCCAGGCACGGGCATCGACGACATTGCCGCCGTCATGGCCGAAGCGCTGGGCGCCAAAATAGTTGGGGATGCCCTGGCGGACAATCTGTTGCAAGCGCGCGTCGATCGCCGCCGTGTCGCCCTTGAATTGGGTCAGGCGCAAGGTGAAGCCATTGGCCGAGTGCGCGCCGCGCTGCAGTTTGCGTTTATGTCGACCGGTCTTGAGGATCTTCAGCGTGTCGTTCTCTGCCGCCGACAAGTCCGGATCGGCCTTGCCTGGCAATTGGACACTGAACCATTGGCGGGTCAGGGCCTGACGGTCCTTGAGCCCGGCGTAGCTGACGGTGCGCAACGGCACGCCGGCGGCCTTGGCGATTCGCCGGGCAGCCTCTTCGGTGTTCAAGCCACGTTTTTCAACCCAGATCCACAGGTGCTCGCCATCGCCGGTCAACGGAATATCGAGCACTTCATCGACCTGGAAATCTTCAGCGCTGGCCTTGAGCACCGCGCTGCCCAACGACTCGCCGTAGGCCCGCGGCCCCAACAGTTCCAGTTCGGTCATGGGCGCAGCAACAAGGCAACGGAATGGACGGCAATGCCTTCTTCGCGACCGACGAAACCCAGCTTCTCGGTGGTGGTGGCCTTCACGTTCACTTGGTCCAACTCAACTTGAAGATCCTCGGCGATCCGTTGGCGCATCGCTTCGATGTGCGGGGCCATTTTGGGGGCCTGGGCAACGATGGTGTTGTCGACGTTGCCGACTTTCCAGCCCTTGGCGTGGATCAGCGCGACCACATGGCGCAGCAGCACGCGGCTGTCGGCGCCCTTGAATTGCGGGTCGGTGTCGGGGAAGTGCTTGCCGATGTCACCCAGGGCCGCCGCGCCGAGCAGCGCATCGCTCAAGGCATGCAGCAGGACATCACCGTCAGAATGCGCGAGCAGCCCGAAGCCGTGTGCGATCCGCACGCCGCCCAGAGTAATGAAGTCGCCTTCAGCGAAACGGTGAACATCGTAGCCGTGGCCAATACGCATAAAAAAACGCCCCGATTTTTGTCAGGGCGTGATTCTACCTGCATTAAACGTTTAGAGCGCGTGCATGATGCTGCAAGTGGTCGTCAATGAAGCTGGCGATGAAGAAGTAGCTGTGGTCGTAGCCCGGTTGCAGGCGCAGCTCCAACGGATGGCCGGCGGACTTGGCCGCCTGTTGCAAGGCTTCGGGCTTGAGTTGGTTGGCCAGGAAATCATCGCGATCGCCCTGGTCCACCAGCAATGGCAGCTTCTCCTGTGCCTCGGCAATCAATGCACAGGCATCCCATTCCCGCCATTTCGAGCGGTCTTCCCCCAGGTAACGGGAGAAAGCCTTCTGGCCCCATGGGCAATCCATTGGATTGTTGATCGGCGAAAAGGCCGACACCGAACGGTAACGCCCCGGGTTGCGCAACGCGCAGACCAGCGCCCCGTGGCCGCCCATGGAGTGACCACTGATGCCGCGTTTGTCCGAAGCCGGGAAATGCGCTTCGACCAGCGCCGGTAATTCCTGCACCACGTAGTCATGCATCCGATAGTGCCGCGCCCATGGATCCTGCGTGGCGTTCAGATAAAAGCCGGCCCCCAGGCCGAAGTCCCAGGCATTGTCCGGATCGCCCGGCACGTCGGCACCACGGGGGCTGGTGTCCGGCGCGACGATGATCAGCCCCAGCTCGGCGGCCATGCGCTGGGCACCGGCCTTTTGCATGAAGTTCTCGTCGGTGCAGGTCAGCCCGGACAGCCAATACAGCACCGGCAACTTGCCACCCTGCTCGGCTTGCGGTGGCAGGTACACGGCAAACACCATGTCACAACCGAGCACATCGGAACGGTGCCGGTAACGCTTGTGCCAGCCGCCAAAGCTCTTCTGGCAAGAAATGTTTTCCAGACTCATGACCGACCTCAGAAATGGATAACGGTGCGGATGCTCTTGCCTTCATGCATCAGGTCGAACGCCTTGTTGATATCTTCCAGGCCCATGGTGTGGGTGATGAAGGTATCCAGCGGGATTTCGCCCTTCTCGGCCATTTCCACGTAGCTTGGCAATTCGCTGCGGCCGCGCACGCCACCAAAGGCCGAACCGCGCCAGACGCGCCCAGTCACCAACTGGAATGGACGGGTGGCGATTTCCTGGCCAGCCCCGGCCACGCCGATGATCACCGACTCGCCCCAGCCCTTGTGACAGCATTCCAGCGCGGCGCGCATCAGTTGGACATTGCCGATGCACTCGAAGGAAAAGTCCACGCCGCCGTCAGTCATGTCGACGATGACTTCCTGGATCGGACGGTCGAAGTCTTTCGGGTTGACGCAATCGGTGGCGCCCAGATGCTTGGCGATTTCGAACTTGGCCGGGTTGATGTCGATGGCGATGATCCGCGCGGCCTTGGCCTTCACGGCGCCGATCACAGCCGACAGGCCGATACCGCCCAGGCCGAAGATCGCCACGGTGTCACCCGGCTTGACCTTGGCAGTGTTGATCACCGCGCCGATGCCGGTGGTGACGCCACAACCCAGCAGGCAGACTTTTTCCAGCGGCGCTTCTTTGGAGATCTTGGCGACTGAGATTTCCGGCAGCACGGTGTACTCAGAGAACGTCGACGTACCCATATAGTGGAAAATCGTCTCGCCCTTGTAGGAAAAGCGCGAAGTGCCGTCCGGCATCAGGCCTTTGCCCTGGGTGGCGCGAATCGCCTGACAGAGGTTGGTCTTGCCCGACTTACAGAATTTGCACTGGCCGCACTCCGGCGTGTACAGCGGGATCACATGGTCACCCACCGCCACCGAAGTCACGCCTTCGCCGATGGCTTCGACAATGGCGCCGCCTTCATGGCCCAGGATCGACGGGAAGATCCCTTCCGGGTCGGCGCCCGACAGGGTGTAAGCGTCGGTGTGACAGACACCGGAAGCCACCACGCGCAACAGCACTTCGCCCGCCTTGGGCATGGCGACGTCGACTTCAACGATTTCCAGGGGTTTCTTGGCCTCGAAGGCAACGGCAGCGCGCGACTTGATCATTCCAGGTTCTCCAGCAAATAAAGACAAGACCGGGAGTGTAATCCTCCGCCAGACAATGAATAATCCAGCCAAAAGCAAAACATTATTGCTGTATAGGGATAATCCTTTATGTCTGATAACCGCTGGGAAGGCATCGACGAGTTTGTGGCGGTGGCCGAATGCAGCCAATTCACCGCCGCCGCCGAGCGGCTCGGGGTTTCGTCCTCCCATATCAGTCGACAAATCGTACGGCTCGAAGAGCGTCTACAGACGCGACTGCTCTATCGCAGCACCCGCCGAGTCACCCTGACCGAAGCCGGCCAAACCTTTTTGCAACATTGCCAGCGACTACAGGATGGACGCGAGGAAGCGCTGCGGGCGGTAGGCGATCTCACCAGCGAACCCAAGGGCATGTTGCGCATGACCTGTGCCGTGGCCTATGGGGAGCGCTTCATCGTGCCGCTGGTGACGCGGTTCATGGGGCTTTATCCACAGTTACGGGTGGACATCGAACTGAGCAATCGCCCGCTGGACCTGGTGCATGAGAGTCTGGACCTGGCGATTCGCCTGGGTCGCTTGCAGGACTCGCGCCTGGTCGCCACGCGCCTGGCACCGCGGCGCATGTACTTGTGCGCCTCGCCCTCTTACCTGGAACGCTACGGCCGGCCCCACAGCGTGTCGGAACTGAGCCGCCACAATTGCCTGATCGGCAGCTCCGACATCTGGCAACTGGAGCAGAACGGGCGGGAATTTTCCCAGCGAGTACAGGGAAACTGGCGTTGCAACAGTGGGCAAGCGGTGCTCGATGCGGCGTTGCAAGGGGTGGGGTTGTGTCAGTTGCCGGATTATTACGTGCTGGAGCATTTGCACAGTGGGGCGTTGATCTCGCTGCTGGAAGCCCATCAGCCGCCAAATACGGCGGTGTGGGCGTTGTATCCACAGCAGCGGCATCTGTCGCCGAAAGTGCGCAAGTTGGTGGATTACTTGAAGGAAGGGTTGGCTGAGCGGCCGGAATATCGGGGGTGACTGGGGTTCTTTGTTGCCTGGGCCGGCGTCATCGCGAGCAAGCTCGCTCTCACAGTGGACCGGTGTGAACACAGGTCCATCATTCGACGAAAACCCTGTGGGGAGCGAGCTTGCTCGCGATAGCGCCGGCCCAGACGATGACGATCTAACGAAACCAGGTCCAGCTTAATGCCGATTCGCCCAACGCTGGCGCAACCATTCCAGGTCTTCCGGCCGGGTGACCTTGATGTTATCCGCCCGCCCTTCAATCAACCGAGGCGCCTGCCCGGCCCATTCCATGGCGGACGCTTCGTCGGTAATCACCGCATCCGCCACCAGGCTGTCGGCCAGGGCTCGATGCAAGGCACCGAGGCGGAACATCTGTGGTGTGTAGGCTTGCCAGATGACGCTGCGATCAACGGTTTCCAGCACACGGCCCTGCTTGTCGACGCGCTTGAGGGTGTCGCGCGCCGGGACGGCCAGCAGGCCGCCGACCGGGTCGTTCGCCAACTCGCTGAGCAGTGTATCCAGGTCGGTCCGAGTCAGGTTGGGCCGGGCCGCATCGTGTACCAGCACCCAATCGTGATCGTCGGCGCCCTGCCCGTGCAGATGCAGCAAGGCATTGAGCACTGAATCCGAACGTTGTTCGCCACCGTCGACACGCTGGATGCGTGTGTCGCTGGCGCAGGCCAAGGTCGGCCAGTAAGGATCATCGTGTGCAAGGCTGACCACCACACCCTTGACGGTGGGATGGTCGAGGAAACAGCCGAGGCTGTGTTCAAGAATTGTGCGCCCGCCCAGTTGCAGGTATTGCTTGGGACGGTCGGCGGCCATCCGGGCGCCAACGCCCGCGGCAGGAATCACGGCCCAGAAGGCCGGCAAACGCATACTCATTGGGCCAACTGGTAGAGGGTTTCGCCCTCCTTGACCATGCCCAGTTCATGTCGAGCCCGCTCTTCAACGGTCTCCATGCCTTTTTTCAACTCGGTCACTTCGGCGTCCATCACCCGATTACGCTCCAGCAGCGCCTCGTTTTCGGCGTGTTGGTCGGCAATTTGCTGAGTCAGGTCGGCCACTTGTGCCAGGCTGCCATTACCCACCCACAGGCGGTACTGCAGGCCGGCCAGCAACAGGAGCAAGACAAGAAACAACCAATTGGGACTGCGCATCGAATATCAGGTATCCAGTGAAAAAAGACCGCCATGCCAAACTTTGAAGCGTCTGATAGCACGAAGCCTGGAGAACCCAGGCTTGTGCTTGATAAGGCATCAGATTAGAGGCAAAACCGCCACCATGGCGACTTTTGCGACCCAACCCGCTGTCTTTTTACCATTTACCGCTTAACCGCGAAACTCGGCGCGACCGTTGTACTTGGCCTTGCCATTCAACTGCTCTTCGATACGCAGCAGTTGGTTGTACTTGGAAACGCGGTCGGAACGGCACAGCGAACCGGTCTTGATCTGGCCTGCCGCAGTGCCCACGGCCAGGTCGGCAATGGTCGAGTCTTCGGTTTCACCGGAGCGGTGGGAGATCACGGCAGTGTAGCCGGCGGCCTTGGCCATCTGGATGGCTTCCAGGGTTTCGGTCAGGGTGCCGATCTGGTTGAACTTGATCAGGATCGAGTTGGCGATCTTCTTGTCGATGCCTTCTTTCAGGATCTTGGTGTTGGTCACGAACAGGTCGTCACCCACCAGCTGGGTTTTCTCTCCAATCTTGTCGGTGAGGATTTTCCAGCCGGCCCAGTCGGACTCGTCCAGACCGTCTTCGATGGAGATGATCGGGTAGCGTTCGGTCAGGCCCTTGAGGTAGTCGGCGAAACCTTCGGCGGTGAACACCTGGCCTTCGCCGGACAGGTTGTACTTGCCGTCTTCGAAGAACTCACTGGCGGCGCAATCCAGGGCCAGGGTCACGTCGGTGCCCAACTTGTAGCCAGCGTTGGCTACGGCTTCGGAGATCACTTTCAGCGCGTCTTCGTTGGAGGCCAGGTTCGGCGCGAAACCGCCTTCGTCGCCAACCGCGGTGCTCAGGCCACGGGCTTTGAGCACAGCCTTGAGGTGATGGAAAATCTCGGTGCCCATGCGCAGGCCTTCGGAGAAGGTCTTGGCGCCAACCGGCTGCACCATGAACTCCTGGATGTCGACGTTGTTATCGGCATGCTCGCCGCCGTTGATGATGTTCATCATCGGCACCGGCATCGAGTAAACGCCAGGGGTACCGTTGAGGTTGGCGATGTGCGCGTACAGCGGCAGGTCCTGGTCCTGGGCAGCGGCCTTGGCAGCGGCCAGGGACACGGCGAGGATCGCGTTGGCGCCCAGGGTGGCTTTGTTTTCGGTACCGTCGAGCTTGATCATCGCGTGATCGAGGGCTTTCTGGTCGGCAGGGTCCTTGCCCAGCAACAGTTCGCGGATCGGACCGTTGATGTTGGCGACGGCTTTGAGCACGCCCTTGCCCAGGTAACGGCTCTTGTCGCCATCACGCAGCTCCAGCGCTTCGCGCGAGCCAGTGGAAGCACCGGACGGCGCGCAGGCGCTGCCGATGATGCCGTTGTCGAGAAGCACGTCCGCTTCAACAGTGGGGTTGCCACGGGAGTCGAGAACTTCACGACCTTTGATGTCGACGATTTTTGCCATTGTTGTAAACACTCCAAAGTTGACGAAAACGACGCAGCGAGAGGAAATCTTTTACCGTCGGCGGGTAGAGAGCAGCGGGCAGGCTAGCCGACGATCACGCCCGGCCCGCAGGCCAGAGCGTTTATCGAGCGGTACTTTACCGGAGAAAACCGCGTTACGCGGTTTCTATCGTCGGAAAACCCTTGACCAGCTCATCCAATGCCTTGAGCTGAGACAGGAAAGGTTCCAGCTTGTTCAAGCGCAAGGCACAAGGGCCGTCGCACTTGGCGTTGTCCGGATCCGGGTGGGCCTCGAGGAACAGGCCTGCCAGGGACTGGCTCATGCCTGCCTTGGCCAGATCTGTGACTTGGGCACGACGACCGCCGGCGGAGTCGGAACGACCACCGGGCATCTGCAGGGCATGCGTCACGTCGAAGAACACCGGGTATTCGAACTGCTTCATGATGCCGAAGCCGAGCATGTCCACCACCAGGTTGTTGTAGCCGAAGCTCGAACCGCGCTCGCAGAGGATCAACTGGTCATTGCCGGCCTCTTCGCACTTGCTCAGGATGTGTTTCATTTCCTGGGGGGCGAGGAACTGTGCCTTCTTGATATTGATCACCGCGCCGGTCTTGGCCATCGCGACCACCAGGTCGGTCTGGCGCGACAGGAAAGCCGGCAACTGGATGATGTCGCAGACCTCGGCGACGACCGCGGCCTGGGCCGGCTCGTGGACGTCGGTGATGATCGGCACGCCAAAGGCTTGCTTGATGTCCTGGAAGATCCGCATGCCTTCTTCCAGGCCCGGGCCACGGTAGGACGTCACGGACGAACGGTTGGCCTTGTCGAAGCTGGCCTTGAAGACATAAGGGATACCCAGTTTCTGGGTGACCTTCACGTACTCTTCGCAGACCTGCATCGCCATGTCGCGGCTTTCCAGCACGTTCATGCCGCCGAACAGCACCATGGGCTTGTCGTTGGCAATCTCGATGTCGCCGACGCGGATGATCTTCTGGGCCATCGTCTTATGCCTTTTTCTGGTGTTGAGCCAACGCGGCCTTCACGAAACCGCTGAACAACGGATGACCGTCCCGTGGCGTCGAGGTGAACTCGGGGTGGAACTGGCAGGCGACGAACCATGGATGGTCCGGGGACTCGACCACTTCCACCAGCGCGCCGTCACCGGAACGACCGGAGATTTTCAGGCCGGCCTCGATCAGTTGCGGCAGCAGGTTGTTGTTCACTTCGTAGCGATGACGGTGACGCTCGACGATCACATCCTTGGCGTAGCAATCGTGCACCTTGGAACCGGCTTCGAGCAGGCATTCCTGAGCGCCGAGACGCATGGTGCCGCCCAGGTCCGAGCTTTCGGTGCGCACTTCCACGGCGCCGGTGGCATCTTCCCACTCGGTGATCAGGCCCACGACCGGGTGGCCGCTGGCGCGATCGAATTCGGTGGAGTTGGCGTCTTTCCAGCCCAGCACGTTACGGGCGAACTCGATGACCGCCACTTGCATGCCCAGGCAGATCCCCAGGTAAGGCACCTTGTTTTCGCGAGCGTACTGCACGGCGGTGATCTTGCCTTCCACGCCCCGCAGGCCGAAGCCGCCCGGCACGAGGATCGCATCGGCGCCTTCGAGCAGGCCGGTGCCCTGGTTCTCGATGTCTTCGGAATCGATGTAGCGCAGGTTGACCTTGGTGCGGTTGCTGATACCGGCGTGACTCATCGCCTCGATCAGCGACTTGTAGGCATCCAGCAGTTCCATGTACTTGCCGACCATGGCGATGGTGACTTCGTGTTCCGGATTGAGCTTGGCATCGACCACGGCGTCCCATTCGGACAGGTCGGCGCCGGCGCACTGCAGGCCGAAGCGCTCGACGACGAAGTCGTCCAGGCCCTGGGAGTGCAGGATGCCCGGGATCTTGTAGATGGTGTCGGCGTCTTCCAGGCCGATGACCGCGCGCTCTTCAACGTTGGTGAACTGGGCGATCTTGCGACGCGACGAGATGTCGATCGGATGATCGGAGCGGCAGATCAGCACGTCCGGCTGCAGGCCGATGGAACGCAGTTCCTTGACCGAGTGCTGGGTTGGCTTGGTCTTGGTTTCGCCGGCGGTGGCGATGTACGGCACCAGGGTCAGGTGCATCAGCATCGCGCGCTTGGCGCCGATTTCGAAACGCAATTGGCGGATGGCTTCGAGGAACGGCTGGGACTCGATATCGCCCACGGTACCGCCGATTTCCACCATCGCCACGTCGGCATCGCCGGCACCCTTGATGATACGGCGCTTGATTTCGTCGGTGATGTGCGGGATGACCTGGATGGTCGCGCCCAGGTAGTCACCACGGCGCTCTTTGCGCAGCACGTGTTCGTAGACACGGCCAGTGGTGAAGTTGTTGTTCTGGGTCATGGTCGTGCGGATGAACCGCTCGTAGTGACCCAGGTCCAGGTCGGTCTCGGCGCCGTCGTGGGTGACGAACACTTCACCGTGCTGGAATGGGCTCATGGTGCCCGGGTCGACGTTGATGTACGGGTCCAGCTTGAGCATGGTGACCTTAAGTCCCCGCGCCTCCAGGATGGCCGCCAATGAAGCCGAGGCAATGCCTTTCCCCAATGAAGAAACAACACCGCCCGTGACGAATATGTAGCGCGTCATGAAAAACCCTAGAAGTCTGCGTTAAAGCGGTCCGAGCCGCCGGGGAAAGCGAAGGAAGGCCGAAGCCCCCGATCACCTGCATTAATCACAGTGCACCTTTCAAAAAAACCGCCGCGTTGGGACAGACCGGAAGTGAAATCACCGGTACGTTGCTCGCTACACATTTTTTGGAATCGCCCAGCAAAGACTGCTTGGTAATCGGCAACTCCTGCAATTCAGGCGAATCCACAGAAGTTGTATCAAGAAGGGAGCGTAGTCTACCGGAAAGCCCCTTTCAGCTCAAACCCAGATCTTGGTTTCCTGGCGTCCAGATCAATTGCCAACTGCCATCAGCTTGTGCATCGAGCCCAGCCAGGTTGGCCACCGCCAGCAATCGCTCGCCTTGATAGAGCAGCGGCAATCGGCCGCGAACGAACGCCGGCACACCCTGTTCATTGAGCAAACGCTTGAGGTCACGATGACCACGACCCGCTAACGCCAGCACCTCGCCGCCTTGACGATAGCGCACCCTGAGCGGCCCCGCAGGCGGCTTGCCGATCAGCGCCACCCGACCATTGCCTGGCAAGCACAGTGCCAGCGCCGGATCCGCCCAGTCGACGGCGCCTGGCAGCGAACATAGCCAGTGGTCGGATAACCACCAGACCCGTCCGGCGGCCCGGTGCAGCTCGCCGCCGGCCAGGCGCCAGATTGGCCGGGCATCGTCGGCGGCATCGCGCAATGAGTCCCAGCCCGCCCAGTGCTCGCTGTCGGGCAGCAGGGTCAGCGGCGCCAGCCAGTGACTCATGGCGTTGCGCTGCCGGGCCGGCGACAACGCCCGCAACGGCGCCAGCGCCAGGGATTGCAGCCCAAGCCAGTCGAACGCACCTGGAGACGCGGCCCGGGCCAAGTCGATCCGCGCCAAATCGTCCAGCAAACCTTGGGCTTGGGCCATGTGTCCAGCGCTGCGAGCCAGTGTCGACGAGGCTTGCGGCCAGTGCTCGGTCAGCGCCGGAAAAATCCGCTGGCGCAGGTAGTTGCGTGCGTATCGGTGATCGTCGTTGGACGGGTCGTCGATCCAGCTCAAGCCCTGCTGCGTCGCATAGATCTCCAGCTCGGCACGGGACACCTCGAGCAAGGGCCGCAGCAGGTGTCCCTGGCCCAAAGGGCGCTGCCGTGGCATCGCCGCCAAACCCCTTACCCCCGCCCCCCGCAGCAGGCGAAACAGCAGGGTTTCGGCCTGGTCATCACGATGTTGGGCGGTGAGCAGCACTTCATTGTCATGGATAGCCGCCACGAAGGCGCCATAACGCGCCTCCCGGGCGGCACGCTCGACGCTGGCGCCGGGCTGGACTTGCACGCTCACCACTTCAAGCGGCACCCCAAGGGCCTTGCAGACCGAGCGGCAATGGTCCGGCCATGCATCGGCCACAGCCTGGAGGCCATGATGGACGTGGATAGCGCTCAACGGTGGCAGGGTTTGGGTTTTGGAGAGAAACGCGAGCAGGTGCAACAGGACGGTGGAGTCGAGGCCACCGGAGAAGGCGATGCGCCAGGTGGCGGCGTTGCGCCAGGGGAATAGCTGTGTGAGGAGTCGGGTTGGCAGGTCGATGCTTGTGTTCATGGGTATCAGCCTTGGCACAAATCAAATGTGGGAGCGGGCTTGCTCGCGAAGGCGGTGAATCAGTCAACACATGGGTTGAATGTTAAACCGCTTTCGCGAGCAAGCCCGCTCCCACACTGGCCCCCACAACTGCTGGAAGCTTGGTCAGATCAGAGACCGTAGCTCATCAACCGCTCATAGCGACGGGCCAGCAGCGCGTCGTTGTCGAACTTCTTGAGCATCGACAGCTGGGAGCTCAGCTCGGCGCGGATCAGTGCCGCCGCCGCAGCCGGGTCGCGATGGGCGCCGCCAACGGGCTCGCTGATCACTTTATCGACGATACCCAGGCCTTTGAGGCGCTCGGCGGTAATGCCCATGGCCTCGGCGGCATCCGGCGCTTTCTCGGCGGTTTTCCACAGAATCGAGGCGCAGCCTTCCGGCGAGATCACCGCATAAGTGGAATATTGCAGCATGTTCAACTGGTCGCAGACACCGATGGCCAACGCACCGCCGGAACCGCCTTCGCCAATCACGGTGGCGATGATCGGGGTTTTCAGGCGTGCCATGACGCGCAGGTTCCAGGCGATCGCTTCGCTCTGGTTGCGCTCTTCGGCGTCGATGCCCGGGTAAGCGCCCGGGGTGTCGATGAAGGTCAGGATCGGCATATTGAAGCGCTCGGCCATTTCCATCAGGCGGCACGCCTTGCGATAGCCTTCCGGACGTGGCATGCCGAAGTTGCGGCGCACCTTCTCGCGGACTTCGCGGCCTTTCTGATGGCCGATGACCATCACCGGCTGGTCTTCCAGGCGGGCAACACCGCCGACGATCGCGGCGTCGTCGGAGAAGTGGCGGTCGCCGTGCAGCTCATCGAACTCGGTAAAGATGTGTTCGATGTAGTCCAAGGTGTAGGGACGACGCGGGTGACGCGCCAGGCGAGCGATCTGCCAACTGGTCAGCTTGCCGAAGATGTCTTCGGTCAGCGTGCGGCTTTTATCCTGCAGACGAGAGATTTCATCGCCGATATTCAGCGAATTGTCATTACCGACCAAGCGCAACTCTTCGATCTTGGCTTGCAGGTCGGCGATCGGCTGTTCGAAATCTAGAAAATTCGGGTTCATAGGCGTCCGTCTTGGGTCGACGTCCAAGAGAGCTTGGGCCGGCCGGTTGTCTATTCGCGCCTACCTTAAGGGAGAGGCGCGTTCAGGTCGAGATTAAAAATTCGGGTCGAGATCAGGGGCATTCCGGTTTCAACAGTGGCCCCTGGCCGTCAACGGTATTGGAGGAAGACGTTGTCTTTGCCGAACTGGTCACGCAAGGCTTGAATCAACGCATCCGCCGGATCGATCCGCCAGCCTTCGCCGAACTGCAGCACGGCCTTGGCATCGGGACGTACGTACTCCATGGTGATCGGACAGGCACCGCGATGGCGCTTGAACAATTCGCCCAACCAGCGTAGCTGGTCGCCCTTGAGGTCCTGGGTCTGCAACTTCAGACGCAGGCTCTCAGCCAGGTTGGTACGGGCATCTTCCATGCTCATCACCCGCTTGACCCGCAGCCGCAGGCCACCGGAGAAGTCATCGTTGCTGACCTCGCCTTCCACCACCACCATCGCGTCGGTCTGCAGCAGCGACTGCGCCGAGTGGAATGCATCGGCGAACAATGAGGCTTCGATACGCCCGGAGCGGTCGTCGAGGGTGATGAAGCCCATTTTGTCGCCCTTTTTGTTCTTCATCACCCGCAGGGCGATGATCATGCCGGCGACGGTCTGGGTGTCGCGCACCGGCTTGAGGTCAATGATGCGCTGGCGGGCGAAGCGGCGGATCTCGCCTTCGTATTCGTCGATCGGGTGACCGGTGAGGTACAGGCCCAGGGTGTCTTTCTCACCCTTGAGGCGTTCCTTGAGGGTCAGTTCCTTGGCCTTGCGGTGGTTGCCGTAGACATCGGCGTCTTCTTCGACAAACAGCCCGCCAAACAGGTCGGCGTGGCCGCTGTCGTGGGTACGGGCGGTCTGTTCGGCGGCCTTGATCGCCTCCTCCATCGCCGCCAGCAGCACCGCGCGGTTGCGGTCGATGTTGGCCTGGTAGGCCTTGGGCTCATCCTGGAAGTAAGGCCCGAGCCGGTCCAGGGCGCCACTGCGGATCAAACCGTCAAGGGTGCGCTTGTTGATGCGCTTGAGGTCGACCCGGGCGCAGAAATCGAACAGGTCCTTGAACGGCCCGTCCTGGCGCGCTTCGGTAATGGCTTCCACCGGTCCCTCGCCCACGCCCTTGATCGCGCCGAGGCCATAGATGATGCGGCCTTCGTCGTTCACCGTGAACTTGAACTCCGAAGCGTTCACGTCCGGTGCGTCGAGGCGCAGCTTCATGGTCCGCACTTCTTCGATCAAGGTCACGACCTTGTCGGTGTTGTGCATATCCGCCGACAGTACCGCGGCCATGAACGGCGCCGGGTAATGCGCCTTCAACCATGCCGTCTGGTAGGACACCAGGCCATAGGCGGCGGAGTGGGATTTGTTGAAGCCGTAACCGGCGAACTTTTCCACCAGGTCGAAGATGTTGCCCGCCAGGTCCGCATCGATGCCGTTGTTCGCGCAACCTTCGATGAAACCACCGCGCTGCTTGGCCATTTCCTCGGGCTTTTTCTTACCCATGGCTCGACGCAGCATGTCCGCGCCACCGAGGGTGTAGCCGGCCATCACCTGGGCAATCTGCATCACCTGTTCCTGGTACAGGATGATGCCGTAGGTCGGGGCCAGCACCGGCTTGAGGCCGTCGTACTGATAATCCGGGTGCGGGTACGCCAGCTCGGCGCGACCGTGCTTACGGTTGATGAAGTCATCCACCATGCCCGATTGCAGAGGGCCCGGACGGAACAGGGCCACCAGTGCGATCAGGTCTTCCAGGCAGTCGGGCTTGAGCTTTTTGATCAGCTCCTTCATGCCCCGGGATTCAAGCTGGAACACCGCCGTGGTTTCGGCTTTTTGCAACAGGCTGTAGGTCGGCTTGTCATCCAGCGGGATGAAGGCAATGTCCAGCGGCTCTTCGCCGACCTTGGCCCGGTCGCGGTTGATGGTTTTCAGCGCCCAGTCGATGATCGTCAGGGTTCGCAGGCCGAGGAAGTCGAACTTCACCAGGCCCGCCGCCTCGACGTCGTCCTTGTCGAACTGGGTCACCAGGCCGTCGCCTTCTTCGTCGCAATAGATCGGCGAGAAGTCCGTCAACTTGGTCGGCGCGATCACCACGCCCCCGGCGTGCTTGCCGACGTTACGCACCACGCCTTCGAGCTTGCGGGCCATCTCCCAGATTTCCGCGGCCTCTTCGTCGACCTTGATGAAGTCCCGCAGGATTTCTTCCTGCTCGTAGGCCTTTTCCAGGGTCATGCCGACTTCGAACGGGATCATCTTCGACAGACGATCCGCCAAACCGTAGGACTTGCCCTGCACCCGCGCCACGTCACGCACCACCGCCTTGGCGGCCATGGAACCGAAGGTGATGATCTGGCTCACCGCGTTGCGACCGTACTTCTCGGCCACGTAGTCGATGACCCGGTCGCGGCCGTCCATGCAGAAGTCGACGTCGAAGTCGGGCATGGATACACGTTCCGGGTTGAGGAAACGTTCGAACAGCAGGTCATATTCCAGCGGGTCGAGGTCGGTGATCTTCTGCACGTAGGCCACCAGCGACCCGGCGCCCGATCCACGGCCAGGGCCCACCGGCACGCCGTTGTTCTTGGCCCACTGGATGAAGTCCATCACGATCAGGAAGTAACCGGGAAAACCCATCTGGATGATGATATCCAGCTCGAAATTCAACCGATCGACATAGACCTGGCGCTTGGCTTCGTAATCTTCGGTGGTGTCCTTGGGCAACAGGACGCGGAGGCGTTCGTCGAGGCCGTCGAAGGACACCTTGCGGAAATACTCGTCGATGGTCATGCCATCGGGAATCGGGAAGTTGGGCAGGAAGTGCTTGCCCAGCTTCACTTCGATGTTGCAGCGCTTGGCGATCTCGACGGTGTTTTCCAGCGCCTCGGGCAAGTCGCTGAACAACTCGGCCATTTCCTCGGCGCTCTTGAGGTATTGCTGGTCGCTGTAGTTTTTCGACCGCCGTGGATCGTCGAGGGCCCGCCCCTCACCAATGCAGACGCGGGTTTCGTGGGCTTCGAAATCCTCCTGCTTGATGAAGCGTACGTCGTTGGTCGCCACCAGGGGCGCGCCGATCTTATCGGCGAGGGCCACGGCGGCATGCAAGTGCTCTTCGTCGTTGGGACGGTTGGTGCGCTGCACTTCGATGTAGAAGCGCTCCGGGAACACCGCCATCCAGTCGCGGGCCAGGGCCTCAGCTTCGTCGGGGTTGCCACTGAGCAGGGCCAGGCCGATTTCACCTTCCTTGGCCGCCGACAGCATGATCAGCCCTTCGCTGGCCTCGGCCACCCACTCGCGCTCGATGATGATCGAGCCATTGCGCTGGCCATCGATAAAGCCGCGGGAGATCAGCTCGGTGAGGTTGCGATACCCCACGGCGTTCATCACCAGCAGGCTGATACGGCTCAGCGGTGCGTCCGGGTCCTTGTTCGACAGCCACAGGTCGGCGCCACAGATCGGCTTGATCCCGGCCCCCATGGCGGCCTTGTAGAACTTGACCAGCGAGCACATGTTGTTCTGGTCGGTGACCGCCACGGCAGGCATGTTCATGCCCACCAGGGTCTTGACCAGGGGCTTGATCCGCACCAGACCGTCAACCAGGGAGTATTCAGTGTGCAGGCGTAGATGAACGAATGAAGCCGGCATAGTGATCCTGCGTTAAGTCATGAAAACAACAAGGCCCGGATTGTACCGGGCCTTGGGTAAAACATCAGCCTGCAACCTATGTTGTTCACTTGAGTGATTGAATCCGTGGCGAGGGAGCTTGCTCCCGTTTGGGTGCGTAGCACCCACACCTGCAATTGCAATTTCACCCAGGGGGCTGCTGCGCAGCCCAGCGGGAGCAAGCTCCCTCGCCACAAAAGCGGTGTTGTCCTTAAGACACAGCACACTGGCTGCTGACGATCAGACCTTCACGGGCTTCATAAGCCAGCCGCACCGGGGCAAACGAACGCCTGTGGATCGGCGTTGGCCCAAGGCGCGCCAGGGCTTCGAGATGCACGGGGGTCGGGTAGCCCTTGTGGCTGCCGATGCCGTAGCCCGGGTAGATCAACTCGAAGGCGCTCATTTCCCGGTCACGGCTGACCTTCGCCAGGATCGAGGCCGCCGCGATGGCTGGCACCTTGCCGTCGCCCTGGATGACCGCTTCGGCGCGCATCGACAGTTTCGGGCAGCGATTGCCATCGATCATCGCCAGCTTCGGCGTGATGTGCAGGCCCTGCACCGCACGCTGCATGGCGAGCATGGTGGCGTGCAGGATATTGAGTTCATCGATCTCTTCGACTTCGGCCCGGGCGATGCACCAGCTCAGGGCTTTCTCGCAGATTTCGTCGTAGAGTTTTTCGCGACGGGCCTCAGTGAGTTTCTTCGAATCATTGAGGCCCAGGATCGGCCGGTTCGGATCGAGAATCACCGCCGCCGTCACCACCGCGCCGCACAACGGGCCACGCCCCACTTCATCGACACCGGCCACCAGCTCTTCCACTTCGGCGACCAGGTTGAAGTCCAGGCCCATCTGTAGTTTTACGTTGCTCATGGTTTTGCGCCAATCAGGGTCAATACCGCGTCAGCCGCCTGGTTGGAGGCATCGCGACGCAGGGTACGGTGAATTTCGTCAAAGCCCCAGGTCTGCTCCTCGCCGCCGTCGATCAAGGGCGACAGCGTGTTGGCCAATGCCTCGGCGGTCGCGTCGTCCTGCAGCAGCTCCGGCACCAACAGGCGCTGGGCCAGCAGGTTCGGCAAGGACACGTAGGGGCTCTTGACCATGCGCTTGAGAATCCAGAACGTCAGCGGCGCCAGGCGATAGGCGACCACCATCGGGCGTTTGTACAACAACGCCTCAAGGGTAGCAGTACCGGAGGCAATCAACACGGCATCACAGGCCGCCAACGCATCATGGGAACGGCCATCGAGCAACGTCACCGGCAAATCGCGACCGACCAGCAGGGCTTCCAGCTGGACACGGCGTTGCGGGCTGGCACACGGCAGGACAAAACGTACACCGGGGCGCAGCGCCCGCAGGCGCTGCGCGGCGTCGAAAAACAGGCCGCCCAGGCGACTCACTTCGCCGCCCCGGCTGCCGGGCATCAAGGCCACCAACGGCCCGTCGGGCAAGCCCAACGCCTGGCGAGCTGCCTCGCGGTCGGCTTCCAGGGGAATGGTATCGGCCAGGGTGTGCCCGACAAACCGCACCGGCACGCCCTTCTCTTCGTAGAACTTGGCCTCGAACGGCAGCAGCGTCAGCATCAGGTCGCAGCCTTCGCGGATCTTCAGCACCCGCTTCTGCCGCCAGGCCCAGACCGACGGGCTGACGTAGTGCACGGTCTTGATCCCGGCCTGACGCAACTTGAGTTCGATATTGAGGGTGAAATCCGGCGCATCGATGCCGATGAACACATCCGGTTTTTCCTCGATCAGGGTCTGGATCAGCTTCTTGCGCCGGGCCAGCAGCTCCCGCAGGCGACCGAGCACTTCCACCAGGCCCATCACTGACAGGCGTTCCATCGGAAAATAGGAGGTCAGGCCCTCGGCCTGCATCAACGGCCCACCGACGCCGATGAATTCCACCGCGGGGTGCTGCGCCTTGAGCGCTCGCATCAGACCCGCGCCCAGAATGTCACCGGAAGCCTCTCCCGCCACCAGTGCAACGCGCACGTTAGCCATGGTCAGCGAGTGATGCCGCGGGTCGAAGACTGGATGGAATCGCGGAAGATCGCGACTTCCGGGTATTGCGCCGAAGCCTCGGCCAGTTCGGCAAGCGCCTGCTCGACGGTCAGGCCCTGGCGGTACACCACCTTGTAGGCGCGACGCAGGGCCGTAATCGCTTCTTCGCTGAAACCACGACGGCGCATGCCTTCGAAGTTCATGCTGCGGGCTTCGGCCGGGTTGCCGAACACCGTGACATAGGCCGGGACGTCCTTGCCGATGGCGGTGCCCATGCCGGAGAAACTATGGGCGCCGATATGGCAATACTGGTGCACCAGGGTGAACCCGGACAGGATCGCCCAATCGTCCACGTGCACGTGGCCGGCCAACGCGGTGTTGTTGACCAGGATGCAATGGTTGCCAATCACGCTGTCATGGCCGATGTGTGCGTAAGCCATGATCAGGTTGTGGTCGCCCAGGGTCGTTTCGGAACGATCCTGGACGGTGCCACGGTGAATCGTCACGCCTTCGCGGATCACGTTGTGATCGCCAATGACCAGACGGGTTTCTTCACCTTTGTACTTGAGATCGGGCGTGTCCTCGCCTACCGAAGAAAACTGGTAGATGCGATTGTGTCGACCAATCCGGGTCGGTCCCTTGAGAATTACGTGGGGACCGATCACCGTACCCTCGCCGATTTCCACACCTGCGCCGACAATCGACCACGGGCCGACCTCGACATCGGCGGCCAGGACGGCCGTCGGATCGATGATTGCGCGAGGGTCAATCAAACTCATAGTTTGCGTTCCGCACAGATGATTTCAGCGGAGCAGACTGGCTTGCCGTCGACCGAAGCCTGGCATTCGAACTTCCAGATCTGGCGCTTGCAACTGATGAACTTGGCTTCGAGGATCAACTGGTCGCCCGGGGTGACCGGCTGGCGGAAGCGCAGCTTGTCGGAACCGACGAAGTAATAGAGCGTGCCGTCGGCAGGCTTGACGTCGAGCATTTTGAAACCAAGGATCCCGGCAGCCTGGGCCATCGCCTCGATGATCAATACACCCGGCATGATTGGATGCGCGGGGAAGTGACCATTGAAGAACGGCTCGTTGATGCTGACATTCTTATAGGCGCGAATGCGCTTGCCTTCAACGTCCAGGTCCACCACCCGATCCACCAGCAGGAACGGGTAACGGTGAGGCAGGTATTCACGAATCTCGTTGATGTCCATCATTTCGGGGGGAAGCCTATGTAAAGATTGGGAGCGCACGAGTGACGCGCACTCCGCTAGCAAATCAAGATGCCCTAACGGCTGTGCACACTTGATATGGAAATGGTATCAGCCATCTGATGAAGCATTACCGCCAGGGGTCACGTCCCCTACACGCTTTTCCACCTGCTTGAGGCGCCGCGCGATGTCGTCGAGCTGACGGATACGCGCCGCGCTCTTGCGCCATTCGGCTGCCGGTTGCATGGCTGTGCCGGAAGAATAGGCACCCGGCTCGGTAATCGAGTGGGTCACCATGGTCATCCCGGTCAGGAACACGTTGTCACAGATATCGATATGGCCCACCAGGCCCACGCCACCGGCGAGCATGCAGTGCTTGCCGATCTTGGTGCTGCCGGAGATGCCCACGCAGGCGGCCATGGCGGTGTGGTCACCGACCTGGACGTTGTGGGCGATCTGGATCTGGTTGTCGAGCTTGACCCCATTGCCGATGACCGTGTCGGCCAGGGCGCCACGGTCGATCGCGGTGTTGACGCCGATCTCCACGTCATCGCCAATGGTGACGCCGCCGATTTGGGCGATCTTCTGCCAGATGCCTTTTTCATTGGCGAAACCGAACCCTTCGCCGCCCAGCACCGCGCCGGACTGGATCACCACCCGCTTGCCGATGCGCACATCGTGATACAGGGTGACCCGTGGTGCCAGCCAGCCACCCTCGCCGATCTCGCTGCGCGCACCAATGACGCAATGGGCGCCCAGCGTGACGCCGGCACCAATTCGGGCCGCGCTTTCGATGACCACGAACGGGCCAACGCTGGCCGTGGGGTCAACCACGGCATCTGCGGCGATCACGGCGCTGGGATGAATACCGGCGGCCGATGTCGGTTTGGGATCGAACAGATGGGAAATGCGGGCATACGCCAGGTACGGATCGGGCACGATCAGGGCATCGCCGGCAAACCCATCGGCATCAGCGGCCTTGAGCAACAGCGCGGCGGCCCGGCTGTCGGCCAGGTACTTACGGTATTGAGGGTTTGCCAGAAAGCTCAACTGAGCTGGGCCAGCCTCTTGCAAAGTGGCTAGCCCAGTAATTGCTTTCTCCGGGTCGCCACGCAGGGTGGCGCCGAGGAACTCGGCCAACTGGCCGAGCTTGATAGTCGCTGTCATGGATTACTTCAGCTGATTCATGCGCTCGATCACTTGGCGCGTGATGTCGTATTGAGGCTTGACATCGATCACTGCGCCACGCTCGAACACCAGATCAAAACCACCCTTCTTGATGACTTCTTCCACGGCGCTGTCGAGCTTCGGCTTGAGTTGCTTGAGCATCTCGCGGTCGGCAACGGCTTTCGCCTCGTTCAGCTCCTTGGACTGGAACTGGAAGTCACGGGCCTTTTGCTTGAACTCAAGCTCCAGGCGCTCGCGCTCGCCCTGGGCCATCTTGTCGCCACCGGCGACCAGACGATCCTGAATGCCTTTGGCGCTGCTTTCCAGGCCCTTGAGCTTGGTCAGTTGCGGGCCGAATTTCTTCTCCGCATCCACGGCGTACTTCTTCGCCGCGTCGGATTCCAGCAGGGCCATCTGATAATTCAGCACGGCAATCTTCATGTCGGCAAAAGCCGGACCTGCGACCAGTACGGTCGCCAGGAGAACCAATTGAGTCAACTTACGCACGATGTACTCCTACAAAATCCATTGTCGTTATCTTGGGTCAGACGCTTAGAACGTCTGGCCGAGGGAGAATTGGAACACTTGGGTTTCAGCGTCATCCGGTTTCTTGATCGGCATCGCCAACGCGAAGCTCAAAGGACCCAGCGCGGTGACCCAGGTCACGCCCACACCCACGGAACTGGCCAGGTTGCTCAGGCTGATGTCGTTGCACTTTGTGTCGGACTTGGTGCCGTTGGCGTTGGTGGTGTCACTGCAACTTGAATCGAAAACGTTACCCACGTCCCAGAATACCGAGGTACGCAGGGAGCGTTGATCCTTGACGAACGGCATCGGGAACAGAACCTCGACGCCACCCTGGATCAATACGTTGCCACCGAACGGCAGTGGATCCTGGTCCGGGTCGGCAATTGTGCCTGGGTTGTTGCCTCGACTCGGCGTACTGCGCGGGCCAAGGGTGCTGTCCTTGAAACCGCGTACCGAGTTGAAACCACCGGCGTAATAGTTCTCGTAGAACGGCAGACCATCGGTCGAGCCATAACCGTCGCCATAACCCAGTTCGGTGTGCAGGCGCATGGTGTAGTTATCGGTCAACGGCTGGAACAGTTGGCCACGGTAGTCGAGCTTGAAGAACGACAGGTCGCTGCCAGGAATCGTGCTTTCAAGCACCAGGCTCTGGGAATGACCACGGGTCGCCAGCACGCCCTTGTTCAGGGTCGACTCGGACCAACCGGCAGACGCCTTGAAGTTCAGGTAGCTGTCGCCTTCCTTGTTCACGAAATCGAAGATCTCGTCGACGGTGTAGCGACCGGTGTTGATCTTGTCCTGCTGGGCGGTGAGGCCGAAGGTCAGGCGCGAAGTCTCGCTGATCGGGTAGCCCACGTTGGCGCCGACACCGTAGCTGTCCACCGCATAGCTGGAGATGTCAGAGTCCAGCTCGTCATAGTCGGTGGTGCGGTAGAAGGCGTTGTAGCCCAGGCTCACGCCGTCAGCGGTCCAGTAGGGGTCCACGAAACCGAAGTTATAGCGGGTCTGGTATTCGCTGCGGGTCAAGCCGATGCTGACCTTGTTACCGGTACCCAGGAAGTTGTTCTGGGTGATCGAGCCACCGAGGATCAGGCCGGCACTCTGGGCGAAACCGACGCTGGCGGTGATCGAGCCGGAAGCCTGCTCTTCGACGCTGTAGTTCACATCGACCTGGTCATCGACGCCCGGCACGGCCGGGGTCTCGACGTTGACTTCCTTGAAGAAGCCCAGGCGCTCCAGGCGGGTCTTGGACTGGTCGATCAGGTAGGTCGAGGCCCAGCCACCTTCCATCTGGCGCATTTCACGGCGCAGCACTTCGTCCTCGGACTTGGTGTTGCCACGGAAGTTGATGCGGTTGACGTAGGCGCGCTTGCCCGGGTCCACGGCGAAAGTGATGTCGACGGTGTGGTCTTCATCATGGGGCTGTGGCACGCCGTTGACGTTGGCGAAGGTGTAGCCCTCGTTACCCAGGCGGCGGGTGATCAGCTCGGAGGTGGTAGTCATCAGCTTGCGCGAGAACACCTGGCCCTTCTGTACCAGCAGCAGCGACTTGACCTGGTCCTCGGGGACCTTCAGGTCACCGCTGAGCTTGACGTCACGAACGGTGTACTTCTCGCCTTCGTTGACGTTGACGGTGATGTAGACGTGCTTCTTGTCCGGGGTGATGGACACCTGGGTCGAAGCGATGTCCATGTTGATGTAGCCGCGGTCCAGGTAGTAGGAACGCAGGCGCTCCAGGTCACCGGAAAGTTTTTCACGGGCGTACTTGTCGTCGTTCTTGAAGAACGACAGCCAGTTGGTGGTCTTGAGTTCGAACAGGTCGATCAGGTCTTCATCCGGGAAAACCGTGTTGCCCACCACGTTGATGTGCTGGATGGCCGCCACGGTGCCTTCGTTGATGTTGACCTTCAGGCCGACGCGGTTGCGCGGCTGCGGCACCACTTCGGTGTCGACGGTGGCCGAGTAGCGGCCCTGGGCAACGTACTGGCGCTGCAGCTCGTTACGCACACCTTCGAGGGTGGCGCGCTGGAAGATCTCGCCTTCGGCCAGGCCGGATTGCTTGAGGCCCTTCATCAGGTCTTCAGTGGAGATCGCCTTGTTGCCTTCGATCTCGATACTGGCGACCGACGGGCGCTCGACTACCGTGATGACCAGGACATTGCCGTCACGGCCCAGCTGGATATCTTGAAAGAAGCCGGTCTTGAACAGCGCACGCGTGGATTCCACCAGGCGCCGATCATCCGCCTGCTCGCCGACGTTCAACGGCAAGGCACCAAAGACGCTACCCGCGGAGACCCGCTGGAGGCCATTGACGCGAATATCAGAGATAGTGAAGGACTCGGCGTGAACTTCGGCGATCATCAATACGGTGAGAACCGCAGTTAGCAGCAGACGTTTCATGAAGTCCTTTCTTATTCCAACTGGCAATAAACAAACTGCCGCAAAATGCGGCAGATTCGCAATTCAGCGAAGCGTTACAGACGACCCAGATCGTTGACGAGGGCAAGCAACATGACCCCGACCACCAAGCTGATACCGATCTGTATCCCCCAACCTTGCACCCGATCCGACAAGGGACGACCACGCGCCCACTCGATCAGATAAAACAGCAGATGCCCCCCATCCAGTACCGGGATGGGCAGCAAATTCAGAACCCCCAGGCTAATGCTCAGATAAGCAAGGAAATTCAGGAAATCAGCAACGCCCGACTGGGCAGAAGCGCCCGCCACTTTAGCAATGGTTATCGGTCCACTCAAGTTTTTTACCGAGAGCTCGCCGAACAACATTTTCTTGAGCGAGTCCAGCGTCAGGATGCTCATGGTCCAGGTACGACGCGCACCCTCGCCAATCGCCGCCACAGGGCCGAAACTGACCTCGCGGATCATTTCCGGCGGCCAGTCGACCGCCTTGACGCCCGCTCCCAGGTAACCGGTCGGCGCCTTGCTCTCGCCACGGGCGGCCAGGGTCACTGGGACGTCGATTGGAGCACCGTCGCGCTCGATGCGCAGCACAATTTTGGTATCAGGACGTACACGAACCGAATCGACCACCTGCTGCCAGTCGCTGACCGGCTGGCCGTCGAGGGCCAGCAACCGATCGCCGGTCTTCAGGCCGGCAGCCTGGGCCGGGCCTTTCGGGTCGAGTTCGGCGAGTATCGGCGGCAAGGCCGGACGCCATGGCTTGATCCCCAGGGAACGGATCGGATCCGGCTCGTCGGCGCCCTTGAGCCAGTTGTCCAGGACCAGCTCGCGAGGCGAGTCCACCGTGGAACCCTGCTCGCGCACCAGCAACTGCAACGACCCACTCTCACCCAAACGACGCACCAGCTGCAGGTTGACCGCCGCCCAGCCCGATGTCGGCTCACCATCGATAGCGATAATTTCCTGCCCGGCACCCAGCCCGGCACGGGCGGCGACGCTACCGGCCTCTACCCCGCCGATGACCGGACGCACCTGCTCGCTGCCCAGCATGGCCAGGCCCCAGAAAAACACCATGGCCAGCAGGAAGTTGGCAATCGGCCCCGCCGCGACGATGGCGATACGCTGACGGACGGTCTTGCGATTGAAGGATTGATCGAGCTGATCGGCCGGGACTTCGCCTTCGCGCTCGTCGAGCATCTTGACGTAGCCGCCCAATGGGATGGCCGCCACGACGAACTCCGTGCCTTTCTTGTCGTGCCAGCGCAGCAATGGCATGCCAAAGCCCACGGAAAAACGCAGGACCTTGACGCCACAGCGACGCGCAACCCAGAAATGACCGAATTCGTGAAAAGTGACCAACACCCCCAAGGCAACCAGGGTGCCGACAATCATATAGAGCGCGCTCATCTGTTTTCTCCGCAATCCTGTCCAGGGCAGCCCTGGCTAACGTATCGCAGCTTCAACGCCCGTGGCGCTGCAGCCATTGGCCCGCCAACTCACGAGCCCTGGCATCCGCCGTAAATACTGTATCGAGGTCATCAACCGAAACCACGGCCTCGAGATTCAAGACTTCCTCGATGATACTCGCGATCTCGAGGTAACGGACACGTCCATCGAGAAACGCGGCAACGGCCACTTCATTGGCAGCGTTCAACATGGCCGGTGCACTGTTGCCCACCTCGGCCGCCTGGCGCGCCAGGCGCAGGCAGGGGAAGCGCTGCTCATCGGGCGCCTGGAAATCCAGGCGAGCGATAGCGAACAGGTCCAGCGGCGCAACGCCCGAGTCGATACGCTCCGGCCAGGCCAGGGCGTTGGCGATCGGGGTGCGCATGTCCGGGTTGCCCAACTGGGCCAGCACTGACCCGTCAACGTAGTCCACCAGGGAGTGAATCACGCTCTGGGGGTGAATCACCACCTCGACTTGCGACGGCTTGGCATCGAACAACCAGCAGGCCTCGATCAACTCCAGGCCCTTGTTCATCATGCTGGCCGAATCCACGGAAATCTTGCGCCCCATGGACCAGTTCGGATGTGCACAGGCCTGTTCGGGTGAAACATGCACCAATTCTTCCAGCGGCGTCTGCCGGAACGGACCACCGGAGGCCGTCAGCAAAATCCGCCGGACGCCCACCGCGCCGAGACCACGGGAAAAATCCCGCGGCATGCATTGAAAAATCGCATTGTGCTCGCTGTCGATCGGCAGCAACACCGAGCCGCTCTTGCGTACAGCCTGCATGAACAGCGCGCCGGACATCACCAGCGCCTCTTTATTGGCCAACAGGATCTTCTTGCCGGCTTCCACCGCCGCGAGGGTCGGACGCAGGCCCGCCGCACCGACGATCGCCGCCATCACGGCGTCGACTTCAGGGGCGGCAGCCACTTGACAGAGCCCCTTCTCCCCCACCAGCACACGGGTTTGCAGGCCGGCTGCGCGCAGATCGTCCTGCAGCGCCCGCGCCACGCCGACCTCAGGCACCACGGCAAACCGCGGCGTGTGGCGAATGCACAACGCCAGCAATTCGCTCAAACGCGTGAAGCCACTGAGGGCGAACACCTGGTAGCGCTCCGGATGCCGGCCAATGACGTCAAGCGTACTCAGGCCAATCGAACCGGTCGCGCCAAGGACAGTGATCTGCTGGGGGCGACTCACGGTGCAGCCATCCACAACAGCACGGCAAAGATCGGGATCGCGGCAGTCAGGCTGTCGATGCGATCCAGCACGCCGCCGTGACCAGGCAACAGGTTACTGCTGTCCTTGATCCCGGATTGACGCTTGAACATGCTTTCGGTCAGGTCGCCGACCACGGAAACAAATACGATCAGGGCGGCACCAATAAGGCCCATGAACAGTTGCGCGACCGTCCAGTCCCGCACGAAACCGACCACCGTGGTGATCACCAGGCTCAAGACCAGGCCACCATAGACCCCTTCCCAACTCTTGCCAGGGCTGACTTTTGGCGCGAGCTTGCGCTTGCCGAAGGCCTTGCCGGAAAAATAGGCGCCGATGTCGGCACCCCAGACCAGCACCATCACCGCCATGATCTGCCAGTTGCCCAGCGGACCTTGCTTGATCCAGATCAAACCCTGCCAGGCCGGCAGCAGGATCAACAGGCCGATGACCAGCTTGGTCGCCGCATTGGCCCAATGATGCGTAGTCTGCGGATAGGTCAGGACCAGGAAGGTCGCTGTCGCCCACCACAGCACCGCGGCGCCCAGCACCCAAGGCGCAAGGCCGGGCACCACGTACATGATGAACAGCATGGCCGCCACGGCCGCTGCGTAGGCCACGCGCGCCGACTGCGCAGGAAAACCCGCCAGCCGCGCCCATTCCCACGCCCCCAGGGTCACGACCAGCCCGATGAACAGCGCAAAACTGGCGCCCTTGAGCAGGAAGAAACCACCCAGGGCGATGGGCAACAGGATCAAGGCAGTGATGATTCGTTGTTTAAGCATTAAACCCGGGCTCCAGCTTCGATCTGCTCGCTCGTTTTACCGAAGCGACGCTGACGGGAAGCGAAATCGGCCAGTGCGCTGCGCATGGCTTCGTGTTTGAAGTCCGGCCAGAACAGGTCGGAGAAGTACAGCTCGGCATAGGCCAACTGCCAGAGCAGGAAGTTGCTGATGCGATGCTCGCCACCGGTACGGATGCACAGGTCCGGCAATGGCAGGTCGCCGGTCGCCAGGCAGGTCTGCAACAGTTCAGGGGTAATGTCTTCCGGACGCAAGTGCCCGGCCTGGACTTCTCGCGCCAACCGCTGGGCAGCCTGGGCAATGTCCCACTGGCCACCATAGTTGGCAGCGATTTGCAGGACGAACCGATTGGAACCCGCTGTCGCGGCCTCGGCGTCGCGCATCGCAGCCTGCAATTCAGGATGGAAGCGCGAGCGATCACCAATGATGCGCAAGCTGATCTTGTTGTCGTCGAGGCGCTTGGCCTCACGGCGCAGGGCCTTGAGGAACAGGTCCATCAAGGCGCTGACTTCATCGGCCGGCCGCTGCCAGTTCTCGCTGGAGAAGGCGAACAGGGTCAGCACCTCGACCCCTGCCTCGGCGCACACCTCGATGACGGCGCGAACCGCATCGACCCCCGCCTTGTGCCCGGCGACACCAGGCATAAAGCGTTTCTTGGCCCAACGGTTGTTGCCGTCCATGATGATCGCCACGTGGCGCGGCACCGCGAACGGCACGGCCTGCTTGGTCTTTTCCATGAAAACGAGACCCTTATACGGCCATCAGGTCTTTTTCTTTCTGCGCCAAATCCGCGTCGATCTTAGCCACGTACTTCTTGGTCAGGTCGTCGATCTCGCCAGTGGCGCGACGCTCTTCGTCTTCGCTGATTTCCTTTTCCTTGACCAGGTCCTTGAGCTGGCTGTTGGCATCACGACGGATGTTGCGCACGGCAACACGGGCGTCTTCAGCCACATCACGGGCCTGCTTGGTGAAACCACGACGGGTTTCTTCAGTCAGGGCCGGCATGGAGATCAGCAGCAGCTCACCCAGGTTGGTCGGGTTCAGGTTCAGACCGGCACTGCCGATGGCCTTGTCGACCGCGCCCAGCATGTTGCGCTCGAAAGCCACGACCTGCAGGGTACGCGCGTCCTTGACGGTGATGTTGGCCACCTGCTTGATCGGGGTATCGGAGCCGTAGTACGGCACCATCACGCCTTCAAGGATGCTCGGGTGCGCCTGGCCGGTGCGGATGCGACCGAAGTTGTGCGCCAGGGACTCCAGGGATTTCTGCATGCGCTGTTCAGCGTCTTTCTTGATTTCGTTGATCATTGTTGCGCTTCCTCGATCAGTGTTCCTTCGGCGCCGCCATGGACGATATTCAGCAGGGCGCCAGGCTTGTTCATATTAAAGACACGTAGCGGCATCTTGTGGTCACGGCACAGGCAGATAGCCGTCAGATCCATGACACCCAGCTTGCGATCCAGCACTTCATCGTAGGTCAGATGATCGAACTTCTCGGCATGCGGGTCCTTGAACGGGTCAGCGGTATAGACGCCATCGACCTTGGTGGCCTTGAGCACGACATCGGCATCGATCTCGATCGCTCGCAGGCAGGCGGCCGAATCCGTGGTGAAGAACGGATTGCCGGTACCGGCGGCAAAAATCACCACTTCCTTGGCGTTGAGGTGGCGCATGGCTTTGCGGCGGTCGTAGTGATCGGTCACGCCAACCATGGAAATGGCCGACATCACGATGGCCGAGATATTGGCACGCTCCAGCGCGTCGCGCATAGCCAGGGCGTTCATCACAGTGGCCAGCATCCCCATGTGGTCGCCCGTGACCCGATCCATGCCGGCCGCGCTCAGCGCTGCGCCGCGGAACAGGTTGCCACCGCCGATGACCAGGCCGACCTGAACGCCGATCCCGACCAACTGGCCAACTTCCAGGGCCATGCGATCCAGCACTTTCGGATCGATCCCGAACTCTTCCGAGCCCATCAGGGCCTCGCCGCTAAGCTTGAGTAGAATGCGTTTATAGCGAGCCTGATAACCACTGCCCTGCTGAGCCATTGCGAATCTCTCCTGCGGCGTATTTTCGAAAATTCTTTGCAAACTGTTTACAGCCTGCGTTCACTCTAGCTGACGCTGACACAGCGCCATCGGAACACGGCTTTGTAAGCCAGTTCCGACAGGAAACCAATAAAAATCGGCATCCCCATCTGAAAAGAGGCTGCGCGCATAAGCGGGCAGCCTCTCCAGGGCGACAGTTACGAAAACTGTCTTATTGCTTGCTGGCAGCCAGCTGAGCAGCCACTTCTTCAGCGAAGTTGTCTACTGGCTTCTCGATGCCTTCGCCCACTTTGAAGTAGGTGAAGGAAACGATTTCAGCGCCGCCTTTCTTGGCCAGTTCACCGACCTTGATTTCAGGGTTCTTGACGAACGCCTGCTCAACCAGGCTGGCTTCTGCCAGGAACTTGGTGATACGGCCGGCAACCATTTTTTCAACGATTTCGGCTGGCTTGCCTTTGATCTTGTCTTCGTTGAGCTGCATGAACACGGCTTTTTCGCGCTCGATGGCGTCAGCGGAAACTTCCGAAGGCAGCAGGAACTCAGGGTTGCTGGCAGCGACGTGCATCGCGATGTCCTTGGCCAGCTCGACGTTGCCGCCTTTAAGGGCTACAACCACGCCGATCTTGTTGCCGTGCAGGTAGGAACCGACAACATCACCTTCGACGCGAACCAGGCGACGGATGTTGACGTTTTCGCCTACTTTGGCAACCAGGGCTTCACGAGCCGATTCCTGAGCGGCGATCAGCGGAGCTGCGTCGGTCAGTTTGTCGGCGAATGCTTTTTCGACGCTGGCAGCAACGAATGCCTTGAAGTCGTCTTGCAGGGCCAGGAAGTCAGTCTGCGAGTTGACTTCGATGATAACGGCAGCTTTACCGTCATCCTTGATACCAATCGCGCCTTCAGCGGCAATGTTGCCGGCTTTCTTGGCAGCCTTGATGGCGCCCGAAGCACGCATGTCATCAATGGCTTTCTCGATGTCGCCGCCAGCCTTGGTCAAGGCTTTCTTGCAATCCATCATGCCTTCGCCGGTACGCTCGCGCAGTTCTTTGACCAACGCTGCAGTAATCTCTGCCATTTCAAAATCCTCTTGGATAGGTTTTCAACCATTCCACCCGATCGAACGGGCGATCAATTCTTCCTGGAAAACCACTGCTTATAGGCCGCTGCAGGTTACAAACAGGTCACTGCGCTGGCGGCAAATGGTTTTCGAGGTGGCAAAAAGGGGGCCAAGCCCCCTTTTTGCTTACTGAGTCAACGCCAGGGGCGTCGATTACTCAGCGGCTGCTGCCGGAGCTTCTTCAGCGAAGACTTCGGTGCCGCCGTTAACATTGTTGCGACCACGGATCACAGCGTCAGCCATCGAACCCATGTACAGCTGGATGGCGCGGATGGCGTCATCGTTGCCTGGGATGATGTAGTCAACGCCTTCCGGGCTGCTGTTGGTGTCAACAACGCCGATGACCGGGATACCCAGCTTGTTGGCTTCGGTGATCGCGATGCGCTCGTGGTCAACGTCGATCACGAACAGTGCGTCAGGCAGACCGCCCATGTCCTTGATACCGCCCAGGGAGCGGTCCAGCTTCTCAAGATCGCGGGTGCGCATCAGCGCTTCTTTCTTGGTCAGCTTGGCGAAAGTACCGTCTTCGGACTGGACTTCAAGGTCACGCAGACGCTTGATGGAAGCGCGAATGGTCTTGAAGTTGGTCAGCATGCCGCCCAACCAGCGGTGATCGACGTACGGCGAACCGCAACGTGCTGCTTCTTCAGCAACGATCTTGCCAGCGGAACGCTTGGTGCCGACGAACAGAATCTTGTTTTTGCCCTGGGCCAGGCGCTCTACGAAGGTCAGTGCTTCGTTGAACATCGGCAGGGTTTTTTCAAGGTTGATGATGTGGATCTTGTTACGCGCGCCGAAAATGTACTTGCCCATTTTCGGGTTCCAGTAACGGGTCTGGTGACCGAAGTGCACACCGGCCTTCAGCATATCGCGCATGTTGACTTGGGACATGATAGTTCCTTGATAAGTCGGGTTTGGCCTCCACGTATCCCAATGACCAACCAGCGGCTGTATAGGCCGAAGGCACCCAGGTCATCGTGTCGACACGTGTGTGGATTTAAGCTTACGGGGTCATCCCCGGAAAGCGGCGCATTTTATACCACAGCAAGGGCGAAAACGGAACACGGATTCTGAAAACCTCTTGTGGCGAGGGGATTTATCCCCGCTGGGACGCGTAGCGGCCCCATACCAGGCGATTCAATCGACTTGATACACCATGCTGCCTGATGTTGGGCTGCTGCGCAGCCCAACGGGGATAAATCCCCTCACCACAGAGTTCCAGCCTGGAGAGCTCATTGTACTGATCGTCTGTTAGAATCGACTCTTTCAGGGCCGCGCTGCTCATCATCCGCCGCCCATTTCGTTTTGAACAGCGCCGCCGGGCGCAGAGAGAGCCTGTATGACCGTTACCCTCAAGACGCCCGAGGACATCGCAAAAATGCGTGTCGCCGGAAAACTCGCCGCCGAAGTGCTGGAGATGATCGCCGACTACGTCAAGCCGGGCGTGACCACCGAAGAGCTGGACCGCATCTGCCACGACTACATCGTCAACGAGCAGAAAGCCATCCCGGCCCCGCTCAACTACAAAGGCTTCCCGAAGTCGATCTGCACCTCGATCAACCACGTGGTCTGCCACGGCATCCCCAACGAAAAACCGTTGAAGGATGGCGACACCCTGAACATCGACGTCACCGTCATCAAGGACGGCTATCACGGTGACACCAGCCGCATGTTCCATGTCGGCAACGTGCCGGAGTGGGCCCAGCGCCTGTCCAAGGTCACCCAGGAATGCATGTACATGGCCATCGAACTGGTGAAACCGGGCTGCCGCCTGGGAGACATCGGCGAAGTGATCCAGAAGCACGCGCAGAAGAACGGCTTCTCGGTGGTGCGCGAGTTCTGCGGCCACGGCATTGGCAAGGTGTTCCACGAAGAGCCGCAGATCCTGCACTACGGCCGTGCCGGCACCGGCATGGAGCTGCAGGCGGGCATGACCTTCACCATCGAGCCGATGATCAACCAGGGCCGCGCCGACACCAAGGTGCTGGGCGATGGCTGGACCGCCATCACCAAGGACCGCAAGCTGTCGGCCCAGTGGGAACACACCCTGCTGGTCACCGAGACCGGCTATGAAATCTTCACCCTGCGCAGCGATGACACCATCGCGCGTGTTTCCGCCTGATCCGAACCCAGCCTATAGATCCGATAGATATAGATAGAAAGGAAAGCCATTCAATGCCGCAGGTGGATCCCGAACTCTTCGACCGCGGCCAGTTCCAGGCTGAACTGGCCCTGAAGGCAAGCCCCATCTCGGCGTTCAAGAAGGCGATCCGCCAGGCCCACGAAGTGCTCGACCAGCGCTTTCGCAGTGGCCGGGATATCCGTCGGTTGATCGAGGACCGCGCCTGGTTCGTCGATAACATCCTGCAAAAGGCCTGGGAGCAGTTCGATTGGAGTGAAGACGCCGACATCGCCCTGGTGGCGGTGGGCGGCTATGGGCGCGGTGAGCTGCACCCCTACTCCGACATCGACCTGCTGATCCTGCTGGACAGCGCCGATCATGAAATTTTCCGCGACTCCATCGAGCGGTTCCTGACCCTGCTGTGGGACATCGGCCTGGAAGTCGGCCAGAGCGTGCGCTCGGTGCAGGAATGCGCCGATGAGGCCCGCGCCGACCTGACGGTGATCACCAACCTGATGGAAAGCCGCACCATCGCCGGCCCCGAGCACCTGCGCCAGCGCATGCTCGATGTCACCAGCACGGCGCACATGTGGCCGAGCAAGGACTTCTTCCTGGCCAAGCACGCGGAGCAGAAGGCCCGCCACCACAAGTACAACGACACCGAATACAACCTGGAGCCCAACGTCAAGGGCTCGCCCGGCGGGCTGCGGGACATCCAGACCATCCTGTGGGTGGCCCGCCGCCAGTACGGCACGCTGAACCTGCGCGCCCTGGCTGGCGAAGGGTTCCTGGTGGAAAGCGAAAACGCCTTGCTGGCCTCGTCCCAGGAATTTTTGTGGAAGGTCCGCTACGCCCTGCACATGCTCGCCGGGCGCTCCGAGGACCGCCTGCTGTTCGATCACCAGCGCTCCATCGCCAGCCTGTTGGGTTTCGAGGGCCAGGATGCCAAGCAGTCCATCGAAAACTTCATGCAGCAGTACTATCGGGTGGTGATGAGCATCGCCCAGCTCAGCGAACTGATCATCCAGCACTTCGAGGAAGTCATCCTCGCCCCCGAAGACGAGGAACCGCCGCAGCCGATCAACTCCCGCTTCCAGCTCCACGACGGCTACATCGAAGCGCGTCACGACTATGTGTTCCGCCGCACGCCGTTCGCCATGCTCGAAATCTTCGTGCTGATGGCCCAGCAGCCGGAAATCAAGGGTGTGCGCGCCGACACCATTCGCCTGCTGCGGGAAAACCGTCATCTGATCGATGAGGATTTCCGCCACGACATCCGCAACACCAGCCTGTTCATCGAGCTGTTCAAGTGCAAGATCGGCGTGCACCGCAATCTGCGGCGCATGAACCGCTATGGAATCCTCGGGCGCTATCTGCCGGAGTTCGGCTTCATCGTTGGGCAGATGCAACACGACCTGTTCCACATCTATACGGTCGACGCCCACACCCTGAACCTGATCAAGCACCTGCGTAAGCTGCAGTACACCCAGGTGTCGGAGAAATTCCCGCTGGCCAGCAAGCTCATGGGCAAGCTGCCCAAGCCTGAGCTGATCTACATGGCCGGGCTGTACCACGACATCGGCAAGGGTCGCCAGGGCGATCACTCCGAGATCGGCGCGGTGGATGCCGAGGCGTTCTGCCAGCGCCATCAACTGCCCGTGTGGGACAGCCGGCTGATCGTCTGGCTGGTGCAGAACCACCTGGTGATGTCCACCACCGCCCAGCGCAAGGACTTGTCCGACCCGCAGGTGATCCACGACTTCGCCCAGATCGTCGGCGATGAAACGCGCCTGGATTACCTCTACGTGCTGACCGTGGCCGACATCAACGCCACCAACCCGAGCCTGTGGAACTCCTGGCGCGCCAGCCTGTTGCGTCAGCTCTACACCGAGACCAAGCGCGCCTTGCGCCGTGGCCTGGAAAACCCGGTGGACCGCGAAGAACAGATCCGTCGCACCCAAAGCGCGGCCCTGGACATTTTGGTCCGCGGCGGCACCGATCCGGACGATGTCGAACAGCTCTGGTCGCAATTGGGCGATGACTATTTCCTGCGCCACACCGCCGGCGACGTGGCCTGGCACAGCGACGCGATCCTGCAGCAACCGGCCGATGGCGGGCCGCTGGTGCTGATCAAGGAAACCACCCAGCGCGAGTTCGAGGGCGGCACGCAGATCTTCATCTACGCCCCGGACCAGCACGACTTCTTCGCCGTGACCGTGGCGGCGATGGACCAGCTCAACCTCAACATCCATGACGCCCGGGTCATTACCTCCAGCAGCCAGTTCACCCTCGACACCTACATCGTGCTCGACACCGATGGCGACTCGATTGGCGACAACCCGGCGCGGGTCAAGCAGATTCGCGACGGCCTGACCGAAGCCCTGCGTAACCCGGCGGACTACCCGACCATCATCCAGCGCCGCGTGCCGCGCCAGCTCAAGCACTTCGCCTTTGCGCCCCAGGTGACGATCCACAACGACGCCCAGCGCCAGGTCACCGTGCTGGAACTCAGCGCCCCGGACCGCCCGGGCCTGCTGGCGCGGGTCGGCCATATCTTCCTGGAGTTCGACCTGTCGCTGCAAAACGCCAAGATCGCCACCCTCGGCGAACGGGTGGAAGACGTGTTTTTCATCACCGACGCTCACAACCAGCCGCTGTCCGATCCGCAACTGTGCAGCCGCCTGCAGGAGGCGATCGTGCGGCACCTGAGCGTCAACCAGGAACCCGATGCTCACCTGACACGGATCAGCATCTGAACGAACAATCCCCCTCTGTGGGAGCGAGCTTGCTCGCGATAGCGGCGCAACATCCAGCATTGATGCTGCCTGACACACCGCCATCGCGAGCAAGCTCGCTCCCACAAGGACCGCGCCCACATTGACGAGGCCCTCGATGAACAACGCTCTGAACCAGTTGCAGCCCTACCCGTTCGAAAAACTCCGCGCCCTGCTCGGCAGCGTCACGCCCAACCCCGACAAACGCCCCATCGCGCTGTCCATCGGCGAACCCAAGCATCGCTCACCCAGCTTCGTGGCTGAGGCCCTGGCCAGCAATCTGGAAAAGATGGCCGTGTACCCGACCACCCTCGGTATCCCGGAATTGCGTGAAGCCATCACCGGCTGGTGCGAGCGCCGCTTCAACGTGCCGAACGGCTGGCTGGACCCCGCGCGCCATGTGCTGCCGGTCAATGGCACCCGCGAAGCCTTGTTCGCCTTCACCCAGACCGTGGTCAACCGGGACGACGATGCGCTGGTGGTCAGCCCGAACCCGTTCTACCAGATCTACGAAGGCGCGGCGTTCCTGGCCGGGGCCAAGCCGCACTACCTGCCGTGCCTGGACGCGAACGGCTTCAATCCGGATTTCGATGCGGTCTCGCCGGACATCTGGAAACGCTGCCAGATCCTGTTTCTGTGCTCCCCGGGCAACCCGACCGGGGCACTGATCCCGGTGGATGTGTTGAAGAGACTCATCGCCCTGGCTGACGAACATGACTTCGTCATCGCCGCGGATGAGTGCTACAGCGAACTCTACTTCGACGAACAAACCCCGCCGCCAGGGCTGCTCAGCGCCTGCGTCGAACTGGGTCGCCAGGATTTCAAGCGCTGCGTGGTGTTCCACAGCCTGTCCAAACGCTCCAACCTGCCCGGCCTGCGCTCCGGTTTCGTCGCGGGTGACGCGGACATCCTCAAGGGTTTCCTGCTCTACCGCACCTATCACGGCTGCGCGATGCCGGTGCAGACCCAACTGGCGAGCATCGCCGCATGGAACGACGAAGTACACGTACGAGCCAACCGCGCGCTGTACCGGGAGAAGTTCGACGCCGTGCTGGAAATCCTCAGCCCGGTGCTGGATGTGCAGCGGCCTGATGGCAGCTTCTATCTGTGGCCGAATGTGGCGGGCGATGATGCGGCGTTCTGCCGTGACCTGTTCGAACAGGAACACGTGACCGTCGTGCCGGGCTCGTACCTGTCCCGCGATGTGAATGGCGTCAACCCAGGCGCCGGGCGTGTGCGCATGGCCTTGGTCGCGCCATTGGCTGAATGTGTGGAAGCGGCCGAGCGGATTCGCGCGTTCATTCAGCGTCGGGGTTAATCCCGCCTCAGGACTTGAGTAGACCGCAGTTGTGGCGAGGGAGCTTGCTCCCGCGGGGCTGCGTAGCAGCCCCAAAGCATTCAACTCAATCTACCTGACATACCGCGTTGCCCTATTTCAGGGCCTCTTCGCGCCCCGGCGGGAGCAAGCTCCCTCGCCACAGGGGTTTGGTGTCGACCCATATCTGTGAACACCACAAATCTTCTGTGGTTCAGCTTGCATCCATGTTGGATGGGCCTACGTCTTCGCGAGCAAGCCCGCTCCCACAGGGGCTGGTGTCGATCACAAGTTCTGTGAACAACACGCATCCATTGTGGGAGCGAGCTTGCTCGCGATGAGGCCGGTACTTATTACATCAGGTCCGCAGCTCTACCCGATCCAAAGCCTTGTTCGCCAACAACGTCCCCAACTCAATCATCTGCGCCGCCCCCAACGCCACATGCCGCCGCGAGCCTTCCAGGCCAAACGCCAGGTCGTTGAGCATCGCATTGGCCGAAGCTAGGGTTTCGCTGAGGTTGGCTAGCAGGGCTTCGGTATCAACGCTGTCCGACACGGTGAACAACTGTACCGAGGGTTGGGGTTCTGACTCGCTGTCGTCAGGTTTGAGGTAATGGTCCAGCGCACGATCAGCGGCTTCTTGCAGCTTTTCGGGGGCGTAGTCGCCGTAGGGGAAAGTGGAGGCCGGTTTTGGAGGATTAGGCGTTTCTTTAGTCATGCTATTGCTCCTAGGGAAATTGGGAGCCGCCACCGAGTCTTCTCACGGACCGGAGGGTGGCAGCCGTACGCGGGGTGAGAATCCAAGCCCCTAGGAAGCCCGGCCATGCCGAAGCATGCCCGCGCACAGCCGCCATAACATAATGCCCAGACGAAAAGCGCCTGCACTTTATATGGTCGGCGCCTACGCGCCTACTAGGGAGGATCGGATTCTCACGTCCGGTCGCTGAATTGGCAGCGACACCCAGAGGCTAGAGCCCTCGCTTCCGACGGACAACCTTAAAAACTTGTCGGAAACTTCGGTGCGTCTGACAGACCACCATTGGCTTTGCGCCATGGCGGCTATTTACCCAACCCCAAATTCGCCTCCGCCAGATCCAACTCCCCCAGCACCTCTCGCAGCACATCATCCCCAATCTGGTGATGACGGCTGAGGCGATACAACTCCAGCCGCTGCGCCCGATAGGCCTTCAAGCGCAACCGGCGTTCCAGCAGGTCCATTTCGAACGCCAGCGCCTGGGCTTCGGCGGAGTCGTTGAACACCTCCAACTGATGGCGATATTCAGACATCAAGCGCGCCTTGACCTCGGTCGCCAGTGCGGCCTGAGCCGCATCGGGTGTACTGGACAGCTCGGCCGGCTCCTCCACTTCCAACGCATGGATCGCCGCTTCAGCGGTTTTACGCCAGGCATCACGCACTTCGGTGCGGCGCTTGTCATCGGGGCTCTTCTCGATACCTCGCAACAGCAATGGCAGGGCGATGCAGGCCGCGATCAACGACAACAGAATCACCCCGGCGGCAATGAAGATCAGCAAGTCGCGCTCGGGAAACGCCTCGCCCGCCCCCAGCAGCAACGGCACCGACAGCACACCTGCCAACGTCACCGCACCGCGCACCCCGCCGAAGGTCAGCAACCAGCAGGAGCGCGCAGTCGGCACGAACGTCAGTTCGTTCTCGCCACGCCAGCGACGTAACAGCCCGGACAGCCGCCAGATGCTTTGTACCCAGACAAACCGCAGCACCAGCAGCACCAGGAAAATCGCCACCACCTCCAGGCAGCGGTAGAACAGCGTTGGCCACAGCGTCGTCTCGTGGCTGGTCACCGCCTTGATGATGTCCGGCAGTTGCAGGCCCAGCAGCAGGAAGATCAAGCCGTTGAAGGCGAATTCCAGCAGCGACCATACGCTGCGATTGAGCAGCCGCGTGCCGGTCTGACGCGGCAGCAGGTCGAGCCAGCTCTGCATCATCCCCGCCGCCACCGCCGAGAGAATGCCCGAGGCGCCCAAGCGTTCAGCCAGCACATAGGCCGCGAACGGCAGCAGCAACATGAACACCACATGGGTGGCCGGATCGTCCCAGCCGCGCGCCACCATCCAGGCCCGCAAGCGCCCCAATAACCAACTCAGGGCCACACCGACCAGCAGGCCGCCGACCGCCACCAGGACGAAGGCCAGGCTCGCGCCCGCCAGGGAAAACACCCCGGTGATCGCCGCCGCCAGGGCGAACTTGAACGTCACCAGGCCCGACGCGTCGTTCATCAACGCCTCGCCCTGGAGCATATGCATCAAAGGTGCGGGCAGACGGTCGCGAGCAATCGCCGACACCGCCACCGCGTCGGTCGGCGACAGGACCGCGGCCAGGGCAAAGGCCACCGGCAACGGGATACTCGGCAGCAGCCAGTGAATGAAGTAACCGGCGCCCACCACCGTGAACAACACCAGCCCCACCGCCAGCGTCAGGATCGGCCCGCGCAGGCGCCACAACTCGCGTTTGGGCATGCGCCAGCCGTCGGAGAACAGCAGCGGTGGCAGAAACAGAAACAGGAACAACTCAGGATCGAGGGCCACATGTAGACCCAGGGACGGCCAGGCCAACACGGCACCAGCGCCGATCTGTACCAGGGGCAACGGCAGCGGGATCAACCGTCCGATCAGGCGCGAAACGCCCACCAGCATCAACAGGATCAGGACGGTATAAGCGCTTTGCATAACGGTTTCCAATTGCAGCCACACACATCCGGCAACAGCTTGCCGTTGAAGTGCCATATTAACCGCTTAGCATGAGCCTGGCCGTTACACCTATGTCGCAGCCCACCCTTGTGGGAGCGAGCCTGCTCGCGATAGCGGTGTATCAGCCGACATCAATGCTGGATGTAAGACCGCCATCGCGAGCAAGCTCGCTCCCACAGGTTTGGGAGCATGCCGATCTGGGCCGTCGCGAAACCGTCCGGTCATGGCATAATCCTTCACCTTTTACTTTCAGCACCTGCAAAGGGGGCAGTTCCTTGACCGATTCAAGCAAAACGTTGCACCTTTTCGGCATCAAAGCCTGCGACACGATGAAAAAGGCGCGCACCTGGCTCGATGATCACGCTGTGCACTACGACTTTCACGACTACAAGACCGCCGGCATCGACCGTGAGCACCTGACCCAATGGTGCAACGAGCATGGCTGGCAAGTGGTGTTGAACCGTGCTGGTACGACCTTTCGCAAACTCGACGACGAACGCAAAGCCGATCTCGACCAGACGAAAGCCATCGAACTGATGCTCGCCCAACCCTCGATGATCAAGCGCCCGGTGCTCGATCTCGGTGACCGAACCCTGATTGGCTTCAAGCCAGATATTTATGCGGCAGAGATCAAGTAAGCCTGCCCAGTCCATTTTGTAGAGGTAATTTCATGTCCACTACCCTGTTCAGCCTGGCCTTCGGCGTCGGCACCCAAAACCGCGAAGGCGCCTGGCTGGAAGTGTTCTACGCACAGCCGCTGCTCAAGCCGTCGGCTGAGATCGTTGCCGCTGTCGCGCCGATCCTTGGCTACAGCGAAGGCAACCAGGCCATCACCTTCACCACCACCCAGGCCTCGCAACTGGCCGAAGCCCTCAAGGGCGTCGATGCCGCACAAGCCAAGCTGCTGACTCGCCTGGCTGAAAGCCACAAGCCGCTGGTCGCCACCCTGCTGGCCGAAGATGCCCAACTGAGCTCCACCCCTGAGGCCTACCTCAAGCTGCACCTGCTGTCCCATCGCCTGGTCAAGCCCCACGGCCTGAACCTGGCCGGCATTTTCCCACTGCTGCCGAACGTGGCCTGGACCAGCCAGGGCGCGATCGATCTGAGCGAACTGGCCGAGCACCAGCTCGAAGCCCGCCTGCGTGGCGAGCTGCTGGAAGTGTTCTCGGTGGACAAGTTCCCGAAAATGACCGACTACGTGGTCCCGGCCGGCGTGCGCATCGCCGATGCCGCGCGGATCCGCCTGGGCGCCTACGTGGGCGAAGGCACCACGGTCATGCACGAAGGTTTCGTCAACTTCAACGCCGGCACCGAAGGCCCAGGCATGATCGAAGGCCGTGTCTCGGCGGGCGTGTTCGTCGGCAAGGGTTCGGACCTGGGCGGCGGTTGTTCGACCATGGGCACCCTGTCGGGCGGCGGCAACATCGTGATCAAGGTTGGCGAAGGCTGCCTGATCGGCGCCAACGCCGGCATCGGCATCCCCCTGGGCGACCGCAACACCGTGGAGTCGGGCCTGTACGTGACCGCCGGCACCAAAGTCGCCCTGCTGGACGAAAACAACCAACTGGTGAAAGTGGTCAAGGCCCGCGACCTGGCTGGCCAGCCCGACCTGCTGTTCCGTCGCAACTCCGAGACCGGCGCGGTGGAATGCAAGACGCACAAGTCGGCCATCGAGCTGAACGAAGCACTGCACGCCCACAACTAAGCCGCGTCACACCCTCACCTGTGGGAGCAACCTTGCTCCCACAGGGTCCGGCGTAACTCCAGCAGGGCCCGAAAGCATGTTGATCCAATCCCCCTGGCGTGCCGATTTCCCGGCCATCGCCGCCCTGCAACGGCAAGGCCAGACCTACCTGGACAGCGCCGCCACCACGCAAAAACCCCAAGCCCTATTGGATGCCCTGACGCACTACTACGCCAACGGCGCGGCCAACGTGCACCGCGCGCAACATTTGCCGGGCGCACATGCCACCCAGGCGTTCGAGGACAGCCGCCTCAAGGTCTCGCAATGGCTCAATGCCGGAAACTGCGGGCAGGTGGTCTTCACCCACGGCGCCACTTCGGCGCTGAACCTGCTGGCCTACGGGCTGGAACATTTATTCAACCCGGGCGATGAGATCGTCATCAGCGCTCTGGAACACCACGCCAACCTGCTGCCGTGGCAGCAACTGGCCGAGCGCCGTTCGTTGACCCTGGTGGTGTTGCCACTGGATGCCGACGGCGTGATCGATTCAAGCGCCGCCGCCGAACTGATCGGCCCCCGTACACGCTTGCTGGCGGTGAGCCAGTTATCCAATGTGCTGGGGGCCTGGCAGCCGGTGCCGGCGCTGCTGGCACTGGCCAAGGCCCACGGCGCGCTGACGGTGATCGACGGCGCCCAAGGCGTGGTCCATGGCCGCCACGACGTGGAGGCGCTGGGCTGCGATTTCTATGTATTTTCCAGCCACAAACTCTACGGCCCCGACGGTCTCGGCGTGCTGTTTGGCCGTACCGAAGCCCTTGGCACCCTGCGCCATTGGCAATTCGGCGGCGAAATGGTGCAACAGGCCGATTACCACACCGCCACCTTCCGGGCGGCGCCGCTGGGCTTCGAAGCCGGCACGCCACCGATTGCCAGCGTGATCGGCCTGGGGGCGAGCCTGGATTACCTGTCCGACCTCGACCCGCAGGCGGTCATCGAGCATGAGGCGGCGCTGCATGACTACCTGCTCCATGGCCTGCTGGCCCGCAACGGTATTCGCCTGCTGGGCAACCCGCGCCTGGCCCTGGTCAGCTTCGTGGTCGAAGGCATCCACAACGCCGACCTGGCGCACCTGCTGACCGAACAGGGCATCGCCGTGCGCGCCGGGCATCACTGCGCGATGCCGTTGTTCAAGCATTTGAAGCTGTCCGGGGCGATTCGGGTGTCACTGGCGCTGTACAACGACTCTGCTGATCTCGAACGCTTCTTCGAGGCACTGGACCAGGCGTTGGAGATGCTCCGATGAATCTGCCTGCCGAGGCCTCCTCCGCGCTGCAGATTTTCCAGGAAGCCTCGGGCTGGGAACAACGGGCCCGGCTACTGATGCAATGGGGCGAACGCCTGCCGCCGTTGAGCGACGAGGACAAGTGCGACGCCAACCTCGTCCACGGCTGTGAAAGCCAGGTGTGGTTGGTGGGTCGCTTGCACGACCGGCACTGGCAGTTTTCCGCCAGCAGCGATGCGCGGTTGATCCGGGGGTTGGTGGCGTTGTTGCTGGCGCGGGTCAACGGGTTGTCCGCTGACGAGTTGCAGCACGTGGATTTGCCGGATTGGTTCAATCAGTTGGGATTGTCGCGGCAGCTGTCGCCGTCGCGAAGCAATGGGTTGAATGCGGTGTTGCAGCGGATGCGCGAATTGACGCAATAACCGTGGCGAGGGAGCTTGCTCCCGCTGGACTGCGCAGCAGTCCCAAAAGCAGTCAACTCAATCTGCCTGACATACCGCGTTGCCCGGTTTCAGGGCCGCTTCGCGACCCAGCGGGAGCAAGCTCCCTCGCCACAAGAGCGATCACTGCCCGGGCTTGACCCTGTCCGCCGGCCGCCGCACACCCGCCACGATCTTATCCACAGCCTTGGTCGCCGCGACCATGCCGAATGTCGCCGTGACCATCATCACCGCACCAAACCCACCGGCGCAGTCGAGCTTGACGCCGTCGCCGACAAAACTCTTCTGCAGGCAAATGCTGCCGTCCGGTTTCGGGTAGCGCAGTTGTTCGGTGGAGAACACGCAGGGCACGCTGTAGTGGCGGGTCACGGTGCGGGAGAAGCCGTAGTCGCGGCGCAAGGTGGAGCGCACCTTGGAGGCCAGTGGATCGTTGTACGTACGGTTGAGGTCGCAGACCTGGATCAGCGTCGGGTCGATCTGCCCGCCCGCACCGCCGGTGGTGATGATCTGGATCTTGCGGCGCTTGCACCAGGCGATCAGCGCGGCCTTGGCGTTGACGCTGTCGATGCAGTCGATCACGCAGTCGATGTTCGGCGTGATGTACTCGGCCATGGTGTCGCGGGTGACGAAGTCGGCCACCGCGTGCACGCTGCAGTCGGGGTTGATCCCCCGCAGCCGCTCGGCCATCACGTCGACCTTGGGCTTGCCGACGGTGCTGTCCAGGGCGTGCAGCTGGCGGTTGGCGTTGCTGACGCAGACATCGTCCAGGTCGAACAGCGAAATCTCGCCCACGCCGCAACGGGCAATGGCTTCCGCCGCCCAGGAACCGACACCGCCGACGCCGACAATCGCCACATGGGCCGCCCGCAGGCGCTCCAGGCCTTCGATGCCGTACAAACGGGCGATGCCGGCAAACCTTGGATCTTCTGTACTCATGACCATTACCCCAAAAACCGGCGCGCATTATAGGGCTTTGCCACAGCAAATTAAGCAAAACCTCTGTGGGAGCGAGCTTGCTCGCGATGACGGTGGATCCGTGGCAGTGATGTTGACTGACACACTGCCATCGCGAGCAAGCTCGCTCCCACAGGATTTGTGTTCCAACTGACCAGCACCAGGGCCCATGGTGGTCGTTTTGCTATAAGATAACCGCCATTTTGTAAGCCTCGACCGAATACAATTCAACGGTCGCACTCAGGACCTGTGGGAGCGGGCTTGCTCACGAAGGCGTCATCACTGACGCTAAAAGCTTCGCGAGCAAGCCCGCTCCCACAGGGACTGTGATCTCCTTTCCAGCTTTCCGGAGTTTTCCATGACGGCCCACGCCGACCTCTCGCCGACCCTGCAACTCGCCTGCGACCTGATCCGCCGTCCGTCCGTGACGCCGGTGGATGCCGATTGCCAGAAACTGATGATGCAGCGCCTGGGCAACGCGGGCTTCACACTCGAGCCGATGCGTATCGAGGACGTGGATAACTTCTGGGCCAGCCACGGCAAGCATGACGGCCCGGTGCTGTGTTTCGCCGGGCACACCGATGTGGTGCCGACCGGTCCGGTGCAGGCCTGGCAGCTCGACCCGTTCGATGCGGTCATCGACGAACAGGGCATGCTCTGCGGCCGTGGCGCGGCGGACATGAAAGGCAGCCTGGCGGCGATGGTGGTGGCGGCCGAACGGTTCGTCGCCGACTACCCGGACCACAAGGGCTCGCTGACCTTCCTGATCACCAGCGATGAAGAAGGCCCGGCCCACCACGGCACCAAAGCCGTGGTCGAACGCCTCAAGGCCCGCCAGGAGCGGCTGGACTGGTGCATCGTCGGCGAACCGTCGAGCACCACCTTGGTGGGCGATGTGGTCAAGAATGGCCGGCGCGGTTCCCTCGGCGCAAAACTGACCGTGCGCGGCAAGCAAGGTCACGTGGCGTATCCACACCTGGCGAAGAACCCGATCCACCTCGCCGCGCCCGCCTTGGCCGAATTGGCCGCCGAGCATTGGGACCACGGCAACGACTTCTTCCCGCCCACCAGTTTCCAGATCTCCAACCTCAACTCCGGCACCGGCGCGACCAACGTGATCCCGGGAGACCTGGTAGCGGTGTTCAACTTCCGCTTCTCCACCGAATCCACCGTCGAAGGCCTGCAACAGCGCGTCGCCGATATTCTCGACAAGCATCAACTGGACTGGCACATCGACTGGGCACTGTCCGGCCTGCCGTTCCTCACCGAACCGGGGGCCTTGCTGGACGCAGTGTCGTCGAGCATCCGGGACGTCACCGGGCGCGAGACCCAGGCGTCCACCAGCGGCGGCACGTCCGACGGTCGTTTCATCGCCACCATGGGCACGCAAGTGGTCGAGCTGGGGCCGGTCAACGCGACCATCCACCAGGTCAACGAGCGCGTGCTGGCGGCCGATCTCGACGTGCTGACCGAGATCTACTACAAGACGCTGATCAAGTTGCTCGCCTGATGCTCGCCTGCCCGATCTGCAGTGAACCGCTGAACGCGGTGGACAACGGCGTGGTGTGCCCGGCGGGGCACCGCTTCGACCGCGCGCGCCAGGGTTACCTGAACCTGCTGCCGGTGCAGCACAAGAACAGTCGCGACCCCGGCGACAACCAGGCGATGGTCGAAGCCCGCCGCGACTTCCTCAACGCCGGACACTACGCCCCGGTCGCCCGGCGCCTGGCGGAACTGGCCGCCGAACGCGCGCCCGGGCGCTGGCTGGACATCGGCTGCGGCGAGGGTTACTACACCGCGCAGATCGCCGAGGCGTTGCCCCACGCCGATGGCTATGCCCTGGACATTTCCCGCGAGGCGGTCAAGCGCGCCTGCAAACGCAACCCGCAACTGACCTGGTTGATCGCCAGCATGGCCCGGGTGCCGTTGGCGGACGGTTGCTGCCAGTTTCTGGCCAGCGTGTTCAGCCCGCTGGACTGGCAAGAGGCCAAGCGCCTGCTCAGCCCCGGCGGTGGTCTGATGAAAGTCGGCCCCACCGCCGGCCATCTGATGGAATTGCGCGAGCGCCTGTATGACGAGGTGCGCGAATACACCGACGACAAGCACCTGGCCCTGGTGCCGTCGGGCATGGCGCTGGATCACAGCGAAACCCTCGAATTCAAGCTGACCCTCGACAACGGCCAGGACCGCGCCAACCTGCTGGCCATGACGCCCCACGGCTGGCGCGCCAGCGCCGAACGCCGCGCCAACGTGATCGAGCAGGCCGAGGCGTTCGAGGTCACGGTGTCGATGCGCTACGATTATTTCATTGTTCAATAATTAACCTTGGGCCTCGGGCAACCGTCCGGGGCCAGTTAAATCCGCGAATGGATTTTTCAAGACCGCAGCGAGGACATCCATGCGCCAACCCGATATCGAGATTTACCTCAAGGACGCCGACGTCGACCACAAGGCCATCGCCGCCTGGCTCGGCCAGGCGCTGGGCCCGTGCAGCGATTGGGTGCAGAAAGGCCAGACCTACAAGTGCAAGGCCGGCAACGTCCCCGTGACCTGGCTGCCCAAGGCCGTCGGCAAATGGAACAGCCTCTACCTGGAAAGCGACCAGACCCCGTGGGAAGACGACATCGCCTGCGCCCGCGCCGCCTTCGCCGCACTGAATGTCGAAGTGCGCTGTGCACCTGGCTCGTGGGTGGAAGAGGAAGGTGAAGAGTCGGCGGATCGCTGGATTCGCATCAGCGCCGATGGGGAAGAAGAGATTACCTGGAAGACGGCGTGATCCTAGTCTCAGGGCCTACCTGGATCTAAATGTGGGAGCGGGCTTGCTCGCGAAAGCGGTGTATCAGCCAATGAAGATATTGCCTGACACACCGCTTTCGCGAGCAAGCCCGCTCCCACAGGAGATCTGTTGTGGATGTTACGGGTTACAACCCCACCACATCCTCAGCCTGCAAGCCCTTCTGCCCTTCCACCACCGCGTACTCGACCTGCTGGCCTTCGGTCAGTGAACGGTGGCCTTCGCCACGAATGGCGCGGTAATGCACGAACACATCCGCCCCACCTTCACGCTGGATGAAGCCGTAGCCCTTGGCGTCGTTGAACCACTTCACACTGCCGGTTTCCCGTGCTGCCATGATGCTCACTCCCATTTTTATTTTTTGAGTCGGCTTTTCGAGGGAAAGCCGTACGAACGTTAGCTGCCGTCCAGCCGTCCATAAGAAGGGCCGTGGCAGTCACTGGCCGAGTATATGTCACACGTAAAAACTCTCAACTGACTTTACTTCGCCGCTTTTTTGCCGATTTTCGACGAATCCGGCACACTAGCGGCCGCTTGATCTTATCCACTCATGCAGAAGCCGTATGACCCGCTCCCCGTTCCGCCGTCTTGTGTTTGGCACCCTGCGCCGACTGTTGTACCTCTGGGTTCGCTCCGAGACCATCAACCAGTCGTCCTTCACCCTCAACCTCGACCGCAGTCGTCCGGTGTTCTACGTCCTGCAAGATCCTTCGCTCACCGATCTGGCAGTACTCGATACCGAATGCACCAAGGCCGGCCTGCCCCGTCCGGTATTGCCGGTGTCCGTGGGCAACCTGCTGGAACCGGCGGCGTTTTTCTACCTGACACCCGCGCCGGACTGGATCGGGCGCCAGGACAAACGCGGCGCGCCGCCCACCCTGACGCGACTGGTCGACGCACTGACCCACAATGCCGCAGAAGACGCCCAGATCATCCCGGTCAGCGTGTTCTGGGGGCAGTCGCCCGACAGCGAATCCAGCCCCTGGAAGCTGTTGTTCGCCGACAGCTGGGCGGTCACCGGGCGCCTGCGCCGCCTGCTGAGCATCATGATCCTGGGGCGCAAGACCCGCGTGCAATTCTCCGCACCGATCCACCTGCGTGAACTGATCAAGCACGACAAAGGCCACGAACGCACCGTGCGCATGGCCCAGCGGATCCTGCGGGTGCACTTCCGCAATTTGAAAGCGGCGGTCATCGGCCCCGACATCTCCCACCGACGCAACCTGGTCAAGGGCCTGTTGAACCAGCCGCTGGTCAAGCAGGCGATTGCCGAGGAAGCCGAACGGGAAAAGATCTCCCCGGAAAAAGCCAAGGCCCAGGCCCTGCGCTACGGCAACGAGATCGCCTCGGACTACACCTACACCGCGATCCGTTTCCTGGAAGTGGTCCTGAGCTGGTTCTGGAACAAGATCTACGACGGCATCAAGGTCAACCATATCGAAGGCGTGCAGAACGTCGCCCAGGGCCACGAAGTCATCTACGTGCCGTGCCACCGCAGCCACATCGACTACCTGCTGCTGTCGTACCTGCTGTTTCGCAACGGCCTGACACCACCGCACATCGCCGCCGGCATCAACCTCAACATGCCGGTGATTGGTGGCCTGTTGCGCCGAGGCGGAGCGTTTTTCATGCGCCGCACCTTCAAGGGCAACCCGCTCTACACCGCGGTGTTTAACGAATACCTGCACACGCTGTTCACCAAAGGCTTTCCGGTGGAGTACTTCGTCGAGGGTGGTCGCTCGCGCACCGGACGCATGCTGCAACCCAAGACCGGCATGCTCGCCATCACCTTGCGCAGCTTCCTGCGCTCCTCGCGCATGCCCATCGTCTTCGTACCGGTGTACATCGGCTATGAACGGGTGCTGGAAGGCCGCACCTACCTGGGCGAACTGCGCGGGGCCAGCAAGAAGAAAGAATCGATCTTCGACATCTTCAAAGTCATCGGCGCCCTCAAGCAGCGCTTCGGCCAGGTGGCGGTGAACTTCGGCGAACCGATCAAGCTGGCGGAATTCCTCGACGGTGAACAGCCGGATTGGCGCCAGCAGGAACTGGGCCCACAATTCAAACCAGCCTGGCTCAACGCGACCACCCACCGCCTCGGCGAGCGCGTGGCCCGGCACCTGAACGAAGCCGCGGCCATCAACCCGGTCAACCTCGTCGCCCTGGCGCTGCTGTCCACCAGCCGCCTGGCCCTGGACGACCGCGCCATGGCCCGCGTGCTCGACCTGTACCTGGCGTTGTTGCGCAAAGTCCCGTACTCGCCCCATACCACCCTGCCCGAAGGCGATGGTCGAGCGCTGATCGAACACGTAAAAGGCATGGACCTGCTGTCGGAACAGAGCGACGCCCTGGGCAAGATTCTGTACCTGGACGAGCAGAACGCGGTGTTGATGACCTACTACCGCAACAACGTGCTGCACATCTTCGCCCTGCCGGCGTTGCTGGCGAGCTTCTTCCAGAGCAGCTCGCGCATGAGCCGCGAGCAGATCCTGCGCTACACCCACGCGTTGTACCCGTACCTGCAATCGGAGTTGTTCATTCGCTGGTCGCTGGAAGCGCTGGACGGCGTGGTCGACCAGTGGCTCGACGCATTCGTCGAACAGGGCCTGCTGCGTTTCGAAAACGACCTGTACCTGCGTCCGGCGCCGAGTTCGCGGCACTTCGTGCTGCTGACCCTGCTGTCGAAAAGCATTGCCCAGACCTTGCAGCGCTTCTACATGACCGTCTCGCTGCTGCTCAACAGCGGTCAGAACACCGTCAGCGCCGAAGAACTGGAAGACCTCTGCACCGTCATGGCTCAGCGCCTGTCGATCCTGCATGGCCTGAATGCGCCGGAATTTTTCGACAAGAGCCTGTTCCGTCACTTCATCCAGACGATGCTGGACCTGGATGTACTGCGCCGCGACGAGGCCGGCAAACTCGGCTACCACGAACTGCTGGGCGAACTGGCCGAAGGCGCGGCCAAGCGGGTGCTGCCGGCGGAAATTCGCCTGTCGATTCGCCAGGTGGCGTTGCATCGCAGTGAAGATGCGGCGGAGGTCGCCGTCAGCCCCGACCTTTGACATTTACGATCACTCACCGTGAACAGGGAACGGTTGCGGTGAGTGCATCGGTCAGTCGACAGGCGTACTCCGACGCCGCGCAGCGGCCAAAGCGACGTCAAACGAAGAAAAGACCTACAGAGAACTTTGGAGCCGGCCTCTAGGATGAGCTCACGTCAATGTCGACGTAGTGAAAAGGAATTCAACGTGAACATCATCACCCTCACCCTCACCCTGCAACTGCCCGAAGGCTATGAACTCCCGGAAGCCGGCCGTGCCGAAATCAGTGTTCGAAATGCCGACGGTGTGCAGATCAGCGCCAGCGGCGGCCAGGGCTCCAACATGGCGCCAAGGGAGCCCCTCCGGCAGCCTTGGCAATATCGCTTCCAGGTCAGTGCCGAGACGGCGTCCGTGGGCGAGAAACTCTCGGTGAAAGCGCAAATGTACCGAGGCGATACCGCTCTTTTCCTTGATACCGAACAGGCCTTCACCTGGGATGGCACCGATCAACACGTTGACATCCTCCTGAGCCTGGCGCCAGCATCGCTGGCTGAAACTGTTCAAGCGCCCGTGTTCGGTTCCTGAGCCGCGACGTTACGCAGGGATGCTTGGACGCAAATCCGCTAAATGCTCATTGACGCCCGTGTGTAGCAAGCGTCAATGAGCCAGGTGCTTCCCCATGAAAAAACTCGCTCTGCTTGCATCCATGGCCATGCTGGCCGCTTGCCAATCGACAACCCCACCCTCTGCGTCCCTCGATGGGGAAGTCTTCTATCTGCAACGCATTGCCCTGCCGCCCAACGCGACCTTGAGCGTGAGCCTTCAGGACGTTTCCCTGGCCGACGCCCCTGCGGTGGTGCTCGATGAGCAGAGCGGCCCGGTCAAAGGCCAGGTCCCACTGCCGTTCCACCTCAGTTATGATCCCGCCCAGGTCAAGCCCGGCCATCGTTATGCCGTGAGCGCCCGCATCGAAGTGGATGGCCAGTTGATGTTCATCACCACCGAACAACACGCCGTGCAACTCGATGGCAAGGATCCGCAGCCGTTGAAGATCCGCGTCAACGCCGCACGCTGATTGCTTTTTCCAACTTTTTTTCAAGGACGCCATCATGCTCCGCTCCACCCTCCGTTTCACCGGCCTGTGCGCGGGCCTGTTGATCTGCGCCAATGCCATGGCCCTGTCCCTGGGCGACCTGTCGCAACAAGATGCCACCGGTGGCCTCAAGGACGCCTTGACCCAAGGCGCGCAAGTGGCGGTCAAGCAACTGGGCACACCCGGCGGCTTCAGCAACAACCCGGATGTGAAGATCGAGCTGCCAGGCAAGCTGGGCAAAGTCGCCAGCAAGATGAAGGCCTTCGGCATGGGTGAACAGGTCGAACAACTGGAAACCAGCATGAACCAGGCCGCTGAAGCCGCCGTGGTCCAGGCCCAGCCGATTCTGGTCAATGCCGTGAAAAACATGAGCGTGAGCGATGCCAAGGGCATCCTCAGCGGCGGCCAAGACTCGGCCACGCAATACCTGAACAAGAGCAGCCGCGAGCAGATCCGCGCCAAGTTCCTGCCTATCGTCAAGCAAGCCACCGACAAGGTCGGCGTGGCCCAGAAATACAATGCCTTCGCCGGCCAGGCCGCGACGTTCGGCGTGCTGGATGCCAAGAGCGCCAACATCGAAAACTACGTGACCGAACAGGCACTGGATGGGTTGTTCGAAATGATCGGCAAACAGGAAGCCACCATTCGCCAGAACCCGGCGGCTGCGGCGACCAGTTTGGCGAAGAAGGTTTTCGGCACTCTCTGATCCGGGGTTTTCAATCCAGCATCTTGATTGACTGTCACGCCCTCTTCGCGAGCAAGCCCGCTCCCACATTTAACCGCGTTCCTCCATGGAAATACGGTCGAATGTGGGAGCGGGCTTGCTCGCGAAGGCGGCGGCACATTAAACAATCAGCCTGCGGTTATCAGGTTTTCTTGACCCTGAACCACGCTGCATACAACGCCGGCAGAAACAACAGCGTCAACGCCGTGGCCACGATCAAGCCGCCCATGATCGCCACGGCCATCGGCCCGAAGAACAGGCTGCGCGACAGTGGGATCATCGCCAGCACCGCGGCCAGTGCAGTAAGCACAATGGGGCGAAAGCGGCGCACCGTGGCTTCGATAATCGCCTGCCAGGGCGCCAGCCCGGCCTTGATGTCCTGCTCGATCTGGTCCACCAGGATCACCGAGTTGCGCATGATCATCCCCGACAGCGCGATGGTGCCGAGCATGGCGACGAAACCGAACGGCTGGCGGAACACCAGCAGGAACAGCGTGACGCCGATCAACCCCAGGGGCGCGGTGAGAAACACCATGGCCGTGCGGGAGAAACTGCGCAGTTGCAACATCAGCAGCGTCAACACCACCACGATGAACAACGGCACGCCGGCATTCACCGATTTCTGGCCACGGGCCGAATCCTCCACCGTACCGCCCACTTCCAGCAGGTAACCGTCCGGCAGTTCGGCACGAATCGGCTCCAGGGTCGGGAATATCTGCTGCACCAGGGTCGCCGGCTGTTCCTTGCCGTAGATATCGGCCCGTACGGTCACGCTCGGCAGACGGTTGCGGTGCCAGATCACGCCTTCTTCGAAGCCGTATTCCAGGGTCGCGATCTGCGACAGGGCCACGCTCTTGCCGTTGTCGGTCGGCACGGCCAGGCTCGGCAGCAATGACAGCTCGGTGCGCTCATGCACCGTACCGCGCAGCAGGATTTCGATCAGTTCATTGTCCTCCCGGTACTGGCTGACACTGGAACCGGTGAGGGAGCTGCGCAGGAAACTCGCCAGGTCGGTCGTGCTGACGCCCAGGGCCCGGGCGCGGTCCTGATCGACATTCAGGTACACCACTTTGCTCGGTTCTTCCCAGTCCAGGTGCACGTTGACCACGTAGGGGTTTTCGCGAACTTTCGTCGCCACTTTCCGCGCCAAGGCCCGGACTTCTTCGATGTGCTCACCCGTGACGCGAAACTGCACCGGATAACCGACCGGCGGACCGTTTTCCAGGCGCGTGACCCGCGAGCGCAGGGTCGGAAATTGTTCGTTCAGGGTCGCGATCAACCAACTGCGCAAAGGCTCGCGGTCTTCGATGGTCTTGGCCAGCACCACGAACTGGGCGAAGCTGGAGGCCGGCAGTTGTTGGTCCAGCGGCAGATAGAAGCGCGGAGAACCGGTGCCGACGTAGGCCACGTAGTTGTCGATGCCGGCATGGTCCTTGAGCAGCGCTTCCAGGCGCTTGACCTGTTCGGCCGTATTGCTCAGGGAGGCGCCTTCCTGCAACTTCAGGTCAACCATCAGCTCCAGCCGCCCCGAGGCCGGGAAGAACTGCTGGGGCACGAACCGGAATAACACCACCGAGCCGACGAACAACAGCACGGTCAGCAGGATGACGGTTTTGCGGCGACGCACGCACCATTCCACCATCCGCCGGACACGCTGATAAAACGGCGTGCCGTAAGGGTCGGTCTGGCCGTCAGTCGTGCCATGTTTGGCCGCATGAATTTTCGCCAGGTCCGGCAAGAGCTTTTCCCCCAGATACGGCACGAACACCACGGCGGCCACCCAGGAGGCCAGCAAGGCCAGGGTCACGACCTGGAAAATCGAGCGGGTGTATTCGCCGGTGCCCGATTGCGCGGTGGCGATCGGCAGGAAGCCGGCCGCGGTGATCAACGTACCGGTGAGCATCGGGAATGCGGTGCTGGTCCAGGCGAAACTGGCGGCCTTGATCCGGTCATAGCCCTGCTCCATCTTGATCGCCATCATCTCCACCGCAATGATCGCGTCGTCCACCAGCAGCCCCAGGGCCAATACCAGCGCGCCGAGGGAAATCTTGTGCAGGCCGATCCCCAGGTAGTACATGGCGGCGAACGTCATCGCCAGCACCAGCGGGATCGCCAGGGCCACCACCATCCCGGTGCGCAGCCCGAGGGAGAAGAAGCTCACCAGCAACACAATGGTCAGCGCTTCCACCAACACCTGGACGAACTCGCCGACCCCGGTCTTCACCGCCGCCGGCTGGTCCGACACCTTGCGCAGTTGCATGCCGGCCGGCAGGGTGTTCTGGATGCGGGCGAAGTCGACTTCAAGGGCCTTGCCCAGAATCAGGATATCCCCGCCTTCCTTCATCGCCACGGCCAGGCCGATGGCGTCTTCGCCCATGAAGCGCATGCGGGGTGCCGGCGGGTCGTTGAAACCACGGCGCACGTCCGCCAGGTCGCTGATACGGAACGTACGATCGCCAACCCGGATCGGGAAGTTGCGGATCTCTTCCACGGTCTGGAAATTCCCCGAAACCCGTAGCTGCAAGCGCTCGCTGCCGGTTTCGAAGAAGCCTGCGGTGGAGACCGCGTTTTGCTCTTCAAGGGCCTGCTGGACCGCGGCCAAGGGCAGGCCGAGGGTCGCCAGTTTCACGTTCGACAATTCGATCCAGATCTTCTCGTCCTGCAAGCCGAGCAGCTCGACCTTGCCCACGTCCTTGACCCGCTGCAACTGGAGCTGGATGCGATCGGCGTAGTCCTTGAGCACGGCGTAGTCAAAGCCATCGCCGGTCAGTGCGTAAATATTGCCAAAGGTGGTGCCGAATTCGTCGTTGAAAAACGGCCCCTGGATACCCGGCGGCAAGGTGTGGCGGATGTCGCTGATCTTCTTGCGCAACTGGTACCACAGCTCGGGAATCTGCGCCGAATGCAGGGAGTCTCGGGCCATGAAGGTCACTTGGGACTCCCCCGGCCGGGAGAACGAGACGATCTTTTCGTAATCGCCAGTTTCCATCAGCTTCTTTTCGATGCGCTCAGTGACTTGTCGCGAAACCTCCTCGGCCGTGGCGCCTGGCCAGTTGGTGCGGATGACCATGGCCTTGAAGGTGAACGGCGGGTCTTCGCTCTGGCCGAGCTTGGTGTAGGAAAGCGCACCGACGATGGCCAGCAACAGCATCAGGAAAAGTACGATCTGGCGGTTACGCAGCGCCCATTCGGAAAGATTGAAACCCATCGCGGATTACTCCTTGGCCGTCAGGTTGACCACACGGTTGGAGCGATCCACCGGTCGCACCTGCTGGCCGTCGAGGAGCACATGCACACCGGCAGCCACCACCCAGTCATCGGGGCTGAGGCCTTCGAGCACCGGCACGGCCTTTTCGCCGAAGGCGCCGACCCGCACCGGGACTTTTTTCACGGTGTTGTTGGCATTGACCACCCAGACATACGTCGCGCCGTTTTCAGCCGTCAGGGCCGACAAAGGCACCGACAGCGGCACCTTGTCGGCGGTCTGGATAAACACCCGCGCGCTTTGGCCCAGCTCGGCCGGAACGCTGCCGGCAGTGAAGGCCACGCGGGCGGCAAAGGTACGGGACTTGGGGTCGGCGGCGGGCGACAGTTCGCGAATACGCCCGCTGAAACGCTGGTCGGGCTGGCTCCACAGTTCGACCGAGACCGGCTGGCCGATCTTGAACCGGCCAAAACCCTGTTCCGGCAGGCTGATCAGCACTTCACGCTCACCGTCGGTGGCCAGGGTGAAGACGGTTTGCCCGGCCGAGACCACCTGCCCGACCTCCACCGAACGCCGGGCCACCACGCCATCCTGGGGCGCACGCAGCACCGAATAGCTGGCCTGGTTGTTGGCGACATCGAACTCGGCCTTGATCTGCTTGAGCCGTGCGGTGCCAGAGCGATAAAGGTTTTCGGCGTTGTCGTACTGGGAGCGGCTGACCATCTGCCGCTCCATCAAGGTTTTGTAGCGGTCACGCTCGGCGCGAACCAGGTTCAGGTTGGCCTCGGCAGCCGCGACCTGGGCACGGGTCGCTTCCAGTTGCAGGCGCACATCCTCGGGATCGAGCTCGGCCAGCGGTTGGTTGGTCTTGACCCGCTGGCCCTCTTCCACCAGTCGTCGGCTCACTTTGCCGCCAATGCGAAAAGCCAGGTCGGGCTCGAAACGGGCCCGCACTTCGCCGGGGTAACTGTCCATCACCTGGGCCGACGGCTCGGGCTTGACCACCATGGCGGGGCGCACGGCGACGGGCACCGGCTCGTCATGACCGCACGCAGACAATAAAAAAGCCAGGGTGACTGGCACGGCGAGGGGCAGGGCATAGCGGAACATGACGAGTGACCTTTCGCTAATGGTGCTTGGAATAATTATACTGGCGAGTATGTTATTAATAGCAAACTCACCAGTCCAGTATTAAAGCGAAGAATGTCGAACAATCCCTCCCCCCCCAGCGGCCCTGGCCGCCCCAAAGACCTGGCCAAGCGCCAGGCCATTCTCGACGCGGCGAAAAGCCTGTTCCTGAGCATGGGCTACGCCAATACCAGCATGGACGCCGTCGCCACCGAAGCCGGGGTGTCGAAGCTGACGGTCTACAGCCATTTCAACGACAAGGAGACGCTGTTTTCCGCTGCCGTGATGGCCAAATGTGAAGAGCAGGTGCCGCCGCTGTTTTATGAATGGCCTGACGGCGTTCCGATCGAACAGGTGTTGTTGAACATCGCCCGCGGGTTCAACCAACTGATCAACAGCGACGAATCCCTGAACCTGCATCGGTTGATCATGGCCCTGGGCAGCCAGGACCCGAAGCTGTCGACGATTTTCTATGACGCAGGCCCACAGCGGATGCTCTCAGGCATGGAGCGGCTGCTGAACAAGGTCAACCAGAGCGGCGTCCTGAGCATCGATAAACCGCGCAATGCCGCCGAGCATTTTTTCTGCCTGATCAAGGGCGCAGCGAATTTCCGGTTGTTGACTGGCTGCGGCGCGGCGCCGGAACCGGAAGCCGCCGAGGCTCATGTGCAGGAAGTGGTGGGGTTGTTCATGCGGGCTTATCGGCCTTAGCTCGAACGCTAGCCTTTCGCTGGCTGGAAGGGCCTCATCGCGAGCAAGCTCGCTCCCACAGGGTTGATGAACACCACCTATCCAATGTGGGAGCGAGCTTGCTCGCGAAGGCGATGGCACAGCCAACATCACCGCCTCAGACAAATCGCTATCGCGAGCAGGCTCGCTCCCACAATTTGACCGAGGCGCTCACAAAACCTGGCCCCACCCCCACCCTCCTGTGGGAGCGAGCTTGCTCGCGATGCAGACAACTCGGTCTCAAGGCTTGAGCGCTTTCTTCGGGTAGATGTCGTAGCGACTGGATTTGCCATCGAGCCCATGGCTCGGCTTCGGCCCTTCGATGCACGGGGCTTTGCGCGGCCGCTTGACCACCACCCGGTGCGTCGCCAGGGCCAGGGCCGCGGCGAGCAGTGCCGGGGCGTCCGGGTCATCGCCCACCAGAGGGCGGAACAGGCGCATTTCCTTCTTCACCAGGGCGGTTTTCTCACGATGGGGAAACATCGGGTCGAGGTAGATCACCTGAGGCGGTTCGCCTTCCCAGTTGCGCATCACCTCAATGGAATTGCCCTTGAGCAAACGCATGCGCGCCACGATCGGCGCCACCTCGACGTCCTTGGCCCCACGGGCCAGGCCATCCTCCAGCAAGGCACCAATCAGCGGCTGGCGCTCGATCAGGCTCATGTCGCAGCCCAGGCTGGCCAGCACAAACGCATCCTTGCCCAACCCGGCCGTGGCATCCAGCACCCGCGGACGCACCCCCTGGGCAATCCCGACCGCCTTGGCGATCATCTGGCCGCTGCCGCCGCCGTACAAGCGCCGATGCGCCGCGCCACCTTCGACGAAGTCCACGCGCACCGGCCCTGGCGCATCCGGGCCCAATTGCTGCAATTGCAAGCCCTGCTCGCCGACTTGCAAGGCAAACTCGCCATCGTCCACTTGCAAAGGCAGGCCAAGCCGCTCGGCCCAGTGCTTGGCCTGCGGTTGGAAGGCCGGGGCCAGGGCCTCGACATGGATACGGCAGGCCGCAAGTTGCTCACTCATGGAAACATGCTCAAAAAATTAAGGATCGGCAAAAACGGCCGATAACAACGGTGAACGGCATTTTGCCAGAGCTGAGCGTCGACCGAGAAAAATGTCAGACATTCAATCCACATCGATAGGCGTTATCTCCCCTTACGGCGATTACAGCCTGCGCAACACCCAAGCACTGAGCGGCGTCAGTCACCTGTGGCAGGATTTTTTTGCCCGGGCCCTGGCCGATCAACTGGGTGATAACGCACCGGCGCCTGGCAGCTACCAGCCAGCGCCGCTCGATGAGACCGTTGAACCGACCCTCGGCGCGGAGCTGCTGGCGCACATCGTCAGCCAGCGCACCTGTGAAGTAACCGATACACCGGTCAAGCCGCCTGAGCCGCTGTTCCTGCCCATCGCCGAATTCGAACTCGACCTGCTGGACAAGCCCTTCCCACCCTTCCCAGCGGAAGAAATCGCCGCCCAGCAAAAACAGCAGACCTTCGAAAGCAACTGGGTTCGCCCACTCGTCCTCGCCGCCGGACAACCGCTGCCGGAGCCCGGCCCGGCACCGCAACCGCGCCCATTGCACTTGCCAATCGCCGAGTTCGAACTCGACCTGCTGGACAAGCCGTTCCCGCCATTCCCGGAAGAAGAGCTGGTGGCGCAGCAGAAACAACTGGACTTCGACACCCGCTGGGCGCGTCCAATCGTGCTGCAGAACCTGCGCATCGCCGCCTGACACTAAATCAACGACAAATCCACCATGGCCCCACATCCAGATGAAAATGGTTGCGGTGTGCCTCGTTGTAATCCGGACTCAAGACCACACTGAACATATCGCAGGCACCATCCCGGGCCTGACGAAGAAAGCGCGCATCGGCAGTGTCCTTGGGCCAGTCCCTGAGCACGCTGATCGTGCGCCCATCGGCCAGGCGAAACCCGGCGATGTCCAGCGCGCTGGCGGTGGCGTGCTGACTGCGCGCACCGCTCTCACGCCCGTACATGTTGCGGCAGGCGAAACTGCCAAGGTGATCGACCCGCGTCACCTTCTGCCCGTAAACCGCCATTGCCGCCGGCTGCAACCCATGGCGCTCGAACAGCGCGAACGCCACTGCCAGGGGGCAACTGGCGAGGAAACTGCTGCTCAACGCCACCTCACCGCCCTGCACCCTCAACACATTGGTCAACGGGCATGTCGTATTGGCACCGCTGTCGGCCTGGCGAGCGGTGCGCAGCCCCGAGGTGGCGAGAGCCTGGTCACACAGTTGCGGGTCGTTGCGCAGGGCCATGAGCTTGAAGCGGGTCAGCAGGTTGGGCGCGAGATTGACGTCCAACGGCGCCCAGGGATTCCATTGGGGCGGCAGCGCCACCCAGCCGCGCCATACCGCCAGCACGGCAACGCCAACGAGCAGTGCCACGACCGCAAGAGCTTTCAAAAACCGCACGATGTTGCCTCGGGCATCAACCCTTGAATAATTGGTTGGCCTGCTTGAACGGCATCGAGCGGCGCGTGAAGGTGAAGGTGCCCTGCCCCTGGATTTCCTCGGCGGCGCGGAAGAACTCGCCATACGCGGCCAGGGCCAGCGCCGACCCGACGCTGATGCGCTTGACGCCCAACTCGCTCAACTGCGCGACGGTCAGGTCCAGCGCCCCGGACATCAGTACGTTTACCGGTTTCGGCGCCACGGCCCGCACCACGGCGAGCACTTGCTCGGCGCTGCTCAGCCCCGGCGCGTACAACACGTCGGCCCCCGCGTCCGCGAAGGCCTTCAGGCGGCGAAGGGTGTCGTCCAGGTCCGGGTTGCCATGCAGGAAGTTTTCCGCCCGGGCCGTCAGCAGAAAGGGATACGGCAAGCTGCGCACGGCCTCGGCTGCCGCCTTGACCCGCGCCACCGCATGGTCGAAGCAATAGATCGGGCTGTCTTCGCGCCCCGTGGCATCCTCGATCGAACCACCCACCGCACCGGCCTCTGCCGCCCGGAGCAGGCTACGCGCGCAGTCCTCGGGGGCATCGGCAAAACCGTTCTCCAGGTCGACGGCCACTGGCAGGTCAGTGGCGGCCACAATCGCCCGCACATTAGCCAGGGTGTCATCCAGGCCCAACGCGCCATCGGGTCGGCCCAAGGAAAAGGCGTGACCGGCACTGGTGGTCGCCAAGGCTTCGAAGCCGAGGCTGGCCAGCATCTTGGCCGAACCGGCATCCCACGGGTTGGGAATGACAAACGCCCCTTCGCGTTCGTGCAAGGCCTTGAACGCCTGGGCTCGACGAATTTGCGCTTCCATGTAGTTCGCTCCTGAGCAGAGAGGGAGTGGGCCTCAGAGCAAACCCAGTTGCTCGGCGGCGGGCTCTCTATATAGCGCAGGCAGGGCCGGCAAGCCAGGCAATCGATCCATCAAACGCTGGTGAAAGCGTTGTGCGAGCCGGGCCGCCAGCCGGTTGTCGGCGGTGTGCAGGAAGATATAAGGCGTGCGCCCCTCTTCGATCCACTCGGCGATTTTCTCTACCCAGGGCGTCAGGAACGGCTCGTTGGCTTCGAGCACCGGATGGCCGATGAAGCGCACTTGCGGGCATTGGGTGAACGCCGCGGGCCGGGGTGGCACGCGGGGCTTTTTCGATTGTGCGTGGAGCACAGCAGGATCAGGGGAGGTGCAACTGAACAAGGCCCGAGGATCGAGGCAGATGCGTTCGACGCCGCGATCGAGCAACAACCGATTGAGGCGTCGCTCGGCGTCACCCTTGGCAAAGAACTCATCGTGACGGACCTCCACGGCCAAGGGGCGCTGCAAAGCGTCGATGAACCCTGCCAGTTCCGCCAACCGATTCGGAGTGAAGGCCTTGGACAGTTGCAGCCAGTACGGCGCAACGCGCTCGCCCAACGGGCTGAGCAGTTGCAGGAAGGTTTCGGTGGCCGTCAGGCGTTCGCGCAAGTCGCCATTGTGGCTGATGTCACCGGGGAACTTGGCGGTGAAGCGAAAGTGCTCGGGCATGATTTCGGCCCAGCGCTGGACCGTGGCCGCAGACGGGCTGGCGTAGAAGGTCGTATTGCCTTCCACGGCATTGAACACTTGGGAATAGAGATTGAGGAAGTCGGTGCTTTTGGCGTCCTGGGGATAAAGGTAATCGCGCCAGGCGTTTTCGCTCCAGGACGGACAGCCCAGGTAGTAAGGCAAGACCATCAGATGTAGAGATCGAGTCCCAGCACTTCCATATCCCAATCGACGAAACCGGCAGTGCTCAGGTAGCTCGCCAGGGCCGTAGCGACACTGCGGCTCATTGCGCGGTGATAAAGCATGTCTTGCTGACGGGCGGGGAGATTGCTCAGGCGTTGCGCGGAAGCTTTGGCGGCGCGGGAGGCCAGTTGCTCCTCGGACGGAAATTCCAGGTCGCCGTCGATGTCATCGAAGTTTTCCGGCTCAGTGGCTTTACCCGCCCGAGGCCGACGCTTGATGGGATAGGACTGGGATGAAACGCCGTCTATACGCATAACAGAATGCTCGGTATCAATGATGGCAATTTAGCGGCACTTTCGCAGCCGCGCAAATGCGCAAGTGATAACTAGAGCACATAAAGTCGAAAAGGTTTAAAAACGGCCTGAAAAAGTGACGACTGGCAGTATTGGGTGTGACTTTTGAAGGTGCAAATGACTTTTGCGAGCGCACCGCTTTTTTGGGAAGGCCAACGCTTTTGTGGCGAGGGAGCTTGCTCCCGCTGGGCTACGAAGAAGCCCCAATACCTGACCAGAAACGGTGCGAATGAGACTTTAGGGCCGCTTCGCGCCTCAGCGGGAGCAAGCTCCCTCGCCACAACGGTGCTCGCTTGAACACTTGTTGCTGTCGAGTTACCGCTCGGATTTCGGCGTTGCGACTTTGTCTCGCAAGTAAACGGGCTGCGCATCGTCCGCCGGGATGGCTTCGCCGCGTTCCCAGGCGAAGCGGGCCAGGGCCAGCAGGTCTTCGGCATGGGGCAGCATTGAGGCGTCCTGGCCGATCAGGCTGACACCGATGCGCTCGCCGTAACCCCAACCTGTGCCGGCGCCGAACCAGTCACCGTCGGCCCCGCTTGGCAACGCCGCGGCCTCGGGTGGCAATACCGCCTCGGCCCCCACCAGGCGCATCTCGCCGTCGGTTTCGCGATAGCAGCCCCAGTAGACTTCGTCCATGCGCGCATCGATGGCCGCGGCGACCTGGTGAGCGCCCTGTTCACGCAGGGCGCGCTGGGCCAACACCGCCAGGTTCGACACCGGCAACACCGGCCGCTCCAGGGCAAACGCCAACCCCTGCACCACACCGATGGCAATGCGCACCCCCGTAAAAGCCCCCGGCCCGCGACCGAAGGCAATCGCGTCCACCGCCTGCAAGGTCGTCCCGGCGTCGCTCAGCAGTTGCTGGATCATCGGCAACAGTTTCTGCGCATGCAGGCGCGGGATCACCTCGTAATGGCTCGTGACCTTGCCGTCGTGCAGCAAGGCAACGGAGCAAGCTTCAGTCGCGGTGTCCAGGGCCAGCAAGGTGCTCATCGATGTATCCGTCAATCAGGTGAAAAAAGTGCGCCAGTATAAACAACTACGGCCCGCAAGCGGGCCGTAGTTGATGCAGCTGATCAGACTTTTCAGCTCAAGGCTGCGAGCACCTTGGCAGTGATCGCTTCAACCGAACCGACGCCTTCGATATGGCTGTACTTCGGCTTGCCGTTGGCGGCCGACAGTTTCTGATAGAAATCCACCAGCGGCTTGGTCTGGGAATGATAGACCGACAGGCGATGACGCACGGTTTCCTCGGTGTCGTCCTTGCGTTGCACCAGGTCTTCACCTGTCACGTCGTCCTTGCCTTCGGTTTTCGGCGGATTGTAGACGGTGTGGTAAACGCGACCGGAAGACTCATGAACGCGTCGGCCGGCAATGCGCTGGACGATTTCCTCGTCTTCGACGGCAATTTCAACCACCGCATCCAACTCGACACCAGCAGACACCAAGGCTTCAGCCTGGGGAATGGTGCGCGGGAAGCCATCGAACAGGAAGCCATTGGCGCAGTCGGGTTGAGCGATACGATCCTTGACCAGGGCGATGATCAGGTCATCCGACACCAGGCCGCCGGCATCCATGATGCTCTTGGCTTGAACGCCCAGTGGCGTGCCCGCCTTGACCGCGGCACGCAGCATGTCGCCAGTGGAGATTTGCGGGATACCGAATTTTTCGGTGATGAACTTTGCCTGAGTACCTTTACCGGCCCCGGGAGCTCCCAGCAGAATGACGCGCATCGATGTGCTCCTCAATTTTTTTATGTAAAACGCTCGGATTCGCCTCGTGGGGCCAATCTTCGAAAAACTGGATCGTGACCGCCCAAACGGCCAAAGGCTGATCAAGATACACAGCAGGCCCGACCCACACAAGCCGCCGAAAGTCGGAGGAACCCGCGCCCGATACGACCTTCGGAGGGGGTGGCGAGCGTCGTAACCGAACGACAAACTGTCGCCTGCTCGACCTGCCCCCTCCCCCGACGGACAACGCCCGGGAACGCCGGACGAGCCGTTTCGCTGCGTCGCCTGATGTTAGCCGGTATTACGCAAACCGGCGGCAATCCCCGCCACAGACACCAGCAACGCCTGCTCCACAGGGCTGCCCTGGGCCACATCCTGCTGCCGCGAGCGTGCCAACAGTTCGGCCTGCAACAGGTGCAACGGGTCGAGGTAGGTGTTGCGCAGGCGAATGAATTCCAGCGTGGCTGGGCTATGTGCCAGTAGCTGCGACTGGCCGGTCAAGCCAAGGACCACCGAGCACGCCTGCGACAATAGGTCGCGTAAATGCGCCCCCAAAGGCAACAGCCCAGGTTCCACCAAACGCTCGTCGTAAGAGCGCGCGATATCGGCGTCAGCCTTGGCCAGCACCATCTCCAGCATATCGATGCGGGTCCGGAAGAACGGCCATTGCTCGCGCATCTGCCCCAGCAACTCCCCTTCGCCGCGCTCCAGGGCTTTGCTCAGTGCGGTCTCCCAGCCGAGCCAGGCCGGCAGCATCAGGCGGGTCTGGGTCCAGCCGAAGATCCACGGAATCGCCCGCAGGCTTTCGATACCACCGGCGCGACGCTTGGCCGGACGGCTGCCCAGGGGCAGGCGCCCGAGTTCCTGCTCGGGGGTGGACTGGCGGAAGTACTCGACGAATTGCGGGTTCTCCCGTACCACGGCGCGGTAGGCACTGACGCCGTCGGCCGCCAGTTCGTCCATCAAGCCCCGCCACTGCGGCGTGGGTGGCGGCGGTGGCAGCAACGTCGCTTCAAGCACCGCGGCGAGGTAAAGATTGAGGTTCTGTTCGGCGATGTCCGGCAGGCCGAATTTGAAACGAATCATTTCACCTTGCTCGGTGGTGCGGAAACGCCCGGCCACCGAGCCCGGAGGCTGGGACAGGATCGCCGCGTGCGCAGGACCGCCACCACGGCCCACGGTGCCACCGCGACCGTGGAACAACAGCAGTTCGACTTGCTGCTCGCGGCAGATGTCCACCAGCCGCTCCTGGGCCCGATACTGCGCCCAGGCCGCCGCCGTGGTCCCGGCATCCTTGGCCGAATCGGAATAGCCGATCATCACTTCCTGGGGCCCTTGCAGCCGTGAACGATAGCCCGGCAGCAGCAACAACCGCTCGATCACCGGCCCGGCGTTGTCCAGGTCGGCCAGGGTCTCGAACAGCGGCACCACCCGCATCGGTCGCAACACGCCGGCGTCCTTCAATAACAACTGCACGGCGAGGACATCGGAAGCCGCGCCGGCCATGGAGATCACGTAGGAGCCCAGGGACGCCGCCGGCGCCGCCGCCACTTCCCGGCATGTCGCCAACACTTCCGCCGTGTCGGCCGAGGGCTTGAAATGGGCTGGCAGCAGCGGACGCCGGTTGTTCAGTTCCTCGAGCAGGAAGCTGATGCGCTGCTCCTCGTTCCAATCCTCATAACGGCCCAGGCCCAGGTAGTCGGTTATTTCCGTCATGGCGGCGCTATGGCGCGTCGAGTCCTGGCGAACATCGAGGCGCACCAGGAACAGGCCAAAGGTCACCGCCCGGCGCAGGCAATCGAGCAACGGCCCGTCGGCAATCACGCCCATGCCGCACTCGTGCAGGGAGTGGTAGCACAGCTCCAAGGGGTCTAACAGTTCGCGGTTGTGCTGCAACACCTCGGCGCTGGGTGGCGTGGCGGCACTCAAGGAGGCGTGCGCCCAGTTGCGGGTGGCGCGCAGGCGTTCGCGCAGTTGCTTGAGCACGGCGCGATACGGTTCGGCGCTGTCGCCGGCCTGGGCACGCAAGGCCTCGCTGGCGTTTTGCATGGACAGTTCGGCCGCCAGTTGGTCGACGTCCCGCAGGTACAGGTCCGCCGCCATCCACCGCGCCAGCAACAGCACCTCGCGGGTCACGACGGCGGTGACGTTCGGGTTGCCGTCACGGTCGCCGCCCATCCACGAGGCAAAGCGGATCGGCGCGGCCTCCAGGGGCAGGCGCAAGCCGGTGGCGGCGTGCAGGGCCTGGTCGGCCTTGCGTAGGTAATTGGGGATGGCGTGCCACAGCGAATGCTCGATCACCGCGAACCCCCACTTGGCTTCATCCACCGGGGTCGGCCGGGTGCGGCGGATTTCTTCGGTGTGCCAGGCTTCGGCGATCAAGCGTTGCAGGCGTTCGTGAATCTGCGCGCGCTCGGCGCTGGTCAGGTCGCGGTGATCCTGGGCCGCCAGTTGCGCGGCGATGGCGTCGTATTTCTGGATCAGCGTACGGCGAGCCACTTCCGTGGGGTGGGCCGTGAGGACCAGTTCGATCTCCAGCCGCCCCAACTGCCGGGCCAGGGCCTCGGCGCCATGGCCCTCGGCACGCAACCGGGCGAGCAGTTCGGGCAGGACCCGTGCCTCGAAGGGCGCCGGTTGCGATTCTTCGCGGCGATGGATGAGCTGGTACTGTTCGGCGATGTTGGCAAGGTTGAGAAATTGGTTGAACGCCCGCGCCACCGGCAGCAATTCGTCCTCGCTCAGCTGGTTGAGGCTGGCGCTGAGTTCGGCATCCACGGAACCACGTCGGTCAGCCTTGGCCCCCTTGCGGATCTGCTCGATCTTGTCGAGAAACGTGTCCCCGTATTGTTCGCGGATGGTATTGCCCAGCAGTTCGCCGAGCAGGTGGACATCCTCGCGCAAGCGGGCATCGATATCGGTCATCAGCATTTCTCCAGCAAAAAAGTCCGGACAGCTCTTGGCTTAGAGAGTGCCGATGCCCGCCGCTTATGACAAGCGACGAAGGGACTTTAAACCTTGTTCAACAAAGCTAGTCTGATGAGTAAGCCACACAACGGCTTGTCACTCACCGCGCCTGCCACGAGCAGGCTGATTGAGGTCATCATGAAAATTCGTGAGCTTGCCCAGCATTGGGAAGAAAACGCCAAGGGTCGCCTGACCCAGACCGGCTACACGATCCATCTGGACGTGGAAGCCGCCGCGCGCCTGGCAGCGATCTGCGACATGTACCCCAAGCGCCAGCCCGAGGAACTGCTGGGCGAGCTGATCGGGGCGGCGCTGGAAGAGCTGGAAGCCAGCTTTCCCTACATCAAGGGTTCGCAAGTCGTCGCCACCGATGAAGAAGGTGACCCGCTGTACGAAGACGTGGGCCCGACCCCGCGATTCCTCGCGTTGTCCCGTCGGCACCTGCACGAACTTTCCTCGCAGAACGACAAATCCAAACACTGATTCCTCCATTCCAACGTGCGGTTTTCCGGCGCGGGGCCTTTCCACCCGCGCCGCGATACCCCTGCGCGCCTTGAAAGTTCAGCTTTTCTGCCACTGACCGATCAGTCAGCAATTCTTTTGGCGAATGGCCATCTTCGCTGAACTTTTGAAAAACGCCTCGGGTCACACCGAGTAACCATACTGGAACGGTTGTTTAAATAAACGCGCCTTGGCGCCAACGCCAAACCAGACGTCACGGTTTCGGTCCCAGCATGGATTTGTCGTTTTTTCAGGAGTTTTCCAATGGAGTTGAAGCCTATGAATACCTGCACTGCCAAACCCTCATCCACTGGCCTGCGCGGCTTGAAGTTGGCTGCCCTGGCGATCGGTAGCAGCTTCATTCTCGCCGGTTGCGCCGGTAATCCACCTTCGGAGCAGTACGCGGTGACCCAATCGGCGGTCAACAGCGCCGTCAGCGCCGGCGGTACCGAATTCGCCGCCGTGGAAATGAAATCGGCCCAGGACAAGCTCAAGCAAGCCGAAATCGCCATGCATGACAAGAAGTACGACGAAGCCAAGCGACTGGCCGAACAGGCCGAGTGGGATGCCCGCGTCGCCGAGCGCAAGGCCCAGGCCGCCAAGGCCGAACAAGCACTCAAGGATTCTCAGAAAGGGGTTCAGGAACTGCGTCAGGAAGGCATGAACAAGGTTCAGTAAACCGTTCACGCCACGACGTACTTCTCATTGATAAAAGGACGACAGACTATGATGCACAAACACTTGATGATGCCCGCCCTGCTCGCTGCCTGCGTAGCCCTGGCCGCTTGCTCCCATGACCCGAACGCGAACCTGGAACAGGCGCGCACCAACTACAACGGCCTGCAGGCCGATCCGGCGGCGACTAAAGTGGCGGCCCTGGAAACCAAAGACGCGGCGGACTTCCTGGCCAAGGCCGACAAGGCCTACCTGGACAAGGAAGACGAAGCCAAGGTCGACCAACTGGCCTACCTGACCAACCAGCGCGTCGAAGTGGCCAAGCAGACCATCGCCCTGCGCAACGCCGAAGCTGAACTGAAAAACGCTGGCGACCAACGCGCCCGTGCGCTGCTCGACGCGCGTAACGCGCAGATCAAGCAACTGCAGGACAGCCTGAACGCCAAGCAGACCGAACGCGGTACGCTGGTGACCTTCGGCGACGTGCTGTTTGCCACCAACAAGTCCGACCTGCGCGCCAACGGCCTGGTCAATGTGAACAAACTGGCGCAGTTCCTTCAGGAAAACCCCGACCGCAAGGTGATCATCGAAGGCTATACCGATAGCACCGGTTCGGATTCCTACAACCAGTCGTTGTCCGAACGCCGCGCCAGTTCCGTGCGCACCGAACTGGTGAAGATGGGCGTCGACCCGGCTCGCATCGTGACCCAGGGCTACGGCAAGGAATTCCCGGTGGCTGACAACACCAGCGTCTCGGGCCGTGCGATGAATCGTCGCGTGGAAGTGACCATCTCCAACGACAACCAGCCAGTGGCCCCGCGCTCGACCATGAGCGCCAACTGATCGGCTGAGTGCAACAAAAAAGCCCCGCCTGATTTCGTCAGGCGGGGCTTTTTCATGGACGAATAGACTTGGCTGTACACATTCCCTGTGGGAGCGAGCTTGCTCGCGATGGCGGCAGGTCAGTCGCCCTAGGTGTTGACTGATCCACCGCTATCGCGAGCAAGCTCGCTCCCACAGGGGAATGGTGGTGTCCTTGGGATTGGATTACGGCTGAAGCTTCTGCGGCGTCTCCTGGCCCATGCAGCGCACCGCGCGTTTCTTCTCGTTGATCAGTACACCGGTCAAGCCTTTCTGCTCGGTGTCGAACAACACCAGCACACCGTCGATGCACTGGGCGACCTGGGGCGCCGGTTCCAGGGACACCTTGTAGTCCTCCCCCGGCACGGTCTTGAGCATGGTGAACTGGTTGAGCAGCAACGCGTCCTCGGGCTTGGCGAAGTGCAGGTAGCCGTAGTACCACAGCGCCGCGACGGTGCCGAGGATGCTGCAGATACCGGTGATGATCAGGGGGATGGCGTTACGTTCTTCGCTCATTGCGGGTTCTCTGGTGATTCAACGGGTGATTTCGGGTAGTTCGGAACCTCGCCCAGGCGACGCAGGCCGTCGAAGTGCCGGGGGTCGTCGAGGTAGCGCAACATCACGGTGCGCCAGGTCGGGTCGGCGAATGTCTGCACATGGCCGCCGCGCGTCAATTGCAGGACCCGCGGTGGCGGCGCAGCTTGATACAGGCGGATGCCATTGGAAAGAGGCACGATGGGATCGTCCAGGCTGTGGTAGATCAATTTCGGCACGCCATTCAATTGCGCCACGGAACTGATCGCGCTGTCACCGTCCGGCACCAGCCAGGACAACGGCACCTGGAACGGCCAGGTCAGCCACGACGTACTCAGGGCAAAACGCCCGACGTCGCGGTAGCTTGCGGGCACGCCATCGAGCACCAGGGCCTTGAGCTGCCGTTGGCGCTGGGGATGTTCGACCAGGTAATGCACCGCCAGCGCGCCGCCCAGGCTTTGGCCGAGCAACACCAGTGGCTTGCCCTGGACGTCGGGCGACTGGTCGAGCCATTGGAACGCGGCGTCGATGTCCTGGTAAATCGCCGGCAGGCTCGGCTCGCCTTCGGACACGCCGTAACCCCGGTAGTCGACCATCAACACCTGGTAACCCTGCTCCGGCAACCACCAGCTCCCGCCCAGGTGCCAGGCCAGGTTGCCGCCGTTGCCGTGCAAATGCAGCACCGTGCCCTTGACCTCCACGCCGGGTTTGACCGGCAGCCACCAGCCCCGGAGCTTGAGGCCGTCAGCGGTGGTCAGGGTGACGTCGCGGTACTCGAGCTTGGCCCGCTCCGGGGTAAACGGCAGGCCGCGCTCGGGGTAGAACAGCAGTGAGCTGCAACCGTTCAGGGCCAGCAACAGGCAGATGATGCCGAGGGTTCGCATCCGGTGAAGCCTCGCAAAAATCAGAAGTTATACACAGCCCCCTTGTGGGAGCGAGCTTGCTCGCGATAGCGGTAGATCAGTCAGAGCGGTGTTGACTGTCCTGTCGCTATCGCGAGCAAGCTCGCTCCCACAGGGGGTGGGTGTTGTGATTAAAGAATATTGGAATAATCCGCTTCGATCCGGTCCAGGCTCAGGTGGTTCAGGAAGTTGGAGAAACACATCCAGGCCGACAGGGCGTTCATGTCGCGGAACTGCTCGGGCAGGTATTTGGGCGGCACCACCAGGCCTTCGTCCACCAACTGGCGCAACGTGCGCATGTCCTCGAGGGTGGTCTTGCCGCAGAACAGCAGCGGCACCTGCTCCAGCTTGCCTTTGCGCACGGCCAGCTGAATGTAGTTGTAAACCATGATGAAGCCCTTGAGGTAGGACAAGTCTTTGGTGAATGGCAGCCCGGTCGGCACCGAGCCACGGAACACCCGACTGGCGTTGCCGTAGCTTTCGGCCATTTCAAAACCCTGCTCGCGAAAGAACTCGAAGACCTGCAGGAAATCGGCGCCCTCCTCGACCATATGAATGGCCCGGGTGCGGTTGGTCAGTTTGCGCAGGCGGCTCGGGTACGAGGCAAAGGTGATGATTTCCATCAGGATCGCCAGGCCTTCCTGGGTCACCGTGGACGAGGGCGGGCCCTTGGACAGGAAGGTGCAGATCGGCTGGTTCAGGCCGTTGAGGGTGGTGCCAACGTGCACCAGCCCTTCGTGGACCTCCAGCGCCCGCACATCGCGGTCGTTGAACATCGCATCGGTGCGGATCTTGATGTAGTCCGCACCCGCCGCCGCATCGGCCACAATCCCATCGGACTCGAACACCCGGATGGTTTCCTCGGCTTCACCGAACACCCGGTTGAGGCGATGTTGCAACAGGCTGACGGCGTCCTTGGCGGTGAGGATCTTCGGCTCATCCTTCAGGTCGCCGCGACCGTCGATATTGTTCAGGTAGTCGGACAGCATCAGGCCCAAGTCCGCCAGGGTCGGGTCGCCAGCATGAAAGGCGTCGGAAGCGGCGCCGTACAATTCCTGGGAAATCAGCCCGAAATCCTCGGTGCCGCGTGCTTCGAGCATGCGCACCACCATGCGATACTCCTTGCACATGCGACGCATGATCTGGCCAACCGGGTTGAACTGCCCCAATTGGCGGGTGATGTCACGCTCGATGTTCTGGAACTCCAGCTTCACCTTGCTGGAATCGAAGGACAGTGGCCGGTTGAGGTAATAGTCGCGATCCACCGCGGGCATTTCCTTGCCCTTGGCCTTGAGAAACCCCTTGCGGATGCTCTCGTCCCATTTCACCGCGTCGAGGATGCGAATCGGCGTTTGCGCCAGCACAATGCGATCGGACAAGGTGCGTATCGTCTGCTGGTAATCGTCCACCCGGAACTCCTGTGAAAAAACGTCCGCTTGTAGCAATTATTGGGATTGGGTCAGTCGCTGGTAACGCACGGCTTCCGAGAACACATCGGAATTGGCCGGGTCGTCGAGGTAGCTGAACACCGTGTTCATGTCGCTCTCCACCAACACGCCGTCGCCCTCTTCGCTCTGGTTCGGCTGGCCGCTGAGAATCTTCTGGCCGATGGCCTGGTTGATCTGCTCCAGGTCCAGGTTGTAGACCACCAGTTCCTGTTTATCGGTCAATTCGAAACCGGCGATCAGGAAATGCCCACCATAGCGGGCCGGCACCTTGGCCGACAGGTACCAGCGGCTGCCGTGACGGGAGACGGTCAGGGGAATGGCTTCGCGCTCATGGGGCCTGGTCCGGAAGTAGCTGATGGCCTGGTACCGGTGCTTGCCGACCTGCGTCAGCTCCAGGTTCAACGGTTCGCCCCAGGCATTGGTGCTGGTCCAGTGGCCGACCAGGCCCGGGGGTGCGGCTTCGCTGTCAGGCAACGGCGCCTTGAACGACACCAGGCAGCCACTGAGCAGCAGCAACGACACGGCCAGTACAACGGCACGCCAGGCTTTCATTTGAACTCCCTATGGCACATGTTGCCTTGCCCTGGTGGCGAGGGAGCTTGCTCCCGCTTGAGTGCGCAGCACTCACAAAAAGGGGCCGCTGCGCAGCCCAGCGGGAGCAAGCTCCCTCGCCACAAGGACGGTGGTGGCCCCCACAAAGGGACTACACCGACGCCAGTACCAGGTGCATGTAGCGGGTCAGGATGCCGAGCATATCTTCATCGGCTACCGGCTCGGCGCCATTGAGCAAGCCCTGATATTCCATCCGTCCGATAATCGCCGTCAACACTTTGGCATCCTGTTGCGGCTCGCGGGAGCCCAAAACCTGGAAAAACTGACACGTGCCATGCAGCAAAATCTGCTGGTGTGAACGCACCAACTCCGCCAGGCGCGGGTTGAGCAGGGCTTCCTGGCGAAAGGCCTGCTCGGCCATCAGGTATTCACGACGACTGTCCAGTTGATGCCGCACGTAGTCGGCGGTCATCCGGGCAATGTCGTCCGCCAGTTGCGAGCGCGATTGGGCGCTACCGTCACCATAGGCGACCATTTCCCGCAGCAGGCCTTCGTTGTTGGTCCACAGCTTGGCCATGAATGCCGCGCTGCGCTCCACGTACTGGGCGAAGGTGTCGGTGAGCAGGTCATCGATGTCCTTGAAATAGTACGTGGTGGCCGACAGCGGCACGCCCGCTTCAGCGGCCACCGCACGGTGCCGCACCGCGCGCACGCCATCGCGCACGACGATGCGCATGGCCGCATCGAGAATCTCCTGGCGACGCTGCTCACTGCCCTGTCGGCTGGCCTTGCGGCCCTGGTACTGAACACTTTCAGCGACAGCCGTGGCGACGCCCGCTGCACCTTCTGAAGCCATTGCACGATTCACGACAGGTCTTCCTCGCTCTTTGAAAAAGTAACCGATTGATACGTTTGTACCAGACAGGCAATAAAAAGCCGCCCTTCCAGGCGGCTTTTTAGTTGAAGCACTTACGCTTGAGGCCGCATGTGCGGGAAGAGAATCACATCCCGGATCGACGGTGAGTTGGTCAACAACATCACCAGGCGATCGATGCCGATGCCTTCGCCGGCGGTCGGCGGCATGCCGTACTCCAGGGCGCGCACGAAGTCGGCATCGTAGTGCATGGCTTCGTCGTCGCCGGCGTCCTTGTCGGCCACCTGGGCCATGAAACGCTCGGCCTGGTCTTCGGCATCGTTGAGCTCGGAGTAGGCGTTGGCGATTTCACGACCACCGATGAACAGCTCGAAACGGTCGGTCACGCTTGGGTTCTCGTCGTTGCGACGGGCCAGTGGCGACACTTCGAACGGGTACTGGGTGATGAAGTGCGGCTGTTCCAGCTTGTGCTCGACCAGTTCTTCGAAAATCATCACTTGCAGCTTGCCCAGGCCTTCGAAGCCGAGCACCTTGGCCCCGGCTTTCTTGGCGATGGCGCGGGCCTTGTCGATGTCCTGCAGGTCGGCGGCGGTGATCTCGGGGTTGTACTTGAGGATCGAGTCGAACACCGACAGGCGCACGAACGGCTCGCCGAAGTGGAACACCTTGTCGCCGTACGGCACGTCGGTGCTGCCCAGGACCAGCTGCGCCAGCTCGCGGAACAGTTCTTCGGTCAGGTCCATGTTGTCTTCGTAGTCGGCGTAGGCCTGGTAGAACTCGAGCATGGTGAACTCGGGGTTGTGCCGGGTCGAAACGCCTTCGTTACGGAAGTTGCGGTTGATCTCGAAGACTTTCTCGAAGCCACCGACCACCAGCCGCTTGAGGTACAGCTCCGGCGCGATGCGCAGGAACATTTCCATGTCCAGGGCATTGTGGTGGGTTTCGAACGGCTTGGCCGCCGCACCGCCAGGGATGGTCTGCAGCATCGGCGTCTCGACTTCCAGGAAGTCACGCTTCATCAGGAAGCTGCGGATGTGGGCGATGACTTGCGAGCGCACGCGGAACGTCTGGCGCACGTCTTCGTTGACGATCAGGTCGACGTAGCGCTGGCGATAGCGCTGCTCGGTGTCGGTCAGGCCGTGGTGCTTGTCCGGGAGCGGGCGCAGGGACTTGGTCAGCAGGCGCACGCTGGTCATCTCGACGTACAGGTCGCCCTTGCCGGAACGGGCCAGGGTGCCTTCGGCGGCAATGATGTCGCCCAGGTCCCAGGTCTTGACGGCCGCCAGGGTTTCTTCCGGCAGGGTCTTGCGGTTGACGTAGACCTGGATGCGCCCGGTCATGTCCTGGATCACCATGAACGAACCACGGTTGAGCATGATGCGACCGGCCACCTTGACTGGAATCGCCGCCTCGGCCAGCTCTTCCTTGGTCTTGTCCGCATACTGCTTCTGCAAGACGTCGCAGTAGGCGTCGCGGCGGAAGTCGTTGGGGAAGGCCTGGCCCTTGGCGCGCTCGGCAGCAAGCTTTTCCTTGCGCAGGGCGATCAGGGAGTTTTCTTCCTGTTGCAGGGCTTGCGGGTCGAGTTCTAGGTCGCTCATGTCTTTAAGGATTCCATCACAGGTTCGTTGCCCCCGGCCCGGGCCGGAGTTTGCGGGCGAGACGCGCTTGTTGGTGAAAGCGTGCCCGCCCGCCGCATGGGTGTCGCGTTACAGCCCTTGTTTGAGGCTGGCGATCAGGTATTCATCGATATCGCCGTCGAGCACCTTGTCGCAATCGCTGCGTTCGATGCTGGTGCGCAGGTCCTTGATCCGCGAGGCGTCGAGCACGTACGAACGGATCTGGTGACCCCAGCCGATGTCCGACTTGGTGTCTTCCAGCGCCTGGGACGCCGCGTTGCGCTTCTGCACTTCCTGCTCGTACAGGCGGGCCCGCAGCATCTTCATCGCGGTGTCTTTGTTGGCGTGCTGGGAGCGCTCGTTCTGGCAGCTGACCACGGTGTTGGTCGGTACGTGGGTAATCCGTACCGCCGAGTCGGTGGTGTTGACGTGCTGACCACCGGCACCGGAGGAACGGTAGGTGTCGATGCGCAGGTCCGCCGGGTTGATCTCGATCTCGATGTTGTCGTCGATTTCCGGCGAGACGAACACGGCCGAGAACGAGGTGTGGCGACGGTTGCCGGAGTCGAACGGGCTCTTGCGCACCAGGCGGTGCACGCCGATCTCGGTCCGCAGCCAGCCAAAGGCGTATTCGCCCTTGATGTGCACGGTGGCGCCCTTGATCCCGGCGACTTCACCGGCCGACAGCTCCATGATGGTGGCGTCGAAACCGCGCTTGTCAGCCCAGCGCAGGTACATGCGCAGCAGGATGTTGGCCCAGTCCTGGGCCTCGGTGCCGCCGGAGCCGGCCTGGATGTCCAGGTAGGCGTTGTTCATGTCCATCTCGCCGCTGAACATGCGACGGAATTCCAGCTTGGCGAGGTTCTCGTCGAGGCGTGTCAACTCGGCGACGACATCGCCGACCGCGCCTTCATCGTTCTCTTCGACAGCCATGTCCAGCAGGTCGCGGCAATCGGCCAGGCCGCTGGACAACTCGTCCAGGGTCTCGACGATCTGCGCCAGCGCAGAACGCTCGCGGCCCAGCTCCTGGGCGTACGAAGGGTTGTTCCAGACATTCGGATCTTCAAGCTCGCGATTGACTTCGGTCAGGCGCTCATGCTTTTGATCGTAGTCAAAGATACCCCCGAATAGTTTCGGAGCGCTCGGACAGGTCCTTGATGGTGTTAAGGATCGGGTTGATTTCCATGGCGGGCAGCACTCGTTGGCGAACTTTTGAAAGCCGGCGAGTATAACGTAATCAAGCGCCAGCGGCAGCCCGCCTGGCGGCTTTAGGGGCATGAAACTCAGGGATAGGGCTCAACACCGGCTCCGTGGCGAGGGAGCTTGCTCCCGCTGGGTTGCGCAGCGACCCTGAAACCAGGCGGCTCGGTGTGTCAGATGGGTTGAGTCGCCCATTTTTGGGGCTGCTGCGCAGCCCAGCGGGAGCAAGCTCCCTCGCCACAAAGGTGCCCAAGCCAACCCAGGGGTGATCTATTCAACCCCCACCCGATTACGCCCATTGTGCTTGGCCAGGTACAACCCCTTGTCCGCCGCCGAAATCAGTTGCCGACAATCGCCACCTTGCTGCGGCGTGACGGTCGAGACGCCAATGCTGACGGTCAGGTTCTCGCCGCCGTCGGGGGTGGTGTGGGGGATTTTCAGGGCGACGACGCTCTGGCGCAGTTTCTCGGCCATCAGCCGGGCGCCGCCTGGCGAAGTGCCGGGCAGCACCAGGGCGAACTCCTCACCGCCGTAGCGGGCCGGCAAGTCCGAGGGACGGCTGCACGCCTCGCGGATCGCCGTGGCGACCTTGCGCAGGGCTTCGTCGCCCTCCAGGTGACCGAAGTTGTCGTTGTAGGCCTTGAAGTAGTCCACGTCGATCATCAGCAGCGATAGCTGGCTCTGGTCGCGCATCGCCCTGCGCCATTCCAGCTCCAGGTACTCGTCGAAGTGCCGGCGATTGGACAGCCCGGTCAGGCCATCGGAGTTCATCAATCGTTGCAGCACCAGATTGGTATCGAGCAGTTGCTGCTGGCTGACCCGCAGGGCGCGATAAGCCGCGTCGCGCTGCAACAGCATCATGTAGGAACGCGAGTGATAGCGGATGCGCGCCACCAGTTCGATGTTGTCCGGCAACTTGACCAGGTAGTCGTTGGCCCCGGCGGCGAACGCCGCGCTCTTGACCAGCGGGTCCTCCTTGGTGGACAGGACAATGATCGGGATATCGCGAGTGGCGGGATGGTTACGGTACTCGCGCACCAGGCTCAGGCCGTCGAGGCCGGGCATTACCAAGTCCTGAAGAATGACAGTCGGCTTGATGCGAACGGCCTGGGCAACGGCCTGGTGGGGATCGGAGCAGAAATGGAAGTCGATGTTTTCTTCATTCGACAGCCCGCGCCGCACCGCTTCGCCGATCATCGCCTGGTCGTCGACGAGCAAGACCATGGCGGCGTTCTCATCGCGCTTGAAATCGTCGAGCTGCAGATCATTCATGGTGGCTTACCTGGGTACGGCCTGGGTCAAGGCTCGCGGGGTTCTTCATGGGGTCACAATCTCCAACAGCCGTGGCGCGATGGCGTCCAGGGCAAGAATATGGACGGCGGCGTCGATGGCGGCCGCTGCTTTGGGCATGCCGTACACCGCGCTGCTGCGCTGGTCCTGGGCGATGGTTACATAGCCCTGCTGACGCATGAGTTTAAGCCCTTGCGCACCGTCGCGGCCCATGCCGGTGAGCAATACGCCCACCGCGTCACCGCTCCAGTACTGGGCGACACTTTCAAAAAACACGTCGATGGAAGGCCGGTAGATCTCGTTCACCGGCTCGGCGGTGTAAGCCAGGGTGCCGTTCTTCAGCAAACGCAGATGATGGTTGGTCCCGGCCAGCAACACCGTGCCACTTTGCGGTGTTTCGCCGTGCCGGGCCAGGCGCACCGTGTGGCCCGACACACTGCCCAGCCACTCGGCCATGCCCGCGGCGAACACCTCGTCCACATGCTGGATCAGCACGATGGCCGGGGCAAAGTCCCGCGGCAGGGCCTTGAGCAGCACTTCCAGCGCCGCCGGCCCGCCCGCCGATGACCCGATGGCCACCAGGCTCTTGCGCGACACCGCCGCGCGCTGCGCCGCCGGCGCGGGTCGTTCACGCTTGTTGCGTTCACCGATCAGCCAGCCGATGTTGGTGATCTTGCGCAGCAGCGGTGCCGCGGCGTCCGCCGGATTTCCAACCCCAAGGGCCGGGGTATCGACCACATCCAGCGCGCCATGGCCCATGGCCTCGAACACCCGGTGAACGTTCTGCTGGCTGTCCCCGGTGACAATCACGATCGCGCAGGGGCTGTCGGCCATGATCCGCCGGGTGGCCTCCACGCCATCCATGATCGGCATGAGCAGGTCCATCAGGATCAGGTCCGGGGTGTATTCGGCGCAACGCTGCACCGCCTCGGCGCCGTTGGCGGCCACCCAGACCAGTTGATGCGCCGGCTCGAACGCCAGGGCGCGGCGCAAGGCCTCGACCGCCAGGGGCATGTCGTTGACGATGGCGATCTTCAAGCGCGGGCCCCTCCGATCAATTCGACCACGGCGTCGAGCAGGGCGTCGTCGTGGAAACTCGCCTTGGCCAGATAATAGTCGGCACCGGCGTCGAGGCCACGGCGGCGATCTTCTTCGCGGTCCTTGTAGGACACCACCATCACCGGCAGCGATTGCAAGCGGTTGTCGCGCCGCAACAGCGACACCAGCTCGATGCCGTCCATGCGTGGCATGTCGATATCGGTGATCAACAAATCGAAATCCTCCGAGCGCAACGCATTCCAGCCATCCATGCCATCCACCGCCACCGCCACGTCATAGCCGCGCCCCCGCAGCAACTTGCGTTGCAGCTCGCGCACGGTCAGGGAATCGTCCACCACCAGGATCCGCTTGCGCGGGGCCTGGGCCTGGTTCTGCCGGGCGATGCGCTCCAGGCGCCCGGTATCGAGCAACTTGTCCACCGAACGCAGCAGGTCTTCGACATCGACAATCAACACCACCGAGCCATCGTCAAGGAGGGCCCCGGCGGAAATGTCCTGGACCTTGCCCAGGCGTTCGTCCAGGGGCAGGACCACCAGGGTTCGCTCGCCGATGAACCGCTCCACCGCCACGCCGTAGATCGTCTCGCGCTCGCGGATCACCACGACCTTGAGGGTCTGGCTGCCGTTCTGCGTCGACGGGCGATTGAGCAACTGGCTGGCGGCGACCAAGCCGATATGTCGGCCTTCGTGCCAGAAATGCTGACGCCCCTCGACCTGGACGATGTCTTCCGGCGCCAGGTCGCACATGCGCTCGATGTGGGCCAGGGGAAAGGCGTACGCTTCATTGCCGACTTCCACCACCAGACTGCGCACCACCGACAGCGTCAGCGGCACCTCGAGATGGAAACGACTGCCCTCGCCCGCCGTCTGCTCCAGTACCACCGCACCGCGCAACTGCCGGACCATGTGCTGGACGGCGTCCAGGCCGACACCGCGCCCGGACACTTCGGTGACTTTGTCGCGCAGGCTGAAACCGGGCAGGAACAGGAACGTCAGCAGTTCCTCTTCGCTCAGGCTGGCGGCGGTTGACTCAGGGGAAAGACCGCGCTCGACGATGCTGCGGCGCACCCGTTCCAGGTCCACCCCGGCACCGTCGTCCGCCAACTCCAGGACCAGCAGGCCGGCCTGATGGGAGGCGCGCAGGCGGATCAGGCCTTCGGCGGGCTTGCCGGCCAGTATCCGTTGTTCCGGGGTTTCGATGCCGTGGTCCACGGCGTTACGCAGCAAGTGGGTCAGTGGCGCTTCGAGCTTTTCCAGCACATCGCGGTCGACCTGGGTTTTCTCGCCTTCGATCTCCAGGCGCACCTGTTTGCCCAGGCTGCGGCCCAGATCACGGACCATACGCACCTGCCCCGAAAGCACATCGGCGAACGGCCGCATGCGACAGGCCAGCGCCGTGTCGTACAGCACCTGCGCCCGTTGACTGGCCTGCCAGGCGAACTCATCCAGCTCGGCGGTTTTCTGCGCCAGCAACTGCTGGGTCTCGGCGAGCAAGCGACGGGCATCGCCAAGGGCTTCCTGGGCCTGCAGGCTCAGGGCGTGATCCTTGAGGTGCACGTTCAGTTCTTCAATGGCGCGCAAGCCAGTGCCTTGCTGGCGCTTGAGCCGTTGCATCGTCGCCAGCCAGGGCTTGAGGCGCTGGGTCTCCACCAAGGACTTGCTCGACAGGTCGAGCAAGCTGTTGAGGCGTTCGGCCGTGACTCGCAAGACCCGCTCGCCGCCTTCGGTGACCCGTTTATTCTTCGGAGCCGGCTCCGGTGCCGCGAACGGTTCCAGAACCGGTAACTCGGCACTCACGGGCTCGACAGGTACCTCGACGCTTGTCGGCGCCGGCGCCGCCAGTGGCGCCGCGTTGGGATCGAGCAGACGCCCCATCAACGCCACATAGGCGTCGATGTCCGGGGCGCCGACATTGTTGCCAGGAGTGGCAATGCGCGTCAGCAGGTCGGTGCCTTGCAGCAAGGCGTCGATGTGCTTGGCGTCCAGCACCAGGCGCCGCTCCTGGGCGCTGACCAGGCAATCCTCCATCACGTGGGCCACACTGACGCCGGCGTCCACCCCGACGATGCGCGCCGCGCCCTTGAGGGAGTGTGCCGCACGCATGCACGACTCAAGGTATTCGGCCTGAGTCGGATCACGCTCCAGGGCCAACAAGCCGGTGCTCAGCACCTGGACCTGGGCTTCGGCTTCCAGGCTGAACAGTTCCAGCAGCGAGGCGTCGCGCATCTGGTCAGGGGTCATGACAGGCTCCGGGCCACGGCGGACAACAACTGTTCTTCATCCAGCCAGCGCAGGCTGCGGCCGTTGTAGGGCAGCACGCCACGGGTGTACTTGCCCGCCGATGGCGACGCACTCGCCAGAATGCGTTCATCGATGGCGTGGATGCCATCCACCTCGTCCACCGGCACCACCACCGGCCCGCCCTTGGCCGCGACAATCAACATGCGCGGCATGACCCGCGTACCGGCAACCGCCGCCGCGCCGGGTTCCAGGTCCAACAGTTCCACCAGCGACAGGCAGGCCACCAGTGCCCCGCGCACATTCGCCACGCCCAGCAAGGCCCGCGAGCGTTGGTGGGGCAATGAGTGGATCGGCTGCAACGGTGCCACTTCCACCAGGCTGCGCGTGGTCAAGCCCAGCCATTCCTCGCCGAGGCGGAACATCAGCAGCGAGCGCGTGACCACATCGTCGTCCACCGGGGCCAGGGACAAGTCCCGTTGATCCTGCGGCAAGGTGTAACGATCGAGCAGCCGGGTGGCGGCCGCCGAATACACCGAGCAATTGCGACAATGGATATGCTCGGCCAACAGTGGACAGGATTTATCGCCATGCACCCCGATGCGGTTCCAGCAATCATCGATTGCCTGGGCATCGTCATGGGTGAGGTTGTAAGAAACCGAACCGCTCATCGTTTTTGCTCACTGTCTGCCGTGCGCCCGCTGCGGGCGGCGCGTTCCTGCAATCGACGGGCTCCGGCCGCGTCTCCCTGGGAAGCCAGCAGCGCCGCCAGATGCACCAGGGCCTCGGCGTGTTGCGGTTCAAGATAAAGCGCCTTGCGATAAAACCCCTGGGCTTCAAGCGCGCTGCCGGCCATGTCGCTAAGCAGGCCCAACCAATAGAACACCTGGGCGTTCGGCGCGTGGCTGCGCACATACTCTTCGCACGCCGCACGGGCCTCGGCGCTTTTGCCACCGTTGGCCAGGGCGGCGATACTGGCCAGCAAGGTCGCGGCGTCACTGCTCTTGGGTGGGGCAATCGGCGTGACGTTCGCGGCAAACGGCCGCGGCCGAATCACCGGCGGGACCACGCGGGGTGGCTGGCGAACCGGCAACGGCGGCGGGATCAAGGCCGGCAACGGTTGAGGCTCCGGAGCCCCGTGTCGACTGAAGGCGAACGATTGGGCAATCCCGATCGAGCGCATGCCCAGGCGTCCCAGCAAACTGCCCTCGGCGGGGCCGATAAACAGCACGCCGTCCTGATGGGTCAGGCGCTTGAGCACTTCGAACACCTGCTGCTGGGTCGGCTGGTCGAAATAGATCAGCAGGTTGCGACAGAACACAAAGTCGTAGGGTGCCTCGTTCACCAGCAAGGCCGGATCCAGCAGGTTGCCCACTTGCAAACGCACCTGCTCGCGCACCCGTTCGCTGAGGCGGTACCCCTCGTCTGCGAGGTCGAAATGCCGTTCGCGAAAACCCAGTTCGGCGCCACGGAAGGAGTTTTTGCCGTAACGCGCGTCCTTGGCCCGCGCCACCGACAGCGGGCTGACGTCCAGGCCGTCCACCTTGAACTGATGGGGTGCCAAGCCCGCATCAAGCAAGGCCATGGCAATGGAATAAGGCTCTTCGCCGGTGGAGCACGGCAAGCTGAGGATGCGTAACGCACGCAGGTGCTTGATCTCGGCCAGGCGCTTGACGGCCAGCCTGGCGAGGGTCGCAAAGGATTCGGGATAGCGGAAGAACCAGGTCTCCGGGACGATCACCGCTTCGATCAGCGCCTGCTGCTCCGGGGCCGAATGCTGCAAGGCCTGCCAATACTCATCGGCGGTTCGCCCGGGCACGGCACTGATCCGTTGGCGCACGGCCCGCTCAATGATCGCGGTGCCGACGGAGGTCACATCGAGGCCGATGCGCTCCTTGAGGAAGTCGAAAAAACGCTGGTCGTTGCTCATGGCGTTGCCCCGAGGTCGTCGAGGTCCAGCGGCGACGCGGGAAACAGCAGCGCCCGAACGGATTCGTCGAGCAGGTCATTGACCCGCACCCATTGCAGCAACCCGTGGGCATCTTCGCGTACGGGGCCGAGATACGGCGCCTGTCGATTGTCCAGGCCATAGGGTTTGAAATCGACCGGATCACAGCGCACGGTGTCGGTGGCCTGTTCCAGGATCAGCCCCAGCACTTGCCCGGCTTGCCCGTCGCCTTGATAGCGCACCAGCACCAATCGTGTACTGGTCCGGGGTTCAGCGCTCTGACCGAAGGTCAGGGCGCACAGGTCGATCACCGGCACCACCGTACCGCGCCAGGCAAACACTCCCGCCACCCAGGACGGCGCCCGGGCGATCGGCTTGAGGGGCAGGCGCGGCAGCACTTCCACCACATCGATGGCTTGGAGGGCGTACCGTTCGTTGCCGATGCAGAACACCAGGAACAACGACTGGCGGGCCGTCGGTGCGGCGCCACGCCGGGTTTCGAGTTCGCCCATCAGACTTTGAAACGCGAGACGCCGCTGCGCAGCCCCACGGCGACCTGGCTCAGTTCGTCGATGGCGGAACTGGCCTGGCGCAGGGACTCCACGGTCTGGCTGCTGGCATCGCCCAGTTGCACCAGGGCGTGGTTGATCTGCTCGGCGCCGGTGGCCTGGGCCTGCATGCCTTCGTTGACCATCAATACCCGCGGCGCCAGGGCCTGGACCTGATGGATGATCTGCGACAGTTGCTCGCCAACCTGCTGCACTTCGGCCATGCCCCGGCGCACTTCTTCGGAGAACTTGTCCATGCCCATCACACCGGCCGACACCGCGGACTGGATCTCGCGCACCATCTGCTCGATGTCATAGGTCGCCACGGCGGTCTGGTCGGCCAGGCGCCGCACTTCCGTGGCCACCACGGCGAAACCGCGCCCGTACTCACCGGCCTTCTCGGCCTCGATGGCCGCGTTGAGGGACAACAGGTTGGTCTGGTCGGCCACTTTGACGATGGTCACCACCACCTGGTTGATGTTGCCGGCCTTCTCGTTGAGGATTGCCAGCTTGGCGTTCACCAGGTCGGCGGCGCCCATCACCGAATGCATGGTTTCCTCCATGCGCGCCAGGCCCTGCTGGCCGGAGCCGGCCGCTACCGAGGCCTGGTCGGCGGCGGTGGAGACTTCGGTCATGGTGCGCACCAGGTCCCGGGAGGTGGCGGCGATTTCCCGGGAGGTCGCGCCGATCTCGGTGGTGGTGGCGGCGGTTTCGGTGGCCGTGGCCTGTTGCTGGCGCGAGGTGGCGGCGATCTCGGTGACCGAGGTGGTGACCTGCACCGAAGAGCGCTGGGCCTGGGACACCAGCGAGGTCAGTTCGGCCATCATGTCGTTGAAGCCGGTTTCCACGGCACCGAATTCGTCCTTGCGCGCCAGGTTCAGGCGCCCGCTCAGGTCACCGCTGCGCATGATCTCGAGAATCTCGACGATGCGGTTCATCGGCCCCATGATCGCTCGCATCAACAACACGCCACAGAGCACGGCGACGATCAGCGCGACCAGGAACGACAGGCCCATGGCGACCTTGGCCGCGGTCACCGCATCGCCAATGGTCTGGGTGGCGTTTTCCGCCAGCTCGCGATTGCGCTCGATGATCTGGTTCAAGTGCCCACGGCCTTCGAGCCATGCCGTCGTCAGCTCTGTGTTCAGTGCCAGTCGCGCCCCTTCGTAATCCTTGCGTTGATACAGGTCCAGGACCTTCGCCAGGGCCTTGTTGAAGTCCTGGTGGTTGACCTCGAACTCATCGAAAGAGACCTGATCGGCCGGGTCCTGGATCAGTTTCTGATAGTTCTGTATTTCTTCGCGCAGGTGCTGCTCGAAGCCCTGGTAGCGGGCCTTGTCCTCGGCGGTGATTTCCCGGTTTCCCGAAAGGCCGACGATTTGCTGGGTCAGGACATAGCTGTCGACCCAGCCACCACGGATCATCGAACTGAAATACACCCCTGGCACCGCATCGGTCCGGACCTTTTCTCCACTGTCCTGGATCTTCAACAACCGTGAATACGAGACAATCACCATCAGCAGCATAATGGCGATGATCACCGCAAAACTCGCCAGGATGCGTTGGCGCAATGTCCAATTCTTCACAGTAAAACCTCGGGCATTTGAAATGCTGGGGAGTATAGCCGAGGGCGGCGTGGCGTCTGTATGGCGGCGTGGGGGGATTTTGACCAATCCAAGGCTCGCCACCCGCTACTGAAGAATGGAATGCGTCCCTGTGGGAGCGAGCTGGCTCGCGATAGCGGTGTATCAGTCAAAAATACTGTGACTGACAGGGACCCATCGCGAGCAAGCTCGCTCCCACAGGGAATAGCGTTGGACACAAGACTACCAAACACCACAAAACCACTGTGGGAGCGGGCTTGCTCGCGAAAGCGGTGCATCAGTCGACATTTCCATTGACTGACACACCGCCTTCGCGAGCAAGCCCGCTCCCACAGGGGATAGCGATGGGGACTTCTATACAGTCGCCTGACGTACCTGTTTTTCCAGTTCCACCTTCAACCCTGGCTCCAGCTTGAGTTGGCGCGCCAGTTCGTCGAGGTAGGACTTTTCCATGAAGTTTTCCTCGTCCACCAGCATCACGCTGGCGATGTACATTTCCGCGGCTATTTCCGGGGTGCTGGCGGCGCGAGCGACGTCGGTGGGGTCCAGGGGTTTGTTCAGTTCGGCGTGCAGCCAGTGTTGCAGCTCCTGGTCGTTGTCGAGCTTGGTGAACTCGCCTTCGATCAATTGCCGCTCGCGCTCGTCCACATGACCGTCGGCCTTGGCCGCCGCCACCAGCGCCTTGAGGATCGCCTGGCTATGCTGCTCGACCTGCGCCGGGGGCACGCGGTCGAGGGTCTGCGGTTCGGTTTTCGGCGCGTTGCCCTGCTGGGCCTGCCAGTTGCCGTAGGCTTTGTAGGCGATCACGCCCAAGGCAGCCAGGCCCCCGTAGGCCAGGGCCTTGCCGCCGAAGTTGCGGGCTTTCTTGTTGCCCAGCAACAGGCCCATGGCCCCAGCGGCCAGCGCCCCGCCGCCCGCGCCGGAAAGCATCCCGCCCAGGTTGCCGGAGCCACCGAGCAATCCGCCCAGGCCGCCGGACGGCTTGCCCTGTGAGCCGCCAGCCTTGTTCTGCAACATTTCCTGGCCGGACTTGAGAAGCTGATCGAGCAATCCACGGGTGTTCATTTGTTGCCTCCACATTGTCGGGTCAACGTAAGGCCCCCAGCCTAGATCGAAAGTGCCCCGACGCCGTTGGCGAGATTGCTTCCAGATGTTGCCTGACCCATCAAATGAAGCACGCATCTACCCTTCTAAAAAAACGATATACACTCCAATACATCGATAAAAGCCGCCCACCGGGTATGTGCCCATGATGACCCTGCGTCAGATCCGCCATTTCATCGCCGTGGCCGAAACCGGCTCCATCTCCGCCGCTGCGCAAACGGCGTTCATTTCCCAGTCCACCCTGACCCTGGCGATCCAGCAACTGGAGCAGGAAATCGGCGTCAGCCTGTTCAACCGCCACGCCAAGGGCATGACCCTGACCCACCAGGGTCATCAATTCCTGCGCCAGGCCCATTTGATCCTGGCCACCGTCGACAACGCCAAGCGCAGCCTGCAACAAAGCACCGACCAGATCGCCGGCCAAGTCACCATCGGCGTCACCAGCCTGGTCGCCGGCTATTACCTGGCGGACCTGCTCACCCGTTTCCAGCGCGCCTACCCCAACGTGGAGATCCGCGTGATGGAGGACGAACGGCCGTACATCGAGCATTTGCTGGTCAGCGGCGAAATCGACGTCGGGGTGCTGATCCTGTCCAACCTGGAAGACCGCCACGCCTTGCAGACCGAGGTCCTGACCCATTCGCCACACCGTTTGTGGTTGCCGGCGCAGCACCCGTTGCTGGAGCACGACAGCATCCACCTGGCCGACGTGGCCCGCGAACCGCTGATCCAGCTGAACGTCGATGAAATGGACCGCAACGCCCAGCGCCTGTGGCGCGGCGCCGGCCTGCAACCGAGGGTCACCCTACGCACCGCCTCGACCGAAGCGGTGCGCAGCCTGGTGGCGGCGGGATTGGGCGTGTCGATCCAGCCGGACATGACCTACCGCCCTTGGTCATTGGAAGGCGACATCATCGAAGCCCGACCGATTGCCGACCTTAACCAGACCCTCGACGTCGGCTTGGCCTGGCGCCGGGGCACGGCGCGACCGGCGTCGGTCGACCCGTTCCTGGCCGTCGCCCGGGAACAGCCCCATGGCGGGCGCAAGCCATCTATTTAATCGAACGCAGCCTTGAGTATTTCGAATTTGTCGGCCTTGAGGCTGAGCACTAGTCTTGCTGCATCACCCCATTCCATTGTGGGAGCGAGCTTGCTCGCGATGGCGGAGTGTCAACAAAGTAAACGTCGACTGGTAGACAGCTATCGCGAGCAAGCTCGCTCCCACAGGTTCTGCGTTTCAACCGATATATGAAAAGAGAAATCGGACATGGCTGGCACGCAAACCTTGTTATGCACCGCGTTGCTGATCGACGGGGAACTCATCCCCGGTGAAGGCATTGCCGAGCCGATCCTCAACCCGGCCACCGGCGAGGTGGTGGCTCACATCCCCGAGGCCAGTACCGAACAGGTGGAAGCCGCGATCCTCGCCGCCCATCGCGCCTTCGACGGCTGGTCGCGCACCACGCCGCAGCAACGCTCGAACCTGTTGCTGGACATCGCCAGCGCCATCGAAACGAACGCCGATGAGCTGGCCCGCCTCGAATCCCTGAACTGCGGCAAGCCGCTGCACCTGGCGCGCCAGGATGACCTGAGCGCCACGGTGGATGTCTTTCGTTTCTTCGCCGGTGCCGTGCGCTGTCAGACCGGCCAGCTCAGCGGCGAATACCTGCCCGGCTACACCAGCATGGTGCGCCGCGACCCGATCGGCGTAGTAGCGTCCATCGCGCCGTGGAACTACCCGATCATGATGGCCGCCTGGAAAATCGCCCCCGCCCTGGCCGCCGGTAATACGCTGGTGTTCAAGCCCTCGGAACACACGCCGCTGTCGATCCTGGCCCTGGCGCCGACCCTGGCCCAACTGCTGCCACGGGGCGTCATCAATATCATTTGCGGGGGCGGCGAAGGTGTCGGCAGCCATCTGGTCAGCCACCCGAAAGTGCGCATGGTCTCGCTGACCGGCGACATCGTCACCGGGCAGAAGATCCTCCAGGCGGCGGCGAAAACCCTCAAGCGCACGCATCTGGAGCTGGGTGGCAAGGCGCCGGTGATCGTGTGCGACGATGCCGACATCCAGGCCGTGGTCGAAGGCGTACGCACCTACGGTTACTACAACGCCGGGCAGGATTGCACGGCGGCGTGCCGGATCTATGCCCAGGACGGGATTCACGACCGGCTGGTGGCCGAGCTCGGCGCCGCGGTCAGCAGCCTGCGCTTTGCCGGCAAGCGCGACGCCGACAATGAGATCGGCCCGCTGATCAGCACCCGCCAGCGCGACCGCGTGGCCAGTTTTGTCGAGCGCGCCCTCGGCCAGCCGCATATCGAACGCATCACTGGCGCGGCGGTGCACTCCGGCGCCGGTTTCTACTACCAGCCCACGCTGCTGGCCGGCTGCAAGCAAAGCGATGAAATCGTCCAGCGCGAGGTGTTCGGCCCGGTCGTCACCGTGACCCGCTTCGACGCACTCAGCCAGGCGGTGGACTGGGCCAACGACTCCGAATACGGCCTGGCCTCCTCGGTTTGGACGCAGAACCTGGACAAGGCCATGCAGGTGGCGGCGCGGCTGCAATACGGCTGCACCTGGATCAACAGCCATTTCATGCTGGTCAGCGAAATGCCCCACGGCGGCCTGAAACGTTCGGGTTATGGGAAAGACCTGTCCAGCGATTCGCTCCAGGACTACAGCGTGGTGCGCCATATCATGGCCCGCCACGGCCAGCATCTGTAGCTAACACCACTACTCTAATAACAGGCCAGCCATGGCGCTTCACCCGGTTCGAACACTGCCCCGACCATAATTAAAGCAAGAGGGATTTCCATGTACGCGCACAAGACCATATTGCTCAGTGCACTCACCACGGCGCTTTTGACCAGCGTCAGCCTCCAGGCCGCCGAACCACTCAAGGCCGTCGGCGCCGGCGAGGGCCAGCTGGATATCGTCGCCTGGCCGGGTTATATCGAACGCGGGGAAAGCGACAAGGCCTACGACTGGGTCACGGGTTTCGAGAAGGAAACCGGCTGCAAGGTCAATGTGAAGACCGCCGCCACGTCCGACGAAATGGTCAGCCTGATGACCAAGGGTGGCTACGACCTGGTCACCGCCTCCGGCGACGCCTCGTTGCGGCTGATTGCCGGCAAGCGCGTGCAGCCGATCAACACCGCGCTGATCGCCAACTGGAAAAACCTCGACCCACGCCTGAAGGATGCGCCGTGGTACGTGGTCAATCAGCAGACCTACGGCACCCCGTACCAATGGGGCCCGAACGTGCTGATGTACAACACCGATGTATTCAAGCAGGCGCCCACCAGTTGGGGCGTGCTGTTCAACGCCCAGGACCTGCCCGACGGCAAGCCGAACAAGGGCCGCGTGCAAGCTTACGATGGCCCGATCTACATCGCCGACGCGGCGTTGTACCTCAAGACCGCCAAGCCTGAGCTGGGCATCAAGGACCCGTACCAACTCGACGAAGCCCAGTACAAGGCCGTGCTGGAATTGCTGCGGGCCCAGCAGCCGTTGATCCACCGCTACTGGCACGACACCACTGTGCAGATGAGCGATTTCAAGAACGAAGGCGTGGTGGCGTCCGGCGCCTGGCCGTATCAGGTCAACGGCCTGATGAACGAAAAACAACCGATCGCCTCGACCATTCCGAAAGAAGGCGCCACCGGTTGGGCCGACACCACGATGTTGCACACCGAGGCCAAGCACCCCAACTGCGCGTACAAATGGATGGACTGGTCGCTGCAACCGAAAGTCCAGGGTGACGTGGCCGCGTGGTTCGGTTCCTTGCCTGCGGTGCCGGCGGCGTGCCAGGGCAGCGAGCTGCTGGGCGCCGAAGGCTGCAAGACCAACGGCTTCGATCAGTTCGACAAGATCGCCTTCTGGAAAACCCCACAGGCCGAGGGCGGCAAGTTCGTGCCGTACAGCCGCTGGACCCAGGACTACATTGCGATCATGGGTGGGCGCTAAAAAACCGGTGTGATCCCTGTGGCGAGGGAGCTTGCTCCCGCTGGCGTGCGAAGCGCGCCCAAAACGGACCGACGCGGTATGACCTGACCCACCGTGTCGCCTGGTTTTGGGGCGGCTACGCCCCCCAGCGGGAGCAAGCTCCCTCGCCACGGGATTGCGTTCCAATCGTTGAAGATTCATACCCGCCCCGTTTTTTGGAGCCCCGCACCATGACGCTTGCAGTCCAGTTCACCCAGGTATCCCGTCAGTTCGGCGATGTGAAGGCCGTTGACCGGGTCTCCATTGATATCCAGGACGGCGAGTTCTTTTCCATGCTGGGCCCGTCGGGCTCGGGCAAGACCACCTGCCTGCGGCTGATCGCCGGGTTCGAGCAACCCAGTGCCGGCTCGATCCGTATCCATGGCGAAGAAGCCACCGGGCTCGCGCCGTACCAGCGGGACGTCAACACGGTGTTCCAGGATTACGCCCTCTTCCCCCACATGAACGTACGCGACAACGTGGCCTACGGTTTGAAAGTCAAAGGCGTCGCCAAGGCCGAGCGCATCCAGCGCGCCAACGAAGCCCTGGAGATGGTGGCGTTGGGTGGCTATGGCGAACGCAAGCCGGTGCAACTCTCCGGCGGCCAGCGCCAACGCGTGGCCCTGGCCCGTGCGCTGGTCAATCGTCCGCGGGTGTTGTTGCTCGATGAACCCTTGGGGGCCCTGGACCTGAAGCTGCGTGAACAGATGCAGGGCGAGTTGAAGAAGCTGCAACGCCAGTTGGGCATCACCTTCATTTTCGTCACCCACGACCAGACCGAAGCGCTGTCGATGTCCGACCGGGTAGCGGTGTTCAACAAGGGGCGCATCGAACAGGTCGATACCCCACGCAACCTGTACATGAAACCGGCGACCACCTTCGTCGCCGAATTCGTCGGCACCTCCAACGTGATTCGTGGCGAGTTGGCCCGGGAACTGAGTGGTTATCCACAGCCGTTCTCGATTCGCCCGGAACATGTGCGTTTCGCCGAGGGCCCGTTGGCCAGTGACGAGATCGAAGTCCACGGCCTGCTGCACGACATCCAGTACCAGGGCAGCGCCACGCGCTACGAGTTGAAACTTGCCAACGGCCAGACCCTGAACCTCAGCCAGGCCAACACCCAGTGGCTCGACAACACCGCCCAGCACCAGACCGGCCAGCACCTCAGCGTCCGCTGGGCCCGTGAGGCGATGGTCACGCTGCACGACACCGTCAGTGGCGAGGTGTGAAATGAACACCCTGGCCATCCCCCAAGCGCCTGCGCCCGGTTCGCCGCTGCGGCGTTTCGCCAACCTGCTGTACCGACGGCCCAACCTGTACCTGTCGCTGTTGCTGGTGCCGCCGCTGCTCTGGTTCGGCGCGATCTACCTCGGCTCGCTGCTGACCCTGCTGTGGCAAGGTTTCTACACCTTCGACGACTTCACCATGGCGGTCACGCCGGACCTGACCCTGGCGAATTTCACGGCGCTGTTCCAACCCTCGAACTTCGACATCATTTTGCGCACCCTGAGCATGGCCATTACGGTGTCCATCGCCAGCGCCATTGTCGCGTTCCCGATCGCCTACTACATGGCGCGCTACACCCACGGCAAGACCAAGGCGTTTTTCTACATCGCGGTGATGCTGCCGATGTGGGCCAGCTATATCGTCAAGGCCTATGCCTGGACGCTGCTGCTGGCCAAGGGCGGCGTGGCGCAGTGGTTCGTCCAGCACCTGGGCCTGGGACCGGTGTTGCAATTCGTGCTGGGGATCCCGGGGGTGGGTGGCAGCACGTTGTCCACCTCGCACCTGGGACGCTTCCTGGTGTTTGTCTACATCTGGCTGCCATTCATGATCCTGCCGATCCAGGCCTCCCTGGAACGTCTGCCGCCATCGCTGCTGCAGGCCTCGGCAGACCTGGGTGCCAGGCCACGCCAGACGTTCATGCAGGTGATCCTGCCGCTGTCGATCCCGGGCATCGCCGCCGGCTCGATCTTCACCTTCTCGCTGACCCTGGGGGACTTCATCGTGCCGCAACTGGTGGGCCCGCCGGGCTACTTCGTCGGCAGCATGGTCTACGCCCAGCAAGGCGCCATCGGCAACATGCCCATGGCGGCGGCGTTCACCCTGGTGCCCATCGTGCTGATCGCGATCTACCTATCCGTCGTCAAGCGACTGGGAGCCTTCGATGCACTCTGATTCTCAAGACCGGGCCTCATGGGGCTTGCGGATCGCAGCGTGGGGCGGGCTGGTGTTCCTGCATTTCCCGATCCTGATCATCTTCCTCTACGCCTTCAACACCGAGGACGCGGCGTTCAGCTTCCCGCCCAAGGGTCTGACCCTGAAGTGGTTCAGCGTCGCCTTCTCGCGCCCGGACGTGCTGGAGGCGATCAAGCTGTCATTACAGGTCGCAGCCATCGCCACGCTGATCGCCATGGTGCTCGGCACCCTGGCCTCGGCGGCGCTGTACCGCCGCGACTTCTTTGGCAAACAGGGCATTTCGCTGATGCTGATCCTGCCGATTGCCTTGCCGGGGATCATCACCGGCATTGCCCTGCTGGCGACCTTCAAGACCCTGGGCATCGAACCGGGGATGTTCACCATCGTCGTCGGCCATGCCACCTTCTGCGTGGTGATCGTCTACAACAATGTGATCGCCCGCCTGCGCCGCACTTCCCATAGCCTGATCGAGGCCTCGATGGACCTGGGCGCCGACGGCTGGCAGACCTTTCGCTACATCATCTTGCCCAACCTGGGATCGGCACTGCTGGCCGGTGGGATGCTTGCGTTTGCGCTGTCGTTCGACGAAATCATCGTCACCACCTTCACCGCCGGCCACGAACGCACCTTACCGTTGTGGCTGCTCAACCAGCTCAGCCGCCCGCGCGACGTACCGGTGACCAACGTGGTGGCGATGCTGGTGATGATGGTCACGATGCTGCCGATACTCGGCGCGTATTACCTGACCCGTGGGGGTGAGAGCGTGGCCGGGAGCGGCGGGAAATAATCAACGGTGATCGCTTACTGCGGGAACCGCAATCCTGTGGGAGCGAGCTTGCTCGCGAAGGCGTCGTATCAGTCGCTGCAACGGCTGAATGATCCACCGCTATCGCGAGCAAGCTCGCTCCCACAGGGGACTTGGGAAACCTTCAAGAGGACTTCGACATGCAAACCAAACTGCTGATCAACGGCCACCTGGTAAACGGCGAAGGCCCTGGCCAGGCGGTGTTCAACCCGTCGCTGGGCCGGGTGCTGGTGGAAATCAACGAAGCCAGCGAAGCCCAGGTCGATGCCGCCGTGCGCGCCGCCGACAGCGCTTTCGAGGCCTGGTCGCAAGTGCCGCCCAAGGACCGTTCCCTGTTGCTGCTCAAGCTGGCCGATGCTATCGAAGCCCACGGCGAGGAACTGGCGAAGCTGGAGTCGGACAACTGCGGCAAACCCTTGAGCGCCGCGCTGAACGACGAGATCCCGGCGATTGCCGACGTGTTCCGCTTCTTTGCCGGCGCCAGCCGCTGCATGAGCGGTTCGGCGGGCGGCGAGTACCTGCCGGGGCACACTTCGATGATCCGTCGCGACCCGGTGGGCGTCATCGCCTCCATCGCGCCGTGGAACTACCCGCTGATGATGGTCGCCTGGAAAATCGCCCCGGCCATCGCCGCCGGCAATACCGTGGTGCTCAAGCCTTCGGAGCAAACCCCGCTGACGGCGCTGCGCCTGGCGGAACTGGCGTCGGAGATTTTCCCGGCTGGCGTGCTCAACGTGATCTTCGGCCGAGGGCCAACCGTCGGCAACCCGCTGGTCACTCACCCGAAAGTGCGCATGGTGTCGCTGACCGGCTCCATCGCCACCGGCTCGAACATCATTTCCAGCACCTCCGACAGCGTCAAGCGCATGCACATGGAACTGGGCGGCAAAGCCCCGGTGATCATTTTCGACGACGCCGACATTGACGCGGCCGTGGAAGGCATTCGTACCTTCGGTTTCTACAACGCCGGCCAGGACTGCACCGCCGCCTGCCGCATCTATGCCCAGCAAGGCATCTATGACCAGTTCGTCGAGAAGCTCGGTGCCGCGGTGGGCAGCATCAAGTATGGGCTGCAGGGTGCATCCGACACCGAGATGGGCCCGCTGATCACCGCCCAGCACCGCGACCGCGTGGCCGCTTTCGTCGAGCGGGCCATCGCCCAGCCGCATATCCGCCTGGTCACCGGTGGCAAGGCCGTGGACGGCAACGGGTTCTTCTTCGAACCGACGGTGCTGGCCGACGCCCAGCAGGATGACGAAATCGTCCGCCGGGAAGTCTTCGGGCCGGTGGTGTCCGTCACCCCGTTCCTCGACGAAGCGCAAGTGCTGGCCTGGGCCAACGATTCGGACTACGGCCTGGCCTCATCGGTATGGACCGCCGACATCGGCCGCGCTCATCGCCTGTCGGCACGCCTGCAATACGGTTGCACCTGGGTGAACACCCACTTCATGCTCGTCAGCGAAATGCCCCATGGCGGTCAGAAACGTTCCGGCTATGGCAAGGACATGTCCATGTACGGGCTGGAGGATTACACGGTGGTGCGGCATGTGATGTTCAAGCATTGACGACAAGACAACGTTGGCAACACATGCTCGCGCCTGCCCTGCGTTCGCCCTGCTAAGGTTTTCGTCGATCGGTGCACGCCTGCCGGTTGACGGAAATCCTGGCAGCACCTAGGGTGTCTACAACGTATACACCTTGGAGATCAGCCATGGCCTCGCCCGTTTTGTCCTTTCGTGTGGAAGAAGGTCTGGCTCAACAGCTGGACTCGCTGGCTGCCGCCACTGACCGCGACCGCCAGTATCACCTCAAGCGTGCACTGGTCCGATATGTGGAAGCCGAATCCTGGCATCTGCAAGCCATCAGCGAAGGCATAGCCGATGCCGACGCTGGAAATCTGACCGATCTGGACGCCGTGAAGGCTAAGTGGGCAAAGCGTGCCGAGCATCGTACTGACCGACAAAGCACAGAGTGACCTCGACTCGATCCACGAACATTACCAAAGCGCTATCGGCGCGGAAGGCGCCGATGATGTCATCCGCGCCATCCTGGAGACACTGCGTCAACTGCAACGCTTTCCCGGTTCGGGCCGTCCTTCGCTCGTTCCCGATATCCGCGAGCTGGTGCTGACACGCTATCCATTCGTTGCCCCCTACCGGCTCAAGCATGGCCAACTGCAGGTCCTGCGGATACTGCACCAGCGCACCGAACGTCGCCAGGACTGGTCGCCAGAGTGATGTTGGCCGGTGCTCCCGCCCCGGCCGCTCACCTGCACCACGCTTCAAAACCGCGAAACACTGCGCATCGCATCCACCAGGTAGCGCATGGCGATGCGGTCGCTTTCCGACAACTCCCGATAGCGCTCGACCAGTCTCAATTCTTCCAGGCTGAGCCGGCGTGGCCTGCGCGGGTTGGTCAGGCCTGGAAAGATCCCCAGCATTTCGGTAATGCCCTGTATTTTTGTCATGAGTTGTCCTTCTTTACGTCGAGGTTGACCTGATAGCGCCGTCTGAACCCGGGTTGGATCGTCTATCACGCTAAAGAATAGGGAGGATTCAAAGCGTGAAAAGGGAGTTTTAGAGTAATTAGTCAAAAAAAGTTGGAATCGACATAAAAAAAGAAATAACTGTAAGAAAATTTGACCAAGCCACGCTTTCCTTGCTCTCAAAGCCTGTATTTCCCCTATGATTTTGCGCCTCGGTGAACCGATCCAGCTCTCAGGCATCTGTTCTAACGTTCGTCGCGTTTGGCCAAAGGCATGTCCGAACTCCTTTATCAGTCTTTGTTGCCAGGGTCGGCTCGGGACTGTTTTGAGAAAGGTTGTATTTATGCACCGCAGGAATCTGCTCAAGGCCTCCATGGCCTTCGCCGCCTACACCGGGCTGTCGGCCTCCGGGCTCATGGCCGCACGCGCCTGGGCCGCCGATCAGACTGCCGACGGCGAAGCCCGTCCCTTCGATTTCAACGGTTTGAAGGATCAGGCCAAACGGCTGGCCGAGAGCCGCTACGTCGACACCAAGCAAGTCCTGCCACCCACCCTGGCGCAAATGTCGCCGCTGCAGTTCAACGCCATCCAGTACGACGTCAACCACTCGCTGTGGAATGATCTGGATGGGCAACTGGATGCACAGTTCTTCCACGTCGGCATGGGTTTCAAGCAGCCGGTGCGCATGTACAGCGTCGACCCGAAGACGCGCATGGCCCGTGAAGTGCACTTCCGTCCGGAACTGTTCAACTATGAGAAAACCACGGTCAACACCTCGCAACTGACGGGTGACCTGGGCTTCGCCGGCTTTCGTGTCTTCAAGGCGCCGGAGCTGGATCGACACGACATCGTTTCGTTCCTGGGGGCCAGCTATTTCCGCGCCGTGGATGCCAGCGGCCAGTACGGGCTGTCGGCCCGCGGCCTGGCCATCGACACCTATGCCAAGAAGCGTGAGGAGTTCCCGGACTTCACCAAGTTCTGGTTCGAAACCCCGGACAAGAACAGCACCCGCTTCGTGGTCTACGCCCTGCTCGACTCCCCCAGCGCCACCGGTGCCTATCGGTTCGACATCGATTGCCAACCGACCCGGGTGGTGATGGAGATCGACGCGCACGTCAATGCCCGTACCGCCATCGAGCAACTGGGCATCGCCCCCATGACCAGCATGTTCAGCTGCGGCACCGTCGAACGGCGCATGTGCGACACCATTCACCCGCAAATCCATGACTCCGACCGGCTGGCCATGTGGCGCGGCAACGGCGAGTGGGTCTGCCGGCCGTTGAACAACCCCGCCACCCTGCAGTTCAACGCCTTCGCCGACAATAATCCGAAAGGTTTCGGCCTGGTGCAGACCGATCACGACTTTGCCAGTTACCAGGACACCGTGGACTGGTACAGCAAGCGTCCAAGCCTGTGGGTCGAACCGACGACGGCCTGGGGCGAAGGCTCGGTGGACCTGCTGGAGATTCCGACCACTGGCGAGACCCTGGACAACATTGTCGCGTTCTGGACGCCGAAAAAACCGGTGGCCGCCGGCGACTCGCTGAACTACGGCTACAAGCTCTACTGGAGCGCGCTGCCGCCGGTCAGCACCGACCTGGCCCACGTCGACGCCACCCGTTCAGGCATGGGCGGCTTCATCGAAGGCTGGGCACCGGGCGAGCATTACCCGACCGTCTGGGCACGTCGTTTCGCCGTGGACTTCAGCGGTGGCGGCCTCGACCAACTGCCGCCGGGCACCGGCATCGAACCGGTGGTGACCTGTTCCCACGGCGAGGTGAAGGACTTCAACGTGTTGGTGCTGGATGCGATCAAGGGCTACCGCATCACCTTCGACTGGTACCCGACCGACGACCGCGTGGACCCGGTGGAGATGCGCCTGTTCATTCGCACCAAGGACCGTACCTTGAGCGAGACCTGGTTGTACCAGTACTTCCCGCCGGCGCCGGATAAGCGTAAGTATCCCTGATAGTGATTCGGCGCTTGGGCTGGCCCCATCGCGAGCAAGCTCGCTCCCACAGGGTAGTGGGTGGATCACAAGTTCTGTGCCCCAACACAGTCCACTGTGGGAGCGAGCTTGCTCGCGATGAGGCCGCTACAGCCACCGAATAATCCAGCCCAATAAACAAAAAGCCCCGGCCAAATCGACCGGGGCTTTTGTTTTACCAAACACTCAGTCCCGCAAATCCGACTCATGGATCGGCTGGTCCCGATGGGTGGCCCGCTGGTACTGCGCCGGCCACGTGGCCTTGCGGCCGCCCAGGTCATCATCGGCATGCAAGGCCCAGTACGGATCGCGCAACAATTCGCGGGCCAGGAAAATGATGTCGGCCTGGCAGGTGCGCAGGATGTGTTCGGCCTGGGCCGGTTCGGTAATCATGCCGACGGTGCCGGTGGCGATTTCCGACTCCTTGCGCACCCGTTCGGCAAAGCGTGTCTGGTAACCCGGGCCGGTGGGGATTTCCGCATTGGCGGCCGTGCCGCCCGATGACACGTCGATCAGGTCCACCCCCAGCGCCCTGAAGCGCCGCGCCAGCTCCACGGTTTCATCCGGGTTCCAACCGTCCTCGACCCAATCGGTGGCGGAGACGCGAACGAACACCGGCAGCTCTTCAGGCCATACGGCCCGGACCGCTTCGGTGACTTGCAGCACCAGCCGGATGCGGTTCTCGAACGAGCCGCCGTATTGATCGCGCCGCTGGTTGCTCAAGGGCGACAAGAATTGATGCAGCAGATAACCATGGGCCGCGTGGACCTCGACCACCTTGAAGCCGGCCGTGAGGGCGCGCTTGGCCGCATCCACGAAGGCCTGGATCAGATCGGCGATCTGCCCTTCGTCCAGTTGCACCGGCTGGGTGTGTTGCGGGTCGAAGGCAATCGGCGACGGGCCGACCGGCACCCAGCCTCCGTCGGCCGGTTTGACGCTGCCATGCTTGCCCAGCCAGGGCCGCCAGGTGCTGGCCTTGCGCCCGGCATGGGCCAGTTGGATGCCCGGCACGGCCCCTTGGGCGGTGATGAACCGGGTGATGCGTTGCAAGGGTTCGATCTGTTCATCGTTCCACAGCCCCAGGTCCTGGGCGGTGATGCGGCCGTCGGCGGTCACGGCGGTGGCTTCGGTGAATACCAGGCCGGCACCGCCCACGGCGCGGCTGCCCAAGTGCACCAGGTGCCAATCGTTGGCCAGGCCATCGGTGCTTGAATACTGGCACATCGGCGATACCGCGATGCGATTGGGCAGGGTCAATTGGCGAAGGGTATAGGGTTCCAGCAGCAGACTCATGGGGCACCTCTCGAATCAGTGGGCAGGCTCCAGGGTTCTGTTTGAAAAGTCGACGAGTGACAAGAAGGTGCAACACCCGCCCCCGCGGGCAAAAAATTCGACAAGACGTCACAAGGGCTATCAAGCAGTGCTTAGAGCCTAGTCGACAACCCGGGAGGCGGGAGGGTTCAGAACTTAAAAACCGACGGTGTGACGCCGTGGCGTCCTTACCCGACTTCTGTGGCGAGGGAGCTTGCTCCCGCTGGACGCGCCAGCGTCCCCTTGCGATGTGATGGCTGGAATTCAGGGGGCTGCTTCGCAGCCCAGCGGGAGCAAGCTCCCTCGCCACAAAGGCCCATCGGCGTATCGGCTACCGCGGCTCGATATGGGCAATCATCAACTGCACCGTTTCCTGGCCGCGGAACTCGTTGAGGTCGAGCTTGTAGGCCAGCTCCACCCAACGCACGGTAGGGTTGGGCCAGATCTCGCGATCAATGCCAAAGGCGATGCCATCGAGCTTCACCGAGCCGCACTCGCTCTTGAGGATGACCTTCAGGTGCCGTTCGCCCACCACGCGTTGTTCGACCAACTGGAACACGCCATGGAACATCGGCTCCGGGAAATGCTGGCCCCAGGGACCGGCATGGCGCAGCGCCCGGGCCAGTTCCAAGTGGAATTCCTCCACCGCCAAGGTGCCGTCCGACAACAGCCGGCCGGTCAGGTCTTCTTCACGCAATTGCCGACGCACTTCCGCATCGAACGCTTCGGCGAACAACGGAAAATTCGCCTCCGGCAACGTCAGCCCCGCCGCCATGGCATGACCGCCGTACTTGCTGATCAGGGTCGGATGCTGCGCCGCCACCACACTCAGCGCATCGCGGATGTGAAAGCCCGGCACCGAGCGGCCCGAGCCCTTGAGCAAGCCGTCCCCGGCATCGGCAAAGGCGATGGTCGGGCGGAAATAACGCTCTTTCATCCGCGAGGCAAGAATGCCGATCACCCCTTGGTGCCACTGGGGATCGAACAGGCACAAACCGAATGGCATCGACTCCACCGGCAAGTCCTTGAGCTGGGCCAGGGCTTCACGCTGCATGCCCTGCTCGATTGACTTGCGGTCCTGGTTCATGCCGTCCAGTTGCGCCGCCATCTCCCGCGCCAGGGCCGGGTCGTCGGTGAGCAGGCATTCGATGCCCAGGCTCATGTCGTCCAGGCGCCCTGCCGCATTCAGACGCGGCCCGAGGATAAACCCGAGGTCGGTGGAGGTAATCCGTGAAGCGTCGCGCTTGGCCACTTCCAGGATCGCCTTGATACCGGGCCGGGCGCGTCCGGCGCGAATCCGTTCCAGGCCCTGGTGCACCAGGATCCGGTTATTCGCGTCCAGGGGCACCACGTCGGCCACGCTGCCCAGGGCCACTAGGTCGAGCAATTCGCCGATGTTCGGCTGGGGTGTGTTGGCATACCACCCCAGGCCGCGCAGACGCGCCCGCAGGGCCATCAGTACATAGAAAATCACCCCGACACCGGCCAGGGCCTTGCTCGGGAATTCACAGCCCGGCTGGTTCGGATTGACGATGGCATCGGCCGCCGGCAGTTCGAGGCCGGGCAAATGGTGGTCGGTGACCAGCACCTGGAGCCCCGCCGCTTTCGCCGCCGCCACGCCTTCCACGCTGGAGATGCCGTTATCCACGGTGATCAGCAACTGCGGTTCGCGGGCCAGGGCGACTTCGACGATTTCCGGGGTCAGCCCGTAGCCATATTCGAAGCGATTGGGCACCAGGTAATCGACATGGACCGCACCGAGCAGGCGCAACCCCAGCATGCCCACGGTGCTGGCGGTCGCGCCATCGGCATCGAAATCCCCCACGATCAGGATGCGCTGGCGCTGCTCCAACGCCGTCACCAGCAGATCCACCGCGGCGTCGATCCCCTTGAGCTGCTGAAACGGAATCAAGCGCGCCAGGCTCTTGTCCAGTTCCGCCTCGGACTGCACGCCGCGTGCTGCGTACAAGCGGGTCAACAGGGGCGGCAGGTCACCGAGGAATGGCAGGGTGTCGGGCAGTTGGCGGGGTTCTATGCGCATGGGGTGACAAAATTTTCTCTGGAAATCATGAAGGTTGTGGCAAGGAACGCTTGGGTGGGAGCGAGCTTGCTCGCGAATGCGGCGGCACATTCAACATCAATGCAGACTGATCTGCCGTCTTCGCGAGCAAGCTCGCTCCCACAATCAGTTCACTCAATACCGGGTCAATGGTTCAACCACGCTCGCCCAGCAACCATTGCAGCTGGACTTCATGCTGGCCACGGTCGTCGGTCACGAAAATCGTGCCCTCGCTGATCATCACATCCCACTTGATCACCCGGGGCATGTCCTTGGCCAGGGTTTCGAGCACTTCCTGGGGCACGGCGGCGATGTTGACGTTCTTCAGGTTCTTGACCGCCGGGATCACCTTGCCTTCCCACACCCGCAGGCTGCCATAGGCCAGCAGGCTGGTGCGCTCGGTCCGGCGCGAGCACCAGGTCAGGCGATCGGCATCCGGCTGGCCGACTTCGATCCAGTGCAGCACACGGTCATCCAGGCTTTTTTCCCACAGCGCAGGCTCATCGACGTCTGACAGACCACGACCAAACGCCAGCAGCTCGTTGTACCAGAACGCGTAGGCCAACAGGCGCACGGTCATACGCTCTTCGGTTTCCGAAGGATGGCGGGCGATGGTCTGCTTCACATTCTCGTACACATTGCGGTCGAGGTCGGTGAGGTTCAGTTCAAACTTGTAGGTCGTGGACGGCTGGGCCATGAACGGGCTTCTTGATACGAGGAAAGGCGGCAAGTCTAACCGATGACGCGGGCAATCCACGAATTGCCGACCATCAACCTGCGGCGACCATCCCTGGCCTATGATAAAACGCTCTACTCGTTCTGCCTTTGTCCTACAGGATCCGTCATGTCGCTTACTGCCAAACCCCTTGCCGGCGTCAAAGTCATCGAACTCGGCACCTTGATCGCCGGGCCCTTCGCCTCGCGCATCTGCGGCGAATTCGGTGCCGAAGTCATCAAGGTCGAATCGCCTGACGGCGGTGATCCGCTGCGCAAGTGGCGCAAGCTGTACGAAGGCACCTCGTTGTGGTGGTTCGTCCAGGCACGCAACAAGAAGTCCCTGACCTTGAACCTCAAGCACCCCGATGGCCTGGCGATCCTGAAAAAACTGCTCGGCGAAGCCGACATCCTGATCGAGAACTTTCGCCCCGGCGTATTGGAAAAGCTCGGCCTGGGCTGGGATGTACTGCATGCACTGAACCCTAAACTGGTGATGGTGCGGCTTTCGGGCTTCGGCCAGACCGGGCCGATGAAAGACCAACCGGGGTTTGGCGCGGTGGGCGAATCCATGGGCGGCCTGCGCTACATCACCGGCTTCGAAGACCGCCCACCAGTGCGCACCGGGATCTCCATCGGCGATTCCATCGCGGCCCTCTGGGGCGTGATTGGCGCATTGATGGCCCTGCGTCACCGCGAGATCAATGGCGGAACCGGACAAGTGGTGGACGTGGCCCTGTACGAGGCGATTTTCGCCATGATGGAAAGCATGGTGCCGGAGTTCGACGTGTTCGGCTTCATCCGCGAGCGCACCGGCAACATCATGCCCGGCATCACCCCCTCGTCCATCCACACCAGCGCCGATGGCAAGCACGTGCAGATTGGCGCCAACGGCGATGCGATCTTCAAGCGCTTCATGCAGATCATCGGCCGTGACGACCTGGCCAATGACCCGCAACTGGCCAGCAATGACGGCCGAGACAGCCGCCGTGACGAGCTGTACGGGGTCATTGATCGCTGGGTCAACGCGCTGCCGCTCGATAGCGTTATCGACCAACTGAACCAGGCCGGCGTACCGGCCAGTCGGATCTTCAGCGCCGAGGATATGTTCAACGACCCGCAATTCCTCGCCCGTGAAATGTTCCTGCAGGCCAAGCTGCCGGACGGCAAGGCGTTCAAGATGCCGGGGATCGTACCGAAGCTCTCCAACACCCCGGGCACCTGCGAATGGGTCGGCCCGGCGCTGGGTGAACACAATGCCCAAGTGCTCGGCGAGCTGGGCTACGACGCGCAGCAGATCGCCAGACTGCGCAGCGATGGCGCCATCTGACACGCCGCAGGGGGCTGTCACTGAAGATCAAACGGTGGGAGCGAGCTTGCTCGCGATAGCGTCGGTTCAGTCGACTCGATGTTGACTGGCATACCGCAATCGCGAGCAGGCTCGCTCCCACAGTTGGGTCGGGGTACATCCGAAAGAGATAGGTCGGCTGTCAGGCCGCCTTCGCGAGCAGGCTCGCTCCCACCGTTGGGTCGGGGTACATCCGCAAGAGATAGGCCGGCTACTAGGCCGCCTTCGCGAGCAAGCCCGCTCCCACAGTTGGGTCGGGGTACATCCGAAAGAGATAGGTCGGCTGTCAGGCCGCCTTCGCGAGCAGGCTCGCTCCCACCGTTGGGTCGGGGTACATCCGCAAGAAATAGGCCGGCTACTAAGCCGCAATCGCGAGCAGGCTCGCTCCCACAGTTGGGTCGGGGTACATCCGCAAGAGATAGGCCGGCTACTAGGCCGCCTTCGCGAGCAGGTTCGCTCCCACAGGGGAACGCGGTCTCCATCAAGAGCCAGGTCGGCTGTTAGGCCGCCTCGCGGTGGACGTTGATTTTGGCGCCCCGTTAACCACGCTGGCCGAACGCAGGCATTGTGGAGTGGGCATCCCGGCATGGATGCCGGGATAGCCGCGCTGGGCCATGGATGGCCCTTCGCGGCGGGCCCACGGAGCAATGCCGGAGTGAGTGCATGCCGAGCCTAAGCGAGGCACCGAGTGGTGGGGCAAAAGCGTTTTGGTTACTTTTGACTGGGCCGGCTTCCGGGCTTTTCAAAAGTGACCCGCCGTCAGGGCGGAACCCTAAGTGGCCGTTACAGCAGCAATGGATATGTACCCAACCAAAAAATCCCGGTCAACTGTCAGTCCGTCATCGCGAGCAAGCTCGCTCCCACAAAAGCTCCATCAGCGCCTGACAGATCGCGCGCTAAAAACGTAAAAGCCGGGCAAAAAGAAACCCCGAGAAGTGGGGAGACGACTCGGGGTTAAACGTAACCATTCAAGGTTCGTACAACAAGCGACAAGCACCGGAGCACAATGCTCGCTCTTGCTGGTAAAGGGTCTGACTCATCAAGACGTAGGAAGGTTCCCACAAAACCCCAGTCAATTCGCCGCGACCATGACCTTGTCGCGCGCCAGATTGCGCAACGCCGCAATCACACAGGGCTCCAGGCGGCCCTCGGCAATCAGCACATCGCGATGCAGGCCATCGACCACGTCGGTCAACTGACGCTTGTCGGTCAATTGGGCCTGATTGAACACTCGCTCGACCATGATGACCCCGCTGGCATTCTTCAGCGTCACCCGGCATTCGCCCTTGGCGCCGGAGGGAGTCAGCGAGACCTGATACGGGCTCAAGGCTTCATTCAGCAATAGGCTGATACTTTCCATTCGCTCACCCTTCAATAGTCCGAAACAACTGCATGTGCACAGTAAATGACCGTGGGCCGCAGCAGAAAGTTCGTCAGCGCACCGAACCGGCATGCCTTCAACCTGTTCAACCGAGCATGCGCGTCCAATATGACAGGCAAACAACAGCGTTCTCCGGGAGCGTTACGGGGTGACGGCCGGCTCAGCCAGGCCCCTGTCGCAACGGCGCCAGCGCCGCCCGACATCGGTCCAGCCCCCCAGGAGGCCGCGTAACTGTCCATCAGCCCCATAGAACGGCACCGACCAATGATAGATTTCCCGCAATCCGCCGCTGAACATCAATTGCCGGTCGACGAATCGAGACTGGCCGGTGCGCAATTGCTCCATCACTTCCCCATGCAGCAGCTCGGCGGTGGCCGGCGGGAATGATGCCGAGTCGGTAAGCCGCGTGCCCCGCAGTTTTTCGAAGCGGGTCGCGAACTGGTCTTCATAGCTTTTGTTGCACATGATCAGGCGCCCTTCCAGATCACAGATGAAAATCGGGTCGGGAATGGCATCCATCAAGGCCCGCTGGAGCATCAACTGATCCTTGAGGACCGCTTCGGCCTTGAGGCGTTGGTCGATCTGTATCTGCAGGCGGCGGTTCCACAGCAGGGACAAGAGGCCAAACACCATGACCACGATCACACACCAGTAGCCCCAGCTGGATATCCGCTCCCAGATCGATGGCGCCTGGACGGGCGTCGCACCGGCCATCCATTTCGAACGCAGTGCACGCATGTCCTCGGCCGGGAAGGCTTCCAGTGCTTTATTCAAGATACTCAACAGCACGATCAGGTCCTGGCGCACCGCCAGGTAGTCCGGTTCCCACTTGCCCTCAAGACCGCTGCCGACCTGCAACTGCCCGGCTGGATAGAGATGCACCCCGGTTTCATTTTCGATGGTGGCGTAGGCTTCCCGGCTCTCCACCAGCGCCCGCGCCTCGCCATAGGTCTTGGTCGTGCGCAACTTGATCGCCGGGTAATCGCGCCTGATTTCCGCCTCCAAGGCATGCCGTGCCGGCAATGCCAAAACCTTCCCTTCGAGCTGCTCCAGGGAATGGAGGGACGATTCCCCGTCTCGGCCGACGAATACCCAACCGGAACCGCCGAATGCATGGCTGAAACTCAGGAAGTCCCGGCGTTCTTCATTCATCGCCAGCAAGGTCGTCATGTCGGCCTCGCCATTCTCCAGCATCGTCAGCAATTCACCGGGGGAGAACGATTCCCGATGCACGAACTCAAGGCCGGTCATGTGCCCGATGCGCTGGAGCACGTCGTGGTTCAGCCCATTCCACTGCCCCTGTTCGTTCTTGAACAGGTACAACGGAAACTGCATCGTGGCCACGATGACCCGGGGGTTCTCCTTGATCCACTTCAACTCCTGCGCGTCCAGCACCAGCCGTTCGCCAGGGTTGGGCGGTGGTGTTTCGAAAGCCGCCAACTGCGCCGCATTGCCTCCTTGCGTCCAGTACATCAGGGCCAGGCCCATTACCCAGCCCAGGGCTGGCTTGCCTTTGATAAAAAACGACATCTGCATTTCCTTCGAGATGACTCGCCCATCCCTCCAAGGGCGAAAACCCGGCCAGTTTGGCATGCAGAAACAAGAAAGCCCGTCAGGAGACGGGCTTCAAAATGTGACAGGTTTACCCGGTCAGAGTGGCTTGCCGCGATTGCCATGCTGGCTGACAAAGGCCTGCACGGCTTTCAAGTCGTTGGGCAACACGGTGCAACGCTCATCTCGCTCAAACAAATCAGAAAGATGCGCAGGCAGTTCGAGCGCTTTTCCTACACCGGCTTTCTCCACCGCTTCCGGGAACTTGACCGGATGCGCCGTGCCCAGGATCACCATCGGAATGTCCAGGCTGCGACGGCATTCACGGGCCGCCCTGACGCCGATAGCCGTGTGCGGATCGAGCAGTTCGCCGCTCTGTGCGAACACCTCGGCGATGGTTTCGCAGGTCTGCTCATCGTCCACGGCCAGGGAGTCGAACAGCTTGCGGGCTTCGGTCCAGCGCTCGGGCTCGACGCTGAAACCGCCGCCCTGGCGGAAGCTGTCCATCAGCCCGGCAATCGCCGCACCGTTGCGACCGTGCAGGTCGAACAGCAGGCGTTCGAAGTTCGACGACACCATGATGTCCATTGAAGGCGACAGCGTGGCGTGCAGGGTTTCCTTGACGTACTGATTGCCGCTCATGAAGCGGTGCAGGATGTCGTTGCGGTTGGTGGCGACGATCAATTGGTTGATCGGCAGGCCCATGTTGCGCGCCAGGTAACCGGCGAAAATATCGCCGAAGTTGCCGGTCGGCACCGAGAACGACACGGAACGGGCCGGGCCGCCCAATTGCAGGGCCGCGTGGAAGTAATAAACGATCTGGGCCATGATCCGCGCCCAGTTGATCGAGTTCACCGCCACCAGCCGCGTGCCCTTGAGGAAGCTCTGGTCGGCGAAGCTGGCCTTGACCATTTCCTGGCAGTCATCGAAGTTGCCTTCGATGGCGATGTTGTGGATGTTATCGCCGAAAATCGTCGTCATCTGCCGACGCTGCACTTCCGAAACCCGGTTGTGCGGGTGCAGGATGAAAATGTCAACGTTTTCGCAATGCTTGCAGCCTTCGATGGCCGCCGAACCGGTGTCGCCAGAGGTGGCACCGACGATCACCACGCGCTCGCCACGCTTTTGCAGCACGTAGTCCAGCAGGCGACCGAGCAGTTGCAGGGCGAAGTCCTTGAACGCCAGGGTCGGGCCGTGGAACAGCTCCATGACCCATTCGTTACCGTTGAGCTGACGCAGCGGTGCGATGGCATTGTGGGAAAAGACGCCATAGGTCTCTTCCAGGATCTTTTTGAAATCGGCGTCCGGGATGCTGCCGGTGACGAACGGGCGCATGACCCGGAACGCCAGCTCGTGATACGGCAGGCCGGCCCAGGAGGCGATTTCCTCCTGGGTGAAACGCGGCAGGTTTTCCGGCACATAGAGACCGCCATCCGTGGCCAGGCCGGCCAGGAGGACATCTTCGAAATTCAGGGCCGGTGCCTGGCCGCGGGTGCTGATATAGCGCATTTTTTGGCAAACCTTCGGTTTGAGCTTCAAGGTCAAGCGGCAAGCGACAAGTCAAAGCGGTTCGGCTTCTACTTGCGGCTTGCAGCTTATAACTTGCCGCTAAATTAATTCAAATGTTCGACGCGGATACGGACCACCGGCCCAACGACACCCTGGAGCGCTTCCAGCGCCGCAATCGCGTCGTTGATGTTCTGCTCGACCACACGGTGGGTCAGCAGGATCATCGGCACCAGGCCGTCGTGTTCCTCGACCTCCTTCTGCATGATCGACTCGATGTTGATGCCGCGCTCCGAGAGGATGCTCGCCACTTGAGCCAGCACGCCCGGATGGTCCTTGGCCTGGATGCGCAAGTAGTAGGAGCTTTCGCACGCCTCGATCGGAAGAATCGGGTGCGCCGACAGCGAGTCCGGCTGGAAGGCCAGGTGCGGCACGCGGTTTTCCGGGTCCGAGGTCATGGCGCGAACCACGTCCACCAGGTCGGCCACCACCGAGGAAGCGGTCGGTTCCATGCCGGCGCCAGCGCCGTAGAACAACGTCGAGCCGGAAGCATCACCGTTGACCATCACCGCGTTCATCACGCCGTTGACGTTGGCGATCAGGCGGTCGGCCGGGATCAGCGTCGGGTGCACGCGCAGCTCGATGCCGCTGGCGGTGCTGCGCGCCACGCCCAGGTGCTTGATGCGATAGCCCAAGGCTTCGGCGTAGTTCACGTCAGCGGTGGTCAGCTTGGTGATGCCTTCGGTGTAGGCCTTGTCGAACTGCAACGGAATGCCGAACGCGATGGACGCCAGGATCGTCAGCTTGTGCGCTGCGTCGATGCCTTCCACGTCGAACGTCGGATCAGCCTCTGCGTAGCCCAGGGCCTGGGCTTCGGCGAGCACGTCTTCGAAGGTGCGACCTTTCTCGCGCATCTCGGTGAGGATGAAGTTGCCGGTGCCGTTGATGATCCCCGCGACCCAGTTGATGCGGTTGGCCGACAGGCCTTCGCGGATCGCCTTGATCACCGGGATACCACCAGCCACGGCCGCTTCGAACGCCACGATCACGCCCTTCTCGCGGGCCTTGGCGAAAATCTCATTACCGTGAACAGCGATAAGCGCCTTGTTCGCGGTGACCACATGCTTGCCATTCTCGATGGCCTTGAGTACCAACTCGCGGGCAACGGTATAGCCGCCCACCAGCTCTATGACGATGTCGATCTCAGGGTTCGTGGCCACTTCGAAGACATCGTTGGTAATCGCAATACCGGTCGTCTGGAACTGAGGCTTTGGCGTGCGCATGGCAATTTGTGCCACTTCGATCCCACGCCCGGCACGACGAGAAATTTCCTCGGCGTTGCGCTGAAGTACGTTGAAGGTGCCGCCACCGACGGTACCTAACCCACAGATGCCTACTTTGACCGGATTCACTCTTGACTCCCCATGAAACGGCCGACGCAAGGTCGGCCGTGAAATACAGCCGCGCAGCAACGCGACTCTGTGTTTAACGGCCCGGCGAATGTATTCGCCGAGCCGTGATCTTCAAAAGCGGACCGCCCATGATCATTTCGCGCCCAGGGCCAGTTTGGCCACTTGTGGCGCCGGCTGGTAGCCCGGAATCACCTGGCCGTCGGCCAAAACGATGGCCGGCGTACCGTTCACGCCAATGGACTGACCCAAGGCGAACTGCTTGGAAACCGGGTTCTCGCACTTGGCGGCCTTGATTTCCTTGCCGTCGACCATCTTGTCCATGGCCGCTTTCTTGTCCTTGGAGCACCAGACCGCCTGCAACTGCTCATCGCCCGGCGAGCCCAGGCCCTGGCGCGGGAACGCCACGTAGCGCACTTCGATGCCGCGCTTGTTCAGCTCCGGTACTTCGGCGTGCAGCTTGTGGCAATACGGGCAGGTGGTGTCGGTGAACACGGTGATGTGGGACTTGGTTTCGCCGATCGCCGGATAAACCACGGTTTCAGCGACCGGAATGCCGTTGATCAACTTGGAAATGCCCTGACGCTCGGTCATCTCGGTGAGGTTGACCGGCTTGCCGTCCTTGAGCGCGAACAGGTTGCCCTGGACGATGTACTGGCCGTCGGCACTGGCGTAAAGCACCCGGCTGCCCTTGAGCTTGACCTCATACAGGCCGGCCATGGGGCTGGCCGAGATGGTGTCGATCGGCACTTCGAGCTGAAGGTTTTCCAGGCTTTTGCGGATAGCCTTGTCGGCCGCGTCGTCGGCGATGGCAAAGGTACTGGCCAACGCAATGGCGGCGGCGGTGAACATCTGGATCAAACGCATGGGGACTCCTGAGGCGAACAAATGAGACGGGAAACGCCGACCCGCAGATTCGGGTTCCAACCGCCCACTGTGCAAACCGGCAAAGCCTACCACATAAGGGCTGCGTGACCGAATGCCGGTGATACAAGGCATTGATGGATGCTTTTTTCTGTGGGGGCGGGCTTGAGTTCACAGATCTGGCGTTCACCACAGATCACCTGTGGGAGCGAGCCTGCTCGCGATGGCGGCGGATCAGCTTGCATAGATGTTGAATGCGCCACCGTCATCGCGAGCAGGCTCGCTCCCACATGGGCTATCAGGTACTCATCAATCCAGGGATCTTCATTCAACCGCGTGGATGATGCTTGGCATGCAAGTCCTGCAACCTCGCCCGGGCCACATGGGTGTAGATCTGGGTGGTGGACAGGTCGCTATGGCCGAGCAGCATCTGCACCACCCGCAAGTCGGCACCGTGGTTGAGCAGGTGCGTGGCGAAGGCATGGCGCAAGGTGTGGGGCGAGAGGGATTTGTTGATGCCGGCCACCTTGGCCTGGTGCTTGATGCGATGCCAGAAGGTCTGGCGGGTCATCTGCTCGCCGCGCAGGCTGGGAAACAGCACATCGCTGGGACGCCCGCCCAGCAATTCATGACGGGCATCACGCATATAACGCTCGACCCAGACAATCGCTTCCTCGCCCATCGGCACCAGGCGTTCCTTGCTGCCCTTGCCCATCACCCGCAGCACGCCCTGGCGCAGGTTGACCTGTTCCAGCGTCAAGCTGATCAACTCGGTGACGCGCAAGCCACAGGCATACAGGACTTCCAACATGGCCCGGTCGCGCTGACCGATGGCCTCACTGAGATCGGGTGCCGCCAGCAGCGCCTCCACATCGGCTTCCGACAGGGACTTGGGCAGCGGACGCCCCAGTTGCGGCATTTCCACGCGCAAGGTCGGGTCCACCGCGATCAGCTTTTCCCGCAGCAAATAGCGATAAAACCCACGTAGACCGGAGAGAAACCGCGCGGTCGAGCGGGGTTTGTAGTTCTGCTCCAGGCGCCACGCCAAGTGATCGAGGATCAACTCCCGACCGGCATTGACCAGCTCCAGGTGGTTTTCCTGCAGCCAGCCGTTGAACAACGCCAGGTCGCTGCGGTAGGCATCACGGGTGTTATCGGACAGGCCCTTCTCCAACCACAGGGCGTCGAGAAACTGGTCTATCAGCGGATGATCGATGGCTGGCATAAAAACTCTTGAAGGAGGCGGGCACACACGGCGTCGAAATGGAAAATGAAGCTATGCAGGGTGCTCAAAGTGCAAATCGCAGGCAACAAAAAAGCAGCCCGCAGGCTGCTTTTTTTTGCATCGGAAGCTGGACTTAAGCCAGTTTTTCCTTGATGCGAGCTGCTTTACCCGACAGGTCACGCAGGTAGTACAGCTTGGCTTTACGCACGTCACCGCGACGTTTCACAGCCATGCTGTCGATTTGCGGGCTGTAGGTCTGGAAAGTACGCTCTACGCCAACACCGTTGGAGATTTTACGAACGGTGAATGCACTGTTCACGCCACGGTTACGCTTGGCGATAACGACGCCTTCGAACGCTTGCAGACGGGAACGGTCGCCTTCCTTCACTTTCACCTGAACGACAATGGTGTCGCCCGGGGCAAAGGTAGGGATTTCTTTGGTCATCTGCTCTGCTTCGAGTGCAAGGATGATTTTGTTAGTCATGCTGTGCTCCTAAGGCGAGTCGTCGGACTCACCATCGATACGTTGTTAACTATCGTCCCGCTCGCGGATGTATTCCTCGAGCAGCTTCTTCTCTTCTCCAGAAAGCGAGCGGCTTTCCAGAAGATCGGCGCGTCGTTCGTAGGTCCGACCAAGGGACTGCTGCAAACGCCAACGCCGGATGTGCGCGTGGTTGCCACTTAGCAACACGTCGGGAACACGCTGATCCGCATACACCTCCGGTCGGGTGTAGTGCGGGCAATCCAGCAGACCATCCGTAAAGGAATCTTCCTCAGCGGAATCTGCATGCCCTAAAGCTCCAGGCAGCAGTCGTGTAACCGCATCGATCAGGACCATCGCCGGCAGCTCGCCGCCAGACAGTACATAGTCGCCAATCGACCACTCTTCATCGACATGAGCTTCAATGAAACGCTCGTCAATGCCTTCATAACGGCCGGCAATCAGGATCAATGCATCCGAATTCGCCAGCTCGCGTACCGCCGACTGAGTCAGCTGGCGGCCTTGGGGCGACAGGTAGATCACCTTCGCACCCTCCCCGGCTGCCGTCCTGGCCTGAACCAGCGCATCTTCCAGGGGCTTGATCTTCATCACCATGCCCGGACCACCGCCAAACGGGCGATCGTCCACAGTGTGATGCCGATCCGTGGTGTAGTCCCGCGGATTCCAACAGGTGAGCTGCAACAGCTCCTGTTTCACCGCGCGGCTGGTTATGCCGTACTCGCTGATGGCGGAAAACATCTCGGGAAACAATGTGATGACTTCAACGCGCAAATTAGCCACGTTTAGAAATCCGCATCCCATTCCACCTTCATCTCGCCTGCGGCAAGGTCGACGGCCAACACGCATTGCTCGGTATAGGGCAACAGGCGTTCGCGATCATCCAGGCTGCCGACGCAAGGCTTGACCACCATGACATCGTTCGAACCGGTCTCGAGCAGGTGATCGATCTTCCCGAGCAATTGCCCGAGGTGGTCGATGACCTTCAGACCCACCAGCTGGTACCAGTAGTACTCGCCGTCGGTCAGTTCAGGGAACAGGTTGCGCGGCACGCAGATCTCATAACCGGCCAGAAGACGTGCTTCTTCACGATCATCGAGACCCTTGAGCTTTGCGACCAGGAACTTGTCGTTCCCGCGTCCGCTGACCAGCTCCACCTGTTTCACGCTACCTTCGCGCTTGAGCGTCCAGGTTTTGTAGTCCAACAGGTTCTTGATCGGATCAGTAAAGGAATACACCTTCACTTCGCCGCGAACGCCATGTACAGAATAGATCTTGCCGACAACGATCAAATCATCAGCATCTTTTGGCGTCGCGTTCATATTGCTCAGGCCGCAGCCTTAGCCGATTCCTTCAACAACTGAGCAACGCGCTCAGAAGGTTGTGCACCAACGCTCAGCCAGTAGGCTACGCGCTCTTGGTTCACGGACAGACGAACTTCCTGACCACGGGCAACAGGGTTGAAGAAACCAACCTGCTCCTTGTGGGAACCGTCACGCGGGTTGCGGCTGTCGGTTACGGTCAGGTGGTAAAACGGGCGCTTTTTGGAGCCGCCAAGGGCAAGACGGATTGTTAGCATGTGAACATCGTTCCTGTAGTCGGTGCTGCAAATCTAAATGCACAGCGGGCATAGGTGCCCGAAAGGCCGCATATTCTAAGGAATATCCGGACTTTTGCAAATGTCTTTTTCCGGCGCCTGGCGCCATGCGATCAAGATTTGCCATAGAGCCGTCATGAAAAACGGCAGATCAGCCCCCGCATAGCACGGGTTTGCTGGAGATCCCCGCATCCGTGCGGGGCAACGCCGGCATGACAGCCGGCGCAGATTCTTTACATTTTCGGCATGCCGCCACCGGGCAACATACCGCCCATGCCGCGCATCATCTTGGCCATCCCGCCCTTGGCGGAGAATTTCTTCATCATCTTCTGCATCTGCTTGTGTTGCTTGATCAAGCGACCGATGTCCTGCACCTGGGTGCCGGAACCCATGGCGATGCGGCGCTTGCGCGAACCGCTGATCAGCTCAGGGTCACGGCGCTCGGCCGGGGTCATGGAGTTGATGATGGCTTCCATCTGCTTGAACTGCTTTTCAGCCGCGCCCTGGGCATTGCCCATCTGCGCCAGGTTCACGCCACCGATGTTCGGCAGTTTGTCCATGAGGCCGCCAAGGCCGCCCATGTTCTTCATTTGTTGCAGTTGGTCGCGGAAGTCTTCGAGGTCGAAGCCCTTGCCCTTCTTCAGCTTCTTGGCCAGTTTGTCGGCCTTGTCCTTGTCGAGGGTCTGCTCGGCCTGCTCGATCAGGCTGAGCACGTCGCCCATGCCGAGGATGCGCGAGGCGATACGTTCGGGGTGGAACGGCTCGAGCGCTTCGCTCTTCTCGCCCATACCGATGAACTTGATCGGCTTGCCGGTGATGGCGCGTACCGACAGCGCGGCACCGCCACGGGCGTCACCATCGACCTTGGTGAGGATCACGCCGGTCAGCGGCAGTGCATCACCGAACGCCTTGGCGGTGTTGGCCGCGTCCTGGCCGGTCATGGCATCGACCACGAACAGGGTTTCCACCGGGTTGATCGCGGCATGCAGCGCCTTGATCTCGCCCATCATCTCTTCATCGATGTGCAAGCGACCGGCGGTATCGACGATGACCACGTCGATGAACTTGAGCTTCGCTTCTTTAATAGCCGCCTGGGCGATGTCCACCGGCTTCTGGCTCAGGTCGGACGGGAAGAACGTCACGCCGATGTCGTTGGCCAGGGTTTCCAGCTGCTTGATCGCCGCCGGACGGTAGATGTCCGCCGACACCACCATCACCGACTTCTTCTTGCGCTCTTTGAGGAAGCGCGCCAGCTTGCCGGCTGTCGTGGTCTTGCCCGCGCCCTGCAGACCGGCCATCAACACCACCGCTGGCGGTACGGCCGCGAGGTTCAGGTCTTCGTTGGCGGCGCCCATGAGGCTTTCGAGCTCGGCCTGGACGATCTTCACGAACGCCTGGCCCGGCGTCAGGCTGCGCGACACTTCGGTGCCGACGGCGCGTTCCTTGACCGAATTGACGAAGTCCTTGACCACCGGCAGGGCGACGTCGGCTTCGAGCAACGCCATGCGCACTTCGCGCAGGGTGTCTTTGATGTTGTCCTCGGTCAGTTTCGCCTTGCCGGTGACATGGCGCAGCGTCTGCGAGAGACGGTCGGTTAGGTTTTCAAACATGCGCGATCCTTTCAGGCCCAGATGAGACCGGGATAATGGCGGCCCAGACCGTGAAAAATGTGCTCGGCGAGCCTGCGGCGTGGGCAGGTCGCGGATTATAGCGAAGAAGCGTGCGGCGTACACCTTGCTGTGGTCTTTCGTGTGAAGGGGGTTCTATGCCAAACTCAGCGCCTTTCGGGCTTGCCTAACAGGATTTATGCTCCCCTTGTCACCCAGCTTGCTTGCCACCCTCGCCGCCGCTTGCCTTTATGCCGCTGCGACCCTCTATCAAGGCACCCGCCTGGCCACCGGCGCCAAGGCGAACAAACGCCTGCTGGTCACGCTTGGCGTGCTGGCGGTGCTCGGCCACGCGGTCAGCCTTTATACCCACCTGATGACACCGATCGGCCTGGGCCTGGATTTTTTCAACGCCGCCAGCCTGATCGCCGTCGCCGTGATCGCCCTGACGCTGCTGGCCTGTTCGCGCATCCCGGTGGAAAACCTGCTGGTGCTGCTGTTCCCGCTGGGGCTGGCCACGGTGCTGCTGGCGCAGTTCGCGCCGTCGGGCACCGTGCAGATCATCGACGAAGAACCGGGCATCCTTGCCCACATCCTGCTGTCGATCCTCGCCTACGGCCTGTTCACCATCGCCGTGTTCCAGGCCCTGTTGCTGCTGGTGCAGGATCATCAGCTCAAGCACAAGCACCCGTCCGGGCTGATCCGCAACTTCCCGCCGCTGCAAACCATGGAAAGCCTGCTGTTCGGTTTCCTCTGGGCCGGCTGGACCCTGCTGTCGCTGTCGCTGATCTCCGGCTGGTTGTTCGTCGAAAACCTGTTCGCCCAGCACCTGGTGCACAAGACCCTGCTGGCCTGCCTGGCGTGGGTGGTGTTCAGCGTGCTTTTGTGGGGCCGCAACCGCCTCGGCTGGCGTGGGCACAAAGCAATTCGCTGGACCCTGGCCGGTTTCTGCCTGCTGATGCTGGCGTACTTCGGCAGCAAGCTGGTCCGTGAATACATCCTGCATATCTGACGGACGGCCCTGATGGATACATTGCCCGTAGCGCCGTTGTTCGCCGTGCTGGTGGTGCTGATCCTCTGGTCGGCCCTGTTCACGGCCATCGAAGCCGCCCAGCAGCACCTGCTGGCCCAGCGCACGGCCTCTCGCGCCAGTGACAAACCGCTGGCAACGCTGACATTCCCGCTGCCCAGCCTGATCCTGTGCAACACCCTCTGTCGCGCCCTGGCCGTGGTCATTGGCACGTTGCTGGCGATTTTTACCTGGCTGGAAAACGGCCCCTGGGTCGCCTGGCTCGGCACCAGCGCCGCCCTGCTGATATTCGCCGACTACCTGCCGCGCACCCTGGCCAGCCGCCAGCCCGACGCGGTGCTGGCACTGGGCAACACCTTGCTGGGCATCCCGTTGAAAATCCTCTATCCATTTGCCTGGTTGTTGAATGGCGCCAGCCAGTTGTTGCTGCGTCCATTTGCCCGCAAACCCGGCATGGTGCAGCAGAGCGACGACGAAATGCCCGCGCCACCGCGCAGCGAGCAGGAGCCAGAGCAAGGCAGCGGCCGGCTGCATCCGATTTCCGGCATCCACGCCCTGGACAACATCACCGTCAACGATATCCTCGTGCCCCGCAGCGAGGTCGATGGGATCAACCTCGACGACCCCATCGGCGAGATCATCGAACAGTTGCGCCTGAACCGACGTACCCGCCTGCCGGTGTTCCACAGCGATATCAACCAGGTCGAAGCGGTGCTCAACACCCGCCAGATCCGGCACTTGCTGGCGGACGCGAGCCTGACCCAGGAAGCGTTGCTGGCGGCCTCCCACGAACCCTACTTCGTGCCCGAAAGCACGCCACTGCAACTGCAACTGTTGAATTTCCACAAGCAGCAGCGGCGCCTGGGCATGGTGGTGGACGAATACGGCGAAGTGCTGGGTATCGTCACCCTGGAAGACATCCTCGAAGAAATCGTCGGCGAATTCGAGAGCGAGCACAGCCTCGACAACCCCCACGTACATCCCCAGCCCGATGGCCGCCTGATGATCGATGGCGCGGCGTCGATCCGCGAATTGAACAGGACCCTGGGCTGGCACCTGCCTTGCGACGGCCCCAAGACCCTCAACGGGCTAGTGACCGAAGCTCTGGAAACCATCCCCGAAAGCCCGGTCTGCCTGAAGATCGGCCGTTATCGGCTGGAAATCATCGAGACCGTGGACAACCGCGTCAGCCAGGTGCTGGCGTGGCACAACAGCTCGGTGCCGGTGGTGCTCTAAACACAGCCCCCGTGGCGAGGGAGCTTGCTCCCGCTGGGCTGCGCAGCAGCCCCAAAAACAGCAACCCCAAACCGCCTGACACACCGAGCTGTCAGATCTCAGGGCCGCTTCGCAGCCCAGCGGGAGCAAGCTCCCTCGCCACAAAAGCGCAGTGCACGCTTCAATATTGTGTGCGGGCTCTCTTGTTGATTCGTTAGCCCCCTTCCTATACTCAAGCCGCTTACCGAACCCTGTGTCTACCCAGCACTCAGCCGGTTCCGGCCAGACCATCGGCAAAATCCGCATCAGCCCTGGGACTGTTCCTACCCGAAACAGCGACGGGATACCCGCCCACATCCCTGGGTGTTCGACCATAATAATTCGCTCCAACGGAGCACATGACTGTCAGGGATAACCGCATGACGACCGCTACCTGCAACGAGGCTGTGCCTGCCCAGCCGACCAATTCGGCCACCCGCGTGGCGACCGCGAGTTTCATCGGCACCGCCATCGAGTTCTACGACTTCTACGTCTATGCCACGGCGGCGGCCCTGGTGATCGGGCCGGTGTTCTTTCCACAAACCTCAGGCACGGCACAAATGCTGTCGTCCTTCCTGACGTTCGGCATCGCCTTCCTCGCCCGTCCGCTGGGTTCGGCGCTGTTCGGCCATTTCGGCGACCGGATCGGGCGCAAGTCGACGCTGGTGGCGTCCCTGCTGCTGATGGGCGTATGCACCACGCTCATTGGCGTGCTGCCCGGCTACGCCAGCATTGGCGCCTGGGCGCCGATCCTGCTGTGCCTGCTGCGTTTCGGCCAGGGCCTGGGGTTGGGCGGCGAATGGGGCGGCGCGGCGCTGTTGGCCACCGAGAACGCGCCCAAGGGCAAGCGTGCCTGGTTCGGCATGTTCCCCCAACTGGGGCCCTCCATCGGCTTCCTGGCCGCCAATGGGCTGTTCCTGACCCTGGCGATGACCCTGGACGACGAGCAATTCCGCTCCTGGGGCTGGCGGATTCCGTTCCTGCTCAGTGCCGCGCTGGTGATCGTCGGCCTCTACGTGCGGCTCAAGCTCCATGAAACGCCGGTGTTCGCCAATGCCATGGCCCGCCAGGAACGGGTCAAAGTGCCGTTGGTCGAGCTGTTCAGCCAATACTGGGCGCCGACCTTGCTGGGCGCGGCGGCGATGGTGGTGTGTTACGCCCTGTTCTACATCTCGACGGTGTTTTCCCTGAGCTACGGCGTGTCGACCCTAGGCTACAGTCGCGAGACGTTCCTGGGCCTGCTGTGCTTCGCCGTGCTGTTCATGGCCGCCGCTACCCCGTTGTCCGCCTGGGCCAGCGACCGCTACGGTCGCAAACCGATATTGATCATCGGTGGCCTGCTGGCGATTGCCTCGGGCTTCCTCATGGAGCCGTTGCTGACCCACGGCTCCACTGGCGGCGTGGCGCTGTTCTTGTGCATCGAGCTGTTCCTGATGGGGGTAACCTTCGCCCCCATGGGTGCCTTGCTGCCGGAACTGTTTCCGACCCACGTGCGTTATACCGGCGCCTCGGCGGCCTACAACCTGGGCGGTATCGTCGGCGCCTCGGCCGCGCCGTTCTTCGCCCAGAAACTGGTGGCGATGGGTGGCTTGAGCTATGTCGGCGGCTATGTTTCAGCAGCCGCGCTGCTCAGCGTCATCGCCGTGCTGTGCCTGAAGGAAACGCGCCACAACGACTTGAACCGGGTGGCCTAGGCCGGGCCCGTGGCGAGGGTCCGCGCCTCGCCACGCCAACCTGTCGCCAACCTGAACGGCCACCAAGGAAATAACCGTTAACAATCGCCCACCATTGAAACCACCCCCCACCTGCCCCATCTAAGACCCATACCCCATTGCGCAGGTGCCCCATGAGCGACCAGCACTCTACTGAAGCCACTAACGACTACGCTGATTCCGAACACATCGAACACACCTCCTCCGGCACCGGCCTGGCGCTGCCCGGCCAGAACCTGCCGGACAAGGTCTACATCATTCCCATCCACAATCGTCCCTTCTTCCCGGCCCAGGTGTTGCCGGTCATCGTCAACGAAGAGCCGTGGGCCGAGACCCTGGAGTTGGTGGCCAAGTCCGATCACCACTCCCTGGCGCTGTTCTTCATGGACACGCCCCAGGAAGACCCGCGCCATTTCGACACCTCGAAACTGCCGCTGTACGGCACGCTGGTGAAGGTGCACCACGCCAGCCGGGAAGGCGGCAAACTGCAATTCGTCGCCCAGGGCCTGACCCGCGTGCGCATCCGCACCTGGCTCAAGCACCATCGCCCACCGTACCTGGTGGAGGTCGAATACCCGCACCAGCCGAGCGAGCCGACCGACGAGGTCAAGGCCTACGGCATGGCGCTGATCAACGCGATCAAGGAACTGCTGCCGCTCAATCCGCTGTACAGCGAAGAGTTGAAGAACTACCTCAACCGCTTCAGCCCCAACGACCCTTCGCCGCTGACCGACTTCGCCGCCGCGCTCACCTCCGCCACCGGCAATGAGCTGCAGGAAGTGCTCGACTGCGTACCCATGCTCAAGCGCATGGAAAAAGTGCTGCCGATGTTGCGCAAGGAAGTCGAAGTGGCACGGTTGCAGAAAGAGATTTCCGCCGAGGTCAACAACAAGATTGGCGAACACCAGCGCCAGTTCTTCCTCAAGGAACAGCTCAAGGTCATCCAGCAGGAACTGGGGCTGACCAAGGACGATCGCAGCGCCGACGTCGAACAATTCGAGCAGCGGCTGGAAGGCAAAGCGCTGTCGGCCCAGGCGCAGAAGCGTATCGAAGAGGAAATGAACAAACTCTCGATCCTGGAAACCGGCTCGCCGGAATACGCCGTCACCCGCAATTACCTGGATTGGGCGACCTCGGTACCGTGGGGCGTGTATGGCCAGGACAAACTCGACCTCAAGCATGCGCGCAAGGTGCTCGACCAGCACCACGCCGGCCTGGACGACATCAAGGACCGCATCCTCGAATTCCTCGCCGTCGGTGCCTACAAAGGTGAGATCAGCGGTTCCATCGTGCTGCTGGTGGGCCCGCCGGGCGTGGGCAAGACCAGTGTCGGCAAGTCCATCGCCGAATCCCTGGGCCGGCCGTTCTACCGCTTCAGCGTTGGCGGCATGCGCGATGAAGCCGAGATCAAGGGCCATCGGCGCACCTACATCGGCGCCCAGCCGGGCAAGCTGGTGCAGGCGCTCAAGGATGTCGAAGTGATGAACCCGGTGATCATGCTCGACGAAATCGACAAGATGGGCCAGAGCTACCAAGGCGACCCGGCCTCGGCCTTGCTGGAGACCCTCGATCCGGAACAGAACGTCGAATTCCTCGACCACTACCTGGACCTGCGCCTGGACCTGTCGAAAGTACTCTTCGTGTGCACCGCCAACACCCTGGACTCGATCCCCGGCCCGTTGCTGGACCGGATGGAAGTGATTCGCCTGTCGGGCTACATCACCGAAGAAAAAGTCGCCATCGCCAAGCGCCATCTGTGGCCCAAGCAACTGGCCAAGGCCGGCGTGTCCAAGGGCAGCCTGAGCATCAACGACAGCGCCCTCAAGGCCCTGATCGACGGTTACGCCCGTGAGGCCGGGGTGCGACAGCTGGAGAAACAGCTGGGCAAACTGGTGCGCAAGGCGGTGATGAAGCTGATCGACGACCCGAAAGCGGTGATCAAGCTGGGCCCGAAGGATCTTGAGGCATCCCTGGGCAAACCGGTATTCCGTAACGAGCAGGTGCTGTCCGGCATCGGCGTGATTACCGGCCTGGCCTGGACCAGCATGGGCGGCGCGACCTTGCCGATCGAAGCGACGCGCATCCACACCCTCAATCGCGGCTTCAAGCTGACCGGGCAACTGGGAGAGGTGATGAAGGAGTCGGCGGAGATCGCCCACAGCTACGTCAGTTCGCACCTGAAGCAATTCGGCGGCGATCCGAAGTTCTTTGACGAGGCCTTCGTTCACCTGCACGTACCGGAAGGCGCCACGCCCAAGGACGGCCCGAGCGCCGGCGTGACCATGGCCAGCGCCTTGCTGTCCCTGGCCCGCAACCAGCCGCCGAAAAAAGGCGTGGCCATGACCGGCGAACTGACCCTCACCGGGCATGTGCTGCCTATTGGCGGGGTGCGCGAGAAGGTGATCGCGGCGCGCCGGCAGAAAATCAATGAACTGATCCTGCCGGAAGCCAACCGGGGCAACTTCGAAGAACTGCCGGACTACCTCAAGGAAGGTGTGACGGTGCACTTTGCCAAGCGGTTTGCGGATGTGGCGAAGGTGTTGTTCTGATGGTCCTCTAGCGCTTGCGCGGGCTCCATCGCGGGCAAGCCTTGCTCCCACAGGGTTAAAATGTCGCTCACGGATTTTGTGTGCAACAAAAATCCATTGTGGGAGCAAGGCTTGCCCGCGATGGCGTCATCAGCGACAGCACTTCCCCAGCTGACACACCCAGTATCATCTTCGGTTATGCTCGCCGTTCGTCGTGAATGCCGGAGTCTTTATGTCCCTCACCCGCCTGCTCGTCCCCCTCAGCCTCGCCCTGCTGAGCGCCTGCGCCACGCAAACCAGCAACAACGTGACCGTGGAAAAACTGAGCCAGTGCCCGGTAAAGCTCAATAACGGACAAAACCTGATCCTGAGCCTGCCCAGCAATCCCACTACCGGTTATCGCTGGGCGATCCAGGATTCGGCCGGCGGCGTGTTGAAAGGCTTGGGGCCGGAGGTCTATCGCAACCCGGAAGACGCCGGCATCGTTGGCGCCGCGGGTGTCTCGACCTGGCGCTTCCAGGCGTTCAGCGCCGGCACCGGGCGCTTGCGCCTGACTTATCAACAGCCCTGGGCACCGGAAGTGCCGCCCGTGGAAACCTTTGACTGCGTCATTGCGGTGAACTGACCGTGTGTTGGCTGATCCTCGCACTGATGGGTGCGGCCACCTACCTGTACGGCCTGGCCATGCACGCCACGCTGCTGTGCCTGCTGGTCAAGCCCATGCCGGTGCTGGCCCTGCTCGGCTGGCTGCACGATGCGCCGCCCAGCGACTATCGGCGCTGGATCAGCCTCGGGCTGATTTTTTCGCTGGTGGGCGATGTGCTGCTGGCCTGGCCGGGGGACCTGTTCGTGTTCGGCCTCGGCGCGTTTCTGCTGGCCCACCTGGCCTACCTGAAAGCCTACCTCAGCGACTGCCGCCGCCCGGCACTGCTGCCCTTGACCCTGGCCTTGGGCATCGGCGCGGTGCTGTTGGGGATTCTGGTGTCGAGCGGTCTCGGACCGTTGCTGCTGCCGGTGGTGGTCTACGGCCTGGTCATCAGCGCCATGCTCTGGCGAGCGTTGGCACGGCTGGGCACCGACGTGCCCAAGCGTTCGGCGTGGCTGGCCGCCGCCGGGGCCCTGGCGTTTGTGTTTTCCGACAGCCTGATCGGCATCAACCGGTTCGTGCAGCCCTTCCATGCCGCGCCTTACCTGATCATCATCAGTTACTGGCTGGGCCAATGGGGCATTACGGCGTCGGCGTTCGTCCGAAAGCCACACGGAGCCAAATAATGTGGGAGCGAGCTTGCTCGCGATAGCGGTCTGTCAGTCAACATTATGGCTGGCTGAACCATCGCTATCGCGAGCAAGCTCGCTCCCACAGGTTTTTTAGTTAAAATGCCGGCCTTTTCACCCCCCATGCCGCTGGAACCGCCGTGAGCAAAGACCCCGATCGCCTATTCGCCCAACCCCTGGCCCAAGTGCCGGACTTCGCCTTCAACGAGGACGTGGTGCGGGTGTTTCCGGACATGATCAAGCGTTCGGTGCCGGGTTATCCGACCATCGTCGAAAACCTCGGCGTGCTCGCCGCGCAATTCGCCCAACCGGGCAGCGTGCTCTATGACCTGGGTTCGTCCCTGGGTGCGGTAACCCAGGCCCTGCGTCGCCATGTGCGCACCGACGGTTGCCGTGTCATCGCTGTGGATAACTCGGCGGCCATGGTCGAGCGTTGTCGCGAATACCTCAACGGCCAGGACTCGATGTTCCAGGAGTTGCTGCCGGTTGAAGTGATCGAAGGCGACATCCTCGCCCTGACGTTCCAGCCGGCCTCGGTGGTGGCCCTGAATTTCACCCTGCAATTCATCGCGCCGGACCAGCGCAGCGCACTGTTGAGCCGCATTCATCAGTCCCTGCTGCCGGGTGGCGCCCTGATCCTGTCGGAAAAATTGCGTTTCAACGATGCCGAGGAACACGCCTTGCTCACCGACCTGCACGTGGCGTTCAAGCGCGCCAACGGCTACAGCGAGCTGGAGATTGCCCAGAAACGCAGCGCCATCGAAAACGTCATGAAGCCCGACAGCCTCGAAGAACACCGCGAGCGCCTCTTGGCGGCCGGGTTTTCGAAAGTCGTGCCGTGGTTCCAGTGTCTTAACTTCGCCTCGTTGATTGCCTTGCCATGATTGATCTGTCCCCCCTCGCCCGCCATCTGGCCGGCACGCCCTTGGCCGATTGGGCCGCGACGCTGCAGACGCAACTCGACAGCAAGATGGAAAAGGGCCACGGCGACCTGGAGCGCTGGCAAAGCGCGCTCGATGCGTTGCCGGTTTTGCAACCCACCACCGTCGACCTGCTGAACGGGCTGACGCTCGACGCCGATTGTTCCGACGAAACCCGTGGGAAAATGCGTACCGCGTTGATGGGCCTTTCGCCATGGCGCAAAGGGCCGTTCGACCTGTTTGGCGTGCACGTGGACACCGAATGGCGCTCGGATTGGAAGTGGTCGCGGGTGGCGCCGCACCTTGATCTCAAAGGCAAGCGCATCCTCGACGTGGGCTGCGGCAACGGCTATTACATGTGGCGGATGCTCGGTGCCGGGGCGGACACGGTGATCGGCGTCGACCCCAACTGGCTGTTCTTCTGCCAGTTCCAGGCGGTCCAGCGCTACCTGTCGCAGCCCAACGCCTGGCATTTGCCGTTCCCCTTCGAGGCCCTGCCCCCGGAGCTGGAAGGCTTCGACACGGTGTTTTCCATGGGCGTGTTCTACCACCGCCGCTCGCCGATCGAACACTTGCTGGCCTTGAAGGATTGCCTGGTCAAGGGCGGCGAACTGGTGCTGGAGACCCTGGTGATCGAAGGCGACGAACACCAGGTGCTGGTGCCCGAGGACCGCTACGCGCAGATGCGCAACGTATGGTTCCTGCCGTCGGTCCCGGCCTTGGAACGCTGGCTGCGCCGCGCCGGGTTCAGCGACGTGCGTTGCGTGGACGTGAGCCTGACCACCGTGGAAGAACAGCGCAGCACCGAGTGGATGAAGTATCAGTCGCTGAGTGACTTCCTCGATCCCGCCGACCACAGCAAGACCATCGAAGGGCTGCCGGCGCCGATGCGGGCGGTGATTGTGGCGCGTAAGTAAATCGCCCGAGCCCCCTGTGGGAGAGCAACCTTGTTTACTTAAGGGCTGCCAATCATTGTGGCGAGGGAGCTTGCTCCCGCTCGGCTGCGCAGCAGTCGTAAAACCTGCCAACCGTTTTTTCCTGAGGCACGGTGTTGAATGATTTGGGGCCGCTGCGCAGCCCAGCGGGAGCAAGCTCCCTCGCCACAGGGTTATGTGTTCAACCTGGCGATTTGGCTCTTCGAGCCTTGAAGAACTCACTCAACACCGTACTGCACTCCTCAGCCAATACCCCACCTTCGAACATCACCCGATGGTTCAGGAAACCCTGGCTGAAAAACTGCCCCTGGCTCTGGACGATGCCGGCCTTGGGCTCCAGGGCGCCATAGACGACCCGGGCGATGCGCGAGTGGACGATGAGGCCGGCACACATGCTGCACGGTTCCAGCGTCACATACAGCGTACTGCCGGGCAGGCGATAGTTGCTCACCGCCTGGGCGGCGGCACGGATGGCGACCATTTCCGCGTGGGCGCTGGGGTCGTGGCCGCTGATCGGGCAGTTGAAGCCACGCCCGATGATCTCGCCGTCCTGCACCAGCACCGCGCCCACCGGCACTTCGCCCAGGGCGGCGCCTTGGGCGGCGAGGGCCAGGGCTTCGCGCATGAAGTCCTGGTCACGGCTGCGGTCGATGATCTTGGCGGGGCGAATCTGACGCATCACGCCACCTCGATGGCGGCCATCAGGCCGGTTTCCATGTGGTCGACCACATGGCAGTGGAACATCCACACGCCTGGATTATCCGCCACCAGCGCCACCTGCGCCCGCTCGTTCTTGCCCAGCAGATAAGTGTCAGTGAAATACGGCACGACCTTGTGCCGGTTCGACGCGATCACCTTGAAGCTCATGCCGTGCAAATGGATCGGGTGCTGGTACTGGGTCATGTTCTTCAATTCGAAAATGTAACTCTGGCCTTTCTTCAGCGTGGCGATCGGCCGGTCGGCGCAGGTCTTGTCGGTGATGTCCCAGGCCTTGCCGTTGATCTGCCAGAGACTTGGCGGCTTGCCGTTATCGACATTGACCGACACCGAGCCAACCCATTCGAAATTGAAGTTGAGTTTCTCGGCATTGGCCAGGTCCGGCTCGGACACCGGGTTGGCGGGCAATGCCGGCGGCCACGGGGTCGGTGCGTCACTGTTGGGCACCGAACGCAAGGTGCCCAGGCGCACCGGGCCATTGCGCAACGACAACTCCTCGCCGGCCGGCGGCGCCTTGATCGCCAGGCAAATGCGCATGCCTGGGCCAAGCCAGTATTCCTTGCCCAGCGGGCGCGGTTCGATGGGGTTGCCGTCCAGCGCATAGATCTGCGCTTCAACGCCGGGGATGTTGATGCGGTAAGTCAGGGTGTTGTCGAGGTTGAGCAAACGTACCCGGGTGATCTGCCCGGCCGGCAGGTCAATCACCGCCTGGGGCACGCCGTTGATGGTTGCCAGTCGCCCGGCCGTGCCGCCACGCGCCGCCTCGCGGGGAATGCTGAACGCGACGAACTCGCCCTGCTCATCCACATGCCAGCTCTTGAGGCTCAGGGTCTGCTCGTATTTGAAACCGGTGGGTTCACGCTCTTCGATGATCAACGGTCCCACCAACCCACGTCCGAGCTCTTCGCTGCTGTTGACGTGGGGGTGATACCAGTAGCTGCCGGCGTCCGGCACGCGGAACTTGTAATCGAAATACTCGCCCGGCAGCACCGGCAGTTGCGAAACATACGGCACACCGTCCATCTCCAACGGCAAACGGATCCCGTGCCAATGAATCGTGGTGGCGACCGGCAAGTGGTTGATGAAGCGTACCCGCAACCATTCGCCCTGACGCACCCGCAACTCGGTGCCCGGCGCCGAAGGGCCAAACGCCCAGGCCTGGGTCTTGTGCCCGGCCACCAGCTCGACGTCCAGAGGCGCGGCGATCAATTCATAGTCGTGACCGGCTTCGGCATCCGCCCTCTTCCCCAGCCAATACCGCGACGCGCCGCCTGCACCCACACCAACGACAACAAGACCGGCCAGGCCACCGAGTATTTGGCGACGGGTAAAGGACATGAACGCAACTACCTCTGAATCTGCGACGGACCGGTGGGTCCGCAAAAGGCGAATACGATACACCCGCAGATGAGAAACAGTAAGGGCTGCGTGTTGATGTCCGCAGCAATGGCAAGCAGTCGCGCCGATCAACAAAGTGCCGATGCCGACACCTTTTCAAAGCGGATCACCATTGGTCGTCACTGTCATTCCTGACAGTAGCCGCTGAATTGGCCGACTCCTAGCATCGCTTCCACAGGATAGAAAAGAGTGCACTGGGTATCGGTGCAGCTCCCGCCCATGCTTGGAAGCGTTCTTATTGCTGACGTGCGGAGAGCATTGCTCCCATTCAGCCCCGTTGAGGGAGAAATAAATGAATATCTCTGACACGGTCATCATCGACGCCCCTGCAACTACCGTCACCTCGCCGTTCAGCATCAGCGGCAAAGCCACACCCGGTGCCAAGGTTGTGGTCTATGAACCCGGCGGCGCCGTTCGCTATGACAATGACAACCTCTACGCCGACCCCAACGGCAACTGGTCGATCCCCCAGGTCACCAAGCCTGATGGGAGCTATATGGTCTGCAGCCAGCAATCATTGAATGGCCAGACCTCACCCTGGTCGCCGATACAGTATTACAACGTCAAAGCCCCAGCACTCCCCATTACCAGTGCACCGGTGATGGATGCCCCGGCGACTACCGTCACCTCGCCGTTCAGCATCAGCGGCAAGGCCACACCCGGTGCCAAGGTTGTGGTCTATGAACCCGGCGGCGCCGTTCGCTATGACGATGACAACCTCTACGCCGACCCCAATGGCAACTGGTCGATCCCCCAGGTCACCAAGCCTGATGGGAGCTATATGGTCTGCAGCCAGCAATCATTGAATGGCCAGACCTCGCCCTGGTCGCCAATACAGTATTACAACGTCAAAGCCCCAGCGCTCCCCATCACCAGTGCACCGGTGATGGATGCCCCGGCGACTACCGTCTCCTCGCCGTTCAGCATCAGCGGCAAAGCCACGCCCGGTGCCAAGGTTGTGGTCTATGAACCCGGTGGCGCCGTTCGCTATGACGATGACAACCTCTACGCCGACCCCAACGGCAACTGGTCGATCCCTCAGGTCACCAAGCCCGATGGGAGCTATATGGTCTGCAGCCAGCAATCATTGAATGGCCAGACCTCACCCTGGTCGCCGATACAGTATTACAACGTCAAAGCCCCAGCACTCCCCATTACCAGTGCACCGGTGATGGATGCCCCGGCGACTACCGTCACCTCGCCGTTCAGCATCAGCGGCAAGGCCACACCCGGTGCCAAGGTTGTGGTCTATGAACCCGGCGGCGCCGTTCGCTATGACGATGACAACCTCTACGCCGACCCCAATGGCAACTGGTCGATCCCCCAGGTCACCAAGCCTGATGGGAGCTATATGGTCTGCAGCCAGCAATCATTGAATGGCCAGACCTCGCCCTGGTCGCCGATACAGTATTACAACGTCAAAGCCCCAGCGCTCCCCATCACCAGTGCACCGGTGATGGATGCCCCGGCGACGACCGTCACCTCGCCGTTCAGCATCAGCGGCAAGGCCACACCCGGTGCCAAGGTTGTGGTCTATGAACCCGGCGGCGCCGTTCGCTATGATGATGACAACCTCTACGCCGACCCCAATGGCAACTGGTCGATCCCCCAGGTCACCAAGCCTGACGGGAGCTATATGGTCTGCAGCCAGCAATCATTGAATGGCCAGACCTCGCCCTGGTCGCCGATACAGTATTACAACGTCAAAGCCCCAGCGCTCCCCATCACCAGTGCACCGGTGATGGATGCCCCGGCGACTACCGTCACCTCGCCGTTCAGCATCAGCGGCAAGGCCACGCCCGGTGCCAAGGTTGTGGTCTATGAACCCGGCGGCGCCGTTCGCTATGATGATGACAACCTCTACGCCGACCCCAATGGCAACTGGTCGATCCCCCAGGTCACCAAGCCTGATGGGAGCTATATGGTCTGCAGCCAGCAATCATTGAATGGCCAGACCTCGCCCTGGTCGCCGATACAGTATTACAACGTCAAAGCCCCAGCGCTCCCCATCACCAGTGCACCGGTGATGGATGCCCCGGCGACTACCGTCTCCTCGCCGTTCAGCATCAGCGGCAAGGCCATGCCCGGTGCCAAGGTTGTGGTCTATGAACCCGGCGGCGCCGTTCGCTATGACGATGACAACCTCTACGCCGACCCCAATGGCAACTGGTCGATCCCCCAGGTCACCAAGCCTGACGGGAGCTATATGGTCTGCAGCCAGCAATCATTGAATGGCCAGACCTCGCCCTGGTCGCCAATACAGTATTACAACGTCAAAGCCCCAGCGCTCCCCATCACCAGTGCACCGGTGATGGATGCCCCGGCGACGACCGTCACCTCGCCGTTCAGCATCAGCGGCAAGGCCACACCCGGTGCCAAGGTTGTGGTCTATGAACCCGGCGGCGCCGTTCGCTATGACAATGACAACCTCTACGCCGACCCCAATGGCAACTGGTCGATCCCCCAGGTCACCAAGCCTGACGGGAGCTATATGGTCTGCAGCCAGCAATCATTGAATGGCCAGACCTCGCCCTGGTCGCCGATACAGTATTACAACGTTCAGCCTCCAAAGTCCTCCGTCCAGCCCAATACCGGAACTCCCGGGCCCAACATTGATTACGATAGCCTGCTGAAAAATGAAATTTTCAACACTGCGAACAAAAAAGAAAATTATGTAGATCCAAGAACTGGCCTATTCAATGCGTATTTCCCTATCGCTTCCTTGATCGCCAACGCTGCTCAAGGCCCGAACTTAGATATTGACTTGTTCTATCGACCGAACAAATCCAATCGTCTTGGCGTAGGCTTAGGCTGGGGGCTTCGCCTGTCAAGCTATGACATACTTCGCAAGACACTGACTCTTTCGACGGGAGTCTCCATTGATAACCCAATTAGCATGAGTGCCGAAGAAGTACTCAAATCGTTTGGATTTTTTGCTGGAATAGATGAAGAATTTGATGAGTTTGCATTCCCCACAAATGTAATGCGGATTTATCACAAAGATGGAAGCATAGAAAAACTGAGTTTCGTAGGTGCCAATCACGAGCTACTGCCAACCCAAATAATGACAAACCATGGCTTCACACTTGATATAACCTGGGAAATCCAACAAGGTAACCAAGGCGACGTAAGCAGAATCACATCCATCAGAGATGAAAAAAACCTATTACTCAACGCAAGTTACGATGACAGCAGCGCAACCTTCACTATATGGCCAGACACGCAAGAGCAATACAGAGTAATTTTAAGCTTCGGCAACACCCTAAACGCTGTCTCCTTCCCTGACTCATCCACCCCCTCCAACCAAAATTTTTATTACGAATCCAACCCCACTTTAGGCCATATTCTCACCACTGTGACTAGCTCGTCAGGACTGATAGAGAAGGTTCTATATGATAGCCAAGGCGTAACCGCCAACAATATGACATTCCCTGGGTAACGCAACACACTTTGACTCCAGGGGGAGGGCAACCCGAAATAGTAACGAATTATAGCTACACAAGAGCGTCAAGTGACTCATACACAACCACCTCAACAAACTATACATCCAGGCAGGTTATCAACAAGGTATTTACCTTCGAGAAAAACCTCCTTACATCAGAAGCGCAAATCATCAACGAGTGCAACACAACAATAAAATATGAGTATCTTGGTTCCGCGCCCTATCTTAATAAAATACAATACACAAACCAAAACAGCGGAGCTTCCAGAACAACCCCAACCAGACAAACACTTTTCTCATCAGAAAACAATGTAATATACAGCGACATAAGCGGAACCCCCACACGCTGGAAATACGCGGATATAGACTCATCAAACTCCAAGCAAAATTTTAACTTACCAATAGATCTGGAATACCCAAACCAACCTGACAACAACATACGCTCTAATTTGCTAAACTCAATCGGAAGACATATAGAATCTGAACATTCCTATACGTCCCCCACCGATACCGACCTAATGAGAAAATTCTACAGCTATACTCTTTTGCCAAAAAAAGAACCGTCGTTATCAGCAGGAAATATTCGCCCCTCACTGTGCCTAACAGTACACAACCCGGACTCAGTTCTAGGTTCCTCCCTAGGTCGATGGAAAGATGGATCAATGATCCTCGAAAAGATCATATATATAGAAGATCCATCTTCCCCCCATCATGGCCGGGTAAAGTCCACGACCACCGAAATTCTGGATGCCCATGGAAATACCGTACCTTATTCAAGATACACAACTATTTTTTCTTACGAAATCACAGATACCCACCTAAAACAAACAACAGAAGTCGTATCATCCGAAGGTATCTCGAATACCACTGAAGAGACGACCTCAATTTTCAGTGGAAGAATCATAAAATTTATCGATACATTGAAGAACATAACCGAATACGCATACGACTCTTTTGGTAGAACCATCAAAAAAACTCAAAACTCACAAAATGATCAGTACCGCAAGACAACAAATTATCAATATATCCAGACACCCACGGGCCCCTCTGTCGTTGTCACCTCTGATACCGGAGTCAAACAGTGGATAAAAAGCGACGCGTTACAACGTCCTATAAGCGCAGAAGTATGGACAGACATATCTGGTTTTCCTCAATGGCTGACAGTTACGAACACCCAATATGATGCTGTAGGCCGAGAAGAGAAGATTTACCTCTATGATCACCTTGCGGATGGCTCAGTACTCAGTTCTAGGACAGAAACACACTATGACAACTGGGGAAATCCAAGCATATCAATTATCAATAATGAAAAAACCACACACTCAAACTACGACCCTATAAGCAACACATTGGAGAACTGGATAGAGTTCGGAGGCACCCCTTGCGGGAAAACCATAACGACTTACAACCCACTGGGAGAAACAACCCTTATCACCACTTTCGACACATCGGGAAACATAGAAGCAACCCAAAGTTATACACATGACAAATTTCAGAGGATTATCACGCAAACCCAACAAACTCGTTCATTATCAAACTCGCTGGACACCACCTACACTTATGATAATTTTGGCAGACCCATCACCATAACTTCTGAGAATAAAACAATCACTTATAGCTATCCAAATCACACCCCAGAAAGAATAGTATCTGGCATCTCAGTATTCGACCACAGCAACGCTTCCCTCTACAATCTCGGGCAGCAAAATCATGACGGCCTGAACCGACTTATTCATTCGTCCAGCGGCGGAAGAACTTACACTTTCCTTTATGAAACTTCGTCAAGCTCAGCCACCAAGGCCACTCTACCTGATGATCGAGAAATTAGCTTCGAGTACCAAGCCGAACTCAATAACAAACTTATAAAGCAGAGCGTAGCATCCAGTGGACAGCAACAATCCTATACCTATCAAACATCTGGTAACTTTTCCGAAACAGCATCTAGAATTCCAGGCACCTCTGTAAGTCGCTACTACAATGCGAATGGTTTCCTCATGGCAGAAGAGCTGTCAAACCTCAACAACGAAGCCAACAGATCTTCAACATATCGATACTCTCTAAATGGTCTATTAACGTCCGAAACCGATTTTTTTGGAAATGAAACGACTTATCATTACAACCAGAACGGCCGTTACATAGGTCTATCCAGCCCAACGGTAAATATACAACTATCTCATGACAACTCAGGACTCCTAATAAAAGAAGACGTGTACGACGCTGCTTCAGGCACGACGATGACCATTACCTACACATACGATGAAAACCATCGCGAAACAAGCCGTACTTTTTCTGCGGCAGGATTCCCGACATTAAAAATAGCATACAACTATCAGGCTGACTGGTTAATCAGCGATATCACTTTCAGCAGAGATGGCGTCCTGGTCCGCCAAGAAACTTTTACCTATCTTTCTTCCGGACAACTGGAAACCTGCTCTTACTACGGCACTGAATGCCCTGTGGATCCTTGGGGCAATTCACTCAATGCGCAACACTTCACTTATGATGCACTGGACAATATATTAACCTGCACCAGCCAATTTGGTACAGAGACAAATATCACCTCATTTCATTATGATAATCCCTATGATAAAACCCAGTTGAGCTCCATCACCAATACACACTCTACCTACCCCAACTCAATACTCTTCGAGTATGACAGGGCGGGCCGATTGACTAGGGACGAAGCTGGCCGAACCCTGAACTACGACAGCCTTGGGCAGTTAAAAGAAGTATTTTCAGCCAACCAAGGCATAGCCATTACTTATACGTATGATGCCTATAACCGGTTGATTGGAACAAGAAGCGCTCTTCGCACCCAGAACTTTTTTTATAAAGGGTCCTCGGTCTTTGCGCAATCCGAGAGTATATTCTCAATCGGCCAGGGACAAACACATTCAGCCATCAACAACCAACTCAACTCAAGTAATGCCTGCTGCATTCAGGTAAAATCCGTATGGGATCACAATACAGGAGCAACACAAGTCGTCCGTTGCATGGAGCTGAAAGACCCACACGGCTCACTCATTGCCAGCTATGACATTCTCAACAAAACAGCTTCTTACTTTTCCTATACCGCCCATGGATACAGACCGTTTGATAACAACAACCGTTCTTTCATCGGTTTCAATGGTGAACCTATGGATTCGGCAACAGGTCTCTACCATTTAGGCAATGGATATCGTACCTACAATCCCGTCACCCTCCGTTTCCACTCACCCGATAGTCAGAGCCCTTTTGGCGCAGGAGGAATTAATAGTTATAGTTACTGCTCTGACCCTATTAATTATAGCGATCCGACCGGACATTCCCGTGCCAGGTATGGAGAATACAGGTATTGGTCGGACGCTCGAGACAGCGACCGTGGAAGATTGTTTAATACGATTATATGGGGAGGCGTTGCAATTTTGGCAACCATACCGACAGGCGGCACCTCCCTTCTGTTGGGAGGCGCGCTTCTTGGCACCGAAATCGCCGCCACTTCATTTGGTATAGCCAGCGTGCTGACTGAAAGGAGCAATCCTGAACTTTCGAAAAAACTAGGCTGGGCCTCTCTGGGCTTAGGGCTTTCGAATATTGCCTATGGCTCATTTCGTGCGGGAAGAACCATCTATTCCACTCTCAGCGATTTCAGGCGAGCAGCCTCCTTGTCAACCGAGCACTTTGGACAAACGAAAAAAATAACCCAGGTACTGGGAGGCCCGATAGAAAAACTAAAACTGACGGAGGATAGCCTTGCATTAAGTCAAGAAACGTTCAAAGGAGGAAAGCGACTAACTTTCAACGTTCATGGCACTGTCCCTCCAGGGGAGGAATCAGCACGCATGGTTGTCGGAGGAAGACTCATCGGTCCGGGTGAAGCCGTAGACCTGGCAAAAAGCCTTGGCTATGACGTTAACAACTACGATTACATTCGCCTGTTAATGTGCCATTCGGCCGACGGCGGAAATGCCTCTTTCGCTCAAACCCTCTCAAACATCACCAGGAAGCCAGTGAAGGGCTTTATTGGAAAAGTCGCTGCAACGTGGGCGCCAGAAGAGATAACGGAAGAGATTGGAAAATTCACCAGTCGTCAAGAAGCGCTGGCAACGTTTATCGGAAAAAAATATGAAATCACCGATCCTGTTCACAAAAAAATTGTCGGATTCAACGACGAGACAGGTGGCCGTACATACGCAAATACGGACGCATACAACAGCGTCCGTATAAATTTCTTCCCGCTTTAATTAACCTTTCCACTCTGCGCCCGGGATTACCGGGCGCATCTATTTTTACCAGGTATGCTCGACTCAGGGAACCGTGATCATTCGGTTGCTGGCCCAATTCGAAACTTGTCCATTGAGGGTCTGCCTTGCCGTGAATTTATAAGTTCCCGGACTCAACCGAGCGCCCTCAATGAACCAGTTCCCATTGCCATCGGCCATAGGTTTGCCAAAGCAATATCCAGCACCTTCAAGGCACACGTCCATCGTCGCGTTCGCAGCGCTTTTCCCCGTGATCCTGAAGGGCGACGATACAGAGGCCCCTTCAGTGGGACTGGAAATACTCGGTGGATTCAACACCATGAACACTCGGTTGGTGGCCCAGCTGGATACTTGGCCATTGAGTGTTTGCCTTGCCGTAATTTTATAGGCACCTGAATCAAACTTGGCCACATCGATAAACCAGTTTCCATTGCCATCAGCTACTTGCTTGTCAAAACAGTATGTTGCGCCTTCCAGGCATACGTCGATTGTCGCACTTGCCGCACTTTTTCCCGAAATTCGGTAGGGGGACGTTACAGTAGCGCCCTCAATCGGACTTAAGATCCACGGGGGATCCGAGGCCGCGGGCATCGCCCCACCGCCAGCGACGATACCATTATTACAACCACTGCCGATCGAAACCTCCTGCGTCACATCAGGTCGGTAGGGCTCCAGATTCCAAGGTATCTTGTATCGAGCAATTTCTAGATGACAAACCATTTGACGACGCCCCCCCCACCATCATTATTTTTCCACTGCCAATCGCCGCCAAATTTTTGAACAAGCTCTGCATACTCGGCGTTGGTGTCCTCAATCTTTTCTATATCTATAGCCCTGCCACAGGCTGTTGGTATGACCGACAAGCTCCATTCATTTTTTTGAGTTCCGGGATCATAGCGCTCAGTCCACGAAGCAGACTCTATATATTGCTCGCATGCTCGCCCCCCCGTAACGGGGCCAGCCTCGAGGCCATAAGAAGTTCGGAGGGTAAATAATAAAATAAAAACATACGTTCTCATGTCCAACTCCTTCTGTATACCGAGTGTTTTAGCCATCACCTCGATGACCCACCATCAAGGCGGACAGCTAACAGCCCCCTTCTTGTCCAGTGCTCAGGGAATCGTGATCGTTCGGTTACCAGCCCAACCCGATACTTTCCCATTGAAGGTCTGTCTTGCCGTGAACTTATAAGTTCCTGGGTTAAACTTGGCGTTATCAATAAACCAGTACCCGTTGCTATCGGCCACTCGCTTGTCAAAACAATAGCCTGCGCCTTCCAGGCATACGTCGATTGTCGCACCTGCCGCGCTTTTTCCCGAAAGCCTGAAGGGAGATGTTACAGTTGCGCCCTCAACTGGACTTAAAATCCAGGGTGGCTCCGAATAAGACGGCACCGTTCCCGCTCCAGCGGTAATCTCCTGATCAGAACTGTTGAAGTCGAAGGTAGTGTCTTGACTTAACGAGGACGGCAGGTTGACTTTTATAATCGGAACGACAATACCCCCGGTATCGCTATAGAATTCTTTCTGATTGGATCTGGCGTCTGCCAGGCCGGCAGGATCAGAGTAAAAAAATGCTTGAAGCGGCAGCGTGCTGGCACTGCTCTGTGGCCAGGTAACCAGTTGCAATTCATTCCACTCGTAAAAGCCATTTATCTTCTGTTTGGCTTTTAGGGCTTCATTAAAGAAAACCGCTCCGTTGGGCGTAGCGCTAGCCACATCAAAACCACATTGTTCCAAGTGGGGGTTGCCACTGACAGATTGATTCCAGTGACTCGCCCACTGATCTGAATTTAAAATCCCTTGCGACTGGCAGGGACGGCTAGCATTTTTATATTTACTCTCTTCCAATACAATGCTTCCACAAAGAGCATCGCGATGCCAATCCCAAGAATCCATTGGGAATGCACAAAGCACATTAATAGAGAGCTTATTCGCAGGCGCCGAAAATTTCGGATAGAAAATATAACCATTATTATAGCCCCAGGCAAACGTCTGAAACTTTGAATCTGCTCTCAAATAGGAAAAGGCAACCCCTCCTCGCTCCCGAGATATAGGACTCGGGTCCCAAACCCTATACTGATCAGATTTTTTAGTGACCCTCAGAATAACACCACTACAGAGAAAGGCTGGCCTATTATTTGTACCGCAATGTTCAACCACATTGGAATAACGACTACGAATATCAGCCAATGTCGCACTACCATCTGCTGATGAATTACCAGCATCACCTGAAATCCACTGGGCGCCAACCTGATGATAGATAGCAAGTAAACCGAGCCCAAAAACATATGATATTGTTTTCATTGAAGTCACCCTCGTCTATTACACAACAGTAAGATCACTCACTACTTTGCAATGACTTCACCAGGCGCTTCATATGACGGGACAAAACCCAACGATCGTTCCACTTCGATGACATTAAAATCAACGTCATCCAACCCAACTAAACCATGGAGGATCCGATTAGTCTTGAGAACTCATGACACGCCGAGTCTATTGACACACGGCAGCTGCGACGACAAAGCTCCAACCTATTTATTGGACGCTCATGAAACAGGCTGTCTGATGAGCAAGACCCTAGACGGCTACAAGACCAGACTCTACTGTCAACAATGACAGTGACGACCAACGGCAATCGCCCCGGCTCAACTGAATCAGCTTACAGCGGGACTTTTTCACCAGCACGATTGCGCCGCGTACATGAAAAAACCAGAGAAGTTATCCCCAGTTTTTTCTGTACGCATCCATCGATTCAGTGATCAATCGTGCAGCAAACGCGCCTTGTCACCGCGTGGCGTGAAAAAAGCCAGCGCCGCCGCGACGATGAACAGGGCGGGCACATCGCCGAGCAGATGGCCGTAGTGCGACGCCCCGTCCATCCCGATGCCAAACGACTGCACGGCCATGATCGCGCCGTGCACGATGCTCGACCACACGGTGAACCAGATCAGGCTCAAGTGTTTCATCGGCTCGCGAGACGCCATCAGCAGGAACACGCCCAGTGTCGCGTAGATGCCAACGATCATCAGCGGATAGTCGGAATGGCCGCTGTGCCACGCCCAGCCGGACGGCCACAGAATCATCAACGGCCAGATCGCGAAGACAGCAATCAGACCAACCACGACCAAAACAATGCGCAACGCGGCGAGTTTTTGAGTGTCATTCATGGCAGGCTCCTTATTGCGGCGTGTTTGTCGCCGCAAGGGTGCCAGGAGTATAAAACGCGCTTGGAACCCGCACCGATCTCCCTTGTGGCGAACCGCTCTTGTGGCGAGGGAGCTTGCTCCCGCTGGGCTGCGCAGCAGCCCCAAACATCATTGCGGTGTGCCAAGTTAACCCAGCCCGCATGAATTGGGGGCGCTTCGCACCCCAGCGGGAGCAAGCTCCCTCGCCACATAGGTGTTTTGCCGAACAGCCCTATCGGAAAGTTATTATCAGTCGAATGTGACCAAGTCCTGGGCTCAAACGCCAAAAGCCCGCAATTAAGCGGGCTTCAGGGTGTTTCTTACTAGTGGCTACCGATCAGCGCTGGACGCCCAATCATTCCCACTCAATCGTCGCCGGCGGCTTGCTCGACACGTCATATGTCACGCGAGAAATACCTTCGATTTCGTTGATGATCCGCCCGGAAACGGTTTCCAGCAGCTCATACGGCAGGTGCGCCCAGCGAGCGGTCATGAAGTCGATGGTTTCCACGGCACGCAGGGCCACGACCCAGGCGTAACGACGGCCATCGCCAACCACGCCCACCGATTTCACCGGCTGGAACACCACGAAGGCCTGGCTGACCTTGTGGTACCAGTCGGCCTTGCGCAGTTCTTCGATGAAGATGTGGTCGGCGCGACGCAGCAGGTCGGCGTATTCCTTCTTCACTTCACCGAGGATCCGCACGCCCAGGCCCGGGCCCGGGAATGGGTGGCGGTAGACCATGTCGTACGGCAGGCCCAGTTCCAGGCCGAGACGACGCACTTCGTCCTTGAACAGTTCGCGCAGCGGTTCGACCAGCTTGAGGTTCATCTCTTCCGGCAGGCCACCGACGTTGTGGTGGGACTTGATCACGTGGGCCTTGCCGCTCTTGGCGCCGGCCGACTCGATCACGTCGGGGTAGATGGTGCCCTGGGCCAGGTACTTGATGTTGTCCAGCTTGCAGGATTCGGCATCGAACACGTCGATGAAGGTACGGCCGATGATCTTGCGTTTCTTCTCCGGGTCGGACTCGCCGGCCAGGTTGTTCAGGAATTGCTCTTCGGCGTTGGCGCGGATCACCTTGACGCCCATGTTCTCGGCGAACATGGCCATCACTTGCTCGCCTTCGTGCAGACGCAGCAGGCCGTTGTCGACGAAGACGCAGGTCAGTTGGTCGCCAATGGCCTTGTGCAGCAATGCGGCAACCACCGAGGAGTCGACGCCGCCGGACAGGCCCAGCAGCACGTTGTCGGTGCCGACCTGGGCGCGGACCTGGGCGATGGCGTCTTCCGCGATTTTCGACGGGGTCCACAGGGCTTCGCACCCGCAGATGTCGAGGATGAAGCGCGACAGGATGCGGCCGCCCTGCTTGGTGTGGGTCACTTCAGGGTGGAACTGCACGCCGTAGTAGCGACGATCATCGTTGAACATGCCGGCAATCGGGCAGCTCGGGGTGCTGGCCAGGATGTGGAAGTCTTCCGGCATCTTGGTGACCTTGTCACCGTGGCTCATCCACACGTCCAGGCCGAACAGGCCGTCGGCGTCGATGTGGTCCTCGATACCGTCCAGCAGCCGGCTCTTGCCGACTACGTCGACGCGTGCGTAACCGAACTCACGCAGGTCCGAACCTTCGACCTTGCCGCCCAGCTGTTCAGCCATGGTCTGCATGCCGTAGCAGATACCGAAGACGGGCACGCCCAGGTCGAACACGGCTTGCGGGCAGCGCGGGCTGTCGGCTTCGTGCACGGACTCGGGGCCGCCGGCGAGGATGACGCCTTTAGGCGCGAATTCGCGAATCGCTTCGTCATCCATGTCGAACGGATGCAGTTCGCAGTACACGCCGATTTCACGCACGCGGCGGGCGATCAGCTGGGTGTACTGGGAACCGAAGTCGAGGATCAGGATGCGGTGAGCGTGAATGTCGAGGGCCATGACTCATTCTCATGTAGTGAATCAGAAACAACTCGGGGCTGAATGAACAGCCCCGGTGATTAACGTTTTGCTGAAGGCCTTAACCTACGCGGTAGTTCGGCGCTTCCTTGGTGATCTGTACGTCGTGGACATGGGACTCGGCCATACCGGCACCGGTGATACGCACGAATTCCGGCTTGGTGCGCATCTCTTCGATGTCCGCGCTGCCGGTATACCCCATGGAAGAACGCAGGCCGCCCATCAGTTGATGGATGATGGCGCTCAGGGTGCCTTTGTACGGCACGCGACCTTCGATGCCTTCCGGCACCAGCTTCTCGGCACCCGCGGAGGAGTCCTGGAAGTAACGGTCGGAAGAACCCTGGGCCTGGGACATGGCGCCCAGCGAACCCATGCCGCGATAGGCCTTGTAGCTACGGCCCTGGAACAGTTCGATCTCGCCCGGTGCTTCTTCGGTACCGGCGAACATCGACCCCATCATCACGCAGTAGGCACCGGCGACGATGGCCTTGGACAGGTCACCGGAGAAGCGGATACCGCCGTCGGCGATCAACGGCACGCCAGTGCCTTCAAGGGCGGCGGCGACGTTGGCGATGGCGCTGATCTGCGGCACGCCGACACCGGCGACGATGCGGGTGGTGCAGATCGAGCCAGGGCCGATACCGACCTTGACCGCGTCGGCGCCGGCGTCGGCCAGGGCCTTGGCGGCTTCGCCGGTGGCGATGTTGCCGCCGATCACCTGCACGTCAGGGAAGTTCTGCTTGACCCAGCGAACGCGGTCGATCACACCTTTGGAATGACCGTGGGCGGTGTCGACCACCACCACGTCAACACCGGCATTGACCAGGGCGGCGACGCGGTCGCCAGTGTCCTTGCCGGTGCCGACCGCAGCGCCGACGCGCAGACGACCCTGGTCGTCCTTGCTGGCCAGCGGGTAGGCCTTGGCTTTTTCGATGTCGTTGACGGTCATCATGCCCTTGAGGGCGAATTTGTCGTCGACGATCAGCACGCGCTCGATGCGGTGCTTGTGCAGCAACTCGCGCACGTCATCCTTGCTGGTGCCTTCCTTGACCGTGACCAGGCGCTCTTTAGGCGTCATCACTTGGCGGACGGAAGCATCCAGGCGGTTCTCGAAACGCACGTCGCGGGAGGTGACGATGCCGACCAGGTCGCCATCGTGCAGCACCGGAACGCCGGAGATGTTGTGCATGCGGGTCAGTTCGAACAGATCCCGGACCGTGGCGTCAGCCTCGATGGTGATCGGATCCTTGACCACGCCAGCCTCGAACCGCTTGACCTTGCGCACTTCGGCGGCCTGCTGTTCGATGGTCATGTTCTTGTGGATGATCCCGATACCGCCTTCCTGGGCCATGGCAATGGCCAGACGGGCTTCGGTCACGGTGTCCATGGCGGCGGAAACCAGAGGGATATTCAGTTCGATGCCACGGGTGAGACGGGTTTTGAGACTGACTTCGTTAGGCAGTACTTCGGAATAACCGGGCACTAGGAGAATGTCGTCGAAGGTCAGAGCTTCTTGGCTGATACGCAGCATCGCGGGGGCTCCCGAGCGGGAAAATGGAAGCGCGCCATTATACTCATGGACCCCGTCTGGCTCAATGTAAAACTCTGTCTATTATTGGCGGGGTGATTGACGGGCTAAATCACTGCACGCCCATCTAAGCTCAGAACCTGTTTGGAGCAGGGACAGGCTGCCCCTTGCTCCCGCTGGGCTGCGAAGCGGCCCCGGCTTTTTGGCGGTTGCTGCGCAACCGAGCGGGAGCAAGCTCCCTCGCCACAGGGTTGTGTATTCATCGCCGCAGTGTGTGTTGCTCGCTACAACTCCACCTTCACCCAACTCACCGGCTGATCGAGCCAATCGGCGAATTCATCGAGAAAGTCCTGCTTGAACCCCGCCTCCAGCCAGTTGTTGAAGATGAATCCCAGGTTGGAAAAACCACACGGCTGCAGGAACAGGAAACCATTGATGTCATCTTCATGACCGCATTCGGGGCAGGTGAAGTTGTCGGTGCGCGCCGGCATCCAGTCTTCCAGGCTTTCGAACAACGCTTCGCCAACCTCCCGGCGACACTCGGCACAACCGGCTTCTTCGAGAAAGCCCTTGGCCGGTGTATAGATGCAGCGCTTGGTGATGATCTCCAGGCCGTTGATCGATTCGCCGAACGGCAAGGCTTCGGGGTGCATGACCACGTCGCGAGCCCCGGGGGCGATGGCGTGGGCCATGCGATTGCCGGTACGTCCGCAGGTGGTCAGTTGTTCTTCGACGATATTTTTGCGCACCAGCCAGCGCACGATCGCTCGGGCCCGAGGCTCGTGGACCGGCAGGGTAGAAATTTTCGGGACGATGATGCTTTGCGAATTCATGGCGAGGCCTGGCTGTTTCCCTGGCAGGGTCTGATCAAAGGCCGGCAGCTTAATCCCTGGCGGGGCCAGGTCAAGCACTCAGGTAACGCCCGATCAAGGCAATGCCGCTGGCGAGCACCAGCCAGGTCACCAATCGCACGAATGCCTCGCGCGACAACCTCATGGTCAAGCGACGCCCTACCCACAACCCCAGCGCCATGGCCGGCAACAAACACAGCGCCAGTACCAGCAAGGGTAGCTCGGCATACACACCGGCGACGATAAACAAGCTCAAGCGCACCACGGTGCTGCAACTGATCAAGGCACTTTGCGTGGCTCGGGCCGGATCTTTAGGTAGGCGGCTGTTCAGGTAGATTGCATATAAAAAGCCGCCACTGCCGAACAATGCCCCGAACATCCCGCCCACCGTGCCCATCGGAAACGCCCACAGCGATGACAACTGCGTGGGCCGGGTCTTTATCAACAGGCTGTAGATGGCATAGCAGCAGATGAACAGCCCCATCAACAGCAGCAACAGGTCGGACTTGAGGTTGAGCAGGAAAATCACCCCCAGGGTGCAGCCCACGGCCATGCATGGCAGCAACCGCAGCAGCTCCGGTCGGGACACGTCCCGACGCGATGGCAACAGGTTGCCAAAGGCTGCGACAAAATCGAGCAAGACCAGCAGCGGGACGATCTTCGACAGCGGCATGAACAGCAGCAGGATGGGCGCGGCCACCAGCGCCGTGCCGAAGCCGGCGATGCCGAACACGATGTAGGCAACGGCGATGGCCAGGCCGATCACCAGCCATTGCGTTGGCGCAAATGCCCATTGGCCCAACCATGACAGAAGATCCATTGCCGACTTCCTTGGTGATGAAGCGGGCGACTTTAGCCAGATCCAGGGCGACACATCCAGCATTTGTGGTGACTGACCCATTGCAATCGCGAGCAGGCTCGCTCCCACAGGGGATTTGTGTCGCAGCAAAGATCCAGTGTGGGAGCGAGCCTGCTCGCGATGCAGACAACTCGGTCTGATTTGTCTGCACACATGGAGATTCACCGGCGAATGCCCTTATCATGCCGCCCATGATTAAAGATCCCTTTGCCCGACTGGGCCTGGACCGCGAGGTCCTGACTGTCAGCCAGCTCAACGGCCGTGCGCGGGTGTTGCTTGAAGACGTGTTCAGCAACATCTGGGTCGAGGGCGAAATCTCCAACCTCGCCCGTCCGGCCTCCGGCCACGTGTATTTCACCCTCAAGGACAGCGGCGCCCAGGTGCGTTGCGCGCTGTTCCGGCAGAATGCCGCGCGGGTGCGCCAGGCCCTAAAGGATGGCCTGGCGGTGAAAGTGCGCGGCAAGGTCTCGCTGTTCGAAGGCCGTGGCGACTATCAATTGATCCTCGACACCGTGGAGCCGGCCGGCGATGGCGCCCTGCGCCTGGCCTTCGATGCCTTGAAGGAAAAACTCAGCGCCGAAGGCCTGTTCAGTGCCGAGCGCAAGGTGCCGTTGCCGGCCCACCCGCAACGCATCGGCATCATCAGTTCGCCCACCGGCGCGGTGATCCGCGACATCATCAGCGTGTTCCGCCGCCGCGCGCCGCAGATATCCCTGACCTTGATTCCCACCGCCGTGCAAGGCCGCGAAGCCACCGCGCAAATCGTCCGCGCCCTGAAACTGGCCGATGCCCGCGGTTTCGATGCACTGATCCTGGCCCGAGGCGGCGGTTCGCTGGAAGACTTGTGGTGCTTCAACGAAGAAGCCGTGGCCCGGGCGGTGGACGCCTGCATCACGCCAATCGTCAGCGCCGTAGGCCATGAAACCGACGTGTCCATCAGCGATTTCGTCGCCGACGTCCGCGCCCCGACCCCGTCCGCCGCCGCCGAACTGCTGGCGCCGGATGCCGGCGACCTGGTGCGTCGGGTCGAAAGCCTGCATCGCCGGCTGGTGATGCGCATGCGCGACCGGTTGATGCGCGACCAATTGCGCCTCGAAGGCCTCACCCGGCGCCTGCGTCATCCCGGCGAACGCCTGCGCCAGCAAGCCCAGCGCCTCGACGACCTGGACATGCGCATGCGCCGGGCGTTCGAACGCAGCCTCAACACCCGTCGCGAACGGCTGATCCGCCTGGAAACCCGCCTGGCCGGGCAACACCCGGGCCGACAACTGGCCATGCTGCGCCAACGCCTGGACAGCCTGGCCGAACGCCTGCCCCGGGCCATGCGCGAAGGGCTCAAGGCACGGCGCGTGCAATTGCACAACCAGATGCAAACGCTGCACATCGTCAGCCCCCTGGCGACCCTCGGCCGGGGCTACAGCATTTTGCTCGACGAACGCGGCCAGGCGATCCGCAGCGCCGGGCAAACCCAGACCGGCCAGCGCCTGACCGCCAAGCTCGGCGAAGGCGAACTGCTGGTGCGGGTCGAAGACAATCACCTGACGCCGGTCACCCTTTCTTTACTGGATTGATTCATGCCGCGATATCTCGCCCCATTGCTCTTGCTGTGCCTGACCTTCAATGCCCACGCCGACAGCTACATCACCCGCCTGTTGAACAAACCGGTGCCCGGCGGCGTGGCCGTGGTGGACCTGGGCAGCGCGGCCCAGGCCCCCAAAGCCACCTACCAAGGCAAACCGGTGCTGGTGGTCAAGGAACAACAAAACTGGCTGGCGATTGTCGGCATCCCGCTGACGGTCCAGCCCGGCACCCAGCAGATCAGCAGCGGCGGCAGCACCCAGCCGTTCGTGGTCGGCTACAAGAAGTACCCCGAACAACACATCACCCTGAAGAACAAACGCCAGGTCAATCCGAACCCGGCGGACCTCAAGCGCATCGACGCCGAGCTGGCGGTGCAACTGAAGGCCTACCGCAGCTTCAGCCCGAACATCCCCAGCAACCTGTTGTTGGACAAACCGGTCAACGGCCCGCTGTCGAGCAAGTTCGGCGTGCGCCGCTTCTTCAACGGCGAAGAGCGCAACCCCCACGCCGGCCTGGACTTCGCAGTGCCCGCCGGCACGCCGATCAAGACCCCGGCCGCCGGCAAAGTGATCCTCACCGGCAATTACTTCTTCAATGGCAACACCGTGTTCGTCGACCACGGCCAGGGCTTCATCAGCATGTTCTGCCACATGTCGAAGATCGACGTGAAGGTCGGCCAGCAACTGGCCCGGGGCACGGTGGTGGGCAAGGTCGGCGCCACCGGCCGCGCGACGGGGCCGCATATGCACTGGAACGTCAGCTTGAACGATGCGCGGGTGGATCCGGCGATTTTCATCGGGGCGTTTCAGCCCTGAGTGCTGTGGTGGGACCACTGGCCTCATCGCGAGCAAGCTCGCTCCCACATGGGTATTTCGGCGCACTCAAAAACGCCGCTACACCTGTGGGAGCGAGCTTGCTCGCGATGGCGGCAGCCGCATCGCCACCCTCCTGTGAATTGCCAAGCCCAAAACATCGACGCAATTTCCAATATAAACACTTCAAATATGCGCGATTAAATCTCGCAAACCCGCGCAAAAGCAGAACTTATCTCAATTTTTCCCGACTGCTTGCGATCCGCCCTTCACGCGGTTAGGGTTGAGGGCATGAAAACCTCTCACACCCTCATCCAGCTTCGCCAGCACCGCAGCCTGTGCCTCGTCAGCGCACGACTGCCGGGCTGAATCGCGGCACCTCGTCCCGGCTGTGAAGCCCCCCATTCGAACCACCGGCAGGCCGCCTTTTTCCGGCCACGACAATAAGGATTGCCCCATGAGCATGCTCAAAGACCCGTCTTCCAAATACCGCGCCTTCCCGACCATCAACCTGCCGGATCGCACCTGGCCGTCGAAGACCATCACCGCCGCGCCGATCTGGTGCAGCTCCGACCTGCGCGACGGCAACCAGTCGCTGATCGAGCCGATGGATGCGGTCAAGAAGCTGCGCTTCTGGAAAACCCTGGTCGCGGTGGGCGTGAAGGAAATCGAAGCCTCGTTCCCGGCCGCTTCCCAGACCGACTTCGACTTCGTGCGCACCCTCATCGAAGAAGGCCACATCCCGGACGACACCACCATCCAGGTGCTGACCCAGGCCCGTGAAGACCTGATCGCCCGTACGTTCGAGTCCCTGCGTGGCGCGAAGAAAGCCATCGTCCACCTGTACAACGCTACCTGCCCGTCGTTCCGCCGCATCGTGTTCAACCAGGACAAGGAAGGCGTGAAGGAAATCGCGGTGAACGCGGCCAAGCTGTTCGTCAAATACGCCGCGCAGCAGCCGGAAACCCAATGGCAGTTCGAATACTCGCCAGAGACGTTCAGCGCCACTGAGCTGGAGTTCGCCAAGGAAGTCTGCGACGCCGTGATCGAAGTCTGGAACCCGACGCCCGAGCGCAAGGTGATCCTCAACCTGCCCGCCACCGTGGAAGTCGCCACCCCGAACATCTACGCCGACCAGATCGAGTGGTTCCACCGCAACATCACCCGTCGTGACAGCGTACTCATCAGCCTGCACACCCACAACGACCGTGGCACCGGCGTGGCCGCCACCGAGCTGGGCCTGATGGCCGGTGCCGACCGCGTCGAAGGCTGCCTGTTCGGCAACGGCGAACGCACCGGTAACGTCGACCTGGTGACCGTGGCGCTGAACCTCTACACCCAGGGCATCAACCCTGAGCTGGACTTCTCCGACATCGACGGCGTGCGCAAAGTGGTCGAGGAATGCAACCAGATCCCGGTGCACCCACGCCATCCGTACGTCGGTGACCTGGTTCACACCGCGTTCTCCGGTTCGCACCAGGACGCGATCCGCAAGGGCTTCGCCCAGCAGAAATCGGACGGACTGTGGGAAGTGCCGTACCTGCCGATCGACCCGGCCGACATCGGCCGCAGCTACGAGGCGGTGATTCGCGTCAACAGCCAGTCGGGCAAGGGCGGCATCGCTTACCTGCTGGAGCAGGAATACGGCATCAGCCTGCCGCGTCGCATGCAGATCGAGTTCAGCCAGGTGGTACAGCGCGAAACCGATCGCCTGGGGCTGGAAATGACCGCCCAGCAGATCCACGCCCTGCTGCAGCGTGAATACCTGCAAGCCAACACCCCGTACGCGCTGGTCAGCCATCGCCTGCAAGAGGAAAACGGCAACAGCGCCGTGGAAGTGGAAGTGGCGAGCAAGGGCCAGGGCGAGACCAACCTGCATTGGCGTGGCAGAGGCAACGGCGCCCTGGAAGCGCTGGTGGCCGGCCTGCCGATTCCGGTGGAGATCATGGACTACAACGAACACGCCATCGGCGCCGGCACCAACGCCAAGGCGGCGGCGTACATCGAACTGCGAGTCAACGGCGAGCGTGCGGTGCATGGCGTGGGTATCGATGAGAACATCACCACGGCCAGCTTCAAGGCGCTGTTCAGCGCGCTGAACCGTTCGCTGAGCCAGCCGGAGGCCAAGGCGGCCTGATCCACCGATGAAATGCAAAAGGCCCCGGGGTGTGAACCCTGGGGCCTTTTTGTTTGGCGGGTGGTTTTGTGGTGCCTGTCAGGGCCTCATCGCGAGCAAGCTCGCTCCCACACGGATCGACATGATGCAACCTGTGGGAGCGAGCTTGCTCGCGATGGCCGCCTGTCAGGCAACCAAAATCTCAGGCATGGGTATCGATCGAGACAGTCATCGCCTGCAATAGCGCGGCCTGCAAGGTTTGCAAAGTCGCTTGGGTCGCCATGATCTGGGTTTGAATCGCCATGGTTTCCTGGGCCTTCTGCTCCTGATCGGCCCGGCTTTTCTGGACGCGGGCCAGTTGGGCTTGCTGTTCGGCCAGTAACTTCTCGGTCCGCTCGATCTGCTTCTTCAGCTGTTCGATGACATTGCTGCCGTTGCTACCGCCCACGCCAGCGATATTCGCGCCGCTGGTGTCGACTTTCAGTTTCTTGTCTTTGTCTTCGCTGCTGTCAGTCGATGCCACTGGACTGACAGCTTTCTCTTCTTCAGCCCCACGAATGGAGACTTTAGGGGCTGACAATGGATAAGGATTTACGGTGGTTGCGCTGATGCTGGTCATAGGGACTTCTCCTTGGCTGACCGGTTATCGGCACGCAACACCGTTCCTTGAGGCTGAATCGTTTCAATTTGTGAATTCGAAGCGATCGGCATCCAGGTTCGCTGGAAAGCGCGTGCGATAGGCCGCCAGGTCCGCCGCCTTCAAACACACCGTGAACACACCATCCGCGTCACCGGCGCTGAGCAAGGTTTCACCCTGGAAATCCAGCACCTGACTGTCACCGGTGTAGGCGAAGCCCTTGCCATCGGTGCCGACGCGGTTGACCGCCGCCACGTAGCACAGGTTCTCGATCGCCCGGGCCGGCAGCAACCGGTTCCAGTGCATGCGCCGCGCTCCGGGCCAGTTGGCGGTGTACAGCAGCAGGTCGGTGTCCTCGGCGTCGCGGCTCCACACCGGAAAGCGCAGGTCGTAGCAAATCAGCGGACGAATTCGCCAGCCCTTGAGCTCGAACAGCACCTGTCGCTCACCCGGCGTGTAGTGGTTGTGCTCGCCGGCCATGCGAAACAGGTGGCGCTTGTCGTAATGCAGTACATCACCGTCCGGTCGGGCCCACAGCAGGCGATTACGGTGACTGCCGTCAGCGGCCTGGATGATCACACTGCCGGTGATGACCGCGCCCAGCTTTGCCGCCTGGGCCTTGAGCCATTGACGCGTCGGGCCGTTTTCCGGCTCCGCCAGGGTTTCGGACTCCATGGAAAAACCCGTGGTGAACATTTCCGGAAGGATGATCAGGTCAGCCCCGCGCGCCTGCTCCAGCAGCGCATCGAAATGTTCCAGGTTGGCCTCGCGGTCGTGCCAGGCCAGGGTGGTCTGGACCAGGGCAATGTCGAGGTCCGGCAACGCGCTCAAATCACGCATAGTTTTTCCGCCGCTTCGCGCAGCGTCTCCTCGCGTTTGGCAAAGCACAGGCGTACCAGGCGCTGGCCTTGGGGTGGGTCCTGGTAGAACACCGAGATCGGAATCGTCGCCACGCCATGCTCGCGGGTCATCCACATCGCCATGTCGACGTCATTCAGGTCCGGGCGAATCCGCGAATAATCCACCAACTGGAAATACGTGCCGGTCACGCGCTTGAAGCTGAACCGCGACGGGGTGAGCAGATCGCAGAACAGGTCGCGCTTGGCCTGGTAGAAGTCCGGCAGTTCATCGACGTGTTCCGGACGCTCGGCCATGTAGTCGGCCAGGGCGTACTGCAACGGTGTCACCCCACAAAAGCTGACGTACTGGTGCACCTTGCGCAGCTCCGCCGTCAGGGCCGCTGGCGCCACCACGTAGCCGGTTTTCCAGCCGGTGACGTGGTAGGTCTTGCCGAACGAGCTGACCACGAAGGCGCGGCGGTACAGTTCTTCATGGGCCAGGACACTGGCGTGGGCAACACCGTCGAACACCAGGTGTTCGTAGACCTCGTCGCTGACCAGATAGATATCACGGTCGCGAATCAGCGCCGCCAATTGATCCAGCTCGGCGCGGCTGATCAGGGCGCCGCTGGGGTTGTGCGGCGAGTTGAGGATGATCATGCGCGTACGCGGGCTCAGGGCTTCGCCGAGCTTCTCGAAATCGATGGCGAAGTCATCCAGGCCCAATGGCACGTGCACGCAACGGCCACCGGCCAATTGCACGGAAGGCTCGTAGCTGTCGTAGCTTGGGTCGAAGACGATCACTTCGTCACCGCTGTGGACCACCGCCGCGATGGCACAGAAAATCGCCTGGGTCGCGCCAGGGGTCACGGTGACTTCCTGATCGGCATCGACGTTGGCGCCGTAGCAGCGGGCGATCTTCGCCGCGATCTGCTGGCGCAGCGCCGGCAGGCCGGTCATCGGTGAGTACTGGTTATGACCTTGGGCAATGTGCCGGCCGACCGCATCGCGCAGGGCCTGCGGGCCATCGAAATCGGGAAAGCCCTGGGACAGGTTCAACGCCCCCGTCTGCGCGGCGAGCTGGGACATCTGGGTGAAAATCGTGATGCCGACGTTCGGCAACTTGCTGGTGATCATCGGGGCTCCCTGGGTCTGCACCCGGCTCAGGCGCGGCGCGGGAGAGGTCGAGGATAGCCCAATCGCCGGGCATGAAAAAGGGTGCCACACAGGGCACCCTTCTTATGTCGCCGAACAACCGTGGCGAGGGAGCTTGCTCCCGCTGGGTTGCGAAGCAACCCCAAGATGCACCTGGCGCAGTGGTGCGTCAGACATGACCCCGGGGGCTGCTGCGCAGCCCAGCGGGAGCAAGCTCCCTCGCCACAAAAGCGGTCTTGGGAAGGCCTGGATCAGCGCTTGTCGCGGCGCTTCTTGTCGGCCTTCTTGTGGTGCGACATCAAGCGGCGCTTCTTGTTGACCTGGCGGTCGGTGAGCGTGTTCTTGTTGCCTTCGTACGGGTTCTCGCCGCCCTTGAACTCGATGCGGATCGGCGTGCCGACCAGCTTCAGGACGCGACGGTAGGTGTTCTCCAGGTAGCGGACATACGACTTGGGCACCTTCTCGATCTGGTTACCGTGGATCACGATAATCGGCGGGTTGGCACCACCCAAGTGAGCGTAGCGCAGCTTGATCCGACGGTTGTTGACCATCGGTGGCGCGTGCTCGCCTACCGCATCTTCGAGGATCTGGGTCAGGCGGTTGGTCGGCCAGCGGGTGACCGCCGACTTGAACGAGTTCTGCACCGAAGCGTAGAGGTTGCCCACGCCCGTGCCGTGCAGGGCCGAGATGAAGTGGATGTCGGCGAAGTCGACGAAGAACAGCCGGCGCTGCAATTCGACCTTGACGAAATCCCGCTCGCTCGGCGTCATGCCGTCCCACTTGTTGATCGCGATGACCAACGCACGACCGGCTTCCAGGGCGAAGCCCAGCAGGTTCAGGTCGTGATCGACCACGCCTTCGCGGGCGTCCATCACGAAGATCACCACGTTGGCGTCTTTGATCGCCTGCAGGGTCTTGACCACGGAGAACTTTTCAACTTCTTCGTGGATCTTGCCGCGCTTGCGCACACCGGCGGTGTCGATCAGCGTGTACTTCTCTTCGTTACGCTCGAAGGGAATGTAGATGCTGTCGCGGGTGGTGCCGGGCTGGTCGTAGACGATGACCCGGTCTTCACCGAGCATACGGTTGACCAGTGTCGACTTGCCCACGTTGGGGCGGCCGATGATCGCGATCTTGATCCCGTCTTTTTCGCTCGGGCCCGGAATGCGCTTGGCTTCCTCGCCTTCGGCAACGATCTCTTCCTCGCCCTCTTCCGGTTCTTCTTCGTCGTCCTTGGGGAAACTCTCCAGGGCGATTTCCAGCATCTGGGTGATGCCACGCCCGTGGGCGCCGGCGATCGGGATCGCCTGGCCCATGCCCAACGGTGCGAACTCGGCGCGGGCCATGTCCGGGTCGATGTTGTCGACCTTGTTGGCGACCACGTAGGAACGCTTGTTACGCTTGCGCAAATGCTCGGCGATCATCTGGTCGGCGGCGGTGAAACCGGCCTTGGCGTCTACCAGGAACAGCACCACATCGGCTTCTTCGATGGCGAGCAGCGACTGCTCGGCCATTTTTTCGTCCATGCCATGTTCATCACCGGAGATGCCGCCGGTGTCGACCAGAATATAGGTACGCCCTTGCCACTTGGCCTCACCGTATTGGCGATCACGGGTCAGACCGGACAAGTCGCCGACAATGGCGTCGCGAGTCCTGGTCAGGCGGTTGAACAAGGTGGACTTGCCGACGTTCGGTCGGCCCACCAGGGCGATTACGGGAACCATGCGGCTCTCCACTTCGTTATTTCAGAAAATACAAAAGCCGCTGCGAGGCAGCGGCTGGTGCTCGGGGGCCATTCTGTAGGAGCGAGCTTGCTCGCGATAGCGGTAGTCCACTGACATGAATGTCGACTGATCCACCGCTTTCGCGAGCAAGCCCGCTCCCACATGAATGAAGCCGCTTGGGAATTAACCCAAGCATAGTCTTACTTGATGGTCAGGGCTTCCAGTTTGCCGCTGTTGCCATACACATAAATCATGTTGCCCGCCACCAGCGGACGGGCACGCAGGCCGTCGCTGTCGATGCGCTCACGGCCGACGAAACGACCGTCCACCTGGCTGAGCAGGTGCAGGTAACCTTCCAGGTCACCCACTGCGATGTAGCTGGAGAACACTTCCGGAGCCGACAGTTGACGGCGGGCCAGGGAGTCGTTGCTCCACAAAGCGGTGGTGGAACGCTCGTCAACGCCTTCGACGGTGCCCGAGGACAGGCTCACGTAGACGCTGCCAAAGCCCTGGGCGACACCGGCATAGCTGGACGCATCGCGCTGCCACAGCGGACGACCGCTTTCCAGGTCCAGTGCCGCCACGCGGCCCTGGTAGCTGGCGACGTACAGCGTACCGCCGGACAGCAGCAAGCCGCCGTCGATGTCGACCACACGCTCCAGTTCCGAACGACCTTGCGGGATCGCTACGCGCTGTTCCCACACCGGCACGCCGTTGGAAATATCCAGGGCCACCACTTTACCGGTCGACAAGCCAGCCACCGCCAGGCGGTTGGTGACGATCGGTGCGCTGGTGCCACGCAGGGTCAGTACCGCCGGGGTGCTGTCGTACAACCAGCGCTGGTTGCCGGTAGCAGCATCCAGGCCGATCAGGCGGTCGTCCTGGGTCTGGACGACCACCACGTCACCGTTGGTGGCTGGCGGTGCGAGCACTTCGCTGGTCACGCGGGCGCGCCATTTCTCTTCGCCGCTGCTCGCGTCCAGGGCGACGATCTCGCCCTTGAGCGTGCCGATCATGACCAGGCCGTAACCCACGCCAACGGCGCCGGAAACAGGCAGTTCAAGATCCTTTTCCCATTTGACGTCGCCGTTGGCGCGGTCCATCGCCATCACCACACCGGTGACGTCGCCAGCATAGATGGTGTCGCCATCGATGGCCGGCACCAGCATGTTGTAGGTTTCACCCTGGCCATCGCCGATGGAACGGCTCCACTGCTTCTGCAACACGACTTCTTCTTTGAAATCGGTCAGTTCGGCTGGCGGCAGTTCTTTCTTGCTGTTGCTGCTGCAACCCGCGGCCAGAATGGCCAGGGCCAGCAATGCTGCATGTTTCCAACGGATCACGTCACGCATCCCCTTTGGCCAGGTCGTCCAGCTTGATTTGCAGGCCACCGACTGCGGCTTCATCCGACAGCGCAGCCTTGGCTTTTTGGTAGGCCGCATGGGCCTCATCGGCACGGCCCAGCTGTACCAGCAGGTCGCCCTTGAGTTCTTCGCGGGTCGCCAGGAATGCCTTGTCGGCATCACCGTCGAGCAGCTTCAACGCCTCTTCGGCCTTGTTCTGTGCCGCCAGCACCTGTGCCAGGCGCTGACGCGCCACTTCGCCCAGGGTCGGGTTGGCCGGTTTGTCGACGATACCTTTGAGCTCGGTGGCCGCGTCGTCCAGCTTGCCGCTGTCCACCGCGACCTTGGCCACGAACAGGCGACCGTACTGGGCGTAGGCAGTGCCGCCGAATTCCTTGTCCAGCTTGCCGGCCAGGTCCGCTACGCGGGCCGCGTCAGGCTTGCCGTCCGGGGTCAGGGTGGTTTCCAGCAATTGCTGGTAGAGCACCGAGGCGCCTTGCGACTGGTTGCTCTGGTATTTCTGGTAGGCCTGCCAGCCGAACACGATGACCAGCGCCAACAGGCCGCCAGTGACCAGCGGCTTGCCGTTGCGCGTCCACCAGTCCTTCAAATCCGCCAGCTGTTCATCTTCGGTACTCGACACCCCAATACTCCTTAATCGCTAAATCGGCTGTTTGACAGCTTCAACCCTGCACGACGCAGGTGGCCAGGTGTGCAGCAAGCGCATCCCAGGCAATGCTTTGTTGTTCGCCCTGGCCACGCAGGGGTTTGAAACCTACCACTTGTTGGGCCAGTTCGTCGTCACCGAGGATCAATGCGTAAAGCGCACCGCTCTTGTCGGCCTTCTTGAATTGGCTCTTGAAGCTGCCAGCGCCGGCGTTGATCTGCAGGCGCAGGTTGGGCAACTGGTCGCGGATCCGCTCGCTCAACGACAAGGCGGCCAGTTCGGCGGCCTCGCCAAAGGCGCACAGATAGACGTCGACCTGACGGGACAGCGCTTCCGGCACCTTGTCCAAGGCTTCCAGCATCAGCACCAGGCGCTCGATGCCCATGGCAAAGCCCACGCCCGGGGTCGGCTTGCCGCCCATCTGCTCCACCAGCCCGTCGTAGCGGCCACCGGCACACACGGTGCCCTGGGCGCCGAGCTTGTCGGTGACCCACTCGAAGACGGTCTTGCTGTAGTAATCCAGGCCGCGCACCAGCTTGGGGTTGATCACGTAAGGAATGCCCACGGCGTCCAGGCGGGCCTTCAGCCCTTCGAAGTGCGCACGGGATTCGTCGTCGAGGTAGTCGGCCATTTTCGGCGCGTCGGCCAGGACCGCTTGGGTGTCGGCATTCTTGGTGTCGAGCACGCGCAGTGGATTGGTCTTCAGACGGCGCTGGCTGTCTTCGTCGAGCTTGTCCAGGTGGGCGGAAAGAAACTCCACCAACGCCTCACGGTAGCGGCCACGGGACTCGCTGGTGCCCAGGCTGTTGAGTTCGAGCTTGACCGCGTCACGCAGCCCCAGCTCACCCCACAGGCGCCAGGTCATGACAATCAGCTCGGCGTCGATGTCCGGGCCGTCGAGGTTGAACACTTCCAGGCCAATCTGGTGAAACTGGCGATAACGGCCTTTCTGCGGGCGCTCGTGACGGAACATCGGGCCGATGTACCAGAGTTTCTGCACCTGGCCGCCGCCGGTGATGCCGTGTTCGAGCACCGCACGCACGCAGGCCGCCGTGCCTTCGGGGCGCAGGGTCAGGGAGTCGCCGTTGCGGTCGTCGAAGGTGTACATCTCTTTTTCGACGATGTCGGTCACTTCACCGATGGAGCGCTTGAACAGCTCGGTGAACTCGACGATCGGCATGCGGATCTGCCGGTAACCGTAGTTATCCAGCAGGCGCGCCACGGTGCCCTCGAAATAGCGCCACAGGGGCGTCTGCTCGGGCAGGATGTCGTTCATGCCACGAATGGCTTGCAGAGACTTGCTCACGTGTATTCCTTAATCTTTCGACTTAACCGCGCGCGATAACCGCTGCGTCGGCTTCGACCTTTTCGGCCGCTTTCTGGCGAATCAGCCGTTCCAGCTCATCCACCAGATTGTCATTCGTCAGTTTCTGCGACGGCTTGCCGTCGATGTAAATCAGGTTCGGCGTACCGCCAGTCAGGCCGATATGGGCCTCCTTGGCTTCGCCCGGCCCGTTGACCACGCAACCGATCACCGCGACATCCAGCGGCACCAGCAGGTCTTCGAGGCGCCCTTCCAGTTCGTTCATGGTCTTGACCACATCGAAGTTCTGCCGCGAGCAGCTCGGGCAGGCGATGAAGTTGATGCCACGGGAACGCAGGTGCAGGGACTTGAGAATGTCGTAGCCGACTTTCACTTCCTCGACCGGGTCAGCCGCCAACGAGATGCGGATGGTATCGCCAATCCCTTCGGCGAGCAGCATACCGAGGCCGACGGCGGATTTCACCGTGCCCGAGCGCAACCCACCGGCTTCGGTGATGCCCAGGTGCAGCGGCTGGACGATTTCCTTGGCCAGCAGGCGGTAGGCTTCGACGGCCATGAACACGTCGGAGGCCTTCACGCTGACCTTGAAGTCTTGGAAATTCAGCCGCTCCAGGTGCTCGACATGGCGCAGGGCCGACTCCACCAGCGCCGCCGGGGTCGGTTCGCCGTATTTCTTTTGCAGGTCTTTTTCCAGGGAACCGGCGTTCACGCCGATGCGGATCGGGATGCCCCGGTCTCGGGCGGCATCCACCACGGCGCGTACACGGTCTTCGCGACCGATGTTGCCCGGGTTGATGCGCAGGCAATCGACGCCCAATTCGGCCACGCGCAGGGCGATGCGGTAGTCGAAGTGGATATCGGCGACCAAGGGCACCTTGACCAGTTGCTTGATCTTGCCGAACGCCTCGGCGGCGTCCATGTCCGGCACCGATACCCGCACGATGTCGACACCGGCGGCTTCCAGGCGGTTGATCTGCGCGACCGTGGCGGCCACGTCATTGGTGTCGCTGTTGGTCATGCTCTGCACAGCGATAGGCGCATCGCCGCCCACGGGCACGTTACCGACCCAGATCTTTCGGGATTCGCGACGCTTGATTGGAGATTCGCCGTGCATGACTTATTGACCCAACTTCAGGCGAGCGGTCTCGCCACTGGTGAACGGAGCGATGTCGACCGGCTGGCCGTTGTAGCTGACCTGCGCGCCACGGGCATAACCCAGGCGTACGGCGAACGGCGGCTTGCCGTTGACGGCCGTGCTGTCGCCCTTGCGCTTGAGCCCGCTGAACAGCACCTTGCCGTTGCCGTCGGTGATCTGCGTCCAGCAGTCGGCGACAAACTGGATCTGCACCTGGCCTTCACCCGCGATTGGCGCCGGGGTCGGGACCGCTGGAGCGGCCGGGGCGACAGGAGCGGTAGGCGCGGCGTGGGTGGCAGGCGCAGCCACGGTCGGCGCTGGCGTGCTCGGCGCGGCCGGTGCCGTGGCAAGCGGTGCACTGCCGGTGTTCGGGGCTGCCGGGGCCGGGGCTGGAACAGCCGGCTCGGCACCCGCCTGGGCATCGGCGTCGTCCGGGCTTTGTGGCAGCGCCAGGGCGGTTTCGCCTTCGGCCTGGCCTTCGACGACCGCCTGGTCTTCCGGCTCGTCCAGCGGATGGATCTGGGTGGTGCCGTCAGCGCCCTCGACCTCGACGTGCTCAGGGTTCATGACGACTGGCTCCTTGTTGCGCAAGGAAGCCTGGTCCTGCCACCACACAAAACCGCCACCAATCACCGCGATCAGCAGCAGCAGGCTGACGATTCGCAAAATGGTGTGGGAAACGCGAACCGGCTCCTCGATGCGTCCCAGGCTGTGCACGTTGCTGCCCTGGGCATCGGAACCGGTGTATTGATCGAATTGCTGGACCAGCACGGTCTGGTCCATGCCGAGCAATTTGGCATAGGCGCGGATGTAGCCCCGGGCGAAGGTGTGCCCAGGCAGCTTGTCGAACGCGCCCGCTTCCAGATTGCCCAGGGAAGCCACGGTAAGATTGAGCTTGAGGGCCACTTCGGCCAGCGACCAACCATTGCTTTCGCGGGCTTGACGCAGGGTCTCACCGGGATTTACGCGAGTCGCTGCTACAACTTCGGGATGCGCCGCTTTCATCATTGCTCCGACAGGTATTGCTGATATTCCGGCGTACCGGGATAGAGTCTTTTGAGTTGCAAGCCGTAACTTGCAGCTTTGTCGCGATCTTCAAACACATGTGCCAGCCGAACGCCGAGCAATAGACTACGTGCATTTTGCTCGCTCAGCAGGCTAAAACGCTCGTAGTAGTCACGCGCGGGCACATAATGCCTGTCTTCGTAGGACAACTCAGCCATTTCCAGCAGCGCCCGCGGTTGCTGGCGGTTGAGCCGCAGCGCCTTTTCCAGCTGCTGGCGGGCCAGGTCACGCTGGCCCAACTGCGCAGCCGTCATGCCGAGGTTCTCGAAAACCCGCGAACGCTCAGGGTAAAGGGTGTCGGCGGCAGCCTGCTCGAAGCGCTCGTAGGCTTCCTTGTAGCGTTTCTGCTCGAAAAGAAAGCTGCCGTAATTATTCAGGATCCGTGCATCCTGGGGCCGGCCGGACAGCGCCTTGCGAAAATGCTGGTCGGCCAGCTCCGACTCCATCTCGGCCTGGAACACCAGGGCCAGGGCCGCGTTGGCGTCCGGGTCTGAATCGTCCAGCTCCAGGGCTTTCTTGAGCGGCACCTTGGCCCGTTCGGTCATGCCCTGCTGCAGGTAGCCGATGCCCAGCTGCACATAGGCCACACGTGCCTCGTCGCGCCCTTTGCTGGTCTTCATCGGGTTGTAGTCACCCGACAGGACACAACCGGAACAAAGGCCGGCCAACAGCAAAACGAGCGCGAAGCGCAGGGACATAGAGTTCCTCTCTTAGTGACTGTTCGCAGCGTTCTGCACCGCATCGTCCGCGGCGTTCAACTCACGCACGGCAATGTAGCGTTCGCTGCGACGGGTGCGATCCAGCACCTGTCCTACCAATTGGCCACAGGCGGCGTCGATGTCTTCGCCGCGGGTGGTGCGCACGGTGACGTTGAAGCCAGCGTGGTGAAGCTGATCCTGGAAGCGACGAATCGCGTTGTTGCTCGGACGCTCGTAACCGGAATGCGGGAACGGATTGAACGGGATCAGGTTGATCTTGCACGGGATGTTCTTGAGCAGTTCGATCATCTCGACCGCGTGCTCGACCTTGTCGTTCACATCCTTGAGCAGCGTGTACTCGATGGTCAGCACGCGTTTTTCGCCCAGGGACGACATGTAGCGCTGGCACGACTCGAGCAGCATCTTAAGCGGATATTTCTTGTTGATCGGCACCAATTGGTTACGCAATGCGTCATTGGGTGCGTGCAGCGACAACGCCAGGGAAACGTCGATGTGCTTGGCCAGCTCATCGATCATCGGCACCACGCCGGAGGTGGACAGGGTCACGCGGCGCTTGGAGATGCCGTAGCCCAGGTCATCCATCATCAGGTGCATGGCGGAAACGACGTTGTCGAAGTTCAGCAGCGGCTCACCCATGCCCATCATCACCACGTTGGTGATGGCACGGTCGACGGTCGCCGGGACGCTGCCAAAGGATTTGTTGGCAATCCACACCTGACCGATCACTTCGGCGGCGGTGAGGTTGCTATTGAAGCCTTGCTTGCCGGTGGAGCAGAAACTGCAGTCCAGGGCACAGCCTGCCTGGGACGAAACGCACAAGGTGCCGCGCTTGCCCTGGGGAATGTAGACGGTCTCGACGCAGCTGCCGGACGCCACGCGCACCACCCACTTGCGGGTGCCGTCGCTGGAAATGTCCTGGCTGACCACTTCGGGGCCGCGAATCTCGGCAACAGCCTTGAGCTTTTCGCGCAGGGCCTTGCCGACATTCGTCATGGCGTCGAAGTCGTCGACGCCAAAGTGGTGAATCCATTTCATCACCTGGCCGGCACGGAAACGCTTCTCCCCGATCGAGTCGAAGAATTTCTCCATTTCCGGCTGGGTCAGGCCCAACAGGTTGGTTTTGCCGTTCGATGTAGTCATGGATTCACCTTCACTCAAAAGCCTGGGCTTAGCGAGTGGTTACTTCAGTAGCGGAGAAAAAGTAAGCGATTTCGCGAGCGGCAGCGGCTTCGGAGTCCGAACCGTGGACGGCGTTGGCGTCGATGGACTCGGCGAAGTCAGCACGGATGGTGCCGGCAGCGGCTTCTTTAGGGTTGGTAGCGCCCATCAGCTCACGGTTGCGAGCGATGGCGTTTTCGCCTTCCAGCACCTGAACAACAACCGGACCGGAAGTCATGAAGGCAACCAGCTCACCGAAGAAACCGCGCTCGCTGTGCTCAGCGTAGAAGCCTTCGGCTTCGGCTTTGGACAGTTGCTTCATTTTCGAAGCTACAACGCGCAGGCCAGCGTCTTCGAAGCGGGTAACGATCTTGCCGATCACGTTTTTAGCAACGGCGTCAGGCTTGATGATGGAGAAAGTACGTTGAACAGCCATGGTGTAACTCCAGAAACGGTAATTTGCGAAAAATTAAACCCGCGAATTATACGCGGGTTCAGGGGTATTGCCTAACCTGCCAGGTCGATCAGTCGATTTCTTCGATCCAGAGCGTCTGGACCGCTTCCAAGACCTTCTCGCCACAACGGCCAGAGGTATTGTCGAAATCGGGTAGCTCCATGATCCAGCGCTGCAAATCGACAAAATTCACAGTCAGCGGATTCACGTCCGGCTTGGCTTCGGCCAGTTCTTCTGCGATGCGTTGTACATCATTCCAACCATAGCTCATGACAGTGTCACCATCAGTGCGGCGCTTCGGCCGCATGGTTAAGCGAATATTTCGGAATTTCGACGGTCAGGTCTTCGGTGCCGACGATGGCTTGGCAGCCCAGGCGCGATTGCGCTTCCAGGCCCCAGGCCCGATCGAGGAAATCTTCCTCCAGATCGTCCGCTTCTTCCAGCGAATCGAAGCCCTCACGAATGATGCAATGGCAAGTCGTGCAAGCACAGACGCCGCCACAGGCACTTTCCATCTCGATATGGTGCTCATGGGCCAGCTCGAGAATGGAAATTCCCGGCTCAGCCTCCACGACCATGCCCTCCGGACAGAACTTCTCGTGGGGCAGAAAAATCACCTGCGGCATCAGTTATTCCTCGATTTCATTCAGGTTGCGCCCCGCCAGGGCGGCTTTCACCGTCGAGTCCAGGCGGCGGGCAGCAAAGGCGTCGGTGACTTGCGACAGACGCTTGGTCTGCTGCTCGATGGCATAGCCATCAGTGCCTTTGATCAATTCGGACAGTTCCTGCATCTGCAGCTCGATGACCATGCGTTCTTCAGCGTCGAGCAAACGGTCGCCATCGGCTTCAAGGGCACCTTGCACGGCTTCGATCAGACGCTGGGCGTCGACCTGTTGCTCGCGCAGCACCCGCGCCACCTTGTCGTCGCTGGCGTGCTGGAAGGAGTCCTTGAGCATCTTGGCGATTTCGCCGTCGGTCAGGCCGTAGGACGGTTTGACCTGGATGCTCGCCTCAACGCCCGAACCCAGTTCGCGAGCGGAAACGTTGAGCAAGCCGTCAGCATCGACCTGGAAGGTCACGCGGATCTTCGCCGCACCCGCGACCATGGCCGGGATGCCGCGCAACTCGAAGCGGGCCAGGGAACGGCAGTCGCTGATCAGTTCACGCTCGCCTTGCAGCACGTGGACCATCATGGCCGACTGGCCGTCTTTATAAGTGGTGAAGTCCTGGGCACGAGCAACCGGGATGGTGGTGTTGCGTGGAATCACCTTCTCCATCAGGCCGCCCATGGTTTCCAGCCCCAGGGACAACGGAATCACGTCGAGCAACAGCAGCTCGCCGCCGTCACGCTTGTTGCCGGCCAGGGTATCGGCCTGGATCGCGGCGCCGATGGCCACCACCTGGTCCGGGTCGATTTCGGTCAGCGGCTGGCGGCCAAAGGCCTCGGCAACGGCTTCGCGAACCCGAGGCACACGGGTCGAACCACCGACCATGACCACGGCTTTCACATCTTCAAGCTCGACGCCGGAATCGCGCACGGCACGGCGGCAGGCCTTGAGGCTGCGGGCGACCATGGGTTCGATCAGGGCGTCGAAGGCTTCGCGGGTCAGCGAGGCTTTCCACTCGCCATAGGCGACTTCAACGGTGGCGGCGTCGGTCAAGGCTTCCTTGGCGGCGCAGGCGGTTTGCAGCAGATGGCGTTGCGCACCCGGGTCGAGGTCAGCGGACAGGCCCGCCTGCTCGATGATCCAGCCGGCGATGGCGTGGTCGAAGTCATCGCCGCCCAGGGCACTGTCGCCACCGGTGGCCAGGACTTCGAAGACACCACCGGTCAGGCGCAGGATCGAAATATCGAATGTACCGCCGCCCAGGTCGTAGATGGCGACAAGGCCTTCGGCATGCTGGTCCAGGCCATACGCGACCGCCGCTGCGGTCGGCTCGTTGAGCAGGCGCAGCACGTTCAGGCCCGCGAGCTTGGCGGCGTCCTTGGTGGCTTGACGCTGGGCGTCGTCGAAATAGGCCGGAACAGTGATGACCGCCCCCACCAGCTCACCGCCCAACGCCGCTTCGGCACGCTGGCGCAGGACCTTGAGGATGTCGGCGGAAACCTCGACTGGGCTTTTCGGGCCCTGCACGGTGTCGATGAACGGCATGTGGGATTCGCCACCGACGAAGCGGTACGGCAGCTGGTCGCCCAATTGCTTGACGTCGGACAGACCACGACCCATCAAGCGCTTGACCGAGACAATGGTGTTCAGAGGGTCGGTGGCGGCGGCCAGCTTGGCCGACTCGCCCACTTCGACGCGGTCGGCGTGATAACGCACGGCGGACGGCAGGATCACCCGCCCCTGCTCGTCGGCCAGCGGTTCGGAAAGACCGCTGCGCAAGGCAGCGACCAGGGAATTGGTAGTACCCAAGTCGATCCCCACAGCCAGGCGACGCTGGTGCGGTTGTGGACTTTGGCCGGGTTCGGCGATCTGCAGTAGGGCCATCGTAATCAGGACTTATCTGTAATCAGGCGTGCGACCGGAGCGGCACTGGGTTAATCGTCGAGGCGCTCTTCTAGCTGGCGCACTTCGTAGGTGAGCTTGTCGAGGAACTGCATGCGCCGCATCAGGCGTTCGGCCTGTTCGCGTTGCGCGGCATCGTTCCAGCAGGCTGCGAAGCTGTCGTTCAGTGTTTGCTGGGCGTCTTTCAAGCGCCGCTTGAATACCGCGACACCGGCCAGGTCGGCGCTGTCCTGCAGGTCCTCGAGCTCTTCGCGCCACTGCATCTGCTGCAAAAGAAACTCGGGGTCGTGGACCGTGACCTCCAGCGGCAACTCATGGCCGCTGATGGCGAGCAGGTAACGCGCGCGCTTGGCCGGGTGCTTGAGCGTCTGGTAAGCCTCGTTGAGGTTCGCCGACTGCTCGAGCGCCCGCCGCTGCTCCGCCTCGGAGGCATCGGCAAAGCGGTCGGGATGGACGCCACGGGCCAGCTCGAGGTAACGCGCGGACAACTGCTCGAGATCCAGCTGGAACGCAGGCTGCATCTGGAACAACGCAAAATGACAAGGAGTACCCACAAGCCGCCTCAGATGTTGAAGCTTTCGCCGCAGCCACATTCACCGCGCACGTTGGGGTTGTTGAACTTGAAGCCTTCGTTCAACCCTTCCTTGACGAAATCCAGTTCGGTGCCGTCCAGGTACGTCAGGCTTTTCGGGTCGATGATCACTTTCTGACCATGACTTTCGAATACCTGATCGTCTTCGCCCACTTCGTCGACGAATTCCAGCACATAGGCAAGGCCAGAGCAGCCCGTGGTGCGAACACCCAGGCGGATACCCTCGCCCTTGCCGCGCCCCGCGAGGGAGCGCTGGATATGCTTAGCTGCCGCTTCTGTCATCTGGATAGCCATGGAAACTCCTTACCGTAACGCGGATCAGATCAAGCCTTTCTTCTGCTTGTAATCACGAACGGCGGCCTTGATGGCGTCTTCGGCGAGTACCGAGCAGTGGATCTTCACTGGCGGCAGAGCCAGTTCTTCGGCCAGTTGGGTGTTCTTGATGGTTTCGGCTTCATCAAGGGTCTTGCCCTTCATCCACTCGGTGGCCAGGGAGCTGGACGCAATGGCCGAACCGCAGCCATAGGTCTTGAACTTGGCGTCTTCGATGATGCCTTGCTCGTTGACCTTGATTTGCAGGCGCATGACGTCGCCGCACGCCGGGGCGCCGACCATGCCGGTGCCGACATCAGGATCCTGCGCGTCCATCTTGCCGACGTTGCGCGGGTTCTCGTAGTGGTCGATGACCTTTTCGCTATATGCCATTTGCTTCAATCCTCATCAGTGAGTCGCTCTGGTGGCGACTTCTTCAGTGCGCCGCCCACTCGATTTTCGAAATGTCGACGCCGTCTTTGTACATGTCCCACAGCGGCGACAGAGCGCGCAGCTTGGTAACGGCCTCGCAGACTTTCTGCGCGGCGTAATCGATTTCTTCTTCGGTGGTGAAACGGCCGAAGGTGAAGCGAATGGAACTGTGGGCCAGTTCGTCGTTGCGGCCCAGGGCGCGCAGCACATACGAAGGCTCCAGGGACGCCGAGGTGCACGCCGAACCGGACGACACAGCCAGATCCTTGAGCGCCATGATCAGCGACTCGCCTTCAACGTAGTTGAAGCTCAGGTTCAGGTTGTGCGGTACGCGGGCGGTCATGCTGCCGTTGACGTAGAGTTCTTCGAGGTGCTCGACCTGCTTGTAGAAGCGGTCGCTCAGGGCCTTGATGCGTACATTCTCGGCCGCCATGTCTTCCTTGGCGACGCGGAAGGCTTCGCCCATGCCGACGATCTGGTGGGTCGCCAGGGTACCGGAACGCATGCCACGCTCGTGGCCGCCGCCGTGCATGGTCGCTTCGAGGCGAACACGCGGCTTGCGGCTGACGTACAGGGCGCCGATGCCTTTAGGGCCGTAGGTCTTGTGGGCGGAGAACGACATCAGGTCGACTTTCAGCTTGGACAGGTCGATGTCGACCTTGCCGGTGGACTGCGCGCCGTCGACGTGGAACAGGACGCCCTTGGAGCGGGTCAGTTCGCCGATGGCCGCGATGTCGTTGACGGTGCCGATCTCGTTGTTCACGTGCATGATCGAGACCAGGATGGTGTCGTCGCGCAGGGCGGCTTCGACCATGGCCGGGGTGATGATGCCGTCTTCGCCGGGCTCGATGTAGGTGACTTCGAAGCCTTCACGCTCCAGTTGGCGCATGGTGTCCAGGACAGCCTTGTGCTCGATCTTGGAGGTGATCAGGTGCTTGCCCTTGGTGTGGTAGAAATGCGCGACACCCTTGATTGCCAGGTTGTCGGATTCGGTGGCACCGGAGGTCCAGACGATTTCACGTGGGTCGGCATTGACCAGATCAGCGACCTGGCGGCGGGCGTTTTCGACCGACTCTTCGGCTTTCCAGCCAAACACGTGGGAACGGGACGCCGGGTTGCCGAAGTTTCCGTCGACCAGCAAGCACTCACTCATTTTTTGCGCAACACGCGGATCAACCGGGGTGGTCGCAGAGTAATCAAGGTAAATCGGCAATTTCATGGACTTTCTCCTAAATCAGGCTGGCTGGCGTTCCGCGTGCTCTGCGGCGGTCATTCGACGGCGGACGCTTCAATCTTGTCCAGGTGCGGCGCCTTGCTGTTGCAACGGCGCTGGTCCTGACGCTGGGCTACTTCCTGCACCTCACGGCGAGTTACAAGGTCAGCCAAGCTGATACCGCTTAGAAATTCGTGAATCTGCAGGCTGAGGTCGCACCACAAGTGGTGGGTCAGGCAAGTATCGCCGCCATGGCAGTCGCCAAGGCCCTGGCATTTGGTCGCATCGACCGATTCGTTCACCGCATCGATCACCTGGGCGACCTGGATGCCTTGCATGTCGCGCGACAGCTGGTAGCCGCCGCCGGGGCCGCGAACACTGGAAACCAGGTTGCTGCGGCGCAGCTTGGCGAACAGCTGTTCAAGGTAAGACAGGGAAATGCCCTGGCGCTCGGAGATATCGGCCAGGGACACCGGCCCGTGCTGCGCGTGCAATGCCAGATCCAGCATTGCGGTCACGGCGTATCGGCCTTTTGTAGTCAGTCGCATGGACAATTACCACGGAGTTCGGAATGGGGACGAGTATGCAATTCCCGAGTATTTAAGTCAAGTATAAGACCTAGTGCTTTACTCAGGTTTACCCGCGAAAGAGCGCGCGCATGATAGCAAAGGCTGGTCGGCGGCGACCAGTGATACCGCGTTATCGTTCATCGCGAGCAAGCTCGCTCCCACAAGGGTTCTTTGGTGGCTGCGCAATTTGCGTACACCACAGGTTCCCTGTGGGAGCGAGCTTGCTCGCGATGGGGCCAGCAGGGCTTCAGCTGGCCTGGCTCTCATCCTTGTCCTTCACACACGCGAAATCTTCCTCGCGCAGCTCAGGCAGGTCCTTGGCACAGTAATTACTGCCCAGGTCTTTCAGGGCGCCGCACATCCCCTCCAGGCGCCCATCGACGGCCTGCAGGTGATCGAGCAACTGGTTGATGGCGCGGGCGACCGGGTCGGGCATGTCTTCGCCAACACCGTAGGCGTCGAAGCCGATCTTCTCGGCCATGGCCTTGCGACGGGCATCCTGCTCCTCATCGGACTTGACGATGATCCGCCCCGGAATCCCCACCACGGTCGCTCCGGGCGGCACGGCCTTGGTCACCACGGCGTTGGAGCCGACTTTCGCCCCCGCCCCCACCGTGAACGGCCCAAGCACCTTGGCGCCGGCACCGACCACCACGCCGTCTTCCAGAGTTGGGTGGCGCTTGCCTTTGTTCCAGCTGGTGCCGCCGAGGGTCACGCCCTGGTACAGGGTCACGTCGTCGCCGATCTCGGCGGTTTCACCGATGACGATGCCCATGCCGTGGTCGATGAAGAACCGACGGCCGACCTTGGCACCCGGGTGGATCTCGATCCCGGTCAGCCAGCGGCCGAAGTTCGAGACCAGCCGCGCCAGCCACTTCCAGCCCATGTTCCACAAGGCACCGGACAGGCGATGGATCCAGATGGCGTGCATGCCCGGGTAGCAGGTCAGCACTTCAAAGGCATTGCGCGCCGCCGGGTCACGATGGAAAACACTTTGGATATCTTCACGCAAACGTTCGAACATTTTATTTCTTCCGCTTAATCAGCTCGCCACGGGCCGCCTTCTGGGTTTCCGTGAGGATGCCGCGCAATATATTCATCTCCGCCCGGCTGACCGAGCTTCGTCCGTACAACCGACGCAGGCGCGCCATCAAGTGTCGCGGTTTTTCCGGGTCGAGGAATTCGATGTCCACCAGGGTCTGCTCCAGGTGTTCAAAGAATCGTTCCAGCTCGTCCATGGTCGCCAGTGTCTCACTGCGCGGCGACGTGACCTCGGTTTTTTCGACTTTGCTGGGCTTGCCTTCGGCCGCCAGCCAAGCCATGCGCACTTCATAACTCAACACCTGCACCGCCGCCCCCAGGTTCAAGGAACTGAACTCGGGGTCGGAAGGGATATGCACGTGAAAGTGACATCGCTGCAGCTCGTCGTTGGTCAGGCCGGAGTCTTCACGGCCGAACACCAGGGCGATTTCAAAGCCTTGCGCGGCCTCCTCGACCACTTTGGTGCCGCATTCGCGGGGGTCCAGCAGCGGCCAGGGGATACGCCGGTCGCGGGCGCTGGTGCCGAGCACCAGGTTGCAACCCACCAGGGCGTCTTCCAACGTGGCGACGACTTGGGCGTTGGCGAGGATGTCACCGGCGCCGGAGGCCCGAGCGTCGGCTTCGTGATGGGGAAACAAGCGCGGCTCGACCAGCACCAGGCGCGACAGGCCCATGTTCTTCATGGCCCGCGCAGCTCCGCCGATGTTACCCGGATGGCTGGTATTGACCAGGACGACACGAATGTTCTGCAACAAGGGAGGCGCTCTCGAACACGATAAAGGGAGCAAATCTTACATAAGCACCTACCGTTAAGCTATGAAAGCGAACACCAACCTTCTCCTCGGAAAACTTTCTGATAGAATGCGCGGCTTTCTTTAACAACCTTAGGTGACACATCCATGCAGCCCATGCTGAATATCGCGCTGCGCGCCGCCCGCAGCGCCAGTGAACTGATCTTCCGCTCCATCGAGCGCCTGGATACCATCAAGGTCGATGAAAAAGACGCCAAGGACTACGTGTCCGAGGTGGATCGCGCCGCCGAGCAAAAGATCGTCGACGCCCTGCGCAAGGCTTACCCGAACCACTCCATCCTCGGTGAAGAGACCGGCATGCACGCCGGTACCGGCATCGAAGGCGAAGAGTACCTGTGGATCATCGATCCACTGGACGGCACCACCAACTTCCTGCGCGGTATTCCTCACTTCGCTGTCAGCATCGCCTGCAAATACCGTGGCCGCCTGGAACACGCCGTTGTGCTGGACCCGGTTCGCCAGGAAGAATTCACCGCCAGCCGTGGCCGTGGCGCCCAACTGAACGGTCGTCGCCTGCGCGTCAGCGGCCGCACCAGCCTGGATGGCGCCCTGCTGGGTACCGGCTTCCCGTTCCGGGATGACCAGATGGACAACCTGGACAACTACCTGGGCATGTTCCGCGCCCTGGTCGGCCAGACCGCCGGCATCCGCCGCGCCGGCGCTGCGAGCCTGGACCTGGCTTATGTGGCCGCTGGCCGTTTCGATGCGTTCTGGGAGTCGGGCCTGTCCGAGTGGGACATGGCAGCGGGCGCCCTGTTGATCCAGGAAGCCGGTGGTCTGGTGAGCGACTTCACTGGCGGCCACGATTTCCTTGAGAAAGGTCACATCGTTGCTGGCAACACCAAATGCTTCAAGGCCGTGCTGACGGCTATCCAGCCGCACTTGCCGGCTTCGTTGAAGCGTTAAGCAACCGGCTACAGAAAAGCACCCTTCGGGGTGCTTTTTTTATGCCTGTTTCACACCCTCGACTCAGATGTGAACACGCCGTGGCGAGGGAGCTTGCTCCCGCTGGGCTGCGCAGCAGACCCAAGATCTTGCGGTCGCTGCGCAACCGAGCGGGAGCAAGCTCCCTCGCCACAATGGATGACACCTGAGCATGGATGCAGGCTGAACCACCGCTATCGCGAGCAAGCTCGCTCCCACAGGGGATTTGGGCCGGAAACAAGATTTGTGTCCACTGCAGCTCCCACAGGGGTCTAGACGGGCCATAAAATGCGGGCGCAAAAAAAGCACCCCGAAAGGTGCTTTTTTTATAGCGGTTGGATCACTGAGCCGGTTCGTTCTGGCCCAGGATCAGTTGGCCTTCCTTGCTCACCGGGATCTGGTTGCCCGGGTCGCGGTCCATGCGGACTTTGCCTTCTTTGCCGTCGAGCATGTAACGAACGTCGTAGCCTACAACCTTGTCGCTGATGTCATTGACCGTATTGCAGCGAGTTTGGGTGGTGGTGTAGGTGTCGCGTTCCTGCATGCCTTCCTGAATCTTGTTACCGGCATAACCACCACCGGCCGCACCCGCCACGGTGGCGATTTTCTTGCCGGTGCCGCCGCCGATCTGGTTACCCAGCAGGCCACCCGCTACGGCGCCCAACACGGTGCCGGCGATCTGGTGCTGGTCCTGGACTGGCTTCTGCCGAGTCACGGTGACGTCCTTGCACACTTCACGCGGGGTCTTGATTTGGGTCTTGACCGGCTCCACGGCCAATACTTGCGCATACTCAGGGCCACTTTTTACCAAGCTGTAGGTGGCGACCGCACCACCGGCTGTTACACCGACAGCACCCAATACCGCACCAACCAGCATCGATTTGTTCACTTGAACCTCCTGACCATCACAAGCGGATTAATCCGCGCTTCTCCCAGCCTTGGAGCACAAAAAAAGGCGCGAGTTCAACTCGCGCCTTTTCTGCTGTGACGGACGGAGCGACGAGCCTTATGGGCGGTCGTCCACTTCCGTGTCAGTGGCCGCAGGAGGAATCAGATCCTCGGAGCTCAGGTTCAGCCAGATCAACACCACGTTGGCGATGTAGATCGACGAGTAGGTACCCGCCATCACACCGATGAACAGCGCGATGGAGAAACCGAACAGGTTGTCGCCGCCAAACACCAGCAGCGCGGCAATCGCCAGCAAGGTGGAGATCGATGTCGCCATGGTCCGCAGCAGGGTCTGGGTGGTCGAGATGTTGATGTTCTCGACCAAGGAGGCCTTGCGCAGCACCCGGAAGTTTTCACGCACCCGGTCGAACACCACGATGGTGTCGTTGAGCGAGTAGCCGATGATCGCCAGCACCGCCGCCAGCACCGTCAAGTCGAAGGTGATCTGGAAGAACGACAGGATGCCCACGGTCACGATCACGTCGTGAATCAGCGAGACAATCGCGCCCACCGCGAACTTCCACTGGAAGCGGAACGCCAGGTAGAGCATCACGCCGCCCAGCGCCAGCAGCATGCCGAGGCCGCCCTGGTCGCGCAGCTCTTCACCCACCTGCGGGCCGACGAACTCGACGCGCTTGACCTGGGCCGGGTTGTCGCCGCCGGCCTTCTGCAAGGCTTCGGCGACCTGGTGACCCAATTGCGGGTCTTCACCTGGCATGCGCACCAACAGGTCAGTCGTGGCGCCAAAGCTCTGCACGATGGCATCGCTGTAGCCCGAGGTCGCCAGTTGCTCTCGCACCTTGGTGACGTCGGCCGGACGCTCGTAGGTCAGCTCGATGAGCGTACCGCCGGTGAAGTCCAAGCCGTAGTTCAGGCCCTTGGTGGCCCAGCTGAACAACGCCAGGACGGTAAGGAACAATGTGACGCCGAACGCAATATTGCGAACGCCCATGAAGTTGATTGTACGTAACATGGCAGCCCCTTAAATCCACAACTTCTTGAAGTCACGACCGCCAAAGATCAGGTTGACCATTGCGCGGGTCACCATGATGGCTGTGAACATCGAGGTAAAGATCCCGAGGGACATGGTCACTGCGAAGCCCTTGACCGGGCCGGTGCCCATGGCAAAGAGAATCCCGCCGACCAGCAACGTGGTCAGGTTGGAGTCGAGAATCGCGGTGAATGCCCGGCCGAAGCCTTCGTTGATTGCCCGCTGGATCGACATGCCCGCGGCGATCTCTTCACGTATCCGCGAGAAGATCAGCACGTTGGCGTCCACCGCCATACCCATGGTCAACACGATACCGGCGATACCCGGCAGGGTCAGCGTGGCGCCCAGCAAGGACATCAGGGCCAGCAGCAGCACCATGTTCACCGCCAGCGCAACCGTGGCGATCAGGCCGAAGAAGCGGTAGATGGCGATGATGAACAGCGACACAAACAACATGCCCCACAGCGAAGCATCGATACCCTTGGTGATGTTGTCGGCACCCAGGCTCGGGCCAATGGTGCGCTCTTCAGCGAAGTACATCGGCGCGGCCAGACCACCGGCACGCAGCAGCAGGGCCAGTTCCGAAGATTCGCCCTGGCCGTTCAGGCCAGTGATGCGGAACTGGCTGCCCAGCGGCGACTGGATGGTCGCCAGGCTGATGATCTTCTTCTCTTCCTTGAAGGTCTGTACCGGTACGTCTTTCTCGACACCGTTGACCACTTGCTTGGTGTAGGTGGTGGTCGGCTTCTGCTCGATGAAGATCACCGCCATGCTGCGACCGACGTTGCTGCGCGTGGCGCGACTCATCAGTTCGCCGCCGTGGCCGTCCAGACGAATGTTCACCTGTGGGCGACCCTGCTCGTCGAAGCCCGCCTGGGCGTCGGTCACCTGGTCACCGGTGATGATCAGGCCACGCTCGATCTGCGCCGCCGGACGACCGCCTTCACGGAACTCGAAGCTCTCGGAAGTGGCCTTGGACGCACCCGGCTCAGCAGCCAGGCGGAACTCCAGGTTGGCGGTCTTGCCAAGGATACGCTTGGCTTCGGCGGTGTCCTGCACGCCTGGCAGCTCAACCACGATGCGGTTGGCGCCCTGGCGCTGCACGATCGGCTCGGCCACACCCAGCTCGTTGACGCGGTTACGCACCGTGGTCAAGTTCTGCTTGATGGAGTATTCGCGGATTTCCGCCAGCTTGGCCGGGGTCATCGCCAGACGCAGCACCGCCTGACCATTGAGGTCGGCCGGCACAATGTCGAAATCATTGAAGTTCTTGCGGATCAGTGCACGGGCCTGCTCGCGGGTATCTTCATCGCTGAAGCCCAACTGAATGGCACCGTCGAGTGGCGGCAGGCTGCGATAACGCAGGCGCTCTTTGCGCAACAAACTCTTGACGTCGCCTTCGTAGACTTTCATCCGCGCGTCGAGGGCTTTTTCCATGTCCACTTCCAGCAGGAAGTGCACACCGCCGGACAAGTCCAGGCCCAGCTTCATCGGATGCGCGCCGAGCTTGCGCAGCCATTGCGGAGTGGTCTGGGCCAGGTTCAGGGCCACCACGTAATCGTCGCCCAACGCCTTGCGTACCACGTCCTTGGCTGGCAACTGGTCTTCAGACTTGACCAGGCGCAACAGGCCGCCCTTGCCGTTTTCGGCGATGGACGCAGCCTTGACCTCGATATTGGACGCCTTGAGCGCAGCGCTCGCACGGTCCAGATCGGCCTGGGTGACCTGCAGCGCAGTGCTTGCGCCACTGACCTGAATGGCCGGGTCATCCGGGTATAGATTGGGAGCGGAATAAATCAGACCGACCGCCAGCACCGCCAGGATCAGTACATATTTCCACAGAGGGTATTTGTTCAGCATCACGCCGCCCGCTTATGACGCGGGGCGCCTTGCGCGCCCCGTCGATTGAATAGAAGTTGTTACTTAGATCGCTTTCAGCGTGCCTTTTGGCAGCGTGGCCGCGATAGCGCCCTTCTGGAACTTCATTTCAACAGTGTCGGACACTTCCAGTACCACGAAGTCATCAGCCACTTTGGTGATCTTGCCAGCGATGCCGCCGGTGGTGACCACTTCATCGCCCTTCTGCAAGCTGCTCAGCAGGTTCTTCTGCTCTTTGGCGCGCTTGGCCTGTGGACGCCAGATCATCAGGTAGAAGATGACCAGGAAGCCGACCAGGAAAATCCACTCGAAACCACCGCCCATAGGGCCGGCAGCAGCAGGTGCAGCCGCGTCAGCCATGGCATTAGAGATAAAAAAGCTCATTTAGCACTCCAGTTGCAAGTATTGAATCTAGGGATCGGAAAACTCAGTCCAAAGGCGGAACAGGCAACCCGCGCTTGGCATAGAAGGCCTCGACAAAGGCGGCCAATGTACCCTGTTGGATAGCCTCGCGCAAACCAGCCATAAGCACCTGATAATGGCGCAAATTGTGGATGGTATTGAGCATACTGCCGAGCATTTCGCCGCACTTGTCCAAATGATGCAGATAAGCGCGGGAGAAGTTCTGGCAGGTGTAGCAATCGCACGTCGGATCCAGCGGCGAATCATCATGGCGATGGAACGCGTTACGGATCTTCAGCACACCAGTGTCGATGAACAGATGCCCATTGCGGGCATTACGGGTTGGCATCACGCAATCGAACATGTCCACACCGCGGCGCACACCCTCAACCAGATCTTCCGGTTTGCCAACGCCCATAAGGTAACGAGGTTTGTCAGCGGGCATTTCGCCCGGCAGGTAATCGAGCACCTTGATCATCTCGTGCTTGGGTTCGCCCACCGACAGGCCGCCAATCGCCAGGCCGTCGAAGCCGATCTTGTCCAGGCCTTCGAGGGAGCGCATGCGCAGGTCGCGGTGCATGCCGCCCTGGACGATGCCGAACAGCGCCGCGGTGTTCTCGCCATGGGCGTTCTTCGAACGCTGGGCCCAGCGCAACGACAGCTCCATGGACACCCGCGCCACATCTTCATCAGCCGGGTACGGCGTGCATTCGTCGAAGATCATCACGATGTCCGAGCCCAGGTCGCGTTGTACCTGCATCGACTCTTCCGGGCCCATGAACACCTTGGAACCATCCACCGGAGAAGCGAAGGTCACGCCCTCCTCCTTGATCTTGCGCATCGCACCGAGGCTGAACACCTGGAAACCGCCGGAGTCGGTCAGGATCGGGCCCTTCCACTGCATGAAATCGTGCAAGTCACCGTGGGCCTTGATCACTTCCATGCCCGGGCGCAGCCACAGGTGGAAGGTGTTGCCGAGGATGATCTCCGCGCCAATCGCCTCGATGTCACGCGGCAGCATGCCCTTGACCGTGCCGTAGGTGCCCACCGGCATGAACGCTGGGGTTTCCACGGTACCGCGGGGGAAGGTCAGACGACCGCGACGAGCCTTGCCATCGGTGGCGAGCAACTCGAAGGACATGCGACAGGTGCGACTCATACTGTTTCCTCGGGTCCGCGTGGCGCGGGGTTACGGGTGATGAACATCGCATCACCGTAGCTGAAAAAGCGGTATCCATGCTCGACGGCGGCCTTGTAGGCGGCCATGGCTTCGGGATAACCGGCGAACGCCGAAACCAGCATCAACAGCGTGGATTCGGGCAAATGAAAATTGGTGACCAGGGCATCGACCACATGGAACGGCCGGCCCGGGTAGATAAAGATGTCGGTGTCGCCACTGAACGGCTTGAGCACGCCATCGCGTGCGGCACTTTCCAGGGACCGCACGCTGGTGGTCCCCACCGCCACCACCCGACCACCGCGCGCGCGACAGGCCGCCACGGCATCGACCACTTCCTGGCTCACTTCGAGCCATTCGTTGTGCATGTGGTGGTCTTCGATACGCTCCACACGCACCGGCTGAAACGTACCGGCGCCGACGTGCAGCGTCACGAACGCCGTTTCCACGCCCTTGGCAGCAATCGCCTCCAGCAACGGCTGATCAAAATGCAGCCCCGCCGTCGGCGCCGCCACCGCCCCCAGGCGCTCGGCGTACACGGTCTGATAACGCTCGCGGTCCGAACCTTCGTCCGGGCGGTCTATATAAGGAGGCAACGGCATGTGCCCGACACGGTCGAGCAGCGGCAACACCTCTTCGGCAAATTCCAGCTCGAACAACGCGTCATGCCGCGCCACCATCACCGCCTCACCGCCGCCGTCGATCAAAATCGACGAACCCGGCTTGGGCGACTTGCTGGAGCGCACATGGGCCAGCACACGGTGACTGTCCAGCACCCGCTCCACCAGAATCTCCAGCTTGCCGCCGGAGGCCTTCTGGCCAAACAACCGCGCCGGAATCACCCGGGTATTGTTGAACACCATCAAATCGCCCGGGCGCAAATGCTCAAGCAAATCAGTGAATTGACGGTGAGCCATGGCACCGCTGACCCCGTCCAGGGTCAACAGTCGACTGGCGCGACGCTCGGCCAGAGGGTGGCGAGCGATCAGCGAATCCGGGAGTTCGAAGGTAAAGTCAGCAACACGCATGATGGGGTTCGTCTAGCAGGGCCGGAAAGTCTAGCGGAAATATCAAAAATTCACCATGAAACGTGATTGACCAACGGTAGGCACCTCTCTATACTTCGCCGCCATTGAGCCCTGATGGCGGAATTGGTAGACGCGGCGGATTCAAAATCCGTTTTCGAAAGGAGTGGGAGTTCGAGTCTCCCTCGGGGCACCATCTTAAAGAAAGACCTTGAAATTCAAGGTCTTTTTTTTCGTCTGTAGGAAAGTGGGTTGGCCGGGGCTAATGCCGATCCCAACCAATCCCCGATCCCCTTTTATGGCGAGGGGTCCCTTTGTGGCGAGGGGATTTATCCCCGCTGGGCCGCGAAGCGGCGCCCCATAGCCAACCCCATGACGAGGAAGAACCTGGGGTCAAGGGAGAACCGGTGGTAGAGAAGAACCTGTGGCAGAGAACTACTGTGGCGAGGGAGCTTGCTCCCGCTTGAGCGCGAAGCGCTCACAAAGCAGTCACCATCCTCACCGATACTCCAAGTTGCCACCGCCAAGACATAACCCACCAACCCAACTCCACCCCACCCTCCTCACCCAGTCACTAAGGATTTCACCCCATGGAATTGCTGCTGGAAACGGTCGCTCTTTACTCCCTCAAGCTGGCTTATGAGACAGAGGGCCACAGCCCGATCCTGCGGGATGATCCGTTGATGGGAGGCTGTGATCGGGAGGTTTTTGGGTTGTTGGTGCGGCGGGGGGATGTGGCAGGGATTCAGGCCGAGATTGGTCGGTGCTTGGATTTGGCGCTGGGGGTGGTTGGCGGGGTGGATACCGTGTTGGGTCGAGAGTTGGGGCGGTTGGCTGCAGACTTCAGCACCGTGCAAACGATGGAGGGGCTTTATGCTCCGGCTGTCATTCTCAAGGACTACTTGCGGGATGTTCTTTAAACAGGACAGGGTCCATCTGTAACTGGAGGATTCGGTGTAATTTTGACCATAGCCTTAGCTCTCTTTGGTTGAGGCTACTTCCCGCTCGCGACTAAACGATTGGGAGGCAGCTGTACGCAGGTTAGTCGACCGACGAGCTAAGGGATCGGCGCGCCCAAGGGCGCCCTGCGCACAGCCACCATCGAGTGCAGGGATGGGGATACCTGACTGATGGACGCTTGAGCGACTTAGCAACGACGGGCGACTAAACCCGATCACTGATGAGCAGTGACAGGTTCCAAACTACCGACGCAACCCAAGGCGAACAAGCCGGCGGATTCTGGCGTAGTTGTAGGCAAAGGCGCAAGGCGACGTCGGCTGGCGGGTTGCGGTTGCCCAACGACTGACAGCCCCGGCTGACGCTTCAGATTGTTCCGTCCCTCAATAGTCAGCCCTACCTGAATTGAGGAAACCGGAACGACCACTTCAAGAAACCTCCTACATCGCGCCCCTCCCTTCCCGCGTTAGCGTCTGTCCTGCATTTAGCGGACGAGATTCACTACGTGGCGACACGCAAAAAAGACATCCCCCAGGTTCGAAACCCGCCCGGCGGCGACGGGCATCACCTCACCTATAGGGACATGAGCGCCAGTGAACTGGCCGAGCGCGACGCCCTACAGCAGACTTATGAAGCCATGCTTGCCCGACAAACAGCCCACGAACAAGCGCGCTGGGCCACGGTGGATAACAAGTCGTTGTCCAGCGTAACCGGAAGTGTGTTTGCCAAGAGCTGCAAGCTCCCCAACGGCATCATCGATTACAGCAATCCCAACGGCTACGTCCCGGCGGATCTGGTCAAGCAGTACGGCGATCTCATGTGGCTGGGCGGTCGGAGTGCAGACCCATCCGGCGCCATCCCCCTCAAGAGGATTGGTGCGGGCGCGGTTCCCGCTACCTTGGGCAGGCTCGCGCTGGGCGGTTCGGCAACTTCCACGGTTGCCGCTGCCGGCGGAACCGTCGGCGCTGCCCTGCTGACAGGCATCGTCGCCCTGCTCTGGCCCTCCAGCCTGGGCGACAGCGCGCTTTACAGCGAAGACCAGCTACGCGACCTCAAGCAAGCCCGCAGCCGCATGCGCTTGAGCGTCGAGCAACAGGCCGATGGCAGCCTCAAGGGCTACGGTTTCTACACCGGCCAGCATCCCGATTGGGAAATGGTTGATGTTGTTCAGTTCACGTCGCGAGCCGATCAGTTCATCGCCGACTTGGGTGACGGCATCGAACTGATCTGGACGCCAGCCATCAACCCGTCCGACACCCTCGGCATCCCCGCTCTGGAAGCGGCGCCCCAGGCACCGCCTATTTGGATCTATCCGCCGACGCCGATGGCCGACAGCATCATCGTCAACCCGATCTATCCGCCGGAGTACAAGGATTTCATTCTGGTGTTTCCGGCGGATTCGGGGGTTCGGCCGCTTTATGTCGTGGTCTCTGTCAGGCGAAGCGGTAACGCCGACCATGACTATCATCCAGCCCCAGAAACCGAAGAAATTACCGGTTTTCCAAATCTAAAATCGGTAAAAAAGAAAACACCAAAACAAGCAGGGGCAGGACTTAGAGAACGGTGGGCTGATCCTAAAGGAAGGACCATTTATGAATGGGACTCCAGACATGGAGAGCTAGAGGCATATCGCGCAAGCGACGGAAGTCATTTAGGCGCGTTCGATCACGAGACGGGTGTGCAAGTAGGTCCGGCCAGGAAAAACCGCAACATCAAAAAATATTTGTGAGGACTCGATGGGCTTAAAACTAAGATTGGATTGGTACGACAGAAAAACCGAGTTGGGTGAAGGCAAAGAATATTCGAACGACATGGGAGATGACGTATCGGTAATCTCGGCGTTGAATCTGGAAAGCGAACCAGAAATATATGATGGGGGCTTTGATGTGCGCGCCGAATGGATACCTATCATCCAGCCCTTCTTTGAGCATCCAATCCAACCAGAAAAATTCGACTATCAAATTGCATTCCGGTACCGAACCAGTTGGTAAAAAAACCGACTAGTCACCCGCCCATCCAACACGTTTGAGATTTATCCCGAAAGAGACGAGGCATGAGATGAGTACCTATAAACCGTTGCACTGCGACCTGCACGACTACCTGGAGATTGCCTGCCTGTGCGGCTACACGCTGGATATCGAGCTGACTGACGGCCAACGCCTGACAGCCCGTGCGATCACCACGAGAACCGCTTCCACGCGGGAAGAGTTTCTAGAAGTCGAAACCACGGACGGCCGCCAGGAGATTCGCCTCGATCACTTATTGGCGGTTGCGCCGCAGGATAAGAACGCCAGGTTTGGCCGGGTTGTGCTGACGACAGGGTGATCGCTAAACGAGGCATTAGCTGAAGCAGGCTTTCGACACGGTTCGCCGTGGCTTTCTGGCGAGCGATCACGATGCGGTGTACACCCTAAACGCTCTTTTCCAAATAACCGGTCGGCAATCTGACGACCTCGCTCCAACCCTTCAGTCGTCAACCAGATCGACTTGTGCTTGTTTACCGAATCGCTGATGAGGCCTTGTTCATGCAATCGGTTCATGACCTCGAAGTCGAAACCTTTCCAGGCATTGCCGCTGTCGGAGCTGAAGGCTACCAACAAGGCAAGCGCAGCTTCCTCTATCTTTGCCCGCCGTTTGGACCGAACCGGGCTCTACTGATAAGCCGCGCTTTTCTGGGATACTGGTTGCCCGGATTAGGCCAGAAGCCTCTAGCATAGGCTCTGGCGGTTGGTGATTTATCAATACGTACGGATGCAAAAATGGCAAGGATCAGTCTGATTGTCCCGTTCTCACAGAAAGACGAAGCAAAATCATTGGGCGCCCGTTGGGACCCAAACCTGAAGACCTGGTACGTCCCCGAGGGCGTCGAGTTAGGCCCATTGGCTCGATGGCTGCCGGTGACAGAGCATTCCGATCTAGAGCACGAACCGGAGTTTCACGTCAGAGCGCCTTACTATTACGTGATGGAGTCAGTATCCGAGTGCTGGAGTTGCTCCAATTGGACCTGCGTATTTTCGTTTAAACTGGCCGAAGAGCACGAAGAATTTGATTACGTGGAAGATGAAGACGAAGGTTTCACGCTCACGAGCAATCTCGGAGAATGGAAGTGCCACGGGTATCGTGGAACCGTCTCCAACGTGGACAGCCTCGCCCCTCAGGTCGTAAAGCAGATTCGCCGCTTCACCGACAGGTTCAAGCACGCCTACAGTAGAACGGCTGACAGCCGTTACATGATGAATCACTGCGAGCACTGCGGAGCAAAGCTCGGCGATTTTTTCATGCACAGTGAACCTGGCGGAGCATTCTTTCCGACCTCACCAGACGAAGCTCAGCGGATGATTCTCGTCAGAATCAACGAACGGTTCGAGGCCAACTGTAGCGTCGGCTTCGCCTCCGAAGACTTCTTCGACTGGATGCAAGTTCGCGAGTAACCCCAATCAAACGTTTGAGTACCGCTCAGCACGGAGGCTCTATGCGTCCGAAGTGCACCAGCGGTATTGAGTTAAATCAGTAGAAGGCACTGCATTGATGGCAAGGATGATTCCTGACCGCGGTCCTTGCGACACCGACAGCAAGGGCGAACGAAATCTTTACACCGTCTTCCAGACGGAGCTACCAGATGACTATGTCGTTATCCACAGCCTTCCCTGGCTCTGCTCCGCTATGCGTAAGGTTGACCCGAAAGCCAAGCCAACTGGAGAGATCGATTTTTTGATCATCCATCCGGAAAAAGGGCTGCTAGTCCTTGAAGTGAAGAGCGGCAAGTACAGCGTTAACAACAATCGGTTTGTACACCTCCACAAGAACTACGCCATCGACCCCATCGGCCAGACCCGAAACAATGTGCACGGAATCGCCAGGTGGTTGGGGTCCGATCCGTCACTTCGATTCCGGATCGGCTACGGATTTATTTTTCCTGACTCCGATTTTGCAGGAAAGCCTACAACGCCAGGAATGTACGACACATCTGCCAATCCTCCACAGCCGCTCTACATCGATTATCGAGAGATGCCGAACGTTACGCAGCGTGTCGTCGAGCTGATGGACTACTGGAAAACCACACTGGGAAATTTCGAGTTGGGCGAAGCTCGTGTCGCGGCCCTCATAGAATTTCTCACCCCTACAATCAACGGCGAACCCGGATGGGCCAGTCGCATCTTGTTCGATAACAAGCTTTGGCTACAGCTGACCGAGGAACAGAACAAGGTCGTAACGGGGGTATTAAAAAAACAGACGTCCCTCGTTACCGGCTGGCCTGGAACCGGCAAAACACTGATCGTAATTGAAACTGCTCGGAGACTGGCCGCCCAGAGAAAGAAAGTGCTTGTGGTCTCGTTCAACAACAAGCTCACGGAGTATGTTCGCACCCAGCTCGCCGACTCGAAAGGCTGCGACGTGATGACTTGGCACAGCCTATGTGGACAGGCATTTAATGCCTTGGGCCGTACCAGCGAAGCAGGAAAGGGAGATGAGTGGTATAGGCAGCAATGCGAGCTCGATCTGAAGGATGCCATTGATCAAGGGCTCATGGCCGATTACAACGCACTACTTGTCGACGAGTCTCAAGCCCTCACCCCGTCCTGGTGCGAGACGCTAGCTATCTGGTTCCACAATAAACCCAAAGCATTTTTCTGCGACGAAACACAGGTGTTCCCGTATGAGCGTGGGACCATTCCCCTGAAGGGCCTCAGCGAGCTGCTCGACGTGGAGCCTTTTCCGCTAACGATCATTCTGCGAATGCCAAAGGCGGTCACGAGCATACTCGAAGAGGTTGTGCCCCCTAAGCTTCAACATTCGACGCCTAGGACGTTGGAGCACGACACCGCCATAGAGATAATTACCGCAAATCCATGCGAGGAAGCATCTGCGATTAGGAAAAATCTCATTGATGGCGGCGTTTCACCTGAAGATATTGTAATTCTAATGGCTAGTTTTGTTCCCCGGCATTACATCGACTATATAGTAAAAGAGCGTCCACGTTGTGAGGCAATCGCTAAATTCCGTGGTTTGGAAGCACCTATCATATTAATACTGGGTGCGGACCTACTTGACACCGCAGAGTTATTTAGCGCCTATTCTCGGGCAACGTCGAAATGCATAGCAATTTACAATGCTGGTAGTCACTACTGGTCAGGAAAAGAAGTATTTCGATCGAGGCTCAAAAGCCTCCCTAAAAACCAAGCGATCTTGCAGGAAGAAAAAAACAAACTGCGTATAGACAATATCATTTCCCGTTGCACCGAAAGGATATCGCTCAATCTTGCAAGCCTTAACATCTCTTGGGCTGAATCCTGGCAAGCTTGGCTGATAGAGGGGGACGACGACCAGCCAATAGTGAATATGTGGATCACCTATCTGTCGCAAAACCTGCCTCAACCGATATATTTTTGGCCGACAAATGCTATCTCAAGGTTTTATTTAGCCAGAATTGATCCGTCAATTTCGCCAGATTCGTACTATCCACAGAACTTGTTTTTCTACTCCTGCGAAGCGTGCGGAGGCCTAACACCACACACTGACATCACCAAAAATACTTGTACATTGTGTATAACAGCAACGGACAGAACACCATATCCCCATGAAGATATCATAGATAAAATACGCTTAATGGATGGAGTGGTGTCCGGAGAACTGCCTAAGGACCGTATTCGCGAGTTACAACCAGACCTGTCATTAAATATTGCCGCAGCTGCCGCTCTATTCCGTGCGGAGCGAAACAAAATGCGTTCGAACGTGCTAAAAGTCCAATTTCCGTCGGGGCGAAAATCTTATCTAATTGCCTTTGCTTTCGTTCAAGCCAGGATTGCTACTCATAAGCCGGGTAGCATCATGGAGGCAAATGCCCTCGCTGACGAAATTTATAGACGTTTCAAAGGGCTGGAATACGTTTCTTTAGTAGAGTGGAGAAAGATCTTCGCTAATGCGATGGGCACATTCTATTCAAAAGGTTACATGAAAAAAATCAAAAAGGGCTTCTACAGCCCAACTGAGGATGACCAAGCACCTGTGCCAAAGAGTTACAGGTTCGATGAGGGAGATGAGGCCGGTGAGTATAGCCGTGATAATGGCGAGAGTGATGACCTTGAAGCAACCCCAGATACAGCCGTCGAGGAGGTATAAGCATCTATCGAAACGACAGAAAACTTCCACTACTGGACGTTAGGGGATTGACCAATTGCTTTACCATCTTAAGACAGCGGTGACGCGTCCGAGGGCGTACTGCGCACAGCTGTGGGCCCGTGCTTAAGGCCGTTTCTCGTCGACTGGTAGGCCACCATGAGGAGCAGGATCCGAGAACCAAGAGCCTAATTTTTCTCGAATTTCCTTGTAGATCAGCACATCATAAGCATTCCCGACAGGCGCATCATTTTGATATCATCCGAGCACTTTCCGAGTGAGAGCCTTTTCTACGATTGACCCATACAAAATCAACTTAAAAAGTTGACATGTTATTAAAGGCATCAATTTCATCCAGTCCTGAAGGAATCTGAAGTGGCCACACCAACCAAACAAATCGAGCCAAGCAATTCAAGAGCTCAGATAATTATTCGATCATCTACTTGGGCAAGTTATGAAGTTCTTTTAACGTTAATGCCAGTTCTAATATGGGTATTTATCATAACCTTCTCCACGCCAACGCCAAATATCAGTTTGGAGCTCCCAGCTTTTTCGTTTTTTTGTCTTTCAATCTGGGCTGCTTGCTTACGAGAAACTCCTCGTGCATTTACTGGAGGAGCACCTACTCAAGACAAATTCGAGCGGGAGTGCTCTATGACAATATCGATCTTGGGTTTCGTCACGTCTTTAATCTGTTTAGTTTTCTCAGCACAGAAAAGCACTGGATTAATCCAAAATCTGTGGGGGCCATTCCCCCTAACCGTAGCTTTAACAGGGGCCTTTGGGATAATTTACTTATTCACATTGATCTCAATAAAAATCCAAAGGACTGAATATGGACATTATAGAGCCGTACCAAAAAACAGCTAAGAATGAGCCGCCCTCAAAATTACATCCGCACACCCACGACAAGTACAAATAGATAAACATTTACCATGCAGAAAAAAAATCTACTTCGCCGATCCAAAAATCAGCCTTCCCCCAAAACGGCGCCCTAGGGAAAAATTATTGATCTGTACCACCCGAAAGATCAGCCGAAGTTTCTAAGGAGCTTTGAAAATGTGGAAGAAAACTTGGAAACAACTAATTAAGGAATTCTGGATTCCTGGCTTTGTTGCCGGCGGCTGGACAACCTATGTGGTTTGGGGTGGCACATTTACCCTAAAGACTTTCATGGGAGCCTTTGGGCCCGCATTTTTCCTTGCAAGTTGGTTAACCGGTCAAATTTTTAGGATAAAAAAGCAGGCGGGAGTAGAAAACCATCTGCAGCTATTAGAGGAACGACTGGTTGGTTTGGTGAACAAAATAGAGACCGAGACGCAAGAATTACTCAACCACATCACTGGTGGGGATAGCTTTTGCTACATGACGGTAATGGCGGACGACGCCACCTGGATTGCTATTCATAAAGGCGAACACCACCTACTTAACCTCAGTGCTCGTGTATGTGACCTGGATGCCTCATCTGAATATCCTGATTGGTTACAACTCGCCAAATCCGACATATCAATTGGAACATTATTCAAAGACATGATCCATCGATGTTTTGTCGCCCCCCTGACAGGAAAACGTCGCCGCTTCAATATTTACTACACAGCGAGCAATGGGATATTTCTTCAGGAGCTAAGGTTCAAAAGGACAGGTGCTGAGCAATGGACATTCGCCACTCGCGTCATGCGAACAAAAAACGATGGTGAACGAGTAATTCTATACGAGCAAGTAAGAGATGACTTTCCTCTAGAGGCAGACGGAACGCCGGGATACTAGCTTCCTGCATTCAATACACCATGATAGAGCTAAGCGATAAGGCAGGTAGCATAGGTACTGCGCTTCAACTCTTCCGTATCCGAACAATCGATGGCGCAATCTTGGAAGCGGGCGCAGGATCCAGATCAAAATTTGATCTAAAGCCAGCTCAGGGGGAGATTTTATTTATCTATAAGTAAAAAAGATCTTGCAAAGCAAGACCTTTTTTACCAGAGGTAGAGTTACCCGCCAAATCTACCTCACCTCAACAATATCCAAAGCCCGATTCGCCAACAGCTCACTCACCTCAATCACCTGCAAAATCCCCAACGCAACACGCCGCCTCGACCCATCCAGATCAAACGCCAAATCACTGATCATCGCGTTCACCGAAGCCAGGTTCTCACTGAGATTCGCCAGCAAACACTCAGAATCAACCCCCGGATCAATCCGTAAAATGGAGTCAGACTTGTCAGACGTTTCGCCCTTAGGCTTGGGTTTCAGGTAAAAATCCAACGCTCGCGTGGCAGCGTCATCGATTTTCTTGTTGCGGGCAGACTGAGCACGGGAGACGTGTTCGTTCGTATCAGGGGGATTCGGCGTATCTTTTGCCATCGTCTTGCTTCCTGTCATTGGAGCCATCACCCGCTCGCTGCTAAACGATGGGAGGCAGCTGTACGCAGGTTAGCAGACCGGGGAAACAAGAAACCGGCGCGTCCGGGGACGCCCTGCGCACAGCCACCATCAAGTGCAGGATGGGAATCCCGACTGGATGACGCCTTGCACAACCTGTTTCACCGCGAGCTGCTAAACCCGATCACTGATGAGCAGTGACAGGCCCCAAACTACCGACGCAACCCCAGGCGAACAAGCCGGCGGATTCTGGCGTAGTTGTAGGCAAAGGCGCAAGGCGACGTCGGCTGGTAAGCCGCTACCGCCCAATGTCTGACAGCCCTACCTGACACGCGCAAAAAATCTTTCCATTCCATCCCCTCCCGCAAAGCCCCCATCCGCTCCAGCAAACGCCCCCACCCATCCCCACCTCGATAATGCCCCCTTCACTCACCCCCTACCGCTACAACCGAGCACCGTGTACCCCCATGAACCTACGCACCTTCATCCGGAGCTATTGCCTCAACTCCAGGCTCGCCACACATACCCTGACCCGCCTGCACAAGGCGCTGTCCTCCCTGGCCGGCTACCTGGCCCAACAAGGCTTCGATTCCAATACATGGCCAACCACCCGTGACGAAGCCACGCAGGACCGTCGCCTCAACACCGTCTGCCCAGAGCTGGCCGCCACCGTGTTCAGCCACGCCCGCGAAGGCATCATCCTGGTCGACCCCTTTGGCCGGGTCATCGCCGTGAACGAGGCCTTCACCCGGCTCACCGGTTACGGGCAGGAAGAGATAGAGGGCCGCGAGTTGAACGCCCATCGCATGGTCCGTCGGCTCACGGCGTTTTATGCGCCGATGAAAAACGCGTTGGATTTTCACGGGCATTGGTCCGGTGAAATCCAAAGCAGCCACAAGGACGGTCGGGAGATGACGTCGCGGATCAGCGTCAGTGCGGTGCATGACCGGCACGGCAATGTTCAGCACTATGTGGCGCTGCTCGGCGATATGACGCAGATGAAGCAGCGGCTGCAGTTGCTGGAGCGTGATGCGCGGTATGACGCGCTCACGCAGTTGCCCAATCGGTTGTTGTTGGCCGAGCGGATGCGTCAGGCGTTGGGCAAGGCGCGTATTCATCAGCAGAAGGTGGCGATCGCGTTTATTGACCTGGATGGGTTCAAGGCGCTGAACGACAGTTATGGCCATGACTGGGGTGATCGGGTGTTGCAGATTGTCGCGGCGCGGATCAATGCGACGTTGCGTGAGGGCGATACGTTGGCGCGGCTGGGGGGTGATGAGTTTGTCGCGGGGCTGGTGGGCTTGCAGGCGGTGGAGGACAGCGAGCCGTTGCTCAAGCGGATGCTGGCGGCGGCCAATGCGCCTATTTTGATTGGTGCGCAGACGGTGGAGATTGCCGCGAGTATCGGGGTGGCGTTTTATCCTGAGCATGGGCATGAAGTCGATGGGCTGATCAGTAAAGCCGATCAGGCGATGTACCTGTCGAAAAAGGCCGGCGGTAATCGTTTGGCGTTTTGTCCGACGCGGTTTATTTCCCTCAATAGCGAAGCCTGACGGTGGTGCCGACGGTTCGTTCGCTGCCGGTCATGACGCCGTAGTCGCCGGAGCCGAGCAGTGAATACACGGCGGTGATGTACTGGCGATCGAAGACGTTGCGCACCCAGCCTTCCACTTCCCAGGCGCGGTCCTGGCTGCGCAGGCCCAGGCGCAAATTGGCGAGGCCGTAGCTGGGTTGATAGCTGCCTTCGCCGCCTTCGAGGGTGCCGGAGTAGCCGGTGCGGAAGCTGTAGTCGATGCCGCTGTAGGCTTCCAGGCCGTAGGGCAGCGGATGGGTGTGGTCGAGGCCGCTGCTGAGGTTCCATTCCGGCGCGTTGTAGAGGCGTTCGCCGCTGAGGTCGCAGGTCCATTGGCCCGACTCTGGTGGGCACGGTGCGTTGGGGAAGCTGCGGTAGCGCGCATCGCTCCAGGCCAGGCCCAGGCGCCCGGTGAGTCGGGGGGTGAGTTGCCAGGCGGAATCGAGTTCGATGCCGCGCAGGCGGACTTTGCCGACGTTGATCAGGTTGTCCCGCAGCGGTGGTGCGAACAGCGAGGTGGGTGGGCTGTAGGTGAGCGCCTGGTAGTTGTCGACGTCGGTCTGGTAGACGGCGAGGTCGAGCAACGCGCGCTCATCCCAGAAGCGCGTTTTCATGCCCAGTTCCAGGGACGTGGCCCGCTCCGGTTCGAAGGTGGGCGCGGTGAACGGGCCGACCACGTCGAAGTTGATGCCGCCGGCCTTGTAGCCCCGCGACCAGCTGACGTAACCCATCACCGCATCGCTGAAGCGGTAGCTGGCGCTGACGAGGCTGGAGACGTTGTCTTCTTCAATCGAGTCCTCGCGGTAATAACCACCGCCGAGGGCAATGTCCCGCAGCAATTGTCCACCCGACTGGAACACGGCTGGCAAGCCGGTCAGCGGGGCGAGGTTGCTGGCGTCGCGGGAGATCCAGGCGTTCTTGCGCTCTTGGCTGTAGCGCAGGCCACCGGTGAGTTCCAGCGGGTCAATCGGGCGCCAGGAAAGCTGGCCGAAAATGGCTCGGCTGTCGCCCTTCTGTTCGCCGTCATAGCGTTGCCGGGCGCCGTCCAGCAGCACGACCGGCACCTGCTTCGGATTGGTGAAGGTGATGCCATAGAGTTTTTTCAATTGCTCCAGTTGATCGCCAACGAACCAGGGCGCGGCGTCCTTGCCGAATTCGGTATCGATCCCGCGGTCGAGCTGTTGGCGCAGGTAGTAGAGCCCGGCGACATAGTCGATGGACGAGCCGGCCGTGCCGGACAGGCGCCATTCCTGGCTGAACTGGCGGTGGCCCAGCTCGGTTTCGGATTGGATCACCGACAGCGCGGTGCTGTCGGTATCGCGGGTGGCGCGGTAGTCCCAGTCGCGGTAGGCGGTGATGCTGGTGAAGCGCATGGCCTCGTCGAGGTCCCAGTTCAATTCCAGTGACACGCCGTTCTGCAGGGTTTGCGGATGACCTGGCGCGTCGATCCGGGTTTCACGTTGGTAAGGGTCGGGCTCCGCCAAGGGATAGCCGAAGAATTTGGCGCGCTTGCGGGTCTGGCTGCTGTAGTGATTGACCAGCAGCACGTTGCCGGCTTCGTTTTGCTCGGCATAGTCGGCGATGAGGCGGGCGCTGAAGTCCGGGGTCGGCGTCCACAGCAACTGACCGCGCAGGCCTTGACTGTCGGCGTCGCCGAGGCGGGCGCCGTCTTGCAGGTTTTCCACTGCGCCATCGGTGGAGCTGTCGAAGACATTCAGTCGCCCGGCGAGCACGTCGTCCTGCAGCGGGCCGGAAATCGTCCCGCGAAACTCACGCAAGCCATGCTCGCCGTAACTGGCTTCGAGGTTGGCTTCGGGCTGGAACGTCGGTTGCCGGGTGATGATGTTCAGCGCGCCGGCGGTGGTGTTCTTGCCGAACAAAGTGCCTTGCGGCCCGCGCAATACTTCGATGCGCTCGATGTCCATCAATTCGGTGAAGGCCATGCCCTGGCGCGCCTGATAGACGCCATCGACGTAGGTGCCGACGCTGCCTTCCAGGCCATCGTTGTAGGCGGTAGCGCCGAAACCGCGCAGGCCGAAGCCGGCGTAGCGGGCGTCATGGCCGGACACGATCAAGCCGGGCACGCGTTGCTGAATGTCTTGCAGACGATGCAGGCCGGCCTCGTCCAGTTGCTCGCCGTAGAGGACGTTGATCGGGATCGGTACGTTTTGCGGGTCTTCCTCGCGACGTCGGGCGGTAACGGTGGTTTCGTCGAGCGTGAGGGCGCCGGGCGCCGCTTGCTCGCCATGGACAGACGCCCAAGGCAACGTCGAAAGGCTGCCGAGCAAGAGCAGTCGGTACCCCAAACCCGGCATGCTAGAACTCCCGAGCCATTTCGCGACGCACTGTGTCCGGGCAGGCCAGTGCCTTGACGCAGGCCAGCAATTCGCGGCTGTCGGCAGGCTTGAGCAATACCGCGTCGAAGGCCAGGTTCTTTGGACAGTCCTCTGGTCGGCGTGGCGGGACCGCTGAGTAAAGCATCACGGGCAGATGACGCCAACGCTCGCGCACGTGGCGCAGCAGCTCCCAGCCGTCCATGCCGGGCATCATCTGGTCGCTGATCAGCAGGTCGACCGACTGTTCAGCCAGGCAGGCCAAGGCGTCTTCGCCGGTCGCCGCCATGCTCACGTCGAAACCGTAGCCGGCCAGCAGGTCATAGAGCCATTCGCTGTTTTGCTCGACGTCGTCCACCAACAGAACGTGTTTGCCCTGGCCGTTGAGCGGCTTGACGTTGTTGTCGACGATGCCGTTTTCCAGGTCGTGCTCCTCGGCGTATTTCAGCTGCAAGCGAAAACTGAAGTGGCTGCCCTGCCCCGTGGCTTGGGGTTCGAGGCGGCTGTCCATGCGCTCCAACAGTTGCGTGACGATGGACAGGCCCAGCCCGCTGCCTTCGTAACGCTGGGCATTGCGGCCGCGGCGGAACGGCTGCAGGAGTTGTTCGAACTCTTGCGGGTCGATGCCGATGCCAGTGTCGATCACGCCGAAGCGCAGTTCCACGGTGTCGGGGATTACGCCTGGACACCAACTCACTTCGAAGCGGATCTGGCCGTGGCGGGTGAATTTCGCCGCGTTGGCCAGGAGGTTCATGAGGATCTGCCGGAGGCGTTTGAAGTCGGCCTCTACCAGTGGCGGCAGGTCATCCGCCAGCACAGCCTCGAAGGTGTTGCCCTGGCGCGCGGCGAGAAAACCCGCCTCGTCTGCGATCTCTTTGAGGAAGCCATACAGGTAGCCCGGCGCGAGGGTCAGTTGCATCTGCTCCAGCTCGCCACGGGAAAACTCGAGCATCTCGTCGATCAATTCCAGTTGCTGGCGGGCGTTGCGCTCGATGGTCGCTTGATAATCGCGGTTGGGTCCGGCGTGCAGCAGTCGCGCGTAATCAATGATGCGCACCAGCGGCGAGCGCAGGTCATGACTGATCCGCGCCATCAACGCACTGCGGGCCGCCAGGGATTCGCGCAACTGCGACGTGCGCAGCGCCACGGTGCTTTCCAGGCGTTCGTGCTCGGCCTGGCGTTGTTGTTCGAGGGTGGACAGGGCGTTTCTTTCGCGGTTGCGGCTGCGGGCGACTTCCATGATCAACGTGCACACCAGCAACACCACGCCCGGCAAGGTCGACGATAAGTTGTTTCTGCTTTGCGGCGACTGCCAGGGCAGTTGTTCTTGCGGGAAGAAAATCCGCATCAGCAATTGCCCAACCAATAGCGCCGGCACCAGCCACGCCATCCAGTGGTAAGTGAGCCTTCTGCGCCAAGCCATCAATAGCGTGGCGAGCAACGCGCCATAAAAACTGAACAGGGATATCTGGACGATCTGCGCGCCCTGGACCGGGTCGACCTTGAGCCACCAGAGTCGGCCGCAGACACAGCCCAACAGCGGCACCCAATAGCTCCAGCCGATGACTTTGGGCAGCCGGGAAACCTGCAACAGCACGCGGAAGTAGGCCAGGAACAGCACGAACGAGATCGCGCTGGCACAGACCAGCAGCTCGCGGGTCCAGCCCAGCGCCGAAGGCCAGTAGATCAGGTAACCGTTGATGATGCAGGTCAGCAGGATGTAGCTCAGCACCGCGCCCGCGTTCACGGTGAGCAGTCGGGAGCGCAGGATCCAGCCGACGATGAGGCCGAACGGGACGACCAGCAGGACAATGCCGAGGGTCAGTCCGTCGCTCAGGTAAGTCTGTTGCTGACTGCGCAGCAGCACCGGCTCGGACCACAGTTCCGGTTCCAGCAACATCTGGAAATTGCTCGCCACGCGGACGAACACCGTAACGCTCTCCCCTGCCGCCAACGAAACCGGGAACGCCGGCTGACGCGCCGCCGGCTGGAGCCATTCGACCAAGGGATAGGCGGCTCCGCCGTGGGCAACACGCCCCGGTTGGTAGACGCGGATGTCTTCCAGGCGCGGCGCCCCGATCACCAGCAGGCGCGAACACGCCACAGCGCTTGAATTGGTGAGCGGCACTTTCAACCAGAAGGCGGAGCGGCTGTAGCCTTGAGTCGGCCAGCTTGGGGTGGCGGCGGCGAAGCGCGTTTCGGGCAGTTGCGCGACGTCTTCCAGGCTCAGGCTGGCCTGGGTGTCTTCGAAAAACTGTATCTCGGGCATCAAGTCCAGGTGGTCAGCCCGGCAGATATCCACAGGCGCGGCGTGTAGCAGGCCTGTGGATAACAACGCTATCGTCAGCAATAAAAACTGTAGAAGCCGCATCAGGCGCGCCCAGCCGACTCGGTTTCGGGGATACCCGAGGCTTGCTGGCGAAACTGGCCGGGCGTCATGCCGATTCGCTGGCGGAAGGCCGTGGTGAAGTTGCAAGCGTTGCGAAAGCCCACCAGTTCGGCAACGTCCTGCACGCTCATGGCGCTTTCACAGAGCAGATCCTGGCCGCGCCGCAATCGCGCGTCGCGAATGTACGCGAACACGGTCAGCCCCAGGTGCTCGCGAAAGATCCGCGAGAGGCGTTTCTCGTGGGTGCCGACTTTTTGCGCCAGTTGGACCAGGGAAGGCATGTCATCGAGGTGTTGCTCGATCAGTCGCATCGCGGCGCGCAGGACGATCTCATCGCCCTCCGGCTCCGGATCGGCCGGGCTGGCTTGGCCGGTGGGCGGCGCGCGCCAGGTCAATTGCAGGTGGATCTTGATACGCGCCAGCACTTCTTCGGGCGCACAGGACTTGGGGATGTAATCGACGCCGCCCACGGTCAGGCCTTCCAGGCGCTCGATTGAGCTGTTGGCCGAAGACAGGAACAGGATCGGCGTGTGCCGGGTCGTCGGGGCCTCGCGCAACAGCCGGCACAGGCTGAAACCGTTCATGTGCGGCATGTGCACATCCAGCACGATCAAATCCGGACGCAAGGCCAATGCCCGCTGGTAGCCCTGGTGGGCATCGCTGGCCAGGGAAATGCGCCAGGGCTGCGCCTTGAGCAGGATCAGCGTCGCACGGATATCCTCCGGAACATCGTCGATCAGCAGAATATGCGGCGGTTCGGATGACACCGCCGCGCCTCCCACCGTCGCCGCCCGCCTTTCGTATCGTCGGTCGTCCATGCGCTACGTTCTCTTATCGTGCATTTGCCAATTAATTGCCGGAAAGCAACCGTATTGCAAAGCTAATCGATGGATCGGTGAAAATCGTTATACCGATAGCGGCAGGTCCGGCAAAGACTTGAAGGCGTTCAATTGCCCATGGCCGCCCTATTGTTGACGACCTATGCTGGGACGATCTCACTTCGACAGGCTGGCTGTGATGATCCAATGCAAACGGGCCTATGAAACGGCGAGCGCCGAAGATGGCGTACGGATTCTTGTGGACCGCTTGTGGCCGCGCAATTGCCGCAAGGATGCGTTGGCGATTGCCGAGTGGCTGCCGGAGGTTGGGCCTTCCCATGAGTTGCGCAAGGCGTTCAAGGCGGGAGCGGCTTCGTTTGCCGAGTTCAGCGTGGCGTATCGGCGAGAACTGGCGGGACGGCCAGAGCATTGGTGGAAGCTGGTGGATATTGCGCGGGGTGGGACGCTGACGTTGGTGTATGCGGCCAAGTCGATGGTTGAGAATAATGCGGTAGTGTTGGCGCAATGGTTGGAGGATGAGGTGGAGAAGCGGGCGGAGGGGAGCTCAGCGGTTTGTTATTTGTCTGAGTTTCCAGAGCGTTGAGTCACTGAACTACCTGTGGGAGCGAGCTTGCTCACGATAGCGGTAATCCAGCCGTCATTGATGCTGCCTGACCTGGCCCTATCGCGAGCAGGCTCGCTCCCACAGTGGCATGTGGCCGGCCAGCTGATTATTCCCGCGCTGCGCGGGAACGATTAGTCGCCTGGGGGCTGCTGCGCAGCCCAGCGGGAGCAAGCTCCCTCGCCACGGGTTTATTCGTTTGCTTAAGTTCGGCGCCGTTAGATCGTTCTCACGCAGAGCGTGGGTCTGATCGAAGTGTGTTCGACACTGAACTACCTGTGGGAGCGAGCTTGCTCGCGATAGCGGTAATCCAGCCGTCATTGATGCTGGCTGACCTGGCCCTTTCGCGAGCAGGCTCGCTCCCACAGTGGCATGTGGCCGGCCAGCTGATTATTCCCGCGCTCCGCGGGAACGATTAGTCGCCTGGGGGCTGCTGCGCAGCCCAGCGGGAGCAAGCTCCCTCGCCACGGGTTTATTCGTTTGCTTACGTTCGGCGCCGTTAGATCGTTCTCACGCAGAGCGTGGGTCTGATCGAAGTGTGTTCGACACTGAACTACCTGTGGGAGCAAGCTTGCTCGCGATAGCGGTAATCCAGCCGTCATTGATGCTGCCTGACCTGGCCCTTTCGCGAGCAGGCTCGCTCCCACAGTGGCATGTGGCCGGCCAGCTGATTATTCCCGCGCTCCGCGGGAACGATTAGTCGCCTGGGGGCTGCTGCGCAGCCCAGCGGGAGCAAGCTCCCTCGCCACGGGTTTATTCGTTTGTTTAAGTTCGGCGCCGTTAGATCGTTCTCACGCAGAGCGTGGGTCTGATCGAAGTGTGTTCGACACTGAACTACCTGTGGGAGCGAGCTTGCTCGCGATAGCGGTAATCCAGCCGCCATTGATGCTGCCTGACCTGGCCCTATCGCGAGCAGGCTCGCTCCCACAGTGGGCTGCGCCTGGTCGGTCGATGGCTTCACGCGCCTGAGTGGGAGTGTTCAGTAGTTTGGGACAGAGTCGACGCGAATTTGAACCCTGGAATGAGGTATAAGAAAAACCCGCATTAAAGCGTGTAAAGGACTGAAGCGTGAGCGCAATACGATCATGGCTGGACAGGTTGAAGAACAAGCAGACGCCTGTGCTCTCTTGGGCCGATCGGCGGCAGAACGAAGCGCTGGAACTGCTCGCGCGCGCAGAGACCCACGCAACGTGGCCAGAGCTCAGCAGTCACTACAACGGTTTCGTCCGGGAAATCGCCGTAAGGGAACTGTGCAGGCATCCCTCGCCTGAAGCGTTAGTCGCTTTGATAGAACGGCTGAATGATTGGGTCCCGCAAATTCGCGATTTAGCCACCGCGGGCCTGGAGCATTACCTTTCGCCCGACCACGTCCAGGCACTGCTGTTTGCGGTGGAGCCCCTCTTGGCTTTGGCTGCCCGGCGTAGAGCCGATCATGGCAAGACCCTGCAAACCGCTCGTGCTGTTTTGCAATCGCCTGTTATCCGAGACACGGTCCACACGAACTTCCTGACACGCCAAGGTAAAGCTGCCCGCTATTTGTTCGAACTTCTGCTCGAGAATGATCCGGCCCCGGAAGCACTCCTACGCAGCGCCCTCGCCCATCGTGAAGTGACCGTAAAGTTGATGGCCGTTTCTGCCTGTCAGCAAATGCCGGGCGCCCACGCTCGTCTTCTGCTGCTTGAAGCCCTGTCTCAACGCGGCGCCAAATTTCGCGTTTGCGTGCTGCGCGCGCTGCTTCCTCTGCTTGATGACCCCAGGCCTGTCGTATGTGAGGCCTTGCTCGACGCATCCCCCTCGATCCGTAGCCTGGCGCGCTGGGCTGCGCCAAGCAGCAACGTCGATGCTGCGATGATCCTGGCTGACCGACTGAAGCAGGCTATCCCCATCAGAAAGCGGGACTGGCTTGGTGTACTTGGCCTTGCAGCGGAGCTCAACATCGAGCTGGAACCGCAGTGGCAAAAAGAAGCGATGCGTTCCAGCTATTCAACGGTGAGGCATGCCGCTGTCAGCGCGGTGTCCGACAGCCTGCTGCCGGAACTGCTCAGCGCGCTTGATGACCCGTCGGACAAGGTTTTTACCGCCGCAATCGCTCGCTTGAACAAACAACCCTGGTCATTAGTGAAGGCTGGGGTAGACGCCAAGCTGGATCGAGATTGGCATGACCTTTCACCAAAACGCCGAGACGCGATTTTCCGGTTGCGACCGCTATGGCAGCAGGCTGAGTACCTGTTGGCTCGGCTGGACGCGGAACCAACGGTGCAGGCATTTTGGCTCCGTCAGCTGAACCTATGGTGCGATCGTCAATATCTGATGGTCGATCCGGTCACACCAAAGGCCGAGCGAGCAGTGCTTGCAGAGCGACTCCGAGCGCTGGCCGCGCACAGCCTTATTGACAGCAACAGCGTTGCACGCGTTGTTTAGCCACAAACCCATTGGCCGGGCACCGCAGACACAATCACAAGGAAGACAGGCGTGATGCAATCGCAATTTGATCCGTTGGTTCATATCGATTGGAAAACACCGGGCGGCGAATTGCTCGGGCTGTTGCAGCATTACTATCCCGACCTCGGTGTGTTTGCCGGCCCGGGGTTCGAGGCGTTGTTGGATGAGCTGTCCAACGAAATGCCCGAGGTCTGCTTCGAGGCGCTGGCGCCGGTGTTGGCCGGTCAAGGTTATGACCTGTGGAACCTGGATGCCGGTGGCGATGATTATCGGCCGGTCATTGTCCCGGTCGATCAGCGCGAGGCGTTTGCCCAGCATTGGCAGGGCCAGCGCGGCGAGCCGAGGTTCACGGCGCGTTTGATCGAGCCGCCGAAGCCTGCCGCCGCCGAACGCAAACCGGCCAAACCCAAGCGCGGCAAGGTGAAGTGGCTGCAGGAGGTGCATGACTATCCCGGCGCCACCTATGTGCATGAATACAACTACCGCAACGGTTGGGCCGCCATCACCGAGCAGGACGAAGACCAGTGGTTGTGTTTCCTGATCGATTACAACCAGTGGCCACCCGCCGAACAGGACATGCTCGAACACCGGAGCGATGGCGTGGACGGCGCGGACCTGCAGCTCATCGATGCCGATGCTCAGCGCAGCCTGTGGAAACGTCAGGTCGTACGCGGCGATTACAGTGCGGACGACCGCTACCAGTACGAAATTCGGCAAGGCGATGAGATCGCGGCGTTCGGGCCAGCCGGGGTGCAATGGCCGGAATTTGAACAGCCTTGCGTGGTGCTGGGTTCGGCGATATTCGAACGTCAGCGCCTCTATGAACCCGAGCATTTGACGCGGATCTGGCGGATCACGGCGGACAGCAGCGAGGTGATTTTCGAGCACGCGGATGAACTGACGATCCTGCCCATCGGCCCCCGCCGCTTGCTGTTCATGCAGCACAACGGCCCGAAGTGCTGGGTCTGGCAGCAAGACCCGCCGCACCAGGCCATCGTCGCCAAGCCGATGCCTGCGCAGGCCTATAAGTTGCGGGCATCAACCGTGTACCTGGGGGGCGACGAGATCCTGTTGTTCAGCGAAAGCGCGCGGCAGAACGTCGAGCATTCGGGTTATCAGGAAACCGTACTGCTGGCCTGGCGCTTCAACTTCATGACCGGCGCCAAGACCCAGGCGACGCTGGACGGTTTCGGCAGTGAACTGCGCCAGGACACACGCCTGCTCGTCACCCAGCCCAAGCAAGTCATCACGTTGCGCACCTTTCATGGGCAGCTTCAGGTGTCCCGGGGGCATGGGGATTGGTGGGTGTGGAATTACCGCGCCAACACCTTTGGCACACAGACGTTGGCGTGGTTTTGGAATCAGGACAGCAATGAGGTGGTGAAGCTGTCGACCAAGGACATTCCACGGATCAAGCCGGACATTCGTTATGTGCCGGCGCAGGATCGGTATCTGGCGTTCGAGACGGAGTTTGTGGCGCGGTTGCCGGAATTTAGCGAAATGGTCGAGGCCAAGGGCAGTGAGGTTTTGGTTTTTGAGTGAGGTGGTTTTGCTGCACCGCGGCCGTCCGAACACAGGAGCTTTTGTGGCGAGGGAGCTTGCTCCCGCTCGGCTGCGCAGCAGTCGTAAAAACTGCCAACTGTTTTTTCCTGGCACCACCGCGTTGGATGGTTTTTAGGGCTGCTGCGCACCCCAGCGGGAGCAAGCTCCCTCGCCACGGGGCGGTGGTTGGCTGAACATTGCGTGTTCATGCAAACTCAATCATCCGCACCTACCAAGCTGTTTGCTCAAATACACAGCACGCCGCGAAACCCGCGCGCCGCGTAATACGACTGCACGCCATTGTGGTAGATGAACACCCGGCCATACCGATAGTCGCCAAAAATCGCCCCATCGAGCGAGCGAAGTTCTGGAGGGGTTGCCAGCCAACTGGAGGTCTTGGCATCAAACTCGCCGAGCTTTTGCAGCGCCCGGTACTGGTCTTCCGTCAGCAGGGCGATGCCCATCTCTTCGGCCATTTCGATAGCACTGCCTTTGGGCTTGTTCTCCTTGCGCGCATCCAGGGCCGCGCGGTCGTAGCAAAGGCTCCGGCGGCCGGTGGGGCTCTCCTTGGCGCAATCGCAGAAGGTGACTGCGCCGGTCTTCGGGTCGAGGTCGATCACGTCGGGCTCGCCGCCGGTGGCTTCCATGGCCTGGAGGGATTTCAAGGCAGTGGGGTTGTTTTCGAGCCGGGTCTGGACGTCGGTCCAAAGGATGGCCGGGTGACGGCTCAGGTTTTGTTCGAAGCGGATTTTCAGGGTTTGAATGAGGTTGTCTTGTTCTTGTTTTTTCATGGTTCGGGTGTCCGCGGGTGATCGGTTGGTCAATGATAGTGACTTCTAGAGACGCTGAGGCATGCCCAAATGGTTATAGGAAATGCGTCAGACGCTCTGCTGAGCTTTCGACCGGTTAACCTCAACCAGGACAGCGATGTTTGCGTGCGCTTCTTTGAGGACATGCTGCTGTGTGCGTTGGGTTCTGCACAACAGCTTCACGTCCCCGATGGTAGGCAGCGATACCTTCAGTCGCTGCAAGAAAAAGCAGCCGAAGCTCCTGGCAGCGTTGTCCATGCCTGGGATGAAACACGGATCGTGGGGCAGATAGAGATGTCGCTGCTGAAGACAGAACCTGCAGTGGGCTACATCCACTTTTTCTATCTCACCCCCGAGTGGCGATCCCGCGGTGCAGGAAAGTTGTTGCTGGCTTACGCGACCCACTTTCTTGCAGGGCTGGGCTGCGAGCGGATGAGATTGTCGGTGAGCGAAACGAACCAAAGGGCGGCGCGGTTTTATCGTCACCACGGCTGGGCCGATATCGGGCCCAGGCAAGATAAGCCAGAGCTGCGCTTGATGGAAAAGCCCATTAGCTCGGCGGTGGCGGCACCGCATGACCTAAGATGAAGTAACCCGTAGCGTCCACCACTGAACACATGAGGCCCCTATGAAGAACTTCACGATTCAACGTATTGACCACATCGTCCTGCGGGTAAAAGACATCGAGCGCAGCCTCGCTTTCTATACCTCGGTGCTCGGTTGCGAGCTCAAGAAACGCCGGGACGATCTTGGCATGGTCCACCTTGGCACCGGTATTTCGATGATTGACCTGGTTGCCGTCGACGGGCCTCTCGGTCGCCAGGGTGGGCCGGCAGCCGGTAAGCAAGGGCACAATGTCGATCACCTCTGCCTGCGTATCGAACCGTTTGATGAACCCGCCCTCCTCGCGCATTTGGCCTCAGCCGGCCTGACCGTTGAGAAGGCGCAGATGCGTTATGGCGCGGAGGGCAAGGGTTGGTCGATTTACTGCTTCGATCCGGATGGCAACCAGATCGAGTTGAAGGGCCCGGCGCTGGAGCCCTGAGCGGCAACTGGCGGGCAATCCCCTGTGGGAGCGAGCTTGCTCGCGAATGCGGTCTGTCTGGGTCGGTGATGTTGAATGTGCCATAGCCTTCGCGAGCAAGCCCGCTCCCACAGGGGGTTGGCGGTGGACACTGAGTTTGCCGATCAGGCCAGGAGGTGTTTGGAGATCACCTTGGATATTTCCACAATGCCGGTCTTGCCGGTGAATTCGAATTTCACTTTGCCCAGGGATGAAAAGTAGATCTCCAGTTCAGAGTCCAGGTCGAAAGTGCCGGAGGTTTCGACTGAGTAGGCGACGATGTTTTTGTAGGGCAAGGAAGTGAAGTCTTTTTTGCTGCCGGTGATGCCTTGCACGTTCACCGCGATGATGCGTTTGTTGGTGAAAACCACACCGTCGCGCATCGATTTGTAAGCGTCGATAACCTGTTCACCGTCCAGCAGCAGGGCCGTGACGCGCTCAGCATATTCGTCGTTTTGCTTGAGCTTGAAGAAGCCTTTGTTGTTGAAGTCGATCATGGGAGTGTCAGATTTTTTGTGTGCGGGCCGGTAACGGCCTGCCGTTAGGCAGACCTTCATTTACCACGTCGGCCTGATGAACCGATCCCCGTACAGGATCGCGAACTGATTCATCGCACTTTTCCAATCATGGGCCGCACTGCCCCAGTTTGCTGTGATATTGCGCAAGCCCAGCCAGATCAGCTTCGTGGCAGCATCATCGGTTGGAAAGTGTCCTCTCGTTTTAATGATCTTTCGCAGTTGAGCGTTGATGCTCTCGATTGCATTGGTCGTGTAAATCACTTTCCGGATGGCGGGCGGGAAGACAAAAAACGGGATAACTCGATCCCAGGCGCGTCGCCAGGCAGCCACGACGGTCGGGTACTGCTTGCCCCAGGGGCCGGTTTCGAATGAGTCCAGAGCCACTTCGGCGGCCTCGGCGTTGATCGCTTGATAGATCGGCTTGAGAGCCTTGGCCAGTTCCCGACGTTTGTCCCAGGCTGCATAGTCGAGGCTGTTGCGGATCAGATGCACGATGCAGGTTTGCAACGTCGTCTCAGGAAACACCGCGCTCAGGGCTTCTGGCATGCCTTTGAGGCCATCGGTCACGGCAATCAACACGTCTTCGACGCCGCGTGTCTTGAGGTCATTGAAGACCTTCATCCAGAACTTGGCGCCTTCCGTTGTCTCGATCCAGATGCCCAAGATATCGCGGGTTCCGTCCGGTAGTACGCCCAAGGCCAAGTAGATGGCCTTATTGCGGACCAGACCTTCTTCCCTGATTTTGACCCGCAGCGCGTCGAAGAAGATGACCGGGTACATCGGCTCAAGCGGTCGTTGCTGCCAAGCGCCGATCTCTTCCATCACCGCGTCGGTGACCGAGCTGATGAAGTCGTGCGAGACATCCGTGCCGTACTGCTCCAGGAGAAACGCACGAATCTCGCGAACCGTCATGCCCCGAGCGTACATGGCGATGATCTTGTCATCGAAACCGGTAAAGCGCCGCTCATGCTTGGGAATCAGAATCGGCGCAAAGCTGCCATCGCGATCTCGGGGAATCTCCAGACGAAGCGGACCGTCGTCTGTCAAAACGGTCTTGCCACTTTTACCGTTGCGCTGGTTACTCGACTCCTCGGGGCGCTCCGCGCCCTGAGGATAGCCAAGATGGTGACCCAGCTCTGCACCCAGGGCTCGCTCGATAAGCGCCTTCTTGAAGGCCATCGACGCGTCCTGAATCGCCTCGGCAGTCATAGGACCTTTGACGAACTGATCAATCAGCTCCTTCGGGATCGAAGGGAACTCGGTTTTGGCCTCCAAGGCCGTCTTCTTTTTGATTGGCATACATGCACCTCTTCAGCATGTTATGCCCGAACACAAAATTTCTGACAGTCCCTCGATCATCAATAAATCCTTGTCGAGAAGAAAATGGTATTGCCTACAGTCCAGCGGCAGGTGATAGACGCAATAGTGGCACTTCAGTAGCATCCGCCAACTCTATCAATCCTTCAAGGATGACTATGCTCGCCCTGCCTCGCTGTCCTGCCCCGTTGTTAGCATTATCCGCGTTGTTCGTATTGCTCGGCGGTTGCAGCGTCAACGGCAGTTACCCCGACGCCATCGAACCGGACGCCGCCAAGTTGCGGTTCGTCGCCAATACCAGCAACGCCACGCTGGATTATTTCGATGCCGCCCATTGCGACGGGCAAACCACGGGCATTCTCAACAATATGCTGCTGAGCGATACCGCGCGGCGGGTGGGGATGAGCGTTCCGGCACCCAAGGATGCCAGGGGTTATTTGGAGGTCAAGCTCAAGTCCGGTGAGCAGATTCACCTGCGCACCAACATGAACAGCGGTTATGCCGTATGCGGCAAGGGCTTCAACTTTACGCCCGAGGCCAATGCCGAATACGAGGTGACGTTCAAGTCCGAGAAGAACTTCTGCCTGACTCAGTTGCAACGCTTGCAACGGGTCGACGGCAAGGACGTGCGCACGCCGATCCCGATCCTGAATAAAGATTTTCCCGCTTGCGCCGGTCGCAACGCGCTGTTTCCCAAGACCTACCCGGACACACCCCGCCGCTTGGAGCTGATGAACCGGGTCATCGATAAAAGCCTCGTCGTCACCGTGAAGACGGATCCGGCCAAGGAAAAAGTCGAGTCTTATTCGCCGGAGAAACTGGACACGTTGATCAGCGAACGCAAGGCCAAGCTCGGCTTCGACCTGCCACCTGACTACTGGACGCTGTACCGGGAAAACCTGAAGACGTTTGGCGATGACATGGCGCAGAACAAGACGCGCTCGATGGAGCGCTTCAAGGACGAATACCAGACGCGTCTGCGGCAGTTGAAGGATGAGCAGTTGGAGCAGTGGGCGGTGCCCAAAACCGCCAATGCCAAGCCGGAGAAAGCCGAGATCGATCTGGACGTGGCGATGATGGTGGAGTACTTCCGGATCGGGAATGGGGTAACGGTCGAAGCGGTACAGCATCACCTGGAAAGGATGGCGCAGATGGATGAGCGTTACGGGGTATGTGCAAGGTTTGCGGAGTGCTGGAAGCGCAACTAGCAGAACACTTCACCCGGCTGTACCGCCGTCATCGCGAACTAGCTCGCTCCCACAGGGGGCGGTGGTGGGCGCAGCATTTGCAAACACCCAAGATCAAAACTGTGGGAGCGAGCTTGCTCGCGATGATGGTGTGTCAGCTGCACTAATGTTGGCTGATCCGCCGCTATCGCGAGCAGGCTCGCTCCCACAGTGTTCTGCGGTGGCGGTTATTGCGCAGTCATCTCGACCACACCCCGAACCCGCTGCTGCATATTGATCAAATGCAACCGCATCGACGCCCGCGCCGCTTCCGCATCGTGCCGCGCCAACGCCGCGTAGATCTGCTCCCGCTCACGCATCACCAATGCCCGATTTTCACCCGTCACCGCCGGCCCGGCCTGTTGCACGACGGCGATCAACGTATTGCCCACATGGGCCATGGCGTCGATGAAAAAGCTGTTGCCGGTGCACTGAGCGATCTGCAGGTGAAATTCGAAATCGACCCGGGCGCTTTCGTCATCCGTTGGGTCGAAAGCATTCGATGCGTCGAGCGCTTCACGCATCGCCTGCAACTGCTCCGGCGTGGCGCGTTGCGCGGCGATGCCGGCGGCTTCCACTTCCAGGCTCAGGCGCAGTTCGATGACGGCCAGCGCATCGTAGGCGCCGCCCTTGACGTGTTTGCTGCCCTGGAAATCCCCCGGGCGGGCGGTGTCCACCACGAAGGTGCCGATGCCGTGACGGGTTTCCACCAAGCCTTCGGCCTGGAGCCGCGACATGGCCTCGCGAACCACTGTCCGACTGACGCCGCGCTCCTTGATGATGACTTGTTCGGTGGGTAACTTGCTGCCCGCAGGCAATTCGCCGGCCAGTATCTGCTGCGTCAGGTCGACCACCAGTTGTTGGGTCATGCTCAGGCGTCGATCGGGTGTGACACGGTCCATTGCACCTATCCATTAAAGCCAGACGATCGCGGCATTATAGCCGCGACGTTGCGCTAAAACTCACTATAATGCCCGCTGATCACACTAGAGCACGCCGATGACGGATCAAGCGTTATCTCCATTGAACAAGCCCCGCCGCCTCGCCGAAACCCTGGTCGACCGCTTTGCCCAGCGCATGCGCGACGGCATCCTCAAGTGCGGCGAAAAGCTCCCGACCGAAGTGCATATCATGGAGGCCGAAGGGGTCAGTCGTTCGGTGGTGCGTGAAGCGCTGTCGCGCTTGCAGGCGGCGGGGCTGGTGGAGACGCGGCACGGTGTCGGCACCTTTGTCCTCGACATGCCGGCGCCGGAGGGTTTCACCCTGGGGCCGGCGACGATTGCGACGTTGTCGGATGTGCTCAACCTGTTGGAGTTTCGCCTGAGCCTGGAAGTCCAGGCCGCTGGCATGGCCGCGCAGCGCGCAACCCCCGAAGCCCTGGCCGAACTGGCCCAGGCGCTGGAGGCGTTGCTGCAAGGGCCGGAAAAGTCCGGCACCACCATCAATGCCGATTTCCAGTTCCACCTGAAAATCGCCAAGGCCGCCGGCAATTACTACCTGATCGACATCATGAAGCACCTGGGCACGAAGCTGATCCCGCGTACGCGCATGAACTCCGCCTATTCCGGGCAAAGTGATCGCAGCGCTTACTTGCAAGGGATCAACGCCGAACATCAGCAGATCTTCGACGCCATCGCCAGCGGCAATGTCGACGCGGCGCGGGCGGCCATGTACCTGCACCTGAGCAACAGCCGCATGCGCCTGTGTGAAACACAACAGCGCCAGGCGTTCTACAACGAATAAGTGCCCATAGACCCCTGTGGCGAGGGAGCTTGCTCCCGCTTGGGCGCGAAGCGCCCACAAAGAAGGACTGCTGCGCAGTCCAGCGGGAGCAAGCTCCCTCGCCACGGGCTCATCTGTTCCTTGAATTGGCGGTGCTGTCTGTAAGGCCCGCCTCATAGCTCAGAAAAAGTTGTATTGGATGCCGACCCGCAGACGCAGTTGGCGATCACTGTCGACGGAGTTGACCTTGATATCCCCCACTTCGAAAAACGGCGCCCAGCGCTTATCCCACTTGTACTTGACCACGGCATTCTGTTCATAGTCGTCGGTGCCGCCGTTATAACGAATGTAGTTGGCATCGAAGTACGTCAGTTGATATTCATACGCCCACGGCCCCTGGTTCGCGTAGTTGATGTATACGTCGTAGCGATGGATCTTCTGGTCGTCCTGGCCGTTGTCCGGTACGTCATGGTCGACTTTGTCGCGGTCGAGCTTGGAGGAATCGTAACGGTAGCGTCCGGCGATGCTCAGCTCCTTGGTGATCTTGTAGCCCAGGCGCATGCCCATCTTGTAGGTGGTGGATTCCTCGTCGCTTTCCATGGCGAACGAGGGCGTCAGCGTCCAGCGATCATTGAGCTTGTGCTGGTAATTGACGGTGAATTCATGGCCACTGCCGACGGTGTTATCGAAGGCAACGTCTTCGCGATCGCCGGCGGTCTTGTATTTGAGTTCACCTTCCAGGCCCACGCCGTTGTCCAGCCGCATGCCGAACTTGGCGCGGTCGGCGTGCATGCGGGTTTTTTCCGCATATTGATGGCGGACGTTGATATAGCCGGTATCGGCCATGGCAACCACTGAAGTGAACAAGGAAGCGAGGGACAGCACGACGAGTGTCTTTTTCATGTTTTTTTATTCTTGTTAGTTGAGTGATTAGTTGGGTTGAACGCCAAATCACAGGCGAGCGCGTGCGCGGCATTGAAACCTGCGGTTCAACGTCTTCTGCGGGTTAAAACACGTGCAACGAATCAGTTACCTCAAACAGCGACAGGTATTCGCTGTATGTCCCGACTGGCTTGCACCAGCAAACGGGTGTACGCATGGCTCGCGCCATCGCTCGCCAGCAGATGGCTGTCGAGCGTCTCCACCACCCTGCCCTGCTGCATCACCGCCAGCCGATCACACAGGTGCGCCACCACCGCCAGATCGTGGGTGACCATCAGGTAGGTCAGCCCCTCCTGGCGACGCAAGTCGGCCAGCAGGTTGAGGATTTCCGCCTGCACCGAGACGTCCAGCGCCGAGGTCGGCTCGTCCAGCAACAGCACCCGGGGACGCAGGATCAGCGCCCGGGCAATCGCCACGCGCTGGCGCTGGCCACCGGACAACTGGTGCGGATAACGGAAGCGAAAGCTGTCGTTCAAGCCGACCTTGCGCAGGATCTCACTGACCTTCTGCGCGCGCCCATCGATGCCATGGATGCGCAGCGGCTCCTGCAACGCGGCGTCGATGGTGTAGCGCGGATGCAATGAGGCATACGGGTCCTGGAACACCATCTGCACGGTGCGGTAGTGGTTCAACGGCAGGTTTCGCGTGACGACTTGGCCGGCCACCCGCAGTTGTCCGCTCCAATGCTGGTACTGCCCGGCCAGGCAGCGCAGCACGGTGGTCTTGCCCGAACCGGACTCCCCCACCAGGCCGAATGCCTCGCCTTCGGCGACGCGCAAATCGACGTCGTGCAATACCGCGTTCAGTGCCGCGCCGGTGCCGAAACTGAGGTTCAGGCCGGCGATTTCAATCATGCTCATGACAGGCTCCTCAAGCATTCAACCACTGTGGGTCACGCTGCAGCACCGGCAAGGTGGCGCGTCGATGATCCAGGCTCGGCAATGCGGCCAACAGGCCTTGTGTGTAGGGATGGGTGGCGTGATCCAGGTCGGCGGCGGCAATCGACTCGACCACGCGACCGGCGTACATCACCAGCACGCGGTCACAGAAATGCCGCACCAGGTTCAGGTCGTGGCTGATGAAGATCAGCCCCAGGTCACGTTCGCTGACCAACTCCTCCAGCACGTTGAGCACCTGTCGGCGCACCGACACGTCCAGGGCCGAGGTGGGTTCGTCGGCGATGATCACCTGGGGATCGGTGATCACCATCATGGCGATCATGATCCGCTGGCCCATGCCGCCCGAAACCTCGTGGGGGTACAGGTCGTAGACCCGCCGAGGGTCGCGAATGTGCACCTTGGCAAGCATGTCCAGGGCCCGTTCGCGGGCTTCGCGATGGGGCACCTTGTGATGGGCCAGGTACGCCTCGGCGATTTGTTCGCCGACCCGCACCACCGGGTTCAACGAGTATTTGGGGTCTTGCATGATCATCGACATGCGCGCACCGCGAATCGCCTGGATCTGCTTTTCGCTGGCGGCCAACAGGTCGATATCGCCGAAGCGCAAGGTCTTGGCGGTGACCCGCGCCGTCGGCGGATGCAGACGCAAAAGGCTGCGGCCAACGGTGGATTTTCCCGAGCCGGACTCACCGACGATGGCGAGCTTTTCCCGCCCCAACGTGAACGACACATCACGCACCGCCTGGGAGGTTTTGCCGGCGTTGCGAAATTCCACGCACAAGTCCTGTACCACAAGTTTGATCTCAGTCATGGGCTGCTCCTCAGGATTGGCTGCGGGGGTCGAGGACGTCGCGCAAACCGTCGCCCAACAGGTTGAAGGCCAGGCTGACCAGCATGATCGCCGCACCCGGCGCCGCCACCAGCCACCAGCTTTCGAGCATGTAGCGCCGCCCGGTGGAGATCATCGCGCCCCACTCCGGCAACGGTGCCTGGGCGCCGAGGCCGAGAAAGCCCAGGGCGGCGGCGGTGAGGATGATGCTCGCCATGTTCATGGTCAGGCGGATGATCACCGACGACAGGCACATCGGGATGATGTGGCGCAGGATGATCCGGGTGCTCGACGCGCCTTGAAGCTGCACCGCGACGACGAAGTCGGCGTTGCGCAGCGGCAGGGTTTCGGCGCGGGCGAGCCGGGCAATCGGCGGCCAGGCGGTGAGTGCGATGGCGATCACCGCGTGCTCGAGCCCCGGGCCGAGAGCGGCGATGAAGGCCAGCGCCAGGACCAGGCTGGGGAACGAGATGAAGATGTCGGTGATGCGCATGAACAGGCTGTCGACCCAACCGCCGAAGTAACCGGACACCGTCCCGACCAACAGGCCGATGGGGCCGACGATCACCGTCACCAGCAAGACGATGTACAGGGTGATGCGCGAGCCATACACCAGCCGCGCGAAGACATCGCGACCGTATTCGTCAGTACCGAACCAGTGCGCGCCGCTGGGTGCCTGCAAGGCTCCGGCGAGGTTCTGCAGCAGCGGATCGTGGCCGGCGATCCAGGGCGCGAAGACCGCGACCAGCATCAAGGTCGCAACGACGATCAGGCCAGCGAAGGTCATCGGGTTGCGCAACAAAAAACGCAACAGGCGCAGCGTACTGGCGACCATCGCCGCCGTACTGGACGCCGGCAACGTGGCGCTGCCAGGGGCGCTGGAAGCAAGGGGCAGGTTCATTAGCGAGTCCTCGGGTCGAAGATCTTGTACAGCGCATCGCTGATCAGGTTCAGCGTCACGAAGATGAGGCCGATCAGCAGCACGCAAGCCATCACCGCGTTCATGTCACCGAGCAGCAAACTGCTGGTCAGGTACTGGCCGAAGCCCGGCCAGGCGAACACGGTTTCGATCAGCACCGCGCCTTCCAGCAGGCCGCCGTAGGCCAGCGCGACGATGGTCAACAGCTGCACGCGGATGTTGCCGAAGGCATGGCCCCAGACGATGCGGCGCTGGGACAAGCCCTTGACCCGGGCGGTGATGATGTACTCCTGGGACAGTTGCTCGAGCATGAAACTGCGGGTCATGCGGCTGATGTAGGCGACCGAGTTGAAGCTGAGGATCACCGCCGGCAACAGGATGTGTCGCAGTGCGCTGCGAAAGGCCTCCCACTCGCCAGACCAGGCGGTGTCGATCAACAGCAACCCTGTGTGTTTCGGGATCAGCCCGTCGTAGGCCAGACCGATGCGTCCGACGCCGCCGGCCCAACCCAGCCAGGCGTAGAACACCAGGAAGGCCATCATGCCGATCCAGAAAATCGGCGTGGAGTAACCGAACAGCGTGATCAGCCGCGCGACATGGTCACCGGCACGGCCCTGATGCGTCGCCGCGTAGACGCCCAACGGTAGGCCCGCCAACACGCCGAACAAAATGGCGAGGGTGGCCAGTTCCAAGGTGGCCGGGAAGACCCGGGCGATGTCGGTGATGACCGGGTTGCCGGTCAGCAAGGCCATGCCGAAGTCACCGTGCAGCAGGTCGCCGAGGTAGATCGCGAACTGGGTCCACAACGGTTTGTCCAGGCCCAGTTCTTTGTACACCTGGGCGTAGGCCGAGGCGTCGGCGTCCGGGCCGACGATGGCCAGCACCGGGTCCAGGGGCATCACTCGCCCGATGAAAAAGGTCAGCAGCAGCAACCCCAGCAGCGTCACCGCCACCGAGCCGCCGCGCCGGGTCGCCGAAGCGGCCCGGGTGGTCCAGATTGAAAAGGATGCAGTCGACATGTTCATTCCTGCCTTGGCCCTGTGGCCGTCGATTTCAGCGCTGCTTGTAGACGTCCCGAAGACGCGTGGTGGCGGCGGTGTGGCCGATGTAGTTACGCACGTCGGCGTGGATTACCACTTCGTCCACCATCTGTGAGACCGGCATGATCGCCCCGGCCTGTTGGTCGTAGAGGGTCTGGATCTGCGCATAGATTTCCCGCTGGCGCTCGGGTTCACGCTCGCGTTCGGCTTGCTCGATCAGTTGATTGAGCTGCGGGTTGAAGAACGAGGTGCGCCAGCCCTGGAAGTTGCTCAGCTTGGCTTCGGTGCGGTTGTCCGGGTTGTACACCAGGGCCCGCAGGCTCGAATGCGGATGACGCTCCGCCCCGCCACCGCCACGACCGACGAGGATGTCGAACTGGCGGTCGCGCATCGCCCCATAGATCTGGTTGCCGGTGCCGGTGATGATCGTCGCCTGGATACCCGCCTGGGCCAGCGTCGCCTGGAGGCTGGTGGCGATGTTGATGAACGGCGGATCGGTCAGCGAACGGATGGTCACCTTGAAGCCTTCGGCATGCCCGGCCGCCGCCAACAGGCGCTTGGCTTCGGCCACGTCAAGGCGATAGCCCGGATCGTCCAGGCGTGCCGGCAGACCCAACTGCAAGGGCCGCTGATTGATCACGCCGTAGTGCGGCATGACCACGTCGTTGATGCCCTGGTAGTCGATCAGCAGGCGGATGGCCTGGCGCACGCGGATGTCCTGGAACAACGGTTGCTGCATGCTCATCGCCACGTAGTACAGCGTGCCCCGGGCAATGCTCTGGATGCGCACTTCATCGACCTTGCCCAGCGCCTTGATATCAGTGGCGGCCATGCCGCGGGCGACGTCCAGGTCACCGCGCTCGACCATCAGCCGCAGGGCCTGGGACTCGGTCATGTTGCGCATGATCACCCGGCGCAACTTCGCCGCGCCGCGCCAATAGTCGTCATTGCGACTCATCAGGATCACGTCATTGGCCCGCCAGATGTCGAGCTTGAACGCGCCGGACCCGGCCGTATGCGTCGCCAGCCACGCCGCGCCCTGATCGTCACCGACCTGATGCTGCAAGGCGACACTGCGATCGACGATGAAGGCGCTGGGAGAGGTCGCCAGCGTGTTGAGCACCAGCATCGGGTCGGTGACGCGTGGCAACTCCATGACAAAGGTGTGCGGCCCTTCGGCGCGCATCAGTTTGACGACGTTGTCGGCGTTGAAACCGTAGGCTTTCCAGGTGGAGGCCAGGGCGCGGTTGAGGGTGACCACACGCTGCAACGACCAGGCGACGTCTTGGGCGGTCAGTGGCGCACCGGAGTGAAAACGTACGTCGTCGCGCAGCTGGAAGGTCAGGCGCATGCGGTCGGGGCTGACGTCCCAGGTTTTCGCCAGGGCCGGAATCAGCGTGTCCGGCTGCGCCGCGTCCTGCTCCAGGAGCATGTCGTAGACGTTGGCGTTGACCTCGGCGACCTCCAGCCCCGTCGCCGCGGCAGGGTCCAGGGACAGCAGGTTGATCATGCTCATACCCACCACCAATTGGTCGGGGGGCGTTTCGCCTTGGGCCAGGCTGACGGGCACCTGCACTGCGCACAGGGCCACGGTGACACACAGCAGCCTGGTCAGGCGCTTGGGCCAGAGATTCATGGTTCAGTCCTTTCTTATATTTATTAAGACTTGTCGCCCGGGCAGCCATCAGCCTCAGGCGTGGAACAGGATCAATGTCGGGACAAGGTATTGGCCTCGATATACGCGAAGTTGATGTCCTCGCCCAACCCCGGCCGGTCGGACAGGTGCACAAAACCGTCGGCGTCCATGGGGTCGACGATGCTGTTGAGGTGCGCCGGGACCTCTTCATAGTCGAGGAATGGGTGCAGCAGGCCGCGTTCGTACCAACGGCAATTGCTGATGGCCCCGACCACCGCCAGGTTCGCCGCGCCGTTGCCGTGGACCTCGCAATCCATGCCGAACGACTCGGCCAGGTGCGCCACCTTCAGGCACGGCCCGATCCCCCCGACCCCGGCCACGCCGGCGCGCAGGATGTCACAGGACTTCTGGGTCACCCAACTGGCGCGGCTATGGAACTTGCCGGCGATGCTTTCCGGGCCCAGCACCGGGATGTCCAGGTTGGCCGCCAGCCAGGCATAGGACTCTGCGGAGTCTTCCATCATCGGTTCTTCGAACCAGGCGAAATTCAGCTTTTGCAGCGCCTTGCCAATGGTCAGCGCGTCCATGCGGCTGTACCAGTGATAACCATCGAGCATCAGCGCGATGTCCGGCCCCACCGCCTCACGCACGGCGGCGCAGGCCTGGATGTCCATGTGCGGATTCGGCGCGAAGGAAATCGGCGGCATCCAGGTGTGCAACTTGATGGCCTTGTAGCCGCGCTGCACCAGCTTCTCGGCGAACTGACCGTACTCGTCCGGCGTCGACAGACCACCCGGCAGGTCATCGCCGCACATCGTCGAGCCGTACGCCGGGACCTTGTCGCGATAACCCCCAATCAACTTGTGCACCGGCAACTTGAGCGTGCGCCCGGCCAGGTCCCACAACGCTTGCTCCACCAGCGCCAGCGCCCGGTCGGTGAACTGCCCGGCGCTGCCGCGCTGCCAGTGCGCCAGGTCTTGCCAGATGCTTTCACGGTCCATCGGGTTGCGACCGATCAGCACTTTGCGCACGAAGGATTCGATGATGTGCGGACGAATCAACTCAGGCGGGCCAAAGGCATAACCCTCGGAGCCATCGTCGCAGCCGATTCGCAGCAAGGCCATCTTGATCATGACCTCATCGCCCGGGTGGGCGTGACCGGCGCTGTCCTGGGCACGGCGCGAAGGTGTGGAAAAGACTTCGACGTGAACGCCTGTGATTCTCATAGAAGGGAGCACCCTGTTGTTATTGTTTATTTGTATGTCGTCATACAACGTGTCGGATTATTCTGACGTTTCGCGTGGGCTGTCAACCCACAAAATCAATAAAAATTGGGAGGCCCTGGGGTTAGCTAGAGAAAAGAGATTATTTTTCCTGAGAGAAACTCATAATGTCGTCATACCACAAAGCAAAAACGATACGACTTGCCGCGGGAGGGCCACGATGACGGAGGACTGGAAATCGAAGCGGAAGAGTAAAAACTGTGGGAGCGAGCTAGCTCGCGAAAGCAGTCTGCCTGAGGCGGTGATGTTGACTGTGCCGCCGCCATCGCGAGCAAGCTCGCTCCCACAGGGGATCTCTGGCAGACGCCGAATTTGTGAACAGCCGCAATCAAAAACTGTGGGAGCGAGCCTGCTCGCGAAGGCGGTCTGTCTGAGGCGATGATGTTGGATGTGCCGCCGTCTTCGCGAGCAGGCTCGCTCCCACAGGGGATCTCTGGCGGACGCCGAATTTGTGAACAGCCGCAATCAAAAACTGTGGGAGGCGGTGGCTGCTGAGGGTGAACTCCCTGTCACAGGTTTTGTGCAGACTTTGGCTGGCTAGATCCGAGGTTTGCGCCGTCGACTCCAGACAATGCCCACCGCCGCAGCCACAACCACCACCCCGACATTGCCAAACAACCAGATCGCAAAGTTGCGGCTCTGGTCTGCTTCGCTCTCGTAGAACGGTCCGAAATAACTGCCAACGGCCATGAACGCCAAATTGAATGTGCCGACCGCCAACACGATGATCAGGAGGACGAACAAGGTTCCCTTGATGACGTTCATATGACTTTCCAGAACCAGATGTCCTTGGAATCGTGAAAGTCCGAGAACGTGCCTTCAATCGAAAAACCCATTTGTATACGTGGGTAGCTCAGCCAATCCGTCAGGCGACGGCCATTCCACAGATCGATGTGATCGCCGCTGCGGTTGGCCGTGGTTTCGTTTGCCCGACGCCAGAAGTCCTTGAAGAAAATAACGCCCTGCTGTCCGCTCAGGGTCTCTTCGAATTCCTCGCTTTTAATGGTTTTCCTGGCTTGCAAGCCAGGAATCTTGGCGCGGCTCAAGGCCTTGGCGAGTTCTTCGGCGGCCAATATGTGCCCGTCGCTCTTGGGGTGTTGCCAGCAATGTCGCACGCTTTTGAGCTGACTCATGTCTGCACCAGCGCGACGCAGGGCCACGCCGAGGTTGATCGCGCATTGGTCACTGAAGTTCTTGGCGCCATTGGTTCTGCAAGGCGCGGCATCACCAAATATCTGCGGATGGCTGTTCCACAACGTGTCGAATGTAAACATTCTGCCCTCTCCATGAGTTTTTTATCCTGGACGAATAGCCTAGCAGACCCACTCGCCCCCTGGATTCGATAAGCGCTGGCGTGAGATTGAAAGCCAGTAGCTATCACCGCCCCTTTATGGATTCCTGCCCCAGGCACGGGTATCGACTGAAACCTTTCGAAATGACCCGTTTGTGATGTTTCAGCCCGACGCAAGGAAGGTTCGAGGCAACCTGTCGAGACGTACAGCCAAAGGACGGTTTTTCCCGTTAACCGTCCCCCGCAAGTTGTTTTTCTGCCTAGACTCATCATTGTTCCGCCGTGCGCTGTGTTTTGAATGAGCCCGCACGAAAATACTAAAAACAAGAGGAAAGCCCCTAATGTTCAAACCTCTCTGGAAGGCGCTCGCTTGCACATTGGCCCTCGGTGCGATGAGCACGGCCATGGCGGCAGATCCGGTGGTCATCAAGTTCTCCCATGTGGTCGCCGAACAAACACCAAAAGGCCAAGGCGCACTGCTGTTCAAGAAGTTGGTGGAAGAACGGCTGCCCGGCAAGGTGAAGGTCGAGGTCTACCCCAACTCTTCGTTGTTCGGCGACGGCAAGGAGATGGAAGCCTTGTTGTTGGGCGACGTGCAGATGATTGCGCCATCGCTGGCCAAGTTCGAGCAGTACACCAAGACGGTGCAGTTGTTCGACTTGCCGTTTCTGTTCGATGACATTTCCGCTGTGGATCGCTTCCAGTTGAGCCCTGAGGGCCAGAAACTGCTCAAGTCCATGGAAAGCAAGAACATTACCGGCCTGGCCTATTGGCACAACGGTATGAAGCAGTTGTCGGCAAACAAGCCGTTGCGTGAACCCAAGGATGCCCGGGGCCTGAAGTTCCGGGTACAGGCATCGGCGGTGCTGGAAGAGCAATTCAAGGCGGTGAACGCCAACCCGCGCAAGATGAGTTTCGCCGAGGTGTACCAAGGCTTGCAGACCGGTGTGGTCAACGGTGCGGAAAACCCCTACTCGAACATCTACAGCCAGAAAATGCATGAAGTGCAAAAGTACATCACCGAGTCCAACCACGGTTTGCTCGACTACATGCTGATTACCAATACCAAGTTCTGGAATGGCCTGCCGCCGGACATCCGCACGGAACTGGACAAGATCCTGGTGGACGTCACGGCCCATGTGAACAAAGAGGCGGCGCAACTCAACGAGCACGACAAACAACGCATCCTCGACGCCAAGACCACCGAGATCATCACCCTGACGCCAGAAGAACGCGGCGAGTGGCGCGACAAGATGAAACCGGTGTGGAAGAAGTTCGAGGGCGATATCGGCGCTGACCTGATCAAAGCCGCCGAAGCCTCCAACAAGGCCCAGTGATTGGTTGGCCGATGCCGTCACCCTGGCGGCATCAGCCTGTCGTCCCCCCTACAGGAGATGTCATCCATGAACGCCCTCCGGCGCATCTGGGAACACTTCGAGGAAGGTTTCATTGCCTTTCTCCTGGCCGCCATGACGCTCGTCACGTTCGTCTACGTGGTACTCAACAACCTCTACGCGGTTTTCTACAGCCTCGGCGACCATTGGCCCGCCGCCAGCGAGCCGATGTTCGCCATCGGCGACAACATCATGGGCATGGCCCAGGCAATGACCTGGAGTAGTTCGCTGACCAAGGCGCTGTTTGGCTGGCTGATTTTCTTTGGCCTGTCGTACGGCGTGCGCACGGCCGGGCATATCGGCGTCGATGCGCTGGTGAAGCTGGCGAGCAAACCGGTGCAGCGCTTGATCGGTGTCATCGCCTGCCTGTGCTGCCTCGCCTACGCCGGGCTGCTGGCGGTGGCGAGTTTCGAATGGATCAACACCTTGATGATTGCCGAGATCGGCGCCGAGGACCTTGGCCATTTCGGCATCATGCAATGGCATATCGGGCTGATCGTGCCGGTGGGGTTCGCACTGGTGTTCATTCGTTTCGCGGAAATTCTCGTGCGCATCCTGATGAATCGCCAGACCGGCCTGGGCCTGGCCGATGAAGCGGCCGAAGCCATCAAATTGACCGAACACGAGGAAGACAAGCCATGACCATTGCCTTCCTGTTCATCGCACTGTTCGTACTGATGTTCATCGGCGTGCCCATTGCCATTTCGTTGGGGCTGGCTGGATCACTGACCATCATTTTCTTCAGTCCCGATTCGGTCCGTTCCCTGGCGATCAAGCTGTTCGAAACCTCCGAGCACTACACGCTGCTGGCGATTCCGTTCTTCCTGCTGGCCGGTGCGTTCATGACCACGGGCGGCGTGGCGCGACGGTTGATCGATTTTGCCAATGCCTGCGTCGGGCATATCCGTGGCGGCCTGGCGATTGCGGCGGTGCTGGCCTGTATGCTGTTTGCGGCGTTGTCGGGTTCAAGTCCCGCGACAGTGGCGGCGGTCGGCTCCATTGCCATTGCCGGGATGGTGCGTTCGGGTTATCCACAGGCGTTTGGCGCCGGCATCGTCTGCAACGCCGGGACCCTGGGCATCCTGATTCCGCCCTCGATCGTGATGGTGGTGTATGCCGCGGCGACCGAAACCTCGGTGGGCAAGTTGTTCATGGCCGGTGTGATTCCCGGTTTGCTGTTGGGTTTTTTCCTGATGGTGGCGATCTACATCGTCGCCGTGAAGAAAAACCTGCCGGCAATGCCACGGGCGACGCTGCGGGAATGGTTGAGCACGGCACGCCAGGCGATCTGGGGCCTGTTGCTGATGTTCATCATCCTCGGCGGGATTTATTCCGGGATGTTCACCCCCACCGAAGCGGCCGCGGTGGCAGCGGTGTATTCGGCGTTCATTGCCTTGTTCGTCTACAAGGACCTCACGTTCCGTGAAACGCCCAAGGTGCTGCTGGAGTCGGCCAAGCTGAGCATCATGCTGATGTTCATCATCGCCAACGCCATGCTCTTCGCCCATGTGCTGACCACCGAACAACTGCCGCAGCAAATCACCGCATGGGTGATCGATGCCGGGTTGACGCCGGTGACCTTCCTGCTGGTGGTGAACATCGTGCTGCTGATTGCCGGCGCGTTCATGGAGCCTTCGGCGATCATCCTGATCCTGGCACCGATCCTGTTCCCCATCGCCATGAAGCTGGGCATCGACCCGATTCACTTGGGCATCATCATGGTGGTCAACCTGGAGATTGGCCTGATCACGCCACCGGTGGGGCTGAACCTGTTCGTCACCTCGGCGGTGACCGGCATGTCCCTGCCCGCCACGATTCGTGCGGCGATGCCGTGGTTGATGATCCTGTTGGCGTTCCTGGTGCTGATTACCTATGTGCCATGGATTTCGCTGGTGCTGCCTAACTGGTTGGGGATGAGTTAAACCCTACAAACACACACCGTGGCGGGCGCAGGACAACTTGCCCGTCACAGAGGTATGGGGCCGACCTGTCGGCCCTGTGCCCTCGAACACTAAAAGGGACACCTTGCAATGCTAAAACCTGTATGCAAAGCACTCGCCTGCACCCTGGCTTTCGGCGCGTGGGGCATGGTCATGGCGGCTGAGCCGATCGTCATCAAGTTCTCCCACGTGGTAGGCGAACAAACGCCCAAGGGCCAGGGCGCGTTGATGTTCAAGAAGCTCGCGGAGGAGCGGTTGCCGGGCAAAGTGAAGGTCGAGGTATACCCCAACTCCACGCTGTACGGCGATGACAAGGAGATGGAGGCGCTGCTCCTGGGGGAGGTGCAGATCATTGCGCGATCACTGGCCAAGTTCGATCAGTACACCAAGACCGTGCAGCTGTTCGATTTACCCTTTCTATTCGACGACATCGCCGCAGTGGACCGTTTTCAGCAAAGCCCCGAGGGCCAGAAGCTGCTCAAGTCCATGGAAAGCAAGAACGTCACCGGCCTGGCCTATTGGCACAACGGCATGAAACAGCTGTCGGCCGACAGGCCATTGCGCACCCCTGAGGATGCCCGTGGCCTGACGTTCCGGATACAGACCTCTGCGGTACTGGAGGAGCAGTTCAAGGCGGTGGATGCCAAAGCCAAACCGATGATTTTCTCGGTGGTGTACCAGGGGCTGCGCACCGGCCTGGTCCACGGCACGGAAAACACCTATTCGAACTTCTACAACCAGAAGCTCAATGAGGTGCAGAAATACGTCACCGAGTCCAACCACGGCATACTCGACTACATGTTGATCACCACGTCGGACTTCTGGAACGGCCTGCCGCCGGATATCCGCAGCGAACTGGACAAGATCGTGGTCGAGTCCACCGCCCATGCCAACCGGGAAGCGGAACGATTCAACCAGCTGGACAAGCAGCACGTGCTGGACGCCAAGACCACCGAGATCATTGCCCTCACGCCGCAAGAACGCAGCGCGTGGCGTGACAAGATGAGACCGGTGTGGGCCAAGTTCGAAAAGGACATCGGGGCGGATTTGATCGAGGCGGCGCAGGCTTCCAACACGACCCAATGACGTAACAATGCCCCGCAAGCTCCCGCTGGGGTGCGAAGCAGCCCCCCAAATATTTGGCTGACACATCGCGATGTCAGGTTTTGGGGGGCGCTTCGCGCCCCAGCGGGAGCAAGCTCCCTCGCCACAAAAGCGGTCAAGCTACCATCCCCAGCAACCCGGCACATTGCGCTATGATCCCCGCCTCTCCCTGAACAGAGCTTTTCTCCCGAATGCTGTCGTCCACCCCAGACCTCACCTCTACCCTGCCCCCCGTCCTGGTCGGCCCGTTGTTACGGCGGCTGGAGCCTGCGCGCCTGGTGATGTGGCTGGTGGGCTCGCGAGCGTTGGCGTTGACGCTGCGCATTGACGGTGTCGGCGACCTGGCACTCGACGCATCGCGCTGCACCGTGGTGCCGGTGGGGCAGCGGGCGTTTGTGCACTTGATCGATGTGACACTCGACGCGCCCCTGCCCCAGGACGTGGCGATTGACTACGACCTGCTGGTGGACGGCGCGCCCATCGCCGAGTGGGCACCGCACCTGTTGTATGACGGCGCACAGTGCCCGAACTTCATGCTGCATTCGCGCATCGAGCAATTGGTCCACGGTTCCTGCCGAAAACCCCACTACCCGGCCAACGACGGCCTGCTCTGCGTCGACCGTCTGCTCGCACAAGATCCGGCGCAACGCCCGGCACTGTTGATGATGAGTGGCGACCAGGTCTATGCCGACGATGTCGCCGGGCCCATGCTGCGGGCGATTCATGGGCTGATCGAACGCTTGGGGCTGTTCGAGGAATGCCTGGACGGCGCCGTGGTGGAAGACAGCGCCAGGCTCTACCAACATCCGGCCAGTTACTACCACCGCGCCGATTTGCTACCGGCCCTCGAGAGCAACGAAACCCTGCGCGAACGTTTTTTCGGCGGCGCACGTAAACCGATCTTCACCAGCAGCAGCGCCGACAATCACCTGGTGACCTTCGCCGAGGTCATGGCGATGTACCTGCTGGTGTGGTCGCCAGTGCCCTGGACACTGATCGCTGTGCAGCCGCCCGAGCTGACCGTCGAGCGGCGCCAGCGCTACGACCTGGAACAGCAACGCATCGATGCGTTCAAGACCGGGCTGGGCGGTGTGGCGCGGGTATTTGCGCACTTGTCGTGCCTGATGATTTTCGATGACCACGACATTACCGATGACTGGAACCTGTCCGCCCAGTGGGAGGAAACGGCCTACGGCCATCCGTTCTCCAAGCGCATCATCGGCAACGCCTTGATCGCCTACATGCTCTGCCAGGGCTGGGGCAACAACCCCGATGCCTTCGCGGACGTGCTCCCGCAAACCTTGGCCCTGAGCGAGACCGCCCGAGACCGCTACCTCGACAGCGAGCCACAGGACCAACTGATCGACACCCTGCTGGGTTTCCAGCAATGGCATTACGTGCTGCCGAGCACCCCGGCCCTGGTGGTGCTCGACACCCGCACTCGCCGCTGGCGCAGCGAGAACAACCTCAAGCAGCCTTCCGGCCTGCTGGATTGGGAAGCCCTGAGCGAGTTGCAGCAGGAGTTGTTGGACCATCCCTCGGCCATCATCGTCTCACCGGCGCCGATCTTCGGCGTGAAGCTGATCGAGACCGTGCAGCGGGTGTTCAGTTGGTGCGGTTATCCGCTGCTGGTGGACGCGGAAAACTGGATGGCCCACCGCGGCGCGGCCCAGGTGATCCTGAACATTTTCCGCCACTCACGCACACCCGGTAATTACGTGGTGCTGTCAGGGGACGTGCATTATTCCTTCGTCTACGAGGTGCTGATCCCACACCGCAAGGGCGGTCCGCGCATCTGGCAGATCACCAGCAGCGGCATCAAGAATGAATTCCCGCCGGCGTTGCTGGAATGGTTCGACCGCCTGAACCGCTGGCTCTACTCTCCGCGCTCACCCCTGAACTGGTTCACCAAGCGCCGCAGCATGCGCATCGTCCCCCACACCCCGGGACACGCCGAAGCGGGCGAACGGTTGTGGAACAGCGCCGGCATTGGCCAGGTGTTCTTCAATGAACAGGGTCAGCCCGCGCAGATCATCCAGCACAACGCCAACGGCCAGCCACCGACACGCATGCGGCCTCCCAAACCACCCTCTGCCTGAAATCTGTGACCAATGTGGGAGCGAGCCTGCTCGCGATGACGACGGCACACACCCAACACTTAGGCAAGCTGACACGGCACTATCGCGAGCAAGCTCGCTCCCACAATTGTTTTGGTATGACTGTCAATTTTGCATCCACCCCCGCTCCCACAAAGGATAGAGGTGTGAAATCGGTTCAGAACGCCAATTGCAGACTCTGCTGGCCTTCGAGGCTGAGCAGCAATTGTTTGGCCGCCAGGCCGCCAGCGAAACCGGTGAGGCTGCCGGAGCTGCCGATGACGCGGTGGCACGGGGCGATGATCGAGATGGGGTTGCGACCATTGGCGGCGCCGACCGCCCGGACCGCCGTGGGTTGGCCGATCTGGACGGCGATGTCGCGGTAGCTGCGGGTTTCACCGAAGGGAATGGTCAGCAGTGCGTGCCAGACCCGGATCTGGAAATCCGTGCCGGCGAAGTCCAGCGCCAGTTCGAAACGACGGCGCTGACCGGCGAAGTATTCCAGCAACTGACGTTCGGTTTCCTTGAGGACCGGATGCTGGGTGTCTTCTTCCAAAGGCCCCAGGCGCACCCGGTTGAGCCGCTCGTTTTCCCACAGGATGGCCGCCAGTCTTGTCTCCCGGGCGACGAGGATCAGTTGGCCGACGGGGGATGGGATGGTTTTGTAGAGGGGCAACATCGGGGGATTCCTTATCAAAGCCTTTGTGGCGAGGGAGCTTGCTCCCGCTGGGTTGCGAAGCGACCCTGAACTTGGCACCGCAGTGCGTCAGATTATCAGTGGGGCTGCTTCGCAGCCCAGCGGGAGCAAGCTCCCGCGCCACAGGGTTCTCACCGGCCCCGTCAGCCCAACAACCCCAACGCCTTCGCCCGCGCCACCGCCTGGGTGCGGCGCTCGACGCCAAGTTTACTGTTGATGTGACTGGCGTGGGTCTTGACGGTGTGCAGTGAAATGAACAATTGCTCGCTGATTTCCTGGTTCGAACAGCCTTGGGCAATCAACTGCAATACCGCCCGTTCGCGACTGCTGAGGGTTTCGACAGGTGCCGCGGGTTCGGCAGGCTGGGCCATGGTCGAGGGCAGGCGTTCGAGCAAGTGGTCGCGCAAGGTACTGGGCGGCGCGTGCAGCAGTTGTTCGCGCAGCCATTCACGGTGCTTGCCGAACAACCACTCGAAGGGCTGCAACACCCCGCCGCTGGCGGCTTCGAAAGCCTGGGCCAGGGTACGACGGGCCTCAGGTTCGCGGCCGACGCTCAGCAGCAAGGCGACCTTCTGGTTGAGCGCCATCACGCTGAGCATTTGCCGGCCGGTTTGCTGGCCGTGTTCAAGCAGGGCATCGAGCCGCCCCTCCGCGAGCATCGGTTGCCCCCGGATGGACTCCAGCACCGCCTGCTGCAGTTCGACATGCAGCGGCAGTTGCGGGTGGAACTCCGGTGGCGCGGCGGCCCGCTCCCCCGTGTAGGTCTGGCCCAAGCGGGCCAGCCAGGCTTCGGCCAGGTCGGTGCGGCCCTGGGCCAGCCAGAGTTCGCATTTGACCAGGGTAATCATCGCCAGGTAATAGATCGGCGGAACGTCCCAGATGTGCATCAGGCGTTCGGCTTCAGCCAGTTCGGCAAAGGCCCGGGCGAATTCGCCGTTGTAGCCTTCGATCCGCGCGATCACGCAATGACCGATCAGCACGCTGATGTCACGGCAGGCGCGGGCTTCGGTGAGGCCTGCCTGCAACCGCGCCAGGCCGACCTGGGGCTGCATGCGCAAGGTCAGCAGGAACCCCTCGTACATGATCAACCGCGCCCGCACCGCATACAGCCGTTGGGGCGGTAGCTTGTGCAAACGTTGCAGGCCCTGGTGCACTTCGTCCAACGCTCGCAGGATCTCCCCCCGCGCCTGCAAGACCCGGGCACGATCGTAGTGGGCCAGGGCCTCGAACAAGGGGTTGCCGACCCGCTGCGCCAGCTCCAGGGAATCGCGGTTCAGGTTCCGGGCCCGCCACAGGTCGCCATCGGCAATGGCCAGGTTCGACAACGTGGACAGGCACATCAACCGCTGGCCATAGCGTTTTTGCGGCAGGCTCTCCAGGGCTTCGCTGCAATAACGCACGGTGGCCTCGCGATCCCCGCGACCACGGGCGACGATGCCGCTCAGGGCCAGCCATTGGGCGAGCATGGATTTTTGCGCGGTGGCCGAGGGGGCCGGCAGGAAACGACTCAAATGCGCGGCCAGCTCTTCGGCGGCGTCCAGTTGGCAGGCCAGGCCCAATGCCCAGCTGTAGAGCACGATCAGCCGCGGCGTGCTGATGAGCAGGCTGTCGGGCAAATCCATTTTCCAGCGCAGCAACATGCCGACGTTCTGCTCGGCCAGCAGTTGTTCCTCCGAAAGGTTCTGCACCAGGTTCGCCGCCACGTCCAGGTGCCCGGCCCGCAGCGCTTGTTCCACGGCTTCATCGATCAGGCCCTGGGCATTGAACCAGCGACAGGCCCGCAGGTGCAGGGTCGCGACCGGGACCATGGCCGGCGCGCTGGGGCGACTGCGCAACAGATCGGAAAACAAGTGGTGGTAACGGTACCAATGGCCGTGCTCGTCCAACGGCACCAGGAATACCTGGTGGGACGCCAGGTAACGCAGGATTTCGGCGCTGTCATGGGCTTCGCGTACGGCATCGCACAGCGCGCTGCAAAAGCGCTCCTGAGGGGCCGTGTCGTAGAGGAACGCCTGCACCTCGGCGGGTAGGCAATCGATGACTTCTTCGAGCAGGTAATCGCGGATCAGACCCTCCCCACCGTGCAAGGCCTGGGGCAGCAGGCCTTCGGTGCCAGCTTCGGAGGCGGCCAGCAACCAGAACCGCAGCCCCGCCACCCAGCCCTCACTGCGCTGGATGAGGTTTTCCAGCGCCTCGCCGCGCAACGAGCTGCTGTGATGCTGGAGCAGGGTCAAGGCTTCGTCATGGGTCAGGCGCAGGTCTTGCTCATTGAGTTCGAGCAATTGCCGCGACAAGCGCAGGCGCGCCAGGTGCCAGTCCGGGCGTTGACGACTGGTGACGAGGACCAGCAAACCGTCGGGCAGGTGATTGAGGAAAAATTGCAGGCAGCGATCCAGCACCGGGCTCTGGGCCAGGTGGTAATCGTCGAGGACCAGCAACAAGGGATTACGGGGCGATAAGTGCGCGGACAATTCGTCCAGCAGGCCATCGAGCCATTCTTCGAAGGCAAAGGGTTGATGGCGCTGGCGCATTTTCAGCAGCCCCAGTGCCCGGCCACCCAGCTGCGGGTAAAAGGCCTGGAGCCCTTCGAGCAAGCGTTCCAGGAAACGCCCCGGATCGTTGTCCCGGGCATTGAGCCCCAGCCAGAGGCTTTGCCAATGGGCCGGCAGGCCCTGGCAGAACTCCACCGCCAGGGAGCTTTTACCGAACCCCGCCGGTGCGCTGACCAACAGCAACCGCCCCCCGAGCCCCGCGCTCAAACGCTCGCACAACCGCGGCCGCGCGACATGGCCGTCGGGCAAGGGCGGGCGGTAGAAACGCCCGTCCTGTACCGCGATGGCTGCGCGGGCAGAATCCGGAAGTGAAGACAAATCAGTCATGGCCGGCTCTTGTTGGAATGCGGGTGGCGGCGTTGCAGATGTCCGCAGACTAGCGGTAAACGAGGAGGTATTGAAGGGAGTGCTACAAATGGCTACAAAAAGACTACAAGCCGATTGACTTGAAAAATTCAGGCAGCCACCGCTCTTGTGGCGAGGGGGCTTGCTCCCGCTGGGTGGCGAAGCCGCCACAAAAAAGCGATGAGCGCTTCGCACTCAAGCGGGAGCAAGCTCCCTCGCCACAGGTTTTGTGTTGACTGATCAAGATCGGCATAGGGGACGGCCTTCATAGGCCGTTCCCCTGCCACACCACCCGGCATGCGGGTCCGCACCGGGCGGTTCGAGAGATTGAGGTCAGGAGAGACGCGGTAAACCCAAGCTGTCGAACCAGGCGATACTCAGCACACGGTTCAGCTCATACCGGCTGTTGCTCCACCAACGGCGAGCATTCCCCGCGATCTTCCTCGCGACTTCCACACTCGCCCCCAGTGCCCGCAACGCCCGGTAGGTCGTCGTTCCGCGCTTCCATTGCTTGAGCTGGATTGCTCGTAATCGGTGCCGTATCCATTCGTCCAGCTCGCGCCAGACGGCTGGGGTTTGCGACAGTCCGAAATAAGCTTTCCAACCCAGAATGTAAGGGCGCAGATCATCGACGATCTGCTGCAAACTACGGCCACATGAGCGTCGGGTGTGCCAGCGTATTCGCTGCTTGAACTGCTTTTGCGCTTTAAATGAGACGGCTCGCTTGGCTTCGCCCTGAGAGGCCCAGAAGGCGTATCCCAGAAACTTGCAACCAAACGCACTCGTCACCGCACTCTTGCTCTCGTTGACGCTCAAGTGCAGCTTTTCATACAGACACTTGAGCAAGGACATCACTCGCTGCCCGGCCTTCTGACTGCGAACGTACACATTCGCATCATCGGCATAGCGCACAAAACTATGACCTCGGCGTTCAAGCTCTCGATCCACTTCGTCCAGCAGCACGTTCGCCAGCAACGGCGACAGCGGGCCGCCTTGCGGCGTCCCCAGGCGGCTTTTCTCGACCACGCCATTGATCAGCGTTCCCGCATCCAGATACGCACGGATCAGGCGAATGACCGCCTGATCTGCTATCCGTTTGCGTAAGCGATCCATCAAGATGTCGTGGTCGACCCGGTCGAAGAACTTCTCCAGATCAACATCCACTACCACCTTGAGCCCCGCAGACACATGGCGCTGAGCCGCCAGGATGGCGTCCTGCGCACTGCGCCCCGGACGAAAGCCGTAGCTGTGTTCACTGAAGGTTGGATCGAGCAGTGGTTGCAGGACTTGCAGCAGCGCTTGTTGAATCAACCGGTCGGTGACCGTTGGAATGCCTAACTCGCGTTCACCGCCGTCAGGCTTGGGAATGACCACGCGCCGTACCGGACTGGGCCGGTAGACGCCTGAAAGAAGCTGTTCGCAGATCACAGGCCATCGGGACTGCAAAAGTTTGGCGGTCTGTTCAATGTCCAAACCGTCGACTCCAGCAGCTCCTTTGTTGGCCCTGACTCGTCTCCAAGCCCGTTTCAGGTTCGCTCTCGCAAAGGCCCGTTCCAGCAGCCCTTGCCCTGCGTTGTAGGATTCATCTTGCGGGCAATTGACCTCGTCGCTGATGGAGGCACTCACGGCTTCACCGCTCGCGTCCCTCCCATCCGCCCCGCGTTTGGCAGGCATCTGACTTCCGGTCTTTCGCATCAACATGGCCTATGACGCTTTCTCTCGTTCGGCCCTTCGTCAAAAAAAAAGAAAAAAAAGACTACTACGGCCTCTGCTGACTTCTCGCTCCGGTTTGCACCGTCGCCCTTTCAGGCATAAGGCGAGATCTCCCCAGGTAAGAACGCAATCCTTCACCGCACAGCCGCCGGATCTACGCAGCCGCCCTTTGACCACAAGAGTTTCGCGGTTTTTGGCCCGCTCACCCTGGTCGGCTTCGCCTTATATCCGGTTCTTGTTCATCGGCTCACGGCTTCGCTCCACGCTTCCTCCCCACACTCGGTCGCCCTCATACAGTTGCGCTTCACTTCATTCGCTGTGGTCAGCTTACGGCGGGACTTTCACCCACAAGATTGCGCCCATGCTGGGCGCACCAAAAAAACGCCCCGAACCAGTCGGGGCGTTGTTTCGAGGATGCGGCCTCGGGCGGAGCGGTTTAGCGGATGCCGTCCTGACGCAATGCGTTCGGAGTGAAGTCGGCGGTGGTGGCGGTGAAGCCGAAGTCGTAGGCCGATTTCTCTTCGTTCTTCATGCCCAGTGCCAGGTAGCGGCCGGACTGCAGGTCGTAGAGGGTTTCCAGGGCGTACCACGGCACTTGCTTGTCGTAGTAGTTCTCGGCATGAGCCTCGGCCACGCGCCACAGTTGGCCACGACCGTCGTAGTGGTCGATCACCGCGGCTTGCCAGGTGTCTTCATCGATGAAGAAGTCACGCTTGGCGTAGATGTGGCGCTGGCCTTCCTTCAGGGTCGCGGTCACATGCCAGACACGACGCAGCTCGTAGCGGGTCAGGTCCTGGTTGATGTGGCCGGCCTTGATGATGTCGGCGTACTTGAGTTGCGGCGAATCGATCTTGTAGCTGTTGGCAGCGATGAACATCTCTTGCTTGCCTTCCAGCTTCCAGTCGTAGCGGTCCGGCGCGCCGTTGTACATGTCCAGGTTGTCGGAGGTACGCAGGCCGTCGGCCGCCGTACCCGGGCCGTCATAGGACACTTGCGGGGCGCGGCGCACACGGCGCTGGCCAGCGTTGTAGACCCACGCCGAACGCGGCTCCTTCACTTGGTCGAGGGTTTCGTGCACCAGCAGCACGCCACCGGCCAGGCGCGCCGGCGCGGTCACTTGTTGCTTGAAGTAGAACAGGATGTTGCCTGGGTTGGCCGGATCGAAATCCTTCATCTTGTCGCGGAACACGAACTGGTCGCGGAAATACACCAGGCTGTAAGAGCCGTTGGGCTGCGGGGTGGCCTGGGTGACCAGGCGCGTCACGCTGCCGCCGCGATAACGGGTGATGTGGTTCCAGATGACTTCCACGCCGCTCTGGGGAATCGGGAACGGCACGGCCGTCTCGAAGTTCTCCAGGCCGTTGCCACCGGAGACCAGCTTGGTGTTGACCGCGTTTTTCTTGATGGAGGCGAACACCTCGTCCGGCACGGTGGCGCCGCGATGGGTCGGGTAGACCGGCATCTTGAAGGTTTCCGGGTAGCGCTTGAACATCGCGTACTGGCCCGGGGCGAGTTTGGCCTTGTACTGCTCGACGTTCTGCGCCGTGATGGTGAACAGCGGTTTTTCCGTCGGGAATGGATCGGCGAGGAAGCCCTTGCTGTCCACGGCACCGGCGTTCTTGGCCATGGGTTTCCAGGCGGAGATCGAGCCGTCGGCATTACCGGCCATCTCGGCGCCCATCGGCGTCAGGCTCTTGCCCAGTTTGTCGGCCTCGGCGGCGGGTACTGCCGCCATGACGCTGGCAGCCAGCAGGGATAGCCCCAGAACACCGACCTGCAACAGATTTTTTGTTATTTTCATAGTGTGTCGTCCTGAAATTCGGTGCTTAGAAGGTCACGCCGACGCTGAGCGCCAGGAAGTCACGATCGTCCACGGTACTGAAGTCGCCACCAAAGAAGTTGGTGTAGGCCAGGCTGGCGTTGTAGGTGTTCTGGTACTCGGCATCCAGCCCGAGGCTGACGGCTTTGCGGCCTTCTTCGAAGTTGCCGCCAGGGCCTGGCGAGTAACCCTTGACGTCATGGGACCAGGCCACGTTGGGCTTGAGGTTCACACCCGCGAACACGTCCGGGTATTCCCAGATGGCGCGCGCGCGGTAGCCCCAGGACGTGGAGGTGGTGAAGCCGTCGTTGTTGCAGTTGCTGCTCACGTCGTTGATGGTCTGGCCGCCGCCTGCGGCGGTAGAGCCGTTGAGCCTGTCACAGGCTCCGTTGGGCAGTTGACCCGGACCAAAGACAGGGTCACGACCGTAGCGAACGTCCGACTTGCTTTCCAAGCCTCCAACATGAGTCACGCCGACTTCACCTACCAGTGTGAGGCGACTGGCGCCCATGACCTGATCCAAGAAGTGAGTGAAGGTGGTCTGGAACTGAGTGATTTCCTTGCGGCGATAACCATGCAGATCCTGGCCTGGCACACCTGTGAGCAGCGAAGCATTGCCCAACGTAGGACCACCGAGCGGGCGAATGCCGGCGAACAGGATATCGGTGGTGCTCAATTGCACCGGCGCATTCGGGCGATAGCTGAGTTCACCGCTCCACGCCGTGCCGGTGGGCAGGGTTGTAGAGAAGCTCAGGCCATAGAGGCGGATGTCTTCAGGGTACTCTACGAAATATTTCGAACTACCCGCGACCAGCAGCGGCGCCAGTTGACCAGCCACTGGCGCAAGGTTGTAGATGGCCTGCGAAGCGCCTGTGGCACTGAAAATCGGCGCACGGCTGTGGTAATTCATGAAGTAGGCACCGAATTCGGTGTCCAACGGCTCGAACATGTATTTCAACGAGGCGCCCCATTGGCCACCGTCACGGGCGTCGCGATCCGGCCCGCGGCGTACCAGCACGCCTTCTTCGTTGACGTCGATACCCAGTGCGGCCGCTGGACCCAACGCAGCGGCTGGGAGCGTCGAACGCTTGTTCAGCACCCGCAGGTTATCGGTACACCCATCGGCAATCACATCCGGCTGGGAGAAAAACGTTCCGCAGTTGTCCACCACGGTCTGGTCCCACTCCAACTGGTAGAACGCCTCGGCCGACAGGTTGTCGGTCAGGCTCTGGGAGACGTAGAACATGTTGACCGGGATCAGGCCTTCCTTGATCTCGGCACCAGGGCGACGGAACGCGGACACGTCGACCGGGTTGATGGAGTTGATGCCGCCCTGGATGAAGGTACTTTCACCCCAGCTGACCACTTGCTTGCCCAGGCGGACCGAACCCGGCTGATCGGCAATGGCGTAGTTGTGGTAGACGAATGCGTCGAGGATCTGCCCGCCGGAGGACTTGGCGCCTTCCTTGCGGTTGCTGTCGCTGATGTCCTTGTACAGGCGGTGTTCGTCCTTGAGTTCGAAGTCGTACCAGTACTTGCCGCGCACGAATACGCCGGTATCGCCGTACTTCAGTTCCAGGTCATGGATGCCCTTGAAGATCTTCGAGAAGGTTTCCCCTCGCTTGAAGTTCAGGTGGCCGTCATCGGAGGTCTGCGACAAGCCCTTGCCGCCATTGTTGACGCCGATCAGGTCCTTGTTGGCCTTGGCCGTGGACCAGCTCGCGCCGACCGACAGGGACGAGTCGAACTGGCCTTCGATTTCACCGATGTTGAAACTGACGCCGAATGCAGGCCCGGCGAGCGAAGAGGCGAGACTGACCGCCAGAGGCAGTTTTGCCCGGCGCCAGAACGTGGTTGCTGAGGTCATCGACGCTACTCCATGTGCATTATTGTTATGGCAATGGACATTTCAAAAACACCTCGGCGGCTGGGAGCGACAGCATCCCGACATCCGTCGAAGTCGCATCGCCCTTTCGTGCGTGCGCCCCGTTCTTGAGAATCCGTGAGCGGACTATAGCCAGCAGGTAGTACGGCTTGATCCCTCTAAAGTGTGATTTGCAGCCCGCGACCACTCTGGAACAGTCCTTTCGCCAGTCCGACAGGTGTCGGCACGGCAAGGATGGCTGAAATTTTCGGTTTGACAAGGCAAGCGCTTGCTTGGTGGGGCTTGCCGTGCCCTTTCGGGCACGGCAAAAAGGCCTAAAGCGTAGAGAGGAAGGTGCTGTTGTTGCTCTGCCATTCGGTGATGTCGACGCGGATACGCTTCTTGTCGAGCTTGCCGACACTGGTCTTGGGAATTTCCGTAACAAGGGCGATCTGGCTCGGGATCGCCCACTTGCTCAAGTGCCCCAGTTCGACGAACGGCTTGAGGTGCTCCTTGAGTTCGCGAGCCCCGATCTCATGCCCTTCGCGAACCACCAGCAAGGCAAACGGCCGCTCGCCCCACTGCGGATCGGGAATGCCGACCACTGCTACTTCGCGTACCGCCGCGTGACGGCTGATGAGGTCTTCCAGGTCCAGGGAGGATATCCATTCGCCACCGGTCTTGATCACGTCCTTGATGCGGTCGCGGATGTCGATGAAACCCATGTTGTCCAGCGTGGCGACGTCGCCGGTGTGCAGCCAGCCGCCGGCCCAGAGCTCGGCGCCCTTCTGCGGCTCGTTGAAATAGCCCTCGGTGAGCCACGGCGCGCGCAGCACCAGTTCGCCCTGGGTCTCGCCATCGGCCGGCAGGAAGCGTCCCTCGGCGTCGACAATCGCCGCCTCCACCAGCGGCCCCGGCACGCCGGCCTTGATCCGGTAGGTGGTGCGTTCGTCTTCGCTGCCGGCCATCAGTTCAGCGTTGAGGTGGGCGCAGGACACCAGCGGGCCGGTTTCCGACATGCCGTAGGCGGCGGTGAGCTGGATGCCCCGGGCCTTGGCCGCTTCGTACAGGCTGCGGTTCAGGGCGCTGCCGCCGATGACGATCTTCCAGCCGCCGAAGTCGGTGTCCTGGGCGCCCTTGGCATTGAGGACCATTTGCAGGATGGTTGGCACGCAATGGGAAAAGGTGACCTTTTCCTTGCGCCACAGCTGGACCAGGAATTCGGGGTCGTAGCGGCCCGGGTAGACCTGCTTGAGCCCGAGCATGGTCGCCACGTAGGGCAGGCCCCAGGCGTGGACGTGGAACATCGGCGTGATCGGCATGTACACGTCGTTGGTGCCCAGCAGCCGCACGCTGTCGATGGCCCCCATGATGGTCGCCACGCCCATGGTGTGCAGCACCAGTTGCCGATGGGTGAAGTACACGCCCTTGGGATTGCCCGTGGTGCCGGTGGTGTAGAACGTGGTGGCGACGGAGTTTTCGTCGAAGTCCTGGAAATCGTAGGTGGGCGCGGCGGCGGCCAGCAATTGCTCGTATTCACCCACCAGGTTCGGCAGGTCGGCGGTTTTTTCCGGCAGGTCGGTCAGCAGCAGGGTCTTGTCCACCGTGGTCAGGTGCCCGGCTATCGCCTGGTACAAGCCGACGAACTCGCTGTTGACCAGCACGAAGCGGTCCTCGGCGTGGTTCATGGTGTAAACGATCTGCTCCGGTGACAGGCGCACGTTGATGGTGTGGATCACCGCGCCGATCATCGGGATCGCGAACATGCATTCCAGGTAGCGATGGCTGTCCCAGTCCATCACCGCCACGGTATCGCCGGCCTTGACCCCCGCCTCGGTCAACACGTTGGCCAGGCGCGCGACCCGCTCTATCAGCGTCGGATAGCTGTAGCGCAACTGGTCACGGTAGACGATCTCGCGGGTTTTCTCGTAACGCGTGCCAGACATCAGCAGCCGCTTGATCAGCAGCGGGTATTGATAGGCGCCTTCGGCTGGAGGAATAACGCGAGTCTGCAACATAAGAGTCCCTTTTCTGACTGCACGGTCTTGGCTGGAAGCAAGCACTCTAGAGCCCTTATACGCAGATCAAATCAGCCAAAGGAATGATTTGATCAGCGCGCAGATACTAGCCTTGAGCCATGTCCGGGACTGTAGGAGCTGCCGAGTGAAACGAGGCTGCGATCTTTCCCCTGCCAATTGAGTCCAGAGCGAAAGATCGAAAGATCAAAAGATCAAAAGATCGCAGCCTTCGGCAGCTCCTACACAGGGCTGAATCAGTGCGACTCGGTAAACGCCAGCTTCACGCCAATTGCAACGAGTACCGCGCCCATGGTCCGGTCGAACCAGTGGCCCATGCGCGCGAAACCGGCGCGCACGCGTTGCTGGCTGAACAACAGCGCCACCAGGCAGAACCAGACGGCCGTCGCCACCGCCAGGTACACGCCGTAACCGGCCTGGATCGCCAACGGCGTATGCGGGTTGATCACCACGGTGAACAGCGACAGGAAAAACAGCGTCGCCTTGGGGTTCAGGCCATTGGTGACGAAGCCCGAAATGAACGCGCCACGGGCGGTCCGTTCACCGACTTCCTTGTGCAGGTTTTCCTCGGCCGGCTTGGCCGGTTGCGCCCGCAATGCCTTGAAGCCGATGTACAGCAGGTACGCGGCGGCGGCCCACTTCAATGCGTTGAACAGCACGATCGATTGCGACACGATCAGGCCGATGCCCAGCAACGAATAGCCCACATGCAGGAAAATCGCCGTGCCGACGCCCAGTGCCGTCCAGGTCCCGGCGCGCCGGCCATGGGTCACGCTTTCGCGCACCACCACGGCAAAATCCGGCCCAGGGCTGGCGACGGCCAGCAGGTGGATCAGGGCGACGGTGAGGAATTCGGTGAGGTACATGGTGGAGCTCCTTGCGACAATCTTTTGTTGGATGAAATCCCGTGGCGAGGGAGCTTGCTCCCGCTCGACTGCGCAGCGGTCGCTTGTCTTGTATCAGGGCCTGCTTCGCAGGCCAGCGGGAGCAAGCTCCCTCGCCACAGAAAGCTCCCTCGCCACCAGGGTTCGCAGCCATGGCTGTAATGCATCTGATAGGCTCGCCACATTACGCCTTCGGTTCTTGACATAAAAGGTACAGCTGATGACGAACACCGCCCGCGCCGTTTTCCTCGACCACCCTTCCCTGGACCTCGGCGACCTGGACCTGAACCCGTTGCGCAGCTGCTTCGGCGAACTGCAACTGTTCGCCCGGACCACGCCGGACCAGGTCATCGAGCGGCTCAAGGGCGCCACCGTGGCGATCACCAACAAGGCCGTGATCGATGCCCAGGCCATGGCGGCCAGCCCCGGGCTGAAGCTGATCCTGATCAGCGCCACCGGCACCAATAACGTCGACCTGGAAGCCGCCCGCCGCCACGGCATCACGGTGTGCAATTGCCAGGGCTACGGCACGCCGTCGGTGGCCCAACACACCATCATGCTGTTGCTGAACCTGGCAACGCGCCTGGCCGATTATCAAAAAGCGGTGGGGGAAGGTCGCTGGCAGCAGGCTTCGCAGTTCTGCCTGCTGGACTATCCGATTGTCGAGCTGGAAGGCAAGACGTTGGGCTTGCTTGGCCACGGTGAATTGGGCAGCGCCGTCGGGCGGCTGGCCGAAGCTTTTGGCATGCGCGTGCTGCTGGGGCAGATCCCTGGGCGCCCGGCCCGCCCCGACCGCTTGCCGTTGGAGCAGTTGTTGCCGCAAGTCGATGCCCTGACCTTGCACTGCCCGCTCAACGAGCACACCCGAAACTTCATCGGCGCCCGCGAACTGGCGCAGCTCAAGCCCGGCGCATTCGTGGTCAACACCGCCCGTGGCGGCCTGATCGACGAACAGGCCCTGGCCGAGGCACTGCGCAGTGGTCACTTGGGGGGGGCCGCCACCGACGTGCTCAGTGTGGAGCCGCCAACCCAAGGCAACCCGCTGCTGGCCGGCGATATCCCACGATTGATCGTCACTCCACACAACGCCTGGGGCAGCCGCGAGGCGCGACAACGGATCGTCGATCAAATGAGCGAAAACGCCCAAGGCTTTTTCAGCGGTACAGCGCGGCGTGTCGTCAGTTGATAAACTGCCGCACTTTTTTTCAAGGAGCAGACCATGGATCCGCGCAGTGAAGTACTGCTTCGTCAGGCCGAGTTATTCCAGGGTTCGGTGTTGTTGGCCGGCCTGCCCGCCGACGATCTGCTCGGCCGTTTGCCCGAGGCCCATGGCTGGTGCTGGCATGCCGGCGATCAGGCGGCGTTGGACGCTCGTTTTCCCGAGCGCAGCCACTTTGGCGTGAACATCCCCGAGCTTGGGTTCGACACCGCCGTGGTGTTCCTGCCCAAGGCCAAGGACCTGACCGACTACCTCCTCAATGCCGTGGCGGCGCGCCTGGCCGGGCGCGAGGTGTACCTGGTGGGGGAAAAACGCAGCGGCATCGAAGGCGCCTCCAAGCAGCTCAACCCGTTCGGCAAGCCTCGCAAGCTCGACAGCGCGCGGCACTGCCAGCTGTGGCAAGTCACGGTCGCCAACGCGCCCGAGGCCAAGCCCCTGGAAAGCCTGGCCCAGACCTATGAACTGCCCTTGGCCGAAGGTCCGCTGAAGGTCATCAGCCTGCCGGGGGTGTTCAGCCACGGTCGCCTGGATCGCGGCAGTGCGCTGCTGTTGGAACACCTGGATAAGCTGCCCAGCGGGCATTTGCTCGACTTCGGCTGCGGTGCCGGCGTGCTGGGGGCTGCGGTCAAGCGGCGCTATCCGCACAACACCGTCACCCTGTTGGACGTAGACGCATTCGCCGCCGCCAGCAGTCGCCTGACCCTGGCCGCCAATGGCCTGGAAGCCGACGTGCTGACCGGCGATGGCATCGACGCCGCACCGATGGGTTTGAGCGCGATCCTGAGCAACCCACCGTTCCATGTCGGCGTGCATACCGATTACCACGCCACGGAGAACCTGCTGCGAAAAGCGGCCAAACATCTGAAAAACGGCGGAGAACTTCGGCTGGTCGCCAATAGCTTCCTCAAGTACCAGCCGCTGATCGAAGAGCATTTGGGCGTCTGCGCGATCAAGGCCGAAGGCCAGGGCTTTCGCATCTATCGGGCCAAACGCGGTTGAGGTTTTTTAGGCAACAGCACTTGCTCAATCGGATTTGCCTAGGCAGAATCCGCTCCGTCCTAGGGGAGTAGTCTCCCGCGAGCGCCATGCTCGCCCGGCATACGTCAACATACTTGGTCAGCAGACCATGGCGTATGCGGCCCAAGCGTCCACGCAGATGGTCGCTGGGTTTGACAAGACCTATGACACGCACACCTTACCCGGGGCGGGAAGGCTGTACGTGTCATAGCCGTGTCGACCCGCCCCTTTAGGAAATCCCTGATGCTGGACTCACTCCTCGTACCCACGGCGATCGTTGCGCTGGCCGAAATCGGCGACAAGACGCAATTGCTCGCGCTCATTCTTGCCGCTCGCTTTCGCAAACCCTGGCCGATCATCGCCGGCATCGTTGCCGCGACCCTGGCCAACCATGCGGCGGCCGGCGCGGTCGGCGCCTGGGTCAGCGGTTTCTTCTCCGACGCGGTCCTGCACTGGATATTGGCGGCCAGCTTCACGGCCACGGCACTGTGGACCCTGGTCCCGGACAAACTGGACGATGAGGAAGCCAACACGGCCCGCCGGTTCGGACCGTTCCTGACCACGCTGATTGCATTCTTCCTGGCGGAAATCGGCGACAAGACCCAGATCGCCACGGTGATGCTCGCCGCGCAATACCCGGAGCTGTGGCTGGTGATCATCGGCACCACCGTCGGCATGTTGATTGCCAACGTGCCGGTGGTCCTGGCGGGCAATTTCGCCGCCGAGAAGCTGCCCCTGACCCTGATCCGCCGCCTGGCCGCCTCGGCGTTCTTCGTCCTGGCGATCGTGGCGGTGTACAAGGCGATGCAGGGCAGCGGGTGGGTTTGAGGCTGTTGTGGCGAGGGAGCTTGCTCCCGCTCGGTTGCGCAGCGACCGCAAGATTTTGGGGCCGCTTCGCAGCCCAGCGGGAGCAAGCTCCCTCGCCACAAAAAACAGTTTCACCGCATGATGGAGCTTACTTCTTGGCCTGCTGATACAGCGGCATCACCTTCGGAATCGCCGCCTGCAACGAAGCGATACGGCTGCTCGACGACGGGTGGGTGCTCATGAATTCCGGCGGCGCGCCTTCAGAAGCCTTGGCCATCTTGTTCCACAAGGTGATCGCGGCGTTCGGGTCGTAGCCGGCGCGGGCGGCCAGTTCGAGGCCGATCAGGTCGGCTTCGTTCTCGTTGCCACGGCTGTTGGGCAAGGTCATGCCGTAGTTGGCGACGGTGTCGGCCAATGCCAGGCTGTCCTGGCCGAGACCGAACAAGGCACCGGCACCCTGCTTGGCCATTTCGATGCCATAGGCCTTGGACATCGCTTCGCGCCCGTGCTCGCGCAGGGCGTGGGCGATTTCATGGCCGATGATCGCGGCGATTTCATCGTCGGTGAGCTTCAGCTTATTGATCAGGCCGGTGTAGAAAATAATTTTCCCACCTGGGCCGCAGCTGGCGTTGAGCTCATCGCTCTTGATCAGGTTCACTTCCCAGTTCCATTGCGCAGAATCCGGACGGAACACCGGCGCCTGGGCGATCAGCCGACTGGAGATAGCCTGGACCCGCTTGGCATCGCTGCTGGTCTTGTCCAACACGCCCTGGGCACTCGCCTCGCCCATCGTCTTTTGATAGGACTGGGCGTACATCTGGTTGACCTGGTCGGTCGACAGCATGCTGAACATGTACTGCTTGCGTTCCACGCCCACGGCTCCGCCGCTGGTGGTGTTGACCGACTGACAACCGGCGAGCAGCAAAGCCGCGCTCAGAGCACTCACCATCAATGTCTTGTTCATGTAAAAGAAGCTCCCTGGAAACGTGGACGTATCCTAGGCCTTGATTTGTATCGGCGCCAGATACACAACGGGGGGATTACAGTTTTTTCGGACAGATCCCACCGCATCCATTTGCGACACCCACTTCTCCAATACAGTCACCCGACGAACAGCGCCTCATGCTGCGCCACAGAAACGCCGATAAAGATCCCAGACGTCATTTCCGCGTCCGGAGCCTTTATGAAATTCAGATCGATCCAGTTTTCCGTGGCCGCCCTGGCCGGTGCCATCGTGCTCAGCGTGGTCGGCGCCCTGGTGCTGTACGCGCTGTTTGCCGGCGCCCGCACCCAGGAGATGGTGCAACAGCGCACCAAGGCGCAGTTCGAGCAACTCATCGAACAACGCCTCAGCGCCCTGGCGCGCACCCAGGCCAGCCTGATCCAGCGGGAATTGGAAGCACCGCTGTTGCTCGCCCGCGGCCTGGCCACCACGAACGCCTTGATGGGCATGAACGGCGCGGACGGCAATCCGCCCCTGAAGGTGCCCCGCGAACAAATGATCAGCCTGCTGCGCGAAACCGTGGTGCGCAACCCGAAGATCCTCGGCGCCTATATCGCTTGGGAGCCGAACGCCATCGACCACGACGACGCCAATTATGTGAACAGCCCGGTCGTGGGCATGGAAACCAACGGGCGTTTCCTGCCGTGGTGGTTCCGCAATCAGGACGGCACCCTGGGCCTGGAAAAACTCGCCGACGTGACCGACCAGAAACTGCTCTCCACCGGCATCCGCGCCAGTGAGTACTACCTGTGCTCCCAGGACAGCAAGAAAGCCTGCGTGATCGACCCGGCGCCCTACCGTGTCGGCAGCACGATGACCATGCTCGCCTCGTTCATCGAACCGATCATGATCGATGGCAAGTTCCAGGGCATCGTCGGCGCCGACCTGTCGGTGAACTTCATCCAGGACATGCTCGTGGCCGCCGACGGCAAGCTGTACGACGGCGCCGGGGAAATGGCCTTGCTCTCGAGCAACAACCGGTTGGTGGCCTTCACCAAGGACCCGAGCAAACTCGGGGAAAAGGCCAGCGACCTGCTGGATGCCAGCGAACTGGACAACCTCGCCAAGCTGGGGGTCGGTGAAGTGCGCTACGACATCGACGACGAACACGGGCATATCGAGGTGTACATGCCGTTCGGCATTGGCGAGACCAACGCCCGTTGGACGCTGATGCTGCAGTTGCCGCTGAATGCGGTCATGGCCGACCTGCAAGCGCTGCAGCAAGACCTCGACCATCAGCGCCAGGCCGATATCTTCGGCATGGCAATGGTGGGCCTGGTGATTGCCGGCATTGGTCTGCTGGTGATCTGGCTGGTGGGTCACGGCATTGCCCGACCGCTCAAGCAGATGGTGGCGATGCTCGATGACATCGCCCAGGGCGAAGGCGACCTGACCCGCCGCTTGGTGAGCGACCGCGCCGATGAGCTGGGGGCGATCGCCAGGGGCTTCAACACCTTCCTGAGCAAGTTGCAGGGCATGATCACCCAGGTGGTGACCTCGGTGCAGAGCGTCAGCGATTCATCGGAGCACACCGCCGATATCGCGATCCGCACCAACCAGGGCGTGCACAAGCAGATGTCCGAGATCGATCAGGTCGCCACGGCCGTGCACGAAATGACCGCCACCGCCCAGGACGTGGCCCGCAACGCGACCCAGGCGGCCCAGGCCGCCAGTCATGCGGACCAGGCTGCCAGCCAGGGCATGCAGATCGTCCGGGACACCTCCACCTCCATTGGTGCCCTGGCCGTGGAAATCGGCAAGGCGGTGGGTGTGGTGCAGACCCTGGCCAAGGACAGCGAGAACATCAACGCGATCCTCACCGCCATCCGCGGGATCGCCGAGCAGACCAACCTCTTGGCCCTCAACGCGGCCATCGAAGCCGCTCGGGCCGGTGAGCAGGGCCGTGGTTTCGCGGTGGTCGCCGATGAAGTGCGCAACCTGGCGCAGAAAACGCAACAGGCGACCGAAGAAATCCAGGCGATGATCCAGCAGTTGCAACAAGGCACCCGGGATGTGGTGCGGGTGATGGAAGACAGCCAGCACCGTACCGACGAAAGCGTGCAGCATGCGGCGAAAGCGGCCCAGGCCCTGGAGACGATTACCCAGGCGGTGTCGGTGATCAACGACATGAACACCCAGATCGCCAGCGCTGCCGAGGAACAAAGCGCCGTGGCCGATGACATCAACCGCAACGTGATCAACATCGGGCAAGTGGCAAACGAAGTGGCCAGCGGCGCCGACGAATCCAGCGCGGCCAGCGCCGGGCTGACCAAACTGGCGGAGCAGCAGCGGCGGTTGATCAATCAGTTCAGGGTCTGATCCGAAGGCCCCATCGCGAGCAAGCTCGCTCCCACAGGGGATGCTCGGTGGCATGCCGATCTGATGAATGCCCCAAAAAACTGTGGGAGCGAGCTTGCTCGCGATGGCGTCAGGTCAGCCGACATTGAAGTGACTGACACGACGCCTTCGCGAGCAAGCCCGCTCCCACAGAGGATTTGCAGTGGAATTCCGACCTTGCTAACACCCCAAAAAACTGTGGGAGCGAGCTTGCTCGCGATGGCGTCAAGTCAGCCGACATTGAGGTGACTGACACTACGCCCTCGCAAGCAAGCCCGCTCCCACAGAGGATTTGCAGTGGAATTCCGACCTTGCTAACACCCCAAAAAACTGTGGGGGCGAGCTTGCTCGCGATAGCGTCAAGCCAGCCGACATTGAGGTGACTGACACTACGCCTTCGCGAGCAGGCTCGCTCCCACAGGGGATGTTCGGTGGCATGCCGATCTGATGAATACCCCAAAAAACTGTGGGAGCGAGCTTGCTCGCGATGGCGTCAGGTCAGCCGACATTGAGGTGACTGACACACTATCGCGAGCAAGCTTTGCTCCCACAGACTCCCACAGGTCCAATGCAGGGTTTCAGAGTTCGCCGAGGGCTTCGATCAGGGCCTGGTTCTGCTCCGGTGTGCCGATGCTGATTCGCAGGAACTGGGCAATCCGCTCCTGCTTGAAGTGCCGCACGATCACACCCTGTTCCCGCAGTTTCGCCGCCAACCCTGCCGCATCGTGCCGGGGGTGGCGGGCGAAGATGAAGTTGGCCGCCGAGGGCAGCACTTCAAAGCCCTTGGCTTGCAACTGGGCCACGACCCATTCACGGTGCTCGATGACCCACTGGCAGGTCCGGTCGAAATGCTCGCGATCATCGAACGCCGCCGCGCCGCCGACATTTGCCAGGCGATCCAGCGGGTAGGAGTTGAAGCTGTTCTTGATCCGCTCCAGCGCTTCGATCAGGTCAGGATGGCCCACCGCCAGGCCCACGCGTAGCCCCGCCAGCGAGCGGGACTTGGACAATGTCTGGGTCACCAGCAGGTTCGGATAACGGTCCACCAGGCTGATGGCCGTTTCGCCGCCGAAGTCGATGTAGGCCTCGTCGACCACCACCACCGAATCCGGGCTGGCCTTGAGGATCTGCTCGACCGCCTCCAGCGCCAACAGGCAGCCGGTCGGCGCGTTCGGGTTGGGGAAAATGATCCCGCCGTTGGGTTTGGCGTAATCGGCCGGGTCGATCCGGAATTGCTCATCCAGCGGCACCGCCTCGAACTGGATGCCGTACAACCCGCAATACACCGGATAGAAGCTGTAGCTGATGTCCGGAAACAACAGCGGCTGGTCGTGCTGCAACAGGCCGTGAAAAATGTGCGCCAGCACTTCATCCGAGCCGTTACCCAGGAACACCTGGTTGCTCTGCACGCCGTAGTAGCGGGCCACGGCGCCTTTGAGCAGGTCGCTGTTGGGGTCCGGATACAGGCGCAGGTTGTCATTCAGTTCGGTCTGCATCGCCGCCAGGGCCTTGGGCGATGGACCGTAGGGGTTCTCGTTGGTGTTGAGCTTGACCAACCGGGTCAGCTTCGGCTGTTCACCCGGCACGTAGGGCACCAGGTTCTTGACGAACGGGCTCCAGAATTTACTCATTTCAGTTCCCCTGCCGTTCAACGGATGGCTCGTCAATGGATGGCTCATCAAGAATGCGGTATTCGGCGCTGCGGGCATGGGCGCTCAGCGATTCGCCACGGGCCAGCACCGAGGCGGTCTTGCCCAGTTCGGAAGCACCCTGCTCGGAGCAGAAGATGATCGACGAACGTTTCTGGAAGTCATACACCCCCAGCGGCGACGAGAAGCGCGCGGTGCCGGACGTCGGCAACACGTGGTTAGGACCTGCGCAATAGTCACCCAGGGCCTCACTGGTGTGGCGGCCCATGAAGATCGCACCGGCGTGGCGGATCTGCGGCAACCAGGCCTGCGGGTCGGCGACCGACAGCTCCAGGTGTTCCGGCGCGATGCGGTTGGCAACCTCGATGGCCTGCGCCATGTCATCGACCTTGATCAGCGCCCCACGGCCATTGATGGAGGTGTTGATGATCTCGGCGCGGTCCATGGTCGGCAGCAGCTTGTCGATGCTGGCGGCGACCTTGTCGAGGAACTCGGCGTCCGGGCTGACCAGGATCGCCTGGGCGTCTTCGTCGTGCTCGGCCTGGGAAAACAGGTCCATGGCGATCCAGTCCGGATCGGTCTGGCCGTCGCACACCACGAGGATTTCCGAAGGGCCGGCGATCATATCGATGCCGACCTGGCCAAACACGTGGCGCTTGGCGGTGGCGACATAGATATTGCCCGGCCCGACCACCTTGTCCACCCGTGGCACGCTTTCGGTGCCATAGGCCAGCGCGGCAACGGCCTGGGCGCCACCGATGGTGAACACCCGGTCCACGCCAGCGATGCAAGCGGCGGCCAGCACCAGTTCGTTGATTTCACCGCGCGGGGTCGGGACGACCATGACCACTTCGGTCACACCGGCGACCTTGGCCGGGATGGCGTTCATCAGCACCGAGGACGGATAGGACGCCTTGCCGCCCGGTACGTACAGGCCGGCGCGGTCCAGTGGCGTGACTTTCTGGCCCAGCACCGTGCCGTCGGCCTCGGTGTAGCTCCAGGAGTCCTGTTTCTGCCTTTCGTGATAGTCACGCACCCGCGACGCGGCTTTTTCCAGGGCTTCGCGCTGGGGCACGGTGATCCGGGTCAGGGCCAGTTCCAGGCGCTCGCGCGGCAGGATCAGGTCAGCCATGGACGCCACTTGCAGGCCGTCGAATTTCTGGGTGAATTCCACCAGGGCGGCATCGCCACGCTCGCGCACGGCCTTGATGATGTCCAGCACCCGCTGATTGACCGAGTCGTCAGACACGCTTTCCCAGCTCAGCAGATGATCCAGATGATGTGCGAAATCCGGGTCGGCAGCGTTGAGTCGGCGAATCGAAGTGGGAGCGGTCATAGCGAGGGCCTCATTAATGGCAAATGCTCAGGCGCCCTAAGCTACCAGTCCATTCGCGTGGGCACCTGAGAAAATTGGCTATGACACGGATAGACGGGCGCGACTCAAGGCCGCGCAGGTGAATCAGCCGCGGTGTCGCGATTCCACTGCCTTGCGCAGGGTATCGATCAGAGCCTGGATACGAGCATGCTGCATTTTCATCGACGCCTTGTTGACGATCAACCGGGAGGTGATGTCAGCGATGAAGTCCTGGGGTTCCAGGCCGTTGGCCCGCAGGGTGTTGCCGGTGTCGACCACGTCGATGATCTTGTCCGCCAGGCCGATCAGCGGCGCCAGCTCCATCGAACCGTACAGCTTGATGATGTCGACCTGACGGCCCTGCTCGGCGTAATAACGCTTGGCAATGTTGACGAACTTGGTCGCCACGCGCAAACGCCCCTTGGGCTCCGGCGCGCCGACTTTACCGGCGGTCATCAGCTTGCAACGGGCGATCCGCAGGTCCAGGGGCTCGTACAGGCCCTGGCCGCCGTATTCCATCAGCACGTCCTTGCCGGCAACGCCCAGGTCGGCGGCACCATGTTCCACATAGGTCGGCACGTCGGTGGCACGCACGATCAGCAAGCGCACGTCGGCCTGGGTCGTGGGGATGATCAGCTTGCGGCTCTTGTCCGGATTCTCGGTCGGCACGATGCCCGCTTCAGCCAGAAGCGGCAGGGTGTCGTCAAGGATGCGGCCCTTGGACAGTGCGATGGTCAACATGGGAAACGTCAGTCCTTATCAAGGTACTCATGCCCGGTCGCAAGCGGCGCCGGACACACATCGAGGGTGCAAAGACCCTCGATGTGAAACAAAATCAACGGGCACATCCTTGTGCCCACGGAAAGCGCCTGCGCGACGATCATACTGCGTTGAAAACAGGCTCGGAATGCTCATTGACAACCAGTCAACTCCGCTTCCTCGCCTGTTTTCGCCTTGCCTGATCGCCGCGCAGTCACTTTCCAATTAGCCCGGCACGCGGCGGATCTTGGCGCCGAGCATCTGCAGTTTTTCTTCGATGCACTCGTAGCCACGGTCGATGTGGTAGATGCGGTCGATCAGGGTATCGCCTTCGGCAATCAGGGCCGAGATGACCAGGCTGGCCGAAGCCCGCAGGTCGGTGGCCATGACGGGCGCGCCCTTGAGTTTCTCGGTGCCGGTGACGATGGCCGTGTTGCCTTCGACCTGGATCTTGGCGCCCATGCGGTGCAGTTCGTAGACGTGCATGAAGCGGTTTTCGAAGATCGTCTCGATCACCGCGCCGGTGCCTTCGGCAATGGCGTTGAGGGAGATGAACTGCGCCTGCATGTCGGTCGGGAACGCCGGGTATGGCGCGGTCCGCACGTTGACAGCCTTGGGCCGCTTGCCGTGCATGTTCACTTCGATCCAGTCTTCGCCGCAGGTGACTTCGGCACCGGCTTCCTTGAGTTTCTCCAGGACGGCTTCGAGGATGGTCGGATCGGTATCCTTGACCTTGACACGGCCACCGGTGACGGCAGCGGCCACCAGGTAGGTGCCGGTTTCGATCCGGTCCGGCATCACTTTGTAGGTGGCCGAATGCAGCCGCTCGACGCCATCGATGGTGATGGTGTCGGTGCCGGCACCGCTGATCTTGGCGCCCATGGCGATCAGGAAGTTCGCCAAGTCGACCACTTCAGGCTCGCGAGCGGCGTTTTGCAGCACGCTGCGGCCCTTGGCCAGTGCGGCGGCCATCATGATGTTCTCGGTACCGGTCACGCTGACGGTATCGAAGAAGAAGTGCGCGCCGCGCAAACCGCCTTTCGGCGCCTTGGCCTTGATGTAGCCACCTTCGACGTCGATCACCGCGCCCATGGCTTCCAGGCCGCGGATGTGCAGGTCCACCGGACGCGAGCCGATGGCACAGCCGCCAGGCAAGGCGACTTCGGCTTCACCGAAACGGGCGACCATCGGCCCCAGTACCAGGATCGACGCACGCATGGTCTTCACCAGCTCGTACGGGGCGATCAGGGTCTTGATGGTGCGTGGGTCGATTTCGACGCTGAGCTTCTCGTCGATCACAGGCTCGATGCCCATGCGGCCGAACAGCTCGATCATCGTGGTGATGTCGTGCAGGTGCGGCAGGTTGGCCACGGTCACAGGACCGTCGCACAGCAGGGTCGCGGCCAGGATGGGCAGGGCGGAGTTCTTTGCCCCGGAAATACGGATTTCGCCATCAAGACGAACGCCGCCGGTAATAATCAGTTTATCCATAAGAATCTCGAGGCCCTTGGGCTCAGGTGCGCTCGGCCCAGGCCGCGCTGCTGAAAAATTTCATCGTGACCGCGTGGATGCTGCCATCGGCAATCCATGGGTTCAAATGGGCATAGATGCTCTGCTGACGCTTCACTGGGCTCAATGCCGCCAGTTCATCGCTGATTACGTTCAGCTGGAAGTTGCAGCCTTCGCCTTCAACTTCCACCTGCGTACCAGGCAGCTTTCCTTCAAGGAAGCTCTTCACTTCTACAGCCTGCATGCTCAACCTCAATCGGCGCCCTGTGCGCGCGGGTCGCACATCATACAAAAAAGCCCCGCGCCTGCGAACCCCGCGAAGCAGGACTCTGACGGGGGGACTTTTCCAACGATGTGGGTCAGGAGTGCGCCAACAGCTCGGTCAGCTCGCTGACCTGGGCTATTTCGCGCATGTCTTCGGGCATCCCACGGATGCTCCACGTTTTGCCGGCCGCCTTGGCGTCCCGCATGAAGCACAGCAGCAGCGACAAGCCGACACTGCTGGACTTCTGCACCGCCGAGCAGTCAATGATCACTTCGGCGCCGCCGACGGACTTGATCAGCGCCTGGCCCTGCTTGCGCAAGGCCGGGCCGGTGCGGTAGTCCAGCACGCCACTGAGCAGCAGCTCACCGGCGCCGCCCAGACGAACGGCCGACTCACTCACCGACTCGATCATTGTTCCTGCTTCTCTTTGGCTTCTTCGGTCACTTCCTTGGCCTTGGCGACTTCACCGGCCCAACCGTCGATGGTCTTGTCCAGGTCGTTGCCGTTGCGCTGCATCGCATCGGCGAACTGATCGCGGAACAGCTTGCCAATGTTGATGCCATTGATGATCACGTTGCGCACCTTCCACTCGCTGTTGATTTTCTCCAGCGTGTAGGAGACAGGGTAGACCGCGCCGTTGTTGCCCTTGACCTGCATGTCGACGCTGGTGCGGGTGCCGCTTTCATCCTTGGCCGGGGAAACGGTGATGCCCTGGTTGTTGTATTCCAGCAAGGCGTTGCCATAGAACTGCATCAGGCTGCGCTTGAAGTTCTCCTGGAAGCGGGTCATCTGCGCCGGGGTTGCCTTGCGCGAGTACTTGACGGTCATGATGCTCTTGGAAATGCCATCGGCGTCCACCACGGGGCCGACGATGCCGTTCAGCGCGTCATAGAACGCGCTGGGGTCCTGCTTGTATTTCTCTTTATTGGCGGCAAGGTCCGCCAACAACCGGGTGGTCGTGTCCTGGATGATGTCATGGGCCGAAGGCGCGGCCACGGCGTTGGCCATCAACGGCAGCGCCGCGAGCAGCACCAACAGGCTACGTCGCAAGATAGAGATCATTCAAAAGCTCCTCATTTGGCGTCTTTGCTAACGGTATTGAGCAGGAATTTACCGATCAGGTCCTCGAGCACCAGGGACGACTGCGTGTCATGGATGACCCCGCCGTCCTTGAGCACGGTGTCTTCCCCACCCACGCTGATGCCAATGTATTTCTCGCCCAGCAGCCCGGCCGTGAGAATAGATGCAGTGGAGTCAGTCGGCAGGTTGTCCACGCGCTTTTCCAGCTGCAGCGTCACCCGACCGGTGAAATCCTCGCGGTTCAGATCGATTGCCGTGACCTTGCCGATGGTCACACCGGCCATGGTCACCTTGGCTCTGACCGTCAAACCGGCGATATTGTCGAAATTGGCATAAAGTTTATAAGTATCGGTGCTTGCCGTCGGCGCCAGTCCACTGACCCGCAGGGCCAGCAGCAGCAAAGCCAGGATGCCAGCCAGCAAGAAAAGGCCGACACCGATTTCCAGGGTGCGGTTTTGCATCAGAAATCTCCAAACATCAAGGCGGTCAGAATAAAGTCGAGGCCCAGGACCGCCAGCGAGGCGTACACCACGGTCTTGGTTGTGGCACGGCTGATCCCCTCTGAAGTGGGCTCACAGTCATAGCCTTGAAACACGGCGATCCAGGTCACGACGAACGCGAACACGGCACTTTTGATCACGCCATTGAGAACATCGTCGAGGAAGTCGACGCTGTTTTGCATGTTGGCCCAGTAGGAACCCTCATAGACCCCCAGCCAGTCGACGGCCACCCACGAACCGCCCCAGATCCCCACGACGCTGAAAATCATCGCCAGCACCGGCAGGGAAATGAAGCCGGCCCACAGGCGCGGGGCAATGATGTACTTGAGCGGGTCGACGCCGATCATTTCCAGGCTGGACAACTGCTCGGTGGACTTCATGTTACCGATTTCAGCCGTCAGCGCCGAACCGGCCCGCCCGGCGAACAGCAGCGCGGTCACCACGGGGCCGAGCTCGCGCAGCAGCGTCAGGGCGACCATCTGCCCGACCGCCTGCTCCGAACCGTAGCTGGACAAAATGCTGAAGCCCTGCAGCGCCAGCACCATGCCGATGAAGATCCCGGAGACCACGATGATCACCAGGGACATCACACCCACCGAGTGCAACTGCTTGACCAGCAGGCCAAAGCCGCCGCCCGTCGCGTTGCGACCGAGCAATGCGTGCATCAGGAACAGCGAGGAACGGCCCAGCACCGCCACCACGTCGATGCCGGAGCGGCCGAACAGGCGAATTCTTTCCAATAGTGATTTCTTGCGCATCAGCGCTTCCCCAGCAGATCGGTACGGTAATCCGTGGCCGGAAAATGGAACGCCACCGGCCCGTCCGGATCACCTTTCATGAATTGGCGAATACGCGGGTTGTCCGAATCCGCCAGTTCCTGCGGTGTGCCCTGTCCCAGCACCTGGCCATCGCCGACCACATAGATGTAGTCGGCAATGCTGGCGGTTTCGGCCAGGTCGTGGGAGACCACGATACTGGTGATGCCCAGCGCATCGTTGAGCAGGCGGATCAGGCGCACGAGCACACCCATGGCGATCGGGTCCTGGCCGACGAAGGGTTCGTCGTACATGAGGATCTTCGGGTCGAGGGCAATCGCCCGCGCCAGCGCGACCCGCCGCTTCATGCCGCCGGACAGCTCGTCCGGCATCAGGTCGATGGCGCCACGCAGCCCGACGGCCTGCAACTTGAGCAGGACGATGTCGCGGATCATTTCTTCCGGCAGGTCGGTATGGACCCGCAACGGAAACGCCACGTTCTCGAACACATCGAGGTCGGTGAACAGCGCGCCGCTCTGGAACAGCACGCCCATGTGCTTGCGCGCATCGAACAGGTCGCTGCGAGACAATTGGGGAAGATTCTGGCCATTGACCCAGACTTCGCCGGCGCTGGGGCGCAACTGTGCCCCCATCAGCCGCAGCAGCGTGGTCTTGCCACACCCGGAAGGCCCCATGATGCCGGTGACCTTGCCCCGTGGTATGCGAATATCGATGTCATTGAAAATGCTGCGCGTCCCTCGCTTGAAGGACAGCCCCTTCAGCTCGACCGCGTAGGCGTTGTCGGCACTCATCTAAACTCCTTGCGATGCAGCCTCACATTCGAATGCCCTGGGCAGCCGACAAGCGCCGGCACCGCCGGGCACGCGAACCGGCGGCGAACTATATCACTGCAACAGCCAAGCGCCCAAGGCCAACGCCCCGCCCGTTAAGCCTGGCTTAAGGTAAAAGCCACATTTTATGTCAAACGTTGCGGCCCCTTGAACAAAGCATGACGAACTTACGTGAGGGAATTGTTCATTACCGCTATAATCGCCGCCTTTTCATCGGGCTATACGATTTCAGACATGAGCCAATCCAGCGACCTGATTCAATCGGCACAACGTACCATCCGCCTCGAGCTCGAAGCCGTGCAAGGCTTGCTGCCCCATATCGACGCTGATTTCGTACGCGCCTGCGAGATGATTCTGGCCAGCAAGGGCCGCGTGGTCGTGGTCGGCATGGGCAAGTCCGGGCACATCGGCAACAAGATCGCCGCCACCCTCGCCAGCACTGGCACCACGGCCTTTTTCGTCCATCCGGCCGAAGCCAGCCATGGGGACATGGGCATGATCACCCGGGACGACATCATCCTGGCCCTGTCCAACTCCGGCTCCACCAACGAAATCATCACCCTGCTGCCGCTGATCAAGCGCCTGGGCATCCAGTTGATCAGCGTGACCGGCAACCCCGACTCGCCGCTGGCCAAGGCCGCCGAAGTGAACCTCAATGTCAATGTCGAACACGAAGCCTGCCCGTTGAACCTGGCACCGACCTCCTCCACCACCGCCGCCCTGGTCATGGGCGATGCCTTGGCCGTGGCGCTGTTGGAAGCCCGAGGTTTCACGGCGGAAGACTTTGCTTTTTCCCATCCCGGTGGCGCCCTCGGCCGTCGCCTGCTGCTGAAAGTCGAAAACGTGATGCACGCCGGCCAGGAATTGCCACAGGTCGTGCGCGGCACACTGCTCAAGGACGCGCTCATGGAGATGACCCGCAAGGGGCTGGGCATGACGGTGGTCCTGGAGGCCGACGGCAAGCTCGCCGGGATTTTTACCGACGGCGACCTGCGCCGCACCCTGGACCGCACCATCGACATCCACAGCGCGACCATCGAACAAGTCATGACGCCCCACGGCAAGACCGCCCGCGCCGAGATGCTCGCCGCCGAGGCCCTGAAAATCATGGAAGACCACAAGATCAGCGCCCTGGTGGTCGTCGATGACGACGACCGTCCGGTGGGCGCCCTGAACATGCACGATTTGCTGCGTGCGGGAGTCATGTAAATGAACACAGACCTGTTGCAACGGGGCAAAGCCATCAAGTTGGCCGTGTTCGATGTGGACGGCGTGCTGACCGACGGTCGCCTGTACTTCCTCGAAGACGGCAGCGAATTCAAGACCTTCAACACCCTCGACGGCCAAGGTATCAAGATGTTGATGGCCGCCGGCGTACAGACCGCTATCATCAGCGGCCGCAAGACTCCGGTGGTCGAACGGCGTGCGAAGAACCTCGGCATCCCGCACCTTTACCAGGGTCGCGAAGACAAACTGGTGGTGCTGGACGAGCTTCTGGGTCAACTCAACCTAAGCTATGAACAGGTGGCCTACCTCGGTGACGACCTGCCAGACCTGCCGGTGATTCGCCGGGTCGGCCTGGGCATGGCGGTCGCCAACGCGGCCGGCTTCGTCCGCGAGCATGCCCACGGCGTCACCACGGCGCGAGGCGGCGAAGGTGCGGCCCGCGAATTCTGTGAACTGATCCTGCGCGCCCAGGGCCGCCTCGAAGCGGCCAACGCCGCGTACCTGTGAGCCATTTATGCTGAGCAAAAAGATTCGCACCATTGTGGTGTTTGCCTGTATCGCGGCGATTTTCGCCGCAGTGGGCTATTGGAACATCAGCCCCGAACGGTTTCTCGACCAGCCTGCACCCCAGGTCGAGGAGCGGATCGACTGGTACGCCACCAACACCCATACCCTGCAGTACCTGCCCGACGGCAAAGTGCAATATGAGATGACGTCCGACAAGGTCGACCACGTAAAGGCCACTGACATTACGCTGGTCACCAAGCCGGACCTGAACATGTTCCGCGGCACCGAATTCCCGTGGCACGTGCAGAGCGAGCACGCCGAAGTCAATTCCGGTGGCACCGAAGTGGAACTGATCGACTCGGTACGCATTGCCCGAACCGACGAGAAAAACCGCACGACCGTCATCACCAGTACACGCATGACCGTGTTCCCACAGCAAGAATATGCGCAGACCGAGCAACCCGTTAGAATCGACGGCGCCGGGGGTGTATCGACCGGCACGGGAATGAAAGCGTATTTGAAGGAAAGCAGGATACACCTGCTATCGAACGTAAGAGGACAGTATGAAGCTCGCTAAAACCCTCCCTATTTTGCTCAGTCTGGGCGCAGCACTGGGAAGCGCGAGCGCCTGGGCTCTTCCCAACGACCGCGACCAGCCTATCCGCATCCAGGCCGACGACGCCCAACTCGACGACAAGAATGGCGTCGCCACCTATAAAGGCGACGTGATCATCACCCAGGGCTCGATGAAGGTCACCGGCAACACCGTGACCATCACCCGCACCCCGTCCGGCGATATCGATGTGGTGACCTCGGTGGGCAACCTGGCCTATTTCGAACAGATGCAAACCGCGGGCGACACCAAGCCGGTACAGGGCTACGGGGTCACTATCCAGTACCACGCCTCCCAGGATCGCGTGGTTCTGATCGACCGTGCTAAGGTCGTCGACAAGGACAACAACGTTACCCAAGGCGAGAAAATCGTCTACGACACCAACAAGAAACTCGCCAGCGCCGGTCGCGCCACCGGCAGCAAGGTGACCGAGCAGCGTCCGCGGATCGATATGGTGATCCAGCCTAAAAAGAAAACCGAGCAGAAGGCCCAGTAATGGCAACTCTGAAAGCTCAGCACTTGGCCAAGAGCTACAAGAGCCGTCAAGTCGTGCGTGATGTCAGCCTGTCCATCGACAGCGGCCAGATCGTCGGCCTGCTCGGCCCCAATGGCGCGGGCAAGACCACCTGCTTCTATATGATCGTCGGCCTGGTCCAGGCCGATCAGGGTCGCGTGCTGATTGACGACCTGGATGTCAGCCACCAGCCGATGCACGGTCGGGCGAAGGCCGGCATCGGCTATTTGCCGCAAGAAGCATCGATCTTCCGCAAACTGTCGGTTGCCGACAACATCATGGCGATCCTCGAGACCCGCAAGGAACTCGACAAGGCCGGCCGTCGCCAGGAACTGGAAAGCCTGCTGCAGGAATTCCACATCAGCCACATTCGCGACAACCTGGGCATGAGCCTGTCGGGTGGCGAACGGCGCCGCGTGGAAATCGCCCGCGCTCTGGCCACCGCACCGAAGTTCATCCTGCTCGACGAACCGTTCGCCGGCGTGGACCCGATCTCGGTGGGCGACATCAAGCAGATCATCCATCACCTCAAGGCCAAGGGTATCGGCGTGCTGATCACCGACCACAACGTGCGCGAGACCTTGGACATCTGCGAAACCGCCTACATTGTCAATGACGGCCAATTGATCGCCGAAGGAGACTCCGCCGCGATCCTGGCCAATGACCTGGTCAAGGAAGTGTACCTGGGCCATGAGTTCCGCCTGTAAGCACACGTGTCTGGCGAATTGCCTGGGCGTCGTTTAATTTTATTATGGCGACGCTCTAGGCAAACACTTCAGTTTCAGGCATATAATTTGCTTAATTTTGGCGCTCCGGCGCCCTGTAGTGGATGGCGCATGTGCGCCGGCGAATAAGGTGTTAAGCCCCTGCCATGAAACCATCGCTAGTCTTGAGAATGGGCCAGCAGCTGACGATGACACCGCAGCTGCAACAGGCCATCCGCCTGCTCCAATTGTCGACCCTGGACCTGCAACAGGAAATCCAGGAGGCCCTGGAGTCCAATCCGATGCTCGAACGCCAGGAAGAAGGCGACGACTTCGATAACACCGACCCGCTGGCCGACAACGTCGAGCAGAAGACCAACACCGAGATCCCGGAACCGTCCTACCAGGAAGCCGCCCCAACGGTGGATAACCTCGAGGATGGCGAATGGAACGAGCGCATCCCCAACGAACTGCCCGTGGACACGGCCTGGGAAGATGTCTACCAGACCAGCGCCAGCAACCTGCCCAGCAGCGATGACGACGAGTGGGACTTCACCACCCGCACCTCGGCCGGCGAGAGCCTGCAAAGCCACCTGCTGTGGCAACTGAACCTGGCACCGATGTCCGACACCGATCGCCTGATCGCCGTGACCCTGATCGATTGCATCAACAACCAGGGCTACCTGGACGAGACCCTCGAAGAAATCCTCGAAGCCTTCGACCCCGAGCTCGACATCGAGCTGGACGAGATCGAAGCCGTCCTGCATCGCATCCAGCAATTCGAACCGGCCGGCATTGGCGCCCGCAACCTGGGCGAGTGCCTGTTGCTGCAACTGCGCCAGTTGCCTGCCAAGACGCCATGGCTGGCCGAAGCCAAGCGACTGGTCACCGATTACATCGACCTGCTGGGCGGTCGCGACTACAGCCAGTTGATGCGTCGCATGAAGCTCAAGGAAGATGAGCTGCGCCAGGTCATCGAACTGGTGCAGAGCCTCAACCCGCGCCCCGGCTCGCAGATCGAATCCACCGAGCCCGAGTACGTGGTCCCCGACGTGATCGTGCGCAAGCACAACGATCGCTGGCTGGTGGAACTCAACCAGGAGTCGGTGCCCAAGCTGCGGGTCAACGCCCAGTACGCCGGTTTCGTCAAGCGCGCCGACACCAGCGCCGACAACACCTTCATGCGCAACCAGTTGCAGGAAGCCCGCTGGTTCATCAAGAGCCTGCAAAGCCGCAACGAAACCCTGATGAAAGTGGCCACCCAGATCGTCGAGCATCAGCGCGGCTTCCTGGAGTACGGCGATGAAGCGATGAAACCGTTGGTCCTGCATGACATTGCCGAGGCAGTGGGCATGCACGAGTCGACGATTTCCCGGGTGACCACCCAGAAATTCATGCATACCCCCCGGGGCATCTATGAATTGAAATACTTTTTCTCCAGCCACGTCAGCACCTCCGAAGGCGGCGAATGCTCGTCCACGGCCATCCGCGCGATCATCAAAAAACTGGTGGCCGCGGAAAATCAGAAAAAGCCGTTGAGTGACAGCAAGATCGCTGGTTTACTGGAGGCACAAGGCATTCAGGTGGCCCGCCGTACCGTCGCCAAGTACCGTGAATCCCTCGGGATCGCGCCTTCGAGCGAACGCAAGCGGTTGATGTAACAGGCCACGCCACAGCGTTCCAGTGGCAGGCATTTCTGCCTGCCGCTTTATGCACTGGCAACGAAGGAGAAGCTGTATGCAAGTCAACATCAGTGGACACCAACTGGAAGTGACCGAACCCCTGCGCACCTACATCGGCGAAAAACTCGACCGATTGGAGAGGCATTTCGACAAGATCACCAACGTGCAAGTCACGATGAACGTCGAAAAGCTGCTGCAGAAAATCGAAGCCACGCTGCATATCCCCGGCGGAGAAGTGGTTGCCAACGCAGAGCACACAGACATGTATGCCGCGATTGACCTGCTGACCGACAAGCTGGATCGCCAACTCAAAAAGCATAAGGAAAAGACCCAGAGCCTCCTCCAGGGCGCGACCGGTCGTTAACCCCCCCAATCCATGATCCGACTAGAAACCATCCTGACCCCCGGCCGTTCCCAAGTGAACGCGCCGGGCGGCAGTAAAAAGAAAGCCCTCGAACAAATTGCCAACCTGATCCACCGCGAGGTGCCGGATCTGGAAATGCAGGACGTCTTCGAGGCCCTGGTTGCCCGTGAAAAACTCGGTTCCACCGGTTTTGGCAACGGCATCGCCATTCCCCATTGCCGCCTCAAGGGTTGCACCACGCCAATCAGCGCACTGTTGCACCTTGAAGCCCCCATAGATTTCGACGCCATCGACGGCGCGCCGGTCGACCTGCTGTTTGTATTGCTGGTTCCGGAAGCGGCGACCGATGCGCACCTCGAGCTGCTGCGCCAGATTGCCAGCATGCTGGACCGCAAGGAAGTGCGCGAAAAACTGCGCAGCGCGCCGAGTAACGAAGCTCTGTACCAGGTGGTCCTGGACGAGCAGAACGGTCATTAAACATGCGCATGATCATCGTCAGTGGCCGCTCCGGCTCCGGTAAAAGCACGGCCCTCAACGTGCTTGAGGACAGCGGCTACTACTGCATCGACAACCTGCCCGCCGGCCTGCTGCCGGAACTGGCCGAGCGCGCCCTGATCCACACCGAGCTGGCGCAGCCGCTGGTGGCGGTGTCTATCGATGCACGCAACCTGCCGAGCCACCTGTCGCGCTTTCCCGAACTGCTCGCGGAAGTGCGCAGCCGGCATATCCAATGCGATGTGTTGTACCTGGATGCCGATGAGGAGACGCTGCTCAAGCGTTTTTCCGAAACGCGCCGGCGTCACCCCCTGAGCAACGCCAACCGCTCCCTGGCCGAAGCCATCGAGGATGAAAGCCAGCTGTTGGGGCCGATCGCCGACCTGGCGGACCTGAAGGTCAACACCACCCACCTGAACCTGTATCAGTTGCGCGACACAATCAAGCTGCGCCTGCTGAACCAGCCGGAGCCGGGCACCGCGTTCCTGGTGGAGTCGTTCGGCTTCAAGCGTGGCATGCCGGTAGACGCCGACCTGGTGTTCGATGTGCGTTGCCTGCCCAACCCTTATTGGAAACCGGAATTGCGCGAGCAGTCCGGGCTTGACCAACCGGTGATCGACTACCTGGCCGCACAGCCGGATGTCGAGGAAATGTACCAGGACATCTCCAGCTACCTGCTCAAATGGCTACCCCGCTTTGCCGCGAGCAACCGGGCCTATGTCACGATCGCCATCGGTTGCACCGGCGGTCATCACCGCTCCGTCTACCTGACCGAACGCCTGGGTCAGCTCCTGCAACAATCCCTGAAGAATGTCCAGGTTCGCCACCGCGACCTCAGCTAAAGGATTCACATCGCGATGCCTGCTCGGGAAATTGAAATCATCAACAAGCTGGGGTTGCATGCCCGAGCGTCGGCCAAGTTTGTCGGAGTCGCGGGACAGTTCAAGGACACCACCATCAGGGTCGGCCGCACGCCGGAGTCCACGGTCGACGGTAAAAGCATCATGGCGATGATGATGCTCGCCGCCGGCAAGGGCACCAAGATCCATCTGAGCACTGAAGGTGAAGAGGCGCAGGAAGCGATGGATGCTCTGGTTGACCTGATCAAAAGATACTTCGACGAAGGCGAATAACCGCCCAAGCTCAAGGCGCGCTTGTTGTGTGGACAGAGCTAGCCTTTGTGGCGAGGGAGCAAGCTCCCTCGCCACAAAAGCTCCCTTGTCATGAAAGCGCCCTTGCCACAAAAAGCTCACTCCCCCGCAGACCTGCATCACGCCAACGCCGTATCCAGCACCATCATCAGACAAAACCCCACCAACAACCCCAGGCTCGCCAGTTTCTCGTGACCATTGCGGCGGGATTCGGGAATGACCTCGTGGGTCACCACCAGCAGCATCGCCCCGGCCGCCAACGCCAGGCCTAGGGGCAAGAGCATCTCGGCCAGGCTCACCAGCCAGGCGCACAGCAGCGCGAATACGGGCTCGACCAGCCCTGACGCCGCGCCAATCAGGAACGCCTTGACCCGCGACATGCCCGCCGCGGCCAGCACCAGCGCGATCACCAACCCCTCGGGGACATCCTGCAAAGCGATGCCCATCGCCAGGCTGTCGGCATCCGGCATGCCACCGCCCGCCGACACGCCCACCGCCATGCCTTCCGGAATGTTGTGAGCGATGATGGCAAACACGAACAACCAGATCCGCGGCGCAATGATCGGACGTCCAGGCACCGCCACCAGCCTTTCGGGGCTGGCCGAGACCTTGCGGTCCACCAGGTACAGCCCGAACGCCCCCGACAGAATGCCAAAACAGATGAGGCCGCTGGCCGCCCAAGGCGTGAACCCCAACTGCTCGGCCGCGGCAATGCCCGGCACGATCAGCGAAAACGCCGTGGCGGCGAGCATCACCCCGGCACCGAAGCCCAGCAGCGAATCGCTCACGGCCTGGGGCATGCGCCGGATGACCAGCACTGGCACCGCCCCCAGCGCAGTGCCCAAGGCGCAAAGCCCACCTCCCTGGAGAGCCCGCAACAACCTGGGCTCCAGGTCCAGCCACGCCAGGCCTTGGGCCGCCAACAACGTCATCCCGGCCAACAGCAACAACGACCCCAAGGCATAGCGGAACATCCGTCCGCTTCCAATCGCCAGTGTTTGAGTATCCATAGTCAGCCTTGGCGGGTGTTCATGAAGGGCTCGAAGCCAGCGCCGCCTGATAGCGTCGGGCGACTTCAGGCCAGTTGATCACGTTGTAGAACGCGTTGATGTATTCCGGACGACGGTTCTGGTAGCGCAGGTAATAGGCATGCTCCCAGACGTCCAGGCCAAGAATCGGCGTGTTGCCATTCATCAACGGACTGTCCTGGTTACCGCTGCTTTCCACCACCAGGGTCTTTTGCGGGGTCACGCTCAACCAGGCCCAGCCGCTGCCGAAACGGGTCAGCGCCGCTTTGGTGAAAGCCTCCTTGAAACGCTCGATACCGCCCAGTTGCCCATCGATCGCCGCCGCCAGGGCGCCCTCGGGCTGGCCGCCGCCCCGGGGCGTCATCACCTCCCAGAACAACGAATGGTTGGCGTGGCCACCGCCCTGGTTGATCACCGCAGCCTTCAGGCTTGGCGGCAACTGCTCCACGCTGGACACCAGTTTTTCGACGGGCCACTCGGCGTATTCGGTGCCGTCCACCGCTGCGTTGAGGTTATTGATGTAGGTCTGGTGGTGCTTGGTGTAGTGGATCTCCATGGTTTGCGCATCGATGTGCGGTTCCAGGGCGTCGTAGGCGTAGGGCAATGCAGGCAAGGTAAAAGCCATGTTCAATGAACTCCATGATGAAGAGAGGCATAGCGCTGCCGGGGCGTGGCGGCATTGCAGTGCAACAGGCGCTGGGTGCGTGGGTACTCACCGTGCTCGCTGATGAAATTCAGCAGTTCGACGTAGGTCTTGTGGCTCTGGCGCTGCGCGGCGGCGCGCAGGGCCGGTGTCAGGCGTTCGTCCTGCATCGTCTGCAACAACCGTTGGTGGATCGCACACAAGTATTCGGCGCTCTCCTCTGGCTGGTTCAGGCGCAAGTGCAGGTCCGCCAGGTTGTGATGGGAGACGACGCAAGCGGCGACCGCTTCGTCGGCATCCGCCCAGCGCTCGTACAGCACTTGGGCCAACGCCAGGGCTTGCAGGTAGGCTTCGCGAGCGTCTACCAGCTCACCTTGCATGAAACAGCGATTGGCCCGTTCGATCGTACGTTTCCAGTGTTCCATGATGAGTCCTCCACACAGGTGTCGGGGTTACACGCCGCCGGCGGTGAGCTTCTCCGGGTCCAACAGGACTTCGAGCTCGCTGCGAGACAGGTCGGTGTGTTCCAGGGCGACATCGATGACCGGCCGGCCTTGCTGGTAAGCCTTCTTGGCGATTTCAGCAGCCTTCTGGTAACCGATGATCGGATTCAGCGCGGTCACCAGGATCGGGTTGCGTGACAACGCTTCCTTGAGCCTGGCTTCGTTGACCTTGAACGTGGCGATGGCCTTATCGGCCAGCAAGCGGCTGGCGGTGGACATCAGGGTGATGCTGCTCAACAGGTTCTGGGCGATGATCGGCAGCATCACGTTCAATTCGAAGTTGCCCGATTGACCGGCGATGGTGATCACCGTGTCGTTGCCGATCACCTGGGCCGCGACCATCGCGGTGGCTTCGGGAATGACCGGATTGACCTTGCCGGGCATGATCGAGGAGCCCGGCTGCAGGCCTTCGAGTTCGATCTCGCCCAGGCCTGCCAGCGGCCCGGAATTCATCCAGCGCAGGTCGTTGGCGATTTTCATCAGCGACACGGCCGTGGTCTTGAGCTGCCCGGAAACCGCCACGGCGGTGTCCTGGGAGCCGATCAGCGCGAACAGGTTCTTGCCCGGAGTGAATTGCACCTGGGTCAATTGGGTCAGTTGCTGGCTGAACAACTCGGCGAAGCGTGGATGGGCATTGACCCCAGTGCCGACCGCCGTGCCGCCCTGGGCCAGGGATTGCAGGCTCGGCAGCAGGTCCTGCAAGTGGCCGATATTGGCCTTGAGCTGTTGCGCCCAACCGTCGAGCACCTGGCTCAGGCGCACCGGCATGGCATCCATCAGGTGGGTGCGGCCAGTCTTGATGAACGGGTGGACGTCTTCGGCCTTGCGCTCGATCACCTGCACCAGGTGCAACAACGCCGGCAGCAATTGCTCATGCAAGGCCAGCGCGGCGCTGACATGAATGCTGGTGGGGATGATGTCGTTGCTGCTCTGGCCGCAGTTGACGTGGTCATTCGGGTTGATCGCCTCTCCCAGCAGACCGCTGGCAAGGGTGGCGATCACTTCGTTGGCGTTCATGTTGGAGCTGGTGCCGGAGCCGGTCTGAAAGATATCCACCGGAAAATGATCCATGAAACGGCCTTCGAGTAGCCCCAGGGCGGCATCGACGATGGCCTTGCCCTGGGCCGCGCTGATTTGTTCCAGCTCTACGTTGGCCCGGGCGGCCGCGGCCTTGGCCAGGATCAGGGCGCGAATGAACGGCGCCGGCATGCGCTGGCCGCTGACTGGGAAATTATCCACGGCACGCTGGGTCTGGGCGCCATAGAGGGCGTCCACCGGGACGTGCAGCTCGCCCATGCTGTCGCGTTCGATACGGGTATTACTCATCGGGAGATCCTTGCACCAGTTCAATAAGGGGAATCGATGGCGCCAGGGCGCAGGTCGCCAGCGCCCAGGCATGGCTCTGCCAGAGCTTGAGGCGGCAGCGGCACAATGATTGTCGTTCGAGGTCACGCAAGGGGCGCCAAGCCTGGTCGAGGCAGAGGCTGCGCCAATGCCAGGGCAGCGCGACGTCCGAGGCGGTGTCGAGCAGCAGGCGGAAGGCGGTTTCGGAGATCATCCACGGCGAGGTGGCGGTGCAACAGGCCAGGTAGCGGCCCTCGGCCAGGTAGTGCTCGATCAGCCGCGGCTCATCCGGGTTCATCGCGCAACGGATCTGGCGACTCATCCAGCGCCAGCTTTCAAAGTAGGGTTGTTCGTGCAGGGCAGAACTCATGACCGGGGCTCACTCGGCTAATGAGATTCATTATTAGATGATAATAAGAAGCAACACAACCATAAGGCACCACAAATTCATCGTGGCGAGGGAGCTTGCTCCCGCTCGGTTGCGCAGCGACCGCAAGATTTTGGGGTCGCTTCGCGGCCCATCGGGAGCAAGCTCCCTCGCCACAAAAGCGTCGTCGCCACAGGATTTTCGGATACAAAAAAGGCGCGTCACCCAGCGGATGACGCGCCTTTTTTATGGGATGAGTATCAGCTACCCGCCACCATCATCCGCTCGATCAGCACCGAGCCGGTGCGGATGTTGCTGCGCAACTCCAAGTCGTTGCCCACGGCCACGATCTGCTTGAACATGTCGCGCATGTTGCCAGCGATGGTCACTTCCTGGACCGGGAACTGGATCTCGCCGTTCTCGACCCAGAAACCCGCCGCGCCACGGGAATAGTCGCCGGTGACCATGTTCAGGCCGTGGCCCATCAGTTCGGTCACCAGCAAGCCTCGGCCCATGCGCCGCAGCAAGGCGGCCTGGTCTTCTTCGCCATGGGTCACGAACAGGTTATGCACGCCGCCGGCATTGGCGGTGCTCGGCATCCCGAGCTTGCGGCCCGAATAGGTGCCGAGGATGTAGGACACCAGCTCGCCGTTTTCCACAAACGGCTTGGCATAGGTGGCCAGGCCATCGCCATCGAACGCCGAGCTGCCCATGGCTTGCATCAGGTGCGGACGCTCGTCGATGGTCATCCATTCCGGGAACAGTTTCTGGCCCAGCGCGCCCTCGAGGAACGACGACTTGCGGTACAGGTTGCCGCCGGACACCGCCGACAGGAAACTGCCGAACAGGCCACCGGCCAACTCGGCAGAAAACAGCACTGGCACTTCGCAGGTCGGCACCGGTCGCGCGCCCAGGCGGCTGGCCGCCCGTTGCGCGGCTTTCTGGCCGATGCTCACCGGGTCCGCCAGCAAGGTGCCCTGGCGGCTCACGTCGTACCAGTAGTCGCGCTGCATCTGGCCGTTGGCTTCGGCGATCATCACGCAGCTAAGGCTGTGACGGGTCGATGCATAACCGCCGATGAAACCGTGGCTGTTGCCGTAGACGCGGCAGCCCTGGTGGGTATTGAGCGTCGTACCGTCGGCGTTCTTGATCCGCGAGTCGGCATCGAACGCCGCCGCTTCGCAACGCAGCGCCTGCTCGATGGCCTGTTCAGGGGTGATGTCCCAGGCGTGGAACAGGTCAAAATCCCGCAACTCTTTGCACATCAGAGCGGCATCGGCCAGACCGGATGCTTCGTCTTCGGAAGTGTGCTTGGCAATCGCCAGTGCCGCGGCGACGGTTTCGCGAATGGCCTCCGGGCCGCTGGCCGATGTGCTGGCCGAGCCCTTGCGCTGGCCCACGTACAAGGTGATGCCAAAGCCTTGGTTACGATTGAATTCGACGGTTTCCACCTCGCGCTGGCGTACCGATGTCGACAGGCCCTGCTCCAGGGACACCGCCACCTCGCACGCACTGGCACCCTGCCGCTTGGCCTCGGCGAGGATCTGCTCGACTTGTTCCTGCAGTGCCGGCAACGCTTGCGGGCCGACGCTCTGAACTGCACTCATGGTGTTCTCCACTCAAATTCTGCTCTCGGTAATGGCCTTCGAGCGACCGGGCCGGACAAGCGGCCCCCGACTGGTTATCATGGCGGCGTTTCTTTGCGGACTGCCACCATGGTTGATTCTTACGACGACTCCCTCTACGAGGGTGAAAAAAGCAAATCCCAGGTCAAACGCGAGCTGCATGCTCTGGTTGACCTCGGCGAGCGCCTGACAACACTCAAGCCTGACTTGCTGGCCAAACTGCCTTTGACCGACGCCTTGCGCCGGGCCCTGGCCGATGCGCCCAAGCACACCGCGAATATCGCGCGTAAACGGCACCTGCAATTCATCGGCAAACTGATGCGCGATCAGGACACTGACGCCATCCTGGTGCTGCTCGATCAACTCGATGCCTCCACCCGGCAGTACAACGAACGCTTCCACAACCTGGAGCGCTGGCGCGATCGCTTGATCGCAGGCGACGACGGCGTGCTGGAAAAATTCGTCATCGACTACCCGGAGGCCGATCGCCAGCAATTGCGCTCCCTGATCCGTCAGGCCCAGCACGAACTGGCGCAGAACAAGCCACCGGCTTCGAGCCGTAAAATCTTCAAGTACATCCGTGAGCTGGACGAAACTCAGCGCGGCCTGCGCTGATCGCCAACAGCTTCATTCCCCTGCCAGGGGTAGCGGTTATCGTGGCGAGGGAGCTTGCTCCCGCTCGGTTGCGTAGCAACCGCATCGGGGCTACTGCGTAGCCCAGCGGGAGCAAGCTCCCTCGCCACAATGACTCACGCAAGCCCCTGAACATTTTCATGCGCCCGTGCCACCCACGGTAATCGCATCGATTTTCAGGGTCGGCTGGCCGACGCCCACTGGCACCGATTGCCCGTCCTTGCCGCACGTACCCACCCCGCTGTCCAGCGCCAGGTCGTTACCGACCATCGACACCTTGCTCATCGCCTCCGGCCCGTTGCCGATCAGGGTCGCGCCCTTGACCGGCGCGGTGATCTTGCCGTCTTCGATCAGATAGGCCTCGCTGGTGGAGAACACGAACTTGCCGCTGGTGATGTCCACCTGGCCGCCGCCGAGGTTGGCGCAATAGATGCCTTTTTTCACCGAGGCGATGATTTCCGCCGGGTCGCTTTGGCCACCGAGCATGTAGGTGTTGGTCATGCGCGGCATCGGCAGATGCGCGTAGGACTCACGACGGCCGTTGCCGGTGCGGGCCACGCCCATCAGCCGGGCATTGAGCTTGTCCTGCATGTAGCCCTTGAGTACACCGTTCTCGATCAGCGTGGTGCATTCGGTTGGCGTGCCTTCATCGTCGACGCTCAGGGAGCCACGACGCCCGGCCAAGGTGCCGTCATCGACAATGGTGCAGAGTTTCGAGGCGACCATTTCCCCCATGCGCCCGCTGTAGGCCGAACTGCCCTTGCGGTTGAAATCGCCTTCCAGGCCGTGGCCCACCGCTTCGTGCAGCAGCACACCGGACCAGCCGGAGCCGAGCACCACCGGCAATGTGCCGGCCGGGGCCGGGATGGCTTCCAGGTTGACCAGCGCCTGGCGCAGCGCCTCACGGGCGTAGCCCATGGCGCGGTCTTCGCTGAGGAAATAACGGTAATCGGTGCGCCCTCCGCCGCCATGGCCGCCGCGCTCACGACGACCGTTCTGCTCGACGATCACGCTGACGTTGAAGCGCACCAGCGGCCGCACATCCGCCGCCAGGCCACCGTCGGTGGAAGCCACCAGGATCCGCTCCCAGACCCCGGCCATGCTGACCGACACCTGCTGGATGCGCGGGTCGAGGGCGCGGGTGGCGACGTCGATGCGCTTGAGCAGCTCGACTTTTTCGGCGCGGCTCATGACTTCCAGCGGGTTGTCCGGTGCGTACAGTTGCGCCACGTCCTGGCTGCTGAACGCCTGGACCGTGCCATTCTGCCCGGCGCGGGAAATCGAACGGGCCGCACGGGCCGCAGCGCCGAGGGCTTCGAGGGTGATGGCGTTGCTGTAGGCAAAACCGGTCTTTTCCCCGGACTGGGCGCGCACGCCCACGCCCTGGTCGAGGTTGAAACTGCCTTCCTTGACGATGCCGTCTTCCAGCGACCAGGACTCGGAAATCTGGCCCTGGAAATACAGGTCGGCGGCATCGATGCCCGGGCCGGCCAGGTCGCCCAGCACGCCTTGCAGGCTTTCGAGAGTCACGCCGCCGGGGGCTAAAAGGTGTTCACTGACTGAGGATAACAACCCGCTCATATGTTTTACGCCTTGAATTCGTCGTCTTGGACAGGCCGCTGTCGAGCGCCCTGCGAAAAAAAGCGCCGATGGCTGGCCACCGGCATGCGCGTCCGGATGGACGCCTGTTCGCTGCTGTCGCGCTCGGCCACCAGCACGGCCTCGCCTTGATCCTGTTGTGCGAGCACGCGGCCCCACGGGTCGACAATCGCGGCATGACCAAAGGTTTCCCGAGGCCCCGGATGCACGCCGCCCTGGGCGGCCGCCAGCACATAGCACTGGGTCTCGATGGCACGGGCGCGGATCAGCACGTCCCAATGAGCCGCGCCGGTCACTGCGGTAAACGCCGACGGCGCCGTGATCAGCTCGGCCCCCGCCGCCCGTAGCTCGCTGTAGAGCTCCGGGAACCGCAAGTCATAACAAACCGTCAGGCCCACCCGGCCGACGGGGGTATCGGCAACCACCACGTTGGCACCATAAGCATAGTCATCCGACTCGCGATAGCGCCCGCGATTGTCCGCCACATCCACATCGAACAGGTGCAACTTGTCGTAGCGCGCCACGATCTGGCCCTGGTCGTCCACCAGCAACGAACAGGCATGGGACCTGGCCTCGGGCTGGTCCACCGGCGGCAACGGCAACGTGCCGGCCACAATCCATAACTTGAGGTCACGGGCGGCCTGTTTCAACCACGGCAGGATCGGTCCCTGACCAAAGGCTTCGGCACGGCCGATATCGGCAACGTCCCGCCGCCCCATCGCCGCGAAATTCTCCGGCAGCACCGCCAGCCTTGCGCCGCTTGCGGCCGCCTGCTCCAGCAGGATCCGGGCACGGGCCAGATTGGCGAGCACATCGCTTTGGCTGACCATTTGAATCACGGCGACTGGCATGGTGCTTCCCTCACTTCTGCATAGTTCCCCTGTGGGAGCGAGCTTGCTCGCGATAGCGGTGGATCAGTCAACATAAATGTTGGATGTACCGGCCTCATCGCGAGCAAGCTCGCTCCCACAGGGGTTATCGCATCGTCTGTCAGAACGGTTTGTCAAAGGTGATCTTCGGCTCTTTCCACGGCCCCTTGACGTCATATCTTACGCTGGCAAAGCGCGCCACGCGGTCCCCGATCAGCTTGTCGATCAGAAACAGCGCCCCACCCACCGCCGGTGCGCCGACAATCAGCGCGGCGATCGGCAGGTTGTTGGTCACCGGCAGCGTCACCAGCAGCTTGGCGTCGACGCGGTCGGCCACCATGTCCAGCGTGCCGTTGAGTTCCAGGTTGCTCGACGGCCCGGTCAGGGTAATGGGTTCGCGGGTCACGTACACCCCGTCGCTCGCCACCAACAGCCCTTTGACCCGGTCGTAGCTCAGCCCCTTGCCGAACAGGTCGGAGAAGTCCAGGCGCAAGCGTCGGCCGATGGAGTTGAAGTTCAGCAGGCCAAATACCCGCAACGCCTGGGCACTGCCTTCGACTTCGACGAACTGGCCCTTGCTCAGCGACGCGTCGAGGCTACCTGAAAAGCGCTTGGTGGCCACCCACGCCGGCGAACCGGGCCAGCGCCCATCGACGTCCAGGCGGAATGTCTGGCTGGTCACGCTCGGGGCGAAGCCCCAGCCCTTGAGCACATCGCCCAGGTTCTTGCCGCTGATCCGGCCCTTGTACCAACTGCTGGTGGAACCGGGCACGCCTTCCCAGCCACCACTGCCGTTCAACACCATGCCCTTGAGGCCCATGTCCAGGTTGTTCAGCGCGATGCCCTTGGCGGTCGGTCGCACTTTCAACGACCAGGCGCCGATGAGGTCGGGGCCCTGGAACAATTGGTCAATGGCGATATCCATGGCCGGGATCTTGCCGGGATCGACCGACGCCAACGGGTCCGGTGCGTTTTCATCCGCCTGGACCGTCGGGTCCGTGGCCGGCAGGCGCACATAATCAAGCTTGATGCCAATCGGTGCAGCCTTGGCATCCGGCAGGTTGACATTGCCCTTGGCCTGCTGGCTGTCGAGCCGCAAGGCCCAGGCGTCCGGCTTGCGGTCCAATTGCACCGACGCCTGGTCCAGGGTGGTGCCCATGGCCGTGAGTTTGCCGACAGTCAGATCGGCACTGCTGAGCAGTTGCTTGGCACTGCCACCCGGATCCTGGCCGGCGTACTTGTTCACCAGGTCCTGCCAAGGACTGACGTCCAGCTCCGACAACGTGCCACGCAGTCGCAACCCCTTGGCGCCAGGCAGCACCGCATCGCCGGCGCCCAGCAGCAATTCGCCGCGACCTTCGGCCATTGTTCCGCTCGGCGCGGCGTAAGTGAAGCTGGCCAGGTCGCCATAATCGACCCAGTAACGCCGCTCCGGCCCCTGCAGGGTCATGCGAAACACCGTGTCGCGCCCGACATCGGCGGCCATGCCGAAGGGGGCCGGCAGGTCTACGGCCACGCCCTTGAGACTGGAGCTGACCGACAACTGGCTGTCGGCGCCGTCGAGGATCACTTGCAACTGGTAGGGCACGACGCCCGATACCGGCAACGGTTGGGTGACGTTCAACCAACTGGTGAGCTTCTTGACCTCCACCTGTCCAGAGGCGGCGACCCGCGTGTTGAGCGCGCCGGCACGGCCCTCGGCGAAAATCTGCGCGGTCACGGGCCGGTCGAATGCCCGGGCGCTGATGCCCTTGCCGCTCAGGCCCTTGTTGCTGTCGAAGCGGAAATCGCCCTTGAGTTGGGTCAGTTCCAGCGCCGGCTCGCTGAGTTTGAGACGGGCCTGGTCGGTGGCGAAGTCCACCAGGATCTTCGGTTGCTCGCCTTTGACCAGCGGGATATCCAGCTTCACGCTGCCTTTCAGGTCACCCTCGCCTTCCCAGCCGGCGAACGTCTCGGCAGTCCCGATCGGCGCGGTCTGGAGGATTTTCAGGCCGTCGCCCAGCCCACCGGCGAAGCCGCCGTCCAGCAGCAGATGAGAACTCTGGCCGGTCGGGACATGGGGAATGTTCACCGAAACATCCTTGACCTGGGTATCGAGCAACTGCCCCTGGCTGGCGAAAATGCGCACGCCACTGTCTTCGACGAAGACATCGCCGCTGACCTTGCTGACCGAAGGCCAGCCCGGCTGGAACGCCAGCTCGGCGTCATGCACCTTGAAAAACAGGCTGATGCTGCGGTCCGCGTCCCCGGCGCCTTTATTCAGTGAGCCTTGGTACTGGAAAAAGCCCTCATCCACCGCGCCCTTGACGATGGCCGTGCGCAGCCACTCATCCAGCGCCGGGCTGAGGACCGCCGGCAGGTACTTGGCGGTGTAGCGCCCGTCGCCGTCCACCAGGCCGACCCGCAGGTCCATGTAGTCTTCCTGGCTGTGGTCGAAGTGCAGGCGGATCAGGAAGTCGCCGGCAATCCGGCCCTCTTCGCCCAGCACCTTCAGGTATGGCGCGATCAGGGTGAAGCCTTGCTTGTCGAGCTTCCAGGTCAACCGGGCATTGGCCTGCAGGTACTGCCAGGGCTTGGCGAAGATCGGGTCCAGGTGCAGGGAAAAGTCCTTGCTGTCCATGCGCAGCTCACCGCCGCCCAGGTCGCCGCTCAGGCTCCCGGAGACGTTGCGCGCCGCCGGAGCGCCGCGATAGGCATCAAAGCCCACGGTGTCCAGGTTGGTGGCGAAGCTGATTTTCTGATCGCCGGTGTTTTGCGGCCGGTAGTCCAGCAGCACGTTGCGCAGGCCACCGGTCACCTTGAGCCGATCAATCGCCGTGGCCAGGCCTTCGGGCAACGGCGCCAGGGCCTTGAGCAAAGGCGTGAGCGGGGTCAGGTCGAGGCGGTCGGCCTGCAGGTGCCAACGTTCCTCGGCCTGCTCGGTGGCGACGGTTTGTTGCAGTTGCAGGTGCGATTCCCAGCGGGTCTCGCCCAGGTTCATCGCCAGGGAGTCGAAGGTCGCGGTGAACCCTTGGCTGCCGCGCTGGAAATAAGCGTTGAGGGCCAGGTTGTGAATCTGCACCGGCTTGCGTTCGCCATAGGCACCCTGGAGCTGCGGCGCGTTCAGGCGCATGGTCGCGCTTTGCACCGTGCCCTCGCCCCAACTGAGCCAGAACTCACCGCCGGCCTGAATCCGGGAGAAATTCCATTGCTGGGTCAGGCGTTTCGGCAGCCACTTGGACCAGTCGCTTTGGGGCAGGCTCAAATAGGCGTCGGCCTGGCCATTCTTCCAGTCGCTGGCGCGCAGGCGGGTGCGCAGGTTGATCGCCACCGGCTGCCCGTCAGGCAGGGTCAGGCGCGCGTCCAGGCGCTGGCGAGTGGCGCCGGTGCGCAGGCTCAAGCCGACGTAGGTCAGGGTCAGTGGCGGTTGCTCGACGGGTTGCAAGGTCACCTGGCTATCGAGCACCGAGAGCTTGGAGACCACTTGCATGCGTTCGAGCAGTTGCTGTGGATCGAAGGGCTGCTCGTCCTTCACCGGCAGGCCTTCCAAAGCCCACTTGCCGTCGGTGCCTTCCTTGAGGCTGATCTTCAGGCCACTGACTTCCAGGTGGGCGATGCGCACCTGACGTGCCAGCAGGCTGTCCCACAGGTCGGGCACGGCCCGCACCTGGTCCAGGTGCAAGGCGTTGGGTCCCTCACCCACCACCACGTCGCGCGCTGCCAGGATCGGCGCCAGGGCGTCCCAACTACCGTCGAGGCTGCCGATGTGCACGGGCATGCCCAAGGCGGCACCGGCGCGGGTCTCGACCTCGGCGCGGTATTCGGCCACCAGCGGGACCAGCTCGCGACCGAGGCTGACGTACAACGCCAACAACACCAGCAGCAGGGCACAAAGCCCCAGCCCCCAACGGGTCAGCGTCGCGATCATGCGTGTCAGACGCTCCATGTCAGTGGGCTCCCCTGGCTAAGACAATCAAATCCGCGGGCCCGCCGCTTCCCAAGCTCTTCAGAGCAGCACCACGTCGTATTGTTCCTGGGAATACATGGTTTCAACCTGGAAGCGAATCGTGCGTCCGATGAACGCTTCCAACTCCGCGACATTGCCTGACTCTTCGTCGAGCAGGCGATCCACCACTTTCTGGTTCGCCAACACTCTATAACCGGTCGCCTGGTAGGCGCGCGCCTCCCGGAGGATTTCCCGGAAGATTTCGTAACACACGGTTTCCGGGGTCTTCAGCTTGCCGCGCCCCTGGCAACTGCTGCACGGCTCGCACAGCACCTGCTCGAGGCTTTCGCGGGTGCGCTTGCGAGTCATCTGCACCAGGCCCAGTTCGGTGATCCCGATGATGTTGGTCTTGGCGTGATCGCGTTCGAGTTGTTTTTCCAGGGTCCGCAGCACCTGGCGCTGGTGCTCTTCATCTTCCATGTCGATGAAGTCGATGATGATGATCCCGCCCAGGTTGCGCAGACGCAGTTGCCGGGCGATGGCCGTGGCGGCTTCCAGGTTGGTCTTGAAGATGGTTTCTTCCAGGTTGCGATGGCCGACGAACGCCCCGGTGTTGACGTCGATGGTGCTCATGGCTTCGGCCGGATCGACCACCAGGTAACCGCCGGACTTGAGCGGCACCTTGCGTTCCAAAGCTTTCTGGATTTCGTCCTCGACCCCGTACAGGTCGAAAATCGGCCGCTCGCCAGGGTAATGTTCCAGACGGTCGGCGATTTCCGGCATCAGCTCGGCGACGAACTGAGTGGTTTTCTGGAAGGTTTCCCGGGAGTCGATGCGGATTTTCTCGATCTTGGGGCTGACCAGGTCGCGCAAGGTCCGCAGCGCCAGGCCCAGGTCTTCGTAGATCACGCTGGGGGTGGCGATGGTCTTGATCTGCGCGGCGATCTGGTCCCAAAGCCTGCGCAGGTAGCGGATGTCCATGAGGATCTCATCGGCCCCGGCCCCTTCGGCGGCGGTGCGCAGGATGAACCCACCGGCTTCCTTGATGCCTTCTTTTTCCACGCAGTCGCTGACCACCTGCTTGAGGCGCTCGCGCTCGGCTTCGTCTTCGATCTTCAAGGAAATGCCAACGTGGGCGGTGCGCGGCATGTACACCAGGTAGCGCGACGGAATCGACAGTTGCGTGGTCAGGCGGGCGCCCTTGGAGCCGATGGGGTCCTTGGTGACCTGCACCACCAGGCTCTGGCCTTCATGCACCAGCGCGCTGATGCTCTCCACGGCCGGTCCTTCGCGCATGGAAATTTCCGAGGCATGAATGAACGCCGCACGGTCCAGGCCGATGTCGACGAAGGCCGCCTGCATGCCCGGCAGCACCCGCACGACCTTGCCTTTATAGATATTGCCGACGATGCCACGCTTTTGCGTGCGCTCGACGTGGACCTCTTGCAGCACACCGTTTTCAACCACCGCCACGCGCGATTCCATCGGCGTGATGTTGATCAGGATCTCTTCACTCATGGCAGGGTCTCGTTCAGGCATGTTCACGATAATGGCCGCATCAAGTCAGACGGCGCTCAGCGCGCGCTCAAGGGTTGCCAACAGGGTATGCCGAAATGGCCCAGTAGTTCTGCGGTTTCGCACAGGGGCAGGCCGACCACGGCTGAATAACTGCCTTCGAGCCCGGCGACGAACACCGCGCCCAGCCCTTGAATACCATAGCTGCCAGCTTTGTCCCGGGGCTCGCCACTGGCCCAATAGGCCATCGCTTCCTGTTCGGTGATGGAGCGAAAACGCACCCGACTGCGCACCACCCGTGATTCGCAGCGCGAGCCGTCCAGCACGGCAATGGCGGTCAGCACCTCATGGTCGCGACCGGACAGACTCAGGAGCATGGACAAGGCATCGGCCTGATCCACTGGCTTGCCGAGAATCCGCCCCTCCAACACCACGGCGGTGTCCGCGCCGAGCACGCAGCCCTCCGCACCGGCGTCCAGGGCACGCCGCCCCGCCTCGGCCTTGCCGCGCGCCAGGCGCTCGACATAGACCGATGGGGTTTCGTGATCCAGGGGCGTTTCATCGATGTCCGCTCCGACGGCGGTAAAGGGCACGCCGATCTGCGTGAGCAGTTCACGCCGACGCGGCGAGCCTGAGGCGAGGTAAAGCGGTTTCATCAAGACATCTCCCTATCAAGGCCAATGCCTGACCGAATCAGTTGATTTTGAAACGCAGGCGCAGGCCACGCAAACCGAAGCTGACCCATGGCCAGAGCAAGGCACTGACCAGGGCTGGCAAGACCAGCGCCAGGGTCGGCTGGCGATTGCCGGTCAGCGCGCTGAGCCACAACTGCACCAGTTGCGCCAGGCCGAAGATCACCAGGATCACCAGGCACTGTTGCCACATGGGGAACATCCGCAGGCGCTGTTGCAGGGACAGCACCAGGAAGGTGATCAGGGTCAGGATCAATGCGTTCTGCCCCAGCAGCGTGCCATACAGCACGTCCTCGGCCAGGCCCAGGCACCAGGCGGTGACCATGCCGACCTTGTGGGGCAAGGCCAGCGCCCAGAAGGCCAGCAACAGGGCCAGCCACAGGGGACGCAGGATTTCCATGAACTGCGGCAGCGGCGAAACGCTGAGCAACAGGCCGATGGCGAAGGTCAGCCAGACCATCCAGCCGTTACCGGATTGGGTACTGCTCATTCTTCTCGTGCTCCCCTGGTCGCCGGTGTAGCGGCGGGTGTCGAGGCCGGTGGTCGAGCCGCAGGCCTCGCAGGCTGGGACGCCGGCGCATGGTTGGCCGGCCGGGCGGGTGTCGCGGCAGGCGTGGCGGGTGCGGTCGACGGCGTGGTGGCCGGGGCGGTCGCAGCGGGTGTTGCCGCTGGAGGCTTGGGCACCGTGGCCGGTGCCGCGGGTACGGTCGGGGCGGCCGACTCGCCGCCCTGCCGGTCCTGGGCTTCCTGGGCCACGGCGGCGTCGTTGGCACGCTCTTCCGGCGTGCGGTTGTCACTGAAGACCAGCAGCAGGTAGCGACTACGATTCAGCGCCGCCGTCGGCACCGCGCGGACAATGGCGAACGGCTGGCCGGAGTCATGGATGACTTCCTTGACCGTCGCCACCGGATACCCGGCCGGGAAGCGCTGGCCGAGGCCAGAGCTGACCAGCAGATCGCCTTCCTTGATGTCGGCGGTATCGGCCACGTGCCGCAGCTCCAGGCGCTCCGGGTTGCCGGTGCCGCTGGCAATCGCTCGCAGGCCGTTGCGGTTGACCTGCACCGGAATGCTGTGGGTGGTATCGGTCAGCAACAGCACGCGGGAGGTATAGGGCATCAACTCCACCACCTGGCCCATCAGGCCCCGGGCATCGAGCACCGGCTGGCCAAGGACCACGCCGTCGCGCTCGCCCTTGTTGATCAGGATGCGGTGGGTGAAGGGGTTGGGGTCCATGCCGATCAACTCGGCCACTTCGACCTTCTCGTTGACCAGCGCGGAGGAGTTGAGCAACTCGCGCAGCCGCACGTTCTGCTCGGTGAGGGCTGCCAGCTTCTGCATGCGCCCCTGCAACAGCAGGTTTTCGGTCTTGAGTTTTTCGTTTTCGGCGACCAGTTCGGTCCGGCTGCCGAATTGGCTGGCGACACCTTGCCACAAGCGCTGCGGCAGGTCGGTGATCCAATAGGATTCCATCAACACCAGCGACATCTGGCTGCGTACAGGCTTGAGCAGCGTGAAGCGGGCATCGACCACCATCAGCGCGACCGATAGCACGGTCAGCACCAGCAGGCGCACGCCCAATGAGGGGCCTTTGGCGAAAAGCGGTTTAATAGGCCGCTCCTCCCAGGCAAATGTTTTCTTTATTCATACGGCATCAAACCGGCCTGGATACGAATGACAGAAGATAAACGCCAACGGGCAGCACTGCAAAGTGCTGCCCGGGAGCGAACAACATAGAGCTCTCAGCCAGACTTATTCGCTGGAGAGCAGGTCCATGGTGTGCTTGTCCATCATTTCCAATGCACGGCCACCGCCGCGGGCAACGCAGGTCAACGGGTCTTCGGCAACGATCACCGGCAGGCCGGTTTCCTGGGCCAGCAGCTTGTCGAGGTCACGCAACAGCGCGCCACCACCGGTCAGCACCAGGCCGCGCTCGGCGATGTCCGACGCCAGCTCCGGCGGCGACTGTTCCAAGGCGCTCTTGACGGCCTGGACGATGGTCGCCAGCGACTCTTGCAGCGCTTCGAGCACTTCGTTGGAATTGAGGGTAAAGGCCCGTGGAACGCCTTCGGCCAGGTTGCGACCGCGCACATCGACTTCGCGCACTTCACCGCCCGGGTAGGCCGTGCCGATTTCCTGCTTGATACGCTCGGCGGTGGATTCGCCGATCAGGCTGCCGTAGTTGCGACGCACATACGTGATGATCGCTTCGTCGAAACGGTCGCCGCCCACACGTACGGATTCGGCGTAGACCACACCGTTGAGGGAGATCAGCGCGATTTCAGTGGTACCGCCACCGATGTCCACGACCATCGAGCCGCGGGCTTCTTCCACCGGCAGGCCGGCACCGATGGCAGCGGCCATGGGTTCTTCGATCAGGAACACTTCACGGGCACCGGCACCGAGGGCCGATTCACGGATAGCGCGACGCTCTACCTGGGTGGACTTGCATGGAACGCAGATCAGCACACGAGGGCTGGGCTGCAGAAAGCTGTTTTCGTGAACCTTGTTGATGAAGTACTGCAGCATCTTTTCGCAGACGCTGAAGTCGGCAATCACGCCGTCCTTCATGGGGCGAATGGCCGCGATGTTGCCCGGTGTACGGCCCAGCATGCGCTTGGCTTCCGTACCGACAGCCACGACACTCTTCTGGTTACCATGGGTGCGGATGGCCACGACCGAGGGTTCATTCAGGACGATACCGCGCTCGCGCACGTAAATAAGGGTGTTGGCAGTGCCCAGGTCGATGGAAAGATCGCTGGAAAACATGCCACGCAGTTTCTTGAACATGGGAAAGGGACCCTAGGCAACGCGTGGGTAAAAAAGTGCGGCAAACTCTAACAACGACAGGGATTTTGGGCAAGGCGCCAATATGTTAAATTGGCCGCTTTTCTGTGCACCAAACCCCGAAATCGCGGCCCGTGCCCTGTTTCGCAAGTGCGTTTCTTCTTTGACGAGTGGCTATTGTCGTCAGGCCAGGCGCCGCGACGAGTCATAGCCCGCTATGGCGAGAAGCGGCAACGCAGCATGACGGCAATAGACGCCGTCAAAAAGGAACAGCACTTGTGACACAGGGCACTAGGGCCGTAGAAATGCGGTAGTGTTCCGACAATCTAACACACGGACAGACTGCGTCCGTTTTGTTTTCCACTGGAGAAACCCATGGCGCTTGAACGCTCCGACGTGGAAAAAATCGCTCATCTGGCCTGCCTGGGCCTCAATGAAGCCGATCTTCCACACATTACTTCTGCCCTGAACAGCATTCTGGGGCTGGTCGACGAGATGCAGGCGGTCGACACCGACGGTATCGAACCACTGGCCCACCCACTGGAAGCCAGCCAGCGCCTGCGCGCCGACGTCGTGACCGAGTCCAATCACCGCGAGGCCTATCAGTCCATCGCACCAGCGGTCGAAAACGGCCTGTATCTGGTTCCGAAAGTCATCGACTAAAGGGAAAGAGCCTCTCATGCATCACATGACCCTGGCCGAGATCGCCCGCGGACTCGCCGATAAAAAGTTTTCCTCCGAAGAGCTGACCCAGGTCCTGCTGGCGCGCATCGCCCAGCTCGACCCGCAACTCAACAGCTTCATCAGCCTCACCCAGGAGCTGGCCCTGAGCCAGGCCAAGGCCGCCGACGCCCGTCGCGCCAACGGTGAGACCGGCGCCCTGCTCGGTGCGCCGATTGCCCACAAGGACTTGTTCTGCACCCAGGGCATCCGCACCAGCTGCGGTTCGAAGATGCTCGACAACTTCAAGGCCCCGTACGATGCCACCGTGGTCGCCAAGCTGGCCGCCGCCGGCACCGTGACCCTGGGCAAGACCAACATGGACGAATTCGCCATGGGCTCGGCCAACGAGTCGAGCTACTACGGCGCGGTGAAGAACCCGTGGAACCTGGAACACGTACCGGGCGGCTCGTCCGGCGGTTCCGCCGCCGCCGTGGCCGCGCGCCTGTTGCCGGCCGCCACCGCCACCGACACCGGCGGCTCGATTCGCCAGCCGGCGGCGTTCACCAACCTCACGGGCCTGAAACCGACCTATGGTCGCGTCTCGCGCTGGGGCATGATCGCCTACGCCTCCAGCCTCGACCAGGGTGGCCCGCTGGCCCGCACCGCCGAAGACTGCGCGATCCTGCTGCAAGGCATGGCCGGCTTCGACCCGAACGACTCCACCAGCATCGATGAGCCCGTGCCGGACTACAGCGCCAGCCTCAACGGTTCGCTGCAAGGCCTGCGCATCGGCGTGCCGAAGGAATACTTCAGCGCCGGTCTCGACCCACGCATCGCCGAGCTGGTCCACAACAGCGTCAAGGAGCTGGAGAAGCTCGGCGCGGTCATCAAGGAAATCAGCCTGCCGAACATGCAGCACGCGATCCCTGCGTACTACGTGATCGCCCCGGCGGAAGCGTCCTCGAACCTGTCGCGCTTCGACGGCGTGCGCTTCGGCTATCGCTGCGAGAACCCGGAAAACCTGGTCGACCTGTACAAGCGCTCCCGTGGCGAAGGCTTCGGCGCCGAAGTGCAGCGTCGGATCATGGTTGGCGCCTACGCGTTGTCCGCCGGCTACTACGATGCCTACTACCTCAAGGCGCAGAAAATCCGTCGCCTGGTGAAAAACGACTTCATGGCCGCCTTCAACGAGGTCGACATCATCCTCGGCCCGACCACGCCGAACCCGGCCTGGAAACTCGGCGCCAAGAACAGCGACCCGGTCGCCGAATACCTGGAAGACGTCTACACCATCACCGCCAACCTCGCCGGCTTGCCGGGCCTGTCCATGCCGGCCGGTTTCGTCGATGGCCTGCCGGTGGGCGTGCAACTGCTCGCGCCGTATTTCCAGGAAGGCCGCCTGTTGAACGTTGCTCACCAGTATCAGTTGAACACTGACTGGCACACCCGCACCCCAACCGGCTTCTGAGGAGAAACACATGCAATGGGAAGTCGTGATCGGGCTGGAGATTCATACCCAGCTCACCACCCGGTCGAAAATCTTTTCCGGTAGCTCCACCACATTCGGTTCCGAGCCCAACACCCAGGCCAGCCTGGTGGACCTGGGCATGCCCGGCGTGCTGCCCGTGCTCAACGCCGAAGCAGTACGCATGGCGGTGATGTTCGGCCTGGCGATTGACGCCGAGATCGGCCAGCACAACGTGTTCGCCCGCAAGAACTACTTCTACCCGGACCTGCCCAAGGGCTACCAGATCAGCCAGATGGAACTGCCGATCGTCGGCAAGGGCCACCTGGACATCGCCCTCGAAGACGGCACGGTCAAGCGTGTCGGCATCACCCGCGCACACCTGGAAGAAGACGCCGGCAAGAGCCTGCACGAAGAATTCAACGGCGCCACGGGCATCGACCTGAACCGTGCCGGCACGCCGCTTCTGGAGATCGTCTCCGAACCTGACATGCGCAGCGCCAAGGAAGCCGTGGCCTACGTCAAGGCGATCCACGCGCTGGTGCGCTACCTGGGCATCTGCGACGGCAACATGGCCGAAGGCTCGCTGCGCTGCGACTGCAACGTGTCGATCCGGCCCAAGGGCCAGGTCGAGTTCGGCACCCGCTGCGAGATCAAGAACGTCAACTCGTTCCGTTTCATCGAGAAGGCGATCAACAGTGAGATCCAGCGCCAGATCGAACTGATCGAGGACGGCGGCAAGGTCATCCAGCAAACACGCCTGTATGACCCGAACAAGGACGAGACCCGTCCGATGCGCAGCAAGGAAGAAGCCAACGACTACCGCTACTTCCCCGACCCGGACCTGCTGCCGGTGGTCATCGAGGACTCGTTCCTCAATGACGTGCGCGCCACCCTGCCCGAACTGCCGCCACAGAAACGCGAGCGCTTCCAGGCACAATTCGGACTGTCGAGCTATGACGCCAACGTCCTGGCCACCAGCCGCGAACAGGCCGATTACTTCGAAAAAGTCGTGAGCATCGGCGGCGACGCCAAGCTGGCGGCCAACTGGGTGATGGTCGAGTTGGGCAGCCTGTTGAACAAGCAGGGTCTGGAAATCGATGAGTCGCCGGTCTCGGCCGAGCAACTGGGCGGCATGCTGGTGCGGATCAAGGACAACACCATTTCCGGCAAGATCGCCAAAATGGTGTTCGAAGCCATGGCCAATGGTGAAGGCAGCGCCGACGAGATCATCGAGAAGCGCGGCTTGAAGCAGGTCACCGACACCGGCGCCATTTCCGCCGTGCTCGATGAAATGCTCGCGGCCAACGCCGAGCAGGTCGAACAATACCGTGCGGCAGATGAAGCCAAGCGCGGCAAGATGTTCGGTTTCTTCGTCGGCCAGGCCATGAAAGCCTCCAAGGGCAAGGCCAACCCGCAACAGGTCAACGAACTGCTCAAAAGCAAGCTCGAGGGCTGATTGCCATGGAGCCAGTCTTGCTGTCTGGCTCAATTCCCTGTGGGAGCGAGCTTGCTCGCGATAGCGGTGGTTCAGCTTGCATTGATGCTGAATGTGACGTCGTCATCGCGAGCAAGCTCGCTCCCACATTTGGATTTGGAAAACCCACCATGAAGCGTCTCCTCGGCGCCTGCGCCCTGCTGTCCTTGCTGGCCGGTTGCGCCAGCCAGAGCGGGACGGTCGATCCACACGGCTACGACCAGACCGGCGTCGCCTCTTATTACGGTGCCAGGCACCATGGCAAGCGCACTGCCAGCGGCGAGCGCTTCAACCAGCACGGCCTGACTGCCGCCCATCGCCAGTTGCCGTTCGGTACACGGGTGAAAATCACCAACCTGGGCAACAATAACAGCGTGGTGGTGCGCATCAACGACCGTGGCCCATACTCCCGAGGCCGTTTGATCGACGTGTCCCGCGAAGCCGCCGAGCAACTGGGCATGTTGCGCAGCGGCACTGCACGGGTACGCGTGCAAGCCCTCGACGATTGATAGACGGAGCCCGGCCATTTCCCTACTCACCGCCCTACCGCTGCTCAGCCTGATCGAATTGTTCGGCGCCCTGCTGCTGCTGATCGGTGGCGCCGAACTGCTGGTGCGCGCCGCCGTAGGCCTGGCGGCACGCTTGCAGGTACGGCCGCTGATCATCGGCCTGACCGTCGTCGCCTTCGGCAGCAGCGCGCCGCAAATGGCCGTCAGCCTGCAGGCGACCCTGGCGCAGAACGCCGACATCGCCGTGGGCAGCGTGATCGGCAGCAGTATCTTCAACATCCTCGTCACCCTCGGGCTGTCGGCGCTGATCATTCCGTTGCGCGTCTCGCGCCAACTGGTGCGCCTGGACATACCGTTGATGATCGGCGCCAGCCTGCTGGTGTTCGTACTGGCCTGGAATGAAGAACTGACCCGGTTGGACGGCGTCTGGCTGCTGCTGGCCTTGGCGGTGTACCTCGGGTTGTTGCTGCGCCAGTCGCGGCATTCGGCGCGACCGCACCCGGTGGGGGGCGAAGTCGCCCACATGTCCTGGTTCAAGAGTGTGTTGATGATTGCGTCGGGCCTGGGGATGCTGGTTTTCGCCGGGCACCTGTTGCTGGGTGCGGCAGTGGAAGTGGCGACGGACCTCGGGCTCTCGGAACGCATCATCGGCCTGACCATCGTCGCCGTCAGCACCTCGCTGCCTGAACTCGCCACTTCGCTGATCGCCGCCTTGCGGGGCCAGCGGGACATTGCCGTGGGCAACGTGATCGGCAGCAACCTGTTCAACCTGCTGGGCGTGCTGGGGGTCACCGCCCTCGCCGCGCCCACGCCACTGTCGGTCTCGCCGAACGCCCTGGATTTCGACCTGCCGGTGATGCTCGGCGTGGCGGTGCTGTGCCTGCCGGTGTTCTATTCCGGCTATCGCGTCACCCGCGCCGAAGGCCTGCTGTTCCTGGGCTTGTACCTGGCCTACGGGCTGCACGTGGTGTCGTTCACCACCGGCATGCCCCTGGCCGGCCAACTGGAACGGCTGATGCTGTTCTATGTGCTGCCGGCCCTGCTCGCGTTTTTGCTGTTCACCTCCCTGCGCGCCTGGCGCCGCCAACACCACAAGAGGGATTTGCCATGACCGACACTCAAAAAACCGGCCTGGACATGCGTCGCCAGGTCATGGGCGACGCGTTCGTCGACCGCGCCCTGGGCAACGCCACCGACTTCACCCAGCCGTTGCAGGACTTCGTCAACGAACATGCCTGGGGCAGCGTCTGGAGCCGCGAAGGCCTGCCGCTGAAGACCCGCAGCCTGATCACCCTCGCTGCCCTCACCGCCCTCAAGTGCCCGCAGGAGCTCAAGGGCCATGTGCGCGGTGCGCTGAACAATGGTTGCACGGTGGAGGAGATTCGCGAGGCGTTGCTGCATTGCGCGGTGTACGCGGGCGTGCCGGCGGCGATCGATGCGTTTCGGGCGGCGCAGGAAGTGATCGATAGCTACCAGAAATCTGAGTGACCATTAGATCGCTATCGCGAGCAAGCTCGCTCCCACAGGTGATCGCAGGTGTACCGGAAACTTGTATACACCGCATATCCACTGTGGGAGCGAGCTTGCTCGCGATTGGCCCTCAAGAACACCGCAAGCCCAAGGCTAGATCCACCCACCCCACTGCAACACAAAGATCCCCAGGTTGGTGGTAATCGCCGCCATCAAGGTGGTGATGACGATGATCGCCGCTGCCAGTTCATGATTGCCATCGGCCGCCCGGGCCATGACGTAGCTGGCGGCGGCGGTGGGGCTGCCGAAGTACAGGAACAGGATCCCCAGTTCCGCCCCGCGAAAGCCCCAGAGCCATGCGCCGAGGGTGGCCACCAGCGGCAGGCCGACCATTTTCACCAGGCTCGAACTCAGGGCCATCTTGCCGCTCTTGCGCAGGGCCGCCAGCGACAGCGTGCCACCGATGCAGATCAGCGCCAGGGGCAAGGTCATTTGCGACAGGTACTTGGCCGAGGTCTCGAACCAGTTCGGCAGGCCGATCTGCCAATAGGCGAACGGCGCGGCCAGCACCACACTGATGATCAACGGGTTGCTGACCACGCTTTTGCAGATGTTCCAGGGATCGGACTTGATCACCGGGCTGTAGACCGCCAGCACGATGGTCGACAAGGTGTTGTAGAACAGGATCACCAGCGCCGCGAGAATCGCCCCCAGGGAAATCCCGTAGTCGCCATACATGCTCGCCGCCAGCGCCAGGCCGATGACCCCGTTGTTGCCGCGAAACGCACCTTGGGTGTAAATGCCGCGATCTTCCCGCGGGCAACGCCAGATCGCCCAGCCCCAGGCCATGGCGAAACTCGCCAGGGTGGCGATGGAGAAATAGATCAGCAGGTCTGGCTGCAACGCCGCGTGCAGGTCGGCATGGAGGATGCCGAGGAACAACAGCGCCGGCATGGTGACGTTGAACACCAGGGACGAGGCGATATGGATGAAGTTGTCGTTGATCCAGCCGACGCGCTTGAGCAACGCCCCTAGAAACAGCATGGCGAACACCGGCGCGGTGACGTTCAGGGTTTCGAGGAAAATTGCCAGCATGCCGGGGACCTTCAGAAGGGTGTCGTTAGGTGGCTAATGATAAGCCACTCACGGCACTGGCGTCTGGTAGAGCGTTATCGCGAGCAGGCTCGCTCCCACATTTTTTGGGGCGCTCACAGAGACTGAATTCACTCCATTCCCTGTGGGAGCGGGCTTGCTCGCGATGGCGGCGGCACATGCAACATCAATCCAAGCTGAACCACCGCTATCGCGAGCAAGCTCGCTCCCACATTTGTTCTGTGCCGAACACAAAACCCACATTCCCCCTACATCCCTGTGGGAGCGGGCTTGCTCGCGAAGACGGCGGCACATCCAACATCCATGCAACTGATCCATCGCTTTCGCGAGCAAGCCCGCTCCCACATTGGTTCTTCAGTGGGCAGCGGATCAGGTAATCGGCGCCGGGTTGAACAAGGTGATGTCGTTGTACAGCTTGTGCTGTTCAGCCCAGGTCTGTTTCTTGCCGCTGGCCACGTCCAGGTAGTAGTGGAACAGCTCCCAGCCCAACTCTTCGATGGTCGCCCGTCCGGTGGCGATCCGGCCGGCGTCGATGTCGATCAGGTCCGGCCAGCGCTGGGCCAGCTCGGTGCGGGTCGAGACCTTCACCACTGGGGCCATGGCCAAGCCGTACGGCGTGCCCCGGCCGGTGGTGAACACGTGCAGGTTCATCCCCGCCGCCAGTTGCAGCGTGCCGCAGACAAAATCACTGGCCGGTGTGGCACAGAAAATCAGGCCCTTTTGCTTGAACCGCTCGCCCGGGCCGAGCACGCCGTTGATCGCGCTGCTGCCGGACTTGACGATCGAGCCCAGGGATTTTTCGACGATGTTCGACAGCCCGCCCTTCTTGTTCCCCGGCGTGGTGTTGGCACTGCGATCGGCTTCACCCTTGGCCAGGTAGCGGTCGTACCAGTCCATTTCCCGCACCAGTTCCTGGGCGACTTCCTGGGTTTGCGCCCGGGAGGTCAGCAGGTAGATCGCATCGCGCACTTCGGTGACTTCAGAGAACATCACCGTCGCCCCCGCCCGCAGCAACAGGTCCGAGGCATAGCCCAGGGCCGGGTTGGCGGTGATGCCGGAAAACGCATCGCTGCCGCCGCACTGCATGCCCAGGATCAACTCCGAGGCGGGCACGGTTTCGCGACGACGCTGGTCGAGTTTCTTCAGGCGGGTCTCGGCCAGCTCCATGATCTGCTCGATCATTTCGGTGAAACCGTGACTGGAATCCTGCAAGCGATACAACCACGGCTCGCTGAGGTCCACCGAGCTGTCGTTCTCATGCATCACCTGCCCGGCCTGCAATTTCTCGCAGCCCAGGCTGATCACCAATGCCTCGCCCCCCAGGTTCGGGTTGCGCGCCAGGTTGCGCACGGTGCGGATCGGGATGTAGGCATCGGTGGCGGTGATCGCCACGCCACAGCCGTAGCTGTGGGTCAGCGCCACCACGTCATCGACGTTCGGGTACTTGGGCAGCAGCTCGTCCTTGATGCGCTTGACCGCGTGGTCCAACACGCCGGTCACGCACTGCACCGTGGTGGTGATGCCCAGGATGTTGCGCGTGCCGACGGTACCGTCGGCGTTGCGATAACCCTCGAAGGTGTAGCCCTCCAGCGGCGCATCGGCCACCGGCACGTCGGTGGACAGCGGCAAGCTGTCCAGCGGCGGCGCGGTAGGCATGCGCAGCTGGTCTTCCTTGACCCAGCTGCCACGGGGAATCGGTTGCAGCGCATAGCCGATGACCTGGCCGTAGCGAATCACCTCGCCCCCCTCGGGAATGTCCACCAGGGTGACCTTGTGACTCTGCGGCACGAAGTCGACGGTGACCAGCCCGTCCGGGAACGCGGTCCCGGCCGGTACGCCCTGGTCATTGACGACGATCACCACGTTGTCCCGCTCATGCAGGCGGATGTAACGGGGCGAATCGGCATGTTCAATCAGTTGCATCGATGCCGCTCCTTCAGGATTTAGCTTCAGACAGGCTGGCGAGGTCGGCATCCTGGGCCGTGGGTTCCTTGAGCACGACACGCTTGATCGGCCCGACGATGACCAGGTAGCTGAACACCGCCACCAGCGCATTGCAACCGACGAACACCAGTGCCCACTTGAACGAACCGGTGGCGCTGATGATGTAGCCGATGACGATTGGCGTAGTGATCGATGCCAGGTTGCCGAAGGTGTTGAACAGGCCACCGCTCAAGCCGGCGATCTGTTTTGGCGACGTGTCGGACACCACGGCCCAGCCCAGTGCGCCGACGCCTTTGCCGAAGAAGGCCAGGGCCATGAAGCCCACCACCATCCATTCGATGTCGACGTAATTGCACGCCACGATGCTGCTGGAGACCAGCAGGCCGGCGATGATCGGCGTCTTGCGGGCGAAGGTCAGCGAGTGGCCCTTGCGCAGCAGATAATCGGAAATCACCCCGCCCAGCACGCCGCCGATGAAGCCGCAGATCGCCGGCAAGGACGCGATGAAACCGGCCTTGAGGATGGTCATGCCGCGTTCCTGCACCAGATACACCGGAAACCAGGTCAGGAAGAAGTACGTGATGCCGTTGATGCAGTACTGGCCCAGGTACACGCCCAGCATCATGCGGTTGGTCAGCAGTTGGCGGATGTAATCCCACTTCGGACCGTCGGCTTTCTTTTCCTTGCCCTTGTCCTGGTCCATGTCGACCATCGCACCGTTGGCGGCGATGTGATTGAACTCGGCTTCGTTGATCATCGGGTGCTGACGCGGGCTGTAGATCACTTTCAGCCAGATCAGCGAGAACACGATGCCGATCACGCCCATCACGATGAACACGTGCTGCCAGCCGAAGCGGTAGACGATCCAGCCCATCAGCGGTGCGAACAACACGGTGGCGAAATACTGCGCCGAGTTGAAGATCGCCGAGGCAGTGCCGCGTTCTGCGGTGGGGAACCAGGCGGCGACGATCCGTGCGTTGCCCGGGAAGGACGGCGCTTCGGCCAATCCCACCAGAAAGCGCAGCATGAACAGCGCAACCACGGCCGTGGACATGCCGAATTCACCCACATAGCCTTGCAGCACGGTGAACAGCGACCAGGTGAAAATGCTCAAGGCATAGATTTTTTTCGAGCCGAAACGGTCGAGCAGCCAGCCGCCAGGAATCTGCCCGGCCACGTAGGCCCAGCCGAAAGCGGAGAAGATATAACCGAGGGTGACGGCATCGATGCCGAGGTCTTTTTGCAGGCTGGAGCCTGCGATGGCGATAGTGGCGCGGTCGGCATAGTTGATCGTTGTCACCAGAAACAGCATGAGCAGGATCAAATAGCGGACGTGTGTCGGCTTGGTCTCTTGCATGTAATCTACTTCCACTATTTATTTTTATACGGGAAATCAATTTGTGCGGTCGGCGCCGGGACTCGGCGCCGACCGGTGTTGCGTATTACGAACCGATGTAGGAGGTCTTCACCACGGTGTAGAACTCTTGCGCGTAGCGACCTTGCTCACGCGAACCATAGGACGAACCTTTGCGCCCGCCGAACGGCACGTGGTAATCCACGCCGGCGGTCGGCAGGTTGACCATCACCATGCCCGCCTGGGAATGGCGCTTGAAGTGGTTGGCGTACTTCAGCGAGGTGGTGGCGATACCGGCCGACAGGCCGAACTCGGTGTCGTTGGCCATCGCCAGCGCCGCCTCGTAGTCGGCCACGCGCACGACGTTGGCCACCGGGCCGAAGATCTCTTCGCGGCTGATGCGCATCGACGCTTCGCTGTCGGCGAACAGGGTCGGCGCCAGGAAGTAACCTTCGGTGTCGCACGTCACCAGACCGCCACCGCTGACCAGCCGCGCGCCTTCGCTCTGGCCGATGTCGATGTACTTCAAGTCCTGGCTGAGCTGGGCTTCGGAAACCACCGGGCCGATGTCGGTGCCCGCCTTCAACGCATGACCGACCTTGATCGACTGCATGCGCTCGGCCATGGCCGCAACGAATTGGTCGTGGATGCCGGCGGTGACGATCAGGCGGCTCGAGGCCGTGCAGCGTTGACCGGTGGAGTAGAACGCGCTCTGCACCGCCAGTTCGACGGCTTGCTTGAGGTCGGCGTCGTCGAGGATGATCTGCGGGTTCTTGCCGCCCATCTCCAACTGCACCTTGGCCTGGCGCGACACGCAGTTGACCGCGATCTGCCGGCCCACGCCCACGGAACCGGTGAAGCTGATGCCGTCGACTTTCGGGCTGTTGACCAACACTTCGCCGACCACGCGGCCGCTGCCCATCACCAGGTTGAACGCACCGGCCGGGAAACCGGCGCGGGAAATGATCTCGGCCAGGGCCCAGGCGCAGCCCGGCACCAGCTCGGCGGGCTTGATCACCACGCAGTTGCCGTAGGCCAGGGCCGGAGCGATCTTCCACGCGGGAATGGCGATCGGGAAGTTCCACGGGGTGATCAGGCCGACCACACCGAGGGCTTCACGGGTCACTTCGACGTTGACGCCTGGGCGCACCGACGGCACGTAATCGCCCGACAGGCGCAGGCATTCACCGGCGAAGAACTTGAAGATGTTGCCGGCGCGAGTCACTTCGCCGATGGCTTCGGGCAGGGTCTTGCCCTCTTCCCGGGCCAGCAGTTGGCCAAGTTCTTCACGGCGGGCGAGGATCTCGCTGCCGACTTTGTCCAGCGCATCGTGACGGGCCTGGATGCCCGAGGTCGACCAGGCCGGGAAGGCGGCGCGGGCGGCTTCGATGGCGGCGTTGACTTGCGCTGCGTCAGCCTTGGCGTATTCACCGATGACATCGGACAAGTCAGACGGGTTGATGTTGGTGCAATAGTCGGCACCGGCCACCCACTGACCGTTGATGTAGTTATCGAAACGCTTTGAATCTGCCACGGAGCTACTCCTTCTACAAAAGCTGTCTAGGGACGCAAAGCGTCCCTGGTGGCATTCCCACCTGGAGCGCGGGAACGAACAAACCTTACGCAAAAAGCCGCTGATTACTCAGCGGCCTCATCGGGTCTGTTACTGCTTGCCTTGCTTGTCGATCAGCGCGGCCAGGGCTTCGTATTCTTCTGGCAGCAGGTCGGTCAGCGGGGTGCGCACAGGGCCCGCGTCATAGCCAACGATCTTCGCGCCGGCCTTGACGATGCTCACCGCGTAACCGGCCTTGCGGTTACGGATGTCCAGGTAAGGCAGGAAGAAGTCGTCGATGATCTTGCCGACGGTCTCGTGATCGTCGCGGGCAATGGCGTGGTAGAAGTCCATCGCGGTTTTCGGGATGAAGTTGAACACCGCCGAGGAGTAGACCGGCACGCCCAGGGCCTTGTAGGCCGCGGCGTAGACTTCAGCGGTCGGCAGGCCGCCCAGGTAGCTGAAACGATCGCCGAGGCGACGACGGATCGACACCATCAGTTCGATATCGCCCAGGCCATCCTTGTAGCCGATCAGGTTCGGGCAGCGCTCGGCCAGCTGTTCCAGCTGAGTGGCGTTCAGGCGGCAGACGTTGCGGTTGTACACCACCACGCCGATCTTCACCGATTTGCACACGGCTTCCACGTGGGCGGCAACGCCGTCCTGGCTGGCTTCGGTCAGGTAGTGCGGCAGCAACAACAGGCCCTTGGCACCCAGGCGCTCGGCTTCCTGAGCGTACTCGATGGCCTGGCGGGTGGCACCGCCGACACCGGCAAGGATTGGCACGCTGGTGGCGCAGGTATCGACGGCGGTCTTGATGACCTGCGAATACTCGCTGGCGGCCAGGGAGAAGAATTCACCGGTGCCGCCCGCTGCGAACAATGCAGAGGCGCCATACGGGGCCAGCCACTCGAGGCGTTTGATGTAGCTGTCGCGATTGAAATCGCCTTGGGCAGTGAAATCGGTGACCGGGAACGACAGCAGGCCAGACGAGAGGATGGACTTCAGTTCTTGTGGATTCATTATTCGAACACCCTGGACGCAAATGATGTGTTGTAGGAAACGGTTAGCTTCGCTGAGAAGTTGTAGGTCATCGTACAACTTAAAATATGAACGTCAACTGCATTTCGTCTTTTGTCGGGTGTCGGGGCTGAGGTGTTTGGCGTGAGGCCTTGTAAATCAGGGCTTTGAGCGGGATTGAAGGACGGATGAAACTTGCCGACCGGGCACTAGGACCGCTCATCGCCACTGTCAACTCTACCAGTAGGCACCGTCGCGGCATGGGGGCATAACCCACGTATGGCCGTGCTGGGCACGGCCGTAGTCCCTTTCACAATCTTAAAAAGTGAGTCGCCCGTACGCGACGATCAGGGCGGTCTCACAGGGAGTGACATCATGGAGAAGACGTATGCGAAACCGGCGCTAAAGGGTTTTCAACCCTCTGAGGAAATCGCGATCAGTTTGTCAAATACAGAGACGTTAACAGTGGAGATTCCGGATGCAGATTTCGCCCCATACTCGAACGCCCGCCTAACTCTGGGCGAAGGCTCGACGCGTCCAACTCCGGTAGGCGTGTTTACACCTCTGACCGAGGGTGAGGAAAGTACGCCACTCAAGGATGTGACAATGCCTCTAACCAATGCCGACTTGACAGGTTACGTCGGCAAAGACTTGACAGATTACATCGATAAATTGGTTGAGCTTCGTTACGAGGTTAGCTACGAGAGCGGGGATCCCGATATATCCGAGCCGCTAATGTTGCGGATCAGCGCGTAGGACTGTGCGCCTCCGATTTGTCAGACCGGTGCACAAGTACAGAGCCGGGCACCCTGCTCTTGTGGCGAAGGGGATTTCTCTGTGGCGAGGGAGCTTGCTCCCGTTCGACTGCGAAGCAGTCGCCAACCTGTTGAGCGGCGCTCGACCGAAAGAGCTGAGGGGCCGCTTCGCAGCCCAGCGGGAGCAAGCTCCCTCGCCACAAAAGCATCCTGTTATCCGAGCAGCGAGCGCTTTCAGCCCTGCGCCTCTTCAGGGGCTTGCGCCGTCTTTTGCGGCGGCGCTGATTCCTGCGCTGCACAGCGGTAATAAAAAATGTGCCACTCATCCAGACTGTAAGGTTTGACAGTAGGCGTCGGGTAGCGTCTTGCCCTTCAATGAAGCGGCGCAATTCAAATAGCGCTCATCGCATGCCGACTAACAAACGTGCCCTTCATTTAAGGATGAAACTACCATGACATTACGCACACCGATGCTCAATCACAATTACCTATTGATTCAAACATCCTCACTACCAGACCCCGTACAGGTAGAGGTGCCCAAAATCGAACATGCCAGCCTTCACGACGAAGTCGAATTTTTCGTGAGGATCAATGACAGAGACCAATTGGTAGACAAAGTTGTTATTACAGCCGAAACAACATTTCCACTGACCTGTTCAATTCCGAAAGAAGTTTTCTCGGAAGATATTAAATTTTTTACAGCCGAACTTTATTACTTATTTATCAGATACGACAGCGGAAACATGGATAGGTCGCCCAAGCTGACACTTCTCCTGATCTAAAACGATGCTCATCCCTGCGCCTGCGCCTCCTCATGGGCCTGACGCAGCCTTTCGCGGCTGTTGGTCAGGTGCAAACGCATGGCCGCGCGGGCCGCATCCGAATCCTGACGGGCGATGGCTTCGTAGATTTCCTCGTGCTCGCGGCTCAGGCGATCCATGTAGTGCTGGTGGTCGTCGTGGGCCAGGCGCGCCGAGTTCAGCCGGGTGCGCGGGATGATGCTGGTGCCCAGGTGGGTCATGATATCGGTGAAGTAGCGGTTGCCGGTGGACAGGGCGATTTCCAGGTGGAAGGCGAAGTCCGAAGCCACCGCGTCGCTGGCGTGGGCGGCGCTTTCCTTCAAGGCATCGAGGGCGGCGCGCATCGTCGCCAGTTGCTCGTCGCTGCGGCGCTGCGCCGCCAGCCCGGCGGATTCCACTTCCAGGCTGATGCGCAACTCCAGGATCGCCAGCACGTCCCGCAAGGTGACCACCGTGGCCGGGTCGATGCGAAAACCGCTCGGGCTGGGCGTGTCCAGCACGAAGGTGCCAATGCCATGGCGGGTTTCCACCTGGCCGGCGGCCTGCAACCGGGAAATCGCCTCGCGCACCACGGTGCGGCTGACGCCATGGGCTTCCATGATCGCCGACTCGGTGGGCAGTTTATCGCCACGCTTGAGCAGGCCATCGCGAATCTGCTCGGTCAGCACCGTCACCAGCTCCTGCGCCAGGCTGCGGCGCTTGCGGGGAAGGCGGGGTACGTCGATGGGGTTTTCCATTGTGTCGTGTCTCGGCAAGCGGCTGAATGACAACATCATAGCGCAACGTGGTTGTACGATCACCGTGGGTGCAGTGGCGAGTCTGCAACTGAAACCGAGTCGGCCTCATCGCGAGCAAGCTCGCTCCCACATTGGATCGGTTGTAGACATAAACATCCGATTCACCACAAACCCGTGTGGGAGCGAGCTTGCTCGCGATGGCGGCGGGTCAGCCACAGCAATATCAACTGACCTACCGCTATCGCGAGCAAGCTCGCTCCCACAGGTTCTGGGGTGGTCAGGCGGTCACGGTGCGCTCCACCAGTTGGCCATTTTCGATACGCACATGTCGCGGGTGGAAACGTTTCAAACTGCTTCGGTGGCCAACGCTGACGATGCTCAGGCCCGGCAACTGGTCGATCAGCGCCTGGTACAGCGTCGCCTCGTCTTCTTCGTCCATCGCCGACGTGGCTTCGTCCATGTACAACCATTGCGGTGCATAAAGCAATGCGCGGGCAAAGGCCAGGCGTTGTTGCTCGCCAGGCGAGAGCATGCGCTGCCAGTGGTTGCTTTCATCCAGCCGCGAGACCAGATGCGGCAGGCGGCAGGTTTCCAGCACCTGTGCATAACGTTCGTTGGGGTAGACGTCGCCAGCCTGTGGATAACTCAGTACTTCGCGCAGGCTGCCAATGGGCAGATAGGGTTTCTGCGGTAGGAACAGGTAACGCGCCGCCGGAAGCCGGATCGTCCCGTGCCCCGCTGGCCACAAATGCCCCATCGCGCGAAACAGGGTGGATTTGCCACTGCCGGAACGACCACTGAGCATGACCCGCTCGCCCGGCGCCACGCTCATGTCGGCGTTGTCGAGCAGATGACGACCGTCGGCCAGGTCCAACCCCAGGTTATGAACCGTCAACGCGCTGCCCTGGTTCTGCACATCGATGGCCGGCACGCGGTCTTCGTTGTCGCTCATGGCCTGGCGGAAACTCAACAGACGATCACAGGTGGCGCGCCACGCGGCGAGGTCGGCATAAGCGCTGATGAACCAGCTGAAGTTCTCTTGCACATTGCCGAACGCCGAGTTGATCTGCATGAGCTCGCCCAGCTGGATCTTGCCGGCGAAGTAGCGCGGCGCGGCGACGATGAACGGGAAGATGATCGCGATCTGGCCGTAGCCGGAAGTGAAGAACGTCAGGCGTTTGGACACCCGCATGATGTCCCAGAAGTTATGCCAGACCAGGCCGAAACGCCCGCTCAGGCGGCGGTTCTCGTTCGGCTCGCCGTTGTACAGCGCAATGCTCTCGGCGTTTTCCCGCACCCGGACCATGGAGAAACGCAGGTCGGCTTCGAAGCGTTGCTGGTTGTTGTTCAGCCCGATCAGGCGTCGGCCGATCAGGTGCGTCAGCCAACTGCCCACCGCCGCATACACCAGCGCGCACCAGAACATGTAGCCGGGGATGGTGTAGCCGAACACTTCGATGCTGCCGGACACGCCCCACAAGATGATCGAGAACGACACCAGGCTGACCACGGTGCGCAGCAATCCCAGCCCCAGGCCCAAGGTGTTGGTGGTGAAACTGTTGAGGTCTTCGGAAATCCGCTGGTCCGGGTTATCGGTGTAGCCGCCCTGCTCCAGCCGGTAGTAATTCTTGTTGCCCAGCCAGCGGGCGAAGTGCTGCTCGGTGAGCCAGGCCCGCCAACGAATGGTGAGCATCTGCGTGAGGTACAAGCGATAGACGGCGCCGAGGATCGCCACCGCCGCGATGCCGCAGAAATACAGGATCAACTGCCAGAACGCCGCGCTGTCCTTCTCTTGCAGGGCGTTGTAGAAATCCTTGTACCAACTGTTGATCCACACCGAAATTGCCACACTGAACAGCGACAACGCGATGACAGCGATCAACAACGTCCAGGCCTTGCCCTTCTCCTCACTGCGCCAGTACGGCGTGGTCATTTGCCAGACACGGCGGAAAAACTGCCCGCGCACCGCGTCATTGACCGCGGAATATTCAGCGTTCTGATTCATGGTTAAGGCTCAAATAAAGAAAAGACTCGGGCCGATCATAGAACAACGGCCCGATGTGTCGCGAGGGTGGACAGCATTCGTTCAGCGCAGGTTCAGCGACGCACGGGACGCTTTTGCAATTTGCGCTGCAAAGTCCGCCGATGCATGCCCAAGGCACGGGCGGTGGCGGAAATATTGCCTTCGTGCTCGGTCAGCACCCGCTGGATGTGCTCCCATTGCAGGCGATCCACCGACATGGGATTTTCCGGCACCAGGGTGTCGAGGTCGGCGTGCTCGGACAACAGCGCTGCCAGGACATCATCGGCATCCGCCGGTTTGCACAGGTAATTGCACGCACCGCGCTTGATGGCCTCGACCGCGGTGGCGATGCTCGAATAACCGGTGAGGATCACCACGCGCATCTCCGGGTCCAGCTCCAGCAACTTGGGCAGCAGCACCAGACCCGAGTCGCCGTCCATCTTCAGGTCCAGGGCGGCATAGTCCGGCAGGTCGGCCTGGGCGATGGTCAGGCCTTCCTCGGCGGAACCGGCGGTACTCACACGAAAACCGCGACGGGACATGGCCCGGGCCATGACGCGGGTGAAGGTGGCGTCGTCATCCACCAGCAACAGGTGCGGCAGTTCTTCGCCGTCGACTTGGATCTCGTCACTCATATTCGTCTCCTCGGTCGGCATGGGGCAGGCGCAGCTCGGTGAGCGTGCCGCCTTCCTCATGGGGGTAGAGTTTCACCGAGCCGCCGGCGCGTGTCACGCTGGCTTTGCTCAAGAACAGGCCCAGGCCGAAACCTTTGCCCTTGGTGGTATAGAACGGCTTGCCGATCTGCTCGGCAATCGCCAGGGGCACGCCGGCGCCATGGTCGCGAATGCGGATCGTCAGCTCATAGGCATTCCAGTCCAGCGCCACCTCCAGGTTGTCGGGACAGGCATCGGCGGCATTGTTCAGCAGGTTCAACAGCGCCTGGGTCAGGTCCGGCGGCGGCGCCATGCGCGGCACCACCCCCTTGCCCAGGCATTGGAAGCGATAACTGGCCTCCGGGCGCATCAGGTGCCAGCGGTTCAGGGCATCGTCGAGCCAGAAGGTGACCGCCTGCATGTCGATGTCCAGCCGGCGATTGGCCTCGGCGGCGCGCACCAGGTATTGCAGGGTTTCCTTGCACAGCTTGACCTGGTCCTGCAGCACGCTGAGGTCTTCCTGCAACGCAGGGTCGTGATGATCCTGGCGCATTTCCTTGAGCAGCACGCTCATGGTCGCCAGCGGTGTGCCCAGCTCATGGGCGGCGCCAGCGGCCTGGGTGGCCACGGCCAGCAATTGCTCATCCCGCAGGCCCTCTTCACGACGGATCGCCCGCAACTCTTCCTGACGGCGCAGCTCCTCGGCCATGCGCGCGGCAAAAAACGTGATGACCGCCGCAGCCAGGGCGAAACTCAGCCACATGCCGTAGATCTGCAGGTTTTCCCGAGCGATGGGGAAGGTTTCCAGTGGGTAGAAGCGCGCCAGCAGCAAGGTGTACAGCGCCAGGGCGATGCCGGACAGGATCAGCGAATACCGCCAGGGCAAGGTCACGGCGGCGATGGTCAGCGGCACCAGGTAATAGGAGACGAAGGGGTTGGTGGAGCCGCCGGAGAAATACAGCAGCGCGCTGTGGATAAACAGATCGCAGGCCAGTTGCACGGCGTATTCCAGCTCGGTCACCGGCCACGAGGTGCGCAGACGGATGGCGGTCAGCGCGCACAGTATCGAAGAGCAGGCCAGGGTGATCGCCAATTGCAGCCACGGCAGCGGCAGCAGCTCGAACCAATAGGCGAGCCCCACGGACCCGGCCTGGGCGGCCAGGACCAGAATTCGGATAAACGTCAGACGCCAGAGGTTCTGGCGAGAGGCGGAAGTCATTTGCAAAGGGGCGAGCATGAGCTCTCCTGATGAGCGCTCCAGGCGGATCGCACGGAGTATAACCAAGGCGCGGGTTGCCGCGGCAGATATGCGGCAAAGCGCCACAGCCCTGGATGCCACAGATCCCCTTGTGGCGAGGGAGCTTGCTCCCGCTGGACTGCGCAGCAGGCCCAAAAAGACTACGACTGCTGCGCAGCCGAGCGGGAGCAAGCTCCCTCGCCACAAGAGCTTTTCGCCGGGCATGATCTGTATAGAAGTTGTAACTGTGCGAACCCGCCCATAAAAGCTAGAGTCTTATCGTTCACGCAGGCCTGGAACCTACCCCTGCGCATCATCCTCAAGGAGCTTTCATGCACACGTTCAGTCGCCCCGCCGCCCTGCTCGCCCTCAGCCTCGGCACCGTCGCCAGCCTGCCGGCCCTGGCCGCCGACGAGCTTCACTACAACCAGATTTCCCTGCGCGCCGAAGTCAACAAGGACGTGGCGCGTGACCTGATGATCGTCACCCTCTACACCGAGGAACAAAACACCGACCCGGCCAAACTCGCCGCGACCGTCAGCACTACGCTGAACAAAGCCATCGACCAGGCCAAACAAGTCAAGGACATCACCCTGCGCCAGGGCAGCCGTAGCAGTTACCCGATCTACGACAACAAAGGCCAGAAAATCACCGGCTGGCGCGAACGCGCCGAACTGCGCCTGGAAAGCGCCGACTTCGCCGCCCTGTCCAAACTCACCGGCGAACTGCTGGGCGACCTGAAAATGGGCGGCATGGACTTCGCCATCGCCACCGCCACCCGCCAGAGCAGCGAAGACGCCCTGCTCAAAGATGCCGTCAACGCCTTCAAGGCCCGCGCCCAACTGGCCACCGATGCCCTGGGCGGCAAGGGTTACAAAATCGTCAATCTGAACTTCAACACCAACGGTTATCCACAACCGTACATGCGCCCGCAAATGATGATGAAAGCGGCGTCCATGGATGCTGAGTCGGTCACGCCGGAAGTCGTACCTGGCACCAGCCAAGTGACGATGACGGCGGATGGGGTGGTTGAGGTGTTGATGCCGTAACCCGCCTGAGCCGATCATTCCCACGCTCCGCGTGGGAATGCAGCCCGAGACCCTCTGCGTCCCGTCCAAAGCCGAACGCGGAGCGTCCGTGGAGGCATTCCCACGCGGAGCGTAGGAACGATCAAACTGTCTGCTATGTTTTTACTTCAGCAAAGGCGCAGCCGCCTGCGCGAGCTTGGTGAGCAATTCGATATCTTGCCCGTCGCGCGCGCCATCCTCGTTTAAATCAGTTTTTATCCCCACCTTGTCGTAGCGGCCATCCTTCAGAGAGGACGACACAAAGGTATCGAGGTAACACTGTTCGTCACGATAGAACTTGAGCCGAACCTCAGGGTTTTCATCACGGTCAAGATCTTTAAGTGATATGCGGATTTCGTTAGCGGCCATCATCGAACCTCATCCGTTAAGTTAGATCGGTACGGCATCGCTGCTTTGAATAAAGCACGCCCGTATCCAGCATCCTAACCACGCCCCCGAGACCGTCTACTGTCAGAGCTGACAGGTGGACGCCCATACGGACCGAACCTCTCAAACTTGCGAGGAGAAACCCTGTGGCGAGGGGATTTATCCCCGCTGGGCTGCGCAGCAGCCCCAACCCTGACACCTCGGTGTATCAGCTGGATGCAGTCGCTGCTGTTGGGGCCGCTTCGCGCCCCAGCGGGAGCAAGCTCCCTCGCCACGGGGGATCACGCTGCCGGGCTGACCGGTGCCTCAAGCTGATCCAACGCCTTGTCCACCAGCAACTGGCACAACTCCACTAACTGATGAATCCCCAGCGCCACGCTGCGCCGCGTACCCTCCACTTCAAAGGCCAGGTCCTCGGCCATGGCTTTTATCGAAGCCAGGGTTTCGGAGGTGCTGGTCAACAGCGTGTCGGCGTCGGCTTTGGCGGTGACGGAAAACAGGCTGTCGATGCGCTGATCGGTGCTTGGCTCTGAAGGCTTTGGGTTGAGGTAATGATTGAGGGCGCGCTCGGCGGCGGCGCGGTCTTTGAGCAGGTCTTCGATGGAATCGAAGCCGGAAAGAGGGTTGGTTTTGTTGAAGGGTGGGTCGGGGACTGACTTATCCATATTCATTGCTCCTGCTTAAAAATTGGAGCCATCCCTGTGTCGTTTCCACGCGACAATAAGGTGGCAGCGGTACGCGGGGTGGAAATACCGGTTAGCAGGACCCGGCCAGACCGAAGTCTGCCCACGCACAGCCGCCAAGACGCAGTTTGCAGACGAAACGAGACGTCGGCAACACGATGTTCAGCCATGCCACTGCTAAAGGTTCAGGTTTCCACACCCGGTCGCTGATTAGGCAGCGACGTTCAAAGGTTAGAGAGCGCATTTCCGAGGGACAACCCTAAAAAGCTGTGGGATGTTTCGTTTCGGGGCCGATGATCCTTCCGACACAAATGAATGACTCATCCCGCTTCTCAGGTCCCCGCAAACCCGTGGCGAGGGAGCTTGCTCCCGCTTGGGCTGCGCAGCAGCCCCCCAACCAACACCTCGGAGTGTCAGATGAATGGAGTCGCTGTTTAGGGCCGCTTCGCGCCCCAGCGGGAGCAAGCTCCCTCGCCACGATTTTGTGGTCGGCCCGCAATTTGAGGTTGTCCCTCAGGCCGCCATCGCGAGCAAGCTTTGCTCCCACAAACCTGACAGGTGTACACCCGGGAGAAACAGGCCGGCTATAAGGCCGCCTCGTCCAAAGCGCTATGCCCAAACCCAACAGTCCCCCTCACTTTTCGATATTTCCAACACCCCCACCCGCAACGCTACTCTCCTGAAAACCTCGCCACCCCCCAAGGGATTTCATGGACAGAACCACCTTCAAACCCCTCCTGCTCACCCTGACCCTGATCAGCAGCGCCCCACTGGCCCAGGCCGCCACCACCCTGGTCTACTGCTCCGAAGCCAGCCCCGCCGGATTCGACCCCAGCCAATACACCAGCGGCACCGACTTCGACGCCTCAGCCGAAACCGTCTTCAACCGCCTCACCCAATTCAAACGCGGCGGCACCGAGGTCGAACCTGGATTAGCCACGAGCTGGGACGTATCGCCCGACGGCCTGGCCTACACCTTCCACCTGCGCGACGGCGTGAAATTCCACACCACCGACACCTTCACCCCCACCCGCGACTTCAACGCCGACGATGTGCTGTTCACCTTCCAGCGCCTGCTCGACCCGCAGCACCCGTTCCGCCAGGCCTACCCCACCGAATCGCCGTACTTCACCGACATGGGCCTGAACACCACGATCAAAAGCGTTGAAAAAGTCGATGAACACACCGTGCGTTTCAACCTGAACAACGTCGACGCCGCCTTCGTGCAAAACCTGGCGATGAGTTTCGCTTCCGTGCAGTCCGCCGAATACGCGGCGCAGTTGTTGAAGGAAGGCAAGGCCGGCGATCTCAACCAGAAACCCGTCGGCACCGGGCCGTTCGTGTTCAAGCGCTATCAGAAGGACTCGCAGATCCGCTACGCCGCCAATACCGCGTACTGGAAACCCGAGGACGTGAAGCTCGACAACCTGATTTTCTCCATCACCCCAGACGCCGCCGTGCGCCTGCAAAAACTCAAGCGCGGCGAATGCCAGGTCAGTGGCTACCCACGCCCGGCCGACATCGAGGTGATCGAACAGGATCCGAACCTACAAGTACTCAAGCAGCCCGGTTTCAACCTGGGCTTCCTGGCCTACAACGTGACGCACCCGCCCCTGGACCAACTCAAGGTCCGCCAGGCGCTGGACATGGCCATCGACAAGCCGGCGATCATCAAGGCCGTGTACCAGAGCGCCGGACAACTGGCGCAGAACGCCTTGCCGCCGGCCCAGTGGTCGTTCGACCCGAGCATCCAGGACGCGCCCCACGACGTGACCAAGGCCAAGGCGCTACTCAAGGAGGCCGGGGTTGCGCCGGGTACCACCCTCAATTTATGGGCAATGACGGTGCAACGCGCCTCCAACCCCAACGCCCGGATGTCGGCACAGATGATCCAGCAGGATTGGGCCAAGATCGGGATCAAGGCCAACATCGTCAGTTATGAATGGGGCGAGTACATCAAGCGTGCGAAAAATGGCGAACATGATGTGATGATCTACGGTTGGACCGGCGATAACGGCGACCCCGACAACTGGCTGGGGGTGCTGTACAGCTGCGCGGCGGTCAAGGGCAGCAACTACGCCAAGTGGTGCGACCCGGCCTACGACCGCTTGATCCAGCAGGCCAAGGTCTCCACCGACCGCCAGCAACGGATCGATCTGTACCAACAAGCGCAGAAAATCCTCAAGCAACAGGTGCCGATCACCCCGATCGCCAACTCCACGGTATTCCAGCCGATAAACAGGCAGGTGGTGGATTTCAAACTCAGCCCATTCGGCCTCACACCCTTCTACGGCGTGGGTTTGAAGAAGTAATACCCGCCCATTCCCGGTGCATCGAAGCCACGCGGCGCACCGGGAAAGGGCGCAATTCGCCCCTAAAAAACGCGCGCAAACGATCAAATGCGTCGGAAGTTACACAGATGCGACATTAAGGTACGTTCGTGCCACTGTTTCAGACTTGTAACCGCTCTGGATCTTGCATTGGGTATGGGGCCTGCATAAGTATCCGCAGGACGACTCACGAGGTCGCCCTCAAATCCAAAAATGACAACAAATCATGAGGCCAACATGCTTAAACAAGCGGTCATTCCGTTTTTAGTCGGCGCAAGCTTATTAGCCAGCGCACCTTTCGCCCAAGCCGCGACTAACCTGGTGTTCTGCTCCGAAGGGAGCCCGGCCGGTTTTGACCCGGGTCAGTACACCACCGGAACCGACTTCGACGCCTCTGCAGAGACCATGTTCAACCGTCTGACCCAGTTCGAACGTGGCGGCACCGTCGTGATTCCTGGCCTGGCGACCAAATGGGACATTTCCGAAGACGGCCTGACCTACACCTTCCACCTGCGTGAAGGCGTCAAGTTCCACACCACCCCGTACTTCAAGCCGACCCGCGAATTCAACGCCGACGATGTGCTGTTCACCTTCAATCGGATGATCAACAAGGACGACCCGTTCCGTAAGGCCTACCCGACCGAATTCCCGTACTTCACCGACATGGGGATGGACACCAACATCACCAAGATCGATAAAGTCGACGACCACACCGTCAAGTTCACCCTCAAGGATGTCGACGCCGCGTTCATCCAGAACATGGCCATGAGCTTCGCTTCGATCCAGTCCGCCGAATACGCCGCCCAGTTGCTCAAGGAAGGCAAGGCCCCCGACATCAACCAGAAGCCGATCGGCACCGGCCCATTCGTATTCAAGAGCTACCAGAAAGACTCCAACATCCGCTACACCGGGAACAAGGACTACTGGAAGCCTGACGACGTGAAGATCGACAACCTGATCTTCGCCATCACCACCGACCCGTCGGTGCGCATGCAAAAGCTCAAGAAAAACGAATGCCAGATCACCCTCTTCCCACGCCCGGCCGACCTCAAGGCCCTGAAGGAAGACAAGACACTGAAGATGCCGGACCAGGCGGGTTTCAACCTGGGCTACATCGCCTATAACGTGATGGACAAGATCAAGGGCAGCAACGAGCCAAACGTGCTGGCTGACCTGAAAGTCCGCCAGGCGCTGGACATGGCGGTCAACAAGCCGCAGATCATCGACTCGGTCTACCAGGGCGCCGGCCAACTGGCGGTCAACGCCATGCCGCCAACCCAATGGTCCTACGACACCACCATCAAGGACGCCAAGTACGATCCTGAGAAAGCTAAAGAGCTGCTCAAGGAAGCCGGCGTCAAGGAAGGCACCAACATCACCCTGTGGGCGATGCCGGTTCAGCGTCCGTATAACCCGAACGCCAAGCTGATGGCCGAGATGCTGCAGTCCGACTGGAAGAAGATCGGCCTGAACGTCAACATCGTCAGCTACGAATGGGGCGAGTACATCAAGCGCTCCAAAGGCGGCGAGAACCAGGCGATGATCATCGGCTGGAGCGGCGACAACGGTGACCCGGACAACTGGCTCAACGTGCTGTTCGGTTGCGACTCGCTGGCCGGCAACAACTTCTCCAAATGGTGCGACAAGAAATTCGATGGCCTGGTCAAGGAAGCCAAGCGCACCACCGACCAGTCCAAACGCACCGAACTGTACAAACAGGCACAACACGTCCTCAAGGATGCCGTGCCAATGACACCTATCGCTCACTCGACGGTGTATCAACCCATGCGCGCCAACGTGCAGGACTTCAAGATCAGCCCATTTGGCTTGAACTCCTTCTACGGCGTCAGCGTCAGCAAATAAGGTGACCTGTGGCGAGGGAGCTTGCTCCCGCTGGGCTGCGTAGCAGCCCCTCTTTTGAGCGCGATGGCGGTGTACCAACAACGCCATCGCGAGCAGGGCTCGCTCCCACGGCATGCCGTTGCTTTAAGCCAAGACCCAGGAAAACGCCTACATCCAAAAGCACTGCGTACCACAGCAGTTGGTTTGGGACGTATCGCCTTTTCCCACAAGTCTTTCAGGTATTACGCATTTACCGCCCGGCCCACGGCTCATACCGTCGGCACCTGGACGGCTTGCCAGCCCTGCGGCATCGCTACGCAATGGAACGAGCTCAGTACGCCGGACCTGTCCCCGGAAGGACACCGGTTCACTGTTAAAACACCCCGAACGAGAGAGGGAGCGTCATGCGCCATACCTTGGTTTTATCCGCATTGCTGGGCACCGGCCTGCTGGCCGCCACATCCGCAGCCCAGGCCGCCGGCGGTAGCCTGGTGTTCTGTTCCGAAGGCAGCCCCGCCGGTTTCGACACCGCGCAATACACCACGGCCACCGACAACGATGCCGCCGAACCGCTGTACAACCGCCTGGCCGAGTTCGAAAAAGGCGCGACCAACGTCGTCCCGGGCCTGGCGACCAGTTGGGACATTTCCGAAGACGGCTTGAAGTACACCTTCCACCTGCGCGAAGGGGTGAAGTTTCACACCACCGACTACTTCACGCCGACCCGGGATTTCAACGCCGACGACGTGCTGTTCACCTTCAACCGCATGCTTGATCCGCAGCATCCGTTCCGCAAGGCCTACCCCACCGAGTTCCCCTACTTCAACGGCATGAGCCTGAACAAGAACATCGCCAAGGTGGAAGCGACCGGGCCGTTGACCGTGGTCATGACGCTCAACAGCGTGGACGCCGCGTTCATCCAGAACATCGCCATGAGTTTCGCCGCGATCCTGTCCGCCGAATACGCCGACCAGTTGCTCAAGAGCGGCAAGCCGAGCGACATCAACCAGAAGCCGATCGGCACCGGGCCGTTCGAGTTCAAGAGCTACCAGAAAGACTCCAACATCCGCTACGTCGCCAACCAGCAATACTGGGCGCCGGAGCGGGTGAAGCTGAACAACCTGATCTTCTCCATCAACACCGATGCCTCGGTGCGGGTGCAGAAACTCAAGGCCAACGAATGCCAGATCACCCTGCATCCGCGTCCCGCCGACGTGCCGGCCTTGAAGAACGACCCCAAGCTGCAGTTGATCGAGAAGCCCGGCTTCAACCTGGGCTACATCGCCTATAACACCCGCCACAAGCCGTTCGACCAGGTCGAAGTGCGCCGGGCGCTGGACATGGCGGTGAACAAGCAAGGCATTCTCAATGCCGTGTACCAGGGCGCGGGACAACTGGCGGTCAATGCCATGCCGCCGACGCAGTGGTCCTATGACGACACCATCAAGGACACCGCCTACAACCCGGAAAAAGCCAAGGAGTTGCTCAAGGCCGCCGGGGTCAAGGAAGGCACCGAAATCACCCTCTGGGCCATGCCCGTGCAACGCCCGTACAACCCCAACGCCAAGCTGATGGCCGAGATGCTCCAGGCCGACTGGGCGAAGATCGGCTTGAAAGTGAAGATCGTCAGCTACGAATGGGGCGAGTACATCAAGCGCACCAAGAACGGCGAGCATGACGTGAGCCTGATCGGTTGGACCGGTGACAACGGGGACCCGGACAACTGGCTCGGTACGCTGTACAGCTGTGATGCGATTGGCGGCAACAACTACTCCATGTGGTGTGACCAGGACTACGACAAGCTGATCAAGCAGGCCAAGGTCGTCACCGACCGCGACCAGCGCACCGTGCTCTACAAACAGGCCCAGCAGTTGCTCAAGCAGCAAGTGCCGATCACCCCTGTTGCCCACTCGACGGTCAACCAGCCGCTGAGTACCAAAGTCGAAGGGTTCAAGGTCAGCCCCTTCGGTCGCAATGTCTTCTCGGGCGTCAGCCTGAACCCATAACCGTTAGCCACACAGCGCGGGCTTCCTTTGGAAGCCCCACGCCGACGTCTTGCCGTAATTCGCCAATCAGGCATCAAGCAAACGTTTGCAAGCTGTGAATGAGTTGTAAAACCGATAGCCGTATCACCAAAAAAGAACGGCATTAAAAAAGAAAGAAAAGGAGCGTTACCGATGAAACTGAGCAGCACCGCGATACTGGCCTTGGCCATTAGCAGCATTAGCGCAACGGCGTTTGCAGAATCCCAGAGCCAGGCCGTCACCCCGGTGACCCTCAAGACCACCAGCGAGCAAAGCGAAGCCAAGGGTTTCATCGATGGCCAGTCCATCACTGGCACCACGCGCAACTGGTACGCCAACGAGCAATTCAAGCGCGGCACGAAACTCACCTATCGCAAAAACGGTGAAGCACGCGAGACCGACCGCCGGATCAACTGGGTGCAAGGCACCATCGTCAAGTACAACTCGGGCTTCACCGAAGGCACCGTAGGCTTCAGCACCGAAGTGGCCGCCTACAACGCTATCGCCCTGGACCAGGACCGCAAGGACCTGGCGTCCAACAATGGCGGTGCACCGACCACCCGTCCTGGCGCCGGCAACAACCGTACCCTGACCCGCGAAGGCGGCGACGCCGTGGGCCAGTGGAGCAAACTGGGCCTGGCCAACCTCAAGGCCCGTGTTTCCAACACCACCCTGACCGCCGGCCGCCAGAACTTCAGCAGCCCGATGGTCGACGTCATCGGCAACCGTGCCCTGCCCTCCAGCTTCCAAGGTGTGAGCCTGCACAGCGAAGAATTCGAAAACCTGGCGTTCGATATCGCCACCTTCGACCGCAACTCGCCGCGTACCGAAGAGAGCCAGCGCAAGTTCCGTTCCGAATACGGTGACAGCAGCGTCGAGACCGATCACGTCAACACCGCTGGTATCACTTACCAGCCACTGGCCAGCCTGAAGACCAGCCTCTGGGCGACCGAAGCCGAAGACATGTGGAACCAGTACTATTTCGGCGCCACCCATGAACTGGGCGACAGCTCGGTGCTGAGCCTGACCACCGGCCTGAACTACTACAAGACCGTGGACTCGGGCAAAAGCAAGCTGGGCGAGATCGACAACGACACCTACTCCCTGTCGTTCGGCCTGACGCACCAGGCCCACAGCCTGACGTTCTCGTACCAGGAAGTGAACGGTAACGAGTACTTCGACTACCTGCACGAAACCAACGGCATCTACCTGGCCAACTCCCTGCTGTCGGACTTCAACGGCCCGAACGAGAAATCCTTCCAGATCGCCTACGGCCTGAACATGGCCGAATACGGCGTGCCCGGCCTGAAGTTCAACATCTACCAGGCGCGCGGCTGGGGCATCGACGGTACGCATTACAACAGCACCGGTTACAGCGACGTGCGGGCCATGGACGGTGAGCACCACTACGAATACGGCGTCGGCGCGTCCTATGCCGTACAGAGCGGTCCTCTGAAAGCCACCGCGATCCGTGCGACCTACACCGCACACCGCGCCAGCGAAAACCAGGCCGACGGCAGCCTCAACGAGTTCCGCCTGGTCACCACCATCCCGTTCAACATTCTCTAAACTGCCACCGGGCGGTCGACTCACGAGGTCGTCCGCCCGGTCTTTTGCCATTGACCCGATTGCAGAGGATTGACGATGAACATGATTCCCCTACGCGCCGCCATCGCCGCCGCGCTGCTGAGCGTCGCCGTTGGCGCCACGGCCAAACCCCTGGTGGTTTGCACAGAAGCCAGCCCGGAAGGCTTCGACATGGTCCAGTACACGACTGCAGTCACCGCCGATGCCGTGGCGGAAACCATTTTCAATCGCCTGGCCGATTTCAAGCCCGGCACCACCGAAGTGATTCCGGCCCTGGCCGAATCCTGGGACATCAGTGACGATGGCCTGACGTACACCTTCCACCTGCGCAAGGGCGTCAAGTTCCACACCACCGACTACTTCAAGCCGACCCGCGACATGAACGCCGACGACGTGGTCTGGAGCTTCCAGCGCCAGCTGGACCCGAACCACCCGTGGCACAAACTGTCGAGCGTGGGCTTCCCCTACTTTGAAAGCATGGGCTTCAAGGAACTGCTCAAAAGCGTCGAGAAAGTCGACGAGCACACGGTCAAGTTCAGCCTGACCCGCCGCGAAGCGCCGTTCCTGGCCGACATCGCCATGGCCTTCTCCTCGATCTACCCGGCCGAATACGCCGACCAGTTGCTCAAGGCAGGCAAGGCCGGCGACCTCAACAGCAAGCCAGTCGGCACCGGGCCGTTCGTCTTCCAGCGCTACAACAAGGACGCCCAGGTTCGCTTCAAGGCCAACCCGGACTACTTCCGTGGCAAGCCGCCGGCCGATGCGCTGGTATTGGCCATCGCCACCGACAACAACGTACGCATGCAAAAACTCAAGACCAACGAGTGCCAGATCGCGCTGTATCCGAAACCCGATGACATCCCCAGCATCAAGAAAGACCCGAACCTGAAGGTCACTGAACTGGACGCGATGACCGTCTCCTACACCGCCCTGAACACCAGCCACAAATACATGAGCGACGTGCGGGTGCGCAAGGCCATCGACCTGGCCTTCGACAAGGAAGCCTACGTCAACGCGCTGTTCGGCAAGGGCAACGCCACCGTGGCGGTCAACCCGTACCCGCCAACCCTGCTGGGCTTCAACCACGACCTGAAGAACCCCACCCGCGACCTGGACAAAGCCCGCCAGTTGCTCAAGGAAGCCGGCGTGCCGGAAGGCACCGTGTTCACCCTGTTCACCCGCAACGGCGGCGGCCCGACCAACCCCAACCCGATGCTCGGCGCACAGATGATGCAGGCGGACCTGGCGAAGGTCGGGATCAAGGTCGACATCCGCGTGATGGAATGGGGCGAAATGCTCAAGCGCGCGAAAAACGGCGAGCACGACATGGTGTCCGCCGGATGGGCGGGCGACAACGGCGACCCGGATAACTTCCTGACGCCTATGCTCAGTTGCGAGGCGGCCAAGAACGGCGAAAACTACGCGCGCTGGTGCAACGAGAAATTCCAGACGCTGATCGACCAGGCACGCGCCACGGTGAACCCCGAAGAGCGCGCCAAGCTCTATGAACAGGCCCAGGTGATTTTCAACCAGGACCAACCGTGGATCAGCATGGCCCACACCCGCATGTTCACCGCAATGCGCAACAACGTAGAGGGCTATGTGATTAGCCCGCTCACCACCAACAACTTCGCCACCACCCAGGTGAAGTAGATAAGAAAACGCCCGGTATCCCTTATCCGAGGGCTACCGGGCACGCCTAACCGGCTGATGAGGTACACCTGAAGATGTTTAGTTTTATTGCCCGCCGATTGGGATTACTGATCCCCACGTTCTTCGGCATCACCTTGCTGACCTTCGCGTTGATTCGCATGATCCCCGGCGACCCCGTGGAAGTGATGATGGGCGAACGTCGGGTCGATCCCGAAATGCATGCACAGGCAATGGAACGCCTTGGCCTCAACAAACCGCTGTATGCCCAGTACCTGGACTACATCGGCAAACTGGCCCACGGCGACCTCGGCGAATCGCTGCGTACCCGTGAAAGCGTATGGACCGAGTTCAGCTCCCTGTTTCCCGCGACCCTGGAACTGTCCATGGCCGCCCTGTTGTTCGCCGGTATCCTGGGCCTGCTGGCCGGGGTGATCGCGGCACTCAAGCGAGGATCCCTGTTCGACCATGGGGTGATGGGCATCTCCCTGGCGGGGTATTCTATGCCGATCTTCTGGTGGGGCCTGATCCTGATCATGTTCTTCTCGGTCTCCCTGGGCTGGACGCCGGTGTCGGGACGGATCGACCTGCTCTACGACATCGAGCCGAAAACCGGCTTCATGCTGATCGACACGCTGCTGGCCGACGAGCCGGGCGCGTTCCTCGATGCCCTGCACCACCTGATCCTGCCGGCCATCGTGCTGGGCACCATTCCGCTGGCGGTCATCGCCCGCATGACCCGTTCTTCGATGCTCGAAGTGCTGCGTGAAGACTACATCCGCACCGCCAAGGCCAAGGGCCTGTCGCCGTCGCGCGTGGTGTTCGTGCATGGCCTGCGCAACGCACTGATCCCGGTACTGACCGTGGTTGGCCTGCAAGTCGGCACGCTGCTGGCCGGTGCGGTCCTGACCGAAACGATCTTCTCCTGGCCGGGCATCGGCAAGTGGCTGATCGAAGCCATCGGCGCCCGGGACTACCCCGTGGTGCAGAACGGCATCCTGTTAATCGCCTGCCTGGTGATTCTGGTCAACTTCGTCGTGGACATCCTCTACGGCTTTGCCAACCCACGCATCCGTCACCAGCGCTGAGATCAAAACCATGAGTACTCCAACTACCGCGGTAGCAGTCGATCAAAGCCTGCTGTACCCGTCCCCGTACAAAGAATTCTGGCAGGCGTTTTCCCGCAACAAGGGCGCCGTGGCCGGGCTGCTGTTCATGATCCTGATCGTGTTCTGCGCGATCTTCGCCCCGTGGGTCGCGCCCCATGACCCGAGCGAGCAATACCGCGACTTCCTGCTGACGCCGCCGGCCTGGCTTGAAGGCGGGCAGATCCAGTTCCTGCTGGGCACCGACGAACTGGGCCGCGACCTGCTGTCGCGCCTGATCCAGGGTTCGCGCCTGTCGCTGCTGATCGGCTTGTCATCGGTGGTGATGTCGCTGATCCCGGGCATCCTGCTGGGGCTGTTCGCCGGGTTTTTCCCGCGCATCCTCGGCCCGACCATCATGCGCCTGATGGACATCATGCTCGCCCTGCCTTCGCTGCTACTGGCCGTGGCGATCGTCGCCATCCTCGGCCCAGGCCTGATCAACACCGTGATCGCCATCGCCATCGTGTCGCTGCCGTCCTACGTGCGCCTGACCCGTGCCGCGGTGATGGGCGAACTGAACCGCGACTACGTGACCGCCGCCCGCCTCGCCGGTGCCGGCCTGCCGCGCCTGATGTTCATCACCGTGCTGCCTAACTGCATGGCTCCGCTGATCGTCCAGGCGACCCTGAGCTTTTCCTCGGCCATCCTCGACGCCGCCGCCCTGGGCTTCCTCGGCCTCGGCGTGCAACCGCCCACCCCGGAGTGGGGCACCATGCTGGCCTCGGCCCGCGACTACATCGAACGCGCCTGGTGGGTCGTGAGCCTGCCTGGCTTGACCATTTTGCTCAGCGTGCTGGCAATCAACCTGATGGGCGACGGGCTGCGCGATGCGCTGGACCCGAAACTCAAGAATGCCGCCTGAGGAGATTCCCATGTCACTGCTAGAAATCAAGAATCTCAACGTTCGCTTCGGCGACGCCACCGCCGTGCCGGTGGTCGACGGCCTGGACCTGAGCGTGGAAAAAGGCGAAGTCCTGGCCATCGTCGGCGAATCGGGCTCGGGTAAATCCGTGACCATGATGGCGCTGATGGGCCTGATCGAGCACCCCGGCATCGTCACCGCCGATGCGCTGAACTTCGATGGCAAGAACATGCTCAAGCTGAGCAACCGCCAGCGCCGGCAGATCGTCGGCAAGGACCTGGCGATGGTGTTCCAGGACCCGATGACCGCGCTCAACCCCAGCTACACCGTGGGTTTCCAGATTGAAGAAGTGCTGCGCCTGCACCTGAAGATGTCCGGCAAGGCCGCCCGCAAGCGCGCCATCGAGCTGCTGGAAAAGGTCGAGATCCCCGGCGCCTCCAGCCGCATGGACGCCTACCCGCATCAACTGTCCGGCGGCATGAGCCAGCGCGTGGCGATTGCCATGGCGATTGCCGGCGAGCCGAAATTGTTGATCGCCGACGAACCGACCACCGCCCTCGACGTGACCATTCAGGCGCAGATCATGGACCTGCTGCTGGCCCTGCAAAAAGAGCAGAACATGGGCCTGGTGCTGATCACCCACGACCTGGCCGTGGTGGCTGAAACCGCCCAGCGCGTGTGCGTGATGTACGCCGGCCAGGCCGTGGAAGTGGGCCAGGTGCCGCAGCTGTTCGACATTCCGGCCCACCCCTACAGCGAAGCGCTGCTGGCGGCGATTCCGGAGCACAGCATGGGCGCCGAACGCCTGGCGACTCTGCCGGGCATCGTGCCCGGTCGCTACGACCGTCCACAAGGCTGCCTGCTGTCGCCGCGCTGCCCGTACGTGCAGGACAACTGCCGTCAACAACGCCCGGCCCTCGATCCGAAATCCAACAGCCTCGCCCGCTGCTTCTACCCGTTGAACCAGGAGGTGGCGTGATGGCCGTCGTACTTACCGCCCGTGACCTGACCCGTCATTACGAAGTGTCCCGTGGCATGTTCAAGGGCCATGCGACCGTGCGCGCCCTCAACGGTGTGTCGTTCGAACTGGAAGCCGGCAAGACCCTGGCCGTGGTGGGCGAATCCGGTTGCGGCAAATCCACCCTCGCCCGGGCCCTGACGCTGATCGAAGAACCGTCCGCCGGCTCCTTGAAAATCGCCGGCCAGGAAGTGGCCGGCGCCAACAAGGCCGAACGCAAGCAATTGCGCAAAGACGTGCAGATGGTCTTCCAGAGCCCCTACGCGTCCCTCAACCCACGGCAGAAAATCGGCGATCAACTGGCCGAGCCGTTGCTGATCAACACCAACCTGTCGGCCACCGAGCGGCGGGAGAAAGTCCAGGCGATGATGAAGCAGGTGGGCTTGCGTCCCGAGCATTACCAGCGCTACCCGCACATGTTCTCCGGCGGCCAGCGCCAGCGCATCGCCCTGGCCCGCGCCATGATGTTGCAACCCAAGGTGCTGGTGGCGGACGAACCGACGTCGGCGCTGGACGTGTCGATCCAGGCCCAGGTGCTGAACCTGTTCATGGACCTGCAGCAGGAATTCAACACCGCCTACGTGTTCATTTCCCACAACCTGGCAGTGGTGCAGCACGTGGCCGACGACGTGATGGTGATGTACCTCGGCCGCCCGGTGGAAATGGGCCCCAACGAGAACATCTACAGCCGCCCGCTGCACCCCTACACCCAGGCGCTGCTGTCGGCCACCCCGACCATCCACCCGGACCCGAACAAGCCGAAGATCAAGATCGTCGGCGAACTGCCCAACCCGCTCAACCCGCCGTCCGGCTGCGCCTTCCACAAGCGCTGCCCGTACGCCACCGAGCGTTGCCAAACCGAAGAACCGGCGTTGCGGTTGCTCGATAACCGGCAGGTGGCGTGTCACTACGCCGAGCGGTTTCTCGACGGCGCGGCGTAAGGTGTCAGGCAAAGGCAAATAGAGCCTTTGTGGCGAGGGAGCTTGCTCCCGCTGGGCCGCGCAGCGGCCCCTCTTTTTCGGGCCTGCTACGCAGTCCAGCGGGAGCAAGCTCCCTCGCCACAGGGGTAAGTCTTCGCCTTGGGTCATGCACCCTGCATAAAAAACCCCTCCAGGCCCGACTGAGTCTCAGTTGGGGCTGGAGGGGTTTTCTTTAGAACAGACCTCTACGTCTGGCTATCGCCCTCTGCATCCTCATCGTCATCCGGGGTGTCGATTGGCGAACCATCATCGTCCTCACCATCGTCCGGATCACCTGCGTCCGCATCGGTCGCGGCAAGCATCAACTCACCCTGAACCACCGAGCCACTCGACGCGTGCTTCTCATGCTCATCGCACTCGGCCCACGCAGCCGTTGAACCGAGGGAAAGCATCACCAGTACCTTTAGCAAAAACATCATGCGTAGCAGCTTATTCATAGCCATTTCCTTCTTTTTCCGGATAAAGCCGGGGCCCGACGGCGCTCAAGAAAATCTAGTTCTGAACAGGCCGGTTCACCAGATAGGACGCCACAGAACCAACAGAAATGCCGCTGCCCGACAGATTGGTTTCGAATAAGCGTTATCTCCAAACCAACTAACGCCAGAAGCCAGTGTGGGAGCGGGCTTGCTCGCGATGACGGCGGCACATCCGACATAGATGCTGACTGACCCACCGCTATCGCGAGCAGGCTCGCTCCCACAGGGGTTATGGATGACCGGGAGATTGAGCACTGGCACAAGACCCATGTGGGAGCGAGCCGGCTCGCGATGACGGTGGCACATCCGGCACAGATGCTGACTGTCCCACCGCTATCGCGAGCAAGCTCGCTCCCACAGGTTTTCGGTTTTAACGCTTATTGCTTAGTGATGCTCACGCGTCGCGCGGAATTTGACATCCGGCCAGCGCTCTTCCATCAGTGCCAGATTGACCCGGGTTGGGGCTAGGTAGGTCAGGTGGCCGCCGCCATCCAACGCGAGGTTTTCCACGGCCTTGTTGGAGAATTCCTCGAGTTTCTTCTTGTCGCCGCATTCGACCCAACGGGCGGAGTACACGGTGATCGGCTCGTAGGAGCACTCAACCTTGTATTCCTCTTTCAAGCGGCTGGCGACGACGTCGAACTGCAGCACACCGACGGCGCCGAGGATGATGTCGTTACTGCGCTCCGGGAAGAACACCTGGGTGGCGCCCTCTTCGGCCAGTTGCTGCAGGCCCTGGCGCAATTGCTTGGACTTGAGCGGGTCCTTCAGGCGCACGCGGCGGAACAGTTCCGGGGCGAAGTGCGGGATGCCGGTAAAGCCCAGGGCTTCGCCTTCGGTGAAGGTGTCGCCGATCTGGATGGTGCCGTGGTTGTGCAGGCCGATGATGTCACCGGCGAAGGCTTCTTCCAGTTGTTCGCGCTCCGAGGAGAAGAAGGTCAAGGCGTCGCCGATGCGCACGTCCTTGCCGGTGCGCACGTGGCGCATCTTCATGCCCTTGTCGTATTTGCCGGAGCAGATGCGCATGAAGGCGATGCGGTCGCGGTGCTTGGGGTCCATGTTCGCCTGGATCTTGAACACGAAGCCCGAGAACTTCTCTTCCACCGGCTCCACGGTGCGCTCGTTGGCGACGCGTGGTAGCGGGCGCGGAGCCCAGTCGACCACGGCGTCGAGCACATGGTCCACGCCGAAGTTGCCCAGGGCAGTCCCGAAGAACACCGGGGTCAGTTGGCCGTCGAGGAATTCCTGCTGGTTGAACTCATGGCAGGCGCCCTGCACCAGTTCCAACTGCTCGACAAAACGCTCGTACTCATCGCCCAGGTGGGCGCGGGCCTCGTCGGAATCGAGCTTCTCGATGATCTTGACGTCGGTGCGCTCGTGCCCGTGACCGGCGGTGTAGACGATGATGTAGTCGTCGGCCAGGTGGTACACGCCCTTGAAGTCGCGGTAGCAACCGATCGGCCAGGTGATCGGCGCCGCCTTGATCTTCAGGACCGCTTCGATCTCGTCGAGCAGTTCGATCGGGTCACGGATGTCGCGGTCGAGTTTGTTGATGAAGCTGACGATCGGCGTGTCCCGCAGACGGCAGACGTCCATCAGCGCGATGGTCCGTGGCTCGACGCCTTTACCGCCGTCGAGGACCATCAAGGCCGAGTCCACCGCGGTCAGGGTGCGGTAGGTGTCTTCGGAGAAGTCTTCGTGGCCCGGGGTGTCGAGCAGGTTGATCATGTGATCGCGATACGGAAACTGCATGACCGACGTGGTAATGGAGATACCCCGTTGCTTTTCCATTTCCATCCAGTCGGAGGTGGCATGGCGGTCGGACTTGCGAGACTTCACCGTGCCGGCGACCGCAATCGCCTTGCCCATCAGCAAGAGCTTCTCGGTGATGGTGGTCTTACCGGCATCGGGGTGGGAAATAATGGCGAAAGTGCGGCGTTTCGCGACTTCGGCGGCCTGTTTGGTCATGGGAAATCGCCTGGCAGGTGATTCAAAAAAGGGCGGCGATTATAGCTCAACTTGCGCCAGGAACCGAACCGTTGAGCACATCCAGGGTGGCCAGATCTTCCCTTACATGGGAACCTTTTGCCGCGTGGAGGCGTCCACCCCCTGTTACGGCTATTCGTCAGGGTCTGAAAATCAGCAAGTTAGCCTGACGAGGCTGCGCTCATGGCTCACTTCGACGGCCGTTTTACCGGCCTTGCAAAGAGCTGCTTCTCGCGAACGTTTCCCGGCAACCAGTGATGGTTTGCCGCCCGGGAAAGCGTGCGCCGACTGAAAGACAAAGGAGTCCGCCTGTGGCTATCCGCTATGGCAAAGGGCTTATCGGAGGTGCGGTCGTCGTCGCCCTCCTGGCCCTGTTGGTCCACTGGATCGGCATCGATACGATCCGACATTACCGCGACGATCTGCTGTTTTACCTGCAAGCGCACCTGATGCTTGTCTTGGCCTCCATGTTGGCGGCCCTGATTGTCGGCATCCCCGCCGGCATCGCCTTAAGCCGCCCTGGCCTGGTCGGGCGCGCCGAACGCTTCATGCAAGTGTTCAACATCGGTAACACCGTACCGCCCCTGGCCGTACTGGCCATCGCCCTGGGCATCCTGGGCATCGGCAGCGGGCCCGCTATCTTCGCCCTGTTCCTCGCTTCGTTGTTGCCCATCGTGCGCAACACCTATGAAGGCCTGAAGAATGTCCAGGGCTCCCTCAAGGAGGCCGCTGTCGGCATCGGCATGACCCCGCGCCAGGTGTTGTGGAAAGTCGAGTTGCCCAACGCCGTGCCGATCATCGTCGGTGGCGTGCGCGTGGCCCTGGCGATCAACGTCGGCACCGCGCCCTTGGCGTTCCTGATCGGCGCCAACAGCCTCGGCAGCCTGATCTTCCCCGGCATCGCCCTGAACAACCAGCCGCAGCTGTTGCTCGGCGCGGCCTGCACCGCCTTGCTGGCGCTGCTGCTCGACGGCCTGGTGACACTGGCCAGCCGCCTCTGGCTGGAACGCGGTCTGCGACCGTCATAAGTCCGGCTGGAAAAAGGAAATCGTTTATGAAGAAGTTGAGCTTGATACTGGGCTGTGTCCTGCTGTTCGCAGGGTTCGCCCAAGCGGCTGAAAAACCGTTGATCCGCCTCGGCGCCCGGGTGTTCACCGAGCAGACGCTGCTGGCGGAAATCACCGCGCAATATTTGCGCACCAAGGGCTACGACGCGCAGATCACCGGCGGCCTGGGCAGCAACCTGGCCCGCAGTGCCCATGAGACCGGGCAACTGGACCTGTTGTGGGAGTACACCGGCGTGTCGCTGGTGGCCTACAACCACGTCACGGAAAAACTCGACAGCGCCCAGTCCTACGCCCGGGTGAAAGAACTCGACGCGAAAAAGGGCCTGGTCTGGTTGGCACCGTCGAAATTCAGCAATACCTTCGCCCTGGCCCTGCCGGAAAAGGTTGCGCAGAAATACCCGCAAATCAACACTATCAGCCAATTGAACACGGTGTTGCAAGCCGAAGCCGATGACAATCATCTGGTGGCCCTGGACACCGAGTTCGCCAACCGTTCCGACGGCCTGGCGGGCATGGTCGAGCAGTACGGCATGAACCTGACCCGCAAGAATATCCGGCAGATGGACGCGGGCCTGGTCTACACCGCCCTGCGCAATAGCCAGGTGTTCGCCGGCCTGGTCTATACCACCGACGGCCGGCTGAACGCGTTCAAGCTGAAGTTGCTGGAAGACGACAAGCATTATTTCCCCGACTACACCGCCGCGCCGGTGGTGCGCCAGGCGTACCTCGACGCGCACCCGCAACTGGCCGCACAGCTCAAGCCCCTGGCCGAGCTGTTCGACGATGCAACCATGCGCCAGCTCAACGCCCGCGTGGACGTCGATCATGAAAGCCCCTCCGCCGTTGCCGCCGATTTCCTGCGCCAACATCCGCTGCTCTCAACCCAATGACCTGGAGGAAAAGCCATGGACTTTCTTGACGCCTTTTCCCATCTGGACTGGCCGCTGGTGCTGCACCTGACCTGGCAGCACATCACCCTGGTGGGCATCGCCGTGACCCTGGCGATTGTCGTCGGCGTACCCCTGGGCATTTTCATGACCCGCTTCCCGGCGCTCGCCGGCCCACTACAGGCCAGCGCCACGGTGCTGCTGACGATTCCGTCGATTGCGCTGTTCGGCCTGCTGCTGCCGTTCTATTCCAAATTCGGCCAGGGCCTGGGCCCGATGCCGGCGATCACCGCAGTGTTTCTCTATTCGCTGTTGCCGATCATGCGCAACACCTACCTGGCCCTGACCGGCGTCGAACCGGGCATCCGTGAAGCCGCCCGCGGCATCGGCATGACCTTCGCCCAGCGCCTGCGCATGGTCGAACTGCCCATCGCCGTGCCGGTGATCCTGGCCGGCGTACGCACCGCCGTGGTCATGAACATCGGCGTCATGACCATCGCCGCCACCATCGGTGCCGGTGGCCTGGGCGTGCTCATCCTCGCTTCCATCAGCCGCAGCGACATGTCGATGCTGATCGTCGGCGCCGTGCTGGTCAGTCTCCTGGCCATCTTCGCCGACCTGCTTCTGCAATGGCTGCAACGCTCGCTGACCCCAAAAGGACTACTGAAATGATCGAACTTCAAAACCTCAGCAAAACCTTCAAGAGCAACGGCAAAGACGTCAAGGCCGTGGACTCGGTGAACCTGATCGTCAATGAAGGCGAGATCTGCGTGTTCCTCGGGCCGTCGGGCTGTGGCAAAAGCACCACGCTGAAGATGATCAACCGGCTGATCCCGCCCACCTCGGGCAAGGTATTGATCAACGGCGAAGACACCACCGGCCTCGACGAAGTGACCCTGCGCCGCAACATCGGCTACGTGATCCAGCAGATCGGCCTGTTCCCGAACATGACCATCGAGGAAAACATCACCGTCGTCCCGCGTCTGCTGGGCTGGGACAAGCAGAAATGCCACGACCGCGCCCGCGAATTGATGAACATGATCAAGCTCGAACCCAAGCAGTACCTGCATCGCTACCCTCGTGAACTGTCCGGCGGCCAGCAGCAGCGGATCGGCGTGATCCGGGCCTTGGCGGCCGATGCGCCGCTGCTGCTGATGGACGAACCCTTCGGCGCGGTCGACCCGATCAATCGCGAGATGATCCAGAACGAGTTCTTCGAGATGCAACGGGCGCTGAACAAGACCGTGATCATGGTCAGCCACGACATCGACGAGGCCATCAAGCTGGGGGACAAGATCGCGATCTTCCGCGCCGGCAAGCTGGTCCAGTGCGATCACCCGGACACGTTGCTGGCGCATCCGGCCGACGAGTTCGTCAGCAACTTCGTCGGCCAGGACAGCACGCTCAAGCGCCTGTTGCTGGTCAAGGCCGAAGACGCCGCCGACAACGCCCCGTCGGTCAGCCCCGAAACGCCAGTGGGTGAGGCGCTGGAGTTGATGGACGAACATGACCGACGCTACGTGGTGGTCACCTGTGCCGAGAACAAGGCCCTGGGTTATGTACGCCGTCGCGACCTGCACCGCCAGAGCGGTACGTGCGGCCAATACCTGCGCGAATTCAACGCCACTGCCGCCTACGACGAACACCTGCGGATCCTGCTGTCGCGCATGTACGAGTTCAACCGTTCGTGGCTGCCGGTGCTGGACGCCGAGCGGGTGTTCCTGGGGGAAGTGACCCAGGAGTCGATTGCCGAGTACCTGAGCTCGGGGCGCTCTCGTGGAGGCAAGACCAGCATCGTTTCGCCAGCAGAAACGGCGATGAACTGACCTCGGTGACGCCACGGATGCCAGCCGCTCGACGGCGGCTTGGCCCCTTGGCCCTCCCAATCAATGCGGATTACATTTGGCGTCGCCCGGCAATTGCATGATCACATCGTGAGCCACGTAGGGACGAGCCGGCTCAATACTCCAAGTAGGTTTATTCAGGGCAATCTCGGGCGAATCCAGATGACAGGCAAGCTGGCGGCGCATGCTGGTGCCCATGCGATCAAAATTCCAATCCTTATGATTCGGAGCAACCACAGCGGACTTGATCGCCACCTCGGCCAGCACCACATCGGTTTTCCCGACTCCGGCCCGTCTCCCGCAGACGGTTGGCGTTATTCTAAGCGACGAGATCGTCCCCATTACCGGTTCCACATAATTGTCAGTCCACTCGAGCTTTTCTATGTATTGGTCGCATGAACGGCTGTCCACAGGCGGTGCGGCTTTCTGATCCTGCGCATAGTAGGCAAATCTTGCATCCTCAGCTGTCGTTCTCGGTAACTGCACCCTGACGATCGGTTTCCAACTGTTACCTTGTTCAATCCAGCGGCGTTGGTCATCCTGAGCAAGCTCAAGAGCAGCGAGCATTTGAGCATCTGTTTTACCGATATCGCCTATGTACACGAAAGCAGCGATAGGAAGTTCTCGGTATGTCGCTTTCAACGGGTCATTGTCACTGAACACCGGCGCGTCAAATTTTACTCGTCCGGAACTGCCCCAGTCTCGCTTCCAAAATACATTATTCGGCCATGTTTCAACTCGCAACTCGGTCTGGGTCACTCGCGCATCTGCCGATTCCTGGGGATCACTGGCCAGTAACTTGCGTGCCTCCACGAAAGTATTAAATGCGTCGGCCTTGGTGTACGTAGCAAAATAATCCCTGGTGGTGTCGAAACCACATTGAAATTTGTGTGCCTTGTTCGGGTCGGGGTCATTGGCCTGGCGATAATAATGATCCATCCAGGCCTTGGCGGTGGCGATGCTCAATTTCTGGCAATAGTCTTCAACCACCCCCAGCGTGTTCCCATTCTCCTGGTAATCACCGCAGCCGCCTTCGGTCCGAAGATTCGTCCACGCATCGATGGGAAAAGCGCAGAGTACCTTGAGCGTGAAATGTTTTTCCTTGTTTACAAAATCATTGGGTATCAGTGCAAAACCATTGAATTTAAACAAGCCAAGGCCATCATACTCAGTGTCTGTTCTTAAATATGAAACCGACGTACCTCCCATCGCAATCCCGGTGCCCCCCGCTTCGAGGCTATGGGAATAGGGGCTGGGGTCCCAAGGCAGAAAGACCTGTTTACTGGTTATCCCTCTGAACACCAGCCCTGAACAATCGGATGCCAACCTTCCACCGCAATCCCTCGCCGTCAGTCGATACCAGTACTCCATCAATGATGCCGTATCGGTGCCCGGGCTGGCCTGCGATATGCCGGATGCCGATGCAAGCCCTAACAGAACGCCAAGTGTTAATACTTTTACTACCGGACATGTGCTCATGTCTGCTCTCCTGGCAATTTTCGCTTTCAGCACAGGAACAGTCACTCGCTCAACGTTATTGATAACTTCGAGGACGAGTTGCCAAAATGCCCGAGTGCTGGACTGCCCGTTACGCTTCTGGAAGACAGTTTTTGGCCATGCATTCAAGCGGCGGGTGTCATTACCATAATGAGGTGCCAACTACTTGGCACCTGTCAGAAGTAACAGTGCGCAGCCCTTCGAAAGACTATGTAGATATAAAAAACAACGCCGCTATTTCCATCGCGCCACTCCTTTGCGTCCGGTTTAGCGAAGCGAAAGCCAACGTTTCCGCGGATCAAGGCCGGCCCCGCAAAAAGCGGCTTCCCTTGACCAGCGCTAACGCACAATCAAGGGAGAAAAAGCGCTCTCCTTCGAGGTCAGGGCAGGCTCGGCACTCGATCCAAGGGAACATCAATCTGTCACGCAGGTCGGTTACATCATGAGCTGTCGCCGGCCGCACGACGGATGCGTGCAAAAACGCGACATTTTTAGTTGATCTCAGGCCCCTCACGCCCTAAAGTTCGCGCCGAACGTCCATGCTGGAAACGATCCATCCGGCTCAAGTACTGACGACGAGACAGCAAGGCCAAGGGCATCACGCATCCCGTGGCCTTTTTGCTTTCGGCGACATGCCTTGGGAAGTAGGCGAACCAAAGTGGGGATACGGAGGACGTTCACGAAGGCTGCTAGCCTTCACACCCATTGATCCTGATGTTTGCCAGTAGGAGTCCCAAGTATGTCGATCCAGGTCGAAGATTATTTCGCGCGCGAAACCTTCCAGAAAATGAAAGCGTTCGCCGACAAGCAGGAAACCCCGTTCGTGGTGATCGACACCGCGATGATCTCCCAGGCCTATGACGACCTGCGCGCCGGTTTCGAATTCGCCAAGGTCTATTACGCCGTCAAGGCCAACCCGGCGGTGGAAATCATCGACCTGCTCAAGGAAAAAGGTTCGAACTTCGACATCGCCTCGATCTATGAGCTGGATAAGGTCATGAGCCGTGGCGTGGGCCCGGATCAGATCAGCTACGGCAACACCATCAAGAAATCCCGCGACATCCGCTACTTCTACGAGAAGGGCGTGCGCCTGTATGCCACCGACTCCGAAGCCGACCTGCGCAACATCGCCAAGGCCGCACCGGGCTCGAAGGTCTATGTGCGCATCCTCACCGAAGGCTCGACCACCGCCGACTGGCCGTTGTCGCGCAAGTTCGGCTGCCAGACCGACATGGCCATGGACCTGCTGATCCTGGCCCGCGACCTGGGCCTGGTGCCGTACGGCATTTCGTTCCACGTCGGCTCGCAACAGCGCGACATCAGCGTCTGGGACGCCGCCATCGCCAAGGTCAAGGTGATCTTTGAGCGCCTGAAGGAAGAAGACGGCATCGTTCTGCAGTTGATCAACATGGGCGGTGGCTTCCCGGCCAACTACATCACTCGCACCAACAGCCTGGAAACCTACGCCGAGGAAATCATCCGTTTCCTCAAGGAAGACTTCGGCGACGACCTGCCGGAAATCATCCTGGAGCCGGGCCGTTCGTTGATCGCCAACGCCGGTATCCTGGTCAGCGAAGTGGTGTTGGTGGCGCGTAAGTCCCGTACCGCTGTCGAGCGTTGGGTGTACACGGATGTGGGCAAGTTTTCCGGCCTGATCGAAACCATGGACGAAGCCATCAAGTTTCCGATCTGGACCGAGAAGAAAGGCGAGATGGAAGAAGTGGTCATCGCCGGGCCGACCTGCGATAGCGCTGACATCATGTATGAGAACTACAAGTACGGGTTGCCGTTGAACCTGGCTATTGGGGATCGCCTGTACTGGTTGTCGACCGGGGCCTATACCACCAGCTATAGCGCGGTGGAGTTCAATGGCTTTCCGCCGTTGAAATCGTTTTACGTGTGATGCGCTTGGGGGCTTGAGCCTTTGTAGTTCTGTTGCGTAATAAAAAACGGCGCTTTTTCAGAAATGGAAAGCGCCGTTTTTTTGGTTTTGAGAGAGTATTTTGCCGTTGGGTTGGTGTGTATATCCGTTATTTCGGTAACGGCGGCTTATGGTTCCGCCCTGACGGCGGGTCACTTTTGAAGAGCGCAAAAGTAACCAAAACGCTCATGCCCCACCACTCGGTGCCTCGCCTAGGCTCGGCATGCCCGAACGCAGACATTGCTCCGTGGGCCCGCCGCGAAGGGCCATCCATGGCCCAGCGCGGCTAACCCGGCATCCATGCCGGGTTACCCACTCCACAATGCCTGCGTTCGGCCAGCGTGGTTAACGGGGCGCTCGAGATCAACGTCCACCGCGAGGCGGCCTGATAGCCGACCTGGCTCTCCCGGTCGTACACCCATCGGATCTGTGGGAGCAAAGCTTGCTCGCGATAGCGGTGGCTCAGCAATGAAGATGTTGGATGTGCCGGCCTCATCGCGAGCAAGCTCGCACAAAGAGACTCTGGGTGCACACAAATTTGGGGTCTGCCGCAGTTCTAATGTGGGAGCGGGCTTGCTCGCGAAGGCGGTGTCCCAGTCAGCGAAGATGTTGGATGTGCCGGCCTCTTCGCGAGCAAGCTCGCTCCCACAGGATTTCGTCGCCTGCCCGTTCATGCAAATGATCGGGACTTTTAGGTGTGTTTATGAATGCTTCTCGATAACACACGGCATAATGCGCACCGTGATGAACAGTATTAGATGAACAAGGCGGGCGACGTGTTGAAGAAAACCCTGTTCCAGTTGCACTGGTTTTTCGGCATCAGTGCCGGGCTGGTCCTGGCGTTGATGGGCGTTACCGGGGCGGTGGTGTCGTTTCAGGATGAAATTCTGCGGGCCTTGAACCCGCAGGTGCTGACGGTCGAGAAGCAACCGGCCGGCGTTTTGCCGCCCGCCGAGTTGGTGGAGCAGATCGAAGCCGCTTCCGGCAAGACCGTCGCCCTGCTCTGGGTCGAGACCGACAGTGGCAACGCCGCGCGGGTGATTTTCGCGGCGCCTCCTGGGGAAAAGCGTGGCCCCATGCGCTATTTCAATCCCTACACCGCACAGTTCACGGGTGAGGTGACCGGCCAGGATTTCTTTGCCCTGATGCTCAGGCTGCACCGCGTCCTGACCCTGGATGACGTCGGCCGGCAAATCACCGGGGCCTGTACGTTGATCCTGGTGCTCTTCTGCCTGTCCGGGCTGTACCTGCGTTGGCCGCGCCAATGGAAAAGCTGGCGCGCCTGGCTGACCCTCGACTGGCGGAAAAAAGGTCGCAGCTTCAACTGGGACCTGCACTCGGTGGCGGGCACCTGGTGCCTGGTGTTCTATCTGCTGGCGGCATTGACCGGGCTGACCTGGTCCTACGAGTGGTACAACAAAGGCGTGACCCGCCTGCTCTCCGATTCGCCGGAAGAGGAACGGGTGCGCAATCGCGGCCCGGCGCCGAGCGGCCCACTGCCCGTGGCCGATTACCGGGCCATGTGGAGCAGCATCTACAGCGCCGCCGGCCCGGGCCTGTCCGCCTATAACGTGCGCATGCCGCCCGTGGCCGGGCAGCCGGCGACCGTGTTCTACCTGCTGAACGACGCACCCCACGACCGGGCGCTGAACCAGCTCATTCTCCACCCCGCCACTGGCGTCATCAGCCGCCACAGTCGTTACAGCGACAAGAGCCTCAAGGCGCAGTTGCTGACCAGTGTCTATGCCCTGCATATCGGCAGCTATTTCGGCCTGGTCGGGCGGATCCTGGTGACCGTCGCCGCGCTGACCATGCCGCTGTTCTTCATCACCGGCTGGTTGTTGTACCTGGACCGTCGCCGCAAAAAGCGCCAAGCCAGAAATGCTCGCCAGGCCCTGCTCGCCAACCCGACCGATGCGCCGGCCTGGCTGATCGGCTTCGCCAGCCAGAGCGGTTTCGCCGAGCGACTGGCCTGGCAGACCGCCGGCCAACTCCAGGCCGCCGGCTTGCCCGTGAACGTCCAACCACTGGCCGGTGTTCGCGAGCAAGACCTGAACAACGCCACCCACGCGCTGTTTGTCGTCAGCACCTTTGGCGACGGCGAAGGGCCGGACAGTGCCCGTGGCTTCGAACGCAAGGTACTGGGCCAGGCCTTGAGCCTGGAGCGCTTGCAGTATTCGGTGCTGGGCCTGGGCGACCGGCAATACGAGCACTTCTGCGGCTTTGCCCGGCGTCTGCACGCCTGGCTGGCGGAACACGGCGGCAAGACCCTGTTCGCGCCGGTGGAAGTCGACAGCGGCGACCCTTACGCCTTGCGCCACTGGCAACAACAACTGGCCGAACTGACCGGCCAGGCGCCCGCGGAGACTTGGCAGGCGCCCCGTTTCGAAAATTGGACACTGAGCCAACGCACCCTGCTCAACCCCGACAGCAGCGGTTCGGGCGTGTACCTGCTCGGCCTCAGCGCCCCCGGGCCGAGCAGTTGGCTGGCCGGTGACCTGGTGGAAATCCTGCCGCGCAATGACCTGTGGGCCATCGAACATTTCCTCGATGGCCTCGGCCTTTCCGGCCAGGCGCGCGTGCAAGTCGACGGCCTGTCCCAGAGCCTCGAGCAGGCCCTGGCGACCCGCCAGTTGCCGGAAAACCGCGCCCACCTGGTCGGCCTGCATGCCCAGGCGCTGGTGGATGCGCTGGCACCGCTGGCGATGCGCGAATACTCCATTGCCTCGATTCCGGCCGACGGCGTACTGGAGTTGATCGTGCGCCAGGAACGTCACGTCGACGGCAGCCTGGGCGTCGGTTCCGGCTGGCTGACCGAGCACGCACCGCTGGGCAGCGCCATCAGCCTGCGGCTGCGCCGCAACAGCAGCTTCCACCTACCGCCCCAGGGCGTGCCGATGATCCTGCTGGGCAACGGCACGGGCCTGGCGGGCCTGCGCAGCCTGCTCAAGGCTCGCGTCGCCGAGGGCATGCAGCGCAACTGGCTGCTGTTCGGCGAACGCAACCGCGAACACGATTTCCATTGCCGCGATGAGCTGCAGGAATGGGTGACCTCCGGTGACCTGGAACGCCTGGACCTGGCCTTCTCCCGGGATCAGAAGCAGAAAATCTACGTCCAGGACCGCTTGCTGGAATCGGCCGCGCTGCTCAAGCAATGGCTGGCCGACGGCGCGGTGATCTACGTCTGCGGCAGCCTGCAGGGCATGGCATCCGGGGTGGACCACGTGCTCAACAGCGTGCTGGGGCGCGAGGAAGTGGAGCGACTGATCGAGCAGGGGCGGTATCGACGGGATGTCTACTGACGGGCCCCAGCTAAAGCACTAACCCTGTGGGAGCGAGCTTGCTCGCGATAGCGGATCTTCAGTCAACACTTCATTGACAGATACACCGCCATCGCGAGCAAGCTCGCTCCCACAGGAGATACCTACGGCCAAACAGTCAAACCGGCTGCAACTTCTTCTCGAACACCGCCACCCCCTCCAGATCCCGCAACACCACGCTCATCTCCCCGCTCGGCCCGTCGATGTTCACTTCGCCAAAAAACTGATACCCGGCGAACGGCGAGGTGTTCTGGGCCGGGGGGGCTTTCTGGAACACCACTTCCGGGCCGAAGGTCTTGTCCAGGCCATTGGGCCCGAAGCTGCCGGCGTTCAACGGCCCGGCGACGAACTCCCAGAACGGTTCGAAATCCTGGAAGGCGGCCTGTTCGGGGTGGTAGTGATGGGCGGCGCAATAGTGGACGTCGGCGGTGAGCCAGACGTAGTTGCGCACCTGATGCTTGCGCAGGTAACCCAACAGTTCGGCGATCTCCAGTTCACGCCCCTGGGCTGCGCCCGGGTCACCGTTGGCGACCGCTTCCCAACGCGGCACGCCGGGGCTGACCTCGCCATCCGGCACACCCAGACCGATGGGCATGTCGGCGGCGATGACTTTCCACTGGGCGCGGGATTGCTTCAACTCGCGCTTGAGCCAATTCAATTGCTCACGCCCCAGGAACGGTTTGGCCGCACCGAGGTTGGCGTCGTTGGCTTCGCGGTAACTGCGCATGTCCAGCACGAACACATCCAGCAGCGGCCCGTAACCCAGCTTGCGGTAGATCCGTCCACCGCCGTCGGCCTTCTGCCGGCGCATCGGCGCGTATTCCAGCCAGGCCTGTCGCGCACGCCCCACGAGGGTGTGGATATCCTTGGTCTGGTAACGCTCGTCCAGTTGCTTGCCCGGCGACCAGTTGTTGACCACCTCATGGTCGTCCCACTGCCAGATCTGCGGCACCTCGGCATTGAAGCGACGTACGTTTTCGTCCATCAGGTTGTAGCGATAGTTGCCGCGATACTCATCCAAGGTCTCGGCGACCTTGCTCTTGGCGTCGGTGGTGAGGTTGCGCCAGATGCGCCCACCCTCGACGGTGATTTGCGCCGGCACCGGGCCGTCGGCATAGATGGTGTCGCCGCTGTGGATAAAGAAATCCGGCAGGCGCAGGCGCATGGCTTCGTAGATGCGCATGCCGCCGATGTCCGGGTTGATCCCGAAGCCCTGGCCGACGGTGTCGCCACTCCAGACAAAGCGGATGTTGCGCTTGAACTGCGGCACGCTGCGCAGGTGGCCGAGCCAGGGTTCGCTGGCAACGCCGCTCTGGGCGTCTTCGAAATGCACCCGGTAGAAAATCGCCTGGTCGCGGGGCAGCCCGGTGAGTTCGACCCGGGCAGTGAAATCGCTGCGGGCGTCGGCCATGGGCGAAACGAAACGACGGGGATTGCTGAATTTACTGCGGGTGTCCCACTCCACCACCATCCGCGCCGGACGGTCGCTGCGGCTCCAGATCATCGCCCGGTCGCCCTGCAAGTCGCCAGACTGCACGCCGTCGGTGAGCACCGGACGATCCTTGACCGAAGCCATCACCGCCGGCGCCAGCCCCGGCAACAACAACCCCGCCCCCACGGCTTGCATCACCCGACGACGGCCCAGGTCGAATTCGCTCATGGTGTTCTCCCTTGAAATGGGAAAACTTAAGCATGGCCGTGTGAAGTGGGTGTGACAGGACCTCATGAACACCCCAAAACCATTGTGGGAGCGAGCTTGCTCGCGATAGCGGTGTATCAGCCGACAAAAATGTGGTCTGACACTCCGCTATCGCGAGCAAGCTCGCTCCCACAGGGGGATTTCATTGCTTCAAAGGATGTGATCAGGCCTTCGCCGGCTCCAACGCCATCTCCACCACCTCGGGCCGCTTGAGCAGCGCATACGCCACCGCCGTCAGCAGGCTCCCCGCCACGATCGCCAGCAAGTACAACAACGCATGGTTGATGGCGTTGGGGATCAGCATCACGAACAGGCCGCCGTGGGGGGCCATGAGCTTGCAGCCGAAGTACATCGACAGCGCACCGGTCAGCGCACCGCCGGCGATGCTGGCCGGGATCACCCGCAGCGGATCCTTGGCCGCGAACGGGATCGCGCCTTCGGAAATGAAGCACAGCCCCAGCACCAGCGCCGCTTTACCGGCTTCGCGCTCGGTCTGGGCAAATTTGCGCCGGGCGATGAACGTGGCGATGCCCAAGCCAATGGGCGGCACCATGCCGGCGGCCATGGCCGCGGCCATCGGTGCATAACTCTGCGAAGCCAGCAGCCCCACCGAAAACGCATAGGCGGCCTTGTTGATCGGTCCGCCGAGGTCGACGCACATCATCGCCCCCAGCAACACGCCCAACAGAATCGCATTGGTGGTGCCCATGCTGTCGAGGAAATGGGTCAGGGCGTCGAGCATGCCCGCCACCGGTTTGCCGACGATGTAGATCATCACCAGGCCGGTGAACAGGCTCGCCAGCAGCGGAATGATCAGGATCGGCTTGAGTGCTTCCAGGCTCTGGGGCAAGCGCGCGTAGCGGTTGATCGCCTTGGCCGCGTAACCGGCGAGGAAGCCGGCAATGATCCCGCCAATGAAGCCGGCGCCGAGGGTGCTCGCCAGCATCCCGCCGATCATGCCTGGCGCCAGGCCCGGCCGGTCGGCGATGGAATAGGCGATGTAGCCGGCCAGCAGCGGCACCATCAATTTGAACGCGGTGTCGCCGCCGATCTGCATCAGCGCCGCCGCCAGGGTTCCAGGTTCCTTGAAGGCCTCGATGCCGAACACGAACGACAAGGCGATCAACAAACCACCGGCCACCACCATCGGCAGCATGAACGAAACGCCCGTGAGCAGGTGCTTGTAGACGCCGGTCTTCTCCGACTTGGCCGGGGCGCTGGCGCCGCTCGAGGCGCTTTCCTGGCGACCTTCGACCAGCGCTTTGTTCAGCGTCGCTTCGGCCTGTTTCAAGGCGATGCCCGTGCTGCAACGGTAGATTTTCTTGCCGGCGAAACGCTCGGTGGCGACCTCAATGTCGGTCGCCAGCAGCACCACGTCCGCTTCGGCGATGGCCTCGGCGCTCAACGGATTGCGCGCACCGACCGAGCCCTGGGTTTCCACTTGCAGGTCATAGCCCAGCTTCTTCGCCGCCTGCTGCAAGGCCTCGGCGGCCATGAAAGTATGGGCAACGCCTGTCGGGCATGCGGTGATGGCGACCAGGCGCGGGGCACGGTCGGTCGACGCCGCCGGCTCTTGCGCGAATACGTCTGCCTCGCCCAGTACCTCAGCCTCTACGGCGCCACGACGCAGCACCGCATCAACGTCCTGGAGGGCCAGGGCCGGTGTGCTGCGGAACACCCGCTTGCCGACGAACCGCGACAGGTCCACCGGGCCGCTGGCGACCAGCAACACCCACTCGGCCGCTTCGAGGGTCGCCGCCGACAACTGGCGTTCCGGATGGGCCGCGTCATGGACCTCGACACTGGTGCTCCAACCCTGGCGCTGCGCCGCGGCATCCAGCAGGCGGGCGCACAACACACTGGTAACCATGCCGTTCGGGCAGGCCGTCACAATGGCTAGTTTCATTCTTGCGAACCCTCTTATTGTTCTGTCAGGGGGCGCACGCGCACGCCCTGTTCAAGCGACGCCAGCATCGCGGTGTCGTGAATGCCAAAACCGATCTGCGTGACCGCCATGGCGGCGATGGCCGTGGCGGTGCGCAGCGTCTGTTCCGGGGTGTCGGCGCTGAGCAAGCCGTGGAGCATGCCCGCCAGCAGCGAATCCCCGGCCCCCACGGTGCTGGCGACGCTGACCTTGGGCGGCGAGGCATGCAGCGCCGCACCGACACTGAACCAGTTCACGCCATCGGCGCCGTGGGAAATCACCACATGCTCGACACCCTGGGTATGCAGGCGCTGCGCCGCTTGTGCCTGGGCCACTTCACTCACCACCTCGCAACCCAGCGCATCGGCCAGTTCCTCGGTGTTCGGCTTGATCAGCCACGGCCCCGCCGCCAGGGCAACGCGCAAGGCTTCGCCACTGGTGTCGAGGGCCACGTTCAGGCCGAGTGTCTTCAAGCGGGTGATCAATGCCTGCAACCACTGCGGGCTGACGCCTCGGGGCAAGCTGCCGGCCACCACGACCACGTCATGGCCGGGGGCGATTTGCTCCAGTCGCGCCAACAGGGCCTGCTGTGCGGCGGCATCGACCACCGGGCCGGGCCCGTTGAGGTCAGTGATGCGCCCGTCATGCTCGGCCAGCTTGATATTGCTGCGGGTCTCGCCGGGAACCCGGATAAAGGCGTCGACAAAACCACGCTGGACAAACAGCGTCTCGAACACTTGGGCATTGTCTTCGCCCAGAAAGCCACTGACCGTCAGCGTATGGCCGAGATCGGCCAACACCTGGGCCACGTTCACGCCCTTGCCGGCGGCGTGGGCGTGCATGCCGTCACTGCGGTTGACCTGGCCCGGCTCCAGGCGCGCCAACTCCACCGTGAGGTCGAGCGCCGGGTTGAGGGTCAGGGTAAGAATCTTCGCCATTACAGCGCCTCCACTAATGCGCGCACGTCATCGGCGCTGCCCACGGCCAATGCCGCTTGGGCCAGGGTTTGTACTTGCGCCAGGCTCAACTCGCGGACCCGCGCCTTGACCTCGGCAATGCTGCGGGCCGAGACACTCAGTTCGTCCACCCCCAGGCCCACCAGCACCGGCACCGCCAGCGGATCGGCCGCCAGCTCGCCACACACACCGACCCATTTGCCATGGGCATGGGCGGCACGCACGGTGATGTCGATCAGTTGCAGCACGGCCGGGTGCAAGCCATCGGCCTGGGCCGACAGGGTCGGATGACCCCGATCGATCGCCAGGGTGTATTGCGTCAGGTCGTTGGTGCCAACGCTGAAGAAGTCGACTTCCTTGGCGAGGACCGGCGCCAGCAATGCGGCGGACGGCACTTCGATCATGATCCCCAGTTGCAGATCCGCAACGGGGATTTCCCGGCGCAGGCGCTCGGTCATGGCCCGGGCCTGGCGCCATTCATCGACGCTGCCCACCATCGGGAACATGATCCGCAGCGGACGGCTGTCCGCCGAACGCAACAAGGCCCGCAGTTGCGCTTCCATGACTTGCGGACGCTGCAAGGTCAGGCGAATGCCGCGCACGCCGAGGAACGGGTTTTCTTCTTTCGCGATCGGCCAGTACGGAAGCGGCTTGTCGCCGCCCACATCGAGGGTGCGCACCACCAGCGGCCGACCGGCCAGGCCATCGAGCACCTTGCGGTATTCGGCTTCCTGGGTCGCTTCGTCCGGCGCCTGGGTATGGGCCATGAAAATCAGCTCGGTGCGCAACAGGCCAATGCCTTCGGCGCCCTGCTCCACCGCGCTGGCGACACCGGCGCTTTCACCAATGTTGGCGAACACTTCCACGGCATGCCCGTCACGGGTCACCGCCGGTTCGTGACGCTGCTCGGCGGCGACCTTGAGGCGCTGTTCGCGGGTGTCGCGTTCGTCCCTGGCGCGCTGCAAAGTGGCGGCGTCAGGGTCTACGTGCAAGCGACCGCGCTGGCCATCCAACAGCAAGGACGTGCCCGGTGCCAGCAGCAACACCGCCGCACCGGCGCCCACCAGCGCCGGAATACCCAAGGCGCGGGCGACGATGGCGCTGTGGGCGGTGGCGCCGCCACGGGCGGTGAGAATCCCCGCCACGCGAGTCGGGTCCAGGCGGGCCACGTCGGACGGGCCGACTTCGTCCATCACCAGGATGTAGGGTTGATCGGGTTCGTTCGGGGTTTCGACGCCACACAGTTGCGCCAGCACTCGACGGCCGACGTCTCGCAGATCGGCGGCCCGTTCGGCCAGCAAGGCATCCTGCAAGGCTTCCTGCTCTTTGGCGGCGGCTTCGATCACGCCCATCCACGCGGCCTGCGCGCTCTCGCCCAGCTTCAAGCGGGTGTCGACTTCGTCGGTCAGTTCCGGGTCGTCGAGCATTTCCTGGTGGGTGATGAAGATCTCGCGGATGGCCTTGGCCTTGGCGCGCTCGATCAAGCCTTGGATGTCGCGGCGCACCTGGTTCAAGGCGTTCTGCAGGCGCTCACGCTCGATGGCCGCCGATTCACCACGCAACGGATAGTCGATGGCCTGCAACACTTGGATGTGGGCCGGGCCAATGGCGATGCCCGGGGCAGCGGCGACGGCCTGGATCAGGCTGCCGGATTCGGGCGCCAACATGACGGTCGCGACTTCGGCCATTACCGTTTCCCGCGGCGCACTCGGTGGTGGCAGCGGTTCAACCTCTTCGCCAAGGCCTTCCTCAATGGCCGCCAACAGTGCCGGCAACGCATCGGCGGCAATGCTCGGCTCGGCGATGAATTCCAGGATCTGGCCGCGACGGGCGCCCAGGCTCAACAGCTTGCTCAAGCTCTTGGCCGACACGGCGCTGTCCTGACCATCGACAATCCGCACGCGGATCTCGCCTTCGAAGCTTTTCGCCAACTGGGCAAGAATTTTCGCCGGGCGCGCATGCAGACCATGGGCATTGGCCAGGCCGATGCGGGCACTGGGCCAGTCGGCGGGCAATTCGCCGCCGAGCACTTCCAGCACCTTGCGGCTGCTGGTGGCGCGACCCAGTTCGTGGCCACGGCCTTCGATCAGCAAGGCGCAGAGCCTTTCCAGCAAGGCCTGGTGGGCCTCGCCGAGGCTGGCGAGGCAGAACAGACCGCTCAACGGTTGGCCCAGGTAACGGATCGGTTTGTCCGGGGTGACGAACGCCAGCCCCGGGCGCTTGACGGTCTGCTCGCTGTGCAGCCACCACAAGCCATCGCCCAGGGGCAGCGCATCGACTTGCTGCAATACGCCGGCAAAGCCGTTGCTCACGCAGTCGGCCTGGCGCAACAGGCGGGCGCCGCGCCATACCAGTTCTTCAAAATCGTCAGCCGACACACCGAGACCGATCATCTGGGCATCCAGGGCCAGTTCCTGCGGCGCGCCTTGCAGCAGCTTCAGCAAGGCTTCGGCGGAACCGGCGCGGCGCAAGGCCTGGCCCAGGTCCGTCTCGCCAAGGGCGCGGGTCAGCAGCTGCAGCAGGCGCAGGTGCTCGTCGGACTTGGCGGCGATGCCGATGGCCAGGTAGACAATCTGGCCATCGCCCCAGTCCACGCCTTCGGGGAATTGCAGCAGACGCACGCCGGTGGAATAGACCAGGTCGCGGGTCTGCGGGGTGCCGTGGGGGATGGCAATACCTTGGCCAAGAAAGGTCGAACCCTGGGCTTCGCGAGCCTGCAAGCCAGCGAGGTAACCCTCGGCTACCAGGCCATCGGCCACCAGTTTGTCGGCGAGCAGTTGCAGTGCAGCGTCTTTATCCACAGCTGTCTGCGCCATGGATATCTGCTCTAGAGTGAGCTCGAGCATGCTTTCTCCTTTTTGGCGACCGGGTTGGCGCCAGGTATTGTTTTGAATGAATCAGCTTAGCGTTACAGGACGGCTTTTGGCGGTATCGCGGCAGCACGGCCAAAAATCCTGCTAGCCTTGAAAATACGCTTGCTGAAACGTTTAATCTAGAAAGATTGGCACGTTACTCGATAATCTCTCATCGTTGAAGTGCAACTTGTCGTAAGCGCTTGGACGGTAACCGTCGGCTTGAATCGGGTAGGATGGCCCTTATCGTCGGGGCTAACTCGAAAAAACAAGGAAAACCGGGTTGAAACTCAGTGATATTGCCCAATTGGCCGGTGTGTCCGTGACCACCGCCAGCTATGTCATCAATGGCAAGGCCGAACAGCAACGCATCAGCAGCGCCACCGTCGAACGGGTGCGGGCGGTGGTCGAAGAACACGGCTTCACGCCCAACCCCCAGGCCGCCGGGCTGCGCAGCCGGCACACCCGCACCCTGGGCTTCATCCTGCCAGACCTGGAAAACCCCAGTTACGCACGCATCGCCAAGTTGCTGGAACAAGGCGCGCGGGCCCGGGGCTATCAGTTGCTGATCGCCAGCTCCGATGATGCGCCCGACAGTGAAAGGCAACTGTTGCAATTGTTCCGCGCCCGGCGCTGCGATGCGCTGATTGTCGCCAGTTGCCTGCCGGCCGGCGACGACAGCTACCAGCAGTTGCAGGCCAAGGGCATTCCGATCATCGCCATCGACCGGGTGATGGAACCGGCGCATTTCTGCTCGGTGATCAGCGACGACCGCCAGGCCAGCCTGCACCTGACACGCAGCCTGCTGGAAACCCACCCTCGGCAAATCGCCTTGATCAGCGCCCGTCCCGAGTTGAGCATCAGCCAGGAACGGGCCGCCGGCTTTCGCGAAGCCTTGGCCGGGTTCGAGGGCCAGGTGTTGATCGAACATGGCGAGTCGTTCAGCCGTGAATGCGGCCGCCAGTTGATGGATGAAATGCTCGCGCGCCTGGGGCATCTGCCCGATGCGCTGATCACCACGTCCTACGTGCTGCTGCAAGGGGTGTTCGACGCTCTGCACGACTTCCCGCTCAAGACGCGGCCATTGCGCCTGGGCACGTTTGGCGACACGCAATTGCTGGATTTCCTGCCGCTGCCGGTCAATGCCATGTCCCAACAACATCAGTTGATCGCCGACAAGGCTCTGGAACTGGCCCTGGCGGCCATTGAAAACGATGACTACCAGCCTGGCGTGCAGGCCATCGCACGCACGTTCAAGCAGCGGATCCACCAGGGCTGACGTTTCTTCAGGATTGATGCATGGAGTTGATCGACACCCACACTCACCTGGACTTCCCGGACTTTGACCCGGACCGCCCGGCGCTGCTGGCCGAAAGCCGCGCCCTGGGCGTGCGACAAATGGTGGTACTGGGTGTGTACCGGGACAATTGGCAGCGGGTCTGGGACCTGGTGCAAAGCGACCCGGACCTGCATGCCGCCCTGGGCCTGCATCCGGTGTACCTCGACCAGCATCGACCCGACGACGTGGCGCTGCTGCGCGACTGGCTGAGCCGTCTGGCCGGGCACCGGCAATTGTGCGCCGTGGGGGAAATCGGCCTGGACTATTACATCGAGACCCTGGACCGTGACCGCCAGCAAGCGCTGTTCGAGGCGCAGCTGGAACTGGCCGTGGAGTTCGAACTGCCGGCACTGATCCACGTACGCCGCAGCCATGCTGCCGTGATCGCGACCCTCAAGCGCATTCGCCCGGCGCGCGCGGGGATTATCCACGCCTTCGCCGGCAGTTTTGAAGAGGCCCGCGAATACACCAAGCTCGGCTTCAAGCTTGGCCTCGGCGGTGCCGCGACCTGGCCCCAGGCCCTGCGCATGCACCGGGTGCTGGCGAAACTGCCGCTGGACGCGGTGGTGCTGGAAACCGACTCACCGGACATGGCCCCGGCGATGTTTCCCGGCCAACGCAACAGCCCGGCGCATTTGCCGGCGATTTGCGAGGCGCTGGCGGGGATCATGGCGGTGACGCCTGAGCGGCTGGCCGAGGCCAGCACGGCCAACGCCCGCCAACTGTTCAATTGGTGACAGCCTCCTGTGGGAGCGAGCTTGCTCGCGATAGCGGAATGTCAGGCAACCTGTTTTTGACTGATACACCGCTATCGCGAGCAAGCTCGCTCCCACACTGACCTGCGGTGAATCAGTGGCAATCACACCCTGAATGCATTGATCAACTGCTTGAGCTGCACCACCTGGGCAGACAACGCACGGCTGGCGTTTTCGGTCTGGTGCGCGCCTTCGGCCGTACGTTCGCCAGCTCGGTTGATCTCGACGATGTTCTGGTCGATGTCATGGGCCACGGCCGTCTGTTGCTCCACGGCGGCGGCGATCTGCTGGTTCTGGTCGACGATCATGCCGACCGCACCGAGGATATTTTCCAAGGCCTGCTGGACCTTTTCCGATTGGCCAACCGTGCCGCTGGCCATCTCATGGCTGGTGCCCATCGCCTTGACCGCGGCGCTAACACCGCCGTGCAAGCGGGTGATCATCGCTTCGATTTCTTCGGTCGATTGCTGGGTCCGCTTGGCCAGGGTCCGCACCTCATCGGCCACCACCGCGAACCCCCGACCCTGCTCACCGGCCCGGGCGGCTTCAATGGCGGCATTGAGGGCCAGCAGGTTGGTCTGCTCGGCGATGCTCTTGATCACATCCAGCACGCGGCTGATGGCCTGGCTGTCGGTCGCCAGTTGGTTGATCACCTGCACCGACTGATCGATCTCACTGGCCAAGCGGGCGATGCTGCCCTGCTGGGATTCCACCAGCCCGCGTCCGCTGAGGGTCTCGTCGTTCACGCTGTGGGCGCTGCTCACGGCAGCGGCGGCACTGCGGGCCACTTCCTGGGCCGTGGCCGACATCTGGTTCATCGCCGTGGCCACCAGCTCGATCTGGCTGCGCTGGCCGGCGACGGCCTGGTTGCTCTGGGCCGATACCGTTTCCACCTGCCCGGCCTGGCGTTCGACTTCCGCGACGGTGCGGCCGACCTGTTCGATCAGGTCATGGATCTTTGCCACCGTACCGTTGAACACTTCACCCAATTCGCCCAGTTCATCCTTGCTGCGCGCCACGAAATTGACCGTCATGTCCCCCGCTGCCACCTTGTCCATCATCTGGCCCAGGTGTTGGAGGGTGGTGCGGGTCGACGCATAGAAGCCGGCATACAGGTAAAAAATCAACAGGAACACCGCCACCAGCGCCACGGCCTGCAGCACCATATGGCTACGATTCTGCTCCAGGCGCTGCTGTAACTGCACACCGAGAAAACCCTGGGTCGCTTCGTTCAACCGATAAGTCTGCTCCATCAGGCCGCTGACCTGCTCAAAAAACGCCGGCCATGGCGCATCGAGGGTGTCGGCCATCACCACCTGTTCCTCAATCAACTCCGACGCTTTCTTGAGGGCGCTCTTGCTGCCGTCAGCCTGGATGCCAAGGGCTTGCCCGGCGGCCTTGCTGGAGCCGAGGGCGTCCTGCAGTTTCAAGTCGTACTCGCCCTGAAGCTTTTCGATCTGCGCCAGCAACTCGTCGAAGCGGGTGCTCGACGCCGAGTTGAGAAACCCCAGCCCCAATGAGGACGCGCCCAATGCCCGGCCTTCGCCGAGGATCTGAGTGACCTTGGGGGTGGTGCCGATGATCAATTCGCTGAGTTGACGGATGTCGCTCTGGTTGTCGCGGCTCAGCCCCGCCTGGCTGGCGATGATCTGGCTGAACATCTGGGCGCTGTTGAGCAACTTGCCGATCAGCGCACTTTTGCTCTGCAGGGAGCTTTCCGCCTGCTGGGCCTTGAAAGCGCCGATCATCTCGTCGCGCTTGGCCTCGAAGGCGCTGACCTGCTCAGGTTCGATGGCCATGGCGGTCATGCCTTGCAGGCGCGTGAGGACCTGTTGTTCCAGGCTGCCGATCTTCGCTTCCACATCCCCGGCCTTGCCGGACTGGCCCAGGCTGGCGTTGATCTGCACCAGGTTGTTGAGGGTTTCCAGGTCTCGGCGCAGGGTCAGGCTGCTGCCCAGCAGGTCGAGGCTTTGCAGCTCCACTCGGGTGCCCTGGAATTCCCGATAGGAATCACGCACCAGAAAGAAGTTGGTCACCAACATGGGCAGCAGGAACAGCACGCTGATCAGGCTGAACTTCATGCCGAAGCTCAGGCGGTTCATCAACGCGACGGCGGGCCAGAGCAAACTCTTCACAAGGAAGTCTCCCGGTAGTGTTCTTATTGTTATGAACTCGCGCACGGAGACAGCAGAAAGCCACTATTCGGGCGCTGTCCCTGTATAGCCTAAATCGGCGGGGAGATTTGTAACTTAAGGTTAACGAGCGAGATTCACCACAGTAGCGCCGTGGCGAGGGAGCTTGCTCCCGCTGGCCTGCGAAGCAGGCCCCCGGGTTTTCTTCAGGAAGATCGCGTTGTCCGGGTTTGCGGCCGCTGCGCAGCCGAGCGGGAGCAAGCTCCCTCGCCACACAAGCGCCTAGCCACAACCCTGCTTGCGTTGATCAGGCCAACACCGTCCACAACGCGAACCCGGCATACCAGAGCACCGCCGCACGCAGCAGCAATTCCCAAAGACGGTCCAGGCTGTTGATGCCATCCGGCCCGGCGACGGGCTTGGGGATTTCGCCAGCCACCAAGCCAACCTTGTCGATGAGATCGGCGGCGCTGATGTTCCAGTTCAACAGCTCATGCAACATGACCCGGCTGACCGCGACGAAATTGCCCACCAGGGCGAAGCTCGCCGCCAGCAACCGCACCGGCACCCAGTCGAAGGCATGGCGCATCTGCGCGGCCCGCTCGGCCACGCCGGGGTTCTGGCTGTGCTCGGCGGCCAGTGCCAGCAGTCGATAGCTCAAGGCCGCCACCGGGCCCAACACGAAGTACCAGAAAATCACCGCGAAAAAGCTCTGGTAGGCCTGCCACAACAGATGCCCCTGGACCCGCTCCAGCAATTGCTCACCGTCATCGGCTTCGATGTCCAGGTCGCGCTTGGCCACATGGGCCGCCGCTTGCAGGTCTTCCCGACGCCAGGCGTCGCGAAACGGCCCGAGGGCGGCTAGCAGATCACCGCGCCCCAGGCTGTAAATCACCACCAGCAAATGCACCGGCAGCGCCAGAAAACCATAGGCCACCGGCTCCAGTACCCACAAAAGCAACGCCAGCAGTGCCACGGGCAGCAGGACCATCACCGTCAGCACCACCCAGGGTCGGTTGACCCACCGTGGGCTCGCCTCGAGCTTGTTCAGCTCGCTCAGCCAACCGCCGTCGCGCTGGACCCGCTGGCGCAAGGCCGAGAATTTCTCGATCCAGACGGCCAGCAGCAACACCAGAAAACTCATTGTCCTTCCCCTTCTGTCAGGGCTGCGCGATAGCGCACCCAGTCGAATGCCGGTCCCGGATCGGTCTTGCGCCCCGGCGCGATGTCGCTGTGCCCGCAGATACGCTGCACAGTGATCGCCCTGAACGCCGCTTGCAACTGCCGGGTCAGGTCCACCAATGCCACATATTGCGCGTCGGTGAACGGCAGATCATCCGTGCCCTCAAGCTCGATGCCCAGGGAAAAATCGTTACAGGTCTCACGCCCCTCGAAGCACGAAACGCCCGCATGCCACGCGCGATCCAGACAAGAGACAAACTGGGTCACGGCGCCGTCACGCTCGATCAGAAAATGCGCAGAGACGCGCAGGTCGGCGATACCGGCAAAGTAGGGATGTTCCGTGACATCCAGACGATTCTGGAAGAATTCCTGCACCTTGCCGGTGGCGAATTGTGCCGGGGGCAGGCTGATGTTGTGGATCACCAGCAGGGAGATTTCGCCTTCCGGGCGCGCATTGAAGTTGGGCGATGGGCAATGACGCACCCCCTCGCACCAACCGCTCGCGGAGTCCAACTGCATACAGGTTCCTTCGATGACGACGGTGAATGCCGTCAGTATGCCGTGATCGGACCAGGCTGCGCGATCACTTGCCGCGATTGAGCTGGCGCAGATTGCCCAGCACCGACTCCAGCGCCCGGTCGAACAACAGGGTGTCGTCCAACAGCCGCGCCGCGCCACGACGAAACTCCAGGGCCAGGCTGGTGCGGCTGTGCTCCAGCACCTTGAGGCCGGTGCGATTGACGAAGACGTATTTGCCGGTGGCCTCGATGATCGCCGCCAGTTTGCAACGCAGGGTATTGTCATCGTCCTCCTGGAACTCGACCCAGCTCCCCAGGTGCAACTGGTCGACCTGCAGCAGGCCGACATCATCCGCCGGCAAATGCACCGCCACGCTTTCCCCCGCCGATTTTTGCGGGGGGCGCAGGACGATTCTGTCCCGCACCTCGACCATGGCCGGCGAATCGAACGGCTGGGCCTGTTCCGTTGCCTGGCCCGTGCGCTCGAGCGCCTGCACATGCAGGACTTCCAGCTCACTGAAAAACTCGCTGGTGGCGAACGGGTCGAACGCCGAACGGCTCAGGCCCTCACGCAGGGCCTTGAGCAGCTCCGGCACCATCGCCAGCAAGCGCAGGCCGGCGTCGGGTTCGTCGTGGGGCTGGACGCTCCAGATCAGTTGCTCCAAGGTCAAGACATCGGCTTGCCACTCGGCGGAATACTTGCCGTGCTTGAAACAGGTCAGCAACAACACCTGGCTCCAGGCGTGTTGCACGAACTCCACCACGGCTTGCGGCAAGACTTTGCCCAGCATCACCTGGTTCAGCGCCCCTTCGACGCGCTGGCGCGCCAGTTCGGCCTTGGCCCGGCCCTCTTCGGCGTCGCGGATACGCTGTTCAAGCAACTCGCTACGCCGCCGCTCGTCACTGGTGAAGGCCAGGAAGTCAGCCAGCAGTTCGGAAAAGATTGCCGGGTCGTCGACGAAATCGTTCAGCAAGCGCTGCACGACCTGTTCGATGCGCAAATACAGGCTGTCGCGCTGATGATCGTCGCAATCGCCCCAACCCATGGCGGCGGCGGCGATTTCGTTCAGCAGCCGTCGGGCCGGATGATTGCCGCGGCTGAAGAAGCTCTTGTCCTGCACCGCGACCTTGAGCATCGGGATCTGCAGGCGGCCGATCAGGGCCTTGAATGAGTCTGGGAGGTTATGGTCGTCGAGGATGAACTCGAACATCATCGAGATCAGGTTGATCACATCTTCATCGGCGCCTTCGACCACCCGGGACTTGCCACTCCTGACGCTGACCCGAGTCAACAGTTGTTCAAGCTGGCTACGCAGGTCGAATTCGTCCTGCACGGCAGGCGCTGGCACGTACTGCTGCAAATGCGAGAGCAGCCGCAGCAGGTCACGGGTGGAGATCGGCTGGGGCGATGCGCTGGCTTCCAGGGTCGGCGCCACGCTGCCACGCACTTGCATCAATAGTTTCTGCAACGCGGCGAACACTTCCTGCACGCTGTCGTCGACCTCGGCATCGCTGGGCTTGGCAGCGATTTCGGCATTGGGCCTGGGGTTATCTTCGGGGCGATCCGACGCCCGGCGCGCCGGGGTCACCTTGAGCTCCGGCAAGATGCCCGTGGCAGCCAGCAATTGGTTGGCCTCGGTATAGAGCTGGTCGCATTCGCTGAGCACATAACGCTCGAAGAGCTTGAGCAGGATCAGTTTGACCTTGATGCCCACGCCCAGGTTACGCCCGGCCTGCAGGAACTTTTCGCACAGCAGTGCCGGGCTCAGGGGGTTGTGCTGATTGGCCAGCGGTCGGTCCAGCAGCACACCGAGCCGGGCCGTCAGTTGCTCCAGCGCCACGCCATCGCGCCTGAGCACCCGAGTGACCATGGCGTCGACCGCCAGATGACGTTCCAGCTCATCGTGGGAGCGCTGGGTCTGGCCGTCCGGCGCCAGGGTGGGCGCCAAGCTGGCGTGGGTCAGGTCGTACTGGGCCAGGCTGACGAAGGTCTCGAAAAACTGCTCGATGAATTCCCGCTCGATGCTTTTGCGCTTCAGGCGCAGGTCTCGCATGGCCTCGAAGTACAGGTTCTGCTCGACGTCGTCGCGCGCCCGGTCGGCCATTTCAAACAAGGTGTCGTCGGCGTTATCGAACAGCCCCTGCAAGCCCAGGCGTAACTGTTGGGCGGCCTTGTCGCGAACCTGAAGCAGAATCACAGGCAAGCGGGCGAGCGGCGAGCGATTCGCCTGATCGGTAGCCACCTTGTGCAAAGGCACTACATTCCCGTCGTTGTGCATCCTGGCCTCCTGAAACGGTTTTCGGTTCGCAACGTCAAAGTCATGACGTCAATCGAAAGGCGGATTATCGGGTAAAACAACCCCGTCGTACCAGCAGTACTCTGTGATCCAGCTCGAAATACGGCGCAATAAGTGACCGGGAAAATGAGGAAATGTTGCGAGGACGCGACCAAATGCAGGTTTCGACACCCTATAATCAGGCCACTTTGTTTGTGGAGCCCGTTATGCCGAATCTACGCCTCGCCGATCTGACCGCCGAAATCGAAGCCAACGTGCGCCGTGCGTTGCTCGAAGACGTCGGCAGCGGCGACATCACCGCGCAACTGATCCCCGCCGAACGCCTGGCCAAGGCCACCATCATTACCCGCGATGCGGCGATCATCAGTGGCACGGCCTGGGTCGATGCCGTGTTCCGGCAACTTGACCCGCGTGTCGCGGTGCATTGGCAAGTGCGCGACGGCGACCGAGTCAGCCCCGATCAGGTGCTGTTCCACCTGGAAGGCCCGGCCCGCTCGCTGCTGACCGGCGAACGCAGCGCGCTGAACTTCCTGCAAATGCTTTCGGGCGTCGCCACGCGGGCCCGCTACCTGGCCGATTTCGTCGCCGACACCCAGGTCAAGCTGCTGGACACCCGCAAGACCCTGCCTGGGCTGCGCCTGGCCCAGAAGTACGCGGTCACCTGCGGCGGCTGCCACAACCACCGCATCGGCCTGTACGACGCTTTTCTGATCAAGGAAAACCACATCGCCGCCTGCGGCGGGATCGCCCAGGCCATCGCGGCGGCCCACAAGATCGCACCGGGCAAACCGGTGGAAATTGAAGTGGAAAGCCTGGCGGAGTTGAAAGAGGCGCTGGCGGCCAATGCCGACATCATCATGCTCGACGAACTGAGCCTGGACGACATGCGTGAAGCCGTACGCCTCAATGGCGGCAAGGCGAAGCTGGAGGCCAGCGGCGGGATCAACGAAAGCACATTGCGCCCGATTGCCGAGACCGGGGTGGACTACATCTCGATCGGCGCGATGACCAAGGATGTGAAGGCGGTGGATCTGTCGATGCGCTTGAGCCTCTGACAATAAAAAACGCCAGCCCTGAAAGGCTGGCGTTTTTTTCAGACCACCAGATTGTTCATCTCGCAGTACTCATCCCATTCCACACCCAGCACCTCAGCCGCCTCCTTGTGCAACGCAAGGCGCTGCGTCTCGAATTCTTCAGGCGTGCTGGTGTACTTGAGCGTCAACTCCCAGGGCTGCAGCCCCTGGGCTTCGGCCTCGTCCTCGAATGCCCATTGGATCTGGTCTTTCTGATCGTCGGCGGACAAGTCCTTGATCTCTTCCAGCAACTGGGGCGCATCCAGCACGTACTTCTTCAGCGCTTCTTCGTGCCTGGCTTCCTGGGTCAATGCTTTAACAGTCATGGCGTTCTCGTTGATCTGGGGAATGGAAGATGGATCTGGATCATCAAGGATCTCTCTGACGCAAAAAACCGTGTGAAGCCCGGTTTATCTGGCCTTCAGAACCATTCGGGGATCATCTGAAAACTGCTGGGCGGTGCACATGCAGGCAACGAATATAGGACGTTTTGCCGGTGATTTACACGGTTCTTTACATCTATTCCACAAAAAATCCTGTGCGGAAGAAGCTTCGTGGGCTTTGGAACATCTGTCAAAATAACCAGTCATAGCCATGTGCCATACCGGCACTTCACAAGGAACCCCAGTGATGCGCAGCTTTTCGAAACGTTCGTCGACCCAGCTTGCAACCGCAACCTTGCTGCTCGGCAGCCTGACCTTGGCCGGCCTTGCTCAAGCGGCTGTCGAAGTTAGCTCCGGTACACCTTTGCCTTCCGACACAATCCCCGTGCTCCGCAACTCATTTGATAAAGATGTTCTCATCAAGACCAATATCAGCGTGGGTGACTTGGAAAACTTGCCAGAAGCAGTCAAGGATAACGCCGCCGAACTGGAAAACCAGAAGCGCACCCTCAGCGAGCAGGCCCGCCTGATCGAAGAATTCAAGCGCAACAGCGGCTCCAGCTCCACCTCCAGCAGCAAGGAAATTGACGAGCTCAAGCGCACGATCAAGGAACAGCAAGACGATCTGAAGGACCTTGGCAAGCAAGTGGAAGAACTCAAGCGCAATAGCGGCTCCAGTTCGAGTTCGAGCAACAGCGAGATTTCGTCCCTGAAGCGGGAACTCAGCGATCAGGACAGTCAGATGGACCAGCTCAAACGCACGGTCGAGGAACTGAGCAGGAAGGTGAAATAACGAGGGAGAGATCTTGCCCGAGACAGGAATCGAACCTGCGACCTTCGCGTTACGAGTGCGCTGCTCTACCGACTGAGCTACACGGGCGGTGGCTAAAACTAGCACCGTCCCCGGTGGCCAGGCAACCTGCCTGTCAGGGATTTTCGTCACATAGCAAAACGCCCCGAACCAGTCGGGGCGTTTGCTTGTTCAGCGGTCAGGCGACGGGGTGATTAAACGCCCGATGCCTTGGCTGCTGCGACGTCCTTGATGGACAGCTTGATACGGCCGCGGTTGTCCACGTCCAGTACCAGCACTTCCACTTCCTGGCCTTCTTTGAGGATGTCGGTCACTTTCTCGACGCGAGCATCGCTCAGCATGGAGATGTGAACCAGACCGTCCTTGCCCGGCAGGATGTTGACGAACGCGCCGAAGTCGACGATGCGTTCAACCTTGCCGACGTAGATCTTGCCGATCTCGGCTTCTGCGGTGATACCCAGGACGCGCTGGCGTGCTGCTTCTGCCGCTTCCTTGGTTTCGCCGAAGATCTTGATCGAACCGTCGTCTTCGATGTCGATCGAAGCCTTGGTTTCTTCGCAGATCGCACGGATGGTCGCGCCGCCTTTACCGATGACATCACGGATCTTGTCGGTGTCGATCTTCATCGCGATCATGGTCGGAGCATTTTCCGACAGCTCGGTACGGGACTGACCGATGATCTGGTTCATCTGGCCGAGGATGTTCAGGCGCGCTTCCAGGGCCTGGCCCAGGGCGATTTCCATGATCTCTTCGGTGATGCCCTTGATCTTGATGTCCATCTGCAGTGCGGTGACGCCCTTGGCGGTACCGGCCACTTTGAAGTCCATGTCGCCCAGGTGGTCTTCGTCACCCAGGATGTCGGTCAGGACGGCGAATTTCTCGCCTTCTTTAACCAGACCCATGGCGATACCGGCCACCGGTGCCTTCATCGGCACACCCGCGTCCATCAGGGCCAGGGAAGCGCCGCAGACCGAAGCCATCGAGCTCGAACCGTTGGACTCGGTGATTTCCGATACCACACGAATGGTGTACGGGAACACGTCAGCGGCTGGCAGCATGGCCTGGACCGAACGACGGGCCAGACGGCCGTGACCGATTTCGCGACGACCGGCGCCACCCATGCGACCACACTCACCTACCGAGAACGGAGGGAAGTTGTAGTGCAGCATGAACGGGTCTTTCTTTTCGCCTTCCAGGGTGTCCAGCAGTTGCGCGTCACGGGCGGTACCCAATGTTGCAACGACCAGCGCCTGGGTTTCGCCACGGGTGAACAGTGCCGAACCGTGGGTCTTCGGCAGGACGCCGACTTCGATGTTCAGCGGACGCACGGTGCGAGTGTCGCGACCGTCGATACGCGGCTTGCCGTTGACGATGTTTTCGCGAACGGTGCGGTATTCGATTTCACCGAAAGCGGCTTTGACGTCGCTGGCCGATGGCTGGCCTTCTTCGCCGGACAGCTTGGCAACGACCTGGTCTTTCAGCTCGCCCAGGCGCGCATAACGGTCAGCCTTGACGGTGATGGTGTAGGCCTGGGAGATCGCTTCGCCGAATTCGGCACGGATCGCGCCCAGCAGTTCGGTGGCTTCGGCTTGTGGAGCCCAGGTCCAGGTTGGCTTGGCGGCTTCGGCGGCCAGTTCCTTGACGGCGTTGATCACCACCTGGAACTCGTCGTGGGCGAACAGCACGGCGCCCAGCATCTGGTCTTCAGTCAGCTCTTTGGCTTCGGATTCAACCATCAGCACGGCTTCGGAAGTACCGGCCACGACCATGTCCAGGCTTGAAGCCTTCAACTGCTCGTAGGTCGGGTTCAGCAGGTAGCCGGTGCTTTCGTGGAACGCGACACGGGCAGCGCCGATCGGGCCATCGAAAGGAATACCGGAGATGGCCAGGGCCGCCGAGGTACCGATCATCGCAGCGATGTCCGGATCGGTTTTCTTGCTGGTGGAGACGACGGTGCAGACAACCTGCACTTCGTTCATGAAGCCTTCTGGGAACAGCGGACGGATCGGACGGTCGATCAGTCGGGAAGTCAGGGTTTCTTTCTCGGAAGGACGGCCTTCGCGCTTGAAGAAACCGCCAGGGATCTTACCGGCAGCGTAAGTCTTTTCCTGGTAGTGGACAGACAGAGGGAAGAAGCCCTTGCCTGGATCGGCTTGCTTGGCACCGACAACGGTCACCAATACGCTGACGTCGTCGTCAACGGTGACCAGCACTGCGCCGGAGGCCTGACGGGCGATACGGCCAGTCTCGAGGGTAACGGTCGACTGACCGAACTGGAATTTTTTGATTACCGGGTTCACGGTGTCCTACCTTCTTTGTGGCTCTTGGGGAACTTGTCTTCTTGCGAAATTCTTGGGCAATGACGGGAATCGGCCCGACGCCTGTCCAGGGTAAAACGTGTATCCAGATAAAACTTGAGGCTGGGAGCCTGCCATCCGCCAGCGGGAAACCCACTGACGCACGACAGACCACCAACCTCTAGCGCAATCGCTGATTAGCGACGCAGACCCAGGCGAGCGATCAGAGCGCTGTAACGGCTCACGTCCTTGCCTTTCAGGTAGTCCAGCAGCTTACGACGCTGGTTTACCATGCGGATCAGACCACGACGGGAGTGGTGATCCTTACCGTTGGCCTTGAAGTGACCTTGCAGTTTGTTGATGTTGGCGGTCAGCAGTGCAACTTGCACTTCTGGCGAACCCGTGTCACCAACAGCTTGCTGGTAGTCAGCTACGATTTGAGCTTTTTCTTGAACGTCGAGAGCCATGAGGCAATCCTTTTAGTCAGGAAACTGTTCCGAGGAAACAGCTTCAACAGGCCAGGGACAAATCCCTGTATCTATAAATGAGTAGTGACCGTGCCTGTTAACAGCCACACTCGCCAACCTGCTGTTACGCAGGCTGGTTCCGGTCATTCCGACCGAATCAGTCGACGCGGCGCAATGCGCCCGTCTTCGCTCACTTCACCGATACCGATGAAGCGGCCGTTGTGATCCTGTACCCGGACCATGCCGAACTTCGGCGCATCCGGGGCGCGTACCGGCTGGCCGTTGAGCCAGTAGAACGCACTGTGTTCCGAGAACTGCAAGAGCGGCCAATCCAGCAACCCGCTGTCCGATGGCATCAGGAAACGGTCGACCGCTTCGTTGCCGCCTTCGGCATGCACCGCTTCAAGCTCTTCCAGCGTGACCGTCTGGGCCAACGTGAAAGGCCCGGCCTGGGTCCGTCGCAATTCTGCCACGTACGCGCCACAGCCGAGCTGCTCACCGATATCCTCCACCAGGGTCCGGATATAGGTGCCCTTGCTGCAATCCACGGCCAGCCGCGCAGTATTACCGTCAAAGGCCAGCAATTCCAAGCGCGCAATAGTAACAGAACGCGGTTCGCGCTCCACTACTTCGCCTGCACGGGCCAGTTTATACAACGGCTGTCCATCACGCTTCAAAGCGGAGTACATCGGCGGTATCTGGCTGATTTGCCCGCGAAATTTCGGCAAAACCGCTTCGATATCCGCCTGACCAACGGTCACCGGGCGTTCCAGCAAAACCTCACCTTCGGCATCCGCCGTGGTGGTGGTCTTGCCCAGTTGCGCCAGGGTTTCATAACCCTTGTCGGAATCGAGCAGGTACTGGGAGAACTTGGTCGCCTCGCCAAAACACAGTGGCAGCACGCCGGTGGCCAGCGGATCGAGGCTACCGGTGTGCCCGGCCTTTTCGGCGTTGAGCAGCCAGCGAACCTTCTGCAGCGCCGCGTTGGAGGTGAACCCCAGCGGCTTGTCGAGCAGGATGATACCGCTGACGTTACGACGGATACGTTTGACCTGAGCCACCGATTACTCCTTGGTGTCTTCTGGGTCAGCCGCAACCGGGTGCTGGCTGTCTTCAGCCACGGCGCGTTCGATCAACGCCGACAGGTGAGCACCCCGCACGACGCTTTCGTCGTAATGGAAGTGCAGCTGTGGGACGCTGCGCAGCTTCATCTCCCGGGCCAGCTGCATACGCAGGAAGCCGGCGGCCGAGTTGAGCACCTTGATGCTCTGGGCGATTTCTTCGGCGCTGTCCTGGCCCATCACGGTGATGAAAATCTTGGCGTGACCGACGTCACGGCTGACTTCCACTGCGGTAATGGTGACCAGGCCGACGCGCGGGTCTTTGACTTCGCGACGGATCAGTTGGGCCAGCTCGCGCTGCATCTGATCGCCGATTCGTTGGGTACGGCTGTATTCTTTTGCCATGTCTTGTTACCTGTTACTGCCCCACGGTGAAACCCGCGAGGTCTGAAAGCGGCAAACGCCCGGCCTGGCAAAAGCCAGACCGGGCGTTGCGTTTAGAGTCCGCCAGCCAGGCAGCGCATGTTCATGCGGCTGCCCGGTGCGGCTCTTGAAGTGCGCGAGTTAGAGGCTGCGAGCAACCTGGACCTTCTCGAAGACTTCGATCTTGTCGCCGACCTTGACGTCGTTGTAGCTCTTGACGCCAATACCGCACTCCATGCCGGCACGTACTTCGGAAGCGTCATCCTTGAAGCGACGCAGGGATTCCAGCTCGCCTTCGAAGATCACGATGTCTTCACGCAGTACACGGATCGGACGGTTACGGTGTACGACACCCTCGATCACCATGCAACCGGCGATGGCACCGAACTTCGGCGAACGGAACACGTCGCGAACTTCGGCCACGCCCAGGATGTTCTCCCGCACGTCGCTGCCCAGCATACCGGTCAACGCTTTCTTGACGTCTTCGATGATGTCGTAGATCACGTTGTAGTAACGCATATCCAGGCCTTCCTGCTCGACGATCTTGCGAGCGCCGGCATCGGCACGCACGTTGAAGCCGAACAGTACAGCGTTGGAAGCCAGTGCCAGGTTGGCATCGGACTCGGTGATACCACCGACACCGCCACCGACCACACGCACTTGCACTTCGTCGTTACCCAGGCCATTCAAGGCGCCGTTCAACGCTTCGAGCGAACCACGGACGTCGGATTTGAGGACGATGTTGAGCGTCTTTTTCTCTTCCTGGCCCATGTTCTCGAAGATGTTTTCCAGCTTGCCGGCGTGAGCACGAGCCAGTTTGACTTCGCGGAACTTGCCTTGACGGAACAGAGCCACTTCACGGGCTTTCTTCTCGTCAGCCACAACGCTCATCTCGTCGCCGGCATCAGGGGTGCCGTCCAGGCCGAGGATCTCGACCGGGATAGCCGGACCGGCTTCCTTGATGGGCTTGCCGTTCTCGTCGAGCATGGCGCGCACGCGGCCATAGTTCGAGCCGACCAGCACCATGTCGCCTTGACGCAGCGTACCGTCCTGGACCAGGACAGTCGCCACCGGGCCACGGCCCTTGTCGAGGCGAGATTCAACGACCACACCACGGCCAGGTGCCGAAGGCGTAGCGGTCAGTTCGAGAACCTCGGCTTGCAACAGAACGGCTTCGAGCAGTTCGTCAACGCCGGTACCCATCTTCGCCGAGACCGGAACGAATGGAGTGTCGCCACCCCACTCTTCGGAGGTCACGCCATGGACCGACAATTCGCTGCGGATGCGATCGAGATCGGCGCCCGGCTTGTCGATCTTGTTCACCGCCACCACCAACGGCACGCCAGCTGCCTTGGCATGCTGAACGGCTTCGATGGTTTGAGGCATCACGCCGTCGTCCGCCGCAACCACCAGGATCACGATGTCGGTCGCCTTGGCACCACGGGCACGCATCGCGGTAAACGCGGCGTGACCTGGGGTGTCGAGGAACGTCACCATGCCGCGGTCGGTTTCAACGTGGTAGGCGCCGATGTGCTGGGTAATACCGCCAGCCTCACCTGCCGCAACCTTCGCACGACGAATGTAGTCGAGCAGGGAAGTCTTACCGTGGTCGACGTGGCCCATGACGGTCACGACCGGTGCACGGGAAACCGCCTCACCTTCAAACTTCAGGGACTCGGCCAGGGAATCTTCCAGGGCGGTGTCGCTGACCAGGGTCACTTTGTGGCCCAGCTCTTCAGCAACCAGTTGGGCAGTTTCCTGGTCCAGTACCTGGTTGATGGTGGCTGGCGTACCCAGCTTGAACATGAACTTGATGATTTCAGCAGCCTTGACCGACATCTGCTGGGCCAGATCGCCCACAGTGATGGTCTCGCCGATCTTCACTTCACGCACGACAGGGCCGGTAGGGCTCTGGAAACCGTGGGCGTTGCGTTTCTTCAGCTTGGCCTTGCCGCGACCGCCGCGACGGAAGCCATCGCTTTCTTCGTCGGTGGTACGTGGCGCAACACGAGGTGCCGGCGCTTTTTCCTTGACCGAAGCACGATGAGGCGCGTTCTTGCGCTCGCCATCGCCACTGCCACGACGGTTGTCGTCGGCACGTGGTTTGTCCGGACGACGCTGTTCGTCGCGCTTGCGAGTGTCGGCTGGAGCCGGCGCTGGTGCCACGACTGGCGCCGCTTCACGCACCGGTTCGGCGACCGGGGCAACAGCCTCGACGGCGTCTACCGGTGCTGTTTGCGCAGCAGCAGGCTGGCGGCGCGCTTCTTCTTCGGCGCGACGCTTGGCTTCTTCTTCAGCCTTCTGACGAGCAGCATTTTCTACTGCGCGACGTTCTTCCTGTTCGCGTTTGCGCTCGGCTTCGATTTCTTCCGGGCTGCGCTGTACGAAGACTTTCTTCTTGCGTACTTCAACGCTGATGCTTTTGCTACCGGCAACACGCAGGGTGCTGGTGGTTTTACGCTGCAGAGTGATCTTGCGCGGTTCTTCCACTTTCGCCTTGTGACTGCTCTTCAAGTGAGTCAGCAGGGACTGCTTCTCACTGTCGGTCACATGTTCCTCGGCGGCGGTGTGCGGCAGACCTGCCTCACGCATCTGCTGCAACAGGCGCTCTACCGGTGTTTTGACCTCATCGGCCAGTTGTTTCACCGTGACTTGCGTCATGCACTTCTCTCCTCAGGCCGCGCCTAATTACTCGAACCAGTGGGCTCGGGCGGCCATGATCAACTTGCCGGCACGATCATCGTCAATGCCGTCGATGTCGAGCAGATCGTCAATAGACTGCTCGGCCAGGTCTTCGCGGGTAATTACGCCGCGCACCGCCAGTTCCATCGCCAAATCCTTGTCCATGCCCTCAAGCGAGAGCAGGTCTTCGGCCGGATGGGCGTCTGCCAGCTTTTCCTCAGTAGCGATGGCTTTGGTCAACAAACGATCCTTGGCCCGAGCGCGAAGCTCGTTGACGATTTCCTCGTCAAAGCCGTCGATGTTGAGCATTTCCTCCACCGGTACGTAGGCAATCTCTTCCAGGCTGGTAAAGCCTTCATCCACCAGCACCTGCGCCAGCTCTTCATCGACTTCAAGCTCTTCGATGAAGTTGCGCAGGATGTCGCCGGTTTCAGCTTGCTGTTTAGCCTGGATGTCCGATTCGGTCATCACGTTCAGGGTCCAGCCAGTCAATTGGCTGGCCAGACGCACGTTCTGACCACCGCGACCGATGGCCTGAGCCAGATTGTCTGCGCCAACGGCGATGTCCATGGCATGGGCATCTTCGTCGACGATAATTGCCGCCACTTCAGCAGGCGACATGGCATTGATCACGAACTGCGCCGGGTTGTCGTCCCACAGGACGATGTCCACGCGCTCGCCGCCCAACTCGCCGGATACGGCCTGGACACGCGAACCACGCATGCCGATGCAGGCACCTTGCGGGTCGATGCGCTTGTCCTTGGAGCGGACCGCGATCTTGGCACGCGAACCCGGATCACGGGAGGCGGCCATGACTTCGATCAGGCCTTCAGCAATTTCCGGCACTTCGATGCGGAACAACTCGATCAGCATTTCCGGCGCTGTACGCGACAGGATCAACTGCGGGCCGCGGTTCTCGGTGCGGATTTCCTTGAGCAGCGCACGCAAACGCACGCCAACCCGGAAAGTTTCGCGAGAAATGATGTCTTCGCGAGCCAGCAACGCTTCGGCGTTGTTGCCCAGGTCGACGATCACGTTGTCGCGGGTCACTTTTTTCACGGTGCCGGAGATGATTTCCCCCAGGCGCTCGCGATAAGCGTCGACGACTTGCGCGCGCTCGGCTTCGCGAACTTTCTGCACAATGACCTGCTTGGCAGTCTGTGCAGCGATGCGACCAAATTCAATGGACTCGATCTTTTCTTCGACAACATCACCGACCTTGGCGCCCGGGTGCGTTTCTGCAACCTTGCTCGGCCAGGTTTCGATAGCTGGATCGTCCAGGTCGGCTTCCTCGACGACCGTCCAGCGACGGAAAGTCTCGTAGGCACCGGTGTGGCGATTGATCTCCACACGCAAATCAACTTCGTCTTCGAACCGCTTCTTGGTAGCAGTGGCCAGAGCCAGCTCCAGCGCTTCAAAAATAACGTTAGCCGGTACGCCCTTTTCATTGGATACCGACTCAACAACCAGCAGTACTTCTTTGCTCATCGTACGCCTCGCCTTTCGCAAGCCATTGGATCCGCGGGATCCGCAGTATCTGGCACGTATCAGTCAAAACTGGGAATAATGTTGGCCTTGTCGATCATATCGATCGGCAACAGGAACTCATGGTCATCTACCTGCACCACGACGTCCTGCTCTTCTACACCGCGCAGAAGGCCTTGAAAGTTGCGTCGCCCCTCGAAAGGCGAGCGCAGCTTGATCTTCACTTGTTCACCGGCAAACAAAGCGAACTGTTCAAGTGTGAACAGGGGGCGCTCCATGCCAGGCGAGGAAACTTCAAGGGTGTATTCGGAGGTGATTGGATCTTCAACATCCAGCACACCGCTGATCTGACGGCTGACGATGGCGCAATCATCCACCAACACGCCGCCTTCCTTATCGATATAAACGCGCAACAGTGAGTGGCGCCCTTGAGCCGAAAACTCAATACCCCAGCATTCATAGCCAAGGGCCACGACCACCGGGGCCAACAAGGCCTGCAACTGTTCTAGCTTGCTCGACACCTGAACCCCCTCGTGCATGTTTGTGCATGCTGTGCAAATAAAAAAAAATGGGCGAATCGCCCATCCCTGAAACGCCGTCGAACAGCGGCGTTATAAAGTGTCCAGCTAACAAAAAGCCCCTTGGAAGGGGCCCCTGAAACTGGTTGCGGGAGCCGGATTTGAACCGACGACCTTCGGGTTATGAGCCCGACGAGCTACCAGACTGCTCCATCCCGCGACAAAGCTGGGGCGGAAGTATACGACCGATCCCTTACAGGGTCAATGTAACCCTTCCACCTACAAGAAAGCCCGCAATCGCGGGCTCTCCTGATAATTGGTACCGAGAAGGGGACTCGAACCCCTACACCCTATGGGCACAACCACCTCAAGGTTGCGTGTCTACCAATTCCACCACCTCGGCAATACAGCGTTTGAAACCTTCTTACTTCTGCTCTTGAGCTGGAGGCACGTCAGTCGCCGGGTTGGCCGACTTTTGCTCTTGAAGCACCGGGACATCATCAGAAGCCGGTTGTTGCTTTGGCGCTTCCAGTACCGCTGGGTTTGGCAAACCTACTTGAGTCAGCTCGTGAGCTTTCTCTTTAGCAAAGTAACCTAACCCTAAGCTGGTTATGAAGAAACCGGCGGCAAGTATAGCAGTAAACTTACTAAGAAAGGTAGAGGAACCTTGGCTTCCGAACACAGTATTTGAAGCACCTGCACCGAAAGACGCACCAGCATCCGCACCTTTACCCTGCTGCAGCAATACGAGAGCAACTACGCCCAGTGCACCCAGCAGATGAAAAACGACTACGACTGTTTCCAGCATTTTTTCAGTTTCCCGCGGCGCGACAGATCGCACCGAACTCATCTGCATTCAGGGACGCTCCACCAATGAGCCCCCCATCGATATCCGGCATGCCGAACAGTTCGGCCGCATTGGCCGCCTTCACGCTGCCGCCGTATAGAAGCCGCACACCTCGTGCCACTTCAGAATTCTCTTCCGCCAACTGCGCGCGGATGGCGGCGTGCACATCCTGCGCCTGTTGCGGCGAAGCCGTCAGCCCGGTGCCAATGGCCCAGACCGGCTCGTAAGCAATGACGGCCTTTGCAAAAGCACCGACACCCAGGTCTTCGATGATGCTGCCCAGCTGACGCCCGACAACTTCAAGGGTCTTGCCGGCTTCACGCTGCTCGAGGGTTTCCCCTATGCACAACACCGGAATCAGACCACAGGCCTGGGCCGCAGCAAACTTGCGGATCAAGGTCTTGTCCTGCTCGCCCATGATCTGGCGACGCTCGGAATGTCCGACCAGGACCAGGGAGCAACCCGCATCCACCAACTGACTCGGCGCAATCTCACCGGTCATCGCACCTTGCATGGATTCCACCGCAGAGTTCTGCGCGCCGACCGAAATCGACTTGCCTTTCAAGCCATCAATCACTTGATTGATATACAAGCAAGGCGGGAATACCGCGACATCAACACCGCTTGGCAAGGCCAGATGACGAAGGCCATTGATCAGCTCAGCGACGCTGGCGCGGGTACCGTGCATCTTCCAGTTACCAGCTACCATAGGGCGACGCATGCTGTACCTCGTCGGTCAAAGTGGGCGCAGATGTTACCCAACCGATTCATGACTGGCAAGCCGAATTCAGGCAGAAACTTCAGTAACCAGTTTTGCCAGCTCTTCGGCATAACCGCGAACTTGCGCTTCATCCTCGCCTTCGACCATGACCCGCACCAACGGCTCTGTGCCGGACTTGCGCAACAACACGCGCCCACGCCCCGCCATCGCCTCTGTCACTCGCTCACTGGCCTGTTTGACCTGTGCATGCTCGAGAGGGTTTACACCGCCACCGAAACGCACGTTGATCAACACTTGCGGGCATTTACGCAATGCCTGGCGCGACTGTGCGAGCCCTTCGTTGCGCGCCTTGAGGGCCATCAGCACCTGCAGGGCCGCAATGATCGCGTCACCGGTGGTGGTATGGTCGAAGCACACGATGTGGCCGGAGTTCTCGCCCCCGATCACCCAGTTGCGCTCCAGCAACTCCGAGATCACGTAGCGGTCGCCCACATTGGCCCGTACGAACGGGATATCCAGGTCCGCCAGGGCCAGTTCAAGCCCGAGGTTGCTCATCAAGGTGCCGACCACGCCGCCCTTCAATTTGCCACGTCCATGCAGGTCGCGAGCGATGATGAACAACAGTTCGTCACCATCGACGACCGTACCGGTGTGATCGACCATCAAGACCCGATCACCGTCGCCATCGAAGGCGATGCCCAGATCGGCCTGCTCGGCCAGCACCGCAGCCTGCAACGCCTCGGTATGGGTGGAGCCACAGTTGTGGTTGATGTTCAGGCCATTAGGCTGGGCGGAAAGCACCACCACATCGGCACCCAACTCGCGAAAGACGCTCGGCGCGACTTTATAGGTGGCGCCGTGAGCACAATCGACGACAATTTTCAGGCCGGAGAAGCTGGTGCCGGTCGGCACGCTGCCCTTGCAGAACTCGATGTAGCGACCCGACGCATCGTTGATCCGCGACACCTTGCCGATCTTGCTCGACTCGACCACCGTCATCGGCGTGTCCAGCAGCTCTTCGATCATCAGCTCGATATCATCCGGCAGCTTGGTACCCTGGCCGGAGAAGAACTTGATGCCGTTGTCATCATGAGGGTTGTGCGAGGCACTGATCACGATGCCTGCCTGGCCCTGGAACGTACGGGTCAGGTAGGCAATGGCCGGCGTCGGCATCGGACCCAGCAGCATCACATCGGCACCCGCCGACGTCAGGCCGGCTTCGAGCGCCGATTCGAACATGTAGCCGGAAATTCGCGTGTCCTTGCCGACCAGCACCTTGCAGGCACCCATCTTGCGGAACGCCATGCCGGCCGCCCAGCCGAGCTTGAGCATGAAATCAGGGGTAATAGGGTATTCGCCGACCCGACCACGTATACCGTCGGTGCCAAAGTATTTCTTGCTCATAAGTGCTCCGTCATTCTTATTCGGCTGAATCCACAGCTGCGATCATCCGCACGACATCCATCGTTTCGGCTACATCGTGCACGCGCAATATGCGTGCACCTTTGGTAAGTGCCAAGGCCGCAAGGGCGAGACCGCCATACAGGCGCTCTCCCACCGGGCGACCCAGGGCATTGCCTATCATGCTCTTTCGCGAGACCCCAACCAACAGGGGCCGCCCCAGGGCATGCAAGGCTTCCATATGTTTGAACAGGCTCAGGTTGTGAGCCAATGTCTTGGCAAAGCCGAACCCGGGATCAAGGATGATCCGCTCGGCGGGAATGCCCACGGCAGCACACTGGTCCAGACGCGCCACCAGGAACTCACCCACCTCCCGGGTCACATCATCATAGTGCGGGTCGTTCTGCATGGTCCCCGGCTCGCCGAGCATATGCATCAGGCACACCGGCAACCCGGTGGCCGCCGCGGCATCCAGGGCACCGTCGCGCCGCAAGGCGCGAACATCATTGATCAGGCCCGCTCCCAGTCGCGCAGTCTCGCGCATGACCGCAGGCGTGGACGTATCAACCGAGATAATGACATCGAGTTCGCGATGAATGCGCTCGACAATCGGCGCCACCCGCTCCAGCTCTTCGGTGGGCGAGACCGCGCGCGCGCCCGGCCGGGTCGATTCACCGCCCACATCGATCAGTGTTGCGCCAGCGGCCACCATGGCCTCGGCATGCCGCAGCGCAGCATCGAGCTGGCTGAATCGACCACCATCGGAAAAGGAATCAGGCGTGACATTGAGAATGCCCATGACATGCGCATGGGCCAAATCAAGAACCCGGTTGCCGCAGGGCAACCGGGTCGAGGACTGAACAGAAGTCATTTCAAGCCTTAGACATCAGCGGCCGGACCGCCAATCGGTGTTTCCGGACGCTCACCCTGTACCGCCGGAGGTGTACCGGAGGTACCGGTACCGCCGCCCGACCAGTCACGGGGCTCGCGAGGCTCGCGACCCGCCATGATGTCGTCGATCTGCTCGGCATCGATGGTTTCGTACTTCATCAGGGCATCGGCCATGGCATCGAGCTTGTCACGGTTGTCCGTAAGGATCTGTCGGGCAGTGCCATAACACTGGTCGATGATGCTGCGCACTTCGGAATCGATCAGCTTGGCCGTCTCGCCGGAGAAGCTTGCATGCTGGCCACCGCCACCACGACCGAGGAACACTTCCCCTTCTTCTTCGGCATACATCAGCGGCCCCAGCTTCTCGGACAGGCCCCATTTGGTGACCATATTCCGGGCGATCTGACTGGCGCGCATGATGTCGTTGGATGCACCCGTGGTGACACCGTCGAAACCCAGCGTCATCTCTTCAGCGATACGGCCGCCGTACAACGAACAGATCTGGCTGATCAACGCACGCTTGGACAGGCTGTAGCGATCCTCTTCCGGCAGGAACATGGTCACGCCCAGGGCGCGACCGCGCGGGATGATCGAGACCTTGTAGACCGGATCATGCTCGGGCACGACACGACCGACGATCGCGTGACCCGCCTCGTGATACGCGGTGTTCTGCTTTTCCTTCTCCGACATGACCATGGATTTGCGCTCGGCGCCCATCATGATCTTGTCCTTGGCCAGCTCGAATTCCTTCATCTCCACGACGCGCTTGCCGGTACGTGCGGCGAACAGCGACGCTTCGTTGACCAGGTTCGCCAGGTCGGCACCGGAAAAGCCCGGCGTACCACGTGCGATGACGCCCGGAGCAACGTCGTCGCCCATGGGCACCTTGCGCATATGGACCTTGAGGATCTGCTCGCGACCCCGTATGTCCGGCAGCCCCACCACGACCTGGCGGTCGAAACGACCTGGACGCAACAGCGCAGGGTCGAGCACGTCAGGACGGTTGGTGGCGGCGATCACGATGATGCCGTCATTCATTTCGAAACCGTCCATCTCGACCAGCAACTGGTTGAGGGTCTGTTCGCGCTCGTCGTGACCGCCACCCATGCCGGCGCCACGATGGCGACCAACCGCGTCGATTTCGTCGATGAAGATGATGCACGGTGCGTGTTTCTTGGCCTGCTCGAACATGTCGCGGACACGACTGGCGCCCACGCCGACGAACATTTCGACGAAGTCGGAACCGGAAATCGTGAAGAACGGAACCTTGGCTTCACCGGCAATCGCCTTGGCCAGCAAGGTTTTACCAGTGCCTGGCGGGCCCACCATCAGCACGCCACGTGGAATACGACCGCCCAGGCGCTGGAACTTGCCCGGATCGCGCAGGAACTCGACCAGTTCGCCCACTTCTTCCTTGGCTTCGTCGCAGCCTGCGACGTCGGCCAGGGTGGTTTTCACCTGGTCTTCGGAAAGTAGTCGGGCCTTGCTCTTGCCAAAGCTCATCGGCCCGCCCTTGCCACCGCCACCGCCCTGCATCTGGCGCATGAAGAACATGAACACGGCGATGATCACCAGGATCGGGAAGCTGGCCACCAGAAGCTGGGTCCAGATGCTTTGCTGCTCAGGCTGCTTGCCTTCGACCACGACATGGTTGTCCACCAGGTCGCCGATCAGGCCATTGTCCTGGATTGCCGGACGAATGGTCTTGAAGCTGTCGCCATCGGTGCGCTTGCCGGTAATCACATAGCCATCAACGGCTACGCGCTCGACCTTGCCATCCTTGACCTGCTGGATGAAGTCGGAATAGTTGAGGGTCTGCGGCTCGTTAGGGCTGGAGAAGTTGTTCATCACGGTCACCAGGACAGCGGCGATGATCAACCACAGGATCAGATTCTTTGCCATATCGTTCAATTAACTACCCTCTGAAGCAAGCTCCGCTACTGGCGCGCGCTTCGCATGATATTCACCGGCCTAACTTACTACATTACCTACCACTCTGGCAGGCGCCGTCTGTAACCCTTTGTGAAACACTTTCTACAATATTCGCTAATGCTCACGGGACGAAATACGAAAAACCTATCGCCCCGGTCGAAAAACCTCTTATTCCTCACTGCGACCACGGAAACCGCGGCCAAGCAGGTATTGCTCACGGGAGCGATCACGCGATGATTTCGGCTTGCGCGCCGTGACCTTCTCGAACTGCTTGCGCACGCTCTTGTGGTATTCGTCGAAGCCTTCACCCTGGAAGACCTTGATCAAAAAATCACCACCTGGCTTCAACACCCGAGTCGCAAGATCCAGTGCCAACTCGCACAGGAACATCGATCGCGGCATATCAACAGATGCCAATCCACTCATATTGGGGGCCATATCGGAAATCACAAGGTCCACCTCGTTTTTTCCAACCGCTTCAAGGATCTGCGCCAGCACGGCGTCCTCGGTAAAGTCGCCCTGAATGAAGGTCACATCCGGGATGCTGTCCATTTCCAGGATATCGGAAGCGATCAGTGTGCCTTGTCCACCAATCAGACGACTGGTCACTTGGGACCAGCCGCCCGGGGCGGCGCCCAAGTCGATCACGCTCATGCCTGGACGGATCAAACGGTCTCTTTCCTGAATCTCCAGCAGCTTGTAGCTGGCGCGGGAACGATACCCGTCTTTTTGCGCCATCTTCACGAATGGGTCGTTGAAATGCTCTTGCAGCCATTTAAGACTTGTCTTGGAACGGGCCACGGGCCACCTCAAAAATAAAACGGGTCGTGATTAAGTGGGCGGTCCCGGACTTGCTCGGGTAAACTGGCCGCCGCTTTTTACAAGATCAGACGCAGGGGTCAGATTATGCCGCTCACTCAAGAGCAGAAGAAACAATACAAATCCATTGGCCACCATCTGAAACCGGTTTTGACTGTGGCTGACAACGGTTTGACTGAAGGTGTACTCGCCGAACTGGAACGCGCCTTGGGCGATCACGAGCTGATCAAGATCAAGCTCAACATCCTCGATCGCGAAGCCCGCCTGGCTGCCGTTGCCGAACTGTGCAAAACCGGCAAGGCAGACCTGGTGCAGGTCATCGGCAAGATGGCGCTGATTTATCGCAAGAATTTCAGCGTCAACAAGCAACTGTCGAACGTTCACCGCTTCAAGTGATACCAAAGGGTCAAGGGTGTGCCTCGCACACCCTGCCACTCCATCCGGGAACCGGCTGCAACACCAGCACCAAACCGGAAAAACCCAGCACCAGGTAACTGAATACCTGCCATTGGCTCGCATCCGGCCAGCCAAGATGTACGGCAAAGAACATCCCACACGCGTACAACGACATGAGCAGCAATTGCCCACGAATGTCGCGCCATAGACTGGCAAGGCCCTCGGCCTGAACCAGCACCAACGCCTGAAACATTACGCACGCCGCGGAAAAACCCACCAGCAGCGCCGTCAGCATGCCTGCGATTTCATCGATGAGCAGCGGTGCCAGGCCCACTCGACCCAGCACCGGCAGCAAACCGATGTGCAGCAACCAGACGCCGCCCACCCACAACATCTGGGTGAGCTGCCAGATCATGGCGCCCGCTCGCAGCGGGCGCCTTCGTTCAGATGTGACGGACTTCGACAATCTCATACTCGATGACACCACCCGGTGTCTTCACCGCCACGACATCGCCCTCTTCCTTGGCAATCAAGGCACGAGCAATGGGTGAACCGACGGAAATCTTGCCGAGCTTGATGTCAGCCTCGTCCTCGCCAACGATCTGGTAAGTCACGCTTTCATCGGTCTCGACGTTGGCGATTTCCACGGTAGTGCCGAAAATCACTTTGCCGGTATGTGGAATCGTCGTGACATCGATGATCACCGCATTCTGCATTCGGCCTTCGATGTCACGGACACGCGCCTCGACCATCCCCTGCTCCTCTCGGGCAGCGTGGTACTCAGCGTTTTCCTTGAGATCGCCCAGCTCACGCGCTTCACCGATAGCCTGGCTCAAGCGTGGGCGCTCGACCTTGGTCAGGAAAGCGTGTTCTTCTTCCAGGGCCTTCGCGCCCTGAACAGTCATCGGGTATTTGGTTATGCTCATGCCTTCAATCCTGCATGTAGATCCTGCAAGCGACGTACGGTCTTCTCGGGACCGAACTTGAGCGCTTCGCAGATCGCTTCGCCTGCCGCAATGGTCGTGGTGCAGTAGATCTTGTGCTGCAGCGCATTGCGACGAATGGAGTAGGAATCGGCGATCGATTGACGACCTTCGGTGGTGTTGATGATCAGCGTGACTTCGTCATTCTTGATCATGTCGACCACGTGCGGACGCCCCTCGGTCACCTTGTTCACGCGGCGCACTTTCAGGCCTGCGGCTTCGATCAGCCTGGCAGTACCGGCAGTGGCGACCACTTCGAAGCCCAAGTTGATCAGATCACGGGCTACGCCTGCAACCAGTGGCTTGTCGTCATCACGCACGCTGATGAACGCCGTGCCACCAGTCGGCAACACTTCGCTGGCACCCATCTGGGCCTTGGCGAACGCTTCACCGAAGGTATCGCCCACGCCCATCACTTCACCGGTGGACTTCATTTCCGGGCCGAGGATCGGGTCCACGCCAGGGAACTTGGCGAACGGGAACACCGCCTCTTTCACGCTGTAGAAGTTCGGAATGATTTCTTTGGTGAAGTTCAGCTCTTTCAGGGTTTTGCCGGCCATGACCCGTGCTGCGATCATCGCCAGGGAAACACCGATGCACTTGGAGACGAACGGCACGGTCCGGGAAGCGCGCGGGTTGACTTCGATGACGTAGATGTCTTCGCCCTGCAGGGCCAGTTGCACGTTCATCAGGCCGACGACGCCCAGTTCCAGGGCCATTTTCTTGACCTGTTCGCGCATCTCGTCCTGGATGTGCGCCGGCAGCGAGTAAGGCGGCAGCGAACAGGCGGAGTCACCGGAGTGAACACCGGCCTGCTCGATGTGCTGCATGATCGCGCCGATCACCACGTCCTTGCCGTCGCTGACCGCGTCCACGTCCATTTCGATGGCGCAGTTGAGGAAGTGGTCCAGCAGCACCGGGCTGTCGTTGGACACCTGGACCGCTTCGCGCAGGTAACGCTTGAGTTCGTCTTCCTGATAGACGATTTCCATCGCTCGGCCGCCCAGTACATAGGACGGACGCACCACCAGCGGATAACCGATCTTGGCGGCGGCACGAATCGCTTCGTCTTCGCTGCGCACGGTGGCGTTTGGCGGCTGACGCAGGTTCAGGCGCTCGACCATTTGCTGGAAGCGCTCACGGTCTTCGGCACGGTCGATCGCATCCGGGCTGGTACCGATGATCGGCACACCGGCGGCTTCGAGGGCGCGAGCCAGTTTCAGCGGCGTCTGGCCGCCGTACTGGACGATCACCCCTTTTGGCTTCTCGACGCGGACGATTTCCAGCACGTCTTCCAGGGTCACGGGTTCGAAGTACAGGCGATCGGAGGTGTCGTAGTCGGTGGACACGGTTTCCGGGTTGCAGTTGACCATGATGGTCTCGTAACCGTCGTCGCGCAGGGCCAGTGCCGCGTGTACGCAGCAGTAGTCGAACTCGATGCCCTGGCCGATCCGGTTAGGACCGCCCCCCAGGATCATGATCTTGTCCCGGGTCGATGGCGCGGCTTCGCACTCTTCTTCGTACGTGGAGTACAGGTAGGCGGTGTCGGTGGCGAACTCGGCCGCGCAGGTGTCGACGCGCTTGTAGACCGGGAACACTTCCAGCTTGTGACGATGGGCGCGCAGGCTCTTCTCGGTCACACCCAGCAGCTTGGCCAGGCGCATGTCGGAGAAGCCCTTGCGCTTGAGGCGGAACATCGTGTCGCGATTGATGCTGGACATGCCCAGGGTCTTGACCTTCTCTTCTTCCTTGATCAGATCTTCGATCTGTACCAGGAACCAAGGGTCGATCATGTTCATGCCGAAGATCTGCTCGACGGTCATGCCAGCGCGGAAGGCATCGGCCACGTACCAGATACGCTCGGCACCCGGCACGGTCAGCTCGCGCTTGAGCACGCTCATGCTTTCCGGATCGTTCAGGTCCAGCTTCGGATCGAGGCCACAGACGCCCACTTCGAGGCCGCGCAGGGCTTTCTGCAGGGATTCCTGGAAGGTCCGGCCGATGGCCATGACTTCACCGACCGACTTCATTTGAGTGGTCAGGCGGGCATCGGCCTTGGCGAACTTCTCGAAGGCGAAGCGCGGCAGCTTGGTCACGACGTAGTCGATGGACGGCTCGAAGGACGCCGGGGTCTTGCCGCCGGTGATGTCGTTCGACAGTTCGTCCAGGGTGTAGCCCACGGCCAGCTTGGCGGCGACCTTGGCAATCGGGAAACCGGTGGCCTTGGACGCCAGGGCCGACGAACGGGATACCCGCGGGTTCATCTCGATGACCACCATGCGACCGGTGTTCGGGCAGATGCCGAACTGGACGTTGGAACCGCCGGTTTCCACGCCGATCTCACGCAGTACCGCCAGGGAGGCGTTACGCAGGATCTGGTATTCCTTGTCGGTCAGGGTCTGGGCCGGTGCGACGGTGATCGAGTCACCGGTGTGCACGCCCATCGGGTCGAAATTCTCGATGGAGCAGACGATGATGCAGTTGTCCTTTTTGTCGCGGACAACTTCCATTTCATATTCTTTCCAGCCGATCAGGGATTCGTCGATCAGCAGTTCCTTGGTCGGCGACAAGTCGAGACCACGGGCGCAGATTTCTTCGAATTCTTCACGGTTGTAGGCGATGCCGCCACCGGTGCCGCCCATGGTGAAGGATGGACGGATGATGCATGGGAAGCCGAGGCGTTCCAGGACGGCGTTGGCCTCTTCCATGCTGTGGGCGATGCCCGAGCGTGGACAGTCCAGGCCGATGGATTTCATCGCCTTGTCGAAGCGCGAACGGTCCTCGGCCTTGTCGATGGTGTCGGCGTTGGCGCCGATCATTTCCACACCGAACTTCTCCAGGACGCCTTCGCGCTCCAGATCCAGGGCGCAGTTCAGCGCGGTCTGGCCGCCCATGGTCGGCAGCAGCGCGTCCGGGCGTTCCTTCTCGATGATCTTGGCAACGGTCTGCCACTTGATCGGCTCGATGTAGGTGGCGTCGGCCATGGCCGGGTCGGTCATGATGGTGGCTGGGTTGGAGTTCACCAGAATGACGCGGTAACCCTCTTCGCGCAGGGCTTTACAGGCCTGGGCGCCGGAGTAGTCGAATTCGCAGGCCTGGCCGATCACGATCGGGCCAGCGCCGAGAATCAGGATGCTTTTTATGTCTGTACGTTTTGGCATGGGTTTGTCACTCAAATCCGCAGGTCAGTCGGCTAGGCCGTCGAACAATCTTTGAAGCGCCCGAGGGGGCCGCCGCACTCGGGGCCGCCCTCGGGCTTCACGCGGTCAGCGTCGCTTGGCCATCTCGTTGATGAAGCGATCGAACAGGGGCGCTACATCGTTCGGGCCCGGGCTCGCTTCAGGGTGGCCCTGGAAGCTGAACGCGCTCTTGTCGGTCCGCTCGATACCTTGCAGCGTGCCGTCGAACAGCGACTTGTGAATCGCACGCACATTGGCCGGCAGGGTCGCTTCATCCACCGCAAAACCGTGGTTCTGGCTGGTGATCATCACCACGCCGGTATCCAGGTCCTGCACCGGGTGGTTGGCACCGTGGTGGCCGTGGCCCATTTTCAAGGTCTTGGCGCCCGAAGCGAGGGCCAGCAGCTGGTGACCGAGGCAGATACCGAATACCGGGATCTCGGTTTCCAGCACGTCCTTGATCGCCTGGATCGCGTAGTCGCAAGGCTCCGGGTCACCCGGGCCGTTGGACAGGAACACGCCGTCGGGCTTGAGGGCCAGGACGTCGGCGGCCGGGGTCTGGGCCGGCACCACGGTGACGCGGCAGCCACGCTCGACCAGCATGCGCAGGATGTTCAGCTTGACGCCGTAGTCGTATGCCACCACGTGGTAGGGCAGCTCGGAGGCCTCGATCGTCGCGTGACTGTCGGTCTTCAGGTCCCAGACCGTGGAGCGCCATTCGTATTGTTTCTGGGTGCTGACGACTTTCGCCAGATCCATGCCCTTGAGGCCAGGGAACCCCTGGGCAGCGGCGATGGCGGCTTCTTCGGAAATGTTGTCGCCAGCCATGATGCAGCCGTTCTGCGCGCCTTTTTCCCGAAGGATGCGGGTCAGGCGGCGGGTGTCGATACCGGCGATCGCCACGACATTGTTGGCTTTCAGGTAATCGGACAGGGACATCGTGTTACGCCAGTTGCTCGCTACCAACGGCAAGTCACGGATGACCAGGCCGGCGGACCAGACACGATCGGACTCGGCGTCTTCCGGCGTGGTGCCGGTGTTGCCGATGTGCGGGTAAGTCAGGGTAACGATTTGCTGGGCGTAGGAAGGATCGGTAAGAATTTCCTGATAGCCGGTCATTGCGGTGTTAAACACCACCTCACCAACGGTCTGACCGTCGGCTCCAATGGCTTCGCCGCGAAAAATGCTGCCATCAGCAAGGGCGAGTATGGCTGGCTTAGTCAAGAAGACCTCCCGTAAATAAAGCCTGAAAGGGCGATCGCAGGTTGTAAAAAAGCGGAGTGACGTATGGACACGTCACCCCGCTTGTTCACTGAATTATTCTGCGCGCTTTTAGTGGACACACTAAAGCTGTAGCTTACAGAAAAAGGCTTTTTTGGTCCACCGCTAATGAGCCTTAAAGGCAGGGGAATGCGACAGGCCGTCGCGAAGCGGTGTAAAACGGGGCGCAGTATAACCTGAACCCCGCCCTCAATGGCATCAACGCAGGTCGAGAACGTCCTGCATGTCGTACAAACCGGGCTCACGGCCATCCAGCCACAGCGCGGCACGTACAGCGCCCTTGGCAAAGGTCATCCGACTGGATGCCTTGTGGGTGATCTCCAGGCGCTCGCCTTCAGTGGCGAACAACACGGTATGGTCACCCACCACATCGCCACCGCGCACAGTGGCGAAACCGATGGTATCGCGCTCACGGGCACCGGTATGCCCTTCACGCCCGTACACGGCGACTTTCTGCAGATCACGCCCCAGCGCATCGGCAATCACTTCACCCATGCGCAAGGCCGTTCCCGAAGGCGCGTCGATCTTGTGCCGGTGATGGGCCTCGATGATTTCGATATCGGCATCGTCACCCAAGACCCGGGCCGCCATGTCCAGCAGTTTCAGCGACAGGTTCACGCCCACGCTGAAGTTCGCCGCGAACACGATCGGAATGTCTTTGCCCGCATCGGCCAGCAATTGCTTTTGCGCAGCATCCAGCCCCGTCGTACCGATCACCATGGCCTTGCCGTGCTTGCGGCAGATCGTGAGGTTTTTCAGCATCACTTCCGGCAGGGTGAAATCGATCAGCACATCGAACTCGTCGAGCACTTTCTCCAGGCCGCCGGACATCGGCACGCCGATACGCCCCAGCGAGGCCAGCTCGCCAGCATCGGCGCCCACCAGCGTACTGTCGGGCCGCACGATGGCCGCCGTCAGGCCGGAGAGTGGCGAGCGCTGCTGCACCGCCTCGACCAGCGCCTTGCCCATGCGCCCCGCAGCGCCCATCACAGCTATACGTCGCATGCGAACTCCTTACAGGTCGCCGAAGAAGCGCTTCACGCCTTCGAACCAACCGGTGGTTTTCGGAGAGTGGCTGTTGTCATCGGCCAGCGAGCTGCGGAACTCCTCCAACAGCTCACGCTGGCGCCGACTCAAGTTGACCGGCGTCTCCACCGCCACACGGCACATCAGATCACCCGCACCACCGCCACGCACTGGCGCGACGCCTTTGCCACGAATCCGGAACTGCTTGCCGGTCTGCGTGCCCTCGGGGATCTTCAGCTTGACGCGACCGTCGAGGGTCGGGATCTCGAGCTCGCCACCCAAGGCTGCATCGACGAAGCTGATCGGCACTTCGCAGAACAGGTGCTTGCCGTCGCGCTGGAAAATCGCATGCTCTCGCACGTTGATGACCACATACAGGTCGCCAGTCGGGCCACCCTGGGCACCCGCCTCGCCTTCGCCAGACAGGCGAATGCGGTCACCGGTATCGACACCGGCCGGCACTTTGACCGACAGCGTCTTGTACTCTTCGACGCGCCCTTCGCCGTGGCAGGAGTCGCACGGGTCGGAAATGATCTTGCCTTGGCCATGGCAACGCGGGCAGGTCTGTTGGACCGAGAAGAAGCCCTGTTGCATGCGAACCTGGCCGATGCCGCCGCAAGTCGGGCAGGTCACGGGCGAGGAGCCCTTCTTGGCACCCGAGCCATCGCACGGCTTGCAGTTGACCAGTGTCGGCACACGGATATTGACGGTGGTACCGCGCACCGCCTCTTCCAGGTTCAACTCCAGCGTGTAGCGCAGGTCACTGCCACGCTGAGCGCCACCACGGGCACCGCCACGACCGCCGCCGAAGAAATCGCTGAACACATCACCGAAAATATCGGAGAAGTTCTGGCCGCCGAAACCGGCACCGCCGCCACCCATGCTCGGGTCGACGCCGGCATGCCCGTACTGGTCGTAGGCCGCGCGCTTGCTGGAATCGGACAGAACTTCGTAAGCCTCGTTGGCTTCCTTGAACATCTCTTCCGACGCTTTATCGCCGGGATTACGGTCCGGGTGGTGCTTCATCGCCAGGCGACGATAAGCCTTTTTCAGCTCTGCCTCGCTGGCCCCCCGCTCGACACCCAATACTTCGTAAAAATCACGCTTCGCCATTAGTCTTTGCACTCTTATAGGACGTCCGGCAAACCTCTCCTGAACCTTGCCAAACTCGTTGAGCCCCAATGCAGGCCCGGACCCAACACACGTCAATTCAACGATCCTGGTCTTGGGTTTGCAGGAGAAGTGCCTGCGCGACGATCAGGGGGCGTTGAAAGCAGGCTCGAAATGCTCATTTACTAAAGTAAACTCCGCTTTCTCGCCTGCTTTCGCCTTGCCTGATCGCCGCTCGGCGACTTCTCCTACAAACCCATATCTTTCAGCCAGGGCCCCGGCCAAAACGCAGTGCCCATCGCCGGAAAGCAGGAGCATTCCCGAACGCACCGCCAACACCCGAACACTGTCGCATGCTGTAAAAATTCATTAGCTCCAGACACGCCAACGCGGGAGCAAGCCCCCGCGCGGCGACATCCTACCAGCCACCGCACAAATGCAGTCAACCGGCCGACCAACAAGCGATTACTTGTGGTCTTTCACTTCTTCGAACTCAGCATCGACAACATCGTCGGCTTTCTCGGCCGACTCGCCCTGCGCAGCCGCGCCTTCGGCAGGCTGGGCCTGTTCGGCGTACATCTTCTGAGCCACTGGCGCGGAGACCTTGGACAGCTCTTCGATCTTCGCTTCGATGGCGGCCTTGTCATCGCCTTTCACGGCAGCTTCCAGGGCAACCACGGCCGCTTCGATGGCGGTTTTCTCTTCCGCGGTCACTTTCTCGCCAGCATCAGCGATCATCTTGCGGGTCGAGTGCACCAGGGCGTCGCCTTGGTTACGGGCGCTGGCCAGCTCTTCGAACTTGCGGTCTTCCTCGGCGTTGACTTCAGCGTCGCGAACCATCTGCTGAATTTCTTCCTCGGACAGGCCGGAGTTGGCCTTGATCACGATCGACTGGGTCTTGCCGGTGGCCTTGTCTTTCGCGCCGACGTGCAGGATACCGTTGGCGTCGATGTCGAAGGTCACTTCGATTTGTGGCACGCCACGTGGCGCTGGCGGAATCTCGGCCAGGTCGAACTTGCCCAGGGACTTGTTCTGGGCAGCCTGCTTGCGCTCACCTTGCAGCACGTGGATGGTCACGGCGCCCTGGTTGTCGTCGGCCGTCGAGAACACCTGGGATTTCTTGGTAGGAATCGTGGTGTTTTTCTCGATCAGCGCGGTCATCACGCCGCCCATGGTTTCGATACCCAGGGTCAGTGGGCTGACGTCGAGCAGCAGAACGTCCTTCACGTCACCGGCCAGAACGGCGCCCTGGATGGCAGCACCCATGGCAACGGCTTCGTCCGGGTTCACGTCCTTACGCGCTTCTTTACCGAAGAAGTCGGTGACCAGCTTCTGAACCAGCGGCATACGGGTCTGACCGCCCACCAGGATCACGTCGTTGATCGAGCCAACGTCGATACCGGCGTCTTTCATGGCAATGCGGCAAGGTTCGATGGTGCGCTGAACCAGGTCTTCCACCAGCGCTTCGAGCTTGGCGCGGGAGATTTTTACGTTCAGGTGCTTAGGACCGGTGGCGTCTGCGGTGATGTACGGCAGGTTCACATCGGTCGACTGGCTCGAGGACAGTTCGATCTTGGCTTTTTCAGCGGCTTCCTTCAGGCGCTGCATGGCCAGCGGGTCACCCTTGAGGTTCATGCCGCTTTCTTTCTTGAACTCGTCGACGAGGTAGTCGATCAGGCGGATGTCGAAGTCTTCACCACCGAGGAACGTGTCACCGTTGGTTGCCAGTACTTCGAACTGGTGCTCGCCGTCGACTTCAGCGATCTCGATCACCGAGACGTCGAAGGTACCGCCACCCAGGTCGTAAACGATCACGGTGTGATCGCCCTTGGCCTTGTCCATACCGTAGGCCAGAGCGGCTGCGGTCGGTTCGTTGATGATACGTTTTACGTCCAGGCCCGCGATGCGGCCGGCGTCTTTGGTCGCCTGGCGCTGGCTGTCGTTGAAATAGGCAGGAACCGTAATGACCGCCTCGGTCACCGCTTCGCCGAGGTAGTCTTCGGCGGTTTTCTTCATTTTCTTGAGGATTTCAGCCGAGATCTGTGGCGGCGCCATTTTCTGGCCGTTCACTTCAACCCAGGCGTCGCCGTTGTCAGCCTTGGCGATTTTGTAAGGCACCATCTTGATGTCTTTCTGGACGACTTCTTCGTCGAACTTGCGACCGATCAGACGCTTCACCGCGTACAGGGTGTTATGCGGATTGGTCACAGCCTGACGCTTGGCCGACTGGCCAACCAGAATCTCGCCATCATTGGCGTACGCGATGATCGACGGCGTGGTACGCGCGCCTTCAGCGTTTTCAATAACCTTGGCCTTGCCGTTTTCCAGCACGGAGACGCACGAGTTGGTGGTCCCCAGGTCGATGCCGATAATCTTGCCCATGTTAACTCTCCCGGAACTTGGATTTTGTTGCCGCAGCAGTGGTGGCTAACTGCGGTAGCACTTAAACGCTTGACTTATAGATGGGGCCGCTGCGCCCGATTTCAAGCCTGCTCGTCGATAGAAGGCGAAACCGGTGCCGGCGCCTTGCTGACCACGACCATGGCCGGGCGCAACAGGCGGCCGTTAAGCAGGTAGCCTTTCTGGAAAACCTTCAGAACACTGTTTGGCTCGACGTCAGCACTTTCCTGCATCGCCATGGCCTGGTGATGCTCGGCGTTGAAGGGTTCGCCATGCGGATCCAGGGCTTCGAGCTGATAACGCTTGAGGGTGTCCTGGAACATTTTCAGGGTCAGCTCGATGCCTTCACGCATCGCACGGATGTTCTCGTCGTCCGGGTTGGACAGCTCCAGGCCGCGCTCCAGGCTGTCGATGATCGGCAGCAGGTCGCCAGCAAAGCGCTCCAGGGCGAATTTATGAGCCTTTTCCACATCTTGCTCGGCGCGACGGCGGACATTCTGCAGGTCGGCGGCTACACGCAACGCCTGATCCTGCGCACCGGCCAGTTGCTCTTCGAGCACTTGTACACGTGCCGCCAGGTCTTCACCGGAATCCTGGGAAGCCTGATTGGCGTCTAGATTTTGCGTGTCCTGCGTCTGTTCGTCAGCCATAGAGATTTCTCCTTTCAACTTCGTCCGCGAGCTCGACTCGCGCTTCTGCCCCGGTATATGGGGCCGGGTTTTCCAGCTTCAAGGGCCACCTGACGAATTAACCTTACAAAAAGCAGCTGCATAATCATTCCTAGCGGCGCTAAGAAAATGACTTTCCCAAGCAAATCGAGCTAAGCACGGGCATTGTCAGGCTGAAACAAAACACTGTATAAATAACCAGACCTAAAGCCTGGGAGCGGCCTTATGCTGGTGCACCTGTCCGTACACAACTACGCCATCGTCGAACACCTCGACCTCGAACTCGATCGAGGCATGAGCGTGATCACCGGTGAAACCGGCGCGGGCAAGTCGATCATGCTCGACGCCCTGGGCCTGACGCTGGGCGACCGCGCCGACAGCGGCGTGGTGCGCCCCGGAGCGGACAAGGCCGACATCCTGGCGACGTTCGACTTGGTCGACATCCCCGAGGCCAGCGCCTGGCTGGCCGAGCGCGACCTGGACACCGACGGCCTGTGCATCCTGCGCCGGGTCATCACCGCCGAAGGCCGCTCCCGAGGCTACATCAACGGCACGCCCTGCCCCCTGGGCGACCTCAAGGCCCTCGGCGAACTGTTGATCGACATCCACAGCCAGCATGAACACCAATCCCTGCTCAAGACCGATACCCATCGTCGCCTGCTGGATGAATACGCCGGCGCCACCGACCTGGCCCGGCAGGTCCAACTGGCCGCCCAGCGCTGGCGCCAGACCCGGCAGGAACTGGACCGCCTCTCCAACTCCGGCGACGAACAGCGTGCCCGTCACCAGTTGCTGAGCTACCAGCTCGAAGAGCTGGAAAACCTGGCCCTAGGTGAAAATGAGCTGGAAGAACTGGAGCAGGAACACAAGAACCTGACCAACGCCGAAACCTTGCTGGGCATCTGCCGCCAAGTGGTCGAACAATGCAGCGAGAACGATTCGGGCAATGTGCTCAATGCCCTGACAGCGAGCCTGAACCGACTCTCCAGCGTGAACAACTCGGTGGGCGCCCTGAACGAAGCGACCAACCTGCTGACGAGCGCGCAGATCCAGGTCGAGGAAGCCGTTGGGGAACTGAACCGTTTCCTCGATCACTTCGACGCCGACCCGGCACGCCTGCAGTACCTGGAAGAGCGCCTGGACACCATCTATACACTGGCGCGCAAGCACCGCATCCAGCCAACCGACGTTGCCGAACTCCAGCAGCGGCTGCTGGAAGAACTGGAAACCCTGAACGCCAACGATGAATCCATCGAGCGCCTGGGGGACGAACTGGCTTCCTATGCCCGTCATTACCAGGAAAAGGCCAAGGAGCTCAGTGAACTGCGACGCCAGGCCGCGACAGGGCTGGCCAGTGCCGTGGAGCAGGAGATCCAGCGCCTGGGCATGCCGGGCGGACGCTTCACCATCGAATTGCGCCCCAACGCCGGTGACGAACTCCAACCCAATGGGCTGGAACAGGTTGAGTTGCTGGTCAGCGCCAACCCCGGGCAACCGCTCAAGGGCCTGGCCAAAGTCGCCTCCGGCGGTGAGTTGTCGCGGATCAGCCTGGCCATCCAGGTCATTACCGCGCAGACCTCTCGTGTGCCGACGCTGGTATTCGACGAAGTGGACGTGGGCATCGGTGGTCCAACCGCGGAAACTGTCGGCCAACTGCTGCGCCGACTGGGGGAACGCGGCCAGGTGCTGACCGTCACTCACCTACCCCAGGTCGCCGCCCAGGGACACCAGCATTTATTCGTGCATAAAGTGCGTGGCGAGGACGCTACTCGCACCGCCGTGTCCAAACTCAACAAAAACGAGCGGGTGGAAGAGGTGGCGCGCATGCTCGGGGGGATCGACCTCACCAAGGAATCCCTGGCCCACGCGAAAAAAATGGTCGTTACCGCGAAAATCTGAGCACGACAGAAAGCACGAAGGCGACCCTGGGGTCGCCTTCGTTCGTTTCGCGAACCTCAAGTCCGCGCGACATGCTTACTTTTTCTTGCGTACATACAGCACAAGATTGTGATCAACCATCTCGAAGCCATACTTGTCGACGATTGCTTTCTGCAGCCGCTCGATTTCTTCGTCGAAGAATTCGATGACTTCACTGGTCTCGACGTTGACCATATGGTCGTGATGCTTGCCGTCGTCCAGTTCGAAGACCGCATGGCCTCCGTCGAAGTTGTGTCGCACCACAAGGCCAGCTGCCTCGAACTGGGTCAGAACACGGTAAACCGTGGCCAGACCGACGTCCTCACCAGCCTCCATAAGCGCCTTGTAGACATCCTCGGCACTCATGTGGCGTTGCTCTGCGGAATCGAGCATTTGTAGAATCTTGACCCGTGGCAGGGTCACTTTGAGGCCGGCTTTGCGTAGTTCGCTATTTTCAACCATGGTCAGCTTTCTCGCGATGCTGCTTCGCAGCTTCTCTTAATGCGGGTATGATCGGCGTTTACGTTGTCCCAGCCAAGATAGTGGAAGTCGCCCACCGATGCAAAACACCAAGCTCTTGCTAACCAGTTTCACCTTTGTGGGACTGCTCGCACTCGCCGGTTGTTCATTCCCCGGGGTTTACAAAATCGACATCCAGCAGGGCAATGTCGTCACGCAGGACATGATAGACCAGTTACGCCCGGGAATGACCCGCCGGCAAGTACGGTTTATCATGGGCAACCCCCTGCTGACCGACACGTTCCATGCCGATCGCTGGGATTATCTGTACAGCTTGCAGCCAGGCGGCGGTGAGCGCCAACAGGAACGCATCAGCGTTATCTTCAACTCTAACGACCAACTCGTCAGTTTGTCGGGCGATTTCATGCCCGGCGTGAGCCGCGACGAGGCCATCATGGGCCAGGACAGCGGCACCACCGTGACCGACCCGGCCCAGAATGCCGAACAGCCGAAACCGGAAAAACCGGCCAAGCCAGGTTCGTTGCTGGACCAGATCCAGAAGGACGTGGACAAAGTCGAGACCGTACCGGTCCCGACACCCGAGCCCCTGGACACCTCGCCGCAATAAATTGCGACATGAAAAAACCCGGCATGCCGGGTTTTTTATTGCCTGCGATTCAGCGGATACGACTCACTTAAGAACGTAGATGAATCCGTGGCGAGGGAGCTTGCTCCCGCTGGGCTGCGTAGCAGCCCTTCTTTGTGAGCGCTTCGCACTCAAGCGGGAGCAAGCTCCCTCGCCACAATGACTCACAGAACAACATTGCGATTCAGACCAGGTTATTGCTCCGATTGTCGCGCCAGGGCAGCCTTGGCCGCGCGCAGGCGACGAATTTCCTTCGGATCAGCCAACAAAGGTCGATAAATCTCCAATCGATCAGCCGCCTGCACCACTTGATTATCTGGATCGGCAACCACCTTGCCAAAAATCCCCACCGGGCAAGTCGCCAGGTCCAGCTCCGGGAATGCATCGGCAATCCCCGAGCCCAGCAGCGCCGCGCGAACACGGGTGCCTTCCTGCACCACGCAGGTGCGCAAGACCTGGCGGTCCACTGCGGCATACACCACTTCTATCTCAATCAACGCTTGAGCTCTGCGTTCTGCTTGGCCCGCAGGCAGAACGCGTCGACCAAGGTATTGGCGGCCTGATTGAACAGTGGCCCCAACGTCGCTCGCACCAGCGGACCGGCGTAGTCGAACGACAGGTCCAGGCTGATCTTGCAGGCCTTTTCACCCAGCGGCTTGAACACCCAGACGCCGTGGAGCTGATTGAAGGGCCCCTCTTCCAGGTTCATTTCGATGGACTGTCCTGGCACCAGCGTATTACGCGTGACGAAGCGCTGGCTCAAGCCGCTTTTGGCAATGTTGAGACTGGCGCGCATCTGGGTTTCGGAGCTTTCCAGCACCTCGGCGGATGAGCACCACGGCAAAAACTCCGGGTAGCTCGCCACATCGTTGACCAGGTCATACAGCGCCTGCGCCGGGTAGGGCAGCAAGGCCGAGCGTTGAATATGTGTCGTCATGTAAGCGTCACTTCCACAGCTGGGCGGCAAATACTACGAGAATGCCGATGGGCGCCACGTAGCGCATCAAAAACAGGCTCAAGGCAAACAATACCGGGCTGCGCAGGGACAATTCATCGCGCACCGCTTCACGCCCCATGACCCATCCTGCAAACACCACGAAACACAAACCACCCAGTGGCAGCATGATCCGTGATGTGAAGAAATCAATCACGCCGAAGAAATCCAGCCCTCCGGTTGCGCCCCACTGGTAGAGATGAAACAACCCGCCTTCGTTCACGAAAAACTTCGCTTGCTTCCATATATTGAAGGAAAACACCGTGCCCAGGCCGACAAACCAGCAGGTGAACGCCAACCAGAAGGTTACCCAGGCGCGGCTGATGCGGGTCCGCTCAACCAGATAGGCCACCATGGGCTCCAGCAGAGAAATGGCCGAACTCCAGGCCGCGATGGCCACCAGGACGAAAAACACCACGCCCATCACTTGGCCGAAGGCCATGCTGCCGAAGGCGAAGGGCAGGCTGACAAACATCAACCCCGGTCCTTCGCTGGGGTTCAGGCCAGCGGCGAACACAATCGGAAACAATGCCACACCCGCCAGCAGCGAGACGAAGGTATCCAGCAGCGCGACGCCGACAACGGTTCGGGTCAGGGAGGCGTTCTTGGGCATGTAGGCGCCGTAGATCATGATCGAACCGACCCCGACGCTCAGGGAGAAAAACGCATGCCCCATGGCTGGCAGCAGGCCATCCAGGACTTTCTCCGGCTGGAAGTCGAACATGAAATGCACGCCCTCCATGAAATGCCCGGTGGTCATGCTGTAGCCCAGCAACACCAGGATCATCACGAACAGCAACGGCATCATGATCCGCAGGCTGCGCTCAAGCCCGGCCACCACGCCCCGGGCAATCACCACCGCCGAGAGGACCATGAAGATCGTGTGCCAGAGGGTCAACCTCCAGGGATCGGCGATCACGTTGCCGAAGTAGGCGCCCACCTGATCCGGCGTAGCCCCTTGGAAATCCCCGCGGCCCATGTCGATGATGTAGTCCAGGGACCAGCCACCGACCACGCTATAGAAAGACAGGATCAACAGCGCCGTGATCATCCCGGCGAAGGCGCCCCACGACCACTTGGTCGAGTGCCCCGCTTCCACCGCCAGCACCTTCAGGGCATTGGCCGGGCTTTGCCGGGCCCGGCGCCCGATCAAGGTTTCGGCCAGCATCACCGGCGCGCCGATCAGCGCGATGCACGCCAGGAACATCAATACGAAGGCGCCGCCACCGTAGACGCCGACCATGTACGGAAACTTCCAGATACTACCCAGCCCCACGGCGGAACCGGTCGCCGCGAATATGAAGACCCAGCGGCTAGCCCAACTGCCGTGGACAGAAACCTTGTCTGTCGACATCGTGATCACGCCCAAGCGTTCAAAAAAGAGGCCGCATTGTCCGGGATTCACTCAACGTGCTCAAGCACGCAGCTTCACCGTAGCCGACACGCACGCAACTGCCTATAATGCCGCCCCTATGGCTAAACAGAAGAAACACCCCACAGGGACCATCGCGCAAAATAAAAAGGCGCGACACGATTACTTCATCGAACAGCGTTTCGAGGCTGGCATGGTCCTGGCCGGCTGGGAAGTAAAGAGTCTACGTGCCGGCAAGGCGCAACTGGTCGACAGCTACGTGCTGCTCAAGGACGGCGAGGCCTGGCTGCTGGGCAGTCATTTCACGCCGCTGACCACCGCCAGCACCCACGTGATCGCCGACCCGACGCGCTCGCGCAAGCTGCTGCTCAACAAGCGCGAGCTGGAAAAGCTCTTCGCCTCCGTGCAGCAGAAGGGCTACACCTGCGTCTGCACGTCGTTGTACTGGAGCAAGCACTTGATCAAGTGCGAAATTGCCCTGGGCAAGGGCAAGAAGGAATACGACAAGCGCGATACCGAACGCGAACGCGATGCCGGCCGCGAGCTGCAGCGCGCGGTGCGCAACAAGGGCAAGGAAGACTGATTCTTTCGCCTTGAGACCGCTTTCGCGAGCAAGCCCGCTCCCACATTGGATCTTTAGCGAACACAGAATATGTGTACGACAGTGATCCAGTGTGGGAGCGGGCTTGCTCGCGAATGCGGCCGCCCAATCACTATAGAACCAACTGGCTACATCCCCTTGCGCCGCTCCGCCCGCGCCACACGCTGCACCTCCTGGCGCACCTCTTCCAAGACTTCCTGCACATACAAGATATGTCGGCTGGACACTTCCCGCGCCTGTTCGGCGTGCCCGTCCATAATGGCCTGGTACAACTCCCGATGCTGGCTGATCAGCATGTCGCGGGTTTCACTGCGCTGCTTGTACATCCCGCCGATATTGGTGACGACGTTGCGCTTGAGCAGGTCGAACAAGCCGCGAATGGTGTGCAGCAAGACCGCGTTATGACTGGCCTCGGCGATCGCCAGATGGAACCGGGCATCCGCCGCGCCCTCCTCGGCCCGGCTGACCTCGTCGTGGCGCGAGTAACAATCCTGCAGCTCGTCGAAGGCCGCCGTCAGCCGCTCGCGATCCACCTCCGTGGCCCGCAGTGCCGCGTAATAGGCGCAGGACGCCTCCAGAGTGTGACGGAACTCCAACAAATCGCGCTGTGCCTCCGGATTGCTTTCCAAAAGCTGCAGCAGCGGATCACTGAACGTCGAGCCCAGCGACTCCACCACATAGTTGCCGCCGCCCTGGCGACTGATCAACAAACCTTTGGCCGTCAGCTTCTGGATCGCCTCACGCAACGAAGGGCGTGACACGCCGAACTGCTCGGCCAGGGTCCGTTCGGCGGGCAGCCGCTCACCCGACTTCAGCGTGCCCTCAAGGATCATGCCTTCAAGCCGCTCGACAATATCGTCAGACAAACGGCGCTGACGAATCTGATCAAACCCCATAACTCAATTCTCCACGATCCCGACGGCTCGCCGGGCTCTCTATTCTGGCCCATCCGGGCCGTGCCCACACCCACCAAAAGCCCATATGTTCGAACGGATCAGATGCCCTCTGCACCGCTTATTCGACGAAAGTTTCAGCGAGGCAAATTGACACACGACAACCAAGGCTTTTACCCTAGCCGTCAGCGCTTGTAAATTGGTATTACCAATTAACCAAAGCCGCTGACCAGTGCCTGACCAACAACAATTAGGGGCCCACCCACTATGCAAACCTGGCAACAGCTCTACAGCCCGCTCGGCAGCCTCGGCTTGTCCGCACTCGCGGCCGTTATTCCCATCGTGTTTTTCTTCCTGGCCCTGGCGGTGTTTCGACTCAAGGGGCATGTGGCCGGCAGCATCACCTTGGCCCTGGCGATCGCCGTGGCGATTTTCGCCTTCAACATGCCCGCAGACATGGCCTTCGCCGCCGCTGGCTATGGCTTTGCCTATGGCTTGTGGCCCATCGCCTGGATCATCGTCGCCGCGGTGTTTCTCTACAAACTGACCGTCAAGAGCGGCCAGTTCGAGGTGATTCGCAGCTCGGTGCTGTCGATTACCGATGACCAACGCCTGCAAGTGCTGTTGATCGGTTTCTGCTTCGGCGCGTTCCTGGAAGGGGCCGCCGGCTTCGGTGCTCCGGTGGCGATTACCGCCGCGCTGCTGGTCGGCCTGGGCTTCAACCCCCTGTACGCCGCGGGCCTGTGCCTGATCGCCAACACGGCTCCCGTGGCGTTTGGCGCGCTGGGCATTCCGATCATCGTGGCCGGCCAGGTCACCGGGATCGATGCCTTCAAGATCGGCGCCATGACCGGTCGCCAACTGCCCCTGTTGTCGCTGTTCGTGCCGTTCTGGCTGGTGTTCATGATGGATGGCCTGCGCGGCGTGCGGGAAACCTGGCCGGCTGCACTGGTGGCTGGCTTGAGCTTCGCCATCACCCAGTACTTCACTTCCAACTTCATCGGCCCGGAACTGCCGGACATCACCTCCGCCCTGGCCAGCCTGGTTTCCCTGACGCTGTTCCTGAAAGTCTGGCAACCCAAGCGCACCGCTGGCGCCCAGATTGCCGGCGCTACTTCCAGCGCAGCCATCACCGCCAGCGTCGGCGGTTTCGGCCAGCCGCGCAGTACCGTGGCTTCGCCCTACAGCCTGGGGGAAATCATCAAGGCCTGGTCGCCGTTCCTGATCCTGACCGTCTTGGTGACGATCTGGACCCTCAAGCCGTTCAAGGCCATGTTCGCCGCAGGTGGCTCGATGTACGGCTGGGTGTTCAACTTCGCCATCCCGCACCTGGACCAGATGGTGATCAAGGTCGCGCCCATCGTGATCAACCCCACTGCCATTCCGGCCGTGTTCAAGCTGGACCCTATTTCCGCCACCGGCACGGCGATTTTCTTCTCGGCACTGATCTCGATGCTGGTGCTCAAGATCAACATCAGAACTGGTCTTACCACTTTAAAAGAGACCTTCTACGAACTGCGCTGGCCCATTCTTTCCATTGGCATGGTGCTGGCGTTCGCCTTCGTCACCAACTTCTCCGGCATGTCCTCGACCATGGCCCTGGTCCTGGCCGGCACGGGCGCGGCGTTCCCGTTCTTCTCGCCATTCCTCGGTTGGCTGGGCGTGTTCCTGACCGGTTCCGATACCTCCTCCAACGCGCTGTTCGGCTCGCTGCAAGCCACCACCGCGCATCAGATCGGCGTCAACGACACCCTGCTGGTGGCGGCCAATACCAGCGGCGGCGTAACCGGCAAAATGATTTCGCCGCAATCGATCGCCGTGGCCTGCGCGGCAACGGGGCTGGTGGGCAAGGAATCGGATCTGTTCCGTTTCACCCTCAAACACAGCCTATTCTTTGCAACGATTGTCGGCCTGATCACGTTGGCCCAGGCCTACTGGTTTACCGGCATGCTGGTTCACTAAGTCCTACACGCAATACTGGAAAAACCGACGCCGACCCGTGACTCGGCGTCTGCTATTCACAACCGGGTCTGCAAGGCTGCTGAAAGATTTCCTGGCTATATTCAGCGGCCTCAGCGGACGGATAACCGGGACCACCCGGAGACACGCCTGATGAGCGAGCTTTTTTACAACGCCGTACCGAACGCGACCCGTGTCGCCCCGCCCTTGCCCGAGCCTCGGCAGTACCCCAGCGAGAAACCTCGTCGGGTCTACCTGTTCGGCACGTGCGTGGTGGACCTGTTCTACCCCGAAGCCGGGATGGATGCGATTCATCTGCTGGAGCGCGAAGGGATCCAGGTGGACTACCCGCAAGGGCAAAGTTGCTGCGGGCAACCGGCCTACACCTCGGGTTACACCGAGCAGGCGCGGACAGTGGCCCGGGCGCAACTGGCCTTGTTTGCCGAAGACTATCCGGTGGTGGTGCCCTCGGGTTCCTGCGCCGGCATGTTGCGCGAACATTACGCCGACCTGTTCAAGGATGAACCGGACACACTCAAACAGGTTCAGGCCCTGGCGGCCCGGACCTATGAATTGGCCGAATTCCTGTTGTTTGTCTGCACGGTGCAGCTTCAGGACAGCGGCGAGCCGGTGAAGGTCGCGTTGCATACGTCTTGCTCGGCACGGCGTGAGATGAATACCCACCTGCATGGCCGCGCGTTGTTGGCGCAGTTGCGTAATGTGGAGCGAGTCGAACACAGCCACGAAAGCGAGTGCTGTGGCTTTGGTGGGACGTTCAGCGTGCGCATGCCGGATATTTCCGGCGCGATGGTGGCCGACAAGACCCGGGCTCTAAGGGAATCCGGCGCGCATCAGGTCGTCAGCGCTGACTGCGGTTGCTTGATGAACATCAACGGCGCGCTGGAAAAGCAGCAAGAGGCACTGCGCGGCCAGCATCTGGCGAGCTTCCTCTGGCAGCGTACCGGAGGTGTCGCATGAGCACGCCGACGCTGATCCCGACCGTTGCGGTGCAGGAAGATTTTCGCGCCCGAGCCCACAAGGCTTTGGACGACACGCAACTGCGAAACAACTTTCGCAGTGCGATGGATTCACTGATGACCAAGCGGGCAGCGTCCTTCAGCGATGCCCACGAAAGAGAACACCTGCGAGTGCTGGGCAATGCCGTCCGCGCCCGCGCGTTATCCAAGCTGCCCGACCTGCTCGAGCAACTTGAAACCAACCTGACCCGCAACGGTGTGAATGTGCACTGGGCGGAGACGGTGGACGAAGCCAACGGCATCGTCCTCTCGATCATCCGCGCTCACGAGGCGCGGCAAGTGATCAAGGGCAAATCGATGGTCAGCGAAGAGATGGAGATGAACCATTTCCTCGAGGCTCGGGACATTGAATGTCTCGAATCCGACATGGGGGAATACATCGTCCAGCTCGACCACGAGAAGCCTTCACATATCATTATGCCGGCGATCCACAAGAATGCCGGTCAGGTCGCGTCCTTGTTCCACGACAAACTCGGCGTGGAGTACACCAAGGACGTTGACCAACTCATTCAGATTGGTCGCCAGGTGTTGCGACAGAAGTTCTTCGAGGCCGACATCGGCGTCTCCGGCGTCAACTTCGCCGTCGCCGAAACCGGCACGCTGCTGCTGGTGGAAAACGAAGGCAATGGACGGATGTCCACCACCGTGCCGCCGGTACATATCGCCGTGACCGGCATCGAAAAAGTCGTGGAGAACCTGCGCGATGTCGTGCCGCTGCTCTCGCTGCTGACCCGCTCGGCCCTCGGCCAGCCGATCACCACCTACGTCAACATGATCTCCGGGCCACGCAAGACCGATGAGCTGGACGGCCCCCGAGAAGTCCACCTGGTGCTGCTGGACAACGGCCGCAGCCAGGCGTTTGCCGACAGCGAACTGCGCCAGACCCTGAACTGCATTCGCTGCGGCGCCTGCATGAACCATTGCCCGGTCTATACCCGAATCGGCGGTCATGCCTACGGCGAGGTGTACCCGGGGCCTATCGGAAAAATCATCACCCCGCACATGGTCGGCCTGGCCAAGGTCCCGGACCACCCGAGCGCGTCTTCGCTGTGCGGTGCCTGCGGTGAAGTGTGCCCGGTGAAAATCCCGATCCCTGCCCTGCTGCGGAGGCTGCGGGAAGAAAACGTCAAGGCGCCGGACAGTCCGAACCAAGTGATGCGCGGCCAGGGCAGCAAGTACTCGCCCAAGGAGCGTTTCATCTGGAATGCCTGGGCCTGGCTCAACAGTTCGCCACGGTTGTATCGGCTGTTCGGCTTCCTCGCCACGCGCCTGCGTGCCCTGACACCGAAAAACGTCGGCCCTTGGACCCAAAACCACAGCGCCCCCAAACCCGCCGCCCGCTCATTGCATGACCTGGCCCGCGAACACCTGAACCAGCAGGGAGACCGCCGATGAGCGCCAAGAACAATATCCTCGCCAAGCTGCGTAAAAGCCTGACGGGCACCACGCCGGTTGCTGACAACTTCGATGTCGAACTGGTGACGCAAACCTATCGCTATGCGCCCGAGGAACGTATCCCGCAGTTGCGCAAGCTGATGGAAGCGGTACACACGGAAATCCATCTGACGTCCGGCGAAGGCTGGCCGACCCTGCTGGCGCAATTGCTACGCGACCGTCAACTGCCGAGTTTGCTCATCGCCCCGACCACAGCGCACGGGCAAAAAATCACACAGTTCTGGGCGAACAATCCGGACCTACCAACTCTCAAGGCCTACGACCGCCCGGTAGAAGAATGGAAAGCTGAGTTGTTCAATGACACCCCCGCCAGCCTCACCGGAACCCTCGGCGCCATCGCCGCCACCGGCAGCCTGATTCTTTGGCCAACGCGGGAAGAGCCGCGATTGATGAGCCTGGTGCCGCCGGTGCATTTCGCCCTGCTCAAGGCCAGCGAGATCCGCGACAACTTTTATGAGGTGCAGCAGGAGTTCGAATGGGCCCAAGGCATGCCCACCAACGCCCTGCTGGTGTCGGGCCCGTCGAAAACCGCCGATATCGAACAAGTCCTGGCCTATGGCGCCCATGGCCCGAAGGATCTGGTGGTCTTGATTCTGGAGGACCAATGACCCTTCCGGCTCCTTTCCTGCGTGACGTGCAACAACTGATCCCGCAGCAGCGACGTTTCGACGACGCCTTGTCGACCTTGGCCTTCGGCACCGACGCCAGTTTCTATCGGCTGATTCCGAAACTGGTGGTACGGGTCGAAAGCGAAGATGAAGTGATTGCCCTGCTACAACTGGCTCAACGGGACCGGGTTCCGGTCACCTTCCGCGCCGCCGGCACCAGTCTGTCCGGCCAAGCCATCAGCGACTCGGTGTTGATTGTGCTGGGGGATAACTGGAACGGTCGCGAAATTCGTCAGCAAGGCACACAGATCCGTTTGCAGCCAGGCGTGATTGGCGCCCAGGCCAACGCCTGGCTGGCCCCTTTCGGGCGCAAGATCGGTCCTGATCCGGCGTCGATCAACGCCTGCAAGATCGGCGGCATCGTCGCCAACAACGCCAGCGGCATGTGCTGCGGCACGGCGCAGAACACCTATCACACCCTGGCAGGCATCCGCCTGGTCCTGGCCGATGGCACGCGCCTGGATACTGAAGACGACCACAGCGTGGCGGCTTTTCGTAAAAGCCATGGCGAACTGTTGGAGCGCCTGGCCACCCTTGGCCGCGAGACCCGCGCCAATACCGAGCTGGCCGCGCGAATCCGGCACAAATACCGTCTGAAAAATACCACCGGCCTGTCACTCAATGCCCTGGTGGATTTCGACGAGCCTGTGGATATCTTGAGCCATCTGTTAGTGGGCTCCGAAGGCACCCTCGGTTTCATCAGCGCGGTGACCTACAACACCGTCATCGACCATCCGAACAAGGCTTCGGCCCTGATCGTATTCCCGGATGTGGAAACCTGCTGCAACGCCGTCACCGTGCTGAAAAACCAGCCAGTCTCAGCCGTGGAACTGCTCGACCGCCGCAGCCTGCGCTCGGTGCAGGACAAACCGGGCATGCCGGATTTCGTACAGCATCTGTCGATCAATGCCTGTGCCTTGCTGATCGAATCCCGCGCCGCTTCTTCGTCGCTACTGCAAGAACAGCTGGCCCGGATCATGGCCTCCCTGACCGGTTTCCCGGTGGAAAAACAGGTCGACTTTACCGAAGACCCACGGGAAAACGCCCGGCTCTGGGCGATCCGCAAAGACACCTTTCCCGCCGTGGGCGCGGTACGCAAAGCCGGAACCACGGTGATCATCGAAGACGTGACCTTTCCGGTGGAGCAACTGGCCCTCGGCGTGAACCGCCTGATCGAGCTGTTCGACAAACATCACTACGACGAAGCGATCCTTTTCGGACACGCGCTGGAAGGCAATCTGCACTTCGTCTTCACCCAAGGCTTCAACAACCCTGAAGAAGTCGCACGCTACCAAGCGTTCATGGACGACGTGGCGCACTTGGTGGCGGTGGAATTCGGCGGTTCGCTGAAAGCCGAACACGGCACCGGGCGCAACATGGCGCCGTTCGTCGAGCTGGAGTGGGGCAGTGACGCCTACCAGTTGATGTGGCAGCTCAAACGCCTGCTCGACCCCAATGGCATCCTCAACCCGGACGTGGTGCTCAGCGAAGATCCGCAGATCCACCTCAAGCACCTCAAACCGCTGCCGGCCGCCGATGAGATTGTGGATAAGTGCATTGAATGCGGTTTCTGCGAGCCGGTGTGCCCCTCCAAGGACCTGACCTTGAGCCCGCGCCAACGCATCGTGATCTGGCGGGATATCCAAGCGAAGAAACGCGCCGGTACGGACACCACCGAACTGGAACAAGCCTACCAATACCAGGGCATCGATACCTGCGCCGCCACGGGTCTGTGTGCGCAACGTTGCCCGGTAGGCATCAATACCGGCGAGCTGGTGAAAAAACTGCGCAGCCGTGACGCGACGAAGACGAAAACCGCCAACTGGATTGAAGGAAATTTCGCCACCACCCTGCAAGGCGCCCGCTTCGCCCTGCACGTCGCCAACGGTGCGCGCATGCTGCTGGGCGCGCCCCGTCTGGCGAAACTGTCGGCCTCGTTGACGCGCCTGTCCAAGGGCCAGGTGCCGCAGTGGACCCATGCCATGCCCCAGCCGGAAAAAGCCATCCGGTTCAGCCCTAGCGTGTCGGACGCACGTCCGAGAGTGGTGTACCTGGCGGCGTGCGTGTCGCGGGTCATGGGCCCGGCGGCGGCGGACAAAGAGCAAATGTCGCTGTACGACAAGACCCGCGGCCTGCTGGAAAAAGCCGGTTATCAGGTGGTCTTTCCAGACAATGTGGACAACCTCTGCTGCGGCCAGCCCTTTGCCTCCAAAGGCTACACCGAACAAGCCGAGCACAAGCGCCAGGAACTGATCGGCGCCCTGCTGCACGCCAGCCGCGGCGGGCTCGACCCCATCTACTGTGACACCAGCCCTTGCACGCTGCGGTTGGTCCAGGACCTGGGTGACGTGCGCCTGGACCTGTACGACCCGGTGCGCTTCATCCGCACCCATTTGACGGATCGCCTCGACTTCATTCCCCAGGAAGCGCCCATCGCCGTGCACGTCACATGCAGCACGCAGCACCTCGGCGAAAGCCAGGCGCTGATCGACCTGGCGCGCAAGTGCAGTAAACACGTGGTCATTCCGGAGGGCATTCATTGCTGCGGTTTCGCTGGCGACAAGGGCTTCTCCACGCCAGAACTGAACGCCCACTCGCTGCGCTCACTGAAAGACGCGGTGCAGCATTGCAGCGAAGGGATTTCCACCAGCCGCACCTGTGAGATCGGTCTTACGCAGCACGGCGCCATTGACTACCACGGGTTGGTCTACCTGATCGATCGGGTGACCCAGGCCAGGGCCTCCTGAAGAAAAATAGAACCCTGGCGCACCGGCACAGTCCACTGATCAAGTCCCGCAAACGTGGGACCTTCCCAAAATTGGTAGCCGTCCTGATGGCCAGCGAAGCCTGGGCCCTCAGTTCAAGGAGAGAGATATGAAACGCTCTGTACTGCTAGGTCTGTTCGTAACTGCCTCCATGCTGGCGTCGTCTTCGTTTGCCACCGACCTCTGTGATACCAACCTGAAAACCCTTGAGAATGCGAAGACCCAGTATCAGGGCTCGGATATCGAGGCTAAAGTCGAGGCCAGCATCCAGCAAGCCAAGGCCCATCAGGCCATGAACACCAAGGAAGGCACCGAGAAATGCATCTCCGAGACCACCCAGACCATCCAGGAGATCCAGAAGGTCAGCAAAGACGGTAAAAGCTCCTGACCGCCTCGGGCCAACCTTCGGGTTGGCCTCAGACGCGGATTGGCGTACACTGCACCTGCCTGGCGCTCCAACAGATTCATGGAGCGGCAGGTTCGGGGCCGTTTAGGATTCGACGCCGGTTGCGAAACTTTAGGTGCATGCCGAGTTGGTAACAGAACTCGTAAATCCACTGTTGCAACTTCTATAGTTGCCAATGACGAAACCTACGGCCAGGAATACGCTATCGCTGCGTAAGCAGCCTTAGATCCTGAGCTTCTGGTACCTTCGGGTCCAGCAATCATTAGGGGATGTCCGTAAACCCAAAGTGATTGTCATATAGAACGGAATCGCCGTGCAGTACGTTGTGGACGAAGCGGCTAAAACTTACACAACTCGCCCAAAGCACCCTGCCCGTCGGGTCGCTGAGGGTTAACTTAATAGACACGGCTACGCATGTAGTACCGACAGCGGAGTACTGGCGGACGGGGGTTCAAATCCCCCCGGCTCCACCATTTCATCATCTAAAGACGTCCACGGACGTCTTTTTTTGTGCCTGAAATCCAGTAAATACGGGGGGTTCAGGGCCATTGAGCTCCACAGCGCTTCAGGCAGATCCATTTTGAAATGTATTCCAAGGCGTATTCCAAGCCCGTGACTGGTAAATTTTGGAATACACAAACAGCGTTGGAGTACCCATGGGAGCCCGAGCCACACGCCTTTCAGACCTGAAAATCAAAGCCGCCAAGCCCAAGGACAGAGACTACACATTGACCGACGGCGACGGCCTTCAGTTACGAGTCCGAACCAACGGTTCGAGGCTTTGGAATTTCAACTACATCCATCCCGTGACCAAGAAACGGATCGACATGGGACTGGGGACGTTCCCGGAACTCAGCCTGGCTCATGCGCGAAAACGCACGGTTGAGGCCAGGGAGCTGGTTGCCCAAGGACTGGACCCGAAAGAGCAACGCGATGCAGATCGCCAAGCGAAAAAAGCTGCGACAGAGCACACCTTTCAAAACGTGGCGACGGCATGGTTTGAACTGAAGAAAGACTCCGTGACAACCGCCTACGCTGAAGACATTTGGCGATCGCTCACGCTTCACGTCTTTCCGGATTTGCACACGACCCCGACTTCTGAAATCAGCGCTCCTCAGGTCATCAAATTGCTTAAGCCACTTGAGACCAAAGGCAGCTTGGAAACGGTCAAGCGCCTGACCCAACGCCTCAACGAAATCATGACTTACGGGGTGAACTACGGACTCATTCATGCCAACCCCCTGAGCGGAATACGATCGGTCTTCAAAAAACCAAAGAAGAAAAACATGGCGGCATTGCCCCCCGATGAGCTCAATGAACTCATGGTGGCGATCGCCAACGCCAGCATCAAAAGAACCACCCGGTGCCTCATCGAGTGGCAGCTGCACACGATGACTCGGCCATCCGAAGCTGCGACCACCCGATGGGCTGACATCGACTTCAAGAAGAAGATCTGGACGATTCCACCGGAGCGAATGAAGAAACGTCGCACACACATCATCCCGCTCACGGAGCAGGCTTTGGCGCTCTTGGAGGCCATCAAGCCCTATAGCGGACACAGGGAGTACGTGTTTCCCGCCGACCGGAATCCGCGCACCCACTGCAACAGCCAGACCGCCAACATGGCGCTGAAACGGATGGGCTTCGAAGGGCGCCTGGTCAGTCATGGAATGCGCTCGATGGCGAGCACTATCCTCAATGAAAAGGGATGGGACCCTGAGCTGATCGAGGTTGCACTTGCCCACGTCGATAAGGATGAGGTGCGTAGCGCCTATAACCGAGCGGACTACATTGAGCGCAGACGGCCGATGATGAAGTGGTGGAGTGAACACATCCAGGGAGCAGCTACCGGCAATCTCTCGGTATCAGCAACCATCGAAAGCAGCGATCGGAAAGTAGTTGCCATACGCTGATGAAGGACTGTCATTGGCTGATACGGAACAGCTTTTCACAATCGAACTACCAGGCCCCGAACAATACGATGGTGATGCAAATCGTATTGTCGACTTACACGCAGGGTGATCCGCAATGAGATGCAGAGGAACGGGCCGTAGTGGTCCATACCTCGGAGTCATCTCATGGCAGACCTACGCACTCACCAGAACTCGCAAGACCAAGATGCTCTGTGCACCACTTTGACTGCGCTCATGCTCGATGTGCGCCTCACCCCCTTGGAACGCAATGGTTGGCAGGTCTTGCGTATGCTTCGCACCGCGGATGGCCTCAGTCCGTTAGTGAACATGGGGCAACTGCGCCGCTACCTCACTTGTACTCCCTGTGGACAGCGCGCTGGCGCCGCAACGGCTTGGCGCGCTTTAGCGGTGCTGCGACTTACAGGATGGATCAGCTTCGTGAGGCGACATTGCGATCTCCTGACTGGCAATGTTCAAAGCGTGTTGTATCGGGTCAATGAGCGCGCTCTAAGCTTCCACGAAGCTTGTGCTCTCGACGACAGCCTGGAGGAGCTGATGGCTACCTGCATCGGCCATAAGAACAAACAGATCAAGCATCTTGCCGAGCACATTCTGGCGACCTCTGAGAACACGCGTGAACATCTCCCCATTGCCATCCGGGAGCAACGGAACAAAGACGATGAACCACCGCCCTCGGCGCCATCGCGTAAGCGTCCAACGGTCAATCCAACATCCACACCTAGTACTTTCGCAGACAGATCGACCGTTACGCAGCAGACCAAACAGACTCGCCAGATACCTCGGGAGCAAGACCGTACGTATAAGCCGTATTTGTATAAAAAAAAACGTACGTACCGCGCGCATACGCGTGAGGAAAGCGATTCACCATCAGCGCCCCTGGCATTGCCGCCATGCCTGGCCAGCGCCAAAGCAGACCAGCAACGAGACGTGCTGGCGGCCTTGAAACGGTTGCCGCCACACCATCGCCAGGACGTGCTGGACGAACTACAGGCACGTAGCCAAAGCGGCACGGTACGCAATGTCGTCGCCTATTTCTTCGCCCTGGTGAAGCGTGTGTTGATCGGCGAGTTTCGCTTGTGGGCTGGCCGCAAAAAACAGCACCCGGCTGGCGAGCCAGTCGCGATTCAGCCCGCACCTCGCGTTCACACAGAAGTCTGCAAGAAGCCACTAGAGCGCTCGGCATGGCGCGAAATTGGCCGGCCACACATTGCCAACATGCGCAAAATCCTGGCCGGTCCGAGGGTTGCTGGGGACTTGGTTGCACAGGTGATGGAAGGTAAAGGGTGGCAGCCGTGTCCCGCCTAGGGACGCGTACTCAACGCCTGTAACTCATGAATATCCGGTGCTCTTACCTAACATCAGGTAACACTCCATAGCCGGTTTTTGGATTGACAGCAAAACGTCCGCGGATGCACTTTTACAAGCGCATACCGGCCGTCAGGATCATCACGACGGCACTGCGGTTTTCCGCAGGATCCTGCCAATGACCGCATCGCTTCCGGCAGCGCGGACAGTCGACTTAAGTGTCGATGGAAGCACGCTATTCCCACCCACCCACGACGGGCCTTTCCCCGTCCTGGGGCAGGCCTTTCTTTGTTTTTGGAGGCCTTAATGAAAATTCGACTGGCAATGTATGAAGCACTGAAATCGATTAACGTGCCTGAGCCGAAAATCGAAGCAGTAATCCAAGCCATGGAGCCGGCTCTGCCCCCATCTCCGGCAGTTAAATTCGATTCCGACATAGGACAATTTCGGGCAGCGTTATCTCAGCTTGAGGTAAGTCTTACTATGAAGATTGGCGTGATGCTTTTCCTCGCGGTGGCGATTCTCTTCGCCGCGGTCGTGTTTATTCGTTAACGAGACTACCTTTTCCGTGGATATCCGGAGCCACCTGTTCTAGGACCGGTGGCTTTTTCTTGTGTACCAGTCACTGGATTGCGTCGGCCATGTTTTCTAGGCGCTGGCGTTAGACCGGGTACAGACCTTCGGCCAAGGGCAGCTATCGGCCAATAGCAGACATTTATTAACTGAAACGCTCAGCCCATGATCGAGCGTAGACACACTGCTGATGACTTCGTATTCTCGAAAAAAATTTGTCGTAATTCTCTTTTGTCCTTTTCGCGTTACTAGCGCTAGGAACAAGCCTAAAGAGGTTACGCATAGGAAAATAGCGGAATGCGGCACAAGCGTCCAAAAAACGGGCCATTTCTGTCTACCAACTGTTAGGTTAGGTTTTTTTAGAGCGACCAACGCGATATGGCAGGTATATATGAAACACTGGACTGAGCCAAATGGGATACTTTTAATTCAAGTTCCAATCGATTGGCAGTACCTTAATTCAGGTCTTAGCGACTACGAAGAGAAGTCGCCTTACGGGTTTCAACTTTATGAAGACCCCGTAGGGTGCTTTCAGCTAAGTTGCTATCCATTGAGCGAGCTTGCGCCTAGCATCGCTAAAGCTAATCCAAACGGAGTCAGAAGATTAAGCTGGAAGGAGTCCAGGGAAGATGACTCAGATTTTTGCACACACCTGTTCTTTGGCGCTTATTATGATCAAGCATTGATAGGTAAATATATCTATGATAGGAGCCTTGAAGGCGACAAGAGAATTGCTGAACAGCTTGCAATCGTGAATAAAATTCTATACTCGGTTGTGATAGTGCCAGAGAGTGATCGTGAATTGGCTGCTGATCTCGATAAATTTGATCGATTCACAGGGTCTCTTGCGGCGTCACATGATCTTCTACGCACAGCAATCGACGCTGGGGCATGTATTGAGATCATTGCGATTGCAGCGAATCAAATAGATGCATATTTAAGATTGAGCCTGGTAATTGCAAAGCAGCTGGAGGAAAAGACGGATGATATCGAAACCAGATACCTTTTCCAGGCAGATGGAGAAAAGGGAATAACGGAGAGAAAAGTCTTCGAAGATGCTTTAAAAATTAAAGTAATTGATTTGGAGGCTTTCGACAGCTTGAATGAACTCTATAATCTGCGAAATCGTGTCATCCACCGATACATAATTTCAGATATCAAATCACGAGATCTTGTCGGGATTGCCGGAAGGTATTTGAATGCTTTGGAAAAAACACGTCTAACCCTTCGCAGCTTCGAGCAGAGACAAGAGGTCGTGCCTTATGGAGTGTACGGAACTAAGTTTTATAAAACCTTTGTTATGGACGACGCTATAAGGAGATTACACGCCAGCACAAATGACAAGCATCTTCTTGAAATATATAAAAAAAGCGTTAGCGGGAGAAAAAGCTAACAACACGCTACAGGTCACACTTGCCCCTGCTGAACCGTACTACGGTTAACGTCATAATCCAAACATATCCCTGGGTGCTTTTGAGCGTAGTGACTCCACATCATCGGTTCTGACCAGTCTCCGGCAAAGCACAGCAACCCCGTCAGGGAGTGTGTTTTATCCTTCCAGCTCCTAACAACTTGGCGCGTTTTGTGTTCTTTGAAATTAGCGGCGAGTAACTCGAAGGGATCGTTCAAGTCAGCAAAGCGAGATACCTTGATGCGCCCATTCTCTATGTTGCTGAGAGCGTGCTGGGACGCCGAAGGATGAGCTGGTGGAGAGCAAGCTATCGCGCTGCCCATATCTGATTTGTAGCCTGCTGCGATCCATTCGTTCCTCAGCGCAGATTGATGGGTACGTTTCCTTTTCCTTCGCGATGACTGACCTAGACGTCTTAGTCCTAATTGAGGGGCTGCTTCTGGCCGCCCCCCCCAAGTCGCTGCTCTACTTGTCGAGACGAGTCCCCTTATCCGTGGTCTTTTCGCGTAGGAGGCTAAAGCCTCCTGAACCAGCTACGCGTAATTTGCCCAACCACCCACTGGCAACCTTCGGCCATGCCTGCTTGACCAACTCAATCACCCATGTCAGTCGATAAAAACGAGGCTGCCCAAAAGGATATGCTTTGCTCACTTTATCCGACTTGTAGGTGCTGGCATCGCGACATAACATCTGGCAAACGATGATGTAGTAAGCGAATGGGACAGAACAATCTAACGCAACGGAAGGTGGGCAATGGCGATTCAGAGCGGCAGTGCACGCGGATCAGAGTGGCGGCAATGGGATTTGCATATTCACACTCCAGCTTCATTCGAGTGGAGAGGGGCGAAGTTTGACCGGAAAACCCCGGATTCAGCTGCGAATAAAGCGCTTGTTGATGAGATGATTAAGGCGCTTAACGAAGCGAAGCCCGACGTTTTTGCGCTTATGGATTACTGGACGTTCGATGGATGGTTTGCTCTCAAGCGCAGATTGGCTGAGCCAGAGGCTCCGAAGCTGACGAAGACTGTATTCCCAGGTATTGAGCTGAGACTTGCAGCTCCAATGAGGGGGCGATTGAATGCCCACGTACTCTTCTCAAACGAGCTTGACAACCAGATTCTGAAGGACTTCCTTGCCCACCTCCGTATCGCATTGATTGACAGACCCTTGTCTGACGCCGCTCTCATAACCTACGCACGAGAAGCCCCTGAAGGCTTGCTGAAACCCCACGGGATCAAGCCCGAACAAATTGCAACTGATGATGAGCAAGCTTACATAGCAGGTGCAAAAATCATTGAACTGACATGCGAGAGCTATAAAGAAGCTATTGCCAAAGTCCCAGACGACCAAGCCATTGGCTTCATGCCATACGATACAAGTGATGGCTTGAGTGATGTGAAGTGGACAGAACACTATGCCTATTTTTTGGGCCTGGTTAGGTGCTCCCCGATTTTCGAGAGCCGAAACTTGGACGTGCGCTCTGCATTCGTTGGAGAAGAAACGCCAGGAAATGCCAAGTTTTACTCGGGCATCAGGAAAGGGCTGAGCGATGTCTCTCGATTGGTTGTGGCAGGTAGCGACGCCCACTGCTTTATCGGTACTCCTGGAAGTAATGATCGGCGTGGATACGGCGACTTTCCGTCAGACAAAAAAACCTGGATTAAAGCTGATCCCACATTCCGTGGTTTACAACAGGCCATCCGAGAGCCTGCGAAACGTTCGTACATAGGCGTAACACCACCCAAGCTTGACCAAATTGCTGCCAACAAAACATATTTCATCGATCATGTGGTGATCAGTAAGGTGGAGGGATCCCCACTGACTTCACATTGGCTGGAAGATGTCCTTCTTCCGCTGAGTTCCGACCTTGTCGCTATCATTGGCAATAAGGGGAGCGGCAAGAGTGCCTTGGCCGATGTCATTGCTCTGTTAGGCCATTCCCGGCAAACCAACCATTTCTCATTCCTTCGAAAGGAGCGATTCCGGGGCAAAGCTGGAGAGCCCGCTCGACAGTTCGAGGGCTTTCTTATCTGGCATGACGGGACTATTAACACTTGCAATCTAAACGCTGACCCGCCTGCTGAGAAAGTTGAGATGGTGAGGTACATTCCACAAGGGCATTTTGAAGATCTCTGCAATGCGCATGTAACCGGTCAATCTGACGCTTTTGAAGATGAGCTTAGGTCGGTCATTTTTTCGCATACCGATGACGCAATCCGATTAGGGGCATTGGATTTCAATCAACTGATTGAGCAGCAGGAAAGCACCTTCCGTCTCCAGTTGAACGAGTATCGCAAAGATCTCAAGAGGGTCAATCTTGAGATTGCAAGCTCCGAAAACCAGCTCCATCCACTGATCAAGAAAAGCCTAGTGGAACAGCTAGGGCTCAAACAACGGCAGCTCACCGAACACGAAGCCTTGAAACCAGCAGATATGGAAAAACCGTCTGCTGATCTATCGCCAGAGCAACAGGTGACAGCTGCGGTCCTTGAGAAAATCGCGGCCGAACTTAAGCGCCTGGATGAGGAGCGGAACGTAGCCAATGAGATGGCCTCACAACTCGCCGCCAAGAGCAAGGCCTTGAAGGATGTGAGGGAACAGACTCGAATACTCCAACGCGTTTATGATCAGTTTGTTGCCGACACGAATAAAGACCTTACCCTGCTGGGGTTGGAAGTCGCCGACCTTGTGAAAGTCGAGACCAATTTGGCCCCGTTGCAACAGCTGGCAGAGGCAGTTCTGGCTGGCCAAGCAGCTATAGGCACCAGCACCACAGTTAGAGAAGACGCGCGTCAGAAGTTTTTGGAGCAGCAAACAGAAGCCAAAGCGCAGCTAGATCAACCTCAACTAATTTATCAAAATTATCTGTTCGCTGTTGACGAGTGGCAGCGCAAATATCAGGACCTAGTTGGTGACACTGACGCCCCAGAAACCGTGAAAGGGCTGGAAGCTAGGATCGCGCAGATCGATGCTCTGCCAGCGAGCTTGGAGACGCAAAGAGTTTACCGGCAGCAGTTGGCAGGTGATATCTACGACATCCTTGATGCTCAGCGCCGGGCGAGAGAGGCGTTGTTCAAGCCGGTTCAGGAACTCATCCAGGGCAACAGCCTGATTCGCGAGGAGTACAAGCTCGGGTTCAAAGCGAAACTCGGAGGTTCAATCGACGCTTTTGCCACAAGCCTGTTTACCTTGCTCAAGCAGAACGTTGGCGAGTTCCGAGGTGATGACGAGAGTTTCAACACAGTACGACGCCTGGGTGAAGCTGCGAATTTCGACAACCGTGAAGAGGCCGTGGCTTTTGCACAGGCCCTGCACGACAAAATTTCTGCAGCTGCTGCTACGATAGGTGACAAAGTGGAGTACGGCATCGACTCTATGCTACGCAAAGACAAAACCGCGAACGAGGTTTATGATCTTTTATTCGATCTTTCCTATCTAGAGCCTCGGTACTCACTCCTGTTCCAAGATGCAGAAATCGAGCAGCTCTCGCCTGGTCAGCGTGGGGCACTGCTCCTGATTTTCTATTTATTGGTGGACAAGGGGCGCAATCCCATCATTCTGGATCAGCCGGAAGAGAACCTCGACAACGAGACCGTGGTGAGCCTTCTGGTGCCGGTGCTTACTGAGGCAAAGAAACGTCGGCAGATCATTATGGTTACACACAACCCGAACCTTGCGGTCGTATGTGATGCGGAGCAGATCATCTGGTCTCACTTCGACCGGGCTAACGGCCAGAAAATCTCTTACACCGCAGGTGCCATCGAGAATCCTTCTATTAACGAACATGCGGTCAAGGTGCTTGAGGGAACGAAGCCTGCATTTGATAACCGCAGGTTCAAATACCACTGAGGATCGGCCTGCCGGTTGATGTGCACTCAGCCCTGCCCGAGTCCTTCAATAATGGAGCCACGTTGGAGACCTCCGCATGGATGCGAGACGGCTTGACTTGGGTCATATACCATTCCTTCTACTCGCCGATTGCAACCCTTCGCTAGGGCGAGCAGTCGACCCAAAGTTGCCAGGCGCTCCGGGCGTAGGTTTCCGAAAAATGTCTGGACTGAAATGGCATCATTACCTCGGGCTGCCAGAATCAATCCTACGTTTCCGCCGCCGGAGTCGCCAACGAGCTCAAGCTGGGTCACGCTAGTATTACCTACCTGATCAAGCGCGTAAGAGACGTTCTCTATCGCTTCGAGGCTGAACCTCGGTTAGTTCCAACGGTCATGCATCAGGTACAGATAGGAGCGGGCCACGTAAGCAGCGGGAGTCGGATCGACGGCCGCCAGCTTGGAAGCCACCAATCAAGCCGTATATGACATCATGCATTCAAGAAAAGCGGCGTCCAGTTCACCGAGCGACCGTTCCAAGTAACGGCGCCACTTCCCCAGAGCAACGGAAGCGAAGCTTTGGGCACTGAGTGCCCAAACGCATGAGTCAATCCCAGCCCATGCATGCCTAGCGCGCTGTTTTCTAACCTCTCGTCGCTCCACATCGTCCAGCCTTTAAGCGCGTTCATCTGAAGCAAATAATTGCGCCACAATTGTTGGCCGATTGCTCGCAAAAACTGGTCCGCTTCATTGCATTGCTCGGGGGTAAAGCAGGTTTTCAAGCTTTCGAAGAGATGCGGCTTGATTGTGCCGGCGGCAGGCCCGCTGTCTCGCAGTGCTTGAATGTCGAAAGCAGGGTCGGCGATGCTAGTTATCAATTCCTCTGAGGCCAAGGCAAGCGTACTGTTGCTCTGCACGGAGATATTGGTGAAACCTTCATCTTGAAGGTAACGATTGACCATAGCCGTTCCATAGTCGGTACTCACGCCATACATCAAGGTCAGCGAAACATTGCTGAGAAGAGCTGGATCCTTTAGGGGCATCGTTTTTTCACGGCCTGTTCGCCTACCTAAAAGGCTGTCAAAAACACCAATTGCTTCAGTACCGCTCCACAAGCCATCTTCCACCACGACAATGCGACCATTCGGGTGCAGTTCGATGGCCTCAGCAGGCGAGCTGAGCACTTTCAAATGCGGCAGCCGTTTTGCTAGTAGGTTGGCAATGATGTCTCCGCTTTTGCTCACGCCCCGACCGTCCCGATTGAACGCAGCAATATCAGCCTCGGTGAGCGGCGAGCTGACTAGACAGTCGGTGAGTTCGGGAGCGGTCATTAGCGTCGTTCTTGCCAAGATCGCATCTGCAACCCAGGCAAATTTACCCAGCCGGCCAAACTGACTTTTCCAATCGGCCAACGCATTCACATCGATATGAGCATGGGTCCACGAACGAAGGATACTCGACGATGCCGTTAGAACGGACAATTCACAGTTTCCGAGAAGCTTCGCCAGTTGGGGCTTGTCCTGACCCCCTGTCGAAAAAGGTTTGCTCAACTCCTTCGCGCTGTATGGGGCAAATTCCACTTGCTGGGTTTTGAGAAAGCTGCGTAGCCTCAGCTGACGTTCAGCCTCGTGAGTGGCGCAAACGAGATACCCGTTGGTGGCCCCGCCAGGCTTCTTTTCTTGGAGTACCTTCATGATTTCGAAGTGAAAGGCATGTGCATCGTTCTCTACTTGAAGGTCGACTTCAAGCTGGTGAACAAAGCGCTCAACTACCGCAGGATGGCCATATTTCTGAATAATTTCTGAAATTTTAAGCACATGTCTGGTTTCAGACACGATCAGCAATGGCCGCATAAAACTTTAATCCGCAGGCTTTTGATAGATTTCGAGCAGTAAACCTGCTGGTACGCGAATTTCTTTCAGATCGGCCAACGACATGCGATCAATTGCCCTATGCATTAGTGCGCGCAGCTCTCGCAGATCTGTCGCCTCACCAACAGCGAGAACGTTTTCTGGAATCTCCAGGCGAACCTGTTCGACGTCTAGCTTTTTAGGTACTTTGAAAGGTTTAGGGCGAGCCCCGTTAGCCATTTGGGCTGCCCGAGTAGGTTCTACACCCACCCGCTCCAGCTCTTCTTTCAAGCGGGTAGTGACCAGCCGGGTACGAGCGATTTCCCAGCTTTTAAGGTGGTTTTCCGTAGCCGTTCGCCGAGCGCGCAGTACGGAAATCCACTTATGGTAGAAGGCAGGCTGGTCGAGCGTTGCAAGCAACTCATGGCTCAGAGCGCTATCCTGTTGGTCTTCAGCATAGGCCTTAGCCAGCACGCGAAACTCCTCAGAAGACATTTTGCACAATGGCTTGACGTCAGGCCGAAGGGATTCGCTGGAGAGGGCTACATGAAAAGATTCGGTCACGGCATCAACCGCGACAACACAATCAATATTCGGGTTGGAAAACGCATCCCAAAACTGCGGAAGAGTCATCAATTCGGGTAGCGCTACGGCATGCGAGACACCTTTACCGGGTGCTTTGACACGGTACAAAGTATCCGACGGAAGCGCTCCCACGAGCTCCACGCTCCGTGACAGCTCGATTGTGACAAGACTTTTCAGCCCACCGAGCGCCTTGATGGTTTTGGGAGATATGGCACGCCTGACAAACTGGCCAAGCTGAGCGCCCAGGATGTCCGGCCCATTTTTTTCGAAGTGATTTTCAAGCAAGTGCTCAATTTGAGCGATTTCGAAGTGAGTCAAACGACCTTGCATATGTTGACAATTTCCTGACGAGGTTCAACTCAAGCGAATAGTCGCTTGAGTTGAACAATAATTAGTCGTCGGAGAATGCATAAATCGACATGGCGAAGTCCGATACTTCGACAAGGAAGGCCAGAAATCCTTCACGCGCTCTACTGATAAAATGTATCAGTTCTGCTTCCAGCAGATCTTAGAGCTTGCCCCTTTCGGTCGCTCTTGGACGAGGCGGTAGCGCCAAGAGAAGGAACCGTCGCAGGAAACGGTAACCAAGTCCAAATGAGGGTTGCAGACCTCTCATGCATGCTGCGCCGAATGCTAAGCGCCTAGCTAGTCACGCCACGCGCATTCGTTGGGTTCGTCCATTTTGGACAGACAGCCTCTGGTTTGTCAAATCCACGTGCCTGCTTATTGATTCAGCGAGGCTCCATATCGTCTGTTTCGCCTTCGCCGGATCGTTAGCATGCACCCCCCCCTAGGGGCCCGGAGCTCATCTCCATTCTTTTCTCCTACGAAGAAGCGGCCAGCATTTTTAGAAACACACTACACCAGGATACGGGCTGGTTCCATCAACCTACCTCGGATCTAGCAGTCATGTCACAAACTGTGGTGAAAACGCAGGGCAATCAAACAGGGACTGGCCAGGTTAAAGGGAGGTAGTCAGGCCTATTACCTCAGTTGGAGCCACGGAGGGGCAGAGGTAGGGTAAATCCAGATATCAACGTCGCCGACTTGCTCGCCCATACCCGCAAACTGCTGGCATTGGCTAATATCATACATTGGATCCGGTATGTCAGTTGGACGGCATCAGGCGCAATATCCTGCTGGGTATTGCGCAGGGCATAATGCCGCGCGCCAGATCAGTTCGACCCGACATAGTCGATACATCTCGGTAACGAGCGGCATACGTGCATTCACATAGCATGCATGGACGACTTAGTCCCAACTCCGCTTTTCATACAAGCTCCCTGCGCAGGCGTGACAATGGGGACCATGTCGCATCTGCGCACGGAGCCGACAAGGCCGAAGGCCGCGTCAGTACCACAGGTATTGGACATCTGCCGCAGAGCCCATCTCTACCGAGAGGCGCGCAAGTCATGAACTGGGCCGTCACTGCAATCCGCAGTGACGGCCCAGCCAACGCCCCAACATCACGGGCAAATCCTGAACCCTAAAGAGTGCGGCATACATGATGATGCCCCCATACACTGGCCCAGCAAAAACCTAAGACGACAGGTTCGAACGTCATCATCCCAACAGCGCAAGACTCCTGCAAGCGCTGATCCAGCAGGATGGAGTTAGCCAGGTAAGCAAGGCTCCAAAAGCATACCGACCCATACCCGACGGGGCGGAGCCACTTTTGTTCTATCGGATTTATTCCGTGATGTGCCGCTACTGCACCGTCCTAGGCAGCGGTCCTTTGTGCGACGCCGACTGCTTCCATTTAACTATCCCACCCACTTCTTTGGAGTACTCATCGACGCTGAAAACTCGTTCATCCCGATCCATCTCCGTATGACCTTCCAGCAGGAAGAAAGACGGACGTCTCAGCCGAGACATCGGTGTTTCCTGAACACCATGCCCCTGCCCTTCGGGGATCTCGCCTAGCGAGTTGGCACCAACACTTACCAATGATTTTCAGGACAGGACAACAACACAAATCAAAGCCCGTGAGCGTAGATGGGATATGGACGATTTGACCTACACCCTGCGACAACTTTGCCGGCGCAATCGCGATGGCAGTCACAACACTCAGGCCGACCGTATCCGCTCATTGGGGCTGATCGCTCGCCAACTGCGCGAGTCTGGTTTCCGGCAGATGAAAGCGCCCTCGCTCAAGGGCAAACACGTACTGGCACTGCTGGATCGCTGGCAAGGCGAAGGCCTGTCACCTGGCACCATCAAAAATCGGCTTGCGCACCTTCGATGGTGGGCTGAAAAAATCGGCAAGGCTGGCATTCTCCCCGCGGACAACACGCAACTGGGAGTGGCGGACCGGCGCTTCGTCACTAACGTCAGCAAAGCCCGGGAACTGGGAACAGGCCTTGGCAAGATCACCGATGCTCACGTGCACATGAGCCTCCAGCTTCAATCGGCGTTTGGACTACGCCGGGAGGAAGCGATCAAGTTTCATCCCAAGTATGCGGATCAAGGAGATCACATTCTCCTCAAGGGCTCATGGACGAAGGGTGGACGTGATCGCTCTGTGCCGGTCACCACTTCGCTACAACGCGAGGTATTGAACGCGGCGCATCGTCTAGCGGGAACCGGCTCATTAATCCCGGCTCAGAAAACGTATATCCAGCAGAGAAACACTTACGACGGTCAGTGCAAGGCAGCAGGCCTGAGCCACATGCATGGGCTACGTCATCATTATGCACAAAGCCGTTACGCAGCTTTGACAGGGTGGAAAGCACCGGCGGCAGGAGGAATCTCTTCCAGGGAATTGAGTCCAGTGCAGCGCTCTCAAGACAGTCTCGCTCGACAAATTATCAGCCGTGAACTTGGGCATGAGAGAACACAAATTACTGCGACATACCTTGGCCGATAATTCAGGGCGTTCGAGGTCGATCCTCAACAATCCGAATCTGAAGGTGGTGGTGACCACAGGCAGTGAGAAACCTCACACAACATTACGAAACAGTCGGAAACCGATTACCGGATTGACAGCAAAAGGTCTCAGAGGCATTTTTGCTATGCATCTAGCTGATTCGTTCAGCACCCCAGCCGCCAGGATCTTCGAGACGGCGCTGCGGTTCTCCGCAGGATCCATTATATGACCGCATAGCTTCCGGCAGCGCGGACAGTCGACTTGAATGTCGATGGAAGCATGACTTTCCCACCCACGACGGGCCTTTCCCGTCGTGGGGAAGGCCTTTTTTTGTTTAGGAGGCCTTAATGAAAATGGAACTGGCGATGTATCAAGCACTGCGCGCAATCGACGTGCCTGAGCTCAAAGCCGAAGCTGTTATCCAAGCATTGGAATCTGACATGCTCACACTACTCGCGACGAAAAGTGATCTCACAAGTCTTGACCAGCGGTTAACTGCTGAAATCGGTAAGGCAACCGCTGAGATTGCTAATACTAATCATCGGCTGACTCTAGAGATCGCTAAATCTGATCTCAAGTTGTCCATTCGTATGGCTTCCATGCTCGCCGTGACGATTGGCATCTTGATCGGGGCGATGAAAGTCTTCTTATAGTTTTCTTGGCGATTACTGAAACCACGAAAATCACCTGTCCTTCGACAGGTGATTTTTTTGCGACTCTTGGCAACGGGCAAGGCAGCGAGCGTTACTCCCACAGCGGACATCACCCCAGCAAATTTTCCGCCCCCTTCCCTGCCTTTGATCGGACGCCGCTTTTTTGATGTACGTCCCACCTCTTCTGCATCCTCATCCCATGCGTTATCTACCAACTCTTTAAGAGTTTCTCCTGCCGCTGAGTAATTTTGGCTGGGCAACGTTCCCGGTCGGGAGTCAACCTGAAAACTTGCTTGCTGCATCGCGCATTCCATCATGGAAGGTTGTCAGCCCCGAGCAGGGCGTGAATCCAGCGACTGACAAAAGCCCCTTCGCTGTCTGTTCAGCCGGTAAGCATTGACATCATCGTCATTTCTGACGATGATGGGTCTATGAGATACCCAGGCGGAAAAGGCAAGTGCTATCAGCGCTTAATCAACCTGATGCCACCGCATCAGACATACATTGAGTCCCACCTCGGCGGCGGCGCCGTCATGCGCAACAAGAAAGCTGCGCATCGGAACATAGGCTTGGATATCGACGCCAAGGTCATCAAGCTATGGCAGTCGAAGCTCTCAGGAGCCTGCGAGCTTCACCAGGTCGACGCAGTGTCTTTCCTTGAAGGCTATGCGTTCGAAGGTCAGGAACTAGTGTACGTGGATCCTCCCTACGTTCCCGAAACGCGCCGGCGCGATAAGGTCTATCGTTGCGACTACACCGAAGCTGACCACATAGGGCTACTACGCTGTTTGGTAGCACTACCTTGCAATGTGATGCTGTCGGGCTATAACTGTGATCTCTACAACCAAGAGTTGGCTGGGTGGCGGAAAGTGAGTTTCCCAGCAAAAACTCACGTAGAGATGCGCGAGGAAGTGGTGTGGATGAACTTCGCGCCACCTAGCCGATTGCACGATACCCGCTATCTGGGCGAGACGTTCCGGGATCGCCAGACCATCCAGCGTCGCCAAACTAGGCTCCGTAATCGCATAGAGAGCTTGGACCCCATTGAGCGACACGAATTAATGCAGTGGATGCAAGAGCTTTACGGCAACGACGAGGAGGCCGCCTAATGCAACTTGGCGCTATTTTCATGGACCATGTGGTCTTCAATGTCGAGCTACCCCAAGCTGAGGCGGAAGTCCTTCCAGGCGTCCCATGGGGAGCTATGGAAGCATTCCCGTCACCGGCCTATTGGGCATACCAAGTTTATGCCCGCCGGCTCATTGGCAATCGGATCAACTACAAACTCGGTGCCACTTTAAAAGAAGAAGTCGGGGCCTGTCTGTTGGGTGGCCATGGCATTCCCGCCAACGTCGGTATCGCAGCTTTTCATCACGTAAAAGAGCGTGGTGCTTTCGGCGCAATCCCCCCAGCAGAAGACACTTTGCTTGAGTGGCTGCAGGAGCCCCTAACAATTGATGGGCGCCAGGTTCGGTACCGGTTCGCCAAGCAGAAGGCTCGCTATCTCAGTGCCGCACTTCAGAAGTTGTCTGCAGGACGACCGCCGCTTTCTTCAGGAAAGGTGCTCCGTGACTGGCTGCTGGATATCCCTGGCATCGGTTACAAGACTGCTTCATGGGTCGCCCGGAATTGGCTGGACGCCGACGACGTGGCCATCCTGGATATCCACATTCTACGGGCTGGCCTTCTGGGTAAGTTCTTCGAGGATAACCTGACGGTCGAGCGCAACTACTTGGAGCTTGAGGAGCAGTTCATCCGCTTCAGCAACGGGCTCGGCGTCAGAGCCTCTGAGCTGGATGCGCTGATGTGGCTGGAAATGATGACGTCCCCCTCCACTGTGCATAGCATCATGGGGATGGGTCATCATAACCCTGACTCAGCTGCTCGCGGCCGCACCAAGAAGCGCAAGACCAACCCCGGCCAGCTTGCCCTGATCGGCTAAGCCACTGGCCCACGGCTCACCCGTGATGCCAAGCGGGCAGAAGTTAAGTCCCTGAGCCGTAGCCGTCAGAGCCATCACCCCGAGTAGAGCTCCTGCGTCGCGCCAGATGAGGCTGCACCCGTCCTGGTACTTGCCCAAGGTCTTCCCCGGCTCGGCTAGGAACAGAAAACGGGTTGCCTGATCACCTGCCAGAACCTGCAAGCTATGGTCGAGCAGGCCTGCAAGCTTGGCAGGCGCATGCTTGATCTCTGCGAGCTGGTGATACCTGGGCACATACAACCACCATCGGTCGTCGCCCGGTCGTTTAACAACAACATGGATCGGGTGAATAGCGCCTGCGGAAGGCGCCGCTCGATGCTCCAAGTCGAAACCAAGCTTTGAAGATCCTACGCCTCGTGTTCTACAGGCCAGCCAAAGAAATGCGCCAAGTTGTTGATCATCGACACAGCCGAACTCACGATCAGATGCACGCGCGTCTATGACCTCACTGAATGGTCGATCAGGTATCCCAGGGGCGAATGGGAGTGAGAAGGTCTCGTCCATCTCCCACTTGATCGGGGTATAAGGCTCAGGAACACTCCTAGGTATCGGATCAGCCAGGTCGATCCAGGTCATAGCCGACCTCCAGGAAGACCTCCATGTATTTGTTGCAGCCGCGGCAGTTTCCACATGCCACGTGGGACTTGTGGCAGCTATGGGCCCAGGCCAAGAGCCCCGCCGGAATACCCGACTGACGCACAAGTTCAGCGGTGGAAAGCTCAATCGCGGGGGCCTCCACCACCATGCCTCCCTCCTGCAGGGAGAGCAAATGGCTGATCGCAGCCATAAACTCAGGCGAACCATCTCTGTGGAATCCATCCGACTTCACAGTGCCGAGCCATAGGTGCGTCACACCAAATGAAATCGCCTTCATCGCCGCCAGCGTGACCAACATCTGGTTCCGGTATGGCCACCAGTCCGAGGCCGGAGCCAGGTCGTCAGCTTGTGTGCCGGCCATATCCCCTGATCCCAACTGCCGGCAGTCGACCTCAATCACATGATGAGGAATACTCAGCTCCCGGCAGATCATGCGCGAAGCCTCGATCTCTGCCTGAGCCGCCAGTTGACCGTAGTTGAGGGTGAAGGCGATGTCTGGTCGCCTCCACCAAGCAAGCGTCAAGGAGTCCATGCCTCCGGACAACAGCAACCCTGTCTTCATATCTCCACCGCTTCCCAGACCATCTGATAGACCGCACTGACGTAGTCATCAGTAATGGTGCAGTCGGAGCCCTCCATCATTTTCTGATCCTGCTCGGACTCATTCTCCGCATAGAAAACGACGGGCTTGTTCAAAGCTCGGGCGTAACCAATCTCGAAAATCGTGCCCGAGTCGAGGCCATCTCCGATCGCGAACAGCACATCGCAGTTGCGGACACCTTGGAGATCTTTTTCAACAACGTCTTCTGCAGTACCCAGGCCAACATCGTGGTAGGGAGAGAAGACCTCGAGTCCCATGGCGTTCAGATCGCGGCGAGCCTGCCCGACCATCCAGAGCTCTGCGAGCGTGAAGAACGGAGCAGCGAGGTAGACCTTCGGTATGTAGCCATCACGGTACCGCTGAGAGGGCTGCAACGCCTTCGGCTTGAATGCAGCCAACAAGGTTTGGTCGGGGAAGCCTTGGCTCTCGCAATAGAAGGCTGTCGCGATGGACGCGATCGAAGCAGCAGCGTGAGCAGAAAGGCCGTTGTCCAACCATCCCAGCGCGAAGTGGGCAGCGAAGGTGTCACCAGAACCGATCTTCCAAACGCGCTCAGTGCGATAGGCCGGTACCGTGGACAACTTGCCGTTATCGTACACAAGGGCGCCCAGCGGCCCCATTTTGATGACAACGACTTCCGCATTTTCCTGCTTGGCCAAAGCAGTCGCGATGTCCTGAGGGGACAATCCGCGGGAGGCAGGTAACAGCAAGTTGGCTTCGTGGCGATTCAGGACAAGGGCCAGGTGTTTGGCTGTAGAACCATTGGCGCTGAAGGATTCAGGCTCATCGGCGTTCTGGGGGTCAAATACCGCGAACTGTGCATTCACTACTGCAGTTCCATCGATCATGCCGAAACGAAGCACCTTCTCTCCACTCACAGACAAGGTAGACTTGGCATGAGTACCACGTCGAATGTCGGGGTTGGCTAGACCATGGATGTACTCAAAAGTCACCCCGGCCTCAGCAGGTGCAGAATTGAACTTGAAGCCCTCAGCAGCTGCACGTGCGTCTACAACGAGTTGGGTTCCGCTATCCACGCATGCGTGCAGTTCAGCGTTACCACCAAAACGAGCAATCGCCGTTGCCGCGCGTCCTGCCGATCCATAGATATCGTCCCAGCCCGGTCGCATGCACCGCTCCCGGTAGACACCTCCTACGATTGTAATCATGGAGCTCTCCTTGCTCGCGATTAGACGTGATACACCCGAACTCGCACTTGCCCGCCACTGACGTTCAATACCCGGGCCTGGAACTGTTCGTTCTGGCTCATGCAGTTCCGCAGTTGGTTCAGCCGTGGATCGACAATTCCCCCCGCCTCATTGCCATTCCACAGCGCTACGACGACCTGATTTCCACCCTGTCCAAAGGCAATATCGAGAACGTTGCCGACCTGCAGCTGAGCGACCACCAACGGTTTTGGCGATGCAAGCTGAGTGTCAAACTGAAGTGTTGAACAAGAATCACTGGGGGAATCTGGCCCCAAATAGCTACCACCTGAACCGGACATAATTGCATTTCCCTCTGCTAGTCGATCGGAGAGATAGGAATATCACAGCATGTAGGCAAAGTGCCATTGATTAACGTCAAGGTTAGGTGGAGTATCCGTAAGTGGCATGAATGCCGCCTTGGGACACTACAATTTACTCACGGTCAGTAACTACCGGCGACTTGGGTCGGGGCTGCCAGGGGCAACATTCGGCCAATAGCTGCCTGTCACAAACGACCGCGTCCGGCCAACAGCAGCCATCCGGACGCGTCTAAAAAATCAGATTCGACTCAGTACCCAAAAGTAGTCAGGCTGAAAAAAACAGCGTCAACCCACGATTGCTTCTTGCAGATGAAATTCAAGAAACATCCATTTTGTTGACGAGTTCAATCCGTGAAGATGCAAGTTTCTGCATTTCTCTACGACGTCGAAAATCTCTAGCATCAGATGCAAATTCTACAACAGTTCGTACGACTGATTCCTGCGGGTCTTTATCTGGCATTTGCGCAACCCAGTCTCTCCAAGGAACAATCAAATATTCAACGGAAACCTGCTCATATGGATCTCGCGCCGCCGCGATCAGATAACCGACAACCACGGCCATTGAATGGTCAAAGACTACATTTCCGATTGGACCACCTAGGATAAACTCGGCCACTTCATTTGCGAATGAAGCATTTGCCGTATATCTATGATAGAGATCCGGATTTTCCTGGCGCAATACCATCAGAGGGATTAGTAGCGGAATATCTAAGAAGTGATCTTTTGGGATGCTGCGCAGTATCAATCCTAACCTAGTAACAAACTGATCAATATCTCGAAGAGTAAATTTAAATCGTATAGCCAAAAATCTTAATACTTTAGCTCCATACTCATAATCATCCCGTTCTGAATGTCGCGACTTAAAGTAGGCTAATATGTCGGGCTGCCTAATTCGAGCGTTAATGTATGCTCCCACATCAACCAGGTTTAGACGGTAATCCAAATCGATGAACCTTCTCAAATAATGAGATCCATCGAATGCTGGGCCATAACCCCCCTGAAAGCTCTTACTAAGCTGGTCACGATTTATTGCAAGAACGAAGACCAGGCGGTCCACATCGAATAAATGCTTTATTCGTTCCAAAACCTCGATTGCGTAAGTTGGTTTGCATCTATCCAGCTCATCAATAAAGAGAATTAGATTTTCTTGTCCTTCTGGCAATGCATCGAGAGCCTTGCTCAACTGAAACTTAAAGCGCTCTAAGGATTTCTGTTTGATATTGAAACTATCTACTAAACTACCAACAGAATCACCGGCCAGCTCGGAAGCAAGTTTTTCGTATTCCTTATCTAGATCCAGGGCTCCAAAGGTGGCAGCCTTTGCGGCAGCAACTGCGGTGGACTTAATAATGCTTGGCGCATATGTTTTGGCTTTTTCCCACGCATTTCTGACGGCAGGCGTATTACTCTGGTCGCTAAGCCAGCGATCCAGTACCGATAACATTGGCAGCAAGGGATCCTCAGCGAAATCGCTTTCCCATGCATTGAGATATAGGCTGACTTTATTTTTGGAACTCAAGTAGCACTGCCAAAGCCGAAAAAAAGTAGTTTTTCCTCCCCCCATGGGGCATCTATAGCGAAAACCAAGGGTGACTGCGCATTCAGCAAAACTGGCGAAAGATTCTCAATCTCTGCATGCCGCCCTAGTAAGTCTTGAGGACAAGGCCAAGCATTCGTATCGAATTGGAGACTTTTGAAGCGTAGCTGGATTGATTTTCTCTCAGAAGGGGTCGTAGAGTTCGTAGTCAAGAGGTTTCTCCTGTTTTAAATTCGTGGTCGTCTGAGTATCACCGAATCGCCATTTTTTTATCGATCTGTTTGATAGTCCGCTCATAGCCGACTAATGCCGATCGGGGCAGGCTGGAGTCGGCCAGTAGTGGTCGGTTAGGCTTTGCTTACCTTAAATTAATCAGCCAGATGACTAAGAAATCAGGGCCGATTCACCGTATGACATTAACTTGTTACCCCAAGACACTCCATGGCAGACCACAGATAGCTATCTGCCCTGTTTAAGATGTTCAATTTATCTTGATCGCCACCATACTGCTCTGTGGCTCCTTTAATTTCATACTGAATAACGTCCGTTAATCTGTCAGCATAATCAAAATCTTTCAGCTTCTGAATCTCTTCATGGTTATCAAAAACCTCACTCAAATGCCTGTGCGTCTCATCAAGAATTCTTTCAGTGACGATAAAGTTGGTTTGACTTATCTCATAAAGCTTATGCAGAAACGGAAGAGCTTCGATTTCGTGCCATATTTCTATCGAACCACGTGCTCGATGGTATTCAGATAGCGTCCTGTAAATACCATCTCGCAGTAGCGGGCCTTGGCCTTTATGATGCATCTGGTTAATATTTTCGTTTCCGGTATAAAAAAGTACGGAATTAAAAACGCATTCTAGTCGATATAGGGCCTTGGAAATTTCGTAGACATTGATACCGGTATTGAATTTTAAAAAGTAAATATCGCCCTCTCTCGGGGCACCTACATAATCTAAACCTAGGCACCCTTGCAGATGAAACAATTTCTGGATAAGCTCCAAGTGCTTTTCCATATCTCTGTAATTATCGAGCAATCCGGCAATGCTGGTATATATGTGTTTGCAATCTGTTAGGTCGTGAGCTTTTACCGGCTCGGAGCCGTCAATAACTACTTTATACTCACAGCTACTAGGGCTATTTTTTGGAAAAATGGCTGTATAAATTCGCTCCGGATTAGGGAAATGTATCACCTCTTTAAAAAAAAGCTCTTGCTCACGTAGACGCTCGAAAAATACTTTTCTATGGTTCAGGTATTGCTCAAAGGTCAAAGCTACCAATTGCTTCTCTACAACAACATCATGTTTCTGTTGCTTGGTCAAATTTTCAGCATCTTGTGCATTCTGGCGTTCTTCACTCTTCAGTTGTTGTAGATACAGGAAAAGCAGCGTTCCAATGGTGGCGAAAGAACTCAATAACGTGAAAGCCCCAGCCATTACAGATCCGAAGCTACCCCAGTCGGTTGCGTTTCGAGAAACAGGGCCAAGATAATACCCATAAGCTCCGAGCACGCCAATAGCAACCAGAACGCCGGTCCCCACCGCAATTCCGATACCTGCCAAAATCCAATTTGCTTTCATAACGACTCCTTTGATGTTCCTCATTGTCGTTTAACTTAATAGGAACGCCAAGGACGTTACTGATGGTTCATCGCACGTATCCGGTACCACCGCCCCGCGTAGCGGCCATGGGTGACCTCCACTACCAGAACCTCTTCACCGAATGTTCCTGTTTCAAATATAAGGCAGCGGCTTGCATCAATTTTGCTGGCTGGCAAATTTTATGAGTGGACGCTAGTTCTTCCTTCAAAGAAAACTGAAAGAATCATTCAGTCTGCTAATGGCCGGTTTCTGCCTGTCACCAAACGGCAGGAGTCAGCCAGAAGCCGCCGCTCAAGGATGGCCCCATCCGACTCTATGTCTCTCAATAAATCGTCCTGTATGGAACGCTCGACACGAACGAGTCCATCGCAGATCATCAAAGGCCCCTACAAGGATGCCGAGGAACGTATGCCACGGATCGCCCACCGACGACGCATCACATGGTCGCGCCAATTTTGTATCAACAACCATCATCTATCGCTGGGATTTCCCACATGGCACCTTGACACCAGCATTGCCAAACGATGAAAGTACCCACCATGCACGCACGTGCGCTATCTCTGAATCGTCGCAGAAAGCAGACCATTCCTATGTAGTCCCAGGTAATAACATGACCGACCATCTAGAGCAGCTCGAGAAAGAAAGGCGAAAAGTTGACTTTGATACGTTTGATATCTCTGTAAAAGAGCTCGCCTCAATGGCTGAGCAAGACATTATAAACATTGCTCCGGCCTATCAGCGCCAATTTCGCTGGCCTGCAGCGAATCAATCTAAACTCATTGAGTCTGTGTTCCTCGGAATTCCAATCCCAAGTCTATTCATGGCAGCCAATAAAGATGGTACGTGGGAGCTAATTGATGGTGTGCAACGACTTAGCACCCTTATACATTTCTCAGGCACCGACGAGCAACTTGAAAAGTTTGGATTCCCCGAAGGCCTGCGCCTACAGGGACTCGAAGTGCTCTCAGAGTTCAATGGCCTTCGATTCAACGACCTTCCTCAAACTCTGCGGTTAAAGTTTTCGCTTCGCCCTCTAAAAGTTACCACGCTCAGTGATAAAAGCGACTTAAAGGTAAGATTTGATCTTTTTGAACGCCTGAATACCGGAGGAATAAAGTTAACTGATCAAGAGATCAGAACATGCGTCTTCAGAGGCCAGTTTAATGACTTTCTTAGCGAGCTTTCCGAAAACGAAGATTTCCGATCCGTTGTCAACGTTCCTACCTCAAAAGAAAATGACGGAACCTATGGAGAGCTGGCGCTGCGATTCTTTGCATATTTTCATAATAAGGAAAACTTTGACCATAGCGTGGTCGGTTTCCTAAACGACTACATGTCAGAGTCATCAAAAAACTTTAATTACAAAAAGAATCGCAAGCTGTTCGAGAAGACCTTCAATGAGCTTTCAAAGCTTTTACCCGAAGGCATTAGGCGCGGAAACAGAAAGCTCACCCCTGTAAATCTTTACGAAGCTGTGGCAGTCGGAGCGGCGCAGGCTATCGACGAAGGCAAGGACATCTCACAAAGCGACCCAAGCGCCTTCATGAATGATGATGAACTTACAGCTTTAACTTCCGAGGCCAGCAACTCTAGAGTTCGGGTACTTAAACGAGTTCAATACTGCTACGAGAGATTCAGCGACGATGTTTGAGGCTACGCGCAATGGTGCAACGGACCGACTCAGCCAAGCCTTTGCGCTCATCAACACTATCAAAATGATCGAAGACAAGAGCGAGGTAGCGGAAGCGATAAAAACACAAAAAGGATTAGTCTTCATATTGCTATATGCTGCATTAGAATATACCGCAACCTCAATTGTTTCTGAATTCCTTACCCACCTCAAAACAGAAGCTGTTAAAAACCACGAACTAAAAATGTTTTATTTAGCAGTAACATTGGACGCAAATTTTAAGTCTCTAATTGCATGTAGCGACAAAACCTTTTGGAGCAAAAAAACATCCATCATTGAAGCCTTTCATTCACAAGATGCTGCCAAAATTGATGATTCGATTTTTCCTGCCACAGGAACCAATATAGCCTTCGATCAATTAGAGCATATTTGGAAAATTTTCCACCTAGTTGGCTCCCCGCTTCCTGCCGGAGTAGCAGTTTTTCACCTCACCGAGTTACGAGAACATCGCAACGCCATAGCTCATGGGCGGGAAACCGCTGCAAGTATTGGAAGGCGATTTTCCTCCGAGACTCTTACAGCGCGCTACAACTTAATAGCACTACTTTGCGAGCACATAGTCTCAACATTTGAAGATACCACACACACGAAAGCATATTTAAAATAGCGCAACGTACCTTGCAGCCCTCAAAACGTCTGAATAGCCCCCCAGTCACGCTTGCTGCGCTCTACGAGGGTCAGTTATGGGGCCAAAGCGAACCAGGAGAGATATCCGCTTTTGGCCGTTTTCTACCGTTGGCAAACGTCAGATACGGATCGGTTGCTGCCGACAATGGGTCCTTCTAGGCGACGTACCTTGGGAGATATGGTGCCCTCTTGCGAGCACGCCATCTGAGTCATTGTTGGTTATACAATCTCTGTACGCTCAACGGTATTCCATAACGTATTCCATCAAAAAAAATCTTACCAAATTTATTATTCAAAATCAGACAGATACACGATCAGTTCAGATTACCCCGGCCCACCAACACCAAACCCCTGAAATCAAAAATTTCAGGGGTTTTTCTTTGGCATCGAGAAAGCTCGATGCGACACAGCAGGACTCCGATCATTTCACGAGAAGGTTTGTGTTTGGAGTTTGATTTACGCCGCTGAAAAGCACTTACGATGGGAAAGGGAAGCTGCACAAAATGGACTCATGGAAAGTGCTGGCTATCGGCTTGATGGCCTCGATCAGTATGGAAAGCGCGGCCCGTCAAATCGACAACCCGGTGGAAAGAGCGCTCTCAGTTGCTACGTTGTCGCCTTTACTGCTCATCGGTGGGACGACAGCACTGACATCCCACATTCCCGAATTCTTCAAATCGGCCAAGACTGATGCTCTTGCATTCATTGGTTCTGACGGTGAGATTCGTGGTGCGCAGTTCGAGCAGGCGGTCTCGTATTATCGTGCGACCTACAGCCCGCCCCTGATGTCGGACAGGCAGCTGGCTTTAGCCATCGCGATTTCCGAATGAGAAAAAAGGCATTTTGGCGGTGATCGCCGATGCCTTTTCCTGTGCCGAATCCGGTTCGGTTTTTTAAGGCAATGCCTATCAGCCCGTCAGATTCCCGGGCCTGTCACCTGGGCTGGCAACCTGGCCAAACGATCCCAACCGTCTGCATCGATCCCGGCGCAGTTGGGCAACCACAGTGTCTGCAGCGGCAGTTGCTCCAACACCGGCACCACGGCCGATGTGATCCGCGATTCCCCTGGATCGGCCCCAAGCGTCAGGTCCCGCAGCGGCATACGCGCAAGATGGGCCACCCCGGCGTCAGTCAACCAAGGGCTGTCATACAGACCCAGGCGTTGCAGGGGTAGGTCCCGCAAACAGGCCAGGTCGGCATCGCGCAGGTTCAGGCCGCTTATTTCAAGTTGCTCCAACGGCAATCCCAACTCGGCGAGCTTGCGCAAAACCTTGCCGTCGACGCCCTGGCAGAAGCTCAGATCAAGCCGCTTCAGCGGCAGGCCGGCCAGTTGTTTCAGTTCCTTCCACGTGATCTCGTTCAAGGACAGGTCCAGGGACTCCAAGGCTAAACCGCGCAGGTCACTCAACGTACTGGCGCAGACACCTTGCACATCGGAGAGTCCCAATCGCTTGAGCGGAAATTCGTGCAGCACATCGAGCCGCTCGATCACTTGCCGTAGACACTTGAGGTCCAGCTCCGCAAGCGGCATGCCTTCCAGTACTTCAAGGTCGTCTTCGCAGATGAATGCAGAGTGGAGCGAAAGCTTTTCCAGCGGCAGATCCTGAATCGCCTGCAGCACGCTCTCGCTTGCGTAGCAGTCATCCAGACTCAACGCGTGCAATCCCGTCAGGTCGCGAAGCCAGGAAGGATCGTCGAGGATCGCGCCGCTGCCACTGAGGGACAACTGTTCGAGGGGATGACTGACCAAGTGCGCCATGCCACGAGACGTCAGCTCACCCACCCGGTGCAACGTCAGGGATCGCAGCTTGAGGCGTGACAGTGCGCGAAGGCCGTCGTCGGTCATCTCATCGCAACGGTTCAGCGACAGTTCTTGCAACGGGCTGTCGCTCAGTTGGCGGAGGAAACGGTCGTCGAAGTCCTCGCCGTAGGTTTGCAACTTCAGCCGGCGCAAGCGTTCGAGCGAGGGGAGGCAGTGAGCGTTGTCGTCGCGGGAAAAGTTGCTGACCTCCAAGGTGTCGAGGGCAATGGCGGGCAAACGCTGCCACATCTGCGGTCCGCAGATAAACCTCGGGCTGTTGAGCATCAACGTGCGCAAGGGCAGCCCGGCTAGGGCGTCACACCAGTCCGGCTCGGCGTTGTTCAGCTCCACATGGTCTACCGGCAGGCCACGCAGTTGCGACAGCATTGGCCCGGGGCGATTTGTATGGGGCGTGGTGTTCAGTTGAGCCACCACCACGTTAGCGGCCGGATCGCCCAGGCCCGCCGCGATGCGTAGACCTTCTAGTGACACCTCCCCACTGTCGAGCAAGTTGCGATAGAGCGAAGCGCGCGTGATGGTGTCATCGGGGTTGGCGGCGAGTTGGGCGATCAGAGCGTTGCGGTTGGGGGTGTGCACGGTCTAGGAATCTGTGAAAAGAGAATATGACCGTTAGGGAAGCATAAAAACGGGTCTTGCTGAAGAGGCTGCCAAGACTGGGTTGCGCCATTGCGACTCAGCTATCGTTTTCACCTTCCGTGGCGAGGGAGCTTGCTCCCGCAGGGCTGCAAAGCGGCCTTCCGATTTGCGGTCGCTGCGCAACCGAGCAGGAGCAAGCTCCCTCGCCACGGGGTCATCGTTCCCTAGATAAGTGGCACGGCGAGCAGGTCAGCGCCTTTGCGGCTTCCCGCTCGCGAATCAAGGCTTTGAACCCCGTGACCAAGCCAGGTGGGCGTCTCCCCAGTGATCTCGCACAACAGCGCCGTCACAACGTTGCCTTCGACCCTGCCGTGAGCTTGCAGAAGGTCCGCCACCGCGCACACGGCAGGCCAGTAACGATGCATCAATCGGCTACAACGGGCCATGGCCTGGGATTGGGCGTCGAGCAGCTTGCGCGGTGGCAGCAGGCTGATCAATTCGTGCCCCCGCTCCAGGTCACCCCGGCCGCTGCCCCTGATCAGCCGGTCGGATCTGCGGTGTCGGTAGACCGCTTCGGCCACGGGCCCCGCGAAGCAATGGAGCAGGTCACGTTCAATGGCATCGACCATCGAGGGCAGGTATTCAGCGATCCCCGGCGCGTCGAAGGCCGGGCGCGAGACAAGGTAGTCGGCCTCGACCAACCCTTCTGCGTATTGCGGGTTGCCGCGCAGATCGAACAAAGGCCCCGCGCGGGCTTCGACCTTGGTGCGCACGGTGATGCGTTTTATAGGTAGGCCATTCCACCAAAAGGCCAGGGCGTGACCCGCTTCATGGAAGGCCGTGCTGCGCGGGCATTTGTTCATTGTTGGATCCGTCACGGCAGGCGCCATTCATATCATCTGCCTCACCGCTTGGCCTCGATAAAAGATTATCCCTATCGAGCGTTAATACTGCGCCTATTAGCGATTTGGCAAAGGGGGACTAGCCTGAATTCAGGCTGGTGCAATCCGGCCCGTGAAACCTGACAAGAGATAGGAAGCGTTCAGAACCGTACTGGGCTTGCCGTGGGCCACCGTACTGGCAACCAGACCGTCGTCGCGCGTTGCCGTGTGGCCATACACAATCAGTTGAGCGAACTGTGAGCCCTGCGCCCTGTGTCATTTATTTCGCCTGTCGCTATTCGAAGCCCGGCCGGGCTGGATAGCTGGATGAATACGACCGAAGGTAGCTTCTCATGGCAAACGAATCGAAATGCCCGTTCAATCACGCCGCTGGCGGTGGCACGACAAACCGCGACTGGTGGCCGAACCAACTGAATCTGAAGATCCTGCACCAGCACTCCTCGCTGTCCGACCCCATGGGCGAGGATTTCAACTATGCGCAAGCGTTCAAGCGCCTGGACTTCCAGGCCTTGAAGCAAGACCTGAATGCACTGATGACCGACTCGCAAGACTGGTGGCCGGCGGACTTCGGCCACTATGGGCCGCTGTTTGTCCGCATGGCCTGGCACAGTGCAGGCACCTACCGCACCGGTGACGGGCGCGGGGGAGCGGGCTCCGGCCAGCAGCGGTTTGCACCGCTCAACAGCTGGCCCGACAACGTCAGCCTCGACAAGGCGCGTCGGCTGCTGTGGCCGATCAAGCAAAAGTATGGTCGCAACATCTCCTGGGCCGACCTGATCGTCCTCACCGGCAACGTCGCCCTGGAGTCCATGGGCTTCAAGACCTTCGGCTTTTCCGGTGGTCGCGCCGATGTCTGGGAGCCGGATGAAGACGTCTACTGGGGCTCTGAAAACAAATGGCTGGGGGGCGATGTTCGCTACGGCAAGCCCGACAAAGCCGCCATGCAGGAGCCCGGCGAAGGCCAATTGGTGGCCGAACCTGGCAACGAAGAAAGCCGCACTGACGAGGGACGCAACCTGGAGAATCCGCTGGCCGCCGTGCAGATGGGGCTGATCTATGTCAACCCGGAAGGCCCCGAGGGCCAGCCGGACCCGGTCGCCGCTGGGCTGGACATCCGCGAGACCTTCGGCCGCATGGCGATGAACGACGAAGAAACCGTGGCATTGATCGCTGGCGGCCACGCCTTCGGCAAGACCCACGGCGCCGGGCCTGCGGACAATGTCGGTGCCGAGCCCGAGGCCGCTGGCCTGGAGCTGCAAGGCCTGGGCTGGAAGAGCACCTTCGGCACCGGCAAGGGGCCCGACACCATCACCAGTGGCCTGGAAGTCACCTGGACCACCACGCCCACCCGCTGGAGCAACAACTATCTGGAGAACCTGTTCGGCTTCGAATGGGAACTGACCAAGAGCCCGGCCGGCGCGCATCAATGGACGCCAAAAAACGGCGCAGGCGCGGGCATCATCCCCGATGCCCATGACCCGGCCAAACGGCGCAACCCAACGATGCTGACCACCGACCTGGCGCTGCGCTTCGACCCGATCTACGAAAAAATCTCCCGGCGTTTCCTGGAAAACCCGGAGCAGTTATCCGACGCCTTTGCCCGCGCCTGGTTCAAGCTGATCCACCGCGACATGGGCCCGCTCTCACGCTACCTCGGCCCGGAGTTGCCCAACGAAGAACTGCTGTGGCAAGACCCTATCCCGGCGGTCGACCATCCGCTGGTCAACGACAGCGACATCGCCGCCCTCAAAGGCAAACTGCTGGCCTCGGGCCTATCGGTTTCACAGCTTGTGTCCACGGCGTGGGCCGCGGCATCCACCTTCCGAGGCTCCGACAAACGTGGCGGTGCCAACGGTGGCCGCCTGCGCCTGGCCCCGCAGAAGGATTGGCCGGCCAACCAGCCCGAGCAACTGGCCCAGGTGCTGGCGACCCTCGACAAGGTGCGGAACGAGTTCAACGCCGCCCAAGCCGACGGCAAGACAATCTCCCTGGCGGACCTGATCGTGCTGGCCGGCAGCGCCGGTATTGAACAGGCCGCAAAAAACGCCGGGCTCAGCGTGACGGTACCGTTCACACCCGGACGCATGGACGCGAGCCAAGAGCAGACGGACGTCGAGTCGTTCGGTTTTCTCGAGCCCATCGCCGATGGCTTTCGCAACTACCTCAAGGGCCGGTACCGCGTGTCCGCCGAGGCGCTGCTGATCGACAAGGCCCAACTGCTGACCCTCAGCGCCCCGCAAATGACGGTACTGCTCGGCGGTCTGCGGGTACTGGACATCAACGTCGGCCACACCGCGCACGGTGTCTTTACCCAACGGCCAGGGACATTGAGCAACGACTTTTTCGTCAACCTGCTCGACATGGGCGTGGAATGGAAACCGCTTTCCGACACCCAGGAAACCTTCGAAGCCCGCGACCGCAAGACCGGCCAGGTCAAATGGACCGGCACTCGCGTTGACCTGGTCTTCGGCTCCAACGCCCAACTGCGGGCCCTGGCCGAAGTCTATGCCAGCCCGGATGCGCAGGAGCAGTTCGTCAAGGACTTCATCGCGGCGTGGGTCAAGGTGATGAACCTGGATCGGTTCGATCTGCGGTGAGAAGAGTCCAAGTGCATGAGGTCGTGCAAGGACGCGGCCTCATGAACTTTTCTTCACCCCACACCGGCGCGTGATTGGGTAAAGTCGCCTCGCTCATTCAAGAAACTAAGGTTTTAGCCCGCGCTCCCAGCGGGCTTTTTTTTGCCTGGCGTTCAGGCTGACGAAGTGCGTTGCCCAACACAGGTTGCTCCAAAGCCGCTCGCCCATAAAACAGCAACGCCATCAACCAACAGCTCAACCAGACGAAAATCCCCGCCCAAAAGGTATGAGACATGTAGTGCCAGCCCTGCAGGACCCGCGTTGTGCCGTAGACAACCCCCAAGGCCAGCGCCCCATACATCAAGGCTTTCGAATGACGCCAACGGTAGCGGCGGGCAACGAAATACAGCGCCAGCATCGTGAAGCCGCCGGAAGCATGCCCGCCGGGCCAGCAACGACCGTCACCGGCGACCTTCAGCAGGTCGAAATTCTGGAACCATTCCTTGTGCTCGATCTTGCCGGCGTACTGGGTGGTTTCCACCGGGCAGTACACGCTGGTGTGGCCCTTGAGGTAATGAATCACCCCGGTGCTAAGAGAAAAGGCGAAGACCACGTAGAGGAAATCACGACGGTGTTTGTGGGCAAAGCGTAATGGCTTGCTCAGTCGGGCTTTATCCAGCAGGCGAAGCAGTCCAGGGCGTTTTTCCGGTTTGAAGATCGGCCAGAAAAACGACAACAGCGCCCCGATAATGGCCGCCTCGCCGGTCCAGTTCGGGATGATCCTCGCCCACTTGTGGGTGATTTGCTCGAACAGCCGAACGTGCTCCAACGGAAAGACTTGGTGTAACGGGTCGTAGAAGAAATCGCTGATGGCGATGTCGATGCGGGTCATGTCGAACAGCAGGAACACCACTGCGGCGCAAACCAGGGGAATTCCGAGATTGAGCCCGTAGAAACGGGCGCGAGCAGACGTCAGCATGGGCGGTCCTAATCGTGGGAAAAATTACTGAAGCGTCACCGAGCGCCAGTCAGACGCTTCGATAAAACCGAGCAACTGGGGCGCTTGTGGCTGGGCGGTGGAGAGGAACAGCGAAGCACCATAGCCAAACGTCGACGTTGGCCGCTGGAGCGCGGTTTCCATCGCCTGCATGCATTCGCTGTGGGTGACCAGAATCAGGTTGCGCCCGGCTACCTTATGGGCCAGGGCATTGCGCAGAAGATCGTGCCGGCAGTTCATCAGCCAGTCGTTACCAACGCTTACCTTGTTGAACATGTAGCCCGCCGTCTGGGCGGTACGGACCAACGGACTGTTATAGATGTCGGCGTTATCGAGGCCCAGTCGCTCGAACCGGGCACCGACACCCACCGCAACGGCACGGGCGCGGTCGGTGATGCCTTCGCGATCATTCAGGCACGCGGCCTTGGAGTGATCGCAGCGCTCCACATGGCGCACCAGCACGATCATCTCGCCCTTGGCCCAGCCAGCGGCCAAGGCACGGGCGCCGGCGATGTTGCCATGGGCCAGGTCCGGCACCGCCGCCGGGCTGAGTAGCCAGAAGGTCAACGGGATCACCAGCAGCGCCGAAGCCAGCACGACCAGGGTGTTTTGGTAACGGGCAAACCGGCGCGTATCGATCGAACGCGTCAGGCCGAAAAAGCTCAGTCTCAGTTCCACATCAAGCCGCCCCGACGGCATCCACCCAGTCATTCGATGGCGCGACAGTAGAGAGGCTGACGTAGGCAGGCAGTGAAACCGATGTGAAAAAAAGCTTCAGATCCAGGGCCCACCGCCGATACCCCCCTGTTACATGCTCTTGCTGGCTCTTAACAACAACAATCTTCCAGCCAATCGATGATCAAGCAGCACAACGTTCCTGGAGGAATTTGATGAATAGCTGGTTTGGCAACATTAGCGTCAACATGAAATTGGGCCTGGGCTTCGGCCTGGTGCTGGTCCTGACCTGCCTGCTGGCCCTGACCAGCTGGACCAGCCTGGGTGGACTGATCGACCGCAGCAACTGGATGAGTGATATCACCCAGCTCAACGCCAGCCTGACCAAACTGCGCGTCACGCGCTTGCAATACATGCTGGCCAACGGTGACGAGACCGTCGCACAAAATGTGCAGACCACCCTCGATGGTTTCGTGGCGCAACAGAACGCTCTGCTCAGCAGTTTCAAGAGCCCGGCAAACGTCAAGCTGCTCAAGGAGCAGAGCGCGGTCATCAGTGCCTATCAGGTGTCCCTGAACAAAATGCGCAGCGCCTACCGCACGGGCAACAGCGCCCGCGATGTCATGGGCACGAACGCCGAGATCGCCTACAAACTGATCGAGGCTCTCGACGCCGATGTGCGGCAAATGGCCCTCAGCGATGAGCGTTTCGCCCAGTTCCAGGTCATCACCCAGGCCAAGCAGGCCTTCATGCTGGCCCGCTATGAAGTGCGCGGCTACACCGCCAACAGCAACGCCGACACCGAGCGCAAGGCCATCGACCAACTGGACGCCGCCATCGCTGCGCTCAAACCGCTGAATGAACATTTCTCCAGCACCCGCCAGGATGAACTGCGCCAGCTGGAAAATGCCCTGGCCCAATACCGCAGCGCCGTGCAGGCCTTCAAAGTGGCCACCGCCGATGTGGTCCAGGCCCGCAAGGAAATGACCGACCAGGGCGCAACCATCGTGGCCTTGAGCGAACAGCTGTACCAGATCCAACTCGACCGCCGCGACGCTGAAAGCGCCCAGGCACGCACCCTGCAACTGGTCAGCACCCTGTTGGCTCTGCTGGTCGGCGTCATCGCGGCCGTGATCATCACTCGCCAGATCACCGGCCCGCTACGCGAAACCCTGGCCGTGGTCGAACGCATTGCCGGTGGCGACCTGTCGCAGAACGTCATCGTCACCCGCCGTGACGAACTGGGCGTGCTGCAACAAGGCATCGCCCGCATGGGCGTGACCCTGCGTGACCTGATCAGCGGCATCCGCGATGGCGTGACTCAGATCGCCAGCGCCGCCGAAGAACTGTCCGCCGTGACCGAGCAAACCAGCGCCGGGGTCAACAGCCAGAAAGTCGAGACCGATCAGGTCGCGACCGCCATGCACGAGATGACCGCCACCGTTCAGGAGGTCGCGCGCAACGCCGAAGAAGCCTCCCAGGCCGCGGCCGCCGCCGACGGCGAAGCCCGTGCCGGCGACAAGGTGGTCAGCGAAGCCATCGCCCAGATCGAACGCCTGGCCAGTGAAGTGGTGCGCTCCACCGACGCCATGACCGTGCTGCAACAGGAAAGCGACAAGATCGGCAGCGTGATGGACGTGATCAAGGCCGTGGCCGAACAGACCAACCTGCTGGCGCTCAACGCCGCGATCGAAGCGGCACGGGCCGGTGAAGCCGGGCGTGGTTTCGCCGTGGTGGCCGACGAAGTCCGTGGCCTGGCCCAGCGCACGCAGAAATCCACCGAGGAAATCGAAGGCCTGGTGGCCGGCCTGCAAAACGGTACCCAGCAAGTGGCCGCCGTGATGAACAACAGCCGCAGCCTCACCGACAGCAGCGTGGCCCTGACCCGCAAGGCCGGCGCGTCACTGGAAAACATCACCCGCACGGTGTCGAACATCCAGTCGATGAACCAGCAGATCGCGGCCGCCGCCGAGCAGCAAAGCGCCGTGGCCGAGGAGATCAGCCGCAGCATCATCAACGTGCGCGACGTGTCCGAACAGACCGCCGCCGCCAGCGAAGAAACCGCCGCCTCCAGCGTCGAACTGGCGCGGCTGGGGAATCAGTTGCAGATGATGGTCAGCCACTTCCGCGTCTAACACCCCACCCGATTTGCATGACCCACAGTGGGAGCGAGCTTGCTCGCGAAGGCGGCGGCACATCCAATATCGATGCCAGCAGACCCACCGCTATCGCGAGCAAGCTCGCTCCCACCCTGGGTCTGCTGTGTCCTGCAACTCCGCGCCAGGCACAAACCACTGTGGGAGCGGGCTTGCTCGCGAAGGCGGTGGGTCAGTCAACTTCAATGCTGGCTGATCCGACGCCTTCGCGAGCAAGCCCGCTCCCACAGGATTTGCATCAGCACCGCCCACGAATCGCTCTTTCGTACAAATCCCCCTTCCCCTGTCCTACCGCCTTTCTTTGCCCGCTCCTGTACGGTTTGCGCTTGAACAAGCACATTCCGTTCGCACAGGAGATGGCAACACATGGACGTAAGCAACGACTCGCTGTTGCACAGGCTCGTTGGCTCCTCAGACGGTAAGGACGCCACAAAAGCCGATCTGAAAACCGCCCTGCAACAGATGGACGTGACGTCGCTATTCGACATCGCACGCATGAGCAAGGCGCAGTTCACCCAGGCACTCGCCAGGCATAGCGACGCGGACGGTGAACAGGTCTACGACAATGCCACGAGCCATGCCCGGCAGATCAGCCGCCTGTATCAGGAGCATCGAGTATCGTCCGGCGCCAACGAGCCACGTAGCAAGCGCAGCCTGGCGATAGACCCAATGCCAGAGCCCACCGGCTATCAGGCGCTGTTCGAAGAGAATTGGGACCAGTTCTGCAACGAGGGTGATATCGCGGCAATCGACTCGCCCGTGGCGTATCTGCGAGCGTTGTATCTGTTTGCCGGGGAGCTGGAAAACCGGTCATCCCACGCCGGCAGAATCACCTTGGCGCAACGGCGCCCGGACCTCAAGACACTGATGCTCGATCGACAGAGTGCCTTCGTGTCCCGTCCGATGCTCGACATCATCAACGACACCCTGCGCAATAATATCGAGTCGCACCTGGCCGAAACCGGCGATAACAGGAGCGTTCACCAGATACTCGCCAGCGCACACTACCCTTTCTCGCTGCCCTACGACCTGCACCATCACCAATGTGTCCTCGGGCTGGGCACGGGCAAGCCGACGCTGGGCGAACTGAATTATCGGGTTAGCCTGAACCTGCCGTTTTCAAAGGACCGGGATCTTTACGGGGGAGTAGTCGTCAATCCTGCAGAAGCGCAAAAACTGCTGTCCGGGTTGAGCCCCGCGCAACAGGCGCTGCTCATCGCACCGACCGCCTCGCAGGCCAACCTCAGCACACTGAAAACAAACTACGGCACTGAGAACCTCCTACGCTTGGATGAGCTTGAGTTCTTCAAGGAGCGCACCGGGCTCACGACGGAACAGGTGGAGGAGCTACTGGCGCAAGGCAAATGCAGGCCGCGAACGTCAATCAACAGCCCCCTTTCCACCCGGACACATTACGGCGCCAGCTACATCAATGGCGGCAGGGCTATCCCTGCCCTGGCGATCGAGACCCAAGCGCAGCAGAGGGTCTTCACCAACAACTCTCCTGAACGTTTCGACCGTTTGCAACGCATGATCCGCCTGCATCGCTGGACCGGTATTCCCGTTGCCGAACTGGACACGTTGATCTTCAATGCCCAACGCTCGGAAAGGGTCGAAACGCTTAGCGCCAACACCTTGCGCACGCTGGGCGTCTATCGGTACCTGAACCGGCGCCATGGCATCGCCGCTGAAGAATTCGCTGCGTTCCTGCACGACATGCCCACCCACGCTTGCGCAGATCGGGTGTCGCTGTTCGATCAGGTGTTCAATCGCACCCAACTGCTCAAAAGCCCTGTGTGGGACGCCCCCAAGCGGAGCCTGACCGCCAGGGACGAGCAGACCTTCAGTTACCTCAGTGCCGGTCTTGGCCTTCCCGTTGCGCCAGATTCGCTGTTGCTGCTGGTGGAACAGGCCAGTCGATACTCATCACAGGAATATGATTTGCCCACCGTTTCGGCCCTGTATCGCCAGGCCCGTATCGCCCGGATGTTCGGGCTCTCCCCTCTTGAATGCACCGAGTTGGCCCGATTGCTCGGCGGGGAGGATTTCTGCAAGGCATTGGTGAAAGGGGAGCTGAAGACCGTCGACTCCACAGAGTCGGACATTCTTGATGTCCTGATGGCCATGGATTGGGCCGTTGACTGGCTCAGGCAAAGCAATCGGAACGTGTTGCAATGGTGCCGCCTGTTCAACGTCAGCAGCAATGACTGGCCGCTGAATCAAAACCTGGAAAAACGCTTGGCGAAATTCCAGGCAGACACCAACGCCTCTCAAGATCATCAGCATCAGGTGGAACTCCTGCTGCATGACATGGCGGACCTGCCAGCCGAATACGTCCCTGGCGTATTACAAATGGCCGGTACCGACGCAAGGGCGATCGTCACGGCCATCCAGCACGCCCCGGGTGCAATGCCCCCGTTGCTGGCGACGGTACTGCGCACGGCCGAGGCTTGCCAGCGCTTGCACCTGAGCAGCGGCACGCTGAAGGTCCTGATGGACAACCCGACATGGCTGGCCCCGCGCCTATCCGCAACCCTGGCGCCCCACACACTGTATCTGCTCGAATGCTTCAGTCATTGCGCCCGCCATCAGGCCCAGTCGGAAGACAACCTGTTGCATTACCTGCAAGTGGCCAACCAGGAACAGTCGGAAAAAGCAGCCAATGGCCTGCTGGCCAAGCTGTTGAATTGGAGCGTCGAAGAGGTGAGTTCCCTGACGGCGTCACTGGACACAAGACGCGCAGACTCAATGGAAGCAGTGGATTGGATCATGCGCTGTCAGGCGTGCTGCCAGCAAACGGGACTGTCGGCAAACCTGCTGATCAAGGCGATCAAACTGGAAACCGCCAGCCCTGCATCGGCTTGGAAAATAGTCGGTGAAGCGCTGATCGCCGCCAGCCATTGACGGCTGCCCCACTTCAAACTCAAGGATTGAATACATGACCGAGGCCATAAAAAAGCAGCTCGATGAACGCCTGCGCGACGCACTGTTGGCGCTCTACTTGAACGACGTCGCCCCCGCCAATGCCACGCCCCTCAAGAACGCCCATGACCTCTATGAGTACTGGCTGCTCGATGTGCTGGTCAGCCAGGATGTGCCCACCACACCGGTCGCCTGTGCGATTGCCAGTCTGCAGCAATACATCAACCGTATCCTGATGAACCTGGAGCCCGGCTACGACCCGGAGGATTTCACCGCCGAACACCGGCAGACGTGGCGCAACGAAATGCATCAGTACCCCACCTGGGCCGCCCACCAAAAGCTGCTCTATTTCCCCGCGACTTACCTGGACCCGGTGCTGAGGGCCAACAGCAGCGATAACTTCCAGCAACTGGAAAACACCCTCAACCAGAACCGGATTCAACCCGACGCGGTGCAATCGGCGGTCCTGGCCTACCTGGCCCGATTCGAAGAAGTGGCCAACCTGACGATTCTCAACGGTTATATCGATGGCGAGGACTTTGCCAACAGCACCTACTACCTCATCGCTAAATCCCGCACCGAAAACACTTACTTCTGGCGCTCGCTGAACATGGCGCAACGTCCGCTGGACAGTACCTTACCGCCTCCCTCCAAGCAGGATCAGCCGGATCCATACGCCTGGTCGGACTGGGAAAAAGCCGATGTGCCGATTCCCGAAAGTGCGGTCGAACACTCGATTCGTCCCGCCTGGTTCAACAATCGCCTGTTCGTTGTCTGGGCAGAATGCATCCATCAGGATCAGTCGGCCTCCAGCGCGCCTTCGAAGGCCGACGCCATGGCACCCCGTGTGAATCATCCGCTACTGCGCCTGAGCTATTGCTTCAAAAAACAGGATGGCATGTGGAGTACGCCACGAGTGGGCCTGCAAGGGTATTGCGAGGACAAAACGCTTGCCAGCCAGAGCCTGGAGGCGATCAGGCCATTGATAGGTACCGTTGCGATGCAGCACCGCAAGGGCTCGCAAGACTCACTGTACCTGGCCTTATGTGCACAAAAGCCCAGAGCCGGCTCGGCGTCCGCGCCGGCCAGCGCCTTCAGTTTTATTAGAACAACCTACGTCGACAAAAATCTTTCCCATGAGCCTGACCGTTCAACGACGATCAAACAGGCGGAAGACGAAAAACCAAAAGAACTGGAACACACCCTCCTTGATACGACGCTCATCGAACCTTACACCCAGCGTTTTCAAAGCAGATTGGCGTTCCAGGAAATTGAGGGTTCTCCAATTCCACGCCCCAAAAAGATCATCAATACACTGTCGAATTTCGATGATCATCTGGCTGGGACTGTTCTCAAACCCATCGACTCGCCACACACGCTAGTCGTTCATGCCGACGATACGTTTCTCCCCTCTGCGGTGAGTGAAATTCGCATCTCGTTTTCAGGTCGACTTAAGCTGGTTCTGCCACCGCTCGACGAAAACCTGCCCTCCTCTTCCTATCTAAAACTGCGCGACGAGTCCGAAATTTTCTATCTGGATGTCGCAGATCCCGCCGGTCTGGTTTTCCAGTACTCCATCGATAACCTGAACAACGTGATCCGGGACAGTCAGGATTCACCTGGCTTCACGACTTCAGCCACGGCAAGTCTGGCTGGAAAACTGATCTCAGTAGCGGCAGTACGCCACTTGATCAACACCTACCATGAGCGCAACTCCAGCACCTCCCGTGGAAAGGTTACTTTGACGTTTCAGAACCCTTTCCAACGCAGCGAGTCCCGGACTGCCTTTTTCTACAAAGAAGTATTGCTCTATCGAAAATATGTAATTTTTCGCCAACCCGCCGGAATAGAAGACAACTCGTTAACCTATGACAAACTGGAGGCTGTAGCCGAGTCTTCCTTGGTAAAACAGTTGCCCAGTCGCTATGAGTACCTCTTGCGGGTTGAAGACAATGAGGACGGCGAGGCTTTGTTGTATGGCGTCGCGCTGGTCAACCCTGACAGACCGTATCAAACAATTTCCTTCGCGCTCAAAGCGATCAAACTGAGCCTGGCACCTACCGTCCTCCAACCACCGAAGATCACCGCCGCACCGACCCCCAACCTGGGCACGACCCAATTCATCGACTTCGCCCATTCCACCATCAAGCACAGCGACGGCAAAAGCCAAGAACGCCACCCCATCAGGCTGAACACCGTATTCGCCGCCGAACTGATCCGGCGCACCGAAAACAGCCTGGATGAATTATTTGACTGGACCACTCAACACCTGCCGGAACCTGCCCTGCCCGGTGATCCAAGCAACCGGATGGACTTTCATGGCCCCTATGGCCGTTACTTCACCGAACTGTTTCTCTACGTGCCCTGGCTGGTCGCCCATCGCTTGAACGCCGAGCAGCGCTACGAGGAAGCAGAACACTGGCTGCGCTATGTTTTCGACCCGGGCCGAAAGAAGTCCGAATGCTGGCGAAGCGTCCCTTTGCTCGACGGTGATACGCCTTCGTACTCCCACCAGGCGCCCCATGATCCCCATCAGATTGCCCGCAGTCATCCCGTGCACTTTCGCAAGGCGCTGTACTTCCTGAACCTCGACATCCTGACCAACCGAGGCGACGCCGCGTACCGCACGTTGACGCCCGACAGCCTCAGCGAAGCCAAGCTTTGGTACGTCCGGACCCTGGACTTGCTAGGGCCACGCCCGGTCGTTCAACCGGCCGATCACTGGAAGGCCGTCAGCCTTCATGGCTTGAGCACCACCAACAATGACGACCTGCGCCGCTTTGAAAACCGGCTGCCCCTGCCCACCGTCAGCTCGCCGTCGCTGGCGCAGGAAGGCCGTTCGCAAGCGGCCCTTACGGCAATCGATAACCCGTATCTGCGCGTGCCGTTCAATCCGCAATTGCTCAAGTGCTGGGACGTCGCCGAAAGTCGCCTGTACAACCTGCGGCATAACCTCGATATCGCCGGCAAGCCGCTGCATTTGCCTGTCTTCGCCGCTCCGCTGGACCCTCGCGCCTTGACCAGCGCCAGTGCCCCGAACACCCCGACCGGCGCCACGGCCCACTTGTCGGCGGTTCAAATCCCCCACTATCGCTTCACCGTCATGCACAGCCAGGCTCAGAACGCCGTCGAAAGCATCATCCAGTTCGGTACCACGTTGCTGTCGCTGATCGAGCGCAAGGAACAGGCGCAGTTGCAGGAGCTGCAACAACAGCACGCCTGGGACCTGGCGAAAATCGCGCTGGATCTGCAACGTCAGGCCTTGAACATCGACCGTCAGAACCGCCAGGCGCTGCTGGCCAGCCAGGCCACTGTTCAAAACCGCATCACCCATTACAAAAAACTGCTGGACGATGATCTTAGTCATGCCGAAACAGAGGTCAGTTATTTATACGTGGCCAGCGGCACCGCGGAGGCCGGTGCAATGGCCTTCCAAGTCGCGGCAGCGGGGCTGATGATGGCTCCGAACGTTGCGGGGTTCTGCATAGGCGGCAGCCGTTGGGAGGGGCCGGCGCTCGCAGCCTCTGCGGCCGCCCATAGCGCCGCGATCATAAGCCGCACGGTAGCGGCCCAACTCGACCGTCAAGCCGCATTCGATCGCCGCCGGGACGAATGGCATCACGCATGGGATCAGGCACAACTCGAACTGGCCCAGATCGACGCACAACTGGCGCAATTCACCGAACAGGAAACCGCCACTCGCCTGCAACTGCGCCTGGCCGAATCCACCCTGAGCCAGGCCAAGGCCAACTACGACTTTCTCAGCAAGCGCTTCACCAAGGCACAGCTGTACCAATGGCTGAACAGCCAATTTGCCGCGCTCTATCGCCAGGCCTACGACGCCACACTGGCGCTGTGCCTGGCGGCCGAAGCCTGTTGGCAGTATGAAGTCGCCAACTTCGACACGCGCTTCATCCAACCCGGCGCCTGGCATGCGACCTATCGTGGGCTGGGCGCCGGCGAGCTGCTGAAGATGAACCTGTTGAAGATGCACGCCGAATACCTGCGGCGCCACGAGCGGGAGCTGGAGATACGCAAAACGGTGTCGCTGCGTGAGCTCAAGCGCCAAACCCCGACCAGCATCAACAAAGAGTGGCCGCACATCCACGCCGACTTGAAGAAAGGCACCTACGAATTCGAACTGACCCAGCAATTGTTCGAAGACGACTACAAGGATCAGCAACACTACCTGCGTCGAATCAAGACCATCAGCGTGTCCTTGCCGGCCCTCATCGGTCCTTATGAGAACATTCGAGCCACGCTGACCCAGACCGCCAGCAAGGTGTTTCTCTCGCCCGGTGACGGTGGCAGAACCCTGGAGAGCCGACGCGCCAACCAGCAGATTGCCCTGTCGACGGGCGTCGACGACAACGGCCTGTTCACGCTGAATTTCAACGATGACCGCTACCTGCCGTTCGAATACACCGGCGCCATTTCCAAGTGGCAACTGACCTTCCCGAACCCCGAAGCACAAAAAGACCTGCTTGACTCACTGACCGACGTCATCGTCCATGTGAGCTATACGGCCAGGGTCGGCGGAGGTGCGCAATGACTGAGCAACCGCTCTTGCCCGTCACCGCGCCGTCATTGCCCAAGGGCGGTGGCGCCATTCAAAGTATCGGCAAAGGCTGGGCGGCCATCGGTGCCCACGGTACGGCGTCCTACGAAATTGCCCTGCCGATTTCACCGGGGCGCGGCTTTGCTCCGCCCTTGTCCCTGAACTATGCCAGCTCCCTCGGCAACGGTGTATTCGGCATCGGTTGGGGGTTGTCGCTGCCCAGCGTGGCGCGCCGCACCAGCAAGGGCGTGCCGGCCTATACCGAGGCTGACGAAATCATCGGTCCCAGCGGGGTGGTCTGGTTGCCCGAGCGTGATCGGCAAGGCGTCATCGCCGCAACCCGCATCGATCAATACAACGATCTGGACCTGGAAACGACCTACAACGTCACACGGTATTTTCCTCGAGTCGAAAGCAGCTTCGACCGCTTCGAACACTGGTCCTCGCCCGACGACAAACCGGGCTTCTGGCTGGTGCACGGTGCCGATGGCAGCCTGCACCTGTTCGGAAAGACCTCTACCTCCCGCCGAGCCGATCCCCTGGACAAGAACCGTGTCGGCGAATGGCTGCTGGAGGAAAGCCTGAACGCTTACGGCGAACACATCCTCTACCAATACAAGACCGACGCAACGGCCCAGCGCTATTTGAGCCAGGTGCGCTATGGCAATTTCAAGGCCGATCCGCACCTGTACTCATGGAAAACAGACCGGCTCGCCTCTGTGCAATGGCACTTCGAATTGGTCTTCGACTATGGCGAACGGACCACGGCCTACGAACAGAAACCGCCATACGAAGGTCAGCAGTGGGTCACCCGTAGCGATGGTTTTTCCAGCTTCGCCTACGGTTTTGAACTGCGCACCGAACGCCTGTGCCGCCAGGTCCTGATGTTTCACCGCTTTCCCGAGGAACTGGGAGCAGCCCCCCTCCTGGTGCGCCGCCTGTTGCTCGATTATCGCCAGGCATCCCTGGGTTATCACCAACTGAGCGCCGCCCATGACCAAGCCTTTGGCGACTTGGCTACCGTCGATAGCCGGCCGCCCATCGAATTCAGCTACAGCGAATTCAAGCTTCGGTTGGAGCCCCACGCCTGGCAACGTTTTGCAGACATGCCGGGGCTCGACGATGGTCAACGTTATCAACTGGTGGACTTGTACGGCGAGGGCCTGCCGGGCGTGCTCTATCAAAGCGACGGGGGCTGGCATTACCGCGAACCCGTGCGGGCCAAGGCCAAAGGCGACGACGTGGCTTACGCGCCGTGGCGAACACTGCCCGCCATCCCGGTTGCCGACCTGGCCAAACCGGTGCGCCAGTCATTGAGCGACCTCACCGGAGACGGCCGCTTGGACTGGCTCGTGGCCCAACCGGGGCTGAGCGGTTTTTTCTCCCTTGGCGCCGATCGAAGCTGGTCGGATTTCGCCACGTTCAATGCGTTTCCCGCAGAGTTTTTCAGTCCACACGGGCAATTGGCCGACCTGTCGGGGGAAGGGCTCGGTGATCTGATTTTGATCGGCCCGCGCAGCGTTCGCCTGTACGTCAACCAGCGAGAAAACGGTTTCGCCGCCCCGTTGGAAGTCGCCCGCGACGAGCATGAAGATGCCCTCGCGGTATTACGCATCGCGCCCGGCGAACTGGTGGCGTTCAGCGATGTGCTGGGCAGCGGTCAGCAACACTTGGTGCGCATCCGTCACAATGAAGTGCGGTGCTGGCCAAACCTGGGCCACGGGCGGTTTGGCAAAGGCATCGTGTTGGACTTTCCCGGGCTGGCCTACGAAACCTTCGATGCCTCGCGCATCCGCCTGGCGGATCTGGATGGCTCCGGCGCCGTCGACCTGATCTATCTGCAAGCCGACCAGGCACTGATCTTCATGAACCGCTGCGGCCAGGGTTTCCGCCCTGCGCTCGCCCTGCCCTGGCCCCCCGGGCTGCGTTACGACAACTTGTGCCAGGTGAGCATCGCCGACCTGCAAGGGCTCGGCTGCTCCAGCCTGATCCTGAGCGTGCCGCACATCACACCGCAACACTGGCGCTACGATTTCGTCGAGGCGAAGCCGTATCTGCTCACCGGCACCCACAACAACATGGGCGCCAGCGAAACCATCCGCTACCGCAGCTCGGCGCAGGAATGGCTGGATGAAAAAGCCGCCCATAACAAGGCCGGCACACCACCGGTCTGTCATGTGCCCCTGGCGCTGCATCTGGTTTCGAGCCAGACCCGGGTGGATGAAATCACCGGCAATCGATTGACCTGCAAATTCGCCTATCGCCAAGGCTACTACGACGGTGTCGAGCGTGAGTTTCGCGGCTTCGGCCTGTTGCTGGAAACCGATAATGAAACCACCCCCGACGATACCGATTTCCAAGGCTTCACCATGCCCAGCCTGAAGAAGACCTGGTTTCACACCGGGCAAACGGTGGACATGCCCCGTATCGGCTACCACCACGACGACCCGCAAGCCGTGGCGCTGGGCAAGGCACTGCTCTGCCAATACCAAGAGGAGACCGGGCGCGACACCCCTGTGCCCGCGCCAACCCCAGCCACCCGCATTGAAATGGCCCGCGCCTTGAGCGGCCATGTGCTGCGAAGCGAGACATTCGGCGTCGACAGGCGCCGGAAAACCCGGACTCTGTACTCGGTCCAGGAACACCGCTATTGCGTACGCCTGCTGCAAGCGCCCGACAGCCAGCGGTCCTACGCCCGAATGCTACCGCTGCCGCTGGAAGCCATCACGTATCAATACGAAGGCACGGTCGATGACCCGCAGTGCCAGCACACCTTGAACCTGCAACACGACCTCTACGGCGCCCTCGTTCACCGCCTGGACATCCATTACGCCCGCAGGAAAACCGCCGACGATACGCCACCGTTCAGCGACGTCGACTCACAACGATGGTGGCGCGATGCGCATGATCCGGCTCAGCAGTTTTATTACCTGAACGAAACCCGGGCCGAGTTCATCCACCTGCCTGCGCCCCAAGGGTGGCGATTGGGCCTGCCTTATCGCCAGCGCACCCAGGCGTTGCGCTGCCCCAAGGCTCCCGAAGCCGCCGGGCTGGCGCCCCAAGAGATAACGTTCGAAACCCTCAGCGCACGCGCGCAGCAAACAACCTGGACGGACCAGAGCGTGCTCACCGGCCTGACCGTGCAACGCTACAAAGGCGCTTCGAGCGCAGCCACTCTGGCGGATGGCGTCGCAGACTTCCAGGCCCTGACCGACCATCTGGAAACCGCCGAGCTGGACGAAACCGCCCTCAAGGCCTTCCGGCTGCTGCCCCAGGAAACGCGTCCCAAAGGAAAAATGCTCGAACGCAATCACTATCACCGCATGGCCGATTTTCTTCCCGCGAGCAACCGCCCCATACGACTCTGGTCCGTCAAAAGCGGCTTCGCCACTTATGCCCCACGGGACGGGTTCTACAAAATCCGTACCCTACAACCGAGCGAAAGCCACGGCGTAATCGAGATCAGCCACGACCGTCATCACTGTGTGATCACCCGGTTCCAACAGCCTGATGGCTGTGCCACCGAGGCGACCTACGATTACCGCTCGCTCCAGCCCCGGCGCATCACCGACCCCAACGGCAATGTGCAGGAAGGCCTGTTCGATGCTTTTGGCCAAGTCTTGGCCACCTCTTTTTATGGCGACGAGCAGCGCACGCGCAGGGGTTTCAAACCGCTCGCGCAGTTCAAACAGCCAGCATTCAACAGCCCGACAGCGGCCATCAGCCAAAGCCGGGACGCGTTGCAGGACGCGGCCACGGCGCTTTATTACGCGCCCTTCAGCTGGATGCGTTGTGTATCGAAGGCCGCCCTGGCGGACACCGACTGGCTGGCGCGCTGCGTGAGCAATGGCGACCTGCTCCCCGCCGGGCATATCTGCGCGTCGGCTCGAGTCCGGCTAGCGGAGCTTCAGACACTCTCGGCCGATGACCTCAAGCTGAAGAACGAACTCGAGGCCGCGCCGCGTGAGCCCGTGCACATCGCCACACTGGTCGCCGATCGCTACCCCGATGACGACCGAAAACAAATCCGCATCGCCGTGACCTGCTTCGATGGCTTCGGGCGAACCCTGCAAAGCAAGCAACTCGTCGAACCGGGCCTGGCTTACGTCGTCGATACCAAGGGCGACCTGACGCTGACGGATGGAGCGCCCATGGAGCAGACCGCCGCAAGGCGCTGGCGGGTCAGCGAACGGGTGGAATACAACAGCAAGGGCTTGGCGGTGCGCATCTACCGCCCTTATTTCGCCGATCAACACCGCTGCATCAACGATGTGTCCTTGCGGCAATTCGGCCATTGCGACCGGCAGTTCTACGACGCCCTCGGGCGCCCCACCCTCACGCGCCTGGCCAGGCAAGCCGGCCTCTCCTACCTGCGGCGCCACACCCGTCATCCCTGGTACACCGTGGACGAGGACGAAAATGACACGCTGCAAGAAGTCCTGTCCGAACACGCCGACACGGCCGGAGGTGGCGCATGAACCCACGCCTTCATCACAAGACACCCACGATCAACGCCGTTGACGGTCGTGGCCTGCCTGTGCGGCAAATCGCTTACTACCGGCGCGACGCCCAGGAACCCGCCCAGGCGCGCATTGCCCAGCAAGACTTCGATGTGGCGGGACGACAAGTGGCGCAGCGCGATCCTCGGCTGTTCGCCAAGGCAACGGGCGGGGCGAACCTGCAGACTGTCTACAGTTTGTCCGGCAAAACGCTGTTGCTCGACAGCATCGATGCCGGATGGCGCCTGTACCTGCCTGGCGATGCCGGGCAGGTATTGCACTGTTGGGATCAGCGAGGCACCTATTGGCGGACCACCTACGACACGCAACTGCGCATGACCGCTGTCCATGAGCAAGGGGCGGGCGACGTGCCGCGCAGCGTCGAATGCCTGCACTACGGCGACAGTTCGCCAGAGTCCGCGGTGCATAACCGGTGCGGCGCGCTGATCCGCCATGACGACAGCTCCGGCACCTTGCTGATCCATGACTATGGGCTTTGCGCCAAGCCTCTGAGCCAGACCCGGCATCTGCTGGCCGCCACCGAACGACCCGACTGGCCAGCGCAAGAGAAAGACCGCGACCGCTTGCTGGAACCGGGCGACGGCTATACCACAAGCTGGCGCTACGACGCCCTCGCCGAGCTTATCCAGCAGACCGATGCCGCCCAGCACCAGCAGCGCTACTCGTTCGATGTCGCGGGTCAGCTCAAGTCCATGGGTCTGCAGATAAGAAACACGGCGACCGAAAAAGTCATCGTGAGCGATCTCGTCTACAACGCGTCCGGCCAGATCGAGTCCCAGACGGCCGGCAACGGTGTCGTCAGTCGCGCCGTGTACGATCCGGCCAACGGTAGATTGACCGCCCTGCGCACATCGAGGTCGGCCAAGACCTTGCAGGATCTGCACTACACCTGCGACCCGGTGGGTAACATCACGCACCTCGAGGACAAGGCCCAACCGGTGCAGTTCGGCAGCAACCAACGGGTCGAAGCGTCCAGCACATTCACCTACGACAGCCTTTATCAATTGATCAGCGCGACGGGCCGCGAGGCTGCCGGATTGACCAGCCCCCCGGACCTTCCAGCCCTCGGCAAACTACCCATCGACCCCGGCCAGTTGTTCAATTTCACCGAACACTACGAATACGATGCTGGCGGCAACCTGATCGAACTGCGTCATCGTCGCGACGGCAATCACTACACCCGAACATTGGACGTGGCCGCCGTGAGCAATCGCTTGCGCGCCTGGAACAAAGGCCACTCGACGCCCGACCAAACGTTGGACTTCGATGCCAACGGCAACCAGCAGGCGCTAGCCCCGGGCCAGGCGCTGACCTGGAACCTGCGTAATCAGCTCGACAGCGTGGTGTTGGTACGGCGTGAAAACGCGTCCGATGACATCGAGCGCTATCGCTACGACAGCAACGGCCAACGCGTGCGCAAGCTCCAGACGACCCAGGGCGCAACGCGGGTGCACACTCGGGAGGTCCGTTATCTGCCAGGCCTTGAAATTCGCACGCGAGATAACGAACGCCTGGAAGTCATCACCCTGCAAGCGGGGCGCTGCACCGTACGTTATCTGCACTGGACGCAAGGCCGACCGTCCGCCATCGCGGTCAATCCATTGCGCTACAGCTTCAGCGACCATCTGGGCTCAAGCGCACTGGAACTGGACGATCAGGGCGACCTGATCAGCCAGGAAAGCTACCTGCCTTATGGGGCCACCGCGTGGGCGGCGTCGCGTTCGGCCATGGAGGCTGACTACAGAACCCTTCGCTACTCCGGCAAGGAACGTGATGCCAGCGGCTTGTATTATTACGGGCAGCGCTATTACGCACCATGGCTGCTGCGTTGGATCAGCCCTGACCCGGCGGGGGCAGTCGATGGGTTGAACCTGTATTGCATGGTGGGAAATAACCCGCTCCGGTTCGTCGACCACCAAGGATTGGGGAAAGATGATGTCATCCAATGGATGAAAGCTGATGGCCAGGCCCGTTCCCAGGCGATGATGCAGGAGCAACCGACAAAACAGGCCAACAGACGTGCCAGGGTTCATCGAGAAGCCCCTTCCGCCCCCGGCGCCAGCCCCAACTTCAGCAAAACCCAACGCAAGGGACTGGTCGTTCACTCCTATGGCGTAGTCCTGGATCGCAAGGGGGACAACGATGTGGGCCTCAACGAGTACTACAATCTCACTGGCCCCAAATCCGGTCCGAAGAATTACCGCGGCGTGGACAAGAATTATGACGGCTCCGCCAAAAGCGAGAGGTTCTACCTGACTTTCGGCAGCTACAAGATCGGCAATACCGCTGAATACCTGGCCGACCTGGCCGAACGATACAGCGCTACGAAAGCCGATAAGACCCATCGACTCGACATAGATCCTGATGTGTTGAAGCTCGAACCGACGCTGAGCAGGACGGTCGAGACCCTGCACGAACTCCAGCAACCCACCCAGCACCTCATCGCCACGCACATCGAGAAATCCAACAGCATCATTCCCGTGCATGCCGGAGGACCTGGGGCTCATGGCGAAGTCCGCCTACTCAACTCAATCGTGGCGCTCTATCCAGGTCAAGCTGAAAGGGTGCTGTCGGATACGCATCTGTTCACTGAAAAACTGGCCGGCGTGGACCAACCGGAGCTTTCATCGCCTGCTTCAACTGCAGCGGCATTATCCCCGAAGAAGTCAACATCCCGACTGGTCGCAACCTTAGAAACTATAGGCTGTACAACTTCCACGTATCGGAAATAAATCGACTCGGGCTTTCTGGCAATTCGTCTTGACTGGGCGTTTTGACGCGAGCCTCGCCTGCCCGAGCGATCTATAGATCTGATAAAAGGTTCACACGTTAATCGCATTGGTAAACACCAACCGATTCCCGAACGGATCACTGATCGCCATGTCCTGGCTACCCCAGGGCATGGCCTGGATCTGTGGGTGGGCGTAGCGGTATTGCTTGGCGAGCAATTGCTGCTGGAAGGCTTCCAGCTCATCGGTTTCGATCCGCAACGCCGAGCCCGGTGTGCAATCGCCATGGTGTTCGGACAGGTGCAACACGCAGTCGCCGCGGGAGACTTGCAGGTACAGCGGGAAATCGTCACCGAAGCGATGTTGCCAGTCGACGGTAAAGCCCAGGAAGTCGACGTAGAACGCCAACGCCTTGGCTTCATCGAAGATCCGCAGGATCGGGGTGGTTTTACCGAAGCTCATGGGTTGCTCCCTGGCTGAAAAGACCCAGTGTAGATGGGTTGACTCCAATGCTTCGGCTTTAAACCCGGCTTCTTTAGTGTCGCAGTGCCATTATTGTGACGCCAATTAACCCATATCAGCCGCAAACGCGCCATCAAACGCTATTCGATGGACTGAATCCCTGGCGCAGATCGCCCTCGCGCGCCAGGAACCGCCCTTCCCGGCGCCCGTTTGCCTGCCCTTCGCGATAGCTCAAGACACCATTGACCCACACGCCATCAATCCCTTCGGCAGCCCGTTGAGGTTCGTTGAAATCGGCCACGTCGCGGATGGTGTGTGGATTGAACAACACCAGGTCCGCCCAATGGCCTTCACGGATCTCCCCCCGTTGCTTGAGGCCGAAGCGCGCTGCGGAAAGGCCGGTCATTTTGTGTACGGCGGTGTGCAACGGAAAAAGCCCGACGTCACGACTGAAATGTCCCAGTACCCGTGGGAAAGCGCCCCACAAGCGTGGATGGGGAAACGGGTCTTCGGGCAAGCCGTCGGAGCCGACCATGGACAACGGATGGGCGAGGATCCGTCGTACGTCGCCCTCATCCATGCCGTAGTACACCGCGCCAGCCGGCTGCAGGCGTTGCGCCGCTTCCAACAGCGACACCTCCCATTCACGGGCGATGTCAGTCAGGTCGCGTCCGCCCATCGACGGGTGCGTTGTCGACCAGGTGATGGTGATGCGATGGGCATCGGTCACTTGCTTGAGATCCAGGGTCGAGGAGCTGGCCGCGTAGGGATAGCAATCACAGCCGACCGGATGGGTCTGTGCCGCGTTCTCCAACGCCGCGAGCACCTGCGGGCTTCGTCCCCAGTTACCGGCACCCGCACATTTGAGGTGGGAAATGATCACCGGGCTTCGTGCGTGTCGGCCGATCTGGAACGCCTCGTCCATGGCCTCGAGCACCGGCTCGAATTCGCTGCGCAGGTGAGTGGTGTAGACGGCGCCGAATGCGCTCAACTCCTCGGTCAGTTGCATGACTTCGTCGGTGGATGCCGAAAACGCGTTGGCGTAGGCCAGGCCGGTGGACAAACCCAGCGCACCGGCCTCCAGGCTTTCGCGCAATTGCCGGCGCATGGCAGCGATTTCTCCCACCGAGGCGCTGCGCAACAAATCGTCCATGTGATTGCTGCGCAACGCCGTGTGCCCGACCAGTGCGGCCACGTTGACCGAAGGCAGAGCCGCTTCTACCGCCCCGCGATAATCGGCAAAGCGTGGGTAGACGAACGCCTGGGCCGTGCCGAGCAGGTTCATCGGGTCCGGCGGATCGCCCCGCAGGCTCACCGGCGCAGCGCTGATGCCGCAGTTGCCGACAATCACGGTGGTCACACCCTGGCTGAGCTTGGGCAGCATCTGCGGTTGGCGAATGACCACCGTGTCGTCGTGGGTGTGCACATCGATGAAGCCTGGCGCCAGCACACGGCCGACGGCGTCGATGTTTTCCACGGCCTGGGCATCGCCCAGCTCGCCGATGCGTTCGATGCGGCCGGCGCGAATGGCGACGTCGGCGTGGTAGCCAGGGGTGTCGCGGCCATCGATGACCAGCGCATTGCGGATAAGCGTGTCGTACAGCATGTCAGTCTCCCAGCGGCAAGTGATCGTCGCCGCCGCGGTAATCGTCCAGGGCGAGTTTGACCCGCCGCAGGCACTCTTGATTGTCTTCGGGATGGGCCAGCGCCAGCTCGGTGGCGAGCACATCGATGGCCAACAGCATGCCGTAGCGCGCCGCCGTGGGTTTGTAGATGAACGAGGTTTCGGCGCCTTGCAGGGGTAGCACGCAGTCGGCCAGTTGGGCCAGTGGCGAGTCGGCGCGAGTGATAGCCAGGATCGCCGCACCGTAGCTGCGGGCCAATTCAACGGCGCTCAACAGCTCCGGTGTGATACCGGTCAGTGAACAGGCGATGACCAGATGCTGGTCGCTCAGCGAAGTGGCGGTGATGCGCATCATCACCGGGTCGCGGCAGGCGGCGATCGGGTAGCCGAAACGCACCAGCCGAACTTGCAATTCCTCGCCGCACAGCGCCGACCAGCCACCGAGGCCGAAGGCATGGATCATCCGCGCCTTGCCGATCATCCGCACGGCATCGCCGAACCGCGACTCTTCGAACGCTGAAAGATGCTGGCGCAGCGTCGCCTCGATATCGCCGACGATCTGTCCGTAAAACGCCGATTGCTCCGGCGCGCCGGCCGGGTCGAGGAAACGGCTGCCGACACCGCTGGCCTGGGCCAGTTGCAGGCGCAAGTCCCGCAGGTCGCGACAGCCGACGGTACGGGCGAAGCGCGACAGCGTAGCGCTGCTGACTTCCGCCCGCTGGGCCAGTTCATCGAGGCTGGCGGAGGCGGCAAAGCCCACGTCTTCGAGCATCAGCCGGGCGATTCTTCCTTCGCCGGCGCTGAAGGAATCCTGGCGGGAGCGGATCTGGTAGAGGATGTCCATGACGACTCCTGTTGGGGTGCGTTGCGCTCAAAGCAAGCGCGAAAGCCCGAGGGTCAAGGCGAACGCGACCACGGAAATCAGCGTTTCGAGCACGGTCCAGGTCTTGAAGGTTTGCGTGACGGTCATATTGAAGTATTCCTTGATCAGCCAGAAGCCGCCGTCGTTGACGTGGGAAAAGATAACCGACCCGGCGCCGGTCGCCAGCACCAGCAATTCGGGGTGGGGATAACCCAGGCCAATCGCCACGGGCGCGACGATGCCCGAGGCCGTGGTCATCGCCACCGTGGCCGACCCCGTGGCAACGCGCATCAGTGCCGCGAACAGCCAGCCCATGACCAGCGGCGACAATTGGAATTCCTGGGCCAGACCGACGATCTGTTGCGTGACCCCAGCGTCCACCAGGATCCGGTTCAAACCGCCACCGGCCCCGACCAGCAAGGTGATGCTGGCGGTCGGTGCCAGGCATTCGTTGGTGAACTTGAGGATCGCTTCACGGTTGAAACCCTGGGCCAGGCCGAGGGTCCAGAAGCTGAGGATGGTCGCCAGCAGCAAGGCGATCACCGAGTTGCCGATGAACAACAGGAACTGGTTGAAACCGCTGCCCGGCGTGGAGATCAGGTTGGCCCAGCCGCCGATCAGCATCAGGATCACCGGCAGCAGAATGGTCCCCAGGGTCACGCCGAAACCCGGTAGGTTGGCGCGCAGCTCACGGTCGAGGAATTGTCGCTCCAGCGGGTTCTCGGCCGGTAGCTGGATGCGTGGCACGATGAATTTAGAGTACAGCGGGCCGGCGATGATCGCGGTGGGAATGCCAATCAGGATCGCGTACAGCAAGGTCTGCCCCACCGAGGCCTGGAACGCCTGCACCGCCAGCATCGCCGCCGGATGCGGCGGCACCAGCGCATGGACCACCGAAAGCCCGGCGACCATTGGCAGCCCCACCATCAGGATCGACACGCCCACACGCCGGGCGATAGTGAAGGCAATGGGCACCAGCAGCACGAAGCCGACTTCGAAGAACAATGGCAACCCCACCAGAAAGGCAATGCATACCATCGCCCAGTGGGCGTTGCGCTCGCCAAAGCGCTCGATCAGCGTCTGCGCCATCCGCTCCGCCCCGCCGGACTCGGCCATCATCTTGCCGAGCATCGTGCCCAAGGCCACCACCAGCGCAATGTGGCCCAGCGTCTTGCCGACACCCGCCTCGTACGCCCCGACCACGCCCGAGGGCGGCATCCCGGCCAGCAGCGCCAGGCCAATGGAGACCAGGGTAATCACGATGAATGGATTGAGCCGATAACGGGCGATCAGAACGATCAGCGCAATGATGGCGATGGCCGCGTAGACCAGTAGCCAATAACCGAAAGCAGGTGCCATGCGTTACTCCTCGAATGGGGTCACGTCGATGTGTTGTGAAACTCATAAATCATTTCAACGACGAATCTTCAAACCCACTGAAAGTAATTTTCGCGCACAGATAAAATCTGTCGCTGACGGACATCGCGAAGCAGCGGCTATGAAAATTCACCCCCGGACTTTCATCCCGCAATTGACCTCCTGTGGCGAGGGGATTTATCCCCGATGGGCTGCGAAGCAGCCCCAAACCAGACAACTCGGTGTCCAGTAAGATTGAGCCAATGCCTTAGGGCCGCTGCGCAGCCCAACGGGCATAAATCCCCTCGCCACAATGGCTGGCCGCGCAGCCCCCAATTCCGTACCATCGCCCCCTGTTTTTTTGCACCACGCCCCGGCAGCCAATGTTCAACCGGCGCCCAGTCAGGTAAATCATGAAATCAGCACGTCTTCGCGCCGACACCCTCGCCGGCCTCACCACCTCTTTCGCCTTGCTCCCCGAGTGCATCGCCTTCGCCCTGGTGGCCCACCTCAATCCGCTGATGGGGCTGTACGGTGCGTTCATCCTCTGCACGCTGACCGCGTTGTTCGGCGGTCGGCCCGGAATGGTGTCAGGCGCGGCGGGGTCGATGGCCGTGGTGATCGTCGCGCTGGTGGTGCAGCACGGTGTGCAGTACCTGTTGGCGACCGTGCTGCTGGGCGGGCTGATCATGATGGCGTTCGGGTTGTTGCGGCTGGGCAAGCTGGTGCGCATGGTGCCGCACCCGGTGATGCTCGGCTTCGTCAACGGCCTGGCGATCGTCATTGCCCTGGCCCAGTTGGAACACTTCAAGAATGGCGAGGCCTGGCTGAGTGGCCCGCCGCTGTACCTGATGGCCGGCCTGGTGGCGCTGACCATGGCTATCGTCTACCTGCTGCCGCGCCTGACCCGCAGCGTGCCGCCGGCATTGGTGGCCATCCTCGGTGTGGGCCTGGCGGTCGAGCTGCTCGGCCTGCCGACCCGAACGCTGGGCGACATGGCCCACATCGCCGGTGGCTTGCCGACCTTTTCCCTGCCGGACATTCCCTGGAACCTGGAGACCCTGCAGATCGTCGCACCCTATGCGGTGATCATGGCGATGGTCGGTTTGCTGGAAACCTTGCTGACCCTGAACCTGACCGATGAAATCACCGAGAGCCGCGGTTATCCGGACCGTGAATGCGTGGCGTTGGGCGCGGCCAACATGGCGTCCGGACTGCTGGGTGGCATGGGCGGTTGCGCCATGATCGGCCAGACGATGATCAACCTCAGCTCGGGCGGGCGCGGACGGTTATCGGGCGTCGTGGCTGGGGTGATGGTGTTGCTGTTCGTGTTGTTCCTGTCGCCGCTGATCGAGCGCATCCCGCTGGCGGCGCTGGTGGGCGTGATGTTCGTGGTGTCCCAGCAGACCTTCGCCTGGGCCTCGTTGCGGGTGGTCAACAAAGTGCCGGCGAACGATGTGCTGGTCATCATCGCGGTGACGGTCATCACGGTGTTTACCGACCTGGCTGTCGCCGTGCTCTGCGGGATCATCATTGCGGCGCTCAACTTCGCCTGGCAACAGGCCCGGGAGCTGTACGCCGACACCCACGAGGAGGCCGACGGCAGCAAGCTTTATCGCCTGCACGGCACGCTGTTCTTCGCCTCGTCGACGCCGTTCCTCAACCAGTTCGACCCGGCCAACGACCCGGCCCTGGTGACCCTCGACTGCCGTCACTTGCGCTTCGTCGACTACTCGGCCGTCGCCGCGCTCAAGACCCTGCGCGAGCGCTACAGCAAGGCCGGCAAGCACCTGCGGGTGTTTCACCTGTCCGAGCGTTGCAAACAAATGCTCAAGCGCGCGGGCGTGCAGCACGACTGAAGCAACACCAAACAAAAACCTGTGGGAGCGAGCTTGCTCGCGATGGCGGTGGGTCAGCCAACTTCACTACTGACTGACCCGGCGCCATCGCGAGCAAGCTCGCTCCCACAGGTCCTATGTCTTACTGAGCTTTGATGGTGCTCACACCATTTCGTTAAGAATCCACTCCACCACCGACGTCCGCTTCGGCGTCCATCCCAGCAGCTCACGGGCGTTCGTGCCTCGCACACGGCTGTTGGAGCCCAGGCCATAGTTGGCCATTTCGTACCCCCATTCGGCCTCGGCTTCGGCCAGTGGCCAATCTTGCGGCTCACCCAGTTTCAGCGCGCGGGCCATGGCCGTGGTCATGTCGATGAACGAAGCCTCGCCGCTTTCAACGAAATAGAACGTGCCGGGTACGTTGCGGGTCAGGGCCAATTTGTACAGCTCGACCACGTCTTCGATGTGCACGTTGGACCAGATGTTCTGCCCCGGCCCCACATGCCGCACCACCCCGCTCTTGCGCGCCTGCTTGAGCAGACGTGGCAACTGCACACTGTCACGCTTGCCCCCCAGGCTGTGGCCGTAGATCAAGGTGTTGCAGATCACCGCCGAGTTCACGCCTTGCCGGGCGGCATCCAGAACCCGATTGTCGATGGCGACACGGGCCGCTTTGTCGGCAGTGGGTGGCGGCAGATGGCCTTCCTGGTAGATGACATCGCTGTGACGACCACCGGAAGCATCGCCGACGATGCTCGAACCGCTGGTGTGCAGCAGCACTTTGTTCGAGCCTTTGAGGCCTTCGATCAAGGCTTCGACCGCACCACGATGATCGCTGCTGGCGGCGTTGATCACGGCGTCGGCGGCACGGGCCTGTTCGGTCAGCAACGCGCTGTCTTCGAGGGTGCCAATGACCGGCTCGATGCCCAGCGCAGTGAGTTCGCTCGCCTGTTCGGCACTGCGCACCAGACCGCGAATCTGATGCCCGGCACGTGCCAGGCCGGTGGCGATGGAACCGCCGATAAAACCGGCAGCGCCGGTGATGAATACGTTCATGGACAAACTCCTTGGCCAGATCAGTGATGGGACGAGTATCGCGGTCGCTTTCCTGACGAAACAGACCTCATTGCCCAAATCACTCTTGCCTTGAAGTCACGAATCAGCCCTTGAAGTCCCGCGAGGCGTAGTCGGCGAGCTTGCCCTGGATGAAGTCCAGGAAGCACTGGATCCGCAGGGCCAGTTGCGAGTTGCGGTAGTACACCGCGTTGATCGGCTGGCGGTATCCGCTGTTGGCATCGGCCAGCAACACCTTCAGTCGACCGGTATGGATGTCGTCGCGGGTCATGAAGTCTGACAGGCAGGCAATGCCCTGCCCTTGCAGCGCCAAGTGACGCACTGTCTCGCCGCTGGACGCGCTGATGGCGGGCTGGATCGGCCAGCGGTCGCCATGTTGGTGGCGCAGCGGCCACTGGTTGAGGCCCTCGTTCTGGGCAAATCCCAGCAGCGCATGCTCCGCCAGCTCGGCGACGCTTGCGGGTGTGCCGCGCCGCTTCAAATAGGCCGGGCTGGCGAGGATGTGCAACGGGCTGCAGCCCAGGGCGCGGGCGTGGAGTGTCGAGTCGGTGAGGGTGCCGATACGGATGGCGATGTCGGTGCTTTGCTCCAGCAGATCGATGATCAGGTCGTTGCTGTTGAGTTCGAGCTGGATGTCCGGGTAAAGCCGGCGGAACTCTTCGATGTGCGGGACGATGGCGTGCAGCATGAACGGCGAGGCCGCGTTGATCCGCAAGCGTCCTGCGGGATTTTTCTGGCGGGACGACAGGCGCTCTTCCAGTTCGTCCATCTGGTCGAGGATGCCTTTGGCCTGTTCGAAAAAATACTTGCCCTCCTCGGTCAGGTCCATGCGCCGCGTGGTGCGGTTGATCAGCGTGGTGTCGAGCTTGGCCTCCAGCCGCGACAACGTGCGGCTGACCGCCGATGGCGTCTGCCCGACCTGCTCGGCGGCGGCGGAGATGGATCCGCATTCGATCACGCAGACGAAAATCTGCAACTCGTCGGATCTGGCTTTCACAGACATCCTCTCGTGGAATGCACACCCAATGTGATGAAGATGCCTTTGTGGCGAGGGAGCTTGCTCCCGCTGGGCAGCGTAGCAGCCCCTCAAAAAAGGCGGCCGCTGCGCGCCCGAGCGGGAGCAAGCTCCCTCGCCACAGCAAGCTCCCTCGCCACAAAAGCGCGCTCGCCTTGGGTGCAGGATTGCTTTCGGGTAAGTCCCGATAGTAGCCGGATTACCGCGAAAGGCCGAACACCTCGATCAAATGCCGCTCATACCGCGCCACATCTTCTTCGATATTCGGGCGCTTCATCACGTCCACGCACAGGAAGGTCGGCAGGCCGCTCATGCCGAGGAACTGATTGGCCTTGTGAAACGGGAAGTACACCGCGTCCACGCCCTTGGCTTCGAAGAAGTCGGTCGGGTCGTCAAAGGCTTGCTGCGGGGCGTTCCAGGTCAGGGACAACATGTACTGCTTGCCCTGGATCAGGCCGCCGCTGCCGTACTTCTGCGAGGCATCGGAACGGGTCCGACCGTCGCTGGCATAGAGGCTGCCATGGCCTTCGGTGAAGACTTCGTCGATGTATTTCTTCACGGTCCAAGGCGCGCCCATCCACCAGCCTGGCATCTGGTAAATGATCACGTCGGCCCAGAGGAACTTGGCGACTTCCTCCTGGATGTCGTAACCGCCATCGATGAAGGTGGTTTTCACATCAAAGCCGCCACGGTCCAACACGCTGAGCGCCGTGTCGTGGAGGGTGGCGTTGTAGCGACCGTCGGAGTGGGCGAATTGTTTGCCGCCGTTGAGCAACAGGACTTTTTTCATGGGAAGCCTCATCGGGTTCCACAGCGTGGGCCGTTGGCTGGCCGCTGCATGGGAAGGTTGAAAATGATGACGGCAGAGTACCGACGAGCCTCGCGTGGAATAAGCACCGTAACGGCAAAAATGATTTGACCAAAACGCACGAATCGACACTCGATTATTGCCGTAAGCTCCGACGCCTCTTTATTTCAGGAGCCACCTCGATGAGCGAACTGCACGGTTTCATCCTACATGCCAAGACCCGCCCGGAAAAAGCCGAGGCCTTCGAAGCGCTGTTCCGCGCCTACGTCGAGCCAAGCCGTGCCGAGCCCGGTTGCATCGAATATCACATGCTGCGGGACCAGCAGGATCCAACGCTGTTTATCTTTTATGAGATCTGGGCCTCCCAGGCGCACCTGGACGTGCACTCGAACCTGCCGCACATGCGGCAATTCTTCGAGCAACGCATGGACTATTTGGAGCGCGACTTCGACATCCGCCGCATCGACATGCTCAGCCCGTCCTCGGCTAGCCGCTGATCAGCAGATGGCCGCCGAGCACGCCGAGGCCGATGAAAAATGCCCGTTTGAACAACACGGCGCTGATCCGCTGGCGCAACCATTGCCCCAGCCACATCCCCAGCAGCGCCGGTGCCAGCGCCAGCAACGAAGCGCTCAATTCGCCCCCGCCCAGCTCGCCGCGCCATAACAGGCCGGCGGCCAGGGCCAGGGTAGAAACGGTGAATGACAGGCCCAGGGCCTGCACCAGTTCGTCCTTGCTCAAGCCCAGCGCTTGCAGATACGGCACCGCCGGGATGACGAACACACCCGTGGCGGACGTGATGAGGCCGGTCAACAGCCCACAAAGCGGAGCGATCCATGGCTCTGCATCGGCCCCGACCCGCAACGTTGGCAGCAATAGCCCGCTCAACGCATACAGCAACAACGCCCCACCCAACGCCCGCACCACCCAGGCCCCGCCCGTCATGCCGAGCCACAGCGTACCGAGCCCGGTGCCAATGAATATCGCCAGCAGCAGCGGCCACAAACGCCCGATCAGGGCTTGCAGATGACCGCCAAACGCCAGTTGCCAGAGATTGGTCAGGGTCGCCGGAATAATGAGCAGCGCCGCAGCCTGCGCCGGCGCCATAGCCAACCCGAGCAAACCCATGGAAATGGTCGGCAGGCCGAGGCCAATCACGCCCTTGATGGTGCCGGCCAGCAAGAAGGTGCCGATGACCAATAGGGACAGGACCAGGCCGAGGTTTTGATAGAAAGCGATGAGTGTGTTCATGGGGGTATCGTGCGCCCCGGGGCTTGGCTTGAAAATCTGCCATATACTGAGGGTGCCTCTCTTGTAGCAAGAGGCTAATAATTTTGTTGGTTCTACCGCCGCCTTCGCGAGCAAGCCCGCTCCCACATTTGAAATGCAATCCCCCTGTGGGAGCGGGCTTGCTCGCGAAGGCGCCAGATCAGCCACCACAGAACCCGGCACAGGATCACATCGCCCATGCACTTCGACCTCACCGACCTGCGCCTCTACCTGACCATCCTCGACACCGGCAACATCACCGCCGGTGCGGCCCGCAGCCATTTGTCCCTGGCCGCGGCCAGTGCGCGAGTCCGGGCCATGGAAGCCTCCCTGGGCATCGACCTGCTTGAGCGTGGACGGCGTGGCGTCACCCCAACGCCGCCTGGCAGGGCCCTGGCCGAGCACGCCCGGACCCTGTTGCAACAGGCCGAACGCCTGCAACAGGACCTGGCCGAATACGCCAAGGGCGTCAAAGGCCGGGTGCGATTGTTGTGCAACACCAGCGCCATGACCGAGTACCTGCCCGAACTGCTGGCCGGTTTCCTCAAGGCCCATCCCAACCTCGACATCGACCTGCAGGAATTACCCAGCTCACGGATCACCCATGCGCTACGCCAGGGCGCCGCAGACCTGGGGATCGTTTCCGACGCGGTGGACACCAACGGCCTTCAGGCCTGGCCGTTTCGCGACGATCCGCTGGTATTGATCCTACCGACCGGACATCCCCTGGCTGACGGTCGAACCGTGCGTTTCAGCGAGACCCTCAGCCACGACTACGTCGGTCTGAACGCTTCCAGCGCGCTGGCGATTCACCTGGAAGAACAGGCCCTGCACATCGGCTCGCGCATGCAAATCCGCATTCGCGCCGAGGGTTTTGACGGGATGATTCGCATGGTGGCCCATGGCGCAGGCATCGCCATCGTGCCGAAAGCGGCCATCGACCGGCGCCCACCCGAGCCTTCGTATCACTGCGTCCCGCTGCAAGAGGCCTGGACCCACCGGGCGCTACTGCTGTGCGCCCGCAACTTCGACGGTTTGCCGGCCTACGCCAGGGCCCTGGCTCGGCATCTGGCCGACTGATGCGCGCTTCTGGATAGCTCGGTGTCGACCACAGACATCTAGCCGCCCATGCCACGGGTTAGGGTGCCTGTTCTCTTCCGCCCCTTTCGGAGTTCACATGACCGCCCCCATCACCGTCCTGCGCGACACCCATCCGCTGCCCGTACTCGATGCCTGCAAATGGGAAAAACTCGAAGGCGACCCGCACACCGTCAACCTCAACGCCTACACCAGCGAAGACGGCAGCAAGATCATGGGCACCTGGATCTGCACACCCGGCAAATGGTATGTGGAATACGTGAAGTGGGAGTACTGCCATTTCCAGGAAGGCTACTGCATCATCACCCCAGAGGGCATGGAGCCGATCCATCTGCGCGCCGGTGACATCTTCGTCATCGAGCCAGGCATGAAAGGCACGTGGGAAGTGGTCGAGACCGTGCGCAAATATTTCGTCTTCGCCTGAAACAAAAAACCGAGAGACCACCCGACATGGTCTCTCGGAAAACAACCTGGATTGCACAACCTCTGTAGCGAGGAAGTCATCTGTGGGAGCAAGGCTTGCCCGCGATGCAGGCACCTCGTTCCCTCAGAGACAGCATCGCCTGTAATCGCGGGCAAGCCTTGCTCCCACAATTCCCCTCGCCATAAAAGCTCGTCGATATCGTCGCTCTTATTGCGGCTTGCGATAGCTGTTAACAATCGCCGAAAAGTCCTTGCCGCCCTCGCCTCGCTGGCTCATCGCCTGGTACAACTGCTGCGCCACCGCCCCCAGCACCACCGGCTGATGGGCTTGCCGCGCGGCTTCGGTCGCCAGGCCCAGGTCTTTGAGCATCAGGTCGGCGCCAAAGCCACCCGTGTAGCCACGGGACGCCGGTGCCGTTTCGATCACGCCCGGCCACGGGTTGTAGGTGTCCGAGCTCCAGCAACGGCCCGTCGAGCTGTTGATGATGCCGGCCAGCACCTGGGTGTCGATCCCCAGGGCATCGCCCAGCGCCATGGCCTCGCTGACGCCCACCATGGAAATCCCCAGCAGCAGGTTGTTGCAGATCTTGGCGATCTGCCCGGTGCCGACTTCGCCACAGTGCACGATGTTACGGCCCATTTGCGCCAACACCGGTTGCAAGGTGGCGAACAGCTCAGCCGTGGCGCCAACCATGAAGGTCAATGTGCCCGCCGCCGCGCCGCCGGTGCCGCCCGAGACGGGCGCATCGGCCATTGCCACCCCTTGTTTCGCAGCGGCAGCCGCCACGTCGCGAGCGGTTTGTGGATCGATGGTGCTGCAATCCACCGCTGGCGTGCCAGCGGCGATACCGGCCAGCACACCGTCCTCACCCAGCCAGACGCTACGCACATGGGCGGCGGCCGGCAGCATGGTGATCACCAATGCCGCGCCCTGGGCCGCGTCGCGAGGCGAGGCGCTGATCGTGCCGCCCAATGCCGCCAGTTCAGCCAGCACCGTCTGGTTCAGGTCGAACAGGTTCAGCGAATGGCCGGCCTTGAGCAGGTTGCGCGCCATGGGGGCACCCATGTTGCCCAGGCCGATAAATGCGATGTTCATGTCCGGCTCCTTAACGCAAATTGATGGTGGTGTTCACACCGTCATTGACGCTGTCATCATCGAACCAGCGCGCGGTCACGGTCTTGGTCTGAGTGTAGAACTGCACCACTTGTTTGCCGTACGGGCCGAGGTCGCCGAGTTTCGAACCGCGCGAACCGGTGAAGCTGAAGAACGGCACCGGCACTGGGATCGGAATGTTGATGCCCACCTGGCCAACGTCGATTTCGCTCTGGAATTTGCGCGCCGCCGCGCCACTCTGGGTGAACAGGCCGGTGCCATTGCCGAATGGATTGGCGTTGACCAGGGCAATCGCCTGATCCAGGGTGTCGACTTCCAGCACCACCAGTACCGGGCCGAAGATTTCTTCGGTGTAGATGCGCATGTCGGTTGTCACGCCGGAAAACAGGGTCGGGCCGACGAAGTTGCCCTGCTCAAAGCCTGGCACGCTGATGTCTCGGCCATCGAGCTCCAGCTTCGCCCCTGCCTTCACGCCACTCTCGATCAACTCGAGAATCCGCGCCTTGGCCCGCTTGGAAATCACCGGGCCGACGTCCGTGCCTGGCTCGCTGCCGGCGTTGACCTTGAGCTTCTGCGCCAGGGCCTTGAGTTCCGGCAACCATTGTTTGGCCGCGCCCACCATCACCACCACGGAGGTGGCCATGCAACGCTGGCCCGCCGCGCCGAAACCGGCACCGACCAAGGCGTTGAGAGTCTGCTCGCGATTGGCATCGGGCAGCACCACCGCGTGGTTCTTGGCGCCCATCATCGACTGCACGCGCTTGCCATGGCGCCCCGCCAGGTCATACACATGGGTACCGACCGCCGTCGAGCCGACGAAGGAGACCGCCTTGATGTCCTTGTGGGTGCAGAGCGCATCCACCACCTCCTTGCCGCCGTGCACCACGTTGAGCACACCCGCCGGCACGCCGGCCTCGATGGCCAGCTCCACCAGCAGCATGGTCGACAGCGGATCCTGTTCCGACGGCTTGAGCACAAAGGTGTTGCCGCAGGCGATGGCCATCGGGAACATCCACAACGGAATCATCGCCGGGAAGTTGAACGGCGTAATGCCCGCGCACACCCCGATCGGTTGGCGCAGCGTGTAGGTGTCCACGCCACCGGCGACGTTCTCGGCGAACTCGCCCATCTGCAGGGTGCCGATGGAACAGGCGTGCTCGACCACTTCCAGGCCGCGGAAAATATCGCCCTCGGCGTCAGCGATGGTCTTGCCCTGTTCGGCGCTGAGCACCGCGGCGATGCGCTTGGAATGTTCGCGGATCAACGCCTGGAGCTTGAGCATGATGCGCATGCGCGCACCGATGGGCGTCAGTTTCCAGGTCTGGAAAGCACGCTGGGCAGCGGCGATGGCAGCATCGACTTCCGACGCCGTGGCGAACGGGACCTTCGCCAACACCTGCTGGGTGGCCGGGTTGACGATGTCGTGCCATTCGCTGGATTGGGATTCAACCCACTCGCCATCGATCAACAGTCTGACGGTTTGCAGGGCGGTGTCGCTGGGCGTAAGGGAAACGTTCATGCTGGCCTCCGGGATTGTTCTTATAGAGAGCGCTGGTTCAGCAAAGACCAAGGCGCATACGCACGCTTGGTGATGAGACGGTTTTTGGAGTATAGATGTGCAAACTTCCAATAAGAATGCACATAAAAGCCGGTCCATCATGCAAAAAAACATCACCTCCCTGGGGTCGCTGAATTGGGATGACCTCAAGTTTTTCCTCGAAGTAGCCCGCACCCGCAAGGCCAGCACGGCCGCCAAGCGCCTGGCCGTCGACTACACCACGGTGTCGCGACGCATCAGCTCGCTGGAAACCTCGCTGGGCACGCTGCTGTTCGAAAAATCCCGGACCAACGGTTTTGTCCTGACGGCCGAAGGCCAGCGCCTGCTGGGTTATGCCGAATCGATCGAAAGCACCCTGCACATGGCCTGCGAACAGGTTTCAGGCTCTGGCGTCGCGCTGTCCGGCCACGTGCGCATGGGCTGCACCGAAGGCTTCGGCAGCTTCTTCATCACCCCGCAACTGAGCCACTTCGTCGACGCCTACCCGGCCATTTCGGTGGACATCCTGCCGCTGCCGCACTTCATCAGCCTGTCCAAGCGTGAAGCCGACATCGTCATCGCCCTCGAACGCCCCGAACATGGCCCGTATGTGTGTTGCAAATTGTGCGACTACCGGCTGCAGCTCTATGCCACCCAGCAATACTTGGACAATCACCCACCGATCCAGCGCCCGGCCGACCTGGGCAAGCACTCGTTCATCAGCTATGTGGATGACCTGGCGTTCAGTTCCGAATTGCTCTACCTGGCCAACGTCCTGCCCGGTGCCAATGCTCATCTGCGCAGTACCAGCGTGATCGCGCAATTCGTGGCAGCGCAGCAAGGCCGCTCACTGGCGATCCTGCCCTGCTTCCTCGCCGCCCAGGATCCACGGCTGTTGCCGGTGCTGCCGGAGGACATCACCGTCACCCGGCAGTTCTGGATGTACTGCCGGGAGGATTTGAGGAAGCTGAAGCGGATTACGCTGCTGTGGGATTACATCCGCGAGGTGACTGAGCAGAACCAGCCATTGCTGATGGGCGACAGCCGGGAGATGGTGTTCGCCGACTAGTCGGCGATGACCACGATGGCAACGCGGCGGTTTTCGGTGCGGCCCTCTACCGTGTCGTTGGAGGCGACAGGCTTGCTGCTACCGAGACCGCGCGATTGAACGTTTTCTTGGCGCATGCCTACGCCGATCAATACCTTGCTCACGCTGTTGGCCCGACGTATCGACAGTTGTTCGTTATAGGCTTGGGATCCCGATGCGTCGGTATGTCCGTCGATCCGCACCCGCTCGATTCCGGCCCCCAGCAGCGCCTTGCCAATTCGCTCGACGATCTCGGTGCTGGCTGGGTTAAGGCTTTCCACGTCGCTGCCGAACAGTACCTTGCCTGATAAACCAAAAGCCCAACCTTCGTCAGTCAATTTGAAGCCTTGCTCCTTGAGCACGGCAATTTGTGCAGGACTAAGCCCTTTTTGCGGCGCGGTCTGGCAACCGGTAAGGGTCAGGGCAGCCATGAACAAAAACGCGATGAACCGTTGCAGTGAAGTTTGAGGATATAAACGCACAAGTCAGCTCCTGGTTTGAAGATCCGCGACGGAGTGATCCGACCCCGCCGTGTGTTGACCGCCTCGGGCGAGGCGTTTGGCTTGGTACATTGCCGCATCGGCGGCGTGGAGCAGGGTGCCGGGTGTGGCGCCATGCTCCGGGTAGACGGCAATGCCGATACTGAGGGAGGTCAACACGGAGGCGTTGCCGGGCAATTGAATCGGCATTTCCATGCTGGCGATGATTTTTTCAGCGATCCGCTCGGCGTCCTCGGCCTTGTGCAGGGGCGCCAGCAGCACGGCGAATTCGTCGCCCCCCAAGCGCGCGACCAAATCGTCCTCACGCAACTGGGCCCGGACCCGGGTCGCCACGGCCGTCAGCACCGCGTCGCCGGCGGCATGGCCAAAGTTGTCATTGATACCCTTGAACCGGTCGCTGTCCAAGTACAACACGGCCACTTGCTCATTGAGCTTGCTGGCATTGCGCAAGGCGCGAATCAGCCGGCCTTCGAAAAACGCCCGGTTCGGCAAGCCGGTCAAGCTGTCGTGACTGGCCTGGTGGGCCAGGGTTTCGTTTTCGCTTTGCAGGTGGGTCTGCCAGGACTCCAGCTCATCGAGCAGTGCGTTGAAGTCATTGGCCAGGTTATCCAGTTCGGCAATGGCGGCCGGCGGCACGCGTCGGTCCAGGGCTCGTTCGCTGCGGGCCGCGTGGGCCACCTCGGCCAGGCTGCGCAGCGGCCCGGTGATCGCCTGCAACTGGCGCCGCGCCAGATAAAGCGCTACCCAGGCACTCACTGCCGTGCACAGGATGATCCCCGCCAGGCCACTAAGCAAAAAACGCAATAGGCTGCCGCCGTGCCCCGCCAACACGATACGGCCGATGTCCTGCCCTTGATGAACGATCGGCAGGCTGATGGGCTTTTCCAGGAATGCCTTGGCAATGTGCACTTCCAGTTCCGACAACAGGCCGGTTTGCGGTCGCTGCCAGCGTGCCAGCAGACGGCCATGTTCATTCAACACTTGGGCATCGGCAACTTCCTCGGTGGAGGCGATCAAGGCCAGTGCTTCGGTGGCGGCGGCCGAGTCATCGAAGACCACGGCGGCTTCCACGGTGTAGTTGATCGAACGGGCGATCAGGTGCAGGTTGTGATCGGCGTAGACTCGCAACGCCAACAGGCCAAGCAAGGTCAGGGAAACACTGGCCATCGTAATGGCCACCAGCGCGACGATCAGATGACCACGACCGATGACCGAGCCCAGGGTGGGACGGACCCTTGGTTTGCTCTGCTTCATGGCGTCGCCGGCCTGCGACGGGAAAGCTGCAGCACACTTGGATGGATGCGCACACCGCTGCGTGCCACGGAGTCGAGGTTGACCTCGAAAGACACTTGTTCATCGCCGACCCGCAGGCAGAACAGGCTGCCCACGGTGCACTGGTCGCCACCTTCGCTGATGCTCAGCACCGGCTTGCCGATCAGGGACGCAAATAGACGGGTACGCTCATCGGTGGTCAACCTGCCGATGTAGACGGCATTGCACTCAGTGGCGATGCCAGGATGATCGGCCAACAGCCGCTGCACCGTCACCGACCGCCCCGTGGCCTGGATGGTGCCCTTGACCAGATCGTCGGTGTATTGGGTCGGCCCGACGATGCACAGTTGCAGTTGGGTGGGCTCCAGGGGCCAGCGTGCGTAGCTGAGAATGCCCAATACCACCTGGGTCACCGCTTCGGCCCGCTGTTCGGCCTGGGTCGTGGCGGCTTGCTCCTCGGCCACCGCGACAGGCAGCAGCAGACACAAAAGGCCGGCAAGCAGAACACGCCCCCAGCCCTTGCTGCGCACTGCCTCCCCTACAGGCACGTTCATGGATAGTCTCTTGTCCAGACGATAAGTGCCGGAACGATAGCACAGTGCCAAAAAGCCAGCGAGACAGCGTGTTACGTAGACTTCGGAGCCAAACAGGCAAAATTGCCACGGGGGCATGAATCCTTAAAAGCTGATGATTCAGTCAGCCTGCTCCAACGCCAGCATCAGCCCGCTCAAGCGCTTGACCTTGCGCCGGACCGCCTCCTCGAAGATGCCCATTCGCGGTTCGATCAGGCTGAACCATTGCTTGCCCCGGGTAATGGCGGTGTACACCAGTTCCTTGGTCAAGACCGGGTTGAGCGCATCCGGAAGGATCAACGCGGTATGGGTGAACTCCGAGCCCTGTGATTTGTGCACCGTCATGGCATACACGGTTTCCACGTCATTCAGGCGGCTGGGCAGAACGAAACGCACACCGCCCTGGCCGTCATTGCGCGGGAAAGCGACCCGCAGGACCTGTTTCCCAGCATCGGGCCCGTCACGCTCGGGCAGCTTGAGGGCAATGCCGATATCGCCATTCATCAACCCCAGCCCATAGTCGTTACGGGTCATCAGCACCGGGCGGCCTTCGTACCACTGGTGATCGCCATCGATAAGACGGGCCTTGAGCAGCGCGGCGGTGATTCGCTGGTTCAACCCTTCGACGCCCCACGGGCCTTTGCGCACCGCGCAGAGCAATTGAAATTCGTCGAAGGCCGACAGGACCTCCCGGGCCCAATCGGTCCAGCAACTGTCTTCCAATGGGCGAGCAATGGCCGGGCGGCGCTGCCGCAGCAGGTTCAGGTAATGCCGATACCCCTGGGGTCCTTCTGGCTTGCCGTCGAGTAACAGTTTTTCCAGCTTCGTATCGTGTTCATTCGTTAACTTCAGGAAAGACAGATCGGCATATTGCCCTTGCTCCAGCAACTGACGGGCTTTTTCAGGCTGCTGCTGGTTGACCCAGCGCGCCAGTTGACCGATCCCGCTGCCCTCGCCGAAGCGCCGGGAATGCCTGAGCATGACCACTTGCTGCGCCAAGGGATGAGTGCCGTCGAGGTCTTGCCGCAGGTCGCTGGCCGCCAGGTCTTCACCACTGACCGACTCAAGCCAGGCTCGGGTCCGGGGGTTGTACCAACCGTCCTCGGCGTCTCGACACAAATCCCCCAGCACCGCACCGGCTTCCACGGAGGCCAACTGGTCCTTGTCCCCCAGCAACACCAACCGAGCATGGGCCGGCAGCGCATCCAGCAGATTGGCCATCATCTCGAGGTCGATCATCGACGCCTCATCGACCACCAACACGTCCAGTGGCAAGCGATTGCCTGCATGATGGCGAAAATGCCGGGTGCCGGGTCGGCTGCCCAACAAACGATGGACTGTCGTGACATCGCAGGGAATGCGTTCGCGCACAGCCTCATCCACATCCAGGGTTCGGACCTGCTGGCTGATGGACTCGGTCAGGCGCGCCGCCGCCTTGCCCGTGGGCGCAGCCAGGCGAATTCGTAGCGGCTTCCCAGCCTCGACGGCCGGAGCCTGCAACAGCGCCAGCAGCCGTACAACAGTGGTGGTCTTGCCGGTACCCGGGCCGCCGGTCACGATGCTGAAGGCCCCACGGGTCGCCAGCGCGCAGGCCAGTTTCTGCCAATCGATCGGGCCGCTGGCAGTGACCGGCCCGAACAGTCCGTCCAAACGTTCGCGCAGATCAGCAGGCGCCGCTTCATGATCAACCAGCCGTTGGCGCAACGCCTCGTCGATCCGTCGCTCATAACCCCAGTAACGGCGCAGATAAAGACGCTTGCCGGACAGCACCAACGGACGTTGCTGCGCCTCTTCGCGCCCATCCGCAGCCAGGGCCACCAGTGGGCTGGACGCCAGGGCCTTGCACCAATGGGCGCCGTCCAGTGACTGCAATATTTGCGAGGGCAGCAGCATCACGCCGGTCTGCAGGTCACCCTCGGGCGGCAGCGACAGGGCGAAGTCCGGCTCCTTGAGGGTTTCGAACACGTCCAGGCAAACATGCCCGTGGCCCAGTTGATGACTGGTCAGCGCAGCAGCGAGCAGGACCAAGGGATCATCGTCAGGCGCCAGCTCATGGAGGAACGCCACGAAGGCCTTGTCCAGGGCACGCAACCAGCCGCGCTCGACCCAGCGCGTCAGTAACAACAGCAGGTCCTGGGCACGGCTCAAGGGGGCCAGGTCAACCGGGCTCTCGTCGTCGGACGCCTTGGGCAGCAGGTCGGCAAAGGAGCGACTCATAGCAATTCTCCCTGTACCCATGCCGGCTCGGCCTTGGGTTCGGGCGCCCCTTGGAACAGTCGATCCAGTTGTTCGATCAAGGCCCGCGGCGGCTTGGTGAAATACACCCCCTGACTGGTCGAGCGGGTGCCGCGAAGGAACAGGTAGAGCGCGCCGCCGACATGCCGGTCGTAGTCGTAATCAGGGAGCCGCGCCTTGAGCTGGCGATGCAGGGCCAACAGGTACAGCACGTATTGCAGGTCGTAGCGATGGTCCAGGATCGACTGTTCCATGGCCTGTACGGTGTAGGCCATGTCATCGACACCCAGCCAGTTGGACTTGTAATCGGCCACGTAATACCGCCCCTCGTGCTCGAACGTCAAATCGATGAAGCCCTTGAACATACCATTGAGCAGCACCGGTTCCGCCGCGACGCGGGCCACACCGCCATGGGTGAACCGGCAAACCAGTTGGTCAAGCTTTTGCACATCGACCTTGTGGCTGGCGAACCAGAACTCCATCTCGACCTGGAACCGGCTCAGGTGTTCAAGCACCACCGGCGCCTGGTCGTTGCCGACGTGCATGGGCATTTTGATCAAGTGCTGCAGCCAGTCGCTCAGCGTGGGAATCCAACCTTTCCAACCACGGCGATTGCAGCGTCGGGCAATGGCATCCTCGATATCCGCCGGCGCGGATGAAAAACCTTCCCCGGCGGCCCACTCCAGCAGGCCATGGAGGAAAGTGCCGGGGTTGGGGCCACGGGGGAAACGGTGAATATCGCCACCGACGGCGAGGGTCTCCCTGGGCGCGTCCGGGTCAAGTCGTTCATCGTCGAACAGTTTCTGGGCTTGCGGATTCTCTGGCGCGGTATCGCTGCCTTCGCTCAGGCTTTCGCCGATGCGCAAGGCACTGTAGGACGCGATCCACCAATTTTCGCTGGCTTTGCGCAAGGGCACCAAGGGCTCGAGCAACACGGCGTCGTTGCGTGGCGCCCGATAGCGCTCGTCGGTGGCTTCGGGCACGGGCTGGCAACTCACCGCGACGCTGCCTTGTTGCAGGTCTTCCAGCCAACGCGTCAGTTCCACCGACTCGGCCAACGGCGCACCGCCGCCCAACAGATACCCCAGCGCGGACAGATGCAGGATCGAGCTGTTGTTGTTGCCCCGCTTGAGATCCGCGACACCCAGCCAACAGGCATGTTGTGCACGGGTCAGTGCCACATAAAGCAGCCGCAGATCCTCGGCCAGACGTTCGTCGTCGGCCTTGGCGATCAATTCGGCGGTGGGCTTGAGGCTGATCTGCGCCTTGTTGGCCTCATCGTGGTAATGCAACGGCAATCGACTGCCATCCACCGGTTTCGTCGAACAGATGAAGGGCAAGAAGACCAACGGATATTCGAGCCCCTTGGACTTGTGGATCGTGACCACCTTGACCAACTGCTCATCGCTTTCCAGGCGCAGGATCTGCTCTTCTCCCGCCTGCCCGGACAAGGCCAGGTGCTCGGACAAATGCCGGATCAAGGCTTGTTCGCCATCCAGCTCACCGGCGGCCTGCTGCAACAGTTCGCAAAGGTGCAGCAAGTTGGTCAGCACTCGCTCGCCATCGCTGCGCGCCATCAGGGCCTGGGGCAACTCGAAATCATGCAGCAGGCGTCGCAGCATCGGCAGCACGCCCTGGCTGCGCCAGACCGTGCGATAACCGCGAAACTGCATGACCCGGGCTTCCCACGCCAGCTCATCCTGATTCAGACGCTCCAGCTCCGTCAGCGGCAGGTTCAGCGTGATGCTGGCCAGCGCTGCCCGTAACGGTCGCTCCACATCCGGCTCGGCGCAGGCCTTGAGCCAGGTCAGCAAATCCCGCGCCTCCTGCGATGCGAAGACCGAATCCTTGTCGGACAGGTAGACACTGCGCACGCCCCGCGCGGACAACTCGTCTCGCACGGCCTGCGCCTCTTTACCGTCGCGCACCAGGATGGCGATATCCGCCGGACGCAACCCGCGCAGCGTTTCGCCATCGACCGTGAAGCCGTCGCGCCCCGACTGGCCACCGTTGAGCAACGCCGTGATCTCACTGGCGCAGGCGGCCGCCATGGATTGCCGATACACCGCACCGGAAAGCGGCTGGTCCGACGCCAGGTGCCAGAGGTTCAGCGCCGCAACCACTTGCCCTGCCACCTGCAGGGACTCCTTGCGCCCCTGGGACTCAACGGACAGGAACGGCACCGGGTTCTCGCCCGAAGGTTCACGGAACAGAAAGGCCCCACGCCCCTTCGGACGGGACTCGGCCTTCTGGAAAATATGGTTTACCGCCCCCACCATGGCATGGCTGGAACGGAAATTCGTGCCCAGCGTATGCAACCTGCCGGCCGTGGCTTCGCGAGCACGCAGGTAGGTGTAGATGTCGGCACCGCGAAAAGCGTAGATCGCCTGCTTCGGATCGCCGATCAGGAAAAGTCCGGTCTCCGGGTCATTGTCTTCGATGCGGTAGATGCTTTCGAAGATCCGGTATTGAACCGGGTCGGTGTCCTGGAACTCATCGATCAGCGCCACCGGAAACTGCTCGCGGATCAGGCTCGCCAGACGCTCGCCCCCCTCAGCTTGCAGCGCTGCGTCGAGACGCAGCAGCATGTCGTCGAAACCCATCTCGGCGCGGCGACGTTTCTCGGCTTCGAAACGCGCCCCGACCCATTGCGCGGCATGCTGCAACACGGCGGCATCTGGCGTGGGCAACGCATCCAGGCTGGCCTTGAGACCAGCCATGGCGTCCAGCCCGGGGTGGCTGGGCACTTCGCCTTTCCAGGCTTCGGCCATGCCCTCGGGGGTCAGGCGCGTGAACCCGGTGCCGATGTCCAATAGCTCGTGGCTCTCGTCCTCCACCCAGGCGGTGATTTTCTGAAACCAAGGTTCGAAGTAACGCGCCTGCATCTTGCGCCCATCGACAGACTTGCTGGCGACGCCTTGCTGGCAAATCTCCAGCAGTTCCACGGCCCATTGCCGCCACGGCGCCTTGAGATCAAGCAAGGCGGCACTGCGCTCCTGCAGGGAGGCGGCGATGAGTTCGGCCGGCTCAAGCCCGTCATCGTCGCTACGCTCGCTGGAAAACAAACCTCTCACCCGTGGCAGCAGCGCAGCAGGCCCGCCCCAATGGGTACGCACCCAATTCAGCGCCTCGTCTTGCATCGAATAGCAGAACAGCCGCCAGTAATCGCGCAATACCTCGCCCAGCAATTCGCTGTGATCGGTTTCCAGGGTCTGGGTAAACAGGCTGCCACTGTCGAAGGCATGCTCACGCAACATGCGCTGGCACCAACTATGGATGGTCGAGACGGCCGCTTCGTCCATCCACTGCGCGGCGATGTCCAGCCGGTTCGCGTAGCCTGGCCATTGCTCAGCACTGAACTCATCGCGCAATGCAGCGATCAGTGAATCCGGGGCTGGAATCTCGTCGCGAAAGAAACGTGCGGCTTCGGCCAGACGGGTGCGAATTCGCTCACGCAACTCTTTGGTGGCAGCGTCCGTAAAGGTCACCACCAGGATTTGCGGCGGAAGCAGCTCGCGGCCAAAACCGGACGCCGAACCACCGTGCCCCAGCACCAGCCGCAGGTACAGCGCGGAAATAGTGAAGGTCTTGCCGGTACCGGCGCTGGCCTCGATCAGTTGACTGCCCCGTAGCGGGAACGCCAGGGCCAAGGGTGTCTGCCGACTCATGAACGGGCCTCCTCGCCGGCCGATGAACGCCATGGGGCTTCGAGCAATGGCCGGTAAAGCGCATCGCACCAGTCGGGGAATGTCTCGTCAGCCATCAAGGCCGCGAAATCCGGAAACTGTCGAGCCAAGGCCGGGTTTTCCCGCCGTTCGCCTTCAAACGTCTGCCCATCGCCCTCATAGGCTTTACGCGCCGCGGCTTCAGCCTTGAGCGGATCACTCTGGCCGAGCCAGGCGAAAGCCGTCTTCACTGCGATCGGCAGCGGCTGGCGCATACCGGTTTGCCAGGCCAGCAGCATGTCGCCCAGCAGTTTTCGTGCGACAGGCTCTTCGAAAGGTGCCAGCAGCAAGCTGTCGTCACTGGCCACCAGCGCCGTCGTCAACGACAAGCCGTGAGCGCAGGCCACGAGATGGTTGACCCAGGGCCGTATCAGACGATGCCACTTGCGGGTCTTGGTAGAACCGATGCTGTTGGGTATGGCCGTGATGGCGAGGACCGCACCGTCGGAGCGCTGGTGCAGGCCACTGAGCCACCCTTCGACACTCACGCCCTGCAAGTGCAGGCTGACGGGCACAGCACTGGTCAGCGGTGTGGGCCATAACGCCAGAAGCTCTCGGTAGCGCTGAAGCAGATCCGGCAAGGGCTCGATCAACTCACGCTGCATGCACTCACCGAACCCGGCCATCGGTAACAGGCCGCTGTTCTGGAGTCTCTGGGCGTGGGCCGCCAGGGCCAGATCCGGTTGGTCCAGGCGTGTCAGCGCGGCCTCGAGCAGGCTGTCACTCAGGGTGTAGCGTTGCAGCGCGTCGAGCACGAAAGGTTCGTCATCGGCCAGAGGCGCTTCGATGGCTTCAAAGAACACTTTCAGCCGCTGGCTGAAGAAATGGCGGACGGGGTTGCGCAGGAAGTCCTGCAACTGACCAAGGCCCAAGGGTTCTTCCAGGACGTAAGGCGTCAGCACCTGGGTTTTGTCGGTGTGATCGGAGGTGTCGTGGAGCATTCGCCATTCGCTGGCGTAACTGAACAGCTCGTCACCTTGATGGAAATAACGCGCACTGAACGGTTGCAACGGATGCTCCTGGGTCAGGGCATCGAGAAGAGGCTTGCTGTCATCGGCCAACCGCCAGCCATTGGCGAGGTGATCACGCAATTGGCCGATCAACACCGATGCTGGTCGCTCGCTGTTGTCGCGGATGCTACGACCCACCCAACTGATATACAGCTTTTCCCGGGCCGAAAGCAGCGCTTCCAACAGCAGGTAACGGTCATCCTCACGGCGGGAACGATCGCCCGGGCGATAATCGCCGCCCATCAGATCGAAGTCCAAGGGTGGCTGGGCGCGCGGGTAATCACCGTCATTCATCCCCAGCAGGCACACCAGCTTGAAAGGGATCGCGCGCATTGGCATCAAGGTACAGAAGTTGACGGCTCCGGCCAGGAAGCGTTGGGACAGTCGCCCCTGATCCAGCCCAGCCAACCACGCTTCACGCACCACCGTCAGCGGCAATTCATCGTGCAGCCCCACCGACTCACAGGTTTCCAGCCAGGTTTCGCGCAAGTCTTCGAGTTGGGCCAGCAGATAGTCGTCATGCTCGTTGCTCGCCTGGAAAAACAGCTGCGTCAAGTCGTGCAGGCGCGACCCCCATTGCTGTGGGGATGCCGGCTGGGTGAGTTCCTGATGAGCGACCTCCAGGGCATCCAGCAACGCAACCAGCGGACCGATCAATGCCGCATCCAGGCCTCCGATCTCGTCATAGGGCTCGATGCCGTCATAGGCCTGCGAACTGCCGACGGCATACCCCAGCAACATGCGACGCAAGCCGAAACGCCAGCTGTTCTGCTCAAGCTCCGCAGGCAAGCCCAACCCGGCACGGTGTTCGGCGCTCATCCCCCAGCGGATCCCCGCCCCTTCGATCCAGCGGTGCAGGGTCGGTAGGTCGGCCTCGTCGATGCCAAACCGTTCGCGCAACGCCGGGACATCCAGCAGATCGAGGATTTCGCTGACCGGGAAACGACTGTCCGGCAGCTTGAGCAGGTGCTCGACGGCGATCAACAGTGGATCACGTCCACGTTGGCCCTGGTCGGTCAGGGTGAATGGAATGAAACGCGGATCGCTGCGGTCGAGCTGGCCGAACACCGCGCGAATGTGCGGCGCATAACTGTCGATGTCCGGGACCATGACGATGATATCCCGTGGGCGCAGGGTCGGATCCGCACTGAAGTGGGCCAGCAACTGGTCATGGAGAATCTCGACTTCACGCTGGGCCCCGTGGGCCACATGAAAGCGGATCGATCCGTCCCGCTCCGTATCGACGACGGGCCAGTGTTCTCGGGTTTCGTTCAGCGGGCGTAGCTCCAGGATGTCATCCTGCAACTGACTGAGAAGGGTCGTCGGGGTCCCATCCGTAAACAGGTCGATTCGCCCATCGCGAAATACCGCACGGTAGCTGTTGGGGTCATCGTAGCTGTCGAGCAGGTTGATATAGTCGCGCCCCTGCTTGCCCCAGGCGGCCAACAACGGGTGGGCATGCTGATGCAGGGTTTGCGGATCGAGGACGACGGGCATGCCGGTCTTGCGGGCCTGACGCTTGTATTGGTGACGCAGCAAGTCCTTGTCGGCCACGATGTCCGCCCAATGATGGCGACACGGGTTATGCACGCAGAGCAGCACCTGGCTGAACCGGGAAAGACCGGCGAGTGCCTCGAGGACTTGGGCGGGTAACGAAGAAATACCGAACACGATGACCCGTGCGGGCAAGCCTTTCGGAGCCACGTCCAGGTTGTTGATACGTTCGATGTAGCGCTGATGGACGCCGGCACGGCTTTGCGCCATACCTTGTTCCCCCACATCCAGCAGCAAGGCGCGCCACAGTTCCGCCTGCCAGCAATTCGCCGGCGCGAGCGGCTTGATTTCGCCTCGGACATTTCGTGTCTGGTGTCGACCTTCAGCCCAATCCTCGAGCCAGTCGGCCCGATACACCTGGTACTGGTCGAACAGATCGGCGAGGCGCTCGGACAACTGATAGCGCTTGCGCAAGTCGGTGTCGTGGGTAAGGAATCGTCGCAGAGGTTCGAAATGAGGCTGCTCGATCAACTGCGGTAGCAGGCGCATCAGACGCCAGGTTAGCGGAGCCTTGTCCAATAGGGACTTGGCCGGAATCTCGTCACGCCCCAGGACTGTTCGATAAAGCTGCCACATGAAACTGCCCGGCAGTTGCACATCAATGGCCGCCGCGATACCGCAGCCGCCAGAGTCATCATCTTCCGGGTCTTCAGCCAGTGCGAGCTTGAGCCATTGGGCAATGCCGTTGCTCTGTACCAGCGCGATTTCATTTTCAAGGGGAGCCAGCGGATAGCGCCGCATCAAGCTGATCACCAGGCTACGCAATTCATCAAGGCGATTCCCGTGAACCACCATGAAAGCTGGGCTAAGGGACGTTGCGTCCGGCATGAAAGGCATCCTTGAAAATGCAAAAGCTAGGGCAGAACCTTAGCACTGTCGGGGGGCTGTGACAGCCGGGAGCTGTCCGTGCTTGTCGTAAGAACTTTCCTGCGGGCAAAACAAAACCCCTACCTGCATCAGCAGATAGGGGTTTCGGAATTTAATCTTGACGATGACCTACTCTCACATGGGGAAACCCCACACTACCATCGGCGATGCATCGTTTCACTTCTGAGTTCGGGATGGGATCAGGTGGTTCCAATGCTCTATGGTCGTCAAGAAATTCGGTAGCCAGCGCGTGCCTTACGGTCACGTTCCAGCGAATGGGTATGCGATAGTTTGGTGCTGTTTGTGAGTATCTCGAACTTTCGGTTCGTTTCGTCTTCACACACCGCAATCTGGTCTCCTGCGCCTTTGGGCTCGGAGTTGCAAATTGCTTGGGTGTTATATGGTCAAGCCTCACGGGCAATTAGTACAGGTTAGCTCAACGCCTCACAGCGCTTACACACCCTGCCTATCAACGTCGTAGTCTTCGACGGCCCTTCAGGGGACTCAAGGTCCCAGTGAGATCTCATCTTGAGGCAAGTTTCCCGCTTAGATGCTTTCAGCGGTTATCTTTTCCGAACATAGCTACCCGGCAATGCCACTGGCGTGACAACCGGAACACCAGAGGTTCGTCCACTCCGGTCCTCTCGTACTAGGAGCAGCCCCTCTCAAATCTCAAACGTCCACGGCAGATAGGGACCGAACTGTCTCACGACGTTCTAAACCCAGCTCGCGTACCACTTTAAATGGCGAACAGCCATACCCTTGGGACCGGCTTCAGCCCCAGGATGTGATGAGCCGACATCGAGGTGCCAAACACCGCCGTCGATATGAACTCTTGGGCGGTATCAGCCTGTTATCCCCGGAGTACCTTTTATCCGTTGAGCGATGGCCCTTCCATACAGAACCACCGGATCACTAAGACCTACTTTCGTACCTGCTCGACGTGTCTGTCTCGCAGTCAAGCGCGCTTTTGCCTTTATACTCTACGACCGATTTCCGACCGGTCTGAGCGCACCTTCGTACTCCTCCGTTACTCTTTAGGAGGAGACCGCCCCAGTCAAACTACCCACCATACACTGTCCTCGATCCGGATAACGGACCTGAGTTAGAACCTCAAAGTTGCCAGGGTGGTATTTCAAGGATGGCTCCACGCGAACTGGCGTCCACGCTTCAAAGCCTCCCACCTATCCTACACAAGCAAATTCAAAGTCCAGTGCAAAGCTATAGTAAAGGTTCACGGGGTCTTTCCGTCTAGCCGCGGATACACTGCATCTTCACAGCGATTTCAATTTCACTGAGTCTCGGGTGGAGACAGCGCCGCCATCGTTACGCCATTCGTGCAGGTCGGAACTTACCCGACAAGGAATTTCGCTACCTTAGGACCGTTATAGTTACGGCCGCCGTTTACCGGGGCTTCGATCAAGAGCTTCGCGTTAGCTAACCCCATCAATTAACCTTCCGGCACCGGGCAGGCGTCACACCCTATACGTCCACTTTCGTGTTTGCAGAGTGCTGTGTTTTTAATAAACAGTCGCAGCGGCCTGGTATCTTCGACCGGCGTGGGCTTACGCAGCAAGTGCTTCACCCTCACCGGCGCACCTTCTCCCGAAGTTACGGTGCCATTTTGCCTAGTTCCTTCACCCGAGTTCTCTCAAGCGCCTTGGTATTCTCTACCCAACCACCTGTGTCGGTTTGGGGTACGGTTCCTGGTTACCTGAAGCTTAGAAGCTTTTCTTGGAAGCATGGCATCAACCACTTCGTCACCCAAAGGGTAACTCGTCATCAGCTCTCGGCCTTAGAATCCCGGATTTACCTAAGATTCCAGCCTACCACCTTAAACTTGGACAACCAACGCCAAGCTGGCCTAGCCTTCTCCGTCCCTCCATCGCAATAACCAGAAGTACAGGAATATTAACCTGTTTTCCATCGACTACGCTTTTCAGCCTCGCCTTAGGGACCGACTAACCCTGCGTCGATTAACGTTGCGCAGGAAACCTTGGTCTTTCGGCGTGGGTGTTTTTCACACCCATTGTCGTTACTCATGTCAGCATTCGCACTTCTGATACCTCCAGCAAGCTTCTCAACTCACCTTCACAGGCTTACAGAACGCTCCTCTACCGCATCACTTGCGTGATACCCGTAGCTTCGGTGTATGGTTTGAGCCCCGTTACATCTTCCGCGCAGGCCGACTCGACTAGTGAGCTATTACGCTTTCTTTAAAGGGTGGCTGCTTCTAAGCCAACCTCCTAGCTGTCTAAGCCTTCCCACATCGTTTCCCACTTAACCATAACTTTGGGACCTTAGCTGACGGTCTGGGTTGTTTCCCTTTTCACGACGGACGTTAGCACCCGCCGTGTGTCTCCCATGCTCGGCACTTGTAGGTATTCGGAGTTTGCATCGGTTTGGTAAGTCGGGATGACCCCCTAGCCGAAACAGTGCTCTACCCCCTACAGTGATACATGAGGCGCTACCTAAATAGCTTTCGAGGAGAACCAGCTATCTCCGAGCTTGATTAGCCTTTCACTCCGATCCACAGGTCATCCGCTAACTTTTCAACGGTAGTCGGTTCGGTCCTCCAGTCAGTGTTACCTAACCTTCAACCTGCCCATGGATAGATCGCCCGGTTTCGGGTCTATTCCCAGCGACTAGACGCCCTATTAAGACTCGCTTTCGCTACGCCTCCCCTATTCGGTTAAGCTCGCCACTGAAAATAAGTCGCTGACCCATTATACAAAAGGTACGCAGTCACCCAACAAAGTGGGCTCCCACTGCTTGTACGCATACGGTTTCAGGATCTATTTCACTCCCCTCTCCGGGGTTCTTTTCGCCTTTCCCTCACGGTACTAGTTCACTATCGGTCAGTCAGTAGTATTTAGCCTTGGAGGATGGTCCCCCCATATTCAGACAAAGTTTCTCGTGCTCCGTCCTACTCGATTTCACTTCTAAGATCCTTTCGCGTACAGGGCTATCACCCACTATGGCCGCACTTTCCAGAGCGTTCCGCTAAAATCAAAGAAGCTTAAGGGCTAGTCCCCGTTCGCTCGCCACTACTAAGGGAATCTCGGTTGATTTCTTTTCCTCAGGGTACTTAGATGTTTCAGTTCCCCTGGTTCGCCTCTTGCACCTATGTATTCAGTACAAGATAACCATCTTATGATGGCTGGGTTCCCCCATTCAGACATCTCCGGATCACAGTCTGTTTGCCGACTCCCCGAAGCTTTTCGCAGGCTACCACGTCTTTCATCGCCTCTGACTGCCAAGGCATCCACCGTATGCGCTTCTTCACTTGACCATATAACCCCAAGCAATCTGGTTATACTGTGAAGACGACATTCGCCGAAAATTCGATCTTGCTCTAAGAGCAACTCACAAATTTTACCTTAGCCTGATCCGTTACCAGTGAAAGTAACGTTCAGTCTATCTTTCTATCACATACCCAAATTTTTAAAGAACGATCTAATCAAAAGACTAGAAATCAACATTCACCATCACCTGGATGGAATGCTCATTTCTAAGCTTTCAGAAGCAGTTTATGGTGGAGCCAAGCGGGATCGAACCGCTGACCTCCTGCGTGCAAGGCAGGCGCTCTCCCAGCTGAGCTATGGCCCCATTACAAAATTGGTGGGTCTGGGCAGATTCGAACTGCCGACCTCACCCTTATCAGGGGTGCGCTCTAACCAACTGAGCTACAGACCCAATTTCGAGCTTGTAACTGTTAGCGTGAGCTATCAGCTTGGAGCTTAAAGCTGCTTCTATCGTCTTCTTCAATGAATCAAGCAATTCGTGTGGGAGCTCATGAAGCAGCTGCGGTCGTCGATTAAGGAGGTGATCCAGCCGCAGGTTCCCCTACGGCTACCTTGTTACGACTTCACCCCAGTCATGAATCACACCGTGGTAACCGTCCTCCCGAAGGTTAGACTAGCTACTTCTGGTGCAACCCACTCCCATGGTGTGACGGGCGGTGTGTACAAGGCCCGGGAACGTATTCACCGCGACATTCTGATTCGCGATTACTAGCGATTCCGACTTCACGCAGTCGAGTTGCAGACTGCGATCCGGACTACGATCGGTTTTGTGGGATTAGCTCCACCTCGCGGCTTGGCAACCCTCTGTACCGACCATTGTAGCACGTGTGTAGCCCAGGCCGTAAGGGCCATGATGACTTGACGTCATCCCCACCTTCCTCCGGTTTGTCACCGGCAGTCTCCTTAGAGTGCCCACCATAACGTGCTGGTAACTAAGGACAAGGGTTGCGCTCGTTACGGGACTTAACCCAACATCTCACGACACGAGCTGACGACAGCCATGCAGCACCTGTCTCAATGCTCCCGAAGGCACCAATCCATCTCTGGAAAGTTCATTGGATGTCAAGGCCTGGTAAGGTTCTTCGCGTTGCTTCGAATTAAACCACATGCTCCACCGCTTGTGCGGGCCCCCGTCAATTCATTTGAGTTTTAACCTTGCGGCCGTACTCCCCAGGCGGTCAACTTAATGCGTTAGCTGCGCCACTAAGAGCTCAAGGCTCCCAACGGCTAGTTGACATCGTTTACGGCGTGGACTACCAGGGTATCTAATCCTGTTTGCTCCCCACGCTTTCGCACCTCAGTGTCAGTATCAGTCCAGGTGGTCGCCTTCGCCACTGGTGTTCCTTCCTATATCTACGCATTTCACCGCTACACAGGAAATTCCACCACCCTCTACCATACTCTAGCTCGACAGTTTTGAATGCAGTTCCCAGGTTGAGCCCGGGGCTTTCACATCCAACTTAACGAACCACCTACGCGCGCTTTACGCCCAGTAATTCCGATTAACGCTTGCACCCTCTGTATTACCGCGGCTGCTGGCACAGAGTTAGCCGGTGCTTATTCTGTCGGTAACGTCAAAACACTAACGTATTAGGTTAATGCCCTTCCTCCCAACTTAAAGTGCTTTACAATCCGAAGACCTTCTTCACACACGCGGCATGGCTGGATCAGGCTTTCGCCCATTGTCCAATATTCCCCACTGCTGCCTCCCGTAGGAGTCTGGACCGTGTCTCAGTTCCAGTGTGACTGATCATCCTCTCAGACCAGTTACGGATCGTCGCCTTGGTGAGCCATTACCTCACCAACTAGCTAATCCGACCTAGGCTCATCTGATAGCGCAAGGCCCGAAGGTCCCCTGCTTTCTCCCGTAGGACGTATGCGGTATTAGCGTCCGTTTCCGAGCGTTATCCCCCACTACCAGGCAGATTCCTAGGCATTACTCACCCGTCCGCCGCTCTCAAGAGGTGCAAGCACCTCTCTACCGCTCGACTTGCATGTGTTAGGCCTGCCGCCAGCGTTCAATCTGAGCCATGATCAAACTCTTCAGTTCAAACATCTTTGGGTTTTGAGAAAACCCTAAACTTGGCTCAGCAATCGTTGGTTACATCTTTGATTTCTCGCGGAGTAACTTGTGATGCTGATAATCTGTTGACTAGCAGTCTGACTCCACAAGCACCCACACGAATTGCTTGATTCAGTTGTTAAAGAGCGGTTGGCTGAGTCTTTCGTCTCAACCGAGGCGCGCATTCTACAGCGCCCCGTGTATCTGTCAAGCGGTTATTTTCAGAAGTTTTCAAAGTTTCCTTATCAACTTCAACCACTTGCGCTTCCGATCTCTCGTTAGCGGGAGGCGAATTCTACAGCGTTAGTCGCTGCTGTCAACACCTCTTTTTCACCGCTTTCGACCGAGAAGATCGAACCGCCGATAGAGCCAAACAACACTGCACTATCTGCTTCTTCCGAACTTCGATGAACTGAAGTCCTGCACCGTCGAAACCTACTTAACTCGTTGAATCTCAAGGAGTTTTCCGTTTCGACTGCGCCGGAAGTGGGGCGAATTATAGACGTCCAGAATCTGCCGTCAACACCTATTTTCACAATTCTGTCACATCAGCCTGAAAGCTCTGTAAACAAAGAGGCCGGCGCCCAAGGGCGCCGGCCTCTTCACTCACCGATTACAAGCTAGGGAAAGCGAACTGTGAAGCCTCATGGCTGGCACGCTGCGGCCAGCGCTGGGTGATGGCCTTGCGACGGGTATAGAAACGCACGCCGTCCGGGCCATAGGCGTGCAGGTCGCCGAACAGCGAACGCTTCCAGCCGCCAAAGCTGTGATAGGCCACAGGTACCGGCAAGGGAACGTTGACGCCCACCATGCCAACCTCGATCTCGTCGCAGAACAACCGCGCCGCTTCGCCATCGCGGGTGAAGATACAGGTGCCGTTGCCATACTCGTGATCATTGATCAGTTGCATCGCCTCTTCCAGGCTGTTGACCCGGACGATGCACAGCACCGGCCCAAAGATCTCCTCCTTATAGATGCGCATCTCGGGAGTCACACGATCGAACAGGCAGCCACCAAGGAAGAAGCCCTCTTCATGCCCGGCCACACTCAAGCCGCGACCATCGACAATCAGCGAAGCACCTGCCGCCACACCCTCTTCTATATAGCCACTGACCTTATCCCGATGCTGACCGGTCACCAGCGGCCCCATGTCCAGCCCGCAAGACGTGCCGGCGCCGATCTTCAGCGCCTTGATTTGCGGCACCAGCTTGGACACCAATGCATCCGCCACCTGGTCGCCGACACACACAGCCACCGAAATCGCCATGCAACGCTCGCCGCACGAACCGTACGCCGCGCCCATCAGTGCGCTGACGGCATTGTCCAGGTCGGCATCCGGCATCAGCACCGCATGGTTCTTCGCCCCACCCAGTGCCTGGACGCGCTTGCCACGTCGGGTGCCCTCGGCATAGATGTATTCGGCAATCGGCGTCGAACCGACAAAACTCAGCGCCTTCACTTCCGGCGCTTCGATCAGTGCATCCACGGCAGCCTTGTCGCCATGGACCACGCTCAAGACGCCCTTGGGCAAACCGGCTTCCAACAGCAGTTGGGCAATCAGCAGCGTCGAACTCGGGTCGCGCTCGGACGGCTTGAGAATAAAGCAGTTACCGCAGACGATCGCCAGCGGATACATCCACAGCGGCACCATCGCCGGGAAGTTGAACGGCGTGATACCCGCCACCACGCCCAAAGGTTGAAAGTCTGACCAGGCATCGATGTTCGGGCCTACGTTACGGCTGTATTCGCCTTTCAGGATTTCTGGCGCGGCACAAGCAAACTCGACGTTTTCGATGCCTCGCTTGAGCTCACCGGCCGCGTCTTCCAAGGTCTTGCCGTGTTCTTCGCTGATCAACTGGGCGATACGCGACTCGTTTTGCTCCAGCAATTGCTTGAAACGGAACATGACCTGCGCACGCTTGGCCGCAGGCGTATTGCGCCAGGCCGGGAAAGCCGCCTTGGCAGCGTCGATGGCTTGCTGGATGGTCGCGCGATCAGCCAACGGCACCTTATGGATGGCCTGGCCAGTGGACGGGTTGAACACATCGGCGGTGCGAGCGCTGTCGCTCAGCAATTCGCCATTGATCAAATGCGGGATGAGGCTCATGGGGACTCCAGAATTATCCACAGGCGCCCGTGACCGGACGCCCGTTATCGAAAGCTATAGAGAAGGACGCATCAGTCGAGCTTGTTCAGCACTTCACCGACGGCGTCGAACAGGCGATCCAGATCCTGCGGCTTACTGTTGAACGTAGGCCCGAATTGCAGGGTGTCACCGCCGAACCGCACATAGAACCCGGCTTTCCACAACGCCATGCCGGCCTCGAACGGACGCACGATTGCATCGCCATCGCGCCCGGCGATCTGGATCGCGCCGGCCAAGCCATAGTTGCGAATGTCGATGACGTTCTTCGCGCCCTTCAAGCCGTGCAATGCATTCTCGAAATGCGGAGCGATCTCGGCCACGCTCTGCACCAGGTTTTCCTTCTGCAGCAAGTCCAGCGCCGCCAGGCCAGCCGCACAGGCCACCGGGTGCGCCGAGTAGGTGTAGCCGTGGGGGAATTCCACTGCGTACTCGGGTGTTGGCTGGTTCATGAAGGTCTGGTAGATCTCGGAGCTGGCAATCACCGCGCCCATGGGGATCGCGCCGTTGGTGACTTGCTTGGCGATGCACATCAGGTCCGGGGTCACGCCAAAGCTGTCGGCACCGAACATCGAACCGGTGCGGCCGAAACCGGTGATCACTTCGTCGAACACCAAGAGAATGCTGTGCTGGTCGCAGATTTCCCGCAGGCGCTTGAGATAACCCTCAGGCGGCACCAGCACGCCGGCCGACCCTGCCATCGGTTCGACAAACACAGCAGCGATGTTGGACGCATCGTGCAGTTCGATCAGCTTCAGCAGTTCATCGGCCAAGGCGATGCCACCCTCTTTGGGCATGCCACGGGAATAGGCGTTGCTGGCCAGTAAGGTGTGGGGCAAATGATCGACATCCATCATCGCCTGACCGAACAACTTGCGGTTGCCGCTGACACCGCCGAGGCTGGTGCCGGCGATGTTCACGCCGTGATAACCACGGGCACGCCCAATCATCTTGGTCTTGGTCGCCTGGCCCTTGAGACGCCAATAAGCGCGGACCATCTTCACCGCAGTATCGGCGCACTCGGAGCCGGAATCGGTGAAGAACACGTGATTGAGATTGCCCGGGGTCAGGCTGGTGATTTTTTCCGCCAACTGGAACGACAGCGGATGACCGTACTGGAACCCCGGCGAGTAATCGAGGGTGCCCAGTTGCTTGGCGACCGCTTCCTGGATTTCCTTGCGGGTGTGCCCGGCGCCGCATGTCCACAGGCCCGACAGCGAGTCGTACACCTTGCGCCCTTTATCATCCACCAGCCAACTGCCTTCGGCGGCGACAATCAGGCGCGGATCGCGCTGGAAATTGCGGTTGGCGGTGTAAGGCATCCAGTGGGCATCGAGCTTGAGCTGGCTGGCCAGGCAACCGGCAGCGTGTTCGGGCATGTTCATCGACAAAACCTCGCAGGTCATAAGCGACAGGGGATCGAAAGCGTTCTTGCAGCTAAGTTGCCACGGCGATAAAGTCGGTGAAATCCAACTTTTGTAACCTTCAGTCAGTGGATCACTAAACTATGAGCGCTCGTCGTCCCGATCCACTGGCCCAGGTCAGCGACTTTGATATTCGCCTGCTGCGCATTTTTCGCAGCGTAGTGGAATGCGGTGGATTCTCCGCGGCGGAAACCGTGCTGGGCATCGGCCGTTCGGCCATCAGCCAGCAGATGAGCGACCTCGAACAACGCCTCGGTTTGCGCCTGTGCCAGCGCGGGCGCGCGGGTTTTTCCCTGACCGAAGAAGGGCGCGAGGTGTATCAATCGGCGTTGCAGTTATTGAGCGCACTGGAAAGCTTTCGCACCGAGGTCAACGGCCTGCACCAGCATCTGCGCGGTGAGTTGACCATCGGCCTGACCGACAATCTGGTCACCCTGCCCCACATGCGCATCACCCACGCCCTGGCGCAATTGAAAGAGCGCGGGCCCGACGTGCAGATCCAGATTCGCATGATCGCCCCCAACGAAGTCGAGCAAGGCGTGCTCGACGGACGCTTGCATGTTGGCGTAGTCCCCCAGGCCAGTGCCTTGTCCGGGCTGGAATATCAACCGTTGTACAGCGAACGATCACTGCTGTACTGCGCGGTCGGGCACCCGCTGTTTTATGTCGATGACCAACAACTTGAAGACGCTCGCCTCAACAGCCAGGACGCCATCGCCCCCACGTTCCGCCTGCCGGCCGAGGTCCAGGCCCACTACCAGGCGCTCAACTGCACCGCGAGTGCATCGGACCGCGAAGGCATGGCGTTCCTGATCCTCACCGGGCGCTACATCGGTTACCTGCCCGATCACTACGCCAACCTCTGGGTCCAGCAAGGTCGGTTGCGGGCCTTGAAACCTACCGCACGGTTCTATGACCTGAGCCTGGCGTCGGTTACGCGCAAGGGCCGCCGGCCTCATCTGGTGCTGGAGAGTTTTCTCGACAGCTTGGCGGCAACTCGCTGATCTCCTCCGCCCCTTGTGGGAGCGAGCTTGCTCGCGATGGCGATAGGTCATCCACATCACCGCTGACTGACCAGCCGCTATCGCGAGCAAACTCGCTCCCACAGGTGTTTAGCCGGCTTTTAGTGTGATGGCACTTGTCGGATTGATGCCGGTGCGCTATCAACGCACTTGCTTGCCCCACAGAACCAGCCCGGAAACGCCCATGACCTTTGAAGTCCCTGCCCACAGCGGCAAGCCCACCAGTCGCATTCGTCAAAAGAACGAAGAGACGATTCTCAAGGCCGCCGAAGATGAATTCGCTCGCCACGGGTTCAAAGGCACCAGCATGAATGCCATCGCCCTCAAGGCTGGGCTGCCGAAGGCGAACCTGCATTATTACTTCACCAATAAACTTGGCCTGTACGTGGCGGTGCTGAGCAACATCATCGAATTGTGGGACAGTACCTTCAATACCCTCACCGCCGAGGATGATCCGGCCGAAGCCCTGACCCGCTATATCCGCGCCAAAATGGAGTTCTCTCGTCGCCAGCCCCAGGCGTCGCGGTTGTTTGCCATGGAAGTGATCAGCGGTGGCGAATGTCTGACCGAGTACTTCAACCAGGATTATCGCGCCTGGTTCAATGGCCGGGCGGCCGTGTTCCAGGCCTGGATCGACGCCGGCAAGATGGACCCGATCGACCCGGTGCACCTTATTTTCCTGTTGTGGGGCAGCACCCAGCATTACGCCGATTTCGCCACTCAGATCTGTCGCGTGACCGGTCGCAGCAAGTTGACCAAGCAGGACATGATCGACGCGGGTGACAACCTGATCCGCATCATTCTCAAGGGCTGCGGCCTGACACCCACTCTTTAAGATCGCCATGCCCTTTACCCTTGCCGGCTTTTGCGAGTACCGCGAAGACATTCGCAAAAGCCGCTTCATCACCTTCGCCGCGCCCATCACCAGCCCCGCCGATGCCCAAGCGTTCATCGAGCAACACAGCGACCTGGATGCCACGCACAATTGCTGGGCCTGGAAACTCGGCGACCAATACCGCAGCAACGACGATGGCGAGCCAGGTGGCACCGCCGGTCGGCCGATCCTGGCCGCGATCGAAGCCCAGGCCTGCGATCAAGTCGTGGTGCTGGTGGTTCGCTGGTACGGCGGGATTCAACTGGGCACCGGCGGGCTCGCCCGGGCTTATGGCGGCGGCGCGAATAAATGCCTGCAAAACGCCGAAAAAATCGAATTGATCAGCCGTGTGCCGCTGCACTGTAGCTGCGGGTTCGCCGAACTGCCCCTGGTGAAACTGCGCGTCGCCGAGTGCGGCGGGCTGGTCAATGAAGAACGCTTCACCGCCAATGGCGTAGACCTGCAATTGGCCGTGGGTGAAGCCCACATCGAAACCCTGCAAACGCAACTGGCCGGCCTGAGCCGTGGAAGGATCCTGTTGGCGCGTTGAGTTCGCAGGCTTGCATCGCGCAATCGTTCAACTTGCCCACATCCACTGTGCACCCGACTGTGGATAACCTGAGTACATCCCCCTGTAACCCTTTTGTCATGCGGCTTTCAGAGGGTTGCTCATTTTTCGTCCAAAACTCCACCCAACCGACAAATCCATCCGCAAAACAAACGCTTGCACAGGGTTATCACCTTTAGAAGAAAGCCCCGCAGTGCTTATGCCCAAGTTTCCGGCTTGCGCACAATAACTGTGGAGCAACCTGTGGATAACCCGTTCATGGCTCCTCCCGCCCCAAGAAGAACATGGCTCGCGGCCGCTTGCTCAATTTTTAACCACCCATTTCAGGGCATACCGATGCCTGCGTAAAACGCGCTCGCTCCAACCCAGTGCAGAATTGTCCAATCGCCGCGGCCCAGGCCACACGCAGAGGGCCCTAGTGCTGGGCCCAAGGCAATTTCCTGACCTGATGGCCAGGAAATTGCTTTATTCACAGGCATTCCAGTCCATCGGCCCGAGCCTGTCATGTCCAACCCCGACTCCACCGCGCGCCTGCAACTGCGCAAGATCAGCAAACGCTACCCCGGTTGCCTGGCCAACGACGCCATCGACCTGAGCATCCAGCCCGGCGAGATCCACGCCCTGCTCGGCGAAAACGGTGCGGGTAAAAGCACCCTGATGAAGATTATCTACGGCGTTACTGCTGCCGATTCGGGTGAAGTGATCTGGCAAGGCCAGCGCGTCAACCTGCGTAACCCGGCCCAGGCTCGCAGCCTGGGCATCGGCATGGTGTTCCAGCATTTCTCGCTGTTCGAAACCCTCACCGTTGCGCAAAACATCGCCCTGGCAATGGGCGCGGCAGCCGGTACGCCGACGCAACTGGAACCCCGGATCCGCGACGTTTCCCGACGCTACGGCATGGCACTGGAACCGCAGCGGCTGGTCCACGACCTGTCGATTGGCGAGCGCCAGCGGGTGGAGATCATTCGCTGCCTGATGCAGGACATTCGCCTGTTGATTCTCGATGAACCGACCTCAGTGCTCACGCCCGCAGAAGCCGAAGAACTGTTCGTGACCCTGCGCCGCCTGGCGAGCGAGGGCTGCAGCATTTTGTTTATCAGCCACAAGCTCGGGGAAGTGCGAGCCTTGTGCCACAGCGCCACGGTACTGCGCGGCGGACGGGTGGCGGGGCATTGCACCCCGGCGCACTGCTCGGACCGGGAGCTGGCGCAACTGATGGTTGGCGAAGCCGCCGGGCTGATCACGGACTACCCCAAGGTCAGCGCAGACAAAGCCTTCCTGCAAATCAACAAGCTGTCATGGCATAACCCGGACCCGTTCGGCTGTTCGTTGCGAGACATTGACCTTGAGGTCTGCAGCGGCGAAATCGTCGGCATCGCCGGGGTGGCGGGCAACGGCCAGGACGAATGGCTGGCGTTGCTCAGCGGAGAAACACAGCTTCCCCGCCAGCAGGGCGATACGATCCGATTCGACGGGCAACCCGTCGCGCACCTGCGCCCCGACGCCCGGCGTCGGCTTGGCCTGGCATTCGTCCCCGCCGAACGCCTGGGCCACGGCGCCGTGCCGCAATTGAGCCTGGCGGATAACGCCTTGCTCAGCGCTTTCCAACAGGGCCTGGTCAGCCATGGGCTGATTCGACGCCGCCAGGTCGAACACCTGGCCGAGGACATCATCCGCCGCTTTGGCGTGAAAACACCCGGCACCCGAACCCCGGCACGCAGTCTTTCGGGGGGCAACCTGCAGAAATTCATTCTCGGTCGGGAAATCCTCCAACAGCCAAAACTGCTTGTGGCCGCGCACCCGACCTGGGGCGTGGATGTCGGTGCGGCGGCGACCATCCATCGCGCCCTGATCGCCCTGCGCGACGCGGGCGCGGCGATTCTGGTGATCTCCGAAGACCTCGACGAACTGTTTCAGATCAGCGACCGCCTCGGTGCCTTGTGCGGCGGGCGCCTGTCGGCCTTGCGCCCTACGGTCGAGACCCGCCTCAGCGACATCGGAGCGTGGATGGCTGGTCAATTCGACGCCTCTCAATCCCCTGCCCCCGCGCCGGTTTAACGGAGTTTTCCATGCTGCTTTCTCTCGAACCCCGCGGCCAGCAATCGCGCCTGATGCTCTGGTGCTCGCCGCTATTGGCCGCCGTGTTGACCCTGGGCTGTGGCTCGCTGCTGTTTATCGCCCTGGGACATGACCCGGTGCAAACGCTGTACACCCTGTTGATCGCCCCGATCAGCGACCTGTACGGCGTGTCCGAATGGCTGGTCAAGACCTTGCCGATCCTGCTGTGCGCCCTAGGCCTGGCAGTGGCTTATCAGGCGCGGATCTGGAACATCGGCGCCGAAGGCCAACTGCTGCTGGGTGCCCTGGCCGGCAGCGCCTTGGCGGTGAACATCATCGGCGTGCAAAGCCGCTGGGCATTGGTGTTGATCCTGCTGACCGGTACCCTGGCCGGGGCGGCCTGGGCCGGACTCACGGCGTGGCTGCGCACGCGTTTCAATGCAAACGAGATCCTGACCAGCATCATGCTCAATTACATCGCCCTGAACCTGCTGCTGTTTTGCGTTCACGGGCCGTTGAAAGACCCGGCGGGTTTCAACTTCCCGGAGTCGGCGATGTTCGGCGAGGCCAGTCGCCTGCCCTTGCTGCTGGAGGACGGCCGGGTCCATGCCGGGCTGTATTTCGCCCTGCTGGCGTTGGTGGCGGTGTGGGTCTTGCTGCAGAAAAGCTTCGTCGGCTTTCAGATCAAGGTGCTTGGCCTCGACGCCCGCGCCGCCGGTTTCGCCGGCTTTCGCCAGAAGCCGCTGGTGTGGCTGGCGTTGTTGATCAGCGGGGCGCTGGCCGGACTGGCCGGTGTCTGCGAAGTGACCGGGCCGATCGGCCAACTGGTGCCCCAGGTGTCGCCGGGCTACGGCTATGCGGCGATTACCGTGGCCTTCCTGGGACGCCTCAACCCCATCGGCATTCTGTTTGCCAGCTTGTTGATGGCCCTGCTGTACATCGGCGGTGAGAGCGCTCAGATGTCGTTGAACCTGCCCCAGGCGATCACCCAGTTGTTCCAAGGGATGATGCTGTTTTTCCTGTTGGCCTGCGACGTGCTGATCCTCTACCGGCCACGCCTGAACCTGCGCTGGTCCCGGCGCGCCCGAACCACTGCGGTACAGGCAGGAGCCCTGTGATGGATATCGACCTGTTGAGCAATATTTTCTACGCCATGGTCCGCTGCGGCACACCGCTGCTGCTGGTGGCCCTGGGTGAATTGGTCTGCGAAAAAAGCGGCGTCCTTAACCTGGGGCAGGAAGGCATGATGCTGTTCGGCGCGGTGATCGGTTTTATCGTCGCGTTCAACAGCGGCAACCTCTGGCTCGGCGTGCTGCTGGCGATGGCCGCCGGGATGCTGTTGTCGGCATTGTTCGCGCTGGTGGCGCTGGTGTTCAACGCCAACCAGGTGGCCACCGGGCTGGCGCTGACGATTTTCGGGGTGGGGCTGTCGAGCTTTGTCGGGGCGGCCTGGGTCGGTAAACCGTTGGCGGGTTTCGAGCCGTTGGCCATTCCCTACCTGAGTGACATCCCGTTGATAGGACGGACGCTGTTTGCCCAGGATCTGCTGGTTTACCTGTCCTTCGCGCTGTTTGCCCTGGTGGCGTGGGTGATCGTGAGGAGTCGCGCCGGGTTGATCATCCAGGCCGTCGGCGAGAACCCCGATGCCGCCAGCGCCATGGGCCTGCCGGTATTGCGAGTGCGGACCCTGGCGGTGCTGTTTGGCGGCGCCATGGCCGGGTTGGCCGGCGCCTATCTATCGTTGGCCTACACGCCGATGTGGGCCGAAAACATGAGCGCCGGGCGTGGCTGGATCGCCCTGGCGCTGGTGGTGTTCGCCAGTTGGCGGGTGTGGCGCCTGCTACTGGGCGCCTACCTGTTCGGCCTCGCCAGCATCCTGCACCTGGTGGCCCAGGGGTTGGGCCTGGCGATTCCATCGAGTCTGCTGGCGATGCTGCCGTATGCCGCGACCATTGTGGTGTTGGTTCTACTGTCCCGGGACGCCGTGCGCACCCGGCTGTATGCGCCGGTGTCGCTGGGGCAGCCCTGGCAGGCGGGACATTGAGATAGACCGCGAAGCGCCTATCGCGAGCAAGCTCGCTCCCACATTTGATCGGGGTGAACCGTCAACTCAGGTTTGACTCAGGTCCCTCTGTGGGAGCGAGCTTGCTCGCGATGAGGCCCTAACAGGCAACACCTGAACCAGCCCCCATACCACCTCGAAAAACAGGAAAACCCACAACACCGCATTGGCCCCATGAAGCAATGCATACAGCATCCAGGTCGCAAACAAAAACCGCCCCACCGCGTCATAACGCCCATACAGCGGCTGCGGATCCCGAATTCGCAGCACCGCCCACACGCAGACAATCGAGCCCAGCAAATTCACCATCAGCAGATGCGCCGGCGCAAACGGCGGCAGCTCTCCAGGCAGGTCAAATAGCCGGGTCATGCTCATCAACACACCATGCAACGCCGCAAAGCTCCACGGCGTGGCCAGCACGGCCGACACGATAAGGTCGTACCAGGCGCTGCCGCGCACCACCCGGCGGTATTGCATCGAAGTCCACATACACTTTGCTCCAGATAATTGGGGGAGCGAAGAGGCTAAAGCCTGGGGTATGCTCCAAGGTCAAGTCCTCTGGAGCTCCACAATGCGCATCGGTGAATTAGCCCAGGCCTGCGCCGTCAGTCGAGACACCCTGCGTTTCTACGAACAGCGGGGCCTGATCGCGGCGCAGCGCAGCGCCAACGGCTATCGCCACTACCCCGCCGATATGGTGCAACTGGTGCTCTACATCAAGACGGCCCAGCGCCTGGGCTTTACCCTGAGCGAAATCGGCAACAGCGTCGCCGCCCTGTGGCAGGCGCAGGACCCTGACTGCGCCGTAGCGCAATTACTGCAAGACAAACTGAACCTGATCGAAACCCGCATGACCGAACTCGACGCGTTGCGTCACGAGCTGAGACAACGGCTCGGGCAACGTTGTCCATTGAACCCGTGACCTTTTTCTTTCAAGGATGCCCCTCATGACTTCGGCAAGAAACGCATTGATCATCGGCGCCTCCCGGGGCCTGGGCCTCGGTCTGGTGAAGACACTGCTCAGCGATGGCTGGAACGTGACCGCCACCGTGCGCAACCCGCAGAACGCCGAGGCATTGAAGGCGCTGGGCCCGGTGCGGATCGAAAAGCTCGACATGGACGATCAGCAAGCCGTCATCGCCCTGAGCCAACAGCTCAAGGGCGAGACCTTCGACCTGCTGTTCGTCAACGCCGGCGTCAAAGGCCCGGACAACCAGAACCCGGGCGGCGCGACACTGGCGGAAGTCGGCCAGCTGTTCTTCACCAACGCCGTGGCGCCGATCAACCTGGCCCAACGCTTCGTCGGCCAGATCCGCGACGGCAGCGGCGTGCTGGCGTTCATGAGTTCGGTGCTGGGCAGCGTGACCATGCCCGACGCACCGGAACTGGCGCTGTACAAGGCCAGCAAGGCGGCGCTCAACTCCATGACCAACAGCTTCGTCAGCCAACTGGGCGAGCAGACATTGACCGTGCTGTCGCTGCACCCGGGCTGGGTGAAGACCGACATGGGCGGTGAAGGCGCGGACATTGATGTCGAGACCAGCACCCGTGGGCTGATCGACCAGGTCAACGCCTTTGCCGGCAAGGGTGGGCATCACTTCGTCAACTACAAGGGTGAGACGATTCCCTGGTAAACACCCCGATACCCTGTGGAACACCGATAACCCTGTGGGAGCGAGCTTGCTCGCGATGGCGGTCTCACATCCAACATTGATGTCGACTGACCCACCGCTATCGCGAGCAAGCTCGCTCCCACATGTTGATCTCGGCGGGCTCTGGAAAACTGCAACGCAACCTGAGTAAACTCCGCACCTCGCCCTATCCAACGGGCGACCCTGGATCAGCAGACAGGGCATCACTGAGCTGGCTAACCTGAACCCACTTTCAGAGGAGCCGGCCACCATGCCTGCGACCCGTACCTGGTTAAAAAATCCCCTCGCCATTTTCACCGCCAACGACCTCGATGCCCGTGGCGGTCTCGTCCTGCAGGACGGTGTGATCGTCGAACTGCTGAGCGCCGGCCAGACACCCGCCCAGCCCTGCGACCAGATCTTCGACGCCCGCGAGCATGTGATCCTGCCGGGGCTGATCAACACCCATCATCACTTCTATCAGACCTTGACCCGTGCCTGGGCGCCGGTGGTGAACCAGCCGTTGTTCCCGTGGCTGAAAACCCTCTACCCGGTGTGGGCGCGACTGACCCCGGAAAAACTCGCCCTGGCGAGCAAAGTGGCCTTGGCCGAGTTGCTGCTGTCGGGCTGCACCACGGCGGCCGACCACCATTACCTGTTTCCCCAGGGCCTGGAAAATGCCATCGATGTGCAAGTGCAAAGTGTCCGTGAACTGGGCATGCGCGCGATGCTGACCCGCGGTTCCATGAGCCTGGGCGAGGCTGACGGTGGCTTGCCGCCGCAGCAGACCGTGCAGCAGGGCGAGGTGATTCTCGCCGACAGCCAGCGCTTGATCGCCGAGTACCACGAGCGCGGCGACGGCGCGCAGATCCAGATTGCCCTGGCACCCTGCTCACCTTTTTCGGTCACGCCCCAGATCATGAGCGCCAGTGCCGAACTGGCGGAGAAGCTCGACGTACGCTTGCACACGCACCTGGCCGAAACCCTCGATGAGGAAGCGTTCTGCCTGCAACGCTTCGGCCTGCGTACTGTGGATTACCTGGACAGCGTCGGCTGGCTCGGTCCGCGCACCTGGCTGGCCCACGGCATTCATTTCAACCCGGATGAAATCGCCCGTCTCGGCGCCGCCGGCACCGGCATCTGCCATTGCCCGAGTTCGAACATGCGCCTGGCATCGGGCATTTGCCCGACCCTGGAACTCACCGCCGCCGGCGCTCCCGTGGGCCTGGGCGTCGACGGTTCGGCGTCCAACGACGCCTCGAACATGATCCTCGAAACCCGCCAGGCGCTGTACATCCAGCGCCTGCGCTACGGCGCGCCAGCGATCACGCCGGCGCGCGTACTGGGCTGGGCGACCCGGGGCTCGGCGCAATTGCTCGGGCGCAGCGACATCGGCGAACTGGCCGTGGGCAAGCAGGCCGACCTGGCACTGTTCAAGCTCGATGAGCTGCGTTTCTCCGGCAGCCACGACCCGGTCTCGGCCCTGCTGCTGTGCGGCGCGGACCGGGCGGATCGGGTGATGATCGGTGGGCAATGGCGGGTGATCGACGGACAGGTCGAGGGGCTGGACCTGAAGGGGTTGATTGCCGATCACAGCCAGGCGGCACGGGAGTTGATCGCCGGCGCCTGACCCCACCCTAAAAAACCTGTGGGAGCGAGCTTGCTCGCGATGGCGCCAGATCAATCAACATCGATGTTGAATGTCCGGCCGCTATCGCGAGCAAGCTCGCTCCCACAGTGGGGATTGTGTTGGGTCTAGAGGCCCAACAGCGACAACATGATAAACGTCGCGAACAACACAAAGTGGGTCATGCCTTCGATGGCATTGGTTTCACCATCGTTAAGGTTGATCGCGCAGACGATCAGGGTAATGAAGATCATCACCGTCTGCACCGGGGTCATTGCCATCTGGAAGGGTTGGCCGGTGTAGAGGGCCATGGCTTCCATCACGGGCACGGTGAGGATCACGGTGGACAGCGAAGCCCCCAGCGCGATGTTCACCACCGACTGCATGCGATTGGCGAGGGCCGCACGCAGGGCGGTGAGGATTTCCGGCGCGGCGGAGATCGCGGCCACCAGGATCGCCGTGACCACTGGCGGCGCGCCCGAGCCTTCCAGCCCCAGGTCGATGGCCTTGGACATGACTTCGGCCAGGGCGCCGATCACCACCACGCCAAACACCAGTGCGCCGATGGAAAGCGTCAGGCTGATGGGTTCCGGCTGGTTTTCCACCGGTTCTTTCTTGCGGCGCTTTTCCGGGTAGCTGTAGCTGAAAAAGTAACTGTGGGGCCCGACCTGCATGCGCAGGAACAGGGTGTACAACACGATCATCGCGCCGATGGTGAAGGCCGAATAGGTTTTCCAGCTCTCCTGGGGAATGAACTCCGGCACCACCATCGACACGCCCATGGCCGTGAGAATCATCACGCTGTAGGTGCGCGCCGAATCGTCGTTGTAGACCTGCTCGCCATGCTTGATCCCGCCCATCAGCGCCGCCAGCCCGAGGATGCCGTTGATGTCGAGCATCACCGCCGAGTAGATCGTGTCCCGCACTAACGTCGACGACGCTTCGTTGCTCATCATGATCGCCAGGATCACCACTTCCACCAGCACCGCCGACAAGGTCAGGATCATGGTGCCGTAAGGATCACCGACCTTTTCCGCCAGCAGCTCGGCGTGATGGGCCACGCGCATGGAGGCCGCGACGATGAAACCGATCAGGACCAGGCCGCCGATCAATGCCACCAACTGCCCGCTGCCCAACAGCCAGTGCTCCAGCGGATAGGCGATACACGCAGCGACCAGCGCCAGCAACAGCAGTTTTTCTTGCTTGATCAAAGTGAGCATCGCGGACCTGTCACCGTGAGCGGGGTCATGAGTTACTGACTGTAGGGGGCGGCGAACGTTTCGTTCGGTGTGATGCACCAGGGGGTGGCGAGTGGCTGGCAGGTGCACCTTTATCGATCTGGAGGGCCTCATCGCGAGCAAGCTCGCTCCCACAGGTATTACGTTGCTCGAACTGTGGCGAGGGAGCTTGCTCCCGCTCGGTTGCGCAGCGTCCGTAAAAACCGGGGGCCGCTGCGCGCCCCAGCGGGAGCAAGCTCCCTCGCCACATAAGATCTTGGCGATTAGTTGTCTTGTTGGTCAGCATTTTGCATTGACGCTGCACAGCCAACCTCACAACAAAATGGAGTTCGAGTTCATGCACAAACGCCCCTTGAAGCAATTGCTTTGCGCCGTCGTCGCAGCCGTCGGCCTGGGAACCGGCCTGAATGCCAGTGCCGCCGACCCGCTGAAGGTCGGCTTCGTCTACATCGGTCCGATCGGCGACCACGGCTGGACCTATCAGCATGAACAAGGGCGCAAGGAGCTGGCGGCGAAATTCGGCGAGCAGATCACCACCAATTACGTGGAAAACGTGCCGGAGGGGGCCGACGCCGAGCGGGTGATCCGCAACATGGCCAAGGACAAGTACGACCTGATCTTCACCACCTCCTTCGGCTACATGAACCCGACGCTGAAAGTCGCCAAGCAATTTCCCAAGGTGATCTTCGAACACGCCACCGGCTACAAGCAGGACAAGAACCTTGGCACGTACCTGGCTCGCACCTACGAAGGCCGCTACGTCGGCGGTTTCCTCGCGGCCAAGATGACCAAGACCAAGAAGATCGGCTACGTCGCCTCCTTCCCGATCCCGGAAGTCATCCGCGACATCAACGCCATCCAACTGGCCCTGAACAAATACAACCCCGGCACCGAGATCAAGGTGGTGTGGGTCAACTCCTGGTTCGACCCGGGCAAGGAAGCGGACGCCGCCAACGCGCTGATCGACCAGGGCGTGGACGTGGTGTTCCAGCACACCGACAGCCCGGCGCCGATCCAGGCCGCCGAACGACGCGGCGTCTATGCGGTGGGCTACGCTTCGGACATGGCTCACTTCGGTCCCAAGGCGGTGTTGACCTCCATCGTCAACGACTGGGGCCCGCATTACATCCAGGCGACCCAGAGCGTGATCGACCACAGCTGGAAATCCCAGGACTACTGGGGCGGCCTGAAGGAAGGCACGGTGAAACTGCCGATCAGCGACTTGGTGCCAGCAGCGGTCAAGGGCGAAGCCGAGCAGATCATCGCCGACATCGAGAACGGCACCTTCCACCCGTTCACCGGCCCGATCAAGGACCAGGCCGGCGTGGAGAAAATCCCCGCCGGCGCGAGCGCCACCAACGCGGAACTGGCGTCGATGAATTATTACGTCGAAGGCATGAAGGCTGAGATCCCGAAATAACCTTCAGGCAAAACGCATAACCCTGTGGGAGCGAGCTTGCTCGCGATGGCGGACTGATCTTCAGCATCAATGTCGACAGACAAATCGCTATCGCGAGCAAGCTCGCTCCCACATGGGTCCGCATCCAAATCCAGGAAAGTAGTATGAACAGCCTGCCCATCATCGACATCAGCCCGCTCTACGGCGATGAGCCCGACGCCTGGCAAGCCGTCGCCGGGCACATCGACCGCGCCTGCCGCCAGTGGGGCTTTTTCTATATCAAGGGTCATCCCATCAGCCCTGCGCGCATCGCCGAGGTACTGGGTAATGCCCAGCGCTTCTTCGCCCTGCCCGTCGAAGAAAAACTCAAGATCGACATCACCCAGACCCGCCACCATCGCGGTTACGGCGCCGTCGCCACGGAGCAACTGGACCCGACCAAGCCCAGCGACCTGAAGGAAACCTTCGACATGGGCCTGCACTTGCCGGCCGATCACCCCGAGGTGCTGGCGGAAAAACCCCTGCGCGGCCCCAACCGGCACCCTGACCTGAGCGGCTGGGAAACCTTGATGGAGCAGCATTACCGCGACATGCAGGCGCTTGCGCAAACGCTGCTGCGGGCGATGACCCTGGCCCTGGGCATCGAGCGGGACTTTTTCGACACGCGTTTCAACGAGCCGGTAAGCGTGCTGCGCCTGATCCACTACCCGCCCCGCGACACCGCCAGTTGCGCCGAACAGCAAGGTGCCGGGGCACATACCGACTACGGCTGCATCACCCTGCTCTACCAGGACGCCGCCGGCGGCCTGCAAGTACGCAACGTCAACGGCCAGTGGGTCGACGCGCCGCCCATCGACGGCACCTTCGTGGTCAACCTCGGCGACATGATGGCGCGCTGGAGTAACGACCGTTACCTGTCGACGCCGCATCGGGTGATCAGCCCGCTGGGGGTGGACCGTTATTCGATGCCATTCTTTGCCGAGCCGCACCCCGACACGCTGATCCAATGCCTGCCCGGTTGCCAGGACGACGCCCACCCGCCAAAGTACCCGACCACCACCTGCGCACAATTCCTGCTGTCGCGCTTCGCCGACACCTATGCTTACCGACGGGAGCCCCACGCCGTGTAGTGGATCAGCCGGTCAGGTTTTACCCGACAGGGCGGCCAGCCCCTGTAGAATGCCCGCCATCGATTCGCTGATGAGAAAAGACTATGTACGACTGGCTGAACGCCCTGCCCAAGGCTGAACTGCACCTGCACCTGGAAGGCTCGCTGGAGCCCGAACTGCTGTTTGCCCTGGCCGAACGCAACAAGATCGCCCTGCCATGGAACGACGTCGACACCCTGCGCAAGGCCTATGCCTTCAACAACCTGCAGGAATTTCTCGACCTGTATTACCAGGGCGCCGATGTGCTGCGCACGTCCCAGGATTTCTACGACCTGACCTGGGCCTACCTGTTGCGGTGCAAGGCGCAGAACGTGATCCACACCGAACCGTTCTTCGACCCGCAGACCCACACCGACCGTGGCGTGCCGTTCGAAGTGGTGCTCAACGGCATCGCCGCCGCCCTCAAGGACGGTGAGCAGCAACTGGGTATCACCAGCGGTTTGATCCTGAGCTTCTTGCGTCACTTGAGCGAAGAACAAGCCGAGAAAACCCTCGACCAGGCCTTGCCGTTCCGCGATGCCTTCGTGGCCGTGGGCCTGGACAGCTCGGAGATGGGCCATCCACCGAGCAAGTTCCAGCGCGTATTCGACCGGGCGCGCAACGAGGGCTTCCTGACCGTCGCCCACGCCGGTGAAGAGGGTCCACCCGAATACATCTGGGAAGCCCTGGACCTGCTGAAGATCCAGCGCATCGACCATGGCGTGCGAGCCATCGAAGATGAACGGCTGATGCAGCGGATCATCGACGAGCAGATTCCATTGACCGTGTGCCCGCTGTCCAACACCAAGCTGTGCGTGTTCGACGACATGTCGCAGCACAACATTCTCGACATGCTCGAGCGCGGCGTGAAGGTGACAGTGAACTCCGACGACCCGGCGTACTTCGGCGGCTACGTCACCGAGAACTTCCACGCCCTGCACACCCACCTGGGCATGACCCAGGACCAGGCCAAGCGCCTGGCGCAGAACAGCCTGGATGCGCGGCTAGTAAAACCCTAAAGCCGACAATCAATCCTGTGGGAGCAAGCTCGCTTCCACAGGTTTTGATCGCCTGCAAATCCACGGTTGGACGCAGATCCAATGTGGGAGCGAGCTTGCTCGCGATGGCGGCGTATCAGTCGACATCGATGTTGGATGCCGGACCGCTATCGCGAGCAAGCTCGCTCCCACAGGGGTTAGTGTTTAGTCGGCGACGGGCGCTTCGCTCAACTCCTCCAGCGTCTTGCCCCGGGTTTCCATCCCGAACACCCAGACCACCCCCGCCGCCACGGCGAAGCACAGCGCGCCCAGGGCGAACACACCGCCCTGGCCGGTGATGGGAAACACCAGGCCGGTCACCAATGGGCCGAGCAGCGAACCGATACGACCCACCGCCGAAGCAAAGCCCGAGCCGGTGGCCCGCGCCGAGGTGGGGTACAGTTCCGGCGTGTAGGTGTAGAGCACCGCCCACATGCCAAACAGGAAAAATTGCATCAGCAACCCGGTGCCGATCAACAGGCCGACGTTGCCGCCAAACACCGCGCTCTGCCCATACAGAAACGCCATCGCCCCGCCGCCCAGCAACGTGATGATGCACACCGGCTTGCGTCCCCAACGCTCCACCAGCCAGGCCGCCATCAGGAAGCCGGGAATCCCGCCCAGGGAAATCAGCACGGTGTAATACACCGACTGGGTCACGGCGAACCCCGACTGCTGCAACAACGCGCTGAGCCAGGACGTCAGGCCATAGAAACCGAGCAAGGCGAAGAACCAGACGCTCCAGATCATCATCGTGCGCTGGCGATACAACGGCGACCAGATCTGCGCCAGGGCCGAAAAGAAATTGCCCGGCGTGCTCTCGACCCTTGGCAGGCGGATCGGCTCCGGCAGGTCGCGCCGTCCCAGCGAGGCCCGGACCTTGTCTTCGATTCGCTTGAGCACCACGTCCGCTTCGTCACCCCGACCGGCCTGCTCCAGCCAGCGCGGCGACTCGGGAATGAAGAAACGAATCGCCAGGACAAACACCGCCGGTACCGCCAGCACCAGGAAGATGTCGCGCCAGCCGATCACCGGCAGCAGAAAATACGACAGCACGCCCGCCGCCACGAAGCCCAGCGGCCAGAAGCCGTCCATCAAGGCGATGTAGCGCCCTCGACGCTTGGCCGGGATCAGCTCCGAAAGCATCGACTGGGCAATCGGGAACTCCATGCCCATACCAATGCCCAGCAGAACGCGAAACAGCGTCAAGGTCTCCACGTCCTGGGCGGTGGAGCACAAGTAACTGGCAATGCCCCACAACACGATGCTCCACTGGAACACCGGCTTGCGCCCGAAACGATCGGCCAGCATGCCCGACAGCGACGCCCCCAGCACCATGCCGAAGAAGCTGGAGCTGGCGAGCAGACCGGCCTGGGCGGTGCTCAGACCGAATTCGGTTTTGATCGAGCCCAGCAGGAACGTCATCATCGCCAGGTCCATGGAGTCGAAGAAAAACGCCAGGGCGATAATGATGAAAATCACCCGGTGATACCCGCTGATGGGTAACCGCTCCAGGCGTTCCGCCGCGCTGTAACCGTGAATGTCCATGCTGCCTCCCCAATCCAATGATTTCCCCGGACCGAGTGTGCGCGAACCTTACGGGTGGCGATTGCTGAATACGACCTGTCGACAGCCCTGAGCGACGCGCCAGGAGCGTTGCCTAAAAGGCCATCTCCACGGCGTCCTGCCGGGCGAACCGGTGGATTTCCTGCTGGCCGAGGGTCGTCACCTGCAAGGCCCGCGAATCGTTGGGCAAGGTCAGCCAACCCGACTGCATGAACAGTTGCAGCAACGCCGCCCCCAGCGCGCCACCCAGATGCGGACGCCGCTCGCTCCAGTCCGGGCAAGGGCAGGCGACACGAGCATTGCGATGGGCCAGGGCCTGGATGAACAGGCCACGCTCGGCCAATTGATTGGCCCCCTTGTGCGTGACGATCACCCGTTGCTCGAACTGCTCGATCCACCCGGCGTCGAGCAGGCGCTGGTAGAGGTCGGCCGCCAGGGTTCCCCCCAGGTGATCGTCGCACAGCCTGGCCCGCATCAACGAAGCGGGGGCCGACGGGGCCTTGGTCGGCATGACCCGGCGCTTGAAGACATCCGGAATCTGCCGTGGCGTACTGACCAGGGTCGCGCTGGCCAGCGCTTCGACGGCCGCGCCGATTTCAGGCGCGGCCAGGCGGAAAAACCGCTTGCGGCCCCGGGCTTCGACTTTCAACAGGCCTCCGGCGGACAGGCGCCCCAGGTGCGCATTGGCCGAGGACGGCGACAACCCGGCGAGCAACGCCAACTCCTCGGCCTGGCGGGCCGTGCCGTCCATCAAGGCCCACATCATTGCGCTGCGCTTGGGGTCAGCCAGCAGCGTGGCGATCTGGCTGATGCAAGGTGCATGTTCCATGTATTCACTCCCTGTTGAATCATTCGTCTACTGCTCTGGCGCAGGCGGTCGCTAGTATAAGCGCGACGATCGAGCTTTCCTGTCCTCCGGAAACCTTTGGAGGCGATTGTTCATGAGGGAAAAGTCTCTATTTGCGCGCGACTAATGGCCGGCCTCCGTCGGGAGTGGAAATCGAGCCGTCAACTCACCGCAGCGGGCCTGGAGCATGTCCCGCAAAAGATTGATGGGTTTGCTCAATTGCGCCCGATGGGCACACAGCAGATTGAGGGGCGCGCGTTCGCATCGCAGGTGCGGCAAGAGGATTTTCAAACGCCCGGCCAGCACATCGGTGGACACATCCAGCCACGACTTGTAGGCAATCCCGGCCCCCGCCACCGCCCAGCGGCGCACCACGTCGGCGTCGTCACTGAAACGGTCGCCGCTGACGGTGAGGCTCACCTCCCGTTTGCCGTCATGAAAACCCCATCGGTCATGGACCCGGCTGCCCAGCATGTACAACAGGCAGTTGTGCTGGGCCAGTTGTTCCAGCTGATGAGGTTCGCCCTGGCGCGCCAGATAATCCGGCGATGCACACAGCACCCGACGGTTATCCGGAGCGACGGGCAAGGCCACCAGGCTCGAATCTTCCGGCTCGCCATAACGCAAGGCGATGTCCACCGGCTGCTTGAACAGGTCGGCCATGCGGTCACCCAGTAGCAATCGCACCGTCAGCCCCGGGTGCTCGCGCTGGAACGCATCCAGCCAGGGCAACAGCAAGTTGCGTCCCAGGTCCGACGGCGCGGACAACTGCAACACCCCGCTGACCTGATCCTGGCCGCTGGTCAACAACCGCCGCCCTTCGTCAAGGCTGCTCAACGCGGCCCGGGCATATTCGAGAAAACCCTCGCCTTCGGCGGTCAGGCGCAGGCTACGAGTGGAGCGGGCCAACAGCCGGGCGCCAAGGTGCTGCTCGATCCGTTTCAACGCGGCACTGGCCACCGCCGCCGACAGGTCCATGACCCTGGCCGCGGCCGACAGACTGCCCAGGTCCGCCGCCCGGACAAACAATTGCAAGTCATCGAAGCGAAGCATGACGCGTCCATTATCAAAAAAGCATTGAAAGAGCCTGTTGTTTTAGCCGGTTTTATCTCGGCGATAAATAGCTAAACATGGCCTTCAACGAAACTCACTTCACGGAGCCGCTTCATGAAAGCCATCGCCTACTACCATTCGTTGCCCATCACCGACCCACAATCGCTCCAAGACATCGAGCTGCCGGAACCGGTCGCCGGTCCCCGGGACCTGCTGGTGGAGGTCAAGGCCATTTCGGTCAACCCGGTGGACACCAAGGTCCGCCAGAACGTCCAGCCCGAAGATGGCGTCGCCAAGGTGCTGGGCTGGGACGTGGCCGGCGTGGTCAAGGCGGTAGGCAGCGAGGTCACGCTGTTCAAGGCCGGGGACAAGGTGTTCTACGCCGGTTCCATCGCCCGGGCCGGTGGCAACAGCGAACTGCACGTGGTGGATGAGCGCATTGTCGGCCACATGCCCAAGACCCTCGGTTTCGCCGACGCGGCGGCGCTGCCATTGACGGCCATCACCGCCTGGGAATTGTTGTTCGAGCGCCTGCACATCCAGGAAGGCCGGGACGACCAGGGCCAGAGCCTGTTGATCGTCGGCGCCGCGGGCGGCGTGGGCTCGATCCTGACGCAACTGGCCAGCCAACTCACCGGGCTGAAGGTGATTGGTACCGCGTCCCGGGCGCAAACCCAGGAATGGGTGCGCAGCCTGGGGGCCGACCTGGTGATCGACCACAGCCGCCCCTTGAGCGAAGTATTGAAAGAAGCGGGCCAGCCCCAGGTGACTCACGTCGCCAGCTTGACCCAGACCGACCAGCACCTGGACCAGTTGGTCGAGGCTCTCGCGCCCCAGGGCAAACTGGCGCTGATCGACGATCCCAAGGTGCTGGACGTGACCAAGCTCAAGCGCAAGAGCCTGTCGTTGCATTGGGAGTTCATGTACACCCGCTCGCTGTTCGAAACGGCTGACATGCTTGAACAGCACAAACTGCTCAACCGTGTGGCTGCGCTGATCGACGCCGGCACGCTGAAGACCACGGTGGGCGAGCATTTCGGCACCATCAACGCCGAGAACCTGCGCCGGGCCCATGCCTTGCTGGAAAGCGGCCAGGCCAAGGGCAAGATTGTGCTCGAAGGCTTCTGACTGCACTGGGCAGTAGCCCTGCAAACAATCCTGTGGGAGCGAGCTTGCTCGCGATGGGGCCAGGTCAGGCAACATTGATGTCGGCGGGTCCACCGCTATCGCGAGCAAGCTCGCTCCCACAGGTGTTGCATCAACCTGGAACTGCACCGTCAGTCCGAGAATTGATCCTTGTCACAATTGCGATCGCATTCGGGTCTACACTCGAGGCCTTTGCAACGTAATCTTTTCGTGAGGAGGTCAGCAATGAAGATCCTGATAAAAGAAGTGGCAAAATCCCAATGGCAAGTGCGTCTTGACCAGCACGTCGTCACCTTCCGTACCGAGGCCGAAGCCCAGGCATTCGCCACGACTTTGCAAGCGCGGATCCACGCGCCCCATCGTTTCCCCGAACAGCAGCAGCGCGCAGCCGGCTGAGTCAGCCCTTGCGACTGGCCTGGGCCAATGCCCGGGCATTTTGCAGGCGACGGGTCAGCATCGCTGCGCTCACCACCAACAGCCCGCAAAGGCTGATGACCAGCGCCATTGGCACGGCGGTGCCGTCATGCAGCGCCGCCACCAACGCGGCTGCCCCGGCGGCTACGGAAAACTGCAGGCAGCCGAGCATCGCCGAAGCGCTGCCGGCTCGCGCGCCTTGCCCGTTCATGGCGCAGGCCGAGGCATTGGGAAGGATGCAACCCAGGCTGGCGATGCAGATAAACAGCGGGATCAGCAGCGGCCACAACTGCGCAGGCTGCAATGAGCTGACGGCCAGCAGACTCAGCCCCGCGCCCAGGTAGACCCATACCGCGCGGCTCAGCAGGAACGCCGGGCCGCGCTTGGACAGCAGCCGGGCGTTGACCTGGGCAACCAGGATGAAGCCCGCCGCGTTGGTGCCGAACAGCCAACCGAAATGTTCGGCGGGCACGCCATAAAGCTTGATGAATACAAAAGGCGAACCGGCGATGTAGGCAAACATCCCAGCGATAGCGATGCCCCCCGTCAACGCATGACCGAGATAGACCGAATCGGTCAGTAACCGGCCGTACTGGCGCAGGGCACCCGACAAAGGGGGGCGAGGCACATGGTCCGGCAGGCTTTCCGGTAGCCATAAGGCCACGGCCGTCGCCGCCAGTGCGCTGAACACGGTCAGGGCGATGAAGATCGATTGCCAGCCGTGCAGGTTCACCAGCAACCCGCCCAGCATCGGCGCGAGAATCGGCGCCAGGCCCATCACCAGCATCAATTGCGAAAACACCTTGGCCGAGCCCACCGCGTCGCATTTGTCGCTGACCACCGCCCGGGAAATCACCATCCCGGCGCATCCACCCAGGGCCTGGACGAAGCGAGCGCCGATCAGCCATTCGAGGTTCGGCGCATAGGCGCAGGCCAGGGACGCCAGGGTGAACAGGCCGACGCCGGTCAGCAGCGGAATGCGCCGCCCGAAGCGATCCGCCACCGGCCCATAAGCCAGTTGCCCGATGGACAAGCCGAGGAAATAGGCCGCCAGGGTCAGTTGGATATGTTTTTCGTCAGTTCCAAAGGCCGTGGCCATCGCCGGAAAGGCGGGCAGATAGAAGTCGATCGCCAAGGGACCGAAAGCGCTCAAGGCGCCAAGAATCAGAATGATACGGAGGTTCATCGGGCGTCCCGCTCAGGCGTCGTTCGACAGCCCGACAGTCTAGCCGTGCCGGGCGCGCTTGAACATTCCGATAGGTCGCTAACGATTAAAAAACTTCAAGCAGGGCTGACCTCATAGCCCTCCTCCTGGATGGCCGCGAGCACGGCATCGGCCGCTAATGAGCTCTGGACCCGGACGGTCTTGGCACCCAGGTCGACTTGCACATCGGCCGCCGGGTCCTTGGCCTGGACAGCCTGGGTGATGGCCTTGACGCAGTGACCGCAGGACATGCCCTGGACCTTGAATGTTTGCATGAGATGACTCCTTGGGATTGAGGTTGACGCCAGTCTCAAGCTTGCCATCATGGCAAGGTCAAGTTCTGACAAAAACTGCCGGGCTGGCAATCGCCATCGCCCTCAGCCAAGCTGCACACATCAAGGATTTCACACCGGAGGTTCAGCCATGCGCTGGTCAGCGTTCAGCCTGTTTTGCATGCTCGGTTTTTCAGCGGTGGCGCCCCAGGCATCGGCCGCCGGCGAAGACTATGGCGTGGTGATCATTTCCCGCGAGCGCCTGGAGGTGTCGACCAGTTGCGAAATCGGCATCTACATCCAGGATCAGCTCTCGGCCAGGCTGTTCCAGGAGCAAAGCACCTCGTTCAACCTGCCGCCGGGCCAGTTTTCCTTGCGCATGAAATTACTGCCCGGGCAGGCGCCGGGTTGCAATCCGGGCATGCTCGCACCAGGGTCGCAGAACATCACCCTCAAGGCCGGCGACATCTTGAAGTTCCGCATCGCCATGACCCAGGAAGGCATGTACCTCAAGCCGACCGGCCTCGGTTACTGACACACCACTCATCTTTGTGGCTGCGAGCCCCTGTGGGAGCGAGCTTGCTCGCGATGACGGCCTGACATCAACATTGATGTCGACTGACCTACCGCTATCGCGAGCAAGCTCGCTCCCACAGGAGATTGGCGCTTGACCTTGCCAACATGGCAAGGTTGATCCTGTAGTCATTCACTACAGAGAGCCTGACCGATGTCCGAATCCACTACGTTCGATCTACCCATTGCCGGCATGACCTGCGCCAGCTGCGCCGGGCGGGTCGAGCGGGCCTTGAGTAAAGTCGCCGGTGCCAGCGCCGTCAGCGTCAACCTGGCGACGGAACTGGCGCGTGTCCAGGCCCCCGAAGGCAGCCTGCCGGCCTTGAAGCAGGCCGTCGAACAGGCGGGCTATAGCGTTCCCGTGCACACCCTGGAACTGAACATCGAAGGCATGACCTGCGCCTCCTGTGTCGGCCGGGTCGAACGTGCCCTGGGCAAGGTCGACGGCGTGAACAGCGTCAGCGTCAACCTGGCCAACGAGCGCGCCCACCTCGAACTGCTCGGCCAGGTGGATGCGCAAAACCTGATCGACGCGGTCAAGCGCGCCGGCTATGACGCCACGGTCTGGCAGGCCGAACAGGCCACTGACACGCAGAGCAAGCGTCTGAACCGTGAACGCCTGGCACTGGTGCTGGCGATTCTGCTGTCGGTGCCGCTGGTGCTGCCCATGCTGCTGGAGCCGTTCGGCGTGCATTGGATGCTCCCGGCCTGGGTGCAATTCGCCTTGGCGACGCCGGTGCAATTCATCTTCGGTGCGCGTTTCTACGTCGCCGCCTTCAAGGCCGTGCGGGCCGGTGCCGGGAACATGGACCTGCTGGTGGCCCTGGGCACCAGCGCCGGCTACGGCTTGAGCCTGTATGAATGGGTGAGCGCCCGTCCCGGCAGCATGCCGCACCTGTATTTCGAGGCCTCGGCCGTCGTGATCGCCCTGGTGTTGCTCGGCAAATACCTGGAAAGCCGCGCCAAGCGCCAGACCGCCAGCGCCATCCGCGCCCTCGAAGCCTTGCGCCCGGAACGGGCGATCCAGGTGATCGAGGGCCAGGAGCGGGACGTTGCCATCAGCGCCCTGCGCTTGAATGACCTGGTGCTGGTCAAGCCCGGCGAACGCTTCCCGGTAGACGGCGAAGTGCTGGAAGGCCAGAGCCATGCCGACGAAGCGCTGATCAGCGGCGAAAGCCTGCCGGTGCCCAAGCAACCCGGCGACAAGGTCACCGGCGGCGCCATCAATGGCGAGGGCCGGCTGCTGGTCCGCACGCAAGCCCTGTGGACCGAAACCGTCCTGGCACGCATCATCCGCCTGGTGGAAGATGCCCAGGCCGCCAAGGCGCCGATCCAGAAACTGGTGGACAAAGTCAGCCAGATCTTCGTACCGGTGGTGCTGGTGCTGGCCCTGGTGACGTTGATTGGCTGGTGGCTGTACGGTGCGCCACTGGAAACCGCGCTGATCAACGCCGTTGCGGTGCTGGTGATCGCTTGCCCCTGCGCCTTGGGCCTGGCAACCCCCACGGCGATCATGGCCGGCACCGGCGTGGCTGCGCGCCACGGGATTCTGATCAAGGACGCCGAGGCCCTGGAACGCGCCCATGAAGTCACGACCGTGGTGTTCGACAAGACCGGCACCCTGACCTCCGGCACGCCGCGCATCGCCCACTTGACCGCCCTGGACGGCGATGAAGATGCGTTGCTGAAAATGGCCGGCGCGCTGCAACGCGGCAGCGAACACCCCCTCGCCAAAGCAGTACTGGACGCCTGCGCCGAGCGTGGCCTGGATGTGCCAGATGTCAGCCACAGCCAGTCCCTGGCCGGACGCGGCATTGCCGGCAGCCTCGACGGGCGCCGCCTGGCCCTGGGCAATCGGCGTCTGCTGGACGAACTGGGCCTGAACCCCGGCTCGCTGGCCGAAGCCGCACAGGCTTGGGAAACCGAAGGCCGTACGTTGTCCTGGCTGATCGAACAAAGCGCGACGCCGCGGGTGCTGGGCCTGTTCGCCTTCGGTGACACCCTCAAACCCGGCGCTCTCGCCGCCGTACAGGCCCTGAATGAACAGCACATCGCCAGCCATCTGCTCACCGGCGACAACCAAGGCAGCGCCCGGGTGGTGGCCCAGGCGCTGGAGATTTCCAATGTCCATGCCGAGGTCCTGCCAGCGGATAAATCCGCCATCGTCCAACAATTGAAGCGCCATTCGGTGGTGGCGATGGTGGGCGACGGCATCAACGACGCCCCGGCCCTGGCTGCCGCCGACATTGGCATTGCCATGGGCGGCGGCACCGACGTGGCGATGCATGCCGCCGGCATCACCCTCATGCGCGGCGATCCGCGACTGGTGCCGGCGGCGCTGGATATCAGCCGCAAGACCTACGCCAAGATCCGCCAGAACCTGTTCTGGGCGTTCGTCTATAACCTGATCGGCATTCCCCTGGCGGCGTTCGGTTTGCTCAATCCGGTGTTGGCCGGCGCGGCCATGGCGCTGTCGAGCGTCAGCGTGGTGAGCAATGCGTTACTGTTGAAGTTCTGGACACCCAAGCAGTTGGAGGACAAGCGATGAACATCGGCCAAGCGGCCCGCCAGAGCGGCCTGAGCGCGAAGATGATCCGCTATTACGAATCCATCGGCCTGCTCAAGGCTGCCCATCGCACCGACAGTGGCTATCGGATCTACGGCACCGATGACCTGCACACCCTGGCGTTCATCAAGCGCTCCCGCGACTTGGGTTTTTCCCTGGAGGAGGTCGGCAAACTGCTGACCCTCTGGCAAGACCGCCAACGCGCCAGCGCCGACGTCAAGGCCCTGGCCCGGCAACACATCGAAGAACTGAACCAGAAAATCCGCGAACTGGCCGAACTGCGCGACACCTTGCAAGACTTGGTAGAGCACTGCCACGGCGACCACCGCCCGGATTGCCCGATCCTCAAGGAACTGGCGTCGGGGTGTTGCAAGAATTGATGCCCACTGCCACTTCCTGTGGGAGCGAGCCTGCTCGCGAGAGCGGAGGGTCAGTTTGCGGTGATGATGGATACCCACAAGGGTTTTGGGAGCGGCACGGTCCTGTGGCGAGGGAGCTTGCTCCCGCTGGGGCGCGCAGCGGCCCCAAAAAAGCGATGAGCGCTGCGCACTCAAGCGGGAGCAAGCTCCCTCGCCACAAAAGCTTCCCAGCCATCACGCCACGGATTGATCCACGGTAAACGCTGTGGTGAAGCGAGCTTACGATAGCGGTGCTTCAGTCACATAGATGCTGGGCTTGCAGACCTCTTCGCGAGCAAGCTCGCTCCCACAGGAGAAACGCGATCCCCCAGAATCAGGTCGGCTCTCAGGCCGCCTCGTGGTGGACGTTGATTTCGGCGCCCCGTTAACCACGATGGCTGAACGAAGGTATTGCGCAGTGGGCAACCCGGCATGGATGCCGGGTTAGCCGCGCTGGGCCATGGATGGCCCTTCGCGGCGGCCCACGGAGCAATGCCTTCGTTCAGGCATGCCGAGCCTAAGCGAGGCACCGAGTGGTGGGGCAGAAGCGTTTTGGTTACTTTTGCGCTTTTCAAAAGTGACCCGCTGTAAGAGCGGAACCATAAGCCGCCGTTACGCAAAAAACGGATCTACATACAAAACGACCAGACACCGAGCTTTCTAAAAAACCCAAAAAAACGGCGCTTCCCATTTCTGAAAGAAGCGCCTTTTTTTCTAAGTGAACAGCATTACGGCCATTGGCCGGTTTTCTGTTCAACCGATCATTGCATCCACGGTGGCGGTGGCTCTTCGGCCTTGCCGGGTGGCGCATCGTCGGCGGCGCGGACGGCCTGGCGGCGTTCTTCATCCAGGCGGGCCGCCTCGATTTCACGCATGATTCCACCGACATCCGCCAGTTCTTCCGGCTCGTCGAACTCACCGGTCAACACGCTGGCCGGGTGCAGGGTGCCGGCTTCGTACAGCGCCCACATTTCCTTCGCGTACTTGGTGCGCTTGAGCTCCGGGGCAAACCGGCCGAAGTAGGACGCCATGTTGCCCACGTCCCGCTCCAGCATGCTGAAGGCATGGTTGTTACCCGCGGCATCCACGGCTTGCGGCAGGTCGATGATCACCGGCCCCGTTGGTGTCAGCAGCACGTTGAACTCCGACAGGTCACCGTGCACCAGGCCGGTACACAACATCAGCACGATCTGGGAAATCAGATAGGCGTGATATTCACGGGCCTGGTCCGGCTCCAGCACCACATCGTTCAGGCGCGGCGCCGCATCGCCGTACTCGTCGGCCACCAGCTCCATCAGCAGCACGCCTTCAAGGAAGTCGTACGGCTTGGGCACGCGCACACCCGCGCTCGCCAGGCGGAACAGGGCCGCCACTTCGGCATTCTGCCAGGCGTCCTCGGTTTCCTTGCGGCCGAACTTCGAGCCCTTGGCCATGGCCCGGGCCTGACGGCTGTTGCGCACCTTACGGCCTTCCTGATACTCGGCCGCCTGACGAAAACTTCGCTTGTTCGCCTCCTTGTAGACCTTCGCGCAACGTAGCTCGTTGCCGCAGCGCACCACATAAACAGCTGCTTCTTTACCACTCATGAGTGGGCGCAGCACCTCGTCGACCAGACCGTCCTCGATCAGGGGTTCAATGCGTTTTGGAGTCTTCATCAGCTTTTATTGTGGGTCCTTTATTACCAAACACGCGAATGACAGTCGTTATACGGCAATCCTTCCTCCACGGGGAGGGGTTGCCGACCTATGAACCGGTGATGCACACAATGTGCCGGATCAATCGACCACGCCGAATCATAGCCGAGACCGGACCTGACACTGGAAATTGAATACGCAGGTATTTGCGACAAGAGCTGACAGTCATGTCTACCGCCGTCGTAGGCCAGTGCGGCGGCTCAATGCTTGAACAACTCCCCCGGGGTATACCCGAACATCCCCTTGAACGCGGCAATGAATGCGGACGTTGAATCATACCCACAGGACAACGCGGCGCTGGTGACGCTATCGCCCTTCTCCAACGAGCCCAGGGACGACAACAAGCGCATGCGCTGGCGCCAGGCACGAAAGCTCAGGCCGGTCTCACGCTGGAACAGGCGCATCAGGGTTTTTTCCGACGTGCCCAGACGTTCAGACCAGGCTTGCAAGGTGACGTTCTGCTCGGGTTGTCCGATCAATTCGTTACACAACGCCAGCAAGCGGGCATGGCGCGGCAGCGGCAGGGAAAATCCCACTTCCGGCAACGTCGCCAACTGATCCAGCAGCACCTGCACCAGCCGTTCTTCCTGGGTATCGCCTTGGGGATAATCGACCGGAAGCTGACAGAACACCTTGATCAACTCACGGGCCAGCGGCGTGACTTCCAGCACCCGACAACGCTCGTCGGCCCAGGGGCAGGCGTGGCGATGCACATACAGGCTGCGCATTTCCGCCCGGGTTGAGGTCACCACCTGATGTTCCAGGTCGGCCGGGATCCAGATGCCCCGTTGTGGCGGGGCGAAGAAACTGCCGGCGGCGGTGTGTACACCGAGAACGCCGCTGATGGCATAGGAAAACTGCACCCAGTCATGACGATGGGCTTGCGTCCAGGAACCGGCGCTCAAGCTTTCGACACGGGCGTACAGCGGCCTCGGCAATTGCGCCAGGTCGGGGATGCGTCGTTCCAGCTGCTGGTGTCCGTTAGGCGGCATTGATTGGCCTTATGTCGCAAGACGACTGATGAGGGCGACGTTAGGCTAAGTCGACTTTTCTTACAACATGCGGTGCCCTATGCATATCTTCAGACACCTCAAACGCATGGTGACCGACTGGTTCCTGTGCGGCATGGTGCTCGCCACGCTGCTGGCGTACTTCTTTCCAACCTTTGGTGCCACGGGCGGTGCCATGCATGCCGAATGGGTGGTCAACATCGGCATCTTCGTGGTGTTCTTCCTGCACGGGGTCAACCTGTCCGGCGAGCAGATCCGCCACGGCCTGAAGAACATCCGGCTGCACGTGATGGTGCAGGCTTTCACCTTTGGCGTATTTCCGTTGCTCTGGGTACTCAGCAACTGGCTGCTGGGCAGCCATGTGCCGGCGCTGCTGATGCTGGGGTTCTTCTACCTGTGCGCCCTGCCCTCGACGATTTCTTCCTCGGTGGCCCTGACCGGCAGTGCGAAAGGTAACGTGCCGGCGGCGATTCTCAACGCGAGCCTGTCCAGCGTGCTGGGGATTTTCCTGACCCCGTTGCTGGTCAGTTTCGTGGTCGGCAGCGGCGCCGGTGGCATCGACCTGGGTTCAACCTTGCTCGACCTGTGCATGATGTTGCTGCTGCCGCTGGTGCTGGGGCAGTTCCTGCGGCGTTGGCTGGCCGGCTTTTTCGGTCGGTATAAACGCTACACCAGCATCATCGACAAACTGGTGATCCTGCTGCTGGTCTACGCAGCCTTCTGCAACTCGATGGTGTCCGGCATCTGGCGCCAGCAAGGCAACGGCGTGTTGCTCAGCGCAGTGCTGGGCAGTGCCGTGCTGCTGGCAATCATTCTGTGGGCGACCACCCGCACCGCCCGCGCCCTGAAATTCAGCAGCGCCGACGAAGTCGCCGCAGTGTTCTGCGCCAGCAAGAAATCCCTCGCCGCCGGGGTGCCGATGGCCGCATTGATTTTCGGCAACCACCCGGGCCTGGGGCTGATCCTGTTGCCAATCATGATCTATCACCCGCTGCAGTTGATCGTCTGCTCGATCCTGGCCGAGCGCTACGCCAGCCGGCACAAAGAACTGTCGTCCCGCCAGGATGGCGCGCTTCTCAACGCTCGATAATCGCCGTCACACCCTGGCCGGCGGCGGCGCAGATGGAAATCAACCCGCGACCTCGCCCGGCGGCATCCAGCAACTTGGCGAGGTTGGCGACAATGCGCCCGCCCGTGGCGGCAAACGGATGCCCGGCGGCCAGGGAACTGCCCTTGACGTTCAACCGGCTGCGGTCGATGGACCCCAGCGGTGCGTCAAGCCCCAGGCGGCTCTTGCAGTAGTCCGGGTCTTCCCAGGCCTTCAGCGTGCACAACACTTGGGCGGCGAACGCTTCGTGGATCTCGACGTAATCGAAGTCCTGCAAGGTCAGGCCGTTGCGCGCCAGCAAGCGCGGTACGGCGTAAACCGGGGCCATCAACAACCCTTCGGCGCCATTGACGAAATCCACCGCCGCCGTTTCACCGTCGCGCAGGTACGCCAGAATCGGCAGGCCCCGGGCCTTGGCCCACTCTTCGCTGCCCAGCAGCACCAACGAGGCGCCATCGGTCAGTGGCGTGGAGTTGCCTGCGGTCATCGTGCCCTTGGCACTTTTTTCGAAGGCTGGCTTGAGGGAGGCGAGTTTCTCCAGGGTCAGGTCCGGGCGCAGGTTGTTGTCCCGGGTCAGGCCGAGGAATGGTGTCATCAAATCGTTCTGCCAACCTTCGGCGTAGGACGCGGCCATTTTCTGATGGCTTTCCAGGGCCAACTGGTCTTGGGCCTCCCGGGGGATCTGCCAGGTCTGGGCCATCAATTCACAGTGCTCGCCCATGCTCAGGCCGGTGCGCGGTTCGTTGATGCGGGGTAAATTCGGCATCAGGTGCTGGGGGCGCAATTGCAGGAACGCCTTGATTTTCTCGGCGGTGGTCTTGGCGCGATTGGCTTGCAGCAGGATCCTGCGCAACCCTTCACTGACCGCGATCGGCGCATCCGACGTGGTGTCGACACCGCCGGCAATGCCGCTGTCGATCTGGCCCAGGGCAATCTTGTTGGCCACCAGCAGCACCGTTTCAAGCCCTGTGCCACAAGCCTGTTGTACGTCATAGGCCGGCGTCATCGGTGACAGCCGCGAACCGAGCACGCATTCGCGGGTCAGGTTCGTATCCCGGGAGTGCTTGAGCACCGCACCGGCAGCCACTTCGCCGATGTGCAAGCCATGCAGGTTGTAGCGTTCGATCAGCCCTTCGAGGGCGGCCGTCAACATCGCCTGGTTGCTGGCAGTGGCATAGGGCCCGTTGGAGCGGGCAAAAGGAATGCGATTACCACCGATGATCGCGACGCGGCGCAGTTGTGTCATGAAGAACTCCCCGTGTAGGTCTGAATGTGCCCATCACCTTGTGAAACTCAACCGATCACCTGTGGGAGCCGAGCTTGCTCGCGATGAACGATGACGCGGTCTACCTGAAAAACGTGGTGTCTGCATCGCGAGCAAGCTTTGCTCCCACAGGGGGGCGGTGCCCTGGAAAAAACGTTCCCGCTCAAGCTTAGGCTTTATCTCGCCGATCGAACGACTGATTGCCAATCATGGTCCACACTTGGAACCTCATCAGCCGGAGTGTGTTCCATGTCTGACCGTTATATCGACTTCGCCAATTCGCCCATTGGCCGGCGCATGGTCGGGTCCCTCGGCCTGCCCACGCCGGTACGCCTGGAACGCTGGCAGGCCGGGCGGCTGCGGCCGATCGAAGGCGCACTGCTGCTGGGCGGCGGGCCATTGACCGAACAGATCGGCACGTTCGCCAAGCGCCTGACCGACAGCATTTTCATCTACGGCGGCGAACCGACCCTGGCCACCGAGTGGATCCCCGGCCACGGCCCGAAAATCAAGGCGGTGGTGTACGACGCCAGCCATTTGGTGCAGGCCGACCAGCTCAAGCAGCTGCGGGAATTTTTCCAGCCGCTGATGAAAAACCTCGACCACAGCGCCCATGTCGTCATCCTGGGGCGCGCGCCGGAAAGCCTTGGCGATCCGTTCGCCGCCAGTGCCCAGCGGGCGTTGGAGGGTTTCAGCCGTTCCCTGGCCAAAGAGTTGCGCCACGGCGGGACGCTGCAACTGTTGTATGTCGGCGATGGTGCCGAAGCCCAGTTGGAAGGCGCCCTGCGGTTTTTCCTGTCGCCCAAGAGCGCCTTCATTTCCGGGCAGGTCATTCGCCTCAACGCCTGTGACACCCAGGTCCAGGACTGGACCCGACCGCTCACGGGGCTCAAGGCGCTGGTCACTGGCGCAGCCCGCGGGATCGGCGCCTCCATTGCCGAAACCCTGGCCCGCGATGGCGCCGACGTGATCCTGCTGGACGTCCCCCAGGCCAAGACCGACCTCGACGCCCTGGCGGCACGCTTGAGCGGGCGCAGCGTCACGCTGGATATCTGCGCCGAAGATGCCGCCGCCCAGTTGATCGAGCACTTGCCCAACGGCGTCGACATCGTGGTGCACAACGCCGGCATTACCCGGGACAAGACCCTCGCCAACATGACTCCGGAATTCTGGGACGCCGTGCTGGCCGTCAACCTCAACGCCCCGCAAGTGCTGACCAAGGCCCTGCTCGACAGCGGCACCCTGCGCGACAATGGTCGGGTCGTCCTGCTGGCGTCCATCAGCGGCATTGCCGGCAACCGTGGGCAGACCAACTATGCGGCGAGCAAGGCCGGGCTGATCGGCTTGGCCCAGGCCTGGGCGCCACTGCTGCAACCCCGGGGTATCAGCATCAACGCCGTGGCGCCGGGCTTCATTGAAACCCGCATGACCGCCGAGATCCCCTTCGCCTTGCGCGAGGCCGGGCGGCGCATGAGTTCCCTGGGCCAGGGCGGCCTGCCCCAGGACGTCGCCGAAGCCGTGGCCTGGCTCGCGCAACCGGGCACAGGCGCCGTGACCGGGCAGGCCCTGCGGGTATGCGGGCAAAGCCTTTTGGGAGCATGACCATGACGATCCAATGGCATGAGGTCAGCAGCCCGCCATCCATGTCCGGGCTCTATTCAAAAGCGGCGACGCGGCGCAAGGTCACCGGAACGACCTTGCCCGAGGAAGGCCTGCGCCAGGTGCTTCAGGTCGACCCGCACCGCCTGGCGGCCTATCGCAAAGTGTGCGGTTTCGTTGATAACGGACTGCTGCCGCCAACCTATCCCCACGTCTTGGCGTTCGCCCTGCAGATGCAATTGCTCACGGGCCGGGACTTTCCATTTCCGCTGTTGGGGCTGATCCATTTGAGCAACCGCATTCGTGTGTTGCGGCCCATGGGCGGGGTCGGTCAGGTGCGGGCCAGCGTCCATGTCGAGAATCTGCAAGCCCACCCCAAAGGCGCGGTATTCGATCTGGTGACTTGCCTCGATGATCAATTGGGTCCGTTGTGGGAGGCCCGGAGCCAGATGCTGTGCAAAGGCGTCCAGCTTGACGGTGCGCTCGTGGACGAATCACCTCAGGCCAGCCTGCCATTGATTGAAGTCGCGCGCTGGACCGCACCGGCTGACATCGGCCGGCAATACGCCAAGGTTTCCGGCGACTACAACCCGATTCACCTGAGCGGCATCAGTGCCCGGTTGTTCGGCTTCCCCACCGCCATCGCCCATGGCCTGTGGAACAAGGCCAGGACCCTGGCGGCGCTGGATGACCACCTGCCCGAGGCCAACATCGAGATCGATGTGACCTTCAAGAAACCGGTGCGCCTGCCCAGCGAAGTCACCCTGCTGTCCAGTGCGGCGGGTTCCAGTGGGCAACTGCAACTGGTGGGCGCCGGGGCGCTGGAGCATATGGTGGGCGAGTGGCGGCCGGTGACCTGAGCAGAACTTGCCTACCCATCCCCTGTGGGAGCGAGCTTGCTCACTATGGCGGTGGATCAGCTTGCCTCAGGGTTGAATGGGCCGCCGTCATCGCGAGCAAGCTCGCTCCCACAGTTTATTCGGGGTGTTTGTAGATCCGATGTCCACCGCCCAATCCCTGTGGGAGCGAGCTTGCTCGCGATGGCGGTGGATCAGCTTGCCCCCATCCTGAATACGCTGCGGTCAGCGCGGCGGGTAGTTGGACAGGATCCGCCCCACCGTCTCGCGCACGGCCGTGTTGCGGTCGGTCGGGTTGGGGGAGTTGCTGAGCAGTTGTTCATCACTGCCGCGCCACACCAGCTTGCCGTCCTTGCCGTCGAGCAGGTCGATCTGCACAGTGCCGACCTTGTAGCTGATGTTGCGGGTTTCGTTGTACATCGGCCCACCCCAGTAGCCATTCCAAGGGCCACCCCAACCGCCGCCATAGTTGGTCGTGACCTGCTGCTGTCGGTCCTCGACGATCAAATAGGCCTGGACCAGCACATCGCCGCGCCCGCCCGCCGCAGGGCGCAGGCCGCGCTGGTCGAGTTGATCGGCCACCGCCTGGCGGATCCGCTGTTCGGTCAGGTCGCTCTTGATGCGTGGGTCATCGGGGCGATATTGCAGCGCAGGGTCTTTCCAGCTCCAACTGCGATACGCCGCAAAGTCACGGCTGGTGTCGAAGTCATGATTGACTTGGTTAGAGGCACAGGCCCCCAGCAACAGGGTGAAGGCCAGTAGAGCAAGACGGCGAAACATGGTTTTTCTCCGTTGCGTAATCAACTTGGGGGATACGCCGACATGGCTTTTTCCACCGCCTCGCGAATGGCATCGGTGCGCTCGCTCTGGCTGCCCCGCTGACCGGTCTCGGCGCTGGCGCTCCACACGGGCTGACCGGTGCGGGCATCGAACAGGTCTACCCGAACCACCACGACTTGCTCCTGATACGTGCGCACCATCGGCATCGGATGGTACACGCCATAACCCGGGCCGTAGCGGTCATAACGGTTATAGCCGCCGTAGTAACCGGCATCATAGTCGTCCCGGACCTGACGCAAGCGGGTCTCCAGGCGCAAGTCAGCGCTGACGAACAGGTCAGCGGGCCGGTTGTCATGCAGGGGCCGCAGGCCACGCTGGTCGAGAGCATTGCTCACCGCTTCGGCCACCTGGGCCGAATCCGCCCAGGCAGTGCCCGGCGGCAGACGCCCGTCGCGCCAGGCCCAGCTGCGATAGCGCCCGTAATCACGGGGCGGCGCAGGGTAGGCGCTGCGATCGAACACCGTGGCGGCCTCGGGTGGCGCCGGCGGCAGCGGATTGGACGTGGCGACATAGGGGTTGCTGCCCTGGCAGGCCACCAGCCCCAGGCACAGCACCAACAACCCTGAACGACCTTTCATTTCGCGCTCCGATTGCACTTTCAGATCAGAGGGGACGGCAGATCCAGTGCAGATAACGACCCAACCCGGCAAACGCCGGATGGCGACGGTGAGCCAGCTCCATTTCCAGTAACTGCGCAAGTTCCACGCGGCCCTGGAACTCCACCGGCATGTAGTCATGGAAAACCCGCACGCCACTCTGGCTTTCGACCTGCCACAGGCCTTCAAGTTGCGCCGCCAATTCTCGCGGATCAAGGGGTTGTTGCGGCGTCAGGCTCTGTTTTTCGCCGGCCATGTCGTTTTTGCGCAACTTGCGGAAATGCCCCTTGAGCAGATTGCGATAGACCAGCGCGTCACGGTTGTAGAACGCCAGGGACAGCCAACCGCCAGGCGCCGTCAGTTGATGCAGCACCGGCAGGATCGCATGGGGCTCGGCCAGCCACTCCAGCACCGCGTGACACAGCACCAGGTCGTAAGGCTCGGTCAGTTGGCCGAGCAGGTCCTGCCACGGCGCCTGGATGAACGTGGCCTGCTGGCCCGCCTCGGCAAAGCGCTGGCTAGCACCGTCGAGCATGGGTTCGGCCGGCTCGGCCAGGGTCACCTGGTGGCCGCGCTCGGCCAGCCACAACGACATGTGGCCCAGGCCAGCGCCGATGTCCAGCACCCGCAATGGACGTTGCGGCAAGGTTTCCAGCAGGTCGGCCTGAAGCACCGCCAGGCGGATCGCGCCCTTGGCCCCGCCGTAGATTTTTTCCGCGAAGCGCGTGGCGAGCTGATCGAAATGACGGTCGCTCATTGACCGAACCGCCGTTCGCTGTCGGCCAGTTTGCTGCGCACCACGGCGTCCATGTCCAGGCCCAGCTCGCTGCAAAGCAGCAACAGGTACAACACGATGTCACCGACTTCCTGCCCGGCGTGGGCCAGCTCGTCCGCCGGCAACTGGCGCGACTGGTCCTCGGTCAGCCACTGGAAAATCTCCACCAGTTCGGCCATTTCCACACTGGCGGCCATGGCGAGGTTTTTCGGGCTGTGGAATTGCCGCCAATCGTTATGGTCACGAATGGCATGCAGGCGTGCGGTCAGTTCAACAAGGTTCATCGGGTTCTCCTGAATGCGCATAGCTTCAGGGGGATGACCGGGGAAGGCAAGAGTCTCGGTGCGAAGCGACGGTTTGCCCCATAATCGAACCAACTCGGCCGCCACAGCTCCTACAATCAGGAGCCAACGGCTCAGCTCGGATTCCCTCCCATCAGGATGCACATATGCAGGTAGAAAGCTTTTTCGAATGGCTCGGCCAGGCGCTCGGTTCGGTAATCCGTTTCATCGTCGACCTGCTCAGCGGCCTCTTCAACACCCTGGCCAACGCCGGCGGCAACTTCGTCGATGGGTTGTCACGCACCTTGGGCATGGACACTTCGATCATCAGCATCATCGCGCTGATCCTCGGGCTGATGCTGCTGTACTCGGCCATCCGCGCCTTCATGCGGGCCTCGATCGTCATGGGCATCATCTGGCTGGTGCTGGGGTTGTGGTTGCTGAGCTGGATCATTCACTGAAGTCCTCCAGCGCCCCCTCGCCTGACGCACCCTGTGGCGAGGGAGCTTGCTCCCGCTGGACTGCGCAGCGGTCCCCCCAAAAACAGGGCCGCTGCGCGCCCCAGCGGGAGCAAGCTCCCTCGCCACAATGAATCCCAAGTTCCACAGGGGAACGAGCAGGCGAGAACCCGCTACAATCGCGCTCCATCAAGGAGCCCGCATGTCCAACCTGATCACCGACTGGCGCGACCGCCTGACCCATCGCCGGGTCTGGGCGCTGGCGGCGCCGATGATTCTCTCGAACATTTCCGTGCCGCTGGTGGCGCTGGTGGACAGCACCGTCATCGGCCATTTGCCCCATGCCCATCAGTTGGGCGCGGTGGCGGTCGGGGCGAGTTTGTATACGGTGCTGGCGTGGGCCATGGGTTTCTTGCGCATGGGCACCACCGGGTTCGCCGCCCAGGCTGCCGGGCGGGGTGACGGGGCGGCGTTGCGGCAAGTGTTGTTGCAAGGACTGCTGTTGGCGATGGGGCTGGCGCTACTGCTCGGTGCCGTCGGTGTGCCGTTGAGTGACGTGGCGCTGCACTTCATGCAGCCGTCCGCCGAGCTCAACCAGTTGACCCGCGACTTCTTCCACACCCGGCTCTTCGGCTTGCCGGCGGCACTGGCCAGCTACGCGCTGGTGGGCTGGTTCCTCGGCGCCCAGAATGCCCGGGCGCCGTTGGCGATCCTGTTGGTAACCAACCTGGTCAACATCGCTTTGAACCTGTGGTTCGTGATCGGCCTGGACTGGGGCGTGACCGGTTCGGCCCGGGCGTCGGTGATTGCCGAGTGGACCGGTGCGCTGGTCGGCCTGGCCCTGGCTCGCAAGACACTGCGGGCCTGGCCCGGGCAGATGGCCTGGGCAGCCCTGGGCGTGTGGCGGAACTGGCAGCCGCTGCTGGCGGTGAATCGGGACATTTTCATTCGCAGCCTGGCACTGCAAGCGGTGTTCTTCCTGATCACGGTGCAAGGCGCGCGCCTGGGGGATGCGACCGTGGCGGCCAATGCCTTGCTGCTCAACGGCCTGCTGCTGACCGCCCACGCCCTGGACGGCCTGGCTCATGCCGTGGAAGCGCTGTGCGGCCATGCCATTGGCGCCCGCGACCGCCTGGCCCTGCGTCGCTCGCTGGTGGTGGCGGGCGGTTGGTCGCTGATTGCAAGCCTCGGCTTTGCCCTGCTGTTCCTGCTCGCCGGCCACTTGTTCATCGACATGCAAACCGATATTCCCGACGTGCGCGCCACCGCTTACGACTACCTGCCCTACCTGGCGACCTTGCCGCTGATCGCGGTCTGGAGCTACTTGCTCGACGGCCTGTTCATCGGTGCCACCCGCGCCCGGGAAATGCGCAACGGCATGGTCTTGACCCTGCTGCTGGTGTCGCCAATCGCCTGGATGCTGCTGGGCTTGGGCAACCATGGACTGTGGATCACCTTCCTGCTGTTCATGGCCCTGCGCAGCCTGACCCTCGGTGCGTTTGCCTGGCACTTGCAGCGGCGCGACCGTTGGCTCGGCGCGCCGCCTCGATAACCGTCAATCCGGGCGGCCTTGCCAACGCCGCCGCAGGCGATCGAGACGCTCGCGCTGCGAACCACCCTCCGGCCCCGGGATGGGTCGGGCATCGGGGTATTGCAGGCGCAGCCACAGCCAGTCATCAAGCACCGTGCGCTCGGTAAACCCCAGCGCCAGCCCTTGCTGCAAATCCTCCCAGAGCCGACGGTAGTCACGTCCGGTGGAACGGGACCATTGCCACGCGTGGCGCTCCAACAGGCATCGTTGCAACTGGCCCTGTTGTCGGTCGCTGAGGCCGTGCTCCTTCTCCAGTGCCGCCACCTGCAGTCCCGGATTGGACAGTTGTTGCCAGCCCTGGCTGCCGATCGCCCGGTCGGCCCACGTGCCACCAAACCAGCGCGCCAGGCTGATCGGGCCCAGCCAGCAACTGAGTTCATGGGAATCGCAACCGTCGAAGAAATAGCTGGCGGTGTGCGGGTTGTAGTAATTCAACAGGGCTTTGTGATGCAAGCCCAGCGTCACCGTCAGCATGCGCCGCAGATGCGCCAGCAATTGCACGGCGGGCTTCGGGCTGGCCAACAACAAACCCGGCCAGGCGCGCGGGTCCAGGTGACAAAGGCTGACCAGCGCGGGTGATTGGCGCAGATCCACCAACAGCGGGCCGTGCTCGCGAAGCCCATGCAACTCGGTGCCTTCGAACAGGGCAAAGCGCCGGGCCTCGGCGAACTGCGCGTGCACCCGCCGCACCGCCTCAGGCGCACTCGGTACATCCAGCAGCAACCACTGCGGCGTCGATCCAGGCTCGGCCGCGCTCATCGAGCCACGCCCGCGCCGCGGCCCATGAGCATACGGCAGGTACACAGCGGTTGGGCGCAAGGGCTGAAAGGCCCGCCCTCGGGCAACAGGCACAACAAGACCAGCGGCTCGGCTTCTTGCATCGCCGACAACAGCACCGGATCGACAACCGACTGCCCAAGTGTTTCGCCTGAAGATGACTCATCGGCAACCGCTGCCGAGGCAGGCTCGCCCAGAAATGCACTGATCAGTGGCCGATCCGGATCACCTTCGATAAAGCTCACCAGCACCTCGGTCCCGTCACACAGCGCGGCCGCCCCGCCGGCAGCCAGCTCTGGCGCCAAGGGCAGCCAGCAATGACTGGGGCGGGAACCTTCGCCCTGATAGACCCAATCAAACTCTACCGCCACGCGCCCCACTCCCAGCTCCGGCGGCTCGTCCACCGCCACGACCCAGCCGCGTTGCCGGCTCACCATGCGTGGTTTGACCGGGACGTTGTCCGGCACGAACGGTACGCCCCGGGGAATGGCCTTGAAATGGTTGCCATACACACCCGCCTGGGCGTGATGCTCGACCTTCGTCAACAGCCAGCGCCGGTTCCAGCCGGCAAACGGATGGGCCGTCAACGTCAGCACCTGGCCACCCCGCAGGTTCGTCAGTTCGCTACGACCCTGGGCGACCTGCTGCCCCGACACATCGGTGTGCACGCTGAAGGTCCGCACCGCGGCAGTCGGCCCGTCGTCCCCGTAGACCGCCGTACCGGCGGGGGGAAAACTGTGGGGATTGTCGGCGAACACCAGGCAATGCGCGTCCCGGGTGTGTTCGAAATGAAAGTGGATATCCACCTGGGCGCACACGCGCTGGAGGAACCGCAGGTCCGATTCCCGATACTGGGTACAGAAATCCTGCGGTGGATAATCGCCACTCAGGTCCAGGCACAGGCGGCGACCGCTGATGCCATGGGCCTTGAGCACCTGGCGAATGATCTGCGGCACCGAGCGGGCACTGAACACCCGCTGGCTGAAGCGCTGCGCCAGACAGGCCAGTTTCGGCCCGATCCGCACCCGGCAACCGGCGCCAGGACGGTGTTGGACCAGCTCATGGAGCTGCCCATGGATACCCCGGCCTGGGGGGCCGAAACTCAACCAGACGCTGCGGTACAGCAGGCTCGCCAAGTCCAGGTTCGCATCGTGCAACAGGAGTTCCACTTCATAGACAAAGGGTTCGCTAATGGCTTCGCTACCCGTGAAGGCCACCACGTCAATGGGCTCAGGCAGACCGGCTATCTCCAGACGAAATGCTGGCTCGCAGGCTGGATCGGACATCGGCGTTTCTCTACAGGAGGGGCGGCCGGGGATTCTCGCCGACCGCCATGGCCGAGTAGAGGGGCGAAGTACAGGTTAGGAAAGGGACTACACGAAATAAGGACATCACCGATTAAATGCACCGGTGTAAAGAAATAGCCGTGGCGTAAACAAAAATGCCCTCCGGGACTATCCGAAAAAACCCGCAATATGCGGTGTGTTTTCTGACAGTCCCGGCGGGCAGTGTCGATCAATCAAGAGGAGCGGGGAACAGACACAGTCCTGTGGCGAGGGAGCTTGCTCCCGCTGGGCTGCGCAGCAGCCCCAAACCAGCCAACCCTAAAGTATCGCGTCGCCTGGATTACGACTGCTGCGCAGCCGAACGGGAGCAAGCTCCCTCGCCACAGGTTCCATTGCCTGGAAGGCCCTCACGTCCCCATCAGGAAGACAGGTAAGACGAACGCGTCAGCCCCAGGCGCAAGGCATCGAGGAACTGGGTGCGCTCGGCGGCGCTGATGCGGGCGCTGGCGCACTTGTCGCGGTAGTGAGTCATCAACTCCTCCGGCGACAAGTGCACATAGCGCAGCATGTCTTCGATGGTGTCGTGGGTTTCGATACCGGCGTGGTACACGCTGCCGTCGGCGTTCTGGTAGATGTTCACCGAGTCGGTGTCACCGAACAGGTTGTGCATGTCACCGAGAATTTCCTGGTAGGCGCCCACCAGGAAGATGCCCAGCAGGTAGTCTTCACCCGGATTGAGGGCGTGAACCGGCAGGCTGGTCTCGATACTCTGCTCGTCGACGTATTGCTTGATCTTGCCGTCGGAGTCGCAGGTCAAGTCTTGCAGCACGGCGCGGCGCAGCGGCTCTTCATCCAGGCGATGCAGCGGCAGGATCGGCAGTACCTGGCCGATGGCCCAGGTGTCCGGCAGGCTCTGGAATACCGAGAAGTTGCAGATGTACTTGTCGGCCAGCTTGTCGTTGAGCTCATCCAGCACCTGGCGGTGCGAGCGCTGGCGGGCCTTCAACGAGTTGTGCAAGCGACGGCACACGGCAAAGTAGCACTGCTCGGCCAAGGCTTTTTCCGCCAGGGTCAGCTTGCCGTCGGCATATTGGGTCGCCACGTCGCTCATGTAGTGCGTGGCGCGCCAGTAGGTCTCGGTGACCATCTCGATATCGGTCGGGCCCAGCAGGTCAACCAGCCATTGCACGGTTTCCGGCAGTTCCAGCTTGTTGTCGATCACCGGCACATCGTCGTTGTGTTTCTCGACGTCGGTCACCTGCACCACCAGCATCGCGTGGTGGGCGGTCAGCGAGCGGCCGCTTTCCGAGAAGATGTGCGGGTGCGGCAGGCTCTGGGCATCGCAGAACTCCTTGAGCATGCCGACCACGACACCGGCGTAATCGTCCATGTCGTAGTTGATCGAACTGGCATTGCGCGAGTGCGTGCCATCGTAGTCCACGCCGAGGCCACCACCGACGTCGATGTGATCCACCGGCAGGCCGAGGTTGCGCAGCTCACCGTAGTAACGGATCGCTTCCTTGAAGCCGTGCTGATAGTCCGCCAGGTTGGCGATCTGCGAGCCCATGTGGAAGTGCAGCAGGCGAATGCCCTGGTCCAGGCCGGCGGCGCGGAAGCGCTCGACCACCGACAGCAGTTGCGCGGCCGACAAGCCGAACTTGGATTTCTCGCCACCGGTATCGGCCCATTTGCTCGACGCCAGGGACGACAGGCGCACGCGCAGGCCGACCTGTGGCTTGACCTTGAGCACCGCGGCCTCTTCGATCACCAGTTCGACTTCGGACTCTTTCTCGATGACGATGAAGACGTTGTGACCCAGCTTCTGGCCCATCAGCGCCAGGCGGATGAATTCGCGGTCCTTGTAGCCGTTGCAGACAATGGTCCCGCCCTTCGGCGCCAGCGCCAGCACCGCCAGCAGCTCCGGCTTGGAACCGGCTTCCAGGCCGATGGAGACGTTCTGGGTGGCGATGATGTTCTCGATCACCGCTTCCTGCTGGTTGACCTTGATCGGGTACAGCGCGGTGTACTTGCTCTGGTATTCCAGGCGCGCGATGTTGCTGTCGAACGCGCCGGTCAGCTGGCGCACGCGGTCTTGCAGGATATCGGGAAAGCGCACCAGCAAAGGCAGCGAGAGGCCGCTCTGGCGCAACTGGTCGACTTGCTCGAACAGGTCGATGGGCGAACTGCCCGGGCCGTTCGGACGGACTTCGACGCGACCGGCTTCATTGATCGCGAAATAACCGGCCCCCCAATGGCGAATCCCGTAAACGCTGCGGCTGTCCGCAACTGTCCATTGGCTGCCATCGTCTTTGCGTGTGCGTCGTACGGACATCGAAGTCCCCTATAAAGAAGTCAAAATGCACCATCCGGTCGGAGGCTGGGGCAGTCTAGAGAGTGAAAATGACGAATTGCCTGTTAGCAAGGTAGACCCTGCTCCCAGCGATGAGTTTAGAAACCCGTTCAGAACAGGCTCTGTGAAAACCATGCGGGCAACCTCGAACGTCGGGTCCGGGTCAAGCCGAGGGTGGCTTTCACAGAAGCTGCTAGCCGCCGGACTTCTTTGCCTTGAAACCGTGCTTGACCAGTTCCGCCAGCAGCAGCTCGACGTGATCGCCCTGGATCTCGATGATGCCGTCTTTCAACGCACCACCGGTGCCACAGCGTTTCTTCAACGTGGTGGCCAGTTCCTTGAGCGCATCTTCGGCCAACGGCACGCCAGTGATCGTGGTCACCGTCTTGCCGCCGCGACCTTTGCTTTCACGGCGCACACGGGCGATGCCGTCACCTTCCGGGATGGCGGTCTGCTTGCAGATGCAGGCATCCACCGGTTGACGGCAATCAGGGCAATGACGACCGGCGTCGGTAGAAAATACCAGGCCGCCCAGGGCGGCGAAGGATGCGGCTTTTTTGGCCACCGGCAATCCTCTTGGGAGGACAAAGACTGGTCGAGGGTAGAATGTGCCTCGACCGCGAAACCCCACTCAGGCAGGGGCAGCGCTACTGGACCGCAGACACGGTTCAGCTTGAAAAGTCGCGCAGTGTAACGGCAAAAAGCCGACTTGCTAAGGGCCAATCAGCGCCAATTTATAGCTTCTTTGCGACGTCGCCACCGTGGACGCGCAAATAGCGTTCAAGCGCCGCCAGGGAGTCCGGGCAGTAAGGCATGCGCTGGATTTCATCGAGCACCTGTTCAAGCGGCAGGAAACGCGCTTCGAGGACTTCTTCGGGCTGCAGGACCAACGGGCCGTCCCACACCGCCGAGAACGCCGAGCACCACAGGCGACTGCCGGGGTCTTCGAAATAAAAATGGTCGTGGGCGGTCAGTTCCACGCCGCTCACGCCCAATTCCTCCGCCAGCTCACGGGCGGCCGACTCGGCGTAGGTCTCGTCGGCCTGGACCATGCCACCCGCCGCCACGTCCCAGAAACCTGGGTAGATGGCCTTGCTCAGGGTGCGCCGGTGAACACACAGTTCACCGGCCGAATTGAACAGCATGATGTAGGTGCCGCGCCCGATCAGGCCGCGCTCGCGCAGCTCCGAACGCACCAGGCTGCCGAGCAGGTTGTCGTGCTCGTCGACCCACGCGATCAGCTCGGCGTCCGAGGCCACTCGATGAGCGACCTCCCGGGGGCTTTCGCTCATGGATCAGCCCTGGTTCAGCAGTTGCCGCAAGTCGATGACCGCGGCGTTGGCCCGGGAAATGTAATTGGCCATGACCAACGAGTGGTTCGCCAGGACACCGAAACCGCTGCCGTTGAGGATCATCGGGCTCCAGACCGGTTCCTGGGACGCTTCCAGTTCACGAATGATCTGCCGCACGCTGACCGTGGCGTTCTTTTTCGCCAGCACATCGGCGAAGTCCACTTCGATGGCGCGCAGCAGGTGCGACAGCGCCCAGGCCTGGCCGCGGGCTTCATAGAACACGTTGTCGATCTGCAGCCACGGGGTCTCGACCACCTCTTCGTCCACCTGCGGCACCTGGCCTGGGGCCGGGACTTCGGTTTTCAGGGAGGTGTTGAGCTTGACCCGGCCAACGCTGGCCGACAGGCGCTGGGACAACGACCCCAGGCGCGTGCCGACATCCCCCAGCCAGTTGTTCAGGTTGTCGGCGCGGGCATAGAACAAGGCGTTTTTCTGGGTCGGGTCAGACAGGCGAGCCTGGTAGCGGCTCAGGGAATTGATGCCTTCCTGGTATTCGGATTCGCTGGAAGGCAGCACCCAACTGCGGTTGTCGAAGTTGAAGCGCGGCTCGGCCTTGGCCAGGTCGGCGTCTTCGGCGGACTGGGACTGGGAACGGGCAAAGTCCTTGCGCAGGGCGCGGCTCAGGTCGCGGACCTGTACCAGCACGCCGTACTCCCAGCTCGGCATGTTGTCCATCCACAGGCCTGGCGGGAAGCGGTCGTTGGAAATGTAGCCACCCTGCTTGGTCAGCAGGGTCCCGGCCACAGTCTTGAGCGTCTCGACCGTGGTGTAGCCCACCACCATTTGCCGGCCATCCTTCTCGGCCGCGGCCTGGGCATTCTGCTGCACGGGGAATAACGCGGGTTCCTGGCTCCAGTACCAGCCGAGAGCAATGGTCACCAGCAGGTAAAGGCCGATCAGCGTGGCCAGTGCGCGGCTGAAAAAAAGCCCACCCAGGTAGCTGCGGGTGTCCGATTTCGGCTCGGCGGCACGTTCAGGCGCGCTGCCCGCGCGGTTTTTCCAGTCCAGCATGGCGATGTTCCTTCAATCACTTGAGTTCTCGGTTCGACCACAACCCTACGCCATCGTGCCTGATTTGAAACGCGATAATGCGGCGCCAATCATGCCGGGCGCGACAGGGCAATCGAACAGCACTATAAAGGAAGCCTTGCCATCGGCCTACGAGACTGTCCAGTCACAAACTGAATTGGGCGACTGGACAGAATATTGACGTATGACACTCATGTGGAGGAAAAGAGGTGCTAGCATAGAGCCACCAGTCGACCTCAGCATGCACCCTAACTAGTAGTCAGGATATGACCGAGCCAGAAGACCCCAGCCGTGAGCGCCTCAAGCACCACTTTGCCCAGCGGGTAATTCATCAGGCTCGCCAGATCCTGGAGATTTGGCAGCGCCTGCAGCGCAGTGAGTGGTCAAGCACCGACCTGTCGGAGCTCAGCGAAGCCAATCTGCGCCTGCTGCGCTTCGCCGAGCGCTTCGAACAGCCCGAGCATTCCCTGCTGGCCCAAGGCATCAGCCAGTCGCTGCAAGCGGTGGACGCCAATCGCGGGCGCCTGAGCAGCCACCTGATCACCGAAATCAACCGCCTGATGCAGCGCTTGTCGCGCACCGGCCTGCGCCACGGCGACCAGCTCGAACAAACCTTCCTGCCGCCGCTGCGCAAACCCATCTACGTGATGCTGCAGGACCATGACCGCGCCGAACGCCTGGCCAAGCAATTGGAGTTCTTCGGCCTCAGCGCCCAGGCGCTGGATAGTGTCGCGGCGTTCCGGGCCTCGATGGTCGAGCGCCTGCCGGCGGCGATTGTCATGGATGTGGACTTCAGCGGCCCGGGCACCGGCCTGAAACTGGCCGCCGAAGCCCAGGAAGGCCTGGAACAACCGTTGCCGTTGCTGTTCTTCAGCTTGCTGGAAACCGACACCCCGACACGCCTGGCCGCGGTACGCGCCGGCGGGCAGGAATTCCTCACCGGCACCCTCGAAGCCTCGAGCCTGCTGGAAAAGATCGAAGTGCTGACCTGCGTCGCCCAGTACGACCCCTACAAAGTGCTGATCATCGATGACTCCCGCGCCCAGGCCTTGCACACCGAACGCCTGCTCAACAGCGCCGGCATCATCACCCGCACGCTGATCGAGCCGATCCAGGCCATGGCCGAGCTGGCGGACTTCCAGCCCGACCTGATCATCCTCGACATGTACATGCCAGCCTGCACCGGCACGGAACTGGCCAAGGTGATCCGGCACAATGACCGCTACGTCAGCGTGCCGATCATCTACCTGTCCGCCGAAGACGACCTGGACAAGCAACTGGACGCCATGAGCGAAGGTGGCGACGACTTTCTGACCAAACCGATCAAGCCCCGGCACTTGATCACCACCGTGCGCAACCGTGCCGCCCGGGCGCGCAACCTCAAGGCGCGGATGGTGCGCGACAGCCTCACCGGCCTGTACAACCACACCCATATCCTGCAACTGCTCGAGGATTGCAGCTTCCGCGCCCGTCGCGAAGGCAAGCCCCTGAGCTTCGCCATGCTCGACATCGACCACTTCAAACGGGTCAATGACAGCCACGGCCACCCCATGGGCGACCGGGTGATCAAGAGCCTGGCGCTGTTTCTCAAGCAGCGCCTGCGCAAGACCGACTTCATCGGCCGTTACGGCGGCGAAGAGTTCGCCATCGTCATGCCCGACACCGACATCGACGCCGCCTGCAAGGTGCTGGACGAGATTCGCCAGCGCTTTGCCGAAATCCACTACCCGGCCCAGCCCCATGATTTGTGGTGCACTTTCAGCGCTGGCGTGGTGGAGATGAGCGATGACTCCGACAGCCTGATGATGGCCAGCCAGGCGGACGAAGCGCTGTACCGCGCCAAGCACGCCGGACGCAACCGGGTACAGAGCGCCCGGCAATCAAAGCAAAGTGCCACCTTTTCATCGGAATCGACTGATTCGGTCATAAACCTGTAACGCAAACGCAATAACTTCAAGCACTTACGATTCTGCCCCCGGTAGACCCTTGATGCGCCTGAAGCTGCTGACCAATCTCAACACCCTTCTTTTAGTTGCCGTGTGCCTGGGCCTTGGAGCCACCTTATGGTGGTCGCAGATCGCCCTGGAACGACCCTATTTGCTGATGGAGCGTTACCTGGGTCTGTCGCGGCAGTTCCAGGGCGAAGTGGCGCGTAACATCGAGGACTACCTGGCCAGCGGCGACGCCTTGCGCCTGAGCGCGGCCACCCAAGCCCTGGAGACTCTGCAAAAAGACCTCGACCAGTTTCCCCCGGAGCTGGCCAAGACCCTGCGTCCGAGCCTGTCGAACCTCGACGGCTTCAGCAAGACCGATCTGCTGGCCGCCGGCAAACTGGCCGGCGATCCACAGGCCTTGCTGCTGCAGGCCGAGCGTGAACTGAGCGCCAGCCTCGATCAACTGGCCCAATACGCCAATGGCGCCCCGGCCTACCTGCCCCCGTTGTTTGCCGCTTCGCAGCACCTGGGCCGGTTGTCCCTCACGCGGGACAAACTGGTCAGCAGCGGCCGCAGTGAATTGGCCGCCGATGTCGAACGGGAACTGGCAAGCATCCGTGTCGAGGCCGAACGCCTCGACAGCCTGCCCCTGCTGGGCGTCACCGCCAGTAGCGAATCGGGTAGCGATGATTTCGCCGCGCTGATGGGCCTGGAAACCCAGGAAAAAACCGCCGCCGAAGACGCCGGCATCGCCCTCAAGCGCGAACTCAACAGCCTGCTCGGCCGTTACCCGGCGGAATTGACCCGCACCCGCGAACTGATCCAGAAACGCACCGAACTGAGCAGTGCCACGCACCTGAAAATCGCCGATGTGCAAACGGCGATCGATACCCTGGAACCGGCGGTCCGGGCCCAGCACGGGCAGATCCAGGGGGAGGTTCGCATGATTCAGGGGGTGATGATCGGCCTGATCCTGCTGATCGCGCTGCTCATCGACACCTTGCAGCGGCGCTTGGCCCGCACCTTGACGCACCTGGCTCCGGCCTTGTCGACCTGGGCCGAGGGGGACTTCAGCCGGGACATCCACGTAGGCGCCAGCAACCGCGAAATGCAGGACATCGGGGCTTCGCTCAATCGCCTGCGCGCTTACCTGGTGGACCTGGTGGGCACCATTCGGGTAAATGCCGAACAGGTCGCCGGCAGCAGCCGGGCCCTGGCCGAGCTGAGCGGCGAACTGCACAGTGGTGCGGAGGATCAGGCCGACGATACGGCGTTGATCCGTGACTCCCTCAGCGAGCTGGAAGCGACGATCCAGCAAGTGGCCGGCGATGCCAGCCAGGCCGCAGACGCCAGCCGCAGCGCCGGGCAAGCGGTGGAACAAGGGCAGAAAGTCATCGGCCTGAGCCTTACGGGCCTGCATGCGCTGGTGGGGGAAGTGCAAGGCAACGCACAGATGATCGAGCAACTGGCCGAGGAATCGGCCACCATTGGCGGTGTGCTGACGGTGATTCGCTCGATTGCCGATCAGACCAACCTGCTGGCCCTCAACGCCGCCATCGAAGCGGCTCGCGCCGGGGAAATGGGCCGGGGTTTTGCGGTGGTGGCCGAGGAAGTCCGCTCCCTGGCCCAGCGCACGGCCGGCGCCACCGCCGAAATCCAGACACTGATCGCCCGCCTGCAACTGGCCGCGCGCCAATCGGTGGATGGCATGCGCGCCCAGGTCGAACACGCCGAAGCCACCGCCAGCCAGGCGCAAGCGGCCGACGGCGCGCTGGACGAGATCGTCGGCGCCATCCAGACCATCTCCGACACGGCAGTACGCATCGCCGACGTCACCGCCCAGCAAAGCGGTGCCGTCAGCGAAATCCGCGATCACAGCGAGCGGATTCACCAACTGGGCGGGGACAACCTGCTGCGCATCGGCCAGGGCCGGGAACAGGGCGACCATCTCCTGGTACTCGGCGGACGTTTGCACACCGCCGTGCAGGCCTTTCGGGTCTAGCGCCAAAGACTGGATGAATCGTTGTGGCAAGGGAGCTTGCTCCCTCGCCACAGGGTCGATTCCGAAAGAAGTGAACACTCATCGTCAGCCGCCATCTCCTGTGGGAGCGAGCCTGCTCGCGATAGCGGTGGGTGAGCTTGCATCGATGTTGGATGTGTCGCCGTCATCGCGAGCAAGCTCGCTCCCACAAGGTCCCGTGCAGGTTGTCCGAACGCGGGTGACCAGATCCGGGGGCATGGTCACAAATTTCGCGCAAACATCGGTCATCGTGCTGGCTATTGCCGAGAACTGGACAGTCATTAAGGCTTTGCGGCATAGTCGCCGGGTTCTGATACCTGCTCACAGATAACAAGGAACAGCAGATGGCGACCCTATTGGTCCTCCACGGACCCAACCTGAACCTGCTGGGCACCCGTGAACCGGGCGTCTACGGCGCCGTGACACTGGCCCAGATCAACCAGGACCTGGAACAGCGGGCCCGCAACGCCGGCCATCATTTGCTCTACCTGCAAAGCAACGCCGAATATGAACTGATCGACCGCATCCACGCCGCGCGTGGCGAAGGCGTGGATTTCATTTTGATCAATCCAGCAGCTTTTACACATACAAGTGTCGCATTACGTGACGCGCTGCTGGCGGTGAGCATCCCATTCATCGAAGTGCATTTGTCCAACGTGCACAAACGCGAACCTTTCCGCCATCACTCCTACTTCTCCGATGTAGCAGTGGGAGTGATCTGCGGCCTTGGCGCCAGCGGTTACCGACTGGCCCTGGAGGCCGCCCTAGAACAGCTTGATAAACAGGCACCAGCTTGAACAACAAGCGTTAAACGCCCCTGACCGACCCTTGGGAGTTGATGATTCATGGATATCCGTAAAGTTAAGAAATTGATCGAATTGCTGGAAGAGTCCGGCATCGACGAGCTTGAGATCAAGGAAGGCGAAGAGTCCGTACGCATCAGCCGCCACAGCAAGACCCCGGCCCAGCAGTTCTATGCACCGGCCCCGATGCAGGCTCCGGCCGCCGCGCCTGCTCCAGCAGCCGCCCCGGTTGCCGCAGCAGCACCCGCCGCACCGGCGGCGCCGACGCTGAACGGCACTGTCGCTCGTTCGCCAATGGTGGGCACCTTCTATCGCAAGTCTTCGCCATCCTCGCCGTCCTTCGTTGAAGTCGGCCAGACCGTGAAGAAAGGCGACACCCTGTGCATCGTCGAAGCCATGAAGATGATGAACCACATCGAAGCTGAAACCAGCGGTGTGATCGAGTCCATCCTCGTCGAAGACGGCCAGCCGGTTGAGTACGACCAACCGCTGTTCACCATCGTTTGAACCGCGGAGAGCCTTTGATGACTGCGAAGTTGGAAAAAGTTCTGATCGCTAACCGCGGTGAGATCGCCCTGCGGATTCTGCGTGCCTGCAAAGAGATGGGCATCAAGACCGTCGCCGTTTACTCCAAGGCCGACAAAGAACTGATGCACCTGGGCCTGGCGGACGAATCCGTCTGCATCGGTCCGGCGTCGGCTGCGCACTCCTACCTGCACATCCCGGCGATCATCGCCGCTGCCGAAGTGACCGGCGCCACCGCCATTCACCCAGGCTACGGTTTCCTGGCGGAAAACGCCGACTTCGCCGAACAGGTGGAAAACTCCGGTTTTGCCTTCATTGGTCCGAAAGCCGACACCATCCGCCTGATGGGCGACAAGGTTTCGGCCAAGCACGCCATGATCGCCGCCGGCGTACCGACCGTTCCGGGTTCCGACGGCCCACTGCCTGAAGACGAAGAAACCGCTTTGCGCATCGGTCGCGAAGTCGGTTATCCGGTGATCATCAAGGCCGCTGGCGGCGGCGGCGGTCGCGGCATGCGCGTGGTACACAAGGAAGAAGACCTGATTTCCTCGGCGAAACTGACCCGCTCCGAAGCTGGCGCGGCGTTCGGCAACCCGATGGTCTACCTGGAAAAATTCCTGACCAACCCACGCCACGTCGAAGTCCAGGTGCTGTCCGACGGCCAGGGCCATGCGATCCATCTGGGCGACCGCGATTGCTCGCTGCAACGTCGTCACCAGAAGGTCCTCGAAGAAGCGCCGGCACCGGGCATCGACGAGCAGGCTCGCCAGGAAGTCCTGGCGCGTTGCGTCAAGGCCTGTATCGACATCGGCTATCGCGGCGCCGGCACCTTCGAGTTCCTGTACGAGAACGGTCGTTTCTACTTCATCGAAATGAACACCCGTGTTCAGGTGGAGCACCCGGTTTCGGAAATGGTCACCGGTATCGACATCGTCAAGGAGATGCTCAGCATCGCCGCCGGCAACAAGCTGTCGTTCACCCAGGATGACGTGGTCATCCGCGGTCACGCGCTGGAATGCCGGATCAACGCCGAAGACCCGAAAACCTTCATGCCAAGCCCAGGCACGGTCAAGCATTTCCATGCTCCGGGCGGCAATGGCGTTCGCGTCGATTCGCACCTGTACAGCGGTTATGCCGTTCCGCCGAACTACGATTCGCTGATCGGCAAGCTGATCACCTACGGGGCGACCCGTGAAGAAGCCATGGCGCGCATGCGCAATGCGCTGGACGAAATCGTGGTGGACGGGATCAAGACCAACATCCCGCTGCACCGCGACCTCGTACGTGACGAAGGCTTCTGCAAAGGCGGCGTCAACATCCATTACCTGGAGCACAAGCTGGGCAACCAGCACTGATGCTTCACGTGATGTAAAAAGACCCCGGTCCATTGGCCGGGGTCTTTTTTTGTGCACGCCTCAAAAGAGCAGGCGGCGGATCACTTCAACTCCACCGTGGAGTACGCGTGTGATTCGACCGTCGCGGCATTCGCCCGCCGCCCCTGCTGGGTGAGTACGACGCCGCTGGCATTTTCGACCAGGATGTCGCTGCGCATGCGCGCCATGAATCCGCGAGCCCGCATGGACACCGGATCGGTGTTGTTCTTCGCTCGCGCCAGCACGGGTATGTAAAAGCGTTCGACCTGACTGCCGGACGTCTTGAATACCGACGTGACACCCGTGCGCAGATCCAGTGACACGCCATAGTTATTGCCCAGGCAGGAAGAATACGACCAGTGATCCCAGGTCGGTCGCAGCCCGTACTTCCTCATCACCTGCCTGACCGGCTCGCCGATGTCAGTCCCCGTCAACCAGTCCCCGCCGACCAAGGTGGCACGAACATCCTTGGCCGATCCCCCCAGCCGCCGCATCACATCCCGGACACTGCGCTCAATCAGCGCGCGGATGTTGTGATCGAAATGAATGACCGCCCCGACCCGGGTGGTCGGGTTGTACAACGAAGCGATCACGCACGCCTGTGCATTGAGCGAGAACAGGTAGTTGTCCGCCGCTTCGCTGAACCTCGCCACCACGGCCTCGCCCTGCAACGCCCCCCTTGTCACGTCCGGGAAGACATGCCCGGGGAACGCTTCGCGCAAATCGCCTATTCGCCCCAGGTTGCGCACTTCATCATTGCCCCCGCTCAAACCGACCTTGTTATGGGTCCACTTGCCATTCGCCATCCGGCGTATGGGCAATTTGTACAGCGCATCGGGACGCCTGGCATCCACCAGGCACAGGCCGTCAAAGTAAGGGTCCCTCTTCACTTGGTAGTACTTGCCCCCGCTCGCGATGTAGTAGGTGCTACGCGGTTGAGAAACAGTGGGCGGGCTGCGATAGGTGCCGAAAAAAATCCCCTCATCCGTCACCCGCTGCAGATTCTCCGGTGCTCTGTCGACCGCCTGCTGCGGCTTGAGACGTATGGCCGGGACCAGCGGCCCGGACTCTTTGGCGACCACCGATGACACGCTTCTCAAGCGTTGCGCGGACAATGACAAGGGCTTCACGGCACGCTGCAAGTGCCTGGCCGCGTGCCCCAATGCCGTGGCCATGCTGGCGGCGCCGAGCGTGGCGAACAGCGTCCCCCAGGTCGCGACCAGCCAGTGACCGAGCGCGCCCTCCGTGTCGCCTTGCACGTGTCTCTCGATGGCCTGCCCGGCGCTGACGGCAATCAAGCCCATGTCCAGCAACAAGGTAAAGGGCGGATAAACCATGCACACCGGAACCGCCGCGAAGATCAGGCCCTTGAACACTTGGTTGCGGATCATTTCGGCACGACTGGTGGTGATGTCCTCCACGTCGGTGACAGCGCGCTCGATGCCGGCATCGAACTCGGCACGCAGATCAATCAGCCGATTGAGCTCACGCAACGTATCGACGCGAGTGCTCCCAGCCGCCAGCGCCACCAGTGTCCGCCCCACGGCGGCACGCGCGGCGAGTGCGACCCGCTCCAGCATGTAATCCTGCAGTTGCGCCGCGACGCTTCCGGAAAACGCCAGGTACGGACGAAACAGGATGCCGTCCGGCGCGTCGGGTGTGTACAACCAGTAAAACGCCTTCGGATCGAAGTAGGTGAACACGTAGACGCCCAACACCACATGACCACCGACGGTCAGCTTGATCACGCCTTCGCGCGTCACGGCGACACCGGGGTACGTAGCGCTGTTTGCAACTCGCCCATCGCTCAGTAGCGTGACTTGCCGGGTGAGCCACTGGAACGCTTCGGTGCTCACCATCGACTTGCCGTAGGCCACACGCAGGTCGCGGTCCATCCTGGCCAGCAGCAAGTAGCGGTACGCCTCGCGGCGCTTCGCATACTCGGGCGCCGTGGCATCGAGGAACCCGGCACGGATGTGCTTGGCATATCGCTCACCCAGGTAGGCCACACGAAGGTAGGAGGCCAGGTCGGCACTGCGAACCTGCTTCAGATCCTGCCCGATAGAAGAACGCACGCCCTTGGCGGGGTCGTCGATGTCAGCGTTGTGCTCGTATCCGTAGATCGCCAGGTCCAGCAGGCTGGCGGTTTTTTTCTCGGCGGCCAGCCCCGGACGGTAGTCGATGAAGACCGTGGCCGGATCGACCGGCTCAGGCACACCCTTGCTGCGCAGGTAGGGCGCGATCATGTCGGCGAAGGTCCGCTTGGCGAAGTCCATGAACACTTCATAACCCACGAACTGCTCATCGAATACTTGCTGCTGAACCAAAAATTCCTGGCTCAAGCCGCTGATGTTGCGCCGGGACTCAAGCGGCAACGCCGAGTACCAGCGAGGCGACTCGTTCAGCTCCACGTGCATCAGGTTATTGGCCAGGCCGGTCGAGACAGCGTTCTGCAGACAGGTCCTGAAACCTGCCTCCGCCCCCCTGAGGTCTTGTTCCAGGTCCCAGGAAACCGGTTTTTCCACCACGTGGGCAAAGTACGCCCGGGTCTGCCCACGATCCATCGGCGAGAGTTGCTGCAATAGATATTCGCGCCCGGCCTCGTGTTGGGTCCAGGCACCGACTTCGCCGCTCAGGGCCCGCAGCGAGGGCAATTCGATCCACTCCTGGCCATCGGGTTTGCCGGGGGCAAACAGCAGCAGGCCACTGACATCACCGCCCACGTCTTCACGATAAAACACCAGGAGATCGACACACTTCAGGCCATTGGGAAGCATCAGGCTGGCGACACGCAACCCGCCGGCGATTGGCCTCACGATGTCGCCTTCCCATAGGGCGCCGAGGTGGTCATGGCTGGTTACCGACAACTGGCCCGCGCAACGGGCGACAAACGCACTGTGCTGCAACCGCGCCAAAAACCAATCGAGCATGGCGTCCTTCAGATCCCCACCCTCATATCGCTCAGCCAGTGCCGGCAGGTAGCCGGCGGGCGCGTCGACGCTCACCAGTAACTGCGCAATGAAGGCTGATGAAAGAGGCTGGTTACGGAGCATGCCGCCGTTCTCGACCAGGAACACCGACACCGCGTCCGGTCGTACCGGGCCTGCCGCCACCAGTTCACTCAGGCTGTAGGTGCGTACGGGCTGACCAACGACCGTTCGCCACTGCAACTGCACGCGAATGCTGTCCGGCTCGACCTCCATGTCCAACTCTTGCCTGACATAGTCCCTGGCCAATTGCCGAGCGAAGACCCGCAGCGAGCCCAGACCATCGACCCGCTCATCCACCAGCATTTGCGCCTGCGCGGCCCGATTCTCAAAAGCGCGTAACAATTCACGATCGGGAGGGCTCAGCTCCCGCAGCCAATCCGGCAATTGCGACCGCGCCAGCGCGCCAAGTGCCCGGCGCTCGGCCGTGGTTGCCAATGCGGTCAAGCGACTCGTCCGGCGCCAGGCGTCCTGGAGCGCTTCGATCTGCTCTCGCAACTCATCGACACCCAGGCCAACCAGACGCTCGGGCCGAAACAGCTCGTCGACCGCGACCCTGTGCCCATCCAGTTTTTGCCTGACCACGTCTTCGAGCGAGGCCTCGTGCGAAGTCATCCGCCAATGCCGACGCAAATAGTCCTTGTAGTGATCGACAAACGTTGAGGCCGCGCCCTCCACCGCCTGGACAACGAACTCCCGGCGCTCGGCCGCAAAACCCAAGTCTGGCCCGTCGGGCCAACGGTAGGGCGCGTCTTGCGCCTCGTCGTACACCAAAGGCGCCTGGTCGATCATGCGTTGCAGCACGGTATCGAGCAGGGTGCCCACGAAGTGTGGATCGATGTTGCCTTGGTAATGGTAGGTGCGCAGCTCGACCAGCAAGTATTCCTCCAGCACCTCCAGCAGGCTCATCTGGGTATGCAGTCGCGCGTCGATAGCTTCCTGCCAACGTGTCAGTTTCTCCAGGGTCGCCTGTGCGGTAGCCTCCGGCGGGGAATCGACCGCCCCCGTGCGCTCCATGTTGCCTTGCCGTTCGGCAATGATGTCCATACACAATCCTCCCTGCTGTGTGGACCGGCACCTTATCCGCCTTGCGGCATGCCCATGGCATACATATATATATCGAAACACCACCCCGACGGCGCGAGACTCGCTTATCCACTTTGGCGGCGACCTGGCGTACACTGCGCGCCTTTGCAGCCTTGCGCTGCCCCCTGTAGATCTTTTTCAAAGGTACCCGCCATGCCTTGGCTGCAAGTACGCCTGGCCATCAGCCCGGAACAAGCCGAAACCTACGAAGACGCGTTTCTTGAAGTAGGCGCTGTATCGGTAACCTTCATGGACGCCGAAGACCAGCCGATCTTCGAGCCGGAGCTCAATACCACCCCGCTGTGGTCCCACACCCACCTGCTGGCCCTGTTCGAAGGCGGCACCGAGGCGGCCAGCGTGCTGGCCCATCTCGAGCTGCTGACCGGCAGCCCGCTGCCCGAGCACCACAGCGAAGTGATCGATGACCAGGATTGGGAACGCAGCTGGATGGACAACTTCCAGCCGATGCGTTTCGGCCAGCGCCTGTGGATCGTCCCGAGCTGGCATGCCGCGCCAGAGCCGGACGCGGTCAACCTGCTGCTGGACCCGGGCCTGGCGTTCGGCACCGGCACCCACCCGACCACCGCGCTGTGCCTGGAATGGCTCGACGGCCAGGACCTGAAGGGCTGCAACGTGCTCGACTTCGGCTGCGGCTCGGGGATCCTGGCGATTGCCGCGCTGCTGCTGGGCGCCCGGGAAGCGGTCGGCACCGACATCGACGTCCAGGCCCTGGAAGCCTCCCGCGACAACGCCGGGCGCAACAACATCGCCGAAGCCCTGTTCCCACTGTACTTGCCGCAGGACCTGCCACAGGTCCAGGCCGACGTGCTGGTGGCCAATATCCTGGCCGGCCCGCTGGTGTCCCTGGCGCCGCAACTGTCGAGTCTGGTCAAACCGGGCGGACGCCTGGCGCTGTCGGGCATCCTCGCCGAACAGGGCGAAGAGGTCGCCGCCGCTTATGCCGCGGACTTTGACCTGGACCCGATCGCCAATCGCGATGGCTGGGTGCGCATCACCGGACGTCGGCGCTAGAATGAGCGCCTGTATCCACCGGATTGCCGCATGACTGACAGCTTCGTCACCCAGTGCCCGCATTGCCACACCCGTTTTCGCGTCAGCCATGCTCAATTGAGCGTGGCCCGCGGGGTGGTTCGTTGCGGCTCGTGCCTGCAGGTATTCAATGCCGCACAACAGTTGCTGGAACAACGCACAGCCAAGCAAGCGGCGCCTGCCGTCGCGCCGCCCGCCAAGCCGGCCGCCGAAGCCCCGCCCCGGGCGATCAGCCAGAAACAATGGAGCGCCGCCGAGCTGGATCTGGATGACCTGGACAAGGAACTGGCACGCCTGGAGCGACGTGACAATCGCGCCCCGGGCAATGCCGGTCGGCGCCGGGAAGACAACCTGAGCGCACAACGCGACTCGCACTCCAGCGAAGAGCAAGCCTGGCCCGACAGCCTGTACAGCGAAACCTCGAGCGAACACGTCGAAACCGTCCTCGATACCCCCTTCGAACCGTTCGAGCCCCACGAGCCGGCCCGGCCACCGCGTACCGAGCCGTCCCTGTCCCTGGCCCTCGAGCCGCTGGAGCCGGACGACGAACCGGCCGCCCCGCTCCACCTCGCGCTGGACGACGAGCCCGACGAACACCTCGAGCGCCTGTCCGCCACCGATGACCACGACCACGACGACGAGCCCGAGCGACCGCTGCCACTGCGCAAGTCACGGGAACGCCAAGAGCCGGGAATACGTGCCGAAGCCCTCCACGACCTGGACGACGACCCGCTGCAACTGGACTGGCGCAAACGCCGTTCGCCCTGGGGTCGACGCTTTTTGTGGATCCTGCTGATACTGCTCGCCGCCGCCGCCCTGGGTGGCCAATACATCGCCTATCACTTCGAAGAACTGGCCCGCCAGGACCAGTACCGGCCATGGTTCCTGCAAATCTGCCCGACCATCGGTTGCGACGTACCGTCCAAGGTCGACATCGCCAAGATCAAAAGCAGCAACCTGGTGGTGCGCAGCCATCCGGAGTTCAGCGGCGCCCTGGTGGTGGACGCGATCATCTACAACCGTGCGCCCTTCTCCCAACCTTTTCCGTTGCTGGAGCTGCGTTTTGCCGACCTCAACGGCCACTTGATCGCCAGCCGTCGCTTCAAGCCCGGGGAGTACCTGGGGGGCGATCTCGAGGGCCGCGGCGAAATGCCGCCGCAAACGCCCATCCACATCGCACTGGATATCCTGGATCCGGGACCCAAGGCGGTGAACTACAGCCTGAGCTTTCATTCCCCCGAATGAAACCGGCCAGGGTCGGCCAATTGACGGCAGCTTTCTGACTGACCCCACCCAGACCAAACCGCTGGCGATAACAAAATAGCTGTTCAGATTTTATCCAATTCGATCTTTATCCAGTCATCGAGAGCGGGTATCATGCCAACCCTTTTTCGAAGTCTCATGATCCGGCCCCACTTCAGGGAAGTCCTATGTCGGCGGTACGCATCGGCCCATATACATTGCAGAACGGCCTGGTTCTCGCCCCTATGGCGGGCGTCACCGACCAGCCCTTTCGTCAGCTGTGCAAACGTTTGGGCGCAGGATTGGTGGTTTCGGAAATGGTCACCAGTGACATGAGTTTGTGGAACACCCGCAAATCGCGTCTGCGCATGATCCACGAAGGCGATCCCGAGCCCCGCTCGGTACAGATCGCCGGTGGCGACGCACAGATGCTGGCGGAGGCGGCCCGGGCGAATGTCGAGCTGGGAGCGCAGATCATCGACATCAACATGGGCTGCCCGGCGAAGAAGGTCTGCAACAAGGCCGCCGGCTCGGCACTGTTGAAAGATGAAGCGCTGGTCACCGAGATCCTGCAGGCGGTCGTCGCCGCGGTCGATGTGCCGGTGACCCTGAAGATCCGCACCGGGTGGGACCGGGAGAACAAGAATGGCCTGGTGGTGGCGAAGATCGCCGAACAGGCGGGCATCACGGCGTTGGCGGTCCATGGCCGCACCCGTGCCGACCTGTACACCGGCGAAGCCGAGTACGACACCATCGCCGCGATCAAGCAGGCGGTGTCGATTCCGGTCTTTGCCAACGGCGACGTTGACTCGCCCGAGAAGGCCCGGTACGTGCTGGACGCCACCGGTGCCGATGGCCTGTTGATCGGCCGGGCCGCCCAGGGGCGACCATGGATTTTTCGTGAGATCGAACACTACCTGCGCACTGGCGAAAAGCTCGCTGCGCCGCAGTTGTCCGAGGTGGAACGTATTCTGCTAGAGCATCTGGCCGCGCTACATGCCTTCTACGGAGAAGTCATGGGCGTACGCATCGCTCGCAAGCATGTGGGCTGGTATCTCGCAACCCTGCCGGGCGCCAGGGAGTTTCGCGCCCGTTTCAATCGTTTGGATGGTACACAAGCACAATGCGCCGACGTTCAGGCGTTCTTCGCTGAGCGTTACAAGAGCCTGACAGGGGACGAAGGGGTGGCCGCATGACGATGATGACCGAGACTTTAGTGAGTGGAACAACACCCGTGAGCGACAACGTGAATTTGAAACAGCACCTCAATACGCCCAGCGAAGAAGGCCAGACCCTTCGCGGGAGTGTCGAGAAGGCGCTGCACAATTATTTCGCCCACCTTGAGGGCGCTGCCGTCACGGATGTGTACAACCTGGTGCTTTCCGAAGTCGAGGCACCGCTGCTCGAAAGCGTGATGAACTACGTCAAGGGCAACCAGACCAAAGCCAGTGAGCTGCTGGGCCTGAACCGCGGCACCCTGCGCAAGAAACTCAAGCAGTACGATCTGCTGTAAGCATTCAATCAAACCAGAAAGGCGCCCGCATAAAAAACGGTCGCCTTTTTTGCTGACTTCCCTTGCTTTTGATGGAAATTGAAATGACCGACCAGACCACCCGCCTGCCGATCCGCCGCGCCTTGATCAGCGTCTCCGACAAGACCGGGATCCTCGAATTCGCCCGCGAGCTGCAACAGCTGGGCGTCGAGATTCTCTCCACCGGCGGGACCTTCAAGCTGCTGCAGGACAACGGCGTTGCCGCAGTGGAAGTCGCGGACTACACCGGTTTTGCGGAAATGATGGACGGTCGGGTCAAGACCCTGCACCCGAAAATCCACGGCGGGATCCTGGGCCGTCGCGGCATCGACGACGCCATCATGAACGAACACGGCATCAAGCCGATCGACCTGGTGGCGGTCAACCTCTACCCGTTCGAAGCCACCATCAACAAGCCTGGCTGCGACCTGCCGACCGCCATTGAAAACATCGACATCGGCGGCCCGACCATGGTCCGCTCGGCGGCCAAGAACCATAAGGACGTGGCCATCGTGGTCAACGCCAGCGACTATGCCAACGTGCTGGAGAACCTCAAGGCCGGCGGCCTGACCTACGCCCAGCGTTTCGACCTGATGCTCAAGGCCTTCGAACACACCGCGGCCTACGACGGCATGATCGCCAACTACATGGGCACCGTGAACCAGGCCGCTGAAACCCTGTCGACCGAAGGCCGCAGCGAATTCCCGCGCACCTTCAACACCCAGTTCGTCAAGGCCCAGGAAATGCGCTACGGCGAGAACCCGCACCAGAGCGCGGCGTTCTACGTGGAAGCCAAGCCTGCCGAAGTCGGCATCGCCACCGCTACCCAGCTGCAAGGCAAGGAACTGTCGTTCAACAACGTGGCCGACACCGACGCCGCGCTGGAATGCGTGAAGAGCTTCGTCAAGCCCGCCTGCGTGATCGTCAAGCACGCCAACCCGTGCGGCGTGGCCGTGAGCCCGGACGCCGAGGGCGGCATCCGCCAGGCCTACGAACTGGCCTACGCCACCGACACCGAGTCGGCCTTCGGCGGCATCATCGCCTTCAACCGTGAACTGGACGCCGAGACCGCCAAGGCCATCGTCGAACGCCAGTTCGTCGAAGTGATCATCGCCCCGTCGGTCAGCGAAGAAGCCCGCGCCATCGTGGCCGCCAAGGCCAACGTGCGCCTGCTGGCCTGCGGCCAGTGGTCGGCCGATCGTGCGCCGGCCTGGGACTACAAGCGCGTCAACGGCGGCCTGCTGGTCCAGAGCCGCGACATCGGCATGATCGGCAGCGAAGACCTGAAAGTGGTGACCCAGCGCGCCCCGAGCGAGCAGGAAATCAACGACCTGATCTTCGCCTGGAAAGTCGCCAAGTACGTCAAGTCCAACGCCATCGTCTACGCCAAGAACCGCCAGACCATCGGTGTCGGCGCCGGCCAGATGAGCCGCGTGAACTCGGCCCGCATCGCCGCCATCAAGGCTGAACACGCCGGCTTGCAGGTACAGGGCGCGGTCATGGCCTCCGATGCGTTCTTCCCGTTCCGCGACGGCATCGACAACGCAGCCAAGGTCGGCATCACCGCGGTGATCCAGCCGGGTGGTTCGATGCGTGACGCTGAAGTGATTGCCGCGGCTGATGAAGCCGGCATCGCCATGGTCTTCACCGGCATGCGCCACTTCCGTCACTGATACACCGACCCACTGTGGGAGCGAGCTTGCTCGCGAATGCAATCTGTCGGTGACGTAGATGTTGACTGACACTCCGCCATCGCGAGCAAGCTCGCTCCCACAGAAAAGCATCTGTGCGATGCTCAACAGAATCAGCGTCATCCGAGGTTTTTGAAATGAATGTTTTGATCATTGGCAGCGGTGGCCGTGAACACGCCCTGGCCTGGAAAGTGGCCCAGGATCCCCGTGTGCAGAAGGTTTTCGTGGCCCCGGGCAATGCCGGCACCGCCATCGAAGCCAAGTGCGAAAACGTCGCCATCGACGTGCTGGCCCTGGAGCAACTGGCCGACTTCGCCGAGAAGAACGTCTCGCTGACCATCGTCGGCCCGGAAGTGCCGCTGGTCGCCGGCGTGGTCGACTTGTTCCGCTCCCGCGGCCTGGACTGCTTCGGCCCCACCGCCGGTGCCGCGCAGTTGGAAGGCTCGAAAGCATTCACCAAGGATTTCCTGGCGCGTCACAAGATCCCGACCGCCGACTACCAGAACTTCACCGAAATCGAACCGGCCCTGGCGTACCTGCGCGAGAAAGGCGCACCGATCGTGATCAAGGCCGACGGTCTGGCCGCCGGTAAAGGCGTGATCGTTGCCATGACCCTGGCCGAGGCCGAAGACGCCGTGCGCGACATGCTCGCCGGCAATGCCTTCGGTGACGCCGGCTCCCGCGTGGTGATCGAAGAGTTCCTCGACGGCGAGGAAGCCAGCTTCATCGTCATGGTCGATGGCAAGAACGTGCTGCCGATGGCCACCAGCCAGGACCACAAGCGCGTCGGCGATGGCGACAGCGGCCCGAACACCGGCGGCATGGGCGCCTACTCCCCAGCCCCGGTGGTGACCGCCCAGGTGCACCAGCGCGTCATGGACCAGGTGATCTGGCCGACCGTGCGCGGCATGGCCGAGGAAGGCAACGTCTACACCGGTTTCCTCTACGCAGGCCTGATGATCGACAAGGCTGGTAACCCAAAAGTCATCGAATTCAACTGCCGTTTCGGCGATCCTGAGACCCAGCCGGTCATGCTGCGCCTGCAATCGAGCCTGGTCCTGCTGGTCGAGGCCGCGCTGGCCCAGGCCCTGGACAAGGTCGAAGCCCAATGGGATCCGCGACCAAGCGTCGGTATTGTATTGGCGGCCGGCGGTTACCCGGGCGACTACGCCAAAGGTAGCGCAATCCAAGGCCTGGACGCCGCAGCCCGGCTGGAAGGCAAAGTCTTCCATGCAGGCACCGCGTTAAAGGATGGGCAAGTGGTCACCGCCGGCGGCCGTGTGCTTTGCGCCACCGCCATGGGCGCCAGTGTCGATGAAGCTCAGCAGCAGGCCTACAAGCTTGCCGCCGAGATCGACTGGGAAGGTTGTTTCTACCGCAAGGACATTGGCTACCGTGCCATTGCCCGTGAGCGTGGCGAAAATCTGGAATAACCCGGCCATTCAGCCAGGCAAGGGTCTGCGGCCCTTGCCTGACTGTTCCGGCGCCGCGCATAGTTATAATCTGGCATCAACCTACGAAGGGATTTCGCCGTGCGCTGGCTCAGGATTGCCATAGGCTTTACCGTCACCCTGCTGACGCTGCTCTGCATGCTCCCGGCCCAGGCCGCGCCAGGCAGTGGTTGGGCGGTATTGCTCGACGAACAGGGCGACCTGACGCTGAGTGATATCCGCTCTGCCCGCTACACCAATCAATTCAGCCCCATCGACCTGGACCGCCTCAAGGCCGCCGAGCCCGGTGGTGCATTGTGGCTGCGTTTCCGCCTGGCCCCGGACAGGCACGAACAAATCCTGCGCATCTTCGCCCCCGACCTGTCACGCCTGAACCTCTACGTGCTGGACGGCGACGCCCTGGTCGAGCAACAGGTCAGCGGCAATGCCACGCCGCATACCGAACCGGCGGTGCCCAGCAGCGACTTCATGTTGCCGCTGCCGCGCAGCGATAAATCACTGGACGTCTACCTGCGGCTGGCCTCGCGCCACGAACTGCGCCCCTACGTCACCCTGCAATCGGCCGTCGCGGCGGCAGCCGATCAGAACCAGACGCTGATCTACGGGCTGCTGTTCGGCTGCATCGCCATGCTGATCCTGCACAACCTCACCCGCTACGCCTATACCCGTTCCCGCAGCTGCCTGTGGCTGGCCGCCTGTGAAGGGCTGCTGATGCTCAGCCTGGTGCTGTTGCTGAACCTGGCCGGGCCCTGGCTGCCCGACTGGCCGGCAGTGCAGACGCCCGGGGCCTACCTGGCGTTGCTGCTGACGGCGCCCTGCGGCCTGATGTTCGCCTACCGCTTCTTTGCGCCCCTGGGGCCGCACCCGTTGAACCGGCTGCTGCTGGGGGACATTGTGTTCGTCATGCTGTGCAGCCTGCTGCTGTTGTTCGTCAACACGCTGCCACTCAATATCATGACCTATGCCCTGGTGGCCCTGGCCGGCCTGAGCATGCTGTTCGTCAGCGCCTGGCACTGGCAAAAGGGCTACCGCCCGGCCCGGCTGTTCGTCGCGGCCATGGTGGTCTTCAACCTGGGCACGCTGATCATCCTTCCGGCCCTGCAAGGGCTCACGGAAGTCGCTCCCCAGGGCTTGATCATCACCCTGCTGATCTTCATCTGCATCAGCGGCCTGTTGATGAGTGTCGCCCTGGGCGAGCGCCAGCGCTCGATCAACGAAAGCCGCTTCAGCATCAGCCGCGACCTGGCGGCGAGCAATGCCGAGATCAATGCCAAGGCCGAGTTCCTGGCCAAGATCAGCCATGAAATCCGCACCCCGATGAACGGCGTACTGGGCATGACCGAGCTGCTGCTGGGCACGCCGTTGTCGGTCAAGCAACGCGACTACGTGCAGACGATCCACAGCGCCGGCAATGAACTGCTGACCCTGATCAACGAGATCCTCGACATTTCCCGGCTCGAATCCGGGCAGATCGAACTGGACGACGTGCAGTTCGACCTCAATGCGCTGATCGAGGATTGCCTGAGCATCTTCCGCGCCAAGGCCGAACAGCAGAATGTCGAGCTGATCAGCTTCATCCAGCCCCAGGTGCCGCGGGTGATCAGCGGCGACCCGACGCGGCTGCGCCAGGCGCTGTTGAGCCTGCTGGAAAACGCCCTGAAGAAGACCGACGAGGGCGAAGTGCTGATCGTCGTCGCCCTCGACGAGCGCAGCCATCAGCCGCGCCTGCGCATCGCCGTGCAGGACAGCGGGACGCCGATGGACGCTGAAGAGCGCGACACGCTGATGCACGCCGAGCTGCACAGCAAGAACTTCCTCTCGGCCACGCGCCTGGGCGGCAACCTGGGTCTGGTCATCGCCCGGCAGCTGATCATCCTGATGCACGGGGAATTCGGTATCAAAAGCGGCAGCAACCAAGGCAGCACCTTATGGCTGACCTTGCCGCTGGACCCGGATCGCCTCGAACACCCGACCTCCGACCTCGATGGCCCGCTGCAAGGGGCGCGGGTGCTGATCGTCGACGACAACGACACCTGCCGCAAAGTGCTGGTGCAGCAGTGCAGCGCCTGGGGCCTGAACGTCAGCGCGGTGCCCTCGGGCAAGGAAGCCCTGGCGCTGCTGCGCACCAAGGCGCACCTGCGCGATTATTTCGACGTGGTGCTGCTGGACCAGAACATGCCCGGCATGACCGGCATGCAACTGGCGGCCAAGATCAAGGAAGACCCGAGCCTGAATCACGACATCCTGTTGATCATGCTCACCGGCATCAGCAACGCGCCGAGCAAGATCGTGGCGCGCAACAGTGGGGTCAAGCGCATCCTCGCCAAACCAGTGGCCGGCTATACCCTCAAGACCACCCTGGCGGACGAGCTGAACCAGCGCAACAGGGGCCAGGCAACGAGTGTGCAGGTGAACGCCGGCCCTCCCACCCCGGTGAAGGTGCCAAGCGATTTCCGCATCCTGGTGGCCGAGGACAACAGCATTTCCACCAAGGTCATCCGCGGCATGCTCGGCAAGCTCAACCTGCAACCCGACACCGCCAGCAACGGCGAGGAAGCCCTCAAGGCCATGAAGGAGCAGCGCTACGACCTGGTCCTGATGGACTGCGAAATGCCGGTCCTCGACGGGTTTTCCGCCACCCAACAGCTGCGAGCCTGGGAAATGGGTAACCAGCGCACCCGCACGCCGGTGGTGGCGCTCACGGCGCACATCCTGGCCGAGCACAAGGAACGCGCCCGCCAGGCCGGGATGGACGGGCACATGGCCAAACCGGTGGAACTGTCGCAACTGCGCGAGCTGATCGAACACTGGGTGGCCCAGCGCGACCAGCAGAACAAGACCGCCGCGCATTCGTCCTAGCGCCCGAAGCCCTGTTCAACATTTCAACGCATGAATAGTGCGGGTCGTTTCGGCGATAACCGCAGCCAGGACTTTTCCGGGAATGTTGCGTAATGCAGCGTGTTGAACGTCAACCAGCCGTTCTTCAAGACGTCACGATACTCGTCCTGCCCTATTTGCGCCTGGGCATAAGCCGGAAGCTTTTTGTTGGCGACCCACTGCGCAAACACTACTGAATCCAATACATCGTTTTTTCTGCTCCGCCCTATCCCGCGGTCGAGACACACACTTACGTAACTTGCTTCCTAATAACAAGCGCGCCACTGAAACCGTAAATAATCAAACTCAACTACTTACCCTCACATGTAAGTAAGTGGCCTCTTACTGTACTTGCAGCTCGCCTTGCCACGAGCCGACAGACACCCCGACGCCTGATAGACTCCACGTCAAATTCATTCATCGCGAGCCTCAACCATGCTCCATGTGCTGTTCAGCGTTTACCTGAAGATGCTGGTGCTCTACAGCCCCTTCTTCGTCCTGTCCTGCTTCATCGGCCTGACTCGCGGCTATTCACGCAAGGAACAACGCCGCCTGGCCTGGAAGGTGGCGACGGCGACGCTGATCTCCAGCGTGTTGCTGTATTTGTTCGGGCGAGTGATTTTCAGCGTGTTCGGCATCACCGTGGATGCGTTCCGGATCGGCGCCGGCAGCGTACTGTTCATTTCGGCCCTGGGCATGGCCCAAGGCAAGTCGGCCGTACAGACCGACAATGTCCAGCAGGACGTGACCATCGTCCCACTGACCATTCCGTTGACCGTCGGCCCCGGCACCATCGGCGCCCTGCTGGTGATGGGCGTGAGCCAGCCGCACTGGGACGACAAACTCATGGCCATCATCAGCATCGCCCTGGCGAGTTTCACCGTCGGCGTCGTGCTTTACCTGTCCAGCCGTATCGAGCGGATTCTTGGCGACCAGGGCTTGCAGATCGTCAGCCGCCTGATGGGGCTGTTTGTCTGTGCCCTGGCGGCGCAGATCATTTTTACCGGGGTGCGGGGCTACCTGGTGCCGTAGCGACGGCGGTGACTAGCATTCAGGCGCGCCTGCGACGGCTGAATCGTTGCTTCAGCACCTCTCTGCGATGCTCGCCCAGGTACTCTTCGATGTCCTGCCTGAACGCCTCATAGCGAACCGGGTTGAAGGTCACGAACGACTTACCGCGGAAGATCTCTCGCGCTGAAGCGTGCCAATTCACGAAAAGAACCCCACCGTTATTCGAAGAGCCGGACTGTTTGATCGAGGCGCAGGACGCGATCAGCATACCGTTGGACAACTGCTCGCACGGGATGACGGACAAGCGCGCGCCATCGGCCGACTTGGCCTGGGTATCGAACAGATCGAGGGTTCCCTTGTCCTGCTTCAAACCATCAATCGTAGTGTTTACGACAGTCCCGAGCACTGCCGCCGCCGGGTTGCTGGCTTTCACGCCATCAATGATCCCTTTGACGATATCGGTGATGACGTTGTCCATATCCACCCGCAACGAACTTTCGGAATAACGCGAGTAACCGTCATCGGCGACAAAACACCCGAGGTCTTGCAGACAGCGGATGAATGCGTCATACCACGCGTGGGTATTCTTGCCGCCGGGAACTTCAAAGTTGGCCTCCATGATTGCCATGGTCATCAGGTTTTCCATGATCGCCATATTATTGAGCGACATGTTATTGCCATAGCCGACGAGCGTATCGCCCAACATGAGCGCATCCATGGCCTTGGTCGGGTTGTCCTGCAACTGCACGATAGACCTGCGTACACGCCGGCTGGCAGAAGCCAATGCTTTACGTCGATTGATACGCGTGCCAATCAACTCAACACTTTGTGCAACGCTGACTTCACTTTCAAACTGTTCCATATCACTTCCTTGGTTAAATAAATGACCGCTCCTGCGGACAGGGAACAATCTAGATGATCCGGCAAAAAACCAACAACCCAAAACTGAATACAACATATGTAGCCCAAGCAAAACACGCCGCCCAACCCTCACAACTAAAACATCCAGACTTTAATTAACCAGCCCCACACACTTGAAGACCTCGACCGTTGTTGTATTCATATAAAACACAACACATCTACCCCGACGGAGAGCGTTTTTCATGAACCCATTAATCGGACTGGTCACAGGCCCCACTCTGTTTTCTTACATCGAAGCACTGTCTCTGCAAGACCACAACGACATCGCCGACTGCAACAACATCGCCACCCGATCGGCCGACCTCGGCCATCATCGCTATGCGGACCCCAAAGGCTGGTTCGAAGAGTATGCCCGCACTTTGAATTTCCTCGGTTGGTCGCTGTATGGCGACTCCATCCATACGCGCACGCAACATATCGTCTCGGGCTCCGTGGCGGACTTCCTGGTGGAGAGTGCCCAGGCCATGCGGGACTCACGGCAGGCGAATGCGATGATCGATACCCTGGACACGTTGAAGACCAACAATCCGGCCATGCTGGCCCTTGATGAAGAAACACGGGAAGGCGAGACATTTCAAATCATTCCCGCCCGATACGACTCACAAGGCAATCTCAATATCGCCCTGTATAAACTCGAACTGAGTGTTGACATAAGGAGACGCCGTTTTTTGTTCTGGGACTGGGAAAAGCGCTCCGCCAGAATCATCCAGCGTAAAGCGTTCCTGAAACTGAACAGACGCGAACTGGACAGCAAAAGAGTGCTCATCAAAAAGAAACTGGATGAGTACCTCATGCGGCGGTTTGCCTTGCGCAAGGGGATCGTCTCCTGAGTCATTAATGGCGACATAAAAAAAGGTTGTCGATGAACATCACCGGCAACCCTTTCTTCACTCAACGCTGTCCACGATCATCACACCAGATTACTTTCCTCTACAGTCGATCCCTCCAACAGTTCTTTCAGCGTCATACCGGCCTGGGCGTTTGGCAGGACGTTCAACCGCTCTACCAGTGTCGAGACGGCATAATGTCGATTCCCACCGAAGCTGAGCAACGCGTCTCCACGGAAGTTGACATCCGTGGCATACACTTCACGAATAATCACGCTATGTCCGCTGTCAGGATCAATGATCACCAGGTGCTCATCGACCTTGCTCAGCAATAATGGGTCAGGGTCATTCAGCTCCCAGATCAACTTACCGGGAATTATCGCCGCGCCACTCAACGAATGCCGGCAGTCGAGGATGACCGATCCGAGTCGTAACCAGACCGCTTTTGACAACCGGTAACTCACCGCGCCCTGGCCCATGCGCAGGATCAGGCTCGTGACATCGTCCGGCATCAGCGGCAGGAGATCATCGATCTTCATTTCGTGGCCCTCGACGGCCAGTACCTCGCCGTCACGCTGGACATAACTGAGTGGCCCCACATGTCCCATCACCGGAAAGGCCAGAAGCTTTCCGTTCTGGCTTTCATGAAGCAATACGTTGGTCTGCCGCTGGGTCCCCAATAACTCGAAGGATTTAGGAATGGCGGTCTTGGGAACCTGAATCACCCGCCCGGTCTCGGCGACGAACCACTTCAGGCTACCGGGTTCCTCCACCGACAGCAGCGCGCTGCGCAACGACTGGGCCGCCAATTGCTCAAGCCGCTCCTGCACCCGGTCACCTTGGGCGACAACCCAATCATGGGTGACGCCGGTGATCAATGCCGGTTCATGATCACGTAGCGTGACCTCCACGCCTTCGAAGGTGACGCCACGCAGCCCTGGCCCGTCCACCGTCAGCTCGACAAACTGCCAGGGCGCCCACTCACGGTGCGCGACGGGTAACGCGTCAGCCTTCAGCAATCGCAAGCCCTGGCCAAAAGCAGTCTCCAGTTGCTGCGGATCGATAAACGCCTGGCGATAGACCTCACCACTCGACACATCGAATAACCAGACGGCCTCACCATCCGGGGTTGCCCCCAGCAGGCGCACTTCCTTTCCGTGCCCGCCCTCAGCCAGCAACAGCCTGTTGCCGACATACCAGGCACACAACTTCGCCTCACCACTGAAGTTCGTCAAACCGATAAGGGCAAAGCTTTCGCTCGCGTACCGCCGCGCCAGCGGCTCCAGGGCAGACCACCAATGTGCCCGATCCTTGAGCCATGCTTCGCTCAAGCCGCCCAGCTCCAGGTGGCCCTGGCTCGTCAGGTTGAAAAACAGGCCATCAGAGGTCAGCGCCAGGTAGCCACCGTCAACCGCGATGACATTTTCCAGGTTCCGGGGTCGCCGCCACTGAACGGACCACTCGCCTTTGCCCGCCACTTGGGTGCGCTGCTTACGGCAAAGTTCTTGTGTGAGCCTGTTGTAGATGACGAACGTATCGCTATCGTCCGCCGGTGGGAGCAGCGTCAGATCGGTCATGTTCTTGATCGAGTCAGGCCAGCCACGGTGATGATTACGCGTCGGCGAGGGACGGACGATCAAGTGATCGCGGCGACGAATCCAGGCCATGTCCCGCACCGCTGGCTCGCATTGCCAACAGATCGAAACGAACGGCGCCGGTTGCCAATTGACGGTGACAAAGGTGTCGCTTTCGTCAGTAGACGCCGTAAAGGGATAACCGCTGCCCAATACGTTCGACCAGTCAGGCAAGACCTCGCGGGCACTCAAGACCGACTCCAACGCCGGGGCCAGGTCGCGGGTGACCGAACTGAGCAGCGCTTGCCCATCATGGATCACATAGACCAGAACATCGCGGGTCTGATTAGCACACGTGATTTCCTGGACCACATGAATCACCCCCTGCGCATCCACCTCGACGCGCTTGATCGCGCTCTCATCTCTTGAGGCCCACAGCCAGTAACGATGGGTCAGCAGGCCGGTAACCGCATCGACCTGCCAGACAATGACATTCTGCGGATCGTAGAAATACGCGTGGCTGCCGGACACCGCTCCCAGCAGTGCCTGATCGGCACCGGGTATGTCATTACGGATGTACAGGAAACGGTCCGCCTTCGCGTCGTACCAGGCCGAGGTGTACCGGGGCTCGTCGGGTTTCTCGAACGGAATCAAATAGTGGTGAACAGGCGTATACGGCATCACCAGGCGATGCTGTTGAGCCAGGGTCTTGAGGTGTCCCTGCAACACCTGTCGATCCATGCCCGCGGGCATATCCTGTTCGACAAGGGTCAGTTGGCGCTCCTCCAGCTCAACCTGGAACACTTGATTGTCGGTGACCCGGAGCAGAACTTCATGGGAACCCGGCCCAATGAACCTCACCTGAACGTCACCGACGAACAGTTTCCCCTCATCCTCGAACCGGATGTCGCCTTCGTTGGCCCAATGAGCGTTCAGCACCCAAGCCGATTTCTCCGAACGCCTCGACTGTAGGCTCAGGTTCACGCCGGGATTGAGCTCCAATGCGCATCGTTTGCCAGCGCCCCGAACCTGATAGGTGATTTTTCCGTGCCAGGCCTGCGCAAGCACGGGCACCACCAGTGAGCGATCAACGGCATCGAGCAACACCCTGATCACCGTTGGCCGATAGTCCGGGTCAAACAGGCGATGGAGGATGTAGTCACTCGGAAACGAATAGAAGGAAAACAGAAACAGCCAGCCGCCATCCGCTTTCCTTTTCTCCAGACGCCGTGCAGTGTCGAACCCCGTGTCATGGTGCAGGCTGGCGAATGGCAGCGCCTTGTACTCATAGCGGTAACAGGTTTGCGGTGTGCAAGGCAGCACGATGGCCTGGCCAGCAGGCAACGTGATGCTGACTCGATCCGGCAGGTCCAGCTCTCGACGAATATCAATCGCCCGATGGTAATCGTCATCGAACGTCGGCACCCCGAAATGATCGCGCAACGGATACAGCTTGGGGCTGTCCAGCACCAGCTCGCCGCGGCTCAGATCCAGTGTCTGGACGATCAGCGATGGGCGCGGCAGCCATGTACCGCTGCCGGTGTTGAGCCGATAGGGCTGAAGGTGGGCCTTGGCCACTTCATCGAAAAACAATCCGACTTGCCTGGCCTCTTCGGCAATGGTGGCGAACCCCTGGGCCAATGCCGTCACCCCTACCGCCAACCCGCCCAGAATCACCGCAGCCCCGCCAAGCAGCGCGCCAGCGGTTGTGGCGCCTGCGGCGTAGGCGCCCACCGACAACACCAGACTGGCCGAGTCGAACGCCAGTTGGGTGCCGAATTGGGCGCGTTCGACTTCGTTTTGCGCGGTCGATAATTGGTAGATGTCGAACCCGACATTCGCCAACTGCAGCAATCCCCCGGTCGCTTCGCTCACACTGGTCCCCACCGAGGCCTTGACCACGGGCGCGACGGTACGGGCAATCAGTTTTTCTTCTGCCAGCGCTTGCCGGACCAGACCGACCAACCCGGCAATGTCGACCACGTTGCCATGCACCAATTGTGCGTAATTGACATAGGCATGCAGCCGGACCGCCAGGGTGAGGGATCGATCAGCCCCCTCCCGCCCTCTCAGCGCGTTCATCAGCGCTTGTATGGCGAAACCGGCGTTAAGGGTATGGACGCTCCCCACCTCGGTAGGATCGCTCGAAACCGAGGGTCTATTGGCCAAGGCCGAGAAACGCTCCGAGAGATAGTTTTTTATCCGCAAGAGTCGATGGTCGTCCGTGTTGATCCGCACCAGTTGCCCGGGATTGTCGGGATCCACCAGGCTCATCCGATACCCCCCGTCCGGCATGATCTCCAGGGTGTCGAACAACGGCACAAGATGGGGCGCCAATTGATTCGCCTGCTGGAGATGCAGAGTCACGTCACTGATCTGTTGCGCCCACCAATGACCGTCCAGTGCCAGCAGGCAACTGCAGAGTCGAGGATTGTTCTGGAGTGACTGCCCTCGGGCACTGGCCACCCGTTGCCTGACAGGAACCTTCGACTGTCCAGGCAAGGCGCCGGGCCGCAGCAGTTGCGAGACCTTCATTGCACCGGGCAAGGACAGTTCCGACACCCCCGCGCCTTCCAATTCGATCAGGTCGAAGGTCGGATGCGACGCATCGCCGTAGGCGGCGTAATAGCGGGCCATGTCCTGCTCAAGGAAGAACTGTTCCAGCGCTTGCTTGAACAGTGTCGAATCCTCGAATTCGAACACGCCAAAATTCGGATCGTAGAAGTGATAAGTACTGCGTTCGCCCGCAAAGGTCTTGGCGACCAGCATGGCGTGATTGTCCGAGTTGAGCATCAGCGTGGCGGTCGTTGTCCTGGCTTGCAGGGTATCTACGACCTCGTTCAGGTTCGAACGCGCCAGCGCACGGCCGACTTCACTGAGCTGCACGTCGCGCAACGACTCCACGCTGCTCAGAAAGGTCAGCGAATCGCTTGCCTCGGGCTCAATGACCCCAAGGAAGAATCGCTCGCGCAGGGTATTGACCGCGGCCGAGCCCTCCGACAAGGCCGCCGCCATCGTGAGGGCCAAGGGATAGCAACGTCCGCCGACCCGGTCACCCTCGCCTTGAAGCAACAAATCCTGCGGTACGAGTTTGATCGTGCCGGCTTCAAAACCGTCCAGGACCACACCGACGCGCTCAATGATCCGGACCCGGTGTTCCAGTTTCGCGGCCTGCTGGATCCGGGCGACCTGCTGACCCCACTGGCGCAGCGTCAGCGGCTGTTCCAGGGCGATTTTCTTCAATCCCAGCGCGGTCTCGTCACGCCCCGGTGGAGAATCGGCCGCGCTGGCAAGCCCGGCCAGAAATGCCGGTGCCTGCTGCTGGTACAACGCGCGCTCGATCGTCGCGTAGCTGCCGGCGGTACCCGGTTTGCCGAAGTTGTTGATCAGGTTATCCAACTGTGGGCGAACCGTGGCGAAACTGCGATTATCCAGCGCCTTTGCCCCGGTCAAGGCGCCCAGCAGCAGACGTTGCAAGGGGCTCAGCTGAGCCACATCAAAATGACCTTCGGCGAGTCGGTTCAAGAGTTCAGCGATAGACCACTGTTGCGCCTGCGGATCGCTCAACGATGCAGGCGGCAACACGGTAGCGCTTTGGGCGCGGATCGACTGACGCTCATCAAAGCCCAAGGGGATGGCCCTGTCGAAGGTCACCACACCGTTATGGCTGCTATTCATCGCCTGCATGAAGGGCGCACCCAACTCATCGGCCAGGTGCTGCAACAGGGCGGTGGACAACACGTGACGCCCCTCGATCAACGGCCAGCCTTCGTCAAACCGCAAGGTGCGGTATTTCAGCAACTCGGCCAGCTCACCGGCATAACGGGCCTTGAACCGGCCTTCTTGCCAGCGCTTTTTCTCGTTCTCGAGCCATTGCCTGAGGTCGCTCTCGTTCTCCTTCCAGGAGTGATCCAGCTCTTCCTCGGTGGCCCGGTTGACAGTGGCGAAGGCCGCAATGGCAGCCGTCGCTTGCCACTTTTCAGCGGTGCCAGGTGTGAAATGCGCCGTTAGGTAAGCCGCCATCCCCGCGCGCATGGCGCCGGGGCCGGTCAGATAGATCGTCACTTCACTCTGGGGGCGAATACCATCGCTGTAGTAGGTGGCGGCAGCCTCCACCAGAAAAGCTGCGGCCATTTCCATTTCCGGCGCCAGCTCATGAAAAGCACCGAAAACCTTCGTAGCGGCCTGCCGCGCAAGCTCGATCATGGCTTCGGCATCGGTCAGGGCAACGTTTTGCTCATCGGCCAGGCGCGCGGTGGCGTCGACGATTTCATAATTGAGCCGGAACCGCTCGAGCACGGCCTGGAGCATCGCGGACTCAGGGTGGGCCATCAGGAACGCGTTACTCAAGGAGTTCTGTTCGGCAACCGCTCGCAGTTCGTCCGGGCGAGCCAGGCGCTCCACCGGCGTGCGGAAAACGCGGTCCAATCCGGGTCGGCTATTGGCGAAACGCTCGAGCGCCCCGCGATGCTCTGACGGGATCATCTCGAAATAATCCGTGTATCGGCCACGTAACGCCTGCCGGCCCGGCATCCACTCAGGGTTTCGATCAAGCATCAACTGCAGCACACCCAGGCGTGCATCCGTCTTGAATGCCCGGATGTCCACCCCACCCAACTCTTCCAACAATGGCGGCAGGTTATCGACATCGGCGTAACGGCCGCCTTCGGCGAACAAGGCTTCGATACGCACCACATCGGAGGCCGCGGCAAAATTGCCGCGCAGGCTGATCTCGCGCTCGTAGATGTCCTTCAACTGCAGGGGCGTTTCACCGTTGGCCAGGTCGCGCAGGGCCAGGTGATCTCCAGCCAGTGCCTGGAGGCTGAGCCGGTTCGTGTCCCTCAGGGCCATCAGCCGAGCCCCATCCTGACCATAGGCCCGAACCAGCAAATCGATTCTCGCGTCATCGGCGCTGCCACCGTTTTTCACGGCCTTCGTGATGTGCGCATACATCTGCTGTTTCAGAACGATGGCGCGTTCTTCATAACGGTCGCCCAGTGCCACCCCATCGACACTGTCCTGCCCGCCATGGAGCATGGCATCGGCCTTGGCGGCCTCGACGATGAGCCGATTGGTTTCATAGGCCAGCAACGCGTCGCTGTCATGCCAAAGGTTGAGGCGATAACCCTCCGCGCCCATCACCTGTTTCCAGATATTGATGTAGTCACGCTGAATGGCCCCGACGCCGCCGCCAAGCCAGACGAAATGCAGATTTTTCGGCACCTCGGTGGCGGGCAATCGCAACTGCTCGAAGCTGTTGTGCAGGCGCGCTTCGAAGTGTTCTATTTTGTCCTGGATCTGCCCCAGGTTCGCAGCCCCGGTACCTTCGGGGCCCGACGGTAACTGCGGCGTACGACGTCGTCGGCCACTACCTTGTAAAGCCCCCAACGCTTGCTTGAGCAAGCCCAGCGGCTCCAGCATTTGTGGAGAGTCCAGCAAGGCAATGCAACCAAAGTAATACCGAAGCACCGCATCATACTGTTCGGTGCCTTTGTATGACATCAAGGCTTGTTCAAGATCTTTCAACTTCAACAAGCCCATAAAATCGACGTAACTATCCGTCGATGAAAACCTGGTTTCACTCATTAACAACACATCCATTTATTGTAGATAAACAGCCGTGATCGGCCTGACCAGAGCGCTGGCAGACCATCGAATATTAAAGTTTGTTAAAGACTCCCGAGCCCGGACTTCTTTCCAAGCGAAGTTAAAAACAACCCCTAAGAGCAAACCCTACTCACGGTCAAAATGAAAAAGAAAAATAACCTACTTTTTCACCACCCTACAACCAACTGGAAAACTCAATAAATTTCCAAATAAAACCACAGCACTGTGACAAGCCGCGCACTTTTACTTGCTGTTTCAGCTGTTAAAACACAACTTCATTAAATTAAGTTAACAGACCGCGCAACATGGCTACGGCCATCGGAAAGAGGGGCAGGTGACGGCGATCCGAACAGACCGCCGGGGTTCATCAGAGCGGTTTGCTGCCATACCAGCGCGGCGTGTACACCCACTCGCCACCTTCGGCGCGAGGGAATACACAGGTTGTGGAAGAACCGATCAGCACCATGGTGCGCATGTCGACCTGCTCCGGGGTCAGTTGCCCCAAGGTGGTGACACGCAGGGTCTGGCCCGGGCGACCGATGTCACGCCCCAACACCACCGGCGTCTGCGGGGTGCGGTGCTGGCCGACGATCTCCAGCGCACGGCCCAATTGCCACGGCCGTGCACGGGAAATCGGGTTGTAGAAGGCCAGCGCCAGATCGGCTTCGGCAGCCAGGTCCAGGCGTTTTTCGATGATCGACCAGGGCTTGAGATTGTCCGACAGCGACATCACGCAGAAGTCATGCCCCAACGGCGCACCGGCCTGGGCAGCGGTGGCGAGGGAGGCGGACACGCCGGGCAGGATCTCCAGGTCCACCTGATGCCAGGCCGGATCGCTGGACTCGTGCAACGCTTCGAGCACCGCCGCCGCCATGGCGAAGACACCCGGGTCGCCGGACGACACCACGATCACCGAACGGCCCAGGGCAGCCAGTTCAAAGGCGTGACGAGCGCGCTGCATTTCTTCGCGGTTGTCGGTGCAGTGCAGCACCTGATCGTCGCGAAACGGGCCGGCCATGCGCACATAGGTTTCGTAACCGAGTACATCGGTGGCCCGCGCCAGTTCGGCTTTAACCGCCGGCACCATCAACTCGGCAGCGCCCGGCCCCAGGCCGATCACCGCCAGGCGTCCGCGCGGACGACCGATTCGTGCCACCTCCAAGGGCAGCGCGGCGACCGCGACGACCAGCTTGTCCGTTGTCGAAAGAAGGGTCGCCGCCGGCACCGAGTTGCGCGCCAAAGTGGCGGCATCGCCTGTCGCCGCCACAAAGCGCAGCGCCACCCCGAGTTCCAGCGCGGCTTCACGCAAGGCCGTGCTGGCCATCAGCGTATCCGCCGCCACCAGGCACGCCAGGCTCTGGAGCGCCACGCTGGCCTGCTGCAAGGCCGCACGAACGGTGCCCGGCAAATCGGTCACCTCACCGCTCACCACCACCGCGACACTGCGTGGATAAATCAGCAGTTCATGGGCACTCGCCTCACGCTCGGCATGGCCAACGTGGATCGTACGTCGGGCTTGCGGGTCTTGCGGCAACTGCGCCTGATCCAGCCACGGTGCCGCGCCTTCGATGCGCACCGGCTCACCGGCCAACAGGTCGGAGACGAAGCGCTTGCCCTGCTCCAGATCGCCGAGGCGGTAACCGCTGGGTGGATTGAGCAGGCACGTGCCGAAGCGCAATTCACCGCTGGTGGTGATCGCCGGCGCGACCTGCAACATGGCCGCGATGTCTCGGGCCATGCCATTCACCCCGCCCAGGCCGCCCAGCAGCGGCACCACGGCGCTGCCGTCCTCGGCCACTGCCAGCACCGGCGGCTCGGCGCCTTTTTCCAGCAACAGCGGTGCCAGGGTACGGATGACAATGCCCGCCGCGCACAGGGCGATGATCGGCGTGTCCCGTTGGTAGAGTTCGCGCAACGTCGCACCGAACTCCAGATATTGCAGATCCCCCTCGACCCGCCCGGCCAGGCCGTGGATCAGGGCGTCGGGGTAGTGCTGCTGGATCCGTCGCGCCGTCGCCAGGCTGCCCGGGCCGAGGATGACGATGGCCGGCGTCTTGGCGGCCATCAACCCTGCCACCGTTCGCCCGGCACGATGATCAGCGAGAAGTACGGCGACGACATCGGCTCGACTTCATCCAACGGCACGATTTTCTGGTTGGCCATGGTCGCTCGCTCGACGTACAGCGCCCGCCCATCCATGCCCAGTTCCTGAAGCACTTGGCGAACCTTGGGAAAATTGCGTCCCAGCTTCATGATCACCGCCGCATCGGCATCGGCCAGGCGCCGCTTGAGATCGTCGTGGGGCAAGACGCCGGAGAGCACCGACAGGCTCTGGTTGCGATAGACCAGCGGTGCACCGAGCACCGAAGCGCCGCCCAGCATCGAGCACACGCCGGGAATGACTTGGGCCTCATAGCGCTCGGCCAGGCGATCGTGCAGGTACATGTAGGAGCCGTAGAAGAACGGGTCGCCCTCGCAGATCACCGCCACGTCGCGACCGGCATCCAGGTGCACGGCCAGTTGCTCGGCGGCGGTGTCGTAGAAATCGGCGATCACCTGTTCATAGGACAGCGGCGCAGGCAGCGCTTCGGTGGTGACCGGGTAGACCAGCGGCAGCAACGTCTGCGCATCCTGCAAATGGGCCTCGATGATGCCGAAAGCGTTGCCCTTCTTGCCCTTGGCGACGAAGTACGCCACCACGGGCGATTCGCGCAGCAGGCGCAGGGCCTTGACGGTAATCAGTTCCGGGTCACCGGGGCCCACGCCGAGGCCGATCAGACGTCCAGGCTGCTGCATCATTCAATCTCCGTGGCGAGGGCATTGACGGCGGCGGCGGCCATGGCGCTGCCGCCCAGGCGGCCTTGCATGATCACGAACGGCACGCCACGGCTGTTGGCCGCCAGCATCGCCTTGGACTCGGCGGCGCCGACGAAACCCACCGGGAAACCGAGGATCAATGCCGGCTTCGGCGCGCTGGCATCGAGCATTTCCAGCAGGTAGAACAGCGCGGTCGGTGCGTTGCCGATGACCACGACGCTGCCCTCCAGGTGCGGACGCCACAGCTCCAGCGCCGCCGCCGAACGGGTGTTGCCCAGCTCGAGGGCCAACGCCGGCACGCGCTCGTCGCGCAAGGTGCAGATCACTGGATTGTTGGCCGGCAAGCGGGCCCGGGTCACGCCTTCGGAGACCATCCGCGCATCGCACAGGATCGGCGCGCCAGCAGCCAGCGCCTGGCGCCCGGCCGTGCCCGCGCCCTCGGAAAACTGCAGGCCATCGATGGCCTCGACCATGCCGCAGGCATGGATCACCCGCACCGCGAGTTTCTCCAGGTCGGCCGGAATGCGCGCCAGGTTGGCTTCGGCGCGGATGATCGCGAAGGAGTTGCGATAGATCTCCTGACCGTCGCGGATGTAATCAAGCATCAAGGGGGCTCCGGGGGCGAGCGTCGAGCCAGTGGCTGAGCGCTTCAATAGTCAGATTGTGTGCCTGCAACGCGCCGAAACCCGGCAGCGTGGCATCGCGAAAGTACAGGTCGTAACGACCGGGGGCGACCGCCAGCAAGGTGGCAGGCGCGACATGGGCCGCCGCGCAGGAACGCGGGCAGCCCGACAGATGAATCTTCAGGGTTTGGCCTTGGCGTTGCAGCCGCTCGGCCAGTTGGCGGGCGTCGGCCTTGGTGTCGGCCAGGGCTTTGCCGCAACCACTGGAACCGGTACAGGCGATGAGTTGCGCCAGGGGTTGGTCGACCGAAACCAAAAGGCCCAGCGTTTGGAGCCGCGCCAGCACTTCGTCGGCATCCTCGACGCACACGTTGGGCAGCAACAGGCTTTGCCAAGGCGTGAAACGAAGGCTGCCGTCGCCCTTTTCCCTTGCCAACTGCGCCGCCTCCCGCAGCATGACCGCATCGAGTCGGCCAAGGGGCGCCGCAGCGCCGACGTAGACGCGATCGTCGTGCTGGGGATGGACGCCGAGGTGCAGTCCATCGACGGCCCCATCCCGCTGCCAATCCAGGCAAGGCTGCAGGGGCACGCGGCGGGCCAGCCGGGTCATGAATTCATCCACAGGGACCTCAGCCAGCAAGTGGCGCAGGCGGATCTGGTCCGGGCGGGCCAGGTCGAGGAACAGCTCCAGCACCGCCACCACCAAGGCATGCCCCAGGGCCAGGGGCACCCTACCCGCCGCTTCATCCAGCGGGGTACCGGCCAAGCCGAAGACCAGCCAAGGCTCGCCATCACGGACCAGGGCCGACAGCCACAGGTCGTGGTGATGTTCGAGCATCGCCAATGCTTCTCCGCCGTCCAGTTGCACGGCGAACTTGGCCGACAGCTCATGGAAGCGTTCATGGGTTTGCAGGGTGACGAGGATCTGCTCGGCCAATGGGCGGGTGTCGAACAGCATCTGCCGGTCGATCCCGGCCGCGGGGCTGAGCATCAGGTTGCGCACGTCATCACCGGCCGGTTTGCGCGGGCCAAGCCCGGCGGCCAGCAAGGGCCGGATCAGCGCGTCGTGCCCAGGAGCAATCCCACGAATTTGCAAGTTGGCCCGGTTGGTCGCCTCGATCACCCCTCCGGCGAACCGCTCGGCCACCGACGCCACGGCTTCGGCCTGATCCGCCTGGATGGAACCGCCATCGAGCTTGATCCGACAGATCCCACCGTCCAACGCCTGGACGACACGCAGCAACCCCGGGCAACCCGAAGGGCGGATGACGTTGGAGGATGGACGTTCGTTCAAGGGATAACCGGTAGATAGGCACGCCACAACGGCGAAGGAGCGCCATTATGCCTGCTTTGCCGGGGGTCATGAAAAGCTTGCTGGTCGGATTGACGTGAGATTGCTCAAGAACACGGGCGGCCTGATCCAATGAGGTTGTCTGTACCGACGCCATCGCGAGCAAGCTCGCTCCCACAGTTTTGGTCAGGTTGTGCGCAAATCCTGTGTTCACCCCAAATCCACTGTGGGAGCGAGCCTGCTCGCGATAGCGGTTTGCCTGAAAAGGTGATGTCGGATGGATCGCCGCCTTCGCGAGCAAGCCCGCTCCCACAGCTTTGGTCAGGTTGTGCACAAACGCTGTGGCTCACCCCAGATCCCCTGTGGGAGCGAGCTTGCTCGCGATAGCGGTCTGTCTGAAAAGCTGATGCTGAATGGACCGCCGCCTTCGCGAGCAGGCTCGCTCCCACAGTTTTGGTCTGGTTGTGCACAAACGCTGAGGCTCACCCCAAATCCCCTGTGGGAGCGGGCTTGCTCGCGATAGCGGTCTGTCTGAAAAGCTGATGCTGAATGGATCGCCGCCTTCGCGAGCAAGCCCGCTCCCACAGTTTTGGTCAGGTTGTGCGCAAACGCTGTGGCTCACCCCAAATCCCTGTGGGAGCGAGCCTGCTCGCGATAGCAGTCTGTCTGAAAAGCTGATGCTGAATGGACCGACGCCATCGCGAGCAGGCTCGCTTCCACAGTTTTGGTCTGGTTGTGCACAAACGCTGTGGCTCACCCCAGATCCCCTGTGGGAGCGAGCTTGCTCGCGATAGCGGTCTAGCAGCCACAATGATGTTGCGCCAGGCGCCTGATCCGCCGGGGCGCGGTATGATGGCGGCCCGGTTCGCGGCGGCAACGTGCCTGTCGATCAACCCCATTCATTCGAGGAACAGAGATGACCCCCTGGCTGACCGTAGTGGGCATCGGTGAAGATGGCTTCAAGGGCCTGGGCCGAACGGCTCGCCATGCCTTGCTGCGGGCGTCACACATTGTCGGTAGCGACCGGCAACTGGCGCTGCTGCCACTGTGTATCCGCGGCGAGCGGGAACTGTGGCCCAGCCCGTTTTCCCTGGAACCGCTGCTCGCTCGGCAGGGCGAACCGGTGTGCGTGCTGGCCAGCGGCGATCCGATGTTCTATGGCGTAGGCGCGAGCCTGGCGAAACAGGTACCGGGCGACCAGATGCTGGTCATCCCCGCGCCATCTTCCTGTTCACTGGCCGCGGCGCGCATGGGCTGGCCGTTGCAGGAGGTCGTCACACTGTCGCTGGTGGCGCGTCCCCTGGCGGTGCTCAATGGGTATTTATCCACAGGCCTCAGGCTGTTGCTGTTGAGCAACGACCGCCACAGCCCTGCCGCCGTGGCGACGTTACTGCGCGAGCGCGGCTTCGGCCCGAGCGCCATCACCGTGCTGGAGCATTTGGGCGGTGCGGCAGAACGACGGATCGACGGCTGCGCTGCGCAATGGTCCGATGACACCGTCGCCGACCTGAACCTGATCGCCGTCGAATGCCGGGCCGAACCTTCGACACCGCGCCTGTCGCGCCTGGCCGGTTTGCCGGACACCGCATTCGAGCATGACGGCCAGTTGACCAAACGCGACGTGCGCGCCATCACCCTCGCCCGCCTTGCCCCCACACCCGGCGAGCTGCTCTGGGACGTTGGCGCTGGCAGCGGCTCCATCGGCATCGAATGGATGCGCAGCCACCCCAGTTGCCGGGCCCTGGCCATCGAAGCCGACGAAGGCCGGCAAGGCTTGATCGAACGCAACCGCGACACCCTCGGCGTGCCCGGCCTGCAACTGATTCGCGGCAGTGCCCCGCAGGCGCTGGAGAACCTGGAGCAGCCAGACGCGGTGTTCATCGGTGGCGGCGTCACCCGCGAAGGCGTACTCGACGCCTGCTGGGCTCAACTCAAGCCCGGCGGTCGGTTGGTCGCCAACGCCGTGACCCTGCAAAGCGAAATGACCCTGATGCACTGGCGCGAACGTCACGGCGGTGAGCTGACCCGCGTCCACATCGCCCAGGCCCAGCCATTGGGCGAATTCGACACCTGGCGCCAGGCCTTGCCGATTACCTTGCTGGACCTGACGAAACCTCTCGATGCGTGACGAAACCGCCGAACAACCCGCCCCCCTGCGCAGCGGCCTGACCACCGGCAGCTGCGCCACGGCCACCAGCCTGGCGGCGGCCCGCTTGCTGCTGCGCGGCACCGCAGCCGACGCCGTGGAAATCGTACTGCCCAAGGGCAAGCAGGTGCGGATGCGCCTGGAGTTCTGCCGGCTGACCGACCAAGGCGCCGAGGCCGGGACGATCAAGGACGCGGGCGATGACCCGGACGTAACCCACGGCGCCCTGTTGTTTTCCCAGGTGCGCTTGATCGCCGAACCCGGCGTGCGTTTCGTCGCCGGTCGCGGCGTGGGCACGGTGACACGACCGGGGTTGGTGTTGGCCGTCGGTGAGCCGGCGATCAACCCGGTGCCGCGCAAAATGATCAACGATCACCTGGGCCGCCTGGCCGAGGAAAGCGCTTATGCCGGCGGTTTCGAAGTCACGGTCAATGTCGAAGGCGGCGAAGCCCTGGCGCTGAAGACCATGAACCCGCGCCTGGGCATCCTCGGCGGCCTGTCGATCCTCGGCACCAGCGGCATCGTCCGGCCGTTTTCCTGCGCGGCCTACATTGCCTCGATCCACCAGGGCATCGACGTGGCGAAAACCAACGGCTACCTGCACATTGCCGCCTGCACTGGCAATGCCAGCGAAGACACCATGCGCCGGGTCTACAACTTGCCGGAAATCGCCCTGATCGAAATGGGCGATTTCGTCGGCGCCGTGCTCAAACATGTGCGCAAGGTGCCAGTGGAAAAACTCAGCCTCTGCGGCGGCTTTGGCAAAATCAGCAAACTTGCCGCCGGCCATATGGACCTGCACAGTCGCCACTCGAGCATCGACCTGCCACAACTGGCCGCATGGGCGGCTGCCATCGGTGCCGATGAGGTTTTGCAGCAGGGCATCCGAGCAGCCAACACCAGCCAACAGGCCCTGGCGATGGCCAGCGCCGCCGGCATCGCCCTCGGCGATGCGGTGTGCGAGCACGCGTTGGCCTTCGCGCGCAGTGTGGTGCCGGCCCAGGTCCAGGTCGAAGTCTTCGCCATCGACCGCCAGGGTGAGATCGTCGGCCACGCCGGAGCCTTGCAATGAAACGCATCCTGCTGCTCGGTGGCGTCACCGAAGCCCTGGCCATCGCCCGCACGCTCGGGCCCCAGCACATCTACAGCCTGGCCGGCATTGGTCGCATCCCCACCGACCTGACCTGCCAGGTGCGCGTCGGCGGCTATGGCGGCGCCGAAGGGCTGGCGCAATTCATCCGCGCCGAGAGCATCGATCTGCTGCTGGACGCCACCCACCCGTACGCCGCTCAGATCAGCCACAACGCCGCCCACGCGGCCAGCGCCTGCGCCATCCCCTGCTGGGCCCTGCGCCGTCCGGCCTGGCAACCCCGGGCCGGCGATGACTGGCGCGAAGTGGCCGACTGGAGCGAACTGATCCAGGCCCTGCAACCCTTCCACCACCCCCTGTTCACCCTTGGCCGTGAGCCGCTGCAACACCTGCATGAAATCCCGCCCGAGCAATTCTGGACCTTGCGGGCCCTGGACGTTTACCCCGGTAACGAACGCTGCGAAGTGATTGGGGCCCGTGGACCGTTTCACATTGACGGTGAACGCGAACTGTTCGAACGGCGGCAGATCGATGTGCTGGTGAGCAAGAACAGCGGCAGCATGGCCACTGAACCGAAGCTGGAGGTGGCGAGGGAACGGGGGGTGCCGGTGTTGGTGTTGAAGCGGCCGGTGTTGCCGAAGGTGGATCGGGAGTTTGGAACGGTGGATGAGGTGTTGCAGGGGCTGCGGCAGTTGGTCTGACAGAACAGCCGCCCTGTGGCGAGGGAGCTTGCTCCCGCTGGGCTGCGTAGCGGCCCCAAAAAAGTGAACGCCATTTTACTGAGACACCGCAATGTCCGGTTTTAGGGCCGCTTCGCGCCCCAGCGGGAGCAAGCTCCCTCGCCACAGGAACCTCATGCACCGTTAGAAAGCGAATGAAATCACCTATGGGGGTTCGGCCATGAACGAAAAACTCCCGCGTTTCGACGCTGCCACCTATCTCAGTACACACGAGGAAATGCTCGCTTATCTGGTTGCCTGTTTCGAAGAAGATGACGGTGATGGGATACTGGGCGCCTACTTGAAGAACTGTTGCTACTGTTAACACCAGCCCTGCGACCCTACACCGCACGTGGTTTTTTTACTTCTCAACCCCGATCAGGCTAAATACCGCCACCTGATCGCCCAACCGAGCGGATTGCCCCATGTCCCGACAACGGCTTGCATTTGCCTGGATCGCCTGCTTCGCAGTGCTGTTCAACATGCTTGCCATGCCGCTTTCCAACAGCGCTGGCGCGCTCGCCAATTCGCCAGCCGAGCAACTGCTGTGGGGCAGTTTCTGCTCATCCAGCGGCAAGAAATTGGTCGCGGTGTCCCTGGGCACGTTCGAACAGGACACACCACAGCAGGACAATCACTCGACGATGCAGCATTGCTGGTGCTGCTCAGGTCCGGCGCCGCTGATGGCGCTCGCCGGGCATGCCCCGCAGTTGTATCTGGATGCGCAGCGGTCCCATCGCGGTGCCGTCCACTCGAAGCTCGACAGCCCCACGCCTCGTCAGCAATGGCCCAGCCTCAATCCCCGCGCTTCGCCTCTGGCCTGATTCTTCCCGCATAAAACTGCGCCCTGAATCGTTCCGGAGAATTGCCATGTTGAACAGACTTATCCTGCTGGCTGCCCTGCTGCTTCCCGTTGGCTTCGCCCAAGCTCACCAGTACAAGGCAGGCGATCTTGAAATCGCCCACCCGTGGTCTCAAGAGTTGCCGCCCAATGCGCCGACCGTGGCCGCGTATTTCGTCATCCACAACAGCGGCAAGACGGCGGACAAACTGCTCAGCGTCGACTCGACCATCGCCGGCAAGGCCGAGCTCCATGAGCATGTGATGCAAAACGACCTGATGAAGATGCAACCGGTGCCCGTCGTCGAGATCGCCCCCGGGGCGACCGTCACCTTCGCGCCGATGGCGTATCACGTGATGCTGCTGGAGCTGACAGACCGCAGCCTGCTCATCGATGGCAAACGTTTCCCCATGACCCTGCATTTCGAAAAAGCCGGGGATGTCACAGTCGACGTTGCGGTGCAGAAAAAAGCGCCCGACGGCACCAAGACACACGTGCACGCCCAGTAGACGTAGCCGCTCGTGCAATCTCTTCGCGCCAGACTGTCCATGCCCCGCCGTCAGCCCATGAGCCTGACACGCGGCAGTTGGATCAGCCTGTTCGCCATGCTGATGATCTTTATCGGTCCGCTGATTTCCCAGTCGATGCCGATGGATCAGCGCATGTCCATGCCTGTGAGCATGAACATGGAGATGAGCATGGACATGACGGCGCACGAAGCGCCGGCAGCCGAACATTGCCCGCCCCAGAGCAGCGAGCATCATGCGCTTTGGGAAAAATGCGGTTATTGCAGCCTGCTGTTCAATTGCCCCGCGCTCCCCGGCGGCCACACCTTCGCCGTCTTCGACACACCCCACACCAATACCTACACCAGCCCTTCCCCACGCCTGGGCCATGCCCGACCAGCGTTCTTCCCGGGTGCCCGCACCCGCGCACCGCCCCTCGACGCGTAAGCCCGACACTTACCTCATCCCGGTCGCACAAGACAGCTCCAGGCTGCCCGACCGTGTCGTTTATGTCTGTTCGATGGAATCATCATGTCCAGGTTTTCTGCTGGCATCGCTTTGGGCTCTGCCCGGGTTCGCTGCCCCCTGAACGAGCCACGGGTTCGTTTACGTCATACGGTCGCCGCACTGTGCGGCCTGCTGTTCACGCCCTACGTAGTCGCCGATGAGCACGAGCATCCCTGGACGAAGGTGGATATGACGTCCTAGCAGCTTACCCGAAGCAAACATAAAACCTGTGGGAGCGAGCCTGCTCGCGATACGATCTATCCGGCACATTGATGCTAAATGTACCGCTGCTATCGCGAGCAGGCTCGCTCCCACAAAGGGTTCCATCGTTCAACCCCATTTGCCCTGCGGAGCGCTTTGCAATGAGCCAACCGAAACCGAATTTCTACAACCTGGCCTGGCGCTGGCATTTTTATGCCGGGCTGTTCGTGGCGCCGTTCATGGTGATGCTGGCCCTGACCGGCATCATTTACCTGTTCAAGCCGCAACTCGACCCACTGATGTACGGCAGCCTGTTGAACGTGCCGGCCGGGCATCACGCCCTGGCGGCGGACGACCTGCTCAAGCAGGTCCGCCAGGCCTACCCCGAAGGCCAGGTCAAACAGTACCTGCCAGCGGTCAATGCCGAGCGCAGCGCGCAGTTCGTGGTGATCGACAAGGGCCGGGAACTGAATGTGTTCATCGACCCGTACCACGGCGACGTCCTCGGCGAACAGGATGCGAAAAACAACCTGCAAGCCATGGCCCGAGCGATCCACGGCGAATTATTGATCGGCACGGTGGGTGACCGATTGGTGGAAATGGCCGCCGGCTGGGGCGTGGTGCTGGTGGTCTCCGGCCTGTACCTGTGGTGGCCGCGCGGGCAATCCTCGGCCGGTGTGCTGTGGCCGCGCTGGCGCGCGCGCGGTCGGCTGTTCTGGCGTGACTTGCATGTCGTCGTCGGTTTCTGGGGCGCGGCGTTCCTGCTGGTGATGCTGCTCAGCGGCATGACCTGGACCGGCTTCTGGGGCAAGCAATACGCCGACCTCTGGAACCGCTTCCCGGCGGCGATGTGGAATGACGTGCCCAAGTCCGACGTCGAGGCCGGCAGCCTGAACAACGCCCACCGCCAGACCGTGCCGTGGGCCATGGAAAACACGCCGATGCCGATGTCCGGCGACCATGCCGAACACATGGGCCACGGCGGCATGCACGAAGGCCCCGCCGCCCCGACCGTCAGCCTGCAAGCGGTGCAGGATATCGCCACCGAGCGCCAGGTCACGCCCGGCTACAGCATCACGTTCCCCACCACTGCCAGCGGCGTATTCACCGTCGCCGTGTTCGCCGATGACCCGCGCAACGACGCCACCCTGCACGTGGACCAGTACACCGGCAAGGTCCTGGCCGATGTGCGCTGGGAGCACTACAGCGTCGTGGCCCGCGCCACCGAAACCGGCGTGATGCTGCACGAAGGCAAGATGTTCGGCCCGGTGAACCAGATCCTCGTGCTGCTGGTTTGCCTGATGATCCTGCTCAGCGCCGTGAGTGGCCTGGTGATCTGGTGGAAGCGCCGGCCCCAGGCCAAGTTCGGCGTGCCGCCGCTGCGCCACGACCTGCCGACCTGGAAGACCGGGGTATTCATCATGCTGGCCCTGGCGCTGGTGTTCCCGTTGGTGGGGGCTTCGCTGGTGGTGGTGTGGCTGTTGGACCGGCTCGTCACGCGGTTCAATCGCCAGCCTGAGGCGGCTTCATCTTCAAACTGAAGACAGCGCGTTAACGGAAGACGGCGCGAAACCTCTACAATCGTGCCCGCCTTTCAAACTGTGAACACCCTCCCCTGTGGGAGCGGGCTTGCTCGCGAAGAGGTCAGCACATCCAACATTGATGTGACAGACACACCGCCTTCGCGAGCAAGCCCACTCCCACAAGGGATGCGTGCGCCACCCATGATTTGAGTAGATGCATGACCTCGCTAACCCTCTCCCACCTCGCCTGGACGCCCCTGGGCCATGGCCACTGTCATCACCAGTTCCAGCTGCGCGACGCCACGTTGCAGGTGACGGCCGGGGAGTTCGTCGGGTTGATCGGGCCCAACGGCAGCGGCAAGACCAGCCTGTTGCGCTGCGCCTATCGCTTCAGCCGGCCGGAAAGTGGCGAGGTAAAACTCGAACATCACAACGTCTGGAAACAGTCCTCGCGCTGGTGCGCCCAACGCATCGCCGTGGTGCTGCAAGAGTTTCCCGACGCCTTCGGCCTGACGGTAGAAGAAGTGGTCGCCATGGGCCGCACGCCCCACAAAGGCCTGTTCGACAGCGACAATCACGACGACCGCCGGTTGGTGCTCCAGGCCCTGGAATCGGCCGGGCTCGCAGGCTTTGGCGATCATGCCTTCGCCACGCTTTCGGGCGGTGAGAAGCAACGGGTGATCCTCGCCCGCGCCCTGGCCCAGCAGCCGCAGTTGCTGATCCTCGACGAACCGACCAATCACCTCGACCCCCACTACCAATTGCAATTGCTGCAACTGATCAAGGGCCTGGGCATCGGCACCCTCGCCAGCCTCCATGACCTGAACCTGGCCGCCGCCTTCTGCGACCGCCTGTACGTGATCGAACACGGGCGCATCGTCGCCAGCGGCACGCCCAAGGACGTCCTCACCGCCGAGCTGCTGCGCGCGGTGTTTGGCGTCGAGGCCCTGGTGGATGAACATCCGCTGTCCGGCTACCCACGAATCACCTGGATAACCCAACCATGACCTTGCGTTCCCTGCTGTTGCTGCCCCTGCTGCTGGGCAGTGCCCATGCCCTGGCCGAAGCCACCCACTACCCGTTGACGGTCCAGAGCTGCAACCGCCAGGTGGTATTCAACGAAGCTCCTCGGCACGCCGTCAGCCATGACATCAACATGACCCAGATGATGCTCGCCCTGGGTCTCAAGCCACGCATGGTCGGCTACAGCGGCATCAGTGGCTGGAAATCGGTGACGCCGGAGATGGCGAAGATCCTCGATGGCCTGCCGGAACTGGCCGCCAAGTACCCCTCGGTGGAAACCCTGCTCAACGCCAACGTCGATTTTTTCTTCGCCGGTTGGGACTACGGCATGCGCGTGGGGGGCGACCTGACCCCGCAGACCCTGCAACCGCTGGGCATCAACGTCTACGAGTTGACCGAATCCTGCGCGTTCGTGATGAAGCGTCCGGCGGCCTCCCTGGAGGACACCTACAACGACCTGCGCAACCTCGGAAAAATCTTCGACGTGCAGGACCGTGCCAACGCGTTGATCGCCACGATGCAGGCCCAGGTGGCCGAGGTCCGCAAGCACCTGCCCACCCAGCGACCGCGGGTGTTCCTGTATGACAGCGGCGAAGACCGCGCCATGACCTCCGGGCGCCTGGGCATGCCCCAGGCCCTGATCGACGCGGCCGGCGGGCGCAACATCCTCGATGACGTGGAAACCAGTTGGACCCGGGTGAACTGGGAGAACGTGGTCGAGCGCAACCCGCAGGTCATCGTGATCGTCGACTACGGCGAAGTCAGCGCCGAGCAGAAGCAACAGTTCTTGCTGGACAACCCGGCCCTGCAATCGGTGGAGGCGATCCAACAGCGGCGCTTCATCGTGATCCCCTACGTGCAAGCCACGCCGGGCATCGATAACGTGCTGGCGGTGCAAACCCTGGCGCGGGGTTTCCAGGGCCAATGAACGGTCGTCGCTACGGTGCCCTGCTGATGGTCCTCGGCGCACTGCTGCTGGTGTCGTGCGTGGTGTCCCTGGGTTTCGGGCCGGCGCGGGTGCCGGTGGCCGTGGTCTGGGACCTGCTGCTGCACAAGACCTTCGGCGTGGGCGAGGTTTATTGGACGCCCGGCCAGGAGCATATCGTCTGGCTGATCCGCGTCCCGCGCCTGCTGCTCGGTGCCTTGGTCGGCGCCGGGCTGGCGTTGATCGGCGCGGTGCTGCAAGCGGTCACGCGCAACCCGCTGGCCGATCCGCACCTGCTGGGCGTCACCTCCGGCGCGACCCTGGGAGCGGTGATCGTGGTGTTGCATGTCGGGGAAATCATCGGCCTGCTGACCCTGCCCTTGGCCGCCTTCATCGGTGCATTGCTGAGCATGTTGCTGGTGCTGGCCATCGCTGCCCGCCAGGGTCGCCTGGAGAGTGATCGCCTGTTGCTGTGCGGCGTGGCGGTGTCCTTCGTGATGATGGCGGCGGCCAACCTGTTGCTGTTCCTCGGTGACCATCGCGCCAGCTCGGCGGTGATGTTCTGGATGCTCGGCGGCCTGGGCCTGGCCCGTTGGGAGCTGCTCGCGGTGCCAGCCGCCAGTGTGTTGCTGGGATTGGTTCTGCTGCTGGGCATGGCACGACCGCTGAACGCGTTGATGGCCGGCGAGCAGACCGCCGTGACCCTGGGCCTGAACGCGGCGAAGGTGCGGTTGTGGATCTTCTTGATCGCCTCGCTGATGACCGGCGTGCTGGTTTCCATCAGTGGCTCGATTGGTTTTGTCGGGCTGATGGTGCCGCACATTGCCCGGCGCCTGGTGGGCGCCGAGCATCGTCGGCTGCTGCCGGCCTGCGTGCTGCTCGGCAGCCTGTTCCTGGTGTGGGTGGACGTGGCGGCCCGGACGCTGATCGCGCCGGAGGACTTGCCGATTGGTGTCGCCACAGCGGCTATCGGCGGGCTGTTTTTCATTGGGCTGATGCGCCGCCGCTGAGCCATCCTCTTTTCCTGAATCACAAAGCCAACCTGTGGGAGCGAGCTTGCTCGCGATAGCGGTAGATCAGTCAGATTAGAAGTGACTGACACACCGCCATCGCGAGCAAGCTCGCTCCCACAGAGGACTTGCAACGCTCTCGCCCCAATGTGGCGCACCTCTTCGCACCAGCCCCCGCAATGCGTTCACTCATGGTGCAGCCGCTTCCTCGCATCCCACGCCAACCCCGCGTTTCCAAGCCTTTCCCCAACCGGGCACACCCCTTGCAAAAGCGCCTTCAGCGTTTGCATCTGCCCTCGAAAAAAACTCAAAAGACCACGGAGATCGCACAATGAAGCGTCGTAGTTTGATCAAGGCTTTTACACTCTCGGCAAGCATTGCCGCGATGGGCATGGCGTGGACCGTCCAGGCCGCCGAGACCATCAAGGTCGGCATCCTGCATTCGCTGTCCGGCACCATGGCGATCTCCGAGACGTCCCTCAAGGACATGGCGCTGATGACCATTGATGAGATCAACGCCAAGGGCGGTGTGAACGGCAAGAAGCTTGAAGCCGTGGTCGTGGACCCAGCGTCGAACTGGCCGCTGTTCGCCGAAAAGGGCCGGCAGTTGCTGACCCAGGACAAGGTCGCCGTGGTGTTCGGCTGCTGGACCTCGGTGTCGCGTAAATCGGTGTTGCCGGTGTTCGAAGAACTCAATGGCCTGCTGTTCTATCCGGTGCAATACGAAGGCGAAGAGATGTCGCCGAACGTGTTCTACACCGGCGCGGCGCCAAACCAGCAGGCGATTCCGGCGGTGGAATACCTGATGAGTGAAGAAGGCGGCAGCGCCAAGCGCTACTTCCTGCTGGGCACCGACTACGTCTACCCGCGCACTACGAACAAGATCCTGCGTTCGTTCCTGCACTCCAAAGGGGTGGCGGACAAGGACATCGAAGAGGTCTACACCCCGTTCGGCCACAGCGATTACCAAACCATCGTAGCCAACATCAAGAAGTTCTCGGCCGGCGGCAAGACTGCGGTCATCTCCACGGTCAATGGCGACTCCAACGTGCCGTTCTACAAAGAACTGGCGAACCAGGGGCTGAAGGCCACCGACGTACCGGTCGTGGCATTCTCCGTGGGCGAAGAGGAACTGCGCGGCATCGACACCAAGCCATTGGTGGGCAACCTGGCGGCGTGGAACTACTTCGAATCCGTGGATAACCCGGCGAACAAGAAATTCGTCGACTCCTGGAAGGCCTACGCCAAGGCCAAGAACCTGCCAGGCGCCGATAAAGCAGTGACCAACGACCCGATGGAAGCCACTTATGTCGGCATCCACATGTGGGCCCAAGCGGTGGAAAAAGCCAAGTCCACCGACGTCGATAAAGTCCGCGAAGCCCTGGCCGGCCAGACCTTCGCCGCACCGTCGGGCTACACCCTGACCATGGACAAGACCAACCACCACCTGCACAAGCCGGTGATGATCGGCGAGATCCAGGCCGACGGTCAGTTCAACGTGGTCTGGCAGACCGAAGGCCCGATCCGCGCGCAACCGTGGAGCCCGTTCATCGCCGGCAACGACAAGAAGCCTGACTATGCGGTGAAGAGCAACTGAGCCCATGGGTGTCGGTCCGAGCATGACGCTCGAGTCCGACACAAATCCCTGTGGGAGCGAGCTTGCTCGCGATAGCGGACTCACATTCAACACTGACGTGTCCGACACACCGCTATCGCGAGCAAGCTCGCTCCCACATTGTCCGCGCAAGGCGACTCTCTATGCCCACCGCCCTTTACCGCCTCATCCTCGCCCTGGTGCTGCTGTTGCCACTGGAGGCCCATGCCGGCGACGCCGAAGACTTCGTCGCCGCCAATCCGACCCAGCAGGCCAAGCTCCTGGAAACCTGGGCCGCGCAGCCGGAGCCTGAGCGCGTCGAATTGATCAACGCCTTGCAACAAGGCCAGTTGACCGTCGACGGCCAGCCAAAAACCCTGCGCCTGAACAACCGCTTGCGCGGGCTGATCGAAACCGCCCTGGCCAGCCATCAACTGCTCGCCGTCGATGCCCACGTACGCCTGGCGGCCGCGCAACAACTGCAAAAAAGTGCCCGCCCGGCGCAACTGGTGTTTCTCGATCGGCAACTGGCCGGCGAGCAGGACGAAGACGTGCACGCCGCCCTGAGCCTGGCCCTGGCGAACCTGCAACTGGTGGACACCAACCCGAACGTGCGCCTGGCCGCCGTCCGCCTGCTGGGGGAAACCGGCGATCCGCTGGCCCGCACCCGCCTCGAAGGTTTGCTCGAACCCGGCGTCGAAACCGATGCCAGCGTACGCACCGCCGCGGAAACCAGCCTCAGCCAGGTCAAGCGCAAACTGCTGGTGGGCGAACTGCTGGGCCAGGCCTTCAGCGGCATGTCCCTGGGCTCGATCCTGCTGCTCGCCGCCCTCGGCCTGGCGATCACCTTTGGCCTGCTGGGGGTGATCAACATGGCCCACGGCGAGATGCTCATGCTCGGCGCGTACTCCACGTATGTGGTGCAGATGCTGTTCCAGCGCTTCGCCCCGAACGCCATCGAGTTCTATCCGCTGATTGCCTTGCCGGTGGCGTTTTTCATCACCGCGGCCATCGGCATGGCCCTGGAGCGCACGGTGATTCGCCATCTCTACGGGCGGCCGCTGGAGACCCTGCTCGCCACCTGGGGCATCAGCCTGATGCTGATCCAACTGGTGCGCCTGGTGTTCGGCGCACAGAACGTCGAAGTCGCCAACCCGGCCTGGCTCTCGGGCGGGATTCAGGTGTTGCCGAACCTGGTGCTGCCGTACAACCGCATCGTGATCATTGCCTTCGCCCTGTTCGTGGTGGCGCTGACCTGGCTGCTGCTGAACAAGACACGCCTGGGCCTGAACGTGCGCGCCGTCACCCAGAACCGCAACATGGCCGCTTGCTGCGGCGTGCCCACCGGTCGCGTGGACATGCTCGCCTTCGGCCTCGGCTCGGGCATCGCCGGGCTCGGTGGCGTGGCCCTGAGCCAGATCGGCAACGTCGGCCCGGACCTGGGCCAGAGCTACATCATCGACTCGTTCCTGGTGGTGGTGCTCGGCGGTGTCGGCCAGTTGGCCGGCAGCGTGTTCGCCGCGTTCGGCCTGGGCATCGCCAACAAGATCCTCGAACCGCAGATCGGCGCCGTGCTCGGCAAGATCCTGATCCTCGCGCTGATCATTCTGTTCATCCAGAAGCGTCCGCAAGGCCTCTTCGCGCTCAAAGGACGGGTAATCGACTGATGAACCAGCCCCTGATGCTCACGGCCACGCAAAAGGCCGGCCCCAAAGTCACTCTCGCCGTCGGTGTACTGATCCTGGCCGTGCTGCTGAGCCTGCCACTGCTGTCGCTGTTGGCGGCGGACAATCCGCTGCACATCTCGGCCTACACCTTGACCCTGGTGGGCAAGATTCTTTGCTACGCCATCGTCGCCCTGGCTCTGGACCTGGTCTGGGGCTATGCCGGCTTGCTCTCCCTGGGCCACGGCCTGTTCTTCGCCCTGGGTGGCTACGCCATGGGCATGTACCTGATGCGCCAGGCCGCCGGGGATGGCCTGCCGGCGTTCATGACCTTCCTGTCGTGGACCGAGTTGCCTTGGTACTGGGCCGGCACCGATAGTTTCCTCTGGGCCATGTGCCTGGTGGTGCTGGCGCCGGGTTTGCTGGCCTTGGTGTTTGGCTTCTTCGCCTTCCGCTCGCGGATCAAGGGCGTGTATTTCTCGATCATGACCCAGGCCCTGACCTTCGCCGGGATGCTCCTGTTTTTCCGCAACGAAACCGGGTTTGGTGGCAACAACGGCTTCACCAACTTCCGCTCGATCCTGGGCTTCGGCATCACCGAGCCGGGCACCCGGGCAGTGCTGTTTTTTGCCACGGTGTTGCTGCTGGTGGCGAGCCTGTTCATCGGCTGGCGCCTGGCCCGCAGCAAGTTCGGCCGGGTACTGACCGCCCTGCGCGACGCGGAAAGCCGCCTGATGTTCTGCGGCTACGATCCCCGTGGCTTCAAGCTGTTCGTCTGGGTGCTGAGCGCGGTGTTGTGCGGTCTGGCCGGGGCGTTGTACGTGCCACAGGTGGGCATCATCAACCCCAGCGAAATGTCGCCGACCAACTCCATCGAGGCCGCTGTGTGGGTCGCCCTTGGCGGGCGCGGCACGCTGATCGGGCCGTTGTTGGGCGCCGGGGTAGTCAATGGCATGAAGAGCTGGTTCACCGTGGCGTTTCCCGAGTACTGGCTGTTCTTCCTTGGCGCGTTGTTCATCGTCGTGACGCTGTATCTGCCCAAGGGTGTGATCGGCTTGCTGAAGAAAAGGGGCGAATGATGCGAATCACTCCAACGGCCGAGTTCATGCTCGAACCTATCCTCGAACCTAACAAGGATCAGGGCAGCAGCCGCGACGCCATCGGCCTCGGCCAGGCGGCCGGCGTTGGCCTGAACACCCGTCACGGCACGATCCTGACCCTGGAAGACATCAGCGTCAGCTTCGACGGCTTCAAGGCCTTGAACGATTTGAACCTGTACATCGGCGTCGGCGAATTGCGCTGCATCATCGGCCCCAACGGCGCCGGCAAGACCACCCTGATGGACGTGATCACCGGTAAGACCCGGCCCAGCCACGGCAAGGCCTGGTTCGGCGAAACCCTGGACTTGACCAGCATGAGCGAAGTGCAGATCGCCCAGGCCGGCATCGGGCGCAAGTTCCAGAAGCCCACGGTGTTCGAAGCCCTGAGCGTGTTCGAGAACCTGGAGCTGGCGCTCAAGACCGACAAGTCGGTGTGGGCCAGCCTGCGGGCAAAACTCACTGGCGAGCAGCACGACCGCATCGGCGAAGTGCTCGAAACCATTCGTCTCACCCCGTCGCTCAACCGCGCCGCCGGGTTGCTGTCCCACGGACAGAAGCAGTTCCTGGAGATCGGCATGCTGCTGGTGCAGGACCCGCAATTGCTGTTGCTCGACGAACCGGTGGCGGGCATGACCGACGCCGAGACCGAGTTCACCGCCGAGCTGTTCAAATCCCTGGCGGGCAAACATTCGCTGATGGTGGTGGAACACGACATGGGCTTCGTCGGCGCGATCGCCGACCACGTCACCGTGCTGCACCAGGGCAGCGTGCTGGCTGAAGGGTCGCTGGAACAGGTGCAGGACAATGAGCGGGTGATCGAGGTGTATCTCGGTCGGTAGTCCTGCGAACACATTCCCTCTGTGGGAGCGGGCTTGCTCGCGAAGACGGTGTGTCAGCCAACAATGATGTTGGATGTGACGACCTCTTCGCGAGCAAGCCCGCTCCCACAGGGACTGAGGAGGTTTTGAAGATGCTGCAAGTCGACAAGCTGCACCAATACTACGGCGGTAGCCACATCCTGCGCGGCCTGTCGTTCGATGCCAAGGTCGGCGAGGTGACGTGCCTGCTGGGGCGCAACGGCGTGGGCAAGACCACCCTGCTCAAATGCCTGATGGGCCTGTTGCCGGCCAAGGAAGGCGCGGTGAGCTGGGAAGGCAAGGCCATCACCACCTTCAAGCCGCACCAACGGGTGCATGCCGGCATTGCCTACGTGCCCCAGGGCCGGGAAATTTTCGGCCGGCTGACGGTGGAAGAAAACCTGCTGATGGGCCTGTCGCGCTTTCCCGGTTCCGAAGCCAAGGAGGTGCCGGCATTCATCTACGAATTGTTCCCGGTGCTGCTGCAGATGAAACAACGCCGTGGCGGCGACCTCTCCGGTGGTCAGCAACAGCAACTCGCCATTGGCCGGGCCCTGGCCAGCCGGCCGCGCCTGCTGATTCTCGACGAACCCACCGAAGGCATCCAGCCCTCGGTGATCAAGGAGATCGGCGTGGTGATCAAGAAACTGGCGGCCCGGGGCGACATGGCGATTTTGCTGGTGGAGCAGTTCTACGACTTCGCCGCCGAGCTGGCCGATCAGTACCTGGTGATGTCCCGGGGCGAGATCGTGCAGCAGGGCCGCGGAGAAAATATGGAAGCCGAGGGTGTGCGCGGGCTGGTTACGATCTAGTCTGTAACGTCCTGACGATCATTAGAAATCATGAATCTACCTGTCTGTTCATTGGCGCCTTCGGCCCTGTTCACCCCCAGCTGGCACGCCGAGCTGGACTTGGGTTACGCCCGGTTCGGCGATTGCACACGCCCGGTACAGCGCCGCCACAAAGGCCCGCTGCGGGTGCAGAAGCACTTGTACGCCGAAGGCCCCGAGGTGTGCCAGCACATCATCGTCCACCCGCCCGGCGGGATTGCCGGCGGTGACCGGCTGGACATCAGCGCCCACATCGGCCCTGGCGCCTGGGCGCAGTTGACCAGCCCCGGCGCGGCCAAGTGGTACCGCGCCGCGAGTCCGGCGTACCAGCAACTGACCCTGAGCGTGGCCCCCGGCGCGACCCTGGAATGGCTGCCTCAGGAAACCATCGTCTTCAGCGCGGCCCAGGCCGAACTCAGCACGAGTATCGACCTGCAGGGGGACGGGCGCCTGCTCTACTGGGACATGGTTGCCCTCGGCCGTCCGGCCAGCGGCGAGCGGTTCGACCTGGGGCACTTTCAATCGCGACTGGACATTCGCCGCGATGGCCAGTTGCTGTGGCACGAGCGCCAGCGCATTGTGGGCGGTGATGGGCTGCTGGACTCGCCCATCGGGCTGGGCGGCGACCCGGTGTTCGCCACGTTGCTGGTGACCGGCGAGATCGACAGCGAACTGCTGGAACATTGCCGAGCCCTGGGCCATGCCGTGCGCGGCGACCTGACCCAATTGCCCGGCCTGGTCGTGGCTCGGTGCCTGGCGAGCGAGGCGTTGCTGGCGCGGGGGTGGTTGATTGAGTTGTGGCGCTTGCTCAGGCCTGCATTGCTTGGTCGAGAGGCCGTGCCACCGAGAATCTGGAGTACCTGAATCCGCTTTTCCTGTGGGAGCGAGCTTGCTCGCGATGACGATGGAACATTCAACATTAATGTCGACTGACACACCGCTATCGCGAGCAAGCTCGCTCCCACAAAAGATCGCCCACAGGGAATCTGTGTTTACCGCGAAATTTTTCTATCTGCCCTTATGGATTGCACATGGACCTGACCCCACGCGAAAAAGACAAGCTACTGATCTTCACCGCCGGCCTCGTTGCCGAGCGGCGGTTGGCTCGTGGCTTGAAACTCAACTACCCGGAGGCCATGGCCTACATTTCCGCCGCGTTGCTGGAAGGCGCCCGTGACGGCCAGACCGTCGCCGAGCTGATGCATTACGGCACCACGCTGCTAAGCCGCGAGCAGGTGATGGAAGGCATCCCGGAAATGATCCCGGAGATCCAGGTCGAGGCGACGTTTCCCGACGGTACCAAACTGGTCACCGTCCACCAGCCCATCGCCTGAGACCGTGCCATGACTTATCACATTCGTGACGCCCTGCCTGCGGACCTTGCAGCGATTCGTGACATCTACAACGAAGCCGCCTTGAACACCACGGCGATCTGGAACGAACAGGCCGTAGACCTGGCTAATCGCCAAGCCTGGCTCAGTGCCCGGCAATCCCAAGGCTACCCGGTGCTGGTGATCGTCGACGCCGACGAAAACGTGCTTGGCTATGCTTCCTTCGGCGACTGGCGACCCTTCGATGGCTACCGGCACACCGTGGAGCATTCGGTCTACGTGCGCAGCGACCAGCGCGGTAATGGCCACGGCCCACGGTTGATGACCGCGCTGATCGAGCGTGCCCGGACGTGCGGCAAGCATGTCATGGTGGCGGCCATCGAAAGTGGCAACGCCGCCTCGATTCGCTTGCACGAGCGCGCCGGTTTCATCACCACCGGGCAGATGCCCCAGGTGGGTACCAAGTTCGGCCGCTGGCTGGACCTGACTTTCATGCAGTTGGTCCTCGATCCCGGGGCGCAACCGCCTGCCTTTGATAAGGAGTGATGCCTATGAACCCCGCCCAGTTGCGTCGAGTCCACGCTGAAAGCTTTGCGCATTATCGCCAGGGCCTGATCGATCTGTTGCTCGACGCCGTCGGCTACGGCGCCAGCGTGGGGTTCATGGCCGATCTCGATGCCGTCCAGGCCCGCGCCTATTTCGACGAAGTCCAGGCCAGCCTCAACCAGGGCCACCTGCTGCTGTGGGTGGTGGTCAAGGATGAACAGGTGCAGGCCAGCGTCCAGCTTGCTCTGTGCCAGAAGCCCAACGGCCTCAACCGTGCCGAGGTGCAGAAGCTGTTGGTCCGCGGCGAGGCTCGCCGCCGGGGGCTGGGCCAGCAATTGATGAGCGCCCTGGAACTCGGCGCCCGCCAGCACAAGCGTGGCCTGTTGTACCTCGACACCGAGGCCGGTTCCGAGGCCGAGGCGTTCTACCGCGCCATGGGCTACACCCGCGTCGGTGAACTGCCCGACTACTGCCAGAGCCCGGACGGGACCTACACCCCGACCGCCATTTACTACAAGATTTTGGGGCAACCGCAATGATTCCAGGGCAATACCAGGTCCAGCCCGGCGACATCGAACTCAACGTCGGTCGCCGCACGCTCACGCTGAATGTCGCCAACAGCGGCGACCGACCGATCCAGGTCGGCTCGCACTATCACTTTTTCGAAACCAACGACGCCCTGACCTTCGACCGCGCCGCCAGCCGTGGCATGCGCCTGAACATCCCGGCCGGCACCGCCGTGCGCTTCGAACCCGGTCAGAGCCGCGAAGTGGAACTGGTGGACCTGGCCGGGCATCGCCGGGTGTTCGGGTTTGCCGGGCGGGTCATGGGCGAATTGGATTGAAGCGCCTCTGTGGCGAGGGAGCTTGCTCCCGCTCGGTTGCGCAGCAACCGCCAGAAGCGAGGGCTGCTACGCAGCCCAGCGGGAGCAAGCTCCCTCGCCACAATGGACTGCATACGACTTAAGAACCTCAAGGCGAGCACATGAAGATTTCGAGACAAGCCTACGCCGACATGTTCGGCCCCACCGTCGGCGACAAGGTCCGCCTGGCCGACACCGAGTTGTGGATCGAAGTGGAAAAAGACTTCACCACCTACGGCGAAGAAGTGAAATTCGGCGGCGGCAAGGTGATTCGCGATGGCATGGGCCAGAGCCAGTTGCTGGCCGCCGAGGTCGTCGACACGCTGATCACCAACGCGCTGATCATCGACCACTGGGGCATCGTCAAGGCCGATGTCGGCCTCAAGGACGGGCGCATCGCGGCCATCGGCAAGGCCGGTAACCCGGACATCCAGCCCGACGTGACCATCGCCATCGGCGCCAGCACCGAAGTGATCGCCGGCGAGGGCATGATCCTCACCGCTGGCGGCATCGACACCCACATTCACTTCATCTGCCCGCAGCAGATCGAAGAAGCGCTGATGAGCGGCGTCACCACCATGATCGGCGGCGGCACGGGCCCGGCCACCGGGACCAACGCCACCACCTGCACCTCCGGGCCGTGGCACCTGGCGCGCATGCTCCAGGCCGCCGACGCCTTCCCGATGAACATCGGCTTCACCGGCAAGGGCAACGCCAGCCTGCCGGAGCCGTTGATCGAGCAGGTCAAGGCCGGCGCCATCGGCCTGAAGCTGCACGAAGACTGGGGCACCACCCCGGCGGCCATCGACAACTGCCTGAGCGTGGCCGACCAGTACGACGTGCAGGTGGCGATCCACACCGACACCCTCAACGAGTCCGGTTTCGTCGAAACCACCCTGGCCGCGTTCAAGGGTCGCACCATCCATACCTACCACACCGAAGGCGCCGGTGGCGGACATGCGCCGGACATCATCAAGGCCTGCGGTTTCCCCAACGTGTTGCCCAGTTCCACCAACCCGACCCGGCCGTTCACTCGCAACACCATCGACGAGCACCTGGACATGTTGATGGTCTGCCATCACCTGGACCCGAGCATCGCAGAAGACGTGGCCTTCGCCGAAAGCCGCATCCGCCGCGAGACCATCGCCGCCGAAGACATCCTCCACGACCTCGGCGCCTTCTCGATGATCAGCTCCGACAGCCAGGCCATGGGCCGCGTCGGCGAAGTCATCACGCGCACCTGGCAGACCGCCGACAAGATGAAGAAGCAACGCGGCGCCCTCCCCGGCGACGGCGAAGGCAACGACAACTTCCGCATCAAGCGCTACATCGCCAAATACACCATCAACCCGGCGATCACCCACGGCATCAGCCATGAAGTGGGCTCCATCGAAGTGGGCAAGTGGGCCGACCTGGTGCTATGGCGGCCGGCGTTCTTCGGCGTCAAGCCGACGTTGATCCTCAAGGGCGGGGCGATTGCCGCCAGCCTGATGGGCGACGCCAATGCCTCGATCCCGACGCCACAACCGGTGCACTACCGACCGATGTTCGCAAGCTTTGGCGGCTCACGGCATGCCACCAGCCTGACCTTCATCAGCCAGGCAGCCGCCGAGGCCGGGTTGCCGGAGCAGTTGGGGCTGAAGAAAAGAATCGCCGTGGTCAAAGGCTGCCGTGATGTGCAGAAGACCGACCTGATCCACAACGACTACCTGCCGAGCATCGACGTCGATCCGCAGACCTACCAGGTCAAGGCCGACGGCGTGTTGCTGTGGTGCGAACCGGCCGAAGTGCTGCCGATGGCGCAGCGTTATTTCCTGTTTTGAGCCCGCGCAGTTCTTGTGGCGAGGGAGCTTGCTCCCGCTCGGTTGCGCAGCAACCGCAAAAAAAGCGAGGGCTGCTTCGCACCCCAGCGGGAGCAAGCTCCCTCGCCACGGGTTTCATGCCTGTCTGAGATGACGGGACTGGTTCACCCTACAGATCGGTACTTTCCGGCAGCGCATCCAGCTCGGCTCTCGTCAACGACTGGACCAGCTCCGCTTCCTTGATCTTGTGTTGCAGGCCCAGCGCCTCGGACTGGTTGACGTAGTCGGCTTCCTCCAGGGTCCCGGCCGCCTTCGCCTCATCCAGTTCAATCTGATTGGCGATGAGGGTGTCACTCAGCGCTTGGAAAGATGCCCCATGTTGCTGCTTCAAATAATCGATCCAGAAATCCCGACCCACCAGCGACTGAAACTGCTGGGGTGAATCGTCCAGTTCCAGGACCTGATTGGCGGCGGCGTCGAGCATGTCAGGGCTGACATCTCCCAGCGTGAGAAAAACCCCGCCCGCGGGTTGCCCCGGTAACCCCAGTCGATCCTTGAGCCCCACCCGGTAAGCCAGACGGACCTCGACCTCTTCGATCAGCGCCAGGTTCTCGATCTTTTGATCGTCGGTCAGGTCGGTGCGGGCATTGATCGCGTCACGGCGCCGCTGGATGTCCTGCAGGGCAATACGCTCCACCTCATCGAGGCGAAACAGCCCCTTGGCCAACTGGAAGAGCGTTGCCGCTTCATCCGTTCCAACCGCCAAGGCCCTGGCGTTGTGGATCATCAAGCGGATTTCCAGGTAGCTGAACGACAAGGCTGCGCGATCTTCACAGGCCGGTTGGCCGGCCAGGTCGAACAGTTCATCACGCAGCTCGGTGGAACGCCCCATCGCGTCGAGCATCTGCCAGACGCGGGCCTGGAGGTCCGGGTACTCCTTCAGACCTTGATAGGAATCTGTCAACCGCCGCAACAACTCAAAAAACTCTCCCGATTGCGGCTCATCCGCCAGGCTTTGCCACACGGTTCTTTTGTCCGCCAGTTGCCCCGCAGGCAGGTTGCGCAGCCATTGCTGCATATTCGACGGCCCGACCGACGCTGAAAACCCAAACGCCTCGGGCAAACGCAGGACTGCCCATTCAGGACGCGTCTGCAAGACCGTCACCCAATAATCACGCAAGCGCTGTTGGACCACCTCGCTCAGCGGGTTGCCCTGCAACAGCGTCACGCGATTGAGGCGTGCCGTGGCATGGGCACGCTCGGCGGGCGGGTCGAGCAGGTGATCCGGCACCTGGGTCAAGCCGTTATCGCGCAAATCAATCAGCGTCAGCGGCTGGTCGCGCAGGCCGGTGGGCCAGGCAGTGATCCCGGTATTTTTCAGGTGCAATCGCTCCAGGTCAGGCAACCTGCTGAAGTCCGGCAGGCGCCCCAGCGGGTTGTTGTCCAGGTCGAGGTTTCTCAAGCGGGTAAGGCCTTGCAGGATGTCAACGCTACGCGGTGTCAGGCCAATCCGGTTCGCCCCCAGTTGCAGCGTTTCCAAGTTCCTCATCCCCTCCACGGCCCGGGGAACATCGATCAACCGGTTCCCGGACAGGTCCAACCAGCGAATGGAGGAAAATCCGCTGAGGAAGCTTTCGCAGTGATGCAGCGTCAAGCTCATGTCAGGCAGCTTGAGCACCCCCACATGACTGAAGTCGGCCGTCAGTTCCGGCAGAGCCCCGATGTCCAATCCGCTCAAATCAAGCTCATAGCCGATCGTGCGCAGATCCGCTCCCACAACGACCCGGGTCTGACGCCGCCAGCATCGCTCGATGTGGTCGGCCGCTACCTGCCTGATCCCCAGCGGTACTACATGCCGGCGATTACCCACGTCACGCCAGTCGGGGGTAGCGACCCAACGGTCCAGATCCCGGCGCAGCATTTTCAGCTCGACGTTACGTCGCTGGAGCTCCCTTACCGCGCCATCGCCCAGAGCTCGCAACAGCGCATCGGTTTGTGCCGCCGTGTAACTCGGGTACAGCTCCAGCACCCGGCTTTCCGGCGTTCGGCCCAGGCCCAACCAATCCCGCAGTCCACCCAAGGGATAACCGACTTGGCCCGAAGCCAGGCGCATCGGCGATTTAAAGGCGGGCTTGAGTGCGGGCATCTTCAAGCGGCGCGCCAGCGCATCACGGTCCACCGGCGAAGCGCCGACGGCCTCTTTCAACAGGTCGCCGTGATGAATCGAAGGTCGAGCCATGGCCCGGCGTTCGGCATCGGGCAGAGCATGCTGCAAGGCATCGAAGAGGCTGCCCCAATGGCTCAGTTCATTGCCGTTGTCGTCAAAGGCCTGGTAGCGCTCATCATCCCTGACCACGACCTTGGTCTGCGCCGCATTTTGCGGCCCGATGCTGTCGATCAAGGTGCCGGACACAACGGCTTCGCGCAGTTCGATGCGCAGCGTGCCGCTCCAGCCGGGCAAGGTTTCCAGGGTGGCCAACACCAGTCGAGGCGTGTCCGCCGTGACCAAGGCGTCCTGATACAGGCCTTCGTAGGCGCGGTTCAGACGCACCACGCGCTGGAAGTGGCGCAGCTCTTCGGCGATGCGCAGTGGGATGGGTTTGGTCTGATTCGCATCGGCGAAATCCCAGGCGGCCATTTGCTGCAGCTCTTCGGTGCCGGCCAAGGTGATGACTTGCTCGATCGCCGTGGCCGGAACCGAAGGAAAGCGGGACTTGATCAGCGCTACACGGGGGTCACCTCGCGTCTCGCCCAGGGCGTAATAATCGTTGAGCAACTGCACCTTTTCATTCACCGCCGTCTCGGCGAGTGCCTGGCGCAGGTGCCGGACGCGAGCGTCCATGTGGGTTTTCGCAATCGACGGGCTCGCCATGGCCAACAGATCGACGCCTACGGCATCCACCGCTTCGATCAGGTTTTTCAACAGCGCTGGCGTGCGGACCTTGGCCTCGGTCAGGCTGGCCTCACGGACCGGCGTCTCGCCTTCCGAGGGCCGGACGTATTCCCAGCGCGTCCGGCCGGTACCGTCGACGATCTTCAGCTTCAGCCCTCTTGGCCACGGGCCGTATTGGGTCAGCAGGTGCAACATCGGCTCGGCCAGGTCATGGCCCGGCGGCGCCTCGCTTTGCAGTTGCCCGATGAACGTGTCGATTTGTCGGCAAAGGTCGAAGCGACCCAGGGTGTCGGCCAGCAACGCCGGCACCGGCTCGCCCTCGACATGCAACCGTCGCAGCACGTCCTGCGGGGTCGCGCTGGCGAGGCGGATCTGCTCCAGTTCGGCATCGCTGAAATCCTTGACGCCATGGCCCAGGCGCCTCATCAGTGTCGGGCCCTCCCAGGTACGCGGTTGTTCCAGTTCGTGGTGCCAGGCACCGCTGCCGTTGTGCGTCAGCTCGGGCTGGTAGGCCTGCGGACGGGAAGGATGACGAATGCGATAGCGGAGGGTTTGCCGGTCCTGTTGCACTTCAAAACGTTGCTCACCCAGCGGCAAGACCTGCTGATTCTCGACCCGATACAGGCCCTGGCTATCCGGGCTTGAGGTCGCGGGGGGCTGCAGCTCACTCTGGTAAACGCTCAGGTCGGGGCGCCACAGACGCGACTCGCCATTGGCCAATTGAACCGGCTCCAACTGATCCACCGTGCTCGACCATCGAATGTGCGGCAGTACCGCTGCACCGGTGGCGACAAAAGCCGTGTTGAGGGCCACGCTGGAGAAATGCGCCCACATTTCCCGGGTCTCCCCACGCTCGAACGCTTCGATGCCTTCGAACGCCTCGTTGAACATCTGCACGGCCCCGACCGTCAACATCAGCGGCCCCAGCCCTGGCACGACGAACGCCGCCAGGTTGAACACGTCGACCACCGCGTCGAGGTAACTGTCCAGGCGCGCCAGGCGGGCTTTTTTGTCTTCATCACCGGTAGGCACCGCCACCGCGCGGGCATCAGCCTGGATCTTCTCGATTTGCCGCAGGCGTAGCGAGCCCCACAGGTCGCCGGGAATCGGCACCGTGCCCATCGGCAGATTGCGCAATGACGACTTGAGCGGGTAATCGGCCTGGTCATCGGCCGTCGGGGAGATTTGATAGAGGTGCTTGAACTGCCGGAAAAATACCCCCTGCTGACGCAGCGGCACGAAACGGCTGAAGAAGCGGCGGTAGGCACCACCGTGCAGGCGTCGCCGCAGTTCGGCCATGAAGTCGGCGCTGGAGGCATAGGCTTTCAGGGGATGCTCGGGATCACCCGGGAGGTAGGCCACGACCGGCACCACCCGGCGACTGTTTTCAAGGTCGGGGCTGATCAACAGCGGGCCGACCAGTTCGATGTCGAACACTTTCAGGGAAGTGAATCTCACGGCCTGGCCATCGAGGGTGACGTCGCTGGCCCCGTCGATCACCTGCTGCAACATCGAGTAGACCGTCGGGCTGATGTCGGCCTTGGCCCTGGCGATCTGGATGCTCAGCGCCAGGCCCTGCCGGTGATGCTCGCTCAGTGAACGGTCGTAGGCCTTGCTGCCGTCGGGCCGCACGACAGCGTTGATGTGCGCCTGATACTGGCGTCCCAGGTCGAGCTTGCGACACAGCCTGGCGAAGGCCTCCGGGGCAATCGGCAGGGCCCCTGCGCGCACGGCGTCGATGGTAGGCAGCACCTCGCCGCCGTAAAACGGGCGCACCGTGGTGATCAGGTTGCAGTCCCCACAGGCGGGTTTGCGCTCTTCGTCAGACTCGAAGTTGGCCAGCGCCGCCTCCAGCAACGACGTGCCGCGGTATTCGTAGCGATCGAAGTGGCCGCCCTCGCTGTCCAGGACCAGTGCCCCAAAAAAATCATCGCGGCTCTTGCGCCCGTACTTGCGGACGAAATACACCTCGTTGACGTTCAGCGTGAGGTTGAACTCATCCAGGAGCGCCTGCTCGAGCAAGGGTTCGGCAAAGGCGCGGATGTCCTGGATATTGCCCAGCCGGTTGTCGACCTGGTTCAGACGTTCGCGGTAGCGGGAATGACTGTCCTTGAGGCTGTTCCAGAGGTCGGGGGAAGCTTTCGCATACCAGTCCGGAAGCGTCAGCTCATGGTCGCTCAGTTCCTGCTGGCGTTGCACGATGGCCCCGCTGTACCAACCGGGAATACGGGACTTGAGCAGGTCGAAGTGCTCGCCCTGGGGGATGGCGAGACGGGGGGTGAGTCGTGGCATAGCGGGTCATCCTTGACGATTGGAAAACCCGAGCCTACCCCGTGTGCCACCGAAGAATGCGGTAACTATTTATCGCTTTTTCGACAAGGCATGACGGATACGAGCCGCCACTGTCAGCCCACCCAACGGCCCAGTTGTTGGCGCAACCGACGGTTCTCGGCCCGCAGTTGCTGGACTTCCTCCAGCAGGTCCAGCGCCAGGGCGACGCCTTCCCACTCCAGGTCCAGGTCGTGCCGCAGCTTCGCGGCACGCTTGGCCAGGGCCAGTTCGTAATCGGTAAAACGCCAATCCGTCGGGGCCGCGCCGTGGGGTTCGAGGATGCCATGCTCGACGATTTCGATCACATGGACATCCGCCAATGCGGCGGCTTCACAGAATTCCAGCAGGTTCAGTTCAATGATCGGGTTGTTCATGGTCTGCTTCTCCCAATGCTTCAACTGTCGAGTCTAGCCATGATGGTCGCAAAGCTGGCTGTGTGGCGAGGGAGCTTGCTCCCGCTCGGCTGCGCAGCAGTCGTGAAACCTGCCAACCGGTTTTTCCGGGTGCACCGTGTTGAAGGGTTTTGGGGCTGCTTCGCAGCCCAGCGGGAGCAAGCTCCCTCGCCACGGGTTCTGTATCAGTAGTTTAGAAGTTCTCCCGCGGATCGAACGCCGCTTTCTTCGCCAGCTCCGCCCACAGCGCCTTGACCGCTTCGTCGCTGGCCTTGGGCATCACGGCCTTGAGTTGAACGAACAGGTAGCCGCGCTCGCCGGCCTTGTTGCGCAAGCCGTGGCCCTTGGCGCGCATGCGCTGGCCGTTTTGGCTGCCGGCCGGGACCTTGAGGTTGATCTTGCCGGTGAGGGTCGGCACCGCCACTTCGGTGCCCAGCGCCAATTCCCACGGTGCCAGGGGCAAGGTGATGATCAGGTCCTGGCCTTCGACGTCGAACTTGGGGTGCGGAGCGAAACGAATGGTCAGGTACAAGTCGCCGTTGGCGCCGCCACCGACACCCGGCGCGCCCTGGCCCTTGAGGCGGATGCGCTCGCCGTCGGTCACGCCCAGCGGGATCTTCACGTTCAGGCTCTTGCTGGTGTTGCTCACGTGTTGGCCGGCCGCGTTGTATTGCGGCACCTGGAACGTGACTTTCTTCGACTCGTTCGACAGGGTTTCTTCCAGGAAAATCGGTAATTCCATTTCCACGTCTTGCCCTCGACGGCCGGCGCTGCGACCTGACTGTCCGCCGCCGAAACCCGGCCCGCGATTACCGAAAATCGAACTGAAGAAGTCCGAGAAATCCCCCGTGTCCTGGCCGCCGAAACCACCACGGCTCTGCCAACCCGGCGGGCCCTGGAAAGGCTGGCCGTGCTGGCCGTAGCGGCGCAGGTCGTCGTACTCGGCGCGCTTGTCGGCGCTTTTCAGCGCTTCATAGGCTTCGGAGACGTCCTTGAACTTGGTCTCGGCGTCCTTTTCCTTGCTCACATCCGGGTGATACTTGCGCGCCAGCTTGCGGTAGGCAGCCTTGATCGTGCTGTCGTCCGCCGTGGGCTCCACACCCAGGATCTTGTAATAGTCTTTGAAGTCCATCTAAGCATCACCATCCGTTATCGATGTCGCACCGCCACGCATGCCCGGATGACCGGACAGCGGGTTGACCGACCTCAAGATTGGGACCGGGCGGCACGTCAGAAGTTTATCGGCAGCGGGTGGCGGTTCTTGTGTCCGCCCTGTGGCTGCCAGGCTATGCCAGCAAGTTTGGGGGTATAAGAGAGTCTTTCAAGGCCTGCGTTCGAGAATTAGCAGATAACCGGCCTTCGAATCCGCGCCGCACTGACATACACTGCGCGGCCGTTTTTTCAACTGGAACCCGAAAGACATGAAAAACGCATCCCCGGCCCGTGCCTGCGGCATCGACTTTGGCACGTCCAACTCCACCGTCGGCTGGCTGCGCCCCGGCATGGAAACGTTGATCGCGCTGGAGGACGACAAGATCACCCTGCCTTCGGTGGTCTTTTTCAATCTGGAGGAACGCCGCCCGGTGTATGGCCGCCTAGCCCTGCACGAATACCTGGAAGGCTACGAAGGCCGGCTGATGCGCTCGCTCAAGAGCCTGCTGGGCTCCAAGCTGATCAAGCACGACACCAGCGTGTTGGGCACGGCGATGCCGTTCAAGGATCTGCTGGGGCTGTTCATCGGTCAGTTGAAGCAACGCGCCGAAGCCGCCGCCGGTCGGGAATTCGAAGAAGTGGTACTGGGGCGCCCGGTGTTTTTCGTCGACGATGATGAAATGGCCGACCAGGAAGCGGAAAACACCCTGGTGGACGTCGCCCGCGCCATCGGCTTCAAGGAGGTTTCGTTCCAGTACGAGCCCATCGCGGCGGCCTTCGACTATGAATCGACCATCGAGAAAGAAGAGCTGGTGCTGATCGTCGACATCGGCGGCGGTACCTCGGACTTCTCCCTGGTGCGCCTGTCCCCTGAGCGCCGTACCCATGACAACCGCCACGCCGACATCCTCGCCACCGGTGGCGTGCACATCGGCGGGACCGATTTCGACAAGCAACTCTCCCTGGCCGGCCTGATGCCGTTGTTCGGCTACGGCAGCCGCATGAAAAGCGGCGCCTACATGCCCACCAGCCATCACATGAACCTGGCGACCTGGCACACCATCAATGCGGTGTACTCGCAAAAGTCCACCCTGGCCCTGGGCAGCATGCGCTACGACATCGAAGACACCGGCGGCATCGACCGGCTGTTCAAGCTGATCGAACAGCGTGCCGGGCATTGGCTGGCGATGGAAGTGGAAGAAACCAAGATCGCGCTGACCCACACCGACCAGCGCCATTTGCTCCTGGACCGGATCGAGCCGGGCCTGAGCGTCGACCTGAGCCGGGCGCTGTTCGAGTCGGCCATCGACGGCTTGCTGGAGCGGGTACGCGGCAGCGTCACGCAGTTGCTCAACGATGCCAACGTGCGCGTCGATCAGGTCGACACGGTGTTCTTCACCGGCGGTTCCAGCGGCATCCCGGCACTGCGCAACAGCGTCTCGGCGATGCTGCCCCAGGCGCGGCATGTGGAAGGCAATATCTTCGGCAGTATCGGCAGTGGGTTGGCGATCGAGGCGATGAAGCGGTATGGGAGCCAGGTCTGATCCAGGACCGAGGCGCCTGAATCGCGAGCAAGCTCGCTCCCACACTTGACCGCATTTTTTCTGAAGGAACTCGGTTAACCGTGGGAGCGAGCTTGCTCGCGATAGCGCCAGATCAGGCACCATCGCTACCAGATCAAACCATCCCCACCTGCTTCAACTCACTCTTCAAGTAAGCATAATAAATCGGCCCTGCCACCACCCCCGGCAGGCCGAATGCGGCTTCGAACACCAGCATCGCCATGAGCAATTCCCAGGACTTGGCGCTGATCTGCCCGCCGACGATGCGGGCGTTGAGAAAGTATTCGAGCTTGTGGATCACGATCAGGTAACCCAGCGCCGCAACCGCCACCCAGATCGACAACGACAGGGCAACGATGGTGATCAGCGTGTTCGACATCAGGTTGCCAATGACCGGCAGCAGCCCCAGCAGGAAGGTCATCACGATCAGGGTCTTGGTCAACGGTAGATGAATGCCGAACAGCGGCAGCACCACCGCCAGGAAAATCCCGGTGAAGAAGGTGTTGAGCAGGGAAATCTTGATCTGGGCGAAGACGATGTTGCGAAACGCCTTGACCAGCAGGTTCAGGCGATCGAACAGCGCCGCAGCCAGGGGCTTGCGCTTGGTCAGGTCGGGAATGCGCTGCAGGGCAACGATGGCCCCCAGCACCATGCCGATCAGCAGCGTCACGAACATGTGGGCCGCGTCCTTGCCCACCAGTTGCAGATCGCTCAGGTGCTTGCTCACCCAGTCACCGATCGCCACACGGAATTCGGCGGCGCTGGCCGGCAGGTAGGCGTCGATGAACGGCGGCAATTGCCCGCGGGCGCGATCGACCACCGCCATGAACTTGTCCAGGGAGGCTCCGGGGTTTTCCGCCTCATGGAGCAGGAAACTGAAGGCGCCGGCGAAGATCAGCGTCAGCACACTGACCACCAGCGTGCCCAGCAACGCCACCGCCAGCCAGCGGGCGCGGCGACCTTCGATCAGGCGCTGCAACTGCGGGGTGAGCATGTTGACCAGCTCGAACACCAACAGCCCGGCCAGCAGGCTCGGCAACAGGCGCAGCGGGAGCACCAGCAACAACCCACCAAAAATGATCACCCAACTGATCACCAACAACACATGACGCTGAGAAAACGTTGGCATACAGCCTCAGGACAAAACGGCGTGAAAGGATCGGCAGTCTGCCAGCGATCCGCTGGCAGCACTAGGGATTGTGTCGGCCGACCTTGGTCGCAGTTCAGGGGTTTTTTGTAACTTTTGCGCCGACCCATCGCGAGCAGGCCCGCTCCCACAATGGAGCGAGCACGACAAATCTACTGTGGGAGCGAGCTTGCTCGCGATGGGGCCCCCGCAGATCCAGCGCTTATTTCTTCTTCAAGCACTCACTCATGAACGCCTTGCGGGCATCACCTTTCAGGGCCTGGGTGGTGGCCGTGGCGTTGCAAGTCTTCATGCGTTCTTGCGGGGTGCTCGGTGCAGCCTTGAGGCAAGTGCTCATGAACGCCTTGCGCTCGTCGCCCTTGAGCGCCTTGGCGGTGGCGTCGGCGTTGCAGGTGGTCATCTTGGTCTGCTGCGCCGTCTCGGCGTAGCCCTGGGAACACAGCAGCAAACCGATCATCAACAAAGGCACACGAAGCATCTTCATGGTGTTTCTCCTGGCTGCCGTACGAGGGTACGGCGATGAGGTGCAGTGTAGACAAAGCCTGTTACACCTTCATCTGTGTTCAGTGGTAAACCGGCGGCGCCCTGGCTAACGCCATCGCGAGCAGGCTCGCTCCCACAATGGACCGAGCAACACACATCTACTGTGGGAGCGAGCCTGCTCGCGATGAACGATAACGCGGTCCAACGGGTTACATCCCGGCCGCCTTCAACCGCTCGGCATGCTCGACAAACAACCGGATCGGCTCGGCCCCCTTGCCCACCAGCCCCAGCGACTGGTTGACGATGTCGAAGTGATCCAGCGGATAGTCATCGCCGATGACCGTGCCCAGATGTGAACTAAAGCGCCCGACCATGCCGTCGCATTGCCCCGCTTCCCTGACAAAGGTGCGGGCAAATAAACGGCAAGTGCGGTTGGTGCCATCGAACAGGTTTCGGCCTTTATCAGTCTTGCCCGGCTGCAAGGTGCCGGACCAGGAGTAATAGCGCACGCCATTGACCTCTTCCGGCCCCTGCCCGCCCCAGGTCACCGGCAGGCCCTGTGGATAACGTTGGTTGAACAGCGCCACCCCGGCGGTGGTCAGGGAGGCATGGGACGCGCGGATATCCACCGGCAGCTTCGGCCCGCGATAGCCGGTGTCCAGCAGGCTCATCAGAGCGTTGATCAGGCGCAGGATGGCACTGAGCACACGCCCCTTGGCGCTGTCGGCCGGGTAGTGGTCCTGGAGGTAATCGGCCAGTTCGGAGCCGTGGTTGGGGCCAGCCACCGACGTGACCGACGCCACCAGGTCCGGGCGTTTGGCGGCGGCATAGCGGGCGGTGAGGCTGCCCTGGCTGTGGCCGATCAGGTTGACCTTCTGCGCACCGGTTTGCCGCAGGATCTCGTCGATCCGCGCCAGCAGCTGCTCGCCGCGCACCTCGGACGAATGCAACGGCGAAACCTTCACCGCCACCACCACGGCCCCACCGCGCCGCAACGCCGAGACGATCCCGTACCAGTACGGATACAACACCAGGCGTATGAACCCGAGCATGCCCGGGACCAGCACCAGCGGATAACGAGTGGCGCAGCGTTGCGACATGGCGACATCCTTGTGATCAAGAGGGGTCAGCATCGGTACCGATGATGACCAGTCTATGACACTCGTATGAAACCGTGGCAATGGAGCTTGCTCCCTTTGGACTGCGCAGCGGCCCCTGTCTCAAAAGTCCCGCGCCAGTGCCAGCAAGCGTTCCTCGGCCTCGGCACAGGACAACGCAAAGCTGCGCTCGGCCGACTCTTCGCCTTCGGCCGCCACCACCGTCACATCGGTGATGCCGATAAACCCCAGCACGGTGCGCAACAACGTGTCGGCGTGGTTCATGCTCTCCAGCGGGCCGCCGGGGCCGAAACCGAAATCGCCACGACTGGTCACGATCAAGGCCTTCTTGCCCAGCACCAGCGGCTCATAGTGCGACACACCGTTGTCCAGGCGGTGGTTGAACGTCAGCCCGATGCGCACGATCTGGTCGATCCAGGCCTTCACGCCGCTGGGCACGCTGAAGTTGTGCATGGGCGCGGAGATCACCAGTTGGTCATGAGCTTGCAGCTCCGCGACCAGGGCATCGCTCAGGGCCAGGTCCGCTTGCATGATCAACGGCCGTGCCTGGGGCTCGGGGTAGAACGCCGCGGCGATAAAGGCTTCGTTGACCGGTGCGATGACCGTCCGTCCGACTTCGCGACGGGTCACTTGGGATTGCGGATGGGCCGCCTGCCACGCCGAGACAAAGGTCTCGGCCAGGCGCCGGGAATGAGAACGCTCGCCACGGGGGCTGCCATGCACCACAAGAATCTTGCTCATCTGAATCTCCTTTTATACGGCTACAATAGACACTGCTTGTGCCTTGCAGCTTGGAGTCCAGGGCTGCCGACAGACAAATGAGCGTTAGTTCATCTGGATGAGTTAATTTCATCCATACTGTTTTAGGGGAATTCAGATGTTCGCCAACCTGCCGCTCAACGCGCTGCGCGCCTTCGAATCCGCCGCGCGGCTGCTCAGTTTCAAGGCAGCCGCGGCGGAGTTGTCGGTGACGCCGACGGCGGTCTCCCACCAGATTCGAGCGCTGGAGAGCTGGCTGGGGCTGATGCTGTTCGAACGCCTGCCACGCCAGGTGCGCCTCACCGACGCAGGGCAACGCTTGTTCCACAGCCTGCACGGGGCCTTGCTGGAGGTGGCGCAAAGCGTCGATACCCTGCGCCCGCAACGCAGCACCACCCACCTGACCCTGTCCACCACCGCCGCGTTTGCCGCCCTTTGGCTGGTGCCTCGCTTGGGGCGCTTCTATGCGCGCCATCCGAACATCAACGTGCGCCTGGACACCCATTGCGAGGTGATCGACCTGCATCAGGATGCCAGCGTCGACCTGGTGGTGCGCTACAGCCTGGACGCCTATCCGAACCTCTACGGCATGTGCCTGTTCGATGAAAGCTTCGGGGTCTACGGCTCGCCTGAGCAGGTGGCCCTGGCGACCCGACAGCCACCGACGCTGATCAGCGTGCGCTGGCACAACTCCAAGCTGTACGCCCACGGTTGGGATGCCTGGTGCGCCCAGGCCGGGGAAACCTGGCTCACCCGGCAGCCGTGCATGCGCGAGTACGACGAGGAGCATTACGCCTTGCAAGCGGCGATTGCCGGGCAGGGTCTGGTGTTGGCGAGCAATATCCTGGCGTCGGAAAGCATCGCCAGCGGCTTGCTGGTGGGCTATCGCCCGGACATCCAGGTGAGCGGCGCCGGCTACAGCGCCCTGTGCGTTCCGGGCCGCGAACGCCATCCGCCGGTGCGGGCATTTTTCCAGTGGCTGGGGGAGGAAGCGCGGCTGTCCGGTTATGCGCTGAAAAATTCGGTAAAACTTTTTCAAGACCGCGTCACTCACACCTAGAGCGATCGCGCCGGCAGAGCGTGACGCTCCAACCGGATCAGCCTCCAGGAGAACGAGATGAGCGACATGCACTTATCCGATGTAACCACCCTGCGCGCACGGGCACGGCAGAACGTGCAGAACGGCGCAGTGACCGAAGGCTACGGCGCCGACCGGCAGGAAGTCATCCGCCTGCTCAACGAAGCGCTGGCCACCGAACTGGTCTGCGTGCTGCGCTACAAGCGTCACTACTTCATGGCCGCCGGCCTCAAGGCCAGTGTGGCGGCCAGTGAGTTTCTCGAGCACGCGAACCAGGAAGCCGAACACGCCGACAAACTCGCCGAGCGCATCGTGCAGCTGGGCGGCGAACCGGAATTCAACCCCGACCTGTTGACCCGTAACTCCCACGCCCAGTACGTCGCGGGCAACACCCTCAAGGAAATGGTGTACGAGGACCTGGTGGCCGAACGGATCGCCATCGACAGCTACCGGGAAATCATCCAGTACATCGGCGAAAAAGACCCGACCACCCGGCGTATCTTCGAAGACATCCTGGCCCAGGAAGAAGAGCACGCCGATGATATGGCCGACATTCTGGCCGATCTGTAAGGGCCTTTAGGGCCCCATCGCGAGCAAGCTCGCTCCCACAGGGGGCCGCGCGCTGCAAATCCCTTGTGGGAGCGAGCTTGCTCGCGATGAGGCCAGCCGCCTCACCGCACAATCTGGCTACCGGGTAGGCTTGACCGTCACCGGCGCCTTGCCCGCCTTCATCTGCTCCAGCAGCGGCGCGCACTGGTTCGGCTCACCGCCGCTGGGTGCCACCAACGCCAGCAACCCGGCCGCCGGCGCGGCGATCACGCCCAGCGCCACCATCCCGGCACCGCGCAGCATCAGGGGCACCGCCTTGACCCCAGCGGAGGGCTTGGCGAACGGACCCCGTACGTACAACGGCGAACGCAGGGAAATCAGGCGCCAGCCCTTGGACTCGGGGGTGATGGTCAGGTCCAACTGTTCGGTCGCCATATTCGCCGTACCGTCGATGTAGATGATCGCGTTCTCGGTGTCGAACACGAACAGGCGCGTGGTCGCCAGGCCCGTCTTGATGTCGAAGTCCGCCGCCGCGCAGTTGATCTTCACTTCCTTGTCGCCAAAGATTTTCCCCACTACGTAGTTGCCGACGTTCAATCCCGCCAGCTCCATCAATTCCCGACTGATGGCACCATCGTTGATGAGCATTTTCAGGGTGCCGTTGGACGTGCCCAGCAACGCCGCCACCGAATTGCCACGCCCGGTGATGTCAGCATCGCCATTGAGCTCGCCGAAGCTGGTTTTCATCGGCTCGAAACCCGGAAACAGTTGCTTGAGCTTGAACCCTCGCGCCGTCAGCTTCGCCTGGCCTTCAAGGGGCCGGGTGCGCCCGTTGAGGCGGATCTGCGCATCGAGGCGGCCACCGGCCACGCCGAAACGCAGGGGTTCAAGGCTCAACTGCCCATCGTTGAGCACCAGGTGGGTATAGAGGTCGTTGAACGGCAACTGTTCGCTGTGGACGATGCGCTTGCCGGTGAACTCCACATCAGCGTCCATCACGCTCCAGCGCTCGGTGCGAAACTCCTCCACGGGCAAGACCTTGCCGGTCGGCTGTTTGCTCGCCCCGCCCCGGGCCTTTTGCTCGGCATTGGAATCCGCACCGATCAGCGGCGCCAAGTCGCTGAACAGCAGCTGATTGGAGACCAGCGCACCACTGAGTTTCGGCCGCGGCTGGCTGGCGACATAGGCCAGGTCGCCATGGATATCGCTGTCGCCGATCTTGCCGTTGAACGCCTCGTAGCGAAACAGCGCCCCACCGGGCTCATGCAGCTTGGCGATCAGGCGGCCATCGGTGGCGTAAGGCGGCGAATCCGGCAGGGTCACGCCGGTCAGCGGGTAGAGATGGGCGAGGCTGTTGCCGGCCAGCTTCAGGCGCAAGTCCAGGGCCCCGAGGTTCAGCGGGTCGGTGAGGGTGCCGGCCAGTTCGACGCGGGTGTCGCCGACCTTCGCCTGGGCCTGGAGCGGAAAGGGTTGTGTCGCCTCCTGCAAGGCCAGCAAGCCACCGACCTTGCCGGAGCCGGTCAGGTTTTGCCCGTGATACTGCCCGTTGACCTTGAAGGCGAACGCATAGTCCTGCGGTGTCGCACCTTGGTCCTGGGCTTTCTTCGCGGCCTTGTCACCGACGATATCGCTGAACGGGATGGGTTTGCCCAGCGGATCGATCAACAGGTCGAGCCGGGTCTTGAGCGTCTGGTCGTCCAGGGTGACATGCCCCTTGTCGAAACCAATGGCACCGATGTCCACCACCCAGCTGGACGGCTCGGCGTCCGGGTCTTTCGGATCGAATTGGAAGGTCCAGTTGGCGCGACCGTCCGCCAGGCGTTGCAGGTTGGCGTTGGGCTCCGTCAGGTCGATGCGCGGAATCGCCACTCGCCGGGCCAGCAGGGCCAAGGGCGAAATGCGCAGCTCGACACGCTTGAGCGTGGCCATTTGCGGGGTCTTCGACCATTCCGGGTTACCCAGGCTCAAGTCTTCGGCCACCACATGGGGCCACGGCAACCAGGCGCGCCAGCCACCTTCCTCTGGCTCACGCTGCCAGACCACCGCCAGGTTGCCGTTGATGGCGAAGGGGCGATGCAACTCCTCGGAAACCTTGGCATTGAGCGGGGGCTTGATGCGGTTCCAGTCAAAGAATGCGATGACCAGGACCAGCACCGCCAGCAGGACAACAAGGCTGGCAAAGCTCCAGGCGAGGATTTTCGAGGTGCGCGTCATGCACAAGGCTCCTGATGACAAGTCAGCGTCCGCAACCGCGGCGCTGTTGGAAACACGAACCTGCAGTCGGTTCGTCATGAAAGGTTGGACTGGTAAAACGGCCAACAGGTGCCGATGAACGGCACAAAAAGGTGCCAGTATCCTGACCGATCAGCCAACAAACTGTTACCGCACCCGCACATTTTCGAGGCAGCAATGGGTACAAAATACCCACCTCGGTGCAAAACCGCACCCCGGAAACGCCCGTTCTAGAGCCTTCGCCCAGAACAATCAATTCCGTTGATTATTACCATTGTCTTTATGAACTTTTATATCGACTTATCGAGAGTAGCATTGCCCTCGTACCCACTTTATCGCCCTCCCAAGGAGCAACGATCATGAAACGCCAATTACTGATGAGCCTGTCCCTTTCACTGCTGGCTTCTACCGCCTTCGCCCTGCCAGCCTCCGAACAAGCCACGCCACAGGTCAAGGACAGTCATTCTGCCTACAGCCAGACTGTCGCTGAAGGTGGCCGTGACAGACTGGAAGAAAAAGGCCTGGTCGAGGGTGGTTCCGATCGCACCCCACAAGGCCAGACCCTGGCGGCTGACGGTTCCGACCGCACCCCACAAGGCCAGACCCTGGCGGCTGACGGTTCCGACCGCACCCCACAAGGCCAGACCCTGGCGGCTGACGGTTCCGACCGTACTCCACAAGGCCAGACCCTCGCAGCTGACGGTTCCGACCGCACGCCACTGGGCGAAACCCTGGCAGCTGACGGCGGTGACCGTGTGATCGAACGCAACGGCACAGTGAGCTGAGCCCATGGTGGCCCAGAAAAAAGCCCGATTCCTGCAATCGGGCTTTTGACTTTTCAACCCCCTCGTTTTCCCCGCCCGCCCCCTCTCTACCGTTCGACGTCGGCAAAGCCGATTTGCTAGAGTGCGTCGCTCCCGTGAACCAGAAGCCAGCCTTGCGATGCTGCCCCGCGCCGAACAGAAACAACAGACCCGAATTGCCCTGATGGACGCAGCCCGTCATTTGATGGAGTGCGGCCGGGGCTTCGGTAGCCTGAGCCTGCGGGAAGTCGCCAGGACGGCAGGCATCGTGCCCACCGGGTTCTACCGGCACTTCGAGGACATGGACCAACTGGGCCTGGCACTGGTCAGCGAAGTCGGCCAGACCTTCCGCGAAACCATCCGCCTGGTACGCCACAACGAGTTCGTCATGGGCGGCATCATCGATGCGTCGGTGCGGATCTTTCTCGATGTGGTGCAAGCCAACCGATCCCAATTCCTGTTCCTGGCCCGCGAGCAATACGGCGGTTCCCTGCCGGTGCGCCAGGCCATCGCCCAATTGCGCGAAGACATCAGCTCGGACCTGGCCGCCGACCTGGCCTTGATGCCCAAGCTGCAGCACCTGGACCTGGCCGCCCTGGGCGTGATGGCCGACCTGATCGTCAAGAGCGTGTTCGCCACCCTGCCGGACATCATCGACCCGCCGGCCCAAGCCCTCCCCGAACACCTCACGCCCCAGGCGAAGATTACCCAGCAACTGCGGTTCATCTTCATTGGCCTCAAGCATTGGCAAGGGCTGGGCAGTACTGAATAACCCCCCGATGTACCCACAGATTCTTTTTTGTGCTAGCCGCAAAATGGTGCACGGCATTCCGGCGCGCACCAATATGGCACGCAATCCGCCCCATCCTGAAACCCCATCCCAGCTATTTCCTACACCTTCTTCGATTGGCAAGCCCCTTGCTCTAAACACAGCACCGTTCATTGCTGGAAGCACTCCGATGCTGGTGATTCACCGCAGAATCGACACTCAATCGCGCTGGGACGCCGAGCTGCACCTGACCTTTGACGCCCGCAGCAAAAGCCGTCTGCGCTGTTTCAGTGCCGAAGGTGAAGACGTGGGGCTGTTCCTGGAGCGCGGCCAGCCGCCGCTGTACGACGGCGAATGCCTGCAGGCCGAAGACGGGCGCATCGTGCGCGTCTGCGCCCGCGCCGAACAATTGCTGCATGTGACCTGCGCCAACGCCTTCGAACTGACCCGCGCCGCCTATCACCTGGGCAATCGCCACGTGGCCCTGCAAGTGGGCGATGGCTGGCTGCGCCTGCTGGACGATTACGTGCTCAAGGCGATGCTCGAGCAACTGGGCGCCCGCGTCGAATCCATCGAAGCCCCGTTCCAGCCGGAACACGGTGCCTATGGCGGCGGCCATCATCATTCCCGGCACGGCGACGAAGACTTCAACTACGCGCCGCGCCTGCATCAGTTTGGCGTACGCACATGAACCCGGCCTGGGCGCTGCTGCGTCTGGCCAGCCCGCAGCTGCCGATTGGCGGCTACAGCTATTCCCAGGGGCTGGAGATGGCGGTGGACAACGGCCAGGTGAAAAACCCCGACGACGCACGGCGCTGGATCAGCGATCAATTGCTGCTGAACCTGGCACGCTTCGAAGCGCCCTTGCTGCTGGCGCACTGCACCGCAGCCGCCGCTGACGATTGGGACGCGCTGTTGCAACGTTGCGAAGAACACCGTGCCAGCCGGGAAACCCGTGAGCTGTATCAGGAGAGCCGGCAGATGGGCTACTCGTTGCAGCAATTGCTCGTCGGCCTGCCGGAACTCGACCGTGCCGCGCGTAGCTTTCTCGAACAGCGCAGCGAACCGCACCTGGCGCTGGGCTGGGCCCTGGCCGCCCGCGCCTGGCAGATCGCGCCCCAGGACGCCCTCGCCGCCTGGCTGTGGAGCTGGCTGGAAAACCAACTGGCGGTGCTGATGAAAACCCTGCCTTTGGGCCAGCAAGCGGCCCAGCGCCTGACCAGCGAACTGCTACCGCTGTTGCAACAAGCCCAGCACGACGCCTCGAACATCGACCCCGATCATTACGGCAGCGCCGCGTTTGGCCTGTCCCTGGCGTGCATGGCCCATGAGCGCCAGTACAGCCGTCTGTTCCGTTCCTAGGAGACACACATGAATACACAACCTCTGCGCGTCGGTATCGGCGGCCCGGTGGGCTCCGGCAAGACCGCCCTGACCCTGGCCCTGTGCCTGGCCCTGCGTGAACGCTACAACCTGGCAGTGGTCACCAACGACATCTACACCCGTGAAGACGCCGACTTCCTGGTGCGCAACGAAGCCCTGGCGCCGGAGCGGATCATCGGCGTGGAGACTGGCGGCTGCCCACACACGGCGATTCGCGAAGATGCCTCGATCAACCTTGAGGCGGTGGACCAGTTGAACCGGCGCTTCCCGGGCCTGGACCTGATCCTGGTGGAATCGGGCGGCGACAACCTGTCGGCGACCTTCAGCCCGGAGCTGTCGGACCTGACGATCTATGTGATCGACGTCTCGGCCGGTGACAAGCTGCCGCGCAAGGGCGGGCCGGGCATTTGCAAATCCGACCTGCTGGTGATCAACAAAATCGACCTGGCCCCCCTGGTGGGCGCGTCCCTGGAGATGATGGACAGCGACACGCGGCGGATGCGCAACGGCAAGCCTTTCGTGTTCAGCAACCAGAAGACCGGCCAGGGCCTGGACGACATCATCGCCTTCATCGAGCGCCAGGGTCTGCTGAGCGCCGCCTGATTTTTCGACTGACAACAAGGAAGCTTATCCATGACGTTCAAACGCATCCTCGGCGCCCTCGCCCTGCTGCTGACGCCGGCCTTGGCCTTCGCCCACCCTGGCCACGGCGACAATGGCCTGATCGCCGGCCTCGGCCACCCCATCGGCGGGCTCGACCATTTGCTGGCGATGCTGGCGGTCGGTTTGTGGGCCGCGCAACAACAAGGCGCTGCGCGCTGGGCACTGCCATGCACCTTCGTCGGTACGATGCTGCTCGGCGGCCTGCTGGGCTTTGAAGGCCTGGACCTGCCGGCGCTGGAAAGCGGGATCGCCGCCTCGGTGCTCGCCCTGGGCCTGGCGGTGGCACTGGCGGTGCGTCCGCCGTTGAGCCTGGCGGTCGGTGCAACCGCGCTGTTTGCACTGTTCCATGGCGTGGCCCATGGCTTGGAACTGCCGGACATGTCGAGCCCGTGGGCCTATGCGGCGGGCTTCGTCGCGGCCACGGCGGCGCTGCATGGCGCAGGTTTTGCGCTGGTGCGGGTGTTGCCGCGGGCGGCGGCGCCATTGGTCAGGTTGGTTGGGGCTGCTTCGGCGGGAGCTGGGGTGTGGTTGTTGGCGAGCTGATTCTCTAGCGCCTGCCTGGCCGCTATCGCGAGCAAGCTCGCTCCCACAGTTTGATCGGGGTACACCGGCCACTGTGGGAGCCAGCCTGCTTCACACCTTGATCGGGGTACACCGGCCCTGTGGGAGCCAGCCTGCCTCACACCTTGATCGGGGTACACCGGCCCCTGTGGGAGCCAGCCTGCTTCACACCTTGATCGGGGTACACCGGCCCCTGTGGGAGCGAGCTTGCTCGCGATGACGGACTTACAGGCGCCATCTCTCTGGAGTCGGTCACTCTGCTACCATGTCGCGCAATCGCCCCCAGCCGTGACGACGTCCGCCCATGCCTGATGCTTCCCGCCCCGCCCCCCAGCCTGAATTGACCGCCCTGTACGCAACAGTGCGTCAGCATTTTCACGACGTGATCGTGCCAATGTGGCAAGGCCCGGGCTGGAATGCCGAACTGGCGCTGCCCTATGAATCCCTGGATGCCGGACATGCACCGCTGCCGCCCCAGCGCTACCGCGCCATGGCCTGTGCGCGGCAGTTGTATGTGTTCGCCAGCCTGATTGGCGAAGTGCCCCAGGCCGAGGAACGGGCCAGTGCCCTGTTCCGCTCGCTGCAACGTCATTTCCACGATGCCGAACACGGCGGCTGGTTCTACAGCATCGACCCCCAAGGCGCGCCGCTGGACACCGGCAAAGACCTCTACACCCACGCCTTTATCCTGTTCGCCTGCGCCCATTACTGGGGCAAGGTCCGCGAGCCGCTGGTGGAGTCGGTGCTCAACGCCAGCCTGGAGGTCATTGCCCAGCGCTTTGCCAGCGCCGACGGTCTCTACGAAGCCAGCCTCAAGCGCGACTGGTCGACAACCGGCTCCGGCCCGTTGCAAAACCCCTTGATGCACTTGGCCGAAGCCTTCCTCGCCACCCTTTCGGTCCGCGAAGACGCCAGCGTCCGCCAGGCGTTGCTGAGCCTGTGCGACGCAATGGCCAGGCATTTCATCGAACCGCAGCAACGGGTCATGATGGAAAAACCGCTCAAGGCTGTGGATAACTGGTTCGAGCCGGGGCACCAGTTCGAATGGTATTACTTGCTGGCCTCATCGCCCCTGTTGCGCAACGGCAAGTTGCACACAGCCCTGGAGCGCAGCTTCGGCCATACCGAACAACGCGGCGTCGAGCCGGACTCTGGTGCGGTATGCGCGATGCTGGACCTGAAACCACAAGCAGGCCCACGCGACGCCACCCAGCGCATCTGGGCGCAGGCGGAATATTTGCGGGCACTGACATTGCGTTCGGACAACCAGGGGTTGTTGCTGCGTCAACTGCAGGCGTTGCAGCAGCATTTCCTGCATGCCAAAGGCTGGAACGAATGCCTGGATGCCGACGGTAGGGTCAGCCGCCGGGACATGCCGTCCACCACGCCGTATCACCTGTTGACCTGCTATCGCGGGCTGGCCGATTACCTCAACTGACTGACATGTCTCCTATGAAGTAGCAACGGCGAGCCCCCTCGCCACAAAAGCTCATCCACACACCATTCGCTACGCCTTGTTGCGCTCAATGGCGAAACCAGCCCAGGTCTGGCTCACCGGCATCAGCTCCAGGCTGTTGATGTTGATGTGCGCCGGTGTGTTGAGTACCCAGAAAATCGTATCGGCGATGTCCTGCGGCTGGATCGGCTCGGCGCCGGCATAGGTCGCGTTGTAGCGCTCCTGGTCGCCACCGAAGCGCACCAGGGAGAACTCGCTCTCGCACAGGCCCGGCTCGATGTTGCTGACCCGCACGCCCGTGCCTTGCAGGTCGCAACGCAGGTTCAGGGAGAACTGTTTGACGAACGCCTTGCTCGCGCCATACACGTGGCTGCCCGGATACGGGTAGTTGCCGGCGATGGAACCCAGGTTGACGATCCCGGCGCCACGGCCGTGGGCGATCAGGCGCGGCAACAGCAGGCGCGTGCTGTAGATCAGCCCTTTGACATTGGTGTCGACCATGGTGTCCCAGTCATCGAGGTCGCACTTGGGCGCCGGGTCGACGCCCAGGGCCAGGCCAGCGTTGTTGATCAGCCCGCGCAACTTGGCGAAGGACGGCGGCAGGTTGGCGATGGCCTCCTCCATGGCCTTGCGATCACGCACATCCAGGACCAGGCCATGGACTTCGGTCTGCTTCGACAACTCGGCACAAAGGGCATTGAGGCGTTCTTCACGACGACCGGTCAGCACCAGTTTCCAACCGGCCTCGGCGAAACGACGGGCACAGGCTTCACCAAAACCGGACGTCGCGCCGGTGATAAACAGGGTGTCAGACATCGTGTTCTCCTTGTTTGAACTTCAAAAGCCATTGAATGGAATCGGCCCACAGCATGCCCGGCCTGGCACGCCAGGGGCAAGGCTTGCGCAGAGCTTTTGGCCCACAGCTGCTCACAAAACAACCAATCCACGCCAAGCCTTGTCAAACAAGGCCCGCAGCCGGTTGCGCGCACCTTATCCACAGGCACGTCCACAGTAATCGGGGGCATGTGCAAATCCCGCAAGCCGCTGTGCATAAGGCTTTGCGGGGTATTTGGAAAATTTTTTCGCTTGACCCTGCAAGCGAGGTTGTGCAGCGCGAGTTATCTGCTATAAGCCAGTGCGCAATGGACGATGGCTCCAAGCCAGTAACGACGGCGCTCAGCGCAGTCTTTCCAGAGTTTAGTCACAGACTTATCCACAGGCTTGCCCACAGATTTTCGAGCCCCTTCCAGTGCTCATAAAACGGTTGACAACAGCCGCTAACGCTTGACCAAAAACGCCTGATCAAAAAACGATCACAGGCCTGCAAGCCACGTATTCAAAGGCTTGCAGGCAGCTACTCCCACGTTACCCACAGCCAGTTCCACAGCAAACGGGGACAAGTCAAAACCGTGACAAAACAACTGTTTGCGGCGACTTTATGTCGCGGTTTCGCAGGGGCTCAGGATTGTTGTCCACAATTCTGAAAACATCCAAAGTCCCCCTGTGGGAGCGAGCTTGCTCGCGATAGCAGTCTGTCAATGCCGTTGACAGTGGCTGACCCGCCGCTATCGCGAGCAAGCTCGCTCCCACAAGGGGAAAGTAATGGCTTGGAGAGATAAAAAAACCGGCGATCCCTCGCCGGTTTTTTCATTGCGACAGCCGCCTCAATGCCCGCCCAAGTACGCGTTGCGCACTTCCTCGTTGGCGAGCAGTTCCTTGCCGGTGCCGGTCAGGCGGATTTCGCCGTTGACCATCACGTAGGCCCGGTCCGACAGCCTGAGGGCATGGTTGGCGTTCTGTTCCACCAGGAAGATGGTCATCCCGGTAGACGCCAGTTCACGCAGGGTGGCGAAGATCTGTTTCACCACGATCGGCGCCAGCCCCAGGCTCGGCTCATCGAGCAGCAACAACTTGGGCCGGCTCATCAATGCCCGGGCGATGGCAAGCATTTGCTGCTCGCCGCCGGACATGGTCATGGCCCGCTGGTTGCGGCGTTCCTTGAGCCTTGGAAACAACTCGAACATGCGCTGCATGTCTTCGCTGGCGTACTTGTCACCGATGGGAATGGTGCCCATCAGCAGGTTTTCCTCGACGGTCATGTCCGGGAAAACCCGCCGCCCTTCTGGCGACTGCGCGATGCCGTTGGAGGCAATGTAGTGCGACGACTTGTGGGTGATGTCCACGCCCTGGTAGATGATCTGCCCGCCCGCCGCACGGGGCTGGCCGAAGATCGACATCAGCAACGTGGACTTGCCGGCACCGTTGGAGCCGATCAGGCTCACGGTTTCACCTTCGCCAATGTGCATCGAGACTTTTTTCAGGGCCTGGATCGGCCCGTAGAACACGTCCAATTCCTTGAGTTCGAGGATAGGTCCACTCATACCAGCTCCTCTTCGTCGGCACCCAGGTAGGCCGCGATCACCTTCGGATCGTTGCGAATCGCCTCGGGACTGCCCTCGGCGATCACGTTGCCGTGGTCCAGCACCACGATGTGGTCGGAAATGCTCATTACCATGCCCATGTCGTGTTCGATCAGCACTACGGTCAGATCGTGCTCGTCGCGCAGCAGCCGGATCATCGCGCTCAGCGCTTCGGTTTCCTGAGGGTTGAGGCCGGCGGCCGGTTCGTCGAGGCAGATGATCTGCGGGCGCGTGCACATGGCCCGGGCGATTTCCAGGCGCCGTTGCTGGCCATAGGAAAGCTCGCCCGCCAGACGGTTGGCGCAATCCACCAGGTCCACCACTTCCAACCAATAGAACGCATGGTCCAGGGCATCGCTTTCGGCCTTGCGGTAGCCCTTGGTGTTGAGGATGCCCGCCACCATGCTGCGGTTGACCCACATGTGCTGGGCCACCAGCAGGTTTTCCAGCACCGACATTTCCTTGAACAGGCGAATGTTCTGGAAGGTGCGCGCCAAACCGGCACGGTTCACCAGGTGGGTGCCGCCGAACATCTTGTAGTACAGCCGGCTGGCGAAGGACTTTGGCGAGACGAAATCAGTCAGGCGAAACGCTTCGCCCAACAGCTTGATGACGTTGGTTTGTTCGCCCCGTACGTTGAGCTCGATGTTGCCGCCCGAAGCCTTGTAGAAGCCGGTCAGGCAGTTGAACACCGTGGTCTTGCCCGCGCCGTTGGGGCCGATCAGGGCAAAGATCGAGTTGCGTTTGACTTGCAGGCTGACGTCGCTGAGGGCCTTGATGCCACCGAACTGCATCATCAGGTTTTCAACTTTGAGTACGACTTCGCTCATGGCGCTACCCCCTTGCGTGGCGTCACGCCGGTACGGCTGATACGGATCAGGCCGCGAGGACGCCAGATCATCATCAACACCATCAGTACGCCGAACAGCAGCACCCGGTATTCAGAGAAACTGCGCAGCAGCTCCGGCGCGACGGTGAGCACGAACGCGGCAATCACTACGCCGACCGTCGAGCCCATGCCGCCCAGCACCACGATCGCCAGGATCAGCGCCGACTCGAAGAAGGTGAACGACGACGGGTTGACGAAACCCTGGTAACTGGCGAAGAACACCCCGGCCAGACCAGCTGTGGACGCGCCGATGGTAAAGGCCGAGAGTTTGACCAGCACATGGTTCAGGCCCATGGAGCGGCAGGCGATTTCATCTTCACGCAGGGCTTCCCAGGCACGCCCGACCGGCATGCGAGTCAAGCGATGCTTGACATAGAGCACCAACAGCACCGTGATGAACAACACGATGTAGATGAACAGGAATTTGATGTTGGGGTTGTAGTCGAGGCCGAAGAACTCATGGAACGGCACCCCGCCATCTTTCGCTCGTCGGCTGAACTCCAGGCCGAAAAAGGTGGGCGATGGCACGGGCATGCCATTCGGCCCGCCAGTGAATGACAGCCAGTTGTTCAGCACCAACCGGATGATCTCACCGAACCCCAGGGTCACGATGGCCAGATAGTCACCGTGCATTCGTAACACCGGGAATCCCAATATGCACCCCGCCATCGCCGCCGCGATGGCCGCCAGCGGCAGCACCGTCCAGAACCCCAGCCCCAGGTACTGGTAGCCCAGCGCCAGGCCGTAGGCGCCGATGGCGTAGAACGCCACGTAACCCAGGTCGAGCAGCCCCGCCAAGCCGACCACGATGTTCAGGCCCAAGCCCAACAGCACATAGATCAGCCCGAGGATGACCACCGTGAGCACGTATTTGTTGGCGAAGAACGGAAACACGATGGCAATCACGATCAGTGCCGGAATGATCCAGCGCAGGCGCGACTTGTAATCCGGTGGCAGCACATGCACGCCTGAACCGGTGCTCTCGAAACCCTGGAGAATCTTCAGTCCCTTGGGGGTTTGCAGGAACAGGCTCAAGGCAAAGCGCCCGATCATCACGATCGCCACCAGCCAGCCGACGCGGGCCGGTTGCAGGTTGAAGCTGTAGCCGTCGAGCACTACGCCGACGATCGGCCCGAACACGATCAGCGAGATCAGGCCGGCCAGGATCGCGTCGATGACGCTCTGTTTGATATCAAGCGGTTTATTGGCAGCAGACATACTTATACCTTCGCCACGAGTGGGCGACCCAGCAGGCCTTGGGGACGGAAAATCAGAATCAGCACCAGCAGCGAAAAACTGAACACGTCTTTGTAGTCAGAGTTGATCAGACCGGCGAACAGCGACTCGGAAATGCCGAGGATGATCCCGCCGAGCATCGCCCCAGGCAGGGAACCGATGCCGCCGAGTACCGCCGCGGTGAACGCCTTGATGCCGATGATGAAGCCGGCATAAAAGTCGAATGTGCCGTAGTTCATGGTGATCAGCACGCCGGCCAGGGCCGCCATGGCTGCACCGATGATGAACACGTAGGAAATCACCCGGTCGGTGTTGATCCCCAGGATCGACGCCATCTTGCGGTCTTGCTGGGTGGCGCGGCACATGCGTCCGAGCTTGGTGTACTTGATGATGTAGGTCAGCAAGGCCATCCCGGCGAATGCGGCGACCAGGATGAATACCTTGGTGTAGGTGAGCTGGACGAAGCCGCTGCCGATGTCGACGCGCATGGCGCCCTCTAGCAGTGTCGGGATACCCTGTTGGCGGGCGCCCTGGCTGATCTGTGCATAGTTCTGCAGGATCAGCGAGATGCCGATGGCACTGATCAGCGGTGCCAGGCGGGTCGAGTTGCGCAGGGGTTTGTAGGCGACGCGTTCGATGACCCAGCCATAGACCCCGGTGACCACGACCGTGAACACGAGGGTGCCGAGGATCATAAGCGGAAAGGATTCAATACCGAAGTAAGCCAGCAGAGCCAGACTGATTGCCGCGAGGTAAGCGGAGATCATGTAAACCTCGCCGTGGGCGAAGTTGATCATGCCGATGATGCCGTAGACCATTGTGTAGCCGATGGCGATCAGACCATAGACCGACCCGAGGGTCAGGCCATTGATCAGTTGCTGCAGGAAAATACCATCCATAACGCAATCTCACGCAGTGAGAACCTGCACACCCTTGAGTGTGCGGTTCTTCTAAGGAAAATACAGATTTACGTCGGAGCAGTGTCAGGTACGATCGGCACGCGCCCTTGGAAACCGGGGCTTGCCCGGCTCCCACAGGAGGCGTGGACGGTCGCTTCAGCCCTTACTTCTGTTTTTCCAACTGGTGGTATTTGCCGTCCTTGTCCCACTGGTAGACCACGTAGTCGGAGACCTTCAAGTCGCCCTTGGTGTCCCACTCTTTCTTGCCCATCACGGTCTGGACCGGGTTGGCCTTGAGCCACTTGGCCGCGTCTTCGCCTTTATTGGACTTGGCGCCATTGAAGCCGGCGGCCAGGGCCTGGACCGACGCGTAGGCGTACAGGGTGTAGCCTTCAGGCTCGGTGCCATTCTTGCGGAACTCTTCAACCACGGCCTTGCTGTCTGGCAGCAGACGCGGGTCGGCGCCGAAGGTCATGTACACGCCATCGACGTATTGCGCGCCGCCGGCGGTGGTGACCAGTTCGTCAGTCACGATGCCGTCGTCGGACATGAACTTCACGTCCTTGAGACCTTGCTCACGCAACTGGCGAACCAGCGGGCCAGCCTCCGGGTGCAGGCCCCCGAAATAAACCACGTCGGCACCGACCGAACGGATCTTGGTGACCACGGCGCTAAAGTCTTTCTCGCCACGGGTCAGGCCTTCGTACAACACTTCCTTCACACCACGCTTGGCCAGTTGAGCCTTGGTGGCATCCGCCAGGCCTTGGCCGTAGGTGTCCTTGTCGTGCAGCACGGCCACTTTCTTGCCCTTGAGCACGTCGACGATGTAGTCACCCGCCACGATGCCCTGCTGGTCGTCACGACCGCACATGCGGAACATGGCGCTCAGGCCGCGCTCGGTGACCTGTGGGTTGGTGGAGCCCGGAGTGATGGCGATGATGCCGGCTTCGTCGTAGACCTCGGAGGCCGGGATGGTATTGGACGAGCAGAAGTGCCCGACCACGCCGATCACCTTGTCCTGGTCGACCAGGCGGTTGGCCACGGCCACGGCCTGCTTGGGTTCACAGGCGTCGTCGCCGGCGACCAGGACGATTTTCTCGCCGTTGACGCCACCCGCCTTGTTGATCGCGTCGGCTGCCGCCTGGGCCCCCTTCATGTACTGCTCGCCAAATGCGGCGTTGGCACCGGTCATTGGCCCCGCCACACCAAATTTCACATCAGCTTGAGCAAACGCAGAAACACCCAGCGCAGCTGCCACTGCGAGGGCCAGGAAACCTTTCTTGTAAAACGTCTGGGACATGAGGTGGTGCTCCAAGGTTTTTTTTAGTTGGCACTGCGACTTCATTTCACTGAAAAGCTCAGAGCAAGGGCCGTGCCATCGGTTTTTTATTCTGAGAAAAGTCGCTGCTTTATTGTTATTTCGACTGTTTCGAGCCCTTTTTCATAGGGCGTGCAACCGTCTAAACCGGACAAGGTGCAACCTTTTATTTAAATAGGTGAAACCCTCCGTGAGCCATCATTGCAACCATCGCACGAAACGGCGTGCAACCACTGTGTAACAACCCACGTCACCGAACTGCACACTGTCGGTGCGCGACTGCTACAACCCGCACCATAACAGGCTAGACGCTACGCCGGAAAACGCGGCTTCCAGCAACAATTTTCAACACTCAAATGACGATCCGCAGGCACTGGCCCGCGTGATACAGCGAAAAGCCCGCCTCATACAGGCAACTGCGCAACCCCACCCCGGCCAATGGCTGCATGGGTGCGAACGGGATAGGCAGGGCCTGGGCATTGCCGTGACACAGGTAATCGGCGAACGCCTTGCCGACCACCGTGCCGGTGGTCACGCCCCGGCCGTTGTAACCGGTCACGGCCACCAGCCCGGGGGCCGGTTCGAACAGGCGCATCAAGTGATCGGGGGTGAAGGCGATGCAACCGGTCCAGGTGCACTCCCACTCCACCGGCTTGAGATAAGGAAAATAGTGTTGCTGCACCCGGTCGGCCCAGGCCTTGAGGAACCAGGTCGGCTTGCGGTTGCCGTTGCCCAGGCTGCCCAGCAGCAAACGGCCGTCCTTGTCCCGACGGATGCTGCTCAACACCTGGCGGGTATCCCACGAGCCCTGCCCGCCCGGCAGAATGCGTTGGGCGGCCTCGTCGGTCAGCGGCACGGAAGCGACCTGATAGTAATAACCGGGAAAGAAGTTGCGCCGCAGTTCGGTCCAATCGCCCTCGGTGTAGGCGTTGGAGGCAATCACCACCTGCTCGGCCAGCACCGCCCCCTGGGCGGTCTGTACCGACCAGCGTTGGCCTTGGCGCTCCAGGCACGTCACCGACGAGTGGTCGAACAACTGGCCGCCAAGGTCCGTGGCCGCCTTGGCCAACCCACTGGTGTAGGCCATCGGATTGAGCGTGCCGGCGCGACGGTCGAGCAATGCCGCGGCGATTTTCGACGTACCGGTGGCCTCGGCACAGGCCTGGCCGGTGAGCAACTCCACCGGGGCGCCACGGCGTTTCCATTGTGCTTCGCGACTGCGCAGGTCGGCCTCGCCCCGGGCGTTATGGGCCATGTGCAAGGTGCCTTCGCGGCGCAACTGGCAATCAATGTTGTATTTATCGATGAGGCTGAACACCAGGGCCGGTGCGGCCCCCAGCATGCGGTTGAGCTGGCTGCCCACCGCTTCGCCGAACCCGGCCTCGATGTCATCCGGAGGGATCCACAGCCCGGCGTTCACCAGGCCGACATTACGCCCAGATCCGCCATGCCCGGCCCGATGGGCTTCCAGCACAGCCACGCGCTTGCCTTGCTCGAGCAAGTGCACCGCCGCCGACAGCCCGGTGAACCCTGCGCCGATCACACAGACATCGACCGTGATTTCGCCGGTGAGCGCCGTGTTTTCAGGCCTTTTCGGCGTCAGTTTTTCCCACAGACATTCTTCGCGTAACGGCATTGCCAGACTCCGAAAAAGAAACCCAACCACTACACAATTCAACTGTGGGAGCGGGCTTGCTCGCGAAGGCGGTGGACCAGTCGACATCAATGTTGAATGACAGTCCGCCTTCGCGAGCAAGCCCGCTCCCACATGGGGCCACCGCTTGGCTCAAACCTTAATCAAAGGTAATCCCCTGGGCCAACGGCAACTCCAGCGAGTAGTTCACGGTGTTCGTCTGGCGGCGCATGTAGCCGCGCCAGGCGTCGGAGCCGGATTCGCGACCGCCGCCGGTTTCTTTTTCGCCACCGAATGCGCCGCCGATTTCCGCGCCGCTCGGGCCGATGTTGACGTTGGCGATGCCGCAGTCGCTGCCCACGGCCGACATGAACTGCTCGGCTTCACGCACGTCGGTGGTGAAGATGCAGGACGACAGGCCCTGGGGCACGGCATTGTTCAGGTGCAGGGCCTCGGCGAAGTCCTTGTAGCCGACCACGTACAGGATCGGTGCGAAGGTTTCGTGGCGCACCACATCACTCTGCTCGGGCATCTCGACGATGGCCGGCGAAACGTAATAGGCATTCGGGAACTGGTCTTCGAGCTGGCGCTTGCCACCGAACACCCGCCCGCCTTCACTCAAGGCCTGCTCCAGCGCGTCCTGCATGCCGTCGAAACTGTGCTTGTCGATCAGCGGCCCGACCAGGTTGCCTTCCAGCGGATGACCGATGCGCACTTTCGAATAAGCGGCCTTGAGGCGGGTGACGATCTCTTCCTTCACCGACTCGTGGGCGATCAGCCGGCGCAGGGTGGTGCAACGCTGGCCGGCAGTGCCGACGGCGCTGAACAGGATGGCACGCACAGCCATGTCCAGGTCGGCGCTCGGCGCCAGGATCATGGCGTTGTTGCCGCCCAGTTCGAGGATGCTGCGGGCGAAACGCGCGGCGACTTTCGGTGCCACTTCGCGGCCCATGCGAGTGCTGCCGGTGGCGCTGATCAAGGCCACGCGCGGGTCGTCCACCAGCGCTTCACCGGCATCCCGGCCGCCGATGATCACCTGGCTCAGGTACGGCGGTGCGTCGCTGAAATTCTTCAGCACACGCTCAAACAGCGCCTGGCAGGCCAGGGCGGTGAGCGGGGTCTTTTCCGAGGGTTTCCAGATCACCGAGTTGCCACAGACCAGGGCCAGCGTGGTGTTCCAGGCCCAGACCGCGACGGGGAAGTTGAAGGCACTGATCACCCCGACCACGCCCAGCGGATGCCAGGATTCACGCATGTGGTGGCCCGGACGCTCGGAGGCGATGGTCAGGCCGTACAGCTGACGGGACAGGCCGACGGCGAAGTCGCAGATGTCGATCATCTCTTGCACTTCACCCAGGCCTTCCTGGGTGATCTTGCCGGCTTCCCACGACACCAGCTCGCCGAGGTCGGCCTTGTATTCACGTAGCAGGTCGCCGAATTGACGCACCAGCTCGCCGCGACGCGGGGCCGGCACCTGGCGCCACAGGTCGAAGGCGTGTTCGGCACGGCTGACCTGCTGCTCGACTTCAGCGGCGCCCTCCCAGTTCACGGCGCCGATGCGACTGCCATCGATAGGCGAGTGCACCGGCTGTGTGCCGCCCTGGTACAAGGCCGGATTGACGCCCAGACGATCAAGCAATGCAGCAACCATGGGGTAACTCCTTTAAACGAGCGATAAAAGATTGGCGGACGGACAATCACCGTCCACTCAGGCCTCTAGTTTTAGCTGGCCCGAGTCTTGCCAACAAACGACCATTAAGCGAGATATCATTCCGTTTATTCATGCTGCCCCTGACTCGATTTATAGAGCAACAAGAAAAAAGGCCCTCGTCATGCTCAATAAGCGCTATTTGCCGTCGATCACCGCACTCCAGTGCTTCGAAGCCGTGACTCGCCACCTGAGCTTTACCCGTGCCGCCGAAGAACTCCATCTGACCCAGAGCGCCGTCAGCAAACAGGTCGCCCAGCTCGAGGAACTGTTGCAGCACCTGCTGTTCCGGCGCGTACGCCGTCGCTTGCAACTGACACCGGCTGGTGAGTTGTACTTGGGGGAAGTGCGAAAAATCCTCACCCAGGTGGAGATGTCCACCCACTACCTGCGCTCCTACGGCGGCGATACTGAAGTGCTGCGTGTTTCCACGCCTCCGACCTTCGGTGCCCGCTGGCTGGTCCCACGCCTGAAGGGCTGGCGCCTGCGTCATCCGAAAATTCATCTGGATCTGTGCAGCGAGCAGGAAGCCGACGACTTGCAACAGGGGCGCAGCGACCTGGCGTTCTACTTCGGCCAGGGGTCACGCCCTGGCACCGAGTCCTTGAGGCTGTTCGACGAAGAGCTGGTGCCGGTCTGCGCGCCCGGCAGCCTGCCTGACCAACCCTTCAGCGACCCGACCCAATTGGCCGAGCTGGTGCTGCTGCAGAACGCGTCGCGGCCCCAGGCCTGGCACGACTGGTTCGACAGCCAGGGCTATCACACCGAACACAGCTACCACGGGCCGCGTTTCGAAACCTTCTACATGTGCATCCGGGCCGCCCAGGTTGGCTGCGGCGTCGCCCTGCTGCCGCGATTTCTGGTGGAAGAAGAACTGGCTGACGGCAAGCTGGTCATCCCCTGGCCCCACGCGATGCCCAGCACCAGCGCCTATTACCTGGCCTACCCGGAACATTCGGCGGAAGTGCCCAAGGTGCGGCTTTTCGTGGAGTGGATGCTGGAGCAGATCGACAGCCCGGATACACCGCAATAGCGGCAGCCAACACAACACCCTGTGGCGAGGGAGCTTGCTCCCGCTGGGCCGCGCAGCGGCCCCCTTCCATGCGGGCGCTGCGCACCCGAGCGGGAGCAAGCTCCCTCGCCACAAAAAACACTGGCAATACCCACCACGGTTATGCGCCACTAGCCCTTTCACTAAAATCGCCGAACCGCGCTGCCCACTGCCGCGGCCTGTCTGGAGAACCCTATGAGCGAGAGCGTATTTGCCGATCGTATCGTGCAGAACCTGCTCGACACCGACTTCTACAAACTGACGATGATGCAGGCGGTGCTGCACAACTACCCCAACGTCGAAGTCGAGTGGGAGTTTCGTTGCCGCAACAGCGAAGACCTGCGGCCGTACCTGGCGGAGATCCGCTTCCAGATCGAGCGCCTGGCGGAGCTGAGCCTGAGCGCCGACCAGTTGGGTTTCCTGGAACGCATCAGCTTCCTCAAGCCGGACTTCCTGCGGTTCCTGGGGCTGTTTCGCTTCAACCTGCGCTACGTCCACACCGGCATCGACAACGGCGAGCTGTTCATCCGCCTGCGCGGGCCGTGGCTGCATGTGATTCTGTTCGAGGTGCCGCTGCTGGCCATCGTCAGCGAAGTGCGCAACCGCTATCGCTACCGCGAAATCGTCCTGGAGCAGGCCCGCGAGCAGCTGTACCGCAAGTTCGACTGGCTGAGCGCCAACGCCAGTGCTGACGAACTGTCCGAACTGCAAGTCGCGGACTTCGGCACCCGTCGGCGGTTTTCCTTCCGCGTCCAGGAAGAAGTGGTCAACGTGCTCAAGCACGACTTCCCCGGGCGTTTCGTTGGCACCAGTAACGTGCACCTGTCCCGGGAGCTGGACATGAAACCCCTGGGCACCATGGCCCACGAGTGGATCATGGCCCACCAGCAACTGGGCCCGCGACTGATCGACAGCCAGATCGCCGCCCTCGATTGCTGGGTGCGCGAGTACCGAGGCCTGCTGGGGATCGCCCTCACCGATTGCATCACCATGGACGCCTTCCTCAAGGACTTCGATCTGTTCTTCGCCAAGCTGTTCGACGGTTTGCGCCATGACTCCGGCGACCCGGTGATCTGGGCTGAAAAAGCCATTGCCCACTACCACAAGCTCGGCATCGACCCGATGAGCAAGACCCTGGTGTTCTCCGATAGCCTGACATTGCCCAAATGCCTGGAGATTTTTCGGGCGTTGCGTGGTCGCATTAATGTCAGCTTCGGTATTGGCACCCACCTGACCTGCGACATCCCGGGTGTCGAGCCCATGAGCATCGTGCTTAAAATGATCAGCTGTGACGGGCAACCCGTGGCCAAGATTTCAGACGAGCCCGGCAAGACCCACTGCAAGGACCCGAATTTCGTCGCCTACATGCGACACGTTTTCCAAGTACCTGCCGCCCTTTGATACATCAAGCAAGGAGTGAATTCATGCAAGCCGTACAGCGTGAGATTGCTGAACAGCTCAAGGTCCAGCCACCGTTCGCCGATGACGCCGCCCTCAAGGCCGAAATCGCCCGGCGAGTGAGCTTTATCCAGGATTGCCTGGTCAATTCCGGGCTCAAGTCCCTCGTGCTGGGCATCAGCGGTGGCGTCGACTCGCTGACCGCCGGGCTGCTGGCCCAACGTGCCGTGCGCGAACTGCGGGAGAAAACCGGCAACGCAGCCTACAAGTTCATCGCCGTGCGCCTGCCGTACGAGACCCAGTTCGACGAGCATGAAGCACAGGCCTGCGTGGACTTCATCGACCCGGACGAGCGCCATACCGTCAACATTGGCCCGGCGGTCAAGGCCTTGGCCGAGCAAGTCGCGGCGTTCGAAGGCAAGGCGGCGCTCTCGCGGGATTTCGTGCTGGGCAACACCAAGGCGCGGATGCGCATGGTGGCGCAATACACTATCGCCGGCGCCGAGCAGGGCCTGGTGATCGGCACCGACCACGCGGCCGAAGCGGTCATGGGTTTCTTCACCAAGTTCGGGGACGGCGCCTGCGACCTGGCGCCGTTGAGCGGCCTGGTGAAAAACCAGGTCCGGGCCATCGCCCGTGACTTTGGCGCGCCGGAATCGCTGGTGGAAAAAGTCCCTACCGCCGATCTTGAAGACCTGTCGCCAGGCAAGCCGGACGAAGCTTCCCACGGTGTGACCTATGCCGAGATCGATGCTTTCCTGCATGGGCAACCGGTTCGTGAAGAGGCGGCCAGGATCATTTGTGAGACCTATCGTAAGACTGAGCACAAGCGGGTGATGCCGTATGCGCCGTAAGCGGTAAGCGGTAAGCGGTAAGCGGTAAGCTCGCGATAGCCGAGAGGCGTGGGTTGGTGTGTATATCCGTTTTTTTTGTAACGGCGGCTGGCGGTTCCGCTCTTACAGCGGGTCACTTTTGGAAGAGCGCCAAAAGTAACCAAAAGCGCTTTGCCCCACCACTCGGCACCTCGCCTAGGCTCGGTGTGCCCTCACTCCGGCATTGCTCCGTGGGCCCGCCGCGAAGGGCCATCCATGGCCCAGCGCGGCTATCCCGGCATCCATGCCGGGATGCCCACTGCGCAATGCCTGCGTTCGGCCAGCGTGGTTTAACGGGGCGTCCAGATCAAGATCCAAAGCAAAGCAAGAGCGGTGGCATGTCCAGCATCCATGTGGCTGAGCCACCGCTATCGCGAGCAAGCTCGCTCCCACACTGGATCTTCAGCAGACACAAAATCCATGTACGCCGCAAAACCTGTGGGAGCGAGCTTGCTCGCGATGAGGCCAGCAAACCCAACATCCATGTGATTGAACCACCGCCATCGCGAGCAAGCTCGCTCCCACACTCATCCCACAGGAGAAACGCGGTCCCACCAAGAGCCAGGTCGGCTCTCAGGCCGCCTCGCGGTGGACGTTGATCTCGGGCGCCCCGTTAACCACGCTGGCTGAACGAAGGTATTGCGCAGTGGGCAACCCGGCATGGATGCCGGGTTAGCCGCGCTGGGCCATGGATGGCCCTTCGCGGCGGCCCACGGAGCAATGCCTTCGTTCAGGCATGCCGAGCCTAGGCGAGGCACCGAGTGGTGGGGCAGAAGCGTTTTGGTTACTTTTGCGCTCTTCAAAAGTGACCCGCTGTAAGAGCGGAACCCTAAGCCGCCGTTACGCAAAAAACGGATATACACACCAAAGCAACAGACACCGAGCTTTCTAAAAAAAACGGCGCTTCTCATTTCTGAAAGAAGCGCCGCTTTTTGTATGCCTGAAACGGATCACTTCAGGGTAACAGTGCCTTTCATCATCGAAATGTGGCCCGGGAACGAACAGAAGAAGCCGTACTTCTCGGAAGCACTGAGTTTCGACACGTCGAAGGTCACCGAGTCGGTTTCCTTGGCCCCGATGAGCTTGGTGTGGGCAATGATGCGAGCATCACCGTCCTTGAGGTAGTTCTTGTCGATACCGGCGCTCAAGCCATCGGTGGCGATCGGCTGCATGTCAGCCTCTTTGCTCAGCACCCAGTTATGGCCCATGACGTTTTTCGGCAGGCTGCCCGAGTGCGTCAGCTCAACGGTGAACGTCTTGCAGCTCTTGTCGATCTCGATGGCCTTGGTATTGAAGGACATCTGGTCAGTCGAGTCGATGGTGGTCTTGCACTCCGCTGCCATCAGTTGGCTGCTGGCCAGCGTCAACAGGGATACTGCAACAAGTTTGGCAAACATTGTGAATCTCCAAGGCATGGTTAACAAAATTCCGTCAAAGGGGAAGACTGCCTGAATTTGAGTCAAGTTCCTATGACCTGAGTCAAAAATTGTATACAACTTAAGGCTATCAGCCTGATGGACATAATCAACCAGCCAGAAGTATGACGCCCCCCTATGATCAGCCCCATCACCTCCTGGAGCGATCGTCATGAACTTCAATAGCCTGTTGTGCAGTTTGCTCGCCGCTTATGCCTGTGGTGCCAGTGGCACCTATGAAAAACCCCAGCGCGAGGCTTAAGTCCTTTGCGCAGCCTAGGCCAGGCCTTACTCTGGTGCGGTGACTGACCACGGAGTAAAGCATGTCTATCGCGTCTGTTTGTGTATTTTGTGGCGCCAGCACTGGCACCGACCCAGCGTATCGTGAAGCGGCGCAGGCCCTCGGGCGGGCGTTGGCGGAGCGAAAATTGACCCTGGTCTACGGCGGCGGCGCCGTCGGCCTGATGGGTGTCGTCGCCGACGCGGCCCTGGCGGCTGGCGGCGAAGTCATCGGCATCATCCCGCAAAGCCTCAAGGACAAGGAAATCGGCCACAGCGGCCTGACCCGCCTGGAGGTGGTGAGTGGCATGCATGCCCGCAAGGCCCGCATGGCCGAACTCAGCGATGCCTTCATCGCCCTGCCCGGCGGCCTCGGCACGCTGGAGGAGTTGTTCGAAGTCTGGACCTGGGGCCAGCTCGGCTACCACGGCAAACCACTGGGGCTGCTGGAAGTGAACGGTTTCTACAGCAAGCTCACCGCTTTTCTCGATCATATCGTCGGCGAAGGCTTCGTCCGCGAGCCCCATCGTGACATGCTGCAAGTGAGCGAATCCGCGCAGAACCTGCTCGATGCCCTGAACGAATGGCAACCGTCCGTGCAACCAAAATGGGCCGAACAAAAACCCAGCTAACGGCTCGGCCCCGATACAGGGCAGAATATGCGCCGCTCAACCTCACCTTCGACCCCAGAGGATCGCCCATGGCCAAACCCAATTATTCCTTCGCCAAACGTCAGAGAGACTTGGCCAAGGAGCAGAAGAAAGAGGAAAAGCTGCAGCGCAAGAAAGCCACAGCTGAAGAAGAAGCCGCACTGACCCCGGATACCGAAGGCGAAGTAGCAGCAGAAGATGATGTTGATGCACCGAAAGATCAGGCTCCCGACGCCTGATACCCCCAGGGCCCGATGATCCGATCCGGCCCCCCGGTTCTGTGTCCAGGGCCGGCAGCCCCGCTGCCGACCCTTACAATCCCAACGCCTTGATAATCGACTGGCGGTAACCCGCAGGCAGGTTTACCGGCAATTGGTCCGGCGCGAACAGCCCGATCTCCTTGTGCTCATGACTGATGGTCGGCACGAAACCGCCCTGTAACTGGCAGCGGTACGTGGAGATAAAGACGTGCTTGCCGGGAATGACCTCGAACAGGTACGAATCCAGCGGCGCCCCCACGCTCACCTCAACCGCCAGCTCCTCGGCGATTTCCCGCGCCAGGCATTGCGGCGCCGTTTCGCCCAGCTCGATCCTCCCGCCGGGTAGCTCCCACTCATCGCGCTCGTTGAGCATCAGCACAACCAGGCCTTCGGGAGATTGCAGCACACCTTTGATGGACACTGGGAACATAACGGATCTCGCTGTTGATGAGTGCCCCCTGTGGCGAGGGAGCTTGCTCCCGCTGGGTCGCGCAGCGGCCCCCCGGTACTTGAGCGGTTGCTGCGCAACCGAGCGGGAGCAAGCTCCCTCACAGGTAGTTCACTGTGACATTAGGTCACGATTCCAACGGCATCACCGTCACCCGCACTTCGGGATCATGGGCGCCGCCGCCCAGGATCACCCCGCGCAACGGTGACACATCGGAAAAGTCCCGGCCCCAGGCCAGGGTGATGTGTTCCAGGGCCGGCTGGACATTGTTGGTCGGATCGAAGTCCACCCACCCCAACACCGGGCAATACACCGAGACCCAGGCATGGGACGCATCGGCGCCAATCAACCGGGGTTGGCCGGGCGGCGGCTGGGTCAGCAGGTAGCCGCTGACGTAACGCGCCGCCAGGCCGCGAGAGCGCACGCAAGCCAGCATCAGGTGGGCAAAGTCCTGGCATACGCCCCGTCGCCGCTCCAGCACCTCTACCAGCGGCGTCGCCACCTGGGTCGCCTCGGCATCGAAGGTGAATTCCTCGAAGATCTTCTCCATCAGCGCTCGAACCCCCACCATCAACGGCCGCCCCGGTGGGAAGCAGCTTTCGGAAAACTCGACGAAGCTGCGCTTGAGGTGCACATACGGTGACTCGAAACGGTAACGGCATGCCTCCAGCAATGGCGCCGCCAGTGGCCGGCCACTGTAGATCAGCGCGTTGCAGGTCGACTCCCAGGCCGGGGACAGGTTGAAATCCAGCTCGGGGCGGGCCAGCACCTCGACGCTCAGGCGGGCATTGACCAGCAACTCGTCATGGGGGCGCTCAAAGGCCAGGCGGGTCAGCGGGTTGCCGAACACATCCTGTTCATCGCGACGGGTCGTCGGTTCCGGGCTGATCAACAGTTGCTGTTCGGTGCAACGCTGCCAGTCACAGGCCCTTGGCCACAGATGGGCAAGCTGCTGGGCCAGGGACACCGGACTGTCGTAGTGGTAATGGGTGTCGTGGAGGATCTGGTAACGAGCGTTCATCAGACGGACACCGTGCGTTGGCTGACGTCATCGACGTGGGCGAAATGACGCAGGGCCAGGCGATCGGACACCTGGCCGCTGGCATCGGCCACTTCCTGCAACAGGTCGGCCAGCCCATCGAGTGCGGCGCGCAAGCTGGCTTCACCGAACAGGGGGTTTTCCAGGCAGCGCAGGTCAAAGCGTGACAGACGCGCGACCAGGTCCGGCAAGGCGGTTTCCCTGGGCGCGGCAAAATCATCGTTCAAGCGCTTGAGAGTGCGGGCCACCAGCTTCAATTGGAAGAGCACCGCGTGGGGGTTCTGTTCATCCAGCAGCAGCAAGTCCAGCACCGGGATCAACTGGGCCACCGCCAGATAGCGCGAGCGGTAGGTGATGCTGCTGTTGCCCAGTTCAAGCAACCACTCCAGCCCGGCCTGATCGAACACCGCGTCGCTGCGCAGGAAAGCCGCCAGGCTGCTGCTGAGAAATTGCAGGCGCTCCAGGCGCCGGCCGATCATCAGGAAACGCCAGCCTTCATCGCGGGTCATGTCGTCCAGGGCGAATCCGGACAACGCGGCCAGGGACATCACCAGCCGATTGAGGAAATCCAGCAACTCGCCGAAATCCGCTTCCTCGGTTTCCAGCTCCATGGCTTCACGCTGCAACTCCACCAGCGCCTGCCAGTTCTCCCGGGACAGCTTGCCGCGCACCTGCGAGGCGGCCCATTGCAAGCGCTGCAGGTTGGAACGCAGGCTGAACGACCAGTCGTCCCCCAGCAGTGCCGCCAGCAAACGCTCGGGCAACTCGCCCTCTTCGGGCAGCAGCATCAGGCTTTCGCCCAGCGCTACCGCCGATTGCAGGGCCTGCGGATCGTCGCCATCGACATAACGCGCCAGCATGATCCGCAACAACCGCGCGCTGTCATCGCAACGCTCGCAGTAGCGGCCGAACCAGAACAGGTTTTCCACCACCCGGGAAGGGAGGTACGGATCACGTCGAACCAGGTCATGGACCCCCACGGTTCGCTGGGCCTTCCATTGCTCACCGCCGGGCGCCTGCTCTCCCAGCACCCAGGTGTCCTTGCTGGCGCCACCGCGCTGCATCGACACCACTTCGGCGTCGGCCTCGGCGGCCACGCGAGTCAGGCCACCCGGCAGTACCCGATAATCATCCTTGCCGGACACGGCATACATGCGCATGCCAATCGCCCGGGGTTGGATTTGCCCATCTTCGGCCTGCCAGACCGGTGCCTGGGACAGTTGCGCCAGTTCCTGGGCGACATAGGCATAAGGCCGTGCCTGCATGCGCGCCGCCAGTTGGCCGCGCTGCGCTTCACTCAGGTCGCGACCGAACACCGGGCTGAAGCTCTGGGAAGGAAACGCCGGCTTGATCAACAACTGCGGCAGTTTTTCCAGGGCCTGGGCCAGCACCGGCGGCTCCCCGCACCACCAAGTGGCGATGGACGGCAGCAACAATTCTTCGCCGAACAGGTACTGGTTGATCTTCGGCAGGAATCCCAACAGGCCCGGTGACTCCAGCACGCCACTGCCCAAGGCATTGGCCACCAGCACCCGGCCCTGGCGCACCGCTTCCAGCAACCCCGGCACACCGAGAGCCGAATCGGTGCGCAGCTCCAGGGGGTCGCAGAAATCGTCGTCGAGCCGGCGCATGATGGCGTGGACCCGGCGCAGGCCGCTGAGGGTCTTGAGGTAGACCGTGGCATCGCGAACGGTCAGGTCGCCGCCTTCCACCAGCGGATAGCCCAACTGGCGCGCCAGGTAAAGGTGTTCGAAATAGCTTTCGTTGAACCGCCCCGGCGTCAACAGCACCACCAGCGGCGACTCACCGTCGCTGGGAGCCTGTCGCGCCAGGGTTTCCTGCAAGGTGCGGAAAAATCCGGACAGGTGCCGAACCTTGAGGTCGCGATACAAATCGGGAAAGGCGCGGGAAACGATCATGCGATTTTCCAGCGCGTACCCGGCCCCCGAAGGCGCCTGGGTCCGGTCCGCCGTGACCCACCAGCGGCCGTCGGGCGTGCGTGCCAGATCCACCGCATACAAGTGCAGGAAACTGCCGTCCGGCGGCGCGATGCCCTGGCACGGCCAGAGGAAATTGTTGTGCCCGAACACCAGCTCCGCCGGCAACAGCCCTTCGCTGACCAGCCGCTGCGGCCCGTACAGGTCGGCCAGCACCGCATTGAGCAGCCGCGCACGCTGGGCGATCCCGGCTGACAGATGCTTCCATTCCTGCGGGTCGATCACATGGGGCAGCAGGTCCAGTTCCCACGGCCGGTCGGCGCCTTTCGGATCGGCGTAGACGTTGTAGGTCACGCCGTTTTCCTGGATCTGCCGAGTCAGCAGGGCCTGGCGCTGAAGCAACTGGGCCGGGGTGCTGCGCTGCAACTGGTCGAACAGCCGCCGCCAGTGCGTACGTACCGCACCGTTGTCGTCCAGCAATTCGTGATAGGTGCCCGTCGTCAGCGGGTAACGGTCAAGCAGGTCAGGCATGGAAAGCTCGGCAGACAGCAATGAAAGGTGAGACTAGCGCAAGCGCATGACGCCCGGATAGGTGTGTTTGTGTTGGATCCGGCCTGGGTTTTCAGACTGCAATCATCGTGGCGAGGGAGCTTGCTCCCGCTCGGTTGCGCAGCGACCGCGAAATCTTGGGGCCGCTGCGCAGCCCAGCGGGAGCAAGCTCCCTCGCCACGGGGTTATTTATTCTTTTGAGGCACCCTGGAAACGTCGCAGATCGAGCGTGAGTGGAAACTCGTCATCCACTGCCAGGCTGGGTATCGGCAGTTTCCCCGGCGTGTGTCCGAGCCGGAAGAAACGCGCCATGCGCCGGCTCTCGGCCTCGTTGGCATTCACCGGCAGGCTGTCATAGTTGCGCCCGCCCGGATGGGCCACGTGATACTGGCAGCCGCCCACGGAGCGTTGCATCCAGGTGTCGAGCAGATCGAAGACCAGCGGCGCATGCACCGGGATGGTCGGTTGCAGGCAGTTGGCCGGTTGCCAGGCGCGGAAACGCACGCCGGCCACGAACTCGCCGACCCGGCCAGTCGGTTGCAACGGCACCGGCACACCATTGCACGTCAGTAGATAGCGTTGCGGCGCCAGACCGCTGAGCTTGACCTGCAAACGCTCCAGGGAGGAGTCCACGTAACGCACGGTGCCGCCCACCGCGCCCTCTTCCCCCAGCACATGCCAAGGTTCGAGGGCCTGGCGCAATTGCAGCTCGATACCACTGACCGCGTAATCGCCCACCTTGGGGAAACGGAACTCCAGGTGCGCGGCGAACCACTCGGCCCGCAACGGGTAGCCAGCGGCGTTCAGCTCATGGATGACGTCGGCAAAATCCTGCTCGATAAAGTGCGGGAGCAGGAAACGGTCATGCAATTCAGTGCCCCAGCGCGCCAGTTTCGCCGGCGCATAAGGCTCACGCCAGAACCGCGCCACCAGCGCGCGCAGCAGTAATTGCTGGGCCAGACTCATGCGCGCGTGGGGCGGCATTTCGAAGGCACGCAATTCCAACAGGCCGAGGCGCCCCGTGGCACCGTCCGGTGAGTAGAGCTTGTCGATGCAGAATTCGGCGCGGTGCGTATTGCCGGTCACGTCGATGAGCAGGTTGCGCAGCAAGCGATCGACCAGCCACGGCGGACACTCTTCGCCGGGCTGGGGCATTTGCGCGAAAGCGATTTCCAGCTCGTACAACGCGTCGTTGCGCGCCTCGTCCACGCGGGGCGCCTGGGAGGTCGGGCCGATGAACAACCCGGAAAACAGGTAGGACAACGACGGGTGGTTATGCCAGTAACTGATCAGGCTGCGCAGCAGGTCGGGACGCCGCAGGAACGGCGAGTCAGCCGGGGTCGCGCCACCCAGGACGAAATGGTTGCCACCGCCCGTGCCGGTGTGCCGGCCATCGATCATGAATTTCTCGGTGGTCAGTCGGGTCTGGCGCGCTTCTTCGTATAAAAATTCAGTGCGTTCGACCAACTCATCCCAAGTCGCCGAGGGTTGTACGTTGACCTCGATCACACCGGGGTCGGGGGTGATGCGGAAATTGCTCAGGCGCGGGTCGCTCGGCGGCTCGTAGCCTTCCAGCAGCACCGGACAGTGCAGCTCCTCGGCCGTGGCCTCAATGGCGCTGACCAGCTCCAGGTAATCCTCGACCCGTTCCAACGGCGGCATGAACAGATAGAGCCGGCCTTCGCGGGCCTCGGCACAAAAGGCGGTACGGGTCAGCCAGTCGGCGGACTTGTCGATCTCCGGGACACGCGCCTGCTCGGCGGCCGGCTCGCCGTGACGGGCCAGTTGCTCGGTGCCGGGCAGTTCGGGCAAGTCCTGGTTCGGGTCGGTGGGGTGGATGAACGGGTACTCGGCCGCCGTCACCCAAGGCTGGGACGCCAGCGGCAAGCGATACCCCAGGGGCGAATCCCCCGGCACCAGGCGGCAGTGACTGTCGCGCAGGTACCAGCGACCGCTTTGCCATTGATCCCCCTTGGCGGTGCGGGCCAATGGCAGGACCTGGCCGATGACCTTGTCCAGGCCCTGGTTGAAGACCTTGCGCAACCGTGCACGCTCCAAGGCGTCCTCCAGGCGTGGGTCCTCGGCCGTGACGTTGGAAGGCAATGCCCCTTCGCGCCAGAGGTAATAGAAGTTGTCTTCGTAGGCCGGAAACACGAACCGCGCAGGAATCTTCAAACGCTCGGCGACGCTCGCCAGGAAGCGTCCGGCCAGTTCGCCATCAGCGCCGTAATCCTCCTGCTCGTCGGCGATCAACGCGCTGTTGTGCCAGATCGGCACCCCGTCGCGCCGCCAATAGCAGTTGAGCGACCAGCGCGGCAGTTGTTCGCCGGGGTACCACTTGCCCTGGCCGAAATGCACCAGCCCCTTGGGCGCATAGTGATTGCGCATGCGCTGGAACAGTTCGGCGGAAAGCCGGCGCTTGTCCGGCCCGAGTGCCGCGGTGTTCCATTCGGCGCCGTCCGGGTCATCGATGGAGACAAAGGTCGGTTCGCCGCCCATGGTCAGGCGCACATCGCCCTCCAGCAGGTCGGCATCGATCTGCCGTCCCAGGGCCTGGATCGCCAGCCATTGCGCGTCGGTGTAAGGCTTGGTCACCCGCGGCGCTTCCCAGACCCGCTCCACGGACATTTCGTGGCTGAACTCACACTCGCAAGGCTCCACCAAGCCACTGATCGGTGCCGCCGAGGATGGATCGGGACTACAGGCCAATGGGATGTGGCCTTCACCGGCGAACAACCCGGAGGTCGCATCCAGGCCGATCCAGCCGGCACCGGGCAGATAGACCTCGCACCAGGCATGCAAGTCGGTGAAATCGACGTCGGTGCCGGACGGGCCATCGAGGCTCTTCACGTCGGCGGTCAGCTGGATCAGGTAACCGGAGACAAACCGCGCGGCCAGACCAAGGTTGCGCAACAACTGCACCAACAACCAGGCCGAGTCGCGGCACGAACCAGACGCGTGCTCGAGGGTATGCTCCGGGGTCTGGACGCCGGGCTCCATGCGGATCAGGTAGTTGATGTCTTCGCTCAGGCGCTGGTTGAGCGCCACCAGGAAATCCACCGCCGGTAACGGTGTGCGGTCGATGCCGTCCAGATACGCCTGGAACCTCGGCGTCAGCGGCAGGGTTTCCAGGTAAGGCGCCAGCTCCTTGCGCTCATCGGCCGCGTAGGCGAACGGAATTTTTTCGGCGTAGGGCTCGAGAAAGAAGTCGAACGGATTGAACACCGCCATTTCCGCCAGCAGATCGACTTCGATCCGCAGCTCCCGGGTTTTCTCGGGAAACACCAGCCGCGCCAGGTAATTGCCCTGGGGATCCTGCTGCCAGTTGATGAAGTGCTGATCCGGCGAGACCTTCAGTGCATAGGAAAGAATCCGCGTGCGACTGTGGGCCGCCGGGCGCAGGCGAACGATCTGCGGGCCGAGCTCGACGGCGCGGTCGTAGCGGTAATGCGTGACGTGATGCAATGCGACATGGATCGACACGACGTGCCTCCTGCGAGCCTGGGCGGTATCGAAAGCGGCGCAAGACTTATGCCATGCAGGCAGGCCGGACACTTTCTTTGTCTACTCAAGCCAGTAGAGCACTAAAAACGCGCGATGCCCGTATTCATCTGTAAAGGAATGCACATAAATGCGGCGCGAATCGACTCAGCGACGCGGGCGCGAGACCTTGGCGGCCTGGATGATCAGCGCGCGTTGGCGGCGGATATCGACGAGTTTGCTGCGCATTTCCCGGTGGCGCTTGCTGTTGAGCAGTAACAGCCCCAGCAGTGGCAACAGCACCGCGAAGAGGTACACACCCTGATGCGGTCGATACGCGAACGTCGGCAGCACCGCCACCAGACAGGCCAGGAAATACCCCGCCACCCACCAGACCGCCCAGGCGCGCCCGCGAGCGATCAAGAGGTTGCCCAGGACCAGGACGAGCACCAGGGCCAGCGTGCCGAGCCCGACATAGTCGGTCCTGGCTGACGGCTCCAGGGCACGCCAATACGTCGCCCCGGCCAACACAAGCAGCGTGGACCCGGAAAAGCAGCCCAGCAGGATCGTCCCCATGAACACCGGGAAATAGCGGGCGAGAAATGCCTTCAGCGATCCGCCACCGATCATTCCGTGAACTCCTCATACAGGCCGACGGCAACGGTCTTCACGGCGCCCTCGCCGGTATAACTGCCAATGATTCCCAGCGCGCCTCCGAGGGAGTCCTTTATTTGCGTCAGCGTCGCGTGTCTGATTTCAGCCGAAGAGTAACGTTTGGGCAGGGCCCCCGCGCGTTGCTGCAGCTTGAGTAACTTGGCGGTCAGGCTCGGGTCCTTCAGCGTCAACAGCTCCTTGGTCAGTTTGCTGCGCTCTTGCCGATTCAGGCCCTTGAGCAACTGATACCAACTCTTTCCCGTGCCGGCCGCTTTGTTGGCCTTGAGCAGCCGGACAGTCGTCAGGGCCGAGCCACCGACACCCACCAGGGAAACCCCGTCAAGGATCGGCGACACAATGTTGTACCAATCGGCGTCGTTCATCTCATCGTTGCCGGTCGGATTGGTCAGCTCATTGGCCACCCGCATCCCGCCAATGACGCATTGCGCGGTACTGGCCGTCGCGGCAGCGGCGCCCAGGGCAACGACAAAGGCACTTGCCCCTGCCGTAAAGGGCACCGCGACGCTGCCGCTGAACACCACCACCCAACCAATCACCGCGGCGACACAGGACAAGCCGGCATTGGTTGCTTCAAGCCCGAGCTTGGACTCGCGGGGGCTGCTTTTGACCTGATCGATGAACTGCTGCGGCGCGATGTATTTTTTCGCCTCGCGCAGAATGATGCGCTTGGGCGCGATGCTGCAAATCGGCTTGAACTCGCGCAGGGTCACGACGTTGTATTCGGAATCGACATACACCACACCCGCCCCGGCGATGCCAGGATCGGCGTCAATGGCAGCAAACAGGCGCGGCAGGTTGACCTGGCTTTCGATGCGTTTGCGGGCCATGAACTGGGAGAAGCTCAGGTCCATGCCGATGCCCGTTGTAGCGCTGCTCATATGAATCGTCCTTGAGAATCGGAGGGTGAAGTCTTTATCCACACACAATACTGTGGCGAGGGAGCTTGCTCCCGCTCGGCGGCGAAGCCGTCGTAAACCGGCCGGCACGGTCTGCCTGAGAACATTGCATGGAATTGTTTGGGGCCGCTTCGCAGCCCAGCGGGAGCAAGCTCCCTCGCCACAAAGGCTATGCATCCGCCATCACGTCGTAAGGCGGTCGCCACGATAACAAACAGCCAGCACCGTCGCTAGAAAGCAAAACGCCAGCACTTAAGGCTGGCGTTTTGCGGTGCGGCAAGGCGATCAGCGCGGCACGACAGGCTTGCGCGCCGGTTTCGGGCCCTTGCCCTTGGCGGCGTCCTTGCGTTCCTTGGCGGCCTGCTGGTTGCGGGCGAATGCTGCGGCCTTGGCCTGCTCGCGCTTGTCCCACGGGTTGCCGCCGTCACTGGCCCGTGGTGGCAGGCCGGTGTGCTGGGTCAGGATCTTGGTGGTTTCCTTACCCACCTTATGGCTGCCGGCTGGCGTCGAGTTCTTGCGACGGGCGCTCTGGTAGCTGTCGGTAGCCGGCTGGTGCAACGGAATCAACTGATTCTTGCCCGGCCCGATCAGGTCGGCGCGCCCCATGCGGGTCAGCGCTTCGCGCAGCATCGGCCAGCCCTTGGGGTCGTGATACCGCAGGAAGGCCTTGTGCAGGCGGCGCTGCTCCTCGCTCTTGACGATGGTCACCGCGTCGCTCTTGTAGGTGACCTTGCGCAGCGGGTTCTTGCCCGAATGGTACATCGCGGTGGCGGTGGCCATCGGCGACGGATAGAACGCCTGCACCTGGTCAGCCCGGAAACCGTTGCTCTTGAGCCACAGCGCCAGGTTCATCATGTCTTCGTCGGTGGTGCCCGGGTGGGCGGCGATGAAGTATGGAATCAGGTACTGCTCTTTCCCGGCTTCCTTGGTGTACTTCTCGAACATCCGCTTGAATTTGTCATAGCTGCCGATGCCCGGCTTCATCATCTGGTTGAGCGGGCCTTCCTCGGTGTGCTCCGGAGCGATCTTCAGGTAACCGCCAACGTGGTGGGTCACCAGCTCCTTGACGTACTCCGGCGACTCGACCGCCAGGTCGTAACGCAGGCCGGAGGCAATCAGAATCTTCTTCACCCCAGGCAAGGCCCGGGCGCTACGGTACAGCTGGATCAGCGAAGAATGGTCGGTATTCAGGTTCGGGCAGATGCCAGGGAACACGCACGACGGCTTGCGGCACGCGGATTCGATTTCCGGGCTCTTGCAGGCAATGCGATACATGTTCGCGGTCGGGCCGCCGAGGTCGGAAATGACCCCGGTGAAGCCCGGGACCTTGTCGCGGATCTCTTCGATCTCGCGGATGATCGACTCTTCGGAACGGTTCTGGATGATCCGGCCTTCGTGCTCGGTGATCGAGCAGAAGGTGCAGCCACCGAAGCAGCCACGCATGATGTTCACCGAGAAACGGATCATCTCGTAGGCCGGGATCTTCTCCTTGCCGTACGCCGGATGGGGAACACGTGCGTAAGGCATGCCAAACACGTAGTCCATTTCCTCGGTGGTCATCGGAATGGGCGGCGGGTTGAACCAGACGTCGACTTCGCCGTGCTTCTGCACCAGGGCGCGAGCGTTGCCCGGGTTGGTTTCCAAGTGCAACACGCGGTTGGCGTGGGCGTAGAGCACCGCGTCGCCACGGACCTTTTCCACCGACGGCAGGCGAATCACGGTCTTGTCGCGGGTCATTTTCGGGCTCGCCAGGATCTGCACGACCTTGGCTTCGCTCGGGTCTTCGACCGGCCCCTTTTCCTGCTCGATGGCGCAAGCAGCAGTGTCCTGGGTGTTTACGTACGGGTTGATGATCTTGTCGATCTTGCCCGGACGGTCGATGCGCGTGGAATCGACTTCGTACCAGCCTTGCGGCGTATCACGACGGATAAACGCGGTGCCGCGTACGTCGGTGATGTCTTCGATCTTGTGGCCGTAGGACAGGCGCTGGGCGACTTCGACAATCGCCCGCTCGGCGTTGCCGTAGAGCAGGATGTCGGCGCAGGCGTCGATCAGGATCGAGTTGCGCACCCGGTCCTGCCAGTAATCGTAGTGAGCGATGCGGCGCAGGGAGGCTTCGATACCGCCGAGCACGATCGGCACGTGCTTGTAGGCTTCCTTGCAGCGCTGGCTGTAGACCAGGCTCGCGCGGTCCGGCCGTTTGCCCGCCATGCCACCTGGGGTGTAGGCGTCATCGGAGCGGATTTTCTTGTCGGCGGTGTAGCGGTTGATCATCGAGTCCATGTTGCCGGCCGCGACACCGAAAAACAGGTTGGGCTCGCCAAGCTTCATGAAGTCGTCTTTGGACTGCCAGTTCGGCTGGGCAATGATCCCGACACGAAAGCCCTGGGCTTCCAGCAAACGGCCAATGATCGCCATGCCGAACGACGGGTGATCGACGTAGGCATCACCGGTCACGATGATGATGTCGCACGAATCCCAGCCGAGCTGATCCATCTCCTCCCTGCTCATGGGCAGGAACGGCGCCGGGCCGAAACATTCGGCCCAGTACTTGGGATAGTCAAATAACGGCTTGGCTGCTTGCATGTCGATGACCGGTATAAAGGATGAAAAATCGCGGGCGCGGAATATAGCACAAATTTTGACCAATTCCGACGGCTATGGTCGGAAATCGGCGGCGCACCGCATATCAAATGTGGGAGCGAGCTTGCTCGCGAAGGGGCCAGCCCGTTCAATGCATGTGCTGACAGTTGCACCGCTATCGCGAGCAAGCTCGCTCCCACAGGAGAAGTGCAATCTTCTGGAAAAGGGCCCGCCTCAACAGATGCCGAACAGGTTACTCGTCATCATCAAAATTGTAGCTACCCGGCGCCAGGTTCTCGAATCGGGTGTATTTACCGATGAACGCCAGGCGAATGAAACCGATCGGGCCGTTCCGCTGCTTGCCGATGATGATTTCGGCGATGCCCTTGTGTTCCGTCTCGGGGTGATACACCTCGTCACGGTACACGAACATGATGACGTCGGCGTCCTGCTCGATCGCTCCGGATTCCCGCAAGTCGGAGTTCACCGGGCGCTTGTTGGGGCGCTGTTCCAGGGAACGGTTCAACTGGGAAAGCGCCACCACCGGGCAGTTGAATTCCTTGGCCAGAGCCTTGAGGGAACGGGAGATTTCGGAAATCTCGTTGGTCCGGTTGTCGCCGCTGGAACCGGGGATCTGCATCAACTGCAGGTAGTCGATCATGATCAGCGCGATATCGCCGTGCTCACGCACCAGGCGACGGGTTCGGGCGCGCATTTCCGACGGGCTGATACCCGCCGTGTCATCGATGAACAGCTTGCGGTCGTTGAGCAGGTTGACCGCCGACGTCAGGCGCGGCCAATCGTCGTCTTCCAGCTGACCGGAACGGACCTTGGTCTGGTCGATACGCCCCAGGGACGAGAGCATACGCATGATCAGCGATTCGCCTGGCATCTCGAGGGAGTACACCAGCACGGCCTTGTCGCTGCGCAGCACGGCGTTTTCCACCAGGTTCATCGCAAAGGTGGTCTTACCCATGGACGGACGGCCGGCGACGATGATCAGGTCGGACGGCTGCAGGCCGCTGGTCTTCTCGTCGAGGTCGGTGTAACCGGTGGACAGGCCGGTGATGGCGTTGTCGGTGTTGAACAAGGTGTCGATGCGGTCGATGGCCTTGGTCAACAGGTCGTTGACGCTCACCGGGCCGCCGGTTTTCGGCCGGGCCTCGGCGATCTGGAAGATCTGCCGTTCGGCTTCGTCAAGGATCTCGGCGGCGGTGCGGCCTTCCGGGTTGAAGGCGCTGTCGGCGATCTCGGTGCTGATGCCGATCAACTGGCGCAAGGTTGCCCGCTCGCGGACGATCTGGGCATAGGCCTTGATGTTGGCGACCGACGGCGTGTTTTTCGCCAGCTCGCCCAGGTAACCGAGGCCGCCGACCTGGGACGTCTGCCCTTCCTTGTCCAATTGCTCGGCCAGGGTAACGACGTCGATCGGCATGTTCTGATCGGCCAGACGGGCGATCGCACGGAAAATCAGGCGGTGGTCATGCCGGTAGAAATCGCCGTCGGAGACTTGATCGAGCACGCGTTCCCAGGCGTTGTTGTCCAGCATCAGGCCACCGAGCACGGCCTGTTCGGCCTCGATGGAATGCGGAGGCACCTTCAGGGCAGCGGTTTGCAGATCATATTGCTCGGGAGCGGTGATTTCGTTCATGGCCACGTCTGGTTATGAAATTCAGCAATTGCAGAAAGACAAAGGGCACGACCTGTAAACAGGATCGTGCCCGATGTTACCGGCAAGCACCCGAGGGTGCCAGCCGACAGGTGTTGCTTAGGCTGCTACCACGACAACGCGTACGGTGGCTTCAACTTCGGCGTGCAGGTGCACGGCTACGTCGAATTCGCCTACGTTGCGGATGGTGCCGTTCGGCAGACGAACTTCGCTTTTCGCCACTTCAACGCCGGAGGCGGTCAGTGCGTCAGCGATGTCGTGAGTACCGATCGAACCGAACAGCTTGCCTTCGTCGCCAGCGGTGGCAGTGATGGTCACTTCCAGCTCGGCCAGTTGGGCAGCACGGCTTTCAGCCGATGCTTTACGGTCTGCGGCGGCTTTTTCCAGCTCAGCACGACGCTCTTCGAACGCAGCCAGGTTGGCAGCGGTCGCAGCGGTGGCTTTGCCGAAAGGCAGCAGGTAGTTACGACCGTAGCCGGCCTTAACGTTTACTTTGTCGCCCAGGTTGCCCAGGTTGGCGATTTTTTCCAGAAGGATCAGTTGCATGTGAAAATCCTCTAACTTTTAACCTTCACCGTTCGCGTTGTCGGCGTCTTTCGGCGCCATACGACCGCGAAAATCAATCAGGCTGTCGACGATGGCCAAGACCACGAGCAACGGACCGAGCAAGTGCATGAAAGGCAACAACGTCACGTATATCCCCACCAGCCAGAACGTGGCCAGTCGCTTCTGCGCCACCAGCCCGTGAATCAGGGCCAGACCGGCGAAGACCAGCGCAACACTGCACAACGGCAACAGGATCAGTGCACGCAGCCCGAAAAACGGAGCCACACACATGACGGCCAGCAGTGACAGCGCCACGCTCTTGGGGAATCGGATGGCGCGAAACTCGCGACCGAAACCACCGGGGTTATACAACGACGCCTGCCAATAGCGCCCAAGAATCAGGCACAGCACGCTAAAGATCTGCAGCGAAGACGCTATCGAAATGATCATCAGCGGAGCGCTCAGGGCGGTGAGAAACGCCTTCTGGTCTGCCGAGAATGTCTCGTAGACCTCACCCATCGCCAGCGGCAGGACGTGTTCGAACGTCTGCGCCAGTGACTCGATGAAGGAACTGAAGACAGTTCCCAGGCTCACCGCACACAACAACCCCACGGCCACGCTGCACAGCAGCACGCGGTTCCAGGTATGGCCGGCGCGCAAAACCAACGCCAGGCCACCAGCCCCGAGCAACACCAGGAGTGTTGTCGGGTCCTTCAGGAAGTACCAGCTCACCAACGCTGACAGCAACCCGATACCCAGGACGCCCAAGGCGTCCGAACCGCGCCGCAGGAGCACAAGGCACCCAGCGGCGGCACTCAACCAGAACAACAGCGGCAATGCCGCGGATCCGGCCACAACCAACGTGGCCTGCACACGTCCCCGCATGATGAAGTCAGCTAAGGCGCGCATGCATTCAATCCCTTACTACTCGTCGACTGCCCGGTCTCAGCGGCCGTGGCTGTCGGTGTAGGCCAGCAGGGCCAGGAAGCGGGCGCGCTTGATAGCGGTGGCCAGCTGACGCTGATAACGAGCTTTGGTACCGGTGATACGGCTTGGAACGATTTTGCCGGTCTCGGATACGTAGGCTTTCAGAGTGTTGAGATCTTTGTAATCGATCTCTTTCACGTCTTCAGCGGTGAAGCGGCAGAATTTACGACGACGGAAGAAACGTGCCATGTGATTGGCTCCTTAAAAGGTCCGTGGATTACTCGTCAGCGTTATCGCTGTTGTCGCTGTCGCTATCGCTGTCATCGCCATCGGCGCTGTCAGAGTGCTCAGGACGGTCGCGACGCTCACGGCGCTCACTGCGGTTTTCTTCAGCCTTGAGCATCTCGGATTGGCCGGTGACGGCTTCTTCGCGACGGATGACCAGGTTACGGATCACTGCATCGTTGTAGCGGAAGTTGTCTTCCAGCTCGGCCAGGGCCTTGCCGGTGCACTCAACGTTCAGCATCACGTAGTGAGCCTTGTGAACATTGTTGATTGCGTAGGCCAGTTGACGACGGCCCCAATCTTCCAGACGGTGGATTTTGCCGCCGTCTTCTTCGATCAGCTTGGTGTAACGCTCAACCATGCCGCCGACTTGCTCGCTTTGATCCGGGTGGACCAAAAAGATGATTTCGTAATGACGCATGAATGCTCCTTACGGGTTGTAGCCTGCCGCTCAAAAACGGTCAGACAAGGAGTGAATGACACTTATGGACTTGAGGACGCTAGACACATAAGTGCCTGCCATCACAGCAAGGGGCGCAATTGTAGAGAAGGGCCGAGGGCGGCGCAAGGCAATTGGCGATTATTTGAACAACCGCCGATCCTCACCTCAACACAAACAATGTGGGAGCGGGCTTGCTCGCGAAAGCGGTCCGACATTCAGCCTATTTGCCGAATGACACTCCGCTTTCGCGAGCAAGCCCGCTCCCACACTTGATTTGCGTCTGGATCAGGGCTTTTTGGCGACAGCCTTGACACTACGCTGGCGCAGCGCCTCGAACAGGCACACGCCGGTGGCCACCGAGACGTTGAGGCTGCTGACGCTGCCAGCCATCGGCAGCTTGACCAGATAGTCGCAATGCTCACGGGTCAGGCGGCGCATGCCCTTGCCTTCGGCGCCCATGATCAGGATCGTCGGGCCGGTCAGGTCCTGGTCATAGATACTGACCTCGGCCTCGCCCGCCGTGCCAACAACCCACAGGCCGCGCTGCTGGAGTTTTTCCAGGGTGCGCGCCAGGTTGGTCACCGCCACCAACGGGATCACCTCCGCCGCGCCGCAGGCCACCTTGCGCACCGCCGGCGTCAACGTCGCCGACTTGTCTTTAGGCACGATGACGGCCAACGCACCGGCCGCATCCGCCGAACGCAGGCAAGCGCCCAGGTTGTGCGGATCGGTCACGCCGTCCAGCACCAGCAGCAGCGGCGCGCCTTCGGTGCGATCGAGCAGTTCGTCGAGCATCGCCTCGCCCCAGACCTGGCTCGGGCTTACGTCCGCAACCACGCCCTGGTGAACGCCTTCGACCCACACGTCCATTTCACGACGCTCGGCCTGGCCGATGGCAACCTTGTTTTGGGTAGCCAGTTCGACCAGCGCTTGCACACGCGGCTCGCTGCGACCTTCCGCCAACCACACTTGCTTGACACGTTTGGGGTGGTGACGCAGCAGGGCTTCCACGGCGTGCACGCCGTAGATTTTTTCCAGACTCATGACTTGGCCTTAGGTTTGCGCGACCCACCGCTTTTCGCGGGGGCCGAACCCGCTTTTGGCGGGCCTTTACGGTGTTTACTTGGCTTGCTCGACGGCTTTTCCGCCCCGTGGGACTTTCCCCCAGACGCCGCTTTACCACCGCTTTTGGCTTCGTTGAGCAACTGCTGCTTCAACTCGCGGCTCTTGCGCAGCTCGGCGTTCTTCGCCGCTGCGTCGCTGGGGCGGTAGGCTTCGGGCGCCTTGTCCTTGACAGACGAACGGCGACCGGCCTTGGCTGGCTCAGGCTCTGCGGTTTTGACAGGAGCACCTTTACCTTTACCTTTGGTCGCCGGCGCTGCGGTCTCGCTGCCGCGCTTTTTACGGCCAGTCGGTGCTTCGGCGGGTTTGTCGGACATTCCGAAGTCGATCTTGCGCTCATCGAGGTCGACGCGCATGACCTGCACTTCCACGGTGTCGCCCAGGCGGAAGCTGCGACCGGTGCGCTCGCCCGCCAGGCGGTGGTGCACAGGATCAAAGTGGTAGTAATCACCCGGCAAGGCGGTGACGTGCACCAAGCCCTCGACGTAGATGTCGGTCAGCTCGACAAATAAACCAAAGCCGGTCACCGCCGTGATCACGCCCGGGAACGACTCGCCCACGCGGTCCTTCATGAATTCGCACTTGAGCCAGTTCACCACATCGCGGGTGGCTTCGTCGGCGCGGCGTTCGCTCATGGAGCACTGTTCACCCAACTGCTCCAGGGCCGCTTCGTCGTACGGATAGATCCGTGCCTTCGGAATGGTCATGGCACCGGCGCGCTTGACGTGCGGAGTGTTCTGCTTGGAATGGATCACGCTGCGGATCGCGCGGTGCGTGAGCAGGTCCGGGTAACGGCGAATCGGCGAGGTGAAGTGGGTGTACGCCTCGTAATTCAGACCGAAGTGGCCCTGGTTGTCAGCGCTGTACACCGCCTGGCTCAGGGAGCGCAGCATTACTGTCTGGATCACATGGTAATCCGGGCGGTCCTTGATGCTGGCCAGCAGTGCCTGGTAGTCCTTCGGCGTCGGGCCGTCCTTGCCTTTGTGCAGGGACAGGCCAAGCTCGCCGAGGAAGGCGCGCAGTTTTTCCAGACGCTCCGGCGGCGGGCCGTCGTGCACGCGGTACAACGCAGGAATCTCGTGCTTCTTGAGGAATTCCGCGGTGGCCACGTTGGCCGCCAGCATGCACTCTTCGATCAGCTTGTGCGCATCGTTACGGGTCGTCGGGGTGATTGCGGCGATCTTGCGCTCGGAACCGAAGACAATCCGGGTTTCCTGGGTCTCGAAATCGATCGCGCCACGCACGTGACGGGCACCCAGCAACACCTTGTACAGCGAGTACAGCTGCTTGAGGTGCGGCACCACGCCAGCGTATTCGCTACGCAGCGCCTTGGCTTCACTGGTCTTCGGCGTTTCCAGGATGGTGCTGACCTTGTTGTAGGTCAGGCGCGCCTGGGAGTGGATCACCGCTTCGTAGAACTGGTAGTCGGTCATTTCGCCGGTTTTGGAGATGGTCATCTCGCACACCATGGCCAAACGGTCGACTTTCGGGTTCAGCGAGCACAGGCCGTTGGACAGCTGCTCAGGCAGCATCGGGATCACGCGCTCAGGGAAATATACGGAGTTGCCGCGCACCTGGGCTTCGTTATCCAGGGCCGAACCGATCTTCACGTAGCTGGACACGTCGGCAATCGCGACGAACAACTTCCAGCCGCCGGAGAACAGGCGCAGCTTGCCGGGCTTGGCTTCGCAGTAGACCGCATCGTCGAAGTCGCGGGCATCTTCGCCGTCGATGGTGACGAACGGCAGATGGCGCAGGTCGATGCGTTTTTCTTTATCTTTCTCTTCGACTTCCGGCTTGAGCTTGGCGGCTTCCTTGAGCACAGCCTCAGGCCAGACGTGAGGAATATCGTAGGTGCGCAGCGCAACGTCGATTTCCATGCCCGGCGCCATGTAGTTGCCGACCACTTCAACGATGTCGCCCTGTGGCTGGAAGCGCGCAGTTGGCCAGTGGGTGATTTTCACCTCGACGAACTGACCCACCTTGGCGGCGCCATTACGGCCCGGGGTAATCAGCACTTCCTGCTGAACCTTCGGGTTATCCGGCACAACAAAACCGATACCGCCTTCTTCGAAGTAACGGCCGACGATGCTTTCATGGGCACGGGACACCACTTCGACGATCACGCCTTCACGACGACCACGACGGTCCAGGCCGGACACACGGGCCAGGGCACGGTCGCCATCGAACACCAGGCGCATTTGCGCCGGGCTCATGAACAGGTCATCGCTGCCGTCGTCCGGAATCAGGAAGCCGAAGCCGTCACGGTGACCGGCAATGCGGCCCAGGATCAGGTCGAGCTTATCCACCGGCGCATAGGTGCCGCGTCGGGTGTAGATCAGTTGAGCGTCGCGCTCCATGGCGCGCAGACGGCGGCGCAAGGCTTCGAGTTGGTCTTCGGTGGTCAGACCGAACTCTTCGACCAACTGCTCGCGGCTAGCAGGCGAACCCCGATCGGCGAGATGCGCCAGGATCAGTTCACGGCTAGGAATAGGGTTTTCATATTTTTCCGCTTCACGAGCGGCCTCGGGATCGAGGGACTGCCAATCGGCCATTAGAGAGTTTTCACCTTGTCTATATGCGGGTTAGTTTGGCATAGGCTTAATGAAACGGGAAATTTCAAGCATCCGATAGCGTTTCCAGAGGCATTTGGCCCGCCTTTGAAGCCTCGGAAAGCACCGCTCGTGAAATTTAGCGGTTTTTTTCTCTGGAGGGGTTTACAGTTAAAAACACGCTCCGTATAGTGCGCGCCATCGACGACGTACACACGTTGCCGATACTGCCCAGATGGTGAAATTGGTAGACACGCCAGCTTCAGGTGCTGGTGACCGCAAGGTCGTGGAAGTTCGAGTCTTCTTCTGGGCACCAATTTCGAGCAGCAGGTCAATCGCCTGCCAGTTCAACAAAAACCCGCGAAAGCGGGTTTTTGCATTTCTGCTCCCTGGAATTGTGCTGGGCAATTACTAAAACAAAAACAGGGGTTTACAGATCAAAACGCGCTCCGTATAGTGCGCCACATCAACAGCGGCAACGCTGAAGATGCTGCCCAGATGGTGAAATTGGTAGACACGCCAGCTTCAGGTGCTGGTGACCGCAAGGTCGTGGAAGTTCGAGTCTTCTTCTGGGCACCAATTCAAGCTTCAAGGTCACGGCCTTGAACCTCACAGAAACCCGCGAAAGCGGGTTTTTGCGTTTCTGCCTATCTGAAAACTGCGAACAATCGGAGTACGACCGGGAGAATCCGGTCGACTGTCAGGCCGCCATCGCGAGCAAGCTCGCTCCCACAGGGATTTGCAGTGGCCGCAAATCTGTAGATTGTCACCGACCCAGTGTGGGAGCGAGCTTGCTCGCGATGGCGGTGGATCAGCCTGCATCAGCGTTGGATGTGCCGCCTTCGCGAGCAGGCTCGCTCCCACACAGGTTTTGGTCGCGTATAAGCCTGTGGAAACCCGATCAAGCCCTGAACTGCCCCAAACTCGCCTTCAACTGCGCCGCCAAACTATCCAGCACCTTGCCACTGGCCGTGGTCTCAACCACAGCCTGGGCCGCTTTCTCAGCCTGGGCGTGAATGGTCTCCACCCGCCCACGCACCGCTTGCGCGCCCTGGGCTTGATGAGCCGCCGCCTGAGTCGCCAGGCCAATAGCCGCATGCACCTGCTCTACAGAGGCCTGCACCGACTGCTGCAAGCGTGCGCTGTCACGCAGCACCAACAGACCCTCATTGGCCTGGCGCCCGGCCTGGCCAATCGCAGCCACTGCCTCGCGAGCGCCCTGCTGCAGGGCCACGATATGCGCCTGGATGTCCCCCGTGGAACTTTGGGTCTTGCTCGCCAACGCCCGAACCTCATCCGCCACCACCGCGAACCCGCGCCCGGTTTCTCCGGCGCGTGCCGCTTCGATGGCCGCGTTCAAAGCCAACAGGTTGGTCTGCTCGGCGATCCCGTGAATCACCGTCAGTACCACTTCGATCTGCTCGCTCTGCTGCGCCAGTCGTTCGATAACCTTCGCCCCGGTATCCACCTGCCCGGCCAGCGCCTCAATCAAACCGCTGACCTTGGTCGAAGTGCGAGTGTTTTCATCAGTGGCCTGACGGATTTCCACCACTTGCTGCAAGGCCGCCTGCATCGCCTGGCTTTCCGACTGCGCTTCGTCAGCCATTTGCGACAGCGCCCGCAGACTCTCGGCCACTTCATCACGCTGCATCCCGGCGGCCGCATCGGCCCCGGAGTTGCGCAAGGTCATCGCGCCGATTTCCACACCAGTACGCTGAGCCACATCGCCCGCCTCACGCACGATCGGCTGCAACTTATCCACAAAACGATTGACCGCCGAGGCCATGTCGCCGATTTCGTCCTTGCTGTTGATCTGCACACGCTTGGTCAGGTCACCCTCGCCCGCCGCCAGGTCGTTCATGGCCGCGATCAGCAGCTTCAAGCGATTGACCACCCGACGCCCCAGCACCACGGCCAGCAACAACAGCACGCCGAAACCCACCACCGCCAGGCCCAGGCCGATGCGCCAGCGCAAGGTGCCCGCCGCGTCCTGCACGGTGCTGGCGGTGTTGGTCTGCATCTGCGTGGCCGTGGCCTGGGCCGACGCCAGGCGACCGCGCATGGCGGCGGCGCTGTCGGCCGCCGCCCCCTTGAGGCTGTCGCCGACCAACTGATCGCTGCTGGCGATCAAGGCCGAGAAGCGCTGGTCCAGCGCCTTCAGATCGGCTTCCACGGAAGCCGTGGAAACCCCCATCAATACTTTGCCGATCTCCACACCATTGGGGTTGATCGAGGCTTCAAGGTAATACACCGACGGATCGTTCTTCGCCGCATCCAACACCTTGTCCAACGCCCGCTCGCCCTTGCCTTTTTCCAGCAGGGCCTTGTTGATCGGGTTCTCCCGGTTCAGATAGCGGGTCAGGTGCTCACCGGCAGCGTCGTCATAGATGACGAACAGCACGTTGGGATTGCGCTGGGCCCGGCGGGCGAATTCAGAAAGGGTGGGCACGTCGTTATCCCACATGGCACGCGGAGCGACGGAGGCCAGGAGTTGCGCCATATCATTGGCGGAATCCTTGAGCGATTTCTCGAGTGTCGTGCGTAACTGCGCCTGCTCGTCCTTCAGGCGAGCAGACAAGCCGGCATTGAGCCGCTGGCGGGTATTGGCGGACAGACTGTCCAGGCTCGACGTGACCTCTCGCCCGGCCTGCTCCAGCTCGGCGGAAAGCTTCTGGCTGTCCACCCCCAACCGCGCGCCCAGGTCGGCTTCCAGCGCCGTGACGGTGCTTCGGGTCAGCGCAACGGCCACCAGCACCTGCACCAAAAGGGCGATACCCAGGGTAACGAACACAGGCCGCAATAAACGGCTTTGTAACAGTGAGAGAACGGCCGACACGTGAAATCCCTCTACCAAACGCCATTAATTTGATGGCACCCGGGAAAGCGGTGCCTTAATGGAGTTGCGTAGCAAGTGTCGTGCCGCCCGGCAGGCAGAAACGACAAAGGGCCCCGACGGGGGCCCTTTGTGTTTTACATCAAAGACTTATCAGGCAAACGGATGACGCAGAACGATGGTTTCGTTGCGGTCCGGCCCCGTCGAAATAATGTCGATCGGCGCACCGACCAACTCTTCAACGCGCTTGATGTAGTTGCGGGCCGCCACTGGCAGCTCTTCCAGGGTCTTGGCACCCACGGTCGACTCGGTCCAGCCGGGCATCTGCTCGTACACCGGCTCCAGGCCGATGTAGCTGTCGGCGTCGGTCGGTGCGTCGATGACGGCGCCGTCCTGGTTCTTGTAGCCCACGCAGATGTTGATGGTTTCCAGGCCGTCCAGTACGTCCAGCTTGGTCAGGCACAGGCCCGAGATGCTGTTGACGTCGATGGCGCGACGCAAGATGACGGCATCGAACCAGCCACAACGACGGGCACGCCCGGTGGTGGCACCGAATTCGTGGCCTCGCTTGGCCAGGAAGGCACCGACGTCGTCGAACAGCTCAGTCGGGAATGGACCCGAACCGACGCGCGTGGTGTAGGCCTTGGTGATACCCAGGATGTAGTCCAGGTACATCGGGCCGAAACCCGAACCGGTGGCGATGCCGCCGGCGGTGGTGTTGGAGCTGGTGACGTACGGGTAGGTACCGTGGTCGATGTCCAGCAGCGAACCCTGGGCACCTTCGAACATGATGTCCTTGCCGGCGCGGCGCAGTTCGTGCAGCTCGGCGGTGACGTCGAGCATCATCGGCTTGAGCAGCTCGGCGTACTCCATGCACTCGTCCAGGGTCTTCTGGAAGTCGATAGCCGGTTCTTTGTAGTAATTGACCAGGACGAAGTTGTGGTAGTCCAGCAACTCACCCAGCTTGGCGGCAAAACGCTCACGGTGGAACAGGTCACCGATGCGCAGGCCACGACGGGCCACCTTGTCTTCGTAGGCCGGGCCGATGCCACGACCAGTGGTGCCGATCTTCAGCTCGCCACGGGCCTTTTCACGGGCCTGGTCCAGCGCCACGTGATAGGACAGGATCAACGGGCAGGACGGGCTGATACGCAGGCGCTCACGCACCGGTACGCCTTTTTCTTCCAGCTTGATGATTTCCCGCAGCAAGGCATCGGGCGCAACCACCACACCGTTGCCGATCAGGCACTGGACGCCTTCGCGCAGCACGCCCGACGGAATCAGGTGCAGGACGGTTTTTTCACCGTCGATCACCAAGGTGTGGCCTGCGTTGTGGCCACCCTGGTAGCGCACTACGGCGGCAGCATGTTCGGTCAGCAGATCAACGATCTTGCCTTTGCCCTCATCACCCCACTGGGTGCCCAGGACTACGACATTCTTACCCATAACACTTGTCCTCATTCGCGCAAACTTGGTGCCGGCCGCGGCCGGCGGGAAAACTCAAGAAGCCAGCGGCAATACTTGCCAAAGCCCGTTCTGCTGAATCAATTGTCGGTCGCAGTCCGCTTCACGGGCGGCGGCCAAAGGCTGCCCAGGCAAAGCCTGGACAACACGCTGACCCTCACTGCGCAACTGACAGACTGCCTGCCAGAGTGCCGCATCCGTACTGTCAGGCATCCAGATACCGCCAGACGGTAGCTCGACTTCAGCACGCCCCAGGGTCACCAGGGTTTTCAAATCGGTGGAGAAACCGGTCGCCGGACGGGCGCGCCCGAAGTCGGCACCGATGTCGTCATAACGGCCGCCCTGGGCGATGGACTGACCCACGCCCGGCACGAACACGGCGAACACAACGCCAGTGTGATAGTGATAACCGCGCAACTCGCCCAGGTCGAAATACAGCGGCAACTCGGGGAAGCGCACCGACAGACGCTCGGCAATCGCCAGCAAATCGTCCAGCGCGGCCAACACCGGCGCCGGCGCCTGGGCCAGGCGCTCACGGGCGGCGGCCAATACTTCACGCCCGCCACACAGGTCCACCAGCGCGCGCAGCATGCCCGACAGATCGGCCGGCAAGCCCTCGGTCAGACTGATGACTTCGTCGATGGCCTTGCGTTGCAGGGCATCGAACAACTGTTGCTCCACTTCGCCGGACAAACCGGCCGCACGGGCCAGGCGGCGATAGATGCCGACATGCCCCAGATCCATGTGGACATCCGGCACGTCAGCCAGTTGCAGCATGGCCAACATCAGGCTGATGACTTCCACGTCGCTGCTCGGGCTGGCATCGCCATACAACTCGGCGCCCAGCTGGATCGGGCTGCGCGAAGACGACAAGGCACGCGGCTGGGCATGCAGCACGCTGCCGGCGTAGCACAGGCGGCTCGGACCTTCACGGCGCAGGGTATGAGCATCGATGCGCGCCACTTGCGGTGTGATGTCGGCACGAAAGCCCATCTGCCGGCCCGACTGCGGGTCGATAACCTTGAAGGTGCGCAGATCCAGGTCCTGGCCCGCGCCGGTGAGCAGGGATTCCAGGTACTCGATATGCGGGGTGACGACGAACTCGTAACCCCAACTCTGGAATAGATCCAACACCTGCCGACGCGCTACTTCGATACGCGCAGCTTCCGGTGGCAGTACTTCTTCGATGCCATCTGGCAGCAGCCAGCGGTCTACCGTTGCCATTACGCCATTCCCCTATGGTCCGGGCGGCCAGCTTTCGGCTGGCCTTGAGTGAAGCAGAAAATGCCTGCGCCAGGCGCGCAGCTTGGGCAAAAAACGCGCAAGAGCGACGTGACGAATGGCCCGCAATCGGCCTCGCCCGGCACTTCCCTCGAAAAACCTGTCGAGTCGTTCAACTCGACGCCTGCACCTATAAACCGCAATCGAACGTGCAGACGCAAAAAAGCCGGGAATTTCCCGGCTGCCGCATCATACACACGTTTTCCCAAAGGATCACCCCGCCCGACGCTTTAGCCGCCGGGCGGAGTGTTTCAGGTCAACGTCGCATCAAGGCTTGGACTTTTCCAGGTAGTGGAAGAAGTCGCTGCTTGGGTCCAGGACCAGGACGTCGGATTTGTTCGCGAAGCTTTCACGGTAGGCACGCAGGCTACGGTAGAACGCGTAGAACTCCTGATCCTGACCGTAGGCCTTGGCGTAGATCGAAGCGGCCTGGGCATCACCATCACCCCGGACCTCTTCCGATTCACGATAGGCTTCGGCCAGCAGCACGCGGCGTTGGCGATCGGCGTCGGCACGGATGCCTTCGGCCAGCTCGTTACCCTTGGCGCGGTGCTCGCGGGCTTCACGCTCACGCTCGGTGCTCATCCGCTCGAACACGCTGCGGTTCACTTCCTTCGGCAGGTCGATGGCCTTGACCCGGACATCGACCACTTCGATACCCAGCTCTTTTTCCGCCATCGCATTCAGCGAACGGGTGATGTCGGCCATGAGCGCATCGCGCTCACCGGACACCACTTCATGCAACGTGCGCTTACCGAACTGGTCACGCAGGCCCGATTCCAGACGACGGGACAGACGCTCGTCGGCGATCTGCTTCAGGCCCGAGGTCGCGGTGTAGAAGCGCTCGGCATCCTTCACGCGCCACTTGGCATAGGCGTCCACCATCACGGCTTTCTTTTCCAGCGTCAGGAAGCGTTGCGTCGGCGCATCCAGCGTCATCAGGCGAGCGTCGAACTTGCGCACCTTGTTGACGTACGGCACCTTCACATGCAGCCCCGGCTGGACATCAGCCTGGACCACGCGACCGAATTGCAGCAACACCGCGCGCTCGGTCTGAGCCACGATGTAGAAGCAGTTCCAGGCAGCGATCGCCACGACGACACCGACAATAAGGGCGATCAGCGATTTATTGCTCATCAGCGACTCTCCCTGGTACGTGCTTGCTGTTGTTGCAGGTCCGCCGCCGCGCGGGTGCCGGCCTCATTGCTGGCCGCCGCCGAACTGGCCGGTGGCGTACTGGTGTTGCGACCGCTCTCGACCATCTTGTCCAGCGGCAGGTACAGCAGATTGCTCTGGCCGTTCTTGTTGCCGGTCACGAGGACCTTGCTGGTGTTGCTGAAGACTTCCTGCATGGTGTCCAGGTACAGACGCTGGCGGGTCACTTCAGGGGCCTTGCGATACTCGGCCACCAGCTTGGTGAAGCGATCAGCCTCACCCTTGGCACGGGAGACCACTTCATCGCGGTAACCGTTGGCATCCTCGATGATGCGCTGGGCCTGGCCACGGGCTTCCGGCACGACGCCGTTGGCATAGGTTTCGGCCTGGTTGCGCGAACGCTGCTCGTCTTCACGGGCACGGATCACGTCGTCGAAGGCTTCCTGGACCTCACGCGGTGCCGCTGCGCTCTGGACGTTGACCTGGGTGACAGTGATACCGGTGCGATAGGTATCGAGGAACCGCTGCAGGCGCTCCTTGATTTCGCTGGCCATCAGTTCACGACCTTCGGTCAGCACCTGGTCCATGGCGGTGGAACCCACCACATGGCGCAAAGCACTTTCGGTCGCGTGCTGCAGGCTGATTTCCGGCTGGTCGACGTTCAGCACGAAGTCCTGCAGGTTGGTGATCTTGTATTGCACGGTCAGCGGCACTTCGACGATGTTCTCGTCTTCGGTCAGCATCTGGCCCTGCTTGGTGTACGCCCGCTCACGCGTGACGTTCTCCATGTACTTCTGGTCGATCGGCGGGAAATAGATGTTCAGGCCCGGCCCAACCGTCTCGTAGTACTTGCCGAAGCGCAGCACCACCGCCTGCTCCTGCTCGTCCACGACATAGACCGCGCTGTACAGCCAGACAGCCGCCAGCACGACGAGACCGATGCCGAGCAGGCCGAAACCACCGCCCTTGCCCGAACGACCGCCACCCTCGTCACCGCGTTTTTTACCACCACCGAACAAACCGTTCAGGCTTTCCTGCAGCTTTCGGAAGGCCTCGTCGAGATCCGGCGGCCCCTTGCGGTCGCCGTTGTTACGACGCTTGCCACCCCAAGGATCCTGATTATTCGAGTTGCCACCCGGCTCATTCCAAGCCATAGCGCTCTCCATCTGATAAAGCAAAGACGCACCCACGGCGCGCCGACCAATGCTACAGAATGCCTGACACCGCTTTCTCAGGCTTTTATTGCAAAGTGTGTTGCTCGATGAATTCCATCGGTTGCAGCCCTTCGCGACTGACCAGTCGGTTGAGCTCCGCCCGAGGCAGGCGAACAGCCAGCAGGCAGACACCTTCTTCGTCGTGTTCTTCTTTTTGCACCGCCCCCAGCTCGAAAAACTGCGCACGCAGCCGGGCGAAACGTTGCGGCAACTTCAGGGTGCCGACAAACAGATCGTTGCCCAACAGCTCGGCCACGGCCTGCTTGAGCAGGTCCAGGCCGCTGCCATCGCGGGCCGACAGCCAGACCCGTTGCGGCTTGCCGTCGGCATCGCGCTGGATCTGTGGCTCCACGCCTTCGAGCAAATCGAGTTTGTTGTATACCTCGAGGATCGGCAAGTCCTGGGCTCCGATCTCGCCCAGCACCACCATCACCTGCTCGATCTGCAGCATCCGGTCCGGCTCGGCGGCATCGATCACGTGCAGCAGCAGGTCGGAGTTGCTCGACTCTTCGAGCGTAGCCCGGAAAGCCTCGACCAGCTTATGCGGCAGGTGACGGATGAAGCCCACGGTGTCGGCCAGCACGATCGGCCCGAGGTCGTCCAGGTCGAGCCGGCGCAGGGTCGGGTCGAGCGTTGCGAACAACTGGTCGGCGGCGTAGACGTCGGATTGGGTGACATTGTTGAACAGGGTCGATTTGCCGGCGTTGGTATAGCCCACCAGTGAAACCGTCGGGATATCCGCGCGCTTGCGACCACGTCGCGACTGCTCACGCTGGCTGCGGACCTTTTCCAGCCGCCCCTTGATCTGGCGCAGGCGAACCCGCAACAGGCGTCGGTCGGTTTCCAGCTGGGTTTCACCCGGGCCGCGCAGGCCGATACCGCCTTTCTGCCGCTCAAGGTGAGTCCAGCCGCGAACCAGCCGCGTACTCATGTGTTCAAGCTGGGCCAGTTCGACCTGGAGCTTGCCTTCATGGGTGCGGGCGCGCTGGGCGAAGATATCGAGGATCAGCCCCGTGCGGTCGATCACGCGACACTCGAAGACACGTTCGAGGTTACGTTCCTGACTGGGCGTGAGGATGTGATTGAAAATCACCAGATCGACCTGCTCGGCCTTGACCAGGTCGCGCAACTCCTCGACCTTGCCACTGCCGATCAGGAACTTGGCGGTTGGCCGATGACGCGGCACGTTGAAAAACGCGACGGTCTCGGCGCCGGCCGAAAGTGCCAATTCCTGAAACTCCTGCGGATCTTCGCGCGCCTCAGGGTCCTGTCCATCCAAGTGAACGAGAATGGCCCGTTCACCACCACCGTGGCGCTCAAAGAACAAAGGAGGCTCCTATCAGGCGTTACCCGGTTCAGCGTCACCGCCTTCGGATTCGGTTGCGCTAGGCAGACGAATTGGACGAACTGGCACCACTGTCGAGATCGCGTGCTTGTAGACCATCTGGCTGACGGTGTTTTTCAGAAGGATGACGAACTGGTCGAAAGACTCGATCGTGCCTTGCAGTTTGATCCCGTTGACCAGATAGATGGACACCCCAACTTTCTCTTTACGTAAAGTGTTCAAGTAAGGGTCTTGTAGCGAATGCCCTTTTGACATGTGCCGCACTCCTTTAAGGATCAATAATAAAAATCGGAATCAGATGGCTTGGGCCGTCACACCCCCAAGGATAGACGGCAATTGCAAGGACTCAGCTCAATATGGAGATGGTCCCGAGGTATTTCAAGGCGCGTGGCAGATTGTCGCAATCGAGACTGTCGAGCCAATGCAGGTCAGTCCAGCTGCGCAGCCAGGTGAACTGGCGTTTCGCCAATTGGCGCGTGGCAATGATCCCACGCTCCTGCATCTCGGCTGACGTCAGCTTGCCGTCCAGGTAGTCCCAGACTTGTCGATAACCCACCGCACGTATAGACGGCAACCCGGCATGCAGGTCACTTCGCTCACGCAGGGCTACGACCTCGTCTATGAACCCCTGTTCCAACATTAATGTGAATCTTTGTTCAATTCGCCGATGCAGCACTTGCCGGTTCGCCGGAGCGATGGCCAGATTCGCGACAGTATAGGGCAATTGTTGCAGTCCCGAAGCGGCTGCTTCAGTACTTTGCGCAGATTGTCGCTGGCGCAGGGCGGTCATGCTCTGACCGCTGACCCGGTAAACCTCAAGGGCCCGACTGAGCCGCTGCGGGTCATTGGGGTGAATACGCGCCGCCGACTCCGGGTCGATGACCGCCAATTGCTCGTGCAAGGCCTGCCAGCCCAGGCGCGCGGCCTCTTCTTCGATCTGCGCGCGCACCTCGGGATCGGCCGCCGGCATGTCCGCCAGCCCGTCGACCAAGGCCTTGTAATACAGCATCGTGCCGCCCACCAGCAGCGGGATCTTGCCCCGCGCGGTGATCTCGGCCATGGCCTGGAGCGCGTCACGGCGGAAATCAGCCGCCGAATAAGCCTCGGCCGGGTCCAGGATATCGATCAGGCGGTGGGGAAATTCGGCCAGCAGCTCCTTTGACGGCTTGGCGGTGCCGATGTCCATGCCCCGGTAGACCAGGGCCGAATCGACGCTGATCAACTCGCAGGGCAAGACCTTGGTCAATTCGATGGCCAGGTCGGTCTTGCCAGCGGCGGTCGGGCCCATCAGGAAAATCGCAGGGGGCAACTGGCTCATCAACGACCGCGCAGGAACAGTTTGTCCAGGTCGTCCAGGCCCAGTTGGGTCCAGGTCGGCCGGCCATGGTTGCATTGACCGCTGCGCTCGGTGTTTTCCATGTCCCGCAGCAGGCCGTTCATTTCCGGCAGGGCCAGGCGCCGGTTGGCGCGGATCGCGCCGTGACAGGCCATGGTGCCGAGCAGTTCGTTCAGGTGCGCCTGGATCCGGTCGCTGGTGCCGTACTCCATCAAGTCCGCCAGCACGTCGCTGACCAGGCGATTGGCCTCGGCCTGCTTCAACAAGGCCGGGATCTGGCGGATCGCCAGGGTTTCCGGGCCCAGGCGCTGCAATTCGAAGCCCAGGCGCTGGAACCAGGCGACATGCTCTTCGGCGCAATCGGCTTCACGCTGGCTGACCGCCAGGGACTCGGGCACCAACAGCGGCTGGCCGCTCAGGCCTTCGCTGGCCATGGCGATTTTCAGCCGTTCGTACATGATCCGCTCATGGGCGGCGTGCATGTCCACCAGCACCAGGCCCTGGGCATTTTCCGAGAGGATATAAATGCCTTTGAGTTGCGCCAGGGCATAGCCCAGCGGCGGGATATCGCCCTGGCCGTCGGGCAGCGCCGCCGCACCGGCTTCCGGCAGGGGCTTGAAGAATTCGCGATAGGCCGCCTGGGCCTCGGCTGCCGGCACGCTGGATTGCGGGCGCGGGGTGTATTGATACTGATAGCCGCTGCCAGCACCGCTGCCGGCCGTGTTGTAGTTCGGCTGAGGCTGGGGTTGCTCCAGCAGGGCATTGGCCGCCAGGCGCATCTCGCCCTGGGGCCCGAATTCACCCGCTTCCAGCCCCGTTGGCCGGACCATGCCTGCCACTGTCGCCGGAGCCGCCAATTGATCTTCCGGACGCACATCGCCCAAGGCACGGTGCAAGGTGCCGTAGAGGAAATCGTGGACCATGCGCCCGTCACGGAAGCGCACCTCGTGCTTGGTCGGGTGCACGTTGACGTCCACCACCGCCGGATCGACTTCGAAAAACAGCACGAAGGTCGGATGCCGGCCATTGAACAGCACATCGCGATACGCCTGGCGCACCGCGTGGGCCACCAGCTTGTCGCGCACCGCCCGGCCGTTCACGTAGAAATATTGCAAGTCCGCCTGGCTGCGGGAGAACGTTGGCAAGCCGACCCAGCCCCACAGGTGCAGGCCATTGCGCTCCACCTCAATGGGCAAGGCCTGCTCCAGGAAACCCGCGCCACACACCGCGCCCACGCGCCGGGCGCGGGCGGCATCGTCATGGGCCTCGTGCAGGCTGAGGATGGTCTTGCCGTTGTGGCGCAAATGGAACGCCACGTCAAAACGCGCCAAGGCCAGGCGCTTGATGACTTCTTGCAGGTGATCGAATTCAGTCTTCTCGGCCTTGAGAAACTTGCGCCGAGCCGGGGTATTGAAGAACAAGTCGCGCACTTCCACCGAAGTGCCCACCGGATGGGCCGCGGGCTGGACGCGAGACGCCATGTCGCGGCCTTCGGTCTCGACCTGCCAGGCCTGCTCGGCGTCGCGGGTGCGGGAGGTGAGGGTCAGGCGCGACACCGAACTGATGGACGCCAGCGCCTCGCCCCGGAACCCCAGGCTCATGACCCGCTCGAGGTCTTCCAGGTCGCGGATCTTGCTGGTGGCGTGACGCGCCAGGGCCAGTGGCAGGTCGTCGGAGGAAATACCGCCGCCGTCATCGCGCACCCGCAGCAGCTTGACGCCACCCTGCTCGACATCCACATCGATGCGCCTGGCCCCCGAATCGAGGCTGTTTTCCAGCAGCTCCTTGATGACCGACGCCGGACGCTCGACCACTTCACCGGCGGCGATCTGGTTCGCCAGCCGAGGGCTGAGCAGTTCGATGCGGGCGGTGCTGCCGATCACTTCGTCACTCATTGCTTGACCGCCACTTCATTGCCCGGAATGGTCAGGGTCTGGCCAATCTTGAGCTCATCGCTCTTGAGATTGTTGGCGCTGCGCAAGGTGGCGGGCGACACCTGGTAGCGTACGGCAATCATCGCCAGGGTTTCGCCAGGGTTGACGCGGTGATCCCGTGGCCCCTGGGCGATCTTGCCGGAGTCCCGCAGCCAGGCGATGTAGGTGCCCGGCGGTGGGTTCTGCTGGAAGAACTGCCGCACGCCGCTGCTGATGGAGCGGGCCAGGGCCTGCTGGTGGCTCGACGTTGACAGTTTCGAGGCTTCGTTGGCGTTGGAGATGAACCCGGTTTCCACCAGGATCGACGGGATGTCCGGCGACTTGAGCACCATGAACCCGGCCTGCTCGACGCGCTGCTTGTGCAGCGGCGTGACGCGACCGATGTTGCTCAGGACCTTCTGGCCGACGTTCAGGCTGGAGGTCAACGAAGCCGTCATCGACAAATCGAGCAATACACCGGCGAGCATCCGGTCCTTGTCGTCGAGGCTGACGTTACCGGCACCGCCGATCAGGTCGGAACGGTTTTCGGTGTCGGCCAGCCAGCGGGCGGTCTCGGAAGTCGCGCCACGGTCGGACAGGGCAAACACCGAGGCCCCGAACGCTGCCGCCGAAGGCGCGGCGTCGGCGTGGATGGAGACGAACAGGTCGGCGCCTTTCTTGCGGGCGATTTCAGTGCGACCACGCAAGGGAATGAAATAGTCGCCAGTGCGGGTCAGTTCGGCGCGGAAGCCTTTCATGCCGTTGACCTGGCGCTGCAATTCACGGGCGATGGACAGCACCACGTCTTTTTCACGTTGCCCGCGCGAGCCCGAGGCACCCGGGTCTTCGCCACCATGACCGGCGTCGATCACCACGATGATGTCGCGCTTGCCGGCCGGGGCCGGTGGCAGCTTGAGCGCAGGCTCGGTCGGGGTCACCGGCACCGCGGGCACCGTGGCAACCTTGGTCGGCGGTGGTGGCGGTGGGTCGGCATCGGCCGGGTTGTCGAACAGGTCCACCACCAGCCGGTTGCCGTACTGGGCATTGGGGGCAAGGGTGAAGCTTTTCGGGGTCACGGCTTTTTTCAGGTCGATGACCACCCGCAGGTCGGTCGGCGTACGCTGGGCCGAGCGCATCGCGGTGATCGGCGTATTGGCGGTGGCGACGTTCAGCGGCGCGCCCAGGGAAGCACCGTTGATGTCGATCACCAGGCGATCCGGGGCGGTCAGGGTGAATATGCTGTGCTGCACCGGCCCCGTCAGGTCGAACACCAGACGCGTGTTGTCCGGCGCCCGCCAGAGGCGAACGCTGTTGACCTTTGTCTCGGCCACAGCATCGACGGCCAGTGCCGTAAGCAACAGTCCTACGACAGCAACCACCGCGCGAAAGCGCATACCAAACCCCATCATCAATTAGTTTCCAATGCCAAAGCGGCACACCACGACTCACCACGGGAGCCTTGCGGCGTCAGTTTCAGCGAACGCCCGCCGTTCTGCGCGCCAATGGTAATGGTCAGGTCGGGCTTTGGCAAAAAGCCTGCACCCTTCTGGGGCCATTCGATCAGGCACAAGGCGTCATCTTCGAAATAATCGCGGATGCCGAGGAACTCCAGTTCCTCAGGATCCACCAGTCGATACAGGTCGAAATGGAAGGCGCGGATGTCGCCGATCTCATAGGGCTCGACCAAGGTGAACGTCGGGCTCTTGACTGAACCGACGTGCCCGAGGCCGCGGATGATGCCACGGGACAAGGTGGTTTTCCCCGCGCCAAGGTCGCCTTCGAGAAAAATCAGGCCGTGACCGGCGGTGACCTGCGCGATGCGGGCGCCAAATTGTGTCATGGCTTGTTCGTCCGCCACGTACAGGGTTACTTCAGACACGGTGAATGCTCCTCCAACAACTGACGAATGGCCGGGATCAGATCGGTTGCCGCCAGTCCTCGGCCCGAGCGACCGGCCTGGGCACCGGCATTGGCATGCAGCCAGACCGCCAGGCACGCGGCCTCGAAGCCTTCCATACCTTGGGCCAGCAAGGCCCCGACCACGCCGGCCAGCACATCCCCCAGACCGGCGGTGGCCATGGCCGGATGGCCCTGACTGCAAACCGCCAAGCGTCCGTCCGGGCTGGCGATCAGGCTGCCGGCGCCCTTGAGGATCACCGTGGCGGTGTATTTCTGGCTCAAGGCCTGGGCCGCCGCCGGGCGATCGGCCTGCACCTGAGCGGTGGATATTTCCAGCAGGCGCGCCGCCTCGCCCGGGTGCGGGGTGATGACACATTGCGCAGGCAGACGGACATCGCCGGCACTCAACAGGTTCAGCGCATCGGCATCCCAGACTTGCGGCAGTGGCGCATTGGCCGCCGCCGACAACAGGCTGCGCCCCCAAGCGGCCTGGCCCAGGCCCGGCCCGACCACCAGCACGCTGGCCTGTTGGAGCAAGCCCATCAATTGGTTCGCCGAATGGGTGCCCTGCACCATCACTTCCGGCAGACGCGTCAGTGCGGCGGACACATGCTCGCTGCGGGTCGCCAGCGAAACCATGCCCGCGCCGCAGCGCAGGGCGCTTTCGGCGCTCATCTGGATGGCGCCGCCGAAGCCCCGGTCGCCACCGATCAACAGCACGTGACCGAACTTGCCTTTATGAGAAGTGGCAGCGCGAGGCGTCAGACGTGGCAGATTACTGGGTAGGAGCAGCCGGGCACTGGCCGGTGCCGCTTCAACAATATCCGGATCGGCGTGCAGGTCATTGAACACCAGCTCTCCGACCCGGTCCGCCGCTTCGCCGGTGAACAACCCCAGTTTCAAGCCAATGAAGGTCACGGTCAGGTCGGCCGCCACCGCCGTGCCCAGCACCCGGCCGGTGTCGGCGCACAACCCCGAAGGAATATCCACCGCCGCGACCGGCAGGCCGCTGACGTTGATCGTATCGATGGCCTGCACATAAGGCTCGCGCACATCGCCACTCAGGCCCGTGCCGAGCAGAGCGTCCAGCAGCACGCCACGCAACTCGGCCTCATTCGACCACGGCTCCATCGGCACGCCCACCGCCACGGCCTCGGCGTGGGCATTGGCCGCGTCCCCCTGCAATCGCCGGGGCTCGCCCACCGTCAGGACCCGCACCGACCAACCGGCGCGCCGGGCCAGGGTCGCGACCAGATAGCCATCACCGGCATTGTTGCCATGGCCGGCCAGCACGGTCAGCTCGCGGGCGTCAGGCCAGCGCCGGACGATCGCTCGCCAGGTGGCACGGGCAGCGCGCTGCATCAATTCGAAACCGGCGGTGCCGGCCGCGATCAGTTGAGCATCGAGGGCCCGGACCTGCGCGGCGCTGTACAGCGCGTCGGGAAAATCATCTTTAGTGTGCGGCATGCGTCTTCGGGCTCCGATGTCTGGCAGAATTATACGCATCTCAGCTCCGGTTTCTCTCGCCTCATGCCTGCCATTCCCACAGACCTCCCCGCCCTCGCCCAATCCATCAAGGAATGGGGCCGCGAGCTGGGCTTCCAGCAGGTCGGCATCAGCGGCCTGGACCTGGTCGAGCATGAACAGCACCTGCAACGCTGGCTCGAGGCCGGCTACCACGGCGAAATGGACTACATGGGCGCCCATGGCAGCAAGCGCTCGCACCCTGAGGAGCTGGTGCCGGGCACGCTGCGGGTGGTGTCCCTGCGCATGGATTACCTGCCGGGCGACACGCACATGGCGCAATTGCTCGGCCAACCGGAAAAAGCCTACGTCTCGCGTTATGCGTTGGGCCGCGATTACCACAAATTGATCCGTAAACGCGTGCAGCAATTGGCGGAAAAAATTCAGGCGGTCATCGGCCCCTTTGGCTACCGCGCCTTCGTCGACAGCGCACCGGTGCTGGAAAAAGCCATCGCCGAACAGGCCGGCCTGGGCTGGATCGGTAAAAACACCCTGGTATTGAACCGCAAGGCCGGCAGCTATTTCTTCCTGAGCGAGCTGTTTGTCGACCTGCCGCTGCCCATCGACCCGCCCCACGGCACCGAGCATTGCGGAAAATGCACCGCATGCCTGGACATCTGTCCGACGAATGCCTTCGTCGGGCCCTACGTGCTCGATGCTCGCCGCTGCATTTCCTACCTGACCATCGAGCTGAAAAGCGCCATTCCCGAAGAGCTGCGGCCGCTGATCGGCAATCGGGTGTTCGGCTGTGACGACTGCCAGATCGTCTGCCCGTGGAACCGCTTTGCCCGGCCGTCCGGGGAAAGCGACTTCAAGCCGCGGCACAACCTGGACAATGCCGGGCTGGCCGAGCTGTTCATGTGGGACGAAGAGAAATTCCTCAGCAGCACCGAAGGTTCACCATTGCGCCGTGCCGGTTACGAGCGCTGGCTGCGCAACCTGGCGGTGGGCCTGGGTAACGCGCCGTCCACGATTCCCGTGCTGCAAGCCCTGGAGGCACGGCGCGACTACCCGTCGGAACTGGTGCGCGAACACGTGGCGTGGGCGTTGCGCCAACATGCCGAGCGTCAGACCTCGTCGTTGTAGACGAACTTCGGCATTTCCCAGTGAAAGCGAATCGCCAGGAGCCGCAGCAGGAAACCGCCAAACAAGGTGATGAGGATCGCCTGTTCGTTCGGCAGTTGCAGGAAGACACACAGCAGATAACACCATGCCGCGGCAAATGAAACACTGGCGTAGAGTTCGCGACGGAAGATCAGCGGAATATCGTTGCAGAAGATGTCCCGCAAGATGCCGCCGAACACCCCGGTGATCACCCCGCTGACCGACGCCACCAGCATGCCATGGCCCATTTCCAGGGCCGTCATGCAGCCGATCAGGGTGAACGCCACCAGGCCCACGGCGTCGAGCACCAGAAACAGCGAGCGCAGATGGCGCATCCAGCGCGCCAGGAACACCGTCAGCATTGCCGCGGCGGTGGTCAGTACCAGGTATTCCGGGTGTTTGACCCAAGTGAGTGGGTAATGACCGAGCAGCACGTCGCGCACCGAGCCGCCACCCAATGCCGTGACACAGGCGATCAGCACCACACCGAACCAATCCATACCCCGCCGCCCGGCGGACAAGGCGCCGGTCATGGCTTCGGCGGTGATGGCGATCAGATAAAGCATCAGCAACATGATGGCGGTCCATACGGGAAGGCGCGCAGTCTAGCCAGTTTGGGCAGGCACCAAAAGAGGGCGCGGCCGCGTCTTCTGCCTGAGCGCCATACCGCCAAGTTCAAACTACCCCCTGTGGCGAGGGAGCTTGCTCCCGCTCGGCTGCGCAGCAGCCGCCAAACCGGACAATTCGGCCTACCTGAAGCTGTTGGGGCCTGCTGCACAGGCCAGCGGGAGCAAGCTCCCTCGCCACAAAAGCAATCTGGCCAGCCGCTGGGGTGCCGGTTAGAACTTGATGAAGTGCTTACGGTAGTGCTGCAACTCGGCAATGGACTCGCGGATGTCGTCCAGGGCCAGGTGGGTGCTGCCCTTCTGGAAACTGTCGCGCACTTCTGGCGCCCAGCGGGCGGCCAGTTCCTTGAGGGTGGAGACGTCCAGGTTGCGGTAGTGGAAGTAGCTTTCCAGGGATTTCATGTGGGTATAAAGGAAGCGACGGTCCTGGCAGATGCTGTTGCCACAGATCGGCGACTTGCCCTTGGGCACCCACTGCTCCAGGAACGCGAGGGTCTGGGCTTCGGCTTCGGCCATGCTGATCTTGCTCTCGCGCACCCGCTGGGTCAGGCCCGAGCCGCCGTGCTGGCGCGTGTTCCACTCGTCCATGCCGGCCAGGATCGCGTCGCTGTGGTGGATCGCGATCACCGGGCCTTCGGCCAGGGTGTTGAGGTCGCTGTCGGTGACGATGGTGGCCATTTCAATGATGACGTCGGTGTCTGGGTTCAGACCGGTCATTTCCAGGTCGATCCAGATCAGGTTCTGCGGGTTTTGCATAGGGAAGCTCCTCGGCGTAGCCACGCAGTTTAGCTTAGGCAGGCCCTTGGGCGTGCTAAACTCGCCGCCGTTTTACCCTATTCGCTGCATTTCTTCATACGGAACACCCATGGCCAAACGCCAACTCAATCGTCGTCAGAACTGGCGCATCGAAAAGATCCAGGGCGAGCGCGCCGCGCGCGCCGCCAAACGCGAATCCAGTGCTGTCGAAGCCCTGGAGGGTGGCGACCTGGGCCCAGAACAGACCGGCCTGGTGATCGCCCACTTCGGCGTGCAGGTCGAGGTCGAGGCCCGGGAAGGCGAACTGGCCGGCCAGGTGTTCCGCTGCCACTTGCGCGCCAACCTGCCGGCGCTGGTGACGGGCGACCAGGTGGTCTGGCGTGCCGGCAACCAGGGCATCGGCGTGATCGTCGCGCAGTTGCCGCGCCACACCGAGCTGTGCCGTCCGGACAGCCGAGGCCAGCTCAAGCCGGTGGCCGCCAACGTCGACATGATCGTCATCGTGTTCGCCCCGTTGCCCGAGCCCCACGCCAACCTGATCGACCGTTACCTGGTGGCCGCCGAACACGCGGGTATCCGTCCGTTGCTGCTGCTCAACAAATTCGACCTGATCGACGAACACAACGCCCCGGCGCTGAACGCCCTGCTGTCGGTCTATCGGGACTTGGGTTATCCGGTACTGGAAGTCTCGGCCCATCACGGCAACGGCATGGAACAATTGCAACGGCAACTGGACGGGCGCATCAGCGTGTTCGTCGGCCAGTCCGGCGTTGGCAAGTCTTCGCTGGTCAACAGCCTGCTGCCGGAAGTCGAGACCCGTGTCGGGCCGTTGTCCGAGCTGTCCGGCCAGGGCACCCACACCACCACCACCGCGCGGCTGTTCCACTTCCCTGGCGGCGGTGAATTGATCGACTCGCCGGGTATCCGCGAATTCGGCCTGGGCCACGTCAGCCGGGCCGATGTCGAAGCCGGGTTCATCGAGTTCAACGAGCTGATCGGCACCTGCCGCTTCCGCGACTGCAAGCACGACCGCGAACCCGGTTGCGCCCTGCTCAAGGCCCTGGAAGAAGGTCGCGTGCATCAGCAACGGATGAACAGCTACCGCTCGATCATCGCCAGTTTGCCGGAAAGCAGTTACTGACCCGGCAGGACACCTTTGTGGCGAGGGAGCTTGCTCCCGCTTGAGTGCGAAGCACTCCCCTTGGATGGGGCTGCTTCGCAGCCCAGCGGGAGCAAGCTCCCTCGCCACAAAGGCAAGCAAGCCCCAAGTAAACAGTCACCCACAAAAAAGCCGACCTCGAGGTCGGCTTTTTTGTTTGTGGATTACTGCGCCGGCGGCTCAGCCGGTTTCGGCGCGACGTCGTCGAACAGGTTCAGCCGCTCGCGCAGCTCATGGGCTGGCACGGGTTGCTGGTCCGCCGGCAACGCATTCGGATCGGCCGCCGCCCCAGGTGCGTCGGATGGAGCAGGCACTTCACCCGGTGCACCCACGCCCTGGGCCGGATCGGGCGCCGGATCGGGCGCCGGATCGTTGGTTTGCGAACCCTCGATGGCCTGCTGGGCCTTCTTGGTCAACACCACGATATCGATACGCCGGTTGACCGGGTTGAACGGGTCCTTGCGATCGAACAGCGCCGAAGACGCATAACCGACCACCCGCGCCACCTGCTCGTCCGGATAGCTACCGGCCACCAAGGCGCGACGGGCCGCGTTGGCGCGGTTGGCCGACAATTCCCAGTTACCGAAATCGCCTTTGCCAACGTAAGGCTTGGCATCGGTGTGACCGCTGATACTGATCTTGTTCGGCACCGCCTTGATGGTGTCGGCCATGGCCAGCAGGATGTCTTCGAAATACGGTTTCAGGCGCGCGCTGCCAGAGTCGAACATTGGCCGGTTATCAGCGTCCATGATCTGGATGCGCAGGCCATTCGGCGTGATCTCGAACAGGATCTGGTCCTTGAATTTCTGCAGTTGCGGATTCTCTTCGACCTTGTTCTGCAACTCCTGCAACAGCAACTCCAGGCGCTCGCGCTCGACCTGTTCGGCCATGCCTTCGACCTGCTCGGAATCCACCGTCACCTTGTCCGGCTGGGGCTGGGACTTGACCTCGGGATTGAGGGTGTTTTCCGGCGCCAGGGTCGGCGAACCGCCCAGGTCGATGATGTAGGGCGTGCCGCTTTCGGAAAAGCCGACCGGGTCCTTGAAGTAACCGGCGATGGCGATCTTCTGTTCCGGGGTGGCCGTGGACAGCAGCCACAGCACCAGGAAGAACGCCATCATCGCCGTTGCGAAGTCGGCGAAGGCGATTTTCCAAGCGCCCCCGTGATGCCCGCCGGCTATGCGCTTGACGCGCTTGACGATGATCGGTTGATTATTTTCCATAACTTAACGACCGCGAACCGCTTGTTCCAGCTCGGCGAAGCTTGGACGGTGCGCCGGGTACAGGACCTTGCGACCGAACTCCACCGCCAGCGATGGCGGCATGCCCGAGGCCGAGGCCACCAGGGACGCCTTGATGGCTTCGTAGACGTTGAGTTCTTCCTTGGCATCGTGGGCCAGGGAATGGGCCAGCGGACCGAAGAAACCGTACGCGGCCAAAATACCGAAGAAGGTCCCCACCAGTGCCGCACCGACGTGCAGGCCGATGGATTTCTGGTCGCCATCGCCCAGGGACGCCATGGTCACCACGATCCCCAATACCGCCGCGACGATACCGAAGCCAGGCATGCCGTCGGCGATACCGTTGACCGCGTGGGACGGGTGCTCCAGGTCTTCCTTGAGGCTGTACAGCTCCATGTCGAACAGACCTTCGAGCTCATGGGGGGCCATGTTGCCGGACGACATGATGCGCAGGTAATCACAGATGAACGCCGTCATGCGTTCATCCTTCAGCACCGAGGGGTACTTGGCGAAAATCGGGCTGGCGGCGGCGTCTTCGATATCGCCCTCGATCGCCATCATGCCTTCGCGGCGGCTCTTGTTGAGGATCTCGTAGATCAGCCCCAGCACCTCGAGGTAGAAGGTGTGGCTGAAACGCGAGCCGAACATGCTCAAGGATTTCTTGAGCACATGCATCGTCATATAGCCTGGGTTGGCCTGCAGAAATGCACCGAGGGCCGCGCCACCGATGATCAACACCTCGAAGGGCTGGATCAGGGCGGCAATCTTGCCATGGGAGAGTACGTATCCGCCGAGTACGCTCGCGAACACGACAATGATGCCGATAATTTTAGCCATAGATAGAAAGTACTTATTTAAGTCGGGTTCAAGGTCATATTCGGAAGCTGAAAAATCTCTTCTTCTACTTATCGGCAAAACTGCGCCAGACTATAGGCTGTTCTGGCGAAAAGCCAATTTGCCCCGTGCCGGGCGTAGAGAATTCATACGATGATCACGTCCAGCCATGACTAACGAAACCAAGGTTCCAACACCCCGACCGACCACCCTCGAGGGCTGGGTAAAGCTGCTCAACGGCGTGCATCTGCCAGTGCCCCAGGCCAGCCACGACCTGGTCTGCAAGGCCCTTGCCGACAGCCGCCGCTCATTGCGCGACATCGCCGACCTGATGCAGGACAGCCCCGCACTGGCCCTGAGCGTCATCCGCGAAGCCAACCATCACACCCATGGCAGCCTTGCAGAACCCGCGGAAAACCTCGAAGTGGCCATCAACCGCCTCGGCCTCAAGCGTACCGAGGAGCTACTCGCCCGCCTGCCGTCGTTGCCGGGGCATGAAATACCCATCGCCTTGCGCCAGTTGCAGTTGATCAGCCAGCACGCCACGCAACAGGCCAATGGTTTTTTTGCCAGCCGCCTGGCGCGGCTGTGGCAAGACATACATTGGGGCAGCCTGTTGTTTCTGTCGCCGCTCTGGCCCCTGGCCCTGACCCACCCGCGATTGCTGGGGGAGTGGGAGTTGCGGGTTTTCCATAAAGGCGAGCCTGCGCTCAAGGTGGAGCGCGAGCTGTTCGGCGTCCGCCTGCTGGAAATCTGCCTGGCGCTGGTGGAGACCTGGCGCTTGCCCGTCTGGGTGGCGCAAGGTTATCGCCTGCTGCTCAATGAACGCCGCGAGCTGGTGAAAGTCCTGCGCATCGCCCGGGACAGCGAACACCCGCTGCGTCAGCAGAATCGCCTGGACGACGACCCGATCCTGCGGCGCTGGCTCAACCAGCCGGCCAACACCGTGTTGCTGGCCAACGGCCTGGCACTGGCCGCACAACAGGCCTGGGACAGCCCCGCTATCACCCGCTGGCAGTACCTCACCAGTTTGTATCTGCAGATGTCGATGGATGAGGTCCAGCAACAATTGCACCAACAAGCGGCCAACAGCGCCCATCATCACGCCATGCCGGACCTCTGGCACCCCGCCGTGGCGCTGATCTGGCCTGCGGGCAGCCGCCGCATCCACCCCGGTTTGCTGCCCGCCGCACCGCCCAGCGCCCAAGACCTGAGCCAGTGGCGCAAGCAATGTTCCGCCATGCTGGTGGAGCCGAGCCCCTTTCGCAATGCCATGCACCTGACCACTTCGGCACGGGACGTCCTGGTGGCCTGCGGCATGCGCCGGGTGATGATCCTGATGGCCGACCGCAGCCAGACCAGCGTGCGCGTACACCAGACCGCCGGTTTGCCCAAGGAAGCCGCGGCCATGAGCTTTACCATCAGCCAGAGCAAAATATTGCAGCGGTTGCTGGCCCAGCAGGGCCAGGTTCGCCTGAACCCGGACAACAACGCACAGTTTTCGGCGCTGCTGCCGCCGGGCCTGCGCAGCCTGTTCCACGGTGAACACCTGCTGTTGCGCTCACTGACCTGCAATGGCCGGGTGATCATGCTGGTGGCGGTGGACCAGGGCGGCGGGCCGTTCTCGGATATCACCGTGCAAGCCTTCGGCAAAACCGTGCAATGCATCGAAAGGGCCCTGCATACCTTTACCAACCGCGGTCGCTGAACTTGCTACAATCCTTTCCCTTTGCGCCCCTGGAGACCTCACATGCCTGACTTCTCTGGCTTGCCGCTGGTGATCGAACCGAGCGAACTGCTGCCACGCCTCGACGCCCGCGAACTGATTCTGGTGGACCTGACCAGCGCCGCCCGCTACAGCACCGGGCATATTCCCGGCGCACGCTTCGTCGACCCCAAACGCACCCAGCTCGGCCAACCACCGGCGCCCGGCCTGCTGCCGGCCAAGGCCGACCTGGAAGCCCTGTTCGGCGAACTCGGGCACCACCCGGATGCGGTCTACGTGGTCTATGACGATGAAGGCGGCGGCTGGGCCGGGCGGTTTATCTGGCTGCTGGACGTGATCGGCCACTCGAACTACCACTACCTCGATGGCGGCTTGCTGTCGTGGCTGGACGAAGGCCTGCCGGTGTCCGTCGACGTCCCTGCGCCCGTGGCGGGCCCGGTCAGCCTGACGCTGCACGAAGCCCCCACCGCCACCCGCGAATACCTGCAAAGCCGTCTCGGTGCCGCCGACCTGGCCATCTGGGACGCTCGCGGCCCGCTGGAATACTCCGGCGAGAAAGTCGTCGCAGCCCGGGGCGGACACATTCCGGGCGCGGTCAATTTCGAATGGACGGCCGGCATGGACCCGGCGCGCAACCTGCGCATCCGTAAGGACATGGCGCAGATCCTTGAACAATTGGGCATCACGCCTGACAAAGAAGTCATCACCCACTGCCAGACTCACCACCGCTCTGGCTTCACCTACCTGGTGGCCAAAGCGCTCGGTTATCCACGGGTCAAAGGCTATGCCGGTTCCTGGGGCGAATGGGGCAACCACCCCGACACGCCCATCGAGCTTTGAAGGTTCTTAAGGACAGTTAATGAAAAACCGTTTGTTCATCCTCACTCAATACCTGCTGCCCCACCACCTGTTGTCGCGGTTGGCCGGTTGCATTGCCGAATGCCGCGTGCGCTGGTTCAAGAACGCCTTCACCGCGTGGTTTGCCAAGCGCTATCAAGTGGACATGTCCCAGGCCCTGGTGGAAGACCTGACAGCGTATGAGCACTTCAACGCCTTCTTCACCCGCGCCCTGAAAGACGGCGCCCGCCCGCTGGACGAAACCCCGGGCGCGATCCTCAGCCCCGCCGACGGTGCCGTCAGCCAGCTCGGCCCGATCGAGCACGGCCGGGTGTTCCAGGCCAAGGGCCACAGCTTCAGCGTGCTGGAACTGCTGGGCGGTGACGCGGCCAACGCAGCGCCGTTCATGGGCGGCGATTTCGCCACCATCTACCTGTCCCCCAAGGACTACCACCGCGTGCACATGCCATTGGCCGGCACCCTGCGGGAAATGGTCTACATCCCCGGGCGGATTTTCTCGGTCAACCAGACCACCGCCGAAAACGTTCCGGAGCTGTTCGCCCGCAACGAGCGCGTGGCGTGCATTTTCGACACCGAGCGCGGGCCGATGGCCGTGGTGCTGGTGGGCGCGATGATCGTGGCTTCCATCGAAACCGTCTGGGCCGGGCTGGTGACGCCACCCAAGCGCGAGCTGAAAACCTTCCGTTACGACGAAGCCGCCCGTGCGCCGATCCACCTGGAAAAAGGCGCCGAGCTGGGACGCTTCAAGCTGGGTTCGACCGCCATCGTGCTGTTCGGTCCAGACCAGGTGAAATGGGCCGAAGAACTGGTGGCCGGCTCGCCGGTGCAGATGGGCCAAGGCCTGGCGCTGCCCAACGCCTGAGTCAAAAACCATCCTCTGTGGGAGCGAGCTTGCTCGCGATAGCCATGTGACTGATACATCGCCATCGCGAGCAAGCTCGCTCCCACAGGCCCATCCAGCGCCGATAGAGCACCTCTTTCGCCCATAACTGCTAGAGTTGGAAAACATCACGTTTATTTCCCGCCGGAGCCCTACACGGCATGAATGAGACCAGCCCTCTCCAGCTATTGCGCGTCCTGACCCCGACACAATCACGCCTGTCGTTCTGCGATGCTACGCCACGGGACCTCAAGCGCTGGATCGCCAACCTCCCCAAGGCCAACATCGGCGAAACGGCCCGCCTGTTGTACCAGGCCCTTGGCGAACTCAACCAACTGCTCACGCCCAGCGACAATCGCCTACAACTGCTCGAACTGCTGCGGCCCGAGGTGTATTACGTCTGCAAACACCTGGAGCGGCACTTCCTGCAACAGGCCATCGTGCTGGACGATCGCTCGCGCAAGATCGTCAACCTGAGCCAGGCCCTGCAAACCCAGCTGGCGATGGGCTACAAACAGATCGTGGCGCGTATCGCGTCGAAATACACCAAGGACCGGGCCCGCCTGCTGAGTACCGCGCTGCAACGGGCGATGCATGCCCTCAACGGCCCGCTGCTGCGTGCCAGCCAGTTGTACAGCCCAGTGCCCGAGGGGCTGTGGCTCGATTTGCATCAGTTGTACCGGATCGCCTGCCTGCACCGCTTGCAACACCTGAGCGTAAGCGACGAGCTGGCCAGCCAGGTTCATCAATTGAACGCCAAGCAAACCTATGTCGTCGCCCTGCTGCTGGGCGCGTCACGCAGCAATCAACTGCGCCAGAGCCAGATCGGGCGCCTGACCGAAGTGCTCGAATCCTGGAGCCAGTGGGTCAAGCTGGACCCTGCCACCGCTGCCAGTAGCCTGTTCGCAGTCGCTCCGGAGCTGGATATCGGGCCACGCTACCGCTCCAAGTTCCGGGCCGAACAGCAGCCGACCTTGCAGGGTTTCGATCCCCAGCCACTGGTGCGTGCAATCGCCACTCACCTGGAACAACCTGCCGATAATACGTTGCCAGTCCCGGGCGGCATGAGCGTCGACACGTTGCATCACCTGCAAGCCGCCTGGGGCGAAGCGGCCGAGCGCAGCTTCCAGCGCACCGAGGGCAACGGCACGCTGACCCTGTGCGTGGGCATGAGCGCGCTGCACTACTACCTCGGCGGCGAGCGCTCTTTCAATGAGATCCTGAAAAGTCCCACCGCCCGCAAGGCCCGCTTCGAAGCCTCGCCGAGCAAGACAAACGACACCTGGAAGCAAGCGTTCGACGCCGCTCCCGCCGGCGACGGCGATCTGCTGCCCTATGAAGAAATCGAGTACCCGGTCAACCCGGCCGATGACGATGGCACCAGCTCCGACAACCAGCATCACTTCCCCACCTACGACCTGCCGATCATCAACCACAGCCCTGGCGGCTACTGCCTCGGTTGGCCCAAGGAAGTGCCGGAACAACTGCAAGCCGGGGAAATGATCGGCATCCGGGACCGCAGCGACCAAGCCTGGAGCGTCGCCGTGGTGCGCTGGATCCGCCAAGTGCGCAACGGCGTCATGCAAATGGGCATCGAACTGGTCGCACCCCATGCGCAGCCTTGCGGGCTGCAACTGGTCCGGGAAAACGAGCACGGTCACTACCTGCGTGGGCTGTTGCTTCCCGAGATCAGCGCCATTGACCTGCCCCCGACCATGATCGCCCCACGCCTGCCCTTCCAGGAAGGCCAGCGGGTGTTGATCAATACCAACGGCCAGGAACGCCGCGCCGGCCTGGACCGCCGGGTGACCAGCACCCACAGTTTCAATCAGTTTTCCTATCACCCGGAAGACTCAGCCGAGGCTGGGGATGGCGGCGACCAGGAGGGGAATTTTGATTCGTTGTGGAAATCGCTCTAGACGGCGCATAGCCCTTTGTGGCGAGGGAGCTTGCTCCCGCTGGGGCGCGTAGCGGCCCTAATCCTGAGACCGAGGAGTGTCAGGTTGGCCGCCTTGGGCCTGCTGCGCAGGCCAGCGGGAGCAAGCTCCCTCGCCACAAAGTGCGTGCCTCCCCAGAGTCGGCGTATTGCTCAAAGCATGTTATTCAGAGCTGCCCGTCACGATCCCTGAAGCCCAGCAGGTACAACACCCCATCCAGCCCCAGGGTGGAAATCGCTTGCCGGGCCGACTGCTTGACCAGCGGTTTGGCGCGGAATGCCACGCCCAGGCCGGCGATCGCCAGCATCGGCAAGTCGTTGGCGCCGTCGCCCACGGCGATGGTCTGCTCCAGGCGCAGGCCTTCTTTTTCAGCCAGTTCACGCAGCAGGTCCGCCTTGCGCTGGGCATCGACGATCGGCTCGACGGCCACGCCGGTCACCTTGCCATCCACCACTTCCAATTCGTTGGCGAATACGTAGTCGATACCGAGTTTGGCCTGCAATTGCTTGGCGAAGTAGGTGAAGCCGCCGGACAGGATGGCAGTCTTGTAGCCCAGGCGCTTGAGCTCGGCGAACAGGGTCTCGGCGCCTTCGGTCAGGCGCAGGGAAGCGCCAATGGAATCCAGCACGCTGACGTCCAGCCCCTTGAGCAGCGCCAGGCGCTCCTTGAAGCTGGCACGAAAATCCAGCTCGCCGGCCATGGCGCGCTCGGTAATGGCCGAGACCTTGTCGCCCACGCCGGCCGCCTTGGCCAGTTCGTCGATGACTTCGGCTTCGATCAGCGTCGAGTCCATGTCGAACACCGCCAGGCGGCGGTTGCGGCGGAACAGCGAATCTTCCTGGAAGGCAATGTCGACATTCAGTTCCTGGGCCACGCTGAGGAACTCGGCACGCAACGCCTGGGGATCGGCCGGCTCGCCGCGCACCGAAAACTCGATGCAGCCCTTGCCCTTGTCGGCCGGGGTGTCCAACGGCATGCGTCCGGACAGGCGGTCGATATGGTCGATGTTCAAGCCATACTGGGCGGTGATCGAGCTGACGCGCTGCAACTGCTCGGCAGTGACCTTGCGCGTCAGCAGGGTCACGATGTGGCGCTTCTTGCCCTGGCCGGCCACCCAATGCTGGTAATCGTCCTCGGACACCGGGGTGAAGCGCACTTGCTGGTCGAGCTTGTAGGCGGTGAACAGGATGTCCTTGAGCACGGACTTGCTTTGTTCGGCGTCCGGGATTTCAACCAGGATGCCGAACGACAGCGTGTCATGGATCACCGCCTGACCGATGTCGAGAATGTTCACACCACCCTGGGCCAGAACGCCGGTAATGGCCGCAGTCAGACCCGGACGGTCGCTGCCAGTGATGTTTATCAGGACGATTTCGCGCAAGGCGCACCCCCGCAGGTGGAAAAAAACCGCATTCTACCCACATTCAGTGACCATCGGGCACCGCCAGTGCTTTGCCGGTCATGGGGCTGTCGCTATACTGCGCGTCAATTTCACGGACAAAGAGCCGAGCTCAGTGAACCGGCCCACGCCAGTCAAAACCGACAATTTCTTCCTGCTGATCTTCCGTGCACTGCGTCACCGTCGTGTGCCGATTGCATTGCGCATTGCCAGCCATAACGTAATCCTGGTCGCCCTGGCCTTGGTCATCTATGCCTGCGTGATGGGTTTGCAATTCAAGCAGGCCATGCACGAGCAGGCCGATGCCCTGGGTGAAAGCCTGACGACCCAGACCGCCACGTCCGCCACCGAGCTGCTGGTGTCCAACGACATCCTCAGCCTCAACGTGCTGCTCAACAACCTGACCAAGAACAAGCTGGTGGCCCACGCCGCCATCTACAGCGTGGACAACCGTATCCTCGCCGAGGCCGGGCAGCGTCCCAAGCCTGGCCTGCTGGGTGAGTCCGGCGGTATGTACCAGAGCAAGATCACCTTCCAGGATGTGACCGCCGGGCAACTGCGCATCAGCCTGGACATGGACCAGTTCCAGCAACCGATGACCATCAGCCTGCAAAGCATGGGCATCCTCAGCGCGATCCTGCTGGCGCTGGCACTGGCCTTGAGCCTGCGCCTGGGACGACACATCTCCACGCCGCTGTTGCAATTGCGCGTCTGGCTGCGTGACATCGACGAACACACGCCGGCCACCCAGCGCCAGGACGAAATCGGCGACCTGGCCCGGCAACTGCACGCCAGCTTCGCGCCGGAACCTGAGCCCGTGCCGGAGCCAGAGGAGATCGACTACGTTGACGACGATGCCGAGCCAGGCTTCGAAGTGCGTAACCTGCGCGACCCGGGCTTCGACGAAAGCCAGCCGATGCCGGCCTCCAAACCGGCGCCACGCCACGTGGTTCGCACAGTAGAGGACGAGGAAGACGACGACGCCTTCGCCGACCTGCGTGACGAGTCAGTCGACGGGGCACCTCAGCCGATTGCCAAGCCTGTGGCCTCGAACCTGCCCCAGCACAGCGCTGTACTGGCCGTGCAACTGGGCGCCCAGGATCAACTGCGCCGCCTGCCCCAGGCGCGCCTGAAGGAGTTGCTCGAGCGCTACCGCGACTGTCTCGACCAGGCCGCCTCGCTCTATCAGGGCGAACTGCACACCCTGAACGACGGCAGCACGCTGATGCTGTTCCACACCGAAGACAGCGGCGACGACTACCTGACCAACGCCATTTGCTGCGGTGAGTTGCTGCGCGCCTTGGGTCACCAGTTGCAGATCGAAGTCGCCGACAGCGGTATCACCCTGCAATTGCAATTGGGCCTGACCTTGGGCGATGGTTTGTTCGGCCTGAGCCAGATCGACCTGCTGCTGACCGAAACCGCCCAGGACGCCCTGGCGCTGTCGCAACACAGCCGCAATCTGCTGCTGGTGGAGCGCAAGATCAACGACGACGCCCTGATCCGCCAACGCGCGCGCATCCGCCCCATCGCCAGCCCCGAAGGCGCGTGCTGCGTGGAGCGCTTGATGGAGCCCTACCCCTCGATGCTGGAGCGGCAACTGGCGCGGATGCATGAGCGCCAGGCCTGAGTCCCGGGACTTGAAATAACGAAGCCCGCAGATAAGTGATTGTCTGCGGGCTTTTTTGTTGCCTTCGCCGCCACCATCGCGAGCAAGCTCGCTCCCACAGGGGACCTCTGCAAAGCCACAGACCCGGGGCATCACCGCCCCCGTGGCGAGGGAGCTTGCTCCCACACTGGGTCTGCGGCTTGCAGAGAACCCCTGTGGGAGCGAGCTTGCTCGCGATGAGGCCGGCACAGACACTAAAGAACCAACCGGCAGAAACAACGAAGCCCGCATCAAGGCGGGCTTCGTTTTGCATCCGGTCCGGTCATCAGAACCTGAACACTTCCATGTCCGTACGAATCGGCAAGGCCATGGGAATCTTGTCCTTTTGCTTTTCTACCGGTTTGGCTGGGGCAGGCGCGGCCTTGCGGGGCACTTCGGCGACAGGCGGCTGGTTGGCCAAAGGCTTGAGCGACACGGACAACTGTTCGGCCAGGCGTTGCAGGAGCACGCCCTGGGCCTGGACCTGTGCCGCCGTGGTGCCGGCATGTTGCTCTTGCAGATGAACGATGCGGTTCTCACGCACCTTGCCACGACGGTCGATCAACCGCCATTGGGCGTCGAGCACTGCCGGTTGGGCTTTACCCGAGTCCAGGCGGGTAATCGACAGCAGCACCTGCACATCCGGGGTGAAGCCCTGGGTCGCCGGTGCCAGCACCACGCGCTGGCTGTCCAGGTGCCCGGCGACCTGGCGCAGCAACAACTGATCGATGTCGGAGGACAGGCTACCGGCCCAACGGCCGTCAGTGGCGGCTTGCAGGCTGCCGTCCGGTTGGCGTTGCAACAAGGTTTCACGCTGCAGGTAGTCAGCGATCAGAACCGGGCCGAGCAATACGGCCATGCCTGTGCTTTGCGCAGGCTGGGCCGGGGTTCCGCTGTCCAGTTGGTACAGCGACACCGGCTGGTTCATGCTGCAGCCCGCCAGGCCAAGCAGGCCGGCGAGCCACAAAATAGGGAGGCGCAGAGCAGTCATCGTTCCGTCCAGGTGGCAGCCACAAGGCTTACCACAGTGAAAAAATACTCGGTCAATATGAAGAACGCTCGGCCACGCCGGCGCTTGAAAGGGCCTATCATCCGTGAATATGCGCGCCGACTCCAGCGCGAAAGCATCGATCCGCGGCATTTAATCGCAGACCGAGCCGTCTAGTACGCCTAATTGAGGTTTTCGACGAGCAGCGCATCGACTCGCTGAAATCCCCTCGGAAGCTTGTTGCCCCGCCGACCGCGTTCACCCTTGTAATGCTCAAGATCGTCTGCCTTCAACGAAAGCGTACGCTTTCCTGCCTGTAGCACAAGCGTGGCGCCTTCCGGTAACACTGCAATATCCGTGACATATTCCTCACGGCTTGCCACCCGTTCGCCGGAAATACCGATGATCTTGTTGCCCTTGCCTTTACCCAGTTGTGGCAGGTCGCTGATCTTGAATACCAGCAACCGGCCTTCGGTGGTAACCGACGCCAGCCAGTTGCTCTCTCGATCGGCAACCGGGCGCGGCGCAATCACCTTGGCGTTGTTCGGCAGGCTCAACAACGCCTTGCCCGCCTTGTTCTTGGCTTGCAGATCCTCACCCTTGACCACGAACCCGTAACCCGCGTCCGATGCAATAACGTACAGCCCATCATCATCAGGCATCAGCACGCATTCAAAAGTTGCACCCGGTGGCGGAGTTAATCGACCGGTCAGCGGCTCGCCCTGACCTCGGGCCGACGGCAGGGTGTGGGCCGGCACCGAATAGCTGCGCCCGGTGGAGTCGACGAACACCGCAAATTGGTTGGAACGCCCGGCCGCCAAGGCCTTGAAACCGTCCCCGGCCTTGTAGGAAAGCCCCGTCGCGTCAATATCATGACCCTTGGCCGAACGCACCCAACCTTTTTCCGACAGTACGACGGTGACTTTCTCGTTCGGCAGCAGGTCGTGTTCGGTCAGCGCCTTGGCTTCGGCACGCTCGACGATAGGCGACCGACGGTCGTCGCCATAGGTTTCAGCGTCCTTGAGCAGTTCGGTGCGCACCAGTTTCTTGAGCTTGGCTTCGCTGCCCAGCAAGGCTTGCAGCTTGGCCTGCTCCTTGAGCAACTCATCCTGCTCGGCCCGCAGTTTCATCTCTTCCAACCGCGCCAACTGCCGCAGGCGGGTGTCGAGGATGTAGTCGGCCTGGATTTCGCTCAGGGCAAAACGCTCGATCAGGCTGGCCTTGGGGTGCTCCTCGGTGCGGATGATGTGGATCACTTCATCCAGGTTGAGGTAGGCAATCAGCAAGCCGTCCAACAGGTGCAGGCGGCGCTCGACCTTGTCCAGGCGGAATTGCAGGCGCCGGCGCACGGTCTTGACCCGGAACTCCAGCCACTCCACCAGCAATGCCCGCAGGTTTTTCAGCTGCGGCTTGCCGTCCAGGCCGATGATGTTGATGTTGACCCGGTAGCTGGACTCCAGGTCGGTGCTGGCGAACAGGTGCTGCATCAGCGCGTCGTGGTCGACCCGACTGTTGACCGGGATGATCACGATGCGGCACGGGTTTTCATGGTCGGACTCGTCACGCAGGTCCGCCACTTGCGGCGCTTTCGACGGTTTTGCCTGCATCATCGCGGCAATCTGTTCCAGGACCTTGGCCCCGGACACCTGATGCGGCAGCGCCGTGACAATGATGTCGCCGTCTTCGATGTGGTACACGGCGCGCATGCGCACCGAACCGCGACCGGTCTCGTAGATTTTCAGCAGGTCGGCGCGCGGGGTGATGATTTCGGCTTCGGTCGGATAGTCCGGGCCCTGGATGTGCTCGCAGAGTTGCTCCACCGTGGCTTTCGGCTCGTCCAGCAAGCGCACGCACGCCGTGGCCACTTCCCGCAGGTTGTGGGGCGGCACATCGGTGGCCATGCCCACGGCGATACCGGTGGTGCCATTGAGGAGGATATTCGGCAAACGTGCTGGCAAAACCAAGGGTTCGTCGAGGGTCCCGTCGAAGTTCGGCCCCCAGTCCGCGGTGCCCTGGCCCAGCTCGCTGAGCAGCACCTCGGAATAGCGCGACAGCCGCGCCTCGGTGTAACGCATGGCCGCGAAGGACTTGGGATCGTCCGGCGCACCCCAGTTACCCTGACCGTCCACCAACGTGTAGCGATAGCTGAACGGCTGGGCCATCAGCACCATGGCTTCGTAGCAGGCCGAATCGCCGTGGGGGTGGAACTTACCGAGCACGTCACCGACGGTACGCGCCGATTTCTTGTGCTTGGAATCCGCATCCAGCCCCAGCTCACTCATGGCATAGATGATCCGCCGCTGGACCGGCTTCAAACCGTCGCCGATGTGCGGCAGGGCGCGGTCCATGATCACGTACATGGAGTAATTGAGGTAGGCATTTTCGGTGAAGTCAGCCAGCGATCGGCGTTCTACGCCGTCTAAGCTGTCTGCAAGAATGTCGCTCATGCGGGCCTCATCAGTTCGTTGTCTGGCGCAGCAGCATGGTGCCGTCGCGCTGGGTAAATTCAAGTTTGTTCAGGGCGCTCATGCCCAGCAGCACTTGCGTGCCACCCAAGCCTGGCGCCACCAGGGCACGGACATCGCGCAAGACGATGTCACCCAATTGCAGCCGGTCGATGCGGGTGCGATAGCCCTCGCTCAAACCGTTGGCGGTACTCAATGTCACGCCGAAACCTTTTTCCAGCTTGAGGCGCTCGGCCAGCTCCACCGGAATCGCCACGTCGGTGGCACCGGTGTCGAGCATGAAGTCCACCGACTGGCCGTTGATCTGGCCGCTGGCGACGAAATGCCCCTGTTGATTACCGACCAGCTTCACCTCGATAAAACCTTCACCTCTTTGCGAGTACACCTGGGTATTGGGGTTTTGCTGGCGCTGCTCCCATTGGGCAAAAAACCGCGTTGCCAGAAACAGCGCCGCGCACCAGGCCAGGATCATCAGCACCCGGCCGGCGCGCTTGCCCGGTGGCGGCGGGCTCATGGCGAGGCGCTCCAGCCACCGTCGGGCGCGGCAAAGCGCCAGACGATCGGTCGCTGCTCGCCATCGGCCCGCGTGCCATCGTTGTTGTCCAGGCCGATCCAGGCCCCCTCGGCGTCCACCACCAGGGCTTCGGCCAGCCCGTAGGGCTGGGGATAACGCCGGTTGTCCTGCAACGCCTCGGCAGCAAACGACCAGCAGCGCTCGACCTGGGCAGTCTGCGGGTCACGCCGACAGATCTGGTAGGCGTTGCGCTCCAGGGTAAACAGCTTGCCATTGAACAATGACAGGTCGGCGAAATCCCGCGAAACCGCCTTGGCCTTGAGGAACTGCGCCGGCTGCATCTCCAGCCCCGCTTCGCTCAGCAACACGCAATTGCCATCGCAGTCCCACACCGTTTGCTGGCGCTTGATCAGCAACAGACCGCGACGTTCGCGCTCAGCCGCCAGCCACAATTGATCACCGGCCGGGTTGATCGCCAGTCCTTCGAACAACGCGTTGAAATGCAGCAACATGCCACTGGCACGGGCCTGGCGGATCAGGGTGGGGGCGATTTTCAACCACGACGCGGGCCCCGAAGGCGGCACCTGCAACACCGCGGCATGGGACTCACTGACCACATAACGGTTGCCGGCGCTGTCACAGCTGATGCCCTCGAAATCCAGCTCGCCACCGCGCAGGAACGACGCCGCCCAGGTCCGTGAGCTCAAGCCCCAGGGCAAACCGCTGTCCGGCACCTTCGGCACCTCGATTTCAACCACCTCGGCCTGCCAGACCGGCGCCTCGGAGGGTGCGAGGCGATAGATCCGGTCATCGTCGCGGTCGGACACTGTCCACATTTCGCTGCCGCACAAGGCCAGCCCGGACAGATTGCCCCCACGCATGCCATCGACGGCGTGCTCGGACAGCAACTTCAATTCTGGTGCAGGCCCGGCAACGACAACCCCCGCCCACAGCAATAACGCCAGGGCGAAACCGTTGCGCATCAGGCCAGCACCTCGGCCAGGTCCCCTTTGGACTCGAGCCAGGACTTGCGATCGCCAGCGCGCTTCTTCGCCAGCAACATGTCCATCATTTCCGAGGTCGCTTCGAAATCATCCAGGGTCAACTGCACCAGCCGGCGGGTGTTCGGGTCCATGGTGGTTTCACGCAACTGCGGCGGGTTCATCTCGCCCAGGCCCTTGAATCGGGTGACCTGCGGCTTGCCGCGTTTTTTCTCGGCCACCAGACGATCGAGGATGCCATCGCGCTCGGCTTCGTCCAGGGCGTAGTAGATTTCCTTGCCCAGGTCGATGCGGTACAGCGGCGGCATCGCCACGTAGACGTGACCGGCGTCCACCAGCGGGCGGAAATGCTGGACGAACAAGGCGCAGAGCAACGTGGCGATGTGCAGGCCGTCGGAGTCGGCGTCGGCGAGGATGCAGATCTTGCCGTAACGCAGCTGGCTCATGTCCTCGGCGCCCGGATCGACCCCGATGGCCACGGCGATGTTATGCACTTCCTGGCTGGCCAGCACTTCGCTGCCGTCGACTTCCCAGGTGTTGAGGATCTTGCCCCGCAGCGGCAGGATCGCCTGGAACTCCTTGTCCCGCGCCTGCTTGGCCGAACCGCCGGCGGAGTCACCTTCCACCAGGAACAGCTCGGAACGCATCGGGTCCTGCCCGGCGCAATCGGCGAGCTTGCCCGGCAATGCCGGCCCCTGGGTGATGCGCTTGCGCTCGACCTTCTTGCTGGCCTTGAGACGCCGGCCGGCGTTGTTGATCGCCAACTCTGCCAGGGCCAGACCGGTTTCCGGGTTGGCGTTGAGCCACAGGCTGAACGCGTCCTTGACCACACCGGAAACAAACGCCGCCGCTTCGCGGGACGACAGGCGTTCCTTGGTCTGGCCGGAGAATTGCGGTTCCTGCATCTTCATCGACAGGACGAAGGCGATGCGTTCCCAGACGTCTTCCGGCGCCAGCTTCACGCCACGGGGCAGCAGGTTGCGGAACTCGCAAAACTCGCGCATGGCGTCGAGCAAGCCTTGGCGCAGCCCGTTGACGTGGGTGCCGCCCTGGGCCGTGGGGATCAGGTTGACGTAGCTTTCCTGGACGCTTTCGCCGCCTTCGGGCAGCCACAGCAGCGCCCAGTCCACCGCCTCCTTGTTACCGGCCAGGCTGCCGCAGAACGGCTCGTCGGGCAGGCGTTCGAAACCGCTGACCGCGTCCACCAGGTAAGAACGCAGGCCGTCTTCGTAATGCCATTCGACCTTCTCGCCGGTGGCCTTGTCCTCGAAACTGACCAGCAGCCCCGGGCACAACACGGCCTTGGCCTTGAGCACATGCTTGAGGCGGCTGACGGAAAACTTTGGTGAATCGAAATACTTCGGGTCCGGAGCGAAATACACGCTGGTCCCGGTGTTGCGCTTGCCGACGGTGCCGACCACTTCCAGCTCGGTGGCCTTGTAGCCGTCGGCGAAGGTCATCTGGTATTCATTGCCGTCACGCTTGACCCGCACCCGTACCTGGGTCGACAGGGCGTTGACCACGGAAATACCCACCCCGTGCAAACCGCCGGAGAACTGGTAGTTCTTGTTGGAAAACTTGCCGCCGGCGTGGAGCTTGGTGAGGATCAGCTCGACGCCCGACACGCCCTCTTCAGGGTGAATGTCCACCGGCATGCCGCGGCCGTCATCGCTGACTTCCAGCGAGTGATCGGCGTGCAGGATAACCTGCACCGACTTCGCATGCCCGGCCAAGGCTTCGTCGACACTGTTGTCGATGACTTCCTGGGCGAGGTGGTTCGGCCGACTGGTGTCGGTGTACATGCCGGGGCGCTTGCGCACCGGGTCGAGGCCCGAGAGGACTTCGATGGCGTCTGCGTTATAAGAGCTAGCGCTGGGAGTGGCCATGGGGTCTCGTCGTCAGTGTTCAATGAAAAAGGGGCGATGGCTCACAGCGACGTGAAGTCGATCGCCTGGTACAAATCGGCGCCAATGCCGGCAAAACTCAACAGCGCCGGCAACTGCTGGGCAAACCCTTGGAAACTGTGGTCGCCGCCGGCCTGGATGCGCAAGGCACAGGCGCGGTAATACTGCTGGGCGTGGCGATAATCCAGCGTTTCGTCACCGGTTTGCAACCATACCTGATACCGCTGCGGATCCCGGGGCGCCGGCACTTCCAGCTCGGCCAGGGCCGTCACGTGGTCGTGGGTCAATTCCCAGGTTTCGTCGGTGTACAAATTCTTCTGCGTGCCCAGGTAGCCGTCGAACATCCGATGCGGGCTGACGGCTGGGTTGATCAGCAGGGCCTTGAGGCCGTGGCGCTCGGCCAAGTGAGTGGCATAGTAGCCGCCGAGCGAGCTGCCGACCAGCAGCGGCCGCCCCAGTTGCGTAATCGCCTGTTCCAGCTGACCGATGGCCTGGCGGGGGTGGTGGTGCAAGGCGGGCACCTGTAGCTGGTCGCTCAGGCCCAGGCGTGCCATCACGTCGACCAATTGACAGGCTTTGGTCGAGGCTGGGGCGCTGTTGAAGCCGTGGATATAAAGGATCGAACCCGACATTGCCGACTCCCTGGGTGCTGGGCAAAGGCCGGAGTTTACAGGGAGATTGCGGTGGTTGGGGGGGATTTGACCGTGTTATTGCCTCCTATGAATCGTCGATCACAGCACCTGTGGGAGCAAAGCTTGCTCGCGAGGCGGCCTTGTAGCCGACCTGTTTCTCCCGGTTGTACTCCGATCAAACTGTGGGAGCGAGCCTGCTCGCGATGGCGGCTGGACTGAGTACATATCCATTCCTGCGGTAACGGCGACTTATGGTTTCGCCCTTACGGCGAGTCACTTTCGAAAAGCGCGAAAGTAACCAAAGCGCTCCTGCCCCACCACTCGGCACCTCGCTAAGGCTCGGTGTGCCCTCACTCCGGCATTGCTCCGTGGGCCCGCCGCGAAGGGCCATCCATGGCCCAGCGCGGCTATCCCGGCATCCATGCCGGGATGCCCACTCCACAATGCCTGCGTTCGGCCAGCGTGGTTAACGGGGCGCCGAGATCAACGTCCACCGCGAGGCGGCCTGAGAGCCGACCTGGCTTAGGGTGACCGCGTTTCTCCTGTGGGAGCGAGCTTGCTCGCGATGGCGTTGGATCAGCCTGCATCGGCGTTGGATGTGCCGCTGCCATCGCGAGCAGGCTCGCTCCCACAGGGATTTGTGGTGAATGCGATACCTGAGAACAACTCGAAAAAAATGTGGGAGCGAGCCTGCTCGCGATGGCGGTGGACCAGCTTGCATCAGCGTTGGATGTACCACCATCTTCGCGAGCAAGCTCGCCCCCACAGTTGGATTGAAGTACTGCCGCCGGAGACAGGTCGGCGATAAGTGCTCCCCCACAATGCTTCCGCTCGGCGCTAGCGCGGATCGACGATGTCCAACGCCCGGTTCGCCAACAACTCACTGATCTCGATCATCTGCTGGACTCCCAGGGCGAAATGCCGGCGCGAGCCTTCCAGGTCGAAGGTCAGGTCGCCGAGCATGGCGTTGGCGGAGGCTAGGGTTTCGCTGAGGTTGGCTAGGAGGGTTTCGGTGTCTGCGCTCTCCGCGACAGAGAACAATTGGCTTGAGGGCTGTTTCTTCTTGGGTTGGGGCTTGGGGTCGAGGTAATGGTCGATGGCTCGCTTGGCGGCTTCATCGAGTTTTTGGGGATCGAGACCGGCGTGGGCTGATGAGGGATCGGTTTCGGGGGGATTGGGCGTGGCTTTGAACATGATGTAGTTCCTTTTACGTAGTGGAACCGCCATCTCCCGTTTCCAGGCGAGAAGGTGGCAGCTATGCACGGGCTGGAAAACCGAGGTAAAAGGCAAACCCGGCAGACTCGAAAGTCTCCCGCGCACAGCCGCCATAACGCAGAACTGAACGCTCAAAAGCGCCGCAGTATCTCACGGGGCTCGCTGATATGCCTTTTACTCATCGGGTTTCCAGGCCCGGCCGCTGAATTTGCAGCGACGGGAAAAGACTAGCGACAGCCCTTCCCACCCGGCAACCGCCAGAGTTCGTCGGAAAAATCTGCTTGAGTCAGGAAGTTTGTCCGACCATTCCCACAACCCTGATCGGCTGTCAGGACGCTATCGCGAGCAAGCTCGCTCCCACACAGGTTTTTGGTCGTTTATAAGATGAGCGTCCATCGCTGATCCCTGTGGGAGCGGGCTTGCTCGCGAAAGCAGTGGGTCTGCTTGCATCAATGCTGAATGTACCGCCGCCTTCGCGAGCAAGTCCGCTCCCACAATTGGATTGGGTACACCCGCAAGAGCAGGTCGGCTATAAGGCCGCCTCGCGAGCAAGCTTTGCTCCCAAAGGTCCTGCTCAAACAAGTCTGATGGGTGTACACCCCGCAAGAGCCAGGTCGGCTATCAGGCCGCCTCGTGGTGGGGTGGACGTTGATCTCAGCGCCCCGTTAACCACGATGGCCGAACGCAGGCATTGTGGAGTGGGCATCCCGGCATGGATGCCGGGATAGCCGCGCTGGGCCATGGATGGCCCTTCGCGGCGGGCCCACGGAGCAATGCCGGAGTGAGGGCACACCGAGCCTAAGCGAGGTGCCAAGTGGTGGGGCAGAAGCGCTTTGGTTACTTTCGCGCTTTTCGAAAGTGACCCGCTGTAAGAGCGGAACCATAAGTGGCCGTTGCCGCAGAAATGGATATGTACTCAGTCAAGCCGCCATCGCGAGCAAGCTCGCTCCCACAATTGGATCGCAGTACAGCCGTGAGAAACGGGAGTGTCAGATTTTTTGTGTGCGGGCCGGTAACGGCCTGCCGTTAGGCAGACCTTCATTTACCACGTCGGCCTGATGAACCGATCCCCGTACAGGATCGCGAACTGATTCATCGCACTTTTCCAATCATGGGCCGCACTGCCCCAGTTTGCTGTGATATTGCGCAAGCCCAGCCAGATCAGCTTCGTGGCAGCATCATCGGTTGGAAAGTGTCCTCTCGTTTTAATGATCTTTCGCAGTTGAGCGTTGATGCTCTCGATTGCATTGGTCGTGTAAATCACTTTCCGGATGGCGGGCGGGAAGACAAAAAACGGGATAACTCGATCCCAGGCGCGTCGCCAGGCAGCCACGACGGTCGGGTACTGCTTGCCCCAGGGGCCGGTTTCGAATGAGTCCAGAGCCACTTCGGCGGCCTCGGCGTTGATCGCTTGATAGATCGGCTTGAGAGCCTTGGCCAGTTCCCGACGTTTGTCCCAGGCTGCATAGTCGAGGCTGTTGCGGATCAGATGCACGATGCAGGTTTGCAACGTCGTCTCAGGAAACACCGCGCTCAGGGCTTCTGGCATGCCTTTGAGGCCATCGGTCACGGCAATCAACACGTCTTCGACGCCGCGTGTCTTGAGGTCATTGAAGACCTTCATCCAGAACTTGGCGCCTTCCGTTGTCTCGATCCAGATGCCCAAGATATCGCGGGTTCCGTCCGGTAGTACGCCCAAGGCCAAGTAGATGGCCTTATTGCGGACCAGACCTTCTTCCCTGATTTTGACCCGCAGCGCGTCGAAGAAGATGACCGGGTACATCGGCTCAAGCGGTCGTTGCTGCCAAGCGCCGATCTCTTCCATCACCGCGTCGGTGACCGAGCTGATGAAGTCGTGCGAGACATCCGTGCCGTACTGCTCCAGGAGAAACGCACGAATCTCGCGAACCGTCATGCCCCGAGCGTACATGGCGATGATCTTGTCATCGAAACCGGTAAAGCGCCGCTCATGCTTGGGAATCAGAATCGGCGCAAAGCTGCCATCGCGATCTCGGGGAATCTCCAGACGAAGCGGACCGTCGTCTGTCAAAACGGTCTTGCCACTTTTACCGTTGCGCTGGTTACTCGACTCCTCGGGGCGCTCCGCGCCCTGAGGATAGCCAAGATGGTGACCCAGCTCTGCACCCAGGGCTCGCTCGATAAGCGCCTTCTTGAAGGCCATCGACGCGTCCTGAATCGCCTCGGCAGTCATAGGACCTTTGACGAACTGATCAATCAGCTCCTTCGGGATCGAAGGGAACTCGGTTTTGGCCTCCAAGGCCGTCTTCTTTTTGATTGGCATACATGCACCTCTTCAGCATGTTATGCCCGAACACAAAATTTCTGACAGTCCCTGAGAAACAGGCCGGCTGTAAGGCCGCCTCGTCCTCAATACCCGTTGGACTCGTAATCCGGAGTGAACTCAAAACCAACCACCCGCTCAACCCCCGTCTCCAACCGCCCATCCGGCAAAAGCCGCAACCACCGATACCCCGGCGCCTGCGAGCCCACCGCAAAATCCTCACTCCCCGGCTCAAACTGAATACAGGTCGAAGGCGAAGCCAACAAACGAACCCCCTCGCGCACCTGATCAACCTCCTGATGCACATGCCCCCACAGAACAGCACGCACCTGGGGAAAACGATCCAACACCGCAAACAGCGCCTCAGGATTACGCAACCCGATCGGCTCCATCCACACACACCCAATCGAAACAGGATGATGATGCAGACACACCAGATGATGCCGCTCCGGCGCCTCGCTCAGCGCATTGGCCAACAGAATCAACTGTTCCTCGGCCAAAAAACCCGGCACCGAACCTGGCACGGCAGAATCGAGCATCGTCACCCGCCAATTGCCAATGTCCACCACCGGATCGAGCAACGTACTCTTGACCGCAGCCTTGAGCATCACCTGCGGCTCATCATGGTTACCCGGAATCCAGCGCGCCGGCGCATCGATTCGCCCACTCAACTGCCGAAACGCTTCATAGGATTCCAGCGTCCCGTCCTGGGACAAATCCCCCGTGGCAAGCACCAGATCAATGTTGGGCTGCTGCTCGAGCACCAGATCAATGACCGCCCGCAAACTGTCACGGGTGTTCATGCCCAGCAACGAAGCATCGGCCTCGGCGAACAAATGGCTATCGGACAGTTGGACCAACAACGCCGCATCGGCCGTGGTCAAGCTGGATACGCTCGGCAAATCGCTCTCTCCCAGGCGCAATCACGCCGTTGCATGAAGCCGCAATTATGCTGGGGGACGATCGAAAGGGGAAACCCGCGAACCGGAACCGGTTCACAACTACCGAACGACTTCGAACTCGTGGCCCAGCGCCAGGCAATGACTCAGCCACTCGCCCAGGAACAGATTCAACTGGGCTTTTTCGTCCGGCTGGTGCATTGACGCATTGGGATAAGGATAGATGCCACGAAAGCGTCGCGCATGTTCGGCGCTGACGACTTCGGCCATGCGCGCATCGTGATAGACCTGCACTTCCAGCTGCGGCACCGGCAACCAGGGCAGGCTGTGCTCCTGCCGCACCTGCAAGGTGGTGGTGTAGGGACAGGTCTGCAGCACTTCCAGGGCCAGCACACCGAGCATCTGGTCGCCGTGGGTCACGGCGATGCGGCGCGGCAACGGGTCGTTGCGCATGTCCGGCAACAAGCGCATCAAGCGGGCGTAGTTGGCCTCGCAGGCGGCCTGCAACCCTACCAGATCGACGCGATAGCGGTCGCGCAGCTTGTTCAGGACCATAGCCCCCTCACTTCATCGCGATTCAAGGCCAGCCATTGCAAGGCAATGATGCTGGCCGCGTTGCAGATACGCCCGTCGCGCACGGCTTGCAAGGCATCCTCAAAGGCCCAGACCTTCACCCGAATGTCCTCGGCTTCCTCCAGAAGGCCATGCAGGCCGCCTGCCCCCGTGCTGTCGCAACGCCCCAAGAACAAATGTACGAATTCATTGCTGCCGCCCGGCGATGGAAAATATTGGGTCATCGGCCAGAGCGCAGCGAAGACAAGCCCAGCTTCCTCCTGCGCTTCGCGATGAGCAACTTCTTCCGGTTGCTCGTCCTTGTCGATCAGGCCGGCCACCAGTTCCACCAGCCAGGGGTTGGTGGTCTTGCCAATGGCCCCCACGCGAAACTGCTCGATCAACACCACTTCATCGCGCTGCGGGTCGTAGGGCAGCACACACACCGCGTCATGACGCACGAACAGTTCACGGCTGATCTCACGGCTCATGCCACCGGCAAACAACTCGTGGCGCAACACGAGGCGGTCGAGCTTATAGAAACCCTTGAAGCAGGTTTCACGCTTGACGATGTCCACGGTGTTCGGTGTGGCGTTGGCGAAGTCGGTCATGACAATCCTCGTGTGCAATGGATCAATACGAGGTTCCAACCTCGGCTTCGCGCCATCCTAACGCGCCCGTACCCTTTGATGCAGCCCCTTTCCGGTGATCGGGATGGACGGCTGCGCTGAAAATCACTCTAATGAGCTTAGTGGCGAACTGATTGCCTTGCCGACAGTCGAAGCGGGTAACTTTTTGCCTTTCCGTGTTTCATGAAGGACGCCCATGTCGCTTTTCAAAACCGCCTCCGTGGCTGCCATTGCCCTGACCCTGGGCGCTTGTCAAAGCCTGTTCCAACCCAACTATCGCGCACCGCTGGAGACCACCCGCGACGCTTCGGAACAACTGCAACAAGGTTGCGCCAGCGCCGACTGCCCATTGGTGAACATCGATACCCTGCACTTTCCCGCCGAGCCCGCCCTGGACGGCATCATCGAAAAACGCCTGCTGCAAATGACCCGCACCACCCCGGACGCCCCGGTGGCGCCGACGCTCGCCGCCTACCGCGAACAGTTTCTGCGCAACGCCGCACCGCGCAACAGCAGCTATTTGCAGGCCAAGGTACGCGAGCAACATGACGGCCTGGTGATTATCGAATTGTCCAGCTACCTGGACACCGGCGGTGCCCATGGCACGCCGGGTCGCGGCTTCATCAACTATTCGCGCCAGCAACACAAGGTGCTGACGCTGTCGGACATGCTGTTGCCGGGGCAGGAAGAAGCCTTCTGGAAAGCCGCGCAAGTCGCCCACAACAGTTGGCTGATCAGCACCAAGCTGGATCAGGAACCCGAGTTCCTGAAACAGTGGTCTTTCCAGAAAACCCCGCACATCGCGCTGACCTACGGCGGGGTGATCCTCAAGTACGAAGTGAGCACCATCGCCCCGTATGCCTTGGGCCACATCGAACTGAAGATCGCCTATCCACGCCTCAATGGCATCCTCAAGCCCGAGCTGTTCCCCGGCCGTAGCTGAAAGCCCGACCCAACAACAGTTGCAGCAACCCTGCCAGGATAAGCGACGGCAGGGTGGCGCCGACGTCCGGATAGAGGTTGGCCAGCAGATGATAAGTGCTCACCCCACCCAGCCAGGCCAACAGTGCCGGCCAGCGCAACGCGGCTGACACCACTTGGCTGCTGCGTTGGCGCAGGATGAAGTGGTCCACCAGCACCACGCCGAACAGCGGCGCGAACACCGAGCCGATCAACAACAGGAAGTTCTGGTATTGCGCCAACGGTGCGAAGCAGGCGATCAAGGTGCAGATGACACCAATCGCCAAGGCCAGGTGTTCGACTTTCAGCCCCGACAACATGCCAGTGGAAACCGCCGCCGAGTGGATGTCGGCGAAGGCGTTTTCCGACTCGTCCAGCAGAATCAGCAGTAGCGGAATACCCAGCCCGGCGCCAGCCAGGGCCAGCAGCAACGCATTGACTTCACCGCTCGGCGCGAAGGCCAGGGTGTAGGCCACGCCCAGGCTCATCAGCCAGAAGTTACCGATGAAGAAGCCCACGGCAGTGCCGCCGAAGACGTTCCTGGCCCGTTTGCCGAAACGCGAGTAATCGGCAATCAGCGGCAACCACGACAGCGGCATGGCAATGGCGATGTCGAACCCCACCGCCAGCGGCATCGAACCATCGCCCGCCTGGCCCCAAAGTGCCGCCAGGTCAGCCTTGGCGAACAGGTTCCAGGTCAACCAGGTGCACGCCGCCAGCAACAGCCAGATGCCCCACTTGCGCAGGACCTTGCGCACGAACGTCAGCGGCCCGCTCACCGCGAGCAAGGTCGCCAAGGCGCCGAAGAACAGCGTCCACAGCAGCGGGTTCGAACCCAGGCTACCTTCGCTGAAGGCTCGGGCACCGAGCAGGCTGGCAGCATCGCGCATGACGATGATTTCGAACGAGCCCCAGCCGATCAACTGCAGCAGGTTCAACACCGCCGGAACGCTCGCGCCCTTGCCACCCAGGCTGAGCTTGAGGGCGGCCATGGCCGACAGGCCGGTGTCACTGCCGATCACCCCGACGGCCGCCAGCAGCAGGACGCCCACCAACGTGCCAAGGAAAATCGCCAGCAACGAACCGCTCAGGCCCAGGCCCGGCGCGAGCAAGGCGCCGACCTGCAAGACCATCAGGCCGATGCCGAGGGAGAACCACAGGGAAAACAGATCGCGGGCGCCGAAGACGCGTTTGTCCAGGGGGACAGCGGTGTCGGGGGAATAGGTGCTCGGTTGGATGTTCAAGGGTTGTTATCTCAGAGGGATACTTGTTGTTCCGATGATCGCCTTCGCGAGCAAGCCCGCTCCCACAATGGACCTGCTGTGAACACAACAGCTGCGTACACCAACGATCTACTGTGGGAGCGGGCTTGCTCGCGAAGGCGGCAGTGAGATCACCGCCGCCTTCCGGCTCAAATCACACTTTCTTGTAAAGCTGACTACCTTCCTTCTTGAACCGCTCCGCCTGCTCCGCCAAACCCTGGGCAACCTCGACATCCACCGCTTCAATGCGCTGGTTGGCGGCGTACTCGCGCACTTCCTGGGTGATTTTCATCGAGCAGAATTTCGGCCCGCACATCGAGCAGAAATGCGCCACCTTGGCCGAGTCCTTCGGCAGGGTTTCGTCGTGGTACGAGCGGGCGGTGTCCGGGTCCAGGCCGAGGTTGAACTGGTCTTCCCAACGGAACTCGAAACGCGCCTTGCTCAAGGCGTTGTCGCGGATCTGCGCGCCCGGGTGGCCCTTGGCAAGGTCGGCGGCATGGGCGGCGATCTTGTAAGTGATGATCCCGGTCTTCACGTCATCCTTGTTCGGCAGCCCCAAGTGTTCTTTCGGGGTTACGTAGCAGAGCATGGCGCAACCGAACCAGCCGATCATCGCCGCACCGATGCCGGAGGTGATGTGGTCGTAGCCCGGCGCGATGTCGGTGGTCAGCGGGCCGAGGGTGTAGAACGGCGCCTCGTCGCAGCACTCGAGCTGCTTGTCCATGTTCTCTTTGATCAATTGCATCGGCACATGGCCGGGGCCTTCGATCATGCACTGCACATCATGCTTCCAGGCGATCTTGGTCAGCTCGCCGAGGGTTTCCAGCTCGCCGAACTGCGCTTCGTCGTTGGCGTCGGCAATCGAGCCCGGACGCAGGCCATCGCCCAGCGAGAAGCTGACGTCGTAGGCCTTCATGATTTCGCAGATGTCTTCGAAGTGGGTGTAGAGGAAGTTCTCTTTGTGGTGCGCCAGGCACCACTTGGCCATGATCGAACCGCCACGGCTGACGATGCCGGTGACGCGCTTGGCGGTCATCGGCACATAGCGCAGCAACACGCCGGCGTGGATGGTGAAGTAGTCGACGCCCTGCTCGGCCTGTTCGATCAGCGTGTCGCGGAACAGCTCCCAGGTCAGGTCTTCGGCCACGCCGCCGACTTTTTCCAGGGCCTGGTAGATCGGCACGGTGCCGATCGGCACGGGCGAGTTGCGGATGATCCACTCGCGGGTTTCGTGGATGTGCTTGCCGGTGGACAGGTCCATGACCGTGTCCGAACCCCAGCGAATGCCCCAGGTCAGCTTCGCCACTTCTTCTTCGATGGACGAACCCAGGGCACTGTTGCCGATGTTGCCGTTGATCTTCACCAGGAAGTTACGGCCGATGATCATCGGTTCCAGTTCGGTGTGGTTGATGTTGGCGGGGATGATCGCGCGGCCACGGGCGATTTCGTCACGCACGAATTCCGGGGTGATGACTTTCGGCACACTGGCGCCGAAGCTGTGGCCGGCGTGTTGCTGGTCCAGCAGGCCGGCGGCGCGGGCCACTTCCAGCTTCATGTTTTCGCGGATGGCGACGTATTCCATCTCGGCAGTGATGATGCCTTTGCGCGCGTAGTGCATCTGGCTGACGTTGGCGCCCGGTTTGGCGCGACGCGGGTTGTTCACGTGGGCAAAGCGCAGCTTGGTCAGCTCGGGGTCGGCCAGGCGTTCCTGGCCGAAGTTGGAACTCAGGCCCGCCAGGCGCTCGGTGTCGCCACGGGCTTCGATCCACGGCGAGCGCACATCGGCCAGGCCTTTGCGCACGTCGATGATCACGTTCGGGTCGGTGTACGGGCCCGAGGTGTCGTACACCACCACCGGCGCATTGATTTCGCCGCCGAAGTCGGTGGGGGTCACGTCGAGGCTGATTTCGCGCATGGGCACGCGGATATCCGGGCGGCTGCCCTGGACATAGATTTTTTGCGAGCGGGTAAAGGGCTGAACCGATTGCTGATCGACCTGGGCCGATTCACTGAGGTTGATCGCGTTTTTTGATTTTGTCGTCATCACGGGCTCTCCAGACACACATCCAGGCAGTGGATTTTTGTCGGAGCGAACCTGTAACGAATGGACGCGTCCCTGCACGAAAGTGCGGACGCTGTGCTTGCTGCTCGAGTGCGTTCAAGGGTCGAACGACATCCCGGACGAAGCACAAGAGGACTCGCCGGGTGACGAGAAATCTTGTTCCCTACGCAGGCGCTAACCTGATCAGGTTCAACGGGATCCGAAATTATTCGATCTCAGCCTCATAGCAAGGCACCCCGACAAGAACCCGGCCAGTCTAGACACAACTACCAGAGAACGCCATCGCCAGGGCAAAAGGCGTGATGAATGGCGCATATACAGGATTGTTGCCATGCCGTCGCGCAACTACACTCGCTACGCCACGCGCCTCTTATGCGCATTCTCATTAGTGAATTAGGGATAGCCTCATGCTGCGCAAACTCTCACTGGCCCTGGCCGTGTCTTGTGCGTCCAACGCCATGGCCTGGGCCGCCGAAGCGCCCTTGACCACCAAAACCGATCTGGTGAGCGTGTATCAGGAAGCGGTGGACAACAACGCCGACCTGGCCGCTGCCCGCGCCCAATACGGCGCCCAAAAGGAAGTGGTGCCCCAGGCCCGCGCCGGGTTGCTGCCCAACCTCTCGGCCGGTGCAGACTTGAACAACACCCGTACCGAACTCGACCAGCCGGCGATGACCGCCACCCGCAGTTCCACGGTTTATCAGGCCACGCTGTCCCAACCGATTTTCCGCGCCGACCGCTGGTTCCAGCTCCAGGCGGCAAAGTCCGTCGACGAACAAGCGTCGCTGCAACTGTCGGCCACTGAACAGAACATGATCCTGCAAAGCGCCGAGAGCTATTTCAACGTGCTGCGTAGCCAGGACAACCTGGCCTCGACCAAGGCTGAGGAAGCGGCGTTCAAGCGCCAGCTCGACCAGTCCAACGAACGCTTCGACGTCGGCCTGTCGGACAAGACCGACGTGTTGCAATCCCAGGCCAGCTACGACACCGCACGCGCCAACCGGATCCTCGCCCAGCGCCAGGTCGAGGACGCGTTCGAAGCGCTGATCACCCTGACCAACCGCCAGTACAACTCGCTCCAGGGCATCGTCCACACCCTGCCGATCCTGCCGCCGACGCCGAACGATGCCAAGGCCTGGGTCGACACGGCGGCCAAGCAGAACCTGAACCTGCTCGCCAGCAACTACGCCGTCGATGCCGCCGAGGACACCCTGCGCCAACGCAAGGCTGGCCATGCGCCGACCCTCGACGCGATAGCCCAGTACAGAAAAGGCGACAACGACGGCCTCGGTTTCACCAACCCGAGCCCCACCGGCCAGCGTTATGGCGGCGATGCCGAGCAACGCACTATCGGCTTGCAACTGAGCATCCCGATCTACAGCGGTGGGCTGACCAGTTCCCAGGTGCGCGAGTCCTACTCGCAGCTCACCCAGACCGAACAGCAACGCGAAGGCCTGCGCCGGCAGGTGGTGGAAAACACCCGTAACCTGCACCGCGCGGTCAACACCGACGTGGAGCAGGTCCAGGCCCGGCGCCAGTCGATCATCTCCAACCAGAGCGCGGTGGAAGCCACGGAAATCGGCTATCAGGTGGGCACCCGCAACATCGTCGATGTGCTCGATGCCCAGCGCCAGCTGTACACCTCGGTGCGCAACTACAACAACGCCCGCTACGACTACATCCTCGACAACCTGCGCCTCAAACAGGCGGCCGGGACGTTGAGCCCGGCGGACCTGCAGGACCTGTCGCGCTACCTCAAGCCCGACTACAACCCCGACCGCGACTTCCTGCCGCCGGACCTGGCCCAGGCGGCAGCGCAGCAGTTGCGCTCGCGGCCGGCGCAGTAACCACCGGCGACGAATCCCCCTGTGGCGAGGGAGCTTGCTCCCGCTGGCCTGCGAAGCAGGCCCAAAACCAGTCACCGCGTTCTGCCAGCCAGAACGGTAGTGCCGATTTTACGACTGCTTCGCAGCCGAGCGGGAGCAAGCTCCCTCGCCACAAAAGCTCAACCCATCAACCGCCCCAACCCCGCCAGCAACCGCTGCAACGCGCCCTGATTGCGGCGCATCACCGCAAGCCCCGCCTCGGCCATGCGCTGGGCATCCCGGGGCAGTTCGAACAGGCGCTGGACCGCCAGGGCCAGGCTTCGGGCATCGTCCACTTCCGTCAGCGCACCGGCGGCGCGCAGTTGCGCGGCGATTTCGAGGAAGTTGAACAGGTGCGGCCCACTGAGCACCGGTTTCGCCAGGGCCGCCGGTTCGAGCAGGTTGTGCCCACCGTTGGGCACCAGGCTGCCACCGACAAACGCGCTGTCGGCCAACGCGTAGAGAAACAGCAGTTCACCCATGGTGTCGCCGAGCAATACCGAAGCCTGGGCGGTAACCGGTTGGCCGCTGGAGCGCCGCACCGTGACCAGACCTTCGTTTACACACAACTGGTGCACGGCGTCGAAGCGCTCGGGATGGCGCGGCACCAGAATCAGCAACGCATCGGGATAACTGTCGAGCAGCCGACGGTGGGCGGCCAGCACCACTTCGTCTTCACCTTCATGGGTGCTGGCGGCGATCCACACCGGACGCTCGGTCGCCTGCCACTGGCGACGCAAGGCACTGGCGTCTTCGAGCAGTTGCGGGTCGATGGTCAGGTCGAACTTGATCGAGCCGGTGACCTCGACGGTTTCCGCCCGGGCGCCCAACTGGCGCAAACGCTCGGCTTCGGCTTCGGTCTGCACGGCGAACAGGCTCATCTCGGCGAGCATGGGTCGGGTGAGCTTGGGAAAACGTGCATAACCCCGCGCCGAACGCTCCGACAACCGCGCGTTGGCCAAGGCCACGGGAATGCCGCGCCTGGCGCACTGGTGAATATGATTGGGCCACAGCTCGGTTTCCATGATCACCGCCAGGGACGGGCGCACCCGGTCGAGAAAACGCTTGGCGGCGCAAGGCAAGTCGTAAGGCAGATAGCAATGCTGGATGCGCGGCTCGCTGGCGAATAACGCCCGGATCCGCTCCGAACCGGTGGGCGTCATGCTGGTGACGGTGATCGGCAGCTGTGGATAACGTTGCAGCAAGGCGCGGATCATTGGCGCGGCGGCAATGCTCTCGCCCACCGACACCGCATGCACCCAGATGCCCCCCGGCACCATCACCGGCAGCCCCCAGGAGAACCGCTCGCCAATGCGCCGGGCATACGCTGGCGCCTTGCGGGCCCGCAACCACAGCCGAATCGCTACCAGTGGCAGCCCCAGATAAAACAACGCGCTATAGAGAGTTCTGTTCATGGCGGCGGAGTTTATCGGGTTTTCAGCCGATCGCCTGCAACTGCACGGCAAAACGTTCAGCCAGCCAACGGGCGGCCGGCCCCAGGGGTTCGTCGCGGCGCCAGACCAGTTCCACCACCAGGGCCGGCGGGGTCCATTCGCTGCTGAGTTCGACCATGTCGCCCAGATACGCTGGGTATTGCACCACATGCCGTGGCAGCCAGGCCCAGCCCAGGCCACTCCTCAGCCATTCGGCCAGCACATAGAAACTGTCGGCCCGCCAGACCTGCGGGCTGGCCTGCTCGCTGCCGGGATAGACGCTGGACTGGGTCGCCATCAACAACTGACGGTGCCGGGCCATTTCCCGGCAGGTCACATAGCCATGGTTCGCCAGGGGATGGTCCCGGCCGCACACCGTGACCATTTCGACGCTGCCCAGTACCCGGCGCTCCAACGCTTCGGGTATCTGGTCGTGATAGAACAGCAAGCCGAGGTCGGCGCGTCGCTCCACCAGTTTGCGCGCCACATCACCCTGGGCGGCGCTGGCCAGTTGCACTTCGAGGGTGGGAAATTGCTCGGCCAGGGCCGCCAGGCTGTCGATGACCGGCTGATAGGGCATGGCTTCGTCCTGGGCCAGGCGCAGCGACGCTTCCTGCCCGCGCATCAAGGCCAGGGCCCGGCCATTGAGACGCTCGCACTGGCGCAGCACTTCCCTGGCTTCTTCGAGCAGGGCTTCGCCCGCGTCGGTGAGCCTGGGCTGGCGGCCGCTGCTGCGCTCGAACAGGCTCACCCCCAAGTCCTCCTCCAGCAAGGCAATCGCGCTGCTGATGGCCGATTGCGCCTTGCGCTGGTCCCGGGCCACAGCGGAAAACGAACGTTTCTCGGCGACTCCGACAAACAGCCGCAATTGCTCCAGGTTCCACTGTACGTCCATGGCTCAACCTATCTTGATTACAGATAGGTAATGACTTTACCGCATCTGGGCGATCTCTAGAATGGGCCCATCGAAAGACGCACCGTCAAGAGGAGCTACCCATGAACGCCTACTACTACCTGGCCATCGCCATCTGCGCCGAAGTGATCGCCACCGTTTCGATGAAAGCGATCAAGGGCCTGAGCACACCCCTGCCCTTGCTGCTGGTCATCGTCGGCTACGCCACCGCGTTCTGGATGCTGACGCTGGTGGTGCGCACCGTACCGGTGGGCGTGGCCTATGCGGTCTGGGCCGGACTGGGGATCGTCATGGTCAGCGTGGCGGCGCTGTTCATCTACGGGCAGAAACTGGACGTGCCAGCGATGCTGGGGATGGCGCTGATTGTGTTGGGGGTGGTGGTGATCCAGCTGTTTTCCAAGACCGCCGGACACTGAAAACCCACTGATCATCGAGCTGGATTGCGTTCCTATCGAGCTGGAATACCTTTTCATTGAGCTGGAACACATTTGTGGCGAGGGAGCTTGCTCCCGCTTGGGTGCGAAGCGCCCATAAAAAATGGGGCTGCTGCGCAACCCAGCGGGAGCAAGCTCCCTCGCCACAAGCAAGCTCCCTCGCCACAAAAGCTTTGCTCGCAAGTTGCCGATGTTGACCGTCAGCAAATGCCCTCTTCGTCGAGTCTGTATACTGCGCCCTCGTCTTGAACACTGAGGTCGCTGCATGCCATCCGTTATTTCCACCGACATCCTGATTGTCGGCGCCGGAGTCGCCGGCCTCTGGCTGAACGCGCGCTTGCGCCGCCAGGGGTTTTCAACCGTGCTGGTGGAAAGCGCCAGCCTCGGCGGCGGGCAGAGTGTCAAATCCCAGGGCATCATCCATGGCGGCGCCAAGTACGCCTTGCATGGCGCCCTGACCGGGGCCTCGGAAGCCATCGCCGACATGCCGCGCCGCTGGCGCGAAGCCCTGAAGGGCGAAGGTGAGCTGGACCTGTCCGGCGTGCGCATGCTGTCCGATGCCCATTATCTCTGGTCCCCCGGCACCCTGGCCGGCAACCTCACCAGTTTCTTTGCCAGCAAGGCCGTGCGTGGGCGGGTCGATCAGGTCAAGGGCGACCAATTGCCGCCGGCCCTGCAAGACAAGCGCTTCAAAGGCAAGGTCTATCGCCTGGCCGAACTGGTGGTGGACGTGCCCAGCCTGATCGCACGCCTGGCGGAACTGGCTGGCGACAGCCTGCTGGCCGGGCAGCGTATCGAGCCACTGCGCGAAGCAGGTGAATTGATCGGACTGAAGGTCGACGACCGTGAGATCCGTGCCCAGCGCATTATCCTCAGCGCGGGCGCAGGCACCGCTGATCTGCTCAAAGCCCTGGGTCTGGACAAACCGGCCATGCAGACCCGGCCGTTGCACATGGTCCTGGCCAAGGGGCCGAGCCTCAAGCCGCTTTACGCCCATTGCCTGGGCGGTGGACCGAAGCCACGCGTCACCGTGACCACCCACCCGGCCGCCAATGGCCAATGGGTCTGGTACCTGGGGGGCGACCTCGCCGAAGGCGATGCCATCGCCCGCGAACCCGCCGAGCAAATCGCCGTCGCTCAGAAAGAACTTGGCCAATTGCTGCCATGGATCGACCTCAGCACCGCGCAATGGGCCACGCTGCGAGTTGACCGCGCCGAACCGTTGCAGTCGGGCCTGACCCGCCCGGATAACGCCTTCCTCGCCGAACAGGATCGCCTGCTGGTGGGCTGGCCAACCAAGCTGGCCTTGGCGCCGGACTTCGCCGATCGGGTGGTTAACGCGCTGCAACGCGACGGCATCCAGCCCAGTCATCCGGCCCCGCTGCCGGACCTGCCGAAGCCGCCCATGGGCGTGCCTGCCTGGGAGCAACTGCTGCCATGAGCCAAGCGACCCTGCATGACCTCTATCGTCCCCTGGGCCACGACGGCCCGCGGGTTTCCCCCCTGGGCCTGGGCACCGTCAAGCTCGGCCGCGACCAGGGCGTCAAATACCCCAACGGTTTTCAGATTCCCGATGACGACGAAGCGCGCATGCTGCTCAAACTGGCGCGCGACCTGGGCATCAACCTGATCGACACCGCACCGGCCTATGGCCGCAGCGAGGAACGCCTCGGCCCGCTGCTGCGCGGCGAACGTCACGACTGGGTGATTGTCAGCAAGGTCGGCGAAGAGTTCAGTGAGGGCCAGTCACGCCATGACTTCAGCGCCGCCCATACCCGATTCTCGGTGGAACGCAGCCTCAAGCGCCTGGAAACCGACTACATCGACCTGGTCCTGGTGCATTCAGACGGCAACGACCTGGCGATCCTCAACGACAGCGAGGTCTACCCGACCCTGGCGGCGCTCAAGCGCGAGGGCAAGATCGGCGGCTTCGGTTTTTCCGGCAAGACCGTCGACGGCGGCTTGAAGGCCTTGGAGCAAGGCGATTGCGCGATGGTCACCTACAATCTGAACGAACGAAACGAAAAGGCGGTCATTGACTACGCCAGCGAGCACGGCAAAGCGATCCTGGTGAAAAAAGCCCTGGCCAGCGGCCACGTCTGCCTGAGTCCAGGGGTAGACCCGGTTCGCGCCAGTTTCGAACTGTTGTTTGAGCATCCCGGGGTCGCCAGTGCTATTGTCGGCACCATCAATCCGCTGCACCTCGCCCATAACGTCGCGACCGTAGCCACGGTCCTGCGTAAACACTGACGCCGCCCTACGCGGCCTTAAGGAAGGAGCCGACATGCCGCGTACGCTCATCAGAAAGAACCCGAGTAACTTCAAGACCCTACCCCTGTTCGTCGAAGCGACCCCCGAAGGCCTCACTTACCAGAGCGTCGGGATGCCGCTGAATTTTGCCCAGACCTTGCAGCGCCGCCGGCCGGTCGCGGTAGCCGATGCCGAGCGTTTTTCCCTGGAGCTGGCCAACCTGGGCGTCTCGGTGCGCCTGACCCTGCATTGGCAGAACCGCGACTACTGGGTGCTGGTGCGCCAGCGCCGGCAGGATCGCGGCGACGTGGTGCTCAAGCTGATTTCCGGCTACGTCCCGGCCCACGAACTGAACCTGCCGCTGCTCACCGCCATCAGCGAGATCGCTGAAGAATGCCTGCTGGAAACCCCTGAAGGCTGGCTGGGCGGGCGTTTCAATGACACCTGGCTACCGGCGCCCTACGCCACCGCCCTGCATTATCGCGAAGCCTTGCCGTTTCGCCTGACGCCCCTGTCGGGCTCGGCCCGCCCGGTGCGCAGCGCCAACCTGCAACTGATCGAGCGGCCACGGGCCTACGTGCACCTGCCGACGGCATCGCTGCAATTGATCTATGACTTGCGCCTGGATGTGCCCAAGGAAGCCAAGTCCCTGAGCCTGTTTCACGTCGATGAGCGCCTGGAGGGCGACCAGTTGGTGGCGCGCCTGGACCGCAAGCGACCGGACCTGTACCTGATGCCGCTGCAGGATGGGCAACCCTTGCCCGAGTTGTATACCTTGAAAAAGGACCAGCTGTATCCGGCCAGCACCCGTGGCCTGTACCTGGCGGAAAGTTTCGCCCGGCAGGACGGCTGGCTGGTGCGTGACGAGCGGATTCGCTGGAAGGACTGGCTGCGCCAGCAAGGGCTGACGCCACCGGGCAAGGAGTCGGGCCTGACCCGACTCAAGGGCAAGGCCCGGCAGTTGCTCAAGAAGATCGTGCCGCGCAAGGTGGCTCGTTAGAAACCACACCACTCAGAGTGCTTTTGTGGCGAGGGAGCTTGCTCCCGCTTGGGTGCACAGCACCCATAAAAATGGGGTTGCTGCGCAACCCAGCGGGAGCAAGCTCCCTCGCCACTACAGCTGCCTGGCTCTACAAACTGCGACTCAGTTATTGCGGATCTTTTCCACAATTGCCGTCGTCGAGCTGTTTTCCACCAGCCCCAACACCTTCACGGTGCCGCCGTAGGCCGTGACGATGTCCGCGCCGACGACCTGGTCGATCCCGTAGTCACCGCCTTTGACCAGCACATCCGGCTTGACCTGGCGCAGCAGGTTTTCCGGGGTGCCCTCGCTGAAGCTGATCACCCAGTCCACCGCTCCCAGGCCGGCCAGGACGGCCATGCGCCGGTCGACGCTGTTGATCGGACGCCCTGGCCCTTTGAGACGGCTCACGGAGGCATCGTCATTGACCGCGACAATCAGGCGATCGCCTTGAGCCCTGGCCTGCTCAAGGTAAGTCACATGGCCGGCGTGCAGGATATCGAAGCAACCGTTGGTGAAGACGATTCTTTCGTTGTGGGCACGGGCGTCGTCAACGGCCAGCAGCAGTTGCTCCAGGCCCAGCACGCCCCGCTCGGAGCCTTCCTCGCGCTGGATGGCGCGGCGCAACTCAGGAGCGCTGATGGCGGCCGTACCGAGCTTGCCGACGACAATGCCTGCCGCCAGGTTAGCCAGGGCGACCGCATGGGGCAGTTCCTCGCCGGCAGCGATCGCCGCGGCCAGGGTGGAAATCACGGTGTCGCCGGCCCCCGTCACGTCGAACACTTCACGGGCACGGGCCGGCAAATGCAACGCGGGGTGATCGGGACGCAGCAGGGTCATGCCATGCTCGCCACGGGTCACCAGCAGGGCGCCGAGGTCGAGGTCCTGCATCAACTGCGCGCCTTTGCTCACCAAGTCGTGCTCATCGACGCAACCCCCGACGATGGTTTCGAACTCGCTGAGGTTCGGCGTGATCAGGCTCGCGCCACGGTAGATGGAAAAATCCTTGCCCTTGGGGTCGGCCACTACCGGGATACCCCGGGCACGAGCGGCCTGGATCAGCGCCTGGTGGTTTTTCAACGCGCCTTTGCCGTAGTCCGACAACACCAAAACCTTGACGCCTTCGAGCAGGTTGTCGACCTCGGCACCGAGGGCCAGGGGGTCGGTGGCGAAAGGCTCTTCGAAATCGATGCGCAGCAGTTGCTGGTGACGGCTCATGACCCGCAGCTTGACGATGGTCGGCTGGTGCGCAACGCGCTGGAATATCGCGTGCACGCCCGCGCCCTTGAGGCTGTTGGTCAGGCTGTCGGCGGCCTCGTCGTCGCCGGTCACGCCCACCAGGGAGGCCGGCGCACCGAGGGCAGCGATGTTCAAGGCAACGTTGGCGGCACCACCGGGGCGATCCTCGATGTGCTCGACCTTGACCACAGGTACCGGCGCCTCAGGGGAAATCCGTGAGGTTCCGCCATGCCAGTAGCGGTCGAGCATGACATCGCCGACCACCAATACAGGGGCTTGATCGAATCGCGGCATGGACAACTTCATGGAGCATCCCACATACAAAATGAACAGGGCCGCGATATTAGCACAGGGTTGGCAAAGGCTTGTCCATGGCTGCAACGCGAGGCCAGGACCTTCGCTCCATCAGATTTGCAGCAACGCCGATAGCCGCGCACAGGCCTGGGCCAGCTCCTCCTCGCTGGTATCGATCGCGCAGTCCGGCGCAAGGGGTGCCTCGTAGGGGCTGTCGAGCCCGGTGAAGTTCTTGATCCGCCCGGCAAGGGCTTCGCGGTACAACCCCTTGGGGTCACGTCGGGCACAGACGTCAAAGGGTGTACTCACATAAACCTCCACGAAGGTGCCCTCGGGAAACAACTGCCGGGCAGCCTCCCGGTCGGCACGAAACGGTGAGATGGCCGCCACGATGACAATCAGGCCGGCATCGACCATCAGCCGCGCGACCTCGGCAATGCGACGGATATTTTCCTTGCGGGCCTCGGCATCCATGCCCAGGCCCCGGCACAACCCCTGGCGCAGGTGGTCGCCATCGAGCAGGGAGGTGTGCAAGCCCTGCTGGTTGAGCTGCACTTCCAAGGCATTGGCCAGGGTCGACTTGCCCGCCCCCGACAGCCCCGTCAGCCAGATGCAGCGTGGGCGCTGGGCTTTGATGGCCGCCCGATCCGCGGGCGTGAGCGCCTGTGCATAAGGACGAATCTGCGGCGGCTGCATCGACACGTTTGACGTTTCATTCATAACCAAGCATCTCGTAATCACGTTGGTATACCCGCCGCACCAACCGACGGGTCCGCACCGAGCAAATATCCCTTACCGGCGCCGTGGCGCGTTGCCAGCTGTGGTTCACATGGGGCAACGTCGCGACCACCCCCAGGTGTTCGCACACCCGCTGATGGTCCCGGTCCAGGTATTTCCTGGTAACCGATGAAGTCCACCGCCAAGTGGCCGAGGGAGTCGGTGAGGAAATCCGTCTGGGCAGCGAAATGCAATTGCCGGGTGATGTTCTCCGAGTGCAGCCAACGCGCGACGAAATCATCGAAGTCGCGGTATTGGCCCACCATTTTCTGCTCCGCCTGATCGCGCGGCCCCAACGTATTGCCCCGCAGGAAAGCATAGGCTGAATACGCACGCTCCAGCGGATCGCGGACAAAAGCAGATTTGAAACTGTAGCCAAACCCTAGCAGTCACGGATCGCGGATTTATTGTGGATTGGTCAACGCAGGTAACGTTTTCGATACAAACTCAGTGGGAGCGAGCTTGCTGGCGATGGCACCGGCACATTCAACTCACCGGCCCAGGCACACCGCTATCGCGAGCAGGCTCGCTCCCACCGTTGATCGAAGCCGGCCGTGAGAGACAGGCCGGCTATCAGAGCCTGGAGTCCGGGCTCAGGCGATATTCTGGGCGGGAGCGTCCAGCCCCATGGCGTGAAGACGCGCGTAGTAGCCGTTCTGCGCCAAGAGTTCGCCATGGGTACCCCGTTCGACGATCCGGCCCTGGTCCATTACCAGGATCAGGTCGGCTTTTTCGATGGTCGACAAACGGTGAGCGATGACCAGGGTCGTACGGCCTTTCATCACCTGGTCCAGCGCCGCCTGGATATGCCGCTCGGACTCGGTGTCCAGCGCCGAGGTCGCCTCGTCGAGGATCAGCAGCGGCGCGTTCTTCAACAATGCCCTGGCAATGGCCAGGCGCTGGCGTTGGCCGCCGGACAGCAGCACACCGTTTTCACCCACCTCGGTGTCCAGGCCATGGGGCAACTGCTCGATGAAGTCCATCGCATAGGCATCCCGGGCCGCCTTTTCAATGTCGGCCCGTGGGGCACCGGCCAGGTCGCCGTAGGCGATATTGTTGGCCACCGAATCGTTGAACAGGGTGACATGCTGGGTCACCTGGGCGACATGACGACGCAGGTTACGCAGGCGGTAGTCTTCGATTTCCACGTCGTCCAGCAGGATCTGGCCGACCTCATGGTGATAGAAGCGCGGGATAAGGCTCGCCAGGGTCGACTTGCCGCTGCCCGAACGGCCCACCAATGCAATCATCTGCCCAGGTGCCGCGGTGAAGCTGATGTCCTTGAGCACCTCGCGGTCAGCGCCGGGGTAGGTGAAGCTCAGATCGCGTACGTCGAGACGACCGCTGACACGCTCCTGCTCGACCGTACCCCTGTCGACCTCCGGCTCGACATCCAGTTGCTCGAAGATGCTCTCGGCACCGGCCACGCCTTTCTGGATAGTGGAGCTGACTTCCGAGAGCTGGCGAATCGGCTTGGGCAGCAAGCCGGCAGCCGTGATGTAGGCCACCAGGTCACCGGCCGTCGCGTCGCCGCGCAGGAACAGCACCAGGAACATCAGGGCCGCCATGGCGGTGTAGATCACCAATTGCAGCATCGGCGTATAGACCGCGCCGGTACGCGTCATGCGCAATTGCTTGTCGGTGTTGCCCTGGCTGGCGTTGGTAAAGCGCTGCTCTTCATAGGCCTCACCGCCGAAGCTGCGCACCACGCGGTAGCCCTGGATGGTCTCGGAGGCAACGTGGGTCACGTCGCCCATGGCCACCTGGATCTTTTTGCTTTGCTTGCGGAATTTCTTGCTGGTGCTGCTGACCATGACCGCGATCAGCGGCAGGATCGCCAGCATCACCAGGGTCAGCTTCCAGTTCATCCATACCAGGTAGGCAAAGAGGAACACCACGGAGAGACCTTCGCGGATCACCACTTTGATGGCATCGGTGGCAGCACCGGTGACCATGGTCACGTTGAAGGTGATGCGGGAAATCAGGTGCCCGGAATTGTGGGTGTCGAAATAACGATTGGGCAACACCAGCAACTTCTTGAACAACTCGACCCGCAGGTCGTGCACCAGCCCCAGGGAAACCTTGGCCAGGTAATAGTTACCCAGGAACGACCCCAGGCCCTGCCAGGCAGCGATCAGAACGATCAGCAGCGGCACCGCCATCAGCAGCTTCAAGTCCTTGAGGTACGGCACGTTGGGAAAGAGCACCGCATCGGGGTTGCTCAAGCCGTCGACGAAATATTTGAGAATCCCGGCCAGCATGGGCTGGGTCGAAGCAAATATCACGAAACCCAGGATACTCAGCAGGAAGATGCCCGCGTAGGGTTTGACGTATCCCAGCAACCGAAAATAGATCTTCAGGCTGGAATCCTGTTCCGCTTTGGGCGGTGCGTCACTCATCGTCGGGCTCACTGGTTAGGAAGAACGCGGAATTTTATCACAGCCATCGGGATTGGCCCGCGCCCAGGTCAAAACGCTGGCCAGGCCAATCGGCAACCAGGTAATGAACCATTCGGCACGGGGAGTTCCGGTCAGGCTCGCGGCGTCGAACTGCATCGCCAGGAACGAAAACACCCACATGCCGAGCACGCCCTGGCCCAGCAGGCTTTCTCGGGCGCGCCAGGCTTCGCGCAACACGGCGAACCAGACCATGCACCACAGCAGCAGCCCCGGCAGCCCGAGTTGAATGGCGACATGGCTGAACAGATTATGGGCGTGATCGAACGTGAGGCCCTGGCTGGTGATCCGGTAGTCGGCCGCTACGCCAAGACCGCCCCATGGGCGCTCGGCAATCATGTGCAGGCTCGACATGAAAATCTCGGGGCGATAGGAAGCACCGCGTGCCATGACCAATGGTTCGAGCAACCAGAAGGTCAGCATCGCCAGCACCAAGGCCGTGGCGGCGATAATACGGGCACGCTGGTCCCGACAGTAGATCGGCATGGCCAGTACGCTGAGCAGCAGGGCCAGTGCGGCGCCACGACTCTGGCTCGCCACCACGAAGACCACCAATAGCCCCAGCGCCACCGTCCAAAGCGCTTGCAGCCCGATATGACGTGGCGTCCAGTGCAGCATCCAGATCGCCGCCAATCCAATCACATAGCCGCCGAGGATCGGATGGGACAGCTCCCCCAACCCTTCCAGGCGTGCATCCCAGTGATTGTTCGCATACCCATAGAAATGGACGATGGCCATCAAGGCCGTCAGTGCAAGCCCCAGCCCTCCCCATTGCATGATACGGATCACTCGTTCGGGCTGGCCGTCGGCGAAGATCGGGAAAAACAACAGGAATGCCAAGATGTAGAGCAGTCGCTTGGCTTCCCGGGCAGGCTCTGCCACCTCGGCCCAGAACAGCGAGACTAATGCCCAGAGCATCAGCGCCAGCAACGCTGTGTAGATCACCCGTTGGGCGTTCCACAACTCCACCAGCCGATGGCGGGCCGACCAGGCGAAGACGATTACCGGCAACCAGAGAAATGCAACCAACCCTTGTTGATAGATTTTGTTGGTCGGTGCAAGGGCTATCGCCAGCAAAAACCATAACAAGCCAAAGGCCATCCAGCCCTGCACCCAACGTGTTGCCCGCATCTATCGCTCCTAAACGGTGTACCAGCCAAACCGGCATGGTGAAAACAAAAACTTTTGGGCATCATGGCCCGCCACGGCACCGGTTCTTTCAACAAGGTTTCCCTACGATGCAATCCTCACGGCTTCCCCAAGCCGCTTTGAATCAATTGATTGAAGGCGCCAGCATTCTGGAGGCCGATAGCTACGGCCCAAAAGTCTATTTGCTGCAGGATGGGAATATCCTCAAGCTGTTTCGCCGCAAGCGGCTATTTTCTTCGGCCCTGCTAAGGCCTTATTCAGCACGATTCATCAATAATGCGGCCCGCCTGCAGAAGCTCGGCGTGCCGACCCTCGAAGTGCTGGCCTTCTACAAATTGCAAAAACCCGGCATGACCGCCGTACTGTATCGACCGCTCCCTGGTAAAACCCTGCGTCAATTATCGAATCAGGAAAACTTCAGCTGGCAGCATACCCTTCCCGCGCTTGTCGAGCTGATCCGCAGCCTGCATGCCAGCGGTATTTATTTTCGCTCGCTGCACCTGGGCAACATCGTCGTCACACCTGAAAACCAACTGGGGTTGATCGATGTCGCCGACATGCGCTTCCTGCGCTCGCCGCTGCCACGCTATCTGGCACGTCGTAACTTGCAGCATTTCGCTCGTTATATTGCCCGAGAGAACCTGAACGGGAGCTTTCCGATGCAAGCATTGGAAAACGCCCTACTGGCTGCCTGAGATCAAATTCCGCGCGGCCTGGCTGAAACTCGACCAGGCCTCGTCAGGGGCCAGTGCCCGGTACTGGGCCGCGGCGATTGTCTCGGCCGGAGCCTGCGCCGCTCGTTCGATCGCCTCGCTCCAGCCGCTTTCGTCGTTGGGTATCGCGTACCAACCGGTGTCGCCCAGTTGTTCACGAAAGACCGCAAGTTCGCTGGACAGTACCGGGACGCGAGCCAGGACAGCTTCCTGGAGGGTCAGCCCAAGGCCCTCGTCCAGGGACGGGATCAGCACCCAGTCAAATGCCCGGTAGAGCGTCGCCACATCCTCCAGATGCCCGACCAGCAAGATCTTGTCGACCAGATCCGGCCGGGCAATCCGCGCTTGCAGCGCTTCGCGCCTCGGCCCCTCGCCGACAATCACCAGGCGCCAATCGGGATGGTGGGTCGCCGCCCGGCCAAAGGCTTCCAACAGACAGGCGAACCCCTTGCTGTCCACCAGCCTTCCCACCGCACCAAATATCCGCGTTTCTGGACCCGGTAAACCCAGCCGGGCACGTGCCGCTTCGCGAGACAGCAGTGCAGCCTGGAATTGCGCCGGGTCGAACGCGCTACGCAGCACAGTGACCGGGATGTCCAACTCGTCCTGGAGCGACATCGCCAGGGTCTGGGAGACCGCTGCCAGGGTCAGGCGGGAAGCAGGGAAGCCGCGCAACAGCTCGCGGCCCGCAGGACTGAGCCGTGTCGCACCATGGAATATCACCACCACGCGAATCTGCGGCATAGCCTTGAGGACCGGCAACAAGGCACGGGCCACGCCGATGCCATCGAGCAACACCACACGGGCATCGCTGTCGAGCAACGCCTGGCGGAAACGACTGTGCATGAGGGGTTTGAGCAGGCGCCAAACGTGTCGGCCCTTGAGCCGGGCCGAGGTCATGTTCCACTCCAGCGTCGACCCGACATCCATCTTGCAGGCAGCCGCCCCCTGCAAGAGCCATGTCTTGACAGGCATCGCTGGTTCCATCCGCGAGAGAATCTGATTGTGAACCTTGTGTACCGAGGCGAACGGTGCACCGCCCGCCCACATGACATTGATAACGCTCATCGAGCAGCAAACCTTTTATCGCGGACCAGAATTCATGCGTCGTGGCATTCAATAGTTGATAAGCCAGCCAATGCAGACTCCGAGCAAGAGGACCAAGGACAACTTGACCTGCTCGCGGCGCTTGCGGCGAGCCTTGCGCTGGCGCTCCACGGGCACTTCCACATGAACCCCGAATCCGGTGTGCAAAACAGCATCCCCTTCGAGCGTGACCGCCGTCAAGTTCAGTTGGGCATAGCGAAGCGACAAGGCTTTTTCACCGCCGAAACCGGCAAAAGGGGCGCAAAGCCGATACTCCTTCAACCGTCGCAGGCCAGGGTTGAGCGAAAAGCTTTGCCATTCGGGCTTGTCTGAAATCAACGGGTAGCAAGGCACCCCGCCGATGACTTCACGCTCGCCCAAATGAATGTAAGGACTGTGCACGCACAAATCGTAGACATAGTTGCGCAACCACACCTGAAGAACATCCGGTCGCTGCTCCAGGATCGTGCGCGAATCTTCCACGAAGGCCGGGCGATAGAATGCCCAGTCATCCTCACAGTGAAAAATGTAAGGCGTCTTGACGTGCTCGTACGCCAGGTCGATCGAAGCCAGTTGCCCCAGCTTCGGTCGATTGACGAAGGCCGTCGTGTGGTCCTTCCAGTGAGCAGGAATAACAGCATGTACGCCTTCGTCGCCGGCATCTTCGGTAATGAAGACTTCACGGATCGGCGCGGTATTGAAGCGGTCGAAGCTCTCCAGGGTCTGCTTGAGCAGATCGAGCCGGCCGCAACTGGTTACCACCAGGGTAATGTCACTATCGTCGGAAAACTGCACGGAAATACCAATTTATCAAACGCCATCCAAACATCGGATGGCTCAACGGTTCCTGTCAAACGCCCAGCTTCAGGCGCAACGTTTCCAGCAGATTCAACGGGGCACGAGGCCGCAAGGGCGGCTCCAGTGCTTCAACGATTTTCTGCCCGATGCGCGCGAAACTGAACTGTTCCAGCGCCAGCTTCTGGCCGTTGTGCGCCACATTGCGTGCCAGCTCGGGGTCGGCGCGCAGCCGGGAAAGCTTTTCCTGGAGTTGTGGGATGTCACGGTACAACACCACGTTCTGCATGTCCTGCAACCCCAGCGCCAGCGCCTCCTCAATGCCCTGATCGAACGCCAGCAGCACACAGCCACAGGCCATGGCTTCGAAATTCTTGATCATGAACTCGCCCATGCCCACGTCGGCACTGACGAAAAAACGGATACGGTTGAGGGTTTCGCAATACTCTTCGCCGGACTTGGTCCGGGTCACGACCAGTGGCTCAACCCGGCCCAGCTCATCCAGCAGTGCCTTGCGACCACTGTAGGCCACACTGTTGGTGCTGCCGACGAAGGCCAACTCGATATCCCGTTCACGGCCCTGATCCTGCAATAACGACTGATCGTAGCCCTTGGGCACGAAAACCGCATCGAAACCTTCGCCGCGCAGACGCTCGGTCACCATGAAGCCGGAACTGATCACCCGCACCCATGGCAGGCGACGGTAATGCGCACTGAATTTGCCGGTGTATTTGCACGGGATGTAATTCTGGTAGGCATCGTGCTCGAGAATCACCAGGTTGGGGATCGTGCGGATGAAGCCGGCTTGGCGGATCTCCTGCTTGAAACGCAGGAAAAACACGATCCGGTCATAACGCGATACGTCCACATGGCGGCGGAAATATCCCCGCAGGTTGCGTTGTTCCTTGCTGTCGAGCCAGCGCAAGTCGCACTCGCAATGAGCGGCCACGCCTTCGTAGAGTCGGTCCAGGATGGCCCGCTGTTCTTTCTGCACCAGAAACAGAACTTTCATCGTTTTCCTTGCGGCACCGAACGACTTGATAAATAACCGGAGGCCGGTTTGCGCCGTAGCGCAAAGACGCCCCGCCTTGGGCCCTTACAGCCGCCAGAACAGTTCATGGCGACGCACAGCCTTGCGAAAAAATTCGTTCTCGCCATACGCCGAGCCCGTGCGTCCGGCCAGCAGACGCTGGATGCCACGGCGCAGGCGACGCTTGAACGGCGCAGGCGGTTGCAGGTCATGCATCATGCCCAGCGCCATGGCCTTGTCGCGCTGCCCAGGCAAGGCCAGCGGCAGGCTGACAGGCTGCATCGGCAGGGCCGGCTCGAAACACGGCGGCAACGCGATGCCCGCGCCTGCATCCCCCATGGGCCAGCGATCATTGTCGTGCAGGTGATTGGCGTAGCCCAACAGCGTGGTCGGTTGCCACTCCAGGCCTTCGAGGGCTTGCAGGACGGCATGATGGGCGCAGAGATGATCGGGGTGCGGATCGAAGGTCGGGTGTGGCAATACAATGACTTCGGGACGCGCCTTGAGCAGCAGCTCACGCAGGTCCGCCAGCAGGTTGTTCCAGGTGGGCGCGCCGTCGGCATCGCCGGGCAGGGCGAACGGGTTCAACTGGCGGAACAGCCGGGTATCGCTCAGGCCCGCCTCCCGAGAGCCCTGGGGCTGGCTCGGCGCGGCTTGCATGGCCGCCAGTTGCAGACAGAAATAACCCAACTGCACACAGTGCGCTTCAGGCACCCCGGCCCAACGCGGTACGGCAATGCTGTCCCAGGCTCGCAAACGGCCCTTGAGCCGCGCGGCTTCGACACTGTCCAGCCCCATCTTCCGGTAATGCCCGGCCTCGATTTCACCCGCGGTCAGCGTCACGATCCAGGCCTCGTCAGCCTGGCTGTACAAGCCGTAGGCAGCCAGCTCGGCATCATCGGCGTGGGGAGCGATGACCATCACCCGCTGGCGTTGCACTGGCGGCGGCGTGAAGGACCACAGCGTCGGCTCGCCCAGCAAACGGCAATGGCGCCCGCGCAGGCGCAGCTCGCCCCGGGACAACGCCGGGCCCTGCTCGCTGAGGTTGAGATAGCGCAGGCCATTGACCCCGCGCTCGAAGGTTTGCAAGTCCTTTTCACCCCCCGACAACTCGACGAGCGGGTCGATGAAACGTCCCAGCCAGGTGCTCTTGATCCGCAGCGCGAGGATCAGCGTCGCGCCATCATCGAGAATCACGCCTTCGTCCAACCGTAGCCGCCCGGCATTCAAATGCACCTTGGGTTGCTGGGTGAACGGCGGGAAGCTGTATTGGTAATCGTCCCGGGGCGAATAGAACAAGTGATCGGCGAACCACGCTTCGTGAGCGATCCAACCCAGCACCGCCAGGACCAGGGGCAGCCACCAGGCCACCGCGACGCCCAACACCACCAACACCACAAGGGCGAGTAACAACCCCACGCGCTTGTTGCGACGGTGGCGCCTGAGCAACTGTTGCTTGCGACTCATGGGTGGGTTCATACGGTAAACACCGGCACGGGGTTGCACCAACGGTCCTTGTATTCCCGGTCCGCCCGGCCGAACGAAAAACGCAACGGCTTGCCGGCGGTACGGGCATGTTCCCAGGCGCTTTGGGTGTTGAGGAAGCTCAACACGCTGCCGGGGCTGAATTCGCGGGTCTGCGGGTCGACGCCACCGTTGATGTACTCGACGCTGATCCACTCGGGCGCTTCGACGCGATACACCAGTTGGATGGCAATCGGCGCATCGTTGAGGAAAATCACCGAGCCGATCAACCATTCGCGCAACAACTCGACCACCTCGCCCATCCGCTCGGCACCGGTGGCCGCAAAGCCCCAGCGACGCAGGAACAGGTCGCAGTAGATCGAGGCCAGTTCGGCGCTGGAAAACTCGCCGACCGGCCGCACCACCCCACCCGCCTCTTCCAGCAAACGCAGTTCACGGCGCTGGTTGTAGCGAAACTTCTTGGACAGCTCTTCCGGCGTGCGGGCCATGGCCAGTTGTTCCTGCTGCAACTTCAAGCCGCTGAAGCGCCCCTCGTTGAGGGCCGACAGGTAACGGCCACGATGACGCAACGGGGCCTGTGCATCGGGCGCCGCCGGCAGGATCAGCTCGGCATTGCCCAGGTCGAACAAGCCCTTCTTGCCGCTGCGCTTGAGCACGTCTTTGGACAGCGCCAAGTCGCGGCCCCAGGTCGGTATGGCAGCCTTGAGCTCACCGCCCTGCTCGAACGCCAGGTAACGCACGGGAATCCCGGCCAGGGCCGCCAGGCGCTCGACCACCAGGGGATGGGTGGCCACGCTGCCGCCAAAACGCTGCCAGGCCTGGGCGTAAATCGACGCATCGACAGCGGTCCAGCCGCGCTCGCGCCAGCCTTGGAATCGGTTGAGCATCAGGCCCTCGGCGCCAGTTCGGTGACTTGGGGCAAACGCCAGAATGCCTCGCGTACGGCGCGATCCGAAAAACGTTCGCGCAAGCGATCGAGCATCAGCTCGGCGCATTGGCGACGCTGCAGATCGTCCATGGCCGCCAGGTGTTGCAACCCCTGGGCCATGTGCTCGGCGTCGCCCAGCGGAAACAGGATGCCAACGCCTTCGACCACTTCCTTGGCACCACCGCAGGCCGTGGCCAGCAACGGTACGCCGGCGGCCATGGCTTCGAGCAGCACCATGCCGAATGGCTCGTGGTCGGAGCTCAGGGCGAACACATCAAAAGCGCGGAAATAACGGCGCGCCTCGGGCACCTGGCCGAGGAACAGCACACGATCAGCAATACCCAGCTCTCGGGCCAACGCCTTGAGGTCCTGCTCCAGACGGCCCTTGCCGAGAATCGCCAACTGGCTGTTGGCCGGCAGATGCCCCAGCGCCGCGGCAAAGCCGCGCAACAGTGTGGCCTGGTCCTTGTCCGGGTGCAGACGGCCGACATTGCCGACAATCCAGGTGTCCGTATCCAGCCCGAGCGTATGCCGAGCCTCCTCCCGGGAGACCAGGCTGGCTTGGGTGGCATCAAGGTCGATGCGGTTGTAGAGGGTCTGGATCCGGGCAGCTGGCCATTTCGGCAGGCAGCGGCGCATGTCGTCACGCACCGCATCGGAAACCCCGAGCAGGCTCAGGCGCTTGCCAAAGATATGGGCGAACAGCCGGCGGGTACGCCGTTGGTAGTCACCAAAGGCGTGGTGCACGCCGATCACTGGTAAGCGAGTACCCAGCAGGGCGATGTAGATTGGCTTGAAACGATGGGCAATGCAGAAACTGAAATTGCGCGAAGCGGCGATCTTGCGCAGATCGCCGATGGCGCCCAGCTTCAGGCCACGAATGGCGCTGGAGCTGTATTCCATGAACAGCACCTCGTCCGAGGCACAAGCGGCGGCAACTTCGGCATCGGCCGCCCCCGTGAGGAACACCGTGGTCACGCGATAGCCAGTGCCCGCGAACAGGCTGGCGTACTGACGGGCACAGTCCAGGAACGGCCCGTCATAACCGTGGCAGAACTGCAGCACATGTCGCTCAGCCGAGCGTGTCATAAGCGTCCACGCCGTCTTTGACCACCAGGATGTCTTCCATGATCAGGTACTGCAGGTCCGAACCGAAGAACATGTTCAACGCGTCGGTCGGCGAGCAGATCATCGGTTCGCCACGCCGGTTGAGCGAGGTGTTCAGCGACACGCCGTTGCCGGTCAGCACCTCCAGGGCCTTCATCATGTCGTAGTAACGCGGGTTGTATTCGCGCTTGAGCACCTGGGCCCGGGAGGTGCCGTCTTCATGGACGACTTCCGGCACGCGGGTTTTCCATTCTTCGGCCACTTCAAAGGTGAAGGTCATGAACGGCGCCGGGTGATCGACCTTGATCATCTGCGGTGCAACGGTGTCGAGCATCGACGGGCAGAAAGGCCTCCAGCGCTCGCGGAACTTGATTTGTTCGTTGATCCGATCGGCCACGCCGCTGGCGCTTGGGCAGCCGATGATCGAACGACCGCCCAAGGCACGCGGGCCAAACTCCATGCGCCCCTGGAACCAGGCCACCGGGTTGCCGTCGACCATGATCTTGGCGATGCGCTCGGGGGTGTTGTCGATCTTGCGCCACGCAGGCTTGCTCGGATGACGGGCACACGCGGCGATCACGTCTTCGTTGCTGTAGGCCGGGCCGAGGTAGACGTGTTCCATCTTCTCCACCGGCACGCCACGGGCGTGGGACACATACGCCGCCGCCCCCACCGCCGTACCGGCGTCACCGGAAGCCGGTTGCACGAACAGCTCCTTGACGTCGTCACGGGCGATGATCTTCTGGTTCAACTTGACGTTCAACGCACAACCACCGGCGAAGGCCAGCTTGCCGGTTTCCTTGAGCACGTCGCCCAGGTAGTGGTCGATCATTTGCAGCGCGAGCTTCTCGAACAGCGCCTGCATGCTTGCCGCATAGTGGATGTACGGCTCGTCGGCGATGTCGCCTTCACGTTTCGGACCGAGCCATTCGATCAGCTTCGGCGAGAAGTAGAAGCCCTTGCCCTTCTCTTTATAGCGGCGCAGGCCGATCACGTTGGCGTAGTCGGTGTTGATCACCAGCTCGCCGTTTTCGAACGAGGCCAGGCGCGAGAAATCGTACTTGGTGGCATCGCCGTAAGGCGCCATGCCCATGACCTTGAATTCGCCGTCGAGCATTTCAAAACCGAGGAACTCGGTGATCGCGCCGTACAGGCCACCCAGGGAGTCCGGGTCGAAGAACTCCTTGATCTTGTGGATCTTGCCGTTTTCGCCGTAGCCGAAGAAGGTCGTGGCGTATTCGCCTTTGCCGTCGATACCCAGAATCGCGGTTTTTTCCTGGAAGCCCGAGCAGTGGTAGGCGCTGGAGGCGTGGGCCAGGTGATGCTCGACCGGCTCGATCTTGATCTTTTTCGGATCGAAGCCCAATTGTTCCAGGCACCAGACGATCTTGCGGCGATAGCGCTTGTAGCGACGGTTACCCATCAGGATCGCGTCGAGGGCCCGGTCCGGGGCGTACCAGTAACGCTTGGCGTAGTGCCAGCGCGCCTCGCCGAACAGGCTGATCGGGGCGAACGGAATCGCCACCACATCGACGTCGGAAGGCTTGATACCGGCCTGCTCCAGGCAGAACTTCGCCGACTCGTAGGGCATGCGGTTCTTTGCATGTTTATCGCGTACGAATCGCTCTTCCTCGGCCGCTGCGATCAGCTTGCCGTCAATGTACAGCGCGGCGGAAGGATCATGGCTAAGGGCGCCGGACAGGCCAAGAATCGTCAATGCCACAGGGGTCTAGCCTCTTATGTCTGCATACGGGCGACAAGCGCCGCGAAAAATTGATGTGCCGCTCGCCGGGGGGCTGCTGGGCAGAAAGGGCGGGATTATAGCTTAAAAGCGGCCTTAAGCCTCTAGGGACACGCGGCAACCTAGTGGCGAGTTACCGACTCGCCATGTCCATTGACAGCCAATGGCTACCAACATAGACTTCGCGCAAATGGACTGGGGGATCCCGGTCGGCGTCTAAGCCTCGGTGAGTTTCACCGGGGCTTTTCGCTTTCTGGAAGCGGAAATATTTTCAATCCCCAGTTTTCAAAACCTTCTCCGGCCTTGTCACGCCCGCCGCTGCAATAGAACTTGCGCTTGAGCACATCAAAAGCCCGGTTTTCCTGCCCGGCACGCAGGACACTCATACCAATAGGTCTCGCAACGAGATCTGCTAGCTGCAAGCCAGTAGAGTTAACCTGCTTAGTCGCAAAGACAATATCAAACGGAAGTTGAATCCCCATACGATTAGCACCGTCACACATGCGGCGAAACTCCAGCTCGAGCTCGTTGTCCTCTTTTTTCCCTCTTCGCTCGACGATCACATGAGTCAACGCATCGTGCTGGGCCTTCTCCTTCAGAAACTCGTAAAGCGTTTCCAGACAGAAGCCCAAAGCAACGTGATATGGGTTATCCGCACCGCCTTGCCTATCACGAAGCCTCGTTTTATCTATAACGCAACTGATCAGAATAAAATTGCTCGCCTCGATGATACTGGTCAGTTCATCAAGAAAGGCATGCTTGTGCTGCCTGGATACAAACAAACTGGAAAAAGCGCCTTTCTCTTTACGGATTTCCAGCTCATGCAGCCCAATTAGATCATGCCCCATATGATTGAACTTGAACTTCTGCAATGCAGGGATGACCTTCTCACAGTAGTGGCGCTTATGAAACACGCAAAAAGCCAGTACAAACATAGGATAGTTGGGATCCAGCGTCTGCATACCATGATCGCCACTCTCATCCACATACACGATGAAATCGCTGAATTTCCCGCTTGGGATGACAGGCTTGTCCTCGCTACCGGGCTTTTCAGTTTCAATCTCAAAAAGTGAAAATTGCTGAGCAGGCATTGGATGATCTAGCACGCGTCACGACTCCTTCTCAAGGCGTACTGAACCCACAAAACCAGGACACCTACATGTTGATCCGTTAAATGATGTGTCGCATAAGCTCAAGCTGATACCCCGACCTCTCTAGGCACCCGCTCATCAATCACCCGATACAACGCACTGCTCTCAGGCCAATTGCGCATGAACCGCGCGCGATCCCGGGCGTAGGCTGGGGCGAAGCTGGCATGGGTGCGGTGTTGGCACATGGAGTCCAGATCGATCAGCGCCCATCGATCCTCCTGCCAGAACAGGTTGTGGCCCTTGAAGTCACCGTGGCTGATGCGCTCGCGTATCAGGTCGGCGAACAGCCGGTCCAGCGCCAGCAATTCAGGCTCGGGCGCGTCACCGCTTTCCACGTAGGGGGCAAAGCGCTCGATGATATCGGGACCCGACAGATGCTCGGTCACCAGGTAGGCGCCACGGCGCAGCCACAGGAAGCGCTTCTCCAGCAAGGCCAGGGGCTTGGGCGTGGCGATGCCGAGAAAAGCCAGGCGATGACCTTCGCGCCAGGAATGCCAGGCGCGGCTCGGGCGCCAGAAGCGCTTGAGCCAGTGGGCGAAGTTCTTGATGTTGTAGCGCTTGATCACCAAGGCAAGACCGTTCACCTCGACTTTGCCGACGCTGGCCGCGCCGCCGGTCTTGTACAGATGCCCCTGGTCGAGCAACGCATCGGCCTGCTCCAGCACTGGCGTCATGGCCGCTTCTTCATCCCGGCGGATCGCCCGCAGGCCGAACGCCCCGCGCTGTACGCTGAACAGGCTGCACTCGCGCCCGACTTTTTCGAGGAAATCCTTCAGCCGCCAGGCCTGCACCTTGTCGATCTGTTTTTGCAGCGCTTCCATGGGCAGCGCGTGTTCGGCGTTGCCCAGCAGGTAGTACACCAACAGCTCTTCATTGAACGGCTGGAGAGCCTTGGGAAGCTGGGCGAAAAACACCCCCAGGTTTTCCAGGACTTTGTGCCGCGACAACGGTTGCCCCGGGGTTTCGGCGCGAATGCCGGCACCGTCGATCAAGTAGAGCTTGCCGTCGTGGCGCAGCAGATTGTCCAGGTGCAGGTCTTCCTGCCAAAGGCCCTTGCCGTGCAACTGCGCGATGGCGCCGAGGGCTTCGGCCAGTACCGCCGTCTGTTCGTCGGCCAGCAAGGGCAAGTGTTCGACCTGCTTCCAGGCGTCGCCCAGGCTCTCGGCGCCTTCGAGCAATTGGAACAACAACCAGCCGCCTTCAGCCTCGTTCAAGCCATCGGCGAGCAACAGCGGCGTCGTCAGCCCTTGATCCGCCAGCAGGCGCACGCCTTGCAGTTCTCGCTGGAAGTGCCGGGCGGCCTTGCTGCCCACCAATAATTTGGCCAGCACCGGCCGACCACGCCAGATGCCCGCGCCGACGTAACGCTGCCCCGGCAACACCCGCAACAGCGAAAGCAACTGCAGTTGCGCCGGGCCGGCGGCATCGGCCAACTCCAGGCTCAACGGCAGGCTGGGGCTGCGGCCAACGTTCTTCAATTCGGACAAATGCATCAACGGGCTCCCTTGTGGCTGCGCCGGGCGCTCAGGCGGGTCATCCAGCTGTCGACCAGCCCGGCATCGAGCGGTTGGGCCAGATAGGTAGACAACAGCTGGCGCACATCGGCATCACTCCAGATGGACGCACGCCGCAGCAACGGTTCCAGGTCCTTGACCCGATCACGCTGGCCAAACAGCAGCGGCCGGGTCTTTTCCAGGTCGATCAATTGCGCCTGGTAACCGTCGGCGGTGGCTTGCAGGAAGATGTGTTTGGGATAGAAGCAACCGTGCACCTGACGCATGCCGTGCAGGCGCCGCGCCAACTGCCCGCAGGCGTTGAGGATAGTGGTGCGCTGCGTCGCCGTCAGGCTCGGCCAGCGCTGCAACAGCGAGTCCAGGTCGTCCCAGCCATCCAGGGCCCGGGTCAGCAGGATCGCCCGCACCTCGCCGTCCACTTTGCGCTGACCGTAGAACACCGCTTGCAGGGCCGGAATCCCCAACTGCCGATAACGGCTGATGTTGCGAAACTCCCGGGAAAAACTCGGCTCGCCCAAGGGGTGGGACCAGGTCCGGGTCAGGTAATTGCTCTGGCGCTTGAGGTAATAACCCTGCCCGTCCAACTCCAGCCGGAACACGCTGCTCCAGCCGTCGCCCGAGGTGTTGGGTTCGTCCACCGCATCCAGTTGCCGCGCCCACAAGGCCTCGAAGCTGTCCAGGCCATGACGTTGCAACAACGCCCGGTCTTCAGCGGCCAGAAAATCAGTCATTCACGCCCCTCGAAAAATCTCACCACGTGACGGATGCGTTTCTTGTCGCACGCATCGAGCCGGTCGCGCTGGCGGTATTGCAGGTAAAAACGCAGGCGCTGCGTGGCCGACAAATGGTATTTGGCCACTTTATCCAGGCACGCCAAGTCCTTGGTGATACGGTACTTGAGCCAGAAGCCGCGCCAGAAGTCCCCGTTCGGGCAATCGATCAGAAACAGCCGCGAGCGGTCGTCGATCAGCAGGTTGCGCCACTTCAGATCGTTATGGGTGAAGCGATGGTCGTGCATGGTCCGCGTATAGCCGGCCAGTTGCTGGCTGACGTTATCGACCCAGGTACGGTCCGCCAGCCGCGGATCGTGACGCTCAGCGAGGGCCGAGAGGTCTTCGGTATGGGGCAGTTCGCGGGTGATCAGCGCGCCACGGGCATAGGTCGCACCGTTTCGCTCCAAGCCCCAGCCCACGACTTCGGCGGTGGGGATGCCCCATTTGGCGAAGCGCTTGAGGTTCTGCCATTCGGACTTGACCCGTGGCTTTCCCAGGTAGCGCCGCAAGCCTTTGCCGGCGCCGACGTAGCGCTTGACGTAATAGTTCACGCCGTTGCGCTGCACCCGGATCACCTCTGACAACGGGTCACGGGTCAAGCGCTCCCCTTGCAACGCGAACACCGCGTCGAGGCTACCAAAATCCTGCGCCAGCTCGGCGTATTCCAGCTCCAGATTCCAACCCGACATCAGAGCGCGTCCCCGTACCGCTGCTTGCGGGCATACAGCTTGTTGGCCTTGCCTTCGAGCCAGGCCAGCAACGAAGCCTCTTCGGCGAGGATCCGCCGCAGCGGCTGCTGGAAATAGCCCTTGAGAAAACGCAACTTGTCGCGGCGGGTCAGGCCGATGTCCAGCGCCGAGAAATACAGCGCCGCCAGGTCCTTGTTGCGCCAGCGAGTGGTGATGGCGGGACGGGTCTGGGCGCGGTGCAGGTCGATCACCGAAAGTTTGAAATCTCCAGGCGTCACCGGCTTGTCGGTGTGCAGCAGAAAGTGGCAGATGTAGCAGTCGCGATGGTTGACGCCGGCACGGTGCATCATGCCGGTCATGCGCGCCACTTCGGCGATCAGCGCACGCTTGAGCGCTGGCTGCGGCGGTTGCTTGACCCAGTCGATGCTGAAATCTTCGAGGCTGACGGTCGGCGCCAGCTCTTCGGTGACGATGAACGAGTGCTGGTCCGCCGGATTACTGCCCTTCTCGCCGTAGGCGACTGCCGTCATGGTCGGCACGCCGGCTTCCTGCAAACGCTGGATCGCCTTCCATTCCTGCCCTGCGCCGAGTACCGGCAGCTTGGCGGTGAACAGGTTCTTGAAGATCTCGCCCCAACCGATGCCACGGTGGATCTTCACGAAAAAACCGCGACCGTCCACCTCCGTGCGCAACGTGCGCCGGGCTTCCAGTTCGCGATAGACCTCGCCCTTGAGCGCTTCGACTTCGGCGAACGCATCGCGCCCGGCCCAAAGGCTCTTGAACGGTTCGGCCAGCATCAACTTCATTGTGCGTGCTCCGCCAATATCACATCGGCCGCGTGCTGCGGCATGCTGTAGAGGTCGGCCGTCTCGGCGAAGGCCAGACCGTTGCGGCTCCAGGCCGCCCGTGCTTCGGCGTCGCTCAACATGCGGCCCAGGTATTCGGTGAGCTGCGCTTGTTCGAAAGGCTCATCCAGCACCAGGCCACTGTCGGCCTCGGCGATGTAATGGGCGTACCCACACACCGCGCTGACCAGCACCGGCAGCCCGGCCACCAGCGCTTCGAGCAGGACGGTGCCGGTGTTCTCGTTGTACGCCGGGTGGATCAACAGGTCGGCGCCCAGCAGGAAACGCGGGATGTCGCTGCGGCCCTTGAGGAACCGCACATTGTCGCCCAGACCCAGCGTGGCGCTCTGCAATTGGAATACCTTGGGGTCGTCCTGACCAATTACAAACAGCCGGGTGCGTTTTCGCAATTCGGCTGGCAGCGCGGCCAGGGCCTTGAGGCTGCGATCCACGCCCTTGGTCTTGAACCCGGAGCCGATCTGCACCAGCAGCAGGTCGTCGTCAGCCAGCTCGAATTCGGCCCGGAACGCGGCGCGGACCTCATCGGCGTCGGCGGGCCGCCGGCGGTCCTGGGCGATGCCCGGCGGCAGCAGGTGAAAGCGCTCCAACGGCGTGCCGTAGTGCTTGATGAACAGCGGCTGCTGGACTTCGGAAATCATCAGTACGTCGGTTTTCGCATCCTTGGCGAACACGGCCCGCTCGTACTCGGCAAAATGCCGGTAACGACCCCAGCGCCGGTACAGCGAGTTGCGCAGGTTCTGCGCCTTGTCTTCAAAACAACCGTCGGCGGCGTAGTACACGTCCAGGCCAGGCATTTTGTTGAAGCCGATCAAACGGTCCACCGGGCGCTTGGCCAGGTCGGCTTCCATCCACGCACTGAGTTTCTCGTTGCGGCGGTGATTGAACAGCGCCTTGACCGGTGCCACCAGCACCTCGAAGCCGGGCGGCACGTCACCTTCCCAGATCAGCGTGTAGACACGGATCTGGTGACCGCGTCGCTGGCATTCCAGGGCGATGCGCATGAAGTCACGCTGCAGACCACCGAAGGGGAAGTATTTATAAAGGACAAAAGCCAATTGCATCAGCGCGGCTCCTCAGCCAATAACGTGCTCAGGTGGCTGGCAACACGCTCGGGGTTCAGACGCGTGAAGCACAGGGGCTGCTCGCGTTTCAGGTCAAACCGCCGGGCATCTTCGGCGGTCGGCGGGTAAGTGCATTGCTTCTGCATGCACGGCGCGCATGGGAAATCACTGGCCAGGTGAATCTGGCCCTTGCCGTAGGCGCCGGTCAGCACCGGATTGGTCGGGCCGAGCAGCGAGATGGTCGGCACGTCCAGGGCCGCGGCCAGATGCCCGAGGCCGGTGTCCACGGCTACGCAGGCCTGGGCTCCGGCAAGCACCTTGCCCATGCCGCCGAGGTTCAGCTTCGGCAGTACCAAGGCATTGCGTAACCCACTGGCGATGCGTTCGGCCCGGGCCTTTTCGGCAGGGTTGCCCCACGGCAGTTTCACCACCACGCCGAATTGGCCCATGCGCTCGGTGAGCTGGCGCCAGTATAGCTCGGGCCAATGCTTGGATTCCCAGGTCGTGCCGTGCAAGAACACCACGTAGGGGTAGGGGCGTGGCAATTCCACCAAACGGTCAATATCGAGGCCATAGCTGCCCTGGGTTTGCGGCAAGTCATAGCCCAGCGCCAAGGCGAACAACTGACGCACGCGCTCGACCGCGTGTTGACCGCGAGCCACCGCCAGCCGCCGGGAATAAAAGCGCGCCGCCAGGGGCTCACGGGCCGAATGCTTATCCAGACCGGCCACCGGGGCCTTGACGTAACGGGTCAGCCAGGCGCTTTTCAACAAACCTTGGGCGTCGATCACCAGGTCGTACTTTTCGGCGCGCACGCTCTGCTTGAAGCGTCGCCATTCGCCACTCTTGATGGTTTGCCAGAGGTTCTTGCGCCAGCGACGGATCGCCACCGGGATGACTTTGCCCACGGCCGGGTGCCAGGTGGGGATTTCGGCGAAGCCTTCTTCCACCACCCAATCGAACTTGATGCCCGGAATCGCCCGCGCCGCGTCGGTCAGCGCCGGCAAGGTGTGGACCACATCCCCCAGCGACGAGGTCTTGATCAGCAATACCCGCAAGTTACCGAACCTCCACGGGAGTGCCCTGCAAACGCGCCAGGGCCTCGTTCACCGACGGAGGCATGAGCTGGCGCAGGCAGTTGTAATGACCGAAACGGCAGGTGCGGTCGAAGCATGGGCTGCACTCGATGCCCAGGCGCACGACTTCGACCTGATCGGCCAGCGGTGGCGTGAAGCCAGGCGAGGTGGAACCGTAGACCGCCACCAAGGGACGGTTCAGGGCCGCGGCCACGTGCATCAGGCCCGAGTCGTTGGACACCACAGAGTCGGCGCAGGACAGCAGGTCGATGGCCTCGGCCAGGGAAGTATCGCCGCTGAGGTTCACCGACTCCTCCCGAAGGCCCGGGATCAGCCGCGAGCGGATGTCCTCGCCCACCGGGTGATCTTTCTTCGAGCCGAACAGCCAGACTTGCCAGCCTTCGCGAATCTTCGCCTCGGCCACTTGGGCGTAATGTTCCGCCGGCCAGCGTTTGGATTCGCCGAACTCGGCCCCTGGACACAGGGCCAGCACCGGACGATCCAGGCTCAGGCCGAACTTGGCCAGCGCCGCGTCACGGGTCACCGGGTCGATCGCAAGACTCGGCCGCGGATACGGCTTGGGCAACTCGGCCCCCGGCGCATAGGCCAGGGCCATGAAGCGCTCGATCATCAGCGGGTAGCGGTCTTTGTCCAGGGTGCGCACATCGTTGAGCAGGCCGTAGCGAAACTCGCCACGCCAGCCAGTGCGCTTGGGGATACCGGCGAAGAACGGCACCAGCGCCGATTTCAACGAATTGGGCAGCAGAATCGCTTGGTCGTACTGACCGGCCAGGGACTTGCCGATCCGTCGACGGGTCGCCAGCTCCAGCACGCCGTGGCCGAGCGGGAAGCTCAAGGCCTTGCGCACCTCTGGCATCCGCTCAAGGATCGGCCGGCTCCACTCGGGGGCCAGGACGTCGATTTCGCACTGCGGATGACGCTGCTTCAGGCTCTGGAACAGTGTCTGCGCCATCACCATGTCACCGACCCAACTGGGCCCAACGATCAGAATATTCATGTGCTTTCCAAAAACGATACGGGGAGGCCTACGCCTCCCCGCCTCGAGAATCACTGTGGCTTAGGTCGTTGCCTGTTGCCCTAATCTACAACACACCACCCATCAACTGTGGGAGCGAGCTTGCTCGCGATGAGGCCAGCACATCCAACATCAATGTCGCCTGACACTCCGCCTTCGCGAGCAAGCTCGCTCCCACAAGGGTTCTGCATAGGTTTCAAGAACCGTGCAGCACCAAAAATCCACTGTGGGAGCGAGCTTGCTCGCGAAGAGGCCAGCACATCCAACATCAATGTCGCCCGACACTCCGCCTTCGCGAGCAAGCTCGCTCCCACAAGGGTTCTGCATAGGTTTCAAGAACCGTGCAGCACCAAAAATCCACTGTGGGAGCGAGCTTGCTCGCGAAGAGGCCTGCACATCCAACATCAATGTCGCCTGACACTCCGCCTTCGCGAGCAAGCTCGCTCCCACAAGGGTTCTGCATAGGTTTCAAGAACCGTGCAGCACCAAAAATCCACTGTGGGAGCGAGCTTGCTCGCGATGAGGCCAGCACATCCAACATCAATGTCGCCTGACATTCCGCCATCGCGAGCAAGCTCGCTCCCACAAGGGTTCTGCATAGGTTTCAAGAACCGTGCAGCACCAAAAATCCACTGTGGGAGCGAGCTTGCTCGCGATGAGGCCAGCACATCCAACATCAATGTCGCCTGACACTCCGCCTTCGCGAGCAAGCTCGCTCCCACATTCATTCAATACTCAGCTCAGTCCCAGCTCCCGCCAGATCCGCAATACCTGCCGGCGTTCATCCACAAACTGGTCGCCTGCGATCACCCCGGCGTCTTTCTGCAAGGCCTGGCGGTGGGCGGCGGAGCGGTAGGCTTTGTAGGCTTCGCGCAACAGTGTGGCATCTTCGGCCGGCATCAACCCGACCTCCTGCAACCCGTCCAGAATGCGGATGTTATCGGTGTAGCGCACCAGCGATGGATGCTCTTGGGACCACGCCAGGGCCGCGTATTGCACCATAAATTCAATATCGACGATACCTCCGGCATCCTGCTTGAGATCGAAGGGCGCCGTGGCCTCGAAGGCATTCGGCGCGGTCCCGGCGGCGGTGGCCTTGCTGCCCAGGTTGTCGCGCATCTTGGCGCGCATCTCGCTGACTTCCTGGCGCAGCGTCGGCAAGTCACGCTTGCGCCCCAGTATCTGGACGCGGACTTTCTCGAACGCCTGGCCCACATCCTGGCTGCCCACCAGCACACGGGCTCGCACCAGTGCCTGATGCTCCCAGGTCCAGGCTTCATTCTCCTGGTAACGGGCAAACGCCCCGAGGGAACTGACCAGCAGCCCGGACGCCCCGGACGGCCGCAGGCGCATGTCCACTTCATACAACTGCCCGGAGTTGGTCTGGGCCGTCAGCAGGTGAATGATCCGCTGGCCGAGCCGGGTAAAGAACTGCGCGCCGTCGATGGGTTTGGGGCCGTCGGTTTCCGCCTGTGGATCGCCATCATGGATGAACACCAGGTCCAGGTCGGAACCATGCCCCAACTCCAGGCCGCCGACTTTCCCATAACCGACAATAATGAAGCCCGGATCGCACAGGCTGCCGTCAGTGCGCAACGGCACGCCGTGCTTGGCGGCCGTCTGGCGCCAGGCCAGGGCCAGCACTTGCTCGAGAATCGCCTCGGCCAGCCAGGTCAGGTAATCGCTGACCTTCATCAGCGGCAGGCTGCCGGCGATTTCCGACGCTGCCACCCGCAGGCGGTGCGCCAGCTTGAAATGCCGCAACGCCTCCATTTGCTGCTCCAGATCATCCTCGGGAATGCGCGTCAGGCGCTCACGCAACTCTGCGGCCAACTCCGGCGCCAGGGGCGGCTTGAACAGCCGGCCCTCGTTGAGCAACTCATCGAGCAGCAGTGGGAAACGGGTGATCTGCTCAGCGATCCACGGGCTCGCCGCGCACAGCGTCAGCAAGCGCCGCAGGGCGCCGGGGTTTTCCGTCAACAACACCAGGTAGGCCGAGCGGCGGGCCACGGCCTCCACCAAGGGCAGCACCCGCTCCAGCACCAGGTCCGGATCGGCGTGCTCCACGGCCTGGGCCAGCAGGCGCGGAATGAACGCGTCCAGGCGTTCGCGCCCCAAGCGCTGCATCGCGCGCAGTTGCGGGCTGCCGCGCAGGGCGGCCAGGGCCTTGAGGGCTTTGGGCGCATCGACGAAGCCGGCCTCTTCCAACTGACGGCACGCCGCCCCTTCATCCTGACTGTCTTCCCACAATGGCAACCATTCGCCGCCCACCACCACTTCGCTTTCGCCGCCCTCTTCTTCATCCGGGTCGGCGATGACCTGGCCGAAATGCCAGGCCACGCGTCCACGCCAGTACATCAACTGCTCGTGAAAGGCCGACCAGTCGGCAAAGCCCAGCATGAACGCAATGCGCGCCTGATCCTGGGGACTGTCCGGCAACATCTGGGTCTGGCGGTCGGCGATGGCCTGGATCGCATGTTCGGTATAACGCAGGAATTCATAGCCCTGGCGCAGCTCGTCGACCACCTTGGCCGGCAGGTACCCCTGGCCCTCCAGGGTGCCCAACACTTTGAGCAACGGGCGCTGCTGCAAGCTCAAGTCCCGACCGCCATGGATCAGCTGGAACGCCTGGGCAATGAACTCCACCTCGCGAATGCCGCCCGAGCCCAGCTTGATGTTGTCCGCCATGCCCTTGCGCCGAACCTCCTGCTGGATCAGTTGCTTCATGGTGCGCAGCGCTTCGATGGCGGAAAAATCCAGGTAACGGCGATAGACGAACGGGCGCAGCATGTCGAGCAATTGCGCGCCGGCCACTTGGTCGCCGGCCACCACTCGCGCCTTGATCATGGCGTAGCGCTCCCAGTCGCGCCCCTGGTCCTGGTAATACTGCTCCAGGGCATTGAAGCTCAGCACCAACGCACCGGCCGAGCCGTAGGGGCGCAGGCGCATATCGACACGGAACACGAAGCCGTCGACGGTCATCGGGTCCAGGGCCTTGATCAGGCGCTGGCCGACGCGGATGAAAAATTCCTGGTTATCCAGCGGTCGCTTGACGCCCACGGTTTCGCCGCCCTCGGGGTAGGCGAAGATCAGGTCGATGTCCGACGACAGGTTCAGCTCCACGGCACCCAGCTTGCCCATGCCCAGGATGACCATCTGCTGCGGCTCGCCGCTGCGCCGTCCGGTGGGTATGCCGAATTGCTGGCTAAGGCGCTGGTACAACCATTGATAAGCCTGGTCGATGCAGGTGTCGGCCATGTCCGAGAGATCGCGACAGGTCTGGACCAGATCGGCCTGGCGGGTCAGGTCGCGCCAGATGATCCGCACCTGCTGGCGGGTACGCTGGCGGCGCAGTACGCGGCCCAGTTCGTCCTCGGTTTCGGCGGCCTGCACGGCGGCGGCAATCTGCGCGCGCATCTCACCGGGCGCCAGGCTGCGGTCCAGTTCGCCGCTGCGCACCAGCTCCAGCAGCATCGCCGGGTCACGGACACTCTGCTCGATGACGAAGTCGCTGGCGGCGGCAATACGGTTGAACGCCTCCCAGCGTTGCGGGGGCCAGGCCGACAGCCCGTGGTCGTCGTCGAGTGAGCCGACCGCCGCACGGAACGACTGCTCGGCACGGTTGACCAATAACTGGAGAATGGCCGGTACCGTTTCCGGTATTGGGGCAAGCGAGGGCAGGCTCATGGTCTATCCTTGATCGGCGCGGGAGAGGCTGGATGTAGTGTTTTTTCAGAAGACACTACCTGATCGACTGTCGAACAAAGATGATAAATAGCTGAAAATCTGTTTTTATTGGCAGCCGGCATCAAGTTTTTACCTGTTCGAGTTGGCTAAAGACCAACAGTAACGATTATTCTCACAACGAAATGAGGGGCCACGAGCCGCTCAGGTGTAGTTTTACTACTCGTCTATACATTCGAAAGGCTGAAACGGCCGACGATTTGTAGTAAAACTACACGCCGCCGAAACAACCTTCGGCAATCCAAGAATTTATATCGTCTGCCCACAAGGCCAGTCGCAAACTCAGGCAACCGATTCTGGTAGCCTTTCCGCCCTGGAGCAAGCCATGCAAGACCTCGATCCCGTCGAAACCCAGGAATGGCTGGACGCCCTGGAATCGGTTCTCGACAAAGAAGGCGAAGACCGTGCTCATTATCTGATGACCCGTATGGGCGAACTCGCGACCCGCAGCGGCTCGCAACTGCCCTATGCCATCACCACGCCGTACCGCAACACGATCCCCGTTACCCACGAAGCACGCATGCCTGGCGACCTGTTCATGGAACGCCGCATTCGCTCGCTGGTACGCTGGAACGCGTTGGCCATGGTCATGCGTACCAACCTGAAAGATTCTGACCTGGGCGGTCACATCTCCAGCTTCGCCTCCAGCGCGACGCTGTATGACATCGGCTTCAACTACTTCTTCCAGGCCCCGACCGACGAACACGGCGGCGACCTGATCTACTTCCAGGGTCACGCATCGCCAGGCGTCTACGCCCGTGCGTTCATGGAAGGCCGCATCACCGAAGACCAGATGAACAACTTCCGCCAGGAAGTGGACGGCAACGGCCTGTCCTCGTACCCGCACCCTTGGCTGATGCCTGATTTCTGGCAGTTCCCGACCGTTTCCATGGGCCTGGGCCCGATCCAGGCGATCTACCAGGCGCGCTTCATGAAGTACCTGGAAGCCCGTGGCTTCATCCAGCCAGGCAAGCAGAAAGTCTGGTGCTTCATGGGCGACGGCGAGTGCGACGAGCCGGAATCCCTGGGCGCGATCTCCCTGGCCGGCCGCGAGAAGCTGGACAACCTGATCTTCGTCATCAACTGCAACCTGCAGCGCCTCGACGGCCCGGTTCGCGGCAACGCCAAGATCATCCAGGAACTCGAAGGCGTGTTCCGTGGTGCCCAGTGGAACGTCAACAAAGTCATCTGGGGCCGTTTCTGGGACCCACTGCTGGCCAAGGACGTCGACGGCATCCTGCAACGCCGCATGGACGAAGTCATCGACGGCGAGTACCAGAACTACAAGGCCAAGGACGGCGCGTTCGTCCGCGAGCACTTCTTCAACTCGCCTGAACTCAAGGCCATGGTCGCCGACCTGTCCGACGACGAGATCTGGAAGCTCAACCGTGGCGGCCACGACCCGTACAAGGTCTACGCGGCGTACCACCAGGCGGTCAACCACAAAGAGCAGCCGACCGTCATCCTGGCCAAGACCATCAAGGGTTATGGCACCGGTGCCGGCGAAGCGAAGAACACCGCGCACAACACCAAGAAAGTCGATGTCGACAGCCTGAAGTTGTTCCGCGACCGCTTCGACATTCCGGTCAAGGACAGCGAGCTGGAAAACCTGCCGTTCTTCAAGCCCGAAGAAGGCAGTGCCGAAGCCCGTTACCTGGCCGAGCGCCGTGCCGCACTGGGTGGTTTCGTGCCCCAGCGTCGCGCCAAGAGCTTCAGCATCCCGACCCCGCCACTGGAGACCCTCAAGGCGATCCTGGACGGTTCGGGCGACCGTGAAATCTCCACCACCATGGCCTTCGTGCGGATCCTCGCGCAATTGGTCAAGGACAAGGAAATCGGCCAGCGCATCGTCCCGATCATCCCGGACGAAGCCCGTACCTTCGGTATGGAAGGCATGTTCCGTCAGTTGGGCATCTACTCGTCCGTCGGCCAGCTCTACGAGCCAGTCGATAAAGACCAGGTGATGTTCTACCGCGAAGACAAGAAGGGCCAGATCCTCGAAGAAGGCATCAACGAAGCGGGCGCCATGAGTTCCTTCATTGCCGCCGGTACTTCGTACTCCAGCCACAACCAGCCGATGCTGCCGTTCTACATCTTCTACTCGATGTTCGGCTTCCAGCGTATCGGCGACCTGGCCTGGGCCGCTGGCGACAGCCGTACCCGTGGCTTCCTGATCGGCGGTACCGCAGGCAGAACCACCCTCAACGGTGAAGGCCTGCAGCACGAAGACGGCCACAGCCACATGCTCGCCGGGACCATCCCGAACTGCCGCACCTATGATCCGACCTACGGCTACGAGCTGGCGGTGATCATCCAGGACGGCATGAAGAAGATGACCGAAGAGCAACAGGACGTCTTCTACTACATCACCGTGATGAACGAGTCCTACCAGCAGCCAGCCATGCCGGCCGGTGTCGAGGCAGGCATCGTCAAGGGCATGTACCTGCTCGAGGAAGACACCCGCGAAGCGGCGCACCACGTCCAGTTGATGGGCTCGGGCACCATCCTGCGCGAAGTGCGTGAGGCTGCGAAGATCCTGCGTGAAGAGTTCAACGTCGGTGCCGACGTCTGGAGCGTCACCAGCTTCAACGAACTGCGTCGCGACGGCCTGGCCGTAGAGCGCAGCAACCGCCTGCACCCTGGCCAGAAGCCAAAGCTGAGCTACGTCGAAGAGTGCCTGAACGGGCGCAAAGGTCCGGTCATCGCCTCTACCGACTACATGAAGCTGTTCGCCGAGCAGATCCGCCAATGGGTTCCTTCCAAGGAATTCAAAGTGCTGGGCACCGACGGTTTCGGCCGTAGCGACAGCCGCAAGAAGCTGCGTCACTTCTTCGAAGTCGACCGTAAGTTCGTGGTGTTGGCAGCCCTGGAAGCCCTGGCTGACCGTGGCGATATCGAACCTAAAGTGGTGGCCGAGGCCATCGTCAAGTTCGGCATCGATCCGGAAAAACGCAACCCACTGGACTGCTGAGGAGAATTTTCGTGAGCGAACTCATTCGCGTACCTGACATCGGCAGCGGTGAAGGTGAAGTAATTGAACTGTTTGTGAAGGTCGGCGACCGTATCGAAGCCGACCAGAGCATCCTGACGCTTGAATCGGACAAGGCCAGCATGGAAGTGCCTGCGCCGAAGGCCGGTGTCATCAAGAGCCTGAAAGTGAAGCTGGGCGACCGCCTGAAAGAAGGCGACGAGCTGCTGGAGCTGGAAGTCGAGGGCGCCGCCGCGGCGCCTGAAGCCCCCGCCCCTGCCGCTGCCCCGGCCGCAGCTGAAAAGCCTGCCGCCGCACCGGCTGCCGAAGCGGCTCCCGCGCCCGCCGCGGCCCCTGCCGCTGCCACTGTCCAGGACATTCATGTCCCGGACATCGGTTCGTCGGGCAAGGCCAAGATCATCGAAGTACTGGTCAAGGTCGGCGACACCGTCGAAGCCGACCAGTCGCTGATCACCCTGGAATCCGACAAGGCCAGCATGGAAATCCCATCGCCGGCCGCCGGTGTGGTGGAAAGCGTCGAGATCAAGCTGGAAGACGAAGTCGGCACCGGTGATCTGATCCTGAAGCTGAAAGTGGCCGGTGCTGCGGCACCCGCCGCGCCAGCCCAGGCTGCTGCGCCTGCGGCCAAGGCCGAAGCGGCCCCGGCTCCAGCCGCCGCGCCTGCCGCCAAGGCCGAGGCTGCCCCAGCCCCTGCCGCCGCTGCGCCGGCGCCAAGCGGTGCCAAGGTGCACGCCGGCCCTGCGGTGCGTCAGTTGGCCCGTGAATTCGGTGTCGAGCTGTCGGCCGTCGGCCCAAGCGGCCCTCACGGTCGTGTGCTCAAGGAAGACGTGCAAGCCTACGTCAAGGCCATGATGCAGAAGGCCAAGAACGCACCGGCCGAAGGCGCCACTGGCGGCGCGGGCATCCCGCCGATCCCGGCGGTGGACTTCAGCCGCTTCGGCGAAACCGAAGAAGTGGCCATGACTCGCCTGATGCAGATCGGTGCGTCGAGCCTGCACCGCAGCTGGCTGAACATTCCCCACGTGACTCAGTTCGACCAGGCTGACATCACCGAGCTGGAAGCTTTCCGCGTCGCCCAGAAAGCCGTGGCGGAAAAGGCCGGCGTGAAGCTGACCGTGCTGCCACTGTTGCTCAAGGCCTGCGCGCACCTGCTCAAGGAACTGCCGGACTTCAACAGCTCCCTGGCGCCAAGCGGCAAGGCTGTGATCCGCAAGAAATACGTGCACATTGGCTTTGCCGTCGACACCCCGGAAGGCCTGCTGGTACCGGTCATCCGCAACGTCGACCAGAAGAGCCTGCTGCAACTGGCTGGCGAAGCCGCTGCCCTGGCCGAAAAGGCCCGGAACAAGAAGCTCACCGCTGACGACATGCAGGGCGCCTGCTTCACCATCTCCAGCCTCGGCCACATTGGCGGCACCGGCTTCACGCCGATCGTCAACGCGCCGGAAGTGGCGATCCTGGGGGTTTCCAAGGCCACCATCCAGCCGGTCTGGGACGGTAAAGCCTTCCAGCCGAAGCTGATGCTGCCACTGTCGCTGTCCTACGATCACCGTGTGATCAATGGCGCCGCCGCTGCACGCTTCACCAAGCGCTTGAGCGACTTGCTGGGCGACATCCGCACCATCCTGCTGTAACACCGGGAGGCCCTCCCCTTGGGGGGGCCATTCGGAGCACCGTTTTCCGAGCGCCACGCTCGTACCTCAACCCCGTCCGTTTGGCGGGGCTTTTTTTTGCCCGGAATTCTATGCAGATGGGTGCGCCGGCCTCATCGCGAGCAGGCTCGCTCCCACAATGGATTTGCGGTGCTGCACAGTACCTGAAACTGATGAAGCCCCTGTGGGTGCTGTTCACTTAGGAAAAATGGCGTTTTTTCAGCAATGGAAAGCGCCGTTTTTTGGAAAAAATCTACTCGCCTTTTTCCGGGCAGGTTGTGTGTATATCCGTTGTTGCGGTAACGGCTGCTGGCGGTTCCGCTCTTACAGCCATCCCTTTCAAGGTCTTAGGTAAAATCCCCTGAAGTTTCTATCAGGGATACCAGAACGATGTGGGCCGATGTTCTAGCGCGTTTCGAGAAAAAAGCACCTGCCAGCGTTATGGCCAAATTGGCGCTGGAGCACGCTATTGCCCCTGAGTGGGTCGATCAGGTCTTCGAAGAACATCGGCAACGGCAGTATTCTCGTGAGCTACTGTTCTCGACCATCATCAAGCTGATGTCCCTTGTTTCATTGGGTTTGAAGCCATCCCTGCACGCCGCGGCGCGGCAACTGGAAGATCTTCCTGTCAGCCTGGCGGCCCTCTACGACAAGATCAGTCGTACCGAGCCCGCTCTGTTGCGCGCTCTGGTCACGGGCTGTGCGCAGCGCCTGGCTCCAACCATCAAGGAGTTGGGTTGCACGGCAATGCTGCCGGATTGGCAGGTTCGGGTGGTGGACGGTAATCACTTGGCATCCACTGAGAAACGACTGGGGGCTTTACGCCACGAGCGCGGCGCCGCTCGGCCCGGGTTTTCGGTGGTTGTCTACGACCCCGACCTGGATCAAGTCATCGACCTGCAGGCATGTGAAGATGCCTACGCAAGCGAGCGTGTTTGCGTGCTGCCTCTCTTGGCCGATGCCGAGCCGGGCCAGGTGTGGCTGGCTGATCGACTCTATTGCACGCTCCCGGTCATGGAGGCTTGCGAACAGGTCAAAACCTCCTTTGTCATTCGTCAACAAGCCAAGCATCCACGCTTGATTCAAGAGGGGCATTGGCAAGAACCCGTGCCTGTGGACGCGGGCACTGTGCGTGAGCAGATCATTCAGGTCAGAGGCGGTTATCAGTGTCGGCGTGTCGAACTGACGCTTCATTCGCCAACAGACTCGGGTGACAGCAGCTTGATGTTCTGGAGCAACCTGCCTGAAAGCATCAGCGCGCAGCAGATCGCGGAACTCTATCGCCGCCGCTGGAGCATTGAAGGCATGTTCCAGCGACTGGAAACAATCCTGGAAAGTGAAATCGAAACCCTTGGTAGCCCAAAGGCTGCATTGCTCGGGTTCGCTACTGCGGTGTTGGCCTACAACGTCCTGGCCGTACTCAAACGAAGCGTCGAGCAAGCCCATCAGGCTTCCCAGCCTGACGGCTGGGAAGCCTCAACCTATCACTTGGCGGTTCAGGTCCGGAGTGGTTATGAAGGCCTGCAAATTGCGCTGCCCTCGGAATGTTTTCCCGTCATACCTCTGGAAAAACTGGCCCAGCGCTTGTTGGAACTGGCCAGAAACATCCAACCAAAACAAGTTGCGAAAAATCCCCGGGGCCCCAAGGTGCCTAAACCCAAAACATGGGTGCAAGGCACTGCGGTGCATGCACATGTTTCAACGGACCGGGTAATCAAGGCCGCCAAAACGAAAAGACCTTGAAAGGGATGGCTCTTACAGCGGGTTACTTTTGAGAAGCGCAAAAGTAACCAAAACGCTTTTGCCCCACCACTCGGTGCCTCGCTTAGGCTCGGCATGCCTGAACGAAGGCATTGCTCCGTGGGCCGCCGCGAAGGGCCATCCATGGCCCAGCGCGGCTAACCCGGCATCCATGCCGGGTTGCCCACTGCGCAATACCTTCGTTCAGCCAGCGTGGTTAACGGGGCGCCCGAGATCAACATCCACCGCGAGGCGGCCTGATAGCCGACCTGGCTCTTGGTGGGAGCGGGCTTGCTCGCGAAGGCGGAGGGTCAGTTTGCGGTGATGTTGGATGTGCCGGCCTCATCGCGAGCAAGCTCGCTCCCACAGGTGATCTTGGTGTTCATAAGTCTTGTGTTCACCACAGGCCCATTGTGGGAGCGAGCTTGCTCGCGATAGCGGTGGCTCAGCCACATAGGGCCGGCACGTGCCCCGCTCTTGCTCTTGCTCTTGCTCTTGCTTTGGCTCTTGCTTTGGCTCTTGATCTTGATCTGGACGCCCCGTTAAACCACGCTGGCCGAACGCAGGCATTGCGCAGTGGGCATCCCGGCATGGATGCCGGGATAGCCGCGCTGGGCCATGGATGGCCCTTCGCGGCGGGCCCACGGAGCAATGCCGGAGTGAGGGCACACCGAGCCTAAGCGAGGTGCCGAGTGGTGGGGCAAAAGCGTTTTGGTTACTTTTGCGCTCTTCAAAAGTGACCCGCTGTAAGAGCGGAACCCTAAGCCGCCGTTACGCAAAAAACGGATATACACACCAAACCACGCCTCTCGAAACACCATCAATAACGACTTAGTGAACAACATCACCTGTGAGAGCGAACCTGCTCGCGATAGCGGTATGTCAGACATCCCGGCACTTTTCCTACTGCACAAGTTTTAAATGACTACACACCCTATTGGTCATTACCCACAACCTGCGCCCCCTACCCTATCGATATTTATGGCGCGCCGGGCTTTAGCATCAAACCGTCAGGCCACTTGATGCCTGCACCCACCGACTAACACTTCGAATGGATTCGAACATGTTCAAACCTACCGTCGGCCCCATTGTCGGGCACACGACCACGGATCACGCCCGGATATTCCTGCGGGGCGATCACGGCAACAACCGGGTATTTGCCGGCATTCGCCACCGGCGCCGAGGCGATACACGCTGGTCCAAAGGGCACTTCGTCCAATTGAAGGCCTACCGCGACATGTCCGATGTCATCGTGTTGAAAGACCTTCAACCCGACACTGCCTACGAATACCAGGCCGGCTGGCTCAGCCCCTTGAGCCCGACCCATACCGTGGAAACCATCCAGGAACTGCCGCTGCAATGGCCTCGGAACACCTATTGCTTGCGCACGCCGGCCGATGACCCCGATGTGCCACGTGCCTATATCGTGGGCTCATGTCGCTACTTGCGGATCGCCGCCAGCACCCCGTTACTCCCCAGCCTTGGAGATCGCACCTTTGCCGGCATCAATCGCATCGTGGAACAGGCCGACCCACCCATCAGCGCGGTATTGATGACCGGGGACCAGGTTTATCTCGATGACTTGAATGTCATCGGCCCGGACCGGGCCTATAAGCACATTCTTTTCAGATACCGAACGGTATTTAGCCAGCCGCACATCAGCAAGCTGATGTCAGGCACACCAACCTACATGATCCTCGACGACCATGAAATCGAAGACAACTGGCCCGCCAGGAAAACCGGCCACGACGACGTCCTGTATGCCAATGCCATGAGCGCTTATGGGCTTTACCAGGCCAGCCACGGGCCCGCCCATGAACTGTCGAGCGACGGAACATTGAACAAGTCGTTGACCCGCTACTGGTACACCTTTGCCCATGGCGATATCCACTGGTTCGTCACCGACAGCCGGACGCAGCGCAACCTGTCGGCGGACGATCGGCGCATCCTCGACGCGGACCAGGAACAATCCCTGCTCGAATGGCTCGTCAGTTGCCCCGCCCGGGTCAAGCTCGTCGTCACCAGCGTGATGTTTTTCCCTGACCGCCGGCGCAATAACGGCGATGCCTGGCAGGCCTTCCCGGAACAACGCCTGCGCCTGCTGGAAACCATCCGCCGCCATCGGATCAAAAACGTGGTGTTCATCTCGGGTGACGTCCACGGCTCCATGACCAGCCGCCTGCGTCACAGCCAGGATCCTGATTTCGAGGTCAACACCGTCGTTTCCTCGCCGTTCTACAACAGCAAACTGCTGCCTTTTGCAAAAGCCGCGGATTTTATTTTCCACAGGCCCATGGCCCGCATGGACAGCGCAGAATACCGCTATGAACTGACCAGCGAAGTGGTGAGCCAGGACAACTTCGCCCGCCTGCAGGTCACGGCACAGAGCCTTCAAGTGACCTTCCACGACCGTGACGGCAGGCCCTTGCAGACGGTCGATATCCCGCTGCGATGAACTTCCATACCCTCTGATCGGCTGGCGACTGGAGAAATCCCGTTGTCGGCCGATAAAAGGTTTATAGCACTTGGCCTTCATCTCACTTGTCAGCCAGTGCCGCAATGATGCAACCTTGCGCCAATCCGTAATAACGAGGGCGTCAGCCCGGCGCGATCAGCATTTTCGAAGCGAGTTCCCCATGAAAAGCCAACCCGATGCCGCCAGCCGTATGGCGGCCGAGGTAGTGACGCAGTTACCGGTGCCCGCGCGGCTCGGTATGCTGCGTTTCGAACGGCTGAATGAAGCTAGCTGGGCGCTGTTGTTTCTCGACCCCAACTGCGAGCGACACTTCGGCCTGCCGGCGGTGGAACTGTGCTCGCTGGTCAGTTCGCCCTACGCCAGCCTGATGGAACCCGAAGCGCGCTATCAACTGCACGACGCCATCCAGCAGCAACTGGCCCAGGCCGCGCATTACCAGATTCGCTACACGCTCCACACCGCCAAGGGCCCGATGAATGTGCTGGAGACGGGCGAAGCCTACAAACAGCACAATCGTCACCTGCTGCGCGGTTATCTGCTGGTGGTGGACAATTTGCTGCAAAGCGAACCTTCCCTGCCGGCCCTGGACCTGGAAACCCAGAACTCGCGCCTGCAGATCGCCCTGGAACTGAACCAACGCGCCCAGCAAGAACAGCTCCAGCATCTGGACCGGGTACGCGCCCAACAGGACCTGATCCTGCTGCTGACTCGTCAACGCTACAGCGCCAACAACTCCCTGCTCGAAGCCGCCGAACTCATCACCCGCAGCGCCTGTGACATCTACCAGATCGACAGCGCCAGTATCTGGAACCTGGACGACGGCAAACTGGTGCCGATTTCCGCCTACAACCGCGCTTCTCAGGAGTACTTCCTGCCGGCGGTCATCGATGCCAACGAGTTTCCCGACTACATGGAGGCGCTGCAGACTTGCCGCGCCATTGACGCCCACAATGCGATGCGCGACCCGCGCACCCGGGAGATGGCCGAGAGCCTGCGCGCCCGCGACGTCAATGCCATTCTCGACGCCAGCGTGCGCATCGACGGCCAGGTGGTGGGCGTGCTGTGCCTGGAACAAGTGGGCGTCACTCGCGCCTGGCAGTCGGATGAGATCGCCTTTGCCGGCGAGTTGGCGGACCAGTTCGCCCAGGTCATCAACAACCACAACCGACGCACCGCCACCAGCGCCCTGCACCTGTTCCAGCGCGCCGTGGAGCAGAGTGCCAACGCGTTCCTGCTGGTCAATTGCGACGGCGTGGTGGAGTACGTCAACCCGAGCTTCACCGCGATCACCCAATACACCACCGAGGAAGTCCACGGCCAACGCCTCTCGGAACTGCCGGCCCTGGAAAACCTCAGCGAACTGCTGTTCGACGCGCCCTCGGCGCTGGCTCAAAGCAATAGCTGGCAGGGCGAGTTCAAGAGCCGGCGCAAGAACCTGGAACCCTACTGGGGCCAGCTGTCGATTTCCAAGGTCTACGGCGACAACCGCGAGCTGACCCACTACATCGGCATCTACGAAGACATTACCCAGACCAAATTGGCCCAGCAGCGCATCGAGCGCCTGGCCTACACTGACAACCTGACCAACCTGGGCAACCGCCCGGCGTTCATTCGCAACCTCGACGAACGCTTCGCCCGGGACAGTGATTCGCCCATCAGCCTGCTGCTGGTGGACATCGACAACTTCAAGCGCATCAACGACAGCCTCGGCCACCAGACCGGCGACAAGCTGCTGATCAGCCTGGCCCGGCGCCTGCGCAACAGCCTGAGCCCCAGCGGCAGCCTGGCGCGATTCGCCAGCAACGAGTTCGCCGTGCTGTTGGACGACACGAGCCTGGAAGCCGGGCAGCAAATCGCCAGCCAATTGCTGATGACCCTCGACAAACCGATGTTCGTCGACAACCAGCTGATCAGCGTGACCGGCTCCGTGGGCCTGGCCTGCGCGCCGCTGCATGGTCGCGATCCGCAGACCCTGATGCGCAACGCCGGCCTCGCCCTGCACAAGGCCAAGGCCAACGGCAAGCATCAGGTCCAGGTGTTCACCGAGGCGCTGAACGCCGAGGCCAGCTACAAGCTGTTCGTGGAAAACAACCTGCGCCGCGCCCTGACCCAGAATGAACTGGACGTGTTCTACCAACCCAAGCTATGCCTGCGCAGCGGCCGCTTGCTGGGCATGGAAGCACTGTTGCGCTGGAATCATCCGGAAAAGGGCATGATCCGCCCGGACCAGTTCATCAGCGTGGCTGAAGAAACCGGCCTGATCATCCCCATCGGTAAATGGATCGCGCGCCAGGCCTGCCGCATGAGCAAGCAATTGACCGCCGCCGGCCTGGGCAACCTGCAAGTGGCGATCAACCTGTCGCCCAAGCAGTTCTCCGACCCCGACCTGGTCGCCTCCATCGCCAGCATCCTCAAGGAGGAACAACTGCCGGCCCGGCTGCTGGAACTGGAGCTGACCGAAGGCCTGCTGCTGGAAGCCACCGAAGACACCCACTTGCAGCTCGACCAGCTCAAGCGCCTGGGCCTGACCCTGGCCATGGACGATTTCGGCACCGGGTATTCGTCCCTGAGCTACCTGAAGAAATTCCCGATCGACATCATCAAGATCGATCGCAGTTTCATCCATGAGATCCCGGACAATCAGGACGACATGGAAATCACCTCGGCGGTGATCGCCATGGCCCACAACCTGAAACTCAAGGTCGTGGCCGAAGGCATCGAAACCGCCCAGCAACTGGCGTTCCTGCGGCGGCACCGTTGCGACGTCGGCCAGGGCTACCTGTTCGACCGGCCAATCCCCGGCGCGGAGCTGATCGAAAAGCTCAAGCGCTACCCGCGCGGGCCTCTTGTCTGACAGCAGCGTATAGCTTGCGGCGGCTTTTCTGAGGCACACTGGCGGTCTATTTCGCTCAATTCAATCTGACTGAGAGGACTGATAATGGTCTTGCGCTCGGAAATCCTGGTGAATAAAAACGTGCTTCCTACTCAAGAACAAGCCCTGCCTGGCCGTGAAACCCCGATGACCGTGCCGGACAAACACTTCGTCCTCGACGCGCCCCTGCTGGGCCCGTTTGCCATGGACGTGGACTTCGCGATCTTCGGTCTCGGCTGCTTCTGGGGTGCGGAGCGCAAGTTCTGGCAGCGCGAAGGCGTGGTCAGTACAGCGGTGGGTTACGCCGGTGGATTCACGCCGAACCCGACGTACGAAGAAGTCTGCTCGGGCCTTACCGGCCACAGCGAAGTGGTGCTGGTGGTCTACGAGCCGGAGAAAGTCAGCTACGAGCAGCTGTTGAAGATGTTCTGGGAGCTGCACAACCCGACCCAGGGCATGCGCCAGGGGAACGACATCGGCACCCAGTACCGCTCGGTGATCTATGCCACCAACCCGACCCAACTGGCGGCGGCCAAACACAGCGAGCAAGTCTTCCAGGCCGAGTTGACCAAGGCGGGTAAAGGCACCATCACCACCGAAATCGACGAAGCACCGACGTTCTACTTCGCCGAGGCCTATCACCAGCAGTACCTGGCGAAGAACCCGGAAGGCTATTGCGGGATTGGCGGGACCGGCGTGACCTGCCCGATCTGACCTCCCTGTCCTGAAAAAGCTTCGCGAGCAGGCTCGCTCCCACAGGGGGGGCCGGGGTCGGACACAAATGTTGCGTACACCCCAGAACCCGTGTGGGAGCGAGCTTGCTCGCGATGGCGCCCTTCCAGACGCCAGCAAAACTCAACTTTCCGCGATCAACCAATCCATCTGCCACCCGCCTTGGGTCTGCCCCAGCTTTTTCGACAGCCACGGCAGCAGTTCACGCAACTCTTCTTCCAGCCCCCACGGCGGATTGGCAATCGCCAGGCCGGAGCCGTTCAGGCTGTTGGGCGTCGCCAGCGGGTGCACCAGCAGCTCCACGCGCAACAGCTTCGGCGCGCCAGTGCCGGCCAGGTCCTGGTAGAAGCGGCGCAACATCCGCTGGTCCTTCACCGGGTACCAGATGGCCGCCACCGTCTGGCGCATCCGACCAATGGCCTCCTTGAGCGAGGCGGCGCAGCGCTGCATCTCGTCAAGCTGCTCGAAGGGGGGATCGATCAGCATCAACGCACGCTTTTCCGCCACCGGCAGCAACGCCCGCGGCACATGCCAGCCCTCCCCCAGGTGCACCGCCACGCGACGGTCGCCCTTCATGTTGTCCTTGAGCAACACGCCGTCTTCAGGGTGCTTTTCGTTGAGCAGCACACGGTCCTGGGGTCGAGTCAGGCGCCGCGCCAGCTCCGGCGAGCCCGGGTAGTAGCGCAGTTGCCCGTCCGGGTTCATCTCATGCAGCACCTTCATGTAATCGGCGGTCAACGCCGGCAGGTCGCCCTCGCCCCACAACCGCGCAATGCCTTCCAGGTACTCACCGGTACGGTTGGCCTGGTCACCCTGCAAGTCGTACAGCCCGATGCCCGCGTGGGTGTCGAGGTAGGCGAAGGGTTGCTCCTTGCGCGACATCAACGCGATGAGGCGGGTCAAGGTCAGGTGTTTGAACACGTCGGCGTGATTGCCGGCGTGGAAGGCGTGGCGATAATTCATGGCGGCTCCTGCGAAGGGCGACGAGTTTACCTTGAAGCGCGTCGGACGTCAGGGGTTGGCAGCCCGGCGGACACGCCACGATCAGCCCAGCTCCCGCAGCAAGTGCGCCAGCAAGGGCGCCTTTGGCGCGGCAACCGGCTTCGATCGCTGAAGAAAGTGAGCAATCTTGCGCCGCAGGATGCGGTGGTCGAGCCGCTCGCACAGATCCGGATGTTCTTCGCCCAGCCACGTGAGCAAGTTATCCAACAGACAGTCCGTCGGCGCCTCGGTCATGGCGTCGAGCAGCGCCACCGGCACTTCCCACCAAGGAAAAATCCGCGCCGGCCGCTGGACGTTTCCCACGAACTCAAAGGATTGACCGTTGATCAGGCAACGATTGATGACCGGTAGGAGTGCCCCGACATCCACCGCCGTCGATTGCAGGATCGGTCCCATGAACCGCCCATCCCAAAAACGCAGGAAAACCGCCTTGCCACCCGGCAGCAGCACCTGGGTGAGCCCACGCAAATGCTCGGCAAGGGCTTCCTGGCTGGCGGACGACACCGCCAACCATCCCCAATCGAGCGAATCGGCGGCCGCTATCCAATCAAGAAACTCACTGCCTGCTCGAACAAGCCCTACATAGGGCATGACCGCTTCCCACTCGGCGTACGGCGTGTCGGCCCAGATCAGCGTGGGTGTCGCGGCCATCGAACGCCGCCAGGCAGACAACGCCCCGGCGCTGCTGGCGTTGCTGAAAATGGCGAACAGTTGCTCGGACGCCTGCAACGGATGGTTCTCAAGCCAAGCGTGGGGTGTTTGACCGCTGTTCATGGGCGCTCCTGGACATCGACAGGTTTGTGAATGGCCAAGGGGACGCAGACGCCGTTTCTGCAACGTTCACACTCTTCGCAGAACGGCGCCGAGCCTTGGAAGCTGAGCATCTGCGCCAGGGAAAGCCGAGGCGCCGCCACTGGGACCCGCTTCCCGACACTGCCCGGTGAACCCGCTGCCGCCCCCATCACCGCCATCGGCGCCCCACCGACCTCGATTGGCACGCTACTGAAAATCCCGCCGGCGCCCATGTTGATCCAATGACCGCCAGCCTGCAGGGTCACACTGGCGCCAGCCTCCAGGACCACTTGCTGGCCGGCACTGACATGAAATTGCTGACTGGCGTTCAGCACCTGGCTGGTCACGCGAACATGCCGCTCGCCGCTGACCAGCAAATGATCGTCCTGGCGGACTTCAGCCTGGCGCCGGCCATGGGTAACGCGCTGCTCATCGGCCTTGAGTTCGTGCCGCGCCGTGCCGGTGACAACGATGCTGCGCTCGTGATCGACCTGCACCCGCTGGTCATGCAGCACATGCTGGGTCCAGTTTCGCTGGGCCCGCAGGTAGATCTCCTCGGCCCCCTTGCGGTCCTCGATGCGCAATTCGTTGTAGCCTCCCCCACCGGGACTGCTCTGGCTGCGCCAAATGCTGCGGGTCTTGTCCGCCGGCAGGTCCAACGGCACCGGGTTGGCGCCATTGGGCAGGCAACCCACCACCAATGGCTTGTCCACGTCGCCATCGATGAACCCCACCAGGACTTCCATGCCGACCCGGGGAATCATCACTGCGCCATAGTGATCATGGGCCCATCCCGCGGCCACTCGCAGCCAGCAACTGGAATGCTCGTCGCCCTGGCCATCGCGATCCCAGGCCAGTTGCACCTTGACCCGCCCGAATTCATCGCAATGGATCTCGCTGTCCGCCGGCCCGGTCACCACCGCTGACTGATAACCGTGGGCGCGAGGTTTTTCGTGATGCTGGGGCGGTCGAAAGAAGACGTCCCATGGCGTGGCGAGAAAGGTGTTTTTATAACCCTGGCATTCATCCGGGCCGGCGGAAGCTGTTTCTTCCAGCACTTGGGGTTGGCGGCCATGATGATCGATCTGGGTCAGGAGCCAGAGATCGTTCCACTGCTCCCGGGGGTGCCCCTTGATGCGCATGAAGTGTCCGCTGACGAAAGTGCTGTCATCGCTGCCGCCCTGCGCCACGCGCTGATCGGCGCCGTGGCGCTCAAGGGCATGCCGGGTCAGGCGCTTGCCGTCGTCACGGTCGCAGAACCCACCGGGGTAGCGATAGTCCTCGAGCACAGGGAGCTGCCGATTGTCGAGGTGGGTTTGCAGCAACAGGCCGGGCTTGCGGAAGTCGTAGTCGCGCAACGTCACGGCCGTGGTGCGGGTCTGGAGTCGCACCGCCAAGCGCTTGATGGCCGGCGCATCGGCAGCCATGCCGCTGTCCGGCAGGTACAGCGTCGATTCGGGCAGGCGGGGGAACCCGGTCTGATCGTCACCGAACACCAGCAGATGGCCGTCGGGGCGATGCTGAAAGTGATAGTGGATACCGACTTCGGCACAGATCCGCTCGATGAACGCCAGGTCGCTTTCGCCGTACTGCACACAGTATTCACGCTCGGGGTAGCGCCCACCGAGGGTGAACTGGAAGGCGCCCTCCAGGATCCCATGCTCCTTCAACACCCGGGCGACGATATCGGGCACGCTCAAGTGCTGGAAAATCCGCTGGTTGATGCGGTGGCGCAAGTAGGCCAGGCGCGGCACCAGGCAGACCTGGTAACGGGTCAGGCGCTTGCCCGAATCGCCTTGGGCCACGCTGTAGACCTGACCATGTATGCCCCCTCCCCGGCCATCGAACCGCAGGAATGCCTGGCGATGCAGGAGTTCTTCCAGCGCCAGGTCGCAGCGCTCGCTGACCAGTTCCACATCAAAGCGATAGGGCTGGCTGATGGTTTCCTGGCCCTTGAACTCAAGCACCTTGAGTTCATTCGGCCCGCTGTCGAGCGTCAGGGTGAAACGCGGTGGGTTGGCAGGCGGGAACATCCGATGTGCCTCTGCTGAAGGGAGGCGGGCGATTCTGCACGAGCACTAGGGGACGTGTATTGATGACCAGGAAAAAACAGATTTGCCCTACAACCAAGAAGCTAAAAACTGCAAAGCGTGATGCGTTTTCCGATAGACATTCGAAGCATCGCGGCCAACCGTAACCGTCCTACACATGAATCAGCCGTTTCTTGCAACGTGGTCGATCTCTGGGCGGTGGTGGGCGTGATAACGTGCCCAGGTCGCAAAAGAAAGCAAAGGACGCATGGCATGACGACACGCTACGCAAAAATCGCAATGACCCTGGCACTTGCCGCATTCGCCTTCCTGACCGTGTTCAACAACATCACGGACTATCGCTCCAACTTCAATTTCGTCCAGCACGTACTCAGCATGGACACCACCTTTCCCAACAATGCCGCCCGGTATCGCGCCATCGATCAACCCTGGATGTGGCATGGCGCGTATTGGCTGATCATCCTCGGCGAGGCGCTGACGGCGGGGCTTCTGGGCTACGGCGCGCTGAAACTGTGGCAGGTGCGCAAGGCCGAAGCCCAGGTGTTCGCCCGCGCCAAGCGCTGGACCATCATCGGTTTGACGGTGGGCTTCTTCGTCTGGTTCTTTGGTTTCATGGTGGTTGGCGGCGAATGGTTCCTGATGTGGCAATCAGAAATCTGGAATGGCCAGGACGCTGCGTTCAGGTTCTATATGGCGATTTTGGGCGTGTTGATCTTTCTCAATCAGCCTGACACCGAGGTGAAGTGATGTGCGTCCTTTGAAGATCCAGTGTGGGAGCGAGCCTGCTCGCGATAGCGGCGTATCAGCTTGCCTGGATGCTGAATGTGACACCTCATCGCGAGCAGGCTCGCTCCCACAGGCAACAGGCGCGCTCGATAAATTCCGCGCATAAAAAACGGCCCGTTTCCATTGGAGACGGGCCGTTTTTATGTTCTTCAAGCGCGCCGTCAAGGCCGCGCTGAAGGCCTTACTGGTTCAGACGAAAATCTTTTTCCGCCGCGTCGAAGCGCTGCAGCATACCCGCGGTAGGCGAGCCCATCTTGCTGACAAAGTAGATGGCCAGGCTGGCGAAGATGAAGCCTGGGATGATTTCGTACAGGCCCAGCAACGCGAAATGCTTCCAGACGATCACGGTGATCGCACCTACCAGAATGCCGGCGAGCGCGCCATTGCGGGTCATGTTTTTCCAGATCACAGAGATCAGGACAACCGGGCCGAACGCGGCACCGAAACCGGCCCAGGCGTAGCTCACCAGACCCAGAACGCGGTTTTCCGGGTTAGCGGCCAGGGCAATGGCGACCAACGCCACCAGCAGCACCATGGCGCGGCCGACCCAGACCAGTTCCAGCTGGGAAGCGCTCTTGCGCAGGAAGGTCTTGTAGAAGTCCTCGGTCAGGGCACTGGAGCACACCAGCAACTGACAGCTCAGGGTACTCATCACCGCTGCCAGGATGGCCGACAGCAGCACACCCGCAATCCACGGATTGAACAACAGCTTCGCCAGCTCAATGAACACGCGCTCAGGGTTTTCGGTCACGGGACCAGCCACATCAGGGTGCGCCGAGAAGTAGGCAATACCGAAGAAGCCGACAGCCACGGTGCCGCCCAGGCACAGGATCATCCAAGTCATGGAAATGCGACGGGCATTGGCGATCGACTTGACCGAGTCCGCCGCCATGAAGCGCGCCAGGATGTGCGGTTGGCCGAAGTAGCCCAAGCCCCAGCCCATCAGCGAGATGATGCCGATGAAGGTGGTGTTTTTCAGCATGTCGAAGGACGAAGGGTCTTTCGCTTCGATGGCCAGGAACGTGGTGTCCACGCCACCGGTGGCCAGCAGCACGATGATCGGCGTGAGGATCAGCGCGAAGATCATCAGGGTGGCTTGCACGGTGTCGGTCCAGCTCACGGCCAGGAAACCACCGACGAAGGTGTAGGCGATGGTCGCCGCGGCACCGGCCCACAGCGCGGTCTCGTAGGACATGCCGAAGGTGCTTTCGAACAGACGGGCGCCGGCCACGATGCCGGAAGCGCAGTAGATGGTGAAGAACACCAGAATCACCACCGCAGAGATGATCCGCAGCAGGCCGCTCTTGTCTTCGAAACGGCTGGAGAAGTAATCCGGCAGCGTCAGGGCGTCACCGTTGTGCTCGGTCTGCACCCGCAGGCGACCGGCCACGAACAGCCAGTTCAGGTAGGCGCCGACGATCAGGCCGATGGCGATCCAGCTTTCCGACAGGCCGGACATGTAGATGGCACCCGGCAAACCCATCAACAACCAGCCGCTCATGTCCGAAGCACCGGCGGACAATGCCGTGACCACGCTGCCCAGGCTGCGACCGCCCAGGATGTAATCGGAAAGGTTATTGGTGGAGCGGTAAGCCATCAGGCCGATCAGGACCATGGCTGCGATGTAGATCACAAAAGTGATCAAGGTGGGATTACTAACACTCATGAGTTACGCCCTGGCTTTGTTTTTATGGTGCGGTGGCAGTTGAAAGCGCCGACAACGCAGACGTTGTAGCGACGATTTGCAATCCCGCGAATTTATGACTGATGTTTCCCCAGGAAAGCCATCAGCCGATGCCCCTCGGTTTGGAACCGGTTGCACCTTGGCCGCGAATGCTATTCAACAAATCAAATAAGGTGCAACCAGTTTCGTTCGAATAAGTTGCACCTGATCGGTTTTATCGCAAAATCGCCGCTTTTTGCTCCCTTTTAGTGCAGTCAAAGGGGCATCGCTAGAAGCTCAAGCACTAAGCCGGTGCAGGATTGACGGGGGCACGCTGGCTTCCGGATGAGCTGCCTGTCATTTCAGGAAAAAAAGGGTTGCACCCGGTTGCACCTCAATCATCGCGCAGCTAATCTTGCCGCCAGCTGATGCCACGCCATACGTGGTAAACATGAGGATAAAAATATGGCTACCACCACCCTTGGGGTCAAACTCGATGACCCGACCCGCGAACGCCTCAAGGCGGCCGCAACCTCGATTGATCGCACGCCGCACTGGCTGATCAAGCAGGCAATTTTCAATTACCTGGAAAAACTCGAGGGTGGTGCAACCCTGACCGAGCTGAACGGTTCACCCCGCGCCGACAGCGAGGACGCTGGTGATGTGCAGGTCGACCACGCTCACCAATGCTTCCTCGAATTTGCCGAGAGCATCCTGCCGCAATCGGTCCTGCGCGCCTCCATTACCGCCGCTTACCGTCGCCCTGAGCCGGAAGTGGTGCCGATGCTGATCGAGCAGGCCCGCCTGCCGGTGGAAATGGCCGAAGCCACCAACAAGTTGGCGGCTTCGATTGCGGAAAAACTGCGTAACCAGAAAAGTGCCGGCGGCCGTGCCGGTATCGTTCAGGGCTTGCTGCAGGAGTTTTCCCTGTCGTCCCAGGAAGGCGTAGCCCTGATGTGCCTGGCCGAGGCGCTGCTGCGTATCCCGGACAAAGGCACTCGTGATGCGCTGATCCGCGACAAGATCAGTACCGGCAACTGGCAGCCGCACCTGGGCAACAGCCCGTCACTGTTCGTCAACGCCGCCACTTGGGGCCTGCTGCTGACCGGCAAGCTGGTCGCCACCCATAACGAAGCGGGCCTGACCTCCTCCCTGAGCCGCATCATCGGCAAGAGCGGCGAGCCGATGATCCGCAAGGGCGTCGACATGGCCATGCGCCTGATGGGCGAACAGTTCGTCACCGGCGAAACCATCGCCGAAGCCCTGGCCAACGCGAGCAAGTTCGAAGCCAAGGGTTTCCGCTATTCCTACGACATGCTGGGTGAAGCCGCACTCACCGAACATGACGCCCAGAAGTACCTGGCCTCGTACGAACAAGCCATTCACTCGATCGGCAAAGCGTCCCATGGCCGTGGGATTTATGAAGGCCCGGGCATTTCCATCAAGCTCTCGGCCTTGCACCCGCGCTACAGCCGCGCCCAGTACGAGCGCGTCATGGACGAGCTGTACCCGCGCCTGCTGTCGCTGACCCTGCTGGCCAAGCAATACGACATCGGCCTGAACATCGACGCCGAGGAAGCCGACCGCCTCGAACTGTCCCTGGACCTGCTGGAACGCCTGTGCTTCGAGCCGCAACTGACCGGCTGGAACGGCATCGGCTTCGTGATCCAGGCCTACCAGAAGCGCTGCCCGTACGTGATCGACTACGTCATCGACCTGGCCCGTCGCAGCCGCCACCGCCTGATGATCCGCCTGGTAAAAGGCGCGTACTGGGACAGCGAGATCAAGCGCGCCCAGGTCGAAGGCCTGGAAGGCTATCCGGTCTACACCCGCAAGGTGTACACCGACGTGTCCTACATCGCTTGCGCCCGCAAACTACTGTCGGTGCCGGAAGTCATCTACCCACAGTTCGCTACGCACAACGCCCATACCCTGTCGGCCATTTATCACATCGCCGGTCAGAACTATTACCCGGGCCAGTACGAATTCCAGTGCCTGCATGGCATGGGTGAACCGCTGTACGAACAAGTTGTAGGCAAGGTCTCCGAAGGCAAGCTGAACCGTCCGTGCCGTGTGTACGCCCCTGTGGGCACCCACGAAACACTGCTGGCCTACCTCGTACGCCGCTTGCTGGAAAACGGCGCGAACACCTCGTTCGTCAACCGCATCGCCGACCAGTCGATTTCCATCCAGGAGCTGGTGGCCGATCCAGTGGCCAGCATCGAGCAGATGGCCACCCTGGAAGGCGGTTTCGGCCTGCCGCACCCGCGCATCCCGCTGCCGCGCGACCTGTACGGCAGCGACCGCGCCAACTCCAGCGGCATCGACCTGGCCAACGAGCATCGCCTGGCGTCGCTGTCCTGCGCCCTGCTGGCCACCGCCCATAACGATTGGAAAGCCGTGCCGATGCTCGGTTGCGCCGCCAGCGAAGAAACCCCGGCCGCAGTGCTGAACCCGTCCGATCACCGCGATGTGGTCGGCCATGTGCAGGAAGCCACCGTTACCGACGTCGACAACGCCATCCAGTGCGCCCTCAACGCCGCACCGATCTGGCAGGCCACACCACCGGCCGAGCGCGCCGCGATCCTGGAACGTGCCGCTGACCTGATGGAAGGCGAGATCCAGCCGCTGATGGGCCTGCTGGCCCGCGAAGCCGGCAAGACCTTCGCCAACGCCATTGCCGAAGTCCGTGAAGCCGTGGATTTCCTGCGTTACTACGCGGTGCAGGCGCGCAACGATTTCACCAATGACGCCCACCGCCCTCTGGGCCCGGTGGTCTGCATCAGCCCGTGGAACTTCCCGCTGGCGATTTTCAGCGGCCAGGTCGCCGCCGCATTGGCCGCCGGCAACCCGGTACTGGCCAAGCCCGCCGAGCAGACGCCGCTGGTGGCTGCCCAGGCGGTGCGCCTGATGCTCGAGGCGGGCATTCCGGAAGGCGTCCTGCAACTGCTGCCGGGTCGCGGCGAAACCGTCGGCGCCCGCCTGGTGGGTGACGAGCGGGTCAAAGGCGTGATGTTCACCGGTTCCACCGAGGTCGCCCGCCTGCTGCAACGCAACATCGCCGGACGCCTGGACAACCAGGGCCGCCCGATCCCACTGATCGCCGAGACCGGCGGCCAGAACGCCATGATCGTCGACTCCTCGGCCCTGACCGAACAAGTGGTCATCGATGTGGTGTCGTCGGCCTTCGACAGCGCCGGCCAGCGTTGCTCAGCCCTGCGGGTCCTGTGCCTGCAAGAAGATTCCGCCGACCGCGTCATCGAAATGCTCAAGGGTGCCATGGCCGAATCGCGCCTCGGCAATCCTGAGCGCCTGTCCGTGGACATCGGCCCGGTGATCGACGCCGAAGCCAAGGCCGGCATCGAGAAACACATCCAGGCCATGCGCGACAAGGGACGCACTGTCTACCAGATGGCAATCGCCGACAGTGACGAATGCAAGCGCGGCACCTTCGTGATGCCGACCTTGATCGAGCTGGAAAGCTTCGATGAACTGCAGCGCGAGATCTTTGGCCCGGTGCTGCACGTGGTGCGCTACAAGCGCAAGGAACTGGATCAGTTGATCAACCAGATCAACGCTTCCGGCTACGGCCTGACCCTGGGCGTACACACGCGCATCGACGAGACCATCGCCAAGGTCATCGACAACGTGCATGCCGGCAACGTCTACGTGAACCGCAACATTGTCGGTGCCGTGGTCGGTGTGCAGCCGTTTGGTGGCGAAGGCCTGTCGGGCACCGGTCCCAAGGCCGGTGGTCCGCTGTACCTGTACCGCCTGTTGTCGACACGTCCTACCGACGCGATCCAGCAATCCTTCGTCCGTGGCGATGCCCTGGCGGCACCGGACCTGCGTTTGCGCGAGGCCATGGGTAAACCGCTGGCGGCGTTGCAAGCCTGGGCCGACAGCCAGAAACTCGCCGAACTGAGCGCCCTGTGCGTGCAGTTCGCGGCCCAGTCGCAAAGCGGTATTACCCGCCAGTTGACCGGCCCGACCGGCGAACGCAACAGCTATGCCATCCTGCCGCGCGAGCACGTGCTGTGCCTGGCCGACGTGGAAGGCGACCTGCTGACGCAACTGGCCGCCGTACTGGCCGTGGGCGGCTCGGCCGTGTGGCCGGAAACCGACACCAGCAAGGCCTTGTTCGCACGCTTGCCGAAAGAGCTTCAGGCACGCATCCAGCGGGTTACCGACTGGACCAAGGACGATGTGCTGTTCGACGCGGTCCTGCACCACGGCGATTCGGACCAACTGCGCAGCGTTTGCCAGCAGGTGGCCAAACGCGCTGGCGCCATCGTTGGGGTCCACGGTTTGTCCCAAGGCGAAACCAGCGTGGCGCTGGAGCGCCTGGTGATCGAGCGGGCCTTGAGCGTCAACACCGCCGCGGCGGGTGGTAACGCCAGCCTGATGACCATCGGCTAAGCGACACCGCTGAGCATCTGCAATGGATGCTCAGCCCACCGCCCCTGTGGGAGCGAGCTTGCTCGCGATAGCGGCCTGACAGCCAACATCTTTGTTGCATGTGAGATAGCTATCGCGAGCAAGCTCGCTCCCACAGTTGATTAGCGTCACCCTCGCTCCTCCATCACCCAAATCAATCATCCTGTTCAGCCTCCATTCCCACGCCTAGACTCGGCCCATTCCAAAAAAAGGTAGGCCGCCATGTCCGAGACGTTGCTCAGTTCCCGCAATCTGGCTTTCGAGCTGTATGAAGTCCTCGATGCCGAGGGCCTGACCCAGCGCGAGCGGTTTGCCGAACACAATCGCGAAACCTTCGACGCAGCCCTCGGCACGGCCCGCAGCATCGCCGAGAAATTTTTCGCGCCCCACAACCGCAAGAATGATGAAAACGAACCGCGCTACGAGAACGGCCAGGCGATCCTGATTCCCGAGGTCAAGCCGGCGGTGGATGCCTTTCTGGAGGCCGGTTTTCTCAATGCCGCGCGCAGCTTCGACGCCGGCGGCATGCAGTTGCCGACGTTGCTGTCCCAGGCCTGCTTCGCGCATTTCCAGGCGGCCAACGCCGCCTCGACCTCCTATCCGTTCCTGACCATGGGCGCGGCGAACCTGATCGAAAGCTTCGGCAGCGACGAGCAGAAGCAACGTTTCCTGCAACCGATGATCGACGGCCGCTTCTTCGGCACCATGGCGCTGACCGAGCCCCATGCAGGTTCTTCGCTGTCGGATATTCGGACACGCGCAGAGCCGGCTTCCGACGGTACCTATCGACTCAAGGGCAACAAGATCTTCATCTCCGGCGGCGATCACCCGCTGTCGGAAAACATCGTGCACATGGTCCTGGCGAAATTGCCGGACGCCCCGCCGGGGGTGAAGGGCATTTCGCTGTTTATCGTGCCCAAGTTCCTGGTCAACGACGACGGCAGCCTCGGCCCGCGGAACGACGTGCTGCTGGCCGGGCTGTTTCACAAGATGGGCTGGCGCGGTACCACGTCTACCGCGCTGAACTTCGGCGACAACGGCGAATGTGTCGGTTACCTCGTAGGCAAACCGCACCACGGCCTGAGCTACATGTTCCAGATGATGAACGAGGCGCGGATCGGCGTCGGCATGGGTGCGGTGATGCTGGGTTACGCCGGCTACCTGTATTCCCTTGAGTACGCTCGCGAACGCCCACAGGGCCGAGTGCCCGACAGCAAGGACCCGACCACCGCCCCCGTGGCGATCATCCAGCACGCCGACGTGCGCCGCATGCTGTTGACCCAGAAGGCCTACGTCGAGGGTTCGTTTGACCTGGGCTTGTACGCGGCCCGGCTGTTCGATGACACCACCACCCTGGACAGCGAAGCCGAGCGTCGGCGCGCCCATGAACTGCTGGACCTGCTGACCCCCATCGTCAAGTCCTGGCCCTCGGAGTTCTGCCTGAAAGCCAATGAGCTGGCGATCCAGATTCTCGGCGGCCACGGCTACACCCGCGAATACCCGGTGGAGCAGTATTACCGCGACAACCGCCTGAACCCGATCCATGAAGGCACCCACGGCATCCAGTCCCTGGACCTGCTGGGGCGCAAGCTGGCGCAGAACGGCGGCGCCGGACTCAAGCAGTTGATCCGCCTGGTGGCCGACACCACTGAACGGGCCCAGGCGCACCCATCATTGACGCCCTTGCGTCAGCCGCTGGAAGCGTTGGTGGCACGCCTGCAAACCGTCACCCTCGGCCTGCTGACGGACCTGGCTCAGGGCAAGGTCAACAGCAGCCTCGCCAACTCGGCGCTGTACCTGAAGGTGTTCGGGCACATGGTGATTGGCTGGCGCTGGCTGGAACAGGCGATTAGGGCCGAGGAAGGGCTGGCCAAGGGCAATGCCGCGGACAGCGATTTCTATAACGGCAAGCTGCAAGCGGCGCGCTACTTCCTGACCTGGGAAGTGCCGGGGTGCCACCATGAGCTGGCGATTCTTGAGGCGCGGGATGATACGTGCCTGGGGATGCGGGATGAGTGGTTCTGATTCGGGTCCTGTGGTGGGGCTGACATCAAATCGCGAGCAGGCTCGCTCCCACAGGGGACAGGTGGTGAATGCAGATTTCGTGCTCACCGATATCTAACTGTGGGAGCGGGCTTGCTCGCGAAGGCGGTGGATCAGGCAAATCATTTGCGACTGAAATACCGCTTTCGCGAGCAAGCCCGCTCCCACAATGAGATCACCATCAACCCTTGGTCCTTAGGTTTCAGGCCTGCTGGATCGTCTTGGCAATCACCTCGACCGTGGCGCTGACTTGCTCTTGGTAACGGTCGAGTTCCGCCTGATGGCTCTTCTGCATTTCGATCTGTTGCGAACACAGGTTCATGGCCGCCAACACCAGCAGGCGATCACCGATCAGCGTCGGGTATTTCCTTTTCGTGTCGGCCAGTGCGGCCTTGAGCATTGAAGCGGCGTCCAACAGGGCCTGTTCCTGCCCGGCTGGCGCTTTGATTGAATAGTCTTCTCCCAGGATCGAGATGACCGTCACCCCATCGGTGCCGTGCGTCATGCGCTGACAGGACCGGCGCTGGCGCGCTCGATCAGGGCCTGGATGCGGGCGGCGGTGGCGCCGTGCAGTTCTTCCTGTTCCATCAGGCTCAGTTGCAGGCTTTCGTTTTCATCCTTGGCCTTGGCAAGTTCCGCGCTCAGGGTTTCGTTCAGGCCGGTGAGGTGCAGGTTCTGTTGCACCAGGTCGTTGACCAGTTGCTCCAGTTGGCTGAGGGATGTTTCCAACATATTGATTTCCAGGCTTTTCCAAGGGGCGCGTACGATAAAGAAAAGTCACCGCCGATGCCACGCTTTACAAAGGTGACGGTGCTTGGCTCGCGAGCTGTAGAGACTGCGATTCAAGCATCTGGTTCCTACCCTTCGTCGCGTGGCAGGCGTTGCCCTGCGACAAAAGCCCACAGCACCTCAAGACTTCAGGCGTATGACCGATAAGTGAGGGAACAGCAGTCTCAGCCCCGCACGGACGCCTCTTCTTTCGGTACTTTCCATGTCCCTACGTAATATGAACATCGCGCCGCGGGCGTTCCTGGGGTTTGCCTTGATTGGCGCCCTGATGCTGGCCCTTGGGGTGCTTGCCCTGAGTCAGATGAGCAAAATTCGGGTGTCCGGCGACAACATCGCCCAAAACAGCGTACCCAGTATCAAGGCCCTGAACGAGTTTACCCAGCTCACCCTGCGTCTGCGCGTGTTGTCCTATCGCCTGCTGACCAACCGCGAAGCGGATACTCAGCAGAAAACCATGGATCTGCTCGAACAACGCAACCAACAAGTCCGCGCCGCACAGACGGCCTATGAAAAACTCATCAGTGCCCCGGATGAACGGGCGGCGTATGACCAGTACGTCCAATTGCTCAATCAGTACCGCCAGCTCGAAGAGCGGATGAAAACCCTGTCGCGCAACAAGCAGGTCACGGAACTGCAGGCGCTGCTCAACACCGAGCTGATGAGCAATTCGGACGCTATCAACGTAGTGCTCGCTCGTTTGACGGACATCAACAACCTGCAAGCCGAAGCCTTTAATAAAGCCGCGGCGCAACAGTATTCGACTGCTTTCAATTGGGTCATCACGCTGCTGGTCATCGCCACCGGCCTGACCCTGCTGTTCGCCTGGCTGCTGACCAACAGCATCACCAAGCCGATTGCCAACGCGCTGGATGCCGCCGAAGAAATCGCCAAAGGCAACCTGACCCGGCCGATCACGATCGATGGCAACGACGAAGCCGGCCGCCTGCTGCGAGCGATGTCGACCATGCAGGAAAAACTGCGCGACACCCTGCAGCGGATCTCCGGCTCGGCCACGCAACTGGCCTCCGCCGCCGAAGAGCTCAACAGCGTCACCGACGAAAGCGCCCGTGGCCTGACCCAGCAGAACAACGAAATCGAACAGGCCGCGACAGCGGTCAACGAGATGACCAGCGCCGTGGAAGAAGTCGCACGCAACGCCGTCAGCACGTCGGAGGCATCGAAACACGCCACCACGTCCGCCGGCGACGGCCGCGACCTGGTGCAGGAAACCGTCAGCGCCATCGAACGCATGAGCGCCGACGTGCAAAGTACCGCGACCTTGATCGGCAACCTGGCCGATGAGTCCCGCGACATCGGCAAAGTGCTGGACGTGATCCGCGGCCTGGCCGACCAGACCAACCTGCTGGCCCTGAACGCGGCCATCGAAGCCGCCCGTGCCGGTGAGGCCGGTCGTGGCTTCGCGGTCGTAGCCGACGAAGTTCGCGCCCTGGCGCATCGCACCCAGCAGTCGACCAGCGAGATCGAACGCATGATCGGCAGCATCCAGAGCGGCACCGAACACGCCGTGGACTCGATGCGCAACAGCACCGAACGCGCCGAGTCGACCCTGAACATCGCCCGCGGCGCCGGCCTGTCCCTGGACACGATCAACACCGCCATCGTCGAGATCAACGAACGCAACCTGGTGATCGCCAGCGCCGCCGAAGAACAGGCCCAAGTGGCCCGTGAAGTGGACCGCAACCTGGTAAACATCCGCGACCTGTCGGTGCAATCGGCCACCGGCGCCAACCAGACCAGTGCCGCCAGCGCCGAGCTGTCGCGCCTGGCCGTGGACCTGAACAGCATGGTTGGGCGGTTCAGCCTTTAACCGCAAACCATTGATCGCTCACAATCCGTGAGCGATCAATGCTGTTGTGGCGGGGGAGCAAGCTCCCTCGCCACAAGGGCTGCGCCCAGAACCCCGGTCCCCCAACCTTTTTTGACAGCATCACATTTCAACAGGTTAGAATCGCTGGCACGCAGACTGCATGGTCAGTCTGTGCCCGCCCCTCAGTTTTCCCGGAGTAACGCCTTTGACTGCAACGACCATCAACAGCCTGTTCTTGATCGGCGCGTTGCTGGTAGGTGCGAGCATCCTGGTCAGTTCTCTTTCGTCCCGCCTGGGCATCCCGATTCTGGTGATCATCCTGGCCGTGGGCATGGTCGCCGGTGTCGACGGCGCCGGTATTCTTTTCGATAACTACGCCACGGCCTACCTGGTCGGCAACCTCGCCTTGGCGGTGATCCTGCTGGACGGCGGCTTGCGCACGCGGGTGTCGAGCTTTCGCGTGGCGCTGTGGCCGGCGTTGTCCCTGGCCACGGTCGGGGTATTGATCACCACCGGGCTGACCGGCCTGGCGGCGGCGTGGCTGTTCAACCTGAACTTGATGCAAGGTCTGCTGATTGGCGCCATCGTCGGCTCCACCGATGCCGCGGCAGTGTTCTCGCTGCTGGGCGGCAAGGGCCTGAACGAGCGGGTCAGCGCCACACTGGAGATCGAGTCCGGCAGCAACGACCCCATGGCGGTGTTCCTCACCGTCACCCTGATCGGCATGCTCGCCAGTGGCGAAACCGGCCTGCATTGGAGCCTGCTGGGGCACCTGGTGCGCGAGTTCGGCATCGGCGCGGTGATCGGCCTGGGCGGTGGCTGGCTGATGCTGCAACTGGTCAATCGCATCAACCTGGCCAACGGCCTTTATCCGATCCTGGTCATCAGCGGCGGTTTGGCCGTGTTCGCTCTGACCAACGCCCTGCATGGCAGCGGCTTCCTGGCGGTGTACCTGTGCGGCCTGGTGCTGGGCAATCGCCCGGTACGCAGCCGCCACGGCATCCTGCACATGCTCGATGGCATGGCCTGGCTGGCGCAGATCGGCATGTTCCTGGTGCTGGGGCTGCTGGTCACGCCCCACGACCTGTTGCCGATCGCGCTGCCGGCCCTGGGGCTGGCGCTGTGGATGATCCTGTTTGCCCGTCCGTTGTCGGTCATGGTGGGCCTGCTGCCGTTCAAGGCGTTCCATGGTCGTGAAAAAGCCTTCATTTCCTGGGTCGGCCTGCGCGGCGCGGTGCCGATCATCCTGGCGGTGTTCCCGCTGATGGCCGGCCTGCCCCACGCCCAGCTCTATTTCAACCTGGCGTTCTTTATCGTGTTGGTCTCGCTGCTGGTGCAGGGCACGAGCCTGCCGTGGGTCGCCAAGTTGCTGCATGTGACCGTCCCGCCCGAGCCGTTGCCGATTTCCCGAGCCGCCCTGGAAGTGCACGTCACCAGCGAGTGGGAGCTGTTCATCTATCGCCTGGGCGCGGAAAAATGGTGCATCGGCTCCCCCCTGCGGGACCTGAAAATGCCCGAAGGCACCCGTATCGCCGCCCTGTTTCGGGGTCAACAACTGCTCCATCCGTCGGGTAGTACGGTGTTGGAAGTCGATGATTTACTGTGTGTTATCGGCCATGAACACGATTTGCCAGCCCTTGGAAAACTGTTCAGCCAAGCGCCGCAACGGGGCCTGGATTTGCGCTTCTTCGGCGACTTCGTACTCGAAGGAGACGCCCAGCTGGCCGCGGTTGCCGCGCTGTACGGGTTGAAGCTCGACGGCATCGATCCGGACATGTCCCTGGGCCGCTTCATCGCCCAGAAAGTCGGCGGTGCCCCGGTGGTCGGCGACCAGGTGGATTGGAACAACACCCTGTGGACCGTCGCGGCCATGGACGGGAACAAGATCGGCAAAGTGGGCGTCAGATTCCCCGAAGGAAGTCGCCCGGGTCCCGGCTTGTTCCTCTAAACTGCTCCCACTCTCACTTGCTCGACCGGTCTCTATGCCTACCCTGCGCTCCTTTATCACCATTGCCCTGCTGGGCCTGAGTCTCTCCGTCTGCACAGTGCAAGCCGCAGACCTTCCCGCCAGCGCTTCGGTGCAGGCCAGCCTGGACAAGATCGCCGACCGCAAACTGCCGGAAGCCGACCAGAAAGCCCTGCAGGCTGTCTTGCAGAACACGCTGACCCAGCTCAACAACAAGGCTGACTACGAACAGAAGCTGCAGGCGCTCAAGCAGCAACTGGCCACTGCCCCCAAGCAGAACATCGAGAACCAGCGCGAACTGGCGCGGCTCAAGAGCACCACCGTGGTGCCGGTGGCGCAACGCTATGGCAACCTGCCGATTCCCCAGCTCGAGCAAATGCTCTCGGATCGCTCCACCCAGCAGAGTGACCTGCAAAAAGCCCTGGCCGATGCCAACAGCCTGATCATCACCGCCCAGACCCGCCCCGAGCGCGCCCAGGCGGAAATTTCCAGCAGCCAGACCCGCATCCAGCAGATCAATACCATCCTCAAGGCCGGCCGGGACGCCGGCAAGACCTTGAGCGGCGAGCAGCGCGACCAGCTCAACGCCGAGTTGGCGGCGCTCAATGCGCTGATCCCGTTGCGCCGCCAGGAACTGGCCGGCAACAGCCAACTGCAAGACCTGGGCAACGGCCAGCACGATCTGCTGATGGAAAAAATCGCTCGCATGGAGCAGGAAATCCAGGACCTGCAGAACCTGATCAACCAGAAGCGCCTGGCCCAATCCCAGGAGACGGTGACCCAGCAATCCATCGAGGCCCAGAAGGCCGGTGGCAGCAGCTTGCTGGCGACCGAAAGCGCGGCCAACCTGAAGCTCTCCGACTACCTGCTCAAAAGCACCGACCGCCTCAACGAGGTCACCCAGCAGAACCTGCAGACCAAACAACTGCTGGACAACGTGACCCAGACCGACGCCGCCCTGGACGAGCAGATCAGCGTGCTCAAGGGCAGCCTGCTGCTTTCCAAGATTCTCTACAAGCAGCGCCAGACCCTGCCGCGCCTGAAGCTCGACCAGAACCTCGCCGACCAGATCGCCGACATCCGCCTGTACCAGTTCGAAGTCAGCCAGCAACGTGAGCTGCTGAACAACCCCAGCGCCTACGTCGACAACCTGCTGGCCTCCCAGCCTTCGGAACAAGCCACGCCGCAACTGCGCAAGACCTTGCTGGAACTGGCACTGACCCGCGTCGACCTGCTGGAACGCCTCAACCGCGAGTTGAGCGCGGTGCTCAACGAATCCATCACCTTGCAGCTCAACCAGAAGCAACTGCTCAGCACCGCCCAGAACCTGCGGGCGACCCTCGAAGAACAGATGTTCTGGATTCCCAGCAACAAGCCGCTGGATTTCGAATGGATGCGGGCCGTGCCGACGCGCCTGGAAAAGCAGATCGACTCGCTGCCCTGGGCCTCGAGCCTCAGTGAACTGGCCGATGGCCTGACCCAGCGGCCCCTGCTGTTCCTGCCCCTGGCGCTGCTGATCGGGGCCCTGCTGTGGCGGCGCAAGCATCTTTATGCTCGCCTGAACAAGGTTCACCAGGACGTTGGCCACTTCAAGCGCGACAGCCAGTGGCACACCCCCCAGGCGATCCTGATCAATATCCTCCTGGCGTTGCCGGTGGCCCTGGGGCTGACCCTCTGCGGCTATGCCTTGCAGATCGACGCCCGCGGCCAGAACGCCAACCTCGGCGCGGCGCTGCTGCAGATCGGCCAGGCCTGGCTGGTGTTCTACACCGCCTATCGAGTGCTGGCGCCAGGCGGCGTGGCCGAGTTGCATTTCCGCTGGGAGAAACCCCAGGTCGAATTCCTTCAAGGCTGGATCCGCCGGCTCGGGCTGGTGGTGCTGGCGTTGGTGGCCGTGGTGGCCGTGGCCGAGTTGCAACCCTCGACCCTGGCCGATGACGTGCTCGGTATGCCGGTGGTGCTCACCTGCTACGCGCTGATGGCCTGGTTGCTCAGCCGCCTGTTGCTCAGCAGCCCGACACACAGGAACACCTCACTGTTCCGCAAGGCCGTCGGGGTGCTGTTCACCGCACTGCCGATCGCACTGTTTGTCGCGGTGTGCTTCGGCTACTACTACACCGCCCTGAAACTCAGCGACCGCTTGATCAATACCCTGTACCTGCTGATGTTCTGGCTGGTGATCGAAGCCACCTTCGTCCGTGGCCTGTCGGTGGCGGCGCGGCGGCTGGCCTACCAACGCGCTCTCGCCAAGCGCCAGGCCGCCAAGGAAGCCGGTGACGGCGAAGCAGTGGTCGAGGAACCGACCCTGGACATCGAGAAGGTCAACGAGCAGTCCCTGCGCCTGATCCGCCTGGCCCTGCTAGGTGGTTTCATGGCTGCGCTGTACTGGGTCTGGTCGGACCTGATCAGCGTGTTCTCGTACCTGGACAACATCACCCTCTACGAATACACCAGCGGCACCGGCGCCAACATGAGCATGGTGCCCATCAGCATCGGCGACATGCTCGGGGCGCTGATCATCATCGGCATCACCTTCGCCCTGGCGCGCAACCTGCCGGGCCTGCTGGAAGTGTTCGTGCTGTCGAAGCTGAACCTGGCCCAGGGCAGTGCCTATGCCACCACCACGTTGCTGTCCTACGTGATCGCCGGCTTCGGTTTCGTCACCACCCTGTCCACCCTGGGCGTGAGCTGGGACAAACTGCAATGGCTGGTGGCCGCGCTGTCGGTGGGCCTGGGCTTCGGCATGCAGGAGATCTTCGCTAACTTCATCTCCGGGATCATGATCCTGTTCGAACGCCCGGTGCGTATCGGCGACACCATCACCATCGGCAACCTGTCGGGCACGGTGAGCAAGATCCGCATTCGTGCGACCACCATCACCGACTTCGACCGCAAGGACATCATCGTCCCGAACAAGACCTTCATCACCGGGCAGCTGATCAACTGGTCGCTGACCGACACCGTCACCCGAGTGACTCTGAAACTGGGCGTGGACTACGGCTCGGACCTGGATCGGGTGCGCGAACTGCTGCTCAAGGCCGCTCGCGATAACCCGCGCGTGCTGAAGGAGCCTGAGCCGATCGTGTACTTCCTGAACTTCGGTGAGAGCACCCTGGACCATGAGCTGCGCATGCACGTACGCGACCTCGGTGACCGCAACCCGGTGCTGGACGAGATCAACCGCTTCATCAATCGGGAATTCAAGAAGGAGCACATCAACATCTCCTTCCGGCAGATGGAAATCTATCTGAAGAACATGCAAGGCCAGGAATACAAACTGGTGCCTGCCGAACCCGACAAAAAGACCATCCCGCCCGTGCCGTCGGCTGTCGCCAGCATCAAGCCGGTGTCCGAGCCACCGCAAGGCAAACTCGACTGATCGCGGGTTGCCTGCGGGCGTCCCGCCGGAGACGGCCATGAAATCGCTGGAAACGTTGACCTTCGATAACCGTTTCGCTCGCCTGGGCGACGGTTTTTCGGCCCACGTGCTGCCCGAGCCCATCGACAACCCACGACTGGTGGTCGCCAGCCCGGCGGCCATGGCGTTGCTGGACCTCGACCCGGCAGAAGCCGAGACAGCGCTGTTTGCCGAGATCTTTGGCGGCCACAAGCTCTGGGCTGAAACCGAGCCGCGGGCGATGGTGTATTCCGGGCATCAGTTCGGGCATTACAACCCGCAATTGGGCGACGGGCGCGGGCTGCTGCTGGGCGAGGTGTACAACGAGGCCGGCGAGCACTGGGACCTGCACCTCAAGGGCGCCGGCCAGACGCCGTTTTCACGGATGGGCGACGGGCGGGCGGTGCTGCGCTCCTCGATTCGCGAATTCCTCGCCTCCGAAGCCCTGCACGCCCTCGGCATCCCCACCACCCGCGCCTTGTGCGTGATCGGCTCGGACACCCCTGTGTGGCGGGAAAAGCAGGAGCGCGCCGCCATGGTGCTGCGCCTGGCCCCCAGCCACGTGCGCTTCGGGCATTTCGAATACTTCTACTACACCAAGAAACCCGAGCTGCATGCCGCTATTGCCGAGCACGTGTTGAACCTGCATTTTGCCGAGTGCCGCGAGCAGCCGGAGCCGTACCTGGCGATGTTCCGCGAAATCGTCGAGCGCAACGCCGAGCTGATTGCCAAATGGCAGGCCTACGGTTTCTGCCACGGCGTGATGAACACCGACAACATGTCGATCCTGGGCATCACCTTCGACTTCGGGCCGTTCGCCTTCCTCGACGACTTCGACGCCAACTTCATCTGCAACCACTCCGATGACCAGGGCCGCTACTCCTTCAGCAACCAGGTACCCATCGGCCAGTGGAACCTCAGCGCCCTGGCCCAGGCCCTGACGCCCTTCATCAGCGTCGACGCCCTGCGCGAAACCCTCGGGTTGTACTTGCCGCTATACCAGGCCCATTACCTGGACCTGATGCGCCGCCGCCTCGGCCTGACCTGCGCCGAGGAAGATGACCAGAAGTTGCTGGAGCGCCTGCTGCAATTGATGCAGAACAGCGGCGTCGACTACAGCCTGTTCTTCCGCCGACTGGGCGACCAGGCGCCCGAGCAAGCCGTCGCCACCCTGCGCGATGACTTCGTCGACCTCAAGGGCTTCGACGCCTGGGGCGAACGCTATGTCGCCCGCGTCAACCGCGAAGGCCCCGTCGACCAAGACCAACGCCGCGCCCGCATGCACGCCGTCAACCCGCTGTACGTGCTGCGCAACTACCTGGCCCAGAAAGCCATCGACGCCGCCGAGTCCGGCGACTACGAAGAAGTCCGCCGCCTGCACACCGTGTTGAGCAAGCCGTTCGAAGAACAACCGGGCATGGACAGCTACGCGCAACGCCCGCCGGAATGGGGCAAGCATCTGGAGATCAGTTGTTCGTCATAACCCTCCCGCCAAACACATAACCCTGTGGCGAGGGAGCTTGCTCCCGCTGGGCTGCGCAGCAGCCCCAAAACCTCAAAAGCGACGACTGCTTCGCAGCCGAGCGGGGATAAATCCCCTCGCCACAACGTTTCTGACTGGCTTTGAGTGGTTCATCGCCCGCCCAGACCGTCTGCCTGTTCATCCAACCTTATCGTTCCCCTGCTCAGGCGTCTCGATCCCCGGTTCTGCCTCCTCAACCCCCTTCTCCTTGGGTTTGGCAGGTGGCTTTTCCTCGGGATAGCCGGGCATGCCGCGAGTGTCTTCAGGGGTCAGCTCATCCCGGTCGTGGCGGCGGTCGATGGCGTAGGACGGAGCGGCGTTGGGATCTTCATCGCGGCCGGCGGTGCCGAGAACGAAGCCGTCGTCATTGGGGTTGTCCACTGCCTGGGGCGTGGTTGGGTCTTGAGAATGGCTCATGGGACCTCCTGGGGTTGCAAACAGGTACGTGGTGTCTTTTTGAGGCCGTGACACCTTTTCAGTGCGGCGCACCTGATGAATGGCAACCTTGATAAATGTCCTTGGAAAGCCTGGAGTGTGAGTCCCTGTGGGAGCGGGCTTGCTCGCGAAGGCGGTCTGACAGACAGCATCTCTATCGAATGTGCCGGCCTCTTCGCGAGCAAGCCCGCTCCCACAAGGGAAATGCGGTGCATGGATGCCTCCACGCTACGCCATATCACTGTGGCTGAATTCCTCGGCCAGAAAGTCGATCAACGTACGCACCGACGGCAGCAACCCCCGTCGTGAGGCAAAGATCGCGTGGACAATCCCGCACTTGGGTGTCCAGCCGGGCACCAGTTCCACCAGCCGGCCGGCCGCGATGTCCTCGCGCACCACCACAGTGGGCAGGTGAGCGACGCCGATGCCTGCCAGCACAGCGTGACGCAGGGCCAGCAGGTCGTCGGTGACCATGCGCGGTTCATGGCGGATCAGCGCACGGGTGCCGTCCGGTCCGAACAACTCCCACTGGTATTCCCGCTGCGCCGCGCCCCAGTGCACGCTGGGCAAGCCGTTGAGGTCCGCCGGGGAGGCCGGTGAAGACAAGCGCTCCAGGAACGCCGGGCTGCCCACCAGGCATTGGGTGCTGTTGCTCAGCACCTTCATGACCATGTCAGTGTTTTCCAGCGGTGGAAAGCGCACCCGCAAGGCGATATCGAACCCTTCATGAATCAAGTCGACCCGGCGGTTGGTGCTCTCGATGAACAACTCCACCCGTGGGTACTTGAGCATGTAGCGGGTCAGCATCGGCCCGACCCAACTGTTGAGCAGCGCCGTCGGGCAACTGATGCGCACCAGCCCCTGGGGCTCGGAACGGTTGCGCTCGATCACTTCCGCCGCACTCTCGGCCTCGACCCGCATTGCCAGGCAGCGCTGGTAATAGGCCTGACCGATCTCGGTCAACGTGCAGTGGCGGCTGGTGCGATGAAGCAAGCGGACCCCGAGCCGATCTTCCAACTGGGCGATACGCCGGCTGAGCTTGGACTTTGGCATGTCCAGCGCCCGGCCCGCGGCGGCGAACCCACGGTGCTCGACCACCTGGGTGAAGTAGTAAAGCGTATTGAGGTCTTCGATGATCGTTCTCCAAATAGAACGCTAAGGCGGATTTTTGCAGTCTAGCGGTTCAAAGGTGCCAGTTTTAATCTACACCCATCGAAACGCAACACGGTTTGAAGCCGAAGCGCTTCGACCGGATGAGTCACCGATCAATCGCTACACCGCCATTAAAAACCTTAACCACGCCGAAACCTTCGGCAACCAAAACTTAATGAGGGCTACGCCATGACTACTTCCTACAACCGTCTCGACAAAGATAACGCCGCCGTTCTGCTGGTCGATCACCAAGCCGGCCTGCTGTCCCTGGTACGCGACATCGATCCGGACCGCTTCAAGAACAACGTGCTGGCCCTGGCTGACCTGGCGAAGTACTTCCAACTGCCGACCATCCTCACCACCAGCTTCGAAACCGGCCCCAACGGCCCGTTGATGCCCGAACTCAAGACGCTGTTCCCGGATGCGCCGTACATCGCTCGCCCTGGTCAGATCAACGCTTGGGACAACGAAGATTTCGTCAAAGCGATCAAGGCCACCGGCAAGAAGCAACTGATCATCGCCGGCGTCGTCACTGAAGTCTGCGTTGCCTTCCCGGCGCTGTCGGCCCTGGCCGAAGGTTTCGAAGTGTTCGTGGTCACCGACGCGTCCGGCACGTTCAACGAACTGACCCGTCAATCGGCCTGGGACCGCATGTCATCCTCCGGTGCGCAACTGATGACCTGGTTCGGCCTGGCCTGTGAACTGCACCGCGACTGGCGCAACGACGTGGAAGGGCTGGCGACCTTGTTCTCCAACCACATCCCGGACTACCGCAACCTGATGACCAGCTACAACACGCTGACCAACGCTAAATAACAGCCACACCGATTTACCCTTGTGGGAGCGAGCTTGCTCGCGATAGCGGTCTGACAGTCGATGCAATATTGACTGATACACCGCCATCGCGAGCAAGCTCGCTCCCACAGGTTTTTGTGCTGGTATCTATATAGTGTTCAATCTGTGCCAATGATTTTCTGGAGACTGACCTGATGCTGATCCCCTGCCCCCATTGCAACGGGCTCAACCGCATACCCGCCGAACGCCTGGGCGACCAGCCCAAGTGCGGGCGCTGCAAGGCCCAGGTGCTATTGAGCAGACCGTTCGAACTCAAGCAAGACGACTATGTCAGCCAGATCAAGGGTGACCTGCCGTTACTGGTGGATGTGTGGGCCGATTGGTGTGGGCCGTGCAAATCCTTCGCACCGGTGTTCGAACAGGCCGCCGCACAACTGACGGGCAAATGCCGGCTGGCCAAGCTCGACAGCGAGGCCAACCAGCCGTTGTCGGCGCAGTTGGGGATCCGTTCGATCCCCAGCCTCATTCTGTTCAAGGATGGCCGGGAGGTGGCGCGCCAGAGTGGAGCGCTGCCGTTGCCGCAGTTGATGGGGTGGTTGCGCAGCCAAGGGATCTGAAAAAGCACTCATGTGGGAGCGAGCTTGCTCGCGATGGCGGTGTACCCATCAATACTGCATCGACTGTCAGACCGCTATCGCGAGCAAGCTCGCTCCCACATTGTTTTGCACAGGCCAGAATCAGGCGCTTTCCAGCAAGCTATGCAACTCCATGAACTGCTGGGTCAGCTTGTGCCGTGGGTCCAGGTGGATCAGCGGCAGGCTGGCCTGGTGGGATTCGCGCATGCGCACCGAACTGCTCAGGTACACCGGCAATACCGGCAGGCCTTCGGCGATCAGTTCGTCGAGAATCTGCTGCGGCAGGCTGGCGCGGGCCTGGAACTGGTTGACCACGATGCCTTCGACTTCCAGGCCTTCGTTATGGTCGTCCTTGAGTTCTTCGATTTCCGCCAGCAGGCCGTACAAGGCCTGACGGGAGAAGCTGTCGCAGTCGAAAGGGATCAGCACGCGATCAGCGGCGATCAACGCTGAAACCGCATAAAAATTCAACGCTGGCGGGGTGTCCAGGTAAATCCGGTCGTAATCCTCCTCCAGCTCTTCGAGCAATTTACGCAGCTTGTTGATCTTGTGCTTGGCCTCGAGCTTGGGCTGCAGGTCCGTCAGCTCCGCCGTGGCGGTGATGACGTGCAAGTTGTCGAAGGGTGTTTCGTAGATATCCACCTTGTTCTTTTTCGAGAAAGGCCCCGACGACAGGGTCTGCTTGAAGAAGTCGGCAATGCCCATGGGAATGTCATCGCCGGTCAGGCCAGTCAGGTATTGAGTGGAATTGGCCTGGGCATCCAGGTCCACCAACAGCGTGCGATAGCCTTCGCTGGCGCTGACTGCCGCCAGATTACAGGCGATGCTGGACTTGCCCACGCCACCTTTCTGATTGAACACCACACGCCGCATGTCAAAACCTCCGTGTATCAAAGATTCCCGAGTGTAGTAGGCCGCGACACCGCTTAGCTACCTTCTACGTAGAAGGACTACAGCAACAGTGGCTTTTCCCACGTTTCAGACGTCAATTTCGCCCAGAGAATGACAGAAACAACCGACAGACAGGCTCGCGATGATCGCGACAATGGTCCAAGCCTGACATCGAGCGGACCAACCCGTACATTTTGCTGGGCAAAATGTAACCAGTATTTGCTACAAGCCAACCGCACCGGGATAATGCGCGCCACTTGGGTCGCAAGACCATGCAGGGTTGGACGCGGGTCAAACCACTGAACCGTGACAATAAAAGCCCGCAGGGGTGGGATGAATTTTGTGATCAATTTCAGTATCGCCCAATGGCGCGCGTGGGCCCCTGGGCTCGAAAGCGTGGACGATTGGCAGGCCTGGAGCCGACAGCCGGTCGTATTGCCGGCCAGCGATGCCGCCCCTGACGTATCGTTTCTGCCCGCCATGCAGCGTCGGCGCCTCAGTCGCCTGGCGCGGATGGCCTTCAGTGTCGGCTGGCCACTGGCCGAGGGCCGGCCGGACCTACCGTTGGTCTTTATTTCCCGCCACGGCGAAACCCCACGCACTTTCGAGATTCTCAAGGACTTGGCGGCCGACCAGCCCTTGTCGCCGACCCAGTTCAGCCTGTCGGTGCACAACGCCGTGATCGGCCTGTGGTCGATCATGCGCGGCGAAACCAGCGAAATGACCGCCCTGGCCGCCACCGGCGACGGCTTGGAGCACGGCGTGCTGGAGGCCGCCGCCTTGTTGAATGAAGGCTCTCCGGCGGTGTTGCTGGTGATCACCGAAGAACAACCGCCGCAGGTCTACGCACCGTGGGTCGATGACGTGCCTTTCCCCTATGCCTTGGGCCTGCTGCTGACCCCGGGCGACGACTGGCAACTGGACCTGTCCGCGCAGGCCGGCCAATTGCCAGGCAGCGACTGGCCCCATGCCCTGGACCTGTTGCGTACCCTGCTGAACAACGAAACCACCTGCCAACATGCCTGGAAGAATCGTGTATGGACCTGGCAACGCAACCGGTGACCAGTAAGCATCGCGACGCCTATTACTGGCGCCTGATCGCGACCGCCGCAAGCTTCGCCCTGTTCGGGCTGGGCGGGCTGTGCCTGCGTTTGCTGGTATTTCCGTTGCTGGCCTGGCTGCCCGGCGATGCCCAGGCCCACCGACAAAGGGCTCGCCGCACCGTCGGGCGGTTGTTCTGGTTCTTTATCCGGTTCATGGCCCGCACCGGCGTGCTCACCTACCAGATCGATGGCGCCGAACGACTCGGACGTCCCGGCCAGATGATCATTGCCAATCACCCGTCGCTGATCGATGTGGTGTTCCTGATCGGGCTGGTGCCCAACGCCAACTGCGTGGTCAAGCAAAGCCTGTGGGACAACCCCTTTACCCGTGGCCCACTGCGTTCAACCCAGTACATCAGCAACGACGGCAGCATGGACATGCTCGATGCCGCCAGCGATACCCTGCAAGATGGCCAGACGCTGATCGTGTTTCCCGAAGGCACGCGCACCCAGCCAGGCCAGGTGCCGGCCTTTCATCGGGGGGCCGCGGCCATCGCCCTGCGAGGTGCCAAAATCCTCACGCCCGTCACGATCAAGGTCAGCCCCACGACCCTGACCAAGGCTGAACCCTGGTATCGCATTCCCCAGCGCCGCGTGCACTTCAGTTTTCATGTCGGGGCCGATATAGATCCACAGGCGTTCGCCGCGCTCGGCCCGCCTCCCCAGGCCTCGCGCAGGCTCAACGATTTTTTGCACCACTATTACATCAAGGAGCTCGCCGAAGATGAGCGATCTGCACCGTGACATCAAACAGCTGATCATCGACGCCCTCGGCCTGGAGGATATTGAAGTCGACGACATCGGCGACCACCAGACCCTGTTCGGCGAAGGCCTGGGCCTGGACTCGGTGGATGCCCTGGAGCTAGGCCTGGCGATCCAGAAAGAATACGGTATCAAGATCGACGCCGACGCCAAGGACACCCGTAACCATTTCAGCAATGTGGCAAGCCTTGCGGCCTTCGTCACTGCAAAACGCGTAGCCTGAGACCAGACCATGCAAACTCGTGACGACATCTTCAACACCCTGCGTGACGCGCTGGTCGAGCTCTTCGAACTGGACCCCGAGCGCGTGACGCTGGAATCGAACCTGTACCAGGACCTGGAAATCGACAGCATCGATGCGGTTGACCTGATCGACCACATCAAGCGCCAGACCGGCAAGAAAATCGCCGCCGAAGAATTCAAGTCGGTGCGCACCGTCAATGACGTGGTCGAGGCGGTCTATCGACTGGTCCAACCGGCCGCATGACCCGGCTGATTGGCCTCGGCCTGCTGCTGGCAGGCCTGCTGTACCCCTTCGCGGTGTATTTCGGCATGGAGCATTTCGCCCCGTGGCAGTTCGGGCTGCTGCTGGGTAGCCTGTGGCTGGCTCGGGCGTTGCTAGGCAAGGACGGTGCCGGCAGCCGTTGGATGGCAACCACGGCGATTGTGTTTTGCGTGTTGCTCGCGCTGTTCGACAGCCCGCTCCTGCTGCGTTGGTACCCGGTGCTGATCAGCGCGTTCATGCTTGTGCTGTTCGCACTGAGCTTGAAATACGGCCCGCCGATGGTCGAACGCCTGGCCCGCCTGCGCGAACCGCAGCTGCCGGCCAATGCGGTGGTGTATACACGTCAGGTCACGGTGGTCTGGAGTGTGTTTTTCCTGTGTAACGGTTTGCTTGCCGCCGCCCTGACCCTCTGGGCGCCGCTGAGCTGGTGGATGTTGTACACCGGCCTGATTTCCTACGGATTGATGGGGCTGCTGTTTGCCATTGAATGGCTCATACGACAACGGGTAAGAGGCCGCCCATGAATTGGATAACACTTGAGCGGATGTTGCTCAGGACTCAACCGGAACGCGCCGTCACGGTCGATCCGACGCTGGATCATTCGCAACTGCGTGACGCGGCGTTGCGCCTGGCGGCCGGCCTGCAAGCCCGGGGCGTGCGCCACGTGGCGGTGCACCTGGAAGATGCCGCCGACCTGGCCATCGCCCTGCTCGGTGCCTGGCGCGCCGGAGCGCGGGTCCTGCTTCCCGCCGACCTGCAAGCGCAGACACGCCAGCGCTGGGCGGCGGACGTCGACCTGTGGCTGACCGACCAGCCCGGCGACACCCATCCCGACGGCTTGCAACACGCACCGATGGACGCCGCCGAACTGGACCTCGATCACTGCTGGCTGAGCCTGTGCACCTCCGGCTCCAGCGGCGAGCCCAAGCGCATCGAGAAAACCCTGCGGCAGTTGAGTAACGAGGTCCACGCCCTGGAACACCTGTGGGGCGCCGACCTGGGCCCGGCCTGCATGATCGGCAGCGTTGCGACCCAGCACATCTACGGGCTGCTGTTCCGGGTGCTGTGGCCGCTGTGCGCCGGGCGTCCGTTCGTGCGCCGGCAATTGGCGTTCCCCGAAGACCTGCAACGCGCCAGCCGCGAGCAACCGGCGTTCGCCTGGGTCGCCAGCCCGGCGTTGCTCAAGCGCATGGGCGATAACCTCGATTGGCCGGCCCTGAGCAGCGTGCACCGGGTGTTCTCCTCCGGCGGCGCCTTGCCAACCGAGGCCGCGCAGAGCTTGCAGCGCCGCCTGGGGCAATGGCCGACGGAAATTTTCGGCAGTTCGGAAACCGGCGGCATCGCCTGGCGCCAGGGTGGCGGATTGTGGCAGCCCTTTGCCGGCGTCGAACTGAGCCAGGACCGCGACGGCGCCTTGCTGATCGCTTCGCCCTATCTGCCCGCCGGGCATGTGGAACACACCGCCGACGCGGCGCGAATCGCCGAAGATGGCCGCTTCGAACTGCTCGGGCGACTGGACCGTATCGTCAAGCTCGAAGAGAAACGCATCTCCCTGCCCATGCTCGAACAGGCGCTGGTGGCCCACGACTGGGTCAGCGAAACACGGCTGGGGGTGGTGCAGGAGAATCGCGCCTCCCTCGGCGCGTTGCTGGTGTTGAGCGACGCCGGCCTGCGGGCCTTGCGCAACCAGGGTCGACGCGCCGTGACCGAGGGCTTGCGCCGACACCTGAGCGAACATTGCGAAACCCTCGCCCTGCCACGGCGCTGGCGTTGGCTGCGGCAGTTGCCGCTCAACGCCCAGGGCAAGCTGCCCCAGGCCGAGGTCGAGGCGCTGCTGATGGCACCACGCCCCAAAGCCCCCGACGTGCTGGAGCAGGTCGAAACCGACGGTGAGTGGAACCTGCGACTGGTCGTGCCGCCAGATCTGGCGTACTTCAGCGGCCACTTCCCCACCGCCCCCGTATTGCCGGGCGTAGTGCAGGTCGAATGGGCCTTGAGCCTGGGCCGCCAACTGCTGGACCTGCCGCCCCGGTTCGTCGGCATGGAGGTGCTGAAGTTCCAGCAACTGGTACGCCCCGGCGATCAGATCCAACTGCACCTGCGCTTCGACCGCGAGCGCGGCAAGCTGTACTTTGCCTATCGCAATGCCACGGCGGCCTGTTCCAGTGGGCGGATTGTGTTGGGGGAAAACAATGCCTAGGCACCTGCACAAATCACTGTGGCGAGGGAGCTTGCTCCCGCTGGGCTGCGAAGCGGCCCCTGGTTTTTCAAGAGCGAGTGCTTCGCACTCGAGCGGGAGCAAGCTCCCTCGCCACATAATGCTCCTTGGCCACCGAGACATGCCGCATGCATAACCCCTGCGCCGTCATCCCGGTCTACAACCACGAAACCGCCATCACGGCGGTGGTCCAGGCGTTGCTCGCCAACGGCCTGCCCTGTGTGCTGGTGGATGACGCCAGCAGCGCGGCATGTGCCGCCGTGCTGGACCGGCTGGCCGAGGGCGAGCAGGTGCATCTGGTCAGGCTGGCCATCAACCAGGGCAAGGGTGGCGCAGTGATGACCGGCTTGCGCGAAGCATCGCGGCTGGGTTTCAGCCACGCCTTGCAGGTGGACGCCGACGGGCAGCACGATCTGGGCGACGTGAAGACCTTCATCGAGCAATCCCGTGCCCACCCGGACGCAGTGATCTGTGGGTATCCACACTACGACGCCAGCGTGCCGAAAGGTCGTCTGTACGCGCGCTACCTGACGCACGTCATGGTCTGGATCAACAGCCTGTCCCTGCAAATCCGCGATTCCATGTGCGGCTTTCGGGTCTACCCCTTGCCCCCGACCCTGGCGCTGATCGACTCGGCCAATATCGGCAAGCGCATGGATTTCGACTCGGACATCCTGGTGCGCCTGGCCTGGCGCAATCAGCCGATGCGCTGGCTGCACACCCGGGTCCATTACCCTCAAGACGGGGTTTCGCACTTTCGCCTGTTCCACGACAACGTGCTGATTTCCAGCATGCACACCCGGTTGTTCTTCGGCATGCTCGTGCGTTTCCCCCTGATTCTCTGGCGACGGTGGCGGACATGAGCCTGCAGGCAGACAAGCAACATTGGGCCGACCGCCAGGAGCGCGGCAGTTTCTGGCTGATGAAACTCACGGCACTGGCCGCCAAGGTGCTCGGCCGGCGCTTGCTGACCCCGGTGCTGTACGGCATCGTCCTGTACTTTTTCATTTTCGGCCGCAGCGCGCGCCAGGCGGCCTGGCAATACCAGCAACGCCTGGCCGATTGGAGCGCCCGCCCCGAACTGCGCCCGACCCGTTGGCGGGTGTTCGGGCAGTTCATGGCGTTCGCCGATTCCCTGCTGGACAAGCTCGACGTCTGGAACGGCAAGCTGAGCATCGACCAGATCGAAATCGTCGACCCGGCGTTGCTGCGCAATCACCTGCGCGATGCCCGCGGGCAAATGCTGGTGGGCGCGCACCTGGGCAACCTGGAGATGTGCCGGGCCCTGGCCGAGCTGGGCGAGAAAGTGACCATGAACGTGCTGGTGCACACCAAGCACGCCGAGCAGTTCAACCGTTTGCTGGGCGAGGCCGGTGCCACGCACTTGCGGCTGATCCAGGTCAGCGAGTTGAACCCGGTGATCATGTTGCAGCTGAGCGAGCGCCTGGAGCGCGGCGAGTGGCTGGCGATTGCCGGCGACCGCGTACCGCTGCACGGCGGGCGCAGCGTGACCGTGGACTTCATGGGGCACCCGGCGGCATTCCCGCAAGGCCCCTGGCTGCTGGCCGGCCTGCTCAAATGCCCGGTCAACCTGCTGATGTGCCTCAAGCACGAGGGGCGCTATCGCGTCACCCTCGAACCCTTCGCCGATGCCATAGCGTGGAAACGCAACGAGCGCGAGCAAGTGATCGCCCACTGGGCCGCCCGCTATGCCGAGCGCCTGGCGCAATACTGCCTCCAGGGGCCCCAACAGTGGTTCAACTTTTACCCTTTCTGGAAGACCGATGACGATGCCCACTCTTGAGCCGGTAACCTTCGGCGAACGCCCCTTGCGCATTGAAGATGTGTTGGCCCTGGCCAACCGCCAGGCACCGACGCAGTTGCAGGACGATCCGGCGTTCCGTCAACGCATTGCCAAGGGTGCGCAATTCCTCGATTCCCTGCTGGACAAGGAAGGCGTGATCTACGGCGTGACCACCGGTTATGGCGACTCTTGCGTGGTGGCCGTGCCGTTGCACCACGTCGAAGCCCTGCCGCGTCACCTGTATACGTTCCACGGCTGCGGCCTGGGCAAGCTGCTCGATGCCCAGGCCACCCGTGCCGTGCTGGCGGCGCGTTTGCAGTCGCTGTGCCACGGCGTGTCGGGGGTGCGGGTAGAACTGCTGGAGCGCCTCCAGGCCTTTCTCGAACACGACATCCTGCCGCTGATTCCGGAAGAAGGCTCGGTGGGCGCCAGTGGCGATTTGACGCCGCTGTCCTACGTCGCCGCCACGCTGTCCGGTGAACGGGAAGTGCTGTTCCGTGGCGAACGCCGCCTGGCCGCCGACGTGCACCGGGAACTGGGCTGGACGCCCCTGGTGCTGCGGCCCAAGGAAGCCCTGGCGCTGATGAACGGCACCGCCGTAATGACCGGCCTGGCCTGCCTGGCCTTCGCCCGCGCCGACTACCTGCTGCAACTGGCGACCCGCATCACCGCGCTGAACGTCGTCGCCCTGCAAGGCAACCCGGAACATTTCGACGAACGCCTGTTCGCCGCCAAGCCACACCCGGGGCAGATGCAGGTCGCCGCGTGGCTGCGCAAGGACCTGGCGATCGATGCCCCGACCGCGCCGCTGCATCGCCTGCAGGATCGCTATTCCCTGCGCTGCGCCCCCCATGTGCTGGGAGTATTGGCTGACAGCCTGGGCTGGTTGCGCGCGTTCATCGAAACCGAACTCAACAGCGCCAACGACAACCCGATCATCGACGCCGAAGCCGAGCGCGTGCTCCACGGCGGGCATTTCTACGGCGGGCATATCGCCTTCGCCATGGACAGCCTGAAAAACCTGGTGGCCAACGTCGCCGACTTGCTCGATCGCCAGCTCGCGCTGCTGGTGGACGAACGCTACAACCATGGCCTGCCGAGCAACCTGTCCGGCGCCAGCGCCGAGCGGGCGATGCTCAACCATGGCTTCAAGGCCGTGCAGATCGGCACCAGCGCCTGGACCGCCGAAGCCCTGAAAAACACCATGCCGGCCAGCGTGTTCTCGCGCTCCACCGAGTGCCACAACCAGGACAAAGTGAGCATGGGCACCATCGCCGCCCGGGACGCGATCCGCGTGCTGGAGCTGACCGAACAGGTCGCCGCCGCCACCTTGCTGGCGGCCAACCAGGGCGTGTGGCTGCGCAGCCGCGCCGAAGACGCGCGGCCGCTGCCGCCGGCCCTGGCCGCCATGCACCGGCAACTGGCCGAAGATTTCCCTCCGGTCATCGAAGACCGCGCCCTGGAAGGCGAACTGCGCCTGTGCCTGCAACGCATCGCCGAACAACACTGGAGGCTGCATGCGTAGCCAAGGTGTTCTGCACGTCGACACCCACATCGTGGTGCCGTTTTTCGACGTCGATTCGATGAACGTGGTCTGGCACGGCCACTACGTCAAATACCTGGAAGTGGCCCGCTGTGCGCTGCTCGACCTGATCGGCCACAACTACAACGACATGCTCGAATCCGGCCATGCGTGGCCGGTCATCGACCTGCAATTGCGCTACGTGCGCAGTGCCGTGTTCGGCCAGGCCCTGACCGTGCGTGCGAGCCTGGTGGAATGGGAAAACCGGCTGAAGATCAACTACCTGATCAGCGACGCAGCCACCGGTGAGCGCTTGACCCGCGCCAGCTCGGTGCAAGTGGCGGTGGACCTCGCCAGTCGCGAAATGCTGCTGGCCTCGCCCCGGGTCTTTGTCGAAGCCGTTGAAAGGAAACTGTCATGAAGCGCCTGTCCACTTGGCTATTGCTGTGCTGCCTGTCGCCGCTGGCCCAGGCCTTCGACTTGCAACAGTTGAGCGAGCAACTGGCCCGTCCGGAAGTGATCCACGGGCAGTTCATCCAGGAAAAACACCTGCGCGCCCTGCCCCAGCCCCTGACCAGCAAGGGCCGCTTCGTGCTGGCGAAAAACCACGGCCTGCTGTGGCTGCTGCAAACCCCACTGCAACAGGATTACCGCATCACCGCCCAGGGCATCGCCCGACGGGACGGCAATGCCTGGCAGATGCTGCCGAACAAGAGCGCCGGCGCCGAGCAGAACCGCCTGTTCCTGGCGGTATTGCAGGGCGACAGCAGTGGCTTGCAACGGGATTTCGAGCTGAGCCTGTCGGGCGAGCCGCAGCAGTGGAAACTCACCCTGACCCCGCGCTCGGTGCTGCTCAAGCAGGTCTTCAACCAGATCAACATTGACGGCGGCGAACTGGTCCAACGTATCGAACTGCTGGAAACCCAGGGCGACAGCACCGTGCTGCGCATGCAGGACGCTACCGGCGCGCAACCGTTGAGCGAAGCGGAGCAACATGATTTTGCCGAGTGAACGGATGCTGCCTCGACTGTTCCTGATCCTGCTGCTGGCAGTGCTTGCGCTCGCCGGCTGGCAATGGCGCAACGGTGCGCCGCTGTCGGCCAATCTCATGGAACTGGTGCCGGGCACGTCGCCCGATGCCTTGGAACTGATCGCCGAACAGCGCATGCAGGAACCACTCAATCGTGAGGTACTGGTGCTGGTCGGTCACACCGATCGCCAGCAAGCCATCGCCCTGGCACAAACCCTGGGCGAGCAATGGCAGGCCAGCGGCCTGTTCGACAAGGTGCAGTGGACGCTGCAGGCCGACTTGCCGGCGCTGCGTACGCAACTGCTCAACGGGCGGTTGGCGATGCTCTCGGCGACGGACCGCCAGCAATTGATCGAGCAGCCCCAGGCGTTCATCCAGCAACGGGTGCAGGCCCTGTTCGACCCGTTCAGCGGCTTCAGTCTGGTGCCGAACCAGGACGATTGGCTGGGCCTGACCGGGCGCATCCAGAACAGCCAGCCCCAACGCGGCGCGATAAAATTCGACATCGGCAGCGGTGCGTTGGTCGCCGATGCCGACGGTAAAAGCTGGGTGATGCTGCGGGCCCGCGCCCAGGGCAACGCCTTCGACATGAACCTGCCGCTGCAAGTGGCCGAGCTGCTGCAACGCAGCCGCGACCAGGCGAGCCAGGCCCAGGGGCAACTGCTGGCGGCCAGCGGCCTGCTGTACGCCGCCAGCGGCCAGCAACAGGCGTCGCGGGAAATCACCTGGGTCGGCGGTGGCGCGACGGTCGGCATCCTGCTGCTGTTGTTGCTGGCCTTCCGACGCCTGCGCGTGTGGCTGGCGTTCGTGCCGGTGCTGGTGGGCATGCTGTTCGGCGCCGTGGCGTGCGTGGCCTTGTTCGGGCGCATGCATGTGATGACCCTGGTACTGGGCTCCAGCCTGATCGGCGTCGCGGTGGACTACCCCCTGCACTACCTGTCCAAGAGCTGGAGCCTCAAGCCATGGCGCAGTTGGCCGGCCTTGCGCCTGACCCTGCCGGGGCTGAGCCTGAGCCTGGCGACCACCTGCATCGGCTACCTGGCCCTGGCCTGGACACCGTTCCCGGCCCTGACCCAGATCGCGATATTTTCCGCCGCTGGGCTGGTCGGCGCCTACTTGACCGCGGTCTGCCTGTTGCCGGCGCTGCTCAAGGGTGCAGACCTGCGTCCGGCCCAATGGCCGTTGCGGCTGTGCGAATGCCTGCTCCAGATCCGTCAAGCGTTGTTGGCACGGGTGCCCACGCCGGTGCTGTTGGTTTTGCTGCTGAGCTTTTGCGCCGGCGGCCTCTGGCACCTGACCACGAAAAACGACATCCGCCAGTGGATCGGCACGCCCCGGCACCTCACCGACGAAGCCCGCGACATCGCGCGCATCACCGGCTTCCAGCCCACCAGCCAGTTCTTCCTGATTCGCGCCGACGATCAGTCCCAACTGCTGGAGCGCCAGACCGCCCTCAACGAGCGCCTGGACCAGTTGATTGCCCTGGACAAACTCCAGGGCTACCTGTCGCTGAACCAACTGGTGAGCCCGCCCGCCGACCAGCAGAAAGTACGCGAGGCCCTGGCCCGGTTGCCGGCCTTCTGGCAACCACTGCTGGACCTGGGCGTACCGGTCGCCGCGCTGCAAGCGGAGCTGGCGCAGTTGCAGGCCCTGCCAGTGACAGACATCGATGCCGCGCTGGCCGGCCCCCTGGCCGAACCGTACCGCACGCTCTGGCTCGGCACCACCGCCCAAGGCGTGGCCGCCATGATCAGCCTGCAAGGCTTGAACGATGCCGCGCTGCTGCGCGTGCAAGCCGTGGACCTGCCGGGTGTTCAACTGGTGGATCGCCTGGGCGACCTGAACCGGGTCTTCGCCGCCACGCAGGTCAGCGCCGCCGAGTTGAAACTGGCCTCCTGCGTACTGATTGTGCTGCTGCTGATCTGGCCCTTCGGTGTCGGCGCGGCCTTGCGCATCGTCGCCCTCCCATTGCTGGCCGCGCTGTGCAGCCTGGCGAGCCTCGGCTGGCTGGGGCAGCCACTGACCTTGTTCAGCCTGTTCGGCCTGTTGCTGGTGACGGCCATCGGTGTCGATTACGCGATCCTGATGCGCGAACAGATCGGCGGTGCCGCCGTGAGTCTACTGGGCACCTTGCTGGCGGCGGTCACCACCTGGCTGTCGTTCGGCCTGCTGGCATTATCCAGCACACCGGCGGTGAGTAACTTCGGCCTGGCGGTGAGCCTGGGGCTGGCCTTCAGTTTCATGCTGGCGCCGTGGGCCGGGCGCCAGGAACACCCTATATCTGCTCAAGAAGACCAACGATGACCAACGATATCCAAGGAACCCCAATGCCTGTCACTGAAACGGAATATCGCCAGGTCGTCATCATCGGTGCCGGTCCCTCCGGGGCCATCGCCGCCGCGCTGCTCAAGCGCAAGGGCCACGATGTGCTGGTCATCGAGCGTCAGCATTTCCCACGCTTCTCCATCGGTGAGAGCCTGTTGTCCCATTGCCTGGATTTCGTTGAAGAAGCGGGCATGCTCGACGCGGTGAATGCCGCCGGTTTCCAGCGCAAGAACGGCGCCGCGTTTGCCTGGGGCGAGCGCTACAGCGCCTTCGATTTCGGCGATACCTTCAGCAACGGCAAGCCCACGACCTTCCAGGTGCAACGCGCCGACTTCGACAAATTGCTGGCCGACCAGGCCGCCCTGCAAGGCGTGGAGATCCGCTACGGCCAGGCGATTGCCAGTGCCGACTTCACCCTCGCCAAACCACGACTGGGCGTACAGCGCGAAGACGGCAGCGAGTACCGTGTCGAAGCCGACTTCGTGCTCGATGCCAGCGGCTACGGTCGCGTCCTGCCACGCCTGCTGGACCTGGAGGCGCCGTCGAACTTCCCGCTGCGCCAGGCCGTGTTCACCCACATCGAGGATCGCATCGACGCTCCGACGTTCGACCGGGAAAAGATCCTGATCACCACCCACCCGAGCAAACGTGACGTATGGTTCTGGACCATTCCGTTCAGCGGCGGGCGCTGCTCGGTGGGCGTGGTCGCGGCGGCGGAACATTTCGCCGGCCGCACCGACGACCTCGATGCCTGCCTGCGCGGTTTCATCGATGAAACCCCGAGCCTGGCCGGCGTGCTGCAGAACGCGGTGTGGGACACCCCGGCGCGGACTATTGGCGGCTACTCGGCCAACGTCAAGACCCTGCACGGCCCTGGCTTCGCCCTGTTGGGCAACGCTGCGGAATTCCTCGACCCGGTGTTCTCCTCCGGCGTCACCATCGCCATGCGTTCGGCGAGCATGGCCGCCGACGTGCTCCACCGTCAGTTGCAAGGTGAAAGCGTGGATTGGCAAAGCGAGTTCGCCGAGCCGCTCAAGCGCGGCGTCGACACCTTCCGCTGCTATGTCGAGGGTTGGTACGCCGGCACCTTCCAGGACGTGATTTTCTACACTGAAGGCTCAGACGACATCCGGCGCATGATCAGCTCGATCCTGGCCGGCTACGCCTGGGACCAACGCAACCCGTTCGTCAGTGAACCCAAGCGGCGCCTGCGCATGCTCTCGGAGATCTGCGCGAGCCCGGCGCCGAGTCAGCGGCCATGAGCTACCTGAGCGACAACTACGTCGAAGAAACCCGCTTCGGCTTCTGGTTCCTGCGCAGCCACACCTGGCAGCACCACGTGTTGCGCGTGGCGATCAACGACCTGCGCAGCCTGTTCAGTACCGCGCTACCGGCCAACCCGGTGCTGCTGGACGCCGGTTGCGGCCAGGGCAAGTCGTTCCAGTACCTGCGCCAGGTGTTCGCGCCACACCGCCTGATCGGCGTGGATGCCGACCCCCACAGCCTGGACCTGAGCCGGGAGGAAGCCACGCGCCAAGGCATGGCCGTGGAACTGATCGGCAGCGACTGCGCGACCTTGGCGGTGCCCGACGCCAGCGTCGACCTGCTGTTCTGCCACCAGACGTTCCATCACCTGGTGGAGCAGGAAAAAGCCCTCGCCGAGTTCTACCGCGTACTCAAGCCCGGCGGCTATCTGCTGTTCGCCGAATCCACCGAGGCCTACATCGATACCTGGGTGATCCGCTGGCTGTTTCGTCATCCCATGCACGTGCAGAAAAGTGCCGCGCAGTACCTGCAGATGATCCGCGACCAAGGGTTCCAGTTCGAAGACCGCAACGTGTCCTACCCGTATCTGTGGTGGAGCCGCGCCAAGGATTTCGGCCTGCTGGAGCGCTTTGGCCTGCGTCGGCCCAAGCCGTTTGGCGAGCGTGAGGAAACCCTGGTCAACGTGGTGGCGCGCAAGCCTCGCGAAGGGGCGGCCGGATGATCCGTGGCCTGCTGATTGCCTGTGTGTTGCTGCTCAGCGCCTGCGCCAGCCAGGCGCCGCTGCCCGCCCGCACGCCGACCCTGGCGTTGCCGATGCAACTGCACATCGAACGAACACTGGCCGACCAACGCCAGGACTGGTTGCTGGTGATCCAGCGCGAAGACACCGGCATCCGTTGGTCGATGATGGACCCGCTGGGCATTCCCGTGGCCCGCCAGCGCCTGGTCGACGGCCAGTGGCAGGCCGACGGTCTGCTGCCGCCCAATGCCGAAGCCCGGGAGTTGTTCGCCGCGCTGTTGTTCGCCCTGACCCCCGAGGCCGAGCTGTCCGGCAACTATCCGGCGGCCCGGGAACAGGCATCGCAACGGACCCTCGATAATCGTTGGCAGGTGCGCTACACGCAGCCGCTGGATTTTGAAATGAGCCTGCCCCAAGGCCCCCGCTACCGCATCACACCGCTGACCGAGAACGCCCCATGACCGCCTACCTGAATGCCCTCGGGGTGATCTGCGCCCTGGGCCGCGACAAGCACACCGTCGCGCGCAACCTGTTTGCCGGCGACTGCTCGGGCGTGCGCAGCGAGGCTGGCTGGGTGGCCGAACGGGCCTTGCCGGTCGCCGCGGTGCCGGGTGAGCTCGCGCCCATCCTCCCGGCCCTGGCGGCGCAACGCAGCCGCAATAATCAATTGCTGTTGGAGGCGGGGCTGCAGATTCGCGCCGAGATCGACCAAGCCATCCAAGCCTACGGTCACGCCCGCATCGGCATCGTCCTGGGCACCAGCACGTCGGGCATCGATGAGGCCAGCCAGGGCATCGCTCATTATCTGCGCGAGCAGCGCTTCCCCGACGGCTACGACTACCAGCAACAGGAACTCAGCGCGCCGGCCAACTTTCTTTCCGACTGGCTCGGCCTGAGCGGCCCGTCCTACGTGATCTCCACAGCCTGCACCTCCAGCGCCCGGGCCTTGATGAGCGCCCGGCGCCTGTTGGACCTGGGCCTGTGCGATGCCGTGCTGTGCGGTGGCGTGGACAGCCTGTGCAAACTGACCCTCAACGGTTTTTCCGCGCTGGAGGCGGTGTCGAACGAACGCTGCAATCCGTTTTCGGTGAACCGCAGCGGCATCAACATTGGCGAAGCGGCGGTGCTGTTTCTCATGAGCAAGACCCCTGGCGAGGGAGCACCGATTGCCTTGCTCGGCGACGGCGCCAGTTCCGATGCCCACCATATTTCCGCACCTGAACCCAGCGGTCGCGGCGCGCGCCAGGCCATGGAAAAAGCCCTGCGTTGCGCCGGCCTCGACGCCCGCCAGATCGACTACCTGAACCTGCACGGCACCGCCACGCAACACAATGACGCCATGGAAAGCCAGGCCGTGGCCGGGCTGTTCCCGGCGGGCGTGCCCTGCTCGTCCACCAAGCCCATGACCGGCCACACCCTCGGCGCGGCCGGGGCGCTGGAAGCGGCGTTCTGCTGGCTGGCCCTGAGCGCGGAAAACACCGCCCAGGCCCTGCCACCGCACCTCTGGGACGGCCAGGCCGATCCTGCCCTGCCAGCGCTGAACTGGGTCACCGCCAACACCCGCCTGAACCCGGCCACCCCGCGCCGCCTGATGAGCAATTCATTTGCCTTCGGCGGCAACAACGTCAGCCTGATTATCGGAGACGCCCCATGATTGACTGGCCGCTCGCCGAACTGCTGCCCCATGCCGGCGACATGATCCTCATCGACCGGATCCTGTCGTTCGATGACGAACAGATCCACACCCACGCCACCGTCAAGCCCGGCGGTTTGTTCAACCGCGACGACGGCGCGCTGCCGGCCTGGGTCGGCATCGAGCTGATGGCCCAGAGTGTGGCAGCGTTTGCCGGTTGCCACGCCCGCCGACGCGGCGATGCCGTGGAGCTGGGCTTTCTGCTCGGCACCCGCAAGTTCGAATGCAACGTCGACTGTTTTCCCGCCGGCACCGCGCTGAGCATCCATGGCGTGCGCTCCCTGGAAGACGACAACGGCATGGGCGTGTTCGAATGCCACATCCACGCCCCCGGCATCCATGCCACGGCCCGACTCAATGTCTTCCGTCCGCCCCAGGCCGCTCATTACCTTCACGAACCGTCCGCAACAGGAACCCCGTCATGACTGAATCCGTACTGGTCACCGGCTCCAGCCGTGGCATCGGTCGCGCCATCGCCCTGCGCCTGGCCCAGGCCGGGCACGACCTCGTGCTGCACTGCCGCAGCGGCCGCGCCGAGGCCGAAACAGTCCAGGCACAAATCCAGGCCTTGGGCCGCAACGCCCGGGTGCTGCAATTCGACGTGGCCGACCGCGCCGCCTGCAAGGCCATTCTCGAAGCCGATGTCGACGCCCACGGCGCCTATTACGGCGTGGTGCTCAATGCCGGCCTGACCCGCGATGGCGCCTTCCCGGCCCTGAGCGAAGACGACTGGGATGTGGTGATGCGCACCAACCTCGACGGTTTCTACAACGTACTGCACCCGGTGATGATGCCGATGATCCGTCGGCGCGCCGCCGGAAGGATCGTCTGCATCACGTCGGTTTCCGGGCTGATCGGCAATCGCGGCCAGGTCAACTACAGTGCGTCGAAGGCCGGTTTGATCGGCGCGGCCAAGGCGTTGGCAATCGAGCTGGGCAAGCGCAAGATCACCGTCAATTGCGTCGCGCCGGGGTTGATCGACACCGCCATGCTCGATGAAAACGTACCCGTGGAAGAACTGATGAAAATGATCCCCGCCCAGCGCATGGGCACCCCGGAAGAAGTGGCTGGCGCAGTGAACTTCCTGATGTCCGCCGAAGCCGGCTACATCACCCGGCAAGTCTTGGCCGTCAACGGAGGCTTGTGCTGATGAAACGCGTCGTCGTCACCGGCATGGCCGGCATCACCTCCGTGGGCAGCGACTGGGAGACCATCGCCGCCAACTTCGCCGCCAACCGCAGCGGCATCCGGCGCATGGATGAGTGGGACCGTTTCACCGAACTGAACACGCGCCTGGCCGGCCCCATCGACGATTTCCAGGTTCCGGCCCACTGGACCCGCAAGCAACTGCGCAGCATGGGTCGGGTCTCGCGCCTGGCGGTCGCATCGGCGGAACAGGCCCTGGCCGACGCCGGCCTGCTGGGCGACGAATCGATCAAGGACGGGCGCATGGGCGTGTCCTGCGGTTCGTCCACCGGCAGCACCGACGAGATCAAGGCGTTCGGCAACATGCTGCTCAACAGCGTGGCCGAAGGCCTGAACGCCAACTCCTATGTGCGGATGATGCCCCACACCACGGCGGCCAACATCAGCATATTTTTCGGGCTGACCGGACGCCTGATCCCCACGTCCAGTGCCTGCACCAGCGGCAGCCACGGCATCGGCTACGCCTACGAGGCCATCAAGTTCGGGCGCCTGCCGTTGATGCTGGCCGGCGGGGCGGAAGAACTGTGCCCGACCGAAGCGATGGTCTTCGATGCGCTCTACGCCACCAGCCTGAAAAACGATGCGCCGCAAACCAGCCCACGCCCCTATGACAAGGGCCGCGATGGCCTGGTGATCGGCGAAGGCGCCGGCATGCTCGTGCTTGAAGAACTGGAACACGCCCTGGCCCGGGGCGCACGGATCCATGCCGAAATCGTCGGCTTCGGCAGCAATGCCGACGGCCAGCACGCCACCCGCCCCGAACTGGTCACCATGCGCCGGGCCATGGAACTGGCCCTGGAAGATGCCGGTCTCGAACCCTCGGCCATCGGCTACGTCAACGGCCACGGCACCGCCACCGAACAGGGCGACATTGCCGAAACCCTGGCCACCAGCAGCCTGTTTGGCGAGCACATGCCCATCAGTTCGCAGAAGAGCTTCCTCGGCCACACCCTGGGGGCCTGCGGGGCACTGGAGTCCTGGTTCAGCATCGAAATGATGAACCGCGACCTCTACGTGCACACCTTCAACCTCGATGAGGTTGACCCCCAATGCGGCCAGCTCGATTACCTGCGCAACGAATTCCGGCCGATGAGCCACGAATACGTGATGAACAACAATTTCGCCTTTGGTGGGGTCAACACCTCGCTGATCTTCCGCCGCTGGCGCTGAATCGGATTCAAAACCCCGTTACCCCTCGTCAAGGAGACCATGATGTCGTTGAAGAAAATCGCCGTGACCGCCGCCCTGTTGCTCAGCACCCTGCCAAGCCTCAGCCAGGCCCGTGATACCGCGCTGTTCCTGCCGTTCGACAAGGTCGTCGCCGAAGCCATCCGCACCGGCAAGATCGACGGCAGCGTGAAATTCTACCTGGCCGGCAACAAACCGGCGGGCAACGTCACCGTGGTCAGCCCCGGCGCCGTGACCAACAAGAAAACCAATGCCTTCAACAAGTCCGATGAAGTGGCCTGCGAATGGGTGCTGCAATCAGCCCTGATCAGCCTGCACCAGGCCGCCAAGAACGCCGGCGCCAACGCCGTCACCAACATCGTCAGCTTCTACAAGAGCAACGAACGCAAAGACCCCACCACCTACGAATGTCACGCGGGCGCGATCATGGCTGGCGTTGCGTTGAAGGGGGATTTGGCGAAGGTGCAGTAATAAGCGCTTTTTGAACCGTTAGAAAAGCCTGGCGACTCATGCCAGGCCATCAAACAACCCTCATGTGGGAGCGAGCTTGCTCGCGATAGCGGTGGGTCAGCGCCGGTGAGGTTGGCTGTGCTGCCGTCATCGCGAGCAGGCTCGCTCCCACAGGGTTTGATGGCACCCCAGGATATTGCGAACACCCTGGATCCACTGTGGGAGCGAGCCTGCTCGCGATTGCGGTGGGTCAGTGCCGGTGAGGTTGGCTGTGCCGCCGTCATCGCGAGCAAGCTCGCTCCCACAGGGTTTGATGGCACCCCAAGATATTGCGAACACCCTGGATCCACTGTGGGAGCGAGCCTGCTCGCGATTGCGGTGGGTCAGTGCCGGTGAGGTTGGCTGTGCCGCCGTCATCGCGAGCAAGCTCGCTCCCACAGGGTTTGATGGCACCCCAGGATATTGCGAACACCCTGGATCCACTGTGGGAGCGAGCTTGCTCGCGATAGCGGTGGGTCAGTGCCGGTGAGGTTGGCTGTGCTGCCGTCATCGCGAGCAAGCTCGCTCCCACAGGGTTTGGTGGTGTACCCAGATACTGCCGACACCCTGGTTCCCATAGGCATCAGGCCTGGCGCCGGTGTATCAGGTAGATCATCTTCACCCTGTTTGGAGCCCCCCAGCAGTCCGAGTGTCAAGCACGAACCTTGTGGCGAGGGAGCTTGCTCCCGCTGGGCTGCGCAGCAGACCACTCGTTCAGTGGATGTCTTTCTTCATCGCATTCGCGTGCAGGCGATGAACATCCGCCAGCCTAAGTGCAGGCAAAAAATCCTCCGCCATCGGCACCCCCTCACGCACGATGATCAGGAAACGTTTCTGAAGCGTATTGATGATCTCGTCGCCATTGCTCAAGCGGCTGCCGACCAGTGCGATGTTGCTATTGGCTTCCCCGGCGCCGGTGATGATCCGTGCCGTGCTGCCATCGGCATACACCACCTGGTCGCCTTTCTGCGCGGCGCGTACTTTCCAGCCATTATCCAAGGTGAACGTCAACGACGATGACACCTGCTGGATCGTTCCGCCGTCACGCGTCTGGCTACCCTCGGTGGCCACTCGATAAATAGCGATGGGCGGATGAGCTTCGACGAATGCTTTTTGTCGATTAACCCATGCCGCGACTTCTTCGCCATAACCCTCCAGTTGGCGTGGCTCCAAGTACAAGTCATCCAAATGACTGAGAGACTCACGGGAGATTTCGTTGGTGTAAGGGGCATCCAAAGATGAGTGCATTTTCAGGGGCCTTATTCATGGGCTTCAGGCTGCGCCCCCTTCCGCCGGGAGGGAGCACTGAGCCAGACGATCAGAGTGATGAATAAGACGTTGCAGCGCTGGCGAGTCGCAAGCCCAGCGGCGTGGTATCTGGAGCGAATAGGAAGTGTCGTAACCAGAAAAGCGCATTTTCCTACAGTCGAAAGGAGCCTGACGCAACGCCCATCCTGCCGCCCTTTTTCTGCCGCCCTCAATCGAAGCCACACTTTTTGCCTGTTGTCGGAACTGTCAACTCTGACAGTAGCGAGAGTGCTCGGAATAGCTTCAGGCTTCCAGGCGTCGACGCTCGATCCAACCGCTCGACCTTATGAGCTGTGATTCGCAGCCCATAAAATTAATTCGGCTCCAAACATGGATAAAAAATTGATAAACACAATAGCCTGGTCGGGCCGCGTACCCATGTCCCTCAAACAGCACGACACATTGCCTTCAGCGGAACCCAACAGCGTCGTTGTCGACGGTGCGACATTTACACATGCCTACGTATCCGTGAACGGTATTCGCCTCCACTACCTCGTGGGCGGTGATGGGGCACGCCCGATTTTGCTGGTGCATGGGTTTCCAGGCAGCTGGCGTAGCTGGGAACCCTTGATGGGCGCATTGGTGCATGCCGGTTTTACCCCCATCGTTCCGGATTATCGCGGCGCTGGCGAAACGGATATTTCAGTCGGTGGCTACGACAAAAAAAGCATGGCCCATGATCTGCACGAACTGATCACCCTTTTGAACATCAAGCAGGTCGATATCATTGGTCATGACATCGGTTTGATCATTGCCTACGCCTACGGGGCGCTTTATCCGGCTGAAACCGGGCGCATTGTGTTGATGGACGGATTTATTCCGGGCATTCCCGGATGGGAAGTTGCCTACAACGGGGATCCTGCGGCCGGCATTGCCAGCAAATGGCACTTTCGTTTCTTTGGCAAAGCGGCCCTCACCCTGATTCAAGGACAAGAGAAAACCTACCTGGACATGTTCTTCGATGACTTCGTACTCGCGCGCAACGCTAAAGTCAGTCACGCGGTGCGACAGGCGCTGGTGCAAGACTACTCCCGGCCTGGACGCATGGAAGCGGCTTTCAAGCTTTATTCCGCCTGGGTAGAGCAGGATGCGAATGACAACCTGGAATTTTCCAAGAACAAATTGACTGCTCCACTGCTCACCATCGGCGGGGACCACTCGAGAGGAAAGACCTTGGCCGAACAGGCCTTGTACATTGCGACGCAACCGCACTCATTGATATTGGTCGATACCGGGCATTGGGTGCTGGAGGAACAAACGCAGGCGACTCGCGAGGCGATTCTGGCGTTCTTCACAATCACCCAATGATCCGAAAGCGCCCACGTCATAGCCGCTCATTGATTGCTCTTACCCTATCGCCCCTCCCTGCATGCGGTAGCTATGTACCACCCACCCAAACTTTTCTTGAATAGGTTGTGCTGCCAACATTCCTCCAGGAAGAAAGCAGTGGAACGTCCCGCCTGAACAACGCCATCCCACGGCCTTCCAATGTGATGAGGCAACACCTGGATTACTGGTTCAGGAGAACCTTCCCTGCCTTGTCCGTGCGCACGCTGCGAGAAGAGACGATCCCGCCGGCGCTTTATGAACGACAGATCATGACAAGGTGTTTTTACATTCATTACCAACTTCAACTTTATGATGTCATCCGCGCCGACACTAACCACTCGGTAACTCCACCCCATCGGTCAACAACGCCACAAACGCCGCCGCCATCGGCGAACGCTGATCCTTGCGCTGTACCAGCCACACCGCCGACACCGCCGCCGGGTCGAGCAGCGGTCGATAGACCACGCCATCAATCCGCATGCGCTGGTAGGACGCCGGCAGTACCGAGACGCCCAGCCCCGCCGCAACCAAGCCAATGATGGTCATGGCCTCGCCGGCTTCCTGGGCGAAATGCGGGCTGAAGCCGGCGTCACGGGCCAGGCTCAGGAGTTGGGCGTAGAGGCCGCTGCCGTAGCTGCGGGGGAAGAACACGAACGGTTCCAGGGCCAAGGCCGAGAGGAACAGGCCGCCTTCATTGCCCTGGGCCAGGGGATGCTTGGCGCTGAGCACGGCCACCAGCGGTTCGCGGCTGAGTTCGATTTCCGTCAAGGTGTCGGGCAGCTGCAAGGGGCGCATGATGCCTACCTCGATCACTTCGTCGAGCAGTGCGTCGGCCACTTGGGTACTGCTCATTTCCCGCAGGTTCAGGTGCACCGCCGGGAAGCGTTGCCTGAAGGAAAAAATCGCCTGGGGAATGGTGGAATTGAATGGTGCCGAGGAGGTGAAGCCGATCTTCAGCTCGCCCAACTCCCCCAGTTGCGCACGGCGGGCCACGTCGGCGGCCTTGTCGACCTGGACCAACACCCGTCGCGCTTCTTCAAGGAACAACCGCCCGGCTTCGCTCAATTCGACTCGACGATTGGTACGCTCAAACAACCGTGCACCAATCTCCTGTTCCAGTGCCTGGATCTGCTGGCTCAACGGCGGCTGGGAGATGCCCAGGGCCAGCGCGGCGCGACCGAAATGCAGTTCTTCGGCAACGGCGATGAAGTAACGCAGGTGACGCAGTTCCATGGGTTATCCAATAGGTCGTTAAACATCTTAAACAGGTCGAATAATATATTGGATAGAAACATTAGCCGGCTATATGCTTTTTTCATTGCCTGCCTGATCGTGTCCTTGCGAGGTCCACCGTGAAAACTGCTGTCGCTCCATTGGCCCATGAAATCCCGCCGCGTGCGCAGGACGAGGTCGTCGCCGAACTCAAGGACATCTACATCGAGAAAGGCACGCCGATGTTCATGCGCACGGTGCTGGCGCTGTTCTGCGGCGGCTTTGCGACCTTCGCCCTGCTGTATTGCGTGCAACCGATGATGCCGCTGTTGTCCAGGGAGTTTTCCATCAACGCGGCGCAGAGCAGCCTGATCCTGTCGGTGGCGACCGGCCTGCTCGCCATCGGCCTGTTGATCACCGGTCCGATTTCCGACCGCATTGGCCGCAAGTCAGTGATGGTCACGGCGCTCTTCGCCGCGTCGGTGTGCACGATTGCCAGCGCCATGATGCCGACCTGGCAAGGCGTCCTGCTGCTGCGCGCCTTGGTCGGGCTGTCATTGAGCGGACTGGCAGCCGTTGCGATGACGTACCTGAGCGAAGAGATCCATCCCAAGCACATCGGCCTGGCGATGGGGCTGTATATCGCTGGCAACGCCATTGGCGGCATGTGCGGGCGCCTGATCACCGGGGTCTTGATCGACTTCGTCAGCTGGCACACCGCGATGCTGGTGATTGGCGGTCTGGCACTGATCGCGGCGGCGGTGTTCTGGCGGATTCTTCCCGAGTCACGCAACTTCCGTCCCCGTTCGCTGCACCCACGCAGCCTGCTGGACGGTTTCACCCTGCACTTTCGCGACGCCGGGTTGCCGCTGCTGTTCCTCGAAGCTTTCGTGCTGATGGGCGCGTTCGTGACGCTGTTCAACTACATCGGCTACCGCCTGCTGGCCGAGCCCTATCACCTGGACCAGGCCTTCGTCGGGTTGCTGTCGGTGGTGTATCTGTCGGGCATCTACAGCTCGGCCAAAGTCGGCGCACTGGCGGACAAACTCGGCCGTCGCAAAATGCTCTGGGCAACCATCGCGCTGATGCTGGCCGGCCTCGTGCTGACCATGGCCACGCCCCTGTGGCTGGTGATCCTGGGCATGTTGGTGTTCACCTTCGGCTTCTTCGGCGCCCATTCGGTCGCCAGCAGCTGGATCGGCCGCCGCGCCCTCAAGGCCAAGGGCCAGGCTTCGTCGCTTTATCTGTTCAGCTACTATGCCGGATCCAGCGTGGCGGGTACGGCGGGCGGCGTGGCGTGGCACCTGGGCGGCTGGAACGGGATCGGCCTGTTCATCGGTGGCTTGCTGGTGGTGGCGTTGCTGGTGGCGGTGAAACTGGCGAAGTTACCGTTGTTGCCGGGGAATGTGCAGGTCTAGCCATCGCGCAAGCCCGGTCCAAACTTGAGCCAGAGCACGTACTTTGTGGCGAGGGGATTTATCCCCGTTGGGTTGCGAAGCAGCCCCAAAACCGAACAGCAGTGCAACAGGTGAACCCTGCCAGCCGGGTTTACGACTGCTGTGCAGCCGAGCGGGGATAAATCCCCTCGCCACAAGGGAGTGTTATGCCACGGACTTAAAGACCGAACCCAATCCCGTGGCGAGGGAGCTTGCTCCCGCTGGGTTGCGAAGCAGCCCCAAAACCAGACACCGCGATGCAACAGGTGAACCCTGCAAACCGATTTACGACTGCTGTGCAGCCGAGCGGGGATAAATCCCCTCGCCACAAGGGAGTGTTATGCCACGGACTTAAAGACCGAACCCAATCCCGTGGCGAGGGAGCTTGCTCCCGCTGGGTTGCGAAGCAGCCCCAAAACCAGACACCGTGATGCAACAGGTGAACCCTGCAAACCGATTTACGACTGCTGCGCAGCCGAGCGGGGATAAATCCCCTCGCCACAAGGGAGTGTTATGCCACGGACTTAAAGACCGAACCCAATCCCGTGGCGAGGGAGCTTGCTCCCGCTGGGTTGCGAAGCAGCCCCACAACCAGACACCGCGATGCAACAGGTGAACCCTGCAAACCGATTTACGACTGCTGCACAGCCGAGCGGGAGCAAGCTCCCTCGCCACAGAGGCCTATGTGCCCCTGAACCCTGTGTGTCCTCCGAAAAAGCAGATCGCTGACCCACTCCCACCAACCCACAACGGCCCCTCATATCCTGGTCAAAACAGCTGTGTGTCATTGACGCAAAACCACCCGCGCACCCAACACACCATTCTCCACTTCCAGTGTCAGCGATCGCAGCACCGCGCCCTCTTGCTCCTGTTGATCCAACCAATGAAGCAACGCACTCGCATCGCCACTGACGGCGAGTCGCAACGAGTCGCCGTCGACCTCCATTTCCGCCACGTCCAAGCCCGCCGCGGTTGCACTTTCATTGACGCGTACCGACAAGGGCCGGGTGGCGGCAGTCGTGTTCCGGGTGGGTTCCGCGCGTTGGATCCGGGCACTCAGTTCAGCCTGTTGACGATGCTGTCGTTCGGCAATCTCCAACCGTTGCCGGGTCGGTTGCCAAATCGCGCTGTAGACCAGCGCCACCGACAACAACCCGGCAAGCCCCAGCAACAGCCCTTGCTCCCGGCGCGACAGGCTTCCCCAGGTCTGTTTCAAGACCCGCCATCCATTGACGTTCATCAACTGTTCTCCAGTGTGAGGATGGCCTGCACGCGGTTGTTCTGTTTGCTGGCGCTGCCCAGGGTGACGGGCAATCCGTTTTGCTGCCCGCGTTCACGCAGTTGTTCCAGTTCGACGAAACTGTTCGCCGTCAGTTGGATCTTCCAGCCTTCGCCTTCACGAAAATCGATGCGCTGCACCTCGACGTTGCTGGCACCAATGACCTGCTCGGTCAGACGGGTCAGACGCGCGACCTGAGTGTCGTGGCTTTGCCCGCGCCGGCTCTGCAGTGCCTGGAACTGCAGAGCCAGGTCGACGATCCGCTCCTGCCCGGGATACAGCGACCTGAATCGCTGCTCACTCTGGGCATACAAAAGCCGGGTTTCGCTTTCAAGAAAACGTACGCGGGCGTCGCAAAAGACCCAGGTGAGCACCAACAGGCCCAGCGCAGCCGCCGAAGCGCCACGCCATGGCAGCACTCGCCGGCGCCGACGGAACGCCCCTTGCAACAAGTCGATAGGACGCCCACCGGCATTCAAAATCCATTCATCGATACCCGGGCAATCGCGCTCTTCGTCCAGCCAGTGAATGTCCTCGGACAGGCCGGGCTTGAGCGTCGCCAAGGCCCGTACCGACAACGACACTCGCACCGGCAACCCTCCACCCAACAACCAACGCCCGAACCAGCGCACGCCCAATGCCTGGTCCTCAGCAAGCAGGTCGGCGTCGACATGCACCGCCCGCGTGTCGATGCCTTGCCCGGCGAGCAGCGCCAGCAGCGCCTGGAAGCGGGCACGTTCCGTCACCATCAGCGGATAGCGGTGCTGACGATCCCGCGGGCCGACGCTGATGTGCAGCGCTTCCAGGTTTTCACTCAGTTGTTCTTCAATGGCGAATGCCAGGGCCTGGGGCCGGGGCTGGCGTCGAGAGGGCCACGGATCGCTGCGCAACCAGCTGCACATTTCCATCGGCAACAGCACATCGACAGGCCGTCCGCTCAACTCGCCGGCCGCCTCGTGCAACGGCAGACGACGACGCTCGCCGGTGGGCGACCACACGCAACACGGCCAGTTGGCGCAAGGCGCGTCCAGGCCGTCGGCTGTCAGATAAAGCCAGGTTTTCATCAAGGTATCTCGCTGGGGCTGAAGGGTAAGAAACGTCGCTGACGAACCGTCCAGCGCCCGCTAGCAGAATCACGCTCGATATCCGAGGCCAGGCGCAGACGGCCGTCGGCATGGATCACGCTCACGGTGATTCGAAACCAGCGACTGCCCACCCCCAGCCCATGGCCGTTGAGGCCCACGCCGGACAGCAACGGGTCGTTGGTAAATGCCTGCACGCTGGCATAGGGCGCGTGGCGACGCTGGTTGACCAACGCCTGGGCGGCCCCGGCTTCCATGCCATCGAGGGTCATCAGCACGCGTTGCGCAGCGGTATTGATGTTCAGTCGCGCGTCCTTGGGCAGCAACACCACCCAGGGCTCCAGGCGCCGTAGCGTCTGGCCGTCGATGCCCGGCAACAGGCGCAGTTGACTCAACTCCTGGACCGGCCCGACCTGGGGCAACGACAGCGGCGGCAGATCCAGCAGAGTCAGCAAGCGAGTCCAGCGACCAAGGGTGACCTGATCGATTTGCCCCAGGGCCAACAGTCCATTGAGATTCAAACGCCCGGACAAATCCTCGATACCGATGTGCAACTCGGCGCCGTCCATTTCCAATACGGGCCCGAGCCGGGCCCAATCCTGGCTCAGGTCAACGGGCCCGGACGGCGTTATCCCACTGCTTTCCAATACCAGCCGCGCCCAGTCTTCCCCAGCCAATCCCAATTGCCGCAACTGGACCTGTTGCAGTTGCTGAGCGCTGCTGTGCAACAACAGGCGATGGCTGCGCAACAGCCCACCGACCAGCAGCAAGGCCAGGCTCAGCACCAGCAACACGCTGATCAACGCCACGCCGCGTTGGCGCTTCATGGCAACGCTTCCGGCAACAGCAGCACCCGACGGATCTGTTCGAAACGCCCCACCGATACGATCAACTCCAGCGCCAGTGGCGCGGTGCCGCTCGCGGTTTCGCCGCGCCAGCCCCGTTGCCGGTCGAACACCCGCCAGCCCAGGCTGTGGACGTCGTCGAGCAATTTCTGCCGCTGCATGAGCGTCGTGCCTTCGCCGACACTCTCGCGCCATAACGCGCCACCCTTGAGTCGATAGCTCACCGTTTGCCGTTCGCTGCGGGGCTGGTCCAGCGGGTTGCGCCAATGGCTGCGCTGCAGCCGCAAATGCCCGGGCGCGAGTACGACCGAGTCGATAACCGCCTGCCACACATCCCGTTCGATCACGCCGACAGCACGCTGCAAGGTCCTGATGTCGCGCTCATGCTGACCGGCTCCCTGCTGGGTCCGCACGACGCCATCGAACAGCCGCCAACTGGCCAGGCCGAGCAAGGCAAAAATGGCGATGGCGATGACCAGCTCCAACAAGGTGAAACCCGATTGCTTATTCATGGCGGCTGCGGATCCACCCGATGGTGCGGTGCGCGACGGTCGCGCTGTCGACGTGGCTGACCTGGATCTCGACCTGCAACAGGCGCCCATCACGGGCCGGGGCGATCCGCTGTTGCAAGGTCCAATCACGGCGATCCAGGTGCCGGCTCAGCCGCTGTTGTCCGGGCGGCGTGACGGCTTGCAGGCGCAGTTCGCTCAACTGATTGTCCGCCAGCCAGGCACCGAACAGACGGTCCTCGAGCCCCGCGCTCTGTTTGAGCACGAACTGGCTGGCCGAAAGCACGGCCGCCGCCAGCGTCGCGAAAATCGCCAGGGCGATCATCACCTCCAGCAACGTGAATCCCTGGCAACCGACAGCCTGCCTGCGCGCGTTACTCATCGATCAGCGGCTCCGCCAGACCATCGCTCGACACCCGGGCAATCGTCTGCCCTGCGACGTTGATGAGCAGCCTGAACGGGCTGATCTCATCACTGCTGAGCATCAGCAGCTGCGGTGGGCCTTGCACGTCATCGAGGCGCAGGACATGACCCTCCTGCTCCAACCCGAGTCTTAGACCCTCGGGCAATCGATGCAACGCCGACACCGCCGTCCAGTCCCGGGCTTGGAGTCGCAACACCTGATAACCGCCAGGCTGCACGCGCACACCGTATTCCTGCCCGTCCAACACCGCCCGCTCGCGCAACTGCTGCACCACCGCGACAAAGCCCCGGGCTTGCTGGCGGGCTTCACGCGCCGGGCTCGGCCCCGTGGCGAAGCGGACCATGCCCGCCAGGACACCAATCAAGACGATAACGATCATCAGCTCCAACAAGGTGAAGCCCCGGCAACCACGCAGCATGGTCACTCGGCCCAATTGCCGATGTCGGCCGCCATCCCTTCACCACCCGACACGCCATCGGCGCCCAGAGAGTAGAGGTCGTAGCTGCCATCGACGGATTTGCGCCCCGGATTGAGGTACTGGTAGGGCGTGCCCCAGGGATCGACCGGCAGGCTTTTCAGATACCCCTGGGGGTTCCAGTTCCGCGCTGCGGGCGTGCCGGACGGGCGCTTGCTCAACGCCTCCAGGCCTTGTTGGGTCGAGGGGTACTGAAAGTTGTCGAGGCGGTACATTTCAAGGGCCGTGGCGATCGCCTGGAGATCGGTGCGGGCGGCTGTGACCTTGGCCTGGTCGGGTCGGCTCATGAACTGCGGCACCACGATGGCGCCCAGCACGCCAATGATGACCACCACCACCATGATCTCGATCAGGGTAAAGCCGCGTTGTTGATGGCGTGCAGGTCGGTTGCTTTGGAGTTTCATCGGTCAATTCACCAATTGGTTGAGGCTCAGGATCGGTAGGAGGATGGCCATGACGATCAGCAGCACGACGCCGCCCATCAGCACCAACATGGCCGGTTCGAAAAGGCTCACCACCAGCGCGATGCGCGCCGCGAGGCTGGCTTCCTGTTGTTCGGCGGCCCGGGCCAGCATGTTGTCGAGTTCGCCGGCCCGTTCGCCGCTGGCGATCATGTGCAGCATCAGCGGCGGAATATCACCGCCCTGCTCCAGGCCACGGGTCAGGGTTCCGCCCTCGCGGACCGAACGGGCGACATCGGCCATGCGCGCGCGGATCGTCAGGTTGCCGATCACCTGCGCGGCGATGTGCAAGGCGTCCACCAGCGGCACGGCGCTTTTGCTCAGGATCGCCAAGGTGCTGGCGAATCGGGCCGCTTCCATCGCCCGCAGCACCTCGCCCAACAGCGGCAGCCGCAGCAACAAACGGTGCCAGCGCAGGCGCCAGGCCGGTTGGCGCAGGCTCCAGCGCCACAGCCCGAACAGCCCGGCCAGCACGCCCAGCAGCAACAGGCCATGGCGGCGCAAGCCTTCGCTCACGACGATCAGCGCCTGGGTCAGCCAGGGCAACGGCTGGCCGCTGTCGATGAAAATCTTCACCACATCCGGCACCACGTAACCCAGCAGGAAGGCGACAATCGCGACACAAGCCAGCATCAGGATCAGCGGGTACACCAACGCCAGTTGAATGCGCTGGCGCGAGGCCTGGCGCGCCTGGGTGTAACTCGCCAGCTGTTCCAACACCTGGCCCAGGTGACCGGACTGCTCGCCCGCCGCGACCGTGGCGCAGAACAGCTCAGGAAAGGCCTGGGGAAAGGCCCTCAGTGCCGTCGCCAGCGCGTGGCCTTCCATCACCCGGCTGCGCACCGCCGCCAGCAGGTGGGCGACGCACCGCTTCTGGCTCTGTTGCGCCACCGCCCGCAACGACTCTTCGAGGGGCAGGCCGGCCTGGATCAAGGTGGACAGCTGCAACGTCAGCAACGCCAGGTCCGCCGGCCCTAAACGCCCCCCGGCCTGGCGCCCACCCAAGGCTCGCGGTTCCTTGGCCTCAGTCAGTTCGCTGGGCAACAAGCCGCGCTCGCGCAGCAATTGGCGAGCATGACGGGGACTGTCGGCTTCCACGCGCCCCCTGCAGCGTCGGCCCTGGGTGTTCTCGGCCCGATAATCGAAGGTCGGCATGGCGCTAATCCTCCTGGGTAATGCGCAGTAATTCGTCGACGCTGGTCAGGCCTTCCAGCACTCGCTGGCGGCCGTCCTGGAACAGGCTGCGGGAGGTCTTGCGGGCCTCGGCGGCCAGCGCCTGCTCGGTGGCGCCCTGGTGGATCAGCTGCGACAGGGCGGCGCTGACATTCACCAGCTCATAGATGCCGAAGCGTCCGCGATAGCCTTTCTGGCATTGCTCGCAGCCCTGGGCCTTGAACAACCGGGGCGCGGCATCGGGGTCGAGGCCCAGGCGCCGGCAGGTGGCGGCGTCGGCCACATAGGCCGCCTTGCAGGACGGGCACAGGCAGCGCAACAAACGCTGGGCGACGATGCCGGCCAGGGACGACGCCAGCAGATACGCGTCCACGCCCATGTCCACCAGCCGCGTGACCGCGCCGACGGCGGTGTTGGTGTGCAGGGTCGAGAGCACCAGGTGCCCGGTCAGCGACGCCTGGACGGCGATTTCAGCGGTCTCGCGATCACGTATTTCACCGACCATCACCACGTCCGGGTCCTGGCGCAAAATGGCCCGCAAGCCGCGGGCGAAGGTCATGTCGACTTTCGGGTTGACCGGCATCTGGCCGATGCCCGGCAGGTGATATTCGATGGGGTCTTCGACGGTGAGAATGTTGCGGCTCTGGTCATTGATGCTGCTCAGCGCCGCGTACAGGCTGGTGGTCTTCCCCGACCCCGTGGGCCCGGTGACCAACACGATGCCGTGGGGCTTGCCAAGCAACCGGCGCAGGCTCGCCAGGGTGTCGTCGGGCAGGCCCAGGCGCTGCAGGTCCAGGCGCCCGGCCTGCTTGTCGAGCAGGCGCAACACCACCCGCTCGCCATGGGCCGACGGCAGGGTGGAGACCCGCACATCGACCTCGTGGCCGGCCAGGCGCAACGCCATCCGGCCGTCCTGGGGCACGCGTTTTTCGGCGATGTCCAGGCGCGCCATGACCTTGATCCGCGACACCAGCAGGTTCGCCAGTTCCCGGCGCGGACGGAGCATTTCCTGCAACTGCCCGTCGATGCGCATGCGCACCGACAGGTATTGCTCGAACGTTTCCAGGTGCACATCCGAGGCGTGTTCGCGGACCGCCTCGCTGAGCAGGGCATTGATCAGGCGGATGATCGGCGCATCGCCCTGCTGCTCCAGCAGGTCAGTGGTCTGCGGCATCTGGTCGGCCAGGCTGAGCAGATCCAGCTCCTCGTCCAAGCCTTGGGCCACCTGCTCGGCAGCGCTCTGGCCCTGGCGATAGACGCTGGCCAGGCGCGCAGCGAACGGCGCCGGTTCCAGCACTTGGATCGGCAAGTCCCGCCCACACAGGCGCCGCACTTCGGCCAAGGCCGTCAGCGGCGTGTCGCGGCGCATGACCAGGCTCAACGTTGGCCCGGCGCCTTCCAGCAGCACGCCCAGGCGCCTGGCGAAACCGAACGGCAACGGGGCCTGGGGGTCAGTCACAAGGCACCCGAACGCTGCTGCGGATCGGTCGTCGATGCATCCGTGGATGACTCGAACAACTGATGGGCATCCCGGGGCAGCAGCAGCGAATTGTTTTTCCGCGAGCCAGGCTTGCTCAGCTCCCGGAGCGCGTCGTAGCGCTGGCGGCTGACCTCGGCCAGGTCTTCGCTGCTGCGCACGATGGTCGGGCGCAGGAACACCATCAGGTTGCTTTTGGTCTGGGTGTCGCGGGTCCAGCGAAACAGCGCGCCCAGGTACGGAATGCTGCGCAGCAGCGGCACGCCGCTTTGCTGGGTGCGGACACTGTCGCGGATCAAGCCACCGATTACGATGATCTCGCCATCGTCCGCCAGGATCGTGCTCTTCAAGGCGCGCTTGTTGGTGATCAGGTCAGAGGAATCCACGCCGGAGACCGAAGGCGCGATGTCCGACACTTCCTGCTCGACTTCCAGGCGCAAGGTCGAGCCTTCGTTGATGTAGGGCTTGACCTTGAGGCTGATGCCGACATCCTTGCGCTCAACGGTGGTGAACGGATTGTCCGCGCCGTTGCCGCTGGTGGCGTAGGAACCGGTCTTGAACGGGACGTTCTGGCCCACGATGATTTCCGCTTCCTGGTTATCCAGGGTCAGCAGGCTGGGGGTGGACAGCAGGTTGCTGTGGGCATTGCTCGCCAGTGCCGAGACCAGCGCACTGAAGCGATCGCTGCCCAGCCGCAGGAAGGCACCTTCAGTCTTTTTATCCAGCTTGTTGAGGTCCAGCCCGATGATCGGGATGTCGGTCCCCGGAAAGTTGATGGCCCCTGTCGCGCTGCCGCTTTTGAGCCCCCACTGCACCCCCAGCGCTTCGGCGATATCGCCGGTGACCTCGACGATGGCCGCATGAATGAGCACCTGGGCCCGGGGCTGGTCCAATTCACGGACGATGTTTTCAATGGTGCGGACCTGGGCCGGTTCGGCGATCAACACCAAAGCATTCTGGCTTTCGTCGGCCTTGATCATGAACGGGCTGGCGCTGGCACTTTCCCGCAGGCCGGTCTGTGCCGGCGTGGTTTTCCTGTCCTGACCGACCGCCTCCAGCACCTCGGCCAATTGCTTGGCATCGCTATGGCGCAGGCGGATGACTCGGGCGTTGTCCTGGGAGGCGGCGGCCGGGACATCCAGGCTCCGCGCCAGATCGACCAGGCGCTGGCGCACCGCCGGAGCGCCAATGATCACCAGCCGATTACTGCGGGCATCGGCGATCACCACGCCTGCCGTGTCACCCTCGCGCTTGCCGCCGGAGGCTTCCATCAGCGGCGCGATGTCCCCGGCCAAAGCGTGCTGCAACCGCACCACCCCATGATTGCGGTTGCGCCCAGAATCCAGCTGCCGCACCACCCCGGCGATGCGCTGGACATTGGCGGCGGTGTCGGTGACCACCAGGGCGTTGGACGATACCGAAGGGCCGACGTAACCATTGGCCGATACCAGGGGCCGGACCAACCCGGCGACATCGGCCGCGATGCTCGATTGCAGGTCGAGGACACGGGTGACGAACTGCGACGGCGTGGCGCCTTGTTCGTCGGCGATACCCGCGCGCGTCTTGGCATCGCTGACCGGCGTGATCAGGATCCGCTCGCCCTCATCGATCACGGTAAAGTTATGCGCATCGAGTACCGAATAGAACAACCGCCGCACGCCTTCGCGGTCCAGCGCCCCGCGGGACATGACGGTGATACGCCCCGACACGCGGGGATCGAGCACCACGGTCTTGCCCAGGATCGCGGAGAACTCCTCGACCACGTCGCGCAGTTCCGCGTTGTTCATCGCCAGTTGCCACTGAGCCTCCTCGGCCTGCAGCGAACCGGCGGGCGTCAGCAGGCACGACGCCGCGAGGCAGAACAGGACGCGTGAAACACGGCCCCGGATAAAGCTGTTCATGAATTCGATCACTCTGATTGCCCGGCCACCGGGCGTAGGTATTGCAGGGACTGAAGCGCGGCATGGCGCCCGTCTTCGTGGCCCAGCCGACGCAACAAGGGCTTGGCCGCGGGTTGCAGGGACAACCGCTCTTCACGTCCATTGCGCCACAACGTCACATGGCTGGCCTCGACCCGGCGCAGCACGCTGCCACCGGGCAAGCGCTCACCCACTTGGTAAATGCGCGGGCCGGCGGCGTCCGCCAGCAAGGCTCGCGACAAACCCTGGCCGGCGACAAAACTGGCTTGCAACGTAATCGGCTCGGCGCTCGGCGCCTGGGCAACTGCAGGCGCCAGGCCGAGCACGGTCACCACCGCTTGGACGTTGGGCAGGTCGCGAGCCGGCGCCGCTGGCGAGTCGGTCACCACTGGCACGTCACGGCCCAATGCCTGGCGAAAACGCCACTCCTGCCCGGCCAGGAATATCCCGTAGAGCAGCGGCACGAGCACCAGCACCCGCCTGGAGTCATGGATAGACATAACTGCGTTCTCGTCTGAAGGCCCCAGGCAACCCGTGCGGATCGCCCGGGGCCATGCCTGTCAGGACTTACAGCTGGTCCCAGGCGTTTTGCCACGACGCACCGACACCCGGCTCGAAACCGTTCGACGTCGGGCTGTACTGCTTGCAGTAGCCGGACGCAGGGAACGGCTTGCACTCGTAGACTTCGTCAGTCTTGGGCTGCAGCACTTTCGTGCCGGCGGTGTAGTCGCTGATGCCTTCAGGGAACACGAAGTCGTACTCGATGCCTACGCCCTCGCCGGTCAGGGTGACCGTTCGGGTCTCCTGGCGCGTGGTACGGCCGTCTTCGGTGGTGCCCACCAGCGTCAAGGTGTGCGCGCCAGGGGCGGCGCCGCGCACGTCCAGGCTCAGGGCGGTATTGCCTTCGCCTGCGGTCTGCACGATACCCACCTGCTTGTTCTTCTCATCGAACAACGTGGCTTCAAGGTTCATCCTGCGGTTTGTCTGCACGGTGAGCGCCATGCTGACCCGACCTTTGTCGAGTACGTACTCTGGCTGCAGAGAGGACAGTTCCATGCTGGCGTTGGCGTCTTCGCGCATGTCCAGTTGCACTTCATAGCGGGTCACACCGCTTTCCTCCTGGGCATACAGGCTGTTGGCGCCCTTGACCGGCGTGATGTTGTCGTCTTCGTCACGGATACCGGCACGAATGAGCGGCTGGGCGCTGTTGAGGGCCTCGGCCAGTTTGAGCGACCAGTTTTCAGCCTTGCCTTCCTCAGCGTTGTCGATGCTGATTTCCACGCTGTACGCGGCATTTTCGCCGGTGGCGGAGAATGCCCGAGCCTTGACCTTGTCACCCGCCAACAGCTGGGTCGATGGCGCAATTCTGCCCACCGGCGACCAGCCGCCCGGCAGAGCGGCTTCGGCGAGGATGTTCACATCGATCGGGTCGTAGAACGCGTTATCAGTGTCGGCCACCGTCCAGACCCCCAGGATGACGTGATGACCCGTCTTGCTGTCGGGAATGACGCAATTGTGCGGGGCGCCGCCTACCGGAACTTGATTACCGCCATCCACCGTGCAGAACGGCGTGCTGTCGAACGAGGCACGCTTGAGCACTTCGTTCGGGTTCCAGCCGTCGCGTGTAATGAAGTATTGGTGTCTGGTCGCTGGATGCGCCGCGGAGTATTGCCATTGAAAGGTGATGTTGCGGTCATTGATTTCGGTCAGATGCCAGCGCGTGGCCGACTGGGCATCAAGCGCAGAAAAGTTGGCATTGCCGCCGCTGGCGATTTTACCGTCGATAGGACCTTGCAGCGGCGCACCACCGGCGCCATTCGGGAAGCCCTTGAAGGTTTCGCCGGTACTCTGTGGCTCGTATTGCGCGCCGCCGCAGTTCAGGTTGACGCCTTTCTGGCACAACAGTGCACGTGAAGGCGGTACATCGACGAAACCATGGGCCACAACACTTTGGGAAGTCGCCATGGCCGACAACAGAACTAATGAGGACGCACACCCTGTTAATACATTGCGCTTGTTGAAGTTGTTCTTCATATAAATTCCAGACTAGTCATCAAAAATGAAAGACGTATCACCGTCCTCTTGAAAGGTGCGCCAGGCCGCCCAGCGCCTGCCCTTGCAAGTGCCCGGAACCTTATAGAAAGTTACAGATTCCATGTGTAGGACAAATCTCTCAACTCAGAAGGAATGATCTCTGAATCAATTCCCCCTACATAACTTACGAAACTTCCTACGAATAAAAACAACTATCAAAAAGAAGACAAACAAACATAAACAAATACGCCAGAAAGAATAATCGGCGGGCTTTATGTCAGACCGTTAAACAAGCGAGCAATAAAAAGCCCGTCCGGCACAGGTCCGGACAGGCTGGGTGACAGGGGCCGCAATCAGACGTGATATTGCGCCGACAGCTCATGCACTGCCCGCAGGAAAGCGCCGGCGTGTTCCGGGTCAACTTCCGGGGTGATGCCATGGCCAAGGTTGAACACATGGCCGCTGCCACTGCCGTAGCTGGCCAGGATGCGCCCGACTTCAGCGCGGATGGCTTCAGGCTTGGCGTAGAGCACGGTGGGGTCCATGTTGCCTTGCAGGGCGACCTTGTGACCGACACGCTCGCGGGCGTTGCCGATGTCGCAGGTCCAGTCCAGGCCCAAGGCGTCGGCGCCGGCCTCGGCGATGCTTTCCAGCCACAGGCCACCATTCTTGGTGAACAGGATCACCGGGACTTGGCGACCTTCGTGCTCGCGGATCAGGCCGCTGACGATCTTGCGCATGTAGGCCAGAGAAAACTCCTGGTATGCCGCCGCCGACAGGTTGCCGCCCCAGGTATCGAAGATCTGCACCGCTTGCGCGCCGGCCAGGATCTGGCCGTTGAGGTAGGACGTGACCGACTGGGCCAGCTTGTCCAGCAACAGGTGCATGGCTTGCGGGTTGTCGTAGAGCATCGCCTTGGTCTTGCGGAAGTCTTTCGACGAACCGCCTTCGACCATGTAGGTCGCGAGGGTCCACGGGCTGCCGGAGAAGCCGATCAGCGGCACGCGACCGTTGAGTTCACGGCGAATGGTGCTGACCGCGTCCATGACGTAGCCCAGGTCCTTCTGCGGATCGGGAATCGGCAGGGCCTCGATGTCGGCCAGGGTGCTGACGACTTTCTTGAAGCGCGGGCCTTCGCCGGTCTCGAAGTACAAGCCCTGGCCCATGGCGTCGGGAATGGTGAGGATGTCGGAGAACAGGATCGCCGCGTCCAACTGCGGATAACGGTCCAGCGGCTGCATCGTGACTTCGCAGGCGAACTGGGGGTTCATGCACAGGCTCATGAAGTCACCGGCCTTGGCGCGGCTGGCGCGGTACTCCGGCAGATAGCGACCGGCCTGGCGCATCATCCATACGGGGGTGACGTCCACGGGTTGCTTGAGCAGGGCGCGAAGGAAACGGTCGTTCTTCAGGGCAGTCATGTCGGCATCCGGAAAAAAAGTGCGGGCATTTTCTCAGAGCGCGACGCAAAAGGCACGGCAAGAGCCGTGCCTTTTATCTATCGGGGCAATTTGTCGCGGTATCAGGGAACACCAAAAATCAGTGTGGGAGCGAGCTTGCTCGCGATGAGGGCATCACATTCAACATTTCCGTCGACTGATCCACCGCTATCGCGAGCAAGCTCGCTCCCACATTTTGATCACATTCCAAGAACAGGAAGTGGTCAGACTTGCAGGTAATCCAGGATCCCTTCCGCCGCATTGCGGCCTTCGAAGATCGCCGTCACCACCAGGTCGGAACCCCGGACCATGTCGCCACCGGCGAAGATCTTCGGGTTGCTGGTCTGGTGCTTGTACTGGCCCTGTTCCGGCGCCACGACGCGGCCCTGGCTGTCGGTCTGGATGCTGAACTGCTCGAACCACGGGGCCGGGCTCGGGCGGAAGCCGAAGGCGATGACCACGGCGTCGGCCGGGATGATCTCTTCGGAACCCGGGATAGGCTCGGGGCTGCGACGACCGCGGGCGTCCGGTTCGCCGAGACGGGTCTCGACCACTTTCACGCCCTCGACCTTGTCTTCACCGACAATGGCGATCGGCTGGCGGTTGTAGAGGAACTTCACGCCTTCTTCCTTGGCGTTCTTCACCTCTTTGCGCGAACCAGGCATGTTCGCTTCGTCACGACGATAGGCGCAGGTCACCGACTTGGCGCCCTGGCGAATCGACGTGCGGTTGCAGTCCATCGCCGTGTCGCCGCCACCGAGCACCACGACCTTCTTGCCTTTCATGTCGACGAAATCTTCCGGCGACTTTTCAAAGCCCAGGTTGCGGTTGACGTTGGCGATCAGGAAGTCGAGTGCATCGTAGACGCCCGGCAGGTCCTCGCCGGCAAAGCCGCCCTTCATGTAGGTGTAGGTGCCCATGCCCATGAAGACCGCATCGTATTCTTCGAGCAGTTGCTCCATGGTCACGTCCTTGCCCACCTCGGTGTTCAGGCGGAACTCGATGCCCATGCCGGTGAAGACTTCGCGACGATTGCTCAGCACGGTCTTTTCCAGCTTGAACTCGGGGATGCCGAAGGTCAGCAAGCCGCCGATTTCCGGGTTCTTGTCGAACACCACCGGGGTCACGCCACCGCGCACCAGCACGTCGGCACAGCCCAGGCCCGCCGGGCCGGCACCGATGATCGCCACGCGCTTGCCGGTCGGCTTGACCTTGGACATGTCCGGGCGCCAGCCCATGGCGAACGCGGTGTCGGTGATGTACTTCTCCACCGAACCGATGGTCACCGCGCCGAAACCGTCGTTGAGGGTACAGGCACCTTCACACAGGCGATCCTGCGGGCACACCCGGCCGCAGACTTCCGGCAGGGTATTGGTCTGGTGGGACAGCTCGGCGGCCTGGAGGATGTTGCCCTCGGCCACCAGTTTCAACCAGTTGGGAATGAAGTTGTGCACCGGGCACTTCCATTCGCAGTACGGGTTACCGCAGCCCAGGCAGCGGTGGGCCTGGTCGGCCGACTGCTGGGGTTTGAAAGGCTCGTAGATTTCCACGAACTCTTTCTTGCGTTGACGCAACAGTTTCTTCTTCGGATCCTTGCGCCCGACATCGATGAACTGGAAGTCGTTATTCAGACGTTCAGCCATTGTTAAAACCTCATCAAACTCTTCAGGCGCATATCACTGCGGGTTGGCACGAGTGCTGGAAAGCAACGATTTCAGGTTGGCAGCCTTGGGCTTGACCAGCCAGAAACGGCGCAAGTAGTCATCGAGGTTTTCGGCGAGTTCACGCCCCCACTCGCTGTCGGTTTCCGCGACGTACTCGTTCAGCACGTTTTGCAGGTGGCTGCGATAGGCTTCCATCGCCTCGCCGCTGATCCGCTGGATTTCCACCAGTTCGTGGTTGACCCGGTCAACGAAGGTGTTGTCCTGGTCGAGCACGTAGGCGAAACCGCCGGTCATGCCAGAGCCGAAGTTATAACCGGTCTTGCCCAGCACGCAGACAAAACCACCGGTCATGTACTCGCAGCAGTGATCGCCGGTGCCTTCCACCACAGTGTGGGCGCCGGAGTTACGCACGGCAAAACGCTCGCCCGCGGTGCCGGCGGCAAACAGCTTGCCGCCCGTGGCGCCATAGAGGCAGGTGTTGCCGATGATGGCACTGTCCTGGGTCTTGTAGACGCTGCCCTTGGGCGGAACGATGACCAGCTTGCCGCCGGTCATGCCCTTGCCCACGTAGTCGTTGGCATCGCCTTCCAGGTACATGTTCAGGCCACCGGCGTTCCAGACGCCGAAGCTCTGGCCCGCGGTGCCCTTGAAGCGGAAGGTCACCGGCGCCTTGGCCATGCCCTGGTTGCCGTGCTTGCGGGCGATTTCGCCGGAGATCCGCGCGCCGATGGAACGGTCGCAGTTGCAGATGTCCAGCTCGAACTCGGCACCGCTCAGGTCGTTGATCGCCGCAGCGGCCATGTCGACCATCTTCTCGGCCAGCTCACCCTTGTCGAAGGGCGGGTTGCGATCGACCTGGCAGAACTGTGGCTTGTCCGCCGGGATGAGATCGCTGCCCAGCAACGGGGTCAGGTCCAGGTGCTGCTGCTTGGCGGTCTGACCCTCGATCACGTCCAGCAGATCGGTACGGCCGATCAGCTCTTCGAGGGAGCGCACGCCCAGCTTCGCCAGCCACTCGCGGGTTTCTTCGGCGACGTAGGTGAAGAAGTTCACCACCATGTCGACGGTGCCGATGTAGTGGTCCTTGCGCAGCTTTTCGTTCTGGGTCGCCACACCGGTAGCGCAGTTGTTCAGGTGGCAGATGCGCAGGTATTTGCAGCCCAGGGCGATCATCGGCGCGGTGCCGAAGCCGAAGCTCTCGGCGCCGAGGATAGCGGCCTTGATCACATCCAGACCGGTTTTCAAGCCACCGTCGGTCTGTACCCGGACCTTGCCGCGCAAATCGTTGCCGCGCAGGGTCTGGTGGGTTTCGGCCAGGCCCAGTTCCCACGGCGCACCGGCGTACTTGATCGAGGTCAGCGGCGATGCACCGGTGCCGCCGTCGTAGCCGGAGATGGTGATCAGGTCGGCATAGGCCTTGGCCACGCCGGCCGCAATGGTGCCGACGCCGGCTTCCGCCACCAGCTTCACCGAGACCAGTGCCTTGGGGTTCACCTGCTTGAGGTCGAAGATCAGTTGCGACAAGTCTTCGATCGAGTAGATGTCGTGGTGCGGCGGCGGCGAGATCAGGGTCACGCCGGGGACCGCATAACGCAGCTTGGCGATCAGGCCGTTGACCTTGCCACCGGGCAACTGGCCACCTTCGCCGGGCTTGGCGCCCTGGGCTACCTTGATCTGCAGCACTTCAGCGTTGACCAGGTATTCCGGCGTCACACCGAAGCGGCCGGTGGCCACCTGCTTGATTTTCGAACTCTTGATGGTGCCGTAGCGCGCCGGGTCTTCGCCGCCTTCGCCGGAGTTGGAACGCGCACCGAGGCGGTTCATGGCTTCGGCCAGGGCTTCGTGGGCTTCCGGGGACAGGGCACCGAGGGAGATACCGGCCGAATCGAAGCGCTTGAGCACCGATTCCAGCGGCTCCACTTCACTGATGTCCAGCGGCGTATCGAGGGTCTTGACCTTGAGCAGGTCGCGGATCATCGACACCGGACGGTTGTCCACCAGCGAGGTGTATTCCTTGAACTTGCTGTAGTCGCCCTGCTGCACGGCCGCTTGCAAGGTGTTCACCACGTCCGGGTTGTAGGCGTGGTATTCACCGCCATGGACGAACTTCAGCAGGCCGCCCTGCTGGATCGGCTTGCGCGGGCTCCAGGCTTCGGCGGCCAGGGCTTTCTGTTCGGCTTCGATATCGACGAAGCGCGCCCCCTTGATGCGGCTCGGCACGCCACGGAAGCTCAGCTCGCAGACTTCTTCGGACAGGCCGATGGCCTCGAACAGTTGCGCGCCGCGGTACGAGGCGATGGTCGAGATGCCCATCTTCGACAGGATCTTGAGCAGGCCCTTGGTGATGCCCTTGCGGTAGTTCTTGAACACCTCGTAGAGGTCGCCCAGTACTTCACCGGTGCGGATCAGGTCGCCCAGCACTTCATAGGCCAGGAACGGATACACCGCCGAGGCGCCGAAACCGATCAGCACCGCGAAGTGATGCGGATCGCGGGCGGTGGCGGTTTCCACCAGGATGTTGGAGTCGCAGCGCAGGCCTTTTTCGGTCAGGCGATGGTGCACCGCACCGGTGGCCAGCGAGGCGTGGATCGGCAGCTTGCCCGGAGCGATATGGCGGTCGCTGAGGACGATCTGGGTACGCCCGGCGCGCGCGGCTTCTTCAGCCTGATCGGCCACGTTGCGGATCGCCGCTTCCAGGCCGACGCTTTCGTCGTAGTTCAGGTCGATGACCTGACGCGCGAAACCCGGACGGTCGAGGTTGGTCAACGAACGCCACTTGGCCGGAGAAATGACCGGCGAGCTGAGGATCACCCGCGAGGCGTGTTCCGGCGACTCCTGGAAAATGTTGCGCTCGGCACCGAGGCAGATTTCCAGGGACATCACGATCGCTTCGCGCAGCGGGTCGATCGGCGGGTTGGTCACCTGGGCGAACTGCTGGCGGAAATAGTCGTACGGTGTGCGCACGCGCTGCGACAGCACGGCCATCGGTGTGTCGTCACCCATGGAGCCGACCGCTTCGTAGCCCTGCTCGCCCAGCGGACGCAGCACCTGGTCACGCTCTTCGAACGTCACCTGGTACATCTTCATGTACTGCTTGAGCTGGTCGACGTCGTAGAAAGCCGAGCCGTGGTCGTTGTCTTCCATGGTCGCCTGGATGCGCAGGGCATTCTTGCGCAGCCATTGCTTGTACGGATGACGGGACTTGAGACGGTTGTCGATGGCGTCGGTGTCGAGGATCTGGCCGGTCTCGGTGTCCACGGCAAAGATCTGGCCCGGACCTACGCGGCCCTTGGCGATGACGTCTTCGGGCTGGTAGTTCCAGACGCCGATTTCCGAGGCCAGGGTGATGAACCCGTTGGTGGTGGTGACCCAGCGCGCCGGACGCAGACCGTTACGGTCCAGCAGGCACACGGCGTAGCGACCGTCGGTCATGACGATACCGGCCGGGCCGTCCCATGGTTCCATGTGCATGGAGTTGTATTCGTAGAAGGCGCGCAGGTCCGGGTCCATGGTCTCGACGTTCTGCCACGCCGGCGGCACCAGCATGCGCACGCCGCGGAACAGGTCGATGCCACCGGTCACCATCAATTCCAGCATGTTGTCCATGCTCGAGGAGTCCGACCCCACGCGGTTGACCAGCGGGCCGAGTTCTTCGAGGTCCGGCATCAGGTCGTTGGCGAACTTGGTGCGACGGGCCACGGCCCAGTTGCGGTTGCCAGTGATGGTGTTGATCTCGCCGTTGTGGGCGAGGAAGCGGAATGGCTGGGCCAGCGGCCATTTCGGCAGGGTGTTGGTGGAGAAGCGCTGGTGGAACACGCAGATCGCGGTTTTCAGGCGCTCGTCGCTCAGGTCCGGATAGAAGGCGGTGAGGTCCGCCGGCATCATCAGGCCTTTGTAGATAATGGTCTTGTGGGAAAAGCTACAGATATAGTGATCGGTGTCGGCGGCATTGGCCACGGACGAACGACGACGGGAGCTGAACAGCTTGATCGACATGTCCTGGTCGCTCAGGCCTTCGCCAGCGATGAACACCTGCTCGATCTGCGGCAGGCGCTCGAGCGCCAGGCGGCCGAGGACGCTGGTGTCGATCGGCACTTTGCGCCAGCCAACCAGTTGCAGGCCGGCGGCCAGGATCTCGCGATTCATGTTTTCGCGAGCCGCCTCAGCCTCCACCGGGTCCTGGTTGAAGAACACCATGCCCACGGCGTATTGCTTGGGCAGGGTCACGCCAAACGTTTCCTGGGCTACGGCACGCAGGAACTCGTCAGGCTTTTGAATCAGCAAGCCACAACCGTCGCCGGTCTTGCCGTCGGCGTTGATCCCACCGCGGTGGGTCATGCAGGTCAGGGCCTCAATGGCCGTTTGCAAAAGGGTATGGCTGGGCTCGCCCTGCATATGGGCTATCAGGCCGAAACCGCAGTTATCCTTGAATTCATCTGGTTGGTACAGACCTGCTTTCATAGACACTTTCTCACCAGGCTGCCTCTCATCGAGGCAAATTTCTTTTCAATTCAACCAGTTGCGTGCCGCGCCGAACGTACGCCAGCTTTGCGGGGGCAAAAGGGAGGTCATTGTACACACCGACACAGGGGCTCACAAATTTGACGACGAACTGTCGCAAATCCATGTCGCATTTGTGAAAGGTTTAAAGCTATATGCTGTGCTAGTCAAAACTTTTTTGGGTTCGACCGCTACGACTCAAACGCTACTGTGACGCAGACACCACAAGGCGCGCGGCCTGAAAGGTCGCCCGCCCTTGCGGAAATTTTGAGGTTGCCGGGAGAGGCGGCCTGGGTAAGGCCGCCGAATCTTCAGCGAGTTGCTGCCAGTTCCTGTTGGACGCTGGCGACAGTGCGAGGCCAAGGTTTACCAGCCTGAACCTTCGCTGGCAAGGCCTTGATGGCGGAAACGGCCGCATCACGGTTGGCAAAGCTGCCGTAGGTGATGACATACAGCGGCTTGCCGTTGAGCACTTTCTTGAAATAACGGTACTCGCCGCCCTGCTCCTTGACGAAATTCTGTGCCGCGGCTTCGGAACTGGTGCCGAGGATCTGCACCACGTAGTTGCCCGGGGCTTGGCCGGCGTACCAGCTACCGCCCGCAGCCTTGGCCGGGGTAGCAGCAGGCTTGGCCGCCGGTGCTGCTGGCGCCGCTGGCTTGGCCGCAGGCGCTGGAACCGGTGCAGGCTTGGCGGTGGCCACCTGGGTCGGCGCCGGGGTCGGCTTGGCCGCCGGAGCAGGCGTTGGCGTCGGTGTCGGACCGGCCGGCACGCCCACGGGCGGTGCGGTGGTGGTCACGGTCGGCGGCACGTCGCTGCTGTCGTCGATCGGTGGCGCTGCGCCGTCGTCGCCTTCGGTGATGCCGCCGGCCGCCTCGGCCAGTGGGCCGCGCATGACCGGTTGCGACTGGCCGACCAGCGGCAGCGGCATCGGCTGGGTGTTGCCGGCGAATTCCACGGCCGGCGCGCCACCGTTGGGTTGCGGCGTACCTTGGCCGAGGGGCAGTTGCGCCTGTTCGTTGGCAGGGGCACCCGTGGTGGGTGCCTTGGTGCGACCCGGCATCAGCCAGGCGGCGGCAACCGCGACCACGACGACGGCGGAAATTGCCAATACGTGTTTCTTCGGCATGTTGAACCCCATACTTGGACGCTTCACCGCTGAGCGGCTGGCAATCATGACTTCGATCAGAGCATCGCGGGCCACCTGGTTGATGTTGCCAGGCCAGCCATCGGAGCTTTCGTGAATCTCAGAGATCTGATCGGCGGTGAAAAGTTCGATACCCCGGCCCGCGCCCTCAAGACGCTGGGCCAGGTATTCACGCGTTTCTTCCTCGGTGTAGGGCGCCAGCTCGATGACGTGAAAGCGCTCTTCCTCGAGGTTCAACTGGTCCAGGTCGGCGATCAGCGACGACTCGCCGAACAGGAACACGTGGGGACGGCCCTCCGGCGCACCGGCCGCCAAGGCCAGCAGGGCTTCGAGGGCCGACTCGTCGAGTTGCTCGGCATCGTCCACCAGCAGATAGACTTCCTGCCCGGTCAACGCCAGTTGCACGATCTGCTCGAGAATCGCACCGACTTCGGCCTGGGCGACATTCAGCGCCTGGGCCACCTGGCGCAACACACCGGCGGCATCGCCAGCGCCACGGGCCGACACCACCACGCTTTGCACTGACTGTTTGTTGGTGCTGGCCACCAGGGCCTGGCGCAGCAAAGTCTTGCCGCTGCCCTGGGGACCGGTGACCACCAGAAGCAACTGGCTGTAGCGCGCCAGGTGATGCAACTGACCCAGCACCGGCTTGCGCTGGGCGGGGAAGAACTTGAAGCCCGGGACCCGTGGGGCAAAGGGGTCATGACTCAATTGGAAATGGCCGAGGAAAGCCTCGTCGGCATGCAAACTAGTCATCGGAATCTTATTAACCTTTAAGCTGAGCCAGGGCGCGGTAGTCCGCTCCCAGCGTGGCCTGTAGAACTTCTTTCGGATAATCGTCGGTCACCACCGCTTCGCCCATGTGGCGCAGCAGCACCAGACGCAGACGACCGTCGATCACTTTTTTGTCGATTGCCATGTGTTCAAGAAAATCCACCTCGCTCATTTCCTCGGGCGGAACCACCGGCAGCCCGGCGCGCTGGAACAGACGAATACCGCGATCGCGCTCCTGTTCGCTGATCCAGCCCAGGCGCGCGGACATCTCCAGGGCCATGACCGTACCGGCCGCCACCGCTTCACCGTGCAGCCAGACACCATAGCCCATGTGGGTTTCGATGGCATGGCCGAAGGTGTGACCCAGATTAAGGGTGGCGCGCACCCCCGACTCACGCTCATCGGCACCGACCACGGCGGCCTTGGCGGCGCAGGAGCGCTCGATGGCGTAGGTCAAGGCCGCCTGGTCCAGCGCACGCAGGCGGTCGACGTTCTCTTCGAGCCAACCCAGGAACGGTTCGTCGCAGATCAGCCCGTACTTGATGACTTCCGCCAGCCCCGCAGACAGCTCGCGGGCCGGCAAGGTATTGAGGGTGGCGGTGTCGATCAGCACCACGTTGGGCTGATAGAAGGCGCCGACCATGTTCTTGCCCAGCGGATGGTTGATCCCGGTCTTGCCGCCCACCGACGAGTCGACCTGGGACAGCAGCGTGGTGGGGATCTGGATGAAATCGACGCCGCGCTGATAACAAGCGGCGGCAAAACCGGCCATGTCGCCGATCACGCCACCGCCCAGGGCAACCACCGTGGTGCGGCGATCGTGCCGTGCGGTCAGCAGGCCGTCGAAAATGAGTTGCAGGGTTTCCCAGTTCTTGAAGGCTTCGCCGTCGGGCAATACCACGGAAATGACCGAGAAGGCCGACAGGCTGCGGGTCAGACGTTCCAGATACAGAGGCGCGACGGTTTCATTGGAAATGATCGCCACTTGCCGCCCGGCGATGTGCGGCGCCAGCAGTTCGGGCTGGTCCAGCAAGCCTTCGCCAATATGGATCGGGTAGCTGCGCTCGCCCAGGTCGACCTTAAGTGTCTGCATGTGTCCCCACAGTGAAGATGGAATCAGGCGTCCTGCCTGCAATTAACGAAAGTCCACGGTGCTTGTTCCGAGCCAGTTAATGGCCATCCGCCACGCCCCAGCCGGACCATGACGGGACGTCGAGGATAGCGCATTTCGCCAGGCGCATTAACGGGGCGGCAGTTGCTGCAGGCGATCGAGAATGTCCAGCACCACCATCCGGGGTGGCCGCTCGTCGGTTTCCACCACCAGGTCGGCGATCTCCCGATACAGCGGATCACGCAGCTCCAGCAGGTCCCGCAGGGTCTTGGCCGGGTCGGCGGTGCGCAACAACGGCCGGTTGCGATCCCGGGCGGTGCGGCCGACCTGCTGTTCGACGGAGGCGTGCAGATAGACCACTCGTCCGCCGGCATGCAGCGCCCGACGATTGGCTTCGCGCATCACCGCGCCGCCACCGGTGGCCAACACCACGCCCTCGAACGCGCACAGCTCGGCGATCATCGCCTGCTCACGGTCACGAAAGCCCGGTTCGCCTTCCTTATCGAAGATCCATGGGATATTGGCACCCGTGCGCAATTCAATTTCCTTGTCGGAATCTTTGAACGGCAGGCGCAGCTCTTTGGCCAGCAAACGGCCGATGGTGCTTTTTCCAGCGCCCATCGGCCCAACAAGAATCAAATTTCGCACAGAATCAACGACTCACAGCAATCGCCTGGTTATTCATGATACGCGGAGTGAGGAACACCAGCAGCTCGGATTTTTTCTCCGAGACCACATCACGCCGGAAAAGGCGGCCAAGATACGGCACATCGCCAAGAAATGGCACCTTATCTACGACCTTGCTCTGAGTATTTGAGAAAACCCCGCCAATCACAATGGTCTCGCCATCATTGACCAGGACCTTGGCGTTGACTTCGTTTTTCTTGATCGGCGGCACCTCCTGCACCTTGTTCAAGTAGTCCGGCTCATCCTTGGTGACCTTGACCTCCATGATGATGCGGTTGTCCGGGGTGATTTGCGGGGTCACCTCCAGCGACAGCGAGGCCTCCTTGAACGACACCGAGGTGGCGCCGCTGGAGCTGGCTTCCTGATAGGGGATTTCCGTGCCCTTGAGGATCTTTGCCGTCTCCTTGTCGGACGTCACCACCTTGGGCTGGGAGACGATTTCGCCGTTGCCGGTTTTTTCCATGGCCGTCAGCTCAAGGTCCAGCAAGACGTTGTCGGTGATGAACGCAATGCCAATCCCCGAAGTATTGCCCGAGGCCCCCAGGTCGACGAATGGCTGGTTGGTGCCGGTGCTGCCCGGCGTGCCAATGGTGGTGGAGTCGCCGGTGGTCACCCCCGAGGAGTTCCAGTTGCCCTTGTTCTGTATCGACCCGCCCCAGCGCACGCCCAGGCTTTTGTCGTAGTCGACGTTGGCCTCGACAATCCGCGCCTCGATCATCACCTGGCGCACCGGAATATCCAGCTGCGCGACGATCCGGCGCAGTTCGTCGAGCCGGTCCTGGGTCTGGTAGGCAATGATGTTGTTGGTGCGCTCATCCACCGTGATCGTGCCGCGCTCGTCGGCTTTCGCCTCGGCACTGGTGACCGACTGGAACAGCTTGGCGATGTCCGCCGCCTTCGCATAGTTGACCTGCAACAGTTCACGCCGCAGCGGCGCCAGGTCGGCGATCTGCTTCTGCGACTCCAATTCCTGGCGTTCGCGCGCCGCGATTTCATCGGCCGGGGCCACCAGCAGCACGTTGCCGACCTTGCGCTTGTCCAGGCCCTTGGTCTTGAGCACCAGGTCCAGCGCCTGGTCCCAAGGCACATTCTGCAACCGCAGGGTGATGCCGCCCTGCACCGTGTCGCTGGCCACCAGGTTCAGGTTGGTGAAATCGGCAATCAATTGCAGGACCGAACGCACTTCGATGTCCTGGAAGTTGAGCGAGAGCTTCTCGCCGCTGTAGGCGGCGCGGTCGGCATTGCGCTTTTGCAGGTCGTCGACGGTCATGGGCCGGACGCTGACGGTGAGCTTGTTATCGGTCTGGTAGGTCGAGTAGTCGAAGGTGCCACTGGGCTCGATGCTGATGGTCGCCCGGTCGCTGCCGGCGCTGGCATTGACGAATTGCACCGGGGTGGCGAAGTCCTTGACGTCCAGGCGCACCCGCAGCGGCTCGGGCAATTGGGTCCTGGCGAAATTGAGGATGATCCTGCCTTCGCGCTCCTGGATGTCCGGGGCGATGGATGGATCGGACAAATCGATCACCACGTTGCCTTCGCCCTGGGTCCCGCGCTGGAAATCCACCCCACGAATCGCCTTGCCCGCCGGCGCACTGGCCCGCGCGGGCGCAGCGCTGGCAACCGCCGGACGCGGGGCTTGGACAGAGGGCTTCGAAGCAGTGCTCTTCGGGGTCTGGCCCTTGCCAACCACCACGAACAGGCTATTGCCTTCGACCCGGGTGTCATACGGCGCCAGCTGGGTCAGGCCGATGATCAACCGGGTGCGATCCCCCGCCTCGACCACGGTGGCGCTACGCGCATTGCCCCCGCCCAGGTCGTGACGCCTGTTGGCCAGTTGATTGGTCACGCCTGGCAGGTCCAGGGCAATCCGGGCCGGTTGTTCGGTGGTGTAGCCCCGGGGCGTCGGCGGCGGCCCGTCGAAGGTGAGCTTCAACTCGACACGGTCCCCCGGCAACGCCGCCACATCCAGCGTCTTCAGACTGGCCCCATGAACCATCGGCGACAACAGCGCTATCCATAGCGAAATACCGAGGGCTGAAAAAAACCTGTTCATTGTTCGAGTTCCACTATGAATGCTCTTTCAAAGGAATGGTCCGTGGTCGCTCCAGCCAGGCACCCTCGCCATCGGGAACGATTTCGACCACATCGACCTGGGTGGCGCTGATGGCGACGATCCGCCCATCATTGCGCCCCAGATAGTCACCGACCTTGAGCCGATGCACCCCGCCCGCGCCTCGCAGGAGCGCGAAGGAGCCACCAGCGTTGGAGATCGTACCGACCATTTCAAACTGCTCGATGTTGAAGCCTTCCAGGTACTGCTTGACCCGGTTGGGGTCGGGCCGGACGTTGCGCGAGCCGCGCTGCCGGTCGGCCTGGTCCACGCGGACCTGCCGGGAAAACGGGCTGCGCAGGTTCGCTGCGCTGTAGGTAAAGGTCTCGTAGGGCCTGAACGTCGGTGTCGGCTCGATCTTGCCGGGCGGACGAAGGCGCACTTCGTTCATGTAGGCGTCCAGGTCGCTGAACCCGCTATCGTTGTTGCAGCCCGTCAGCGCGACCAGGCCTGCCAGCAGGCAGAGGCGACACACCAGCGGCCTCATGGCTGCGCCTCCTGCTCGTTGTAGCGGTAGGTCTTGGCCTGGATGCTCATGCGCAGCTTCGTGCCTGCCTCGGGCTCCACCGGGGCGATTTCGAAATCGTGCAGCGTGACGATCCGGGGCAGCCCGGCCACTCCACTGACGAATGTCGCCAGGTCGTGGTAGCCGCCAGTCACGGTGATCTGGATCGGCAGCTCGATGTAGAACGGTTGGGTGACTTCCGGCAGCAGCTTGATTTCCTCGAACTCCAGGCCGCTGCCCAGGCCGGTGCGGGTAATGTCTTCCAGCAGGCCCGGCACTTCGGTATCGCTGGGCAATTGCCGCAACAGCACACCAAAAGACGTTTCCATCTGCTTCATCTGCTCGGTGTAGCGTTCCAGGTTCGCGGCCATGTGGGCCTTGCCCGCGAATTGCGCCTTGAGGGTGCTTTCTTCCTCATGCGCCTGCTGCAACTGGTTTTCCAGGTCACTCAAGGCAAAGTTATAGCCCAGCCCCAGCACCAGGGCCACCAGCAGGATGCCGGCCAGCCATTTGATGGGGGCCGGCCAGGAACCGATGTTGTTGGTGTCCAGGTCACTGATGTCGATCTTGCGCAACGCGTCGAACCACTCCCCAGGCTTCATTGGGCGTCCTCCACTACGGCCGGGCGGGTCTGGCGAACCGTCAGCTGGAAAACGTTGGCCTGGTCGAGCTGACCGGCGGTGGTGGCCTTGACCTCCGTCAAACTGGGCGCATCGAACAGGTCCGACGAGTCCAGGTTGCGCATCAGGTCCGAGACCCGGTTGTTCGACTCCGCGGCCCCCTTGATGAAGAGCGTCCGATCCTCCATCTTCACTTCGGTGAAATACACCCCGTCCGGCAAAGTCCTCGCCAACTGGTCGAAGATGCGCCCGCTGACCGGTCGATTCCCTTGCAAGTCCTGGATGATGCGCATGCGCTCCAGCAATTGCTGGCGACGGGCTTTCAGCTCGCTGATCTGCTTGATGCGCTCGTCCAGCACGGCGATCTGCCCGGAGAGATGGCTGTTGCGAGCGACCTGGTGGTCGATGGCGCTGTCGATGTAGCGCACGGCGACCAGGACCACGCCGACCGCCCCGACCAGCGCCGCCACCAAGGCCAGCAGAAAGCGCTTGCGCCGCTCTTCGCGCAGCTCTTCGCGCCAGGGAAGCAGGTTGATCCGCGCCATCAGTCGAAACTCCTGAGGGCCAGCCCACAGGCAATCATCAGTGCCGGTGCATCACTGGCCAGGGCACCGGCATTGACCTTGCTGCTCAGGGCCATGTTGGTAAACGGGTTGGCCACCTGGGTCGGCGTACCCAGGCGCTGCTCGATCAGCCGATCCAGGCCAGCGACCGAAGCCGTGCCCCCGGCCAGCAGAATGTGGTCCACCGCGCTGTACTGGCCCGAGGCGAAGAAGAATTGCAGGGACCGCGAGACCTGCTGCACCAGGGCATCGCGAAAAGGTTGCAGCACCTCGCTGAGATAATCGTCCGGCAACCCACCCTGCTTCTTTGCCACACCGGCCTGCTCGGGTGTCAGGCCGTATCGGCGCTGAATCTCCTCGGTCAACTGGCGACCGCCGAACAATTGTTCGCGGGTATAGATGATGCGCCCGTTGTGCAGCACGCTGAGGGTGGTCATGGTGGCGCCGATGTCGATGACCGCCACCGTCAGCCGCTCCTGGGACGCAGCCAGTTGCGTGGCGAGCAGGCCAAAGGCTCGCTCCAGTGCATATGCCTCCACATCGACCACCCGGGCCGTCAGCCCGGCGAGCGCCAACGCGGCCTCGCGAACCTCGACATTTTCCTTGCGACAGGCCGCCAGCAGCACCTCGACGCGCTCGGCGCTGCGCGGCGAAACGCCCACCACTTCGAAATCGATGGCCACCTCATCCAGCGGATAGGGGATGTATTGATCGGCTTCGATCTTGAGCTGGTTCTCCATGTCGTCGTCGGACAGGCCCGCGTCCATCTCGATGATCTTGGTGATCACCGCCGAACCCGCCACGGCCACCGCCACGCTGCGCAAGGGCGTCTTGGCCTTGGCCAACAGTCGCGACAACGCCTGGCCCACCCCTTCGAGCTCGGCGATGTTCTTCTCGACCACGGCGTTGGCCGGCAACGGTTCGACCGCGTAGGACTCGACGCGGTAGCGCTCGCCCTGGCGACTCAACTCGAGCAGCTTCACCGACGTCGAACTGATGTCGATCCCCAGAAGCGCATGGGCTTTTTTATTGAAGAGTCGTAGCACTACCAATTCCCTATGACTATCCGTGAGTTACGGACTCTCTAATATGCATTGCGTTCAATCACGGCCGTCCGACGGACGTCCGGATGGCATTCCCGACGAAAAAAAATGCTTATAATGCCCAGCGTTTTTTTCGCTTTGTTGCAAGCACGGGTCCTTCCCTGCACCTGGCGCCTTTTTCATTCTTTGCCTGGATATCCAAAAGCCTTGATTCGTCTGCTGAAATTTTTCGGATGGTCCATCGTCGCCGTTTTCTGCGGACTGCTCCTGGGCCTGAGCGGTGCCTTTCTTTACCTTAGTCCGGGATTGCCGTCCGTGGAGGCGCTGAGAAGTATTCAGTTGCAGATTCCTTTGCGGGTGTACAGCAGCGATAACAAGCTGATCGCCGAATTTGGCGAAATGCGCCGCACACCGATCCGTTTCGCCGACATTCCCCCCAATTTCATCAATGCGTTACTAAGTGCTGAAGACGATAACTTCGCCAACCACTACGGCGTCGATCCCGGCAGCCTGATGCGCGCCGCCAGCCAGTTGGTCAAGAGCGGGCACATCCAGTCCGGCGGCAGCACCATCACCATGCAGGTGGCCAAGAACTTCTTCCTGACCAGCGAGCGCAGCTTCTCGCGCAAGACCACCGAGATCCTCCTGGCCCTGCAAATCGAGCGGCAGCTGACCAAGGATGAAATCCTCGAGCTGTACGTGAACAAGATTTACCTGGGCAACCGCGCCTACGGCATCGAGGCGGCGGCACAGGTGTATTACGGCAAGTCGATCCGCGATGTGAGTCTGGCGCAGATGGCGATGATCGCCGGCCTGCCCAAGGCACCGTCGCGCTTCAACCCACTGGCCAACCCGGCGCGCAGCAAGGAGCGTCGCGACTGGATCCTGGGGCGCATGTACAAGCTCGGCAAGATCAGCGAGGCCGACTACACCGCTGCGATCAATGAGCCGCTGAACGCCAGCTATCACGTGCCGACCCCGGAAGTGAATGCTCCCTACATCGCCGAGATGGCCCGTGCCGAGATGGTCGGGCGTTATGGCAGCGACGCCTACACCGAAGGTTTCCGCGTGACCACCACGGTGCCGAGCAACTTGCAGGAAATGGCCAACACCGCGCTGCACGAGGGTCTGATGACTTACGACCAGCGCCACGGCTACCGCGGCCCTGAATCGCGCCTGCCGGGCAAGACCAAGGAAGCCTGGGCCCTGGAGCTGACCAAGCAGCGCACCATCAGCAGCCTGGAGCCGGCGATCGTCACCTCGGTGGACAAGGACGGCATCAAGGTGCTGACCCGCAACGGCGAGCAGGAAGAACACGTGGCCTGGGACACCCTGAAATGGGCCCGTCCGTTCCTCAATACCAACAGCATGGGCGCCAACCCGCGCCAGCCGTCGGACGTCGCCCAGGTCGGTGACCTGATCCGTGTCCAGCGCCAGGCGGACAACACACTCAAGTTCAGCCAGATCCCGGCCGCCCAGGGCGCACTGGTGTCCCTCGACCCGCAGAACGGCGCCATTCGGTCGCTGGTGGGTGGCTTCGCCTTCGAGCAAAGCAACTACAACCGGGCATTGCAGGCCAAGCGCCAGCCGGGCTCGAGCTTCAAGCCATTCGTCTACAGCGCCGCGCTGGATAATGGCTACACCGCCGCCAGCCTGGTGAACGATGCGCCGATCGTGTTCGTCGATGAGTACCTGGACAAGGTCTGGCGACCGAAGAACGACACCAACACGTTCCTGGGCCCGATTCGCCTGCGCGAGGCGCTGTACAAGTCCCGCAACCTGGTCTCGATCCGACTGCTGCAGGCGCTGGGCGTGGACCGCACCATCGACTACATCAGCAAGTTCGGCTTCAACAAGCAGGACCTGCCGCGCAACCTGTCGCTGGCTTTGGGCACCGCGACCCTGACGCCGATGGAAATCGCCACGGGCTGGAGCACGTTCGCCAACGGCGGCTACAAGATCACCCCGTACATCATCGACAAGATCGAAAGCCGCAACGGCGAGACATTGTTCGTGGCCAACCCGCCACGGGTGCCCACGGGCGAGCAGGCCAGCGATGGCCTCGCCGCACCGTCCACCGAGACGTTCACGGTCAATGGGACGCCAGGCGAAGCCACCACGGCCCCAGGCCTGCCGCAAGCACCCGCCGTCGCGGAACGCATTGTCGATGGCCGCACCACCTTCATTCTCAACAGCATGCTGCAGGACGTGATCAAGCTGGGCACCGGCCGTCGCGCCCTGGCCCTGGGCCGCACCGACCTGGCGGGCAAGACCGGTACCACCAACGAATCCAAGGACGCCTGGTTCTCCGGCTACAACGCCGATTACGTGACCACGGTCTGGACCGGTTTCGACCAGCCCGAAAGCCTGGGTCGCCGTGAGTTCGGCGGCACCGTGGCGCTGCCGATCTGGATGACCTACATGGGCGCCGCCCTCAAGGACAAGCCGCCGCACACCCAACCGGAGCCGGAAGGCATCCTCAGCCTGCGGGTCGACCCGGTCAGCGGCCGCGCGGCCACGCCGGGTACCCCGGGGGCGTACTTCGAACTGTTCAAGAGCGAAGACACGCCGCCGTCGGCCAACGAGCTGGGCAACGGTGTCGCACCGGGCAGCCCGCTGCCGGCGGACGAAGCGGCGCCCATCGATCTGTTCTGACCAGCTCCCACCCAAAAGCCCCGCCTTCGCGAGAAGTGCGGGGCTTTTTTTTGGGCCGCATTTCCCTGTGGGAGCGAGCTTGCTCGCGATTGCGGTCTGGTATTCAACATCAATGCAAGCTGACCCGCCATCATCGCGAGCAAGCTCGCTCCCACAGGGGATTGGCGGCGGTTACACGAATCCGCAGGCAATAAAAAACCCCGACTCACAAGGGCCGGGGCTTTTCGTTGAAGCGCTACAACGGCTTAGCCGTTGAACACGTCATCCACGCTCTTGAGCGGGTAGTTCTTCGGATACGGCAGGGTGGCCACGCCCGTCTCGATGGCGGCCTTGGCCACAGCGTCGGAGATCAGGGTGATCAGGCGGGCGTCCATGGGTTTCGGGATGATGTACTCACGACCGAATTCCAGCTTGATGCCGCCGTAGGCATCGCACACTTCCTGAGGCACCGGCAGCTTGGCCAGTTCGCGCAGGGCGTTGGCGGCCGCGACTTTCATTTCTTCGTTGATGCGCTTGGCGCGAACGTCCAGGGCACCACGGAAGATGAACGGGAAGCCCAGTACGTTGTTGACCTGGTTCGGGTAGTCCGAACGACCGGTGGCCATGATCACGTCGCTGCGAGTGGCGTGAGCCAGTTCCGGGGAGATTTCCGGGTCCGGGTTCGAGCAGGCGAACACGATCGGGTTCGGCGCCATGCGCAGCAGGTTTTCCGGGCTCAGCAGGTTCGGACCCGACAGGCCGACGAACACGTCGGCACCGTCCAGCGCGTCCGCCAGGGAGCGCTTGTCGGTCGCGTGGGCGAAGACGGCCTTGTACTGGTTCAGGTCGTCACGGCCGGAGTGGATCACGCCGGTACGGTCGACCATGAAGATGTTTTCGATCTTGGCGCCCATGCTCACCAGCAACTTCATGCAGGAGATGGCCGCAGCGCCGGCACCCAGGCAGACGATCTTGGCTTCCGGCAAGGTCTTGCCGGCGATTTCCAGGGCGTTGATCATGCCCGCCGCGGTGACGATGGCGGTGCCATGCTGGTCATCGTGGAAGACCGGAATGTCGCACTGTTCGATCAGGGCGCGCTCGATCTCGAAGCACTCAGGTGCCTTGATGTCTTCCAGGTTGATGCCGCCGAAGGTGATGGAGATGCGCTTGACGGTGTCGATGAAGGCTTGCGGGCTCTCGGAATCGACTTCGATATCGAATACGTCGATACCGGCGAAGCGCTTGAACAGCACACCCTTGCCTTCCATGACTGGCTTGGAAGCCAATGGGCCGAGGTTGCCCAGGCCGAGAATCGCGGTGCCATCGGAAATGACTGCAACCAGGTTGCCTTTACCGGTGTATCTGTAGGCCAGTTCAGGGTCGCGAGCGATTTCGCGGACTGGTTCGGCTACGCCGGGGCTGTAGGCCAGCGACAAGTCGCGAGCAGTAGCGGTGGCCTTGGTGAGCTCGACACTCAGCTTTCCTGGACGAGGATGCGCGTGATATTCGAGAGCGGCAGTTTTCAGATCAGACATGTGGGCATTCCGCTTTTTACTGTGTTGGACAGACGGACCGCCGAGGATACGCGCCTCGCAAAGTCCCTACAAGACTGACCAGTCACTGCTGTCAAGCGCCCTGCCCTACGACTTTGGACCAAGAGCCGCGAAACACAAGGGCTAGATGCATACAATCCAGCGCCAAAATGTCTACAATTTTTTGTTACAGGACCGCTTCCAGCATGGCTGGATCGGTCAGTGGCAACATCCATCGCGCCTGACCGACTTTGCTCCCGTCACGCCGGGCGCGGTCGACGACCCAGCCCCGCGCCTCGATTCTGCGGCCCTTGAACCGCTCCAGGGCCGAGGCATCGAAGCGCCTCTGCACACCGGGCGCAATGTGCAGGACCACCGGCCCCTGCAGTTCAATCCAGATACCACCGCGATTGCGTCGCACGCTTTCTACACGCCCGCTCGTCAGCACGAAACCGGGCGCATTGATCCGCTCGGCCCGCACGACGGGGGATTTTTTCCAGAGACCGGTTCCGGCTTGCCGCGCATGACGTTCGGCCGCTTGCTGGCAACTGACCAGGTCGACGTTCGGCGCGACCGCCACCAGAAAACCCAACCCTTCGGCAATCAGGCGCTCTTCGAGGTTCTCGCCCTGGGCGTTGTAGACATGGGCCAGCGTACGACCGTAATCGTCGCGGTCGTCCTTGCCAGGCAATACGCCCACCCGGCCATCGCTGGCGGCCACCAGGGCTTCGAGTCGCTGACGCGCCGCCACGGCGAACGGTTCGTCGGCGCGACCGCGCTTGCCCAACTCAGGGCTGTTGAGGCCGATCATCCGAATGCGTCGGCCATCCTCCAGGTACAAGGTGTCGCCATCCACCACGCGCTGCACCGCCACCTGGGGCAGGTTGCCCGGCGAAGGACAGGCCGCCTGGGCACCACAGAACCAAATCGCAGACACAAAAAAGGCGCCCGCAAGGGACGCCTTTTTCATCACTCTGGAGAAGCCGGAACGACTTTCCAAAATGATCAGCCTCAGGCTTTTGGAGCAACTTTGCCGAAAGCACCGAAACGATCGGCGAACTTCTGAACGCGGCCGCCGGTATCCAGAGTCTTTTGCTTACCGGTGTAGAACGGGTGGCATTCGTTGCAAACGTCGATCGCCAGGGCTTTGCCGTAGGTCGAACGCGTTTCGAACTTGTTGCCGCAGCTGCAGGTTACGGCAATTTCTGGGTATTCCGGATGGATATCGGTTTTCATGCTGTTTTCCTCAGGCTAGCGTGCCGCCACCCAACACTATTGTTGAATACCGCACGTAATTAGGCCGCGGATTCTACCAGACATCGCCATTCGCGCAAGCTATGCCTTGTACCAACCGTCTGCTAGGCTCCCGGCCTCATGCGCAATCCCTTTTGTGGGAGCGAGCCTGCTCGCGATGGCGGAGTGTCAACCAATACCCATTTGGCTGATCCACCGCCATCGCGAGCAGGCTCGCTCCCACAGGGTGTTCCAGCTTTCCTAATTTATCTGTTTATCGAGATCCTCCCGCGTGCCCGACGCCATCCTGCGCCTCGCCCTGCCTTCGCCCCTGCGCCGCCTGTTCGACTACCGCGCCCCCGCCGGGGTCCTGCGCGCCCAGTTGCAGCCGGGCATGCGCCTGCGGGTGCCGTTCGGCCGGCGGGAAATGATCGGCATCCTGGTGGAGGTCACCGATCACAGCGAGGTCCCGGTCGACAAACTCAAGCCGGCCCTGGCCCTGCTCGATGCCACGCCGCCGCTGCCCGCCTCGCTGTTCAAGTTGTGCCTGTGGACGTCCCAGTATTACCAGCACAGCCTCGGCGACACCCTGAGCTGGGCACTGCCGGTGCTGCTGCGCCAGGGTGAGCTGGCCGAGGCGCGCCAGGAGCGGTTCTGGTCGGTGGCCCCGGGGGCCTCGCTGGACGATCCGCGCATCGCCCGCGCCCCGCGCCAGCGCGAAGCCTTGGCAACCCTGGCCCAACATCCCCACGGCGTGGCCCATCAACTGCTGAGCAAACTGATGCTCAGCAAGGACAGCCTCGACCTGTTGCTGGCCAAGGACCTGGTCCAGGTTGAGATCCGCCGGCACGCCCCCGGCGCCCGCCATGAACATTGGCTGGCCCAACCGGAACTGCCACTCAACGCCGAACAGCGGGCCGCCTGTGAAGCGATTCGCGCAGGTTTCGACAGTTATCACGCCTTTCTGCTGGCGGGCGTCACCGGCAGCGGCAAGACCGAGGTCTACCTGCAACTGATCCGCCAGACCCTGGAAGCCGGCAAGCAGGCCTTGGTGCTGATTCCGGAAATCAACCTCGGTCCCCAGACCCTGGCGCGTTTCGAGCAACGCTTCAACGCCCGGATCGCCCTGGTGCACTCGGCGGTCAACGACCGCGAACGCCTGGAAGCCTGGCTCGCCGCCCGCGACGGCGAGGCCGACATCATCATCGGCACCCGCTCGGCGCTGTTCACACCGATGAAAAACCCCGGCCTGATCATCATCGACGAAGAACACGACGGCTCTTATAAACAGCAGGAGGGCCTGCGTTATCACGCCCGCGACCTGGCGCTGGTGCGCGCCCGCCAGGAAAACATCCCGATCGTCCTCGGCTCGGCCACGCCCTCCCTGGAAAGCCTGCACAACGCCTACACCGGCCGCTACGGCCTGCTGCGCCTCAACGAACGGGCCGGCGGTGCCAAGCAGCCGCGTTTCCTGCGCCTGGACGTGAAAAGTCGACCACTGGACAGCGGTATTTCCGGGCCGATGCAGCAAGCCATCGGCCAGACCCTGGCCGCCGGGCAACAGGTCCTGGTGTTCCTCAATCGCCGCGGATTTGCCCCGACCCTGCTGTGTCACGACTGTGGCTGGATGTCTGGGTGTGAGCGCTGCGATGCGCGGATGACCGTGCATCAACGCCACGGCGAGCTGCGTTGTCACCATTGCGGCCACGTCGAGCGCGTGCCAAGGCATTGCCCGCAGTGCGGAAAAGTGGACTTGCGCCCCGTAGGTGCCGGCACCGAACGCGCCGAGGAACGGCTGGGCATCCTGTTTCCGGACTACCCGGTCTTGCGGGTCGATCGCGACAGCACCTCGCGCAAGGACGCGATGAACCAGCTGTTCGCGACGATCCAGAAGGGCCAGCCGTGCATATTGGTGGGCACGCAGATGCTCGCCAAGGGGCATCACTTCCCGCGGGTTACCCTGGTGTCGATCCTCGATGCCGATGGCGGGCTGTTCTCCGGCGACTTCCGCGCCAGCGAGCGCATGGCGCAGTTGATCGTTCAGGTCGCAGGCCGGGCCGGACGAGCCGAGGAACCGGGCAAAGTGATTATCCAGACGCACTTGGCCGATCACCCGTTGTTGATCCAATTGACCGAGCAGGGTTATTTCGCCTTCGCCGAACAGGCCTTGAGCGAACGCCGCAGCGCCGGCCTGCCGCCCTTTGCCCACCTGGCGCTGTTGCGGGCCGAAGCCCACAAGCCGGGGCAGGCCGAAGGTTTCCTTGATGAGGCTTGCAGCGAGGCCGAGCGCTTACTGGCAGAGCAGAACCTCACGGGCATCGAACTCCTGGGGCCGGTGCCGGCACCGATGGAGCGGCGGGCCGGGCGCTATCGCGCGCAGCTTTTATTGCAGGCCAATGCCCGGGCGCCGCTGCATCGACTGCTGAGTGCCTGGTTGCTGGTGCTGGAACAGATGCCCAGCGGGCGGGCGGTGCGCTGGTCGCTGGATGTGGATCCGGTGGATTTGTATTGAATGGATCACAAGCCCGCCCCTCTGTGGGAGCGAGCTTGCTCGCGATAGCGGTCTGGCATTCAACATCAATGCAAGCTGACCCGCCGTCATCGCGAGCAAGCTCGCTCCCACAGGGGATCGCACACATCCAGGCCAGCAAGAATAATCACCACACATCCCCAACCGACCCGCTACAGTTGGCAAGCTCGCCCGCGCCACGGATAATGCCCAGTTTTTCCACCAGCGCATCGAAGCGCCGCCGCGCCTGCGGTTGAAAGAGAAGACCATGAAAGACACCATTCGCCAGCTCATCCAGCAAGCCATCGCCCAACTCGTCACTGAAGGTGTGCTGCCAGAAGGCCTGTCGCCGGCGATTCAGGTCGAGAACACCCGCGACAAGACCCACGGCGACTTCGCCAGCAATATCGCGATGATGCTCGCCAAGCCGGCCGGCATGAAGCCGCGGGACCTGGCGGAAAAAATCATCGCCGCGCTGCCGGCCGACGAAAACGTCAGCAAAGCCGACATTGCCGGCCCCGGGTTCATCAATTTCTTCCAGAACACCCAGGCCCTGGCTTCGCGCCTGGACGCGGCCCTGGCCGACGAACGCATCGGCGTGCGCAAGGCCGGCCCGTTGCAGCGCACCGTGGTCGACCTCTCGGCCCCCAACCTCGCCAAGGAAATGCACGTCGGCCACCTGCGCTCGACCATCATCGGTGACGGCGTGGCCCGGGTCCTGGAGTTTCTTGGGGACACCGTGATCCGCCAGAACCACGTTGGCGACTGGGGCACGCAGTTCGGCATGTTGATGGCCTATCTGCAGGAAAACCCCATCACCAGCGACGAGCTGTCGGACCTGGAGAACTTCTACCGCGCCGCCAAGCAACGCTTCGACGAGTCGCCCGAGTTCGCCGACCGCGCCCGTGGTCTGGTGGTCAAGCTGCAGGCCGGCGATGCCGAGTGCCTGGCGCTGTGGACCAAGTTCAAGGACATCTCCCTGTCCCATTGCCAGAAAATCTACGAGCTGTTGAACGTCAAATTGACCATGGCCGACGTGATGGGCGAGAGCGCCTACAACGATGACCTGGCCAACGTGGTCAACGACCTCAGGGCCAAGGGCATGCTGGTGGAAAGCAACGGCGCCCAGTGCGTGTTCCTCGACCAGTTCAAGACCGCCGACGGCGAGCCCCTGCCGGTGATCATCGTCAAGGCCGACGGCGGCTACCTCTACGCCACCACCGACCTGGCGGCCGTGCGCTACCGCAACAGCGTGCTCAAGGCCGATCGAGTGCTGTACTTCGTCGACCAGCGCCAGGCCCTGCACTTCCAGCAAGTGTTCGAAGTGGCGCGCCTGGCCGGCTTCGTGACCCGCCCGATGGAAATGGAACACATGGGCTTCGGCACCATGAACGGCGCCGACGGCCGCCCGTTCAAGACCCGCGACGGTGGCACGGTGAAACTGATCGACCTGCTGACCGAAGCCCAGGACCGCGCCTACACCCTGGTCAAGGGCAAGAACCCGGACCTGGCCGAGGACGAACTGCGCAAGATCGCCAAGGTCGTGGGCATCGACGCGGTGAAATACGCCGACCTGTCCAAGCACCGCACCAGCGACTACAGCTTCAACTTCGACCTGATGCTCAACTTCGAAGGCAACACCGCACCGTACCTGCTGTACGCCTACACCCGCGTGGCGGGGGTGTTCCGCAAGCTCGGCAAGAGCTTCAGCGAAGTGGACGGCCAGATCGTGCTCGAGGCTCCTCAGGAACAGGAGCTGGCAGCGAAACTGGCGCAGTTCGGCGAGGTGCTGAACAACGTCGCCGACAAGGGCACGCCGCACACCCTGTGCGCCTACCTGTACGATGTCGCCGGCCTGTTCTCCAGCTTCTACGAGAACTGCCCGATCCTCAGCGCCCCCACCCCAGAGCAAATGCAGAGCCGCCTGCGCCTCGCCGCGCTGACCGGGCGCACGCTCAAACAAGGCCTGGAACTGCTGGGCCTGGAAACCCTGGAGCGCATGTAAGTTGGCCGCCAAGAAAAAACCTGCACCCAAGCGCGGCGCCAGTCGTTACCAGCCTCCAGCCAAAAAACCGATTCCAGGTTGGTTGTGGATGGCCATCGGCCTGACCGTCGGCGCGTTCATTGTGTTCTTGATGAAGCTGGAGCCGGGCCAGGGCGATGACGTCAAGCGCGTCCGGCAAGAGCAGCAGAAAGCCACGCGTATCGCCGAGGCCAACAAGACCCCGCCGAGCCCGACGCAACCGGTGAAGCCGAAGTACGACTTCTACACCTTGCTGCCGGAATCGGAAGTCATCGTGCCGCCCGATGCCGTGCCGGAGAAAACCCTGCCGACGCCGCAAGTGCCACAGGTGCCCACCACGCCGGTGACCCCGGCCGAAGCGGCGAAGATCGACACCGCTCGCGCCCAGGCGGCCCTGGCTGGCATCACGCCGCCACCGGCCCCGCCGGTACAGAAAGCCGCGCCGGTGACGAAGTTCTTCCTGCAGGCCGGCTCGTTCCGCAAGGAAGCCGACGCCGACAAGGTCCGGGCGCAGATCATTCTGCTGGGCCAGTCCGTGTCCGTGGAGTCCGGGACGGTGAAGGACGAAACCTGGTACCGGGTACTGGTCGGCCCGTTCAGCAACCGCGAGGAACTGACCAAGGCCCAGAAACAACTGGCAGGGAGCGGTTTCAGCAACCTGTTGTTACAACAACGCCAAAGCCGCTGACTTTTGCTGAAAACACCCGGTGCGGCGGGGCTTTTGTGGCGAGGGAGCTTGCTCCCGCTGGGCTGCGTAGCAGCCCCAAAAGCTTGGGACCGCTGCGCGCTCCAGCGGGAGCAAGCGCCCTCGCCACAGTGAATGCCTTTGCCACAAACTTGATTGCCCCCCCAGGGTGCCGCTCGTCCCCTCTCCCACCCCACAGTTGAAAAACCCCACGCCACCCCCATATGAGTTCCATCCGGGCATTTTCGCCCCGCTGCGTGGAGACTCTCCCTTGACCACCATCGTTTCAGTCCGCCGTCATGGCAAAGTCGTCATGGGCGGCGACGGCCAGGTTTCACTGGGCAACACCGTGATGAAAGGCAACGCGAAAAAAGTCCGCCGCCTGTATCACGGCGAGGTCATCGCCGGTTTCGCCGGGGCCACCGCCGACGCTTTCACGCTGTTCGAACGATTCGAAGGCCAGCTTGAAAAACATCAGGGCCACCTGGTCCGTGCCGCCGTGGAACTGGCCAAGGAATGGCGCACCGACCGCTCCCTGAGCCGCCTCGAAGCCATGCTCGCGGTCGCTAACAAGGACGCCTCGCTGATCATCACCGGCAACGGCGACGTCGTTGAACCCGAAGATGGCTTGATCGCCATGGGTTCCGGCGGCGCCTACGCCCAGGCCGCGGCCAGCGCCCTGCTGAAAAAAACCGACCTGTCGGCCCGTGAGATCGTCGAGACTGCCTTGGGCATCGCCGGCGACATCTGCGTCTTCACCAACCACACCCAGACCATTGAGGAGCAGGACCTCGCCGAATAAGCCTGCCACCCGCGCACCGGCTCATTCTTGCTTGAGGACCGCCAATTATTATGTCCATGACTCCCCGCGAAATCGTCCACGAACTCAACCGCCATATCATCGGCCAGGACGATGCCAAGCGCGCCGTCGCCATCGCCCTGCGTAACCGCTGGCGCCGGATGCAGCTGCCCGAAGAGCTGCGCGTCGAGGTGACCCCCAAGAACATCCTGATGATCGGCCCGACCGGTGTCGGCAAGACCGAAATCGCCCGGCGCCTGGCCAAGCTCGCCAATGCGCCGTTCATCAAGGTCGAAGCCACCAAGTTCACCGAAGTCGGCTATGTCGGTCGCGACGTCGAGTCGATCATCCGTGACCTGGCCGACGCCGCGATCAAGTTGCTGCGCGAACAGGAAATCACCAAGGTCCGCCACCGCGCCGAAGACGCCGCCGAAGAGCGTATCCTCGACGCCTTGCTGCCACCGGCGCGCATGGGCTTCAACGCCGACTCTGCCGCGACCCAGGATTCCAACACCCGCCAGCTGTTCCGCAAGCGCCTGCGCGAAGGCCAGTTGGACGACAAGGAAATCGAGATCGAAGTGGCCGAGATGGCCGGCGTCGATATTTCCGCGCCGCCAGGCATGGAAGAAATGACCAACCAGTTGCAGAGCCTGTTCGCCAACATGGGCAAGGGCAAGAAGAAAAGCCGCAAGCTCAAGGTCAAGGAAGCGCTGAAGCTGGTGCGCGATGAAGAAGCCGGCCGCCTGGTCAACGAAGAAGAGTTGAAGGCCAAGGCGCTGGAGGCGGTCGAGCAGCATGGCATCGTGTTCATCGACGAGATCGACAAGGTTGCCAAGCGTGGCAATGTCGGCGGTGCCGATGTGTCCCGCGAAGGTGTACAACGCGACTTGCTGCCGCTGATCGAAGGCTGCACGGTCAACACCAAGCTGGGCATGGTCAAGACCGACCACATCCTGTTCATCGCCTCCGGTGCGTTCCACCTGAGCAAACCGAGCGACCTGGTGCCGGAGCTGCAGGGTCGCCTGCCGATCCGCGTCGAACTCAAGGCGCTGACGCCGGAAGACTTCGAGCGCATCCTGAGCGAACCCCATGCGTCCCTGACCGAACAGTATTGCGCGCTGCTCAAGACTGAAGGCCTGAGCATCGAGTTCACGCCAGAAGGCATCAAGCGCCTGGCCCAGATCGCCTGGCAGGTCAACGAGAAGACCGAGAACATCGGTGCCCGTCGCCTGCACACGTTGCTCGAACGCTTGCTCGAGGAGGTGTCGTTCAGCGCCGGCGATCTGGCCAGCGCCCACAACGAAGCGCCGATCCTCATCGACGCCGAGTACGTCAACAGCCACCTGGGTGAATTGGCGCAGAACGAAGATCTGTCGCGGTATATCCTGTAAGCCACACGCTATGTGAGTGGGCTCTTGTGGCGAGGGAGCTTGCTCCCGCTGGGCCGCGAAGCGGCCCCAAAACCCGTGGCCGCCGCTTATCAGGAGCTGGTCGCGAATTTTTGGGAGGGCTTCGCCCTCCAGCGGGAGCAAGCTCCCTCGCCACATATCGTTCACGCAAGCTTGCAAGAGACTGACGCCCCATGACCAAACTCCCCACCGCCATCAACCTGCACAAAGCCTCCAGGACCCTGACGCTCAAATACGCGCCGGACGAGGAGTACCACCTGCCTGCCGAATTCCTGCGGGTGCATTCGCCTTCCGCCGAGGTCCAGGGCCATGGCAAACCTATCCTGCAATACGGCAAGCTCAACGTCGGCCTGACCAAGGTCGAGCCGGCCGGCCAGTACGCACTGAAACTGACCTTCGACGACGGCCACGACAGCGGATTGTTCACCTGGGACTATCTTTACCAGTTGGCGGTGCGCCAGCAGGACTTGTGGAACGATTATCTTGGCGAGCTCAAGGCCGCCGGAAAAACCCGCGATCCGGACGCGTCCGTCGTCAAGCTGATGCTCTAGCTCAAGGGCTGGCGCTTTAGGGCGATTTTTCTAGACTCATCTGCTTGAATGCCCGCGCAGCAACGTCAATGACTGGCCTGCTTGCGAAAAAAATTAAACTCGGGTAACCAATGGAGCTGGCAAGTTCCCTGCAAAGGAACCGGCGAGTTCCTGGCATACGTTTCCTCATTGGCCCTCGATGCGGAATTAATGGTCACCCGAGCAGCGTACCCGGTATCGGCTGTGTGGCTTCATGGCACCAACCGGGTACTCGTCTGAAGGACAATGGAGCGTCGTAGATGAGCAACAAGAACAACGATGACCTGAAGTACCAGGCCTCGGAAAATACCCTGGGGTTGAATCCCGTCGTCGGCTTGCGCAGGAAAGACCTGCTGGCCTCTGCCCGGATGGTGCTGACCCAGGCCATCAAGCAACCGCTGCACAGCGTCAAGCATGTCGCCCATTTCGGCGTCGAACTCAAGAATGTCCTGTTCGGCAAATCCGAGCTGCAACCGGCCGGCGACGACCGTCGCTTCGTCGACCCGGCCTGGAGCCAGAACCCGCTCTACAAACGCTACCTGCAAACCTACCTGGCGTGGCGCAAGGAGCTGCACGCCTGGATCGACGACAGCAGCCTCTCGCCCGCGGACATCAGCCGCGGGCATTTCGTGATCAACCTGATGACCGAAGCCATGGCCCCGACCAATTCGGCGGCCAACCCGGCGGCGGTCAAGCGCTTCTTCGAAACCGGCGGCAAGAGCCTGCTCGATGGCCTGTCCCACCTGGCCAAGGACCTGGTGCACAACGGCGGGATGCCGAGCCAGGTGAACATGGGCGCGTTCGAGGTCGGCAAGAGCCTGGGGGTGACCGAAGGTGCCGTGGTATTTCGCAACGACGTGCTGGAGCTGATCCAGTACCGGCCCATTACCGAGCAGGTCCACGAGCGACCGCTGCTGGTGGTGCCGCCACAGATCAACAAGTTCTACGTATTCGACCTGAGCCCGGACAAGAGCCTGGCGCGCTTCTGCCTGCGCAGCAACGTGCAGACCTTCATCGTCAGCTGGCGCAACCCCACCAAGGAACAGCGCGAGTGGGGCCTGTCGACCTACATCGAGGCGCTCAAGGAAGCGGTGGATGTGGTCACGGCCATCACCGGCAGCAAGGACGTGAACATGCTGGGCGCCTGCTCGGGCGGCATCACCTGCACCGCGCTGCTGGGCCATTACGCCGCCCTCGGCGAGAAAAAGGTCAATGCCCTGACCTTGCTGGTGAGCGTACTCGACACCACCCTGGACACCGACGTGGCACTGTTCGTCGACGAGCAGACCCTGGAAGCGGCCAAGCGCCATTCCTACCAGGCCGGTGTACTCGAAGGCCGTGACATGGCCAAGGTCTTCGCCTGGATGCGCCCCAACGACCTGATCTGGAACTACTGGGTCAACAATTACCTGTTGGGCAACGAGCCGCCGGTGTTCGACATCCTGTTCTGGAACAACGACACCACGCGGCTCCCGGCGGCGTTCCACGGCGATCTCATCGAGATGTTCAAAAACAACCCGTTGATCCGGCCCAACGCACTGGAAGTGTGCGGCACGCCGATCGACCTCAAGCAAGTCACCGCCGACATCTTTTCCCTGGCGGGCACCAACGACCACATCACACCTTGGAAGTCCTGCTACAAGTCGGCGCAGCTGTTCGGTGGAAAAGTGGAATTCGTGCTGTCGAGCAGCGGTCATATCCAGAGCATCCTCAACCCGCCCGGCAACCCCAAGTCGCGCTACATGACCGGCGAGGACATGCCGGCCAAGGCCGAGGACTGGCAGGAAAACTCCACCAAGCACACCGACTCTTGGTGGCTACACTGGCAAGCCTGGCAGGCTGAGCGCTCGGGCAAACTGAAAAAAGCCCCTACCGTGCTGGGCAACAAGGCCTACCCGGCCGGTGAAGCGGCGCCCGGCACCTATGTGCATGAGCGGTAACGGATGCAACTCGTCTGGCGCGGGAGTGGGCTTGCTCACGAATACATCCCGCCAGCCGACACTGAATGCAAGGCCCACAGCGCTGGCGAACATAAAACTCATGTTCACGGCAGATCCCCTGTGGGAGCGAGCTTGCTCGCGATGACGGTGTGTCAGCCAACATCGATATTGGATGTACCGCCGTCATCGCGAGCGAGCCCGCTCCCACAAGGAATCGGGGAAAAATGAAAGACAGCGACCCAACCCACAGGGCTTGAAGCATGCCGCAACCGTACATCTTCCGTACCGTCGATCTGGATGGCCAGACCTTGCGCACCGCGGTACGTCCCGGCAAGCCTCACTTGACGCCACTTCTGATTTTCAACGGCATCGGCGCCAACCTCGAGCTGGTATTCCCGTTCATCCAGGCCCTGGACCCGGACCTGGAAGTCATCGCCTTTGACGTGCCCGGTGTCGGCGGCTCATCGACGCCCAACCGGCCGTATCGCTTTCCGGGCCTGGCCAAACTCACCGCGCGGATGCTCGACTACCTGGACTACGGGCAGGTCAACGTGATCGGCGTGTCCTGGGGGGGCGCCCTGGCCCAGCAGTTCGCCTACGACTACCCGGAGCGCTGCAAGAAGCTGGTGCTGGCGGCCACGGCGGCCGGGGCAGTGATGGTACCGGGCAAACCGAAGGTGCTGTGGATGATGGCCAGCCCCCGGCGCTACGTTCAGCCTTCCCATGTGATGCGTATCGCACCGCTGATCTACGGCGGCTCGTTCCGCCGTGACCCGAGCCTGGCGGCCAGCCACGCGGCCAAGGTTCGTTCGGCGGGCAAGCTCGGTTATTACTGGCAACTGTTCGCCGGCCTCGGCTGGACCAGCATCCACTGGCTGCACAAGATCCACCAGCCGACCCTGGTGCTGGCCGGCGATGACGACCCGCTGATTCCACTGATCAACATGCGCATGCTGGCTTGGCGCATTCCCAACGCCCAATTGCACATCATCGATGACGGCCATTTGTTCCTGATCACCCGGGCCGAGGCGGTGGCGCCGATCATCATGAAGTTTCTGGAGGAAGAACGTCAGCGTGCCGTGATGCATCCGCATCCCTCGCCGCTGGGCGGCGGCTGAAACCGCCCATTAGCGCCTGGCAGGACGCCGGATTGCGCAGCGACCCGAAACAGCGACTATGTTGTCTGGTTCGGTGTGTTTGTTTTTAGCCTGATGACGAAGGAGTTGACTCATGCGCGACAAACCGGCGAAGGGTTCCATGCCCGCCCCTGCCAGCTTCATCAACGCACAAAGTGCGGTCACCGGCCTGCGTGGCAGGGACCTGCTGTCCACCTTGCGCAGTGTGGCCGCACACGGTTTGCGCAACCCGGTGCACAGTGCCCGGCATGCGCTGAAACTGGGCGGTCAACTGGGCCGCGTGCTGCTGGGCGAGACCCTGCACCCCACCAACCCCAACGACCCGCGTTTCGCCGACCCCACCTGGCAGCTCAATCCGTTCTACCGCCGCAGTCTGCAGGCCTACCTGAGCTGGCAAAAACAGGTCAAGAGCTGGATTGACGAAAGCGACATGAGCCAGGATGACCGCGCCCGCGCCCACTTCGCCTTCGCCCTGCTCAACGACGCCGTAGCGCCGTCCAATACCTTGCTCAACCCCCTGGCGGTCAAGGAGCTGTTCAACTCCGGCGGCGCCAGCCTGGTTCGAGGCATCAGCCACTTGGTGGACGACCTGCTGCACAACGACGGCCTGCCCCGCCAAACCACGCCCCATGCCTTTGAAGTCGGCAAGACCCTGGCGACCACACCCGGCGCGGTGGTGTTTCGCAACGATCTGCTCGAACTGATCCAGTACCGGCCCATGAGCGAAAAGCAGTACGCCAAGCCATTGCTGATCGTGCCGCCGCAGATCAACAAGTTCTACATTTTCGACCTCAGCCCCTCCAACAGCTTTGTCCAGTACGCCCTGAAAAACGGTTTGCAGGTGTTCATCATCAGTTGGCGCAACCCTGACGTACGCCACCGCGAGTGGGGCCTGTCCAGCTATGTCGAGGCCACGGAAGAGGCCATGAACGTCTGCCGGGCGATCACCGGCGCTCGCGAGGTCAACCTGATGGGCGCCTGTGCCGGTGGCATGACCATCGCCGCCCTGCAAGGCCACCTGCAAGCCAAGCGCCAGCTGCGCCGGGTTGCCAGTGCCACGTACCTGGTGAGCCTGCTGGACAGCCAGATCGACAGCCAGGCCACGCTGTTCATTGACGAGCAAACCCTGGAAGCCGCCAAGCGCCGCTCCTACCAGAAGGGCATCCTCGATGGTCGCGACATGGCCCGGGTGTTCGCCTGGATGCGTCCCAACGACCTGATCTGGACCTACTTCATCAACAACTACCTGCTGGGCAAGGAGCCGCCGGCCTTCGACATCCTCTACTGGAACAACGACTGCACCCGGCTGCCGGCGGCTTACCACGGTGATCTGCTGGACTTCTTCAAGCACAACCCATTGACCCACCCTGGTGGCCTGGAAGTGTGCGGCACGCCCATCGACCTGCAAAAAGTGACGGTGGACAGCTTCAGCGTGGCCGGCATCAACGACCACATCACGCCTTGGGACGCGGTCTATCGCTCGACGCTGTTGCTCGGCGGCGACAAACGTTTCGTGCTTTCCAACAGCGGCCATGTCCAGAGCATTCTCAACCCGCCGGGCAACCCCAAGGCCAACTACATCGAAAGCGCAAAAATGAGCAGTGACCCACGGGCCTGGTACTACGACGCCACGCACGTCGAAGGGAGTTGGTGGACGCAATGGCTGAGCTGGATCCAGGAGCACTCCGGCGCCCAGCACGAAACCCAGATGAGCCTGGGCAACGCGAACTACCCGCCCCTGGACGCAGCCCCCGGCACCTATGTTCGCGTGCGCTGAAGGCCCTATTCCACGGCCAGGCGATTGGCGGTGGCACGACTTGACCATTAAGAAGACCGGATGAAAACCCGCGACCGCATCCTTGAATGTGCCCTGCAATTATTCAACGAAAAGGGCGAACCGAACGTCTCCACCATGGAGGTTGCCAACGAAATGGGCATCAGCCCGGGCAATCTCTACTACCACTTCCATGGCAAGGAACCGCTGATCCTCGGCTTGTTCGAGCGCTTCCAGAGCGAACTGGCACCGCTGCTCGACCCACCGGCAGACGCGCAGTTGGCGCCGGAAGACTATTGGCTGTTCCTGCATTTGATCGTCGAGCGCCTGGCCCAGTACCGGTTTCTGTTCCAGGACCTGTCGAACCTGGCCGGGCGCCTGCCGAAGCTGGCCAAGGGCATCCGTCAATTGCTCAATGCCCTGAAGCGCACCCTTGCCTCACTGCTGGCGCAGCTCAAGGCCCAGGATTTGCTGGTCAGCGATACCCAGGCCCTGGGGCAACTGGTGGAGCAGATCACCATGACCTTGCTGTTCTCCCTGGACTACCAGCGCATCCTGGACCGCGAGGGCGAGGTTCGACTGGTGGTCTACCAGATCATGATGCTGGTGGCCCCGCACCTGCCGCCCGCGACCAAGGTGGCGACGGAGCGGCTGGCGTTGCGGTATCTGGAAGAACACGACTAATCACCGCCCGTGGCAGATCCATTGTGGGTGATTCCAATATCCGTATCACCGCCAATTCCCCTGTGGGAGCGAGCTTGCTCGCGATGGCAGTGTGTCAGTCAAGATCAATACTGTTGACCCACCGCTATCGCGAGCAAGCTCGCTCCCACAGGTTGACCTGCGTACAAACAAAAACGCCCGGCCTACATAGGCCGGGCGTTTTTTTGTTTGCCCTGGATATCAGGACTGGGTGGGAGGCGTCGTTGGAGTCGACGTTGGTGCTGGAGTGGCGACCGGGGTTGGAGCGGCGGCAGAGTTCGCCGTGCTCGCCGGGGTTGCCGGCTTGGCGGCCGCAGTGGGCGCCTTGGGTGCGGCTGCTTTTGGCGCGGCCGGTTTTTTCACGGCAGGTTTTTTCGCCGCAGCGGGTTTGGCCGCCACTTTTGCCGCTGGCTTGGCTGCTGGTTTAGCCGCCGGTTTGGCCGCAGCGGGTTTAGCGGCAGCCGTCTTGGCCGCTGGCTTGGCCGCCGGTTTGGCGGCGGGCTTGGCTGCCGCTTTCGCCGCTACCGGTTTAGCCGCAGCCTTGGCCGCAGGTTTGGCCGCTGCGGTTTTAGCCGCTGGCTTGGCCGCTGCTTTCGCCGCAGGTTTGGCAGCGGGTTTTGCCGCAGCCTTGACCAGTGGCTTGGCTGCCGTTTTAGCGGCTGGCTTGGCCGCCGCCGTCTTGGTCGCCACGGGTGCGACTTTGGCGCCGGTGAGTTTTTCGATCTGCTTGGTCAGGGTGTCGACCTTGCTGTGCAGCGCCTTGACTTCATTGCGGCTCGGCACGCCCAGGCGCGAGATCGCGCTGTTCAGGCGCTTGTCGAAAGCCCCTTCCAGCTCGTCCCATTTACCCAGGGCACGATCCTTCACGCCGCCGATGCGCGACTTGGCGGAATCGACGGTTTCCTTGGTGGCATCGACTTGTTTGCCGACTGCCGTCTTGGTGAGTTTTTCGGCCTTTTCGCCGTCCTTAACCAGGGACTCGAAGAGCTTGCTGCCGTCAGTGTCGATCTTCGAGTACACGCCTAAACCAGCAAGCCAGATTTTGCGGGAATATTTTTCAATCTTCCCGGCCCACGAGCTGCCCTCTTTTTCTGTGATTTTTTTGCCAGCCATCCCGTTCTCCTTAATGTTTACGCGCGACACGTTCGAGCAATGCTGTCAGCTCATCGAGCTTAGCAGAGAGTGTCTCAACGTCATGTTTAGACGGAATGCCGATACGATTCAAGGCACTTGCAACACGGGCATCGAATACCTTCTCGACTTTATCGAGTTGTACTTCAACCCGAGCCTTGAAAGTATTGACGTCGGTCTTGGCTTCAATCAATTCGCTGTTGGCCGCTTCAAGTTTCCCGGCAATTTTCTTTTTGCCTTTGGTTTCAATAACTTCGCCAGCTTTTACCAACTCCTGGAAGTACCCGCTGCCTTCCTGGCCGACCTTCGTGTAGGCGCCCAGGCCCGCCAGCCAGATCTTGCGCGCGTACGTTTTCACGTCGCTGAGCGTGGAAGATTCAACGTCGGTTTTTTTCTTCAGAATAACTTTGGCCACGGTGCACCTCACTCGAAAAAGGTTTGAGGAACTGCCCGCACATGGACGGGCTCAGGCACAAAGTAGTGACAATAATTAGAAACGGCACCCTAACAACTGACACAATCTTGAGGACAGTGATCTCCCTGTGGGAGCGGGCTTGCTCGCGAAAGCGGTGGATCAGTCAACATCAATAGTGAATGACCCACCGCATTCGCGAGCAAGCCCGCTCCCACAGAGTTTGGTGGTGAACTTGAGTACTGCATCCTCCTTTCGGTCGATCAAGCCAACGCCTTATCCAGCGCCTTTTCGATTTCCGTCTTGATCGTGCCGCTCATGGCCGACATCAACATGCCCAACTCCACGTCGACACGGATCGAATCCTCGCCCACATGCACTTCGCCCTTGACCCCGGAACGCTTGAGCTTCAGGGTGTCGCCCTCCCACTGCGGCTCCAGGCCATAGCTGTCGGACAACTTCTGCGCCAGCTTGTCGGCCTTCTCTCGCGCCGTTTCCTTGCCCAGGCCATGGGCACGTTCAACAGTTATACGGGCCATCGGATGACTCCTGTTTTATCGGGACTTGCCTGAACGTTTCAGACCCTGGCTGCGTCAAAACGTCCCGGCGGTCGCCCATCTTACCTTCAGCCTTGCCAAGACAAAGCCCTCCACCGGGATTAGAATGTCCCGCATTCTTTTTTGGTGACCGCGATATGACTGATCAGCGCAAAGGCAGCGATGCCGAACCCACCACGCACTTCGGCTTCAAGAACGTGCCGGAAAGCCAGAAAGCGGAAAAAGTCGCTGAGGTTTTCCACTCCGTAGCCGCCAAGTACGACTTGATGAACGACCTGCTCTCGGGCGGCATGCACCGCCTGTGGAAGCGTTTCGCGATCGAGCTGTCGGGCGTGCGCAACGGCAATCGCGTGCTGGACATCGCTGGCGGCACGGGCGACCTGACGAAGAAGTTCTCCCACATCGTCGGGCCGACCGGCCAGGTGGTGCTGGCCGACATCAACGAATCCATGCTCAAGGTCGGTCGCGACCGCCTGCTGGACCTGGGTGTGGCCGGCAATGTCGAGTTCGTCCAGGCCGACGCTGAAAAGCTGCCGTTCCCCGACAACCATTTCGACTGCGTGACCATCGCCTTCGGTCTGCGCAACGTCACCCACAAGGAAGACGCCCTGCGTTCGATGCTGCGGGTGCTCAAGCCCGGCGGCCGCCTGCTGGTGCTGGAGTTCTCCAAGCCGACCAACGCGCTGATGTCCAAGGCCTATGACGCCTACTCGTTCGCCTTCATGCCGCTGATGGGCAAGCTGATCACCAACGACTCGGAAAGCTATCGCTACCTGGCCGAATCGATCCGCATGCACCCGAACCAGGAAACCCTGAAGTCGATGATGGTCGAGGCCGGTTTCGACCGCGTGACCTACCACAACATGACCGCCGGTATCGTCGCCCTGCATCGCGGTATCAAACCCTGATGTTGCTCACCGGCCTGCTCGCCAGCGTCGAACTCGGCCTCAACCGGGTATTGCGCCTGGACAGCACGGCGCTCGCGCGCCTGGCGCACTTGAGCGGCAAGGTGATCGCCGTCGACTGCCGCAGCCCGGCGTTGCAGGTGTTCATCCTGCCCAGCGACGAAGGCCTGATGCTCGCCGCCCACTGGGAAGCCGAAGCGGATTGCACGCTGCGCGCTCCGGCGTCGAGCCTGGTGAACCTGGCCCTGGGCAAGGACAAGAGCGCGGTACTGCACAGCCCCGACGTGGAGCTCGATGGCGACAGCGGCGTGCTGCTGGAGCTGGCGGCGATTCTCCAGGACCTGGAACTGGACTGGGAATACGAAGTGTCCCGCTGGATCGGTCCGGTGGCGACCCAGTTGCTCAGCGGCCATTTGCGCCGCCGCCGCCACTGGTATCGCCAGGGTTTCGCCAGCCTGGGACAGAATCTGAGTGAATACCTGGCCGAAGAATCGCGTACCCTCGTAGGCCAACGCGAGGCCCAGGCCCGTTTTGATGAACTGGATCAGGTCAAGCTTGACCTGGAACGTCTCGAGGCGCGTTTCGAGCGCCTTTCCCGATCCCTTGAAACCAAGCGATAACGCATGAAGCTGCTTGCCGTCCGCCGTTTGTTGCGCATCCAGCGCGTCGTGATCCGCTACCGCCTCGATGACCTGCTGTTCGCCCTGCCGTTGCCCTGGTTTCTCCTGGCGCTGCGCTTCGTGCTGCCGTGGCGCTGGTTCCCCCGACGAACCCTGGACCTGCCGCGTGGCGCGCGCCTGCGCCTGGCCTTGCAGGACCTGGGGCCGATCTTCATCAAGTTCGGGCAGATCCTCTCGACCCGTCGCGACCTGTTGCCCGAAGACATCGCCGACGAACTGATGCTGTTGCAAGACCGCGTGCCGCCGTTCGATTCCAAGCTGTCGGTGGCGCTGATCGAGGAACAACTGGGCAAGAAGATCAGCGAAGTCTTCAGCCGTTTCGACGTCGAGCCCCTGGCCTCGGCCTCCGTGGCCCAGGTTCACGCCGCACAACTCAAGAGCGGCGAAGAGGTGGTGGTCAAGGTCATTCGCCCGGGCCTCAAGCCGATCATCGCCCAGGACCTGGCGTGGCTGTTCATCCTCGCCCGCGCCGCCGAACGGTTGTCGGCCGATGCCCGCCTGCTGCACCCGGTGGACGTGGTCCAGGACTACGAAAAAACCATCTACGACGAACTCGACCTGCTGCGCGAGGCCGCCAACGCCAGCCAGCTGCGCCGCAACTTCGAAGGCTCGCCGCTGCTCTATGTGCCGCAAGTCTATTGGGACTGGTGCCGACCGAAAGTGTTGGTGATGGAGCGCATCTACGGCATCCAGGTCACCGACCTGGCGACCCTGGCCGACCAGCGCACCGACATGAAACTGCTGGCCGAGCGCGGCGTGGAAATCTTCTTCACCCAGGTGTTCCGCGACAGCTTCTTCCACGCCGACATGCACCCGGGCAATATCTTTGTCAGCACCGTGCAGCCTTGGAGTCCGCAATACATCGCCATCGACTGCGGCATCGTCGGCAGCCTGACCCCCGAAGACCAGGACTACCTGGCCCGCAACCTGTTCGCCTTCTTCAAGCGTGACTACCGCCGTGTCGCCCAACTGCACATCGATTCGGGCTGGGTGCCGGCCGAGACCAAGCTCAACGAATTCGAAGCGGCGATCCGTACCGTGTGCGAACCGATCTTCGAAAAACCGTTAAAAGATATTTCCTTCGGCCAGGTGCTGATGCGCCTGTTCCAGACCGCGCGACGCTTCAATATGGAGGTTCAGCCACAGTTGGTGCTGTTGCAGAAAACCCTGTTGAACATCGAAGGCCTCGGCCGTCAGTTGTACCCGGACCTCGACCTGTGGAACACCGCCCAGCCGTTCCTCGAACGCTGGATGCGCGAGCGCGTCAGCCCGCGAGCCTTGCTGGGCAACGTGCAGAGCCAGTTCGAGCAGATCCCGCACTTGGCCAACATGACCCGCGACCTGCTCGAACGCATGTCCCAACCCCACGCCCACGACCCGGCGCCACCGTGGCACCGACGCAAGGACGACTGGTTCCTGCGCTTGCTCGGCGCAGCTCACCTGGGAGGTGGCGCAATGCTGGCGGCTGGTGGACCGTTGAGCGAATTGGGCCATTGGCCCGCCGCAATCATGGTGATCGTTGGTTTGTATCTGGTCGTTCGCCGATAGCCAGCACCGGTTCGCGCTGGCACACTGTTTCAACGCTGGGCCCGCCGACGTCAGGTACGCGGCCCATGGTCGGAGTCAAAGATGAAAAACTGGCAGGACGAGATCAAGTGGGACGCTGACGGCCTGGTGCCGGCCATCGCCCAGGACCACAAGACCGGGCGCGTATTGATGATGGCCTGGATGAACCGCGAAGCGCTGGCCCTGACCGCCGCCGAGAACCGCGCCATCTATTGGTCACGTTCCCGTGGCAAGCTGTGGCGCAAGGGTGAAGAGTCCGGGCATGTGCAGCACCTGCATGAGATGCGCCTGGACTGCGACGGCGACGTCATCATCCTGATGGTCGAGCAGGTCGGTGAGATCGCCTGCCACACCGGCCGTCAAAGCTGCTTCTATCGCGTCTTCGAGAACGGCGACTGGAAAACCGTCGACCCGGTGCTCAAGGACCCGCATGCCATTTATTCAGGACATACCCATGAGTGACACCCTGACCCGCCTGGCCCAGGTGCTGGAAGAGCGCAAGGGCGCCGCGGCCGACAGTTCCTATGTCGCCAGCCTGTACCACAAGGGCTTGAACAAGATTCTGGAAAAAGTCGGCGAAGAGTCGGTCGAGACCATCATCGCCGCCAAGGACGCCGCCATCAGCGGCGACTGCAGCGACGTGATCTACGAGACCGCCGACCTGTGGTTCCACAGCCTGGTCATGCTGGCCCAACTGGGGCAGCATCCGCAGGCCGTACTGGATGAACTGGACCGTCGCTTCGGTCTGTCCGGGCACGTCGAGAAAGCCTCGCGCCCGTCCGCCTGATCAATTTTTGAGAGGAGTAGCCACATGGGTATCTTTGACTGGAAACACTGGGTCGTCATCCTGGTCGTCGTGGTGTTGGTGTTCGGCACCAAGAAACTGAAGAACCTCGGCACCGATGTCGGCGAGTCGATCAAGGGTTTTCGCAAGGCCATGAACGATGACGAGAAACCGGCCGACCCGACGACCAACCAGGCTCAGCCCGCACAACCGACCCAACCGGTACACCCGCAGGCCACTCAGCCTGTGAATGCGCCGAATACCATCGACGTGCAGGCCCAAAAAGTCGAAGAGCCCATCCGCAAAGACTCGTGAGCACTGACTAATGTTTGGGATCAGCTTCACTGAACTGCTGCTCGTCGGCCTCGTCGCCCTGCTGGTACTGGGCCCCGAGCGCCTGCCGGGCGCTGCGCGCACCGCCGGTCTCTGGATCGGGCGCCTGAAGCGCAGCTTCAATGCGATCAAACAGGAAGTTGAACGTGAAATCGGCGCCGACGACATCCGTCGGCAACTTCACAACGAACACATTCTGTCCCTGGAGCAGGAAGCGCGGAAAATCTTCACGCCGCCCCAGCAGGAACCGACGCCAGTCCAGCCTGTGGCCGAGCCGACCGTGGCTTCCCAAGCGCCAGAGAGTGGCGCGCCGGTGGCTGAACCGGCGCCAGTGACACCGACGGTAGCGGATACAGCGCCCCACGCTGTCCCTGCGCCTAACGATCCTACTTTGCCGCCGCGAGCCCCATGAGCGATATCCCCGAAAACGACCAGCCGATGCCGCTGGTATCGCACCTCACCGAGTTGCGCACCCGCCTGCTGCGTTGCGTCGCGGCGGTTTTCATCATCTTCGCCGGGCTGTTTTCCTTCACCCAGCAGATTTACACCTTCGTCTCCACGCCGCTGCGCCAGTACCTGCCGGTAGGCGCGACGATGATCGCCACCGACGTGTCGTCGCCGTTCCTGACGCCACTGAAGCTGACGATGATGGTCTCGCTGTTCCTGGCGATCCCGGTGATCCTGCACCAGATCTGGGGCTTCATCGCCCCGGGCCTGTACAAGCATGAAAAACGCATCGCCGTGCCGCTGCTGGTGTCCAGCATCCTGCTGTTCTACACCGGCATGGCCTTCGCCTATTACCTGGTGTTCCCGCTGATCTTCAAGTTCTTCGCCGCCGCCACCCCGGCGGGCGTGGAAATGATGACCGACATCAGCAGCTATCTGGATTTCGTCATGACGCTGTTCTTCGCCTTCGGCGTGGCGTTCGAAATCCCCGTGGCCGTGGTGCTGCTGGTGTGGATCGGCGTGGTCGACGTGGCCTACCTGAAGAAGATCCGCCCCTACGTGATCATCGGCTGCTTCGTGGTCGGCATGATCCTGACCCCGCCGGACATTTTCTCCCAGACCCTGCTGGCAGTGCCGATGTGGCTGCTGTTCGAGATCGGCATCCTGTTCGGTGGCCTGGTGCGCAAGCGCCGGGAAGAAGAACCCGAGGACCAGCCGGTCGATGACCACAACGACCAGCCGCCAGCGACCCAAGCGTGAACCTGCTGCTGCTCGAAGAGGCCGACTTCATTGGGCCCGACCGCGTGATCCTGAGCGATCGCCGATTGACCCACATGCAGGAAGTCCATCGCAGTGCCGTCGGTGACAGCCTGCGGGTCGGGCGCATCGGCGGGTTGATGGGCTCGGCCCAGGTACTGCGCCTGGAGGCTCGCGAGGCCGAACTGCAAGTGACCCTCGACCAGGCGCCGCCGGCCAAGTTGCCGTTGACCCTGGTGCTGGCGCTGCCGCGTCCGAAAATGCTCAGGCGAGTGTTCCAGACGGTCGCCACCATGGGCGTGCCGCGGGTGGTGTTGGTCAACAGCTATCGCGTGGAAAAGAGCTTTTGGCAGACGCCGTTCCTCGAGCCCGAGGCCATCCGCGAGCAACTGATCCTGGGCCTGGAACAAGCCCGGGACAGCGTGTTGCCTGAGGTGGTTATCGAGAAACGCTTCAAACCTTTTGTCGAGGACCGCCTGCCGGCCATGACCGCCGGCACCTTGGGCCTGGTCGGTCATCCCGGCAACCACCCGCCCTGCCCGCGAGCGCTCACAGAACCGGTGACCTTGGCCATTGGCCCCGAAGGCGGTTGGATTCCCTACGAAATCGACCTGCTGGGCAAGGCCGGTCTGCAACCGGTACAACTGGGCGAGCGGATCCTGCGGGTCGAGACCGCGGTTACCGCATTGCTTGCAAGGTTGTTCTGAAAGGTTTCTCTGCTTTGCCACAAACAAGCCACTCTGAGAATCCTGAGCTCATTTCTACAGATCCCGTCAAAGCCGCCGATACAGTGCCCATAAAACCCATTCAGCGCTCCAAGGGAGTATCAGCATGTTCCGGTGGCTTGCCCAGGGTCTGGGAAACGTAGGCGTTAACCGCAAACTCGGCGCAGGCTTCGGCCTGGTGCTGTTCCTCACCCTGATGATCGCATTCACCGGTTGGTCCGGCCTGGGCAATGTCATCAGCCGGGGCGATAAACTGGGGTTCATTGCCAGTCTCAACGACTTGAGCAAAGACTTGAACCTGGCCAGCATCGACTACAACACCACGCGGGGCGAGAAGGGCCCGCAACAGGTCAACGACCTGCTGGGCAAGCTCGAAGCCGGCCTGAAAACCGCACGCGAGTTAATCGAACAGCCGGCCGACGTCGCACTGATCGACAAGCAACTGGCTGCCGTCGCCGAATACAAGGGCGCCTTCGCCCAGATGACCCGCGCTACCGTCAACCGCGAAGATGCCCGCAGCAAACTCGGTGCCAGCGCCGACAACGCCGTGGCCCGCGTCGCCGAAGTTGAACAGTTGTTGCTGCAAGCCGGCGACGTCACCCCGTTCAACAGCGTGGTCACCCTGAGCAAGGCCATCCAGCAAGCCCGCTACCAAGTCCGCGGCTACACCTACAGCGGCAAGAGCGAAGCCCAGCAACCGGCCCTCGAGGCCATCGACACGGTCCTCAAGCTGCTTGCGCGACTGCCAGACCAATTGCCCCAGGAACACGCCGCCAACCTGCAACAGGCCAACGACTCGTTCAATCTCTATCGCGCGGCGGTCGCCCAGTTCCGCGACTCGCAGATCGACAACGCCGCGGCCCTCCAGCGCATGACCGAGCAAGGGCAAACACTGATCGATTCCAGCCAGAAGCTGACGGTTTCCCAGACAGCCGTGCGTGACCACGACGTCGTCCAAGCCAAGACGCTGCTGATCGTGGCGGCCGCGCTGGCGCTGCTGTTCGGCGTGATCGCCGCCCTGTTCATCACCCGGCAGATCGTCGGCCCACTCGGCGAAACCTTGAAGGTTGCCGAACGCGTGGCCGCTGGCGACCTGACCCACAACCTCACTTCTGACCGTCGCGACGAACTGGGCCAGTTGCAACGCGCCATGCAAAGCATGACCGTGGGCCTGCGGCAATTGATCGGCGGCATCAGCGAAGGCGTTACCCAAATCGCCAGCGCCGCCGAACAACTCTCGGCCGTGACCGAGCAGACCAGCGCCGGGGTCAACAGCCAAAAGGTGGAAACCGATCAGGTCGCCACCGCCATGCACGAAATGACCGCCACGGTGCAGGAAGTCGCCCGCAACGCCGAGGAAGCCTCCGAAGCCGCAGTCGCCGCCGACCAACAGGCCCGCGAAGGCGACAAAGTGGTGGGCGAGGCCATTGCCCAGATCGAGCGTCTGGCTAAGGAAGTGGGCAACTCCACCGCCGCCATGGGCGATTTGAAGCGCGAAAGCGACAAGATCGGCAGCGTCCTGGACGTGATCAAATCCGTGGCCCAGCAAACCAACCTGCTGGCCCTCAACGCGGCCATCGAGGCAGCCCGTGCCGGTGAGGCCGGACGTGGTTTTGCGGTGGTGGCCGATGAAGTCCGCAGCCTGGCCCAGCGCACCCAGAAGTCCACCGAAGAAATCGCAGAACTGATTGTCGGCCTGCAAAGCGGTACCGAACAAGTCGCGACCATCATGGACAACAGCCGCAGCCTGACCGACAGCAGCGTCGAACTGACCCGCCGCGCGGGGGGCTCGCTGGAAAACATTACTCGTACGGTTTCGGCGATCCAGTCGATGAACCAGCAGATCGCCGCGGCGGCTGAGCAGCAGAGTGCGGTGGCTGAGGAGATCAACCGTAGTGTGCTGAATGTGCGTGATGTGTCGGAGCAGACGGCGTCGTCCAGTGAGAAGACTGCCGCTTCGAGTGCTGAGCTGGCGCGGTTGGGGGTTCATTTGCAGACGTTGGTGGGGCGGTTCCGGGTTTGATTCGGGTGTGGGTGTTGGGGTTGGTGTTGTGTGTATATCCGTTATTTAGGTAACGGCTGCTGACGGTTCCGCTCTTACAGCGGCTTACCTTTGCGCTTCTCAAAAGTGAGCCGCTGTAAGAGCGGAACCGTCAGCAGCCGTAGCCCCAATAACGGATATACACCCAAGAATACCCAGGCCCACAATCCGTCATCCCAAGGCTACGGCGCCTTGCGCCATTGCCTACAACTACGCCAGAATCCGCCGGCTTGTACGCCTTAGGCCTGGGCTTTAACGTTTGCAGGTCGCTGTCAGTTCAGCGATCGGGTTTAGCAGCCTGGACAATCCTAGACGTACGCTCTCCACATGCGTGAGCAGGCTTCAGCGCCTGCACATCTATGTCATGGCGGTTGTGCGTGGGAGACCCTCGGGTCTGCCGGGTTCTAGGGTCCCGGTCTGCTAACCCGCGTACAGTCGCCACCCTTCTCGTTTAGCAGCGATATCTGGCGGCTCCATTACCCTAGGAGCGTCAACCATGTACAAGGTCACACCCAACCCACCAGAACCAGAAACCGACCCCAAGAAACTCCAGGAAGCCGCTGATCGCACACTCGATTACTACCTGAACCCCAAACAGGCCAAATCCGAGAATAAAGCGTCGCCAGGCCAACTCTTCACCGTCGTCGACGGCATCGACACCGAAAACCTGCTGGCCAACCTCAGCGAAACCCTGGCCTCAGCCGATGCCATGGTCAACGACCTTGCGTTCGACCTGAAAGGCTCTCGACGCCATGTTGCCCTTGGCATCCTGCAACTGATCGAACTGAGTGGTTTGTTGGCTAATCGACTGTTGGACAGCGTCAACCCAAGACCATAGCTCCCTCGTTACAAAGCCGGGGCCACAGGTAAAAAATGCACCCAACAAAAAGCCCCGCTTCTTTCCAGAAGCGGGGCTTTTTGCGTATCAGGCCACTTGAGACTGCACGCTCACCGGCTGTAGCGGTAGCAGCGGCGCATGAGGGTCGGCCTTGACCGATTCACGCCATGCCGCCAGCCACTCCGGATGCCCCTCGCTCCAGACCTGCTCATGCAGGCGGGACAAGGCCACCGGATCGCTCAGCAGGGCCAGCCGCTCACCATTGGTGAGACCCGCCGGGCCGACCTTCAGCGCGTGACGAACACGTTCGACCCGCAGCCACTCAATCGGCTCGGCCTGGCCGTGACGCGAGGTTGCCAGCGCATACGCCAAGGCGTTCTGTTGTGGATCGACCACCGCCCGGATGAAACCGTCGTTCAGCGCGTGCCAACGGTTTTCATGGGTGTACTGGTCCGTCGACAGCAGCTCCTGCGGCGGTGCGTACTCCTCAGGGATCAGGAACAGGCTTTCATCACGGGACTTCAAGCCCAGGCCCACGCGACTGGAGATCACCGACACCGGGATCGACAGCATCAGCGACCCGACAATCGGCACCAGCCACCAGAGGAAGCTCGGGTTCAGCCAGATCACCAGCAAAGCCCAGAAGAAGCCCAGCAAGGTTTGCGGACCGTGGCGCTTGACCGCTTCGCTCCATGGCGTGGAGTCGTCGTCACGTTTCGGCGAGTTCCAGGTCGCGGCCCAGCCCAGGAAAGCGGCGAGGACAAAGCGGGTGTGGAAAATCATCCGCACCGGCGCCAGCAGCATGGAGAACAGCATCTCCAGCAACATCGACAGGGTCACCTTGAACTTGCCACCGAATGCCTTCGCGCCTTTGGCCCAGATCAGGACGATGCTCAAGAGCTTGGGCAGGAACAGCAGCACGATGGTGGTCGAGAACAGCGCGATGGCTTTCTCTGGATGCCATTGCGGCCACAGCGGATACAGCTGGCGTGGCTCGAGGAAGTACTGCGGCTCCATCAATGTGTTCACCGCCAGCAGCGCGGTGGACAGCACCAGGAAGAAGAACCACAGCGGCGCCGACAGGTAGGACATCACGCCGGTCAGGAACACCGCACGGTGCACCGGGTGCATGCCCTTGACCAGGAACAGCCGGAAGTTCATCAGGTTGCCGTGGCACCAGCGACGGTCACGCTTGAGTTCGTCCAGCAGGTTCGGTGGCAGCTCTTCATAGCTGCCCGGCAGGTCGTAGGCAATCCACACGCCCCAACCGGCACGACGCATCAGCGCGGCTTCGACGAAGTCATGGGACAGGATGGCACCGGCGAACGCGCCTTTACCGGGCAACGGCGCCAGGGCGCAGTGCTCGATGAACGGTTTCATGCGGATGATCGCGTTGTGGCCCCAGTAGTGGGATTCTCCCAGTTGCCAGAAGTGCAGACCGGCGGTGAACAACGGACCGTACACCCGCGTGGCGAACTGCTGCATGCGCGCATACAACGTGTCCATGCCCGAGGCCCGTGGCGCAGTCTGGATGATGCCGGCATCCGGCGTGGCTTCCATCAGGCGCACCAGGCTGGTCAGGCATTCGCCGCTCATTACGGAGTCCGCGTCGAGCACGACCATGTACTTGTAGTCACTGCCCCAACGACGGCAGAAATCGTCGAGGTTACCGCTCTTGCGTTTCACGCGACGGCGACGACGGCGGTAGAAGATCTTGCCGAAGCCCCCGGCTTCACGGCAGACATCCAGCCAGGCCTGCTGTTCGGCCACGCAGATATCGGTTTCGTTACTGTCGCTGAGCACAAAGAAGTCGAAACGATCCAAGTCACCGGTGGCGGCCACCGACTCGAAGGTCGCGCGCAAACCGGCGAATACCCGCGGCACATCTTCGTTGCAGATCGGCATCACCAGCGCGGTGCGGGCGTCCTTGGGAATCGGCTCATTGCCGGCGCTGGCGCCGGAGATGCGGTATTTGTCGTGGCCGGTGAGCAATTCGAGAAAGCCCATCAGCGCCGTCCAGAAACCCGCCGACACCCAGCAGAACAGGATCCCGAACAGAATCAGGATGCTGGTCTGCAACGCATACGGCAGCACTTGCGTGGCCGTCTGCATCAGCGGTTGGTGCAGGACTTCGTCCAGGTCCACCAGCGACCAGCCCTGGTACGGCATGATGCCTTTCATGTACCAACCGGCAACGATGGTCTGGCCGAGCATCAGGATCAGCAGGATGTAGCGGCGAATCGAACCCACGGTACGCCAGCGTGCATGGGGCAGCACGCGCTCATCCTTGGGCGGCTTCGGCGGGTTGGTACGCCCGGTCAGGCGCCGCCAACCGCGCACCAGGATATTGGTGCGCCACGGTTCCGGCACGACCTTGGTCCGACGAATCGGCGGCGTCGCCTTCAAGCACACCCGGCCGTTGGCATCGAGAGCCAGCATTTCGGCGTCCTCGAGTTCCTCGGCAGTGCTCAGCGTCAGGCGACGGCCCACCGAGGCTTGCGCCGCCTCGTTGGGTGCGTCGAATGTCGACGAAGCCAGGCGCTTGTGCAATTCGCTGAATGACGTGCAGCCCGCCAGCTCGGCGCGCTGCTCGTCGGTCATCGGCAAATGGGCCAGATACTCACTGAGAGATTCTGGTTGTACGGACGTATTACTCATCGGCAGGCAACTGGTAGCTCCAGGTCTCGGTCAGGACTTGTTCAGCCTGTTCCGGTTCCTGTGGGGTTGGGGTCGGCTCGGCAGCGGCGGCAGACGCCTTGACGGCCTTGGCTTCTTTCTGCTCGCCGGCTTGCTCGTTGGCTTGCTCTTTTTCGCTCTGCTGCTTGGCGACCTTGTCGGCCTTGGCCAGTGTGGTCACGGAATGCCCGGTGGCTGGCAGCTCGACAGGGACCAGCGGCCTGACCAATGCGGCGCGCATCTCGGTCGCTTTGCTCGGGTCTTTGATCTTCAGGCGCAGCGTCAGGCGCCAGCCCTTGGTTTCAGGGTTGTAGCGCACGCTGTTCTCGACGATCTCGCCGTTGTCGCCAACGCTCACCTGGCTACGCACCTCGGCCTCTTCAGGCAGCGCTTGCAGGGACGGCCCTTCGAAATCCACCAGGTAGGCCACGCTGCCGTCCGGTTGACGGATCAGGTTGGACTGCTTCACGTCACCGGTCGAACGCAGGGTCTGCTTGACCCAGGCGCTGTCTGGCGAGTGCAGGTTGGCTTCGTCGAGGGTCCAGTGCAGGCGATAGGCGAAGTCCAGCGGCTGGCCTGGCTCAGGCAGTTTTTCCGGGCTCCAGAACGCAACGATGTTGTCGTTGGTTTCGTCAGCGGTCGGGATTTCAACCAGGTCGACGGTGCCTTTGCCCCAATCGCCTTTCGGTTCGATCCAGGCGCTTGGACGTTTTTCGTAACGGTCATCCAGGTCTTCGTAATGGCTGAAGTCACGACCACGTTGCAGCAGGCCGAAACCACGCGGGTTTTCTACCGAGAAGTTGCTCACGGCCAAGTGTTTCGGGTTGTTCAGCGGACGCCAGATCCACTCACCGTTGCCGGCATGGATGGACAGGCCGCTGGAATCGTGGAGTTCACGACGGTAGTTCAGCACCTTGGACGGCTGGTTGGCGCCGAACAGGAACATGCTGGTCAACGGGGCGATGCCCAGCTTGTTGACGCGGTCACGCAGGAACACGCGGGATTTCACGTCGACAACGGTGTCGGTGCCCGGACGCACGGTCAGGCGATAGGCGCCAGTGGCCCGTGGCGAATCCAGCAGGGCGAAGATCACCAGGTGCTTGTCGGTCGGTTTCGGACGCTGGATCCAGAACTCGCGAAAGCGCGGGAACTCTTCACCGGATGGCAGCGCGGTGTCGATGGCCATGCCACGAGCGGACAAGCCGTAGACCTGACCCTTGCCGATGACGCGGAAATAACTCGCGCCCAGCATGGTCATGATTTCGTCTTGCTTGTCGGCCTTGTTGATCGGGTACAACACGCGGAAACCGGCGTAGCCCAGCTGTTCGGTAGCCTTGGGATCGAACTTCACATCACCGAAATCGAAACGTGTCGGGTCGTACTTGATCTCGTCGACGGTGGTCGCGGTGATTTCGTTGATTTTCACCGGCGTGTCGAAATGCATGCCCTGGTGATAAAAGGACAGCCGGAACGGGGTCTTCTGGTCGGCCCATTCAGCTTTTTCGGTGCGGAAACGAATTTTCTGATAATCGGCGAATTTCATTTCGCGGAATTCGTTCGGCAAATTGCTGCGCGGGGCTTCGAACTTCTGCCCGGCCAATTCTTGTGCCTTCGCCGATACATCATCCAGGCTGAATGCCCACAGTTGGCCCGCGCCGAACAGGCACAACAGGGCCGAGCCCGTTACCAGGGCGCTTCTCAACCGTTTGGCAGTCATTTTTGGTGCATTACAGGGACTAACAATCACGAGCAACCCTCGCCGAAAACTGATCAAAAAACCAACGGCCAGATAAAGTATCTGCACGGTAACGGCGCTGAAAAACCGCACCTGCGGACCACTCTTGCCAAGTTGGCGAGCATTGTTCCGACTCCGACGGGGCAAAATGATTCCCCAAACGGTCCAGGACAACTCTCTACCTAAGTCAAATGGACCAGCGAACGCTGATCCCCCGTAGCGCGCGATTATCTAGTAGCCCGCGTGACAACGCATCAGGGGTAACAAAGTATTTATCGAGAAAACACCCTGTTTTACCTCGAAACAGAACCGAAAAGATGTTTCAAACGCTTTCAGACCTGTAACAGGAAGGTTACCGGGCCATCATTGACCAGATGAACCTGCATGTCGGCGCCGAATCTACCTGATGCCACAGTGCCATGCACCTGTTTCGCCTGGCTCAGCAAATAGTTGAACAATTCTTCGCCCAGGGCCGGAGGCGCAGCCGAGGAAAAACTCGGGCGCAGACCGCTTTTGGTGTCGGCCGCCAAGGTGAACTGCGACACCAGCAACAACCCTCCACCGACATCCGCCAGGGACAGGTTCATCTTGCCCTCGGCGTCGCTGAACACTCGATAGTTAATCAGCTTGTGCAAGAGCTTGTCGGCGCTGGCCCGGGTGTCCCCGGGCTCGACGGCCACCAGCACCAGCAAGCCCTGGTCCACGGCCCCGACGATCTCGTCTGCCACCTCGACCCGGGCGCCGCGCACCCGTTGCAACAGCCCCTTCATGCTTCTTCGGGCGGCAAGTCGAGCAGGCGCCGGGCCATTTGCGCGGCGGCGCGCACCAACGCGTCGGTAATTCCCGGCTCCGAAGCGGCGTGGCCGGCGTCGCGGATCACCTGCAATTCGCTGTTGGGCCAGTTCTGATGCAGCTCCCAGGCATTGTCCAACGGGCAGATGACGTCGTAGCGGCCGTGCACGATGACGCCTGGCAAATGGGCGATCTTGCCCATGTCGCGAATCAACTGGTTGGGTTCAAGGAAAGCATTGTTGGTGAAGTAGTGGCATTCGATCCGGGCAATCGACAGCGCCCGCTGCGGCTCGGAGAAGCGATCGACCACCAGCGGGTTCGGACGCAGGGTCGCGGTGCGACCTTCCCAGGTGGACCAGGCCTTGGCCGCGTGCATCTGGGCGATCTGGTCGTTGCCGGTCAGGCGCTTGTGGAACGCGCTGAGCAGGTCGTCGCGCTCGTCCAGCGGGATCGGTGCGATGTAGTCCTGCCAGTAGTCGGGAAACAGGCGACTGGCGCCAGCCTGATAGAACCACTCGATTTCCTGCGGACGGCAGAGAAAGATCCCACGCAGGATCAGGCCATGCACCCGCTCAGGATGGGTCTGGGCGTACGCCAGGGCCAGGGTCGAGCCCCAGGAACCGCCGAACAGCACCCATTTCTCGATACCCAAGTGCTTGCGGATGCGCTCCAGGTCTTCGACCAGATCCCAGGTGGTGTTGTTTTCCAGGCTGGCGTGGGGGGTGGACCGACCGCAACCGCGCTGGTCGAAGGTGACGATGCGGTACAGGTTCGGATCGAAGTAGCGGCGGCTCTGCGCATCGCAGCCGGCACCCGGGCCGCCGTGAATGAACACCACTGGCAGGCCTTCTGGGGAACCGCTTTCATCGACATAGAGGGTGTGGGTGTCATCGACAGCCAGATCGTGCCGGGCATGGGGTTTGATCTGCGGGTACAAAGTCTGCATTGCGCGCTCCGTAAGGGGTCGAGTCATCCCTGTGGGGACTTCTATTTAGTCTGCCGTTCGGCATCATAAACCCGAATGACCTTAATGAGCATGTCCCCTGCGCAGTCAAAGCATGTCAGCCAGGTACGCCAGCAGCGTGCGATACATCCGATCGACCTCCGGCACCTGACCCCGACCCCGCAGGCAACCGTGGACCAGCCCCTCGCCGAGATACAGCACTGCGTCGCCTCCTGCGGCGTTCAGCCGCTCGCTGTAACGGACGCCATCGTCGCGCAGCGGGTCCCATTGTGCGACGGCGACCCACGCCCGCGGCAAGCCGCTCAGATCGTTGGCGAGTAACGGCATGGCATACGGCGAGGGCTGCGCACCACTGAGGTACAGCGCCTCATAACGTGCCAGGTCGCCGCGGCTCAGGAGTGGGGCATCAAAACATTCGTGACGCGACGGCAGATCCGCGGGGCCGCCGAGCGCCGGATAAATCAAGACCTGGGCCCGGGGTAATGGTTGTCCAGCATCGCGCAAGGCCAGGCATAACGCGACGGCGAGATTGCCGCCGGCACTGTCGCCGACCACCAGCCGCTGACGCGGGTCGATGGCAAACGGGGAGTCCGCCAAGTGACGCCACACAGCCAGGCAGTCTTCGAAACCGGCCGGAAACGGATGCTCCGGGGCCAGCCGGTAATCCACCGCCACCACCAACGCGCCCAGCTCAGCGGCCAGCTCCATGCAGATGAAATCATGGGAATCCAGATCCCCCACCACCCAACCACCACCGTGCAGGTAAAGAAGGCATGGCCAGCCGGCGAACGGTGCCGCACTCTGCGGGTAATAGGCCCGCACCGCGACGCCGGCCAGTTCGAAATCCTCGATGGCCAACGTCGGCGGGCAGGGCGGCGTGAACGCCCGGCACATCTGGCTGTAGGCCTGGCGCGAACCGGCGAGGCTGTCGTCCGGGCTGGTGAAGCTCAGGGTTTTGTCGATGAAGGCTGACATTGCCTGGGAGAGTGGGTAGGTCATGGGAGTGACAACCAAATACATCATTGGACGAAGCACGACCTGTGGCGAGGGGATTTATCCCCGTTGGGCTGCGAAGCAGCCCTGAATGCAGATCGCCGCGGTGTGCCAGGCTGACGGCATTTAACTGTTTGGGGGCGCTTCGCACCCCCAGCGGGGATAAATCCCCTCGCCACGGGAGTTAGCAGTGTCCAGAAGATTGTGTCAGGGCTTGAGACTGGCCTGCACCGCCGCTACGCCATCCTTGCCATCAACGCTCGTGACGCCAGCCAGCCAGCGCTGCAAATCCTCGGGATGCTCGCGCAACCATTGCCGGGCGACATCCTGTGGCGTCTTGCGCTCCATGATCGGCACCATCAACTGACTCTCTTGGGCAGCGGTGAAGGTGAGGTTTTCCAACAGCCGGTTCACATTCGGGCACCGTTGGGCGTAATCCGGCGCAGTCACGGTGGAGACGGTCGCGGCGCCTTCGTTCGGACCGTAGACGTCCTCGCTGCCGGTCAGGTACGTGATGTTCATGTTGATATTCATCGGATGCGGGGTCCAGCCGACGAAGACCACGAACTCCTTGCGATTCACCGCCCGCTGCACCGCAGCCAGCATGCCCGCTTCACCGGACTCGATCAGCTTGAAGTCCTTGAGGCCGAAGTGATCGGTCTCGATCATGGTCTTGATGGTGGTGTTGGCGCCGCTGCCCGGCTCGATGCCATAGATCTTGCCGCCGAGCTGATCCTTGAACCGGGCGATGTCGGCAAACGTCTTGAGCCCCGCCGCCGCCACGTAATCCGGTACCGCCAGGGTGGCCTGGGCGTCGGCCAGGCTTGGTTTGTCCAGCACCCTCACCTGGTTGGCCGCCAGGAACGGGGCGATGTTCTTGTCCATAGCCGGTTTCCAGTAACCCAGGAAAATATCCAGGCGCTTGTCACGGATGCCGGCGAAGATGATTTGTTGCACGGCGCTGGTCTGCTTGCTGTCGTAGCCCAGACCGGTGAGCAGCACATCGGCCATGCCGCTGGTAGCGATCACGTCGGTCCAGTTGACCACGCCCATGCGCACGGTCTGGCAGGACGCAGGCTCGGCGGCCATTGCCCCGGTGCTGAGTAGAACGGTACCGCAGAGGAACGACAGACAGCGTTTGAACAGTCTTTTCATCGCGAGGGTCTCGTGCGGCAGCAGGATTATTGTAGGTCGGTGTCTTGGCGCACCGTGACCGGAACATTACGCAGCGTCGAGGGGGCGAAGGTGAACTGTGGCGACTTGGTTTTGCACGGTGGCGACAGGCAAAGAGAAGTGAGTGCTGTTGTGGCGAGGGAGCTTGCTCCCGCTTGACCGGGCTGGCGCTCCAGTGCGCAGCGCTCATAAAATCTTTGGGGCGGCTTCGCCATCCAGCGGGAGCAAGCTCCCTCGCCACAAAAGCTGCCCACTAGGGATCAACGCTTGTAGGTCTTTTGCCCCCACGCCAGGAAACCTTCCAGCAATTCCTTGAGCACCACCTGGGTCGGCGCCGCCAGGTCCGGACGGTAGTTGAACGGTTCGAATTCTTCCATGTAGGTGCTCTGGCACAATTCCAGTTGCACGGCGTGGATGTCTTCGGCCGGGTTGCCGTAGTGTCGTGTGATGTGCCCGCCCTTGAATCGCCCGTTGAGCACATGGGTGAACTGGCCGTGGCGGGCGCAGATGGCTTCGAGCTGGCTGGCCAGGGCCGGGTCGCAACTGGCACCGTTGAACGTACCGAGGTTGAAGTCCGGCAGCTTGCCGTCGAACAGGTGCGGGATCACCGAACGGATCGAGTGGGCATCGAACAGCAAGGCATAACCGAACTCGGCCTTGAGCCGTGCCAGCTCCTGCTGCAGCGCCTGGTGGTACGGCATCCAGACCTGTTGCAGATAAGTCGCCCGCTCCTCGGCCGACGGTTCCAGCCCTTCGCGAAACAACGGCACGCCATCGAACAGCGTCGCCGGGTACAAACCCGTGGTGGCGCCGACGTACATCGGTTTGTCATCGGAGGGGCGATTCAGGTCGACGACGAACCGCGAGTACTCCGCGGCCAGGGTGCTGGCGCCCAGCTCATTGGCGAATTCATAGAGCTTGGGAATGTGCCAGTCGGTGTCCGGCAGGCTCTGGGCTTCGGGAATCAACCCGGCCTTCACCGCCGGCGTCAGGCGCAGACCGGCGTGGGGCATGCTGACCAACAGCGGCACACGCCCTTGCTTGAAATTCAGGACCTTTTCCACAACCGTTCTCCTCAATCGATTTCCACGCCGTGACGCACGACGCGTTTTTCCAGATCGCCACCGAGCCAGTACGCCAGGTCGGCCGGGCGGTCGATGTACCAGGCGACAAAGTCCGCGACTTTGCCGACTTCCAGCGAACCGTGGGTGTCAGCCATGCCCAAGGCCTGGGCCGCATGAATCGTCGCCCCCGCCAGGGCTTCTTCCGGGGTCATGCGGAAACAGGTGCAGGCCATGTTCAACATCAAGCGCAACGACAATGCCGGCGAGGTGCCGGGGTTGAGGTCGCTGGCCACGGCGATTTTCACCCCGTGCTTGCGCAGGGCATCCATGGGCGGCAGCTGGGTTTCACGCAGGAAATAAAACGCCCCCGGCAGCAACACCGCCACGGTGCCGGATGCGGCCATGGCCTTGGCGTCGTCCTCGGTCATGAACTCCAGGTGATCGGCCGACAACGCCTGGTAACGCGCCGCCAGGCTGGAGCCGTGCAGCGATGACAATTGTTCGGCGTGCAGCTTCACCGGCAGCCCCAGTTGTTGTGCGGTGATGAACACGCGCTCGACCTGGGCCGGGGAAAACGCCAGGTATTCGCAAAAGGCATCCACCGCATCCACCAGCCCCTCGGCCGCCAGGGCCGGCAGCATCTCGGTGCAGATGTGTTCGATGTAGTCATCGGCGCGATCTTTGTATTCCGGCGGCAAGGCGTGGGCCGCCAGGCAGGTGCTGCGTACGCTGACCGGCAATGCGTCACCGAGGCGACGGATGACCCGCAGGATCTTGCGTTCGCTGGCCAGGCCGAGGCCATAGCCGGACTTGATTTCCACCGTGGTCACGCCGTCGCGCATCAGGCTTTTCAGGCGTTTGGCGGCGCTGGCGTACAGTTCGTCTTCACTGGCGGCGCGGGTGGCGCGCACGGTGCTGGCGATGCCACCGCCGGCCGCCGCGATCTCGGCGTAGCTGACGCCTTGCAGGCGCTGTTCGAACTCACCGCTGCGGTTGCCGCCAAATACCGTGTGGGTGTGGCAGTCGATCAACCCCGGCGTGACCCAGGCGCCCTTGAGGTCGTTGACCGCTGGATAGTCACCCGTCGGCAGTTCGGCACGCGGACCGATCCATTGAATGTGCTCGCCCTGGGTGACAATGGCGGCGTCTTCAATGATCGAGTAGACGCCCTGGGCCATGGTGGCGGCGTGGCAGTTTTGCCAGAGGGTTTTCATCCGAGTCTCCTCGTCTCATTCAAAATCGAATCGCGAGCAGGCTCGCTCCCACAAGGACTGCGCAGAACCTGTGGGAGCGGGCTTGCTCGCGAAGACGGCGGCACATTCGACATTGATGCAAGCTGACCCTCCGCTTTCGCGAGCAAGCCCGCTCCCACAGGTATCGAGGCTGATCAAACATCGTGTGTGCCTGCTTGCGGTAAGGCCCTTACAGGCTCGGCAACAACTGCGCCGTGACCAATTCATTCAGGCAACGACTGGCCAACAACTCACTGGCCGCATTGATGTCCGGCGCAAAGAACCGGTCCTTCTCATAAAACGGCACTTCTGCGCGCAACAGGCTGCGAGCCTGCTCCAGCTTCGTGGAGGTCTTCAAACCGCCGCGCAGGTCCAGCCCCTGGCACGCTGCCAACCACTCCACCGCGAGAATCCCACGGGTGTTCTCGGCCATTTCCCACAGACGCTTGCCGGCGGCCGGAGCCATGGAGACGTGGTCTTCCTGGTTGGCCGAGGTCGGCAGGCTGTCCACCGAATGGGGATGGGACAGTGCCTTGTTTTCACTGGCCAGGGCCGCAGCGGTGACCTGGGCGATCATGAAGCCGGAGTTCACCCCGCCATTGGCCACCAGGAACGGCGGCAGTTGCGACATGTGCTTGTCCATCATCAACGAAATACGACGCTCGCTCAGGGAACCGATTTCCGCGATCGCCAGGGCCATGTTGTCGGCGGCCATCGCCACCGGTTCGGCGTGGAAGTTACCACCGGAAATCACGTCACCCTCGGCGGCGAACACCAGCGGGTTGTCCGACACCGCGTTGGCCTCGATCACCAGCACCTCGGCGGCCTGGCGGAACTGAGTCAGGCAGGCGCCCATCACTTGCGGCTGGCAGCGCAGGGAGTACGGGTCCTGGACCTTGTCGCAATTCTGGTGCGAATCGGAAACTTCGCTGCGCTCGCCCAGCAGATCGCGGTAGGCCGCAGCGGCATCGATCTGGCCTTTCTGGCCACGGGCGGCATGGATGCGCGCATCGAATGGCGAGCGCGAACCCAGCACCGCTTCCACCGTGAGGCTGCCCAGGGCCAGGGCACCGGCGAACAGGTCTTCACCTTCGAACAGGCCACGCAGGGCAAACGCGGTGGAGACCTGGGTGCCGTTGAGCAGTGCCAGGCCTTCCTTGGCGGCCAGGGTCAGCGGCGCGAGGCCGGCGACTTTCAGGGCCTCGACGGCCGGCAGCCATTCGCCCTTGTAGCGGGCCTTGCCTTCACCCAGCAGCACCAGGGACATGTGGGCCAGCGGCGCCAGGTCACCGGACGCACCGACCGAACCCTTGAGCGGAATGTGCGGATAAACCTCGGCATTGATCAGCGCAATCAGCGCATCGATCACCTGCCGACGGATGCCGGAAAAGCCCCGGCTCAGGCTGTTGACCTTGAGCACCATGACCAGCCGAACCAACGCGTCGCTGATCGGCTCGCCCACGCCAGCGGCATGGGAAAGCACCAGGGAGCGCTGCAGGTTTTCCAGGTCTTCGCTGGCGATGCGGGTCGAGGCCAGCAGGCCGAAACCGGTGTTGATGCCGTAGGCGGTGCGGTTCTCGGCCAGGATCTGCTCGACGCAGGCGACGCTGGCTTCGATCTGCGCCGAGGCGCTGGCGTCGAGGCTGAGGGTCACGGGTTGCTGATAGATGTCACGCAATTGAGCCAAGCTCAATTGGCCGGGAATCAGGTTTAAGGCAGTCATGTATTGCTCCTTTTGAGAGTTTTGTTTTTTCACCCGCCAGTCGCTCCGGAATGTTCCGTTATCCGTCACCTTCGCTTTGGGCGATGCCTTGTGGGCAATGGGTGTCTTGGCACGCTGGCGCTTTTTTGATCAATTCAAATTCGGTAATACGTTGTGCAGCACGCTCGGGTCTTTAAGCAGGCCGGCGGCACTGGCGATGTCCGGCGCCAGCCAGCGGTCCTGGTCGTAGGCCGGAACGCGTTCGCGCAGCAGCTTCCAGGCGATGTCGGTGCCGGCGCCGAAGCGCTGGGCCTTGAGGAACTCAAAGGCCTGGGCCGCCAACAGGTATTCGATGGCGAGGATCTGCGTACAGTTTTCCAGCGCCCGGTGCAGCTTCAGGGCCGCGTTGGTGCCCATGCTCAAGTGATCTTCTTGCAGCCCTGAAGTGACGAAGTTGTCGAGCACCGCCGGTTGCGCCAGTTGGCGGTTTTCCGCGCACAGCGACGCGGCGACGTATTGCACGATCATCATCCCCGAGTTTACGCCGGGGTTGGCCACCAGGAAGGCCGGCAAACCGCTGACGTGAGGGTTGATCAAGCGGTCGAGGCGACGCTCGGCGATGGAGCCGATCTCTGCCATGGCAATCGCCAACAGGTCCGCCGCCAACGCCACCGACTGGCCGTGGGGATTGGCCTGGGACATGACCCGGAAATTCTCCGGCGTACCCAGCAGCAGCGGATTATCAGTGACCGCGTTGAGTTCGGTTTCGATCTGTTGCCGGGCGTGGGCCAACTGATCGCGAGCCGCGCCGTGCACCTGGGGAATCGAACGGATGCTCAAGGCGTCCTGGGTACGGATGCCCAGGCTCGCGGCGATGACCTCGCTGCCGTCGAGCAATGCCCGCAAATTGTTCCCGACCTGCTGCATGCCCGGGTGCGGCTTGAGGGCAATGACCTCGGCGTCGAACGCGGCGATCTGGCCGCGCTGGGCCTCGAAGCTCATGGCGCCGATCACGTCGGCCCATTGCACCAGCCGCGTCGCATCGGCCAAGGCCAGGCAGCTCAGGCCGGTCATGCACGGCGTGCCGTTGACCAGGCACAAACCGTCCTTGGCCCCCAGTTGCACCGGTTGCAAACCCTCGGCGGCCAAGGCCTGTTGCGCCGGGACTATTTGTCCGCGATAGCTGACCTGGCCAACGCCCAGCAGCGCGATGCCGATATGGGCCATGTGGGTCAGGTAACCCACCGACCCCTGGGATGGCACTTGCGGCGTGATGCCGCGATTGAGCAGCGCCAGCAGCGCTTCGACCACCCGGCGATGGATGCCGGATTTGCCCTGGCTGTAGTTGAGGATGGCGGCGCAGATAATCGCCCGGGTCTGCTCATCGCAAAGCACCGGTCCAACGCCACAGGCATGGCTGAGCAGTGTGTTGCGCGACAGCTGGCTGAGTTGTTCGTCCTTGAGCGAGACATTGCACAAGGCCCCCAGGCCGGTGTTGACGCCGTAGGCGCGCTCGCCGCTTGCGACGATGCGCTGGACGATGGTCTGGGCATTGTCGATCCGCGCCCAGGTCTGGGTCGACAACTCGAGCACAGCGCCGAAGCGGGCGACGGCGACCACGTCCTGCCAGCGCAACGGAGCGCCGGTGATTACGATTTTTTCAGCCTGGGACATCTTCAACCTCATGAAAAATTCATTTCAGCATCACATCTGGCTTAAGGCATCGCCTCTGTGGCGAGGGAGCTTGCTCCCGCTGGACTGCGCAGCAGGCCCAAAAGAAGCGGCCGCTGCGCGCCCGAGCGGGAGCAAGCTCCCTCGCCACAAAAGCGCGCCGACCACCACAACCTCAAACCACCGCAGCCCTGCGCTGCACAAACCGATCGACATACTCATCCGCCGGCGAATGCAGGATCTCCCGGGGCGTGCCGACCTGGATCAGCTTGCCATCCTTGAGAATCGCAATGCGATTACCGATGCGCACGGCCTCGTCGAGGTCGTGGGTGATGAAGACGATGGTCTTGTGCAGGGTCTTTTGCAGCTCCAGCAACTGGTCCTGCATTTCCGCGCGGATCAGCGGGTCGAGGGCGCTGAAGGCTTCGTCCATCAGGATGATGTCGGTGTCCGCCGCCAACGCTCGGGCCAGGCCGACGCGTTGGCGCATGCCGCCGGAGAGCTGGTGCGGGTATTTGTTCTCGTAGCCCTTCAGGCCCACGGTGTTGATCCAGTGCAGCGCCCGTTCGGCGCAAACTTGTTTGCTTTCGCCACGCACTTTCAAGCCGTAGGCGACGTTGTCCAGCACGCTCTTGTGGGGCAACAAGCCGAAGCTCTGGAACACCATGCTGATCTTGTGCCGACGAAACTCGCGCAGGGCGTCCATATCCAGTTGCAGGATGTCTTCGCCGTCCACCAGGATCGCGCCACTGGTAGGATCGATCAGCCGGTTGAAGTGGCGCACCAACGTGGATTTGCCGGAGCCGGACAGGCCCATGATCACGAAAATCTCGCCAGTGCCGATGCTCAACGACAGGTCGTTGACGCCGACCACGCAACCGGTTTCGGCCAGTACCTGGTCCTTGGTCTTGTTCTGGCGGATCAGCTCCAGGGCTTCCTTGGAGCGATTGCCGAAAATCTTGAAGACGTTCTTGACTTCGATCTTGCTGATGGCTGCGTTACTCATTTGCTCACCTCATGCCGAGGACGACCATAGGCCTGGGTAATGCGGTCGATGACCACGGCGAGAATCACGATGGCCAGCCCCGCTTCCAGGCCGCGCCCGACGTTGAGGGTCTGGATGCCCACCAGCACGTCTTCACCCAGGCCTCGGGCGCCGATCATCGAAGCGATGACGACCATCGACAGGGCCATCATGGTGGTCTGGTTGATCCCGGCCATGATGCTCGGCAGGGCCAGGGGCAGTTGCACGCCGAACAGCTGCTGCCAGCGGTTGGCGCCAAAGGCGTTGATGGCTTCCATCACTTCGCCATCGACCTGGCGAATGCCCAGGTCAGTCAGGCGAATCAACGGCGGCGCGGCATAGATCACCGTGGCGAAAATCGCCGGGACCTTGCCCAGGCCGAACAGCATCAACACCGGAATCAGGTACACGAAGCTGGGCATGGTCTGCATGATATCCAGCAACGGCATCAGCACCGAACGCAGGCGATTGCTGCGCGCCGAAAGAATGCCCAGGGGAATGCCGATCAACACCGAGATCAGCGTCGCCACCAGCATCAGGGCGAGGGTCTGCATCAGTTTGTCCCACAGGCCTACCGCCCCCACCAGGAACAACAGGCCGACGATCACTGCCGTGGCCACGACCTTGCGGGTGGCGTGCCAGGCAATACCGCCGACGATGGCCAGCATCAGCCACCAGGGCGCCATGCGCAGCAGGCCTTCGAGGTTGACGATGGCCCACAGCAGGGTGTCGGAGATGTGCCGGAACACATCGCCATAGTTGGTCACCAGGGAGTCGACCCAACCGTTGACCCAGTCGGCGATGGAGAAGGTAAAGCTTTCGGGAAACATAAGAGACTCTCGATCAAGTGGATGCGGTGAACGTCCCGGCCAGCCCCACGGTTGGCCGGGAAAGATTCGACCTACAGAGCCGCGTCGATTTTCTTGGCAGCGTCTTCGCTTACCCAGGCGTGCCAGACTTCAGGATGTTCCTTCAGGAAGATCTTCGCCAGTTTTGGCGACTCGATCCGCTCTTTGGCCATGCGCCCGAGGTTCTGGTTCAGGATATCGATGGGCAGGTTGACCTTTTCCAGCACCGCCACCAGTTCCGGGGCTTCGTCGTGGAAGGTCTTGGACAGGCCGACCTTGATGCTCACGCTCTTATCCACGCCCGGTTTTTCTTCCAGTTTCACCAGGTCCACCTGGCCCATCAGCGGGGTTGGCGACCAGTAGTAGAACAGGATCGGCTCGCCACGCTTGTAGCTGGACAATACGGCCGCATCCAGGGCCGGGCCGGTGCCTGGGCGGAAGTTGGTGTAGGTTTTTTCCAGGCCATAGCTTTTCAGCATCTCGCTGTTGTCCAGCTCGCAGGTCCAGCCGGCCGGGCAATTGTAGAAGCGGCCCTTGGACGGCTCTTCCGGGTCCTTGAACACGGCGGCGTACTGGCCCAGGTCGGCGATGTTCTTCAGGCCTGGCGCCTTGGCTTCGAGCTTGCGCTTGGCGTCGCCTTCGATCACGTAGCGCGGCACGTACCAGCCTTCGATGGCCCCCACCACCGGCGCACCGACGCCCACTACTTTGCCGGCCTTCTCGGCCTTGTTCCAGACTTCACTGCGGCCGACCCACTCTTCGGCGAACACCTGGATGTCGTTGCTGCTCAGGGCGTTCTCCATGGTGATGGAGTTGCCCGGCAGGCTGTCGGTCTTGCAGTCGTAGCCTTTTTCCAGCACCACTTGCAGGACGTCGGTCAGCAGCATGCCGCTTTCCCAATTCAGACCGGCGAATTTCACCGGTTTGCCCGACTCGCACCAACCCGCCGCTTGTGTGGCGCCGGCGCTGGCCAACAGGCCCATGGAAAGCAATGTGGTCAGCAGGGTCTTGTTCGACTTCATTATGTGACGCTCCTAATCAGTTGGATTGGCTTACGGCAGTCAAGAGGCATCCAGCCCTGTCAACGTCCCATCAGACCGCTTGGATGCGGCCCGCCCTGCTCGGTTGTGCGTCAACCGCGTCCTGCTCGAGCGGCAGGATCAATTGATCGGGTACTGCGCTGTGCCACTTCCTGGCGAGGACGTAATACAGCGCCGCCGGGACCACCAGGCCGATGATCCAGGAAACATCCACACCGCCCATGGCTCCCACCAGTGGACCGGTATAGAACTTGGTGGCGATGAACGGCAATTGAACCAGCACGCCGAAGACATAAACGCTGATACCCAAGGCGTTCCAGCGACCGTAGCGGCCGTTCGGATCGGCCAGTGCCGGCACGTCATAGCGCTCGCGCGTGATGCAGTAGTAGTCCACCAGGTTGATCGCGCTCCAAGGCGTAAAGAACGCCAGCAAGAACAGGATGAAGGACTTGAACGCACCGAGGAACGAGTGCTGGCCCAGCAGCGCGATCAGGGTCGCCGCGCCGACGATGAACAGCACGAAGACCAGACGCTGCAAGCGCGTGACGTTCAGGTGCCCCCGGAAACCGCTGATGATGGTGGCAATGCACATGAAGCTGCCGTAGGAGTTCAGCGTGGAGATGGTGACCTTGCCGAACGCGATGCTGAAGTACAGCAGCGCAGCGGTGGCGCCGGTCCCCCCCAGGCCAACGATGTAGGCCACTTCGTGACCCGCGAACTGCCCATTGGCCGAGGCGGCGGCAAATACCCCGAGGATCATCGCCACCTGTGCGCCGATGACTGAACCGGCGCCTGCGGCAAAAAAGGTTTTCACCGAGGACGTCTTGCTCGGCAGGTAACGCGAATAGTCCGCCACGTAGGGGCCGAAGGCGATCTGCCAGGAGGCTGCGAGCGATACTGCAAGCAGAAAGCTGCTCCAGCTGAAATGGCGGATCTGCAGGAGTGCGCCAACGTCCGTCTGGCTGATCAGGCGAGCGAACAGGTAAACAAAGGCAATCACACCAAGGACGCTGGCGACACGGCCAATGAAGTGAATCACCCGATAACCGAGCACGGTGACCAGCACGATGACACTGGCGAAAATGAGGATGCCGACACTGTCGCTGACGCCAAACAACTGGCCCAGCGCCTGGCCGGAAAGCACGGTTCCCGTTGCGGTGAAACCCAGGTACATCAGGCACACCAGCACGATCGGGATGGCCGCGCCATACACACCAAACTGCACCCGGCTGGAGATCATCTGCGGCAGGCCAAGCTTAGGGCCTTGCGCGGCATGCAAGGCCATGACCCCACCGCCGAGCACTTGGCCGATCAGCAAACCGATCAACGACCAGAACACATCACCGCCCAGCACCACCGCCAATGCACCGGTGACAATGGCCGTGATTTGCAGGTTGGCCCCCATCCAGAGGGTGAACTGGCTCAACAGCCGACCGTGTCGCTCCGCTTCCGGGATGTAGTCGATCGAACGCTTCTCGATCAACGGCTTGCTGCTTGCGCGTGTGCTGGTGACAGCCATGGTTCAACCTCTGGTGGATTGTTCTAGTTCGAGCGATGCTTTTGTGGGAGCGGGCTTGCTCGCGAAAGCGGTGCGTCATTCAACACATGCCTCGGATGTAAAACCGCCTTCGCGAGCAAGCCCGCTCCCACATGGGTTCTGCATTACTTGCCGGTGATCATCGGCAGATTCAGCCCCTGCTCTTTCGCGCAATCAATGGCGATCTGGTAACCGGCATCGGCATGGCGCATCACCCCGGTGCCCGGGTCGTTGTGCAATACGCGGGCAATGCGCTCGGCCGCTTCGTCGGTACCGTCGCAGACGATTACCATGCCCGAATGCTGGGAGAAGCCCATGCCGACGCCGCCACCGTGGTGCAGCGACACCCAGGTCGCGCCGCTGGCGGTGTTGAGCAAGGCGTTGAGCAGCGGCCAGTCGGAAACCGCGTCGGAGCCGTCCTGCATGGATTCGGTTTCACGGTTGGGACTGGCCACGGAACCGGAGTCCAGGTGGTCGCGCCCGATGACGATCGGCGCCGACAACTCGCCGCTGCGCACCATCTCGTTGAAGGCCAGGCCCAACTTGGCGCGCTGGCCCAGGCCAACCCAGCAGATCCGCGCCGGCAAACCCTGGAAGCTGATGCGCTCGCGGGCCATGTCCAGCCAGTTGTGCAGGTGGGCGTCGTCGGGGATCAGTTCCTTGACCTTGGCGTCGGTCTTGTAGATGTCCTGGGGGTCACCGGACAGCGCAGCCCAGCGGAACGGGCCGATGCCGCGGCAGAACAGCGGACGGATATACGCCGGGACGAAGCCGGGGAAGTCGAAGGCATTTTCGACGCCCTCTTCCTGGGCCATCTGGCGGATGTTGTTGCCGTAGTCGAAGGTCGGCACGCCCATTTTCTGGAAGGCCAGCATGGCTTTGACGTGGACGGCCATCGATTGCTTGGCGGCTTTTACCACGGCGGCGGGTTCGGTCTTGGCACGGGCACGGTATTCGTCCCAGGTCCAACCGGCCGGCAGGTAACCGTTGAGGGGATCGTGGGCGCTGGTCTGGTCGGTGACCATGTCCGGGCGCACACCACGACGGACCATTTCCGGCAGGATTTCGGCAGCATTCCCGCACAGCGCGATGGAAATGGCCTTGCCTTCGGCGGTGTATTTCTCGATACGCGCCAGGGCGTCGTCGAGGTCTTTGGCTTGCTCGTCGACATAGCGAGTCTTGAGGCGGAAATCGATGCTCACTTGCTGGCATTCGATGTTCAGCGAGCACGCACCGGCCAGGGTCGCGGCCAACGGTTGTGCGCCGCCCATGCCACCCAGGCCGGCGGTCAGGACCCAACGGCCCTTGAGGTTGGAGTCGTAGTGTTGGCGACCGGCTTCGACGAAGGTTTCATAAGTGCCCTGCACGATGCCCTGGCTGCCGATGTAGATCCAGCTGCCGGCGGTCATCTGGCCGTACATGGCCAGGCCCTTGGCGTCGAGTTCGTTGAAGTGTTCCCAACTGGCCCAGTGCGGCACCAGGTTGGAGTTGGCGATCAGGACGCGAGGGGCGTTGCTGTGGGTCTTGAACACGCCCACCGGCTTGCCGGATTGCACCAGCAGGGTTTCATCGTCGTTCAGATTGGTGAGGCTTTCGACGATCTTATCGTAGCACTCCCAGTTGCGCGCCGCGCGGCCGATGCCACCGTAGACCACCAGTTCCTTGGGGTTCTCGGCCACTTCCGGGTCGAGGTTGTTCATCAGCATGCGCAGCGGCGCTTCAGTCAGCCAGCTCTTGGCGGTCAGCGTGTTACCGCGAGGGGCGCGGATTTCAACGTCACGGTATTTTTCGGGTTTGCGGGTAGCGTCGGTCACAGCAAAAACTCCTCAGCGATCAATCCAGACCAGCCCGGGCAGTGGGCAGCGATTTAGCGAACGTTGCGTAGAAGATCGGTGACTCATACGCATACGTCTTTACTTGTATGTACAAGCATATGCAATCAAGCGGCCAACTTGTTGGAAGCGATGTTCAGGAACGGTTGGGGAATTGGCTGAAAGCCTTGTGATTTAAGGGTTGCTGGGCTGCATGAAATTTTTGAAGAGGGTTTTCGAGGGGAAAATCGGCGGGGCACAAAGGCGTGGTATTGCGCCACGCTGGGGCGTTCGGTAACAAGTTGGTGCGCGGGAAGGGAACAATGAGCGCGCTTTTTGTCGCGAGGGAGCTTGCTCCCTCGCCACAAAAAGCGTTTTTGCAGACGCTTAATGGGCGGTCAGTTCGATCACACAGCATTGACCGTGGATGGAGACATCCACCAGCCCGGTGTTACCGCTCACTTGCAAACAGTCGTAGAGGCCCAAATCAACGGCGGATTCACCGATCTTGATGGCCAATCCCGGGGCGGCACTGAACACCAGCACCGTCTCCGCCCCGCTGAAAAACCGCTGCTGGCCACCCAACCACTGCAACCGCGCGCGGTAACGCTGTGGCGCGTAGATCAGATTGAAGTCGCGAATCGGCCCGCCCAGCAGCGTGCAATGGACATGGCTCTCGCCGCTGAACGCAAAAGGGTCCAGCGGATGCAAAGCCCGCGTGGCCTGGCCATCGACGTTCAGCGTCATGCCGTCACCTTGCAAAACGCTGATGACCCGCTCGTAACCGGCAAATGTGGAAAAACCACCCGACTCACCGATATCGGCAATCGACAGGCGCCAGCCAAAACCTTCCAGGCCGGCGCCGGCATCGCGGGTGATTTCTTCAGTGCTGCCACCGCCGTTTTTCCACGGCATGCGGGGGTAATCTGCTGCGCGTAAAACCTTCAACTGGCTCATTTATGAAAGCGTCCTTCCAGGCTGTGGCGAGAACCCGGATGGATCAGGCGTGCGGCGGTCACCGGTTGGCGTCCGGACCAGGTGCGGCGGCGGATCAACAGGCACGGCTCGCCCCGCTCGATCTGCAGCAGCTTGCATTCGCTTGGCTCGGCCAGGATCGCTTCCACCACGTGCTCGCCTTCGGTCAGCGGCGCAACCTGATTCAGGTAGGCGTAAGGGGTTTGCACGGTGAAGTCCTGCTTGAGGTATTCGGGCGCCACCAGTGCGTTGACGAAACGGTCCTCGATTTGCACGGGGATGTCGTTCTCGAAATGCACGATCAGCGAATGGAACACCTTCTGGCCTTCGCGCATGTCCAGGGCCAGGGCTCGCTCGGAACCGGCCGCCTCTTCTTCCAGGGTGATCACCTTGCAGGTGTGGCGATGACCACGGGAGGCGATTTCGTCGGCGATGTTGTGCACTTCGAACAACGCGGACTGGCTCTTGGGTTCGGCCACGAACGTACCGACCCCCTGCATGCGCACCAACAGGCCGTCGGCGGTCATTTCCCGCAAGGCACGGTTGATGGTCATGCGACTGAAGCCCAACTGACTGACCAGCTCGCTTTCCGACGGCACGCGGTAATGCGGCGGCCAGTTTCCACTGTCGATCTGCTGGGTGATCATCTGTTTGACGCGGGCGTACAAGGGCGCCGGACTGTCACCCATGTGTGCGGCCAGCGGCGGTTTGGCAGGCGGAGTCGGCACGGCGGTTCCCTGTTCTGCGGATAAGGTTGCTAGCTTGCCGGAGTTTACCGGCCAGGCAAACGTCTGTATATGTATATACAAATTACGCACGATGAGGTTGAACCATGTCCGCCTTCTTTGCCGAACGCGCGCTGCTGCCTAATGGATGGGCCCATGATGTACGTCTTGAGGTCGATGCCAAGGGCGTCCTGACCCATATCCAGGCCGGCTCACACGCAGACGGCGCCGAACGGCTGGGCGGCCCGCTGTTGCCGGGCATGCCGAACCTGCACTCCCATGCCTTTCAACGGGCCATGGCCGGGCTGGCGGAAGTGGCGGGCAATCCCAACGACAGTTTCTGGACCTGGCGCGACTTGATGTACCGCCTCGTCGGAAAAATCAGCCCCGAGCAACTCGGCATCATCGCCCACCAGCTGTACATCGAAATGCTCAAGGCCGGCTACACCTCGGTCGCCGAATTCCATTATGTGCACCATGACATCGACGGCGCGCCCTACGCCGACCCGGCGGAGCTGGCCCTGCGTATCAGCCACGCCGCCAGCGCCACCGGCATCGGCCTGACGCTACTGCCGGTGCTCTACAGCCATTCCGGTTTTGGCGGCCAGGCGCCCAATGACGGGCAACGCAGGTTCATCAACAGCACCGAAAATTACTTGAAGCTTCAATCCCGCTTGCAGCCGATCCTGGCCGGGCAACCGTCCCAGGCCCTGGGCCTGTGTTTCCACTCGCTGCGCGCCGTGACACCCGGGCAGATCCAGGACGTGCTGGCCGCCAGCGACCGTGATTGCCCGGTGCACATCCACATCGCCGAGCAGCAGAAGGAAGTCGATGACTGCCTGAGCTGGAGCGGCGCCCGTCCGCTGCAATGGCTGTACGAAAACACCGAGGTCGACCAGCGCTGGTGCCTGGTTCATGCCACTCATGCCAACGCTCAGGAAGTCAGCCTCATGGCCAAGAGCCGGGCGATTGCCGGCCTGTGCCTGACCACCGAAGCCAACCTGGGGGACGGGATTTTCCCGGCCGTGGATTTCCTCGCCCAGGGCGGGCGCCTGGGTATCGGTTCCGACAGTCATGTGTCCTTGAGCGTGGTCGAAGAATTGCGCTGGCTGGAATATGGTCAGCGCCTGCGTGACCAACGGCGCAACCGCTTGTATCGGGCGGATCAGCCGATGGTCGGCCGCACTTTGTTTGACGCGGCCTTGGAAGGCGGTGCCCAGGCACTGGGACAACCGGTCGGTGCCCTCGAAACGGGTAAGCGCGCCGACTGGCTGGTGCTCGACGGCAACGATCCGTATCTGGCCACGGCCAATGGCGACGGGATTCTCAATCGCTGGTTGTTTGCCGGCGGCGATCGCCAGGTGCGGGATGTAATGGTGGGAGGAAAGTGGGTGGTGCGCGATGGACATCATGCGGGGGAAGAGGAAAGCGCCCAAGCGTTTACCCAGGTCTTGCGCGAACTCCTGGGCTGACGCCGGTAGATATTCAGAAAAACGCCCCCGGTAACCAATACCGGGGGCGCTACTTCAGCGGCTGACCACCTCCATGGACTTGCCAGCAACCTTGGCCTGCCTCAGCGCATGCTCGATGACCACCGCCTCGATACTACGAACGCTGGTGCCCAGCAGCTTCTTGGCTACGACCAGCCCATACGCCGCCAGCTCGTCACTGGCAATGTCGCCAGCCATGGGCGGCACTTGCACCAGAAGCACACCGTCGCTCAGCAGGGTCACCTGGAGGCTCATACGATTGCCGTTGGCCAGTGCAACTGCGCCTTCGACCGAGCCGGCACCGGAGCGTTGCAACACAGGAGCCTGACGGTTACCTGCATTGGCCAGCTCCAGCGTAAAGCTATTGCCCAGGTCGGTCGCGGAGTACTGCCCTTCCCCACTCAGCGGTTCGCCCGCACGGGTGCGGTAAAGCGCCAGGCTTTTTTGCACTGCGGGCTCGGAGACACCATCGGCTACAGCCAGACTCATCCTGCCATTGCCGTTGAGTACCGCGTCCTGCAGGACCAGCTCATTTACACCGACAAAATTCGAGGTAGCGTTAGCCAGGCTCGGGGTGTCGCTGAACAAGGCTGTCGATGGAATCGGCTGCATAGGGGATAGCCCTTCAACAACCACCTGATCTCCCGGGCGCTTGATGGCGACCTCGGTGCCATTGACCCCCTGCGCCGCGTTGATCAGACCGACTGGCGTGTTAAAAGGCTGCTCAATGTTTGCCGTGCCCTGTAACGGTTGGCCAGCCAATTGATAATTGGCCGCATCGTCGCCCTGCAACAACAGGTCGACATTCACCGTCTTGCCTTGACCTGCATCGGGTGTATCAAAGAGCGCCTCACCCGTCGCACCGACCACGTCACCGGCGATCACCCCATCCAGCGCGATATCCCGAATGGTCGCCGTGTTTCTACCATCGTAAGGTTTATCGGCGATATCGACCGTCGCATTCAGCTGCTTGCGGTCGATATCGGCGGTGCCGACCTGCGCGGTGGTATCGAAGGCGTAGTTGTTCGCCTCGTCACCGGTCAGGGTAACGCCCGAACCGCTTACCGCTTTGTCCTGGCCGGCGTTCTTGTTGATAAAGGTGCCGGTAGTACCACGGGTGGTCACCTTGCCTTCATCACCGTCGACGATACCTACCAGCAAGAGGTTACTCAGGTTGGCCGTGGTGGTGCCGTCGTAGGTTTTATCAGCCACGTTGGCGGTGGCGGTCAGTTGCTTGCGGTCGATATCGGCAGTGCCGATCTGCGCGGTGGTGTCGAAGGCGTAGTTGTTCGCCTCATCACCGGTCAGGGCAACGCCCGACCCGCTTACCGATTTGCCCTGGCCGGCGTTCTTGTCGACGAAGGTACCGGTAGTGCCGCTGGTGCTGACCTTGCCTTCATCCCCGCCAACGACGCCGACCAGCAAGAGATTGCTCAGGTTGGCCGTGGTGGTGCCGTCGTAGGTTTTATCAGCCACGTTGGCCGTGGCGGTCAGCTGCTTGCGGTCGATATCGGCGGTGCCGATCTGCGCAGTGGTGTCGAACACGTAGTTGTTCGCTTCGTCACCGGTCAGGGCAACGCCCGACCCGCTTACCGATTTGCCCTGGCCGGCGTTCTTGTCGACGAAGGTACCGGTAGTGCCGCTGGTGCTGACCTTGCCTTCATCCCCGCCAACGACGCCGACCAGCAAGAGATTGCTCAGGTTGGCCGTGGTGGTGCCGTCGTAGGTTTTGTCAGCCACGTTGGCCGTGGCGGTCAGCTGCTTGCGGTCGATATCGGCGGTGCCGATCTGCGCAGTGGTGTCGAACACGTAGTTGTTCGCTTCGTCACCGGTCAGGGCAACGCCCGAACCGCTTACCGATTTGCCCTGGCCGGCGTTCTTGTCGACGAAGGTACCGGTAGTGCCGCTGGTGCTGACCTTGCCTTCATCCCCGCCAACGACGCCGACCAGCAAGAGATTGCTCAGGTTGGCCGTGGTGGTGCCGTCGTAGGTTTTGTCAGCCACGTTGGCCGTGGCGGTCAGCTGCTTGCGGTCGATATCGGCGGTGCCGATCTGCGCAGTGGTGTCGAACACGTAGTTGTTCGCTTCGTCACCGGTCAGGGCAACGCCCGACCCGCTTACCGATTTGCCCTGGCCGGCGTTCTTGTCGACGAAGGTACCGGTAGTGCCGCTGGTGCTGACCTTGCCTTCATCCCCGCCAACGACGCCGACCAGCAAGAGATTGCTCAGGTTGGCCGTGGTGGTGCCGTCGTAGGTTTTGTCAGCCACGTTGGCCGTGGCGGTCAGCTGCTTGCGGTCGATATCGGCGGTGCCGATCTGCGCAGTGGTGTCGAACACGTAGTTGTTCGCTTCGTCACCGGTCAGGGCAACGCCCGAGCCGCTTACCGATTTGCCCTGGCCGGCGTTCTTGTCGACGAAGGTGCCGGTGGTGCCACTGGTGTTGACCTTGCCTTCATCCCCGCCAACGATGCCAATCAATGCCAGGTTGCTCAGGCTGGCCGTGGTGGTGCCGTCGTAGGTCTTGTCGGCCACGTTGGCCGTGGCGGTCAGCTGCTTGCGGTCGATATCGGCGGTGCCGATCTGCGCAGTGGTGTCGAACACGTAGTTGTTCGCTTCGTCACCGGTCAGGGCGACGCCCGAGCCGCTTACCGATTTGCCCTGGCCGGCGTTCTTGTCGACGAAGGTGCCGGTGGTGCCACTGGTGTTGACCTTGCCTTCATCCCCACCAACGATGCCAATCAGCGCCAGGTTGCTCAGACTGGCCGTGGTGGTGCCGTCGTAGGTTTTATCAGCCACGTTGGCCGTGGCGGTCAGCTGCTTGCGGTCGATATCGGCGGTGCCGATCTGCGCAGTGGTGTCGAACACGTAGTTGTTCGCTTCGTCACCGGTCAGGGCAACGCCCGAACCGCTTACCGCTTTGTTCTGGCCGGCGTTCTTGTCGACAAAGGTACCGGTGGTGCCGCTGGTGTTGACCTTGCCTTCATCCCCGCCAACGATGCCAATCAACGCCAGGTTGCTCAGACTGGCCGTGGTGGTGCCGTCGTAGGTTTTATCAGCCACGTTGGCCGTGGCGGTCAGTTGCTTGCGGTCGATCTGACCAACAGTGCCGCTGACGCTGGAGGCATCGACCTGATAGCCGTAGACCTTGACATTACCATTGGTCGCTTCGGACACATTGACGTTGTCCACGGTAACCAGCTTGCCCGCACCAGCGTTCTTATCCGCGTAAGAGGCGGCACCGAACGAAAGCACATCGATGCTATCGCCATCGATTGCACCGGACATGGCAAAGTTGGCGTCCGTCACGGTCGCGGTCGCGTTCCCATCATAGGTCTTGCGCACCTCCCCTTGCAGCTCAACATTGACCTTGGGCGCATAACTGTAGAGGTGGCCATTGCCCGAACCCAACACCGTGTCGCCGTATTGCGCAGCGTATTGCTTGAAGGCGGCAGCCAGCCCACCCCGGGTATCATCCAGTGGGCTGCTGGAATAGGTCAGCCAGCGACCGTTGTTGGCAACCAATGCGTTGGCGCCAGCCTGGTTGACGAAATTGCGCGCGGCGACCAGCACGACGGCATCGCCAGTGCCCTGCGCGGTCACTGTACCGCCGCTGCCGATGACCACATCCCCAGTGCCCGCCCGAGCAGTGAGGTGCCCGTTCGCATGGGTGTTGCGCAGCGCTCCATCGACCTGGATGTTGCCGTTGAGCAAGGTCAGGTTGTTGTTGGCGTTAAAGCCGAAGCCAGAAGCATCGACCGAGGTGGTGCCAGTGCCATCGGAGCGGCCAATCGTGAGGTTGCTGACCCCCAGCAATTTGCTGATGTCCGTAGCGGGCGCGTTCGCGTCCAGAAGGATACCGCCGCCAGCATTGCCGCTGCTGCTATTCAACTGGATGTTAGTGGTCACATTGTAGGGTTCCAGGCGAACGCTGGCAGTACTCACGTTCTGCAGCGTTGCCTGGGTGAAGTCGACGTTATTGGCACGCAGCGTCAGCTGGCCGCTGCCGGTGTCCAGGTTGAGTGTGTTGGTGAAGTTGATCGCCCCATCCGTGTAGATCGAAGCCCCGCCAAGCATGGTCATCGGCGTGCTGAAGTTGACGTCGCCGCTCAGGTTGAGCAAGCCCGCCAGACGCTTCTCTCCGGTGGAGCCGCCCAGCGCTTTGCTGCCCATCGCATCGCCGAAATACAGCCGGCCTGTGCCGAGCGTGATGTTGCTGTTAAGGGTGGCGATGCTTTCAGGGAACGCGGTGGTGCCGAACGATAAGTAGAGGTTGCCACCGTTGGTGTCGATCGGCGTATTGATGGTCAATGCGCCACGACCGCCGCTATCGGAATCGCTGGACAGCCTGACGTAACCACCGCCAGTGGTCAGCGACCCGGCAATGGTCAACCCGTCGGCACCCAGCAAGGTGATGCTACCCGCTCCAGGGGTACCGCTACCGATCGTCGAGACATTGTGATCAGGTAAAGCGGCCACTGCGGGGTTTACGCCCGCTCCCGACGCAGAGAGGTTGAACACATTAATGATAGAGCCGGTGCCACCGCCACCGGCCTGCATGTAGATACTGCCTGTGCCGGAAACCTCAAGCGTATTGTTTGGGTTGGCGAAGGTAATGGTAGCGTTGCTGCCACCGAGCGTCTCGGCGCGGAAGCTCACGTTCTGCTGCAGGGAGATGACGCCGTCGCCACCATTGAGGTTCAGATCCGCGAAATTGATATTATCGGTCGCCTGCATCAGCACGTTGGCCATCTGGGCTTCAAGCGTCTGCTCGTAGACCGTCACGTTGCCGCTGCCGGCGGACCAATCGCCACTGGTACCGCTACCGCCGGAAACAGTGATATTGGCCGGGTCGAGCAACAGATCGCCCGTGCGTCCCTTGGCCGCGCGGGCATCGGTCTTACCGACATATTGCAGCTTCTGCTTGCCGGACACTTCGGCCTTGCCGCCGTTGCCGCCCTGGGCACCACCGCGGATGGAAATGTCGCCAGCAAAACGGTTATCCCCGTCAGCCCAGAACACAACCGTACCGCCGTCACCTTTTACAGTCGCATCCGCTTTGACTTTGACGTTACGCTCGACCGTCACCTGCCTGGCGTTGGCCACCTTGGCATCCTGGCCTTGCCAGCCGCCGCCGACCTTGATCGTGCCGCCACCGCTCGTCCCGCTGGCCTCAAGCGTGGCATTGGCAACGGCGATACGCTCACCCGTGACCACGATGTCGCCGCCTCGGCCATGTGTGGAAGAGGCATCGAGCGTGCCGGCGACCTGGGTCAAGCCGCCTTCGCTATCACCGTCAAGCAGAATGCGGCCACCGCGTTCCACCAGGCCTTTGGCCTCGATGAGGCCGGTATTGTTGATGACGCTGTTCAAGGCGGCGTCGGCGGAACGCGCGCTCAACGCAACCATGCCGCCGTCGGCGCTGATATGGCCATCGTTCTGAACCAGTGCGTCGAGCACACCGCGCTCGATGTTGACGTTCACCAGACCGTCGCCCTGGAAATCGAGGCTGACTTTATCGCCGGCGGCCAGCACGGTGCTGCCGCCTGGAGTACGGATCGTTCCGCTGTTGCCGACCTTGGGGCCGATCAGCGCGACCACGCCACCTGCTGCCGCATTGACCGTGCCTTGGTTGAGCACGGCGCCAGCGCCAGCACCGCCACTGAGCGTGGTCTTGCCGGCGAGAAAGTCCTGGTCGCTGATCTTCAGGGAGGACGCCACCAGACCGCCGACATTGACCTGGGCTCCTTGGCCGATCACCACCCCGTTGGGGTTGAGCAGCCACACCTGACCATTGGCGTTGAGCTTGCCCATGATCTGGCTGGCGCTACCGCCGCCGATGACGCGGTTGAGCGCAATGCTCTCGGCGCCTGGCTGGCGGAAAGTGACGCTGGCATCAGCCCCCACATCGAAGCTGTTCCAGTTGGTAACGAGCTTGCCTGTGTGCTGGTCGATGACCATATGGCTGCCGTTCTGCGAGATCGTGCCACTGCCACCGACGATGGATCCGCCGGTAGGTAGATCGGCCGCCTGGGCCACACCGCAACTGATCAAGCCAAGGACGGCGAGGGCACCGACGACACCACCGCGCTTGCCCCGCGCGGTGGAATGTTCTGCTACGGCAACGAACGCCTGATCGGCATCGCTCCAAACGAGGCGGTAAAGATGGTTCAACGAAGCGCGCTTCATGGGGTGCTCCTAAAGTTCGTAGATGACCGCAACGGGTTTGATCAGAATGCGTATGAGACTTGGATCCAGGCGCGCCAGTCGCTGGCGCGACCGTCCGCGTCCAACCCGGACTGTCCCCGTCCCGGGTTGTCGCCCAGCGTGCGCGCCGCGGCGGTGCGGACACTGAAATCGCCCGCCCACAGGTTGGCGCCCAGACCGACAGCATTCAGGTCATAACGGTTGGTATCGTCGGCATTGTTGATCGAGCCTGGCCAAGGGTTCTCGTTCAGCCAGACACGCCCGGTGTCGAAGAACCCGAGGCCCTGCAGCGTGACGCTTGGCAGTCCCAAATCGATGTTGCGACGCAGCTCCAAAGTGGCCAGCCAGCCATGATCCGCGGAGGCTTCGCCGACCGGATAGGCGCGAACACCGGCAGGACCACCCAGCAGGAATTTCTCCGAAGAGTCGAGGTTGTCACCGGCCCACTGCGCCGAAACGCCGCCGAACAGCGTCCACGGGCTTGCGGCCCCCAGGCTCTGCAAGCGCGAGACACGCAGGTTGAGCTTATGGAAGCTACCGTCGCTTTTGGCGCTTACACTGTCGGCAAACTCATCGTCACGGTTACCGGACAGATCAAGTTCGCCAAACGTCAGCGCCAGCATGGCATCCGTTACACCGCCACCGGCGAAACTGTCGAAGCGGTTACCGCTCATGGCAACGATGAAATTATTCAGCTCACGATCGCGCAGGTTGGTACCCAAGCCACGATCCTCGAGCGCTTTGTACTCATAGGTAGCGGACAGATTGAGATTCTGCAGCCGCGAGCGAATCAACGGATAACTCAGCCCCAGCGAACCACTACGGGCGGTACCGCGTAGATCCAGTGAACGGAATTGCTCCTGATCCACCTCATAGCGCAGATAAGAGCCCCCGACATTCAGGCGCAGCCCGGAGGCTGTCAGCGGCAGGCTGTAGGAGCCACCGACGATGTCGCTACCGGTGCTTTTGCTCAAGCCGATACTCAGCTGGTCACCGATACCCAATGGGTCGTTGACGTCTATTTGCGCATTGGCACGGGCCGTACCGGTACTGCGGTTGCCATAGTTGTCCGTCGAAACCCCGCCATTGACCAGGGCATCTTGCTTGGTGCTGATCAACAGACGGCTGGTGCCGGGCTCGTTGCCACGCTCGAGCGCAGACTGGGCACTGACGCCGGGCTGGTCATTGATCAGCAGCAAGGCCCGCTCCAGATCCTCGACTTGCAGCACCTTGCCTTCAGGGAGCGCTGCATCGGCGATACCCTGCAAACGTTCGGGGCTGCTGCGGGTGTTGCCGTTCAGTTCGATGCGTGAGGCGCCGGACTGCAGCCGCCCCTTGACCAAGGCGATCTCCAACTTACCCTCCGTCAGGTCCTGACGGGGGAGGTAGGCGCGCGCCAGCACGTAACCGCGTCCGCGAAGGTAGCGGGTGATACTGTCGACCAACTGCTGCAGGCCCGCATGATCGAGCGTCTTTCCGAGGACAGGCTTGACCAGCTCTTGAAGATTTTCCGCATCCGCAAGCTCTGTATCACCGCTGAAGCGAATCTCTTTGAGTTGCACGCGAAGCCCGGACTCTGCGGGACGGCTGGTGTCGGAGGGAAGCTCGAAGGCCGGTGGTGGTTCGGTGGATCGAGGCTCGGACGGCAGTGTCTGCTGGTGCTCGTTCAGCAACTGCCCGGCATCGGGAATACTCAGCGCGAGCACTGACGGGGCAGCACTGGAACCCGCCAGAGCGACGGCCCAATACAACAGACGCTTGCCCGCGCGAGCGCAAGCCTTGTAAGGAACTGGCATCGTACAACTCCATGAAAAAGGGAAACCACCTACCGTGCCTAAGCCCGACAGATGAAAAACCCGCGGAGTCTACTTACGCCGCCAACGACCCGACTTTGCCAGAGCGGACAGGAGCTTTGCCGGAGCGGATAAAACCGTTCAGTCACGCAAAACCGTGACGAACAATGCCTCTACAGCCCGTCGTGACGCCATGGCATGCGCTGCCAAGGCACACAGGTTGCCGCTGTATCGCAGGGTAATGGCAAATCCAACCTGAGCAGGCGGATCATTGAATTGAAAAGACCGCGGCCGCTGATGCGTAAGCCGCGGCCACAGGTTCTCGACAGGCGGGGGCAACCTTGAGCTTGAACTCACTGGAACAGGGTGTTCGCATCACCACGCACACCACTTCGGACGTGAGGCGTCGGCAGAGCGGCCCCTCGATGCGTCCACCTGCATCAGGCCCGTTCAAGCCCAAACCCAATTGATCCCGGGTGGCCGTTAATCCGAGGTCTTGGCCATCTGCCGATCCGACGCGCGCCAGATCAGTCGTGTCGTGTCATAACCCTGCTGGCGCGCCTTGCTCAGCAGTTCCTCGCGCACGACGCTATTGACGGTCGGCGTGCGGGACAGCAGCCACATGTAGCGGCGGCTCGGGTCGCCGACGATGGCGGTCTTGTAGTCATCGCTGACGTACAGTACCCAGTATTGCCCTTTCGCCACGCCCGGCACGATCCGTGAAAACCAGTTGTCGAATTCGACCCAGAGCTTGTCGGTCTTGCCCGGCACCTGCGGCGTGGCAGTGCCCTTGGCTTCTTCCCACTGCCAGTCCGAGGTCAGGCAGCGATTGAGCACACCCACGTTACCGTCTGGCTTGAGGGTGTAGTGAGCTTCCGATTGCGCGCAATTGCGCTGGAAATACATGGGCAGACGGGCCAACTCATACCAGGTCCCTTGGTAACGCTTGAGATTGACGCTGTTGACCGTCTTGGGTGCCAAGGGATCTTCGCCAGAAGTGGCACAGCCGGCCAATACCAGGCCAGCCAAAAGCACAAAAACTAACCGCATCATTATTTTTCTCCCGCAGGCCTCTGGCCTCGGTTTACTTCAGGCCTTGGCCGGAAAACATCAACACTTTGTCACCGGCGTACTGCACGCTGATAAAGCTTTTCTGGTCGCCCCAGGTGCAACTGGACATGCCGAGGGCGCCTGAGCAATCAGTCGGTTTCCCCAGCAACGTTTCGACTTCGGCCTTGGGCATGCCAGCCGACAGTTTCGAATAGTTTTCCTGGTTGACCTTGCTGCATGCGGTCAACACGACGCACATAAACAGCAGGGCGATAGATCGCAGCGACATGGTGTAACTCCTGGAACGGAAGGGAGGTGGCAGGGTGCCAACCTGATCCTTAGAAGAGAAAACCCCTATCTGGTTCCCTGACGCCCCCAGTATTTATTGGCTGTGCAGAGGTGTTTCATCGGTGAATCAACCGGTTTGTGACAGCGTCGTACCTTTCGTCGGGATTGGGCCCTTGGCGCCTGATGGGCCGGGCTTTTGCGCCGATAAAAAGTAACAGCGCAAAATCCTGCGTTATGGCAAATTGACAGCCCTTCCTGACCCGTCCCTCCGCGGTAGTTTTCTTAATGACCAGAAACATGAAATTCAGCCATAAAATCCTGCTGGCTGCCGCCCTCGTGGTGGCCGTTGCATTCGCCTGTTTCATCCTGTTCAACGACTATCGTCAACGCCAAAGCCTTTACGCCAGCACCGAGACCTCCATGCAGGAGCTCGGCAGCCTGACCAGCCGCAACATCCAGACGTGGGTCGACGGTCGTATCCAATTGCTGCAGTCGCTGGCCCAGCAGATCGCCGTGGACGGCAACAGTGCCGACAGCCTCAAGCGCGCCGTGGGCCTGCCGGCCTACACCGGCAACTTCCAACTCAGCTATTTCGGCGGCACCGACGGCGTGATGTTCTCGGTCCCGGCCGGCAATCGCGCCGCCGACTACGACCCGCGCGCCCGTGGCTGGTACAAGGCCGCCAACAGCGCACAGCAAACCATCGTCACCGAACCCTACATCGCCGCCTCATCGGGCAAACTGGTGATCACCGTCGCCACGCCGGTACAACGCCAGAACCAGATGATTGGCGTGGCGGGTGCAGACATCGACCTGTCCAGCGTCAGCGCCATCATCAACTCACTGAACTTCGGTGGCCACGGCCACGCGTTCATCGTCAGCGCCGACGGCAAGATCCTGATCCACCCCGATAGCAAGCGCGTGCTCAAGACCCTGGCCGAGGCCTACCCCAACGGCGCGCCACAAATCAGCCCGGGCGTGAAGGAAGTCGACCTCGACGGCAAGACCCAATTCATCTCCTTCACCCGCGTCAACGGCGTGCCGGGTGCCGATTGGTACGTGGCGCTGGTGCTCGACCAGGACACTGCGCTGGCGATGCTCAGTGAGTTCCGTACGTCGGCGCTGATCGCCATGGTCATCGCCGTGCTGTTCATCATCGCCCTGCTGGGCATGTTGATCCGTGTACTGATGCAACCGCTGCTGACCATGGGCCGCGCCATGCATGACATCGCCGAAGGCGAAGGCGATCTGACCCGCCGCCTGGTCATCCACGGCCAGGACGAATTCGGCGCACTGGGCACGTCGTTCAACCGTTTTGTCGAGCGCATTCACACCTCGATCCGCGAAGTGGCCTCGGCCACCGGCCAGGTCAACGAGGTCGCCTTGCGCGTGGTCAGTGCGTCCAACTCGTCGATGTTCAACTCCGACCAGCAGGCCTCGCGCACCAGCAGCGTGGCCGCGGCCATCAACCAACTCGGCGCCGCCGCCCAGGAAATCGCCCAGAACGCCGCCCTCGCCTCGCAACACTCCAGCGATGCCCGCAGCCTGGCTGAAGACGGCCAGCACGTGGTGGATAAAACCATCGCGGCCATGCAGCAATTGTCGGCCAAGATCAGCGATTCGTGCGGCAACATCGAAACCCTGAACAGCAACACGGTGAACATCGGCCAAATTCTTGAGGTGATCACCAGCATTTCCCAACAGACCAACCTGCTCGCCCTCAACGCCGCCATCGAAGCGGCCCGGGCCGGTGAAGCCGGGCGCGGCTTCGCAGTGGTGGCCGATGAAGTGCGCAACCTGGCCCACCGCACCCAGGATTCGGCGCAGCAAGTGCAGAAGATGATCGAAGAACTGCAAGTCGGCGCACGGGAAGCGGTACTGACCATGACCGACAGCCAGCGCCAGAGCGAAAGCAGCGTCAGCATCGCCAACCAGGCTGGCGAGCGACTGGGCAGCGTGACCCAGCGTATCGGTGAAATCGACGGCATGAACCAGTCCGTGGCGACCGCCACCGAAGAACAGACCGCCGTGGTGGAGTCGATCAACGTCGACATCACCGAGATCAATACCCTTAACCAGGAAGGCGTGGAAAACCTGCAAGCCACCTTGCGGGCCTGTGCCGACCTCGAGCAGCAGGCGGCGCGGTTGAAGCAGTTGGTGGGCAGTTTCCGGATCTAGCGCCTGGAAGGGGCCCCATCGCGAGCAAGCTCGCTCCCACAGCTGATCTCTTTGCCACAAAGATCTCTGTGGGAGCGAGCTTGCTCGCGATGGCGGCATCAGCCTCACAGGAATCAGATCAACACAGCCTGACGCAAGACTGAATTAAGACTAAACTCAGTCCATTCACTCTTTCGAGGCCAGCATCATGAAGCTGTCATCCCAAATCAAACCCATCAGCTATTTGAAGAGCCACACCGCCGAAATCGTCAAGAGCATTACAGAAAGCAGGGAGCCTTTAATCATCACTCAAAACGGTGAAGCCAAGCTCGTGGTTATGGATGTAAAAAGTTTCGAAGAACAAGAAGACACCATGGCGCTGTTAAAGCTACTGGCGATGGGCAACCAAGAAATTGAAAACGGTAAATTCAGAGAAATTGAAGATGTCTTCGGTGAGCTGGACAAGGCCGATGTCCAATGAAGTTAAAGATTGTCATTCTTCAGTCGGCTGAAACAGATCTTAAAGAACTCCGCGCCTATCTTATCGAACGATTTTCTTTTCAGACATGGCAAAACACTTATGCCAGCCTGAAAACGGCGATCCGTCATTTGGAGACCTTGCCTTATGCGGGATCGATTCCAGAAGAAATCGAAAGGCTGAATCTCGGTCAGTATCGTCAGATATTGTCAGGGATGAACCGAATCATTTATGAGGTGCGGGGCCAAACGATTTATATCCATATCATTGCCGATAACCGCAAGAGCTTGCCCACGCTGCTAATGAAGCGATTGCTTCGAAGCAGTCCTTAACAACTCACTAGAACCTGGACCCAGGCCTGTTCAAAAACTCCAGCTCATCAGCCGTAGACTCGCGCCCCAACACCGCATTGCGATGGGGAAACCGCCCAAACCGAGCAATGATCTTCTGATGCCGTTCGGCATAATCCAGGTTGTCTTCAAACACCGCCCGCTGCGCCTCAGGCTGCTCTCGCACCAGGTCGATAAACCGCGACACGGCTTCGTTCTGCACCGCGAGGTTTTCGCAGTGTTCAAGCACGAGGTAGATGAATACGCGTTGGATCGGTTTGAGTTGCAGATCGAAACCTGCGGCCAAGCCTTGGGCCACCAGTGCTTGGGCACGCAGATCGCCGGAAAAGGCCTTGGGCGTGTCGCGAAAGATCATTCGCGGCAGTTGATCGAGCAGCAGCACCAGGGCCAGCCAACCTTCGGGGCGTTGCGCCCAGTCGGTCAATCCGCCGGCCAGTGCCTGCTCGACCCGATCGCCGAAGCGCTCTTGCGCCTGGCGATCATGGTGTTTACCGAACCACAGCTTGCCCTTGTCAGCGGATATTTCGTCCGGTGTGTCGGCTGAACCGAACCACCAATCGAGCAACGGCTGCCAGGGCTCGGCCATGATTACTCCTTGTGATAGGCCGTGGCGCGCGCCACTTCTTCCTTCGAACCAAGGAACACGGCCACGCGCTGGTGCAGGCCTTCAGGCTTGATATCGAGGATGCGCTGGTGGCCGTCGGTGGAAGCGCCGCCTGCCTGCTCCACCAGGAACGACATCGGGTTGGCTTCGTACATCAGGCGCAGCTTGCCCGGCTTGGACGGCTCGCGGCTGTCGCGCGGGTACATGAACAGGCCGCCACGGGTCAGGATCCGGTGCACGTCGGCAACCATCGCAGCGACCCAGCGCATGTTGTAGTTCTTCTTCAGTGGGCCTTCTTCGCCTGCCAGCAACTCTTCGACGTAGCGTTTTACCGGGGCTTCCCAGTGACGCTGGTTGGACATGTTGATGGCGAATTCCTGGGTGGTTTCAGGAATGGTGATGTCTTCGTGGGTCAGGACGAAGCTGCCCATCTCGCGGTCCAGGGTGAAGCCTTTGACGCCGTCGCCCAGGGTCAGCACCAGCATGGTCTGAGGACCGTAGATGGCATAACCGGCGGCGACCTGCTCGGTGCCCGGCTGCAGGAAGGCCTTTTCATTCAGGGCTTCGTTCTGGCTCAGGTACTCGTTCGGGCAACGCAGTACCGAGAAGATGGTACCGACCGGCGCGTTGATGTCGATGTTCGACGAACCGTCCAGTGGGTCGAACACCAGCAGGTAGGCACCCTTGGGGTATTTGCCCGGGATCTGGTAGGCATTGTCCATTTCCTCGGACGCCATGCCGGCCAGGTGACCGCCCCATTCGTTGGCTTCGAGCAGGATTTCGTTGGACAGCACGTCGAGCTTCTTCTGCACTTCGCCCTGCACGTTTTCGGTGCCCATGCTGCCCAGGACACCACCCAACGCGCCTTTGGAGACGGCGTGGCTGATCTCCTTGCACGCACGCGCCACCACTTCGATCAAAAAGCGCAGATCGGCAGGGGTATTGTTGCTGCGGGTCTGCTCAATCAAATAGCGACTCAAGGTAACGCGGGACATGGACGGCTCCGAAGAATAGGGGGCGGAAAAACCAGCGCAGTTTAGCGCGAGTCGGGACTTAATTCCTCCTATGAGACGGGATATGGAGGATTGAGTTCACGGGGTGGGGGCTCGCTTGGGTATTTCTGTTGATTCAGAGGACGCCATCGCGAGCAAGCTCGCTCCCACAATAGACCGCGTTCGTCGGAACAACTCGGTCAACAGTGGGAACGAGCTTGCTCGCGATGAGCACACCCTCAGTTATTGACCGGAGGCTTGCGCAACAGGCTGAACGCCATCGCCGCGAGGAACAGTACGCTCAGCAGCAGCACCGCCCACAAGCCGATTTTCTTCCAGTTGGTGTCGACCGTCGCAGGCGTGGCTGCGGTTGCAGGGGCCGCAGCCGGCGTCGACGTGGCCGCGCCGTTCACCGTCGCCGTCCCCAGCGTCGCCAGGCGCGACGGTTTGTAATCGGGCACCAGCGTGCTCAATGGCAAGCTGGCCGCTTTGACCGTCGCGCTGCCCAGCGCCAGTCGGTAAGGCCCTTCGCCCCGCGCCAGGAACACCACCTGGGTCGGACGCACGGCAAAGCGCAGGGCCGGGGCTTCGGTTCCCAGGCCGCCGCCACGCTCGTCCACGGTCAGTTTCAATTGCTGCACGGTCTGGCCGGACAGTTGCAATTGATTTTGCAGCACATCCTGGCCGTTCTGGGTCAGGCGATAGAGCAAGCCACTGCCCAGCGGCTGCCACGGGTGGCTGCTTTCACGACGACCGGCCAGGGTCACCGGGGCCAGGCTGTTGGCTTGGCTCAGTTCGACCTCCACCTGTTCGATGTTCAGCCCCATGGGCAACTGCCAGGTGTATTCACCGGCCTTCGTCGTGCTGCCGGCCAACGGCTGCGACCAGGCCAACGGCAACGGCAGGTTTTCGCGGCTGGCGCTTTGCAACTGGGCCGAGGTCAGCACCGGGGCCGAGGACGGCGAATCCCACAGCAGCCGCAGGTAACGTGCCGGCTGCCCCGGCAGGTTCACTTCATGCTGTTCGACCTGCTCGTCGGCAAAGGTCAAGCGCGCCACCTGGCCTTCGCCCCACGACTGCCAGTGCTGCAGGTCGTCACTGGCTTCGATGGTGAACCGCTGGAAGCCGTCGCGCTCGCTGGTCCAGTCGAGGATCAACTGCTGCAGCGGCGCCTTGATCGCGCTGGCATCCAACAACCAGCCACGCAACGCTTCCTCCCCGACTTCGAGCCGGCTCGAGGGTTGGACTTCCACGAGGGTGCCGTTGGCGTTCGATTGCACTCGCACACTGGGAGCGCGCTCGTTGTCATCGGCGGCGTTGTACAGCGGGAACCACTTCACATCGGTGAGGGTGCGGTTTTCCCGGCTCTGGGCCGACTCGCGCACCAAGGCGTAGGCCTGGGCCTGACCGGCGGCGTTGAAGACCCGCAGGTCGCTCAGGTCGGTCTGTCGCGCCTGCAACTGCACGTCCAGTGGCAACGGAAGGCGATACCACGGCCCTTCGCCGCTCAGGACCAACGGCACCTGATGGGCGAAATCCGCCGGTTGCTCCTGGGCCGTAGCCGACAACGCCACCCACAATCCGACCACGCCCAGCCCGATCCGATTCAACTTGCGACTCAAGATGACACTCCCTCACTGACAGGCATAGGCGGCTCATCCTGGGCGACCGTCTCCGGGCGCTTGGGCGGCAGCGGAGCAAAATAGCCCACGACCAGCAGCAACACGCCTACGCCGATAAACGAAACAATCCGCGCCAGACCGCCACGGTTACTCAATTCGACAAAGAACAGCTTGGCCACGACCACGGCGATCAACGCCGCGCCGATCAGCCACACTTCACGGCGATGGCGCAGATGCCCGCCGATCATCAGGCCCAGGGCGATCAGGGTCCAGACAATGGACAGCCCGGCCTGTACGAACATGGATTCAAGCAGCGCATCCAGCTCGAACGGCACCCCCATCCACTGGTGGGCACTGCGCATCACCAGGGCGGTGAAGAACGCGAACAACGACACACCGGCGATCAATTGGGCGATGTGTCCAACGCGACTCCATCGGCTCGTCGATTGCGCCACGGCGTTGCGGGCCCACACGTAGACACCGAACAAGGCGAACAGCAGGCCCAGCTCCAAGGGGTTGAGCAACGGCACGTAAGGCAGTGGCTCGGCGGTGCCATCGCTGAAGGTGTTGGTCAGCCAGAACCAACCGAGCATCAGCAGTGCCATGGGTGCCGCCGCATAGACACGGTATTCCCGTGGCTGCGCCGAAACCGGCCATGGCCAGGCACGCGGCGCGGCCATCAGCACCAGGTACAGGCTCGGCAGGATCGCCCAGGCCAACCAGCGCCAGGCGTTGTACTGCTCGGACAGCAACAGCAGGCCGTAACGCAATTCCAGCATCAACACCGCCATCAGCAACCAGCAACCGAGCACGTGGGCGGTACTGCGCGCCTGGGCCGGCAGCATCGGCGCCAGGCGCTTGAGCGAGAGGAAATGCACGGCAAATACCGCCAGCCAGGCCAGCCAGCCGAAATCCGCAGCCGGGTGGTAGTAGCTGTGCCCCGTCGCCACCAGCACGCAACCCGCCGCCGGAATCAACAACGTGCACAGCAACCCCAGCGCCGGCCATTTCAAACGCAGCGACAAAACGCTCCACACCGCCACGCTGAGCGCCGCGACCACCAATAGCAAGCTGCCCTGCAGGTTCGCCGGGGCAAAGCGCAGCACTTCGCTGACCCACGCCAGCGCCCACCAGCCCGCGCCCCAGATCAGTAACAGCTCGGACAGGCGCTGCAAGCTCAGGGCGTCCAGTTCCTGCGCGGCGTGGGCCCGTTGCAGGCGCCATGCGCCCACCAACGCCGCCAGCCCCAGCACCAGCGGCGTCCAGAAACCGCTATGGGCCAGGGGCCGCAGATCCTCGGCATTGAGCGGCCCCAACAGCGCCGGCCCCGCCGTCAGGAACGCCGCACCGCCCAGCAGTTGCAGCAGCAAGCCGAAGACAAAGCTCGCGCGTTGTTTCAGGTACAGGCTCAGCCAGATGATCAACAGGCCACTGGCCGCCCATACGCCGCTCGCCGTTTGCCAGGGCAGGACGAACAGCACCGCGAGATTGATCAGCACCAGCCCCGCCAGCAGCACCACGGACAAGCCGCGCAGCAATCGGACATCGTTGCGCACCATGTCGTCGCGCGCCGCCAGCAACATGCCGCCGATCAACGCCAGGCCGATCAGCGAAGCACTGAGCAACCCGCTCCAGCCCGCGCTGAACACCGCCGACGCATCGCCCTCGGCGCCTTGCAAGCGCATCAGGAACAGCGCGCCGCCGAGCAACTGCACCGCGAATGCCGTGAACAGGAAGCTGCGCGATTGCAGGCGCAGGCCGACAAACAGCGTCGCCAAACCGGCCAGGGCCCAGGCAATGGCAGTGCCATGGGTGAAGAAAAACAGCGGCGCCAGCAAATACAGGAAGCTGAGTCCCAGGACAGCCAACACCGGTAAACCCTGGCGCTCCCACGTCGAGGTGAGGTCCGGCGCAGCTTTGCGCAGTTGGTAGAAGGTGAAGAGCAAGGCGCCGCCGAGCATCAACGCCCCCAACGGAGCCCCATCGAGCAGGCTGCCTTCGCCGGACCGCAGTTCGCTGATGAAGGCCAGCGCCGAGCCCAGTTGCAGCAGCAAGGCAAAGGCCCGGGCCAAGGGTCGTTGCTGACGCAGGCCCAGCCAGAAGATCCCCGCGCCCTCCACGGCCCAGGCCGCCGAGGTCCAACGGGCGTCGAGCCCCAACGGAATCGCCAGGCTGGCAAAAATCACCCCCAGGGCCAGGCAGGTTTCGGCCAGCAGCAAGGCCCGGCCCCCCATCAGCACGCGGGCCAGGCCCATGTAGATCATGCCCAGGGCCAGGGCGCTGAAGGCAGCGGCGAACTCCAGATGCTGCACCAAGGCGAACTGCAGACCGAAGCCCACCAGTGGCGGCGCGAACAACATCGTGCCGTCCACGTAATCGCCCTTGCGCGCCGACCAGCGCAGCAACGCCTCGCGGCTGCAGTCCTCGGGGGCGTCGCTCATTTCCAACAGTTTGCGACGGGTGAACAGCAAGCCGATCGCCAGGTAAATGAGGAAGAACAGAATGAGGAACGGCTCGGTGCTCCAGAGCAGTTCCGGCGCGTAGGAGCGCAGGCCCCAAGCCAAACCGATGCCGAAGGTGCCGACGAAGCCGATCAGGTTGAGCAGGCGCCAGGCCTTGAACCAGGCAATCGCGAGGATGCCGGCGTTGAGCAGGATGAAGTAACTGAACAGGGCGACGTGGTTGCCGCTGCCGGTGGAGGTCAGGATCGGTGCGGCGAAGCCGCCCAACGCTGCGGCTGCGGCCAGGCCCAAGGCGTTCTGGGTCACCGCCAGGATCGCCGAGAACACCGTCACCGCTACCAGCAAGCCCAGGGCGGCCTTGGAATCGAGCAATGGATGCAGGCGCATGGCGGCGAACACGGTCAGGTACAACACGGCGATCCCGGTACCCTGGAGCATCAGCGCATAATTGTTGTTGCGGTTGCGCAGCCACCAACCCAGGCCCAGCAGGCCCAAGGCGCTGGCCGCGACGCCGGCGTAACGCAGTTCGATCGGGACCACCAGGCCTTCGGTGGCATAGCGCAGCAGGAACGCCAGGCCGAGGAACAACAGCACCACGCCGACCCGCAGCACGGTGTTGCCGCCGAACAGCCAATTGCGCGCGCCCATCCAGGCGCGGTCGAACAGATTCGGGCCACGGGGCGCTGCGGGCTCAAAAACCACCGGTTCCGGGCGAACCGGTTTGCGGGCGGCGGGCTGGGAGGCGACAGGCTGAGGTTTCCAGATGTCGTCGGGCAGGGGCTGACTGGCTTGCGTAGCCATTGCCGAGACGGGCTCGAGGTCAGGCGGCAGTTCCCAGCTCAACTCCGGCTCGACACGAGGTTCGGCTTTCGGTGACTGGGCGACGACGACTTCAGGCGCTGGCGCCGGATCACTCGGTGCAGCAGTACTGCCGCGCTCGAGCACCGTCAGACGCGCTTGCAGCTCGATCAAGCTACGCTGCGCCTCCTGCAGAAGGCCCTGTTGCTTGGTGGCCTGGGCAGCGAGGCGGCTCAGCCTAAACGCCTGGGCGATGCCAAGCCCCACCAGTGCGCCTATCAGCGCATCGGCGAACGACTCGTCCACCACCCAGCCGAGTGCCAGGCCCAACAGCATCAAGATCCATTGCATGGTCGATATCCCTAAGCGGCCCGTTGCGGGCGTAACCGGGGTGATGCGGTGCCTGGATCAGTCTAGTGGAAACCCCCAAACCCTGTGGGAGCGAGCTTGCTCGCGATAGCGGCGTGTCAGGCGACACTGATATTGCCTGCCCCACGGCTATCGCGAGCAAGCTCACTCCCACATTGGATTGGTGCGCTGCCCCTTACTGAGTCCGGCCACACAGCCCGGCGAAACTGGCGCCTAGTATATCGACGAAGCCCAACCGCCGTTGGGCTTCGCTCACATTTCTTACAGCAAATGCTACTCCAGGGCTTTCCAGATGTCGGTGGCGTATTCACGGATGGTCCGGTCCGAGGAGAACCAACCCATGCGCGCGGTGTTGAGCACCGCCGAACGCCACCACTGCTTGGAGTCGTGCCACCGTTCTTCGACCTTGGCCTGGGCGTTCCAATACGAGTCGAAGTCGGCGCACACCAGGAAGCGGTCGTAGTCCACCAGCGAGTCCACGAGCCCGGCGTAGCGCATCGGATCATCCGGCGAGAACACCCCGCCACGAATCGCCTGCAACACATCGTTGAGCCGGTGGGACGCGGCGATGTCCGGCGCGGCGCTGAACTCTCCGTTTTGCTTGCGCGCTTCCACCTGCTCGGCGGTCAGGCCGAAGATGAACATGTGTTCGCCACCGATGCGCTCATGCATTTCCACGTTGGCGCCGTCCATGGTGCCAATGGTCAGCGCGCCGTTGAGGCCGAACTTCATGTTGCTGGTGCCCGACGCTTCGAAACCGGCCGTGGAAATCTGCTCCGACAAGTCCGCCGCCGGGATGATGCTTTCGGCCAGGCTGACGTTGTAGTTGGGCAGGAACACCACTTTGAGCAAACCACGCACGGTCGGGTCGTTGTTCACCACCCGGGCGATGTCGTTGGTCAGCTTGATGATCAGCTTGGCCTGGTGATAACTGGCGGCGGCCTTGCCGGCGAAGATCTTCACCCGCGGCACCCAATCCACTTCCGGCTCGGCGCGGATCGCCTGGTACAGCGCCACGGTGTGCATCAGGTTGAGCAACTGGCGCTTGTACTCGTGGATCCGCTTGACCTGCACGTCGAACATCGCCGCCGGGTTGACGGCGATGCCCAATCGCTCATGGATCAGGTAAGCCAGGGCCTTCTTGCTGTGCAGGCGCTGTTCGGCGAACGCCTTGCGGAACGCCGGCTTGTCGGCAAACGGCTCCAGTTCGATCAGGCGTTCCTCGGGGTTGTCGAGCACGCTCGGGCCGAGGGCGTCGACCATCATCGAGGTCAATTCGGCGTTGGCCTGGAACAACCAGCGGCGGAAGGTGATGCCGTTGGTCTTGTTGTTGATCCGATTCGGATAGAGTTTGTGCAGCTCGGAGAACACCGTGCTGCGCATCAGCTGGGTATGCAACCCGGACACGCCGTTGACGCTGTGGGAACCGAGGAACGCCAGGTTACCCATGCGCACCCGGCGGCCGTTGTCCTCTTCGATCAGCGACACCGAGCGCAGCACGTCGAAATCGTGCACGCCCTTGGCCCGCAGCGAATCGATGTGCTGGGCGTTGATCAGGTAGATGATCTGCATGTGCCGGGGCAACATGCGTTCCATCAGCCCCACCGGCCAGGTCTCCAGGGCTTCGGGCAGCAGCGTGTGGTTGGTGTAGGACAGCGTGTCCTGGGTGATCTGCCAGGCCGCGTCCCAGGCCACATCGTAGACGTCCACCAATTGACGCATCAGCTCGGCCACGGCGATGGACGGGTGCGTGTCGTTGAGCTGGATCGCCGCGTGATCGCCCAGGGTCAGCACCGAGGTGTGCATGTTGCGATGGCGGCGCAGCAAATCCTGCAACGAGGCGGCGACGAAGAAATATTCCTGGCGCAGGCGCAGTTCCTGGCCGGCTTCGGTGCTGTCGGCCGGATACAGCACGCGGGAAATACTTTCGGCCCGGGCCACTTCCGCTACCGCGCCCAAGTGGTCGCCGGCATTGAAGCGTTCCAGGTGCAGGTCTTCCACCGCCCGGGCGCGCCACAGGCGCAGGGTGTTGACGCTGGCACCGCGCCAACCCACCACTGGGGTGTCATAGGCGATGGCACGCACGGTTTCGCCCGGGGACCAGACTTGCCGAGTCTTGCCGGTGTCATCGGTCACGGTTTCGACGCTGCCGCCAAAGCCGATCGGGTAGACCACCTCCGGGCGCTCGAACTCCCACGGGTTGCCGAAGTCCAGCCAGTGCTCGGTCTGCTCCTGCTGCCAGCCATCGACAATCGCCTGGCGGAACAGGCCGTGCTCATAACGAATCCCGTAGCCATGGCCGGCGATGCCCAGGGTCGACATGCTTTCCATGAAGCACGCCGCCAAGCGGCCGAGGCCGCCATTGCCCAGCGCCGCGTCCGGCTCGAGCAGGCGGATACGCTCCAGGTCCACGCCCAGTTCGGTCAAGGCTTCACGGGCGGTGTCCAGCAGGCCGAGGTTGCTCAGGCTGTCGTAGAGCAAGCGACCGATGAGGAATTCCAGGGAGAGGTAATAGACGCGCTTCTGGCCCTTGCGGTAGATCTGCCGCGTGTGGTCCATCCAGTGTTCGACCATGTGGTCGCGGGCGGCCAGGGCAATGGCTTCGAACCAATCGTGATCAAACGCATGATCGGGGTCCTTGCCGACGGCATAAGTGAGTTTGGTCAACACAGCATCGCGAAAAGCAGCGACTTCGGCTTCGCGAACAAGTGGTTCTTGAGTCATTGATGAGACCTCGAACGAGCATGGAATTGTCTGAGCCTAGTCGGTCTGACAGGCGGTACAGGCGCAGGTTCGGTGGTTTTTCCACCGTGCCGGAGAATCGTCGCCAGGGAACTGCCATATGGGCGAATGAATGCAGGGGGCGTGCCGGTCCTGGAGCGTTTTTGCCTGGATGAAAAAAAACCGGCAGATGGTCGTTCAAAATTTCACCAGTCCCGGTATGATCGCGCGCCCTGATGCATGCTGGTAAACCGTGATGATGAAGCCCAACCTGATCGCCGCCGCGGAGATCGACCGACTCGATACCTGGGCCAAGTACTCCGCCCCGATGTGCGGTTCCTGCGTGTCGAGCTGCTGCACGCTGCCGGTGGAGGTCAAGATCAAGGACCTGATCCGCATCGGCATCGTCGATGAATTCGAACTGGGCGACCCGCCGAAGAACATCGCCAAGCGCCTGCAAAAGGAAGGGATCGTCGAGCGTTACAACCAGAAGTCGGAAATCTTCACGCTCCAGCGCATGAGCAACAACGATTGCCTTTATCTGGACCGCAAGAGCCGGTTGTGCACCATTTACGAGAAGCGCCCGGACACCTGCCGCAACCATCCACGGGTAGGCCCACGGCCGGGGTATTGTGCCTACAAGCCCAAGGAAGTGGAGCGCGAGCGCAATCCGCGGACGTTGGACAAGTTCTGACCTACAGAGGGTTCGGCGGTGCCTGAACCACCGTCATCGCGAGCAAGCTCGCTCCCACAAGGGATTCATGTCGAACACAAAATCTGTACCCACTGCACATCCACTGTGGGAGCGAGCTTGCTCGCGATGAGGCCCCAACAGGCGCCACATCACTTCCAGGCATAAAAAAACGCCCCCGATCTCGCGACCGGGGGCGTTTTTCATTCAGCCTGGGCTAAATCAGTTCTTGGCTTTCTTGGCAGCGCGGGTACGCTCGCTTTCGTCCAGGATCTTCTTACGCAGGCGGATCGACTTCGGAGTCACTTCACACAATTCATCGTCCTGGATGAATTCCAGGGCCTGTTCCAGGGTGAAGCGAACAGGTGGAACCAAGGCGATGGTTTCGTCTTTGCCCGAAGCACGCATGTTGTCGAGCTTCTTGCCCTTGGTAGGGTTCACGCCCAGGTCGTTGTCACGGCTGTTCAGACCAACGATCTGGCCACCGTAGATTTCCTGGCCGTGCTCGACGAACAGCTTGCCACGCGCCTGGAGGGTTTCCAGGGAGTAAGTCAGTGCCTTGCCGGTTTCAACCGAAACCAGAACGCCGTTCTGACGGCCAGACATGTCGCCAGACTTCATCACGTCGTAACGGTCGAAGATCGAGGTCAGGATGCCAGCACCGTTGGTCAGGGTCAGGAACTGGTTACGGAAACCGATCAGACCGCGAGCAGGGATGTTGTATTCCAGACGTACACGGCCTTTGCCATCCGGCACCATGTTGGTCAGGTCGCCCTTACGCAGGCCCATCTCTTCCATCACCTTGCCCTGGGATTCTTCCGGCAGGTCGATGGTGACGTTTTCGAACGGTTCGTGCTTCACGCCGTCAACCAGACGGATGATCACTTCCGGACGGCCTACAGCCATTTCGAAGCCTTCGCGACGCATGGTTTCGATCAGAACCGAGAGGTGCAGTTCGCCACGGCCGGAGACCTTGAACTTATCGGCCGAGTCGCCTTCTTCAACGCGCAGTGCAACGTTGTACAGCAGTTCTTTGTCCAGACGCTCCTTGATGTTACGGGACGTCACGAACTTGCCTTCTTTACCGCAGAATGGCGAGTCGTTGACCTGGAAGGTCATGGAAACGGTTGGCTCGTCGACGGTCAACGGCTTCATCGCTTCAACGGTGTCCGGGTGGCACAGGGTGTCGGAGATGAACAGCGAGTCCATGCCGCTGATGCAGACGATGTCGCCGGCAGCCGCTTCTTCAACGTCTACGCGGTGCAGACCGTGGTGACCCATCAGCTTCAGGATACGACCATTGCGGCGCTTGCCGTCGGCACCGATAGCCACGACCGGGGTGTTCGGCTTGACGCGACCACGAGCGATACGGCCCACACCGATAACACCCAGGAAGCTGTTGTAGTCCAGTGCGGAGATCTGCATCTGGAACGGGCCGTCACGGTCGACTTTCGGTGCCGGTACGTTGTCGACGATCGACTGGTACAGCGGGGTCATGTCTTCAGCCATTTCGGTATGGTCCAGACCGGCAATACCGTTCAGGGCCGAGGCGTAGACGACCTTGAAGTCCAGCTGTTCTTCGGTGGCGCCCAGGTTGTCGAACAGATCGAAGATCTGGTCCAGAACCCAGTCCGGACGCGCGCCTGGACGGTCAACCTTGTTGATGCACACGATCGGACGCAGGCCAGCTTCGAAGGCCTTCTTGGTCACGAAACGGGTTTGCGGCATAGGGCCGTCTTGAGCGTCAACCAGCAGCAGCACGGAGTCGACCATCGACATCACGCGCTCTACTTCACCACCGAAGTCGGCGTGGCCCGGGGTGTCCACGATGTTGATGTGGTAGCCGTTCCAGTTGATGGCGGTGTTTTTCGCCAGGATGGTAATACCGCGCTCTTTTTCCTGGTCGTTGGAGTCCATCACGCGCTCGTCGTTGAGCTCGTTGCGCTCCAGGGTGCCGGATTGACGCAAGAGTTTGTCTACCAGGGTGGTCTTACCATGGTCAACGTGAGCAATGATGGCGATGTTGCGTAGATTTTCGATCACTTGTGTATCTCGATCAGAGGATTCGGTGTGCTGACAGGTCGTGGCAGCGATTTACGTTGAGTCCGACAAAGCCGTTACAGCCTGTCGGCGGCGTCGGGGGGCCGGTGACGCAGGCCACAGGCAAACAGCCCCGGGCACTTAGCTCGGTCGATAAACGCGCACATTGGCATGCCCCTCACTGAGCAAATGGTGGGCATGCAGGCGACTCATCACGCCTTTGTCGCAATAAAGCAGGTACTGGCGAGTAGGGTCCAGTTCCTTGAAACGCGCGTTCACGGCATAGAACGGCATCGTTTTTACCTCGATGCCAGCGATACTCAGCGGGTCGTCTTCAGCGTCATCCGGGTGGCGGATGTCGATGATGATCTGACCGGCCAGCGCTTCGCCGACTTCTTCAATCTTGATGTCCTGGCCCAATTCATCGATAACGCGATCGATCGGTACCAGCCTGGCGTTTTCGAGCGCTCGCTCGAGCACCGCCATGTCGAATTCTTTCTCTTCGTGCTCCACCCGCCCGCGCTTGGCCGCCGTCTTCGGATTGACCGAGATGACGCCGCAGTACTCCGGCATGTGCCGGGCAAACTCGGCGGTGCCGATTTCATTGGCCTGGTCGATGATGTCCTGCTTGTGGCTGGCGATCAGTGGACGCAAGACCAGCTTCTCGGTCACGCAGTCGATCACCGACAGGTTCGGCAACGTCTGGCTCGACACCTGGGAGATCGCCTCGCCGGTCACCAGCGCATCGATTTGCAGGCGGTCGGCAATTCGTGAAGCGGCGCGCAACATCATACGCTTCAAAATGACGCCCATATGACTGTTATCGACTTTGCCGAGAATCTCGCCAAGGACTTCCTCGAACGGCACGCTCACAAATAACACGCGTTGGGAGCTGCCGTACTTCTTCCAGATGAAGTGCGCCACTTCCATCACGCCCAGTTCATGGGCCCGGCCACCAAGGTTGAAGAAGCAGAAATGGCTCATCAGCCCGCGACGCATGATCTGGTAGGCGGCCACCGTGGAGTCGAAGCCACCGGACATCAGCACCAGGGTCTGCTCCAGCGAGCCCAGCGGATAACCGCCGATGCTGTTGTGCTGGCTGTGGATCACGAACAACCGCTGGTCGCGAATTTCGATGCGCACTTCGATTTCCGGGTCTTTCAACGAAATACCGGCCGCGCCGCACTGCCGGCGCAACTGGCTGCCGACGTACTTCTCCACATCCATCGAGCTGAACACGTGCTTGCCGGCGCGCTTGCAACGCACCGAAAAGATCTTGCCGGCCAATGCGTCACCATAATGAAGCATGCACTTGGCGAGGATGTCGTCGAAATCCCCCAGCGGGTATTCATCGACTTGCAAAAAATGCGCGATGCCCGGCATGCAGCTCAGGCGCTCGGTCATTTCCTTCAGAAGCTTGGGTTCGCTGACACGGGTTTCCAGTTCGAGGTTGTCCCACACGCCATTCACCACCACAGCCGGGTCCAGGTCTCGGAGCACGGCACGGATGTTCTTGGCCAACTGGCGGATGAAACGCATCCGTACCGGGCGGCTCTTGATGGTGATCTCGGGGAAGACTTTTACGATTAGTTTCATGAAAACAGCGCGCGAACGGCCAGCCGAAAAAGGGGGGCGCGGATTATAGCGGAAATTGCTCAAGGTTTAACCAGTTTATGTGCAGATGGTTTTGCATGCACCAAAACAGGTCATTATCGACTGACGACGCCACATTGCAGTGCGTTATTGTCTGACAATCTTTGATTTACGCCTTTAAAAGCGTGGATTTGGTGCAAAAAACCCATGCTGGGGCACTGGCATGCAATTTGCTCCCTTGTGAGGCAGGTTGCCTTGGCAGAGTATTCGCGCCGGCATCACCCATATCTAAGGGCACTCCACTACCCGCCCGAAGCCACCCGGAGGACATATGTCGAAGTCGGTTCAACTCATCAAAGATCATGACGTCAAGTGGATTGATCTGCGCTTCACTGACACCAAAGGTACTCAACATCACGTGACCATGCCGGCCCGTGATGCGCTGGACGACGAATTCTTTGAAATCGGGAAAATGTTCGACGGTTCCTCCATCTCCGGCTGGAAAGGCATCGAAGCCTCCGACATGATCCTGATGCCGGACGACGCAACCGCCGTCCTGGACCCATTCACCGAAGAGCCGACCCTGATCCTGGTCTGCGACATCATCGAACCCTCGACCATGCAAGGCTATGACCGCGACCCACGCGCCATCGCCCACCGCGCCGAGGAATACCTGAAGTCCACCGGCATCGGCGACACCGCTTTCTTCGGTCCTGAGCCTGAGTTCTTCATCTTCGACTCGGTCAAATTCAAGTCCGACATCTCTGGCTCCATGTTCAAGATCTTCTCCGAACAAGGTTCGTGGATGTCCGACCAGGACGTGGAAGGCGGCAACAAAGGCCACCGTCCAGGCATCAAGGGCGGCTACTTCCCGGTTCCACCGTTCGACTTCGACCACGAAATCCGTACCTCCATGTGCAACGCACTGGAAGAAATGGGCCAGACCGTCGAAGTTCACCACCACGAAGTGGCGACTGCCGGCCAGAACGAAATCGGCGTGAAATTCAACACGCTGGTCAAGAAGGCTGACGAAGTACAGACCCTCAAGTACTGTGTACACAACGTTGCTGACGCCTTCGGCCGCACCGCGACCTTCATGCCGAAGCCTCTGTACGGCGACAACGGTTCGGGCATGCACGTTCACATGTCGATCTCCAAGGACGGCAAGAACACCTTCGCAGGCGAAGGCTATGCCGGTCTGTCGGACACCGCCCTGTACTTCATCGGCGGTATCATCAAGCACGGTAAGGCCCTGAACGGCTTCACCAACCCGTCGACCAACTCCTACAAGCGTCTGGTACCAGGCTTCGAAGCCCCGGTGATGCTGGCCTACTCGGCTCGCAACCGTTCCGCCTCGATCCGTATTCCTTACGTGAACAGCCCTAAAGCCCGCCGTATCGAAGCACGCTTCCCGGACCCGGCTGCCAACCCGTACCTGGCCTTCGCTGCACTGATGATGGCCGGTCTGGACGGTATCCAGAACAAGATCCACCCTGGCGATGCCGCTGACAAAAACCTGTATGACCTGCCGCCTGAAGAGGCCAAGGAAATCCCGCAGGTCTGTGGCAGCCTGAAAGAAGCCCTGGAAGAGCTGGACAAGGGCCGTGCGTTCCTGACCAAGGGCGGCGTATTCAGCGATGACTTCATCGACGCTTACATCGCACTGAAAAGCGAAGAAGAAATCAAGGTTCGCACCTTCGTTCACCCACTGGAATACGAGCTGTACTACAGCTGCTGATCCAGTAAGCGCCGCCACGCACGGCGTGAGATAAAGAAAGGCCTCCTTCGGGAGGCCTTTTTTATGGGCGTCGGTTACGTGCATGATGCCCCGTCGCTCCCCTTAGAAGACGAGACTGCCCATGACTTTGCGCTTCAAGCTCTGCCTTGCCCTGTCTGCTGCGCTGCTGGCTACCACCGCCGAAGCCGCCTCGACTCACGCCCCTGAGGCCCTGACCCCGCTGCTTAACGCCATTGGCGAACGCCTGGCCATCGCCGATCAAGTGGCGCTGAGTAAATGGGACAGTGGCAAACCCGTAGAAGATCGTCAGCGCGAGCGTGAAGTCATTGCCGCGGCCGTCGCCCAGGCACCGGCCTATAAACTGAGCAGCGAAACCGTGGAAGCGTTTTTCGCCGCCCAGATAGAAGCCAACAAATTGGTGCAATACGTCGACTTGTCCGATTGGGCCCTGGACGGCAAGGCCCCGGACCTCCCGCGCCCGGACCTGGTGGGCCAGATCCGCCCGCAACTCGACCGCCTGCAAAAACGCCTGTTGCAGCAACTGGCCGACTTCGCCCCCTACCGCACCGACCCGCAGTGCCCACAATGGTTGGCCCGTGCCACCCACCACAACAAGCAGCACCCAGTGCACAGGCTCGCCCTGATCCGGGCAACCGCAGGGCTGTGCCTCTCCCCAACATCCTGAGCCCCCCCTTCCCCTGTGGGAGCGAGCCTGCTCGCGATGAGGCCTGCACATCCAACACCTCAGCGCCTGACACGCCGCCATCGCGAGCCAGCTCGCTCCCACAGGGATCCAGCGTCGGGCATAAAGGCTGTGAACACCACAGATCCAATGTGGGAGCGAGCTTGCTCGCGATGGGGCCGTCACATCCACTATTCAGCGACTGACACACCGCCATCGCGAGCAAGCTCGCTCCCACAGGGGATTGGGGGCGACAACTTGGGCCATCGCGCCGCCTAGCCTATGCTGCACCCATCACTTTTCGTTTTCGGTCGATTTTCATGGGTCGTGGTTTTTCAATCAGCCTGTTGTTGCTACTGGCTCTGCCCGCCGCTGCGCAGATCTACAAGTACACCGACGCCGAGGGCAACACCGCCTACAGCAACCAGCCGCCCCAAGGCATCCCGGCCCAGACGGTAGAGTTGCCGCCGCTCAACAGCATCGAGCGCCAATCCCCGGCCAGCCCGGACACACCGACGCCCCCCGCCACCCGCGAAGAGCCGCGCGATGCCTACGAAATCCTGGAACTGACCGACATCCCCACCGACGAGGCCCTGCGCGCCAACAACGGCACCTTCACCGTTGGCGTGCACGCTCAACCGCGCCTGCGCAGCCCGCATCTGTTCCGGTTGCTGCTGGACGGACAGCCCTACGGCCAGCCGAGCAACGTGCCGCGCCTGCAATTGGTGAACATCGATCGGGGCGAGCACAGCCTCGCGGTTCAAGTCGTCGACGGCGACAACCTCGTGCAGCAAAGCGAAACCGTCACCTTCACCGTGCAACGGGTGCACCAGCCATGATCCGCTGGTGGCTTGCGCTGGGCCTGGCGCTGACGGCGCTGCCCGGGGTGGCGCAGGTCTACACCTACATCGATGCCCAGGGCAATCGCGTGTTCACCGATCAGCCGCGCCCCGGCAACGCAAAGAAAGTCCAACTGCCACCCGGCAACCGGATGCCGGCGCCCACGGGTACAACCTCGGCACCCGCGGTCGAAGCCCGGCCCGAGCCGCTGTTTCATTACGAAATGCTCAGGCTCTTGATTCCCGAGCCGGACGCAACGATACGCAGCACCGCAGGCGAATTGATCGTCAGCGTCACCAGCGAACCCGGCCTGAAAAAAGGCCACCGCTACCGACTGTTACTTGATGGCAAGCCAACGGGCGCGCCGGGGCCGAGCCCGGTATTCGCCTTGAGCGACATCGATCGAGGCACCCATCACCTGGCGGTCGAAATCCTCGACGAGCAGGACCGTATCGTCGAACGCACCGCCAACCAGCCCTTCCACATGCAGCGCGTGTCCCTGGCGCAGAAGCGCCGCATCAAACCCTGCGCCACCGCCGATTACGGCCAGCGCCCCGAATGCCCCCTCGCCGAAAAGCCTGAAGAAGAAAAAAGCAGCATCTTGCCGTTCTTCTAACGCGGCCCACACCTTCGCACTATATTGGTGCAATAGCTTGCACGCTACTCAGATCCAAAACCCATTTTGGTTCGAAAGTACCCGAAAAAGCTGGCAGAACGCCACGCAACCGACCGAAAAACATCCTTTTGAGGCTCTAAACGCTTCTTTTCGGAGCCTTGGTTTGGTTTTTGCATTTTCCTGGCAACAGCGCATCAATCGCGCGCGCAATTTGGGACCGGTCCCGAGTTGCTACGCTCCAAAAGAGGTCCTGATGACCATTAGCGACGCACTACACCGCTTGCTGCTCGACAACCTCACCACCGCGACCATCCTGCTCGACGCCGAATTGCGCCTCGAGTACATGAACCCGGCGGCGGAGATGCTCCTGGCTGTCAGCGGCCAGCGCAGCCACGGGCAGTTCATCAGCGAGTTGTTCACCGAATCCGCCGAAGCGCTCAATTCCCTGCGCCAAGCGGTGGAGCAGGCTCACCCGTTCACCAAGCGCGAGGCGATGCTCACCGCCCTGACTGGCCAGACCCTGACCGTGGATTACGCGGTCACGCCGATCCTGAATAACGGCGCCACCTTGCTGCTGCTGGAGGTCCACCCACGTGACCGCCTACTGCGCATCACCAAGGAAGAGGCGCAGCTGTCCAAGCAGGAAACCAGCAAGATGCTGGTGCGCGGCCTCGCCCATGAGATCAAGAACCCCCTCGGCGGGATACGTGGCGCGGCGCAGTTGCTCGCCCGCGAACTGCCGGAAGAAAGCCTCAAGGACTACACCAACGTCATCATCGAGGAAGCCGACCGCCTGCGGAACCTGGTGGACCGCATGCTCGGCTCGAACAAGCTGCCGTCCCTGGCGATGTGCAACGTCCATGAAGTGCTGGAGCGCGTCAGCAGCCTGGTGGAAGCGGAAAGCCAGGGCTGCATCACCTTGGTGCGCGACTATGACCCGAGCATTCCCGACGTCTTGATCGACCGCGAGCAAATGATCCAGGCGGTGCTGAACATCGTGCGCAACGCGATGCAGGCCATCAGCAGCCAGAACGAACTGCGCCTGGGTCGCATCAGCCTGCGGACCCGCGCCATGCGCCAGTTCACCATTGGCCACGTGCGCCATCGCCTGGTGACCAAGATCGAGATCATCGACAACGGCCCGGGCATCCCTGCCGAGCTGCAGGAAACCATCTTCTTTCCCATGGTCAGCGGCCGTCCGGACGGTACCGGGCTGGGCCTGGCCATTACCCAGAACATCATCAGTCAGCATCAGGGCTTGATCGAGTGTGAGAGCCACCCCGGCCACACCACCTTCTCGATCTTCCTGCCACTGGAACAAGGAGCCACATCGACATGAGCCGTAGTGAAACCGTGTGGATCGTCGATGACGACCGTTCTATCCGTTGGGTCCTGGAAAAAGCCTTGCAACAAGAAGGCATGACCACCCAGAGCTTCGACAGCGCCGATGGGGTGATGAGTCGCCTGGCGCGTCAGCAACCGGACGTCATCATCTCCGACATCCGCATGCCCGGCGCCAGCGGCCTGGACCTGTTGGCGCGGATTCGCGAACAGCATCCGCGGCTGCCGGTGATCATCATGACCGCCCATTCCGACCTGGACAGCGCCGTGGCGTCCTACCAGGGCGGGGCGTTTGAATACCTGCCCAAGCCATTCGACGTCGACGAAGCCGTGTCGCTGGTCAAGCGCGCCAACCAGCACGCCCAAGAGCAACAGGGCATGGAGGAGGTGCCGGCCCTGGCCCGCACCCCGGAAATCATCGGCGAAGCGCCGGCGATGCAGGAAGTGTTTCGCGCCATCGGGCGCCTGAGCCACTCCAACATCACCGTGCTGATCAACGGCGAGTCGGGTACTGGTAAAGAACTGGTGGCCCACGCCCTGCACCGCCACAGCCCGCGGGCGGCGTCGCCGTTCATCGCGCTGAACATGGCGGCGATTCCCAAGGACTTGATGGAGTCCGAACTGTTCGGCCATGAAAAAGGCGCGTTCACCGGCGCGGCCAACCTGCGGCGCGGGCGCTTCGAGCAAGCCGACGGCGGTACGCTATTCCTCGATGAGATCGGCGACATGCCGGCTGACACCCAGACCCGCTTGCTGCGGGTGCTGGCCGATGGCGAGTTCTATCGGGTCGGCGGCCATACGCCGGTCAAGGTGGATGTGCGCATCATCGCCGCGACCCACCAGAACCTGGAAACCCTGGTTCACGCCGGCAAGTTCCGTGAGGACTTGTTCCACCGCCTGAACGTGATCCGTATTCATATCCCGCGCCTGGCGGATCGTCGCGAAGACATTCCGACCCTGGCCCGCCACTTCCTCAGCCGCGCGGCCCAGGAACTGGCGGTCGAGCCCAAGCTGCTCAAGAGCGAAACCGAGGAATACCTCAAGAACCTGCCGTGGCCGGGCAACGTGCGCCAGTTGGAGAACACCTGCCGCTGGATCACGGTGATGGCTTCGGGTCGCGAAGTGCACATCAGCGACCTGCCGCCGGAGCTGTTGAGCCTGCCGCAGGATTCGGCGCCCGTGACCAACTGGGAGCAAGCCCTGCGCCAGTGGGCCGACCAGGCCCTGGCCCGCGGTCAGTCAAGCCTGTTGGACAGCGCCGTACCGGCCTTCGAGCGGATCATGATCGAAACCGCCCTCAAGCACACCGCCGGTCGCCGCCGCGACGCCGCGGTGCTGCTGGGCTGGGGCCGCAATACCTTGACCCGCAAGATCAAGGAGTTGGGGATGAAGGTCGATGGTGGAGACGATGATGACGGGGATGAGGGCTGATCAGTCTTCAACCCTTCGCTGAACTTGAAGGCCCAATCGCGAGCAAGCTCGCTCCCACAATGGTTTTCGGTGTGCGCAAATACTTGTGAGTGCCGCCAGCCCTGTGGGAGCGAGCTTGCTCGCGATGCTTTTGAAGGCTTCATGCACCGCATCAATGCACTGCGAACCGCAATTGCACATGCGCCACACGCCAAAACCAACCGTCCCAACCCCGGAAAAACCGCACAAACAAAAGCAAAAGCCCCGTAATACGGGGCTTTCAGCCTCACCAGCAGCTTTTTTGTGACAGGCCATTTAAAACTGGCACGCCCCCTGCAATAGCTAGATCACTACCCAGTTTCGGGGACCTTGGTACAGGCAGGCCGGGGATTCCCCATTTTATACGGGCTCAGCGAGCCCACTGTTTTGGGGGCCTTGATACAGGCAGGTCAAGGTTTCCCTTCTTTACCCCCAGGGCCACCCGCTTGGCGCGGCCCTACCGTTTTGGGGACCTTGGTACAGGCAGGCCGGGGATTCCCTCTTTTATTGCTCCTGGAGACGGACCTCCAGCCGCCAGCGATCATCCACTTCGCTGCCGGTCCACTCCCCTCGCAACGGACGCGCCGCTACCAGCGTCAGCAACAATCCCTTGTCACTCAAACGCACCCGCCAGTTCACATCCTTGCCGTTGAGCTTGAGCTGGCCCTTCTGCGGCCGGCCTTCTGCTTGAAACAGCAGCGCCACTGAGCCGTCGACAATTTCGCCATGGAGCTTGGGTTCATTGTTGAACCAGGCCACCAGCGTTCCGTCTGTCACCTCGACCTGTTGCAACGCGCTTGGGTCGGGCGTGGTCAGGCGCCCGATCATCAGCCCGACCATCATGCCGAAGATCGCCAAAGAGCCCATCACCCGAGGCATTAGCTTCGAACGTCGGTCGGTTTGCGGCGTAGAATGCCGCTCATCTTTATCTGCGGAGCCGTGCATGTTTCACGTCATCCTTTTTCAACCGGAAATTCCGCCGAATACCGGCAACGTCATCAGGCTGTGCGCCAACAGCGGCTGCCACCTGCATTTGATCGAGCCGCTGGGCTTCGACATGGACGACAAGCGCCTGCGCCGCGCCGGCCTCGACTACCACGAGTATGCCACCTTGCAGCGTCACGCCGACCTCGCCAGCTGTCTGGAAAGCCTCGGGCATCCGCGCCTGTTCGCCTTTACCACCAAGGGTTCGCGGCCGTTCCATGACGCCAGCTTTGTCGCCGGTGATGCGCTCCTGTTCGGCCCGGAAAGCCGTGGCCTGCCGGCCGACGTGCTGGACGCCTTGCCCGCCGAGCAGCGCCTGCGCCTGCCGATGCGCGAAGGCTGCCGCAGCCTGAACCTGTCCAACACCGTGGCGGTGGCGGTTTATGAGGCGTGGCGGCAGAACGGCTTCGCCTGAGCCCTTCCCGTCAGCCAGAAACACCTGTGGGAGCGAGCTTGCTCGCGATAGCGGTGTATCAGTCAACAGCAAAGTCGACTGACCCAGCGCTATCGCGAGCAAGCTCGCTCCCACAGGTTTTGCGTCTTGGCTTACAGACGCGATACCGCTTACTGAACGGTCGCGCCGCCTTCTTGTTGCATGCGCTGCAGTTCTTGCGCATACAGGGCATCGAAGTTCACCGGCGCCAGCATCAGGGCCGGGAACGAGCCGCGGGTCACCAGGCTGTCCAGGGTTTCCCGGGCGTAGGGGAACAGGATATTCGGGCAGAATGCGCCCAAGGTGTGGCTCATCGAAGGAGCATCCAGGTTCTTGATCAGGAAGATCCCGGCCTGCTGCACTTCGGCGATGAACGCCACTTCGTCACCGTTCTTCACGGTGACCGACAGGGTCAGCACCACTTCGTGGAAGTCATCTTCCAGGGCTTTCTGACGGGTGTTCAGGTCCAGGCCTACGCTCGGCTCCCACTGCTGGCGAAAGATCGCCGGGCTTTTCGGAGCTTCGAAGGACAGGTCACGTACATAAATGCGCTGCAAGGAGAATTGCGGTGCGGTTTCTTCTTCGCTGGCAGCTGTGTTCTGTTGGTCAGTCATCGCAGATCCTTCTTACTTTCAGGTTCTTTAGTGGGAAATTCAGGCCTTGAGCAGCGCGTCGAGCTTGCCGGCGCGCTCCAGGGCGAACAGATCATCGCAACCGCCCACGTGGGTGCTGCCGATCCAGATCTGCGGCACGGACGTGCGTCCGGCCTTCTGGGTCATTTCGGCGCGCAGTTGCGGCTTGCCGTCGACCTTGATCTCTTCGAAGGCCACGCCTTTGTTCTGGAGCAGGAACTTGGCTCTGGAGCAATAGGGGCAGTAATCGCTGGAATAGACAACAACGTGGGGCATTTCACTTCACCAGGGGCAGATTGTCGGCTTTCCAGCTGGCAACGCCACCGGACAGCTTGGCGGCGGTAAAGCCGGACCTCATCAGCTCGCGGGCGTGGGTGCCGGCATGCTGGCCCTGGGCGTCCACCAGGATCAGCGTCTTGGCCTTGTGTTTTTCCAGTTCGCCGATGCGGGCGATCAATTTGTCCTGGGGAATGTTCACCGCCCCGACAATGTGACCAGCGGCGTAATCCTTGCTCGGACGGATGTCGACCACGATACCGGCATCCTTGTTGACCAGCGCGGTCAGCTCGCCAGTACTCAGGCTGCGACCGCCGCCCTGCATCGTGTGGGCAACCAGCAACGCCAGCAGCACGACGAAGATACCGACGAGAATGTAGTGGTTAGTGGCAAATTGAATCAGGTGAGCAACCATCGAAGGAGGTTCCAGGGCGTTAAAATGTCGGCCAGTATACACAGCACACAAGGCCGGCCAAACCCCGCCCGGCGGTGACGCCGCCGGAACTTACCTTTAAACTGCCCGTCCCTTTTCCATCGTCTTCTTTTAACCCGCCACGAGTGGATTCCATGACTACCACGCCTAAACCTTTGGTCCTGATGATTCTCGACGGCTTCGGTCACAGTGAAAGCCACGAATCCAACGCCGTGTATTCGGCCAACAAGCCCGTGCTGGACCGTTTGTGGGCCACCGTGCCCAACGGCCTGATCTCCGGCAGCGGCATGGACGTCGGCCTGCCGGACGGGCAGATGGGCAACTCCGAAGTCGGCCACATGAACCTCGGCGCAGGCCGCGTGGTGTACCAGGACTTCACCCGCGTGACCAAATCGATCCGCGACGGTGAGTTCTTCGAAAACCCGACCATCTGTGCCGCCGTGGATAAGGCCGTGGCCGCCGGCAAGGCCGTGCACTTCATGGGCCTGCTGTCCGACGGTGGCGTGCACAGCCACCAGGACCACCTGGTCGCCATGGCCGAACTGGCGGCCAAGCGCGGCGCCGAGAAGATCTACCTGCACGCGTTCCTCGATGGCCGCGACACCCCGCCGAAAAGCGCCACGTCGTCGATCGAGCTGCTGGACGCCACGTTCCAGGCCCTCGGCAAGGGCCGCATCGCCAGCCTCGTCGGCCGCTACTACGCCATGGACCGTGACAACCGTTGGGATCGCGTGTCCCAGGCCTATAACCTGATCGTCGACGGCAACGCCGAATTCAACGCCGCCACAGCCCAGGAAGGCCTCCAAGCCGCTTACGAGCGCGGCGAAAGCGACGAATTCGTCAAGGCCACCACCATCGGCGAGCCGGTGAAAGTCGAAGACGGCGACGCCGTGGTGTTCATGAACTTCCGCGCCGACCGCGCCCGCGAACTGACCCGGGTGTTTGTCGAAGACGATTTCAAGGAATTCGAACGCGCCCGCCAGCCAAAACTGGCCGGTTTCGTGATGCTGACCCAATACGCCGCCAGCATTCCCGCGCCATCGGCCTTCGCCGCCGGCAGCCTGGAAAACGTGCTGGGCGACTACCTGGCGAAAAACGGCAAGACCCAGCTGCGCATCGCCGAGACCGAAAAGTACGCCCACGTGACGTTCTTTTTCTCCGGCGGCCGTGAAGAGCCTTTCCCGGGCGAAGAACGCATCCTGATCCCCTCGCCGAAAGTCGCCACCTACGACCTGCAACCGGAGATGAGCGCGCCGGAAGTGACCGACCGCATCGTCGACGCCATTGAAAACCAGCGTTACGACGTGATCGTGGTCAACTACGCCAACGGCGACATGGTGGGCCACAGCGGGGTGTTCGACGCGGCGGTCAAGGCCGTGGAATGCCTGGACACCTGCGTTGGTCGCATTGTCGAGGCCCTGGAAAAGGTTGGCGGCGAAGCATTGATCACAGCTGACCATGGCAACGTCGAGCAGATGTCCGACGAATCCACCGGCCAGGCCCACACCGCCCACACCACCGAACCGGTGCCGTTCATCTATGTCGGCAAGCGCGGCTTCAAGGTCCGCGACGGCGGCGTGCTGGCCGATGTCGCGCCGACCATGCTGATGCTGCTGGGCATGGAGAAGCCGGCGGAGATGACCGGGACTTCGATCCTGGTCTGATCCGCAAACCCTGTGGGAGCGAGCTTGCTCGCGATAGCGATCTTCCAATCGACATCTTTGTTGAATGTGCTGGCGCCATCGCGAGCAAGCTCGCTCCCACATGGGTTTTTGGTGTTTTTTGGGCCAGTTATCACACAGCCCCAAATGGGCGTTTTTTTTGCAGCGTGGGGCGGGCATACTAGGCCGTCCCTTTCCCTGGTGTCGCCCGCCTCTATGCTTCGCGTCCTGATAGCCCTCGCTCTGACCTGCTTGCTCCAACCGGCCTTTGCCGACGAGCGCGCGCAAACCCAACAACAGTTGGAAGCCACGCGCCAGGACATTGCCGAGCTGAAAAAGCTGTTGGGCAAGTTGCAGGAAGAGAAATCCAGCGTGCAGAAAGACCTGCGCGGCACCGAAACCGAGATGGGCAAGCTGGAGAAGCAGGTCGACGCCCTGCAAAAAGAGCTGAAGAAAAGCGAATCCGAGCTGCAGCGGCTCGATGGAGAGAAAAAAAAACTCCAGAGCGCGCGCACTGAACAGCAAAAGCTGATCGCCATCCAGGCCCGGGCCGCCTACCAGAACGGCCGCCAGGAATACCTCAAGCTGCTGCTCAACCAGCAGAACCCCGAGAAATTCGCCCGCACCCTCACCTATTACGATTACCTGAGCCAGGCCCGCCTGGAACAACTCAAGAATTTCAACGAAACCTTGCGCCAACTGGCTAATGTCGAAAAAGACATCGAGCTGCAGCAGGCCCAGTTGCTGGTGCAGAAAAGCAGCCTCGACACCCAGCGTGAAGAACTCGAGAAGGTTCGCAAGGAACGCCAGGTGGCTCTGGCCAAGCTCAATGACGACGTGAAGGCCCGCGACAGCAAGCTCAAGGCCCGCGAGCAGGACCAGGCCGAACTGGCCAACGTGCTGAAAACCATCGAAGAGACCCTGGCTCGCCAGGCCCGAGAGGCGGAAGAAGCGCGCCAGAAAGCGCTGATCGCCCAGCAGGAAGCCGAAAAAAAGCGTTTGCGTGAAGCCCAGGCCGACGCGGACGCCGGCGACGCACCGCGCCAACCGGCAAAAGCCAGCCCCGGCGCACTGGTTTCCAGTGACGGCGAAACCTTTGACGGCGCTTTTGCTTCAGCCCGAGGCAAACTTCCATGGCCGGTCAATGGTCGATTGCTTGCGCGCTTCGGTGAAACCCGCGGCGACGACACCCGCACCAAATGGGACGGGGTGATGATCAGCGCTTCCGCCGGCAGCCAGGTGCATGCCGTGCATGGCGGGCGCGTGGTCTTCGCCGACTGGTTGCGCGGCGCCGGCCTGCTGGTGATCCTCGATCACGGCAACGGCTATTTGAGTCTGTACGGCCACAACCAGACGCTGCTCAAGTCGGCGGGCGATGTGGTCAAGGCCGGTGAGTCCATCTCCACGGTCGGTAACAGTGGCGGGCAGGATACGCCAGCACTGTATTTCGCTATTCGTCAGCAGGGTCGCCCCAGTGACCCGGCCCAATGGTGTCGTGCGCAAGGATAAGCGCGCCCATCCTATTAAGGAGTTCGTTCGACATGCTGCATTTGTCCCGCCTTACCTCGCTGGCCCTGACGATCGCCCTCGTGATCGGTGCGCCCCTGGCTTTCGCCGCCGAACCGGCCCCATCGGCACCCGCCGCCACGGCTGCGACCACCAAGGCCCCGCTGCCGCTGGACGAGCTGCGCACCTTTGCCGAGGTCATGGACCGGATCAAGGCCGCCTACGTGGAACCGGTGGATGACAAGATGCTGCTGGAGAACGCCATCAAAGGCATGCTCAGCAACCTTGACCCCCACTCGGCCTACCTGGGGCCGGACGATTTCGCCGAGCTGCAGGAAAGCACCAGCGGCGAGTTCGGCGGCCTGGGCATCGAGGTCGGCAGCGAAGACGGCTTCGTCAAGGTGGTCTCGCCAATCGACGACACGCCTGCTTCCAAGGCCGGCATCCAGGCCGGTGACTTCATCGTCAAGATCAACGGCCAGCCGACCCGCGGCCAGAGCATGACCGAAGCCGTGGACAAGATGCGCGGCAAGATCGGCCAGAAGATCACCCTGACCCTGGTACGCGACGGTGGCACACCGTTCGACGTGACCCTCACGCGGGCGGTCATCCAGGTCAAGAGCGTGAAGAGCCAACTGCTGGAATCGGGCTACGGCTACATCCGCATCACCCAGTTCCAGGTCAAGACCGGCGAAGAAGTCGCCAAGGCCCTGGCCAAGCTGCGCAAGGACAACGGCAAGAAACTCAACGGCCTGGTCCTGGACCTGCGTAACAACCCCGGCGGCGTGCTGCAATCGGCGGTGGAAGTGGTGGATCACTTCATCACCAAGGGCCTGATCGTCTACACCAAGGGCCGCATCGCCAATTCCGAGCTGCGCTTCTCGGCCACCGGCAACGACTTGAGCGAAGCCGTGCCGTTGGTGGTGCTGATCAACGGCGGCAGCGCTTCGGCTTCGGAAATCGTTGCCGGTGCCCTGCAGGACCAGAAGCGCGGCGTGGTCATGGGCACCACCAGTTTCGGCAAGGGTTCGGTACAGACCGTATTGCCACTGAACAACGACCGTGCCCTGAAGATCACCACCGCGCTGTATTTCACGCCCAACGGCCGCTCCATCCAGGCCCAGGGCATCGTCCCGGACATCGAGGTGCGCAAGGCCAAGATCACCAACGAGCAGGACAGCGAGTACTTCAAGGAAGCCGACCTGCAAGGTCACCTGGGCAATGGCAACGGCGGCGCCGACAAACCGACCGGTTCCGGCGCCAAGGCCAAGCCAATGCCGCAGGATGACGATTATCAGTTGGCCCAGGCCTTGAGCTTGCTCAAAGGGTTGAACATCACGTCCGGCCGCTGAGATGGGCCTGCGTTTCGCCTTCTTCCTGCTGTGCCTGCTGACGGGGGCCGTTAACGCGGCGCCCGCCACACCCTCTTCGCCACACAAGGCGTACCTGAGCCTGATCATCGACGACCTGGGGCAAAATCTGCCTCGGGATCGCCGGGTACTGGCCCTCCCCGGTCCGGTCACCGCCGCGATCATGCCCGACACCCCTCACGCCGCCGAAGTCGCCCGCGAAGCCCATCGCGCCGACAAGCTGGTCATGCTGCACATGCCCATGGACCCGGCCACCGGGCCGTTCGCCTGGCATCCGGAACTGTCCATCGAAGAACTGGGCAGGCGCCTCGACGCCGCGTTCGCGGCCGTGCCCTACACCAGCGGGATCAACAACCACATGGGCAGCCGCATGACCGCCCAGCCCAAGGCCATGGCGTGGCTGATGGCGAACTTGCAGCAACGGCACAAGTTTTTCGTCGACAGCCGCACCAGCGCCCAGACCGTTGCAGCCGCCGAAGCGCAAAAGATCGGCCTGGCCAGTGTGTCGCGGGATGTGTTCCTGGACGACGAGCGCACCGAAGCCGCCATAGCCCATCAATTGCAGACCGCCATCGACCTGGCCCGCCGGCAAGGCTCGGCCGTGATGATCGGCCATCCCTACCCGCAGACCCTGGCGGTACTCGAACGCGAGCTACCCAAGCTCAAGGCCCAGGGCATCGAATGGATCGACATCAAGTCGATGATCAGCCTGCGCAGCAATCGGGCGATGGTCGGGCATGGGAAGGATGGGGTTTATCGGTAGCGGCTGAGCGCTATCTCAAACTGCACTGCCGCCATCGCGAGCAAGCTCGCTCCCACAGTGGTTCTGCATCGGGCACAAGATTTGTGTTCACGGCAGATCCCCTGTGGGAGCGAGCTTGCTCGCGATGGCGGCGTTGCGGTGGGTAAAATGCTTAGAGATACCGCGCCATGATCGCGTCCACCGCGCCTTCCTTGCGCAATTCATCCAAGGCCTTTTGAAGCCGGGCGACCACCTCGTCAGGCACGTCCTTGTTCAACGCCAGGTACAGCTCGGCACTGTTGAAGCGCAGGACGGTCTTGAGATCGTTCACCCCTTCCTGGCGCGCCAGGTACCGCCCGGCAGGATCCCCGGTGGCCCACAGATCGATCTGGCCGTTGACCAGTTTCCTGGCGTTGTCCTGATCGCGTAATACGACAATTGGCTTGAGCCCCTGCTTGGCCAATGTCTCGGCAATCGCGTCGCCCTTGTAGGCACCGATCTTGTATTGGCGCGCCTGCTCCAGTGAGTCGAGGGCGATCTTGCTGTCGGCCTTGGCGAGCATGATCCAGTCGTCCGGACCGATGGGGCCGACCCATTTGAACAGCTTTTCACGCTCAGGCAACCGCGCCATGACAAACACACCGTATCCCGGATTTTCCAGGGCGAGTTTGTAGATGCGCTCCCAGGGGAAACGTAGCGTCAGGCTGTAGGAGATATCGGCGCGCTTGAATATTTCGCGGACGATGTCCACGGCAATGCCATGGATATTCTCGTCCTGGGCGAAGTTTTTGCCGTTCTTGGCCATGTTGTACGGCGGGAAGTTTTCCGTCAGCAACACCAGCGGAGCATCGGCGGCGCGGGTGGTGCCTGCGAGCAGCAACGTGGCGCCCGCAAAGGCAAGAACGAGACGTTTGAGCATGTCGGGCTACCGCAATCCATGGTGTGCCCAAGAGTGCCTTGGGCCCGCCATGGTGTCCAGCGATCAGCGAATGCAGATACCGCGATGCGCCATGTAGGCCTTGGCTTCCGGCACGGTGTATTCGCCGAAGTGGAAAATGCTCGCCGCCAGTACCGCACTGGCGTGGCCTTCAAGAATGCCATCGGCCAGGTGCTGCAGGTTGCCGACGCCGCCGGAAGCAATCACCGGAATGCCCAGGGCATCGCTGATGGCGCGGGTCACACCGAGGTCGAAGCCGTTTTTCATGCCATCCTGGTCCATGCTGGTCAGCAGGATTTCCCCGGCACCCAGGCCTTCCATCTTCTTCGCCCACTCGACGGCGTCCAGGCCCGTGGGTTTACGCCCACCGTGGGTGAAGATTTCCCAGCGCGGGGTCTCGCCCGGGCCAGAGACCTTCTTCGCATCGATGGCCACGACGATGCACTGCGAGCCGAAGTGCTGGGCCGCTTCACCGACGAATTCCGGGTTGAACACCGCCGCCGTGTTGATCGACACCTTGTCCGCCCCGGCATTGAGCAGGTTGCGGATGTCCTGCACGGTGCGCACGCCGCCGCCCACGGTCAGCGGGATGAACACCTGGCTGGCCATGCGCTCGACGGTATGCAGCGTGGTATCGCGGCCATCGACGCTGGCCGTGATGTCGAGGAAGGTAATCTCGTCCGCACCCTGTTCGTCGTAGCGACGGGCGATTTCCACCGGGTCGCCGGCATCGCGGATGTTCTCGAACTTGACGCCCTTGACCACGCGGCCGTTATCCACGTCCAGGCAAGGGATGATGCGTTTGGCCAGCGCCATGGTGAGTCCTCAGCCTTTGTACGAATCGCAGAAAGCTTGCGCTTCAGCGACGTCGAGGGTGCCTTCGTAGATCGCCCGGCCGGTGATTGCGCCGATGATGCCCGGCGCCTTGGCGTCGAGCAGCGACTTGATGTCACCCAGATTATGGATGCCACCGGAAGCAATCACCGGGATCTTGGTGGCAGCGGCCAACGCAGCGGTGAACGGCACGTTGCAGCCCTGCATCATGCCGTCTTTGGCGATGTCGGTATAAACGATCGAGGACACGCCGTCGGCTTCAAACTGCTTGGCCAGATCGATGACCTGCACGGTGCTGATTTCAGCCCAGCCATCGGTGGCGACGAAACCGTCTTTGGCATCCAGACCGACGATGATTTTGCCAGGGAACGCGCGACAGGCTTCGGCGACAAAAGCCGGGTCTTTCACGGCCTTGGTGCCGATGATCACGTAGCTCACGCCAGCCTTGACGTAGTGCTCGATGGTTTCCAGCGAGCGGATGCCGCCGCCGATCTGGATCGGCAGGTTCGGGTAACGCTTGGCAATGGCCGTGACCACTTCGCCATTGACCGGCTGCCCTTCGAAGGCGCCGTTCAAGTCGACCAGATGCAGGCGACGGCAGCCGCCCTCCACCCACTTGGCGGCCATGCTCACCGGGTCATCGGAAAACACCGTGGAGTCTTCCATGCGGCCCTGACGCAGACGGACGCAAGCGCCGTCCTTGAGATCGATAGCGGGGATAATCAGCATCTGGCAAACCTTCAAATACGAATATTCAGCTTGGCTCGAAAATCAATTTTTCTCGAGCGCCCACAAGTCGCTTTCAATGCTTTCGAACCTTTCTTTAAGGTGCGCCTGCACATCGAAAATCGCCCTGTTGTAATAGTGCGGAGCAATTTCGCGGGTAAACAGGTCAAGAATTTCCGCCGCTTCGAACGACCCCAGGTCCAGTTCGAAACGCTGCTCCATGAACCGCTGGATCTTGCGGTTCGCTTCACTCTCCTGCTCGGGCGTGAGGGTGAGGATCGGCGGTTTCTTGCGGGCCATTACCAGCGCCCGTCCCACGCCGCGAAGTTCTGCAACAGTTGCAGGCCATGGGTATGGCTCTTCTCCGGGTGGAACTGCACCGCGAAGCGCGAACCATCGGCCAGGGCTGCGGCGAAATCGACGCCATAGTGACCGCTGCCCACCACCTGCCGCGCATTGCCGGCGGCGATGTAGTAGCTGTGCACGAAGTAGAAGCGCGCCAGGTCCGGAATGTTGTGCCACAGCGGGTGATCCACCGTCTGCTTCACTTCGTTCCAGCCCATGTGCGGGACCTTCAAGTGCTCGCCGTCTTCATGCAGGCCCTTGCCAAAAAACTTCACCTGGCCTGGGAACATGCTGATGCAATCGACACCATCATTCTCTTCGCTGCGTTCAAGCAGGGCTTGCATGCCCACGCAAATGCCGAGGAACGGACGGTCCTGGCTGACTTCGTGCACCAGCTTGTCGAAGCCCAGGCGACGAATCTCGGCCATGCAATCACGAATCGCGCCGACGCCGGGGAACACCACACGGTCGGCTTCGCGAATCACGTCGGCATCGCTGGTGATCAGCACCTTGCCGGCGCCCACGTGCTCGAGGGCCTTGGCCACCGAGTGCAGGTTGCCCATGCCGTAGTCGATAACCGCGACCGTCTGCATTACAGGACGCCCTTGGTGGAAGGCATCTGGCCGGCCATGCGGTCGTCGAGCTCCACGGCCATGCGCAGCGCGCGACCGAAAGCCTTGAACACGGTTTCGATCTGGTGGTGGGTGTTATGCCCACGCAGGTTGTCGATGTGCAGGGTCACGTTGGCGTGGTTGACGAAGCCCTGGAAGAATTCCTGGAACAGGTCCACGTCGAAGCCGCCGACGGTGGCACGGGTGTACGGCACGTGCATCTGCAGGCCCGGGCGGCCGGAGAAGTCGATGACCACCCGCGACAGCGCTTCATCGAGCGGCACGTAGGCATGGCCGTAGCGACGGATGCCCTTCTTGTCGCCGATGGCTTTGGTAAAGGCCTGGCCCAAGGTGATACCGACGTCTTCCACCGTATGGTGGTCGTCGATATGCAGGTCGCCCTTGCTGACGATGTCCAGGTCGATCAGCCCGTGACGGGCGATCTGGTCCAGCATGTGCTCAAGAAAAGGCACACCGATATCAAACCGGGCCTTTCCGGTGCCATCCAGGTTGATCGAGGCTTTGATCTGGGTTTCCAGAGTGTCGCGCTCGACAGACGCCTTACGTTCGGCCATCACCAGCTCCGCAAAATCATTGGGCGAAAAAGGCAGCCATTATAGGGGCGCGAGCGGCAAACAGAAACACAAGAGGTGACATCACTGACGGGCTGGACCCCGGGCTGTCGGTGATAGACATGTCCATACAAGCAATTTTTGCCATCACCCAGAATCAAATGTGGGAGCGGGCTTGCTCGCGAAGGCGGTGTGTCAGTCGACATCATCGTCAACTGACACACCGCCTTCGCGAGCAAGCCCGCTCCCACACTAGGTTTGCCCTTACCTTGAAGGTTCGGGCAACGGTCTTAGCGGAACAACACCGCCGTCTTCTGCAGGGTCACCCACACACCCCACGCCAACGGAATGCCCACCACCAGCCAGGCGGCGATCGCCAAAGGCTTGGTGCCCGGCGCGGCTTTCCACTCCAGCGACGTGCTGCTGTCGGCGCCTTTGTCATGGCCCAGCGCCTGTTCGGCGGCCAGTTCGGCGTCGGTCATGAAGTACTTGTCGGCGACCGGACGGACCATCAGGTTGCACAGGAAGCCCAGCACCAGCAGGCCAGCGAGGATGTACAAGGTGATGTCATAGGCCGCGGCGCGTTCAACGCCGATACTCAGTTGATATTCACGCAGGTAGTTCACCAGTACCGGACCCAGCACACCTGCCGCAGCCCAGGCGGTCAGCAGGCGACCGTGGATCGCGCCGACCATTTGCGTACCGAACAGGTCCGCCAGGTAGGCCGGCACAGTGGCGAAACCGCCGCCGTACATCGACAGGATGATGCAGAACGCCGCCACGAACAGCGCGACGCTGCCCAGGTGGCCCAGGTTCGGGATCAGCGCGTACAGGGCAAAGCCCAGGGCGAAGAACACGAAATAGGTGTTTTTACGACCCAGATAATCCGAGAACGATGCCCAGAAGAACCGGCCGCCGATGTTGAACAAGCTCAACAGCCCGGTAAAGCCGGCTGCGATGGCAGCGATCTGGCCCAGTTGCACGGCGTCCAGTTGACCGAAAGGCAGGTCGGTGCCAAGCAATTTACCGCCAAACACTTCCTGCAACAGCGGCGAAGCCATGCCCAGGATACCGATACCGGCAGATACGTTCAGGCACAGCACCAGCCATACCAGACGGAACTGCGGGGTTTTCCAGGCTACGTTCACGTGAACGTGGCGATGGGTGATCATCGCGTTCGCGGCTTTCTTCGGTGCCGGGGTCCAGCCTTCAGGCTTCCAGCCGGTCGGCGGAACGCGATACGACAAGGCGCCACCGATCATGAACACGAAGTAGATCGCGGCCATGACCAGGAAGCTCTGCCAGACGCCCACGCCCGTCGGCGAAGCGAAATGGTTCATCAGCGCCGCGGCCAGTGGAGCACCAACCATCGCACCACCGCCGAAGCCCATGATCGCCATGCCGGTCGCCATGCCGCGCTTGTCCGGGAACCATTTGATCAGGGTCGACACTGGGGAGATGTAGCCCAGGCCCAGGCCGATACCACCGATCACCCCGGAACCGACCCACATCAGCCAGATCTGGTGGGTATAGATACCCAGCGCGGAAATCAGCAGGCCGCCGCACCAGCACAAGGCCGATACAACGCCGGCCTTGCGTGGTCCGGCGTGTTCCAGCCAGCCACCCCAGATGGCTGCCGAGCAACCCAGGAAGATGAAGAACAGGGTGTAGATCCAGCCGAGCATCGAGATCGGCCAGTCACATTGGGACGAAAAGACTTGCGAGATGAAGCTCATATCCGGTGCACAGGCCACAGGCTTGGTGACACCCAAGGCCTTGGACAATGGCAACCAGAACACCGAGAAGCCATAGGCCATGCCGATGCACAGGTGAATGGCCAGTGCGGCCGGTGGAACCAACCACCGGTTGAAACCGGGCTTGGCGATGATGCGTTCCTTGGAGAGGAACGCTGGCTGGTCGGCGATGCCGTCCGCCGTGATGCTCGTGCTCATTGTGTATCCCCCAGTTATTGGAATGGTCCGTCAGCCACGCTTCACCCTCAGCCTTCATTGCACGCAGGCATGGCTGTATTTTCTGGTGAAGCTCCATAGTGTGCGACATCAAGTCGCAGAAGGACGGACGAACGGGCAAAGGTTACCATTTGATCGTGGCAGAGAAACCAAAGTGATATCACCTTTTTCGTGCCATCTGTCTTATCGCACGCTTGCCGGCTTTCTGTAGGGGGCTAACGATTTATTTTTTCAGGAGCGTTCATGCCCATCGTTGTAGACCCACTGTGTGGGAGCGAGCTTGCTCGCGATGGCGGTCGCACACTCAGCATTTTCATTGACGGTCACACCGCTATCGCGAGCAAGCTCGCTCCCACATTGATCTACGGACGGGACTTATAACGAGTACCCGACGCACCACCCCCATCCACAGCGTTATACTCCCGGCTAAATTTTGAACTCAACCTACAAGGATTCGCCCATGAAAGCGTTCGGCAAAATCCTGGGTCTGGTACTTCTCGGGCTGTTGCTGATCATTGTGGCCCTGGGCTTTGCCCTGACCCACCTGTTCGATCCCAACGACTACAAGGAAGAGATCCGCCAGATAGCCCGCGACAAGGCCCACATTGAGCTGACCCTCAATGGCGATATCGGCTGGAGCCTGTTCCCTTGGCTGGGTCTGGAGTTGCACGACGCCAGCGTCGCGACCTTGGCCACTCCGACCCAACCTTTCGCCGACCTGCAGATGCTCGGTCTCTCGGTCCGGGTGATACCGCTGCTGCGCCGGGAAGTGCAGATGAGCGATGTGCGCGTCGAAGGCCTGAACCTGCGGCTCAACCGTGACAAGAGCGGTCACGGTAACTGGGAAGACATCGGCAAGGCGCCAGCCTCCGCTACGACAGCGAACACTCCGGCACCCGCCGAACAACCGGCCCCGCCCGCCAGCACCCCGGCAGAAAAATCTGCCCAGCCGACCCGCCTGGACATCGACAGCCTGACCGTGAACAACGCCCGGATCGAATACACCGACGAGCGAACCGGCAAGCTGTACACCGCCGAGAGCATCCAACTGAGCACCGGCCCGGTCCACGACTCCACCAACATTCCAGTGACCCTGACCGCATTTCTGTCCAGCAACCAGCCGGCTGTGCGCGTACGCACCGAAGTGACCGGCGAACTGCGCTTCGAGCGGGCCCTGCAACGCTACAAGTTCGAAGACCTGAAACTGTCCGGCGAAGCCACCGGCGACCCCTTGCAGGGCAAGACCCTGAATTTCGCCGCCCAAGGCCAACTGTTCCTGGACAAGGCGGCCAACGTCGCCGAATGGACCGGCATCAAGCTGTCGCTCAACCAACTGCGCGCCCTGGGTGAACTGAAGGTCAACGACCTCGACAAGACCCCGCAATTGAATGGCGGGGTGTCGATCGCCCAGTTCGATCTGACAAAGTTCGTCGACAGCGTCGGCCAGACACTCCCGGCCATGGCCGAAGGCAGCCTGAGCAAGGTCGAGCTGGCCAGCCGCATTGCCGGCACGCCGACCAGTGTCGAGTTCAACAACATCAACCTGAAGCTCGACGACAGCAACTTCAGCGGCCGTATCGCCGTGGAAGACATTGCCAAACAGGCCCTGCGCGTGCAGCTCAAGGCCGACACGTTCAACGTCGACCGCTACCTGCCGCCAAAATCCGCCGAAGCCGACAGCTCCAAGGCGGCCCGTGAGGCCGAAGTCAGCAACACCGAAGCCAGCGCCATGGCCGGTGCCGGCAGCACACCGTTGCCGAGTGCTCCGACCCAGGGTGCCTGGAGTAACGATCGGCTGTTTCCGGTGGAGCGCCTGAGCAAGCTGGACCTCGATGCCGACCTGTCCTTCGGGCAACTGACCCTGGATAAACTGCCGATCCAGAACGCCGCGCTCAAGGCCACCGGCCTGGGTGGCCTGCTGACCCTGGAAAATCTGCGGGGCGATCTGTACAGCGGCAACTTCGAAACCAAGGGCACCCTGGATGTGCGCCAACCTACCCCACAGTTGAGCCTGCAAACCCGCATCAACCGGGTCCCTGCCGAGAAGATCATCGAAAGCCAGGGCAAGAATCCGCCGGTCAAAGGCCTGGTCACGCTCAACAGCGCGATCACCGCCACCGGCAATAGCCAGAAGGCCCTGATCGACAGCCTCAACGGCAACGCCGGGTTCGTCATCAACGATGGCGTGCTGCTCAATGCCAACCTCGAACAGCAACTGTGCAAAGGCATCGCCACCCTCAATCGCAAGTCCCTCAGCGGCGAACCCCGGGGCAAGGACACGCCGTTCCAGCAACTCAACGGCAATCTCACCTTCACCAATGGCGTCGCTCACAACCCCGACCTGAAAGTCCGCATCCCCGGCATGAGCGTCAACGGCAACGGCGATATCGACCTGCGGGTGCTGGGCATGGATTACCGCGTCGGCGTCATCGTCGAAGGCGACAAGAGCGACATGCCCGACCCGGCCTGCCAGGTCAACGAACGCTACGTCGACGTCGAATGGCCGTTGCGCTGCCGTGGCCCACTGGAGCTGGGGGCGAAGGCCTGCCGCCTGGACAACGACGGGCTGGGCAAGGTCGCGGCGAAACTGGCCGGCGACCGGCTCGGCGACAAGATCGATGAGAAGCTCGGCGACAAGGTCAGTCCCGAACTGAAAGACGCGCTCAAGGGGCTGTTCAAGCGATGAGAGCCGAGCAGTTTTCCACCGCCGTCCTGGACTGGTTCGACCGCCACGGTCGCCACGATCTGCCCTGGCAACAAGCCATCTCGCCCTATCGGGTGTGGGTCTCGGAAATCATGTTGCAGCAGACCCAGGTCAGTACCGTGCTCAATTACTTCGACCGGTTCATGGCCTCGCTGCCCACCGTTCAAGCCCTGGCCGCCGCGCCGGAGGACGAAGTGCTGCACCTGTGGACCGGGCTGGGCTATTACACCCGCGCGCGCAACTTGCAGAAAACCGCGAAAATCGTCGTCGAGCAGTACGGCGGCGAATTCCCCCGGGACGTGGAAAAACTCACCGAGTTGCCGGGGATCGGCCTGTCCACCGCCGGCGCCATCGCCAGCATCAGCATGGGCCTGCGGGCGCCGATCCTTGATGGCAACGTCAAGCGCGTGCTGGCACGCTTCACCGCCCAGGAAGGCTACCCGGGCGAACCCAAGGTGGCAAAACAGCTATGGGCCACCGCCGAGCGCTTCACGCCACAGGACCGGGTCAACGCCTACACCCAGGCGATGATGGACCTGGGCGCCACACTCTGTACCCGCAGCAAGCCCAGTTGCCTGCTCTGCCCGCTGAAACAGGGTTGCGAGGCTCACATGCTGGGCCTGGAAACCCGCTACCCGATTCCCAAGCCTCGTAAAGAGGTGCCCAAAAAGCGCACCTTGATGCCGATGCTGGCCAACCACGAGGGCGCGATCCTGCTTTACCGACGCCCTTCCACCGGGCTATGGGGCGGACTGTGGAGCCTGCCGGAACTCGACGACCTCGACGACCTGCAACACCTGGCGCTGCAACACTCGCTGGAATTGGGCAGCCAACACGAAATGCCAGGCCTGGTGCACACCTTCAGCCACTTCCAGTTGGCGATCGAACCCTGGCTGGTCCGGGTCCGGGAAACCGGCCATCACGTGGCCGAGGCCGACTGGCTCTGGTATAACCTCGCCACCCCGCCGCGCCTGGGCCTTGCCGCCCCGGTCAAAACATTGCTCGAACGCGCGGCCGCCGTAATGAACGCAGGAGAGTTGCAATGACCCGCACCATCATGTGCCGCAAGTACAAAGAAGAACTGCCTGCCCTGGAGCGTGCGCCATTCCCGGGCGCCAAGGGCCAGGACATCTACGACAACGTCTCGGCCAAGGCCTGGGCCGACTGGCAGAAACACCAGACCCTGCTGATCAATGAAAAACGCCTGAACATGATGAACGCCGAAGACCGCAAATACCTTCAGGGCGAGATGGACAAGTATTTTTCCGGCGAAGATTACGCCAAGGCCGAAGGCTACGTACCGCCATCCGAATAAGCTGTTGAATGCGGGGGCGGATCGTAAGCGACGGTAATAGTTAAATATTTTTTGAAAACTTGCTTGACGCCCCCCTGAAAAACCCGTTTAATGCGCCCCGTTGCCCAGATAGCTCAGTCGGTAGAGCAGGGGATTGAAAATCCCCGTGTCGGCGGTTCGATTCCGTCTCTGGGCACCAAATACCGAAAACCCGATCAAGCAATTGATCGGGTTTTTTATTGCCTGGGATTTCTTCCTGCGCATTGTCGACTCAGCTACATTCATCCTCTCCCCCTGGCAAACGAGTCGACATGGACATCACCGACATCCCCTTCGGCACCACCGATTGGTCAACCATCGAACCCACCGAGCACAAAGGCGTCACCGGAACCGCCTATTGGCGCACGCGGCAATTCGGGAACATTCGGGTACGGATGGTGGAATACACAGCCGGGTATCTGGCCGACCATTGGTGCACCAAGGGCCACATCCTGTTTTGCCTCAAGGGCGAGCTCAATACTGAACTCGAAGATGGCCGGCAGTTTTTGCTCAAGCCCGGCATGAGCTACCAGGTCGCCGACCAGGCCGAGCCCCATCGATCCTCCACCTCATCGGGGGCTACGCTTTTCATAGTGGATTGAGATTCGAAGCGTGCGCGTTGAAGCTGTAGGATAGATGGCCTTATCCATCAGGAATCCGACCATGTCATCGGCGAACAAACAGCAGAAGCGCAGCCAGCGCGCCAAGGCGAAGGCCAAGCAGAACCGCATTCAACGTACTGCTGCGCCGAACGATTTCCTGGACCCGAACGACGAGCGCATCGATCTGGAAACCGTGGACCTGACGGAGCTGTTCCAACTCATGAGTGCCGCCGAAAAAGTCAGCCAGAAGGCAATGTGCGAAGCGTTCCTGGCCCATCCCCTGCTGGCGCTGGTGCTGGAACAGGAGGGTGAGGAAGAAGCGACCGATTTCATCATTACCGCATTGATCGAATACCGCCGTCTGACCACGGGCGTGGATGAGCAGACCGCGCTGGATTGGGTGGAAAGCAAGCAATTCCAGGCCGATTATGTGGCTGCGTCCCAGGCACTGACACAAGGCCAGGACTGACTGTCTGGCCGGGACCGCGGTGGATGACGCCCTCCGGGGATAATTCCCACAATCCAAGGTTAACCAACATGGGGCGGCGTCATACCCGTCCTGCGTCAATCCGCTATTTTTCCCCCCAAGCAATCAGCCCCGTCCGGCATCATCGAAACGTCGCCCGGAGCATCCTTGCGGTCCGCCCCCTCTCAATGGCTGGACACTTCGATGACGCCACTGCTGCCTCAAGATGACCCACAGCTCGCTCCCTTGATCAACGAACTCGGCGAGCTGATTCGCCAGGCACGCCAGGAGGCCATCACCCAGATCAGGGAGATGAACCTGGTTGCTGGGGACATCGTCAGGGATCCTGCAGTCCTGAAACTCCTCGGCCTGCCCAATGCCGGCACCCTTCTGGAAACGGAACTGGAGCAGGCCTTGATCGACCAGTTGCAGGGGTTCCTTCTCGAACTGGGCAAGGGCTTCGCCTTCATCGCCCGTCAGCAACGGATCAGCACTGAAAGCAAAGACTTCTACCTCGACCTGGCCTTCTACAACTACCTGCTCAAATGCTTTGTGATCGTCGACCTCAAGCGCGGCGAACTGAGCCACCAGGACATCGGGCAAATGGATATGTATGTGCGCCTCTACGAGGAGCTGAACCGCGGCCCCGATGATAAACCCACCGTCGGCATCATTCTCTGTGCGCGGAAAGACGATTCGGTGGTGCGTTATTCCGTACTGCAAGGCCATGAACAATTGTTCGCCAGCCAATATCAACGGGTGCTGCCTACGGAGGAAGAACTGCGCAACGAGCTGGACCGTGAACAGGCGCGCCTTGAGGAAGGGGCCGTCGGGCGCAGCGACTTGAAGGAATAAAAAGCCGATACCCAATGACCGCGCACTCAAAAAACCCATGTAAGATTGATGCGTTTTTCTCCAGCAATGCTTCAGTCGATGAGCTTCATCCTGCATGTCACCGGCCGCGCCTCACCCTTCCCTGATCCAGGCATTGCGGACCGAAACCGCTGAACTGCACGTCGCCCTGGAAAAACGCCTGCCGTTTTTCTCACCACAGTTGGATCTGGATCTGTACCGGCGCCTGATGGCGGCCTACTACGGTTTTTATCAGCCGCTGGAGCAACAGCTTCATGTGCTGGCGTTGATTCCAACCGGGCTGGACCAATCCCTGCGCATCAAACTCCCGGTATTGCGAGCCGACCTCAAGGCCCTGGGTCTGGATGAAGCCGCTATCGAGGCATTGCCCACCTGCCAGGTGCTGCCACGAATCGACTCCCGAGCCGCCGCCCTCGGCGTTTCCTACGTCCTGGAAGGCGCGACCCTCGGCGGGCAGATCCTGCGGCGCAGGGTGGCCGAGCAACTCGGTCTTGATGCCTCAAGCGGCGCGACCTTTCTCAATGTATATGGCGAACTCACCGGCCGACGCTGGAAGGATTTCCTTCAATACCTGGACGACAGGAACCTAGGCGAGGCCCAGGTGTTCGAAGTCACACGCGCCGCCAAGGCGACGTTCTCTCATTTTGAACACTGGCTGGACAGCCAAAAGGTATTGTTATGAACCCGGAAAACCAGGAAGCCTTCGAAGAACTGCTGGCCAATTGCGCAGACGAACCGATTCGCTTTCCTGGGGCCATCCAGCCTCACGGCGTGTTGTTGATGCTGTCCGAGCCCGATTTCGTGATCCGTCAGGTCAGCGCCAACGCGTTGCAGTTGATGGGGCAAGATCCCCACAGGCTGTTGGGCCAGACACTCGACGCACTGTTGGGGCTGGAACAGGCCGAGGCGATCCTCATCGCTTGTCGCGCCGCCCCGGAAAGCGACAGCGTGCCCGTGGCCATTGTCGTGAACCAGCAGCGTTTCGATGCCCTGGTGCATCGCCATCAGGGGGCGCCCTGATCGTCGAATTGGAACAGCACCTGAGCGACTATCGCCCCGAAGGCGTCAGCGGCGAGGCCAACATGGGCCGCATGCTGCAACGCCTGCAAAGTGCGAAAACCCTCCAGGCCCTGTACGAAATCAGTGTGCGGGAAATCCAGGCCATGACCGGTTACGACCGGGTGCTGATCTACCGCTTCGAAGAAGAAGGCCACGGCCAGGTGATTGCCGAGGCCAGCGCGCCGTCGATGGAGCTCTACAAGGGCCTGTTTTTCCCGGCGTCGGATATTCCCGAACAGGCCCGCGAGCTGTATCGCACCAACTGGCTGCGGATCATCCCCAACGCCGACTACGCGCCGGTGCCGCTGGTCCCGGAATTGCGGCCCGACACCCAGGCGCCCCTGGACCTGAGTTTTGCCACACTGCGCAGCGTCTCGCCGATCCATCGCCAGTACATGAAAAACATGGGCGTGCTGTCGTCCATGAGCATCTCGTTGATGGAAGGCGAACGCTTGTGGGGGCTGATCAGTTGCGGCAATCGCCAGCCGCTGCTGGTTCCCCATGAAATGCGCATGGCCTGCCAGACCATCGGTCAGGTGCTGTCATTGCAGATCAGCGCCATGCAGGCCCTGGAACTGACCCGGCAACGGGACGCCAAGCTGGAAGACCTCAAGGTCCTCGCCGCGGTCATGGCCGAGTCCAGCGACAACGTCTTCGATGGCCTGTCCCACGAGCCACAACGGCTCATGGACATGACCGGCGCCAGCGGCGTCGCGATTTTCGAAGACAACAAGCTACACCGCCATGGCCAGTGCCCGGAACCGGAGCAGATCCGCGAGCTGCATAAATGGATCCTGGAAACCGATAAACCGGTGTTCTCCCACCACAACCTGAGCAGCGTCTTCGCACCTGCCCAGGCTTATCCGGACGTGGCGAGCGGCGTGTTGGCGATCCACCTGCCCAAACCTGTGGAAAACGGCGTGCTGTGGTTCCGTCCCGAGGTGAAGCAAACCCTCCAATGGAGCGGCGACCCACAAAAGCCCCTGGACCTGGAAAACAGCGAGACCGGCCTGCGCCTGCGGCCCCGGACGTCTTTCGAGATCTGGAAAGTCGAAATGGCCGGCATCAGTACCAAATGGACCCATGGCGACCTGTTCGCCGCCAACGACCTGCGGCGCTCGGCCTTGGAAAACGACCTGGCCCGCCAGGTGCACAAGGAGCGCCAGGCCGTGCAGGCACGCGATGAACTGGTGGCCGTGGTGTCCCACGACCTGCGCAGCCCGATGACGGTCATTTCCATGCTCTGCGGCATGATGCAAAAGGCCTTCAGCTCGGACGGCTCCCACAGCTCCAAGCGAATTTCTTCCGCCATCGACACCATGCAACAGGCCACCAGCCGCATGAACACACTGCTGGAGGATCTGCTCGACATTTCGCGCATCGATGCCGGACGCTACACCATCAATCCCCAGCCGATGGACGTCAGCCAGATCTTCGACGACGCCTGCTCGCTGCTGACGCCGCTGGCCACTGCCAAGGCGATCGACATTTCCTTCCATGCCGAACCCAACCTGAGGATCAACGCCGACCCCGAGCGGCTGTTCCAGGTGCTGTCCAACCTGATCGGCAATGCCATCAAGTTCACGCCGCAGCAGGGCTCCGTGAGCATCAGCGCGATGTCCGTCGGGAATGAGATCGTGTTCAGCGTCCGCGACACCGGTGAAGGGATTGCGCCAGAGCAATTGCCTCATGTTTTCGAGCGCTACTGGACGACCAAGGAAGGCAACCCGAACGGCACCGGGCTGGGGTTGTACATTTCCAAGGGGATTGTCCAGGCCCATGGCGGTAAACTGCACGCCGAAAGCCAGCCAGGCCAGGGCAGCGAATTCCGCTTTACCGTGCCGAAAATCGACTGAGCCGGGCACCGTCCCCTAACGAATTGGAAACCGAAGCCCAATGGCCTCACTGAACAAACAGCAGAAACGCGCCAAGCGCGCCAAAGACAAAGCCAAGCAGATCCGCATGACCGGGCGCAAATCGATCCCGATGTATGGCGACCCGGCCCACGCCACCGCCCAGCCACCGGTCTACGTGCTGGAACTGTTCGCCAAGCTGCGCGAAGCCGAGGCCGTCAGCCGCAGTGAAATGCTCGATACGCTGCTCACGTCCCTGAGCGTGATGATCATCGAACGCCCAGGTCTGCTCGACCTGAAAAACGCCGAAAACGAAAGCATGGCGGCGACCAACCTGGCCGCCGACATGCTGGTGGACTACCGCATGTGGGTCGATGACATGGACCGCGAGACCGCCCAGCGCTGGCTCAGCACACCGGAGTTCATCAAGGACTTCAGCGAGGCGCTGGACCGCTATCGCCAGACCCTGGAAGAACCCGCCAGCGAATAAGCCGCTCGGTTATTCGTCACTGTTCCAATGGAACACCAGGTTGCGCGCGGCCCCGCTGCCTACCTCAGCAGTGTCGCGCCGCGCCTCACCGTTGCGCGTCGCCACCACGTTGTACTTGCCCGGCGGCAGTTGCACATAAACCAGCGGCCCCGCATCGCTGAGGGTCAGCACTGTTTGTCCCGATGCGTTCTGCACGGTCACGTCCACATCCGGGACGTATTTGTTTTCCGGGCCGATCGCAAAGGTCATGTGCACGTTGTAACCCTGGGCCTGCCCGATGGCCCGGGCTTCGTCCTCGCCGATACCGCCGGACAGATAAGTGATGCCGTTCTGCTGCATGGGCTGGACCTGGACCCCTGTGTTGTCTACAGGGGCGAGGTTGGTGGCGTTGAGCATGACGGGAAAAAGCAGCGCGCCTAACACGATGAGGCAAAATAGCGACTTCATGACCACAACTCCTGATATTGGACGCCACCTCGTTTGATCGATTTATGAACATCGATGTTCAGACCGATTGGAAGTTGAGTCGAATGCCAATCGGAATAGGCACGCTCATCCGGTTAACCCTTCCAACCCCCGCCCAAAGCTGGCACCATCGCGCCTTTTTTTACGCGACTCCCGGGCTTTTCACCGGTAAACAAGGTTCAAACGGCCGTTCGGTTGTTGATGGCGCGACAGTCTGCTGTGCCGATGCGACAACCTGCCGCACATCACCGGTTTACCGCCCGTAGCGCTGTTGGCTGCCATTCGGACGCATGCTAGCTTGGCCGCCTCGCCAAGGAAGGCAGCCAACAGCAAGGGAGCACATACCATGAGGACCGCACATGGCCCAGGCCACGCCCGCGCTTGAAATCCGCAACCTGCACAAACGCTACGGACAGCTGGAGGTGCTCAAAGGCGTCTCGCTGACCGCCCGCGACGGCGATGTGATCTCGATCCTCGGATCCTCCGGGTCCGGCAAGTCCACGTTCCTGCGTTGCATCAACCTGCTGGAAAACCCCAACCAGGGCCAGATCCTGGTGGCCGGCGAAGAGCTCAAGCTCAAGGCCGCGAAAAACGGTGAGCTGGTGGCCGCCGACGGCAAACAGATCAACCGCCTGCGCAGCGAGATCGGTTTCGTCTTCCAGAACTTCAACCTTTGGCCGCACATGAGCGTGCTCGATAACATCATCGAAGCCCCGCGCCGGGTGCTTGGCCAGAGCAAGGCCGAAGCCGTCGAAGTCGCCGAAGCGCTGCTGGCCAAGGTCGGTATCGCCGACAAACGCCACGCCTACCCGGCCGAACTGTCCGGTGGTCAGCAACAACGCGCCGCCATCGCCCGCACACTGGCGATGCAGCCCAAGGTGATTCTGTTCGACGAACCCACCTCCGCCCTTGACCCGGAAATGGTCCAGGAAGTACTTAGTGTGATCCGCGCCCTGGCCGAAGAAGGACGCACCATGCTACTGGTCACCCATGAAATGGGCTTCGCCCGTCAGGTTTCCAGTGAAGTCGTGTTTCTTCATCAAGGCCTGGTCGAGGAGCAAGGATCGCCACAGCAGGTCTTCGAGAACCCGCTTTCGGCGCGCTGCAAACAATTCATGTCCAGCAACCGCTAACGGAGCAGTACACATGCAGACCTACAAGAAATTCCTCCTGGCCGCAGCGGCCAGCCTGGTCTTCTCGGCCAGCACCATGGCGGCCGAAAAGCTGAAGATGGGCATCGAAGCGGCCTATCCGCCGTTCAACAACAAGGACGCCAGCGGCCAGGTCGTGGGGTTCGATAAAGACATCGGCGACGCCCTGTGCGCCAAGATGAAAGTCGAGTGCGAAGTGGTCACGTCCAACTGGGACGGCATCATTCCCGCCCTGATGGCCAAGAAGTTCGACTTCCTGATTTCCTCGCTGTCGATCAATGAAGAACGCAAGCAGGCCGTGGACTTCACCGACCCGTACTACTCCAACAAACTGCAGTTCATTGCGCCGAAAAACGTCGATTTCAAGATCGATAAAGCGTCTCTCCAGGGTAAGGTCATCGGGGCACAGCGCTCCACGCTCGCCGGCACCTGGATGGAAGACAACATGGAAGGCGTCGAGCTGAAACTCTACGACACCCAGGAAAACGCCTACCTGGACCTGACCTCCGGGCGCGTCGACGGGATCCTGGCGGACAAATACGTGAACTACGACTGGCTGAAAACCCAAGCCGGCCGTGATTACGAATTCAAGGGCGACCCGGTGGTGGAAGGCGACAAGATCGGCATTGCGGTGCGCAAGGGTAACGACGAACTGCGCAACAAGCTGAACGCCGCCCTCAAGGAAATCCTTGCCGACGGCACCTATAAAAAGATCAACGACAAGTACTTCCCGTTCAGCATCTATTGACGCTGACGTGCCTGGCCGGCGCCGCTCCCTGGCGGCGCCGGCCCTTAGCAAAGCCTGCCGCGATATGAATTCTTACCCATGATGATCGATCTCTACGGATTCGGCCCGGCGCTCGCCGCCGGCGCGCTGATGACCGTCAAGTTGGCACTCGCGGCCCTGTGCCTGGGGCTGGTACTCGGCCTGCTCGGCGCCTTGGCCAAGACTTCCCCGTACAAGCCGCTGCAATGGCTGGGCGGCACCTATTCGACGCTGGTGCGCGGCATCCCGGAATTACTCTGGGTGCTGCTGATCTATTTCGGCACCGTCAACCTGCTGCGTGCCCTGGGTGAATATTTCGGCAACCCCGATCTCACCCTCGACGCCTTCGCCGCCGGCGTCATCGCCCTGGGCCTGTGCTTTGGTGCCTACGCCACGGAAGTGTTTCGCGGCGCGATCCTGGCGATTCCCAAGGGCCACCGTGAGGCCGGCGTCGCCCTGGGCCTGTCGAAGTGGCGGATCTTCACCAGGTTGATCATGCCGCAGATGTGGCGCATCGCCCTGCCCGGCCTGGGCAACCTGTTCATGATCCTGATGAAGGACACTGCGCTGGTCTCGGTGATCGGCCTGGAAGAAATCATGCGCCATGCGGAAATCGGCGTGACCGTGTCCAAGCAACCGTTCACCTTCTATATGGTCGCCGCGTTCATGTACCTGGGGCTGACGGTGCTCGCCATGATCGGCATGCACCTGCTGGAACGACGCGCCGCCCGTGGATTTACCAGGAGCACCCAATGAACTGGGACGTCATCATCAAGTGGCTGCCGAAGCTGGCCCAGGGCGCCACACTGACCCTGGAGCTGGTGGCCATCGCCGTGATCGCCGGGCTGCTGCTGGCGATTCCACTGGGCATCGCCCGCTCTTCGCGCCTGTGGCAGGTGCGGGCGTTGCCCTACGCCTACATCTTCTTTTTCCGTGGCACGCCGCTGTTGGTCCAGCTGTTCTTGGTCTACTACGGCCTGGCGCAATTCGATGCCGTGCGCGGCAGTGCGTTGTGGCCGTACCTGCGGGACCCGTTCTGGTGCGCCACGGCCACCATGACCCTGCACACCGCCGCCTACATCGCCGAGATCCTGCGTGGCGCGATCCAGGCCATTCCCCGTGGCGAGATCGAAGCCGCGCGGGCCCTGGGCATGTCGCGGCCCAAGGCGCTGATCTATATCATGCTGCCGCGGGCCGCGCGCATCGGCCTGCCGGCCTACAGCAACGAAGTGATCCTGATGCTCAAGGCCAGCGCCCTGGCGAGTACCGTGACCCTGCTGGAACTCACCGGCATGGCCCGCACCATCATTGCCCGGACCTACCTGCCGGTGGAGATATTCTTCGCGGCCGGCATGTTCTACCTGCTGATGTCCTTCCTGTTGGTGCAAGGCTTCAAGCTGTTGGAGCGCTGGTTGCGCGTCGATGCCTGCCAAGGGCGCTGACAGCGGCGTGCTGACGGGCGAGGCATTGCTCGCCCGCTTCACGGCGCTGGACGCTTTCCTCACAGCGCACCAGGCACTGTGGAAACCGCGCCCGTTCACCCATCTGCAGCTGCCTTGGGAAACATCGCACCCGGAACTGGCCCGATGGCTACGCCAGCGTTCGCTGGGAGCGGCAGAAAACGACCATCATCAGCCATGGTTGATGGAAGACACGCCAGCGCCCTTCCCAGCATTGGCCGCAATCTCCCACGCATTGAGCGCCGTCGCAGAATTGCCCGCCAGCACGCTTGAAGCGCCAAGCCATCGCCTCAACGTCGACGTACCCGGGCGCAAATGGCAGCAGATCGAAGCCTTCGCCAGTCGACTGCACTTCACCACCCGGCCAACCCACTGGCTGGATTGGTGCGCCGGCAAAGGCCACCTCGGTCGACGTCTGCTCCACGCTGAGCAGCAACTGACTTGCCTGGAGTACGACCCCGCATTGGTCGCCAGCGGCCAACAACTGAGCCTGCGCCATCACCTGCCTGCCACGCACCTGCAACAAGACGTGATGGCGGCGGACGCCGCCCAGGCGCTCCAGCCCGAACACACACCCATAGCCCTGCACGCCTGCGGTGACCTGCATGTGCGCTTGATACACCTGGCCAGCGCCACTGGTTGTGCACAACTGGCTATCGCGCCGTGCTGTTACAACCGCATCAGCAGCGAGCGCTATCAAGCACTGTCCGACGCTGCCAAGGGCTCTGCCCTACAGCTGTCGCTCGACGATCTCAGCCTACCGCTGACCGAAACCGTCACCGCTGGCGCCCGCGTCAGAAGACAGCGGGACCGATCCATGGCTTGGCGCCTGGGCTTCGACTTGCTGCAACGGCAAATCAGAGGGTGCGACGAATACTTGCCCACGCCGTCGCTGCCCAGCGCCTGGCTGGAAAAATCCTTCGCCCAGTACTGCACGGATCTGGCGGCCCTCAAAGACTTATCCACAGTCGGCACGCCTGATTGGGTCGCTTTGGAAGCTGCAGGCCATCAGCGCTTGGCCGAGGTGCGCAACCTGGAATTGGTGCGGGGCCTTTTCCGACGGCCACTGGAGCTTTGGCTGGTGCTGGACCGAGCGCTTTTCCTCACTCAAAAAGGCTACGACGTTCGCCTCGGCACCTTCTGCGAAACCCCACTGACGCCGCGCAATCTGTTGTTGCTGGCAGAGCGTTACCGAGACGAAACATCCTGTGGATAACTCTGTTGATGAAATAAACTCGGATTCAAGAAATCCGTGTTTTCCTGACCGAATCAGCATTGGTCATTTTTTGTTCATATGGATAAAAAACCATGAAAACAGGCATTTGCGACGAAACGCGAAAGCGGTCACAAAATCGCAAGATACCCTGCGCCTCATCCAGCCCGTTGTGCATAAGCGTCTAAGCAAAACGACATAACCGCCGAATTCAGTGCTGCCCCGCGCCAGTAATTGCGTCCACCGCGCCCGTGCTATACAACAGCCCCACGTATCGTGATTGACACAATGCCGACACACTCAAGGACTGGCCGTGACGTTCATTTCCTACGCACAAAACTTCGAAGACATACGCCTATGGCGTGCCCTTCAATCGGTGGAAAACGGCTTTTACCTCGACGTCGGCGCCAACCATCCGACAGATGACTCGGTCACCCGAGCGTTTTACGACCGCGGCTGGCGCGGCATCAACATCGAGCCAGTGCCGGCTTACTACGACGCGCTCCGCCAACAACGCCCCGACGATATCAACCTGCAATGTGTGGCCGGCGAAAACGCCGACAGCCTGACCTTCTACACCATCGCCGACACGGGTTTGTCCACAGTAGAAGCCAGCGTCGCCCAACAACACCGCGACGCCGGCATGGATGTGCGCAACCAGACCGTCCAGTCCCGCACCCTGGCCTCCATCTGCGAGCAATACGCCCAGGACCGCCCCATCCACTTCCTGAAAATCGACGTCGAAGGCCACGAAGAAACCGTGCTGCGCGGTATGAACTTCAGCCGCTGGCGCCCCTGGATCATCCTCATCGAAACCCCATGGGCCCGCGACCAGACCTGGGAAACCCTGGTGACCGACGCTGGCTACCAATCCATCCTGTTCGACGGCATCAACACCTACTACCTCGCCAAAGAACACCTGGACCTCAAACCCGCCTTCGACATCCCCCCGTGCAACCTCGACGGCTTCCAACTGTGCAAAGGCCACAAATTCAGCCACCCCATCGACGACACAAACCAGCAACTCAGCGCCGCCCTGCGACGCGCCGAACAGGCCGAAGCCCAACTCCACGCGATCCAAAACAGCCGCACCTGGCGGGTCCTGAACAAACTGCGCAACCTGCTACACCGCGCCTAAGCCGGACCTGCGCAAAAATAGTCAGAATTCAGGGGTTTACAGAACGCACCCAATCGCTATAATCGTCGCCCACACGCCGGTATAGCTCAGTTGGTAGAGCAACTGACTTGTAATCAGTAGGTCCCGGGTTCGACTCCTGGTGCCGGCACCATACAAAACGAAGCCCTCGCAGAAATGCGAGGGCTTTGTTGTTTCTGGGGTGTTCACTTTTTATCCACCCCCTGAAAAACCTGTGGGAGCGAGCTTGCTCGCGATGAGGCCATCGAACCCACCGACAATCTTTCAGCCAAGACAACGGGCAGCCTTTCCTCGACCAGCTCAACCAAACAGCATCTTTTGCCAGTGGTCCTCACCCACAATGGCAATCGAAGCACCCGCCTCCCGCAATTCCACTGCCTTCATGATCTTCGTTCCGTAGGTGCTGTGGCGCCACTGCTCATTCCCCACGCTGCCGACCACCAGGTAATGCACCTTCTTACTCACTCCGCCCCCAATCAAACCGCCACGTTCCTCGACCAATGCCTGACAATCTTTGCGCGGCCCAAAGGCCATGACGCCTGTGAATACAAACATTCGGCCATCCCACACCAAATCAGGGGCCGGCAAGTTGAATGGAAGATCCGTAGGAGCAACGGCAACAGCACCGCCGACCTTTGGTCTGTCGATGTCCATTCCAGAAAAACCATGCAGGATATTAAGCAGCTCAAGAGACTCATCCTGATCCAGAACATCGTCCTGAAGCATGCACGCCAAACGCGAATACAGTAGGTTGATCACCGGATCGTTCAGGTGCGCCAGATTGCTTTCCAACCATTGCTTCAGGAAAACCGCTTCGGTGGTATTCACAACACCATCTGCCGCAATCCCTGCGGCCAGCCCGACCAATGCGTCAGCAGCGCGTCGATCGATGCGGGCACGGTGGAAGAATTTACTGTTTTCGAATTCGTTGTGCAGGTCCATTGCGAGCTTTCCTTGGGTGGTGTTGGCTCAGATGCCGTAATGCCATAAAGCTAGCACTTCACCACATAGCTGCAAGCTCGCGCTATCCGACCTGACCTCGGCGCGAGACACCCTCGGGTGTGCCGGGTGCTGGGGAGTAATCCTGCTCAAGGGCCGCAGACCCAATGCTGCTCACTGGGTCGGGCAGCATTGGGTTTCTTCTGTATTAGGGGGCATTAAAGAAGGGGCGGCTTCGCAGCCCAGCGGGAGCAAGCGCCCTCGCCACGGGTTTAGGACAGAACACGATTTGGCTGCCATGAATAGGAGTTAGCTGACGCCAGTCGTCTGCTCGTCATACTCACATCCCGATCTGGCGCGTCCGTTGCGGGGGCAATTGAATCAGGAGTGCAGCAAACAGAGCGCTCGGCCTTCTTGGACTACAAAAGAACGCGCCGAACCAAAAGCTGCTGCGATAAAACTTGCACTAGGATCGTGCCGAACGCCAGCAAGAGTGCTTGTCAAATCAGCGACACAGTTCGTCCCGCAAGACTTCCACCACACGCTCCTGCTGCTCGACTGACATACCTACCCACAGCGGCAGTCGCAGCAAGCGTTCCGAGAGGCTCACCGTGTTGTCCATGGCGCCATGGACACGGCCGTAACGCTGGCCAGCCGGCGAAGAATGCAGGGGCACGTAATGGAAGACCGAATTGATTCCCTCTCGCTTGAGCCCATCGAGCACCATTTGTCGCGGCACGTCTGCGGGCAACAGCACGTAGTACATGTGCGCGTTGTGCTGGCAGTCGGCCGGCACGATAGGGCGGCGCAGTGCCCCGCTGGTTTCCAGCGGCGCCAGCAATTCGTGATACCGCTGCCAGATGGCAAGCCGCGCCTGGGTGATGTGTTCGGCCTCTTCCAACTGCGCCCAGAGAAACGCAGCAGTCAAGTCCCCTGGAAGGAATGACGAACCGACTTCCTGCCAGGTGTATTTGTCGACCTCGCCGCGGAAGAAACGACTACGGTCAGTACCTTTTTCGCGGATGATTTCTGCGCGCAACTCATACGCAGGATCATTGACGAGCAATGCGCCGCCCTCGCCCGAAATGACGTTCTTGGTCTCATGGAAGCTGAAGGCACCGAGGTCCCCGATACTGCCCAGAGCCCGGCCCTTGTAAGCGGCCATGACCCCCTGCGCCGCATCCTCGACCACCTTCAGGTTGTGACGCTGGGCGATCTCCATGATCGTATCCATCTCGCAACTCACGCCCGCATAGTGAACCGGGACGATTGCCTTGGTGCGCGGCGTGATGGCCGCCTCGATCAGCGTCTCATCCAGGTTCAGGGTATCCGGACGGATATCGATGAACACGGGAACGCCGCCGCGCAAAACGAAGGCATTGGCTGTGGAAACGAATGTGAACGAGGGCATGATGATCTCGTCGCCCGACTGGATGTCCAACAATAACGCGGACATTTCCAGCGCTGCCGTGCACGAGTGGGTCAATAAAACCTTGCTCGAGCCGGTACGTTCGGTCAACCACTCATGGCACCGCCTGGTGAACGGGCCATCGCCGGCGAGGATATTGCCGAACTTGGCTTCAGCGATGTAATAAAGTTCTTTTCCCGTCATGTAGGGGCGATTGAACTGGATCTTTTTGTCTTCCGCCATTTGAGCCTCCGTACGCAAATTTTTGTCGGGTCGAACTAGACATCACGTCATTATGCACGGTGGGGGCTACCCACTTTTTTTCCGGGCGACAAGCAACCTGGAGGCACCGACCGGAAAACTCACGCCCACCTTGATGAGCAAACACTCCAGCCACATCACGAAACCAAACAGCACATTGAGCGCCCTGGGTACCGCTAATTCGGCGGTCTCGCTCGTATCGCCCCGTTGCTGCTTCTTGGCGCCGCGTGAAATCATCATCGCCGGCAGCAGCAACGAGACAAACGATGTGCTGCGCACGACGGAAAACCCCGCCTCTTCCACCTTGCGATGCAGGTCGGTGGCATCGTAGCGCCGCACGTGGCAGGAATACTCATCCACCTGGCTCCACAGCCACTGATGCTGGGGCACGGTCAACAGCATGATTCCCCCGGGCTTCAGGGCACGGTGCATCTGCTGGAGCACCACGGTATCCGCCTCGATGTGCTCGATGACATCGAACGCGCCAATCGCTTCGAACTCGTCGATGTAAGGGATATCGCGCGCATCCATCTGCACGAACTCCGCACCGGGCACGCGAGAGGAGGCAAACTTCAGCCCGGTCGAAAACATTTCGCTGCCAAGCAACCTGGCCTTCGGAAACGCCACGGCGACCCGACTCAGAATGAAGCCGGTACCGCACCCGATTTCCAGAAATGAACGCATGCGCGGCGCATATTTCGTCAGCGCCCATGTAATCAACCTGCCACGCGCCCGGAACCAGAAATGGTCGCTTTCAAGATGCGCGTAGGTCTCGTAGAAGTCGGCCTTGAAGCCTTCCTGCTTGTCCTCGAGTTCTGGCGCAAACGCGGCAAAACCGTTCTTTCGAGCCACCTGATGTCCACACTGGACACATGCCCACTGCTCCGAGGCGTACGGCGTCTCGCATTCAGAACAGATCTTCACGCCTGGTTCCCATCCGGTTGGTCATGACGAAAGACGAATAGCTTGAAGACGACGAACAAGAAACCTCCTACAACGAAAATGGCAGCGGCCTGGACCCACTGATGGGGATATCCCAGCTTGTCGACCAACACCGTCAGCAAGGCCAGGTTGAGCAAATAGCCGGCTGCGTGCGCCAGGCCGAAGCGCCATGCCGTCCCCACGACGTTGCCGCGATGCTCGAACGCCCAGTTGCGGTTACCCAGGAAGCTGATGCAGATGCCAAGCACGTACAGGAAGCTCATGGCCAGCTTGAATGGGATGCCCAGCCACGTCAATGCCAGGTAGGCCGCATAACCGATGGCATTGCAGGCGACGCCGACGACCGCGTAACGGAGAATGGGCCTGATTACGGGTCGCCAGCGCTGAATCAGGGTCACTCGTCTCCCCAGACGGCAATCCCGAAACCCGTCTTGCCATAGCCATTGCCGTTATAAAGCATGTAGCGTCGACCGCCATGATCGAAGACGAACGGGTAACAGATCATCTCCGAATCCCAACCCGATTCCGATACGTCGATTCCCACCTGCTCATCGTGTCGCGTCCATTGCACGCCATCGAGCGAGGTCGCGTAGCGGATCCGGTAGGTGGGGCAGTCCTTCGTGGCCCGGGAGCAGAACCACATCCGGTACATGTCCGCATCCTTGAGCACGCGCGGCACACCCAGGGCGTACTCGTGTTCGTCACGGAACTCGATGGCAACCGTGCCGTTGCGCTCCCACTCGATCCCGTCGGCGGACTCGGCATACTCGAGATGATAAAAGTGCTTCGCTTCCGAAGGGCCTTGTTCCCATCGCACACAGGAGGTGAACCAGGCCCTGAATCGTCCGGCCTCGAACTGCACCTCGGGAGTGGCGACGAAGTGAGGAAGATCACGGGTGCGGTCGATGACGGGGCCGCGGAACAGCCTCTCGAAGCGCTGGGTGGCCTCGTTCCATTCGGCCAGGCCGATGGAATTGCGGATCTTCACCGTCACGCCCAGGTTGATCCCGGTGTAGTACAGCAGCTTGCGGCCACCGACATTGACGATCGAATTGGGCAAGGCGCCACTGTCGTCGAAACATCCGAGGTCGCCCGGTTCGAGGACCGGATCCGAATGGACGCGCAAGACCTTGGTCGGGTCGCGCATGTCGATCTCGAGGAAGCCGCCGTGTCCGCGATTATTTTTGTCACGCGATGAGAAATAGATGCGATACAGGTCGCCATCCACTTGCTCGGCAATGGGAATCATCGCGTGAGAATACAACCAATCGCTCTGCCCTTCTGCGCAGAATATCTTTCCTAGTTTTTTCCACATGGGATTTCTTCTGCCAATGATGATGTTCTTCAGATGTTCCTGACGCGGGTACTCGGCACGCGCGACCGCTCGGTGGCTTGTCCGATGTACACGCCTTCGGCAGCGGCATCTCCAAGAATCAGGGCACCGGCGCCGATGATGCACTTCTCGCCGATGGTGACGTGATCGCGAAGGGTCGCGTTAACGCCTAGAAAACAGCTTTCCCCGATCGTCACACGGCCGGATACGACGATGTGCGAGGCCAGGAAACAATGGTCCTCGATACGCGAATGATGCCCGACGTGATTGCCGCTCCACAGGGTCACGTTGTTGCCGATGCTCACGAAGGGCTGAACGGTATTGTCTTCCAGGATGAAGCAGTTCTCGCCGATGTCCTCTGTCAGCACCGAGGCTCGCGAACTGATGTAGCTGACCATTTCGTAACCCAGCGCCTTGACTGCCAGATACTTTTCCTTGCGGATCTGGTTAAGCTTGGAATATCCGAGCGCGACGAAAAAGACATACCGGTCTGGCGGGTAAACCTGGGTGACTTCATCGAACGCCACCACCGGAAACCCCTTGAAGCTCTTGTCTGCCGGCATGAAGGCGGGATCGACGGCAAACGCCTCGACCTGATAGTCGGAGTCGGTGGAAAAATAATAGAGTGCAAGCTCGGCGGCGTCAGTGAGACCAAAAATAATGAGTTTTTTCATTCGATGCTCCGCGCCTCAGCCTGACGGTAGACGTTCCGGACGATAGTGTAGGGTCTCTGTTTGACTTCGGAATAGATCTTGGCGAGATAAATCCCGACCACACCGACGAATGCGATGATCAAGCCGCCGAGCAGCCAGATTGAAGCCATCAGCGACGTATAGCCACTAGGTGGGTTCGCCAGGAACAGCCAGTTGACGATAAGGAAGCTCGTGTAGGCGGCCGACAGCAGGAAGATCGCGCAGCCCACGCCGAAGATTCCCACCAGCGGTGCGCTGCTGAAGGCAGTAATCGAATTGACCAGTTGCGCCACTTTCTTTCCCAGCGTGTAGGTCGTCTCGTCACGACTGCGCTTGACGATGGCCTGCGCACGCTGATCGAAGCCGGTGATGACCCACAGACCCGCCATGAACAACTCGCGTTCGTCGTGCTGAATCAGCGCGTCCACATAGCGGCGCGACATCAGCCTGGCGACGACGATATTGTCGGGCATATCCAGCCCGCTGAGGACACGGAATAGTTTGTAGAACACCTTCCCGGTCCAGCGCTCGAAGTGCCTGCCCTTTCGCTGCTGCTGGACGCCGTAGACCACATCGGCCTTCTCGCGCTCCATCTGCTCGCTGAACGAGAGCAACCATGCCGGATCTTCCTCCAGGTCGCTATCGAGCAGGAAGACACGTTCACCGCGGGCATATCGCAGGCCCGTCATCATGGCCTTGTGGTGGCCGAAGTTGCGCGAGAGGTCGACGACCACCACGTGATGATCGGCTTCGCTCAACTGGACGGCCAGTTCCAGGCTTGAGTCGGGCGAGCCGTCGTTGACCAGTACGATCTCGTAATCGTCTCCGACCAGTTGTTGTGCTGCCTCGCTTGCACGGAGATGGAACTGTTCGATGAACTTGGCCGAACGGTAAAGCGTGGCGACGATGGACAGCCTCATGCTTTGACATGCCTCATGTAACGGCGCGCGTCCCTGCCGCAATTGAACAGCAGATCCAGGACAGTGACGCCATGGGTGAATTCCCCCCAGAGTTGCGGATACTCGGGGAAGCCAGCGTAATCGAACCATTGCAGCGCAATGTCGGCGTCGTCGAACAGCGGCGCCTCGATGTAACCCTTTGCCGCCGGCCCCGACAGGTATCGCGTCGCACCGGCCTGCTGACAAAGGTCCACCAGGCGCGCGGTCCGGGTTTTGTCGCCGGCAGACATATAGTCCCAGCAATTCGTAATGCGGGTTTCAATACCGATGTATCGGCAAATCGCTTCCATGAACTTGCGGTTCATCGGCGACAGCCTCGTGTGGGTCTCCACCAGATAGAGCGGCTCGAGCCACTGGGCGACCTCATCGAAGAAAGGCGCTCGCCGATAGTTGCTCTGCAACGTTTTCCAGTGCTTGGCCTGCCAGGCAGGGGCCAGCTCGACATCGCGAATGCGGCGACTGATGCCTTGCCCGACAGGCACGCTGAGCCACTGGACGCCTTGCGGCGTCTTGATCTGGTTGCGATTGCGCCAGTCATTCTTGGTGAACTGCATGTCGTCGTAGAGGATGAACTCATCGACCGCAGCGATCATGTCGAAATAGCCCTTCCAGGGTATGTAGTTCGACTGGAGAATGGCGACGGTCTTCATGGGCGCTTGATGCTCGCGTCCCAGGCGCCCGGGTAGTAACAACCCTGGCATTTTGCCTGCGCGACCTGCTGGAGATGGAAGGAAATGCAAAACAGTAGCGCCAGTGACCAGAAACGCAACGCCGCCGGTGAAGGTTTGAACGCAAAATTCAGAACAATCGCGACGAAAACCGGTGCCATCAGCAGGTAGTCATACAGGTACGGATGAATGGCAACGGCCTGCGGCCAGAGCAGACTGGTCATCACGTATTGTGAAAAAAGCAGGTAGTAGAACATGTGGATGCCGGCCAACGGGGAGGTCCCCGCCGATGCCGCAACACCGGCAGGTTCGCGCCGTTTGATCATGCGGAAATAGGCCAACTGGGCTACCAGGAACAGGATCGGCACGGCAATGGTCGGAATTGGCCGCGGGAACTGGGGATCAAGTATCGACTTCAGGATGTTGGTGAAATAAGTGGTGTCGCCATCCAGACCAGCGCGAAACAGCCAGCCGCTGTTGGACGAGGTGAAACCCAGTGCCTTCGCTATCAGAGGGGACGGCAGATAGAAGGCAACGGCCGCAACGATGGCCACCAATGCCAGGCGACACATCCGCCTGTCGAGACCGTCGCTGCGGCATGCCCAAACCAGCAAGGCGGCGCCCAGCAACGCCGCCGAGATCGGAGAAAACACGGCAAAACACACGATCACTGTCATGACCGCTCCGGACCGTTCCTGATTTTTCCAGATCAGGAACGCAGCCAGCGCCTGGAGTGCAAATATCAATGGGAATGTATTGTCGACGTTGAATCTAGCCGAAGAAATCCAGAATCCCGGCATCGACACCATGAATACGACCGATAACAGAATCAGCAGCCCCTGACCGAATGCCAGGCGCTTTTCCACCAGACGGGACAGAAAAAAGAACGTAACGCCTGCCAGCGAAATGATGTTCAGGAAGGCCCCTGTCACTCTCATCGGTAATGCCTGCACAAACATTTCTAGTTTATAGAGGCCGTACATGTAGAACAGATAAGCCGTGGCATGGTTGGAGTACGCGATCTTATTTGCGTAGTTCTCCATCGAATAGAAAACGAGGAAACCATGTTGCGAAAAAGCGTGTTGTTCCCAGATGGGGAACGTGAAGTTTCTCAGGCGCTCGGGCTGGGTCGCAATCTGGCTTGCCGCTTCCCCGAAGCCCAGTGAGTACACCATGCCGATGGTTATGACGACTGCCAACAAGTATAAACAGGAGAAAAGCTTATTATTTTTTATAAAGATCATCTTTCCAGTATTCGCAATACGCTTGGGATAATGGGTGCCAGTGCGGGAGGCCCAACGCGGCATTTGCTGCCAAACGGGGTAGAAACGGGTAGCGATCGGGGAATGGGCCCGTAGTATAGAGGATTACGGTCAGGCGGCTGCGCAATCATAATCCAGATATACAGCCTGGTGAAGCGCTCCTAAGGATTGAGTAGCGTCAAACTTGGCGTTGACCTGTCTGAGGTTTTAGGCTTGGTTCGAGGCGCGATAGCGTTCACCAGACGTCCACACCTGAGAACGTCTTTTCTGCCCATTTCTAATAACCTCGAAAATATTGCCCTCGTTACTCCCCCGGTCCAATGGTGATTGCTGAGTGGGGCAGCGTTGAGCTTTCTTCTGTCGCTACGAAATAATGGGCCTGCTTCAGCCCAGCGGGAGCAAGCTCCCTCGTCACGGGTTGGTGGAACACTCATCTAATCAACTCCCCCGCCGATAGCCTCAGATAAGCGCTTGGCCTGTCCCCAAGGCTCTGTTCGCGCTCGACTACACTTTCTCAGAATTCCCCCGCTCCAGGAGCAGTAAGCGATGAAGATCCGCACCAAGGTCATAGGCTCGGGGTTGGTCAGTCTTTCTTTTGCGTTGCTGCTCGGCGGTATCGGGTTGTGGGGTTATCACTCCATGACCGAGGCCCTGGTGCAGAACGAGACCAGCATTTCGGCCATGCGCAAGCACATGGAGGCGGACATGATGCACGACGCCATTCGTGCCGATGTGCTCGCCGCGCTGCTGGTGAAGCCGGGGGATGCCCAGGGGGCCAAAGAGGTGCTGGAGGCGTTCGATGAGCATACCCAGCGGATGCGCAAGGTCATCGCCGAAAACGCCGAGGCGAAGTTGCCGGGGGATGTCGCCAAGGCGATTGGCGAGCTCAAGCCACAGGTCGAAACCTACATCGATAACGCCAAGCAAGTGATTGGCAAGGCACTGAATGGCGCCCAGGACGGCCAGGCGTTGCGGGCGGAGTTCGACGGGGCGTTTTCGGCGTTGGAAGAGCGCAACGAGACGGTGAGCGAGCTGATCGAAAACCAGGCGCAGTCATCGCGCGAGCATCAGGACCACAGCATTCACACCTCGGAGCGCTGGCTGATCGCGACGTTGTTGGCCACGTGCGTGGCGCTGGCGCTGTTGTCGTGGAGCCTGCTCAAGGCGGTGCTGACGCCGCTGAACAAGATCATCCTCAACACCCAGGCGATTTCCCAGGGGGATTTGCAGCGCTCGATGGGGGCTCAGAGCAAGGATGAACTGGGTCAGTTGCAAGGCGTGATCGAACAAATGCAGACCAATCTGCGGCAGATGATCTCCACCATCCGCAACCAGAGCGACGAATTGCACGGCACGTCCCGGAATTTGGGCGATACGGCGCGTCAGATTGTGTCCAGCGCCGATCAGCAGGCCCAGAGCGCGACCAGCATGGCGGCGAGCATGGAGCAGATGATGGCGAACATCAGCCAGATCCATCAGCACGCCGACAGCGCCCGGACGATTTCGGCGCAGTCCGAACATTTGGCGAGCAGCGGTGGCCAGGTGATTCTCGGGGTGGTGGAAGGCATGAACCGGATCGCCGAGGTGGTCAACCAGTCGTCCAGCAAGATCACGGCGCTGGATGCATCGTCCGAGGACATTCATTCGATTATCCAGGTGATCAAGAGCATCGCCGAACAGACCAACTTGCTGGCCCTCAACGCCGCCATCGAAGCGGCCCGCGCCGGTGAGGCGGGTCGTGGTTTTGCGGTGGTGGCCGATGAGGTGCGCAACCTGGCGGCGCGCACGACGCAGTCCACCCAGGAAATCACCGCGATGATCGAGCGCATCCAGTCCAGCGCACGAGACGCAGTGGCGAACATGCAGGCGTGCGTCAGTCGCGTGGACGAAGGCGTCAACCTGGCCCAGCAGGCCGGTGTGTCCATCAGCGAAATCCGCACCGGTGCCCGGCATGCGGCCGAAGTGGTGGAGGAGATTTCCCAGACGATTGCCGAGCAATCCAAAGCCAGTGACGAGATGGCCCAGCGGGTGGAGTCGATTGCCGAGCAATCCCGCGAGAACACCCGCTCGATTCACAACCTGACGCAAACGGCGGATCAATTGAACAATGCGGCGGGATCGATGCAGGCTTCGGTGCAGCAGTTCAAGATTTGATCAATCGACGCTGTTGTGGCGCGGGAGCTTGCTCCCGCCGCCGGGCTGCACAGCGGCCCTTCAGTCCCACGATCAACAAGCAAATGTTTAGCTTTCAGCCTGCGCAAACTCTTATGCTAAATTATGGCTCAGCAATAATTATGGCCAATCCATAAAAAGGGATAATTGCATGAGCAGCATCTTCCAGCGCCCAGAACTGGCTGAAAGCATGGCCAACCAGCTTCTCAATCCTGGCGTTCTTGATGAAGGTTTGCGTTCGGGCCTGTTTCTGTCCGGGTTACGCAGAACCGGTAAAACGACTTTTTTGCGAAGTGACCTGATTCCAGCCCTGGAAAAAGAGGGTGCGCTCGTCATTTACGTGGACCTTTGGAGCGATACCCTAGCCAATCCGGCCACCTTGCTGCACGACGCCATTCGCAAAACGCTACAGGAATTACAAACCCCCACATCTGGCTTGCTTGAAAGACTCAAACGGGTCGGCGGCGTCGATATCGGTGCGGCAGGATTCAAGTTCGGGTTCAAACTTCAAGGCGTTGGCGATGTTGGAGGCACGACGCTCGCGCAAGCGTTTACCGAAGTTGTCGATCAAGCCAAGACCGACTTGGTGCTTATCATCGACGAAGTACAACACGCCATTGCCTCTGAGGACGGCAACCAGATGTTGCTCGCGCTGAAAGCCGCTCGTGACGCCATCAACCCCCGCCCCAATACCCCAGGCTACTTTCTGTTCATCGGCACCGGCTCTCACCGAGCACAGGTCAGCGAACTCACAGCAAAACGTAACCAGGCTTTTTCCGGCGCGACTTCCACGGCGTATCCCGTCTTGAAGGGCGATTATGTCGAGTACCTGCTGAACCGCCTGGCAATGACTGTCAGCCAGCACAAACTGCCGTCGCTTGAAGTCGCAACGGAAGCTTTCAATACCCTCGGCAACCGCCCGGAAGAAATGCTCAAGGCCCTTAGGCAAGTCTTGCAACAAGAGGGTAATCCGGACCTGTTCTTGCCCGTCATCGCCAGTACGTTGCGTTCCGCCGCAGCAAACATCGAGCTTGAGAAAGTTGAACAATTGGGCAGTCTGGCTCAAGCCATCTTCAATAAAATCGCCTCGGCAGCGGGGGATGCTCGCGGCATTTTTTCCGTTGACGCGGCAGCAGAATACTCAAAAGCCGTGGGTCGCGATGTTCGTATAGAAGAAATTCAACCCGTGGTGATTGCCTTGGTGGCCGAAAATATCATCATGCGTCGCGGACATGGAATCTACGCGATTACAGATCCATTCGTTCAGGAAATATGGCTGGAAGAACAAGCGTTGATCGCGGCAAGTTGATTTACAGAAGGGGGTTGCTGCGCAGCCCGCGGGAGCAAGCTCCCTCGCCACGCATTTATTTCACTTCCCTTTAAGCAGTGTTGCTGATTCTGTCAGGTGTTTTTCTATTCCAACTCACACCTGACTCACCTCAAACACAAATGAAATCTCCCGCTTCTGAGCACTCCAGACGTACCGGATATGCTTGCCCTGCGTCGGAATCGAAACCGCCGGCGGGCGAAACGCGGCCACGCATTCGTGGCCGGGCAGGCGGACGCTGTTGTACAGCAGCCCCCACGACAAGGTTTCACGCAGTTGCCGGGCGAACACTTGGGATGGGCCGTAGGCCGTAGGGTCCGGGTCGTGGAGGTGGGGGTAATCGAGGCGGATGTCGTGCAGGGGTTTGACCACCTTGTTGACGTAGGTGCGCATGGTCAACTCCAGGTCGGGCTCGTTGGTCGCCCCGAGGAATCGTGCCTGGTGGTAGCAGGTTTCGGCGATGGCGGCTTCCTGGCTGCTGGCGGCGTAGTAGACGCCGAAGGTGCCGTCGCTGAAGCGGCTGCTTTTGCCGATGTGGGTAAACGCCGCCATCACCGGCGAGGAGCCGGGCCCGGAAACGCGGTCCTCGGGGCGGACCCGGGACAGCACACCGGCTTGCTCCATCAGCCGGTCATTGGTCAGCGCTTCCAGGGCGTAGGCCGTGGGCAGGTCTTCGGGGTCGAGTACGTCTTCAAACAGCGAAATCGGCGGGAAGCTGCTGTTGACGATCCGATAGGCCCGTTTCCATTGCGGGTCCGCCAGTGGTGGCACCATCAGCCGCGCACTCCATCGAGGTATCGCCGCACATCGGCGATGTCCACCACCCGCCCGGTCAACATGTAGGACAGCGCCGACTGGCCGTTGAACGGTGCCGCGGTATTCGGGCTGCTGATCCACTGATAGGCACGGTCCCGGCTGTTGCTGAAGATGATGCTCAGCGCTTTGTGAATGCCCATGAGATAGGAAATGCGCTCCAGCGTATCGCGAGGCAGCCTCACGTTTTCCGGCAACTGCTTGTATTTGTAGAAGGTCGTGTTCCCCACCTTGCCCAACAAGATGCGCTGCTGCTCGACGCTACAACCCCAGAGCGCCATGAGGTTGAAGAAAAATTTCAATGCGATTCGACCCGCGTCCGGGGAATCCAATTGTTGCTGTGCATTGAGAGTGATGGAGGAAGTCGCCATGGGTTTGGGCTCCTTTGTCGCGGGGCGGTGCTTAGAGGATAGTACAGATACGGATTATTTTTAAATTTTTATTCGCAAGTGGATTAATTCGACTCTATTTGAACAATTCGACATGCGATTGAGAGCGCTCCGAGACTCGTGCAGGATTTTTCGCAAGCCCGTCCACCTTTAACCCCGCAAACCGATCCCGGCCAGCAACGATTGGGCAAAATCCCTAAATCCCGCATAAGCTCCAACCATCGCCTCCCGGCGCTTTTCGGCACAAAATCGCGACAAGCGTGGCAAGGTGCATGATGATAGCCAGCATGACCACCTGGCCGGCCCAGGTGCACAACAATAGCGAGCCCACTTAAGCAGAGGGCATTACCTCATGGATAGCAGAACCCTACGCAACCTCATGCGTATCGTGCAGACCGGTTCGTTGTCGGCAGCGGCCGAGCATTCGTGCCTCACGGTGCAGGCGTTGGCGGCGCAGTTGAACAAGGTCGAGGAGCAGTTCGGTTTCCGGTTGTTCCGGCGTTCGAACAAAGGATTGACGTTGACGAGCCAAGGCTCGGAACTGACTCCCTTCATGGATCAGGTACTGATTGCCACCCGGCAACTGGAAGAAAAAGTCGCAGCGCTCAAGACGCCGCGACAGCGCACGCTCAGAGTGGCGCTCAATACCACCCTGCCGGCGGAGTTCAACCGGCGGATGATCGATCGGTTGATCGCCGTGTTCCCGCAGTATCAGCTGGAATTCAGTTACGCCGAGTCGATGGAGAACCTGAGTAAGCTCAGGAATGAAGATTTTGACCTGGCGATCCTGATCGGGCAGCAACCGGGCGGCTTTACCAGCATCACCATGCCGGATGTGCAGGTGCAGGTGGTCGGTGCCCATTGTGGCGACGAAGACGACTCCCTTGGCCTGCTCGGTGACAAGTTTCAGGTGCGTCCGGCAGAAGAATGTCCGTATTCCCACAGCTTCCTGCGCTTTCTCGACGCAGGCCTCGGTGAGTACGGGTCGAGCCAGCGCATGGTGTATTCCTGCAGCGAGACGCTGACGTTGTCGTTGATCACGCAGCTCGATGGCCTCGGGCTGGTGTCCCGGGAGGCGGCGTTGCGCAACGGCCTGGCGATTTTCCCGGACTTCGAGGATTTCCTTGAGGTCCGCCTGGCGGTGAACAATCCGGAGCTGTCTGGCCAGGCGCTGCATGATGTGGTGGACCTGACGCTACAGCAGCGAACCGAGCGCGATGTACGCCGCCGTGCCCAGCGCCACACTGAGAAACAGGTTGCGGCTGAAATACGCACATAACAGTGTCGGAATCGCGGCATAAAACTCAGGGCGGTCGAGTTGTATCTGCTGGTCCTTGATCAACAACGGGGTCAGGCTGATGGCAGCGACGATCGCCACGGGCAGGTATTCCAGCGCACGGGCGACGAAGGGCGGCCAGTGGTCGGTATTGATCTGCAGCGGCAGGGCCCGCGGCAGGAAGGTCACGGCCATCATCAGGACCACGACCAGGATCAGGAACGTTTGGTCAGGCATACGCCCACCCCGCAGCCAACGAACGTGGCAATGAAGACATTGAACGGCGAGCTGCCCAGCAGGCTCAGCCCGCCCATGCAGACGACCGCCGCCAGGGCCGCGATCAGTTTGTTGCGGGTGTCGCACAACGAAACCAGCACATAGAGCATCATCGCCGTCAGCGCATAGTCGAGCTGGTATTTGATGAGGTGCGCCGCGTATTGCGCGCACACCGCGCCCAGCAGACCACCCAGCACCCAGGACGTATGGCAGAACAGGTTGAAGCCGACCAGGTAGCGCACGCTCACCGGCGCCCCGCTGCCGAGCTTGACGCTGTGGAAAGCGAATGACTCGTCCGTCAGCCCTGCCGCGTAGCACCAGCGTTCGAAACGACTGAGCCCCAGCGCACGCAGGGCCTTGGCCATGTAGACCGACATCAGCATGTGCCTGGCATTGATCAGGAACGTAGTGAGCACGATGGTGGTGAGTGACGCACCGCTGGAAATCAACGCCAGCGCCGCGAATTGCGAAGCGCCCGCGTAGACGAACAGGCACATCGCCACCGGCAACCACAGGGGCAGCCCGGCGTTGACCGCCATCAGACCGAACACAAACGAAACCGTGAAATAACCCGCCACCACCGGACTGGCTTCAGCAAAGGTACGCGAGGCTTGCGGTTCGACCGCCAGCGGCTGGCTGGAAGTCTTGTTCATAAATCCCTCTCGAAGGTGATTTCACCCCGGGGCTCACAGAACCCCTGGGCGGCCCAGAAACGCTTGCCGGCCAGATTAGCATCGTCGACGAAAAGGAACATGCGCAGCACGCCTACCCGCTTCATGTCAGCCGATGCGGCCTCGACCAGCCGCTGGCCCAGGCCTTTGGTGCGATGCTGCGGGCTGACCGCCAAGTGATTGATCGTGCCGCGGGTACCGAGCATGCCGCCGATCACCGCGCCCACCACTTCACCGCTCGCATCGATGGCCAGGTACGCGGTGGTGGTTTCCTGCAACAACACACCGCGCAGGAATCGGGCGTCCTGCCATTCGCAGAACGACACTTCGTCGAAACCGCGAAAGAACCGCTCCAGTCGCTCGGCGTCCCGGACCATGGCCCGGCGCAACAGGACCTGCTGCGTCGGGTCGTCCATGGGGTCGAGCCGTTCAGCGAACAATGTCGAAAGCGGTCCCGGGCCGCGAGAAGGAAATGGCCAGGATCTGCCGGTACGCCATGTCATGGCTATGGGTGTTGCGCGCCGGGGTCACGTAGTGACGCATGTCGCGGTCCAGGAAGAACGTGGTGTCGAGGATGTCCTCGTAGGTCGTCGCCGCCAGCTGTTCTTCCTGGGGGCTGTACAAGCGGCTTTCCGCACCCGCCACATTTTGACGGCCCCAGAAGTGCACGCCGCTGAACGGATAGCCGTCGCAGTGAATCCCTTCGGGGGTGATTTCCAGTTGTTTGCCCGGCTTGATCTCGATGCGGATCTGATGGATCTGGCACTGCCAGATTTCATCGTGCAATTCCTGCGGCAGGACGTTCTTGTACACCTCGAAGTCCGTGTCGATCAGGCTGCGCATCACTGGCGAATTGATCACTTCGTTGGAGAAATCCTGGAAGTGCCGCTCCAGCCCGCCGACATAGCTGTTGTTGGCCTTGGACTGAACGTAGGCCCGGTGTTCGAGCTGCTTGAGCTCACGGGTCGTAGGGTTGTATTCGAAGTCGCTGTAGCGGCGAAAACGCATGCCTGACTCGGCCTGGCCGTAGTAACTGTCGGGCTCCATGTTTTCCCAGCTTTTGGTCAGCCGGACAAAATCGCCGAAATGACCGTAGAGATTGAAGTCCCCACCGCGAACGTTGACGTATTTGTCACGTCTCAGCGCTTCGCCCACTTCCCTGTTCAGAACGATCATTTTTCATAGGTCTCCACTGCATTGAGCGGCCTAATCTAGTAGGTGCAGGATTTACGTCCATGAGAAAGTATTTGAGGCATTTCAAGCGACGCTTGAAACGGCGGGTAACGTTGCATTAGTACGACTTTTTCTCGGGAAAACAGGCGATTTGAGTGGCTTTTCTTGCGCTGAAAGCCAAAAGAACCCGAGTTTGACGTCGCAACCCTATTCACTTCAGGCAGGCATCAGTTGTGGCGAGGGCGCTTGTCCCGCTGGGCTCTGTAGGAGCTGTCGAGTGCAACGAGGCTGCGATCTTTTCCCAGACAATTGAATCTCAAGCGAAAGATCAAAAGATCGCAGCCTTCGGCAGCTCCTACGGCCAGCGGGAGCAAGCGCCCTCGCCACGGTTTTATACGCTCGTAACCTGATCAGGCATCAGAAGACGCTGATCGGGTAATCCACGAACACCCGCAGCTCATTGCCGCTGACGTTGTACTCGCTGGACTTCTGCGACACCCGCAACACGGAGCTGCGCAACCTGACGCTCAAGTCCTTGGCCGGGCCGTTCTGGACCACGTACTTGAACTGGTTGAAGATCTCGCGCTCGGTACCGCCTTCGCTGGTGGAGGTGGTGATGTTATCGCCACGCACATAAGCGACGTTGTAGGTCAGGCCCGGTACGCCGAAAGTGGTGAAGTCCAGGCCGTAGCCCAACTGCCAGCTGCGCTCATCCTCAGCGTTGAAGTCGGACCAGTAGGAGTTGGCCAGGTAGATCGTGTTGCCGCCATCCCCCACCCGATTCTGCCCGCGCTGATAGCCACCGTAGGCGTAGCCCAGGTTGCTGTCGCCAGTGCTGCGCTGGTGGGCGAGCGTGAAGCTGTGCGGGCCGGTGGCGAAGGTGGCGGCCAGGCTCCAGATCTTGTTGTCGTCGCCGGTGACGTTGTTTTCGCGAACGTAGCTGTTGTCCAGCTTGGTGCGATAACCGTTGAAGTCCAGGGTCAGGGACTGATCCTTGGCCAGCGGGAACACGTAGTTGGCGTTCACGTATTGCTTCTTCAATACGTCCTCGACATCCGAGGCGTAGAGCGAAGCCTTGAACTGCTCGGTGAACTGATAGCTGCCGCCCAAGACGTTGATCGACTTCAGGCCGCCGCTGTCACGGCCTTCGGCGCTCTTGCGCGATTCGGCGGTGAAACGGCCGGCATTCAGTTCCAGGCCCTTGATCTCCTTGGAGGTGATCAGCGTGCCAGTGTAGCTTTCCGGCAGCAGGCGCGAGTTGTCATAGCTGAGCACCGGCAGGGCCGGCATCTGGTCACCGTAGGCCAGTACGGTATTGGAGACACGGAACTTGACCGCGGCACCGAACTTGGACAAGTCATCGGCCGCGTTGCCGCTATCACCTTGCTTGAAGAAATCGATGCCTTGCGCTCCGCTACGCCCCTTGCCGCCGTCCAGACGCAACGCGTACAGGCCGAAGGCATCCACACCCACGCCCACCGTGCCTTGGGTGAAACCGGACGAGAACGTACCGATGGCCGCCTGGCCCCATTCGGCCTTGTCCTGATTGCCGTCTTTGTAGTCGCGGTTGATATAAGCGTTGCGCAGCAGCACTTTCAGGCTGCTGTCTTCAACGAACCCCTTTGACTGCGCCTGGTCGTTGGCCATGGCGTGTGTCGTGCTCAAGATCCCCAGTGCGATCAAACTAATGCGCTTGTTCAACATGATTATTTTCCTTGTACGGGTTGATACGCACCGTGACGAGCAGCCGAAATGGCGCTTTTTGCGCTCTTTTTCGGACTCTTGCTCCTGAAAATAATGAAAAGGCCCGCCCACGTCTGATCGTGTCGGGCCTTTTTATTATTTAAGAGTCATGGCTGTCAGCCACAGGCGTAGGGCGAATCCTAGTCGCGCCTTCAACAGTGTGTCAATTTCGTGAATTGTCTGTGATTAGGCGAAAAAAATCTAAGAATCGAGCCCTTGCACATCACCCGCCGCGCGGAATGCCGTTGAATTGAACACCGCCCTCTGTGGGATTTGAATGAACTCGAAATCCAGACAATCGGCATAGGGGACGGCCTTCATAGGCCGTTCCCCTGCCACACCACCCGGCATGCGGGTCCGCACCGGGCGGTTCGAGAGATTGAGGTCAGGAGAGACGCGGTAAACCCAAGCTGTCGAACCAGGCGATACTCAGCACACGGTTCAGCTCATACCGGCTGTTGCTCCACCAACGGCGAGCATTCCCCGCGATCTTCCTCGCGACTTCCACACTCGCCCCCAGTGCCCGCAACGCCCGGTAGGTCGTCGTTCCGCGCTTCCATTGCTTGAGCTGGATTGCTCGTAATCGGTGCCGTATCCATTCGTCCAGCTCGCGCCAGACGGCTGGGGTTTGCGACAGTCCGAAATAAGCTTTCCAACCCAGAATGTAAGGGCGCAGATCATCGACGATCTGCTGCAAACTACGGCCACATGAGCGTCGGGTGTGCCAGCGTATTCGCTGCTTGAACTGCTTTTGCGCTTTAAATGAGACGGCTCGCTTGGCTTCGCCCTGAGAGGCCCAGAAGGCGTATCCCAGAAACTTGCGACCGAACGCACTCGTCACCGCACTCTTGCTCTCGTTGACGCTCAAGTGCAGCTTTTCATACAGACACTTGAGCAAGGACATCACTCGCTGCCCGGCCTTCTGACTGCGAACGTACACATTCGCATCATCGGCATAGCGCACAAAACTATGACCTCGGCGTTCAAGCTCTCGATCCACTTCGTCCAGCAGCACGTTCGCCAGCAACGGCGACAGCGGGCCGCCTTGCGGCGTCCCCAGGCGGCTTTTCTCGACCACGCCATTGATCAGCGTTCCCGCATCCAGATACGCACGGATCAGGCGAATGACCGCCTGATCTGCTATCCGTTTGCGTAAGCGATCCATCAAGATGTCGTGGTCGACCCGGTCGAAGAACTTCTCCAGATCAACATCCACTACCACCTTGAGCCCCGCAGACACATGGCGCTGAGCCGCCAGGATGGCGTCCTGCGCACTGCGCCCCGGACGAAAGCCGTAGCTGTGTTCACTGAAGGTTGGATCGAGCAGTGGTTGCAGGACTTGCAGCAGCGCTTGTTGAATCAACCGGTCGGTGACCGTTGGAATGCCTAACTCGCGTTCACCGCCGTCAGGCTTGGGAATGACCACGCGCCGTACCGGACTGGGCCGGTAGACGCCTGAAAGAAGCTGTTCGCAGATCACAGGCCATCGGGACTGCAAAAGTTTGGCGGTCTGTTCAATGTCCAAACCGTCGACTCCAGCAGCTCCTTTGTTGGCCCTGACTCGTCTCCAAGCCCGTTTCAGGTTCGCTCTCGCAAAGGCCCGTTCCAGCAGCCCTTGCCCTGCGTTGTAGGATTCATCTTGCGGGCAATTGACCTCGTCGCTGATGGAGGCACTCACGGCTTCACCGCTCGCGTCCCTCCCATCCGCCCCGCGTTTGGCAGGCATCTGACTTCCGGTCTTTCGCATCAACATGGCCTATGACGCTTTCTCTCGTTCGGCCCTTCGTCAAAAAAGAAAAAAAGACTACTACGGCCTCTGCTGACTTCTCGCTCCGGTTTGCACCGTCGCCCTTTCAGGCATAAGGCGAGATCTCCCCAGGTAAGAACGCAATCCTTCACCGCACAGCCGCCGGATCTACGCAGCCGCCCTTTGACCACAAGAGTTTCGCGGTTTTTGGCCCGCTCACCCTGGTCGGCTTCGCCTTATATCCGGTTCTTGTTCATCGGCTCACGGCTTCGCTCCACGCTTCCTCCCCACACTCGGTCGCCCTCATGCAGTTGCGCTTCACTTCATTCGCTGTGGTCAGCTTACGGCGGGACTTTCACCCACAAGATTGCGCCCATGCTGGGCGCACCAAAAAAAGCGCTGCCATCCCGGCCAGCGCTTTTTATCAATCCGTCGACTTCTATCCCTGCATCACATCCCACAGCGCTTCCAGCTCAGCCTCGCTGAACAGGCCAGCGGGGTAACGCTCAACGATCATCCGGCGCGGATCAGGTTCTCTGATCTGACGCGTTCCGTTGGACTTCAACCACTGCGCCAAGGCTTGAAGCGACTCACCATTAACGGCCAAGGGATGGCATGTGCGCTCGCTTGTCATATTCATTCCAGCGCCCTCTCCTGGTTGATGAGCGGCTAATTTATCCAAGGTTTATGACAAAACAACTCAGCTCCACTCCCCGGAGCTGCCACTGATCCGATACAAGAGCTATGCCAATGTATCTAGGCCCACCCACGAACAGACACAAAAAAACCCACGGCCCAATCGGGCCGCGGGCTTGCCGGGATGGATCCAAAATCGCCGAGTTAGAGCCGGCGCAGGCGCTATCAGCAGGCTGTTACATCGCCACTCATTTTACGTACGGCGCGGGTTGCTGTTGGGTAAGGCAATGGATATTCCCGCCCCCCAGTAACAGTTCGCGGCCTGGCACCATGACCACTTCGTGCTGCGGGAACAGGTCCTGCAGGATGTCCCTGGCCGATGCATCCAGCGGGTCGTCGAAGCTGGGCGCGATGATGCCGCCGTTGACGATCAGGAAGTTCACGTAGGAACCGGCCAGTCGCACGGTCGGGTTGCGTTCCTGGGAACCTTCTACCGCATCCACACCTGCGCATTCCTCTTCGGTGGCATACATCGGCCCCGGAATCGGCATTTTGTGCACTGTGAACGGGCGCCCCTTGGCGTCAGTGCTGTTTTGCAGCACATCCATCGCCGCATGGCAGCGGGTGTAGTTCGGGTTCTGCGGGTCGTCGGTCCAGGCAAGCAGCACTTCGCCAGGACGCACATAGCAGCAGAAGTTATCCACATGGCCGTCGGTTTCGTCATTGAACAGACCGTCCGGCAGCCAGATGATCTTGTCCACCGCCAATTGCGCGCTGAGCACCGCCTCGATCTGCTCACGGCTCATGTGCGGGTTGCGATTGCGGTTGAGCAGGCACTCCTCGGTGGTGATCACGGTGCCTTCGCCGTCCACATGGATCGACCCGCCCTCGAGCACAAAACCTTCGGTGCGATAACGCGGGCTGCGCTCGATATCGAGGATCTTGCCGGCCACTTGCGAATCACGGTTCCACGGCGCGTACAGGCCGCCGTCAAAACCGCCCCAGGCGTTGAAATCCCAGTCGACACCGCGCACTTCACCGCTGTCATTGATCACGAACGTAGGGCCGGTATCACGGACCCAGGCGTCGTCGCTGGACATTTCCACCAGACGGATATTCGGCACGTCGAGCCGCGCCCGGGCATTTTCGTATTGGGCCGCGGACACCGCCACGGTCACCGGTTCAAAACGGGCGATGGCCTTGGCGACCGCCACGTGGGCGGCCTGGGCGGGCTTGCCGCCCAGGCGCCAGTTGTCCGGGCGCTCGGGCCAGATCATCCAGACCTGGGTCTGGGTCGCCCATTCGGCAGGCATGTGGAAACCATCCGCGCGCGGAGTGCTGTGCAACGTTGTCATGGGTCATCTCCTGGGCGATGGGCAGTGACGCCTTTATAGACGATAAATATCGACTAATAAAGTCTAAAAATCTAAGAACCACCAGAAAGAAGCTAAAAATATCGACAAAAATCGATTAAAAACATTAAACCCCTGTGGGAGCGAGCTCGCTCGCGATAGCGGTGAGTCAGCCACATTCATGTTGGCTTGGACACCGTCATCGCGAGCAAGCTCGCTCCCACAGGGGGACACAGCTTCACAGCTTGGCTGTTCCAGATCGATTACAGCCCCTCGTCCAATACCTTCGCCAGCATATCGACAAAGAAATCCACACTCTGACGCGTGGTCACCATCGGCGGTTTGATCTTGAGGATGTTCAGATAATCGCCCGTCGGTTGCATGAAGATTCCCAATTCTCGCAGGCGATTGCACAGCGCCATGGTTTCTTCAGTGGCCGGCTCCAATGTCTCGCGATCACGGATCAGCTCCACGCCCAGGTAGAACCCGGAGCCATGCACCGCGCCGACCAATGGATACTGGTCGATCAAGGCCTCCAGTCGAGCCTTGAAATGCCCGCCAACCACCCGGGCATTTTCCCAGAGGTTGTCTTCTTCCATGACATCCAGTACCGCCATGCCGATCTGGCAACTGACCGGGCTGCCACCGGCCGACGAGAAGAAGTACCCCTCGGCTTCCAGCGCCTCGGCGATTTCCCGGCGGGTGATGACGGCGCCCAGCGGCTGGCCGTTGCCCATGCCCTTGGCCATGGTGATGATGTCCGGCACCACGCCTTGCTCTTCGAAGCCCCAGAAAAACTCGCCCATGCGCCCGTAACCGACCTGTACCTCGTCGGCGATGCAGACCCCACCGCGTTCGCGCACCATCGCGTAGACCTGCTTCAGGTAGCCAGGCGGCAGCGCGATCCCACCAGCATTACCGTACACCGGCTCGCAGATGAAGCCGGCGAGCTGACGCTTGCTCTCGGCAATTTTCGCCAGGTTGTGTTCGACGCTGCGCACGTAGTCCGGCGCGCTGTCGGGGCCGCGGAATTCACCACGGTAGGTATTCGGGGCGGTCACCGGGTGCACCCAATCCGGGCGACTGCTCAGGGCCTGGGGGTTGTCGGCGATGGAGGTCGACACCGCATCGGCGGCCACCGACCAGCCGTGATAGGCCTCCAGCACACTGAGCATGTCCCGTCCGCCGCTGTAGGCCCAGGCCAGGCGGATCGCCAGGTCATTGGCCTCGGTGCCGCTGTTGACCAGGAACACCCGGTCCATGTTGGACGGCGACAGCGCCAGCAGGCGCTCGGAAAACTCGGCGATCGCCGCATAGTGGAAACGCGAGTTGGTATTGAGCAGCGACCATTGCCGGGCAGCCACCGCCGCCATGCGTGGATGGCCGTGGCCCAGCACGGCGACGTTGTTGAGCATGTCCAGATACGAGCGGCCCTGCATGTCGATCAGGTGGTTGCGCCAGCCACGCTCGATGCGCGGCGGATCGACGTAGTAGTGCTTCTGCGAACGGGCGAAGCTCGCATCGCGGCGGGCCAGCAGCGCCTCGGGATCGACCTCCGGCTCGGCATCGCACGCCAGCCCCAGCAGCACCGCCGGCGAAGGGCAAAGCGCCTGCCAGGCCGGCGCCCTGGAGGGCGTGCAGAACAGCGGCGGATTCACCTGAGCACCCCGGCACAACTGGACCTGCAACGGCCCCGTCACTTCACCCAGCACCTGCCCCTTGACCAGCGCCGCGCCGGAATGCAGCGGCGACGTCACGCCCCACAACCGCACGCTCAACTGCGCGCTGTCCAGTTGCAACATGCCGTCGGCGGCCTTGTGCACCACTCCGGCGAACGGTGATTCGAGCGGCGTGCCCTGTGGAACACTCAACGCCACGTGCAACGGATAAGTGTCGGGTTCGACGGCACTGTCCGGCCGGGTGCGAGACAAACGGTACTGCCCGTAGCGGCTGGCGGCCAGGCCGTGAAGCCCGGCAGCTTCATCCAGCAGACGCTGGTCGATCCCCGGCTGCTCCCAATTGCCGGCCTCGAAATGCGGGCTCAGCACACCCAGGTCAATCAAGGCGAACTCACGCCCTACCAGGGTCGGCAACAACGGCGCAAAGCCCTCGCTGGCAATGGCCGGCAGGCTGTGGCCGACGGCGGTGAGAATCGCCGCTTCCATCAGCTCGAAAGGCACCGAGTGAGCCACTCGGAAAATCTCCCACTCATGGGCCAGGTTGTCGCGGCTGTATTGGTTGTCCGGGTCGATGGAAACCTGCTGTTCACCGCTGAGCACCAGGACTGCGGCGCGCGCCACGATCAGCGGCCACAGCGCCAACAGCTCCTCGCGCCGCAAGGGGTTTACCGCGTGATAGGCCTTGATTGCCGGCAGGATGAAGAACGGGTCGCCGTCGGCGTGATGCAGCAGGGCCGCGCACGTCACCGACAAGTCAGTGATGCGCCAGGTACGGACCAGATCGCCAAAATCGATGACGCCCTGCAAATGCCACTGGCGCTGGGCATCGCGCTGCCAGACCACGTTGTCATCGGTGATGTCCATGTGGATCGCCTGCACCGGCAGGCTGACCTTGAGCGGCTGCAAGCGCCGCTCGGCCTGTTGCGCGACCTCGGCGATCAGATGGCGCCGCTGTTCATCCTCAATGACAGGCAACAGGTAGTCGACCAGGGCCGGGGCATGGCGCGCGTCCCATTGCAGAGTGCGCTCCAGGCCCGGGTGGTCAAATGTCGCCAGGGCCAGGTCCATTTCCGCGCACAGGCGGCCCAGGCCCGTTACAAGTTCGGGTGTCAGGTGCTTGAGTTGGGTGAGGGACTGGCCGTCGATGTACTCCAGCAGGCGCATGTGAATCGCCTGGCCGTCGACGTCCAATGTCAGCAGGTCCAACCCGTTGCTGGCCGCAATCACCCGTGGCACTTTCACCGCATCGTGTCCGGCCAACTGCGTGAGTGCAGCATGTTGGGCCTGGATTTCCTGGACAGCGTAGTCGCCGTGGCAAATTTTCAACACAAAGCGCCCACGCTCGCTGTCGACGCGGTAGTTGAGGTCCTGGTTGCTGCCAAGGGGTCGCAGGTCGCCGCTGAGTCCGTAATTCAAGCGCAGCAGCACCAGCGCTTGCTCGGCGCTGATCTGTGGGCTTGGCAAACTGGCACGGTGAACCAACGTAGCGGATGGCATACAGGGACCCCTGAAGTGGTTTTGTTCGGATGTCTATCTCGCCACTGAGTTGGGGGATAAGCAACCCCTCTGTTCAAAAATATGCACAGCTCTCCTGAGAAGCTGTGTGGGGAGGGTGTGTCCATGGGATATTCGCTTGCACCGCTCCCGCCATGCCGACAAGCTATGCTCCTATGCTTTGTCGGCCCACGGAAAAAGGCTTAACCGGATGCGCATTCTCATCACTGGCGGTGCTGGCTTCATCGGCTCGGCGCTCATACGGCACTTGATTCTCGATACCGAGCACCAGGTCCTGAACCTCGACAAACTGACGTACGCTGGCAATCTCGAGTCCCTGAGCAGCATCGATCACGACAGCCGTTACGAATTCGTCCAGGCCGACATTGTCGATCAAGCGACCGTCAGTGCCGTGCTGGCGCGATTCAAGCCTGAGGCCATCATGCACCTGGCGGCCGAGTCCCATGTGGACCGCTCCATCGATGGCCCGGCGGACTTCATCCAGACCAACATCGTGGGCACCTACAGCCTGCTGGAGGCCACCCGCGCTTATTGGCAGGCCCTGGCCGAACCGCAGAAACGCGCGTTTCGCTTCCACCACATCTCCACCGACGAAGTGTATGGCGACTTGCACGGCGTGGATGACCTGTTCACCGAAACCACCGCCTATGCCCCAAGTTCACCGTATTCGGCGAGCAAGGCGGCGTCCGACCACCTGGTCCGGGCCTGGCAACGCACCTACGGCTTGCCCGTGCTGTTGACCAACTGCTCGAACAACTACGGGCCGTTTCACTTCCCCGAGAAGTTGATTCCCCTGGTGATTCTCAATGCGCTGGCCGGTAAACCGCTACCGGTCTATGGCAACGGCCAGCAAGTGCGCGACTGGCTGTTCGTCGAAGACCACGCCCGGGCGCTGCTCAAAGTCGTCACCCAGGGCGCGGTTGGCGAGACGTACAACATTGGCGGGCACAACGAGCAGAAAAACATCGACGTGGTGCGCAGCATCTGCGCGCTGCTCGAAGAACTGGCACCACGCAAACCCGAAGGGGTCGAGCACTATGCCGACCTGATCAGATTCGTCCAGGACCGCCCTGGCCACGACCTGCGCTACGCCATCGACGCCAGCAAGATCGAACGGGAACTGGGCTGGACACCTCGGGAAACGTTCGAGACCGGGCTGCGCAAGACCGTGCAGTGGTACCTCGAAAACCTGCTGTGGTGCCAACGTGTCCAGGACGGCAGTTATCAGGGCGAGCGCTTGGGTTCGCTAGACCACAAGGATGCAATTGCATGATGAAGGGTATTGTTCTGGCCGGGGGTTCCGGCACCCGCCTGCACCCGATTACCCTCGGGGTTTCCAAGCAGCTATTGCCAATTTATGACAAACCGATGATTTATTACCCGATCTCGGTGCTGATGCTCGCGGGCATCAAGGACATCCTGATCATTTCCACCCCCCAGGATCTGCCGCAATACCGCAACCTGTTGGGCGACGGCCAGCAGTTTGGCGTGCAATTCAGCTATGCCGAGCAGCCGTCGCCCGATGGCTTGGCCCAGGCGTTCCTGATCGGCGAACAGTTCATTGGCGGCGACTCGGTGTGCCTGATCCTGGGCGACAACATTTTCCACGGCCAGTATTTCGGCGAGCAATTGCTGACGGCCATCAACCGGCCAAGTGGCGCGACGGTGTTCGGCTACTGGGTCAAGGACCCCGAGCGATTTGGCGTGATCGACTTCGACTCGGAAGGACGGGCGATGTCCATCGAAGAAAAACCCGCCGCGCCTAAATCCAGCTACGCGGTGACCGGCCTGTATTTCTACGACAACGACGTGATCGAGATCGCCAAGGCCATCAAGCCATCCAAACGCGGCGAACTGGAAATCACCGACGTCAACAATGCCTACCTGCAACGCGGCGACCTGCACGTCGAGCGCTTCGGCCGTGGTTTCGCCTGGCTGGACACCGGCACCCACGACAGCCTGCTGGAAGCCTCGCAGTACGTGCAGACCATCGAGCATCGCCAAGGCCTGAAAGTGGCGTGCCTGGAAGAAATCGCCTACCAGCAAGGTTGGGTCAGCCGCGAGCACATCCTTGAGCGCGCCCAGTATTTTGGCAAGACCGGCTACGGCCAGTACCTGTTCAAGATCGCCGGAGAAACACGTTGAACGTCATCGCCACCCGTTTGCCGGACGTCCTGATCATCGAACCGAAAGTCTTCGGTGACGATCGAGGATTTTTCTACGAAAGCTTCAATGCCCGGGCGTTTGCCGAGGCGACCGGCTACACCCTGCAGTTCGTCCAGGACAACCACTCACGCTCCACCCGGGGCGTGTTGCGGGGTCTGCACTATCAGATCGAACAGACCCAAGGGAAACTCGTACGCGTCACTGCCGGGGAAGTGCTGGATATCGCGGTGGACATTCGTCGCAGCTCGCCGACCTTCGGCCAATGGACAAGCGTTCACCTGTCGGCGCAGAACCATCGGCAGCTGTGGGTACCACCAGGGTTTGCCCACGGCTTCGTCGTGCTGAGCGAGTCGGCGGACTTCCTCTACAAGACGACTGATTACTACACGCCCTCGGCCGAACGCTGCATTCGCTGGGACGATCCGCAACTGGCCATCGATTGGGAACTGGAAGGCGCGCCGATCCTTTCGGCCAAGGACCAGAACGGCAAGGCCTTGCACGAGGCAGACCTGTTCCCATGAATCCCCCCCTGCGCATCCTGATCATCGGCCACAATGGCCAGGTTTCCCGGGCACTCCAGTCGCGCCTGGGCGGCATGGGCGAGCTGCTCGTACGCGGCAGCGACCAGCTCGATCTGGCGCAACCGGACACCCTGCGCGCGCCCATCGAGGCCCTGAGGCCCGGCCTGATCATCAATGCCGCCGCCCACACGGCCGTCGACCAGGCCGAGAGCGAACCGGAACGGGCGTTTGCCATCAATGCCACGGCACCGGGCCTCCTGGCCCAGGCAGCCGTCGAGCTGGGCATCCCATTGATTCACTACTCCACCGACTATGTCTTCGATGGCCTCAAGCCCACCCCCTACACCGAGGACGACACGCCCAACCCGCTGAATGTGTATGGGCGTAGCAAACTGGCCGGCGAAAATGCCATCCGCCAGGCTGGCGGCCAGCACCTGATTCTGCGCACCAGTTGGGTCTACTCCACCGAGGGCCGCAATTTCCTGCTGACCATGCAGCGCCTGTTGCAGGAAAAACCGCAGCTGCGGGTGGTGGCCGATCAGATTGGCGCACCGACCTGGGCCGGCACCATTGCCGAGAGCACCGCCCAACTGATCGAGCGCTGGCAGGCTGGTCAACCCGGAGCCTGGGGCACCTATCACCTGACGACCCGAGGCGAGACCTCCTGGTTTGGTTTCGCCCAGGCCATCGGCGAAAACCTGCTCGAGCGACACAAACCCTGTGCGCTGCTGGAGCCCATTGCGTCCAGTGCTTATCCGACGCCGGCCCCTCGACCGTTGAACTCGCGCCTGGACTGCAGCCGCCTGCTCAAGGAATGGGCGGTGAGCCAACCCGACTGGCGAGACGCGTTGCAGCAGTGCCTTGCCGGACAAGCCTGGTAAGGCCTTACAAATAGTATTTGCGAGGCAACTAGGCATAATACGCCTGTCACCACAGGCGCCCGATGCTCATGAATTCCACCCTTCCCCGCAGACCCCGTTGGCGCAGCCTGGCCTTGCTCGCGCTGTGCCTGGCGCCGTTGCTGTGGCCGTTGGAGCATCTGGCCGAGCGTTATTACCGCAGTGAACTGGCTGGGCAGAACCGCCAGACCCTGGACCTTTACGTCGCCAACCTGTTGGGCACGCTGCACCGCTATGAGGTGCTGCCACAGATTCTCGGCGACCTGCCGGCCCTGCGCGCCGCCTTGTCGGCCCCGGACGACGGCGTGACCCAAGGCAACGCCAACCGGCTATTGAAAAACATCAGCGCCCAGACCGGCGCCGAAGTCATGTACCTGATGGACCCTTCCGGCAAGACCCTGGCCGCGTCGAACTGGGACAAACATGACAGTTTCGTCGGGCGCAATTTCGCCTTCCGGCCGTACTTCATCGAAGCCATGGCCGGGCGCCTGGGCCGCTTCTTCGGCTTGGGCACCACGTCGGCCAAGCGCGGTTATTTCTTCGCCGCCGCCGTGCACGACCGCGAAAAAGTCATCGGCGTGCTGGTGGTCAAGGTCGACCTCGATCACACCGAAAGCCTGTGGGGCAAGACCCCGGAACAGTTGCTGGTGACCGACCACAATGGCGTGGTCATCCTCACGTCGCGCCAGGAATGGCGATTTCGCGCGACCCGGCCGCTCAGTGACGACGAGCGCAAGGCCATCAGCGCGGTACAGCCTTATCCGACCCGCGATCCCAAGCCACTGAACCTGGATGCCAACGCCTGGCTGACCCAGACCCAATCCATCGAAGAAACCGGCTGGAGCGTGAGCATTCTCGCCCCGCGCACGCTGATCGATCGTCCGGTGCGCACCGTGGTCGCCACCGGTGGCGCGGCATTGCTGGTCTTGATGCTGTTGCTCGGGCTGATGATGCAACGCCGGCGCCATTATCTGGATCGGATCGCCTTCGAAGCCAAGGCCCGTCAAGAGCTGGAGGGGCGGGTGGCCGAACGGACCAGCGATCTGGAAGGACTGAACCGACGTTTGAAGCAGGAAGTGCTGGAGCGCGAGCACGCCCAGCAGGAGTTGGTCCGTGCCCAGGATGACCTGGTGCAGGCCGGCAAGTTGTCGGCCTTGGGCACCATGTCGGCGAGCATCAGCCACGAACTCAACCAGCCGCTGGCGGCGATCCGCAGCTATGCGGAAAACGCCGAGATCCTGCTCGATCACCAACGCACCGAGGATGCCCGCGGCAACCTCAAGCTGATCAGCGAACTGACCGGGCGCATGGCGTCGATCATCGCCCACCTGCGCGCTTTCGCCCGCCGCGACCGCCATGCCCCGGAAAGCGTCGCCCTGCAACCGGCGCTGGACGATGCCCTGGCGCTGCTCGCCAAACGTCGGCGCAGCATGGACGTGGAACTGATCCGCGACCTGCCGGCCGCCACGCTGTGGGTCGAGGCCGGCGAAACCCGCCTGCGCCAGGTACTCGGCAACCTGTTGGCCAACGCCCTCGATGCGCTCACCGAGAAAGGCCCGCCGCGCAAACTCTGGCTCAGTGCCCAGGCCACCGAAACCGGCGTCAACCTGTACATCCGCGATAACGGCCCGGGGTTTTGCATGGAAGCCCTGGGCCGCGCCGGCGAGCCCTTCTACACCACCAAGACGCGCACCCAGGGCCTTGGCCTGGGGCTGGCGATCTGCGATACCTTGATGCGCGCCTTCGGCGGCGAACTGTCGTTCGCCAACCACAAGGAAGGCGGCGCCCTGATCACCCTGAAGCTGCGCGCCGGCGCGCCCGGGGTGAGCCTGCAACCGTCCGAGGACCGAAGTGTATGACCATCGATAACCGGATTGAGGTGGTGCTGATCGATGACGATCCCCATCTACGTCAGGCCTTGAGCCAGACCCTCGACCTGGCCGGCCTGAAAATCCTGCCCCTGGCCGAAGCCAAGGGCGTGGCCGGGCAGCTGCCCCGTGACTGGCCGGGGGTGGTGGTCAGTGATATTCGCATGCCGGGCATGGACGGCCTCGAACTGCTGGGCGAACTCCACGCCCAGGACCCGGAACTGCCGGTGCTGCTGATCACCGGCCACGGCGACGTGCCGCTGGCGGTACAGGCGATGCGCGCCGGGGCCTACGACTTTTTGGAAAAACCTTTCGCCAGCGATCATCTGCTCGACAGCGTACGCCGCGCCCTGGCCTTGCGCCGCTTGGTGCTGGACAACCGCAGCCTGCGCCTGGCCCTGAGCGACCGCCATGAGCTCAGCGCCCGTCTGGTCGGCCAATCGACGCCGATGCTGCGCCTGCGCGAGCAGATCGGCGCACTGGCCGCCACCCGCGCCGACGTGTTGATCCTCGGTGAAACCGGCGCCGGCAAGGAAGTGGTCGCCCGGGCCTTGCACGACCTCTCAAGCCGACGCAACGGCCCCTTCGTGGCGATCAACGCCGGGGCCCTGGCCGAGTCGGTGGTGGAGAGCGAGCTGTTCGGCCACGAGCCCGGTGCTTTTACCGGCGCGCAGAAACGCCGCATCGGCAAGTTCGAGTTCGCCAACGGTGGCACGCTGTTTCTGGATGAAATCGAAAGCATGAGCCTGGATGTCCAGGTCAAGCTGCTGCGCCTGCTGCAAGAGCGCATGGTGGAACGGCTGGGGGGCAATCAACAGATCCCCCTGGATATCCGTGTGATCGCCGCGACCAAGGAAGACCTGCGCCAGGCCGCCGACCAGGGACGTTTTCGCGCCGATCTGTATTACCGCCTGAACGTCGCGCCGCTGCGCATACCCCCGTTGCGTGAGCGGGGCGAGGATGCGCTGATGCTGTTCCAGCATTTCGCCAACGAAGCCAGTGCTCGCCATGGCCTGCCGCCCCACGAATTGCAGCCGGCGCAACGGGCGCTGCTGCTGCGCCACAGCTGGCCGGGCAACGTCCGGGAACTGCAGAACGCCGCCGAACGCTTTGCCCTGGGGCTGGAACTGGCCCTGGACAACAGCGCGCCCGACGGCAACCCCGGTGCACCGGTGGAACTGGTCAGTGGTGGCTTGAGCGAGCAGGTGGAAAACTTCGAGAAAACCCTGATCGCCGCCGAACTGGCCCGCCCCCACAGCTCGGTGCGCAGCCTGGCCGAAGCCCTCGGTATCCCCCGCAAGACCCTGCACGACAAGTTGCGCAAGCATGGCCTGACCTTCGGCGACAGCAGCCAGGGTTCGGCCGATGAGTCCGATTGAATTATCGTCATTTCCCCGTCAAGCAAGAGGCCCCGCAATGAACCGCGACAGCCGTTACCTGGAATCGATCCTGCACCACGACATCCCCTTGACTCGGGACATGGGCCTCAAGGTGCTCGATTGGCAGGCCCGGCAACTGCGCCTGTCCTTGCCGCTGGCGGCGAACGTCAACCACAAGAGCACCATGTTCGGTGGCAGCCTGTATTGCGGCGCCGTACTCGGTGGCTGGGGCTGGCTGCACCTGGCCTTGCGCGAAGAGGGCATCGAAGACGGGCATATCGTGATTCAGGAAGGGCAGATCAGCTATCCGCTGCCAGTGACCCGCGATGCGACTGTCGTTTGCCAGGCCCCCGAGGAAAAACTCTGGAAACGCTTCCTAGCCACCTACCGGCGTTACGGACGGGCGCGACTGGCGTTGCAGACGCAAGTGTTGAATAGCGGCAGCGAAGAAGCGGCGGTGCAGTTCGAGGGGCAATACGTGTTGCACCGCTGAAACAGCAAGATCTGTTTGGACTGGGGACCCTGTGGCGAGGGAGCTTGCTCCCGCTGGGCTGCGAAGCGGCCCCTGCTTTTGGCGGTTGCTGCGCAACCGAGCGGGAGCAAGCTCCCTCGCCACAAAAAGCTCTTTTGCCATAGAAAGCAGATAGCGCTCAGGAGCGAGCAAGCTCCAACAGCTTCCCACGCCACGCCGCTTTCGCCGGCAACGCCAGGAACGACGTATTCAACAACGAATCACGCGCCGGATAGCAGAACGGTTCGCCACTCAAGTCCAGCACCTCGCCACCCGCGCCTTCCAAAACCCCCTGGGCGGCGGCAGTGTCCCACTGGGAGGTCGGCGCCAGCCGGGGATAACAATCCGCCGCGCCTTCGGCCACCAGGCAAAACTTCAACGAACTGCCGATACTGGTCAGTTGCAGCTCGCCCAGGCTCGCGCTCAAGCCATTCAGCAGGCGCTCCTGCTCAGGACTGGTGTGCCGGCGACTGGCGACCACGGTGAACGCTTCACCCGGCGCCAATACGTCACGAACCGCGATCGGCAAAGGCACACCCCCCTTGTCACCACGCCAGGCACCCAGCCCTGCGCCGCCCACGTAAAAGCGACCATTGGTCGGCATCGACACCACGCCGAACACCACGCGGCCCTGTTCCACCAAGGCAATGTTGACGGTGAATTCTTCGCTGCCGGAAATGAATTCCTTGGTGCCATCCAACGGGTCCACCAGCCACCAGCGTTGCCAGCCGGCGCGCACGCTTTGGGCAATGTCGGCGTCCTCTTCGGAGAGGATCGGAATATCCGGGGCCAGCGCCGTCAGCCCGGCCACGATCACATCGTGAGCCGCCATGTCTGCGGCAGTCACCGGCGACTCGTCGGCTTTATGGTTGACCTGCACGTTGGCGCGCCAGAACGGCAGGATGGCCTCGCCGGCCTTGAGCGCCAGCTCGACTACGGGAGCCATCAACGGATGAGGGAACGTCATGACAGGAACGCTCCACGCTGGGCCAGCAGGTCGCGGGCCAGGTACAGCGCCGCCAAGGCCCGGCCCTCGGTGAATTGCGGGTTCTGCGCCAGCGCCGAGAGCTCATGCAGGTTGACCTTGTCCACACGCATCGGCTCGGGCTCGTCGCCCTCCAGCCGTTCTTCATACAGATCGGTGGCCAGCACCACCTGGATCTTCTGGCTCATGTAGCCAGGGGACAGCGACAACTCGGTCAGGTGTTCCAACTGTCGCGCACCGAAACCGGCTTCTTCCTTGAGTTCCCGCTCGGCCGCCGCCAGCACATCTTCCCCTGGCTCGATCAGGCCCTTGGGCAGGGACAGTTCGTAGGCATCGGTGCCACCGCAATACTCCTCCACCAGCACCGCGTGGTCGGCGTCGAGCATCGCCACGATCATCACCGCGCCGTAGCCCGCCCCCTTGCTCGCCAGACGTTCATAGGTACGCTCCACACCGTTGGAAAACCGCAATTTCAGTTCTTCCACGCAGAACAAGCGGCTGGTAGCGACGATCCGGCGATCGAGTATGGTGGGTTTCTGGCGCATAAACGGCTTCCTGGGCGATAGCGGGCTACTATACCCGGCCTATTCTGATTGTTTGTGTCGGATATCCGATTACCGCTGGAGAAGTTTTATGACCTTGCTGCCCTGGCATGAGATCGATACGGTTCTGCTGGACATGGACGGCACCCTGCTGGACCTGCATTACGACAACCATTTCTGGCTCGAACACCTGCCCCAGCGCTACGCCGAACTGCATGGCGTGAGCCGGGCGATGGCCGAGATGGAGCTGCAGCCGCTGTTCGAGCGCAACGCCGGCCAGTTGCAATGGTATTGCCTGGATTTCTGGAGCACTGAGCTGAAGTTGCCGGTGCGCGAACTGAAGTTGGAAACCGCGCACTTGATCGCCTTGCGCCCGGACGCCGATACGTTCCTGGCGGCAATCCAGCGGGCCGGCAAACGCGTGGTGATGATCACCAACGCCCACCGCGATTCGTTGTCCTTGAAGTTGGAACGCATCGAACTGGCCCCCTACTTCGAACGCTTGATCAGTTCCCACGACTACGGCTTCCCCAAGGAAAACCCGCAATTCTGGGACGCGCTGCAGGCCGACCTGAATTTCGACCCGGCCCGCAGCCTGTTCATCGACGACACCCTGCCGGTGCTGCGCAGCGCCCGGGACTTCGGCGTGGCGCACCTGCTGGCCGTCAGCGAGCCGGACAGTCGTAAGGGGCCGAAGGACACGGGGGAGTTCGAGGCGTTGGGGGATTATCGGGACTTGATCGAAGGGCTCTGACAGGATCAGTGTGGCGAGGGAGCTTGCTCCCGCTCGGCTGCGCAGCAGACGCATTGGGGCCGCTTCGCAGCCCAGCGGGAGCAAGCTCCCTCGCCACAGGGGCCGGTTACTCAGGGATACGCAACACCTGCCCCGGATAGATCTTGTCCGGGTGCGACAGCATCGGTTTGTTGGCCTCGAAGATCTTGTTGTACTTGTTCGCGTCGCCGTACTCGGCCTTGGAGATGGCGCTGAGTGTGTCGCCTTTCTTCACGGTCACGAAGCGCGCCGCTTTTGCTACTGGGCCGGTCACGGTGATCTGGTCGTCGACACTGCCGACACCGGCGATGTTGCCCACCGCCAACAGGATCTTTTCCTTCTCTTCCTGGCTCGCCACTTCACCCGTGACGATGACTTTGTCGCCCTCCACGGTCGCCTGTACATTCGGATTACCCAGGCCGACCTTCGCAATGTGCGCTTTCAGTTGTTCGCTGGCATTGGCGTTACCGGGGGTCAGCAGGTCGATCAGCTTTTCACCGGCTTCCTTCACAAAGCTAAAGATACTCATGGCACACGCTCCTTGATTTAAGTGTCCAGACGCAAAGACTAGACCAGGCGAAACGAACCCGGTTCCCAGCCGACCAATGACCCCGCCACGCGCAAGCGCTAGAATCCGAATCTTCCCGCGCCCTGGAGCGAAGATGGACATCAAGCAGCTGAAATTTCTCATCGCGCTGGACGAAACCCGCCACTTCGGCCAGGCCGCCGCACGCTGCCATATCACCCAACCGACCCTGTCGATGCGCCTGCGCAGCCTGGAAGAAGAACTCGACCTGCCGCTGGTCAACCGCGGCCAGCGCTTTGAAGGTTTCACCGCGCCGGGGGAGCGGGTACTGGCCTGGGCGCGCACAGTGCTGGCGGCCTATGATGGGCTGCAGGCCGAAGCGGCGGCCTGTCGGGGCAACCTGGTGGGTACACTGCGCCTGGGCGTGGTGCCGTTGTCGGACTTCGACCCGATGGCGATGATGCAGCGCCTGCACACCGAGCACCCCAGCCTGCGTTTCGAATTGTCGTCCCTGAGCTCCGAACGCATCCTTGAACAGTTGGCGAACAACCGCATCGACCTCGGCATTTCCTACTTGGAACGCCTGGACAACGAACGTTTCGAGGCCCTGCCCTTCAGCCCCACCCGCATGGGTCTGCTTTACGACCAGCGTTATTTCTTTTTCGGTGAACAACCGCTGAGCTGGGAAGCCCTGATCGAACTGCCCCTGGGCATGCTCACCAGCGGCATGCATTTTCGCCAGTCCATCGACCACAACTTCCACAGCCGGGGTCTGACGCCCCAACCGCTGTTGCAAACCGACGCGGTGCATCAATTGTTACAAGCTGTGCACGGCGGGCTGTGTTGCGCGGTGATGCCCTTGGACAGCGGCCTGGACGTCCTGACCGAAGACTTGCGCATCCAGCCCATTGAAAGCGCGCAGACGCTGGTCTCGCTGGGCCTGATCATGCGACGGGGTGCCCCCCGCTCGGCGTTGGCAGAGGCCTGTTTCGCCCTTTATCAGAAATCACCGACGACTTCTTGATCGACGTCATCTATTGAAAGATCAGTAATAGCGATTAGACGTGGCAGATTGCCGCATTTAGTCTTAACACTATTCCTACTTTCAGTGATGCCTATGAACGACAAGCCTCCGGTCAGTCCAGCGCCAGTGATGGAAACATCCACGCCGGTCGCCAGCCAGAGCTATCGCTACTGCAATCTGGACCACGCTCAATCGGACAGCGCCGCGCTGGCCGAGGAAGTGGCGCTGGCGATTGCCTATAACGGCATCAGCCAGGCGGTCATGCTGGTCACCCCCACCGACCTTGAAGACTTCATCGTCGGCTTCAGCCTTGGCAGCGGCATCATCGAAGATTCAGCGGATATCTATGACCTGCAACTGAGCGGCACGGGTGCCGCGCACTATGCCCAGGTGACCATCGCCAACCGCGCCTTCTGGAACCTCAAGCAGCAACGCCGACAGTTGGCGGGCACCAGTGGCTGCGGATTGTGCGGCGTGGAAGCGGTGGAACAGGCCTTGCCAAACCTCAAGGTGCTGCCCGGCGCACCCTTGCCTGCGGCGCAATGGCTCGATGGCCTGCGTGACCGTATCAGCCAGTTCCAGCCCTTGGGCCAACACTGCGGCGCGGTGCATGCGGCGTTGTTCATGAACGCCCAGGGTGAATTGCTGCTGGGCCGCGAAGACATTGGCCGGCACAACGCCCTCGACAAGCTGATAGGCGCGTTGATCCGGCAACAGATCCCGGTGGCCGGTGGCGTGGCGATCGTCACCAGCCGTTGCAGCCTCGAACTGATCCAGAAAGTACTGCGGGCCGGCATCCAGACCCTGGTCAGCCTGTCGTCGCCCACGGGCCTCGCCGTACAGTGGGCCCGCCAACACAACCTCAACCTCATCCACCTGCCGCAGAAAAGTGCGCCGCGGGTCTACAGCCCTGCGATGGAGAAACAAGCGTGAGCAATCATCAACAAGCCGACCAGAAACCCGTACCGCGCTACAAGCCCTACAAGGGCCCGGCCGGTGGCTGGGGTGCGCTGATCAGTGTCGCTCAGGCCTGGTTGACCAGTGACAATGCGCTGAAGAACATCCGCATGATGCTCAAGACCAACCAGAATGGCGGTTTCGACTGCCCTGGCTGCGCCTGGGGCGACTCTCCCGAAAGCGGCATGGTCAAGTTCTGCGAGAACGGCGCCAAGGCCGTGAACTGGGAAGCCACCAAGCGTCGCGTCGACGGTGCCTTCTTCGCCAAGCACAGCGTGACCTCGCTGCTGGAGCAGAGCGACTACTGGCTCGAGTATCAGGGTCGCCTGACCGAGCCATTGCGCTACGACGCCGAAACCGACCGCTACAAGCCCATCAGTTGGGAAGCGGCGTTCGCCCTGATCGGCAAGCACCTGCAAGGGCTGTCCAGCCCCAACCAGGCCGAGTTCTATACGTCGGGCCGGGCCAGCAACGAAGCGGCCTACCTGTATCAACTGTTCGTGCGCGCCTACGGCACCAACAACTTCCCCGACTGCTCGAACATGTGCCACGAAGCCAGCGGCGTAGCGCTGGCCCAAAGCGTGGGCGTGGGCAAGGGCACGGTGACGTTCGACGACTTCGAACACGCCGACGCGATTTTCGTCTGGGGCCAGAACCCTGGCACCAACCATCCGCGGATGCTTGAACCACTGCGCGAGGCGGTGAAACGCGGCGCCCAGGTGGTGTGCATCAATCCGCTCAAGGAGCGTGGCCTGGAGCGTTTCCAGCATCCACAGCATCCGCTTGAAATGCTTACCAACGGTGATAAGCCGACCAACACCGCGTATTTCCGCCCGGCCCTGGGGGGCGATATGGCGATCTTGCGCGGCATGGCGAAGTTCCTGCTGCAATGGGAGCGTGAGGCGCAGAACAGCGGCGCTGCGGCGGTGTTCGACCATGCATTCCTCAATGAGCACAGCACCAACGTGCTGGATTACCTGGCGGCGGTCGACGATACGCCATGGGACCAGATCGTCGAGCAATCGGGCTTGACCCTGGTCGAAATCGAGCAGGCGGCGCGCATGTACGCCAAAAGCGAGAACGTAATCATGTGCTGGGCGATGGGCATCACCCAGCACCGTCATTCGGTGGCGACCATCCAGGAAATCGCCAACGTGATGATGTTGCGCGGCAACATTGGGCGGCCAGGCGCAGGCCTGTGCCCGGTTCGCGGCCACAGCAACGTGCAGGGCGACCGGACCATGGGCATCAACGAGCGTCCCCCGGCGGCATTCCTCGACGCGCTGGAGCGGCGCTTCCAATTCAAGGTACCGCGGGAAAACGGCCACAACGTGGTCGAGGCGATCCACGCCATGGCCGATGGCCAGGCGAAGGTGTTCATCGCCCTGGGCGGCAACTTCGCCCAAGCCACGCCAGACAGCCATCGGACGTTCCAGGCCTTGGCCAATTGCGACCTGACGGTGCAGATCAGCACCAAGCTCAATCGCAGCCACCTGGCGCACGGCAAGGACGCGCTGATCCTGCCGTGCCTGGGCCGCACCGACATCGACCTGCAAACCGAAGGCGCGCAAGCGGTGACCGTGGAAGACTCCTTCAGCATGGTGCATGCTTCCAACGGCCAGTTGCAGCCGCTGTCGAACCAGATGCGCTCCGAACCGTGGATCATCGCCGGCATCGCCGCCGCCACGCTGGGCAGCCGCCCGGTGGACTGGAACTGGCTGGTGGCCGACTACAGTCGCATCCGCGACCTGATCGCCGAGACCATACCCGGCTTCAAGGACTTCAACGAAAAGCTGAAGAACCCCGGTGGCTTCTATCTGGGCAACAGCGCCGGTTCGCGACGTTGGAACACCCCGTCAGGCCGCGCCAACTTCAAGCCCAACCTGCTGCCGACCGACCTCGTGCATGAACGCACCCGTGCCACCGGCCAGTTGCCCGACCTGATCATGCAGTCCATGCGGTCCCACGATCAGTACAACACCACCATCTATGGCCTTGATGACCGCTATCGCGGCGTCAAGGGCCAGCGTGACGTGTTGTTCGCCAACGAAGCGGACATCATCCGCCTGGGCTTCAAGCCGGGTCAGAAAGCCGACATCGTCTCGCTCTGGGATGACGGTCGCGAGCGCCGGGTCAAGGGCTTTACCCTGCTGGCGTTCGACATTCCGGCCGGGCAGGCTGCGGCCTACTACCCTGAAGTGAACCCACTGGTGCCACTGGAAAGCACGGGCGACGGCAGCCACACTCCGACGTCGAAATTCGTCGCGATCCGCCTGGAAGCGGCGAGCGAGAATGGACTGATCCTGGCCAAGTCGGCCTGACACAGCCCTGGTTGGATCATGAACGCCCTGTGGCGAGGGGGATAAAGTCCCCTCGCCACAAAGTACTTTCCAGCGCCCACAAAAAAGGCCGTTTTCCATAGAAAACGGCCCGTCTGAAGTAGCTAAAGACCGGCCAAACAGCCTTAAGTTCCCGCCAAAAAACAATAACTTAGAGAATTGTGCACAAGTCGTGTTACTCGTCGGATTTCGATTGTAACCAAGCGAAGCCAGCCTCAGGATCGCGCCGTCATCCCTTTGAGGCTCCTCTATGAAGTTCTCCTCCATTCTCTTGTTGTCCCTTAGCCTGGCCAGTGGCATCGCTTGCGCCGGTGGTACTGCCGAAGCAGGTGTGGGCGGTGCATTGGGCGGGGTTTTGGGTTCGGTCGTCGGCCAGTCCCTGGGCGGCAACACCGGATCCACTATCGGCGCGGCGCTGGGCGGTGCGGGCGGTAGTGCGGTCGGTGCAGACAAACACAGCCGCGGCGAAGCGGCGATCGGCGGCGCGCTGGGCGCGGCCGGTGGTAACGTGGTCGGCCGTAGCGTCGGTGGCAGCACCGGCAGCTTGATCGGTGCGGCGGCGGGCGGTGGCGCGGGTGGCGCCCTGGGTAACTACATGGGCAAGGACGATGACGATGATCGCTATGAAGGTCGTCGTGGTGACCGTCGCTACTATCGCGACGGCCATCCGGGTCGCGGCCATGCCTATGGGCATCGCAAGCACAAGCATAAGCATCGCTATCACGATGACTGACCGCTGGCTTTAGATACCAGCCGGTAAAAGATCGCAGTCTTCGGCAGCTCCCCGCAGAGCCTGACCGAAGGCTGCGATTTTTCGTTTCAGACCACCAGCCGCTCCATAGCGCCACGTAGCCGATCCGGAATCGCCACCGGCCGATTCGACGCCCGGTCCACGAATACGTGAACAAAACGCCCCGCCGCGCAGGCCTCCTCCTCGCCCGCCTTGAACACCGCCAGCTCATACTGGACCGAACTGCTGCCCAGCTTGCCGACCCGCAGGCCGATTTCAATCCGGTCCGGAAAGGCGATCGAGGCGAAGTAGTCGCAGGCCGAACTCACCACGAACCCCACCACGTCTCCATCATGGATATCCAGGCCGCCGACTTCGATCAGGTAGGTATTCACAGCGGTATCGAAAAAGCTGTAGTAGGTGACGTTGTTGACGTGACCGTACACATCGTTGTCGTGCCAGCGCGTGGTGATGGGCTGCAGGTGTGGGTATTCGTTGCGTTGGGGCATCAGGTGTCCTTTACGGTTGTTCGATGATCTGATGTGGCTCGGCCTCAGGCCTGCGCGAAACCTTTGCCCTGCGCTGCCAGCTCGCCGATCAGGCGCGCGGGCTTCCACTGGTCGCCCTGCTTCGTTTCGAGCGCCAGCAGGCGTGCGTGGATGGCTTCCAGCCCTTGCCCGTCGGCCCAGGCCATCGGCCCGCCCTTGTCCGCAGGGAAGCCGTAGCCGTTGAGGTAGACCAGGTCGATATCGTGGGCCGATTCGGCAATGCCTTCCTCCAGGATCTTCGCCCCCTCGTTGACCAGCGCCAGCAAGCAGCGCTCAAGGATTTCCTCCGGGCCGATCTCGCGACGCTGGAAACCCAGTGTTTCACTGACCCGCAGCACCAGCGCATCGACCTCGACATCATGCTCGGCCTGTCGACTGCCCGGCTCGTAGTGATAATACCCACTGCCGCTTTTCTGGCCGAACCGTCCCAGCTCGCACAGACGATTGTCCACCTGCACCTCGGGCGCATCCTGGCCCTGGCCCGCCAACTCACGGGCGCGCCACTCCAGGTCGATGCCCACGACGTCGTACATGCGAAACGGCCCCATGGCGAAGCCGAAACCTTGCAACGCCGCATCCACCTGATGGGGGAACGCCCCCTCCAGCAGCATCTTGCGCGCTTCCAACACATAAGGATGAAGCATCCGGTTGCCGATGAAGCCATGGCAGTTGCCCGATATCACGCTGACCTTGCCCATGCGCTTGCCCAGCACCAGGGCCGCATCCAGCACCGCTTTGGAGGTTTGTGCGCCGCGAACGATCTCCAGCAGCTTCATGATGTGCGCCGGGCTGAAGAAATGCAGGCCCAGGACCTGGGCGGGCCTGCGGGTGACGGCGGCGATGGCATCGATGTCCAGCGCCGACGTGTTGCTCGCCAGAAGGGCCTCGGGCTTGAGCAGTCCGTCCAGCTCGCGAAAGATTTTCTGTTTGAGTTCCAGGTTTTCGTAGACCGCTTCGATCACCAGATCCACGTCACGGATCGCCGCATAATCATCCGCCCGTGCCACCCGGGCGATCCGCGCATCGGCCTCACCTTGGTCGATACGGCCCTGGCGTACGCCATGGGCATAAGTCTCGGCCACGGCGACCAGTGCCTGCTCGAGCATCTGCGGATTGTTGTCGACCCACTGCACCGTCACGCCCGCGTTGGCCAGGCACATCACGATGCCCCGCCCCATGGTGCCTGCACCGACCACCGCGGCGCGCTGAATATCGAAAGGTGTCTGGCTCATGTTGGCTCTCTTATTGGCGATCCAAAGACAGCCTTCACCTTAGTCAGCCGCCGAATGTTTTTGAAATTTATTCGTGTGATGAGGGGTATTCAGCGGATGGATGCAGCACACAGATGCGCTTGAGTCCACTGGCGAACTTCAGCGTATGGATACGCTTCCAGTGCGGCATACCCAGGGATCTTCCGCGCCTTCAATCGGGTGAACAGCGGCACGCTGATCCCGCACAGGAAGCGAGTGAGGCGCTCGGCGGACGGCACGCTGCCGCTGTGCTGCTCATGCTTGTGGATAAAGTCGCCACACAGCGTCTCGAAGCTTTTATCCACAAGCGCCGGCAACGCTGGCGGCTCCGGCAGGCGAGCGATATGCCCATGGCACACCGAACAATGGCCACACAGGTGTGGCGCATTGTCGTCGCCGAAATACTGCGCCAAGCGATGACCCAGGCAACGGTCGGTGGCGAACAATTCGAGCATGGCGTGGATCCGCGCGATTTCACCCTGTTCGTGCCGGGTGAAATAGGCATGCAGCTCGGCACTCAAGGCCTGCACATCCAGGTCAGCTTCCAGCACGCTGTACACCTCGGTCATCTGCCTGCTTTCCAGCTCGATCCAGCCCTTCTCCTGGAAATAATCCAGCGCCTTGACCACACGAGTACGCTCGGCGTGGTACTGCTGGTACATCCCGTCGAAATCCACCGTGGCCCAGCTCCGGGCGCGACTGGAGGTCTGGATGATGGCCGCGACGAAATCCCTTCGCTCACCGTCGAAGCGCTCCAGCAGCTCGTGCGGCTCGGTCAGGAACTTGAAGCGGTACTCGGCGAAATAGGCATAGCGTGGCGCGATCAGCCGGCGCAGCTCCAACTGGACCAGCAACGTCTTGAGCGGCAGTTGCCGGATGTTGCTCTGGTCCGCCAGCGGGCCCAGCAAGAACTCCCATTGCCCATCGGCAGCGGCCTTCAGTTCATCGAGCACGCAGCGAATGCCTGCAAGCTCCGGCGTATCGCCATACACGAAGTTTTCCAGCACGTTGAGGCTGTCACGGTTGGCCAGCACCAGACAATCTGACGGCTGCCCGTCCCGTCCGGCGCGACCGATTTCCTGGCTGTAGTTTTCGATGGACTTGGGCAGGTCGAAATGCACGACGTTGCGGATGTCGCTCTTGTCGATGCCCATGCCGAAAGCGATGGTGGCGACGATGCAATTGGATTGCCCGCCCATGAATCGCCGCTGGATGGCTTCACGTTGGTCATGGGGTAAACCGGCGTGATAGGCCTCGGCCTCGATACCGTGCCGGCCCAGATGCTCAGCGATCTGTTCAGCAGTTCGCTGCAAGGTGACGTAGACGATGCTCGGCTGCCCGGCACGCTCGCCCAGCCACTGCACCAGCCGTGCGCGCTTGTCGGCACCCGGCACGGGTTCGACCAGCAGATTGAGGTTCGGTCGGTAGAAACCGGTCGTCACCACATCGGTGGCGGCAATGGCGAATTTCGCCTGCATGTCGGCGCTGACCTTGGGTGTCGCGGTGGCTGTCAGCAACAATACCTGGGGAATGTTGAACTGGTGCTGGTAATCGGGAAGCTTGAGGTAGTCAGGTCGGAAGTTATGCCCCCACTCCGAAATGCAGTGGGCCTCGTCCACCACCAGCAACGAGATCGGCACCTGTTGCAGGAAATTGCGAAAGCGCTCGTTCTTCAGGCGCTCCACGGAAATCATCAGGACTTTCAGCTCGCCCGAACGGGCCTTTGCCATGGCGTCGTTGGCTTCGTCACGGCTCTGGACCGAATCGATACTGGCCGCCGCGATACCGTGGCGCTGGAGGAATGCCAACTGGTCCTGCATCAACGCCAACAGTGGCGACACCACCAGGGTCAGGTGCGGCAGAAGCAGGGCCGGCAATTGATAACACAGGGACTTGCCCGAGCCGGTGGGGAAAATGGCCGCCGCCGACCGACCGGCCAGTACGGCGCCGATGGCCGTCTCCTGACCGGGACGAAACTGTGGATAACCGAAAACCTGTTCCAGGGTGCTGTGCATGCGCGGTCGCTCCTTTGACTGCTGCGATGCCCAAAGCCTAGCGGGACAACGCAGCGAGTCGAGAAAAGGTCGGGGTCAAAAACGATACGGGATGATACAGCCTCGGCGTCCTTGCGCTCTGCCATGAAGTGATACAACCCCGGGCACTTTGATGCCTCGTTCCCCTTTCGTTTGCAGGTTAAGGTTCGCGTCCAACTCATGCGTTACATCGAGGCCAGGAGGCCTGGTGCTCAAGACAATGTTCAAGGAACGAACGATGCCATACCCCATTTCCGCGCTACGCGTCCTGACGATAACCTCGGCCTCACTGCTGGTCGGCTGCCTGTCCATTCCCGAACGACCCGGCGTAGAACCGGCGGTGTTCGAAACCCCGGAATATCACGCGCAGCGAGGCTTGGCCGTGGTCAAGGCTTCGGCGTTGTATGCACGCGGCGGCACGGGCCAGGACGTGACCGTGGCGTTGATCGACTCGGGGCTCAGCGCCGGCCTGAAGGAATTCGAAGGCCGGCTGAGTGATCCGGGATTCGATTACGTCGAGAACCGTCCCGGCACGGTTGACCGCGTCGGTCATGGCACGCAAATGGCCGGCATACTCGCCGCCAACAAGGACGACCAGGGCATGCACGGCATCGCATTCAATGCCCGGCTGATCCCTTTTTGCTTTGGCGATGACAACGAACCCTTCTTTTTCGACAGCGAGATCGCGCAGTCCTGGCAAAGCGGCTTCGACAAGGGCGCCCGCCTGTTCAACAACTCGTGGGCCAACGCCATCCCCGCCACCGAAATCAACGAGGCGCGCTACAACCAAGTGATGCCCGACTCCCTGGCCGTCGCCCGAAGGCTAGTTTCGGACGGCGCGGTGTTTGTCTTCCCGACTGGCAACGAACTCAAGCGAGAGCCCCTGGCCGAACCAGGATTACCGCTGGCATTGCCTGAACTGGAAAAAGGCTGGATCGCGGTCGTCGCATTGAAAAACGACGGCAGTGCCATTAATGCAAAATCCAACTATTGCGGCGTCGCGGCCCCGTGGTGCATTGCCGTACCTGGCGGCGACGCAGGCGCACAGGCAGGTCTACTCACGGTGGGCAAGGATGGCCGCTACATGCAAACCGCCGGCACCTCCCCGGCCGCAGCCCTGGTCAGTGGCGCCTTGGCGGCCCTGCAAAGCCGCTATCCACAACTCAGCCCTCAGCAAGTGCGCGAACACCTGCTGGCGACAACCAACCGCACAGGTATCTACGCCAACAGCGAAGCCTATGGCCGAGGGTTGATGGACCTTGAGGCGGCGTCACGGCGAGCTCCTGGAACAATGGTTGACTGAGTCTTTTCCTTCTTTTCCAATGAGCAACGATTTCCCCCTAAACTTTCCCTCCAGACGGACGCGCACCAATACCCCGGAACCCTCGCCATGCACCTCGCCCCAGACTTCCCCGACGATCACACCATGCGCCAGCTCATGGAACTGCTGCACGAAGAGATCGGCCTACCGGAACGCAAGACGATCCGCCTGGGCACCGCGATCAATCTCGACTTGGGTTGCGATGGCGCGGACGCCCGCCATTTGATGGAGGCATTGGAGGAGCGCTTCGCCATCGAGCTCATCGACTACGACGCCTACCGCTATTTTCAGCCTGAAGGATTCGATGTGTTTCAAAAGCGCAGGGCCAAGGGCCGGGGGAACAAGGTGCCATTGACCATCGGCATGCTTTACAAGGCGATCAAGGCACAACGATGGGATACGCGGGAAGTGGAAGAGGCCTAGCTGATCGGGGCGCCTCAAATAGTCGTCCATAAAAAAACCGCCCATGAAGGGCGGTTTTTTCATTCAACAACCAAGCCTTACAGTTGCGGACCTGCAGCCTTGATCGCGTCGCTCACGTCGAACTTTTTGAAGTTCTCGGTGAACAGACCGGCCAATGCCTTGGCCGCTTCGTCGTAGGCGGCTTTGTCGGCCCAGGTGTTGCGTGGGTTCAACAGGCCAGTCTCGACGCCTGGAACAGCCAGCGGCACGTCCAGGTTGATGATGTCCAGGTGTTCGGTTTCAGCACCGATCAGCGCGCCGCTCTGGATGGCTGCGATCACCGCACGGGTGGTCGGGATGTTGAAGCGCTTGCCAACGCCGTAGCCACCGCCGGTCCAACCGGTGTTGACCAGGTAGACCTTGGAGCCGAAACCGCGGATGCGCTTGATCAGCAGCTCAGCGTACTCACCGGCTGGACGCGGGAAGAACGGGGCGCCAAAGCAGGTGGAGAAGGTCGACTTGATGCCGCTGCCCGAACCCATTTCGGTCGAGCCCACCAGTGCGGTGTAGCCGGACAGGAAGTGGTAGGCGGCTTGTTCTTCGCTGAGGATCGACACCGGCGGCAGCACGCCGGTCAGGTCGCAGGTCAGGAAGATCACGGCGTTTGGCTCGCCACCGAGGTTTTTCGGTGCGCGTTTTTCGATCAGCTCACGCGGGTAGGCGGCGCGGCTGTTCTGGGTCAGGCTGTCGTCGGCGTAGTCGGCTTTCTTGGTGACCGGGTCGAGGACGACGTTTTCCAGTACGGCGCCGTGCTGGATGGCTTTCCAGATGACCGGCTCGTTCTTCTCGGACAGGTCGATGCACTTGGCATAGCAGCCGCCTTCGATATTGAAGACCACGCCCACGCCCCAGCCGTGTTCGTCGTCACCGATCAGGTAACGGCTTTCGTCGGCGGACAGGGTGGTCTTGCCGGTGCCCGACAGGCCGAAGAACAGGGTCACATCGCCCTCTTCGCCCATGTTCGCGGCGCAGTGCATCGGCAGCACGTCAACAGCCGGCAGCAGGAAGTTCTGCACGGAGAACAGGGCTTTCTTCATTTCACCGGCGTAGCGCATGCCGGCGATCAGCACTTTCTTGGCCGCGAAGTTGATAATCACGGTGCCATCGGAGTTGGTGCCGTCGCGCTCAGGCTCGCAGACGAAATTCGGCGCGTTGAGGATCTGCCACTCATCCTTGCCGCCGGCGTTGTATTGCTCGGGGTTGATGAACAGGCAGCGGCCGAACAGGTTGTGCCACGCCGTCTCGGTGGTCATCTTGACCGGCAGGTAGTGCGCAGGATCGGAGCCTACATGCACGTGGGAGACAAAACGCTCGCGCTCGCCCAGGTAGGCTTCGACGCGGTTCCACAGGGCATCGAACTTGTCGGCCGGGAACTTGCGGTTGATCGGGCCCCAGGCGATGGCGTCCTGGGTGGTTGGCTCTTCCACAATGAAACGGTCGACTGGCGAGCGACCGGTACGATGACCGGTACGAACAACCAGCGCGCCAGTATCGGCAAGCTCGCCTTCACCGCGATTCAGGGCTTCTTTGACCAGATCATCGACACTCAGATCGGTGTACACGGCGTTATTGGCTTGCGTCATGAGATTCCCCGTCGGCCCGTGGCCGAGTGCTCCAAACGTTTTGTAGTAGGAAGTCGCGCACTACTACCCGAAAAAAGTGGGCCGGATTATGCCAGAAAAGCCCAAAAAAAGTAGGGCCCTCCCGTCAGTACGGCGTAAATCCGGCGTTTGCCAGGAGATTTACCTGCGCTGAACCGTTTTAGTGTCGAGTATCTGACGGTGTGTCGACACCCGCACCGGCGAACAATTGAGCGATGTCCGCCGCGTCGAACAGGTAGCGCTCATTGCAAAACTGACAATCGATCTCGATGGCACCGCCACGTTCGATCACCAGTTGCTGCGCATCTTCCAGACCCAGACTGACCAGCGCATTGCCGGAACGTTCACGAGAGCAGCTGCATTGGAAACGCAACGGCTGGCCGTCGAACAAGCGTACCTGCTCCTCGTGATAGAGGCGATGCAGCACGGTTTCGTTGTCCAGGCTCAGCAGCTCATCGGCGCTCAGGGTGCTGGCCAGAGCGGTGATGTGCTGCCAACTGGCGTCACGTTCCTCCGGGTCACGCAGGCGATCGGCGGGCAGTTGTTGCAGCAGCAAACCGCGCGCACGCCGCCCGTCGGCGTAGAGCCAGAATCGGGTATTGGTCTGCTGGGACATGACGAAGTAGTTGGTGAAGCACTCGGACAGGGTCGCGCCGTCGAGATCGACGATGCCCTGGTAGCGCTGGCCCTGGGTGGGGTCGACCGTCAGGGCCAACACGCCGTTGGGCATCATGTCGGCCAGGGTCGCGTCGGGCGCGATCTGCTCGGCGTCATAACGGGCCAGGCCGCGAATCTCGCGCTCGCTGGAGCACTCGATCATCAGCAGCGGGACCGGTCCTTCGGAACGCGCCTGGAGAATCAGCAAGCCATCGAACTTCAAGGTGCCCACCAGCAACGCCGCGGCCGCCATCAGCTCGCCGAGCAGTTGTGCGACCGGCTCCGGATAGGGATGCTTGGCGAGGACTTCGGCGTAGCTACGCTCCAACGCCACCAGCTCGCCACGGGCGTCGCTGTCATCGAAGATGAAACGTTGGGTGTAGTCGGTATCCGGTAAATCAGTCATAAGGTCTGGTATCTGAGGTGATGACAAATGATGGCGGGCATTTTATGGGCATTCCGGGTGGGTTCCAAGCAAGGCGTGGGTTTGCCTGACGGGAAGGCGCTGCCAACTCATCTGAATGTGTGGCCTGACACACTGTGGCGAGGGAGCTTGCTCCCGCTGGGCTGCGCAGCGGCCCCAAAATCTTACGGTCGCTGCGCAACCGAGCGGGAGCAAGCTCCCTCGCCACGGGTAATCTGACCTCAAATGGCCAGTGCGTTATTCGCTATTGCTGCCATGAAACTTGAACAGGTCCCGGCGCTGCTTCTTGCTCGGCTTGCCATCGGTGCTGACACCCAGGGCGCCAGCCTTGCGTTGTGCTGCGGCGGCTTCGCGCTTGGCGATGCTGGCTTCGGTTTCGCGATACAGCGCCTGCGCTTCAGGGGCACCGCGACGCACGATCGACAGGGCCTCGACCACCACGGTCTTTTCATCGAACCCGGTGCGGATAACAAACTCATCGCCGATGCGGGGTTCCTTGCCCGGCTTGCAACGCTCTCCCCGGTGATGGACCTTGCCGCTTTCGATGGCGGTCTTGGCCAGGGCCCGCGTCTTGTAGAAGCGCGCCGCCCACAACCATTTATCGAGACGGACCTTGTCGTCCTCTTCCTTTTTTTGTGTCACTGCCATTCCTCTTTCTGCCAATAGCCGGAACTGTACTACCGTTTTTGTCGGGCGCATGAATCCGGCCCGACGGATAGAATGCCCGCCAAACCGACGCCGCACGTATCGCTGGGGCCGGAATCGGTTACAAGCTCACACAAGTGCGTAGATAACTGTCGCCATTTTGTGATTATTCTGCGTGAATACCGCGATTCGCGGAGTCCACGATCCGATGCACTGATCGCAGGTTTTTTTATTGAAGACTTTTGACCATTTGACCGTTGTCGGTCTGCGCGAGTGGGTGGCGCTCCCGGACCTGGGAGTCGTGGGCCTGCGGGCAAAAATCGACACCGGGGCCAGCACCTCCAGCCTGCATGCCACTGACATCGAGCCGTTCGAGCGCGATGGCGAAAAATGGGTGCGCTTCACGGCGCACCTCGGCACCGTGGTGCAGTTGCGCCATCGCCGCTGCGAAGCACCGCTGGTGGCGCGCAAGACCATAAAGAGTTCCAACGGCCACGCTCAGGTCCGCTACGTGATCAGCACCACGTTGGCCCTGGGTGACCGGGTCTGGCGGGTCGAGTTCACCCTCGCCTGCCGCAAATCCATGCGATATCGCCTGTTACTCGGTTCCAAAGCCCTGATCGACGGCCAACTGGTGGTCAATCCAGGCACCAAATACGTTCAAGACAAGCCGGCATTCCCGGTGTCCACTACCTCTGCCACAGGTGTTGCATGAAGATCGCTGTGCTGTCGCGTAATCCGCGTCTGTATTCCACTCGTCGCCTGGTTGAAGCCGGGACCGAACGAGGCCATGAAATGGTGGTGATCGATACCCTGCGCGCCTACATGAACATCGCCAGCCACAAGCCGCAGATCCATTACCGTGGCAAGCCGCTGGAAGGGTTCGACGCGGTGATCCCGCGCATCGGCGCATCGGTGACGTTCTATGGCTGCGCCGTGTTGCGCCAGTTCGAAATGATGGGGGTGTTTCCCCTCAACGAGTCGGTGGCCATCGCCCGCTCCCGGGACAAGCTGCGCTCGCTGCAGCTGCTGTCACGACGCGGGATCGGCCTGCCGGTTACCGGTTTTGCCCACTCGCCCGACGACATTCCCGACCTGATTGCGATGGTCAACGGCGCACCGCTGGTGATCAAGGTGCTGGAAGGCACCCAGGGCATCGGCGTGGTCCTGTGTGAAACCGCGACGGCGGCGGAGTCGGTGATCGAGGCATTCATGGGCCTGAAGCAGAACATCATGGTCCAGGAATACATCAAGGAAGCCGGTGGCGCCGACATTCGCTGCTTCGTGGTCGGCGACAAAGTGATTGCCTCGATGAAACGCCAGGCCAAGCCCGGTGAGTTCCGTTCCAACCTGCATCGCGGTGGTAGCGCCAGCCTGATCAAGATCACACCGGAAGAGCGCATGACCGCCCTGCGGGCCGCAAAAGTCATGGGCCTGGCGGTGGCGGGCGTGGATATCCTGCGTTCCAATCACGGACCGCTGGTGATGGAGGTCAACTCCTCGCCGGGCCTGGAAGGCATCGAGACCACCACGAGCAAGAACGTGGCGGGGATCATCATCGAGCACCTGGAAAAGAATGGCGGGCCGAACATGACCCGGACCAAGGGCAAGGGCTGACTCAATACAAGACCCTGTGGGAGCGAGCTTTTGTGGGAGCCGAGCTTGCTCGCGATGAACGATAACGCAGTCTTACTGTAGACCGAGGCGTCTTCATCGCGAGCAAGCTCGCTCCCACAGGGCTCGCCACAGGTTCTCTGTCTTACTTGAGAGAGATCGCGCTACACCGCATCCCGAGGCAGCATCAAGCCCAACGGCAACCGCACCCGTGCCTCCAGCCCGCCACCGGCGCGGTTGCGCAACTCGACGTTGCCGCCGTGCATCGAGGCGATGCGCTTGACGATGGCCAGGCCCAGCCCCGTGCCTTTCCCGCCCCGAGCGCGATCGCCCCGGGTGAAGGGGTTGAAAATGGCTTCCAGCTCCGAGGGATCGATGCCGGCGCCACGGTCCATGACGCTCAGCACTACGTAAGGCGCGCTGGTGTCGCCGGAGACATAGGCCGCGACTTCGACACCCGCGCCGGCATGGTTCAGGGCATTGCCGATCAGGTTGTTCAGCAAACGCTTCATCGACACCCGGCGCAACGGGAACGGTTGGATCGGCTCCAGGCGCAGGTGCACTTTCTCGTCGTTCTGGTTATAGGGCGCGACCACTTCCCGCACCAACTCGCTGAGGTCCACCTCTTCCACGGACTCATCACGCCCGTCGCGTATGAACGCCAGGAACTGGTCGAGAATCGCGTCCATGTCTTCAATGTCGCGGACCATCTCGTCAGTCAGGTCGGTGTGCTCGCCCATCAACTCCAGCGACAACCGCAACCGGGTCAGCGGCGTGCGCAGGTCGTGGGAGACGCCCGCCAACATCAGCTCGCGCTCGCGCCCAGCCTGTTCCACATCCTCGGCCATCTGGTTGAAGGCGCGGTAGACCTCGGTCATCTCGCTGGGCGTATCGCTGATGGGCAGCCGCACGCTACGCCCCTGGCCCAGTTGGCGGGCTGCGTAGACCAGGCGTTTCAACGGTTGGTTGAGCTGGCTGACGAAGATCCACGCCGACGCCGTCGACAGCAGGCCGATGGCCAGGAACCAGCCGAGCACGTTCCAGATTTTCTGGCCGCGTAACGGATGCGGGTACAACGGCACTTTCAGCCAGCCATCCCCCAGGCTCGGAGCCCGCACCCAAAGCGCCGGCGGCGAGTGCATGCGCAATCGCACCTCGGTATCGGCACCCAGTTCGGCCTGCATCTGGCGTTGATAGATCTCGCTGTAGGGCCAATGCTGCTCGCCCTCCGGCACGCCGGCACCGACGACACGGATCAGCGTCGCCGCCTCGGCGATTTTCGCTCGGTTGGTTTCGTCCGCCGCCCAATAAGCCCGCAGGGTCAGAGCAACACCGTGGCTGTACTGCCGATCCACGAGCACGTCTTCGTTCATCAGCAGGTACACCAACGTCAGTGCCTTGGAGAAGAGCACGACGATCAGCACCAGCCAGAGGGTGCGGGAGAAGAAACTCTGGGGGAACCAAACGGGGGTTTTCATGAATAACCGCTACACACTTGCAGGAGCGAGCGATGCTCGCACAATGACAGACCGCGAGTCGCCTGGAAGAAGACATTTCAACCGGCCAGGCCACCCGCTCCTACAAAGCGCCGATCACTTGCTGGCGGCGCCATCCGGCACGAACACATAACCCACGCCCCAGACGGTCTGGATATACCGCGGTTTGGAAGGATCAGGCTCGATCATCCGACGAAGGCGGGAAATCTGCACGTCGATGGAGCGCTCCAGCGCATCCCATTCACGTCCCCGGGCCAGGTTCATCAGCTTGTCGCGGGTCAGCGGCTGGCGCGCGTTCATCACCAGGGCCTTGAGCACGGCGAACTCACCGGTGGTGAGCATGTGGACCTCATCGCCGCGCTTGAGCTCGCGGGTGGCCAGGGACAGTTCATAGTCGCCGAAGGTCACGCTTTCATCTTCGCTGCCCGGCGCGCCAGGCACCGGCGCCGATTGGCGACGCAGTACCGCCTTGACGCGGGCCATCAGCTCGTCGGGGTTGAACGGCTTGGCCAGGTAATCGTCAGCGCCCAGTTCAAGGCCCTTGATACGGCTCAACTCGTCGCCCTTGGCGGTGAGCATGATGATCGGGATCTGGTTGTTGGCGCCGCGCAGGCGGCGGCAGGCGGTCAGGCCGTCTTCGCCGGGCAGCATCAGGTCGAGTACGACCAGGTTGAATACTTCACGGGCCAGCAACCGATCCATTTGCTCGGTGTTCGGTACGGTGCGGGCGCGGTAGCCCTTGCTGACGAAAAAACGCTCCAGCAGGCTGCTCAGCCCCGGATCGTCGTCAACAATAAGAATTTTTTCGCCTTCAGCAGTTTGTGCAGTGCTGCTCATAGGAAGCTCCTTTGATCTCGGCGCGCATTATGGCCTAGCTGCCGTTATACGCACCGTGTGCATTGTTAGCAGATTTTTCCTCTATCTCCACAAATCCGGGTATCGAGCCTACAGACCATGTCCCCCCCTCAGGACGGAACGCTGGTTATAATGCGCGGCCTTTTGTGCCAGGGAATGTCGGATCGTGATCCCGGCATGCCATTTTTTTAGCCTTGGCCAGGCAGCACTTTTTGAATTTCGCGGGTCAACAGGCAGCCTTTTGACCCAGGCAGCGGCGCATGCCAGGCCGCTCAACCAGTCTCGCCGAGCCCGGTTTCTGTGGCGGCGAGCCTGATTTCACAATTTGTCAGGTGGTTTTATGGACAGCATCAACAGCCGCATCGCCGAGGAACTCGGTGTACGCCCACAACAGGTCGAAGCGGCCGTCGCGCTACTCGATGAAGGTTCCACGGTGCCTTTTATCGCCCGTTACCGGAAAGAAGTGACCGGCAGCCTCGATGACACCCAATTGCGGCATCTAGAAGAGCGCCTGCGCTACCTGCGAGAACTCGACGAACGGCGCATCAGCATCCTGGCCAGCATCCAGGAGCAAGGCAAGCTGACCCCGCAACTCGAGCGCGACATCAAGTTGGCCGACACCAAGACTCGTCTCGAAGACTTGTACCTGCCCTACAAGCAAAAGCGCCGCACCAAGGGCCAGATCGCCCTGGAAGCCGGCCTCGGCGAGCTGGCCGACGGCCTGTTCAACGACCCGACCCTGGCCCCGGAAACCGAAGCCGCGCGCTTCGTCGATGCCGAAAAAGGTGTGGCGGACGTGAAGGCAGCGCTGGAAGGCGCCAAGTACATCCTCATGGAGCGTTTCGCCGAAGACGCCAATCTGTTGGAAAAGCTGCGCAACTTCCTCAAACAGGAAGCCATCCTCAGCGCCCGGGTGATCGCTGGCAAGGAAGAGGAAGGCGCGAAGTTCCGCGACTACTTCGAACACGACGAACCGCTCAAAAGCATGCCGTCCCACCGCGCACTGGCTATTTTCCGCGGACGCAACGAAGGCATCCTCAGCTCCGCACTGAAGGTCGGTGAAGAATTGCCCGGCACCATGCACCCGTGCGAAGGCATGATCGGCCAGCAGTTCGGCATCCAGAACCAGAACCGCGCCGCCGACAAATGGCTGGCCGAAGTGGTGCGCTGGACCTGGAAGGTCAAGCTCTACACCCATCTGGAAACCGACCTGCTGGGCGAGTTGCGCGACAACGCCGAGACCGAGGCGATCAACGTATTCGCCCACAACCTGCACGACCTGCTGCTGGCCGCACCGGCCGGCCCGCGCGCCACCCTGGGCCTGGACCCGGGCCTGCGCACCGGTTGCAAGGTGGCGGTGGTGGATTCCACCGGCAAACTGCTGGACCACGCCACGGTCTACCCACACGTGCCACACAACAAATGGGACCAGACCCTCGCCGTGCTCGCCGCCCTGTGCGCCAAGCATTCGGTGGACCTGATCGCCATCGGCAACGGCACCGCCAGCCGCGAGACCGACAAACTGGCCGCCGAGCTGATCAAGAAATACCCGGCCATGAAAATGACCAAGGTCATGGTCTCCGAGGCCGGCGCTTCGGTTTACTCGGCATCGGAACTGGCCTCCAAGGAATTCCCCGACCTGGACGTGTCGATCCGTGGCGCGGTGTCCATCGCCCGTCGCCTGCAGGATCCACTGGCGGAGCTGGTGAAGATCGACCCCAAATCCATCGGTGTCGGCCAGTACCAGCACGACGTTTCCCAACTGAAACTGGCGCGCGGCCTGGACGCGGTGGTGGAGGACTGCGTGAACGCCGTGGGCGTGGACGTGAACACCGCTTCGGTGGCGTTGCTGGCGCGGATCTCCGGCCTGAACGCCACGCTGGCGCAGAACATCGTCACCCACCGTGACGAACATGGCGCGTTCAAGACCCGCGCCGCGTTGAAGAAAGTCCCACGCCTGGGTGAAAAGACCTTCGAACAGGCCGCCGGCTTCCTTCGTGTCATGAACGGTGACAACCCGCTGGATTCGTCGGCTGTCCACCCTGAAGCCTACCCGCTGGTGCAACGCATCGCCGCCCAGACCGACCGCGACATCCGCTCGCTGATCGGTGATGCCGCGTTCCTCAAGCGCCTGGACCCGAAGAAATTCACCGACGAAACCTTCGGCCTGCCCACCGTCACCGACATCCTCCAGGAACTGGAAAAACCAGGCCGCGACCCGCGTCCCGAGTTCAAGACCGCCGAGTTCCAGGACGGCGTCGAAGACCTCAAGGACCTGCAACCGGGCATGATCCTCGAAGGCGTGGTGACCAACGTCACCAACTTCGGTGCCTTCGTCGACATCGGCGTGCACCAGGACGGTCTGGTGCATATCTCGGCGTTGTCCGAGAAGTTCATCAAGGATCCGCGCGAAGCGGTGAAGGCCGGCGATGTGGTGAAAGTGAAGGTCATGGAAGTCGATATCCCACGCAAACGCGTCGGCCTGTCGATGCGCATGAGCGACACGCCGGGCGAGAAAATCGACGGTGCCCGTGGGGCGCGCCCTGGCTCGACGCCTCGTCAGTCGCAGAACACTGCGCCGCGCAAGGAAACCGCCACCGCGGCGCCGGCGAACAACGCCATGGCCTCGCTGTTCGCCAACGCCAAGCAGTTGAAGAAACGTTGATGGACGCGCCAGCCGGGTTGGTGGAGAGCGCCTTCTTCAAGCTGCTCGGCTGCCGTCTGCAGAGCCTGGGGGACGGGGTGGCGCAAGTCGCCCTGAGCCTTGAGCCGCCGTTGCGCAACCGCGGCGGCAAGCTGCACGGCGGCGCGCTGTTCAGCCTGGTGGACATCGCCATGGGCCTGGCCTGTTCCAGTGTCCATGGCTTTGACCAGCAGAGCGCGACCATCGAATGCAAGATCAACTACATTCGCGCCGTGTCCGACGGCGACGTGTGTTGTGCACCGCCCGGGTCATCCACCCGGGCCGGCGCACGCTGGTGGTCGAGGCCGAGGTGATGCAAGGCGACAAACTGGTCGCAAAAGCGCAAGGCACGTTCGCTGTCCTATAGCTCCCTGTCATCGATTTGAGTTAATTTCGACGCCATGAATGCGGTGTCGAGCTTTCCTGTGGGAGCGAGCTTGCTCGCGATAGCGGTGGATCAGCTGCGTTGATGCTGACTGACCTTGCGCCATCGCGAGCAAGCTCGCTCCCACAGGGGGTTGCGGCGAGTGGCCTTAAGCCGCACAAAAACCAGGCGAAAACGCCAGTTTTAACTTCACCCTTGTAGACCGTCTTGCCCACCCCCATATTGGGGCGACTGACGCGTGAAGGAATTCAACTTGAGCGACCTTTTAAACCGCCGCCTGGCCCTGCTCGGCGAGCGCGCCAACCTCTCCCTGCTCGAACAGTGCCTGCATGGCATCGAGCGTGAATGCCTGCGCGTCACGGACGATGGACGTCTGGCGCAGACCCCGCATCCCAAGGCCCTGGGTTCGGCGCTGACCAACGAACAGATCACTACCGACTATTCCGAGTCGCTGCTGGAATTCATCACGCCGGCCCTGGCCAACCCGGCCGATACCCTGCGCAGCCTCGACAAGATCCACCGGTTTGCCTACAGCAAGCTCGGCGACGAGTACTTGTGGAGCCCGTCGATGCCGTGCCCGCTGCCGGCGGAAGAAGACATCCCGATCGCGTATTACGGCACCTCGAATATCGGCCGGCTCAAGTACGTCTATCGCCAGGGCCTGGCCCTGCGCTACGGCAAGACCATGCAATGCATCGCCGGGATCCACTACAACTTTTCCCTGCCGGAAAAACTCTGGCCCCTGCTCCGGCAGAACGAAGCCGCCGATCTGAGCGACCGTGACTTCCAGTCGTCGGCCTACATCGCGCTGATCCGTAATTTCCGCCGCTACAGCTGGCTGCTGATGTATCTGTTTGGCGCCTCGCCGGCCCTGGACGTCGGTTTCCTGCGGGGCCGCCCGCACCAGTTGGAACAACTGGATCCGGACACCTTGTACCTGCCCTACGCCACCAGCCTGCGCATGAGCGACCTGGGTTACCAGAGCAACGCCCAGGCCGGCCTCACGCCGTGCTACAACGACCTGGCGAGCTACACCGACAGCCTGCGCAAAGCGGTGGCGACGCCCTACGCGCCGTACGTCGAAATCGGCACTCACCAGAACGGCGAGTGGGTACAGCTCAACACCAACATCCTGCAGATCGAAAACGAGTACTACTCCAACATCCGCCCCAAACGCGTGACCTACACCGGCGAGCGGCCGATCCAGGCCTTGATGGCCCGGGGTATCCAGTACGTCGAAGTGCGTTGCCTGGACATCAATCCGTTCCTGCCGATGGGCATCGACCTCACCGAGTCGCGCTTCCTCGATGCGTTCCTGCTGTATTGCGGCCTCAATGACAGCCCACAGCTGGAAAACAACGAATGCGGCAACGCCACGAGCAACTTCCTGACCGTGGTCAAGGAGGGTCGCAAGCCGGGCCTGCAATTGCAGCGCCAGGGTCAAGCGGTGGGCATGCAGGCCTGGGCCGTGGAATTGCTGGAAAAAATCGCCCCGCTGGCCTCGCTGCTCGACCAGAGCCAAGGTGGTGATGCCCATCGCCAGGCGCTGGACGCGCAATTGGCGAAGGTCCGCGATCCGTCCCTGACGCCTTCCGCCCAAGTGCTGGCCGCGATGGCCGAACACCAGGAAAGCTTCGCCCAGTTCTCCCTGCGCCAAAGCAAGGCCCACGCCGAATTCTTCCGCGCCGAGCCATTGCCTGCCCAGGAGCAGGCCGCCTTCGAAGAAACCGCCCGGGAATCACTGGTCCAGCAAGCCGAGCTGGAGCAGAACGAGGTAGGGGATTTCGATGTGTTCGTGGGTTCGTATCAGGCGAGCATCCTGGCGATCAGTAACTGAGCCCTCTTTGACGAGGATGCTTCGCTGGACTGCACTGTAGGAGCTGCCGAAGGCTGCGATCTTTTGATCTTTCGCTTGGGATTCAAGTGTCTGGGGAAAGATCGCAGCCTCGTTGCACTCGACAGCTCCTACAGCCGAGCGGGAGCAAGCTCCCTCGCCACAAGGGTTTCCAGTTGTGGCTTATAGATTTTTTCGCAAATAAGCTCATTCTAAAAAGTTATTTATTTTCTAATTCTTAGATCATTTAGTCTCCTTCAACGCCGAACATCCGGCGGCCTGTTGAGGAGATTTTCCATGTCTTTGCGTTTCCCCCTTCGCCTTCTCGCGGCCGCCTCCCTGGCTGCAACGAGTCTTTTTGCCCAGGCGACCGACCTGACCGTCGCTTACCAGACCACCGTCGACCCGGCCAAAGTCGCCCAGGCCGATGGCGCCTATGAAAAAGCCACCCAGGCCAAAATCGACTGGCGCAAGTTCGACAACGGCGCCGATGTCATCACCGCCATCGCCTCGGGCGACGTGCAGATTGGCTACCTCGGTTCCAGTCCGTTGACCGCGGCCATCACTCGCAAGGTCCCGGTGGAAACCTTCCTCATCGCCACCCAGATCGGCGCCGCCGAAGCCTTGGTGGTTCGTGACGGTTCCGGCATACATTCTCCGCAAGACCTGATCGGCAAGAAAATCGCCGTGCCATTCGTGTCCACCGGTCACTACAGCCTGCTCGCCGCGTTGAAGCACTGGAACATCGACCCGTCGAAAGTCACCGTGCTCAACCTGGCGCCACCGGCCATCATCGCCGCCTGGAAGCGCGGCGACATCGATGCCACCTACGTCTGGGACCCGGCCCTGGGCGCGGCCAAGGAAAACGGCAAGGTGCTGATCACCTCCGCGGAGCTGGCCAAGTCCGGCGCACCGACTTTCGACGCCTGGATCGTGCGCAAGGACTTCGCCCAGAAGCATCCCGAAATCGTCACAGCCTTCGCCAAAGTCACCCTGGACGCCTACGCCCAGTACCGCAAGGACCCACAGGGGTGGCTGGCCGATGCGTCCAACGTCGACAAACTGGTGAAGCTCTCCGGCGCCAAGGCCAGCGATATCCCGCTGTTGCTGCAAGGCAACGTCTTTCCCCTGGCGGCCGATCAGGTCGTGAGCCTCGGCGCACCGACCACCCAAGCCATCACCGACACCGCCGCGTTCCTCAAAGAGCAAGGCAAGGTCGACGCCGTGCTGCCTGACTACGCGCCTTACGTCAGCGCCAAATACATCACTCGCTGATCAAAAAAGGGAGACACGCAGTGGCCTTGCTACAGCTGGAGCGCATCAGCGCACAGTACCCCGGCGCGGCGGAACCGGTGCTGGCGGATATCTCACTGACCCTGGGGCCGAAGCAGTTGCTGGTTGCCCTCGGCCCGTCCGGCAGTGGCAAGACATCGCTGTTGAACCTGATTGCCGGGTTCGTCGAGCCCAGCGCCGGGCAGATCACCCTCGACGGCACGCCGGTCAAGGGCCCGAGTGCCGAGCGCGGCGTGGTGTTCCAGGACGATGCGCTGCTGCCCTGGCAGGACGTGCTGGCAAATGTTGGGTTCGGCCTGGAACTGGCCGGCATCCCCAAGGAAAAACGCGAGGCTCGCGCCCGGGAAATGCTTGCCCTGGTGGACCTGGCCGGTTTCGAGCAACGCCGCGTCTGGCAGCTCTCCGGCGGCCAGAAACAACGCGTCGGCCTGGCCCGGGCGCTGGCAGCCGACCCTCGCGTGCTGTTGATGGACGAACCGTTCGGTGCGCTGGACGCCTTCACCCGTGAGCAGATGCAGGAACTGTTGCTGCAGGTCTGGCAGCGCACCGCCAAGCCGGTGTTCCTGATCACCCATGACATTGAAGAAGCCGTCTTCCTCGCCACTGAATTGATTCTGTTGACACCGAACCCGGGGCAGATCGTCGAGCGCCTGAGCCTGGATTTCGGCCAGCGCTACGGGGCCGGGGAGTCGGCGCGGTCGATCAAGTCCGACCCGCGCTTCATCGAAACCCGCGAGCATGTACTCGCCAAGGTGTTCGCCCAACGCAGCGCCACTCGACCCCAGGAGCGCGCATGAGCAGCTACGAAATTCCAGCCGTGGTCCGTGACACGAAGACCAAGCCCACGGCCATCGACCCGAGACCCAACCTGAGTACGCGCTGGATCAGCGGCTTGACCCTGATCGCCTTGCTGGCAGTCTGGTGGGCCGTCACCGCCAGCGGCCTGATCGAACCGCTGTTCCTGCCCTCGCCGTCTGCCGTATTGCAAAAGGGCTGGCTGCTGGCGACCAGTGGCTACATGGACGCCACCCTCTGGCAACACTTGGCCGCCAGCCTTGAACGCATCGGCCTTGGCCTGTTGTTCGCGGTGCTGACGGCGGTGCCGGTGGGCATCGCCATTGGCGCCAACCGCATCGCGCGCGGCGTGCTCGATCCGTTGATCGAGTTCTACCGGCCGATTCCACCGTTGGCGTACCTGCCGTTGATCGTGATCTGGTGCGGCATTGGCGAGTTGTCGAAGGTACTGCTGATCTACCTGGCGATCTTCGCCCCGATCGCCATTGCCACCGCCACCGGCGTGCGCACGGTCGACCGGGCCAAACTGCGCGCGGCCCAATCGTTGGGCGCCACACGGGCACAGTTGATTCGCCACGTGATCGTGCCCAGTGCCTTGCCGGATATCCTCACCGGCATCCGCATCGGCCTGGGCGTAGGTTGGTCGACGCTGGTGGCCGCCGAGCTGATCGCCGCCACCAGTGGCCTGGGGTTCATGGTGCAGTCAGCGGCACAATTCCTGGTCACCGATGTGGTGGTGCTGGGAATCCTGGTGATCGCACTGATCGCCTTCGCCATGGAAATGGGCCTGCGCGCCCTGCAGCGCAAACTGGTGCCGTGGCACGGCCAGACCCATTGAGACCCAATGACCACGCCGACCATTCGGCGCCCAGAACGAGAACATTGCAATGAACCGCCCGACCATTACGCCATTGAGCACCGCCCTTGGCGCGCAGATCGAAGGGATCGATATCAGCCAGCCCCTGAGCCTGGCCGATCGCGACACCCTTGAGCAGGCGCTGCTTGAGCATCAGGTGCTGTTTTTCCGCGACCAACCGATCGAACCGCCACAGCAGGCGCGCTTCGCCGCCTGTTTTGGCGACCTGCACATTCACCCGATCTACCCCAACGTGCCGGAGCAGCCTGAAGTATTGGTGCTCGACACCGCCGTCACCGATGTCCGCGACAACGCCGTGTGGCACACCGACGTGACCTTCCTCCCGACGCCCGCCCTGGGCGCGGTGCTCAGCGCCAAACTGCTGCCGGCGTTTGGCGGCGATACCTTGTGGGCCAGCGGCATCGCCGCCTACGAAGCCTTGTCGACACCGTTGAAACGCTTGCTGGAAGGCCTGACGGCGACTCACGACTTCACCCGGTCCTTTCCATTGGAACGCTTTGGCAACACCGCCGAGGACCTGGCGCGCTGGGAAGCGGCCCGGCGGAAAAACCCGCCGTTGTCCCACCCGGTGATCCGTACTCATCCGGTGAGCGGGCGACGGTCGCTGTTCGTCAATGAGGGTTTCACCACGCGTATCAACGAACTGTCGGAGACCGAAAGCGAAGTGATCCTGAAACTGCTCTTCGCCCACGCCACCCGCCCGGAGTTCACCCTGCGCTGGCGCTGGCAGGTCAACGACGTGGCGTTCTGGGACAACCGCGTCACCCAGCATTTTGCCGTGGATGACTACCGCCCTGCCCGGCGGGTGATGCACCGGGCGACGGTGTTGGGGGATGTGCCGTTTTTTCAATATGCTTTAGGACAGAAGCGCCGCCCGTCTTATTAGCTGTACAAAAAACCAGTCAGCGCTTCCATAACGAATAAAAATGAAGTAAAAATCCGCTTATCGAATAGTGAGTGGTGAATGCATGGTCACAAAAGAAGAAATCCAAGGCTTCATTCGTGCGCAAGTTGATAAAGATTTTTTTGATGAGCTTGGGGTTTTGATTCCTCAAACCTTTCAGAAGGCTTCAAAGGAGGTGCAAGATCTTCTGATCCATACTCCTCCTGAGGATTTGCGAGGCCACCTGCGCCACTCACTCGTTCAAGAGGCCTTGGCGGGGATGACGCGATGGAATCCGATCATCAAAACAACCGATCCGAAAGGACACAATTATGTCCTATTGGAACTGGGAGATTTGCGCGTCACATCGGTCGTTCTGCCTTGGCAAAAAGAGATCCGCTCTGCCAAACACCGCAACGAACTGAAAGCCCTGAATGAATCGTTAGCTTCCACTCAGATGGATTGGATCGACGGGCTTACGCATACCGTTACCGAACAGTTGATCCACGCGCTTGTCGTAGTCCATGCACCACCTCCACGATCAGCGGACCAATCAGAGCCTAGAGCCATCATGATGGCTGTACCTTATTTCAACGGTAAAGGCTTCCATATGGATTGCACGTTCGAAGAGCTGCTCCAAGGCTACTCTGATGACCAAGCAATTGATCAAAAACCGATTGAATTGGTGAAATTGCGAGATAAGATGCGCCGCGCCGAAGAAATCGAAGACCAAATTGATGATGAGCACAATTCCAAGAGGTAAACCATGAGAACTGGGGTCGCGGGCTTTCAGTCCGAGCGTCTCAAGCAATTACGGCTCACGTTTGGTATCACCCAGACCGCTTTGGCCGAAATGGTAGGACGCGCCTCTGGAAACATCTCTAAATGGGAGAATGGGCTTCAGGTTCCTGAGGCAGATGCTTTCCAACGGCTATGCGAGGTTTTTGGCGTCAGCGAAAACTGGTTGCTTGAAGAGCAAATCGTAACGAGTGAAAGCACTCCTTTTTTCTTTCGCTCACAGCTGAGTGCTACCGCTAACGCAAGAGAAATAGCAGAAGTACGCTTGGAGTGGCTTCAAGACATCTCCTATAAGCTTCAGGAGAGTCTTGAATTCGTCACTGTTAACGTTCCGCATTTGAAAGAAACCAATTGTCTGCTGATTTCCGACCAAGAAGTCGAACGGATGGCTAGCGAATGTCGTCAGGCATGGGGGTTAGGAGTCGCGCCCATACCCAATGTCGTTCAAGCACTCGAAAACGCCGGAATCGTCTGCGCTCGAACCACTCTAGGCCATCTAAAAATGGATGGAGTATCAAATTGGTATGAGTTAGATCAGCGACCTTATGTACTTCTTGTGGCTGATAAGGCAAACGGCATACGGAATCGATTCGATGCGGCTCATGAACTTGGGCATATCGTTCTCCATCGATATGTTTCCAAGGAGCAGTACGAGACGCATTTTACGCTGCTTGAATCACAGGCACACCGATTTGCGAGTGCATTCCTGATGCCCGCAGAAAGCTTCTTGAGGGAAATCCGCTGGCCTACGTTGGATACTTTGCTAGCGCTAAAACCACGCTGGAAGATCTCTGTCGCTGCGATGGTTCGTAGATGTCTAGACCTGGAGATTATTAACGACACCACGACAACAAGATTGTGGAAAGCGAGGTCAGCACGAGGTTGGGTCAAGGGTGAACCTATGGATGGCGACTTTGACTTTGAAAGACCTCAGTTAATTGCGCGAGGCGTAAATATGCTCGTGGAAAACAAGGTACTTTCCCGATCTCAAGTTAGACAGCTACTGGGGCTGCCCCTGCCAATTCTTGAGGACCTGTGTAGCTTGGATAGGGGATATTTCAATCTACCTGATCAATCACAGGTGATCGATATGCGCCTCAGAAAACGATCTGCAAGGGATACGTTTTTCAGCGAGGCAGCGGAAATACTTGGCTTTCCTAGCAAAAAATGACAACCGTGCGCATCAATAATCACGGATAAGACACTTCACCAACTAGGCGGCTTATCCGTGACTCGGTTGCTACCCTCCAAGAAAGCTTACTCCGCCGACGAAGGTTTCTCCCAAAGATTGATCCCGCCTTCCTGGGCAAACCGGTCGATCTCGGCCAGTTCTTCGGCGCTGAAGTTCAGGTTCTGCAAGGCGGCGACGTTCTCGATGATCTGCTCCGGCCGGCTGGCGCCGATCAGGGCGCTGGTCACGCGGGGATCACGCAGGGTCCAGGCCAGGGCCATTTGCGCCAGGCTCTGGCCGCGACGCTGGGCGATCTCGTTGAGCGCACGCACATGGGCGAGGTTCTCCTCCGACAGGTGCGAAGCCTGCAACGAGCCACCGCCCGGACGGTTCACCCGCGCGTCGGCCGGAACGCCCTTGAGGTACTTGTCGGTCAGCAGGCCCTGGGCCAGCGGGGTGAAAGCGATCACACCGGTCCCCAGTTCGTCGGTGGCGTCCAACAGGTCTTTTTCCACCCAGCGGTTGAGCAGGTTGTAGGCCGGCTGGTGGATCAGCAGCGGGACTTTCCATTCCTGGAGCAGCGCCGCCATTTCCCGGGTCTTCACCCCGGAATACGAGGAAATGCCGATGTACAACGCCTTGCCCTGCTGCACCGCGGTGGCCAATGCGCTGGCGGTTTCTTCCAGTGGTGTATCGGGGTCGAAGCGGTGGGAATAGAAGATATCCACATAATCCAGCCCCAGGCGTTGCAGGCTCTGGTCGAGGCTGGCCAGGACGTATTTGCGCGAACCACCACCCTGGCCGTAAGGCCCCGGCCACATGTCCCAACCGGCCTTGCTGGAGATGATCAACTCATCCCTGTATTGCTTGAAATCCTCGCGCAGCAATCGGCCGAAATTGATCTCGGCGCTGCCGTAGGGCGGGCCGTAGTTGTTGGCCAGGTCGAAGTGGTTGATCCCTGAGTCGAACGCCGTGCGCAGCAAGGCGCGCTGGGTGTCGATGGGCGTACTGTCGCCAAAGTTGTGCCACAACCCCAGCGACAACGCCGGCAGCACCAGCCCGCTGCGACCGACGCGGCGGTAAGGAATGGACTCGTAGCGGTTTTGCGCAGCGGTGTAGGTCATCGAAAAGGCTCTCTGTTCGGACGGCGGGTGGCAAAAGCTAACATTTCACAGACGCCTCGGTCAGGCTGAAAGTTCGCGCAAGGCCGCCGCTGCCAGAAAACCCGAACGCGAGCTATAACGCTGGTCCCGTCGCACGGTCTGGTCGATGCGCTCAAGCAATTGCTCGGGTAGCGTTGCGTTGAACCGTACTGACTTTCCGAAATAGGGCGTGACATCAAACTCAACCACCCCCCATATCCCGCCGGCGTATTGCGGATCGTCGAGATGATCGTCAATCTCATGGATCTGCGGCAGCGGCTCGCCGTCGGCTATCAGGCCCTCATAGTGCAACGAGAGCGCTTCCTTCACATTTTCGAATGCCTGGCTCACGGTACTGCCTGCGGAGAAACAACCCGGTACATCCGGGACCGTCACTCCGTACTCGGAATCGGCATCCTTGTGCAGAACGACCGGAAATTTCATGTGGACGAATCCTTCCTCCAGATCCGGCAGCAACCGGTCTGATAACAATGCATCCCCATAGGGGACTTCGTAATCGGTCATGGGCTTCATTTCAGGCCCGCCTGTTTCAATATGCTATTGATCGTGCCTCTGGGCAGGTCGGTGTCAGGATGCTTGATCGTCACCCTCCCAGCCTTGAAAGCGTGTTTGTACTGATGATGGCTACCCTTGACTGCCACCAGATACCAACCATCCTCTTCGATCTTCCTGATCATTTCCCGACTTCGCATCACCTTTGCCTTATTCGACAGCTCTGCCGGAAAACTCTAGCTGCGAAAGAGGATGCTGATACACACAATACACACCCTGAAAAATATTAACGCAACTCTCCAACCTACGCATCGCTATCACCACTCGGTCATCGCGCCTGCGCAAACACCTCCGCCACCCAATCCACGAACACCCGCACCCGTGGCGACATGAGTCGGTTGTGCGGATAAAGCACCGAGACCGGCATGGACGGTGGTGGGGTGGCGGGGAGGACTTCCTGCATGAGGCCCTGCCGGATCGGCTCTTGCATTCGGTAATACGGGCATTGGATCAAGCCCAGGCCGGCGATGGCCGAGGCGGCGTAGATTTCGGCACCGGACACCGAGAACGTCCCCCCGATCGGCACCTCCTTGAGTTCGCCATCGACCATGAACTCGAACGGATAGAGCTTGCCGGTGGTCCGCGAGACGTAATTCACCGCCCGATGATGTTTCAAGTCATCGAGGCTTTTCGGTTCGCCGTACTGGCGCAGGTAAGCGGGGCTGGCACAGGTGATCTGCCGAAGGTTGGCAACACGTCGGCCGATCAATGACGAGTCCGCCAGCGCACCGGAGCGCAGCACGCAATCGACGCCCTCGGCAATCAGGTCGACGAAACGATCCGCCTCGCTGATGAACAGTTCTATTTCGGGGTAGCGGGCCATGAATTGTGGCAACGCCGGGATCACGAAATACCTGGCCTGAGTGCCATGCAGGTCTACTCTGAGTTTGCCCTTGGGCGCTACGCCGCGAAACGCCAGCTCGGCTTCTTCGAGTTCCGCCAGCAATTGCACGCAGCGTGGGTAGTAGGCTTCGCCGTCGAGGGTCGGGCGCACCTTGCGGGTGCTGCGCTCCAGCAAACGAACGCCCAGCCAGGCTTCGAACTGATTGAGCGTGTGGGTCAGCGTGGCCCGGGGCATGTTCAAGTCTTCAGCGGCCAGGGTGAAGCTGCTGCGCTCGTAGATGCGGACAAATACCCTCATCGCCTTGACTTGGTCCATCTGAGCCCCGCGCACTGATTGTTGGAAAAAATTGAACAGTCAAGGCAACTCTCGTGCATTTATCGCCAAGAGTAAACATGTGAATCTGGCTTCAACGAATCCAACCCCTCAACCTCAAAGGAACCCTCACATGCCTGTTCAAAACTCGAAAGTTGCCATCGTGACCGGCGCCTCCCGAGGCATCGGCGCCGAAATCGCCAAGCAACTGGCCAGCGAAGGTTTTGCCGTCGTCATCAATTACGCCAATAGCGCCAGCGAGGCATCCAGGCTGGTGGTGCAATTGCGCCAGGCCGGCCACCAAGCCATAGCGGTCAAGGCAGACGTGTCCTCTGCCGCGGATGTGCGGCGGATGTTCGATGAAACCGAAGCGAAGCTGGGCAAGGTCGATGTGCTGATCAACAACGCCGGCATCCTTCAGGTAATGCCCCTGGCGCAGCACAGCGACGAGCTGTTCGAGCAGACGTTCGCCATCAATACCCGTGGCACCTTCAACACTTTGCGCGAAGCCGCGACCCGCCTGAACGACGGAGGCCGGATCGTGAATTTTTCCAGCAGCACCGTAGGCCTGAACCTGCCCGGCTACTCGGTGTACATCGCCAGCAAGGCGGCGGTGGAATCCCTGACCCAAGTGTTTGCCAAGGAACTGCGCGGGCGCCAGATCACGGTGAATGCCGTGGCCCCCGGCCCGGTCGCCACTGAACTGTTCATGCACGGCAAGAGTGAAGAACAGGTGCAGCACTACGCCAAGATGCCGCCCCTGGAACGCCTCGGCCAGCCGGAAGACATCGCCAGCATCATTTCTTTTCTGGTAAGCCCGGCCGCTGGCTGGGTGAATGGGCAGATCCTGCGGGCCAATGGCGGGCTGGTCTGAGGCTCTATTCTCCGTCGCCAGTCACACCGCCATCGCGAGCAAGCTCGCTCCCACAAGTGGATCACTTGACCCTGTGGGAGCGAGCTTGCTCGCGATGAGGCCGATGAAGATCGAAAAAACGGCCGGCTGTCCCAGAGCCTCGGTCAGCGCACCAAATGCAGGAACTGCAGGTGCCGCTCGTACTGGTCGAGGATGTCGTTGATGACTTGCTCCTTGGTGTAGCCCACCAGGTCGTAATCCTGGCTGCCTTCGCTCAAGTGCACCTCGGCACGGTAGTACCGACGGTTGTTGAGCTCCTTCGAGCCCATGCCGCCGCGAGCGAAGGATGGCGTGAAGTAGCCGCGCATCTGCACCTGGTAAATGAACGGATGCTGCTCGCCGTGACCGATCTCCAGGCTGACGCTGTCGTTGGCCGGGTCGGGCTGGGTCACCACCGTCAGGCCCTTCTCGACGAACACCGCGGTCACTTCTTCTATGGCCGGGCGCACCGTGGTGTCGAGGAAACGGTACACCTCGTCACGGGACGGAAAATGCACCGCCTGGCTCAAGCGCTGGCGCCAGCCGCCCGTGCCCCGGCGCGCCCCCGACACCGGTGCCAGGGAATGCAATTGCGCAATCTGTTTCTGGGACTCCAGGTAAAACGCCTTGTGCAGTCCCCACATCATCAACAGCAAAATCAGTGAGAACGGCAAGGACGTCAGCACCACCGCCGACTTCAAGGCATCGATGCTGCCGGAGAACAACAACGCACTGGTCACCAGCGCCGTCATCGCGCCCCAGAATACCCGCAGCCATTTCGGCCCGTCCTCATCGGGGTTGCCGCCCTTGGCCGACAGCGTCGAAAGCACCACGGTGCCGGAGTCGGCGGACGTGACGAAAAACACGAAGCTGATGAACACGGTGACCGCGATGACGGTCTTGCTCCAGGGGTAGGTTTCCAGCAGCAGATAAAGGCTCATCGATGGGTTTTCCAGGGCGGACATGCCCAGGGCGCTCATGCCGTGGTTCAACACCTGATCGATGGCGCTGTTGCCGAAGATCGACATCCACGCCAGGGTGAAACCCAGGGGGATCAGCAGCACGCCAAACACGAATTCACGGATGGTGCGACCACGGGAAATCCGTGCGATGAACAGCCCCACGAACGGCGACCACGCGATCCACCAGGCCCAGTAGAACACCGTCCAGCCGCCCAGCCAGTCGCTGGGCTCGTTGTAGGCGTACAGGTCGAAACTCTTCATCGGCAGGGCGCCGAGGTAATCGCCGATGTTCTGGATCAAGGTGTTGAGCAAATGCTGGGTGGGCCCGGCGAACAGCACGAACAGCAGCAACGCGCAGGCCAGCAGCATGTTGATATCGGACATGACCCGCACGCCCTTGTCGACACCGGCCACCGCCACGAGGATCGCCGCCCCCATCATCAGCACGATCAGGCCGACTTGAATCCACTGGGTGTGGGCGATGCCGAACAGGTAGTCGAGCCCGGAATTGAGGTGCAGTACGCCAAAGCCCATGTCTGCGCCGAGGCCGAACACCGTGGCGATAATGCCGAAGCCGTCCACGGCATAGCCGATGGGGCCGTTGATGCGCTTGCCGATCAGCGGGTACAGCGCCGAGCGCAGGGCCAGCGGCAAATTGTGCCGGTAGGCGAAATACGCCAGGGCCATGCCGACGAACGCGAAGACGCCCCAGCCGTGCAGGCCCCAGTGCAAGAACAGGATCTGCATGGCCTGGCGCGCCGCCTCCGCGGTACCGGCCTCGCCCTGGGGCGGTTGGACCATGTGGGTCAGCGGCTCGGACACGCAGAAGAAAAACAGCGTGATGCTGATGCCGGCGGCGAACAGCATGCCGGCCCAGGACAGATAACTGAATTCGGGCTCGTCGTGGTCGGCACCGAGCTTGATCTTGCCGTAGCCGGACAAGGCGGTGACCACCACGAAGACCAGATACAGCGTCATCGCCAGCATGTAGTACCAGCCGACCGTATTGGCCGCCCAGTTCTGCGCCGCCAGCAACCAGGCGCCGGCCTGGGCGGGCATGGCAATCACCACCAGGCCGAAGAGCAGGATAAAGGTCGCGGCGAAGTAAAAGACCGGCGGGTTCATGCGGACCAGGCCGCTGGGTGGAAGGGACGAGGCACTCATGAACGAAGTACCCCGGGGAGCGAAAGGGTGGCAGTGGAATACGGACTCGGCAAAGGCAAGCCTCCTGTTGTGAGCGGGCAGCAAACCGACGGTTTAACTTGAATGAACGTTCAAGTTAAACATGAATAGCCAGCTAAGGACTAATCGCAGGGCTCGACGGTACGTTTCCTACGCGAGCCCGTGGGAGGGTAGACGCTGCCTGGTATGTATTCGTTCAGTGTTCAACAGACACCACACAGCCCCTGTGGGAGCGAGCTTGCTCGCGATAGCGGTAGGTCAGTAAATAAATAGGCCAACTGACCCACCGCTATCGCGAGCAAGCTCGCTCCCACAGGTTTTTCGGCGCTCACTCATCATTCGCCACCCCGTTTACGCTCCGCCCCATGATTGCCGGTTGCCCCTGAATATCCGCGTGCCTATAGTCCAGACATCGCCTACAACCAGTACGGACTCATGATCAAAGAACAGCTGTCTCGCTTTAACCGTCTCGACCTGCTCGGCCATCCGACACCGCTGGAAAAACTCGACCGTCTCTCCACTTGGCTCGGCCGGGACATCTATATCAAGCGCGACGACTTGACGCCCCTGGCCTTGGGCGGCAACAAACTGCGCAAGCTCGAATACCTGGCCGCCGATGCCATCGCCCAAGGTGCCGATACCCTGATCACCGCCGGGGCGATCCAGTCCAACCATGTACGCCAGACCGCCGCCCTGGCCGCGAAGCTCGGCCTGGGTTGCGTGGCCTTGCTGGAAAACCCCATCGGCACCGAAGACAGCAATTACCTGGGCAACGGCAACCGGCTGTTGCTGGAGCTGTTCGACGCCAAGGTCGAGCTGGTGGACAACCTGGACAACGCCGACGAGCAATTGCAGGCCCTCGCCAGTCGCCTGCGCAGCAATAGGAAAAAGCCCTACCTGGTGCCGATTGGCGGTTCGAACGCCTTGGGCGCGCTGGGGTATGTGCGCGCCGGCCTGGAGCTGACCGAGCAGATCAGGGACACCGGGATCGAGTTCGCCGCCGTGGTACTGGCCTCGGGCAGTGCCGGGACCCACAGCGGCCTGGCGCTGGCGTTGAGTGAAAGCCTGCCGGCGCTTCCGGTCATTGGCGTTACGGTCTCGCGCAGCGAGGAGGACCAGTATCCGAAGGTCCAGGGCCTGGCGGAGCGCACGGCAGCGTTGCTGGACGTCGCCCTTCCAGAAGCGTTCAAGGTGAACCTGTGGGATGAATACTTCGCCCCCCGCTACGGCGAACCGAATGCCGGGACACTGGCGGCGGTCAAGCTGCTGTCCAGCCAGGAAGGCCTGTTGCTCGATCCGGTCTACACCGGCAAGGCCATGGCCGGCCTGCTCGACGGCATTGGCCGCGACCGTTTCGACGAAGGCCCGATCATCTTCCTGCACACCGGCGGCGCACCGGCGTTGTTTGCCTACAGCGCGGCGTTCCAGGCTTAGTGAAGACTCGGTAGCAGGCTTTTGTGGGAGCGAGCTTGCTCGCGATAGCGGTAGGTCAGCCAAATACATTTTCGGCCGATCCACCGCCATCGCGAGCAAGCTCGCTGCCACAGGTTCTCATTCCAAATGAGCATACATGCTTGATTTAATATTATTTTCCAATCTATAAAAGCCAACTTATAGTCTCGCCACAGGCGCATTTGCCGCGAGACGCCCAGGCTGCTTTAAGGCAGGATGTGGCAATCCTTTCGGGTCGCGGCTACGCCTTATCTCAGCCAAAATAACCTCTTCATAAGAAAACACAGGGGCTTGTCATGAATTTTTCCGCATTACGTCGCAACCTGTTGGTGGGTTCGCTGGGCCTGGCATTGAGCGCCGGGCTGCTGGGGCAAGCGGTTGCCGGTGAGCAACTGCAGAAAATCAAGGACGCGGACGAAATCAAGATCGGCTTGGAAGGTACTTATCCACCGTTCAGTTTCGTCGATGACAGCGGCAAACTGACCGGCTTCGAAGTGGAGTTCTCCGAAGCCCTGGCCAAGGAACTGGGGGTGAAGGTCAAGCTGCAGACGACCCCATGGGCCGGCATCCTCGCAGCGTTGGAATCCGGGCGTCTGGACGCAGTGGTCAACCAGGTGACCATCTCCGAAGAACGTAAGAAAAAGTATGACTTCTCCGAGCCGTACACCGTTTCCGGGATTCAGGCGCTGGTACTGACCAAGAAAGCCGACGAGCTGAACATCAAGAAGGCCGCTGACCTGGACGGTAAAAAAGTCGGCGTGGGCCTGGGCACCAACTACGAGCAGTGGGTCAAGGCAGAAGTACCGGGCGCCCAAGTCAAAACCTACGATGACGACCCCACCAAGTTCCAGGACCTGCGCGTCGGCCGTATCGATACCATCCTGATCGACCGCCTGGCCGCGCTGGAATACGCCAAGAAAGCCAAGGACACCACCGTCACCAGCGAAGCCTTTTCGCGCCAGGAGTCCGGTATTGCCTTGCGCAAAGGCGAGCCTGAGCTGCTGGCGGCCGTGAACAAGGCCATCGAGAAACTGCGCGCCGACGGTACGCTGAAAAAGCTTTCGGAAAAATACTTCAGCGCTGACGTTACCCAATAATGGAAGCAGCTCTTCAACTCGCACTGGATTCCGCGCCCTTTTTGCTCAAGGGCGCGTATTACACGGTCATCCTCAGCCTCGGCGGCATGTTTTTCGGCTTGCTGCTGGGGTTCGGCCTGGCGCTGATGCGCTTGTCGCGCTTCAAGCTGGTGAACTGGATCGCCCGCATCTACGTGTCGTTCTTTCGTGGCACGCCGTTGCTGGTGCAGTTGTTCGTGATCTATTACGGGTTGCCGCAACTGGGCATCGAGCTGGATCCGCTGCCAGCGGCCCTGATCGGTTTCTCGCTGAACATGGCCGCCTATGCGTGTGAAATCCTGCGGGCCGCCATCAGTTCCATCGAGCGCGGCCAGTGGGAAGCGGCGGCGAGTATCGGCATGACCCGCGCCCAGACCCTGCGCCGGGCCATCCTGCCGCAAGCCGCACGCACGGCCCTGCCGCCGTTGGGCAACAGCTTCATTTCCCTGGTCAAGGACACCGCGCTGGCGGCGACCATCCAGGTACCGGAGCTGTTCCGCCAGGCGCAGCTGATCACCGCGCGAACCTTCGAAATCTTCACCATGTACCTTGCCGCCGCGCTGATCTATTGGGTTCTTGCCACCGTGCTCTCGCACCTGCAGAACGTCCTGGAAGCCCGGGTCAATCGGCATGACCAGGAGTCCTGACCCATGATTGTCGTGGAAAAACTGACAAAGCAGTTCAAGGGTCAGGTGGTGCTCAACGGCATCGACCTGAAGATCGAAGAAGGCGAAGTGGTTGCGATCATCGGCCCCAGCGGCTCGGGCAAGACGACGTTCCTGCGCTGCCTGAATTTCCTCGAAGAGCCTACCAGCGGCCGGATCAAGGTCGGCGACATCGAGATCGATGGCAGTCGCCCGCTGAACCAGCAACAAGGCTTGGTGCGCCGTTTACGCCAGCAGGTGGGCTTCGTGTTCCAGAACTTCAACCTGTTCCCCCATCGCACCGCGCTGGAGAACGTGATCGAAGGCCCGCTGGTGGTGAAAAAGACTCCACGCGCAGAAGCCGAGGCCCTGGGCCGCAAGCTCTTGGCCAAGGTCGGCCTGTCCGGCAAGGAAGGCGCCTACCCACGACGCCTTTCCGGTGGCCAGCAACAGCGCGTGGCGATCGCCCGGGCGTTGGCGATGGAACCGGCGGTGATTCTGTTCGATGAGCCGACCTCGGCCCTCGATCCGGAGCTGGTGGGCGAGGTCCTGGCAACCATTCGCGGCCTGGCCGAAGAAAAACGCACCATGGTCATCGTGACCCACGAAATGGGCTTCGCCCGGGACGTGGCCAACCGCGTGGTGTTTTTCGACAAAGGCGTGATCGTCGAACAAGGCGAAGCCAAGGCCTTGTTTGCGGCCCCCAAGGAAGAACGCACGCGGCAGTTCCTCAGCAAGTTCCTCTCTGCCGGACACGGCGACCAGTAAATCGGTGTTATCGCTTCCAGGGATGGAAGTGAGACCGCACAACTAACACGACATCACCAGCCACTTTATCCGAACGACATAACTTGCAACTTACGCCTCACTTAAAGCCTCCGCTTTTATATAGGAAGCGACCCTCTATATAACTCTCGCAACACTTCACCTCCGCAGCCCTCACAAACTTAGTTGTCAGTCGCGGTTTCTAGCCTTATTCGAAAAACCAACGATCCTAGGAAATCGGCCTGCGGCGCCGCGCATTCTTAACATGCATGCGTAGGATATTTCTGAAGCCTTTCACAATGAGTTATTAAGCAACTGGCTCTATTGACACTGAAACTGTAGACCCCTTATCTAGTGCCCGACAGGCGACGCACAGTATTTAGTTTGCGCAGTGACTAAGCGCAGACAGCCCATATGGCTGCACAAATATATCGCGATGATCCATCGCCTTTTGATCTTCCCGAAACGGACTTAGTTTTCAAGCATCAAGGAGAACACCATGACATGTAAGTCGAAGAGTCCTGAACTGGCAGCCCCCACCCTGGCCAATGCCCACCCTACCGGTATCAATATCGCCAACGCCGCCCACCTGGAGGTCGCCATTGCACCTTACCCCGGCATGGACGCCGGTGACCTGATCGAACTGTACTGGGACAACTGCTACGTCGGTTCGCGCGTGCTGTCGCAGGCCGACGTATCGGGCAACATTACGATGCGGGTCCCGGAGAGCTTCATCGTCAACGGGACCTCGCGCATCCATTATCGGGTGATGCAGGTTGGACGCGGGCCGGCGCTGTCGGCCAGGCAACGAGTGCTGGTGAAGCTCGATTGTCCCGGTGGCCAACCGTTGGCCCTGAGCGGCGATGAAAACCAGGGCTTGGCGCCGGTACGCATTCCCACCACCATCCGGCGCCAAGGGGTGAACCCGAGCCAGATCAAGCGCGGCGTACCGCTGACCATCGAACCCTACCGGAACATGGCCGCCGGCGACGCTGTGACCCTGCGCTGGGGCGATGTGCGCATGGACCTGCCTGCCCTCACCGCCAGCGAAGTCGGCCAGCCGATCAATATCTGGGTCCCGCCGCAGATCATCCTGGAAGCGGGAGAAGATCTGCGCCTGGAAGTGACCTACTGCATCCTCGATCGCGTGGGCAACAACTCCCACTGGGCACCGCCACGGACGTTGAAGATCGGTTGCGCCAATCCGTACCTGAGCACGTCACCGAAACCGGCGCCCATGGCCGCCGAAACGCGCCGCCGAGAGCCTTGATGCAAACGTTTCGGCGATACACATGCTTTTGTGGCGAGGGAGCTTGCTCCCTCGCCACAAAAAGCGGCTTCACCCAGGTGAGCACACCAGCTTCAATTTAAAACCAACCTATCCATATTCCTAAAAGTTAGTTCAAAAATAAATTACACACGCTTAGGGTATATAAACCGGACCACCGGACATTCTTGATTTTTGCTCGCCGCCTTCATCGCGGCGTTTCTTGAGATGTGAGGTGGGTATGGAACGGAACACAATCACCCCAGTGCAGTCTGCCAAGGCACTGCCCGCAGCCACGGAGTGGCTGTAATGTCGGATCTGGCGCAAGCAAAGGTCCAGAGCGACCTGGACATCGCTCCGCTGTTGTTGCCCGCACAGGTGTTGCGCAACGATGCCGAGGCGATCAAAGCCGCCCATGAACTGGCACAGGTGGCTCGTCAGCAAGCCGCCCGTCGTGACCAGCAACGCAAGCTGCCCTGGGCGGAAATCGAGCAATTCACCCGCAGCGGACTGGGCAGCATCGCCATCCCCCGGGCCTACGGCGGCCCGCAGGTGTCGTTCGTCACCCTGGCCGACGTGTTCGCAATCATTTCCGCCGCCGACCCGGCCCTCGGGCAGATCCCTCAGAACCAGTTCGGCGTGCTCCAACTGATTCTCGGTACCGGCACCGAGCGGCAGAAAAAAATCCTGTTGCAGAGCGTGCTTGAAGGCTGGCGCATCGGCAACGCCGGGCCCGAGCGCGGCACCCGCAATACCCTTGAACTCAAGGCGCGGATCACCGCCGACGGTGACGGATTCGTTATCAATGGCCAGAAGTTCTATTCCACTGGCGCGCTGTTTGCCCACTGGGTGGCGGTCAAGGCGCTGAATGACGAGGGCCGGCAAGTACTGGCGTTCGTACGGCGCGGCACCCCTGGTCTGCGGATCGTCGACGATTGGTCAGGCTTCGGCCAGCGCACCACGGCCAGCGGCACCGTGCTGTTGAACAATGTGCGAGTGGATGCCGACTTGGTGCTGGAGAACTGGCGCATCAACGAAACGCCCGGCGTGCAAGGGGCGATTTCCCAACTGATCCAGGCCGCCATCGATGCCGGCATCGCCCGTGGCGCCATCGACGATGCCATCGCCTTCGTGCGCGAACGGGCCCGCCCCTGGATCGACGCCAAAGTCGAGCGGGCCAGTGATGACCTCTACGTGATCGCCGACATCGGCAAGCTGAAAATCGAACTGCACGCCGCCGAAGCGTTGCTGCGCAAGGCCGGGCACGTATTGGACCAGGTCAGCGCCGCCCCCATCACGGCGCAATCGTCCGCCCGCGCCTCGATTGCCGTGGCCGAAGCCAAGGCACTCACCACCGAGATCGCCCTGCAAGCCAGCGAAAAACTGTTCGAACTGGCCGGCAGCCGCGCCACCCTCGCCGAATTCAATCTTGACCGTCACTGGCGCAATGCACGGGTCCACACCCTGCACGATCCGGTGCGCTGGAAGTATCACGCGATAGGCGCCTACCACCTGAATGGCACCTTGCCGGCCCGGCATTCCTGGATCTGACGACCCGACCTCTGGAGCAGTACATGACGTTTTCCCAACACGTCGCGGTGATCACCAGCGATGAACAAGCCCTGATCGTGGCCAGTGACCTGGCCGATGACTTCAAGCGCGACAGTGCCCTGCGCGACCGCGAGCGGCGCTTGCCGTACCCGGAACTGGAGGCCTTCTCCCGCTCTGGCCTGTGGGGCATCAGTGTGCCCAAGGCCTATGGCGGCGCCGGTGTGTCCAACGTCACCCTGGCCAAAGTGATCGCCTTGATCTCTCAAGCCGACGGTTCTCTTGGGCAGATCCCACAAAATCATTTCTACGCTCTGGAAGTGCTACGGGTAAACGGCACTGAAGCGCAAAAACAACGCCTGTACGCCGAAGTGCTCGCCGGGCAACGTTTCGGTAACGCCCTGGCCGAACTTGGCACCAAGACTGCCCATGACCGCATCACCCAACTGCGCCGTGACGGCGAGGGCTATCGCATCAACGGCCGCAAGTTCTACGCCACGGGGGCGATCTACGCCCAACGCATCCCCACGTCGGTGGTGGATGAAAACGGCGTGCAACAACTGGCGTTCGTCCCTCGCAACAGCAAAGGCCTGACGGTGATCGACGACTGGAGCGGTTTCGGCCAGCGCACCACAGGCAGTGGGTCGGTGGTATTCGAAGATGTCTACGTCGTCGCCGACGACATCGTGCCCTTCCAGAGCGCTTTCGAACGCCCCACACCGGTGGGGCCGTTGGCGCAGATTCTTCATGCCGCCATCGACACTGGTATCGCCCGCGCCGCCTATGAAGACGCCTTGCATTTTGTCCGCAGCAGAACCCGCCCCTGGATCGACGCCACCAGCGACGTCGCCACCGAAGACCCGCACACCCTCAAGAGTTTTGGCCAACTGAGCATCCGCCTGCACGCCGCCGAAGCCCTGTTGGAACGCGCCGGTGAATTCCTCGATCGGGCCCAGGCCGACACCAATGCCGACACGGTCGCCGCCGCCTCGATTGCCGTGGCCGAAGCCCGCGCCATCAGCACCGAAATTTCCCTGGCCGCCAGCAGCACACTGTTCGAACTGGCCGGCAGCCAGGCGACCCTGGCCGAACATGGCCTCGACCGTCACTGGCGCAACGCCCGGGTGCACACCCTGCATGACCCGGTGCGCTGGAAATACCACGCCGTGGGCAACTTCTACCTCAACGATGAAAAACCGCCGCTGCGGGGGACGATCTGATGGCGGCCGGCAAGAAAAAGATCCTGCTCAATGCCTTCAACATGAATTGCATCGGGCACATCAACCATGGCCTGTGGACTCATCCTCAGGACACCTCGACTCAGTACAACACCATTGAATACTGGACCGGTCTGGCGCAGCTGCTCGAGCGCGGGTTGTTCGACGGGCTGTTCATCGCCGATATCGTCGGCGTCTATGACGTGTACCAACAGTCGGTGGACGTCACGCTCAAGGAGTCGATCCAACTGCCGGTCAATGACCCGCTGTTGTTAGTGTCCGCGATGGCCGCCGTGACGAAAAACCTCGGCTTCGGCCTCACCGCCAACCTGACCTACGAACCGCCGTACCTGTTCGCCCGACGCATGAGCACCCTCGACCATCTGAGTCGCGGCCGGGTCGGCTGGAACATCGTCACCGGCTACCTGGACAGCGCGGCCAAGGCCATGGGCCTGACGGCGCAGGTCGAACATGATCGCCGCTACGACCAGGCCGATGAATACCTGCAAGTGCTCTACAAACTGTGGGAGGGCAGCTGGGAAAACGACGCGGTCATCAACGACCGCGAGCAGCGGATTTATGCCCGGCCGGAGAAAGTGCACAAGGTCCGCCACCAGGGCGAGTTCTATCAGGTCGAGGGCTATCACCTGTGCGAACCGTCGCCCCAGCGCACCCCGGTGCTGTTCCAGGCCGGCAGTTCCGAGCGCGGCTTGTTGTTCGCCGGGCGGCATGCCGAGTGCGTGTTCATCAGCGGCCAGAACAAACCGGCGACCAAGGTCCAGGTGGACAAGGTCCGCGCCAGCGCCGCCGAGGCCGGGCGCAACCCCGGAGACATCAAGGTGTTCATGGGCCTGAACGTGATCGTCGGCGAGACCGAAGCGGCCGCCTGGGCCAAGCATGCCGAGTACCTGGGCTACGCCAGCGCCGAAGCCGGGGTGGCGCATTTTTCCGCGTCGACGGGGATCGATTTTTCCCAGTACGAACTGGACGAACCGATCCAGTACGTCAAGAGCAACGCCATCCAGTCCGCCACCAAGACCTTGCAGAACAACGATTGGACCCGGCGCAAATTGCTGGAGCAACACGCCCTGGGCGGTCGCTACATCACCCTGGTCGGCTCGCCCGAACAGGTGGCCGATGAGTTGGAATCGTGGATCGCCGAAACCGGCCTCGACGGCTTCAACCTGACCCGCATCGTCACGCCTCAAAGCTACGTGGACTTCATCGACCTGGTGATCCCCGAGTTGCAGCGACGCGGTTCGTACAAGACCGAATACGACACCGGCACCCTGCGGGAAAAGCTGTTTCACGCCGAGGCCCATCTACCCGAACAACACACCGGTTCGACCTATCGGCACTGACCCTGAGGCTATCGACACTGACCCTGTGGCGAGGGAGCTTGCTCCCGCTGGTGGGCGAAGCCCGCCCAAAAAGACTTTGGGGCTACTTCGTAGCCCAGCGGGAGCAAGCTCCCTCGCCACAAAGAGCCTGCGACTCATCCATTAATGACTGGAATATCCGACATGACCCAGCAACTCCTGACCCTGTCAGTCAAAGCACTGGCCCTGGCCCTCGGCCTGTTCAGCTCGGCGCTGTTTGCCGCCGACGCACCGTTGAAGATCGGCACCACCGCCGCGTTCGCCATTCCCCTGGAAGCAGCGGTCGAAGAAGCCGGCAAGCAAGGCCTGAAGGTCGAGCTGGTGGAGTTCAGCGACTGGATAGCGCCCAACGTCAGCCTGGCCTCCGGTGACATCGACGTGAATTACTTCCAGCACATCCCGTTCCTGGAAAATGCCAAGGCCGCGGCCGGGTTCGACCTGGTGCCCTTTGCGCCGGGGATCATCAACAACGTCGGTCTCTATTCGAAAAAATACAAAAGTTTCGACGAACTGCCCGAAGGCGCCAGCGTCGCCATTGCCAACGACCCGATCAACAGCGGTCGCGGCCTGCAACTGCTGGCCAAGGCCGGGCTGATCAGCCTCAAGCCAGGCGTCGGCTACAAGGCCACCGAAGACGACATCGTCGCCAACCCGAAAAAACTCAAGATCCTCCAGGTCGAAGCCGTGCAACTGGTGCGCGCTTATGAAGATGCCGACCTGGTACAGGGCTACCCGGCCTACATCCGCTTGGCGAAAACCTTCGATGCCACGTCGGCCTTGCTGTTCGATGGCCTCGATCACAAGGAATACGTGATTCAGTTCGTGATCCAACCCAAGAGCAAGGACGACCCGCGGCTGGCCAAGTTCGTCGATATCTACCAGCACTCGCCCGCCGTGCGCGCCGCCCTGGACAAGGCCCACGGCAAGCTCTACCAAGCCGGCTGGGAAGGCTGACCATGAACGCCGTCAACGCGCGACTCCGACATGAAGCCCCCACGCCCCACAGCGCCGAACAGACTGAACTGCATCCAGAGCTGAATCGCGCCCATGTGCGCTTCATCGGCCTGGGCAAGACCTACAACGGTGCCCAGGGCCCGGTGGCCGCGCTGCAAGGCATCGACCTGGCGATTCAGCGTGGCGAAGTATTCGGCATCATCGGCCGCAGCGGTGCCGGCAAATCCTCGCTGATCCGCACCATCAACCGCCTCGAACAACCCACCAGCGGCCGGGTGCTGATCGATCAGATAGACATCGGCGAGTTCGATGAAGACCGCCTGGTGGAGCTGCGCCGGCGCATCGGCATGATCTTCCAACACTTCAACCTGATGTCGGCCAAGACCGTGTGGCAGAACGTGGAACTGCCCCTGAAAGTCGCGGGCGTGCCCAAGGCGCAGCGCCAGCGCAAAGTCCGCGAGCTGCTGGAACTGGTCGGCCTGCAAGGCAAGCACCAAGCCTACCCGGCGCAGCTTTCCGGCGGACAGAAGCAGCGGGTGGGGATTGCCCGGGCGCTGGTGCATGACCCGCAGATCCTGTTGTGCGATGAAGCCACCTCGGCCCTGGACCCGGAGACCACCCAGTCGATCCTCGGCCTGCTGCGTGAGATCAACCAGCGGCTGGGTCTGACCATCGTCTTGATCACCCATGAAATGGCAGTGATTCGCGAAGTCTGCGACCGGGTGGTGGTGCTCGAGCAGGGGCGGATCGTCGAGCAGGGACCGGTCTGGGAAGTGTTCGGCAACCCGCAACACGAGGTCAGCCGGACGCTGTTGGCACCGTTGCAACACGCCATACCGGAAGAACTGCAAAGTCGCTTGCAGGTGCAGCCGGCGTCGGCGGACGCGGCAACCGTGCTGCGCCTGCAATTCACCGGCATAGAGCGTGAGGAACCGGATCTTGCCGCCTTGTTCAGCGCCCTCGGTGGACGGGTGCGATTGCTGCACGGCGGCATCGAACGGATTCAGGGCCACGGGCTGGGGCAACTGCTACTGGCCGTGAGCGCCTCGTCGTGGGGCGCCGAGGAACTGCGTCAACGGGCGGGCAATTGGGCGCAACGGGTGGAGGTGCTGGGTTATGTGGTTTGATCGGTTGTTGCAGGGGTTCATCGACACGTTTCTGATGGTCGGCGTGTCGTCGTTGATTGCGTTGCTGGCGGGCATACCGCTGGCGGTGATCCTGGTCACCAGCGGCAAGGGCGGGATCTATGAAGCACCGGCCTTGAACCGGGTTCTGGGCGCGTTCGTGAACCTGTTCCGCTCGATACCGTTCCTGATTCTGATGGTGGCGCTGATTCCGTTCACCCGGCTGATCGTCGGCACCACCTATGGCGTGTGGGCCGCGGTCGTACCGCTGACCATCGCCGCCACGCCGTTCTTCGCCCGTATCGCCGAAGTCAGCCTGCGGGAGGTCGACCATGGCCTGATCGAAGCGGCCCAGGCCATGGGTTGCCGGCGTTGGCACATTGTCTGGCATGTGCTGCTGCCTGAAGCCCTGCCGGGCATCGTCGGCGGTTTTACCATCACCTTGGTGACCATGATCAACTCCTCGGCCATGGCCGGAGCGATCGGCGCCGGCGGCCTGGGCGACATCGCCTACCGCTACGGCTACCAACGTTTCGACAGCCAGATCATGCTCACGGTGATCGTGTTGCTGGTGGCATTGGTCGCCGTGATCCAATTGGGTGGTGACCGCCTGGCGCGCGGCTTGAATAAACGCTGACCTATGGGAGCAGTTGACCTGTGGGCTTGCGGTATAGTCGGCTGACACTCCTCACCCAAGCCCACACCCATGAAACACACCACCGACGACCTGCACGCCATCACCGCCACGACCCTGGGCCATTACAACGCCGTGGCAGAGAGTTTTCGCGAAGGCACCCGCGACCACGATGTCAGCCAGAACATCGACGCCCTGCTGCGCCATATCCAGGGCCAGGCACCGCTGCACATCCTGGATTTCGGCTGCGGCCCGGGGCGCGACCTGCGCACATTCACGGCCATGGGCCATGTCGCGGTCGGCCTCGACGGTTCAGAGGAATTTGCCCGGATGGCGCGCCAGGACAGCGGTTGTGAGGTGTGGCAGCAGGACTTCCTGGAACTCGACCTGCCGGTCGAACGCTTTGACGGGATTTTCGCCAACGCGGTGCTGTTTCATGTCCCCGTCCAGGAACTGCCACGGGTGCTCAAGCAACTGCACGCCACGCTCAAGCCCGGCGGCGTGCTGTTCAGCTCGAACCCTCGGGGCGAAAACCAGGAAGGCTGGAACGGCCAGCGCTTCGGCGCCTACCACGATCTTGGGGCCTGGCGCACCTTGCTCACGGAAGCGGGCTTTGTAGAGCTTGAGCATTACTACCGACCGGCTGGGCTGCCGCGAGAGCAGCAGCCTTGGTTGGCGAGTGTCTGGCGTAGACCTGCTTAGGATTTGAGGGCGCCATCGCGAGCAAGCTCGCTTCCACATTGGAACTGCGGTGCTCACAGTTTATGAGTTCACAACTGATCAAGTGTGGGAGCGAGCTTGCTCGCGATAGCGGTGCAACAATCAATGAAGCTCGATGGTTTGGCCTCATCGCCTGGAAGCTTCACTCCTGTTTTTTCAACCACTTCTGCGACAACTGCTCCAACCTCCCGTCATCCTTGATACGCGTCAGGGCGTTGTCCAGGCTGGCCTTGAACGCCGGATTGCCCTTCTGGAACGGAATCACCAGGCTCGGCGGCGGGCCGCTCTTTTCTTCCGGCTGGAACGACTGTGCCATGACCAACGGACGCTGCGGCTCCTCCTTGCTCGCCAGCAGTTGCGCATCCGGACGACTATAAGCGGCACTGAGGTCGAAACGTTCGGCCAGTTCCGGGGTCATTGCTATGTGGTTGATGGCGACGTCGTACTTGCCGCTCTCCACGCCGGGCAGCAGATCCGCGGCATCGGTGACCACGAAGTCGGGCCGTACATCGAGTTCAGCCGCGAGCATTTCACCCAGTTCCACTTCGAAGCCGGTGAGTTTGCCGTCTTCCTTGAAGTTGAAGGGCGCGGTGTTGGCCTCAAGGGCAATGCGCAGTTCGCCACGGTCATTGATGTCATCGATCAGTTCGGCATGAGCCAGGGGGCTCAAAAGGGGTAGCAGGCAAATCAGGCCAGGCAGAAAGCGCATGGTCACTCCTTTGTATTTGTACAAGCGACGCTCGTTTCAGGCTCGCTTTGCTATGGTTGTTGCAGGCTTCGACAACGATTGGTCATGAAGTTGTGATGGCCAGGCGGATTTCATGGAAAAACTGGAGAAAAAAATGAAAAGCTTTATGTCTCGTGCCGCGTTGGCCGGTCTGTTATTGGGCGCGTCGATGCTGGCAAGCGCCGCGACACCGGCGCCCAAAGGTGCTGAAGTGTTCATCGTTTCCCCGGAAGACGGCGCCACCGTCGCCCAGGAATTCAAGGTCAAGTTCGGCGTCAAGAACATCGCCCTGGCCCCGGCCGGCGATATGACCAAGAACACTGGCCATCACCATTTGCTGATCGATGTCGACAAGCTGCCTGCCGCCGGTGCGCCGATTCCAACCGACGCCAACCACGTGCACTTCGGCAAGGCACAAACCGAGACCACCATCAAACTGGCCCCGGGCAAGCACACCTTGCAATTGATCCTGGGCGACACCGGCCACATGCCATTCGACCCGTCGATCGTATCCAAGAAAATCACGGTGAATGTGAAGTAACGGCACTCACTGAAGAACCGCAAAACCCTGTGGGAGCGGGCTTGCTCGCGAAGGCGGTGTATCAGCCAGAAATACATCGACTGACACACCGCCTTCGCGAGCAAGCCCGCTCCCACAGGTTATGTGTACGACAGAAAAAACGGGAGCCCCTTGCGAGGCTCCCGTTTTTATTCGGCTAGTAGCTCGTTACTGCGCCTTAGAACAACACGCGGCAACGAATCGTGCCATTGATGTGCTGCAGCTTCTCTTGCGCCAGGTCCGAGTATTCGGCGTCGACGTCGATCACGACGTAGCCGACTTTCTCGTTGGTCTGCAGGAACTGACCGGAAATGTTGATGCCGTTTTCGGCGAAGACCTTGTTGATCTCGCTCATCACACCCGGGATGTTTTCGTGGATGTGCAGCAGGCGATGCTTGCCAGGGTGAGCAGGCAAGGCCACTTCCGGGAAGTTCACCGACGATACCGACGTACCGTTGTCGCTGTACTTGACCAGTTTCTCCGCCACTTCCAGGCCGATGTTGGCTTGGGCTTCCGCGGTGGAACCGCCGATGTGCGGGGTCAGGATCACGTTGTCCAGACCACGCAGCGGGCTTTCGAAGATGTCGTCGTTGGAGCGAGGCTCCACCGGGAACACATCGATGGCGGCGCCGATCAGGTGCTTGTCCTTGATCGCGTCGGCCAGGGCGTCGAGCTTGACCACGGTGCCACGCGCGGCGTTGATCAGAATCCCGCCCTTCTTGATGGCACGGATTTCCTTCTCGCCAATCATCCACTGGGTGGCGGCGGTTTCCGGCACGTGCAGGGTCACGATGTCGGACATGCCCAGCAGCTCGTGCAAGTCATTGACCTGGGTGGCGTTGCCCAAGGGCAGCTTGGTCACGGTGTCGTAGAAGTACACTTGCATGCCCAGGCCTTCAGCCAGTACCGACAACTGCGTGCCGATCGAGCCGTAGCCGACGATACCCAGCTTCTTGCCGCGGATTTCGAAGGAGTTGGCCGCGCTCTTGATCCAGCCGCCACGGTGGCAGGAAGCGTTCTTCTCAGGGATGCCGCGCAGCAGCAGGATCGCCTCGGCCAGCACCAGCTCGGCAACGGAACGGGTGTTGGAGTACGGCGCGTTGAACACCGCGATACCGCGCTCGCGAGCCGCGTTGAGGTCAACCTGGTTGGTGCCGATGCAGAAGCAGCCGACCGCCACCAGTTTCTTGGCGTGGTCGAAGATCTCTTCGGTCAGTTGAGTACGGGAGCGAATGCCGATGAAGTGAGCATCGGCGATCTTTTCCTTGAGCTGGGCTTCCGGCAGAGAACTGGTGATGTACTCGATGCTGGTGTAGCCCGCCGACTTGAGGACGTCGACAGCCGATTGGTGGACGCCTTCGAGAAGAAGGAACTTGATCTTGCTCTTATCGAGAGAAGTCTTGCTCATCTGCGTAAACCTGTGTCCCGGAGAAAAATGGCAGGGAATCGGACAGCGCATGCTGGCCCGACCGGCGTGACAGCCGTCGCCGCAGAACAGCCGTTGGGCACTACGCTGCGGGGTCGGTATGCTAGCATATGCCCCCCGCAAACACTCATTCCTGCGACGTGAAGCGTTCTCAGGATGACCATGAATTGTTCGAGAGTTCTGTCGATGACCCATCCTGCCGTGATAGATGAGCTGAAGACCCTGGTTGAGCCTGGCAAGGTCTTGACCGATGCCGACTCCCTGAACGCTTACGGCAAGGATTGGACCAAGCATTTCGCCCCGGCGCCTTCGGCCATTGTCTTTCCCAAGACCACCGAACAGGTCCAGGCCATCGTGCGCTGGGCCAATGCGCACAACATCGCGCTAGTGCCGTCGGGTGGGCGCACCGGGCTGTCCGCCGCGGCCGTGGCCGCCAACGGCGAAGTGGTGGTGTCATTCGACTACATGAACCAGATTCTCGACGTGAACCTGACCGACCGCACTGCCGTGTGCCAGCCGGGCGTGGTCACCGAACAACTGCAGAACAAGGCTGAAGAACATGGCCTGTACTACCCGGTGGACTTCGCTTCGGCAGGCTCCAGCCAGATTGGCGGCAATATCGGCACCAATGCCGGCGGGATCAAGGTCATTCGCTACGGCATGACCCGCAACTGGGTGGCGGGCATGAAGGTCGTCACCGGCAAGGGTGACCTGCTGGAACTGAACAAGGACCTGATCAAGAACGCCACCGGCTACGACTTGCGGCAGCTGTTCATCGGCGCCGAGGGCACCCTGGGCTTCGTGGTCGAGGCCACCATGCGCCTGGACCGCGCCCCGAAAAACCTCACCGCCATGGTGCTCGGCACCCCGGACTTCGACTCGATCATGCCGGTGCTGCACGCCTTCCAGGGCAAGCTGGACCTGACCGCCTTCGAATTTTTCTCCGACAAGGCCCTGGCCAAGGTCCTCGGGCGTGGCGACGTACCGGCGCCGTTCGAAACCGACTGCCCCTTCTACGCCCTGCTGGAATTCGAAGCCACCACCGAGGAAGTCGCCAACCACGCCCTGGAAACCTTCGAGTACTGCGTGGAACAGGGCTGGGTGCTGGACGGCGTGATGAGCCAGAGCGAAACCCAGCTGCAAAACCTGTGGAAGCTGCGCGAGTACATCTCCGAAACCATTTCCCACTGGACGCCGTACAAGAACGACATTTCGGTGACCGTCTCGAAAGTCCCAGCTTTCTTGCGGGAAATCGACGCGATCGTGGGCGAACACTACCCGGACTTCGAAATCGTCTGGTTCGGTCACATCGGCGACGGCAACCTGCACCTGAACATCCTCAAGCCGGAAAACCTGAGCAAGGATGAGTTTTTCGCCAAGTGCGCCACCGTGAACAAATGGGTCTTCGAAACCGTCGAGAAGTACAACGGCTCGATTTCCGCCGAACACGGCGTGGGCATGACCAAGCGCGACTACCTGACCTATAGTCGTTCGCCGGTGGAAATTGAATACATGAAAGCCGTGAAGGCCGTCTTCGACCCGAACGGCATCATGAACCCGGGCAAGATTTTCGCGATTTGACGCCTAAAACACCTGATGAACCCCAGAAGCAGGAGTCGGTAATGAGCTATCAGCACCAGTATGTCGACGGTACACGTATTCATTTTCCGCTAGGGAAAGTGGTATGTATTGGCCGTAACTACGCCGAACATGCAAAGGAACTGGATAACCCGGTGCCCACCGAACCCTTGCTGTTCATCAAGCCGGGCAGTTGCGTGGTGCCGCTGGAAGGCGGTTTCAGCATTCCCGCCGACCGTGGCTCGGTGCACTACGAGGCGGAAATCGCCGTGCTGATCGGCAAGCCGTTGTCCACCAAGCCCAGCGCTGAAGAAGTACTGGACGCGATCTCCGGCTTCGCCCCGGCCCTGGACCTGACCCTGCGGGACAAACAGGCCGAGCTCAAGGGCAAGGGCCTGCCATGGGAAGTGGCCAAGTCCTTCGACGGCGCGGCGGTGATCGCTCCATTTGTCTCGAAAGATACCTTTGCCGACCTGACCGACATCCCCGTGCGCCTGACCATCAACGGTGAAGTGCGCCAGGATGGCAACAGCAGCCTGATGCTCAACCCCATCGTGCCGATGATCCAATACATGGCCGGTTGCTTCTCGCTGCAGGCCGGCGACGTGATCCTCACCGGCACCCCGGCGGGCGTCGGGCCGCTGAATGCAGGCGATGAACTGGTCCTGGAACTGCCGGGGGCGAGCCGTTTCGAAAGCAGCGTTCGCTAACTCGGTTTTGTGGCCACTGCTGATCTAATGTGGGAGCGGGCTTGCTCGCGAATGCGGAGTGTCAGTCGACATATATCGTTCTGATACACCGCATTCGCGAGCAAGCCCGCTCCCACATTAGAGATCCAGCTTTCCCTGAAGACCGAAGTTTTACCGTTTTTTTCACATGCCATCCGGATAATTCCGGGGAATGCGGCATCTGAGCCAGCCACTCCCCTAGCCGAATTTTCTGGAACGCATTCCCCGATGGCCAAAACCCAAGCACTGCCTGCCGCCAAACCTGCCCGCCGCTCGCGCTTCGCCCTGCCCTGGTATGCCTGGTCGCTGCTGGCGGTGGCCGCCGCCTATGGCCTGGCGTTTGCGATGCATTGGGACGACCGCGGCCTGCTTTGGCTATCGGAGCACTTCCAGAGCCCGGCCCAGCGCCAGGAAAGCATCTGGTTGCCGGACTACCGCGCCGTGATCGACGCCAAGCCGCTACCGGGCATGGAGAAGGACGAGGCGTCCGATGTGACCTACAACCCGCAGACCAAGACCCTGTTCGCAGTCATGGGCAAGAAGCCGTTCCTGGCGGAACTGACCCTGCAAGGCGACGTGCTGCGCAAGATGCCCTTGGTGGGTTGGAGCAATCCGGAGGGCGTGGCTTATATGGAAAACGGCCTACTGGCCATCACCGACGAGCGAAGTCACACCCTGACCATCGTCCACGTCGATGCCGATACCCGCGAACTGAACAATACCGACTTCCCCCACTATGATCTCGGCCCATCCAAGAACCAGAACAAAGGGTTCGAAGCGATCGCCTGGGACCCGCGCAACCAGCAACTGATACTCGGCGAAGAACGCCCGCCGGCATTGTTCACCTGGAAAAGCGACGGCAGTCAACAGCTTAAGGGCGACAAGCAGATCCATGTCAGCAATGAACTGGACCTGCGCAACCTCTCGGCCTTGGCGATCGACCCGCGCACCGGCCATACGCTGGTGCTTTCGGCCGACTCCCATCTGCTGTTGGAACTGGACGAAAAAGGCGAGCAGGTCAGCTTCATGACCTTGCTGGGCGGCTTCAACAGCCTGAAAGACACCATCCCCCGCGCCGAAGGTGTCACCGTCGATGAGGCCGGTAACCTGTACATGGTCAGCGAGCCGAACCTGTTCTATCGTTTCGAAAAACAGCGCTGACAGCACTAACTCTGTAGGATAAGTCTTCCTTCGTTGTAGGGTGTGGCACACAGCCATTAAGTTTCAGTTCAGGCAGCCGTGGTATTTCCACTCACCTGTTCTCATCCGAGCCCACCCCAACATGCGTCGACTCGCCCGCCCCAAACCCTTGATCCTGCTATTGCTGACGCTGGTGCTGATCCTCCTGATCGCCGCCGGCCAGCACCTGCGCCTGTTCGAGCGCGCCTGGTTCAACCTCAACACCTATTGGAAACCCACCAGCGAAGAGACCATCGCCCTGGACCAATACCGGGTCACGGTGGAGGCGCAGGTGATCGAGGGCCTGGACGATGACGTTTCCGCGCTGACGTTCGATCCGATCCGCAAGAGCCTGTTCACCGTGACCAACAAGAATGCCGAGCTGATCGAGCTGTCGCTGGACGGCAAGATTTTGCGGCGCATCGCCTTGGTCGGCTTCGGGGATCCGGAGGCGGTGGAATTCATCAGCGAAGACACTTACGTCATCACTGACGAGCGCCAGCAGCGTCTGATCAAGATTCATCTGGAAAACGACACCCAATTCCTCGACGCCGCCGACGCCGAGCAGATGACCCTCGGCGTACACATGAGCGGCAACAAGGGGTTCGAAGGACTGGCCTACGATTCGGTGGGCAAACGCCTGTTCGTGGCGAAGGAGCGCGACCCGATGCTGATTTATGAAGTGCATGGGTTTCCCCACCACAATCCGGAAAAATCCTACGCGGTCCATGTGATCAACAACCCCAAGCGCGATGCCGGGCTGTTCGTGCGCGACCTTTCGAGCCTGCAATACGATGAACGCAGCGGCCACTTGCTGGCGCTGTCCGATGAGTCGCGGTTGATTATCGAATTGGATATCGACGGCCGGCCACTGAGCACGCTGTCGTTGAGCAAAGGCGGCCAAGGCCTGCAAAAAACCGTGCCCCAGGCCGAAGGCCTGGCCATGGACGACGATGGCAACCTGTACCTGGTGAGCGAGCCGAACCTGTTCTATGTGTTCAAGAAACCGCAGGGCGATTGATAGGCAATGACTCCTGTAGCGAGCAATGTTGATCACTCAAGAGCGGCCTAAAATCATTGTGGCGAGGGAGCTTGCTCCCGCTTGAGTGCGAAGCGCTCACAAAAAAGGGCCGCTGCGCAGCCCAGCGGGAGCAAGCTCCCTCGCCACAACTGTACCCGTCACAACATCGGATCAAGCCTTGAGGGTCTTCACCCCTTCAGCAGTCCCCAGCAACAACACATCCGCCGGACGAGCAGCGAACAAACCATTGGTGACCACGCCCACGATGGCGTTGATCTGGCTTTCCAGTTCCACCGGATTGGTGATCTGCAGGTTATGCACGTCCAGAATGATGTTGCCGTTATCGGTCAGCACGCCTTCGCGGTACACCGGGTCGCCGCCCAGCTTCACCAACTGGCGGGCCACGTGGCTGCGGGCCATGGGAATGACTTCCACCGGCAATGGGAAAGCGCCGAGCACGGGCACCAGCTTGCTGGCGTCGGCGATGCAGATGAAGGTCTTGGCCACCGCCGCGACGATCTTCTCGCGGGTCAGGGCCGCGCCGCCGCCCTTGATCAGGTTCAGGTGCTCGTCGCTTTCGTCGGCGCCGTCGATGTAGAACTCCAGGTCGCTGACGGTGTTGAGCTCGTACACCGGGATCCCGTGGCCCTTGAGGCGCGCGGCGGTCGCTTCGGAGCTGGCGACCGCGCCGTCGAACGCGCCCTTGTGTTGCGCCAGCGCATCGATGAAGCAATTGGCCGTGGAGCCGGTGCCGACCCCGACGACGCTCTTGTCATCCAGTTTCGGGAGGATGAGGTCGACGGCGGCCTGGGCCACGGCCTGTTTGAGTTGATCCTGGGTCATGCGGGCTCCGAAGGTGCCGAGAGGGAACGAAAGGCCGGCATTATAGGCGCCGAAAGGGTCCTGGTCATTGCCTGAATAGCACCGATCCAGTGTGGCGAGGGAGCTTGCTCCCGCTCGGCTGCGAAGCCGTCGTAATTGATCCCCCCCGTATATCGATGGGGGATCGCTTCGCGATCCAGCGGGAGCAAGCTCCCTCGCCACGGGGGGTTCTGTGCTCAAAGTGCCTTAATTCGTGTGGTCGCCCGGCCAAAAGCCGGGTTAGACTCCTTGGCCCTGCCCAACCCGCTCAGTGATGCTTTCCGATGCTTGAACAGTACGTCAAAAAGATCCTCACCTCGCGCGTTTACGACGTTGCCGTAGAAACCCCGTTGCAGAGCGCCCGCCAGCTCTCCGAGCGGCTGGGCAACAGCATTTTGCTCAAGCGTGAAGACTTGCAGCCGGTGTTCTCGTTCAAGATTCGCGGGGCCTACAACAAGCTGACCCAACTCAGTGACGAAGAACGCGCCCGCGGCGTGGTCACGGCTTCGGCGGGCAACCACGCCCAGGGCCTGGCCCTGGCGGCCAAGGTGCTGGGCGTCAAGGCCACCATCGTGATGCCCAAGACCACGCCGGAAATCAAGGTCGAAGGCGTACGTTCGCGTGGCGGCAAAGTGGTCCTGCACGGCGACTCGTTCCCCGAGGCCCTGGCCTATTCGCTGAAACTGGTCGACGAAAAGGGCTACGTCTACATCCACCCGTATGACGATCCCCACACCATTGCCGGGCAGGGCACGGTGGCGATGGAAATCCTGCGCCAGCACCCCGGGCGCCTGGATGCGATTTTCGTCCCGGTGGGCGGTGGCGGGCTGATTGCCGGGATCGCGGCCTACGTGAAATACCTGCGCCCGGACATCAAGATCATCGGCGTCGAGCCGGACGACTCCAATTGCCTGCAAGCGGCCATGGCCGCGGGCGAGCGCGTGGTGCTACCGACCGTGGGGCTGTTCGCCGACGGCGTTGCCGTGGCGCAGATTGGCCAGCACACCTTTGATATCTGCCAGCACCACGTGGACGAAGTGATCACCGTCAGCACCGACGAGATCTGCGCCGCTATCAAGGATATCTACGACGATACCCGCTCGATCACCGAACCTGCTGGCGCCCTTGGCGTGGCAGGGATCAAGAAATACGTCGAGTCACGGGGCATCAGCGGCCAGACCCTGGTGGCCATCGACTCCGGCGCCAACGTCAATTTCGACCGCTTGCGCCACGTCGCCGAACGCGCCGAGCTGGGCGAAGGCCGCGAAGCCATCATCGCCGTGACCATCCCCGAAAAGCCGGGCAGCTTCAAGGCGTTCTGCGAAGCCGTCGGCAAGCGCCAGATCACCGAATTCAACTATCGCTACAACACCGGCAGTGAAGCGCACATCTTCGTCGGCGTGCAGACCCACCCGGAAAACGACCCGCGCAGCACGCTGATCGCCAGCCTGACCGAACAAGGCTTCCCGGTGCTGGACCTGACCGACAACGAACTGGCCAAGTTGCACATCCGCCACATGGTCGGCGGGCACGCGGCCCATGTCATCGATGAAGTGGTGCTGCGTTTCGAGTTCCCGGAGCGCCCGGGCGCGCTGTTCAACTTCCTCAACAAGCTGGGCGGGCGCTGGAATATCTCGATGTTCCACTACCGCAACCACGGCGCGGCGGACGGCCGCGTGGTCGCGGGGCTGCAAGTGCCTCACGATGAACGCCACCTGGTCCCGGCCGCCCTGGAAGAAATCGGCTATCCCTACTGGGATGAAAGCGATAACCCGGCCTACCAACTGTTCCTGGGTTGATAAAGCCGGGCTAGGCTGTGAGCAAGTCATAAGGAAATCGAACGATGGAAACGTTAACCACGCTGAAAATCGCTCACGTCGTCGCCACGGTGTTGCTGCTGGCGGGCGCCCTGGGGCTGGCCATCTGGGTCTGGCGCACGCGCCGCAACGGCGATGCCACGGCACCTGCGCGCACGCTGCAACGCCCTCGGCTGTTTGTCTGGCTGGTGATGATCCTGGCGCTGACGAGCCTGCCCTTCACCGGCTGGTGGATGGTTCATCAAGTCGGCTGGCCGCTGGGACAGACCTGGCTGCTGGCTTCCAGCGTGCTCTACACCTTGGCGGCGCTGGCGGGGTTCTGGCTGCTGGTGCGGCTGAACAAACTGCGCAAGCTGCCGGCGGCGGGCGCTGGGAAGTTTACGTTTGCCTTGGCGCTGTTCAGCGTTGTCTGTTTTATTGCCATTGCGGGGTTGATGGGGGCCAAGCCGGTTTAAGGCTTGGACCGCGGCGCTTTCATCGCGAGCAAGCTCGCTCCCACAGGGGATTTGTGTCGATCACGCAACCTCTGTGGGAGCGAGCTTGCTCGCGATGACAATTTCAGCCACGCAACGAAATCACCGGCCAACCCCGCTTCTGGGCCTCGGCCCGAAGATTCGGATCCGGATCCACCGCCACCGGATGCGTCACCACCTCCAGCAACGGCAAGTCGTTCATCGAATCGCTATAGAAATAGCTGCCGTCGAGGGAATGCCCCGTTTCTTCCAGCCAACGGTTCAAGCGAGTCACCTTGCCCTCGCGAAAACACGGGATGTCGGTGCTGCGCCCGCTGTAGCGCCCGTCGATCATCTCGCACTCGGTGGCGATCAGGGTCTCCACACCCAGGCGCTCGGCAATCGGCGCGGTGACGAAGCGGTTGGTGGCGGTAATGATCACCAGCTTGTCACCGGCGTCACGGTGCTTTTTCAGCAGCTCGATGGCCTGGGGCAATACGATCGGCTCGATGCAGTCGCGCATGTAGTCCAGGTGCCACTGCTCCAGCACGTGCATTTCGGTACGACCGAGGATTTCCAGGCAAAAATTCAGGTATTCGGCGTTGTCGAGCTTGCCGGCCAGGTAATCCTGGTAGAACGCGTCGTTGCGTGCCTTGTACGTGACAGCGTCCAGGAAACCGCGCTCGCACAGGTAATCGCCCCACGCGTGGTCGCTGTCGCCACCCAGCAATGTGTTGTCCAAGTCGAATAAAGCCAGCCGCATTGCAGTTACTCGCTGAAAAATCTGAAGAAAGGCGTCCAGAATACGGACTTTTCACAAGAGTGCACATAAGCTAGGGGCGCTCGTTGCTGCTTTCACAACCTTTGTGGAACAATGCGGCGACATGCGTTTGCGAGGTTGTTGCCGTGATCGATCCCGATGGTTTCCGTCCCAATGTGGGGATCATTCTTACGAATGATGCTGGGCAGGTGCTATGGGCTCGCCGTATCAATCAAGACGCCTGGCAGTTTCCCCAGGGTGGAATCAACCCCCAGGAGACGCCGGAAGAGGCCTTGTACCGCGAGTTGAATGAAGAAGTGGGGCTTGAGCGGGAAGATGTCGAAATACTCGCCTGCACCCGAGGCTGGTTGCGCTATCGTTTGCCGCAACGCCTTGTCAGGACGCACAGCCAACCGCTGTGCATCGGCCAGAAGCAGAAATGGTTTCTCCTGCGCCTGATCTCCAACGAGCAGCGGGTGCGGATGGATTTGACCGGTAAACCGGAGTTCGATGGCTGGCGCTGGGTCAGCTATTGGTATCCGTTGGGCCAGGTGGTGACATTCAAGCGCGAAGTGTATCGACGCGCTCTCAAAGAGCTTGCCCCGCGCCTGCTGACGCGCGACTGACGACGGAGTTCGACCCCGAGCCATGCTCAATACGCTGCGCAAGATCGTCCAGGAAGTTAACTCCGCCAAGGATCTCAAGGCGGCGTTGGGGATTATTGTATTGCGCGTCAAAGAGGCCATGGGCAGCCAGGTCTGCTCGGTCTACCTGCTGGACCCCGAGACCAACCGTTTCGTGCTGATGGCCACCGAGGGCTTGAACAAGCGCTCCATTGGCAAGGTCAGCATGGCCCCCAATGAAGGCCTGGTCGGCCTGGTCGGCACGCGCGAAGAACCCCTGAACCTTGAAAACGCCGCGGATCACCCGCGCTACCGCTACTTTGCCGAAACGGGCGAAGAGCGCTATGCCTCGTTCCTTGGCGCACCGATCATCCACCATCGCCGCGTCGTCGGCGTGCTGGTCATCCAGCAAAAAGAGCGCCGCCAGTTCGACGAGGGGGAAGAAGCCTTCCTCGTGACCATGAGCGCGCAACTGGCCGGGGTTATCGCCCACGCCGAGGCCACCGGCTCGATCAGCGGCCTGGGGCGCCAGGGCAAGGGCATCCAGGAAGCCAAGTTCGTCGGCGTGCCGGGTTCGCCGGGCGCGGCGGTGGGCACGGCGGTGGTCATGTTGCCGCCCGCCGACCTCGACGTGGTGCCGGACAAGACCATCACCGACATCAACGCCGAGCTGGGCCTGTTCAAGACCGCCATCGAAGGCGTGCGCGCCGACATGCGGGCCCTGTCGGCCAAGCTGGCGACGCAGCTGCGCCCGGAAGAGCGCGCGCTGTTCGACGTTTACCTGATGATGCTCGACGATGCCTCCCTGGGCAGCGAAGTGACCACCGTCATCAAGACCGGCCAGTGGGCCCAGGGCGCGCTGCGCCAAGTGGTGACCGACCACGTCAACCGCTTCGAACTGATGGACGACGCCTACCTGCGCGAGCGCGCCTCGGACGTCAAGGACCTTGGCCGCCGGTTGCTGGCCTACCTGCAGCAGGAGCGCCAGCAGACCCTGGTCTATCCCGACAACACCATCCTGGTCAGCGAAGAACTGACCCCGGCCATGCTCGGCGAAGTGCCCGAAGGCAAGCTGGCGGGGCTGGTCTCGGTACTGGGCTCGGGCAACTCCCACGTGGCGATCCTGGCCCGGGCCATGGGCATCCCGACGGTGATGGGCCTGGTGGACCTGCCGTACTCCAAGGTCGACGGCATCCAGATGATCGTCGATGGCTACCACGGCGAGGTCTACACCAACCCCAGCGACGTGCTGCGCAAGCAGTTCGCCGATGTGGTGGAGGAAGAAAAGCAACTGTCCCTGGGCCTGGATGCCCTGCGGGACCTGCCGTGCGTGACCCTCGACGGCCACCGCATGCCGCTGTGGGTCAACACCGGCCTGCTGGCCGACGTCGCTCGGGCGCAGAAGCGTGGGGCCGAGGGTGTGGGCCTGTACCGCACCGAAGTGCCGTTCATGATCAACCAGCGCTTCCCCAGCGAAAAGGAACAGCTGGCGATCTACCGCGAACAACTGGCCGCCTTCCACCCGCAACCGGTGACCATGCGCAGCCTGGACATCGGCGGCGACAAGTCCCTGTCCTACTTCCCGATCAAGGAAGACAACCCGTTCCTCGGCTGGCGCGGCATCCGCGTGACGCTCGACCACCCGGAAATCTTCCTGGTCCAGGCCCGCGCCATGCTCAAAGCCAGCGAGGGCCTGAACAACCTGCGCATCCTGTTGCCGATGATCTCCGGCACCCATGAACTGGAAGAAGCCCTGCACCTGATCCACCGGGCCTGGGGCGAAGTCCGCGACGAAGGCACCGACGTGCCGATGCCGCCGGTCGGCGTGATGATCGAGATTCCGGCCGCGGTGTACCAGACCAAGGAGCTGGCGCGGCAGGTGGACTTCCTGTCGGTGGGTTCCAACGACCTGACCCAGTACCTGCTGGCCGTGGACCGAAACAACCCACGCGTCGCCGACCTGTACGACTACCTGCACCCGGCCGTGCTGCAAGCCTTGCAGAATGTAGTGCGTGACGCCCATGCCGAAGGCAAGCCGGTGAGCATCTGCGGCGAAATGGCTGGCGACCCGGCGGCCGCGGTGCTGCTGATGGCGATGGGGTTCGACAGCCTGTCGATGAACGCCACCAATCTGCCGAAAGTGAAGTGGATGCTGCGCCAGATCAACCTCAGCAAAGCCCAGGAATTGCTGGCGGAAGTGATGACCATCGACAACCCGCAAGTGATCCACAGCTCCCTGCAACTGGCGCTGAAAAACCTTGGGTTGGCGCGGATGATCAATCCGGCCTCGAACAAGACGCTCTGAACCTGCGGCGCCCCAATCGCGAGCAAGCTCGCTCCCACAGTGGATCTGCGGTGAACACCAATTTTGTGAACAACCGAGATCCCCTGTGGGAGCGAGCTTGCTCGCGATTGGGGCAGACCTGATACCACAAAAGCTAGATCCTGATCTCCACCTCCCCCAAATGCCCCCCATGCGGCCCGAAACTGCGCTCGACCATATGCCGCGTCCCATCGGCATGGACAATCAACGCCGTACTCGCCCGCGTTCCATAAGCCGGGCTGGCAATGAACACACTCGACAACAGCATCTCGGTCGCCAGGCCGACGCCCGTGTCCGGCAGTTCCGCCACCGGCGCGGGTTGTGGGTCGTTCAGCAACGCCAACAAGGCCTCGGGCTGCGGATCGTCCAGCACCTCGCCCAGGGCCGCCCGGGCCTTGAGCAATTTGGGCCATGGCGTGTTCAGCCCAGCGTTCGATACTCCATAGACCCCTTCGGCCAGCCGTTGGGGCTGGGTATCGCGGGCGTTGTGGTGCCACAGCTCGGTGCCATCGCCGAGCAGCAGGTTGAAGCCACCATACTCGCCAGCGCGGGGCACAACTTCGCTCAGGTAATCGGCAATCGATAGATTCCCGGTCAGGAATCGCGCCACCAGCTCACCGCGCGACTTGAAGGCCGGCATCTGGCCCGGGTCGCGGATGTTGGTCAGCGCGGCAAAACGGCCCTCGGCGCCGATGCCGAGCCAGGTGCCACCGGCTTCGAGATCGCGCCCGGCATGGACATGGGGCGCGTCCGGCCATTGGGCCAGGGGCAAGGTCGGCCGGGCGTAGAACTCGTCGCGGTTGGCCGCCACGATCAGCGGCTGGGCGTGGTTGGGGCGCCAGGCGAATACGATCAGGCACATCAGGTTGTCCTGTTAACAATGCCAATCCATTAAAAAATAAAGCCCAACACCGCTCTTGTGGCGAGGGAGCTTGCTCCCGCCGGGCTCTGTAGGAGCTGGCGAAGCCTGCGATCTTTTGATCTTTTCGCAGCCTCGCTTCGCTCGGCAGCTCCTACAGCGGGAGCAAGCTCCCTCGCCACAACAGCGGTTCGTCACAAAGTGTGATGATGCACCGGGGCGTTTTCAGCCACTCTACCCACACATCCCCCCGACATCCATCGCCTTCAGTGGAGCCAGGGGCCCTGGATCCGTTACCATGCCGCTCTTATTTCGGGGATGGGCGGGGAGAGGCTGGTGGAATTTGTGCTCTATCTGCTGCTCGGCGCCTGCGCCGGGGTGCTGGCCGGGTTGTTCGGCGTGGGGGGCGGGATCATCATCGTCCCGGTGCTGGTGTTCAGTTTCACCCTGCAGGGCTTCGACCCGCAGGTGTTGACGCACCTGGCCGTGGGCACGTCCCTGGCATCGATCATCTTCACATCGGTCAATGCCGTGCGCGAGCATCAGCGCAAAGGCGCGGTGCGCTGGCCGATTTTCGCCTGGATGACCGTCGGGATCCTGATCGGTGCCGGTTTCGGCGCGATCACCGCCGAAGCGATTTCCGGCCCGCACCTGCAAAAGATCATTGGCGTGTTCGCCTTGATCGTTGCCGTGCAACTGGCCCTGGACTTCAAGCCCAAGGCCAGTCGCACCGTACCGGGCAAGGCCGGGTTGACCGTGGCCGGCACGGTGATCGGCTGGGCCTCGGCGATTTTCGGCATTGGCGGCGGTTCGCTGACCGTGCCGTTCCTGACCTGGCGCAGCGTGCCGATGCAACAAGCGGTCGCGACGTCATCGGCCTGCGGACTGCCCATCGCCGTGGTCAGTGCCTTGAGTTTCATGATTCTGGGCTGGCACGATCCGCTGCTGCCGGCCCATAGTCTCGGTTTCGTGTATTTGCCGGCGCTGCTGGGCATCGCCTTGACCAGCATGGTCTTCGCCCGTTTCGGCGCGCGCCTGGCCCATCGCCTGTCACCGCGCTTGCTCAAGCGGCTGTTTGCCGCCTTGCTATTCTGCGTGGGCTTGAGTTTTCTGTTCTGACGCAATCCTGGCTTAATCCCGAGGTGACAGCGTCGCCCGGGTATTTTTGACGTTTACGAGGAATATCAATGCTGCCTTACCCGCAGATCGATCCGGTAGCCCTGGCCATCGGCCCGCTGAAAATCCACTGGTACGGCCTGATGTACCTGGTCGGCATCGGTGGCGCCTGGCTGCTGGCGTCGCGCCGGCTCAACCGCTTCGACCCGACCTGGAACAAGGAAAAGCTCTCCGACCTGGTGTTCTGGTTGTCCATGGGCGTGATCGTCGGCGGACGCCTGGGCTACGTGCTGTTCTACGACCTGAGCGCCTACCTGGCCAACCCGACGCTGATCTTCGAGGTCTGGAAGGGCGGCATGTCGTTCCACGGCGGGTTCATCGGCGTGATGCTGGCAGCGTTGTGGTTCGGCAAACGCAACAACAAGTCGTTTTTCGAGCTGATGGACTTCGTCGCGCCCATGGTGCCGATCGGCCTGGGCGCCGGGCGCATTGGCAACTTCATCAATGCCGAATTGTGGGGCAAGCCGACTGACGTGCCGTGGGCGATGATCTTTCCCACTGACGATTTACAACTTGCCCGCCACCCGTCGCAGCTTTATCAGTTCGCCCTTGAAGGCGTGGCACTGTTCCTGATCCTCTGGCTGTTCTCGCGCAAGCCGCGCCCCACCATGGCGGTGTCGGGCATGTTCGCACTGTTCTATGGCATCTTCCGTTTCATCGTTGAATTCGTCCGCGTCCCGGACGCCCAGCTCGGCTACCTGGCGTGGAACTGGCTGACCATGGGCCAGGTGCTGTGCCTGCCGATGATCGTCGGCGGCCTGGCGCTGATCTGGCTGGCTTATCATCGTGCGCCGGCTGCGGCGGCCAAGGTTTAAAATTCGAACCCCGGGGCGCTGGCCCCGGGTTCAAGGACACAGGTAACCCATGAAGCAATATCTCGATCTGGTGGCCCACGTCATCAAGAACGGCACCAAGCAAGCCAACCGCACCGGTGTGAACACCATCAGCTTCCCCGGTGCCATGCTGCGCTATGACTTGAAGGACGGCTTCCCGGCCATCACCACCCGCAAGATGGCCTTCAAATCGGCCATCGGCGAGATGTGCGGCTTCCTTCGTGGCGTGAACAACGCCGCCGAGTTCCGCGCCCTGGGCTGCAAGGTCTGGGACCAGAACGCCAACGAAAACGCCCAGTGGCTGGCCAACCCGTTCCGCCAGGGCGAAGACGACCTGGGGGAGATCTACGGCGTGCAATGGCGCAAATGGCCGGCCTACAAACAGATCCCCCTGAGCAACCCGGCGGCCATCGAGCAGACGCTGGCCCAGGGTTACCGGCAGATCGCCGAAGGCGAAGAAAACGGCCAAGCCTACGTGGTCCTGTACAAGGCCATCGACCAGGTTCGCCAGTGCGTCGACACCATCATCAAGGACCCGGGCAGCCGGCGCATCCTGTTCCACGGCTGGAACTGCGCCCAGCTCGATGAGATGGCCCTGCCGCCGTGCCATCTGCTCTACCAGTTCCACCCGAATGTCGAGACCAAGGAAATTTCCCTGACCCTCTACATCCGCTCCAACGACCTGGGCCTGGGCACGCCGTTCAACCTCACCGAAGGCGCCGCGCTGCTGAGCCTGATAGGACGCCTGACCGGCTACACGCCGCGCTGGTTCACCTATTTCATCGGTGATGCTCACGTCTACGAAAACCACTTGGACATGCTCAACGAACAGCTCACCCGCGAGCCGTTTCCGATGCCGAAACTGGTGATTTCCGAGCGTGTGCCGGAGTTCGCCAAGACCGGCGTGTACCAGCCTGAATGGCTGGAGTTGGTGGAACCGGGCGACTTCTCCCTCGAAGGCTACCAGCACCATGCGCCGATGACCGCGCCGATGGCGGTCTAAAAGCCCCCCATCAGACTATTGTGGGAGCGGGCTTGCTCGCGAAGAGGCAGTGTCAGGCAGCATCACTTTGCCTGACACACCGCCTTCGCGAGCAAGCCCGCTCCCACATTGGATTTCCATCTATTTCAAGATCGGCTCAATGCCCGTGACTACGCCCCACATGTGAATGCTCCACCTCCGGCCCCACCGCCCCGCTCACCTCCAACCGCTGCAAGATCCCGCATTGATCCAGGTCCGGCCCTTCGCCACAACGATGGCGCAGGTCGATCAGTTGCGTCTGCAGGGCCAGCAGGCCATCGATGCGGGCCTTGACGTGCTGGATGTGTTCGTCGATCAGCGCATTGACGCTTTCGCACTGGTCCTGCGGGCTGTCGCGCAGGGCCAGGAGGCTGCGGATTTCTTCCAGGGTCATGTCCAGGGTGCGGCAGTTGCGGATGAACGTCAGCCGCTCGGCATGGGCCTGGGTGTAGACGCGGTAGTTGCCGTCGCTGCGGGCCGGTTCCGGCAGCAGGCCTTCGCGCTCGTAATAGCGGATGGTTTCGACCTGGCAGTCGGTGATTTTCGCCAGTTCTCCGATCTTCATGATGCGGCCTCCCAAATAGGTGCTTGACCCTATAGTGGCTACAGGGTCTTTACTGCGCAACAGGCACTTTTCACGGACGTCACCCGATGAGCGATTCCCTTCACATCCACAAACCCGACCACGGCCATGACCACGGGCATTCCTGCTGCGCCTCGAAAGCGGCGCCGGCGGTGGTCAACCTCGGCAAAACGCCGACGGACGGTGCGCGGCTGAGCAGTTTCCGCATCGAAGCCATGGACTGCCCCACCGAACAGACGCTGATCCAGAACAAGCTCGGCAAGCTTGAAGGCGTGCAGCGACTGGAATTCAACCTGATCAACCGCGTGCTGGGCGTGACTCACGACTTGCCCAGCGACGCGCCGATCATCCAGGCCATCGAGTCCCTGGGGATGCAGGCCGACCCGCTGACCCCGGGCCAGAAACCGGCAACCAACGACCTGCCCGCCCCGGCCAAGCCCTGGTGGCCGTTGGCGCTGTCCGGCGTGACGGCCTTGGGCGCCGAGGTGATCCATTTCACCAATGCCGCGCCAAACTGGGTGGTTGCGCTGGTGGCGTTGGTGTCGATCCTCAGCGGTGGCCTGGGCACGTACAAGAAGGGCTGGATCGCCCTGAAGAACCGCAACCTGAACATCAATGCGCTGATGAGCATCGCCGTGACCGGTGCCGTGCTGATCGGCCAATGGCCGGAAGCGGCGATGGTGATGTTCCTGTTCACCGTGGCCGAGTTGATCGAAGCCAAATCCCTCGACCGCGCGCGCAACGCCATCAGCGGCCTGATGCAGATGGCCCCGGAACAGGCCACCGTGCAGCAGGCCGATGGGACCTGGCAGGTCCAGGAGGTCAAGGCCATCGCCCTCGGCGCGCGGGTGCGGCTGCGTCCGGGCGAACGTGTCGGCCTGGACGGTGAAGTGGTCGCTGGCCGTTCGACCGTCGACCAGGCACCGATTACCGGTGAAAGCCTGCCAGTGGAAAAAACCGTCGGTGACAAGGTGTTCGCCGGCACCATCAACCAGGCCGGTGAACTGGAATATCGGGTGACGGCGGCGGCCGATCACTCGACCCTGGCGCGAATCATCCACGCCGTGGAACAGGCCCAGGGCGCCCGGGCGCCGACCCAGCGCTTCGTCGACCAGTTCTCGAAAATCTACACCCCGGCGGTGTTTGCCCTGGCCCTGGCGGTGGCGGTCATTGCGCCACTGTTCATGGGCGCGCTGTGGTTCGACTGGATCTACCGGGCGCTGGTGCTGCTGGTGGTCGCCTGCCCGTGCGCGCTGGTGATTTCCACCCCCGTGACCATCGTCAGCGGCCTCGCCGCCGCCGCGCGCAAAGGCATTCTGGTCAAGGGCGGCGTGTACCTGGAGGGCGGCTACAAGCTCGACTACCTGGCCTTGGACAAGACCGGCACGATCACCCACGGCAAACCGGTGCAAACCGACTACGTAGCCCTGGACCCGACGGTGGAAAGCACCGCTCCAGCACTGGCCGCCAGCCTCGCCGCCCGCTCCGACCACCCCGTGTCTCGGGCAATCGCCAACGCGGCTGTGGATAAGCAATTGGCGCCGCAGGTTGTGGATAACTTCGAGGCGCTTGCCGGGCGTGGCGTGCGCGGCGACATCGGCGGCCAGACCTATCACTTGGGCAACCACCGCCTGGTGGAAGACCTCGGCCTGTGCTCTCCCCAACTGGAAGAAAAACTCTTCGCCCTGGAAAAACAAGGCAAGTCGGTGGTGCTGCTGCTCGACGCTACAGGCCCCTTGGCGCTGTTTGCCGTGGCCGACACCGTGAAGGACTCCAGCCGCGAAGCCATCCGGCAATTGCATGACCTGGGCATCAAGACCCTGATGTTGACCGGCGACAACGCCCACACCGCCGACGCGATTGCTGCGCAGGTGGGCATGGACCAGGCGCGAGGCGACTTGTTGCCGGAAGACAAGCTACAAGCCATCGAAGCGTTGTATGCCGAGGGTCACCGCGTCGGCATGGTTGGCGACGGCATCAACGACGCGCCGGCCCTGGCCCGTTCGGAAATCGGTTTCGCCATGGCGGCGGCCGGCACCGACACGGCCATCGAGACCGCCGACGTCGCGCTGATGGACGATGATCTGCGCAAGATCCCGGCGTTCATTCGCCTGTCCCGGCAGACATCCAGCATCCTCAAGCAGAATATTGCCTTGGCGTTGGTGATCAAGGCGATTTTCCTTGGGGTCACCTTCGCCGGGCTTGCCACCATGTGGATGGCGGTGTTTGCCGACATGGGGGTGAGCTTGCTAGTGGTGTTCAATGGGTTGCGGTTGTTGCGCAAGTAAAAGGCCAGGGTGAATTCACCGGCCTCATCGCGAGCAAGCTCGCGAAGGCGTCGGGTCAGCTTGCATTGATGTTGAATGATACTCAGCTATCGCGAGCAGGCTCGCTCCCACATTGGATCTGCGGCGGACACCTATTTCGTGTTCACAACGACCAATTGTGGGAGCGAGCCTGCTCGCGATGGGCTGCGCAGCAAGCCCTTCAATCGCGCTTGGGCTCGCGGATCTTGTACCAGGCCACATACAGTGCCGGCAGGAACAGCAATGTCAGCAAGGTGGCGATGATGATCCCGCCGATCATCGCGTAGGCCATCGGACCCCAGAACACTTCCCGGGCAATCGGGATCATCCCCAGGCTCGCCGCGGCCGCCGTGAGCAGGATCGGCCGACGCCGGTGTTCGGTGGCCTCCACCACCGCGTCCCAGGGCTCATAGCCGTCACGTTCGTACTCATCGATCTGGGTCACCAGGATCACCGAGTTACGGATGATGATACCGATCAGGGCGAGGATCCCGAGGATCGCCACGAAGCCCATGGGCGTGCCCGTCGGCACCAGCGCCAGCACCACGCCGATCAACCCGAGGGGGGCGACGCTCGCCACCAGGAACAGTTTCTGCACGCTGTGCAGTTGGATCATCAGGAAGGTCGCCATCAGAAACAGCATCAGCGGTACGACGCTGGCGATCGGCCCTTGGGCCTTGCTGCTCTCTTCCACCGTACCGCCCGTGGCGACCTTGTAGCCCACCGGCAGGCCGGCTGCGAACTTGTCGATGTCCGGTTGCAGTTGCTTGACCAGGTCGGTGGGCTGGATCTCGTCGCGCACCGCGGCCTTGATGGTGATGGTCGGCTTGCGGTCACGACGCCACACCAGCGGCTGCTCCAGCTCATAACGCACCGTGGCAAACGCCAGCAACGGAATCGAGGTGCCGCTCGGTGTGACAATCTGCAGGTTCTGCAGGGTTTCCGGCGACCCGCGCTCGGCATCTTCAGCACGGCCAACCACGTTGATCAGGTAGATATCGTCGTTGACCTGAGTCACGGGCGAGCCACTGACGATGCTGTTCATCAGCCTGGCCACGTCATCGGAAGACAAGCCCAATTGCCGCGCCTTGTCCTGGGCGATATCGATGCGCAGGACCTTGCCCGGTTCGTTCCAGTCGTAAATGATTTCGCCGATGTGGGAGTTCTTGTCCAACTCGGTGGCCAGCTCGATGGCGTGCTTGCGCACTTGGTCGACGTCCTTGCCGCTGACCCGGTACTGGATCGGCCGGCCTACCGGCGGGCCCATTTCCAGGGCTTGCACGTAGCTGCCAATGCCGACGAAATCCTCGCGCAAACGCTTTTGCAGGCGCTCGGTCAGCGCGGTGCGCGACTCCAGGCCCTTGCTGACAATCACCAGTTGTGCGTAGTACGGGTTCTGCAGTTGCTGGTCCAGCGGCAGGTAGAAGCGAATCGCGCCTTCACCGATGTAGGTGCTCCAGCGCGCGATGTCTGGGTCACCCTTGAGGGTCGCCTCCAGGCGGTCGACGGCTTTGCGGGTCTCGTCCATCGAGGCGTTTTGCGGCAGGTTGAGGTCCACCAGGATTTCCGGTCGGTCCGACGATGGGAAAAACTGGTTCTGCACGAAGCGCATGCAAAACAGCGCCAGCACGAACAGCAGCACGGTGATGCCGATGGCCCACCAGCGATTGCGCATCGCCCACAGCAGGCCGCCGTTGAACGCCCGGCCGATCCGCCCCGGCTCGGCGCTGTGGGGTTTGACGTTGGCGCTAAGGATGTGCACGCCGATCACCGGGGCAAACAGCACCGCGACGATCCACGACACCAGCATCGCCACGGCGATGACCGCGAACAGGGTGAAGGTGTACTCACCGGCAGAACTCGCATTCAGGCCGATGGGCACGAAACCGGCAACGGTCACCAGGGTCCCGGTGAGCATCGGAAACGCCGTCGAGGTGTAGGCGAACGTCGCGGCCTGTTCCTTGCTGTCGCCTTTTTCCAGGCGCGTGACCATCATTTCCACGGTGATCATCGCGTCGTCCACCAGCAGGCCGAGGGCGATGATCAACGCGCCGAGGGAAATCCGCTGCATGGTGATGCCGCTGTATTCCATGAACAGGAAGACCATCGCCAGCACCAGCGGAATCGAACAGGCCACCACCAGCCCGGCTCGCACGCCAAGGCTGATGAAGCTGACGACCAGTACAATGATCACCGCCTCGAACAAGGCGCTGGTAAAGCCGCCGACCGCCTCTTCCACCACCTCGGCCTGGTCCGACACGGTGTGCACGCCAACGCCCACCGGCAGGTCGGCGGTCAGTTCGGTCATGCGCGCATGCAGCGCCTTGCCGAAGTCCTGAATGTTGCCGCCCTTTTTCATCGCGATGGCGAGGCCGATGGCCGGCGTACCGTTGAAGCGGAACATCGGTGTGGCGGGGTCGACATACCCCCGGCTGATGTCGGCGATGTCGGCCAGTCGATAGAAGCGATCATTGAGCCGCAGATTGACGTTGGCCAGGTCTTTTTCTGACTGGAACTGCCCGGACGTGCGCACGGAAATCCGCTCCGGCCCGGCGTCGATCACCCCGGCCGGCGTCACGGCATTCTGTGATTGCAGGCTCTGCACCACCTGGCGCTGGTCGATGCCCAGGGCGGCGAGTTTGCGCGTGGAGAAGTTCAGGTACAGCACTTCATCCTGCTCGCCGAGCATTTCCACCTTGCCCAGCCCGGGCACGTCGCGAATCTCGGCGCGCACCTGCTCCACGTAGTCGCGCAGCTGGCGCATCGACAGGCCGTCGCCGGTGAAGGCGTACACCGAACCGTACACGTCACCGAACTCGTCGTTGAAGCCCGGCCCTTGCAGCCCCTGGGGGAAGTCGCCACGGATGTCGTTGATCTTCTTGCGCACCTGATACCAGATCTCGGGGATCTCCTTGGCCCCAGTGGTATCGAGCAAGTACACGAACACCGTCGATTCTCCCGGACGGGTGTAGCTTTTGACGTAGTCGAGGGAGTCGAGCTCTTCGAGTTTTTTCTCGATGCGGTCGGTGACCTGCCTGAGGGTTTCTTCCTGGGTCGCGCCCGGCCAGCGGGTCTGGATGATCATGGTCTTGATGGTGAACGAAGGGTCTTCTTCCCGACCCAGGTTCATGTACGAGAACACGCCCATCAACAGCGCCACGAACATCAGGTACCAGACGAACGACTGATGCCGCAGGGCCCATTCGGATAAGTTGAAAGGCCCTTTCATCGTGCGTCCTCGTCGAGTTTCACTTTCTGCCCCGGCTGGAGGCTGTTCACGCCGGCGCTGACCACGCGGTCGCCGGCCTTGATGCCGTTGGCCACCAGCACCGAGTTGGCCGAACGTTCGAGAATCCGTACCTCACGGGGTGAGACCGTCTGGCTCTGCGGGTCGATGAGCCAGATGCGCACCTTGCCGTCGATCTCTTGCAGGGCGCTGAGCGGCAGCTCGATGCGCGGTTCGATGGTCGAGCTAAGGGTCACGCTGATGGCCGTGCCCAGGCGAAAACCTGGCGGTGTGTCGGTCAGCGTCAGGCGCGCGCGGCGGGTACGGGTAGCGCTCTGGGCCTGGGGTTCGATCTCGCGCACGATGGCGGTGGTGTGGATAGTCGGGTCCAATTGCGCGGCGACCTCGAACACCACGTCGGTGGGCAGGCGCTCGACCAGCCCGGCCGGCAGGTCGATCACCGCTTCCTTGATGTCCGGGCGGGCCAGGGTCACCACTTGCTGGCCGGCGGTGACCACCTGCCCGGCTTCGGCATTCCAGGCGGTGACGATTGCGTCGTGGTCAGTACGCAGCTCGCTGTAGTTGAGCTGGTCGCGGGCCTGCTCCACCGAGGCCCGGGCCTGCTCGAGGGCCGCGCCAGTGGTTTTCAGATCGGTCTGGGCGATGTCCAGTTGCGCCTGGGCCCCGACGCCACGATCGAACAATTGCTGCTGGCGACGGGCATTGGCCTGGGCATTGATGTACTGCGCCTCGATCCGCGCCAGATCGCCCTGGGCGGCGCGCAACTGGTTCTGCTGGTCGGTGGGGTCGAGCGTGGCGAGCAGATCGCCCTTCTTCACCTCTGCGCCGACATCGACATTGCGACTGGCGATGCGTCCTGGCACGCGGAAACCCACGTTGCTCTCGTAACGTGCCTGGATATTCCCGGCGAACCGCCCGAGTGCCTGCTGGTCGAGAGCCCGGACTTCGACGGACAACACCGGGCGCACCGGTTCGGGCGGCGCTTCTTCCTTGGAGCAGGCGGCCAGCAACAGGCCGGCCGAAACCATCCACAAACGCCTCATGGCTGGGCTCCCGGCGTGGATTTTCCATAGGTGTTTTCAGCGATCTCGACGCGTACGCCGGGGTGCAGCAACTGCCCGCCTGCGGTGACGATTTTCTCACCGCCCTTGAGACCATCGCTGATGATGACCTTGCCGGTCAGGTAGCGGCCGACCGTCACCGTTTGCAACCGGGCCTTGCCCTCGCCGTCCACCAGCCACACGGCCGGTTCACTGAGGTTTTTGGTCAGGGCCGACCAAGGCAACTCGAAGGCGGTCTTGCCGGCGGACTTGGCCGTGGCGCTGACCACCGACCCCAGGCGCATGCCTTCGGGCAAATCATTGAGGGTGACCTTGACCTGCACGGTGCCGGTCTGGGCAGACACCGCTGGGGTGATTTCGCGCACCGTGCCGGTGGTCTTGATGGCGGGGTTATCCAGCAGACTGATGGTGATTGCAGGGTCCGACGGCGGTTCGCTCAACAGCGATTCGTAGATGTTGAACACCGCGTCGCGTTCGCCGTCCCGGGCCAGGCTGAAGATCGGTTCCGTGGCCTGCACCACCTGGCCGACTTCAGCCTGGCGCGCGGTGATGATGCCCGGTGCCTCGGCGACCAGCGCGGTGTAGCTCAGTTGTTCACGGGCGTTGGCCAATTGGGCCTGGGCGGCGGTCAGCGCACTCTGGCTGCTGCGCAGTTGAGCCTGGGCCGCGTCGTATTCGCTCTGGCTGGTATAGCCCTTGGGCAGGAGTTTCTGCTGGCGCACGAACGCCGCCGCGCTCTGCTTGACCCGCGCCTGCTCGGCGGCCACCTGGGCCTCGGCGGAGTCGACGTTGGTCTGCAGGTCACGAGGGTCGAGCCGGGCCAGCACTTGCCGGGCCGAGACCCGGTCACCGACATCGACCTTGCGCTCGATGATCTTGCCGCCCACACGAAACGACAGATCGGCCTGCACCCGCGCCTGGACGTCGCCGGTCAGGGTCACCGAGGCTGCGTATTCACTGGGCACGGCTTGCTGCACAAAAACCCGTGGCAGGGCTTTTTCTTCGGGCTTCTTATCACCGCACCCCGTCAACAATGCACACACGCCCAAACCAATCATCAATTTGATTCCGGGACCAGCCATGCAGACTCCTTTGCGTTGTACGGACGTACCAGTGACGATACGACTGTGAGCTTAGAACAGGGTTCACTCAAAGCACAGCAATCGGGCAGACTTGTTCCCACGCCCATGCAAAGGAAATCTGCATGCTCAAGACACTGGCGGTGGCCAACTACCGATCGATCAATAAAATGGTCATCCCCCTGGGCCGGCTGAACCTGATCACCGGCCCCAACGGCAGCGGTAAATCCAATCTGTACCGCGCCCTGCGCCTGCTGGCCGAGACGGCCCAGGGCGGGGTGGTCAACGCCCTGGCCCGGGAAGGCGGGCTGGACTCGACCTTCTGGGCCGGCCCGGAGGAAATCAGCCACCGCATGCGTAACGGCGAGGTGCCGGTCCAGGCGGTTGTGCGCCAGGGCACCAAGCGCCTGCGCCTGGGTTTCGCCGGGGAAGACTTCAGCTATTCGATCGCCCTGGGCTTGCCGGAGCCCAGTCGCTCAGCGTTTTCACTGGACCCTGAAATCAAGCGCGAATGCATCTGGGCCGGCCCGGTGTTTCGGCCCGCCAGCCTGCTGGTGGACCGCAACGGGCCGATGATCCGTGCCCGCGAAGGTCGTTCCTGGGATGTGCTGGCCCAGCACACGCCCACCTTCGACAGCCTGTTCGACCAGGTCGGCAGCCTGCGCACGTCGCCGGAGGTCCTGCAGATGCGCGAGTTCATTCGTCGCTGGCGCTTCTACGACCATTTTCGCAGCGACGCCGACGCCCCGGTGCGCCAACCGCAACTGGGCACCCGCACGCCGGTGCTGCACCATGACGGACGCGACCTGGCCGCCGCCCTGCAGACCATCCTTGAAATCGGCGACGACGAAGCCCTGCATGCCGCCATCGGCGACGCGTTTCCCGGTGCCCACCTGCACATCGAGAAACTGCAAGGCGGACGTTTCGCCATCGCGTTCCAACAACATGGCCTGCTGCGGCCGCTGTCCGCCGCCGAACTGTCGGACGGGACCCTGCGCTATCTGTTGCTGGTGGCTGCCCTGCTCACCCCACGACCGCCCTCGCTGATGGTGCTCAACGAACCGGAAACCAGCCTGCACCCGGACCTGTTGCCGGCCCTGGCGCGGTTGATCATCCGCGCCTCGGCCAATTGCCAGGTCTGGGTCGTGTCCCACGCCACGCGCCTGATCGCCGCCCTGGAACAGGATGAGCAATGCAATTGCATCGTGCTGGAAAAGGAGCTCGGGCAGACCGGGATTGTCGGGCAGCGGGCGTTGGATGAGCCGGCGTGGCATTGGCCGGATTGAGCGGCGCCTGATCAACCGAATCGCGAGCAAGCTCGCTCCCACAATGGATTCTCATCTGTTCACAGAGCTGTGTTCACTGAAGATCCACTGTGGGAGCGAGCTTGCTCGCGATAGCAATAGGAAGGTTTACCTAAAAATCAGAGGCTCACCCCTGCCACTTGCCCCCCTCGACAATCACACTCTCCGGCTTGGTGTCATCGCTCAGTTCCTTGCGCACATATTGGTCGTACAGCTTGAGCAGGTATTTCTCTTCACCCAGCTTCGCCAACTCGGCATTGACCCAATCACGCAACTCGACATTGCCCTTCTTCACCGCCGGTGCGATTGGCGCTTCAGCGCCCAGTGTCTGCTCCAGCACGCGGTAGCCAGGGTTCTGCTTGGCCCAACTGAACAGCACCAGATTGTCCTGGGCATAGGCATCGCCACGACCGTTGGCCAGCGCTTGCAAGGACTCGGAATTTTTCTCGAACTTGAGCAACTTCCAGTCCGGGTGGTTCTTGGTCAGCCAGATGTCCGCCGTGGTGCCGGTGGTGACGATGGTGGTGCGGGTCGCCAGGTCATCGAGGCTTTTCACTTCGCTGGCCTGCGGCACTAGCGCCTGCACCGCGACTTTCAGGTTCGGGTTGGTGAACTCCACCGCTTCCTTGCGCTCCGGGGTCACGGTCATGTTGGCGAGGATCAGGTCGACCTTGTCACTTTGCAGGAACGGAATCCGGCTCGCCGGTTCGACCGCGACGAACTCGACCTTGTTTTCATCGCCGAGCAAGTCCTTGGCGAATCGACGGCCGATGTCGGTATCGAAGCCGACATAACGCCCCGCCTCATCGACAAAGCCAAACGGTGGTTTGTCGGTGAAGACGCCGACGATCAATTTGTCCCGTGCCTTGATTTTGTCCAGGTAGCTGGCCGACGCGGCGCTTGGGCTGGCAACGTTCGGCTTCGGCGGTTCTTCGGTTTTGTTGCAGCCGGCCAGCAGGAAGGCAGCGAGCAACGGCAGTAGCAGCAGAGAAGACTTGGCAGTTTTCATGACGGTTCCAGTTCCTTTGTTTGAGTCGTTTTGGGTAGTGCGGCGACGTAGGAGAACTTCTCCAGGAACTGCTGCGCTCGTGCGGTTTGCGGGTTCGTAAAGAAAATCTCGGGAGGGTTTTGTTCAAGGATTCGCCCGGCATCCATGAACACGATGCGGTCAGCCACGGCGCGGGCGAAGGCCATTTCGTGGGTGACGATCAGCAGGGTCATGCCTTCGCGGGCCAAGCCCTGGATGACTTCCAGCACCTCCTTGACCATTTCCGGGTCGAGGGCGGCGGTGACTTCATCGAACAACATGACCTTGGGGTTCATGCACAGCGAACGCACGATGGCGATGCGTTGCTGCTGGCCGCCGGAGAGCTGGCGGGGAAAGGCATCGCGCTTGTCCAGCAGCCCCACCCGCGCCAGCAAGGCTTCGGCTTGGCCACGCGCTTCGCGGCGGTCGCGTTTTTGCACTTTGACCGGGCCGAGCAGCAGGTTATCGAGCACGCTCATGTGCGGGAACAGGTGATAGCTCTGGAACACCATGCCGATCTGCTGCCGCACTTCGCGCCAGTCGGTGCCCTTGCCCAGCAACTCGCGACCGGCGAATGTCAGGCCACCGCTGTGGGCCGCTTCCAGCCCGTTGAGGCAACGCAGCAACGTACTTTTGCCGCAACCACTGGGGCCGAGGATGACGATCACTTCGCCTGGTTTCACTTGCAGGTCGATGCCGTCCAGCACCTGCTGTTCGCCGAAGAACTTGTTGAAACCCTTGAACTCGATCAATGCGCTCATGCTTGCGTCCAGCGCCGCTCCAGCACGCGGGAGGCGGCCGAAAGCGGGTAGCAGATAAAAAAGAAAAACAGGAACAGCGCGCCGTAGATCAGCACGGACTCGTAGGTGCGCTCGATGATCTGCTGGCCAACCTTGATCACGTCCACCACGCCGATCAGCACGGCCAGGGAGCTGGTCTTGATGATGCGCGTGTAGACGTTGATGGTCGGCGGCGTCATGCGTCGCAGCGCCTGCGGCAATAGCACATGGCCGTAGAGTTGCGGACCGTTCAATCCAATCGACAAGCCCGCCTCGCGCTGGCCGCGCGGCAACGAATGCAAGGCGCCGCGCACCACTTCACCGACCTCACTGGCGCCCCACAACGACAACACCAGCACCGCGCACCAAAAACTTGGAAGGCTCAGGCCGAAAAAGATCGGCAGGCCGAAGAACAGCAGGTACAACCAGACCAGCACCGGAATCGCTCGGAACAGTTCCAGGTAGACCCGTAGCACGGCGTCCAGCCACTTCACGCCCAGCGTACGCAACACCCCATAAAGCACGCCGCCCACGGTGCTGAGGGCGATGCTCAAGAAGGAAATCGACAAGGTTTGCGCGGCGCCCTTGCCCAGTTGCGGCAACGACACCCACAGCAACTCAAGACCCGAACTGGCCATGCTGGAGCCTCCTTTCCAGACGGCTGAGCAGCAGCGACAGCGGCAAGAACAGCAGCACGCAAATCAGCGTCAGCACGGCGAGCATTTCGTAGGTCTTGTAGTAGAGCGCGATGTAGCTTTTGGTGGTGTAGAGAATCTCCGGCACCGCCACGGCCGAGACCACGGTGGTCTCCTTCAGCAGGAAAATGAAATTGGCGAACAGCGACGGCAAGCTGAGGATCCCGGCCTGCGGCAGGATCACGTAGCGCAACAACTGCCCGTGGGACAGGCCGATGGAACGGCCAGATTCCAATTGCGCCGGGGGCACCGCGTCCACACCCGCCCGCAGCACTTCCGTGAGGTAGGCACCGCCCAGGAACGTCATGGTGATGATCGCCGCCGCAAACCCCGACACCTTGATGCCCAGCGCCGGCAAGGCGAAGTAGACGAAGAACAATTGGATGAGCAGCGGGGTGTTGCGGGCCAGCTCCACATACAGCCCCACCAGGCGTTGCAGGTAAGGCGCGCGCAACACCAGGATCGTTGCGTTGACCAGCGCCACCAGCAGCGAGGTGGCGATGGCGATAAGGCCGACCTGCAGCGTCACGCCCACGGCCTTGAGAAATGCCGGGAGGGTGCTGAGGATAAACGCGTAATCGAAGTTCATTGAACATCCTGGACGCCGCTCGGTAAGCGGCGGTCGTGCGGTCCATGGGCAGCGGGTAGCTACTCGGCAGGCACTGACTTTAATGGCATAAAAACCGGAACTTAAATACCGTTAAAGCATATTGATATCACGCAAAAAACTATCCCCCGAATTTGCCGCGAAGGACAAAGGCGACTATTTTTCTTGCGCCGCAGGGAGGGTTTTTTGACACCCCCCTCACCATTACAAGGAAGAAAAACATGGCTGACGTAAAAGTGCCGCAGCGACTGGAACCGCAGGACATATTGAAATTGTTGATGGCGTTGCGCAGGGCGTTGAAGAGCGGGGTGGCCTGACCCATCAGATGCCCCCCCCTGTGGGAGCGAGCTTGCTCCGGGCGGCGATCCGACGATAGCGGCCTGTCAGTCACATCAATGCTTATTGATCAACCGCCATCGCGAGCAAGCTCGCTCCCACAGTAAAAAACGCGAGCACAAAAAAACGCCGACGCTGTATCAGCCGTCGGCGTTTGAAACCGTGACAAGGTTTACCGCGCGAATCAGAACGCCGGCAGTACCGCGCCGCTGTATTTCTTCTCGATGAACGCCTTCACTTCAGGGCTGGTCAGGGCCTTGGCCAGCTTCTGGATAGCCGGGCTGTCCTTGTTGTCGGGACGGGCCACCAGGAAGTTGACGTAAGGCGAATCGGAACCTTCGATCACCAGGGCATCCTTGGCCGGGTTAAGACCCGCTTCCAGGGCATAGTTGGTGTTGATCAGGTCCAGGTCGACCTGGTCCAGCACCCGCGGCAGCATGGCCGATTCCAGTTCCTTGAACTTGAAGTTCTTCGGGTTCTTGGCAATGTCTTTTGGCGTCGCCAAAGCGTTTTTCGGGTCTTTCAACTCGATCAGGCCAGCCTTCTGCAACAGGATCAGCGCACGGCCGCTGTTGCTGCCTTCGTTGGGCAGCGCGATGGTCGCGCCGTCTGGCAGATCAGCCAACTTCTTGTACTTCTTCGAGTAGCCGCCGAACGGTTCGACGTGAACACCGATCACGGTCACCAGGTTCGTGCCTTTGCCTTCGTTGAAGTTCTTCAAGTACGGCAGGGTCTGGAAGTAGTTGGCGTCCAGGCGCTTCTGGTCTACCTGTACGTTGGGTTGGACGTAGTCGGTGAAAACCTTGATTTCCAGGTCCACGCCTTCCTTGGCCAGGGTTGGCTTGATCAGCTCGAGGATTTCAGCGTGGGGCACCGGCGTGGCAGCCACGACCAGTTTCTCCGCGGCCTGGGCCAGGCCCGAGGTCAGGGCTGCCGCCAATGCGGTGAACAACAGAACCTTTTTCATGCAGTGTCCTTATCGAATATCACTGTCGTCACGGACGACGGCCAACGGGGGGTGCCAGCGAAGTGCTATCGCTGGCGTGATGCGGAAGATACCGATATTTTTTATGCCTTAACAATATCTTTTATGGAAGGGCATATATCAATATTTCATATATCCAAAACATACGGACGTCCCTTCGTCATGCAAATCGGATGTCCGAGCCTCGCTTCCTGACGTCACCGTAAATCTCTTCGGGCGCTTCAGCTCGCTCATGATTGCTGAACCATTCGTCCGCCTGTCGAAGATACCCTTTGGCCTTTTCAATGTATTTTTCTCTTTCGACGGTGTAGGTGACGGCTTTAAACGGGTAATTGGCGTAGCCGACTACATCCTTGGCCGTCAGCACGTTTGTGAGATCGTTTTGCAGGCCGATGAGGTTGCGCTGGCCGCCTCCCCGAACCAAAGGGCTCGCGGCCTTGGAGTAGCCGCCAACACGTGTCGCGCGCACATTGCTGCGACTCAGCGTCACCGCGTCACCGAGCGAATCAACGGTGTTGCGCAGGGCTAGCGATGTCCCCCTTCCCAGCAATTTGCCCGCCAGGGAGGCCCCGCCGGAGACAGCGCCCAAGGCCAGGCTGGTGTAGCTCAGGATTTGCGTGGCAACGGCGTCCGGAGCCGCCTCTTCCAATACAACCGACGCAATCGATACCGCGCCTCCCACCACCTCCAGCGTCAAGGCCGCCGCAGCCGAAAACGACACCCCTACCAACGGCGCGGATGCGCCAAGTGTCGCAATGGTGAATGCAACAGAAGCTATCGCGAAAGCGGCAGTAAGGCCGATTTTGATCCAGCCCCAAGTAGAAATATGACCGGTCGGATCGCTGAGATTGATCGGGTCTCCGAGGCAATAGGCATAGGGGTTCAGACCACCGCCATCAAAAGGACTCCAACTGTCGGGCCTATGGAATCGCATCAGTACCGGATCGTAGGCCCGATAGCCATTGCCAAGCAGGTAACAGCCAGTGACCGGATCCAGCGGTTCGCCGCCGAAACCGAACAGGCTGCCCAACCCGTCTGCCCCCGGGCGTTGACCATAAGGCGAATAGGCGTGATGGGGATTTTCGCCGCCAGAAAGTGCTTGCAGGACATTGCCGCAGCCGTCGGTTCTGAATAACGCCGCCTCTTGCCCCTGCAACAACGCCAGCAACTGTCGCTCTTCGCGAACGATGCTGCGACCGCCCTTTTCCGTTACCTCGCTGCATAACCGCTCTTCTCGGTAGAACCGGCGACACGGCGCCTGCCCCGTCAACTCAACGGCATGAAGCCGGTCCGAAGCATCGTACCGATAACGCGCCAATGTCGACCTTGAGTCAGCCGAACTCACGCGCTCCAGGCGGCCCAATTCATCGTAGATCAGCTGGCGACCCCACGAGTCGTTGAGCAAGTTGCCGTCGTCGTCATATCGGAAGGCCGAATTGGCGGACACATAATCGGGATGACTGTGGGTAACAGCGCTCAGTTGCGTTTTGTCAGCCAGGTCATATCGATACGTAGCGGTGTTCTCGCCGCCCGCGAAACGCGTGACGACCTGCCGAATGTTATCGAGATAGTCATAGGTGTAATCCTGTGAAGCGATGACTTTGCCCTGTGCGTCCACGGGCGCCTGCGGGCCTTGACAGGCGTAACGGGCCAGCCGGCCGCGCAAATCATAGGCAAACGTCTCGACACGCAGCATCCCGTTTGACTTGAGCGTACGCTGGCTGAGCTTATCCCCCGGGCCGAACGACTGGGCCACCTCGACGACGTCATTTGCCGAGGAGGCGGAACGTCGAAGGATTTCGCGGCCAAACGCGTCGTATAGCAGATCGGTGACCATCGAAAGGCCTGATCGAGGATCGGTGACAGTGATGCACTTGACGTGCCCTTGGGCGTCGTATGAATAGGCGGCGGTGATGCGTTCTTGAGCGGAGGCGGAGACTGGGCCTTGTGTGACGCCCGACAGGCGTCCCGTCTGATCGTAAAGACAGATGCGGGCCATGCCGTTGACATCTGTATGACCAATCGGCTTACCCATCAATGAATAGGTTTGCTCACTGTCGAACCGGTCAGACGCTGTGACCCAGGATTCTCGGCTGAGCCGGCCTGAAGGACAATATTCCATACGCCGCTGCACCAGCGAATTGGCCGATTCCTGAAGCAAGCCGGTATGCGGATCAAACCGATGCTTCGTGGCGACGGATGCCTGGTTGCCGGAGCGGCTGGTGACGCAATCATCGAGCATTGGATCAAGTGTGAATCGCAGCTCTTTCCCGGCTGGCGTGCGCTTGTGCGAAGCGTTCCTGCTGGAGCCTGCATAGCTCATCCGTTCGCTGCGACCGCCGCTTTGATTCTCGGTAATGCGCATCAAGCCGTCATAGGCACGACTTCCCAGGACATAGCCGTTCGCGCTGATTTGCGTGGGGTGGTCAGCCTGACTTTGCGGCGCGTACTTCTTCTCGATGACAGTACCGTCCGGTAGCGTCGTACTCAGCACGCGGCCAGCCAAATCGTAGGTGTAGCGGGTAACCCCACCGTCGGAAGCGATTTGCCTGATACACCGTCCCAAGCCATCGTATTCGTAGACAGTAACCTCCCGTACAACGCCTGACAGATCCATACGTTCGACGCGCGCTGGTTTATCCAGAGCGTTGATGAATGTACGGGTCTTGCCGCCGCCATCCGTCCAGTGGGTACGCGTGCGTGCCACAGGGTCGATCTCATCATGAAGGATCACTTGCCCACGACGATTGGTACGGTTCTGATGCCCCCACTGGTCGTAGTCGTAAAGCGTTTCCAGCGTTTTCGGCTCACCGTTGAACCAGTCGATTTGTTTATCCGACTGCAAGCGACCCAGGCTGTCGTATTGGGCCTCATAAATGACCCGCATGGGCGCGCCGGGCATATCGACGTCCTGTTTCTCGACGCTCAGGGTTCGGCCAAGTCCGTCGCTGCGGGTCACTGTCAGGCCTGCGCGGGCGTCCTTGACGGTGACGGTGACATGGCCAGGGGGGGTGGCCGACTGATAGATGAACTGACGCGACGCAGAGTAGCCGGTGTCGGGCATCACCGTTTCACGGGTCAGTTGCCCCAGCGAATCGTACTCCATGCTGACCGCGCAGCCACCGGCCTCACGGGTCTTGATCAACCATCCGCACACGTCATGCCAGTCCTGGCGCAGATGGCTCAGTCCTTGGGCGCTAAAGGTCTGGTCGGTGCGAACGTTATCGTTTTCATGCTGGTAGGCATAACGATATTCGCTCCGTACGCCGCCTACCGTTTCAACTTTGCTCCGCAACCGCCCATGAAAGAAGTCATTCACGTTGTTGATGTACTTCAACCGACAGTCCACCCGTGGCTCGCTGACGCCCTCTTCGTAGAGTGTTTCACTGGCGAGCCGAACACCGCGACGGCCAGCCAGCAGTGAGGGCAATTCGCTGTAGGTGTAACGAACGACGGTGGTAGGTGCGGCGACGAAATCGGGAGAAGGGAATATCGACTTGCGCTTGAGGAAACAAGGCACGCCTATGGGGCTGGGTGGACAATCCACACCTCCTCGTGCCGGGAAGTATTCATAGCTCTCCCGGGCACCGCATGGACTGGTTTTTTCCAACAGATTTCCATGCACGTCATAAGACGTCCGGGTGGTCTCCGTCCGGACGTTGCTGGGCCCCGCGCTGGTGTTGAAAAAGCTGTCATGCACGGCGCGTTGCATCTGGAACTGTGGAGGCTGATCCCTGAAAGCCCGATTGGGCACATCGTGATATTGGATCTCGCGCAGTTGCATCGTGCTGCCGCAGATCGTCCGTTGTGAAATCATCGAATGGAAGCGGTTGTAGGTACGAATAATCCGTGAGTATTCGCGTCGACCGCTTGTATCGAGGGCCCACTGAATCTGAGTGCAGGAGTATTCATAATTGCTACTGACGCTATACAGCACGTCACGCTCAGCGGACCAGCGAAAACCTGAAGCATGGCCAAGAAAGTTTCTAGGCGAATACTGGTATGTGTTGATAATCGCCGGCTGGTCTGCGCCGGGAGACAGGATCGATTGGGTGACGTACGGCATGTAGGGGACCGGTGCACCTTCGGGTAGCCTATGCCCCTGACTCCTGTACGTGAGCCTTTCCTGGGCACCGTTTGGCTGATGAACTTCGCTCATCACCAGGAAGCCATTGATCGGGGAATAACCAAAGTTCCAATTCAACTCAGTATTTTCAGCGGTAACCAGCCTGATTCTGCGGAGTTCTCCGTTCTGTAGCGCAAGCAGGTACTGAAGCTTCTTGGAGGGAATATCCGGCCACACGGTAATTGACGGTGGCGCCGGGCTGTTCCGAGCGTAGTCGATATGCAAGACACGTCGACGCTGATGATAGACCGTCGCCAACTGTCGCGTTCCGGACAGGAGACGATACTCGTAGAACGTTTCCTTGCCATCGGGCCAATACTCGCGCGCCAGCAACCACTCGTTATAGGTCGCGCTGGGGCGAGAAAGAACTTCAATCCGGCCATCGATGTGCTCAATAAACATTTCATTGTTTTGTATCGTGACGAATAGGTTATCGAGCTTCTTATCAAGGAAAGTTGCCTGGTCACCACTGATAAATAGCTGGTAGGTCTCTCCGTTCGCCAATGTCAATTTACGTCGACGTTGATCGTAACTGCAGGTACGAAGAGACCAGCCGGTTCCGAAACCCAGATTCCTGTCATTAAAGCAATCGTATGAAAGGGTCAGTGAGACCTTCGGGCCGCCGGCTGCATCAGCCGGCACCGGGTCCAACGCCACACTGCAGCTGTAGGTGCCGGTACGGGGGTCCACACCCGAACGGACAAAACTATCAAACTTGAAGGCAGCCGAAGTTAACTGCCCGGAAGGTGAGGTTGAGTGACTCATGGGATCATCCTTGAAAACGTCTTTTTATTTATCGATGGACCCGGACCAAAAGCGGATCATCAGTGAGTTCCACGCGCAGTTGATGAGGATTTCCATACATATCGACAAATTCCATCAGCGTGTTAGATGCAGGGTCTCGGACCCACACATCCCCCCCGTGCTTTCCGTAGGCAAGTACCAAAGCCACCTGCCCGCCTTCGCTGCGACTCCTTCCCAACGCATCAGGTCGCTCCCACCTCGGAGCCCCGCCTGTAGGCATATACTTGCCATTGCCATACCCGACCAGGTAATAACCGGTGTATCGGCGATCCGAGCTTCCTATCCGCAGATGAGTCCCGATACCGAAGCCCGTTACGAACTCGATTCGCTGCTGATCAATGATCAGTTCCAAGACGAAAACCTCGGCCTTTTCAATATGATTTGAGCCGTAGTAGGGGACCGCAGCGCGATTGAACGAATACTGTTCAGCCCGATAAACCGCCACAGGAAGCGGATATAACTGGAGAGATTCCAGTTCGGCTCCCGTCTCCCATTGGAACATCTGGCCGTCCGCCCGCGTTATTCGCGGCCGCACTTTAACTGGCGTATACGAAGTGGTGCTGACATAAAAATCCACTACGTAAACGAACGGTCCCGGCGGTACCGAACCAGGCACAGCGCCGTAGTGAGGCAGTTCGCGAAATTGGCTATTTTGATACTCCGTGTAATACCATACATGGCCCTTAGGGCCATCTCTGTCTTTTTTGGACAAAGGCAACCCGCTTAACGCATCGACCAAAACGATGGAGTCAAGTTCGGACTGGGTCAGGGGAACTCTCTTATGAGACGCATCGGCCACCGCGACAACGACCCTGACCTTAAGCTGTTGACGACCATTCCTATAGACTCGGTTACCGCCCGACACTGAAAAAATCTTGAATTTTTCCAACTCGGACCATGCAGGAACATTAGCCACGACTGGCGTATTATTTTCAAATTCCATTTTAAACCTCGACCGTTTAGTTAATGAACTCGCAAGTTAAAATTGCTTGCGCCATTCAATTAACGGCCACAGGACCTTTGCAATCAAGCGAACAAATCAAACATATTATTTATATGAAAATATATAACTTAGCGACAGGCAAGACATTATCAAAGCGATACTTTTAATGCTCGCATAATAAATCGCCCCGACGGCACAGCCATCGGGGCTAAATAAAATCAGTGAGCACCTGCACGCATCAGAGTTCAGCGAACCACGCTTTCAACTGCTCCAGTTGCTGATGATTGCCTGACCTGGCCAACGCGAGAGTCATCTGCTTTACCACCGTCAAAGGTTCCGTCAGCGCTGGCAAGTTGAGATGTTCCGGCAATATGTAATCCCCAGCGCTCACCAACAACGCAAAATGAATGACATTCTCCAGTTCGCGGGTATTGCCAGGCCAGCTGTGCTGTTCAAGTGCGAGCTGCGCCGCTTCGCTGATCAGTGGCACTGTCAGGCCCAGGCGTTGGCTGTAAATACCCAGGAAATACTCGGCCAATGACAGGATATCGCCCACTCTCTCACGCAGGGCGGGCAATTCGAGCCGGCCTTCACTCAGGTAGTGATAGAGCCGTTCGTGGAATTTCCCGGCGGCCACCGCTTGCGCCAGGTCGATGCTGGTGGCCGCGACCAGGCGCACGTCCACCGGACTGGGCTGATGGGCGCCGACACGAGTGACTTCGTGGTTCTCCAGGGCCGCCAGCAGCTTGATCTGGATCGGCAGCGGCAAATCGCCGATTTCATCCAGGTAAAGGGTGCCGCCGTTGGCCGAACCGAACCAACCGGCCCGGCTACTGGCCGAGCCGCTGTAGCTGCCGGCGGCATAACCGAACAGTTCGGCGTCGGCGTAGGTCGGGCTGATAGCGCCGCAGTTGACCGAAACAAACAATCCGCCGCGTTCGCTTTCGCGATGGATATGCCGGGCCAACAGTTCCTTGCCGCTCCCGGTTTCGCCGCGTATCAGCACCGAAATCGCCCGGGGCGCCAGTTGTTCCAGTTCCTGGCGCAACTGCCGCGAACGGGGGTCGACGAACACCAGCGCCTTGGCGCGAATGCTCAGGGGGCTTTTTTCCGCATCGGGAAAGGTCAGCAAGGGCTGACCGAAGGTTTCATGCAAACTCATGGCAGGCTCCCGCCCCAGACCGCCGGGAGACGGAGGGCGCTAAAAATTCAGGCGCGACGCAGGGCGTGATGCTCCATGCGGTTTTGCAGACGATAGAGATAAGCGAAACCCTGCTCCCAACGCTGGTGGCCGGACTTCACGTTGATATGCCCCGCCCCCGCCAGGATCCCGGCCTCGGCCCCCCAGTTGCGCGCCAGCTCCAAAGCGCGCGGGGCGCTCACGGCGGCATCGTTGTCGGAGCTGACCACTTGGCTTGGGAATGGCAACAGATCGCTGGGAATCGGCGCGAAGTTGCGCAGCGCCGGGACGCAGGCTGGCCGCTCGACATCCGCCGGTGCCACCAGTAACGCCCCACGCACCTGCCGCAGGAACTGCAGCGGCGCGGTGGCGGCCCAATGGGCCACCGTGATGCAACCCAGGCTATGGGCAATCAGGATCACTGGCGTGCTGTCGGCGGCCACGGCCTCGGCCAGCGCCGCAACCCAATCTTCACGCCGGGGCGTCACCCAGTCGGCCTGCTCGACCCGGGCGCTGTTGGGCAGGCTGTTCTGCCAGTGGGTTTGCCAATGATTTTCCGGCGATCCTTGCCAGCCCGGCACAATCAGGTAGCGAATCGATTCGTTGCGCATGGGTGCTCTCCTGCGTGTCTGTTCCCGGACGAGTATAGGGAGGAGAGCTATATTATTTAAGGAATAAGAAGCTATTTGTTAATTCTTAAAACGAATAACAAGATAACCCTGTGGGAGCGAGCTTGCTCGCGATAGCGGACTGTCAGTCAACATTGATGTGACAGACATATCGCTATCGCGAGCAAGCTCGCTCCCACAGGTATTGCGTCCGTTCTCACTCGCTACGCCCCTTGCGCAGCAACACATCCAGTTGATCTATCACTTCCGCCCAGTCCGCATCCTCAAGGATTTCCTCGCGCAGCATTTGCCGCTGGCCCTCATTCCAGAAAAACGCATCGGCCAAGTGCAACCTGGGCTTGAGGGGTGAATGCGTGGCAATGAACTGGTCAATGCCAATAGCATCATCGGGCAAGCCCAGTTGCTTGAACAATGCTCGAAGGGTGTGAATCGGCGGTTCCATAGGGGGCTCCTGGACATGAATGAATGGCGGGGTTGTTCCTAGGCAGTCTAGCCCCTCGCCGACCGCCAAACTGATCAAAATTCAATCAACCCCCGACTCGACTAGACTTTGAATAAACATCCCGACGACTACCCGTTGCGGAGGATCCCGTGAACATTCACTGGTTGACGATTGCGCTGCTCGCGATAAGCGGGCCCGCGTTCGGCGCCGATGGGCTCATGCTGCCCGGCACCGATCCCCTGGGTTTCTGGCTGATCGCCGTTGGCGTGGCCTTGCTGGTCTTCGAGGCGGCCTTGCCCAATTACGGCGTCGCGGGGTTGGGCGGCATTGTCTTGTGTGTGATTGGCGCGGTCATCCTGACCAACGCCGACGTACCGGTTCCGTTGATGCTCGGCCTGGGCCTGGTCAGCGCCTTGCTGCTGATTGCCTTGCTGGTCCGTGCGTTGAAAACACGCCCACGTGAGCCTGTCAGCGGCGATGCCGCGCTGTTGGGCAGCGTCACGGCGGTGACCGTGTTGCAGGCTGGCAATAATCATCATGGCTGGGTCCAGTTGGAAGGCGAACGCTGGCAGGTGGCAAGCGCGACGCCGCTGCGGCTTGGGCAAGCGGTGCGGGTCATTGCCCGCAAGGGCTTGCTGCTGGAAGTGGCCCCCGCTGACTCACAAGGAGTTTGAGATGGGCATGCAAATCGGTTTTACGATGCTGTTGTTGCTGTTGATCGCGCTGGCGGCTTCGACATTCCGCATCCTGCGCGAATACGAACGGGCGGTGGTGTTCCAGCTCGGTCGGTTCTGGCAGGTCAAGGGGCCGGGGTTGATCCTGCTGATTCCAGTGGTGCAGCAGATGATCCGCGTCGACCTGCGCACCATTGTCCTCGACGTGCCGCCCCAGGATGTGATCACCCGGGACAACGTCTCGGTGAAGGTCAATGCGGTACTGTATTTCCGCGTGCTCGATCCGCAGAAGGCCATTATCCAGGTGGAAAACTTTCTCATGGCCACCAGCCAACTGGCCCAGACCACGTTGCGCGCGGTTCTCGGCAAACATGACCTGGACCAACTGCTGGCCGAGCGCGAGCAATTGAATGGTGACATCCAGCAGGTGCTCGACGCCCAGACCGACGCCTGGGGCATCAAGGTGGCAAACGTCGAGATCAAGCACGTGGACCTCAACGAGTCCATGATCCGCGCCATCGCCCGCCAAGCCGAGGCCGAACGGGAACGGCGGGCCAAGGTGATCCACGCTGAAGGCGAGCTGCAAGCCTCGGAAAAACTCATGCAGGCCGCCGAAATGCTCGGGCGCCAGCCAGGTGCCATGCAACTGCGCTACATGCAGACGCTGGGGTCGATCGCCGGGGATAAAAGCTCCACCATCGTCTTCCCCCTGCCGATCGAGTTGCTCAAGGGGATGGCGGAGTTGTCGCCTAACAAGGCTTGATCCACGGAGCGAGCACCACCCCTGTGGCGAGGGAGCTTGCTCCCGCTGGGCTGCGAAGCAGCCCCAGGATTTGGCGGTCGCTGCGCAACCGAGCGGGAGCAAGCTCCCTCGCCACAGAAGCGCTTTCGCCCAGCTACGTGGTCAGTAATTTCAGTGCTTCATAGGGCCCCTGCGCCCAGCGCAGAACCCGCTCACGCAACAGCGCCGAAGCCTCCCGGCGCTTGTCCTCGCTATCGCCCACAAACGCCTGCGCCGGCTGCTTGGCATGCTGCCCCACTGTCGCGAACACTTGCCCGCCTTGCTCATCATCGAGCCCGAAAAACGCCGCCAACCGGCCCGTCATCGCCTCGGGCAGCTCGGTGTAGTTGACCGCCACGCCAGCCAATGCCCGGCAGTGTTCCAAGCCCGTCGCCAACAACCGCCCCACCCGGCGCGAGATGAAATCTTCCTGGCTGCCAAATGGCAACCCATCGTCCAGGCCAGTCGTCCCGATCATCCCCGGCACCATGTGCATGCCGGGACGACGCAGGTGAGAAACGGCGATTTCCAAGGGATCGCGATAGACGAACAACCAGGGCGTGTCGGGAAAACACTCACGCAGCAGCGGCAGTTCACCGATGTTCCAGGCGTCGAGCTTGACCACCAGGCGTTGCTCCACGCCTCGGCGGCGCTGCCCGTAGGCCGACATCAAGCCCTTGAGTGCCGCAGACCGCTCGGCCGGCGGCAGATCACTGCGCAGCAGCGCATCCAGGGGCGGTGGTTCCGAGATGACGATATGGTCGTCCAACTGGGCGAGCATCTGGCTGATCAAGGTCGAGCCGCAACGGGAGGCATGGAAAATGAACGCACAGGGCTCAAGTCCCGGGCTTTGTCCTTGCCACTGACCGAGTGCGTCCAAGGGCGTCTGGCGGCGGAACGCCTGATTGAAGGGCAGGCGCAGGGCGTCTTCCACCGCATCGCCAAAGAACGGCTGTGACAGTCGCGCATCGCCGAACCAGCACCAGTCGACCCGCCATTGCCCGGCCTCTGGCCATAGGCGGATCGGCAACCAACCGTGCAGGTTCAGGTCTTCCATTGCGCCCTCCACCGCTGGCGACCGTTGCCCATGGCAGCCCGCAATTCTTCCCGGGTGAAATGCAGCCCTCGTTCGGCCCCCAGCGCCAGCGCCGACTCAATGAAAGCGTCGAGGTCGTGCAGGCTCTGCAAGGTGCGGGCGAGGTCAGGATCGCTTTCCACGCGCTGCTGAAAAAGAGCGAAGTCGCTTTGCCTGACGCCCGCGTCGGGTGTGGTGGGCAGCCCATCGGCAATCTGCCGGACCAGCCACGGCCCGGGGCGACAGTCGAGCACCAGGTGAACCCGCGAATGCGCACTTCGGTTAACCACTCGATGGGGCCGCGCCAAGTCGAGAAACCAGCACTCCCCCGCGGTCATCGGAATGATTTGCCCGTCCAGGAAGAAGTCCACATCAGCGGGGCTGAGCAGCGGAACGTGCAGGCGCAGGTCGGCGTCCGGCCCGCCCAAGTCATAGTCGCGATGTTCGTGGATGCACCCGCCGGGTCCGAGCCGCAGCAGCCGGGCCGAGACGATCTCCAGGGGCCAGTCGCGCAATGCCTCCTGCCAGCGACCGTCCGCTGACCAAGGTGCACGCTGCCGTGGCTGACCGCGCCCGGGCGACAGCTCGGTGACGGCATCCGCCGCCGAAATCAGCGCCACGCCGCTCCAGTCGCCGCTGTGATAGGCACTGTTGAAATGCCTCTGCCAGCGCGCGTCTTCAATGGCCGCCAGTGCCTGCAACAGCAGCGGCAGGTTCACCGTCACCGGCAGCCGGGAAAACGCCGGGCGCGTCATGGTTGCGCCCGGTTATTGCGTCACCGTGGCAGGCTTCGGCAACGCGATATCGCCCTGGGCCCAGGCCGCTTCGCGGTTGGCCAGCGCCGTGGCAATCGACTGGACTTCGGTCGATTGCACTTCGTTTGGCAGCGGGTCGAGGCCGGCGCTGGCAAAGATCTGCCCGTAGGCGTTGCGCAGGTCGGCGTAGGCCAGGTCCCGGCGCAGATCGGCCTGCAGAGTATTGAGTTCACCCTGGATCAGGTCCAGCTCACCGATGCCGGCAGCCTGGTGACGGCTGCGCAGTTGGCCGACAATCTGCCCGTCGATGTCCGACAGTTGCTGGCTGGTCTTGAACTGGCGCAGCGCTTCGCGATAGTTCGCGTTGGCGACGTACAGCTGCGCCAGCACGGCAATCGACATCGCCTGGCGCCGCGCCGCCGCCACTTCTTCCCCGGCCTTGGCCACGTCGATGGCCGCCGGGGCGGAGATCACGTTGAACAGGTTCCAGGTGACTTTCACGCCATAGTCGGCCCAGCCCTGTTCCACCAGGAACGAGTTACTGTCGTAATGCCCGCCGGCGGAAAACTCCAGCCCCGGCAGCAGGCGCAACATGGCCTTGCGGGTTTCGGCGGCGGTGATGCGGGTCTGGTAATCCTGCTCACGCAGTTCCGGACGGCTGGCCAGGGCTTCCTGTTCCAGACGGGCCAGGTCGACCTTGAGTTCCGGGATGGTGTATTCATCCTGGGTCGCCAGGGTCAGCTCGGTGCCCAAGGGCAAGTTGATCAAGGTCGCCAGTTCGGTCTTGGCCAGGGACAGCGCCCGGCGTTGCTCTTCCAGTTGGCGGGTGGCCTGGATCAGCGAACGCTGGTAACCCAGGGCCTGTACCGGGTCACCGATGCGCTGTTCGCTCATGCTCTGGCTGTTGTCGCGCGCCGTCTCGACCCGGGCCATCAGACTGTCGATCTGCTTGAGCAGGCGCTCGGCGGCCATGGCGCGCCAGTAGGCCGAACGCACATCCTGGACGATGGTGTTGATCACCTTGCGCCGGCGCTCCTGCACGATCAGGCGCTGGTCCCCGGCCTGCTTGGCGCTGATGTAGCTGACGCCGAAATCGAGCACGTTCCAGACCATGGTCAGGTCCGCCACCTCACGGTCGCGGTCCTGGGAGGTCGACGGCTCCAGGGACTGGGTACCGGTTTCCACGCTCTGGCTGCTGGAGGCACTGACGTTGTTACGGCCCACATACCCGGCGTCCAGCGCCATGCGCGGCAGCATGTCGAAGCTGGCCAGGTCCAACTGACGCTTGGCCAGGGCTTCCTCCATGATCTTCAAGCGGCCTTCGAGGTTGTACTTCACCGCCCGGGCCATGGCCTGGTGCAAGGTCAGTGGGCCGCTCAAGGGCTCCTGATCCTTGTACATGTTCTGCAGATCCGTTCGAGCGCGCTGTTCGCTGACGCTACGCTCGATCGGATCGCTGGTGACTGCACATCCACTCACCACCAACGCCAGCACACTCATACCGAATAACTTCTGACTTCTATTCATTCCCTGGATTGCCCCTGGCTGCCCCAATTTTTTATGATTTTCAGGCCTGCACTTGGCTGATGCCGACCTGTTTTAAAGCCGTTGCCAGGCTATTGACCTGACGCTGTTCCGTGTCCTTGAGCTGCTGCAGTTGCTGGCCCAGAGTCGGTGCACCGAATATCCCTCGAGCGCCTTGGGAGCCATCGCCGCCCTGCATCGACTGGCTGCCAAAGGCGTCCATCGATTCACTTTCGGAACCGGTGTCGCGGTTGAACAGGCTCGAGACCGTGCTGCTGCCAAACACCCCGCCATCACCACCACCAAAGCCCAGGAAGCCCTGGCCGGAGCCATCGCCAGCTGCGTCGCTGCTGAATACTTGCGCGATATAGCTCGGCGCCAGTTCGCCACGGTTGATGAAAATGTCCCCTATCGGCCGAAGACCACCGCCCACATCCCGCTGTTCAAACAATGGAGGGAAGCCCAGCGGCGAGCCAAGGTCGCCCGTTGGCGGGGTGAAAACGATCGGCTGCAATGGCACCTCGGACGGCGGGATAACCGTGACCGGGTCGGACGTCAGGAACTCCGGTGGCGGCTTCACATCGTTGGGCACCACGGTGTCGATCGCATAGTTGTTGGACACCGCCACGCTGGCCCCGGCGTTGCCCGTCAGGTCGCTGACGTTGCTGGTGTCCAGGGCGATGAAGTTGCTCGGATCGGTGAGGTTCACCGTTGGCGTGAACGTGGCCGTCCAGGTCCTGCCGCCGTCGCTGGTGGTCAGGTTGGTCAGTTCGCCGTTGGTGACGCTGAGGTCCGACAGGTCAAAATCCGTCACCGCTTCGCTGAAGGTGAAGGTCACCTGGGTCGTCTCGCCCACCGTCAGGTTCGGGTCGGCGACCACGATGGTCGCCGTCGGCCGGGAGGCGTCGAGTGCGTAGTTGCTGGAAATCGCGATGCCCACGCCAGCATTGCCGGCCAGATCCTGCACGGTGCTGGCGTCGAGCAGGATCAGGTTGGTGGCGTCGGTCACGCCCGCCGTAGGCGTCAGGGTCGCCGTCCAGGTCAGGCCGCCGTCACTGCTGGCGAGGTTGGACAACACGCCATTGGCGACACTGAGGTCCGACAAGTCGAAACCGGACACCGCCTCGGTGAAGCTGATGGTCACGGTGGTGCTCTGGCCGATGCCCAGGGAGGCGTCGCCCATGGTAATGGTGGCGCCTGGACGAACTGTGTCGATCGCGTAGTTGTTGGAGTTCACCACGCCGACGCCACTGTTGCCCGAGGCGTTGACCACGCCGCCGATGTCCAGGCTGATCAGGTTGCTGGTGTCGGTGATGCTGGTCGTCGGGGTGAAGGTGGCCGTCCAGGTAACGCCGCCGTCGGAAGAAGAAACGTTGCTCAGCGTGCCGTTACTCACGCTCAGGTCGGCATTGTCGAAACCGCTGACCGCTTCCGAGAAGGTAATGGTCACCAGCGAGGTTTCCCCCACCTTGAGCGCGTTATCGGCCACCACGATCGTGGCAGTCGGCACCTGCGTTTCGACCGCGTAATTGGCCGAATCGGTGGTGCCTGTCCCGGTATTGCCGGCCGCGTCGCTGACCCCGGTGTTGTCCAGGGTGATCAGGTTGGTGACGTCGGTCACGCCCTGGGTCGGGGTGAAGGTCGCGGTCCAGGTCAGGCCGCCATCGCTGCTGCTAACGGCGCTCAGGGTGCCGTTGGCCACGCTCAGGTCGGCGTTGCTGAAGCCGGTCACCGCTTCGCTGAAGGTGATGGTCACCTGAGCGGTTTCACCCGGTTTCAACACCGAATCGCTCAGCACGATGGTGGCGGTCGGCCCCTGGGTGTCGACGCTGTAGTTGTTCGAGTCGGTGGTGCCGCTGCCAGCATTGCCCGCCAGGTCGGCGACGCCGCCGTTGGCGAGGGTGATGACATTGCTGGTGTCGGCGATGCCAGTGGCAGGCGTGAAGGTCGCGGTCCAGGTGATGCCGCCGTCACTGCTGCTCAACCCGCTGAGAGTACCGTTGGCGACGGTCAGGTCGGCGTCGGTGAAGCCGGTCACAGCCTCGCTGAAGGTAATGGTCACCAGCGATGTCTCGCCCGCGGCAATGGCCGTGTCGGCGACGACGATGGTTGCCGTTGGCCGCACGGTGTCGATGGCATAGTTGTTCGAATCGGTGGTGCCGACGCCGGCGTTGCCCGAGACGTTGACGACTCCGGTATTGTCCAGGCTGATCAGGTTGCTGGTATCGGCAATGCTCGCGCTCGGCGTAAACGTGGCCGTCCAGGTAACGCCGCCGTCGGAGGACGACACGTTGCTCAGCGTGCCGTTGCTGACGGTCAGGTCGCTGTTGTCGAAACCGCTCACCGCTTCGTTGAAGGTGATGGTCACCTGGCTGGTTTCACCGATGCTCAGAGAAGTATCGGCCACCACGATGGTCGCCGTCGGCACCTGCGTGTCGATGGCGTAGTTGGCCGAGTTGGTCGTGCCGGTGCCGGTATTGCCCGCCGCGTCGCTGACGCCGGTGTTGTCCAGGATGATCAGGTTGGACGTATCCCGCACGCCGAGGGCCGGCGTGAAGGTCGCGGTCCAGGTCAGGCCGCCATCGCTGCTGCTGACAGCGCTGAGGGTGCCGTTGGCCACGCTCAGGTCGGCGTTGGTGAAACCGGTCACCGCCTCGCTGAAGGTGATGGTCACCAACGAGGTTTCGCCGACACTGAGGTTGGCGTCGGCCATGACAATGGTCGCCGTTGGGCGCACGGTGTCGATGGCATAGTTGTTCGAATCGGTGGCGCCAACGTTGACGTTGCCCGCCAAGTCAACGATGCCACCGCTGTTGAGCGAGATGACATTGCTGGTGTCGCTGATGCCAGCGGTCGGTGTAAAGGTCGCGGTCCAGGTGATGCCGCCGTCGCTGCTGCTCAGCCCCGAGATCACGCCGTTGGCGACCGTCAGGTCGGCACTGGTGAACGCGGTCACCGCCTCACTGAAGGTGATGGTCACCACCGTAGTTTCGCCGGCGGCAATGGCGGTGTCGGCCACGACGATGGTCGCGGTTGGGCGGACCGTGTCGATCGCATAATTGTTGGAGTCGGTGGTGCCCACGCCGGCGTTGCCCGCGCCGTTGATCAAGCCGGTATTGTCCAGGGTGATCACGTTGCTGGTATCGGAAATGCTGGCGCTCGGCGTGAAGGTGGCTGTCCAGGTGACCCCGCCGTCGGTGCTGCTCATGGTGCTGAGCGTGCCGTTGCTGACGGTCAGGTCCGCATTGTCGAACCCGCTGACCGCCGAATTGAACGTCACGGTAACCAACGACGTCTCGCCGATGCTCAAGCTGGTATCGGCAATCACGATGGTCGCCGTCGGCACGTTGGTGTCGACCTGGTAGTTGTTGGAGTTGGTGGTGCCGGTACCGGTGTTGCCCGCCGCATCGCTGACGCCGGTGTTGTTCAGGGTGATGACGTTGGACGTGTCGCTGACCCCAAGGGCCGGCGTGAAGGTAGCTGTCCAGGTGAAGCCGCCGTCACTGCTGCTGACCGCACTCAGCGTGCCGTTGGCGACGCTCAGGTCCGAATTGTCGAAACCGCTGATCGCCTCGGAGAAAGTAATGGTCACCAGCGAGGTTTCGCCGACGCTCAGCGCCGTATCGGCCACCACGATGGTGGCGGTCGGGCGTAGGGTGTCGACGACGTAGTTGTTGGAATCGGTGGTACCACTGCCGGTGTTGCCCGCACCGTCCACCACGCCCGTGTTGTTGAGCGTGATCAGGTTGGTGGCATCACTGACACCCACGCTTGGGGTGAAGGTGGCGGTGTAGGTAATGTTGTCGCTGGTGCTCAGGCCGCTCAGGCTGCCGTTGGTGACGCTCAGGTCCGCCAGGGTGAAACCGGTCACCGCCTCGCTGAAGGTAATGGTCACTACCGATGTTTCGCCAACGCCGATGGTCGAGTCGGCGACCACGATGGTGGCCGTCGGACGCGCGGTGTCGATGGCGTAGTTGTTGGAGTCGGTGGTGCCGCTGCCGGCGTTGCCCGCCGCGTCCGTCACGCCGGTGTTGTCCAGGGTGATGAGGTTGCTGGTATCGCTGGTGCTGGCACTTGGCGTGAGCGTGCCGGTCCAGGTAATGCCGCCATCGCCGCTGCTCAGGCCAGTGACCGTGCCGTTGGCGACCGTCAGGTCGGCAGTGGTAAAGCCCGTCACCGCTTCGTTGAAGGTGATGGTCACCAACGAGGTTTCGCCAACGCTCAACGCATTGTCGGCCACGACGATAGTCGCGGTCGGACGCTGGGTGTCGACCGCGTAGTTGTTGGAGCTGGTGGTGCCGCTGCCGGTGTTACCGGCCGCGTCCGTCACACCGGTATTGGCCAGGATGATCAGGTTGGTGGCATCGGTGATGCTGGCGCTCGGGGTGAGCGTCGCGGTCCAGGTGATACCGCCGTCGCTGCTGCTCAACCCGCTCAAGGAGCCGTTGGCAACGGTCAGGTCCGCCAGGGTGAAGCCCGTGACGGCCTCGCTGAAAGTGATCGTGACCAGGGACGTTTCACCGACGTTCAGCGCGGTATCGGCCACCACGATGGTGGCGGTCGGGCGCAGGGTATCGACGGCGTAGTTGTTCGAGTCAGTGGTGCCGCTGCCGACGTTGCCGGACAGGTCGGCAATGCCGCTGTTGGTCAGCGTGATCAGGTTGCTGGTGTCGCTGACGCTGGCGCTCGGGGTCAACGTCCCGGTCCAGGTGATACCGCCGTCGCTGCTGCTCAGCCCGGTGACCGTACCGTTGGCGACCGTCAGGTCGGCGGTGGTGAAACCGCTCACCGCTTCGTTGAAAGTGATGGTCACCAGCGACGTTTCGCCGACTCTCAACGCGGTATCAGCGACCACGATCGTGGCGGTCGGACGCAGGGTGTCGATGGCGTAGTTGTTGGAGTTGGTCGTCCCCACGCCGGCGTTGCCGTTGAGGTCCGCCACGCCGGTGTTGTCCAGGACAATGAGATTGGAGGTATCGGTGATCGCCGTATCCGGCGTCAGGGTGGCCGTCCAGGTGATGCCGCCGTCGCTGGAACTCAGGCCACTGATCGAGCCGTTGGCGACGGTCAGGTCGGCGGCCGTGAAACCACTCACCGCTTCGCTGAAGGTAATGGTCACCACCGAGGTTTCACCGACTCTGAGGGCGGTGTCGCTGACCACGATGGACGCCGTGGGCGCCACGGTGTCGTTGACGATGTAATTGTTCGAGTCGGTGGTGCCCACGCCGGCATTGCCGGCCAGGTCGGCGACCCCGGTGTTGTTCAGGGTGATGACGTTGGTGGTGTCGGCGATGTTGCTGGCCGCAGTCAACGTGCCGGTCCAGGTGATGCCGCCGTCGCCACTGCTCAAGACCCCGACGGTGCCGTTCTGTACTGTCAGGTCCGCCGCAGTGAGACCGGTCACGGCCTCGGAGAAGGTGATGGTCACCAGCGACGTACCACCGGAGTTCAAGCTGGTATTGGCCACCACGACGGTCGCCGTAGGCGGCGTCTCGTCCGGCACATAGTTGGTGTTGATGGTGCCGCCGTCACCGTAGACGTTGGCCACCGACGCCGGCGAAACACCCGCGCTGCCGGCACTGGTCCCACCCACGCCGCTGCCACCGACGTTGCCGGCCAGGGCGGCGAAGTTGGCGGCGGTGATCAGGATCGAGCCTTTGTTCCAGATGGCCCCGACACCGACGCCGCCGGCACCGCCCGTGTGGTTGTAGCCACCACCGGCACCACCGCCACCACCGCCGCCACCTGCACCGACGTTGTTGGAAATGACCGAGTTACCGATGATTCGCAGGGTCGCGCCGGTATCGTTATAAATACCACCGACCGCTCCGCCACCGGCGCCGCCAATGTCGTTATAGCCGTCGCCACCGCCACCGCCACCGATGGATAGCCCACCGCTGGAGGCCGTGCCGCCCGCGGAGCCCGTGCTGTAGCCCGGATATGCGGAACCGCCGGCCCCGCCGGTGGAGGAGCCGCCACGCCCGCCCATGTTGAAGAAGCCGCCACCGGCACCGCCCTGCCCGGCCGAGCCGTTGGAGCCCGTGGCATTGAGGGTGTCGCCGCCCTTGCCGCCGGTACCACCAGTAATCGCGCCACCGCCGCCACCACCGCCACCGGCGTATTGCGGCGTGACACCACCACCGCCACCACCGCCCGACGCGGCGTTCGCGGTGACGGTGACGTTCCTCAGGGTCAAGGTGCCGGCGTTATAGATCCCGCCCCCCTTTGACACCAGCGCATCGTCGCCGCCATTACCGCCGTTACCCGCCACCATGCCGCGAGTAATCACCAGACCATCGAGGGTAGCGGTGGTGCCGGCCGTCACGTTGATGATCTGGGTGCGATATTGCCCGTCGAGGGTGACATCGGCGACGTTATCGTTGTTGAGATCACCATCGATGGTGACGTTTCTATTGACGTCCAACACCTGGGTCAGCGCGACAGTCATGCTGGTATTGAACGTGACGATGTCGCCGTTCTGCGCAGAAGACAGTGCTGCGCGCAGAGAGCCGATGCCGGAATTGAGATTGTTGGTAGCGGTCCAGGTAGCCAGGCCCCATTGGTACTCGCTCATGGCAGTGGTCGAGAGCACGTTGGCACTTTCGATGTTGCCGGTGGCGATTTCCAGGTCCCAGTCGCCGCCCAGGCCGGTGCGGTCGGTGGACGCCGCCACGTCGCGGCCGGTCAACTGCGCCAATGAATCGACCAGGCTCAGGCCGCGCTCGCCTTCGGCGGTGTAGCAGCCATAGATCAGGATATCGCCGCCGGCGTTCATGTCCTGGCCGATCTGCGCCAGCACTTCACTGCGGGCCTGGACGTTGTCCGCCGACAGGTAGCTGTTGCCCAACCACAGATCGCCGGCGTTACCGTGGGCGATGATCTGCACCGAACTGATGCCCTGGTGGGTGTCCAGGTAATCGGCGATCTGCTGCAAGCCGTCCTTGTTCGCATCCAGTTGCACCACCTGGGTACCAGGCGCCACGCCTTCGAGCAGATTGGCGGAATCCTTGACCCGGGAATCGACAAACACCACGGCCTTGCCCGGAACCGCAGCCTGGGTGGAATCGACCTGGCCCTGGGGCGCATGCGTGTCGGTCGGCTGGTCCGCCGTGGGCGTCTTGGCCGCCTCGGCAGACGGCTGGGCGTCCGGTTGCGCGGCATCGGCCACGGTTGCGGCCACCGCGCCGTCGAACAGCATTCGCGGCTCCAGGGACATGATCATTGGCGATGCCAGGGCCTGTGCGCCCTCGGTTACCCGCGATTTGCCTTTGCTCCACCACATGACGATCACCTGGACTCGAACTTCTTGAACACGCAAATGAAAAAAACCGCGATCAACTGACCGTGGCGTCGGTTTTCATACGAATGACATTGGCGGCGCTGGCGGACCCATCGCGCCAGAACGACAACTCGGCATACTTCTCAAACAGGTCCGGCGGCAGCAAGGTCCGCCGGGCTTGCGGCGCGACCTTGGGCTTGACCTTGTGCAGGCCGGCAACGCCCAGGGCCTGATCGAAGGCCGGGGCGTCGTAGGTCAAGTGATCGAAGTCGTGTTCGAACCAGGGCTCGCCGATGAATTCGTACACCAGGCGCATCACCCGCTCCGGGGCCTGGCTCAACAGATCGTAATCGACGATCAGCAGCGACTCGGCGTTCTCGCCGTAATAGGCCTCTTTGAGCGCCGTCCAGGCGAACCCCACCAGGCGGTTGCGCTGGGCCAGGGTTTCACAGCGGCTGTAGACGGTGTTGCGCTCGTCATCGTCATTGAACAGCTTGGTGTTCTCGAACGGGTTGGCGCGGTAGAGCCGCTCCAGGCTGTCGAGCACCCAGGCGACGTTGCGCACGCAAGCGATGGTCTTGGCTTGGGGAAACAGGTCCTGCAAGGCAGGCAGGCGGGCGCACCATTGGCGGTTGGTGTCGAAGATGACCGGTTTATCGGCTTTGTCGGCGTAGTAGGAATCGAAGAGGCCGCGCAGCAGGCGGCGACGCAGGTCGGTGTCGATCACCGAACCGAACTCGCTGCCGGCACTGCATTGCTGCAGGACGCTGCTGAACAGCGTACCGACGGGGCTGGTCATGCCGGCATGAAAGCGCGGGTTCTGCAGCAAAATGGCAGAAAGCAGGGTCGAGCCTGAGCGCGGTAAACCGGAAATGAAGTGAAACTGCGGCAATCCATTCACCTTGTTTGTAGTCCCTTTGTATCGCCAAGCGTAGCCGAGGAAATAATCTTCGCCTAGTAGTACTTTGATATCAGATTCGCCCCACACGGTAAAAAAGATGGACGGTAAAGACGCTCGGTGAACCTGAATCGATTAAGCCGTTTCGCGACATTTTTCCGCCCGCTTCGCTCGGCAGAACCCAATATCCCGGTCTACGCTCAGCCGTGCGTGACCAGGCCAGGGAATAAAGGAGTCGGGCTGATCGCACTCTTGTCCTTCACGTCCGGGCACTGCAAGACCAATCACCTGAAGGATGAGGAATCTATGGAAGTATTCATCGGCACTATCCAGTCATTCGCCTTTAACTTTGCCCCCAGGGACTGGGCCCTGTGCAACGGGCAGACGCTTTCCCTTTCTCAATACCAGACCTTGTTCGCCCTGATCGGAGTGACATACGGAGGCAATGGCCAGACCACGTTCATGCTGCCCAACCTACAAGGTCGCCTGCCCTTGGGCCAAGGCAATGGCCTGGGCTTGACCCCGCGCGTCATCGGCGAGATCTCCGGCACCGAAAACGTCACGGCAACGCTCAACAACCTGCCTAACCACACCCACGCCCTCACCGGCATCACCGCCTCGACCACCCTGCAGTTGGCCAACCCGGCCAGCAACCCGGTGAATACGCCGACGGCCACCAACTCGTTCATCGGCACCTCGGGCACCGGGCCGGGCGCGGCGAATATCTATTCCGACCAGATAGGCGCCTCGCCGGTGTCGCTGCAAGGCGTCACCACCACCGTCAACGGCACGGTCTCCCCCACGGGCGGCGGCATGCCGATGGCGATCATGAACCCGTTCCTGGCGATCAACTTCAGCATCGCCCTTCAAGGCTATTTCCCATCCCGCAACTGATGAACCGCCGGAGGGCTGCGGTCCTCCGGCCTTTTGGAGTGTCGACATGTTGCAACAGGTTCATAGCCGCCATTTCCAACCGCTGCTGGGCCAGACCGGCAGCCTGACCCTGCCCGACGGCAGCCGCCTGCCGGTGCGCTTCGAAACCCTTGAAGAAACGTCTCGGTCAAAGCTGCCAAACACCGAACGCATGCCCTTCAGCGTGGAATTCAACAGCCTGGAAAGCACCGCGTTCGTCGACGGGCTCTGCGCTCTGGAGGTGCCGGAACTGGGCAAGCTCGAGGGGGTGTTCGTGTCACGGATACCGCCCATGGGACGGGATCCGGCGCTGGGGTATTTCTACATCGCATTCAACTAAAGACTGATGAGGCCCTTGTGGGAGCGAGCCTGCTCGCGATGGCAATCCTCCATCCAGCCGGGAACCTGTGGCGAGGGAGCTTGCTCCCGCTGGCCTGCGAAGCAGGCCCTCTGCCTTCCTCCAGGCGGACCGTTTTGTCAGGTTTTGCGACTGCTGCGCAGCCGAGCGGGAGCAAGCTCCATCGCCACAGGTTTACGGGTTTACGGGTGGTCCGGGCTGACGCCATCGCGAGCAAGCTCGCTCCCACAGAGGGATCACTCAGTTGCCTTTCGGATACCAGACCAACCGCTCCGCCGCCGGGTTGCGCTCTTGCACTTCGAAGCCCAGCGCCAGATAGTGCTGGCGCGCGTGGGGGTTGCTGCTCCAGACCACGGTCGCCACCGGGCAACGGATCTGTTGCGCGGCTTTCTGTACCCCTTGCAACACCGCCCGGCCATAGCCCTGCCCACGGGCCTGGGGGATGAAGGCCAGATACAGCACGCGGATTTCATTGGGCCCGAAATCCGTGCTCAACGCGCCGATCGCGGTGCCGAGTTTTTCCACGACGTAATGCATGGCGTTGGGAAAGTTCTCGCCCAGCCCTTGTTCCTGCACCTGGAACTGCTGGGCAATCACCTGCTGCACTTGCTCGTGCTCGCCGTCGATCCATTGCAGATCCGGCCGTGCCGCCTGGTAAAGACTCTGCAAAAACGGCCCATCGCTGACCTGCGATGGCCGTACCACCAACCCCTCTGCCGCCACTGAATTCATGCTTGCTCCTTAAAAACCGCTTTCCCTGACGCCCAGCGCCGCCAACCGCCGCCAGGCCGCTCCCAGCAGCGACTCGCCCTTGCCCTGCAACACCGCCACGCCACGCAGCGGCTGCACCGGGGCGGACGTGGCGTCCACCGCGCTCAGGCGCACACCGTATTGGGCCTGCACCGGCTCGGCCCGCTGCTGCGAATCGCGGCGCACCGCAATCGGCCCGTGATGGTCGGACGTCAACGCTTGCTGTTCGACCCAGGCAACGCCGTTGGTGTCGATTTCATTCAACTGCACGGCAATCGACGTGTGCATCGGATCGTCAGCGATGAACCGTCCCGTGGCACCCGGCTCGACCCGCCAAAGCTCGGCTTCGGTGAGGTACCCGCGCAAGCGCGAATCGGTCTGTACCACCCGCGCCAGCGCCTGGGTCGGTGACAGCCAGCGCCCTACCGACAGTTGCGGCAACAAGTCGCGCACCTGGCCAGCATGGGGCGCACGCAACAACAGCCGTTCGCGCTGGGCCACCAGGCCCCGGTACTCGGCCACCGCTTCGGCCAATTGCTGTTCGATGATGCCGGCATCGGCGGCGGTTTCGCTGCGCCCGGCCTGACGGCGCATCTGCAACTGCTGGATCTGGATTTCCCGGCGCACGATGGCCAGGCGCGACGCCATGTCCGGCGACTCCAGTTCGATCAACACATCGTCCTGGGCCACGGTCTGGCCGTCGTGCACGTTCACCTGCTTGACCCGTGCCGCCACCGGCGCATGCAAGGCACTGGCACGCCCGGCCTCGAGCATGACCGGCACTTCCACCGCGCTGCGCCAGGGCAACAGCAACGCCAACAGCAACGCCAGCAGCACCAGGCCGCTCAGAAGCATCCGCCCACCGTGGGCTTGCTCACGGCGACTCCACCATTGCCGCCACTCATTCACGATGGGCATAAAAATGAACCAGACCAATTCCACCATCATCAGAAAAATGCCCAGCACCTTGAAGAACAGGTGATAGACCGCCAGGGCAATCCCGAAAAACAACAGCGCCCGCCACAGCCAGGAGCCGTATCCCCACACCAGCAAACGGCGGCGCATCTTCGGCGACCAGGGTTCCGGCGCAGCCGCGCCATAACCGAACAAGGCTTCGCGCAGGCGCCAGCGGCACAGGGCGAACGCACGCCCCTGCAGGTTATCCACCGCCCAGAAATCACTGAGCAGGAAGTACCCGTCGAAACGCATGAAGGGGTTCAGGTTGATGATCAACGTGGTGATCCAGGTGGCACTGGCCAGCATGAACGCCGCGGTGCGTGCCGGCCCGTCGGGCAGCAGCGACCAGGCCAGCAGCGCGATGCACGCCAGCAGCAATTCGGCCAGGACGCCACCGGCACCAATCAACAACCGTGCGCGGCGATCGTTGATCCGCCAGGCGTCGCTGACGTCGGTGTAGAACATCGGCAACAGCACCATGAACGCCACGCCCATGCTTTGCACACGACAACCGGCGCGCTTGGCCATGAAGGCATGGCCGAATTCGTGGCACAGCTTGGCGAAGAGCAACGCCGCCCCGAACGCCAGCGCACCGCCCAGGCTGAACAGGTGCGGAAACGTCGCGATGAAGCGCTGCCAGTCCCGCGACACCAGGAAGATGCCCAGGCCCAGGGTCAGCGGCAGGCCATAGCGCAGGATCCCCGGGCCGAACCGCGCCAACCAGGGCCAGGCCCGGTTGAGAAAAGCGTCCGGGCGCCACAGCGGAATGCGAAAAAACAGGTATTGATGCAGCAGGATCTGCCACAGGCTCTGGCGCTGCGCGGCGGTCTTGAAGAGGTAGCTGTCGCGCTGTTGCGGGTCCATCGCGCTGATCAGGTCATGGCCGCGCAAGAAGCCCAGCAGTTGCTCCAGCGATTCGCCATTGAGCGGCAGGCCCGGTTCGCGGTTCGCGGCTTGCAGCACCTGCTCCGGATCCCCCAGGGACCAGTGCCGCAGCATGCGCATCGCCGCCGCGCCAAGCTTGAAATAGCGTCCGCGCACCGGATCGGCCAAGGTCCACTGCGGCGAACCGTCCGGGTCCGGCGCCGCCGGGGACAATTGCAGGTCCGGCCGCAGGCTCGGCAGGTCCATGCTACAGGCCTACGCTCTGGCGCAGGCCGGCCAGTGGCCGACGCAACAGGTACAACGCCAGCGGCGCGCGGTCACCGAAGACCTTCGCCGTGCCCCGCAGGCCAATGCGCGGCGCCGTGGCATCGAAGCGCGCATCCAACCGATACGCCAGTTGCCCGGCGGCGGTAGGCTGCGCTTCATAGGCCGAGCGCTCGAGCCAGGCCAGGTGCCGCTGCAACGGGTCGCTGTCGAGAAACAATGCCACTTGCGCACCGGGCTCCAAGGCAATCGCGTCGCCCACCGCCAATTCAATGCGCAACTCGGCCTGGTTCGGATCGGCGATTTCCATCAATCGTTCGCCGGTCTGCACCGGCTTGCCGAGCCAGCGCTCGGCGTCGGCGAACACTGCGATGCCGTCCCGCTCGGCGCGTACTTCGCTGCGCTTGAGCAGTTCAAGCGCGTAGTTGCGCTCGGCACGTTTCTGTTCGACGCGGGCGGCCAGCAGGTCAATCTTCGAACTGGATTCAGCGTCGGCAAACGAGCGCTGGGAATTAGCCTTGAGTTCGGCCTCGGCCACGCCCAACGCCCGCTCGGCCACATCGGCCTGGGCCTTGAGGCTGGTGCTTTCGAAACGCAGCAGCAAGTCACCGTTCTTGACGGCCTGGTTGGGCTTGACCAGGAACTCGGCGATCACCCCATCCAACGGCGCCGCCACCACTTGTCCACCCAACGGTACGACTTCGGCGGGAGCCAACACTGACTGGCGCACAGGAATCAACAACCCCAGCAACAGCACCGCCACCAGGGCGACCTGACGTTTGCGCGTCCAACGCAGACGCCACGGCTTACGTGGTTGCAGCGCCAGCCAGGCGTGGCTGTAGGTGTCGCCCAATTGCGATAGCAGTACTTGTTCGGGCGGGGTCCATGGCAGGTCGCGGGCCAACCACAAACCGCCGAACACCTGGCCCTGATGATCGATCAACGGCAACCAGAACACTTGCCCGGCCGACAGGCTGCGCCAGTCTGCCCGGATGGATTCGCTGACGAGATCGGCGGCAATCACCCGAGCCTGATTCAACAGGCCCTGCTTGAACAGTTGCGCCACCGCCTGTTCGACAAACGCCACGAACGGCGCATTCGGCTCCACGGTACTGACGCCGGTCACAGCCTGGACCTTGCCGGCGATCAACAACGCGGCGTGGCGAAAGCCGAACAACGCCTGGCCGTCATTGACCAGGCTGTAGCTCAATTGCGCCGACGTACGCGCGGCCCGTGTCTGGCGTTCCAAGTCGAGGAAGCGGGCAAACACCTGCTCGGCGCTGCCCGTTATCGGCGCGTTCACTTCGACTCCACAAAACGCGCCGTGCCGCTCATGCCGGATAGCAAGCCGCCGGCATCCGGCACGCTCGCCACCAGCAGCAGGGTCTGGCTACCCTCGTCGATGCGCGCCCCCAGGCGCTTGACCGTCGCTTGCAACGGCTTGCCGGTTTCATCGGGGACGAAGGTAAAGGGCTGGCCGGGCTTGAGCTTGCCCATCCAACGCGAGGGAACCAACACATGAATTTCCAGGGTGCGGTTGTCGACCACGTCCAGCAACGGCGCGCCGGCCGCCACACTCTCATAACGCTGGACCTTGCGCGCCACCACCTGTCCGTCGAACGGGGCGACCACGCTGCAGCGCTTGACCTGGACCTGGTACACCTGGGATTGCGCCTGGGCCTCGCTGAGCCGCGCCTCGGCCCGCGACACTTCGAAACGCCCAACGGATTTCAACGCCGCCAACTGCCGGTTATGGGCCAGTTCTTCACTGGCGCCACGGCTGGCCGCCTGGGCCGCATTGAGCTGGGCCTGATAGGCCGAGCAATCGAAACGCGCCAGGGTGTCGCCCTTCTTGAACGACTCGCCCTCACTGAACGGCAACTCGACAATCCGCCCGGCCAATTCACTGGCCAGCACCGCCTGATCCCGCGCCCGAAGCACCCCTCGCGCCTCGCTGCCCGAGGCATTGGCCGAGATGTTGCTCTCCAGCAACGGATCGTCGGAAGCCGGCGTTTGCGCCTGAACCCCGCACGTGATGAAGGCCAATCCCACAACCCAACTACTCAAACGCCGCATGACCGTTACTCCCTGACGGATGGGCGGAGTCTACGACAGCGGTGGGGGGCGTCAAGGGAGTAGCTGTGAGAGGTGAGAAATCTGATGGTCATACACGCTCTGTGGCGAGGGGATAAATCCACTCGCCACAGGTCGATTAACATCAGCACTTATAGCGCTCACCCCACGGCCTCTTCCACTTAGGATGACCCCACTCAACCCCGTACGCAGAGATTAAGTTCTCTGGCCGTTGGGGTGAAAGAACCGGCCTCGGCCGGTTTTTTCGTTTCTGAGGATTGAGAACAGCCCCTGAGCTGAACGCACTTCCTGTGGCGAGGGAGCTTGCTCCCGCTGGGTTGCGCAGCGACCCCAAGCAATTTAAATCCGACCTGCCTGACACACCGAGGCGCTAGGGTTTGGGACTGCTGCGCAGTCCAGCGGGAGCAAGCTCCCTCGCCACAGGTTCTGTGATCGACGATCATCGCGCAGGGCCTACTCCACCAACGTCAACTCACCATCGCAATACACCACCTCACGCCCCAACCAGGCCACATCGACCTGAGGCAGCACCGCCGAGGGTTTGCGCAGTTCACGCAGCAGCGTCGAGCCGTGGGACAAACGCCCACCCATGCGCGCAATCACTGCCCGGGCGCTTTGATAGTGGGCGTGGCGGCCAGGGTCCAAGGTGTCTTCCAGCAGAATGTCCTCGCCCAAAATGCCTTGGGCCTGGCCCGGGTAGATCAGGAACCCGCTCGCCTGCTCGGTGCCTTCACGACCGTCCTGCCAGAAGCTGCCGTCGCGGCTGCGGATGTCCGGGTGCGGTGCGAACCAATGCGCCCGATCGACTAATGGCACGGCGTGGTGCAGGCGAAAGAAAATCCGCATCAGGTTGTCGCGATACCATTCGCGCACTTGCAGGTAGTAACCGCGTAAACCCGGCAGGCCAGCGCCGTGGGCCAGGCGAATCGCCAGGGGCCATTGGGGGAATGCCTGCAACGGCAACTCGGTTGGCGCCGGGCGTGGCGTTGCCGGATCGGTTTCCCAAGGCAGCCGATGGGGGCTGTGTTCAAGGTCGTCATAGGCGGTCGGCGGTCGTCCCAGCAGATCGCCGCCGCTGCTGGCCAACGCCGTCGCGATGCACAGGTTGCCCTGCACCACAAACACGTAGAAGCGGGTAAACCAGTCAGCCAGTTGCTGGCCGCCAGCGCCTTGTGCGGTCAGTTCGTGCAGCTCTCGGTCGAAGCGTTGCAAGCCGTTTTCCAGCGTCAGCAAATGGCCACGCGCAATGCGCTGCATGCGCAGGAACAACGGCAGCGAACGCAGCAGTCGCAGGGGCTGCCAAGGTAGATGCGGGGTGGCGCCACCAACCTCACCGGCGTAGCTGCTGGCGCTGATGCCCCAGTCGGCCAGTCGGGCGAGAAACAGGTCGTTGTTGATATACGAAGCACCGCCAAACACCGCCGTGAAGGGCTCGTTGTCCTGCAACACCCGTGAATCCCAACGGGCCATGATCGCCGGAATGCTCGCCGCCGCGCGGCGCTGGGCGTACTCCACCAGAACGCTGGGTTGCGGCGGCAGGATCTCGGCGATGTTGGCGGCGGTCAGGTGCCGGCGCCAGCCGTAGTCGCTGATCGGCCGGTATTGCAGCAGCCAGAGTTGCGTGCCGTCCCAGGCCCATTCGACGTCGCCGGGCACATAGTGAAAGACCCGCAGTACGCCTTGGAGAAACCGCCACAGCGCTTCGGCGGTCAGGCCATGGGTTGGCTTGAATGCACCGCTGTTCCATGACTCGCCGAGACGGGACACGATCGCCCGCTCGGGGCTCACCTTGCCATCGGCCAACGACTCCAGATGCCCTTCGACCCACTCCAGTTCGACTGACAGGTGACGCACGAAGGCGATCCCGGACAGCCGTGGCGTGATGAAACGCTGCACCACCACTTCCTCGACACCCGCCGCGCTCAACTCGGCAATCCGCGCCGGTACGTTGCCTGTCGGCTCACGCAGGAACGTGGTGCTCAAGCCCGCATTGGCCGCATCGGCCTGATCCTCGCCATAACTGGAGGAACGCACGGCCCAGAGAGCGTCCGGCTGGCTCTTCAGAAAGCTCGGCAGGCGTGGATCATCGCAATCGTTGAGCGACAGCGCCGCAGGCACCGGCTGCCCAGCCAGTGCCGCCAGGCGCAAACGGCCGCCCTTGGTATGCGCGACGAAGCCACGCTCGCCGGACTCCAGCCACGCCGCGAATTCAGCCGGTGAGTCGATCCACGGATAATGACCCCAGCCGGGTTTCAGGCTGATGGTCAAATCGGCACGGGCGAGAATGGCCGACCAGGCCGCCGCCTGCGTGACGCCCAGCACCTTGTCCTGATCGCCCCACACCAATTCGACCGGGTCGCTGATCCACTCCAGCAGCGGCAACGCGGTGTCGGCACGCACCAGGTCCCAGTGCGGCACAAAGGCGCGGCAACGGCCATAGCCGGCGCCCATACGCTGGTACTGCGCGGGCGTCCAGGCCTGGCTGGAGAACTTGTGGGCAAACAGCGTTGGCTTGTTCGCCAGCAGCCAGTGAATGGTCTTGCGAATCGGCAACGGCGACATCAATGCCGGCAGTCGTCGCTGCCACAAAAACGCGCCCACCGGCGCCAGCAACACGCTGCGGCAAAAGTGCCCCGGTTGCCGTTGCAAAGCGTGCAGCACCAGCAAGGCGTTGACCCCGACCGCCATGATTGCACTGCCCTGGACCGTCGCCGCCAACAACGCCTGGGCGTAGGCCGCCAGGTCTTCGCAAGGGGCCTGGGGGTTGTTGCCGAAGCCGGGCAGTTCCAACGGCACCACGTCGTAGTGTTGGAAATGCGGCAAGGCGTCGTCCCACCAATCAGCGGCGCTGCCGTTGCCGGCCAGCAGGTACATCCGGGGCTTGCTCATGGGCACTCCTCAGGCCAGGTCGCGCAGGGCGGCGTCGAGCGTCGGGTAACGGAACGTATAACCGGCCTCGACCAGACGATTGGGCACCACGCGCTGGCCGTCGAAAAACAACTGGGCCATCTCGCCTGCCAAGGCGCGCACCGGCGCGGCAGGAATGTGGAACCACACCGGACGCTTGAGCACCTTGCCGACGCTTTCGGCGAACAGCGCCTGACTGACGGTTTCCGGTGCCACCAGGTTGTAGGTGCCGCTCAGGCTTTCGTCATCGAACGCACGGGCGATCACTTGGATGACATCGTCGCGGTGCACCCAACTCATGATTTGCCGACCATCGCCCATCCGCCCGCCGAACCCCAGGCGAAACGGAATCAGCAACGGCAACAACGCACCGCCCGGACCGAACACCACGCCCAGGCGCATCACCACCTGTCGCACGCCCAGCTCGGTGGCAGGCAACGCTGAGGCTTCCCAGCGCGCACAGAGTTCGGCCATGAAGCCATCGCCCCGGGTGGCGCCTTCATCGAGGCTTTCGCTGGCGTCCCGCACGCCGTAAAAACCGACAGCCGAGGCCTGTATCCACAACGCCGGTTTGTGCCGGGCGTTTTTCAACCACGTCATCAAGGCTTCGGTGGTATTGACCCGGCTGGCGATGAGTTGCGCCTGGCGTTTGGGGCTCCAGCGCGGCCCGGCCACCGGAGCGCCCGCCAGGTTGATCAGCACATCGAAGGTTTCCTCATGCCCCAGCTTGCCCAGCGAACGCAGGCAGCGAGCGCGACCGTCAAACAGATACGCCGCTTTCAATGGATCGCGAGCCAGCACGCTGACCGTGTGCCCGGCGTCGAGCAGTTGATTGACCAGCGTCTCGCCGATAAACCCGGTGCCTCCCGTGACCAGCACGCGCTTGTGGGCGCCACCGGCAAACGGGTTGGCAGGCTTGCCCGCGCGTTGCATGCGCAAGGCCGCCACGCCGTCGCGAATCCCCGAGGCCGTGACGCCAATGGCGAACAAGGTCAGCAGCCAGCCGCGCCAGCCCAGGTCGATCCCGCTCAGGCCGGTGGGCAAACTCGCCCACTGCGCCAGTTGCACGCCGTACAGCGCGAAGAAGGCCCCGCCGTTGACCGCCAGTACCGTGTGCATGATCCGCTCGATGGGCGGCAGTTTGCGGCTGCGGTCCTCGACCACGAAGTCCCACAGCGTCAGGCCGATCTCCAAGGCGAACAGCAGCGCGATGACAATCGCCCAGGTGCCTTCGAAGGCCAGATGGGCAATGCCCAGGAACAGGATCCCGTAGAAGCACGAACGCAAGGCGTGGATCGACAGCTCCAGCCGCGCACTGTGGCGATAGGGCAAGGCGACGGTGAGTTCGTGGTGATACAGGGTATCCAGCGCACCGAGGATTGCCTGGGCAATCAACAACGTGATCGCCCAGTCCAGCAGTGAAAAGTCAGCCATGGTTTGAATCACTCGACGCGTTATCAGTCAGGGAGATGCGGCGGTCGTGGCGATAGAGCCAGAACAGCGGCGGTAATAAAACGAGCAGGGCGATGCTGTCGAACCACAGGTGTGACCAGACCTGGGCCTGGGCAGAGATCAACATGTCCTGGGGCGCCCACAGCAGGATGCCGGCGATCAGCCAACCCCAAGGCATGGCACTTTTCAATCGATTGCCGATATGGACGAGGGCGAGCATGTACAACGCATAGCTCTGTAACGTGGCGCCGAACAAGGCCAGCCACCAGACTTGTTGCGTGCGGGCCGTCGCGGGCACGGCATTGGTGCCCCAGAAAGCCTGTTCGATGGTGTTCAGATAGCCGTCGAGCAAGCCCGAATGACCGGCCCAGGTCAGCGTGACGCCGGCGAACAGGTGCATCAAGGCCGCCGCGTATAACCAAACGACCAGGGCTTTGCGAAGGGGGCTGGGAGGGGTTGGCATTCCATGTCCTGAAGGCTTGCTTGAGGGCGGCCAGTCTAAAGGAAAAGGACGGGGCTTTACTTGGCTAATGGGCCGGGCAGCGATAAATAAAATCAGCCTCGAAGGGGGCCTGCTTCGCAGGCCAGCGGGAGCAAGCTCCCTCGCCACAGGGATAGGGTTGAGGTTCAAGTGTCAGGTTAATAGACCTGCGGTGAATTGAAGATCGCCATCGCGAGCAAGCTCGCTCCCACAGGGGTTTTGTGTCGAACTGAAATCTTGAGATCAAAGCCAATCAACTGTGGGAGCGAGCTTGCTCGCGATGACGTCAGCCCAGACAACCCATAATCAGTGGCGAGGGAGCTTGCTCCCGCTGGCCTGCGGAGCAGGCCCCAGCATTCCTTCAGACAAACCGCATGGCCCGGTTTTGCGACTGCTGCGCAGCCGAGCGGGAGCAAGCTCCCTCGCCACGGGTTCGGAGCATGACTTCAGAATTGTTCAACGCTGCATCCCCCAACGCTTCACCGTCACCCGCTCCAGGGAATCAAACACCAGATTCTCCACCAACAACCCAATCAAAATCACCACCGCCAACCCGGCAAAGACCTTGTCGGTGTACAGCTCATTACGGTTCTGGAAGATGTACCAACCCAGGCCACCCTTGCCGCTGGTGGCGCCGAATACCAGTTCGGCGGCGATCAGGGTGCGCCAGGCGAAGGCCCAGCCGATCTTCAACCCGGCGAGAATCGACGGCAGCGCCGCCGGGATCAGGATGAACAGCACAAAGCGCAGGCCCTTGAGCCCGTAGTTGCGACCGGCCATGCGCAGCGTTTCCGACACACCGAGAAACCCCGCATACATGTTCAGCGCCAACGCCCACAGCACCGAATGCACCAACACGAAAATCAGGCTGTTCTGTCCCAGGCCGAACCACAACAGCGCCAACGGCAACAGGGCGATGGCCGGCAACGGGTTGAACATCGACGTCAAGGTGCTCAGCAGGTCGCGACCCAACTGCGTCGACACCGCCAAGGTGGTCAAGCCAAACGCCAGGATAATGCCCAACAAATAGCCCTTGAGCAGCACCACCAGGGAGATCCACACCTTGCCCAGCAGCTCGCCGCTGAGCATACCGTCGTACAACGCGCTGGCGGTCTGCAAGAAGCTCGGCAGCAGCAGGTCGTTGTTCTGGTAACGCGCCACGCCCTCCCACACCAGCGCCAACAATAACAGGATCAGACTTTTGCGCAGCCAACCCTGTTGCCAGAGGCGCTGGCCCAAGGGTAATTCCCGCTCCAGCGGCACGTGGGCCAGGGGTTGCAGGTCGACTTCGTATTCTTCGCGCGCAGGCGATAATTGGCTCATGAAAGGCACCCCTTAGTACGCGATACGGATGTCGGTGAAATCCAGCTCACGCTCGGTTTCAGGCGTCTGACCTTCATTGAACAGCAATCCATGAATCCGCCGCGCCGTATGCTGGAACCCCACCCCACCGAGGCTGTGCAGATCGTATTGATGGCTGTGGATTTCCGCCCGGACACGTCCCGGGTGCGGAGACAGGAGCAGGATGCGATTGCCCACCACCAACGCCTCTTCGATGGAGTGGGTGACGAACAGCAGGGTGAAACGCACTTCTTCCCAGAGCAGCAGCAACTCTTCCTGCATCTTGCGTCGGGTCAGGGCATCGAGGGCGGCGAAGGGCTCGTCCATCAAGAGGATTTTCGGCTGCATCGCCAACGCCCGGGCAATCGCGACCCGGGCTTTCATACCCCCGGACAACGTGTGGGGGTAGGCATCGGCAAACGCCGCCAGGCCAACTTTGTCGAGGTAGTGCAGCGCCCGCTCCTCGGCTTCGCGACGCTTGAGCGTGCCGGACGCCAGCAGCGCGAACATCACGTTCTGCTTCACGGTCTTCCAGGGCGGCAGTTGGTCGAATTCCTGGAACACCACGATCCGGTCCGGTCCCGGCGCGTTGACGGTTTGACCTTGCAAGCGAATCTCGCCTTCGCACGGCGTAATGAAGCCGCCAATGGCCTTGAGCAAAGTGGACTTGCCGCAACCGGACGGGCCGAGCAAAACAAAACGGTCCGCCGGATCGACTTCAAAGCTCACCTGGTGGGTGGCCCGCACTACCCGCTGCGGGGTGCGGTATTCCAGGCTGACGTTATCCACCGACAACAATGCCGTGCCGGTGCGGGTGGGGTTGCTGGCCGCGTGGCCTTGCAAAAGCGCGTTCATGACAATCAGCTCCCCTGCAACGGTTTGGCGTCCTGGAAGAAATAATCTTCCCACGACGCCGGCTTGTTCTTGATGGCGCCGACGCGGTAGAGGAACTCCGCCAGCGGGTAGGTGTTTTTCGGCGTGACGGTGAATTCGATCTGCGGGTTGTCGATGATCTTCAGCAAGGTCGCCCGGTCGATCTTGGCCTTGGTCACTCGCAGGTAGGTGTCCGCCGCCGCGGCTTTGTCGTTCTGGGCGAACTCGGCCGCTTCGGTCAGGGCCTCGACAAAAGCCTTGTAGGTCTTCGGGTTTTCATCGCGGAATTTCTCGGTGGCGAACAGCACCGTGGGTGAGTTCGGCCCGAGCACGTCATACGAGTTGAGCACCACATGAACGTTGGGGTTTTGCAGGGCCTGGTCCTGGAACGGCGGGTTGGAAAAGTGCCCGGTCAACTCGGTGCCGCCAGCAATCAACGCAGCCGTGGCGTCTGGATGCGGGACCGCCAGGGTGTACTTGTCGAGGCGATTGAAGTCCTTGTCGCCCCACTGCTTGGCGGCGGCGTATTGCAGGAAACGCGACTGCACCGAAACCCCCACCGCCGGCACCGCGATGCGGTCCTGCTCGGTGAAGTCGGCGATGGTCTTGACCTTCGGGTTGTTGCTCAGCAGGTAATAAGGGAAGTTGCCCAGGGAGGCCACGGCCTTGACGTTCTGCTTGCCACGGGTGCGGTCCCAGACCGTGAGCAACGGCCCGACGCCGGCCCCGGCAATGTCGATGGAGCCCGACAGCAACGCATCGTTGATCGCCGCGCCGCCGGACAGTTGGGTCCAATCGACCTTGATCTCGATGCCCTCCTCCTTGCCGTGCTTCTCGATCAATTGCTGGTCGCGGACCACGTTCAGCAGCAGGTAAACGATGCCGAACTGCTCGGCGATCCGAATCTCGCCCTCGGCCTGGGCGCTGGCCGGCGCGATCAGGCTACCGGCGAGCAAACTGAAGCCCAGGCCGATGGCGGCGGCCAGCGGTGCAAAAGCAATGGGTTTGGACATGGTGATTCTCCGGGCTCTTTGCGCGCTGCGCAGCCGATCAGAAAGGGGCGTCGCCCTGGATGGTGGTGCGATACAGCTTGCGGCGCAGATGACTCGGGCAACCGGCGGCCAGGTGGATCAGCGAGCGGTTGTCCCAGAACACCAAGTCATGGGGCTGCCATTGATGGCGATAGATGTTCTGCGGCAGCACGCTGTGGGCATACAGCTCCGTCAGGATGGCTTTGCTTTCATCCTCCGGCAGACCAACGATGCGGGTGGTGAACCCCTCGCTGACGAACAGCGCCTTGCGCCCGGTTTCCGGGTGGGTGCGCACGATCGGGTGCACCACTTCAGCCACCTGGGCCAGTTGCTCGGGCGTCAACGTCGGGCGCCAGTTGCCTTCGAATTTGGTTTCGCTGTAGCGCGCGGTGTAGGAGTGGGCCGCCGAACGGCCTTCCACCGCTTTGCGCAGTGTTTCGGGCAAACCGTCCCAGGCCTTGTGCATGTCGGCGAACAGCGTGTCACCGCCTTCGCTCGGCAGCTCCTGGGCGTGAAGCATCGAGCCGAGGCTGGGCAGTTCCTTATAGGAAAGATCGGAGTGCCAGAACTTGCCCGCATCCCCCAGGCCGATGGATTGGCCGTTTTCGATGATGTTGGAGACGATGAGGATTTCCGGATGCCCGGCCAGCAGGAACTGCTTGAGCACATGTATCTGCAGCACGCCAAAGCGGCGACTGAAGGCGATCTGCTGTTCGGGGGTGATGCGTTGGTCGCGGAACACCACCACGTGATAGTCCAGGTGCGCACGATGGATGCGGGCGAAATCCTGGTCGTTGATGGGCCGGGACAGGTCCAACCCGACGATCTCGGCGCCGACGGCATCGGGGAACGGACGGATTTCGAACGACTGCGGCGCACTGCTTGCGACGGTTGAATCTGGAGAATAAGAGACGGCTGGCATACATCACTCCCACGCACGCTTCAGGCGCGCATCGATCAAAACTCACGGCGGTACCGTGTTGGTTTGTGTCGTGCGGCGCGCCGATTGGTCGGCAGGTACGCAGGAGGATGACTTTAAAGGTATAAGAAAGTTAATTTAAATATTAAAAATGCATAACCATATGGCAGAACCTTTGGGAGCGGACTTGCTCGCGATGACGGTGTGTCAGTGATAGATAAAAATCTGACCTGCCGCTATCGCGAGCAAGCTCGCTCCCACAAGGGCTTCGAGAATGGCACGATTGTGGCGAGGGAGCTTGCTCCCGCTGGGGCGCGCAGCGGCCCCAAAAAGCAGTGAGCGCTTCGCACTCAAGCGGGAGCAAGCTCCCTCGCCACAAAAGCGGCAAGCCACAGGCCTGTGTGCCTAGCGCTCGTGCAACGCCTCGGACCGGGCCTTGATGATGGGCTTGAGCAGGTAGCTGAGCACGGTTTTCTTGCCGGTGATGATGTCCACCGAGGCCACCATCCCTGGGATGATCAGCAGGGGCTTTTCAGGCGTGCCCAGGTGGCTGCGTTCGGTGCGCAGCTTGATGATGTAGTAGGTGGTTTTCTTGTCTTCATCGGTGATGGTGTCGGCACCGATCTGTTCCAGCTTGGCTTTCATCCCGCCGTAGATGGTGTAGTCGTAGGCGGTGAATTTCACCGTGGCGTCCTGGCCGGGGTGCAGGAAGGCGATGTCCTGGGGGCGGATTTTCGCTTCCACCAGGATGGTGTCGTCCAGCGGCACGATTTCCACCAGGTCGCTGCCGGGCTGGATCACGCCGCCGATGGTGTTCACCAGCAATTTATTGACAATGCCGCGCACCGGCGACGTCACCAGGGTTCGGCTCACCCGGTCTTCCAGGGCTTTGCCGGTGGCCTGGGCCTTGTTCAGGTCGGTGCGCGCTTCGTTGAGTTGGGTCAGGGCTTCGCTGCGGAACTTGCCGCGGGTCTCGTCGATCTTGCGCTGCACTTCCTTGATCGCCGATTCGGCACGGGGGATTGCCAGCGTTGTGGCGTCCAACTGCCCACGGGTCTCGACTTCGGCGCGCTTGAGCCGCAGCACTTCCACCGGCGATACCGCGCCCTGGGCCACCAACGGCTCGGACATGTTGATTTCCTGGCGTTGCAGCGCCAGGCCGGAGCGGTACTGCGCCTGCTTGGAGACGAACTCGCGCAGTTCCTGCTGGCGCTGGATCAACTGCTCCTGCAACCCGCCGATTTCATCGTGCAACTGCTGGCGACGGCTGATGTACAGCGACTCTTCGCTGGCGGCCTGGCCCGGCACCGCCTTGAGCACATCGGCCGGGAAGTTCAGCGGCCGATCATCGACCTCGGCACTCAGGCGCTCGACCCGCAACAGCATGGACAGGCGATCAGCCTCGGTTTCGCCGACGTTGGAGACAAACCGCGTGTCATCCAAACGAATCAACGGCGCGCCGGCCTCGACGATCTGCCCTTCCTTGACGAACAGCTCAGCGACGATGCCGCCTTCCAGGTTCTGGATCTTCTGGATCTTGGACGAGGGGATCGCCTTGCCGTCGCCCTTGGTCACTTCGTCGATCTCGGCGAAGTTGGCCCACAGCACCAGGAACACAAAGAAGCCGATGATGCCCCAGATCGTCAACCGCACCACCCGGGGAGCGTCCTCGATCAGGGCTTTGTTGACCTCGGGCAGCGGTTGGCCGTGCAGCGAGTCGGAGCCTTTGAAATAACGGCCCACAGCGCCCTTTAAACCCGACTTAAGCAACACTGATCTGCCCCTTCTTCAACGCTTCCATGACAGCGGCTTTCGGGCCGTCGGCGAGGATCTGTCCACGGTCGATCACCAGCAGACGGTCCACCAGTGACAGCAAGGACGCCCGGTGCGTCACCAACAGCAGGGTCTTGTTTTCCACCACGGCGGCCAGGCGCTGTTTCAAGCGTTCCTCACCGGTGTTGTCCATGGCGCTGGTGGGTTCGTCCAGCAGCAGGATGGGTGGGTTGAGCAGCAGCGCGCGGGCCAGGGCGACGTTCTGGCGCTGGCCACCGGACAGGTTCTGCCCGCGCTCGCCGACTTGCAGTTCATAGCCTTGTGGATGCAGGCGGGCGAATTCATGCACGCCCGCCAGCTCGGCGGCCTGGAGCACCAGCTCGTCTTCGACGTAACGGGCGCCGGAGGTCAGGTTGTCCCGCAGGGTGCCGGCCAGCAGCTGGATGTCCTGGGGCACGTAGCCAATGTTGTAGCGCAGCTCGCTGACGTCGATCTGGCGAATGTCCACGCCGTCCACCAGCAAGGCGCCGTCATCCGGCTGATACAGGCCCACCAGCAATTTGGCGAGCGAGCTCTTGCCCGAGCCGCTGCGGCCGATGATGCCGATTTTCTCGCCCGGCTTGATCACCAGGTTGATGTTCTTCAGCGCGGCGTTCTGCTGGTTCGGGTAGGTGAAGTTCAGCTGGCGGCATTCGATGGCGCCCTGCAATACCTTGCGGCTCAGCGGGCGCTCATCGAAATTGCGCTCCTGGGGCAGCTCCATCATCTGGTCGACCGAGGTCATGGTCACCCGCGCCTGCTGGTAGCGGGTCAACAGGCCCGACAGCGAGGCCAATGGGCTGAGGGCGCGGCCGCTGAGCATGTAGCAGGCCACCAGCCCACCCATGCTCAGGTTGCCGGCGATGATCAGGTAAACACCGAAGACGATCATGATCACCCCGGCCAATTGCTGGATCAGCAAGGTGATGTTCATCGCCAGCCCGGACAGCATCTTCACCCGCAGTTCAAGGCGGCTGAGGGTGCCGATGGTCTGTTCCCACTGGTACTGGCGTTCGCTCTCGGCGTTGTTGACCTTCACCGCGTCCAGGCCGGCCAGGGTCTCGATCAGGCTGGACTGCCGCTCGGCGCCCAGGGCCATGGTGCGCTCCATGGTCGCTACCAACGGCTTCTGCAAGGCATAGCCGATCAGCAGGGCAATCGGGAACGCCAGCACCGGAATCCACACCAGGTGCCCGCCGATAATCGCGATGACCATGAAGATCAGCAGGGTGAACGGCAAGTCTATCAGGCTGGTGAGGGTCAGCGAGGCGAGGAAGTCCCGCAGGCTCTGGAACTCATGGATGTTCTGGGCAAAGCTGCCGACTCGCGCCGGGCGGTATTTCATGGACATGCCGACGATGCGCTCGAACAGGGTCGCCGAGATGATCAGGTCGGTTTTCTTGCCGGCCAGGTCCAGGCACAGGCTGCGCAGCATCTTGAGGATCAGGTCGAACACATAGGCGCCGGTGATACCAACGGCCAGTACCCACAGGGTCGATTCGGCCTGGTTCGGCACCACGCGGTCGTAGACGTTCATCACGAACAGTGGCGCGGCCATGGCGATGATGTTGATCAGCAGGCTCGCGGCGATGGCATCGGCGTACAGCCAGCGGGACCGTTTGAGGGTGTCGCGAAACCACGAACGCGCCCGGGGAATGAGCGTGCCGTGGTTAACGTCAAATTTATGCTGCGGCTGGGCGAAGAACACCTTGCCACTGTAGTCATCGGCCAGCAGTTCGCGGCTGATGGTCACCTCACCGCCGTCGCTTTCGCTGAGCAGCAATCGCGCCTGGTCGTCACCGACCCAGCCCAGCAGCACGGCGCTGCGGCCGTCTTTGAGCAGCAACAGCGCCGGCATGGCGATGGTCGGGATCTGCTCGAGCTTGCGTTGCAGCACCCGGCCTTGCAGGCCGGCACGGGCCGCCGCGCGCGACAATAATTCGACGCTCAGCCGTTGCTTGGGCAGCGGCAGGCCAGTAGTGAGCATCGCCGCGCTGGCCGGCTTCTGATGCAGCATGCAGAGTGCCAGCAGACCGTCCAGCAACGGGTCGTCGTGCAGCGTGCGCGGGTCATGAACTAGTTCGACTGGACTGACTTCTGATTCCACGCTCGGCACTCTGACTGATTAAAACAGGTTGAAGACTCAATTCATCCCAGGCAACTGGACCTTGGGTTTCACGTCGTTCTGCACAACCGATGCCAACGGCGCGACCACACCCTGGCTTTTCAACAGCTGGCCCATGGTTGCCTTGATCCGGTACTGGGTGAACAGCTGCACATTCTTGATTTCCGCCAGGCGACGGGAGGCGCTGAACAACTCGTTTTCGCTGTCGAGCAAGTCGAGCAGGGTTCGCTCGCCGAGGCTGAATTGCTTCTGGTAGGCGGTGCGCACGTTGGCGCTGCGATCCACGTATTGCTGGGCGACCGGCACCTGGGCGTTCGCGTTGTTCAAGGCGTTCCAGGCCAGGCCCAGCTCTTCGTTCAACTGGCGCAGCGCGTTGTTGCGGATGTCCAGGGCCTGGTTGGACAGGTACGACTTGGATTCCAGGTCGGCCTTGTTGCTGCCACCGGCATACAGGTTGAAACGCATGCGCAGCATGGCTTGCCATTCATTGTTGTGGCCGTTCTGGCCGTCCAGGTCGTTGTCGGCCGTGCGACCCAACTCGGCGTCGAAGCGTGGGTAGAAGCTCGACTTGGCGGCTTCGTACTGTTGCTCGGCGGCGGCGATGTCGGCTTCGGCCGAACGCAGCACCGGGCTGTTTTCCAGCATCTGGGCGCGGGCTTCGGTCAGGTTGGCCGGCAGCAACGCCAGAAAATCGGCAGGACGTTCCAATTGATCGGGCAGTTGGCCGACGGCGCTCAGGTAGTTGGTCTCGGCATCGGCCAGGTTGGTTTGTTCGGTGATCAGGTTGTTACGGGCCTGGGCCATGCGCGCTTCGGCCTGGTCCAGGTCGGCACCGCTGCCTACGCCACGGGAAGTGCGCAGCTTGATCTGGTCGAAGATGCGCTCGTGGCTTTTGAGGTTTTCCTCGGCCAGGCGCACGAACTCGCGACGGGTCAGCACGTCCAGGTAGACCTGGGCCACCGTCAACCCGGTGCGCTCGGAGGCGTCCAGCAGCGAATAGGCACGGGCATTGACGGTGGCTTGTTGACGCCCCACTTCGCTGGACGTCGCAAAACCGTCAAAAACCATTTGCGACAAGCGCAGGCTCGACTCGCTGCGGTTCAGGGTTTCCCAATGGTTATTGCCGCCCGACCGGGTGGTGACGCTGTCGGTGCCTTCACGGCCATACCCGGCTGCAAGGTCCACCCTAGGCAGGTAGCCGCCCTTGGCCGCCTTGAGTTGGTAATCCGCTGCGAGACGACTGTTCACACCGGCCTGGATTTCAGGATGGACATCCAGCGCCTGTTGCATGGCCTGCGGCAAGGTTTGTGCTTGTACGAAACTGGCGGCGAGGGCAAAGGGTAAAGCCTTGAGCAGGTGCAGACGCATGGTGGATTTCTTCCTGAAACACTTGTCTTGGATCACAGCGAAACGTGGCGCTGCATCGGATGATGGCAACCGGAATGACCGTATGTCGGAAAGTTCAAAACAGGAGTTGGAACACACACTGAAAGAACAGGTCGCCGCTTAAATATCAATGTGACATTACGTCAGCGATTGTTTAGGATGGCCGGCAGAAGGTCAATAGTTTGGCACAAACAAAATAATCGCAAAAAGCATAGCCAAAATATTGACGATAGAAAGCGTCAAATAACCTTACTTTGTGAACATAAACGTCCAGACCGCTGCTGCCCACAAGCCGCCGGGTCCATGGAAGTCTACTGAGCGTGGCACCCGGAGAGTCTTCAATGAGCAGTGTTATTGCCGTTGTCAAAAGCATTGTTGGTCAGGTTTTCGTCGTATCCCCAGAGGGCATCCGGCGCGTACTCATTGAAGGTGATCGCCTGAACGTAGGCGACCAGTTGGACACTGGCCCTGCCGGCGCCGTCACATTGGAACTGGCCGATGGCCGCACCCTGGACCTGGGTCGCGACACTCAGTGGAGCGCCAATGCCCCGGACTCGTCCACCGACCTGGCCCAAGCCACTGCCCAGGCCGCGCCGTCGGTAGAAGAGCTGCAACAAGCCATCGCCGCTGGCGTCGACCCGACGACCGCCCTGGAAGCCACCGCCGCCGGCGCCACTGCCGCGGGTACGGGTGGTGCCGCCGGTGGCGGTCACAGCTTTGTGGTGCTGGATGCCACCGCCGGCAGCGTCGACCCTACCGTCGGTTTCCCAACCGAAGGCCTCGCGGCCGCCGCCGCCACTGATGACAACATCCTGGGTGGCGATACCACGGATACGACCGCCAACGCCGTGCTCAATGCGACGATGACCCTGAGCGCCACGCCGACCCTGACCGAGGCCGGTGGCGTGCTGGTGTACACCGCGACGGTCACCCAGGCGCCGCAAACCGCCCTGACGGTGACGTTGTCCAACGGCGCGGTCATCGTGATCCCGGCGGGTCAGCTGACCGGCAGCGTCAACGTCCCACTCGCGCCGAATGACACCGTCTATAACGACCCCAGCCAGATCAGTGTGAGCGTCACAGGCACCACCGGCGGCACCGGCATCGCCGTGACCGTGCCCACCACGCCGGCCGTGACCCAGATTACCGACACCGTCGACACCACCACCGTCACCCTGAGCGCAGGCAATACCGTCACCGAAGGCGGCCAGATCACCTACACCGCCACGCTGACCAACCCGGCTCAAACCCCGGTGACCGTGACCTTAAGCAACGGCTCGGTCATCACCATCGCAGCCGGCCAGACCACCGGTACTGTTGCTGTCGATACCCCGGCCAACGACGTTTACAACAACGGCAGCACCGTCAGCACCACCATCACGGGTGCGACCGGTGGCAACTTCGAAAACCTGGTCCCTAGCACTACGCCTGCGGTCACCACGATTACTGATTCGGCTGATACCACTGGCCTGACTTTGACCGCCAGCAACACCATCACCGAAGGCGGTCAGATCACCTACACCGCCACGCTGACCAACCCGGCTCAAACTCCGGTGACCGTGACCCTGAGCAATGGCTCGGTCATCACCATCGCCGCCGGCCAGACCACTGGCACCGTCAACGTCGACACCCCAGCCAACGACGTTTACAACAACGGCAGCACCGTCAGCACCACGATTACCGGTGCGACGGGTGGCAACTTTGAGAATCTGGTACCAAGCACTACACCTGCCGTCACCACGATCACCGACTCCACTGACACTACAGGTCTGACGCTGACCGCCAGCGATACGATCACCGAAGGCGGCCAGATCACTTACACCGCCACCTTGACCAACCCGGCTCAAACTCCGGTGACCGTGACCCTGAGCAACGGCTCGGTCATTACCATTGCTGCGGGCCAGACCACCGGTACCGTCAACGTCGATACTCCAGCCAACGACGTTTACAACAACGGCAGCACCGTCAGCACCACGATTACCGGTGCGACGGGTGGCAACTTTGAGAATCTGGTACCAAGCACTACACCTGCCGTCACCACGATCACCGACTCCACTGACACTACAGGTCTGACGCTGACCGCCAGCGATACGATCACCGAAGGCGGCCAGATCACTTACACCGCCACCTTGACCAACCCGGCTCAAACTCCGGTGACCGTGACCCTGAGCAACGGCTCGGTCATTACCATTGCTGCGGGCCAGACCACCGGTACCGTCAACGTCGATACTCCAGCCAACGACGTTTACAACAACGGCAGCACCGTCAGCACCACCATTACCGGTGCGACCGGTGGCAACTTCGAAAACCTGGTCCCGAGCACTACGCCTGCGGTGACCACGATTACTGATTCGGCTGATACCACTGGCCTGACTTTGACCGCCAGCAACACCATCACCGAAGGCGGCCAGATCACTTACACCGCCACCTTGACCAACCCGGCTCAAACTCCGGTGACCGTGACCTTGAGCAACGGCTCGGTCATCACTATCGCTGCGGGTCAGACCACCGGTACTGTTGCTGTCGATACCCCGGCCAACGACGTTTACAACAACGGCAGCACCGTCAGCACCACCATCACGGGTGCGACCGGTGGCAACTTCGAAAACCTGGTGCCTAGCACCACGCCCGCCGTTACCACGATCACCGATTCGGTCGATGCAACCGGCCTGACGCTGACGGCTAGCGATACGATCACCGAAGGCGGCCAGATCACCTACACCGCCACGCTGACCAACCCGGCTCAAACCCCGGTGACCGTGACCCTGAGCAACGGCTCGGTCATCACCATCGCTGCGGGCCAGACCACCGGTACTGTTGCTGTCGATACCCCGGCCAACGACGTTTACAACAACGGCAGCACCGTCAGCACCACCATCACGGGTGCGACCGGTGGCAACTTTGAGAATCTGGTCCCGAGCACTACGCCTGCGGTCACCACGATTACTGATTCGGTCGACGCCACCGGCCTGACGCTGACGGCTAGCGATACCATCACCGAAGGCGGCCAGATCACTTACACCGCCACCTTGACCAACCCGGCTCAAACTCCGGTGACCGTGACCCTGAGCAATGGCTCGGTCATCACTATCGCCGCCGGCCAGACCACTGGCACCGTCAACGTCGACACCCCAGCCAATGACGTCTACAACAACGGAAGCACGGTCAGCACCACGATTACCGGTGCCACCGGTGGCAACTTCGAAAACCTGGTCCCGAGCACTACGCCTGCGGTCACCACGATTACTGATTCGGTCGACGCCACCGGCCAGACGCTGACGGCTAGCGATACCATCACCGAAGGCGGCCAGATCACTTACACCGCCACCCTGACCAACCCGGCCCAGACTCCGGTGACCGTGACCTTGAGCAACGGCTCGGTCATCACCATCGCTGCCGGCCAGACCACCGGTACCGTCAACGTCGATACTCCGGCCAATGACGTCTACAACAACGGCAGCACCGTCAGCACCACCATCACCGGTGCGACCGGTGGCAACTTCGAAAACCTGGTCCCGAGCACTGCGCCTGCGGTCACCACGATTACTGATTCGGCTGATACCACTGGCCTGACTTTGACCGCCAGCAACACCATCACCGAAGGCGGTCAGATCACTTACACCGCCACCTTGACCAACCCGGCTCAAACTCCGGTGACCGTGACCCTGAGCAATGGCTCGGTCATCACCATCGCCGCCGGCCAAACCACCGGTACCGTCAACGTCGATACTCCGGCCAATGACGTCTACAACAACGGCAGCACCGTCAGCACCACCATCACCGGTGCGACCGGTGGCAACTTCGAAAACCTGGTCCCGAGCACTGCGCCTGCGGTCACCACGATTACTGATTCGGCTGATACCACTGGCCTGACTTTGACCGCCAGCAACACCATCACCGAAGGCGGTCAGATCACTTACACCGCCACCTTGACCAACCCGGCTCAAACTCCGGTGACCGTGACCCTGAGCAATGGCTCGGTCATCACTATCGCTGCGGGTCAGACCACCGGTACTGTTGCTGTCGATACCCCGGCCAACGACGTTTACAACAACGGCAGCACCGTCAGCACCACCATCACGGGTGCGACCGGTGGCAACTTTGAGAATCTGGTCCCGAGCACTACGCCCGCAGTTACCACGATTACTGACTCGGTCGATGCCACCGGCCTGACCTTGACCGCCAGCGATACCATTACCGAAGGCGGCCAGATCACTTACACGGCGACGCTGACTAACGCTGCCCAGACCCCAGTGACCGTGACCTTGAGCAATGGCTCGGTCATTACCATCGCTGCGGGCCAGACCACCGGCACCGTCAACGTCGATACTCCGGCCAATGACGTCTACAACAACGGCAGCACGGTCAGCACCACGATTACCGGTGCGACGGGTGGCAACTTCGAAAACCTGGTGCCTAGCACTACACCAGCGGTCACCACGATCACCGACTCCACTGACACTACAGGTCTGACGCTGACCGCTAGCGATACCATTACCGAAGGCGGACAAATCACTTACACGGCGACACTGACTAACGCTGCCCAGACGCCAGTGACCGTGACCTTGAGCAACGGCTCGGTCATCACCATCGCTGCGGGCCAGACCACCGGTACTGTTGCGGTCGACACTCCAGCCAACGACGTTTACAACAACGGCAGCACCGTCAGCACCACCATTACCGGTGCGACCGGTGGCAACTTTGAGAATCTGGTCCCGAGCACTACGCCCGCAGTTACCACGATTACTGACTCGGTCGATGCCACCGGCCTGACCTTGACCGCCAGCGATACCATTACCGAAGGCGGCCAGATCACTTACACGGCGACGCTGACTAACGCTGCCCAGACCCCAGTGACCGTGACCTTGAGCAACGGCTCGGTCATTACCATTGCTGCGGGCCAGACCACCGGTACCGTCAACGTCGATACCCCGGCCAATGACGTCTACAACAACGGCAGCACCGTCAGTACCACCATTACCGGTGCGACGGGTGGCAACTTTGAGAATCTGGTCCCGAGCACTACACCAGCGGTCACCACGATCACCGATTCGGTCGATGCAACCGGTCTGACCTTGACCGCCAGCGATACCATTACCGAAGGCGGCCAGATCACTTACACCGCGACGCTGACCAATGCGGCCCAGACTCCGGTGACCGTGACCTTGAGCAACGGCTCGGTCATTACCATTGCTGCGGGCCAGACCACCGGTACCGTCAACGTCGATACTCCGGCCAATGACGTCTACAACAACGGCAGCACCGTCAGCACCACCATCACGGGTGCGACCGGTGGCAACTTCGAAAGCCTGGTGCCAAGCACTACACCTGCCGTCACCACGATCACCGATTCGGCTGATGCCACCGGCCTGAACCTGTCGGCATCCACCCAAGTGGCAGAAGGCGGGCAAATTCTCTACACCGCCACCCTGACCAACCCTGCCGGCACACCGGTCACCGTGACCCTGAGCAATGGCTCGATCATTACCATCGCTGCCGGCGCCACCACTGGCACCGTCAGCGTTGCCGCGCCTTCCGACGACGTTTACAAGGACGCCGGCAAGGTTGAAGTCAGCATCGACAAGGCCACCGGCGGCAATTTCGAAAACCTGGTGCCGAGCACCACGCCTGCGGTGACCGATATCACCGACACCATCGACACCAGCACTGTCTCGCTCACCGCTACGTCTACTGTGGCTGAAGGCGGCACTGTCGTTTACACCGCGTCAGTCAACGCACCAGTCACCGACGCTCCGTTGGTTGTTACCCTGTCGAATGGTCAAACCATCACCATCCCGGTCGGCGCAAGCTCCGGCAGCGTGAATTTCGTCACGCCGAACGATGCATTGGCGGGCGGCGATAACCTGAGCGTCAAGATTGACGACGCCAAAGGTGGCAACTACGAAAACCTCGCCATCGATGGCAAACCGGCTGACACCACCGTCACGGATACCCAAGACACGACCGGCCTGACGTTGAGCGCGACCGACACCGTCGCCGAAGGCGGCTCGATCGTTTACACCGCCACCCTGACCAACGCCGCCGGCTCGCCAGTCACCGTGACCTTGAGCAACGGCGCCGTCATCAACATCGCCGCCGGCGCCACCACTGGCACCGTTACCGTTGATGCGCCGAAAGATGATGTCTACAAGGACGCCGGCAAGGTTGAAGTCAGCATCGACAAGGCCACCGGCGGTAACTTCGAAAACCTGGTGCCAAGCACCACGCCAGCAGTCACTGACGTTACTGACACCATCGACACTTCGACTGTCAGCCTGACTGCCACCTCGACCGTCGCTGAAGGCGGCACCGTTGTTTACACCGCGTCGGTGAATGCTCCGGTAACCGACGCCCCTCTCGTCGTGACGTTGAGCAACGGCCAGACCATCACCATCCCGGTTGGCGCAAGCTCCGGCAGCGTGAATTTCGTCACGCCGAACGATGCATTGGCGGGTGGCGATAACCTGAGCGTCAAGATCGATGATGCCAAGGGCGGCAACTACGAAAACCTCGCCATCGATGGCAAACCGGCTGACACCACCGTCACGGATACCCAAGACACGACCGGCCTGACGTTGAGCGCGACCGACACCGTCGCCGAAGGCGGCTCGATCGTTTACACCGCCACCCTGACCAACGCCGCCGGCTCGCCAGTCACCGTGACCTTGAGCAACGGCGCCGTCATCAACATCGCCGCCGGCGCCACCACTGGCACCGTCACCGTCGACGCGCCGAAAGATGATGTCTACAAGGACGCCGGCAAGGTTGAAGTCAGCATCGACAAGGCCACCGGCGGTAACTTCGAAAACCTGGTGCCAAGCACCACGCCAGCAGTCACTGACGTTACTGACACCATCGACACTTCGACTGTCAGCCTGACTGCCACCTCGACCGTCGCTGAGGGCGGCACCGTTGTTTACACCGCGTCGGTGAATGCTCCGGTAACCGACGCCCCACTCGTCGTGACGCTGAGCAACGGCCAGACCATCACCATCCCGGTTGGCGCAAGCTCCGGCAGCGTGAATTTCGTCACGCCGAACGATGCATTGGCGGGCGGCGATAACCTGAGCGTCAAGATTGACGACGCCAAGGGCGGCAACTACGAAAACCTCGCCATCGATGGCAAACCGGCTGACACCACCGTCACGGATACCCAGGACACAACCGGCCTGACGTTGAGCGCGACCAACACCGTCACCGAAGGCGGCTCGATCGTTTACACCGCGACCCTAACCAACGCCGCCGGCTCGCCAGTCACCGTGACCCTGAGCAACGGCGCCGTCATCAACATCGCAGCCGGCGCCACCACTGGCACCGTCACCGTCGACGCGCCGAAAGACGATGTCTACAAAGACGCCGGCAAGGTTGAAGTCAGCATCGACAAGGCCACTGGCGGCAACTTCGAGCATCTGGTCCCAAGCACCACGCCTGCGGTGACCGACGTCACCGATACCATCGACACCAGCACTGTCTCGCTCACCGCTACGTCTACCGTGGCTGAAGGCGGCACTGTCGTTTACACCGCGTCGGTGAATGCTCCAGTCACCGACGCCCCACTCGTCGTGACGCTGAGCAACGGCCAGACCATCACCATCCCGGTTGGCGCAAGCTCCGGCAGCGTGAATTTCGTCACGCCGAACGATGCATTGGCGGGCGGCGATAACCTGAGCGTCAAGATCGACGACGCCAAGGGCGGCAACTACGAAAACCTCGCCATCGATGGCAAGCCTGCCGACACCACCGTCACGGATACCCAGGACACAACCGGCCTGACGTTGAGCGCGACCAACACCGTCACCGAAGGCGGCTCGATCGTTTACACCGCAACCCTGACCAACGCCGCCGGCTCGCCAGTCACCGTGACCCTGAGCAACGGCGCCGTCATCAACATCGCAGCCGGCGCCACCACTGGCACCGTCACCGTCGATGCGCCGAAAGATGACGTCTACAAAGACGCCGGCAAGGTTGAAGTCAGCATCGACAAGGCAACCGGCGGTAACTTCGAAAACCTGGTTCCAAGCACCACGCCAGCCGTGACCAACGTGACCGACACCATCGACACTTCGACAGTCAGCCTGACGGCCACCTCGACCGTCGCTGAAGGCGGCACCGTCGTTTACACCGCGTCGGTGAATGCTCCGGTCACCGACGCCCCTCTCGTCGTGACGTTGAGCAACGGCCAGACCATCACCATCCCGGTCGGCGCAAGCTCCGGCAGCGTGAATTTCGTCACGCCAAACGACGCCCTCGCTGGCGGCAATCACTTGAGCGTCAAGATCGACGACGCTAAAGGTGGCAACTACGAAAACCTGGTTGCAGATAAAACCCCGGTTGAAACTTCAGTCACTGACGTTCAGGACACTACCGGCCTGTCCCTGTCGGCGACCAACACCGTTGCCGAAGGCGGCTCGATCGTCTACACCGCAACCCTGACCAACGCCGCCGGCTCGCCAGTCACCGTGACCTTGAGCAACGGCGCCGTCATCAACATCGCAGCCGGCGCCACCACCGGCACCGTCACCGTCGACGCGCCGAAAGACGACGTCTACAAAGATGCCGGCAAGGTTGAAGTCAGCATCGACAAGGCCACCGGCGGTAACTTCGAAAACCTGGTGCCAAGCACTACGCCTGCGGTGACCGACGTCACCGATACCATCGACACCAGCACCGTCTCGCTCACCGCGACACCGACTGCAGTTGAAGGTGGCACCGTCGTTTACACCGCGTCGGTCAATGCGCCAGTCACCGGCGCTCCGCTGGTCGTGACATTGAGCAACGGCCAGACCATCACAATCCCGGTCGGCGCCAGCTCCGGTAGCGCGAACTTCGTTACACCTAACGATGCCCTCGCTGGCGGCAACCACTTGAGCGTCAAGATTGACGACGCCAAGGGTGGCAACTACGAAAAACTCGCCATTGACGGCAAACCGGCTGACACGTCGGTGACCGACACGCAGGACACAACCGGCCTGAGCCTGAGCGCCACCGGTACGGTGGCCGAGGGCGGCCAGATCACCTACACCGCCACCCTGACCAACGCCGCCGGCACACCCGTCACCGTGACCCTGAGCAACGGTGCGGTCATCACCATCGACGCCGGAAAGACCACCGGTACCGTTATCGTCGATGCACCGAAGGACGACGTCTACCAAGACGCCGGTAGCGTCGCGGCAACCATCAAGACCGTCACCGGTGGCAACTTCGAGAACCTGGTCCCAAGCACCACGCCAGCGGTGACCGCTGTCACCGACACTGTCGACAACACCACCGTCAGCATCACCGGCAGCACGTCGGTCACTGAAGGCCAGGCGGCCACGTACACCGTCAGCCTGACGAACCCGGCGCAAACCGAGGTGACAGTCAAGATCGTCTACAGCGGCACTGCCGCCGACGGCACGGACTTCACCGGCGTCTACACCGTGAAGATCCCGGCCAACGCCACCAGCGCGACCTTCAATGTGGCGACGCTGGACGACAAGATCACCGAAGGCACCGAAAACTTCGTGGTCAAGATCGACTCGGCCACCGGTGGCAACTTCGAGCACCTGGCCGTCAGCGGTACCAATGGCAGCGTCAGCACCTCGATCATCGACAACGATGCGCCGCCGGTCCTCGACCTGGACGCCAACAACTCCAGCGGCAAGACCGGTGCCGATTACCAGGTGACCTTCACCGAAGGCACCACCGGCCCGGGCGTGTCCATCGCCGACACCGACCTGAAAATCACTGACCCGGACAGCACGATGCTGACCGGCGCCACCATCGTGCTGACCAACCGTCAGCCTGGCGATGCGCTGAACCTGGGCAACAGCGTCAACGGCATCAGCATCAACGCCAACAGCACCGACGGCAAGGTCGTCCTGACGCTGACGGGCAATGCGACGCTGGCCGACTACATGCAGCAGATCAAGAACATCAGCTTCATCAACAACAGCGAAGACCCGAGCACCGTACCGCGCATCATCACCGTGACGGTGACCGACGGCAGTAACTACTCGAACACAGCGACCACCACCGTGAACGTGGTCGGGATCAACGACGCGCCAGTGGCCACCGGTGGCGCGGTGACCGGTACCGAAGACACTTCGCTGGTCCTCGGCTGGTCGACGTTCGGTATCAGCGACGTGGACAGCGCCGCCGCCAGCCAGGGTGTGAAAATCACCGGGCTGCCGGGTGACGGCAAGTTGCAGTACCTGGACGGCGCAACCTGGAAGGATGTGGCCAACAACCAGACCTTCAGCAAGGCCGACATCGACGCTGGCAAGCTGCGCTTTACCCCCGATGCCAACGAATCCGGCGCCAACGGCAACCCGGCCGGTGTGGGCAATCAAAAGGCCGATTACGCGCAAATCAGCTTCCAGCCAACCGATGGCCAGGCGCTGGGCAATACCAGCACCGTGAAGATCGACATCACCCCGGTCGCCGACGCACCGAGCCTCAACGTGGCCGGCAACAACGTGACCTCCACCGGGCTGATCAAGGAAGTCTGGACCGGCCTGTCGGGCCTGGGCACCGATGGCAGCGGCGCGCCGTCCGGCACGCTCAAGTCGGTGATCGATGCCGCCGGCACGCCGAACAGCAGCACCAACGTGACCAACGTGCAGTCCGACAGCAACGTCAACCCGGGCACCGCGTCGAAAACCTCGGGCCTGATCTTCCTCGAAGCCGGCAAGACCTACACCTTCAGCGGCATAGGCGATGACAGTTTGCTGGTCACCATCGGCGGCAAGACCGCCGCGGCAACCACGTGGGGTGCGGGCGGCCAGTTGAACGGTTCGTTCACGCCGACCACCAGCGGCTACTACACCCTGGACATCTACCACCACAACCAGACCGGCCCGGGCAGCTACGACGTGAACCTGTCGGTCAATGGCAGCACACCCGTGGACCTGAGCAGTGCCGGCGTACCGCTCTACACCGGCGTGACCGATCTGGTAAATGCTGGCGTGACCGTCTCCGACCTGCACGGCACCAACGGCGAAGGCTACTACGACGGCTTCAAGCTCAACGAAGGCGCCGAAGGCACCAGCGTGCACCTGTCGAAGATCACCACCGCCCTGACCGACACCGACGGCTCCGAAAGCCTGAGCGTGAAGATCGGTGGCATTCCTGAAGGCAGCGTGCTGAGTGACGGCGCGGGTCATACCGCTACCGTGGGCAGCAACGGCGAAGCTTCGGTCACCGGCTGGAACCTGGGTAGCCTGACTCTGACACCGCCGACCTACTACAACGGCCAGTTCAACCTGACCGTGACATCGACGTCCACCGAAGCCCTCGGCGGCTCGGCGGTCAGCACGGCGCAGATCCCGGTCACGGTGTACCCAGCCACCTACAACGCAGTCACCGCCACCTCCGGCAGCGACAACGTCACCGGCACAGACGGTAACGACGTGGTAGTCGCCGACATCGGCGGCCTGACCGTGGTGCCAGGCACCAACTACAACATCGCCTTCATGGTCGACAGCTCCGGCAGCATGAGTTCGTCGTCCGTGACCGCCGCCAAGAACTCCTTGACCCAAGTGTTCAACACCCTCAAGCAGAGCATGGGCAGTAACTCGGGCACCGTGAACATTTTCCTGGCGGACTTCGATAACCAAGTGAACAAAAGCGTTGCGGTGAACCTCAACGACCCTAACGCGCTGACACTGCTCAAGAACGTGCTCGACTCGATGGTGTCCGGCGGCGGCACCAACTATGAAGACGTGTTCAAGACCACCGCGAACTTCTTCAATAGCACCCAGGCCCTGAGCAATACCGGTGCGAAGAACCTGACGTACTTCATCACCGACGGTCAGCCGACCCTCTACCAGTCCGGCGAACAGACGAACCCGACACTGTACGGCACCGTCAAGCTCGACGACGTTCTGAGTGCGGCCAACTATACCGTCGGCAAGTACTACACCCAGACGATCGACAGCACGCATAAATTCACCATCTACGAAAACGGCGAAATGTACCTGTCGACCAAGAGCGGTCGGAACTGGAACGAGAACTATGTCGGCACGGTGCATGCCGAGGGCAACGGGACCTTTGAGTTCTCCTACCTGGATGGCAGTGGCTACGCCGACTCCTGGGCGGCAACCGGCTCGTCCGCCAGCTTCACCCTGTTGAAGGGCCTGAGCAACGTAGAAGCCATCGGCCTGAATAATGGCGTGACCCTGGACGATCTCAAGCCCTACGACTCGGATGGCAAACCGCAGACCAACATCGACCCGAAAGACCTGGCCAACTCGATCATCGGCCACACCGAAGCGACCCTGCCGGGCGCCGACACGGTCAACGGTGGCGACGGCAATGACATCCTGTTCGGCGACCTGGTGAGCTTCAACGGCGTTGCCGGCGAGGGCTACCAGGCCATCCAGGCTTTCGTCGCCCAACAGAGCGGCGTGGACGTCAGCAAGGTCACCGCCAGCAACGTGCACCAGTACATCACCGAGCACTACACCGCGTTCGATGTGTCCGGTGCTCACGACGGCAACGACACGCTGCTGGGCGGCGCCGGCAACGACATCATTTTCGGCCAGGGCGGCAACGACTCGCTCAACGGTGGCAAGGGCAATGACATCCTGCTGGGCGGCACGGGTAACGACACACTGATCGGCGGCCAGGGCAATGACACCCTGATCGGCGGTCTGGGGGGCGATACCTTTGTCTGGAAGGCCGGCGATACCGGCACTGACGTGATCAAGGACTTCAAGGCCAGCGAAGGTGACCGGATCGACCTGCGGGACCTGTTGCAGGGTGAGACCGGCAGCACCATCGACCACTTCCTGAAAATCAGCACGGTCGATGGCGTGTCGTCGCTGCAGGTCAGCACTTCCGGCCAATTCAATGGGGCCAACGGTGCCGCAGCGACGCCGGACGTGACGATCAAGCTCGAAGGCAACAACTGGTCGAACGTAAACCTGAACTCATTGATCGCCGGCAGCGACCCGACCATCAAGGTCGATCACAACAACAGCTGAACCTGACACAAAACCCGTGGCCAGAGATTGCTACCACTGAGACGCGAAGCGGCCCTGTTTTTTGGGGCTGCTGCGCAGCCCGGCGGGAGCAAGCTCCCTCGCCACGGGATAAGTGTTCATACTCCTCTGCAGTTGGCCTATGCTGCCCAGCATGACGCCGCTTCATACATGAGGGATGCCCGATGTTTTATGTGCAACGCGATGCACAAGGCCTGCTGGTGCGCGTAGAAGCCACCGCTTACGCCGAGGCCACCGAGACCTTGCCGTCCGACAACCACGAGATCCAGGACTGGTTCGCCAACCAGGCGGTGGAAAACAGCCTCAAGCAGCTCAAGCAGAGCGACCTGGAGATGATCCGGGTACTCGACGACTTGATCCAGGTGCTGACCAGCAAAGGCGTGATTCGCGTCACCGACCTGCCACCGGCGGCCCAGGCCAAGCTGATGGACCGCAATCAGGCCCGGGAGGCATTGGGCGGGTTGAGTCGGTTGATCGATGATGATGAGAAGGGGTTGATCTAGGCTGACGCCACTCCAGGCAATACACAGCACCTGTGGCGAGGGAGCTTGCTCCCGCTGGCCTGCGAAGCAGGCCCCTGCATGTCTCCAGGTGGACCACATTGCCCGGTTTTGGGTTGTCTGGGCTGACGCCATCGCGAGCAAGCTCGCTCCCACAGTTGATCGGTGTTGATCTCCATATTTCGATTCGAAACAGATCCAGTGTGGGAGCGAGCTTGCTCGCGATGGCAATCGTCAATCCACTGCAGGCCTGTCAGCCCGCCGCTTGAACCTCCAGCCGATCCATCGCCCGCTCCACCAGCAAATGCACCCCATCGGCCATTCGACTGATCGCCAGGATCACGCTGCGGCGTGAGCCGTCGACGTCATCCGCCAGGTCGGCGGCGATGGCACTGATGGACAGCAGGTCTTCGGAGGCATTGGCCAGGAGGGTTTCGGTGTCGATGTCCGGGGAGACCATGAAGAGCTGGGCGGTTTGGGTTTTTCCCGAGGCGTCATCGGTTGGTTTGGGATTGAGGTAATAGTCGAGGGCGCGTTGGGCGGCTTCGTCGAGTTTTTTGGATTTCGAGGATTTGTCGGAAGCATTGCCAGGGTTTTCTGGCGGATTCGGAGTTACTTTGAACATGTCGTGAAGCTCCATCTGTAGAAGTGGAACCGACACCCTTCGCTTGCACGCAAATGAGGTGGCAGCTGTACGCAGGTGTGCAAGACCGGGCAGACGGAACCCCGGCAGACTCCTTCTCGCGAAGAAATCTCCCACGCACAACCGCCATAAAGCGCTTGCGCGTCGTCTTTTAACCGGCTTGCACGCCAGTGTCACCGTTTTTTTCAGTGACAAACCCAGACTAGCCACGGGGCAGACGCCGGACAAGTTCACCAAGTTCGCTACAACTCGAAGGAAATCTCCTAGGACCTGACTTTTAGAGGGGGTGTATATCCGTTTCTGCGGTAACGGCTACTTACGGTTCCGCCCTGACGGCGGGTCACTTTTGAAAAGCGCAAAAGTAACCAAAACGCTCATGCCCCACCACTTGGTGCCTCGCTTAGGCTCGGCATGCCCGAACGAAGGCATTGCTCCGTGGGCCGCCGCGAAGGGCCATCCATGGCCCAGCGCGGCTACCTCGGCATCCATGCCGAGGTGCCCACTACGCAATGCCTGCGTTCGGCCATCGTGGTTAACGGGGCGCCCGAGATCAACGTCCTTCACGAGGCGGCCTGAGAGCCGACCTGGCTTAGGGTGATCGCGTTTCTCCTGTGGGAGCGAGCTTGCTCGCGATGGGCCAGCAAGCCCAGTAGTCATATGACTGAACCACCGCTATCGCGAGCAAGCTCGCCCCCACAGCGTTTACCGTTGATCAATCTGTGCCGTGATGGCTGAGAAGCTTTTGTGGCAAGGGAGCTTGCTCCCGCTTGAGTGCGCAGCGCTCATCGTTTTTTTGGGGGCCGCTGCGCGCCCCAGCGGGAGCAAGCTCCCTCGCCACAGGACCGTGCCGTTCCCAAACCCCTTGTGGGTATCCAACATCACCGCAAACTGATCCTCCGCCATCGCGAGCAAGCTCGCTCCCACAGTTGGATCGGGGTATGGCCGGAGAGACAGGTCGGCTGTCAGGCCGCCTTCGCGAGCAGGCTCGCTCCCACAATGGGATCGGAGTACGGCCGGGAGAGCCCAGGTCGGCTGTCAGGCCGCCTTCGCGAGCAGGCTCGCTCCCACAATGGGATCGGAGTACGGCCGGGAGAGCCCAGGTCGGCTGTCAGGCCGCCTTCGCGAGCAGGCTCGCTCCCACAATGGGATCGGAGTACGGCCGGGAGAGCCCAGGTCGGCTGTCAGGCCGCCTTCGCGAGCAGGCTCGCTCCCACAATGGGATCGGAGTACGGCCGGGAGAGCCAGGTCGGCTCTAAGGCCGCCTCGCTTCGGCTTTTGATCTGGGGGCCCCGTTAACCACGCTGGCCGAACGCAGGCATTGCGCAGTGGGCATCCCGGCATGGATGCCGGGATAGCCGCGCTGGACCATGGATGGTCCTTCGCGGCGGGCCCACGGAGCAATGCCGGAGTGAGGGCATGCCGAGCCTAGGCGAGGCACCGAGTGGTGGGGCAAGACCTTTTGGTTACTTTTGGGGCGTTTGCCAAAAGTGACACGCCGTAAGGGCGTAACCGCCAGCCGCCGTTACCGCAGCAATGGATATGTACCCGGTCAGAAGGTAAACAAATTCACCCCCACCGCCGAGGCTCCCCAACCAACTGCCCCTGCACCCCAAACAACCCCATCTCCCGAATCACCGCCAACTCCCCTTCCGTCTCAACCCGCTCAGCAATCAACGGCAAGTCAATACTGTGAGCCGCACGCTGAATCGCCTCGATGAACAAGCGCTTGTCGCTCTCCTGGTCAATCGCACGAATATAGCTGCCATCGATCTTCAGGTAAGCCAACCCCAACCGCGACAGGTTGCCAATCATGCTGAACCGCCCACCAAAACGCTGCAGACTCAGGGAAAAACCAAGCTCGCGCAGATGCCGAGTCAACTGTTCCAGCAGCGCTTGCTCCGGCAGTTGCTCTTCACCAATCTCCAGGGTCAAGCGCGGCCCAAGGTTGGAATGCGCCCGCAGGATCTCGAAGACCTTGTTCAGCGCCTGCGGATCGGCCAAGGTCGCCGAAGACAGGTTCAACGCCAGGGATTGTTCATGCCCGGCCATTTGCTCGAGCACCTGTTCAAGCATCAAGCGATCCAGGCGCGCCGTCCAACCGAAGCGCTCCAACCACGGCAGGAACCGCCCGGCGGGGATGGTCTGGCCCTGCTCGTCCAGCAAGCGCGACAGCACTTTGTAATGCAGCACCACCTGGGTGTCCTGGGCAGCCACCACCGGCTGGAAGTACAGCTCGAAGCGCTGATGACTCAAAGCCTGGTCGAGCAACGTATGCCAGGCATGGTGATCGTCGCCGACGCTCGCCGAGGCACTGTGGTCCAGACAGGCCCAGCCCGGTTCGCCCTGGCTTTCGGCCTGGGCCAGGGCCTGGTCGCCGAGCTGGAGCACCGCTTGCGGCGAGTCGCCATGGACGAACGGCGCCAGCCCGATGGAGGCCACCGACGCCACGTCAGTCGCTCCAGTGGCGTGCAGGCTCGCCAACGCACCTTCGAGGTTCTGCGCCAGTTGCAAGGCTTCCTCACGCACCAGACCGGGCGCCAACACCGCGAACTCGCCGCCGCGAATACGCGTGACCAGGTTGTGGGTTTCCGGATAGCGGGCGCACTCACGCTGCAATTGCTCACCCACCGCCTTAAGCAACTGATCGGTGCGCTGCCCACCCAGCCGCTGGTTCAAACCGGCCAGGTCCTTGACCCGCAGCAACAGCAGATAACCGGAACTGGCCTGCTCCGGGTTGCTCACCCGGGCATTGAGCTGCATTTCGAAATAGCGCCGGTTGGCCAGGCCCGTGAGGTTGTCCTGATAGGACTCGACCCGCAGTTTCTCGCTGCGCTCGGCCTGCTCCTGGAACAGCGCCTTGAGCTTCTCGACCATCTGGTTCATCGCCTGCACCACACGGCGCAATTCAGGCGTGCGCGGCAGCTCCGGCAAGCTCAGGAACTCACGTCGGGCGATGGCATGGGACTGATGCACCATGTAGTCCAGCGGCTTGAGCTGGCGACGCAGCAGCAAGGCCCCCAGCACCGCGCTTACGGCGCCGCATAGCAACAGCCAGCCCAGGCTGCCCAACGCGCTCTGCCACAGCTTGGCGAGGGCGAACATCGGGTGGCTGATCACCTCGACCCGCGCCGCCTGCTCCCAGCCGCGGCTGACGATGGCATCGCCACCGGCCGGTTCCAGGCCGATCAGCTTGACGAACCATTGCGGCACGCTGCCGGCGTCCGGCGTACCGGTGCGCTCGACCAGGGTCTTGTCGGTGGCCACGTCGACCACGCGGATGGTCGCGTAGTAGCCGCTGTCGAAGATCGAGCTGACCATCAACTCCACCATCGCCGGGTCGTCGATGTTCGGTGTCAACGACAACGCCAGCGCCGTGGCCGCGTCCTGGGCGTGGGAGCGCAACTGGTTGACGTACTGGGCCCGCGAGCTCTCCAGGCTGACCATGAAGCTGCCGCTGAAGGCAACCACCAGGAACAGACAGATAGCGATCAACAGCTGTTTGAACAAGGACATCTGAGCGCGCGCTCCTAGTTAGTCGTCTCGACCGGGAAACCTTCGGCCTGCATTTTTTTCAACACATCCTGCCACCGGGACAGGCGCTTGGTGTCACCCACTTTCTTGTTGCCCTTGGCGCCCGGCAGCCACAACCCTTCGGCATTGAAAGAGTAGACCGGGAGCAAGTCGGTTCGCTGGCTGGCCGGCTGGATGCCGTCGATCAGGCTGTCGAGGACCAGCGGCATCGCCTCGGGCGTGGCGTAATAGGTGAGCACCATGTGTGCACGGTTCTGCCGCAAGGCCTTGACGTAGGTGATGCGCAGTTTGTCACTGGACACCCCGAGATGACGCAGGCTGAAATACTTGGCGATGGCGTAGTCTTCACAATCGCCGGCGCCCTTCCATAGAGCCTGGATCGGCGTTTCCCAATAGTCGACTTCACGCCACAGGTCGATGTCCTCCACGTAGCGCACCTGTTTGTTGAAAAACAGGTTCACCACCTTGAGCTGTTCCAGTTCCGGGATCTGTTTCTGGGTCGCCAGCAATTGCTGCCACGCGTCGATCCGTTGCTGCCCTTCGCCCAGCGGCCCATATAACGCTTGCGCCCGCCGGCTGATCTGCGCAAAGTCCCAGTCGGCCCGCAGGCCGCCCAGCATCAGGCCGGCCAGCAACAATGCCGAACACAGCCAGCGCAAGGACCTGAGGACAGGGAACGGTGCAGCCAAGGGAAATACGTCCGAAAAGGGTCGTTGGAAATTCGTTGGATGGTGACGCCTGGCCCACCAAAAGACAATGGCAAGGTGCAATCACCGCAGGCAGACTAAACTTTAGTTCAGGAACCTCTGGTCGAGAGATTTTGACGGCTCGCCAACCTGTAACTAACGTGTGCCTGGATCCAATCTTTACTACCAAGCAGGGTGCGTTGTCGTGACACAGAAGCCCAAACCACTAAGCACTATCCAGATCAACGGTCCCATTCCCGCGGATCAGGCACGCTCGATCATCGAAGAGTCGCTGCGCGAGGCCATCCTCGATGGACGCTTGCCTTGCGGAACCGCCCTGCGCCAGCAGGAACTGGCTGACCTGTTCGGCGTGAGCCGTATGCCGGTGCGCGAGGCGTTGCGCCAGCTCGAAGCGCAGTCGCTGCTCAATGTGGTTCAGCACAAGGGCGCCGTCGTGGCGCCGTTGATCACCAACAATGCGGTAGAGACCTACGCCCTGCGCTCGGTCCTGGAATCTTTCGCCTTGCGCCTGTCCATCCCGCTGCTCGATGACAACGACCTGGCACTGGCCGCCCAGTACATCGAACAGCTGGAAACGGAAACCAATCACGCCGAGATCGGCAAGCTCAACCGGCTGTTCCACATGTCGCTTTATCACAAGGCGCCCAATGGCAAACTGCTGGACCTGATCGAGCGCGAGCTCAATGAAGAAGAGCGCTTCCTGCGCTTTCATCTGTCGTCCATGGGCCTGGGCAAGCTGAGCCAGGACGATCATCACGCGCTGCTCGACGCCGCGCGGGCCAGAGACATCGACAAAGCGATCGTCTTGCTGGAACTGCACCTGGAAAAAGCCTCTGTCACCATGCGCCGGTATCTGGAACAGCCGTCGAAGCTGTGATCCCACGCCGGCGCTCCGTCCGGCGTAAAAATTTCTTACATATCCTTCCGACTCACTTGTCGCCAGCGCGGCGCGGCCTGGCCGTGGCCGCGGCTCGTCGCCCCATCAGTTCAATGGCACTGCCATCGATTTGGGCTCACTCTTGCGCTTGTCGATTCAAAACAGACCTGAAGAAGTCAACGCCTGGCTGAGGCCAGGCGAATCGAAGCCAATACGCAAGGAGCGTCGTCCAACCGGCGGGATGATCGGATGTCCGACCGACGTCCTGCCCATAACATAAAACTTCCTTACTCCCCGATCCCTGAAGTGCTCCGAGTGAGGCATTCACTCGAACTATTCGATTCTGATACTCCTAAATCGGAAGGAGCTTCTTCGCCTCAATAAAACTTATATTAAAAGTTTTAAAAGCCCTCTTCGCGCCCAATAAAACACCCACTTTAAATAATTAAAAAAGTACTTGCCGCTTACTTGCTCCGTGTATTAGTTTTTTATTCGCCGCGTTACTGACGGCCCTTCCGACTTGCGAAAAGCCAAGCAAACAAGGGCATCGCAAGCCGAAAGCACGATTAAAAGAGAATACTCAAGCCACTTTGGCAATTCATGGATTTCGGTTCAGGCACCCGCTCGCCTCCATTAACTAACGAGCCGCCTTCCGGACAAAACATCATTGATGAGGACGTTCCAATGCAGCCATCCAAAGAACAACTATCTCTAAAAAAACGCGAACTTGGTCAACACCCGGTTTTTTCCGAGATTACATCAATCGATCTGTTACGCCGCTTTATGGAAAGCCATGTCTTTGCCGTCTGGGACTTCATGTCGCTGACCAAGCGGCTGCAACGCGAGCTCACCTGTGTCCACCTGCCCTGGCTACCGCCGGCCGACCCCCATGCGGCCCGCTTGATCAATGAAATCGTGTTGGGGGAAGAGTCGGATGACCGCCCTGGCGCCGGCTATTGCAGCCATTTCGAACTGTACCTGGACGCTATGCGGGAAATCGGCGCCGATACCCGCGCAATCGAGCAGTTCATCACCCTGCAGCAGGAAGGCGTCAGCCCCGAGACCGCGTTGGACAGCGTCAAGGTCGAACCGGCGGCGGCGCGGTTCGTCCGCCAGACCCTGCACACCGCCCTGCACGCCCCGGCCCACAGCGTGGCCGCCGCCTTCGTGCATGGTCGCGAGAGTGTCATCCCGCAGATGTTCCAGCGCATGCTCGACGCCTGGGGCATTGGCCTGGATCAGGCACCGACCTTTCGTTACTACCTGCAACGGCACATCGAAGTCGATTCCGAAGACCACGGGCCGGCGGCAGAAAAACTGTTGGCCCGGCTGATCGATGGCGACCCGCAGCGCGAAACCGAAGTCCTGGCCGCCGCGCTCGCCGCCGTTCACAGCCGCGCGGCCTTGTGGGACGGCCTGCGCCAGAGCATGGCCCAACCGGTTGCACAGGTGACGCCATGAACGCCGTCGAATACCAATCCTTCGCCGACGCCTGGGAAAGCCGCGCCACGATCCGTACCCGGCCACGGCGCCGGGTCGAAGACGACGACAAGCTGATCTTCCCCATGAGCCGCCAGCCCCTGGTGCACAGCCAGACCTTCCTCAGCCACTGCCCGCAGCTGCGCGATTTTGTGCTGGTGCAGAGCCTCTACAAGTTCATTAACGATGTGGTGATTTTCGAGACGGAACTGGTGGACCACACCGCCCGGCGCATCGCCAAGAACAGCTTTGGCATCGAGTTCCCGTTCGCGTGCCGTTATGACGCGATGACCGTGGTGGTGGACGAGGATTACCACGCGCTGGTGGCGATGGACTTCATGCAGCAGACCATCGACATGACCGGCATCGACCCTATCCCGTTGCCTGGGCAGATCGAACTCAGTCGCGCCATACCGGCGACCCTGGCCCGGGCCCCGGAGCATTTGCTCAGCGCCGTGGAGCTGATCTGCATCGCCATTGCCGAGAACACCGTGACCAACGAAGTGGCCGCCTTCGCCCGGGACGACTCGGTCAAGGCCTCGATCAAGGGACTGATGGCCGATCACTTGCTCGACGAGGGCCGGCACTCCGGTTTCTGGACGCGACTGGTACAGATCTACTGGCGCACCGCGCCCGAAGAAGACCGCGCGGCGATCGCATGCCTGATGCCCGGTTTCATCGCCCATTACCTGGCGAGCGACCTGCAGCAAGCCTTCGACTTCGAGCTGATCGCGCACCTGCCTGTCGACGAATCGGTACGCCAGTCGCTGCGTGAAGACGCCAGTGCGCTGGCCTATCCGATCAATCGTTTTCACCCGTTGGTGGGCAACATCACGCGCTTTTTCCGCGGCAGCTCGATGCTCGCGTCCCCCTGCGTACGCGACGCCCTCGCTGATTACCTGACCCCATGAGGACCTTTCGATGAGACGCCTCGACATTGCAGTGCCTGGCACCAGCCAGGCCATGACCGAACTGGCCCGGGAACTGGAGCTGCACGGCCACGGTGTGGTCCGGCAATCGCCGGCCGATCACGACGCGGTCGACCTGTTGATCGACGACGGGACGACGCCGCGAGCCATTGAAGCCCGTTCATGCCTGCAGATCCGCGTGGCGCTGCGCACGCGGCCCGGCGAGGCATTGCCGCAACCGGTACTGGTCTTTCACGACGGTGCGCAGCGGCCGTTGTGCCAGGACGTGATCGCGCCGCAACGCGATGGCAACGGTCAGTCCTTGCGCCTGCGTACGTTGGCGACAGTGGTCGAAACCGGCGCACGGCTGGTCAGCCAGTTATCCCGGGATGACACCTGCTTCGATCACTGGCCGACAGTACACGCCGACGCTGTCGCCCACCCCCTGCTCGGCCTCGATGCGCTGGAGCCGCTGGCCTTCGAGCACCGCCTCAACCGGCCGCCGGTACCCTGGCTGCTGGCCGCCGCCGACGTACCGGTGATGCACAGCATCGAGCAGCGCCTGCTCGCTGACGCAACGCAACCCGCCCTGTGGGTCGATGGGCAATTGATCGACTACAAATCCTTGCGCCGCCTGGCGCTGGGGTTGCAGCAGCCGATGCTGGAAATACTGCACCGAGCAGAACATGAGAAAGGAGCTGTTGGAGAATCTGTGGGAGCAAGGCTTGCCCGCGATGAAGACACCGATGCTCTCAACCAAACCGCGTCATCGTTCATCGGGGGCAAGCCTTCCTCCCACAAGGTCATCGGTGTGTGCCTGCCCAAGTCCGCACACCTGTACGCGGCGATTCTGGCGGTGCTGGGCTGCGGGGCGGTGTACCTGCCGCTGGACCCGCAGCACCCGGCGCAACGTCGGCGCTTTATCCTGGAAAATGCCCAGGCGGACCTGTTGCTGCACGACGGCGCCAGCGACCTCGGCGACCTCTCGGTGCCAACGCTGAATGTCCACCAACTGCCAGCGCCCAAGCCCGGCATCCCGGCTTCGCTGATCCGCCGTACGCTGGACGGCGACGAACCGGCCGTGGCGATCTACACCTCCGGCACCACCGGCCAGCCCAAGGGCGTGCTGCTCAGCCATCGCAACCTCAGCCATTTCTGTGCCTGGTACGGCGACTACGTCGGGTTGCGGCGCGACAGCCGGGCGTTGCAGTTTTCCACCATCAACTTTGACGCGTCGCTGCTGGATATCCTGCCGACCTTCATCCACGGCGCCTTGCTGGTGGTGCCCAGTGAAGACCAGCGCCGCGATCCGCAGCAACTGGTGGCGCTGATTCACCAGCAGCGCGTCAGCCACGCCTTTCTGCCGCCTGCGCTGCTGAGCGTCATGCCCCTGGATGCGCCGCTGGGCCTGGCGCACCTGATCACCGGGGGCGATGTCTGCGAGCCGTTCGTGATCGAACAGCTCGCGCCACAATGCCGGTTCCACAACATCTACGGCCCGACCGAAACCACGGTGCTGGCGACCACACGCCCGTTCGGCGTCGGCGACAACAACCGCAACCTCGGCGTGCCCATCGCCAATGGCCGGGTGCTGATCCTGGACGAACAGTTGCAACCGGTGCCCCAGGGGGTTCCCGGCGAGTTGTACATCGCCGGGCCGGGCGTCGGCCTCGGCTATCTGAACGATCCGACACTGACCGCAACGCGTTACCTCGACCTGACGCTGCCCACCGGGCAAACGCTGCGGGCCTATCGCACCGGCGACATCGGCCAGTGGACCGACGATGGCATCGAACTGTGCGGCCGCCGCGATAACCAAGTGAAGATCCGCGGTTTTCGGGTCGAGCCCGAGGAAATCGAGCACTGCCTGCGGGAAAGCCAATTGTTTCGCCAAGTGGCGGTGGGGGTCGATGAACGGCGGCGGATCCTGGCGTTCCTGGTGCATCCCGAGCCAGCGCACCCCGGTGCCGCCCTCCAGGCGCTGCGCGAGCATGTGCAAAACAGCTTGCCCAGCTACATGCATCCGACGGCCTACGTCGAATTGCCCAGCCTGCCCTACACCAGCAACGGCAAAGTCGATCGCCGGGCATTGCTCGCCACGGCGGTGCAGGTGCCCGTCGATGGCCAGCGGCGCCAGCCGCAGAACGCCCTGGAGACCCAACTGCAGCAACTGTGGGCCGAGTTGCTTGAACTGCCGGTCGACGACATCGCCACCGACGAAAGCTTCTTCAACCTCGGCGGGCACTCGATCCTGCTGTCGCGACTGCTGCTGAGCATCCGCCAGACGTTCGGCCGCAGCTTGTCGATCAACCGCTTCATCGAAGCCCCGACGCTGATGACCTTGGCCAAGTTGCTAGACGACCCGGAACACAGCGGCGCCTCGGTCCTCAGCCCCCAGGCCTTCATCGATGCCGAGGCCGAGCTCAACCTCGAACCGCTGCCCATCAGCCAATGCGGCGATGTGCACAAGGTGGTGGTGACCGGCGCCAACAGCTTTCTCGGCGTGCACATCGTCGAAGCGCTGCTGGCCTGGGGCGCCACCGAAGTCGCGTGCCTGGTACGCGCCAGCGCTGAACACAGTGCAGCCGAGCGTTTCTCCCAGGCCCTGCGGGACAATCACCTGGCCCATCTGGACCTGGACCGCGTCAGCGTCTATGCCGCCGACATCACCCAACCGCAATTGGGTTTGCCGGACGACGTCTACGCCCGCATCGACCGCACCTTCGGCGCGCTGGTGCACAACGCGGCCCACGTCAACCATGTGCTCGACTACGAGTCGTTGGCGCGGGACAACGTGGAGCCGATTTTCGAGTGCCTGCGCCTGTGTGAGGGGCGCAGCAAGAAGATCTTCAATTTCGTCTCCACGCTGTCCGCCTCCAGTGCCCTGGATGCCGATGGCCAGGTGCTGGAACAGCCTGCCGCCGAGACGCCGCCGATCTACATCAAGAACGGCTACAACCTGTCCAAATGGGTGGGTGAACGGATCCTGCAACGGGCCCGTGATCGCGGGGTTTGGGTCAATCTGTTCCGCCCCGGCAACATCAGCTTCAACAGCCTGACCGGGGTCTGCCAGCCCCACAAGAATCGCTTGATGCTGATGCTCAAGGGTTCGATCCAGCTCGGCCAGGTGCCGGACCTGTCACTCAATTTCGACCTGATGCCGGTGGATTTCCTGGCCCGCTTTATCGCCTTCCACGCCAGCCGCTACCAGCCCACCCAAGCGGTGTTCAACCTGCACAACCCGCAGCCGTTGAGCTGGGACGCTTATGTGGCGTCGTTCCGCGACAGCGGCCGGGAGTTTTCCCTGGTGAGCGTCGCCGAGTGGCAACGGCAACTGGCTCGGGTCGATGCCGACAATGCGTTGTTTGGCGTGTTGGGTTTCTACCTCAACGGCTTCGAGGAAGACATCGGCGACATCTCGCTGATCAGCCACGACAACGCCCGCGCCGGCGTGCGGCAGATGGGCGCCAGCTACCCGGAAAAATCCCCGGCCCTGCTACGGCGCGGTGCCGATTACCTCAAGGCCATCGACTTCATCTGAAACACCCTCAACCCAAAGCAAGGAGCAAGACCATGAGTGCATTTCAACCCGACACCCTGATCAAGAACCCCCACGCCTGCCACGTCGAAACCTCGGTGGAGGTCGCGGCTGACGCGGCACGCGTCTGGAACATCGTGGGTAATTTTGGCGGCTTCGATCAATTCATCCATGCACTGGAGCACATCGAAATGACCGGCAAGGGCGTGAGGTCCCTGCGCAAGAAATTCTTCCGCGATGGGCAGAACCTGGTGGTGGAACAGCTCAACAGCCGTGACGACCAGGCCATGCACATGACCTGGACGCTGATCTACAACACACTGGGCATCGACAACCTGTGGGCGGCCATGCGCGTCGAACCCCTGGCGGACAACCGCTGCCGCGCCACCTGGACCATCATCGCCGACCACACCGACGCCCATACACCGTCGGGCTTCAGGGACTTCCTCCAGGGCTTCGCCGATGAGGCGATGGGGAATGTGCAGGGGATGTTCAAGTAAGCGGCAATGCCCTGTGGGAGCGGGCTTGCTCGCGAAAGCGGTGGGTCAGTTTGCAGTCATTTGACTGGACTGCCGCCATCGCGAGCAAGCTCGCTCCCACACTGAGCTGGAGTGAACCCAAGACTCAGGCTCACCAACCATCCCCTGTGGAAGCAGAGGTGGATGCGAAACCCAGGTCCACCGCCAGTCCCCTGTGGGAGCAAGCTTGCTCGCGATGGCGCTGGACCATTCAACCCAGCATCCGTGGCGAGGGAGCTTGCTCCCGCTGGCCTGCGCAGCAGGCCCCAGCATGCTTACAGGCGGACCGCGTTGGTTGGCTTTACGACTGCTGCGCAGCCGAGCGGGAGCAAGCTCCCTCGCCACAGGGGAATGGGTCGGCTTGCGACTGGGGTCAGATCTTGAAGCTGTCCACCAGTTGTTTCAATCGATTGGCCTGTTGGGACAAGGCATCGCAATCCTTCAGGGTTTCATTCAGGTTGGCCACGCTTTGCTGGTTCAGCAGGTTGATGTGGCTGACGTCCATGTTGAGGGTTTCCACCACAGCGGTCTGTTCTTCGGTCGCGGCGGCCACCGACTGGTTCATGCCGTCGATCTCGCCGATGCGCTGCGTCACGCTGACCAGTCGCAGGCCGGCCTGGTTCGCCACTTCCACGCTTTCTTCGCTGGAGGTCTGGCTGGCGTTCATCGTGGTCACCGCTTCACGGGAGCCGACTTGCAGCGAGGTGATCATCTTGTGGATTTCTTCCGCCGACTCCTGGGTGCGGTGCGCCAGGTTGCGCACTTCATCGGCCACCACCGCAAACCCACGACCGGCTTCACCGGCACGGGCCGCTTCGATCGCAGCGTTCAGCGCCAGCAGGTTGGTTTGCTGGGAGATGCCCTTGATCACGTCCAGGATGTGCCCGATGTTGTCGGTGCTGGCGTTCAGGGTCTCGATCTGAGTGCACGAAAGACTGATCTTCTGCGACAGCTCGGTCATGGCCTGGATGGTTTTTTCCACCACCTGGCGACCGTCATCGGCCTGTTCGCTGGCACCGCTGGCATGCTGCGAGGCATCGGCGGCATTACGAGCGATTTCCTGGGTCGCGGCGCCCAGCTGGTTGATGGCCGCAGCCACACTGTTGGTGCGGGCACTCTGTTCATCCGAACCGACGAGCGAAGCGTTGGACGACGTCATCACCCGCTGCGACAGGTCATGCACCTGGCGCGTGGCGGAAGACACTTCCGAGATCGACGCATGAATCCGCTCCACGAACTGGTTGAACGAACCACCCAGCACCGCGAACTCATCCTTACCCTGCACCACCAGGCGCCGGGTCAGGTCGCCTTCGCCCTGGGCGATGTCCTGCATGGCGCGGCCCATGGTGGTCAACGGGCGCATCAGTACCTGGATCAGCATGCTCAGCAGCAACGCAATGGCCGCCACCGCGACGAACATCGCAATCAGCGCAGACGTACGGAACTGGCTCAGCGGCGCGTAGGCCTTGGCCTTGTCGATCGACAGGCCGATGTACCACTCGGCGTTCGGCAGGCCGGTGACAGGGGTGAACGAAAGAATACGGTCCTGCCCGTTCAGTTCAACCTCCTGGATCCCCTTGCCGATGCGCACCGGGGTGCCAGGGTAGATGTCCTTGAGGTTCTTCATCACGTGGTCTTTATCCGGGCTGACGATCACCTGACCGTCGCCGCTGACCAGGAACGCATGGCCGATACCACCGAAGTCCACGGAGTTGATGATTTTCACCAGGGTTTCCAGGCTCAGGTCGCCGCCCACCACGCCCAGCAGTTCGCCGTTGTGCTTCACCGGCAGGGCAACGGTCACCACCAGGCCACCCACCGCGGCCAGGTAAGGCGGGGTCAACATGGTTTTATCGGCGGTCACCGCCTGTTTGTACCAAGGGCGCTGACGCGGGTCGTAGCCGTCAGGCATTTTGGCGTCAGGGCGTTGGGTGAAGACACCGTTGGCCTGGCCCACATACGTGAACTGGAAGTTCGACGTCAGCGCCGGCTGATCGACCAGCCCCGGCAGATCGGCGGTTGCCCCCTGATGCGCGATGTTTTGCGCCAGGTTTTCCAACACCAGTATCCGCCCACTCATCCAGTTCTGGATGCTGCTGGCCGTCAGGTCACCGGATTGCTCGATGGACGACTCAAGGCTGCTGCCAATGGTGTTGCGCTGCAAATAATCGTTGTAGAGCGTGAACAGGGCAAAAGCCAGAACCACCACACCAGAGGCGGCGAGAAGGATTTTGTGACTGAACTTTAGATTCATCGATGGGCTTCTTATGCAAAGAGTGGGGTTGCATTCCAGTTGCAATATTTTCATGTAAAAACAGGAACAGGCTTTTTGCCATGCTCCAGTTTGGTGCACGCTTATCACTCTGTCGGCAAGGGCTTGGAAAAAATGAGGGTTATAGAGAATTGGGCGACGGGGGGTAGAAGTACAGGGCGCGGGAACCTTCAGTGGGTGGCGAACGGTGGTTGCAAATTCGCCGGGCGATGATGACAATGCGACCTATTATCATTTGTAGCTTCCAGGCTGTCGCGTCCATGTCATCTCCCGAGTTTGCAGTACAGGCGCTCTACAGCCGGCATCACGGCTGGCTCAATACGTGGCTGCGCACCCGGCTGGGCAATGCCGCCGACGCGGCGGACCTGGCCCAGGACACCTTCATGCGCCTCTTGCAGCGTAGCGAACGCCTGGAGCTTCGGGCCCCACGCGCCTTTTTGCGCACCATTGCCCAAGGCCTGGTGATCGACCATTGGCGGCGAGCAGAAATCGAACACGCCTACCTCCAAACCATAGCTCACCTGCCGGAAGCCGAAACCCCGGGGGCCGAAGCCCAGGCGTTGATCTTGGAACTGCTCGAAGCCGTTGCCAGAATGCTCGAAGGCCTCAAGCCGAAAGTGCGCAGGGCCTTTCTGTTAGCCCAGTGCGAAGGCCTGACGTACAAGCAGATTGCCGAGCAGATGGGCATCTCCTTGCGCTCAGTGGAGCGCTACGTCGCCGATGCGCTGTATCACTGCTATGTATTGCGCTATGAAAGTTGAGTCGGCGGATCACTTGCAGAGCCGCCGCAACGGCCCGTCGCAACAGGTGGTCAGGCAGGCGATCAACTGGCTGCTGCGCCTGCGCAATCACACCACCCACCCGACCCTGCGCCAACAGTGCGAAGCCTGGCGCGCCGCCCACCCCGAACACGAACTGGCCTGGCAACGGGTGCAATCGCTGCACAGCGAATTGACCTCGAACCTGCGGGCCGTGCCCGGTGCCCACATCGCCCTGGACACCCTGGAAAACAGTGCCCAGCGCCTCAGTCGTCGCCAGGCCCTGAAGTTGCTCTCGGGCGTTGCCGTGGTGGGCGGCGCGGCATGGCTGGGCAAGGATCCGGGCTGGCAGGCGTGGAATGCCGATTTCGCCACCGCCACCGGTGAACGTCGGGGGTTCCAGTTGCCGGACGGCACGCGGCTCGAGCTCAATACCCACAGCGCCGCCAACCTGGACTTCAGCGCCCGACAGCGCCTGATTACCCTGGCCCGTGGTGAAATCATGGTCGCCTGTGGTCGCGACCCGGGGCGGCCGCTGCTGGTGAAAAGCCGGCATGGCCTGTTCGAAGGGCTGGAGGGGCGTTTCGTCGTGCGCCAGGACAGCGACTGCACGCGCTTGAGCGTCACCAGCGGCCGAGTCGTCATCCGTTCGCACTCCAACAGCGATGGCTCGCCCATCCAGGTCGAGGCCGGGCAAAGCTACCGGGTCGGCCCCTCGACAGCGGCCCTGACACCGCTCCTGGACATGGACGCAGGCGCCTGGGCCGACGGCTTGATCGTCACCCGCAACATGCGCCTGGAAGACTTCCTCAATGAAGTAGGCCGCTACCGCCCGGGTTATCTGCACTGCGCGGCGTCGATTGCCGACCTGCGCCTGTCAGGGGTGTTCCGTTTGGAGGACACCGACAAATTGCTCGCCGTCCTGCCCCGCACGCTCCCGGTGCAGCTGCGCTATCGAACCCGTTGGTGGATCACGGTGGAACGCCTGGCTTGATTTTTTTTTGGCGGGTTTCAGGCCGGCGTCCGGCTAGGACAGTAAGCAACCCTTATCTGCCTTCAGCGACTCCAACGGAACCTACAATGACTGAGCGCGTACTTCTCAAGAACCCCTTCGGCTTCTCTACGCAACCCGGCCTGTTACGCCAGGCGATTCATGCCGCGCTGTTCTCCACGGCGCTGGGGGTCAGCGTCGTGCCGACGCTCGCGATGGCCGCGCAAAACGGCGTGACCGCCAGCCGGCAGAGCTACAACATTGCCCCCGGCCCATTGAGCGATGTGCTGAACCAGTTCGCCCGCCAGGCCGGGATCACCCTGGCAAGCACGCCGGCGCAAACCGGCGGCGTCCAGTCACCGGGGCTCAAGGGTGAGTATTCGCCCGACCAGGCCCTGAGCCAGTTGCTCAGCGGCTCGGGACTGGTCGCCGTCAGCCAGGATGGCAGCAGCTACGTGCTGCACACCGAGACCGCTGGCAGCACGCTGGAATTACCGACCACCGACATCAAGGGCTTCGCCCTGGGTAACGCGTTGGGCAGCATGGAAGGCTACAACGCCACCCACAGTCAGGTCGCCACCAAGACCAGTACCGCCCTGCGCGAAACCTCCCAGAGCGTGTCGGTGGTCACCCGCGAACAAATGGACGACCAGGGCGCGCAAACCGTCTCCCAGGCCATGCGCTACACCCCCGGCGTGCTGACCAACCCCTACGGCGCCACCCACCGCTACGACTACGTGGCGATGCGCGGCTTCAACGACGGCTCTGTGGATAACATCTACCTCGACGGCCTCAAGTCCATGGGCGACAGCGGCACCTACAGCTCCATCCAGGTCGATCCGTACTTCCTTGAGCGGGTCGATATCCTCAAAGGCCCGTCCTCAGTGCTCTACGGTCGCAGTTCGCCCGGCGGCCTGGTGGCCCTGACCAGCAAAAAGCCGCTGTACGAGGCCTATCACCAGATCCAGGCCACGGTCGGCACCCAGGGCCAGCGCGGCATGGGCTTCGACTTCAGCGGCCCGGTGGATGACGACAAACGCATCACCTATCGCCTGATCGGCCTGGCGGACACCTCCGACACCCAGTTCGACCACAACAAGGAAAAGCGCTTCGCCCTCGCGCCGACAGTGAACATCGACTTCAGCGAAGACACCTCGCTGACGCTCCAGGCCTACCTGCAGCATGACCCCGACGGCGGCTACCACGGTGGCATGCCGGCCAACGGCACCTTGCACCCGCGCAACGGTCGACGGATTTCCGAGCACTTCTTCGAAGGTGAGCCGGGCGTCGACGGTTACGAACGCGACCAGCAGTCGTTCGGCTACCAGTTCGAACACCGTTTCAACGACGTCTTCACCGCCCGGCAGAACTTCCGTTACCTGGACTCCGAGGTCACCAACGATCAGGTCTATGCCTATGACTGGACCACGCCCACCAGCAACGAGCTGAACCGCTACTACACCGGCGCCGAAGAAAAGCTCCATGCCTTCATCGTCGATAACATGCTGCAAGCCGAATTCTTCACCGGCGCGACCAAGCACACCGTCCTGATGGGTGCCGACTACCAGCGGCGCAAAACCGTGGTCGACTGGACCAGCGGCAGCCTGGCGCCGATCAATGCCTTCGACCCGGTCTACGGCAACTCGACCATCACCTACTTCAGCCCCACCAGCTACCTGCGGCGCCTGGAGCAGACCGGCGTCTACCTGCAAGACTTGATCGAAATGGACAAGTGGCGCTTCTCCCTGGGCCTGCGCCAGGACTGGGTGCAAACCTCGGATGAGAACCGCATCGCCGAATTCGGCCGCCCGCAAGGCACCGAGATCAACGACAAACGCACCAAGCTCACCGGCCGTGCCGGGGCGCTGTACCTGTTCGACAATGGCCTGGCGCCGTACATCAGCTACTCCGAGTCATTCAACCCGAACTCCTATGCCGACAGCGCCGGCAACCCGCTGCCGCCTACCGATGGCAAGCAATGGGAACTGGGCCTGAAGTACCAGCCACCGGGCACGGATGATTTGTACACCGCCTCGCTGTTCCGTATCGACCAGGAAAACCTCGCGACCAAGCTGCCCCAGGAAAACTTCTACCGCGCCGTCGGTGCCGTGCGCTCCCAAGGCCTGGAACTGGAGGCGCACCTGCAGTTGACCGAACAATTCAAAGTGCTGGGCAGCTACACCTTCACCGACATCGAATACTCGAAATCGATGGTCAGCACCCTCAGCACGCCCACCGACATCATCGAAAACAAGGGCAACTCACCGACCCAGGCCCCACGCCACATGGCCTCGCTCTGGGCTGACTACAAATTCGACAGCGGTGCCCTCGATGGCCTGCGCCTGGGTGGTGGCGTGCGCTATGTGGGCTACAGCTGGGCCGATGCGGAAAACACCATGAAGGTGCCGTCCTACACCTTGTTCGACGCCTCGGTGGGGTATGACCTGGGCAAGGTCGGCTTGAAGGGCGTGGACGTGCGCCTGAACGCGAACAACCTGACGAACGAAACCTACGTCGCCTCGTGCGCCAGCCTGAGCTACTGCTACCTGGGCGAAGAGCGCAATGTGGCGGCGACGGTGAGTTACCAGTTCTGACCTGTCCCTGTCATTGACTCATTCTCTGTGGCGAGGGAGCTTGCTCCCGCTGGAACGCGAAGCGGCCCTGGTTTTTTGGGGCTGCTACGCAGCCCAGCGGGAGCAAGCTCCCTCGCCACAGGGTTCGCGTTTCACCGCTCGAACCTGTATCGATCAAACTCGCACCACGTCCCCTTCCTCCCGCACCACACCCTCTTCCCGCACAAACCGATTCGCCCGTCCGAACGTGCCAAAGTCATTGAACCGCACGCCCATTTCCCGCATCACCTCATGGGCCACCGGCACCGTCAGTTGGCGAATGTAGAACGGCTCCTTCACCACGAAATGATGAATGCCATGGCTACTGCCGAAGTTGAAGCAGAACGCCTGCAACGGCCACAACCACCAGGGGTTGAGCACCTGGGTTTGCTGGATGACATTGCCCGGCTCGATGTCGCCGTAGTAATGCATGTTCGAGCTGACGAAATGCAGGCAAAAGGTGCGCAGCACGTTCGGCCCGATGATCACCACCGCCGCGATGTCGATCACCTGCATCGTCGCCAGCGTGGTGGCCGACCAGTCAATTGAAGTCCCCAACAGGCTGGCGACACCATTGGCCCCGTGGAAACCGAGGAACACATACCAGGCGCCCCAGTGCAGCAATGCCAGGGGGAAATAAACCTTCAGCGTGCGCTTGAGAATGCTGCGCTTGTGCGCCCAGGTCTTGGCCCGCAGCAGACGGATGAAGGCCGACATCACGTTATCGCCGACCATCAGCAACCGCGCCAGCCCCCAGGGTTCGCCGTTGGTGATGGCTCGCTCCTCCAGGTCGGCCTCGCTGCCGGACACCTTGTGATGGTTAAGGTGCAGGTGACGGCGGATCCACGGGTTGATCGTGCTCGGCCGCGCCAGCCAGACCAAACCCATCATCAGGTTGTGGGGCAGGCGTTGCTTGCGGAAGTACATACTGTGGATCAGGTCGTGTTCCAGCTCGTGGGTCAGCGACGCGAAAAATGCGTTGAGCAACAGGCACGCCCACCCGGCCAGGTCACCGTTGATGTAGAGCAGCGCCGAACCGATCATCCCAGCCAGGGCGAACGCCAGGATGCCCGCGCCCAACGCATCCTGGTGGCGCAGGAGCGGATAACGCCGCCGTAATTCCTCGCCCCGGGCCAAGACCACCTGGCGAATATGGGCCGCTCGTTGTTGTGCATTCAATCGCTCGGGGCTTGCGCAAGTGCCGTGCATGGCTTACATCCTCTGTTAGAGATGTGCTCATCCTGCCGGGCGTTGTCCCACGGGGTGGTAGCCGTATACGCCAACCTGTTGACCGCAAGCGCCAATCGTCATGACTGAACCGACTTCCCTCGCCAGCTGGACCCGCGCCCTGCGCAAACAGCTCGATGCGCTGGGCCTGAACAGCCATGCCCTGTGCGTCGAGGCCGGCCTCGACCCGCAATGGATGGACGACCCGAACGCCCGTTATCCGCTCTCGGCCACCACGCGCCTGTGGGCATTGGCCGTGCAAGCCAGCGGCGACCCGGCCATCGGCCTGCGGGTGTCGCGCTTTGTCAGCCCCACCACGTTTCACGCACTGGGTTACGCCTTGGTGGCCAGCGGCAGCCTGCGGGAAGTGTTCGAGCGGATCGTGCGCTATCACCCGGTGGTCAGTGATGCACTGACCCTGCAATTGAGCCGTGGCGAAGACCGCTACCGCTTCAGCCTCGATGTACCGGCAGGATGCCCAGCCCCGGCCTTCGAAGCGATTGATGCCTTCGCGGCGATTTACGTGCGCACCTGTCGCAACCGCCTCGGCCGTGATTACGCACCGCTGGCGGTGTACCTGCGCCGCCCGGAACCGGTGGACCCCAGCCCCTGGCACAAGGTGTTCCGCTCGCCGGTGCACTTCAGTGCCGCCCAGGATTGCCTGGAGTTCAACCTCGCCGATTTCGACAGCCACCTGGACGACGCCAACCCGGAACTGGCCGAACACAACGAAACGGTGCTCGAACGCACCCTCGCCCAGCTCAAGCCGCTGACCTGGGAACGCAAGGTCCGCGCCGCCATCGAGGCCCAACTGCCCGAAGGCGAGCCCAGCGCCGAACGCATCGCCCAGGCCATGCACCTGAGCCTGCGCAGCCTGCAACGGCACCTGGCCGACGAAGGCTGCCGCTTCGACGCCCTGCTCAACGAATGTCGGGAAAATCTCGCGCTGCTGCACCTGCGCGATCCCCAATGTTCGCTGAGCGAAGTCAGTTATCTGCTGGGCTTCGCCGACGCCAGCAGCTTCAGCCGCGCCTTCAAGCGCTGGACCGGGATGACACCGGGGCAGTTCCGGGATGGGTTGCGCTAGAGATTCGCAGCGCCTGGGCAGGCCCTATCGCGAGCAAGCTCGCTCCCACATTGGGGACGGTGTCATTGCGACCTTTGCAACAGCACCAACCCCTGTGGGAGCGAGCTTGCTCGCGATGGCGGTGGGTCAGTCGGCACCGGGTTCAAGGCTGCGTGCAAGCCCTGCCGCCCAGGCCTCGATCATGGCCTCTCCAGTCGCCCTGAACCGTTGGTTAGCGCCCATGTAATGGCGCATTTCAACCATGGCAAGGTCCATTCCATGAATGACCTGCGCCATCAGTTCCTTACAACGCTTTTCGGTCAGGTTGCAGGCTGAACGACCGAACCTCACCAGCATTTTATATTTGGGCCAGGCTTTGGAACCGCCCAGCAACAACGCCATGTTGTCATTGCGGATATACACCGCCGTGCTGACGATGTCATAGGCCGGCGCAAGCCTGATCGACGCATCGGCGCCGCAGTGCTCATACAGCACGCCGAAATTTTTCAGGTGCGCATCGCCATTTTTCAGGCCGGCCGAGAGCGCAACAATCTTGAACAGGGACTCCAGCGCATGATTGAGTAAATGAGGAGAAACGAATGCCTTGATCTGTCGGGCCGCTCCTTCATATGAGCCATCGTACTTAGCCCTCGATGGAGAGCCGTTGAGCACACAGAAATCCTCAAAGCCCAGATACTTGCCAGTGCCTGGCAAATCAAAGCGTTTAACGATCAAAAATTTGCCGCGCTCGCTCAGGTCGAACTCCGGCACCTCGAGCCCCGCGTGCAGCGCGGCTCGCATGCAAAAGAACTCATTGGCGGCCAACTCAGGAAACTCGTCGGAGCGAAACGCTTTGATCAGATGGGTGGCACCTCGATGGGTCAGGCGATCGATTGTCGATGCGCTGTCGCGAACCAGCACCTTGGGCTGTACGCCGGAAACGCCCGAATACTGCCCGTAGGTGTGCAACAAATCGTCGAATAAACTTTCGGCTCCGTCGTGCACCAACACATCCGCCAGACTGGTTTCGGGCGGCCCAGCCTCCGTCCGCAAGTGACCGATGCCTACCCGACCCAGCTGATGAGGCCCTACGATGGCAAGCATGGCGAAGTCATCAAAGCCTCGAACTGCTTTGCTGAAACGACGAACCAGCTCATCACGCAAGGCCCCCTCCGGCAGGTTCATTTCAAAGATCGGCGGCACGCCTGATTCCCAGGTGTAGCTTTCAAGGCGCATCGGCATGGTCAGCGAAACAGACTGCTCTTCGCACGCGCTTGCGGCGTAGGTGAACACGGAGTCACTGCGCTGCTGCCCTCGCCCCAGAACACCCACGTCCGCTTCGCTAACCGAGACCTGTAGCCTGTCCAGACCTTGCTCGTCAGCCATGGAAAGAATCCTTTTTCAGCGAATCGAGCGTAGGGCGTTTCGTTGGTCGGGCCACAGCCGTCAACTCGTAACCAAATCCATTGAGGATCGCATCTACCTTACGGATCCCTACCTCAGGAACGGTGTTGTTCTCGATGCCCGAAATCGTGGCACGGCTCATACCGTATTGCGCAGCCAAGGCCTCCTGAGAGAGGTTGTGTTCTTTACGCAGTCGCCTAATCACTTCGCCGAGGGTTTTCATGCTTATATTCCGCATCGTATACAGTGCAAATTATTAAATTACCAGAATGTGCATTGTATTTGAGTCAAATTTAATCGAAGTGTAGCGCATACACACATTCCTGTGGGAGCTTGCTTCCGCTCGGCTGCGCAGCAGTCGCAAAACCGGTCCCAGCGGTCTGCCTGTAGACATGCTGGGGCCTGCTGCGCAGGCCAGCGGGAGCAAGCTCCCTCGCCACAGGGTTTGTACGCCACGGATCATCTGTCGGAGCAAGCTCGCTACCACACCGATTTCAGGTCGTGGTCAGGGCTCGCAACCGCTCGATGTCGAGGATTTCGATCTCGCCATAACTGAGATGAAGGATGCCTTGAGCCTGCAGGTCCTTGAGGATCTGGTTGGTGGTCTGGCGTGACAGCGAGAGCATCAGCGCCAGCTGTTCCTGGGGCAGTTGCAACACGCGTCGGGCCGGTTCGATCTCGCCGTAGCCTTCGGCGATCATCAGCAGGCGGTGGGCCAGGCGGGCCGGGGCGGGCATCAGGCTCAGGTGTTCGAGGTTGATGAAGGTCAGGCGCAGTTTATGGCTCATCAATAATGCGAGATGCCGCCAGTAGACCGGTTGCGCTTGCAGGAAGGCCAGCAACGGCGCCTGGGGCACATGCAGCAACGTACATTGCCCCACCACGACCGCATCGTGGGTCCGTGGCTGGCCATCGAACAGGCAGATTTCTCCGAACCAATGGGGCGCCTCCACCACGCTCAGCAACGCCTCCTTGCCCTGCTCGTTCACCGCACCGACGCGCACCGCGCCTTCCAGCACGGCATACAATCCGCAGGGTGGATCGCCGCGCTGGAACAGCCGATGGCCCGGCGGCAGACGGCGCAGCCGCGACATGCCCAACAGACTATTCTGTAACTCAGCAGGCAGATGGCTGTACCAGTGGCCGGCCATCAGGTGTGAGTGCCAGGGATGCGAACTCATGGAAACTCCGGGACAAGTGTCGGCTAACTGACAGAACGCCTCGTGATACCCGGGCATCATGCAGGCATCACCTCAGGAGGAACAACAATGAAAAGCCTCGTCGATCATCTCAGTCAATACGCCGCCTATCACCGCGACCCGCGCAACATCGCCAGTCATTTCATCGGGATTCCGCTGATCTTCGTCGCCGTCGCCGTGCTGCTGTCACGGCCCGGCTGGCCCGTGGGCGCGGTGCTGGTGTCGCCGGCGCTGCTGGTGGCCGCGGCCAGTGCCTGGTTCTACCTGCGCCTGGAGTTGCGCCTGGGCGTGCTGATGACGGTGCTGCTGGGCCTGGCGGTATGGCTGGGTCAGGTGCTCGCCGCACAAAGCACCTGGGTGTGGCTGGGCAGTGGTCTGGGGATGTTCGTGGTGGGCTGGGTGATTCAGTTCGTCGGCCACTATTACGAAGGCCGCAAGCCGGCGTTCGTCGACGACCTCTCCGGGCTGATTGTCGGGCCGTTGTTCGTGGTGGTGGAGGCGGGTTTCCTGCTGGGGCTTCGCGGCGACCTGAAGCGGGCCATCGAAGAGCGCGCCGGGCCGGTGGCGTTGCGCAACCAGCGTTCGGCGGCCTGAAAACAACTACGCCATCCTTTGTGGGAGCGAGCTTGCTCGCGATAGCGGTGGGTCAGTCAACACATTGGTGACCGGCAGAGCGCAATCGCGAGCAAGCTCGCTCCCACAGGAGTTAGGCGTTACAGCGCACCAAACTCGACCCGGATGGTCAGCGCGCCGGTGTTATCTTTCAAGCCAGACCCGTATTGCCCGGTCAGGTCATCGTTGATGCACAGTTGCAGTTCCCCTTGCTGGTCGCCCGGAACCTGCGCCAGATCACCCACCAGGAACGGCTTGCCACCGTTGCCCACGCGACCGATCAAGGCGCCTTCGGCGGCACCGGGCAAGGCATAGCTGCTGTAGTCGATGTGCCTCGAACCGCCCTTTCCATCGACATTGCCGCCTTGCGGGCTGGCACACCATAGCCCACTGACGTAGCGAACCAGACGCGGTACCAACCCGTTGACCTGCACGCCAGTGCCCTGCCAGGCGATGGTGGATTGGACCTGCATCGTCACCGCCTTCAGGTCGTTGGCCACGGTGTCTCCGGCCTGGAACGACAACGCCGCAATCGTCAGGCTCGGGTTCGAGGTGCCGGTGCTGGGAAAGACGCCGTCGCCCACCAGGAACAGATTCTTGTGGTCCCAACTGCGCTGGTCCTTGTCCACCACCGACTTGGTCGGATCATCGCCCATGCGGTAGGTGCCCATCAGGTGCCCGGCGCCCTGGAAGCTGTAATCTTCGCCTTTGTAGTTGAAGGTCCCTTTGCCAATGGGTGCCGTCAGCTCCACGGCGCCGAGCAGGTCCTTGATGATGTGGCTCGCCAGTATCTTCGCCTGCCTGAACCCTTCCTTGGTGTAATCGGACAGGTCGTAGTGGATTTCCGGCCGGAGAATGCCGAGCCCGTCCGTGAGCTTGTCCGTCGAGGGCACGATGTAGCTATCGGACTGGTCGGGATGGGCCTCCACCTGCTCCACCAAAAAGCCGATCCGAAACTGGCGGATGAACAGGCCGTTGAGCCGTTGAATCAGCGCTGTGCCGTAAAGCGCTTCAGTGGGCGGCGGCGGGTTCTCTTTCGATGGCAATGGGTTGGTGTGGCTATTGTTCGCCCCGTCGATAAAATCGGCCACGGTGACGTAAGGGTCGCCCACCGGCCAGTTCCAACCCTCGTTACCGATTTCGATACGCCACGCCGCTCGCTGGCTGCGAAACTCGCCATCACGCAGGCTCTCGATGCCCGCCGTGGACACCGGACCACGGTACGGGAACACCGTCTTGCCTTCCGGCATCAGCCCCCACGCCAGGTAAATCGGATGATCGGACAAACTGCGTCCCACCTGCCCGCTGCTGTTGGCCACACCGTTGGGCCAAGCCGGGGTCTTGGAGTTGAGCAACAGTTTAGGGGTTTCGATGGCATGGGCCGCGATCACGTAACGCTGCCCGATGGCCACGCCGGTCCCCGTCTGCGGCCCCTCGCCAAGCTGGTATTGAATGAACTCGACGCCATTGATGTGCTTGTCCGGGCCCACCGTCACTTTGCTGGCCACGGTCCGGTACATGACCCGGACCTTGCCGGTGGCCAGGGCCTTGTTCATGGTCACGGTCGCGTCGTACTTGGCCTGGATCGGGCAGATCGGCGTGCAGTTGGTATTGCCGGCGCACACCCGGCGCCCGGCGTAGGGCTGGGAATTGCGTCCGGCCGGCGTCGGGCTGACCACCAGCGGCAACCCGTCGAAGGTCTGGCCGGTCACGGCCGTGACAAAACTGCCATCGACCAACGACAGCGGAATGCTGTGCATCGGGAATGAATAGCCCTCGGGAAAAGTCATGCCCAGGTAGGCCTGGTCGGCGACATTGGCCGACACGCCGATTTCCGCCTCCGCCCGGCAATAGGCGCTTTGCAGGTCGTCGTAGCCGATCGGCCAATCCACTCCGACGCCGTACTTGCTCCTCAGGCGAAAATCGTTCGGCACCATGCGCAGGCACGTCCCGACCCAATGCCAGGTCGTACCGCCGCCTACCCGTTCATAGGTGCTGTTGAAGGGCAGTGGGCCTTTCTGCACCAGGTAACTGGTTTCCGGCTTGTTCCAGCCGAGAATCAGGTCGGCGATGGTCGCTCGTGGGGCATTTTCCTTGCTCGGGTCGCGCGGCGTGTCCAGGGTCGATACTGGCGGATAAGGCGACTCCGGGGTTTTCAGGGTGGCGGTATAGAAGCGCTCCAGGTATTGCGCGCGGTTGACCGGGATCTCCGGACCCGATTCGAGCACCAGCACATCGACGCCGGCCATGCCCAACTGATAAGCGATGATGCTGCCGGCGAGCCCCGCGCCAACGATGATCACCTCGGCTTGTTCGGTACTCATGACGAAGCTCCTTGTGCGTTGGCAGGCACGCCGGTGTAGTCCTCAAGGCTCGGTGGCGTGGTGTTCCAATAGCCGAAAAACATCTCGCTGTAGCCCATGGGATGGGCCTGGGCAATTTTCCAGGCCCAGCTCTGGATGTAGGCCTGGTCGGACACCACCGTCGAATCGGTCGATGTATAGCTGCCCGTGGCATACGGCTGATACCAGACCCCCAGCAACCACAGCTTCATGATCGAACGCGCGGCTTGGGCAGTCTGGGTGACGGCTGGACGAGATCCGTCCATCAGCACCGCCTTGGCGATCTGGTCGGGCGACATGTGCTCCGCCACCAGTGTGGCGTACTGCGTCAGCAAGGTGTTGAGCACCTCAGGGGTGATACGCGGGGTGATGAACGCGAGAAAAGTTGGCGGCAACCCCACCTGGTCGATCGCCGGTGCCAGCCGATCCGTGGGAATGCCGGTCAGGGCCGATGACAGGCCTACGAAATTGTCCAGATCACTGCTCATGGTTGACTCCTTGTCCGCCAGTGGACTGTGCGCGTTCGAGCAAATAGGTGAAATCCGCGAAGCTGGTGCGCGGCGACTCGGTGACATGGGTGGCCGCATTGCCGTGACAGGCCATGCAGCTGGAGGACGCCTGGGGCACGGTGCCCTGGATGTAGGTTTCCAGCGTGGCGTTGGCCAGGAACAACGGCGCGGGGCTGCCCAACGGGTTGGCGGCTGATATCTGACAGTTCGGCTGTGGTGCCGACGGCCACTGGGTACTGATCAATTGATAGTTCGCCCAGACACTCTGCGGGTTCACCGTACGCAACAGCGCTTGATAGGTGGCATTGAGGTTTTTGGTGGCCTCGGTCAGCGGCACTTCCCGTACGATCTGTGAAGGTGTCGCCTTGACTGCCGGGTTCCATGGCCGTGGCGGCGGCTGGTTGATGTCGCTTTTGCTCGCCGCGTTGTAGAACAGATAAGGCCCCGTCCGCTGGGCGACGGGCGTGGTTTTTTCCGGCACGTTTTTCACATGCTCGAAGGTTGACCAGACCCATTGCGCCGCGCTGGCGGTCTTATGAACCATGTGCAATCCCACCAGCCCGACCGGCTCGGACACGCATGACTCCGCGACAATCGGCCCATGGCTCGGGTCGTTGTTGCCCGGGGTGTAGACCAGTGCATCGACGGTATGGAAATCCTGGCGGTTGTCGTTGGGGCCCAGCACTTTCCACGACGCCTTCACCATCACCGCGCCGACCTGTTGGGTCTTGGTGGAACCACAGCTGAACGCCACGGTGTTGTTCGGGTTGGCGGCGAAGAATTTCTGCTGGCCTTCGATGCTGTACAGGCCGTTGTCGACGATCCCGTTGAACATCGATTGGTTGACCACGATTTCGTTGCGCGTGTAGGTACCGTTCTGGTCCACCAGCGGGCCGCTCTCGAAGGGCTGGATAAACTCATCCAGCACATCGGGCACCTTGCCCATCTGCTGCAACAGGCGACCGGGCTTGAGCGACTTGCACGCTTCAGGGAGGGTCGCCGATGCATTCCAGGGCAGCGGCGTCTGGCCTTTGGCGCGGAAAATCTGGTAGCTCTCTTTCCAGCTTTCCCACACGGTGGCGCCGTCCTGCTTACCGATGGGGGTGCCGGTATTCGGATCCCCGTTATCCAGCGCCGGCCAGCTCAGGGCGATGAAGGTCTGCCACGACAGTTCATCGAAATTGGCTTGCAGGCTGGCCAGTGAAACCGGTTGGGTGACCGTGACATCGAAGGGTATCTGGGGGGACAACGAGGGGGCGGCGCTGGCGGCCGGGGCCAGCAAGACGCCTAACAATGCACAGCCAAACGGGCCATGCCGACTGACTTCCACTCTCATACTCATCTCCTTGGCATCAGGCGCCAGGAGATAACACCGGTCCGTCATTGGACTCTTACTGCCTCCTGGCAAGTGAGAGTCTAGGTAGGGTTTGAGATGGGAAAAGGTGGTGAGATAGAACCAATCGAAGCAAGGTCGGGCGGTGTTATTCGGATTCGGCTCGGGGTGTCAGTGAGGGCGCCATCGCGAGCAGGCCCGCTCCCACAATGGATTTTCATAGGTACACAAATATTGTGTTCACTGAAGTTCTACTGTGGGAGCGAGCCTGCTCGCGATGCTTTTGATCTTAAAGGTTGGCGACTTTCTGCCAGACCTTCGGCTTGAAGAACAGTGTCTCGCCTTTCGCCAGGCCCACCAGGCTGTCATGGTCCTTCACCACTTCCGCCTCGATCAGTTCGCTCTGGCCTTCCACCTTCAGGGTCACCCGAGTGGTCGCGCCCAATGGACGAATATCCCGCACTTCGGCGGCGTGGTGGTCTTCCAGCTCCGAGCGCGACAGTGACACTTCGTGAGGGCGGAACAGCACATGCCGGTCCTCACCCAAGTGCAGGCGGTTCGAGTCGCCGAGGAAGTGGTACACAAAGTCGCTGGCCGGGTTTTCGTAGACATCGCCCGGCGAGCCGATCTGCTCGATCACGCCCTTGTTCATCACCACGATCCGGTCGGCGACTTCCATGGCTTCTTCCTGGTCATGGGTCACGAACACCGAGGTCAGGTTGATGTCCTCGTGCAGCCGCGCCAGCCAGCGCCGCAGTTCCTTGCGGACCTTGGCGTCGAGGGCACCGAACGGTTCGTCCAGCAGCAACACCTTGGGCTCCACCGCCAGGGCGCGGGCCAGGGCGATCCGCTGGCGCTGGCCGCCGGACAGCTGCTCCGGGTAGCGGTCGGCGAGCCAGTCCAGTTGCACCATGTTCAGCAGTTCATGGACCTTGGTCGCGATCTGGCTTTCGTTCGGGCGCTGATTCTTGGGCTTCATGCGCAGGCCGAAGGCAACGTTGTCGAACACCGTCATGTGACGGAACAAGGCGTAGTGCTGGAACACGAAACCGACGTTGCGATCCCGCACGTCGTGGCCAGACACGTCCTCGCCGTGAAACACGATGCTGCCTTGGTCCGGGGTCTCGAGGCCGGCGATGATCCGCAGCAAGGTGGTCTTGCCGCAGCCCGACGGGCCGAGCAGTGCCACCAACTCGCCGCTCTGGATGTCCAGGCTGATCTCGTCCAGGGCCCTGAAGGCGTTGAAATTCTTGCTGACATTACGAACTTCGATCGACATGACTTATTCCTCCGCGGCGCTGGCGCGCAGGCGGTTGATTCGGTTTTCGCTCCACTGCTTGAGCAGCAGGATGAAGAGCGCCAGGATCAGCAACAGGCTCGCCACAGCGAACGCGGCCACGTGGTTGTATTCGTTGTAGAGGATCTCGACGTGCAGCGGCAGGGTGTTGGTCACCCCGCGAATGTGCCCGGACACCACCGACACCGCGCCAAACTCGCCCATGGCCCGGGCGGTACACAGCACCACGCCATAGATCAGGCCCCACTTGATGTTCGGCACGGTGACATGCCAGAACATCTGCCAGCCATTGGCGCCCAGCAGGCGCGCGGCCTCTTCTTCCTGGGTGCCTTGTTCCTGCATCAGCGGGATCAGCTCACGGGCCACGAACGGCACGGTGACGAAGATGGTCGCCAGGACGATGCCCGGCAGCGCGAACACGATCTGGATGTCGTGATCCGACAGCCACGGCCCGAACAGGCCCTGGGCGCCGAACATCAGCACGTAGACCAGGCCCGCGATCACCGGCGACACCGAGAACGGCAGGTCGATCAGCGTCACCAGCATGCTCTTGCCACGGAATGAATACTTGCTCACGCACCATGCGGCGCTGACACCGAACACCAGATTCAGCGGCACCGAGATCAGCACCGCGATCACCGTCAGTTTCAACGCCGACAGCGCGTCAGGTTCGAAGATCGCGGTGAAGAACGCTCCCAGCCCGAGCTTCAGGCCCTGGGACACCACGATGAACAGCGGCAACAGCAAAAACAGCGCAAAAATCAGCCAGCCAAGACCGATCAACACGCGCCGCGACGTTGCACTGCCGCGACGGGCGGCGTTGGTGGAGGCTGCGGAAATAGACGATTGGGACATGTTCGCGCCTCCTTATGGGGTTTCGATGCGCCGCTGCAGCAGGTTGATCAGCAGCAACAGGACGAAGGAAACCACCAGCATCAGCACGCCGATGGAGGTGGCGCCGGTGTAGTCGTATTGGTCGAGCTTGACCATGATCAGCAGCGGCAGGATCTCGGTTTTCATCGGCATGTTGCCGGCGATGAAAATCACCGAACCGTACTCGCCCACGCCACGGGCAAAGGCCAGGGCGAAGCCGGTCAACCAGGCCGGCAACAACGCCGGCACGAGGATGTGACGGAACACCTGCCACGGCTTGGCACCGAGGCAGGCGGCCGCCTCTTCGACTTCACGGGGAATATCGGCCAGCACCGGCTGCACCGTGCGCACCACGAACGGCAGCGTCACGAAGGTCAGCGCCAGGGTGATGCCCAGCGGCGTATAGGCGATCTTGAAGCCCAGGTCGGTGGCGAACTGGCCAACCAGACCGGTCGGCGCGTACAACGCCGTCAGGGCAATACCGGCCACGGCGGTGGGCAGGGCGAACGGCAGGTCGATCATCGCGTCGATGATCTTGCGGCCGGGGAAGGTGTAGCGCACCAGCACCCAGGCCAGCAGCGTACCGATCACGCCGTTGATGATCGCGGCGTACAGCGCGGTGCCGAAACTGAGCTTCAAGGCCGCCAGCACCCGCGGCGCCGAGATGATCGCCCAGAACTGTTCCCAGGTGAGTTGGGCGGCATGCACGAACATCGCCGCCAGAGGTATGAGCACAATCAGACTGAGGTACACCAGGGTGTAGCCCAGCGTCAGCCCGAAGCCGGGTATGACGGGGGATATGCGACGCGACATAAAAGTCCTTGGTTAACTGTGGGAGCGAGCTTGCTCGCGATAGCGGTGCATCAGTCAACATCAATGCAAACTGAACCGACGCCATCGCGAGCAAGCTCGCTCCCACAGGTTTTGTGGCTTAACTGACTGGCCTGAAGACAAACCCAGCTTACTGCGCCTGATAGATCTGGTCGAACACGCCGCCATCATTGAAGAATTTCGGTTGGGCAGTTTTCCAGCCACCGAAGTCCTTGTCGATGGTCACCAGTTCCACCTTCGGAAATTGCCGTGCGTACTTGGCGGCCACGTCCTTGTCACGCGGGCGATAGTAGTTTTTCGCGGCGATTTCCTGGCCGGCCGGGCTGTACAGGTGCTTGAGGTACGCCTCGGCGATCTCGGCATTGCCCTTTTTCTCGGCGTTCTTGTCCACCACCGCCACCGGAGGTTCGGCGAGGATCGACAACGACGGCACGACGATGTCGAACTTGTCGGCGCCACCGTCCTCTTTCAGTGCCAGGAACGCTTCGTTTTCCCAGGCCAGCAACACGTCGCCCTGACCGTTGTTGACGAAGGTAATGGTCGAGCCACGGGCGCCGGTGTCGAGGATCGGCACGTGCTTGAACAGCGCTTGCACGTATTCCTTGGCCTTGGCTTCGTCACCCCCGTTAGCCTTGAGGCCGTAGGCCCAGGCAGCGAGGAAGTTCCAGCGCGCACCGCCGGAGGTCTTCGGGTTCGGGGTGATGACCGACACGTCATTCTTGATCAGATCGCCCCAATCCTTGATGCCCTTGGGGTTGCCCTTGCGCACCAGGAACACAATGGTGGATGTGTAAGGCGTGCTCGCGTCCGGCAGGCGTGTTTGCCAGTCCGCTGGCAGGGACTTGCCCAGCTTGGCGATTTCATCGATGTCACCGGCCAGGGCCAAGGTCACCACGTCGGCCCGCAGCCCATCGATCACCGCCCGGCCTTGCTTGCCCGAACCACCGTGGGACTGCTGGATCTTCACACTGTCGTCCGGGTGCGCTTTCTTCCAGAAACTGACGAATTCGGCGTTGTAATCCTGGTAAAGCTCGCGCGTCGGGTCGTAGGACACGTTGAGCAGCTCGTAATCCTTGGCGACGGCGGAACCTGCAAAAACAGCACTGGCCAGCGCGGCCAGGGCATAACGACGAATGGACGACATGGTGAAAGCTCCTGGAATTCTGGTTTTCTTATGGCTTCTGAAAATTCGTTTGGCTTGTAGAAAAAGATCGCAGCCTTCGGCAGCGCCTACGCCTAGCCCCCTGTAGGCGCTGCCGAAGGCTGCGCTCTTCTGTTTTTCAAGACGGCTTATGACTGGGTTGTTGCAGCCGGAATTTTTCCTTGCGTTCGATCTGCACCACCTGGGCGTTGTGCACGGTGATTTCCACTGCCCCAAAGCGTAGATCGCGCAACGCGCTCTGGATCTCGCGCAAGATGGTTGCTTCGTCCTGGCCGTCAACGCTACGTAGAGATGCGCTCATGCTGCTGCTCCTTTGAATGAATGCCTGGCAGTGGGCGGCACTGCTTGCGGCGTGGGAGCAATACTAGATAAGTGCGGATATTCTTAAAAAGACTATTTAAGAATTTTTATATAACCAAAATTACAGAGCGTAGCCGACGTCCTACGGCAGCTGTGATTGGCGGGCTTTTCCCTGCCAAAGCCTCGGATATTTCCTTCACGACGCAGGGCTGTTCATGAACTAGGCAGCGTTCCCGAGCGCCGCTAACCTCTGTGCGTCATCGCAAAAAACGGTGACGCGGACGTGCAAGTCCGGACTGGTACGCAATTGCTTATGGCTATTGACCGAGCATTTTTTTATGCTCGCGTCCGTTATGGCAATTGTGCGTGGGAGACCTTCGGGTCTGCCGGCGGTACCGGACCGGTCTTGCACACCTACGTACAGTTGCCACCTCTTCGAATGCAAGCGAAAGGATGGCCACTCCAACTCTGGTACATAAATATGGTCAAGCATTCACCGAATCCGCCGCAAAGCGGCCACAAATCCCGCGTCCAAGCGCAGGAAGAAAAAAAGCGCGAAGACGCCGCCACCCGCACCCTCGACTACTAACTCAACCCCAAGCCCGCCTCACCGCCCGAACCCGACAAAAACCAACTCTTCATCGTCTCACCCCACATCGACACCGAAACCCTGCTCGCCAACGCCTCCGAAGACCTGCTCTCCATCAGCACCATCGCCGCCGACCTGGCTGACGACGTGGACGACTCACGCCGCTGCGTCGCCCTGGCGATCAGCCGCATGGCCGATGGGGTGCAGTTGCTGGTTGAGCGGGCGTTGGATCATTTGGAAACCAAGGAGATAGCGGCGCCTGGGACCGAGGGGTAGGGCTTTGCTTTGATGCAAGCCGTGCCGACGCCATCGCGAGCAGGCTCGCTCCCACAGTTGGATCGGGGTACAGCCGGGAGAGATAGGCCGGCTGTAAGGCCGCCTTCGCGAGCAAGCCCGCTCCCACAGGGGGAACGCGGTCTCAACAAGAACCAGGTCGGCTCTCAGGCCGCCTCGCGGTGGGGTGGACGTTGATCTCGGCGCCCCGTTAACCACGATGGCCGAACGCAGGCATTGTGGAGTGGGCATCCCGGCATGGATGCCGGGATAGCCGCGCTGGGCCATGGATGGCCCTTCGCGGCGGGCCCACGGAGCAATGCCTGCGTTCGGGCATGCCGAGCCTAAGCGAGGCACCGAGTGGTGGGGCAGGAGCGTTTTGGTTACTTTTGCGCTCTTCAAAAGTGACCCGCCGTAAGGGCGGAACCCTAAGCCGCCGTTACCGCAGCAATGGATATGTACTCGGTCAACATCAACACCACTGACGATCAAGCAATGACCGGCGCCCGATCCCAATCCAACTGCGCCGCCACCATCGGCCGACCAAACCAGTAACCCTGCCCCAACTCACACGCCTGTCCAAGCAAAAACGCCGCTTGCTCGCGCTGCTCAATGCCCTCGGCGTGCACCTGCATACCCATGCTGTGGGCCAAGGCGATGATCACCCGGACGATCGCCGCGTCATCCTCATCCCACGGCAACCCCGCGACAAAACCCTGGTCGATCTTGAGCTTCTGCACCGGCAGGCGCTTGAGCCGCAGCAACGACGAATAACCCGTGCCAAAATCGTCGATGGCCAGCCGCACGCCCAATTCCCGTAGACGATGCATCTGTTCCAGCGCCACCTCCGGATCCTCCATCACCGCGCTTTCCGTCACTTCCAGTTCCAGACAGGCCGGATCCAGGCCCGTGTCATGCAACACCTGGGCGACCTGCTCGTACAACTCGCGATGGGCAAACAGCCGACTCGAGACGTTGACCGCGACGAACGCCAACGCCACGCCCGCCTGCTGCCACCGGCACATCTGCCGGCAGGCCTGGTCCATGACCCAGGCATCGATCTGGGCAATCAGGCCGGTTCGCTCGGCGATGGGAATGAACTCGGCCGGCGACACCAGCCCCCGCGTGGGATGCTCCCAGCGCACCAGCGCCTCGACGCCGACCAGACGGCTACTCGCCAAGTCGTGTACCGGTTGGTAATGAACGCGCAACTCCTGCTGCTGCAGGGCGCGACGAAGCTCAAAAGCAATCTCGACCCGTTGCTGCGCGTGGGCGGTGAGTTCTTCAGTGTACAAGGCGTAGCCATCGCGTCCGGCGCTCTTGGCCTTGAACAATGCCGAGTCGGCATTGCGCAATAGCTGCCCGGCGTTCAGGGCATCGCCGGGAAACAGGCTGATGCCGATGCTGGCATTGATGAACAACGCGTGCTCATCGAGCCGCAGCGGTTCTTTCAAGGCGTCGAGGATGCGCCGGGCCAACGCTGCGGCCTGGCCGGGCTGGGAGCAGTTTTCCACCAGCAGCGCAAATTCGTCGCCCCCCAGCCGGGCCAGGGTCACGCCCGGCGCAAACAGTCCGCGAAACCGCTCGGCCACGGCTTTGAGCAACTCATCGCCCACGTTGTGGCCGAGGCTGTCATTGATGTTCTTGAAGTGATCCAGATCCACCAGCAACAGCGCACAGCCACGCTTGTGCAACTGCGCCGACGCCAAGGCCTGCTCGGTGCGGTCGGAAAACAGCAGGCGGTTGGGCAAGCCTGTCAGCGGATCGTGATGGGCCAGGTACGCCAGCTCGTGCTCGGAATCCTTGAGGGCGCTGATGTCCGAAAACACCGCGACATAATGGCTGACTTGGCCGTTGTCATCGTGAATGACGCGGATCGTCTGCCACTGCGGGTAGATCTCGCCACTTTTACGCCGGTTCCAGATCTCGCCGCTCCATTCGCCCAGGCTGGCCAGGGCGGCAAACATGTCGCGATAGAAGTCCGGCCCATGGCGACCGGACTTGAACAGGTTGGGGCCCTGGCCCAGCACTTCGTCCCGGGCATAACCGGTGATCGCCATGAACGCCCTGTTCACATGCACGATCAGGCCGTTGCGGTCGGTCACCAACACCCCTTCGCGGGTGCAATCGAAGACGGCGGCAGCCTGGCGCAGGCGCTCGCGATCGGCGCCGTGCTCGCCCTTGGCGAAAAACCGCGAGATCCGCGCCCGGGACAGGAAGATCAACCCGGCACTAAACAGGATCCAGGCATACCCGTTGATCAGGAGCCAGCGCTGCCTGTCGGCGAATTGATCGAAGAAACTGCTCAATAAATAACCAATCAGCTGCAGCCAGACGACTGACAGCACGAGGTACAGCAGCGCTACGCGCATGGCACTGCGTTGATAGGCAGGCATTCGGCCATCCATGTCCCTACAAAGAGGTGGGATTATAAAGGAAGAAACATTCAGCCACTCTTATCTGAAAGGCCGACTGGTTTTATCTGTGAGGCTGGTGATAATGCAACGGCGGTTTCTATCTTTATCGAGGGCCCTACAGCCTATGTGGTACGAAGGTTTTCTTGGCTTGTCGGCCTGGTCACTGGTGGCAGTCACCCTGCTGATGACCCACGTCACGATCATTGCCGTCACGGTCTATCTGCACCGTTATTCGGCGCATCGCTCCCTGGAGCTCAACGCCGGTCTCAAACATTTCTTCCGTTTCTGGCTGTGGCTGACCACGGCGCAGAACACCCGCGAGTGGACCGCCATCCACCGCAAGCACCACGCCAAATGCGAAACCGAGGATGACCCTCACAGCCCGGTCATCAAGGGCTTGTCCACCGTGCTGCGCAAAGGCGCCGAGCTGTATCGCGCCGAAGCGGAAAACCCGGAAACCCTGCGCATCTACGGCAAGAACTGCCCCGACGACTGGGTCGAGCGCAACCTCTACAGCCGCTTCCCGCTGCTGGGCGTGGCGATCATGGGCGTCATCGACCTGCTGCTGTTCGGCACCATCGGCATCACCATCTGGGCCATCCAGATGATGTGGATCCCCGTCTGGGCCGCCGGCGTGGTCAATGGCCTGGGCCATGCCGTGGGCTACCGCAACTTCGAATGCCGCGACGCGGCGACCAACCTGGTGCCCTGGGGCATCCTGATCGGCGGCGAAGAACTGCACAACAACCACCACACCTACCCCAACTCGGCCAAGCTGTCGGTGCGCAAATGGGAGTTCGACCTGGGCTGGGCCTGGATACGGGTGTTCAGTTTCCTGCGCCTGGCCAAGGTCCAGCGCGTGGCGCCGATCGCCCACCGGGTCGAAGGCAAGGGCCATCTGGACATGGACACGGCCATGGCGATTCTCAACAACCGCTTCCAGATCATGGCGCAGTACCGCCGGCTGGTCATCGCGCCGCTGGTCAAGCAGGAACTGGAAAAGGTCGATCACTCGGTGCGTCACCAGTTCCACCGGGCCAAACGCCTGCTGTCGCGGGAAACCAGCCTGCTGGACGACCGCCACCACGTGCGTATCCAGAACATGCTCGAACACAGCCAGGCACTGAAGGTGATCTACGAGAAACGCCTGGCCTTGCAGCAGATCTGGGTCAAGACCAGCAGCAACGGCCACGACATGCTCGCCGCCATCAAGGAATGGGTCAGCGAAGCCGAGGCCAGCGGCATCCAGTCCCTGCGGGACTTCGCCGATCAGCTCAAGACCTACTCGCTACGGCCTGCCACGGCCTGACGATGCAACTCCCCACTGTGAAGAAGGGCTTTTGTGGTGAGGGGATTTATCCCCGCTGGGCTGCGCAGCAGCCCTGATACCTACTGGCTCGGTGCATCAGATCAATTGAATCGACTGTCTTGGGGCTGCTTCGCAGCCCAGCGGGAGCAAGCTCCCTCGCCACAGGGTCCCCCTCAGTATTCGACTCGCTAAATCCCCCGCCCTTCGTCGCCTGAAAAGGAACTTCGCCCCGAATCCCCTATCTCAAAGAGCACTTCGCCATCCAGGCGGGCTTTGGAGAAAAGTGCGTGCAGAACAACAGCAGTGCACGCTCTTTGAGATTTGTGCCGATGGTCGACAAGAACCTGCAGGATTACTCCCTACCTCATTGGCCCGAGGCGGCCCAGACGCTCATGGCGTTGATGCATGCCCAAGGCGAAGTGGCGCGCCTGAGCGAACGTGAGCAACTGTTCAGCTCGCTGCTGGTCAGCGTCAATGCCGTGCTGTGGGCGTTCAACTGGGAAACCCGGCAAGTGCTGTATGTCAGCCCCGCCTACGAGCGGATCTTCGGCCGCCCCGCCGGCCTGGTCCTGGCTGACTACAACGAATGGCGCGACGCAATCTACCCCGACGACCTGGAGTACGCCGAACGCAGCTTGGCCGAAGTATTGGTCAAGGGCGCCGTCGAAGACCGTGAATACCGCATCATCGCTGGCGACGGCCAGGTCCGCTGGCTGAGCGACAAATGCTTCATCAACCGCAAGGCCGAGCCCGGGCAACCGGTGATCGTGGTTGGCATCGCTGAGGACATCACCGAAAAGAAGCTGCTGGAAAGTGAGCTGCAGCGACTGGCCACCACCGATGTGCTGACCCAGAGCAGCAACCGCCGGCATTTTTTCGAATGCGCTCATCGTGAATTCGAGCAGGCGCGGCTACAAGGGACGCCCATGGCGTTCCTGTTGCTGGACATCGATGACTTCAAGGTGATCAACGACACCTACGGCCATCAGGAAGGCGATACCGTGTTGCAGAAGATCGCCGAAAGTGGCCGTTCCGTGCTCCGGCGCGGCGACCTGTTCGGGCGGATCGGCGGCGAAGAATTCGCGGCGGTGTTCCCTGGTTGCGCCCCCGACATGGCGTTGCAAGTGGCCGAGCGGCTGCAACGGGAAATCCAGCGCCTGATGTTCCGTTGTGGCGAGCAGACCTTCGGCATTACCGTCAGCCAGGGCCTGACTGCCATTACCCCCGAGGACCAGTCCCTCGACAGTCTGTTCTCCCGCGCCGACGCGGCCATGTACGAGGCCAAGCGCAAGGGCAAGAACCGCATCATCGCGGCTTGACACCAATCGCAGTGCAATTGAATCCAGTCATGCCACTGATCCTGTGGGGGCGAGCTTGCTCGCGATGAGGGCCTGACATTCACTGATGGGATGACAGCCATGCCGCTATCGCGAGCAAGCTCGCTCCCACAGTTTTGGTTCCGGGATAGATGCGAAATTCCGAGCCACGCCAACCTCCCGTGGCGAGGGAGCTTGCTCCCGCTCGGCTGCGCAGCAGTCGCAAAACCGAACGACGCGGTCTGCCTGTCAGCAGGTTGGGGGGCCTGCTGCGCAGGCCAGCGGGAGCAAGCTCCCTCGCCACAGGTTCTGGGCTGTCTGGACTGACGCCATCGCAGGCAAGCTCGCTCCCACAGGGGTTCAGTGGTGGTGCTACTTGCGGCGCAACCGCATCAGCTCCGGCAATCCGATCTTCAGCAAACGCGCAGTGCGCCCCTGGGCCAGTTCTTCAAGCCCTTCATGCTCGGTCAGGTGGGCCATCTGCGCCGCCATGTTCATCACCAGCGCCTCGCGGGAATAAACCCCACCCCCCAGGCTATAGGCTGCCGCAATCAACTCACGCAACTCCAGCGGCAGACGCCAGCGAGTGCGCAGCGCCGAGCCGAAGCCGGCGCCGTATTGATCGAGGGCGTTCCCGACTTCCTCCAACTCATCCAGTTCGCCCCCCGCCTGCGTCCATTCTTCCAGGCAACGCAGCAGCGCCAGGTCGCCCAGGCGATGCAACAGCCCCGCGCAGTAACAGCGCTCCGGTTCCAGATCCAGCAACCGCGCCAGGATCCGGGCGTACTCGGCGGTGTGCAGCGATAATTCCCAGTAGCGCTTGGCATAATCCGCCAGACAGGGAACGCTGAGCCGGGCGCAACGCTTGAGGGTCAGGACGAGGATCAGGTTCATGCTCTGCCCCGAGCCGAGCTGGTGCAGCGCCTGGGCCACGGTCTGCACCGGGCTGCCACCCTGGTGCTGGGCAGCGCTATTGGCCGCCGCAATCAGCACCCCAGTGATTTGCGGGTCGGTGCGGATCTCTTCTTCCAGCAACTTCAGATCCAGGCCAGTGGGGTTGAGGCAGCGCTTGACCGCCACTTGCACATCGGTCATCAGCGGCGCGCCCTCGGACAGATCACGCCGTCGCTCCAGGAAGGCGACCAGGGTCAGCCCCGGGCCCGGGACCGGCACGTCGCTGGTTTCTTCAGCGCCACTCAACAGCAACCCTTGCAAACGCAGGGTCAGGCTTTCCCGGTTCAACGGCTTGGTCAAATACGCCGTCGGCGCCAGTGGCACGACCTCACGCACACTGGCGCTGTCGTTACGCCGGCTCATCAGAATGAACGGTAACGGCGCAGCTCGATGCTGTTGGCGAAGGCCACGCAGGATCGTCAGGCCATCGACACCCGGCAGCTCCCAATCAGCGATGACCAGGTCGTACGAATTATGTGCCAGCAAATCCAGGGCCTGTTGCCCGTCGCCGCAGGTGTCCACCCGGGCATCGCAGCGCACGCCCGACAGCACTTGCTCCAGCAGCTCCCGGGACGCCGGGTCGGCCTCGGCGATCAATACACGCGGTACGGCGGGTAAAACCACAGCAGTCATGCAACATCGCTCCCTTGCTATACATGCACCTTAGACAATGAAGGCCGTTCCAGACAGCTCAAAACTGCGGGACATGCCCGCGGCCATGAAAAAACCCGCCGAAGCGGGTTTTTTGTGAATCAGTGCACAGTCAGCGTCGTAATATCAGAGCTCGGAGAAGCACTCTTCGATGATCGCCAGGCCTTTGTCCAGTTGCTCGTCCGGCGAGGTCAGCGGCACCAGCACCCGCAGAACGTTGCCATAGGTACCGCAGGACAGCAGGATCAGCCCCTTGTCACGTGCCTTGGCCACCACCTGGGCGACTGCCGCGGCGTTCGGCTTGTGGGTGTCGCCGTTTTCGAACAGCTCCACGGCGATCATCGCGCCCAGGGCACGCACTTCGCCGATCACCGGGTACTTCTTCTGGATCGCCTTGAGGCCGGTCACCAGACGCTCGCCCACAGCCTTGCAGCGGTCCAGCAGGTGCTCTTCTTCGAACACGTCCATCACCGCCAGCGCCGCCGCACAGGCGATCGGGCTACCGGCATAAGTGCCGCCCAGGCCACCTGGGGCGATGGCATCCATGTACTCGGCCTTGCCGCACACACCGGCCAACGGGAAGCCGCCGGCGATGGACTTGGCGAAAGTGGTCAGGTCGGCGGCAACGCCCATCTGCTCCATGGCGAAGAAGGTGCCGGTACGGCCGGCGCCGGTCTGCACTTCGTCAGCGATCAGCAGGATGCCGTGCTGGTCGCACAGGGCGCGCAGGCGCTGCATGAAGGCCTTGGGCGCTACGTAGAAGCCACCCTCGCCCTGTACCGGCTCGATGATGATTGCGGCGATGTCACGGGGTTCGGCGTCGTTCTTGAAGATGCGCTCGATGCTGGCGATGGAATCATCGATGCTCACGCCGTGCAGTTCGTTCGGGTACAGCGCGCGGAAGATACCGCCGGGCATCAGGCCCATGCCGGCCGAGTACGGCACGACTTTACCGGTCAGGCCCAGGGTCATCATGGTGCGACCGTGGTAAGCGCCGGTGAAGGCGATCACACCGGCACGGCCAGTGGCGGCGCGGGCGATCTTCACGGCGTTTTCCACCGCTTCGGAACCGGTGGTGACCAGGAGGGTTTTCTTGGCGAAATCACCCGGGACCTTGGCGTTGATTTTTTCGCACAGCTCCACGTAGGGCTCGTAGGCCAGGACCTGGAAGCAGGTGTGGGTCAGCTTGTTCAGCTGTGCGGTCACGGCGGCGATGATTTTCGGGTGCACGTGGCCGGTGTTCAGCACGGCGATGCCGCCAGCGAAGTCGATGAATTCACGGCCTTCGACGTCGGTTACCGTAGCGTTCTTCGCCGATTCAGCGAAGATCGGGTGAATCTGGCCGACGCCACGGGGAACAGCGGCGGTGCGGCGGGCCATCAGGTCTGCGTTGGTCTTGCTCATTAAAATGTCCTCATTCGCCGCTCATCGGTCGGCGTAGTTCAAGGAATACATGGCAGGGAGGCAACTGCGACAGCATGCGATGATCGACTGCCGCAGCGTTCCGGCCACAAGAAACAGAACGGGTGAAACGCGCAAAGGGACAGCGCTCTCGTGCCCTTTGCGCTTGAAGCGGATCAGATACCCAGGCAGAGGTATTTGATTTCCAGGTAGTCCTCGATGCCGTACTTGGAGCCTTCACGGCCCAGGCCCGAGGCCTTGATGCCGCCGAACGGCGCGACTTCGTTGGAAATCAACCCGGTGTTGACGCCGACCATGCCATATTCCAGGGCTTCGGCCACACGGAACACACGACCCAGGTCGCGGGCATAGAAGTACGAAGCCAGGCCGAACTCGGTGTCGTTGGACATCGCGATCACTTCAGCTTCGTCTTTGAAGCGGAACAGCGGCGCCAGCGGGCCGAAGGTTTCTTCTTTCGCCACGGCGGCGTTTTTCGGTACGTTGGTCAGGATGGTCGGCTCGAAGAAGTTGCCTTCCATCGCTTTGCCACCCGACAGCACGGTCGCGCCTTTGCTGACGGCATCGGCGATGTGTTCCTGCACCTTGGCGACCGCCTTGCCGTCGATCAACGGACCGGTGGTGGTGCCATCGTCCAGACCGTTGCCAATCCTGAGCTTGGCCACCGCCACTTTTAGTTTTTCGGCGAACGCGTCGTACACCGAATCCTGGATGTACAGGCGGTTGGCGCAGACGCAGGTCTGGCCGTTGTTGCGGTATTTGGAGATGATCGCCCCTTCGACGGCCTTATCCAGGTCTGCGTCGTCGAACACGATAAACGGCGCGTTGCCGCCCAGTTCCAGGGAAACTTTCTTGATGTCCTTGGCACATTCGGCCATCAACTGACGGCCGATTTCGGTCGAGCCGGTGAAGGACAGCTTGCGCACGATCGGGTTGCTGGTCAGCTCGCCGCCGATGTCGCCGGCACTGCCGGTGACCACGCTCAGCACACCTTGCGGAATGCCGGCACGGTGCGCCAGTTCCACCAGGGCCAGGGCCGAGAATGGGGTCTGCGAAGCTGGCTTGATGACCATGGTGCAACCGGCGGCCAGGGCCGGGCCGGCCTTGCGGGTGATCATCGCGGCCGGGAAGTTCCACGGGGTAATGGCCGCGGTCACGCCGATCGGCTGCTTGATCACGATCAGGCGTTTGTCAGGCTGGTGGCCGGGAATCACGTCACCGTAGATGCGCTTGGCTTCCTCGGCGAACCATTCGATGAACGAGGCGGCGTAGACGATTTCGCCCTTGGCTTCGGCCAGCGGCTTGCCTTGTTCCAGGGTCATCAAGCGACCGAGGTCGTCCTGGTTTTCGATCAGCAATTCGTACCAGCGGCGCAGCTTGTTGGCGCGCTCCTTGGCGGTCAGCGCACGCCAGGCCGGCAGCGCCTTGTCGGCGGCTTCAATCGCACGACGGGTCTCGGCAGCGCCCATCTTCGGCACAGTACCCAACACTTCACCCGTCGCCGGGTTGGTGACCTTGATCGTCTGACCATTGTCCGCATCGACCCAAGCGCCATCGATAAAGGCTTGCTGGCGGAACAACTGGGTGTCTTTAAGCTGCATGTCGGCTTTCCTTAACAGCACCGCGCGCACGCGGAGCAAATTAGATTTGTAGAAAGGCGCCTCGGGGGCTGCCGTCAGGGAAATCATTCACCGGGCTGAAGCACAGAAATAACGCACATAAGCACAGACGTGCGGTTCAGCACCCAGACAAGAGCGTTTGAAATCTCAAACGAATCCTAGGGCCGATGGGGGTGAAGGACAATAGGCTGTTCGAAAAAAAGAACGAAAAAACCGAATTTGCCCGCTTTTTCTGATCAGCGTAGCCAACACCCGGCGAGCTGCCCAAAAACGCAGGCGATTCAGCAGCATGGACGCCCGCCACGCATATGAGTATCATGGCGCCCGCGTCGCACCAGTAGCTCAGCTGGATAGAGTACTGCCCTCCGAAGGCAGGGGTCGTGGGTTCGAATCCCGCCTGGTGCACCATATCGAAAGCTAGACCTGTCCCGGACAGTCTACGCGTCTCTTCAAAAAAGCCCGCTCCGTGCGGGCTTTGTTGTTTCTGGGTTTTCTTGCTCCACGCCTCTGGCACGCGGATCTGCGGACGCCAAGCTCTTCTCTCGTTAATGTGATTTTGTTTTTTGACAGCTTCCTGATCCGACCTATAGTCAGAACCGCGACCTGCAGGAAGGAACCTGAATCGTCAGCCAGTCGGCATGGAGCCAGGCCAGCTCGTATCCGTGACAAAAAAATTCCTTCCGATCGTGCGCACGCAGGCCGCAATGCGGTGAAACATTGCTGTCTTTGGCACAAGCCAAAAGACCCACTATCAAGGAGCTTCATAATGTCTCGAGTCACGGATGTGCTGGTTTCAATCGATACTGAAACCATCCTGAAAAACTACCCGAACATTAGTAAAAACCCTAACTCGCCAACGCTGATCGACTTCAAGCATGTCTACATGGTCACGAACCAGGACAATGTGGTGAGCGGCCAGGCCGGTGGCGAACTCGACTTGAAGGCCCAGGTCGGCGACCTGATCCGCTGGCGTGAAACCAGCCTGTCGCAAAGTTTCGAAACGGCGGTGATCTTCTACAAGTTCATCGGCAACGCAGGCAATGAACTGATCTCCCCGCCGTCACCGCGCAAGGCGACTGCTTGCGTCGCAGTTCCCAACCCCAGCAATCCGTCCGTACCCAGCTGCCAAAAGGTCGATAACCACTATTGGTCTTCGGAAACCCTGGCGTGTGGCCGTGTGACCTACCACTTCAACTTCCTGATCGTCGACCGCAATTGCAGCATCGTCGCCTGCTGCTCGTGGGACCCGTTCATTTCCATCCATAACTGATGCAGCCGGCCCCTTGGCGACAGGGGGCCAACCCACCTCGTGGCCGCTGCGACCGGACAGGATGTTTCGCTCTATCAACAGCGGCCACGACTATCGCCAACATCATGAAAGGAAGCCGTGATGTCTACCGAACCCAACGCTATTTCCAGCGAAACAGCCACTGCGCATGTTTCCCTTATCATCGATGCCGAGACATTGCTCTCGCGTTATCCACAGGCCAGCCAAGACCCGGACGCGCCAACCCCTGTGGATGAGGGTTTTATCTTCGTCCTTGGAAGCGCCCTTCTCTCCCATACAAAAATCGACAGCACGGTGCTGCCGATCAGCCTCGGTCAGACCACCCACTTGCGCAGTCGTACCATCGCCCTTCGAGCTGAACACAGTGTGGTGATCTATGGGTTCACGGTCGGAACGGCAGCCGTGTTGCCGGCGCCTGACCTGGTGGTCAGCGCCGACCAAAGCGTACCCGCCATCGACATCGAAAACCTCACCCAACCCATTCTCCAACAGGCTGACGATCATTTCTGGCGTTGCCAGCCGCTCAGTCAAGGCAAGGAGAAAGGTGAATTGAGGTTTATGGTGGTGAACAGCCGGTGTGAAGCGGTGGGCTATTTCAGTTGGGCTGTCGAGATTCTGGTCGAGTGAGTGGGGTCAGGCTCATTTCATGGGTATGAACGCGAGCAGTCGTCCCTGTGAATCAGCCTGCGTACCCACGCCCCTGAATGCAAAAACGCCCCCAGGCCGCCTGGACCTGAGGGCTTTTTGCGACGATTGACTCAACGTTTTTGCAACGCCTCCAACCGCGCCGGCAAGTCCTCCTTTGGAAAGCGCTTGTGCAGCGCCAGCAGCTTCTCATCAGCAGCCTTGCTCTCACCCGCCTCACGCAAGCGCAGGATTTCCAGCAAGCCTTGCTCCAACGATGGCAGTGCAACGGGGGCGGATTTGCTCATCTTCGCCGCTGGCTTTTCCGCCAAGGATTGCACAGGGCTTGCCGGGGCTCGGGCCAGTTCGCCTTGGGGCGCCATGCGGGTGATCGGGGCGGGGGCGGGCATCGCCGGCGGGGGTGCGGCGGCAACGGCGGGCGCTTGCCGATCGGCGGAAAACTCCATCGAGGCGGGTGAGGCCAGCTCGTCGTGGGGCACGGGGGAACGCAGCACCAGGCCGATCATCAGCGCCACACCGGCGACCGTAGCGAATGCCATTTGCCAGCGCGGCCGTTGGCAGGCTTGCAGCCAGCGTTGCCACAGGCTTGGCGTGGGTGTCGGGGCTTCGCGGCGGGCGGTGGCCAGGATGAAGGCGTCCAGGGAGGCTGGCGGCTCGCCGCTGGCGTGTTGGCGAAAATGCTCGATGAGCCTTTCGTCGTCGGAATCCGGGGTATGTTTGGCGTCGATCATGCGGGTACCTCCTCGGCCAGCAGTCGTTGCAATTTCTGCTGGGCGTAACGCAAGCGGCTTTTGACCGTTTCCAGCGGGGCGCCGGTCAGGGCGGCAATCTGCGGCAGCTCCAGGTCGCCGTGCAAGCGCAGCAGGAAGACTTCGCGCTGGTCCTCGGGCAAGGCCTGCAACGCGGCATCGAGACGCGCCTGGTCGCGGCTCAGGCTCAGTTGTTGCTCGGGGCTGCTGGTGTCGTCGGGCTGGACGTGCAACTGCTCGTCGTAACTGTCGTGCAACGGGTTGTGGACGCCATGTTTGCGCCAGTGGTCGATCAGGCGATTGCGGGCAATCTGGAACAGCCAGGTACGAAAACTCGCCCGGCCTTGTGGCTGCGTGGTGCTGCGAATCAGGCTGAGCCAGGTGTCCTGAAACACTTCCTCGGCCAGTTCGGCCCTGTTGCTCAAGGACACGAGGAAACGGTAAAGCCCTTGGCGATGACGGGCGTACAAGGCTTCGAAAGCAGCCCCGTCGCCGTCGCGGTAGCGGGCCAGCAGCGATTCGTCGCTGGGAGAATCAAGCGCAGCGGGCATGTGGGGGGCGAACTCCTTTCCGGTCATTGCAACACAGTCCTGACAGACAACATGGGAACCCTGTGGGAGCGAGCTTGCTCGCGATGGCGTCGGATCAGTCAATGATGATCATGATCGGTCTGTTGCTATCGCGAGCAAGCTCGCTCCCACATTTGACCCTCGTTGTGCCCGGGATCAGCGCTTGGCCGCAGGCTCGAGGCTCTGGGCCAGTTCCACCAACTGCACAAACTCGGCCCGCAGCCCAAACGGATCATCACCGCGGGCCGAGCGCGCCAATTGCGCGGTGTCCTTCAAGGTCATCGTCCCAGTGTAGCGTCCCTCGCCCTTGAGCTGTTGGGCGAAGGCGGCCACAGCGGCCGAGAAGCGCAGGTCATCGCTGGGCTTGCGGTCGTTCTGCACGCCAGCAATGGGATGCTCGATCAAACGACTGCTTCCGCCCTCAGCCGGCTTGTAGCGTACGCGCAACATTGCCAATTCGCCTGATGCGCTCTGCGATTTGGGCGTGCTTGCATAACGCAGCGGCTCCAACCAGCCCGGCGCGCCCTTCGGAACAATTTCATACAAGGCCGTCACCGTATGCCCCGCGCCGATCTCGCCAGCGTCGACCTTGTCGTTGTTGAAGTCTTCACGTTTCAACGCGCGGTTCTCATAACCCAGCAGGCGATACTCACTGACCTGGGCGGGGTTGAACTCCACCTGCAATTTCACGTCCCGCGCCACCACCGCCAAGGTCGAGCTGAGCTGGTCCACCAGCACCTTGCGCGCTTCGAGCAAGTTGTCGATGTAGGCGTAGTTACCATCGCCGGCGTCGGCCAATTGCTCCATCAGGTGTTCGTTGTAGTTATCCACACCGAAGCCCAGCGTCGTCAGGGAGACACCGCTTTTACGCTGGTCCACCGCCATCTGCTTGAGGCTGTCGAAATCACTGATGCCGACGTTGAAGTCACCGTCAGTGGCCAGCAGGATGCGGTTGATGCCTTTATCGATAAAGCTTTCCCGCGCCATCTGATAGGCCAGTTCGATGCCCGAGGCGCCCGCGGTGGAACCACCGGCGTCGAGTTGATCGATGGCGTTGCGGATAGTCACCTTGTCGCGACCCGAGGTGGGCTTGAGCACCACCCGGGATTCGCCGGCATACACCACCAGGGACACCCGGTCCTGATCGCGCAATTGGTCCACCAGCAGTTTCAGCGTGCTCTTGACCAACGGCAGGCCTTCACGACGGTCCATGGAACCGGAAACGTCCACCAGGAAGACCAGGTTGGCCGGCGCCAGGTCCGCCACGGCGCGGTCGCTGGCCTTGATGCCGATGCGCAGCAAGCGGGTGTGGGGGTTCCACGGTGACGGGGCCACTTCGGTGGTCACGCCAAAGGGCGAACCGTCGGTGGGCAGGGCGTAGCTGTACGGGAAATAATTGACCATTTCCTCCAGCCGCACCGCACCTTCGGGCGGCAGGCTGCCTTGATTGAGCAAACGTCGCACATTGGCGTAGCTGCCGGTATCCACATCCACGCTGAAGGTCGACACCGGCGTTTCGGCCACGCTGTGAATCGGGTTATCCGGCAGTTTTTCATACTGTTCACGCGATTCGGCGCGATAACCCGCGGTGACGGCATCGTTCGCCACGCTGGGAGCGGGCATCGCAGCCGGCTTCATGAGCATGCGCTTGACCGTCGACTGGCGCACTTCGGCGATCTCGCCTTGTGGCACGACGCTGGGTGCCACAGCCACCGGTTCGGACGGCTTGGCAGCCTCCCGGGAGGAAGACAACCCACAACCGGCCAACGCCACCAGCAAAGTCACGGCGAAGCCTTGGGCAGCAGGACGCATAAAGAGAATTGGACGGGACATGGGCTGAACCTCGTGAATGAATGATCCGTTCACAGAGTCAGACGCAGGGCGCACAGGGTTCGGGTTAACGACCAAGAAATTTTTTTAATGCGCTGAAAAGACAGCGCCGGCCACCCCAGAGTGGCCATGCCGTTACTACGCGTTGCAGCAGGCAACACTAGCGGGATGGAATGCCCCGCAGGTCATCGGCGATGAATCCGCTCAACTGGCCGGTGTAATAATCTTCGACATCGGAGTTGCCTCTGTTCGTCAGGGCGCCCGCCATGCCTCTCAGGACCTCAAGTTGCCCGATCGCTCCACCCGGCATCAGCCCCTGGCGGGCCTGGGCAAAGTGCAACACCTCGGCACCCGCCTTCTTCACCTTGACCTGATAATTGAAATCGACACTGGCCAGATACGTCCCGTCGGCGACGATCTTGTTCATGAGGCCACCTTGGGTGTCTTGAATACGGCGCGCGTAGACGGCGTTGACGTCCAGCAGATAGTCAGCGGTTTCCTTACTGGAGGCATAGCGATTGCCGTCGAGCAGGCGGACGATCAGGTCGGTGTGCAACCGGTCACGGACTTTTTCGTCAGGCAGGAAGCGTTCGTTTTTGCCCACGACTTCAACGTTGAATGTGTCGATCCAATAGGTGGCGGTCTCGGGGATCGCCACCGGCGCAGGGGAAATGTAGTAATCGGGTTTGGAAGCGCAACCTGCCATAAGGCAGAGGGCCAGGAAGAGGGTAAAAACTCGCATGTTTGAATTCGTCCTTGAGAGGCAGCGGCATAATGGCGGCTGCATTCTACGGGGTTTGAACGCGCGCTCAAGTTGTTTGCCCTTGTGGAGCGCGGTCCCGTCTCATTCAAAGCCAATGTCCACCACCGTTTTCCCCGCCCCGCGCCCCTCGGCTACCTGGGCAAACGCCTCATTGACGTTCCCCAGGCCAAACCGGCGCTGATCCACGTTGATCCGCAGTTGCCCTGACTCAACCAGAGCCGCGGCCTCCCGCAAGATCCGCCCATGATGCTCGCGACCTTTTCCGGTCAGCAGCGGCATCAAGGTAAACACACCGGAATAGCTTGCCCCCCGGAACGACAACGGCGCGAGGCTGTGCTGGCCCCAGCCGAGGCAACTGAGCACATGGCCGGTGTAGGTCTTTACCGCGTTGAACGACGCATCCAGGGTCGGGCCGCCAACGGTGTCGTAGACAATGTCGAAGCCTTCGCCATCGGTGTACTGGCGCACATAGCTGTCGGTGGCCTGGGTCCGGTAGTCGATGGCCCGCGCGCCCAGTTCGCGAATGAAATCCAGGCTGCTGGCCGAACCCGTGGCGTAGACCTCGGCGCCCCGGGCCTTGGCGATTTGCACGGCCATTTGACCGACGCCGCCCGCGCCGCCATGAATCAGCACCTGCTGCCCAGCCCGGACGTTGGCGCGGTCCACCAAGCCTTCCCAGGCGGTAATGAATACCAGCGGCAACGCGGCCGCTTCGCGCATGCTCAATGAGCGGGGCTTGGGCGCAATCAGGCGGACATCGACCGCGATGTATTCGGCCAGCGCGCCTTGAGCCCCGCCGATTCCGCCAGCCATACCGAATACCTCGTCGCCGGGGACGAAGTCATTCACACCCTCACCCCGTTCAACCACTGTCCCGGCCAGGTCGATCCCTAACACGGCGGGCAACGGCTGGCGTGCATGGGCACCGCCGCCCGCCGCGATCTTGGTATCCAACGGGTTGATTCCGGCGGCATGCACCTTGATCAATACTTGGCCTTTGCCGGGAACGGGTCGGGCGATGGAACGGACGATCAGTGGCGCCTGAGCGGTTTCGGCAACGGCGGCGAACATGGTGTTGTTCATGACGGTAAACCTCCAATGAGTGGGCAGGTTCATCATGGGAGCGAAGACTCATTCCGATAAGTGAGCAACAATGAATAGGATTTATTCCAGACAAAGGCTAAATCCTCATGGATATGCTCGACGCAATGCAGGTGTTCGTACGTGTGGTGGAACGCGGCTCGTTCTCGGCCGTCGCCAGGGAGCTGAACCTGGGCCAACCGGCGGTGAGCAAGCAGGTCCGCGCGTTGGAGCAACATCTGGGTGGGGCGCTGTTTGCCCGCAGCACCCGCCAGCTCGCGTTGACCGACCAGGGGAAGCGCTTCTACGCCGAGAGCAAGGACATACTCGCCAGCGTGGACGCGGCACGGCTCAGTTTCGCCAGTGGACAGGAACAGATCGCCGGCCTTCTGCGCGTGGCGGCGCCCGTCAGTTTCGGCCGGTTGTGCATTGCGCCCCTGGTGGGCGAGTTTCTGGCCCGTCACCCACAGGTTCGGATCGACTTGAGGCTAAGCGACCAGAACGAAGATGTGCTGAAGGAAAACATCGACCTGGCCATTCGCATCGGCGTGGTGAAAAACGAAGGACTGGTGGCGGTTTCCCTCGGCGATAGCCCGCGCCGGGTGTACGCCTCCCCTGCTTATCTGCAACAGCACGGCACGCCCCTCGCACCGGCCGACCTGGTCCGCCATAACTGTTTGGCGTTCACGCTGCTGGAGCATTACGACATCTGGCGATTCGCGCAGGATGGCCAGCAGCACACCGTAACGATCAAGGGCAACGTCACCTGCAACAGCAGCGAGGCGATCCGGGAAATGGTGCTGTCGGGCTTGGGCGTTTCGCTGTCACCGCAGTGGCTGTTCGCGGCCGATGTTCGCCAGGGAACCGTCAGCCCCCTGCTGACCGATTACCAGCCGCTGGCGCTGCCCATCAGCGCCGTGTTCAGTCACGACCGACGCCGCTCGGCACGAACCCGGGCCTTTGTGGATTTTTTGCGTGAGCGTCTTTGAAGGCCGGACTAGGATTCACAGACCAATGACGGCTGCGCAGCCTTCCCATGTCGCCCCGGAAAGTACGCCGCCGCAGCCACCCCCACCGCCCCCATCACCACGCAATACCCTACGCACACCCACGGGCTCCACGGTACCAGGGCGATCAGCATCAACGGGGTCATGCTGGCCCATAGCGCATAGGCGATGTTGTAGGTGAGCGAAATGCCGGACACGCGGATCTTCGGTGGGAACAGGCTGACCATCACCGACGGCACCGCGCCGACCACGCCGCAACCCAGGCCGGCCACGGCGTAGGCCAGGCCCAGCCAGGCGCTGCCACTGATCAGGCTGGCGTAGAGCACGGCAATGCCCAGGGGCAGCAGCAGGCTGTAGAGCATGACGGTGCGCCAGGCGCCGATGCGGTCGACGATGAGGCCGGCCAGGACGCAGCCGATGTTCAGGAAGACGATGCCCAGGCTGCTCAGGGCGAAGGTGTGGCTGGGGGTCATGCCAAAGCTTTTCTGCATCACGGTCGGGGTGATGACCACGAACACCACCACGGCAGAGGTCAGCACGCAGGTCAGGATGGCGGCGGGCAGCAAGGCCTGGCGGTGGTCGCGCAGGACCGTGCGCAACGGCAGTTCCGCAGCGCCTTCGCGATTGGCTTGCAGGGCCATGAAGATCGGCGTTTCGCTCAGCCAGCGGCGCAGCCAGACACCGATCACGCCAAAGACGCCCCCCAGCAGGAACGGCAGGCGCCAGGCGTAGTCGAGAATCTCCGCCGGCGTATAGATCCGCGCCAGCGCCGTTGCAGTCAGGGCGCCCAGCAAGTAGCCGAAGGTCAGGCCGGCCTGGAGGAACCCCAGGGCATAGCCGCGATGATGCAGCGGCGCATGTTCGGCGACGAACACCCAGGCGCTTGGCACCTCGCCGCCCACCGCCGCGCCCTGCAGGATACGCAACGCCAGCAGCAGCAACGGTGCGAAATAACCGATTTGCGCGTAAGTCGGCATCACCCCGATGAGCAGGCACGGCAAGGCCATCATCAGGATGCTCAGGCTGAACACACGCTTGCGCCCCAGGCGATCGGCGAAGTGCGCCATGAGAATGCCGCCCAGGGGCCGGGCCAGGTAGCCGGTGGCGAAAATCCCGAAGCTTTGCAGCAAGCGCAGCCAATCGGGCATTTCCGGCGGGAAGAACAACTGGCTGAGGGTCAGGGCGAAGAATACGAAGATGATGAAATCGTAGATCTCCAGCGCGCCCCCCAAGGCGGCCAGGCCCAGGGTCTTGTAATCGGATCGGCTGAATCGGTCACCGGGTGAAACAGGGGTGGCAGTCATAGGCAGTTTTGAACGATAAGTTGAAAGAGGACGACGGTTCAGTCGTCGCGATCAGTGTCCACCGGTTGAACCGGTGGTTGGCCTGGCTCGGCGTCTTCGGCCTCGTCGGCAGGCAGGAAATCCTTGCGGCTCTGGGCGATGGCCCGGCGCATTTCGTCGCCCTTGGTGGGGCAGTTCAGGAGGCGGGCGATGCCGTCGGGTTTCTGCGTCATCGCCATCCTCCGGCATGAGTAAACAGGGGCTCGATAGTGCTCGCTTTTGGCGCGTGATGCCAATGTTGTGTCGGGGCGCCAGCAGCATTGTGGGGGCTGCTGCGCAGCCCAGCGGGAGCAAGCTCCCTCGCCACAGGGGTTTGTGTTATTCGGGTCAGCGGTGGTAGCGGCGCACGACGCTGCTGTTGCGCAGGACGTGACCTTTGATTTTTTCCATCAGTTGGGCTCGGGTGAGGCCAGCGGGGAAGGCTTCCGGCGGCAGGTCCAGGGCGAAGAGCTGGATCAGGTAGTGGTGCGCGCTGTCGCCGATGGGCGGGCAAGGGCCGATGTAGCCGTGGGTGTTCTTGCTGTTGATGCCGCTCATGCCTTCCAACGAGGACTTGGTACCGGCGCCCGCTGGAATCTGCCGGGTGGTGACCTTGATGCCGTAATGGATCCAGTGGTCGACACCCTGCCCCCTCTGGCCGTCCGGGTCCAACATGACGATGGCGTAGCTGAGGGTACCCGGTGGGCCGGCGTTCCAGCTCAGGGCCGGGGAAATGTTCTTGCCGCCACAGGTGTTGGCATCACTGGCCGCCGCCGCGGTGAACAGACGGTCGTCGGACACGCCGGGAATACTGAGGGTGAAACGCTCCTCGGCCTGGGCAGCCCCTTGTGCGCACAGCACCAGGGCGACGGCCGCCAGCCAAGGGGTGAGAATGTTCAATCGGGTCATACCGGGGCACCTTGTGCGTGTCAGGCCATGGACGGCTTGCGAACTATAGCCGCAGCTTCGCCAAGGTTGCAGTGACAATTATGCTGAACCTCGTTCCGGCCCCGCGACTCCAAAGGGAAACGCCTGCCGGAGAACGACCATGCCTGTGCATCAAGTCGCCCGTTTCGCCGATGTGCGCGAAGACCGCGGCCTCGAAGTCAACATCAACGACACGTCCATCCTGCTGCTGCGTTCAGGCGATCAGGTGCGCGCCTTCCAAGGCAAGTGCCCGCATGCAGGCGCACCACTGGCCAAGGGCGCGGTGTGCCATGGACGGCTGATTTGCCCGTGGCACAAGGCGGCGTTCCGGGCTGAAGACGGCGCCCTGTGCGAGCCGCCGGCCCTCGACAGCCTGTTGCGCTATCACGTCGAGGTTCGGGACGGTGACGTCTGGGTCGATGACCAACCGCTGCCGGCCGATAAGATTCCGCCGGCCGATGACACACGCACGTTTGTCATCATCGGCGCCGGTGCGGCCGGCACGGCTTGCGCGGCGGCATTGCGAGAGAAAGGGTTTGGCGGTCGCATCCTGTTGATCGACCGCGAGGCCGAAGCCGGCTACGACCGTACGGTACTGAGCAAGTATGTGTTGGCCGGCGACATGGCGGCCAACGAGACGGCGCCGCTGCGCGATGAAACTTATTTCACCCAGCAACGCATCGAAAGGCTCCACGGCGAGGTCACCCATTTGGACCCCAATGCTCGGCAGATCCAGCTCGCCGATGGCCGGCACCTGGACTACGACGCCGCGCTCATTGCCACAGGCGGGGAGCCGAAGACGCCAGCCCTACCCGGCATCGATTTGCCGCAAGTCTTCGTGCTGCGTTCGATCGCCCACGCCCGACAGATTCTCGACACTGTCCGGCCAGGGCAACGGGCGGTGATCATCGGTGACAGTTTCATCGCCATGGAGGTGGCCTCGTCCCTGCGCAAGCGCGAGCTGAGCGTCACCGTGTTGGCCCGGCACCCGGTGCCCTTCGCCGCGCAACTGGGCGAGAGCGTCGGCCAGGCCATCCTGGCCCGGCACCGGGCCAACGGCGTGGTGTACCACACCGACGGCGAAGCGGCGCGGATCGAGGGCGCGCACAAGGTCGAAGCCGTGGTACTGGAGAACGGCCAGCGTGTGGCCGCGGACTTGGTGATCGTCGGCATCGGCGTGCGCCCGGCCACCGAGCCGTTTACCGAATTGCCCCGGGAACAGGACCAGTCACTGTCCGTTGACGCGGGCATGCGAGTGACGGATGGCTTATGGGCCGTAGGTGATATCGTGACCTTCCCCCTGAACGGCGCGCCTGTGCGCATCGAGCATTGGCGCCTGGCTCAGCAACAGGCGCGCATCGCCGCCGCGAACATGCTCGGCGGCGACGAGCACTACCTGGACGTGCCGTTTTTCTGGACCTATCACTTCGGCAAACGCTACGACTACCTCGGCCACGCCGAGCACTGGGATGAAGTGGAATTCAAGGGCACGCCCGAACATCCGCCCTTTATCGCACTGCTGGGCAAGGACGGCCTCGTTGCCGCCGCCGTGGCCTGCGATGAAGGCCGGGCCATGGCGGCGCTGGCCCAGCGCATGAAACAACCATTGCCGGTGGACGAGGCGTGGCGGCTGATCCGGGATTTCTCATCGTAGATCTGCCCCACAGCCCAAATCCCCTGTGGGAGCGAGCTTGCTCGCGATAGCGGTGAAACAGTCGACTTCAATATGGCTGACCCGACGCCATCGCGAGCAAGCTCGCTCCCACAGTTTTGTTCTGTCTTGACCGAAATATCCGCCCCACCCCCAATCCCTGTGGGAGCGAGCTTGCTCGCGATAGCGGTGGGTCAGCTTGCATCAATGCACGGACTGATCGGCCGGCAAATGGATAACCCGTGGCCGCTCCAAGGGCGCCAGGGGCGGTGGCTGCAAGTCCGGGCTGAGCAAGTGGAAATGCGGCACGACGTGGCTGATGTCGCCCTCCTGGTTGTTGTGGATGATCTTCGAACCGGGCTGGCGCAACGTATCCAGGCGCTCACCGGTCAACTTGAAACTGGCGCTCAAGCCCTGGTCATCCACCACCGGCGCCGGCAGCCGACGCTGGGCGAAGCTGCGGCTTTTACGCTGTTGGTAACGCGCCCAGGTAATCAGCAGCACCGCGTTGACCAACGCGATCCAAGCATAGACTTGCAGGGTTCCCAGGGTGTCGAACAGTGACCCTCCCAGGCGCGGGCCCGCCTGGCTGCCGAACAGCGGCCACAGCCCATTGACCAGCAAATACAACAGCCCCACCCACGCCAGCACGGTGAAAAGCGCATCGATGACCACCAGAAAAGGCCGTTGCCGGGTCCTGATAATTTTCATCGGATCACTTCCTCTTCCTGATCATCGAACGGTTTGATACCGCGATCCGGGCTGATCCAGCGCGCACGCTTCTGATGCTGCCCGAACAGCACTTTGGGAAAGCTCACCAGGGTGGTGAACAGGCTGATCAGCCAGAACACCAACGGGTACCAGACCACCCAGAACATGATGTGCCACAGGCCTTTTTCGTAGCGCCGGTCGATCAGGATGCTCACCGCGAACTGCAACAGGCACACCACGGCCAGCAACAGGCCGGTGAAGGCTGGCGGCATCAGGTGATCCACGGCGATGGCCGCTGGCATCTCGACGAATTTACCGGCGCCCCAGAAGATCACCGACAGCAGGAAGGTGAACGCCCAGCCGGTGGACAGGCAGTATTCGAACAGCAGCGGCCACAGGTAGCGGTGGCGGTATTGCCAGATGCCACGGATGTTCTTGAACAGCACCTCGGCGCCCCCCTGGGCCCAGCGCAGGCGTTGCCGCCACAGGCCGCGCAGGGTTTCGGGCATGAGGATCCAGCACAGCGCGCGTGGCTCGTAGAAGATGCTCCAGTGATCCAGCTGCAGCTTCCAACTGATGTCGATGTCTTCGGTGATCATGTCCGGGCTCCAGTAGCCGACCCGGTGCAGGGCGGTACGACGGAACGCGACGATCACGCCGGACACGGTGAAGATCCGCCCGAAGACCCGCTGGGTACGCTTGATCAGGCCGATGATCGAGGAAAACTCGCCGACCTGGACCCGGCCTATCAGGGTCGAGCGGGTGCGGATGCGCGGGTTGCCGGTCACCGCGCCGAGGCGGGCGTTGTCCAGCATCGGCGCCACCAGGTAGGCACAGGTGTTCGGCGCCAGCAGCGCGTCACCGTCGATGCACACCAGGTATTCGCTACGCGCCGCGATGGCGCCCATGCGCAGGGCCACGGCCTTGCCCTGGTTTTCCGCCAAGTGCAAGACGCGCAGGCGCGGGTCCTCAGTCGCCAGTTGATCGAGCATCTGGGCGGTGTTGTCCTTCGAACCGTCGTTGATGGCGATGACTTCGATGTTTGGATAATGCTGGCCCAGCGCCGCGTGAATGGTGTCGGCGACGTTGTCGCCTTCGTTGAAGCACGGGATCAGGATGCTGATCAGCGGCTCGCCCGCCAGGGGCGGTGGCAAGGTGTCGTCCTTCCAGGGCCAGTGGCGTTCCCAGTGCAGCCAGAAATACAGGCCGCCGGCGATCCACAGCCCGGACATGAACAGCGGGTAAAAGAACACGAAGTCCATCAGGAATTGCCCGGTGACCAGGAAGATCAGGCCCAGGGGCACCCCAAGGACAATCGCCAGCACCAGCAGGGCGAGCAGTCTGTCGAGCATGTCAAGGATTCCACTTGTTGGAGAGCGCCGGCCGCACGGTTTTCACGGCGGGCTGGTCTTCGATGAAGTTGTCCGGGTAGTAGCCGAAGCTGGTCACGCCTTTGCGCTTGAGTCGCCCCATCCAGTCGGCCAGTTGTTCGCCGTCGATGTCGCTGACCGGCTTGCTGTGCCAGTCGCGGGCCTGCAGTTCGAACACCGTGCGCTTGAGCGCGCCGGGGCGAGCCTTGACGGTGTCCACCAGGCGCTCGAGCCAGGGGCCGGACTGTTCGCGGGTCTGCTTTTCCATCAGCGGCATGGCCATCGGTGCCGTCCAGTCATAGGCGCCTAGGAAGTCGTCGAGGTTCTGGGCGAACCAGGCTTCGCTTTCCGGGTTGAGCATCGGTTCGGCAAAGATATTGCGCGCTGTCCGGACCTGAGGGCCGCGAATCGCCCGGACCTTGGCGGTCAGCTCATGGGTGAAGTCGATCAGGTAGCGGCTCTTGAAGCGGGTCCAGCGTTGCATCGCCGCAGGATCGTCCCGCAGGGCGGCGATGGACGTCGGCAAGCCGTGGGCGGCATAGACTTTCAGGGCCGCGGGGCTGGCATCCTCGAAGTCGGAGAACACCGCGTCGTCATGGTACAGAACGCCATCCAACGAGCTCATCCGTGCCAGGTCCTGGTAGATCTCGCCGATGACCTTGCGCACGTTCGGGTCGAACGGCGACAGGCGCACGTATTGGTCCGGGGCGACACCGGTCTTGCCGGTTTCCGGATCCCAGCGCTGGACCCGTGGCAGCTTCGCGTCCAAGGCGAAACTGAGCACCGGCATCCAGGCATAGACCTTGGCATTGGCCCGAGTGCGCAGCTGCCATGCGACCCGGTCGAACAGGTCAGCGCGTACCGGCAAGTGACGGTTGGGGAAGTACAACGAATGCACGAGGCCGTCGCCTTTCGGGTCGGCGAAGGCTTGCAGGAACACCGTATTGGCACCCAGGTCGGAAATGCGCTGGACCAACTTGCCGACGTTGGCTTCCTGCTGCACCGGGTCCGGGTCGTAGACATAATCCAGGTCGACATGCACCACGCGCATCGGGTCAATCGTCTGCACCGACACGATGCTTTCGGCGAAATGGGCACCATCCGGATCGGACGCCACCAGGAAACGTGGGCCGCTCATCAGGTTATCCAGGCTGTCGAGGCCGTCCTCCAGGGTCAGGGCCATTTGATAGCCCTCACTGCCAATCACCTGCAACGCAGTACCGTCGGCTTCACCGTAAGGCCAGACCCAAACGCGTGGGCTATAACCGGCGACCTTGCGGATTTTCTCGGAAATGGCCGCCACGTCCTTGCGCAAGCGAGCCTGGAAATCGGCCTCGGTCTCGTAACGACCGGTGGCAGGGTCGTAGCGCCGGGTGGTCGCGGCGGGTTGCTGGTTGCCTTGCGGGTTGGCGAGCACGCCTTTGTGATTGGCGTCTGTGTGGGCGGCGATTTCCACCAGGCCCGATTTGGACACCTCGCGAATCTGCTCCCAGGTCAGGAACTCGGAACGCTTGCGCGGCACTCCGGCGAAATCCACCGTTTGGTTCAGTGGCGTATCCACCCAACTGCCGACCGGGGCGAGGATCGCCGGCCAGTTATAGGCGCGCAGGATGGGCATGACGCGGGTATAAAAGCTCGAGTAGCCGTCGTCGAAACTCAGCAGCACCGCACGCGGTGGCAGTTCCGGGCCGCCATTGCGGGCCGTGATGATCTGGTCCACCGTGACCGGCTGGTAGTTGTTTTCCCGCAGCCACGCCAGTTGCTCGATCAGACGTTCAGTGCGCACGGCCACCAGCGCCTGGTCCGGGTCTCGGTCGTCGACATCGTGGTAGGCGATGCCGAGCACATGGTTCTTCGGCCACGGGGCATCATTGGCCGCCAGCGGACGCTGCGAAGGTGGCGTGAACGCCGGGGCTTGCTGGGCACAAGCGCTGATCAGCAAGACCCCCAGCAGAAGGATGAATCGCGAAATGACAGGCATCTTCAAACTCTTCTAGAAGCGATAAGTGAGGTCGACAAGCAGGCGCAAATCGCTTTCGCGATCGCCGTCGTAGGGGCGGTTGAGCCAGCTCAGCGCGGCACCTGCCTCCAGCACGTCGTTCCAGATGAACCGCTGGCGGTAGCTGAGCAATCCCATGGCCCCGGTGTTGTAGTCGCGCTGGCTGTAGGTGCCGGCACCGACCTGGAATTGCTGGCTCCAGGTGGTTTCGTAGCGGCGGTACAACACGTGGTTGGCGCTCACGGTCGGCATGACGCTGAAATCCGCTTTCGGGTTGAAATAGGGCACTTCGTTGGAGCCGCTGTTGCGGCTGGCGCCCACTTCCAGACCCAGCTCCACTTGCAGGCGCGGCGCGCTGTAGATGCCCTCGCGGCCGGTCAGCAGGGTTTCGAGGCGGTTGTTGCCATCGCTGAAATGGGACGGACTGATCGCCAGTCGCCACTCGCGGCTTTCATTGGCCCGCCAACGGACGAAACCACTCCCGCCGTTGGCGCGGATGCCGCTGTTGAGCGCCCGCAGTGGGGTATTGGCCGACAGATAATCCAGACTGCCGCCGTACTGCCAGTGGTCGTCGATGTCCCGTGCCAGGGCCACGCGCGCGCCTTGCTTGTCGCCGGAACCATAGGAGTGATTGGAGACCTCGGCCTCCAGCGTCATGTCCCGGGTACGACGCTCCACACCCAGACGCTGCCAACGGTGGTGGCCGGTGCCTTCCTCGAAATCACCGGTGGCATAGCCGACGCCGCCGAACAGCCGCCAGTCTTCATCGATGGGCGGGCTGTAGAGCAGCGTTTCGATACCAAAGTCCCGGCTGCCAGTGACTGCACCGGCGTCACCGTTGCCGCCGCCATAGCTCTTGCCGGTGTAGGCTTCGATGCGCAGCTCGGCCATGTCGTGTACCTCACGCTGGCGTTGCAGACGTTTGACATGGGCGTTTTCCGGATAGCGCGCGACCACGTCGTCGGTCAGTGCATCCATCTGCCGCCATTCCTGCAAATCCATGGCAGCGCGGGCCTGGGCGACTTCCAGGTCACGGTTGCGCGGGATCGTCGCCTCGACTTCCTTGAGCAGGTTTTCCGAACGGCGCGGCCAGTCACGGGCCTGGTATAGATCGGCCTGGGCCAGGCGCATGCCGGTGTTGCCGGGGCCTTGGTTGACCAGGGTTTCCAGGCGCGCCTCGGCAGAAGGCAAGTCGGCGCCGTACGTGCCGGCCTGGGCGGCGAGTTGCTGGGCGTCCATCCACTCATCGTTGGGGTTGCCGATCGGCAGGCCCTTGAGTTCGATGCGCGGGCGCTGGGCCTTCGCCATGTCTTCGGCCAGTGCACGGGCCTCTTCGGATTTTTCACTTTCCAGCAACGCGTAGTAGAGCGCGGTACTGTCTTCAAAACGCTCCGCAGGATCGGCATCCGGCGCGGTCAGGACCCGGCGGTACAGATCGACGGCGATCTCCGGCTCACGCTGTTCCAGATAGGAAGAGGCCACCCAGCGCAGGGCATAAGTGGGAATGCTCACACCCTCGGCGATCAGCTTCTGGTATTCGGCAATCACTTCAGCCCGCCGGGCGCGGGCATTGAGGGCGCCCATGCGATCGATGCGCCAACGGAGTACGTCGTCATGGGCCTCGGCCACCGGGGTCCAGGTGGCGAGCAACTTGTCGTAGTCGGCCAGGGCGCGGTCGGCAATGATGAAGCGCTCCTGTTCGCTGCGACTGGCCATGTCCGCCAGGCGCACCCGTTCGGCGGCGACGTCACCTTCCAGGCGTCGCTGCACGCCACGGTCGATCAGCCCCGGCTGCAGACGCGCCAGGCGCAGCGCCGGCTCCGGCAGCCGCGCGCGTTGCAGGGCGTAGATGTATTCGCGCGCAACCTCCGGGCTGTTGCCGGCGCGCGTGAAGGCCTGATCGTATTCAAACAGCGCTTCGTGGGGGCTGTTGGCGCGGGTCAAGGCATAACCCAGTGCCAGTCGACGCATCGAATCTGTCGGCTTGGCTGCGACCAGGGCCTTGGCGCGAGTGACGGCTTCGTCGGGCTGGCCTGCATCGGCCTGGGTCAAGGCCAGACCGAGTTGCAAGTCGGGGTTCTGGGGGTCGATCACCAAGGCCTGGCGGTACAGCTCGGCCGCCGAATCCCAACGCTTGAGGTTGCGATAGGCGCGAGCCGTTGCAGTCAGGGCCTGGACGGGCAGCACTCGATGGCGGCCCTGGGTCTCATAGACCGTCACCACCTCGGTATCGAGGCCGGCCCAGCTGGCGATCTGCAAGTGGTCACTGATCTGCGCGGCGCTGGCCTGGCCGGCCGGCACCTGGCGCAACGCAGTCAGCGCAGGCGTGTAATGGCCTGCACGGGCGTCGAGCACCATCTGGTCATAGGCGGTATCGGCAAACGCCAGCATCGGCCAGCACAGTTGGCTGCACAGTGCGACGCGAAACAACGGGCGCAAACCACGTTGAATAAAAGGAACCACAGTACGCGGCATTCGTCAGCATCCTTACATGGCCAGCCGGGTCGCAGTGCCCCCTTGCCCATCAAACAGGAAGCCGGATCAAAGGAATCCAGCCAAGCTCTAATGGGCCTAGTCTTGCACTCTCGGGCGGGTCATCTTCAGGAACGCCACAATTCTTCAGAATCGATACAGATTTCGGCGCAGCGCTGATCGGTGGGCATAAAAAAACCCGGTCGTGCGTCATGCACGGGCCGGGTTCTGGGTGTGACTTGAACGGCTTACTGGATGGCGACGCCGCCGCCCAGCTTGTTCATCACAAATGCCGTGAATTGCTCAACGGTCATTTTCTGGCCGTTGAAATCGACCTGATTGTTGGCGTAGTGCAACTTGGTGACAACGTCGTTGCCCTCAAGGGTCGCCAGTTGAGTACCGACGGCCATGGCACTGAACATATCGCTGGTAGCCGTGGCTTGATCGGCGATCAGCTTGGCATCCGTCTGGCCTTCCATCTGCGCTTGCACGGTGATCAGGTCCACCAGCATCGGCTTGGAAACCTTGAGATTGAAGTCCAGCAGAGCGAGCAACTGGCGGCCCAATTCATCCGGCGGCAGGTCCATGGACTGCGGCTTGGTCAGATCAACGATCAGGCTGGCACGGCTTTCACCATTGGCGGTGTTGAACGACAGATTTTCCAAGGCCACTTGCGGGGCACCGGCCAAGAGTTTTTCCAGATCGGCTTTAACCTGTGCTTCTTCAGCTTCGGTCAGGCTCAACTCTGGAGCCGGTTCACCAGCTGCAGCGGCTTCGGCGGCCGCTTTTTCGTAGGGTTGCAGCTTGGTCTGGTAGATCTGCATCAGCGACATGGTGGCCGGGATGTCCAGGTTCTTCAGGCTGACCGCCATCTGCGCCGAACCAATGGTCTTGTCATTGAACGACAACTCACCGATCTTGTAATCGGCACGCCCCGAAGCACTGGTGCCGTTCTCGCTGCTGTTGTTCTTCATTTCGAAGTTCTTCAGGCCCAGCACCGACTTCGGCTCACCAAAGGTGGCCTTGGTGTTGCTCATCAGCAGGGTGTTGTCGCCCATGTAGTAACCGTATGAGCTTTTGCTCAGGTTGCTGGCCAATGTCAGACCGTTCAGCTCGACCTGCACGGGCGTCTGGTCTTCGGCAACGGTGGTCAACTTGAAGCTGTCCATGTAGCCGTCAGCCTTGATCTTCTGGCCTTGGGCGCTGGCGGCGACGTCGACTTTAAGACCGGAGAAGGTGAGCTGGGACTGCTCATCCAGCTTGGTGTCCAACGGCAGCAGCTCGTAGGTGCCGTTGATGGACTCGTCGTAACCCAAGTTGACCACACCTTTGAGCGGGGACTGGTCCTTGGTCGCAGCGAACCACTTGTCAGTCAGTGGATTGCGCTCAAGAGCGGTGTGACTGGTGGCCATGACCGGCAGCCACTTGAGCGTAATCAAGCGCGAGAATGGCAGAGGGCCGTGCTCGATCCGGTCGACGAAGAGCAGCTCGACCGACTCGCCACCGAACATCTCGCCTTCGCCTTTGAGACGGTAGTGGGCGGTGCTGCTGAATGTGCCACGGTCCATGGAAACCAGCTCCAGGGCGGCAGTGCTGTTGGACCCGGCCAAGGCGGTCTGCATTTGCTTATTGCTATCGGCAATAGCATTTTTCAACACGCCTTCGAGTTTGGTCCCGGTGTACCAGGCGCCGCCCGCACTGATAGCACCGACAGCCACAACGATTCCCAGAAGTACGCTTGCTGATTTATTCATGAGTGACCCGATCGATATCCATGGTTGAAGAAAGCCGTCGTCTTCCCTGACCCGCAAAGGGGTGGCTCGACGCCGTAAAGAGGAAGGGGAGATTACCATCAGGCACCCCTGCGGGCCCAATGTTTGTAGGGGTAAAAACGTTTTCTTGAGAGGTGGTCTACGAATATTGGACTTCGATCTCGTCGAGCTGATGGTCGAACGTCTTGAGCCGGGCCGTCCAGGTGTACACCAGCACTTCGAAATCGCGATTGATCACCGCCGCCCCCGATGATTCGGCGCGCGAATCGCAAAAGTCCAGTTGATAGCGCTCCCGGGCCATGGCGTTAGCCACGTCGCACAACTCACGGGCGTTGTTGAGCCAGTGCCAGCCGTCCTGGGTGACCTGCTTGTCCAGGGCCGCACACTGGGCTTTCAGGGCTTCCAGGCTTTTTTCCAGCGGGGTACCGGTGAGCTCGCCCATCACTTCCTGGAATGTGCGGCCAGGTTGCCAGTAACTGCCCCAGAAGTAACGGTCAAACACCGTTTCGACGCGTCGCAACGCCACCTTGGTGTCCCAGATCAGCACCAGGGTCTTGCCTTGCTCAAGGTGTTTTTTCTTGATGCGTTGGCCCTGAAGCGAAGCCCAGGCCACGATTGCGATGGATATCACGCCAATCAACGCTGCCGCGCTATCGAGGAACAACAGCGCCTTGTCGATTTGATGAGTGAGCATGACGCCATAGAAATAAGTGGCCGAAAGCAGCAGCAATGCCGCAGTGGCGCACCAAAAGCCGGGAGCATAAGGGTTTTTCATTATTGGAATCCCCATGACCTGTGACGTCGTGGGCCCTCTTGGTCGCCAGGGCTCGACTATCACAGCATAGCAACGGCATTGGTGGTTTGCCGGGGCATCGAGGGCTTGATCCGATTACCGGCCCAAAACGACAAAACCCCTGTCTGCTGAGGCAGACAGGGGTTCTGGGAATTCAATCTTGACGATGACCTACTCTCACATGGGGAAACCCCACACTACCATCGGCGATGCATCGTTTCACTGCTGAGTTCGGGATGGGATCAGGTGGTTCCAATGCTCTATGGTCGTCAAGAAATTCTGTGTCCGACCCGTTCAAGAACAACGTGTCGGTAAAATCGATGACTTCTACTAAAAACAAAACCCCTACCTGCATCAGCAGATAGGGGTTTCGGAATTTAATCTTGACGATGACCTACTCTCACATGGGGAAACCCCACACTACCATCGGCGATGCATCGTTTCACTTCTGAGTTCGGGATGGGATCAGGTGGTTCCAATGCTCTATGGTCGTCAAGAAATTCGGTAGCCAGCGCGTGCCTTGCGGTCACGTTCCAGCGAATGGGTATGCGATAGGTTGGTGCTGTCTGTGAGTATCTCGAACTTTCGGTTCGTTTCGTCTTCACACACCGCAATCTGGTCTCCTTCGCCTTTAGGCTCGGAGTTGCAAATTGCTTGGGTGTTATATGGTCAAGCCTCACGGGCAATTAGTACAGGTTAGCTCAACGCCTCACAGCGCTTACACACCCTGCCTATCAACGTCGTAGTCTTCGACGGCCCTTCAGGGGACTCAAGGTCCCAGTGAGATCTCATCTTGAGGCAAGTTTCCCGCTTAGATGCTTTCAGCGGTTATCTTTTCCGAACATAGCTACCCGGCAATGCCACTGGCGTGACAACCGGAACACCAGAGGTTCGTCCACTCCGGTCCTCTCGTACTAGGAGCAGCCCCTCTCAAATCTCAAACGTCCACGGCAGATAGGGACCGAACTGTCTCACGACGTTCTAAACCCAGCTCGCGTACCACTTTAAATGGCGAACAGCCATACCCTTGGGACCGGCTTCAGCCCCAGGATGTGATGAGCCGACATCGAGGTGCCAAACACCGCCGTCGATATGAACTCTTGGGCGGTATCAGCCTGTTATCCCCGGAGTACCTTTTATCCGTTGAGCGATGGCCCTTCCATACAGAACCACCGGATCACTAAGACCTACTTTCGTACCTGCTCGACGTGTCTGTCTCGCAGTCAAGCGCGCTTTTGCCTTTATACTCTACGACCGATTTCCGACCGGTCTGAGCGCACCTTCGTACTCCTCCGTTACTCTTTAGGAGGAGACCGCCCCAGTCAAACTACCCACCATACACTGTCCTCGATCCGGATAACGGACCTGAGTTAGAACCTCAAAGTTGCCAGGGTGGTATTTCAAGGATGGCTCCACGCGAACTGGCGTCCACGCTTCAAAGCCTCCCACCTATCCTACACAAGCAAATTCAAAGTCCAGTGCAAAGCTATAGTAAAGGTTCACGGGGTCTTTCCGTCTAGCCGCGGATACACTGCATCTTCACAGCGATTTCAATTTCACTGAGTCTCGGGTGGAGACAGCGCCGCCATCGTTACGCCATTCGTGCAGGTCGGAACTTACCCGACAAGGAATTTCGCTACCTTAGGACCGTTATAGTTACGGCCGCCGTTTACCGGGGCTTCGATCAAGAGCTTCGCGTTAGCTAACCCCATCAATTAACCTTCCGGCACCGGGCAGGCGTCACACCCTATACGTCCACTTTCGTGTTTGCAGAGTGCTGTGTTTTTAATAAACAGTCGCAGCGGCCTGGTATCTTCGACCGGCGTGGGCTTACGCAGCAAGTGCTTCACCCTCACCGGCGCACCTTCTCCCGAAGTTACGGTGCCATTTTGCCTAGTTCCTTCACCCGAGTTCTCTCAAGCGCCTTGGTATTCTCTACCCAACCACCTGTGTCGGTTTGGGGTACGGTTCCTGGTTACCTGAAGCTTAGAAGCTTTTCTTGGAAGCATGGCATCAACCACTTCGTCACCCAAAGGGTAACTCGTCATCAGCTCTCGGCCTTAGAATCCCGGATTTACCTAAGATTCCAGCCTACCACCTTAAACTTGGACAACCAACGCCAAGCTGGCCTAGCCTTCTCCGTCCCTCCATCGCAATAACCAGAAGTACAGGAATATTAACCTGTTTTCCATCGACTACGCTTTTCAGCCTCGCCTTAGGGACCGACTAACCCTGCGTCGATTAACGTTGCGCAGGAAACCTTGGTCTTTCGGCGTGGGTGTTTTTCACACCCATTGTCGTTACTCATGTCAGCATTCGCACTTCTGATACCTCCAGCAAGCTTCTCAACTCACCTTCACAGGCTTACAGAACGCTCCTCTACCGCATCACTTGCGTGATACCCGTAGCTTCGGTGTATGGTTTGAGCCCCGTTACATCTTCCGCGCAGGCCGACTCGACTAGTGAGCTATTACGCTTTCTTTAAAGGGTGGCTGCTTCTAAGCCAACCTCCTAGCTGTCTAAGCCTTCCCACATCGTTTCCCACTTAACCATAACTTTGGGACCTTAGCTGACGGTCTGGGTTGTTTCCCTTTTCACGACGGACGTTAGCACCCGCCGTGTGTCTCCCATGCTCGGCACTTGTAGGTATTCGGAGTTTGCATCGGTTTGGTAAGTCGGGATGACCCCCTAGCCGAAACAGTGCTCTACCCCCTACAGTGATACATGAGGCGCTACCTAAATAGCTTTCGAGGAGAACCAGCTATCTCCGAGCTTGATTAGCCTTTCACTCCGATCCACAGGTCATCCGCTAACTTTTCAACGGTAGTCGGTTCGGTCCTCCAGTCAGTGTTACCTAACCTTCAACCTGCCCATGGATAGATCGCCCGGTTTCGGGTCTATTCCCAGCGACTAGACGCCCTATTAAGACTCGCTTTCGCTACGCCTCCCCTATTCGGTTAAGCTCGCCACTGAAAATAAGTCGCTGACCCATTATACAAAAGGTACGCAGTCACCCAACAAAGTGGGCTCCCACTGCTTGTACGCATACGGTTTCAGGATCTATTTCACTCCCCTCTCCGGGGTTCTTTTCGCCTTTCCCTCACGGTACTAGTTCACTATCGGTCAGTCAGTAGTATTTAGCCTTGGAGGATGGTCCCCCCATATTCAGACAAAGTTTCTCGTGCTCCGTCCTACTCGATTTCACTTCTAAGGTCCTTTCGCGTACAGGGCTATCACCCACTATGGCCGCACTTTCCAGAGCGTTCCGCTAAAATCAAAGAAGCTTAAGGGCTAGTCCCCGTTCGCTCGCCACTACTAAGGGAATCTCGGTTGATTTCTTTTCCTCAGGGTACTTAGATGTTTCAGTTCCCCTGGTTCGCTTCTTGCACCTATGTATTCAGTACAAGATAACCATCTTATGATGGCTGGGTTCCCCCATTCAGACATCTCCGGATCACAGTCTGTTTGCCGACTCCCCGAAGCTTTTCGCAGGCTACCACGTCTTTCATCGCCTCTGACTGCCAAGGCATCCACCGTATGCGCTTCTTCACTTGACCATATAACCCCAAGCAATCTGGTTATACTGTGAAGACGACATTCGCCGAAAATTCGATCTTGCTCTAGGAGCAACTCACAAATTTTACCTTAGCCTGATCCGTTACCAGTGAAAGTAACGTTCAGTCTATCTTTCTATCACATACCCAAATTTTTAAAGAACGAACTAGTCAAAGACTAGAAATCAACATTCACCATCGAACCGATGGAATGCTCATTTCTAAGCTTTATACAATCGAAGCAGTAGTGGTGGAGCCAAGCGGGATCGAACCGCTGACCTCCTGCGTGCAAGGCAGGCGCTCTCCCAGCTGAGCTATGGCCCCGTATTTCTACAGGCGTTTCCCACACAAAATTGGTGGGTCTGGGCAGATTCGAACTGCCGACCTCACCCTTATCAGGGGTGCGCTCTAACCAACTGAGCTACAGACCCAATTTCGGGCTGCTTCTTTCGTCTTCTTCAATGAATCAAGCAATTCGTGTGGGAGCTCATGAAGCAGCTGCGGTCGTCGATTAAGGAGGTGATCCAGCCGCAGGTTCCCCTACGGCTACCTTGTTACGACTTCACCCCAGTCATGAATCACACCGTGGTAACCGTCCTCCCGAAGGTTAGACTAGCTACTTCTGGTGCAACCCACTCCCATGGTGTGACGGGCGGTGTGTACAAGGCCCGGGAACGTATTCACCGCGACATTCTGATTCGCGATTACTAGCGATTCCGACTTCACGCAGTCGAGTTGCAGACTGCGATCCGGACTACGATCGGTTTTGTGGGATTAGCTCCACCTCGCGGCTTGGCAACCCTCTGTACCGACCATTGTAGCACGTGTGTAGCCCAGGCCGTAAGGGCCATGATGACTTGACGTCATCCCCACCTTCCTCCGGTTTGTCACCGGCAGTCTCCTTAGAGTGCCCACCATAACGTGCTGGTAACTAAGGACAAGGGTTGCGCTCGTTACGGGACTTAACCCAACATCTCACGACACGAGCTGACGACAGCCATGCAGCACCTGTCTCAATGCTCCCGAAGGCACCAATCCATCTCTGGAAAGTTCATTGGATGTCAAGGCCTGGTAAGGTTCTTCGCGTTGCTTCGAATTAAACCACATGCTCCACCGCTTGTGCGGGCCCCCGTCAATTCATTTGAGTTTTAACCTTGCGGCCGTACTCCCCAGGCGGTCAACTTAATGCGTTAGCTGCGCCACTAAGAGCTCAAGGCTCCCAACGGCTAGTTGACATCGTTTACGGCGTGGACTACCAGGGTATCTAATCCTGTTTGCTCCCCACGCTTTCGCACCTCAGTGTCAGTATCAGTCCAGGTGGTCGCCTTCGCCACTGGTGTTCCTTCCTATATCTACGCATTTCACCGCTACACAGGAAATTCCACCACCCTCTACCATACTCTAGCTCGACAGTTTTGAATGCAGTTCCCAGGTTGAGCCCGGGGCTTTCACATCCAACTTAACGAACCACCTACGCGCGCTTTACGCCCAGTAATTCCGATTAACGCTTGCACCCTCTGTATTACCGCGGCTGCTGGCACAGAGTTAGCCGGTGCTTATTCTGTCGGTAACGTCAAAACACTAACGTATTAGGTTAATGCCCTTCCTCCCAACTTAAAGTGCTTTACAATCCGAAGACCTTCTTCACACACGCGGCATGGCTGGATCAGGCTTTCGCCCATTGTCCAATATTCCCCACTGCTGCCTCCCGTAGGAGTCTGGACCGTGTCTCAGTTCCAGTGTGACTGATCATCCTCTCAGACCAGTTACGGATCGTCGCCTTGGTGAGCCATTACCCCACCAACTAGCTAATCCGACCTAGGCTCATCTGATAGCGCAAGGCCCGAAGGTCCCCTGCTTTCTCCCGTAGGACGTATGCGGTATTAGCGTCCGTTTCCGAGCGTTATCCCCCACTACCAGGCAGATTCCTAGGCATTACTCACCCGTCCGCCGCTCTCAAGAGGTGCAAGCACCTCTCTACCGCTCGACTTGCATGTGTTAGGCCTGCCGCCAGCGTTCAATCTGAGCCATGATCAAACTCTTCAGTTCAAACATCTTTGGGTTTTGAGAAAACCCTAAACCTGGCTCAGCAATCGTTGGTTACATCTTTGATTTCTCGCGGAGTAACTTGTGATGCTGATAATCTGTTGACTAGCAGTCTGACTCCACAAGCACCCACACGAATTGCTTGATTCAGTTGTTAAAGAGCGGTTGGCTGAGTCTTTCGTCTCAACCGAGGCGCGCATTCTACAGCGCCCCGTGTATCTGTCAAGCGGTTATTTTCAGAAGTTTTCAAAGTTTCCTTATCAACTTCAACCACTTGCGCTTCCGATCTCTCGTTAGCGGGAGGCGAATTCTACAGCGTCAGTCGCTGCTGTCAACACCTCTTTTTCACCGCTTTCGACCGAGAAGATCGAACCGCCGATAGCGCCAAACAACACTGCGCTATCTGCTCCTTCCGGACTTCGATGAACTGAAGCCCTGCACCATCGAAACCTACTTAACTCGTTGAATCTCATGGAGTTTTCCGTTTCGACTGCGCCGGAAGTGGGGCGAATTATAGACGTCCAGAATCTGCCGTCAACCCTTAATTTCGCTTTTCTATCAATAAGTTGCGCAGCACCGGTAAACCCGTTGCCTTTGCCCTTTAAAACGCTCCTCTATATAGAAGAGAAGACTCACAGGACGCCGGCCTCCTTGAAAGCCGTCACCGCAGCTTCGTCCAACCCCAACACTCGCTGCAGCACCTCCAGCGTATGCTCCCCTAATAAAGGCGGAGCATTGCGATACTCCACCGGCGTCTCGGACAGTCGAATCGGACTGGCCACCTGCGGCACTTTACCGGCCAGCAGGTGAGGCAATTCCATCGCCAACCCACGTGCCTGTACCTGAGGATCGGCAAACACCTGAGCCAGGTCGTTGATAGGCCCACACGGCACACCCGCCTGCTCCAACTGAGTCACCCATTCAGAGGTGGTCTTGAACACCGTTGCCTGGCGAATCAATGGAATCAACACTGCCCGGTTCGCCACGCGCACCTTGTTAGTGGCAAAACGCGGATCATCAGCCCACTGAGGTTGACCGGCAACCTCAGCGAACTTTCGGAATTGACTGTCATTACCCACGGTAAGGATGAAGTCGCCATCAGCCGTAGGAAAGTCCTGATAAGGCACGATATTCGGATGCGCATTGCCCAGCCGCTTCGGCGCATTGCCCGTGGTCAGGTAGTTCATCGCCTGGTTGGCCAGGCAAGCCACTTGAACATCCAGCAAGGCCATATCGATGTGCTGCCCGCCGCCGACATGATCACGATGAGCCAACGCCGCCAGAATGGCAGCGGTCGAATACAGCCCCGTGAGGATATCCGTCAACGCGACACCCACCTTCACCGGCCCCGCGCCCTCATCACCTTCAGGGCGACCGGTCAGACTCATCAGGCCTCCCAGCCCTTGAATCATGAAGTCATACCCCGCGCGCTTGGCATAAGGGCCGGTCTGGCCAAACCCGGTTATCGAGCAATAGATCAATTGCGGATTGATCGTCTTTAGCGAGTCATAGTCCAGACCATACGCCGCCAGGCCGCCCACCTTGAAGTTCTCGATCAGGATGTCGGACTTGGCAGCCAGCTCTCGCACAAGCCGCTGGCCCTCTGGCCGCGTGAAGTCGATGGTCACCGACTGCTTGTTGCGATTGGCTGAAAGATAATAAGCGGCTTCGGTCGTGTTCTCGCCCCGGGCATCCTTCAGGAAGGGCGGCCCCCAGGCGCGCGTGTCATCACCATTGCCGGGGCGCTCGACCTTGATGACATCAGCCCCCAGGTCCGCCAGGATCTGTCCGGCCCACGGCCCGGCCAAGACCCTCGATAAATCCAATACCCGCAGATGCGAAAGCGCGCCCATGACCGTTCTCCTATTAATAGAACGCCTGGATACCGGTTTGCGCACGTCCCAGAATCAGCGCATGCACATCGTGCGTGCCTTCATAGGTGTTCACGACTTCCAGGTTAACCAGATGCCGCGCGATGCCGAACTCATCGGAAATACCGTTGCCTCCCAGCATGTCCCGCGCCATGCGAGCAATATCCAAGGACTTGCCGCAGGAGTTGCGCTTCATGATCGAGGTGATTTCGACCGCCGCCGTACCTTCATCTTTCATACGCCCCAGACGAAGGCATCCCTGCAGAGCCAGCGTGATTTCAGTCTGCATATCGGCCAGCTTTTTCTGGATCAACTGATTCGCAGCCAGCGGACGACCAAACTGCTGGCGATCCAGCGTGTACTGGCGAGCGGTGTGCCAGCAGAATTCAGCGGCGCCCAAGGCGCCCCAGGAGATGCCGTAGCGCGCCGAATTCAGACAAGTAAACGGGCCTTTCAGACCACGGACATCCGGGAAGATGTTTTCTTCCGGAACGAATACGTTGTCCATGACGATTTCGCCAGTGATCGAGGCGCGCAGCCCGACCTTGCCATGAATAGCCGGCGCACTCAGACCCTTCCAGCCTTTTTCGAGAACGAAGCCGCGGATATCGCCAGCGTCGTCCTTGCCCCAGACCACAAATACGTCAGCGATCGGACTGTTGGTGATCCACATCTTGCTGCCCGTCAGGCTGTAGCCGCCTTCCACCTTGCGCGCACGAGTAATCATCGCGCCCGGGTCGGAACCATGGTTCGGCTCGGTCAGACCAAAGCAGCCGATCCATTCACCCGACGCCAGCTTGGGCAAATACTTCTGCTTCTGCGCCTCAGTCCCGAATTCATTGATCGGCACCATGACCAGCGAGGATTGCACGCTCATCATCGAGCGATAGCCGGAATCGACGCGCTCCACTTCACGAGCGATCAGGCCATAGCTGACGTAGTTCAACCCACTGCCGCCGTACTGCTCAGGAATAGTTGCGCCCAGCAGGCCTACCTCACCCATCTCGCGGAAAATCGCCGGGTCGGTTTTCTCATGACGGAACGCTTCCAGCACTCGCGGTGCGAGCTTCTGCTGGGCGAACTGCTCGGCAGTGTCGCGGATCATGCGTTCTTCTTCGGTGAGCTGCTGATCCAGCAACAACGGATCGATCCAGTTGAAGCTCGCTTTACCGGCCATGAAAGAGTCCTCGCCAATTAAATGAAAATCGTGGATTGATCCTAGGCGCGGTTTCCTACAAGGGCAAACGAGGATTACGCACTTACCTGTGCTAATTTCTCACTCCGTAAACGCCGTAAACCCCGTTTATACCGTTACTGAGTGAGGCTTACGTACATGCGCCGTAAAATTCCCAGCACCGCCGCCCTGATCAGTTTCGAGGCTGCCGCGCGCCATGAAAGCTTCACCAAGGCTGCGCAGGAGCTTTCCCTCACGCAAGGTGCTATCTGCCGACAGATCGCCAGCCTGGAGGACTTCCTCAGCGTGGAGCTTTTCCGACGATCGCGCCGCGGCGTCAAACTGACCGAAGCAGGTCTGTCCTACAGCCGTCGGGTTGCCACCCAGCTGGATGCCGTCGAGCGCGACACGCTTTCAGTGATGGGCCACACCGGTGCGAACGTGATCGAACTGGCCGTGGTTCCGACTTTCGGCACCCAATGGCTGCTGCCACGGCTCAAGGACTTCCAGCAGCAGCACCCGGAAGTCACCGTCAACCTGACCAACCGCACACGCCCCTTTCTCTTTGCAGACACGGAGTTTGACGCCGCCATCTATTTTGGCGATGCGGACTGGTCCGGTACCGAATCCCACAAGCTGATGGGCGAAAATCCGATGCCGGTATGCAGTCCCGTCTTGCTGGACGGTCGCAAGAGCCTGACAGCGGAGGCGATCGCCGAACTGCCCTTGCTCCAGCAGACCACTCGCCCGTATGCGTGGCGCCAGTGGTTCAACGCCCAGCACCTGAATATTGCGCGAGACCTGACAGGGCCGCGTTATGAACTATTCTCCATGCTCGCCCAGGCGGCGATGCACGACATGGGCATTGCGCTGATTCCGCCCTTTTTGATTCAGCGCGAGCTGGCGGAGAAACGACTGGTCGTGGCCAACCGTAATGCGCTGTCGAGCATCAAGGCCTACTACCTGATGATTCCAGAGCGAAAGGTCGAATCCGCCTCCCTTCGAGCTTTTCGTGACTGGTTGGTGAAACAAGCCAGTAACTATCTACTTGATTAACAAGGAAAAATCCAAAACAGACTTAGGTAGTCAACTAACATAAGTCGCTACAGATATAAGTTTATGTCGCATTCAGTCAATCTGTTAGCAAGGCCGTGCAGTAGTCTCCAAAGCGTCTAAATACATGGCTTTGCGCCATATCGCGCAACGCATCAGCGCTTATTCATCTGGCCGATGGGAAAAATTGTCAATTTGAACCTGAATCCTTGGAAAGCACGGCCCACAAGGGCTGTCGATCGATAATTGCGACATTCGGTCACAGGGTGACTTGTAGTTAATTTTCCGTCACCCGTCATAATCCCTTGAAGGGCTGAATTTTCGCCTGCAAAATGCCGCGCCCCGCCTGGTTTGGCGGGATCGTGCTGATCGGCCGCCCCAGCCGCACCATCCGAAGTGCCTGGGTTTACTCAATAAGATCACGCAGGAGATTTGACGTGCACATTGGTGTTCCCCTCGAAACCCAAACGGGTGAAACACGGGTTGCTGCTACCCCGGAAACCATCAAGAAGTTGATCGGCCAAGGCCATAAAGTCACTGTTCAAAGCGGCGCCGGTATCAAGGCCAGCGTTATCGACAGTGCCTACGAGGCAGCGGGCGCAACCATTGGCAGCGCCAGTGATGCATTCGGGGCCGAGCTGATCCTCAAGGTGGTAGCCCCCAGCGACAGCGAACTGACGCTGATCAAGAGCGGCACCGTTCTGGTGGGCATGCTCAATCCGTTCAACAACGAAACCATCGCCAAGCTGGCCGAACGCGGTATTACCGCTTTCGCCCTTGAGGCCGCGCCACGTACCTCCCGTGCCCAGAGCCTGGATGTGCTGTCGTCTCAAGCGAACATCGCCGGTTACAAAGCCGTTCTGCTGGCCGCTCATTACTATCCGCGCTTCATGCCGATGCTGATGACCGCTGCGGGCACCGTGAAAGCGGCGCGGGTGCTGATTCTCGGCGCGGGCGTGGCCGGGTTGCAGGCGATTGCCACCGCCAAGCGTCTGGGCGCTGTGATCGAGGCTTCGGATGTGCGTCCGGCGGTCAAGGAGCAAATCGAGTCCCTCGGCGCCAAGTTCGTCGACGTGCCTTACGAGACCGACGAAGAGCGTGAATGCGCCGTCGGCGTCGGCGGTTACGCCCGGCCGATGCCGGCCAGCTGGATGCAGCGCCAGGCCCAAGCAGTGCACGAGCGCGCCAAACAGGCTGACATCGTCATCACCACCGCACTGATTCCGGGCCGCAAGGCACCGACGTTGCTGAGTGCCGAAACCGTCGCGCAGATGAAACCCGGCTCGGTGGTCATCGACCTCGCGGCAGCCCAGGGCGGAAACTGCCCGCTGACCGTGGCCGACCAGGTCGTGATCGCAAATGGCGTGACCATTTGCGGTCCGACCAACCTGGCCGGCGAAGTCGCGGCCGACGCTTCGGCGCTGTACGCCCGTAACCTGCTGGACTTCCTGAAGCTGGTCTTCACCAAGGAAGGTCAGTTCGACGTGAACCTGGAAGACGACATCGTCGCCGCGTGCCTGATGTGCCGCGACGGCCAAGTCATCCGCAAAAACGCCTAAGCAGGGATTCAGACAATGGAAGAGCTTATCTCCCCCGGTATCTACAACCTGATCATCTTCGTGCTGGCGATCTATGTCGGTTACCACGTGGTCTGGAACGTAACGCCCGCGCTGCACACGCCGTTGATGGCGGTGACCAACGCCATTTCGGCGATCGTGATCGTTGGCGCCATGCTCGCCGCCGCGCTGACCGTGACCCCTTTGGGCAAGACCATGGGCACCCTCGCCGTGGCCCTGGCCGCGGTGAACGTGTTCGGTGGCTTCCTGGTGACGCGCCGCATGCTTGAGATGTTCAAGAAAAAAGCCCCGAAAGCCGTAAAAGAAGAGGCGCCCAAGTAATGAGCATGAACCTGGTAACGACGCTCTACCTGATCGCGTCGATCTGCTTCATCCAGGCCCTCAAAGGCCTGTCGCACCCCACCACGTCGCGGCGCGGCAACCTGTTTGGCATGCTCGGCATGGCGCTGGCGGTGCTTACCACCGTGGGCCTCATTTATAAGCTGGGCGCTGAGCTGGCCACTGCCGGTATTGGCTATGTGATCGTCGGCCTGCTGGTCGGCGGCACCGCCGGCTCGATCATGGCCAAGCGTGTCGAGATGACCAAGATGCCGGAGCTGGTGGCGTTCATGCACAGCATGATCGGCCTGGCGGCGGTGTTCATTGCCATCGCGGCGGTCGTGGAGCCGCAATCGTTGGGCATCGTCAAGCAATTGGGTGATTCGATCCCGGCGGGTAACCGCCTGGAACTGTTCCTCGGCGCAGCCATTGGTGCGATTACCTTCTCCGGCTCGGTGATCGCCTTCGGCAAGCTCTCGGGCAAATACAAGTTCCGCCTGTTCCAGGGCGCACCGGTACAGTTTGGCGGCCAGCACAAGCTCAACCTGATCCTGGGCCTGGCAACGCTGGGCCTGGGCCTGACCTTCATGTTCACCGGCAATCTCGGCGCGTTCGCCTTGATGCTGGCCCTGGCCTTTGTATTGGGCGTGCTGATCATCATCCCGATCGGCGGTGCGGACATGCCGGTAGTGGTGTCGATGCTCAACAGTTATTCCGGTTGGGCCGCAGCGGGCATCGGCTTCTCGCTGAACAACTCGATGCTGATCATTGCCGGTTCGCTGGTGGGTTCGAGTGGTGCGATCCTCTCGTACATCATGTGCAAGGCGATGAACCGTTCATTCTTCAACGTGCTGCTCGGTGGCTTCGGCAATACAGCAGATGCTGCTGGCCCGGCAGGCTCCAAAGAAGCCCGTCCGGTGAAATCCGGCTCGGCTGACGACGCAACCTTCCTGCTGACCAACGCCGACACCGTGATCATCGTGCCGGGCTACGGCCTGGCGGTGGCACGGGCGCAGCATGCGCTCAAAGAGCTGACCGAGAAGCTGACCCACCACGGCGTGACCGTTAAATACGCGATCCACCCGGTGGCCGGTCGCATGCCCGGACACATGAACGTGCTGCTGGCCGAGGCCGAAGTGCCTTACGACCAGGTGTTCGAAATGGAAGACATCAACTCCGAGTTCGGCCAGGCCGACGTGGTGCTGGTGCTGGGCGCCAACGACGTGGTGAACCCGGCGGCGAAGAACGATCCGAAGTCGCCGATTGCCGGCATGCCGATCCTCGAAGCGTTCAAGGCCAAGACCATCATCGTCAACAAGCGTTCGATGGCCAGCGGTTATGCCGGCCTGGACAACGAGCTGTTCTATCTCGACAAGACCATGATGGTGTTCGGTGACGCCAAGAAGGTCATTGAAGACATGGTCAAAGCGGTGGAGTAACCCCTCGCTGCTTCACCCAAGACGCCCCGACTTGTCGGGGCGTTTTGATTTGTATCAAGGCAAAATATTACTGATCCGGTAATGATGTTTTGCCTGAAACGCCCGTAATAGACGCCTAAAATGCGACCTTTGTAGCGGGTCGGGCACAGCGCTAATTCACTAGACTGCGCATCTTGCTTTCCAGCCCGAGATAACCACCTATGTACCGTGATCGCATCCGCTTGCCTTCGTTATTGAATAAAGTGATGAGCGCTGCCGAAGCAGCCTTGTTGATTCAGGACGGCATGACCGTCGGCATGAGCGGCTTTACCCGTGCCGGAGAAGCGAAAGCAGTCCCACACGCCCTGGCTGAACGCGCCAAGGTCACTCCGCTGAAAATCAGCCTGATGACCGGTGCGAGCCTGGGCAACGACCTCGACAAGGAACTCACCGAAGCCGGTGTACTGGCGCGGCGCATGCCGTTCCAAGTCGACAGCACGCTGCGCAAGGCGATCAACGCAGGCGAGGTGATGTTCATCGACCAGCATCTCTCGGAAACCGTCGAGCAACTGCGCAACGGCCAGCTCAAACTGCCCGATATTGCCGTGATCGAAGCCGTGGCCATCACCGAGCAAGGGCATATCGTACCGACCACATCGGTGGGTAACTCTGCCAGCTTCGCCATCTTCGCCCGGCAAGTGATCATCGAGATCAACCTGGCTCACAACCCGAACCTGGAAGGGCTGCACGACATCTATATCCCGACCTATCGCCCCACCCGTACACCCATCCCCCTGGTGAAGGTCGACGACCGTATCGGCAGCCCCGCCATTGCGATCCCGCCGGAAAAAATCGTCGCCATTGTCATTACCAACCAAGGAGACTCGCCTTCGACCGTCGCGCCACCGGACAGCGACACCCAAGCCATTGCCGATCACCTGATCGACTTCTTCAAGCAGGAGGTTTCGGCCGGACGCATGACCAACAAGCTCGGGCCGTTGCAGGCCGGGATTGGCAACATCGCCAATGCCGTGATGTGCGGGCTGATCGATTCCCCGTTCGAAGACCTGACCATGTATTCCGAGGTTTTGCAGGACTCGACATTTGACTTGATCGACGCCGGCAAGCTGAGTTTCGCCTCCGGCAGCTCGATCACCCTATCGGGTCGACGCAACGCCGACGTGTTCGGAAACCTGGAAAGGTATAAGGACAAACTGGTCCTGCGCCCACAGGAAATTTCCAACCATCCCGAGGTGGTGCGCCGTCTGGGCATCATTGGTATCAACACCGCGCTGGAGTTCGACTTATACGGCAACGTCAACTCCACCCATGTCTGCGGCACGCGGATGATGAATGGCATCGGCGGCTCGGGAGATTTCGCCCGCAATGCTCACCTGGCGATTTTCGTCACCAAGTCGATTGCCAAGGGCGGAGCCATCTCCAGTGTCGTGCCGATGGTCAGCCATGTGGACCATACCGAACATGACGTCGACATCCTGGTGACCGAGATCGGCCTGGCCGACCTGCGGGGCCTGGCACCTAGGGAGCGCGCACGTGTGATCATCGACAATTGCGTGCACCCCGCCTACCGCCAGGCCTTGAATGAGTATTTCGACGCCGCGTGCGCCTTGGGTGGGCATACCCCGCACATCCTGCGCGATGCACTGAGTTGGCACCTGAACCTCGAAGAAACCGGACGCATGTTGGCCGTCTGATACAGCTGGATCACCGCTATCGCAGATACAGTTTTGGTTGCAGCTTGTCATTCGAGCCTGAAGCGACAAAAACTGTACTGCTGTACCGGTGTTTTCTTACAGTCTTTTTCCGTAAAACAATCATCAAACAGCAAAAATGCACCAATAGCGTGCAGACAGGTACAGTTGCCTCAATATCGACCAGTACACCGCTCTTTAACAGTTAACTGGTCTCTCACAATACAGGTGAACTGTATCTAGAGAGACTGGCCAAACGAGAGGATCATGGGCACCAGTCAAACCACTACCTAATCCCGCCACAAGCGGAAGGATGTCACCATGGAACGTACACTCAGTTCCGAGCTGTTTTTCGAAGACAAAGCTGAAAAAAACCAGGCTTCCCTGCCTCTTCGCGTTATTGCCAACCTGATGTTGTGGCAGCGCCGCATCGCCAGCCGTCACCAACTGGCTCGTCTGGATTCGCGTCTGCTGGCTGATGCCGGTATCAGCGAAGCACAACGCTACGAAGAGCTGAGCAAGCCGTTCTGGCGCTAACTCAGCGTCGCTGGCCCTGACCCACCGGGTCCACCGCCAGCACCGAATTGAACACACAAGACCCGTCGCGGGTAACCGCGACGGGTTTTGTCGTTTTACGCGTCTGATTTTTGGAAAGAACGAAGAGACATAACAGTTTTTGCATAAACAAAAACAAACCAGTACAGTTTCTCGGGCGTGACGCCCGATGCGAACAGCGTGAGCGTCGCAAGGGCTGTCAGCCAACGCGTTCCTGTCCTAATATCGAGGCGAACGTGGCGAAGCGAGTCGAGCATGCGTCTCCTCTTCCAGCTACACGCACCGGCATCACCTCATCATTCAAGGAGCTTCATCATGATCCGTCTTCGCCTGCTTAGCGCAGTTGCCCTGCTGGCCGTAGCCGCCCACTCCAACGCCAGCAGCTTCATCGTCACCACCGACTCCCTCGTCGGAGCACTCAAGGCCACCTCCGACGTGACCTCCGATGCAACCTCATCCCTGCGGGACAACAAGATCGTTCAAGCCGCCCGTGATGACGCCGCCAGCTTCGTGGCCAGCGAAGGCGCCATCCGTGGTGTGAAGCTGGAAAGTGCCCTGGATTACATCCGCCAGCAGGCACCGCAGCTCAACGCCACCGATGCGCAATTGGCCCAGGCCATCCTGGTGATTTGATGCAACATGAAACATCGGACGCCAAATGGTGTTCCGATGTTTCAGCGCTGGCTCTAGCCCGCAGGTTTGCGCTAGCCTTCAAGCTCGCCATCAGCCGTCGAGTCCCATGCGTTTCTACTCAGATCTGTTCATCGCGTCTTTCTTCATCGTTTTTTGCTGGTCGGTTCCGGCCCATGCCTTCGATGTGTCCACCCAGCAAGTGGTGGTCAGCGGCTATGCCACGAGCATGGTGACCTCCGCGCCCTTCGACCATAAACTGATCGTCGCCGCTCACGATGACGCTGCGGCATTCGTCGCCAGCGACGGGCAGTTGCGAGGTGCACAACTGGAATCGGCCCTGGGTTACCTGCGCCGGACCCAGCCAAAACTTCACGTCAGCGACCTTGAACTGGCACAGGCAATTCTCGTCCAATAGTTATCCTTATTTTTCCGGAGTCGTTCCATGCGTAGCCCGCTGATTGCTGCCGCCCTAGGCCTGCTGGTGTTGGCCGATGTGGCCCAGGCACATACCCTGGTAGCCACCAGTAACATCATCGTTCGCGCTTCCCAGCGCACGATCGATTTCACTTCCGACACCACCACGTCCATCCGTGATTCGAAAATCGTCCGCGAAGCCCATGACGATGCGGCCAGTTTTGTCGCCAGCAATGGTGAAATTCGAGGCGCTCATCTCGAGGCCGCCTTCGACACCTTGCGCACCCGCGTGCCGGAAGCCCGCGACGCCAGTGACCAGGTCCTCGCCGAAGCCATCCTCGCATTGTGAGGCGGTTCGCCGCCTGGCTGGCGGCTGGGGTCTTGCTGCTCACGAGCAGCATGGCCCAGGCCGGCCTGCAATTGCACCTCAACGTCGAAGGCCTGAGCCCGGCGCAACAGCAGGCCAGCCAAGCGCTGCTCGATGAAGCCATGCGGGCCCTGCCGCCGCGCTTCATCGAGCGGCTGGACCGACCCATCGATGTCGGCTGGACCGACCAGATGCCCGCCAATGCCTACGGCCAGGCCTCGCTGGTGTCGCAACTGGACCTCAATAGCAATCTGCTCGACAGCCTTGTCGACGGCAGCGCCGCGACACAAAAGACCCATCGCCCCCACGGCACCGTGCGCCGGGAAATGCTCGCCACGGTCCTCCACGAACTGACCCACATCTATGACCGCTCGCGTCTCTGGCCAGAGGCCGAACGCGCACTGATCCAGCGTTGCACTCGACGCAACAGCAGCGCCGGGTTGATCGGTCTTCCCGATGCATGCCGGGGCCAGAACGACCGCCGTTTTACCCTCAGCGATGATCCTCGCTTGCTGGACCTCGCCGGCTGGCCACAATACGTCGGCCGTCGCGGTGAGCGGGAACAGCACAACCGCCAGGTCGCCCGCAGCCCGGATCTCTACGAAACGAGCAGCCCCAAGGAGTTCGTCGCGGTCAATATGGAGTACTTTCTCCTCGACCCGAGCTACGCCTGCCGACGCCCCGCCCTGTACCGCTATTACCAGGAACATTTCGGTTGGGCACCCGCCGCCAAGGACACCTGCGCCCAATCGTTCGCCTTCCTCAACGCCGGCAACGACTTCGCCAAGACACCGCTGGGCAAGGTCGACCCGGAACGGGTCTATGCCATTGATTACCTGCTGGCCGAAGCCAACCAGAACTGGGTGAGCCGCTGGGGCCACAGCATGCTCCGGCTGGTGATCTGCGCACCGGGCCGGCCGCGTGGCCCGGACTGTCGACTGGATCTGGACCAACACCTGGTGCTGTCCTACCGCGCGTTCGTGGGCGATGTGCAGTTGTCGAGCTGGGACGGACTGGTCGGCAAATACCCGTCGCGCCTGTTCGTATTGCCGTTGGCCCAGGTGATCGATGAGTACACCAAGACCGAGCTGCGTAGCCTGGCATCGGTCCCGCTGAACCTGTCGCGCACTGAGATCGAGGAAACAGTCGAGCACGCCGCCGAAATGCACTGGAGCTACGACGGCAACTATTACTTCCTGTCCAATAACTGCGCCGTGGAAAGCTTGAAGCTGCTGCGCAGCGGCAGCAATAACGAGCGACTCAAGGGCCTGGACAGCATCATGCCCAACGGCCTGCTGGAAGTACTCAAGGGTCGGGGCCTGGCGGATACCAGCGTGCTGGATGATCCCAAGGAAGCCTTGCGGCTGGGCTACCGCTTCGACTCCTTCCGCGAGCGGTATCAGGCGATGTTCGATGTGCTGAAGAAGTATCTGCCGATCAAGCAACAAACGGTGGAAGACTGGCTGGCCCTGGACGCCGCTGAACGCCGCGTCTGGTTCGAACAGGCCGACCTGCGCACCAGCGCGGCGTTGTTGCTGCTGGAACAGGCCAGTTATCGTCGGCAACTGTTGTTGGCACAGGACGAAGTCAAGCAGCGTTACCTTGGAGCCCGTGAATTGCAGAATGGCGGTATGGAAAGGGCTAACGCGACGCTGCAGCAGATCCTCGCCAACAGTGGTTTCCTGAGCCGTCCAGCCGAACTGTTGGGCAGCAGCGGCTACGGCTTGCCGCAACCCAGCGAGTGGCAACGCCTGGAATCGGAAAGCAGTTTGCGCCAGAAACAACTGCAAACGCTGACAGGCGATCTGGACAAGGAGGTCCGGGCGTTGCTCGAGCCGAGCCGCGCGGCTGAAATTGCTGCGAGCGAGGCCAATGTGAAAGCGATTGGCGAACATTTGCGCAAGCTGCACAAGGCCGGGGGCGGATTGGAGTTGCCTTGATGCACTGTTCCGCCATTGTAGCGAGGGAGCTTGCTCCCGCTGGGCCGCGAAGCGGCCCCAAACAGGCTCGCGCAATTTTTCAGAGGGACCGCATTGGCTGGTTTACGACTGCTTCGCAGCCGAGCGGGAGCAAGCTCCCTCGCCACAAGAGCAGCGCGAAAACCATAAATTAAAAAGGGGTTCAGAACTTGGTTCTGAACCCCTTTTTCGTGGCTGCGAGTCGAATCAAAATCAGCCAAGACGCGCCTTGCGCACACCATCAGCCAGGGCGGCACACAAGCTCAACACACCATCGATCGCCTGTTCCGACGTGTCGGCACTGGCGATATGGTCGATCAGCGCCGAGCCGACCACCACCCCGTCGGCCAACCGCGCGATGGCCGCCGCCTGCTCCGGCGTACGGATGCCAAAACCAATGCTGATGGGCAGGTCGGTATGACGACGCAAGCGCGCCACGGCTTCTTCCACATGCTCCAGCGTCGCGGCACCGGCACCGGTCACGCCCGCCACCGACACGTAGTACACAAAACCCGAACTGCCGTTGAGCACCGTCGGCAAACGCACGTCGTCAGTGGTGGGCGTGGTCAGGCGGATGAAGTCCAGGCCAGCCGCCTGGGCCGGTTCACACAGTTCGCTGTTGTGCTCGGGCGGCATGTCCACGACGATCAAGCCATCAACACCGGAATCCAGCGCCTCGCCAATGAAACGCTGCACGCCATAACGGTGGATCGGGTTGAAGTAGCCCATCAACACCAGCGGCGTCTCGGTATTGTCTTTGCGGAACTCGCGAACCATCTGCAGGGTTTTCGCCAGGTTCTGCTGGGCACCCAGGGCGCGGATGTTCGCCAACTGGATCGCCGGGCCATCGGCCATCGGGTCGGTGAAGGGCATGCCCAACTCGATCACGTCGGCTCCGGCCGCCGGCAGGCCTTTGAGGATCGCCAGCGAGGTGTCGTAGTTCGGGTCGCCAGCGGTGACGAACGTCACCAACGCGGCACGGTTCTGTTCCTTGAGTTCGGCAAAACGGGTTTGCAGGCGGCTCATCAGTGTTTCTCCTGCTGGGACTGTTCCATGTGATGCATCACAGTTTGCATGTCTTTGTCGCCCCGGCCGGACAGGTTGACCACCATCAAGTGATCTTTCGGCAGGTTGGGTGCGCGTTTGAACACTTCCGCCAGGGCATGGGCGCTTTCCAGAGCGGGAATGATCCCTTCCAGGCGACAGCATTTGTGAAAGGCTTCCAGGGCTTCGGCGTCGGTGACCGAGGTGTACTGGACACGACCAATGTCGTGCAACCAGGCATGTTCCGGGCCGATGCCGGGGTAGTCGAGACCTGCGGAAATCGAGTGGGCGTCGATGATCTGGCCGTCGTCATCCTGCAACAGGAAGGTGCGGTTGCCGTGCAGTACCCCCGGGACGCCGCCGTTCAGGCTCGCCGCGTGCTTGCCGGTCTCGATGCCATAACCCGCGGCTTCGACGCCGATGATCTCGACACTCTTATCGTCCAGGAATGGGTGGAACAGGCCCATGGCGTTGGAGCCGCCACCGATGCACGCCACCAGGCTGTCCGGCAGGCGACCTTCCTGGGCTTGCAGTTGATCGCGGGTTTCCTTGCCGATCACGGCCTGGAAGTCGCGCACCATCGCCGGATACGGATGCGGGCCAGCCACGGTGCCGATCAGGTAGAACGTGCTGTCGACATTGGTGACCCAGTCGCGCAGGGCCTCGTTCATGGCATCTTTCAGGGTGCCGGTGCCGGCGACTACCGGAATCACTTCGGCACCCAGCAGCTTCATGCGGAACACGTTGGCCTGCTGGCGCTCAATGTCGGTAGTGCCCATGTAGATCACGCAATCCAGACCGAAACGCGCGGCCACGGTGGCGGTCGCCACGCCGTGCATGCCGGCGCCGGTTTCGGCGATGATGCGTTTTTTGCCCATGCGTCGCGCCAGCAGGATCTGGCCGATGCAGTTGTTGATCTTGTGCGCGCCGGTGTGGTTCAGCTCTTCACGCTTGAGATAGATTTTGGCGCCGCCGCAGTATTCGGTCAGACGCTCGGCGAAATAGAGCGGGCTCGGACGACCGACGTAGTCGCGCTGGAAATAAGCCAGTTCCTCGATGAAGGCCGGATCTTCCTTCGCCACTTCGTATTCACGGGCCAGATCGAGGATCAGCGGCATCAGGGTCTCGGCCACATAGCGGCCGCCGAATGCACCGAACAGGCCGTTGGCATCGGGGCCATTACGCAGGTTGAAAGGGGTCGTAGACAGGGTCATCGGGGCGCTCCAGGCGAGTGCGTAGAAGGACAATGAGGCTCACTCTACCCCTGACATCCCGCGCTGAAAACCGATAAGATCGCCACAACCCGTCAGGAAAACTCACATATCCCATGCGCCACGACCTGCCCCCCCTCAACGCCTTGCGCGCCTTCGAGGCTACCGCCCGCCTGAACAGCGTAAGCCAGGCGGCCGAACAGCTGCATGTCACCCATGGGGCCGTGAGTCGACAGCTGAAGGTGCTGGAGGAGCATTTGGGTGTCAGCCTGTTCGTCAAGGATGGACGCGGCTTGAAACTCACAGATGCCGGCATGCGTCTGCGCGACGCCAGCACTGACGCGTTCGAGCGGTTACGTAGCGTTTGCGCGGAGCTGACGCAAAGTACGGCAGATGCCCCGTTTGTCCTGGGCTGCTCGGGCAGCCTGCTGGCGCGCTGGTTTATTCCTCGCTTGGGCAGGCTCAACGCCGACCTGCCGGATTTGCGCCTGCACCTGTCCGCCGGCGAAGGCGACCTGGATCCCAGGCGTCCGGGGCTCGACGCCCTGCTGGTATTCGCCGAGCCGCCCTGGCCGGCCGACATGCAGGTGTACGAACTGGTGAGCGAGCGGATCGGCCCCGTGATGAGCCCGCACTACGCCGGGTTCGCCCGCTTGCAAGCCGCACCGGCCAGCGCGCTGCTGGACGAGCCGTTGCTGCACACCACGTCCCGCCCCCAGGCCTGGCCGACCTGGGCACGGCAAAACGCCTTGGAACCCCAGGCATTGAAGTTCGGCCAAGGATTCGAGCATTTGTATTATTTGCTGGAGGCCGCCGTAGCGGGGTTAGGCGTAGCGATCGCGCCCGAGCCGCTGGTGGCTGAGGACGTGCGCGCCGGCCGCCTGGTCGCGCCGTGGGGCTTCGATGAAACCGCGGCGCGACTGGCGTTATGGCTACCCAAGCGCGCCGCAGACGGACGCGCTCGACAATTGGCCCAGTGGCTCAGGCATGAGCTGAGCCAACCGACTCAGTCACCGCGTTTGCACAGCAGGTAAGCAGCCAGCAAACCCAGCGCACCAACCGCGACACCGGCCGTGGTCCACGGGTGTTCCTGCGCGTAGTCGCGGGTGGCGATCCCGGTTTCACGGGTTTTCACCTTGACCTCTTCATAGGCGTCGCTGAGCAGATGGCGAGAATGTTTCAGCGCGCTCTCAGCATTGGCCTTGAGCGACTTGAGGGTCTTACGCGACTCGTCCGAAGCGTCGTCCTTCAGGCTTTCCAACGACTTGAGCAGACTCTCGATCTCCGCTTCCATGCTTTGCAACGAGGCTTTACGTAACGAATTGCTGGCCATGGTGGCTCTCTCCTGCAGTGGTTGAGTGGCGTGTGTGAATTGGGACTCCGGTCGTTTCTGAAAGTGCAGTAAATCTGAACTTCAGCGCGCGAACGACGACACACGTAAGGCGAAAAATCGCTGCTAGGCTGTTAAACACAACCAAGGAGAACCCCCATGAGTGATCATCACACTTACAAAAAGGTCGAGCTGGTCGGCTCGTCTCCCACCAGCATTGAAGACGCCATCAACAACGCTCTGGCCGAGGCCAGCAAAAGCCTCAAGCATCTGGAATGGTTCGAAGTCACGGAAACCCGCGGTCACATCGAAAATGGCCGGGCCGCGCACTTTCAGGTGACCATCAAAGTCGGGTTCCGGATCGCCAACAGCTGAGGTTCTTTTGAACTTGCACGCTGGCGGAGTGCCATAGGGAGTGGCGATGCGCTATGGTCTGCGCATTATGTTTTCCAAAACCTGCCCTATTTGATCCGACCAAGGAGTGCGAGCGATGAAAAAGTTGATGGTGGCCCTGGGTTTGCTGAGCCTTGCCGGTGGTGCGTTTGCGGCTGGTAAGCCCTGTGAAGAGCTGAAAAGCGAAATCGCAGCGAAGCTGGACGCCAAGGGCGTGTCAGGTTATTCGCTGGAAATTGTCGATAAAGGCGCAGCGGCTGACGGAAAAGTCGTCGGCACCTGTGAGGGTGGTGCGAAAGAAATCGTCTATAAAAAGTGATTCTTTTCGAACATCAAAGCCGACGCACAGCGTCGGCTTTTTATTGGCCGCGATTCAGCCTTTCATGACCTGCGCCAGCAGCTCGTAGGAGTGCAAGCGATCAGCGTGCTCATACAGATCACTGGTGAAAATCAGCTCATCGGCCTGGGTTTGCTCGATCAATACCTCCAGCTTGGCGCGAATCTTCTGCGGGCCGCCAACCATCGCCAGGCCCAGGAAATCGCCAACCGCCTCTTTCTCATGGGGCAACCAGAGACCGTTCATGGTTTCCACCGGCGGACGCTGCACCAGGCTCTGGCCACGCATCAGCGCCAGGATCCGCTGGTACACAGACGTGGCCAGGTAATCGGCTTGTTCATCGGTATCTGCCGCCACCAGCGGCACGCCGAGCATCACATAAGGCTTGTCGAGCACCGCCGACGGTTTGAAGTGGTTACGGTAGATGCGAATTGCCTCATGCATGAAGCGCGGGGCGAAATGGGAGGCGAACGCGTAGGGCAAACCGCGCTCACCAGCCAATTGCGCACTGAACAGGCTCGAACCCAGCAGCCATACCGGCACGTTGGTCCCGGTGCCGGGCATGGCGATGATGCGTTGATCCGGCGTACGCGGGCCGAGATAGCGCATCAGTTCGGCCACGTCCTCGGGGAAGTCGTCCGCACTGCCGGAACGCTCGCGACGCAGCGCCCGGGCAGTCATCTGGTCGGAACCGGGTGCGCGGCCCAGCCCCAGATCGATTCGGCCGGGGTAGAGGCTTTCCAGGGTGCCGAACTGCTCGGCGATGATCAACGGCGCATGGTTGGGCAGCATCACGCCGCCGGAGCCGACGCGAATGGTCGAAGTGCCCCCCGCCAGATAACCCAGCAGCACCGCCGTCGCCGAACTGGCGATACCGTCCATGTTGTGGTGCTCGGCCACCCAGAAGCGGGTGTAGCCATATTTTTCCACGTGCTGCGCCAGGTCCAGCGAATTGCGCAAGGACTGGGCGGCATTGCCATCGGCGCGGACAGGCACCAGGTCGAGGGTTGAGAATTTCACGTCGGACAGCTGTTTCATGGGCCGGGATCTCCAACGGCGTTCCGGGCTTTTTCCTATGGGCAAAAGCCTGCCGTTTCTATAGGTGTGTTCCATGCAATGTGGGCATATACCCGAGTTTCAATAGCAGAAACGAATTTTCCTACTAAATCGGTCGGCTAATCGACAGGATGAACTTTATCGGGCGGTCTATCCTCACAACCCTGACAACGAAAAACACCAGGCGCGAACCTCGCGCCGGATATTGAGGAGGCAGACATGGCTATCATCAAGAAAGCATCGGCTCATTGGGAAGGTGACCTGAAAACCGGCATCGGCTCCATCTCCACGGAAACCGGTGTGTTGCGCGAAGCGCCCTATGGCTTCAAGGCGCGATTCGAAGGCGGCAAGGGCACCAACCCGGAAGAATTGATCGGCGCGGCCCATGCCGGCTGCTTTTCCATGGCCTTTTCGATGATCCTCGGCGATGCCGGGTTGAAGGCCGACAGCATCGACACCAATGCTGAAGTGACTCTGGACCAGGTCGAGGGCGGTTTTGCGATCACAGCGGTCAAGCTGGTGCTCAAGGCAAAAATCCCCGGTGCCACCCAGGCTCAATTCGAGGAGCTGAGCAATAAGGCCAAGGAAGGGTGCCCGGTTTCCAAGGTACTGAATGCCGAGATCACATTGGACGCAACACTGGTGAACTGACCCGCTGAAGGCGGTCGCAGCCTTTGCAGGCACTGTGGAGACTGCGACCTTTCTGGAGACGGGTGATCTGTTTACCTTGATGCAATTGTGGTCGAATGCATGCCCGCAGTCTCAGCGCACAGGCAGTGCGTGCTGCAATGAGGAATTCGAGCATGAAACGATTTGCCCTGGCAGTCATCGGTTGCGCATTGGCCTCGTCGGCCCTCGCGGCCCCCAAACCCTGCGAAGAACTCAAGGCCGAAATCGAAGCCAAGATCCAGGCACAGGGCGTGTCGTCCTACACGCTGGAAATCGTCACGAATGACGAAGTCCACGATCAGAATATGGTGGTGGGCACTTGCGAAAACGGCACGAAAAAAATCATCTATCAGAAGAACGACCGCTAAGACGCGCTATGGCATGCAGCGGGCTTGTCGATCTTCGGCAACGATCTCTCGCTTGGCGTCATAGAGCCGGGCGCTTGGGGTGAATGCCAGGTTACGCGCCTCCAGGCGATAGCGCTGGCCGGCCTCGAAATGATCGTATCGCACGGTCAGGTAGCACAGTCGTTCTTGCGGCTCGCTCATCAAACCCAGCCCCCCGCCACCCAACACCTCGAAGTCGAAGCGAACTTCCAATTCATGGCTGCCCGGCGAAACCTGGAAGAAGCGCCCGTCTCGCAGTCGCTGGCCATCCAGTTTTTCAGCCATCAGTACCTTGCCACCAGGTGTAGGCGTCGCGAAATCGACCCAGGCCATGTTCGGATCGACCGATGGCAACGGGGTCGCTGTACAACCGCCCATGGCAACGAAGGCCAGTAACAGCATATGAAGGCGCATGGTGAGTTTCCTGAATAACCAGGTCTTGAGCATAACGCCGATCAACTTTGCTGGCAGCCCGCCGGCGTACCTTGTCCCACTACCTTGCGCTGCTGGTCGTAAAGCTTGGCCCACGGTCGAAAACCAATGTTGCCGGCCTGCAGCTGGTAACGTTGGCCGGCATTGAAATCCTTGAATTTCAGATTCAACCGGCAATCGCGCCACAGCGGCTCGGCATCCGGGCCGATGTTGCCGGGTTCGACGGCAAACTGATAACGCACCGTCAGTTCATGGCTACCGGGTTGCACTTCGAAATAACGCCGATCGACGGACATCTTGTCATCGACTTCCAGCGCTTGTAGCGCGGTGTCCTGCTGGTTTCCCAGGTCGATCCACGCTTGGGAGGGATCAGGGTCAGGCAAGCCGGCACAACCGGTGAGCAACAACAGGCCACTCGTCAGCATCAACACGCGCATAGCGAAGCTCCAGGCAAGCGAGATAGTCTTGGGGCAGACTTCCCAGGGTGATTCCAATTGATCAGGCCGCGTTCAAGCCATCGGTTACTCGACCGTGTTTTCCAGATTTTGTTTCCAGGCCTCCTGCTTTTGTTACTGAACGGTTGCACTAGCGCCGGTTATTACAGCCAGCTTGTAGGCGGGCAGCTGCGGCTGTTGCAGGCCCGAGAGCCTATCGACCAAGTCATCGCCGACCCCGCTCGCGATCCCCAACTCAAGGCGCATCTGGCCCAGGCGCGCGAGGCTCGGGCGTTTGCCAGTGATCACCTGCATTTACCGGACAATCAAAGCTATCGCCTGTATGCGGACATTGGCCGTCCATTCGTAGTCTGGAATGTCTTTGCCACGCCAGAATTTTCCCTGACGCCGCACAATCATTGTTTTCCCATTGCCGGTTGCGTGGCTTATCGCGGTTATTACAGTCAGGGCGCCGCCCGTGGCGAGGCCGCGTTGCAGCGCTTGCAGGGCATGGACGTGGCGATTGGTGGTGTAGAGGCCTATTCGACGCTGGGCTGGTTCAACGATCCGATCCTGAGTTCGATGATGCATTGGGGAGACGAACGCCTGGCGACGCTGATCTTTCATGAACTGGCACACCAGCGGTTTTACGTAAAGGACGACACCGAATTCAATGAGTCCTTCGCCACCTTCGTCGAACAGGAAGGCACCCGGCAATGGCGCGCCAACCGTGGGCTGGGGCCGGATAACAGCAAGCGAGGGCACCAGCGCGACCAATTCATCCAACTGATCCTCGACACCCGTCGGCGCCTGGAGCAGCTCTATACCCAACCCCTGCCGGCCGAACAGATGCGCCAACGCAAGGCTGCGGAATTCGAGCGCCTGCGTGCCGACTATGTGCGAATACGCGACACCCAGTGGGCAGGCGACAAATACTACGATGCCTGGGTCTACGCGCCACTGAACAATGCGCGATTATTACCGTTCGGGCTGTATAGCCAGTGGGTGCCGGCCTTTGCGGCGCTGTTCAAGCAGGAGGGTGGTGATTGGGTTGCGTTTTATGCAGCGGTGGAAAAGCTGGGCAAATTACCAATCGAAGCCCGCAAGGCGGCCTTGAAGGTGTTGGCAGAGCCGAAGACCTCTGCTGACTAGGCGGACGTCATCGCGAGCAAGCTCGCTCCCACATTGGGCATCTCCAATCCTGTGGCGAGGGAGCTTGCTCCCGCTCGGCTGCGCAGCAGTCGTCGCTTTTCAGAGCCGCTTCGCGCCCCAGCGGGAGCAAGCTCCCTCGACACGGATAATGGGCATCCAAGCCATCGCTGTCTCACCAAGCCTGGCCACAGCCAGCAACCCCGCAATAAAAAGGGCATACCGATTCATCGGTATGCCCTTTTTATTGCGGTTTGCTTCCCCCTGACCGAGGTACTCGAAGCAATTACGGGTTGACGCTGTCTTTCAAGGACTTGCCTGGTTTGAAGGCAACGGTGTTGCTGGCCTTGATCTTCACCGGTTCACCGGTCTGTGGGTTCTTGCCAGTGCGGGCGCCGCGGTGGCGTTGCAGGAAAGTGCCGAAGCCCACCAGGGTAACGCTGTCCTTGCGGTGCAGGGCACCGGTGATTTCTTCGAGGACGGCGTTGAGGACGCGGTTGGCTTGTTCTTTGGTGAGGTCTGCTTTTTCCGCGATAGCGGCGGCGAGTTCTGGTTTACGCATGAATGAAGCCCCTTTGACGGTTTTTTTGTTGTTATGTCCGTGCTGTTCTCTTTGGAACAGCCCCTAAGGCGCCGCAGGCTCTACTCTGCGGCAGACGGAAGTGAGGATGGCACGGTGCCGAAAACCGCGCCAGTGTCCGGGCCACCTTTGTGGGACCAAAAGTAGGGTTTTTGCGACAGAACGACCGGTATTTACGCCAGCAGGGCTGGAAGCTCCTTGTTCAGCGCCAGTTTCTCCATCACCGCCGTACCTGTCAGGGCGTAACCCAACAGGTTGCCTTGCGCGTCGCGGCACAGCGCCTTGATGTCCGCCCCCTGCCCTTCGACGCTCCACACGCCCTCGCAGCCTCGCGGTGGCGGCGACACCACCAGGGGGCACACCGGGGTTTTGACGGTAATCGGCATGGCGCCATAGCTGACAGCAGTCGGGTTGCCGGCCAGGGTTTGAGCCAGGGCCCGGGCGCAGCTCATCAGCGGCATCACATACAGCAGGTTCAGGCCGTCGACCTCGGCGCAGTCACCCAGGGCGTAGATGTTGGCGTGGGAGGTTTTCAGGTGACGGTCGACCACAACGCCGCGGTTGACCACCAGGCCGGCCGCGGCTGCCAGGTCGATGCGCGGACGCAGGCCGATGGCCGAGACCACCAAGTCGCAGGCGATCACCTGGCCGTCAGACAGGTGCGCCTCCAGCCCGTCGGCGACCTTCTGCAAGCGGTTGAGCACGGGGCCCAGGTGGAAGCGCGCACCGAGGCTTTCCAGCCCGGCCTGGACCGCTGCCGCAGCGGCCGGGTGCAACAGCGTCGGCATGACTTGCTCGCACGGCGCCACCAGTTCTACTTCATAGCCACCCAGGCTCAGGTCGTTGGCGAATTCGCAGCCAATCAGGCCGGCACCCAGCAACAACACCCGGCGCTTGCTGGCCGCCGCGGCCCTGAAGCGTGCGTAGTCTTCCAGGTCGTTGATGGGAAAAATCAGGTCCGCCGCATCGCCCTGTACCGGCACGCGCACGGTTTCGGCGCCCCAGGCCAGAACCAGATCGCGGTAGTTCACCGCCTCTTCGCCGATCCACAGCCGTTTGTGGCCCGGATCGATACCGCTGATGCGGGTGTGGGTGCGCACTTCGGCCTTGAGTTGCTCGGCCATGGCCCCCGGTTCGGCCATGCTCAGGCCGTCGGCGTCTTTGTTCTTGCCAAAGCCGGTGGAGAGCATCGGCTTGGAATACGAGCGACCGTCGTCCGCGGTGATCAGCAGCAACGGGGTTTCGCTGTCGAGCTTGCGAAACTCCCGGGCCAGGTTATAACCGGCCAGGCCCGTACCGACGATGACGACAGGTGCGCTCATGTTGCTCTCCCTTCGATGAAACGATCAGTTGATTTCGATCATTTCGAAATCCATTTTGCCGACGCCGCAATCCGGGCACAGCCAGTCTGCCGGTACGTCTTCCCAGCGAGTGCCAGGCGCGATGCCATCGTCAGGCCAGCCGTCCGCTTCGTTGTAGATCAGGCCGCAGACGATACATTGCCACTTCTTCATTCCAATACTTCCTCAAGATGTCAGGCCTTGGCCGGTATTTTCCGGCTCAGGGCCGTTTTGTACTGATCGGTTGCCACAGATGCAAGCACGATCAGCAGGGCAGCCGGCCGGGCCAATCAAAACCAGTGACCGGCATGGTAAGCTCGCGACCTCCTTTGCTGCCATTCAAGACCTCTGTGCCGCATACAAATTCGATATTTCCTACACTCCAATGGCTGCCCCAGCACCTGCTGTCGCCCCGCCCCGATGCGGCTGTACTCGACTGGCTGTTCGACGAAGGCTCCCTGACCCGGCGCCTCACGCGCCTGTCGGACGGGCATTTCAGCGTGACGCCGTTGTTCGAAGGCTGGCAGCCCTTGCGCGCCGACGAATGTGCCGCCCTGGACCTGGCAGAGGGCAGCGAGGGCTGGGTACGCGAAGTGTATCTGCGCGGCCGCGACCAGCCTTGGGTGTTCGCCCGCAGCGTGGCGGCGCGCAGCGCCTTGCAGGGTGACGGGTTGCAGATGGACGAACTGGGCAGCCGCTCCCTGGGTGAATTGCTGTTTTGCGATCAGGCGTTCCAGCGCCGGGCCATCGAGGTTTGCCATTACCCCGAGGCCGGGTTGCCGGAAGACGTCCGCGCCAGCGGGCTGTGGGGTCGCCGCTCACGTTTCGATCGCGGTGCGTTGAGCGTGCTGGTGGCGGAAATCTTCCTGCCACGCTTGTGGACCGTCGCCCGCGCCTATTCGGAGAGTTTCTGATGTACGTGCAACTGCTCAAATCCTTGAATCGCCTGAACCCAAGGGCGTGGGACTTCGTGCAATTGACCCGCATGGACAAGCCCATCGGCATTTACCTGCTGCTGTGGCCGACGTTGTGGGCGTTGTGGATTGCCGGTGAAGGCTCGCCGTCCGTCGCCAACGTGGTGATTTTCGTCCTCGGCGTGGTGCTGACCCGCGCCGGCGGCTGCGTGATCAATGATTGGGCCGACCGCAAGGTGGACGGCCACGTCAAACGCACCGAACAGCGCCCGCTGGTGAGCGGCAAGATCAGTTCGAAAGAGGCGCTGGTGTTCTTCGCCGTGCTGATGAGCGTGAGCTTCCTGCTGGTGCTGTGCACCAACGCCCCGACCATCCTGTTGTCCCTCGGTGGCCTGGCGCTGGCGTTCAGCTACCCGTTCATGAAGCGCTATACCTACTACCCGCAAGTGGTGCTGGGGGCGGCGTTCTCCTGGGGCATGCCAATGGCGTTCACCGCCGAAACCGGCCATCTGCCGGCGGCCGCCTGGTTGCTGTACATCGCCAACCTGCTGTGGACGGTGGGCTACGACACCTATTACGCAATGACCGACCGGGACGATGACCTGCGCATCGGTGTGAAATCCACGGCGATCCTGTTTGGCGATGCCGACCGGGCGATCATCCTGACGCTGCAAGGCCTGGCCTTGGGCTGCCTGCTGTTGGCCGGGTCGAAATTCCAGTTGGGCGGCTGGTTCCACCTGGGGCTGGTGGCCGCTGCCGCGTGCTTCGCCTGGGAGTTCTGGTACACCCGTGGCAGGGACCGGATGCGCTGCTTCCAGGCGTTCCTGCACAACCACTGGGCTGGCTTGGCGATTTTCGTGGGGATTGTGCTGGATTACGCGTTGCGCTGAGGCCGCTGACCCAGCGGTAATCCTTGGGTCATGAAACCTTTGTGGAACCTTGAGTCACGAAAGCCTTTGTGGCGAGGGAGCTTGCTCCCGCTGGGCTGCGAAGCGGCCCCAAAATCTTGCGGTCGCTGCGCAACCGAGCGGGAGCAAGCTCCCTCGCCACAGAAGCGTTTCGGGGCGATCAGTCGGGCTTGGCGACCTTCCAGGCGCCGTCCATTTTGTCTTCCCCTGTCATGTCCCCTGCCTTCTTGTCCATGATGAAGGTATACAGCGGCTTCCCCTTGTAGGCCCACTGCTTCGTACCGTCGTCACGGGTGACCACTGTCCATTCGCCCATGGCCTTGTCGCCGCTTTCAGCCATGAGCGGTGGCCAGTTGGCGGCGCATTTGTCATTGCACATCGACTTGCCGCCCGAGTCTTTGGCAAACGTATACAACGTCATGCCTTTGTGATCGGTCAGCATGCCATTGTTCTCCATCGCCGGTTCAGCCGCGAACGCCAATGCCGGCAACGCCAGGGCAGCCGTTACCGCCAGTGCCTGGATGGATTGGGTGAAATAATTCATGGAAACCTTCTTTTGTGGTTGTCAGGATTCGGACTGAAAAGCGTAGCCCAGGATCCCCTTCGCTGCCGGATTACGAAATATCTGTCACACGACTGCAATAATTCCGTTATCTAATGCGGCGCAAGACAGTTAAATGACAAGAGGATTACCCCATGGTTGGCAGGAGCATTCTGATCGTCGACGACGAGGCACCCATCCGCGAGATGATCGCCGTTGCGTTGGAGATGGCCGGCTATGACTGCATGGAAGCAGAAAACTCTCAACAGGCCCATGCCATCATCGTCGACCGCAAACCCGACCTGATCCTGCTGGACTGGATGCTGCCCGGCACGTCAGGCATCGAACTGGCACGACGCCTCAAGCGCGATGAGCTGACCGGTGATATTCCGATCATCATGCTCACCGCCAAGGGCGAAGAGGACAACAAGATCCAGGGCCTGGAAGTCGGCGCCGACGACTACATCACCAAGCCGTTCTCCCCACGGGAGCTGGTGGCGCGCCTGAAAGCCGTGCTGCGACGCGCCGGGCCGACCGATGGTGAAGCGCCGATTGAAGTCGGTGGCCTGCTGCTCGACCCGATCAGCCACCGCGTGACCATCGACGGCAAACCCGCCGAGATGGGCCCGACCGAATACCGCCTGCTGCAATTCTTCATGACTCACCAGGAACGTGCCTACACCCGTGGCCAGCTGTTGGACCAGGTCTGGGGTGGCAACGTCTACGTCGAGGAACGCACCGTGGACGTGCACATCCGGCGCCTGCGCAAGGCTCTCGGCGACGCTTATGAAAATCTGGTACAAACCGTGCGCGGCACCGGTTATCGTTTTTCGACAAAGGCCTGATCCGAGCCCTTACCGCCCGACAAGCTGACAAGGACGCGCGTCACGTGAATCAAAACTGGCATGGCACCCTGATTCGCCACATGTTGTTGCTGGTGACCGGTTGTTTGCTGATCGGCCTGATCAGCGGTTATTACGGCTGGAGCCTGGCGGCGGGGCTGGGGCTTTACCTGGCCTGGACACTCAAGCAACTGCTGCGCCTGCATGAATGGCTGCGCCTGCACCAACCCGACGAAGCCCCGCCCGACGGCTATGGCCTGTGGGGTGAGGTGTTCGACAGCATCTACCACCTGCAACGGCGCGACCAGCGTGTTCGCGGACGCCTGCAGGCGGTGATCGACCGGGTCCAGGAGTCCACCGCCGCGCTGAAAGACGCGGTGATCATGCTCGACAGCGACGGCAACCTGGAGTGGTGGAACCGCGCCGCCGAAACCCTGCTGGGCCTCAAGACGCCCCAGGACAGCGGCCAGCCGGTGACCAACCTGGTGCGCCATCCGCGCTTCAAGGAATATTTCGAGCAAGCCAACTACGCCGAGCCGCTGGAGATTCCTTCGCCCACCAACGATCGGTTGCGCATCCAGCTGTACATCACCCGTTACGGCAACAACGAGCACTTGATGCTGGTGCGCGATGTCACGCGCATCCATCAGCTGGAACAGATGCGCAAGGATTTCATCGCCAACGTGTCCCACGAACTGCGCACGCCATTGACGGTGATCTGCGGTTACCTGGAAACCCTGCTCGACAACGTCGAGGAGGTGAATCCGCGCTGGAGCCGGGCCCTGCAGCAGATGCACCAGCAAAGCGGGCGCATGCAGACCCTGCTCAACGACTTGTTGCTGCTGGCGAAGCTGGAAGCCACCGACTACCCGTCGGACAACCAACCGGTGCACATCGAGGACCTGCTGCAAACCATTGCCGAAGATGCGCAGGAACTGTCCGGCCCCAAACAGCAGACCATTACCCTGGAAGCCGACCCGGCCGTGCAGCTCAAAGGCAGCGAGGCGGAACTGCGCAGTGCGTTTTCCAACCTGGTGTTCAACGCGGTCAAATACACGCCGGAGCAAGGTCGCATCCATGTGCGCTGGTGGGGCGATGAGCAAGGCGCGCACTTGAGCGTGCGCGATTCGGGCATCGGTATCGACAGCAAGCACCTGCCGCGCCTGACCGAGCGCTTCTACCGCGTCGACTCCAGCCGCAACTCCAACACCGGGGGCACCGGGCTGGGCCTGGCCATCGTCAAACACGTCCTGCTGCGTCATCGCGCCCGCATGGAAATCAGCAGCGTACCCGGCCATGGCAGCACCTTTACCTGCCATTTCGCCCCGGCCCAGGTGGTTCGCGCACGCCTCGCCCGCCCCGCTGATTGAGAACGCCCCCTAGGCAATCGCCGAGTCAGCCGCTACATTGACTGACTTGCGCCTGCCTATTCGGGCGCCCATTTCCAATTCCCACGACTATTCGGAACCCGCAAAACCCCATCATGGACCCTTCCCCTGGCTTGTCCCTCGTCACACTCTTCGCCGAATTCGGCATGATTCTTTTTGCTCTGATCCTGGTTTTGCTCAACGGTTTTTTCGTTGCGGCCGAATTCGCCATGGTCAAACTGCGCTCGACCCGGGTCGAAGCCATTGCCGAACAGAACGGCTGGCGCGGGCACATCCTGCGCACCGTCCACAGCCAGCTCGACGCCTACCTGTCGGCGTGCCAGTTGGGCATCACCCTGGCGTCCCTGGGCCTGGGCTGGGTCGGCGAGCCGGCGTTCGCCCACATCCTCGAGCCGTTGCTGGGCGCGGTCGGCGTACAGTCGCCGGAAGTGATCAAGGGCGTGTCGTTCTTCACCGCGTTCTTCATTATTTCGTACCTGCACATCGTGGTCGGTGAACTGGCGCCCAAATCCTGGGCCATCCGCAAACCCGAGCTGCTGTCGCTGTGGACCGCCGTGCCGCTGTACCTGTTCTACTGGGCCATGTACCCGGCGATCTACCTGCTCAACGCCAGCGCCAATGCCATCCTGCGCATCGCCGGCCAAGGCGAGCCCGGGCCCCATCACGAACACCATTACAGCCGCGAAGAACTGAAGCTGATCCTGCACTCCAGCCGTGGCCAGGACCCCAGCGACCAGGGCATGCGCGTGCTGGCCTCGGCCGTGGAAATGGGCGAGCTGGAAGTGGTGGACTGGGCCAACTCCCGGGAAGACCTGGTGACACTGGAATTCAACGCGCCGCTCAAGGAAATCCTGGCGATGTTCCGTCGCCACAAGTTCAGCCGTTATCCGGTGTACGACAGCGAGCGCCAGGAGTTCGTCGGCCTGCTGCACATCAAGGACCTGCTGCTGGAACTGGCGGCCCTCGATCACATTCCCGAGTCGTTCAACCTGGCCGAACTGACCCGGCCACTGGAGCGGGTGTCGCGGCACATGCCGCTGTCGCAGTTGCTGGAGCAGTTCCGCAAGGGCGGCTCGCACTTCGCCGTGGTCGAGGAAGCCGACGGCAACATCATCGGCTACCTGACCATGGAAGACGTGCTGGAAGTGCTGGTGGGCGACATCCAGGACGAGCATCGCAAGGCCGAGCGCGGGATCCTGGCCTACCAGCCGGGCAAGCTGCTGGTACGCGGCGACACGCCATTGTTCAAGGTCGAGCGCCTGCTGGGGATCGACCTGGACCACATCGAAGCCGAAACCCTGGCCGGCCTGGTCTATGAAACCCTCAAGCGCGTGCCGGAAGAGGAAGAAGTGCTGGAAGTCGAAGGCCTGCGGATCATCATCAAGAAGATGAAAGGGCCGAAGATCATCCTGGCGAAGGTGTTGATGCTCGATTGAGTATCAACCCGCTTTCCGGCGAGCCTGTGGCAAAGCTGTGGGAGCAAAGCTTGCTCGCGATACAGGCGACTCGATCTCTGAAAGACCGCGCCGCCTTCGTCGCGGGCAAGCCTTGCTCCCACAGATAAATCCCTCCACCACAAATGCACCTTCATCACGCCTCAGCGTTATTGTTTGCCCAACGCAAAGTTGGGCAAGTCGCCCACCGGCTGATTGAACTGGTAGGGAATCGACACCAGCCCCAACCCGGTATTGCGCTGCACCACGAAATGCAGGTGCGGGCCTGAGCTGTTGCCGGTATTGCCCGACAACGCCAACGGCGTGCCCACCCCGACCCGCTGCCCTTCCCGTACGCTCACCGAGCCTTTCTGCAGGTGCAGGTAGACGCCCATCGTGCCGTCATCGTGCAGCACCCGCACGAAGTTGCCCGCAGGATCGTCCCCGCGGCCGGTCTGCTCGTTTTCAGTCTTGATGACCACGCCCCCCCGCGCCGCGATGATCGGCGTGCCGACAGGCATGGCGATGTCCATGGCGTAGCGGTTCTTCGGGCCGTAATGGCTGTATTGGCCGTTGGCCCCCTGGCTCAACCGGAACGGCCCGCCACGCCACGGCAACGGGTAGCGATAGGCCTGCGCCGCACCGGCCGGGTCGCCCAGGGAATATTCGAACCGAGGGGTATACACCAACGGCCTGCCGGGTCGGGTGGCCGTGAGCAGCGCCAGGCGCAGGTTGCTGCGTGCCGGCAGCACTCGACGAATCGGCCGGCTCGGCGCCCCGCTGACGTTGCGCAGCCCGGCGAAACTCAACTCGATCTCCACCGGCGCGTACAGGTCATTGCGCACGAACACCGCATCCCCGCCCTTCTGCTTCTTGATATCGAGAAACACCTGCCGCTCCAGGCGCTCGACCATGCGGTCGCGGAACACGAACACCTGGGCGCCTTTGCTGGGGCGGTCGCTGTAGGACACCACGCCATTGGCATCGGTGGATTTGTAGATCGTCATGGCCTCGACCGAGGTGGAGGCCAGGACAAGAGCGCAGGCGTACAACAAGGGCGCGAGCATGGGCAAAAGTTCTGTCGAAAAATGAAGGCTTGAACAGCAGCCTAGCAGCTGGGATGGACCAGCGTAGTCGACGGATGTTTCAAAATGGTTGGCAGATAAGGCTGTGCCGAGACTGATGGCCCCATCGCGAGCAAGCTCGCTCCCACATTGGATCTGCTGACCACTGGAGATCAACGGTGGGAGCGAGCTTGCTCGCGATAGCGGGCTGAAGGGCGCCGCCGGATCAGGCGCCCGGTACGAAGTGTTTCTGCGCCGTGCCGCGGGCGATCAGGCGGGAGATGTAGTCGAGTTTCTGCGGGTCTTTGTCGACGAAGCGGAACGTCAGTTGCAGCCATTCGCTGTCGGCGGTCTGCTCATGAGCGACGATGGCGTGCAGGTAGCCGTTCAGACGAGCGGTTTCGGCGTTGTCGCCCTGCTCCATGTCCAGCACGGCGCTTTCGAGCACTTGTGGCAGGGTGTCGGTGCGCTTGACCACCAGCAGCGCTTCCTTGAGGCTCAGGGCCTTGATCACGCATTGCTGGGTGCCGCTGGACAGGCGCAGCTGGCCCTGGCCACGGTTGGCGGCCAGAGCGGAGGCGGCCGGGGCCTTGACGGGCGGGCTGTTGAGCAAGCCACGGGCCGGGGCAGCAGCGGCTGCAGGAGCGGAAGCGGCGGCCGGCTTGGCAAAAGAATTCGCCGCAGGCGCCGAAGCAACAGCCGCAACCGGAGCCTTATTACCCGTCAGGGCACTGAGGGAATCGTTACCGAATGCCGAGTTCATCTTGGTCGGGGCACTGTTCATCAGCGTGTCGAGCTTGCCGACCTTGTGCAGGGCCTGCTTGACCTTGGTCAGCAACTGTTCGTTGGTGAACGGCTTGCTGACGTAGCCGGAAACGCCGGCCTGGATCGCCTGGACCACGTTTTCCTTGTCGCCGCGGCTGGTGACCATGACGAACGGCATACCCTTGAGGTTGTCCTGCTGGCGGCACCAGGTCAGCAGTTCCAGGCCAGACATTTCCGGCATTTCCCAATCGCACAGCACCAGATCGAATGCCTCGCGAGCCAGTAGGGCCTGGGCTTTCTTGCCGTTCACCGCGTCTTCGATACGCACGCCCGGGAAGTAGTTGCGCAGGCACTTCTTCACCAGGTCACGAATGAACGAAGCGTCGTCCACGACCAACACACTGACCTTACTCATCCAGTTACACCTCTAAAAAATCCCGGCAAGCATACCGCTTTTACTGATGGCATATTGCCAAAAAAAACCGTCAGTCACGCCGGGACTTTTCGTTCGCGGGGTGCTGCTTTCGATTAAAAAAAACCCAAAAAAAAGCCCGACCAGAAGGCCGGGCGCTTTTCTTGGCAATCTTACTTATCGTCAGTTTCGCCCGGAACATTAGCGGTTTCGGACGGGGTGCCCTGAACTTCTTCCTTCATCCGCTTGAGCCCCAAATGGCGCACATCGGTGCCGCGCACCAGGTAGATGACTAGTTCCGAGATGTTGCGCGCATGATCGCCGATACGCTCCAGAGAACGCAGCACCCAGATAATGCTCAACACCCGGGAGATGGAGCGCGGGTCTTCCATCATGTAGGTCGCCAGCTCGCGCAGGGCGGTCTTGTATTCGCGGTCAATGATCTTGTCGTACTGAGCCACCGACAACGCCAGGTCGGCGTCGAAGCGGGCGAAGGCGTCCAGTGCGTCACGGACCATGTTGCGCACCTGGTCGCCAATGTGGCGAACCTCGACGTAACCGCGCGGCGCCTCGCCTTCTTCGCACAACTGAATGGCGCGACGGGCGATCTTGGTGGCTTCGTCGCCGATCCGCTCAAGATCGATCACCGACTTGGAAATGCTGATGATCAACCGCAGGTCGGACGCGGCCGGTTGACGACGGGCCAGGATACGCAGGCACTCCTCGTCGATGTTGCGTTCCATCTGGTTGATCTGGTCATCGATTTCGCGCACCTGCTGGGCCAGGCCGGAGTCGGCCTCGATCAGCGCGGTCACCGCGTCGTTGACCTGCTTTTCCACCAGCCCGCCCATGGCCAGCAAGTGACTGCGCACTTCCTCCAGCTCGGCGTTGAACTGTGCGGAAATGTGGTGAGTAAGGCCTTCCTTCGAAATCATCTTGTTCGCTCCGCGAAAGTTGCAAGCTTCAAGCTGCAAGCTTCAAGCAGTTAAATGTTGATCCTGATAGCGCAGTGCGGCTATGCAGTTGCCTCGACTAGCCGTAACGACCGGTGATGTAGTCTTCGGTCTGTTTCTTCGCCGGATTGGTGAACAGCGTATCGGTATCGCCAAATTCCACCAGTTTGCCCATGTACATGAACGCGGTGTAGTCGGAAACCCGCGCCGCCTGTTGCATGTTGTGGGTCACGATGACGATGGTGAACTTGGACTTGAGCTCGTAGATCAGCTCTTCGACTTTCAGGGTCGAGATCGGGTCCAGGGCCGAGCAGGGTTCGTCGAGCAGCAGCACTTCCGGCTCCACGGCGATGGTGCGGGCGATCACCAAGCGTTGCTGCTGGCCGCCGGACAGACCGAGGGCCGACTCATGCAGACGGTCCTTGACCTCGTCCCACAGCGCCGCGCCCTTGAGGGCCCATTCCACGGCTTCGTCGAGGATGCGCTTCTTGTTGATGCCCTGGATGCGCAAGCCGTAGACCACGTTCTCGTAGATGGTTTTCGGGAACGGGTTGGGCTTCTGGAACACCATGCCCACGCGACGACGCAGCTCGGCCACGTCTTCGCCCTTGCGGTAGATGTTGTTGCCGTAGAGGTTGATTTCACCTTCGACGCGGCAGCCGTCCACCAGGTCGTTCATGCGGTTGAAGGTGCGCAGCAACGTTGACTTGCCGCAGCCCGACGGACCGATGAACGCGGTGACACGCTGTTTCGGGATATTCAGGCTGACGTCATACAGCGCCTGTTTCTCGCCGTAGAACAGATTCAGGCCGGGCACTTCGATGGCGACGGTTTCCTGGGCCAGGTCCAAGCTCTGCTTGTCGCGGCCCAGGGCCGACATGTTGATGCCGTGTGTCTGTGTTTCGTGTTGCATGGGAGGCTCCCTGTGCTAACAAATTCGGTTCGTTGGCCGCTGAGCGGCCATGCATGCCATTCGGTGTACTTGTGGGAGCGGGCTTGCTCGCGAAAGCGGTGTGTCAGCTTGCATCTCTGCTGAAGGTGCCGCCGTCTTCGCGAGCAAGCTCGCTCCCACATGAAAATCAGCTATCCAGTGCTTTGTACTTCTCGCGCAGGTGGTTACGGATCCACACCGCCGACAGGTTCAGTATCGCGATCACCAGCACCAGCAGCAGCGCCGTGGCGTACACCAGCGGTCGCGCCGCTTCGACGTTCGGGCTCTGGAAACCGACGTCATAGATATGGAAGCCCAGGTGCATGATCTTCTGGTCCAGGTGCAGGTAAGGGTAGTTGCCGTCCAGCGGCAGCGACGGGGCCAGTTTCACCACGCCCACCAGCATCAACGGCGCCACTTCACCCGCGGCACGGGCCACGGCGAGGATCATCCCGGTCATCATCGCCGGGCTGGCCATGGGCAGGACGATTTTCCACAGGGTCTCGGCCTTGGTCGCGCCGAGGGCCAGGGAGCCTTCGCGCACGGTACGCGGGATTCGCGCCAGGCCTTCTTCAGTGGCCACGATCACCACCGGCACCGCCAGCAGCGCCAGGGTCAGGGACGCCCAGAGCAGGCCCGGGGTGCCGAAGGTCGGTGCCGGCAGGGCTTCGGGGAAGAACAAGCGGTCGACCGAACCACCCAGCACGTAGACGAAGAAGCCCAGGCCGAACACACCATAAACAATGGCTGGAACGCCCGCGAGGTTGTTCACCGCGATGCGAATCAGACGGGTCATCGGGCCCTGGCGGGCGTATTCACGCAGGTAGACCGCCGCCAGCACGCCGAACGGCGTCACGATCATCGCCATGATCAGGGTCATCATCACGGTGCCGAAAATCGCCGGGAAGATGCCGCCCTCGGTGTTGGCTTCACGGGGATCGTCGCTGAGGAACTCCCAGACCTTGCTGAAGTAGAAACCCATCTTGGTGAACGTGCCCATGCCGTTTGGCTGGTAAGCGTGCACCACTTTGCCGATTTCGATCTCCACTTCCTTGCCGTTGGCATCGCGGGCCGTCAGGCTGTCGCGGTTGAACTGCGCATGCAGGTCAGCCAGACGCGCTTCGATGTCCTTGTAGCGGGCGTTGAGTTCGGCGCGCTCGCTTTCCAGGTCGGCCTGGGCCGAAGCGTCGAGCTTACCGTCTAGCTCTAGTTTGCGACCGTGCAGGCGGACACGTTCCAGGCCGGCGTTGATTGCGCCGATGTCGACTTTTTCCAGGGTCTTGAGCTCGGCGGCCAACTGGTTGACGCGCTGTACGCGAGCCTGCAGTTGTGGCCAGGCGGCCTCGCCCTCGGCGATGACCTTGCCACCTTCCTTGACGTTGACCAGGTAACCGTAGAAGTTGCCCCACTCACGACGCTCGATGGCCATCAGTTCCGGTGGGGTGGTCTGGTTGGTCAGCCAATCGCCGACGATCCAGGTGAAGTCAGTGCCGTTCAGGTCTCGGTTGCCGACCTTGATCAGTTCGCGGGTCATGAACTCGGGGCCTTCGTCCGGCACCGGCAGGCCGGCGCTTTTCAGGCGCTCGCGAGGTACTTCTTCTTTCTGCACGACTTCGCCGACCACCAGGTGCGCAGGCATGCCCGGCACGTTGTAGCTGGCATGGATCAGGTCCGCCGGCCAGAAGTGGCCCAGGCCGCGCACAGCGATCACCGCCAGCAGGCCAATGGTCATGATGACCGCGATGGACACCGCGCCACCGCTGATCCAGACGCCAGGGGCGCCGCTCTTGAACCATCCTTTCAGGGAGTTCTGTTTCACAGACTTCTACCTTTCTTAAAGCGACGAATATTTCTTGCGCAGACGCTGACGGATCAGCTCGGCGAGGGTGTTCATGACGAAGGTGAACAACAGCAGCACCAGGGCCGACAGGAACAGCACGCGGTAATGGCTGCCGCCGACTTCCGACTCGGGCATCTCCACCGCCACGTTGGCCGCCAGGGTGCGCAGACCTTCGAACAGGTTCATTTCCATGACCGGCGTGTTACCGGTGGCCATCAGCACGATCATCGTCTCGCCCACCGCACGGCCCATGCCAATTATCAGTGCCGAGAAAATGCCGGGGCTGGCGGTGAGGATCACCACGCGGGTCATGGTCTGCCACGGCGTGGCACCGAGGGCCAGGGAGCCCAGGGTCAGGCCGCGTGGCACGCTGAACACGGCATCTTCGGCGATGGAATAGATGTTCGGGATGACCGCGAAACCCATCGCCAGGCCGACCACCAGGGCGTTGCGCTGGTCGTAGGTGATGCCCAGGTCATGGGAGATCCACATGCGCATGTCGCCGCCGAAGAACCAGGCTTCCATGTACGGGCTCATGTACAGCGAGAGCCAGCCCACGAACAGGATCACCGGGATCAGCAAGGCGCTTTCCCAGCCGTCCGGCACTCTCAGGCGAATGGATTCCGGCAGGCGGCTGAAGGCGAAACCGGCGACCAGGATGCCAATCGGCAACAACATCAGCAGGCTGAAGATGCCCGGCAGGTGCCCTTCGACGTACGGCGCCAGGAACAGGCCGGCGAAGAAGCCGAGGATCACCGTCGGCATCGCTTCCATCAGCTCGATCACCGGCTTGACCTTGCGACGCATGCCCGGGGCCATGAAGTAGGCGGTGTAGATCGCCGCGGCAACCGCCAGCGGCGCGGCCAGCAGCATCGCGTAGAACGCCGCTTTCAAGGTACCGAAAGTCAGCGGCGAGAGGCTCAGCTTGGGTTCGAAGTCGGTGTTGGCGGCGGTCGATTGCCAGACATATTTAGGCTCGTCGTAGTTTTCGTACCAGACCTTGCTCCACAACGCGCTCCACGACACTTCCGGGTGCGGGTTGTCCAGCGTCAACGGTTGCAACTTGCCGCCCTGTTCAACGATCAGCCGGTTGGCCCGTGGCGACATGCCGAACAGGCCTTGGCCGTCGACCACCTGGTCCACCAGCAGGGTGCGGTGGGCGGTGCTGTGGAACACCCCCAGCTTGCCGGCGGCGTCGAGCGCCACGAAACCTTTGCGACGTTCTTCGGCGCTGATCTCGACGATGGGCGCGCTGCCCATCTGGAAGGTACGAATCTGTTTGAAGCGCAATTCGCCGTCTGGATCGCGGGCCATGAACCACTGGGCCAAGCCGCCCGTGGAGTCGCCGACGATCAGCGAGATCCCGCCCACCAACTGGGCGGCAGCGGTGACTTGGGCGTCGCCGTTCTCCAGCAGTTTGTAACGACCGTTGAGGCTCTTGTCCCGCAGGCTGAACACATCGGCCTGGGCACGTCCGTTGACCACATACAGCCATTGCTGGCGCGGGTCGACGAAGATGTTCTTCACCGGCTCGGTCATCTGCGGCAGGTCGATACGCGTCTGCTCGCTGGTGATTTCACCGGTCATCATGTTTTCTTCGCTGGTAAGCGACAACACTTGCAGCTGGGCGCCGCTGGAACCGGCCAGCAGCAGGGTCGAATCCGTGGCGTTGAGGCTGACATGCTCAAGGGCCACGCCCTGTTCGTTCAACGCGATCGGCGCCTCGCCGTAAGGATATTCGATGGCGGGCGAGATGGTTTTCTTGCCGTCCGGGTAGGAGACCTTATACGTGTGACGGAACACCAAGGCCTGACCGTTGGACAGACCAATGGCCACCAACGGGCTACCGGGCTGGTCCTCGCCAATGGCGGTCACGCTGGCACCGGCTGGAATCGGCAGGTCGACGCGGCGCAGTTCGGCACCGCTGTCGAGGTCGTAGAACAGCGCCTGGCCCTTGTCGGAAACCCGCATGGCCACTTGGTTCTGTTCTTCGATAGAGATCATCAGCGGTTTGCCGGCGTCTTGCATCCAGGCCGGGCTGATCGAATCCTTGGCGGTCAGGTCCGCGCCCTGGAACAGGGGCATCACCACGTAGGCCAGGAAGAAGAAAATCAGGGTAATGGCCGCCAGGACGGCGAGGCCGCCGACCAGCACATACCAGCGTGTCAGGCGGTCCTTGAGCGCACGGATTCGGCGCTTGCGTTGCAGCTCAGGCGTATTGAAATCAATGCGCTTGGGAGGGGAAGTCGTAGTCATTGTGGAGTTGGCCAGATCATTCATGCGCACACCCTAGCGATCCTGTATGACAGAAAGATGACAGTGAAGTGACGCAACAAATCCGCCGCCGGTGGAAACCGGCAGCGGACAGAAATTTGGTCTGTGGGAGCGAGCTTGCTCGCGATGAAGTCATCCCATTCAACATCAACGGTGACAGACCTACCGCTATCGCGAGCAAGCTCGCTCCCACAGTAGCCCGGGCGTTGGCCCGGGCTCAGGTATTACTGCTTGGCGACGTTGCCTTCTTGCAGACCCAGGTCAGCCAGTGCCTTGGCGGCCACCTTGGCTGGCAGTGGGATGTAGCCGTCCTTGACTACGACTTCCTGGCCTTGCTTGGACAGGATCAGCTTCACGAACTCGGCTTCCAGCGGGGCCAGAGGCTTGTTCGGCGCTTTGTTGACGTAGACGTAGAGGAAACGCGACAGCGGATACTTGCCGTTCAGGGCGTTTTCTTCGGTGTCTTCGATGAACTCGCCGCCTTCTTTCTTGGCCAGGGCAACGGTTTTCACGCTGGCGGTCTTGTAGCCGATACCCGAATAGCCGACGCCGTTAAGCGAGCTGCTGATCGACTGCACAACCGAAGCCGAACCAGGTTGTTCGTTGACGTTTGGCTTGTAGTCGCCTTTGCACAGGGCTTCTTCCTTGAAGTAGCCGTAGGTGCCAGACACCGAGTTACGACCGAACAGTTGGACCGGCTTGTTGGCCAGGTCGCCGGTCACGCCCAGGTCGCCCCAGGTCTTGACGTCAGCCTTGGCGCCGCACAGGCGAGTCGAGGAGAAAATGGCATCGACCTGAGCCATGGTCAGGTGCTTGATTGGGTTGTCCTTGTGCACGAATACGGCCAGGGCGTCCACGGCCACCGGGATAGCGGTTGGCTTGTAGCCGTATTTGGTTTCGAAGGCCTGCAGTTCGTTGTCCTTCATCTTGCGGCTCATCGGGCCCAGGTTGGCGGTGCCTTCGGTGAGAGCGGGCGGCGCGGTGGAGGAACCGGCGGCTTGAATCTGGATGTTTACGTTCGGGTATTCTTTCTTGTAGTTCTCGGCCCACAAGGTCATCAGGTTGGCCAGGGTATCGGAGCCGACGCTGGAGAGGTTGCCCGACACACCAGTGGTCTTGGTGTAGCTCGGGATCGCAGGGTCAACAGCGGCAACCGCGTTGGCAGTCGCAACGCCAGCAGCGACAAAAGTCATTGCCGCCATCAAACGCTTCAGTTTCATGCCTTACTCCTAGCAGATAGGTGTGTTAAGTCGGCCAAGTATTGGTAAGCCGTGTGAACACTCTATGGCTGAAATATGACAATTGGATGAAAGGCCAGCATTGAGTTTTGCAGGATGATTCCGTGGCGATAGAGCATTTACAGAGAGGACTAATCCGTGGCGAGGGAGCTTGCTCCCGCTTGAGTGCTCAGCACTCACAAGAAAGGGGGGTCGCTGCGCAACCCAGCGGGAGCAAGCTCCCTCGCCACAATGAACACACCCGCCTTAAGTGGGCAGCGCCGCCTAGCGGCCCTTCTTCCAGAGATACCCGCCCACCACAATCCCGATCCCACAGATGGCCGCCACGTAATACGCCGGCCCCATCGAGCTCTCTTTCAACAGCAAGGTCACGATCATCGGCGTCAACCCGCCGAAGATCGCGTAGGCCAGGTTGTAGGAAAACGACAGGCCGCTGAAGCGCACCACGGCCGGGAAGGCATTGACCATGACATAAGGCACCGCGCCGATGGTGCCCACCAGCAAGCCACTCAAGGCATACAGTGGGAACAGCCACTCGGGGTGGTCGAACAGGCAGTGGTAGAAGGTCCAGAACGTGATCATCAGCAAACCGCTGCCGAAGACGAACACCCGGCCGGCACCGAAACGGTCGGCCAGCACACCCGCACCGATGCAACCGAAACTCAGGAACACGATCGCCAGGCTGTTGGCCTGCAACGCGACGGTCGGGCTGAAGTGGTACACCGTCTGCAGCACGGTCGGTGTCATCAGGATGACCACAATGACGCCGGCCGACAGCAGCCAGGTCAGCAGCATGGAAATGGCGATGGCGCCGCGATGATCACGCAGCACGGCCCGCAGCGGCACTTCCTCGGCCAGGGCCTTGCGCAGTTGCAGTTCGGCGAATACCGGGGTTTCGTGCAGCCAGCGCCGCAGGTACACCGAAAACAGGCCAAACACACCGCCCATCAGGAATGGGATCCGCCAGGCGTAATCCGCCACTTCCACCGGCGTATAAATACTGTTGATGGCCGTGGCGACCAGCGAACCCAACAGAATCCCCGCCGTCAGGCCGCAGGTCAGGGTGCCGCAGGCATAGGCCATGTGGCGTGCCGGAACGTGTTCGGAAACGAATACCCAAGCGCCCGGCACTTCCCCGCCGATGGCCGCGCCTTGAATCACCCGCATCAACAACAGCAGGATGGGCGCCCACATGCCGATCTGCGCATAGGTAGGCAGCAGGCCCATGATCAGGGTCGGCACAGCCATCATGAAAATGCTCAGGGTGAACATTTTCTTGCGTCCCAGCAGGTCGCCGAAGTGGGCCATGATGATCCCGCCCAGGGGCCGGGCCAGGTAACCGGCGGCAAAAATGCCGAACGTCTGCATCAGGCGCAGCCACTCGGGCATTTCGGCGGGAAAGAACAATTTGCCGACCACGGTGGCAAAGAACACGAAAATGATGAAATCGTAGAACTCCAGCGCACCGCCCAAGGCTGAAAGCGACAGGGTCTTGTAATCGTTGCGGGTCAATGGACGTGCCGGTTGTGCGGGCGTCGCCGTGCTCGAAGGCGCAGTGGTCATGGCAAGGGCTTCTCTTATAGTCGGTTCTGCAACCCTGGCGACACGGGTTGGGGCCTGGGCAGGTCCGGCACGATAGCAAATTGTTCGAAAAAGCACATAGAGGCGCGTATTTGACAGTCGAAATCAGAACCGAGTGGTCGTCTCGACGTCTATCGCCCGATATACTCGCAACCTTGCAGTACTCTGTAAGGGGTTGCTGTGCGAAAACGTCGTTGGGGGCGTAGTACCAGAACCAGCCGGTTTCGCAGAGTTTCCCTTTGGCACGCCTTTACGAAAAACGTGACGAACGCAGTATGTTCGGGCTGAATCGTTTTTTTCAAAGACGGCTATTCACCTGAAGCACCAGACAGCGTTACGGGTCAGAGGCCCCCTCGGCATGATAGAGCTCGAACAAGAAGATCCAATCCCGCAAGGCGACCTGGCCCTGCAAATCACCGCGCTCCCTCGCGAGACCAACGGCTTCGGCGATATTTTCGGCGGCTGGCTGGTGTCCCAGATGGACCTGGCCGGCACCGCCATGGCCAGCAAAGTGGCCGGCGGACGCGTGGCCACCGTGGCGATCGATCGCATGGCATTCCTGGTGCCGGTGGCGGTGGGTGCACAGTTGTCGTTCTATACCCAGGCGCTGGAAATCGGCCGCAGCTCGATCCAGATGATGGTCGAGGTCTGGAGCGACGACCCGCTGTCCAGTGAATGGCGCAAGGTGACCGAGGCGGTCTTTGTCTTCGTCGCCATCGACGGCAGCGGTCGTACCCGCTCGGTTCCGCCACGCGCCCGTTAAACACGGCGGCCGTTTTGCGGTCCATTGCAGTCCCTGTTCCCGAGCGAGATTTGCAACATGCCTACGCCCAACGTCGAAGCGGTCAAACTGGATGAACTGAACGCCTGGCGCATCCGTCACGGTCAGGCCGAGTTGCTGGTAGCCCAGCAGGGCGCGCACATCCTCAGTTATCAAGTGGACGGCCAGCCGCCACTGATCTGGCTCAACGACCAGGCCACGTTCAAGGCCGGTAAAAGCATTCGCGCAGGCGTGCCGGTGTGCTGGCCGTGGTTCGGCAACCTGACGCGCAACCCCGACAGCGTGCAGGCCATGCGCGTGAGCAACGACCCGGCCACCGCCCACGGCCTGGTGCGGGCGATGGATTGGGAATTGAAGGGCATCGAAGCCGAAGGCGAAAGTCTCAAGGTGGAGTTCGTGCTGCCCTATCCTGAAAACGGCCTCTCGGGCTGGCCTCACCGGGTTGACCTGACGCTGGCCATCGTGATGGACGAGCAACTGCACATCCGCCTCACCAGCCATAACCGTGGCAGCGAAACCGTCAGCCTCAGTCAGGCGCTGCACAGCTATTTTGCCGTGAGCGACGTGCGCAACGTGCAGGTCGAAGGGGTGGATGGCTTGAGCTACATCGAGACCCTGGACGACTGGAACACCCACACCCAGGCCGGCAACCTGCACTTTGCCGGCGAGACCGACCGTATCTACCTCGACACCCCGCCGACGCTGAGCATCCTTGACCCGCACTGGGAACGACGGATCGAACTGACCAGCAGCGGTTCGCGCTCGGCGGTGATCTGGAACCCCTGGACCGAACGCGCCAAGGCCTTCAGCGACATGGCCGACGATGGCTGGCAGCGCATGCTGTGCATCGAGACGGCGAATGTGATGGACGACGTGGTGACGCTGTTACCACAGGCCAGCCATACCCTGGGCGTGAGCATTGGCAGCAAGCCGCTCTAAGGCACACTGAAAATCCCCTTGTGGGAGCGGGCTTGCTCGCGAAGGCGGTGTATCAGTTGATACTCATTTGACTGACACGCCGCCTTCGCGAGCAAGCCCGCTCCCACATTTGGATCTACGCCATATCTGCGGCCTGTTACAAATCCGCCTCCTGCACCACCCTAACCTTCTCCGCCTCCAGCGCATACGCCGCACTCGCCAGGTCGTTGTCGACCTTTTCGATCTTCAGCGTGCCCGTCACCCAGAGCGGCGTGTAGATGTCGTCCAGCTTCAGGCCCTTGGGATAGCGCACCAGCACCAATTGGTTAGGCGGCGGTGGCGGGACGTGGATGCAGGCGCCAGGGTAGGGCACCAGGAAGAACAGCGTGCTGCGGCCCTTGGCGTCGGTTTCCAGCGGCACCGGATAACCGCCAATGCGGATGTGCTTGTCGTTCATCGCCGCCACGGTCTTGGTCGAATACATCACCGCCGGCAAGCCCTTGCTTTGCTTCAGGCCGCCTTTTTCAGTGAAGGTGCCGTTGGCTTCCGGGGAGTTGTGGTCGATCTCGGGCATGGCCTCGAGGGCTTTCTGGTCCGACTTGGGCATCAGTTCGAGCCAGTCGGTTTCCGGCAGCTCGGCAGCATGGGCCAGGCCACTGCCCAGCAGAAGAAGGGTCAACACTAGACGGCGCATGAAAGGGCTCGGCAATGAACGGGAAGTGCAACGCCGGGCATTCTAGCCCCCTCTGCGCGCCACGCAGAGAGGGCTTTGTCGCATTTGAATCAGTTTCTTTTGATCAGGCCGTAGATCACCAGCAATACCACTGCGCCGACCAGGGCACCGATGAAGCCAGCGCCTTGACCGGCCTGGTAAATGCCCAGGGCCTGGCCGCCGTAAGTGGCTGCCAACGAACCGCCGATACCGAGCAGGATGGTCATGATCCAGCCCATGCTGTCATCGCCCGGTTTCAGGAAGCGCGCCAGCAGGCCAACGATCAAGCCGATAAAAATGGTTCCGATGATTCCCATGGCATTCCCCTCTGGTTAAGTCAGTAAGCCAAAGCCCGGTCAGGCTTTGGCACTTAGCCATGAGAGAGATTAGCCGACGAATGGTTCCACCGCCGTCCCAGATTATTGTTCGGCGATCAGCGTCTCGACCTTGATGATCTGCTGGGCCAGCGTGGCCCGGTCAGCGCAGCGCAGGTTGGCGTGACCGACCTTGCGCCCGACCTTGAACGCCTTGCCATAGTGATGCAAATGGCAGTCGGCGATCGCCAGGACCTTGTCACTGTCCGGCACCTTGCCGATGAAATTGAGCATCGCGCTCTCACCGACCTTGGCGGTCGAACCCAGCGGCAGCCCGGCCACCGCCCGCAGGTGGTTTTCGAACTGGCTGCACTCGGCGCCTTCGGTAGTCCAGTGCCCGGAGTTGTGAACCCGCGGTGCGATTTCGTTGGCCTTGAGGCCGCCGTCCACTTCAAAGAACTCGAACGCCATCACGCCGACATAGTCGAGTTGCTTGAGCACCCGGCTGGAGTAGTCCTCGGCCAGGGCCTGCAACGGATGATCGGTGCTGGCGACGGACAGCTTGAGAATGCCGTCCTTGTGAGTGTTGTGCACCAGCGGATAGAAGCGGATCTCACCGTCGCGGGCACGTACGGCGATCAACGAGACTTCTCCGGTGAACGGCACGAAACCTTCCAGCAGGCAGGCCACGCTGCCGAGCTCGGCGAACGTACCGGCCACGTCTTCAGGCTTGCGCAGGACTTTCTGGCCCTTGCCGTCGTAACCCAGGGTGCGGGTCTTGAGCACGGCGGGCAGGCCGATGGCGGCGACCGCGGCGTCCAGGTCGGCCTGGGACTGAATGTCGGCGAAGGCCGGCGTAGGAATGCCCAGATCCTTGAACATGTTCTTTTCGAACCAGCGGTCACGGGCGATCCGCAAGGCTTCGGCGCTCGGGTAGACCGGGACGAACTGGGACAGGAAGGCCACGGTTTCGGCCGGGACGCTTTCGAATTCGAAGGTCACCAGGTCGACTTCATCGGCCAATTGGCGCAGGTGATCCTGATCGCCATAGTCGGCCCGCAGGTGTTCACCCAGCGCCGCGGCACAGGCGTCCGGCGCCGGGTCCAGGAAAGCGAAGTTCATCCCCAGCGGCGTACCTGCCAGGGCCAACATGCGACCCAACTGGCCGCCACCGATTACACCGATCTTCATTCGTCAACAACCTCAGGCAATGCGTGGGTCTGGATTGTCCAGGACGCTGTCTGTCTGCTCAGCGCGGAATTTTTTCAGCACGGTATGAAACTGTGGATGCTTGGCGCCCAGGATGCTCGCCGACAGCAGGGCCGCGTTGATCGCGCCGGCCTTGCCGATGGCCAGGGTCGCGACCGGGATGCCGGCCGGCATCTGCACGATCGACAGCAACGAATCGACGCCCGAGAGCATCGACGACTGGACCGGCACGCCCAGCACCGGCAGGTGGGTCTTGGCCGCGCACATGCCCGGCAAATGGGCCGCGCCACCGGCACCGGCGATGATCACCTCGATGCCACGCGCCTCGGCCTCTTCGGCGTACTGGAACAGCAGGTCCGGGGTACGGTGGGCGGAGACCACTTTCACCTCGTAAGGGATGCCGAGCTTTTCCAGCATATCGGCGGTGTGGCTAAGGGTGGACCAATCGGACTTGGAGCCCATGATCACGCCAACCAGTGCACTCATCGTCGTGCCTCTTCTCTCTGGGCGCCCGCAGGCGCGTCAAAAAACAACAAGCCACGCAGGAAACCGGCGTGGCTTGTTGTACGAATTGTGGCCGGGCGAACCGACCGAAGGCCGGGCAGTATACCGAAAATGGTGCGTTAAACGCACTTTCGCCGACCACCTGTCGTTTGCGGTGAAGTGGCGGATTTATTGACTCGCAGGTCAGCGAACCATCACCGCAAATCCCCTGTGGGAGCGGGCTTGCTCGCGAATGCGGTGTGTCAGTTCAGAAGGTGGCGACTGACACACCGCATTCGCGAGCAGCCCGCTCCCACAAGGGTTCTGCGTTGTTTTCAGGATCCGATGGCGTTCTGCGCCGCGCCGCCTTCGAGCTTGCGCCACAACAACCGCACATTGGCCTTGCGCACCAGGGCGCAGCGGTACAGGCGGATCTCCAGAGGCACGTGCCATTGCGTGCCGCCGCAGATCACCAATTCACCCCGGGCCAGTTCGGCGCGAACGCTCAGGTGCGGCACCCAGGCGATGCCCAGGCCTTCCAGGGCCATGCTTTTCAGGCTGTCGGCCATGGCCGTCTCGTAGATCGTGGTGAAACGCAGCGCCCGCTGGCGCAGCAACTGGTTGACCGAACGCCCGAGGAACGCCCCGGCGCTGTAGGCCAGCAGTGGCACGCTGGCCTCGCCTTCAAGGTCGAACAGCGGGTTGCCACTGGCATCGGCGGCGCACACCGGGAGCATTTCGGTCTGGCCCAGGTGCAGCGACGGGAAGATCTCCGGATCCATCTGCATGGCCGAATCCGGATCGTAGAAGGCCAGCATCAAGTCGCAGCCGCCTTCACGCAGGGCGTGGACGGCGTCGCCGACGTTGGTCGCTACCAGCCGCGTGGCGATGTTCATCCCTTCGTTGCGCAATTGCGCGATCCAACGCGGGAAGAAGCCCAGCGCCAGGGAGTGGGCGGCGGCCACTTGGATGACTTCGCCCTGGCCACCTTCCAGGTGATGCAAATGGCGCAACACTTCACCCAATTGCTCCACCACCGTACGCGCCGTCACCAGGAACAACTGCCCCGCCGCCGTCAGCTCGACGGGCGTACGTGAACGGTTGACCAGGGTCAGCCCGAGTGCCGCCTCAAGGCTGCGGATTCGTCGGCTGAACGCCGGTTGCGTCACGAAACGCCGCTCGGCCGCTTGGGAGAAACTGCGGGTAGCGGCCAGGGCACTGAAGTCCTCAAGCCATTTGCTTTCAAGATTCATCACGTCTTCCCCTACACGCACCAAAACAGGTCACACGTTCGCCGCACCGTCGGCGTCACACCGGCATTATGCCGAATATGCATAGGCCAGTGTTTAACAGCATTGGCCCTATTTTTTCCCAGAGCCTAGGATCCACAGCGTTCCGGCTCAGACCGGGTCCTTATCGAGATGATTTCCGTCATGTCCTCCGCTGCATCATTCCGCACAGAAAAAGACCTGCTTGGCGTACTCGAAGTACCGGCGCAAGCGTATTACGGCATCCAGACCCTACGAGCGGTAAACAACTTCCGTCTCTCCGGCGTCCCGATCTCGCATTACCCCAAGCTGGTGGTCGGTCTGGCAATGGTCAAACAGGCCGCCGCTGACGCCAACCGCGAACTGGGCCAGCTCAGCGAAGCCAAGCACGCCGCCATCAGCGAAGCCTGTGCACGATTGATCCGCGGCGACTTCCACGAAGAATTCGTGGTGGACATGATTCAGGGCGGCGCCGGCACGTCGACCAACATGAATGCCAACGAAGTCATCGCCAACATCGCGCTGGAGGCCATGGGCCACCAGAAAGGCGAGTACCAGTACCTGCACCCCAACAACGACGTGAACATGGCGCAGTCGACCAACGACGCCTACCCGACCGCGATCCGCCTGGGTCTGCTGCTGGGTCACGACGCGTTGCTGGCCAGCCTCGACAGCCTGATCCAGGCGTTCGCGGCCAAGGGTGAAGAATTCAGCCACGTCCTGAAAATGGGCCGCACCCAGTTGCAAGACGCCGTGCCGATGACCCTCGGCCAGGAATTCCGCGCTTTCGCCACCACCCTGAGCGAAGACCTGGCGCGCCTGAAAACCCTGGCACCTGAACTGCTCACCGAAGTGAACCTGGGCGGCACCGCCATCGGCACCGGCATCAACGCCGACCCGCGCTACCAGGCCCTGGCCGTGCAGCGCCTGGCGACCATCAGTGGCCAGCCGCTGGTCCCGGCCGCCGACCTGATCGAAGCCACCTCCGACATGGGCGCCTTCGTGCTGTTCTCCGGCATGCTCAAGCGCACCGCGGTCAAGCTGTCGAAGATCTGCAACGACCTGCGCCTGCTGTCCAGCGGCCCACGCACCGGCATCAACGAAATCAACCTGCCGGCCCGCCAGCCAGGCAGCTCGATCATGCCCGGCAAGGTCAACCCGGTGATCCCGGAAGCGGTCAACCAGGTGGCATTCCAGATCATCGGCAACGACCTGGCCCTGACCATCGCGGCCGAAGGCGGCCAACTGCAACTGAACGTGATGGAGCCGCTGATCGCCTTCAAGATCTTCGACTCGATCCGCCTGCTGCAACGGGCCATGGACATGCTGCGCGAGCACTGCATCGTCGGCATCACCGCCAACGAAGCGCGCTGCCGTGAACTGGTCGAGCACTCGATTGGCCTGGTCACCGCCCTGAACCCGTACATCGGCTATGAAAACGCCACCCGCATCGCCCGTGTTGCCCTGGAAAGTGGCCGCGGCGTGCTGGAACTGGTGCGCGAAGAAGGCTTGCTCGACGACGCCATGCTCGACGACATCCTGCGCCCGGAAAACATGATTGCTCCGCGTCTGGTCCCGCTCAAAGCGTGATCGACACGACCACCGCTCACCAGGTCGAGGGACTAGACACCTCTCACCTTTTGAGGGCTTGGGGATCTTCCCCAAGCCCTTTTTTTAATTGATAGCAGCCAAGGATGACCGAATCTGTGGGAAGGAACCTGCTCGCGATAAACGACGACGCGCTGCCCGTTGTAAACCGTGTCGCCAGCCAACGCGAGCAGGCTCGCCCCCACAAGAACCTGACCGTAAGGCCAGGTGTTTCAAAGGGTTCGTTTCGTCGGACGCACCACAACTGTGCAGACGGGCACCGCACTGATAGGTATAGTGCCGCCCCTCTTCGCATGAGCGGTCGTCCGCAACGAGACCCTTAAACATGCGAAAACCGAACTAATAACAAACCCGCGAAAATGGACCGGGACGAAACTTCGCCTCATCTGTCGGGCCGCGCGCCGACCGATGTAACGCGATGTTTCCAAATGGCCAGCATTTGCTTAAACAAAAAACAGCGAGGAATACTCATGCTCGAAGTCATCAACGACTTCCTATCAGGGAAAGTGCTGATCGTGCTCATTGTCGGGCTCGGTGGCTACTTCACGATCCGCTCGCGTTTCGTCCAGTTCCGTCACTTCTTCCACATGTTCACGGTGTTCCGTGACAGCCTGAAAAGCAGCACTGACCAGCTCAGTTCTTTCCAGGCCCTGATGCTCAGCCTGGCCGGCCGTGTCGGCGCGGGCAACATCGCCGGTGTCGGCATCGCCGTGACCCTCGGCGGCCCTGGTGCGGTGTTCTGGATGTGGGTGACTGCCCTGGTCGGCATGTCCAGCAGCTTCTTCGAGTGCTCCCTCGGCCAGCTCTACAAGCGCTGCGACTCCGAAGGCCAGTACCGTGGCGGCCCGTCCTATTACATCCAGCACGGTCTGCAGAAACGCTGGTTGGGCATGATCATGGCGTTCCTGCTGCTGGTCACCTTCGGCTTCGCCTTCAACGGCCTGCAAGCCCACGCGGTCACCCATTCCCTGAACAACGCCTTCGGCTTTGACACCACCTACACCGGCCTCGGCCTGGCGGTGCTGCTGGGTCTGGTGTTCATCGGCGGAATCAAGCGCATCGCCAAGGTTGCCGACCTGCTGGTACCGGTCAAGACCCTGGCGTACATCGCCGTGACCCTCTACGTGATCGTGCTGCAGTTCGAACATGTACCAGGCATGCTGGCGACCATCGTCAAGAGCGCCTTCGGTCTGGACCAGGCCTTCGGCGGCCTGATCGGCAGCGCCATCGTCATGGGCGTCAAGCGTGGCGTGTTCGCCAACGAAGCCGGCCTGGGCAGTGCGCCTAACGTCGCCGCCGTCGCGTCGGTCGAGCACCCGGTCGCCCAAGGCGTGGTCCAGGCGTTCAGCGTGTTCCTGGACACTTTCGTGATCTGCACCTGCACCGCGCTGCTGATCCTGCTGTCGGGTTTCTACACCCCGGGCTTCGAAGGCGACGGCATTGCCCTGACCCAGAACTCCCTGGCGGCCGTCGTGGGTGACTGGGGCCGGATATTCATCTCCGTGGCCCTGTCGTTGTTCGTGTTCACCTCGATCCTCTACAACTACTACCTGGGCGAGAACAACCTGCGCTTCATGATGGGTGACAATCGCAAGGTCCTGATGGGCTACCGCGCGCTGGTCCTGGTCCTGATTTTCTGGGGCGCCATCGAAAACCTCGGCACCGTGTTCGCGTTCGCCGACATCACCATGACCCTGCTGGCGTTCGTGAACCTGATCGCGCTGTTCCTGCTGTTCAAGGTCGGCATGCGCATCCTGCGTGACTACGATGACCAGCGTTCGGCCGGCATCAAGGTACCGGTGTTCGACTCCAGCAAGTTCCCGGACCTGGACCTGGACCGCAACGCATGGCCAGCCACCCCGTCGGCACCGGCTGCCAAGCCTGACGCCGCGACGGCTGGCGTGGCCGCAGCGCAACGCTGAGCCGCAGGCTGATTGTAAAAAACCGGGCGCATCCCCTGCGCCCGGCGTGACACAACGTAAGGTCGGCGTCATGCTCGGCCTTATGTTGTGACGGCTGACCCAAGCTGCCGTTTTCGTCCTCGGAGAACAACCATGAATTCCTTGACCTACCCTGCCGCCCAGCACGTCATGGTGCTCTACACCGGCGGCACCATCGGCATGCAAGCCAGCGCCCACGGCCTGGCCCCGGCATCCGGTTTCGAAGCGCGGATGCGCGATTACCTGCACAGCCAGCCCGAACTCGTCATACCGCAATGGCGCTTCCGGGAAATGTCGCCGCTGATCGACAGCGCCAACATGACCCCGGCCTATTGGCAGCAATTGCGCGAAGCGGTGGTCGATGCCGTGGACGTGCAAGGCTGCGACAGCGTGTTGATCCTGCACGGCACCGACACCCTGGCCTACAGCGCGGCGGCGATGAGCTTCCAACTGCTGGGCCTGCATGCGCGGGTCTGCTTCACTGGCTCGATGCTGCCCGCCGGCGTGACCGACAGCGACGCCTGGGAAAACCTCAGCGGTGCCCTGGTCGCCCTCGGTCAGGGCCTGGCGCCGGGCGTGCACCTGTACTTCCACGGTGAGCTGCTGGCGCCGACCCGGTGCGCGAAGGTGCGCAGCTTTGGTCGTCACCCGTTCAAGCGCCTGGAACGCCAGGGCGGCGGCATTAAAGCCTCCTCGCTGCCGGCGCAGTTGAACTACGACCAGCCCAAGCAACTGGCGAACATCGCGGCGCTGCCGCTGTTTCCCGGCATCAGCGCCCAGGTCCTCGATGGCCTGCTGGGCAGCGGTATCCAGGGCCTGGTGCTGGAGTGCTACGGCAGCGGCACCGGGCCGAGCGACAACCCGGCCTTCCTCGCCAGCCTCGAGCGGGCGCGGGACAGCGGCGTGGTGGTCGTGGCGGTGACCCAATGCCATGAAGGTGGCGTCGAGCTGGACGTGTATGAAGCTGGCAGCCGTTTGCGCGGTGTCGGCGTGCTGTCCGGCGGCGGCATGACCCGCGAAGCCGCGTTCGGCAAGTTGCAGGCCTTGATTGGCGCCGGGCTGCCGGTGGAAGAGGTTCGGCGGCTGGTAGAGCTGGACCTGTGTGGCGAGCTGAGCTGACACCCTGCAAAACCTGTGGGGGTTCGCTCAAGCCCTGCAATCTTCACCCGGCATATAACTTGCTCCGTTTCCAGCTTCCCCAGGCTGGAAACGGACATGCTTCATTCCCACCTCACCACCCTCAACGCCGTCTCACTGGTCCTGAGCACCTTTAAAAACGCAGGGTTGCCCAGTGATGCCTTGTTGGCCGGCAGCGGCATCAGCGCGGCGGACCTGAGCCGGGCCGATACGCGCATCACCACCAACCAGGAGATGCAAGTCTGCGCCAACGCCGTGGCCCTCAAGCGCGACATCGGCCTGGAACTGGGCCTGCGCATGCACGTTTCGTCCTACGGCCTGCTCGGCTATGCCCTGCTCACCAGTGCCACCTTAGGTGACGCTTTGCGCCTGGCACTGCGCTATCCGGCGCTGTTGGGAACACTCTTCGAACTGAATCTGGACGACGATGGCGAGCACATCTGGTTCAGCGCCAGCGATTATCGGGAGAACCCGGCCCTGGCGGTGTTCAATGCCGAGTTCTGCATGGTTTCGCTGAAGGTGATCTGCAATGACCTCCTCGGCCATGCGCTGCCCTTGCACGCTGCGCGCTTCGAACATCCGGCGCCTGATTATCAGGCGCGCTACACCGCGCTCTTCGACTGCCCGGTGCGCTTCGACAGCGTCGATAACGCTTTTGCCTTCGACCGCCACTGGCTCGACCAACCCTTGCCCCTGGCCGACCCCATCACCCATCACGCCATGGCCGAACGCTGTCGCCGGCAGAACACCGAATTCACCGGACGCCAAGCCTGGCTGGGGCGGATCCGCCAGTTGCTCGACGCCCAACTGGACGCCGCCCCCGGCCTGGAAGGCCTGGCCGAACAGATGAACTGCTCGGCGCGCACCTTGCGTCGCCACCTCAAGGACCTGGGCTGCAGTTACCAGGAGCTGCTGGACGAACTGCGCTTCGAGCGGGCCAAGCAGATGCTCTGCGAGGACCAATTGCCGATCTATCGAATCGCCGAACGCCTGGGCTTCAGCGAAACCGCCAGCTTCCGCCATGCCTTCGTGCGGTGGAGCGGCGTGGCGCCCAGCCAGTTCAGGGCCTGAAGCGTCGCTTTCATCTACCCTTGTCGGGCCAGGCATGGCTACCTCGCCACAAGTGGGCGCCTTGAGGCTGGGGGTGTATGGGCTGCCGTCATCGCGAGCAAGCTCGCTCCCACTGGGGGTGGTAGTAGGCAACCGATTTTGTGGGCACCTCGGAATACTGTGGGAGCGAGCTTGCCCGCGATGGCAATATAGCTAACGCCGCAAAAACGCCTGATGCAACTCATCCACCGTCTGGAAGTGATACGCCGGGCCCTCGGCGCTGAGTTCTTCATGGCTACCAAACCCATACCCCACCGCCGCAGCATCCAGGCCATTGCTGTGGGCGCCGATCAGGTCGTGTTTGCGGTCGCCGATCATCAGGGTGCTGGCCGGGTCGAGGCCTTCTTCGGCCAGCAGGTGGGCGATCAGCTCGACTTTATGGGTGCGGGTGCCGTCCAGTTCGCTGCCGTAGATCACCTTGAAGTGCCGGGCGAAGTCGAAGTGGCGGGCGATTTCCCGGGCGAAAACCCAGGGTTTGGAGGTGGCGATGTACAACTGGCGCCCTTGGCCGCCCAAGGTTTCCAGCAACGGCATCACGCCGTCGAAGACACGGTTCTCATAAAGGCCGGTGACCTTGAACCGCTCACGATAGAAATTCACCGCCTCCCAGGCCTTCGCTTCGTCGAAGTCGTAGAACTGCATGAAGGCCTGCAACAGCGGCGGGCCGATGAAATGCTCGAGGCGGGTCAGGTCGGGTTCGTCGATGCCCAGCTTGCTCAAGGCGAACTGGATCGAACGGGTGATGCCTTCCCGGGGATCGGTGAGGGTGCCGTCGAGGTCGAAGAGTACGGTCTGGTAGTGCATTGCAGGTCCTGGTAGTGGCATCACGTGGCGAGGGAGCTTGCTCCCGCTGGGTCGGTCCGACGCTTCGGGCGCAGCAGACCCGTTTTTTGTGAGCGCTTCGCGCTCAAGCGGGAGCAAGCTCCCTCGCCACGATGAATCAAACAAGTAAGAACAGTGACAAACCCATCAAGGCCGGTCGTAGCCTTCGGCCAGGTGCAGGTCCTTGAGCTTCACGTAGTTCGCCGCGCTGTAGGTGAAAAGCGCGCGTTCCTTGTCGGTCAGCGGCCGAACCTGTTTCACCGGGCTGCCCACATACAAAAAGCCGCTTTCCAGGCGCTTGCCCGGCGGTACGAGGCTGCCGGCACCGATGATCACCTCGTCTTCGACCACTGCGCCGTCCATGACAATGCTACCCATGCCGATCAGGATCCGGCTGCCCACCGAGCAACCATGGAGCATGACTTTGTGGGCAATGGTCACGTCGTCGCCGATCAACAACGGGAAGCCATCCGGATTGAAGGGCCCGGCGTGGGTGATATGCAGCACGCAACCATCCTGGACGCTGGTACGCGCACCGATACGGATGCGGTGCATGTCACCGCGAATGACCGTCAGCGGCCAGACGGAGCTGTCTTCGCCGATTTCGACGTCGCCGATCACCACCGCGGTGCTGTCGACAAAAGCGCCACGGGCAAGCCGCGGGCTGTGGTTCTGGTACGTGCGAAGGGTCACGATAGGCTCTCTCTTATCCGGTGATAGGCGCTGCTAGCTGCGGTGAGCGCCGATTGTAATTAAGATGGGCCGATGTTTCTTCCAGCCAAGGTGTCGACCGTGAGCGTGAACAACCCTCTTTTGCAGCCCTATGACCTGCCGCCATTCTCGGCGATCCGTGCCGAGCACGTGCAACCGGCCATCGAGCAGATCCTGGCTGATAACCGTGCAGCCATCGCCGAACTCCTCAAGACCCAAGTCCAGCAGCCTACCTGGGCCGGCCTGGTGTTGGCGATGGACGAACTCAATGATCGCCTGGGCGCCGCCTGGAGCCCGGTCAGTCACCTGAACGCCGTGCGCAACAGCCCGGAACTGCGCGAGGCCTACGAGGCCTGCCTGCCGGCGTTGAGTGCCTACTCCACCGAACTGGGGCAGAACCGCGAGCTGTTCCAGGCCTTCGAAGCCCTGGCCAACAGCCCGGAAGCCGCCGGCTTCGACGTGGCGCAGAAAACCATCCTGGAACACTCCCTGCGTGATTTCCGCCTGTCGGGCATCGACCTGCCGCCCGAGCAGCAGAAGCGCTACGCCGAGGTGCAAAGCAAACTGTCCGAGCTGGGCAGCCGCTTTTCCAATCAATTGCTCGACGCGACCCAGGCCTGGACCAAGCACGTCACCTCTGAGGCCGCCCTCGCCGGCCTGACCGACTCGGCCAAGGCGCAAATGGCCGCCGCTGCCCAGGCCAAGGACCTGGACGGCTGGCTGATCAACCTGGAATTCCCCAGCTATTACGCGGTGATGACCTACGCCGAAGACCGCGCCCTGCGTGAAGAAGTCTACGCCGCCTACTGCACCCGCGCCTCGGACCAGGGCCCGAATGCCGGCCAGAACGACAACGGCCCGGTGATGGAACAGATCCTCGACCTGCGCCAGGAACTGGCCCAACTGCTCGGTTTCGCCAACTTCGCCGAGTTGAGCCTGGCGACCAAGATGGCCGAATCCAGCGATCAGGTCCTCAGTTTCCTGCGTGACCTGGCCAAGCGCAGCAAGCCGTTCGCCGCCCTGGACCTGGAGCAGCTCAAAGCCTTCGCCGCCGAACAGGGCTGCCCCGACCTGCAAAGCTGGGACAGCGGTTTCTACGGTGAAAAACTGCGCCAGCAGCGTTACAGCGTGGCCCAGGAAGCCCTGCGCGCCTACTTCCCGATCGACAAGGTACTGAGCGGCCTGTTCGCCATCGTGCAGCGCCTCTACGGCATCGAGATCGCCGAACTGAAAGGTTTCGACAGCTGGCACCCGGACGTGCGCCTGTTCGAAATCAAGGAGAACGGCCAGCACGTCGGCCGCTTCTTCTTCGACCTCTATGCCCGCGCCAACAAGCGTGGCGGCGCCTGGATGGACGGCGCCCGCGACCGTCGTCGCACCTTCGAGGGCGTGCTGCAAAGCCCGGTCGCCAACCTGGTGTGCAACTTCACTCCGGCCGACAGCGGCAAGCCCGCGCTGCTGACCCACGATGAAGTCACCACCCTGTTCCACGAGTTCGGCCATGGCCTGCACCACCTGCTGACCCGCGTCGAACACGCCGGCGTGTCCGGCATCAACGGCGTGGCCTGGGATGCCGTGGAGCTGCCGAGTCAGTTCATGGAGAACTGGTGCTGGGAACCCGAAGGCCTGGCGCTGATTTCCGGCCACTACGAAACCGGTGAACCACTGCCCCAGGACCTGCTGGAAAAAATGCTCGCGGCGAAAAACTTCCAGTCCGGCCTGATGATGGTCCGTCAGCTGGAGTTCTCGCTGTTCGACTTCGAGCTGCACGCCACCCACGGCGATGGCCGCAGCGTGCTGCAAGTACTCGAAGGCGTGCGCGACGAGGTGTCGGTCATGCGTCCTCCGGCCTACAACCGCTTCCCCAACAGCTTCGCCCACATCTTCGCCGGCGGGTATGCGGCGGGCTACTACAGCTACAAATGGGCCGAAGTCTTGTCGGCCGATGCCTTCTCCAAATTTGAAGAGGACGGCGTGCTCAATGCCGACACCGGTCGCGCCTTCCGCGAGGCGATCCTGGCCCGTGGCGGCTCCCAGGAACCCATGGTGCTGTTCGTCGACTTTCGTGGCCGTGAGCCGTCGATTGACGCACTCTTGCGCCATAGCGGCCTGACCGAGGACGCGGCAGCATGAGTGAGGGGCCTGTGATTACCAAGCGACGCTTTATCGCCGGGGCGGTCTGCCCGGCCTGCAGCGAGCCGGACAAATTGATGATGTGGAACGAAGACGGCGTGCCACACCGCGAATGCGTGGCCTGCGGTTATTCCGACACGCTCAATGAGCAAGGCCTGTCGGTGCCCAAGGAATTGGGCACCCGGGTCAACACCTCGGCGCTCAAAGTGCCGGACGCCAAGGTCCAGGCAGTGCAGTTTTTCCCCAACCCGAAGTTGAAGAAAAAAACCGACTGAATGATCCGGTCTCACCTTCCGGGCCCCGCGGCCCGGAAGCGATACATATATACCGCCATGCCACACATCGGCCTGCCCAGACTGTTCATCCCGTTCAGTCCATGGAAGGCTTCCGATGCCCACCGATGACAACCCGCTGTTGCAGGCCCATGACCTGCCGCCTTTTTCCCAGATCCAAGCCCGGCATTTCTCGCCGGCCCTCGACCAGATCATTGCCGAGAGTCGCGCTCAAGTGGCCGAGATCATCAGGACCCAGACACCGTTTCCCACCTGGGACGACCTCGTGTTGGCAATGGACGAGATTCACGCCCGGTTGAAGGGCTTCGGTTATGTGCTGGAGCGGCTGGCCTCGACCAGGACAGGCGACGCCTGGACACAGGCGTCGCTCGACTGCCACGAACGGTTGCACGATTACCAACGGTCGTTGAGGCAAAACCCTGAACTGTTTCAACTCTATCAGCGCTTGGCGAACAGCCAGATCGCCCGGCATTTCGCACCGGCGAGAACAAGAACGCTGGAAAAAATCCTCCGGCAGTTTCGTCACGACGGCTTCGTCGACGCCGCCCAGGCCGACCTGCAAGACTTGAAGCTACGTATCCAGGGGGCCCGGAGCTTGTTCATGGAGCACCTGCACGAAGCCAATAAAACCTGGAGCAAAACAATCGACGATGAGGCCCGCCTGAGTGGCCTGCCGGCGTCTTTCAAACAACGCCTGGCCGACCAGGCCCGCGAAGCCGGGCGTAAGGGCTGGTTGCTGACGCTCAATGAGGACGCGTTTCGCGTCGTCACCCGTTACGCTGACGATCATCGCTTGCGCCAGCAGATGTACATCGCCTACAGCACACGTGCTTCGGATCAAGGACCGCATGCCGGCGTGTTCGACAACGGTGAAGTGCTCGCGCAGTTGCTCAGGGATCGTCATCAATACGCCAAGTTACTGGGCTATTCGAATTACGCGCAAATGGCCATCGAGCCAGAACAGGCCAAGTCGCCGGAACAGGTCATGGCGTTCCTGCACGAACGGCTCGCACGGCAGCACAGGGTCTTTACCCGGGACGCCCAACAACTGGAGGCATTTGCCGCGACGCAAGGTTTCAGCGGGCTGCAGCCTTGGGATTATCAATACCTGGCGGAAAAGCTGCGGCGGCAAACCGCAGGTGTTTCAGAGCAGGCCGCCAGCGCCTGGTTTGCGCTGGAGTCGACGTTTTCACAGCTGTTGCTGATCGCCAAGGACCTGTTCGGCGTGGATATCGTTGAACGCCAGGATGTGGCGACCTGGCATCCAGAGGTGCGCCTTTTTGAAGTTCGCGAGCGGGGCGAAGCCCTTGGTTACGTCTATTTCGACCCGTTTGCAACCGCGAACCAGGACGGTTTCCCCAATACCACCACCCTGCGCAACCGCCGCATCACCGCCGAAGGCCGACCGCGGCATCCCATCGCCGTGTTGCATGGCTGGTTGCCGCGCGCCTCAGGGACACATCCGGTGTTGTTGGACCATCGGCAGTTGCGAATCCTTTTTCATGAGTTCGGCCATTGCCTGCATCACGTCCTGAGCCGGGCGCAATACCGCGACGTTTCGGGCATCACCGAATTGTCCCGGGATACAGCCGAGTTTGCCGGGGTATTGTTCGAGCAATGGTGCTTCACCAAGTCCTGCCTGATCCGGGTATCTAAACATCACCAGACCGGGGCCCCCTTGCCGGACAGCATCGCCGATCAGTTACTGCTTTACCTCGATACCCAGACCAGTTGGGACGCCGCACTGTTCTTGCGCGATGCGCTGTTCGACATGGAATTGCACCGCAGCCACGGCGACGGACGAACCGCCCAACAGGTGTTCGATCAAGTCAGCGCACACGTCGGCCACCTGCCCGTGTCCGCCACCGAACGCTGGCCCAATGGCCTGGATTATCTGGTGACCGGCTATGACGCCGGGATCTACGCCTATGCCTGGTCGAAAGAACTGGCGAAAAGCGTGTTCCAGCGATTCCAGCGCGACGGGCTGTTCAATCCGCAAACCGGGCGGGCGTTGCGCGAAACGATTTTCGCGCCGGGCGATTCGCGACCGTTGTCTGAATCGATCCAGGCGTTTTTAGCCACATGACCGATCAGCGCTCGGGAAGCACAGCCTGAGGGTCAAGGTGCTGAGCCGTGGTGGTCGAGTTGATCCAACTCTCCAGGGAGCAAAGGGCAAAGACGCTGGTGCTGCAATCGCCGTTCGCCAACGCCGTGCGGAGTTTGTCGACATCGGCCTGCATCATGTAGCGCACGCCGTCCTTGAAGTGATGACTGTCACCGAAGCCACCTTCGGTCATCTCGTTCAACGCGTCCTCTTTGCTCCAGCCCTGCACCACCACCCGGTACATGGCGGCCACCAGCCCGGTGCGGTCCGAGCCGTGCTTGCAGTGCATCAGCACCGGCCCCTTGGCTTCGGCCGCCTGGACAGCGCGCAAGGCCCTAAGTATGTCGCTGTCGTCGACATGGTTGGTGCGATAGGGCAACTGCACTTGCTCGATGCCGGGGGTGGACAGCCAGCGTTGGTCCGACTCCGGCAGAAAGTTGATGACCGTGCCGATCCTGAGCTTCGTCAGCCAGGGCAGCGTCCCGCCGTCCGGCAGGGAGCTGCGGTAAAGCGTCGGAGACATCTGATAGAGGTTGTAGTCCTTTGCCACCGGCTGTGCCCATTCAGCGGGCCTCGCATCAATGGAATCGGCCGCTTGGGCGGGCGCCTCGGCCAGCCCGGTGAGCAAGGCCAGGCACAACAACGAATGGGAACAGAGCTTGAGCATGCACGGACGACCGAGTACGAAGAAACACGAGAGGCTCAGTGTCGGCTCGCTCCGGTTAAAAGCCTGTGAGCAGAACGTCAAAGCGTTGTGAACGGCGCTCCGGTAGTTGGGCTGCTGAATGGCACTGGTCTTAATCGAATACAGCGAATACTGTATGCACATACAGCTTCCGGAGTATTCCCATGCCAGCCTCCCTTCCACCGCGCGGCCGCGGCACCGCCACCAACCCGCACAACCGCTTCGCCCCGAGTCGCTCGGTGGCCGAAGATGACGGCTGGTATCAGGAAGTCCCGCAGACCCAGGGCACCGAGGTGCGCATCGAAACGGCGAAGACCATCATTACCCGCAACACCTCGTCCGATATCCCGTTCGACCGCTCGATCAACCCGTACCGAGGCTGCGAACACGGCTGCATCTACTGCTACGCACGCCCCAGCCATGCCTATTGGGACCTGTCGCCGGGGCTGGATTTCGAAACGAAGCTGATCGCCAAGACCAATGCCGCCGATGTGCTGGAAGAACAATTGTCCCGGCGCGGCTATCAATGCGCGCCGATCGCACTGGGTTCCAACACCGATCCCTATCAGCCTATCGAACGCGAACAACGGATAACCCGCCGGATTCTCGAGGTGCTGCTGCGTTACCGGCATCCGGTGACCATCGTCACCAAGGGTTCGCTGATCCTGCGCGACCTGGATCTGCTGACCGAGCTGGCGCAACAGCGCCTGGTGCACGTGATGATCAGCCTCACCACCCTGGACGATGAACTCAAGCGCATTCTCGAACCCCGGGCGGCGGCGCCCAAGGCGCGGCTGCGGGCGATCAAGGTCATGCGCGAGGCGGGCATTGCCGTGGGGGTACTGTGTGCACCGATGATCCCGATGATCAACGACAGCGAGATCGAGAGCCTGCTGGCCGAAGCCCACGCCGCCGGCGCGCAGAATGCCGCCTACGTCATGCTGCGCTTGCCGCTGGAGGTCGCACCGCTGTTCGAGGAGTGGCTGCAGGCGCACTACCCGCAACGCGCCGCCCACGTGCTGAGCCTGGTGCGCCAGAGCCGCGGTGGCGAACTGTATGACAGCCGCTTCGGAGCGCGAATGCGCGGCGAAGGCCCGTTCGCCGACCTGCTGGCCCAGCGATTTGCCAAGGCACTCAAGCGCCTGGGGCTGGAACGCCGCGAAGGATACAATCTTGACTGCGATGCCTTCTGTCCGCCGGGCCGACAGATGTCGTTGATTTGATTAAAGTTGACCCTGGAATGGCGACTGGACATGATCTGCGCCAGCGTTTCGCCACCCCTGGAATCGTTGTCCTAGAGCCTTCGATTCAGTTTGAGTTAAGTTTCGGCCGCTACCTTGTTCAGCGAGTGACTGACGGGTCGAACATCTCGACCTGGATGTTTTTTAACCAGCCACTGGCGTCAGACCGTCAAAAAGAGGATGAATCATGAGTGACAAGGATAAACAGCCGTTGGCTGCGTCGGCTTCAGCCCAACCCGAGGCGGAAACCGCCGATGCAGCGCTGCAGCATATTGTTGACGGCTTTTTGCATTTCCATCACGAGATCTTTCCGCAACAGGAAGAACTCTTCAAGAAACTCGCCACCGCCCAAGCGCCCCGGGCGATGTTCATCACCTGCGCCGATTCGCGCATCGTGCCCGAGTTGATCACCCATAGTTCCCCCGGCGACCTGTTCGTGACCCGCAACGTCGGCAACGTCGTGCCGCCTTACGGGCAGATGAACGGCGGCGTCTCCACCGCCATCGAATACGCCGTGCTGGCCCTCGGCGTGCAGCACATCATTGTCTGTGGTCATTCCGATTGCGGCGCCATGCGGGCCGTGCTCAACCCCGACACCCTGGAAAAAATGCCCACGGTTAAAGCCTGGCTGCGCCACGCCGAAGTGGCCAAGACCATGGTCCACGACAACTGTCCGTGCGGCGACGAAAAACAGACCATGCCCATCCTCACCGAAGAGAACGTGATCGCGCAGCTACAGCATTTGCGAACGCATCCCTCGGTCGCGTCGCGCATGGCCAGCGGTCAGTTGTTCATCCATGGCTGGGTGTACAACATCGAGACCAGCGAGATCAAAGCCTTTGACGCGGACCAGGGACGTTTCCTGCCGCTCGATGGCAGCCATCCGATACCGGTGGCGACGCCCAAAGCGCGCTTCTAACCACTCTTAAACTTGTGTGGTTCAAGCCTTGCCGCCATTTGCGCGGTAGGGCTTCGCCATGCCTGAAGAAAACTTCGGGAGAGTCGCCATGCGTGCCGCTCAATTAAAAGCTGTTCTGCCACGGGAGCTACTGGCTTCGGTGGTTGTGTTCCTGGTGGCGCTGCCCTTGTGCATGGGCATTGCCATCGCCTCTGGCCTGCCGCCGGCCAAAGGCCTGATTACCGGGATCATCGGTGGTCTGGTAGTCGGTTTCCTGGCCGGCTCGAAGCTGCAAGTCAGCGGCCCGGCCGCCGGGTTGGCGGTGTTGGTCTTCGAACTGGTGCGCCAACATGGCGTGGCAATGCTCGGGCCGATCCTGTTGCTGGCCGGGCTTCTGCAATTGCTGGCCGGGCGTTTTCGCCTCGGTTGCTGGTTTCGGGTCACGGCGCCTGCGGTGGTGTACGGCATGCTGGCGGGTATCGGTGTGCTGATCATTTTGTCCCAGGTCCATGTCATGCTCGACGCAGCGCCCAAGCCCTCGGGACTGGATAACCTGGCGGCGTTCCCTGCGGCGGTTGCCCAGGCTTTACCGTCGTTCGGCTGGCAGGCTGGCCTGCTTGGTCTGTCGACGATTGCGGTGATGTGGCTGTGGGAAAAGCTTCGCCCCCACAGCCTGCGTTTCATTCCTGGCGCCTTGCTCGGCGTGGGCCTGGCGACCGTCGCCAGCCTGATGCTGGCCTTGCAGGTCAAGCGCGTGGAGGTTCCGGAGAACATGGCCGAAGCCATCGATTGGCTGCGTCCGGCGGACCTGCTGAACCTGGCCGACCCGACGCTGCTGATCGCCGCATTCGCGGTGGCCTTCATCGCCAGCGCCGAAACCCTACTGTCAGCGGCCGCCGTCGATCGCATGCACAGCGGTGAACGTGCGGACTTCGACCGGGAACTGTCGGCCCAAGGTATCGGCAACATGCTCTGCGGCCTGCTCGGCGCCCTGCCGATGACGGGGGTGATCGTGCGCAGCTCGGCCAACGTCCAGGCCGGGGCCACCACGCGGATGTCGACGATTTTCCACGGTCTGTGGTTGTTGCTGTTCGTGCTGTTGCTGTCCAGCGTGCTGCAAAGCATTCCGGTGGCAAGCCTGGCGGGTGTGTTGGTCTACACCGGTTTCAAACTGGTGGACCTCAAAGCGTTTCGCAGCCTGGGTCGTTACGGCCGGATGCCGATGTTTACCTACGCCGCAACGGCGCTGGCGATCATCTTCACCGACCTGCTGACCGGTGTGCTGATCGGCTTCGGCCTGACCCTGGTGAAACTGGCCTGGAAAGCCTCGCGCCTGAAAATCAGCCTGATCGACCTGCCCCAGGAAGGCGAGATGGAACTGCGACTGGTCGGGGCGGCCACCTTCCTCAAGGTACCGGCGCTGACCCAGGTGCTGGGCACCATACCGACGGGCGCGACCGTGCATGTGCCGCTCAATAACCTGAGCTACATCGATCACTCGTGCCTGGAGTTGCTGGAAGAATGGGGCCGGGCGAACGCCAGCAAGGGTTCGAAGCTGCTGATCGAATCCCGTGGGCTCAAGCGCCGGTTGGAAGGGCGGTTGCGTACGACTGTTGGGGTTGGCGCAGCCTCTGCCTGACACCTCGCTCCCATAGGCGTTGGGTGTAGGGCACATGATTCATGAACACCACAGACCCAATGTGGGAGCGAGCTTGCTCGCGATAGCGGTGTATCAGCCAACTGCGATGTTGCTGGTCCAATGCAATCGCGAGCAAGCTCGCTCCCACAGGGGTTGTGGTGTCGCGCACATGATTGATGAACACCACAGATTCAATGTGGGAGCGGGCTTGCTCGCGAAAGCGGTGTATCAGCCAACTGCGATGTTGCTGGTCCAATGCAATCGCGAGCAAGCTCGCTCCCACAGGGGTTGTGGTGTCGCGCACATGATTGATGAACACCACAGATTCAATGTGGGAGCGGGCTTGCTCGCGAAAGCGGTGGATCAGTTAGCTAAATGCTGCCTGACACTCCGTCTTCGCGAGCAAGCCCGCTCCCACAAGGGGTTTGCATTTCAACTCATCATGCCGCTGGCTGATCCAGCTCCAGCCCAACGCCCAGTTGGCGCGACAGGCAAGGCCAGCGCTTCCAGGCCGCGCCCGTGTCCGGGCTGCCGATTTTCTCGCGGTAAGACTCCACCGACTCCAGCGCAAAGCTGTCTTCGTCGAGCATTTCATCCACGGCGTGATGCACGGCTTCGTCCAACTGGTTGGCGAACGGCTCGCCGATCAAATGGTGAGCGATCAGGTTGGCGACGGTCATGTCCAGCGGAATCAGCGGCTGGCTGAAGTGCTTGATGTACAGATCGTTGACCTCCTCCACCAGCCGGTGGGCCAGGTAGGCCTCGTCCAGCAGGCTGTCCAGGCCAACGTGGCCTTCCATCAACTTCGGTGGCTGAAGAAAAAACTGTTCGGCGATTTTCAGCACCGGCTTGATCTGCGATTCGATCCCGGCTTCGCGGGCCACCTCGTTGGCGGCGTCCAGCAGGTCCGGTACTTGCTCGATGTAAGCGGTGACAAAACGGGTCATGACGCCCTTCGCGTCGATGTCTGGCAATTGGATCGCGGCATGCAGATGCGGTAACTGGGCCTCCAGCTGGCGGGTCAATTGGCCGGTCTCGGCTTCGTGTTGTTGGGCTTTTTGGATCTGCTCGCGCAATGCGGCGGTGTTCATGACAACTCCAGGAAACAAAGGCAATGAAATAGGGAAGACATAACTTAGCTGGCGCAAAAACACTCCTAAGACCTATTTTTCATAACCGCCTCATCCTTGCTGCGTCACAGTTATATCGGTTTGCCATCACTCAGTTCGCATCCTTCTCCATTCGTGGGCTCTAGCGCAAGCCCCGGCTGTTTCAAACGATTTACGCCATCGCGTTGCGAGGTTGCAGGTGCTGTCTATACTCGGTTTGGAATGGAGTTAGCTGATGACACCCGATTGCATGTGCAGCAAGGCGCGGCGAGTCAATTAAGCAGTCTGAATAGCCGATCCCTTGCCGCAGGCTTTACGCCTACGGGATAACAAGAACGATAAGGGGAACCCGCAATGACGCGACATCCACACGTATGGATGGGCCTCCTGTTGTGGTCGATTTTCAGTCAGGCACAAGCGGCCTGGACTGTGAATATGGCGCCTGGAGCGACACAGATCAGCAACGCAGTGTTCGACCTGCACATGACCATTTTCTGGATCTGTGTGGTCATCGGCATCATCGTCTTCGGCGCCATGTTCTGGTCGATGATGATGCACCGCCGTTCAACCGGCCAGAATGCCGCGCATTTCCACGAAAACACCCGCGTCGAAATCCTCTGGACCATCGTGCCCTTCCTGATCCTGGTGCTGATGGCGATTCCCGCCACCGCCACCCTGATCAAGATGTACGACTCCAGCGAATCGGAGATCGACATCCAGGTCACCGGCTATCAATGGAAGTGGCACTACAAGTACCTGGGCCAGGATGTGGAGTTCTTCAGCAACCTGGCGACCCCCGCCGAACAGATCCATAACCAGAGCGCCAAGGGCGAGCATTACCTGCTGGAGGTCGACAAGCCGCTGGTGCTGCCGGTCGATGCCAAGGTGCGCTTTCTGGTGACCTCCGCCGACGTGATCCACTCCTGGTGGGTACCGGCCTTCGCGGTCAAGCGCGATGCGATCCCCGGGTTCGTCAACGAAGCCTGGACCCGTGTCGACAAGCCCGGCCTGTACCGCGGCCAATGCGCCGAGCTGTGCGGCAAGGACCACGGGTTCATGCCGATCGTGGTGGAGGTCAAGAGCAAGCCCGACTATGAGAAGTGGCTGGGCGAACGCAAGGCCGAAGCCGCGCAGCTTAAGGAATTGACCAGCAAGGAATGGACGCGCGAAGAACTCGTTGAGCGTGGTGACAAGGTCTACCACACCACCTGCGTGGCCTGTCACCAGGCCGAAGGCCAGGGCTTGCCGCCGATGTTCCCGGCGCTCAAGGGCTCGAAGATCGCCACCGGGCCGATCAAGGATCACCTGAACATTGTCTTCCACGGCAAACCCGGCACCTCCATGGCCGCGTTCGGCAAACAGTTGTCGGAAGTCGATATCGCCGCGGTCGTGACCTATGAACGCAACGCCTGGGGCAACAACAAGGGCGACATGGTGACGCCTAAAGAAGTGCTGGAACTCAAACAGGCGGACAGCCAATGAGCCGGCCTGACGCTTGTTCCCGCAACCGGTCGGGGCTCACCGCCCCGAGCCGTCCAGCCCACTCGTTCGAAGGAGACAGGACATGAGTGCTGTGATCGATGACCACGGTCATGCCGGCGCCGACCACGCCCACGGCCCCGCCAAGGGCCTGATGCGCTGGGTACTGACCACCAACCACAAGGATATCGGCACGCTGTACCTGTGGTTCGCCTTCTCCATGTTCCTGTTGGGCGGCTCGTTCGCCATGGTGATCCGCGCCGAGTTGTTCCAGCCCGGCCTGCAGATCGTCCAACCGGAATTCTTCAACCAGATGACCACCATGCATGGCCTGGTGATGGTCTTCGGCGCGGTGATGCCGGCGTTCGTCGGCCTTGCCAACTGGATGATCCCGTTGATGATCGGCGCGCCGGACATGGCCCTGCCGCGCATGAACAACTTCAGCTTCTGGCTGTTGCCGGCGGCGTTCCTGATGTTGGTGTCGACGCTGTTCACCCCGGGCGGCGGGCCGAACTTCGGCTGGACCTTCTATGCGCCGCTGTCCACCACCTATGCGCCGGAAAGCGTGACGTTCTTCATCTTCGCCATCCACCTGATGGGCATCAGCTCGATCATGGGCGCGATCAACGTGGTCGCCACCATCCTCAACCTGCGCGCCCCCGGCATGACGTTGATGAAAATGCCGCTGTTCGTCTGGACCTGGCTGATCACCGCGTTCCTGCTGATCGCCGTGATGCCGGTGCTGGCCGGCTGCGTGACGATGATGCTGATGGACATCCATTTCGGTACCAGCTTCTTCAGTGCCGCCGGTGGCGGTGACCCGGTGCTGTTCCAGCACGTGTTCTGGTTCTTCGGCCACCCCGAGGTGTACATCATGATCCTGCCGGCCTTCGGTGCCGTCAGCTCGATCATCCCGGCGTTCTCGCGCAAGCCGTTGTTCGGCTACACCTCCATGGTGTACGCCACGGCCGCCATTGCGTTCCTGTCGTTCATCGTCTGGGCGCACCACATGTTCGTGGTCGGCATTCCGCTGGTGGGCGAGCTGTTCTTCATGTACGCCACCCTGCTGATCGCCGTGCCCACCGGGGTGAAGGTGTTCAACTGGGCCAGCACCATGTGGCAAGGCTCGCTGACCTTCGAGACACCGATGCTGTTTGCCGTGGCGTTCGTGATCCTGTTTTCCATCGGTGGGTTCTCCGGGCTGATGCTGGCCATCGCCCCGGCGGACTTCCAGTACCAGGACACCTACTTCGTGGTCGCCCACTTCCACTATGTGCTGGTGCCCGGCGCGATCTTCGGGATCTTCGCCTCGGCCTACTACTGGCTGCCGAAATGGACCGGCCACATGTACGACGAAACCCTCGGCAAGCTGCACTTCTGGCTGTCGTTCATCGGCATGAACCTGGCGTTCTTCCCAATGCACTTCGTCGGCCTGGCGGGCATGCCCCGGCGGATTCCCGACTACAACCTGCAGTTCGCCGACTTCAACATGGTCTCGTCCATCGGCGCGTTCATGTTCGGCACCACGCAGATCTTCTTCCTGTTCATCGTGATCAAGACCATCCGTGGCGGCGAGCCGGCACCGGCCAAGCCGTGGGATGGCGCCGAAGGGCTGGAGTGGAGCGTGCCATCGCCGGCGCCGTATCACACCTTCACCACGCCGCCGGAAGTGAAATAGATGACACCGGGGCCTTGTGTGGGAGCGAGCTTGCTCGCGATAGCGGCGACTCGGTGTGTCAGACACACCGCTATCGCGAGCAAGCTCGCTCCCACAGGGTTCTGGGTAAGGACTGGAAATCATGGCTGATTCGATCTCGCTGAAGAAACTGGTCACCCGCCTGCTGCTGGTGGTGGTGGCCATGTTCATCTTCGGGTTCGCCCTGGTGCCGATCTACGACGTGATGTGCAAGGCGTTCGGCATCAACGGCAAGACCGGCGGGCAGTACGAAGGCGAGCAGACCGTCGATGAGTCACGCCAGGTCCGCGTGCAGTTCCTGTCGACCAACTCGGTGGACATGGTCTGGGACTTCTACCCCAAGGGCGATGAGCTGGTGGTCAAGCCCGGGGCGGTCAACGAGATGGTGTTCGTCGCCCACAACCCCACCGACCGGCCAATGAGCGCCCAAGCCGTGCCGAGCATCTCGCCGAGCAACGCGGCGGCGTATTTCCACAAGACCGAATGTTTTTGTTTTACCCAGCAAGTGCTGCAACCCGGCGAACGCATCGAAATGCCCATGCGCTTCATCGTTGACCGGGACATGCCCAAGGAAGTGAAGCATCTGACGCTGTCCTACACGCTGTTCGACATCACCGCTCGTCATCCACCGGTGGCTCTAAACACTGACCGATAGCGTGCCCGATAAGGAGAACAATAAATGGCAACTCACGAACACTATTACGTTCCGGCCCAGAGCAAATGGCCGATCATCGCCACGGTCGGGATGTTCGTCACGGTGTATGGCCTGGCCACCTGGTTCAACGACCTGAAGGCGGCGCGCCCGGATTCCCACGGCCCGCTGATCTTTTTCGTCGGCGGCCTGCTGGTGGCCTACATGCTGTTCGGCTGGTTCGGCGCGGTGATCAAGGAAAGCCGCGCCGGGCTCTATAGCGCACAGCTCGACCGCTCGTTCCGCTGGGGCATGAGCTGGTTCATCTTTTCCGAAGTGATGTTCTTCATCGCCTTCTTCGGTGCGCTGTTTTATGTGCGCACGATCTCAGCACCGGGCCTGGCGGGGGAAGGCAGCAAGGGCTTGTCGGAAATGCTCTGGCCGAACTTCGAATACGTCTGGCCGTTGTTGAACAACCCCGACCCCAAGCTCTTCCCACCGCCCAAGGATGTGATCAGCCCCTGGGGGTTGCCGCTGCTCAACACCATCCTGCTGGTCAGTTCCAGCGTCACCGTGACCATCGCCCACCATGCCCTGAAAAAAGGCCATCGCGGCGCGCTGAAAATCTGGCTGGCGATCACGGTGCTGCTGGGTTGCGCCTTCCTGGGCTTCCAGGCCGAGGAATACATTCACGCCTATAAAGAGCTGGGCCTGACGTTGGGCTCGGGCATCTACGGCGCGACGTTCTTCATGCTCACCGGGTTCCACGGCGCCCACGTCACCATCGGCACGATCATTTTGTTCGTGATGCTGATGCGCATCATGCGCGGGCATTTCGACAACGAGCATCAGTTCGGCTTCGAGGCTGCGAGCTGGTACTGGCACTTCGTCGATGTGGTGTGGATCGGCTTGTTCTTCTTCGTCTACATACTCTGAGGCAGCCGTTACCAGGGCGCTTGGGACACCAACTGGCCGCTGAAAAAACCCCAGGCGATCAAGCCGACGGTGGCGGCGGCCAGACTGACCCGAATCGCCAGGGCGATGACCAGGCGATTGGAACTGCTGTCGTCCTTGACCAGAAAAAACAGACCGCTGAACAGGCTGGCAACCGTGGCAATCAGCATCAGGACGATGGCTGCTTTGAGCATTAGGGACACTCCGGGGGGACGCGATGCACGTGAGTATAGCTGTCTCGTTCGACGGCTTTCGGACGGCGCCATGAAAGGTTTCCGGCCAGGCATCGTGCCGTCATTGGTGGTGGCCGTGCTGGTGCCGGTGATGGTGTGCCTGGGGTTCTGGCAATTGAGCCGGGGCGAACAGAAGCGTGTGCTCATGGACACTTACGCCGAGCGCCGCGTGGCACCGCCAATGGACAGCACCGAGCTGGCGCATACCCCCGACCCGGCGTTTCGACCGGTCACGCTGCAGGGCCAGTTCGACGCCGAGCACAGCATCCTGCTGGACAACCGCCAACACGACGGCAAGGTCGGCGTCGAGTTGCTGCAACCGTTCCTCGACCACCGGACCGGGCTCTGGCTGCTGGTCAATCGCGGCTGGCTGCCCTGGCCTGACCGTCGCACCCCACCGGTCTTCAACACGCCGGAACAACCCGTAAGCCTCCAGGCCTGGGTCTATGTCGCCCCCGGCGCGACGTTCCAGCTCCACGCCGACCCGGCGGGCGCGCCCTGGCCGCGACTGGTCACCGCCATCGAGCCGGACAAGCTCTGGGCTGACCTGGGCCGCAACGGCTTCGCCTATGAATTGCGCCAACAAAGCGGCCCTGGCGCCTACCGGACCGATTGGCCGGTGGTGGCCATGGGCCCGGAAAAACACCTCGGCTATGCCGTGCAGTGGTTCGCCATGGCGGCGGCACTGTTCGGCCTGTTCCTTTATCTCGGATGGCACAACGCAGGGAGACACCATGGGAAGCACCATGAATCCAACCAACACGTCTGAGGCGCCCGTGGCACCCAACCGTCGCAAGGGCCGCGTGCAATTGCTGCTGATCGTGCTCGGGGTGATCGGCCCGATGATCCTGGCCACCGGCATGTACAAGTTCCAGTTCTGGGTGCCTGACAGCCGCAGCTACCACGGTGAACTGATCGGCAACGGCCAGACCCGCGCCGAGATTGGCGTGCAGGCCGATGAACAGCGCTGGCAGATCCTGGTCACGGCGCCACAGGAGTGCTCGGTGGATTGCCGGCAACTGGTGTACCTGGCCCGCCAGGTCCAGATCGGCCTGGGCCGCGAAGCCGGCCGCGCCAGCCATGCCCTGGCGATCGCTCAACCGCTGGACGCCGAGTACGACGCTCAACTGCAACGCGAATACCCACAACTGCAACGTTATCCGCTGGACCTGCCGGCCTATCAGAAAGGCGCCCAGGGCTCCGGCGGTGCCCAACTGTGGATCATCGATCCCCACAGCAACCTGGTGCTGCGCTACGACGCCCGGGTCAAGGGCAAGGACTTGCTCAACGACCTGCGCCACCTGCTGAAACTGTCGAACATCGGATGAGGGCATCGACATGGCCAAACCTGGATTTCGCCTCGCGCTGTTCGCCACGTTGCTGGCATTGATCGTCGTCCTGCTGGGCGCCTACACCCGGCTCACCCACGCCGGCCTCGGTTGCCCGGACTGGCCCGGTTGCTACGGGTTCATCAGCGTGCCCAAGAGCGAAGCCCAACTGGCCCATGCCGAGCTGCATTTTCCCGACGCCCCGGTGGAAGCCCACAAGGGCTGGAACGAAATGGTCCACCGCTACTTCGCTGGCGCCCTGGGGCTGATGATTACCGTGCTGGCCGCCCGGGCCTGGATGAACCGTCGCCACCCCGGCCTGCCGTTGAAACTGCCGCTGTTCCTGCTGGCCGTGGTCTTCGCGCAAGCGGCGTTCGGCATGTGGACCGTGACCCTCAAGCTCTGGCCACAGGTGGTCACCGGGCATTTGCTGGGCGGGTTCGCGACCTTGAGCCTGCTGTTCCTGCTTACCTTGAGGTTGTCCGGCGTACTGCCGGCGCTGACCGTGCCCAAGCGCCTGCAACACTGGGCCACGGCCGGGCTGTTGCTGGTGATCGGCCAGATCGCCCTGGGCGGCTGGGTCAGTTCCAATTACGCGGCGGTGGCCTGCATCGACTTCCCCACCTGCCACGGCCAATGGCTGCCACCGGCCGATTTTGCCAACGGCTTCCATCTGACCCAGCACATCGGCCCCAACTACCTGGGCGGGCAACTGGACAGCGACGCCCGCACCGCCATCCACCTGACCCACCGCATCGGCGCCTTGCTGGTGGCCGTGGTGCTGCTGGGGCTGGCCTGGCAATTGAAGACCGTCGGCATGACCCGGCTGGCCGGGCTGGTGCTGACTGCACTGGCGGCGCAGATCACCCTGGGCATCAGCAACGTGCTGTTCCATCTGCCGTTGCCGGTGGCCGTCGCCCACAACGCCGGGGGCGCCGCGCTGTTGCTGACCCTGGTATTGGTCAACTATCACGCCCGGACCAGCCTGGTCCGGGTCAAGCATCAGGTCCCGCTGCGCTGGCGGTTCAACCCGCATAAACACAGCGTCAGCCCCATCACAATAAAAGGAGAGATGCCATGGCAACCTTGACCGGTGAACGCCACAGCCAGGCGATCTGGCGCGATTACCTGGAGCTGACCAAGCCCAAAGTGGTGGTGCTGATGCTGATCACTTCGCTGGTCGGCATGTTCCTCGCCACCCGTGCCGGCGTGCCGTGGACGGTGCTGGTGTTCGGCAACCTGGGCATCGCCCTGTGTGCCGGCGGCGCGGCGGCGGTCAACCATGTGGTGGACCGGCGCATCGACGCGGTGATGGCCCGCACCCACAAGCGGCCGTTGGCTGAAGGGCGCATCTCCCCGGCCGCGGCACTGACCTTCGCCCTGGCCCTGGCCGTGGCTGGCCAGGCCATGCTGCTGGCGTTCACCAACCCGCTGACGGCCTGGCTGACCCTGGCCTCGTTGCTGGGGTATGCGGTGGTCTACACCGGTTTCCTGAAACGGGCGACGCCGCAGAACATCGTCATCGGCGGCCTGGCCGGCGCGGCGCCGCCGCTGCTGGGCTGGGTGGCGGCCACCGGGCATGTCAGCGCCGAACCACTGCTGCTGGTGCTGATCATCTTCGCCTGGACCCCGCCGCACTTCTGGGCCCTGGCGATTCACCGCAAAGAGGAATACGCCAAGGCCGACATCCCGATGCTGCCGGTGACCCACGGCGAGCACTACACTAAGATCCATATCCTGCTGTACACCCTGGTGCTGCTGGCGGTGAGCCTGATGCCGTTCGTGATCCAGATGAGCGGGATGCTCTATCTTGTCTGCGCTCTCGTATTGGGCGCCAGGTTCCTGCAATGGGCCGTGGTGTTGTACCGTGGCAGTCGGCCGCACGCGGCGATCAACACCTTCAAGTACTCTATCTGGTACTTGTTCCTGCTGTTCATCGCCCTGCTTGTAGATCACTACTTACTGTTGAGCCTATGACTCGAACCCAGAAAACCGTCTTCATTCTCGTGGCCGTGATCGCGTTGATCCTCGGCCTGACCATCAATAAGGTGCTGTCCGGCAAAGGCCAGGGCGACCCGACCGCGCTGATCGATGCCGGCATCATCCTGCTGCCCCAGAGCCGCAACCTGCCGGACGTGAAAATGACTGACCAGGACGGCCAGCCCGTGGCGATGGACGGGTTGAAAGACAAATGGAGCCTGCTGTTCTTCGGCTACACCTTCTGCCCGGACATCTGCCCGACCACCCTCGCCCAACTGCGCCAGATCAAGAGCGAACTGCCGCCCGAGGCTGTGGATAAGTTGCAGATCGTATTGGTGAGCGTCGACCCGAACCGCGACACCCCCAAGCAACTCAAGCAGTACCTGGGTTACTTCGATCCGCAGTTCAAAGGGCTGACCGCTTCATCGGTTGAAGACCTGCAAAAACTGGCGAATGCGGTGAGCATTCCGTTCATCCCGGCGGACACCAGCAAGCCCAACTACACGGTTGATCACAGCGGCAACCTCGCCGTGATTGGCCCGGATGGCACCCAACGCGGGTTCATCCGCGCACCGCTGAACAACCAGAAACTGGTGGCGCAGTTGCCGGAGATGCTTAAGCGCAAATAAGGCCAAAGCGAGACCCCTGCGGAATACAGTATCTGCAACACCCCGATCCCCTGTGGGAGCGGGCTTGCTCGCGATGGCGCCCGCCCAGACAACCCCGTGGCGAGGGCGCTTGCTCCCGCTCGGCTGCGCAGCAGTCGCAAAACCGGACGATGCGGTTTGCCTGAAGAAATGCAGGGGCCTGCTGCGCAGGCCAGCGGGAGCAAGCTCCCTCGCCACAGGGGGTTGCTGTCAGGAAATGGAGGATTGCCCTCGCCCCCACACGGGGTTTTGTGTCGAGCCGAATGCCAAGCCTAACGCCGCCCATTGTGGGAGCGAGCCTGCTCGCGAAAGCGGCAGATCAGCTTGCATCAATGTACGAAAAACCTGACATGTTGCGTTAGGTTTTGGTTTTTCCATGGAGGCAGACGAATCCAGTTGAGAACAATATGAAAGTCCGAAAAGCCTTACTCACCGATGCAGAATCGGTGTCCAAACTCCTGAACCAGTTAGGCTACCAAGCCTCGCCAAAGCTAGTCCGAGATAAGCTTGAAGCTTTAGAACTCAGCGCTCGCGATACCGTGCTGCTGGCACAAGAAGGTAAAAATATTATCGGTGTTATAAGTTTGCATGTGCTTGAGCTGTTTCATCAGCCCGGTAGGCTCGGACGCATTACCTCCCTTGTCATTGATGATGACTTCCGAGGACAAGGAGTTGGGGCAATGCTGGTTTCTGCTGCGGATACGTTTTTTTTAGAGCAACTTTGCGTCCGGGCTGAAGTGACTAGCAGCGACCACCGAATACAGGCTCACACTTTTTATCAGCAGCAAGGTTACGCGGTCGACGAGCGTCGGTTTGTCAAACGGTATGACTCTTCTGGGGCATAGCGGAAACGGGGACAGACCACGATTATGAGACGGTCCAATTACAGGTGAACGCAAAATCGTGGTCTGTCCCCAGTTTCTCCGTCGGGTTTTTGTTCGTCTCAAATTTCTTTTCCCGCATATCCCACCACGGTCCTTCCTAGCGATAGGCTGCAAACAGCCAAGAGCGGACGTTTAGAGCAGAGAAATAAATCTGTTCTCTTTTCCCAATGGACATCACCGCGGCGTACGTAGGGCTATCGCGTGGTGCGCGCAGCGCTCTCTACAAAGGCACCTGAGCACTTGGCGCCGCGCAATGAGGCGAAGCATGGACTTCGCGTACGCTAACGTTACGCCTGAACCAATGCATTAAAGAACCGCTCGTAGAGTGCCTGTGGATGGTATTGGGGAAAATACGCAACTAGCACGGTTGAAGTTACAAGCGCCAGCACCACCAACAGCACGGTAAGTAGCTTTACCGACGTCGAGAGAGGTGGATTGGGCGGGCCGTATTTATTGATCGCTTTACGCCCCGGCAGCATGACGAGCGGAAGCGTTATCACAAAGCCGATAACAGGGAACACGAAGAGAATTCCCCATATCATCGGACTCCAGCCTAGATCTCGTGCCCTGCGTACCAGTAGAGACACGTCGAGCAGGATGGCAGGAACGACAACGGTGACACCGACTATCAGCAAAACCACCAGTTGATGGCGCAACCCCACCATAAAGAACGACAGCAAAATGCACGGAAGAACCAGCACCAAGGGCACACGAATCAGCCAGAAGCGCGCCAGAGAAATACGCCCGGAAAAATCAAGAATCTTGGGTTTTGAAAACGTGACAACCTCGTCGTCAATCAGTTGGGCGTCACCCGGTTGGTATGGGTTTTCGATTTCGCTGCTGATGCTGCCGAAAACGGGTTCTATCCTTGCCATTTAGTGCTACTCCCCTGTGTTTTATGGTGCTATTCACGTCACAACGTTTACGCCTCATATCTAATCGAAGGCCGGCATCAAACTCAAGAGAAGACGCTATCGTGTAAGGGGGGCTGTATGCACCACAGCATGTGTGGATCTGTCGCATGGTGCGCGCAGTACACCTTATGAAGTGTTTTGCCGCTAGGCTCTGTACGAAATCAGCCGAAATCAATTTGAATTCCACAACCGTTGAGATTCAGTACAGTCCGCGACCATCAAAGGCAGGAGCCCACGATGACCAAACGGTACGAACTCCCCGACGCAGCCTGGGATTTGGTTGCAGATATCTTCAACGAACCCCGCCGTAGCGGGCACCCGCGAACAGATGATCGCTTGATGCTCAACGGCGTTCTTTGGGTGCTCTGCTCGGGCGCCGCCTGGCGCGATATGCCCGAGCGCTTCGGCCCCTGGTCAACGGTGTATCAGCGCTTTCGCAGAAACGGCAAGAAACGGGGGGACAGACCACGATTATGAGACGGTCCGATTACAGGTGAGCGCAAAATCGTGGTCTGTTCCCAGTTTCCCGCCATCCCGGCAGTCGATCAGCGCATTGAGCGTTAGCCCAGTGACTGCGACTTAAGACTGGGAAGAACAACTTCAGATGCGAGTTACCGACGACAGGTCTGCGAACATGAATAAACTAACCCGGCTCCCAACATTAGCCCTCATTGCACTCGTGTTCTGCGCGGGGCTATGGGCCGTTTCACAGTGGTGGGAAAAGGCTCTGGCGAAGCCCGTCGGCGCCGCCAGAATCAGCCCCAACGGCTGCTTCCGGGTTCAGGAATTCAAGCCTTTTTGGATACTGCCCGGCCTCTTTCACCCCCAGTCGCCCCCGGATGAGCCAGAGCAGCGACAGTGGTTTGTTCGCTGGGAGATTCCGGCCTTTTTTCGCTTGTACGATAATCGCAACGGCCAGCTGATGGGCGAAAGTGAGATCTACGATCTGGTGAACTATGGGGGACCTGTGTCTTGGGGCTTCGGCAGCCACCCTACAGTTTCCGTCGAAATGATCACGATTGGCACCGACCTGCCTGACTGCATAGGTAATCAGCCCGGCTAGCGGGGCGAAGTGAATCGCCTCAGAAAAAAGGTCAGATTTATTTCCAGCAAATAATTCTGTCCCCGTTCGGGTCACTTTTCAGTCAACGGAAAAACCCGTCTTGCGCCGGGTTTTGGTTCTTGGACGATTGAGTTTTCTTATGACGATTGAATATCACGATGTCCCTCGAAATTTCAGGCACCCGGAACTTGTAGCTATGCGGCGGCGCATGCTCTATGAACCTCACATTGCTCCACTGACGGCCTATGTAGAGAGTCTTCGCACCAAACATCCTGACTGGGAATTTCCAGACTTTGATCCCATGGATGGCGGGATAAATGCGGACATGCTCTTTTTGCTGGAAAAGCCCGGCCCCATGACGTCCCCTCAAACGAAACGAAAGGGTTCTGGCTTTATCTCGCGTAACAACGATGATTCAACTGCAGAAGCTCTCTTCACCTTCTCCGAAAAGGCAGAAATCGACCGCAAGAGAATGGTGCTGTGGAATGTCATACCCGGATGGAATGGCACCATCAAGATAACAGCTGGCGAGAGACGTGCTGGCGTAGAGGAGCTTGCAGGCCTCTTGACGCTACTGCCCAAACTAAAAACGGTGGTGCTGGTAGGCCGTCAAGCAGGAAAGGCTGCAAGGTTTATGCAATCAATGAACGTGAAGATATTTACGTCTGCACATCCTTCACCCAAGGTCCGGAATATGAACCGGGCAATGTGGGAGCTAATACCAGAAATATGGGCGGAGGCCAGCCGAGTTCACTCAGAGAACGATTCGTAGATGAGTGGAGAAAAGAGGACAGATCTATTACCAGCAAATAAATCTATCCCCTTTTCACTCTTTTTCAGTCAACGCAGGATGCACCGACCGCTGTCGCCCGGCGTAACTGCGACACGACGCTCCCCGCCGTAATCACCGCCGTAGGCGACATTGGGCAACTGCTCGCGGCCAGCGCCTCTGCGACCCAGGTATTGCAGGTATAAAACAGCGAATAGCTACCCTCGGCCTGGTAGAACCGGCTCTCTCCATACAGGCCAGGTCCGAGCACCACCAAGGTGCCCGTTGCTGAGCGGGTGAAGGTCCCGGCCACGAACGCGAGCAGTCGTTGGTAGCCGTCCTCCGTCACCCGCACTTCGATGACCTCGCTTGCGGCGAAACGCCGCCTGGGGTCCCCGTCAATCTTGACCGCATGCAGCACCGTTGCCTTCGACCCGAACAAGGCTCGCAGGGCAAGGCTCAAGGTGGCCTGTGGGGCTCGGTAAAAATCCTCGTCGCCCCAACCGAACTCCACGAAGTCGCCGTCGCTGAACGCTTCGGCCAATGCGGGAAGCACCTGAAGTAGATCGGGGCGCGCAATGATCAATCCGGTATGCAGGCCATGATTCACTACATAGAAGGACCGCCAATCGCCACCCTCGCCCCTCGGCGGGTCCGACGCGGTAGCGCAGCCGAACAGCATGAGGACCAGGGCCAGCACTACAATGCGCATACACAAGGGCTCGGAGGCTCGCTAACGAAACGTGGGAAAACCCGGCGGGGGTTGGCGCTCTATCTCGGCCAGAAGCAACCATGGCGTTTAGACACCCAAAGCAGCCATACGCCACAAGATATCTCAGAGACCAAGCCTAGCATTCAAAGCTTGGGGCACTCGCCAACGCTCTCCCCTTTTCAAATCCCCTTTTTACTCAGAAATCGATAGTCCCCGAGAACTTCACCAACCGCGGGTCACCCTGCGAGAGGTAGCCGCCGTTTGCCGACGCCCAGTAGTTCTTATCGGTAATGTTTTCCACGTTGAAGCGCAACGTCAGGTCTTTCTCCACGAATTTCATTTTGTAACGTGCGCCCGCGTCGAAACGGTTCCAGGTCGGCAAACTCAGGTTGTTAGCCTGATCCGCGTACTGCCCGCCAGTGCGCAACATCCTTGCGCTGAGCGCGGCCCCTTCGATACCCGGAACATCCCAATCCACGCTGGCATTGAGTTGAAACGTTGGCACGCCAATGGCGTGATTGCCATCGTTGAGACCGCCAGCGGTTTTTTTCAGCTCAGACGTCATGCGGGTACCGCCGGCCATCAACCGGAGGCCTTCGATGGGTTCGCCGAAAACGCTGAGCTCCAGCCCCTTGTTGACCTGCTCGCCATCACGCACATAGAGGCTCTGCGCGTTGTCGACGTACCCATCGGAAGGTTTCTCGATGCGGAAAACACCCAGGTTGGCACCGAAGGTTTGCAGGTCCAGCTTGATGCCCGCTTCCAACTGTTTTGTGCGGCCAGGGGGGAAGGCTTGGCCCAGGTTCGTGATGCCGGTACCGGACGCCACTGGTCCTTTTGCAAGGCCTTCGATTCGGTTGGCGTAGAGCGACACGCTTTCCACAGGCTTGTAGACGATGCCGTAAACAGGCGTGGTAATGGCTTCATCGTAGAGCGCGCTACGACTGCCATCGTTTGCTGCATTGGCTACACCGTTTGAAGTCGTGCCATCGTACTTATAGTTTTCGACACGCAACTGCTGACGACGGACACCATAAGTGACCAGCAATGTGTCATCGAACAAGCCCAGCGTGTCGGAAATCGCCAGGCTGCGGTTACGGGTTTTGCCGGTCACCCCGGGATCACCCATTTCACCGCCCGTGCTGGATACCGCAGTCGGCTCAGGAAGCTTGGGGGTGTCGTAGATATTGCTGTTCCCGGTAACGGGACGATAGAACGTGTAGGCGTTTTCCTGCTCGGTCCAGATCGTCGAGCCACCCATCGCAACCTGGTGGGAAACAGGGCCCGTGTTAAAGCGCCCGTTCAACCCGCCACTGAACGATGTATTGTCTTCATTGTGAGGAATTTCCGAGCCACCGATCGTCGCTACGCCGTTATTGCCGACCAGTGTCGGTGTGGCGTACACCCCGGTTTCTCGGGTGTGCTTTACACCACCAGCCAGGTAGGCGGTCCAGTTTTCGTTCAGATCCCAATCGCCACGAACCATGCCGAAGGTGTCTTCCGTTTCGGAGTAAGTCCAGTCCTGCCCATAATTGTGGCTGGCGTGCGGAGCCGTGGGAATGCGGGTGGCGTTGCCGATATTCACGGAATTACGCAGCCCATTGATACGCTGTTTCTGATACCCGAAATCGGTGGAAACGCGGAAGTTATCCCCTTGATAGTCCAAGCCCGCCACGAACAACTTTGTGCGCTGATCCTGGTTGTCGATCGCTGTTTCACCTTCCCGCTGGCTCAGATTCAACCTGGCACCAAAGCGGTTATCCTCGCCGAATCGCTGCCCGATATCCAAATGCTCGCCAATGCGGCCATCGGTGCTGATGTCCTGGGTATAGCGACGCGTCGGCACATCCTCTGCGCGTTTGGGCTGCAAGTTGACGCCGCCCCCAAGACCCGAGCCCGTCGGACTGACACCGTTGATAAACGCGTTGGGGCCTTTGAACACCTCGACACGCTCGATAGCATCCGTCGACAGAATCTGACGCGGTAAGACGCCATACAGCCCATTGTAGGAAATGTCGTCGCTGTTAAGCGGCAAGCCCCGAATCACGAACACCTGGGACTGGTTACCAAACCCATAGGCTTGGCGCACCGACGGATCATTGAGAAGCACATCACCCACGTCTTCAGCTTGTTGATCTTCAATCAACTGCGAGGTGTAACTGGTCATCACGAACGGGACATCCATGTTGTCCTGATTGCCCAGCACCCCCATCTGGCCTCCCCTCGCCACCTGACCTCCCGCATAGGGCGTGGGTAGCGTGTTGGAATTGGTCGCACTGGCAGTAACGTCGGTCGCTCCCAATTCAATAGGCTCTGCCGCCTGGGCAAGAAAACTGACTGAGCAACACGCAGCCAGCAACGTAAGGCGAGATGGAAATAGCATGGAGTGAGTACCTGCGAGGAAACGGGAAACCAATGCAGGCAATGCTAATGATTCGCAGATAGATTATCTATAACCAATGGCACGCTGCCATAAAAGATTTGGAAAGCGGTTGAGTCAGCCCCCGTGGCGAGGGAGCTTGATCCCGCTCGGCTGCGCAGCAGACGCAAAACCGAACGATGCGGTTTGCCTGAAGAAATACAGGGGCCTGCTGCACAGGCCAGCGGGAGCAAGCTCCCCCGCCACAGGGGACTTGTGTCGAGCCGAATACCGAGCCCTGTGGGAGCGAGCCTGCTCGCGATGAAATCGCCCCAGTTCCAGAGCCGAACACCCCACCCGAATCCCCAAAAATCCTCCCTCCTACAGCCCCCACCTACACCCCGCTATCAAGCTACGCATCCTTGCGCCTTTGCCTACAACTACGCCAGAATCCGCCCGCTTGTGCGCCTTGTCCCTGGGTTCTATTGTCTTCCTGCCACTGCCCATCAGTGGTCGGGTTTAGTAGCCCGGTTCACACCTCGGTTGTACAAGTCTCATCAGTCAGGTACTTGCCTGTTCTTGATGGTGGCTGTGCGCATGGCGCCCTCGGGCGCGCCGGTTTTGGTGTGATTCGCCGGTCTACTAACTTGCGCACAGCCGCCACCCTTCCGTTTAGTAGCGAAATGGAGCGGCCCTTACGAGGATCACACCAATGTTCAAAGCAACTCCAAATCCCCCAGATGCAGACCCCACCCCACAATCTGCAAAATCCAAAGCCAAGCAGCAAGACGAAACCACCAAACGGGTGCTCGATCACTACTTGCTACCGAAATCGGATAAATCCCAAGACGACCCCAAACCGGGGCAGCTATTCACCGTCGTAAAAGGCCTCGACAACGAATGCCTGCTCGCCAATCTCAGTGAGACGTTGGCTTCGGCTGATGCCATGGTGAGTGATCTGGCGTTTGATCTGGAGGGATCGAGGCGTCATGTGGCGCAGGGGATTCAGCAGTTGATTGAACTGAGTTCGTTGCTGGCGAATCGGGTGTTGGATAACGTGGAGCCGAGGCAATAGGTAAAAGTTTGCCAATGAAAAAACCCGGCGTCCTGCGTCGGGTTTCTTTTTGCCTCCCGCCCTCCAAGAGTGACCGAAAACGGCCAGCAGCGGTCAATCAGCATCAATACCATGCCCCCGTTACTTTGCCTCGGGCTTCATCCTGATTCGCAGTCACCCGCGACACCCTTGCCTCTAGCTAACACTTCCTCTTGCCGGGCGCACGAAAAGAAAGAGGGCGACCTAAGCCGCCCTTTCTTCACTATTTGGTGAGTCTCCAATATATTCCATTATTCGCTTCCACCGCTGTTAAACGATTTCTCTGAGGAGGCCGGTTGCCGGAAAACAAAGAAACGATGTCGGAAAGAACAGTATCTGAACCAATCCCATACGAATGATTTAGAAAATCAGTCTTCACGTCGCTGGCATCTATAAAATCTACACCTTTCCACACATCCACAACTGCAGGAACACCGCCTAACCGATCGTATGTTTTCAGTTTATAAGAAAGTTTTAGCGCCCTATCGTTTTTTGAACCGTACACAGTAACTGGATAATTCTCGTTGAGAATAATTGGTGCGATGGTATCAGTAAAGAGCTCTCGCCCCACATCAGGCGCCGCCAAAACCACTTCCTTCAACTTGCCCCTTAGCTCAGGACGAGTCGCGCTGATCCTCTTCAGTGCCTCTAAGACACCACGCCCACCCATGCTGTGAGCTATCAAAAACGCCTGCTTCAATTCGGGGTTTGAAAGATAATCTACCAGAAAGCTGTATATAGCATCTTCAGACCAGATAATGCTTTCCTCATCACCATTGTAAGTCAACACCTTGCCATTGGAAGGCCAGCTAAAGAAAACTGGCACTCCTTTAAAACTCAGATCATAAGCTAATTGAGCAGTTCGTCTCGCAGCATCTTCAAAACTGACATTAAATCCATGAACAAATATCAGCGAGGCTCCATCTCCATTATTCAAACCGCGCCGCACTACCTCCTTGAATTCAGCTTCATCTATCGTACCACCCCCCAAAATGGAAACATGCTTGTTAGGATCTTCGACTAGTTGATACCAGCGTCGCAATTCAATCTCGCCTACTTCATGCCCCACTGGAATACTTACCATGCAATGACCATAGTTCAGCCTGCCATACACCCCTCTTTTACCGGAATATGCTCCCAGGCAACGATTTTTGACCAGGAGTTCACGATTAGTTGCAAACAGCACTCGCACTAATCCATGATTATTTCCGTCAACCACTTTAACAACACCGGAATCAATTTCATCTGATGTTGGCGAAGCACCTGCTAACGGATCTGATGCTTGATAATTATCTTGCTGAGAAGCACACCCTGACACTAACAGCGCAATAATCAGCACGCCAAAGCCACATTTAAGTTTCATCCCTGCCTCCGTACTCCGTAATAAAAGCACTACAACAATTAAGGCTAGAAAACTCGATATGTCAAATTGCCATGATCCTTTGTCAGCTTTTTCAAGGCAGGTCCTAGAATGTCCGTGCTGGATCAGACGAACCAATCAGCTCTGGCAAAAGTCAGCTAGGAACGGGAGTTGACGACGGGCAGAAACCGACCCAAAGCGGTCGTAACGCAGCTTCCAAATCAGGGCTTGAATGGATCAATCCAGCCAGGCCGAAGTCCTGCCTCGTATTCTTTGCGTACGTAGGCGAGCGACTCTGCGCATCCCATTTCCGCCTCGATAGCGCCTATGCATCCCCAGCAATCTCCGCCGCAATTGCCTGATAGCGGATCTGCTGGGTTGTCGAGTAAGCGTCTGCAGATCGTGCAGTATTTCGGCTTATTGCTGTTCGTCATAATCCCGCTTTCCAAACGTCCGGTCTTGGCCGACTGCTGCCGTTCGCAACCGGCGTTTCGGCCAAAGCAGACATCTAGATTAAGACTCTGTAGTTCTCGGTATATCAGACAGACCGCGTTGACTGTTTGGAGCTGCTGCGCAGCCCAGCGGGGATAAATCCCCTCGCCACAGGGTTGTATGTGTCAGCTGCTTGGCGGACAGGCAATGAAAACGCGGTGGGCTTTTTGTGAGTGCTTCGCACTCAAGCGGGAGCAAGCTCCCTCGCCACAAAAGCTGTTTTGTGTGAGTTCAGCGCTGACGATCCAGCTTCTTCAGGAACACCATCATCTCCTTCTCGGCCTGCTTGTCGCCGTGGGCCCGGGCGGCTTGGCGTGCTGCTGGTAGATCGCCTTGGTTTGCGTTTTACACCCAGACGTCGTTAGCCACTCCAATCAATTGAATAGCCTCCTCTTCCGAAGGCTCGGCAAAGACAATGTTCAAATCACGGTAACCGGAGTGATCCCCTACCAAGCTCAACTCAAATCGAGCCCCAACTGCATCGGCTTCGTAGCTCTTCAAGTAAGTCAGGTTCTTGGCTTCATTGACCACCACATCCAACGTGCCGTCGTAACCATTCCCCAGTCGGGTAAAGCCCAAAGCGGACAAGTCGATCGTGTCTTCACCCGCGGTATAGTCCATCAAGCGATCAGTGTGGTTTTCGGTGGCGGTACGGTAGCTGTCGCTCAGTCCGTCGAAGCGGAACACATCGTTGTTGCCGCCACCCACCAATAGGTCTCGACCCTCTCCGCCAACCAACACATCATTCCCTAGCGCGCCATAAAGGCGATCATCGCCCGCGACCCCTTCGATGACTTCGCCCCGAGCATTGCCTTGTAAACGATCATCCCCTTCGGTGCCCATCAACCTGGCTTGCTGAAACAGGATGTTGGTTTCATTCAGCGTTTGGCCCAAGTTACCGTCGAAGACCACTTCGAAGCGTTCCCCATCGGCGTTGGCCTCGAAACTTTTGAGGTAGGTCCGCGTCCCGCTTTCGTTGATTCGTATCGCCAGCGTTCCGTCATGGCCATTGCCCAGCCCGAGGAAGCCCAGGGAGGAGAGGTCGAGGGTATCGGTGCTGAGATCGAAGTCAGTGATGCGGTCGCTATGGGCCGCAGTGGCGGTGCGGTAACTGTCTGTGACTGACTGGTAACGGAACGTGTCGGCCCCGGCACCGCCCGTGAGCAGGTCACGACATTGCTGGCCATCGAGCAGATCGTTACCAGCCCCGCCAAAGATCGCATCGTCGAACGACGCGGTCCCGAGCAAGAAGTCATCATCGCGGCCACCGTCAAGGTGGTAATAGCCGTCGTCGGGATTGCCAAAGCTGTGGTCCAGGCTGCCGTCGGGGTTCAACTGGACCAAGGCGGCCAGATAGCCGTCCGCGCGCGTCCCTTGGCTTCCACCAATCAACAGCCTGCCGTCGGCCAGGACGATCATGTCGGCGACTGCGAAAGGAGCGCTTTCCGAGCCCCAACGTACCTGACCCTGATCGCCGAATTCGGTGTCGAGTGAGCCGTCGGCATTGAGTCGGATGACGCTCGCCACGCCGCCCGAGGCGCCCGCCAGCAGGATTTTGCCGTCATCCTGGATGACGAGGGCGTCTGCGTGAACATCCAGGGCCAGACTGCCCCCGTTCGCAAAGCTGCTATCCAGCGTACCGTCCGGGTTGAGGCGGGTCAGGGTGTCTTGCCCCGTGACCAATACCTTCCCGTCTCCCTGCAATGAAACGTCGAACGTGCCGCTGGGGTGAATGCCGACGGACGCGGGTAGGTGCAGGACCCCAGCCTCGGCGAAAGTCGAGACCAAGGTCCCTGTCGCGTCGAAGCGGGCGATGTAGATCTCCCCAGAGGGATACCCAGCGCTGGCGAAAAAGCTGCCGTCGCGTTGCACGGAGAACGACGCTTGCTGGCCTAGATCTTCATTCCAATAGAAAGGCACTGTCACGGTGCCGCCGTTCCCGAAACTCGTGTCGAGGCTGCCGTCGGCCAAGTTACGACTGATGCCCGACACCCAGGCGTCGCCTACTTTCACGTAGCGCGCCACCAGGTAGCCTCCGCCCGGCTGCACGGCGGCATTACCGCCGTCCTCGATGTCGAGCGACACCGGGAGAAGGGATTTACCGTCGCCGCTGAAGTCGCGGTCCAGGCTACCGTTGGCATTGAACCGGACCAGGCTGCCGGTGAAGCCTGAATCCTCTTCGCCTCCTAGCCCCAGGCGGCTATAAGCGCCAAGCCAGATAGCACCGTCCGGATCGACCGTAATACTTGCGATTTTGTCCGAGCCCCATAAGGTCGTGGCGACCATGCCGGTGTTCTGCGCAGCTGAAGCGGCGGGCGAAATGCTCTGGCTCATGTCCATGCCTCCGGTGGCTATCTAGCGCCAAAGACTATAGGCACGGGTCGGTCGGGTTGCCACTTTACGAGACGAAGGGAGGTGCTTGGACGACCGAGGGAATAAGGGGACCGGAATAAGGGGACGGATTTATTTTCTGATTAAATCCGCCCGCCCCCCGGACGCGGCAGTGCCGGCGGCTGCTCCCGAAGGCAGAGGCCGCAAAGGGGATAACTCATCGTTGATATTAATGTTTCCTCTTCCCCTCCAACCAATACCTGCGTCGGGTTTTGATTTGCAGCAATAGGCAGTAAAACACCCAATAGCAACGCTGAATGCGCTGCTATGCTCAGAAAACGGCTAAAGCAGTGCCGTCTTGACTCTCATTGTCGCGGCGCTCAGAACCTAATCTCATGAAAACCATACATTTAGCCTTATTGCTTTTGGGTTTTTCCCATTCTGCTCTGGCTGAAACCATTACCTTCGCAACATGGAACCTGGCGTGGCAGCGATCGGCCCCTCTCAGCCAGAGTCAGTTTGATGAGTGCACCAAAATCAAGGCTGCTGTTCGAGAGCAACTTGAAGAAACACACCCCTACCGATGGGAATGCAAATCTCCTGCGCAGATAGCGGACATGAAGGCAGTGGCAGAAAAGCTGAATGCTGACGTGATTGCAGTGCAGGAAGTCGAAAGTCCTGAGGCGCTTCAGCAGATCTGGTCGAAGGATAAGTACGACTTCTATGTGAACATGCAGAGCCCTTGGATACAGCGCACTGGGTTTGTTGTCCGCAGGTCCCGTGGGCTTGAGATCGAGATGCTCGGCGATATCCGCCCGCTTGGAGAGGCCTTCAAGAGTCACGCTCGCCATGGCGCGGAACTACCCGTGATGATCAAAGGCACGCGCCTCAAACTTCTATCCATACACCTCAAAAGCGGCTGTTTTGACCAGGCATTGAACAGCGGGTATGCCACCGAGCGCGATAAAGCTAACGGGGTCATCACCTGCGACGTGCTTAAAAGGCAAGCATCTGCACTGGAGGCATGGCTCGATAGCGCAATCCAGTCCGGCGCTTCTGCAATGATTATTGGCGATTTCAATCGCAGATTTGACGCTGCGGTTGAACACGAAACAGCCCCCGAAGTAAGTCTGTATGCGGAGCTTTCAGACGGCGAACCGTCTGCTGCCCAGCTGTTTCGCCCAACCAATGGTGTTAAGGCACTGCCTGAATGTCGGGGCGGAGGTTCCAAATGGCTGATTGACCATGCGCTGCTGACCAGCGAATTAAAGAAGCACTACGTAGCAGGTTCGTTGTGGGAACTTCCTGTACCAATGAAAGGCTCTGACCATTGTCCGGTCGCTTTCAAGATGAAGTTCTAAAGAGCCAGATTTAAGTGACTCCCAATTAATAAGCAACCAGGCAGATCGTATTGACTGTCTGGGATCTGGGGGGCTGTTTGCTTGGCTGACCGACATCAGAGGTGGTGGGCTTTTTTATGAGTGCTGCGCACTCAAGCGGGAGCAAGCTCCCTCGCCACGGAAGCGGTTCTGTGTGAAGTCAGCGCGGGCGATCCAGCTTTTTCAGGAATACGGTCATTTCCTTTTCAGCCTGTTTGTCGCCGTGGGCGCGGGCAGCTTCCAGGCCTTGTTCCCAGGCTTGGCGGGCAGCTGGTAGGTCGCCTTGACCTTGATGGGCTTTGCCTAAGAGTTTCCATGCTGCTGAATACTTGGGATCGAGTTCGACGCAGCGTTGGAGGTGTTCGGCGGCCCGGGCGAATTCGCCGAGATCGAGATAGCCCTTGCCCAGGCCGAAGCGCAGCAGTGAGTTATCCACACCCTTGGCGAGCATTTTTTCCAGGGAGTCGAGCATGGCGGCGTCCTTATCTGGTGCGTCAGGGGTTGATCAGTTGGCTGTTAGATAGCTATCGCGAGCAAGCTCGCTCCCACAGGGGTTGGGGGTTGCTCACAATATTGTGAGCACTGGAGTTCCTCTGTGGGAGCGAGCTTGCTCGCGATGGGGCCATGGCTGCCACCGCAAGCGCTGGATCAGAAGAAACTCAACCCCACATGGAACAGCTTCTCGACATCGCGAATGTGCTTTTTATCCACCAAGAACAGGATCACATGGTCGCCCGTCTGGATCATGGTGTCGTCGTGGGCGATCAGCACTTGTTCGTCGCGGATGATCGCGCCGATGGTGGTGCCCGGCGGCAAGCCGAGGTCGCGGATGGCTTTGCCGATGACTTTGCTGGACTTGGCGTCGCCGTGGGCAATCGCCTCGATGGCTTCGGCCGCGCCACGGCGCAGGGAGTGCACGCTGACAATGTCGCCGCGGCGCACGTGGGCGAGCAAGGTGCCGATGGTTGCCAGTTGCGGGCTGATGGCGATGTCGATGTCGCCGCCCTGGATCAGGTCGACGTAGGCCGGGTTGTTGATGATGGTCATGACCTTCTTCGCCCCCAGGCGCTTGGCCAATAGCGACGACATGATGTTGGCTTCGTCGTCGTTGGTCAGGGCCAGGAAGATGTCGGCGTCAGCGATGTTTTCTTCCAGCAGCAGGTCGCGGTCCGAGGCACTGCCTTGCAGCACCACGGTGCTGTCGAGGGTGTCGGAGAGGTAGCGGCAGCGCGCCGGGTTCATCTCGATGATCTTGACCTGGTAGCGGCTTTCGATGGCTTCGGCCAGGCGCTCGCCGATCTGCCCGCCACCGGCGATGACGATGCGCTTGTAGTTCTCGTCCAGGCGGCGCATTTCGCTCATCACGGCGCGAATGTTCGCCTTGGCGGCGATGAAAAACACTTCGTCGTCGGCTTCGATCACCGTGTCGCCCTGGGGCAGGATCGGCCGGTCACGGCGGAAGATCGCCGCGACCCGGGTCTCCACATTCGGCATGTGCTCGCGCAACTGGCGCAGTTGCTGGCCCACCAGCGGCCCGCCGTAGTAGGCCTTGACCGCCACCAGTTGCGCCTTGCCTTCGGCAAAGTCGATCACCTGCAAGGCACCGGGGTGTTCGATCAGGCGCTTGATGTAGTTGGTCACCACCTGTTCGGGGCTGATCAGCACATCCACCGGTATCGCTTCGTTGTCGAACAGGTCGGCGCGGGTCAGGTAGGCCGCTTCGCGCACTCGGGCGATCTTGGTCGGGGTGTGGAACAACGTGTGGGCGACCTGGCAGGCGACCATGTTGGTTTCATCGCTGTTGGTCACGGCCACGAGCATGTCCGCGTCGTCGGCGCCGGCCTGGCGCAGCACCGTCGGCAACGAGCCACGACCTTGCACGGTGCGGATGTCGAGGCGGTCGCCGAGGTCGCGCAGGCGTTCGCCGTCGGTGTCGACCACGGTGATGTCGTTGGCCTCGCTGGCCAGATGTTCCGCCAGCGAACCGCCGACCTGCCCTGCACCGAGGATGATGATTTTCATCCAGCCACTCCTATCGAATCGGTTTAACCGCGTGCGGCGGCAATCTTGATCAACTTTGCGTAATAGAACCCATCGTGCCCGCCTTCTTGGGCCAGCAACTGACGGCCATGGGGCTGCTTGAGGCCGGCCTGGGTTGCGATGTCCAGCTCCCGGGCGCCCGGGGTGCGAGCGAGGAATGCCTCGATCACCTCGGTGTTCTCGGTCGGCAAGGTCGAACAGGTGGCGTAGAGCAGCATGCCGCCCACGTCCAGGGTCGACCACAGGGCATCGAGCAGTTCACCTTGCAGCACGGCCAATGCGGCTATGTCGTCCGGCTGGCGGGTGAGCTTGATGTCCGGATGCCGGCGGATCACGCCCGTGGCCGAGCATGGCGCGTCCAGCAGGATGCGCTGGAAGGGCTTGCCGTCCCACCAGGTCGCGGTGTCGCGGCCGTCGGCGGCGATCAGCTCGGCGTCCAGGCCCAGGCGCTCGAGGTTTTCCTTGACCCGCACCAGGCGCTTGGCTTCCAGGTCCACCGCCACCACGCCGGCCAGCTTCGGCTCGGCTTCGAGGATGTGACAGGTCTTGCCTCCCGGCGCACAGCAGGCGTCCAGCACCCGTTGCCCGGGCGCCAGTTCCAGCAAGTCGGCGGCCAGTTGGGCGGCTTCGTCCTGGACGCTGATCCAGCCCTCGGCAAAGCCCGGCAGTGCGCGTACATCGCCCGGGGTTTCCAGGACGATGCCGTCGCGGCTGTACTGGCACGGGATGGCGGGGATGCCCGCCTCGCCCAGCAACGCCAGGTAGGCATCGCGGGTATGGTGGCGACGATTGACCCGCAGGATCATCGGCGGATGGGCATTGTTGGCGGCGCAGATGGCTTCCCATTGCTCGGGCCAGAAGGCCTTGAGGGATTTCTGCAACCAGCGCGGGTGGGCGGTGCGCACCACCGGGTCGTGTTCCAATTCGGCCAGCAGGGTTTCGCTTTCCCGCTGGGCGCGGCGCAACACGGCATTGAGCAAGGCCTTGGCCCAGGGCTTTTTCAGCTTGTCGGCGCAGCCCACGGTTTCGCCGATGGCGGCGTGGGCCGGAACGCGGGTGTAGAGCAGTTGATAGAGCCCCACCAGCAGCAGCGCCTCGACGTCGGCATCGGCGGCCTTGAACGGCTTCTGCAACAGCTTGGCCGCCAGGGCCGACAGCCGTGGCTGCCAACGGGCGGTGCCGAACGCCAGGTCCTGGGTGAAACCGCGATCACGGTCTTCCACCTTGTCCAGTTGGGTCGGCAGGGAACTGTTCAGCGAGGCTTTCCCGCTGAGTACCGCGGCAAGTGCCTTGGCGGCGGCCAGACGCGGGTTCATGAGGCGTCCGTCGCTTGGCCGAGATGGGTACCGACGGCAAATTTCTCACGGCGGCTGTTGAACAGGTCGCTGAAGTTCAGCGCCTTGCCCCCGGGCAGTTGCAGACGTGTCAGGCACAACGCCTGCTCACCGCAGGCAACGACGAGGCCGTCCTTGCTGGCGCCGAGGATTTCTCCCGGTGCGCCCTTCCCTTCGGCATGACCGGCCGCCAGCACTTTCAGGGCTTCGCCGTTCAGGGTGCTGTGACAGATCGGCCAAGGGTTGAAGGCCCGCACCAGGCGTTCCAGCTCAACGGCTGGACGGCTCCAGTCGATACGGGCTTCGTCCTTGTTCAGTTTGTGCGCGTAGGTGGCGAGGCTGTCGTCCTGCACGTCGCCCTCCAGCGTGCCTGCGGCCAGGCCAGCGATGGCCTGGACCACGGCGGGCGGGCCGATCAGGGCGAGGCGGTCGTGCAGGCTGCCACCGGTGTCTTCGGCGCTGATGGGGGTGCTGACCTTGAGCAACATCGGCCCGGTGTCCAGGCCGGCTTCCATGCGCATCACGGTCACGCCGCTCTCGGCATCGCCCGCTTCCACGGCGCGCTGGATCGGCGCGGCACCGCGCCAGCGCGGCAGCAGCGAGGCGTGGCTGTTGATGCAACCCAGGCGCGGGATATCCAGCACCACTTGGGGCAGGATCAGGCCGTAGGCGACCACCACCATCAAGTCCGGTTTCAGCGCCGCCAGTTCGGCCTGGGCTTGCGCGTCGCGTAGGGTCGGCGGCTGCAACACCGTGATGCCGTGCTCCAGGGCAAGCTGCTTGACCGGGCTGGGCATCAGTTTTTGCCCGCGACCGGCCGGCCGGTCCGGCTGGGTGTAGACCGCGACGATGTCGTGGGGGCTGGCCAGCAGGGCCTTGAGGTGTTCGGCGGCAAATTCGGGAGTGCCGGCAAAGACGATGCGCAGGGGCTCAGTCATGGGAAGCTCTCAATTACAAAGCAGTCGCAAAAAGAAAAAGGCTTGCCGCGGCAAGCCTTTGAAGGGGGGCATCAAGCATTCTGGCGATGAAGTTTTTCCAGTTTTTTCTTGATCCGGTCACGCTTGAGGGTAGACAGGTAATCCACGAACAGCTTGCCGTTGAGGTGGTCGCACTCGTGCTGGATGCACACCGCCAGCAAGCCTTCGGCGATCAGTTCATAAGGCTGGCCGTCACGGTCCAGGGCCTTGATCTTGACCTTCTGCGGACGGTCGACGTTTTCGTAGAAGCCCGGCACAGAAAGGCAGCCTTCCTGGTACTGGTCCATCTCGTCGGTCAGGGTTTCGAACTCGGGGTTGATGAACACCCGGGGCTCGCTGCGGTCTTCGGATAGGTCCATCACGACGATACGCTTGTGCACGTTGACCTGGGTCGCGGCGAGGCCGATGCCTGGCGCCTCATACATTGTTTCAAACATGTCATCGACCAACTGACGCACTTCGTCGTCCACTACGGCCACCGGTTTGGCGATAGTGCGCAGGCGCGGGTCCGGAAATTCGAGAATGTTCAAAATGGCCATAAGCTTGATAAATGCACGTGTGAGGTAAAGTCGGGTGGCTGGCCTGGCGTGTCTTGGGATGCAGGCTACCGTTGTAAAACGTTGCGCTTGTGGAAAACAGCTCCGCAGGGCAGCGAGCCACGGGGGCTCTGGCGTTTTACGCGAACGCACATAATAAAGGGATTCACCGCATGAGGAAATCACTACTCGCCCTGCTGCTCCTGGCTTCGGCCGGTATCGCGCACGGGCAAGTGCAACTTCGGGAAGGTTTTCCCCAGCAATACACGGTGGTGACGGGGGACACACTCTGGGACATTTCCGGCAAATACCTGCGCGAGCCATGGAAATGGCCCGAACTCTGGCAGGCCAACCCGCAGATCGAAAACCCCAACCTGATCTATCCGGGCGACACCCTGTCGCTGGTCTACGTCAACGGCCAGCCGCGCCTGACCCTCAATCGCGGCGCCTCGCGCGGCACCATCAAGCTGTCGCCACGCATTCGCAGTTCGCCGGTGGCCGACGCCATCCCGAGCATTCCGCTGCAAGCCATCAACAGCTTCCTGCTGAGCAACCGCATCGTCGACACGCCTGAAGATTTCGACAAGGCGCCCTACGTTGTCGCCGGCAACGCCGAGCGCGTGCTCAGCGGCATGGGGGATCGGGTCTTTGCCCGTGGCACATTCGACTCGAACCAGTCGGCCTACGGCATCTTCCGCCAGGGCAAGGTCTACACCGACCCCGAGACCAAGGAATTTCTGGGCATCAACGCCGACGACATCGGCGGCGGCGAAGTGGTCGCCACCGAGGGCGATGTCACCACCCTGGTCCTGCAACGCACCACTCAGGAAGTGCGCCTGGGTGATCGCCTGTTCAGCGGCGAAGAGCGTTCGATCAACTCGACCTTCATGCCCAGCGCGCCGAAATCGGACATCAACGGCTTGATCCTGGACGTGCCCCGGGGCGTGACCCAGATCGGCGCGCTGGACGTGGTCACCCTGAACAAGGGCCGCCGCGACGGGCTGATCGAAGGCAACGTGCTGGCGGTGATGAAGACCGGTGAAACCGTGCGCGATCGCATCACCGGCGCACCGGTGAAAATCCCCGATGAGCGGGCCGGCCTGCTGATGGTGTTCCGCACTTACGACAAACTCAGCTACGGCTTGGTGCTGTACGCCTCACGCTCGTTGTCGGTGCTCGACAAGGTCCGTAATCCATAACGGGTCTCACAAGTTACCAACAGAGTTATCCACAGCTTGTTCCCGTTTTTACGGGGCTCATAACGGTCAAGGATGATCGCATGTCATTACCTGAATCTGCTCCGGTTTCCCCTGCGGAACTGGAGGCCCGGCTACGCCTTCACCGCTTGCCGGAACTCGGTCCCAAGCGTTTCATGACCCTGATGGAGGCCTTCGGCTCGGCCTCCAAAGCCATCAGTGCACCGGCCAGTGCCTGGCGATCGCTGGGCTTGCCCGTGGCCTGCGCCGAGGCGCGACGCAACCCGGATGTGCGTGACGGTGCCGCCCATGCATTGGCCTGGCTTGAGCGTGCGGGCCAGCATTTATTGATGTGGGACCAACCCGACTACCCGGCGCTGCTGGCGCAGATCAGCGATGCGCCGCCGCTTCTGTTCGTCGCCGGCGACGCCACCATTCTGGAAAAACCCCAGCTGGCGATGGTCGGCAGTCGCCGGGCATCGCGGCCGGGCATGGACACCGCGGCGGCGTTTTCCCGCAGCCTGGCCGGGGCCGGTTTTGTCATCACCAGCGGCCTGGCCTTGGGCATCGATGCGGCAGCCCATCAGGCGGCGTTGGACGTTGGCGGGCGCACCATCGGTGTATTGGGCACTGGCCTGGAAAATTTTTATCCACAGCGCAATCGTCGGCTGGCGGACGCGATGATTGCCCAGGGCAGCGCGGTGCTGTCGGAGTTCCCGTTGGACACGCCGCCCCACGCCAGTCACTTTCCGCGGCGCAACCGGATCATCAGCGGCTTGTCCCTGGGCGTGCTGGTGGTGGAAGCCAGTGTCGCCAGCGGCTCGCTGATCACCGCTCGCCTGGCGGCGGAACAGGGCCGCGAGGTCTATGCGATTCCTGGATCGATCCATCATCCCGGCGCCCGAGGCTGCCATCAACTGATCCGCGACGGCGCGGCGCTGGTGGAAACCGTCGAGCACATCCTCGAAGCATTGCGCGGTTGGCAGCGGTTGCCGCTGGCCTCGGTGCCCGAGCCGGTGACCCATCCGCTGCTGCGCCTGCTGCATGCCGCGCCGCTAAGCAGCGAGGCGTTGGCCGACGCCAGCGGCTGGGGGTTGTCCAAAGTGCTGGCGGCGTTGACCGAGCTGGAGATGGAAGGACGCGCCAGCTGTGACAACGGACGTTGGTTTGCACGCTAGGTTTTATGGGGAAGATCGGTAAACTGCCCACAGCCTTATTTGCGTTGCGGGAGAATCGTTCATGGTCAACAGTTGGCGTGTGCAACAAGCCGCGCGAGAAATTCGCGCCGGGGCGGTGATTGCCTATCCAACCGAAGCGGTCTGGGGCCTGGGTTGTGACCCATGGAACGAGGAGGCGGTGGAGCGCCTGCTGGCGATCAAGTCGCGGCTGCCCGACAAAGGCCTGATTCTGGTGGCTGACAACATCCACCAGTTCGACTTTCTGTTCGAAGACTTCCCCGAAACCTGGATGGACCGCATGGCCAGCACCTGGCCGGGACCCAACACTTGGCTGGTGCCGCACCAGAACCTGCTGCCGGAGTGGATCACCGGCGTGCACGACACCGTCGCGCTGCGGGTCAGCGATCACCCCACCGTGCGCGACTTGTGCTCACTGGTCGGGCCACTGGTGTCCACCTCGGCCAACCCCCAAGGGCGCCCGGCGGCGCGCACGCGGATTCGCGTCGAGCAGTATTTCCGCGGGCAGATCGACCTGGTGCTGGGCGGTAACCTGGGCGGGCGCAAGAACCCCAGCGTGATTCGTGACCTGGCGACCGGCAAAGTGGTGCGGCCGGACTAAGCACGAACACAAATTCTGCATCTTACAAAAAACCCTGTGGGAGCGAGCTTGCTCGCGATAGCGTCAGATCAGCCAGGATTGATGTTGACTGACACACCGCTATCGCGAGCAGGCTCGCTCCCACAGGGGATTTGCGGCGACCAGGGAATCGAACTCACCACTGATCCGAGTGTGGGAGCGGGCTTGCTCGCGAAGGCGTCGGCACATTCAACATTGATGCAAGCTGACCCACCGTTTTCGCGAGCAAGCCCGCTCCCACAAGGTTTTGTGTTGCACACAGTATTTATGAACACCACAGGTTCTTCAGCGAGCTCTAAATCAAGGCAGAAGAATGGTCGAGCCGGTCGTGCGCCGCGCCGACAACTCGGCCTGGGCCTTGGCCGCTTCGGCCAGTGGATAACGCTGGTTGATGTCCACCTTGAGCTTGCCGCTGGCGATCATCCCGAACAGTTCATCGGCCATGCGCTGCAGGTTCTCCGCATTGTTGGCGTATGTCGCCAGGGTCGGGCGGGTGACGTACAGCGAGCCCTTGGCCGAGAGAATCCCCAGGTTCACACCGTCCACCGCCCCCGAGGCATTGCCGAAGCTCACCACCAGCCCACGGGGAGCGACGCTGTCCAGGGAGGTCAGCCAGGTGTCCTTGCCAACCCCGTCGTACACCACGGGCACCTTCTTGCCATCAGTCAATTCCAGCACGCGCTGCGCGACGTTTTCCTTGCTGTAGTCGATGGTTTCCCAGGCGCCGTGGGATTTGGCGATGGCGGCTTTTTCCGGCGAACTGACGGTGCCGATCAGCTTCACGCCCAAGGCCTTGGCCCACTGGCAGGCCAAGGAGCCCACGCCACCGGCGGCGGCGTGGAACAGGATGGTTTCGCCGCCCTTGAGTTCATAGGTCTGGCGCAACAGGTATTGCACGGTCAGGCCCTTGAGCATCACGCCGGCGGCCTGTTCGAAACTGATGGATTCGGGCAGGTGCACCAGGTTGGCTTCGGGCAACACATGCACATCGCTGTAGGCCCCCAGCGGGCCGCTGCCGTACGCCACCCGGTCGCCGACCTTGAACCGCGTAACGCCTGAACCGATGGCCTCGACCACACCCGCGCCCTCGGCGCCCAGGCCCGAAGGCAGCGTCGGTGGCGGATACAGACCACTGCGGTAGTAGGTGTCGATGAAGTTCAGGCCGATCGCCTTGTTGCTGACGCGCACTTGCTGCGGGCCCGGCTCGGCCGGTTGATAGCCGACGTACTCGAGTACTTCGGGACCGCCGTGGGAACTGAACTGGATACGTTTGGCCATCTTCACTCTCTCCTTGTCGCAGGACTTTTTACCAAGCCTTCTATCGGACTCCTAAGCTTGACCGTCGTCAACTGTGGCGTGGGCAAGTGCGGTGGTATCCTGTGCGCCCATTTGCCACCGGCCCGCTAGACGCCGCGTAGCGTAGCCCTGATCAAGGTGATGTCATGTCCACTCGCACCGAGGCCGTGAAAGCCTACCTGCTCGACCTGCAAGACCGTATCTGCGCCGTCCTGGAAACCGAGGACGGTGGCACGCGCTTCGTCGAAGATGCCTGGGCCCGGCCGGCCGGCGGTGGCGGTCGCACGCGGGTGATCGAAAACGGCACGGTGATCGAAAAGGGCGGCGTCAACTTTTCCCACGTCTTCGGCAGCGGTCTCCCACCTTCGGCCAGCGCCCATCGGCCAGAACTGGCCGGTCGTGGCTTCGAAGCCTTGGGCGTGTCGCTGGTGATCCACCCACACAACCCCCACGTACCGACCTCCCACGCCAACGTGCGTTTCTTCATCGCCGAGAAGGAAGGTGAAGAGCCGGTCTGGTGGTTTGGCGGCGGTTTCGACCTGACGCCTTACTACGGCGTGGAGGAAGACTGCGTCCATTGGCACCGCGTCGCCGAGCAGGCCTGTGCGCCGTTCGGCCCCGAGGTGTATCCGCGCTACAAGGCCTGGTGCGACAGCTACTTCCACCTCAAGCATCGCAACGAGCCCCGGGGTATCGGCGGCCTGTTTTTCGACGACCTGAACGAGTGGGATTTCGACACCTGCTTCGCCTTCATCCGCGCCATTGGCGACGCCTACATTGATGCGTACCTGCCCATCATGCGTCGCCGCAAGCACGACGCGTTCACCGCCCAGCAACGGGAGTTCCAGGAGTTTCGCCGTGGGCGCTACGTGGAATTCAACCTGGTCTACGACCGTGGCACCCTGTTCGGCCTGCAATCGGGCGGACGTACCGAATCGATCCTGATGTCCCTGCCACCGCAAGTGCGCTGGGGCTACGACTGGAAAGCCGAGCCGGGCAGCGAAGAGGCGCGGCTGACCGAGTATTTCCTGAAGGATCGCGATTGGCTGGCAACGGCCTGAACGGGGATTATCCATGGACCGCTACGTTGTAATGGGTAACCCCATCGGCCACAGCAAGTCGCCGTTGATCCATCGCCTGTTTGCCGAGCAGACCGGGCAAATCCTGGACTACAGCACGCTGCTGGCACCCCTGGAGGATTTCACCGGTTGCGCCCGAGAATTTTTCCGCGAAGGTCGTGGGGCAAATGTCACGGTGCCATTCAAGGAAGACGCCTTCCGCCTGGCCGACAGCCTGACCGAGCGCGCCCAGCGGGCCGGGGCGGTCAATACGTTGAGCAAACTGGCCGACGGGCGCCTGTTGGGTGACAACACCGACGGCGCCGGGCTGGTCCGGGACCTGACCGTCAACGCCGGCTTCAGCCTCCAGGGCAAGCGCATCCTGTTGCTCGGGGCCGGCGGCGCGGTGCGCGGAGCCCTCGAACCGCTGCTGGCCGAAGCGCCGGCCTCGGTGATCATCGCCAACCGCACGGTGGAAAAAGCCGAATTGCTGGCCGAGTTGTTCGCCGACCTGGGCCCGGTCTCGGCCAGCGGGTTCGACTGGCTGCAAGAGCCGGTGGACCTGATCATCAACGCGACCTCTGCGAGCCTGTCGGGGGATGTACCGCCGATTGCCGCCAGCTTGATCGAGCCCGGCAAGACGTTCTGCTACGACATGATGTATGGCAAGGAGCCGACGTCATTCTGCCGTTGGGCCCATGAGCACGGCGCGGCAGTGGCGATGGATGGCCTGGGCATGCTCGCCGAACAGGCGGGCGAAGCCTTCTACCTGTGGCGCGGAGTGCGCCCGGACACCGCGCCGGTGCTGGCCGAGTTGCGCCGCCAACTGGCGCTGTGAACTGTGGCCTGTGGCCTGTGGCGAGGGAGCTTGCTCCCGCTCGGGTGCGAAGCGCCCGCAAAACTGACTAAAGGTTGGCAGGCCTTCTAGGGCTGCTTCGCAGCCCAGCGGGAGCAAGCTCCCTCGCCACAGGGTATGCCTGCCTTAAGCCCTAGTCTTCGAAATGGATCGGGCACTTCTGCGCCCCCTCCAGCTTCAACAACTCTTCCACCACCTGGGGCCGGGCCATGCGCAAGGTCAGGCTACGTCCTTGACTACGCAAGCGCCGGGCTTCCTGGTGGAGCATTTCCACCCCGGAATAATCGATGAAGTTGATCTGCTGGGCGTCGATGACCACCCGCTGCGCCTGCAACCGTTGCAGGCGCACTTGCAGGTAATGGCTGGCGCCGAAAAAGATCGAGCCGCCCACCCGCAGGATCTCCGCTTCCCCTTCGCGAAAATGCTGCACCCGCGGCTGTGAGGTGCGTTTGAGGTAGAAGAACAGCGAAGCCAGCACGCCGGCGTAGATGGCGGTTTGCAGTTCCAGCAGCAACGTAGCCAGGCAGGTCAGGCTCATCACCATGAATTCGGCGCGGCTCACGCGGTACAACGCCCGGATCCCGCGATGGTCCACCAGCCCCCAGGCGATCAGCAGGATGCTGCCGGCCATGGCCGGAATCGGGATGTGTGCGATCAGTTTCGCCCCGGCGACCGCAAACAACGCCACCCACAAGGCCGAGAACACTCCGGCCAGGGGCGAGCAGGCCCCGGCTTCATAGCTGAGGCCGGAGCGGGTAAAGGAACCGGCCGACAATGATCCGGAGAAAAATCCGCCCACGAGGTTGGAAAGCCCCTGCGCCCTCACCTCCTGATTCGCATCGAGCAATTGCCCGGAACGTACCGACAACGAACGGGCGATGGACAGGCTGGTGACCAGCCCGAGCATGCCCACCGCGACGGCCCCGGGCAGCAGGCGCAGGATCAGTTCCAGGTCCAGCGGCAGCAGCGTGAACGGCGGCAGGCGCCCGGCGAAGGCGCTGACCAGCGCCACATGCCCGAACATCGCCGGCCACAACCAGACCACCAGGCTGCTGATGACCAAGGTTATCAACAGGCTCGGCCAGCGCGGCAGCAAGCGCTTGAGCACGATACCCAGGATCAGCGTGCCCACCCCCAGCAGCAGTGAAGGTTTATCCACAGCCCCGATGTGATCGACCAGCATCAGCAGGCCCCTCAGCGCCGTGGCTTCGTTCGGCAGGTCGAGGCCCAGCAGGTTCGGCAACTGCCCCAGGGCAATGACCACCGCCGCGCCCAGGGTGAACCCCAGCACCACCGAGTGGGAAACGAAATTCACCAGCGCACCGAAACGCAGCAACCCCAGCAGCCATTGGAAAATACCCGCCAGCACCGTCAGCAGCAGGATCAAGGTGATGTAGTCCTGGCTGGCGGGCACGGCCAGCGGACTGACGGTGGCGTACAGGACGATGGAAATCGCCGCCGTGGGGCCGCAGATCAGGTGCCACGACGAACCCCACAGGCAGGCGATCAGCACCGGCACGATTGCTGCGTACAAGCCGTATTCGGGGGGTAAACCGGCAATCAAGGCGTAGGCAATGGACTGCGGCAACGCGAGAATCGCACCGCTCAGGCCGACGATCAGGTCACGGCCGACACTGGCGCGGGCCTGCCGAGGCAGCCAGCTCAGGAAGGGAAAGAGTGAATGGCGCGTGGGGATTGCCATGGGGCCTCAAGGATGGGGTTTGGCGCAAGAGTATCAGGTGAACCAATGTGGCGAGGGAGCTTGCTCCCGCTCGGTCGCGCAGCGGCCGCAAAAATTGGGACCGCTGCGCAGTCCAGCGGGAGCAAGCTCCCTCGCCACAAAAGCTGCTCGCGATTATGCCTAGAGCTTGGCCTTCACCGCCGCCAACGCATCCTTGCCATCCAGGGTCTTCACACCGTCCAGCCATTTATCCAGCACCGCCGGGTTGGCCTTGATCCAGGCCTTGGCCGCATCGGCGTTGCTGACTTTGTTGTTCACCACCTCGGCCATGATGCTGTTTTCCATCTCCTGGGTGAAACTCAGGTTGGTCAGCAGCTTGCCGACGTTCGGGCAGGCCTGGGCATAACCCTTGCGGGTCAGGGTGTAGACGCTGCCGGTGTCGCCGAAGTATTTCTCGCCGCCCTTGAGGTAGTGCATTTTCAACTGCACGTTCATCGGGTGCGGTGTCCAGCCGAGGAAGGTCACGAATTTCTGTTTCTTCACGGCCCGGGAGACTTCCGCCAGCATCGCCTGCTCGCTGGACTCCACCAGTTTCCACTGGCCCATGCCGAAGTCGTTGGTCTTGATGATTTCTTTCAGGGAGAGGTTGGCCGGGGCGCCGGAGCCGATGCCGTAGATCTTCTTGTCGAACTTGTCGGCGAATTTGTTCAAGTCGGCAAAGTTATGCACACCGGCGTCCCAGACGTAGTCCGGTACCGCCAGGGTGAACTCGGTGCCGTCCAGGTTCTTGGCCAGTTGCGTGACGTCGCCCGTGGCCACGAACTTGTCATAGAAGCCCTGCTGCGCCGGCATCCAGTTACCCAGGAACACATCCACCTGGCCGTCCTTGAGGCCACCGAAGGTGATCGGCACCGCGAGGGTATCGACCTTGGCCTTGTAGCCCATCCCGTCCAGCAGGAAACCGGTGATGGCGTTGGTCGCGGCAATGTCGCTCCAGCCTGGATCGGCCATCTTCACGGTCTCGCAGCTCTGCTCGGCCCAGGCCGAAACACTGCTCAACGCCAACAGTCCAGCGGTCAGTACTGTGGATAACTTTTGCATGTGCGTGCCCCTTACGTTATTGGTTTTGGCAGGGTTGTGGATAACGGGCCTTGCGCTCCAGATCGTCGAGGTCGATATGGTTGCGCATGTACTGCTGGCTGGCGTCCACCAGCGGCTGGTGATCCCAGCTCTTGAGTTTGCCCAGGGTCAGCGCCTGGGCGACAAAACGGCGGCGTCGCTGGCTGGCGAGCACCTGTTGATGAATCGTCGGAATATCCCACTTGGCACGGGCTTCGGCGAGAAAATCGGCGAACACGGATTGATGCTCGGGCGATTGGCTGAGATCTTCCAGTTCCTTGGGATCGTTGCATACATCGAACAGCAGGCACGGGTCATCTTCGCTGTAGATGAATTTCCACGGGCCACGACGAATCATCATCAAGGGGCTGACGGTGCCTTCGGCCATGTATTCACCGAAGACTTCGTCATGCCCGCCCTGCCCTTGCAGATGCGACACCAGCGAGCGGCCATCCAGCGGCAAGCCCGGTTCCAGCGTGCCGCCGGCCAGTTCCACCAGGGTCGGCAGCAAGTCGGCGGTGGACACGGCTGCGCCCACCCGGCCGCTGGCGAACTGCCCCGGCGCACTGATCAGCAACGGTACGCGGGCGGCCATTTCGAACCAGTGCATTTTGTACCAGAGGCCCTTTTCGCCAAGCATGTCCCCGTGATCGCCGGAGAACACGATGATCGTGTCGTCCAGCAGACCGGTGTCTTCCAGGGTCTGCAGCAGCTTGCCGACATTGCTGTCGATGTAGCTGCACGCGCCAAAATAGGCGCGGCGAGCATCCCGAATCTTATCCACAGGCAGTGGCTTGTCCCACAGGTCATAGACCTTCAGCAGCCGTTGGGAATGTGGATCGAGGTCCGTTTGCGCCGGGGTCTGTGGCAACGGGATGTCGTTGTCCTCATACAAATCCCAGAACGCCTTGGGAATCGTGTACGGATCGTGTGGGTGGGTCATCGACACGGTGAGGCAGAACGGCTGGTCGCCGTCTTCGCGGATGTGGTCGAACAGATACTGCTGGGCCTTGAATACCACTTCTTCATCGAAATCCAGCTGGTTGGTGCGCACGCAAGGGCCGGCCTGCAATACCGACGACATGTTGTGGTACCAGCTCGGCCGCACGTCCGGCTCATCCCAGTTCACCGCCCAGCCGTAGTCGGCCGGGTAGATGTCGCTGGTCAGGCGCTCTTCGTAGCCGTGCAGTTGGTCGGGACCGCAAAAGTGCATCTTGCCGGACAACGCCGTGCGATAGCCGAGGCGGCGCAGGTAATGGGCGTAGGTCGGCACGTCTGCGGGAAAGTCCGCCGCGTTGTCGTAGGCGCCGATCTTGCTCGGCAACTGGCCGCTCACCAAGGTAAACCGCGACGGTGCGCACAGCGGGCTGTTGCAATAGGCGGCGTCGAACACCACGCCCTCGGCCGCCAGGCGCGACAGGTTCGGCAGCTTGATCGGCGAAGGACCGTAGATCGGCAACATTGGCGCGGCCATTTGATCGGCCATGATGAAAAGAATGTTCTTGCGCTTCATGTATTCGCGGCATTCCATAGTAGGCAGTTATGCGACATTGCTGCGATTGAGCATGTAGCCCCCGGGTTTTGGGGTAAAGCCCATGCAGGATAATGACTAGGATAAGCACAGCTTATGTATGACGCCTTGGGTAACCTGTCCCTGGAACTGTTCCGCGCCTTTGAAGCCGCCGCCCGCCACCAGAGCTTTACGGCGGCGGCGATTGAGCTGGGTACCACACAACCGGCCATCAGCCAGCAGATCAAGCGTCTGGAAGAGCAACTGGGCGCACGGTTGTTCGACCGGATCTACCGCGGCATCGAACTGACCGAGGCCGGGACGATCCTGTTCGAGCAGGTGCAGGTCGGTTTGCAGAGCATCGATGCCGGGCTGAGCGCCATCACCGCCCAGCACCAACATGAGGTGCTGCAAGTCGCCACCGACTTCGCCTTCGCCGCGTATTGGCTGATGCCGCGCCTGCATCGCTTTCACGCCGCCAATCCGCAGGTGGACGTGAGCCTGGTGACCAGCGAACGCAACCACAACATGTTGCGCACCGATATCGACGTTGCCGTACTGTTCGGCGACGGTCGCTTCAAACAAGGCGAAAGTCGCTGGCTGTTCAGTGAAGAAGTCTTTCCGGTATGCAGCCCGCTGCTGCTCAAGGAGCATCCCCTGCCCTTGCCCGCCCAGGCCTTGGCGGAATTTCCCTTGCTGCACTTGCGCGCGGGCAACAGCAACAGTTGGTTCGACTGGAGCGGTGTATTTCGCGAGCTGGGCATCACGTCGCCACCGGCGCCCGGGCAACTGCGCTTCGACAACTACACGTTGCTCATTCAGGCGGCGATTGGCGGCCAAGGTGTCGCCATCGGCTGGCGGCACCTTGTGGATAACTTATTGGCGCAAGGGCTGCTGTGTCGTCCGATCGCGGAAACGGTGCTGTCGCGGCTGGGGTATTACGTGGTCTTGCCCCAGCGTAAACGGCGCGGGGTGTTGATCCGGCTGTTTGTGGACTGGCTGATGGAGGAACAGGCCAACAGTGCCGAATCGCTCACGGGGTTGCCGTTGCCGTCGATTGCTGTTTGAGGACAGGGCCGGGGGGCATTGTCCTTTTTTAGGGCTGCTTCGCAGCCCAGCGGGAGCAAGCTCCCTCGCCACAGGGATATGGATATCCACAGCTAGTGGGCGGCCACGAAGCTGACGTGCTCACCCACATGCAGGTTCAGGCGCAGCTCATCGGCGATGCCGACCGCCACGCGGTTAAGCCGCTCCAGGGATTCGGCCATGCCGGGTTCGAGGCTGGTGCTGACCTGGCTGAAATGCTCGATGCCCAGGCCTGGCGCGGCATAGGGTGCATTGATCAAGGTCCACTGCAACGCGCTGTTCTTCAGGGCATCGAGCACTTCTTCGGCGGCATGGCGCTGCAAGTCATCGTCGGCCTGTTCTTCGTCGAGCACCGCAAAATCCCCCACCAGGAACAACCGTGCAATGTTCACCGCCTGCATGCCGGCGATCAGTGCGTCCACCGCCAGGACTTGCTCCACCGGGCCGGGAATCAAGGTGCGCTCCACTTGCTCACTGTTCATTGGCAACCCCGGCGCGTTCAACAGACACACCACGGCGCTGGCGCCAGCGACGCTTTGCTTGACCCGCTCCGGGTCGAACAGATCGCCGGTCTTGGTCCGCAGGCCCGGGCGTGGAGCCAGGGCGGTAAGATCGTCGAGAATCGCGATGACCTCATGCTGGCGCCGCAGCATTTCAGCCATCAACGCACTGCCGAGGCTGCTCATGGCACCATAGAGCACCACTTTGATGACCGGGGTTTCGGCGTTTTTCATGGCTGTTTTCCTCTTTGTCCGGCATGTAAAGGCTCTGACCCGCGGCAAACGGCGAGGGTTCGGCCTCTTTTTCAAGGAGTACAAATGCAGCGGATCAAGGGCTACCACGCCCACGTGTATTTCGACGCCACCACCCTCGACCAGGCGCGGGCCCTGTGCGAGGAAGCGGCGCAGCTATTTGCGCTGAAAATGGGCCGCGTCCATCAACGCCCGGTCGGCCCGCATCCGGACTGGAGCTGTCAGTTGGCGTTCGATCCGCAGTACATCGGCGTGGTCTTGCCCTGGTTGGCGCTCAATCGCAAGGGCCTGGTGATTTTCCTGCACCCGGAGACCGGCGATGACCTGACGGACCACACCGAGCATGCGATCTGGATGGGGGCGGTACGGCCGTTGAATCTTTCAGCCTTTAAAGCAAAGACCTGATTGCTTCTGTGGCGAGGGAGCTTGCTCCCGCCGGGCTGCGAAGCGGCCCCAGGATTTTGCGGCCGCTGCGCGACCGAGCGGGAGCAAGCTCCCTCGCCACAAAGACTCGCCTGGCCAACCATCAGCCATTGCAGCGGCGAAAGCTTACTGAAAGCTAGCGCGATTAGGATCACCTCACTTCCGGCAACAGACCGGTCGGCCAAAAGCGAGTTTTCAAGGCTCGTTCGGCCCTTTTAACAACAACAATGGTGATTTCCGATGTCCGCTGCTACCCGTCCCGCTGCACCCACTCCATCCGTCCCCCTCGTGCTTTGCATTTCGCGCTGACCTGTCCGGTTCGCATTTCATAGCCGCGCCACGCCTGGAGTATTTCCCATGCTGACTTTCCTTGGCTTCGCCATGGTCATCACGTTCATGTTCCTGATCATGACCAAGCGCCTGTCCGCGCTGATCGCCCTGATCATCATCCCGATCCTGTTCGCCCTGTTCGGTGGCTTCGCCCCGAAAATCGGCCCGATGATGCTCGAAGGCATCACCAAGCTCGCCCCGACCGGGGTGATGCTGATGTTCGCGATTCTGTATTTTGCCCTGATGATCGACTCCGGCCTGTTCGACCCGGCCGTGCGCAAGATCCTCAAGCTGGTCAAGGGCGACCCGTTGAAAGTTTCGGTCGGTACCGCCGTTCTGGCGCTTGTCGTTTCCCTTGATGGTGACGGCGCGACCACTTACATGATCTGCGTGGCCGCGATGCTGCCCCTCTACAGCCGCATCGGCATGAGCCCACGTATCATGGCGGGCCTGATCATCCTCGCCGGCGGCGTGATGAACATGACCCCATGGGGCGGCCCGACGGCCCGAGCGGCCAGTGCGCTGCATGTGGACCCGTCCGACATCTTCGTGCCGATGATTCCGGCGATGCTGGCCGGTGTCGTGGCGATCCTGGCGATCGCCTACATGTACGGCAAACGCGAGCGTGCGCGCCTGGGTGAATTGCACCTGGCAGGCGACGAGATCGACCACAGCGAAATCAGTGTGTCCCAGTTCCCGGACGCCCGTCGTCCGAAGCTGATCTGGTTCAACGGCGCCCTGACCCTGGCCCTGATGTGCACCCTGATCGCCGGCCTGTTGCCGTTGCCGGTGCTGTTCATGGTGGCCTTCAGTATCGCGATGATCGTCAACTACCCCTGCCTGCAACAGCAGAAAGACCGCGTCGCGGCGCACGCCGGCAGCGTGTTGGCGGTGGTCGGGCTGATTTTCGCGGCGGGTATCTTCACCGGCATCCTGTCCGGCACCGGCATGGTCGACGCCATGTCCAAGAGCCTGCTGGCGGTGATTCCGGAGTTCCTCGGTCCTTACCTGGCGGTCATCACCGCACTGGTGAGCATGCCGTTCACCTTCTTCATGTCTAACGATGCATTTTATTACGGGGTGTTACCGGTTCTCGCCGAAGCCGCCAGCCACTACGGCATTACCGCCGTTGAAATGGCCCGTGCCTCCATCGTCGGCCAGCCCGTCCACCTGTTGAGCCCACTGGTTCCGTCGACCTACCTGCTGGTAGCCTTGGCCGGGATCGAGTTCGGCGATCACCAGCGCTTCACCCTGAAGTGGGCAGTACTGGTTTGCCTGTGCATAATGTTCGCCGCCTTGCTGATGGGGATTTTTCCGCTGTTCAGCACTCTATAAAAGCAACGCTCGCTGTGCCGTGCCTGTCTGACAAGGCGCGGCACGGCCTAACACTCGCTCAAAGGAACTCACATGGAATGGCTGACCAACCCGGAAATCTGGGTTGCCTTCTTTACCCTGACCGCCCTGGAAATCGTCCTGGGCATCGACAACATCATCATGATCTCGATCCTGGTCAGCCGCATGCCCAAGCACATGCAGGCGCGCACCCGGATCTTCGGCCTGGCGCTGGCCATGATCACGCGGATCCTGTTGCTGCTGTCCATCACCTGGGTCATGCGCCTGACCGCCGATTTGTTCGAAGTGTTCGGCCAGGGCATCTCCGGTCGTGACCTGATCCTGTTCTTCGGCGGCCTGTTCCTGCTGTGGAAAAGCTCCCAGGAGATGTACCACGCGCTGGAAGGCGAAGATGAAACCAACGACGAACCTTCGGGCAAGGGCGGCAACTTCATCTACACCATCATCCAGATCGCGATCATCGACATTGTGTTCTCCCTGGACTCGGTCATTACCGCCGTCGGCATGGTCTCCCATGTGCCGGTGATGGTCGCCGCGATCATCGTCGCTGTGCTGGTGATGATGCTGGCTTCGGGCACCATCAGCACGTTCATCGACAAGCACCCGTCGCTGAAGATGCTGGCGCTGTCGTTCCTGCTGGTGGTCGGTACCGTGCTGATCGCCGAGTCGTTCGACGTGCATGTGCCAAAAGGCTACGTCTACTTCGCCATGGCGTTCTCCCTGGCGGTGGAAGCGGTCAACATCAAGATGCGCACCGCCATGGCGCGCAAGCGCAAGCAGCAGGATCCGGTGAAACTGCGTAAGGATGTTCCGGGCCAGTAAGGGTTGCGGGGCAGTGAATGAAGGGGCTTTCGAGCCCCTTTTTCATGCCTGCAGGAAAGCGGCCGCTCGATCAGCTTGATTGAGCAACTGTGGGAGCGAGCCTGCTCGCGAAAGCGGTCTGTCTGAACCGGTGATGTTGGATGTGCTGCCGCCATCGCGAGCAGGCTCGCTCCCACAGGGTTTCGCGGTGTCTTTTGGCGAAGCGGTTTTTATGACAGTTTTGTTTCAAACGATTCTTTAGCTGTGCAATGCTGGCGCCCGTACCGTTCGCCAACTACAGCTTAAGTACAAGAAAGAAGAATGTGGCATCGTCAATTTGTTCCTTTGGGACGCTAACAGGGGGCCTCTCATGCTGACCCTGCTCAATTTGCTCTCCGCCGTGGCCCTGCTGATCTGGGGCACGCATATCGTGCGTACTGGCATCTTGCGGGTCTATGGCTCGAACCTGCGCCATGTCATTGGCCAGAACATGTCCAGGCGCTGGCTGGCGTTTATCGCAGGGATCATGGTCACGGCCATGGTCCAGAGCAGCAACGCCACGGCCATGCTCGTCACCTCGTTCGTCGGCCAGGGCCTGATGGCGTTGACCCCGGCCCTGGCGACCATGCTGGGCGCCGATGTCGGCACCGCGTTGATGGCACGGGTGCTGACCCTCGACCTGTCGTGGCTGTCGCCGCTGCTGATTTTCCTCGGGGTGATTTTTTTCCTCTCGCGCAAACAGACCCGCGTCGGACAAATGGGCCGGGTCGGCATCGGCCTGGGGCTGATCATCCTGGCCCTGCAATTGATCGTCGAAGCCGCCGCGCCCATCACCCACGCCCAAGGTGTGAAAGTGATCTTCGCCTCGCTGACCGGCGACATCCTGCTCGATGCGCTGGTCGGCGCGCTGTTCGCGATGATCTCCTATTCCAGCCTGGCCGCCGTGCTGCTGACCGCGACATTGGCCGGCGCAGCGGTGATCAGCCTGCCGGTGGCCATCGGCCTGGTGATCGGCGCCAACATCGGCAGCGGCGTATTGGCGTTCCTCAGCACCAGCATGCAAAACAGCGCCGGGCGCCAGGTGGCGCTGGGCAGCTTGTTGTACAAGCTGATCGGCCTGGTGTTGATCATTCCGGTGCTCGATCCGCTGGTGGGCTGGCTGGACGGCCTGGATTTCAGCCCCCAGGAAACGGTGATCGGTTTTCATCTGCTCTATAACACCGTGCGGTGCCTGGTGCTGCTGCCCAGCGTCGCGCCGATGGCCAAGCTCTGTGCCTGGCTGCTGCCGGAACGGCCCGAGACCAACGGCACGGCCAAGCCCCGCCACCTGGACCCCACGGCCCTCGCCACCCCGAGCCTGGCGCTGGCGAACGCCGCCCGGGAAACCTTGCGCATTGGCGACCTGATCGAAAACATGCTCGAAGCCATGCTGGACGTGCTGCGCGGTACGCAAACGGCGGTGACCCAGGATGTACGGCGCATGAGTGATGACGTCGAGGCGCTGTGCAGTGCCATCAAGTTGTACATGGCGCAAATGCCTCGTGAAGACCTCAGCGAACAAGACAGCCGCCGCTGGGCGGAGATCATCGAACTGGCGATCAACCTCAAGCTGGCCAGCGACCTTATCGAGCGCATGTTGCGCAAGGTCCAGCAGCAGAAGACTTCCCAACGCCGCTCCTTTTCCGATGTGGGCCTGGAGGAATTGGCGGGGCTGCACAGCCACTTGATCGCCAACCTGCGGCTGGGGTTGTCGGTATTCCTCAGCGCCGACCGGGAAAGCGCCCGCCAGTTGCTGCGTGAGAAACGTCGCTTTCGGGCGCAGGAACGGCGCATGGCCCATGCCCACGTCAGCCGCCTGCAACGCAAAGTCGTACAAAGTCTGGAGACCAGTTCCCTGCACCTGGAGCTGATCGCCGACATGAGACGCCTCAATTCGCTGTTTTGCGGCAGCGCCTATGTGGTGCTGGAGACGGCCGAGATCGGTGCGCTGGCGGTCGATGAAATTTCCGACATAACCCATTCGCCGTGAACGACTGGCGCATTGGTCAGTCAGTAACAAAGGCTCGGGCCTGAAACCGTTCACCGGCCCGCCTGCTCCCGTTGTCATGAATACCGCATAAATTCGATAGGGGGAGCGAGCCGACTCCGGGCGACACTCCGCCGATGACGGCCTGCCCGGCACCATGGACCCCCACTCAGCCGCCAGGAAGCCCTTATGCGTTGTCTGTTGCTCGCCTTTCTTTTGCTCGGCTCACTGCCCGTGGTTGCCCTGGACCGGTTCCAGGTCGAAGGCTATACGCTGCCCAATGGCATACAACTGATGCTCAAGCCCGGCACCGAGCGCGGGCATGTGGCGATCCGGCTGGTGGTCGGCGTGGGCCTGGACGACTTCAGTTGCGCCGACAAGGAACTGCCGCACCTGCTCGAACACCTGCTGTTCAGCGGCGTCGATGACAGTGGTGAAGGTGGGCTGGAAGAGCGCATGCAGGCCTTGGGTGGCGAGTGGAATGCCTTCACCAGCAACGCCGATACCACGTTCGTCATCGAGGCACCGGCGCGCAATCAGCGCAAGGTGCTGGACCTGCTGCTGGCGCTGTTGACCCGCACCCGTATCGACGAAAAAGCCCTGGAGGCGGCCAAACGAGTGGTGGAACGCGAGGACGGTGGCCACTACACCCACCTGCAACGCTGGCTCGATCACCAGGACCTGGGCCACAAGGCCAGCAACCAATTGGCGGTTGAGTTGGGCCTGCGCTGCGCGGAACGGGCCGAGGTCCAGCGCCATACCCTCGCCCGCCTCGAACAAGTGCGAAAGGACTGGTATGCGCCGAACAACATGACGCTGATCGTGGTCGGCGATCTCGACCGACTGCTGCCTGCCTACCTGGAACGCGCCTTTGGCGAACTCGAGCCGGTGGAGCCCAGTGCCCACGAGGCGTTGCCGCAGATCCGCTACAAGGCGGTCACCAAGCGCAACCTGATCCGTGGCTTGGCTGGCGACAGCGCCAAGCTTCACTGGCTGTTCCCGGAACCGGTGCTGGACGAGCAGCATGACGAAACCTTCGACCTGCTCAAGGATTACCTGGATTGGGCGCTTTATCGCCAGCTGCGCCTGGCCCGCGGCCTGTCCTACGGGCCGTGGACCGAGCGCGAAGTGTTCGGCGGCGTCGGCTTCTTCAGCCTGAACGCCGACCTGTCCCGCGAAGACTTGCCCGAAGCCGAACAGGCGCTCGAAGAACTGCGCAAGACCTTGCACAAGGATGGCCTGGACCCCGCCAGTTTCGTGCGGATCAAACGCGCGGCCATCGCCCATCAGTCCTGGGCGGTTCAAGGCAACAGCGCACTGGCCGATTACTACTGGGGGGCCTTGGGCGACTATGAAGACGGTCGCTTCGCCAACCCGGCCGTGCGCCTGCAGGAGGTGAGCCTGGAACAGGCCAACGTGGCCCTGCGCGAGCTGCTCAAGGACCCGGGTTACCTGCGCATCGAAAAGCCGTTGCTCAGTGATGATGAGCTGGTTTGGGGGCTGGGTGGTTTGCTGGGGTTGTTGCTGGTGGGGATTGGCTGGCGATTGTGTCGCAGGACGCGACCGGAGCCTGGTTGATCCCCCAGTGGGAACGAGCTTGCTCGCGAATGGCTCCCGCCAGGACAACTCAAATCCCGTGGCGAGGGAGCTTGCTCCCTCGCCACAAAAGATCACCACGACACGCGTCGCGAGCCTCGCCACGTCACCGCCTTGGCGATACTCTGTCAGGGATATTTCCTACGACTTACTGTGAAACCACCGAATGCAGAACCTGACGGTCTATGTCCAGCGCATCCTTGAGCTGATGAAGCGCTATCCCGGGGTCATTGCGCTCGGTGGCTTCATCTCCGGGGTCGGCAGTTTCATGCTGGTGGACCGCCAGCAGGGCCTGGCGACCTGGATCGCCATCATGATGCTGGTGAGCTGGCTCTGGCTGATGGTCGAGAACAGCATGACCCGGCTGTTCACGCGGATTTTCAAACGGGAAATCCCCCAGCCGCTGTTGCGCTACGCCACGCAGATGATTCACCAGGAAAGCCTGTTTTTCGTCCTGCCGTTTTTCTTCATCACCACCACCTGGAACAGCAGCCAGCTGCTTTTCACCGGCCTGCTGACGATCGCGGCGCTGATCTCGATCACCGACCCGCTGTACTACAAATGGCTGGCACCCCGGCGCTGGGCGTTCCTGGCGTTGCACACACTGACGCTGTTCGCCGCCCTGCTCACCGCGTTGCCGGTCATCCTGCACCTGACCACCGACCAGAGCTTCAAGCTGGCGCTGGGCATTGCCATGCTGCTGTCGTTTCCCAGCCTGGCCTCGATCTTCCCGATCCGCACCGTACGCAACGCCCTGGCGATCCTCTGCATCACGTTGGGCATTGGTGCCGCCGGCTGGGTACTGCGCTCCTGGGTGCCGCCAGCCACGCTGTGGATGACCGAAGTGGCGATCAGCACCCAACTGGAGGACCGCACGCCGGGCGCCAGCCTCAAGGAAGTCAGCGCCGCCCAGATCCGCGGCAATGGCTTGTACGCCTACACGGCCATCAACGCGCCGCGAGGGCTCGACGAGCGGATTTATCACGTCTGGCAGTTCAACGGCAAAGAAGTCGACCGCATCGCCCTGGACATCCACGGCGGGCGCAAGGAAGGCTATCGCGCCTGGACCCACAAGCAGAACTTCCCGGACGACCCGACAGGCAAATGGCAGGTGCGGGTGCTCACGGAAAACGGCCAGTTGATCGGTGTGCTGCGTTTCGAGGTGAACGCTGCCGTACCCGAGGCAAAATAACGGTGGTCGTGCTATTAGGTAGCGCTGTTCAAGTCGAACGAGCATGGAGCATATGACCCCCGGATCCCACACTGGCACTGCCCGGCTGGACACGTCTCGCTCTCCGGCGCAGCTCTGGGTCGGCGGCGACTGGACGCTGGCCCATTACGCGCAGCTCAAGCGCGTGAGCGAATCCTTGCGCGGCCAATACGACGAAAACACCCTGATCGACCTCAACGGCCTCGGCGCCCTCGACACCGCCGGGGCTTCGTTGCTGGTGGAACTGCTGGGGTCCGAACGGCTGGGCAAGACCGCCGAGCACCCCGATTGCAGCTTGCCGGCCGCCGAGCGAGCGCTGTTGCAGACGGTCTACTGCTCGCTGACGGACTTCTGTGTGCCGGTGAAAGAGCCGCAGGTCAGCGTGATGACCCAGTTGCTGACGCGTATCGGCCGCGCCGTGGACAAAGTCTGGCAAGACACCCTGCAACTGCTGGGTTTTGTCGGCCTGATCCTGGAAACCCTGGCCCGCAACCTGTTTCGCCCCAAGCGCTGGCGCATGACAGCGATGGTCGTTCATATCGAACAGACCGGCCTGGACGCGGCCCCCATCGTCGCCCTGCTGACGTTCCTGGTGGGCGCGGTGGTGGCGTTCCTCGGCGCGACGGTGCTGGCCGATTTTGGCGCCAGCATCTTTACCGTGGACCTGGTGGCGTTCTCGTTCCTGCGCGAATTCGGCGTTTTGCTCACGGCCATCCTCATGGCGGGCCGCACCGCCAGCGCGTTCACCGCGCAGATCGGCTCGATGAAGGCCAATGAAGAAATCGACGCGATCCGCACCCTTGGCCTCGATCCCGTCGAGTTGCTGGTGATTCCACGGGTGCTGGCGCTGTTGGTGGCGCTGCCGATGCTGACCTTCCTGGCCATGCTCTCCGGGATTATTGGTGGCGGTGTGGTCTGCGCTTTGTCGCTGGGTATTTCACCGGCCATGTTCCTGACGCTGTTGCAGTCAGACATCGGCGTGCAGCATTTCGTGGTGGGGATGGTCAAGGCGCCGATCTTTGCCTTCCTGATCGCTGCCGTGGGCTGCCTGGAAGGTTTCAAGGTCAGTGGCAGTGCCGAATCGGTCGGAGCTCACACCACCTCCAGCGTGGTGCAGTCGATTTTCGTGGTGATTGTGCTCGATGCCGTGGCCGCGCTGTTTTTCATGGAGATGAACTGGTGAGCCAACCCTTACGACCGCCCACCGAGGCGGTGATTCAGGTGCGGGGCCTGTGCAATCGCTTTGGCCGCCAGAGCGTGCATGAAAACCTCGATCTGGATGTGTACAAGGGCGAGATTCTCGCCGTGGTCGGCGGCTCCGGCAGCGGCAAATCGGTGCTGCTGCGCAGCATCGTCGGCCTGAATCGGCCCAGCGAGGGTGCTGTGCGGGTGTTCGGCGAGGACTTGCCGAGCCTGCCCCCGGAACAACGTTCGCGGGTGGAACGGCGCTTTGGCGTGTTGTTCCAGAAAGGCGCGCTGTTTTCGTCACTGACCGTGACAGAAAACGTCGCCCTGCCACTGATCGAACACGCCGGGCTCAGCCGGGCCGACGCCGAGCACTTGGCGGCGGTGAAACTGGCGCTGGCCGGGCTGCCACTCTCGGCCGCCGACAAATACCCCGCCTCACTGTCCGGCGGCATGATCAAGCGCGCCGCCCTGGCCCGTGCGCTGGCCCTGGACCCGGACATCCTGTTTCTCGACGAACCCACCGCCGGCCTCGATCCCATCGGCGCGGCGGCGTTCGACCAGTTGATCCTGACACTGCGCGATGCCTTGGGCTTGAGCGTGTTCCTGGTCACCCACGACCTGGACACCCTCTACACCATCACCGATCGGGTGGCGGTACTGGCGCAGAAAAAAGTACTGGTGGCCGATGTCATCGACAAGGTGTCGGAAACCGACGATGCCTGGATTCACGAATACTTCCATGGCCCTCGCGGCCGCGCGGCGTTATCGACCGCTACACCATCCAACGAGGTTTGACATGGAAACCCGAGCCCATCATGTGTTGATCGGCCTGTTCACCGTCATTGTGGTGGCCGGCGCCCTGCTGTTTGGCCTGTGGCTGGCCAAGTCCAACGTGGACAGTGAATTCAAGTATTACGAAGTGGTGTTCAACGAGGCGGTCAGCGGGCTGTCCCGGGGCAGCTCGGTGGAGTACAGCGGGATCAAGGTCGGCGACGTCGTCAATCTGCGCCTGGACCCGAACGACCCGCGCCGGGTGTTGGCACAGGTGCGCTTGAGCGGGGAAACACCGGTCAAGCAAGACACCCAGGCCAAGCTGGCATTGACCGGCATCACCGGCACCTCGATTATCCAGCTCAGTGGCGGCACGCCCCAGAGCCCGGCGCTGACAGGGCACGACGGTGAACCGCCGGTGATCATCGCCGCCCCCTCGCCCATCGCCCGCCTGCTCAACAACAGCGATGACTTGATGACCAGCATCAACCTGTTGCTGCACAACGCCAATGAGGTGTTTTCCTCGGACAACGTCCAAAGCCTGGGCAAGACGCTTGAGCATCTGGAACAAACCACTGGGGTCATTGCCGAGCAGCGCGGCGATATTCGCCAGGCCATGCAGCAACTGGCGTCCATCGGCAAACAGGCCAGCGCCACGCTGGAACAGACCACGGCGTTGATGCGCAACGCCAATGGTTTGCTCAACGACCAGGGCAAACAGGCGTTCGGCAACGCCGGCCAGGCCATGCAGTCCCTGGCTCGCAGCACCGCGACCCTCGACAAACTGTTGAGCGACAACCGCGATTCGTTGAATAACGGCATGCAAGGCCTCAATGCCCTGGCGCCAGCCGTGCGTGAGCTGCGCGAAACCCTGAGTGCCTTGCGGGGGATCTCCCGGCGTCTGGATGCCAACCCCAGCGGCTATTTGCTGGGCAATGACAAGGACAAGGAGTTCACGCCATGAAGCCGTCCAACCGGTTTATCCGCCCTCTTCTCTTGCTGGCAGGATTTGCCCTGGCAGGTGGTTGCTCGATTTTGCCCAAGGCCGAACCTTCGGATGTGTATCGCTTGCCGGCCACCCAGGCCCCGGTATCTGCGGGCACGGCGGTGAGCTGGTCGCTGCGACTGGCCAGCCCCCAGACCAGCGAGGTGCTCAACAGCCCGAAAATCGCGGTGATTCCCCAGGGCAATCTGTTCAGCAGTTACGCCGCCTCGCGCTGGAGCGACCCAGCCCCGGTGCTGTTGCGCAACCGCCTGCTCGATGGTTTTGCCCAGGACGGGCGCGTCAGGCTGTTGAGCGTCGCCGACAGCAACCTGCAAGCGGACCTGGAACTGGGCGGACAACTGCAGGCGTTCCAGACCGAATACCAGGGCACAGCGGCCAGCGTGGTGATTCGCCTGGACGCACTGTTGGTGCGTGGGTTCGACCAACGCATCCTGGCCAGTCGCCGTTTTGAAGTGCGCCAGCCGTTGAGCGATGTGAAAGTGCCGGCGGTTGTGGACGGCTTTGGCCGGGCTGGTGATCGGCTGACCGCCGAAGTGGTGAACTGGACGTTGGAGCAGGGCCAGCGTTTCGCAACGCCGGCGCCCTGAAGGCCTCAGCCAAAGAACCAGTAGCAGACCCCGATCGCCGACAGCACGCCCGCCAGTTCGGCCAGCAACGCGCAGCCCACGGCATGGCGCGCCCGCTGGATGCCCACGGCGCCGAAATAGACCGCCAGCACATAGAACGTGGTCTCGGTACTGCCCTGGATGGTCGCTGCCACCAGGGCCGGGAAGCTGTCCACGCCGGAAGTCTTCATGGTCTCGATCAACATCGCCCGGGCGGCGCTGCCGGAGAACGGCTTGACCATGGCGGTGGGCAAGGCATCGACGAAGCGCGTATCCAGGCCGGCCCACTGCACCAGGTGGCGGATGCCGTCCAGGCCGAAATCCAGCGCCCCCGACGCCCGCAGCACGCCGACGGCGCAGAGCATCGCCACCAGGTACGGCAGCAGGTTCTTGGCAACATCGAACCCTTCTTTCGCGCCTTCGACGAAGGCCTCGTACACCTTCACCTTGCGCAGTGCGCCCACCACCAGGAACAGGATGATCAGGCCAAACAGCGTCAGGTTGCCGAGGATCGATGACAACCCCGCCAGCGCCGTGGCCGAGAGCGTCCCCAGCAGCGCCATGAAGCCACCCAGCGCCAGCGCGCCCGGGATCAGGTAAGCCAGCACCACCGGATCCCACAGGCGCAGGCGCTGCATGAACGCCACGGACAGCAGCCCCATCAGGGTCGAGCCGGTGGTGGCGATCAGGATCGGCAGGAACACCAGGGTCGGGTCCGGCGCGCCTTGTTGGGCGCGGTACATGAAGATGGTCACCGGCAACAGGGTCAGCGACGAGGCGTTGAGTACCAGAAACAGGATCTGTGCATTGCTGGCAATGGTCGGGCTGGGGTTGAGATCTTGCAGGGCGCGCATGGCCTTGAGGCCGATGGGGGTGGCCGCGTTGTCCAGCCCCAAGCCGTTGGCGGCGAAGTTGAGGGTGATCAGGCCGATCGCCGGGTGGCCGGCGGGCACTTCCGGCATCAAGCGCAAGAACAGCGGGCCGAGGGCCTTGGCCAGCCAGTCGACGATGCCGGCCTTTTCGGCGATGCGCAGGAAGCCCAGCCACAGGGTCAAGGTGCCGAACAGCAGGACCATCACCTCCACCGACAGCTTGGCCATGGCGAAAATGCTTTCCACCATGGCCGCGAAGATCCCGGCGTTGCCGCCGATCAGCCACTGCGCCAGAGCCGACACGGCTGCCACGATAAAGAAGCCAAGCCACAGGCCATTGAGCATCGGTTAAATCCCCCGGAAGATGCCGCGAATGATAGCGGGGCTGGCAGAAACGACAAACCCCGGATTGCTCCGGGGTTTGATTGGTACTGTGCAGGTGAGCAATGAACACCCTGTGGGAGCCGAGCTTGCTCGCGATGGCGGTGTGTCAGTCAACATCGATACTGACTGATCCGGCGCTATCGCGAGCAAGCTCGCTCCCACAATGACCGGGGTTGTTCAGGCACTTTGTTGCTGGCCCGAACTCCCCCCCAATGGATCAACGGCTGGAAGTTTCCCCCGCCGGCAGCGGCTCCTTGCTGCGCCAGTGCGGCAGGGAGTTCCAGTAGCGCTGGCCCTTGGCATCGTCGTACATGCCTTCCCAACGGGCGATGACCAACACGGCCAGGGCGTTGCCGATGACGTTCAGCGCGGTACGGGCCATGTCCATGATGCGGTCGACACCGGCGATGAAGGCCAGGCCTTCCAGCGGAATGCCCACGCTGCCCAAGGTGGCCAGAAGCACCACGAACGACACGCCCGGCACGCCGGCGATGCCTTTGGAAGTGACCATCAGGGTCAGCACCAACAGCAGTTGCTGGCTGATGGACAGGTCGATGCCGTACAGCTGAGCGATGAAAATCGCCGCGATGCTCTGGTACAGGGTCGAGCCGTCGAGGTTGAACGAATACCCGGTGGGCACCACGAAGCTGCAGATGGCTTTCGGCGCACCGTAGGCTTCCATCTTCTCGATCACCCGCGGCAGCACGGTTTCGGAACTGGCGGTGGAGTAGGCCAGCACCAGCTCATCCTTGAAGATGCGCATCAGCTTGAGCACCGAGAAGCCGAACAGGCGGGCGATCAGGCCCAGCACCACGAAGGCGAAGAAGGCGATGGCGACGTAAACCAGGATCACCAGTTTCGCCAGCGGCAGCAGGGATGCGAAGCCGAAGTTGGCGACCGTCACCGCGATCAGGGCAAATACACCGATTGGCGCGTACTGCATGATCATGTGGGTGACCTTGAACATGCTTTCCGACACGCCCTGGAACATTTTCACCAACGGCTCGCGCAGGTCCGATTGCAGGCTGGACAGGCCCAGGCCGAACAATACGGAGAAGAAAATGATCGGCAGCATCTCGCCACGAGCGACGGCGGCGAAGATGTTCGACGGGATCAGGTTGAGGATGGTCTGGATGAACGCATGTTCATGTTGGACTTCCGCAGCCGTGGCCTGGTACTTGGAAATATCCACCGTGCCCAGGGTGCTCATGTCGATGCCGCTGCCCGGCTGGAAGATGTTGGCCAGCAGCAGGCCGACGACGATGGCGATGGTGGTGACGATTTCGAAGTAAAGGATGGTCTTGAGGCCGATACGCCCGAGTTTCTTGGCGTCACCGACCCCGGCAATGCCGACGATCAGCGAGGAAATCACGATCGGGATCACGATCATCTTGATCAGACGGATAAAGATGTCGCCCGCCGGTTGCAGCACATTGCTGATCCACCAGGCCTTCTCGGCACTGAAATGGTTGAGCAGCGCGCCCAATGCAATCCCCAGCACCAGACCGATGAGGATCTGCCAGGCGAGGCTTAGTCGTGCCTTCTTCATGTCGTTACCCTTACTTCAGTTGGACTCGGGCAGTGGCGCGAACGGCTCGTCGATGACGAAAAACATTCGCGCCCCTGCCCCCGTATAAGGTCACCCCGAGCGCGCTAGCGGCTTACTGGCAGGCGAAAAAAGGCGCAACTATTGCGATGCCAGGGGGGCTCGTCTAATGCCGTAAACGCCTACCCCATGCCGAATCGGCATGAGATTTTCCAAACGAAAGCCGCGTGACAAGCGGTTCGAATGCGACATTTTTGCAGGCATAAGTGCCGTGAACCGGCCATTTCAGCGTAGCTGGGCTTTTTCTTCCAAACGTGAGGAATCGATGAAACAGCGACGGATCCAGACGCGACCCAAGAGAGAAATCGTCTCGTCATTCTCCGATATACGGTCAGGGAAAGGGCAATAAATTGGCGGGAGGAGACAAAATGCCGCATCGCGGCCTGCTTGCGACGCCAGGTCGAACAACCGCTCTGGCCCACACATTTGCGATCCGAAGCTCGACGCAAGTTCGCCAAGCCGCGAGGGCTTTGCGAACTTGCGTCACAGCTTTTACCTGACCCGGCCCTTTCGCAGGCACTCCTTGTGCCCGTAGGTCACTCCGACGCACATCCGTCAGAACGTCCCGGCCCCCTGGTCATGCATCGGCCCTCCTCGGGCTGTGCAACAGAGAAAAGCAGGGCTGCTTTTCCCCTTTTCAGAATCAGTACCAGTTCGGATCTTTCTTGAGTTGCTCCATTAACAGTTCTTGCATACCTTCATTGGGATTACCGAGGAAACGGTAGTCCGCATGTCGGGTCGGGGGCTTGTCGGCCGGCAGTCCGGCAGGGACTTCCACCAACATGGCATAGGCCTCGTCCTTGTCGAAGCTGAAGGCGACGATCAAGCGCTTGTTGCGACACGTGGCCTGGGTTTCACACAGCGGTCCCACCAGGTATTTGTCGCCGTCTTCCTCGACTGCATTCATCTGCTGCGAATCGCCTGACAGGTTCAACACCCAATCGGGCAGGCGTTCTTCTTTTTTGACGACGTGCTGCCAGGTCTCGCGGTATTGCGGGTCCGCCTCCAGCAACTGATTGACGCGCATCTGTCCGTCATTGGCAGCCATTGCCATGGCACTGCCGCCCAACAACAGGGCGGCGGCCAGTCCTTTTAAGGAAACGCTCATGGTCAGCCTCGGCCACGACGGCCAAAGAAGAAGGAAGCGATGAACATCACCAGGAACACGACAAAGAGAATCTTGGCGATGCCCGTGGCGGTGCCTGCGATACCACCGAAGCCCAGTACGGCGGCGATGATGGCAATGATCAGGAAGGTAATTGCCCAGCTCAACATGGTGATTCTCCTTACGCTTTTCTATTTAGTTAGGGTCTGGCGGTGATGGTTCCGGCGCAGTGGACGACCGGTACATCGGGGTTAAAACACCCAGCGCTCTTCACGCGTCATGTCGGCCACTGGCTGAGCCTGATCGACATCCATCATGCGCATGGAAGCGGAAGCTTCTGCGGCGCTGACGGCGCTGAAATGGGTTTGTGGGGCACGTTGAATCGTCACCTGTGGCGCTTCTGGCTGTTGACGTTCATGCCAGAGCAACCATTGCTGGCCAATCACGAGCGTGATCAGCAATGCCAGAGCAGCCCATAAGCCCTGCTGGATCTTCAAGGAAGAGAGTCGAAACTGGGCGGCACATTGACGATTCATCCTGAAATTCCTCCCCACCCGGGTGTGGTGATCTGGTTGAGGCGCTCTCACGCCACGTTGACCAGAGCAGTGCAGCCGGCGTGCCAGGATTTTTTAAGAGTTAAATCTCTTTAAAATCAAATAGTTAGCAAATGGCTAAGGGAGCTGTGGGACGCATCCTGCACGATGACCCGTGCGAACGTCGTGCGTATTGCACGAACGGAAGGGAAAAGGCGTAAGGTGGTTCTGAAGTTTCCTGTCAGACGCAGCCGTCGGAATCAGCGATATGAACCGTCCGCCCCGGACAAATCACAAAAAAAGGAACTCAAATCAGTCTTTTAGGAGTCAGACGTCCACAGAGGCAAGTTCGGTGGGTAATATCCCCTCAGAATCGACCATGCAACTTGCCCGATTTTTCTGACACTAACCAACATCATTCATTAAGGAGCGTAGGAAAAATGGAATCCGCCACTGAGCACCAAGGCCGCATTCTGCTGGTAGACGATGAGTCCGCCATCCTGCGTACGTTCCGTTACTGCCTGGAAGACGAAGGCTATACCGTCGCCACTGCCAACAGCGCCGCCCAGGCCGACACACTGCTGCAACGCCAGGTGTTCGACCTGTGCTTTCTCGACCTGCGCCTGGGGGAAGACAACGGCCTGGATGTCCTGGCACAAATGCGCATCCAGGCGCCTTGGATGCGGGTGGTGATCGTCACTGCTCACTCGGCGGTCGATACCGCAGTCGATGCGATCCAGGCCGGGGCGGCCGACTACCTGGTCAAGCCTTGCAGCCCGGATCAACTGCGCCTGGCCACCGCCAAGCAATTGGAAGTGCGCCAGCTGTCGGCAAGGCTCGAAGCCCTGGAAGGGGAAGTGCGCAAACCCAAGGACGGCCTCGATTCCCACAGCCCGGCGATGAAAGTCGTCCTGGAGACCGCGCGCCAGGTTGCCAGCACCGACGCCAACATCCTGATCCTCGGCGAATCCGGTACCGGTAAAGGCGAGTTGGCCCGGGCGATCCATGGCTGGAGCAAGCGCGCGAAAAAGTCCTGCGTCACCATCAATTGCCCGTCGCTGACCGCCGAATTGATGGAAAGCGAATTGTTCGGCCACAGCCGTGGAGCCTTTACCGGCGCCAGCGAAAGTACCCTGGGGCGGGTCAACCAGGCCGACGGTGGCACGCTGTTTCTCGACGAGATCGGCGATTTTCCCCTGACGTTGCAACCCAAGTTGTTGCGCTTCATCCAGGACAAGGAATATGAGCGGGTAGGGGATCCGGTCACCCGTCGCGCCGATGTGCGGATTCTCGCCGCGACCAACCTCAACCTCGAAGACATGGTGCGCGACGGGCGTTTTCGCGAAGACCTGCTGTATCGCCTGAACGTCATCACCCTGCACCTGCCGCCGCTGCGTGAGCGCGCCGAAGACATCCTGACCCTGGCCGACCGCTTCCTGGCCCGTTTCGTCAAGGAATACGCGCGCCCGGCCCGGGGCTTCAGCGACGAGGCCCGCGAAGCGCTGCTGGGCTACCGATGGCCCGGCAACATCCGCGAACTGCGCAACGTGGTCGAGCGCGCCAGCATCATCTGCCCGCAGGAAAAAGTCGAAATCAGTCACCTGGGCATGGCCGAGCAGCCGGTCAACAATGCGCCGCGCATCGGTGCCGCGTTGAGCCTCGACGAACTGGAAAAAGCTCACATCGGCGCGGTGCTGGCCACGGCTGACACCCTCGACCAGGCGGCCAAGACGCTGGGTATCGATGCCTCCACGCTCTATCGCAAACGCAAGCAGTACAACCTGTGAGCGACACCTTATGAAACTGGCGATGAAGCTGCGCACACGGCTGTTTCTCAGTATCTCGGCCCTTATTACCGTGGCATTGCTGGGGCTGGTGCTGGGCTTGGTCAGCGTGATGCAAATGGCCAATACCCAGGAACAATCGGTACGCGACAACTTCGTCCTGCTGGACTTGGGCCTCAAGCTGCGCCAGACCCTCGGCGATCAGTTGATGATCATGCTCGACGACAACCCCAACCTGGCTGCGTTGGAGGAGTCCAAGCGACAGTATTTCGATTTGCTCGAAGAGGGCATCGCCCACGAACAAGGGCAAGCCGATTTGGTGGACAACTTCAGCAAGGCCAAAGCCGACTACATCAGTTTTCTTGACGCCTTCGCGGCCTCTCGCCAGCAACCCTCTCTCACCGGACTTCAGGGCCTCACCGAAAAATTCAACGTATTGCGCACCGGTCTGATCGAAGGATACCGGCACGCCTTGAACAACATCAGCGTAACCCAGGACCGCGCCCGCGAACGTGCGATGTGGATTTCCGGACTGCTGGGGCTGGTGGGGCTGGCGGTGCTGATCATCGGCTTTATCACGGCCCATGGCATTGCCCGGCGTTTCGGCGAGCCGATCGAGGCACTGGTCGCGGCGGCGGATGACATCGGCCAGGGCAATTTCGAGGTCACGCTGCCCATTTCTTCCGCCGCCGAGTTGAATTTACTGACCCGTCGTTTCGGGGTCATGGCCCAGGCACTGCGCGAGCATCAAGCCACCAATGTCGATGAACTGCTCGCCGGCCAGCAACGTTTGCAAGCGGTGCTCGACAGCATCGACGACGGCTTGCTGATGATCGATCGCCAAGGCCAGCTGGAGCACCTCAACCCGGTGGCCCAGCGTCAATTGGGCTGGGATGAGGCACGCCTGGGCCAAGGGCTCGGCGAGGCGCTGGGCCGCCTGGAACTGGATGAAGAACTGCACCTGGTGCTGCGCGGGGGAACCCTGGAACGTGCGCCGGAAGACCTGAGCATCGAGGTCGACGGCGAGTCGCGGGTGCTGACCTACAGCCTTACGCCGGTCAGCCACACCCAAGGCCACATCCTCGGCGCGGTCATGGTGCTGCATGACGTCACCGAACAGCGCGCCTTCGAACGGGTGCGCAGCGAGTTCGTCCTGCGGGCCTCCCATGAACTGCGTACCCCGGTGACGGGCATGCACATGGCATTCGGCCTGTTGCAGGAGCGCCTGCATTTTCCAGAGGAGTCGCGCGAGGCGGACCTGCTCAACACCGTCACGGAAGAAATGCAGCGGCTGATGCAGTTGATCAATGACCTGCTGAATTTCTCTCGCTACCAGAACGGCCTGCAAAAGCTGACCCTCGCGCCTTGTTCCATCGACGACCTGTTGGAAGAGGCCCGATTGCGGTTCGCCGAGCAGGCCCAAGCCAAGGGTATCGAGCTGCTCGTGGCGATCCAGGGGCCGCTGCCGCGGCTGCATGCCGACGCTGCGCAACTGGATCGGGTGCTCGATAACCTGATCGACAACGCTATGCGCCACACCGGCGAAGACGGCCAGATCCGCTTGCAGGCCCGGCGCCACGGCGAGCGGGTGATCATCAGTGTCGAGGACAACGGTGAAGGCATTGCCTACGGCCAACAGGGACGGATCTTCGAACCTTTCGTCCAGGTCGGACGCAAGAAGGGCGGCGCCGGCCTCGGCCTGGCCCTGTGCAAGGAGATCGTCCAGCTCCACGGCGGACGCATGGGCGTTTATTCAAGGCCGGGGCAGGGCACGCAGTTCTACATGGCGCTGACGGTCTGAGCGCCGAACCAGCCACAAGAGCAACTCTTGTTATTCCAAAACACACTAACTCACTGTTAGTTCTAACAGTAGCCAAGTGTGCAACTCGTCATTAGATTTTAATTTCAGTGATGATGTATATGCTGAGGGCCCTTACGATAACGTTCCATGATTTTAGTCTGGAGATTATTAACATGAACAAAGAACCGCAAAAAACCCCTCTTCCAGAGCATCTTCAGAAAGAACTGATGGTCATTCTGAACAAATTAAAAAAAGAGGAAAAAGGCAAGTTTCGTTCTGACCAGCCCTATACCCTCGAGATTAGCCCTGAAGGAAAAATAACCTATATCCCTTGACTCCGCGAACACTCCGTGCAGTGATTTCATTTAAAATAATCCCTGCACGGAGATCGGATTGTCAGGTTGTTTACCTTGCATCGATAGGGGTCAGAACCATGAACGCTATCAAGACGGATACGTTGGATAACCTCGATCAAGCGGCATGGGATGGTATTCAGTCGCTGATTGATAATTACGCCCATATCACTCAGGAGGACAACGTCGTTCTTGCCTATACCCTGGATGTACGGGAGCCTGCGGCGTGGGTCGCTCTCGCCTTGGAATTGCGCGGCGTATCCACCACGCTGATACCGATGTTACCGTTGCGAGATCCCGATTTTTGTCAGCGCCTGTCGACATCGATTGCGCCTTATCGTGAAACGCACCGCCGTTGTGTTGTCGTGCTGTTTGAGCGAGACACGGTTTCACATGACGAGATCTTACAGCAGACATTCATGAATTATGCTTTCGACTGTTATCTCGTGGTGCGTGCTCTCAATGCAAGCCGCCACCTGTTTGCCAACGGCCTGAAGGTTAAACCAGAAGAACATGCCGCCAAGAACGCTGCCATCTTTGAACATTGCCGGGATAGTTCGTCTCTGACCATTACGACACCGGGCGGCACTGAACTCGAAGTCGGCTTGGATCTTTCCAGGTTCAGATGGCTAAGCATGAGTGGAATTATCTATTCAGGAAAAGCACTTGTCCTGCCAAGTGGTGAGATCGCTACCTACCCTGTGACTGTTTCTGGCCGACTGGTCGCTGACTTTGCACTGCAAGCGAATTTCCGCATTATCGATGATATCCGATTGAACACTACTCCCCTCACCCTCGATATAAAGAACAGCGAAGTCGTTGATTTTTCCTGCGCGCGCCCGGAAATCATGCGCATTCTGGACAAAGCTTTTACCTATGAGAATGCTCGCCGGGTCGGCGAACTTGGCTTTGGCACCAATACGCAGGTGGAAATTCCAGCCGCCGACAACTGCCTTCTGAATGAACGATGCCCCGGAGTGCACCTTGGTTTTGGGAATCACAACCAAGCCATCGGTGATGTGGGCTTCGAGTGCGAAACTCACGTTGACCTTATTGCCCGGGGTGGACTTATCCGTGCGAATGCGTCGGGAAAATATATTGATCTCGCCGACATCCAACCTTCATCCAACTGGCGCTCTCTTCATCTTGGCCGCGGGCATGAGGACGTTCTTTCCCCTCCACTGACAGATGCGGATTGCTGTGCAGCTCGCTTCTAGCGAACACTACAGCTCATTGGCGCCAGCGCTCAGGCTTCATCATCGAGCCGACGTCCACGCAGGCGTCGGCCACGGGTAATCAATTCGATGAGCTGCACCGCGCTGAGGGCATGGGCGAACAGCCAGCCCTGGCCGAACCTCACCCCTTCGCTGCTCAAGTAGGAGGCCTGGGCTTCATGCTCGATGCCTTCGGCGATCACCTTGAGCTGCAACGCGTGGGCCATACGGATGATGTGCGGAGCCACACCGCTGCTGGCGGCATCGTGCCCCAAGGCATCAATGAAGGCCTTGTCGATTTTCAGGCAGTCCACCGGCAGGGTTTGCAGGTAGGCCAAGCTGCAATAACCCGTGCCGAAATCGTCGATCAGCACCTGATGCCCAACGTCACGCAGCGATTGCAGGTTATCTCGAGCGACCAACACATCGATCAGCCCGCGCTCGGTCACTTCGAAGGCAATTTGACGCGCCGAGACCCGATGCAACGCCAGCAGGCGCGCGATCACTTCGCCAATACGCGGCACCATCACATCGCAGGCCGCCAGGTTCACAGAGATATACAATTGCGGATTGGCCCGCAGCAGCTGGCCCAACTGATCGAACAACCGCTGCAGCACGAAATCGGTGATCTGGCGGATCTGCCCGGTATTTTCGGCCATCGGGATAAACAAGTCCGGGCTGGTCAGGGTGCCGTCCGGTCGTCGCCAGCGCAGCAAGGCTTCGGCACCGACGCAGTTGCGGCTGTCCAGGTCGAAAATCGGCTGGTACAGCACCTGCAACTCACCGCGCCGGATGGCCCCGTGCAGCTCGGCGTCCATGGACTGGCGATGGCGCGCCAGCAGAAACACCTGGAAACCAATCCCCAGGCCCAGCACCAGGCTGATGGGCAGCATCCACCAGGCATAGGCCGGAACCTTGAAAGCATTGCGCTGGGCGATCAGCACCAGTTGATATTCCGGGCTGTCGGTGGGCATCCGATAGATCAACCGGGTCGGCGTTATCTGCAAGGCGTTGTGGCTTTTCGGCGGCCAAGGCTCCGTGGGCGGCCAGTATTGCTGGGTGCCCAACACGGGAATGGCCCGCGTGCCGTGATCCAGGACCACCAGCAGGCTGCTGCCCGAGGGCAGGTCGACCACGTCGGCCAGATGCCCGCGGGAGGTGGCAACGCGGAAATTGCCACGGCCCAGCATCAGCGCCGCGCGGTCTTCGTTGGGTTCGGTGGTGGTATTGAGCCAGTAACTGTAGGTCGGGCCCCGCAGGTCGGGCGGGCGGGTCACCGACAATCCGCTCTGGCGCGGACGGTTGGAACAGACACCGCTGCCGTCGATGTACACCGCTTCATAAACGAAGCGGTAATTGAAGCTGACCTCTCGCAAGGTCGCGATCATGTCATCGTCGCAACCGCGCAACGGCTGGTTTTGCAAATCGTCGAGGCTTTCACGCAATTGCCCGAAGAGCTGTTCCAGCCGCAGCAGAAAGCGCTCGCCCTGGGCATTCATCTGATCGCTTTCACGCTGCTGGATCTGCTGCACGACCACGAACAGACTGCCCGCCAGCAGCAGGACGGTACTCAGGGCAGCCGCCATCATCGCCAGGAACAGGGGGCGATGGAGCCAGCTCTGTAGGGTTTCGCGGGCAGCCGTCATCATGGGTAATCCGAAAGTTACCAATGAGTTATAGCTTCTGATTTGGATTTGGCCCGATTCGTCGGACGGGCGTCATTATTTTGTCTGGTTGAGCACCTGCAGAATCGCCGCGCTTTGCGCGTCCGGCGTGCCATCGAAACGGGTCGGTCGATAGTGCATTTGGAAGGCGGCCAGCACATGGTGAGTGGCCACGTCCCATTCGCCGGTCTGCGGTGTCGGGTAGCCCAGGCGGGCCAGCTCGGCCTGGAACCAACTGGCAGGCGGCAATTGCGCGGCGAAGAGCACCTGCTGGCGTGCCACGGCCTGTTCATCCGGCCACACCCCCAAGCCCGCTTGCGCCAGGCGCTTCCAAGGGAACAGCGGCCCCGGATCGAGCTTGCGCAGGGGCGCGATGTCGCTATGGCCGATGATGCTGCGCGGGTTGATCCCGTTGCGCTGGATGATGTCCTTGAGCAAGACGGTCAAGGCCTGGACCTGGGCTTCGCTGTAGGGATACCAGAGGCGCCCGGTGGGCGTGTCGACGAAACCCGGATTGACGATTTCGATGCCAATGGAACTGGAGTTGAGCCAGGTCCGGCCTTCCCATTCGCTTTCCCCGGCGTGCCAGGCGCGTCGGCTTTCATCCACCAACTTGTAGATGGTCGCGTCTTTATCGTCGCCAATCAGGTAATGGGCACTGACTTCGCCATGGGTCAGCAGGGCCAGTGAACGCTCCAGAGACGCCGAGGTGTAATGCACCACCACGAATTGGATGCGGTTGTCGTGGTTGACGGAAGGGTGGCTGGTGTCGAACCGAGGACCGCTGGTGCAGCCGGCCAGGATAAATAAAGAAACAATGAGCGAAAGGAATTTCATGGCGGAAGGCATTACGCGCTGGAAGTAATGCAACAGTGTAACGTATCACCCCGCGATGATCCGTCGCGCGGGACGATATTAAACAAATTGGAACAATTAGCCTCAGCCTAGCTCCACGCGGTTGCGTCCAGCATTTTTAGCCCGGTAAAGCGCCTGATCGGCTCTTTTAAGCACAGAATCGCTGTGTTCGCCCGGCTTGAAAGCCGTCATGCCCATCGATACCGTCACCGTGACCGGCTCGCCCTTGAAATGAAACGGGCAGGCTTCGATGGCCAGACGCAGCGCCTCGGCCAGCTTGGCACCCGCTGCCAGGGGGGTATCCGGCACCAGCAGGACAAACTCCTCGCCACCAAAGCGCGCAATGAAATCGCCGCCACGCAGGCGTTTACGCAGGACCGAGGCGATCAGTTTCAGCACCCGGTCACCGGCCAGATGGCCATAGTTGTCATTGATTCGCTTGAAATGATCGAGATCGAGCATGGCCAGCAACAAGCTGTTGCCGTGCTGCTGCCACTGGACGACTTCATGCTCCAGGCGCTCGGACCAAGCGGCGCGGTTGGGCAACCCGGTGAGCGGATCGACCAGTGCTTTTTGCCGCTGCTCCTCGAGATTTTCTCGCACGACCTGGGCGTCCTGCTCCATCAGCGCGACGCGATCGGCCAGGCTTTTCAGGCGCATCGAGACTTCGTGCTCGCGTTGATCCCGTTGCTGGCGGTGTTGGTCCATCGTCCCGAGCAAGCCTTCGAGGTGGTTCTCCAGCACCTGCTTGAGGCCTTCCAGGTCATCGGCTTGTTGCACGCTGCTTTGCAGGCCGTCCACCTGTTCGCGGATCTGGGTGTCCATTTCCCGAGAAGCCGACAGGTTGTCGGCGTGGTCTTCACTGGCGGCCTGCAGGCTGCTCTGGAATGACTCGAGACGATCATTGAGGCGTTGCAGGTACGCTTCGAATTCATGCTGGCCGGTGTCGGTGATGGCCAGCATCAGCACCGCCAGATCATCGAGGATCGGCAACAACTCGTACCAGTTCAGGCCATTTCGCAGCCGCTCACGCATGGCTTCGGCTTGTGGCCGATGGCGCTCGGGCAAGGTCAGGTCGCCCAACAGGCCCAACAAGGTGTCTTCGATGTGCTTGGCGACCGAGCTGTAGGACGGTTCCGGCGAGTCGGGCAGGGCGTATTGGGCGTCAGCAGCATCGGCGGCTGTCAGGGACTCGTCGGGCTCGGCTTCTGCTGGAAGCGCCGAGGAGTCGGGGAGGGCCTGTGGCGCCTCCTCGGACATCAGTTCGTCGGGATTCTCCAGGGCGGGTGCCGCTACCGGGGGTTCGTCGGCGACCGGTGCCTGCAATGCCGCCAGCTCGATGGCTTCGTCCGGTTTGGTGATCGGCTGGACCACGTCGGCTGCTGGAGTCGGAGCGGGCGCTGGAGCGGCTTCGGTCTGCGGTGCAACCAAGTCGATCGGTTCGGGCGTCTCCTCCAACGAGGGTGCCGGCTCCGCGTCCGACGGTGGTGCTGGTGCTGGTGCGACGGATGCTGTGGCAGCTGCCGGCTCAACGGCTACTGGCTGGGCCGTGTCTGCCGGGGGCGCCACGCTGGCCTGGGCAGGCTCGTGAGGCTGGGGTGACGCGTCATCATGGCCTTGACCACCAAACAGCCGTTGCAGCAGTCCGGGGCGGCTCGGTTCGACAGGGGCGTCCAGGGCACTCAGCGCCTTGCCTTGCAAGCCGCTCAACTCGCTGAGCAGCAGCGGAATCTCCCGAGCCTGGCTGGCCCGATCCTCCAGTTGCTTGGCGAACTTCTTCAGCGACCGGCTGACTTCTTTCGGCAACGGCAGCCTCTGCAACTGGGCAACCAGGGCCGTCAACGCAGCGCTCGTTTGCTCGACCCGGGTTTCGCGACGTTGTTCGGAATCGAGTACGGCTTTCTCCAGGCGCGGAATCAGAGCGGCGAGGCCGGCGTCCATGTCATCGGTGCGCACCACCTCGCGCATTTCTTTCATGCATTGATCGACCGCCCGATCAGTGCCCTCGGCGGCCAGGGTGCTGCGCACCAGGCCACGACGCAGCAAGTCGAGCCGAGCATCCCAGCGGCGCTCGAGCTTTTCCTGCTGTTCGATACTCTTGAGGTATTTCTCTCTCCAGCGTTCGGCGTCGTCGCTCATTCATCGGATCCGCGAGGGGCAGTACTCAGCGCGGGGAATGCATCGGCCGTGAGCGAACCCGGCAAACGAATTTCTACCGCGACCGGCAGGTGATCGGAAATGGGTTGGGCCAGCACCTCGACGCGTTCGAGGGTTAGGGTCGGGCTCAACAGGATATGGTCCAGGCAGCGCTGGGGGCGCCAGCTGGGGAATGTCGCTTCCAGTTGGGGGGCGAGCAGACCGAGATCGCGCAGCGGTGAAGTCTGCAGCAGGTCGGTGGCGTGAGTGTTCATGTCGCCCATCAGGATCTGGTGCTTGTAACCACCGATCAGCTCGCGAATGTACGCCAGCTGCATCGTCCGGGTCCGCGCCCCGAGCGCCAGGTGCATCATGACCACGACCAGCGCCTCCGGACCTTCGCCGAAACGCGCAAGGATCGCCCCGCGCCCCTTGGGGCCCGGCAGCGGATGGTCTTCGATCGCCCACGGGCGCAAGCGACTCAACACGCCATTGCTGTGCTGGCCGAGGCGTCCGAGGTTGCGATTGAGTTGTTGGTACCAGTAGGGGAAGGCGCCCAATTGGGCCAGGTGTTCCACCTGATTGACGTAGCCTGACCTCAAGCTCCCACCGTCGGCCTCTTGCAGGGCTACCAGGTCGAAGTCCTTGAGCAGGGCGCCGATCTTCTGCAAGTTGCCGGCACGCCCGGTGTGCGGCAGCAAATGCTGCCAGCCGCGGGTCAGGTAATGCCGGTAGCGTTCGGTGCTGATGCCCACTTGGATATTGAAGCTGAGCAGCCGCAAGCGGCTGTCGCCAGGCAGGCCCGTGGACGAGACATGATGCTCGTTGACCCGTGGTTCATGCAGGCCAACGACGCGTTCGGTACTCCAGCGGGCCATGGGCGTGGGCCGCGCTTAGTTGGCGGCAGCCTTGGTGGCCGCTCGCTCTTTGGCGATCAGTTGGTCGGCCAGTTGCAGTGCTTGTTCGGCACCGCCGGCGGAGCCGATGTCAAAGCGGTATTTACCGTTGACGATCATGGTCGGTACGCCGGTGATTTCGTATTTCTTCGCCAGCTCCTTGGCCTTGTTGATCTGGCCCTTGATGGCGAAGGAGTCGAACGTGGCGAGGAACTTTTCCTTATCGACGCCCTGGGTGGCGAGGAAGTCGGCCATGTCGTTCTTGTCGGTCAGCTTCTTGCCTCCCTTCTGGATCGCGTCGAATACCGCCGCGTGAACCTTGTGCTCGACACCCATGGATTCGAGGGTCAGGAACATTTGGCCGTGGGCGTCCCATGGGCCGCCGAACATGGCGGGGATGCGGACGAAGTTAACGTCCGACGGCAGTTTCTCGACCCATGGGTTGATGACCGGTTCGAACGCGTAGCAATGCGGGCAGCCGTACCAGAACAGTTCCACGACTTCGATCTTGCCAGGCGCTGCCACCGCAACGGGGTTGGTCAATTCGACATAGGGTGCGGCGGGCTTTTCAGCCGCTTGGGCAGTCATGCCGAACAGGCTGGCGGCGACGAGCGCGGCGCTGATGATCAGATTACGCATGCTTTACTCCTGGACAATGAGGGGGCCTCGCAAGGCCTGTTTCTAAGACAGACCGTGGCGGGTTCAAGTTCTCTAGTGTAACGGCAGCGGCCACAAAAAAGGGCGGCCAAAGCCACCCTTTTGATGCTCGCATCGACAGATTAATCGAGCGTTAACGTTACAAGAGGTGTACCCCCTCGCAACGGCCTTAGTGCAGGCCCTGGATGTAGCTGGAGACTGCCGCGATATCTTCGTCGCTCAGCTTTTTGGCGATGCTCTGCATGGGCTTGGTGTCGCCATCGTTGGTACGGCCGCTTTCTTCCTTACGGAAATCGGTCAGCTGCTTGGCAACGTACTGGGCATGCTGGCCACCCAGGTGCGGGAAGCCGGCGGCGGCGTTGCCCTTGCCGTCCGGGGAGTGGCAACCGGTGCAGGCTGGCAGGCCTTTGTCGAGGTTGCCGCCGCGGAACAGCGCTTCACCGCGAGCCACGAGTTTTGGATCGGCGGCGCCGACGCTGCCCTTCTGGCTGGCGAAATAGGCCGCGATGTCCAACAGGTCTTCATCGCTCAGGTTGGTCAGCAGCCCGGTCATTTCCAACACCGTGCGCTTGCCGGACTTGATGTCGTGCAGTTGCTTGTTCAGGTAACGCTCGCCTTGGCCCGCCAGTTTCGGAAAGTTGGGCGCCATGCTATTGCCATCCGGGCCGTGGCAGGCCCCGCATACAGCCGCTTTAGCCTGACCGGCAGCGGCGTCGCCAGCGGCGTGGGCTACGCCGGATATCCCCAAGGTCAACAGCAGACTCACGATCAGTTTGTTCATCAGCTAATCCAACTACGGCTAAGGGTTAAAGAGTTATGGACCGGGTTTACTCGCTCATCCACTGGATGATGGCTCGGTAATCCTCGGCACTGCAGTCCATGCACAAACCACGCGGCGGCATCGCCTTGAAACCCTGGGTCACGTGTTGCACCAGCGTCTCCATACCTTTCGCCAACCTCGGCGTCCAAGCTTCCTGATCGCCCTTGCGGGGCGCCATGGGGAGTTGGCCGGAATGACAGGCACCACAAACACGGTTGTACACAGCTTCCGGATCCTGTGTAGCCTGAGCGCTGTAAAGCGGCATCAAGACACCGGCAGCTAGCAGCCATTTCGTCATAAAACGACCTTTTCAGGGTTGGGAACGAGCTGCGTTCTAATGCGCAATTTCGGTCGGTCGCTCCCGTGAGCTTCATCCTACGCTGGGACAAAGCGCACACAAAATCTGCGGCATTATATACTGGCGTCACTGAAACGGAAACGACACAGCTTGCCGCGTCCATTCCCGACGCCGCCCACATCGGAAATCCCATGCAACTGAAGAACCCCATCCTTGGCCTGTGCCAACAGTCCACCTTCATGCTCAGCGCCGCCAAAGTCGATCAATGCCCAGACGACGAAGGCTTCGAAGTGGCGTTTGCCGGACGTTCCAACGCCGGCAAATCCAGCGCGCTGAACACCTTGACCCATGCGAGCCTGGCACGCACCTCGAAAACCCCGGGTCGCACGCAGCTCTTGAACTTCTTCAAGCTAGACGATGAACGGCGTTTGGTCGACCTGCCCGGCTATGGTTACGCCAAGGTCCCGATCCCGCTCAAGCAACACTGGCAGCGCCACCTGGAAGCGTACCTGGGCAGCCGCGAGAGTTTGAAAGGCCTGATCCTGATGATGGATATTCGCCATCCGATGACCGACTTCGACCTGTTGATGCTCGATTGGGCGGTCGCCAGCGGCATGCCGATGCATATCCTGTTGACCAAGGCCGACAAGCTCACCTACGGCGCGGCGAAAAATACCTTGCTCAAAGTGCAGTCGGAGATTCGCAAGGGCTGGGGCGACGCGATCACCATCCAACTGTTCTCGGCGCCCAAGCGCATGGGCCTGGAAGAAGCCTACACAGTGCTGGCCGACTGGATGGAATTGGCGGACAAGGGCAGCGAAGAGGCCGAATAAGCCACATCGCAGGCAAAAAAAACCCCGGACTTCTTATGGGGAGGGGGAAGTTCGGGGTCCAAGTTCCGGACCGCTAGGGCGGGGTCCAGATATCTGCCAACACTTAACACAACATAGGAGCATTGAAGGGCTTCACCAGCCATTCAGAATCTCTGAGTGGCGATTCACGGGTTTAGTTCAGATTATTTTTGGAAATAACCGTAGGAGCTTTCCGAGCTAATGAGGCCGCACCTGGGTTTTGGGTGACTCAATGGGCATAGGTTGTCTGGGCTGACGCTATCGCGAGCAAGCTCGCTCCCACAGTGAATGGGTGTTGGCTCGATAGTCGGCTCGACACAAAACGCCTGTGGGAGCGAGCTTGCTCGCGATGACAATCTTTCACTCCCCCCAGCTCTATCAGCCCCCCCTGTGGCGAGGAGGCCTCAGAACAAACGGCTCAGTGCGCCTCGTCCCAGTTATTGCCCACGCCCACTTCCACCAGCAACGGCACGTCCAAGGTGGCGGCGGTGCTCATGTGCTGGCGGATTTCCTCGCGCACCTGGTCGACCAGGTCTTCACGCACCTCCAGCACCAGTTCGTCGTGGACCTGCAGGATGACCTTCGCGTCCAGCCCGGACGTCGTCAGCCAGCGATCCACCGCGACCATGGCTTTCTTGATGATATCGGCCGCCGTGCCCTGCATCGGCGCGTTGATGGCGGTGCGCTCGGCGCCTTTGCGCAGGGCCGGGTTTTTCGCGTTGATGTCCGGCAGGTACAACCGGCGACCGAAAATGGTTTCGACAAAACCTTGCTCGGCCGCCTGGGCGCGGGTGCGCTCCATGTACGCCAGCACACCCGGGTAGCGAGTGAAATAGCGGTCGATGTAGGCCTGGGACTGCTTGCGATCAACGCCGATCTGCTTGGCCAGGCCGAACGCACTCATGCCGTAGATCAAGCCGAAGTTGATCGCCTTGGCGCTGCGGCGCTGGTCATGGGTGACGGCTTCCAGCTCAACACCAAACACCTCGGCGGCCGTGGCCCGGTGCACGTCCAGGTCATTACGAAACGCATGAAGCAGCCCCTCATCCTTGGCCAGGTGCGCCATGATCCGCAGTTCGATCTGCGAATAGTCCGCCGCCAGCAGCTTGTAGCCTTTCGGCGCGACGAATGCCTGGCGGATGCGTCGGCCTTCGGCCGTGCGAATCGGGATGTTCTGCAGGTTCGGGTCGATGGAGGACAGACGCCCGGTCGCGGCGACGGCCTGCTGGTAATTGGTGTGGACGCGGCCAGTGCGGCTGTTGATCTGTTCCGGCAGGCGATCGGTGTAGGTGCTCTTGAGCTTGCTCAGGGAACGGTACTGCATCAGCACCTTGGGCAGCGGGTAATCCTGCTCCGCCAGCTCGGCAAGCACCGCTTCGGCGGTGGATGCCTGGCCCTTGGCGGTTTTGCTGAGCACCGGCAAGCCGAGCTTTTCATACAGGATCACGCCCAATTGCTTCGGCGAACCCAGGTTGAATTCTTCGCCGGCGATGGCAAACGCCTCACGCTCCAACGCCACCAGTTTTTCGCCCAACTCGACGCTCTGTACGCCCAGCAGGTTGGCATCGACCAACGCCCCCTGGCGCTCGATGCGCGCCAGGACCGGCATCAGCGGCATTTCGATATCGTTGAGCACCGGGCCCAGGCTTGGCGTGGCGGCCAGTTTTTCCTGCAAGGCCTGATGCAGGCGGAAGGTCACGTCGGCGTCTTCGGCGGCATAAGGACCGGCCAGTTCCAGGGAGATCTGGTCGAAGGTCAGTTGCTTGACCCCTTTGCCCGCGATGTCCTGGAAATCGGTCTTGCTCTGGCCCAGGTACTTGAGCGCCAGGCTGTCCATGTCGTGGCGGGTCGCGGTGGAGTCCAGCACGTAGGATTCGAGCATGGTGTCGAAGGCGATGCCCTGGACCAGGATGCCATTGTCCTGGTCGCCACCGATGGCGCAGTTGGCCAGGATGTTGGTTTCGAACTTGGCGTGCTGGCCGATCTTGAGCTTGTTCGGGTTTTCCAGCAGCGGCTTGAGCGCCTTGAGCACCGTGTCGCGGTCCAGTTGCTCCGGCACGCCCATGTAGGAATGGGTCAATGGGATGTAGGCCGCCTCGAAAGGGGCCACAGCGAACGACAAGCCGACCAGTTGCGAATGCTGGGCATCGCCGCCGTTGGTTTCGGTGACGAAGGCAAACAGCGGCGCTTTGTCGAGTTTCGCTAGCCAGGCCTCGAAGCGCGCCTGATCGAGAATGACCTCGTACTTGGCCTCGGCAGCGCCGGGCTGTTCGTCGCGGGTTTCGACGATTTCCTGGCCGGCACGCTTGGCGTCCCGCTGGTTTTCTTCGAGCCAGCTCTTGAACTCCAGCACCGTGTACAGCTCAGCCAGTTTCTCGTGATCGGGCGTACCCATTTGCAGGTCGTCGAGGCCGACGTCCAACGGCACGTCGGTCTTGATGGTCGCCAGCTCGTAGGAAAGGAATGCCATTTCCTTGTGCTCTTCAAGCTTGGCGGCCAGGGTCTTGGCGCCACGGATCGGCAAGGTGGCAACGATGTCCAGTTGCGCATACAGCTCGGTCAGGCCGCCATTGACGCCTACCAACAGGCCGGATGCGGTCTTCGGCCCGATACCCGGAACGCCGGGGATGTTGTCGGAGGAGTCGCCCATCAATGCCAGGTAATCGATGATCTGCTCGGGAGCGACGCCAAACTTCTCCTTCACGCCAGCCACGTCCAGGGCGCTACCGGTCATGGTATTGACCAAGGTAATGTGCCCGTCGACCAACTGCGCCATGTCCTTGTCGCCGGTGGAGATCACCACCGGACGGTCGGCCGCCGCGCTGCTGCGGGCCAGGGTGCCGATCACGTCATCGGCTTCGACGTTGTCCACGCACAGCAGCGGGAAGCCCAGGGCCTTGACGCTGGCATGCAGCGGCTCGATCTGCACGCGCATGTCGTCGGGCATGCTCGGGCGGTTGGCCTTGTATTCGGCGTACAGCGCATCGCGAAACGTCCCACCCTTGGCGTCGAACACCACGGCGAACGGACTGTCCGGATACTGCTTGCGCAGGCTCTTGAGCATGTTCAACACGCCCTTGACCGCACCGGTCGGCAGGCCTTTGGACGTGGTCAGCGGTGGCAGCGCGTGAAAGGCGCGGTACAGATAAGAAGAACCGTCCACCAGGACGAGGGGGGCTTGGCTCATGAGCAGGATCAACCTTTTCGGCGGGTCCGGGGCTAGAATAGCGGGACCGTTGACGACAAAGGGACAAGGTTATCATGCGTACACTAAATCGCCTGTTACTGGCTGGCTTGTTTGCAATCACCCCGTTGGCCGTCATGGCAGCGGATGACGCGCCCTCGGCGGACCCGGACGTCACCATCCGCACCGAAGGCGATAAAACCATTCAGGAGTATCGGCAAAACGGCTTTTTGTACGCGATCAAGGTCACGCCCAAGAACGGCAAGCCTTATTTCCTGGTGCGCGCCGATGGCACTGATGCAAACTTCATCCGCTCGGACCAGCCGGATATGCTGATCCCTTCGTGGAAAATCTTTGAGTGGTAGTACCGCTCTGCACTTCAACCGGCGCCCGCTGAAGGGCGCCCGTACTGGCAGTTTTAACCATGTCTGTGTTCACGCCCCTGGCTCGGCCCGAGCTGGAAACCTTTCTCGCCCCTTACGGGCTTGGCCGTCTGCTTGATTTCCAGGGGATCGCCGCCGGCAGCGAAAACACCAATTTCTTTATCAGCCTGGAGCAGGGCGAATTCGTCCTGACCCTGGTCGAGCGTGGCCCGGTGCAGGAAATGCCGTTCTTCATCGAACTGCTGGACGTACTGCACAACGCCGACCTGCCGGTGCCTTACGCCTTGCGCACCACCGACGGCGTCGCGCTGCGGGAACTGGCGGGCAAGCCGGCGCTGTTGCAACCGCGCCTGGCCGGCAAGCACATCAAGCTGGCCAACGCCCAGCATTGCGCCCAGGTCGGGGAGTTGCTGGCGCATCTGCACCTGGCAACCCGGGACAACATGATCAAGCGCAAGACCGATCGCGGCCTGGACTGGATGCAGGAGGAGGGCGCCAAGCTGTTGTCGCACCTCGACGATGAGCCGCGTCGGTTGCTGGAAGCGGCATTGGATGAAATCGTTTTGCGGAAGGTCGGCATCCTGGCGCTACCCCGGGCCAACATCCATGCCGATCTGTTCCGCGACAATGCGATGTTCGAAGGCACGCACCTGACCGGGTTGATCGACTTCTACAACGCCTGCTCCGGGCCGATGCTGTATGACGTTGCCATCGCTTTGAACGACTGGTGCTCGGATGACGACGGTGCGCTCGATGGCCCCCGGGCGCGGGCGTTGCTGGGTGCCTATGCGGCGTTGCGGCCGTTTACGGCTGCCGAGGCCGAGCTATGGCCGACCATGCTGCGCGTGGCGTGCGTGCGATTCTGGCTGTCGCGATTGATCGCCGCTGAGTCGTTTGCCGGGCAGGATGTGTTGATTCACGATCCGATGGAGTTCCAGCAGCGGTTGGCGCAGCGGCAGACGGTCCACACTTTGTTGCCTTTCGCCCTCTGACAACCCACAGGCGCACGAAGGCTTTTGTGGCGAGGGAGCTTGCTCCCGCTCGGTTGCGTAGCGACCGCAAGATTTTAGGGCCGCTTCGCAGCCCAGCGGGAGCAAGCTCCCTCGCCACAAGAGCCGTGGGGTTACAGCGACTCCAGGCACCCCGCCAAATCATTCCCCAACTTCTCCAACAACTGCTCATACCCCTGCGCCGTCGCCGGGGTGTCGCCGCCCAGTGCATCCAGCTCCGCCAGCTTCACCGGCAACCCGGCCACCAGGGTTTCGGCCAGACGCGGGCGCAGCGGCGGTTCGCTGAAAACGCAGGTCTTGCCCACCGCTTGCAAGCGCGTGCGCATCGCCGCCACATGCTGGGCGCCGGGCTGGACTTCGGCGGCCACGGCGAACACCCCGGCGTGCTTGAGACCGTAGTTGTCTTCGAAATAGTCGAACGCCTCGTGGAACACGAAATACGGCTTGCCCGCGACCCCGGCCAAACGCGTCTTGAGGCGCGTGTCCAAGGCGTCGAGACGCTGGTTGAAGCCCGTGAGGTTGCTTTGATAGCGCGCCGCGTTCGCCGGATCCGCCGCGCTCAGGTCCGCCGCCATTTTCGCAGCGATCACCCGCGCATTGTGCGGCGATAGCCACAGGTGGGCATCCACGGTGCCGGGGCGATGGTCGTGATCGTGTTCATCGTCGCCATGGTCATGATCCTCGTGGGAGGCGCTGTCCTGGGCGAAGTGACGCAACGTGAGCCCCGGCAGATCCTGCACCGCAACGGAGGGAAGGGTACGACCGTTCAACACCCGCGGTAGGAAACCTTCCATGTCCGGCCCAATCCAGTACAGCAGGTCCACCGACTGCACCTTGCGTACATCCGAGGGCCGCAACGCATAGTGATGCGGCGAAGCCCCTGGCGGCAGCAACACTTGCGGAACCGCCACGCCGTCCTGCACGGCGGCGGCAATCAGCTGCAACGGCTTGATGCTGGTGAGGACCTTGACGTCGGCCTGGGCCGGGCCGATCAGTAGAAAACTTGCGACAAAAGCGACAAAGAGCGAAAAAAATCGGGACACGATGACCACTCGTAGAAGCGAGAACGGGTAACATAATAACGTCTCTCACTGAACACGTCGCTGCCCATGCCTATTACGCCCCTTGCCAGTCGTCCCCACGATCACTCCCACTGCGTGCACAGCGCGCTGTCCGAGGCCGACGCCATCTGCGCGCGCCAGGGGTTGCGCCTGACCGCCCTGCGGCGGCGCGTGCTGGAATTGGTCTGGCAGAGCCACAAGCCGCTGGGCGCCTACGACATCCTCGCCGTGCTCAGCGAGCAGGACGGCCGTCGTGCCGCGCCGCCGACGGTCTACCGGGCGCTGGATTTCCTCTTGGAAAACGGCCTGGTGCATCGCATCTCGTCGCTGAACGCCTTCGTCGGCTGCAACCATCCGGAGCACGCCCACCAAGGCCAGTTCCTGATCTGCCGCGAATGCCACGCCGCCATCGAGCTGGAGCAGAAGTCCATCAGCGATGCGATCATCGCCAGTGCCAAGGACGTGGGCTTCGTGGTCGACACCCAGACCGTCGAAGTGGTGGGTCTGTGCTCCGGCTGCCAGGGGGCCTGATGAGCAACGCGCTGATCCGCCTCGAGCAGGTGGCCGTGACATTCGCCGGCCAGAGCGTGCTGGACAACATTCACCTGAGCGTCGAGCCGGGACAGATCGTGACCTTGATCGGCCCCAACGGCGCCGGCAAGACCACCCTGGTGCGCGCCGTACTGGGTTTGCTCAAGCCCGACAGCGGCAGCGTCTGGCGCAAGCCCAGGTTGCGCGTCGGTTACATGCCGCAAAAACTCCACGTCGACCCAACGCTGCCACTGTCGGTGCTGCGCTTCCTGCGCCTGGTGCCTGGCGTGGATCGCACGCGCGCCTTGGCCGCGCTCAACGAAGTGGGCGCCGAACAGGTGATCGACAGCCCGGTGCAAAGCGTGTCCGGGGGCGAGATGCAGCGTGTGCTACTGGCCCGCGCCCTGTTGCGAGAGCCTGAGTTGTTGGTCCTCGATGAACCGGTGCAAGGGGTCGATGTGGCGGGTCAGGCCGAGTTGTACAGCCTGATCACGCGCCTGCGCGACCGCCACGGCTGCGGCGTGCTGATGGTGTCCCACGATTTGCACCTGGTGATGAGCACCACCGACCAGGTGGTCTGCCTCAACCGCCATGTCTGCTGTTCCGGGCATCCCGAGCAGGTCAGCGGCGATCCGGCTTTCGTCGAACTGTTCGGAAAGAACGCACAAAGCCTGGCGATTTATCACCACCACCATGACCACGCCCATGACCTGCATGGCTCGGTGGTCAGCGCCCCTTCTGCTTCCAATCATGTTCATGGAGATGGCTGCAAGCATGGCTGATTTTCTGTTGTACGCCCTGCTCGCAGGCCTGGCACTCGCCCTGGTCGCCGGCCCCCTGGGTTCGTTCGTGGTCTGGCGGCGCATGGCCTATTTTGGCGACACCTTGTCCCACGCCGCGTTGCTCGGCGTGGCCCTGGGGTTTCTGCTGGATGTCAGCCCGGCGGTAGCAGTGACCGTCGGTTGCCTGTTGCTGGCGGTGGTACTGGTGACCTTGCAACACCGTCAGCCGCTGGCATCCGACACGTTGCTAGGCATTCTCGCGCCAAGCACCCTGTCCCTCGGGCTGGTGGTGCTGAGCTTCATGCATGATGTGCGCATCGACCTGATGGCCTATCTGTTCGGCGACCTGCTGGCGATCAGCCCGACGGACCTGTCGTGGATCCTGGGCGGTAGCGCGGCGGTGCTGCTGTTGCTGGTGGCGCTGTGGCGGCCATTGCTGGCCGTTACCGTGCATGAGGAACTGGCCCGGGTCGAAGGCCTGCCCGTGCTGGGTTTACGGTTGGCGCTGATGCTGCTGATTGCAGTGGTCATCGCCGTGGCGATGAAAATCGTCGGTGTGTTGCTGATTACGTCATTGCTGATCATTCCGGCGGCTGCGGCACAGCGTCACGCCCGCTCACCCGAGCAGATGGCCCTGGGCGCGAGCCTGCTGGGCATGCTCGCGGTGTGTGGTGGCCTGGCACTTTCCTGGTTCAAGGACACCCCGGCCGGCCCGTCGATCGTGGTCAGCGCCGCTGCGTTGTTTCTGCTGAGTTTTGTCCTGCCTCGTCGAGGGGTGTAGACTTGCTCGCTTTTTGCGCAAATAGAGAGTCGCAGGAATGAAGCCGTTCGCCTCCCGTTATCTGCTCCTTGTCGCATTTTCCCTGCTGCTGGGCGCTTGCCAGAGTACACCGCCGGCCACCCAGGCTCCCGATACGCGGGGCCCGGCCATCGCGCAGCTCGAGCAAAGCCTGGCCAGCAATGAGCTGGCCACCGCTGAAGGCCAGTTGGCCGCTTTGCAAGCCCAGTCGCCGGAAGACCGGTCGCTGGAACCTTACCAGCGGCAACTGGCCGAGGCGTATTTGCGCCGCAGCCAGATCGACCTGCAAAAAGGCGACGTCAACGCCGCCGCCACCGCCCTGAGCCGCGCCCGAGCACTGATGCCCAAGGCCCCGGCCCTCACCGGCGAGGTCAACAGCGCCATTGCCGAAGCCCGCAAGGCCGACCTGGAAAAGGCCGAGGCCGACCTCAAGGCCGCCGAAGCCAAACCGGTCGCCAAAGTGATCGACCCGAGCGCCCCCAGCACCACGGTTGCGCTCAACCTCGCCGATATACAGCAAATGCGCCGACAACTGGATGCCATCGCCGCCGATGTGGTGAATTATCAGTGTGACGTCAGCATCCAGGCGCCGCGCACCGATGACTATCCATGGTTGGCGACGTTGCTGACCAAGCGGGTCAAGAAGCTGGACCCTGGGTTTGATCTGAAGCTGCAGAAGCAGATTTTGCGCAGCGTGCCGGCCCAGGTCGTGCTGACTCCGCGCAAGCCTTAAAAAGCATCGCGAGCAAGCTCGCTCCCACATGGGGTTTAGTGATCGGCACCTAACCCCTGTGGGAGCGAGCTTGCTCGCGATAGCGTCCTACCAGACAACAACTCTCTTTAGGCTGGAACCGCCTTGGCCTTCGGCTCCCGCGCCCAAACCCGATGCTGAGCAATCGCATCGAAGAACGCCTGGAACTTGCTGGCATCCACATCCGGAATCAACCCCGCATCCGCCTCCAGCTTCAACAGCACCAGCAATTGCCGGGCCTCGCCATTCAGCGCGATGGCCTTCAGGTGCTTGTAGGCTTCCAGCACATAATGCAACGCCACCCCATCGGCACTCAGGGCCTGGATCGATTGCGCCCCGCCTGGAACGAACACTGCGTCGAAGGCAATGGACGGCAGGCCTTCCATGGAGGCATCCACCGGTAGCGTCTGCCCGTCGGCGGTGGTGACCGGCGCGGAGGTTGGTCCGAGGATTTTGGCGTGAGCGCCTTCTGCCTTCAGGGCCTGCTTGAGGGCATCGATGATCGCCCCATCGACACCGTTGGCCACCAACACCGCCACTTTGCGCGTCTTGATGTCGCCGGACAGCAGGTTCGCCTGGCTCAAGGCCGGGGATTGCTCCAGCGAAGGCGTCGGAACATCGACGGTACCCGCGGTCGGTGCCGGCAAGCCGAGGTTTTTCGCGACTCGCCCAGCCAGGTCCAAGTCGATGTTGGCGAGGATCTCATTCACCTGCCGCTTCCGGATGAACTCCCGCTCCACCTTGCCCAGCTCGAAGCTGTAGGCGGCGATGATGTGCTCTTTTTCGTGGGGGCTCATGCTGTTGTAGAACAGCCGCGCCTGGGAGAAGTGATCGGCGAACGAATCGCTGCGTTGGCGGATCTTGTAGGCGTCGATACGCTCTGGATAACTTTCGAAGCCGCCGTCCTCCGGGCCGGGAGGGGTTTCCTTCGGCCAACCACCGTCGATGGAGTTGGGCTCGTAGGACGTGCGCCCCTTGTCGATGGTGCTGCGGTGCATGCCGTCACGCTGGCCGTTGTGCACCGGGGTGATCGCCCGGTTGATCGGCAGCTCATGAAAGTTCGGCCCACCGAGTCGGCTGATTTGCGTATCGGTGTAGGAAAACAGTCGACCTTGTAGCAGCGGATCGTTGGAGAAATCGATGCCCGGCACGATATGCCCGGGGCAGAACGCAACTTGCTCGACTTCGGCGAAGAAATTATCCGGGTTGCGGTTCAGCACCATCTTGCCCAGGGGTGTGATGGGCACCAGCTCTTCAGGGATGATCTTGGTCGGGTCGAGCAGGTCGAAGTCGAAGTTGTGCTCGTCTTCCTCGGCGACAATCTGCACGCCGAACTCCCATTCCGGATAGTCGCCCATCTCGATCGACTCCCAGAGATCGCGACGATGGTAGTCCGTGTCTTTACCTGCCAGCTTCTGGGCTTCGTCCCACACCAATGAACAGGTGCCGACGGTAGGGCGCCAGTGGAATTTGACGAAACTGCTTTTGCCTTCGGCGTTGATCATGCGGAAGGTGTGCACGCCGAAACCTTGCATGCTGCGTAGGCTTTTCGGAATGGCACGGTCGGACATCGCCCAGATCACCATGTGGGCCGATTCCGGCACCAGCGAGACGAAATCCCAGAACGTGTCGTGGGCCGAACCACCGGTAGGTATTTCATTGTGGGGTTCGGGTTTCACCGCGTGGACGAAGTCAGGAAATTTGATCGCATCCTGAATGAAAAACACCGGCATGTTGTTGCCCACCAAGTCGAAGTTGCCTTCCTCGGTGAAAAACTTGACCGCAAAGCCACGCACGTCGCGCACGGTGTCGCCGGAACCTCGTGGACCTTGCACAGTGGAAAAACGCACGAACACCGGGGTTTTCTTACTCGGGTCTTGTAGGAAACCGGCCTTGGTCAGCGCCGAATGCGCCTCATAGCTCTGAAAGTAGCCATGGGCGCCGGTGCCGCGGGCGTGGACGATGCGCTCCGGGATGCGCTCATGGTCAAAGTGCGTGATTTTTTCACGCATGATGAAGTCTTCCAGCAGCGAGGGACCGCGAGCGCCGACACGAAGGGTATTCTGGTTATCGGCGATTTTCACGCCTTGATTGGTGCGCAACGCCTGCTCGGTGGCGTCGGAGCGAAACTGTTCCAGGCTTTCGAGCTTGGCGTTGGTGTTGCCGCGATCCAGGGTGTCGGTCCCGGCCAGTTGGCTCTTGTTGACCGTAGGCTTTTCGGTACTCATCAGGCATAACTCCTCTTTGCGATCCCCGCCGTGGCCAGGACTCTTGAGTTCGATAGATACCGCAGGTCGGTACCTGGGCATTTTCGAGTTGCTTAATGAGTGACCGATGCCGTTTGGCTGTGTTCCTTTTTTATGCCCATTGATCGCGTTATTGCCAAATGACTGGTCCGATCGCAAATAAATGCTAAGAACCTCTATACGGACAGGCTAAAATGCGCGCCCGGCTAACCGCTGATCCTTTTCCAACGCGCCCCACAAGGTTCGCTACGTGATCGAGTTTCAAAACGTTTATAAAACCTACCGGGTCGCCGGTAGGGATATCCCCGCCCTGCACCCGACCAGTCTGACGATTGAGAACGGTCAGGTCTTCGGCCTGATTGGCCATTCCGGTGCGGGAAAAAGTACCCTGCTGCGCCTGATCAATCGCCTGGAAGACTCCAGCGGCGGCACGATCATCGTCGACGGCGAAGAAGTCACCGCCCTGGACGCCAGCGGCCTACGGCGCTTCCGCCAGCAAGTCGGGATGATCTTCCAGCACTTCAACCTGCTGGCCTCCAAGACCGTGGCCGACAACGTGGCGCTGCCGCTGACGCTGGCAGGTGAGTTGTCCCGCAGCGAAATCGACCAGCGCGTCGCCGAACTGCTGGCACGGGTAGGGCTGTCCGACCACGCCCGCAAATACCCGGCGCAATTGTCCGGCGGCCAGAAGCAGCGCGTCGGCATCGCCCGCGCCCTGGCGACCAAGCCCAAGATCCTGCTGTGCGACGAGGCCACCAGCGCCCTCGACCCGCAGACCACCGCCTCCGTCCTGCAACTGCTGGCGGAGATCAACCGCGAGCTGAAGCTGACCATCGTGCTGATCACCCATGAAATGGACGTGATCCGCCGCGTTTGCGATCAAGTGGCGGTGATGGACGCCGGTGTGATCGTCGAACAAGGCCCGGTGGCCGAAGTGTTCCTGCACCCCAAGCACCCGACCACCAAGCGTTTCGTCCAGGAGGACGAGCAGATCGACGAAAGCGAACAGCGCGACGATTTCGCTCACGTACCGGGGCGCATCGTGCGTCTGACGTTCCAGGGCGACGCGACCTACGCGCCGTTGCTCGGCACCGTCGCCCGGGAAACCGGGGTGGACTACAGCATCCTGGCCGGTCGCATCGACCGCATCAAAGACACCCCCTACGGGCAACTGACCCTCGCCATCACCGGCGGTGACATGGAGGCGGCGTTCGCCCGCTTCACCGCGGCCGATGTCCACATGGAGGTGCTGCGCTAATGGAACTGTTGAGTTCGTTCTTCTCCAACATCGACTGGCTGGAAATCTGGCTGGCGACGGGCGACACCTTCCTGATGCTGTTCGGCTCGCTGCTGTTCACCGTGCTGCTCGGCCTGCCCCTGGGCGTGCTGCTGTTCCTGTGCAGCCCGCGCCAGTTGCTCGAAGCCCGCGGTGTGTATGCGCTGCTGTCGCTGATCGTGAACATCCTGCGTTCACTGCCGTTCATCATCCTGTTGATCGTGATGATCCCGTTCACGGTATTGATCACCGGCACCTCCCTGGGCGTGGCCGGCGCGATCCCACCACTGGTGGTGGGCGCGACACCGTTCTTCGCCCGCCTGGTGGAAACCGCACTGCGCGAAGTCGACCGCGGCATCATCGAAGCGACCCAGGCCATGGGCGCTACCACGCGGCAGATCATCGTCAACGCCTTGCTGCCGGAAGCCCGTCCGGGCATTTTTGCCGCGATTACGGTGACAGCGATTACGCTGGTGTCCTACACGGCCATGGCCGGTGTGGTCGGCGCCGGTGGTTTGGGCGACCTGGCGATCCGTTTCGGCTACCAGCGTTTCCAGACCGACGTCATGGTGGTCACAGTGGTGTTGCTGCTGGTGCTGGTCCAGGTCCTGCAAACCGTGGGCGACAAACTGGTTGTGCATTTTTCTAGAAAATAAGGCCTCGCGGCCAATAAACCATGAGCCGGCCATTCGCTGGCAGGCGCCGAGAGCAGGCGCCGCAAGCGGGCACTCAAAAGGAGTTAGCTGAATGAAGAAACTACTGGTTGCCTTCGCTGCCGCCGCAGCGTTTTCCGCCCACGCCGCCGACACCCTGACCGTCGCGGCCACGCCGGTCCCTCACGCGGAAATCCTCGAATTCGTCAAACCGGCATTGGAAAAGCAAGGCGTAGACCTCAAGGTCAAAGTCTTCACCGACTACATCCAGCCCAACGTGCAGGTCGCGGAAAAGCGCCTGGACGCCAACTTCTTCCAGCACCAGCCGTACCTGGATGAGTTCAACAAGGCCAAGGGCACGCACCTGGTGAGCGTGGCCGGTGTGCACCTGGAGCCACTGGGCGCTTATTCCAGTAAGTACAAGAAGCTTGAAGAACTGCCAGGCGGCGCCAACGTGGTGATTCCTAACGACGCTACCAACGGCGGCCGTGCGCTGTTGCTGCTGGCGAAGGCTGGGGTGATCAAGTTGAAGGATTCGAACAACATCCTGTCGACGACCAAGGACATTACCGAGAACTCGAAGGATTTGAAGTTCCGTGAGCTGGAAGCGGCGACCATTCCGCGGGTGCTGACTCAGGTGGATCTGGCGTTGATCAATACCAACTATGCGTTGGAGGCGAAGCTTGATCCTTCCAAGGACGCGCTGGTGATCGAAGGTAGCGACTCGCCTTATGTGAACATTCTGGTTGCCCGTGAGGATGATAAGGACAGTGAGGCGATGAAGAAGCTGGTTGCGGCGCTGCATACGCCGGAGGTGAAAGCTTTTATTCTTGAGAAGTACAAAGGGGCGGTTTTGCCGGCGTTTTGAGCTGATCAGGTGGTGAAAAAAACGGGGCTGCGTGGGAATGCAGGCCCGTTTTTTTTTGCTCGGAAATATGCGTGACGGGCAAAAATCCGCAAGATCACGGGCATTCATAGAAATCTCTGCGGGCTTTCGTGTTTCTGGAGCGTTAAAAAAGCGAACCCGACGCAAGGTGTAGGGTTTGCTTTTGGCAAGGATGTTTATTTGCTATCGCGGATCAACGTTATCCAACACCCGGTTAGCCAGCAATGAACTCAGCTCAATCAATTGCTGGATGCCGAGAAGGATGTGGCGGCGCTGACCTTCCAGATCGAAGGCCAGGTTGCTGACCATTGCGTCGGCTGCCGCCAGGGTTTCGCTGAGGTTGGCTAGGAGGGATTCGTTGTCGGCGTTTTTTGCGACGGTGAAGAGCTGACCCGGTTGGGACGCATCTTCGGACTTTTCCGGTTTTGGGAGCAGGTAGTGATCCAGGACGCGTTTGGTGGCTTCGTCGTGCTTTTTGGCCTTGGATTTGGTGCGCGGGGGAGCTTGGTCCGCCTCTGGCGGATTCGGTGTAGGTTTGAACATGTACTAAGTCCTATAGTTGAAGCCGCAACCCTCTAGCTACTAAACAAGGGGTGGCAGCTGTACGCAGGTTAGTAGACCGGGGACTTAGCAAGCCGGCGCGCCCGAGGGCGCCCTGCGCACAACCGCCATCAAATACAGGCATGGAAATACCTGATTGATAGAGCTTTGCACCTTACTAAATACCTCGGGCTACTAAACCCGACCACTGATGGGCAGTGGCAGGAAAACGATAGAACCCAGGGGCAAGGTGCACAAGCGGGCGGATTCTGGCGTAGTTGTAGGTAATGGCGCAAGGATGTGTAGCTTGATGGAAGGATCACGCCAGCGGAATAAACAGGGCTTGGTTTTGGCCCATAAATCGGGGCTAGACGGGTTTGCGGTTGAGGTTTGAAGTGGGTGGGGCTGCGTTGCAGCCCAGCGGGAGCAAGCTCCCTCGCCACGAATGTTTGACCGGCTCGGGATGCCCGCTCGGTACGTGATGGTTGCTGTCTTTCGCTCCGAAAAAGGGGGGAGCGCAGGAATATACTTGCCCCTTTTTATCCGAATGCCCCCATGAATTCATTACGCGAAGACAATCGAAAACGCTTGATACGACTCATCGAACAGATCCCTGTCGATAAGAACCCCGAGGGCTGGGCTCATGTGGCTTCGATAGCCGTCGGCGGGCTGCTATCGGTAGGGTTTTCGCAAAAAGGTCCCTACTTGCTGGTCGTCTCAAGCTCGGGTCGGAGTGTTGTGCACTGCGACACAGGCGAAAAAATTGAGCGCGACTATGAAGAGTATGCAGGCTTGAGCGAGCTTGGGTTGCATTGCCAGGGCATTGGCGTGATCGCCGATGAAGTCATACCGCTGTGTGGCATACAGGGCGGAGGCTTGCCAACCAGCAACATCGCCGGGGAGGGACTGGAGCTGGTTTCCCCAGATTGGCCCGAGAACAGCCTTATTCTGAGCAAACCCTTCAAAAATGCACTGATTGAGGGTCATCAAGCAGATTGCACGGTGATCTACAGGGACCACGTGAGGGCGTTCGGATTCTCTTGGTGTGGAAACTACATCGTTGCGGCGTGCGGCAGCGACCTTGATCTTTGGTCGAGAACGTCAAAGCTGTAACGCAAGGCAGTCGCGGCCGATTGTGGGCCATGGAAAACATGAGGGGGGGGTAGGACCCGCTTCATTGTTCTACAGCCCTCATGATAAATTTCCCGCCGCGACCTCTAATGAATAGAGGGCATTCAGGGAGTGAAGTGAGTGATCAAGTCTTTGTTGGTTGGAGCATTGCTGGCAATGGCATCCGCATCGGCATCTGCGATGAGTTGCGATAACCCTAGAAACGCCTATGACAGAACCTATTGCGCGTCGCTGAAAATGGTTCAGTCGGATCAGGACATCAACGATCAATACAAGAAGACGATGAGTGCGCTGAACCCGGAGCAAAAGAAAAAGGTGAAAGCCGCTCAAATCCAGTGGATCAAAAATCGTGACAGCGCCTGTTCCAACGATGGCCTGCTCTACCTGGACTGTGCCAACGAGAAGACCGAGGCGCGTATCGTCATCCTCAAAGCGGTCGAGCGCGAGTGCCGTGCTGCCGGTTGCGACGACGCCAAGCTGTCGCAAGTCGAGTAACCCGTAACAACTTGCCTTCGCTGAAAAACCCGACGTAAAGCGTCGGGTTTTTCTTTGGCGGGTTCACCCGTTATTGCGGATTGATTCCAGCCTGCTCCTGTAAAGAAGATGATGCACAGTTTGTTGTGGGAAGGGTTGGGGCTGCTTCGCAGCCCAGCGGGGATAAATCCCCTCGCCACAGTAATTCAGTTGTTTGCGTTGGTGGCAGGGTGCCACAATCGCCGCTTTCGTTGCGTCACGATCAGGTGGATCAAATGGGCGGCCCAAGATCTCGCAATGGCCAGGATTTTTGCATAGCCGAGCAGGTGCGGACTGATCGATTGCAGCAACTGTTTCGCCAATCCGTTTCTGCGGTTTTCGGCAGTTACATGGCTGCCATCATGTTGAGTTGGCTGTGTTGGGATCGGTTTGAGCACAGTGTCATTCTTTGGTGGCTGGCCTTCCTGACAGCATCGACGCTGGTGCGTATCGCGATGTTCGTTGCCTATTTTCGCAGCGACGAAAGTGAGCGTACGCCTCAACGCTGGGAGCGCAGGTACTGGGTCACGTTGGTATTGTCCGCCAGCATCTGGGGCGGCGGGGCGTTTGTGGTCATGCCGGCGGACGATCTGTTGTCCCAGGCGTTGGTGATGCTCTTTACCGTCGGGATGTCCGTCAGCGCGGTGTCCTGTTATTCGGCCTACCGCGATATGACGCTGGTCTCCATTGGCCTGGTGTTGTTTCCGTGCACCGTCTGGCTGCTGTTTCAACCGTCGCCGATCCAAGTTGGCATGGCCCTTTCGATCCTGGTGTTCGCCGCATTTGCGGCCCGCGCCACACACAAAATGTCCCAGGCCCTGGAAATCGCCTTTCGTCTTACCCGTGAAATGGAACAGGCGAACAGCATTTCAACCCGCGCCGCACAAACCGATGAACTGACCGGCCTGAAGAGTCGACGGGCTTTTTTCGAACATGCTCAGCAGCTTTATGACGAATGCAAGACCAACCGGTTAGGGTTGTGCGCGGTCATGTTGGACATGGATCACTTCAAGCACATCAACGACACCTACGGCCATCAGGTCGGGGATCAGGTTTTGCGCGAGATGGGGATGGTCATCAGTTCGTCGTTTCGGGCGACGGATATTCACGGTCGGCTAGGTGGGGAAGAGTTCGCCATTCTGCTTCCGGACACGTCCATCGAAGTCGCTACCCAGATTGCAGAACAGCTCATCGATACGATTGCGGGTTTGATGATCGAGCCTGTTCACTGCATAACCGCCAGCCTTGGCGTCGCGTCGACGGAGGCTTGCAATAAGGACCTTCACAGCTTGATGAACGATGCGGATAAGGCCCTGTATCGGGCGAAGGCGCTGGGTCGCAATCGAGTGGCTGTTGCTTAGTCGGGTTGGCTTTACCCTCAGCGGAAAACCAAAAAAACGCCAATTCGGCGTTTTTTTGTATCAGCAGAAAATCAGGTTCTGGCACTGGCCATACGGCCAACGGGTTCAAGCTCCTTACCCTTGGCGAGGCTAACCGACAAGAACTGGCGCTCAATAGTAGTCGCGCAGCCAGCCAGACGGCGGGCTTCCACTTGGTGCTGAGCTGCAAGCATGGCTTTGAAGGGCGCTTGGAAGCCTTCATGGAAAACTCATCAATAGAAGTGGGGTTCATGGGCAGTGGCAGTAAAACAATAGAACCCGGGGGGCAGGGCACACAAGCAGGTGGGTTCCGGTGTGGTTGTAGGCAAAGGCGCTAGGCTGTGTGGGCTGGCGGAGGCGTGGTGGTCGTTCCCACGCTCTGCGTGGGCATGCATCCCGTGACGCTCTGCGTCACACCCCACAAGCGGAACGCGGAGCGTCCCTGGCGGCTTCCCACGCCGGAGCGTGGGAACGATCGAGAAGCCCATTATTCTGCTTTGAACTCCCTGTCTCCGAAGGCCTGCAATTGCGCTGGACCTGCTGATCCCCCTAGCACTTCCTTCTCCTTGGCTCTCCTCGCGGCCCACACAAGCTGGCGACACTGCGACGCCTAAAAATAAATTTCTTTTTAGATCAATTGGTTAATTCAAGGCAGGTAAATTTTTAAAAATTTATCTTGCGCGCTAATTATTCATCCGTTAACTTTATCTCAACTGGTTAGCGCACAAACATTTAGCGCAAGCCAAAACGATCAAATCAATCAGCAAAAGAGGAAACACCATGAACGTTCTCTATACCGCAGTCGCAACCTCCACCGGTGGCCGTGATGGCCGTGCTGTTTCCAGCGACAAGATTCTCGACGTGAAACTGGCTACTCCAAAAGCCCTGGGCGGCGCCGGTGGTGAAGCCACCAACCCTGAGCAGTTGTTCGCCGCCGGCTACTCGGCTTGCTTCATCGGCGCGTTGAAGTTTGTCGCCAGCCAGAGCAAACGCAGCATTCCTGCTGACGCTTCGATCACAGCACACGTTGGCATCGGCCAGATCCCTGGCGGTTTCGGTCTGGACATCGACCTGCACATCAACCTGCCAGGTCTGGATCAAGCCGATGCTCAAGCGCTGGTCGACGCGGCTCACCAGGTTTGCCCGTACTCCAACGCGACACGCGGCAACGTCGACGTCCGTTTGCACGTCACCGTCTAACTCACTTCATCTACGAATAAAAAGGATCAGGACATGAACACTTTCAGCAAAACTCTCGTTGGCTCGCTTCTGGCTCTGTCGCTCGGCAATGCGTTCGCGACTTCTTCTGTTCAACCTACGTTCGCTGAGGGTGGTTCGGATCGCCTGATCGAAAAACGTGTAGCCGAAGGCGGCTCGGATCGCTTGATCGAAAACCGGGTAGGCTGAACAAACCCTTCAACGCTCCGAAAACCGGTCATATCAACCCATGTTGCTTCCGAAAGAAAAAACGCCGCTTATCTCTCATGAGGAAGCGGCGTTTTTTTGCAACGTGTCATAGGGCCCTAAACGATGCTATCCACCACACCACCATCCACACGCAACGCCGCACCGGTGGTGGCCGAGGCCTGTTCCGAGCTGGCATAGATGATCATGTTGGCGACTTCCTCGACGCGCGCCGCACGCTGGATGATCGAGGTGCTGCGGTGCTGGTTGACGAAATCCGCCGCGACTTTTTCCAAGCTTTCCCCGCTGCGCTCGACGTCTGCCTGGAGCATCTGGGCAACACCTTCGGAAAGGGTCGGCCCAGGCAGCACCGAGTTCACCGTCACGCCCGTGCCGGCGAGTCGCTTGGCCAGGCCGCGAGCGATGGACAGTTGGGCGGTTTTGGTGAAGCCGTAGTGGATCATGTCAGCGGGAATGTTCACGCCCGATTCCGACGAGACAAACACAATCCGCCCCCAACCACGCTCGACCATGCCTTGCGCGTAGGCCCTGGAAACACGCACGCCAGACATTACGTTGGTTTCGAAGAAGCGCTGCCATTCGCTGTCCAGCGTTTCGAAAAAGTCTTCCTGTTTGAAAATGCCCAGGTTGTTGATAACGATATCGAAACTTGGGTGCTGGGCGACGAGTGCCTGACAGCCAGGCGCGTTGCTGAGATCGCCCACAAAGCCAGTCGCCCTTGAGGCAAGGTCGCCCAAGCGCTGCAGCGCGTCCTCCACGCTGCTCTCGCTGCGACCATTGATGACCACGTGGGCGCCGGCTTGCAGGAAGCCTTTGGCGGTCGCAAAACCGATGCCGCTAGTGGACCCGGTAACCAGGACCTGACGTCCGGTGAAATCGATGTTCATGAGGGGACTCCTTGATTAATGAACCAGAGGAAGTGCGATATTTCTGGCTGGAGGGTAGTCCGACGGATTTAGAGATGGCTTTGCCATCCCAACGTCGCCGCTATCGCAGGCCCTTAATCATGGACACGATTGAGGCTTTGCGCCTCTTTGTGATCAATCAGCCGTCAGGTTAATTACTGATCTGACCACGGATTCGCGACCCAGCCTTTCAGGCCTGCGCGCTGAATCGCTGGGCTGCACGCCGTTCAAACATTGCCGCCTCCGTCTCTCGCGTCGCGAGTTCGCCTTTGTACGCCAACTGGTTGAAAAACAACCCGTCCGAAAACTCCTGGGGCGGTACCGAGCCGGGGCGCTTGAGCATCGGCGCCAGATCGATGGTGTTGGCGAAGTTTTCCTGGGTCAGGTTGTAGCGGCCCAGGTAGCTTCCAGACCACGGCGAGTCGGCGTCGACCATGTCGATCGAGGCGTCGCGGAACGCAACGGCCGCGGTTTTCAAATCAGCGGATTCATTGAGCAGATCCGTCAGGCGCTGGGTGTCCGAGCTGCTGAGCTGGCCGGCCGTGTTGAGCACCTTGAGCCTGCCATCGGCCTCGACGGTGAAGCCGTATTTCTTACCGGCCAAATCCGGATGGGTTGCCGAAAGCGTTGACTGGAATGTCTCGAAAGAGCTTTTCAGGGTGTTTTTCGCGCTCTCGGTGATGGCGGCGTATCGAGGGAAATCTGGCGATTGGGATCGACCGATCCAGGTTTCGATGACCACCGGCGACTCCACCATGAGCTGGGTTTCTTCGCCGGGGTGGTAGATCGCTGCTGGGCCGGCATTTGCCAGCTGCTTTACGGCGTCCGCTGGAGGATTGCTCACCAACTTCTGGTCGGAACGGGCGAGGTTGGTGTTGCCGGGCGAGATAGAGGCAGCGTTCAGGGAGAGTTCCATTTCATCGGTCCATGATTGGCGGATACATCGGGTTATCGACAGGGGGGGACCAAGCTTTAAGAGGGGGTGGGGTCAGTGAGTTATGCGGCGGCTGTCAGGGCGCTATCGCGAGCAAGCTCGCTCTCACAGGATTTGGGATGGATGCGATGTCTGTGAACAACCCGGAAAAACTGTGGGAGCGAGCTTGCTCGCGATAGCGGTGGGTCTGCTTGCATCGATGTTGAATGTGCCGCCGTCATCGCGAGCAAGCTTGGCTCTGGGTGTTCACAGATCCTGCATTCACCCCAAATCCCAAGCCCCCACGCTCATAGAAAGCAACAGGTTTTCAGTACCACCGCGCCTCGCCCGGCGGGCGTTTCTTGAAGCGTTTCATGCTCCACATGTACTGGCTCGGGTAGGCGCGTACATAGCGCTCCACCACTTGGCTCATGGCCGCGCATGAGGTTTCGGTGTCGGTGCTGTACATCGCGTCCGGGGCGGCTTCGAGGATGACTTTGTAGCCGGAGCCGTCCGGCAGGCGCAGGGCGTGGAGGAATACGCCGACGGCTTTGCCGCCGGCGAGCATGTTCGGCACGAACTTGCTGGTCAGGGCCTGGGTGGCGAAGAAGGGCACGAAGATGCCGGCGGATTCGGCCGGTTCCGGGTCGGCGGGGATGCCCACCTGGCCGCCTTTGCGCACTTCCTTGATGACGCTGAGGATGCCTTCCTTGGTGGAGGCCGCGACTTTATTGCCCAGTTGCACGCGTTGCTTTTGCAGCAATTCATCCACCGCCTTGAGCTTGGGCGGGCGGTAGAAAATGATCGGTTTGCACTGGCTGCAATAGAAGTGATTGAGCACTTCCCAGTTGCCCAGGTGGCTGGTGATGCCGACCACGCCTTTGCCGGAGGCCAGGGCTTCTTTCAGCACCTCCAGGCCTTCGACTTCGCGCACCAGCTCGATGGAGCGCTGAGCCGGCCAGATCCAGGCACAAGCGCTTTCGGTCAGGGATTTGCCGATGTCCTTGAGGCTCTGGCCCACCAGGCGCTCACGCTCGGCCGAGTCCATCTCGGGAAAGCACTTGGCGAGGTTGATCCGCACCACGTCGCGGGAACGGTTGGGAAATTTCCACATGAGCCAGCCAATGGCCGAGCCCACCGCCTGCACCGCTCGCCAGGGCAGCAGCGCAAACAACCGCAGAGCGCCGACCAGCAAGGCGCCTTTCAACTTATCCACAGGTCACTCCTGAATGTATGGGCCGTGTTGCGAGCCGGCTATTCTAACCGCCGTTTACCAACTCGGCGTAGCGGTCACAGTCTTGGGTGTGGTCCATGACCATGCCCGAGGCCTGCATCAAGGCGTAGCAAATGGTCGGCCCGACGAAGGTGAACCCGGCTTTTTTCAGGCCTTTGCTCATCGCCAGCGCCTCGGGCGTGATGGCCGGCACTTCGCTGCGGTCCTTGAAATGGTTGATGATGGGTTTGCCGCCCACGAACGACCAGAGAAACGCCACCGGGTCTTCCAGCGCCAGCCAGGCCTGGGCGTTGCGCCGGGCGGCCTTGAGCTTGAGGCGGTTGCGGATGATGCCCGGGTCGAGCATCAGCTCATCGATTTCCGCGTCGCTCATCTGCGCCACACGCTGCACGTCAAAGCCGTACAACACTTCCCGGTAGCGCTCGCGTTTGCGCAAAACGGTGATCCAGGACAACCCCGCCTGGAACCCTTCGAGCAAAAGCAACTCGAACAAACCCTGCGCATCGCGCAGCGGCGTGCCCCACTCCTGATCGTGATAAGCCATGTACAACGGATCGTCAGAACACCAAAAGCAGCGTGGCATAAGGCTCCAGGGGGCGTGCGCACGAACGAATCGGGTATACTCCCGCTCTTTAAATCGCAGCCCAAGAAACAGGTGAATTTCGTGAGCCAGCCTACGCCAGCCGTGCGTACCTTCCAAGACTTGATCCTCGCCCTCCAGCAATACTGGGCCGAGCAAGGTTGCGTGGTACTTCAGCCCTACGATATGGAAGTAGGCGCCGGCACTTTCCACACTGCCACGTTTCTGCGTGCCATCGGCCCGGAAACCTGGAACGCCGCTTATGTGCAGCCCAGCCGCCGCCCGACTGACGGCCGCTACGGCGAAAACCCGAACCGCCTGCAGCACTACTACCAGTTCCAGGTGGTGCTGAAGCCGAACCCGGAAAACTTCCAGGAACTGTACCTGGGTTCCCTCAAGCACGTCGGCCTCGATCCGCTGGTGCACGACATTCGTTTCGTCGAAGACAACTGGGAATCGCCAACCCTGGGCGCCTGGGGCCTGGGCTGGGAAGTCTGGCTCAACGGCATGGAAGTGACCCAGTTCACCTACTTCCAGCAGGCGGGCGGCATCGAGTGCTACCCGGTCACCGGCGAAATCACCTACGGCCTGGAACGCCTGGCCATGTACCTGCAGGGCGTGGATTCGGTCTACGACCTGGTGTGGGCCGATGGCCCGTTCGGCAAAGTGACCTATGGCGACGTGTTCCACCAGAACGAAGTGGAGCAGTCGACCTACAACTTCGAACACGCCAACGTCGAGAAGCTGTTCGAGCTGTTCGATTTCTACGAGAGCGAAGCCAAGCGCCTGATCGAGCTCGACCAGCCGCTGCCGTTGCCGAGCTATGAAATGGTGTTGAAGGCATCCCATACCTTCAACCTGCTGGACGCACGCCGGGCGATTTCCGTGACCGCGCGCCAGCAATACATCCTGCGTGTGCGCACCCTGGCGCGTTCCGTTGCGCAAGCCTACCTGCTGGCCCGTGCCAAGCTGGGCTTCCCGATGGCGACCCCGGACCTGCGTGATGAAGTGTTGGCTAAGCTGGAGGCTGCACAATGAGTGCTCAAGATTTTCTGGTTGAACTGGGCACCGAAGAACTGCCACCCAAAGCCCTGAACACCCTGGCCGATGCGTTTCTGGCCGGTATAGACAAAGGCCTGCAAGCCGCCGGCCTGAACTACGAAGCCAAGCACGTCTACGCCGCGCCGCGCCGCCTGGCCGTGCTGATCACTGCCCTGGCGACGCAACAGCCGGACCGCAGCATCAACCTCGACGGCCCGCCACGCCAGGCCGCGTTCGATGCCGACGGCAACCCGACCCAGGCCGCCCTGGGTTTCGCCAAGAAATGCGGCGTGGACCTGAGCGAAATCGACCAGAGCGGTCCGAAGCTGCGCTACAGCCAGAGCATCAAGGGCAAGCCGACCGCCAGCCTGTTGCCGACCATCGTCGAAGACTCCCTCAATGACTTGCCGATCCCCAAGCGCATGCGCTGGGCGGCGCGCAAGGAAGAGTTCGTGCGTCCGACCCAATGGCTGGTGATGCTGCTCGGTGACCAGGTCATCGATTGCACGATCCTGGCCCAGAAGGCCGGTCGCGATTCCCGCGGTCACCGCTTCCACCATCCACAGAGCGTGCGCATCACCTCGCCGGCCAACTACCTGGCCGACCTGCGCGCCGCCTACGTGCTGGCCGACGCCAACGAGCGTCGCGAGCTGATCAGCAAGCGCACCGAAGAGCTGGCCACCCTGCAGGAAGGCACCGCCATCGTGCCGGCCAACCTGCTGGACGAAGTGACCGCATTGGTGGAATGGCCGGTGCCGCTGGTGTGCTCGTTCGAGGAACGTTTCCTTGAAGTGCCGCAGGAAGCGCTGATCACCACCATGCAGGACAACCAGAAGTACTTCTGCCTGCTGGACGCCGACGGCAAGTTGCTGCCGCGCTTCATCACGGTCGCCAACATCGAAAGCAAGGACCCGCAGCAGATCATCGCCGGTAACGAGAAAGTCGTTCGCCCGCGCCTGACCGATGCCGAGTTCTTCTTCAAGCAAGACAAGAAACAACCCCTGGAAAGCTTCAACGAACGCCTGCGCAACGTGGTGTTCCAGGAAAAACTCGGCAGCGTCTACGACAAGGCCGAGCGTGTTTCGAAACTGGCGGCATTCATCGCCCCACGCATCGGCGGCGACGCCCAGCGCGCGGCCCGTGCCGGCATCCTGTCCAAGTGCGACCTGTCCACCGAGATGGTCGGTGAGTTCCCGGAGATGCAAGGCGTTGCCGGTTACTACTACGCCCTCAACGATGGCGAGCCGCAGGACGTAGCCCTGGCGCTGAACGAGCAGTACATGCCCCGCGGTGCCGGTGCTGAACTGCCGACCACCCTGACCGGTGCGGCCGTAGCGATCGCCGACAAGCTCGACACCCTGGTGGGCATCTTCGGCATCGGCATGCTGCCCACCGGCAGCAAAGACCCGTATGCCTTGCGTCGCGCGGCGCTGGGCGTGTTGCGGATCCTGATCGACAAGCAGTTGGACCTGGACCTGAACGACGCCGTGGCATTCGCCGTCAATGCGTTCGGCAGCAAGGTCAAGGCCGCCGGCCTGGCCGATGCGGTGCTGGAATTCATCTTCGACCGCCTGCGTGCGCGTTATGAAGATGAAGGCGTCGATGTCGCCACCTACCTGTCGGTGCGTGCCCTGAAACCGGGTTCGGCCCTGGACTTCGACCAGCGCGTACAAGCGGTGCAGGCGTTCCGCAAATTGCCGGAAGCCGCCGCGCTGGCAGCGGTGAACAAGCGGGTATCGAACCTGCTGGGCAAGGCCGAAGGCAACATCGCGGCCACCGTCGAAGCCAAGTACTTCGACAACGCCAACGAGTTTTCCCTGTACTCGGCGATCCAGCAGGCGGACCAGGCGGTCCAGCCGATGGCGGCAGCGCGTCAGTACAGTGAAACCCTGGCGCGCCTGGCGGCACTGCGCGAGCCGGTGGATGCGTTTTTCGAGGCGGTGATGGTCAACGCCGAAGACGCCAAAGTACGGGCCAACCGCTACGCACTGCTGGCGCGTCTGCGTGGGCTGTTCCTCGGCGTCGCCGATATTTCGTTGCTGGGGTAACGCTTGAAACTGCTGATTCTCGATCGGGACGGGGTGATCAATCACGACTCCGACGCATACATCAAATCGGTGGAGGAGTGGTTGCCGCTACCCGGTTCGATCGAAGCCATCGCGCAGTTGAGCAAGGTCGGCTGGACGGTGGCGGTCGCCACCAACCAGTCGGGCATTGCCCGCGGTTATTATGACCTCGCCGTCCTGGACGCCATGCATGAGCGCTTGCGCGCCCTGGTGGCGGAGCAGGGCGGGGAAGTCGGTTTGATCGTCTATTGCCCGCACGGGCCGGACGACGGCTGCGAGTGCCGCAAGCCCAAGCCGGGCATGTTGAAAACCATTGCCGCACATTACGATGTGGCCTTGGCGGGTGTGTGGTTCGTCGGCGACAGTCTCGGTGACCTGGAGGCGGCCAAGGCCGTCGATTGTCAGCCAGTTTTGGTAAAGACCGGAAAGGGCGAGAAGACTCTGGGCAAGACCCTGCCGGTGGGCACCTTGATTTTTGACGACCTGGCGGCGATTGCCGCTGAACTTATCCACAATTAGAGCTCCCAATACATCCTGATCAAGGATTGTTCGGGAAGCGCTTGAACAGGCGGGCATTGCCCGCAACGGTAAACGCCGCTATGTCGATATTGCAGGCCATCAGAAGCTTTCTCTTTTACCTGCTGCTGGGCACCAGTTCCTTGTTGTGGTGCTCCCTGAGTTTTTTTATCGCGCCCTTTCTGCCGTTCAGGGCGCGCTACCGTTTCATCAACGTGTACTGGTGCCGCTGCGCACTGTGGCTGAGCAAGGTGTTCCTGGGCATCCGCTATGAAGTGAAGGGCGCCGAGAACGTGCCGGACCGGCCCTGCGTGATCCAGTCCAACCACCAGAGCACCTGGGAAACGTTCTTCCTCTCGGCCTATTTCGAGCCGTTGAGCCAGGTCCTCAAGCGTGAACTGCTGTTCGTACCGTTCTTCGGCTGGGCCATGGCGATGCTGCGTCCGATTGCCATCGATCGCGACAACCCCAAGTTGGCGCTCAAGCAGGTGGCGAAGAAGGGTGACGAGCTGCTGAGGGACAACACCTGGGTGCTGATCTTCCCCGAGGGCACCCGTGTTCCTTACGGGAAGATTGGCAAGTTCTCCCGCAGCGGTTCCGCATTGGCGGTGAACGCGAACCTGCCAGTGCTGCCGATTGCACACAATGCCGGCAAATTCTGGCCCAAGGCGGGCTGGATCAGAACGCCGGGCGTCATCACCGTGGTGATCGGCGCGCCGATGTATGCCGAAGGCACCGGGCCCCGCGCCATCGCCGAGCTCAATGACCGCGTACAGGCTTGGAATGAACAGGCACAACGGGAAATGGGCTCGCTTCCTCCCGGCCCTGTCGCGGAAGTACCCACGGAACAAGCCGCTGTTTGAGATCTGTGGATAACCTGTGTACCGTTTTTTCAAAATCCGTTGCTTTTATGTTGTAGGTATCTGTTTTTAATACATATTTCCTAAACACATAAAACCCGTCTGCAGGTGCATAAGTTTTTATAGCACCTGAAAGATCGCAGCCTTCGGCAGCTCCTGCAGAGATTCGATACGTCCTGTAGAAGCTGCCGAAGGCGGCGATCTTTCAATCTTCCAGCAACGGGAAGCGCAGGCTGAACGTTGTGCCTTTACCTACCACGCTGTGGCACTCGATTTTCCCCTCGTGATGATCAACCACTGCCTTGACCATCGATAACCCAAGGCCAATTCCATCGACCCCTTGGGCCGACGAAAACCGTCGGTACTGACTGAACAGGTCCGGCAGTTCTTCGACGCTGATGCCCTTGCCTTGGTCAGCGACATTGCAGATCAACCAACCCGCGGCGCAATGAACCTGCAGAGAAATGCAGGCATCGGGCGGGCTGTACTTGATGGCATTTTCCAACAGATTGAACAGGGCACGAGTCAGCAACGATTGATCGGCCCTCACCGTCGCCTCTTCATCCTCTATTTCGTGGACTAACTGGATACGTTTCGCCTGGGCGATGGGCAGCGCCTGGTCGAGCACGTCCAGCACCAGCATGGCGAACAGCGTCGGCTGGAATTGATAGGCCTCGGATTCGGCCTTGGCCAATTGCACAAAGCCCTCGGTCAGGTCCAGGGCGCGCCGTACCTGGCGCTCGATCTGGTCGAACAGCGGATGATCGCCACCCGCCTGATGCCGCTGCACATCGAGCAGCGCAAGGATCGCCGAGTGAGGGGCGCGCAAGTCATGGGAGAGGAACCGCAGCATGACGCTGCGCTGTTCTTCCGCCTCACGTTCGGCGCTCAGGTCCGTGAGGCTCAGCAACCAGCCAATCGGCGCATCGCCATCAACCGGCAACAGCGCCGCCCGTTCCAGGCGCAAGCTGCGCTCGCGAATGTCGCGAAACTCCACCAAGGGCAATGTGGATAACCGGTGATGCGCCCCATGCTCCAGCCCCGGATAACCCAATTGCCCAAGGTGCTCCAGCACATCGCCGCCCGCCAGACCATGGCCGAACAGCTCGCGCGCCTTGCGATTACCCAGCAGCAGTTTGCCTTGGGGATCGCTGATCATGGTTGCCACCGGCAAGTATTCCAGGCCGTCGGCAATGAAGCGCCGAGTGTCGCGGGTTCGGCTCATGGCTTGTTCCAGGGCCATGATCTGGCCCTGCAAACGGTCGCTGCCGGTGTAGGAGGCACGGCGACGTTCAGGGAAGACCTTGGGCTCGGCGTCCAGGCGTGCCAGCTCCCAGCCGAAATAGGCCAGCACCACGCTCAGGCGCCGCCAGTTCCAGATCAGGTAGCCGAACATGATGCCCAGCACACTGGCCATGGGCGACCACCACCAACCCCGCGCGCCCAGCACGGCGCTGATCAACAGGGCCAGGCTCATGCCGCCCACCGTTGTCCACAGGGCCAGGCGTGGGCGCAACAGCAGCAAACCCAATACACAGCCCACCAGGCACACCGACAACAACGCGGCGCCTGAGTGGTTGCCTGTGGATTGGCTGCTCAATGACAGCAAGGCTGTCAGCGGCAATAGCAGTAGACTTATCCACAACCACTCCCGTACCAACTGGCGAAACAACCGCTGGACCTGAGTGGGTTCACGACTCTCACGGCGACGCTGGTTACTCATAGGCCTCCTGGCCGAACTCAAGGACTGTGGATATCTTCACTGGCCCGCATCAGTCGACAGGCTGAAACGCCCACGACTATAACGGACTCGATGGGTGGCGCGCTGCTGCCTTTCCCTCTGTGCCGCGAGCCGGTATTGTCGCAACCAGCGACAGGTCAATGAATCAGCCACTGGCTGCCTTTCATTGCCACCTGAGGATGTCCGTTACTTTCGAGATCAAGGAATCGCATTCCATGCGTGTCGCCATACTGGACGATGAGCCGGCCGAGCTGCGCCGGGTAGAACAGACACTGCAACAAATCCCCGGCAGAGGCGAGCAAGCCTGGACCCTGCATAGTTTTGAACGAGGCGAAGACCTGTTGCGGCAACTGCGTCGGGAAACCTTCGACCTGTTGATCCTGGACTGGCAACTGCCCGACATCAGCGGGCTTTCGCTGCTGCGCTGGACCCGCGAGCACATGGATTCACCACCGGCCGCCATCATGCTGACCAGCCGCGACGGCGAGCACGACATCGTCCAGGCCCTCAACGCCGGTGCCGACGACTACGTGAGCAAACCCTTCAGGCCCAACGAGCTCAAGGCCCGGGTCACGGCCGTGCTGCGGCGCCACAACCTGCAACGCGCGCCCGCCAGCGACGTGCTGGTGTTCAACGACCTGGCGTTCGACGACGCCGAGCTGACCATCACCCGCGCCGGCATTCCCATCAGCCTGACCGAACGGGAATACCGCCTGGCCCGGTGCCTGTTCGCCAACCTGGGCCGGCCGCTGTCTCGGGAGTACTTCTACGAGCGCTTCTGGACCCACGAGGAAATGACCTCGTCCCGCCCGCTCGACACCCACATCTATCGCCTGCGCAACAAGCTCGGGCTGACGGCGGATCGGGGTTGGCAGTTGCTGACGATTTACGGGTATGGGTATCGGTTGGAGAGTGTGGCGGCGGGGAGTGAGGCGTCTGTCGCGAGTTAGGGTTGCATCCATGGCGAGGGAGCTTGCTCCCTCACCACAATGGGTATCACCCGATCGTCTGCACCAGGCTTCCTGTTTTTGCGATCCGGCGACGCTGTATCAGCACGCCGGACAGCACCACCAACCCACTCAGCAGCCCCGTCGCCAGGATCTCCGTACGGTGAGCTTCCTGGAACAGCATGATGGTCAAGGCCCCGACGATGAAGACAATCACCGTATAGGTCAGGCCGGGGAACAGCCACATGCTGAAAGCGATTTTTTCACCGCGAGCCATGCGTTGTTTGCGCATCCGCAGCTGCGAAACCGCGATGACCAGGTACACCAGCAACGCAATGGCGCCAGAGCTGGCCAGCAGGAATTCGAAGACCGCCGCCGGTGCCACGTAATTGGCGAATACCGCCAAAAAGGCCGCACCGGTCGACAGCATCACTGCCCAGTGAGGCGTGCCGCTCTTGTTGGTGCGCTGGGAAACGGCCGGTGCATCACCGCGCTTGCCCAACGAGAACATCATCCGCGACGCCGTATACAGCGCCGAATTCAGGCAACTGGTGACCGCCACCAGCACCACAATATCGACGATCAGCTTGGCATTCGGAATGCCCATGCGCTCCAGTACCGTCTGGTAGGAGCCGACGCTGGCCAAGAGCGGATCGTTCCACGGCACCAGGGCGACGACGATGAAGATGGACACGAGGTAGAACAAGCCAATCCGCCAGATCACCGAGTTGGTTGCCTTGGAAATCTGCTGGCCCGGGTTCTTCGATTCAGCCGCCGCGATGGTCACGATCTCGGTGCCCATGAAGGAAAACATGGTGGTCAGGATCGCCCCCAACACCGCGCCCATGCCGTTGGGCAGGAAGCCCTGGGTGTCGAACAGGTGTGAAACGCCGCTGACCTGACTGGTTGGCAGAAAACCAAATATCGCCATCAGCCCCAGCCCAATGAAGCCAATGATCGCCACCACCTTGACCAGGGCGAACCAGAATTCGAATTCCCCGTAATTCTTCACGCTGAACAGGTTGGTGACCGTCAGCAGCAGGGTGATGACCAACGTGAACACCCAGATCGCCACGTTCGGGAACCAGGCATGCAGAATCGTCGCAGCGGCGTTGGCCTCCAGCGGAATCACCAGGACCCAGAACCACCAGTAGAGCCAGCCAATGGTGAAACCAGCCCAATGACCGATCGCCCGGTCCGCGTACGTCGAGAAGGAACCGGTGTCCGGCGACGCCACCGCCATTTCGCCCAGCATCCGCATCACCAGCACCACCAAGGCACCCGCCGCCGCGTAGGCCAGCAGCACGGCCGGACCGGCCGCTGCGATCGCGTGGCCGGAGCCGACAAACAGACCGGCGCCAATCACACCGGCGATGGAAAGCATCGTCACATGACGGGGCTTGAGCCCTTGCGCCAGATTATCGGAAGTTTGCGTACCGCTCATTGAGACTACCCTTGGCATTTGAATTTATTCGTACCACCTCGACCCATCGCTTTCTGTAAATTTAAAAAAACGATGTGTAAGTTATTAAACACGCAAGTTCTGCGCCAGAAAATCTAAAGCTCCCGTTATCCGGGACTCTCCCCGGATTCCTAACCTATTGAGAATGAAGGCTTTGTGCCAGGGTGTTACCGAGTTACCCCGTTTATGACCGACGGGTCCGAAGGGGTGCAGAGATTTTCAAATGTAAAAAAAAGCCAACGCATAAGCGTTGGCTTTTTGTTGGAACGAATCGCCGCAGAAGGATCAGAAATCCAGGTTGGACACCGCCAACGCATTGCTCTCGATGAAGTCACGACGAGGCTCGACCGCGTCACCCATCAGGGTGTTGAAGATCTGGTCCGCGCCAATGGCGTCTTCGATGGTGACTTTCAGCATCCGGCGCGAGCTTGGGTCCATGGTGGTTTCCCACAGCTGATCCGGGTTCATTTCACCCAGACCTTTGTATCGCTGGATGGTGTGGCGCTTGGTGCTTTCGGCCATCAGCCATTCAAGGGCTTCCTTGAACTCGGTCACGGCTTTCTTGCGTTCACCACGTTGGATGTACGCGCCTTCGTCCAGCAGCGTGCTCAGTTGCGCGCCGAGGGATACGACGGTCTTGTAGTCGTTGCTGCCGAAGAAGTCGCGGTTGAAGGTGACGTAGTTCGACAGGCCGTGGGAGATCAGTTCGACCTCCGGCAGCCAGACGTTACGCTCACGGTCTTCGCGCAGGCTGGCTTTGTAGACCAGGCCGGATTTTTCGACGGTGCGCAGGCGTACTTCGTACTGGGCCAGCCAATCCTGCATCGCCGCGTGATCGGACAGTTGCTCCAGGCTCACGGCCGGCAGGTAGATGAAGTGCTCGGTCAGTTCCTGTGGATACAGGCGTGACAGACGCTTGAGGGTCTTCATCACCAGGCGGAAGTCGTTGACCAGGCGCTCGAGGGCTTCACCGGAAATGCCTGGGGCATCTTCGTTCAGGTGCAGGCTCGCGTCTTCCAGGGCCGACTGCGTCATGTACTCTTCCATGGCGTCGTCGTCTTTGATGTATTGCTCTTGCTTGCCTTTCTTGACCTTGTACAGCGGCGGCTGGGCGATGTAGATGTAGCCGCGCTCGATCAGTTCCGGCAACTGACGGAAGAAGAAGGTCAGCAGCAGGGTGCGGATGTGCGAACCGTCGACGTCAGCATCGGTCATGATGATGATGTTGTGATAGCGCAGCTTGTCGATGTTGTACTCTTCGCGGCCAATGCCGCAACCCAGCGCGGTGATCAAGGTGCCGACTTCCTGGGAGGAAATCATCTTGTCGAAGCGCGCCTTCTCGACGTTGAGGATCTTGCCCTTGAGCGGCAGGATGGCCTGGGTGCGACGGTTACGACCCTGCTTGGCGGAACCGCCAGCAGAGTCACCTTCCACCAGGTACAGCTCGGACAGGGCAGGGTCCTTTTCCTGGCAGTCGGCCAATTTGCCCGGCAGGCCGGCGATGTCCAGCGCGCCTTTGCGGCGGGTCATCTCACGGGCCTTGCGCGCGGCTTCACGGGCACGGGCGGCGTCGATCATCTTGCCGACCACCAACTTGGCTTCGTTCGGGTTCTCCAGCAGGAAGTCGGAGAAGTACTTGCCCATCTCCTGTTCGACCGCAGTCTTCACTTCGGAAGACACCAGCTTGTCCTTGGTCTGGGAACTGAACTTCGGATCCGGCACCTTCACCGAAATGATCGCCGTCAGGCCTTCACGGGCATCGTCACCGGTGGTGGCGACTTTATGCTTCTTCGCCAGGCCTTCCTGTTCGATGTAGTTGTTCAGGTTACGGGTCAGCGCCGAACGGAAGCCCACCAGGTGGGTGCCGCCATCGCGCTGCGGAATGTTGTTGGTGAAGCACAACAGGTTCTCGTTGAAGCTGTCGTTCCACTGCAGGGCGATTTCCACGCCGATGCCGTCTTCACGCTGGACGTTGAAGTGGAACACCTGGTTGACCGGGGTCTTGTTAGTGTTCAGGTACTCAACGAACGCACGCAGGCCACCTTCGTACTTGAACAGCTCTTCCTTGCCGCTGCGCTCGTCCTTGAGGACGATGCCGACACCGGAGTTGAGGAAGGACAGTTCACGAATCCGCTTGGCCAGGATGTCCCAGCTGAAGTGGATGTTCTTGAAGGTTTCGCTCGACGCCTTGAAGTGGATCTGGGTGCCGGTGGACTCGCTGTCGCCAACGATCGCCATCGGTGCCTGAGGCACCCCGTGGACGTAGGTCTGTTCCCAGATCTTGCCACTGCGGCGAACGGTCAGGACCAGTTCTTCGGACAGCGCGTTCACCACCGAGACACCTACACCGTGCAGACCGCCGGAGACCTTGTAGGAGTTATCGTCGAACTTACCGCCCGCGTGGAGGACGGTCATGATGACCTCGGCGGCGGAAACGCCTTCCTCTTTGTGCACGTCTACCGGGATGCCACGGCCGTTGTCACGAACGGTGATGGACTCATCCGGGTGGATGATGATGCTGATGTCGTCGCAATGGCCGGCGAGGGCTTCGTCGATGGAGTTGTCGACCACCTCGAACACCATGTGGTGCAGACCGCTGCCATCGTCGGTGTCACCAATGTACATACCGGGACGTTTGCGTACGGCATCCAGGCCTTTCAGCACTTTAATGCTCGTTGAGTCGTACGTATTTTCTTCGCTCAATGCCTTCACTCCCGATGGTCGTGGGTCTGGGTGATACGGCCCTGTTCCACGTGGAACAGGGCGACTGGCGTTTCCGTCTGCCAGCCTTCCCTCAATAATTCGTGGTCTACACAGGTGATGAACACCTGGCAGCGTAAGTCTTCCAGCAAGCGGCACAACGCGCGGCGGTGGGCTTCGTCCAGCTCGGACGGCAAGTCATCCACCAGATAAATACACTGACCGCGACGGGCCTGGCTGACCAGGTGCCCTTGGGCGATACGCAAGGCACACACCACCAACTTCTGCTGCCCCCGGGACAAGATGTCCGCGGCGTTATGCGCGCCCAATCTGAGGCGCAAGTCAGCGCGTTGTGGTCCAGCCTGGGTATGGCCCATCTGCTGATCCCGCTGCAGCGAGCCAGCCAGCACGGTGCTCAGTTCCCGGTCCTTGTCCCAGCCTCGGTAATAGCTGAGCGTCAGGCCCTCAAGCTCAACCAGTTCGCTCAAGGTCTGCTCGAAGACCGGTTTCAAGGCTTTGATGTAAGCGCGGCGGTATTCATCGATTTCAGCGCTGGCCTGGCACAGTTCCCTGTCCCAAACCGCTTGCGAAACGGCGTCAAGTGTACCATGCCGCAGCCAAGAGTTTCGCTGGCGCAGCGCCTTCTGCAGGCGTTGCCAAGTCGTCATGAAACGCGGTTCCACGTGGAACACGCCCCAGTCGAGGAATTGCCGGCGAATCTTCGGCGCGCCCTCCAACAGGCGGAAGCTGTCCGGGTTGATCAGCTGCAACGGCAGGATCTCGGCCAGCTGCGCGGCGCTGCGCGCATTCTGCCCATCGATGCGGATCTGGAACTCGCCTTGCCGGTCCCGCGAGATCCCCAAGGCGCTATGACCGCCTTCCGCCAATTCCACCTGCCCGAACACCGTGCACGCCAGTTGATCGTACTGGATGACCGGTAACAGGCGAGTGCTGCGAAACGAACGGGCAAGCCCAAGCAGGTGCACGGCTTCCAGGACGCTGGTTTTGCCGCTGCCGTTGGCGCCGTAAAGGATATTGATGCGGGGGGAGGGGGAGAAGGTCACCGGGTGCAGATTGCGCACCGCGGTGACCGAGACGCGACTTAAGGACATCTAGCTTCTGCTGGGCATGATGATTACAGACGCATCGGCATGACAACGTAAGCCGAATCGTCGTTATCGGACTCTTGCACCAGCGCACTGCTGTTGGAGTCGGACAGGATCAGACGCACTTGCTCGGTGGTCATCACGCCCAGCACATCCAGCAGGTAGCTGACGTTGAAGCCGATCTCCAGGGAGCCGCCGTTGTACTCAACGCCTACTTCTTCTTCCGCTTCTTCCTGTTCCGGGTTGTTCGCCTGGATCTTCAGCTGACCGTTGGCCAGTTGCAGGCGAATACCGCGGTACTTCTCGTTGGACAGGATCGCGGTACGGCTGAAGGCTTCGCGCAGCGCCTGACGATCACCCAGGACCAGCTTGTCGCCGCCTTTTGGCAGCACGCGCTCGTAGTCTGGGAACTTGCCGTCCACCAGCTTCGACGTGAAGGTGAACTCGCCGGTGGTGGCGCGGATGTGGTGTTGGCCCAACACGATGCTGACGTTGCCGTCCGGCTCGGTCAGCAGACGGGCCAGCTCCAGGATACCTTTACGCGGCACGATCACCTGGTGGCGATCCGGCTGACCGATATCGGCCTGCATCGAGCACATCGCCAGGCGGTGACCATCGGTGGCGACGGCGCGGATAACGCCGGCCGACACTTCCAGGAGCATGCCGTTGAGGTAATAACGCACGTCCTGCTGGGCCATGGCGAAACTGGTGCGTTCGATCAGGCGACGCAATTTGCTCTGGTCCAGGCTGCAGGTCAGCGAACCCGGGCCTTCTTCAACAGTCGGGAAATCGTTGGCGGGCAGTGTGGACAAGGTGAAGCGGCTACGACCGGCCTTGACCACGAGCTTCTGCTCATCGACCTTGATGTCGATCAGCGCATCGTTGGGCAGGCTCTTGCAGATGTCCATCAGCTTGCGCGCCGGCACGGTGATGGAGCCCGGATCAGCCGGTTCTTCAAGTTGCACACGACCGACCAGTTCGACTTCCAGGTCGGTACCGGTCAGCGACAATTGCTGGCCTTCGACAACCAGCAGCACGTTGGAAAGTACCGGCAAGGTCTGGCGGCGTTCGACGACGCCTGCGACCAGTTGCAGGGGTTTCAACAGGGCTTCGCGTTGAATGGTGAAATGCATGGTCTAGTCCCTTGCCTTAATAAGCTGCGCTGGTGGTCATCAAGTGGTCAGTGTACGCAGCAGGTTCTTGTAGTCCTCGCGGATGTCCGCGTCGGATTCCTTAAGTTCGTTGATCTTGCGGCAGGCGTGCAGCACGGTGGTGTGGTCGCGTCCGCCAAACACATCGCCAATTTCCGGCAGGCTGTGGTTGGTCAGTTCCTTGGACAGGGCCATGGCCACCTGACGCGGACGCGCCACCGAACGCGAACGGCGTTTGGACAGCAGGTCGGAGATCTTGATTTTGTAGTATTCGGCAACCGTTCGCTGAATGTTATCCACAGAAACCAATTTGTCCTGGAGCGCCAACAAGTCCTTCAAGGATTCGCGAATCAACTCGATGGTGATATCGCGGCCCATGAAGTGCGAGTGGGCGATCACCCGCTTGAGGGCACCTTCGAGTTCACGCACGTTCGAGCGGATACGCTGGGCGATGAAGAACGCAGCATCATGCGGCAGCTCGACCTTGGCCTGGTCGGCTTTCTTCATCAGGATCGCGACCCGGGTTTCCAGCTCCGGCGGCTCGACGGCCACCGTCAGGCCCCAGCCGAAACGCGACTTGAGGCGCTCCTCGAGGCCTTCGATCTCTTTCGGGTAGCGGTCACTGGTGAGAATGACCTGCTGCCCGCCTTCAAGCAATGCGTTGAAGGTGTGGAAAAACTCTTCCTGGGAACGTTCCTTGCGGGCGAAGAACTGAATGTCGTCGATCAGCAAGGCGTCCACCGAACGGTAGAAGCGCTTGAACTCGTTGATGGCGTTCAGTTGCAGCGCCTTGACCATGTCGGCCACGAAACGCTCGGAATGCAGGTACACGACCTTGGCATTCGGGTTCTTCTTTAATAGGTGGTTGCCCACCGCGTGCATCAAGTGGGTCTTACCCAAGCCGACGCCGCCATACAGGAAGAGCGGGTTGTAGCCGTGCTTGGGGTTGTCCGCGACCTGCCAGGCCGCCGCGCGAGCCAGTTGGTTGGATTTACCTTCGACGAAATTCTCGAAGGTAAAGGTCCGGTTCAGGTAGCTGGTGTGCTTGAGCGCGCCTTCGACCTGGACGGTGCGCTGTTCGGCCCGCACCGGAGCCTGCTGGGAGCTGGCACCGGCCATAGGGTCGAAGCTGTCCCGGGAAGGTTCTTCGCTGACCTCGGCAACTTTTTGCGTGTTGCGTTTGCTCGGGGCAGGCGCGGGCACCGGGGCGGCATGGTTGTGCACCGGCGCCGGGGCAGCCTGCTGGGCTTGTGATGCGGCGGCGGCCAGCGGCGCATTGGGCGCGGCGCGGGGTGCCGAACTGCGTTTGCTGCCTATTAATAAGGACAACGCAGGCGCCATGCCATTGCCATGCTCGTCGAGCAATTCCATGACCCGGCCCAGGTACTTTTCGTTGACCCAGTCGAGAACGAAACGGTTCGGTGCATAGACACGCAACTCGTCGCCTTCGGCTTCGACCTGTAGTGGACGGATCCAAGTGTTGAATTGTTGGGCAGGCAGCTCATCGCGCAAAAGCTCCACGCACTGCTGCCAAAGTTCCACTGACAC